>NZ_LT575476.1:5599513-5631190 GCF_900086655.1 Paenibacillus tuaregi | reverse complement strand
TCTCAGTCCCAGTGTGGCCGTTCACCCTCTCAGGTCGGCTACGCATCGTCGCCTTGGTGAGCCGTTACCTCACCAACTAGCTAATGCGCCGCAGGCCCATCCATAAGTGACAGATTGCTCCGTCTTTCCCAAGTCCCTCATGCGAGAAACTTGCGTATCCGGTATTAGCTACCGTTTCCGGTAGTTATCCCAGTCTTACAGGCAGGTTACCTACGTGTTACTCACCCGTCCGCCGCTAACTATCAGGAGAGCAAGCTCTCCATCAAGTCCGCTCGACTTGCATGTATTAGGCACGCCGCCAGCGTTCGTCCTGAGCCAGGATCAAACTCTCCATTAAAGTGTTTGACTTGCTCATTTTGAAACTGACGAGAATTTTACTTCTCATTTGACTAAAGAACCGAAGTTCTTCAATCTTGTAACTCACTCGTTGTTCAGTTTTCAAAGATCAATTTCTCATTTCGTTCTCAGCAGCGTTTCTCGCTGACAACTTTTATAGTATATCATGTCCGGATCAACATTGCAACACTTATTTTTAAATTCTTATTCATGCTGCTTGGCTGCCTCATATCTTTCCGAAGCAGTATGTTGTTTTTCTTAACCGGAATTAGAATATACCATGCCAGCGAGAAATATACAACCCCTTTTTCAGAATACGGGGTTATGCAATAAATTCCTTTAGTCTACAGAATGGCCTTTTTTAACCTCACGCGGCCATAAGGTATAACTAAAGCTGATAAGAAAATCAATGCCCAATACAGTTCCCCATCCCATAATGAATTGTTCGAATACTTTTGTTTTCTCAGGTTCCCCCACCCACAAAATCAATAAAGCAAGTATAGCTGAACCAATAACCCACGCTAACAAATGCCTATACCAGCCTGCTCTCTCCCGCCTTGCATGTTCTGCTCCACCCTTCGGTTTCTTGGCGGGCTTACTTCCTCCAGCAAACTTGTAAGCAAACCGTTCATCCGCCCATTTGATCATTCTGTGCCCAAATGCCACTGTGCTTCCCAAATAGATCGCAGCAACCCCGTGATATGCAGTTGCCTCGGCACCCTGCTTGAGATCCACTGCTGTAGCGATAAGCAGTACAAGATCGACAAGAGGTGTACATAGAAGAAGCAGACCACCCAAAAATTTATTTTTGAGCAAATAACGCGTACAGAGTCCAGCCAATACAAACACCCAAAATGCAATTTCGCAGCCTACAATTAACCAGCCAATCAAGCTAACTCACCTCATTCATTTATTTAGTACAACTGTGCTACAAAGTTTATAACACACTGTATTAAATAAATCAACCATGGTATAATCAACTTATGCCTAAAATTGTAGATCACGAAAAACAGAAACAACTGCTCGCCGAGGCCACGTGGAGAATTATCTGTCGTCATGGCATACAGCAGGCATCCGTTCGTCATATCGCCAAAGAGGCCCACATGTCGGTTGGGTCACTGCGGCATTACTTTGCAAGCCAGTCTGACCTATTTGCCTATTCTATGCAGCTCGTTTCAGAGCGGGTCGAAAAACGAATACAATCGATTTCTTTTAACGGCCCTCCACTAGAGGATATGAAGAAGGTATTATACCAGCTGCTGCCTATAGATGAAGAATCCCGGTCAGAGATGGAGGTATGGATTGCTTTTACAACCAAGGCACTGTCTGATCCTGCTCTTAAAGCTTTAAACAATGCTGTATATGAAAAAATGCGGTTTGGCATTCAGTCTATTGTTGAAGCTCTTATATCTCATAACCTGGCACAGCCGGGTTTGGATCCCGAGCTTGAGACGGCACGTCTTCACGCCCTCATTGACGGACTTGCCATGCATGCGGTCATCAGCCCCGCTACTATGTCATCTGAGCGAATGCAACTGCTGGTATCCCAACATCTTGATGCGCTTTGCAGCCAAACCGGACAAAAAAAGAACAGCTCCTGAGTCTAAGCTCAGAAGCTGTTCTTTTATTCATAACATCTATTCAAGATCAAAAATTTAGTATTATTCGGCTGAACGTGAACGCATATGAGGGAACAACAGGACGTCACGAATGGATGCGGAATCCGTAAGCAGCATAACCAGACGGTCTATACCGATCCCAAGTCCGCCGGTAGGCGGCATTCCGTATTCAAGCGCCCGGATGAAGTCGTCGTCCATCTCGTGAGCCTCATCGTTACCCTGCTCGCGCTCCTTAAGCTGATCCTCAAACCGCTGACGCTGGTCGATTGGATCATTAAGCTCGGTGAAGGCATTGGCATGCTCGCGCGCAACAATGAACAATTCGAAACGATCGGTAAAGCGCGGATCCTGCTCATTCTTCTTCGCAAGCGGAGAGATCTCAACCGGATGGCCTGTAATAAAGGTTGGCTGGATTAGGGTCTCTTCAACAAAATGCTCAAAGAACGCATTCAAGATATGTCCGAATGTCATATGCTTCTCCACAGGAACCTTATGCTCCTGGGCAAGACGGTGAGCTTCTTCATTGGTCATTTGTACACTAAAGTCCACACCTGTGACCTCTTTAACCGCATCGACCATAGATACCCGGCGCCACTGTGGACGAAGATCCACCTCTTGGCCTTGATACTGAATCGTCTGTGTACCCAGCACTTCCTGGGCAATATGAGCAACCATATTCTCGGTAAGCGCCATGATGTCTTTGTAATCCGCATAAGCTTCATACAATTCAATCATGGTAAACTCCGGATTATGTCGTGTGGAAATCCCTTCATTACGATAGACGCGTCCGATTTCATAGACCTTCTCAAGCCCGCCGACAATCAAGCGTTTCAAGTGAAGCTCAATCGCAATCCGCATGTACAGCTCCATATCAAGCGCGTTGTGATGGGTGATGAACGGCCGGGCCGCAGCTCCCCCTGCGATGCTGTGAAGCGTAGGCGTTTCTACTTCGAGATAGCCCAGCGAATCCAGGTACCGGCGCATAGACTGAATAATGCGGGAACGCAGAATGAAAGTCTGTTGGACTTCAGGATTGATGATCAGATCGACATAACGCTGACGGTAACGAAGCTCAACGTCCTTCAAACCGTGATATTTGTCCGGTAGAGGATACAGTGATTTACTGAGGACTTCCAGGTCCTTAACCTTGATTGTAGTCTCTCCGGTCTTGGTCTTGAACACCTCTCCGCTGACTCCCACAATATCCCCCAGATCAAGCAGATCGAAAGCTTCATATTTTGCTTCAGGCACAGTGTCTTTACGGACGTAAATCTGAATCTTGCCGCTCAGGTCTTGGATATGAGCAAAGCTTGCCTTACCCATGCCCCGCTTCGCCATAATGCGGCCGGCAATACGGACTTCCGGCGCCTGCTCTTCCAGTTCTTCCTTGGAGAAGCTGTCGTATTTTTTCAAAATATCCCCTGCGTTATGGGTACGCTCATACTTCTTCCCAAAAGGGTCAATCCCGAGCCCGCGCAGCTCGTCCAATTTGTCGCGGCGAATTTGCAGCAGCTCGCTGACTTCCACTTCCTGATTTGTGTTTTCCTCGCTCATTCGTCGTTCAACTCCCTTACTCACTTTGATACCGCACTTACGGCCAACTCCTACAAATACAGTGAAAGAAGCTTCCTTAAGGAAGCTCCTACCTCTTACTTCTTGATTTCTAAAATTTTATATTGAATGACGCCCGCTGGAACCGTTACGTCAACAACTGTCCCAATCTTCTTGCCAAGAATGGCTCTACCAACCGGACTTTCATTAGAAATCTTATTCTGAAGCGGATCGGACTCGGCTGTACCTACGATGGCATACTCCATCTTGTCGCCGAATTCCAAATCTTCAACGATAACAGTTGAACCAATGCTTACTGTATCCGTATCAATCTCATCATTGTTAATGATGCGGGCATTGCGAAGCATTTTCTCCAACGTTATAATACGGCCTTCGATAAAAGCCTGCTCATTCTTCGCGTCCTCGTACTCCGAGTTCTCGCTGATATCACCATATCCGATGGCTACCTTAATCCGCTCGGCCACTTCACGGCGTTTCACGGATTTGAGGTTCTCCAGTTCTTCTTCCAGTCGTTTCAGACCGTCTTGGGTAAGAATAACTTCTTTATCGCTCATCAACCGATTCTCCTGTCATGGAAATAATTTTCGCAAATTTCACGCATCATTTAGAGAATATCATATGCAATCTCACAGAGATGAGAACATCCCTATGCTGTGGAAGTTATCTCCTGAGGCGAATTTATACTGAGAAATTATAGGGTAAGCACTGCAAAATGTCAATGACATGCAGAGCAAGAAATGTAAACGTTTTAACAGCCCCGCTCTGTCAGATATTAACCTAAGGTTCCGAGCTAACTATGCCGTCACGGCAACGTCAGCCGGCTCATTTTGAAGCCCCGCCACATAGTCCTCCAGAATACGGACCATTTCATCACGCTTCGTCTCTTCCATAATCATGTCCTTCACGCGCGCACCGTCTTCCATGCCTTTCAGATACCAGGCCAGGTGTTTGCGCATTTCTTTCACTGCGACATTCTCGCCTTTAAGCGCGACAAGACGGTCCATATGAAGAATTGCAATCCGGATCTTCTCTTCCGGTGTCGGCTCTGGAGCCAATACCCCGTTCTTCAAATACTCAATGGTCCGGTACAGCATCCATGGGTTACCCAGGGCGCCGCGTCCGATCATCACTCCGTCACAGCCGGTCTCATCAAGCATCCGGCGCGCATCCTCAGGCGTGCTGACGTCCCCATTACCGATAACCGGGATAGACACGGCTTCCTTCGCCTGTTTGATATAGCTCCAATCGGCATGGCCGGTGTACAGCTGCTCACGGGTACGTCCGTGAACACTAATGGCTTTGCCCCCGGCAGCTTCAACCGCTTTGGCGTTATCCACTACAAAGATATGGTCGGAATCCCAACCAATCCGCATTTTTACCGTAACCGGCTTGCTTACGGCATCCACTACAGCCGACACCATTTCATAGATTTTGTTCGGGTCAAGCAGCCAGCGCGCACCTGCATCACACTTGGTCACCTTAGGCACAGGACAGCCCATATTGATATCGATAATGTCTGCGTTGGTCTCTTGATCGACAACCTTGGCCGCTTCCACAAGGGATGACCGGTCCCCACCGAAAATCTGAAGGCTCAGCGGCTTCTCCCGCTCATCCACGAACAGCATCTCCCGGGTCCGCTTGTTCCCGTGAAGGATCGCCTTATCGCTAACCATCTCTGCACATACAAGACCGGTGCCGAACTCCTTCGCAATTAAGCGGAACGCCGGATTGCACACGCCCGCCATCGGAGCAAGAACGACCTGGTTCTTCATTTGTATATCGCCAATCTTAAGCATGTCGGTCTCACTCCTTTGTTATATTTGTATCAACATGTACCAGTTCATGCACCGAAATGCCAAGAACCTGTGCAATCGTCTCAATGACTTTGTCTTCCGCGCGGCGATTCCCCCGCTCAATGGCTCCCAGCACCGCAAGGGAGATGCCGGATTGTTCGGCAAGCTGCTGCTGGGTGTAGCCTTTTAGTTTGCGGAATGCCCGGATGCGCTGGGCCAGCTGCATTCTTTCCACAAGCGGACGCCTTCCTTTCCGCCCCCTGATGTCAATGCGTGTTGAACATACGGATACAGACCCGTAGTCTCGGTCGCTGGCACGATCTCCGCCAGCGGAACGAGCACAAAAGCCCGCTCGTGCATACGTGGATGTGGAAGTGTTAACCGGGGCGTGTCTAGTGTTCTCCCTTCCATCCAGAGCAGGTCCAAATCCACTGTCCGCGGCCCCCAATGAATATGGCGCTCACGCCCGAGATCAAGCTCAATCTGAAGCATCACCGTCAGCAGCCGTTCCGGTTCAAGCGTGGTCTGAAGAGCCAGTGCCATATTAATAAAATTTGGTTGATCCACATAACCGACAGGATCGGTCTCATACAGAGACGAGCAGCGGAGGATCGTAATCTCAGGATGCCGGTTCAGGCGATGGATGGCTTCAAGCAGCGTAGCCTCCCGGTCGCCCAAATTAGCCCCCAAAGCAATATAAGCCTCTGAGTTTTCAGAGGAGGAATGTGAATTCATCGCAAGTTCTCACTTTCTGGACCTTAACAGTTCCACCGTGACACCCTGGAAGTGAATATCAAAAGGGGGATGAGGTTTGGTTACCTTCACGGTTAGTTCATCTATAACAGTATAAGTGTCCAGTATCTCGGATGCAATACACTCGGCAAGGGCCTCAATCAATTTGAAGCTCCGGCCTTCCACGATTTTCTTAACCAGCTCATGCACCTCGGCGTAGTTGACTGTACGGGTCAAATCATCATTCACCCCAGCCTCATGCAAGTCAAGCTTGAGCTCCAGATCGATATAGAAGCGCTGTCCCAGCTTGCGCTCTTCTTCAAATACACCATGATAACCGTAATATTCCATGCGGGTTAGTGTCATTTTATCCATAACTTTCATACACCTCTCTAATTCTGCTCAGTGGGATGATCCTTGCTGTACACCACCGCATCGCACATATCAATTGTTCTTTTTAGCTGGGCCACATCATGCACCCGGATAATCTGGCAGCCTTGAGCAATGCCCAATGCCGCGGTAGCTGCCGTCCCTTCAACCACATCATCCGCCGGAAGTTCCAGCGTGGTACGGATGAACTTCTTGCGTGAAGTAGCCAACAGAACCGGATACCCAAGCTCGGTAAGCCGGTCAAGCGACCGCATGATTCTTAAGTTCTCATCATAATCCTTAGCAAAACCCACTCCTGGGTCGAGGATAATGTTATCTTTGTGAACTCCGGCCCGAAGCGCAATATCAATACTATTCTTAAGATCAGCCACAACATCGTCCATAAAATGCTTGTAATTACGGTCTTTCCGGTTATGCATAAGTATAATCGGGCAGCCGAATTCTGCCGCAACTGCCGCCATATGCGGGTCTTCCTTGGCTCCCCATATATCGTTAATGATGTGTGCACCCGCCAGAAGTGCCTGCCTGGCAACTTCGGCTTTATACGTATCAACGGAAATCACAATCTGTGGTGCAGCTTCATGAATCGCCTTGATGACCGGCAGCACCCGTCTTAATTCTTCATCCAAACCTACAGGCTCATGCCCGGGTCGGGTAGATTCCCCGCCGATATCAATAATATCGGCTCCGTCCGAAGCCATCTGCAGGGCATGCTTCACAGCTGCTTCCGTGCTGATATACTGTCCCCCATCAGAGAACGAATCAGGGGTGACGTTCAGAATCCCCATAATCAGGGTTCTCTCCCCCAAGCTCAGTGTGTTCTCTCCACAGCGGTAGCTGCGCTGATAAACCCGTGGTTTCACCCAAAATCCCTCACTTTCTCCCGGTACGCCTGCAGCAGCAAGGCGGTATGGTTACCGCATTTCCCCGTGCCCACGTTGTGCCGGCGATCTTCCAAATCGTACAGGGCGGTTACAGGCACCAGCTCCTGTATGGAGTTTGTTATAAATACCTCGTCAGCCTGCAGCAGATCCTGCCATGTGTACAGGCCCTCTTCTACAGCAAGCCCTGAGACAGAAGCCAGCTCCAGAACGCACCTTCTTGTAATCCCAGGCAAAATTCCCGTCTTAATAGAAGGGGTATACAGGACATCCTTGCTGATAAAAAAAAGATTGCTCACAATCCCCTCGGCCAAATAGCCTTCAGCTGTCAACAAAAGCCCCTCTGCAGGTTCATCCCCAGGCTTTAACCTGGCGCTGAGCTCCCGCTTGGCCAATATATTATTCATATAATGCACCGACTTTAAACGCACATCGCCTTCAGGTGTGTTGCGCCGGGTAGCCAGCAGCCGGAGTGACCGGCCATCGGTATAAAGAGCAGCGGGAGCAGCTGGAAGGGGCTTAACGTAAACGATCTCCTGAGGTGACAAGTAATCGCTCGACGGAAGTCCCAGTCCATCCTCTCCAGCCGTCACCGTATAGCGGATATACGCCTCGGTCAACCCCGAGGCGGCGAGCAGCTCTGAAAGGTGGCCCCGCAGCTTAAGCGGCTGCGGCTCATAGACGATGCCAAGTGTCCTGCAGCCCTGGTTTAGCCGGTCTAAATGCCAAGAGAGGAAGGCCGGGGTTCCGTTATACGTGCGGAAGGTCTCAAACAGCCCAAGTCCGTACATGAAGCCGTGATCCATTACAGAGATCACGGCTTCATCAGCAGGCACAACCTTCCCATTGACACCGATGTAATTCAAGCCTTCGCTCCTGCCTTGCGGCTGAGAAAGTTGCGCAGGATTTGGTGTCCATGATCGGTAATTATAGATTCAGGATGGAACTGCACCCCTTCAATCTCATACTCTTTGTGGCGCAGACCCATGATCTCCCCTTCCTCGGTCTCCGCAGTAATCTCCAGGCAGTCCGGAAGACTCTCCCGTTCAACAAGCAGCGAGTGATACCGCGTTGCAGTGAATGGGGACGGAAGGCCCTCGAACACTGAGGTGCCGTTATGAAGAATCGGGGATGTCTTGCCATGCATCAACCGTTCGGCTCGGATTACTCTACCTCCGAACGATTGACCAATAGCCTGATGGCCCAGGCATACACCGAAGATAGGGATCACTCCCTTGAGCTTCTCAATAACCTCAAGGCTGATTCCCGCTTCATTCGGCGTGCACGGTCCAGGCGAGATCAGAATATGATCCGGTGCGAGCTGCTTAATGCCTTCAATATCGATCTCATCGTTACGGCGGACGGTAACTTCCTCGCCAAGCTCTCCGAGATATTGGACGAGGTTATACGTGAACGAATCATAATTATCAATAACCAAAATCATGTTAACATCTCCTGTTCCCGGTGCTTATGGGCCTCTTCTTCGCTAAGCTCCATCGCGAGCGCCACAGCCCCTGCTTTGTTCTGACATTCCCTGTATTCACGGTATGGCTCGGAGTCAATCACAATTCCGGCTCCGGTCTGAATATATCCAATCTGATCTTTAACAACCAGCGTACGTATGATAATGTTTAACTCCATATTACCACGGTAGTCAATCCAGCCGATGGACCCGGTGTAAGGCCCGCGCGTAACCGGCTCCAGCTCTTCTATAATTTCCATGGTTCGTACCTTGGGCGCTCCGGTTATGGTGCCCCCGGGGAACTTGGCAGCAATGACATCATAGAGCGTGCGCTCCGGCGCAAGCTGCCCCTTGACCTCAGAGACCAAGTGCATCACATGGGAATAGTATTCCACAGCCAGCAGTTCGCTGACCTGCACCGTGCCATATGCAGCAACCCGGCCCAGATCGTTGCGCTCCAGATCCACCAGCATAATATGCTCCGCTCTTTCCTTCTCACTACCACGGAGCTCTTCAGCCATCTGCAGGTCTTCCGCTTCGGTTCTGCCCCGGCGCCGGGTTCCCGCAATCGGCCGGGCACTCATCTCGCCTGCTTCGAGCTTTACCAGCAGCTCGGGCGAACCGGATACCAACCGGTATTCGGGAAAACGAAGAAGCCCCATATACGGTGACGGGTTCAAGTGGCGCAGCCATTCATAGACCTCCTCTGGTGATGAGGTCAGCTTCCTCTCCTGTCTGAGTGACAGGTTAACCTGGAAGACATCGCCCGCAGCGATGTACTCCTTAATCCGAACTACGGCCTGCTCGAAATCTTTTTGCGCAAAAGAAGATCTTAGGCCACTCACCGGCCAATGCCCTTCGCGCCGGGCTGTTTCAATCCGGACTCTGCGGAGCTCGGCCATATCAGCCTGGACTCCCGCTTCTGCGGCATCGGTAATCTCTCCCCACAAATGGCTCATCGCCGCCCCTCTCTGCCAAGCTTGCTCATACAAGGCGGCTAGGACAGCCGGCTCGGCCTTGGGCATTGCTGTTCCGTTCAGTTCCAGTGCCTGCATATAATCAAATAATGCCTTATCTACCCCGGCATGAATGACGGCATAAACCGCCTGATCCTGCTGATCAATGATCCACAGTTCTTCCATCCGCATCCAAACGTAGTCGTCCAGCTTCAAATCGTCCTCCGCCTTCTTAGGCAGCTCCTCCAGGGAACGGGCGACGTCATAACCGAGAAAGCCCACGCAACCCCCGCTAAACTTGGGCAGTTCCGGAACACCAGGAGCACGAAATGGACTCATCCATCTCCGGATCAATTCAAGCGGCGGCCCGCTCATAGAAACGCGCTTCCCGGAGCTAAGATCCTGAACCTCCGCCCTGTCCCCCTTACCTCGGATCACCGAGACTGGTTCAAGCCCAAGGAACGTGTACCTTCCGTCCTTTCCACTCTCCAATACGAAGGAATAGGGGGAGGCATGCTCCCATGCCTTCATCCAAGATGAGGGGAGCTTGCCGTTATCCGCAATCCGCACGGCAAAAGGCAGCAGATTATATCCGGCAGAAGCCCACCCCTGCCACTGCTCCATTGTTGTTAAAACGTTCATCCCTATCCCCCTTTGCCTAAGAAGCCTGTCTATTGTCTGCTAGTATACTAAAGGATCCGCCGGGATGAAAGCCCCAATCTTTGTTTTCTCCTGGTCATTTCATCCAGTCTTCCGGCATCCGTCTTGCAACGCCATACTGCGCGCTGGGAGCCTCACACGATGCGAAAAATATACAAAGCAGCCCCTGTAACTCCGTCGCCGGAAATTACAGGGGCTGCTATAGTTAATTCTAAAAACCACTCAAGGTAAATTAACCTTCAAAGTTGTACAGCGGCGTACTCAAATAACGTTCGCCATTACTTGGAATGACCACCACTACACGCTTGCCTTTACCCAGCTCTTTAGCTACCTTTAGTGCCGCAAACACAGCAGCCCCTGAGGAAATACCTGAGAGAATACCCTCTTCTTTGGCGACTTTGCGCGCTTGATCGAATGCTTCCTCATTCTCAACATGAATGATTTCATCATAGATTTCACGGTTTAAAATTTCTGGAATGAAGTTGGCGCCCAGACCCTGAATTTTGTGAGGTCCTGGCTTGCCGCCCGCCAGAATTGGAGATGCCGCAGGCTCAACCGCTACAATCTTGATGTCAGGGAAACGGTTCTTCAACACTTCACCCGCACCGGAAATCGTTCCGCCTGTACCAATACCCGCCACAAAAGCGTCAAGCTTGCCGTCCAGCGATTCAATCGCTTCGACGATTTCTGGCCCTGTTGTCTCACGGTGAATCTTCACGTTAGCCTTATTCTTGAACTGGTCAGCAAGGAAGTAATCCGGATTAGCAGCAAGAATCTCTTCCGCTTTCTTGACGGCCCCGTTCATTCCCTCTGCCCCAGGTGTCAGGACAAGTTCAGCTCCATATGCACGGAGCAAATTACGGCGCTCAATACTCATCGTTTCAGGCATAACGATTACCGCCTTATATCCTTTGGCTGCCGCAACAAGCGCCAGACCGATACCTGTGTTGCCGCTGGTTGCTTCAATAATTGTGCCGCCCGGCTTAAGGAGCCCTTGCTTCTCAGCTTCTTCCACAATGCTGATGGCAATCCGGTCTTTCACGCTAGAGCCCGGGTTCTGATACTCAAGCTTGGCATAGATTTCCGCACTGTCTTCCGGTACGATACGCTGCAAACGAACCAGCGGTGTTCCACCAATCAGTTCTGTGACATTATTTACGACTTTAGCCATAATAAAACCCTCCCTTGGATAAGTGCAATCCTATCTCTATATGGACGGAACCAACTTTCATTCAATCCATCTAGCTCATGAAAAGAAATAAAAAAAGCGTTTCTGTATATATCCTATGATGTAAGCTAACGATTCTATTTCGGTAAACTGACTTTAATTGAATATCCGAGTAAATAAGTAGGCTTTTACCTGATATTATCTTATCAATATGCACCAGAGGTTGTCAATAATAGAACGAAAAAATACTTTGCCCTCCAGACCACAGTCCGAAAATGCAGAAATTTTCTGCAAGCAAAGTATTTTACGTCTTATTTGCTCTTGGCTTGCTCCAACAGCTCTTTCAACTCGGCTCGGGTAAATACATACGGTTCTCTGCAGAAGTCACAAACCACTTCCGTTGTTTCCTCTTCTTCGATCAATTGCTCCAGTTCGCTTTCACCAAGACTGATAAGCGTCTTCTCCACGCGCTCACGGGAGCAGGTGCAGGCAAATTTGATCTCCATTTCATCCAGAACGCGCACATCCGGAACAATCCGCTTCAGCATCTCCTCGAGACTGAGCCCTTGATCCAGCATGGAAGTTACCGATGGCAGTTGTCCAACCGCCTGCTCAATTGCGGAAATCTCCGCATCACTGAGACCTGGAAGCAGCTGAATAATAAATCCTCCAGCCACATTTACGGAAGAATCCGCATCTACCAATACACCGAGTCCCACGGCTGATGGGGTCTGCTCGGATACTGCAAAATAATAAGTGAAATCCTCACCAAGCTCCCCCGATACGATCGGTACACTGCCTCGGTATGGCTCTTTAAGGCCAAGGTCCTTAATCACATGGATAAAGCCACCTGTCCCAACTGCTCCGGCCACATCCAGCTTACCCAGGCTGTTGCTTGGCAGATGGACATGCGGGTTATGAACATATCCCCGCACTTCTCCTCTGGCATTTGCAACCGCCACAATCTGGCCGATGGGGCCATCACCCCTGACCTGAATGGTCAACTGCTCCTTGCCCTTCATCATAGAACCCATCATGGCCGCCGCGGTAAGCGTCCGTCCCATGGCGGCTGTTGCCGTTGGATAAGTATCATGTCTGCGGCGCAGCTCCTCTACGAGCTGGGTTGTCCTAACCGCAAAGGCACGAACTTTGCCGTCCATAGCTGTTCCTCTTATTAAACGATCTTTCTCTTCGCTCATATCAGGTTGCACCTCCTTGGTTTTTGTACGAATCTGCTGTCTGTCGCCAGTGCATCCTGTTTAGATGCTAATTCAATCTACCCTGCATTGCGTTCATAAATCAACCTCAGCCCTTCAAGGGTTAGCAGGGGATTTACCTCTTCAATACTAGTGGTCTCGCTGGCAATCAATTCTGCCAATCCGCCTGTCGCTACAACCTTAGGTTTCGCGTTCATTTCAGCACGGATACGTCCTACAATTCCATCCACTTGACCGGCATATCCAAAAATAATCCCAGCCTGCATAGCATGGATCGTATTGCGCCCAATCACCTTCTTCGGCTTCTCCAGCTCAATTCGCGGCAGCTTGGAAGCCCTCTGGTACAGCGCCTCCGTGGAAATTCCGATGCCCGGCACGATAGCGCCGCCCAGGTAGTTGCCCTGCCCATCTATGCAGTCAAACGTGGTCGCCGTCCCAAAATCAACCACAACCAGTGGTCCGCCATACAGCTCAACAGCGGCAACCGCATTGACAATCCGGTCGGCCCCAACCTCACGCGGGTTCTCATAGCGCAGATTAAGCCCAGTTTTAATCCCTGGCCCCACAATAAGCGGCGCCTTTTTCAAGTACATCTGGCACATCTGTTCAAGGACATGCATCAAAGGAGGAACCACTGATGAGATGATAACTCCTTCTATATCCCGTACATCAATATGGGACATTTGAAACAAATTATGAATCATGACTCCGTATTCGTCACCCGTCGACTGCCGATTAGTTCCAAGACGGAAATGGTGCAGCAGCTGACGGTTCTTATAAATACCGAGCACAATATTTGTATTGCCAACGTCAACGACTAGGATCATGGCAGTTACCTTCCTTTCTTGGCATTCAGATCAAGACTGATGTCCATACTTTCAAAGGAGTAGGTTAATCTGCCAACGGAAATGACATCCACTCCACTCTCAGCTATCCCCTGCAGCGTATCCAGCGATACATTGCCGGAAGCTTCCACAATCACATGCGGTGATACTGACTTGATCCGCCGAACAGCCTGCTTCATCAGCTCCGGATGCATATTATCAAGCATGATAATATCCGCTCCACAAGCGAGTGCCTCTTCAACCTGATCCATATTTTCCGTCTCCACTTCAATGGTCATCGTGTGTGGAATATTAGCCCGGGCCCGGTTGACAGCCTGCGTAATTCCGCCCGCTCCCTTGATATGATTATCCTTGATCATGACAGCATCATACAGACCGAAGCGGTGATTAGCCCCTCCGCCCATACGTACGGCGTACTTCTCAAGCATCCGGTGGCCCGGGGTCGTCTTACGGGTATCCACCAATCGGACCGCATGCCCTTCCAGGGCGTCAACATATGTACGCGTCCGGGTTGCAATGCCCGACAACCGCTGCAGCAAATTCAAAGCCAGACGCTCTCCTGTCAAAATACTGTGGGTGCTGCCCTCCACTTCGATCAGTACTGTCCCTTTGGCTACGGCCTCTCCGTCCTGTACACGGGCGGTGAAGACCAGCGTTGGATCAACCACCTCGAAGACGAGCTGTGCAACCGGAATCCCGGCAATCACGCCATCCGTTTTGGCATGAATAATCCCTTTGGATTCATGTCCAAAAGGGATCGTAACGGAAGTCGTTACATCCCCTGAACCCACATCTTCTTTTAACCAACCACGGATGGACTCTACTAGTCCCTCGTTATATCCATTAAAGATCATTGATTGCTTCCTCCAACATTCCTTGCTCACGTCGGTGAACAATTCGTTTAAGCCCGTAATAATCGTCTTGCCCCGGGTAGTCTTCCCGGTAATGCGCTCCCCGGCTTTCTTTACGATGGATAGCGGACTCTGTAATCACAAGTGCGCAGATCAGCATGTTAGCCAGTTCCATCTCATGATTATACCGCAGCTTCGCCCCAAACAGGTCTGTCATCTTCCGAAGCTCAAGAAGACCAGCCTGAAGCAGCTCTCCATTTCTTCGTACACCTGCATGTTTCACCATAATGTCCTGGAGCTGTCTACGCCACTCATCCAGTTCAGATAAAACTGAATTCCGCGCTTCATGATGGGATATCCCCCCGATGGCCTTCTCCAGCGGAGGAAGCTCACGGATTCTTTCGACAATCCGCCGCCCAAATACAATGGCCTCGGTTAACGAATTGCTGGCAAGCCTATTGGCGCCATGGACTCCTGTAGAGGAGACCTCTCCGCAAGCAAACAATCTGGTGATGTTCGTCTCCCCATTCAGGTCCGTCTGAACTCCCCCCATCATGTAGTGGGCAGCCGGGGCCACTGGGAGCCAGTCCCTGGTCATATCCAGCCCATAAGACCGGCAGGTTTCATATATCGTTGGAAAGCGTTTCTTGACCGTATCCGGCTGTTCGTGGGTAATATCGAGGTACACGAATTCAGACCCGGCAGCTTCCATCTCGCTCACGATGGCTCTGGCTACAATATCCCGGGGGGCAAGCTCCCGTTGGGGATGATATCTCTCCATAAACCGCTCGCCCTTGATATTCCGGAGAATTGCCCCTTCACCCCGGACAGCCTCCGAAATAAGGAATCTGGGAGCTCCCGGGAGACATAAGGCCGTAGGATGGAATTGAATAAATTCCATATCCCGGATTCTAGCTCCAGCTCTATAAGCCAAGGCCACGCCGTCTCCGGTCGCAACATCCGGATTCGTCGTATGACTGTAAAGCTGCCCGGCCCCTCCGCTGCACAGCAGGGTTGCCCCGGCCTGAAGAAAGGATCTCTGTCCATCAGGTCCCTGAATCAGGGCACCCAGACATTCCTCTCCCTCAACAATAAGGTCAATAACAAAGTGATCTTCCCACACCTCAATATTGTCCGTATCTTGGACCATGCGGGATAACGCACGCACGATCTCATATCCAGTAGCATCCCCATTCGCATGAAGAATACGCCGGTGGCTGTGTGCGCCTTCCTGGGTCAAGGCCAATTCCCCATTCTCATGGTCAAATTCGGCCCCCATCCGGATCAAATCGCGTATTCCATCGGGGCCTTCATGAACGAGCACTTCCACCGCTGGCTCCGAACAGAACCCAGCTCCGGCGAACAAGGTATCCTCACGGTGTGATGCCGGTGAGTCCTCTCCCGAGATCACCGCTGCAATTCCACCCTGGGCATATCTCGTATTGCTCTCCATTAGTCCCTTTTTCGTAATCACAACGACCTGGCGGTCCGCACTTGCCTTAATCGCCGTGAACAGTCCAGCGATTCCTGTTCCAATCACAAGTACATCGGTTTGTTGTGAAGGGAGCTCTCCCAGATCAAAATCCACTAAATATTTCGGTATCATGTCATTCACCTGTCTTAAGGGCAAGAGAGTAGCGCATGCTACTTAACTTGTAACATGCGCTCTAAGGATGCTCTGGCTTTGTCTGCAACAGCCGGTGGTACATAAATCTGCGGCTGCATCGTCTCCAGACATTTCACCAATTTCTTCAAATTATTCACTTTCATATTTGGGCATACCAAGAATTTCGTTGCGAAATAGAACTCTTTATCTGGACTGTCCAGTCTGAGCTGATACCCTGTTCCATCTTCCGTTCCCACAATAAATTGTTTGCAGTCAGACTGTTTGCAGTATTCTAAAATCGCTGTGGTGCTTCCAACAAAGTCACCCATCTCAACCACTTCGGGGCGGCATTCCGGGTGAACCACAAACTGGGCATCCGGATATTTCGCCTTCATCTCAACGACGTCCTTCACGGTGAGCATATCATGGGTGTTGCAATAACCTTCCCAGATAATCATCTTTTTGTCTGTGTGCTGCTGCACATAGTGCCCTAGGTTCTTGTCCGGCACCCAGATGATTTCATCGGCATCAACAGAGTTTATTACCTTGACTGCATTAGAAGAAGTACAGCAAATGTCAGTCTCCGCTTTAATCTCTGCAGACGAGTTAATATAAGTGACGACCTTGGCATTTGGATGCTGGGCCTTGACTTTTCTAAGACCGTCCACATTGACCATATCCGCCATCGGGCAGCCAGCGCGTTCGTCAGGAATTAGAACCGTCTTGTCTGGAGCCAGGATTTTGGCACTTTCCCCCATGAAATGAACGCCGCAGAACACAATAACCTCCGCATCCGTCTGTGCGGCTTTCTGTGCAAGCAAAAAAGAGTCTCCGCGGAAATCGGCAACCTCCTGAATCTCATCTCTCTGATAGTAATGAGCCAAAATAATGGCATTTCTCTCTTTCTTCAATTGAACCAGCCGTTCGCGCAGCTCACGGTTCTGCTCCGCCTTGCGTTCCAAAGCTAATGCCTCCACCAGACATCCTCCCTTGTATCTACAGCAATACGTATTTTTAGAATCATAGTTATAAAAGCGAACCGATGCACGCATTTTGCTAATTTCAAGACTTATAACTATTGTCTGATCCCCTGTCAAAAACTTTGTGCATTGTTTAACAATTAATTTACACAACGTTAGTTCTGCTGTCAATCAGCCGCAATCGTCAAAAAAACCGGAAAACACCAAGTGTTTTCCGGTTTGCTTACTAGAATGCTGTCTGTAGACAGATGTCAGCTTCAAGGTAGTTGCAAATTATACAGTAGGGTTGCCACCCTTGTTCCCGTTGCCGTCTTCGTCCTTAGACTGCGGACTAGCAGGGGCATCGGGTGCATCTTTGACCGTTCCCTGTGGAGTATCGACAGGATGGTCTCCACGGATGTCGTTCGCTGAACTTCCCGGCACATCGTTAGGAATGTCCCCACCCGGTACTGGCGGCTGGGCCTCCTCATCTCTGGCCTGAATGCGAACATTGACATCACCGATCGTATCTACAATCGGAGAGCCCGATTCCGAGGAACCGCTGTCTTCCCCATCTGCATCCGGTGTAAGCTTGCCTGTCTCGATCAATTGCTTGATCTGATCCAGTTCAAGAGTTTCCACCTCTAGAAGGGTCTCGGCAATCAGATGAACCTCTTTGGAATATTTCATCAGGAGCTGTTTACAACGTTCATAACATTCATTGATGAAACGCTGCATTTCCTGGTCGATCTCATAAGCAATCGCATCACTGTAGTTCTGTTCATGCCCGATATCACGGCCCAGGAATACCTGGCCTTGAGAAGTCCCGAACTGCATAGGACCCAGCTTCTCACTCATACCGTACTCCACAATCATGCTGCGCACGATACTGGTTGCCTGCTGGAAGTCGCTGTAGGCCCCGGTTCCGATTTCGCCAATGAACAGCTCTTCGGATACACGGCCGCCAAGGAGTCCTGTAACTTTATCAAGAAGCTCTTGCTTTGTTACCAGCATGCGGTCTTCCTTCGGCATCATAATTACATATCCGCCGGCACGTCCGCGTGGAATGATCGTTACCTTATGGACCATATCGGCGTGTTCGAGGAAATAACCGACGATCGTATGACCAGCTTCGTGGAAAGCCACAATCCGCTTCTCGCGGTCGCTGACCACCCGGCTGCGTTTCTCTGTTCCGACAATAACGCGGTCAATCGCTTCATCCACTTCACGCATGGAGATATCCTTGCGGTTGCGGCGGGCTGCAAGCAGTGCCGCCTCGTTCAGCAGGTTCTCCAGATCTGCACCGGTGAACCCGGTGGTGCGTTTCGCAATAACATCAAGACGGACATCTTTAGTGAGAGGTTTGTTGCGTGCATGTACTTTAAGTACAGCTTCACGACCTTTCACATCCGGACGGTCCACTGTAATCTGACGGTCGAAACGGCCCGGACGAAGGAGTGCCGGGTCAAGAATATCCGCACGGTTCGTCGCAGCCACGATAATAATGCCTTCGTTGCCACCGAAACCATCCATCTCTACGAGCAATTGGTTGAGCGTCTGCTCACGTTCGTCATGTCCGCCGCCGAGTCCGGCGCCGCGCTGACGTCCTACCGCATCAATCTCGTCAATAAAGATGATACATGGTGCATTCTTCTTCGCGTTCTCGAACAAATCACGTACACGGGATGCACCGACACCGACAAACATCTCCACGAAGTCAGAACCGGAGATGCTGAAGAACGGAACACCAGCTTCACCTGCTACCGCACGGGCAAGCAGAGTCTTACCTGTACCTGGAGGGCCCACAAGAAGAACCCCTTTAGGAATGCGGGCACCCACAGCTGCGAATTTGCGCGGATCCTTGAGGAACTCAACCACTTCCACAAGCTCCTGCTTCTCTTCGTCGGCGCCAGCTACGTCTTCGAAAGTAACCTTCTTCTTCTCTTCATTATATAACCGGGCCCGGCTCTTGCCGAAGTTCATCACTTTGCCGCCGCCGCCCTGAGCTTGATTGAACAGGAAGAAGAACAGAATGAACATGATCGCCAGTGGAACTATGGAGGTTAGGAGCGTAAGCCATATGCTGTCACCCTCCATCTTCTTCCAGGAGAAGTGCACATCGTTCTTCTGGCTGTAATCCTTAAGCTCATTGACTACATTCGTATCATATGGAACATAGGTCTGGAAGTTCTCCTTGTTATCAACCTTTGCTCTGTATTTACCGGTCACCAGATATGCGTAACCGTCGAATTGACCTGTCATTTCCTTGACATTGTTCGCCTGCAACTGCTGGCGGAATTGGTCATATCTAGGGGTGTCGGCCGCTTCGCCTCCGCCGCTGAGGAACTGGACGATGCCCACCACGACTAAGAAAAGAATTAAATAAAAACCAGAATTCCGGATGAACCGATTCATCCCCTACCTCCTCTCAAAACACTTAAGTTATTTTACCATAGCCTGTCTGGCCATCTCAACAATGACACAAGGAGGCACTAGGCACTTACGGAGTGCTGCATTAGCTGGTGTAAATCTCAGGCTTTAGAATCCCGATGTAAGGGAGGTTGCGGTACTTCTCGGCATAGTCAAGTCCATATCCCACAACAAATTCGTCGGGGAGGACAAACCCGGTGTAATCCGCTTCCAGATTCACCGTCCGGCGTGCCGGCTTGTCAAACAAGGTGACTACCTTGGTGGACTTCGCATTGCGGCGCTGCAGTATGTCGATCAGATAACTCAGCGTTAATCCGCTGTCAATAATATCTTCAACGATAAGGACATCACGTCCTTCCACTGAATTATCAAGATCCTTGATAATTTTCACCACGCCTGATGACTTCGTGGAAGCTCCGTAGCTTGAGACAGCCATGAAGTCGAGCTCCATTGGTACTGTTATCTCTTTAACCAAATCGGCCATGAAAATAAAGGCCCCTTTAAGAACACAAATTACAAGCGGGTTGCGGCCTTCGTATTCCTTACTCAGCAGCTTGCCGAGTTCCACTACCTTCTCTTCAATCTGTTCGCGGCTGATAAGTACTTCTTGAATATCGTTCTGCAAAGCGTGAACCTCCTAAGTTATACTATGAAAGCCTGACTATGGCGATAACCGGTTAACTTCCGCCCTCTAATGGCTCCATCTGCATATGCAGGATGGACGAGGTACTGCTCCCGACCGCCGCGTGGGCGGACCTGCGGACACCAGGCAGCCACAAAATCCGGCCTGACGCATCCGTAACAATGGGGACCTTAGAGCGGACAGATGGAGGTATTTTCTGATCAATGAAAATATCTTTAACCTTTTTGCTTCCGTTTAATCCCATGACTTTCATGATATCTCCCGGCTTACGGGAACGTACGATCAGCGGATAGTTAATCTTATCCGCATCAAATAGTGCTTCTTCGCTTCCGGCCGTCTTCCAATCCGGCTGGGCAGACTGGAGATTCACCGGCCGTATGGTAATTCTTAACTCTCTTCCGGCTTCCGGTAACGGTAATCTTGCGGGAACTTCCTCCAAACGGTATGTATATTCCTGCTTAACCTGATCCGTAGTCTCCGGCAAAATAGATACTGTATTATATTCGCGTATACAACGCAGGCCTCCTCCCAAGTCGAGAGTCCAATTGGTCGGATGCTTCTGCAATACGCCTTCACGAATGGCTTCAATCTTCACGAAATCCATGTCATCCGTGTTGAAAGGCAGATAATTTAATATTAGTTTAATCAACCTCCGTTGTAAAGCGACATGTAAGCGGGCAAATTCTTTCACAGGGAAGCGGCTCCCCCCTTGCACCTGACTAACCATCGCTCCATAGGCTTCTTTCACTGCCTGCTGCATATAATCATCTTCCTCACAGGCAACCTCAGCCAGACGATTCAGCGATTCAGCCAACTGACCATTATATTGCCCCAAAAAAGGCAGCACATCCAACCGCACCGCGTTTCGGGCATATTTATTGCTCAGATTACTGCTGTCGGTCACGTATTCCAAGCCGGAATTCCGGCATACCTGGATCAAGTCCGTCTTGTATATACGCAGCAGTGGCCGGATTAGTTCCACATTTTTTTCCCGCCGCTTCACCCGCATTCCGGCAAGCCCGCTCATTCCTGTGCCCCGGAGCAGCCGCAGCATTACCGTCTCGGCCTGATCATCCCCATGATGGGCAAGGGCGATGGAGGAAGCATTATAATATTGGGCTGCACGATGTAGAAATTCATATCTTTTCTCCCTGGCCGCCGTCTGGACACTTAGTCCGGATTCCTCCATATAAGCAGGGACATCATAAATTCCAAGCTCAAAGGGAATACCGAGGTCCTTCGCGATTCCTCTTACAAATTCCGCCTCGGAATCCGACTCTTTGCCCCGAAATCCATGATTGACGTGAGCACATACCAGGTTAAGCTTAGCTTTGGGGTCTTTGGCAATATGATGTAGGGCATGCAAAAGAGCCACAGAATCCGGACCTCCGGATACTGCGACCACAATACAGTCACCAGGTGACCACAAGTCGTATTTGCTGGCCATCCGCCTCAGATAAGCCACAAGCTGATTCATGTTCATGTCTTCCATGCATTTCTCCCCTTAAATCACCCGCATAATCATAAGCTCAATGCGTGCACCCGTCCTCTTCAGGAACGGCCGCCCGCACTGTACCCCCGCTGAACTAGCGCAATGTTAAATAGATGGCACATACGAGCAGGAACAGGGAGATAGCAAACGCACCCTTAAGCCAGCCCGGCGTCCTGCGAACGGATTTGCGTGCCGGAGTGCGTGAGATCATTCTTTTCCATGTATCATAGGCCTCTTCTGTATTCTTAAAACTGCCGCTGATCGCCTTCTTAAGCCAGCCGGAATAAGATTTGAGCCGCGGCTCCTGCTCGATAATCTGGATCAGGTCCGCTGTACTGCGGGTTTGCGGCAGCTGCCGGGCCGCAGCCTTCAGCTTGGATTCCGCCATCATATGAATACACACAACAGCGAACGAAAACCAGTCATAAGCCGCATCCGCCGTCCTGCCCCCGGCATTCCAGAAGCCCCGGTCATACCATTCGGTGAACTGCTTCACACTGCGGCCATGCTGGCTGACGCCCCCGTAATCAATCAGCTCGACATCCCCATAGGTGGAGACCAGGACATTGTCCGGCTTCAGATCACCGAACACCCATCCGCCCTTATGCAGGATCGCCAGCTGCCCAAGCAGGTTAAGCCCGGCTACGTCCAGCCACTGGCTTCCCCGGCGGGCCAGAAACTTGCTCAGAGGCTCTCCCTTAACATACCGCATAACATAGAAAGGAATCTCCTTATCCGCATAGGAGAAGTCATCCACCTCCACCAGATAAGAAAGATCCCGTTCCTCTGCCGCATTCGGCTTCCCCTGCCGCTGCAGAGCCTTCAGCACATTGATCTCGGACTGAAGATCAAAGGTGTCATATCCCATCTTAAGTGCATACAGATTCCGGGTACCCGCCTGCTGGACCAGGTATACCACACCATTCGCCCCCTGGCCCAGCCGACGCTCTATCAAGTATCTGCTTCCGCGCCATTTCCCTGTAACAAGCGTCCCGGCCGGGATGCCAGCTTTATACGACGTAGTCACCGAGCATCCCTTCTCTTTCATCTCTTTCCTCCGGACCCGTTTGATTTCCATTTATTGTACCATACCGGAAGAAATCAATCACCTTGAGGATCGCTGGCCCGGTGGGAGTCGCCCCTCTGACAGGAAGCCGCTGGAACAAGCTCCGTAGACCGCTGAGATCCTCGGTCCAGACCTGATCCAGCACGGCCTCTTCGCCTCCGTGCCGCCCGGGGAAATGAAACACCGCAACCCGGCTTCGGCCTTCGCGCGCACCGAGACTGATCATAAGATCCCTTATCGCTTCCTCTACGGCAGCAAGCTTGGGTTTCATACTGGCACTCGCATCAATAAGAAGAACAATATCGAGCGGTGTTGTTTCCGTAAGCTCGTCCATGACCTCAACCACTTCAGACCGTTTGTCCGGGGGGAGGTCCTCCACAGATGTTTTTCCCAAAATTTGTTTCAATTCTCTATTAACCGCCTGCTGGATTGTCTGAACCACCGTCTTTCGGGTGACCATCTGCATCGTCTGGGCAAGCTGCTCAGTTCCTGATATCCGGCTCATTCCACCTCCCGCCTTAGCAATCTCCCGGATCTCCAGACTTCCCAGCTCGCCAATCGTTCCATAGTCTACTATCCCGATCACGTTCACGGTGATCCCTTCTTGCCGGGCCAGCGATGCGGTCATGACCGGGCTCTGCCCCACATTTGAACAGCCGTCTGTGATTAACAAAATTTGCTTCATATAATCCCGCCCTTTCCGGATTCCAGAATCTCTATTTCTAGTATTTCCAGTGGGCATAAGTTTCAAACCTGAGAGAGAGTTTTCAAGAATTCAGCTATATTCAATGAACTTATGAAAGTTACCCTATTCGGGGCGCTGCGATGCCGGGTGTTTTTACGACCCCTGTTGCCTCCGAAATCCATGAAATAGATAACCAGTGGGGCATTTCAGAGACAAAGGCGGTCCGCTTCTTCAGAATCACTCGTCCTCTCCGCTGAGATCTGTTAATTCTAGAGTTCATTTTTATATAGATCCTCATATTCCATAGTGTCTCATGCAATCTAGCCATTTCCCGGGCAATCCACTTGTCCCTGGATAACTAGCTAACTGTCCGCGGCCGTTCCAGCCGATCGACCCCCGGAATCCGCAGTGTAGACCACTCCGGTCTGCGGTGATCCACCTTGGCAACAGCAACGGTCATATCATCATTAATCTGGTTGCCCTGGTAACGAATTACCGCTTCAAGCAGACAGTCCGCGATCGTCTGTGGATCATCGCTGTCCACTTCCTGAATCAGCCGTTTGATCCACAGTTCCTTATTTACCGCATAACCCGGAGCATCGTAAATGCCGTCAGTCATCATGATGAGAATATCACCAGGCAGCAGCTGCATCGTAACCAGGTCAACTTCGATATCCTGGATAATACCAATCGGCAGATTGCTTGCCGATACCGGGATCACCTCGTTCCCTCTACGGATAAAGCTTGGAGAGGACCCGATCTTCATAAACGTGGTTCGGGCCGAATGCTCGTCGATCAGGGCCATATCTACAGTTGCATAGATTTCATCAGGAGATCTTAACATCAGCACGGAGTTCACGGATTTAATCGCCAAAGTCTCATCCATGCCGGACTGCAGCAGCTGCTCCAGTATGTTCAGCGCCGTGCTGCTCTCCAGCCTTGCCCGCTCCCCGTTGCCCATCCCATCGCTCAAAGCCACGGCATAGGTTCCGTTGCCGAGCTCGGCGGCGCTGAAGCTGTCTCCAGACAGCATGTCCCCTCCTTTGGCAGTACCGGCTACACCCGTGGAAATTTCATAGGTCTTGGCTGAGCCAAAGGTGACATTCGCCAAGCCCTCGCGGCCTGCGGGAACCGATTCATTCATCACCGCAATGTGCTCATCCAGAATGTCTGATAACAACGGAGCGATGATTTTGCGGCACTCATCGTATCCACGTGTATAGGCATGAACAATTTCGATCTCCACATTACCGTGATCAAGGCAGATAATATCCACGCTGTGAATAGACAGACCCATGATCTCCAGCGCTTCCCGGATTTGCTCCTCTTGGCGGTATAGAGTCTGGCTCTCCCGCTTGATCTCTTTGGCCAAATCCTCCATGACCTGGGATACTCCGGACAGCTGCTCTGCAACCAGCTGCCGGCTGTCGTATATTTGCCGCTTCCAGTGCATATCATTCTGATAGAACTCGTATTCCCGCTTCATAATATTAAGGACCAAATCCGTCTTCTTGCATACCTTGCCCCATCTGGCAGGCAGCTCTTCATGCTTTACCTCCGGATTCTCTTCTATAGAAGTCATCATTTCGGTCATATATTTATAGGTCTGATAGAAATTGCCGTCCCAGCAGTGATTCTTGCGGAAGCAGGTTCCGCAGGCCCCCTCGGTGACCGCATTCATAAAGTGATCCATTTCCTCACCACGCCGGGTAATTTCCCCGGCGCTGGATACCTGGCCGAAGCTGCGTGACAGCTGCTTGAACACGTGTGAGAATTGGGTCACCCGCTCAGCGGTAATATCCCGGATCCGCTTCGCATATTCATGCTGGGACTCAGTGTAATCCTTGGTCCCCGGCACATATTTGGCGATGAATCCGATAACAGTCTTCGGCGTCAGCATGAATAACACCACCGCCGCACAAGTCTCCCAGGTGGAAGCCATCACCTCCCCTGGACCGGTCAGGTAAATGGACAGAATAGATGAACCGAGGAGCATGCCGAGCCCTACGGACCATTTCCGCCCTTCACGCAGCATGCCGGCCAGCATCCCCGAGAACGCTAGCAGGCTCATCTGATAGATGGCCGACATGTCGGCGAGGCTTAGAATTAATCCGGTGATCACACCTACCGAGGCACCCAGAGGCGCACCCCCCACTAGAGCAAATAGGAGAATCAAATATCTGGACAAGATATGCTCCAAGGACAAGCCGTTAATCTGCCAGCCTACCGCACCCGTCATGACGGAAGCAAGCAGGATGATCAGGCAGAGGATCTCCTCATTACGGAGGCTGTAATTCTTCTTACGATATGTAAATATAGGAACCGCCTGCAGAAAGACAAGGGTGAGCACGAAGCTTAGCACCGAATCCAGAACGGTCATGGTTACGGTATACCAGGAAAGTGACGGACCAATAAGTGCCACGAACAGGTTAACGAAAAAGGCTGAGGTGAATACCATCAAAGGTGCATAAGATATTTCTGCCTTCTCGAAGGACTCAAGCCCCTTTTGCATCAGATAGACCATGATCATCTCCCACACAATGGCAAGGAAATGGTGATGTGGGGCGAACAGCGCGCCAGCGACAACGGATGCGAATACCGGCAGCAGCAGATCACGCCGCATGAACGCAATCACTGCAAAGTAGGCAACCGCGAACGGGGAAAGTTCATTTAAGATCGTGGCCTTACCGAGCAGGAAGCCCATAAGGGTCAGCAGAAAAGCCCATTTGTTAGCTGCAACGAACCGGCTTGTCCTCATTGCCGCAGGGGTTTCCCTCCACTTCAGCCACCACTTCGTCCCATCCTGTTGTTGCTCCTTCGCCTTCTTCAGTCCCGGAAAAGCAATCACATTCCATTTCTCCATCATGGCACCACCTATTCTGGATTTTTGTATACAGATTGAACTAAAGAGATGAACGCCAGACCTGCCCGTAATCGTAAAGTCTTTTGCTTCGCCTGTCTTTAGCTCAACCTGTATAGTGAGGTATGTCCCATTATAGGAGGGCCTATGTGGAAAGTTTGTCAGAAAGCCGGGTATGCCTCAAAGAAATTTCCGACAAATTGAGAGGACTGCCGCCTGCCTGTCTGGCCCTTGCCCCCTCTTGCCTTTTCACCAACTGACCGTATCTATGTTCGCCCTTCCACTGCCATAATTTTAAGGCTTGTTCGCCCCGCGTTCTTAGCTTTTTTACCCTGAGATTGACGGAAAACCAACGGATGTTGTCGTTAAAAAAATTCAGTAGGGAGAAGGCGACAAAAAAACCGTAAGCCGAAGCTTACGGTTTGTTGTATTCAAAAGTTGAAGCTGTAATTACATACGTTTTGCGCCGCGTCCACCGCGTTTGCCTTCGGTGTTCTTCTTCAGCGACGAGATCCGTTCTTCACTATCTTTGAGGAAGCGTGACATTTTATCTTCAAAAGAAGTTTTGCCCACTGGAGGTTTGAAAGAGCGTCCTCCGCGATCCCGGTTAAAGCCGCCTCCGCCACCACCGCCAGGGCGATCTCCGTCTCTACCGCCGCCACTTGGACGATCCGGTCTAGGCGCACGTGGAGGTCTTGGTGCTTCCACAGGCTTATCTACCGTCTGCTTGATCGAAAGCCCAATCTTGCCGTCTTTATCAACGTTAATAACCTTAACGGTTACAACATCGTTGATCTTCAGATGATCGTTAACATCCTTGACGTAATTATCGGCGATTTCCGAGATGTGTACGAGACCGGTGACACCTCCTGATAGATCCACAAATGCTCCAAAGTGCGTGATGCCCGTCACCTTGCCTTCTAACTTGGTGCCCACTTCTATTGCCATAAAATAAAATGATCCTCCCTTAAAAATGTCACCAAGATCTCAAGCTCTTGGCTGCGGTGATTTGATTATACCGAATGACTCAAACAAGGTCAACAGACGTATATCCTATATGCGTTTATCTATTCTCGTCCTCGGTGGCCGGCACATGAACCGGCACTTCTCCCTGTTTGTAAAGCCCATACTTCTTCATAGCCATTTGGGTGATATACTCGGGATCCTTCAGACGTTCTATTTCAAATTCAAGTCTCTTGAGATCTTGCTCACTCTTGGCTTTGGAGTTCATCTTCTGGGAGAGTTCACGTGAGTTGGAACTGATCTGGCCAGCTTGTGAGAAAAAAGTATACGCCGCCCACCCCGTAAAAACAACGACAAATGCAAGCCAAAGTCTGAACCGCCTGCGGGCGCCTGAGATCCTGCCAGCTGTAGGTCTGCTATTCTTATTCGCGTTCCCGGATACTACACGCATCTTCTCCACCTCCAAAACCATTAATTCTTGGTAAACCACCGGTTCCAGAGCCCTATCGCCCTTGCTTTAAGCTTGGAGGCCACTTCAGGAATATGTAGGCGTCTTAAGAAAGGCATGAACATCCACCTTAGGATTCTCCATATCGGCAGGAGGGTGATTCTTCCCAGAAACAAAAGAACAACCCAGGCAAAGCCGAAAACAAGTTTGATGCCTTTCCACAGGATGCGGATAGGTGCCAAAATAAGCAACTGAAATAACCGCACCATAAAAGCATAAATCCGTCTGGTTACCACCATTAACATTACCACAAAACGCTCGGTTATAACACTTAAGAATAAAAAATAAATCCAAATTCCTAGGAATAAACCTAAAAATACATAGAACCGGAGCTGACCTTGATTACTGAGATAGAGCATCCGGAATACAAACACCGAAGCGGCTGCCCAGTAAACCAGGTCGAGCGCATGAACACTCCACCTGGGAAAGCGCAGCTGGCCGGACACCACACGGTAACTGTCAAAGGCAACCCCCATGATTCCCCCGGAGACAAGCATCCACAAAAGGGTCACCCACTGCACATGCAGGTTCATTTAAACAGCTTCCCGATAAAGCCTTTGGTTTTGGGCTGTGATCCGGGGTTTAAGTAGGACAGGGAATTCACCAGGCCTTCAATAGCAACCAGCCCCTGTTCCAAGTTCAGATTCTTGATATGCAGATTCTGCCCCTTGATGGTCAGATGTCCAAGCTCTGTCTGCAGCAGGAACTCCTCGCTGTCAAAGCTCTCCACGTTGTTCACGCCTGAAATCTCAAGCAGCTTGCGGTTATGCATGTGCACATCCTGCAGCTTACCTCTTCCTTGGTCGCTCATGGCATGTACCCCTCCCTTTACAGTATTCATCTTATGGAGGGAATACAAGCATTAGAACCAGTTGATCTGATCCATTGCCAAAAAACTAAAAAAGCTGCACCCGTGCAGATCATCTGCCGGGCGCAGCCTCCGGTGAGGAAGAAGGGCTTCAGGTCCAGTCCAATCCCTGGTCCTTGGCAATCGGCTCTTCCTTCACAAGCGTATATAGGCTTGATGCTTCTTCCTTACGGGTATTCTCGGCAAGCCGTTCCACCTTAACCGTCACCAGCTTTTGTCCAAATTGAACGGTGATCTCGTCGCCCACTTTGACGGTACTGCTCGGTTTGGCTTCCCGGCCGTTAATCAGCACTCTGCCTTGTTCCGAGACGTCTTTTGCTACGGTGCGCCGTTTAATCAGCCTGGAGACCTTCAGGAATTTATCAAGTCGCATTATTTTACAGCTTCTTTAAGCTTGTTGCCTGCTTTGAATGCAGGAACATTGGATTCTGGAATTTCGATCGTTTTGCCGGTTTGCGGGTTGCGGCCAGTACGGCCGGAGCGCTTGCGGGTCTCAAATGTGCCGAAACCGATCAATTGAACTTTGTCTCCGCTGGAAAGAGCGTCGGTGATTTCGCCAAGAAATCCGTTAAGCACCACTTCTACATCTCTTTTAGTCAAACCGCTTTTGCTCGAAATGTTGTTGATCAGGTCTGTCTTGTTCATAAATTAAAGCCTCCCAATATTCAGAAAAATAGAGTATATTGCGGCGGTATACGGGGAGTCCCCGTACAACAAGGCTGAATTAGCCAACAAGAGGGCCGCGAGTTGTCTTTAGGTTATTCTTGCTTAAAGGACAAAATCCTGCTTGAATCCGCGAAAATCTTTGTTTTCTCAAAAAAACCCTTGAAATAGCGGTGGTTTCTCCTATTTCTTCCTGTCTTTGCCTGCATGCTCCAAACCTTTGGCCTCATCCCACCAATGGTCCATCTCCTCAAGACTGCTGTCCTTAAAGGTCTTGCCCGCTTCCTTCAGCTTCTGCTCCACATACTGAAAGCGCCTGGTGAACTTGCGGTTGACCAGACTGAGTGCCTCTTCAGGGTCTGCCCCGATAAACCGGGCGGCGTTCACCACCGTGAACAGCACATCCCCAAGCTCAAGCATCTGATCCGAAGGCTCATGGCCTTCCCTTACGGCCTGCTTCAATTCTGCCAGCTCTTCATCGATCTTACCAAACGCTCCTTCGACAGAATCCCAGTCAAAGCCAACCTTGGAAGCCTTCTTCTGCAGCTTATAAGCCTTCATAAGAGCAGGCAGATCCCGGGGAACACCACTAAGTGCGGACTGCTCCTCAGGCGCAATGCCCTTCTTCCGCTTCTCCTCCGCCTTCATGCCCTCCCAATTGTTCAGCGCCTGCTCGGCATCCTCTGCGGACAGCTCACCAAATACATGCGGGTGACGGAAGATCAGCTTCTCATTCAAGCTGCCGATGACATCATAGACCGTGAACATCCCCGTTTCTTCCTCCATTTGGGAATGCAGCATGATCTGCAGCAGCAGGTCGCCCAGCTCTTCCTGCATATGGTCCGGATCGTCCTCGTCAATCGTCTCAATCACTTCATAGGTCTCTTCAATCAGATTCTTGCGGATAGATTGATGTGTCTGCTCACGGTCCCAAGGGCAGCCCTCCGGACTCCGAAGAATGGCTACAATCTCATGCAGCCGCTCGAAGCTGCGCTGGCGGAGACTCTCGCTGTCATCTCTGGGGATATAGATCAGCGACAGGTTTCCGTAGCCCTCTACACGGTCAAGCTCATGAAGAGGAACCTGAAGAATCTGCTCCTGGCCGTCAACACCAAGAGCATGTCCGACCGTAACCGGATAATCGTCCGGATAAATCTCCATCAGACAAAGCTTTACATCAGAAGCGGTAAACACATCATAAACCTGGCCTATCAGGGTATGTACACGCGGCTCGACCAAGGATGCGGCCAACTCCGAAGCGTCCAGCAGCTGAAAGCCCTCGATCGGATCAAACCCCAGGCGGGCAAATGCTTCGTCCAGAAAGCTCTCGCCTCCGGCAATCTCAAGGCTGATTCCCTCCTTGCCGCAGCACTCAAGCAGCAGCTTAACGGTCGACTCAGCCACCATGGGGTGCCCGGGAACCGCGTAGATCATCTCTGTGCCTCCCGGCAGCTCCTTGGCTGCATGGATCAACCGTTCCGCAATTTCCTCATATACCGATGGAAAATCATCCTTGGATTCATAGACCTCATCAAAGGACGTAAAGGTAATCCCGGTTTCCTCAAGCCAGCCGACCACCGGATGGTCCTTAGTGCGGACATACCTATGTTCCGCCTGCTGAAGCTTTCTCAAATGTCCCACAGTCAGTCTGTCCGGATCACCCGATCCCAGACCCATAACTGTAATCGAAGCACTCATTCTTCTCACGCTCCCCTTAGACCCGACTTAAACGGATATATAAACTTCATTGTATACCTGATTGTCATTTATCATAACAACCGGATAGTTAAATAACGTGAACGGAATATATTCCTTCATGGGGCCGAACCCCTTCCCTCAGCAACCGACTCAGCGTAAAAAAGATATCGATTATTTCTGAAGAGTTTTATTGGAAATAGGTTCCCTATATAAAATGAACTTATTAAGGTTACCCTTATGGGGCGCTGCGATGCCGAGTGTTCTTACAACCGCTGTTGTCTCCGAAATGCTTAAACCAGATATCAAAGTAGGGGCATTTTGGAGACAAAGGCGGACGCTCCGCTTCTTCAGAATCACTCGGCCTCTCCGCTAAGAGCGGCTAATTTTTAAAGTTCATTTTATATAGTCAAAAAAATGACAAATTATTTATTTCCAAATAATTATATTAGGAATAAATTCCAATGGGTTATTCCTAAGACGGTAAAGCCCCGGTCAGTCAGGCGGCAATTTATAATGCCGTGCCAGCTGCTTATATCACTTTGGTCATGCTTATATTCAAATCCAAAGCACCACCATGCTGCCTGTCCCCATGTCCCCCGCCCCTTGCAGATTGCCTGCCCGTCATTCCCGGGGCAGCAGGCGAAGGCGCCGAAGGAGCGAAGCCAGCTTCGGCCCCACTTTCGGCAGGGCGGCGATGTCACGCCCTGTCATCAGGCGCAGCCGCAGCACGCCGGCCGCGAAGATGGCCGCGCCC
>NZ_LT575476.1:5567124-5599364 GCF_900086655.1 Paenibacillus tuaregi | reverse complement strand
TCCCGGCCCCAGGCCGGCGGCATCCGCGAGCAGGCGCAGCGCGAGCACCGGCAGCACCAGCGCAGCGATCAGCAGCGCTGGCTTGCCAAGCGCATCTGCGGGGCGAAGCCGCAGCGCGTTGGCCTTGCGCAGCCGCGCGAGGCTGAGCGCGGCTGCGAGGCTGTAGGCCGCCACGCCGGCAGCGGCGGCCCCGGTGATGTCAAGCTGCGGCACCAGCAGCAGGTTGAGCACGGTCTTGAGCAGCGCAGCGCCTGTCAGATACAGGGCTGGAGCGCGGACCGAGCCAAGCCCCTGAAGCAGCGCGGCGGTGATGGTGACCATCGTGCTCGGCGCCGCGGTCAAGGCGATCCACTGCATCGCCGCCGTGCCGGAAGTATCCTTATAGAGCATGATGTTAATCGGCTCAGCCAAAGCAGCAAGCCCTGCCGAGGCGGCCAGGCCGATCAGCCAGAACCAACGCAGCGCAAGCCGGGTCTGGTGCCGGATCTGCTCCTCGTCTCCCCGGTATTTAAGCTCGGCCAGGGCAGGAATGAACAGCACGGACAAGGAGGTCGCCAGCATCGTGACAAGCTGGACTAGAGGAATTCCCCGGTTATAAACGCCCACCTGCACCATAGCCCCCGTCTCATCCCATCCTCCTTGACGAAGCAAACGCGGAAGGGTGAACGTATCCACCAGACTGATCAAGGGTACAGCCAGAGCTGCCAGACAGATCGGTATAGCATAGGCAAGCAGCTGCCTCAGCAGCCTGCCTTGACCCGTCCCCTGATCCGGCTGCGGGCTCACAACAGGACCAGCGGTAGTTCCGCCCTCCGGTGAGCCGCTTATAACAGCAGCAGACCCTTCTCCCGCTGCTGTTCCGTTCTGCCCCGCCGCAGGGTCATCCTTCAGCCGCCGCTTGAGTCGATCCCGGTCAGGCTCAAGCAACCTGACACCTTGTTCGCTCCGGCGGTGCCTGCTCCAGAACAGGAGCATCACGAGCAGCCCTGCGCAGCCGCCTGCTGCCGAGCCAATCATCGCTCCTGATGCAACTGTGCTGTCAGGAGCGCCGGATGCGGTAAAGGTCAGCAGCAGCACAATCATCACCGCTACGCGGATAGCCTGCTCCACAACCTGGGATACGGCTGTGGGCAGCATATTCTGCAGCCCCTGGAAATAACCGCGAAGGGCTGCCGAGGCCGGCACGAAGAACAGTGCCGGCGCAGCGCTCCGCAGTGCGGGCACGAGCTGCTGGTTGCCGATGGCGCCCGCCAGCAGCGGCGCCCCCAGATACATCGCTAAGCCTCCAGCCAAGCCGAGGCTCAGCATCACCACCGCCGACAGTCTCAGAACCTCGGCTGAGCCAGCACGGTTGCCTGCTGCTTCGCGCTCGGCCACAAATTTGGAGACCGCGGTAGGAAATCCCGCGGTCGCAAGGGTTAACAGCAATGTATAGAACGGGTACACCGTATTGTAGATACCGAATACCCCGTCTCCCCCAATATTCTGCAAGGGGATCTTTTGTAGTGTGCCAAGCAGCTTGGTCAACAGCGCAGCGGCCGCAAGCAGTGCCGCTCCCTTAAGCAGCCTGCCGGCTGCGGAAGTCTCTTTCATGCATTTCCCCACTTTACCATGAACCAGGCCTTTATTACCTTCATTCATTGTCCTAATAACAGCTTTATCCATTATAATCTCATCTTGCCGTAAGGGGAAATGAACACGCAAAAAAACTCCCTCTGCCTTGGAACAAGACCCCTGATATTAAAGAATGGGGCCTGATCCTTAACCCGCTTACTTTGCAAGCAGGTTAGGGCGTGGGGAGTTTTTTTGTACTTTAAGTTTACTGCTCCATTTGCTTGCCAAGAAAACCGGCAGCGGTCTCGGCCATTTTGGACTCAAGCTGGGACATCTTAACCGATTCATCCTTATTTACCAAGGTAACTGAACCGATCGGGTCACCGCCCGCGATAATAGGTGCAATAACGAAAGTCGAAATCGTTTCCGCATGATCTTTAATAAGTTCATAGGTCCCGGTATTCGCTTCAATAATGATTTTACGGTTATCCATGCAGTTCTCCAGCAGGTTGCTGACCTGCTTATCCAAATACTCTTTCTTGGAAGCCCCTGCTACAGCAATGATGGTGTCCCGATCCGAGATCAGGGTGATATGGCCTGTACTCTCATACAACGATTCGGCGTATTCCTTGGCAAAGTCGCCAAGCTCCCCAATCGGGGAATACTTCTTCAGGATAACCTCACCGTCACGATCAACAAAAATCTCGAGCGGATCTCCTTCCCGAATACGCAATGTGCGGCGGATCTCCTTAGGTATAACCACTCGGCCCAAATCATCAATACGACGTACAATTCCAGTAGCTTTCATTTCACATGTTGCCCCGCTTTCTAAAGAAGTTAATTGAACTACTGATGCATTTTTATAAATGGAGATGGGTTCAATCCATATTATTTGTTCTTGACCATAGTATTAGGCTGCTCCCATTTCCTTATACATTAACCTTATCGTTTCACTTTCGCACCATCATGGGGACAAAAAGCAGCGCGAGCTTCCGCGCTGCCTCTCATGCCAACCTGGCTTCTTTTATTTACCTGTGCCGGAGGTTCCTTCCCCAGTTCCAGTTCCGCCTTGCTTAGACTTGTCGTCCGGAGTGGTTGTACCGCTCTTGGAGGAATCGGTCTTCGTGCCGGTTTTGGTCTCGACCTTGGGAAGATCGATTTTCTTGATGATCTTGTTCAGGCCGTTCTGCATGAACTCATCCAGTTTGGAAGAAGCCACGCTGGATTTCAAGGAATCCTTCTGGGCCTGGGTCAGATCTGTGTAAGTTTTCTCGGTGCGGGCTTCCACACGCATGATGTGGTAGCCATAATCGGTCTCCACCGGATCACTCACTTTATTCAATGGCAAGGTCTGCGCCTTCTCCTTGAATTGTGGAACCCATTCGGATACTTCTTTGTCTTTATAAAGTCCGCCGTCAGCCTTCGAAGCTCCATCCTCAGTATACTGCTTGGCCATTTCGGCGAAGTCTGCGCCCTTATCAATCTTGGCTTTAATTTCCTTGGCCAGCTTAAGCGCATCCTCTTTCTTGCGTTCCTTGCCCTTCGAATCGGTAAACTGGATCAGAATATGACGCACAGAAGCTACCGTGAAGTCACCCTTCTTGGCCTCAAATTCCTTTTTCACTTCGTCTTCGGTCACTTTGGACGTCTCGCTTTGAATCACAGTGAAGACTTTGACCATGTAAGCTTTGAAATCCGCTTCGGATACCTTTTTGCTGTCGAGCATTTTCTTGAACTGCTCGTTCCCCAACTGTTTCTTCATCTGGGCAAGCTGATCCGTCGCCTTCTTCTCACCTTCCTGCTTGGACTTGTCATCCGCTTTGCCGCTTAAATAAGCATAAGCAATCTCCTGCTTGATGAGGTAATCCCGGAACTCGTCCATTTGAGCAAGCTGTTCCATCTCTGGAGACATCAGCAGCATAATGCGCTGCTCCAAGTCAAATTCATTTGCTGTAATCTCACCGCCCTCATAGGTGGCAACAACTTTACTTGTATCTTTCTTGGTCTCAGTGGTAGTTTTCGTATTGCCCGCCCCTGTCTCATCGGACTTCTTCGTGCATCCTGCCAGTATGGAAAAGGTTAGCACTGCTATTAAAGCTACCAGCAGTGTTTTCCATGATCGGCTATTACTTCGCAGCATCTTGTAGTTCTCCCTTCGATTTGAATGCGCCTTTAAGGGATTCCATGATCTGCTCAAGCAGGTCCATCATCTCCTTGTCACTCAAACCTTTAATTTTAATCTGGATTTGAATTGCCGTTCCTTGGTTAAATTGTACACGTCTTCCGTACTGATTTCCAACCTCGGCTAATTTTGCAGGAATAACGGCCTTCTCCTGGCCCTCATGGAACTTGAGCAGAACCTCGTCCCCGCGCCGCGTAATCGACTCGATGCCATACTGCTTGGCATAAATTTTCAGCCGGGCTGCTGCCAGGAGATTCTCTACCGCCTCCGGCGGTTCCCCGAACCGGTCAAGCAGCTCGTCAGCCAGCTCTGATACCTCTTCCAGGGAAGAAACGGCTGCTGCTTTTTTATAGATTTCAATTTTTTGAATACTATCATAAATATATTCTGGTGGTAAATAGGCATCAATACTCAAATCAATTACCGTATTAAAATGCGTATCCTCTGGTGCTTCCTCTCCAAGCATCGTCACCTTGCGCTTCTGAATCTCCTCAGCCAGCATCTGCGAGTACAGGTCAAAGCCGACAGAAGCGATAAATCCGTGCTGTTCAGCCCCAAGCAGATTCCCCGCTCCACGGATGGATAAGTCACGCATAGCGATCTTGAAGCCTGATCCAAGCTCTGTGAACTCCTTGATCGATTGCAGCCGCTTCTCAGCCACCTCCGTCAACGACTTGTCACGCTGATAGGTGAAGTAGGCGTAAGCAATGCGGTTGGAGCGGCCTACGCGTCCGCGCAGCTGGTACAGCTGGGATAGACCCATCTTGTCCGCATCATGCACGATAAGGGTGTTTACATTCGGAATGTCCACGCCTGTCTCGATTATACTCGTACTCACCAGAACATCGTATTCCCCATCCAGGAAGTCAAGAATCGTCTTCTCCAGCTCCTGCTCGGACATTTGTCCATGGCCTATGCCAACCTTAGCACCCGGAACAAGCATAGAAATTTGCGCAGCCATCTCCTGTATGCCCTGAACCCGGTTGTACAGGTAGTAAACCTGTCCCCCGCGTGCCAATTCACGTTCAATCGCCTCGCGGACCAGTGCCTGGCTGTGTTCAACCACATAAGTCTGAACAGGGAACCGGTTCTCCGGCGGTGTCTCGATAACCGACAGATCCCGTACGCCCAGCATGGACATATGGAGTGTCCGCGGAATTGGAGTTGCCGTCAGGGTAAGAACATCGACATTGACTTTCAGCCGCTTCAGCTTCTCTTTATGGGTCACCCCAAAGCGCTGTTCTTCGTCCACAATAAGCAGACCCAGATCCTTGAATACGAGGTCCTGGGATAACAGGCGGTGGGTTCCAATGACAATATCCACGGTTCCTTGGCGGATGCCTTTGGTTGTCTCATTCTGTTCTTTCCGGCTGCGGAACCGGCTGAGCACCTGAATGTTAATCGGGTAGCCTGAGAACCGCTCGCGGAAAGTCTCATAGTGCTGCTGAGCCAAAATGGTCGTCGGCACCAGCACAGCGACCTGTTTGCCTTCAATCGCACATTTGAATGCGGCCCGGATCGCCACCTCGGTCTTCCCGTAGCCCACATCTCCACACAGCAGACGGTCCATCGGACGATTCCGCTCCATGTCCTTCTTAATTTCCTCAATCGCCCGGATCTGGTCACGGGTCTCATCATATGGGAACATAGCCTCAAATTCCTGCTGCTCAGGTGTGTCCTTCTCGAAGCCGTAGCCCGGGGAAGCCTGCCGATCCGCATACAGCTTAATCAGCTCGTCCGCAATATCCTGAACGGAGGAGCGGACCTTGTTCTTAACCCTCGTCCATTCGTTGCCGCCCAGCTTATAGACCTTCGGCTCTTTATCTTCTGAACCCACATATTTCTGGATCAGGTCAATCTGATCAATTGGCACAGACAGCTTGTCGCCCCCGGCGTACAGAATGTGCATGTAGTCCTTATGGATACCACCCACTTCCAGGGTGCCGATGCCAATATATTTGCCGATTCCGTGGTTCTGATGAACAACGTAATCCCCAATCTTCAGCTCGGTATAACTTTTGATGCGCTCCGCATTATCCATGCTGCGTCCAACCTTGCGCGCCTTACGCTGCTTCTGGGAGAACATCTCCCCTTCCGTAATAACCACAAGGTGGATAGCCGGGAGTTCGAATCCGGTCTGCAGGTTGCCTTGAAGAATGGTCGGTTCTTCAATACTGTAGTCCTGCAGAACCCGACGCATGCGCTCGATCCGCTCCTCATTGCTGGCCAGCATCAGTACCCGGGCCCCACTCTTCTTCCAGCGTTCCATCTCCGATTTGAGCACATTCATCTGCCCGTGGAAGTCCTGCATAGCCCGGCTGGTGAAATTCAGAATGTTCTGAGGCTGGATATGCGGTACCTGGCGGAGAAATAGCGATAAGAACAAGGTCTGGAACGGGCGTTCATAGATCACCTTATCGCTTTCAGTGGACAAGGGCAGAACCGGCAGACTCTTCCCGTTTTGTACCAAATGAAGGTTCCACTCCGCCTCGTCACGCTCAAGCTGCTTGCCTGTCTCCAGAAGACGAGACGGTTCGTCCATAATCAGGAGAGTATCCTTTGGCATATAGTCATACAAGGTTTGATTCTCCGGATAAATAAGAGAAATATATTTATAGATTTCTGAAAAATTTACATGCTCGCGCAGCAGCTCAATCTCACGGGATATTTCCTCCCGGAGCTTCGCCTTGGCCTGACGGTCCGTCATCTTCTCCAGCTGCTCTTCCAGCTTGGCGTTCAATACTTCTGCGGCCTTGTCCAGTCGGTCTGCGGACGCTATAAGCTCCTTGCAGGGAGGGATGGACACACTCTTAACCTGATCGACAGAGCGCTGATCCACCGGATCAAAAGTGCGAATGGAGTCGATATCCTCATCAAACAGCTCAATCCGGTAGGCAAGCTTCGAGGTTAGCGGATAAATATCAATAATCCCCCCGCGAACGCTCATCTCCCCCCGGTTCTCCACACGCTGGACACGCTCGTAACCGAGTTCTATCATCCGGGTCAGGAATTCATCCAGCTGAAGCGTGCCTCCCAGATCAATTTTAAGCTCGGCGTTAGCGAGCACCTCGGGAATCGGTACATATCTGCGAACCCCGGAAAAGGGTACAACAACAATCCCGCGGAAACCCTGCGAGCAGCTAAGCAGTACTTCTATTCTTTGAGCCAGCGTCTCGGGGCTGGATACCGCTGATTCAGCAGCCACGAGCTCATTTGCAGGATAGAGAAGAACCTGCTCAGGCGATAGCGCCTCCTGAAGGTCCTCGGCAATCTTCTGGGCCGAGAACATATTGTGGGTCACCACCAGGAGGGGACGCTGAATCTGTTCATGCAGAGCTGCCAGCATTACCTGTCTGGAGGAACCCGACAAGCCAGAGATCAGCTGTTCCTTCATACCTGCGTTGACCCCGGAACTTAGTGATTCGAAATCAGGTTCTTTTGAAAATGCTTCAATAAGTGCTTGTAACAAGAGTTGCACCTCTCTTATGCTTACTGAACTTTGCCGCCTAAAGGCAGCAAAGCCCTAAAATAACCAGAAATAAGCCTCAGCATTCGTGCCAAGGCTCTACAATACGTCTTCGGTAGAACCACCGAAATTACTTTCCGCTTATTGAAGCGGACTTGAGAGAAGCGTTAACTCCGGATGATTCTCTAATGCTTGCCTGCAATAATCACAGGTAATTCTGACGGTCATTTCCCCATTAGAATCATAGGCTATTATATCTCTACGCTCATCAGGGGTCAAGAAATCGAAGCCCAGCCTCGATTCGGACACATGAGCAGAGTCGATTCGTCCCACAAACGTCCGGCAATGCCGGCATACATAGTTTACTGCCATAGTTATGCCTCCAGAAGGTGAATTATACCTTCAGTATGTCCCGGACCGCGCAAGTTTAGCCTCTTATGCCGCCCTAGAGCCTATATTTACTTGTTAAACTTCGCCATAGTCTGTTCAAACGTGTGGGTCAGCGCAAATTCAATCGCATCCGCCGCTTCTTCAATGGACTGCTTAAGCAGCTCCGCCTCTTTCTTGGGAAAGGGGGAGAGCACGTAGTCCACAATGGGGAACCCTGGCTGCGGGCGGGATATCCCCATCCGAATCCGGTTGAACACCTGGGTTCCCGTATGCTGGATAATTGATTTAATCCCGTTATGCCCCCCCGCACTGCCTTGATAGCGAAGACGGTTGCGGCCGATCTCTGTGTCCAGGTCGTCATAGACTACAATCAGGTCTTCCAAAGGCGCCTTGTAATAATCCATAAAAGCACGGACGGATTCTCCTGAGAGATTCATATAGGTCATAGGTTTGATCAGAGCAACCTTCGTTCCTTGAATATTCCCTTCTCCAATCAGCGCCTTGCACTTGCTGGTCTTAATGGATATTCCGTGCCTTGAGGCCAGAGCGTCCAACGCCATGAACCCTATGTTATGTCTGGTCTTTTCATAGTTTGAGCCCGGGTTCCCGAGCCCCACAATCCATTTCATAACCTGTAAATCCCCTTTTCCTATATAAAATAAAAGATTTGAACGGTTTGCTAAAAGTAATCGTTCTCATTTGGCTGATTTTTGATTAAAATAAATGTCATGAGTCACTATCACTAATATCCATATCCACTAACAGCCACTAACCATTTCATTGTTAGAAGGTGAGACACCCTTGCATGCTTTTGGCTCAGAACTTACTCAGGACTCCCACTTCCAAGACCATTTAGAGCATGCCATTCCGGTTCAGATCTACCGCCAGGGCATCCATGTGGATATAGGCTGGATCAAGGACTACGATAAACATGCCGTCTTGGTGGGTGACACGTTGTACAGGAGAAAGTCCTACATTTTCATTTCCCGGCCCGGTTACTAACTGGCCCACCGGGGATTCCCCCCGTATCCACCATGCATACGCCGATAGGGGTTACCTCTCCTGAATGGGAAAGGTAACCCCTCTGCATGATTACCGGTCAAGCTGCCGGCTCATTCCACACTATTCAAGCCTACACTTTACTCAATTTCAAACAACTTACTGATCGATAATTCCTCATGAACCCGGATAATCGCTTCCCCCATAAGCGGAGCTACAGATAGAACCTTAAGCTTGCTAGTTGGGTTAGGATGCGTAATCGGAATCGTATCCGTTACAATGACTTCCTTCAGCGGAGAGTTCTCCAGCCGTTCCATGGCCGGTCCAGAGAGAACCGGGTGGGTGCAGCAGGCATATACTTCCTTCACGCCGCCTTCTTTGAGGGCGTTGGCGCCAAGTACAATAGTTCCCGCCGTATCAATAATATCATCGACAAGAATAGCGGTCTTGCCTTCAATATTCCCGATAATATTCATGACCTCACTAACGTTCGGCTCAGGACGGCGTTTGTCGATGATTGCGAGCGGGGCATTCAAGAAGTCAGCCAGCTTGCGAGCTCTGACCACACCGCCGTGGTCCGGGGACACAACGACCGGGTTCTCAATCTGTTTGGACCGGAAATACTGGGCCAGAATAGGTACGCCCAGCATATGGTCAACCGGGATATCGAAGAAACCTTGAATCTGCATGGCATGAAGGTCCATCGTAATCACGCGGTGAGCGCCCGCTTTCTCAATCAGATTGGCTACCAGCTTCGCCGTAATCGGGTCACGGGAACGGGCTTTACGGTCCTGCCGGGCATATCCGTAATAAGGGATAACCACGTTGATGCTCTTAGCGGAAGCCCGTTTAAGCGCATCAACCATAACCAGCAGCTCCATCAGGTTATCATTGACCGGTCCGCATGTGGATTGGACCACGTACACATGGGAGCCGCGGACACTTTCCGACAGCTTCACTTGAATTTCTCCGTCACTAAAGCTTGTTGTCTCCGAATCCCCCATCGGAATGCCGATGTAGTCCGCAATTTGGTGGGCAAGCTTAGGATTGGAGTTACAGGTGAAAATCTTTAGTTTGGAATCACAATAAGTCATAAAATTAAAACCCTCCGTGCTGAATTGATTGAACTAAAGAACATATCCATGACCAGACTTTAGTTCAATCCATACGGATTGAACTAAACGGACGCATTATTTGCTTAAGTAGAGCGAATGATCTTAGGGAGGCTCCTAAAGGTGGACTGCGCAGGAACCTCCCGCAGCGCCGTCTCCTGTTCATTCCGTATGAGTATGGTTAAGAGCCGCTTAATCCTGCTCTCTTTGCTTTTTCGCTTGGGCGCGAGCCCGGATTTTCTCCGCATAACCGGATTTATTCTCCTGCCGCTGCCTTGCAATCGCGAGGTCATTATCAGATACCGAATGGGTGATCGTGGAGCCTGCCACGACATAAGCCCCTTTACCCACCTTAACCGGTGCAATCAGGTTGACGTTACTGCCGATGAAGGCATCATCCTCAATTTCGGTAATTGACTTATTATATCCATCATAATTGACCGTAATCGCGCCACAGCCGATATTTACATTCTTCCCGACTTTGGCATCACCAATGTAACTCAGGTGAGATACTTTAGAGCCGTCATCCAGTGAAGCGTTCTTGATTTCCACAAAATCGCCAACCTTGACCTTCTGGCCAAGTTTTGTTCCCGGACGCAAATAAGCGAAAGGCCCGACGGTTGTTCCATTGCCGGCTTCCGCCTGATGGAGTACGGAATGTTTAACAGTAACCCCATCCAGCAGACGGCTGTCTGTAATCTCTGTAGAAGGTCCTATTTCACATTGTTCTCCGATTATTGTATTTCCTGAAATCATAGTTCCCGGATAAATTACAGTGTCTGAACCAATAACCGCATCTGCACCGATGTAAGTTGAACTTGGATCAATGATGGTAACTCCATTCAGCATATGCTTCTTGATGATACGCTGACGCATATATCTTTCCGCTTCGGATAGAGCGACACGGTCATTAACCCCGATCGATTCAGATATATCGTCGGTTACGAAAGCGCTAACAACCTCGCCTTCCCCGACCAGAATCCCAATAACATCCGTTAAATAATATTCCTGCTGCGCGTTCTGATTTGTTACCTTATCCAAGGCCGCAAACAATTTTGCATTATCAAAACAATAAGTGCCTGTGTTAATTTCCTTTACCGCATCCTGCTCTGGCGTACAGTCCTTCTGTTCCACGATCTGTGTTACGGCTCCATCTTCCCCGCGGATAATACGTCCATACCCCGTAGGGTTGTCCATTACTGCCGAAAGAATCGTAGCGGCTGCGCCTTTGCTTTGATGAAGCTTCATCAGCTCTTCCAATGTCTCTGAGGTCACGAGCGGTGTATCGCCACAAATGACGATAGTCACTCCCTCTTCATTACCCAGCAGATCTTTGGCCATCTTCACGGCATGGCCTGTACCCAGCTGCTGCTCCTGGAGTACATATTCAGCTGATGTTCCAAGATAAGACTGGACGGCTTCAGCACCATGACCTACGACCACGATACTGCGTTCACAATTGACTTTTTTCACGGTGTCAAGAACATGTCCGACCATCGGTTTGCCGCATACGGGGTGCAGCACTTTATAAAGTTTCGACTTCATGCGTTTTCCCTGTCCTGCAGCAAGAACAATTGCTAATCTTTTCAAGGCCCCGGCCTCCCTCTCTTGAACTCATTACTGAATATATCTTATTCTGCGCAAAAAGAAAAGAGAGCCAAGTACATGGCTCTCTTTTCTTGAACCCCAATAAGTTAAGACATAACTCCTATACAGATTGAAACTTAAGCCCCTTCAACGATAACTTCTTCCTCAACCGCTGCGCGATCGTACTCAGCCAGAACGGCAGCTTGGATCTTCTCGCGGGTACCGGAAGAAATCGGATGAGCGATGTCCCGGAACTCACCGTCAGGCGTACGCTTGCTTGGCATAGCAACAAACATTCCATTGTTTCCGTCGATGACGCGAATGTCATGAACAACAAACTCGTTGTCGATGGTAATGGATGCGATTGCCTTCATTCTGCCCTCTGAGCTTACACGGCGAAGTCTTACATCCGTAATTTGCATATGTGTTCACCACCTTTTTCCATCAGAGACTTGGTGTAATATTCCACATTGCAAACGGAAATCCTCTTTTTTTACGAACAAAAAGGCCTAAATTTAGGAATTTTTTTTATTTAAAAAGGTTTTCGACTGGATTCGTCTAAATCCGATAAGATTTGTAAGGTTATCCACAGGTCTATAGGGCTTTCAACCTGCTGAAATAATTACCGGGCTGAACTACAATTTCCTTCTCTTTGGGGTCCACTGCGGCGAGTGTGGCCAAAGACACATAATCGTGCAGCAGACGCTGTCCGGATTCCACTTCACCTGACTCTACGAGTACACCAACTCCAGCGACTGTGGCGTTAAATTCAGCCAGCAGATCCACCATGCCCTGTATTGTGCCTCCCGCCTTCATAAAGTCATCAACTATGAGCACGCGGGAGTTCTCCTTAAGCGCTCGGCGTGACAAGGTCATCGTATGCAGGCTCTTATGGGAGCCGGAGACATAGTTAATGCTTACCGCTGAACCTTCAGTCACCTGATGATCCCGCCGGACGAGCACAACAGGCAGATTAAGCTGCGCTCCCGTGGCGTAGGCCAGCGGGATACCCTTGGTCTCCACCGTCATGATTACATCGATATTCTGATTCGCGAATACGGTTGCAAAAAGCTTGCCGGCTTCATTCATTAAATTCGGAAGTCCCAATAAATCTGACATATACAAATATCCGCCTGGCAGTATCCGGCTCTGGTCGGACAGCATCGCACACAATTGATCAATAAATTCCCGCGCGTGCGCTTCCCCAACTTTAGGAATAAACTTCACCCCGCCAGCCGCACCGGCCAGGGTCAGCAGGTCGCCCATTCCTTCCTCTTCAAATACCTCCTTGATGATTGACAAATCCTCACTGATGGAGGATTTAGCAGCCCCATAACGTTCGGCAAAGGTGGTAAGTGGAATTAAGTGATGCGGGCGGAGCAGCAGATATTGGGTCATTTCCACCAATCTGGCGCTTCTTTTTAATTTTTTCACGAAAGACCCCTCGCTAAATAGACAAAGAACCCCGGGCAAGCATATGCCCTTTGGCTCTTTCTATATAAAATCCGAATATTTTAATGAAAATATACCACTTTTGTACGTGTTTGTCCAAGTGTAAATGTCTGGCGGTCTTCCTTATGTCAGAAGGCGCACCGCGTATACTTCTTTGCAGAACCCACGCAGCCCGTTATAGATCCGGGCTACCTTCGATTCCTTCGACACTAGACCGAACACCGTTGGCCCGCTGCCGGACATAAGCACCCCGTCTGTACCCAGACGGAGCATCGTGTCCCTGAGCTGAGCCACCTCCGGATGCATCTGCAGGGTCACGTCCTCGAGCACATTACCAAGCTCGCTGCAGACCGCAGAGAAGGACCCTCGCTCAATTGCGGTCTGCATCCGTTGTGCGGAAGGGTGGCGCACCACTTTATCGCTGCGGAAGCGGCCGTACACCTCTGCGGTAGACACATTGATGGGCAGCTTCGCCAGAATGACCCAGCACTGCGGGGGATTCGGAAGCGGGGTGAGAATCTCTCCCCGCCCTGTTGCCAAGGCTGTGCCCCCTTTGACACAGAAGGGGACATCTGAGCCCAGCTCCGCTCCGAGCTCCTGCAGCTCCTCCAGGGGAATTCCAAGATTCCACAGCCGGTTAAGTCCCCGCAAAGTCGCTGCGGCGTCACTGCTGCCCCCGGCGAGACCGGCAGCCACAGGAATTTTCTTATCCAGGTGAATATACACGCCCTTGGATACCTGATACCGCTCTTTAATCAGCCTGGCTGCCTGAAAGGCCAGATTCTTCTCATCCAGCGGGATATAGCCCACCTGGCTGGATATGATAATGGTATCACGCGGCAGCTCCTTCATTTCAAGCCGATCCGCCAAATCGACCATGGTCATGACCATTTCCACTTCATGATAGCCGTCAGGCCGTTTATGTAATACATCGAGCATTAAATTAATTTTGGCCGGTGCTTTTTCGTATATTTTCAAAGGCGTCACCTACTCTTAAGTTTCCATCTGTAAGCTGCATTCAACTGAATAACGCTTTTATTTTGTTTATTATAACAAAAAGTTCTAATGAAGTCTTATTTTGATACAGATACGTCAAAGGCTCCTCCATCGCTGGAGGAGCCTTAAAGAAGTTTAGGAATTGCGGGATGCCGACTGCTCCGCGAGCTGAATGGCCCTTTTTATCATATTGCCCGCGTCCTTGGCCTTAATTCCGCCCCATCCTTCTTTTTGGACGGTATCATAAAAGCCCAGGTCTTTCGCAAGCTCCACCTTCAGATCTTCGGACATGACACTGCGTCTTCTGCGCGACATGAGAGACCCTCCTTTTGGATCGATGAGTAGGAACGCTGTTAGTATGCGCAGCGTCAAGAACCTCATGCACGGGAAGCACATCCATATTCCTGTACAGACCCTGTAAATGAATAAAAGCAGCCTGACCGGGGTCAAGACTGCTGTTAAATGTTAAAGACTTAAGGTTCAAGGTTTAAGGTTTAATATACGAAATCCTCATCTCGCTATCCGTGTTGTCATCACAGATCGTTACTTCAACGGATTCGGTCAGTATATCGGCATAACTGTAGGATACACGCTTGAAGGTCTGCTGCTCTTCATCAAGCTTGACAATAAAGACAGAGGGATAGGTCTCCTCTAGAACACCCGTGCGTTCAACGGTCTTACGGCGACCACCATTCGCACGCAGCAGAATCTTCTGTCCAACATGAGCTTCGAGATTGTTCTTAATTTCCGACAGCGCATTTTTCGCCATTACCTATGACCACCTCTTTCTTGTCCATTATAACGCTAATAAGACTTATTGTCAAGTCAAAATAAATAATTATATCAGGGGTAAAAAAGCATTGTCAATGATTTTTTTCCGGAGCCTATAGATGCCGCTGATTCCTTCCTCTGGACATTGAAAGTGGTTCTGTAACCAAGGCCCCATTCCCCTTTGGTTTTAGGTTTACTGAGACTTAGTTTGCTCAGGATGATCATGGCGATACAACAAAAAAGGCCCCATACCAGGGACCTACAGATTGCCTAAGCGATATAAGCTTTTGTCGATTAATTGGCCGATGGGACCACATTCAGCTTGGAGAGATCCCGGAACCGGGGCAGGCCGATGCGGTAGCTCCCCCTTGTCTCGATTCCTCCTACACCTTGAATACCGCTGATGGTATGGTTCAGCACATCGGTAATATGAATCGTACTGCGGATCGGCGTAAATGAAGCCTTGGCGGCAATATACACCGGGTCCAGCGCATGGATTAAGATCCGGGCCGGCGAGCTTGCAAAGTTCGCCCCAGCTTGCAACAGCGCCTCGAAGTGGGACTGGCAGGCCCCAGCCACAATCGTTAGCGCATCGAAGTCGCGCTCATACTGGCGGGCCACCTGAATCGCCTCAACAAAGTTGCGGGAGTTCTTGTAGCTGTTCAAGCTGTAGAGATCATGATGAATCATGCTCTTGAGCACGCCGTCATGTCCCGTTATCACCACAATATCCGGACGTACTCTTGGAAGCAACTGCCGAAGGGCATCCGCCATAGCTGCCTCCTGAACGTAGTAACCGTCCGCTGGCACCCTCAGCCTCTCATACAGGTCGAGGCTCTTTCTCAAGTAGGCTGGATCGCCATCCAAATGCAGCACCTTCCCCGGCACCTCAAAGTATGCGGGTCCCCCTACCGAGTACGAATGCAGCTCCTGCATCAGTTCGGCCTGGTTTCGTTCCTCAAGCACTTTTCTGTCCTGCTGCAGCCGCTGCAGGGACTCCGTCGCTTTAATTCTCGCCCGCTTTGATTTCTCCGATTGAGCGGGACGATCTACCTTAACCAGGTCCGCAATAGGGGCATCCGCGAGCAGGCGGAATTCAGTTCCTTTAATGACCGCGCTGCCACGTGTCAAAGATTCCACACGGAAGGTGACATCTCCCCCGTAAGATTTACGTACCACCAGGTCTCCCAAATTCGTCAAGTCCATCACCTCTAGACTTATCGTATGGGCGAACCTGGGCTTTGGTTCCTTCTGTCAGCCTTCACAGCGTACTCAATTTCTATTTCAGTCCTGCCTGCTTCAGAACATTGCTGAGGCGTGCGAATTCTTCAAGGCTTAACGTCTCAGCCCGCCGCGACGGCAGAATCTCGGCCTCCCCAAGCAGCCTCTCCAGCTCCTCACGGCCTTCGCTTGCGAAGAAGCGCGTCTTCAGGTTATTGGAGATCGTTTTTCTCCGCTGGGCGAATGAAGCTTGTACCACGGTAAAAAAGAATGCCTCATCCTCCACCTCTACCGGAGCTTCCTGACGAACCTTCAGGCGGATAACCGCCGAGTCGACATTAGGCTGGGGAATAAAGACCGTATGCGGAACGGTGCAGACCAGTTCAGGCTCACAGTAGTACTGGACCGCAATGCTCAGGCTCCCGTACTCCTTGCCCCCCGGTGAGGCGGCCATACGCTCTGCCACCTCCTTCTGAATCATAACCACAATATTCTCCAGAGGCAGATGCTCTTCGAGCAGCTTCATAATAATAGGTGTCGTCACATAGTAAGGGAGATTAGCGACGACGCTGACACCGGTCTGATCAGCATACTCCCGCTCAATCACCTCACGGAGGTCCAACTTCAGCACATCCCCATGGATGACCCGTACATGACCGTATGGCTCAAGTACCTCTTCCAGGATAGGAATAAGGCGCTGATCGATCTCTACAGCTGTCACTTTGCCTGCCGTTTCAGCCAGCTTCTGGGTCAGTGCGCCTATTCCAGGACCGATCTCAAGGGCCCCCTTCGTTTCATCTAGTTCAGCCGCACCGACAATTTTGCCCAGAATATTCTGATCGATCAGAAAGTTCTGGCCCAGGCTTTTCTTGAAGGAGAAGCCGTGCCGCTGTATGATCTCCTTCGTTCTTTTGGGCGTCGATATATCTTCCATCCTGCTCATGGATTAATCTCCTTTGCTCTCTAATTGTTGAAGGGCTGCTGCGAACTCCTCACGGCTGATATGGAACACACGCAGACGCTTGAAGAACTGCTTGCCGTTGCAGTATCCGATGCCCAACTGCTCCCCCATAAAGCGGCGTCGTTCAGCCGCCTGCGGATGGACGATTAAACCCGCTTCGATCAAATCCTCGAAGCTGATCAGAATCTCCTCGCCGCTGTATTCGCTCCGCACCCTGGATAGGGCTTCCCGAATATCGTGGGGCGAAGCATTCTCCACCCCGATATCGCCCTTATGCGTTGCCGCCGCCTCCGTCAGGAAGGCATGCTTGCAGCCAGGAACCTTGGCGGCTACTATCTTGCGTATGCGCTCTCCCGCATGATCCGGGTCTGTTAGAATGATAACCCCCCGGCGCTCCTGGGCCAGCTTAATTTTACGAATCACAGCCGGGCCAATGGCAGAGCCGCCCGTTTCAATCGTATCCGCCTCCACCGCTCTTTTAATCGCAACGGTATCATCCCGTCCTTCAACCACAATGACCTCCTTAATCATGGACGCCATCCTTTCTTCGTGCTTGTCTGTATCTTAAAACAATCCCCGGCCCCATTACCATAAACAGGAACACTCCAGTATCTATAATCTCTGCACTGCCTTACCGATATAAAGATTAGATACGGCTAGCGGCCAGCGGCATAAGTTCTATTCATAACAAAAAGAAGAGGAATTCTCCTCTCCTTAGCATGCACATATTCACTATGTGTAATAGTATCTTATTCATGGATTAAAGTAAACGATGCCTAAGCCAGGCTAACTAGTTCAGTTCCGGCTTAACCGGTCCAATTACATAAACCGTGCGGCCCTTTTTCCGTCCGAAATTGTTAGCTGCTTTCAGACTGTCATAATACACATCAATCTTGTTGCCTTTGATTGCGCCTCCTGTATCCTCCGCTTTACGGAAGCCGACACCCTCAATATACACCCACCAGCCCATTGGGATTACATCGGTGTCTACTGCGATCGTTCTACCTTCCTTAACCCGGGCTCCCGATGCGGTATTCGTACCGATCCCGCTCTCTTCCGCAGAGTAAGCGGTCAGGGATACATTCTTCAGCAACTTTTTATATTTGAACTGCACGCCGCCCTTTTTGACACTGTTATTCTGGCTGATGTTCACAGATTTAGATGAGCGGTCAATGCTAGCTGCAAGTACTTGAGTTTTAGGTTTGGTGCCTACCGCCAACACTTTTGCAGATGGCTGTCTTTCTACGGACTTACTAACCAACCGCTTCGTTACCAGCTTGCCATCCTGGTACACCTTCTCAATATGATGCACCACAACGCCAGTTTGGCCTTTGCTCAGCAGTTTGGTCTTTCCCTTCTCTAGCGAGGGGTCCGACGTTTTGACGAAGGTATAAGGGATGCTCTCCGCTCTCTTCGTTGTACGTTTATCCACGCGCACGACCCGGATGTGCAGATCCGAGCTGACCGGTGTATCCAGGGATGGATATACTTTGTCATCACCCGATACTTTAACGCCTAAGTTCGTAATAGCGTCCTTAACGGTCTCTGACGTTGTCAGATGTTTGTTAGTGACTCCGTCCGCCGTAACCTTAACCGGAACTATACGGCCCAGAATGTACTGATCTCCCTCAGGCAGCATACCAGCCAAGTCTGCCGTACCCTTATCCCCCGAATTTGGGTTCAATGCTTGCTGTTCCAGCCCTTGATCAGGCTTTGATACCGATGTGCCTGGAGATGGTGTCTTGCCATCCGCAACCAAGTAAATGTTCTTGTCAGCCTGGCCATAGAACCAAGTAGTTACGCCGACAAGCAGTGCGATGGTAACAATCCCTGCCACAACAATTTGACGCTTGTTTTCTTTCTTCCACCGCAACGCGTAAGACATGCTGGATGATCGTGACTCATGGGTAGTTTCCTTAGATCCGAAAAAGCCCACTTCTTACGTCCTCCTTCATAGCCCCGCCGTCTAAGATCGACTTGTATAAAAATTGACGCGACTATACCGATTTTGACGAAATGCCCTACTGCACATTTCGCATCCCGCACCAGCCTGTTCAGCGCTACTCATATGTCATACCACTGTATGACGTTCCTGTCTCCTTTATTCAAAACAAAAAGAAGCCTAGAGAAAGAGTGTAAGAGGATCTCTTTCGTGGCTTCCGGCTGACTAAAGGAATGTAGGATGCACGAGTTGCCTCTCTCTTCATACGCTTACGAGGTTAGCTGTCGGGTTCGGGCGTAGAGAGCTGCCCTATCTCAGTTCATCCGCTCATGGCGCAATGACCTTGAATTCACCCCAAAGACCCGTTAAAGAAATCAAATACGGAACGTTCAGTCAACAATCCGTATTGGTTCCCCCGTTCTCCGGTTGCCCGAAGATTCAGCGAGACTGGTTCTTGGAATTGTAATTGATGTGTGAATGGAGCCAGTAATTCGTGGCTTTATACCCGGTTAGGTTTACATCCAATTCACATAGCTAGCAAATTCGTGGTGCTGCCAGACCAAATCAATTACTGAAAAGATTCTATCCTGTTTATATGCATGTTGTAAAGCAGGAATCAACTAGTTTTTTTAAAAAAATGGTTAATTTTTTGTAATAATCATCCTTTTTTAGATTAAAAACTATTAATCTTTCCCAAATACTCTTTATTTCAGCGGTTTTACTCCCGATTTCAGCTTATTCCAAATCGTTCCAGTGCATTTCGGGTGGTAATTTCCGCGATTTCCTCCACAGATACACCCTTTAGCTCTGCTGCCATTTCGGCAACAAGACGCACGTGTGCAGACTCATTTCTCTTCCCCCGATACGGGTGCGGAGTCAGATAAGGGGAGTCCGTTTCAATCAACAGCCGGTCCATGGGAACCTGTTTTAATACTTCTTTGGGCTGCTTAGCGTTCTTAAACGTAATGGGCCCCCCAAAAGAAATGTGGAATCCCAAATCCAGACACATCTTGGCTGTCTCCCAGCTGCCTGAGAACGAATGCATTACCCCGCCAACCTCCTCAGCCTTCTCTTCCCGCAGAATCCGGACCACGTCTTCATGAGCATCCCGGTTATGAATAACAATCGGCATTTTCAAGCTTCGGGCAAGTCCAATCTGCTTGCGGAATACCTGATGCTGAATTTCCTTGGGTGAGGTGTCCCAGTAGTAGTCAAGGCCTATCTCCCCGATGGCCACAACCTTCTTGTGCGCACATAATTCGGCAATCCACTCCAAATCCCCGTCCTGCATCGTAATCGCGTCTTGGGGATGCCAACCGACAGCAGCGTAGATGAAATCGTAGGTTTCGGCAAGCTTCATAGTGGATGGAATGGTCTCCCGGTTAAATCCGACATTAATCATCCGGCTGACCCCTTGCTCTATAGCACGGGCAATCACTTCCTCCCGATCCTCGTCAAATTGCGGTGCATCCAAATGGGTATGTGTATCGAATAACACGGATATTTCCTCCTTCACATTAGAGCAAATTAAGTAATGCAGCTATTTCCTCCGGCAGCTTGCGGGCGAGTCCGCGCAGCTTTTCTTCCGGGTAATACATGTGATATTTCCCGCGGTGTATTCCGCTGATAGAGCGGACAATGTCGGACACCTCTGAAATTTCCCGCAGCCGATCCTGCCGGTCCAGAAGCAGAATTTGTTTCTTCTTGGAATTGTCTTCCGGCCGGAAGACATCATAAGGCAGATCCGTAGGAAAATCAATTTCCAGATCGTAATTAGGATCAAGTCCTAAATCGCGGAAAGAGCGCCGGATTTCATCAATAATTTCCATATCTAACATTTCAAGTTCTACATATTTATACAGTTTTCTGTCGATAAATCGTGTGCACAAATCTGCTAGCAGCGGATCGTGTTCACGTCGCCATTGAACAAAAGAAGTCTGTACTAAAGCCTCATCAAGCAGCAGGTATTCTTCCACGGTTAAGTCCCGGTTGAAAAGGCCCGGAAGCGGGTCAGGCAGGAAGGAGAAGCGGAAGCCCTCCTGGTGAAGCTCCTTCGCCCTGCGGAAGATCTGCCGCAGAATAATCTCGGAACTTCGGGTTACCGGGTGGAAGTATACCTGCCAGTACATTTGATATCTGGACATCAAATAATCTTCCACAGCATGCATGCCGGACTCCTTAACAACCACTCTACCCTGAAAGGGGCGGAGCATCCGCAGAATCCGGTCAATATCGATGGTTCCATAATTGACCCCGGTGAAATAGGCATCCCTCAGTAAATAATCCATCCGGTCGGCATCCAGCGGACTTGATACCAGATTGACCACAATGGCCTTATCATAGTCCTTCCTTATAACTGCCGCAACCTTCTCCGGAAAATCCTCCCCTTCCCGTTTCAATATGTTATTAACGTGGGTATTCCCGAGTATGATTCGGCATGTCCAATCTTCATGATTCATATGGAAGGCTTCCTCGATCGAATGGGAGAACGGTCCGTGTCCAAGATCATGCAGAAGGGCTGCACACAAAGCGACCAGCCGCTCCTCTTGCGGCCAATCCGAATAGGAGGAACGCTCGAACTGCGAAATGATTCTGCGTGTAATTTCATATACCCCTAAGGAGTGGGAGAACCTGCTATGCTCGGCCCCGTGAAAAGTAAGATAGGAAGTGCCTAACTGCCGGATTCTTCTAAGCCGTTGAAATTCCGGGGTATTAATTAGTGACCAGATCAGATCATCTTGAACATGAACATAATTATGTACCGGATCTTTAAATACCTTTTCCTCAGAAAGTAAAAAATTCATCATCCCCAACTCCTTCTCCAAACTTTTTTATAAAAAAATTTAAAAAAAATGAAATTTGTCGACAACTTTTGTCGAATAATGTCGTATATATAAACAAGCCGATTTCCAAAATGTCGAACGCTGCGTCAGTATTCCTTAACGGTGCTGTCCAAAGCCCTGTTTGGGTTCCGGTATAATACTCAAAGAAAAATATAGCATTATGCCTTTAAACATGTTGACTGTTTTGGCAATCGTTGGTATTATAAATATCATAAAACAGAGAACCGTGTCGAATAATGACATTTTTAAATTATAGCGAGAGGGGCAATCATCGGTTATGATGAAATCAACAGGTATTGTAAGAAAAGTAGACGAGCTGGGACGGGTGGTTATTCCCATTGAATTGCGCCGCACTCTAGGTATTGGCGAGAAAGATGCGCTCGAAATCTATGTGGACGGGGAACGCATCATGCTCAAGAAGTACGAGCCTGCCTGCATTTTCTGTGGCAACGCTGAGAATGTCACTTACTTCAAAGGCAAAATTGTGTGTCATGAGTGTCTTTCTGAAATTCCTGCACCTGTGACAAACTAAAGAAAATAGGATATAATAGATTTACTTAAACTGTTAATTCTAACCTTTTTCATATCTCCTTGGCACCTTCTCCAGGCTTGAACCCGGCCTGAAGGAGGTCGTTTTTTTGTTGTACGCAGCTAAGCCTTCATGATGAAGGCTTATTTTTGTTTCTTTATAATAAGGCGTTGTAGATATCCCTCTTGGCTACTCCGCGATCAGCTGCTGTTTTTTTCATAGCATCTTTCCGGCTCAGGCCTTCTTCCTGCTCATAATGATTCACGTGCTCATCAATAGTCAGGGACTGCCACCATAATCCGCCTCTCTCCTGAACTTCCCCGGGCTTAGCCCCTTCCACGGCGATACAGTATTCTCCCAGAGGGGGATGCTCTCCCAGCCAGCTCAGACACTCACTAATAAGCCCCCGGCTCACTTCTTCATACCGCTTGGTCAGTTCCCTGGCCATGGCGATGTTTCTATCTCCGCAAGTATCTAAAATATGCTGCAGTGTCTTGATAATCCGATGGGGAGACTCGTACAGCAGCACGGTTCCTTCAAAATCCCGCAGGCTTAGGAGCAATTGTTCCCTGATCTTCTTGTCCCGCGGCAAAAACCCGGCAAATTGGAACCGGTCCGTAGGAAGTCCCGAGACAATGAGAGCTGATAAAGCGGCATTGGCCCCAGGGATTGGAATCACCGGAATACCTTCAGCCACTGCGAGCTTCACCAGGTCCTGTCCAGGGTCTGAAATCGCTGGTAGACCTGCATCACTAACAAGTGCCAAATCATTTCCTTCTATTATAAGTCTGATCAATTCTGGTCCGCTTGCGGCTTTGTTATGCTCATGATAGCTGAGCAGGCGTTTGGGTGATATCTCAAAGTGGGATAACAGCTTACGGGTCTGTCTTGTATCCTCGGCAGCAATGATATCAGCTTCCTGCAGTGTACGAACCGCGCGGTAGGTCATATCCTCCAAGTTTCCAATGGGCGTCGCCACCAGAAACAGCTTGCCTGTTAGCAAATCTTTTCCTTTCTCTTTCTCCGACTCAAAACTTTTCTGTACTTGTATGCTCATTTTGTTCCCTCATTTGATCCGTAATAGATGTTCATAATTTCCGGACAGTATTCTCCATTCTCCTGATACACCACCAGTGGTGGGAGAATCCGCATATCCGGCTTTCCGTCCCGTATTCCCTCAATCAGAACCATATTGGCCTCCAGGTGCTGACGCGGGTGTACAAACCGCACCAGCTTAGGCTCAAGACGGTATTTCCTCATTAAAGTGATAATCTCACCGAGACGCTGCGGCTTATGTACCATAGAGAACTTCCCCCCATTGCGAAGCAGCCGCATGGAGGCCTGCATCAATTCCTCCAGGCTGCAGTGAATTTCATGCCGGGCTATAGCCTGGTGAATATTGAGTTTAATATCCCCCTTCTGAAGCGGCATATAAGGAGGATTCACCGTAATCGCATGATAGGCTCCAGGCCCCTCCTGATTCGGCAGGTCCCGCAGATCCCCATGTCTGATCTTAATCCGGCTCTCCAGTCCGTTCATCCTTACACTTCGGTCCGCCATATCCGCCAACCGCTCTTGAATTTCAATACCTTCAATCTGGGCCTCCGTCCTTGTCGAAAGAAGCAGGGGAACAACTCCATTGCCTGTACATAAGTCCAAAATTCGACCATGTTTGGGGACTGCCGCAAATCGGGCCAACAGGACAGCGTCCATCGAGAAGCTGAATACCTCATCACTTTGAATAATATGAAGATCATGGGTGAGCAAGTCATCCACCCTCTCTTGATCATACACCGGTACTGTATACATAAGATTAATACGTCCAATCTATCCAAATTTGAAAAAAACCGTAGGAGTAGCTCCTACGGTTGTTATTTATTAAGAAACGACAAGCAGAAAAGGCAATCGCCTTCTGTGCGCAGATGTCCATAATACACATTACAAATATGAAAGCCTTCGTGATATAGACGGGCCAGATTGTCGTAACCTTCACCGACAATATCGATGTCGATATGCTCGCCATGCTCGTGCAGCTCCGGATGACTCTCCGTCTGTACAGGCGGCTGCCCACCGGCCTCAGCTTCCCGCTTCAGCACTTTGCGCAGCTGCTCATTCTCCAGCGAATAACGCTGGTTCTCCTCGAGCAGCTTCTTCACTTCGAGCTTGAGAATTCCAAGTTCGCTGTGGAGGCTTTCCATTTTTGATTCCAAATCAAGCAGGTTTGTATAAATATCTTTTTTTTCCAAGTCCCCACCCCAAGAATCATCTCTATGGTTTACTTGACAACAACGTCATCCAATGGAAGTTCTTTAACCTTGCTGATTTCAAAGAGCTGTACATGCACGGTCCGTGAGCCAGCATTAATGCCAACCACTTTCCCCTCACCGAGGGATGTGATGACAAGCTTGCCTACAGAAGGCAGCTCCTCTTTGGTGCTTTCATAATTATCATGCTCAAATTTCAGGCAGCACATCAATCTGCCGCATAGACCCGAAATCTTTGTTGGATTCAAGGACAAGCTTTGATCCTTGGCCATCTTGATCGATACCGGCTCGAAATCCCCAAGCCAGGATGAACAGCAGAGCACTCGTCCGCATGGGCCAATTCCCCCAAGCATCTTAGCTTCATCTCTTACCCCAATCTGACGCAGTTCAATCCTTGTCCGGAAAATACTCGCCAGATCCTTCACCAATTCCCGGAAATCGACTCTTCCTTCCGCCGTGAAATAAAATATAATTTTATTACGGTCAAAAGTAAATTCCACATCAACCAGTTTCATTTTCAAGTCGTGGTCTTTGATTTTATTTAAACAAGTGGCGAATGCATTCTTCGCCGCAAGCTTATTCTCCTCAACAACTTTGGCATCAGCTCCGTCTGCGACGCGGATAACCTTCTTCAGCGGCAGGACCACGTCCGACTCATCCACCGTCTTCTTTCCGACGACAACCTTACCATACTCGATCCCCCGTGCCGTTTCGACAATGACACAGTTCTCCTTCTCCACGGCGAGCTCCAGTGGATCGAAGTAATATATTTTGCCCGCTTTTTTGAAACGGACACCCACTACAGTGTACAAAAACTAACCCCCTCGTATAGCTTGTGCTAATCCGGCAGAATTACCCGCCCGGATATGGGTGAATCTTAAACCATCTCCGGCTTGATTTCATCCATACCACCAAATTCTAAACCTATACGGAGGAACCATGAATCTGTTCCATCCATATATGTGGGAGAAAGTTTGTCCTACTCAATGGACCGAACTAACCATGTTCATTCCATACTAGCCGCCACTTAAGCGCCGGCTGAGTTCCTGTCCGTCAAAGCGATGAGGAACTGCTCCAGACATAGCTGGCCATTCATATTGTACCGCAGCTTCTTCTTGCTGTCTGCGGCCAGCGCCATACAGGAGACCCATTCTTCGGCGCTGCGTGTTCTGGCATAATTGGAGATAAACTCCCACTCATCTATGAAAACGATACTATCGTGCTTATGATACATGGCATGAATCATATCTTTAAACCACAAATGAAACAGGTCGAATAGGATATCCAGGTGGTCGCCAAGCCCGGCCTTCACTACGCCCTGCTGAGCTGTGATGAGAGCTGAGCCCGCTCTGCCCGTCGATTCCTTCCCCAATTGTACCACTACATTTCTGATTTCTGCAAACCAATTCTGCTGCAAAAGCTCCCTGCAAGCGCCTAATCCCGCCGCTAAATGTACAGCTGCCCGGACCAATGCTCCCGGATAATCCTCACCGGTCAAAATCTGCATCATCATTCCGGGACTAAGCGCCGTAAAAGGTACAAGCTGGGCCCTGGACTGAATGGTGGGAAGTAATGCCCGCCCATTATCCGACAACAGGATAGCCACAGCCGGCGAAGGCGGCTCCTCAAGAAATTTAAGCAGGCTGTTCGATGCCTGCACCGTCATCTTTTCAGTATCCTGAATGATATAGGCCTTCACATTGCCGCTCTCCGAACGATAAGAGAAAATCCGCTGCAGGTCGCGGATTTGGTCGATTTTTATAGAGTTTCCGTCAGGCTCAATCAGATGGAGGTCTGGATGGTTGCCATGAAGCAGCTTTCGGCATTCCAGGCACTCTCCGCAGGCGTCATCGCCACCCTCAGTGCAGAAAAGGGCCTGCACAAACGACAAGGCCATCTCTTTCTGACCACTTCCTGCAGGACCACTGAACAGATAAGCATGTGAAATCTTATTTTGCCTAAGCGCATTTTGCAGCAACTTCTTGGCCGCTTCCTGCCCGACAATTTCTTTGAAAGACATAATTCCTCTCTTCCTCTGCATTGGCCTTTAGCCCGTAAACAAGCCAGGGATAGGACGGCATGTCCTACCCAATTCGGCTCTAAAAGGTCAGATTGATCAGCATCCCCCGAATTTCTCCGATCTTCTGCAGAAGATCAATCTTGCCTTGTTCACTTTCCAGCAGCTCGTCAGCCATACTCAGCAGCGCTGAGTCAATCTCATCAATCAGATTATACTTCTTGCCTCTTCCACGCCGATCCCAGCCCTTGACTTCCTTCATCCGGACACCGCGGCGTACCGTGTCCTCCAGAAAACGCTTGACCAAGAGCCGATAGGCCTTAAGCTCACGCACCGTCATGGAATGTGCTAGTCGGTCACCCTGGAGCTGAATCTCCTTAAATCGGCGGTTCAGCTCCTGCTGGGATGCCTGCTCCCCCTGCTGCTGCATCGCATCCGAGAAGCTCTTGGAAGCAACGGGTTTATTGGCACCGTCTGACAGTCCTCTTCCACTCGTAAGCGGTCTGTAACCCGGTTCTATTTTCAAACTATATCACTGCCATTCCTTAATATTAATACCAGCGGCTTTTCGTTATTTGCATCAGAAATGCTCGAAGCGGTCAACTGGCAGTACAAAGACGGTAGCTCCACCAACCTGAACCTCAACTGGCAAAGGCAGATAAGAATCTGTCGTTCCACTCATCGGCGTAACCGGTGTCACGAGCTGCTCACGAACCTTACAGCTGCTCCGAATTACTCCCAGCACTGTCTCGACCTGATTGTCGTCTACCCCGATCATAAACGTCGTGTTTCCGGCACGAAGAAAACCGCCCGTACTTGCCAGCTTGGTTGCCCGGAAATTTGATTTCACCAGTGCCCCTGACAGACGGTTGCTGTCCTTGTCTTGGATAATCGCAACAATCAGCTTCATTCTACAGTCCCCCTTAGATTCGTGGTATAGGTTGCTGGCGCTGCCAGTCCGCCTACGATGGTCTCTTAAGAAAATTTCTTTTCTTATAAAAATATTATAACACTCTACAATTACCCGCGGAAACCCTTTAAAATCACGCTTAAATGCTCTTTGATCTCTTGGATGACCTCTTCCTTGTTCCTGTCCGCATTAATGGTTACAATTCGCTCAGGGAACAGCTCCCGGATCAAGTGATACCCCTCTCTCACTTTATGATGGAAGGCGATCCCCTCCAGATCGAGCCGGTTAACCTCCCGTCCCTGATTGGCGGCAATTCTGGCCAGACCCTTCTCTGGCTCAATATCGAGATAGAAGGTTAGGTCGGGCTGCCTGCCTTCTGTAGCGAATGAATTTACCGATAAAATATGCTCAATGCCCAGTCCCCGTGCATGTCCCTGATAAGCAAGACTGCTGTCAACAAAACGGTCACACAGCACATGGATGCCCTGTGCTAATGCAGGAAGAACCTTCTCTGCTAGATGCTGTCTTCGCGCAGCGGCGTAGAGTAGAGCCTCAGTCCGGCTATCCATTGCTGTATTCTGGGGGTCCAGAATGATATGCCTGATCTTCTCAGCAATTTCGATGCCTCCAGGTTCACGTGTGACCATATAGGGTATACCAGAGCCGGCTAGAGATTGAGAAATTTCCTCAAGAACTGTTGTCTTGCCAGAGCCATCTCCACCTTCAAATGTAATAAATTTACCCCAATTTGCGTTCATTAATAGTTACCAACTTTCTATTACATAACTTGAACTTTTGATTTACATATAAGGCAGGTGTGAGGAAATATTCTTAAGGTCGCTATTAGCCCTAGTTTTTCTGGTTTAAATTTATATCGTGGAGTTCCAGTACCAGAGGTGAGTGCTTCGCCTCTTCTGAATTATTCATTGCACAACTTGCCTATTAGTAGTTCTTAAGTTCGACTTATACACATTTTATTTATATACCCGGATGCTCTTCATGCTAGGGTCTTCTGTACCCTGACATTTCGCCTGAGATTTATGCAAAATCTGAAGAAGCTCTGCAGTTTCCTTTGTAATGAGCTCTCCCGGATACAAAATCGGTATGCCTGGCGGATAGGGAATAACCATTTCTGCCGCAATACGGCCTCCTGTGTATTCTACGGGTACTGCCTCAGTATCCTCACGGTTGATGGGTTTCATGTTAAAAGCAATGGCCTCGCTGATCCGACCGGCTGCTGGAATGTTCCACGTGGAAAGTCTATGGTCTGTTTCCAGCTCCGGCCCCGTACTCGCTTGTCCTCTGATCCTATTTGCGGCTAGGTCTGTATCTGTCATACTTGACTCATAAGAGTGAGATGATGCCACACTTGGTACATTTGGATCATAAATTTGCTCTGGTTCAAAATTATCCTGGCTAATCTGGCCAGCATGATTCCCCTCTAGATGATTTTGCTCTCCTGACGGCATTACGGGACCTTTGGATGACAAATCAGAATTTACTACTTCTTGATCCAGAGTCTCAAGCACGCTTACAAGCCGATCTACATCTTCCTCTGTAGTTCCCAGACTTAAAGCAAGCACCACATAAGTGGGATCACTCATCTCTGGAATACACCCTGCCTGCTCCAACCTTTCCTGAAGCTCATATCCACTGTAAACGTGATAGTTATCCGATATTATGACTTTAAAAGGGTCCTGCACTTGGTAAGCCCTCGGGTAAGCCATCTGAGAAGCTGCTTGATAAGCCTCTGAAAAAGCCACCCCCTCGTCCTCGATACCGCCTCCTGGATACTCCTCTATTTCTATATTATCTCCAGCGGGTTGCTCTGCTTCTGTAGTCTTTCCAGTAGGCTGCCCTATTTCTAGAATCTTACCAGCGTACTGCTCTGTTTCTGTAGTCTTTCTAGACTGCTGTTCTGCTGACAGAGTGTTATTAGCCTGCTTCTCGTCTGATATTCTACATCCAGCATACTGCTCTCCTGACAACCTGCTTACAGCATGCTTTCCTTCTGATATACTCCCCCCATTATGCTGCTTTCCTAATATTCTACATCCAGCAAGCTTCTCGTCTGCTGGCAGTTCGATCAGCTTAAACCTATTCAGCTTACGTATATGCTCCCTCAGTTTATCTGCTGCTCTGAGTCCTTCCGCAAACGCTGCAGGACCCGCTTCTTCAAGATAGCTTCGGCTCAAATCGAGCGAAGCCATAATTGGATAAGATGGGCTGGAACTCTGCACCATAGCCAACCGCTGACGCAGCAGCTCGCGATCAATTAGACTGCCCTGCACATGCAGCATCGCCCCCATGGTCAGCGCGGAGAGCATCTTATGGGTAGACTGCACGACCCCGTCTGCGCCGGCAGCCAGAGCGCTTCCGGGCAGTTCAGGGTGCAGCCCGAAATGGGCGCCGTGCGCCTCGTCCACCAGCAGCGGAACCCCGCTGCCGTGGCACAGCTCGGCAAGCGCGGCCAGATCTCCGCCCATCCCGTAATAGTTCGGGTGCGTCACTAACAGCCCTTTTGCGTCCGGATAACGGCGCAGGGCTTCACGCACCGTATCTGCGGACGGGATGATGCTTAGGCCGCTGGCCGGATCGGCCTCCGGCGCTAGGAACACTGCTTTTGCGCCAGCCAGCATTAATCCGTGAATGACGGATTTATGTACGTTGCGCTGCACGAGGAGCACGTCTCCCGGTGCACTGCATACCGTGAGAATAAGCCCCAGATTGCCGGCTGTGCTTCCGCCAACCAGGAAATACGAAGCCTCGGCTCCAAACAGGCGGGCTGCGCGTTCCTGTGCCTCGGCAATTACTCCCTCTGGATGATGAAGATCATCCAGTCCGGTAATTTCCGTGCCGTCAATCTGGGCAATCTGCCTGTAAAACCGGTCCCCTTCAGGCCGATTGCAAAGGACCCGTCCATCCTTATGGCCCGGCACGTGAAAAGAGGCGTTCCGCTTGTCCGCATACTCTGCGAGCGCAAACACAAGCGGAGCCTGTATATTATGATCATGGTTAGACATGTGATCTACAATCCTTCCAATCCATTTCTATCTATTGTACAGTATAATAATTAGGAGTCCCATACTTAATCTTCTGTAAGCTTAACCCTAGAAGGGGCAGCGTGTGTACTGTTAGAGGATACAACAAAAAAGGACCCTCTTCTTCTTGTCAAAGTGGGTCCTCTTATCCGGATTTATGCATTATTTTGCAGCCAGATTTGCTTCATTTGGTGAATGAAAAAATGGTATTTATCATCCTTCACGTCGGTGTGAACCATTTCCGACTCACAAGCGTCACAGATAAACTCAGAGACAATTACTATGCCTTCCTGCTTATGCTCGCCGCATATAATGCATTTTTCTACACTCTGAGCGTCCATTAAAGATCCCACCTTATCTTTTTTACTATCAGTATGGCACAGTTTCTATTATTCTAAACCTATTTCATAGCCCTTTCAATGGTTTCTATATATGTATGCAGCAGGCTCTCCGTAGGTGTTTGTACGGGGCAAACCTCAAATATTCTTTTTTACCATCCGATATATTAAGAAGACCTACATACTTATATGCATCTCTTATGATCAATTTTGTGAGGAGGGATCCGTTACTCCATGTCCGTTGAACCGAACAGTCAGGCGACCTTTTATCAATATAAGCTGCTCAAAAAAGTAATCTTTCCCCGCCCATTTGTTGTGACTTTTCTGCTGCTTCCGCTTTTTTGTGTGCTCACTACGATCATTACAATACACTGGACCAGCGTATTTTCCTTTGTCCTAGCCTTTCCAGTCATTCTATGGTTCCAGCTGGCTATCTCAAGGGCTGTGCTCATTATTGTCATCCACTCTCACCGTAAACGCTGGGAGATAAGTTATAAGCTACCCTGGATCGGTTATGTGCCGGATCAGCATGTAAGCTATCGAACTTTTTTGAAAGTTCAATTACATACCACATGGATCGGATTATGTCTGATTGCCATACTGTTCCCCTGGTCCCCCTTGTCCTTTGCTGTAAATATGATATTCTGGCATGTCTGGATCATGCTGCCCCGCTATTATGGGTTTCTTCTGTTGTGCAAGCAGCCTAAGGGTGGGATGGTTAAACTGAACGAACAGGACATTTCTTACTACATGCCGTAAAATCGTACAAAAAGCCGGGTTCCCTATTTGAGGAACCCGGCTCTTTTATTAATGGTTATATCTCTTCTTAAGTCTCCTTCAGAGACTTCTTATATGCATAGTCACATCATATTCCAAATGGATAACTTCCGAATAACTTACAGCTATCAAATGCCTCTAAATAATAAAAACCACCACCTGTTATCGGCAGTGGTTCTTCGCTTGGCGGCGTCCTACTCTCCCAGGACCCTGCGGTCCAAGTACCATCGGCGCTGGAGGGCTTAACGGTCGTGTTCGGGATGGGTACGCGTGGAACCCCTCCGCCATCGCCACCAAACATGATTTTTCGAAGCTCCCGCTTCTTGAAATCGCTGCGAGAAAATATCAGTCCTTGATAAAGGCCCACATCTTCTCATCAGGCTTGATCGCCTGAAAACTAGATACGAAACGAACTTGCGCACCCTTCTAGGAACTGCGTCCTTCGGGGTATTTTTTGGATAAGCCCTCGACCGATTAGTACTGGTCAGCTCCATGCATTGCTGCACTTCCACCCCCAGCCTATCTACCTCGTCGTCTTCAAGGGGTCTTACATACTGGGAAATCTCATCTTGAGGGGGGCTTCACGCTTAGATGCTTTCAGCGCTTATCCCTTCCGCACTTAGCTACCCAGCTGTGCTCCTGGCGGAACAACTGGTGCACCAGCGGTGCGTCCATCCCGGTCCTCTCGTACTAAGGACAGCTCCTCTCAAATTTCCTACGCCCACGACAGATAGGGACCGAACTGTCTCACGACGTTCTGAACCCAGCTCGCGTACCGCTTTAATGGGCGAACAGCCCAACCCTTGGGACCTACTTCAGCCCCAGGATGCGATGAGCCGACATCGAGGTGCCAAACCTCCCCGTCGATGTGGACTCTTGGGGGAGATA
>NZ_LT575476.1:5294430-5561930 GCF_900086655.1 Paenibacillus tuaregi | reverse complement strand
CTTTAATCCGGTAAGCCTTCCCTTTATCCGTAAAGAACATCAGATAGTGATGTGAGTTCGTTACAAATAAATGCTCCACGAAGTCGCTATCCTTAGTATCCATGCCAACCACGCCCCGGCCTCCGCGTTTCTGGCTCCGGTAAGTGGATACAGGCAGACGCTTGATATAGCCGGTATGCGTAATGGTAATGACCACATCCTCCCGAGGGATCAGGTCTTCATCGAGAATACTCTCTTCCCCTACGGTAATGACGGTACGGCGATCATCCGTGAATTTCTCTTTAATCTCTTGTAATTCCTGATCAATGATCTCAAGAACAAGAGATTCATTAGCAAGAATCTCGCGGTATTCCGCAATTTTCTTAAGCAGTTCGTTATATTCATTTTCAATCTTCTCGCGTTCAAGTCCTGTCAGACGCTGTAGACGCATATCCAGGATCGCCTGAGCTTGTTCAAAGCTCAAGCCAAACCGTTCAATGAGTCCTTCACGGGCAATTTCCGCCGTCTGGGAACTGCGGATCAGTGCGATCACTTCATCCAGATGGTCAAGCGCAATCCGCAAACCTTCCAGAATGTGTGCACGTGCCTCAGCCTTTTTCAGATCAAATTCAGTCCTGCGGCGAATAACCTCAATTTGGTGCTGGAGATAATAATGCAGAACCTCACGAAGAGTCAGAATCTTCGGTTCCTTATTCACAATCGCCAGCATATTGATTCCGAAGGTGGACTGCATCGCTGTATGCTTATACAGGTTATTGAGCACCACATTCGGATTTACATCCCGGCGGAGCTCAATCACGATACGCATACCGTTGCGGTCAGATTCATCACGCAGATCCGTAATTCCCTCAATCCGCTTCTCACGGACAAGTTCGGCAATTTTCTCGACAAGGCGAGCTTTATTAACCTGATATGGAATCTCATGCACAATGATCCGTGCCTTATTGTTATTCTCTTCTATGGTTGCATTGGCACGCATTGTAACCGATCCACGGCCCGTTGTATAAGCCTGACGTATACCCGAGCGGCCAAGGATAAAGCCTCCAGTCGGGAAATCCGGTCCTTGAATGTAATCCATCAGTTCCAGGGAAGTAATCTCTGGATTCTTGATTAATGCCTGAACCCCATCGATCACCTCACCCAGATTGTGTGGCGGTATGTTTGTAGCCATCCCCACCGCAATCCCGGTTACCCCGTTAACAAGCAGGTTTGGAAAACGTGCCGGCAAGACAACAGGTTCCTGCTCTTCCCCGTCGTAGTTCGGCATGAAATCAATGGTCTCTTTATTGATATCACGGAGCATTTCTATCGCAATCTTGGATAGACGTGCCTCCGTATATCGCATGGCCGCAGCCATATCACCGTCAATTGAACCGAAGTTGCCATGTCCATCTACAAGCATGGTACGCATTGCAAAATCCTGAGCCATCCGCACCATGGATTCGTATACAGCAGAGTCCCCGTGAGGGTGGTACTTACCAATAACTTCGCCTACGATTCTGGCGGATTTCTTGTAAGGCTTGTCCGGTGACATGCCTAATTCATTCATGGCGTATAAAATACGGCGGTGAACCGGCTTAAGCCCGTCCCGAACATCCGGGAGGGCACGGCTAACAATGATGCTCATCGCGTAATCCATAAAGGATTCACGCATCTCCACACCAATATCCCGATCTATAATTTGCGAGTGTTTCTCTTCCGCCATGCTGTACCTCCTTATCATCTTCCAAAATGCCTATTTGGTTAAACCCATCCGCTAAATCAACAGCTGCTGTCAGCCGTTCATTCCGATCGTCTTGTATGCGGAGTGAGCTGTACAAATAGACCTGTAAATCAGTCTCAAGATCAATCCACTTAAGTATGAAAAAAGCCGTTAAATCGGCTTAAACGCCTGAAAACCACTAACATTTATTATATTACTTTCACGATATAAGCACAATTAAACGTTAGCTTCGTAAAACTTCCTTTTCTTCATGCGTTTGATGAAAATTGGGGATGTGTCCATTCCCCTTGCCCACCATTCACATACACTACAAGCATAGGCATTCCTGAATTGTCCAAAAAACTTGAAAAATCCCCATATCTTATAATTATATCATTGTTTTTCTCTTCTGTCCTATGTTTTTCGTGTATCCATGGATAACCATCACCTGCTGAGGGAAAGGAAGGAAATTGAACTTGAGAATTCAACGAATAGCAAGCAAGTGGCAAAAAACTCAAATTCTACTGCAGGGCCCGCATCTTCAAGTCTATATTCCCGAGACCCAGAAATTCTCGCTCGAAAATCTAAACACGATGATCCATAAATATGGGCTGGTCTACATCAAGCCGGATAGAGGCACCTACGGTCAAGGGGTTATGAGCGCGGAGTATAACGGACCGCTCACTAGCGATACATCGCCCCAAGCTGAACCGCAGGTACCGCAAATACAGGAGCCTTCACCGCTTCCTCCGTCGTATAAGCATCGTTATGGTGTGCAAACCCAAACCTATCTGAGCATTGATGAGTTGTATGCCGTCTTGATTCACAAAATCCAAGGACGAGAGTATCTCATCCAGCAAGGGATTGACATGCTGACCTATCAAAGACGTAAATTTGACCTTCGGGTGCTTGTTCAAAAAAACCTCAAAGGAGAGTGGGAAACAACCGGTTATATCGGGCGTGTGGCCGCGCATCAAAAGATTATTACAAACCACCACGGGGGAGGAACCGCTCTTCCAATTGAGCACTTATTGGGTCCACATATGAATGAACGCCAGCTCCAGCTTATGATTCAAGAACTCCGGCAAATCGGAACTCTGGTTGGATACCAACTCCAGAGTGCATATCCACGGCTTAAAGAGCTCGGACTGGATGTAGCGGTAGACGCAGGTTTCAAAGCCTGGATTCTGGAGGTAAACACACTGCCTGCGCTTTTCCCATTTAAAGAACTCAAGGATAAAAACATTTACAAGAGAATCCGGAAATACGCGATTCATTATGGAAGGTTCTCCAGGTCAAGAAGCGCATCATTCCGGTAACGAGATCCGTGCACAACAAAAAAGCCACAGCCATAGGCTGCAGCTTCATCAATTAAAAATCAAGGTTGGTCACATATTTGGCATGTTCCTGAATGAAATCACGCCGCGGCTCGACATTGTCACCCATCAGCGTATCGAAGATCGAGTCAGCCTGAATGGCATCCGCAATGGAGACCTGCTGCATAGTCCGGCTTTCCGGGTCCATCGTTGTCTCCCACAGCTGCGTGGCATTCATCTCGCCCAATCCTTTGTAGCGCTGAATGTTGACCTTGGCGTTCTCACCAAATTCAGCGATGATCTCGTCACGTTCCTTCTCGGAGCCCGCATAACGGACCGTCTTATTGCGTTCAATCTTGAAGAGCGGCGGCTGTGCAATATACACGTAACCAGCTTCAATGATCTTGCGCATATAACGATAAAAGAAGGTTAGCATCAGAGTACGGATATGCGCCCCGTCCACGTCCGCATCGGTCATAATAATGACCTTGTGATAACGGGCTTTCTCAAGATCGAAATCATCTCCGATACCGGTACCCAGAGCGGTGATAATCGCCCGGATCTCGGCATTGCCGAGAATACGGTCAAGGCGAGCTTTCTCCACATTCAGGATCTTACCACGGAGCGGCAGAATCGCCTGAAAATGACGATCGCGCCCCTGCTTGGCCGAACCTCCCGCAGAGTCCCCTTCGACAATGTACAGCTCACTGATAGAAGCATCCTTGGAGGAGCAGTCAGCAAGTTTACCCGGCAGCGAGCTGACTTCCAGCGCACTCTTGCGCCGGGTCAGTTCCCGTGCCTTACGGGCCGCTTCACGGGCCCGGGAGGCTTGCAGCGCTTTCTCCAGAATCCGCTTGGAGACCGAAGGGTTCTCCTCCATGAATTCCTGAAGCTTCTCAGCGAACAGGGATTCCACGATGCCGCGCACTTCACTGTTCCCGAGCTTCGTCTTCGTCTGACCTTCGAACTGAGGTTCAGGAATCTTCACCGAGATAATCGCGGTCAGGCCTTCACGAACATCATCACCGGTAAGATTGGAGTCACTATCCTTGATCAGGTTATATTTGCGGGCATAGTCGTTAATAATCCGGGTTAGAGCACTCTTGAATCCGGATTCGTGGGTACCGCCCTCATGTGTATTAATATTATTGGCAAATGAGTAAATATTCTCGGTATAGCTGTCATTGTACTGGAGAGCAACCTCCACCTGAATCATGTCTCTTGAACCTTCGACATAAATCGGATTCTCATGAAGAGCTTCTTTGTTCTGATTCAGAAACTGTACGTATTCACTGATTCCGCCTTCGTATTTGAACGAATTGGACTGTCCTGTCCGCTCATCATGCAGGGAGATGGATATTCCTTTGTTCAGGAAGGCCAGCTCGCGGATACGCGTAAGCAGAATATCGTAATCAAAGACGGTTGTCTCGGTGAAGATTTCCGGATCCGGCACAAACGTTGTTTTGGTTCCTGTCTCATCCGTGTCACCAATAATGCGCAGATCATACTGAGGCACACCGCGCCGATATTCCTGCTGATGGATATGACCGTCCCGCTTGACTTCAACAACAACCTTCTCGGACAGTGCGTTTACAACCGATACGCCCACCCCGTGCAGACCGCCGGATACCTTGTATCCTCCACCGCCGAATTTACCGCCGGCGTGAAGCACAGTCATGACTACTTCCAGCGTGGAACGCTTCAGCTTCGGATGTTCTCCTACCGGAATTCCGCGTCCGTTATCAATAACCGTCACACTGTTGTCCTGGTGCACAATAACATCGATGTGGTCGCAGTAACCTCCCAGCGCTTCATCAATACTATTGTCCACGATTTCCCATACCAAATGATGCAGACCTCTGGCGCTGGTAGAGCCGATATACATACCTGGACGTTTCCGTACGGCTTCTAGGCCCTCCAGCACCTGTATCTGATTCTCATCATAGGATTGTTCATTCATCGACATGCTTTCACCTGCTTCTTATAGAAATTCAGTTGCTGCATTTACGCATTTGCAAAAAAATGATGTGCCCGCTTCTTGAGCGTAGCTGAGGAGATCGGTGAATAGTACACAGTCTGCTTCGTCACCACGATCGACTTCGATTCTTCCTCACTGATGTGAACCACCTGTTTCATCTTGAGCGCATGGGTTACGAATTGCTTGGAGATTTTCGAAGACTTCTCGACAGATATATCAAAAATAGCGACAAGCTCAGCAGAAGAAATAATCTTCTCTCCGCCTAAATGAATGTACATACCGTTCCTCCATCCTAGCTATTTACTTGTCCGTCCTGGACATGATAAATACCGGCGTCCTTCAGCTTGCCGGCATTGATCGTCTCAATCCCGGTAGCGGTAATGAACGTCTGTACTTTGCTTTGAAAGGTCTCAATCAATTGAGTCTGGCGGTACGGGTCCAGCTCAGAAAGAACATCATCAAGAAGGAGAACCGGGTATTCTCCGATCTCCTCATGAATCAGCTCGATTTCCGCCAGCTTCAGGGAGAGGGCCGTTGTTCTCTGCTGGCCCTGAGACCCATAAACTTGGGCTTCTTTGCCGTTGATATGGAAGGCCAGATCGTCCCGGTGCGGTCCTGCAAGCGTCATGCCCCGGCGCATCTCCTGATCCTTCATTTGTGATAACTTTATCATAAACTGCCGCAATAAGACAGCTTCATCTTCTTCCTCTGCCTCTCCGAAGGAAGGCAGATAAGCGAGCTCGAGCTTTTCCGTTCCGTTCGTTATGCCCTGATGGATATCAGAGGCCCACTTTTGCAGCTTTCTTATAAATTGTTTCCTTTTCCTGATAATTTTAACACCATGCTCGGCCAGCTGCTCATTCCAAATCTCCAGCATCGTGGACATGTCGCTCCCACTGCCCCAAGATTGCTTAAGCATGTTGTTGCGTTGAATCAGAACTTTCTGATACATCTGCAGATGATACAGATAACTTGGTGTAACCTGTCCAATCTCCATATCCAGGAATCGCCGTCTGATGCCAGGAGTCCCCTTAACAATCTCCAGATCCTCTGGAGCGAACATCACCACATTCAGCGCTCCGATGAAGTCGCTCAGCTTCCGCTGCTCCAAGCCGTTGATCTTAGCCTTCTTCCCCTGGGGGGACAGCCTCAGCTCCAAAGTCACAGCTCCATACTGCTTGTCCACTTCAGCACCTAGATGGGCCGCATTCTCCTGGAATGCGATAAGCTCCTTGTCCTTGCTTGTCCGGTGCGACTTCGTGAGGGCCAGTACAAAGATGGCCTCGAGCAGGTTCGTCTTCCCCTGAGCATTCCGGCCAATGATCAGGTTGACACTGCCGAAGGAATCCATCTTCAGCTCATTATAGTTGCGGTAATGCTGTAGATTTAAATTTTTGACAAACATTGAACGGTTACCCCCTCATCTTACGCTGCCTTTCCCGGGTAGGGCAGTAACGCGGATTACCAGGGAGATTATTCAGCCGTAACTTGAAAAGTACCGCAGTCCTCAACCTCCACAATATCCCCCGGATACAACTTCCGGCCCCGGCGCTCCTCCGGTTCGCGGTTCACCTTAACCGCCCCCTCCTGCAGCAGGGCCTTCGCCATCCCGCCTGTCGGCACACAATCAGCCAACTTCAGAAATTGGTCCAGCTTAATATATTCACTGTGGATAAGTATATTTTTCATGCATAATCCCTCCTTCTGAAGTTATCAACAGGTGTATAACTTATTTAGTTGGTAGTCCGGTACGGGAGAATCAGGTATAGGCTGCGGCTCTCATCAACCGGCTTAATAATAATTGGACTCATAGGCCCGGTGAATCCAATGTGCAGCTGCTCACTTTCGACAACTTTAAGAACATCAAGCATATATTTAGAGTTAAAAGAAATGCGAAGCGGGTCCCCGGTGAACTCGGCAACATCCAGCTGCTCCGTAACTTTACCAAGTTCAGATGAGCTTGAGGAAATCTCTATTGTACCATCTTCCAAGGTCTGTAGGCGAACAATATTCGTCTTTTCTTCCCTGGAGAGCAAATAAGCACGGTCAATAGATTCGCTGAGCTTCTTGGTATCCAGCACAATCTCCGTTTTGTAGTTGGTTGGAATAATTTTAGAAGTATCGGGATATGTGCCGTCCAATATACGTGAATAGAACAGCACCCGGTCAATTTTGAACAGAACCTGGTTATCTGCCACAACGATATCCACGCGGGTGTTCTGGTCCGGAATGATTTTGCTGAGCTCGTTCAGCGTTTTGCCAGAAATGACAATATTGCTGAATCTTACATTCTCGGCATCATCCAATGGAGCCGTACGGCTGGCTAGACGGTGGCGGTCAGTAGCCACGAATTTGAACAGGCTGTCGCTCAAGTTCCAGAGAACACCTGTAAGAATTGGCGTTGTCTCTTGGGTGGAAATGGAGAAGACCGTCTGCTTAATCATATTACGGAGCAAATCTCCTGGCATGGAAATAACCTGATCCTCTTCGATGCTTGGAAGCACTGGGAATTCCTCGGGATCAAGCCCCACCATCTGGATGTCGGTTGCGCCAGAGCGGATAAAGGTTTGGAAGCCGTCTCTCACTTCCATCTCAATCTCCTGGGATGGCAGCTTTTTAATGATTTCGACAAAAAACTTCGCAGGCAGCACGACACTACCCGGACGTTCTACCTGAACGATGGTCTTCTTGTCATCTTCAGCCGGAATAAAAGCCTGAATGGAAATGTCAGTATCACTTGCGGTCAGAATAACGCCTTGAAAGTTAACCTCCAGCTTAATACCAGTCAGAATCGGGATAGTAGTGCGACTGGAGATTGCTTTGGATACATGCTGGATAGATTCGTTCAGATCATTTTTTAATATGCGAATTTTCATAGTTTCAGCTCCTAAAGGTGGTATAGGCAAAAAGTTTGCAGTATAAGGCATATTGGGATGTTGTCATACATATACTTTAATATGCTGCTTATTTGGTTGAAGATGAAGATTGCCGTTAGGGGGATTTCATCTGCACGTGTTATGAAGATGTATATCTTTTAAATAATTTATAGAAGTAGTAGGGGGCCTGAATATGTGGATAACCAGGCAAACAACATAAAACGAAGCCTATTCACATGTGTATAAATTGTGCATAGGCTTTTGATCTTTTTATGCTGAAATTTTGAGCTATTTCTGTAAGATGACTTAGGACGAATTCTTGATTTTCTCGGTTAGCGTGTTGATCACTTTATACAGCTCGGGATCGACCTTTAGATGCTGGGTGATCTTCTCATGAGCATGGATAACGGTTGTATGATCCCGGCCTCCGAAGGCATCCCCGATCTTAGGAAGGGAATAATCGGTCAGCTCCCGGGATAGATACATCGCAATCTGCCTTGGGAATGCAATGGCCTTCGTCCGTTTGCGCGCTTTGAAATCCTCCATCCGCAGGTTGTAATAATCGCCAACTTTCTGCTGGATATCCTGGATTGTGATCATCTTCGGCCGGCTGGACGGAATAATATCCTTTAGCGCCTCGGCAGCCAAATGGGTGGTCACATCCTGGTTGATGAGCGAGGAATAAGCTACGACACGGATCAGGGCGCCTTCAAGCTCCCGGATGTTCGTATCGATCTGATTCGCGATATACATCATCGCCTCATTCGGAATATCAAGATTCTCAGCCTTGGCTTTCTTGCGGAGAATCGCGATCCGGGTCTCCAGGTCCGGAGGTTGAATATCCGTAATGAGCCCCCATTCAAAGCGGGATCTCAGCCGCTCTTCAAGCGTCGGAATTTCTTTTGGCGGACGGTCACTGGAGATAATGATCTGCTTGCGCTCTTCATGCAGCGCGTTGAACGTATGGAAAAATTCCTCCTGCGTGGACTCCTTGCCGGCCAGGAACTGGATATCATCAATCAGCAGAATATCGATATTCCGGTATTTGTTGCGGAAGCTCTCTGCCCGGTTGTCCCGGATGGAATTAATGAACTCGTTCGTAAATTTCTCGGAAGAAATATAAACCACCTTGCTGCTTGGACTATGTTCGAGAATATAATGTCCGATCGCATGCATAAGGTGGGTTTTGCCGAGACCTACCCCTCCATAGAGAAACAGCGGATTATATGCCCTGGCCGGTGCTTCTGCAACAGCCAAAGAAGCGGCATGTGCGAACCGGTTGCCTGAACCAATAACGAACGTATCGAACGTATATTTCGGATTAAGCATGTGGGTTATCGTGTCTTCACTTGGAACGGGAGGAGGTGTTTGGGCCTGGGGAAGGGATGGTTCGCTTGGTCTTGATTCCTCAATCACAAAGGAAACATCAACTTGCTTGCCCATAATTTCCATGACTGTCGTTGCTACGAGCTTGGTGTAGCGGCTCTCCAGCCACTCCACCGCAAAAGTAGTCGGTGCGGAAATGACGATAGTCTGATCGGTTATAGAAACGGCCTTGGTTGCCTTGAACCAGGTATCATAACTCGGCTTGCTCAGCTTGGTTTGTATAATGGATAAAATTTGCTGCCATATTTCAGAGGTATGGCTGTCCACAGACTGTCACTCCTTTAAAATCATCCAATTGTGGTTAAAGCCATGCGTGGAATGTCGAAAAAAACTGAAATATGGGGGATTTATCCCCATTAATCAGTGAAACGGGAGGATATACACAAAGTATAAAATCGAATTGTTCACAATTTTATCCACAGGCTGTTGATAAGGTTATACGAAAAAGCAAGATATACACAAAGAAAACAATTCAATCATAGCAAAAGAAGTGTTATATTTCAACGCAAAGCCGGAATTTATCCACAAATTCAATAACTTGTGTATAAATATAATTAACACCACTACATATTGTTTATAAATTGTTTAAATTTCGACAGAACCTGTAGAAAACTAAAAAAAATTATTCACAGGTTGTCCGATAACGCAAAAACGGCTGTCCCCAATTTCATGGGGAGCAGCCGTTAGTTTTTGCCCTAAATTGTGATTTATAGCGCTGATTCTGCATCAAATTTCCGCAAAAATGAAGTTATACACAGCCTGATTTCTGCTTATTGATGGACAATTTTACGCTGATACTCGGATATTGCCATATATTCTTTCTCCAAATTGCGGGAGATCCGGATATAGATCGGCAGGAGCTCCTGATACATCTTTACATGCTCTGGAATTGGGGTATGACGATGGGTTGGCCCTACCATAGTGGAGACAACCGACAAGGAGTCGACTTTGCCTAAAGCGTACAAACCAAGCACAACAGCGCCCAGACAAGAGCTTTCGAAGCTCTCCGGGACAATAACCTCCTGATCAAATATGTCCGCCATCATCTGACGCCAAATTGGCGATCGGGCGAATCCGCCCGTCGCATGAATGACTGAAGGCACCATTTGTTCCTTCATGGCAAGCAGTACGGTGTACATATTGAAAATAACGCCCTCCAGGACGGAGCGCACCATATGTTCCTTTTTATGATGAAGCGTAAGGCCGAAGAACGAGCCTCTGGCATCGGGATTCCACAGTGGAGCCCGCTCACCGGTTAAATAAGGATGGAAGAGCAGCCCGTCAGAGCCGGGCTGAACCCGTTCCGCAATCTTGGTCAGCACATCATAAGGGTTGATCCCCAGTCTCTTGGCAGTCTCAACCTCGGAAGCTGCAAATTCATCCTTGACCCACCGGAAGATCACTCCTCCGTTATTCACAGGCCCTCCGATAACCCAGTGTTTATCGGTAAGCGCATAGCAAAAGATCCGCCCCTTCGGATCTGTGACAGGACGGTCTACGACGGTACGGATCGCTCCGCTGGTTCCGATGGTGGCCGCCAGAACTCCCGGTTCAATAGCGTTTACACCGAGATTGGACAGAACTCCGTCACTCGCCCCGATGACAAAAGGGGTTGATGGCAATAGCCCCATCACCCCCGCATATATGGGATCCAATCCTTCGAGCTTGTAAGTCGTCGGTACGAGCTGTGACAGCCGGTCTTTGGTGATCCCAGCCACACGCAGAGCCTCCTCGTCCCAATCCAGGTTCTTAAGATTCATTAGTCCCGTGGAGGAGGCGATGGAATGATCGACGACATATTGTTGGAACAGCTTGGCTGTCACATACTCCTTAATAGAAATAAACTTATCTGTACGGCCGAAAATCTCCGGATGGTCCTCCCGCAGCCAGATCAGCTTAGCAAGAGGGGACATCGGATGAACCGGTGTCCCTGTGCGCAGATATATTTCATGTCCGTTCATGTCCTTCTTAAGTTTGGCAGCCCAGGCTGCACTCCGGTTATCCGCCCAGGTTATGCAGGCCGTCAGCGGCTTGCCTTCCTGATCCACAGCAATGACGCTGTGCATGGCTGAGCTGAATGCGGCGAACATCACTCGTTCCGGCTGTACCCCGCTTGTCTCCATCACTTGCCGGACAGACTGAAGGACCGCACCAAAAATTTGCTCGGGGTCTTGCTCGGCTACCGAAGAATCAGGAGTATAGAGCGGATATTCCTGGGTTGCTGAGGTAACGACCCGTCCATCTTCTTCAAATAACACGGCCTTTGTGCTTGTAGTTCCCATATCAATGCCAATCATGTAGTTCGTATTATTCATGTTTGTACCTTCTTTCTATAATGCTGAGGATGCTTTATACAAAGGCGCTCAGTATAAGAATGAGGACAAGCCCCATCACGGATAATAGAGTCTCCATCACAGTCCAGGATTTCAGAGTCTGTGGAACCGACATGTTGAAGAATTCTTTAACCATCCAGAAGCCGGCGTCATTGACGTGGGACAGGATGATGGAGCCCGCACCGGTTGCCAGAACTACCAGCTCCACATTGGCTCCTGGAGTCAGTGCAAGTACGGGAGCAACGATGCCTGCTGCCGTTGTCATCGCCACGGTGGCTGAACCAGTTGCCACACGAATCAGAGCTGCAACAAGCCAGGCGAACAAGATGACGTTAACATGTGCGCTTGTGGCTATGTCCGCAATAGCTGTGCCGACGCCGCTGTTAATTAACACCTGCTTAAATGCGCCGCCTGCCCCAATAATTAATATGATGGTCGCTGTAGGGGCCAGACATTCACTGGTGAATTTGCTGATGTCTTCCTTCGAGAATTTTCTGGCAAAGCCAAGCGAGAAGAAGGAGAACACCGCTGCAATCAGGAGTGCAATAATTTCATGGCCAATAAACTCGCAAAAGCGGGTAAGACTGCTTATGGCCTTGGGATCAATAATATTAGCCACAGATCCGATGAGCATAAGGATGACCGGCAGCAGGATCGTGAACAGGGTGATGCCGAAGCCGGGCAGGCCGCGTTCGCTTTTTAGGGCGAACTGTTCAGCCAATTTGGCTGGCGGCTCTACTTTAATGCGCTTACCAATATATTTACCGAACAGAGGACCTGCGAAGATGGCTACAGGAAGTCCGACTAGAATCGAGTATAGAATCGTTTTACCCAGATCCGCATGGTAGGCTTCAATGGCAATCATCGGAGCTGGATGCGGGGGTACAAGACCATGAACGGTGGATAGACCCGCCAGAATCGGAATCCCAATTTGCAGCAAAGACATCTTTGTCTTCTTGGCCACGGTGAACACAATTGGGATCAGCAGAATCACACCGACCTCAAAAAATACCGGGATACCGACAATAAAACCAACAAACATCATCGCCCAGTGAACTCTCTTCTCACCGAACTTATTCACAAGGGTGGTGGCAATCTGTTCAGCCCCGCCGGATTCGGCCATCATCTTACCCAGCATGGTCCCAAGAGCTATGACAATCGCAATGGTACCCAGCGTTCCGCCAAGACCACCGGTGATCGATTTAATGACTTCCTCCGGTTTCATGCCGGTAAGCAGACCAAGCATCAGAGCGGAGATAAGCAGGGTCACAAACGGGTTCCATTTGTACTTGGAAATCAGCACAATCAGGAAGACGATAGCGACCAGCGTCCAAATTAACAACGTTGCATTATGACTTAATCCAAAGATGCTGTTCATTGCAATGACTCCTCTGTTTGTAAATTTTTTTATTTCAAGGGGATGAACAAAAGAGTGGAAAAGCTGTTCATCCACTTAAAAGCGCTTACAATAAGTCTTTGTTTTGACTAGTATGGTTAAAATTAAGATAAATCACTCTGGTGTATACTTGTCGACAAGTTTGGTGGCAGCAAGTGCTGCTCCTCTAAGTCTTATTAGGAATGAAATAAATGAATAATCAAGGACAGAGGTTGGGTGAAGCCCTTAGTTCATTCCATACCTTCTTATTTATAAAGAAGGAAAACTGTGGTGAAGTGTCGTTCTGGAATCGGAGAAATATTCACGAACCACCTCTTGAATACGCTTGGGGTCCTTGGATTCAAGTCCTTTTACCAGCAGACGGTGTTTATCAATAACAAACTGGACTTTGTCTTCACCTTTGGAGAACACTTCCTCTGTAGTAATCAGCATGACGGTCATGACGATATGGCGGATGCTCTTCCAGAGATGGAGAATCCGGGTATGGTCAGCTTCCATCACCATCGATTCATGGAATGATAAATCCAAATAAGAAAAATCAACGACATCTTTATGCCTTGCAGCCAGTTCCATCTTATCGATGATCATCTTAAGGCTTGGGATCAGCGTGCCAAGCTTCATCACGGATACCCGCTGCTGAACGAAACTTTCAATCAGGTAACGAACATCATACAGCTCTTCCACATCTTTAAGGCTGAGCCCCAGAACTACGGCTCCCATTCGTTCCAGCCGGATTAGTCCCTCGCTGGCAAGAACCCGCATTGCTTCACGCACGGGCGAGCGGCTTGTGCCGAAATCGGCTGCAATCCGGTTCTCAGACAGAACCTCACCCACCTTGATGGTTCCCTTTATAATTTGTAATCTCAGCTCGCAAGCGATAGATTCACCAAGTGAAGCCCCCTGCAGCCATGATGAAGGATACTGCATCATTAGTAACTCTCCTATCAAGTTCGAGTAACGTTACATTAAACGTATATCCCGATCTTAACACAGGTGCGTGAGCAGGTTCTATGGGACACAGCTGATCTGTAAAACCAACTCCTTATTCATTTGGTATACTTGTATACAACTTGTAAGTGTATATTAACCCAACCAGCTATAACTGTAAACAGGAAATTGTAAGCGATAACAAAAAAACGCAATATATTTTTTCACACTCCTTTTAAAAAAAGAGGGAGATAAGTTGAACTTAAGAAGAAGCAGGAGTGTGAAATGCTTCAAAAAAAGGGTGAAGCCGTCATGCAACGTCACACCGCGCGAAGCGTCCGCCTGGGGGACCGGGCTTTTTCTTTATAAGTTTATTTAGAAAAATAATTATTCACATGTGTATAAGTCAAAACAGGGTTTCAAAGGCATTAAACATGTGGATAACTGCATTTATAAAAAAATTATCCACTGAAATTTGAATTTAAGATCTAGGTTAAGGGGGAGAGGATTGGTTGACTTTCAGCACATTTCATGGTTAAATGTATAAAGGCTTTTTCTGCGGTGATTTTAAAGTAAGAAGAAGACAGTAATCCTGTGAGGGGGTGCAATATATGAAACCGACTTTCAAACCGAATGTGAGCAAACGTAGTAAGGTTCACGGTTTCCGTAAGAGAATGAGCACAAAAAACGGCCGCAAGGTGTTGGCTGCTCGCCGTCTGAAAGGTAGAAAAGTACTTAGTGCGTAAATGATGCGCGTGAAGACCACTGCGGTGGTCTTTTTTTCATAAATGGCAGTAAAAAAGGTAGATCAATCGGATTTTCTTGAATTTGATACTGGTTTAGGGTCTACGGAGATGGTTCATAATACAAGCAATTAACGTACATCTCTTCGGTAAATTAGGTGTGCATTCAAGGAGATTATCGTGCATAAAAAACTGCGTTTGAGAAACCGGGCTGATTTTGGACGGGTATATCGTTATGGCAAGTCCTTTGCCAACCGTCAGCTGGTGGTGTATTGGTCTGTTAAAAATGATGTGGAGCAGTTCCGGCTGGGCATTTCCGTCAGCAAAAAGATTGGCAATGCGGTAGTCCGCAACCGGATGAGGCGGCTGATCAAGGAGATTGTCAGGCTGCATAAGCTTGAGATCCGGGATCATGTTGACATTATTTTTATCGTAAGAAAAGGCGCGGTAACGATGGAGTACAAGGAGCTTGAGAAGAGTGTGCTTCATGCACTTCGAAAAGCAGGCCTTGTAAGGGCTTCACGTGCTTGAGGGGCTTGTTTATTTGTCCTTTCAAATATGGTATGATTTAGGCTGATGGATTGGTTAAGAGAGGGGTTATGAAGTGTCGCGATTGAAGTCAAATAAAAGCAAGTGGCTGCTTATTGCATTGGCCATAGGATTGCTTGTTCTGTTAGCGGGCTGTGCGCCAAGTTCCACCGCCACACATACCACGGCGGATATGGCTAAGAGTGGTTCGTGGTGGACAAGGAATGTGGTTTATTATTTCTCGTATGCTTTGGATACGTTCGCCCAATGGTTCGGCGGCGAGTATGGACTGGCTATTCTGGTCATGGTGATTATTGTGCGGACGATTATTCTTCCGCTTACCCTTAAGCAAGTGAAGAGTTCGAAGGCGATGCAGGCGATTCAGCCGCAGCTGGCTAAGATCAAGGAACAGTATAAGGATAACCCTCAGCTTCAACAGCAGGAGACGATGAAGCTGTTCCAGGAGAATAAGGTAAATCCGATGGCTGGTTGTTTCCCTCTGCTTATTCAGATGCCGGTATTCATCGCGCTGTATAACTCGATTTTCTATAACTCCGCTATTCGGGAGCATCCGTTCTTATGGCTTCAGCTCGGTCAGCCGGATCACTTGTTCATCCTGCCAGCTCTAGCTGCGATCAGTACATTTGTTCAAACGAAAATGATGTCCAATATGAACCCAGCGGGAATGCAGGGACCTATGCAGTTCATGATGTTTATCTATCCTGTTCTGATCTTCATCATGGCTTACAATTTCCCTTCCGCACTTCCTTTGTACTGGTTCTTCAGTAATATCTATACGATTATTCAGAACTACTTCCTCTACAAGAAACCAGCTGGTGAAGTAGCAGCGGCTGTTGCCGGTGGACCTAGCACAGGCGGCGGCAAATCGAAGAGAGGCGGATCGAATCTGAAGGCCGGAACTCCGGCAAGAGGCACCAACAAGGAGGCCAACAAGAAAAAATGAACAGAGTTGTGACGTCGGGAAAAACCATTGAAGATGCTGTAAAACAAGGATTGGCCAAGCTCGGCACCACCGAGAGTCAAGTCGCCGTGAAAGTGTTAGAGCAGCCGTCAAAAGGATTCCTGGGTCTGTTCGGAGTCAAGGAGGCCAAGGTAGAGCTTACTCTGCTGGCTGACAACGGATCAGAACCGCCTGAGATTGAATCTGCTCATGCAGAGATTGTAGAGCCGCCCGTTACAAGCAGCGATGAATTTCAGCATGAAGATAAAGATCCTTATCAAGAGGCGGCGTCATTTATTACTGAAGTGGGTGCAAGTATGGGCCTGCAGGTTGAAGTTGAGATAGTAAAGCGTAAAGACAGCGCAATACTCAACATCTCTGGCTCTGATCTAGGCTTATTGATTGGCCGAAGAGGTCAGACACTGGATGCTTTGCAGTATTTGACCAACATTGTAGCCAACCGCTACTCGCATAGTTTCATACGTCTGGTACTCGATGCGGAGAACTTCCGGGAGCGCCGGAAGAAGACACTCGAGGAGCTTGCCTTAAGGCTCGCAGGAAGAGTGGTTCGGACACAGAAGGAGGTCTCCTTGGAGCCGATGTCCCCTCAGGAGAGGAAGGTTATTCACTCCAAGCTGCAGGATCATCCGGATGTCAAAACTTACAGTAAAGGCGAGGAACCTAATCGCCGGGTTGTCATTACGGTAAGACAAAGTAAATGAATGTATGGGGAGTGACGTTTGCTTAGGCAATCGTCATTTCTTTTTATCTATATATGAAGAGGTGACTTATGGTTACGGATACGATTGCTGCCATTTCAACGGCAGTGGGAGAAGGCGGAATTGCGGTTATACGTGTGAGCGGTCCTGAATCCATTGCTGAGGTAGGCCGTCTGCTCCGTTCCAGAACACCACTGGTCGAAGCTGACAGCCATACCGTGCATTACGGGTTTATTATAGATCCGGATTCGGGAAATAAACTGGAAGAGGTTCTGGTTACAGTGATGAGGGCCCCGCGTTCCTTTACCACAGAGGATGTAGTGGAGATCAGCACGCATGGCGGAGTGATCTCAGTTAAACGGGTGATGGATCTGCTGCTCCGGCAGCCAGCTATTCGTCTCGCTGAGCCGGGTGAGTTCACGAAGCGGGCTTTCTTGAACGGAAGAATTGACTTGTCCCAAGCGGAGGCCGTCATTGATTTGATCCGATCGAAGTCGGACCGCGCTTTCTCAGTGGCTCTAAAGCAGGTCGAGGGGGATCTATCCCGGAGAATTCAAGACATCCGTCAGACGCTTCTTGAGACGCTGGCCCACATTGAGGTGAACATTGATTATCCGGAGCATGACGTGGAGTCTCTAACTTCTGCTTTTATTAAAGATAAATGTTCTCTTGCTATACAGGAAATCGACAAGCTGCTTAAGCGGTCGAACGAAGGTAAAATTCTGCGCGAGGGGATTACAACTGCAATTGTCGGTCGTCCGAACGTGGGCAAATCATCGTTGATGAACGCACTTTCGCGGGAGAATAAAGCTATTGTTACGGATATCCCGGGCACAACGCGGGATGTTATTGAGGAGTTCGTTACGATTAACAATATCCCACTGAAGCTGCTCGATACCGCAGGGATTCGGGAGACGATGGATGTTGTAGAGCAGATTGGTGTGGAGCGCTCCAAAGCGGCGGTGAATGAAGCCGATCTGATCCTGCTTGTACTGAACGGGGCTGAGCCGCTGCATGAGGATGAGGTTAAGTTGATGGAGCAAATTCAAGACCGTCAGGTTATTGTGCTCATCAACAAGAGTGACCTTCCTCAGCAAATTGATCTTGAAACTGTCAGCCGTTATTTTCCGGAGCAGAACCGGGTTAAACTGTCGGTACGGACAACGGAGGGGTTGGAAAAGCTGGAGGAGGCGATCACGGAGTTGTTCCTTGGGGGCCAGCTTGAATCGGGCGATCTGACGTATGTCAGCAATGTAAGGCATATAGCCCTGCTTCACAAAGCTGCCGCCTCGCTTAAGGATGCTTATGCGGCCGCAGATGCCGGAATACCTATTGATATTTATCAAATTGATGTACGGCTTGCGTGGGAACAACTGGGTGAAGTGATTGGAGATTCCGCTCCTGATTCGCTGCTTGATCAGATTTTCTCCCAATTTTGCTTGGGGAAATAAAAGGATTTATGCCAGCGTGCCGTTCAGAGGACCCGGATCATGATATGATGGTGAAGGATTGTAATGCAAGGTGAGCTAAAGATTTACCAATAGGCAAAAGTGTGAATGATTCTGGAGAAGCGAAGCGTTCGCCTTTGTGACCGGGCTTCCACCTCATAAATTTAATTCAAGAAATCTGGGAGCAACAGCGATCGAAAGAACATTTCACACGGCTGCGTTACTTGTAAATCAATTGTTCAACTTATCTATTCCATAAATCCAAGAACAACAGTTGATTTTAGGAGCATTTTACGTGCTGTACTTTTCTTGTCCATCATTAGTTCAGTCGTTGTAGGTAATAATGAGATAGATCAGCGTTTCTCGGATGCGGTGAGGATGGAAATCATAAGACGAGAGAAACGCTCTATATAAGGAGGCAACAATAAAATGGGATACCCAGCGGGTGAATATGATGTAATCGTCGTGGGCGCGGGTCATGCCGGTGTGGAGGCTGCGCTTGCTGCGGCACGGATGGGCTGTAGTACACTAATGGTCACCATTAATCTGGATATGGTGGCATTCATGCCTTGTAACCCGTCCATTGGCGGCCCTGCTAAAGGCCATGTGGTTCGTGAGATTGACGCGCTTGGCGGCGAAATGGGCCGGAATATCGATAAAACCTTCATCCAAATGCGGATGTTGAACACAGGGAAAGGACCGGCTGTTCATGCTCTGCGGGCTCAGGCGGATAAGTTCCTGTATCAACATGCGATGAAGGAAACGATGGAGAAGGAAGAGAATCTAACCCTTCGCCAAGGTATGGTTGAGAAATTAATTATTGAAGACGGAAACTGTGTCGGCGTTATTACGAAGACTGGAGCAGAGTACCGCGGGAAAGCGGTAGTGTTAACCACTGGTACTTATCTCCGCGGCAAAATTATAATGGGTGAACTGATGTACGAAAGCGGCCCTAATAATCAGCAGCCTTCTGTAGGACTGGCCCACCATTTGAAGGAAATTGGTTTTGAACTGGTTCGCTTTAAGACGGGAACACCACCGCGTGTTCATAAAGATACGATTGATTTCTCCCAAACTGAAATTCAGCCAGGGGATGATAAGCCGAAGTTCTTCTCTTACGAAACCAAAGGTTCGAACAATGAACAGCTGCCATGCTGGCTGACTTATACTTCAATTGAAACCCATGAGATTATCAATGCGAATCTGCACCGGGCTCCGATGTTCTCGGGAGTTATTGAAGGAACGGGCCCAAGATATTGTCCTTCTATTGAGGATAAAATCGTGCGGTTCAGCGATAAGCCTAAGCATCAGATTTTTCTTGAGCCGGAAGGTAAGAACACTTCTGAGTACTATGTGCAAGGGCTATCCACCAGCATGCCGGAGGATGTTCAGCTGCAGATTCTTCGTTCGATTCCAGGCCTGCAAAATGTGGAGATGATGCGTACCGGATATGCGATCGAGTACGATGCCATGGTGCCGACTCAGCTCTGGCCTTCGCTGGAGACCAAGCTTGTTCCCGGCCTGTTCACGGCTGGCCAGCTTAATGGTACTTCGGGTTATGAGGAAGCGGCTGGCCAGGGGATTATGGCAGGTATTAATGCCGCACGGAAAGTACAAGGCAAAGAGCCTGTTGTACTGGACCGTTCCCAAGGTTATATTGGAGTGTTGATTGATGACCTGGTCACCAAAGGAACCAATGAACCTTACCGTCTGCTGACCTCCCGGGCGGAATACCGTCTTCTGCTCCGCCATGATAATGCCGATCTTCGTTTAACTCCAATCGGTTATGAGATTGGCCTGATCAAGCAGGAGCGATATGATCAATTCCTCACCAAAAAGATGAATGTGGAAGTGGAGATTGAGCGGCTCAAGAACACGAAGGTGAAACCGGTGGATGTGAATCCGATTCTGGAATCGATTGGGTCAGCGCCTATTCAGGATGGCAGTACACTGCTGAACATTTTGCGTCGTCCTGAAGTTGGCTATGCTCATATTGAGCCTTTGTCTCCTTCTTCGGTAGAACTGGACGAAGAGACCAAAGAGCAGGTTGAAATTCAAGTGAAATACGCGGGATACATCGAGAAGCAATTGCTCCACGTGGAACGTTTACAGAAGATGGAAAAGAAGAAAATACCGGAGAACATTAAGTATGAAGATATCCATGGCATCGCTATGGAAGCCCGTCAGAAGCTTGACCGGATCCGCCCGATTTCCATTGGGCAGGCTTCCCGGATTTCGGGAGTTACCCCAGCCGATATTTCGATCCTGCTTGTCTATCTTGAACACTATAACCGGGTAACCGCAGCAGGGGGATAAGGAATGGATTCTGTTCAGACGGGATTTGTAGAATTACTTCAAAATCAAGGAATGGAATTAAGCGAGCATCAGTTGAACCAGTTTGAGATTTATTTCAAGGAACTGGTGGCATGGAATGAAAAAATGAATCTAACCGGGATTACGGAGCGTGATCAGGTTTACCTGAAGCATTTTTATGATTCATTGAGTCTTAGCTTCTATATGGAGATGGGCAAGATAAGCAACCTCATCGATGTAGGTTCTGGGGCGGGTTTTCCAGGTATACCGCTAAAAATCGCTTTTCCTCATTTACGGTTAACGATTGTTGATTCATTAAATAAACGTATTGGCTTCCTTCAGCATGTAGTGGATGATTTGCAGTTGGAGCAGGTTAAGTTAATTCATGGCAGGGCAGAGGACGTGGCCAGACTGGCAGAGCATAGAGACTCTTATGATTTGGCCACGGCGCGTGCTGTTGCACGAATGGCTGTACTGAATGAGTTCTGTTTACCTTTTGTGAAACCCGGTGGGACTTTTGCCGCCATGAAGGGCAATGATCCAGAGGAAGAGCTAAAGGAAGCTGCTTTTAGCTTGAAAGAGCTTAAAGGTTCAGTAGTTAAAAACTTCAAGTTTTCACTTCCAGTTGAGCAGTCAGAACGGCATATAATCTTGATTAAAAAGACGGCGGCTACTCCAAAAAAATATCCGCGAAAAGCGGGAACACCATTAAAATCACCTCTAATTTAGGGGTGATTTTTTTGGTATATTTTGTGTTCCACGTGAAACAAATACTTGAGGAAGTAAAGTAAATTTCACTTTTTAAAATGCCCTGAAGTCGCCATTTCATAAAAGGGTGGAAAAGAGCAGCTTGGTTTCATACAAAGTGATGATACATAACATGTTTACAAAACCTGCATTTATCAGAAATCTGGTATGATTCTATAGAAACTGGTAAGATAGAGAATAGGATTATAGAGGAAAAAGTGATAGAATAGATTATATGTATAGCTAGCGAATTTCCTTCTGAAATGGGATGGATATCCCGCATGACCTGAGGTAACTTAAGGACCTTATAGGATGCCATTAAACTCATTCCCATGGAATGAAGATCATAAGGCTAGAGAGCCTTATGCTACTTTGAAATTAGGTGGTAATCTACGGAATGAAAGAACAATTTTCTAAATTGTTTGGGTTGACCGAACGAAATCATGGGGAAGAAGTGAAGCAGCTTCCGGTGGACAATATTGTCAGCGGGCCTTATCAGCCAAGGACAATCTTTGACGATGAACGGATTGATGAGTTGTGTCAGACCATCAAGACTCATGGCGTCATTCAACCCATTGTGGTTCGCCTCCGGAATGAGAAATATGAGATTATTGCAGGTGAGCGTCGTTGGCGTGCGGTTAGGAAGCTCGGTATCGAGACGATTCCTGCTATTATCCGGGACTTCAATGATTCTCAAGCAGCCTCGATTGCATTGATCGAGAACCTTCAGCGTGAGAATCTGACCTCAATTGAGGAAGCAATTGCTTACCAGAACCTCATTGATCTTCATCAATTAACCCAGGAAAGTCTGGCCCAGAGACTTGGAAAGAGCCAGTCTACCATCGCAAACAAGATACGTCTTCTTCAGCTGCCGGAAGTCGTGAAGAATGCTTTAATGGAACGTAAAATTACAGAACGTCATGCAAGAGCCTTGCTCTCCCTGGAGACCGAGGAATTGCAGCTCAAAATTCTGGAAGAGATTATTGCCAAAGACTTAAATGTCAAACAGACGGAGGCAAGAATTGCTTTCTACAAAGAAGTAGCTAAAAACAAAAAATCAAAGCGTATTTCTTTCACTAAAGATGTCCGTCTGGCCTTAAATACGATTCGTCAATCCATTGATATGGTATCGGGATCCGGCTTGCAGATTAAGACGGCTGAAACAGATCATGAAGATCATTATGAAATCGTAATCAAAATTCCCAAACGCTAAAACGGGCAAATTTGCGCTAGAAGGCGGCGGCAGAGCCGCTTTTTCTGTCTTTTTGTAGCTGCTTCTTGGTGTTGACTGGCATAGTTGTACAGATATGATAGGCTTAACCGAGATGCTTGGGGAAGAGGACTAGGGTGTTCAAGTTGAATAAGGCAGACGACATTACACTCTAGGTCAGCTATGCTGATACAGGGTGAATTGTCTGATAGTGATGAACAGTGACTACTGGCAGGGAGTAAGTGATCCTTTGTAACGTAAGTGGCTGCTTTGGCAAGTAGATTTCTATTGTATGACTAGCCATGGGATCAAGAAGCCGAGGCACAACGACGAAAGGAACATTTTACTCACGAAAAGGATTGGTCCTGAAATTTCACTATTGAGATTTTCTGTATTAATCAGTCATCCTATTTGAACAGTTTAGCTTAAATCGTTTTCCAGCTTCCGCACAGCCTGTATTCTGTATGGATCTACAAGAAGATTTTTAAATAATATTGAGGTGAACAGGTTGTCTAAAATCATTGCCATTGCCAACCAAAAAGGCGGTGTAGGAAAAACAACAACATCGGTCAATTTGGGAGCCGGGCTGGCTACGTTGGGGAAGAAAGTTTTACTTGTGGACATAGACCCTCAAGGAAATACAACCAGCGGTATTGGTATAAATAAAGCGGACGTTGCCAATTGCATATATGATGTTTTAATTAACGAGGTTCATCCTAAAGAAGCCATCACTTCAACGCAAATTGAAGGGTTAGATATGATTCCGGCAACCATTCAGCTTGCGGGTGCTGAGATTGAACTTGTTCCCACCATTTCGCGTGAGGTGAGACTGAAGAAGTCGCTGCAGATGGTGAAGAGCCAATACGATTATATTATTATCGATTGTCCTCCTTCGCTTGGTATTCTTACGATTAACTCACTGACAGCTGCCGATTCGGTGCTGATCCCGATTCAATGTGAGTATTATGCTCTTGAGGGACTCAGCCAACTGCTTAATACGGTACGTCTTGTTCAGAAGCATCTGAATACCTCGTTGCAGATCGAAGGTGTGCTTCTTACCATGTTTGATGCAAGAACAAATCTTGGTATTCAGGTTATTGAAGAAGTGAAGAAGTATTTCCAGCAGAAGGTATATAAAACTGTTATTCCGAGAAATGTCAGACTTAGTGAAGCGCCTTCGCACGGTCAGTCAATTATTACGTACGACCCTCGCTCCAAAGGGGCAGAAGTGTATCTAGAATTGGCAAAGGAAGTGATTTCTTATGAGTAAGCGCCTGGGAAAAGGTCTTGATGCGTTGATTCCATCGCTTACTGTGAGTGAGGACGATAAGGTGGTCGAAATCCCCCTTAATCAACTTCGGGCGAATCCATACCAGCCACGTAAAACTTTTGATGAGGAAGCCATTCGTGATCTTGCGGAATCGATTCGTCAGCATGGTGTTATTCAACCTATTATTGTACGAAGTGTTCTCAAGGGCTACGAGATTATTGCCGGGGAGCGCCGGTTTAGAGCTTCTCAATATTGCGGCAACACAACCGTGCCTGCTGTAGTGAGAAATTTTACCGATCAACAGGTTATGGAAATTGCATTGATTGAGAACCTTCAGCGTGAGAATTTAAATGCAATGGAAATTGCAGTCGCTTATCAGGGGCTAATGGATCAGTTTGATCTCACACAGGAGGAGTTATCTTTAAAGGTAGGAAAGTCGCGTTCTCATATTGCCAACTTCCTTCGCTTGCTAGCTCTACCTGAAGAGGTGAAGGATTATGTTTCACGTGGAACATTATCTATGGGGCATGCAAGAGCCATAGTTGGATTGAAGGATGCGACTATGATTAAACAGCTTGCTAAGCAGTGTATTGAGAATGAGTGGAGTGTTAGAGAACTTGAGGATGCGGTTCAGCAATTAGATCGTAAGAAGCTGGACGCAGCAAAAGTGAAAGTTGCAACTAAGAAACGGGACCCTTATATTGAAGAAGTAGAAGAAAGTTTGCGGGAACGTTTCAAGACAACGGTCAAAATCAAGTCATCTAAGGACAAAGGAAAGATCGAAATTAACTACTTCAGCCAACAGGATCTACAGCGATTACTTGACATGCTTCAATGATGGATTGACATATCTCTCCTTGTAGTCAGGGGCAGGGGTATGTCTTTCTTGATCTTAAAGTCAAAGATTGAAGTGAGCAGAGGGGGAGGGTGAGAGGAAGATGATTTACCTGGATCATGCAGCTACCTCATGGCCCAAACCGGCAGGTGTTATTCAAGCCGTTCAGGAAGTTCTTACCAGCGGCACAACCAATCCTGGACGTGGTACCCATGGGATGGCAATACAGGCGGGCCGGGTTCTGATGCGGACGCGAAGCCGTATAGCACAGCTGCTTAATGTTAAGAATCCAGCAGATATTGCATTTACTTCCAATACTACCAGTGCCCTGAATCTAGCGATCAAAGGGCTGTTAAGGCCAGGAGATCATGTGATAGCTACAATGGTGGAGCATAATTCTGTCCGTAGGCCGTTGGAGTTTCTAAAGAGGGCATACGGGGTTAAGGTTGATTATATAGCTGCGGATCAAGAAGGAAAGATTGATCTGGTGGGGTTCGAACGTAGTTTTATGTCCAATAATACAAGACTGGTTGTCTGCAGCCATAGCTCCAATCTGCTGGGAAGTATTACTCCTGTTAAGGAAATTTCTAAGTTGGCTCATAAGAATGGGGCTTTACTGCTGGTCGATGCTGCCCAGACCGCTGGTGCGTATTCCATCGATGTGGGGGACATGGGCATTGATCTATTGGCTTTCCCCGGGCATAAAGCACTCTTGGGACCTCAGGGAACGGGTGGGCTCTACATTAGCCCGGAAATTGATTTGGTTCCCCATTTGCATGGCGGGACCGGAAGCCAGTCGGAAGAGCTGGAGCAGCCTTCAGTCCGGCCGGACCGATATGAAGCGGGGACACCTAACACCCCTGGAATAGCCGGCTTGGGAGAAGGGGTAGGTGAAGTGTTGTCTGTGGGCGTGGATAACATCCATAAGCATGAGTGGATGCTGACCCAGCTGATCATGAAGGGATTGGCTGAGATTCCTGGAATACACATACTTGGTCCCGCATTGGGCAAGCCAAGAACGGGTATTGTATCTTTTAACGTGGAGAATATGGATGCAGCAGAGGTTGCATTCAAGTTAGACCGCAATTATCAAATTGCTGTGAGGGCTGGTTTTCATTGTACTCCGCTTGGACATGAGACAGCGGGTACACTTCAGAGCGGGGCTGTGAGAGCGAGCGTCGGATATAACACAACGGTAGAGGAAGTTCAGGCGTTGATCACGGCCATGCAGGAGATATATAAGTCATAGATTATTATAGAGGGGTAGAGCCAGGCATGTGGGAGTGGAATAAACTAGTCAGCGAGCAATTGGGATTAATCATCGTAGGTACCGCACTGTTGTTTATCTTATTTCTCATCTGGAATATCGTACAGGGCAGCAAGCTGAAGAAGATGCGCCGGAAATATGAAGTAATGATGGCTGGTGCGGGCGTTGAGAACCTGGAGACTTTATTGATTGATCTTAAAGTGCAGATGGATCAAATTGAGGATGAGCAGGGAGAACAGCAGCGGCAACTGCAGTCCATCCACAAGCTCCTCCCGAAGCAAAAAGCAAAAATAGGCATTAAGCGTTATAATGCCTTTGAAGAACGTGGCAACGAGCTAAGCTTTTCTGTCGCTTTTGTTGATAATCAGCTGGATGGGGTAGTACTGACCGGGATTTACAGCCGGGAGGGCTCCTATGTATATGCCAAGCCCGTAGTTAGTGGAGATTCGCCTTATTCATTATCTCCTGAGGAAAAGGACGCCATTCGTCTCGCCGGGCAAGAGGCTTAAAGCTTCGATTCCATTCTTTAATGGCGGCGAACAGGCTGGTCGCAATGATGTCAGATAGACGCATGACCAGACTTAATCTGGTGTTCTGCAGCACAAAATATTCCATAAAGCCGCCGACATTGACGATGCCTGTAAGATGGATATCGCCAACCGGCGGCAGTTCTTTATTTACCCCGGCACCAGGACGCAGAGGGCCCTGCACTACCTGGATGCATCCCACACTGGAAGATTGGCCAAGACAAGCGTCTATTCCTATGACAAAAGGGTTCTCGTGAACCTGCTGAATATGAAGAAGGGTATCTTGAAGATTCATGGCATGTACGGGTTCCTCGAGTGTTCCGTATAAATGATAGCTGCCGCTTTGAAGCTTGGATAAGGCGGTGCCTACCAGAGGGCCTAGACAGTCCCCTGTAGAACGGTCAGTGCCAATACATACGATTACGATATCTTGCCTGGAAGAGAGCTTGGTGAAATGGAGAAGAAGCCGATGGATAATAGCCGAATGTATGCCAGGCTCAGTGTGGGGGATTTTTAAATAAGGTGTCTCTTGAGCAGCATGAGTTGGATCTGTAGGGGACATAGTATCTTCCTTTCCATTCAATATAAGAAGAATAAACTTCTGAATAGCCTATGGACTCTAACTTGTATAGTAGTCAGTATATGAATGTATGGAAGATTTTATACTCGCAGGGTATTTTGAAGTTTGGAAGCAAAGGGGTATTCTGATGATGGATAACTGGCTGGTTATGGCTTTTGACTCTACACAGCAGGCGCTGCGGGCGGAAATGCTGCTGGAATATGCGGAGATTGAGATCGACCTGTTTCCCACACCGAAGGAGATTACAGCCGGCTGTGCACTGTCTATTCAATTTGACAGAGTGGATCTGCCAAGGGTTCAGCGGATTGTCCTGGAAGAAACCGTAGAGATCCGGGGGATATATTCGAAAGATGGCAGGGGTTATGTTAACATTGATATAAATATAGACTAAAGCCGCCATAGAGGACGTAAAGAAAGGCGGAGGTTGGAAGCAGGAGGGGGAGCCATGTACTTTCCATTGAACAATTCGGATGGCGCAGCAGATAAAGCGTTTAAGGGTGTACTGACTTTAAAGGACAAGATTTGGAACTGGTTCACGGATGTAGATATGTGGGAAAAGCTTATGTTTTCCTGCCTAAGAATAATTCTTATCATGGTAATAACGCGGTTATTTATCCGCATTGTCTTTAAGTTTATTGACCACTCGCTGGAGCGGCATGAAGAAAGCCGGATTAACTTGAATCCGCGGCGCTTTGTCACCGTAGGGGCCCTGCTGAAAAATATCATAACTATCACTAGTAATTTTATTATGATCATGCTCCTGCTTCAGGAGTTCGGCGTGAATCTGGCTCCGCTGCTGGCTGGAGCGGGCGTTATCGGCTTGGCCGTTGGATTTGGAGCCCAGAGTCTCGTGAAAGATGTCATTACTGGTTTTTTTATCATCTTGGAGGATCAATTTGCTGTGGGTGACGTGATTCAGACGGGAACACTTAAGGGGACGGTGGAAATTATCGGGCTTCGGACCACACGTCTGGTCAGCTGGACGGGAGAGGTGCACATTATTCCCAATGGCATGATCACGAATGTGACCAACTATTCCTTGAATAATGCGCTGGCTGTGGTTGACATCCCCTTCAGTAATCAGAAGAAGCTGGATGATTCCCTTGCGGTTCTGCGCAAATCTATGCAGGAGCTTAAGGATAGCTCCGAGGCTATGGTGAGTGTGCCAAATGTGTTAGGTATTCAGTCGATCACATCAAGTGAGTATGTGGTGCGGATTATTGCGGAGACGCTGCCTGGTAACCGTGCTGATCTGGAGCGTCAAATCCAGACCTATGCCAAGGAAGCGTTGGAAGAGGTTGAAGCGAGGCAGTTGTCTGAGGCCAACGGCGGATAAATTTATAGGTGTAAAGGAGTTGTATCGATTTGGAGCGCAAAGTATTTCAGCTTGGCGATATCGTACAGATGAAAAAAAATCATCCTTGCGGCAGCAATGAAATGGAGATCATCCGCATGGGAATGGATATCCGGATTAAGTGTGTCGGATGTAAGCACAGCGTGCTGATCCCGCGCGCCAAATTCGAGAAGAACATGAAGAAGGTTCTTCGGTCTGCCGAGGCTGAGATGGGTGCAGACGCAAGTCCGAACGACCTCACTTAAGGGCTGAATCTGAATCCTTGAACACAGGGGCCTGGCAACATTGACGGCCGTCATGAAGCACCACCTCGTGTGCTGTAAGCTTCGCAAAGTGCAAAATCAGCCAACTAAGAAGGTTGCAAAATAACATAGTTTATGCTACAATGTTATATGCTGCGGAAAGGTACCCAAGAGGCCCAAGGGGGCTGACTCGAAATCAGCTAGGCGTCGCAAGGCGTGCGTGGGTTCGAATCCCACTCTTTCCGCCACCATATATGAACATGAACGCCTCCGTCGATGACGGGGGCTTTTTTATTGCTTATTTATAGAAGTTGAACTAAATAAGGATCAGGGAATTAGGAAAAAAGGGAAATGATTCCGAAAAAAGCGTAGTGTTCGCTTTTGTGAATGAAAAAGAACATTTCACCCGGAGTCTTCATCCGTGCAGCAAGTTGTCCAACTTATATAAGTTGAAGCCATCTAAGGAAAAAGGCCCCCGAATGGGGACCTCTTTATGGTTGACGGCGTACGAATGGAATTCTTCTCTCACACAAATGCAGGATACGATCCTTCACAGATAATCAAAGCTTACATCCGCCCATCTTCACAGAGGTCAGATATTTCTTCACATTATGCTGAACACTGGTTGTGAATAAGACTCCTGAACAGATGATTCGCTGAAACGGTCCAACGGAACCACACCTCTCTTGTACGCCGTCTGAATATAGAATGTGCAGAAGCTGAGTGGAATATACGAATAGGTTCTGGAAAACGCAACCGGTTACTTTAGTGAACTCTGGCTTTCTCGGCCTTCTTCCACTTTCTGTTCTTGTTCGTGGTATCCGGGAATGTTTCTCCGCGCTCCAGCTTAATGCGTTTCGGATTTTGAATTTGAGTATGGAAGCTCCGCGCTTCGCCTACCTCGGTATAAATGCCGGGATTCGGGGCTTTATCCCCTGGTTCGTATTCGGTCTGCTCACCCATATCAGATTAAGCTCCTTTCCTTAAGTTATAAAGAGTACGGATTTATTGTGCACGATTATGGGGAAGTTGATGTGAAGCGAACGGGAGAGCGGTAAGGTAGTTCATGGGATGACTGCTTCCTGGCCCCGGGAGAAGATAAATAACAGGACGATGATCTGCGTATGGAAAATGGCGAAAGGCTGCGATGAGCCTAATTAGACTTGCATCGGATGTTCGGATTTGTTATATTATTATGGTGCGAGTTTAGGCTCGCTCCTTGCTCCCAAGCCTTGCATTGGGGGCCGTGAGTCCAAGAGGAGGTGAAAGATATGCGCAAATACGAAGTGATGTACATTATTCGTCCTGATCTTGAACAAGAAGCGGTTCAAGCTGTAGTCGAAAAATTCCAAGGCATCATCCAAAACGGCGGGGAAATTACAAAACATGATGTTTTAGGTAAACGCCGGCTTGCGTATGAGATTAACAAGGTTCGTGATGGAGTTTATGTTCTTGTAAACTTTACTGCGACTCCAGATGTGGTAAACGAGTTGGAACGTATTCTGAAGATTTCCGACGAAGTTATCCGTTATCTCATTACCAAAGACGTTGCTTAAGACTTGTTTGTAAATTATTCGCTCAGAGGAGGAGACCAGATTGTTAAACCGTGTCATTCTCATCGGAAGACTAACCCGTGATCCGGAGCTGCGTTATACGCCATCAGGCGTGGCGGTCACCCAGTTTACGATTGCCGTAGACAGACCTTTCACATCCCAAGGCGGAGAACGCGAAGCGGACTTTATACCGGTCGTTACGTGGAGACAGCTGGCTGAGACTTGTGCCAACTACCTGCGTAAAGGTCGTTTGACCGCAGTAGAAGGACGCATTCAAGTACGGAATTACGATAATAACGAAGGTAAACGTGTATACGTGACCGAAGTCATCGCCGATAATGTCCGTTTCTTGGAGTCGAACCGAGAAGGTGGCGGCGGGCAACGGGAAGAAGCTCCATTCGGAGGCGGCAGCGGTGGTAACCGCAGCGGCAGCAGCTCCCGCAGCAATCAGGATCCATTCTCCGATGACGGTAAGCCGATTGATATTTCGGATGACGATTTGCCATTTTAATATTGGAAAGGACTGAAACAGCATGGCTTTTAAACCAAGAGAAGGCGGAGACAACGACAAAAGACCGGCTCGCCGCGGCGGCCGTAACAAACGTCGTAAAGTGTGCTTCTTCACTGTGAACAAAATTACTCACATTGACTATAAAGACACTGAACTGTTGAAGAAATTCATCAGCGAACGCGGTAAAATTTTGCCACGCCGTGTAACTGGCACTAGCGCAAAATACCAACGTTTGTTGACAATTGCTATCAAACGTTCCCGTCAAATCGCATTGTTGCCTTATACGACGGAGTAATAAAGTTAACAGAGCAGCCGAGAAATCGGCTGTTTTTTTGTTTTAAGTCGGTATTATAAATATGCAGAAAAGTAGGATTTTATACAATCTTATACAGCAAAAATGGAAGTTTTGGAGGCTTCTTTTCTTAAAGGAAAATGAAATTTAGAGGGTGCAGCCGAGTGACCTTCCAGGCAAATCGTAGATTGAAAAGTTTTTTCTATACATGACATTAAAAAAAAATTAAAAACAAAACATAAAATTAGTTGGAATTTTGGTAAATTTAATGTATATTATTTACTAATAATGAAACATAGCATTAATAATTCAGATGTTTGTTCGGAAATGTAATAGGGAGACATTAACATTAAATTGACCCGTGGTTAACAAAATTGGTTTTAGGGGACCGCAGCAAGAAATTGTCTTTGAGAATATAATTCCGAGTAAACCTATGTATATTATGCTTTTTTTATTAGGATATATTGATTAACAATATATTAGAAGTTAATTAAACAGCTTCTCAGATTCTGAACCATGAGGGGGGTCAAAGCCCACGTAGCATGTGAAATGAACTAAAGACTGGTGAAGTCAGCCATGCTGGAGGTGTAGTTGAAGCAGCAATAGCATGTTGTATCTTTAGTTCAATTCATATCGTAGACAGAATTAGGAAAGACGTGAGGTTAGCTTCGACCCGGAGGACGCTTTACAGCAGTACAATTTTAAAAATGGGAGGAACACGTTAATGGTAAAAACAAAAAAATGGGTTGCCCTATTAGCGACGCTTACACTTGTTGGCGCTCTGTTCGTAGGTTGCAGCAACTCCAACAAATCCGCTGAAGGTGGATCTACTAAAGCGCCTACAGGCTCCGAGACAAATGCCAATAAGTCTACTGATAAACCGGTAGATGGTGGAACACTGACATTCAGCAGCTTCTCTGATATCGTATCGATCAACCCGATCTATATCGATAACACAGCTTCTGCGGATGCAGCCAAGTTCGTGATGGCTAATCTGTATGATCTTGACCGTAAGGGTAACCTTGCTGCTGAACCTTGGTCTCTTGCAGCTGAACTGCCAAAAGTATCCGCTGACGGCAAAACTTATGAGATCAAGCTGAAAAAAGAAGCTAAATGGAGTGACGGCCAACCGGTTACTGCGGATGACGTTATCTTCACAATTGACACGTTCCGTAACCCTAAAGCAGGTTCTCCGGGTATCGGGCAATTTGACAAAGTGGATAAGCTTGAGAAAATTGACGATCAAACCGTTAAAATTACTTTGAAGCAAGTATTTGCACCGTTCCAATACAGCTTGTTCAACCAGTTGATTCCATATCACGTGTTGAAGGATGTTAAACCGGAAGATCTGAAGAACAATGCATATGGTAAGGACCCTGCCAAGACTGTAACTAACGGTACTTGGAAATGGACCGAGTGGAAACAAAAGCAGTATCTGACATTTGAGAAAGATCCTAACTACTGGGGTCAACAACCTCACATTGACAAAGTCGTTTACAAAATCTATGCGGACCAAAACACTGAGGTTCAAGCTCTGATTAAAGGCGATGTGGACATGGTCCAAGCGATTCCTGTAACCCAAGTGGAAGCTGTTAAGAAGAAACAAGGCCTGACCGTTCTTCTTGCTCCAGGACCTCAATATGAGTATGTTGCATTCAACTTCAAGCCTGAGAACTTCCCGGACAAATTCGTTCCATTCACTGGCGTGAAGACAAGACAAGCGATTGCCACAGCACTTAACCGCGAAGGTATGATCAACAACATTCTTAAAGGAACTGGTACTAAGCTGAATGCTCCGTTCCTGCCAAATACTTGGGCTGATCCAGGCTCAGCTGTAACTGAGTACAAATATGACCCTGAAGCAGCTAAGAAGCTTCTTGCTGAAGACGGTTGGGTTGCAGGCTCTGATGGTATCCTGGCTAAAGACGGTCATCGTTTCTCCTTCGAGCTTCAATACAATGCGGGTAACAGCCGCCGTCAACAAGTGGCTACGGTTATCCAACAGAACCTGAAAGAAGTAGGTATCGAGGTTAAACCTAAAGCGATTGACTTCTCTTCCTGGGCTGATAACAACCTGACACCAGGTAAGTTCCCTGCAGTTCTGTTGTCTTGGTCTCTGAACAACCCGGATCCAGATGGAGAGCAAACCTTCTCCTCCAAATACTTCCCACCAAATGGTCAAAACATGGGATGGTATAAAAACGAGAAGCTCGATAAGCTGTGGGTAGATGGATATTCCACAGTTGACCAAGCTCAGCGTAAGAAAATTTATGAAGAAGTGGGTAAGGAAATTTCCACTGACCTGCCATATGTATTCTTGTACCAATATGGACAACCGCAAGGTTTAGGCTCACGTGTAAAATTTGCTGAAGCCGATGCACCTGAAGCATCACTTCCATATGGAGCTTTCTTCCATATTCAAAACTGGTGGGTAACTCAATAATTACACGACTACTAAACGAGGGGGAAGGAGAGTCTTCTCCTCTCCCTTTTTTTGTTTTTAGGCTTAAATCGGTTGTACCTATGTACAATCATGGGAGGATAGTCAATGACTGAATATTTCATTCGCCGTGTCCTGCAGTCTCTTTTGGTTCTTGTTCTGATCAGTATCGTCACTTTCGGTCTGATCCATGCGGCACCGGGTGGCCCTACACAGATTTTCTTAGCGCCGGGCTTATCTCAGGAGGCAGCCAAAATACAGGCTCATAACTTAGGACTTGATAGACCAGTATACGAGCAATACTTCTCTTGGGTTGGCGGATTGCTTAAGGGCGATCTGGGTTATACATTTAAGAACCACGTTCCTGTAGGTCAAATTCTATGGCCAACTGTTCAAAATACCGTCATCTTGATGAGTGTAGCTTGGCTTCTATCCTTGCTGATAGCGATTCCATGGGGTATTTATAACAGTACCAAGGAATATGGCCTTTCTGACCAAACGGCTTCATTTGTTGCTTATATTGGTTTTGCCATGCCAACCTTCTGGTTTGGTATATTGCTTCAGGAGCTGTTCGCACTAGAACTCGATTGGCTTCCACTTTCAGATATGTGGACCATGGGGCAAGAAGGAAACCTGGGCAATTTGTTCATGCATATGATTCTGCCGGTATCCGTACTGACTTTAGGATTCCTGGCCTCTTACTCTAAGTACTCTCGTGCAAGTATGCTGGAAGTGCTTGAGCAGGATTATATCCGCACAGCACGTGCTAAAGGGGTTAAAGAAAACAAGGTTATTTTCCGTCACGCGCTGCGTAATGCGCTCATTCCTGTTATTACGGTACTGGGTCTTGATCTGCCGATCCTGGTTAGTGGTGCCGCACTAACTGAGAGCGTGTTTAACTGGCCGGGTATGGGCCGTTTGTTCATTGAAATGGCAAATGCCAGAGAATACTCGGTATTGATGGCAATTGCTCTGATTACTGCAGTTGTTGTTATTGTTGGTAATCTGATTGCCGATATTCTATACGCAGTAGTCGATCCTCGGGTTCAGCTTGGTAAGGGAGGAAAATCGGCATGAGTATGAATATGAATACGGAAATTGCACAAAGCAGTCAGCCGGGCCTTGAGCCTCCAATGGAGGAAGTCACTTCTACTGCACCTTCCAAGAAGCCGCCGGGTCCGTGGAAGACTGTGTGGAAGAAATTTTCCCGTAATCCGTACGCGATGACGGGTTTGGTCGTCCTGTCCATTTTTGTACTCGCGGCTATTTTTGCTCCATGGCTGGCTCCTTACAAGCCAGAAGCGATTAATCTGGATGGGGATATGGGAGGCGGTGGCCATCTGCTTGGCGTGGATGAGCTTGGCCGTGATATTTTCTCCAGATTGTTATACAGCGCCCGAATTTCCTTGTTAGTTGGTTTTACTGTGGCTGCGGCTTCGGTTATTATCGGATCGTTTGTCGGAGCTATTTCGGGTTATTTCGGCGGATGGATCGATACAATCTTTATGCGTTTTGTTGATGTTATGAACTCGATCCCACTATTGTTCTTGAACATTCTCGTTCTCGCCATCTTTGGTTCGAAAGTAAGTTATATGATTATGATCTTGGTATTTACAAGCTGGATGAGCGTAGCCCGTCTGGTGCGGGGGAACTTCCTGCAGCTGCGGGAGACTCAGTACGTAGAGGCTGCCAAAGCGATTGGTGTGTCCAGCTGGGGAATTATATTCAGACATTTGCTTCGCAACGCAAGCTTCCCGATTATCGTTAATGCCACGTTGATGGTAGGGGGCGCTATCCTGAGTGAATCAGCACTATCCTTCCTTGGGCTTGGTGTACAGGCTCCGGATACAAGCTGGGGGCAAATGCTGAGTAATGCACAGGAATTCATGCTCACTGATCCTATCCAAGCGGTATATCCAGGATTATGTATCCTGATTGTGGTGTTGTCCGTTAACTTTATCGGTGATGGCATCCGTGATGCTCTTGATCCTAGACAAAAAGCGACGGTATCCCGGAGGAGGCTGAAACAATGGCGGAAAGATTACTCGAAATAGAGAATCTGACAACCGGATTTATGACAGAAAAGGGATTTGTCAAAGCGACAGACAATATCTCTATAAACATAGAAAAAGGAAAGACACTCTGCCTTGTTGGCGAATCCGGTAGCGGTAAGAGTGTAACCTCCTTGTCCATCATGCGCCTGATCGATTATGCGGGCGGAGCCATCTTGGATGGCAAAATTAAATTTCAGGGTGAGGATCTGGCCTCCAAAGACCAGGAGGACATGCGCAAGATTCGCGGTAACAAGATTGCGATGATCTTCCAGGACCCAATGTCCGCACTTAACCCTGTATTTACCGTGGGCGATCAGATCGCAGAAAGTATTATTCTGCACCAGAACAAGAGTGAGGCAGAAGCGAAGAAGGAAGCGATCAACCTGCTGAGAATGGTTGGTATTCCTGCACCGGAAATCCGTGTTAAGCAGTATCCGCATGAATTGTCCGGGGGGATGTGTCAGCGTGTCGTTATTGCGGTAGCCTTGGCATGTAATCCCGAGCTGTTGATTGCGGATGAGCCTACTACAGCACTTGACGTAACTGTGCAGGCACAGATTCTCGATCTTCTCCAGCGTCTGAAGGAAGAGCTGGGTATGTCCATTCTTCTTATTACCCACGATATGGGGGTAGCTGCTGAAATGGCAGACCGGATCGCGGTTATGTACGCTGGAGCTATTGTAGAAGAGGGTACTGTTGAGGAGATCTTCTCCAACCCGTCCCATCCTTATACCGTAGGTCTGCTGCAATCCATTCCAGGGTTTGAAGGCACCCGCGGAAAAGAACTGTACACCATCAAAGGAACGATTCCGGGCCTCGGTAATCTTCCGGGTGGCTGCCGCTTCAATCCCCGCTGTCCGCATGTGATGGATAAATGCAAATCCCAGGAGCCGCTTAACTTCAAGGTAGGCGACGATCATAGTGCCGTGTGCTGGCTGTATGAGGATAAGGCGCCTGTGGAGATCGGCAGAAACGGGGGCGACACCAAATGAGTATGAAAGAGCCAAAAGTTCAAGATAATGAGAATTTGATTGAGATTAAACATCTCAAAAAGTATTTCCCAATTAAGGCGGGGTTATTTAACCGCGTTGTCGGCAACGTTAAAGCGGTTGACGACGTATCTGTCACGATCCGCAAGGGTGAGACCTTTGGCCTTGTTGGTGAATCAGGCTGTGGCAAGTCCACGTTCGGCCGTGTTGTGCTCAAGCTGCAAAGCGCTACCGATGGAGAGGTCCTGTTCAACGGGAAGAATGTACATTCCCTGAGTGGTTCGGAGCTTCGTAAGCTTCGGGAAGAGATGCAGATTATTTTCCAGGATCCGTTTGGTTCCCTGAATCCGCGCTTTCTGGTCAAAGATATTATCGGTGAGCCGCTGCGCGTTCACCGCAATATGTCCGCCAAGGAGATTGACGACCGGGTGGTCGAGCTTCTGCAGTTGGTCGGACTTGATCCGTCCCGCCGAAACCGGTATCCGCACGAATTCTCCGGTGGACAGCGGCAGCGGATCGGAATTGCCCGGGCAATTGCCCTGAACCCTCAGTTTATCGTAGCGGATGAGGCGGTATCGGCGCTTGACGTGTCCGTCCAGTCCCAGGTTATCAACCTGCTGATGAAACTGCAGAAGGAGCTGGGACTGACCTTCCTATTCATTGCTCACGGGTTGAATGTGGTGCGCCATATTTCGGACCGCGTTGGAGTTATGTACCTGGGTAAAATGGTTGAGGTATCCGAAACGGAAGAGCTCTTTGCGCATCCGCTCCATCCTTACACGGCGGCACTGCTGTCGGCTATTCCGAAGCCGACTCCAAGCCGTAAGCGGGAGCGTATCGTCTTGAAGGGTGATGTTCCGTCACCTGCAAATCCGCCGTCCGGCTGCCGGTTCCATACCCGCTGTCCTCTTGCACAAGAGAAGTGCAGCCAGGTTGAACCGCTGCTGGAAGAGGCTCTTCCAGGCAGACAGGTGGCCTGCCACTTCCCACTGCTGGAAGGCAGCGATGCGCTCAAGAAGCTTCAATAGTATGCAGCTTAGGAGCGGGTAAAGGAGTTGTCCTTTACCCGCTTTTTTTGGTGCCCAGGGATAATTAAGTGCTGTGGGCTCACAAGGTCTTACTTAGGAACATTTACAGCTTTCATTCGTATTTTGTTAGAGGATATTTATCATTATAGAAGCGTTATTAGGATAGAAGATCAGGCATATCCCAGTGTTTAATAGTTGATAGATGATAGTTAATTAGGTTATATTGTTCGTTGTGCAAGTGTATTTTAACCTTTTTGTAGTGTTTTGCTGGAAACAACTCAGTACAATGGAAGATAAAGTAGATTTGTGTTGCAAAAGCCTTGATTCTCGTGCTTCGGTAAACGGCTCTAGCGTTTATTAAGGAAGGAGGATGGATACGTTCATTTGAAGCCCAAGGCCACTTATGCCGTAAAAATATGTCGTATGGTATTCTACTATACTTTCGAGTAGGACTTTAATCATGTCTTCTGCTAGGAAAGACATGTATAACATATACATGAAGATGAAGATGTACTCGGGGATCTGAGCTGCATCTAAATGGAGGCAAATGAATGAGTGATAAACAATTAAGCAGGGTAAAGCCAAAACCCAAAAAGAAAAAGAATAGATTAAGAACGTGGGGAATTGTCCTTCTGGTTCTTGTTATTCTGGGTTCAGGCGCTTATGTATACAGGAAACCTCTTGCCATTATGGCATTTGATTTATTTCTGTCTGATCATGTGGAGCAGAAATTGCAGAAATCCTATGCCCCTCTTCAAGGGGAGAAACCCAAGCCGGTGGTCTATCAGACCAAGCCGTTTACCGCGCTTCTTCTTGGGGTAGATCAGCGGGATAACGAGCCAGCACGTTCGGATACGATGATCTATGCGGTGATTCGGCCTAAAGATTCCAAGGTGTTGCTCATTTCAATTCCGCGGGATACGTACACTGAGATTGTAGGCAAGCACAAAAAGGATAAGATCAACCATGCATACGCGTTCGGCGGGGAAAAGATGTCTAAGGATACCGTAGAAGCTTTCCTGGGGCATAAGGTAGAGTATTATGCTGCCATTAACTTCAAAGGTCTGCGGGACGTCGTTGACGCGCTGGGCGGCGTGGAGCTGCCAATTACGAAGGATATTGTGAACAAAGCCAAGGAACACGAGAAGTTCACGATCAAGGCAAACCAGCCTATCTATAACGGGAAGGACGCCCTTAATTTCGTCCGTTACCGGGAAGACAGTGACTTTAACCGGACCAAGAGACATCAGGTCTTCCTGAATGCAATGGTTAGCCGGGTTCTAAAGCTGGATCAAGTCGGTAAAATTCCTGAGCTGATGGACATCGCGGGTGCGAACTTCAAGACAGATATTATGCCAAACAATATTATTGATCTTGCTAAACAGCTGTTGACCGGGGAGAATCCGCCGCAGATTTACAGTTTTACAATCATGGGCAAAGGTGTCCGTATGAATAATATCTTCTATGACCTGGCTGATAAGAAGGATGTGGCTTATGCCGAACAGCTGATTGAAAGCTGGTCTGATCCGAATACAGCAGCTTCACAGCTTATGATTCCTGAGAAGCAGGCCGTTGAATGAGCGTCCTAGAGATGCCATAATATATACAGAAACTGGATGGGTACATCTGCTTTTTGTATGGAGGAGATGTCTGTTCGGCAGTCCGGGGTACCGGCTGCCGATTTTTTCGCCCTGTGAGAAAACGGGCAGGGGTCCATACGGTCCATGGGGGCTTATACTTTCTTGACCTTTAAGAAAGGATAGAGGAGGCTTATTGTTCAATGAATATCGCGTTTTTCCTGCTGCCGAAAAGTGAGGTCGCAACGGTTACTCTGGATTCCACACTAAGACAAACGCTGGAACGCATGGAGTACCATCGTTATACGGCTGTCCCGATTATTGATAGACACGGGGTTTATGTTGGCACAATTACGGAAGGAGATCTGTTGTGGTACATGAAGAATTCTCAAGGTAAGGTGACTTTTGAGAACGCTTCGAAATACTTGCTGAAGGATATCCCGCTTAGACTGGATATCAAGCCAGTCTCGATTGACGAAGATATGGAGGACCTGATTAATTTGGCCAAGGTCCAGAACTTTGTTCCAGTTGTGGATGACATGAACCGGTTCATCGGCATCGTCCGCCGCAGCCAAATCATCGAATACTGTGAGAAATTTGTATCCCGTGGTGAAGCAGCGCCCAGACAATAGGGCACGGGAGCATCCTGTCAGTCACATACCGGCCTTGGGCTGGCCACCGGGTTTTATGCTATAATGGAGAATAAAGCTTTTTCTAGGAGAGAGAGTGATTGGTCTACTATGCATAAAGAAATGGATGTAGCCAAACGGGCGAAGGTCATTGAGTGGCTGAAAACGGAAGTCGTCGATCATGTATCCCGTCTGTTCAAAGCTCTGTGGGAGGGCAGCACGACCCGGATTACCGACAGTCTCGCCAGTCTGATTGTGAGCGGGTATATATTAGGCAGAAGACTGGGCATCTCATATCGTGACTTGGATGAGAATATTATGGAGAAGCTGAAGAAGCACAAGCAGGAAGGCCATCAGCTTGAGGATTGGTATCAAGACATTTCTGCATTGGAAGAACATATGCGTAAGAGGTGAACCTATTTGAAATTTCACTGGACATCCGTTGCCTGGAGCGTGGTCTATTTCCTACTCCTGCTATCTCTGATAACGCCGTTGACTGTGATCACGGCTTTGTTCCTTCTGGTGCCAGGCGTAGTGCTCTACTCAACCTTATCCAAAACATCATTTATTGTGCACATTGTGCCTGTATTAGTTCTCTTATTTTTAGTATTTAATTCAGTATTGTCTAACTCTCTATTTATCTTGATCCCGCTCTATTTCCTGGTTCCTTCTGTGGTTATGGGACATCTGTATAAAAAAAGAGCGTCCGCGCTGCGGACCGTATTATTTGGGGCGGGAACGATCCTGCTGGAGTTCATTCTGCTGCTGCTGATCAGCACACTGTTCTTCGACTTCAATCTCGTACAAACAATTGAGGATGTGATCAACTCTACCGCCTCACCGTTCAGGGACATGGCCGGCAGTGGTCTTGCGCCAGGCCTGGCTTGGACGGAAGAAATGACGCGTCAGCTGTCCAGTCTCACGGTGCGGATGATTCCTTTCACCATGACGGTCACCTCGCTTGCTATTGCGATTGTGACCCATGCGGTGACGCGGCCGACGCTCAGCAGTATGGGGCAGATTACACCGAAGATGAAGCCGCTGCGGGACTGGAGACTGCCTCGTTCCCTGGTCTGGTATTATATTATTGGTCTGATCGTGCAGATGTTTGCGGGCGAGGCGGCTCGTCAGGGATTCCTTGGAACCGTACTGCTTAACCTGATGCCGCTGCTTCAATTCGGCTTCATTATCCAAACAGCAGGTTTCTTCTTCTTTCTGGCCTATCAGAGAAAATGGAACTTGGCCATACCTATCCTGCTGACCATCGCACTTGTGTTCGTTCGCCCTTTATGGCTTATTGGTGTGTTTGACATTGCTTTTCCGCTGCGGGACATGATTACTAGATCAAGACGATAGGGTGAGAAGGCATGCCAAATTTATTGCAAAAGCGCTGGTACGGCTATCAGACCGTGTGGGCGTTCATGCTCATGCTGCTGCTTGTCATTTTCGTATCCTATTACAATTGGATTCTGGGTCTGGTAGGTCTGTGCCTGGTATGTGCGTTAGCCTACATCATGCTTCAAGCGGAGCGAAGATTCCGGAAGGACATGGTTCAATATATTACGGAGCTTACCTTCCGCATCAAAAGGGTGGAAGGGGAGGCCATCAGCAGGCTGCCATTCGGCGTCCTGTTGTACGCCGAGGATAAGACGGTAGAGTGGCATAACCGCTTCGTGAAGGGCATGTTCGGCCGCGGGAGTGTGGTCGGGGTTAGCCTGCAGGAGCTTCTGCCGCCCCTCCCTCAGCTGAGCCGTGACAAGCGGGAAGGGGAGCACAACCGTTCGACGGTGGAAGTTGTGGTCAATGGCCGCTATTACGAGTTGACGATTCAGGCTGACGAACGCCTGATCTATGTTCATGATATGACCGAGCTTGCCGTTCTGAGGGAGAAGTATGAAGACGAGCGGCTCGCTCTGGGTATTATTATGCTCGACAATCTGGATGAGGCCTCCCAAGGGATGGACGACCAGCAGAGGGCGGCCCTTATTGCGCGTGTAGCTGCCGCTTTAACGGCGTGGGCGAAGCAGTACAGAGTGTATCTGCGGCGGCTGTCCTCCGAGAGATACCTGATGATGTTCAACCATCTGTCGCTGAAGGAGCTTGAGCAGAGCCGGTTCGTCATCCTGGATGAGGTGCGGGAGATGACAGCCGAGCTTAAGGTGCCGATTACCCTCAGCATAGGACTCGCCTTTGGTACGGAGAGCATCAGTGAGCTTGGCGAGCTGGCACAATCGAGTCTGGATATGGCTCTGGGTCGTGGTGGAGACCAGGCAGCTGTGAAGTCCGGACAGCGGCTGAGCTTCTACGGAGGCAAGACGACAGCAGTTGAGAAGCGGACCCGCGTGCGTGCACGGGTGATTGCCCATGCCCTGCGTGATTTGATGCAGGAAAGCGACCGAGTGATGATTATGGGCCACAGGGTGCCTGATCTTGATGTAATTGGAGCCTCTATCGGGGTGCTGAAAGCCGCGGATATGTACCGTGTGGAAGCCCACATTGTCTTAGAAGGCGTGAATCCAGCGGTCGAGCGAATTATGGAGCGAATTGAGAAGGACGAACCGCTTAGGAAAAGATTTATTTCTCCTGAGCAGGCGATGGCCATGGTGACGGAGAATACGCTGCTTGTGATTGTGGATACACATAAGGCTTCGATGACGATGGAGCCGCGGCTGGTGGAAGCCGCACGCCGGGTTGTGATTGTTGACCATCACCGGCGCGGTGAGGAGTTTATTAATGATGCGGTTCTGGTATACCTGGAGCCGTATGCCTCCTCGGCATGTGAGCTGGTCACCGAGCTGCTTCAGTACATTCACGAGAAAGTGGAGCTGAGTCCACTGGAGGCCACGGCCCTATTGGCCGGGATTACTGTGGATACGAAGCATTTTGCGCTGCATACGGGATCGCGGACGTTCGAAGCGGCGGGCTTCCTCCGCCGGAGCGGGGCGGATACCGTTATGGTGCAGCGGATTCTGAAAGAAGACCTTCAAGAATATATCGAGAAGGCCGAGATTATTAAACATGCCCGCATGCTTCATGGGCATATCGCTTTGGCGGTAACGGAACCGAACCGTAAAATTCCGCAGCTGCTGATTGCCCAAGTGGCCGATACTCTGCTTAACATGACCAATGTTCTGGCCTCGTTCGTGATCAGTGAGCGGCCGGACGGGAAGATCGGCATCAGTGCGAGATCGCTGGGCACGATGAACGTGCAGGTGGTCATGGAGCGGCTGGGCGGCGGAGGGCATCTGACCAATGCGGCAGCCCAGCTGGACTGTTCGCAGGCGGAAGCGGAGAAACGGCTGCTCGAAGTGCTTGATGAAATTGAGAAGAAAGAGGGGTTATTCGAATGAAAGTAATTTTCTTGCAGGACGTTAAAGGACAAGGCAAAAAGGGGCAGGTTAAAGAGGTTTCTGAGGGATACGCGCAGAACTTCCTGCTGCCTAAGGGTCTGGTTAAGCCGGCGACCCAAGGCAATATGAAGACGCTGGAGAACCAATCGGCTGCAGAGCTTAGACGCAAGCAGCAGGAGAAGGAAGAGGCGATCCAGCTTGGCAAGAAGCTGGAGGAGCTGACTGTAGGTCTGAAAGCAAAATCGGGGGAAGGCGGCCGTCTGTTTGGGGCCATCACCAGCAAGCAGATTGCGGAAGGTCTTCAGGGGCTTGGTATCAAGATTGACAAGCGCAAAATTGAACTGAATGACCCGATCCGTACGTTGGGGGTTACCCAGGTAACAGTTAAGCTTCATCCAGAAGTAAAAACAACGCTCAAGGTCCAAGTGACGGAGGAATAAGATGGGCGCAGAGTTATTTATCGACCGAATTCCTCCTCAGAACCTGGAAGCAGAGCAGGCGGTTCTCGGTGCCATTCTGCTGCAGTCCGAAGCGTTAATTACCGCGATGGAACGGGTGCGTACCGAGGACTTCTACGATAAGTCTCATCAAATGATCTATGAAGCCATGATTGAGCTTGGGGAGGCTGGCGAGCCGATTGATCTGATTACCCTGACCTCAAGGCTTCAGGATAAAGGCGAGCTGGAGGAGGTCGGCGGGGTCAGCCATTTGGCCAGATTAGCCCATGCTGTGCCGACAGCGGCCAACGTGGATTATTATGCCCGGATTATAGAAGAGAAATCGATGCTGCGCAGGTTGATCCGCACAGCCACCCAGATCGTCAGCGATGGTTATACAAGCGGTGACGATGTGGGCGGCATGTTGAGCGATGCGGAGCGCCGGATTCTGGAGATATCCAACGGGCGCTCGGGCAGCGGCTTTATTGCCATCCGCGATGTGCTTATGGAAGTGTTCGAGCGGGTGGAGGAGCTGCATCAGAACCGCGGCACGACTACCGGAGTCTCGTCCGGGTTCGTGGACCTGGACAAGATGACCTCCGGATTTCAGCGCAACGACCTCATAATTGTGGCTGCCCGTCCTTCCGTAGGTAAGACGGCGTTCGCCTTGAATATAGCCCAGAATGCGGCTGTACGCAGCAAGGAGACGGTAGCGATCTTCAGTCTGGAGATGTCCGCCGCCCAGCTGGTGCAGCGGATGATCTGTGCGGAAGCGAACCTGGACGCGGGGGTTATGCGGACAGGGGACTTCAAGAGCGATGATGATTGGTCCAAGCTGACGATGGGCATTGCGGCCCTGTCTGAAGCGGAGATTTATATTGATGATACGCCAGGCGTTACCGTGGCCGATATTCGTGCCAAGTGCCGCCGCCTCAAGAAGGAGAGAGGCCTCGGCATGATTGTAATCGACTACCTGCAGCTGATTCACGGCCGGGGTAAAGCGGGCGAGAACCGTCAGCAGGAGGTATCGGAGATCTCCCGTACCCTGAAGCAGATTGCCCGTGAGCTTGAAGTGCCGGTTATTGCGCTCTCCCAGCTCAGCCGGGGTGTGGAGCAGCGTCAGGACAAGCGTCCGATGATGTCCGACCTTCGGGAATCCGGTTCTATCGAGCAGGATGCCGATATTGTCGCGTTCTTGTACCGCGATGACTATTACAACCAGGAGACCGAGAAGAAGAATATTATCGAGATTATCATTGCCAAACAGCGTAATGGCCCAGTAGGTACGGTCGAGCTGGTTTTTTTGAAGAACTACAACAAGTTTGCGAATTATGAGCGGGCACATGCCGATCCTTTTGCAGGATAAATAGAGAGAGCAATTGAACTTTTAACCTTATAAATTTGTATATTCCCGAACAATTCTGCACAGAGGTGTGGAATTGTTCGTTTTTGATTTGACTTTAAAAAAGCGGACTGGTACACTGATATTGCTGCTTTAGGGCAGTAAATGGTTGCAATGCGTATAATGTCCAAGACGTTCCATAAGCTAAGCGAATGGCAGCACCGTTTGCTTTGAAGGTTTATGGGTAGTTATTTTGAGTGAAAATAAAGGTGCGGGTGCACCGGCGGGGGAATGTACATGTCAACAGTAGTCGTTGTGGGGACACAATGGGGAGACGAAGGCAAAGGCAAAATCACGGATTATCTGGCGGAAAGCGCCGATGTGGTGGCCCGTTATCAAGGCGGTAACAACGCCGGTCACACTATACTGATTGATGGGAAGAAGTACAAACTTAGCTTGATTCCATCCGGAGTTTTTTATGAAGATAAAATCTGTGTCATCGGCAATGGAATGGTTATCAATCCGGAAGCGTTGATTCAGGAGATCACATACATTCATGACAATGGCTTCAGTACGAAGAACTTGAGAATCAGCGACCGCGCACATGTGATTCTGCCTTATCATATGCTGCTGGATGCGCTGGAAGAGGACCGCAAGGGGCCGAACAAGATCGGAACGACCCGTAAGGGGATTGGTCCGGCTTATATGGACAAGGCGGCCAGAAACGGAATCCGGATCGCAGACCTGCTTGATGCGGAGGAGTTCGAATTAAAACTTCGCCATCTGGTCAAGGAGAAGAACCATATTATTCAGCAGGTATATGGTGCCGAGCCGCTGAATGTGGAGGAGATTCTCAAGCAGTATCTGGAGTATGCAGAATTCATCCGTCCGTATGTTACGGATACTTCTGTTGTTCTGAACGATGCAATTGATGAGGATAAGAAGGTTCTGTTCGAGGGTGCGCAGGGCGTTATGCTGGATATTGACCAGGGGACCTATCCGTTCGTTACTTCTTCCAACCCGTCCGCTGGCGGAGTATGCATTGGCTCAGGCGTTGGACCATCGAAGATCAAACAGGTTATCGGTGTGGCGAAGTCTTACACGACGCGTGTCGGTGATGGCCCATTTCCTACAGAGCTGCATGATGAAATCGGCGATCAGATCCGGGAGACTGGACATGAGTACGGAACCGTTACAGGCCGCCCGCGGCGCGTGGGCTGGTTCGATAGTGTCGTTGTGCGCCATGCCCGCCGTGTGAGCGGTCTGACAGGGTTGTCACTGAACTCTCTGGACGTGCTTACAGGTCTAGAGACCGTGAAGATCTGCACCGGGTACAAGTACCGCGGTGAGGTAATCACACACTATCCGGCAAGCCTTAAGATGCTGGCGGAGTGCGAAGCCGTCTATGAAGAGCTTCCAGGCTGGAGCGAAGATATTACCGGTGCGAAGACGCTGGAGGATCTTCCTGAGACAACACGGAATTACGTGAAGCGTGTATCTGAGTTGACGGGCATTCCAATTGCTATTTTCTCCGTTGGACGCAACCGGAATCAGACGAATCAGGTGCTTCCAATTTACGAATAAGCAAGTACAGAGCTGTTCCCGGGTCCGGTATGGACTGCGGGGAACAGCTTTTTTATTTCCACATGCGCGGAGTGCTGATGTTTGCTGACCCGGAAATATCTACGGCCTTTGGTATTCCTCAGTGATTTCAATGATAGTTACCCAAACCCAAACCCAAACCCAAACCCGTTGTAGCCGCGGGATCAAAGAGTCCTCCTCTTAGACTTTTTCCCAAATCCTAGGTAGAAAAAGTGCCTAAAAGGGCAATACTTAAGCCTAAGTAAGCCAATGTGCGGCTGGGAAAAGGAGGAGTAACGGATGAAATGGGCCTCAAGAGCTGCTGTGATTGCACTGGGAACCATATTGGTCTGCGCCATGACTATTCTGACAACGGGATATGTTGTTAATGCGTATGTTCAGTCTTTGTTAACAAGCTTAAATATTAAGTGGGAGGGGCAGCCTACAAGCTTTGGGGGCATGCTTCAGAGTGCAGTGGGACTTGGTGGCGGTAGTGGGAGCACAGCTAAGAAGGAGAAGGCTGAGTCCAAGGAGCAAGAACAAACGAAGGCACAAACAGATACGCCAGCAGGAACACAGACAGGGACACATGGAGAAGCTCAGGGCCTAAGCGGGCCTGAACATAAGGAGACAGGGAGCCTAGGGCAAAGATCAACGGGCGATAATGCTGCCGCTCTGGGACAAGAGTCCACCGGGGCAGGAGTGCCGGATAAAGGGCCTAAGTCTGGTGATGGTGTGGAAGATAATGGTGGTACGAAAGGTACCAGCCAGGGGATTCCAGAGAATGCCGTACCGGTAATGGGTGGGGAATCTTCGTCTTCTTCCTCGGAGTCAAAAGATGAGATGGTGATTACACCGGATGATCTGGCGGCAAAGAAGAAGGAACTGGCAGACAAGGACAAGGCGGAAATCTTTCAAATTCTGATGAACAAGCTTCCGCAAAAAGAGATGCAGTCGATTACAGCTTCGCTGGAAGACGGTCTGACAGAGACCGAAATGATTGATATTCAGCAGGTGCTGTCCAAATATCTGGACAAGACGGAATATGCTAAAATAATGAATATGTTAGGGAAATAATCGAAGCAGAAAAAATTAACAATATTGTTACTAACGGATGAACATGCCGGATATAAGCCATAATAGGAAAACCCGCGATTTTAGCGGGTTTTTCACATTTTTTACAAAGTTGAAATAGCCGTTCGAATTATGTTAAGGTTAGTTAGTGTTTAAAAGGTTAATTTTTTGACACTATTTGGGGAGTTATCCACCTCTTTTTGAAATCAGGAAATAAAAAGGAGAGCATCATGAAGGGTTCCAACAAGATACAGAGGTTACGAATCGGTATGGCTGCTGCAGCTGGAGGTTTGCTGGTTGCTGGCACCCTGCTGTGGGCGGGCCATCAATATGTGGAGGCGAATACGGTTCCCTATTACCGGGTATATAAGGATGGCCGGGAGGTAGGCACGGTGCGAAGCAAGGAGTCATTACAGAAACTGTACGACAGCACCCAAGCCGAGTACGAGCGGAAATATCCGGCGGCTGAAATCAAGCTGGATACCCAAGGGATTACTACAGTGTATGAGCAGGCCTATAAGGCGGATATAGAACAGGATACGGCTATCGCGAAGCTTGGCACATTGCTTAAGCCTACCGCTGTGGGCGTGGAGCTGAAGGTAGATGGGAAGACGGTTGGTATTGTTAAAGATCAAGCGACGGCCGACAAGGTACTAAACCAGGTGAAGAGTAAGTACATACCGGAAGCAGCAGTGCCTGTTTTTGCAAGTAAAGTGCAGCGGACCTCTTACACACCGGGTGAAGCCAAGAAACCGGCAGCCGGACAGGCAGCCGCACTTATAGAGTCTGCTGTATTTGTGGAGAAGGTTGCGAAAAGGACTGTTGAGACTGACCCTGCGAAGGTGATGACCCCAGAAGAGGCCGTAAACAAGCTCGTTCGCGGAGAGAAAGAGACAGTAACCTATAAAGTTCAGCCCGGCGATACAATCAGCTCGATTGCCAAGGCTGCGGGAATCAGCCAAAAGGAACTGAGAAGCATGAACCCCGGTGTCAAGGAGACCGCGATACAGATCGGTGCCGATCTGAACCTGTCTGTTTCAGAGCCGATCTTAACAGTGAAGACCGTGGAGAGCATTTCGAAGGAAGCAGCGAGCAAGCCGGATGTTCAGATTCGTAAAACCAATCAGCTGCGCAAAGGCATTACCAAAGTGGTAGCTCCCGGCGTTGAAGGAAAGAAGCTGATGTCCTTCCGTGTCGTTAAGGAGAACGGACAAGTTGTTCAGAAACAGTTCTTGAGTCAAAAGGTGATCAGTGCGTCCCAGCCCAAGGTAATTCTGCAAGGGACGAAGGTGGTCAGCACGGCAGGCAGCGGCCGGTTCGCATGGCCGGTCTCCGCTCATTCGATTACAAGCCGCTTCGGGGAACGCTGGAACAAGCTGCACAAAGGGATTGATATGATCTCATCCAACTCCAGCATCATGGCCGCGGACGGCGGGACCGTAAGTTTTGCGGGCGTGAAGACTGGCTATGGCAACTGTATCATCATCAGACATGGCAACGGGTATGAGACTTTGTACGGGCACCTTAGCCGCATTGATGTGAAGCGGGGGGACAAGGTGGAGAAGGGTGAACATATTGGAGTGATGGGTGATACGGGCCATTCTTTCGGAATTCACCTTCACTTTGAGATTCACCGGAACGGAGAGCTTCAGAATCCGATCAAGTACTTGAGCTAAAGTAAGTTGAACAGCTGCTTGCACGGATGAGGGCATCCTGGTGAGATAAAATAGGGCTTAGCCTCTCTTCCAAGCTACTTTGGAATTCGTGGATATATACTGCAGCATCCGGGACAAGTAAGGGGTTCCGGGTGCTTTTTTGTGAGTGGAGAGTGGAGGTTATGAGATAGCCTGAGAGGGGATCTGGATTTTAATGGTTATTTTTATGACAGTTTAGGATACGGGGCCCCAGGTGTGCTAAAATAGAGGAAGTGTGGGTGAAAGCCTGAAAATATGGGGTGAAAGAGAGAATGCAGGGGAAAATTCTAGTCGTAGATGATGAACAGCCAATTGCGGATATTCTAAAATTTAATTTAGAAAAAGAGGGGTATGAAGTTATTCTCGCCTTCGATGGAATCAGCGCCGCAGAGCTTGCTTTGTCTGAACGCCCGGACCTGATTCTGCTCGACCTGATGCTGCCTGGCAAGGATGGCATGGATGTGTGCCGGGAAGTGCGGGCGAAGCTTGAGACCCCTATTATTATGCTCACAGCCAAGGATGGGGAGATTGATAAAGTGCTCGGTCTTGAGCTGGGTGCCGATGATTATGTGACCAAGCCTTTCAGCACAAGAGAGCTGCTAGCCCGGGTCAAGGCGCAAATGCGGCGGCGCCAGAGCAAGCCGGAAGAGGCGGCAGGGAATGGGGCCGGCAGCCAGGGACTTCATTTGTTTGATTTATTCATAGATACAGACATGTATACCGTATATAAGAATGGTGAACCGCTGGATTTGACCCACCGGGAATATGAGCTTGTCTACTACATGGCGCGGAATGCCGGAAAGGTGATGACGCGCGAGCATTTGCTGCAGGCCGTATGGGGCTTTGAGTATTTCGGGGACGTCCGGACGGTGGATGTGACGATCCGGCGGCTTAGAGAGAAGATTGAGGATGACCCGAGCAAGCCGGAATATATTTTGACGCGGCGGGGACTTGGTTATTTGATGAGAAGCTCGAAAACGGGTGGTTTCTAGTCATGAGACTGAAGCTGAAGCTGCCTGCTTTCTTCCGTACAATTCAAGCTAAGCTGATTATTATCTATGTCTTGCTAATCCTGATCGCGATGCAGTTGATCGGGGTTTATTTCGTCAGTGCGATGAAAAATTCCCTGACCAGCAACTTCACCCAGGAGCTGAAGGCCCGGGCTGAGCTGCTGTCGGTGCTGGCCGCGCAGAATCTGGGCACCGCAGGGACGGCGGAGACCCGGGGGGAGAAGCTCGATAACCTCGGTGTGCTGGTGGAGAACTTATTCAATCAGCCGGGTGCGGAGATTCAGGTGCTTGATTCCAGCGGCAAGGTGCTTAAGACATCCAAGTGGTCCCATGCTGATTATGTGGGCCGCAAGAATACACAGACAGTAGTTAGTATGGCGCTTCAGGGGATTGAAGATAACGAGGAATATATTATCGATGATGACAACATCCGCAAAAAGGTGGTAGCCAAGCCCGTAGTAAGTGACGGTAAGATCGTTGGCGCCATCTATATTGCCGCTTCGATGAGTGAGCTGTATGCGACCATGGACCGGATCAACAGCATCTTCATCTCGGGGATTCTGCTGGCTCTTGGTCTGACGGCGATCTTGGGCGTAATTCTAGCCCATACCATTACCTCGCCGATCAAAGAGCTTACCCGGCGGGCTACGGCCGTGGCTGAAGGCCAGCTGTACCAGAAGGTGCCTGTGCTGGGGAACGATGAAATCGGCCAGCTCAGCAACGCCTTTAATTATATGACCAGCCGGCTGCGGGATGCGCTCGCCCAGAATGAAGAGGAGAAGGAGAAGCTGGCATCGATTCTCACCAATATGAGCGATGGGGTGATCGCCACCGATGAGCTGGGGACCGTGATCCTCATGAATCGGCGGGCCAGCGCGATGCTGTTCACGGAAGGCGAGGACAAGCTTGGAACGAGCATCCAGAGCCTGCTCAGCCTGCCGAAGGATGGGAATACCACCTTCGTGCAGGGCGGCATGCCGACCGAACTCCTGGAGATCGATACGCCGGAGGGCGGGACATCGTTGATCCGGGTGACCTTTACGCCGATCCATCGGCGTGAATTCGGGATCATCGGTACGATTGCCGTGCTTCAGGATGTCACGGAGCAGGAGAAGCTGGAGGCATCCCGCCGTGAGTTCGTGGCGAATGTCTCCCACGAGCTGCGCACTCCGCTGACGACCATCAAGAGCTACACCGAAGCGCTGGAGGACGGCGCGCTGCAGGACCCGGCTCTTGGACCCCGCTTCGTCGGCGTGATCCAGAACGAGACCGAGCGGATGATCCGCCTGGTCACGGATCTGCTGCATCTGTCCCGGCTCGATTCCAAGGAATCGCCGCTGCGGATGCAGATGACCGGGATTGCCGAGATGCTGGACGAGGTGGCTGACCGGTTTTCTTTTCAGATGCAGGAGAAGGAGATCGACATCCATGTTGAAGTGGAGCAAGGCATCCATGAGGTGGCGCTTGACCGGGATCAGATTGACCAGGTGCTGGACAACCTGATTTCCAATGCAATGAAATATACCGCTGGCGGGTCGATTGCAATCAAGGCTCGCAGAACCGAAGATGGAATGCTGGCGATCTCGGTTCAGGATACCGGAATCGGAATTCCTAAGAAGGATTTGGACCGTATTTTTGAACGCTTTTACCGCGTGGACAAGGCCCGTTCGCGCAATATGGGCGGCACTGGGCTTGGATTATCCATTGCCCGGGAAATTGTCAAAGCGCATGGGGGGACGATCTCCCTGGAATCCGAACTTGGCAAGGGCACGACAGTCACCTTCACCTTACCGATGGAGATGAGAGGGGGCGGAGAGCTGTGAAGGAGACAGTGAAGTCCACGGTGCTTCTGCTGCTGATCCTCTGCAGCTTGGTTCAGAGTTATTTCCTGATTTACCGGCTTCCCGGCAACAATCCGGTGGTGAAGTCGGAGAGCGACTATGTGAAGACGGACAATATGGGTGCGGAGATGAAGGCGGAGGAACTGGTCTACCCGGCGGAGATGATTGTGCATATGGGCAGCGGCAAGCATACTATCTTCTACCCAGGATCAACCTTCTACAAGTTGATTAATACGCGCCTGCAGGGCCGGTTATTCGGCGGGTTCCAGCGCTATGACACAAGTGGAATGAACTGGAATACCATCCGGAAGCAGAATGAGGGCATTGAGCTGCGGTTTGGCGCAGGAGTTCCAGTAGCGATGCTGCAGAAGGTTATGCAAATCTCCAATGATCTGATGCTTCAAGAGGAGACGATCAACCGGATTCTGATCTACAATGTGAAGAGCGAGGACAAGGTCCGCGCATTCTTCTTCAGCTCACGGGGCGGGGCGGTGTATGAAGCCAAGAGTGCCGACTTGACGGTGCAGGATGTACGGCAGCAGGTCGGCTTTGGCAGAGAATGGACACCGTCGTACACTCTGATGGACAGCGGTTATTATGTGCCAGATACGAAAATTGGGGCCCTTGAGGTGACCCTCAAGACAGGAGTCTTCACAACGGATCAAATGCAGAAGAGCCTGTTCGCGGACCCGAGCATTACCCGGAATATCCGGGAGAAGGATGGCTCCGAAATTTATACAGATATCAAGCGAAGTCTGCAATTCAAGCAGAATCAGAACTGGATTAACTATACCGACCCGGCGGCATCGGGCGGTACAGATAATAATATCGGGAAGAACGCCCTATCCGCGGTGGAGTTCGTCAACCAGCACGGCGGATGGGATAATACGGCCGGTTCCTCTTACCGGATGGAAGTAACCAGCGAAGCTGAGTTCAGCGGAGACAGCAAGCGCCGCCAGGATCTGGTGACGTTCCAGCAGTATTATAAGTCCCTGCCGATCCTGGATCTGGATGCGTTCCATTATGGCGTGATGAGGCTGGACATGCATCAGGGGATGGTGACGAGCTATGAGCGGTCACTGATCTATACCCGCAGTATGGATATGGGCAAGACCGTTAAGAGACAACTGCCTGGCGGCAAAGAGCTTGCCGCGCTGGTGAATAAGGCGGCGAAGGACAGAACCGTAAGCTGGCTGTATCCTGCGTATCAGCCGCTCCTTACAGGCGAGGAGCTTCAGCTCCAGCCGGTCTGGGTGCTGGTATTCAGCAGCGGTGAGAAGCAAATTTTGCAGCAGGGTTTCTGAGAATCAACCCGGGAAAGGGGGATGAGGGATGCATTGGGGAAGAGCGAAGAATGTGTTGATCTATGCTTTTCTGCTGCTTAATCTGGTGCTCGGTTATCAGCTGTGGATGGATAAACGCGATCAGGCGAGCGCCAATTTGGACCTCACCTCCTTGACCGAGAGCACACAGCGGAGTATGGATGAGAAACAGATTCAGGTGCGGGCTCAGATTCCGGCAGAGACCCCGGCCCTGCCCAAGATTAACTATAGGCTGATTAAGCCTACTGGAAGCGAGCCGATCAAGCTGGCAGAGCCGGTTGACAGCAGGTTGATTTTTAATGCGAAAGGGCTCGTAAGTGCTCTGGAGTCTCAAATCCCTCAGATCGGCAGCTACCGTTATGATCAGGAGAGCAGCATGGACAGTGTGTTCATCCTTCATCCCCTGGCTCTGGAGGAATGGCCGCTGTTTAATATTAATCTGGAGCTGAACTATAGCAATCAGAAGGTTATATCTTACCGGATGGAATCGATTGAGGTGGTTCAGATGGATGAGGAGAAGGCGCAGCCGGTGCTGCCCGCTTCCAAGGCGCTTGGGTTTCTGATTGATAAATTTCTGCCGAAAAGGACGATTGTGACCGATATCGAGCTTGGTTATTACGGACAAGTGTTCAATTCGGAGGCCCAGGTGGCTGCGCCAGCCTGGAGATTCACTCTGGGCAACGGGGAGAAGTATTACGTTCTAGGCAGCGGAGATGTGATCAGTCCGGATGCAGAGAAAATAAAGGAGTAATCAGCATGGGAATACAATTTACAGTGCTGTCCAGCGGCTCGACCGGGAACGCCACAGTGGTGACGGACGGTCAAGTCACGCTCATGATCGATGCCGGCTTCAGTGCACGGCGTATCGACGAGCTGCTCGGCATGCGTGAAATGACAGGAGATCAGCTTCACGGAATACTCATCACCCATGAGCATTCCGATCATATCAAAGGACTTGGGCCGGTGGCTCGCAAGTACAACCTTCCGGTATATGCTAATGAGAAGACTTGGGAGGCTATTGGCAAAAGTGTCGGGGCGCTTGCTGACGACCAGCGCATCATCTTCGGAACCGGGGAAGCCCGCGACTTCGGGTCGCTGCGGGTGGAGTCGTTCTCCATTTCCCACGATGCTGCCGATCCGGTGGGTTACGTCTTCCATGATGGCAAGCATAAGCTGAGTGTCGTGACTGACCTCGGTTATGCCAGCGACAAAGTGAAGACGACTATTGCTGATTCGGATGTGCTTGTGCTTGAGGCCAATCATGATATCGAAATGCTTCGTATGGGCCGCTACCCATGGAATACGAAACGCAGAATTCTTGGCGATATGGGGCACTTGTCCAATGAGGCTTCAGGCGAGGTGCTGAGCGAGCTGCTCAATGGCCGGCTGAAGCGCACGTATTTGGCTCACCTGAGCCGGGAGCATAACATGCTTGATCTGGCCAAGCTTGCGGTCCGCGGTGCGATGGAAGACCGGGGCTGCTTCTACAAGGACAGTGAGTTTAAGCTGTGTGAAACTTATTATGATCGGCCTACGCCATGGGATATGGTGGGGGAACCATAAATTGATCGAGTTCGGCGGCCTTCCCCGCGATATCCTCCCGGGTAAGGATGCCCTTCTCAATCAGCAGTTCGATGACTACGCTGAGCGCAAGCACGGTATGATAGTGCTCATCCTTCAGATCCGCCAGCTTGGCCATCACATTCACTTCGTTCATTGGGGATGATAACCGGTCCATAGGTTCAGCTCCTTGAGCGTATTTTTTTTTTTGCAAAAACGTCCTGGCTCTGCGGGTAAACAGCCCGAAAAAAGGGTAAAAGTACTATACGGTTGCCCCAGTGCAGTACTACCTAATACCCGCTTTACATTCTTCCATTAAAAACCGTAATTTAATTCACCTGCGACGGGATAAAATTTGATAGAATGGACATATCTACTAAGCTTGTACTAGTGTAGTCCAAGACTCGTAGAAACATTCCTTTTTCAGAAAGAAAAAGTTTGTTTTTTATCTTACATTCGGGTAACTATTTGAGTTCTGGTTACGTCAACAATTGCAGAGTGAAGTCAGTATGGTTCGATTGAAGAGACGGGCCTGACAGGAAAATGGAAAATCCGGCGTTTTGCCGGGCATACGGGAACACATCCGGCGCATAACATGAAGAGGCGAATCTCAGCCTAAAGCTTGCTCTCTCATACAGCCGGGCATCAGATTGCCTGAACTATTCTCAGGCAGCCCCCTCCATAACCAAGAGCAGTAAGCCACGGGCGAACAGGTGGCTTTAGATAGAGTCTGACAACCATGCAGTTCATATATAGAGATGAGTACAGGTAAGGCGGAGCGCAAGTAACGGAGGGAGAGAATCAACCATGGGATTGTTTGACGACGACTTTTATTCCACAAAAGTATCTAAACGGCTTACCCGCAGGAGCAATACAGACAGCAGCAGATGGTCCTCGGGCACGAAGCGGCGCAAAAGCCTCGGCACCTTTCAAATTTCACTGATCTGTTCAGTACTGAGTGCGGTTGTGGCCGTGGCATTGTACACCTGGATTGCAAGTCCCCCCTCCAGAACCCAGGCGGGAGCGCTTAGCGGCAGCTTCCTGCATAAGACGGATAGTGATCCGTATGAACGGATTGTGCAGGCAGCGGCCAAGGTACGTCCGGCGGTGGTGAGCATTCTTAATCACCGTGATGAATCCTCCAAGGTGGCACCTGATGATGCGGCCCTCGGCTCAGGTGTAATCTTCAAAAAGACAGATAACAAGGCGTACATTATTACTAATGCCCACGTTATTGCCAATACGCAGGATCTGGAGATCGTCACCGTGGATGGGGATTCCCGTACAGCAACGGTGGTAGGCAAGGACACGGTAAGTGATCTTGCGGTGCTTGAGATTGATGCGGAAGGGATCAAGACGGTAGCCGAAATGGGCAATTCCAAGGCTCTCCGGCTGGGCGAGACGGTAATTGCCATCGGCAACCCGCTGGGACTTGGCGATACCTTGACCTCCGGCATTGTCAGCTATCCGAACCGGATTATTCCGGTGTCCCTGAACCAGGATGGTGTCTATGATTGGGAGCAGGAAGTGATCCAGACCGATGCCGCGATCAATGAAGGCAACAGCGGCGGAGCCCTGGTTAACCTGAACGGTCAAGTGATCGGCATCAACACGATGAAGATCTCGGATACCGGCGTGGAAGGGATTGGCTTTGCCATTCCGGTCTCGGATGTGATGAGCACCGTGAATAATCTGATTGAGCACGGCAAGGTAGTCCGGCCGTACCTTGGAGTATACTCCCTAGATCTGAACAATCCGTATGCCCCTTTGAGCGAGGATCAGCGCAAGGATCTTAAACTGCCGCCGGATATCAAGGATGGCGTGCTTGTGCTGGAAGCCCATGGACCAGCGGAGAAGGCCGGTATCAAGCTTAATGATGTGATTACGAAGCTCGATGGCAAGCCTGTGGATTCGACGCTCGCGCTCCGCAAATATTTGTATGATGTGAAGAAGGTTGGCGAAGAGATGGAAGTGACGCTGTACCGGGGCGGGAAGGAAGAGACGGTGAGTGTCACCTTGACCGATAAGCCGACCGAAGACAGCGACGCCGATTCGCAGAAATAAAACAAAATCTGGCCGAAGGCACCTCTTGGATGTGGAATTCTAAGAAGGTGTCTTTTTTTGCGGGGGAAATTTTTGTAGGGGGCATCCGGGCTGCTAAATAAAAAAAACTTTAAAAATTAACCGATCTCAGCTTCGATCCCGAGTGAGTCTGAAGAAGCAGAGCGTCCGCCTTTGTCTCCGAAATGCCCCTACTTGGATATCCAGTCCAAGCATTTCGGAGACAACAGCGGCCTTAAAGAACACTCGGCATCGCAGCGCCCCATAAGGGTAACCTTCATAAGTACATTTTATATAGCATTATTTATCGGGGGGATCAAGAATTGGACACTTGGGAAGCAGTTTGGTTATTTTTTGGTGTAGGACTTCGTAGATTAGTATTGCAGGCAGGTATTTCAGTATGATAAATAAATAGGCAGACTTAAATGGCAAAATAACAGAGACTATATAAAATGAACTTTAGAATTAACCGATCTCAGCTTCGATCCCGAGTGAGTCTGAAGAAGCGGAGCGTCAGCCTTTGTCTCCGAAATGCCCCACCGATATCTAGTTCAAGCATTTCGGAGACACAGGGGCCTTAAAGAACACTCGGCATCGCAGCGTCCGAATAGGGTAATTTTCATAAGTTCATTTTATATATATTAAAGGATCGAAAGAGGGACAATATGGCCTTTCATGGACAAAAAATTTTGCCGGCCGCCCGGCATATGAAGCATTTCGAGCGGATTCTGAAAAGTTCTTACGAATATGCGGTCTTTCTGGACACGCATGTGGCCCAGCTGAAGAACATTTACCAAATGGCCCGCGATCACGGTAAAAAAATGCTGCTGCATGCGGATCTGGTTCAGGGGCTGAAAACCGATGATTATGCGGTGGAATATTTGTGTCAGGATATCAAGCCCTACGGGCTGATCTCTACCAGGGCCGGTGTAATTCTTAAGGCGAAGCAGAAGGGCGTAGTTGCAATTCAGCGGCTGTTCCTGCTAGATACCCTGGCTTTGGAGAAGAGTTATGTGCTGCTGGAGAAAACACAGCCAGATTACATTGAGGTACTGCCGGGAATTATGCCTGAGATTATTACTGAGGTGCATGAGCGAACGAATATTCCGATTCTGGCCGGGGGGCTAATCCGCAGCGCTGAAGACGTAGAGAAAGCAATTAAAGCGGGAGCCTCTGCGGTAACCACTTCCAATGAACAGCTGATCAAACAGTATGGCCGATGAAGAGGGGGCCGGGCAAGGGCCCATTTTTTGGCTTATTTTTATTGTCAATGAAATTTAGTTGTTGACACCGCTTACATTATGATCTATTGTTGAACTACAAGGTACGAACTAACACTCTTACTAAGTGACTTACCTCATGATTTAGTTCGGGCCCGACAAGTTCATAATTGTGGCGGAGATATGGAGACCCACATCAATTTTCTTCCGTGAGGAGGGATTTTTGATGCAGGTCTCTTTTTGTTTGCGCCCGATGAAAGAGGAGGAGAAGATTGTGACGCCATTTGTTGCTGAATTGTTAGGCACCATGATCCTTATTGTGTTAGGAGCTGGCGTATGTGCCGGGGTATCCCTGAAGAAATCCTTTGCCGCAAACTCAGGCTGGATAGTCATCACGATGGGGTGGGGACTTGCGGTGGCTGTGGCCGTCTATGCGGTCGGACAGTTTAGCGGGGCTCACCTGAATCCGGCGGTGACATTGGCACTGGCACTTAAGGGTGATTTCCCATGGTCAGAGGTACCTAGTTACATGCTTGCGCAGCTGATCGGCGCTATTCTGGGCGCGGTGATCGTGTATTTGCACTATCTGCCGCACTGGAGAGAGACGGAGGATCCCGGCACCAAGCTGGGCGTGTTCGCCACAGGAGGCGCCATTCCTCATGCCTTTTCCAATGTGCTCAGTGAAACCATAGGAACGTTCATCTTCGTTATGGCCCTGCTCGCGATGGGTGCCAACAAATTCACAGACGGATTGAATCCGCTGCTTGTCGGTTTCCTGGTTGTTTCGATCGGGTTATCCCTTGGAGGGACTACAGGATATGCGATTAATCCAGCACGGGATCTTGGACCCCGGATTGCACATATGCTGCTGCCGATTCCTGGCAAGGGATCATCGAATTGGGGGTATGCCTGGATTCCGGTGGTCGGGCCCCTGCTTGGCGGAGGTTTTGCCGGAGTGTTCTACAAAGCGGTGTTCCAGGGTGTATGGACTCAGGCATTCTGGTATGTATTGGCCGCGAATATTATGATATTGTTAATTGCTTTTGTGGCGAGCCGCAAACCTGCCCCGCCAGCCCGTCGAGGCAAGGCCGCTGCTTGACCCTTATAAGATTCCTAAATTAAGTACTGGAGGTATTCATTCATGGAAAAATATATTATGTCCCTTGATCAGGGTACGACAAGCTCCCGCGCGATACTGTTCAATAAACAAGGTGAGATCGTATATACAGCACAAAGAGAGTTCCCCCAGTATTTCCCTCAACCGGGCTGGGTGGAGCAGAATGCCAATGAGATCTGGAGTTCCATCCTTGCGGTTATTGCCTCATGTCTTGCGGAGTCAGGCGTAAAGCCTAGCCAGATTGAAGGCATCGGGATCACGAATCAGCGTGAGACCGCAGTTGTATGGGATAAGGAGACCGGAGTTCCGATCTATCATGCGATTGTCTGGCAGTCCCGCCAGACGGCGGATATTTGCGAGCAGCTGAAGGCAGAGGGGCTCGACGATTTGTTCCGGCAGAAGACCGGCCTTCTGATCGATGCGTATTTCTCCGGTACGAAGGTGAAGTGGATTCTGGACCATGTGGATGGAGCCCGGGAGAAGGCGGAGCGCGGCGAGCTGCTGTTCGGCACGATTGATACGTGGCTGATCTGGAAGCTGTCGGGGGGAGCCGTACACGTGACCGATTATTCCAATGCTTCGCGGACACTGATGTACAACATACATGAGCTTAAGTGGGATGAGGAGCTTCTGGAGATTCTGAATATACCTAAGGCTATGCTGCCAGAGGTTCGTCCTTCCTCTGAAATATATGGCCATACGGTGGATTATCATTTCTTCGGGGAGCAGATTCCGATTGCGGGAGCAGCCGGAGACCAGCAGGCGGCGTTGTTCGGTCAGGCATGTTATGAGCAGGGCATGGTGAAGTCCACGTACGGCACCGGATGTTTCATGCTGATGAATACTGGTACGGAGCCGGTTACCTCCAAGCACGGGCTTATCACCACAATTGCCTGGGGAATCGACGGCAGGGTGGAGTATGCGCTGGAGGGCAGTATTTTTGTCGGTGGCTCGGCGATCCAATGGCTGCGTGACGGTCTGCGGATGTTCCGTGAGGCCAAGGACAGTGAGCAGTATGCGGCCCGGGTGGAATCGACGGATGGCGTATATCTGGTGCCAGCCTTTGTAGGTCTTGGCAGCCCGTATTGGGACAGTGAGGTCCGGGGGGCTATGTTCGGATTGACGCGGGGCACGACCAAAGAGCACTTTATCCGTGCTACGCTGGAGTCGCTGGCTTATCAGACGAAGGATATTCTGGATGTGATGGAGCAGGACTCCGGAATACCGGTGAAGACTCTGCGGGTGGACGGCGGAGCAGTAATGAACAACTTCCTGATGAATTTCCAGAGTGATATTATAGGCCTGCCCGTAGAGCGTCCGGTCATTCATGAGACGACCGCGCTTGGGGCTGCCTATCTGGCAGGGCTTGCCGTCGGATATTGGAAGGATCAAGAGGAAATCTGCAACAAGTGGAGTGTAGAGCGCGTATTTGAGCCGGAAATGGAAGAAGAGCGCAAGAATAAGCTTTATGAGGGTTGGAAAAAGGCAGTTCATGCTGCTATGGCCTTTAAATAATAAAAAATGGGCCAATTCCCCGGTTGGATTGTAATGATTATCATGGTATTATAATTACAAGTTAATAATTTGTCAGGAGATCAGGAGAGACCACATTACATGACAGCCTATGCAAGGCGGCTGGAGTGTATTTGTGGTCTCTTTTGTGTTAATTGGAGGAGGAGCAGGATATGACAACCGCATTTTCAAGCAAGAGAAGAGAGATGACGTTGCAGGACATGGTGAATGGGACTCTTGATGTGCTGGTTATTGGGGGAGGTATTACAGGCTCGGGTATCGCTCTGGATGCGGCATCCCGCGGTATGGATGTCGGCCTGGTCGAGATGCAGGATTATGCTGCTGGTACCTCTAGCCGCTCCACCAAGCTCGTGCACGGGGGACTTAGATATTTGAAACAACTGGAAGTCGGTGTGGTAGCTGAAGTCGGCAAGGAGCGTGCGATCGTATATGAGAATGGCCCGCATGTAACCACACCGGAATGGATGCTGCTTCCGTTTCATAAGGGAGGAACGTTTGGCAAGTTCACGACCTCAATGGGCCTTCGTGTCTATGACTTCCTCGCTGGGGTGAAGCGCAGCGAGCGGCGCAAGATGCTGTCGGTGTCGGAGACGCTCAGCAAGGAGCCGCTGATCAAGAAGAAGGACCTTAAGGGCGGCGGGTACTATGTTGAATATCGTACCGATGATGCCAGACTGACGATCGAGGTGCTGAAGGAGGCCGTGTCCAAGGGGGCCTTGGCCGTAAACTATGCTAAAGTAACGGAGTTTATTTATGAGAAGGATATCGTGGCCGGGGTGGTTATCACCGATCTGCTAAGCGGCAGAACGTATGAGGTCCGCGCCCGGAAGATTGTAAATGCCGCCGGTCCTTGGGTCGATACGCTTCGCGAAATGGATCATTCCAAGATCGGCAAGACGCTGCAGCTGACCAAGGGGATTCATTTGGTAATTGACCAGAAGCGGTTCCCGCTTCGCCAGGCGATCTACTTCGATACGCCGGACGGCCGGATGGTATTCGCCATTCCCCGGGACGGCAAAACGTATGTGGGAACGACCGATACCGTCTATAAAGCGGACACCAGCCATCCCCGGATGACGGTAGCGGACCGGAAATATGTGATGGATGCCATCAACTACATGTTCCCGGAGGTGCAAATTACCGAGAAGGATATCGAATCCAGCTGGGCGGGTGTGCGCCCGCTGATTCATGAGGAAGGCAAGGACCCTTCGGAAATCTCCCGCAAGGATGAAATCTGGCAGTCCGATTCCGGACTGATTACAATTGCCGGCGGCAAGCTGACCGGATACCGCAAGATGGCCGAGACGGTCGTGGATAAGGTTGCCTCCCAGCTGCAGGCTGAAGGCCATTCCGCGTTCCCTGCTTGCTCCACCAAGCATATGCCGATATCCGGTGGACATGTTGGTGGCTCTGATAAATTCAAGGCTTTTGTGGCAGAGAAGGTAGAGCAGGGAATAAAGCAGGGGCTGCCAAGAGAGCTTGCGGCCAAATGGACTTCATCTTACGGCTCCAATGTGGACCGTCTGTATGAGATTGCTGCCGAATGCGCGGCTGAGGCTGCGGCAGGACCTCTGCCGCTGGAGGTGCTGGTTCCTCTCCGGTATGCGATGGAGGAGGAGATGACGGTTAAGCCGGCGGACTTCTTCATCCGGCGCACGGGAGCCCTATTTTTCAATATCCAGTGGGTACGCACTTGGAAGCAGCATGTCGTGAACTATATGGCAGAGTCCCTTGGATGGAGCCCGGAACAGAAAATGTCTTACGCCAGCGAGCTCGAAATGTATTTGCATGATGCGGTTGTACCTGAAGACGCGGAAAATCTGCGTTCAAGTAAGGCGAGAGAGCCTCAGAAGATCAGTTAATGGATAGGATCAAATGCCTTTCGTGTCCCTGGACTTGGGACATATGCGGTTTTCTTTTGGCTGGGAGTATGGTAGAACTGATATAGGGGAGAATCCCCTGACAGACCAAATGGAGATTGCAGCATAGAAAGGATGCGCTTTAGCTTATGTACGTAGTATGCAAAGATCATGTGGAACTGGCGATTGATATGTTCGTGGACGAATTTGAGGATGCCCCGGATATCGTGGATTTGAAGGAGACGGAGTTCTCGGATTGGGATCCGCCAGTCAAGTGCTCGCAGTGTGACCAGGCGGCTGTATTTCTGGTTGTGTAAAGTAAATGTGCAGATGAATCCGGTGAACGAGCGGATATCATAATAGAATCATCAACAAGGGGCGCCTATAGGCGTCCTTTTTTTGCATGGAAGGCGTCTCGCTAGTGAAGCGAGCGGCGGGTGGGGAATAGCTGAAAGCTGGCCAAAGACAAAGGGGTTTAGGGAAGCGGGGCAGGTGTAATATTTCCCAGCAGAAAGAAGTGTGGGACTGACCTTAGAAATTGAGACAGCGACAGCAAAGGAAAATTGAATGCAGTCCTAGACCGTCGCCATCCCATTTTTTAAACTAATTTTTCCCAGGAACCGTAATTTGTTCTGAATCAAGCGACCAGACTGATCAAATTGCCATCAGGGTCCTTTATGATTGCATAACGCTCGTTCCAAGGCGTATCGTTCGGCTCAAGATGCCCTTTATATCCCCGTTCTGTCAATCGGTCATATGTTTCATCCAGCGCTTCCTTGCTGTCCAACTGGAAAGCAATCTCCATCCGGTAACCGGCAGGCTCCTGCTTGACACCTAAAACCATCTCCGCTGCTTCCAACGTATCAAAAGCAAGGAGAACATCGTGATATGCTACTTCGACATGTGCTTCTCCATTTGCGTTTTCCGGTATTTCCAAGCCCAATATCCGATAAAATTCTAAGGACTTCTTCATTTCTTTTACGAAAAACGCTATTCTTTTTAACTTAACTGCCATGCTTCCCAGCTCCCATCTAATGATTTGATTGTTCACCTCCCATTGTATCGATGAAAAAGACTGTTCAAATAGGAAAAAACGGACTCCTTTTACCTCTTTCTTATCAAGCCTTTAAGAGACATTCCATAATATTGTGTAAAAGTATTGGTGAAATGCGACTCGTCGTAATAGCCATATTTGAGCGCAAGATCCGCTAAACTGGAATACCTGCCATGATGAAACTCCTGCAGTGTGCTTTGAAACCGGACAATGCCCAGCATCTCCTTCGGACTTAAGCCGAATTCCTGATCGAATATCCTTCTAAGATGCCGTTCACTACAGTGAACTTGATTGGCCAAGTTCGTTACGGATAGATTCCCTTTGCGGTCATAAATAATCCGCATGCTTTGGTACACTAGGGGGGAAATTGCTATATCGCTATCCGCTAAAATCCGAACTAAATGTTGCTCGGCAACCGCAAGAATGTCGGGGATTGTTTGAGCGGCTAATATTTCTTCGACACAATACATTCCTTTAAGACCCAGGACATCTTCCAAATAGATACGTTCTCCCTTTAACACCGAAAGGGGGGTTTTTAGAATCGAACGGGCTGACTCCGAATATAACCGAATGCCAAATAGGGAACGTGCTTCCGAGAACTGAAGTACTTCTGATTGAGTTGTAAGTCCCACAACATAGGCTGCCTTCTGACTGGCGGGAGAAAGAAGATTCACGACAATATCGACACAGCCATCGGGTATAACCCGATGACCAATTTGGTCCGGAACAGGACGGAAATCCATTGTCCAAAAAGAAGCCACATGCGATTCCAAGCGAGGACTAGGCGGATATTCCCGGCATCTATACCATGGCTGATGCAGCTCTGGCTGCAATATGGGAGATTGAACAGGATGGAACGAATGAGTCATTCTCAGTCCCTCCTTGATCGAGATCATTTCTGTCACAACTTTGTATTCATTAAAGCCTTTGCATCCCAATACAACCATAACTTTGAGGTAAAGTTCAAGGTCAAGAGTGAAAATATAAAAAGACTTTAAACAGAATCAAGTATTTATTTTCAAGGGATAGTATTAAGAAGGATTACCTTGTTGTCTCGATTGCTTTTCTGAAAATAATGATTTATTATTATAGTTCTAAAATATTAGAACTATTAAATAAAATATTTGCCCACTGGAGAGTGATTACGTATGACACAGATGTTAAATAACCGCTCTATCCTCCTGCGTTCCCGTCCGCAGGGGCTGCCAACGGAAGACAATTTCGAATTTATACAATCCCCGGTAAGGGAGCTTAAGGAGAATGAGGTGCTCATCCGGTCCATTTATTTGTCCGTCGATCCGTACATGAGGGGACGGATGAGTGAAGGCAAGTCCTATGTGGAGCCGTATCGGGTGGGTGAGCCCATTACCGGCGGTGTGGTGGGTGAGGTTGTAAAGTCCAGCTCTCCACAGCTCAAAGTGGGAGATCACGTTCTGGGTATGCTCGGATGGCAGCACTATAATGTAGCGGATGCAGGCTCCGTACGCAAAATTGACAGTTCGCTTGCCCCTCTGTCGGCGTACTTAAGCGTCCTTGGCCTAACCGGCCTTACCGCGTATTTCGGGCTGATCGATATCGGAAAGCCCAAAGCGGGGGAGACCGTGGTGGTGTCCGGTGCAGCTGGCGCGGTAGGCATGATTGTCGGGCAGATTGCTAAGATCAAGGGCGCCCGTGTGGTTGGAATCGCAGGAACGGATGAAAAGGTGCGGTATTTGCAGGAGGAGCTTGGGTTCGATGCGGCAATTAATTACAAGACCGCTGCCGATCTGGAGCAAGCCGTGAAGCTGGCCTGCCCGGAAGGCGTTGATGTGTATTTTGACAACGTGGGCGGACCGGTGTCGGATGCCGTCATGAATGCGCTGAACGATCACGCAAGAATTCCGCTGTGCGGGGCTATTTCCTCGTACAACAATCCCGAGGGAGATATCGGTCCCCGTATTCAGACCAAGCTGATCAAGACCCGGTCCCTGATTCAAGGGTTCGTGCTTAGTGATTATTCGGACCGGATGAGTGAGGGAATGCAGGAGCTTGGGCAGTGGGTGGCCCAGGGCCGTCTGAAATACAAAGAGACGGTGATCGAGGGCTTCGATCAAGTGCCGCAGGCCTTCCTTAAGCTGTTCCAAGGCTCAAACCTTGGAAAAATGCTCGTAAAGGTGAGCGATGAAGATACTCGCCTTTTATAAACGATTTGATGTAAGAAAGGCCCTTCACGTTGATGAAGGGTCTTTCTTTCGTATGTATTACGGTTATAAGGGTGGCCCTTGAGCACCCGCATGATCCAGACTCTGTTTCCATGCAATGCGGGTTAGATGTGTGTGAATTCAAAAAGGAGAAGGCCCATAGGGCCCTCCGGAGCAAGTAATCCTTACCAGCAGTGTTTTCTGTGGTGGTGTTTTCTATGCTTTTTGCAAACTACGACAGCCTTTTGACCAGGTTTGAGGACAACAACCTTTACTTTCTTGTGATGATGGCGACGATGTCCGTCACAGTGGCAGCTTTTACCGTAATCATATCCGTACAAAGTGATCACCTCCGCTTGTTTGATAATGCAGTGTATTCCGTTGAGGTCCCTCCCGGTTGGGATTCGGACAAAATTGATGGATGATCCTAATTCGTATTTTTTCATCGAAATGGTAGGAAATATCGGCGCGAAGATGGCAAAAAACCCGGTTTCCGTTCAGGGCGGAAGACCGGGCGGGGGCTAGGATATCGTAGTTAGGGGAAAGAGGGATATGGATGGATACAGCGGTTACTTTACGGTGATTATCTTCTGTTCCTTTCTTTCCGCAGTTCCTCTGCGAGCTGGGCAATCCCCAGTCCGATGTCAGCTTCTTGGATCGTGGTGGCATTGAGCTTCAGCAGGTTCTCTTGGCGGTGACCGGGCAGATAATGACTGTCTATGGGACCCAGGAGAACATTGCGCTTCTTCATCCGCTGAATTATGCGAGGGATGGAGATCCGCTCGTGAAGCACCAGGTGGGTATGAATGCTCGGATAACCATTCGCGGGGTACGTGAACGCCCCGCCGCAGAGCGGAAGCTCCTGTGTGATGGACTTGGCAAGCTGCGCCCCCCGCTTCGCATAGGAAGCCCGGATGTTCATTTTATGCCGTTCGAACATGCCGCTCTTTAAATAGATTTCAAGTGCGCCCTGGGACAGCATGGAACTGTCGATATCCAGGGTGCGTTTGTAGTGGGTGAAGACCTGCACAAGAGACTCGGGCAGAACGGCCAGGCCAACCCGAAGCCCCGGGAAAATTATTTTTGAGTAGCTCTTCAGGTAAATAACCTTCTCATTTCGGTCGAACGCATACATAGGGTCGGCTTTGCTGTCCTGTTCCAGATCAGCCATATAGTCATCTTCCACCAGGTAGACATCGTATTTATGGGCGAGTTCCACGATCTCTTTTTTCTGGGCGTTAGTGTAGGAAGTACCTAAGGGATGATGGAACCGGGGCGTTGTGTAAAAGAACTTGATATCCCCCGTACGAAACAGCTGCTCCAGTTCATCGAGGTCCAGCCCCCCGGCTGTCCGGGATATGCCAAGTGCCGGAATCTGGTGTGTCACCAGATGCTGAATGAACAGATGATAACCCGGCTGCTCCATTAAGACGGCCTTCTTCCCGTTTGGGAAGGGAATGGCCGCAAGCACCGCAAGTGCCTGCTGCACCCCGGAGGTCACCACCATATGGCGTTCCGGTGCGAATACCTGCAGATCAGCCAGCTGCTTCTGCATGACGGCAAGCAGGGAGGGCAGTCCCCGCGCCGTCCCGTATATGAACAGATCATTCCTGTAGGTGTCAATGGCTTTATTGATGCAGTGCTGGAAGTCCAGATAAGGGAAAAGCTCCGGGTCAGGGGCTGATGCGGCAAAATCAATTGGCAGCGCCTCAGCCTTCTCCTTCTTAGATGAGGTCTGCACCACGTAGTAACCGCTTCTCGGAATCGAATAGATCATATGACGCCGCTCCAGCTCATCTAATGCGGCCAGGATGGTGCTTGTGCTGCATTGATACTGTTCGGCCAGCCTGCGAATGGAGGGAAGCTTGCTTCCCTGCTTGAGCAAGCCGCTTCTAACAGCGTTTTCCAGTTCATTGCACAATTGCATGTATTTCAGCATGGGGAGCCTCCAGGTGAAGCTAAGATGAAATCTGTACCGGTACAGATTGGTTATTCTTGAATTGTAACACAGCCTCTGGGGCCTTACTATTAAACTGCGGTCTGAAAGTTAGAGGCATGGCTGCACGCACGATGAAGTGCAGATATGGAGGGATATCTATGAAAATATCGCAGACAGGGCGCGCTTATGCCGCCGCGATTACTTATGCCCTGATTATTGGGTTCTCATTTATGTTTGTAAAAATGGCCTTGACCGTGTCCAATCCACTGGATACTTTGGCGCACCGGTTCACCATTTCCTTGATTTCGATATGGCTGGTCATGATCATTGCCCGCCGGCCGTTCCGTTTCAGCTGGAGGGCCGTGCTGACGATGCTCCCAATCGCTTTGTTCTATCCGTTTCTGTTCTTCCTCTTACAGACCTTTGGCCTTGTGTATACAACCTCTGCAGAGGCAGGAATCGTGAATGCTGCAGCTCCTATATTCACGATGCTGCTGGCGTCTTTTTTCTTGAAGGAGCGCTCCACCTGGCTGCAGAAGCTGTTCACCCTGGTGAGTGTGGCGGGAGTGATCTTTATTTTCCTGATGAACGGGGTAAAGCTTGCTTCATCCAGCACGTTAGGGATTGTACTTATCCTGCTCTCGGCGCTTTCGTTCGCAGCCTACAGTGTGCTGGTTCGCAAGCAGACCCAGAAGTATCACTTTCTGGACATGACGTTTATGGTAACTCTTATCGGCTGCATTCTGCTTAATCTGATTTCGGTATTCAGGCATACCGCAGAGGGAACACTCGCAAGCTATTTCGCTCCGTTCACAGCCCCGGCCTTCATCTGGGCAATCTTGTACCTTGGCATTATGAGCTCGGCAGGCTCATCGCTGTCATCCAACTACGCCTTGTCCAAGCTGGAAGCGTCCAAAATGAGCATCTTCGGCAATCTGGCCACGGTAATCACCCTGTTCGCCGGCGTTCTGGTTCTCCATGAGAAGCTGGCCTACTACCATTTCATTGGTGCGGCTATGGTTATTGCCGGTGTGATCGGAGTAGGGCTGGCTGGGCGCGAGCGCAAGATGCCTGAGCGGGTCCCTGCGCGCCCGAGAGAGAGGAAGTCTGATCCGGCAAGGTATGGAGGATAAAGGACTGGAAAGGTTTGAGTTTGCCGGATGTTGACAGCCGTCATGTAGCGCCACACCGTGCGCTGGGGGCTTCGCCCGGTGCGATGAATTAAGGCGGGAGCCTCATTATAGGATGAGGAATAAGCAATGATAAGGAATAAGCATTATGGAATACACCTTGAGATATCGCAGTTAACGAGGGGACTGGGTGACAAATAGAGCGGCTAAGGAGGAGAAAGTGCTTCACGTGGAACATTTTTCAGGGAGCATATCTAACTTTGGCTGACAGACAACAAGCTGGGGAGGGGCCAAAGGTTCCCCTGCAATGAGCACTTGGGGAATTTGGAGACATAGATAGATAGATAGATAGATACAGAGACAGAGGGAGAGATAGAGACAAAAACAAAACAAAAACAAAACAAAAACAAAGAAGAAGACGAAGACAAAGATAAAGACCGCTCCGGGTGATCCGGCGGCGGTCTTTATCTTTTTGAGGGGGAGTTAATCGGAGTCCAGCGGCGAATACTCGGGTGAATCTTCGGACGTTGGAGACAGGTCATCAATGTGTCCTGTTAAGGTATTGACGGAGTATCTTGCTATAACTCTGCCACTCTTATCCAAACCAACCACAACCTTAAGCTCCTTGGTTGCGTAGAGTTCTTCGTTCCATTCCACACTACGGTCCAGCCTGTAGGTCAGAGGCTCCGTATCCTTCTTATTCTTTGTGTATTCCCTGATCAAAGCTACGGGGTCCAGATACGTCATGTCCTTATACGGGTTACGGACCAGGGTCCGCTCGGTCTTGAAGAATTGTTTAAGTTCATCCTCGCCTGAGCTCAGCTTGAGGCTGATCTTAATCTGCCCGGGTTCAAGCGTAATGGTGCCCGTCCCCTTGCCGACATCATCGTTGAATTGAAAGGTCGCTTTATTGTTCTTGATCTTAATCTCGGCGCCTGAGTCGGTTACCCGACCGCCTTCATTATACAGCGTAAAGTAAATTGTGCCGCTGTTCCGGCTGCTGCTGTGAATCTCAACGGAATTCTCACTATCATTGGTCGTCGCTAGATTATACTGGGTATCTATCCAGGATCCCTCGTAGTCCGTCAAGGAATAGGCAGTTTTGCTCTGAGCCTGAGAGGGACGAGGGGACTTAGCTGGCTTCGTTTTTTGAGCTGGAGCCTTAGATGAGGTTTCAGCCGGGGTCGAAGTTTGGGTTTGATCTTGGGTGCTGGCATGAAGTTTGTCGGGTTGCCCCTGGACATTAAGATTATCCTCAGGCTGGTCCTTGGATATCTGTGTGGGGTCTGAGTTTTGGGAAGTCTCATGCTCTTTAGAGGCAGTCTGGGGTGCCTGTGTGCCGGCATTCTTGGAAGCTTCCGGTGAACATGCTGCTAAGACCGCCAGTGTTATTAGTACAAGCAGAAGCAGGATTACTTGGTTCATTCGAATTAGTTTCACGAGCTAAATACCACCTTGAGTGTTTGTTTTCTTGTCATGTAGTAATTGATTATGTAATTGATTATGTATATAGATTATGTAATTGGTTATCTGACTGATTATGAACTGATTGGAGTGAGCTCTGGCAAAAGGGTCCAGTCCAGTGTACTACATGGTTTCCAGAAATTCACCAAGAAGTTGGAAGGGGCGCCGGAAGGGGAAGGTATCTAGCAGGGATTAAATTTGGGAGGTATTAGAGTAGGGCAGAGGGGAGTCCATGAAAAATACCCGACTCCAGCTAAGCCGGAATCGGGTGAAGGCTGAGAAACTCATTTAAGCTGTTTGATCACAACATTGCTGAAAATCGCGGTACCCCCTTCAGAGAAGAGAGAAATCCCTTGATCTTTCAATTCGGGGAAAACAATGTTGGAATAAACGACAGATCCATCATCAATAAAGACTTCGATGCTTGTCGTATCAACAAAAATTCTCAAGTGAACCTTCTTCTTACTCACGTCAAAGGGAGCCCTGCTCTCCAGATATCTCCCGGTCTTATCGGGGTTTCCTGTGTAAGCCCGATTGGCATAGGTGTACCCGCCTTTTACAAAAACTCCGACATCCACATGCCGCTTCTTGTCCGAGGATTCCCGAAGCCGTAATCCTGCATTCTGGAGCTCTGACCAGGCGATATCGGCGTTAAGCTCATACGAATACCCTGTAAAAGGAAGCGTCGTTGACCCGTTCACAACGATTTGCTTATAGGTAACAGCAGCCTTCGGCGTCTGGCTTAAGGCTTCAAGAGGCTGGGATACAAGATGGTAGCTGCCTGTGCCAGTCTGCTTCATCTCAATCCGGCGCACAATCGAGTCCATGCCGTTGAAGCCTTCCCGCAGAGTCGGAGTAGTATTGGCGTAATCCCAGTTATTCATCCAGGCTAAAGCGTAGCGCTGACGGGGGGGATCTTGGCTTGCTGCATCTTCAAAGGTAACGGCAGCGTACCAATCAAATCCATAGTCCAGCCACTGGGGCTCCTGGTGGTCGGGCAGATAACTCGCTCCATTAAAGTCACCCGTCCAGTAGGCATAGGTGTTAGGCCTTCCTGACGATTTGCCGTTGGCGCTGACGCCAAGCACCCACTTGTAGGTTCCGTCATCCGCACGCATTAGGTAAAGGTCGGGGCATTCCACCAATCCGATGCCTTTGGTAACAAAGCTGCTCATATAACGCCAGGTTTTTAAGTTCTGGGATTCATAAAAGCTAACTTTTGTGCCCTCCGCCAAGGCCATAATCCATTTGTGGGATAAGGAGTCCCAAATAATTTTTGGATCTCTAAAATCAGCGGTCCCTGGATTACGCAGGACGGGAGCCTTGCCATAAGCCTTGAATGTGTACCCGTGGTCGGTGCTGTACCATAAATATTGCTCCTGCTGTCTCCTTCCAGCGGTGGGCTGTGTCATAATCGCAACCACGGCCCCTTGGCCGAACCCCGCTGTACCCGCCTTGTCAACCACAACCGAGCCTGACCAGGGGTCGCCGTTTGGATTTGTATACTTGGGGATGGCAACCCCCTCGTCCTTCCAGTGCACCAGGTCTGTAGAGGTCGCATGCCGCCATTCGGTGCCATTCCCGTTGGGATAGTCCCGGTTATAAAGATAATAGTAATGGTATGCCCCATCCAAATAAATCGGCTTCTGCGGATCATTCTTCCACTTATCAGGCGTGGTGAAATGATAGCCAGCCCGATAAGTCTGGGGAGAAGAGGAAGTAGCAGCCTCCGAGATGCTGCTGTTCTTCTCCGCATAGTAGGCTGCTAGTCCTGTTATGATGATCAAGCCAAGTCCGATGAAACAGCAAATACGGAAAGGCCGCTGAAATCCTCTTTTACTCACAATCAAGTGTTAATTGACGGTTAGTTGGCCCTGTTCAAGGACGCTGTCTTTGACAACCGAAGTCTTCGAGCCTTTAATGTTCAGCAGGAAGCTAGGAGCAAAGGTAGAATGCTGGTCGGCGAACAAGCCTCTGTTTGTCATATAGCTGGTGATCACGACATTGTTCCCTTTCGCCTGTGGAACGGCAAAGTGAGAGTAAGTCCAAGTAAGATCTTTAGGGTCCAGACCCATGTGCAGAACCAGTCCGTTTTTGTTCAGGGGTTTATATGGGCCGGTCAATGAATCGGCTACATAACCTAGCATGTATACGTCATTGGCGCCGATCCCATCAATCGTCATCTTGGAGCCCCGGGAATCGGTGAATAAATACCACTTGCCATTCATTTGAAATACGTTTGCGCGTTCAATCTCATCGGTGACGGTATTAGAGGCAATGAGCGGCTTCATGACTTTTTTCAACGAATAGTCATCGTTCAATTCAATAATACCAAGCGAGCCATTCGCTAATGTCGCCAGAGATTTCTTAGAGCCGGACAGCAGCTTGTCTCTCTCAGCCTGGAAGAAGTTCTTATTTCCCCCATAGTAGGCTCTGTTGTTCAGCGAGTCCTCTCCTTGATAGCCCGTTTCTGTTCCGGTATTGGATTCAAATACAAGGTATTTATGACCTTTGTCTTCCACATAGTGAGGATCTCTCAGGGTGTGGTTATCTGAATAATCTCCTGCGCTGAAGGCTTGATCGACATTTTGATAGAATTTTCCGTCTCCGTCAAAGATTGATTTCAGATCTTCCACGCCATCGATCTTCAGGGTATCCGCGTCCGGCTTTGACACATTCACTTGAGCGGTTGTCAGGGTCTGCTTGCCAAAGAATCCATGTTCCGGGTCCCAGCCTTGGCGGTTGGTATAGAACAGACGAACCTTGCCATCCTTCGTCAAGGTGGCGGAACCGGACCATTCCTCGGCTTCATTGTTCAGGATCGGATCGTTCGGAACATATTTATCGCTGTCTTTAAATACTCTGCCGGCATTCTTCCAGCTATCTAAAGATGTATCGCCTACTTTTTGATAGAACATGTAGATGAAGGTGTCCCAGCCTCTTTTCGGGTCACCGGCCAAGGCGAATACGATGTGGTAGCCGTTATACTCGGCAACTGTGCCATCCGGATTTTGAAGCGGCCAGCTGTCCCAGACATCAATATCGATGGGATTGCCCCATTGGTCGGTGCCTTTTGCTGAAGGGATATTCTTGATTGTGGACCCGTTGAAGGAAGGGACCTGGAACTGCTGGTCATTTTGTTGCGCCGGTATGTTCAGCATCTCAGAACGGGTAATGTGAGAGAACCCGTAGGTTTCTTGGTAATCCTGGTTGGTCTTGTCCTTGGCCATAACTGAAGTCCCGCCGCCTGCGAGTAAAGCTGTAGTAAAGGTTACGGCTGCTGCTCTTCTTACAAACTTTCTGATATTCATGTTTTCTGTCTCCTCTTCTTTTTGATTTGAAATTTGCTCTCTTAAACAGAAAAAAAGACCTAAAAATTCCAATGGGGATACGTGTCCGTATCTTGTCCCCAATCGGATTTTTAGGTCTTGCCTGCTTAACAGTAACAATCCCGACATATGATGTTGCCGCGTTAATCTTATAATTTTGTAGCCCAGGGTGGCTATAGACTGAAACTCCTGATTTTGATCCGGCGATAATAAGGCCCCCCGGTAATCTGAGATCAATTTCAAGGGACTATGGACCCGTAATGCCGGTCTTCATTATATTCCCATTCCCCGACCGGGTATTGATCCGGTTGATCTCCAGGGCGAGGAATACCAGCTGGCTGTCGCTCAGCGTATATCCGTAATCCTCCTCCACCTGAGCGCCAACCTCTTGAGCTTGCCGGTAGGCTTGTCCACAGCGCTCTTTGGCGATTCGTACAATTTCGGGATTCAGCTCGTTGAGCAGCTTGCCGGTCTCATCGGATTGCAGAATGTTCTCAAGCTGGGTCACCAGACGTTCGTAGTTGGCAGAGCCCCGCTTGAGCGTAGTCCCAGCGGCCTGTTCTACTCCTTCGGCAATATCCCGGATCATGGCCGCCAGTTCGGCATTGGTTCCGGGTCCCCCGGCATTTTGCCAGGCGGTATGGATATGCATCGCGATATATCCCACCTCATCCTCGGGAATATCAACCTTCAGGGCTTCGCGAATAATGTTTCGGGCGTGCAGCCCAATCTGGAACTCCCTAGGATATAGGATGCGGATTTCATCCAGCAGCGTGTTCTGGATGATCATCCCTTTGTTGATCCGTTCCAGGGCGAAAGAGAGATGATCGGTCAGCGCAATATGTATATGCTCATTGAACGTTACTTCCAGTTCACGTTCTGCATAAGAGATAATCTGCTCCGACACCGCGATTTCTTCTTCGGGAAGGGTTCGCAGCATTTCCTGCAGATGGCCGTATTGATCCGGGTCGTCCATAATGAATACTTTCTCGATAAGGGAGGGATCAAGAATATCGTTCTTCTTTTTCTGAAAAGCAATTCCAGAACCCATGACAATCTTCTCTTCTCCGAGGTCGTTCACCACAACCGCGTTGTTGTTCAGAATTTTTTTGATTTTCATGTTAATTCTCCTATGCTTTCGTGTTCTTTAGGCAGAGTATGGTTCACATCAAGGAACCAGGTCACCACAAAGGCGGTGACTGCTGCCAGCAGAAAACCGATTATATAATGAATAAGATTCATCTGTCCGAGCTGAACGATAAAGGCAATCATCGGAATTCCGGTCAAGCCGAAGGAATCGGCTGCTACCTGATGGAAGGCTACATAAGCCCCTCCCACGGCGCCTCCAGCCGCAGCGCCCAGGAAAGGGCGGCCCAGCTTGAGGTTGATGCCGAAGATAACCGGTTCGGTGATGCCGAAAAAGGCGGTGATCGATGCGGGCAGCGCTAGTTGCCTCAAGGCTGTGTCCTTCGTTCTAGCATAGACGGCCAGTCCAGCCGCCCCTTGGGCGATATTAGCCATGGACCAGATCGGGAGCAGAAAATTGACGCTGATATCCGGATTGGTTATCAGTCCGATCTCCACGGCTTGAATGCCGTGATGCAGTCCGCTTACGACGATCAGGCTGTAGATTCCCCCGAGCAGCAGCCCAAAGGCCATGCCGCCGAAGCTGTACATGAACGCCAGCATGCTGCTGAGAGATCCGCTAAGCCGGGAAGTAAGCGGGCCTATAACCAGCAGGGCAATGATCCCCCCAATAGCCAGGCTTAGAAAAGGGATCAGCATCCCCGCAGTTGATGGTGGAAGCAGCCGGCGCAGCCCCTTCTCGATCAGGGTCATCAGCAATACCGCAAGAATCGTGGGAATAACGGCCCCTTGGTACCAGAACTGCGGAGCCATGATTACATCTGTAGAGCTTACAGGTGCTCCGCCGAGTCCGGTGACCCGTAGAAGATCGGAATGGGTCATTACCATGCCGATGACGGCGCCGAGCGGCGGAGTGCCTCCGAACCGCTTGGCAGTATGATAACCGAACATGGCAGCCATAACCTGAAATGCTGACCCGGTTAACAACGCCAAGGTCCGGAACCAGACGCTATCATGGGAGGCCCAGCCGAAGACCTCAATCATGCTGAGTATGCCCAGCAGCAGGCCAGCCCCGATGAAGAGTGGAATGATGGGGACAACGATATCGGAAAAGAAGCTGACCGCATGGGTAATCCGTCTTAGCAAAGCTGGCAAGAAGGAGGACCGCGTCCAGAAAGTCCCGGTATGGCTGCTCTGGCTGAGAGGTTCAACCGGAACCGGAGGCTGTTCCTCCGCCTGCTGCTGGCCTGGCCCCCCGTCTTGAAGGATGCGTACTACTTGCCGGTATACTCTGAAGACGGCCGCCGAGCCCAGGATGATCTGCAGCTGTTCTCCCCGGAAGAATACGCCTTGGACCTCCCGCATGCCCGACAGGCGGGCCTCATCTACCCGGGAGCTGTCCCGCAGTCTAAGGCGAAGCCGGGTTGTGCAGTGAACGGCTTCTGATATATTGCCGGTCCCTCCGGCCAGCTCAATCAGACGCAGAGCCAAGCTTTCCGCTGAACCTCGGGACTTCTGCGCAGTCGGTTCAGCTTGATCTGGATAAATACTTTTTTGGGGCATTGCAGCTCCTCCTTACACTTACGCCAGCCGGCTTTCACTAATATCCAGACATTTTATATAATCTCAAGGTATTTTTCTATATAAAAAAAGACCTTATGAAGGATCAGGCAGCGTCCTTCATCTCAAGAACAGCCGAACATGATCTTCCCAGGTCTTTGACTTGTCTCAAAAAAGTAACAACTTCGTAATAACTGGCTGCTATCCTATTGTGACAATGATTGTTTGCAAAATCAATGTCAGGAGTTACCATCCGGCTGCGCTAATTCCTTTATAAGTTCTGAAAAATCTTGCCTTTGATCTCACCTAATTTAACTTTGCCGCTACCGGTCTGTGTAATCGTTGCATCCTTCTCCACGTGGTCGATATCCAGACTGCCATCACCTACATGGATCTCGGCTGAGCCGCCTATCCCATTGACCACAATATGACCATTGTTGTTGTCAATCATCACATCAGAGCCGATATCTTGAACGTTGATGCCGCCGTCTTGATTTTTTATTTTCAGGGTGCCGGATAGCTTGGATATTTCAATGTCACCATTGATGTTGTCGATTGTCCCGTTAGCCGATACATCCGAGATTTGAATCTTGCCGTCACGGTGTGACGTGATCTCCAGGTTAAGCTGCTTCGGAACTTTGATCTCCAGGTCAACACTTCCCTCTCCCATAGAGAGGAACTGACCCTTAAACCGTGCATCTAACGATGCGGTATCCTGCTGAGCTTCCAGCTTTAGCTCTAAATTGTCCATACTGATCCCACTGGCCTTAACGGAAGCATCGACTTCGATCTTGTCTGAGTCGGAACGGCCCGTTATTCTCACACTTCCGTTCTTATGGTTAATGACCAGCTTTGCCAGACCGGCTGAAGGCAGCTCCAGCTTCTTGGCCGTTGATTCCTCCTGACCTCCACAGCCTGAAATGAGCAGTAATAACACGATTAGCACAGCAGACTGGATTTTTTTTACCTTGTTCATTTGCACATTCCCCATTTTCCTTCAGAAATTGTCCGAATTTCCCGATATTTATGAATAACACCAGAGCACCTTGCATGGCAGATGTAAGATTCGAATTTACGCTGCTCAGACTAGACTACATCGCGTTTGACAAACAAAGGGTAGGATATCAGATGCAGAATTGCCAGATGGAGCACGATAAGTACGAGAGAGAAACCTAACGTCACGCCGTCTACGGACGGATTTCCGTATAGGAACGGGGTGAGGTCCGTATGGGAGAAGACGAAGTATTTCGTCCAATCCCAGCCGTCCATGGCAATCGCAATTACAAATCCGGTTACCGATACGATCAGGGAGATCACGATGGAGAACGTCGAGCTCCGGAAGGCAGCAGAGATCATAAAAGCCAGCGTGATCGTGATGAGCAGAAACGGGATGTTGAGTACAAATCCGGCTAATAAAGCCTGCAGCATCGGAACTTGGCCTACGGTGTGATCTTTTACAAAGAAATAGCTGTCCGCTAATCCGCCAAAACCAAATATGAGGCCTCCGGCCAAGATAGATACCAGTATGCCTGCTGCGGTTAACAGAAGGCCAAACAGAAGGGCGGCGATATACTTGGAGAAATAAATCTTGGTACGGCTCGCTGAGCGGGTCAGCAATAATTTAATCGTCCCCGATGTAAATTCTCCGGCTACGATCTCACCCGCGATAATAATGGAGATCAGGGCTACGGCAATAATAATATTCCGTACTTGGCTCACCGCAAAATTCCATGCATTCGTGCTGGGCGGAATGTTCTTGTCCAGGTGGTATTGGTTCAGCAGCATATTCTTCTCCGCCTGCTTGACTTCAATGTTCAGTGCACCCGGTTTGGAGGCTTCCTCACGGAGCTTCACGTTCTGTTGTTCTAACTGGGCTCTCCAATCCCCGCTCACAGCATCTCTTCCAGTTGTCTTAATATTCACGATCTGGAGCAGTACGAACAGCAGGACGATGGCGATCATCACCCATGTGCGGTTCCGTTTATAGATTTTCATATTTTCATTGCGAATGAATGGAATCAATGGTCTTCTCCTCCTGTGATCTCCATGAACTTGTCTTCCAGTGTCTTCTTGATCGTGTTGACATTAAATACGTTGATCCCGGCCTCCATGAGCTTCCGGTTAATCTCCGGAATCCTCGTTTTAGGGATGTGTACCAGGATATGTCCTTGATCGGTTGTGATTTCATCACCTGACATGATCGTCTGCAGAATTTGTACAGCCAGATCCGGCCGATCGACCTCAAATTGAACCCCGGCCCGTTCATCAGCTGCCATATCCTCAATCTTCTGAATGGCAACCAGCCGTCCCTTCTGCACAATGGCAACGCGGTCGCACATCATTTCCATCTCGGACATGAGATGGCTGGAGATCATGATGCCAACGCCTTCTTGATCAGCCAAATCCTTCAGGTGGCCTCTCAGCTCCCGAATCCCGGCCGGGTCAAGCCCGTTAGTGGGTTCATCGAGCACAAGCAAGGAGGGCTTGTGGGCCAGAACGACAGCTAACCCCAGGCGCTGCCGCATGCCCAGTGAGTAGGTGGCTACCTTGTCATGGATGCTATTCTCTAATCCTACGAGAGCAATGACCTCCTGAATTCTTGCCTCCGTGACACCCGGGGTCATCCGAGAGAAGTGCACCAGATTGTCATAACCGGATAAATATTTGTACAAATCCGGATTCTCCACAATGACGCCTACATGTCTCATGGCCTGTTCAAAGTTGGTATTCGTATCCGTACCGTTAATCATGACTTGACCTGCGGTTTTGGACATGAGGCCAACGATCATCCGGATCGTTGTCGTTTTTCCGGCTCCATTCGGACCGAGCAGGCCTAGAATTTCCCCTTTCTCCATATCCAGCGTTAGCTGATCGACGAGGACTTTGTTTCCTATCTTTTTCGTGAGGCCTCGGATTTGCAGCAGCGACAATGCAACCACTCCTTTTATTGGGAATTAGAATGAGATATAATTTTCCATAATTCTAAAGGGACTATCTCAGCTATCCCCACACTAACAGGGCGTTGTCATAAAGCCGAGTGATTAGCAGTCATCTCTGGATATGACAAGGAAAACCCGGGCTGATACAGGCCGACTTTTGCTTGTTCCAATAAGGTTGAACGGAGTTGTTATATATGCGTTTTCTTAACCTGAACCGGTGGTCATGGCAGGACTGGTCGATGTTGACCATACGTACGCTATGGGTTGTCGCCGTGATCATTTTGATGTATCAGGATCAGCCTCTCTTTCCTTTCTGGGGGGTATTTGTCCCTCTTGTGCTGTGTAATTTGATCCCTTTTATATTTGTAAAAGGTCACTATTACCGTTATTTGATCGCCGAGTGTTTATTTGCTGGAGGTATATCTTTATTTCTTGCTTATGAACTCGGCCTGCCAAGACTGTTCTTTCCCGCCCTCTTCACGATTGCGTTCTACAGCCGGGGCCGGGTCCACGCCTACTCACTGCCGATTTCTGTGGCGCTGTTTGCACTCAGTGGGGGGAATTCTGTCAGCTCCTCGTTGTCACATTCTGTCATATGGAAAAGCTTAAGTGATGCACTCATTCTCTACGCGGCAAGCTATGCCCTGCAGAAAGGGGCCTTGGCGATCAATGCCATCAAGCAGAAGCTCGCGGTAATTAAAGAGCAGTATACGATCCTGGAGCAGTATTCTTCTCAAATTGAAAGAATGACCTTGCTGGAGGAACGTTACCGCATGGCCCGAGAACTGCATGATACGATTGGCCACACGTTCACCTCCATGATTCTGGGCATGGAGAGGCTGAAGTCTCATATCCAGACAGAAGAGGGGGAAGAGAAGCTGCACGGAATACTCAAGCTGGCGAGAACCGGCCTGGACGACATTCGCCGTCAGGTGCATCAGATGGACCCTATCGAGGAGGCGGTGCCGTTAGACCGGTCACTGCTGCAAATTATGGATGAGTTCAAGGCTAATACCGGAATCCGGATTGTATTTCGTACGATGGGTGAGCCTTATCCTGTCATGAAGCCGGTCAAGCTTGCCCTGTACCGCTGTCTGCAGGAGGCTCTAACCAATGCCAGCCGTCATGGGCAGGCCAGCACGATACAAGTGCTTTTGCAATATGATCACACTCAGGTGATGCTGCAGATACAGGATAATGGCAAAGGGACGGATAACCTCCAATATGGGTTCGGTCTGACGGGTATGAAGGAGCGTCTAGCCTCACTTCAGGGCAAGCTCTACATTCATTCACAGGCGGATGCCGGCACGATGGTCACCTGTACGATCCCGAATTCTTCTCAAGAGGGTGGACAGAAAATCAAAATCCTGCTTGCGGATGATCAGCCGTTGGTCCGTGAAAGCCTGAGATTGCTGCTGGGAGAAGAAAAGGATTTCGAAATCAAAGTAGCCGGGGATGGCATACAGGCCATCGAAGCCTGTAAGAAGGAGCTTCCCGACATTGTATTAATGGACATCAATATGCCGGAGATGGACGGAATTATGGCGACAAAGCAGATGAAAGAAATGTGGCCGAAGCTTCGGATAATTATGATCACGAGCATAGAGGATGTTGCCATGGCAGCTGAGGCGCTTCGGATCGGGGCGGAGGGTTATATGCTGAAATCGATACACCCTAAGGAATTAGCCGCAACGATCCGGCTCATCTATGGTGGAGGGACGATGATCTCGCAGGACGTGGCCCATCAGTTGTTTCAGCACCAGATCGAGGAGAGTGCGCCGAATCCGTATGAGCTGACCGAGCGGGAGACGGATGTTCTCCGGTGCCTCACGGAAGGACTTCGCAATAAGGAAATTGCCCAGAGGCTGTATCTGTCGGAGGGGACGGTCCGAAATTATATTTCCTCGATATACTTGAAGCTGCAGGTAAACGGCCGGGAAGAGGCCGTGGAGAAGGCAAGAGTCGAGGCTTTAACGAAATGAAGCGGGAGCGAAATGTTCTATCTGTGGGAAGAGGTAAAAGAGTTCCATACAAATATATAGTGACTCTGCTTCTTATATTTGGCGTTCTAACGGGAATGAGGTGGGGCTGGGCCCAGCTGTTTGCCGTGAAGGACCAGCCTCGGGCCGTTGACGGCGTACTTGACCTCCGAGGGACGGACTTGGAGAAGTCGCCTGCCTTTTATTTGAATGGGGAGTGGAAGTTCTACCCGGGGGCACTTATTACCCAAGACGAGATACATAGAGTGGAACCGAATTCCCGAACTATTCAGGTCCCGGGAGATTGGGGCAGTGCGCTGCACCCAGACTCTGGCAGCTCATACGGATATGGGACGTATCGGCTGCGTATATTGACCGACCCGCTTAAATCGCCCGTTTCATTCTGGTTTAAGGGAATTCAGTCCTCATCCGCTGTCGAAATCAATGGAGAAATGGCGGGAAGCATCGGCAAAATTGCGGTCTCTGAACGTGAATACGTTCCCGAAAGTGTCTCTTACACAGCTTCCAGGGATGCAGAGGGGGCTACGGAGATTGAACTGTCGGTTCGTATATCCAACTTCGATAGTCCTTACCACGGTGGAATCGTAAGTCCTATCCGTTTTGGTTCTCAGGCAGCCATTGATTATCTACGCTGGTACTCCATTGGGTTTCAGCTGTTTACTTTTTTGGTGCTGGTTCTTCATGGCTTGTACGCCTGCATTCTTTATATGCTCAATCGACAGGAGAAGGCTTTACTCATACTGGCGCTGTTGCTGCTGGCAATAAGCATTGCGATTCTGGTCGTTCACGATACTGTGCTGTTGTTATGGCTGCCGATTAACTATACATGGGCGGTGAAAATCAGACTGATCAGTCTGCTCTGGCAGAATCTGCTCATCATTATGTTATTTAAGAAATTTGCGCCTTCCTATATTCAGGGAGGCAAGCTGCGGGCTTACATTGCGGCTAGTGTGGTTCTTACCGTTGTTTTGTTAGCTGTACCGGCTTCCACGGTGTTCGGGATTATCCATTTTCATATTTTTGATGCTTATTATTACTTGTCATTTGCATGGTTCGTATATCTCTCGGGTAAGATGATTTTCAAAAGGCAGCCGGATTCAGACAGCATCTTCCTGCTGGTGACTTCGGCAGGTATCATTTCTAACATTCTGTGGAGCTTGGCAGAAGCGGCCTGGGACGTTACAACGGTCTACTATCCTATTGACATTGTTGTGGCTATTACGGGTTATTGCTCCTATTGGTTTAAGAAATACTTCCAGAAATCAAGGGAAAACGCGGAATTAAACGAGAAGCTGACCAAAGCCGATCATATCAAGGACCAATTCCTGGTCAATACCTCACATGAGCTGAGGACGCCCCTGCATGGCATTATGAATATCGCCCACAACGTGGTCACCAAGGAAAAGGATACCCTGGAGAAGGACAGTCTTGACGATATGCAGCTGCTTATTACGATCAGCAGACGCATGTCTTATCTGCTTGGCGATCTTCTTGATGTAGTCCGGCTGAAGGAGAAGCGGATTGTGCTGCAGCAGGAGCCACTGAAAATTCAGTCCGTCGTGCCGGGTATTATTGCCATGCTGCAGTATATGGTGGAGACCAAGCCGATCAGCCTAAAGGTGGAGATCCCGGAATCGCTGCCTCCGGTCATGGCGGATGAGAAGAGGCTTGTTCAGGTTCTGTACAACCTGCTGCATAACGCCCTCAAATATACGGAGACGGGCACGATCTCTGTGTCCGCCGAAATTCGGGTAGAACGTGTAGATATTCAAATCGCCGACACCGGGATAGGCATGGATGAGGCAACTCAGGCGCGAATCTTTATCCCTTATGAGCAGGGGGCTCAGGGGATAAGCAACGGGCAGGGCATCGGACTGGGGCTAAGTATTAGCAAAGAGCTCGTTGAGCTTCATGGCGGCACATTGACGGTTCATTCGGAGCCTGGCAAAGGGTCAGTCTTCTGCTTTGATCTGCCTCTGGCGAATGAGCCAAGTCTCTCCATGCCGCAGGCTCCTCTGTATACGGAGATGAGCATAGACGAAGCGGACGGGGAGCATGTCCGGTCTCTGCTGCCGGATGTCACCACCGCAGAGCAGGAAGTCTCTGCCACGGCACTGCCGCCGCTTCTGGATGAGAGCCGGGCGCGCATCCTTGCCGTGGACGATGATCCGATCAACCTGAAAGTGTTGGTCGGCATGCTGTCTTCCGAGCCTTATGATATTGTAACGGCTCAGTCAGGCCAAGAGGCGCTGGAGCTGCTGGGTAGCCAGCCGTGGGATTTGCTCATCGCCGATGTGATGATGCCAAATATGTCCGGGTATGAATTAACCCGAAGTGTAAGGGAGCAGTTCCCCATGTCGGAGCTTCCTGTTCTGCTGCTGACCGCCCGCAGCCAGCCAGCCGATATCTACACCGGATTTCAGGCTGGAGCGAGCGATTACGTCACGAAGCCAGTGGACGCTCTAGAGCTGAAATACCGGATCAGGGCCTTGGTCACCCTGAGACAGTCCATTAATGAGCGGCTGCGTATGGAAGCTGCCTATTTGCAGGCGCAAATTCAACCGCATTTTCTGCTGAACACCCTCAATTCGTTGATGGCGGTCAGTGAAGTTGATACGGAGAACATGCGCAGGCTTGGAGAGGCTTTTGCATCTTATTTAGAGATCAGCTTCAACTATCTAAACCGGGGGGAACTGGTTGATCTGTCCCATGAGCTGGAGCTCGTCAAAGCCTACTTGTATATCGAACAAGTGCGGTTCGGCGACCGGCTGTCGATGGAGTGGGAGGTTGAGCCGGACATCCGCTTACAGCTTCCTCCGCTCTCGATCCAGCCGCTGGTCGAAAATGCCGTCAAGCACGGTCTGCTCAGCAGTATTAAAGGCGGCACGGTTCGTCTGGCCATTACCCGGCAAAATGGTTATAGCCTGATTGAAATCACAGATAATGGAAAGGGAATGGATCAGGAACAGGTTGCCCGGGTGCTGAACTCTACTCTGAGCCGTAAAGGCGGGATTGGCATTGCCAATACGAATCGGAGGTTACGGCAATTGTACGGGCGGGGGCTGTCGATTGCGAGCAAGCTTGGCGAGGGAACAACGGTGTCGTTTGTTATACCGGATAGGGAGAGGATGGAGGAGAGTGGTTAGGTGGAGTGGGGCAGTAGTATTCGCCAAAATTACGGGGCATGTTTTTTCTTCATGGTTCGGCCGCTAGGCATATGATCCGGTTGGTTAGCTTGTTTGCTTATCATATTGAGACATTTCGTTTGTTCTTTTATATTTGGTTAGGAATTCCTTCTTGATCGTCGGATTAATAAAAAGAAGATGAAAAACTGTTTAATTCATCAGTTCATCGTTCCTAAATCCCAATGAAACCCGGAGCCGCCCGGGTTTCATTGGGATTTTTAACGGGACTTGCGAGGAAGCAAAAGACTTTTCGGGGTATTGCTCAAACAGTAGGGTTTCTCCGCTTCTTCGTCGCTCTGCAAGCATTACAATGAGAGATTTAGGCGCTATTCGAACCGTGATAGATAAACCTTTGCCAGACAATAAGGGCTGTACCTTCTGTCTGTTATGCCTTTCCTGGTGATAAATGGAGTGCGGGTTTAATTGTTATGATTCCGCTTTTTATTGAAGGGTAACTTGCGTGTTTTATTCGGCACATAAATCTACCCAGATGTGGGAACATAGGGACTAGGTGATTATATGAGAAGAAAACTGATGTCCACACTGATCTTTTCAATGGCTATTGCATTATTCATGTCGTCAACAAGTTTAGCTCAACCACAGGATGAAACTATTAAGGAAGAGGATACGATTGAATGGGTGGCGTTATGGGGATTTCCTCAAACTAGAGAAGAACAACTGGAACGTATGTTAACAACTGAATTACAAAGAAGGACATTGAGGGCACTCCAAGAAAAGCGATATTTAAAGCCAGGGAAAGAAAATGTTTACCACTTTGATCCGTTTCAAGTAACAGATATCAGGGAGGTTAAGGGAGGTTTTTATGAGTTAGATATTTTAGCAAGTGTTCATAAGGTTAGAAATAATAAGATTGACAAGAAAACAGACAAATATCAAATTACATTACGTTACAGTTATGATTCGGGGTTTGTAGTCACAAATGTAGGTGAAAAGTAATGTCTCTTTCACATATAATTATTGACTAGCGGTACGAAGGCTTAAGGATCGCAGCGGCAAACCAGCCTTTGAGAGGACTGGTTTTTTCAGTACATAAGATAAGTTGCGTGTGAGAAAGTTGCCCAAAATTGTTGATCTCCAATACATAACTAGGCGGGAAGATTCCTGTAATTTTTCTTAGATAAAGCTGTAATTGGGTAGGGGGGAATCGTTCGCTGGTCATCGGGGGTATGAACCGGTTTCTCATGCTATAATAGGCTGAATTCAGAATTTACAGACTGGCTTGCCAGTCTTTATTTATATAGGAGGCTTTATGTTTATTCAAATTATTGGGGTTGGCAAGCTGAAGGAGAAATATCTGGTACAGGGTATAGCCGAATACGCTAAGCGGCTTACGCCGTACGTGAAATTTCAGGTCATCGAGGTACCCGATGAGAAGGCGCCGGAGACGATGAGTGAGGCGGAGGTGCGGCAGGTCAAGGAGCGCGAGGGCGAACGCATCCTCGCGCACGTCAAGGGCGACGCACATGTCGTCGCCCTCGCCATCGGCGGCCAGCTCTGGAGCTCGGAAGAGCTGGCCGCTGAACTTGACAAGCTCGGCACCTACGGGACGAGCCATGTCGTGTTCATCATCGGAGGGAGCCATGGGCTCTCTGATGATGTGCTGCGGCGCGCCCAGCAGAAGCTCAGCTTCGGGCGCATGACGCTGCCGCATCAGCTCATGCGGCTGGTGCTGGTGGAGCAGATTTATCGGGCGGTGAAGATTAATCGAGGTGAACCGTATCATAAGTAGGGCGAAAAATAGGGGGTGCCTGACACTTCCTTTTTGCTGATATTATTCTCTCATTAAAAGAAATCTTCGCGTTTTTTCAATAAGGCGAACGAATGAAATGCTTATTTTCGGAGCGAGGCATTATATCGGTGAGTGTATACAAACCATGTAATGCTTGCTGTTAATAATGCCGACGAAATCAAAGCTGTAAGAACACTATATGTTTGCCAAATAAGTATCGTTGACCAATCTAATGCACAGCACATTATACACTGGACAATCGTAGCAATCAGCAAAATAGCTGTTACGATTATTCGCTTTTTTGTCATTGGCTGCCGTTCATTCGTTTTCCTTCTGCGTAAGCCTAAGAGAAAGAACAGAACAGCCAATAGGCAAAGAATAATTGTGGTAGACGACAAAATGATGTCCAAAAGCTGTGTGCCGCTTATTCCATATGACTGAGTCAGATTGCCGTCTAATATATCTTTAACTTTTAGTACCATGCTTCTATTGATATTTGCGCCGTTGGTCAGCAAGCAGATGGCTGTTCGTTCATGTGGCAGTATGGCTACTTCGGTTCCGAAATTGGGATTGCCCCCTGGGTGCTCTATAATCGTTTGGTTGGCGTTTACCGACCAGCCCGCCGCATAATACATTTCATTGACAGCCGGAACAGACATATCACCCTGATGTGATTTTTCGATAACCGTATGGAATATTTCGGGTATGTCCTGCACAATACCCATCTGTATGCCCATCCAACGCGCCATATCTTTTGTACAAGAAATGATGTAGCCTGCGGGTTTATTCCCGGAATAATCCGGCGCGTTATATGGAGTTGTCATAAAAAAGGAAGAACGGTAGCCCTGTGCCAACTGTCCGGTGGCTTGAGCATCTTCTTTATAAACATACGTCTGGTGAAGACCCAACGGCTGAAATACCTGTTCCCTCATAAAGTCTTCATAGCTTTGTCCCGACACAATCTCAATAACCAGACCTAATACGTCATAATTAACAGTTCCGTAATTATACTGCTCACCAGGATAGAACGACAATTCAGAATCTACGAGCATTTCTACGGTTTTTTGCAACATATCCCGCGTATTGCCTTGTGGAATGTTTTGACTGTGACTGCTATTTGTTAAGCCGCTAGTATGGTGTAAAAAGTTATTGAGAGTAATACTTTGCATATCAACGTGTTTCCCCTGATATTTTAACGTAAACCAAGGCAAATATTTCTGGATAGGGTCTGACATTGACAGCAGTCCTTGTTCTTCCATCAGCAGAATACCCATGCCGGTAAAAGCTTTACTTACCGAAGCCAGCTCATATAGAGTATTTTCACTTGCCGACAGTCCCTTTTCACGATCTGCGTACCCGGAAGAAAAGTAGAGCACTTCATTGTTCTCAAGTATTGAAATTGACATTCCCGGTACACCTGATATACGGCTTGCATCATCCAACAATGTTTGTATTGAATCAGATTGCGAATCTGATAATGCATAACTTGGTGTTGCGAATCCGGTAAACAGTATAAATAATGCAATCATAAAGACAATAATTTTTTTCATAGTCTCTCCATTCCGCAAAAACTCCCGTACGGAAAATATAAATAATCCGCAGTACGCCTTATTCCCCTAAAGTGTAATAAGGTATATATTATGAAGCTTATGATTGCATAATCTTATTGTATGTGAAGAATCATACGATATAAAAAATTAGATTGCTATCATAATCTTCTACTTACTACGAACTAAGTTCGCTTTATAGATGATACGGTGAGCCGTATCATAAGTGACGCAAATAAATTCTAGACTATGGTGGGATTAATCGTCCAACAAAGAATATATCATTGGTTTTATGGAATTGACAAAATAAAACAACCAATTTATAGTGTAGACATCTACATAATGTGAGGGAAAAATATATGCCAAGTGTTTTCGAAATGTACCCCTATAGCCTATACATTAAACTTATCGCACAACGGGTCCGGGAAATCATCGACCAGCTTCTGAAGGATCATGGCTTGAACAGCTCACAAGCGATTCTCCTGTCACATATTTATCAATCCATAGAGGACCATATAGAGATCAACCGAAAGTTTCTTGAAAAAACGATGGCCCTAAGTGGTCCGTCTGTGACAAACTTGTTGAACGGTCTGGAGAACTCCGGATATATCACGCGCAGCAGCAATCCTGCCGACGGGCGAAACCTCCGTATCGATATAACAGACAAAGCCAAAAAGTTTCTTAGTGAGAGGAGTGATGCCTTCTCGAAATCTGAAGAGTTGATCACGCAAGGGATGTCTGAGGCCGAAAAAGCCATGTTTGTTTCTCTGCTGACCCGAGCTTTTGAAAACGTTGAAAAACGGCTCCCAAAGTGATAAATCTGCCATCAATATTTATTTTTTTAAACAAATGTGTAGACAACTACATGATTTAACTTTAATAAAGTTGAAGGAGGTGGTCATGATGAATGATCAACAAAACAGATTGGAGCTATCCAGAATCGGACTCGGCTGCGCTCATTTGTCAAATGTCAATGAAGCTGTCAAAAGTGCTGGCATTGCCGCCATTCATGCCGCTTTTGAGAGTGGAATCAATCATCTCAACACAGGGGATTTTTACGGTGCAGGCCAAAGCGAGATGGTTATCGCCGAAGCACTAAAGGGGTACAAAAGGGATGACTATTTTATATCGCTGAAGTTCGGGGCATTGAATACGCCGAACGGCTCCATGTACGGACTGGATGTCTCCCCCCATCATGTTAAGAACTACCTCGCCTATTCACTCAAACGCCTCAATCTTGACTATATTGATCTTTATCAGCCCGCAAGAATCGATCTGGGTATCCCTGTTGAAGAAACGATCGGCGCCATTTCTGAACTGGTTAAGGCCGGCTATGTCAGGCAGATCGGAGTCAGCCAGGTCGATGCAGAGACGTTGAGAAGGGCACATGCCACGCATCCGATCAGTTGGCTGGAAGTCGAATACTCGCTTTTTAACCGAAGCATCGAGAAGTATATTTTGCCGACTTCGAGGGAACTGGGTATCGGCGTTATTGCGTTTGGGGTGTTGGCTCATGGTCTTCTTGCCGGCCATTGGACAAACGAGCGAATCCAAAGGAGCAAAGGCGGCTACGTTCCGTTGTTTTTTGAAGAGAATATTGAAAAAAACGTTGTTATGGCTCAAAAGCTGGGTGAGATCGCCGTAAAAAAACAAATGACGTTATCCCAATTGGCGCTTGCATGGATGTTATCCAAAGGAGAAGACATCATACCGCTTATCGGTACCGTATCGCCGGCTCATCTTCAAGAAGCTTTGCAGTCACTTGATATTCATCTGACTGAAGATGATGTCATGGAAATTGAAGATGCGATCCCAGAGCAGGAGATCGCCGGCGCTTCTTTTCCCAATATGCAATTTAGAAACGGTAAGACTGTTCGCGTATAAACATGATCACACATAATGAAAGGATGTTGTAAGTTATGATTATCGTTACCGGAGCTAACGGGAAATTGGGGCGGGCCGTGGTAGAGCAGTTACTTAAGCGTGTTCCTGCCGAGCAGATCGGTGTCAGCGTCCGTGAACCGAATCAGGCACAAGAGCTTCGGGAATGTGGAGTTCGTGTCCGTCGGGGTGACTTTGACGATGCCAGGACTCTGCACCATGCCTTTGAGGGGGCGTCGCAGGTTCTCATCGTTTCGTCCGGCATTATGGGCGAAGCTGAAATCCCGCATGGTATTCAGCAGCATCAAACCGCGATTGACACGGCAAAGAAGGCAGGGGCTAGTCGGGTGCTATACACAAGTCATATGGGTTCTTCCCCAACATCACACTTCGCCCCCATGATTCACCATGCGGCCACCGAAAATCTACTGGAGGATTCAGGAGTTGCCTTCACGTCGCTCCGTAATGGCTATTACGCCTCAATGGCACTAATGATGATCGATGGAGCAATAAGGACAGGGGAATTGATCGCTCCAGTGGACGGTCCAGTTGCCTGGACTGCCCACTCCGACTTAGCCGAAGCTGCAGCGACGATCATAAGTGAGCAGAAATGGTATGGTATGACCCCCAATCTAACGGGACCCGAAGCCATTGACATGGAGGGAATTGCGACAATTGCATCCGAAGTCTTGGGGCGGAATATCCGTCGAACTATTGTGTCAGACGAAGAGTTTAGGGAGCGCATGATGTCTCAGGGTGTGCCGGAAGCGAGTATAAATATGCGGATGGGGATGTTTCTAGCTAGCCGTCAGGGTGATTTCGCTCAAGTCGATCTTGCTCTGGCTCATTTGATCGGCCGGTCTCCGAAAAGTTTTAGAGAGGTCCTGAAAGAGTCGATTATTCATCAGCAAGGTTGATTGCATGAAAAATGCTAAGAGGGTTTCCTTCGTTCAATTGGTGCTCCAGACTGTCGACAAAGTGTCGGCAGTCTTTGTCTATTTACTATTCTCGATCCTTTTTCGACGATACCCCGTTGCGGTTAACCGTATCACAAGTAATGGCAAGTTTTCAGACATTTTTTCAGCAAGAACAAAGCTCGCCGTCACTGCGGCGAGCTTTGTTTTTCGCGTATTCGTCGATTTCGTCTCGGGACATACGTAAGCGGGCCACGGAAGTACCATACCCGATTTCTATTTTACCCTCAGCTAAATCGTTGAAAATCCCATCCGCGAAGGCATCTAGGGGTTCTCCATGCGTATGCAGCCCTGTCCCTCCTAAGCTTGTATTTACCGCAGTAGGGGCAACTTCAATCACTTCGACAGCTGTCTCGGAAAGTTGGTGCCTTAGGCTTATGGTGAATGAATGGAGTGCAGCTTTGGTTGCCGAATACATGGGAGCAATTGCAAACGGTGTAAAAGCCAATCGGATTCCAGATCCAAATCGCACACATGAGTGATGAGATGGGGAGTTTCCCCTTTTGCCTGTTGCAGTACATTTTCGCGTCGACCGCAAACTATGACTCGATTTCCGGCTTTGATAAATCTTTTCGCAAAAGCGAGCCCGATCCGGAGCCTCCCCCGGTAATCAGAATTGTATTTTCTAGAAGCTTCACGGTTGTACCTCCTTCCAATGTTTGATATAGCGATCAATTTTAGCATCAATATTCGGTAGGTTTTCGGTCAGCAATGCAATTTCATCCAGCACTCTTTGCTTATGTTTCTTCATCATGTCAAGCCGGCGTTCAATAGTGGCTTCTCCTTCTACGATCCAATCCATATACTGGCGGTGAGAATCCTTTAATGCCGAATCTCCTAACGAAAATGGCCACTCCACACTTCCGGGTTATTATGGGTGCTTCTCCGCTTACCTGACCCGTACGCCTTCGATCCACACGGCTTCAATATTCTGGGTTGCTCGAATATCCTTAGTCGGATCGCCATTAATCAGAACCAGATCGGCTCGGCGACCGGGCTCGATAACGCCGCGGTCTTCGAAGCCAAGCAGAGCCGCAGACGTTCTCGTTGCGCTTTGAAGCGCCTTAGTCGGCGTCATGCCCGCCGCAACGTATTCTTCCAATTCTCTGTGCAGCGACAGGCCGTGTGCCAACTGGTGCGGAGCAAGTGGATTGTCGTTGGCATCCGTGCCGGCGGCGATGGGAACGCCTGATCGGATCAAAGTACGAAGTGTTTCGTCGACGGGGAAATAGGACAAGTTAGGATTCATCCCTTTGAACTTGTCCACAATACCTTTCATCATCAGCACGGTCGGGACGGAGACAATGCCGCGTTCCGCCATCGTTTGCGCCAGCGCTTCCGGAAGCGGACCGTCCAGCGGGACATGAGTCAGCACATCCACGCCGGCTTCGATGCCGATCTTGAAAGACCCCGCATTCGGCGCATGGGCGAATGTTCGCAGATCGCGCCGATGCGCGGCGCGGATGATCGCGGCGGCGGCAGCTGGCGTCAGCGCGGTATCGGGGTTGAGCGCTGGATCTTCAAGAATAAGCTTAATATAGTCCGCACCGAATGAGACCTGCCGCTCAACAAACGCTTCGGCATCCTCGGGACGGGCGACGATCGACGTTTCTGGAAAGCCCATCCGCAAAACAGAAGGGCCGCCCGCCGCCGAAGCCGGATGATAGGGGCTGCGTATATCAGGCAGGCCGTTCAGGTTGCGCTGGCTGTCGACCAGACGAGGATCGGTGGTGGCCATATCAAGCAAGGTTGTGATTCCCCAGTGGGCGGCGTTTTTTAATACTCCGGTATCTTCGGATAGATGGATATGTGCATCGATCAATCCGGGAATCAGGGTATGACCGCCGCCATCCACGGTTTGATCGATAGACCCAGTTTCGAGTTTGGGCCATACAATCAGACCGTCTTGCATCGTTACAGTGGTAGGAGAGGACAGCTGGCTTCCGTCAAAAACACGGACATTAGTAATAGCCGTAATGGACATCGTCATCACTCCATTCAATGAATAAAATTTATTCAATAATATATCCCTTTACTTTTTTTGTCAAGAGAACTGTTTAGTCGAAAATGCCAGGCTTCGAGGAGTGAACGAGTCGGTTGACAGAGCATATGCAGGCTGATATTCTTTTACGAATGAATATTATTTACCGGAAGGAGAGCTTTTTTTATGCCTAGAAAGCAAGAGGTGAATCAACAGATCCGCGATGAACGCCGAGAACGGATTTTGCGGGTCGCCGCGGCAATTTTTGCCGAAAAGGGCATTGCTGCGATCAAGATCGGTGAGCTTGCGGAAGCGGCGGGAATGAGCCAAGGGCTTCTGTACCGCTATTTTTCGAGTAAAGAGGAGATTTTTGCCGTTCTGGTGGAAAAGGCTGTTCATTCACTGATCCGGCCGATGCACGATATACTGGCCGATACGGATAAATCGGCCGCCGAGCGGTTGCACGATCTGACCCGGCTCATGTTGGACGACATTCAGGCTTGTTCGCAGCGACATCGGTTGATCTCGCAAGCGCAAGCGTTACCTGGACAAACGAAGGAAGCTTTAGCGGAAATGGGCAACTACTTACAGCAGGGATTGTGTCAACTGATTGTAGCGGGTCAGCAGGAGAAAAAGATTCGCAATGGAGACCCGAACCGACTCTGCGTTTTGTACCTCTCCACTTTGCAGGGACTAGCCGCAAGCCTACATCTCTTCGGCCAGCCAATCCGCGATTATTTTCCGGATGTGGACACCGTTTATCGACTGCTGGAAGCGTAATTTCGGGGACGAATGATAGAAATAACAGTGCTCAATCTGTATTTCATTTTTCTAAATTCAACTTTTGCAGCTTAAACCAGCCTAAACGCTGGCACAGTATGGAACTAAGCCATCGATAATCGTTATCTTGACAACAAAGAAAGACACCGCTTCGTTTGGTAAAGTGAGAGTGACGAGCAATCACTACCAGACCGAAGAGGTGTCTCCCAACATGATAGCCCAACAACCATCATTCGATCAACCGCCAAACGAAGTAAAGTCTGCATTTCATGAACTAAATGTACTGAAACACTTGAGTAGTCCAGGATTCGAAAATAAATTCGGTTTTACCTGTGTTTACTTGTTTCGCCTTGTGTTCAGGCTGCTGTTCCATCAGAAGAACTAGTTTCGGTTGCTAGAAAGCAAGAAGGGCGAGGCTTTTCCAGGTAAAGACACCGTATCTCCCCAGTCGTAAGCCCCCGTCGTTAGATGGGGGCTGATTGAATTTAAAGTACGGACACAACATCAGCTGTTACTGAATGGCATTACCAAAGCTCCACTAATTAATCAACCATTACGTTCAAGATGAGCTAACCCCCACTGTGCCATCGATTGCATAACAGGGATAAAAGTCCTGCCGTAGTCACTGAGTGAGTACTCGACTTTCGGTGGAACTACGGGGTAGACCGTTCTTACGATCAAGTTATCACTTTCCAACTCTCGTAGTTGTTCCGTTAACATCTTGCGGGTAATGGGTGAAATTGCACGTAGGAGTTCGTTAAACCGCATGGTACCTCGTGCCAGACGCCAAAGAATAACAATCTTCCACTTGCCCCCGATCACGGACAGTGTTGCCTCCACAGGACATCCACTCATGTACAACACATCCTATCCTTACAGTTTCGAATTGGGTACTATGTCACGAAAAAGTGCGTACTTATGTGTTCCATACTTAGTAAGTATACTACATCAAGAAAGGTGTAGTTACTGTCACCTGTAATTCATTAAAGCCAGATTAATCATGACACAATAGGGAGGAGATTCTTATGCCGCTCGATTCTCAGGTTCAAATGGTATTAGAAAAAATGAAGCAGTTGGGTGTTCCGCCTCTGCATACTTTATCCGTGGAGGATGCGAGAAAAATCAATTTAAACGGGATGGCTGCACAGCCGGAAGAAGTTTGGAGGATTGAAAATCAAAAAATCCCGGGTCCTAGCGACTGCATTCCGGTTCGGATTTATACTCCTCGAAGGGAAGCACCTTTGCCGGTTATCGTTTATTATCATGGTGGAGGTTGGGTGGTTGGGAATCTTGATGCAGCTGACGTGTTGTGCCGAAGGCTGGCTAATGGTGTGAACAGTATTGTGGTCTCTGTAGATTACCGTTTGGCACCGGAGCATAAATTCCCCGCTGCAACTGAGGATTCCCACGCAGCAGTGGTGTGGGTTGCAGAACATGCCGCTGCTCTTGGTGCGGATCCGAATCGGATTGCGGTTGGTGGAGATAGCGCAGGTGGAAACCTTGCCGCGGTTGTGTCATTAATGGCTCGGGACAGAGGCTTCCCATCCGTCAAGTTTCAGCTGTTGGTCAATCCGGTTACCCATTACTCGTTCGATACGGATTCATATAGAGAAAATGCAGAAGGATACGGTCTAACAACGAACACCATGCGATGGTTTTGGAACCACTACTTGGCGAAAGAAGAGGATGGACAGAACCCATACGCTTCACCGTTATTGTCTCCCAGTCTTAGTGGTCTGCCGCCAGCACTCGTTCTCACTGCCGAATTTGATCCTTTGCGTGATGATGGGGAAGCTTACGCTGAGAAATTGAAAGCAGCCGGGGTTCCAGTAGAAGCGAAGCGCTATGCTGGCATGGTCCATGGCTTCATCCTCCAAACAGGCGCATATGAACAAGGAAGAAATGCTGAGGAGCATGCGATAAGCGCACTGCGGAAGGTTCTACATGCTTAGTAGGAGATGAGGAATCCGAGCTGGTAAAGAAGGTTCTTACTAATGAAAGAAGCAGTTGTGGAATTGAATCATGGAGGATCAGAAAGAAGGTATCCCTTATAACGGCAATACTTTTCTGGTGCGGTTTAGTGGTTATATCCAGCCTATATATCACTATGTGCATAGTTAGCGAGAACTTAGGTTGGAACTATGTGTTCTATCTCCTCGGAGCGCTTTATCTAATCACCGCAATATTAGTAACCCTTTTTATCCCCAAGAATAGTGTCCCTGTATGTACGAAGTGCCGGTATTTTGGGAGTTAGCTCTAATTTGGTCTTCCTTATCGTGATGAGTGTTGTTTTGTGGCGGGCATCTCCATAACCGTTTATAAGCTAATCTCACTGGTCGGACAATTAGCAGGAACTGCAAGGGGGGCTGCGATTTCACTGTACTCGTTTATTTTATTTCTTGGTGCAACTCTCGGGTCGATTGTAACGATTGGTATTTTGAAAAGAAGCAGTTATCTAATAGCTTTTGAATCATTAGCGCTTTTGTTAGGAATAGGATTAATCGCCTCCATTCTTATTAGAAGTCGAGACCAAGAAAGCTCGCTCATGAAGGCTTCGCAAGGAGACTTCCAGTTTGGACACTTACTGGAATGATGGTTGATGAAGCGAACAGACTCTGCTAACTTAGCGTCTGTCACCGTAACGAAATCGTACCTTCTCGCTAAGGACTCTCATAGGGGCAACCATTTTTGGATGCCCTGAATAATTTCGCTTTATCAATGTTACGGTGAACCTATCATAAGTAGGGCGAAAACTGCCGTTTCCTGGCATCGAGATCTTTAATAAACGTCTGTTTGAGGCATTATGCGTTACGAATGACTATTGTCAAAAAACAATTGTTTCAAAGCCTGCTGAATTTGGCGACTGATCCAGTCGCTTCAGATTCTTCAGCAAGTGAGAAGTGATCGCATTCAGGATCGGCATGAGCCGTGGATTGCGCTAGCCGGTATCCTTTCATTTTATAGTGGTAGTGAAATGTTGCGCTCGGTCATAATAGGGATTAATTTACGAAATGCTATTGTGCTTGCAGCCTGTCCATCCCGTTGATATGCATTATAATCGTTCTCGAAGGTTTTCTGCATTTCCTCCGGTAAGTGGCGGATGTATCGATGCGCGCATTCACGTATTTGTTCAGGTGAGCCGAAATCAACCACCAGGTCTAGAACGTCAAGCACATAGAATTCCGTTGGATACGCCTTCGGCAAAAACCATCCATTCTGGATGACCTCCTCAAGGATCTCCTCAAGATTAGTCTCGTACCTGTCCATCAATGGAGCGACCTTATTTTGAATCAACGTGATTATTTCTGCCAGTTCCCGCTCTCGGGTGGCTTCTTTGGCCAAATTCCATACCTTGCCTTTGTCCCGGAAGCTGCTCAAGCTGATCTCCCAGTATACTTTTCCGCTGTGCGTATTTATGATTTGGCAATTGGTATTAAACTCCAAGTAAATGCCGGCTATATTGGAAGAGTGACTTAAAAAGCGTATCTCAGCTGTAAAGGGACCGAGTGGTTTAATCATCTTTCTTCTGGATTTATTGTATTTGAAACCGCATGGCGCGCAGGCGGCGGCAATCCTGGAACAACATTCCCGAAAAATATCCTTGCCAGTTGGATAATCTGTCATATCGCTTCATCTCCATATTTCTTATTTAGTTTAATCTAAAAAGGTATAACTGCACGACCATGTTCATTTGTCTCCAAGCCTTACAAGATTTTGATAAAAATACACATAAGGTAAGGTATAATCTTAAGGTCATATGTATTTAAATTACCGTATTCCAAAAAAGCTGGAGACAAATCATTTGAAATGCTCCATGTGTACGGCATTGATTTTATTTTCACCACAAATGATTTGTTGTCTGATTTTCTACAATAGGCCCCTACAGTGTTCACGTCGGATCAAGACGTTATTATCTAGTATCTACTGTGACATCTTTCGTAAGTTCTCGGTATAGGGCAAGTTTCTCTTCGGTGAGAGAAATAGTATCATCAATTTCTTGCCGTCTAGACTCCAATTCCATCAGATGCATCTCAAGGATTTCTATCCGTCTTTCTAAGGTAGGGGTATAATTAGAAAGATCCTCTCCTTGTTGAATTTTATCCACCACACAGCCCTCATAAGTAAATTCTGTAATCTGCTCAAGCGATAAGCCCAATTTTTTTAGTTTATTTAGACATTGAATGTATAGAACCTCGCTTTCTTTGTAAACACGTGCCCCTCCATTTCTACGCTGGGGTTCATGAAGCACCCCAATTTTCTCATAATAACGTATAGTATAAGGAGTTAATCCCGTTTTTTCTGACACTTGACTGATTGTAAGCATCCGATTTCTGCCCCTCTTTTTTATATTCTCATATTGAAAACTATTATACAGCTTGCAGTTAACTCAAAGTCAATGTTTACAAGCGTCCCTAATTGCTCCTTATAAAACCCCTTGACTTCTAGTTGGCTCTAACTTGTAAGTTAAAGTTACTAACGGAAATACAGGAAACACTAAAGGGGTATTAAAATGGACAACGAATATTTCACAATACAACAAGCGTCGGAAGGGATCTGGGGTGCTATTTCGGTTCCGGGCAGCGGTTCTCTAGGGAATGCAGCTATTATTGATCTGGGAGATAAAACAGTTGTAGTGGATACAACCAACCTGCCGCAATCCGGTGCTTTGTTACGTCATACTGCTGAACAATTAACAAACAAACCGGTTAAATATGTCGTGAATACACATTTTCATGGAGATCATGTCAACGGCAATCAGGAATTTATGAGTAGCGAATTTATATCTACCGTTTGGACAAGAGAGTTGCTATCTGATATGGGCGAAGTGAATATTGGTCATATGCAACAAAACATTCAAAAGTTAATAACCAGCCTAGATCATTTACGTTCACAACAAAGAGACAATCATATGCTAACCGAAATCGATTATGATCTTTCCGTACAGCGGACCCTGTATGATGCCATCCCTTTTCTCAGCAGAGTGATACCCACAATAACTTTTGAAGATAAGCTCGTTATTCAAGGATCAAAGCGAACAATAGAAGTTTTATCTTACGGAGGCGGTCATTCTTTAAGTGATGCTGTAGTATACGTTCCGGAAGAGCAAACTTTGATCGCCGGTGATTTAATAACGACGAAGACGATTCCAGTGATGCTATATGGCAATCCATACGCTTGGATACGCATTCTTAAACGCATTCAAAAAGACCTTAAGATCAATACGATCGTTCCGGGACATGGCGATGTGTCTAACTCGGATCGAATCATGGATGTCTTAAACTTTTTGGAGAAAATGATTGCTTATGTAACTAAAGCTGTAACAAGCGGGAAATCAGAGTCTTACTGGTTGGAACAAGGGGTATTACAAGGCTATGAGGATTGGCATTTGCCACAGTATTTCAGATGGAATTTACGCTGGCTCTTTAACAGTATGCTTGTTCAAAATAACAGATAAGACAACAAGTCAGAATATATCCTTATGTCCATTTCGCTCTATAAATAAAACGGTGAACCGTACCACAAGTAACGAAGTTTTCGTTATAAAGCTTAATTTGCAGGGGTCTTGGTAGACATATCAAAATCAACCTCTTCAATAAATTCGATAACTTCTCCGTTGGGGCTGTGAATGACAGCATTCTTGACTACAAGTGGGGGTTCGCCAAGTGAAAGGTAATCCGGTTCTATAAAAGCCTTTGCTCCATGAGCAAGGGCTTTTTGATACATTTCATCCACATTATTCACGTAGAAGGCTAAATGTAATAACGCTCCGTAAGTTATATCTTCTTCAGACGATGCTTTCTTCCCTTGAGCAGGGATGACAGCGTCGTTATCAAAGATCTCAATGCAGGTTCTTTGGTCAGGTGAAACTAGCATGGAGGCTTCTTTGATTTGAAAGGATGGCAGAGACCAATGATGACCAACCTTGAACCCTAGAACTTCAATATAAAATGTAATGGTAGCTTTATAGTTTTTGGCTTGGATCGCCACATGTGAAAGGCCGTTTATGCTCATTCTTGATTTCTCCTTGTGTATATTTTGAATGTTGTTTATAGTATACAGCTACTAACTTGTTGGATTACATATGTTATATGAGGATATAATGATAGGATGGTTATTAAATATAAGATATTTTAACGGATATGGCTTAATTTTTAAAATTCAATTCAAGGGACTGATGGGTATGGATCATCTAATCGATGATATGGATAAAAAGATCTTGCAGCTGCTTCAACACAATGCACGAATATCTATCTCTCAAATCAGTAAAGAAGTCAGTATGTCCCAACCTTCAGTCAAAGAGAGGATTTTGAAGCTTGAAGACAAGAAGATAATTTCCGGGTATTCCACAGAATTAAATTTAAGGAATCTGAATCGGGGCATGACTACGTTTATACTAGTCAAAACAGAACATTGCCAGATGATCGTTGATTTTTGTGAAATGGCTAGGGAAGTAACGGATTTATATCGAATAAGCGGAGAATACAATTATCTTATCAAGGTACAAACGGCATCGATTGAGGAACTTGCCGAATTTCAAGATTCCCTTTTAAAGCTGGGTCCCTCAAAGTCTCATATCAGTTTGAAAAATATATTGGAACACAGAGTTTTACTCTAAATCTTCCAAATTTATTCTGGAATGATAGCTTATCAAGTTGAGGGAGTTTACAGAAGTTCCGTATTTCCATGCAACTTTTGGTTTCGGCTGAGAAACTTTAACGGAGGGGAGATCATATCACGTTATTGGGGGTATATCGCGCAACGGTTAAGGATCATCATTGAGATTTTTATCATCCATGAGGATCCAAACCCGTCTTGTCCGGTTGGAAGTAAAATGCCGCACTTATTGAAAGAGGTTTACACGAAGGTCCAAACCCTTATGGAAAATGAATTCTCGGGCATTTCGATTGGGCTTCTTGTCAAGGGTGGAATAATTGAAGCGTAAGCCAGAACTGAACGACCCTTTTGACAGTGTACGCCCAGCATCGGCATATTCTCTAGGGTAGAGTTCTGAACGAGGGTAGCGGCCACCTGCTGTTAGTCACCTTGAAAATACGGAGGTATCTGTTATGCATCCTACCATTAAAAGTAAAGCATCCATAATGTTCCCCTGCTTGGCCTCTATTCCTGACTCGTATTGGATGCAGTGCGAAATTAGAACCGTCTCGCCAAGTATGTCCCCTTCCATCCGCGAGGGTCATATGTTTCAGCATGCAGTTTTTGTTCTGTGCGGCACGGTTCGCATCTTTAAGGTTAATGAACAGGGCAGAGAAATTACCCTTTATCGCGTGCAGGATGGCCAAAACTGTGTCCTCATGATGGCTAGTATTTTAGGGGATACCCCTTATGAAGCATCAATGGAGATCGAGGTGGAAACGGAGCTTTTACTCGTACCGATCCCGCTTTTCAAGAAGTGGATTGAAATCTGCCAACCGCTGAAGCAATTTATTTTTGGCCAAATGGTTGAGCGAATTACGTCCGTCATGACCCTGCTCGACAATGTTGCATTCCGGCCGATAACGTATCGAATTGCTCAGTTCCTGCTAGGATGCACCGAGGAGAATCACGCGACACTCCGCATTACGCACGAACAAGTTGCGATTGAGCTCGGTACCGCCAGGGAAGTCGTCAGCCGCGCTCTGAAAGTATTAACGGATAACCGTCTAATTTCCCAGGGTAGAGGATACATAGAAGTCTTGGACCGGGACGGGCTGTCCCAAGTTCTTCAGGACGGGGTCTTGTGACTTAGTCACGGAACACGCTGCAGAATGCTGCTAAGATGGGTTCAAATCCAAACTTCTATTGAGGTGATATGAGATGAGAAATCTTGGTGGTTTAGATCGATCCTTGCGGGTCTTGCTCGGTATCGGTATGCTTGTTGTTTTCTTTCAAGTTGATTCCAGCTGGCGGTATGTCGGTTTGCTGGGCGTGTTCCTCTTACTGACAGCTGCTTTAGGGACTTGCATTGTCTACAGGTGGCTGGGCATCAGCACTTACCGCGGCAGCAAGGGGGCGCAGCACAAATGAACTACTATGATAGCAATAACTTGAAAAAGATTCCTGACCTTATTCGTCTTGCGCCGGAAGCCACCCAATCGTACTTAAACTTTGAGCATCAAGTGTATGAGGAGCTTAAGGCAATACCCTTACGGACGAAAGAACTTATTGCGTTGGCCGTCGCTCATATAACGGGCTGTCCTTACTGCATTGACACGCACGTCAAAAAGTTTCAGTCCCTTGGCGGAACACGTGAGGAGATATTCGAAGCGGTTCTTGTCGCAACTTGCACACGTGCGGGTGCCGTGCTGAGTCATGCGACCCATTCCTTGGTTGCCTATGAAGAAGGCATGTCTCAGGAGCAGCAAACGTCAACAGAGGTGCAGCCGAAGCACACACCGAAGTGCTTCTGCTAAGGAAGAGGGCATCCCCACAAGGATGTCCTCTTTTTTTGCCGGTAACTGTGTTACGGTGAACCGTATCACAAGTAGGGCGAAATTTTCATAGGAAATTTTAATTCAATTTTACGATCCAATTAATATCCGTACCTTCAGTATTTTTTGCCCATCAGCCTGCGGATCAAAACTTCGTCATACAGATAATTTCTGTGGGTTAAATATCGCCATATCTTTCTCCCCTAATTTAGGGCCAGAGCAATTCTGGACCTCTTCTCAAAAATAAATATGATTTAACGGCTTAAGCATCCCAGCGTGAATTTGCCCATCGGTGTGTTCGTTGGAAGTCCTCCGTGAGGCTGCGTAGAGCGATACCCTGTTTGTCGAACACCTCGGCGTTATGAAGCAGGTCGCTGGGCTTCCGGGAGAGCCGATTCAGCCGCAGGCACACGACTTACTGGAAGCCTCCGTTCTTAGCGTTTCCAGCAGTTCGCAATGCGTCGGCGATCCTCAGTGGACTTGGCCGCTGAACCTTATCAATTGCTCCTTCGTAATCGAGACGGTCCCCCAATAGACAAAAGAGCCAGAAATTATTTACAATGGTCCTAATAGAATGGTAGGAAGGACATGGGTCTGTTATCATGAATATCCTTGAAGACTTATTGTTGCAAGTAGCGTTCGTCGTTACGTTGATTTTTGCCTTCCAGCTCATTTATTTGATCGGCTTCGGGAGATTTAAGTATTTCAGGCTGATGCAGGCTGTTTTATTCGGAGTAGCGCTTGTGTTGTGTATGAGCTTTCCCGTCCAAATTACCGACCAATTAACCATCGACATCCGTATCGTTCCGCTGCTTCTGGGGACGTTCTACGGCGGGTTCGAGACGACGATGTTTCTATCCTTGCTTATTCTGATTTATCGCTCCTACCTTGGGATAGATGACGGTTTCTATGCGACGACGCTGGCGGTATTCATGTGCATCCCCATATTCATATTCTTCCAGTCCCGATTCCTGCAAGGCAATAAGAGCCGGAGGCTGTGGATAGCGACAGGTCTTACGGTTAGCTATTGCGTTTGCAGCTTTCTGTCTATGGCTATCTTCATCGGCTTATCCGAAACATTCTTAGGCGCTATGCTTCTGTATACCTTGGTTATGATAGCCGTAGTGCTGATCTTCGTTGCAATGAATGAGGTCATTAAGGAGACGCTAGTGAAAAATCAGCAGCGAGTGGCCGAAGCCAAAGATGCAGAGATCGCTTTTTTACGTTCGCAGATTCAGCCGCATTTTCTATACAATGCCTTGAATTCGATAGCCGCCCTCTGCGTGGAGGACGCTAGGCAGGCGGAGAAGCTTACGCTAGACTTAGCTCAATATTTCAGAATCGGGCTCAACTTCAAGCAAATGGACACTTTCACGACATTGGAGAGCGAATTAGAATTGACCAAGGCTTACCTTAATATCGAAAAGGTACGCTTCGGCGACAGATTAGCCATCGAGTACAACATCGATGCCAATCCGAATCACCTCATTCCTCCGCTTGTCTTGCAGCCGTTGGTCGAGAATGCGATCAAGCACGGTCTGATGTCTAACGAAAGAGGCGGTACCGTCACAATCTCGATTCTGGAGCACGACGATAAGCTTCAGTTCGCTGTCGAGGATAACGGGTGCGGAATGAGCGTGGCGAAGCGGCAAAAAGTCCTTGATTCGGGAGCGGGGCCTAGTGGGATAGGGCTCAGGAATATATCGCGGCGAATCAAGCTGCTGTACGATGCAAGCTTGCAAGTCAACAGCACGATCGGGATCGGAACGAAAGTGTCTTTCGAGCTTCCCTATCTGCCAGACAGGAGGAAGATGGATGATCAGGTCCATAATCGTAGACGATGAATCTTTGTCGGTGCGACGGCTGAAGTATATGCTTGCCGAATTCAAGGAACTCGAGATATGCGGCGCATTCCTAACCCCACGCGAGGCGTATGAGTATGCGCGGACCAACCCCTTTCAGGTGGCGTTCCTCGATATCTCCATGCCGGATGTTGACGGGATGTCTTTGTCCCGTTTATTGCTAGAGCGCGATCCCTTCCTATCCGTCATATTCGTTACGGGCTATGACGATTATGCGGTACAAGCCTTTGAAGTGAATGCATTAGATTACTTAATGAAGCCAGTAACGGAACAACGGCTTGCCCGAACGTGGGAGAAGATCAAGGAAAAGTATCGCGATTATGCTTCCGGGGTGGAGCCGGATGCAACCGGTCTGCTGACCGGACAGGAGACACGAATCGTTCAATACATGGCCGAAGGATTATCCAATAAGCAAATTGCGGAGATTTTGCACATCACTCCGGAGACGGTTAAGTCTCACTTGAAGAACGTCTTCCGGAAGTTGGACGTCAATAACCGCGTAAGAGCGCTGCAGCGCGCCAAGGAATTGAAGATCATTCCATAGTCGATAAGCTCTCAACAATCCCCCCAATCGGGGGATTTTTTAGTATATCCGGATATTTTACAATAATGAACAATGAATCACTCACTATTGGAGGAGAAGAATTATGCGCCGGATATTATCCTTGTTGGTGTTGTGCGCTCTGCTTGGCGGCAGCTTGCCTATGCCGGCTGCACATGCGGAGGCCACCCAGGACAGCGATTTTACTTATTTATTGCTATCAGACAACACGTTCATGATTACAGATTACTCGGGAACGAGCACGGACGTCATGATTCCGAGCGAGTTCGACGGCAAGCCGGTCACTGCCATCGGGTCGAGTGCATTTGATCCATTTAATAATCCTGGTCAACCTAAACTAACAAGCGTAACGCTTCCGCCTAGCGTTACGATGATTGCTAGTTTTGCATTCGCCCGCAATGAATTAACCGCAATCGAGATTCCAAGCGTCACGCACATCGGAAGAGGGGCTTTTCAATACAACCGGCTGCAAAGCATTGCGTTCGGAAAAGTTACCTTTCTTGATGAGTATGCGTTCGCGGACAATCAACTCGAAAGCGTGACGATTCCGGACAGCCTGGCTACTATCGGAAGGTATGCTTTCCAGAATAATCGCTTGTCAAGTGTGTCCCTTCCGGAAGGGCTAGAGATCATTGATTCTTACGCGTTCAACGGCAATCAATTAAAGACGCTTCAGATTCCGAAGTCGGTAACCGCCATTTACCCCGGGGCGTTCATGAACAATTCATTGGGAGATGTCGCGATTCCGCCGGAAGTCACTCTGGGTGGAGGGGAATCGAGTCCTGTATTTGATTCGAAAGCAACCCTTTATTTCCCGAAGACCAGTGTAAAGGTTTTTGACCACGCTGCGAAATACAGAATTCAGATTATACCCTGCAATTATATGATTACCTATGACGGAAATGGCAGCACAGGGGGGACCCCTCCATCGAATACTCCATATGTTTGCTATAATCGGGTATTTAAGGTGCCGATACCGGATCCGAATCAGGATCCAAGCGCGTTAACGAAGACGGGATACACCTTTAAAGGATGGAACACAAAGCCAGATGGAAGCGGGACGAATTATTCGGACGGAAACTATCCGATTATTTATGGCATTCGGGACGTAGGCTTTACCTTATATGCCAACTGGGAGGCGAATTCCTATCAAGTGTCTTTCGATACGAGAGGGGGAACGCAAATCCCGGCCCAATCCGTTGCCTACGGAGGACAAGTTCCCAAGCCTGAGGAGCCTGTGAGGGGAGAATATACCCTTGTCGGATGGTATACGGATCCGGAATATACCGACATGTGGGATTATGACAATGACAAGGTCTCCGAAGATATGACGTTGTATGCAAAATGGAAGTGGAATGGAGCTGCAACAATCGCGTCCGTAGCGTTCGAGAAGGGTGGCGATCATGTAACTGGTGGCGATAGCCTTACGGTCACCGGCGTAGTGAGGGACGATGCCGGCTTACCTGTTGAGAATGCCGTCGTGAATTTGCGTAGCGCCCTGGGTAAATGGAAGCTTACCGATAACAGCGACGTGTCAGCGACAACGGATGCAAGCGGCCGGTTTGCATTGGAATGGATGGCTCCTTTGGTAGCGAACCCAGAATCAGTAACGATTTATGCAAGCGTAGACGGTACAATCGGAATAGCGGACAGCCGGACGTTTCAGGTCGTTCCGCCAGATGAGTCCAATGCCGAGTTAAGCGATTTATCGCTAGGGTCCATCGCTCTCGTTCCGGAATTCTCGGGCGACACGTACAGCTATACCGCGGCAGACGTCAGCAATGTCGTAACAAGTATCGACGTAACGGCAACGACCGCCAGCCGTAAGTCCACTCTGGTGATCAATTATTTGTTTGCCGACACCAGTGTTACCGGCAGCTTACCTGCAGTCAGCGGTTCACCCGTCAGCGTACCGCTGCATACCGGAATGAATATAATTAGAATCGATGTAACTGCGGGGGATGGGATCAATGCTCGAACGTTCTTGATATTCGTGCGCAGAGCTGCGCAATTTTCCGTTTCGTATGAGACGAACGGGGGAACGGCGATTCCTGCAGTGACCGCCAATGCGGGGGCTCATCTCGACGAGCCGACGCCGGCACCGAACAAAGACGGGTACCGATTTGCCGGGTGGTACAAGGACCCGGGCTATGCGACTCAATGGAATTTCGAACAGAACACCGTTACCGGAGACATGACCTTGTATGCCAAGTGGGAGCGCAAGCAGCGTGGGATCAATCTAGTCGCGAGTAGCACTGCGGCGTTAAGCGGACATGAAATCTTGGTTACCGGTACGGTATATGATGAAGGCGCTGCGCCTCAAGCCAATATCTCCATTCACCTGAGCTCGAACTTAGGCAAGTGGAGCCAAACGGAGAGCGACAAGGCAACGGTGACGACCGATAAGAATGGAACTTTCCATGTCTATTGGAAGGCACCTTATGTCTTCGAGCCTACATCGGTCGAGCTGTCGGCAACCCTCGATGGATCGAGTGCGGAGCCTGCAAAAGTATCGATTCAGGTAAGTCCGCTGCCTGGCCCGAATCCGAGTTCGGATGCCGACTTAGCCGGTTTGACGTTAAGCGTAGGCGATTTGACGCCTCGGTTCCAAGCCGGGATTACCCGCTATACCGCCGATGTCGGATATGCGACAAGCAGCATCGCGATCGTACCTAAAGTATCCGATCAGGCGGCAACTGTTACCGTCAATGGAAATGTAGTGGAGTCAGGTCATCCTGTACAGGTCAATCTGAATGTTGGCCCCAACCCCGTAGCGATAATGGCAACGGCGGAGGATGGTACAACCAAAACTTATCATGTTACGATCACGAGGGCCTCGGCACCGGGCAACACGATCCCGGTTGCCAGCATCAAGGTGACAAGCGCCACATCCTCTGTTTATGAAGGCGGCACGCTGCAAATGACCGTCAGCGTGAGTCCGGACAATGCCACCAACAAGCAGGTGTCTTGGTCAATAAAAAGGGGTACCGGCAAAGCCGTCATTGATGAGTCGGGATTGTTGAAAGCAGAGCATGCCGGCCTCGTAACGGTTCAGGCTACGGCCCAGGATGGTTCCGGGAGCGTCGGAAGCCAGGAGATCACGATCTACGAGCGTCAACTAGGCGGTGGTGATACCCCAACAATGCCGTCAAATCCAACAACGCCGTCACATCCGACGGTACCGTTGGACCCTAAGGCACCGTCGGACCCTAAGGCACCGACAGTCCCAACAACGCAGCCGTCCGAGAAGCCTCCAATACTCAACTCCGTTCCCGGCCGACCGCCAATCAACGTGAATGACGCGGGAGCGATTCATACGATACTGGACGCACTTACCGTCAAATTGGGCGATCCCCGAAGTGTGAACGTTCCTGTCTTTGCGGATGTGGAAGATCACTGGGCGGCTCATAGCATCCGCTTGTTCGCAAGACTCGGGATCGTTCAAGGATACGGCGACGGGACGTTCAAGCCAGATGCAAGCATCACGCGAGGAGAATTCGCTTCGATGCTGGCGAAGCTGTTCCCGCTTGCCAAAGGCACCGCGGTAACGCCTAGTTTCACCGATCTTGAGGATAGTTGGGCAAGGGACGCAGTCCTTACGTTGGCTAGCAACGGCATCATTAGAGGCTATGAGGACGGTACTTTCCGGGCCGATCAAAATATTACGCGTGCCGAGATGATTGCGATTCTCGCAAGAATCGTTAATCTGACGGCGGTGAAGCAAGTGAGGACGGTGAATTTTCAGGATATCGATCGTTCGTGGGCTAAGGATCAGATTCAGCAAGCCGCGAATGCCGGCATTATCAGTGGAAGAAGCAAGAATATTTTTGACCCGGATAAGAGCGCTACCCGAGCCGAAGCTTTGACCGTCCTCTTGCGAGTGATCTCCTTAAGTTCCGAAATCGAACAGTTGTTAGAGAGGATGAACTAAGCCATGGCTGCGAACGAATACTACATGCCGACCCATTGGCGGGTGAAGGGAAACATCTGGGTGATCTATGAGATCTGCTCCGACTTCTTGGACTATCAACGTTGGTGGCCCGAAGTATACTTGAAGATTCAAAAGGCAGGCATGGACAAGGAGACGGGCAACGAGGTCTATAACATTCTCTCGAGGGGTAAGCTGCCGTACAAGCTCCGCTGGAGATCATGCAAGACGGCCGAACAAGCACCGCATTCCATCTCCTTGAAGTCTTCAGGAGATTTGGTCGGTCATGGAACGTGGCAGTTCGAGCAGGACGGGGAATATGTGAATGTACAGTTCGATTGGTATGTGAATGCCGAGAAGCCCTTGCTCAAACTGTTCTCGCCGATATTTAAACCGTTCTTCACCTCGAACCACTACTGGGCGATGGCGAGAGGGAGAGAGAGCCTTGAGAAGGAACTGATGCGAAGGCGCGAGTCTTAGGGTAGGGGGCGCAGCTTGCGTTCGAGTCGACAGGCTTGAAACAGGTGACAAGTCAGACAACGACACTTCCTTGACCCGTGGTAACTGCACCCATATGGAGGCTGCGACGACCAGACACTGTCGTAGCGTCTCGTCAAATTCTAGTTCAATGCCTCGAAGCTTTTGGCCTTGCTGAACGTCTATCTGCTTCACAATGGTTTGAATTAGGGTCTTTTGTGTTTCGACCGGAGAGATCTGTAGAAGCCCGTTGAAGTCGCTGAGCGCTTTGCGTACAAGTTGAAGCGGGATGGGTTCCGTCCTATTTTGTCAAGCTGGCGTTCAGCTTCGGACTTTCGGTTTGCAAGTACGTTGTACTTCGACTTCAACTCGTTGATGCGCTCGACCAGCATGTCGTTGTCGCCCCTTAGTTGGTTGAAGTAATCTTGGACAGGACCGAGGAGCGGCAGTTGAATTGCTTTGGCGTGGCGAAACACTTCTAAATCCTGATACGTAACGATGATACGCATAACAAATACCTCCTCAAGACACAGAAATAGCCCCGTAGATCAGGAGCTCATGGAAATAATATATGGTTGAAATTCTGTCACTTTCGGTGTTGCATTTTACCCTCACACAGTATAGAATGAGTTGATGAAAAATTACTGGAAGGGGTGGGAATATGAGGAGGAAACGGAAGGCTTATGATAAGTCGATTGTTACAATTTCATATTCTCGTTCCATTAAGACACTAAAGCATTCGTTGCTTTAGTGTTTTTTATTTGCGCGGAGGTGCTAATTTGACAAGGTACAAAAGAGTTCTTATTAAACTAAGTGGTGGAGCAGTGGCCGGAAACACGGAATTTGGTTTTGAGCCCGAAAGGTTAGACCATATTGCTAATGAAATTATGTCAGTTGTGAATCTAGGTGTTGAGGTATCATTAGTTATAGGTGGAGGGAATATTTTTCGCGGTAATATGGCGGAAAGCTGGGGAATAGAAAGAGCAGAAGCTGACAACATCGGGACGCTTGCTACTGTTATTAATAGCTTGATGCTTCGAGGAGTTCTTAAAGCCAAAACAGACAAAGAAGTTCGTGTGATGACAGCAATACCTATTACATCAGTTGCAGAACCATACATCAGACTAAGAGCAGTTCACCATCTGGAAAAGGGCTACATAGTAATTTTTGCAGGAGGAAACGGGCAACCCTACGTTACAACGGATTACCCTTCCGTTCAAAGGGCAATCGAAGTTAATTGTGAAGCATTGTTAGTAGCAAAACAAGGCGTAGACGGTGTTCTTAATGCAGACCCTAAGTTCGACAAAGAGGCAAGGAAGTTCAGGTCACTTCACTACAACGATGTTTTAAAATATAACTTGAAGGTAATGGATCAATCAGCTTTCATCTTAGCTAGAGACTACAATCTGCCAATGCATGTATTTAATTTTGACAAGCCGGGCTCAATGAAAGAAATTTGTGAGGGGAAAGTTAATGGAACAATAATTAGTGGTGAGTCAATTTTGGAATTGGAATGAGTTGAAGATTATGAGGGAGCATAACAGCGCTCCCTCTTTTTCGTCATACTTGCCGTTACAGATAGCGCGGTGAACCGTATCATAAATAAGGGCAAGTTTTAAATATGCTCCCCTTTAAGTAGACAGGATTAATAAATAAACCGGCTACTTCAGAGGAGCATATCAGTTGCCGTGGATGTCGAATTCTATGGTATCCTTTAAAATTGTTTTACCACATCATCTGAATCAGTGGAGAAAGCCAGCTCTTTCTGTGCCTCCAGAGCGGCCAGTCTGTCCAGCAGGGCTGCCCGGATTTGCTCATAGGCGTCACTGCCCAACGCCATACGTATCGGACCCTCGCCCTGGTCGACACGACGGATAATCTGCTGCGCCATTTTATCCGGGTCGCCGACAACCATTTGATTGAACATGCTCATATCTATACCAGGCAGTTCTCCCTTCATCAGGCTAACGAATTGGCCCGCCTCCGTATCCCGGTATTCGTCCATCCGTTCACCGAATACGGCGTTGCTTGTAAGGAAATTCGTTCGGATTCCGCCGGGCTCCACCATAGTGATCTTAATATTGAACGGAGCCACTTCCTTAGCTAGCGCTTCAAAGGCTCCTTCGACCGCCCATTTCGAAGAGCAATACAGTCCCATACCCGGAATAGAATAATGACCCGCCATACTCGAAATCTGTACTATGTGACCGCCACCCTGCTTACGGAAAAAGGGCAGGACTGCACGCGCTGCACGTAGGGAGCCAAGCACATTGGTCATAAACTGATGCTCAATTTGCGTGTCGCTTGCTTCTTCTACTGCCCCATACAAGCCATAGGCTGCATTATTGACAAACACATCGATCGTGCCCAGTTCTAAAAATGCACGTTCCACCACTTCAGCAATTTGCTGAGAGTTGGTCAGATCTAAATTAGCCTGCCAAAGCCCAGAGCCATACTGTGCCTGCAGATCGTCCAGCACCCCCGGCTTGCGTACCGTTGCGGCTACACGGTCCCCTCTATCAAGCAACTGGCGAGTTATACGTGAAGCCAAGCCTCCTGATGCTCCTGTAATGAACCAAGTTTGCATGCTAAACACCCTCCATTCGTTGTCATGCACTGAATTATACAAACAACTAGAGGGCGCTAGCCACAGCACGCCTATTCTATTAATGGGAGTAACAGTCTAAGGCAGTTGCCTGTCTTGCTCAAGTAAACGTAATAATCTCTCCTCCGTACCTGAACCGGGCACCGGAACAAAGAAACACCAGTGCAGTCCCGGGTCATTATCGATTACAGCCGCCGAATGGAGCTCGAACTCCATCTCCTGTGCGTCAGGAACACGGAATAAAGCGGTGGCTACGCGTTTTTGTTTGATTTCATATAGCTCCCAGAAATGTACGAACTCCACGCTTTCCCGTGTCAAGCGTTCAAACCGTTCCATATATAACGGGTTGTTCTTGTAAAGATCGAAGCCTGCCCGCAGAACGGCTACAGAGTAACGGGCAGCGCCTTCCCAATTCACCAGTCTGTTGCGGTAATCAGGCTTTAAAAACATAATGTCCATCATATTCCGTTCGTTGTCCGGCAGACTGCCGAAATCGGCTACGATCAGTTCTGCCGCCCGATTCCAGACGATAACGTCCGTACCTTCGTCCGTGATAAAAGAAGGATAATGCAGCTGATCGACGATTTGCTGCAAAACTCTCGTATTCGGCCCTTCGTTATTTGGCACTGTGACGACGCTCGCCACATCTACATTGGCCAGATCGAACAGATGCTTCTGCTCATCATCGTCAAGCTGAAGCGCTTTGCCGATACTTAGCAGCACTTCCGGCGAAGGATTAACCTCCTTGCCTTGCTCCAGCCAGGTATAGTAAGTCACGCTTATATTGGCAAGATAAGAGACTTCTTCTCTTCGAAGTACCGGAGTGCGTCTTCGTCCGGGCAGCGGCTGGATCCCTGCCTCTGAAGGCTGCAAGCGTTCTCTGCGCGATTTTAAGAACTCACCCAATGCGGATGAGGAACGATTTGTTTTCAAGCAGCTCACCTCAATTACTTATAAAGAATACGTATCGTAATTCACCAAATGGACTCAAGGCACTTCGTATACGATCATTATAATCTCTGTTAAGGTTTCGTTGCCACAAAAGAGAACCATAACGAGCACCGATGTTACTCCCGTTAATAGGTTCTTTTTGAGGATCTACAGCTTGTAAACGAATTTAGCGGTAAGTGTGCTTTATCCCAAACGTTATTCGCCTGTTGTTTAAGCCGATGGAAACTCTTCGTTATGGTGAGCATAAATAGATATTCTCCAAATGTCGATATAAGTAATATTACCCATTTTATTGATTGTGGGGTATATCGAAAGCATGAGGAGCTGAAGAAACAGAGATGAGAAAGAACTATTGGCTAGTGTTGTTGGGAGTGACGCTGTTACTGGCTGGAGGACTGTGGCTGCAAGTTGCAGAAGCAGGGGGAGCACGAAATTATGGCTATATGGATACAAAGTCCAACCGGACGTATGTACCTATTCGCTATTTGAGTGAGCAATTGAAGTATAGTGTAACTTGGAATAAGCAAGCTCAACAGATTACTGTAAGCCAGGGGCAGAATAAGATTGTTCTCACAGTAGGAAAGAAGAGCGCAATTTGGAATAATAACACGATTCAGGCAGATGCAGCACCATTCGTGCGCGAAGGAGTTACTTATATACCGATTCGCATCATGAAAGATACGATGAACCTGCCTTTGGAATGGGATACATCTGGCTCCACGCTGCTCTTTCAAATCGGTGAACAAATTTCGAAATTGCCTGTTATACCGCTAGAACGCGTGGTGTCGTCACAGCCAATCACGAAGAAACAGCAAACGTTCAGTGTTGGTCAAAAACAGATTAAAGCCATGATCCTTCAAATCGATCTGTTGAGCAAGGATATTCATTTAGGCGTTGCTGTAGCTAACAACAAGATTGGGTCAGTAGATTCTTTAAAGCATATGGCAGCGGTTAATCATGCTGTGGCAGCAATGAATGGAACGTATTTCGATGCGTATTCCAATACAGGGATACAGTATCCTTTCGGGTATATCGTACAAAATGGAGCTGTTGTAAATAAGAATTCCGATGATAATCGATCCGTATTGGTGTTCACGAAAGATAATCAAGTGGAAATAGTGTCAGGGAACGACTTTCAGACACGTATAAAGGAAGAACAAGTATATGGGGCCCTGCAGGCGGGTCCGCGGCTGGTGACAAACGGAAAAGTTACGGTTGATCCAGCAACAGAAGGATTCAGGGATCCAAAGATTCTTATCAACAGCGGTGCTCGCAGTGCAGTGGGGGTAACCAAAGACCATAAACTCATATTAGTCACCGTACCGGGTGCGAAAGTGACGGAACTGGCAAAAGTGATGCTGCAGGCAGGTGCGTATCAAGCGATGGGATTAGATGGCGGGGCATCGAGCGGGTTGATCTATCAAGGTTCTTATCTAACATCTCCTGGTCGTAATTTGAGCAATGCACTACTCATTTATCAAAGCAAATCATAATTTATAAGCATAACAAAACAGCGCCATCGTCATGCCACTACTTCCGGTATTGCGATCGGCGCTGTTTTGCTCTCGGGTTCATAACCACTTTTGGGTTTGAGGCTTACGGCCCCATTGCCGTCTCATAATCTCAGGACTCAACTTATTCTTACGTTCAAGCTTCTGACGAAGACGTTGGCAATAATCAAAAGCGATAATGAGAAGAGTAAGAGAAACTTTTCCTTGCACAGAGAGCTTCGGCAGCTGAACCCGACATTTTCTAAGGTTGTCGATGATTGTAATTCTTAGCCCAACATGCCTGTCTCTTACTTGCTGATACCTTCCGGTTCGATCAGAAGCAGCAGCTCCCGAATAGCCGGAGCAAGCTTATCGTTACCGTTCATTATTGCAGTGTAGATAGGAATTGCGTCCTTAAGAAGCAAATAACTGAAATAATAATAGCTGAAAAATGCCTCTTTCTCATAACCCGGCGGCATCTCTTCCTCCCACAGCAGTTCATCTTCGTCCTCGTCCTCTGGCCATAAGTACTTTTCATCCAGGAGCTCGTTCATCGTTCCAACCGTATCTTGCGAATCCATATGATCCACGGTTAATGCAGAAGCTACAGCCAAGTACAACTGAACTTCCTTCGAAGAGACCTTATCCGGCTTCTGTTTGGCAAGTTCCTGCAGGAGAATAAGCAGAGCCCATGGCGTCGCCTGCCACAAGGTGCTTTGATGCTCGATCAGATTGGCGATTTCCTCATATTGTCCCGTCTCCATAAGCCGCGGAATATCCGTCCCTCTTCCATAGGCGGTAGTCAGCCGCTGCCATGGAACATGGTTTGTCGTTTGGGCCAAAAGGTTCATCTTTATCCCCCTCCTTAAAAGTCATACTATACCAAAAAAGCCGCATTCAGCGGCTTCTTATAGGATGCAATCAGATGCTTTAAGCAGCGGCATCCAGTGATTTATAACCGTTCCGACAAAATACGAACAACTTGTTCCAAATGTTCAATCCAGTCCGGATCTCCATCCCGCAGTTCATAAAGCTCGCGTTCTCCGCCTTTATTATCCAGTACCTGCTGAACCAATTGCCTCAGCTCCAGCAAATCTACGGTTTCCCAGACGATCTCCTTCAGACCGCTCAATTCCTCGTACTGCGTCTTGCCGTATTGGATATAGGCACATACAATTTCAGCGAGAGCAATGGCTGTATTATCGTAAAGGAAATCTTCCTCCTCGGGGTCCTCCGAGAGAAATCCCAGCTCTCTGTAATGAGTTAGAAGATCCTTAAGCTTGACGGATTTGCGGTCCTTTGCATATTCGACTAACGCATCAAGAACATCAAGCCCTTCGTCGCTTTCCAGTGATGCCTTTCCCCACGATCCCATTGTAATCCCGCCTTCCTTTTTGTATCTTATATTCGGCGTTAGACCAAACTCTACCTGCAATGAATAATAAGCTGTTTAGAAATTTCTACTCTCCCATGCATGGCATTGCAGAAATCAATAATCCGCCCGGTTGAATCCTTTAAGGAGTAGCCATATAGCCAAAATCAATTGCTGAGAGGCTATTGGAACGTTCAACGTCATGTAGGTTGCATCGAGACCGATGAAGCGAATCATAAATAATAAGCTCGCCAATATGGACAATATAGATCCAATAAGACCCGAAACGGACAACCAGCGTGGGATGAATTTTGCTTGGTAAAAGATGCAGTTAAACAAGAACATCGCCAAAACAGATGTCAGTGTCGTGGCCACATGATTCACCAAATCACGTCCTTCCCGTAACAATCCACCCAAGGTCTGAAAATACGAGCCATTCATAGTTCCAACTTTTGCAAATTCGTGGCTTAATGTCAATAGCAACAGAAGAATGATTACACCAATAATAACGAACACACCCGAAATGATGCCGAAAGCAGCAGATCCAAGAGCTAAACCTTTATTATGCTTACTTAAAATCGGATACAACGCAATAGGAATACCCACATATGCAGCAACCATTAACAACTGGGAAAACGCTCCTATCAGTACCTGATTTCCATTTGTAGAAGCCTGGACAAGGTAGTCTGCTCCATCTATAACTGGAACAACACTAAATATACCTGTAACCAATCCGGTTAATAATAACACCCCGGTAATTACTGCAGACCTTCTGCCTGAATTTGTATTCTTCCTCCTCATCCTTAAGCCTCCTCATCCTTATCTGCCCTTATTAGGCTTCAAGTACAGGCAATTGTGTAGTATTCATAAGCTTTTTATACATATTTAGATTGTTATTCTAACTTGAATAATTACATGTGTTGTCCTTCCACAGAGGATGCTAAAAATAAAGAAGAAGGCTGGTAATCATGTGCCGCGGCAGATCCTGTCGTATTTTTTCTGAAAGCGATGTTAAGCTGAACCGTGTCATAAGTAGATGGCGTGGGATTATTATACATTTTTTATGCTATAATGTACCGCATACAGCACTGCTCGTCATCACTAACCAGCACAAAAGGGGAGAAATAAAGCATGGGAGTTTCTGTTTATTACACTTGTGTGAGAGATCATAACCTTACCAACAGTGAGGAGCAGGAGATCACGGCCATCATTGATAAATACAATGCCGGTTTTGAAATGAAGGATATTGGAGAAACATTTTATGTTTATGACTATGATCAGGATGAACCAACGGTGATCTTTGCAGGTTCGACAAAGCTACCCTTTTCAGATGATTTTGAAGATACATTGAATGCGCTGTATTATTGGTTGGCCTGTTTGACGGATATTAGAAGAAGTATTTCTAGCGGCGATTGGCATGTGCACCTAGATGATACGGATGCCGTTTGGGATGAGGAAACGGGTTGGCAAATGCCAGAATAGTAGCATCTGCAGAAAATACTGGACTTATCGTTCCGAAAAAGGGTATGCTGTACCTACGAAAGCGGGGGGAGAACCATGGGACGCCACAAAGAGTTTGATAAAGAAGCGGTGCTTCATAAAGCGATGCTCGTTTTTTGGGAGAAGGGCTACGAGGCGGCAAGCATTCCCGATTTGCTGGAGGCTATGGATCTGAGCAGATCAAGTCTGTACGAAACGTTCGGGGACAAACAAACGCTTTATATCGAGGCGATCAACTGGTACAAGAAGTGGAAGCAAGCCAAACGGGACATCCTCATTAATGCGACATCTGCAAAATCGGGAATTCGGCAGTATTTCGAGCTACACATCGATTCCGCCTTGGACGACGAGTCCCCGAAGGGCTGTCTCATTACGAATGCAGCAGCCAGCATGGATTCGCCAGATGAGCAGCTGAATGCGTTGATCAGGGAACGGTTTGACGAGTTGGAGAAATCCTTCTGTGAGCTGCTGCGCAAAGGTCAGGAGACCGGAGAAATCATGCCTGAGAAGGATATCAAGACTTTATCCTATCTGCTCTCAAACCTGAATCATAGTATAAATATCGTTGCGAAGGTGCAGGGTGACCGCCGCAAGATGCAGCAGATGATGGACATGGTAATGGAAATGCTATAAAACATATTTTTTTTGCATATTTCGGAACGAATGTTCCAATAAATTCTGGTGAGCAAAGGGGACTTTCTATGCATTCAGCTTCCATTTCAACGGAAAAATCGGTTTCGGCATCGCTGATTTTTATCCTGGCAGCCGCTTGCGGTATCATAGCGGCAAATCTTTATTATGCTCAACCATTGATAGGCTCGATCGGTTCGGCTATCGGGCTCTCCTCCGGGGCTGCCGCACTCATCGTTACGTTGACTCAAGTTGGCTACGGGATCGGCTTGTTATTTATTGTACCGCTCGGAGATATCCTGGAAAATCGTAAGTTGATCCTCTCATCATTGCTCCTTACAGCGGCCGTTTTGACAGTTGCCGCTGTAAGCAAAAGCGCCATCCTGTTCCTCACCGCTTCACTCGTGATCGGAGTAGGTTCCGTAGCCGCACAAATCCTTGTGCCGTATGCGGCTCATCTTTCACCTGAAGCTGTGCGCGGCCGCAATGTCGGCAACGTCATGAGCGGGCTGCTTCTGGGGATTATGCTCGCGCGTCCCATTTCAAGCCTGGTGGCGGAGTATATGGGCTGGCGTGCCATATATTTTATCTCCGCAGCATTGATTGTCGTGCTGGCTCTTGTATTGGCAAAGGCACTACCCTCAAGGAAGCCTTCGACCGCTACAGCGTATCCGGCGCTGCTGCACTCCATGCTGCACCTGCTGAAGGCGACACCCGCATTGCGCCGGAGGGCCATTTATCATGCCTGTGTATTCGGAACGTTCAGTTTGTTTTGGACTACCGTTCCGTTGGTATTGACAAGTCCGCCGTTCCTTTTCACTCAGAAGGAGGTCGCTCTGTTCGCATTAGTCGGGGTAATGGGGGCAATTGTAGCGCCAGCGGCGGGCCGTATGGCAGACCGTGGATGGGTTCGCCCGGCTACGGGATGGGCATTGGCCATCGTCATCTTGTCCGTGCTGCTTCCCTTGTTGGTTCCATCAAGTTCTGCACTTGCAGTCCCCATCCTTGTAGTTGCGGCGATTTTACTTGACATGGGGGTTTCCGCCAACATGGTACTCGGGCAGCGGGTGATTTTCTCTTTAGGTGCGGAATTTCGCAGTAGGCTTAACGGTTTGTATATGGCCATCTTCTTTTTAGGGGGGGCTATCGGCTCAGCGGCAGGGGGATGGGCTTACGCAGCGGGGGGCTGGAAGGCGGCACTGCTCATCGGAATCGCTTTACCAGTCATCGCCATGGCGTATTATGCGACGGAGTTTTCAAGATTAAGGAAGGATAATCCCATAGATTGAGGAGCGAAGTTGAGTAATTCACACGTCCTAAGCTAACTACTCTTGTTCTCTGACAGCTGCGGTTCGAGGGTCAAGTAGCCGGCAGTAGAACTTCTCTTGCAGCTTCTATGAAAGATACCATAATGGGTGAAAGCCACTTATCTTTGTGCCATGACATCTGTGTATACACATGAAGGTCTGGAATTTGCCATGGAAGAGCAACAAGTTCGCCCCGTTCAACTTCGGCTTCCACTACGATTTCGGGAAGAAAGGCAATGCCGATTCCTGAAATTGCGCATTGTTTAATGGCTTCAGCACTTTGAAATTCTAAATACGTAATACTATCAATGCCCTCTTTCTCAAATGACCGGTCAAACATGGTTCGATAGGGGCAGCCCTTTTCATTCGTGAGGAACACTTCCCCGTGAAAATCATCCAGCTGCAGCACCGCTCGTTTTGCTAGCGGGTGGTCTGGAGCGGCGAAAAGGCGGAAGGTTTCTTCCAGTAGAGGCTCCACTGTAAGTCCGCTCGAGCGAATGGGTTCGTTCAACATAAAGACGACATCGGCAGTTCCCTCAAAGAGTGCTTGCTTGAGCTCCTGATTGGGAACGGAGCGGAAGATCAGACGAACTCCCGGATGCTGGGAGCGAAATCGTTGAAAGACGGCCGGAAGCCGGTAGACGCAAATAACCTCGTTAGCACTGATCGTTAGGGTGCCGCTTAGCACTTCATTGTCGTGGACGGCGCTGCGAGCTTCGTCTAATTTATCCAGAACACTTTGGATCTGAGTTAAAAAGCGCTTACCCGCATGTGTGAGAACAAGCTGCTTCCCCAAGCGGTCAAAGAGACGAACACCAAGCTCATCCTCCAACGCCTTGATTTGCATCGTGACGTTGGAGGGGACGTAGTTCAACGCTTCCGCAGCCCGACTGAAATTTAAAGTTGATGCAACCGTACGGAACGTAATCAGTTGGCGCAATTCCATATACGATCCCCCTTTAACTTTCAATATTATTGAATGTTACATTGAAATTCATTCACTTTTATTGAGAGTATCATAGAAGTATACTAACAACAAGAAATGCATTTTTGAATGTATGGTTCTATTTTGAAGGGAGCTAACAAGACGATGGATTATGAGATTTTTGATTTAGGTGACGTAACCTTGCAATCGGGAGTGACGTTACCGGACGCTTTTCTTGCTTATAAGACCTATGGAACATTGAATGACAAGAAAGATAATGTCATCGTCTATCCAACGGCTTTTGGCGACCAGCATGTGCAGAATGAATGGTTGATTGGGAGCGGCATGGCACTGGATCCGCAAAAATATTTCATCATCGTTCCAAATCTGATGGGCAACGGATTATCTTCGTCTCCCAGCAACACGCCTTCGCCATTCGACCGGGCGAATTTTCCGCAGGTAACTATCTATGACAACGTTGAATTCCAGCATCGGCTGGTAACTGAGAAATTTGGCATTCAAAAGATCGCTCTCGTCGTTGGATGGTCCATGGGAGGCATTCAAGCATACCAATGGGGGGCAAGTTATCCCGACATGGTGGAACGAATTGCGCCTTTCGCCAGTGTGGCCAAGACTTGGCCTCAAACGTATGTGGTCCTGGAAGGCATGAAAGCCGCGCTTATGGCTGCAGTCCGCTTCGATTCAAGCAGACTAAACCAGTTGACTTCTACAGACATGCGTGCCGTTGGCCGGGTTTATGCGGGATGGGGCGTATCGCAGGCGTTTTACAGAGAGGAGCTTTATCGTGAGATGGGATTTGACTCCTTGACGGATTTTATAGTCGGCGTCTGGGAAAATAGCTTTATGCAGATGGACCCGCACAATGTCCTAGCCATGTTATGGACAGGACAAAATGCAGATATTAGTGCAAACCCCTCATATAACGGAGATTTCGATAGGGCGCTGGGGAGCATTAAGGCGCTTGCCTGCGTCATGCCAGGAAGTACCGATCTCTTCTGCCCGGCAGACGATAACGAATACGAGGCCAAGCTTATACCTAATGCTACTTTTAATCCTATAAAGTCGATCTGGGGCCATTTTGCCGGTCGCGGAATCAACAGGGCCGATAATCAATTTATCGATGACAATCTAAAACGCTTGTTGGCGCTCAGTACCAACGGATAGATCATCCATACCATTGGAGTGTAATATTTCTTTTTATCGAGCGTCATCTTACCTGGGGCTATTTCTCTTAGGATTCGAAGCTAGCTGTACACAATTTCGTGCTCTTCGCGGTTAACATGCAGCTCCCAATATTTCTCTGCAATTCGTTCAGGTGAAAAATGTGTCCCCGGTGCTACCGCTCCTGCAATGGTAACCGTTCCGACAAATACACCTTGAGGTTTTAGTTCATCAGCCAGAGTAAAAGCTAGATTGCGCAGCGCCGCTTTGCCAATGGATACAGAAGCGTGGTCTGCCATAGGATACAGCGCAAACCCGCCACCTGTGAAGAGAATCGTTCCTGATTGTTGTTTTACTTGTTCTGGGACAACTTGTAGTGCACAATGTAATGCACCGGCTACATCCACTTGGTAATGAGACACAAGAGATTCTGCGGTTAGGGAAGTTGGTTTTCCGCTCTTTAGAACAGCAGCGTTGTACACCAGCACATCTGTAGTACCGTAGTTTCTCTTAATTTGATCAAACGCTTCGGTTAATGACAGAGGATTCGCTGCATCCGCTACGATGGCGTAAGCTTCTATTCCTTCTGATTTCAACTCCTGAACATATTGATTTAGCGCTTCCTGATTTCGGGAGACCAGGACAACACGAAAATGATTATCTCCAAATTTTTTAGCAACATGATTTCCGACACCTGGACCTGCACCAACCAAAACTCCATGAAGACCAATCGTACATCCCATTAGTCTCCATTTCCATTATTAGTATGTCATAGTGTTTTCGAAACCCTTAGCCTATTCATATCGGGTTTTTGCCTAATCCTATCAGGACCATACAATCTGAACAAAATATCGATTAGAATAGATTTGTTAAGATTACGGAAAGGAGGAGTAAGTGATGTCTGAGAAAAGTTATGCACATCAGCAGAAACTTACCGAGTTTATTGAGCATTATTCGGATGGAGACGGCGTACATGCTACCTCCATTCCATCCTTATTCCTTATCTATGCATCCGATATGGCAGAGCCAATCTATGTTGTTGACGAACCTTCCTTTTGCATTATTGTGCAGGGGGAGAAGGAGATATGGTTGGGGGAGGAACACTTTCGGTTTGGTGTCGGGAAGTATCTGGTAACGTCCGTTGACTCCCCTGTAGTAGGTCACATCAAAGCTTCAATAGACGCTCCTTATTTAGCACTTAAACTTGGGTTTGCACCGAGCGAAGTTTTAGAGTTCTTAGATGATCAAGAGGTTCGAGCAGCACATAGGAAAAGTACGAGGAGGGCGATGTTTACAGGTGAAGTGGAACCGCCTTTGTTGGACGCAGTAGTAAGGTTTGCGGCTTTATTAGACAATCCAAAGCACATTCCGAAGCTTGCCCCTTTATTCAAGAAGGAGATCCTTTATTGGATTCTACAAGGACCGTATAAAGATACTTTGGCTCAAATGGCACTAAAAGGAAGTAAGGCCTTTCGTATTAAAAAGGTGATTGAGTACATTATCGAGAACGTTAAGCATTCATTCCGAATAGAGGAACTTGCGGAAATGGCTAACATGAGTGTTGCAGCTTTCCATCGGCATTTCAAATTAGTGACCGCCATGAGCCCCATTCAGTTTCAAAAACAATTGAGATTGCAGGAAGCGAGGCGTTTGTTATTAGCTGACTCGTCAGATATAGCCAATATCGCTTTTAGAATAGGTTACGAAAGTCAATCGCAATTCAGTCGGGAATATTCCCGTATGTTTGGTTTTCCACCTAAAGTGGATATAAGCCGAATGAAAGAGAACTCAGGTTAAATTTGAGGAACAATGAATAATACCAATGATAAAAGCAATGTAGGTAAGATCATATCACTAAAGCTTGCTAATTAATTTCAATGGATGTGAGTAACCATACTGTTTTCATGGATTGTAATTAATTCCCAAAAGGAGCTTAAAATGATCTACAAATTTACAGAAGTGCTGAATGATCTGATAGACTATTTCATTCTCGGGGATATTTTGCTGCTGGAGAGCTGGAAACAGTCCAATCATCTTTCAGACAACTTAGCCTTAGAGTTTACAACAAACGAAAGCGGCGATCATGCTGTGCTTGATGGTATCGTACTTCCAATGGCAGGGATTGAGAACTATCCCTATACAATTATATTTAATCTTTCTGGCGATACACCGGAATTGTTAAAATCAGATAGCCGTTTACAATTTAGACGTGGTGACTATTCGCTTAAAGTTGAGAACAACATACTGATGCTGTTTACTTGGCGAATCCTAGAACAATTCACTAACGAAAGAGTCAACGCTTTACTTAATCATTATCGGCAATACAACAAGCCGATGATTGAAATTGAAAACGGCTGGTACAGCATAGAAATATTGGGTGGAGAAACGTTGCAGGATTCATATTATGAACCTACATTTGAGTTTGTTTTGCAAAAGACAGAGAGGAAGGGACCCGCGGATTTTGACATCAATTTAGATTTTAAGATCGAAAGCTCTACCTACTAAGGCGATAGAAGATGCCTCCTTATGCGGAGCGGCTTTAAAGCATGTTTTTACTTTTTAGCCCCCTCTGTAGGACAGAGAGGGGCACAACTACTTGAGCAATTCTTCCAGCGAAACAGGGAATAATGGTTTTACCAACTCATAAACTGCCTTAGCATATTGTTGAATTTCATATTGTGAGTCATGAGCAAGCCTTTGATTGAGGAAGTGACAAACAGACTGAAGTGAAGCTGTCCAATAATACGCAGTGTATTCTATATGTAATGATGTTAGATGGTTATACTCACCGTCAAAATACGGTTTTGCAGAGCCTAAGATGGTTTAAATCTCAAGACTGGAGACAAATTATAATCCAAAGCTGGAAAACTAGATTATTCAGATTTCGCTTTCCGCTAGATCACGAAGGTGGTGAGCGGCGAACAAGTATGGAAAGCTTGCTTGACATGAGCGTTTATACATGATAATTTCGATGTAAAGTTAACTTTCCATTTCGAGCAATCGAGGTGAATTTGTGAAAAACAGGCTGGAGGAAATACGCAAACGGCACGGAATCAAGCAGGAAGAACTGGCGGAGGCGCTCAAGGTATCGCGGCAGACAATCGGCTCGCTGGAGAACGGGCGGTACAACCCGTCCATCATCCTGGCCTTCAAAATTGCCCGTTACTTCGGGATGAGCATTGAGGAAATTTTCATTTACGAGGAGGAATCATCGTGAAAAGAAAGACACCAGTTTATATTGCCGCGCTCATCGGGGGCATTTGCTGCATCGCGGCCAGCTTGCTGCTCCGGAGTGAGGCGGCGAAGGCCGTCTCCGGGCTGCTGATCGGGGTTGGGGCGGGATTGGTCGGCATGAGCGTGGCTCAGATCTACATGAATCGGTTTGAATCCAAACACCCCGAGTTCGCGGAGCGGGCGGAAATCGAACTCAAGGACGAGCGGAACACGCTGATCCGCTATCGGGCCAAAGCAAAAGCCGGCGACATCACTCATTGGCTCATTATGGGCATCGCTTACTTAACGATGATCATTTCGGCCCCCTTATGGGTCACGCTGGTGGTCGTCGCCGTTTTCCTGACTTATACAGCAATTGGTCTATATTACATGAATAAATATCAGAAGGAAATGTGATGGTGGATAAAAGAAAAGCGATGAAGAGTAACGTCCTTAAGTGAAAGAGATGTTTACGATACCGGAGAAAAACAAATTTTTCATCAATCGGGGACACCCTGATCTATTATGCAGGCTGCTTTCGCATTTTCGCCGATATCTCCGTTAAGCTGAACCGTATCACAAGTAGGGCGAGCCATTCGATTTCACTACTAAGTTTGGCTCTGCCAAACTAAAATTTCCGTATATATTAGCGTGTAGGTAAGCTTAACCTGGCGATGCGCCATAGGAAGATTTCGTCCGATTTGGTGGTACGGAGAAACGTATCCCAAATCAGTTAAAATCAAAAACGCGCCTAAACCATGATAGTTTGCGCGTTTTGTCGGAACGAATATGGTATCAGGACGGCATGTTCTCTGCGGTCTGAATATTTTTCAGGTCGAGCTGAATTTGCTCTGAAATATGGTAGGGATGATATAGGCCCCGCTGCATCATGTAGTTTGTTATCTTCTCATGAGTGTCTATAGCTTCGTCGAGCTGTTTCATCATAATTTGCTTAATTTCGGGGGTGGCACATTCGGTCACAGCCATGGCGTAGTTTCTGACTCCGCTCTTGGCGTTCATCAAAAAATCCATTGCAATCACGTCGTCAGTCAATGTATGAAGCCCTGTCATGTGTTCTAATATTGTGTTCATGTTCTATCTCCTTCCTATTGGGTGGCTTTGGACAGCACTCCACTGAGCTCCTGAAGCTGCTGCTGTGATAATTGGGCGTCTTGCTGCAGAATTAGCATGAGCTCCGGATCGGTTACGAGAGCTTGCATGGTTTGGGATTTGGTCTTGCAAACGGTCTTGAACGCAGCCATTTCATGAACCTCCAGCATCTCATGCAAAGCGTAATTAGAATCCATTTGATTTTCCCCCCATTTATATTTTTAAGGCTTTAAGACAACTTTGATGCAATCGTCGGTTTTCGTATCGAACACTTCATAACCACGCTTGGCCTCGCTGAGCGGAATGACGTGCGTAACAATGTCGCCAGGGTCTACTTTGCCTGAAGTAACCAGCTCGTACATATACGGCATGTAATGAATGACCGGAGCTTGTCCGGAACGAATATTCACGTTGCGCTGCATGATGTCGCCGAGCGGGAATCCGTTATAACGTCCGCCGTATACCCCGGTGACCTGAATGGTGCCGCCTTTGCGGACTGCCTGAGAGGCAATGATAAATGCGCTCATGGTGCCGCCTTGAAGTTTCAAACCGCTGGCTAGAAATTCGAGATCGCTCATCTTGCCGTCCATTCCTACCGCATCAATCACAACATCGGCGCCGCCTTTGGTCATTTCCTTGAGATGGTTGCCGATATTCTTATCCTGTTCGAAGTTTACGATTTCCACATGGTTCGTCCGCTTCGCATGCTGTAAGCGGTAATCGACATAGTCAACGGCGATGACCCGCTTGGCTCCCTTCAGCCAGCAAAATTTCTGGGCCAGAAGTCCAACCGGACCGCAGCCGAGCACAATGACCGTATCTCCATTCTTTACGCCAGCGTTATCTACGCTCCAGAATGCTGTTGTCATGGCATCGGCAATCAAGCTTAGCTTTTCATCCGGTTGTTCGCAGTTTTCGGGGATCTTGAAGTGGGTAAAATTTGCGAATGGGACTCGTAAATACTCGGCTTGCCCGCCAGGGTATCCCCCGGTTGTTCCGGAGTAGCCGAAATATGCTCCCATATCCCCGTGTTCGTTTGACTTGTCACATTGGCTTTCCAGCTGATTTTTACAGAAAAAGCATTCTCCGCATGCGATGGTAAAGGGGATGATTACTCGGTCGCCTTTCTTTACCTTTGTCACGCCGGGACCTACTTCTTCTACGATCCCCATCGGTTCATGCCCGATGACATAATTTTCCTGAAGGTTAGGGATCATCCCGTGAATCAGGTGAAGGTCTGAACCGCAAATGGCGGTACTGGTGACCTTTATGATCATGTCGTCCGGTTTCTCAATCTTTGGATCGGGTACTTCTTTGACCACGACATTTTTAATCCCTTGATACGTTACCGCCTTCATGCTTCATGTCCTCCAATATGTTCATCTGGAGTTCGATCAAACATCCCTTTACGCGACGTATCATCCGGGAACAAATTCATCTGCCCGATCATCACCGTATTTTTCGCCGAAAGCTGGTCGAGTTGGTACTGTTCGTTCAGCTGGTAAGGATGAAACCATTTTTTGCGCATCATGAGCTCTGAGATTTCTTGATGCATTGCAATCCCCTGCTTAAGATGATTGCGCAGCAGCGCTCTTACATCTGGAGAAGCCGTTTCCGTCAGGGCGATGGACAAATTTCGTACCCCCTCCTTGGCACGAAGAAGGAAGTCCATTGCAAAAGTCATATCTGCCATTTCCGGCATGTTTAATGAATTAATCGGGTCTAAATAATCGGTATTCATTTGCGTTCCCCTTTAATGTGTTATTGGTGTCGGGTCATTCGGAACAGGTGCTTGGAAAGGAGCTCTTGCATAAAGTGCTTGAAGCTCGGTTATCTGTTGTGTGGATTGAATAACGTCTTTCTGCATTAACGCTTTTAGCTCTTGGTCAAAGACCAAGCCTTGCATAAGTTTTGACTTGGCGAGGCAGAGCGTTTTGAAGTTTAATGCTTCATGCAGTTCCATCGATTCGTGCGGTGCTAGCATAGGCGTATTCATTGAGAAATTATTCCCTCCTTTTTCATCAACGTTAGACTCTCCGGCTTCATCGGAACTTATACTAAAAATGATTGTGTGGGTCCGGATATTCCCTCCCATGCAGTCACTTAGCTTGAGCGATAATACGCTGGAGCAGCATGCATCTAACGCGGTTTCTGAGGTGCAAACGGCTTTAAATCAGGCGGTAAGCTCGATAAGTAAATCTAACGCGGCAACAAATTCACAAGCTTTGGAAACGGCCCGGCAGCAGTTGACCCGAGCAGAGGAGTTTTTAGATCAAGCGCAAACTTCAGCTAACGCATTAAGCTTGCCGGACCAGCAGTAAAACGATAGCTTTGGTAGTGTAAGAGATTCTCCTTCTTCGAATTTACGCCGATACTCTCTGCATGGGCGAATGATCTGCGTTGACCTCGGAGGAATGTAGTTACTACAGACACGGAGAGTCACCGTCAACAATGAAATGAATCATGATAAGCGAAAGGGAGACCCTTAACGGGCCTCCCTCTTTCTTGTGCTTCTTATTTTATTACGAGCTGGTCTTTTAAATGCTGGCGTTCTTTTTGCCCTACATCTACTCTCAAAATCTGTCCTCAAAAATTCGATCAAGCCCATCTAGTAATCGTATCTACTGGTAAACGGTAGGATGGGTAGCCTTCTTTACTCGCTTTACCAATCGACAGCAGTATGACCGGCTGGAAGCGTTCTTTGTCCATGCCAAAGACCTCTGCGATTCGTTCCTTGTCATAACCCGCCATTGGATTGGTGTCATATCCGTGGGCACGAGCTACAAGCATCAGCTGCATCGAAACAAGACCAGAGTCCAGCATGTTGATGTCGCGCAAGGCAGATGGAGTCAGGCTTGCATAATACGACCTGGCCTGCTGCACTTGCATGTCCTTGATGTCCTGCGGCATGTAGCCAAGTTCTACCGATTTATTGAAAATCTCGTCCATATATTCAACATTGTTAGCATCATAAAATACTGCAATAACAGCGGAAGATGTCAAAACTTGTGTCTGGTTGAAGGAGGTTAGCGGCGCAAGTTTTTCTTTTCCTTCGTCACTGTCAATAACAAGGAAACGCCAAGGCTGCATGTTAATGGCAGAGGGGGCACGGGAAGCTTCTGCCAAAATTTCGCTCATTTCCTCCCGGCTGATTTTTACTTCGGGATCGTAGACTTTAACGGAACGACGTTCCAAAACAATTTTGTTAAAGTCGTTTGTTTTGTGGTAGTTGCCTGTATGGATGCTCATGAAGGTTTCGCTCCTTTATCGATTGAGTTTGGCAATGATGTTATTCATCACGGCTAACAAGATGGTAAACTATAAAGTATACTTTATAGCAAGCACTACAAACGGGGTGATGGTTATGAAGATAAGTGAAGTAGCAAGAAGTGTTGATCTTCCGATTTCAACGATCCGTTATTATGAGCAAATTGGCATTATCACGGATGAATACGTAATCAGGGATCACAATAATTACCGCGTATATACTTCAGACATCATTCATCATTTGAACGTTGTTAAACATTGCTTGGCGGTTGGCTTTACGATCCGGGATATCCAGTCCATGATCTCGAAGAACGGAATACCGAAGGATGAGCATGTAAACCTGCTCCAAGATAAAATTGCGGAGATTGAAGCCGCTCAACTAAAATTAGAAGAATCCAAGCAACAGCTGTATGACATTCTCACGTCAGATATTATATGTGAAAAAGGGTTTGGGAAATATTAAGGTGCTTAGTAGAGAGGAACGGCATTATGAACGAAAGTGGTGAGGGAGAAATGGAGAGCGAACGCGTGCTTAAGCAAAATTTAGATGAAAAAAGTGAGTTTCAGCGGTTATTCCAAATGTATCTGCTGTTTGAGGAGAAGGCGGAACGGCCGAATACGGAAGCGATCCGAAACGTGTTGGAAACCCAATGTGGAAAAACGGATACTGTATCAGCAGATAACGTTTTGTCGTTGTTTGCTGTAGAGGCTTATAAAGTAACCTACCAGGAGGGGGAGCTGCCGGCTCAGGTGATGATGGCAGACGTTACTGATTTTCAACCGGAGACGATTACCGACTTGGAGCGAACCCAGTTCTGGACGATGCCGGATGCGGAGGACGTTCTGCAAAAATGCCGCTATAAGCTGCTGATCAGCGACTTCATGGCGGCGGGGCTGGACTATAAATCGCGCAGCGCCTTGCTGGCGGATTGGCTGGAGGCTGCCGTAAGCCTGTTCCCGACCTGCAAAGCGATCTGGATTCCATCGAGCGGGAAATTGCTGCATCCGTCCGAAATTGCGGATAATCCGTACGAAGGAGCCGCGAGGTTCTTGCAGTTCGGCATGAATATCCGCTATTTTTCCATTCATGGGACCGAAGACTGCCTGGTCGATTCGCTCGGTCTTTTTGCGCTTGGGCTTCCGGATGTCCAGTACCACTTTCATACATTAGATCCGAACGACGTGTCACGGCATGCATTCGCTGTCGCAGCCTACTTGTTTGAAGAGGATGTGCCGGTGAGCGACGGTGAGACGGTCGCCGGCTTGCTGAACGGGGAGATGGCGCCAGACGTGCAATGGCCTTGCAGGTTCGAGATGGCGCTGATCCAGCCTTCCAGAGAAGTGATGGACGTCTGTCCAGGCGAATATGCGGCAGGAGGGCGAGAATAAACTGGCCGAGGTGATGACCTTGAGATATAACGAGTACATTCGCCTGAAAACAGGTAGATACTAATCCGTAGGGGAAGAGCGGAATTAAATACTTCATTGCTTCGTGATATGTAGCCCTGAGCCGAAGCTGTCTGGTATTTTTACAGATGGTACTGTGGGTCTTTCGGACGATGCAAGGCAGCTGTCCTTGATAAGGGGGAAGTTCAAGACGGGGCTCAGCGTAAATCTACGTTGTAGTCTCCATCTTTTTTAATTTGCCTAATTGCTTCTGTGTAAAAGGCAGTAACTTATTAAGCAGTATGCCCCCAAGGCAAACGGTCACTATGGTGCCGATTCCTATCGGCCCCTTTACGGCGAAGGCGACTGTTAAAAAGAAGAGATAAATGAGTGTGCGAGTAATAAACAAATTCAACCCTGATCGTGTATGCAAAATTAAGGTTAGCCTGTCGATGGGAATAGGGGCAAAATTTGGCGTTAAATAAATAGAAGTCCCCAGAGCTACAAAGAATAATCCAATTGTGTAACATACTATTTTACTCAAGAGCAGCTTAGGTTCGATGGCATGATCGAATAAAAAAAGCCAGAAATCGATGCCGATACCCGTTATAAAGGCGGTCACTAATCCTAATAGTTCGGGCCGCTGTTTTGAAAAGTACGAATTGCACCCAATTATGATCATGGCGATTATAACTTCCCAGCTTCCAACGGTCAGCCCGATGCTATTGGACAAGCCAACCAACATCGCATCAAATGGAGATACTCCTAGATCGGATTGTATCGTAAGCGAAACTCCGAAAGTTAAAATGAAAATTCCAACGCCAAAAATGAAAATTTTAATCATTGGTAGATAGATCTTTAATCATCAAAAAGTGAGGTATTCTATCCTCCATAAATTCAGCCGATGCTGCCCTGTAGCCTAATTTCTCGTAAAAGCCCTTTGCCTGTGATTGCCCATGTAATTTGACCTGCAGAAGCCCTTTATTACTTGAGATTTCTTCTAAGGAATTAATGATTTTTCTGCCAACTCCAAATTTCCGATAACGTTCTAAAATACAAATGCGCTCGATCTTTCCCTTCCCATCTAGGATGCGTACTCTTCCTGCGCCAACTGGTTTCCCATCATAATAGGCCAGTACATGTTCGCACGTTCCATTCAACCTATCAAACTCATCAAACTCATCCTTTAAGGGGACACCCTGCTCTTCGACAAATACTTTCTTTCTTATAGAAAAAGCATGTTCAAGTTCGATGGAATTGGAAACCTTAGCGATCGTAATCTCCATGCTCACCCTCAATCCCTTCTGTGAAGTAACGAAAGTATACACTAATAATATTGCAAATGCAACATTATGCAGGGCGATGTTTTTTGCAGGGCAACCTTTCTAACTCCTCGGGCTAGCGTTGAGTTTTGAGGATAGATCCAACATAATAGCGTTATATGGTTAATGTGCAGGGAAAGTTGGTGGTAGAATGCGAGAAATCCTTCGAGAAGTTGGCATGATAGCGAGAGCATTAGACTCAATAAGCAATGTGGAATTTAAGGAAATTGAGCTCACAAAAGGCCAATATCTTTATTTGGTTCGAATCTACGAAAATCAAGGGATTATTCAGGAAAAGTTAGCTGAAATGTTGAAAGTAGACCGTACGACAACAGCACGAGCGATACAAAAGCTTGAATCGCAAGGTTTTATTGAAAAAAGGGACGACACAATTAACAAACGAATCAAAAGATTATTCACCACAACAAAAGGTGATGAGGCGTACTCCTTCCTCAAAAGAGAAGCGGATCACACCGATAAGGTCGCATTAGCGGGTCTTAGTGAAGAGGAGAAGGAAACGCTGCTTCACTATCTTCAACGAGTGAGGAAAAATGTCGAAATCGACTGGGATTTTGTGAAGAAAGGCAACAGGCGTGAATATTAGCATCGTTCTAAGCTATCGAGAGATGATAGTTGAACCAAGTTCGCTCAGGCCTCGATTTCTTCGGTGGCCCTCGAGTAGGACTATGTAGGCATGCTCATGTAGTGCGCTAATTATATAAATCTACTTTCAGGAGATGAATGCCTATGGCACCAACAAGTGAATGGCTGTCCCAGTGGGAGCAGCAGCGTGACAAATTGAAATGCCCTGTAGATTTGAATGACTATTTTGTTTTGCCTGAAATTGCAGGCAAGCAGCTGGCGGTTATAGATATCGGTCCCACCTCTATTCCTACCGGCCAAATTCTTGTCCGCGATCCGCTATGTTATTTGGAGCATATGGAGGAGCAGCCTTATTTCCAAACGGCGCCCGTTGGAACCTACTCAACTGAGGTCTGTGTGGTGAAGCCGGACGAGGATGGGGACTGTGCCCGTTATGCTGCTGTTCGTCTGCGGTTTTCCGATGCTCCTGCCGTCCGGTTCGAGGAAGCTCTGATTGGACATGAAGATATATTGGGGATGGAGGATGATGAGTTTTTTGGCTTCAATGTAGATGCCGGTCTGGCATGTATTTGCGATAAGCAGGCACACCTAGCTTTTTGTGACTTTGTTAGCCGGTGGCATCAAGAACATCCGGAAGGCAATCTTTATGATGATTATTTTGCAGTCCTATTTGCCAAGAGTTTCCGCGAAAATCCGCAATATCAGCGCGATGCCGGCGATTGGCTGAACTGGACGATTCCAGATACCGATTGCCATATCCCCATGTTTCAATCCGGTTTTGGTGATGGCGCTTATCCGGTTTATTGGGGATACGACCAAGCGGGAGAGATTTGCCAAATCGTTGTTCAGTTCATTGACATTCAATTGGCATACTCGTAAGTCAGTTCAACGGGAGAACGACCGTTATGACAAAAGCCCTTTCCGCTTTATTGTCAGGGGAAGGGCTTCGCTTAAGAAGGGCCTCTCGGACTCCTCATTAAAGGCAAGCTATACGCTGGAGGCATGCTTCCTGTTGGTCATCCAATGGCCTGCCGTTTACTTTGATACAGGAAGGCCTCCAACTTCAACCCTACGATTCCTTGCAGCACCAATTAGCATAGGAATGGAGATCAGAAGACTGACTATAACCGGAACAATAGAGCTCTCAAGTCCAAAGTCGCCCCCGGTGAGAAGCGCGGCACCGTTCACCTTTACAGTAAAGAGACCGGCAGCAGAGTGCCCAGAAACAGGAAGGCCAAGCAAACCTTCAATGGTATTCCAAGCAAAATGCAGCCCTATGGTAAACCACAAGCTTCGCCGCCACAAGAAGGCGGCTCCGAGCAGAACACCTGCTTCCAGGACTATGGCGAACGCGCTCCATAAGGTTGCCCCTGGATTTCCAAGATGGGCAGCTCCAAAGAATAGAGAAGTCACAGCAAGCGCGAGCGCTCTTCCCCCCAATTGATCTATGGCTTGAAACATAAGTCCACGAAAGATAAGTTCTTCGACAATGGCTGCTCCCAAGGAGGTTTCAATGGAGGATATTAGAACAGAACTTGTATCCGCAGAACCTGCCCACTGAAAGGAGTACCCTCCCAGAGCCATAATAATAACGGCAGACCCTGTGATAAAGAGGCTCCCCGTTAGTACACCCAGAACCGTGTCCTTCCCTGCGCGCTGTCTAGATATCTCTGGAGTGGACCGCCGGGCCAGGTATGTGAGCGAGAGCTTATAAACCAAGATGGCCAGCGATCCCATTACTAGTGTGAAAACAAGGGAAACGGCGGTCCCCTCTACTCGCTCTGTCAGCTGCCGGAATAACGTATCTACAAGAGTAATCCCAATAGCTCCCGCAATCATCCAGACGATTGGAAAGCGCCAAAATGAATTCCAAGCGCTTAACTTCCTGTTATTGTGCAGCAGCCCTTTATTTCTAGGTTTTGTTTTCTTCATGTCTTATCGCCTCTCCTGTGGTTTGATGTTATGAGTATAGGCTGAAAAAGTCATAAAGAGACAGTGCGCTTTAGTCATAGTTTAGTCTATGGCTATATTCAAAAAAGCCGGCACCTCTAATAAGTTGCCAGCCTCTTGGGGATCGGCTTTTTAATGATTTGTAATTCCCGAATCCCGTGCCTTTCGGGCAGCCTCCCGTCTTCCTTTCACATTAAGCTTCGAATAAATCGTTGAGATATAATTTTTGACCGTCCCTTCACTAAGATGCAGCACCTCGGCAATTTCTTGATTACGCAGGCCAGCAGCCAGCTTATGCAGCACTTCTATTTCACGGGCGGTGAGCCCAAATTCATTATTTTTCGCAGGGGTGGCCGTGTTCATGTTCTTGATCATTTTGCTCGCCATTTCCTGCGAAATTAAAGTCCCGCCCGCCTGAACCACCCGTATGCCTGCAGCCAGGTCTCTGGGATGAATGGCTTTGAGCAGATAACCTTCTGCTCCATAGCTTAACGCCGATAGCACATACTCTACTTCCTTATAGGAGGTCAGCATGATGATTTTGATTGCAGGCATTCGCTCTTTAATCAGGGCCGTTGCGGCGACGCCGTCCATGACCGGCATGTTCACATCCATCAACACAATATCCGGCATAAACTGCTCACAGCCCTTTACGGCTTCTTCCCCATTCTTGGCTAAACCAACAATTTCCAAATCCTCTTCCATGGACAGCACGATATGTAAGCTTTCGAGAATTAATTCTTGATCATCGGCAAGCAGCACTTTAATCTTCGCCATGCGGCATCACTCCTTTCAGCGGGATTTCGCATCGGACTTCGGTTAGCGCTGGAGTTCCCTCCACAGATGATAGGTGTAGGCTCCCTCCCAACCGCTCAACCCTCTGCTTCATGGTGGTCAAGCCGAAGCCATAGTTTAGCTTGTCGATCGGTTTGCCGTTATTTCGAACCGACAATTGCAGATTGCTCTCAGAAAACTCAAGCTCCAGATGAAGCTGAGATGCATTTCCGTGCTTTAGCGCATTTGTGAAGGATTCCTGGATGACCCGCAGGATCGCCTGCCGTACTTCAAAATGTATGGGCCGTTCTGCCTCCGGCAGACTCAAGGTCAGGGCTGTACCCGTGTGCTCCCTGAAACGGGCTGCAAGGGATTCAATCTGTCGGACCAGGCTTGATTCCTCTTCTTCCCCCATCTCATGTACGATGTTTCTCATTTCGTCCAGATTTTTCTCAGCCAATGCTCTTAAGCGAATTAACCGATCTTTAGCCTCGGCAGGCTTGCTATCCATAAGCGCAATAGAGGCATCCAGGCCCAGGATGAGTGAGATAAAGGAATGCCCTAGCGTATCATGAAGCTCCTTGGACATGCGGTTGCGCTCTTCAAGCAAAGTCATTTTCTCGATCTCGGCCGTGTAGTGGGTTAACAGCCTATTTTGCTGCTCCACTTCCGCAGCCAGTTTATTTTTCTGGTCATACGCATTGGCGACAGAACTTGCCCACATCCCGATGAAGCAGAACAGCAGATTGTCTGTTCCGATGCTTAGAGCTTGCTCCCAAGATAATCTTAAGTAAGACTGGAAGCAAAAGGGGATGAAAACAAGCAAGGGAATGATCCAAAGGGTTTGCTTAGTCAATAAGTACCCCATGGTAAGACTCGGAAGCAAATAGTCCGCTTTTGAAGTCAAATCCGGATGAATGACAGAATTCACATAATAAGAACCGCCAAGCAATAACTCTAGTATGCAGAACCAGATTTTGTTCATCCGGCGCCCAGGAAACCAGAACAGCAAAGGGACGACAAGGGCTAGGCTCAGCCAGATCACGTTTAATAACGTTCGGTTCGAAAACTCGCTTGCTGCCAGAACCCGGGATAACAGCAAAATATAATGGTATAAACGAAGAGCGAATATACCCCAATCCATGAAAGATAAGATTTTTTTCATAGCATCATCATACAGGAAATTTGCAAAACTTGGGTGAAAAATATAAGAGAACAAATGTTTGTATTTTCCTTTTCTTTTGAGTAAATGCTTTGTATGATAAAAGAGACATGAATGAAAGAGGAGGAGCTTCGGTGTATCGACAAGTGGATGATTTTTTAAAGGACTGGGAAGTGGCTGCGAGAAGGACATTGCAGGTATTACAAGCCGTAACAGATGACAAGTTAGAACAAAGTATTGTGGAAGGGCATAGTACACTGGGCTGGTTAGGCTGGCATTTAGTAGAAACAGCAGGTTACTTTAGTCATTTGGCAGGTTTAACGGTACCCATGATGGGTCAAGATGAACCAGTTCCAGCGACAGCAGGAGAAATCGTAGCGGCATACGAAACAGCAGCAGAGGCGGTCAAGGAAGAGGCAGCCAAGCTATCCGATGAGGACTTGCTAACAGAAACAGGCATTGCGAGTCTTGCAACAAAAGGTGCGATACTACGTTTCTTAATTGACCACCAAACGCATCACCGCGGCCAAATGATGGTGCTGTTACGTCAAGCAGGCTTACCCGTACCGCCTGTGATGGGTCCAACCAAAGAAATGCAATAATGAATAGATGTCTAGAGGCAGGTGGAACATGATCCAATTAACAAACCGCCAGGCACGGCAATTTCTGTTGTTGAAGCATGGACTTCTTGGCGAATATAAATTTAGTGGGAAGCAGGGCGTATTGGACTTCGCTCGGCAGGTCGGCTGCATTCAATACGATCCCATCGATGTCTGCGGGAAGAACGCCGAACTGGTGCTGCAGTCGCGGATTAAAGGATTTACCAAGGGAATGCTCGCCGAGCTGCTGTATGAGGATAGAAGCCTTGTCGATTATCCCGACAAGAACCTGGCTATTATATCTGCCCAGGACTGGCCATATTTTGAGCGATACAGGCAAGCCGCAAGACAGCATGCCAAGCGCTATCCTGAAATGGAGGCGTTGACAGCGCAGGTGCGGACTCATATCCAAAATCATGGTGCACTAAGTTCGGATGATTTAAAATTGGATGGGGATTTCTCTTGGCGATCGGCCATCCATTGGAGCGGTGGAAACAATTCATCCCGGTCCGTGCTGGAACAGATGTATTCGACGGGTGAGTTGATTATCCATCATAAAAAGGGAACGCGCAAATACTACGATATAGCCAAGAAGTACATACAGCCAAACCTGCTGAATGCACCAGAGCCGCTGGAGGATGAGCTAGAGCATCATAAGTGGCGGGTACTGCGCCGGATCGGCGCGGTTGGTCTCTTATGGAATCGTGCGTCAGATGCCTGGCTGAATATATGGGGGTTGAAAGCAGCACAGCGCAACGAGGCTTTCCGCCAGTTGTTGGACGAAGCTCGCATTGTTGCTGTTGACGTGGAACAAATCAAGGATACGCTGTACTGCCGCGCGGAGGACTTGCCGCTTATTGAGGCCATCCTGCAAAATCCGGAGCCGAAATTTCGCTGCGAGCTGATTGCCCCGCTGGACAATTTGATATGGGACAGAAAACTGATCAACGAATTGTTTGGCTTCGATTACACCTGGGAGATTTACACGCCCGCAATCAAACGGAAATTTGGCTATTATGTGCTGCCTCTATTGTATGGAGAGAGCTTTATTGGACGAGCCGAAATCATCGCGGAGCGAAAGACTGGGACGCTCGTTGTTAAGAACATCTGGTATGAGAACGCTGTGAAGCAAACAGCGCAATTGCGAACAGCCTTGAACAGCTGTCTCCAAAGATTTGCGTTATTCAACGGGTGTGAGACGATTTCACATTCTATTTAACATCACCTAGTGCGAAGCTATATTGAGCGTCAATTGGGGTAAGCAGGTTCGAATAAATGATCTATCAACCTTGGGGGGCAAGTACGTATGAGAAAAAGATATCGTGAAGGCGATATATTTATCATTCCCATGCAGGATGGACGATTTGCTGTATGCCAGGTGGTGTGCGCGCTGAAAGGCCGTTTCAAAAGGGCGTTTTCGTTCGGTGTAATGCGCCTGGAGATGGATGATATAAATGTGGAGGATGGAGACTTTATTAGATATCGGTTCGGAAGCCGGCAAAGAAGCGTGATTTTTACCTCTCCAGAAAATCTTCGAAACGGAACGTGGAGAATCGTAGGCAATATCCCCTTGACTCCCGATAAGGAAGAGCTAAAAGTATTCCAGTGCGCCGGACATTTGTACCGTGGGGATGAGTACATTCGGAATCTTAGTCAGGATGAGTATGGCAAGTTCAATACGCTCAGCGTGGCCGGTTATGAGTTGGTGCAGATGCATCTGTCGGAGATGAAGCAATGACAGTTGATACATATGGAGTGATGACCTTGAGATACAACAAGTACATTCGCCTGAAAACAGGCAGATATCCATCTGTAGGAAAGTTTGGCGACCATATCTATGCGTACCGCCCTGTCATTTGCAGCGGCTACCTATGAAGAACGGAATTGAATACTTCATTGCTTCGTGATATGTAGTCGTATATTTTCAGATCCAACCAGGTTTAATCAGCTTGTCTCATGAGAGTTCTCAGAACGCTATCAATTCAAGTAAAGAAAGGACAGGGGCCAGTGCATGCCAGCCTGTCCTTTCTTAATAGATGGGGATGAGTGGGTAATGAGTTCGTCTATCGACTGAGGTTTACAGGTCGATTATCCAGCTGCCCATCCTCTTGGCGACTTCCGGATCACGGTAAGATAAGAAGAGACTCTCCCGCGTATCAAGGGTTGAAATTTGTTCCATATCGTCAGCGTGGAGATCAAAATCGAAAATGTCGATGTTTTCGACGATCCGTTCTTTGCGCACCGATTTTGGAATAACAACGACTCCACGCTGGACCAGCCAGCGAAGCACGACTTGGGCAATGGACTTGTTGTGTTTCTCTGCAATCAGGGCCAGCACTTCGTTGCCGAACAGGTTGCCCCGTCCTTCAGCGAACGGCGCCCACGATTGATGCTGAACTCCCTGCTCTTTCATAAAAGCGGCGCTCTCCGTCTGCTGGTAGAACGGGTGAGTTTCGATCTGGTTGACGGCGGGCACGATTTCGTTATGCATGATGAGGTCCATCAGACGATCAGGCAGGAAGTTGCTGACCCCGATTGCCTTGATTGTGCCTTCGCGGTACAGCTCTTCCATCGCACGCCAAGCGCCGTAGTAATCGCCGAACGGCTGGTGAATAAGGTACAGATCGAGATAGTCGAGCTGCAGCTTCTTCAGCGATTTGGCAAATGCCAGCTTGGCACTCTCGTAGCCTGCGTCTTGAACCCAGAGCTTGGTTGTGATGAACAGTTCCTCACGCGGTATGCCGCTGCGCTTAATCGCGCGTCCGACGGCTTCCTCGTTCAGATAACCTGAGGCGGTGTCGATTAGGCGGTAACCGGCCATCAACGCTTCATATACGGCGTTCTCGCATTCTTCCGCATCGGGAACCTGGTAGACACCGAAGCCGATGATCGGCATGGTTATTCCGTTGTTCAATGTTACGGTTTGCATATTAATTCCTCCTGTGGCTCAAATGTATATAGGCAAACGGCCATGAATCCCGGGTATCGGCACAACGAAGCTGGGATTTTCGTTTATGGCCAATTTGCATTACAATCAGCTTAGAACCTTCGTGTTACACGAAGTCAAGTGGTCTTCAGAATTTTGTTTTTCCAAGGAGGATTTCAAATGCATACGGTCAAAGAAGCTGCCCAGATCACGGGACTCACCGAGCACGCCGTGCGTTTTTACACGGATAAAGGCCTGGTACCGAGTGTACAGCGCAATGGGAACAATATCCGGATGTTTGATGAAGAATCGATCAACTGGCTGCATGGCGTCAAATGTCTTAAGCAGTCCGGAATGCCGATTGAAGCCATTAAAATATACGTCGATTTATGTCTTGAAGGGGATTCAACCATTCCGCAGCGCTACGCCCTCATGATGGAGCATAAAGAAGCGGCGCTTGTTAAGCTCGAAGAAGCCAAACGGCATATTGCCCATTTGGAGGAAAAAACCGCCCTGTATCAGGCTATTTTGGAGCACCGCTCCCCAGACACAACCAATCCCGCCCACTGGGACAAAATTCAGCACATGCATAGTGACGTATTCTACTCGTCCTCGGTTCGTAAGTCACATGCATGATGTTGAAATACCTAATGGTATTCCTATTGCGTAAAAATAAGGTTCTCAAAGCTATAGTATAATTGCTTATATGAAGAACTGAAGAAAGGGGTGTTAATGATGGCAAGAACGAAGGCCTTTGATACGAATGAAATTCTGTATAAAGCTATGAATGTCTTCGGGAACCGTGGTTATGAGGGCACCTCACTGCCGGATTTGATCACTGGGCTGGGCATCGCCCGCCAAAGCATATATGATACGTACGGAACGAAGTGGGAGCTGTTTTTTGCAGCGGTCAAGCATTACATGGAACAGAAGAATCAGGAGTTAAGAGAGCATTGCGAGGGTCCGGGAACAGTCGTTGCCAAGGTGGAACAGGCATTCACCACAATCATTAAAGTCCTTATAGACCCGGAGCTGCGTCTGCAGTGCTTCATTATTAGCAGCGCTATTGAGCAGGCGCCTCACCATGAAGAGTTGGCGGCTTATCTGCAGGCAAATACTGAAGTGTCGGAGCAGATCTTTTACACGATGCTGGAACGCGCGGTGGAAGAAGGGGAAATAGGCCTGGAGGTGAATATCCGGGACCTGGCCCGGTTCCTAGTGCATGAGCGGATCGCCTTGATCACGTCAGCCAAGCTGGGGATGGATGAGCCAAGGCTGTTTGGCATTCTGCAGATGGTCCTGTTGGTTTTTCGGACGCTGCAAGGCAGCAAAGCGGTAGATTTCAACTAAATGTAAACTCCAAAAGGCTCTCCTAGGGTCATCTTAGACGGTGATGACAGGAGAGCCTTTTAGCTTAGCGTACCTCTTGATTAATTACGTCGAAACTATATTTATGCTCCAAAATGAATTGCTCCAGGGAACGGGGCTCCCGCCCGGTTACACGAAGTACCGTGTCTGTTACTTGATCCTCCATTCCTTCGAGACGAATACGGACATCCATTCCGGCCAGGTATTCGGCATAGCTCTCCGGCAAACCGGCTGCCTTATGCCTCTCTGTAAGCTGCTCCGGTGTAACACGAATATGCTTGGCGTTCAGGCCGGTAACGCTGCGGATCACTCCGGCCACATCGTCATAAGTGAGGGATTCTGGCCCAGTAATGATAAGCTCCCTGTTGTGGGGCTCCTTGTCGGTAAGGGCATGAAAGCCAACAGCTGCAATATCATCTGCGTCGACGAAGCCTATCTTGCCGTCTCCGGCTGCAGTATAGAGGTGGCCGCTATGGCGCAAGGAATGCCCATGCCCGTGTCTGCCATCCGTGAAATTCTGCATGAAATAGGATGGGCGTAATACGGCCCATTCCGGGGCATGCTCACGCAGGTAACGGTGAACGGGTCCGAAGATGGGGCCACTCTCCGGAATCGAGGCACTGGATAGCAGGACGAAGCGCCTAACTGAAGCGTCAAGTGCTCTGCGGATAAAAGGAATCATGACTTCTTCAGGATGCATGCTCGCAGGGGCAACCAGATATACGGCATGGACGTCCTGCAGGAGGTCATCATGGTTGGAGTCATCGAACCAGTCGAATGGGACATGTTCACCGATTTGTACATCCCCGGGCTTGGGTTCACTACGCCCGGCTCTTTTAATCAGATAGCCCTGGCCGTGCAGCAGATCTGCAATGCGGGAGGAGGTTTTACCTTGTCCTCCGGTCAGTAGAATATGTCTTGATGTTTCGTTATGCATACGGTTACTCCTTTAATTCTCATTTATGTTTGTTCTGTATCAAGTTCATGCGAGTGGATTCCAATAGTCCTGATAGTGGACAATCTTGCCATCTTGAACTTCGACTACGGATATATAGCTTTGTTCATACGGTCTGCCTGTGGCCACGTTCTTGCCACTTGCTTCGAACTGAGCAAAGAATACAGGGGTATCGGCTGCTACATGAATGACTGGTGTGGTGAATGACGTTATTTCTAGCACCTTCCCCAACTTCTCCAGATACTGCTGCAGCGCCGCCTTCCCGTCAAGACGTTTAGGGTTGGGTTCCTGGGCATAAGGAAACTCGAAGACGATATCGTCAGCAAACAAATCGAGAAATGCAGCATAATCCTTATGAATGTAATGGTCTGCGAAAAGTTGAATGAGCTGCTTAGCTTGCTCGTAAGACAAGGTACTCATTTCAGTTGCCTCGCTTTCTTCCGAGAATGGGTGTCTTATCCAAGTGGTGGAAGGACTAAACTCACTATATCACTTTCCGGACTGAACAGTCAAATATATCCGGACTAATTGGTCAAAAATTTTTTTAATCTCTTTACTTTGATAAAAACATAATTGGCTCCTAAAAAGTGGGAGGATATTGTCAACCCGTGATAGAGCACCTATCGCCCTAGGAGCCATGAAATGATAAGATACGCAAAAATGCCTTTAACCCGCTGAACGTGGATTAAAGGCATTTTGACATATGTGCCGAGCTAATTATAAAGGGATAGATTATTTCCCACAAGGTGCTATTATAGATGGAGCATCTAACCATTTATACCCCGTGTTAGGAGATTCAGGCGATGAATAAAAAGATTTTGATAGTTGAAGATGATGTTCATATTTCCAAGATCATTAAAATGAATCTCAACGTTGTGAACTACGAGACGACCGAGGTCTATGACGGCTTGGCGGCGCTGGAGTTGATAGAGCGGGAGAAGTTCGACCTTATTCTACTGGATGTTATGATTCCCAAACTGGACGGTTTTGCGCTGATGGAACGAATCAGACCTTATCGTATCCCAGTTATTTTTTTGACGGCGAAAAACTCGGTTTATGATAAAGTGGACGGGTTGAGGCTGGGGGCTGATGATTACATGGTCAAGCCTTTCGAAGCGATTGAGCTGCTGGCTCGTATAGAGACGGTACTGAGGAGATATGGCAAAGAAGAACGGGTAATGGCATTTCAAACCCTCCTTGTCGATCTGAACAAACGGGAAGTAACCAAACAGGGGGAAGTTGTAGAGCTAACGCCAAAGGAATATGATTTGCTGGTCGTTCTACTGAAAAACAAGAACATCGCCTTATCAAGAGAGCAGTTCATCGATAAAGTATGGAGTGGCGACTATTATGGAGAAACAAGAACAGTCGATATGCATATTAAATCACTGCGTAAAAAACTAGAGCTGCAGGATCATATCAAGACCATTTATAAACTCGGCTATCGGCTGGAGGATTGAGGGGATGAAATTTTGGCAGAAGATTTATGTCTTCTCAATTCTGGTCTTCGTTATTATCTTTAACGCAGCTTCTATTATGGTTATCGAGCGCAGTCACAATAGAATGCTTGAACAGGAGATCAATAGCGCGATAAGCCAGAATATGAGCATTCATTCCAGTGTCAACGCAATTGTGCCGATCCTTCGTATCTACGACTCAATCGATTACGAGAAAACGGTATTAACGAGAATCGCCAATGGATTTGTTGGCACCAACACTGAGCAGCGTGCTTATTTGGATATCAGGGATGAGACGAATCGGGCGGTTTTCAGTAATGCCGATTTCCAGATGCCGGCACAGCGTAAGGAACTGGATAAGCTGGGCGCGGATGAAATCAATTATATTTTGCGGGATATTGATAAGCGAACGATCCTGTTCACCTCGAACATTGTGGATATTAATCATACAAGCTATCTATTTACCTATATGGTCGATGTCACCTCTTTGTATCAGGAGCGTGTGGATCAATATCAGTTCTTTGTACAAGTGGATGTGGCTGCCTGTTTCCTCTATATGCTGATCATGTTTTTTGTAAGCCGAGGACTGACGAGATCGATTGATCGGCTGGGTCGAACAGCTCAGGTCATTGCACAGGGGAATTTCTCTGAACGAGTCCAGTTGAAATCAAAGGACGAAATCGGCGTACTGGCCCACAATTTTAACAATATGGCCGCTGTTGTGGAGGACACAATCACTGAACTTGAGCGGAACAATCAAGAAAAACAGCGGTTTATCAATAATTTTACGCATGAATTAAAAACACCGCTGACCTCGATTATCGCCTATGCGAATTTTATGAGGACAACCAAATACGATGAGGAAACGTTCCTGGATGGTCTGAATGTGATTTATTCAGAAGGCAAACGATTAGAGATGTTGTCATTGAAGCTGATGAACTTGATTGTGCTGCAAGAGGATAACTTCGAGATGGAGCTGCATGATTTGGGAGCGGTTATAGCTGAAATTAAGCCTGCGCTGGATATGTTGGCCAAAGAAAAGCAGGTGACTATTGTCGCGGAGTGCGAGCCGGGCGAACTGAGATTGGAGAAGGATTTGATCAAAGTTCTGATCTTCAATCTGGTGGATAATGCGCTCAAAGCTTCGGAAGAGCAGATGACCATTACGCTGCGGGTCACATGGCACGGCGGGCATTGCATGCTTGAAGTGATGGATCAGGGCATCGGGATCGCAAAGGAACATCAGGATAAAATTTTTGAACCTTTTTACATGGTGGATAAATCCAGGACAAGAAGCGGTAAAGGGGCAGGTCTCGGCCTTGCAATATGTCAGAATATAGCGAGCGTCCACAATGCCATCATCCGGGTGACCAGTGTTGAAAGCCAAGGTACGAAGGTAGAAGTCGTATTCGCACCTACCCATCCGAAAGGAGGGATAAAGGAATGAACAAGCTTATTTTAGTTATCATCTGTGTGTTGTTGATGATTCTGGGGACGGGCTGCCAAGGTGTTTTCGATACGATACCGAAGGAGACAGTCATGGTAAAACAAATAACCAGAGTGAACGAGACCAATGAGGTCGAATATGAGGGCATTCTGTCCCAGGATGTAGTGAAGACACTCAGTCTAAATGCGGTAAATAAGTACTTTAATGAGAATTCGGCAATGGACGAGTTTCAATTCGAGTTGATGGTTATTGATCAGAACAAGTTTAAAGCTTTGCTAAGTGAGGCGGAATATGCTCCGAAAGTGAAACCAGAACTAAAGCTGAACGATCAAACTGAGTTTGATCTATATTCTGAAGGCTTGTATTACACGACTCTGACCAAGTTGACCGATCCTGATGAAGTCTATAATATCGTGCTGAATGCGAGGGACGGGGATGTCATAAAAATTGCAAGGGCAGAAACGTTACGGAATTCTTCCAGCACTAGAGAGGAAGATGATCTATTGGTGAAGTACGGAATAGACAAAATTACCTCTCTTGCAGCAAAGTTTATTCAGGATAAAGGGAGCTATCCGCTGTCTGATTTATCGCTGAACGAGAGCGTGGCCCGCTCGGGCGGTGTTGCGGAATTGTATTACATGAGCAAGGACGGCAATAAGTTAAAATACGCGGTTGCGGTCAATTTGAGACAAAATGAAGTTGTCGGGTTCAGTAAGGACGTCATGGCGCTGCTTAGTTACTATTCCAAGCTCTAAGCCGATCTACCCGCCTAACCCAGTGCTGCAAGAGCACACTTGGGGTTTAGTAGTGCGCAAACAAGGATCGTCAGGGAACAATTCATCCCTGGTGGTTCTTTTTTTTAATTATTTACAACTTCAATACAAGTCTATCTAACTCCTCATATATCTCCGCACTATACTGATGGGGTACACGCTGTGGGATGATCGCGGAGAGATAGATTATGGGAAGGAAGAAAAACAATGAGAAAAGCTATGTCAATTCTGTTCATGTTTATCATAGTCATAGTTTCTGCTTGCAGTGCCCCTACTGGTGGCCAGACGAGCAGCAACAATCCTAACAACGCAACTGCGCTAAGTGAAGAAGGAATGCCGCTTGACGAAACGAAGGGCGGCAAGAAAACCGTTGTTGTGTCTATGCTTGCAGCAGACGATTTCTACCTGCAAGCGAAGCAGAAATACGAAGCCCAGCATCCGAACACGACGATTCAGTTCAAGGAGTTTCCTGCCGAGGGGGCAACACTGAACCCTGCTGAAGTGGAAAGATATATCAAACAGATCTCTACGGAGGTTTTATCAGGTAAGGGAGCAGATTTATATGCTGTTTCGACGATTCCCCTACCCATTGATAAATATGTTAACAAAAAAGCTTTCGTTAATTTAGAGGAGCTAATCAAGAGGGATAAAACCTTTGATCCTAACCTGTACCAAATGAATATTATTGAAAATTCTCGAATGAATAACGGGATTTATACCCTTCCTTTACAGTTTTACATGGAAGCTCTGTTTGGGGATGCTGCAAATATCGGGAATGCTGGTGTCACCATCGATGATAAGAACTGGACGTGGAGTGAGTTTGCAGAAATAAGCAAGAAGTTGGCTGATAAGGGAGGGCATTCCGTCTCCCTGGCCAATTGGGCCCCGGAGCTGCTGTTAAATAACCTTGTATCCGACAATTATCCCAAATTGGTCAATGGGCAAACCGCATCTTTTGACTCCGCGTTTTTTACAGATTTGCTTAAGCAAGTAAAGTCATTGTATGACAACAATATTATAAAGTCGGAAAACGTTGATTCGAAAAAGACCAACTTCACGTATTCTATAATCACCTCCCCTTCGGATTATCTTCTCCGTCTCGGATTATATTATAGTAACGGAAAGATCTACCAAAAGCCGCATTCGGCTGACCAACAATCAGGTGTATCCTTTAGCGTGACCAGAGAGCTAGCGATGAATGCAAATTCTAAGGTCAAAGGGGAAGCATGGAATTTCATGAAGTTTTTAATGTCGGAAGAGATACAGTCCCTCACGAAGGAAAACGGTATTTCTATAAATAAGGCAGTTAATGATAAAGCTGTGCAAGATTTAGTGAAGCAAGGGAGCGTTAACAATCCTAAGGCTGGCAAAGCCTTGGAAGCATCCGAAGAGAATCTTCAACCCTTTAAGGAAATGGTATCTGAGGCGCGTTTAAGAGATTATGGATACAATGACGAACATAACAAGCTTTCAGCTATCATCACAGAGGAAGCGAAAGCATTCTTCACTGGACAGAAAACTGCAGAAGCCACCGCCAAGCTCATGCAGAACCGGATAATGAGCTATTTGAATGAATAAGGAGCAGCTATGAGATTCTATTGAACGAATCCGGAGCCTATTTCACTGGACAGAAATCACCCGAAGAAGTAGCAAAGCTGATTCAGAATAGAGTGGTGACTGTTCTAAATGAATAGGGAGTGGTATGACATGACAAACAAGCGTTATTGGCATAAGCTGATCAGGCTGCTGCGGAAGGATTGGGCAGTGGCAGCCTTCTTTCTGGCACTAAGCCTGATTGGCTTTGCCTTGTTTTATCTGATTCCGTTCGCCATGGGATTCCTTTATTCATTTCAGGATCGTACGGTTGACGGCTCATTTGTCGGCCTGGACAATTACATGGCACTGCAGGCGAGTGCTTCCTTTCGCAAAGCGGCATCAAATACCTTTCTGTTTACCAGTATAAGCGTGCCGATCATTATAGCTTTGTCTTTGCTGTTTGCACATTTGCTGAATCAAAAGCTGTTTGCTCGGAATTGGCTGCAGACTGCTTTTGTATTGCCGCTTGTAGTTCCTGTTGCATCAATTGTGATGATATGGCAAATCTTCTTCGATTGGAATGGCACGTTAAATGCATTGCTGCAGAGCCTTCATGTGGAGCGGATCGATTGGATGAAATCGGATTGGTCGATGGGTGTTTTAATAATCGTATATATATGGAAAAATATAGGATACAGCATTATTTTGTTTTTGGCTGGTCTACAAAATATTCCGAAGGACTACTATGAGACAGCGGATATCGAAGGGGCGGGCAAACTTCATAAATGGATTCATATTACGCTTGTTTATTTAACTCCAACGATGTTCTTTGTCATTCTGATATCCATTATTAATTCGTTCAAAGTGTTCCGTGAAACGTATCTGATCGCTGGCGGATATCCGCATGATCGTATTTATATGCTACAGCATTACATGAACAACATGTTTTTGTCGCTCGATGTTCAGAAACTGACAGCGGCTGCAGTCTTAATGGTAGGCTGTATTCTTGTTTTTGTGACGGGTATGCTTGCTATCGAACGTCGCTTTCGGAATTTCATGGAATAAGGTGAGGCGGTGAGAAGATTGACTGTATTCCGCAAGCTAGTGCTGACGCTGATTATGGGGGGGCTAGCCCTGGCGATGTTATTCCCCGTGGCAGTGACATTTACCAATTCCTTCATGACGGAAGCTGAGATTAACTATAACTATCATCTCATTGGCCAAATGGTCGATGTTACGGCAGGGGAGAAGGACCAATTTATCAATTTGAAGCTGATTCCCGACTGGGTGTCATTCAGTCAATATATGGAGGTACTGTTTGATAAGCCTGTATTCCTCCAAATGTTCTGGAATTCAGTGTTTATGGTCGTGCCGATTATTGTGGGGCAAGTACTGGTCGCGTCTTTGGCTGCGTATGCGTTTGCCAAGCTTCGATTTTGGGGGCGGGACAAACTGTTTGTCATCTATCTGATAACCATGCTTATGCCGTTTCAAGTTACTTTGGTGCCAAATTATATTATCGCAGATAAGCTGGGGCTTATGAACACAACTTCCTCCATCATATTACCTGGGATATTCAGCGCCTTTGGCGTCTTTATGCTTAGACAGTTCATGTTGCATATTCCGAATTCGTATATCGAAGCGGCGAAAATAGATGGGGCCGGACATTTGAGAGTTTTTTATCAAATTATAGTTCCGCTAATTCATCCGGGGATCGCAGCGCTTGTCGTATTGCTGTTTGTTGACTATTGGAATATGGTCGAGCAGCCACTCATATTTCTGGAGGATGCATTCAAACAGCCATTATCCCTGTATTTGTCGCAAATTAATGAAGGGGCAAGGGGCGTGGCTTTTGCTGCGTCCGTTCTGTATATGACACCGATGGTGCTGTTGTTTTTATATGCGGAATCCTATTTTGTCGAAGGTATTCAATTATCGGGAATTAAAGGATAGTTAATTACGGGGGGCTTTTAATGGAAATTCAACCTGCCGATCAAGCGTTAATCGGACGTAAACGGAAAATTCGCATCCTTTTCGGCTTGTTGATCGGAATGTTGATCGGATTTACCCTATTCAGCAATACGCTGATGTCATTAACCTCACCCAAAGTGGCGTTAATAACGGTGGGCCAGGGTGAACTTGTTCATACATTTCAAGCCAGCGGGACTGTGAAATGGCGTATGGAATCGGTCTTAACGGGTGCTGCGGAAGGGAAAGTCAAGCAGGTCAATGTCAAGGCAGGGGATCTTGTCAAGAAAGGACAGGCGCTGCTCGTATATGATACGAAGGATGTTGAAAATCAGATACTGGATGAGAAGGCCGCTCTTGATAGGTTAAACATTTCTATTAAAGAGCTGCAGGATAGTTATAAAGAGATTTATCATAATGGGGATGAGAAGAGCATTGAAAGCGCTAGAAACGCTTTAAAGACTAGCTCAATCGATAAGGATGTTTTACAGCGTAGAATTCAAAAACTGCAGGAGGATCTCTCGGCAAATAGCCTGCTAGCTGCACCTTTTGACGGTATCGTAACGAAAGTGGGTAAGGTGGAGGGGTTGGGTTCAACTGGAGGAGCACCTGATATCGTTATTGCCAACACGAGCCTTGGCTTTGATTTCGAGTTTCTTGCCCCTGCTGATGCGATTGGCCTACTAGCAAAAGGAGATAAGCTGGATGTTCAATTGAGTGGCAGCAATGCCAGACAAGTCGAGGGCCGTATTGAAGAAATTCAGGATGCAGAGCAGCTTACTCAAACAGGCGAAGGTGAAAAACATACGACGTATACTGCAATGAAGCGACTGATCGTTGCGATTCAGGACGATGCTTTGAAGGGAGGGGAGCGGGCTGATGTCGTGTTAACCAAAACAACGCAAAATGTAATTTTGGTAGACAATAAAGCCATTCGTAATGAGGGAGACAAAAGGTACGTGTTTGGCGTTGAGGAGAGAAAGGGGCCTCTTGGCAACGATTTTTACGTGCGTAAAGTATACCTTACAATCATAGATTCGAATGAAACTCAATCAGCTGTGACCCAGGGTTTATTCGATCAGGAACAAATCATACTCGAGAGCAGCGATCCATTGCAGGAGGGAGACAAGATTCGAGTCCATTAGTGCTGCCAAATATAAAGCGTATATAGCTATAAGGAATTTAAATAAAGTATATTTTAATATGAGCAAAGGGTTTAAGGAACTGGGGAATTATGGTTGTGCTTACATTTTAAACAAACCATCCTTAAACAATGTGTTTAGGGATTGTTTTTCTCGTTTCAGGGCGTTTTTTAATACAGCAGCCTTCTTCCGTGTATGATGAATTGAGTATGTACAATCTAGAAAAAAGTTACAGGAGGTATTAATAGTGAAGAGATTGTTTTCTGTAGTAATGACCACTATGCTTATTGCCATACCGGTCACCCCTGCTTTTGCTGAAACGAATCCGGCTACTGTAAAAGAAAGGGCACAGGTGCTGGCTTCGAAGCTCCTTTCCGTCTCTGGTGCAAGTGGTGTGCAGTATGCCATTATGGATAAGGGCTCCATTGTTTTATCAGATAACGCTGGTGTAAACGATAAAGCTTCCAAAACTCCGATCACCAAAGACACGATGTTTGGTATAGGCTCGATAAGTAAAATGCATGTGTCTGCTGCAGCGATGATGCTAGCTGATGCTAATAAAATTGATATTGATAAACCACTTACAACGTATATCAAAGACTTCAAAATGGCAGATGAAAGATATAAAAAAATTACACCTCGTATGTTAATGAACCATTCGTCAGGGCTTTATGGTACTCACCTTCCGAATAGTTCTTTATTCGATGACAATGATACAATAGTCCACGATGAATTATTGAACAAGTTACAATCGGAACATTTAAAGTCGAATCCAGGTGAAATCTCCGTTTATGTAAACGATGGGTTTGATCTGCTTGAAATCATGATTGAACGAGTGAGCGGTATGAGCTATACCGAATTCCTTGCGAAATATATAAGCAAGCCTCTGAATTTAAGCTCAACTAAAACACCACTTGATCAATTTGATAGAGAAAGGTTAGCCAAAGCTTACTTCCCTACGATGGATCAGGCTTTACCCATTGAGAATGCTAACACCCTTGGGTCAGGCGGGCTCTACTCAACTGCAGAAGACTTAACTAAGTTTGCAGATATGTTAATAGGTAATCGCACGGATGTTCTATCTAAACAATCAGCCACCATGCAAAGTCCTGAATATCAAAGAGGAATATGGGTTTCTGAAAAAGCTAACGCCTTTAACTTTGGTCTTGGTTGGGACACGGTTCGCTTGCCAGAGTTTGATGATTACGGAATAACGGCATTATCCAAAGGTGGAGACGTTGTTACTTATCACGGTTCCTTGATTACAATACCAGAACATAATATTTCTATGGCTGTGCTTTCTTCAGGAGGAGCTTCAGTATTCAATCTTCCATTTGCAACTAAAGTTTTATTAGATTACTTAAAAGACAAGGGGCATATTAAGGAAATTCTACCCGAGAAAACATTTAAACCTTCCTTGAAGGTGAACATGCCGTCTGAAATGCTTTCTTATGCTGGATTGTATGGTACAAGGGATTCAACCATAAATATAGAGATTAAGAACGGAGAGATTGATTTACCTGCACAAAACGGAGGGTTAATACCCGCACAAACATATGTGTATACGGGCGATGGACAATTCAAAAGCAAAGATGGCAGTGTAACTGTGAGTTTTGACAAACAAAAAAATGGAAAAACATATGTGAAGCTTAACGCCTATACGAATAACCAAGGATTAGGTCAGTCCATGATGGTGTTCTATGCCTATCAAAAACTGGATTCCAATCCACTCCAGCAAACAACTAAAAAGGTATGGGAAAATAGAAACGGAAAAAGTTATTATAGGGTGGATGAAAAAATAACTTCTGCATTTTATCTGGCCATGCCGATGTTAACCAAGAAAATATCCGTTGATATGGATCATGGATACGCAAATGGAACTAAAATTGTTAATGAGAATCAAGCAGTAAATGCAATCCAAATTCCGATTATGGCCGGAAGAGATGTATTTGATCTCAACTTTTATAAAGAAGGACAGACGGAGTATTTAAAGATTGATGGATTCTCTTTTATCGATGAAGATGCTATTCAACCCATTTATGAAGGGAAGGATTCTACCAGCAGCATACCATCCAATGGTCAGGTTAGATGGTATAAAATTGATGAAAAATCAGCCAATCGAGTCATGAACGTTAAGACTCCGGTAAGTGGAGGATTTGCCGTTTACGACAAGAATGGAATGTCTGTAAACGTTTCAAAGATAACTAACAATCATTCGGTAGTACTGCCTGAAGGTGGAATGATCGTTTTTGGCGGGAAAGCGGGCGATGTATTTAAAATTGAATTGAAGAATAAATAAATTTATAGTATAAAAGTCCGCTGGTTTAGCGGACTTTTTACTTTAAGTAACGAATTTATTAAGCTAGCGCGCAGCTTCTGCTGCAAATGCAGGGGAGGAGCCATCGCGATGCGTTCAATTCCTCAAGCACGGAATTAGGCTGTGAGCACGCCACACTTAGGATCCCGAGGGTACGGCAAGCTTGGCTAACAACGCAGCGGCTTCTTGGCGAAGCATGGGGCGCATAGGTTCATAGTTTATTGCTCCATTCGCTCCCAACTTTACTTCAGGACCATACAGCTTTGCGGCAGCAACAAATTGTACGGCATCTCGGGCCCAAGCTGAGGGTTGTTTGCCACTTAACTTTGCTTTCTGTGGTTGGTCCGTTCTATACGTCTGCGCAAATCTCCATGCAAATGAAGCAGCTTCCTGTCTCGTTATTGCTCGATTCGGTTCAAAACGTCCGTCCTGTAATCCTGCGACACCTAAATGCTCTACGGCTGTCTGAATTTCCCGTGCAAGCGGATGACGCGCCGAATCGGTGAATCGGACAGGCTGCTTGCTTAATTGAAATCCGCCAATCTGCACCAGCATTTGAATGAACTCCGCGCGGGTTATAGCTTGTTTAGCTCTGAATGTGTTTGGGCCGCCATCGCTTACATTCTGAAGTTTTCTTAACATATAAATAGAGGAGGCATAGGGATTATTCTTAGGTACGTCACGGTATAACTTAGGGTTTGGCAGTTTCTCAGAAAAACTGTCTGGGGCGTTGTAATAGAAGTAGTTGATCTCCCCGTTGCTATCCTCCTTAAAGCCCGCAGTCATGCCTTGCTCGTCTTGAAACAATAAAGCTTCCAGCTGTTTCAGCTTATGAGTGCCCATCTGATCTTTTACTATAATTGTACCGTCCTTACCTGCCGTAATACTCGAGATCGCCATCGGATTCCGCAGGTTTCGGTATGTGCCCTCAAATCGGGTCAACGATTTCTGTGACGGCTTAAGCTTAGCGGTAGCGGCAGAGCGCTGATCGGGATAAAACTGCTGCATGAAGGCGGCGAACAGTTCGATTCTCGGATCGATTGCCTCGCCGTTCACAATAACCATTGCGCCTACTTTGTGCTCGGGCAGCATCCACATCCAGGAATGAGCTCCGGCAAGATCCCCGCCTTTCCCGATGACCACTTCTCCATTGTGAAGGTGCTTAAGGAAGGATTCGAACCCATAGGACATTACAGGCAGCTTCGGATGAATGCCGTGTTGAAAGGACTCCATGTTCTTGGTCGTTTGTTCCTTCAATATTCGCTTGTCCCCGAGCTTGCCCCCATTTAACATCGCAGTTATGTACTTGGCCATATCGCTTCCGGTTGAGAATAATCCTCCGGTTGGGTCAATATAAGGGGTATTATCGTAGAGAGCAATCTCTTTGCCTTCAGGGCCATAGCCTTTGGCGAGATTGGCTTTGACATCGGCACTCATTGCAAAGTCGGAGCTATTCATGCCGAGCGGTTTAAATATATGCTCATTCATGTAGGTTTCAAACGGGAGCTTGGATACATTTTGTACGATATATCCCTGCTGCACGAAGGCTATATTGTCATAACGATAGGCATCTCCAGGTTTGCGGATGACCGTTGGTATGTTTTCTTTTACATAGCGATCAAGAGACATACGGTTTGCTGCTGCGGAACCATCGGTATAGTTATACCCGGTTGTATGGGTCAACAGATGTTTCACCTTAAGCGGGAAGCCCGTTTTATTAGGGATGGTGATGCCTGGCATATATTTGGATATGTCACGTTCCAGATCGATTTTGCCTTGCTCCACGAGCTGCATGACTGCCGTTGCTGTGAACACTTTGGATATTGATGCCATTCTGAATACAGTCTTATCGGGATCAATAGGCTTCTTGGCAGCCACATCGGCATATCCGTATCCTTTGTTGAGCAACACCTTATCATCTTTGACGACAAGAAAGAGTGCGCCTTTGAGCCGCTCCTTGACATCGGGACGCGAGAAATAGGAATCCGCAAACCTCTCTACCGATTCGGTTGTGATTGGAATGGTCTCTCTCGGAACGGTGGCTGTTTTCTGCACCGATGTGCTGTGATCTTGTGCGGCATATACCGGTATGCCGGGGGTCATTGCCGTCAATCCAATGAGGATTGCAGTGGCAAGGACAGCAGGTTTGAACCCTTTGCGAATGATGGTTATCATCTATTTCTCCTCCTCGAAATGTGTAAGTGCTGGCTGCTTTACAGCCCGCTTCCATATTGGGCAATATCAATATATCAAATAGCAAGCCGCGGCAAATCCGTACCTGCCGCATGATATTTGCGTGATCGCGCAAATGTCCATCCCAATTCAAAAAGGGGTCTGATTATACTGATTTTTCTGGAAATGGACGTAACTCTGCCATTCTGGTATTTATAGAATAGGCTCTCGGGGCCTTTGGGCTTCTAAAGCTCCATTCAACCCATTGCGTCGAAGGCCGGCTTTAGAACAGCTGCCGCCCACTGGCGGAAGCTGGTGGGTGTGGCGTTATCCCTAAATTCCATTTCCCCTTGGGGACATCACACCTGCAGACAAGTTTGTTGGCTAAATTAAAAAAACCGAGGTGTAAAATTATGAATGCGTTAGAACATTTACCAGAACCGGAAAGCTTAAAAAGGCTAATGATCGCCCAAGCAGCTCTGAATACAATTCTTTGTGATACGGAGTGGCTTCGTTATCATAGCTTTGTTCAGGAATGGAATGAAGGAGTTTGCATGGCAAAAATACATAATGGGGCGGGGGATCATCTTATCATGTTGTTTTCCGCTAAAGGCTCCATCATGAAGGGGTTCGATCATGAATCTCAATTAAGTCCGCATGCACAAGACGAATATGAAGTATGGCCAGGCATCTATGATGACGTTCCAAGCGAATTATTATCGCTGCTGGAGCATGAAGACATTGAAAAAGAAGATGTGACTTTTTGTATATGGCGTAAAAATAGGGATTCGAGCTGGCATAAGGGTGAGGTTGAAATGCCAGAAGGAGCCGATGATGGGTCTGCCTTTCTGATAGGTGCGATTTACCAGACACCAGAAGAGTTCGTACAATTTGCGAAGGATTACTATGAATTAGCCCTGCCAGTAGAAGTTGTTGAACAAGTTTACGAAGGTGTTCCTATTACTATGGAGATGATTCAAATGCTAAACCCTGACTGTGCTGCAGAGGAAGTTTATCGGGAGTTGGAGTCAATGAAGTTAATTTAACGTTGTGATTAGCCGTTCCGCAGCTTATTGAAATCTGGGCTTCCGAAGCGGTGCAAAAAACACTAGAGCCCGGGCTGCTGGAATAATCTTTATTCGCCCGGTATAGAATGCCCTTGGACACGGCCACAACTAAAACAACAAGCGACTGCTTATACAGCCGCTTGTTTCTTACTATATGGGCCTTCAATTTGGCTGGAGTTTATGAATTGAATTCATTAGTGACGAATGGGTAAAGCATAATAATTAAATGCTTGATCCAATAAGGCACTAGCTTCTTGACGTTTCAAAAGTTCTTTTGAACGGAAGTTTACGGAGCCATCCGATTTAACCTTAGTATCCGGGTCCATGATCCCTTGGGATACAAGCGCTTTGATCGCTTCAACTGCCCAAGCATCCGTTGTGCCACTCAGTTTAACCTTCTTTCTAGGCTCTACCTGTTTCAGGTTCTGGATCATGACCGCCGCCATTTGTCTAGTGATTGGAGAATTAGGATAAAAATTAGGCAGTCCGGCTACCATCTGCTTCTTATCGGATTCAATCCTGTAAGGCTGTTTATCCCACCCATTAGCCCGAAGCAGCGCTTCTAAGAATTCAGCTTGAGTCATCGTTCCTTTTGGATCAAAGATATGGGAAGACTTCCCGCTCATGACTTTCAATGCGTTGAGGTTGTTAATATAGGGTTTGTACTTACTATTCGCAGGAACATCAGAGAATGGTGAATCCACGTTAAGTTTTTCTGCCATTGAAGCTGCCTCTGGTAGAGTCGTAACATACATATATGCAATTTTGCCAGCTGCGTTTTTATTAAACGTCACTTTATTGCCTGATTCATCTTCGAACAATAAAGGGCGGATCATTTTCAGCGTATGCTTGCCTGAAGGTGTCTCCGAAACTAAGTTCCCGTTCGAATAAGAAACCTTATATCTAAAGCTATTCATACGAATGTTTTCATATAATCCGACATACGCTTTAGCTTGCTGTTCGGGGAGTGCTGAATAGGTTGGCTTTGAGACTTCTTTCTTTTTTGGATAATAGTGATTCATAAACGCTTCATACACATCAATGCTAAACCAGGGGTTGTCGTCATTGTTGGTCATATAAAAGGCTACATTTTTCTCAGGCAGAATCACAACCAGGGATGACTGCCCTGTAACATTTCCTCCTTTTATAATCACATGTTGACCATTCATTTTCTCAGGGAAGTAACCTTCGAACCCTATTGTTGTAATAGGAAGCGTTTTATCAGCAAAATACTGGTAGGTGTGCATTTGCTCTATGCTTTTTTGGGATACAATTTCTTTGCCATCATACTTTCCCTTGTTCAGATGCATCAAGAGATACTTTGCCATGTCATCTGCTGTTGAGATCATACCACCTTCAGGCTTTTCTGTAGGCATAGTTCCATCCATAGGGATCTTCTCACCCTTCGGTCCATAGTGAGCAGACATTCTGCCTAGTAGTTCAGGCGTAATCCGCACACTTGTTGAGGTCATGCCTAACGGATTGAAAATGTGTTTCTCCATATATTTCGAATAAGGCATTCCTGAGACGTTCTCTACCGCATACCCCGCTAGCAAAAATCCAAAATTGTCATAAACGTAGGCTTCTCCGGGAGACCTCACCACCGTTGTCATATGTGTTTTGAGAAAATCCTTTATTGGATATTCTTTATTAACATAGTCCGTTGAATAATACGAAGCGATATCGTCATTTTCAAAACCGGTTGAATAGGTAAGCAGATCATACATGGTCAGCTTTTTCCCCGTTTTATTCGGAATCTTTAATCCTCCTAAGTACTTTTGAATATCGCCTCGCAAATCGATTTTCCCCTTATCGACCATCTGCATAGCGGCCAAGGCCGTGAATTGCTTGGTAACAGAGCCGATCTGGAAAACGGTGTCTTTATCAACGGGAATTTTCTTTTCCTTGTCGGCATAACCGTAACCCTTGCTTAGTAACACTTTCCCATTGCCCACGACCGCAAAATTAGAACCGACCGTGTTATGCTTCTTCATCAGGTCCTTAAAAACACTATCAGCAAATGCTTCTAGCTCCTTGGTATCGCGGGGTCCCTCCAAGCTAGCATTTACAGGTGCATTAGTTGTGGATATTGTCGCGGCAGCTGCCTGGCTGCCAGGTGGGATCATTGCGGTCGTTGCCATAGCGGATAATAACAGAACCGCGAGGGTGCGAGTCTTTTTGTTCATACATGGTCTCTCCTCAAAAATGAATTTGCCTATAACAACTGGCTGAACCGAGTATGGCAAAAGGCTCGTCATACCAACAAGTTTCATTTCGTCACATATCGACAAATTTCATTTTGTCACCCAGAATGCCAGGACAATTTAAATGTCATGTGACAATTAGGCACTAGGATTTATGACTATATAAGGATTAAGATTCTCTAAAACGGCCGAATAACATTTCTTTGCCTAGAGCCATTAGAGACGGAGCGTGATCATCATCGCCTTATTACAGAACATCATTATAGAACACGGATACATCTCTATTTTCTGCTTTTTGGCGCTTGGTATTATTGGTTTGCCTGTGCCTGATGAAATCTTAATGACGACGGTCGGTTATTTTTCTTCACTTGGGCTGCTTTATTTCCCGTTATCTCTTTCAGTTAGCGTCTTCGGGGCCATGACTGGAATGCTGTGCAGTTACGCCCTTGGGCGGAAATTCGGCAAGCCGCTGCTGTGGAAGTATGGGAAATGGATCAGGCTCACGACAATAAGATTGGAGAAAACAGAAAGTTGGTTCGAACGTTATGGCCCTTGGGCAATATGTATAGGTTATTATATTCCAGGGTTCCGGCATCTAACTTGTTATCTGGCGGGGATGAGCGCTATGAGCCTCAGGAAATACTTACTCTACTCGGTCTTAGGGGCCTTGTTATGGTGTGCTTTGTTTATATCCATCGGCTATTTCCTTGGAGCATCGGTCAATTTCTCCGACGTGTATACTTCTGTTCTCCGGTTGTTCCACTGATGAGATTGCTCTGAAGAAGGGTTGTGGAACCTGTGATGAGGGGAATGTTCGTCCTGTGCTTAAGAGGGCTACACATTTGTAACTTGCCGTTACAGATAGCGTGGCGAACCGTATCACGAGTAGTAAAGCTGACCCCCGTGCTATAGACGGGGGTTATTTTGCGTAGAGGAGGATTATACAGCTGCACAAACAGTGCTGCTGAGTCGTGACTATCTCCGTTTTTTCCCAACAGCGCCTAGGAAAAGGATAAACTCTTCATCACCATCTAGACCTAATACTTCGTCGATCAGTTTTTGGTCATAAATGCCGATCGCACAAGCTCCTGCATCGATTGATTCGCTCGCCAGATAGAGGTTCTGAGAGACATGTCCAATATCAATCAGGATTTTTTTGTGTGCGGAGATATCATATTTCCATTCAGAACGGTAGGGAATTGTACTCCATGCGAACATGACGGCAGCCTTTTTCGTAAAATTCGGGACAAATGGCTGGTCTAAGGTAATGGCATCGATTTTTTGGTCGATTTCATCCAATTCGGACATAAATAAGAGCTTGTGCTCCACTGGTAAATACCTGTATATTCCTTGGCATATTCCCTCCACCCGCATAATGAAAAGGTAGGTTTCAAAAGTATGGGTTGCGCCACTGCATGGCACAGTTCGAAGGGTAAGCCCGGTCTTCGTTGTACTTGTTATTCCTTGGGTGGCCCATAATAGGTAGGATAACTCCTCCAGACGCAAACTTTCCTCAGAATAAAATCGGGTACTCCTTCTATCCTTGATACAGTCATAGATATTATGTTTCTTTACAACGTCCTCGTTACATTCCGGGAGGTCAATCATGATGGAGGAAGAGGAATAAGGTTTAACCGTCAGTGGTTTGGGCAGGCCCTTGATCTTGTCTGTTTTCACATGCTTAAATTCAAGAAAGTTTGACTTCAAGAAACTTCTTTGCTGTTCATATCGCCCCATGTTAGAACCTCCCAGGATATCTTTACTCTATAAAAAAAGTATACACGTCCAGGTATAAGCGGTTGTGATATGAATCACGTACTCCGGCTTACATTTTTTGCATGTTATAATCCCTTCAAAAGCCCATCTTCTCTTCTGGAGTGAGATGAAGGTTCGAAAGGGGGCCGACAGTAAAATGACTCAAATTCTTATCGCAGACGATGAGGCGCATATTCGCAAGCTCATCACCTTATATTTGCGGAACGAAGGGTTTGACACGGTCGAGGCGGCAAATGGGATCGAGGCGCTCTCCATCATGGAGAATTCGGCCGTTGATACTGTAATTCTTGATATTATGATGCCGCATATGGACGGATGGGAATTGTGCAGGGAGATCCGCCGCCTATATCCGGAAGTTCCGCTGCTTATGGTAACGGCCAAAGGAGAGTCTGGGCAAAAGGTAAAGGGCTTCCAGCTCGGCACGGATGATTACGTGACCAAGCCTTTCGATCCCGTGGAGCTTGTAATGAGAGTAAGGGCGCTGTTAAAGCGTTATCGGATCGCCTCTTCCCAGATCGTTCAATTAGGCGGGATTGTATTGGACCGACGGGCCTTCAAAGTGATTCGTGAAGGCGAGGAGCTTCTATTGCCGTTAAAAGAGTTTGAACTTTTGTTCAGACTGGCCTGTCACCCTGGGCAAATATTGACCAGAGAACAGCTCATTGTGCAAATTTGGGGGAGGGATTACGAAGGCGACGACCGAACCGTCGATGTCCATATTAAGAGAATTAGGGAGCGTTTCGCCGGGGATGCTGAGCATTTCCGTATTGAGACGGTCCGCAGTCTCGGATACCGGCTAGAGGTGAAGAAATGACAAGGTCTTTATACGTCCGCGTTGTGCTAACGTTTTTGGCGGCTATGGGCATAGGCCTGCTTGTCTCCGTTCTGGCTGGGCTCGCCTTATTCGAGGAGAGAATCGACCGGATCGGGCAGAATGACTTGACAGCCGCGGGAGAGGAGATCATTCATGTCTACGAGCAGACGAAGCCGGCAGATTTGGATCGGTTCATGGAAAGCATGGTGAAGCTGACCTCCTATTCCATTCAACTATACTCTGGCTCTGGGGTCATGAAATCCTTCAAGTACGACTCCGGCATGGACGATCTTGCGATTTCGCAGGAATCCATTCGGAAAGTAAGGGAAGGCGGGGTATATCGATCTTCCTCCCAGGATGAGATGACGTTCATCGGGCTGCCGTTCCAGATCGGCGGTGAGCGTCAGGCTTTATTTTTGCTGCCCTCATCCAAAAACGAATCGACCCTAACTCACTTGCTGCTAACCATCCTGTTATTAGTTCTGGTTACGGGAAGCATCTGTATTCTTATAGCTGCAATTTATGTTGTAAGACCGATCAAGACGCTTACGGCCGCGACGAAACGACTTGCGAAGGGCGATTTCGACGTGGAATTGGGAGTGAAGCGCAGGGACGAGCTTGGAAATTTAGCTCGGAGCTTTAACGAAATGGCGCTTGATCTTAAGCAGTTGGAGCAGATGCGCCAGGACTTTGTCTCGAACGTGTCGCACGAAATTCAGTCTCCGTTAACGTCCATATCCGGTTTTGCGAAAGCGCTGAAGGATATGAATGCCATTGCCGAAGACGAGCGCATTCAGTATCTGGATATCATCGTGGCGGAAAGCGGCCGATTATCCAGGCTCAGCGATAATTTACTCAAGCTCGCGTCCCTCGATTCCAATCACCATCCTTTGGAGTACACCACGTTTCATCTTGACGAACAAATCAGGCAGGTTGTCGTGAACTGTGAACCTCTATGGTCAGCGAAAAACCTGGATATTACTCTGGATCTGCCTCAGTCTGCCGTAATAACAGCCGATATGGATCAGCTCAATCAAGTATGGACGAACCTGCTTAGCAACAGCATCAAGTTTACGCCGGAAGGGGGACTCATCCATGTTCAATTAAGGACCCGCAAGGACGGATATGCCGTGACTTTATCCGATTCCGGGATCGGTATTGCACCTGAACAACTGGGCCGTGTTTTTGAGCGTTTTTACAAGACGGACCGGTCCCGGAGCCGCAGCGGCGGCAGCGGTCTTGGACTCGCGATTGTCAAGAAAATTGTCGCTCTTCACCATGGCGATATTAATGTGGAGAGCCAGGTCGGTCAAGGCACGAAAGTCGTTGTTCATCTGCCCGCCAACCCGCCTAACCAAGCGTAAACCGGTTCACGCTCCATTCATATTTCTCTCATACTCTTCTGAGTATGCCGCAGCGGCGGCTGCTAGGAGAACATGAATGGAGGAAACGGAAATGAGTGTTATCGGTACGATCGATTCGGTTAAATGGCTGACGGTTTGGGAGCTCATGATGTGCATCATCAATTTATTCGTATTGACGGTGTACGCGGTGCTTATCAAGAAGTATTACAGGTGGTTTGACTTTTTACCCAGCGTAGGTGTGCTCGCAGCTATTGCAAGTGTCCTGTCCGGGGACATGACCCTTCTGGCTCTCATCATCGAGTTGCTGACTTTGCTTGTATTTCTATGCACAATTAGGAGACTGTTAAAGCCTAAAGTCTGGACGGCTCCGAAAAGGACAGCATTCAGGATCGTTCGGAGCGTAATCTGTATATGCGGAGTTGCTCCCATGGTGTTTGCGTTAGCCAATGCGGGGGTAATGCGGTACAACCCGGTCAGCGATTTTAGCGGCATGAGCTATTCCAAGGCGTTCGTTGCCATGAATGAAAGATTGTCGCGGGAATATCCGTTTGGGGAATGGAAGAGCATCGACTGGAATGAGCGCCAAAGCAGGTACGAGCCTATCTTCAAACAGGCCGAGAACAACAAAGACTACGACTTGTATTATAAAACGTTAAGAGAATACCTGTTTTCGCTGCGGGACGGCCATATCAAAATCGTTAATGATAATGTGTACGATGGAAATAAAGTATTCAAAAAGGAAGTTGGCGGCGGCTTTGGATTAAGCACCGTCCAATTGGATAACGGCAAAGTTCTCGTAAGTCTGGTTTTGGAGAATAGCCCTGCGGCCAAGAGCGGAATGAAGCCTGGTGCGGAAATCGTCACCTGGGATGGGAAAACAGGAAAGGAAGCGTTCGACCAGGCAATTTGGAGCGAGAACGGCATGGCTACGGATGAGGTGAAGAGGCTCAATCAGGGACGATTTATGGTGCGTGCGCCCATCGGCAAGGAGGTACAGATTGAGTTTCGCAATTGGGGAGAGTCTCAGCTGACCCGAACGAAGCTGACGGCTTATGACGATCAATTCGAGACGTTGAAGAAGACGAAAATCAAACTCACCCAAGCTGATCTGGAGGCTTCCCCCATTGAGGGTAATATCCTGGGCAGCGGTTATGGATATGTGAAAATCAAACATTTTCTGCCCAATTCAAACGGCACCTCACCTGAAGAAAGCCTGGCGGACCTATTGAACATGTTCCAGGACAGGCACGTTAAAGGCTTGATCATTGATCTGCGGAACAACCCCGGCGGGGACGATCAGCTTGCCGCCAATCTGGCCGGGTTCTTCGTCAAGGAGACGAAACACTACGAATATGTCAGTTATTACAACAGATATACGGGGAAGTTTGAACTGAACCGGAATGAAGTCATCAAGGTCAAGCCTGCACAGCCTTATTTCGACGGTAAGGTGGCCATCTTGATCAATAGCAGAACCGGAAGCTCGGGGGAAGGAATGCCTCTTGTTCTAAAAGGCATACCCCATGTCAAGATCGTAGGGTTCACCTCAACGGCCGGCTCATTCGGACTCATGAGCAGCCCAATCGAGATCAAAATGCCGGAAGGCTACGCCATCCAGTTTCCAGATGGAAGGTCGCTCAATCAGGACATGAAGGTGCAGGGGGATGCCGACAATACCGGAGCAGGGGGCGTGGTTCCCGATATCAAAATCCCCCTAAATGAAGAGACGTTCAAAGCAAGCGTGATGGAGGGGCAAGACATTGAGCTGGAGTACGCGATCGAAGCGATGGGGAAATAATTAGACGACGTAACATCAGTAGGGCGCAACTTCTGTCAAAATCCCTTACACACAGAGACCAACAGCTATTTCTTATTGTCGAACTCCTCTTTAATCAATCGTTGAAGGAATCGTATAGAAGATTCAGCAGCGTAATCGTGATGGCGAAGCTGTAGAAATCCGATAGGGATGTCGGCTAAATCTACCTTTACGTCAATTCTTCTGACTTCCGGAATTAACGGAGTGGTCTCCAGTACAACGCCGATCGCGGGTGTCTTAATGACGTAATGGGGGATAGCGGAAATCTGGGTTATCATGTTCAGTTGAAGAGGCGATTCTCTATATTGGGATAGAAATTTAGAGAACTCCAAGTGATACAGGCATGTGCTTCCCCCTGTAATGATTGGATAGGTTAGGATGTCCTCGAAGGGGATATGACTCCTTTGGCACAGCGGGTGATTACAATCCGCGACGAGAATCGTATGCTCATGATAAAGAGGCTCGAAGTAAAAGGCAGATGACTCAGGCGGCTCTCCACAGATGGCAAAGTCGAGTTCGTCTCGCAGAAGGGATTGTGTGAGAAAGTCGGTATTTCCCGTTACGATCTGGTATGCCATACGTGGCTTTTGTTGCTGGAATCTGCGTATGGATTCGGAAATCACATTGTCCATTACAGACTCAATCCCGCCGACTCGTATGCTTCCGATTTCGTCGTTCTGCAATGCCTTTGCAAGCTCGGATACATCGTTCCAATGCTGTATTAGCTTGTTCACTTCCGCTGCGAATATCTGCCCGGCTTTAGTTAGCTGTACGTCCCATCCTCTATTGAACAGCTGCACGCCTAATTCCTTCTCCAATCGTTGGATCTGATTTGTTATGGTCGATTGAGCATAATTTAATTTCTCAGCGGCCCGGGAGAAGGTTCCTTCCTGAACAATCATTTGAAAAGCGGTCAGCTCTCTTAAATCCATTTTATCCTCCTTGAATCGAAGAAATCGATTAAGTTCATGATCTTATTCCATTATATAAATGAACGAATGAGAAGTACAATGAAGACATCTAAAGCAAGGAGTGATGCAGGATGCCTTTCATTCGGGTCAGTTATATGGAACAACAGTACAATTCGCTTCAGTTAAAGCAAATCAGTCACATGATCATGGAAGTCTTAATCCAGCATTTCCATGTGCCCGAGGAAGACTTATTTCAAGTGTTCCATGCTCATAAGCGGGATGAGTTTATGTACAGCAGAAATTACCTGAACGTAGAGCGAAGCGACGGATTACTGTTCATTCAAATTACTTGCAAGTCTGGTAGAACAACTGAACAGAAGATAAGCTTCTACGAGACGCTAGCCACAAGGTTATCGACGACCCTCTCCGTCAGAAAAGAAGATGTGTTCGTAGTGCTCCTTGAGAACGAGTTCGAGGATTGGTCGTTCGGGAACGGAGTTGCCCAGATGTTTCAGAGAACAGCAGAGGAGGTATAAACCATGGCGCATCGGAAGATCAAATCCAGCGCAAGGGAATCGTATGGGAATTTCGCTCCAGCATTCGTCAGCTATTCGGAGAATGTGTTATTCGGCGACGTTTGGAGAAGAGAGCAGTTATCATTGCGGGACCGCAGTATGATTACGGTTGCGGCTCTAGTGGCGGGCGGAATGACCGAACAACTCTCATATCATCTGCGCTTGGCAGAAAAGAACGGACTAAGACCAGAGGAAATGGTGGAAGCCATCACTCATCTTGCTTTCTACACAGGATGGCCACGTGCTGCTTCCGCACTCTCGGTTGCCAAAAGCGTCTTGGATCACAACAATAGCTGAACATTATGGGTACAAAATAGATGCTGATCTCAAAGGAAGACAGAAGAAAGGGGCTGGTTGTGCCAGCCCCTCTTTCATTTCCTCCTCTCCAACTCCGCCTTTAATCTTGCATTCTCTTCCATCAGCTTCTGAACGTCCGGAATATCCTTGCCGGAAATCCAGCCATACAAATCGTCTCTTGCTGCATACCCTGGCAATTGATCACGAAGTACCATTTTAATGTGCCGCATATCTTCAACATAATAAATAGGGACTTGCTCCATGACCGCTTGCTTAAACTCTTGAAACTCCTTATAGTACTCAATTGCTGCGAAGTCATAGGGTTTTTGTCTTAATGCTTCATCGGTGACCACAAAAGCAAATCTAGGTTTGCCCGTTTCACCGGCATACTCATATTCCCAATGCGTATAGCTCTTGGATTCATCCTCAGGGAGCGTTAAACCATAGAATCCACCGAGAATCAGGATATATACATCGGACTCGTCAATCCATCTCTTCCTGATTTTCATTGGACTTTCCTTGAAAAATTGCTCGACTCCAGCAGGGATATGACCGGCTTGAAGGATGGCTTCAACAGCGGTATGTCTTTCCTCAATAAGATCATAGTAAGTAGACGATATGTAAATTTGCAGTTTTTTTCTCATAGAATCACCCAAATTTTAGTAATGTTATACATAGAAACTACCACTCTCCCACTTTGCTTGTCAAAATTTACTGGGCTTTTCTTACAATATTCGAAACCTAAACCGTTTATATGAGTACTATCTTCAAGAGGGCCATGCATGACACGTAGTCTTTAAATGGCTTGATAGGATTTAGAAGAAAGGGTGATAGAAATGCCGAGTGATCACCAAGATCGTCCTCCCGTTGGTTCTATTAGAGAAGCGGGTCGTTATGTCATCGACCTGACAGGTCCAGGCAGTCACACGCTGGTAATTCAGCCCGGGGTGGGCAGCCTTTCCATCGGCCCATCGTACTTGGGGAAAAAGGCAGACCTTCACGCCGAGCCCGACATGCGTATAGATTGGAGTGTATTCGATGCCTTTGCCACACCGGCAGGCTCGCCCTGGCCGCGTTTTCTGCATTATACCGGAGGTGACACGGGCTTCTTGGATTGGGCGCAGAAACGTCCCGTTGAAGAGATGACGTGGGCCCCAATCCTGACTGAAGACACGGCAGTGGACGCCAGTCAGTCCCTTTTGCATGGCTTGCATATCGAGTTGGGCCCGTCCGGAGGGCATCTGAACTTGAAGCTTCCGAGGAAGCTTTACCGTTTGGGCGTGTCTGGCAATCTATCATGTCTCTCGGCCACTGGCGAGATGCCAGCTTCTCTGATACTAGCGCCGCGCACCGGCAGACGCAAGGGTGATACCCCTTTCTTGATGCCCGGCCTGGGTGAATTGCAGCAGGTGACAAGCCTGTCGCTGCAGAACGCGCCGCTGGGGCAGCCCATCTCACTAGAGTGTCTAGACCGGTTCCCGAACCTAGACTCACTGAGTTTGTGGGGGAGCTTCTGCGACCTCGACTTGTTGGCCCGGCATACCCGGTTAACGAATCTGGAGCTGCGCTTCATGCCTGATCTGGAGGGCCTTCCGGCCTTGAATGTGTGGCCGCTGCTTGACCATTTTATCGCATACAATGTGGAAGAGGCCACAGGCAAGCGTCTAAGGCAGCAAATGAAAGCACGCGCCAAAACCCGCCCATGGACCGGCCATGCCTCAGTTAGCCAATTGCGTAAGCCTGAGTGGTGGTCCGCCGAGTTCGGGCGCCCCTTCTCGTCCTGGCCTAAACGTCTGGCCAAACTGGCTAACGAGGCTTACAACGTGGCACAGGCAGATTTAGCACAGGCTCGCAGCTTTGCTGATGCCGAGGCGGTTATTACTGCGTTCACCGTGCGCTTCAACACGCTCAAAGGCATCGAAACTAGCGAACGGGAAGACCTTGGGGAAGCCGTTTGGCAGCTCAGCCAGTCTGAGCACCTGATTGGCCAGCCTATAACAGATGAAATGGCTCAACGCTGGTTCGATGCAGCGCGTAATTACTGATACTCAGATTTAACAATTTTCAGCAGGGCTAAAAATTAAGTAATAGGAGTGATATAAGTGATCGTTCTGAAAGGTATAGGGAGATTCAAGGAGCTTCCGGAAATCGCAATGCATATTTACCAAGGTAATATTCCGGCTTTGCATGATGCACTTACAGCAGGCTGGGATATTGAGGAGGGCATCGTACTTAGCAAGCATATCACATTAAGTCCGCTTGATCTGGCGTTTGTATCACAGAGAATGGAGGTGGTAAAGCTGCTGGTAGAGCACGGTGCCAACTTGAATGTCCATCATAATCCGGCCTTTTTGCGAGCTGTCCGCTATGGCAAGGAAGACATGGTCAGGTACATTGCAGCGCAAGGAGCCAAGCTGGACATGCTCAATCAAACGGGGTCAGGTGCATATTTACAAGCCTACTATGGCAACAAAAACAATATCCCGCTTATTCAAGAGCTGGGGTTAGATATCAAGCTGCATGGTGGTGAAGTATTACGTCAAGCCGTATCGGACCATGACCTGAAGACAATCAAGTATTTGCTCGATCAGGGGGTGGACATTAACTATAATCAACCGGACATGGTCTATCCTTATCAAGCGACTCCGTTAACTGTGGCCGCACGTATGGGGAGTCTGACCATGGTCAAGTTTCTGGTTGAACACGGCGCTGACGTTACTTTGGCGGAAAAAGACGGCGATCGGCCGTATACGATTGCGGTCAGCAATAAGAATATAGCCATGGCAGAGTATTTGAAATCGCTGGAGCCGGATGATCTTCACAATGTTGAAAATAAGAAGTATGAGCTGAGCAAGTATAAATTAACCGATGAACTGGTCAGCTTTCTTACAGGCGATGAGCTGCGCCTTGAGCTGGCCCCAAATGAGTATGGAATCGAGCATATCGACTTTTTTACACTGACCGATACGATTGAGATGAAAGTCGGCGGGCTCAAGCTGCTGCGTCTTTCAGCCGATATCGACAATTACTCTGATCTGCAGCTGGTTTGGAATCCAAAGAAAAAAGGCATAATCGGCTGTTATGACGTGGAGCACCAGACCTATGCGGATTTATGCAGCCTTGCGGAGTTCCTTGCGCAGCCTGAAAGGTACCTCATTAATTTTCTTGAGGGAGAGTTGTAGAGTGCCTTCGGACCATCAAACGAAAATTTTAATGGACAGAACAGACAGCATACTTTATTATGCGGCATCTGGCCTGCCGCAAGACCAGGGTGCAGGCTGGATCGGCGGAAATGCACCCGGCTTCTTTGATGATCAAGAGAACCTCATCCACGAAGGCGGCCAAAGATATATTTTTTACTTGAGCCTCGTCCATCCCTTTAAACCGGGGAGCATGATTTCGATCTTCATCCCTGAAGATTATGAGGAGTATTTGGAGAACAACATTTATCCTAATTGCTCGATCAAGGTGATGGAGCATCCTATTTCAACCGAAAGCGTCAAAGATACGTTTACTAACCCAGGCCTTATAAAGCACACCATCTCGGATGGGGAAGTAAGCCATGACGAACCATCGCTGGATCAGCCTTTTCTGATCAAAGTAGGTGGAAGCCCGAGACTTATTCAAAATGAAGACTATTATTTTACGAAGCTGAGGGAAGAGTCATTTTCTTTCTTATTTCAAGTAGATGAAGAGGGTTATCCCGAAACGCTGCTTCAACACGATTATAGTTACCCATTTGGTTTTGGGGCACTATATATTTTCGCCCAAATAGGTACGTCCGAGATACAGCATCCAGTAGCAGGCTTTTGGCAATTCTCTTGATTTAGCGTGGGCCAGCCCTTTCTTTATATATCTTATAGGGGCAATGGCCGGGAGGGCAGCATGCAATTTGAACCAATTTATGATAATGGAGAATTACTTCTACCGAAGATTGAATTAAATATGACCTTGAATGAATCGGTTGGCATTATAACGGACTTGAAGCGAAAGCAGATCTTAATGAATCAATTCGTGAATCATTCCCAATATTATTTATTCCGGGCTGGACAAGCCGAATATATGCATTTAACGGTGGAAGAGCTAATTACTTTTCTAATCAGAGTAACGGAGAGGAGTGACCGTCTTGCACCGTTGATGGATTATTTTTCTTTAAAAGAAGAACGGAAGATAAGGATCAAGAATTTAACCTCATCGAAACGGATGTATGTGACATTGCTGCGTGTCTTTTTTGCGCATCAGCCTACAATCGTGCTGGAGGAACCCTATTTTTACTTGGAAGAGGAGGATCGTCGTCATTTTAAGCGGATTTTGGATGACCTTTCAAAGGAAAAGCAAATTTTAATTTTGACTTCAAATTTAGAAGATGCCCTTATTTCTTGTGATGTGGTTTACCGATTGAACGAAAGCGGATTTCATCCATTGGATATTCGGGACTCCGAAGAGGATAAGCAGGAGGTTCAGGAGCAAGATCAGGCCAATATCACCCTGCAGAAGATTTCTACGAAAAGAAATGGCAAATTGATCTTATTTAATCCGCCTGAAGTCGATTACATAGAAAGTGTAGATGGTTCGATTCTTGTTCACGTAGGTGGAGAAAATTATGATTGTGCTTTGACGCTAACCGAGCTTGAGGCAAGGTTATTAAACTTTGGATTCTTTAGGTGTCATCGCTCCTATATCGTTAATTTGCAAAAAGTAAGAGAGATTATTACATGGACGAAGAATAGCTACAGCTTGCGATTAAATACAGCTAAAGATGCGGTAGTACCGTTATCTCGTTCAAAACTGCATGAATTAAAAGTGCTTCTTAACATTTAAAATGCTTGCATAGCAAACATAACTTCGTAAACATATGACATTTCCGGGGAAATGCCGAACCAATCCAGCAACCAAGAGTACCATTCAGGGGATAATAGCTACATTTCGGCGGCTTTTGATAGCTGGGAGCATACAATCTTTATATGCTTGAGGCATCAACTCTAAGGAAGTGGTGTTTATGGATGTTATTCAAGTAGAACATGTTCGAAAGAGATTCAGAGATAAGGATGCATTAGATGATGTGAGCTTTTCAATTCCGAAAGGTGAAATTTTTGGTTTCTTAGGTCCAAGTGGTTCAGGAAAAACGACACTAATAAAGATTCTAACTGCGCAATTAAGTCCGACAAGTGGGCAGGCAAGTGTATTTAACCAGCCGGCAGAGATGATGCATCAGTCCTCACAGAAGATGCGTTTTGGCATTTTGACGGATAACAGTGGTCTATATGAGAGATTAACGATTGAGGAGAATCTGGAGCTGTATCGTAAGTTATATGATCTTCCTAAATCATCGGTCGATAGGGTGCTGCAGTTTGTTAACTTAAGCGGAGAGCGCAAAAAGAAAGTCAACCTCTTATCCAAAGGGATGCGCCAGCGTGTCCTATTGGCCTGCGCAGTTATCCATGAGCCGGAATTATTGTTCTTAGATGAACCTACTTCGGCTTTAGATCCAGTAAACTCAGCACATATTTATAAAGGCCTACGCTACTTGAATGAGAACGGGACAACGATTTTTTTAACTACGCATAATATGACTGAGGCAGAATTGATGTGTAACCGTGTAGCGATCTTGTATCAAGGACAAGTCCAAACCATTGGCTCACCGAAGGAACTTAAGAAACAGCACCGGGATAACGTAGTTTGCGTGGACTTGATCAATGGGGAAACCTACGAGCTTCCCATCGGTGAGGGAACGGCTGATCAAATAGCGGATTGGATGAAGCAGGGGATCATTGATCGATTAGAAACGAAAGAGCCCAGTCTAGGTGACATCTTTATTAAAATGACAGGAAGTGAGTTACTATGAGTATCTCATTAAAACGTGCCTGGGCAATTTTCGTGAAGGATTATAAAGAGTTTTCACGTAATTATGCGGTCTCCTTTAGTGTGATTGTTCCAATTCTCTTCGCATTTCTTTTTCGAAGTGCAGGCCCGTCTCTGCCTGGAGCTATCGGTTTTCTCCTAAATACTTCGTTTGTGTTACTAACGTGTTTAGTACAAGCCTGCTTGATTGCGGAAGAAAAGGAGCGTAACACTTTACGGTCATTAATGATGACTCCGGCCACGACCATGGATGTTTTAATCGGTAAAAGTACTTTAGTCTTTGTAGTGTCAGCTGCTGCTCTGACCATTGCAATATATATATTGGGTTATAAGCCAACTAGTATGTGGGCGTTTGTGGCAGCAATCATTCTTTCGATTATTCTATATACAGCCGCTGGCACGATATGTGGTTTATTCTCCAAGACGTTGCTTGAAGCCTCATTATCTATCATGCCTGTGGCGCTCGTGTTCACTGGGGCTCCATGGGGAGTGTTATTAGCGGATAATTTTCCGCTCTTTAAAGTGTTGGAGTATGCACCAAGTGTCCAACTTGTACATTTGCTAACTCTACACAATGCAGGCTTTACGACGGGAGATTTATTAAAACCCCTGCTTATTATGTTGGCATGGGCGGCCTTATTAACTATTGCGTCTGTCATGTTGTATCAACGACGGTTAAAGGATGAGTAGGGAATCGAAACCGAGTAACTCTGCAGTCGGCACTTCGGTACGATTGACGAATATAACTTCCATGAGAAGCTAAAAGGCACCGAACCCGGGTGCCTTTTAATTTTGCTCTGTAGATGTTCCATGCCTTGGCGGGCTGTAGGGTGACTATACATACTTGGATATCTAGTTCAAGAATTTCGGAAACAACAGGGGTCGTAGTTAAAAAATCATGAGGAGAAAGCGCATACAATTTTCGCAGAATCTATTGAATTAAGTCGAAGCATGTGCTATTTTGAAGTAAAGTGGTATTAAAAAGTGTATAATTTGATTAATTGTTATAAAATCGTTGGGCTGCCGCACCCAGCATTGTATTATTTAATTAAAATGATACCGCTTACTTTTGGTTTAATACCTTTTTATTTCCTTTTGTTGATAGATTCTTAAAAAGGAGATTAGGTCATATGGCGAGTGAACTTGGGAACGTTGCACAAAGTGTCGAAGAGAAAAGTTCTAGCGGCCTCCAGCGTAAATTAGGTTTAAGTGCTGCCATTGCCATTAGTGTTGGTACTACCATTGGATCAGGCATTTTTTCTTCATTGGGAGAAGTTGCAGCAGCAAGTGGAACAGCTTTATTTGCTGTTCTGGCCTTCTTGATTGGTGGTTTAGTGAATATTCCGGCGAATCTGTGTTATGCGGAATTAGCGACGGCCTATCCGGAGAATGGCGGTTAATATATTTATTTCAGGGAAGCGGGCTCGCGTCCACTGGCCTTTTTATGCGGATGGATTAGTTTCTGGGCTACGGACACACCATCTATTTCCATTATGGCCATTGCAACTACAAGCTATATAGGTTATTTTGTAGGCTTCTCAGGATTAACGATGAAGTTTATTGCGGTTGCACTTATCCTTATCTTTATGTTCGTGCATCTGAGAAGTGTTGAAGGGGGAGGGAAATTCCAGACCTTTATCACAGCATTCAAAATCATCATGTTTGCCATATTAATTGGCGTTGGCTTCTACTATTTCAGCCCTGACTTAATCAGTTCCCCAGTAAAGGCGGGAGCACCGGTTGGCATTATGGCTTTAGTGGCGGGGATTTCAGCAACGACCTGGTCATTTGATGGCATGGCTTCCGTGTGTTATATGACAGGTGAAATTAAGAACCCCAAGAAAACAATGCCTAGAGCGCTGATTATCAGCGGCATTCTAATCACTCTTTTGTACGTCCTATTAAGTGTGGTTATTACAGGCTTATTGCCGATGGATACGTTGGCAACAAGTGGTGCGCCAGTGTCTGAGGCAATGAAGCAATTGCCTGGAATTGGGTCCGCTGCCGGTTCCCTAACCGCTATTATGGCGATTATTGTTATCATTGGCTCTCTGTCCAGCTGTATCATGTTCCAGCCTCGTATGGAATATGCAATGGCTAAAGACGGTTTATTCTTTAAATCCTTTGAAAAAGTCCATCCTAAATGGGGGACTCCCCATGTCTCCATCATCATCCAGTGTGCCTTTGCGATTATTCTCGTATTCGCATCCTCACTCAGCAGCTTACTAGGGTATTTCACCATCGTAGCGTTATTGAAGAACTTCCTTACATTTGGCACAGTGTTTGTGCTTCGCGGGAAGAAATCGGGATACAATCCCATGTGGAGAATGCCGATGGGTTACTTGATGGCGGCAATCGCAATGGTTGTCACGGGAACATTGATTGTCTCCACCTTTTTGTGGGCGCCAATTCCGGGGATCATTTCCGCCATTGTCGCAGTGGCAACAGGTCTTCCAGCATACTTTTATTGGGAAAGAAAAAATAACAAAAAAGAGATCGCTTAGTGTTGATGGCCGATTAATAGACATGGGATTGTTTATCTCATGTCTATTTTTTCGTTATGAAGAAGAGTCTCACTAACAATAAATAAAAGGTGTGATTTTAGATACCAATTATCGCGAAGCGCACCATCAAGCCAATAAAACGTTTACACACTTGATAATTCGTATAAATAATAGGTATTTTTGAAGAATAAAATTGACGGTAAATTAAGCTGGTGCTATAATGCGATTATCAACAAAATAAATTGGTATTAAATAAGTTATATGATATCTAGTTTGTATGAGATTTGATGCGGCACATCTGAATAAATCTCATAGCTAAAGAGAGTAATAACAGTCCTCAGGAAAGGTTGACGATTAGAAATGCTAAAATTTAACGAAGAGAAACAAGTGGAAAGTGTAAACGGAGCCCTTCAATTACGGGGAAGCATTGAGAAGATAGTAGATGAGATTTATGCGGCAGGTTTTGATAATATTTTCTATTTGGGAATTGGAGGAACCTACGCATCAAGCATGCAAGCGGTGACTTACATTACCGGAAAGAGCGCACTGCCAGTATACGTTGAGAATGCAGCGGAATACTTAACTACCGGAAACCGCAAGTTAACGAGTAAATCGGTAGTGATTATATCATCGGTTACCGGAAGTACGGAGGAAATGGTCAGAGCCGTTTCACAGGTGAAAGAAATAGGGGCTCGCATTCTGGGATTCATTGATGTAAAAGATACACCGCTCGCACAAAGCGTCGATTACTTGATTTCATATCCGGCCAACGAACAAATCAAATTTTTTATGGTTGCCGACCGCTTCATGTTTAACAACGGTGATTTCCCGCAGTATGAACAATTCTATAAAGAACTTGATGAACATTTGGCAATAGCGTTAGTCGAAGCGGAAAAGGCGGCTGATTCCTTTGGAATGAAGTTTGCGCAGGATCATAAGGATGATTCCATGCATTATTTCATCGGAGCAGGCAATCAATGGGGAGCGGTTTACTCCTATGCGATGTGTTATTGGGAAGAACAGCACTGGCTTCGTTCGAAGTCGATCCATTCCTCAGAGTTTTTCCACGGAACATTGGAAGTTATTGACCGGGATACAGCAGTCACATTATTTATTGGAGAAGATGAACAGCGTCCGCTATCGGAAAGAGTAGCCGAGTTCTTACCAAGAGTTTGTTCCAGATATACCATTATTGATACCAAGGACTATGAATTAAAAGGAATAAGCCCGGAATTTAGAGGCCGGATCTCTCACTTGGTTCTACGTGCGATCACTTCACGGATTGATGCTTATGTTGAGAAACTCAACTGCCATCCAATGGAAATCAGACGCTATTACCGCCAATTGAAATACTAAGATGCAGAATAAACACACATGAAATCAAAATGACTTCCTGCCAAGCTTTGATTTCATGTGTTCTGTTTTTTAAATCGTATGTAAGCGTTTTATCGGGGAGCTGCGATTAAGGTGGTCGCTGCTGGAACTGGAGAACGAGGAGGTCCAATATGAAATTTGCTGCTATCGGTGACAATTGTATTGATGTGTATGAGCGCCTTAATAAAAAATATCCAACCGGAAACGTAGTGGATACAGGAGTGAATATGCAATTGCTGGGCATCCCGACATCCATTATTTCTACAACCGGAAATGATACAAATGGGGAGTGGATGATTCATACCTTACAAGAGGAAGGAATCGATATTAGTCACTTAAAGGTGGGAGATGGGCCAACAGCTGTGACTTTTATGGATATGGATGGCCTTGACCGTGTACACGGCGACTATGTTGAAGGTGTCCTTGAGACGATGGTTTTCGATGAGGAAGATATCCGGTTTGCGGCTGAACACGATTTAGTCCATACCGCGTTATGGGGGAAGGCCGAGGATACGCTTCCTAAATTGAAGGCCAAGGGGGCAGTCATTAGCTTTGATTATGCCGATCGGTTGGATCATCCCCTTGTCGAGCAGACACTTCCCTATGTAGACTATGGATTTTTCTCTTACAAGAACAAGAGGGATGCTTACATTGAGAATTTCTTGAAGGACAAGACAGACCGAGGCATGAAATTGGCTGTTGCCACCTTCGGGGAACAAGGCAGTCTGGCATTTGATGGCCAAAGTTTTTATGAAGGAACCGTGTATCCTGCGAGAGTCGTCAATACAGTGGGAGCTGGAGACAGTTTTATTGCGGGTTTCTTATTTGCTGTTTTAAAGGGTAAATCCATCCCGGAGGCCTTGGACAAAGGAGCGGAAATTGCCGCAGAAGTGGTGTCCGTTTTTGAGCCTTGGGTGAAGCGGAATTCAATTCATAATGAAATGGGGATTAGATCATGAAGATTGGGTTATTTACTTCAGGTTACCAACGCAATCCGCTCGAACATGCTTTTATAGATGCCAAGAGATTTGGTTACGATTATATTGAATTATGGGGAGGCCGCCCGCATGCATTTGCGCCTGACTTGAAGAATGGCGATATTGAAATGGTAAAGAAACTGATTGATCAATATGAGATTCCGGTCAGGGTCTATACTCCCGAGCATAATGCATATCCTTATAATTTTATGATTGGCACAGAACAAATGAGACAAGACGCTATTGATTATTTGAAGTTATCGATGGAGATGGGCAAGGAAATGGGGGCTGAGTATACGTTGATGTCTCCCGCCCATGCCGGCTATTTAACTTCCGAAGCTGAAATTTGGCAAAGATTGATTCAATCCATGAGGGAATTAACAGATTATGCAGAGAAAATCGATCATAAAATTATTCTCGAGGCCCTCACGCCGATGGAATCCAACGTTTGTACAACGGCTAATGATTTGGCTAGGGTTTTTGGACAAGTAGAGTCCAATCATTTAGTGGGCATGTGTGATATTGTGCCGCCATTCGTCCAGCATGAAAGCATGATGGCTTATTTCGATAAATTGCAGGATAAGATGCAGCACCTTCACATCATTGATAGTGATGGAACGAGTGATACTCATATGATTCCTGGTGAAGGCGTGCTGCCAATGAAGGAATTATTAATGGAGCTCAAAGAGAGAGGCTACGATGGTACAGCAACTATTGAATTAGTAACCGCCTATATCAATGAGCCAAGATTATTTGCCCGCCGGGCCATTAATAATTTAAGATCACTAATGGACTAACTGCATTTAAATAGGAAGAAAGAGTGATTACCATGTTTATCGATATGCACGTTCATCCGGACTTTTATGGTTTGATCAATGGGGATGAGCAGCGATTGGAATTCAGACATAGAGTGCTGAATATTCACAAGAATGGGACCCCGCCATTACAGCATATTTTTAATCAAATGAAGTGTGCCGGCTTGGATAAGCTATGTCTGCTGCCCCAAGACTATACAACTGTGGAAGGGGCGGCAACGGTCACCAACGAGGAGATTAGAGCCATTGTCGACCAGGCTCCAGATCGATTTTTTGGTTTTGCCAGTGTTGACCCGTTCGACCCGAGCGCTGCCGAGAGACTGGAGAAGGCTTTCACCGAGCTGGGACTCCTTGGGCTGAAATTAAACCCAAGCAAGCAGCGATATTATCCTGCTGATCCTAGGCTAAAAGATATTTATGATATTTGTGAGAAGTACGATAAGCCGATTATCTTTCATAGTGGTTTGTCATGGGAACCAGGAACCTTATCGAAATATTCAAGGCCGGTTGAGTTTGAAGAACTGGCTGACAGCAGGCCGAAATTAAGGATTTGTCTCGCGCATTTTGGCTGGCCATGGGTGCAGGAGACAGCTATGTTAATGTTGAAATATCCAAATGTGTATGCAGATACAGCAATTTTATATTTTGATAATGCCAAAGAATTCTATACTCAAGTTTTTACGAAAGATATTCCTTCGACATGGATCGACCGGAGCTTAAGGCATCAAGTCATGTTTGGCAGCGACAATCCGCGTTTTGAGCAAATTAGAATGGCTGAGGCGTTAAATCATTTAGGGTTCCGGGAATCGACCGTGGAATTGATTCGTGGAAAGAATGCCTTGGAATTTCTGGGATGCTCTTTGTGAAAGGAGGAATATGAGCCATGCATGTAGACAGTATCACGATCCTCACAGATAAATACAATCAGTATTTTGTAATCACAGACGAGATTGAGCGGATTGTTGCCGAAAGCGGGATTAAGAGTGGTGTGGTCACAGTCCAAACGAAGCATACGACAACAGGGATTACCGTCAATGAAGCATTAGAATGTCTTGAGAGTGATATAGACGAATTTTTAAAAAGAATGGTTCCGGAAGATCACCCCTATGCCCATGCCCGTATGTTAAAAGACTATGGTTCTACAGCCGGCAATCCAACAGGACATATCAAAGCGTTGCTGACAGGCAATCATTGCCACTTTCCGATTGTGGATGGAAGGATGGTTCGGGGTGGGGCGCAGGAGGTATATTTCTGTGAATTTGATGGCCCGTCGGAGCGAACGATATTGATTTATATACAAGAGGGATAAGGGCCCGGGTAGGATGAACTGTTTTATTCGCCTCCACTCTTTATGATATATTTTAAGTAGTTATGCAGGTCAAAAGTGTGGAGGAACGCACCGGTTATGGACAACAGTTATTTAAAACCACGCGAAGAAGTGGTGGAGAAAATAGAGTATTTTATCGATCAAAATGAATTGCGCCCCAATGATAAGCTTCCATCCGAAAGGCAGCTTTGTGAGGTTCTGGGGACAAGCAGAACGACCTTGCGCAGCGCGATCAAGAGGCTCATTATCGAAGGGGTTCTCTACAGCAAACGCGGGGCCGGGACATTTGTCTCGCCCGGAAAACTAGTGCAGAACCTGCAAAATATACAGTCCTTGTCGAAAAGCGCAATGGAAGCCAATAAAACATTAACAGCAAAAGTGTTATATGCGGACATCATGGAATGTAATAAAGAGTTATCCAAAAGGATGAAGTTAACACTTGGCAGCAAGATTTTCTGTCTACAGCGATTAAGATTAATAGATGGGGTCCCGGTTACGATTGAACTGTCTTATATCGACTATTCATTGTGCAAAGGCATTGAGCAATATGATTTTTCCCAGGACTCCCTTTATAAAGTTTTAGAAGAAGTCTATAACGTGGATATTGACCACGGTACAGAATCACTAAGTGTTACATTTGTGAGTGAGCAGGAAAGTGATCTCCTGGAGGTTGAGAACGGGACCCCTGTTTTCTATGTTACCGGTCATGTATATACTAAAAGCGAAAAGCCGATTGAATATTATAAATCCATCAAAAGAGCAGACCTAATCCGTTTCTCTTCCGTACTTAAACATAAACATTAAGCGGCCAGCAGTAACTGTACCGATTTGTATAAGCAATTAAGGGAAGTATAAGCAATGCAGGGGCGCGTGATCATGAAATTTATTCGAAAGTGAGTGAGAAACGTCTTTGTCTAATATAGATTATCAATCTCCGATGTACTTGCAGCTGAGAGAAATTATCCGAACGAAAATTGAAGACGGTGAATTTCCTCCGGGTACGGCGATCCCCACCGAGCATGAACTGGCGAAAACCTATGGCATTAACCGATTGACCGTTCGAAATGGCATTTCCTCTCTTGTTAATGAAGGCTTGCTGAAAAGAATACAAGGGAAAGGCGTATTTGTCCTAGGAGAGAAAAGAGAGCACGATTTGGAAACCCTGGAAGGTTTCTCGCAAATGGTCAGAAAGAAAAATGCGAATCCTTCCTTCCAAATTCTGACGAAGTCCTTGCGAAATGCAGAACATAAATACAGCAAGATTTTTAACATTCAGCCAGGGGAGCAGATCTTTTACATTAAACGGGTTGACTATATTGATAATGAACCCTACTCGCTGGAGGAAATCTATATACCACACCATGTTGTTCCTCAATTGGGGGATATTGATCTAACCATTTTCTCTGTATATGAGATTTATGATTTTTATAACATTGAGATTTCATATTCGCAGCAGACGCTTGACCTCACTCAATTGGATCAATCAGATGCCCGCTTCTTGGACATTGATTCCTCTGCTCCGTTATTGTTATTTACTAACACTAGCTATAATGAGGCAGACACTGTAATTGAATATTCAAGAAGTTACACACGCCCGGATAAAGCTAATTATAAGGTGCATTTCAAACGATAAAAATGAAGATGGATAGTATGGTAATTTATTTACTGTATTATCCATTTTTGATTTTCCATTAATAAATGTGCATTTTGCACACAACTAGTGGTATACTGATTTATGTGCAATATGCACATAATATGGAATGAAAGAAGGGTGCAATAACAATGAAGGCAGCAATCGTAAAGGAAAAAGGGGCCATACCTGTAATCGGTCATATGGATTTCCCAGTTGCGACAGATGGGCTAGTTGTCATTAATGTTTCGGCGGCAGGCCTAAGCCGGGTCAGCAAGTTCCGTTCCATGGGTATGCACTACTCATCTGAATTCAACTTTCCAATTGTAGCCGGTATGGATGGTGTTGGAACGATGGAAGATGGTTCGCGTGTTTACTTTGCGCTGTCTGCTGCACCTTATGGCAGCTTGGCTGAGCAAACCCTAGTTAACAGAAAGCTGACTGTCCGTTTACCAGATGGCCTTGATGATGTCACTGCTGCCGCTATCGCCAACCCCGGTATGTCCTCATGGGCTGCATTGGTGTACCGGGCTGGCTTTAAATCCGGTCAAACAGTATTGATCAATGGCGCTACGGGTGTATCCGGTAGTTTAGCCGTTCGGATTGCTAAGGGCCTAGGGGCCAAGAAGGTCATTGTAACGGGACGCAATGAATCGAAGCTGCAGGCACTTGAAGCCGATGAAGCCATTGCATTTGATATGACAGCCGACAGCGGACAAAAAAGGTTTGAAGACAACCTATTGCCAGTTATTGCTGAAGGTGTTGATGTGATCTTGGATTACCTCTGGGGCGACAGCGCACTTGCCATCATGTCAGCTCTTGCTAAGACCCATACGAATCGTGTTGCCCGCTTTGTAAGCATTGGAACCTCATCCGGCCAAGAAAATATTCATTTGCCTTCATCTGTATTACGCTCATCCACAATTGAGCTCATAGGCAGCGGGGGAGATAGTGTCTCTAAAGCTGACATGCTAACTGCGGTTAGAGGTGTTTTTGAAATGGCTGCCGAGGGGAAGTTAACCATTAATACAGCTGAGTTTGTTCTTGAAGAGATTGAAGAGGCCTGGAATGCCCCGCTGTCGCCCCGTCCAGTTGTAAAGGTGAAATAAAGAATGATGGAAAATGAGATTTTTAGAGCACTTATTGATATATACTCCCTTATCAACCGGCCAGATCGCGATAAGAAAATGGTTGCACATGCTGGCGTAAATTTGGAGGCTGCAGCTTTTCGCGTCTTCGTTGGCATCGGTCATCTAGGACCGACAAGTGTCGGTGATTTGGCTGACATGATGGGGAAGAACTATTCGAGCGTCAGTCGGCAGATTGATAAGTTAGAGACCGCGGGGTTGGTTCATACTTATCCATCAAGCTCAGACTCCCGCATTCGTGTATCAGAATTGACGAAATACGGGCAGGAAATCAACGCCAAGATTAACCTCACCCGTGAGCGTATTATGCGTGAAGCTATGGCTGATTGGTCTGAGGAGGAACAAAGCGACTTATTGAATCATTTAAGACGATTATTCGAATCTATGAAAAAGTTCGATTAGATTTGTTAGTTGTTTCCTATGTAATTCAGCTCGGTTATTTCAATTGACAGCATTTCCCTCCGTGTGTTAGGGTTGCTTCAAAAAGATCATGTCCAGGCCTTCGGGCGGAATCCGCCTGGGCATGGTCAGAAGCGCCACATGGTGGTCGCTGCCTCGTGCATGCTGCCCGACTGGAAGGCGCGTGGCTCTTTATCTATGGCATAGAGGTGAGAGATATGGGTACGGGCTTGGCCATGTATGACACAAATGAAGTTACCCCGATGGAGGCTTGCATTGCTGGGGAGTCCTTCTTTGAGGCCATCGGTGCAAAGGTTACAGCTGCCTGTTATTATACATACAACAAGGATGAAGACGAACGTTATGTTGATTTGATAGAGACCTCGCTTTCAGAACTCAAGCGTAAAATAATCTCTAAAGAGGTTACGGCGTTTCGATTATATAATGAACAGATTGGCCATTCCCCATGGTTTGCATCCTTTGGGTATATGAACGATGAGTTTGGCAGCTTTCATCATATCGATGCCCAGTGTGCTGTGCCTATGGATGACATATATACAAATTTCATCGGTTTTGTGGAGGATGTATCGAAGAAAATCAGCTGTCCGTATGGAATTGTTTATGCTGCCCCAAAAGTGTCCGATGCCTTTTATTATGCTCAGGGTGAGAATCTGGTCAAATTATTTCCCTACGAGAATCCTAGGATTTTCAAAGAAGAAACTCCTGGGAGATTTAAAGGGAAGGCTCGTTACAGGGGAGACATGCTGAGAATGGTCTATCCCTGCAATTTGATCAACGGGAACCATCTTCATATGAAAATTCAAGGCATGACGCTTGGAGAGTGGATTGTTAAAGAGGGGGGCCGCGGCTCTCTAAGGAAAATCAGCCATGACTTGTGGCTGTGGGAGATTGGAAGGGATGATCTTGAAGGCGTAAGCAGATGGTGCGGAGAAGCCGGAATCCTGCTAGCCTGGAAGCCACCTGTTCCAACAAAGCCACCCAGAATGTTGCCTTAGAGCAACGGTAATTCGCAGCTATATAAAATGAACTTTAGAATTAACCGATCTCAGCGGAGAGGACGTGTGATTCTGAAGAAGCGGAGCGTCCGCCTTTGTCTCCGAAATGCCCCTACTTGGAGATCTAGTTCAAGCATTTCGGAGACAACAGGGGTCGTAAGAACACTCGGCATCGCAGCGCTCCTAAAGGGTAACCTTCATAAGTTCATTTTATATAGTAAAGAGTGAATCCATGCGGCAGCTTCAAATCCAATAGAATAGGATAGGAGAGATGACGGTGCAACTTTCAGATTCCACCCATGCCGAAATTACCGCGCTGTGTAAACAAGGTGATGATTTGGTGAGGGCAGGCGATCTTGACGCGGGCAAGAAGAACTACATCGCGGCCCTCCGATTATTGCCGGCAGATCACCGTGAATGGGAGGCTGCAACGTGGATATATGTGGCGATTGGGGATGTCCATTTTAAAACAAAGAGTTACGATAAGGCATTCAAGTGTTTTTTTAATGCTGTTCAGTGTCCGAAGGGGCTTGGGAATCCCTACATCCATCTTCGGCTAGGGCAAATGTATTATGAACAGGAGAACCTTGAAAAGGCGGCAGATGAGCTGACCCGGGCGTACATGGGTGCCGGGATTGCAATTTTTATGGAAGACGACCCCAAGTATCTTGAGTTTTTGGAGACAAAAATAGAGATTTGAAGCTCCAGAATAAGAAGTCGACTTAGATTAGAGAACGGCCATCCGCAGCTTCTCAATACAAAAAAACAACCATTGCTGACTCTTCGTCGTCGATGGTTGTTTGTGTTAGCGTAGATTCGCTCACTAAAGGATATAGGTCCTACAACATCTACTCTTGTATTTGCAGTACGGTTTTCTGCGGTGACTGTGTAAGAATGAGTACCTGCTTTTACATTTCTATCTTCAGCTTGGAAGGTAATTGTATAATTTTGCTCGGAGCCTTTAGATTCGATCCCTTGCTGGGTGTTGAAAATTTCTGTATTCCCGCGGAAGACTCTAAAGCGGATTTGCCCAATGCCTGTGACTCCTCTGACACCAACGGTTGCCACCAAATCTACCCGGTTCGGTCGAGCATTCGCCGGAATCTGTATCGGGATCGATGCTATGCCAGATTTTTGTTACATCTATCTTTGGATATGCAACTGGAATCAAATATGCCGCATTCGCTGGTGATATGATTTAGTGGAAAGGAGGGAGCACTTCCATGTACGAATGGAACGAAATGGTGCAGCTTATGGTGGATTGGGTGGAAGCTAACATCACGGAGAGCAAGTCTCTATTAACAATGTCGGAGCAGTTAGGGTATTCCCCCTATTATTGTTCCAGGCAGTTCAACCAATTAACTGGAATGACATTACGCGACTATGTCTGGACCCGGAGAATCAGCCGTGCCGCTCTGGAGCTCCGTGACACGGACCAGCGGGTTCTGGATATTGCCGTAAAGTACGGATTTTCATCGCAAGAGGCGTTTACACGAGCATTCAGCAAGGCTTTTCATCTTACTCCTACAGCCTACCGGAAAGAGCCCCGACCTATTAAGCTGGCCATTCGTCAGGAGGTATTCTCGCCTTATCATTATTGGATCAAGGAGCGCGAAAAGATGAGCAATGTACACTTGAAGCCGGTTGAGACCAAGGTCGAGTTCATTCCGGCCCACAAATTCATCGGGATCTGGGACATTTCTGTGCAAAACTATGGGGACTTCTGGAACCATGGCCACAATTGTGATGAAGTTAGTGGTACGTTGGAGAGTATGTCGAACCACGTGCTGCCCGGCCAGCTCGGTCAGACGGCGGGGTGGTTTTATCAGAATGGTCAGAAGGGGTACTTGTATGGAATCCTCGTTCCATCGGAGTACGATGGAACCATTCCAGCGGGAATGGAATGCAGGGATATCCCTGAGTCGGAGTATTTGGTCTTTTTCCATCCGCCATTCGATTATCTGAAGGATAATGGGGCTGTGATGGGCGCCGTGGAAGAAGCTGCAGCGAAATTCGACCCCAAAGAAATGGGGTATGAATGGAATGAGGAGATCGGACAAGATTATCAGAGGCATTTCCCGGAAGGGTATGGTTATGCGGTGTTACGGGCGGTAAAAAAGAAGATTTAGTTGTGAATGAGGTATTTTAGGGACAGGGCCTTCCGAAGGAAGGCCTTTAAACTTGCCTCTGCAGATATTTTGGTGAACCGGAGGACCTTCTGGACCACCCTATAACATAAATCGAATATGCAAGGAATGGCCGTTTCCACAGCCGATCTCCAGCATCTGTTCATACAGTTTGGTTATAGTAGAAATTTCTTTTGCCTTTCCTACCAGCAGCTAATAAGCTGAACCTGTTATGAAATAGCGAAAGGTAGGGGTATGCCATTTGAGAAAAGCCGATTTGATTAAGCTCCTCAATAAAGAGCAGCGGATAGAGGCTGATTATCCGGGAGTACGCAAGGAGTTTGCGGGTCCTATTATCCGATCATTGTCTGTAGATGGCATTGATAATTGTATCATCTATTCCGAGCTAGACGATCGGAACGCGGATGAGGCGATTGAGGATCAGCTTCGCTATTTTGGGCAGCAAGGAATGAAATTCGAGTGGAAAGTTTATGATTTCGATCGTCCGCACGACTTGAAGGAGCGGCTTATCGCCAAAGGCTTTAATCCAGGGGAAGCGGAGGCTCTCTTGATCCTGGAGCTGCAGCCTGACCATGAACTGCTCCAGCTTCCTATTCCGTCGTCGATCCGCCGGGTTACGGACAGTGGTAAGATTGATGGGATTATAGCTCTGGAAGATTCCGTCTGGGAAGAATCCCATCAGGAATTGGGTGAACGGTTAAAAGACGAGCTCTCCTCCACTCCTGAACAGCTTGCAATATTCGTTGCTGAACATGAGGGGCAGACGGTATCGGCGGCTTGGATGTATTTTCATGAGGGAACCTCGTTTTGCAGCTTATGGGGAGGCGCCACTTTAGAACTTTTCCGAGGTCAGGGACACTATAAGGCCCTCCTCGCCGCACGGGCTCAGCATGCTTGGAGTCACGGCTACCGGATGCTTATGGTAGAGGCAAGTCCGATGTCACGTCCGATCTTGGAACAGAAGGGCTTTGTCTTCCTGGGTTATTCTTACCCGTGCATGTCCCCGTGATTATTAAATCACAAATCTTTAATTCAACAATGACTTTTCTCCTGGGAGGTAATATATATGACGGTGATGATCTATGAATATATAGTCAAAACGCAAGACTCGGGGCCATACGGAATAACGAGGGGAAAAGACGGTGCCATGTGGTTTACGGCACAACGGGGCAATCGAATCGGGCGGATAAATGCTGCAGGCGAGATAACTTCTTACTCTCCACCGACAGAGAATGCCGGAGTGATGACGATTATATCGGGTCGGGGCGGCGACTTGTGGTTCACGGAGTATCAGGCCAATAAAATCGGGAGAATGTCGCTGGATGGCTATTTTACAGAATATGAACTTCCTATCTCAAATTCAGCCCCTTTCGGCATAACGGAAGATAAGGAAGGTGCAATTTGGTTTACAGAAATGAATAGCGGCAGAATCGGAAGGTTAACCGTATCTGGGGAGATGACCGAGTTCGAGCTGCCCAGCTCAAATACATTCCCTTCATTCATTGTTCCCGGCTCAGATGGGGCGTTATGGTTTACACAGAATCAGGGGAATTCGATTGGGAGAATCACCCCCGAAGGGGATATAACGGAATTTCCGATTCCAACACAGAATTCCGGCCCTGTAGGTATTACGAGCGGCCCTGACGGGGCATTATGGTTTGTGCAGATTATGGGCAATAAAATCGGAAGAATGACAACTTCAGGCGAAGTAACCGAATTTAGAATACCGACACCGAATGTCAAGCCTCACGCTATCATTTCCGGGGACAATGAGGATCTTTGGTTCACAGAATGGGGTGGCAACAAGATCGGGCGAATTACGGTTCAAGGAATGATTACAGAGTATCCAATCCCCACGGAACACGCAGAGCCTCACGGTATAGCGATTGCTGCAGACGGCGAAATTTGGTTCGCTGAAGAGTGCAACCAAATTGGGCGCCTCATCATCTCTTCATAACACTATGAGCCGATGCTCCAGGCTGCCTCGCTTGCATATTTTTCTGAGTAAAGAGGATTCTAGAAAAGCAGTTCAGCGAAGGCACCCGATTGGGTGTCTTTCTAAGGAGAAGTCCGTCTTTTTACAAACACGAAATATTTATGCCAAAATAAGATAAAAAGGACGGGGTGTGAGCAATCAGTGAAAACAATAGGACTTATAGGCGGAATGAGTTGGGAGTCATCCATGCTCTATTACCAAATCATCAATGAGAGGGTTAAAGAAAGAAGAGGTGGACACCACTCGGCAAAGAGCCTGCTGTATTCCGTAGACTTCCAGGAAATCAAGGATTTCCAGGATCAAGGGGACTGGACAGAGGCGACGAAGGTTATGATTGAATCGGCACAGAAGCTTGAAGCAGGCGGAGCTGATGTCATAGTTATATGTACCAATACGATGCACAAGATGGCCCCGGAAGTGGCGAACTCCGTATCCATTCCTTTACTTCATATTGCAGATGCAACAGCAGCCAAAATTGTTAGCGACCAAATCAAGAAGGTCGCCTTGCTTGGGACTGCTTTTACTATGGAGCAGGAATTCTACAAGGGCAGGCTTAAGAGTCAGTTTGGACTTGAGGTTGTTGTCCCGGATGAAGCCGACCGGGCAGTCATTCACGAAATCATTTATCAGGAGCTTTGTCTTGGCATTGTTGATGAACATTCAAAGAAAAAATATCTGGATATTATTGACCGTCTTATCCAAAAGGGAGCGGAAGCTGTTATTCTCGGATGTACGGAAATCACCATGCTTATCTCACAAGAAGACTGCAGTATCCCGGTTTATGATACAACACGGCTTCACGCTGAGGCAGCGGTTGATTTTGCGTTAGGAGACAAGGCGTAAGAAAGAAAGCTTTCCGTTTATTTTAAAAATGCTCTCGTAATTTTGGTTAGGATTAATTACGGGAGCACTCTAATCCAAGTGTGCTGAGGAAGCCAAGCAGGATAATGAGAGTTCTTATCCTGCTTTTTGCATGGATATGTTATTTAATGTACTAAACTTTCCAAATCCGGCTGCAATTTGGTCCGAAGAGCATACAGCATGATCGCACCAACAAGGAACGCGACAGCATCCGCAATAACGAGTGACCAGACCACCCCGTGAAAGCCGTTCATACGATTGGCAATATAGAGTACAGGAATCAGAGTAATCCCTTGGATAACTGACATAATAAAAGCGGCCGTCCCTTGCGCTGTGGCTTGGAAGATTCCTGTAAACAGCGTGGTCATTCCTGTAATGAACAAGGATAAGAACGTCACATGCAGAATATAGCTGCCCATTTCAATTAATTTCGGGTCATTCGTAAACAAACCAATTAAGTGGTCGGAAATCAGATAGACGATCACGCCGAACAAGACAGCTAGCGCCACAATCACTTTTATCGTAAATCCAATGGTGCTCTTCATGCGTAATTTATTTGCTGTAAAAGAGAAGGCAATGAGCGGCACGACCCCCTCGCATAACCCCATCAGAATAAACTCAGGAAATTGCAATAAACGTGTTGAAATTCCGTAGGCCGCCACGGCCTGATCCCCATAATCAACAAGATAATGGTTAAAGATAAGCGACATTGCACCCAAGAAGATACTCATAATAAAGACGGGGACTCCAATTTTGATTACATTGCCCAGGATGTCCTTGGTAGCCTTGAACCATTTTGCGGAGACCGTTAAGAATTGGCTCTTGTATCCCATATGGAAGGCGTAGAATGCACTCGCAGCCAGGTTTGAAATGACCGTAGCAGAGGCAACGCCGATTACGCCCCAATGGAACACGAAGATGACTATCGCATCGAGAATAATATTCACGACAACACTGAGAATCATGCCGGTCATCGAGGTCATTGCTGCACCCTCCGAGCGTACGATGTTCTCCAGCGTAAAGAATAATACAACGAATGGCGAGCCTATAATCATGACCATGACATAGTCCTTCGTAAATCCGAAGGAGTCAGGCGTTGCTCCCAGTCCATGAACTATAGGATCGATCAACGGGAGGCCGATCGCTATTACGATAAGACCGAGAACTAAGCTGCTGTAAAAGGCGAATGAAGATACGTGCTTGACATCATCATATTTCTTCTCTCCTAACAACCGGGAAATGAAGGTACCGCCGCCGATACCAATCAGGTTGCCCAGCGCCATAATGACCGCGAATAACGGCAGGGTTAGCGCGAGTGCGGTTAACATGGCTGTATTATGGAGGGTGCCTAGGAAATAGGCATTCAGGATGGAATAAATGACACTCATTGACGTGCCTAACATCATAGGTACGGCAAAGTGAGCTACAGCTTTGGCGATGGGTGCTTTCTCAAAGTAATGGAGGTTTTCTGCATCCATAGGGGTCACCACTTTCTGTTTTAATTTCGGCCCGTCTAACGGTGTTAGTTTGAACCTTACAGTGTTAGATGATATCATGGACTTATAAACTTGTAAAGCACAAACTTACACTATTAGATAAAAGGACGGATAATGATGAAAAAACAGCAGCCTCAGATTTCGGAGGATAAGATTCTGGAGGCGTCGTGGGAGCTTCTTGGAGAGGAGGGGATTGAAAAATTCAGCATGAGGCGGCTGGCTGATCGGCTGGGGATTCAGGCTCCCTCTTTGTACTGGTACTTTAAGAGCAAGCAGGACCTCTATCAGCGTCTTGCCAACCACGTATCGAAGATCATCCTGGAGGAGTTCGATTCTGATGGGGACTGGAAGGAGCAGCTGACAGAGCTGGCCATTACGGTGCGAAATGTCCTTCGCCGGTATCCCTGCTCTACGCAGCTTATGATGATGACGCTGCCCCATGAGCCGGATATCATCCGGTTTACCAACCGTATGCTGCTCTGCGTAGAATCAACACCCCTTGACCATGAACAGAAAATGCAAGTAGTTGTCACCCTTGTGAACTATGTTTACTACTTTGTTCTTGACGATTATCAGCATCAGCGCAATGTCTCCGTTATTCTTAAGGAGCAGATCGAGCTTCCGAGTGAGGAGATGGTCCGCCTTCTGGACTCTATGAGCGATGCGGAAGCGGGTTTGTTCCGGAGGATGTTCAAGAGTGGACTGTTTGAGCTGATGGGGACCGACAGAGCGTTTGAGTTCGGCTTGAAGCTGATTCTGTTAGGGACCGAGCAGGTGATCATGGAGCAGGAGAAGGAGTTGTAGAAAATATAAACAAAGTTGCTACGACTTTGGCGATCTGCCGGGAGGGATAAATGGGCAGAACCCGTTGGTCCACGGTATAGCCGAAGCTGCTTAAGAGATGAACGCTTGCTGAGATGGGAACGGGCGATCGTCCTCGGAGTCTTTCGAACAAAAGTCGGACTCTTAAACCGAATAGGGGACCGTCTTTTCGGACGATCCCCTTTAAGTTAGTCGTTGAATTGCATTTTATGATGCAAGCTCCTTCTTTGTCTTCGTGTGACTGGTCAGAATACCGCTGATTATAAAAGATAACAACGAACCGGCAAAACATATAGCCGCAAATATACCTACGGCGGAAAAGCCGTTAAACGTCGCGTAAATCAGGCCCGCGATCCAAGAACCGAGCGTTGTCGCAGTGTACATGATTGAATTGGCCAAGCTGGAGATCGTGCCGCGGATGGTCGGATTTAACGAATTCAGCATTCCTAATATCAGCGGAAATGCGATTCCCATGTTAACGAATATGAAAAAGTAAACACCTTCGAAAGCCGCAACCGATTGCAAGTGAGGCAAAACAATAAAACATGCGATAGAGACAAGAAAGCCCACAACCAGCGTATTGAAACGGTTTAATGTTTTGATCACATAGGCACCGCCGAAGCTCCCGACTATATTCCCCAGACCAAGAAAAAACATCACGTACCCCGCTTGATCAATTGAAAGGTGAAAGCGATCCGTCACCCATTTTCCAATAAAAGAAAAGGCAGCAAAGAATCCGCATTGAAATAAAAAATGAGCGAGGAAAGCCCTTCTCGCCATTCGGCTATTCAATAGTGGGATGTATCTACTAAAAATCGGAGATTTGGTATTTTGGCCTTGATTCGGTTTCATTTCAGGCAAAGCATAGAAGATGAATACCGCTACCAATAATGCACATGCACCGATTGTAAAAAAAGGATAATACCAATGGGTTGAGGCTAGCAGACTACCAAGAGGGATGCCGAACGCTTGGGATGCAGCCAAGCCTGCCATGACGATTCCTGATACTTTAGCGATTTTTGGCGTTGGAAACAGAGCAGGGATTGAGGCCCAGACTTGAGGCGCCGTAAATGCTGCGCTGACTCCGGCTAAAAAACGGAATAAGAACATCGACCAAAAACCTGTGGCAAAGCCGCATAACATGGTTGAAACCGAGAAGCAGACCATGCCGAAAAGCATTACTTTTTTTCGATCCCATCCATCGGAAAGCGGTCCAGCAATCAGTGCAAAAATGGCATAACCTAAAGCATAAGCCCCCACCATCCAACCGGAATATTCGGTCGGGATATGAAACAAGTTCTGAAGAGTGGGGATGAGCGGAGAAATCAAAAACGTATCCGTACCGATAACAAACATGATGAGGAAAAATAAAGCAGTTAATTTGATCATTCTATTTTCAACCCCATTAACACGATAGTGCATGTAATTCACTCCTCAAAATAGTAATAGTATCAGCAACTGTTACTATTTAAAGTAATATGTGCAGTTAAGAAAGTCAAGTCGATTTCGCAACTACTTATTTTCAATTTGATTTGCTTAACGAAAATCAATACACTACAAATAAGCTCTATAAAGAAAGAAGGACCTTGCAAAATGGCAAACCGAAGCCAACAGTTCTCTGTAGCCGTTCATATATTATGCTTTCTTGAATTTAATAAAGAGGGCCGTACTACGTCCGAATTACTTGCTTTGAGTGTGAACGCTAATTCTGCGGTTATTAGAAGAATCATGAGAAAACTTACTAAAGCGGGTCTCATTATCTCTACGCTTGGAGCAAATGCAGCGATAAGCCTTGCCAGAGAGGCAAAGCAAATTACACTACTGGATGTGTATCGTGCTACCGACGAAGATAGTCAGCAAATTTTTATGGTTCATCAAGATACAAACCCGGCTTGTCCGGTAGGAAGTAAAATGCCGTATCTGCTGGATAAGGTACACACTAAAGTCCAAACAACGATGGAGAACGAGTTATCGGGTATTACGATTGATCAGCTGCTTAAGAGTGGAGTAGTAGAATTGCAGGATTATAAGCAATGAATAGTATGGGCTTCGTTTACTTGGTCGGTACGGATCACTTGAAGCTCAAATGAACAATGCTTCGATAAAAATATAAAAAGATCACCCAGCCTTTACTGACTGAAGATGTCAGTAAAGGTTTTTTACAATAGAGGAGATCAAATCAGTCAATTAAACAAGGAGTGTTTGCAAATGAATACAAGGAAAGTGTACCTTTATGTATTTGATACTATGGCAGACTGGGAGACAGGATATTTAACCGCAGAACTCAACTCGGGAAGGTATTTTAGAAAGGGGTTAGCGCCTTTAGAGGTAGTTACCGTAGGTGTTGATAGAAATCCGGTGACTACAATGGGCGGGTTGAAAATACTACCCGGCATTTCTATTGATGAGTGTGTGTTGAGAGGTACTGATGTTCTAATTCTTCCGGGCGGAGAGACCTGGCTGGAAGACATTCACGAGCCTATATTAAATAAAGCCTCCCAAGCTTTAGAAGAAGGCACTGTTGTTGCGGCGATTTGCGGGGCAACCATGGGACTTGCAAAGATGGGTTTACTGGACTTAAGAAGGCATACAAGCAACGATCTGGAATATTTGAAGATGGTGTGCCCTAATTATATTGGAGAAAAGCATTATGAGATGGAGCCTGCGGTAACGGATGGGAATTTAATTACCGCGTCAGGCATAGCTCCGTTGGAATTTGCAATGCATGTATTGAAGGTGCTGGATGTATTTGCACCAGAAACTTTGCAGGCATGGTTCCATCTTTATCAGACTCATGAACCCAAGTACTTCTTCGAGTTAATGAATTCTATCCATAACTGATTACCAGGATGCACCTCAAGAGAGGGGTGCATTTTTTGTTTCCTAAATTACAGCAAGATGTGGAAAGTCGGGTGAAACCGGTTATGTTATTTTATTTACAGAAAAGAAATGATCTAATCCAGAAAAGAAAGGGGCAGACAGAATGATAGGCAATCCGCGATCTTACAAGTCAGAATCGGCAGGGAGCTTTTTGATCGGTGCATAGATATGATAGGTCGAATCCAGATGGTGGACGTCATCAAAAGCTTGTATGAGTTCAATATCAGTTTCTGCCGTTTCCTGTCTGGAGATCTTTAAAAATCGGGCATAGTCGCTTTTCAACACATCACCAATGTCTAGCAGTTCACCATAATAGTTGAACCTGGCACAAAAAGTCTGCGGCACATCAACCGTGAAATAATAAGGTTGATCAATTTCAAGGCTGCTTGGGATTCCGAACAGAACCTTAAACCGGGTTGAACCGGGCTGACAGTTGGAATAAATGACATAACCCGGCCCGCTTATGGTTTCATCAATTTGACTCAACAGCATTTGTGAATGTGCGCGAATCTGCTCTTTGTAATCATCATCGGCAATATTCACCTCAAAGGCGATCCCGCTGATTCGGGTCTCTTTGAATTCAGTCAGGGTGAAATCCGTAACGATATCCCCATTAATATTTTTAATGGGTCTTTTCACTACTCCAGGTATGGGGGTAGGAGAAATAGATGTAATTCCTGTTACTAATGAACTTGGAGCCACGCCGTATTGGCGTTTGAAGGCTCTGGTGAATGAGGCTTGGGTACCGAAGTTGAGCTGATAAGCAATATCGGTTAGGGACCTGTTTTTGTTTTGGATAAAGGTTAAGGATGCATTCAATCTTCTGGAAAGGATGTATTGGTTTAATGAACAGCCCATCATAGCAGAAAACAGCCGGTGAAAATAGTATTTAGACATGTTGAAGGAAGCGGCAACGGATTCTACCGTTAAGGGCTGGTGTAAATGGTCCTCGATATGGATCAAGGCACGTTCGATGATTTGGTTATGGTCCATAATAGCTCCTTGTATCACGTGTTTACAGGTCATTTTGTTCCAAGTATACCATACGTCATCAGCAAAAAACTTATTGTCTTGGGAGGAATAAAAAAATGATGCAAGACCGAAGGAATGCAAGAATACTGGGGATTTTTTATATCCTTGCTGCAGTGACGTCAATTATAGCGGTAGTTTTGTATGGGCCCGTTTTGTCAGAACATTGGCAGGGAGCTGTGGCAAATGGATCGGAAACAAAGGTCTTAATCGGTGTACTAAATGACCTCTTGCTTGTGGTGACGGCTGTTGGTACAGCAGTCATGCTGTTTCCTTACGTAAGGCATTGGAATGAGCACATTGCGTTAGGGTATCTTTGTTTTCGATTTATGGAAGCTGTTTTTATTGCGATTGGGGTCGTAAGTATATTGGGTTTATTACAACTTAGTTCGTATAATGAAACGGCTAACCTAACGGGAAAAACTAATCTTGAGCCTATAGGGCTGTTGCTGCAAACGATTTACCGCTGGACAGCTATGTTGGGGCCAAATTTCATGCTGGGCATAAATACTAGTCTGTATAGTTATTTGCTTTATCGAACAGGCTATGTGCCTAAACCGTTAGCGATATTCGGAATAGCTACAGCTGTTATGGTATTTATAGCTGGATTGCTGCAAATGTTCGGGGTCATCGGAACCTATTCGACGGTAAAAGGATTGATGGCGCTTCCCGTGGGCGTTTATGAGATGAGTCTGGCAGTCTGGTTAATTGCGAAGGGGTTTAATAAGGAGAACCTTGCAAAGTCGAGAGTAAAGACAGCTTCTTAGTATATAGTTCCTCGTCAATCTAGACTTGATTACGGAGGATGGCATCACAAATAAAGGCAATGTAACCAATGGGTTCAACCTCACTGAGAAGGGGGTTGGACCTTTTTTTACATCTTCAAGCCGATCTCACCAGTGCCTTCTACTTCTACATGAGGACGATCAAAAAAAATAATTCTTTACCGATCGTTCTCAATATGTTAGGATGATCTCACAGGAAAAACAAACCTCTTTACCCAATTTAGAATGATCGTTCTCAAAAGAGTGACCAAGGTTTAAAAATGACAATGAATAGGTATAACAGCCGGAGGTGATCAAGATGAAACATAAAGTGAATGCGCTCATTATCGGATTTGGCAAGGCTGGTAAGACGCTGGCTCCCTACCTGGCTAAGCAGGGAATTCGCGTTGCTGTCGTGGAACAATCCGCCGAGATGTATGGAGGCACTTGTATCAATGTAGGCTGCATCCCAACGAAGGCGTTGGCTCATCAATCCCATCTGGTCTCACAGATGAGAATCAGTGATGTTACAGCACTTGGGGAGAGATATGCCCAGGCCATCCGGGACAAGGATGAATTGGTCGCTCTGCTGCGTGCGAAGAACTTCGACCAGGTGAACGATCAACCGGGAGTTACGGTTATTACAGGGAAGGCGTCCTTCCAGTCCGCACATGTGGTAGAGGTGAGCACGCAAGAGGGAAGCGTTCTGGTGGAAGCGGACCGGATCCTTATCAATACGGGCGCCAAGCCGATCATTCCTGCGGTACCAGGCATCCAGAGCAGCAAGGTATATACAAGCGCGGAAATGCTGAACCTTTCCAAGCTCCCTGAGCGGCTGGCTATTATCGGTGGCGGTTATATCGGCCTAGAGTTTGCTTCCATTTATGCTGGTTTTGGTACTGAAGTGACGATTCTGGAACAAGGCGAACGGTTTCTGCCTAGAGACGACCGGGATATTGCCGATGAGGTTCAGAAGGTGCTTGAGCAAAAGGGAATCCAAATCCGGCTCAAGACTCGTGTGGATCAGATTGTTGACAAAGACCAGGATGAGGTCATACTCCACCTATCCTCACCCGACGGAACGGAGGAACTGAAAGCCGATGCGGTACTGGTTGCAACCGGCAGAATGGCCAATACAGATGGCCTGAATCTCGAAGCAGCGGGTATCCGGCTTACGGAGCGTGGATTCATTCAGGTTGATGAAAAGCTGCAGACGAACATCCCCCACATCTGGGCACTTGGCGACGTGAATGGAGGACCGCAGTTTACGTATATCTCTCTTGATGATTTCCGCATCATAAAGGATCAATGGTTCGGAAGTGGGGAGCGGACCACGCTGGACCGCAAGCAGGTTCCTTACTCGGTATTTATCGATCCGCCGTTGTCCCATGTCGGGCTGACAGAGGCTGAGGCTCAGAAACAAGGTTATAACATCAAGGTTGCTAAACTGCCCGTTACGGCTTCAACCCGGGCTCGTCAACTGAAACAGACCGAGGGGCTTGTGAAAGCGGTAGTTGATACAGATACCGGGCAATTGCTAGGCTTCACCATGTTCGGAGTTGAATCCAGTGAAGTGGTGAACATCGTATCCGTGTTCATGAACTCAGGGCAGCCATATACCGCTTTGCGGGATATGATCTTTACCCATCCATCCATGTCGGAGATCCTGAATGATCTATTAGGTCTAATACCGAGCTAACCGCTGGACTTTCAACGCTATTCTTTACCGGTCATTCCCGGAAGTGGTATGATGTCTTGGATACGATAGACTGGAGGGTTGCCTAATGGCTAGAAGCAAAGAATTTGAAGAAAGTGCTGTCTTGGATAAGGCCATGAAGCTCTTCTGGGAGCAAGGCTATGAGAGCACCTCGATGAACGATCTGGTGGAGCATATGGGGATTCACCGCAGAAGCCTTTATGATACGTTTACAGACAAACGGACCTTGTATCTCAAGGCGATGGACCGGTTCGAGGACCGTACGGATGCCAAACTTGCGGCGGGAGTCAAGCAGTCGAAGACGGCTAAGGAAGCCCTGCAGTTCGTTTTCGATTATATGAGCCATGGTGAGGAAGGCGGGCCATCCGGATGCATGTTTGTAAATTCGGCAGTTGAATTGGCATGCCGGGATAAAGACATAGATGCCAGAGCCGTGAATGCCTTCGAGAAGGTAGAGCAGCTGCTGGTGAAGATTGTATCCTGGGGACAGCAAAACGGTGAGTTTAACGAACGATACGAAGCACAGGAGCTGGCCGAGTATCTGCATAATGCCTTAACGGGGCTGAGAGTGATGGCCCGGACGTCGGTGCCGAAGGAAAAGCTTGAGCGGATTTCCGCGCTGACCATGCGAATTTTAGAGAAGTAAAGTAACCAGACAAATTTTTTTGAGTTATTTAGAACGATCGTTCTCATTAATGGAATTTGAAGGAGCCAAAGACATGAAGACACTGATTATTGTTGCTCACCCAGATTTGCAGAGTTCCCGGGTGAACCGGGCGTTGGCTCAAGTCGTGAAAGAGCAGCCGGATACGACGGTGCACGCGCTGTATGAATTTTACGGAGATCGCCCACTGGACGTTCCTCATGAGCAAGCGCTGCTGGATAGCCATGACCGGATTATTTTCCAATATCCGCTTTACTGGTACAGCACGCCTCCGCTCCTTAAGAAATGGTTCGATGAAGTGCTGACCTATGGTTATGCTTTTGGTCCAGGTGGGGAGCATCTGAAGGGCAAGGAGATTGGCATTGCGATCTCAACGGCGGGTACAGCCGCTTCGTATCAGCCCGGGGGATACAATCTGTTCACAGTCCGGGAGATCGCCAAACCGATGGAGGCGCTCGCCAACTACGTAAGTGCGCATTATTTGCCTCCTTTTGCCGTCCATAACGCAAACCAAATCACGGATGAACAGATAACCGAAGCCCGGGCTGCATATGTTCAGCATCTGAGAACTATAAGCCATGTACAGACGGCTGACCTGATCACGATAAATAAATAACAAACCTATACTCTTGAGGAGGAAATGAACATGACAAACAAAAAAGTGGCTTTGGTGACGGGAGCGAACAAAGGAATCGGGTATGAAATTGCCAAACAATTGGGGGAACAGGGCATCACGGTATTGGTTGCGGCACGTACCCAGGCGACAGCTGATGAAGTGGCGTCCGAGCTGCGGGGCAAAGGCCTTGATGCGGTTGGCGTCGAGCTGGAGGTAACGAATTCGAAGCATATCGCTGCATTGACTGGATGGATTGGTGACACCTATGGACGGCTGGATATTCTGGTTAACAATGCAGGAATATGGGCTGAAGCGAGTGGATACGAAGGGGACGCATTCCGGGATACATTTGAGGTCAACACGTTCGCCCCTTACTACATCACGGAAGCGCTGCTGCCTCATCTCTTGAAGAGCGAAGCTGGGCGGATCGTGAATCAGAGCAGTGCCTTGGGATCGATCCAATATATGCTGTCGAATGAGCTGGCACAGCGTATTGCCACCCCTGCGTATTCCGCATCCAAGGCAGCCCTTAATATGCTTACAGCTTATTGGGCACAGCAGACGAAAGGAACGAATCTGAAGGTGAACTCGGTACACCCTGGCCTGGTTAAAACTCAAATGGGCGGAGAAAAGGCCGAGTTGTCACCGGAGGATGGAGCGAAGACGGCAGTCCGTCTGGCTACGCTGCCTGAAGATGGCCCGACGGGCGGCTTCTACTACATGGATAGCCAGCTTCCTTGGTAAAACGGAATCCAAGCAATCACATTACACGAATAATCTATGAAAATTATAATTTCAAGGAGAGATTAACGATGACTCAAGAAAAGATGAAAGCTGTAGGCCTGTTCCAATACCTGCCCATTGAGGACCCCAATAGTCTCATAGATGCGGAAATCGAGAAGCCGGTGCCAACAGGCAGGGATCTGCTGGTTAAAGTGAAGGCTGTCTCGGTCAACCCGGTGGATACCAAAGTGAGAGCCCCTAAAGCCCGTACCGAAAGTGAACTGAAAGTGCTGGGCTGGGACGTAGCTGGGGTAGTGGAGCAGGTTGGACCGGACTCCACACTGTTTCAGCCAGGGGATGAGGTCTTCTATGCTGGCAGCATTGTACGCCAGGGAGGCAACAGCGAATTTCACCTTGTCGATGAGCGTATCGTTGGCATGAAGCCGGCCAGCGTGGATTTTGCTGAGGCGGCGGCGCTGCCCTTGACCGCAATCACGGCATGGGAAGGGCTGTATGATCGGCTTGGCGTATCACCCGACAAGTCTGTGAATAGCGGCAAAACCATTCTAATTATCGGAGCCGCTGGCGGGGTAGGATCGATCGCGGTGCAGCTTGCCCGGCATGCTGGGTTAACGGTAATTGGCACGGCTTCCCGTCCGGATTCTACAGCTTGGGTCAAGGAGCAGGGGGCGGATTACGTGATTAACCATTACGACCCGTTCATGCCGCAGCTCCAGGCGAATGGATTAGGTCAGGTCGATTACATATTATGCCTGAACCATACCGAGCAGCACTGGAAGGGCATGGCTGAGGCCATCGCGCCGCAGGGCAAAATCTGCTCCATTGTAGAGACAAAGGAATCACTGGATTTGACGCTGCTCATGAACAAGAGCGCAACCTTTGTCTGGGAATTCATGTTCACCCGCTCGAGTTATCAGACGGCGGATATGATAGAGCAGCATAACCTGCTGAATGAGATCGCCCGGCTCGTGGATCAAGGGATCATCCGGACGACTGTGGCACAGAAGCTTGCGCCTATTAACGCCGAGAACCTCCGCAAGGCGCATGCTCTTCTGGAGACCGGCCGGACTGTGGGAAAGATCGTGCTTGAACAATTTTGAAAAGGGTGAAGTCCCGTAGGGAGAACCAATTTGAGGTTAGGTATAAGCGTATTACTGGATAGGCAGACCGCATAACAATCAGGAAATAGAAATCGATAGACTTAAAGCGGCTCCGAAGCATGAAAAATGCTCTGGAGCCGTTTTTGCATATGGACTTTGACACTAGTGCAACCCTTTATGATCAAACCAAATCATGGGGCAGGGCATTTCGAAGGCAGTCGGGGAACCGCAAATCGGTGAGAGTCATAGGGTTAGGCTTCAATGATTTCACAGTTATGGTGCCCGAACATTATCCCGGGATCAGAATAAAATAGGAGTCAACATTACCTTACAGGGGGAGTTTCTTTGAGCGATATAGATATTCAAGGTTGTCCTGCTCCTCAGAACATCACTTTGGTTCAGCGCCTGCAGCCCGTTGTAGGCCGGATCGTAACGGTGTTCCAACCCGGCTTTCCGAAGCTAACGAGAACGACGGGGAAGCTCTCCAAAGTGACCTCGACCTCTTTTACAGTAGGATCAACTGTAGTTGATTTTCAAACCTCCTTCTTTATTGTCCTTAATGAGCGTGTTAAAAAGACGCTGCCATTTGATTTGGTGGCCACTGCAGAAGATATAGGTGAGCTTCATGGGAGGCTAATCCGTGTTGGAAGAAATTTTGTCGAGTTTATTAAGATTCCGGGACGGCGGGTTCCTACTCTCTTTCCGTTAAATCTGTTTACTGAAGTTGTGTGCGAAGGCGAAGATGAGGAATAGGAACGGCTAAGGATTGTAGATGAGAGCAGCCCGTTAATCTAAGGGCTATTCTCATGCTATGGGTACAGTGGGCTTTTCGTAATGTAGAGGAAAATGCTGATTTTTCTTCATTCAATAGATGGAGATTTTGACCCGAGACAATATAGCAGGGCGATTCCAGTATATGGTACTATTAATGCAAACAGGTAGGAACTTCATTTGTAAAAGGGGTTTGACATGATAGAGCCAATATTCGGAGATCAAACAGAGTCACAACTAAAGGTACTAAATGAAATCAATACAATTTGCACAACAATTGATTGCAAGTTCTGGTTGCGTGGTGGATGGGCTATCGATTTTTTACTCGGGAAGGTCACCCGTCCACATGACGATATAGACTTGGTAACATGGATACAAAACAGAGAGCAGTTAGAATGCGCTCTTGCCGAAGCTGGTTATGAACAGGTTCCTGTAAAAGAGCAGTTTCGCGGGAGGCAGTCTGATTTTCGTAAGGATGACGTAGACATTACATTTGGCTACATAACCAATGCCAATGATGGAAGCATAATTATGAATGGCTTACCAGAGTGGGTATGGCGAGACGATTCGTTGTTGCCACAAAGCTATATGTTAAACGGTTTATCGGCTCATGTGTTGCATCCGAGACAGCTTTTGGAGGAAAAGGAGGTTTACAAACAAATTGGCAGGCAATCTCGAGCCAAGGACGAAGATAGCAAAAATATATTGCTTCGTATAATAGCAGAGTTCAATTGACCGTTGGGGCAAGATATACAGGATATAGAAAGCCGCTCCATTGTGTGGAGCGGCTTCTTCTTTATTTACTGATATTTTGTAGGCTCATTGTAATCTAGGCCTCCGCTATATAGTTGGTTTTTGGTGGAAACTTTTGGATTGACGGATAACAGGAACGGTAGTAATATTATACCAAAGTATAAACCTTTAAACTTTCATGGATGTTATAGTGTCATGAATAGGAGAAAAATGGCATATACTGTCCAATTTTTAGTCAATTCGTAGATATAATATAACAGGTAAGGTTTTTATTTATCCTAAAAGTTTAAAGGTTTAAACTTTTAGATGATGGAGGCATAGAAATTTAATGAACATTCATGATGTAGCCAAAAAGTCGGGGCTCTCGGTAGTGACCGTATCCAGAGTGCTTAACAATTCACAGTCTGTGCGTGAGTCCAATAGACAGAAAGTGCTTAAAGCGATGGAGGAATTGAATTATCAGCCCAATTCCGCGGCTCGGAGTCTAGTGCGCGGCAAGACGGGAGTCATCGGGATGTCGATTAACAACTTTAACGACTCTTTCTATGACCGCGTGATTCGCGTGGTGAACCGAAAGCTGACGGAGCAAGGTTATTTTTTGGCCTTATCCATCGCTGAGAATGAGGACGAAGGCGATAACTTCCTGTTCCAGAAGGACCGTGTGGACGGGATTATCCTGCTGTCCCCGCTTGAAGAGATGGAAGATGTAGAGGAACTGAAGAGAAAAAACATACCGTTTGTGCTGCTGGATAACCAGTTCCAGCATGAGGATGTTCCCAGTGTCGTGGTTGATAATTATCAGGGTGGCTATGAAGCGACAAAGCACTTGATTGATCTTGGACACACCCAGATTGCCTATATCGGCGGCCCTTCGGTATTCCTCAGTGTTGCGGAGCGCAAGCGGGGCTATGGCCATGCGCTGGAGGAAGCAGGGTTAACGCCTTTCGGCACAGATTCCTGCGGGTTTACGGTAAGCGGCGGCTATGAAGTAGCCAAGAGATGGATTCGGGAAGATAGGCTTCCGACAGCCTTTTTTTGCGGAGATGACTTTATTGCCCTTGGTCTTGTCCAGGCGCTGCGCGAAGAAGGAATTCGGGTACCCCATGATATCTCGGTTGTAGGATTTGATGATCAGCAGTTCGCAGGTGAATTCTACCCGCGGTTGACGACGGTCAGGCAGCCTGAGGCGCAAATGGGCAGCATCGGCGTTGATCTGCTGATGAAATTGATCCATGGGGAGGTGATGCCGCCCGTTGTGACGAAGCTCGCTCCTCAGCTTCTCGTGCGTGAGTCATCAGCTGCTGTAAGATTAACCTGAATATTAGGAGTGAAACGATCTTGAAGTATTACTTGGGAGTGGATGCAGGGGGCAGTAAAACCTATGCCATAATTGCCAATGAACAGGGCCAGGTCATCGGTGCAGGCCGGGGAGGGAACGGAAACCACCAGAAGAATCGTCAGCAGGCGGAGGACAACTTGCGGCTGGCAGTATCGGAAGCGCTTACGGCTTCAGGACTGACCAAGGATCAACTGGAGTACTCCTGGTTTGGCATGGCAGGAGCAGACAGGGAGACCGATTTCCGGATTTTGCGGCCCATCATCAGCCGTCTCGGTCTTCCCCGGACGGAGATTTCCTGTGATACCTGGAATGCGTTGCGTTCAGGTACTGAGGAGAACTATGGAGTCGTGCTGATTTGCGGCTCGGGCGTGAACTGTGCAGGCAAGAATTCGAAGGGAGCTACGTACCAATGCGGGGGGTTCGGCTATCTGTTCGGTGATTTTGGCGGCGGCTATGATTTAAGTGTGGAGGTATTCCGCAGCGTTATCCGGGCGGGTGAGGGGAGAGAGCGCAAGACGGTGCTGACAGAGCGCTTAACTCAACTGCTGGGTTATTCCAACGTTTCAGAGCTGCGGGAGGATTACCTGGATCATTTTAGAGACTTGCCCGCTCATATTGCCGAGCTGTTGTTTCAGGCGGCAGAGGAAGGGGACCAGGTTGCCACCGGATTGCTGATCAAGCAAGGGGATGAGCTGGGATTGGCCGCGGCGGCGACTATACGCCAATTGGCTATGGAAGAGGACTCTTTTGACATAGTACTGGCAGGCAGCCTGTTGACCAAGGGAGACCGCTCAGGTATTATCCGGCACGCCATTGAGCAGAGGGTGAAGCAGTCGGCTCCCAATAGCACCTTAAGGATATTAAGCCGTGAGCCGGTTGTAGGTTCGGTCGTTCTGGCGATGGAACGCAGCGGGATGCATGTTAATCGCGAGATACTTGATCGTCTGTCGTCCCTGGAGAAAGTACCGAATAAAACAAGCTAGTTATCATCCAACCAAAATGAAAAAGGCGAAAGAAGGGTCTGGTTATGAAGGAAACATTAAAGCTAGTCGTCGTCGGAGCCGGGTCATCGTATACACCTGAGCTTATTGAAGGCATCCTTATGCACCACAAAGAGCTTCCCATCGGCGAAGTATGGCTGGTGGATATTGAGGAGGGGAGGGAGAAGCTGCATACGATTGCGGAACTGAGCAGGCGTATGATTGCTAAGTCCGGTTTGCCGATCACCGTTGTGGAAGCGCTTAACCGGAGGGAGGCTATCGCTGGAGCGGACTTTGTCTGCACGCAAATCCGGGTAGGCATGCTGGAAGCGCGGAAATGGGACGAATTGATTCCGCTAAAGTACAATGTGATCGGTCAGGAGACGACAGGCCCCGGAGGTATGATGAAAGGCCTGCGGACCATCCCGGTCATTCTGGATATCTGCAGGGATATCGAGGAGCTTGCGCCAGATGCCTGGCTGCTGAATTTTACGAATCCGGCCGGTATGGTGACTGAGGCTGTTCACAAGTATTCTTCGGTCAAAACCATAGGTCTGTGCAACTCGCCGATCGGTTTTCAAAAGTGGCTTTCCGGGTTCTTCGGGCTTCCTATCGAGAAGATCTACTCGGAGTTTGTTGGCATTAACCATCTACACTGGGTATCTGATGTCGTAATTGACGGAGAGAGCAAGCTGCAGGAGCTTATTGACTACCCTCAGAGCTACAAGGCGGGCAATGTGCCGTTTGATTCCTGGGACCACCGGTTCCTGAATGGATTGAAATCGATCCCCTCCTATTACCTGAGCTATTACTATATGACAGACGCTATGTTGGAGGAACAGAAGGAAGCGGCGACAACGACCGGCTCGCGTGCGGAAGTGGTGAAGCAGGTGGAGGAAGAGCTGTTCAAGCTGTACCGGGACGTGGAGCTGAAGGAGAAACCGAAGCAGCTGGAGCAGCGCGGCGGGGCGTATTACTCGGAGGCAGCGGTACTGCTGATGAGATCCCTTCATAATGATTCCCGCGATATCCAGACACTGAATGTACGCAACAACGGAATTATTGGCTTCCTGCCGGACGATGCTTCCATTGAGGTGAACTGCATAGTGACCAAGCAGGGCCCGCTGCCAATTCCGCTGCGGAAAATTCCAGAGTCCATTAAAGGTCTGCTAGCGGCGGTCAAGGTATACGAGAGCCTGACCATCGAGGCAGCCGTACACGGGGACCGGGACATTGCTCTGCAGGCATTGGTTCATCACCCGCTGGTGCCTTCGGTCACTGTAGCTGAACAGCTGCTGGATGAAATGCTGGAGAAAAACAAACCGTATCTGCCTATGTTTCACTAGAAGGCGTCAGAGGAGGAAACGTGGATGAAGGCGGCCGTCAAACCAAGTGTATGGAAGAAATTTACGAATCAGTTGGATTTACAGTCCATGGTCTGGCCGGGAATTATTTTTGTCGCAATATTCAGTTACATTCCGATGTATGGCGTGGTTATGGCGTTTCAGCAGTACAACATTTTTAAAGGCGTGTTGGGAAGTGCTTGGGTTGGATGGATGAATTTCAAAATGTTCTTTGAGGCGCCTGAGTTCTGGACTGTAATGAGAAATACCCTTGTGATTAGTCTGCTGAAACTGATCATTACCTTTCCTGCCCCGATTCTGCTTGCGCTGATGCTTAATGAAATCGGGAATATGGCCTTTAAACGATTTATCCAGACAGTCAGCTATCTGCCGTATTTCCTGTCCTGGGTCATTGTATCCGGCCTTGTATTCTCACTGCTGTCGGTGGATAACGGAACAGTGAACTACTTGCTGGAGCAGCTGAACCTGACCCATGAGCCGATCAACTTTCTGGCGATACCGGAATACTTCTGGTCGATTCTTGTGAGCGTGAATGTGTGGAAGGAGATCGGGTTTGGCAGCATTGTCTATCTGGCTGCGATCGCGGGCGTTGATCCTTCTATGTATGAGGCCGCTTCTATAGACGGCGCAAGCCGGTTTAAGCAAATTTACACCATTACACTCCCTAGTATTTCCCCTGTAATTATTATCTTTATGATTCTTGCTATCGGCAATCTGCTCAGTGCGGGTTTTGAAGACATTTTGCTGCTGGCAACCAATCCAATTCTGCAGCCTTACTCCGATGTTATCGACACCTATGTGTATCGTGTTGGGATATTGAATGCCAGATTCTCTTATGCGACAGCGGTAGGGCTGTTCAAAGCGGTAATCAGTGTAATTCTGCTGGTGACCGCCAACAAAATCGCCCGCCGGGCTGATGTAAGTCTCTGGTAGACCTACAACTTATAGGAGGGGTGAACAATGAGACTAAGCCTGGGCGATAAAATGATGCAGCGGACGATCTATCTCCTCTTGACACTGATGGCGGTAATCATGCTCTACCCGTTTTGGAACGCGCTTGTTATTTCCTTCAATCAAGGGAGTGATACGGCGCTCGGCGGTGTAACCCTGTGGCCTAGAGTGTACACATTAGAGAACTATTACATTGTGTTTCAGGATCACCGCTTGTTGAACTCTTTCTTGATCACCGTTCTTAGAACTGTGATCGGTACGGTATTATCTGTCTTCTTCACGGCACTGTTAGCCTACGGAATGTCCAAGAAGACATTGCTGTTTCGCAAGCAGTATATGGTGTTCTTCATGATCACGATGTTCTTTAGCGGAGGACTGATTCCCACTTATTTGCTGATCCGCTCGCTGGGTATGCTGGACACCTTCTGGGTTCTGATTATTCCTAGCATTATTAGCGTCTACAACATGATTGTCATCCGCACGTTCTTCTCCGCTCTGCCTGACGGGCTGGAGGAATCGGCCAAGATTGACGGCTGCAGCAACTACGGCATTTTCTTTCGGATCGTCATTCCCGTCTCAGGCCCAGTGCTTGCTACGATTGCTTTATTTACAGCCGTGGGTTACTGGAACGACTGGTTCACGGGAGCGATCTATATTACGAAGGACCACCTGCTTCCGATACAGACGCTGCTGCGGCAAATTATGAACTCCAACATTATGACTGAACTCGGCTCATCGAATGCTATCGCACTGGATCATATGAACCGGAATCGGACGGTTACAACGAAGTCATTGACCATGGCTACGATGATGATCGCTACCATTCCGATTATTCTGACGTACCCTTTCCTGCAAAAGTATTTTGTTAAGGGGGTATTGATCGGTTCATTGAAAGAATAGAGTCACTAGCAATCTCCATATCGTGTAGAAAGAAGGGGAAAGAATGCGTATGCGGTTCAAATGGGTATCGCTTCTGCTGGTCTGCCTGCTGCTTCTAGTCACGGCTTGCAGCGGAGGCGGGAAGCAGGAAGAAGGTCAGGGCAAAGGGAATACCGGGGCAGATGACGGTACTACCTTCAGCTTCTTTGGAAATTACGACTGGCTTACAACAGCGCCGTGGGGGGAGAATGCGGCAACGAAATGGATTCAGGAGAACCGGAAGGTGACCGTGAAACCAGTGCAATCTGGAGGGGCGGCCGCGGAGAAGCTGAATACGATGATCGTCAGCGATGATCTGCCCGATGTGATCTTCACCGACCGGGGATCGACGGTGGAACGGCTGGTGCAGGCAGGGAAACTCGTGGCGCTGGATCAATACTACGAGAAATATCCGAACTTCAAGAAATATGTAAAGGAATCCACCCTGAACCTGCTTCGCTCTGAGGATGGGAAGATCTATCAAATCCCGAATTGGTACACCTCAGGGCAGTTCGGAAATGGGGGTTGGATGGTCAATAAAGAGATTTATAACGCGCTTGGCAGACCGAAGCTGGAAACCTTCGATGATCTGTATCAATATCTGCTCCAGGTGCGGGACAAATACCCGGATGTGGTGCCTCTTGAGGTCGGGGAGAAAGGGGCAGGCCTTGAAATTATGTATGGTGGATTCAAGGAGAATTCCACCAGTAAATTCATTTCGCTCATGGGATATCCCGAAGGAAACAAACTGCTCCCCATCTATGACGATCCCGCTTATAAGGAAATGATGCTGTATATCAATAAGCTGTTCCGTGAACGCCTGATTACCCAGGATGCGCTGCAGCAAGTCCAGGATGCGGTCAAGGAGAAGGTGAACACCGGGCGCGTAGCGGTCATGGTCGAGTCCAACATCACTACGTACGGAGCCGAGGGACACCGGGCACTGACTGCAAGCAAACCGGACAGCGGATATGAGATTATTTGGCCGATCCATAAAGCTGGATTAGACAAGAACAAGGTGTTTGTAAGCGGCTTTGAGACGCTGGGCTGGAATGTCAGTGTCATTACGACGAGTGCCAAGGATCCGGAGGCCATCTTCGCTTATTATGACTGGATCACAGGTCCGGAGGGACAGAAGGTTCTGTTCTTCGGTCCGAAAGGTTTATATTGGGATGAAGAGAATGCCGATGGCGCTCCGATTCCGAATAAGAAATACAAGACGACACCTGCTAATGAGCGTACGGAAACTATGCGGAAATTCGAAGATTTCAACTGGGCGGGAAATACGACCTTTATCGATAAGGCGAAAATGAGTCTCGAGGCCTCGCTTTCCGCGAACCAGAAATCGTGGGAGACGGTGGCACAGTCCACGGTGACCTGGAAAACCGCTCTGGACATTACACAATTTGTGAATACCGACCCGGTTCCCGATACGGAGATCGGCATCATCGCCCAAAATATTCAGAATATTCATACCCTTGCTTTCGCCCAGATGGTGCAAGCGAAGTCGGATGGAGAGGTGCTGTCGGCTCTGGAGACGGCTAAGAAGAACGCCCAAAATGCTGGGCTGGATAAGCTGCTTGAGTTCAAAACCCAAAGATGGCAGGAGAATCTTCGGAAAATTAACGCGGCGAAGTAATTCTTGTTAATAACATAAATTCAACTATTTTATGGAGGCGAGAATATGATATTTGCACGGAAGGCAAGGTCTATTGCAGTGTTAAGCTTGGCGTTGGTTGTCTCTTTATTGGGTTCCTCGTTTCCCGCTATGGCTCAGGAGGGGAGTAATCCCCCTTTTGAAACAGAGGTTATTGTACGAACAGTTAACCAGTTTAAGAACAAGGCGGATGTTCAGAACTTTATTACGCTGTCCAAACGCTACGGCGTTGATGTCATCAGTATGAACGTGAAGCAGGATGAAGATGACGAGGTCCCGTCCGGACGGGTGTTCTATCAGAGCGATATCGCTCCGATTGCACAAGGTTACGAGAATTTCGATGCTCTTCAGGAGGTCATTACAGCAGCCCATGCCGCAGGAATTAAAGTGCATGCCTGGATTCCGCAATTCCATGATCAGGAGGCCTTCCGGAAGCACAAGGAATGGCAGATGCAGGCGCTGGTGGGCGGGGTTCAGACCCCGTTTAAGGGTTCTAACGGCAACGAATACTTCGTCAATCCAATTCATCATGAAGTGCAGCAGTATGAACGCTCCATCATTCAGGAAGTAGTCGAGAATTATGCGGTTGACGGCGTTGTGCTGGACTGGATCCGTTTCGATAATTACAACATGGATGTAAGCGATTATACCGTGGCCAAATATAAGGCGCAATTCGGATACTCACCGCTCAGTATTAATTTCGATGTGGATTCCACTCAGCGGAAGCAGTGGAATGAATGGAGAACAGATCAGATCGGAAAGTATGTAGGCGATATCCGTCAGGATATTTCCCAATCCTCAAACCCGGATGTGCAGCTTGGTGTCTATATTTTGCCGCCGGAATTTACAGAGGTGGGGCAGAATGTGGCCAAATTTAAAAATTCTATCGACTTTGTCGCCCCTATGGCGTACTTTGATGACTGGGAATTCAACAGTGACTGGGTGTACAGCAAGTCCTACGGTATCCTGAAGGATACGAGCGACCGGATCAGTGGCAGTCCAGTGGAAATTGTAGCAACGCTGGATAATGACTGGACTGATGATGAATACCAGGAAATTTACAAGGGAATTCGCGAGAATTATCCTGGCGTGAAACGCTTGTCGTTCTTCTCCTATGGGGCCTGGCCTGAAGCCCAGCTGGCCAAGATCGATGAACGCACAACATGGCCGACACCGGACTGGACACTGCCGGGTGAACATGACTATCCTGCTCAGCTGCCTACAGGCTGGAAGGCAAGAAATATCGGCTCCAAGCCCGGGAATGTTGTATATAATTCCTCCAATAAGCAATTTACCATGAGCAGTACATCCACGGATATTTGGGGAAGAGCGGATCAGCTGAACTTTGTATATCAGCCTGTGAAAGGGGATTCGGAGATCTTGGTTCAGCTGCGTTCAACAGAACGCATGAACGGTTGGGCCAAGGCTGGTCTTATGATCCGGGAGTCGTTGGGGCATGATGCGAAACATGCGGACATGATGATTACCCCTGAGAATGGGGCGGCCTTCCAGTATCGTAAAGAGACCACGGGCAGTACGGTCGACCAGACAGCGGATGCCTCTGCTCCAAGCTGGCTTAAGTTGAGCCGAAAGGGAAATGCCATCACAGGCGCGGTCTCGTCTGACGGGAAGCGCTGGAAGACGGTTGGAACCGTTCAGATCCCTATGAGCCGCCAGGTGTATATCGGCATGGCGCTCAGCAATCCGGGAGATGAAGCGGGGAATAAGGCCGTGTTTGGCAATGTGAAGATCACAAATTAACCTTAATGCGCATGAGGCCAACCCAAATGGATGGCCTCATGTTTGCGTGTGCGGTACCAAATGCGTTTAGATAAGAAAACGATGCTGAACAAAGCGAAAGGGCCGTTCCTCAAAAGAACGGTCCTTAAAGCATGTAGTTACATATGCATTCTTTTTTCAGAGCTAGAATAGTGTTCCAGCTTTCGATATACAAGCGCAAGTATCATTGCTGGAATCGTACATCCAATCATGCCAATAAAGGCGTACCTTGGCTCAATCTCGTATAAATAGCCTCCGAAAATGGTAAACACTGCAGTGCTCCAGCTAAGAGCCAGTGCTGAATAGATGCCTTGGGCTTTCGGTATCTGTGCAGGTGGAATGTTTCTTATTAAGTATTTCATAAAGGCATAATGTCCCATAGCAAATGAGCATGCATGCAGGGTTTGAGCAATACTGAATACAACGACATTAGGAAAGGCAAATACTAATATCCAACGTAAGGAAGAACCTAATGCTGCTATGGTGAGCAAGGTGCCTGTCGAGTACTTACCAAGCTTCCGATCTGCGATGGAGAACAGGATGATTTCTGCCATCACGGCAATGTTAATAATGGCGCCTATTAAATATTGGGGGGCATGGATTTCCTGCAAATAGAGATAACCATAATTGTAATAAGAAGCATGCGCTGCTTGCAGTAAGATTACGATAATCAGTACCAAACCAAAGTGTTTGATACGGAATAATTTTAATATCCCCCCTTGCTGTACCTGATCTACAGGTGGCTTTGCAGCTAGAATATCAGGCGCGCGCATGAAGCCAAGGCATACAAATACCACTATACCAATTAAGAACGCCCATAAAATCACTTGATCTCCAAACATCCCTGTAAAAACAGATAGAACCATGCCTGCCAAGATGAACCCAATCGATCCCCACTGCCGGCTTTTTCCGTAATGTTTTAATTGGTTGCTTTGGACGAGGAGGCCAGCAGCGCTATCCAAGGTAGGCATCAATACCGGGTAGAAGAAGTGAAATACTAATGTAACTACAAGCAAGCTGGTAAAGGAGCTTGACGGAATATAAAACAGAATAGCAATCAGTGTACCGATTCCTGCTCCACTTAATAAAGCTTTGCTGCTAAACTTCCCGGATAGAGAGGGGAAGGCAACTAATGTGGAAAGGCCTCTTGCAACCAGGCCACAGCTCATAATCAGACTGGCCTCAGGAACCGAAATCCCTTTGGTATGAACCATCCATCCCGTCCAATAGGGCAGAAAAATCCCCCATGTGATAAAAAAGCAGAAAAATTGTATACTCATCCAGCGATGTGTGTTCATTTGGCTTCCCTCCATGGTTTGCATGCTATCATGGAGATACGAGTACAAAATATGAGATATCTCAGGTTTTGAGGTGGGAAGATGGAAATCTACAAGGGTGAGAAAAAACGATTGCTGATGGAGAAGAACTCCATTTCACATTTATTTTCTATTCCAGTTGAAGAGTGGGTGGAAGTGCATGAGTATCAACGTGATGAGTGGATTATCCGGGAAGGCACGAGGCCCAATTTTCTGTTCTATGTGATTGAAGGAAAGGCAAAAATTTATGTAACCCATCAAAATGGGAAGGTTTCTTTAATTAATTTTATCAACGCTCATGATTACATCGGGGAGATGGAATTATTAAATGAGGTGTACTATACAAAAGGAATTCAGGCTTTAACCAAGACGCTTTGCTTCGCTCTTCCCACTCATCGCTGCCGGGCACTATTGATGGAGGATACAAAATTCCTGCGTGAACTAACCAAGTTTTTAAGTATAAAAGCGACATTTATGGCTACAAAGTATTCACAGAGCCTTGCTTTTCCGCTTGAAAACCGGCTTGCAGATTTTATTCTGCAAACAACGGATGAAGGGATTTATAAGGAGAAACACGTAACGGTGTGTGATTATTTAGGCGTATCCTACCGTCACTTATTACATGTGCTAACCCAATTTTGTGATAAAGGGTACTTACAGAAGGAGGGAAGGTATTATCAAATTAAACAATACCACTCCTTATATGAACTTGCAGAGGTGTTAGGAGTAAGTCATTAAGGCGAAGTATCCGACACGTGGATACGGTCTTGACAACCCAGGCATTATCCAAGTAATGTGAGAATAAATTAAAGGCCATGTAACCGAAAGGTTCAACCTCGCTGTAGTGGGGTTGGGCCTTTTTTTATTAATCGAATGGAGGAGATCAGGATGGCAAGGAAGGAACAGCTTCTTAGAAGGCTTGATGAAATCGGAGGGTCGCTGGAGCAGAGGGGCGAGGCGCTGCTGCTATTAGGAGTTGGATCGGTTGGGGTAGAAATGGAGCGGATTGATGACTATTCCGATTTAGACTTTTTTGTGATTGTGAAGCCAGGGTATAAACGACGGTATATTGAGCAGCTGGATTGGCTGGAGGAGGTGTGCCCGCTAGCGTATACCTTCCGAAATACGGTGGACGGATACAAGATCTTGTTCGAGGACGGGATATATGGGGAGTTTGCCGTGTTCGAGGAGGAGGAGATGGAAAACATCGCATACTCGGAGGGAAGGATTGTGTGGATAGACCCGAATCTCGCAAGTTCGAAACTTGCGGGGATCGCTAAGGGAGGAAAGCGAACGGAGACGCAGCGGAGGGAGGAGCTGGATTTTTCGTTGAACGAGGCTTTGACCAACTTATATGTAGGACTATGCCGTTATGCCCGGGGAGAGAAGCTCTCCGCGGCCAGGTTCGTCCAGAGTTATGCCGTGGATAACATCTTGTCCGTTCTGCATTTGCTGGAGAAGGAGGAGGCGTACTTCCCGGATGTGTTCGGTGAAGAACGGCGGATGGAAAGAAGATACCCTTCCTTTGCAGCTCGGGTGGGCGATATGATCCTGGGATACGAGCGGACTCCGGAGTCGGCGCTGCATATTCTTCGTTATCTGAAAGAAGCGTATCCCGTTAATACCAGAATGAGCGTGGAAATAAGAAGATTGGCAGACCAGTTAAATCATTCACGCTAGAGGCGGGCTTCTAAAGGGTTCTAGTTGCTTGGCTTGGTGGAGGTTTTTAACGTAAAGCGTCGAATGTATATAGGTGTTTGTTCATTATACAGGGGATTTAGCCTATAAGATGACCGGGGTAGCGCCAAGCTACGCCGGTTATTCCATATCCTGAACTTCTGTGCTTTCTCACTCCATTAAGGCAAAAGGAGCAACCAACTATGGCGAGAATTTTGATTATAGAGGATGAAGAATCTATTAGAGAAGAGCTGGAAATTCTGCTGCGAAATGCGGGATACGATGTGATATGTACCGAAAATTTCTCGACTGTGGAATGGGATGTAAGGAACAACCCTGATTTGATATTGCTTGACATCAACCTTCAGGAATACAATGGATTCTCTATATGCACGGCTATCCGCAAGTCTTCGAAAGTTCCTATTATTTTTATAACGGGGAGAAGCAGTTCAATTGACGAGCTGCAGGCATTTACATCAGGGGGCGATGACTACATAACGAAGCCCTATCACCCTACTGTTCTTTTGGCTAGAATCTCTGCTGTATTGAAACGTACAAAAGGTGAGGATCGAGGCGGGGAGCAGACTCTTGTGCATAAGGGGCTTACGCTGGATCAACGCTCCTACAAGTTGGTGTACCGGGGCAATTCGCAGGAATTGTCCAAAAATGAGTTCAAGCTGCTGCATTACCTGTTCCAGCGGAAGGGCGAGGTCGTTCCAAGACTGGATATTATCGAATATCTGTGGGATAACGATGTGTTCATTGATGACAATACGCTCAGTGTGAATGTGACCAGGATCAGAAGCAAGCTGGAGCAGTTAGGGGTAACGGATTTTATCGGGACCAAAAGAGGGGTGGGTTATATAATATGACCTTGGGTGGATATCTGAAAGATAAAATCATCTTGATTCTCCTAAATGGAATAGGCGTATTACTTCTCTCCCTCTATCTGCTGGCAGTTCGGAACAACAGGACAACGGTGCTGCTCATTGCTATCACATGGTCCCTTGTCTATTTGATATGGGCCACGGTCGATTATTGGAGACGCAAGCTTTATTTTGGAAAGATCGATGCATTAATGAAAGAGCTTGATCAGCCCTATCTTGTTCATGAATGTATAGAAAATTCATGGCGTTTAGAAGACCAGCTTTACCGGGAAATCCTCAGGAAATCCAACAAAGCGGTTGTCGAGAGGATCTATCAGCTGGAACATGAGCAGAAGGAGTACCGTGAATTTATCGAAGGCTGGATTCACGAGGTTAAACTTCCTATCACCCAAATACGTCTGGCCTGTCATAATCAAGAGCATAATTACAGCAGGCGCATAGAGAGATATCTGACCGAACTGGATAACGATGTGGAGCAGGCGTTATTCTATGCCCGGTCCGATGAGGTCTATAAAGATTACATAATAAAAGAAACGAAGTTACAGGAAGTTGTATCCAACGTTCTTAAGAAAAATAAGTATCTAATGATACAGAATCAAATGAGTGTCGAAGTGGAGTGTAAGGATACAACCGTATTCTCTGATAGCAAATGGCTGGAGTTTATTCTTGGACAAATTCTGCTCAATGCCATGAAATATAAGAGGGAAGGCGGCGGAGTGATTTCTATTTGCAGTATCACAATGAACAGCGGAATCAAACTGACGGTGAGGGATGATGGAATTGGGATACCCGAGGGGGAGAAGAACCGTATTTTTGATAAAGGATTCACTGGCTCCAACGGCCGCAGCAGAGGCAAGTCTACGGGGATTGGCCTATATCTTTGCAGGAAGCTTTGCCTTAAGCTAGGGCTTCAAATCAGCGCACAATCCAGATTGGGGGAATTTACAGAAATCACCTTACTCTTTCCCAAGCACTCGTTTCTTTCAAAACTGAAAGATGGATGAAAGATAACTACATACAATATAGGAATGCTAACAACTATATTTGTGTTATCCGTTGCGAAAGGAATGAGACCTATTGAGTGGATTCATAAGAATTTGTGATGTGGAGAAATATTACGGAACCAAAGCTAACATGACTAAGGTGCTGAATCGAGTTAGCTTCGAAATAAATTCCGGTGAATTTATGGGAATCATGGGCCCATCAGGTTCCGGAAAGACAACTCTGCTAAATATGCTGTCTACAATTGACACGGTGACCTCAGGTCATATTTATTTTGAGAATCAGGATATTACCACTTTGAACGAGGAGAAGCTTGCGCTATTTCGTAAGCATAATCTTGGTTTTGTTTTTCAGGACTTTAATCTTCTGGACACCCTGACGATCGAAGAAAACATCATTCTCGCAATGTCCCTGCAAGGTAAAGAGAAAAAGGAGATTAATGCAAGATCCAGGCAAACGATGGACCAGCTGGGTATTTATCCAATCAAAGATAAATTCCCTTACGAAGTGTCAGGAGGGCAGAAACAGCGCTGCGCCTGTGCCAGGGCGCTGGTAAATGAGCCGAAGCTGATTCTGGCCGATGAACCGACAGGTGCGCTTGATTCTAAATCAGCTACGACGCTGTTGGATACATTTACATCGATGAATGAAAATTTGGGTGCAACAATTCTAATGGTTACACATGATGCATTCTCGGCTAGCTATTGCAAGCGTATTTTGTTCCTCAAGGATGGTGAAATATTTCACGAGTTAGTTAGAGGAAACGATACAAGGCGCGTATTTTTAAATAAGATCCTGGATGTTCTTTCCCTCACAGGGGGTGACGTTCCAGATGCTGAGTAGACTCACTCTTCGCAATGTGAAGCGATCTTCGAGAGATTATATCCTATACATCATGACCATGGCGGTGGTGTCTTCACTTATGTTTGCCTTCAATGGCATGATGTTCTCCACAGATATGAAGAATCTCTATCGGGAATTTACCATGTTCATTGCCTTTGTTGCCTTGGCATCATGTTTCATAATATGCATAGTCATTTGGCTCGTTCATTACATGGTTACTTTCATGATGGAGAAACGCAGCAAGGAGTTTGGGACCTATTTGCTATTGGGTATGAAGAAGAAACAAATTGCTTCCAGTTTCCGTAAGGAGAATATGATTCTTGGGTTTATTTCGTTGCTTGCGGGAATAATTCCGGGCATGTTTTTTCAGATTGCGTTTACCAACATCTTTTATTCCATTGTCGATGCAGAGTACTCTATTTCACCTGACTTCAGTCTATGGAATTTGCTGTTGACCTTCGGTTTGTTTCTATTCGCCTATATATTGGCCTTGTTTAGGGTAAAGCGTAAGTTCAAGAAGATGACCATTAACAGCTTGATCTACATGGATAAACAGAACGAGTTCATCAATAACGAGAAAAAAACGTGGAAACGAATATATCTGTTCATCTCTGTAACCTATATTATTATATTTAACGTGGTTGTACTAACCTCCAAATTGAGCAATGGATCGGTGTGGTTTTATATTGCCGGTTTGATTGTGGCCATTTATTTTTTATATATAGGGCTCTCTTCGTTCTTCATCAGCTATATTCAAAAACGGCACAAGGGGATATACAGGGAAGCCAATATTTTTGTTTTTCGGCAGTTGTCTTCAAAAATTAAGACCATGCGCTTCACAATGGGAACCCTGACGATTCTATTTACAACGGCGCTGCTTGCATGGATGGTTGTCATGATGGCCGCGGATTATCAGAATAAAGAATTGGATCGAAGCCTGCCATTTGATGTGCTGGTCTTCAGTGAAGATACAACTTATAACTTTAATCATGAGCTAAGCATCATATCTGAGGGTGCCAAGATAGAAGATCAGCACACTTACCGTATCTATGAGAACGGTACAAATACCATTAATCAGGATCTATATGAACATGTAGATGGGGCATGGCAGGGGGCCAACGGCAGCTCCTATTATGGCTACGACACCTATATTGGCCTAAGTGACTATAATTATATCCGGTCCATGCTTGGCTATAAAACAGTAGAGATTGGCAATAACGGTTACTTGATTCAATGTATAGATAGAGTAAAGCCCTTCTTGGAACGGTTAGCCGCAAGCGGTTATCTAACGGGTAACAACGCTCTGATGTACAGAGGGACGTATACCGACCCCCTTGGTCAAGGTGGAATGAACGGAGCGGATTATCTCATTGTGGTTCCTGATCAATATTTGAAATCCATGCACCCGTATTATTCCTTATTGGCCGTAAGCTTAGAAGGAAAGGCACCCTCTGATTTGAGCGACCGTCTCCGATCCATTCAACCATTTTCTGATGATTTTGAACAACATAACTCGAAGATCCAACATGGATATGGGAGCAGCAAGCTGCTCAGGCATTCCGGAGTCGTCCAGGTTAGGGATACTGACATTGGGGAAGTAAAATTATCCTTAGTAACCATAGCATTTGTTCTGGCTTATATCGGTATTGTGTTTCTTTGTGCTGCGTTAACGATTCTTGCGGTCCAGCAGCTCAGTGACTCCTCTAAATATCGATTCCGTTATGCTATTCTCAAGCAGCTGGGACTGAGCAGGAAAGAAACGGATCGTGTTGTTCTAAAACAGCTGGCTGTATATTATCTATGTCCGTTCGTGATTTCGATTGTCCTCAGTATGTTCATCGGCATGTTCGCCAGCGAACGGTTTGTTTATTACACAGGCATTCAGGCAGGGATTGTCTCATATTATCTTCTGGCAGTACTGGTGTTTGCGGTGATCTATCTTGTTTATTTCATTGTGACTTATGTGGGTTTCTTGAGAAATATATATGGGGTCAAGGGGTCCGCTTGAAATCTGATGGTACTAAGGGTTCTTGGTGAGATAGGAGGGAACCAGATGAGATATAAGATGATTTTCAGCGATATCGACGGTACGTTATTAAATTCAAACCATGAAATAACTCCGGGAACCAAGGAGGCCGTTCAGCTTTTAAAGCAAAAGGGAGTGCCCTTCGTCCTGGTCTCGGCACGGATGCCGGTGGGCATTCTCCCGTTGCTTGAGGAACTGGGCATGAATGAACCCTTAGTTTGTTTTAGCGGGGCGCTTGTGCTTGGCGCTGCTGGGCAGAACGGAAGCCGGGAAGTGCTGCATACTAAAGCAATGGAGCCCCAAGACGTAAAAGGGATTTATGCCTTGATATCCAACAAGTTTTCAGATATTAGCTTTAGTGCTTATAACAAGGACCATTGGTTTGTGCTGTCCCTGGACGATGAATGGGTTATCCAAGAACAAGAGATAACGGGTACTGATGCACAGCCTTTTAATTTCAATCATGACACTCCCCCGTTTATTCATAAGCTTCTCTGTATGGGCCATCCGGAAGCTATAGCTTCTCTTGAAACAGAATTAAAGATCCGGTATCCCGAGATCACCATCTATAAATCCAAGCCTACTTATCTTGAAGTCATGGCTTCCCATGTTCTGAAGTCTTCGGCCATTGACATCTTAACCAGAGCGTATGGCGTTACCAGAGAGGAAATCATCGCTTTTGGCGATAATTACAACGATATCGACATGCTCCAATTTGCGGGACTAGGTGTGGCGATGGGGAATGCACCTGATGAGGTCAAGGCTGCAGCAGATGTAATAACCTCATCCAACGACGAAGATGGATTAAAAGCGGTACTGGAAATGTATTTTATTTAGCGAAACAGCCGGACGTGCAGAGATTCATTTAATCTAACAAAAGGTGATTGTATGAATTGAGAGGAGCAATCTTATGCGATCGATTGAACACGAGTACTAAGTCCTATCTCCTTATGCACGTGGCCCACCGGATTGGATCTGTAAATGAAGTAATATTCAGTTTGCAGATCACATTATTGGAGGGACTTATAGATGAGAAGAGAAGACAAACAATTTGAATATTTGATCGGGCAGGCGAGCCATCCGTTCTCGGGATGGGATTTTTCTTATATTGTGGAAACGGGGCGAATGAATAGCGACTGCTTGGCATGGTCTTACGGAAGTATGGCGATCCAGCTCATGCAGGAAGCCGAGTCCATGCTCGATATGGGAACCGGCGGTGGTGAGCTGTTAGCGAGGTTGCGGCCGTGGCCGAAATCCGTGTGCGCTACTGAGGGCTATCTGCCGAATTTGTCCGTTGCCAGGGAGCGACTGGAGCCGCTGGGTGTGAATGTCCATCCTGTCCAGGATGACGAGCAGCTTCCTTTTGAGACCGGCCAGTTCGATCTGGTGCTGAACAAGCACGAATCATATTCGCCGCGGGAGGTTCGGCGGGTGCTCGCAGGTGGCGGCTACTTCCTTACTCAACAGTCGGGAGGCACGGATTGTCACGAGATCAACGAACGATTCGGCGTACCGTTAAACCGTGAATTTGCGGAGTGGAAGCTCGAAGCTGCCGTGCAGGGAGTGCGGGAGAATCAATTTGAAGTGGTGAAACAGTCTGAGCAGTTTGTTAGTCAACGATTCTATGATGTCGGCGCTTTGGTTTATTATTTAAATGCCATTCCGTGGCAGGTCCCGGAATTCGAAGTCGATAAACACAGAGATGAGCTGTACAGCATACATCAGCTTATTAAGCAGCAGGGTTATTTTGAGGTGACCCAGCACCGGTTCATCTTGCTGGCCAGAGCATTGTCCTAGCGTATGGGCTTAGTCCAGCCTCATTGTTTCAGATACTCCTCCAGAGATCTTTTGCGTGCTGGAAAAACATAAAACTGCAAAAAGGCAATTGACAACGAGGCACAGGTGTTATAGCATGGCTTTAATATCCTAATACGTTGATAAGGAATAGTACGCTTTTCTAAGCGCTCAGAGAGCTGTTGGTTGGTGTGAAACAGCCGCGAGGAGAAACCGAACTCACCTTGGAGTTGCCCGCTGAACCCGAGAAGTAGGCGGAGCCGGAGTCCTGACCGTTATCTTCAGGAGGATATGAGGTTATCCGCAAGCCCGGGAACCCATATCCGTAGAGTGCATGCCTATGGCATGAATTCGGAGTGGTACCGCGTAAGATGTCACAGTCTTTCGTCTCTGTTCATGGAGACGGAAGGCTTTTTTGCGTTAAGCCTGCCTTGTAATGACCAATGTCAAAAATGATGGAAGGATGGATACCTATGAAAAACGTTGAGAAATACGCCAGAGGATACTTTATGCCGCCGGAGGCCAGCTTGAACTGGACCCGCAAGGAATATATCACCGAAGCTCCGACCTGGTGCAGCGTCGACCTGCGTGATGGCAATCAGGCGTTGATCGTTCCGATGAACCTGGAGGAGAAGCTGGAATACTTCAAAATGCTGGTGGAGATCGGGTTCAAGGAGATTGAAGTCGGCTTCCCAGCAGCGTCGGAAACGGAATTCACCTTCCTGCGGACATTGATCGAGCAGAATTTGATCCCGGATGATGTGACGATTCAGGTGCTGACCCAATCGAGGGAGCATATTATCCGCAAAACCTTTGACTCGCTGAAGGGTGCAAAAAAAGCAGTTGTGCACTTGTACAACTCGACTTCTGTAGCCCAGCGGGACCAAGTATTCCGCAAATCGAAAGAGGAGATTATCGACATTGCGGTCAGTGGTGCCAAGCTGCTCAAGGAGTGCGCATCGGACACCGAAGGGAACTTCCAGTTCCAGTACTCGCCGGAGAGCTTTACAGGTACGGAGATTGATTTTGCGCTGGAGATTTGCAACCAGGTGCTCGGCATATGGCAGCCGACGGCGGAGAATCCGGTGATCATCAACCTGCCAGCAACGGTGTCCATGTCGATGCCTCACGTCTATGCCAGCCAGATTGAGTATATGAGTGAACACTTGAATTACCGGGAGCATGTTATTCTATCCCTGCATCCGCATAATGACCGGGGAACGGGTGTAGCGGACGCCGAGCTGGGGATGCTGGCCGGAGCCCAGCGGGTAGAAGGCACCTTGTTCGGAAACGGGGAACGGACGGGGAACGTGGACATTGTGACACTGGCCCTGAACATGTACTCGCATGGGGTAGACCCGAAGCTGAACTTCGAGAACATCCCGGCGATCCTCTCCGTGTATGAACGGCTGACCAAAATGAAAGTGAGCGAAAGACACCCTTATGGTGGCGAGCTTGTATTTACAGCTTTCTCTGGTTCGCACCAGGATGCGATTGCCAAGGGCATGAAGTGGCGCGAGGAGAAGGAGCCGCAGCATTGGTCGGTTCCATATCTGCTGATTGATCCGCTGGATATCGGCAGACAATACGAAGGCGATATTATCCGCATCAACAGCCAGTCAGGCAAGGGTGGAATCGGTTATATCCTGCAGCAAAAGTATGGTCTCGATCTTCCTCAGAAGATGCGTGAGCACTTCGGGTATTGTGTTAAAAACGTATCCGATCACCAGCAGAAAGAGCTGCTTCCGAATGAAATATACGACATTTTCATTAAGGAATATGTAAATATTAATTCGCCTATCGAGTTGGTTAGATACCGGATTAATGACGGAGACAACTTTGAGACGAATGTGGTACTGAAGACGGACGGCGGAGTTCAGGAGATTACAGGCACCGGAGACGGAAGACTGGATTCGGTCAGCAATGCGCTTCAAGCTTATCTCGGACTGCAGTATGGCGATCTGGTCTATACGGAGCACGCTTTGGAGATTGGTTCTAAGTCGCAAGCCGTCTCTTATATCGGAATCACGGCCTCAGACAGCAGTGTATACTGGGGCTGTGGCATTGACGTTGATATCATGACTTCGTCCATAAAAGCTTTGTTCAGTGCGGTGAATCAAATGAGCCGGAACTCGAACAAGAACAATTAATTACACCTACGTTGTAACCTTTCATTCCTCGAAATCGGAGAGGTCATCCCAAAAGGGATGGCCTTTTCTATTTCGTGTTCGGGTTAATCTTCCTCCTCTTGTACCGTCCGATTTTCATTAAGCCGCTCTTTATAAGACTCCCCCCATGCTTTCATGGAGGTTATGACCGGTTTCAAGGTCCTTCCGAAATCAGTAAGGGAGTATTCCACTCTTGGCGGAACCTCTTTAAATACTTCACGATGGATGATGCCATCACGCTCAAGCTCTCTTAATTGCAATGTGAGCATAAACTGCGTAATTCCCGGATTAAGGCGCCGGAATTCATTGAATCTTTTGGTTCCTTCCAAGAGCTGATAGAGAAGGATCCCCTTCCACTTACCCCCAATAACATCCAGCGTTGTTTCGACCGGACATGCTTGCATATCCGGATTTACTCCATATTTGTTTCTTCGGTCGCCCATCAGCTGATCCCCCCAATGGTTTGATTTTTCATACTATACCATAAAAATCTGCGTACTTACTTAAAGTAATTGAATTGATTAAAATGCAACTGTACAACAATACCTGTTTGAGAGGAAGATTACCTATGAATACACACCAAAAGATGAAAGCAGTCGGCGCTTACCGATACCTCCCAATATCCAATCCAGAAAGCCTTATTGATCTTCATCTGGATAAGCCAAACCCTACTGGCCGCGATTTGCTTGTCCGTGTAAAAGCAATCTCTGTCAACCCTGCAGACGTAGGCGTTCGCGAAAAGCATAACTACGAAGCCGAATCACCGAAAATTCTTGGTTGGGATGCCGCTGGAATTGTAGAACAAGTTGGTCCAGACTGCCAATTGTTTAAACCTGGGGACAAGATCTTTTATGCGGGGAGTGTATCTCGGCCAGGCAGTAACAGTGAATTTCACTTGGTTGATGAACGAATTGCAGGAAATATGCCAAGCAGCTTGGATTTCGCTGCCGCCGCCGCATTACCTCTTACCTCGATTACTGCATGGGAGGGCCTATTTGATCGTTTAGGAATTAGCTTACACGCTAATGAAAACAAAAACATACTGATTATCGGTGCAGCTGGAGGAGTAGGATCGATCGCTATTCAACTTGCCAAATTAGCAGGATTGACTGTCATTGGTACGGCTTCTCGTCCAGAGTCCATTCAATGGGTCAAAAGCTTAGGTGCTGATTTTATCATAAATCACAATGAGCCTTTTCAACCCCAGCTCAAAGAGGTTGGTATGGATACTGTAGATTATATCTTTTGCTTGAATGATACAGTTCAACATCTTGAAAATATGGCAGAGGTTATTGTTCCACAAGGGAAAATTTGCTCTATCGTACCTACAAACAAGGAGACCTGGGCGGGGAGCTTGAAAATGGACTTGTTGTTTTCTAAAAGTGTAACGTTTGTTTGGGAGTTCATGTTTACACGGTCCTTGTATCATACCAAAGATATGATCAAACAACACGAATTGCTGAATGAACTGGCAAACCTTATCGATGATGGAAAAATAAAAACTACACTAACTGAACGACTAGAACCCATCAATGCAGCAAACCTGCGTTTGGCGCATGAGAAGTTGGAAACGGGACGGACCATTGGAAAAATTGTTTTAGAAAACTTTTGATACTATGAAGAGCCATCCGGAATGGATGGCCTTTTCTTTGATTAATTTTCTATAATTGAATGTCACATCGATCGAGAATATTCTCTGCTTTTGGAGGGATTTCATATAGACTAGATTATAACGATATCCTAAGGAGTGATAGAAATGGCGCGTGTTTTATTTATTAATGCAGGGTCAGAGGGACATATCAATCCAACGATTGGGGTTGTGCAGGAGCTTGTTGCGCGTGGAGAAGAGGTCGTGTACTTCTGCATCGAAGCTTATCGGGAGAAGATTGAGAAGACAGGGGCTACGGTTCGGACGTTTGACGATCAGAAATTTATCAAGGCCTTTATCTCAGGCGGAAGAACATATTTACTCGAAAGAGTTAACGGTCTTCTCCTCACGGCTGATATCGTCATACCTAGCGTGCTTGAACAGATCAAGGACGAGCATTTTGATTACATCATCCATGACTCCATGTTTGGTTGTGGACGTTTGATTGCGGGGATTCTTAAGCTGCCGGCAGTTAATTCGTGCACTTCTTTTGCCCAGACCCAAGTGTCATTCGAGCAAATTGTGGAGCAGTCTTTTACAGGGGCCCTTTCAGAAGCAGTTGAATCCATACAAGATAAATATCAGAATCTTACCGCTAAGGTGAAGGAGAGTTATGGCATAGAGATTTATTCTCCTTACGAAGTGTTCTGTAATCCAGCACCACTTAACCTCGTATATACAATAAAGGATTTCCAGCCAGACGGAGCAGTCTTCGACCAGAGTTATAAATTCGTAGGTCCGTCTATCTCCTCACGGTTAACTCAAAACAGCTTCGACTTTTCAGCAATCAAGGGGACCAGCCTCATTTACATCTCACTGGGTACGGTTTTTAATCAAGCCGTAGATTTCTATAATCTTTGTTTTGAAGCACTTGGAAACACGGAACATACGGTTGTCATGTCGATTGGGAATCATGTCCAAATTTCAGATTTGGGGGAAGTCCCTAACAACTTTATTGTAAAAAACTACGTTCCGCAAACCCATGTCCTACAGCACGCTAAATTGTTTGTTACCCATGGCGGAATGAACAGTACCCATGAGGGTCTCTACAACGGGGTACCGCTCATTGTCCTTCCGCAGAGCGCGGACCAGCCGATGATTGCCGGGCAAGTGGCTCGCATTGGAGCGGGCCTGACCTTACAAATGCACAGCTTAACTGCAAATGAGCTGCGCGGTGCGGTGGATCATGTGTTAAGCCACTCATCTTTCAAGCAGGCCGCCGCAAAGATGAGGGAATCTCTGCAGCAATCGGGCGGCTATAAGCAGGCTGTTGATGAGATTTTCGCATTCAAAAGCCAATATCATATCTAGTTTCATCATACCCCAACTAACTGAGCTGCCGACTCTTGCCTAAAATCTTCACCATGATTAACAGGCAAGCCAGCAGTGCAAACATAATGCCGCACCAGATGAGCTGATGGGTGCCCAATTGGGAAATAAACCAGCCGCCGATTGAGGTCCCTATCGTAATGCCTACATTGGAAAAGGAGACAAACAGGCTGTTGCCGAATTCAGGGGCTTCTCTCGCTTCAGTCATAAGCAGGGCTTGACTGACAATAAGCCCCCCGGAATGCACAGCCCCCCAAATGAATATGCAGATCACCATCGGCAGGAAATAAGGGCCGAGATAATAAATGCATAAGTAAATGAGCGCATACACCAAAGGAAACAGGAAAATCGTTTTTGTCATGTTCTTGTGCAGAAAGTTCCCGAATAGAAAGTTCCCGGCAATCATGGTGATGCCAAAGGCCATCAGCATCATGCTAATCCATGACCCGTTCATATGGGTGACTTGCCCAAGATACTCGGCAAAATAACTGTATACAGAGAACATAGCCGCAAAGACGATAACAACAGTCACGATGGTTAACCATAATTGAGGCCTGCGTAAGATACCGAGCTGCTTTCCGAAGGACATTTTGTCCTTAACAGGCATGGAAGGCAGCCAGATCAGTATGCCCAAGAAGGCAATCATGCTGACAACAGCACCAAACAGGAAGGCCGCTTCCAGTGAAATTTTCTCGGCGAGGTAAGAAGTTAACGGCACGCCAAAGGCGAATCCGACGGTTATTCCGGCAAACACCTTAGTGACGGCCTTGCTGCTCTTGTCAGGAGGAACAAGGCTGGCTGCGGTCACAAGAGCAATAGAGAAGAAGACAGGATGTACAATAGCTGGGATAACCCGGAAAGCTAGCATGACTTCAAACTTGGTTGTATACGCATAGACTATATTAGAGATAGCAAAAATAAGAACAGCGGCTAATAGAATGACTTTACGATTCATGCCGGAAGCGAGTAAGGTCAGGAACGGGCCTGAAAGGGCAACGATCAGAGCAAATATACTCACAAGATACCCGGCCTGCGAGGGTGAGATATGGAATTTCTGAGTGACTTGAGGAAGAACACCGATGATGCCCATTTCCGTTGTAATAATACCAAATACACCTAAGGCCAGAAAAAGGATAAGTGAAGAGCGAATCTTAGTCACAAAAATAAAATCCTCCATGTATATTCATATATAGAAATCTAGATATGTAGAGCGAAAAAAAACCTCCTTCCCGGTTATAGTTTATTTTGAACATATTCGGAAAACTGCTGAATGGTCTGTTCGTTTCGCCGATAGTACGTCCATTTACCGATTCGCTCAGATTCCAATAAACCAGCTTTTTGCATGGTGGCCAAATAGCTTGAGATAACAGACTGGGCAAGTCCCGCCTTGGCCTGTATATCCCCGACGCATACGCCAATGCGAAAGTTAAGTCCTTGCTGCAAGTAGAGCTTTTCATCAAAAAATTGCTCCGGATTCTTCAGCCACTCCATGATTTGACAACGTATCTCGTTAGACAAAGCTTTATAAATCAGTAAAGGTTCCATACCCACTATTATATCTATTTTTATAGATATGTAAATACGTGTGTGTCTTGGCTTAGCCAGATTATTATCTACGCCATAGACGTATTTACCTGAAGGAGCTACACTAGGGTAAGCAAATAGAAATAGGTATATAGGAGCATGTACAACGTGACCATAACAGATCATATTCCATCTTGGAAAAAACTTAGTCTTTTTGCCGTTACCTGGCCAATCTTCATCGACTCCGTGCTTCGGATGATGCTGGGTACGGTGGACGTATTTATGTTAAGCCGCATATCCGACAAGACGACGGGGGCGGTAGGGCTGGCCAACGAAATTATTTTCTTCTGCATTCTGATGTTCGGATTTGTCGGAATCGGTACCAGCGTTGCGGTGTCCCAGTATATCGGTGCGGGGCGGGAGAAGGAAGCGAGCCGCATTTCGGCGCTGGCTATTACGATTAACCTGATCTTTGGGATAATTGTCAGCATTGTACTCGTCAGCTTTGGAGAGCCTCTTCTCACGCTGATGAACCTAAGTCCTGAACAAATTGGAATCGCAAGTCATTATTTGAAAATCATTGGTGGGTTTATCTGGATCGAGGCGCTATCCTACGCGGTTTCGTCTGTGATCCGGTCAAGTGGGCATACCAAAAGTGTCATGTTTGTGACTCTAGGTGTGAATGTGATCCACATGACAGGGAACTATCTGCTCATCTTCGGGAATCTGGGCTTTCCACAATGGGGCGTTACGGGGGCGGCCATATCAACGGTCGTAAGCCGGTTGCTTGGCATTGTCGTTCTGTTCGTGATCCTGTACCGCCGGATTCCTGCGCCGATTCGCCGTAAGGATTACGTGACCTGGAACGGTTCCTATGTGAAGCAGATTATGAGCGTTGGCCTGCCGGCTGCGGGCGAGCATCTCTCTTGGCAGTCGCAGTACCTCATGATTATGAGCTTTGTTAATATGATTGGCCTCACGGCGTTGAACACCCATGTCTACGTCATGAATGTATCGAACTACTTCATGGCGCTTGCGATGGCGATCGGTGCGGGTACGGAGATCATTGTTGGCCAAATGGTTGGTGCCGGGGAGATGAAGGCGGCATACCAGAGACTGATGAAGAGCGTCAGGATCAGCTTTGTGCTGACGCTGGTCATTGTCGGCACGGCTGCGATATTCCGGCATGAAATGATTGGCATGTTCACGAAGGACCCTGATATTATTGCCGCCGGGGCGGGGATTTTTCTGCTATCTATCGTGCTTGAGCCTGGCCGGACCTTTAACATTGTCATTATCAATTCGCTGCGCGCCGCTGGGGATGCGCGTTTTCCCGTCTTGATGGGTGTGCTCTCGATGTGGGGTGTCTCCGTGCCACTGGCTTATTTCCTGGGCGTTCATTTGGAGATCGGGCTGCTTGGCGTATGGATCGCTTTTGCAGTGGACGAATGGCTGCGCGGGATCATTATGCTGCTTCGCTGGAGAAGCCGGGCCTGGGAGAAGAAGGCGCTTGTAAAACCGGTGTCTACTGTAGAAACCGCCATTGGGGCATAGGGTTAAAGGTTACACTTCGTAAAAGTTGATTTAAAGAGCATCCTTTCCTGTAAATCAGGCAGGGGTGCTCTTTTAATATTTTATCAGGGCCTTGAATTAATCCATCTCGGATGTTATATTGTGCATATACGATATACACAATTATGAGGAGGCCCTTTATGCTGGCACTAGACATTAAGAATTTAAATAAGAGCTACCCTACTTTTCAGTTGAAGGATGTATCGTTTCAATTGGGACAGGGTTATATTATGGGATTTATCGGTGCCAATGGCGCAGGGAAAACAACCACAATCAAGTCGATGCTGAATATGATTCAACCGGATAGTGGTGAGGTGCATATTTTGGGCAGAAACATTGCCGAGCACGAAACCGGATTGAAGCAGGAAATCGGATACGCACTTGGTGGCTTTGATTTCTACAGCCGAAGCAAGATAAAGAAGCTGACCAGTGTGGTTAAGGGGTTCTATACCAACTGGGATGATGAAACCTATTACAGCTATTTGAGAAGATTCAAATTGGATGAGAATAAGAAAATTACGGAGCTGTCAACGGGAATGAAAGTGAAGTATAACCTGGCTCTTGCCTTGTCTCATGGTTCAAAGCTAATTATCCTGGATGAACCGACAAGCGGGCTGGACCCGATTGCAAGGGATGAATTACTGGATATTTTCCAGAACCTTGTAGTCGATGGCGAGATCAGCATCCTGTTCTCTACGCATATTACGTCTGACTTGGAGAAGTGCGCAGACTATATTACCTTTATCGATAACGGACAAATTATCAACAGCTGTGAGAAAGAGGAATTTGTTGAGTCTTACCGGTTACTGAATGGTGCAGAAAGTCAGCTGAATCAGGTCAAGGAACAGTTGATTTCCTACAAAAAGAACTCATTTGGCTTTACAGGGTTGATCCACGCTCAAGACTATGATCCGTCTTCAGATATTAAAGCAGCCACACCGAGCCTTGAGGAAATCATGATTTATTTTGCGAAAAAGGAGAGTATCTAATGCATAATTTAGTGATGAAGGATTTAAAATTAGGGGTAAGTCCTCTGTTTTTTTTCATGCCTCTGCTGGGTGCGTTAATGCTTGTGCCTGGGTGGTTATATTTTATTGTCATTCTGTATTTTTGTTGGATAACCGTACCGAATATGTTTGGAGGCTTCAAAGCGCAGAACGATTTGCTCTTTACGGCCATGATGCCTGTAACCAAAAGGGATATTGTAAAAGCACGGGTGACCGTTGTTGTTATTCTGGAATTATTGCACATGGTGGTTGCCATGATTTTTGGCATGATAAGCCTGCGCTTGTATCCGGGTTTTAAATACATCTTTTTCGCGCCCCATTTGGGCTTCTGGGGACTTTGCTTTGTTATGCTGGGTATCTTTAATCTGATCTTTATACCGATGTATTACAAGACAGCGTATAAATTTGGTGGGGCGATGCTGGCATCTGTTACGGCTGCTATGCTTTTTGCCGGTATTGCGCAGTGGCTGGGAATCCAGAATTCTTACGTATACGACTTGTTTAATGGCGCGGGCGCTGAGAACATGGGACTTCAAGCATCTATCTTGATTGCAGGAATCGTTATATTTACAATATTTACGATGGTTGCTAACCAGATTGCAGTTAAACGATTTCTAAAAGTGGAGATATAATGAACATAGCGATTTCGAGCACATCTGAAAAACCGATCTATCAGCAGCTCTTCGAGCAAATTAGTGCTCAGATTCTGAAAGGTGAGTTGGAAAGCGGTTATTGCCTGCCGCCAATCCGGCAAGCAGCCTTGGAGCTGCGTGTGAGCATCATCACCGTGAAGAAGGCCTGGGAGGAACTCGAACGCAGTGGTTTGATCCATACAATAACGGGTAAAGGGTGTTTTGTAGCCGAATTCTCATCAGAGGAGAAGCTGCGGCTGCGCAACGAAATGATCCTAAAGCAAATGGCTGGCGACACTTCATACTACAAATCGTTTGGGCTTACCTTAGATGAAGTTATTGAGCTGTTAAAAAAGATATATTGAGCCCAGCTGACGGCACAAGTTATCTGGGAACTCAAACAAGTCAGCTAATGGGGGGAGTGCTGTCCCCCATATTTCCAAGCAACAACCGTTTTCGGCCTTTGAGCCGAGGGCGGTTGTTTTTTTATGTATAGGAAGCGCCCAGATTGCTTGGCATATGCGTTATTTAGGAATTTACGTTATTATGGCTTCGTTATGTTATTATGAAAGCTAGCAAATACATAAAAGACCCAAGGGAGAGCATCTATACATGTCCAGTTTGCCAAATTGTCCAAAGTGTAATTCCGTTTATACCTATGAAGATGGAAATCAATTGATCTGCCCCGAATGTGCCCATGAGTGGAGACCGGACTTAGAAGAAGCTGAATATAGGGAGGAGAAACAGATTGTTAAAGATGCAAATGGAAATGCTCTAAACGACGGTGATTCTGTAACCGTGGTAAAAGATCTCAAAGTTAAAGGAAGTTCCTCCGTCTTGAAAATCGGAACAAAAGTAAAAAATATAAGATTGGTTGAGGGAGATCATAACATTGATTGTAAAATTGATGGCTTTGGAGCCATGCAATTGAAATCGGAATATGTTAAGAAGGCATAAAGCTGAGGGCTTGATAAGTCTGAATTAAGGACTTTTCGAGCCTTTTTTTATTTAAGAGTCTGGCGAACGGAATAGCAATGAGCCGGTTCTCCAAACGGCGCACTTCATAAAACATCTGGCTAATTAAAAAATCTACTTGTACCTTACGTAACGTCATCTTTTATACTTATGCTACCGGTAAATAGTTAGCGCTAACGAAGGAGTTCCTTATGAAACAACACTGGAAGGTGGGCGACCTTGCCAAATTGACAGGGCTCACCGTGCGAACTTTGCGATTCTACGATCAGATCGGTCTGTTCTCCCCGTCCGGGCAGACGGAAGGCGGTCACAGGCTGTACAATGAATCCGATTTGTCGCGCCTGCAGCAGATATTATCGTTGAAGGAGCTGGGCTTATCCCTTGATGAGATTAAGTCTGTTCTGAATGGCGACCAGATCAGCCCGCTTGAGATCGTCAACCTGCAGATCGCCCGGATCAAGGAACAAATCCATCAGCAGCAAAAGCTCCTGGAACAACTTCAGTATGTATCCAAGTCGATGCAGGGACAAGATCAACTCACCGCTCAAGACTTCACTGAGCTCCTACAAGCGATGAGGAAGAGTCATGACAAGCTGGTTATTGAGCGCCAGATGAGCTGGGAACGCCATCTGGGCGCGCTGGGAGAATTTCTGATCAAGGCACAGGAAGAGTTGGAATTTAAGGAGGACGAAACGTGACTGAACGATTTGTTAAACACGCCACATTTGTAGTGGAGCGCACCTACGCGGCATCGCTTGCAGCAGTATACCAAGCTTGGGCCGATCCGGCTGCCAAAGCCAAGTGGTTCTCCAAGCCCGATATTCTTGACTTCCGGGTTGGAGGACGTGAATACAGCCGCGGGGGTCCACCTGAGGGACCGGTCTTTACCTTTGACGCTTGCTACCAGGAGATTGTGCCGGAGCAGCGCATCGTCTATAGCTACACCTTGGATTCGGATGAGACGCGAATCTCCGCTTCCCTTACAACCATTGAGCTAATCCCGGTGCAGAGCGGCACGAAGCTGGTTTTCACCGAGCAGGGGGCGTTCTTCGACGGGCACGATACACCGGAAATACGCGAGCATGGCACGAACGAGATGCTTGATGCATTAGGCAAAACACTCTAAGGGGGTATCTTTAAATGGCGGCTATCATAGGTAACAATGAGCTTATCTCTTCGCGCGAGTTCGATTATCCACGTGAGCGGGTCTTTGAAGCCTGGACGGACCCTGACCAGCTGGCTCGTTGGTGGGGGCCGAACGGCTTCAGCAATACATTTCACGAGTTCGACTTGAGGCCGGGCGGCACGTGGCGGCTTACGATGCACGGACCTGATGGGACAGACTATGCGAACCATAATAGGTTTGAGGAGATCGTGCCGCCCGAGCGTATTGTGATCCGGCATTTGCCCGGTCATGAATTTCAGCTGACGGCCATCTTCGAGGAGCTGGACAACGGCCGGACAAGAATGACGTTCCGCCAGCTATTTATGGACGCTGCCGATTTCGAGCAATCGAAGAAGATGTGCGCCGAAGCCAATGAGCAGAACCTTGACCGGCTGAACGCCGTGCTGATGAATGAAGGATAACTCCATAGCACATAAATGAAACGTAGAAACCCGGCACATGTGCCGGGTTTAAATATAAGGCGGGTCACTATTTACAAACCGATGGTCGGTATTTATAATGAAGCTATAGAATTTAATCCAACGAGCGAGGGGTGACGAGGTTGAAACAAGAGGAGCGCAGGCAGCAGACGATTAGACGGCTGATGGATACAACCAAGGAATTAATAAAGGAAATGGGCTGCCATTCTATCCGGATGCAGGACATTGTGGATAGGTCCGGGCTGTCCAAGGGGGCAATTTTTCACTATGTTAAGAGTAAAAATGAGATTTTCGTTTGGGTGCTGCAGGAGCGCCTTGAAGAAACCAACGATAGCTTTATGAATGAGATTGATCAAGGACGCCGGACTTTTGACGCTCCGATGCAGAAGATTAAAGAGAGCATCATGGCTTACGAGAATCCGGATGACGCAACGAATCAAGTTCTGCTGTACCTGCTTGGCAAAGAAGAAGATCCTATGGTTGCGGAAGCACTCAAGCAGTATTATGACCGGTCTGTATATTTATCCAGGATGTGGATTGAATCGGGGCAGAAGCATGGAGTAATCCCTGAAACAGTCCAAGCGGAGAGAACGGCGGATATGTTCACGCTGATGACCCTTGGATTAAGAATCCGCTCAAGCATTCCGCAGGCCCGGGCCATTTTTAAAGCTCAGGATTTATCGGAGTTTATAAGCGGCATTTTAAATCAAGGCAGTGCAGGGAGAGGTGAAGGAATATGAATGTGTGGCTAATCCTGCACCTGATTGGGGTGTTATTGATGGCTGGAAATATCATTACAGCGGCATTCTGGAAGACCCGCGCTGATCTGACGGGGGAACCGCTGGTTATCCACTATGCGGCCAAGAATGTCATGATGGCTGATTATGCTTTTACCATTCCGGGTCTCGTGCTGATCATTGCCTCGGGCAGTGTAATGGCGGGTGAATCAGGTGTCTCTCTCATCGGAATCAACTGGCTTACCGTGTCCTTGATTTTACTCGCGGTGACCGGATTCATCTGGCTGGTCATTCTCATCCCGCTGCAGCGTAAAATGATCCGAATTAGTGCTGATTGTGTAGAGAAGGGCATGATCTCTCCAGTATACCGCCGTGCTTCCCGCAGCTGGGCTATTTACGGCACCGCCGCTACTTTACTGCCCATCGTGATCCTTTATTTGATGGTGATGAAGGGTTTCTAAATGGTGCATGCTCTCTAAAATCAATTCATAACGGAGGAGGTAACAAGACGAATGGAACCGCTAATTGTTCTTATCGGGATTACAGCAGCCCTTCTCATTGCGGGTGCTGCGGGGGTAAAACGTCTGAGGCCTTGGCCTGTGGCGCTTCGGGGCGGTGTAGCTGCCATGTTCATGTTGACGGGCACGGTTCATTTTGTGTGGATGCGCGAAGAGCTCATCAGCATGGTGCCGCCTTACCTGCCCTATCCCGGATTCCTTGTGACGCTTACCGGAGTGCTGGAGCTGGCGGGGGCTTTAGGTGTGCTGTGGCGGCCGACAGTGCCTTGGGCAGCCGGAGGACTATCACTTCTGCTGATCATCATGTTCCCTGCAAATGTTCACTACGCCCTCTCCGGCCTCGCGGTGAAACCAGAAAGTGCTCTATTTCCCCGCACCCTGATGCAGATCGTCTTCTTGTCCGCGAGCCTAGCCATCCTAATCTACTACCTTCGTCATCGGCCTATGCGGCGGAATTCCAATGAGGTAGACACAAATACAGTGCGCCCGTAACCAGGGCTAGCCCAATAATTTTCCCACCAGCCAAGGTTTGATCAAGGGGAGAACTGCTTCGGGCTGCATGGCCTTTGTGTGGTCCATTTCTCCCTTTAGAATTCTAATATCCCAGCCAAAGTGCTCTAATGCTTCCTTGTGCTTGTTCAATAACCCTGCGATGTCTACGGTGACATTCCCGAAGTTCTCTCCATACATAATTGTATCCTTCTCCCCAGCGAACGCAAGCTTAGGGAAGACCAGCTTGTCCTGGACGAGGGTGTCATCGAAGTCCATTAAGCTCTGATACAAGGTCAGGAACTGCTTGGTCTGATTGGGGTCCATTTGTACCTGCACGTTATACCAATCCACTTCTTCGGGATTAATACAAGCTTCTTCTGACTGGGACCCATTATAGATCTGATTTAATGCTTGCTCATGAGATTTGGTGGTTACGGTCAACATTTCCTGATACGGTCCACGGTAGGGAGGGAATCCTCCCATAATTAGACTGTCCAGCCGGTCCGTGCGGATAGCGAGCTGCAGGCCTGCTAGCGCCAACCAGGAGTAGCCATAATAGCTGAATGTATTAACGTTCATCGCATCTGCGATGTATAAGAAATCCGACGCAACGTTCTCGGCGGTAAGCTGATCCGGCTTAGGGTGTTCGAACAGATAGCCCTCATAATCAAAAAACAAAACCTGAAATGTATCGGATAGGCCTTCGACAAAGTGTTTTCCCAGCTCAGGATCTACCCCCCACAATTTCAAATTCTCCGCTTTTTGGCCGAAAACAGACTTTTTGACTATGGGCAGCATGATGACCCTGTCACCAGGAACTCCGGTTAAGCCAACTTCCAGCTTGGACCCGTCGTTCAAGATTACATTCTTCGTCACAGTCACTATTTTCACTATTTATCACTCCCAGATCGTTATATTTCAAGCGTACAACATTCATGCAATATTCCGGTTTTTCGCAGGGGGAGTATCAGTGATACTATAGATTTGAGGTTTCTATATTAACGCAGCACTTTAAGGTTTCACTTTAATCATGGGATGTGGGAAAATTGCCAGATACATACACACCTGCGCAAATTGCCAGCGGGCTGAACGTAAGCACTACCACGTTAAGACGATATGAAGATCAGGGATTGCTTCCTGATGTGTCGAGATCGGAAGGAAATCATAGATTGTATACGCGGGTTCACCTTCAGGCTTTTATCACCATTCGGTCGTTATTAATGGGATTCGAGATACCTGTGGTTTATGAGGTCATGAGGCGAATCAAGGAGGCGGACGTTTCCGGGGCACTCTGGCTCGTAAACCACCAGCTGTATCTGATCCAGGAAGAGAAAGAGCGGGTTGAGGAAATATTGAGCATGGTCAGAAATGCCGATTTCGTCCAATACCGCAATATAAAATTATCAAATTCGATGACGATCGGGAGGGTCGCTGAAATTGCTGGAGTGAACACATCTGCCATTCGGCATTGGGAGAAGGAGGGGCTCATTACCTCGGAAAGGGACAAACAAAACGGATACAGGTCGTTCACGGTAACCGAGCTGCGGAAGATTCTAGTGATTAGCAGTCTGCGAAAATCAATTTATTACATTGAAAATTTGAAAGACCTTCTGCACGACTTGGAAACCCAGTCTTTTTCGAAAATAGACCAGTCCTTTCAGTATGCCATCCAGAGACTAAACGGTAGATTAGAAGCACAATTCAAGGGCATCGCGGAGCTGATGAAATATATTGAATTGCATCGAGAGGCGCATGTAGGCTGAAACGACCTTCGTATATAGCAGGTATCTATATACGCTTGTAACAAAATGTATATTTATTGTATAGATGAAGTTGTTAGACTGATAGGATCAGTGCTGGAGGTTGTACTCATGCGCCGTGTGATTTAATAGTGGAGGTCGAAAGCTCAATTATGAACATGCAACCAGTAACGGACGAATTGGTCGTCAAAGCGATGGAGCGGAATCTGGCAATGATCCGTTTTGGCATTGACCGGAAGGTAGCCTATGTTAACGAGGTATTTGCCCGGACGATGGGATATTCCCCAGAGGATTTACTGAACATGAATCATCGGGATTTATGTTTTGATTCCTTTGTCAGCTCACCTGAGTATGAGCAGTTCTGGGAAGCCCTGTTGTCGGGACACAGCTTTCAGGATAAGGTTGAACGGAGAAATTCCCGTGGTGGGCGGGTGTGGCTTGAAGCCACTTACATGCCGGTATATGATGAGCAGGAATCCGAGGTTATCGGAGTTTCCAAAATTGCGGTTGATATTACCGGACGACATTTCAGTCTGACTGAAGTGGTAAAAGAACTGGAGACAACTTCCCGGTCCTTAACCCAGCGGGCAGAGCTGGGAATTACCCGCAGTCAGGAACTGCTGACAAATGTGGACCGGATTGGGGAGATTTCAGCAAACAATACACGGACTCTTAAGGAACTGCAGGCGCAGACCAAGTCGATTCAGGGAATTGTACAGACCATCCGCGATATTGCATCCCAGACCCAACTGCTCGCCTTGAATGCTGCCATTGAGGCAGCCCATGCGGGTCCGCATGGCGAAGGGTTTAACATAGTAGCTGCTGAGGTGCGCAAGCTGTCTAATGAAGTATCGGAATCAATCGGCAAAGTTCAGGGGACTATTAGCGGCATTACGAAGGAAATATCCGAGATTTCAGACGGTATTGTCCGTATTCAGGATTCCATCATGGAAGGCCAGCAGCAAATTCGTATAACTATGGAAGACTTCAGCAGCATCGGTCAATTTGCTCAGAAGCTGGATGATCAGGCACAAACCGTTACTGAAACGATTTAATTTTGCGCCCCGGATTAGGGGCTTTTTTTAGCTTCAAAGCCACCCTGGAGGTGGCCTTAAATTTGCTGTTTTGAACTGTATGATAGGAGGTCGGGGGAGTGGTTCTAGATTACAAATAGATCCTCTGAGCCTCCTCGTCGAAGAATTCAATGATATCTGGATACCCGGTAATATCGATATGGTTCTGTCTCAGGATCTTCTGAATGAAGATGGTATCCGCAAAAATTTTATTGAGGATGATTCTGCACCGGGATGGGGTGCTTTTGAAGTAATCAACCAAATCGTGAATCTCATCAAACTTAAAATAAAGAATATAGGTAACATAATTCTGCAGCAGGGTACTAAAGATGTGATCACGGTAAGGGTTAGAGTGAGGACTAGCGAGGAACTCTCCCATGATGCCGAATAACGCGGTTTTCTTCTCCGAATACATTTGGATCAAATCATCGGCGTTATTAATCAGCCGCAGCATATCTTCTAGACCTTCTTCTGGAGGCATTACCAGTCTTACTGACTTGCCTTCGATTGTCCTTAACAGTTCCATCGTGAGATTTCTGCAGTTCTGTATCTCATGTGGGGCTATACATAATTCACTTCTATATTTGTCATGATTCTGGCTGTAGTAATTGTGAAATGTAGTAAAGTAATGTTCGATATTTATGCCGGTTTTGGTATGAACCAATTCCTGTCCGCGAAATGAAAAAGAGTAGAGGGTCTCTTCATTAACCGGGTGGGCGTACAGATAGAAAAAGAAGAAAAAGTCTCTGAGCTGATGTTTCTGTTCCTTGCCCAGTCTGGTGGTGTCCGTCAATTGGGCTAACTGAAAGAAACAATAATGTTTCATAAAGTCATTCATGGCATTGTACGCATTGATCTTAACAACCGATGTTGTCGAGTTAATGGTAAATAACAGATAATATAATATCAGCTCATCGTATACATCCAGATGTTCAAAAACCTCCGACAGCACTGGCTTCCAGTCCGGATTTGGAGTGTAATTGGGATCCCTCGGCTGCAATTCATCTGCCCACTCTACGAACCATTCATTTTCATGCCCCGCCAACAATAACTCTGCACCGCCTTCCTCTAGAGGGGCGTATTCGAAGCTGTCCGTTTGAATGGATGGCAGTCCTCTGTTGAATTTTTGATTCAGATATTCATTAAAAAGGAATTGAAAGTTCATCGGTTATACCCTCTCGGATCGTTTATAATTCAAATCGGCTGACGCCCTGCTGGAAGAACTCTAATTTTCATCTAAAAGTCTTCGACATAAGGTGAAGCATTCCTTCTAGTTCATGGGTTCGGAATGCCCCACTGATATCTAGTTCAAGCATTTCGGAGACAACAGCGGTCGTAAGAACACTCGGCATCGCAGCGTTCGAATAGGGCAACTTTATATCCAAATGGCTTAACTGAATCGCCAAGAGAGATTACCTTTGAATAAAGACCACTTCAATTGGAAAGGAGTGGGTCATTTGTTTCTGTTCTGTGGTCGCAAGCGGGATCGAATGAAAGCCTTGTACTGGGAAGGCGATGGATTCGTCCTGTTGTACAAGCGACTGGAATCCGGTCAATACCAGTGGCCCATGGATGCGGAGGCTGTACGCTCGATCACGCCACAGGAGTTTCGGTGGTTGCTGGAGGAACGGTCCATTCATCAGCCGAAGGTAGTCAAAAAGCTGGCTTCACTCCTTCCATATAGGTCAAAACAGAGCCGAAAACGCTTGTAAAATCGGGGTTTGTACACAATTCTATGGTAAAATGACAGGCATAGAAGACAGTGAGGGAACGGTATCTCATGAGCCCCTTGGGACAGCTACAAAAGATAGAGCATCGCATCGGCGACCTGGAAAAAGAGAACAAACGGCTACAGGAGAGCGTACAATTTCTAACGCAGAAGCTGTACGGTAAAAGCTCCGAGAAAACAGCTTCCCTCCCAGTAGGTGTGGAGCAACTCGGGAACTGTGTGATCTCGAACAATCCAGCTGAGAACAGCATTCGTCCCTGTTTAGTTACCAGCGATTGCATTTCGTCAACAGCCGGAACTACTCGATGCGTACCTTCCATGGAATCTGACAGTTCAACAACATTGTACATAAGGCAGAGCCTATGGAGCTTCATGAACCATGGGCTTTTCTGTTTCAATACAACTTCTTGTTTGACGTTGACTATTGTTCAATCAACTCACGGGAAAAATTAAAAGGATACTAAGACCTAGTAAGGAGTTAGCAGATGACAAATCATATTTATTCCAGAGTTGTAATCAAAGGGACAGTTGGACAGCTGAAGGATATTATTAGAAGGACGACTGTCGCAGATAGTGAAAAGGATTCGATAGATTTTAACCTTCTATTCCCTATGCCAGAAGCGCTTAATAACACCGTTTCCCCTGTAAGCATTGTAACTGAAGAAGAGTACGCACAAGCTCGAAATAAGCAGGCTGAACTTTTAGCAAACAATGCGCGTGCGGTAACAACAGGGTTACCGCTAACTAGAGAAATGTATGATTCCTTAGTCCAAAAATATGGGTGTGCTGATTGGTACACATGGGCTAATAAAAATTGGGGTACAAAATGGGGGACTTATGATGTCGAACTCGAGCAGGCAGAGAGCATTCAATATAAACTAGATAATGACCCTGAGGATCAAATGATGGAGATATCATTTAGCTTTAAGACAGCTTGGTCACCTGCTAACGGCTTATGGATGAATATTTCAGGTCAATACCCTGAATGCGGCTTTGAGGTAACCTTCTGTGAAGAGTTATGGAGTTTCTGCGGTAGAACTTCATATGTAAATGGAGAAGTCACTGAACATAGTGAAGTAGACTGTGGTTCTCCAAAAGGTCTCCAAATAGCATCTGAAGTAGGGTACGAAATAGAGCAAGACGACGAATAATTGGACCGCTGGAACAATTCTGAGAGGGGCCGAAATACTGTGAACTCTGCTGTAATGCCGATCGCAAAAATCATGTATGTATCGCTGGTAACTACGGCAGTGGAAAGAGTATTCTTCGAAATACAGTAATGTAACTGGGGAAATTATTCTCGAAGTTGAAAATCATGAAGGTACATTTCTAATTGAGGAGGCTCCTGATTGGATCGAGAGTATCTTTGAGATTCCTGGCAAATAAGGGTTATTTTACGCTTGCAATAGTCGTAATACTTCCACCCTGTTCGCACGGCTAGAGGTATGTGATGATGGACACATCAGAAGTTCAAGTCACCCGACTTCGAACGTTCTAACCAACCTTCAGGCTACTCGCGGTCCTTCCTTCTATTTCAATTGGGTAATTAGGGCCGCAGCTTTCCTGAAGGATGTCTATAAGAGAGGAGGCATCCAGGCTATAATATTCCTTCCTTCTACACTCACTTCCAATGAAATTAGGGATATTGCTTTCCTGGAGTCTTTTATGATAATCAATACCATCTATTTGCGAAGAGCGAACAAAATTATTGTGAACCGGGAACAAGGTACAGAACGAATTCCGAAGACACATTTGGCTGCGGCCTTGAAGAATATCGAACACCTGGGATATACGTTCTCCATGCCATTGCTAAGCGCTGTCCGAACCTTGCCCAGGGAGCAGTTCGAAGCGTTGTATCATCAGCTGGTTGCCGATCTTAAGGTGCTTGTAGGCGCCCATGTGGAATACAGACCGATGTATCAGGACTTCCCGCTGCAGGTGATGCAGGAAGATGATGCGGAGCTGTATCTGAACGCAATTTATCACTATCTTACCCTGGAGCTGCCGGAGTCGAAGACGGCGGACAGACCTCCGCTGCTGGACACGGTAAGCCTTAAGGTGATCGATCTTGGAAGCAAAGCGGAGTTCCATACGATGATCCGCCAGCTCATTGAGGCCAAGGGTTCCATTTCCGAGACAGACAAACAAGATATCGATACTGCCATTGAGCTTGCGGATTTAGAAGAACTGGATGAGATTCTCCCTTCCGAAATTCCGTTCAAGGAGAATGTGGGATTCGTTGCAGGTTCCCTGTTAAAGCATGATAAGGCAAATGTGAAGCTGATCGGCCGGTACATCAAGACGGCAACCGATGTTCTCCGGCTGGCTGTAGCTTGGTCGCACGGCGATGTGAGCCTTGCCGAGGCCACACGTTTCCGCAAGTTCAAACGTTCCGAGAGACGGCTGCTGCTTGGATTACTGGAGCAGTGCGGACAGATTACGGAGGATATGCTCCGCTATAAAGAGCGCTGGATTCGCCTAGGTGAAATCCTGCATCCTTCGGAATACAGGCACCGGTATATGCGGGCTGAGGAAGCTTTTGATATTTTACGGAACAACAAGCCCTTTACAACGTTTAACGGGAGCGTTGAGCTGGCTTTTCAGTATCATAATGTCTGGGGTCTGATGGATTTATTGATGCAGCGCCCAGGTGAATTCGCAAGAAGATTGGATCATTTGCTGCGGGTTGCCGAAGACCCCGAGTATGTGGTGCTGGCTTTTGGTGAAGTCGCAGATCAAGTCTCCACACCTGTCCTATTGCAGGTGAAGAACCATTTTGCCCGTCGTAATGAGCCTCAGGAGCTTAGAGTCTTTTTCCCAAAAGGGAATGTGGCCAAGGCGTTTGCGATCCCAAATACGCTTCCGGCGATCAGCCAGGCGGCGTGCCAGGACATCATAGAACTATGCAAAAAGACGCTTATACACCGGTTCTCCGCATTGCCCCCGCTCGGGAAGACCTATATTGACGGACGCTTGAAGTCCTACCATGTCCCGTTCTCTCAAAGATCGGCCAGCAAAGCTTTGCATACCATTGTCCGGGGAAGCCGCGTGCCTATGATGGAGGGGGACACTCTCCGTTTCTTCAGCTGGTGGAAAGAGGGGACGGTGGACGGTAAGCCGACGGGCCGCGTGGACATTGACCTGTCAGCTGTTATGTATGATCGCAACTGGCAGTATGTGGAGCATATTTCTTATACCAATCTGCGCTCTTCCAAGTACCGGGCTGTGCACAGCGGAGATATTGTGTCAGCGCCTCAGGGGGCGTGCGAATTCATTGACCTGCACATTCCTTCCATCGTTGATTATGGCGGACGTTATATTGTGGCAACCCTTCACTCGTTCACAACTCAGCCTTATTGCGATTTGCCGGAGTGCTTTGTGGGCTGGATGATGCGGAAGAAACCGGCTTCGGGGGAAATCTTCGAGCCTAGGACGGTTGCCAATAAAATCGATGTCACTGCCGATACGCAGATCGCCATCCCTGTGATCCTGGATCTCGTAGAGCGCACCGTGATATGGACGGACCTATCCCTGACAAGACAGCCTCACTACTACAACAATGTGGAGGGGAACCAGAAAGGAATGGTCCTGATGGGCAAAGCGATGACAGCTCTTCGGAAGCCGGACCTGTACGATCTATTCATGCTCCATGCGCAGGCAAGAGGAGAGTTGGTAGATGCCAGGGACCAGGCAGGATCGGTATTCTCGGTGGATAAAGGGGTTACTCCATTTGATATCGAGTTAATTATGAGTGAATATCTTGTATAAGTGCTAGAAAAGTGGCCAGTCGCCGGAGCAATTCCGGAGGACTGGCTTTTTAACTTTATATATTGCTTTTGATAGTAATGTTATGTTATTATCAATTCATAAATAAGAAAAGACTGGAAGTTTCGGCAGTCTACAAGCTGGTGAAAGCTGAGGGGATGCAGGATGAAGAAATTTATGGGCAGATGGAATGCATTCGAATTAGCATGGCTGCTTTTATTTACCCTGGTCGCAGTTGGGTTCACGATAGCCTCCAAGGATTCTTTATTCGGGTTTACCGTCTTTATTACAGGGGTGCTGTGCGTGGTGCTTGCGGCTAAGGGCAGCCTGATGAGTTATGTATTCGGCATGTACAATACCGTAGGTTACGCTTATTTGGCTTATACGAATGGCTTGTTTGGAGAGGTCATGCTGAACGTATTTTTCTTCGTACCTATGAACGTCATCGGCTTCTATATGTGGAAAAATAACCGGCAGGGCGGCAAGCTGTCCATGCGGCAGATGAAGCTTAAGGGGCTGCTGCTGGTCACGGGCGTCTGTGTGTTAAGCAGCCTGCTGCTTGGGCTGGGGCTCTCATTCATTCGCGGACAGAACTCGCCCTATATCGATGCCATTACAACAGTGCTGTCGATTGTGGCCACCTTTCTGATGGTCAGAAGATTCAAGGAACAATGGCTGGTCTATATTGTGCTCAATATGTTCACGGTAGTGCTTTGGGTAATTCGGATGCTGGAGGGCAGTGCAGACGGCCTGCTGATGATTGTGATGTGGAGCGCTTATTTGATCAACGCCGGTTATGGCTACTACAATTGGAATAAAGGAGCTAAAGGGGTGGCGGTATGAAGACACTCGGACTCACTCTGGGGAAGTTCGCCCCGCTGCATAAAGGCCACCAGTTCATGATTGAGACGGCGCTGAAGGAGGTCGATGAGCTGATTGTGGTGATCTACGAGACAAATGTCACTACGATTCCGCTTCATATCCGGGCGGGCTGGATTCGCAAGCTCTATCCGGCAGTCCGGGTGATTGAGGCCTGGGATGGGCCGGATGGCTACTCTAATGACCGGGAGCATGAGATCCGGGAGGAGCAGTATATCCTCGGATTGCTAAAGGGTGAACAGGTGACCCACTTCTACTCCAGCGAGTTCTACGGCGAGCATATGAGCATTGCTCTGGGTGCGGTGGACCGGCGGGTCGATGAAGCCCGTGAACGGGTTCCGATCTCGGCGACGATGGTGCGGTCCGAACCTTATAAACACCGGGAATTCGTGAGCGATATCGTGTACCGCGATTTAATCACCAAGGTGGTGTTTGTGGGAGCGATGTCAACGGGCAAATCTACGATCACCGAAGCGTTGGCGCAGCGGTATGGGACTACATTTGCCAGCGAGTATGGGCGCGATTATTGGACCGAGCACCAGGTGGACCGCAGAATCAGCTTCGAGGCGTTCGATGAGATTGCAGCCGGGCATCTGGAGCGGGAGGAGAAGGCCCTGCTGGAAGCGAACCGTTACCTGTTCGTGGATACGAATGCGATTACCACGTACATGTTCGCCATGGATTATCATGGGCGGGCGCCGGAACGGTTAACGCGGATCGCGCTGGAGAACGCCCAGCGGTATGATTTGTTCTTCCTTTGCGACGATGATATTCCTTACGATGATACGTGGGACCGCAGCGGGGATCAGAAGCGGCATATATTTCACAAGCAGATTATTGCGGATTTGAAGCAGCGGCGGATTCCGTTTATTACGCTGCGGGGCAGCCTTGAGGAACGGATGTGCAAGGTAGACGAAGTCTTGGCGGAGTTCCGGCCTTACGATAATTATTTTGGCGGGCTGATCTGAGTAATTAAGATAAATAACCAAGGGGGTAAAGCTGGTGGACATAGTTGATCGCGATGGGCTTACAGAACGGGAGTTTTTGGAGCGATACCAGGTTGGGGATTACGAGCGGCCGTCGGTGGCAGCGGACATGGTGATTTTTACCGTAACCGATACGGAAGAAGATAACTATCGCAAGCTTCCGGACAAGGAGCTGCGCATTCTTCTCATTCGCCGGGGAGGGCACCCATTTCTGGGTAAATGGGCGCTGCCGGGAGGCTTCGTCCGGCCGGATGAGACGACAGAGCAGGCCGCGGCAAGGGAACTGCGCGAGGAGACCGGCGTGCATGATGTTTATTTGGAGCAGCTGTATACGTTCAGCGATATTGGGCGTGACCCCCGCACCTGGGTGATGAGCTGCAGCTACATGGCGCTTATCAACAGCGACCAATTGAAGCTGAAGGCGGGAGACGATGCGGCTGAGGCCGCCTGGTTTAAAGTGACCTACCGGCTGCTTAGGGAGCGGAAGGACATGACCGGGGACGGGCACGTCAAGACCTGGGAGTATGAACTCAAGCTAAGTGCTGGAGAAGATGAGCTCATGGCGGTCGTGGAGCGAAAGGTGACGGTGAAGCGATCTTCAACGGAAACAGCTTATGCCATCGTGACCAATGAGGGGCTTGCTTTTGACCATGCCAAAATCATCGCTTACGCTATCGAACGTCTGCGTGGAAAGGTGAATTATACAGACCTCGCACTGCACCTGATGCCGGAGCTGTTCACCTTGACGGAGCTGCAGATGGTGTATGAGGTGATCCTGGATAAAGAGCTGCTGAAGGCTGCATTCCGCCGCAAGGTGACGGATTTGGTGGCCGAAACAGACCATTACACAGAGAATGCGGGGCACCGGCCATCCCGCTTGTATCGAAGAAATTGGGAGGAGACCTGATGATCTACAATATTGAGGAGTTAAGAAGGGCTTATAATGCGGGCGAAAAGTTCAAGTACGTGTTCTTCTGGGGGCATACTCCGCCAAAGGACGGAGGCGTAGACAAGAGCTGCTTCAGTCAGTGGTGGATGAGTCCGTTTGAGGTTGACGGCACGCTGTACTCCTGTGCCGAGCAGTTCATGATGGCGGAGAAAGCCCGGCTGTTCGGGGATGAGGAGATGCTGGAAGCGATTCTGAAGGCCAAACATCCCAAAGAGATGAAGGCTTATGGACGTGCGGTCCGGAATTTTGACAAGAATATTTGGGATAAAGAATGCTACGGTATTGTCCTCAGAGGCAGTCTGGCCAAGTTTTCGCAGAATGAGGAGCTTGGGCGCTACCTAAGGTCCACAAAGAACCGCATTCTGGTTGAAGCCAGCCCACGGGATCGGATTTGGGGAATTGGGATGGGCCAGTCCAATCCGGACGCGGAGAATCCCGTGAAGTGGCGGGGGAGAAATTTGCTGGGCTTCGCGCTGAGCGAGGCCCGGGATGAGTTGATGAGGAAAGAAGGGATTGGAAATGAAGCGTAAAGGAATTGCCCAGGACACTCTGCGAATCCAGCAGATGGGTTTCTATGAATATGAGGGGCGACGAGTTGAATTCGCCGCGGCGCAGAAGCATTCGGAGGAGAACAGCGAGCTGATCACTCCTGAACAGGGAGCGGAGCTTGTACGGAGCAGCGCTGAGCTGCCCCGGCTGCCGCAGACGGCCAGTTATTCCGTCGCCAATGAGGCAACGGTGAAGGCGGTCTTGGACTTTGCGGCGGCAGGCAAGCCGCACGTTGGCGTGCTGAACTTCGCCAGTGCGAAGAACCCCGGCGGCGGGTTCCTGAACGGAGCCATGGCTCAGGAGGAGAGTATTGCCGCTTCCAGCGGGCTGTATGCAACCCAGCTGTGTAATGAGGGCTATTATAAAGCCAACCGGGCCTGCAAATCAATGATGTACACCGATCATGCCATCTATTCGCCGGACGTGGTATTTTTCCGTAATCCGCGGTTTGACCTTATTGAGCGGCCCGTGACTGCCTCGGTCCTGACCCTGCCGGCTGTGAACTATGGGCAGGTTCTACTCAAAGGCGAGGACCCACAAGAGGCGGAACGCGTGATGAAGGACCGGATGCGACTCGCGTTGGCGATATTCGCGCATAAGGGCGACAAGAGTCTCATCCTGGGGGCTTACGGCTGCGGTGTATTCCGCAACGATCCGGTCAAGGTCGCCGGGTGGTGGCGCGAGCTGCTTGAGGACGAAGACTTTGGGCTGCTGTTCTCCGAAATCCGTTTCGCGGTATTGGATAATTCCAGGGATGGTAAGACCATTCAGGCGTTTGAGAGGGCGTTTAATGACTGAGCAGCATATTGGCAAAGGTCCAGGCAGATATTGTGTATAGAGAAAGAGAAATCGCGATGATTTCTCTTTTTTTTTTCATACCGGGTAATTTATATAAAATGAACTTTAGAATATACCGATCTCAGCTTCGATCCCGAGTGAGTCTGAAGAAGCGGAGCGTCCGCCTTTGTCTCCGAAATGCCCCTACTTGGATATTTAGTTCAAGCATTTTGGAGACAACAGCGGCCTTAAAGAACACTCGGCATCGCAGTACCCGAGAAGTGTAACTTTCATAAGTTCATTTTATATGTCTTGCTTCAGGTTATTCATTCGCCATGCAGTATGATATGATAGCTTATATTCAAATCTTCAAATATTAGGGGAGAATACAATGATTCAGGAAGTCCTACAATTCAAATCTGAATTTTTCAAGGCCTTAGCACACCCATTAAGGATTCGAATACTTGAGATATTGTCGGAAAGCGATAAGACCGTGAATGAGATACAGGCCATTCTGGGCAGTGAAGGTTCAGCGGTGTCGCAGCAGTTGGCCGTTCTCAGGAATAAGAACGTTGTTGTAGGGACCAAGTACGGAACATCGGTCATTTATTCATTAAGGGACCCCTTAATTAAGGACTTGTTAAAAGTAGCAAAGCAGATTTTTGATAATCATCTTATTGATACTATCACCTTGTTGGAGAACATTAAAAATGAATAACAAACCAGCTGTAATAAAGGGCTAATGGAGAGGTAATCGCCATGAAGCCCTTTTTTTCTTAAACTCTGGGCGTTTATTAGGTAAAAGTGAAATTGACACCGTATTACTTTGGATATATGATTCTACATATATTCAAATAATCAAATATTTATAAAGCGGTGAAGAAGAGCATGAGATTTAGCGGGAGATATGAAGGATATAATGTAAAATCGTTGCAGAAGGACCTGATCTCGGGTTTGATTGTGGGAATTGTCGCCATTCCATTAGGAATGGCGTTTGCCATTGCATCCGGAGTCAAGCCGGAGTATGGCTTATTCACGGTAATCATTGCGGGTATATTAATTTCCCTGTTTGGCGGTTCCAAATTCCAAATTGGCGGACCAACCGGTGCGTTTATTCCGATTTTGTTCGGGATAGTAATGCAGTACGGTTATGATAACCTGCTTATTGCAGGATTCATGGCAGGAGTACTTATTTTCTTTATGGGCGTCTTTAAGCTTGGCGGAGTCATTAAATTTATTCCACGACCTGTTACCATTGGGTTCACAACCGGTATTGCGGTTACGATCTTCGCAGGGCAAATCGGGAATTTTCTTGGATTAACCGGCTTAAGCAAGCACGAGTCCTTTCTGGCTAATATGAAAGAGCTTGGTGCTCATTTATATAGAACGAATATGTACAGTGTGTTAACCGCAGCCATCTGTTTAACAGCCCTTCTACTTACACCGAGACTGCTTCCTAAGGTGCCTGGTTCACTTATGGGTTTACTTCTCTCCACCGTGGTGGCTTCCGTGTTCTTTCCCGGTCAGGTGGCAACTATCGGCTCTACTTATGGAGCTATTCCGAGGAGCCTGCCCAGTATCCATTTTCCTGCAATTACCCTTGAGAATATTCAGCATTTAATCAAACCTGCTTTTGTTATTGCCATGTTAGGTGGGATTGAATCCTTGCTGTCGGCTGTAGTCGCAGATGGAATGTCTGGAACGCGGCATAACAGCAACCGGGAGCTTATCGGTCAAGGGATAGCCAATATGATTACCCCGCTGTTTGGGGGAATTCCAGCCACAGGGGCTATTGCCAGAACCGCCACCAATATTAAGAGCGGTGCGGTATCACCCTTTTCCGGGGTAATCCACGGTATTGTGGTGTTAATGGTTTTGTTCCTCTTTGCTCCACATGCCTCCCGCATCCCGCTTGCCAGTATGGCGCCTATCTTGATGATGGTAGCCTGGAATATGAGCGAACGCAAAGAGTTTGCCCATGTGCTAAGAACCAAGAGTGCTGAGTCAGCCGTACTGGTCATCACCTTTGTTCTTACCGTCTTTACAGATTTAACTACGGCGGTTGAAGTTGGGTTGATCTTATCCGGGGTCATCTTCGTGAAGCATATGAGCGAGCTTCTGACCACGGCCAAGGTTCTGCCCGATCCGAATAGCAGGAACGAAGAAGTGGCTGCCCATATGGTTCAGGAGCAGCATAATTGCCCTCAGATCAGTATATACACGGTTGAGGGGGCGTTGTTCTTCGGGGTGGCCAATATGTTTGAGAAGAGCATTATGGACGAGATTCATTACAAGCCTAAAGTGCTGATCCTGAAAATGAACAATGTGCCCTATATGGACACTACGGGTGAATCCAATTTGGCAAGCCTGGCGAAGCACTTTAAGAAGCACGGTGGCACCGTGTTCATCTCCGAAATCCAGAATCAGCCGCGTCTGGTGCTAAGTAAGACAGGACTGGACGAATTCATCGGGCAGGAGCACTTTTTTGACAAAACAGGTGAGGCAATCAGCGCTGCCCTTACAAAAATTAACTACGGTCAATGCAGGGGGTGCAGGCATTTTGCATTCCATGAATGCCAGCAGCTTGCCTATTCAGAGCCTAAGGAAAAGACCAGATTAAATGGCTGAGCCCAGTTGAACAAATAGACCACTCCGGGGTTGGAGTGGTCTTCTCCTATTTTTGGCAGTATTATATTTACTATATAAGATGAACTTTAGAGCTTACCGATCACAGCTTCGATCCCGAGTGATTCTGAAGAAGCGGAGCGTCCGCCTTTGTCTCCGAAATGCCCCTACTTTGATATCTAATTCAAAGATTTCGGAGACAACAGCGGTCGTAAGAACACTCGGCATCGCAGCGCCCCAAAAGGGTAACCTTCATAAGCTCATTTTATATAGAATAGTAAGGCCATCCTTAATCAAAGTGGTGATTATATTGAAACCTACATATCAGGAAATCGATGATGTACTGGAGAAGATGCAAGTAGCTTTGGAAATAGCAAGGGAGCAGGAGCCCGACTTCTACGCCAAGTATCCTATGGAGCTGCGAACTGAAGCTGAAGCTGAGGATATACGTGTGGCCACCCGCGAGTGGAACCTGCCGGAGGAATATTTGTACTTCTTGAAGCACTACGTCCCGACATCGGTATCCTGGAGCACGGACGAATATATCAACCTGGACATTTACGGCGCCAAGGATTTGATCGGGGGACAGTCGGGCTACAATTATAATCATGTTAGGGATGAACCTATCACAGATTGGCCGAAGGATTATCTCGTTATCGCCTCGGATGAAGGCGATCCGTATTGTATCGATCTATCCCGGGGGGATACAGTTATTTATACGGCGGAGCATGGAGCGGGGACTTGGGATTTCTCCGTTGCTTATGATAATCTCACCGAGTTTCTTCATAGTGTCCTGCGGCCTCGTAGCCTCGAGGACGAGGAGTGGGAAATGGACGAAGATGAGCAGTACAATTATTATAAAGTGTTAATCACGGGTCCAGGCACTGACAAGATCAAGACCCTGGTGTTCATCAAAAAAGTATTTTCCTGCGATTATGCTCAGGCCAAGGCTCATTTGGAGACAGTGCCTCTGCTCGTGTATAAGGGTATTGACCGGGGGGCTGCTGACATCGAAGCCCAGCTTAAAGGCATCGGCGCAGATTATGAATCCCGCCAAATTAGTTGGGATGAGTTTATACGGGGATAGACAGAACCAGAAACTAGATACTTATCTGCAAAAAACAGCGGTTAACCAAAATAGCTCCAAAGCCGGAGTGGAAGGGTCTACCGCTGGAAACGGACAAGATATCGGACTTATTAAAATTACTGAAACTGGTCGACAAATTAGTAATTGGAGTAATTAAATCATCAACTAACCGGCTATAACTAATTTAGGAGGTTTGGATGAAAAAAAACTACTTCCTTATATTTATACTGTTATTCTTTTTAATTTCTGGATGTTCCAACAGCATTTCAGACGAAGAGAGGGATGATAATATAAATACTACTTTTTCTGGTGTTGTTGTAAAAAAAGAAGTTGGTAGAGTGCTAGTCACGAATTATATTGGTAATTCTGAAAATAAAAGTGAAGCTATATGGGTTAAAACAACTACTGAATTAGAAATTGGGGATACAATATCGGTAAAATTTGACGGTGGGATAGAAACTTCAAATCCAGCCCAAGGAAAAGCAAAGAAAATTGATGTTATACATGATAAGGAACAAAATGAAAGATTCAAGAAAGAAGCGATAGTAAAAGCGATAAATGAATCCAAATATATGGATGTACCAGTAATCAAAACCGTAGAATACAACAAAAAAGATAATCAGTGGGTTATTAAACTATTTGACAACAAAAATGGCTCCGAAGAAAAGGAAATCAATATTGAATTAAAGAATCAATGATTTTAAGGGATTTAAATAGAATAAGTTGCCTGCTCCGCGCTTTATCCATATACGCCTGAAGCTAGTGGACTGAGAGTTTAATAGAAAACATAGCTAAGCCAGACCCACAAAAAGAAGACATTCGTACCGCATTTCGAGACAAATGTCTTCTTTTCTTTTATCTAAGTGGCTTTTAAGTTTAGTGTAGATGCTTATGTTTATTATAGAACCTCCACTGACTCCTGAATTTGTCTAGAAACCCCCGATGTTTCCTGTCCTGGTCTACCAGCCGCAAATATCTCATAAGCAGGCGGTACCTTTGTTCATCATCGTGGCTAAGCTTATGCATTTCGTTAAGAATATCGTCGGTCCGCAAGTCTTTCCACCTCCTTGAAGCCTTTTTATTCTAAACTACAAAACTCGACAAAATCTGAAAAAGCGGGCAAGCATAGAAGAAACGCCCTCGTTCATACGAAGGGCGCTTCTTCAAGTATTAAATCTCTAGATATTCGGCTTAATGAACCTCCATCTCTCTATTCTCCCAGAGACACCGACTTCGGATACTTCACTTCCGGGTAGTCCTGATTCGGGCCCGCTAGCAGCGTGCTCTTCATTCCGCGCAAATGCTGATTGAAGAATTCAAGTACATAGTGGTTTACGAGCTCCGCTCCCCTGACACCGTTAATGCTTCCCGTCATGCCGATTTTACTGATAATCGGCGAGTACAGCTGAAGATCGGTGAAGTTGTAATGTCCCGTTCCCTCGACATAAACGACTTTGCCGCCACCCTGCTGGGTTGCGCGGTCGATCAGCTTCAATTCCAGCTCCCGGTTCTTCAGGACCGTATCGAACTGCTGACGTGTAAATTTGAGCGCCTTCAGCTCCTCTTCTGTAATCGGAACCTTACGGAATTTCGCTTGCTCCGCGTTCACTTTAGCAAAATCCCCCGATTCCATGAACATAAACGGCTTTTTCATGTCGTCCCGGCCTTTTGTCTCGAATATCGTGCCATCCATATTGATGCCCGCTTTGATGCGCGGGTTCGAATATACGGCTTCGAATGCGGTCGCTCCGCCGAAGGAATGACCCATCATGCCAATGTTGTTTATATCCAGCTTCCCTTTGAATTTGCTGGCGATGGCGCCCGTATTGAGCTTCTCTAATTGGTCCACGATGAATGAGATGTCCTTATTCCACACCTGCAGGATGGTGTGGCTGTCCTCATAGAATCTCTCTTGAGACTGATTGGTCAGAAAGCCGGTTACCCGACTGTCCGGGAAGGCGGTCGCAACCGTGCTGTAAGTATGGTCTACAGCGAATACAATATAGCCATGGCTGGCCAGGTTCTCGGCCTGGGACGTATGCAGAATCCTGCCGACCCCCATGCCATGTGACAGCAGCACTACCGGGTACGGCGTGTTCGCAGGCCGTACTTCCGCACCCGTGTAAGCATTGGCCTTGAAGTATTTCCAGTAGTCAAAAGCAGCTGCGGGAAGCTTCATATAGCCGGAATAACCCTGCGTATAGGCCTGGAACACCTTCGGATCCTCGGGGAACACCGGGCGCGGCCCCGACCCACCGGATTCTGCAGCAGGGTACCATACTTGGACCATAAGCTCCCGCTTGTCCCCCTTCTGCTTAGTGAAGATCTCTTCCCGGCTGTTGTCGACGAAGTGAAGAGTTTCCGTTCCCACCTTGAACTCACCGGTTGGCTTTGGCAGCTGGAAGACCGGCAGCAGCAGCGACAAGGCAACCGAGCCGCCGAGCAGCAATACGAATAGGGATGATACAGTGTAGCGAACCGTCTTGCCAGCCTTCCTTCGCTTGAATAAGGCGGCGATCACAAGCACAACGGCAACGGCATAAGCCGGAATCATCTGCCACCGGTAACCCTCAAACAACAGCTGAGAGGCCAACAATGCACCGCAGGTGATACCGGTTATTATCCCGGCCATCCGGTTCGCTTCCTTGCGAAGCAGCAGCACGATCATTACTGCGGCGCAGGCTGTAACTAATAACATTTCAAATACTCGCATTCGTCACGCTCCCTTTACTCTCTGAATGTTACTTATCGTAACAATCCTGGGTTAAAATGAAGGAGGGATCTTGATTAAAATTGGTTTAATATGGGTGGGGGGGTTCACATGCAGATTAGGAAATTCCAGGACTACGATATTGATCAAATTGTTACTCTATTCTATGAGACGGTACATACGGTGAATAAGAAAGATTACTCCCAGGAGCAGCTTGATGCTTGGGCTTCCAAGGCAGAGGAACCGCAGCGGCGGGAGAGCTGGCGGAAGTCCTTGGGCAGCCATATTTCTTATGTGGCTGAGCGGGACGGGCGAATCGTGGGATTCACGGACATGACCACGGAGGGTTACCTCGACCGGCTGTTCGTACATAAAGACTACCAAGGGCAAGGCATTGCCGCGGCTCTGGTGGATACACTGGAGAGCGAGGCCGTGACATTGGGGCTAGCCGAAGTTGAGACAGAGGCAAGCGTTACTGCAAAGCCTTTTTTCGAAGCAAAAGGATACAAAGTGATGCAGCCCCAGATCGTGGAACGTAAGGGGATTTCTTTGAAGAATTACCGGATGAAGAAGCTTCTGAACACGCCCGACTAGAGAGAGGGGTACGGAAATCCGATAGAGGCTGGCCGCGCGTACGGATGTATTTGGGTTTGAATTCCAAAATCAGGTGTGTTACCATGGTGTTAATTTTAAGACAGGAGCTGAAGAGCATGTAATTATTCTTGCGAATCCCAATAAAACAGTCATAGCGGTGTTATCGCCCATGTTTTATTTGTGATGCAAGAAGATTACTCTCTCTAAGGCTCTGTCAATATATCCTTATCTAACCCTGTAGGGGTTGGATTTGCTGTATTTATTTTGAGCTGCGGGAAGGTAACTTCTTGCGGCTTTTATTTTTTATGTACAGGAGGATATAGACCATGGCCTTGATTCAAGTAAGCAACCTGACATTTGCCTATGAGGGCAGTTACGATAATATTTTTGAGGATGTCAGCTTTCAACTTGATACCGATTGGAAGCTGGGTTTCACCGGGAGGAACGGCAGAGGGAAGACCACCTTTATGAATCTGCTGCTGGGTAAGTATGATTACAGCGGACATATCTCATCGAGTGTCAGCTTTGAGTATTTTCCATTCCATGTTGAGAATAAGGAAGAGCATACACTGGATGTAATTAGCGGTATTATTCCAGACTTTGCGCACTGGGAGCTTCTGCGCGAGCTGAGCTGGCTGAAAGTATCCGAGGATGTGCTGTACCGTCCATTTCTGACCTTGTCGAATGGTGAACAGACCAAGGTGCTGCTGGCTGCCCTGTTTATGAAAGAGAACAGCTTCCTGCTTATTGACGAGCCCACCAACCATCTGGATATGCATTCCCGTAAGCTGGTCAGCGACTATCTGAATACGAAGAACGGCTTTATTCTGGTATCCCATGACCGGGCGTTTCTGGACAATTGTGTAGACCACATTCTGTCGATTAACAAGACCCATATCGATATCCAGAAAGGCAATTTCACCGACTGGTGGGAGAACAAGATGAGGCAGGATCAGTATGAGCTTGCCGAGAATGAGAAGCTGAAGAAGGATATCCACCGTCTGTCGGAAGCAGCGAAAAGAACGGGCGGCTGGTCTCACGAGGTGGAGAAAACCAAGAATGGAACCAGAAATTCCGGTTCCAAGGTAGACAAGGGATATGTTGGACATAAGGCTGCGAAGATGATGAAGCGCTCCAAGTCTATGGAGAACAGGCAGCAGTCGGCTATAGAGGAGAAGTCCAAGCTGCTGAAAAATATCGAAAGCTCCGAGAGCTTGAAGATCTCCCAGCTGGTTTACCCGAAGAAGCAGCTCGCTGAGCTTAAGCAGGTTGCCGTTTATTATGGGGATCGGCAGGCGAGCCCGGAGATCAGCTTTGCGATTGAGCAGGGGGACCGGATTGCCCTGTCAGGCCGGAACGGCACCGGGAAGTCCAGCATTCTGAAGTTGATCTGCGGCGAGCCTATTAGCTATACCGGGCAGCTCAGCGTTGGGAGCCAGCTCAAGATTTCCTATGTGTCTCAGGATACCTCGCATTTGCAGGGCAATCTGACCGATTATGCGAGAGAGCACGGAATTGAGGAGAGCCTGTTTAAGGCAATTCTTAGGAAGCTCGATTTCTCAAGATTGCAATTTGAGAAGGACATGTCGTCCTTCAGCGGCGGGCAGAAGAAGAAGGTGCTGATCGCCAAGAGCCTGTGCGAGCAGGCCCATCTGCACATCTGGGATGAGCCGCTGAATTTCATTGATGTCATCTCCCGGATGCAGATTGAGGAGCTGCTGCTGGAGCACGCGCCAACCCTGCTCTTTGTGGAGCATGACCGAGAGTTCTGCACGAATATCGCCACCAAGGTGATTGAACTCTAGCTTGATCTAAACTAAATAGTGAACTAAGGGGGGCTTGAGATTCAGGAGAAGCCCCTTTAGTTTTTTCCCGGTTCAAAGAGAAACAGGAACAGCGGTATAAAGAATCGCCGAATCGCGCGGTTTACAGCAAGGACCTGAGCTCACGTTGATATTTGCTAAATTGCGCTGAGGTGACGATAAGCGGCTTGGCAGAACGAATTCCACCGATTCGGATATTTCGGACCACATGATAAGGAGCACATAAAAGCGCATACAAGAGGCGGGTATCTGAAGCGTTTAATTGGCGGTATCTCTGATAATAGTCAATCGAGCGAAGCATCCTGACCCCGTTCCAGCCGCAATTTCGGTGAAGCAGATGGGACAAGTCTTTCATTCTTGTATGAAGGGAAGTATTATCGAAGTCTATTAAATGCAGCTTCCCCCTAGGGCTTTTAATTAGATTAGGATAATTGTAATCACCATGGATAAAGGCGGAGGTTTCTTGTTCCGTCCGGATGGCTTCCAGAGACTGAGGCTGCTGTAAGAAATTTGCCACTTCCTCACAACGGCTTGCTAAATGCCGGGTCTCTTTGTACTGGCTGAGCAGTTGCTGATAATCCGAAATTTCGCTGCCCAGTCCCCAGTACCGGATTCTTGACTCGGGAGCTTCCGTAATGGGAAACCCGTTAGCCATGGAATGGAATTTGGCCAGGGTTCGAAGCCCGTTCCTGAAGTCCCCTCTTTTTGTGAAAATCGGCCTTTGTCCAACAACCCAATTCGTTAAGGTGTACAGGTTTCCCTCATAAGTCATGTAGAGGGACTGTTCTACCGTAGGGTATACTTTTTGCCCGCGTGTAAACCCCTTCTCTGCCATGAAAGTGAAGATCCGGGTAATGAATCGGACTTCTTCCTCGGGGAAGACGTATCCTTTTAAACAATAGGTCATATCCGAAGTTCGAAGCTTATACACGTCTTTGACTTGCTGGATATCCTTAATTTTTAGTCCATATTGTTGTTCTACCCGTAACTTGAGGGACATCCTTTAGTTCACTTCCCTTTATTGATTTGACCAATCTGCAAGCAGCTTCATGGCATCCAACCGGAGAGGCCAAGTTTGCTCCAGGATGCGCAGCATTTCCTGGCTTCGCTTGCCTTTGGGGGATCGGATAGCCTGCCAAGCCTCCCGGGGCAATCCATATAAGCAATAAATCAATTTGCGCTGAGCCCGCTCTAAGGGGTTAACCTCTTCATACCCTTTCAACAGCGCCAGAATGAAATCGGGATTGAACTGGGTAGTGTTCATAAGAGCTTTGGCGATATCCACATAAGCTGAACCCACTTTGATATGGTCCCAATCGATGATAAAAAGCTGATTTTCCCCCGAAATAATGACGTTAGGGGAGGTAATATCGTTGTGGATCAGTGCCGGACGGCTCCACTCTCTTTTCAGAAGACCAACAAGCTCTGGACTTTTTAAAATAGCCCATGCCCGATCCGAGAGACGGGTACAGGTCTTTCCGTATTTCTTGAGCCATCGGCGGTTCCGGCCACCCGGCTGTAATGCTTGGGCCATTCGTTTTCGGAAGAGTTGGTCCTTCACCTGCCATAACCGAATCTGCTCAAGTGTGGGAGAACCTTTCGTGCGGAGGCCAAGGCCGGGAGTCAGATGGAGCGTCGCAAGGGCCCGGCCTAATTGCTCGAAATCCTCAGGTTTCTCCATACCTCTGCCCGAAATCCATGTGGTCATATAGAAGGGTCTGCCATGGCTTAAAGTCCACAGCTTCCCGGAACGGGTGGTGAGCCATTTAGGCATGTGGCTGAAGCCGCTGTCTGCCAGAAGCTTTACATATTTGGCGGTTGTTCCTATTTGGTGAACCGCACTTGAGCCGAGGGACGGCTGGCGGAGAAAGGGTTTAACCGCATAGGTTCCACTTTGCGTGTGTACCTTGAACACTGCGTTCCTTCGGTATAAGGAAGAGACCGGCTCCGAGCGGACTGGGATCAGGCCGTAGCGGCCGGTAATTTCGCGGATTTGGCGTTTAGTGTAGGAATCGTTCATAGGCAACCTCGATTCATTGAAGAAGTTTAAGGATGAACAATCACGAGAGTGGGGGCTTTTGGTTAGGTTATTCACTTAGGGCCATACATGTATGGTCTAACGTCATAAGAGGGATTTATTTTAACAGTTCGTGAACGCAAAAAGGCTTTGCAGAGGGATTCCATCTGCAAAGCCTTTTTTCTGGAAGTGGAGGCTCTATGTCACTTGCTCGGTCGGTTAATAGGCCTTAGGAGGATTGAAGCTGCCTATTCCTTTTAATTTATAGTCAAAAAACTTCAAGATCAGCTCATTCTCCGTTTCAATGCAGAAATACTTATCGATCTCTGCGCTTCCACGTTGAAGTTGATTGGCAAGGAATGGTGAGAACAAAGGCAAGTCCGTAAGACTTAAATGCTTGGCCCCTTGAAAATGAACGGTATACATCTCTGCGGTGTTCTGATCCGCGGCTTGGTTGGCCGCATAGATGGTGTTTCTGCCCAGCTGCTTCCACACATCATCGGAATAGATATTGAGAAGTGGTGTGGTGTAACGTCTGCCGCTTGCCGCGAAGTCATCCGCTGCTTTATTGTAGACAAGCTCACTGAACATCGGCGCATCAATATTGACCACTGCGCTGATATCTGAACGCTCTCTTCCAAGCCACATACTCGCCGTGCCGCCCATGGAGTGGCCAAACACCCCAATTTTACTTGTATTGATCAGCTTATAGAGGCTGTCCGTGTCACTGCTGGTTTTTTCAAGTATAGTATCGATTACAAAATTCATATCATCCGCGCGCAGCTTCATCCATTTTTGGAATAATCCATAAACCTCTTTATTTGTATAAACTCCATCGGTGTTGGCATTTTGGAATTCCTGCAAGAATCCCTTATCCGCAAGCGTCACTTTCCCATCGTCGGACACGGTATAGAAGGAATGAGAAGGATGGTCGATAGAGACTACAACATAACCGTGGCTGGCCAGCTCGGTATATGTTGAGCTGTTGCTGGACTTTATCCCGAACGCTCCGTGTGAGAATACTAGAAGTGGATAGGTTCCGTTAGCGTTCTTAGCGTTCTTAGGGTACCAGAACTCCACGTTGACGAACCGGTTCCCCGCGTGGGTGAAGGGGTCCACCCGCTTTTTGTCCGTATAAGTGTAGGATGCGGTTGCAACTTCGTACGGCCCCGTGACTCTAGGTGATTTATATTGTGGGAAGATAAGTACGGGTGCAAAAGCGAGTGTCAGCACCAAAGTCATCAAGACGGTTTTTACCACAGTCCGGGAGGCTTGGTATCTCCGTTCAAGAGCCGATTTGCGAAGGAGTGAGACTGCAGCGGATATCGCAAGTATTAGCAGCAGAATCGCGGGCAGAACCCAGCTGAAGCTCCAAACAATGATCGTAGATAGGATAAGCAGACCAAAGATTAAAAATTCGGAGACTCTGAGCCAGCTTTTAAATCTTTTATGATTTTGTTTTGTAATGATGCACCATGCGGCAAGAGCAATCTCAATGATTAGCGCAGCAAAAAATAATAACGTTCCCATGATGGCGACTCCCTTTCTTCTCATATTGTTCTTAGTGATGAAGTCATCATATAAAACATGGAGAAAGGAAGTATATAGAATAACGATAAGCTGTAGCTACAGGCCAGTAAGTTGCAAAAATCGGACTATTCGGAGAGATTTTTCTTAAAGCTTTCCAGCTTCTCGTTGATCGATTTGGCGGTTTGTTTGTCATTTTCCCAGGAGAGGATATGGACCACGACATAAATAAAAGCAATCTCCAGCGCAAGAATGACCAAGCTTTGTAGACTATCTACAATACCCATGATACTTGCAAGGGTAATTAATATCGTCTCCAGCGCGCAGAAATGAACGGCTATTCTAATCCGCATGCTCCTCTCGCTGATACCCTGCGGAGTATACATAATAAGTCCGATTAAAGCGCCAGCGAGCGCGAATGCCATAATGATATAAATGGACTTCAAATCAAAGCCTATACCGGGGGCATACATTTGCCGCAGCACCGTGATCGTGATGATAATTGCCCCGAAGATCACCAGGAAATCGCGAACCAGTTTTTTGATGAAATTAGATAATGCCACCTTTGCTTCCCCCTCTTACAGTCCAAGTTTATTCTTAAGATTAGGGACATACTGTCTGGATATGACCACTCGTTCCCCATTATCGAGCACCGCCTCGAACCGGCCGCTTAGGGAAGGATGAACATATGAAATTTTAGCGATGTTCAGAATCGTGGATTTGGATGCCCGGAAAAAGTTCATCCGGTTGGACAGTTCCTCCAGCTCGTAAAGCCGCTGTTTGACCTCAAAGACCCTGTCCTTGCAGTAAATAAATACCTTTCCATCTACCGCTTCAAAGTAATAGATCTCGCTAAGCTTAATCCGGTGGACATGTTCTCCAAGGTACCCGAGCATAACCGGATTGTCCATCTTCAGCTTATTCACGATTTCTTGCACTTCCTCATTTACCTCATAGCACCTGATAAGGATTTCTTCATCCTCGTCCCGGCTTATCTCTACGATGGAAACTTTCATAGCCTTACCTGCCTTATCAAGTGATTGATACTTACGCTGCAAACATCATTTCTCTATACCAAATGAACTTATGAAGGTTCGCTGAGATCGGTTAATTCTAAAGTTCATTTTATATAGTCTATTATGCTAGAGACCCTGGATGGAGAAAAGGTGCAAAATCAAAGAAGGAGAACAGTGAACTCTGTTCTCCTTCTTTGTCATGGCGCGGAGTTTATCTCCGGCTCGAAGATGATCCATGTTTATCTTTTTGGCCTGACTGGTTATCATTGTCGCCCATGCCTTCACCAGCTTTGTTGCCAAGTGCAGCTCCGGCAACTCCACCCACTATTGTACCTACTGGGCCTAGAATTGAACCTACGGCAGCGCCTGCTGCGGCACCGCCCACGGTTCCTACAGCTTCACTGGTATCGAAATCATTTTTGCCACCACGATCACGTTGCTGTTTGTTGTTATTCTCGGACATGTTGTTTCCCTCCTTGTACGTGGTATGGAATCGCAGCTGTTTGGATCAGCGCTGGTCCCGAACCTAGTTTGCCCCCCCTTGGGAAAACCCATCCATGGATCTCGGGAGCAAGCTCAGAACAAATATCAGGTATTTTTAACCATTTAAAAAAAGGGATTGATATTTTTGTAAGGTGTAGTTATAATACAAAACATAACAAATAAAAAAACGCTTTCATCAAGAGGAGGTGAAGCATTAAACCTGGCTGGAATGAGCAATACGTGAAGCCAGAGGATACTTTACGAAACTGTCTGAGCTGTGTCATTTCCATTTGATTGATGGAGACGGCTCATCTGATGCGTATCTTGCTTTAGATGACGGGGGACTGAATTGGAGAGAATATAACGACCCTTCAAAGCCACGGTTATAACGGAGCTTGCACCTTAGAGATTATGGGATCTGGTTAATGCCAGAGTCTGCATGAAGCACTTAAGAGATCAATCAGGAAAATATGGGATTTGAAAGTCTTATCATCTTGATTTGGAGGAACTCGCTATGAGTAATGGGACACTTACACGAAAACTGGGTTTCTGGTCAGCCCTGGCTATCGCTGTTGGAACTACGATAGGCTCCGGAATATTTGTCTCATCTGGGGATGTGGCAAAAGCGGCGGGTCTTCCCTCGATTTCCATACTGGCTTGGATTATTGGTGGGATCATCGCAATTCCGCAGGTTATGGTGCTGGCCGAATTGTCAACGGCTTACCCGCAAAATGGAAGCGGTTACGTATACTTGAATAAAGCGGGCTGGAGGCCCTTGGCCTTCCTGTACGGGTGGGCGACATTCTGGGCGCTCGATCCACCGTCCATCTCAATTATGGCCTTGGCCATCGTAGCCTACTTGGCCAGCTTCTTCCCGTTCTTCGCCGGGTTCGCCGGCAAGCTGCTCGGGGTGGCAATCATTCTGATCATTACGTCCATCCATTACCGGAGCGTTAAGGGTGGCGGAAGCTTTCAGGTCATTATTACCGCTATCAAAATCATTCCTTTCCTGATTGTTATTGTGCTCGGACTGATGTACATGAATTTTGACAACTTTGCTTACACCCCGGCGCCTGGAGCCGGAAGCTCAAGTCTGATCGGAGGCGTATCCGCTACGACCTGGGCGTACACAGGAATGGCAGCCATTTGTTTTATGGCTGGAGAATTCAAAAATCCAGGGAAAGTTCTCCCTAAGGCATTAATTAGCTCGGTAATGATTGTACTGGGTCTGTATACCCTGCTTGCGGTATGTGTCACCGGCTTGATGCCGTTCGACAAACTGATGGGTTCCAGTGCTGCTGTATCCGATGCCGTGAAGTACATTCCGGGATTATCCGGAATCGCCTCATCCTTTGTGGCCGTTACGGCAATCATTGTTATTCTGGGTTCCTTAAGCTCGTGTATTATGTTTCAGCCGCGCCTGGAGTATGCCATGGCGAAGGACGGACTGTTCTTCCAGCGCTTTGGGAAAGTCCATCCGAAATTCGAAACACCCAGCTTCTCGATTCTCGCTCAGGTTACATTTGCCTGTATTCTTGTGTTCTTCAGCAATCTAACCGAATTGCTGGGTTACTTCACACTCATTCAGCTGGTTATTAACATCCTGGACTTTGCCGCTGTCTACAAATGCCGGAAGAGAGAAGATTACAACCCGATTTACCGGATGCCAATGTGGAGAGTGACCACGATTCTGGCGATCGCCGGGGCGGCGTGGCTGGCTTGGGGAACCTTTACTTGGGCTCCGATTCAAGGTATGATTGCCGCCGCAATTGTTATCGCCACAGGCCTGCCCGTGTACTACTATTGGGAGAAGAAATATGGGTCCAAAAGGTCCGGGGACAGCCAAATCGTTGCCTAGTCAAAAGCATTGTTTAAATTGTAATGTTAAATTATAATACAAAACATAATAAATAAAACTGGATCATATTGGAATTTGGCTCCAATATGGGGAGGGAACGAACATGTTGAACTTTGATGAACAGTTATTCCTTAAGCTAGTGGAACAAGAGGGCCTTGCTTTTAGAGGACAGATTGAAGAGATTGTGGACGGGATTTGCAAGAAAGGGTACAGCAACATCTTTATGATTGGTGCAGGCGGCACAATCGCGATGATGTATCCTTATGAATATATTTTGAAGTCGAATTCAACCATTGACGTTCATGCGGAGATCGCCGCTGAGTTCATGGTGATGAACAACCGCCATTTCAGCAAAGATTCCGTATGTATCTTCACTTCGGTATCCGGAACCACTCAAGAGACTGTAGCTGCAGCTGAGTTCTGTAAGGAACGCGGCGCAACTACAATTGCTCTCGTAGCTGAACCGGACACACCGCTAACGAAGATTGTGGATCATTGCATCACCACTGGATCGGAGAAGCATTCTTTTGATACATTCTTCATGCTGCTGCACATGGTCGTATTCCGCTTTATGTATAACAACAACGAGTTCCCTGAGTATGATCAGTTCGTTAAGGAAGTAGCCCTGCTGCCGCGTGCGATTCTGGATGCGGTTAAGACCTTCGATCCGAAAGCGGAAGCCTTCGCGAAGGAGCATAAGGATACGGATTACCACATGATGGTGGGTTCCGGGAACTTGTGGGGGAATACTTATTCCTACGCGATGTGTATTCTGGAAGAGATGCAGTGGATTCACGCCAAATCGATCCATGCAGCAGAATTCTTCCACGGCACACTTGAGCTTGTGGTTGAAGATACCAGCGTAATTCTGCTGAAAGGTGAAGACGAAACCCGTCCACTCATGGACCGTGTAGAGCGTTTTGCCGAGAAAATCACGAAGAAGCTGACCATTATTGATACCAAAGAATTCAAAATGGAAGGCATCAGCGAAGAGTTCAGAAAGCATTTCTCTGTAAATATCAACTGGTCCGTGCTCAGCCGCATCAGCGCCTACCTGGAGCGTGAGAGAAACCATCCGTTAACGCTTAGAAGATATTATCGTCAAATGGAATATTAAGATGTCGTGAGCACTACTTCGTAGTGCTCCTCTTTTAACCGCAAGGAAGGTGGGAGCAAGATGAGAATTGTTACAGTCGGAGATAATTGTATGGATGTCTACCAGGCCAGCGGCAAGGCTTATCCGGGAGGCAATCCGGTGAATGTGGCCGTTTATTTGACCGAACTAGGTGCAGAGGCCGCTTATATAGGTTGGGTAGGTACTGACATATATGGGGATATCATGATCCAGGCAATCCAGGATAAAGGCGTGGATACTTCCCGAGTATCCAAAAAAACAGGAAAAACAGCGGTCACCCAAGTCGAGATGGTGGATAATGACCGCAAGTTTGGCGATTATGATGAAGGGGTTATGGCGCACTTCTCCCTTACCCCTGAGGAAATCAACTTTGCGGGAAACTATCAGCTTGTACATTCGGGCATATGGGGGCATGCTGATAAATATTTTCCTGAGTTTAAGCAAAAGGGTCTCATCACCTCCTTTGATTTCTCGGACCAGTTAAATGATGATTTGGTGCAGACCTTACCGCCTCATGTGGATTATCCATTCTTCTCGTATACCCAGGACGATGACTATATCCGGGGACTTCTGACCGAGGTGAAGCAGAGAGGAGCTCAAATTGCTGTTGCCACCTTAGGTGAGAACGGTTCACTTGCCTATGACGGGGAGCGGTTCTATACGTACGGCGTGGGTGAGGTTGATGTTGTGGATACGATGGGCGCTGGGGATTCATTTATTGCTGGATTCATCTATGGCAGATTGAAAGGGCTTTCCATTGAGGCGTGCCTGGAGCTTGGTGCGGCCACAGCTGCCAAGACCATTGGATATTTCGGGGCATGGTGACTGATGTAAGCCATCAATGTATAATACGTAGTATATAATCATTGATGGATAAGGATGAATTAACGATGAATTTAAATCCTTCAACCCCCCAGCCGCTGTATATGCAGATCCGGCAAATGTTGAAGAATGATATCCAGCACGGAAGATATAAACCCGATGAACAGATCCCAACCGAGGCGGAGCTCTGTGATACTTATAATGTAAGTCGAATTACGATCAGGAAGGCGATTGAGGAATTGGTGCGGGACGGCACGCTGACACGGATTCCCCGCAGAGGCACCTTTGTGGCCTCGAACAAATTCCACAATGAGCTGTTATCTGTAAGCGGATTCTCGGAGTTCAGCCATCAGCTCGGCATGATCCCGAACTCCAGGATTCTCCGAAGTGAGGTTATCCAGGCCTCGGAGGAGGTGGCTGGACATCTTCAGATTGAAGAAGGCAGCCCTGTGCTTGAGTTAGAGCGGCTGATGTATGTGGATGACCGCCCTCTTTTCTACGATATTGCCCATTATTCGCTCACCCGGTTCCCTGATCTGGAGAAGAAGATTGCGATGAACGAATCGACTTACAAGATCCTATCGGAGGAATATCATACGGAGATTGTAAGCAACGACAAGATCATCGACGTCATTGGGGCGACCAAGGATTATGCCAAGCTGCTCGAATGTGATATCGGGGCGAATTTGTTCCGGATTTTAAAAATTGCCTTTGACGCGAACGACGAGCCGGTTCATCTCTCCACCTTTATGTGTGAGACCAACCGGGTTAACTTGACGGTCCACCGGGCCAAATAAGGTCATGCCTAGCCGCATGGCCTTTTTTTGTGGTTCCAGGAATGGCCTGGATTCATGAGCCCCGACTTTGTCAAAACTCAGCTATTCTAACTGTCGGCAATCAAACGGCAGGCTATATTTACTCAACTGAAAAACACTACTGACACAAGGTTGTCAGTAGTGTTTTGTTATATTCAGAGTATGTTGGCAAGCTGTGTGGGGCTTTAACTAAATGAGCGGCCCCATTCTATAAGAAAGAAGGCTATTTATATGATAAAAGAAACAAATGAACAAACCCGTTACTGGATTGGAGTTGTATCAGCCAGCCATGTGGAGCGGGGGGTACAAGGTGGATTCGCCCAGCTCTGCCATGGCAAGCAGGGACCTCTGCGCCGGATGCGTCCCGGTGATTGGTTGATCTACTACTCCCCACGGACCGATATGGCGAAAGGCGAGGCACTCCAAGCGTTCACCGCAATTGGTCAGGTTGTGGATGACAGAGTTTATGAATATCAAATGTCGGAGACCTTTATTCCTTTCCGCCGGGATATCAACTATGTCCCATGCAGCCCGGTTAAGATTTCCAGTCTGTTGCATGAATTAAGCTTTACACGCGGGAACCGCAATTGGGGTTATAAGTTCCGTTTCGGACATTTCGAGATCGGGCGGGAAGATTTCTTAACGATAACAGCCGCTATGACAGGGGATGCTATTATAGTGAAATTTTGAGGAATATAACTCCGGGATAGAACCAAGAAGAATAGAGGGCTTTTCACGTAGGATGGAGAAGTTACTTGAAAGGGACTGCAATCGTTTCTGGTCACTGTGAGGTTAGCTTGGACCGACTAGCTGTCATTTGTGTTTGACATCTACATGGTTATAGAGGCAGAGCCCAATATGTTTACCCGATGGAGATGAATGCAATGTATGTTCCTATCCAGTTTATTGATTCCCGGTTGCTCCATCCCCAGCTCTCCTATAGAGAGATCACTCCTTCTGTCCCGCTGCAGGTTTTTGTGGCATGTTATTGGTTCTTGGATTCGGTCTCTCCCTTACAGGAGATAGTTCCTCACAGGGTTCTGCCAGATGGATGCGTGGATATTCTGCTTGACTTATCAGCAGGAGAAACTCACTTTGTTGGTGTGATGAGTGAAGCGGATATGGTGCCGATGATCGGCGAGGTTCACCTCATGGGAATCCGGTTTCTACCCCATAGTCTTCCTGTTCTGTTGAAAGGGGATGCAGGATTTGTGGCTAACGGTATGGTGCAGCTAGGAGAAATATGGGGCCAGAGAGCTGCATTTCTGGAGGAGGTATCTATCCCGGGATTGTCTGCCGAACAAAAGGTTAAAGCCACAGAGAGAGCATTGCTCACCTGGTTCATACAGGACGCGGCTGATTCGAGGTGGAGCGCCCTGCTGAACTTGATCACGGAGAAAAAGGGCATCGTGTCGATTGCTGAGCTTGCGGATTACTACACCGTATCCGAGAGGCATATCTCCAGGACGTTTAAGTCTCTAATGGGGATTACGGCCAAGGAGTATACGAACATTATCCGGTTTCAAAGTGTGCTTCATTATCTGAAGATGAGCCGAGGCCATATCAATTGGTCTGATTTATCGGTGGATACCGGATATTATGATCAGTCGCATCTCATTAATGAATTCAAGAAGCGTTACGGGATAACCCCGGGCCGATTGATTGCAGGGGAATGTCCTCTTTTTCCAATACAATCGCCCCCGGCTCCTTTATGATAAGTACAATTATGAAGGAGGTAGGTCCATGCAAAGTATAACTGCAAATTTAAAAGTAAATAATGTCAAAGAGACGTTAGCATTTTACAGGGACGTGCTTGGGTTTGAAGTGGTTGTAACCGTGCCTGATTATGACCAGCCCGTACTGAATTGGGGTATGGTGAAGAACGGCGGAGCAGAGCTAATGTTCCAGGAGAAAACCAATCTTGAAGAGGAATATCCTGTACTACGGGATCAAGGCGGTACGGGCGGCTTGTCCCTGTTCATCAAAGTGGATGACGTGGAACGTATCTTTGAGAATATTCAGGACCAAGTCCAAGTGATCACACCGATACATAAAACGTTCTATGACACGAAGGAATTTGCCATCTTGGACAACAACGGGTTTGTGCTGACGATAGCGGAGTAGATTAGTTTAAGGGTACAATAAAAATTAAAGAGGTTGTCCCAAAATCGAAATGACCGGGGACAGCCTCTTTTATCATTTATTCTGTAGCCTCGCCAAAGTATTTTAATTCGGCTTCTCTAACCTTGTCTACAGTAAGCTCATTGATTTTGCTGTCTGTAAGATTGAATTCCTTCTTTAAATTTTCGAGAGTACGGTCTTCTACTTTGGTGGCATTGAACCACTTGTAGAACTTGTCCTTGCCGATGGCATGGATGACATTATTATCGAAGAAGTCGCCTAAGTTATCATGAGAATGAGCCTCTTGCTTTTGTGCAGACTCATTCGACTTAGCTGTGAAGTGGGGTACTGTAGGGTAGAACGGCATAGGATCGATCGTTTGGTTGTCCGCAGGATAAGTAAGATCTAGATTATTCACATCAAAATGCAGATGGTATCCCACATTTCCGGTGTTGCCCGAAGTGGCAATTTGAACATACTGGCCAATGTGGGTACCGGTAGCGTAAACCTGGCTGCTTGCCTTCAGGTGAAGGTATCGGGTAACGAGCTTCTTATTTGTTGCGGGGTCAGTGGTGTTATGACGAATGGTTACCGCCTGGGTTCCATCAGAGTAGGCACCTGATTGAATAATGACACCGGCAGCGGCAGAACGAACAGGGACCAGCTTCACCCCGATGTCCACACCTTTATGGAAGCGTGAGCCTGTGTATCCGAATCCATCGGTAATTGTTGTGCTGTCCGTCGGCCAAGACCAGTTCAAGCCGGCATAGAAGCTATTTGGGGAGACTGCCTGGGCAGTCACAGACGCTGCGGTTAATTTCCCAGCCTGACCGGAGTTATCGACCGCCAGTGCGGTACCGCTTCCAACAATACAAAGACTAAGGGATAGCGAAGCTAGCAGCATTTTACCTTTTGAGAGTTTCATAATCTATCAACCTCCTTATTTGGAATATCCATAGATTACCATGCAACCAACTAATAATACAATATATGTAAGACATACTTAATAATTGTAATATTTTGCTAATATTTGGGGTGGGATTTTAACTCCACTGCGTTCAGCGTTCAGGCGGTTTGGTTGCCTAGCCCTACGAGAGAATGGCAGCATTCAAATAGAGTCTACTATTAGCGGCAGAGGGGACATTGAGAGAAAAGAGTGCTCGGCTACCGCAGTGGACCCCATGTGGATCGCCTGAAGAAGGCTCTTTACATGGAAATATCTACAGATCAGCCTCCCCCCCCCCCCCCC
>NZ_LT575476.1:5195479-5294189 GCF_900086655.1 Paenibacillus tuaregi | reverse complement strand
ATATACACATCTCCTCCCCCCCCCCCGCCATCTCAGACCGCAGATCTCACGCCCGAGTATAGTCCGGCTAAGTAGATGTTCGTAAACAAACTAAAGACCACTCCATAGCGGAGTGGTCTTGGTCGTTGTATGGTCTTATGTCGTATTGAAGTACATTGAACAATCTACTTAGGAAGACCGGTTTGATGTATGCGCGGTGATGGCCTCTATAATCGCAGGCCAGTCATCGGCATGAAGTTCATGTCCTGCTCCATCCAGTGTCAGCAGGGCAGCGCCAGGAATAGTACGGGCGAGGGCTTTCCCATGCTCGTAAGGAATAATTGGATCTTCTGTACCGTGGATCACAAGGGTAGGTATCGCGATCTCATCTGTCCTGGTGAGATAGGATTCTCCACCGGTCACAAGACCGTGGTTATGAATGCTGGCCATATTGTGGCTTCGTCTAATTTCTCTTTTGGCGAGATTGTATATTTTGGCCTCATTCGTCTTGCGCTTAGTGCCCTTAAGGATACTCCACTTCTCAACCGCAAAGCGTGCGGCCTCCTCCTCATTCGTCAAATCAACTTCTGCCGATCTAGAGAAGAAGTCTATCACCTTCTGTTCCATTGGAGGAAGATCTGGAGCAAAATTGGAGGTGGAGACTAAGGTGATACTGAGCAGGCGTTCGGGATGACGAAGAGCCGAAATTTGGGTCAGCAGCCCACCCATGGACATGCCCACGATATGGGCCTTATCAATATTGTAGGCATCCATCACCGCAATGGTGTCGTCGGCCATATCCTCAAATGTATATCCGGGGCTCCCGGGTTCGTACGTGGTGGACTGTCCGACATCCCGGTTATCATACCGGATCACATACCGCCCGGCATCGGCCAGGCGTTGGCAGAACTCATCCTCCCACCAAACCATGGAGGCTTGAGCCCCCATAATGAGGATCACAGTCGGATTCAAAGGGTCTCCGAAGCTCTCTGTACACAGTTCAATGCCATTCACTTGGATTTGTTGTTCGCTCATAGTTAAACTCTCCCCTTATTAGAAAAAATAAAAAAACACAGGCTGCTGCCTGTGCTTCCGTAATCGAGGAAAGAAGAAGGGAATGAGAATAGACTGGTCTCCGGGATATTCATCACGGACCATCTATTCCTTTAAATCCTTCTTTACAGTACATAAGTGTCCCCATATTAAAGCCGCCCAACGGGGCTTAGGATCACCTATGACTGACTGGTTACCACATGGCAAACCATTCTTCGATTACGATGCACACCACATAGCCTACAAGTGCTACTGTTCTCCATGGCTGCAAATGAAATCGAAAAATTAATTTACCACACGTAACCCTCCGTTCGTTATAAGTTAGGATCAGCCTAACATGACAGTTCAACTTATGTCAAGTTATGGAAAGTGACTTTAGCCTATAGTTAGAATACGGGCGATTACTGGTCAAATACAAATATTATTTTCAATATTCACTTGAAGGAATATTCCTATTATGGTATATTGAAGTTGTTAGAGCACAACCTGTCATGAATAGCAAGGTGGCATGCATGATTACGAAGACTGCTGGCGGCCACGTATGCAGCATGATCAGGGACAAAGAAGGAATTAAGGCCTATGGATATCACAACGTTTAGTGCGCTTGCGGAGCCGAACCGGTTCCGAATTGTGGAGCTGCTGCTCACCGGGCCCCTAACGGTAGGCGAAATTGCCAGCCGGCTTGAATTACGGCAGCCTCAAGCCTCGAAGCATCTTAAGGTCCTGCTCGAAGCAGGACTGGTAGAGGCTGAAGTGGATGCTAACCGGCGGAATTACAGGCTGTGTATGGAGCCTCTTCAAGCCATCGACGCTTGGCTGGACAGCTACCGTGCCGTATGGACCGAACGATTCGACAACCTAGAGAATTATTTGCAGAAGCTTCAATCTGAGGATAACAAATAAAATCAATCAGGAGGAATTTTCATGTCGAACACGTCGATGACCCGGGTAGAAGGAACGGAATTTATTATCGAGCGCATCTTTAATGCGCCGCGGGAGCTGGTATTTAAGGCTTTTTCCGAGGCTGAGCATTTGAAGAACTGGTGGGGGCCGCGAGGCTGGACAGTGCCGGTATGTCATGTTGATTTTCGCCCGGGCGGTGTGTGGCACTACTGTATGAAATGTGAAGATAAGAACCAGGGCGATTTCTATGGAATGGAATCCTGGGGCAAGGGAGTCTATCACGAAATCGTGAATGGGGAGAAAATTGTCTACACGGATTACTTCTCGGATGCGGATGGCAATGAGGCCCCGGGTGCGCCCTCCTCAACGACTACTGTGATCTTCGAAGATGTTGAAGGAAAGACTAAGGTAACAAGCCGTTCCAAATACGATTCAGCTGAAGCTGTGAAAGCAGTAATGGATATGGGTATGGAAGAAGGAATTACTCAGACTTGGGACCGTCTCGAAGAGCACCTGCAAGAGATCCGCTAAGCGGTCATCTTATTCTCTTGAATTACAACATAAATCCCCTTCCTGATCCAAGCCGTGCTTTGCACGCTTGCCTCGGGAAGGGGTTTTATATTATGGGAAAGGAACTGCTTTAATGAGCTGCTTGATTAGCTGGCTAAAGAATCAATCCGAGCTGGAGCTTGAGTCTTCTGCTTCTTAAGCCGCTTGTACAGTAGGAGTGAAGCTAAGAAGCCGATTACCGCAAGAACGATCAGGGACAAAAAGATGTATTTATAGCCAGGCGTTCCAGGGTTCTTATCGAGCAGATTGCCGAAATAAGTGTAGATGAACGTATCCGGCAGATAACCTACCAGGCTTATGGCCCCATAAGCAGCTCCCGCCAATGAGTTAGGAACTTTAATTTCATCCAACGGGGCGAAGTATACCCCTTTAATTGTGAATACCAGAAGGGAGACCACCAGCATATTCACCAGCATGATGACCAGGTAGCTTGGGTTTCCAGGGATGATGGTGAACAAGGCCATTAATAGAATGACTGCCACAAAGCCTATACGGATGTACCGCGTTGCTGAGCCCATCCGGTCTGCAATAATTCCTCCAAGCGGGCCACCGCCAAGCCGCAAGCCGTACGTTCTGATAATCCCGATAAAAGCACCCACCGATACGGACATGTGGAACACATCGGTCAAGTAAGGAGTTACATAAGTCAGCCCAGCGTTAATGCTGTAGCCTGTGAAGATAATAATGGCTGCCAGCCAGATGGATGGCATCTTCAAGACATCCACAATACCTTCGAACAATTTGCCGCTGGATTCTTCCTCGGATTTCTTGTTGTCCAGCAGGAAGTAGGCGGCGATACCAAGCACAATCAGAGCTACGGAGTAGAACAGAATAGCCCCACGCAGCCCCAAACTGGTTGCCCCGAAGGCTTTAAATATCCATAAAGCCGCAAAGGCGCTTAAGGTTGCGGACAAGCCCCGTCCTCCATCCAGGAAGCCGAACAGTCTGCCTTGCTCTGAGCTTTCCCCGAGCATTTTGACTGCCTTCAGCATCGTTGGCCAGAACGTGAATACGGTGGTGAATGCCCAGATAACATGAACGGTCAAAGCCATATGGTAAGCTGGGAAGGTGGAGTAATAGAATCCGGTAATCCCTGTAAGGATCAAGGAAAACGGAACCAGCAGCTTATAGGAGAATTTGTCCGCGAGCAGGCCGCCCGGCAGGTACAGGAAGAAGTTAATAATCCCGTAAATGGTCATCAGATTCCCAAGCTGCGTGTTGTTAATATGGAACGCATTTTGCATTGGAATATAGAACTGTTCCCTTAAATAAGGCAGCTGATAGATTAATCCGCCGGAGAAAGCCAGCACGAAGAGCGTTACCCATTTGCGTGTGCTAGATGTCATAGTGTCCCTCTTTCGTCATGAAGTAAAGTGATATAAGTAACAGGTAACGAACTGGTTTTTTAGCAAATCAAGATGTAATTGGCTTCATAGAAGAAGCGGATTTATTTACCCAAAGAAGCGGTCCGGATAATCGGTGATGATTCCGTCAACGCCGAAGTCCTCCAGAGTCTGTCCGGTCACGGCATCGTTAACCGTATAGCAGTATATTTTATAACCGTGCTGATGAATTTCAGATACATATTCCCGGGTGAGAAATTCATAGGCGGGATGAATGCTGTACACATTCAGACCGTTATCCTGAATATACTTCCAGGGATTAAGCATATGGGTATAGGTGAGCAGTCCAGTTTGGAGAGTTGGATCAATCTCATGAATACGCTTAAGACTGTAATGGTCGAAGGATGAGATAATCGTATGATCGGCCCGGTTGTACTTGGCAATGGACTCGGCTACCTTCTCTTCCAGATTTCTGCGTTCATAAGCAATCTGCTTCAGTTCCACATTTAAGAGCACATCACTTGGAATCAGTTCAAGGACTTCCTCCAGCGTGGGAACAAGTTCTCCCCCAAATTCCGGACGGAACGCACTTCCGGCATCCAGACTTCGAATTTCCTCAAGGGTCAGTTCATGAATCTTCCCTCTCCCATTGGTCGTTCTGTCTACAGTGAAGTCATGAATGATGACCACGTGATTGTCTTTGGTTAGTTGAGCATCAATTTCAATGCCCTGTACGCCTTGTTTTAAAGCGGTTACAATTGATTTCAGTGTGTTTTCGGGAGCATGTCCCGCTGCGCCTCTATGACCTATGATCTTCAAGACTTTACCCCCCCCAATCTATTATGTTTACCGAATCTTGTTGTTGCAGTCTTTGAACGAACCCCTCCCATTTCTTCAGGAACCTGTCTGCTATGAGCAAGTCTAACTCCTGAAATTCAATTCCTTGACGAAAGTGGCTGCACAAAAAAAGAGACCCGACAAATTGTCCCCGTACTGCAGGAAAAATTTGTGAGTCTCCATAATCTCCGCCACCAAGTATTAACTTGAGGTTATATTAATTTAAAATAAAAGCGCTGTCAACAGAAACATATTATTCTCCGTAAAGGGAATTTATTCCTTTTCTTTGCCGATAAGAACGGCTAGATCAACCGTAATCTCCAAGGAATCGACTTGAAGTGCGTCATGAAGACGCTCGGCATCTGCGCCCCAGGATAGTGGAGTCATGTGTACCAAATGCCGGGTAAGCTCACGGTCCAGCCTTCTCTTATAGTACAGACGCTGGGAGTCTACCAGTTGAAAGTGCTCAAGGAAGCGGTCCTGGATACCCTGGCTGGAATGGGGAGATTTGTTCGGCTCTCCGTAGAGAAGGGTGCGCAGCTCTCTCAGATAATCCGGTCCCGGTACCACTTTAATGATTCTTCCATCCTCTTTCAGCAGTCTGCCGAATTCAGCATAGTTGCTTGGCGAGAGAAAGTTCAGAATATAATCAAACCGGTCATCGGATAGAGGGCTGCGGGCGAGATCGGCAACGAGCCATACCAGGCTGGAATCCCTCTTCGAGGCCATCGCCACCCCTTCCTTAGCAATATCCAGGCCTACTCCAACTATGCCGGTATGTCCGTAAATACTGGTCAGACGCTCATGAATGTACGATAAATGAGAGCCTTCACCACAGCCCGCATCGAGCAGGGCCACAGGCCGGCAGCAGGATTGGCTGGACCTCTGAATATACTGGGAAATCCAATGGTCCATCGGTTCGAATAGACCATGCTCGCTGATTATGTGACGTGATTCAAACAGCGGCTTGCCGTACTTGGTACTGGCAGGGCGGGATAGCAGGTTCACATAGCCGTATTTGGATATATCATAGCTGTGCTTGTTGGCACAGGTTAAATTGGTGTTGTTAACTACACTCATAGGCCGGGTACATACCGGACATCTGAGCAGGTCTGCACAGGCAGTCAGCAGGTTCGCGGCAGTCGTTCTTCTATGGATATGAGACAATGTTATAGCACCCCATTCATTCGTATTGGTTGAATGAAAAAAGGCGCAGATAAATAAACCTAGCCCTGTTGGTTCAAAAAAAGGCAGGTCAGTTATCCGCACCTCTCATTAACGCAAACGAATGAATTTGATGATCATAACAGAGGATCACTCCGAATCTGATAAGGTAATAAGGGGGAATCCCCTTTCTATCATAACATAAAGTTGGGTTAGGGCGTGTCTCAGCAGGATCTGATTTGTATCCAGGCAATCGGAGAACTTATAATTAAGGCCATACCATTGAAGTAGTATAAAAATTTGATCCGGGGGTGAGCACAGTGCTGGATTTATTTATACATACACCATTGCAGCAGGAATGGCTCGGACGGCTCAGCGGGAAGGGAGGCTCCTTCAGAAACCGGGCAGATGGGATCGACAAGAGCGGTACCTTCCCTAGTGAGAATGTGACCGAGCTGATAGACATGGGGTACACTAAGATAACGCTGCCTTCTTCTTATGGAGGCGAAGGGCTTCGTATATATGATATGGTGCTGCTCCAAGAGACGCTGGCCTCATATGATGCGTCTACCGCATTATCCATCGGCTGGCATTTGTCTGTGGTGGGTGAGCTGTTTGAGAAGAGCCTGTGGGAGCAGGGAAGCATGAGCTTCATTGCTGAAGAAATCGCTAAAGGTGCACTGATCAACCGGGCAGCCAGTGAGGCTCAGACCGGAAGCCCGACACGTGGGGGGCGCCCGGGAACAACCGCGGTGAAGCAGGGCAACAAGTGGGTGATCACGGGACGCAAGATCTATACCACGCTGTCTCCGATGCTTACTTATTTTGTAGTATCAGCATGGATTGAAGAGAAGATGACCATTGGGCAGTTCCTGCTGCACCGTAATTTAGAAGGCCTTCGTATCGAGGAAACCTGGGATACGATGTCGCTGCGCGGAACGGGCAGCCATGATCTTGTTCTTGATCATGTGGAGGTGGACGAAGACCAGCTGGTGGAGCTCGGCACCCACCCCCGCAAAGTGGAGTCTCCGCTAAATGCATGGCTGCTTCATATTCCGGCATGTTATCTCGGCATCGCCCAGGCAGCCCGTGACTATGCCCTGCGGTTTGCATGTGAGTATACACCGAACAGCATCAGCGGTCCGATCAGCCAATTGGCGAACATCCGGCAGTTGATCGGAGAGATGGATCTTGAGTTAATGCAGGCCCGTCATTTCTTGTACAGTGTAGCTGGAGCCTATGACGACGAGATGCGCCGGGGCCGGCTGGAGACAGAGCTTGGCGCCGCGAAACATGCGGTGACTAATTCGGCTATTTCAATTGTAGACAAGGCCATGAGGATTGCCGGAATCCGCAGTCTGCAGCTGGATAACCCTCTGCAGCGCTACTACAGGGATGTAAGAGCAGGCCTTCATAATCCGCCTATGGATGATGCCGTGCTGAACAAAATCGCGTTGTCTGCGATCGAGCGTACAACCGGTCCAGTTCAAGGCCATATAAAATGAACTTTAGACTTAACCGATCTCAGCAAGAGAGGGCGAGTGATCCTGAAGAAGCGGAGCGTCCGCCTTTGTCTCCGAAATGCCCCTACTTAGACATCTAGTTCGAGGATTCCGGAGACAACAGGGTCGTAAGAACACTCAGCATCGCAGCGCCTGAATAGGATAACTTTCATAAGTTCAATTTATAAAGTAGAGAGTTTGAACATCATTGCGGCTGTAGGAGAGTTATTTCACTTTGGGGCAGCTAATATGGTAAATTATAGAATATACAATATTGTGAAATTTAGGGAGGGATTTCATTGGAGCTGGGTAATGAATATTCCATTTTCAACAAAGAGGGTTTCCAGGTGGTGGGATTAAAGTGGACAGGGACATTCGCTGAGGCAGCAGCAGGAGAAATCCGTAAGGTACATAATGAGATGCACCAGCGGCTGGGCGAGATCGAACATGTTCTCGATCCGGATAAGCTGCTGGGACTCTCCTATCAGAACATCCCGGGTGGATTCACCCATTATGCGGCCGTACTGGTGGACCGGGCTGAAGAGATTCCGGAGGGAATGGAAGCAGTCACCGTTCCGGCTTCGGCTTACGCCAGGTATGAACACGCCAAGGAACAGGACATTTCCGAGTCGTATTCCCGGATATATGCATGGATAGAAGGCCAAGGCTATAAGCCGAATGTAGGGGAGTATACCCACCTGGAGGAGTATCCGATGCAGCAGGACCCTTTTACCCCAGACCCTCAATTTGTCATCATGATCCCTATTGAGAAATAAGATCAGCAAGCCACCCGCCGGGTGGCTTTTGTCATGCCTGCGCTCAAAAGGGACAGCCCTATCCACCCTGGATACTCTTCCTTCTTGTTATTGCGATCAGCCTGGTTATCCTCTATTATCAATATTAATGAGAATGATAATTAATATCAATTGAAATAAATCTTTGGTTACAGGAGGGTACAATATGCTTGAGCATAAGGGAAACGGCGGTGGAGCAAGTACAGATATTAAGGGAATGTCGCTGGCTGAGATCCGTGATTACATGGCCGCTCATTTTCACGAGCCATTAACGATTCATCATCTCGCCAAGCTGACTGGGCTCAGTCCGAATTATTTCGGGGAAGCGTTCAAGAAGGCCTACGGCCAGAGTGTTTTGGACTATATAACGGGACTTCGGATTGGCCAGGCCAAGCAAATGCTGTGTGACACCGATCTGTATCTGCGCGATATTGCGCGGAGGGTGGGATATAGCGATGAGTTTTATTTTAGCAGGAAGTTTAAGAAAGAAGTCGGTGTTTCACCGTCGGTGTATAGCCGGGATTGCCGCCGCAGGGTAGCCGCCGTCTCTCCGGAGGCCACAGGGAATCTGCTTGCGCTTGGAATTGTGCCTGTAGCCGCTCCGTTAGATCCCAAGTGGAGCCCATACTATTATTATTTCTATGAATCGAGAATCAAGGTGCATTTGAGTTCTTCAAATTTAGAGCATGAAGATAACCTCCGGAAGCTGTTGTCCGCGAAGCCGGATTATCTGGTTGTCCATAGCGCGCTCCCGGAGCCTGTGATTAGCAGGATTATGAACAGCGGTATACAGCTCATCAGCGTTAAAGCGGAGCATTGGAGGGGGCAGATGAGAGAAACAGCGGCCGGGCTTGAACAGTCAGCAAGCTGTGAAGACTGGATCCGGTCTTATGATATAAGAGCTTTAGAGGCCAGAAAGAGCTTGAACCGGGCGGTGGGAGACGATATCTTCGTTACTCTAAGAGTATCCGGGGACGAAATTTATCTGTACAGCAACAGAGGCACCCGGGATGTGCTCTACCAGGATCTTGGACTTCATGTGCATTCTAAAATGCGAGGGCGGTGTAATGAGCCAATCACGTTAGAGCAGCTGTCAGGGATCAATCCGGACCGATTGTTGATGCTGATCTGCCCGGATGCGGTCACCCGGATGTTTTGGCTATCTCTTCAGAACCGTGAGGAGTGGAAAAGGCTTGAGGCTGTGAAGCGCGGGCATGTCTATTTGATTCCGTCTAATCCATGGTTCGAATACTCGGCTACAGCCGTCAACCGGATGCTGGAGGAAATGCTGCTTATGCTGACAGGGAAAAGTCCAAATCCATCTCCTGTTCCTGTCCATGGCGTCCCGTCAGCCATTCACTTATAATCCCTTCATATGAGAATTATTATCAATGGAAGGGGTTAGAGATTAAAGTGAATTCAGTTTATAATTGGCGCCAAGGTAAGATGCGGCAAGTAGGGGTCCTGCTGGCAGCTCTTCTGCTGGCAATGGGAGTACTGGCCGGATGCGGCTCCAGCTCCAGCAAAGCTGGTGAGTTGGGTGCGCCGAAAGAGGGGGCCGAAGGAACAACGGCAGCGCCTACAGCTGCCAAGGCAGACGATCAAGCGGGGGATCAGGCTTATCCGCTGACTGTACAAGACGAGATGGGCCATGAGGTGACAATCCCGGCCAATCCTGACAAGGTGTTCGCTCCGATGATGGAGGACTCCTTGCTAGCCTTGGGGGTTAAGCCGGTGATGCAGTGGTCTAACGGGGTTCAGCCGCAGCTGTACCTGAAGGATCAGCTTGAAGGGGTGCCGGAAATCGGTTTTGCCAGCGGGCAGCCGTCATTTGAAGTGCTTTTGGCAAATAAGCCGGATCTAATCATCCTGCACAATTCGTTCTATGCGGAGAATGGGGCCTATGAGCAGTATTCCAAGATTGCCCCGACCTATGTGTTTAAGAGCGCATCTAACGATTTGGCCAGCTCCATCCGGATAGTGGGGAAACTGCTGAACAAGACAGATGAAGCCGAGAAGGTACTGAAGGAGTATGAAGCCAAGGCCGAGGCAGCCAAGACGAAGCTGGCTGGTCATGCGAAGGGCAGAAAGGCCGCGATCATCCGGTTCAACGCCAAAGGCATGTTCTTCATGAACTATGACTATTACAGCGGTTACGTGCTTGCCAAGAACCTGGGGTTTGGCCAGAGCGACATGGTCAAGTCGGGTGCCTATGAGGTCTCCTTGGAGAAGCTGCCCGAGCTTGATGCCGATTATATCTTCTTGATCAATGATGGCAATCTGGGAGATGCCGCACTGAAGACTTTGAAGGAGAGCAAAATCTGGCAGAGTGTGCCTGGCGTCAAGAAAGGGCAGGTCTACGAGACAGCCAGTGATTATTGGCTTAGCGGCGGGTTCATCGCTCAGGGTAAAGTCATTGATGATATTGTGAGGTTTCTGGCGCCATGAGCAGAATGACGGCCAATCCATACGTTCCGGACCGGTGCTTTGAATACCGGATGACCTCAGGCAAGCAGCTTGAATACCGGATCATGATCTCCATTCCGGCAGCTGAACCCCCACCAGATGGATATGCGGTCATCTACGCGTTGGATGGAGATGCGGTATTCCAGACGCTGGTGGAAACCGTAAGGCTGCAGACGCGGAAGCCGAAGGGCTTCGGTCCGATATTGGTGGTCGGCATCGGGTATCCGTCCAAAGAGCCGTTCGATGCGGACCGGCGCTGCCGCGACTTCACCATGCAGACCGGCAATGCCTCTCTTCCGGTTCGGCCCGACGGCAGTCCATGGCCCCCGCATGGCGAAGCGGAGGATTTCCTTTATTTTCTGGAGCATGAGCTGAAGCCGGCCATCTCCCAAGAGTGGCCTGTTGACCCGAGCAGACAGGCAATTGTGGGTCACTCCCTTGGAGGGCTGTTCACCCTGCACGCTTTATTTACAAGAACACATCTTTTTACACATTATGTCGCGGGGAGCCCCTCCACCTGGTGGGCAGAGAACCTGTTGTTTAAGGAACTCGAAAGCTTTACAGAGGCCTGGAAGGGAGAGTGCCCAGTCCATCTTCTTCTTACCATCGGGGCCGACGAGCTTCCCGATATGCTGGAGGGGGCGGAGCAGGTTGCCCAAAGGCTGAGGCCTTTTTCTGATAAGGGAGTACGCATGGAATGGGTGAAGTTTGCGGATGAAAATCATGTAAGTGTGCTTCCGTCCGCACTCGGCCGCATTCCCCGGTTTCTATCGATCAACTCTACGGATATCTAAGAAATTCCCGGCACCTCATGGTATACTATTCTTATCTATCGATTAAGAGAATATAGGTGCGTGAGCAAATGGAAGTTAAGCCGGAACAGATAGCCAAAGGGAAGAAGCCGCTGTACTTGGCGGTGTATGATGAGCTTTTCAAACAAATTACGAACGGAACTTTTCCAGCGGACAGTCAGCTGCCGACAGAGCCCGAGCTTGCGAAGATGTTCAAGGTCAGCAGGATGACGCTGAGACAGGCCTTGGCACTGCTCCAAGATGACGGGCTGGTGAGGAGCATCCACGGGAAAGGCAACTTTATTACCAGATCCCAGAGGAAGAACCGGACGGTAGGTCTGGAGCGAATCGGGAATCCTATGTACAAGTGTCATACTGAGGACATTGACGAGGTGGACATGCAGTTCAGGCTGGACCTCGAGAGCGATTATACGCAGGAGGTCCTGAACCGCAAGGCCGCCGCGGTGGTTGCGATTGAGCGCTGGTACAGAAGCCAGGGGGAAGTGGTGGGCTTTGCGTTCACTTTTATGGCGATTGAAGCCGTATCCGAAATGAATTTGGATCTGCAAAATAAAGACGGGCTGTTGGACTTTCTGGAGAACAGGGCGTATGATCTTGCCACTTCCGCAGCTATTGAGATTAAGCGTTCTACGGCAGTAAGCACCTCAAGCCAGAAATTGAACATGGCGGGCGGCGAGGAATGTGATCTTATACTGGAGAGCTTGTATGTCAATGAGCAGCACCCGGTTGTATACAACAAGTATTATATTCCGAAGCAGTACAGCTTGATTAAGATCAACGCCACCAAATAATACAATACGAACATAAGAAGCAGTGAGCCCACGGGGGCCGCTGCTTTTTTTGCGTACGCTTCCAACCCGGGCGTGTGTTCGCCGGACTGCCTCTTTTTGCTATAAAAAATGTGGTTGATAAACAAGTTGCTACTGTGGTATTTTGTTAATATATCAATTAGACAACTTAACATACAACTATACTTAGTTGTAAAAAAGAGGAGAGATGGAAGTGAGTACATCCATGCACAAAGAAACTCCGCATATCAAGCCAGGGGGCGTTGAGATCGCCGAAACCATTCTGCTGCCGGGTGATCCGCTGCGGGCAAAATTTATTGCCGAGACTTATCTGGACAATGTCGTTCAATTTAACGAGGTACGCGGCATGCTTGGTTATACAGGCACCTTCAAGGGCAGAAAAATCTCTGTGATGGGCACCGGAATGGGAACACCAAGCATGAGCCTCTATTCCTGGGAGCTGATTCACGTATTTGGCGTGAAGAACCTGATTCGTATTGGTTCGGCCGGGGCGATCCAAGATCACTTGAACTTGTATGACATTGTTTTTGCAATGGGTTCTGCAACCGATTCCAATTATGCGCACCAGTTCAATTTACCGGGCCATTACTCGATTACTGCTTCCTTCGAGCTGTTGGAGAAGGCCAAAAAAGCTGCTGACCGTCAGGGACAAAAGGTTCATGTGGGCAACGTTCTCTCAAGCGATATCTTCTATAATGCCGATCCGACGGCTCTGAAGAGATGGAGCGAGATGGGCATTCTGTGCGCCGAGATGGAATCGGCTGGATTGTATTTGAACGCGGCGCATGCCGGGGTTAACGCGCTGTGTATTCTGACGATCAGCGATCACATTTTCAGACAGGAAGCCACCACGCCGGAAGAGAGACAGACCGCATTTACTAAAATGATGGAGATTGCTCTCGAGCTGGCTTAAGTTAAGACATCTTATATAGGGAAAGGATTGAAGCTAATGGCAATGGTAAGTGAACACCTGTCTCAGACTCCCGCCAAGGCTTATGATGCCAAGAAGGCTGTGCCTGTCATCCTGTTGTTTTTCGTGTTTGCTCTAATTATTGACAACTCTTTCAAGCTGGTCTCGGTAGCAATTGCGGATGACCTGGGCATCTCGGCAACTGCGGTGAGCTGGCAGGCTACCCTTGCCGGACTTGTGATCGGAATCGGTGCGGTGGTCTATGCGTCTCTGGCCGACTCGATCAGCATCAGAAAGCTGCTGAGTGCGGGAATTATTCTGATCTGTATCGGCTCCGTGCTGGGGTATATTTTTCAGCATTCCTTCATGCTGGTGATTATTGCGCGACTAATCCAGACCGCAGGTCTCGCTTCCGCCGAGACACTGTACGTAATATACGTAACCAAGCATCTGCCCAAAGAGGAGCAGAAGAAGTTCCTTGGACTCAGCACAAGCAGCTACTCGCTGTCCCTTGTAATCGGTTCCATTACGGGCGGTTACGTTTCTACGTACCTGAATTGGGCGGCCCTGTTCCTGATCCCGCTGTTGTCGCTGGTTCTGCTTCCCTTCATTCTAAAATATTTGCCTAAGGAGGAGTCGCAGAAGAGCCATGTGGACTTCATCGGCCTGCTGCTGATTGCGGCAATCGCTACTTCCGTGATGCTGTATATCACCGACTTCAACTGGATGTTTATCATTCTGTTTGTTGTGGCGACCGTTTTGTTCCTGATGTATATCAGCAAGAGCAAGAGTTCGTTCATCGGGATCTCCTTTTTCCAGAATAAAAGGTTCATCTCCGTGCTTGCCATCGCCTTTGTGATCTATTCCGTTCAGTTGGGGTACATCTTCATGTTTCCGTTCCTGCTTCAGAAGCTTTACGGGCTTCAGCTGGATACGATCTCGCTGCTGCTGATTCCCGGGTATGTTACAGCCGTTCTGGTCGGAGCGCTGTCCGGGAAAATTGCCAAAGTCCTGTCTAATAAACAGGCCGTGTCCATTGCTATGGTTATCATCGCCTGCAGTCTGGCCCTGCCGGGTCTCTTCAACACCAGTCCGGTGATCATCTACGTGCTCTCCATGCTGCTGTTCTCAGGGTCTTTCGCATTCATGTATGCGCCATTGCTGGATTCTTGTGTAGGTGCTATCCCTGCCGAGAAATCCGGGACTGCTGTAGGATTCTACAATTTGGTGCTTAACGTGGCTATCTCCATCGGGATTACTTATACGGCGGCATTGATGGAAGCGGTGTCGTTTAGAACAGTGCTGTTTATCCTGGGCCTGATTACTGTGCTTGCGCTGGTTATGTTCTGGCTGCTTGTGGGAAGGTTCTCAAGATCGGAACAGGTATAATATAAAATAGTAGAGGGGCTGCTGATGCAGCCCCTTTTCTCGTATGGTTCCCCGCCAGACTTGAAATCACGGCGGCAATAAGGGCACAATAAAGACACCGAGACTTGACGTCGTTTTACGAAAGAAAGCGTTGGCGAGAGACGGAACTTAGAAGCAGGAGGGACTGCAGGTGGAGATAGGGATAAGCACGTTTGTGGAAACAACGCCGGATGTGGTGACCGGGGAGGTCATGAGCCATGCCCAGCGGATTCGCGAGGTGGTTGAGGAGATTGTGCTCGCTGACAAGGTGGGCCTTGATGTATATGGTGTAGGGGAGCATCACCGGAAAGATTATGCGGCGTCTTCGCCCGCGGTCATTCTGGCTGCCGCGGCTGCGCAGACCAGCCGGATCAGGCTTACAAGTGCGGTTACGGTGCTACCCTCGGCAGATCCGGTGCGTGTATTCCAGGACTTTGCCACGCTGGACGGAATCTCCAATGGACGTGCGGAAATTATGGCCGGCCGCGGCTCGTTCATTGAATCGTTCCCGCTCTTTGGGTATGATCTGGACGATTATGACCAACTATTTGATGAGAAGCTGGAGCTGCTGCTCAAGCTTAGGGAATCCGAGAAGGTCACCTGGCGGGGCGGGCATCGGCCTGCCTTTAATGACCTCGGTATTTATCCGCGTCCGGTTCAAGATCCGCTGCCGGTATGGATTGGCAGCGGAGGGAACCAGGAGTCGGTGGTCCGCGCCGGACTTCTTGGCCTTCCGCTTGTGCTGGCTATTATTGGCGGCAGCCCGCTGCAGTTCGCGCCGCTCGTACAGCTCTATAAGAAAGCGGCGGCCCATGCCGGTCACGATGCGTCCAGGCTGCCGGTCGCCTCGCACTCGCACGGGTTCGTTGCAGAAGACAACCAGCTTGCGGCGGACAAGTTCTTCCCATCCACCCAATACAGCATGAATGTGATTGGTCGTGAGCGGGGATGGGGCCATTACAGCCGTGCAAGCTACGATGCGGCCCGCAGACCCGAAGGCGCGCTGTATGTTGGCGATCCGCAGACCGTTGCGGAGAAGATTATCAACCTGCGCAAGCATGTTGGTATTACCCGCTTCATGCTGCATGTGCCGCTTGGATCGATGCCTCACGAGGATGTTATGAAGGCCATCGAGCTCCTTGGAACCGAGGTTGCCCCACGGGTCCGGGAGGAAATTGCAAGATGGGAAGCTCAGCACGGGGAGAATGTGTGAGAGTGAGATAGCTTGATAGCCAGAGCGCTTTTGGCAGATGAAGAGGAGGCTTCAGTGAATGAAGCCTCCTTTTGCTGTAGGTGGATGATGTGAGCAATCTATAAGATTGGCTCACCATCTTTTTCATAAATAAAGGCAATGTAATCCGTTAGTACGCCTGTGTAACCTAAATATCTAAGCATCGTGGAAATATTGCCTCTGTGATAGGTTCCATGGTTCACAACCTGCTGGATAATCTCTGAGACCGAGTTCTGGCGCTCCTGCCCATTTTTGTTTCTGTAGGCTACTTTCTTCTCGAAATCATCAATTGTTGTTAAATGCTCACGAAATTGTGATTGCAAAATGTTAATGTGCTTGCCAGCCTCCTCAATGTCAGAAAATATGGTGGGTGCAGTAATGGAGGGGCTCCCTTCTGTTACACGGGTAAGCCATAACTGATCAGCTGAAATCAGGTGAGTTATGACTTCAGCAATGGATTTGAACCCTAGATTGACCTCTTTCGAAAAAATCTCCTCTGGCAATGACCCAAGGTGGCTGATCAATCGGTTATTCGCCCAAATATTATAATCATATAAAAGCAACCATGGACTGTTCATCGCACTCTCCCTCTCCTCAACAGCTTTAATGCAATCTAACAAGACTATATTAAGTTGAACTATTGATTTACAAGCAAGATACATAAACTCATAAGCGGGTTCCCCTGATGGCCACTTACAGCGTCTGTCCGCTGTCCACCGTGATGACCTGTCCAGTGAGGACCTCCTGCTCCAGCACAGAACAGATGAAGTGGGCGATATCCTCAGGGGCCGCAATGCGCTCAAGCAAAACCTGCGGGGCGAGCTTATTCATCTGCTCCTCTCTTCCCGCCCACCATCTTGTTGTAACAGCGCCGGGCACCACACAGTTGACCCGGACTTCCGGAGCCAGCGCGCGGGCAAGCGACTTCGTCAGACCGTGTACGGCAGCTTTGGACACAGCGTAGGGAAGGGAAGAGCCGGAACCTGTCTGTCCGGCGATGCTGCCCAGGTTCACAATAGCACCCCCGCTCTTCTTCAAATAAGGAGCAGCCGCTCTGGCACAGAAGAACATCCCCTGTACATTCACTTTGTACAGTTCATCCCAGATTTCTTCTGTAGCTGCTTCCAGATCGTCCAGCGGGATATGATAGGTCATTCCCGCATTGTTAACGATGGCATCCAGGCTGCCGAATTGCTGAACAGCCGTCTGTACCATCTTGCGTACCTCTTGATCCTTGGACACATCCGCTTGGATAGCAGCCGCCCTTCCGCCAGCGGACTGAATCTCGCGCGCCACTTCTTCCGCTTCTTCCTTGGAGCGGGAATAGTTCACCACAACAGCCGCGCCCCGTGCAGCTAGAGCTAGACTAGCTTCCTTCCCGATACCTGTACCTCCGCCAGTAACCAAGACGACTTTGTTTTGCAGATTCACTTAAATTCCTCCTGAGTGTTCGCTATCTGTTCTAACTGTAACTTTAATTTATCTCATTCGATTTGTATAATTGAATAATATGAAGTTTGAATTCAATTTTTTTGAATATAGGGAGAGGGGAGGGCTGCGTTTTGGATCTACGGGCTTTAAAGACCTTCCAGCTGATCGTACAGCATGGCAGTTTTATTCGGGCTGCGGAGGAGATGAATTATGCCCAATCTACGGTGACGATGCAGATGCAGAAGCTGGAGTCCGAGCTCGGCGTTCAGCTGATGGAACGGGGCAGGACGATCAAGCTGACTGAAGCAGGCAGACTGCTGTATGGACAAAGCCTATCCATTATGCAGGACATGGAGCAATTGGAGGAGGATATTGCCGGGCTTCAGAAGGGGAGCGCGGGGCATGTCCGTATTGGTGTAACCGAGCCTACGGCAAGTTTCCGTCTGCCGGAATTAATCAAACGGTTCCTGGATCTGTACCCGAGAGTACGTGTGTCCATTGAATTCGGGAATACGCCGCATCTCAGCGGGCGGCTGCTTGCGGGTGAGCTTGATTTTGCCCTGTGCTCGGCACCGGAGGTAGGATCAGGGCTTTATTATGAGCCTCTGTTTAGGGAAGAGTTCGTTGCGCTTATCCCGGCTGGCCATCTTCTGTCCGCCAAACCCCTGCTGACTCCTGTAGACTTTAAGGATCATCGCCTGCTTATTACAGCGGCCTCATGTCCGTATCGACAGAGGCTGGAGGCGGCTATTCAGGAAAGCGGAGGTACCCGGCCGGATACAATGGAGATTGGAAGCATGACTGCCTTAAAATATTATGTGCTCAGCGGTCTCGGGGTTGCTCTGGTGCCGCGGATCACGGTAGAGCCTGCACCGGAAGGCACGGTGATCCGTGAACTGGGAGGGACCCTGGTCGACATGGTCTTTGGCCTTCTCTCCCGCTCTTCCGGGCATTTCGCCGGATCGGCAGCAGGCAGGCTGATCCATTATCTGCGTAATGAGTTAGGTGAAGGCCTACCAGGAAGTCTGCCGGGAGACTAGCAGTTCCTCTGTACATCATAGTAAGCCCCCTTGCAAACAAGGGGAGCTTACTTGGTTCATTGTTTAGTTGCCATCATGGCCGATCCATCAGAATGGGATGCGTTCGGAGGCGATGGTGTATCCGTGCTTGTCAGCCCATTGCACCAGGCCGCTCCACAGCTCTTCACACGCCTCAATCAGTCTCGGGGCATCTATCAGTTCTCCGCTCATGACAAGCCGGGCGACCTGGTCATAACCCGCCGGCTGGCCAGGCAGCTGCACCGCCTCCGGCAGAACCCTTGCACCGGTGGTATACAGCTTCCGGTTGTGCAGTCCGACCAGCATCGCCCCATAGTGGGCGAACTGCATGGTTAAGTAGGGCAGGTAAGTATAAGAGCCCTCGGCTGTAGTATTTCTGAGCTTACCGATAAACTCGCACATCTCTCCAACCAGAACCTCATTAATGGCTTGGGTGAACTCGGCATCCGTAGGCGACTCTGCCGCTTTCTTCAAGAGGGGAAAGAAGTTCTCTGGATCATACAGAGACAGAGGGGCGAAGTAAGGGCCATGAGTCAACGGCCATTCGCCCTCCACGGTTGAAGCTTCTTGAAGCAGCGTGTCCGCACAGAGGATATTCACCTCTGCCTTCCAGGGACCGGCCGACCATTCGTGGCTGAAATCGGCTGGACCGCTGGCATCCCGCATCACACACAGCATCTCAACGTCGGAGTAAGGTCCGTCGGTTCCTCGTGCCACAGAGCCGTAGACTCCGACGGCAAGCACACGCTGCTGATATGTCTTGTGCAGTCTTTCTGAGATCTCATCACAAAGCTGCAGTCTTTCATTTCTGGACATGGCAATGGGGCCATTTGTATACATGGTATGCATCTCCCTTATGGATTAAATTTAGGTGGGATGGTGCATCCAGTATGGCGGGCCACGGGCTTAACGGGGGATTTTATCTCTTGGCATAAATAGTCCTCCTAAGTTCTCGTTTATGGAAATTATAACCATCCCTAAGGGGATAAGCAAGATTAGCAAACCCCGAGGAATGTAAAGAGCGGGTAGACATTGAGGGTGGAGCGGATTCTCTGGAGAGGCAGCGGGGCTTATTCGAGTGAAGTGTCCGGGATTTCCGCCCGCGGCTCAAGAGATAGACCCTGAAGTTAAATCCACAGCTCATCATGCTGCTGATCGCAACACAAAAAGACACCGTTCAAACGAACGGTGTCTTTTATGCTTCAAACCGAAAGTATTACGCCTGTTCTGCCGGCAGGGCGTGAGGCTTAGACCCCGCACTTCCGGCATTGCCGTCTTTCTGCGGACCCGCTGCACCAGCACCTTGGTTCGTGGTGCGCAGCGGCAGCTCCTTCAGGAAGAACACCAGAATGAACGCCAGCACAAGGACCAGTGTACCAGTCAGGAACACGGTGGACAGCGTGGTTCCCAGCGCATCGCGGATGCCGTCGATCATCTGAAGGAATACCGGCTTAGCGTTCGCTGGCATTGCAGCTATCGCTTTATCCAGCTCAGGCTTGTTCATAAGCTCCTGCGGATTAGCGAACTTAAGCATTTGCTTCGCTATAGCAGGGTCCACCTTAGTGAAGTCCGGTGCGTCCCCCGATGTCAGGGCGGACTTCAGGTTCTTGGTCAGATTGTTGGACATTACCGTACCCATAACTGCGATCCCGATGGTACCGCCGAGGTTACGGAACAGCTGGGTGGAGGCCGTCACCACACCAAGCTCTTTGTGAGGGACGGCGTTCTGGGTAGCCAGAGAGAATACAGGCATCCCGAGGCCCAGCCCCATTCCGAACACGCCCATACTGAGAACGGCGGTCCACACGTTGTCCATGAACACCATGATTGTCATCCCAATGATCATGATTGGAACTCCGATCAAGGCATACCGCTTGTATTTGCCTTTCTTGGCAATCAGCTGACCGGCGATAGCACTTGTCACAACCATTACGATGGACATCGGCATGGTCACATAACCCGCAAGCGTTGGAGTAATACCCAGCACGCCTTGAACGAAGAAGGAAATATAGATCATCGCGCCCATGAGACCGAAGTTCATGATAAATCCGATGATGTTGGAGATCGTCACTACACTGTTTTTGAAAAGATGCAGCGGGAGAATGGGGTTCTTGACTTTTGCTTCCGTGAAAATAAATATGGCAGCCGACACCACGGAAGCGCCGAGCAGTCCGAGAATTTCCTGCGAGCCCCAGGAATATTTAGTACCAGCCCAGGTGAACGCGAGCAGCAAAGGTACAATTGTTGTTGTGATAAACAGTGAGCCGAGATAATCGATTCCCTCGGAAGGTCTGCGTTCGACCTTAGGGAACAACATGATAATCATAATGAATGCTACAATGCCCAGCGGCAGGAAGATCCAGAACAGCCAGTGCCAGTCGAGATTATCGACCAGATAACCGCCCAGTGTTGGCCCAAGCACACTGGAGAAGCCGAAGATCGCTGTCATGAAGCCCATCCATTTCCCGCGCTCACGCGGAGGGAAGAGGTCCCCTACCGCTGTAAAGGCAGTTGATTGGATAATCCCGGCGCCGATCCCTTGAATCCCGCGGTAGATGATGAATTGAAATACATCTGAGGAGGTCCCCGTCATAAACGCGCCAACCATAAATAATAAAATACCAATTAACAAGAAAGGCTTGCGTCCGAAAATATCGGACAGCTTGCCGACAAGAACGGCAGCAATGGTGGACGTCAGCAGGTAAATGTTGATCGTCCAAGTATAATAGTCCATCCCTTGCAGGATGGCGATGATCCGCGGCATGGCCGTGCTCGTGATCGTCTGGTTGATTGCGGCAAAGAACATGGCGGCCATAATCGCAATCATGATCGATATTTTTCGTTTGTTAGATAAATGCTCCATACGGTTTTCTTTCCACCTCTAATTTATTTTTCTAATTGGGCAAGCATGGTCCCGAAGATCCGGCGGAGATGTTGAACATCTTCCTCGGGCAGCATCTTGAAGACGGACGTAATAGCTTCGCTCTGGTCCTTCTGAATTTCCTGAACAGCTTCGGCTCCCTTCGCTGTATTGGAAATATAGACAACCCGCCGGTCCTTCTCCGCGCGTTCCTTTCTGACATAACCCTCCGCCACAAGCTTGTCGGTCAGACCGATTACGGCGGCTGACGTAATGGACAAGGCGTGTGCTACTTGTGATACCATCTGCGGCCCGTCTTTGCTCAGTACATACAGGACCTTGAACTGTGGCAGGCTAAGGGCGCTGCCGCGCTTGTTCCATTCCTGTGAGATGCTCTTGAGCAGACTCCGGAACATGGATGTGACTTCAAATAGGACTGTATTATCATTCTGCAAAATATTAACCCTCCGATTGCGCTTTGCTTTCTCCTCTCTGGTCAGCGTATTGCTTCACAACATAATAATTTAGTTATAAATTAATAAACTGTTTAAAAATTTACCACTCTGATTTCGATTCGTCAAGCATTTTGGAGAGATTTTATTCCAAATTATGCATTTTCGTGAGCTTGAATCTAAACAGGACCAAACCTTCAACGAGTCGCTGAGGGCTTGGTCCCGGGGTAAATTTAAGCTCTCTTCAGTTTGGCATGACCCGTGGCGGCTGATCTGAGCAGCCTATGTGCGGACAAAGTAGCGAGGCCCATAAGCAGAGCGGTACATCCGAACATCAGGACTGTTCCTCCAGTCTCATACAGCAGGCTCCCCACGAGAGGGGCTGCTGCCATCCCCAGATACCGGATGAAGTTGTAGAGGCCAATAGCCGTAGCCCGGCCCTCCACGAATTCCTCGGTTAGCAGTGTAGGAGGGACCGACATGGTCAGACCGGCCGTGAAGCCCACTGCCGCCAGAGCCGCCAGCAGTCCGAACAGGGAATTTTCGGCGAGAAGAATGAATGAGGCAAGGCTGGCCAGAGCGAGCAGACAGGTGAGAATCAGGCTGGGTACAGTCCCCATGCGAGCCTGCAATTTCCCGCTAAGCTTGCTGCCGACGAAACTGAACGACATCAGCATCAGGAAGACCCACCCGATCTCACGGGCATCCAGTTGGTATCGGTGTGTGAGCAGGTCAGGAAGAAAGACAATAAAGTTATAAAACATATAGTACAAGACAAATCCTACAAGCAGTACGGCTGCTCCAGTCTTGTTGGAGAAAATGGAGGTCATGCTCTTCAGGGTGAAGGTTCTTCTGGATGCTCCAGACTGGCTGATCTTCGTCTCAGGGAGGACTGTGGCTGCCAGGATGAACATCAGACATGCGCTGACAGACAGGAACAGGAAGGCGCCGGGATAACCAGTCTGACTGCCGATGAATCCGCCAATAAGCGGACCGACGGCAGGGGCAATGCCGAGAATCATTTGATAGGTTGCCATGTTCTTGGCCCGTTCCTTGCCTTCATACATGTCTCCAATCATCGTGGCGGCTACGAGCGGAACCGCAGCAGCCCCAATGCCCTGCAGTATGCGGAAAATCAGCAGGACGGTTACGGAGGTGGCGAACACGCAGCCGATGGAAGCCACAGCATATAAAGCCATGCCGGGCAGGAGGATCGTTTTGCGGCCCTTAAGATCGATTAGAGGTCCCAGAACGACCTGCATAACAGCAAGTGCAATCGTGAACAGGGAGACGGTCAGATTCACCAGGTAGAACGTGGTGTGCAGATCTTCTTGCAGCTGGGGAAGCAGAGGTACGTAAAGATTCTGGGCCAGTGAAACCACGGCTGCACAAAAGCCCAGCAAAATCAGGGAGAAACGGGAATTCATCCAGAAACACACTCCATTCTTTAGCATTTTCAAAACTGACTGACTGTCAGTCAGTTTTGAAGTTATCTTAATACTTTGACTGACTATCAGTCAACTATTATATTTAAGATTAACTAAGAAATCACATGAATGAGTGTCGGCTGTTGGCTGAGCTTTTTTAAGAAGGAGGATTGGGGATGCCAAGGATTGCAAAGGACCCTCAGGAGCGGCGAAACGAGATTCTGGATGCGGCAATGGAGCTGTTCAGTACCAAAGGATACGAGAATACCGCAGTAAGTGATATTGTGAAGAAGGTTGGGGTGGCGCAGGGCACCTTTTACTATTATTTCAGATCCAAAGATGAGATTGCGGCTGCCGCGCACGAGCGGTCTCTTGCCGGGCGGCTGGAATTTGTGCGGAATGTGGCGGGGGATTCAGAACTGAGTGCTGTATCTAAACTCAGAAAAGTATTGCTTGAGGGGTTCCCGGCCCCGAAGTCAGATCAGGCCATATTGGACTATCTGCATGATGAGAGCAACACGGTGCTGCACCAGAAATGGCTGGTGGCCAAGATTACCTCTTTTACCCCTTTTATTACGGAGATTGTGCGGCAGGGGGTAGAGGAAGGGGTCTTTCAGCTGGAGGACCCGAAAGAAGCGGCCGAGTTCCTGCTGGTGGGTCTGTCCTTCTGGTTCGACCGGAGTATCTTTGGATGGACCGAAGAAGAGCTTGGGAGGAAGCTTCACGCACTTGAGGGGATTATAGACCGGCTGCTGGGGGGAAAAGGCATTATCTCAGCGGCGGAATATGTCAATAAGTAGTAGATGCTTCCACGCTTGTACGGCTCTCCATGCATAAGATGCTTACACCTTAGGCCATGCTAAATGTGCACAAGAGCATCTGATGAAGGGGAGGATCTGTAATCATGAAACATTACGATTCCAGTCTGCAGTCGGCCAGCAATGTGGCACAGGCTCAGAATTCGGTGAACAAGCTGCATTTTGCCGTATCGTCCGCTCTTAGCCATCCGACAGGGCAGCTGATTGAGCAGGCGGAGAACAGCCTTGAGCATACTGAGAAGGCTGTGAAGCAGGCTGTCCGTCCGGCGGAAGGCCAAGGGGTGGAACTGGCTGAGGAACTGCTTGCCGAAGAGAAAAACAGGCTTGCTAAGCTTGGCAAGCTGCCGGGTGTTCCGGGGAAGGACTAATTATGTATTGTTGATAAAATAGCGCCAAAACCAGCCTGCGCAGCACCTATCTTTCGCGGGCTGGCCGGTGCTGCTTAGCGAATACCGTTACAAAAGCATCCCGGAGTAACGGTGAAGCTAACTTCAACAGGACCGGCCTGCATAGCCGGTCCTGTTTGTTTTTAGAACAACCATGATCTTGTTCATCTATCCAGTCTCACAATTTCCGCAAGGGGATTTGGACGCTGAACAATTAAATCCCTTAACACCTGAGCCCCAACCATGCTGTATACTGTGCCGTTTCCCCCGTAGCCCAGCAGATAATACAGCCTTTCAATGGTAGGGTGTCTCCCGATAAAAGGCAGATGGTCAGTCGACTGGCCAAACACTGCACCCCACGCGAAGGCAATACGGGTTTCCAGCTGAGGGAACAGCTTCTGGACCTCCTTCAGCAAATGCCTGGCCCGATTAGCAATAAGGGCCGGGCTGTCAGGGGTGTCAGGCTTGTCTTCATCCTGTCCCCCGGCGAGAATGCGCCCCTCCGGTGTGGTCCTCATGTACAGATAGGGCCGCCGGGTCTCCCAGATCAGAACCCGGTCCTTCCAGGCCGACAGATCGGCGACAGGTTCGGTCGCTATGGCATAAGACCGGGTGCGCAGCAGCCGGGGTTCGTTCAGATAAGGCACAGTGGCGTACCCTGTAGCCAGAATTACATGGCTAGTGCGAAACTCCCCTGCTGAGGTCTGCACCTCAAGGCCATCAGGAATATCCCGAAGCCCGGTCATTTTAACATGTTCGAATACGTCCACCTTGCGGCTAAGTTTGTTCAGGATTCCCAAGGTGAGCCGCAGTGGGTTGACCTCCGCATCATGATGGGTCATGAGAGCGGCGGGTCTGAAGAAGGGATAATGCGCTTTGAGCCGGCCTTCGGTCCACCATTCAGCCTGAAAGCCGTGGGTGTTCAAGGCCTCAAATTCTTTCTTCAACCGGTCTGTATGAGCCTGTTCACTCGCGTAGTAAAGGCTGTTCCTCCGGGTGAAATCACAGGAAAAATCCAGGCTGTCCGCGATATGACCCAGCTCGTCAATAGCATTCCGGCATGACTTGTAGAAGCTTACCGCCCTATCCTGCCCGATCTGGGCAATCAGCTCATGCAGCATAATGTCGCTTGAGTACTGAAGCTGCCCTATACTGGCCAGAGTACTGCCACTTCCTACAGCTCCCTTGTCAATAACGGCAACCCGCAGCCCCTCTCCGGCCAAGGCGTGGGCACATAAAGCCCCGGACACCCCGCCGCCCACGATGACCACATCGTAGTGATCGGCTATTACACCCGGAGTAAGCGGGATTTCTCTATTCCCGGCTGCTTGCCAGAGCAGCCTGCCATGATGTAAATCCACATGAATGCCTCCAAACGTTCAGCCTATTTGTAGAGTGTGCCCGGATCGGGGACCTGGGAAACATCCAAGCTGATGAAAGGAGCATTTACTTGTGGGATCTAGAGTCAGATCACAGACAGACTAGAGTCAGATCAGAGCCCGGCCAGGTCAAATCCGGGTCAGATCTGGGTCAAATCAGAATGTGTCCGCCTTCGGTGTGCAGCACCGTGCCGGTGACAAAGCTGTTCTGGATCAGATACAGCACACTCTTGGCGACATCTTCTGCTGTGCCTACACGGCCTGCCGGAAGCTTCTGGGCAAGGGAAGCATAGAACCGGGAGCGGGCTTCATCGGACATTTTGCTCCGCGAAGGGGTGTCGATAATCCCGGGGGATACGACATTGACCCGGATCGGAGCGAGTTCGAGTGCCAGAGTCTGGGCCAGATTGGAGACGGCGGCGTTGACGGCTCCGAGCATGGAGGAGCCTGCCATCGTTTTGTAGGCTACAACGCCAGAAAATAAGGTGAGCGAGCCGTTCGGGGACATTCGCGGTGCGCCATATTTGGCCGCATAGTATTGGCCCCAGAATTTATTTTCGAACAATTGACGGGCCTGGGCGGTCTCCGTGCTGAGGAAAGGTCCTCCTGAGGTCTCCGCGGCCGTTACGACAAGATGATTCAGAGCGCCGATTTTCTCGAAGAAGGCTTGAACCTGGGTCTCCTGGGTCGTATCAAGTGGATACGCGGAGGCTCCTTCCCCGATTTGCTGTGCAGCTTGCCGGAGCTTATCTTCAGACCGGCTGGCGATCACCACTTCTGCCCCTAGGGCAGCAGCCTTCTTAGCTGTGGCAAGCCCGATGCCTGAGCTTCCCCCAATAATGACAATTTTCTGATTTTGCAGCATAAGTGAATCCTCCTCGAAAATAAATGTATTTGATGAGGGATAGCTTACCGCCATTAATTCCATTTGGGAAGTAGTGATATTTAATTCATATAGTTACTTAAAAGTTATCAATGTGCCCGTTAAGGGAAACCGGCTTTCGGGCCCTGCCCATAGAAAAAGACCGCTTAGCCCCCTTGAGGGCTGCAGCGGTCTTTCTAATGTGGAGGACCTCCTCCGTTAGTCCAAGCTTAAACCAAATCTTTTCAATTCAATAAAAATTCCTTCCAGCCGCCGTCCCTTCTCTGTAAGTGAATATTCGACACGGGGAGGGACCTCCGGGTAGACCTTTCTGGCTACAATATCCTGATTCTCCAGCTCTCTGAGACGCAGAGCGAGCGTCTTCGGGCTAATCCCTTCCAGGGATCTCAGCAGCTGGCTGAAGCGTAAGGTGTCATCAAGCAGCAGATCACGGATGATCAGAAAGGTCCACTTGGTTCCTATCACGTCGAGTGTCTTGGCTATCGGACACAGTTCGCCAAGGGTTCCTCTGGTCAGCTTGAGGCTTTCCGGCTCTATGGTATTCATAAGTGTCCTCCTGGCTTCACTAATTTCCTTCAAACTTAACATAACTTGAGCCCCTCAGACTAGGGGGAGGCAAATCAAGAAGACGGGAGACTCATCAGGTAGTTTAGACAAAAAACGTCAGGATTTGCTGTATCCATCACTGGGTGAAACTGGTATTATAAAGTGGACAACCAGTTATCCAATGATTCGGACGGAAATGGTCTCATACTACATATTGAAATGGAGGAATTAGAATATGAAAAAGGCTTTGTCGGTGCTGTTCTCATTGACGCTGATCTTTTCTTCTGGCACAAGTGCTTTCGCAGATAGCCAGGATAAGAAGCTGGACAAGATATATGAGCTGATCGAGAAGACCAATAACAAGATTGAGAAGAAGATTGAAGACGGGGTGGCTGCAGCGGACAAGCTGAAGGCCAAGTACCTGGAGGATGTCCGCAAACTGAAGCTGAAGAGCAAGGTGGCTGGTCTGGAGAGCCAGAAGCAGGCGTCCTTCGCAGCTGCGGGCGTGAATGATACGGCGCGTACAGCTCAAATTGATGCGCAGATTCAGGAAGCGACAGCCAAGGTGGATCAGGAGATCCATGGTCTTGAGCAGGAGATTGATCAGGCGACGGCAAAGTTGATCACACCGGAGGACAAGGATGGCAGCGCGGTGAGCCAACGCATCGGAGCTCTGGAGAGCAAGCTCAATCAGGGGTCAGACCGCTATGAGGAATTAACGAGAAGATATACGGAGAAGTTGAACAAGATCATTACCGATGTCTACGATGAGACCTACAAGCTGGCTTCTTACGCGATCGATAAGGCCGCAGAGCAGGGGATTGTAGTTGAGCGATATTGGAAGCTGGTCAAGTTCGCGGACCGCGAGGTATGGATTGACCCGGTATGGGTCGTTGGAATAAATTAAAGTCCGGCTCTTTCCTGTGACCCGTAATATCGTTATAATCTAGAGAAAAAACGAGTTCTGTTGATGAGCTCGTTTTTTCTTATATAAGGGGGATCGTGATGGACGGGTTCAGAATCGGAAAGAGAGGATCTTTTCTGGAGGAAGTGCATTTTGACAAAAATGAAATAAAGCTGCTTTCCCGGGGAGATGGGGTTGAGGTTCTTCTCCAGACGATAGAAAAAGACAGGCTATTCTACGTGTACCCCAGTGACAACCCGAATGTAATGGAATTCTTTTATATACTGTCAGGACATCTCGTATGTGAGCTGGATGATCAGAAGATCGAGCTTGGACCGCAGGATTATTATACAGCCAAAGGTCTAAAGGGACCGGTTCATTTCACCGCGCTCACAGACATCACTTATTTATGGGTCATCACAGAACCGACCTTCAGACATTTGAGCAAGGATATCTCCAAGTTAATGAACATAGTCAAAGAGGTGGAGAAAAAGGACCGCTACACTTATATGCACAGTGACCGGGTGGCGGAGTATGCAGTGAAGATTGCCAAGAAGCTCAAGCTGAACAAAGAGCAGCTGGAGAATCTTTCGATCGCTTCAGTGCTGCATGACATTGGCAAGATTCATATTCCCGAGGAGATCTTGAACAAGCCCGGCAGGTTAACTCCCGAGGAGTTCGAGCTGATCAAGAAACATCCGGCCGACGGGGCGGAGATGATCAAGGAGACGTACTATGGGGAAATTGCGCCTATTATTGAGCAGCACCACGAGAGGCTGGATGGAAGCGGGTATCCTCATGGGCTGCATGGCAGCGGGATTTTGCTGGAGGCGCGTATTATCGCGGTGAGCGACACGTTCGATGCGATGACCGAGGACCGGGCGTATCGCAAAGCTTCAGACGTACAGACGGCTATGAGTGAAATCCGGCGGCTGTCGGGAACCCATTATGATGAGACGGTTGTAGATGCTTTTGAGGAGGTCTTAAGAGAAGAAGGCCGTATTTAAGTTTAAGTGGGGAGAATTCCGTATTTACATTTCGGAAAACACCGATATAATAGATGGTGCAGAAACAGCTAATACTCTACGTGTAGAAAATATAAGCCTATCACTTTCTTGAATGGAGGGAATCAAAATGTCTAACCCATTATTCACCCCTTTCCGCGGGGAAAACTTGGAGCTGGATAACCGGATCGTTATGGCCCCGATGACCCGCTCATTCTCCCCCGGAGGCGTACCTGGCGAAGATGTGGCGGAATATTACCGGCGCCGTGCTGAGAACAGCGTGGGACTTATCATTACGGAAGGAACAGTAATTAACCATCCTGCAGCAACCGGAGACCCTAATGTGCCAAGGTTCCACGGTGAGGATGCCCTGAACGGATGGAAGAAGGTTGTAGAGGCTGTACATACAGCAGGGGGCAAAATTATTCCGCAGATCTGGCATGTGGGAACCGACCGCAAGATTGGTGACTCCCCTAACCCGGAGGCCCTGCCGATTGGCCCTTCCGGCATTAATATATTCGGGGAGAAGGTTGTGGAGCCGATGACGGAAGAGGAGATTTCCCAGGTCATCGACGCTTACGCTCAGGCAGCTGCCGATGCCAAGAGAATTGGCTTTGACGGGGTGGAAATTCACGGTGCCCATGGCTACCTGATTGACCAGTTCTTCTGGGAGAGAACGAACAAGCGGACAGACAAGTATGGCGGCGACATGATTGGCCGTACGCGGTTTGCAGTAGAGGTCATTGAGGCCTGCCGTCGTGCGGTTGGACCTGACTTCCCTATCGTATTCCGGTACTCTCAATGGAAATCCTCCGTGTATACGGCCAAGCTGGCTGAGACACCTGAGCTGCTGGGTCAATTCCTGGCCCCACTGGTGGAAGCCGGTGTGGATGTGTTCCACTGCTCCACTAGACGGTTCTGGGAGCCTGAGTTCGAAGGCTCCGACTTGAATCTGGCTGGCTGGACGAAAAAACTGACAGGCAAAACAACGATCACGGTTGGCTCTGTAGGGCTCGACAGCGACTTCATGAGCTCCTTCACGGAAGGCAAAGGAGCCGAGAATACTAACCTTGAGAGTCTTCTGAAGCGGCTTGAGCAAGGAGAGTTTGATCTTGTGGCCGTCGGCCGGGCCCTGCTTGTGGATCCTGCCTGGGCTCAGAAGGTGCGCGATGACCGGGTTCAGGACCTGGTGCCTTTCAACGTGGAAGCTCTGCGCACCTTGGTTTAACGGCAAAATTTGCATGTTGGCATTACAATGATTGCAGCGATAACAAGAGAAGGCTCTGCCCTTAAGTTAGGGGCAGGGCCTTTTTGTAACAATAACTCCATATATAATGCATTGTATTATGAGAATGATTATCATATAATTTATGCATTGATAATAGTTATCATTACCTGAGGTGAATCCAATGAAGTTAACGGAAATTGAATTGAGCTTGCCTGTACGTATCGTGGATATGGCCTGCAACAATCAGCTTGTGTGCAGACGCCTGAACGATCTGGGCATTATGGAGGGTACCTTGGTATCTATAAAAAAACGGCTGCCTTTTGGTGGGCCGATTACGCTGGAAGCGGGCAATCAGTGGATTTCGATCCGCCGCTGTGAGGCCCTGCAGATTTTAGTGGAAGCAGTATGACGGTTACGGTCCTCGCTGGTAACCCAAATACCGGCAAAAGCTCTTTATTTAACACGCTAACCGGCTCCTACGAGTATGTCGGCAACTGGGCGGGTGTGACCGTAGAGAAGAAGGTGGGCACCCTTAAGGCTGGCAAGGGCAGTCTGATAGATCTGCCGGGTCTCTACTCGCTGAACCCTCTGTCTCACGATGAAGAGGTGGCTTCCAGGTTTCTGATGAGCGAGCCCTTCGACTCTATTCTGAATGTGGTTGATGCTTCTCAGCTTGAGCGGAATTTGAATCTGACCGTGCAGCTTCTGGAATACGGTAAGCCGCTCCTGCTTGCCCTGAATATGATGGATGTGGCGAAGCAGAACGGACTGGTCATCGACACGCAGCGTCTGTCGGAGCTGCTGGGTGTTCAGGTCGTTCCCGTTGTCGCCCGGAGCGGCAAAGGCTCTGACCAAGTGCTGGAGGCGATTACGGATCATGCGCCGGGTACCGCTCTAGAGCCTTATTCCATTTGGTATGGAGACACCCTGGAGAAGGCGGTGGCCGAGCTGATTGGACAGATGCCGCAAGGAACGGCTTCGCCAAGGTGGATGGCCGTTCAGTTTTTTGAAGGCAATTCTGTGGTCCGTACCTCACTGGAATCCAAGATGGACTCAGCTTGGCTCCAGCGGTTGTATCAGACAGCGGAAGAAGCTGTGCGCAGCGAGTTCGGGGTCAGAACCCTGTCCCAGTACATGCGCAAGCAGCGGGCTGAGCATATTCAAGGTTTGCTTGCCCATTGTGTACGTCATACGAAGGAGGGGCACCTGACCTTCTCGGAACGCATCGACCGGATTGTGACGGATAAGTATCTGGGCATACCGATCTTCCTGCTCTTTATGTACCTTACATTCAAGCTGACGTTCGAGTGGATTGGCAGCCCGCTGTCCGACCTCCTGGATGCCTTCATTAACGGCCCGCTGCGGGATGGGACAACCTGGCTGCTGGACAGCATTGGGGCACAGGACTTCATCAAGGCGCTTATTTTCGACGGAATCTTCGCAGGCGTGGGCGGTGTGCTGGTTTTTGTCCCGCAAATCTTCATTTTGTTCCTGATCATCTCGTTTATTGAGGATTCGGGGTATATGGCACGAATTGCTTCAGTAATGGACCGCCTGATGGAGTTGGTTGGTCTGAACGGGAAGACTTTTATTCCTATGATTATCGGCTTCGGCTGCAATGTGCCCGGGATCATGGCGGCCAGAACGATTGAACAGCCGAAGGAGAGGCTGCTTACGATCATCCTGACCCCGCTGATGTCGTGTTCGGCGAGGCTGTCGGTCTACAGTCTGTTTGTCGGGATCTTCTTTAAGTCCAACCAGGCATTGGTTGTATTGTCTCTGTATGTGCTGGGTGTTGTGCTGGCTCTGGTTCTGGCGAAGCTGTTCTCATCAACTATCTTGAAGCAGCAGGAGTCGATGTTCGTTGTCGAGCTTCCCCCATACCGGATTCCGCAGTGGAAGACCCTGTCCCGAAGCACCTGGGAGAAAGGCAAAGGGTTCGTGCGCAAGGCGGGAACCTTTATCTTCGGCGGCTCGGTGCTGATCTGGCTGCTCAGCTATATGGGACCGCACGGCTGGAATGTGCCGATGGATCAGAGCTTTCTCGCCAAGATTGGCGGGCTGATCGGCCAGGTGCTGACTCCGCTCGGCTTCGGCACCTGGCAGGCAGGCGCGGCCCTGATCACGGGGTTTCTTGCCAAGGAAGTTGTTGTCTCGACCATGAATATTATTTATGCGGCTCCGGATACAGCCGCACTGCAGGGGCTTCTGGCCGGTCATTTTACTCCCCTGCAGGCCTATTCCTTCATGGCTTTCATTCTGCTCTATGTTCCTTGTCTGGCTACGGTGGGGGTTATCCGCAAAGAGACGATGTCCGCCCGCTGGACGTGGTTCTCCGTTCTCTACGCACTTGTCGTCGCTTACGTTATATCTTATGCCATCGTGTTGATAGGAAGAGCCCTCGGTTATCATTAAACCGTGTTAAGGAGTGGTATTATGATCGCCAGTATTGTTATTGGTGTCGCGATCTTCGGGTATGCGGGCTGGACGCTGACCTCATATATCCGTAAGACCAAGAAGGGGAAGTGTGCGAGCTGCTCGTTGGCCAAGTCTTGTGAGTCGGCCTGCAGCGATGTGGCTTCTATGTCTAAATAATAAGCGGTTCGAGTAATGGGAACCGTGATACGGATTAATAAAGATAAGCCGGCTGCGGAGTGCAGCCGGCTTTCATTTTGCTAAGAAGCTGGGGCTCCTTCTACGAGATCGCCTTCATATCCCCGCAAAAGCTGAATACATATGAAGCATGTCTGACAAGGTTTAGGAATATCCTGGGATTAGGGCTTGGGTTATGGTAGAATTGAGACAAATTAACTAAGAGGTGATCTTTGTTGGTAGGACGCAGCGGTAATCCCACATTAAATGACAAAGTATTTGAAAGGCATTATTCCGATCAGCATCAGATGACGATTGACGGCACGGTGAACAAGACGTTCATCACCCTGGTCATTCTGCTCGGAGCTGCCTTTGCAACCTGGTCCATGTATTTTAAAGGGCAGGAAGTTATTCCTTACGCGGTTGGCGGAGCACTTGTTGCCGTAGTATTGGGGCTGGTTGTCAGCTTTGTGCCTAAAGCGGCTCCTTATCTCGTGCCGATTTATGCTCTGGCTGAAGGCATGTTCCTAGGCGCGTTGTCTGCTATGTATGAGACGAGATTCAATGGCATTACAATGCAGGCCGCACTGCTTACCATGGGTGTGTTCGTAGCGCTGCTGGTGGCCTATAAGACTAAGCTGATTAAGGCAACGGAGAACTTCAAGCTGGGTGTCGTAGCTGCAACGGGTGGAGTATTCCTGGTATATCTGATCAGCTTCATTCTAGGCATGTTTGGCATAACCGTACCTTATCTGCATGATAATTCACTGGTGGGAATCGGGATTTCCATTGTCATTGTAATTATTGCTGCCCTGAATCTTGTGCTGGATTTCGATTTTATTGAGACAGGCGCGGAGCAGGGTGCTCCGAAGTACATGGAGTGGTACGGCGCTTTTGGTCTGATGGTGACGCTCGTATGGCTGTATGTGGAAATGCTTCGTCTTCTTTCGAAAATCTTCAGCCGCGACTAAAGCATAATTATTCTAAGCTTAAGGTCATCCTTCACGGGATGGCCTTATTCTTGTATGCGGGAGCTTCCATTATGTGTTACATTGGGGTATGAATTTATTTTCAAGGAGGTTATGTAGATGGAGAATAAGAATCATAACGAACTTCCCGCTAAAACCTGCACCATTGAACGCTTGATCACCAACCTGTCTGATATTGACAAGGTGCTTGCCGGACGGAAAACCGCGACCCGCCGCAACGGCCGTTATGCCGATGTGGGTGAGATTATGACACTTCAAGGACAGAGGTTTGTTGTGAATAAGGTATATTCTCAAACACTGGGCGAGCTGACGGACGAGCATGCTGTTCAAGAAGGATTCCCCAATGTGGAGGAATATAAAAATTCAATTCTGTCTTATCATCCGGGGATGCCTTGGCTCCCGCAGATGCGGGTATGGGTGCATGAGTTCAGTCCGGTTCAGGAGTAGCTCAGCGTGATTCTTTTATATAAATTCCTGTTATATATTCATATTCTAAGCGCGATAGCATCTATCGGGCCGTTCTTTGTTCTCATCTTCCTGGTCCGGCGGATAAGAACCGCACAACCCGTGGAGCTTAATGCTTATCTGATAGCTTTCAAGTCGGCCATCCGTCTGGTTAAGCATATGGGTCATGTGCTGGTGGTGTCCGGGATTCTTGTGGCCTATGCGGCAGGGTATCCCTGGAATACCTCGTGGATTGTAGCCACGGTGCTGATTATGGCCAGCTCCATTGTGTTCCTGGCCCGCGCATTCTCGCCGAAGCTTCGGAAGTTCGCCGATCCTGCTTCAGATAAAGAGGACCTGGTGCGCAGGCTGACCCGTTCGGTATGGATCTATCTCGCCTTGTTGTTGATCATGCTGTGGTTAATGGTGGCTAAACCCCATTTGTGGTAGGGGTTAGCCGCTTTTTTGCGTTTTTGATTCACTATCTTTGCAAAATATCTCCAAGAGCGCTCTCCAGGCTGTTGAACTTAAATGTGAAGCCTTCACGGGTAAGCCGCTCCGGAATCACCCATCGGCTCTTTAGAATGAGTTCTGTCTCGGTGCTTAGAGCCAGAGCGCCGATCTCCAGCATCCACTTGGCTGCTGGAAGCCCAAAGCTGCGGTGCATGGCTGTGCGAAGTCCGCTCATGAGCTCCCGGTTGGTTACCGGGCCCGGGGATGAGCAGTTGAAGACCCCGGCAAGATCCTCTCTTTCTTTTAGAAAAACAATGATTCGGAACAAATCCTCTACATGAATCCAGCTAAATTTCTGGCTGCCGGGGCCCTGCACACCGCCGAGTCCAAAGCGGACCAGGTTCTGGTAAGGCGTCATTACGCCTCCATGTTTGCCAAGGACGATTGCGATTCGCAGAGCGGCTTGTCTGGTCTTCGGAAGCTTGAAAGAGAAAAAGGCAGCCTCCCAGGCTTTTGCGACCTCAACGGAGAAGCCTGTGCCGATCTCTCCGCTCTCCTCCGTCATGGGACGGTCCTCCGCATGTCTATAGATGGTTGCTGTACTGGAGTTGATCCACAGCGGAGGTGGATTGGAACAGGACGATAGAGCTCTGCCCAAAATTTCAGTCGTTTCTGTCCTGGAATTCAGAATAGCTTCCCTGTTTTTACGGGTGTAGCGGCAGTTGACGGATTTGCCGGCCAGGTTAATCAGCAGCTCCGAGTCTTCCAAGGCAGCAAGAATTCCTACTCTATCCTCCCAAGGGATGTGTCCCGGTTGTCTGGAGATCATTTGTATCTCATATCCAAGCTCGTGGAACCTTTGGTTGAGGTATTGGCCGATGAAGCCGGTCCCGCCTGCAATGACAATCTTTCTGCTCATACACCCACCCCGTCCTAGTGATGTAATGGATTGATTTCTAAGCACATTCTACCATAATGTTACAGACTGATTTCGCTTAAAAGAAACAGAAGGGCTGCCCAATGGCACCTTTCTAGTTTATTAACTATTAAATCCAGGTAACAGCCATTCTTTGACTTTAAGTTCCGGTTCATCAATTGTTCTATACAGCATTAATGGGGTCCAGTCCCAGAAGCTGTTGCCATTAGCCATAATTAGAGCATTTAGCCATTCTGTGAAATTCATGAATAGGAAATTGAAATCCGGGCTATCAAATAACTTTCCCGTTGTGAATCTTCAGAAATGATCTATACTCACTGGGCAATTTCACTTGATGCTTCTCTTTGAATGTTTTGATTTGGTGTTCCGAAGCTGGATCAGAAAATTCAAATGGGGCTAAGTATACAGTTTCATCGACCTGCACCTCTAATGATCCATCACTTTTTCTTCTTTGGTCTAATCCTTCCAGAAGTAACTTAATCTCATGATCCATGGAAAATGAGGTTTTAATTCAAAGGGAAGTAGAGACCCCCTCCCGATCTGATCAAGATTAGCTCAAATTGACGGCTGCCCCTGCACCGGGTAATATCTGTCTTGGAGGTGGTGATGGACATGAATACGCTGCTGATGCTTGGCGGAATTATGATGTTTCTGGGTGTTGCCTTGGGGGCCTTCGGAGCTCATGCGCTGAAGGAGAAGCTGGCCGAAGACCAAATGAAGGTATATCAGACCGGGATTCAGTATCATTTGATTCACGGAATAGGATTAGTGCTGCTTGGACTGCTTGCGGGTCAGACTGGGGATTCGTCCAAGGTGCTTCTGGCCGGATGGTTCCTGTTTGCGGGAATTATTCTGTTCTCGGGCAGCTTGTATGCATTAAGTCTGTCAGGTATCCGGAAGCTGGGCGCGATTACGCCGCTTGGTGGGCTTGCTTTCCTGGCGGGATGGGCGATTCTAGTTGCCACGGCAATCCAAGGATAGCCGATGTACAATTGTACTATAAAGACCATCCAATTGTGGTAATTTCGGATGGTCTTTTTTCATTCGGAGGGGTCTGGAGTAATGACGGCCACTTATTCTTTGTACATACGAAAAAGAAAGTAGCTCATTTCCGAATCATTTTTTGTACACCCACTAATTTTATAGTCTATTTCACCGTTAGTGTTCTCCTCACTCGACACATTAGAGCATGTATCCATCCGGATGCCTTTGTCGGTTCCACCAAATTTATCATTTGAATTATCATAGGTATAATTAATGGTCTTGCCGTCAAACCTCAAATCCTTATATATCGGGTCACCTTCATCGGTATAACCCGTTATTCGGATCGTATCTGCTTTCTTGCTTCTAAGATTAGTTATGAAACGCTCAAATTTATCAAGGTTATAGATTTTGTTTAGATAAACAACATCGCCTTTATCAATTGCTTCCTGGAAAGAATACGATTGACTGCTATTAGAGCAGCCGAATACTCCTGCGAGCAAGGATAGTGAGACTAATAGAATAATGATTTTGTTCATCGCTCTCCCCCTTTAACATACAAAATTATCCTTATTCTTCACGGACGTTCCTTAAACAAAAAGGTTTCAGCGATGAGGGGAGCTTTCTAATAACGCTTGCAGACTTTTTATCAATCTTTTGTCTTAAGGGGTATAGTGTGGTCCTGTCAGCCTTAGAACCCTGGGATGCTCCGTCTGAGGAAGTATTTGGAAATCCGGCCGTGGGGCAATAGAAAGACCGACTTCTGCAAGCTAAGATACATACATAAGAAACTTTAGTATGGAGGCGGCTTAAGTGCGGATATTGATTGTGGGCGCCGGGGTGATCGGCACGCTGTACGGCTGGGCGTTGAAGGAAGCAGGGCATGAGGTGATCCACTGGGTGCGGGAAGGCAAAGGCAGTAGATACAATAACGGTGTGAGGCTGGACGTGCTTGACGAGCGGAAGCATTACCCAAAGAGCAATATTACGTCTTACGTGATCCACTGTGTGGAGCAGGTAGATAAGGGGGAGCCATTCGACCTGATTATGGTGCCTACGAACTCTTACCAGACCGGGCAGGCGCTTGGAAAAATATTGACCTTATCAACCAACGCGCCAGTACTCATCCTGTCTGCGAATTGGAGAGGGGAGCAGGAGATCCAGAAGTATTTGCCTAAAGACCGGTATATTCTCGGTTATCCGGATGGAGGTGGCACATTCAAGGGAGATCATCTGTGGGTGAATTTGGGCGGGGAGATGCATGTGGCTGAAGTGGACGCTGCCCGGTTGAAGGTCCTGAGCAAGCTCTTTGGGGATGCGGGAATCCGGCTGGATGTGCAGCCCCAGATGCTGCAATGGCTGTGGCTGCATAACGCCATGAGCGTAGCGATCTGGGCAGGGTTTGCGAAATATAAGGATGTGAACTTATTCCTGAAGGACAGCAAGCTGTTGAAGCAAAGCTTTCTGGCCACCCAAGAGTGCCTGGATTTATGCCGTCTGCGGGGAGTAAATGTACAGGAATTTCCCGAGACTAAGACGTTCACCTATCCTTACTGGCTGTTCGTAATTATGATCCGCATTCTGTACAAGTATAACAAAAGCATGCAGCGCTTCACCGCCCATGCCGCTGAAAGCCTGGAGGAGCTGCGTGATAACTTCCACGCTGTTATAGAAACGGCGGATCAACTGGGCGCGGCGGTTCCAAACCTGCGGTTGCTTACTCCTTATATCGAGGGAGGCTCCCATCGGTAAGAGAGCCTGCTTGTGTATCCAGAACTGGCACAACTTTCGATTCCGTTCGCGCTCCCGTTTCCCGTTGGATATACGAGAATCCCTTCAGCACGCTGATAGGGTTCTTTTTGCTTGCCTATATAAAACGAACTTTAAAAATCAACCGATCACAGCTTCGATCCCGAGTGATTCTGAAGAAGCGGAGCGTCCGCCTTTGTCTCCGAAATGCCCCTATTTGGATATCTAGTTCAAGCAATTCGGAGGCAACAGCGGCCTTAAAGAACACTCGGCATCGCAGCGCCCCATAAGGGTAACCTTCATAAGTTCATTTTATATAAGAGAACTTTTGCCGGAAATAATGCCCTAACCCTTGTGTTCGCAAAAAAAGTCTGGGACAATAATAGCAGGCTGCTTGCAGCCGCTGTCACTACGCAGGAAACAACTTTTAACGTTTGCAGAAAGAGGATAACAATAATGAATAAAGTAACGATATATGGTTTGACGTTCGAACAGCTGACCGCTTGGCTGGAAGAGCGCGGACACCGTAAGTTCCGGGCTTCCCAGGTCTGGGATTGGCTTTACGTGAAGCGGGTGACCGACTTCGCCGAGATGACCGATGTGAACCCGGATTGCATTAAGCTGCTGGAGGAGCACTTCGTGATTCAGACGCTGATAGAGCACGTGAAGCAGGAGTCTAAGGATGGAACGGTCAAGTTTCTGTTCAGACTTGAGGATGGAAATCTGATTGAAACGGTATTGATGCGTCACAAATTTGGGCTGTCTGTCTGTGTGACAACCCAGGTGGGCTGCAATATTGGCTGCAGCTTTTGCGCGAGCGGCCTTCTGAAGAAGAGCCGGGACTTGTCCGGTGGCGAAATTGTGGAACAGATCATGAAGGCTCAGCTGTATTTGGATGCGGCCGGCCAGGGTGATCGGGTGAGCCACATTGTGGTCATGGGCATTGGGGAGCCGTTCGATAACTTTACGAATATGGTGAACTTCATCCAGGTGGTTAAGGATCAGAAGGGGCTGGCGATTGCGGCCAGACACATCACGGTGTCTACCAGCGGCCTTGCGGACAAAATTAAAGAATTCGCGGATACCGACCTTCGTGTGAACTTGGCGATCTCACTTCATGCGCCGAATGATGCGATCCGTTCCCGGATCATGAAGATCAACCGGGCGATTCCGATCGCGAAGCTGATGGAAGCCATCGACTACTACCTAGAGCGGACGAACCGAAGAATTACACTTGAGTACATTATGCTGAAGGATGTTAACGACCAGCATGAGCATGCGCTTGAGCTTGCCGAACTGATCGGTGACCGCCGCAGTCTGGCGAACGTGAATCTGATCCCGTATAACCCGGTGGATGAGCACAGCCAGTACCAGCGGCCGGAACGGGAGACGATCCGGGCATTCTACGATTCGCTGAAAAAGCAGAACGTAAGTGTGAGCGTCCGTCTGGAGCACGGAACGGATATTGATGCGGCCTGCGGACAGCTGAGAAGCAAGCAGATCAAGAAAGATCAGGATCCGGTTGCTGCAAGGTAAAATATGAGTTCATGGTAGGCACATCCTTACATAGGATGTGCCTTTTTGCATATTGAATGTACTTTCATAAATGTGTCAGACATAACCTCATTCATCAGATTAGGAATAGTGAACCCCTTTCTTAATGAGATATAATGACAGGAAAAAGCAGGAGCTCAAACTTCGGCAAAGCCGGAGAGATTTCTTGGATAGTGAGGGTGAATTCAAATCAATGAGAATAGACCGATTATTGGCCATGACGGTGCTGCTGCTGAGCCGGGGGCGGGTCAGCGCGGCAGAGCTGGCTGAACGCTTTGAGGTATCGACCAAGACCATCTACCGGGACATGGAAACCCTCAATCAGGCGGGTATTCCGATTGTGGCCCATCAAGGCTCCACCGGCGGATTTGAGATTATGCAGCAGTATACGATCCATCGCCAGTTTCTGACGCTGGATGAGATTACCTCGGTTGTAGCCGCTGTCAAAGGAATTGGCACCGTTCTGGACGATCGGGCAATGGGCAACCTGCTTGGCAAAGTACAATCGATGCTGTCCAAGCAGGACATTCGTGAAACCGAGCAAAAGGGGGCGCGGTTTGTCTTTGATTTTAACCCTTGGGGCCAAGGGGTCGGGGCGAGAGCGAAATTCGATATGCTTAGACAGGCAGCCGAGGAATCGCGCCTGATTCAATTCCGCTACAGCAGCATAAATGGGAAGGAGACCGAGCGGGTGGCCGAGCCCTTAACTCTGATTTTGAAAGGCCCTCTATGGTATTTGTATGGATACTGCAGGCTTCGGGAGGAATTTCGGGTATTCCGGCTGACCCGGATGCAGGATATCCGTGTTATAAGCGAGACGGTTCCCCGCCGCCCGGCACCGGAGCTGAAGGAGCAGTTCCGGTGGGAGCCGCAGTGGTCAGGGGGGAAGGCTCAGCATGTGGTGATCCATTTCTCGCCAAAGGTTCGCTACAGGGTTCTTGATGTATTTGATCCGACCTCGGTAGAGATCCTCAAGGACGGTTCCCTTAAAGTCAGCTGCCCTTATCTGATTGATGATTGGTTTTATGGACTGATGCTCAGCTTCGGAGCTGATGCCCGGATTGAGCAGCCTGCAGAGGCTGCCGCCGAAATTCGCAGAAGGGCAGAGAAAATTACCGCACTCTACACGGAATCCGGACATACTGATGTCCTAGTTCACCCTGTACAATGAGGCCATACTACGGAAAAGGGGAACATACCATGAACAACAACTCATACATTCAACAACCTGGATTTAAGCTGAGCGGCGTCAGCGTACGGACAACCAATGAACGGGAGATGGGACCCGATGGTTATCTTCCAAAGCTGTGGGAAACCTACTTCAGCAGTCCGCTGCCGGGAGAAGCCGCTGCGAGAGGTGACCGTAAGCTTTATGCGCTCTATACCGATTATGAGAGCGATGCCTCTGGAGCATACACGGTTCTGATCGGGCATGAAGCATTGGAAGCAGGGGATTCCGTTGGAGAGGCAACAGGCCTGGAGCAGGCAAGTGTTCCCGCAGCCAAGTACAAGGTATTTACCACAGCGAAAGGACCTGTCTACCAAGTGGTTGCCCAAGCCTGGGGAGAGATATGGGCTTACTTCGGGCAATCGGAAGAACAGCGGACCTACACGGGGGACTTAGAGCTTTATGATACCCGGAACTTTAATCCAGAGGAGACGGTGGTTCAAATATATATTGCCATTAAATAGAGCATATTATGCTGTGAACCATCTGATACCAAAGCCTGCTGTAGTTGTCAGCGGGCTGTTTGCTGTTTATACAGCGACAACGGAAATAGCTAAAGGAGTAAATTAACAGATACAGTAGCTATTATCACCGGAGTATGTCAATTGCTGCTAAAATTCTGCTCTGCCGACTGGGCAACTGGAGAGCGATATGGCCGTATAGCTGTATTCCTGGCAAGCGAGGATTCGGATTACATTACGGGACAGACTATTATAGTTGACGGTGAAGCAGCAAAACTAAGATAATTTAGGTATGCCTATAATATACCCGTATCATGAAGGAGAACGTTTTGGAAAAGACCGATATTTTTAAGCTGATACATGCAGCAGAGCTGTTCACGAACGAGGCAATTATAAGGTGGATGAAGTCCTTCCCTCATAATATCGGGATTTCACCGATTATTGTACTGAGCGAGCTAAAGCATAAGGGGCCGCAGAAGCAAACGGTTCTGGCGAAGAAGCTGGGCTATACCCCAGGAGCTATGACCAATATTGCAAATCGCCTGATCAAGCTGGGGCTTGCCGAACGTAAGTACAACGAGAATGACCGCCGTAATGTATTGCTGGCTGTTACCGATCAGGGTCTTACTATCCTTAGGGAGGCTCAGTTGAAGGGACAGGAGCTGAGGGCCAAGATGTTCCAGGTATTGAGCGAGGAGGAAATCCAGCAGTACCTGGCTATTCAAGAGAAGTTAATCAAGAATTTCGAAAATCTGGATTAGTAGGCCACCCAGGGCGCCCTATTAGCCACTTGGTTATTGCTGATTTTAATACCGGAGGGGCTAAAGCGGCCTTCAACGCATTTATGTCACAGGTCAGCACCGAGAGCTAAGTCAGAGCCAGCCCTATCACATCCCGGGTATGACTCTTTTTCCAAATATAATAACAAACCCTCTGTTCAGTCCCATAAACAGAGGGTTTTTGACGTTATAGCGCTTGTTGTTTGTAGGCAGCAGCTGGGTAATCGGTTTTTAAGTGGTCTTTGCGTTCCAGTGAACGGCTCACCCCAGTCAAAAGGACGGCTGCCAGTGCCATCAACGCCCCAAACCAAGTGGTATGAATTAGTCCGAGCTTGTCAGTAACGAGGCCGCCCAGATAAGCCCCCAAGGCAATCCCGGCATTGAAGGCGGCAATATTCATGGCGGATGCAACATCCACCGCCTTCGGTACGAACCGCTCAGCCAGCGTAAGCACATAAATTTGCAGGCCGGGCACATTCATGAAGGCGAACAGCCCCATCAAGATGATAGTGATCAGTCCTGCTGTTTTAAATGGCGCGGTGAACATCAGGATGAACAGAATCAGGGCCTGGGCGATGAACATATAGAACAGGGCGGTTATTGGGTTGCGGTTGGCGGCTTTGCCGCCAATGATATTACCGGCCGCTATCGCAATTCCATAGACGAGCAGCAGGAGGGCTACGGTCTCCTCCCCGAATCCGGTAATTTCATGAAGCAGCGGAGACAGGTAGGTAAATACGACAAACGTTCCGCCGTAGCCAAGCGCAGTAATGGCAAAGGCCAGCAGCAGCCTGCCGTTGGTCACCAGCTTGACTTGCTCGCGGGCCGGGGTGCGGACACCTTTGCGAAGCCCGGCTGGTACAAGAAGGACGTTGGCAAGGAAAGCGAGAACCCCAACCACGGCAATGGCCAGGAAGGCGGCGCGCCAGCCAAGCTGCTGTCCAACCCATGTCCCCAGCGGCACACCGGTCACAGTGGCAATCGTCAGGCCGGAGAACATCATGGAGATGGCGCTTGCCCTCCGGTTCTCGGGGACAAGATCGGCGGCCAGTGTGGAGCCAATGGACATGAAGACTCCGTGGGCCAGCGCCGAGACAATCCGCGCAACCAGCAGTACCGCGATAGTTCCGGACCAAGCAGCCAAGCTGTTGCCTGCAATAAACACAATCATGATCCACATGAGCAGGGTTTTGCGCGGCACGCCCGAGGTGAGGGAGGTTAGTACAGGCGCACCGAACGTGACTCCCAAGGCATACAAGGTAACTGTCAGTCCTGCCAGAGTTACAGATATATGAAGATCACTCGCGATCAAAGGGAGCAGTCCAACACTGATGAACTCGGTTGTCCCAATGGCAAAAGCGCTGATTGCCAATGCCAGCAGGGCTAAGGTGCTTCTTTTTTTATCTAAAGACATTTCGTCCACTCCTAACGTATAGTAATTGCCATCAGGCAAATGTTATTATGGGTGAACTGGATCGAATTGAATAGTACGCACTTTTTAGTGCTATAGTTACTAGAAAGTAACCATAAGGAGGAGCCCATGGAAACGAGCAAAAAATATAATATATCAGTTGAAGCGACTCTGGAGGTGATCGGAGGCAAGTGGAAGTGTGTGATTCTATGCCATCTCACTCATGGCAAGAAGCGGACCAGCGAGCTTAAGCACCTTATGCCGGGCATCACGCAGAAGATGCTGACCCAGCAGCTTAGGGAGCTTGAACGTGACGGGATTGTCAACCGGATTAGTTATAACGAGGTTCCACCCAGAGTCGAGTATGAGCTAAGCGAATACGGATGGAGTCTCAAGGGTATTCTCGATTCCTTGTGCGCCTGGGGAGAGAGGCACATTATCAAGGAATACGGGGACAAGTCCGCAGTGCTGGCTGACAGTATCCTGAATCGATAATTTAAAGCCTAAACAGCAGAATCAGCCCCTGTCCACTTTAGGACAGGGGCTGATTCTGCTCCGGGCTATAAGAGCAGTCTACTTATTCTTGGCATACAGCCAGTTATAATAACCGGCATGTTTGATTTCATCCGTCATAATCTCAAAGATCCAATCGCGGTATTCAGGCTGAATATGGAGGTAGATGGTACGGTATTTCTCGAACGCGCGGAGTTCCCCCAGCAGCGCCTTTTCGAGACCTTCCAAATACGTCTCCGGCAGCTGCTCCAGCGGCTCCTCCTTGGGTGTGGGGGCGGTTCCGGTAAGACGGGTATACAGCTCCCTGAACATCCGGTTGTGCTTGCGCTCATCATCGCGGATACCTTTGATGACCTCCTTCTGCTGCTCATCTGGAGCCATCTTGATGAGAAAATCATAGAACAACTCATCATTGCGCTCACCTTGAATGGACTGAAGAATCAGGTTCAGCACTATGTCTTCGTTTCTATACCACGGTGTGAAGGATGGAGCGGCAAATGCCGTATAGGAGGGTGTACAGCCAGGCCTCAAAGCTCCATAGGGAAGGTAATACATGAGTCTACCACCTTTCTGGAATGGACTCCTTAGTAAGGGGTCCCTTATCATGGAATAGGATATTCGCCTAAGGGGAAGATGGTGCATTGGGAGAGAAACTCGAGTCCTGGGCTGATCGCAGAAACAAGAAAAACGCAAAAAATAACCCCTTCACCGTAAGTCTCCGCTGATGAGGGGTCATTTGCGCGGCATGTTGGGCTCAAATGCCGGGACGGCTAGTGATTAATACCGCATTTGTTCATAATGAACGAAATCTGATTCTCAAGCCGGTTGATCGTCTCCTCTTGTTCCTTGGTGCCCGCTCCTTGTGCACGCAGGGAGGCAAGCTCCTGCTTCAGTTGGTGTAGGTCATCCCCAGCACTTGCACAGTTATAATCGCTCTCTAGATTCTGGTTCATAAGAAATCCTCCATTTTCAAGCCTGTGTACCTTCCTATTATGGAGAATTTAGCTGGACTTATTCGTGGCAGGTTAGAAGCAGGCAAACGAGGTGATGGCCCTGAGATCCACGCCGAAAAACCTCCAGCCTATCCCAAAGAAGAAGCGAAAGCCGGACACCGAGGTACGTCCGACAAAGATCGGATAGAACCAGTATTGATCCCCGTTACGCTGCCAGATATACGTGTTGCGGAACAGGCAGCCGGCGATGGCAAACGGGTCTACCGCAAAGGACGAAATTTGAGGTGTGAAAGAAGGCGGAGGAGAAGAGGGCGGCTGCACGCCTCCTGGCCCTAGCGCGCCTGGTGGCGGGGGAACTTGCGAACCTGGAGGCTGGAGCGGACCCTGTCCCGGATTGAACGGGCCAAATGGACCTCCTTGTGAGGGCGTAAAGGGATTTGACGGTGCAAGCGGATTGCTGCTTCCAAAGGGACCTTGTGGATTAAAAGGACCTTGGGACGGATTAATAGCCATGCGAACTTCACTCCTTCAATTTTAACTGGGCTAATGTAATGTATGTAGGTAGATGCCCGTTTGGCTGGGCGGATGCACATAAAACTTTCATAAGTGGCAATATTTGCGAAGAGATTAGCGGGGGAGTAAAGCCTTCTTGGCATCTCCGTCTGCTTCCTAAATGTTGCCCGCCGGTTGATTAAGAAGGTACACTGGAACAAGCCGGATTCCACGCGGATTCCGCACAATTGGGCCTGCATGGTTGTGCCAGGCTGCAGTAATTTAACTTATGGGAGATAAGCAGGTGAAGCCATGGAAGAGATTCGTATCTTGATCGCGGACGATGAGCCAGAAATCCGTAATCTATTGAGAACGTATCTGGAGCGGGAGCAGTATCGGGTCGACACGGCGGCTGGCGGTTCTGAAGCGCTTCAATTATTCGCTATACATACCTATCAGCTAATCGTGCTTGATCTTATGATGCCAGGGGTGGACGGGATCGAAGTCTGCCGAAGGGTCAGAGAGCAATCCAACGTCCCTATTGTCATGCTGACCGCGAAGGATCTTGAACTGGATAAAGTGCTGGGGCTCAGCATGGGGGCGGATGATTATATTACCAAGCCCTTCAGCACCCAAGAGGTGGTGGCGAGAATCAAAGCCCAGCTCAGGCGTTATGTGGTATTGGGCGGCAGCTCGGGTACGGACGGTTCTCAGCAGCCGGAGAGAAGCAGGCTTTCTTTTGCCAACATCGTTATTGATTTGAAAAAATACACCGTGACCAAAGCGGGAGAACCCATCTCTCTGACCGCCAAGGAATTCGAGCTGCTTAAGTTCTTCGCCACACACCCTGAACAGGTGTTCACGAAGACCCAGCTCTTCCGTCAGGTCTGGAGCCATGACTACATCGAGGACGATAACACTGTCATGGTGCATATCCGGCGGCTTCGCAAGAAAATTGAGGAGGACCCGTCAAATCCGAAGTACATCCAGACCGTATGGGGGATCGGTTACAGATTTATGGGGGACGAAGCATGAAAAAGGACTTGATGGTATATCTTCTCCTGCTTCAAGGCGGAGGACTTCTAGCGATCCTGCTGTTCTTTTTTCTTGATCCCTCGATGATGGGCCCGTTTGCCACCGGAGTGTTATCCGCTGTGCTGCTGGGAATTACCGTTATCCTGCTCGTCAACCGGTGCCGTTTAAGCACCCGGCTGGAGAGGATGCAGGCGGACCTGCGGCGGGCAGCTCAGGGAAGCCTGAATGCCCGGCTGCTCACGAACGGGGAGCCGCTGCTGGATGAGCTGGTCTACGCGATTAATGGGTTGATCACCCAGCTAGCTGATCAGCAGATATACACAGTCCGGTCAGAGGCCCAGCGCAAGCGCCTGCTTACGAATATTTCCCATGATATCCGCACTCCGTTAACTTCAATTATCGGATACATCGATGCCTTGAAGGATCAGATTCCGGTGTCAGAGGAGGAGCGTCAGGAATATGTTCAGGTGATTTCACGGAAGGCGGGAGCCTTGAAGGGGCTCATTGATGAGATATTTCATATGGCCAAGCTGGATGCGGATGAGGTCCCACTTAAGCCCGAGCTGATTGATCTTGCTGAGCTGGCCCGTGAGGCCGTCATCGAATTTCTGCCGGAGCTCAGACAGCTGCAGGTGGAACTGGAGGCCAGTATCCCGGAGGGGGCCTGCGTCATCTATGCCGACCCTCTGAGCATGCAGCGTGTTATCCGGAATCTGATCAAGAATGCCCTGCAGTATGGCAAGAGCGGAGGGGTTCTGGGCGTGACGCTGACGGCAGCGCCGCAAGAGATCAGGCTAAGCATATGGGATCGGGGACCGGGGATTTCCCCGGAGGATCTGCCTCATCTATTCGAGCGGCTGTACCGGGTGGACCGCTCAAGAAACCGGGCCTCGGGCGGCAGCGGGCTGGGGCTGTCGATTGCCAAGGCGCTGGTGGAGAAGAACGGCGGGCAGATTGCCCTTGAGAGTGAGCCGGGGCGGATGACGGCGGTACATCTTTCTTTTCCGGTGGGGCGCAGGTCAGGCAGTTAAGAGTTATTTAAGAATTCGTTAAGAGGTATTTAAATAGAGCCGCTTATACTGAGAACACAAACCTAAAGATGATAGAGATATGGTTTGGGAAGCAGGAGGCAGCAGAGAAATATGAATGCGGTTATCAAGACAACAAATCTGACTAAAGCTTACGGGAAACACAACGCAGTAGATCGTCTGCAAATGAACGTATTGGAGGGCCAAATTTATGGCTTCCTCGGGCAGAACGGGGCCGGGAAGACAACAACGATCCGCATGCTTCTGGGTCTGATCCAGCCCACGGAAGGTCAGATTGAGATTTTCGGGGAACTGCTGCGCAAGCGGCAGAGGGACATTCTCCGCAGGGTCGGATCGATTGTGGAGTTCTCGGGGTTCTATGGCAATTTGACCGCCAAGGAGAACCTGATGATCAATGCAAAGTTGATGGGTGTGCATACAAGGAACGCGGTCATGGAGGCGCTCGAAATAGCTGGACTCGAGCAGGAGTCGGGGAAGCTTGTCGGCAAGTATTCGCTCGGGATGAAGCAGCGTTTGGGCATTGCCAGAGCGATTCTTCACCATCCCGAGCTGCTTATTCTGGATGAGCCTACGAACGGGCTTGATCCCGTGGGAATTGCAGAGATCCGCAGACTTATACAGACGCTGGCGGTGGAACGGAAGGTCACGATCCTGATTTCGAGCCACATTCTTCATGAAATCGAGCTGTTGGCTGAACGGATCGGTATTATTCACGAGGGCAAGCTGCTTGAAGAAGTGGATATGGATACCTTGAAATCACGAAACCGCAAATACGTGGAGTTCCAGGTGTCGAATCCAAATTCCGCCGCCATGCTGATAGAGCAGTATGGAATCAACAGTTATGAGGTGCTGAACGAGGGAATTATCCGCCTCTATACTCATCTGGGAGAGCAGGGCAGGCTGAACCGGTTGTTCGTGGAGCATGGAATCGAGGTCTCCCGGATTGCCGAGAGCGAGACTCAGCTGGAGGATTATTTTGTCCGGCTTACAGGAGGTGTGCCTTATGTATAATCTGATCTGGACGGAGCTGCTGAAGCTAAAGCGCGCCAAAATGTTCCTGGTCAGCCTGATCGGGGCGTCCGCCGCTCCCATCATGATGTTCATTGGGTTTCAGGCCACCCTTGCCGAGAAACCGGCTGAGCGAATCACATTTGAGTCATCATTCTATAACACGAATCTTTATGTTCTCGTACTGCTCGGGGTGCTGTTGTACGGCATTATTACCTCCTATTTGTTCTACCAGGAGTATGCGGAGGATACACTGAAGAGTCTCTTGACCATACCCGTATCCAGGGTCAGTCTGATTCTCAGCAAGATGGTGATGCTCTTCATCTGGATTCTCGTGCTTACGCTGACTGCATGGGGACTGACCTTGATTCTCGGATTAATCGGAGGATTTGAGGACCTGAGCGCGCAGCTTCTGCTGCGGACGCTGATTCAATATATCGTAGGCGGCACGCTGCTGTTCTTGTTATCGACACCAACGATTTTTATTACGCTCATATATAAAAACTATATGCCTACGATGATCTTCTCCGCGATCATTACAATGGGCAATGTGGCTTTGGCCAACTCCAAGCACCGGGTGTTGTTCCCTTGGTCGGCCGCCCACTCGATCGCCAATCAGGAATTTGTCCCGGATTATCCGCCGCTCTATTCGTATGTGTCTGTATTAGGTACTGCGTTGCTGGGTCTGGCAATAGTCCTGATCTATTTTAGAAGAACGGATATTGATTCATAGATTCTCCGTTAAGGACTGCTCTTTGAATACGGAAATGGAATTGGAGTGTGAGATTTGTTGAATTTATGGGAAGCATTTGTGGCCCTGATTCTTGGGCTTGTTGAAGGGTTGACTGAGTTTGCACCGGTATCGTCCACGGGACACATGATTATTGTGGATGATTTCCTGTTTCAGACGAAGAACATGTTCTCGCCGGAGGTTGCTGTCACCTTTAAGATCGTGATTCAGCTTGGCTCGATTCTGGCGGTTGTCATATTAATGTGGGACCGTTTCATGAATTTGCTTGGTCTGAAGAAGATTCCCGGCCAGACTCAAGGCGGGCCGCGCCTGAATCTTGGCCAGGTCATTGTAGCCATGATTCCTGCAGGCGTACTCTACCTGCTGTTTGACGATCTGGTAGACAAATATTTGTTCTCTACGCAGACCGTTGTTATCGGTCTGGTACTCGGGGCGCTTCTGATGATAGCGGCAGACCGTTTCGGCCCGAAGAATCCCAAGGTGGTGTCCGTAGATCAGATTACGTACAAGCAGGCATTTTTTGTAGGTCTGTTTCAATGCCTGTCCATGTGGCCAGGATTCTCGCGTTCAGGCTCGACCATATCAGGTGGGGTCCTGGTGGGGATGAAGCACCGGGCCGCAGCCGACTTTACTTTCATCATGGCAGTTCCGATTATGGCCGCAGTAAGTTTCTTCTCCCTGCTGAAGAACTGGGAGGCCATTACACCCGCGGTAATTCCTTTCCTCATCGTAGGCTTTGTCAGCGCCTTTGTGTTTGCATGGATCTCAATCCGGTTCTTCCTGAAGCTGATCAACCGGATCAAGCTGGTTCCATTTGCGATTTATCGAATTGTGCTTGCCGCCGTCATCTATTTTGTATTTTTGTAGCAAACGGATGATTCTCTAATTGCTCTGTCTGTATACGTTTGGTGATAATACCCTGCGGGAGTTCTCTCTGCAGGGTGTTTACGCTGTAACCGCTTGAGCAATCGCCGGTCTTGCCAGGGGTAGCCTATCTGCTTGCCTATGGTCTGGAAGAATCCTGCTATAGTGATATAATCAGGGAAAAGCTTGCGCTGGAGGACGGAAATGATGCCGGATAACACCCTCTTGGACTTTGAACCTTATACGGCCGGTCTAAGGCTGTATTGCCTTTCGCTTGCCCGTAATGAGTGGGATGCTGAGGATCTGATGCAGGAAGTGCTTGCCAGAGTATACCTGGCAATTAGACAATCCCCCGCAAGGCAGTTGAGCCAGGCCTATTTATACCGGACCGCGCGAAACGTCTGGATCGATCAGTACCGCAAAATGTCCCGGAGACCGGTTATAGCCTCGCAGGCTATAGAAGACAGTCACCTTTCTTCAGGTGAAGACCAGGGAGAACTTCGTCTCAGAGAGCATTTGGAACAGCTGGCCCACCTCCTGAATCCCAGGCAGTTGGTCCTGATCTTGATGCTGGACGTATTCATGTTTACCGCTCAGGAGACCGCGGTCCACCTGCACTCTACAACCGGTGCTGTAAAGGAGGGAGTAAAGCGGGCACGTCAGCGTCTGCGGAGCCTGGCTGCCGCATCAAGAGACGGGCTGCCTCCGGAACAGGGATCTTACGACTCGGGGAAGCTGAGTCCGCAGGTGTTCGAGCAGTTTCTGGAGGGGTTTCGCACAGGCAACCCAAGGCTGATCTGCCGGGCGTATCTGACCCTCGCCCGTCATGGCGTACGGGTGGAGAAGGCGGAGCGTAGAGAGGAGCTGCACTTCAACTTTCGGGACCCGAATGGCCATCTGATTGGTTTTTTTCAAAAAATGGGCTAGCCCCCCGTTTCCTTTTGCCGCGTTATGACGTTTATAAAAGATATCCAATAATGAGGAGTGGGAATGAAGATGGCTGTCAAAAATTTTGCTGTAATCCAGCTGCCGGTCAAAGACCTGGAGGCTTCCGTGAAATGGTACCAGGATATCCTAGGCATTCCATTCACTTTCGAATTCACGCCGGGGGATGATGAAGCCTGGCTGAATGTGGGGGGAGTCGGACTCGGATTAATCCGCAGTCCGCAGGTGCCGTGCTTTGATTTCCAGAACATGAAGGGGCAGAACCAGACCCTGCTGTCCTTGCAGGTTGATAATATCCATGAAATACATAAGGAAATTCGGAGCAAGGGTGTAGAGGTCAGCGAAATTACTTATAAGAAAGGCGGCGGTTACAGCTTCACTTTCCGTGATCCGGACGGGCACCTGTCCAATCTGTGGGGAGGATGGCCTTCTGAAGAGGATGAGAAAGCCCACACATAATGTCTTTAGACAGTTTTGTGGCCGATGGGCAGCAGTTAACGAAGCTCTCTGTATAGAGGGCTTTTTGATTTTGGTGGAAAGTGGGCAGCATGTGGAAGTGAGGGAATGTATACGACACGCTGAGAGGAGGAACGATGGTGCTTATTTCCGGCAGACTGAAGGCATACAAGTCCGCAATCCGGGCCCTCCCATCCTCTAGACGGTTAACTCCCACGGACCTTCTAACTCCGGACTTTCTGATGGAGCAGAGCGGGCCGATCCAAATGTACTATGCGCCGCATAATGAGTATTTGAATGCCTCAGCCTCCGTGGTAATCACTGGAATTACACCGGGCTGGACCCAGATGCGGGCCGCATACGAATCAGCCGCTGCAAGCTTGGCCGAAGGGCTCGGGGACGAAGAGGTCTGTATGAAATCGAAGAAAGCGGCCAGCTTCGCCGGCCCGATGCGGAACAATCTGATTAACATGCTGGATGAGCTTGGGCTTCAGACAGCTCTAAAGCTCCCGACCTGCAGGGAGCTGTTCGGGCAGGAGAGAACGCGGCTTCATACCACTTCACTTCTGCGCTTCCCCGTATTTGTCCATGGAAAGAACTATACGGGCGCAAGTCCTGCTCTGCTATCCCATGCCTTATTAAGGAATAGGGGGCTTGGTTTTATCCGGGAGGAGCTTGCGCTGCTGGATCAGAAGGCCTTGATCATTCCACTGGGGAAGGCGGTGGAACAGGCTATGCGGGCAGCCCAGAAGGAGGGCTGGCTTGAGGGACGGCACATTTTGTGGGGCTTCCCTCACCCCTCCGGGGCAAACGGGCATAGAGTCAGCCAGTTCCGGGCTAATTTTGAGCAAATGAGGGCGGCGGTTCACGGGTTGTTCAGATCGCCCTATCACCGTTAAGCCAGCCGTGCCCCGAGACGCTGTGCTTCTTTCAGCCAGCCCTGCCGCAGCGATTCTGACGAGGTCTTTACCGGACCAATCTCCGTTATTCGCACGGGTGCAATCCCGCAGAACCCCAAAATGCTTCGCTTCATGATATGGTGCCCTGCCTGCTTCAAGATCCACCTGTAATACCAATGGGGAGTATCCATGGTGACGATCAGCCGTGCGGTTCTGCCGCCAAGCAGCTTTTTCTGCAGTAGGGAATTCGGCTCTGTCTTATAAGAGTAACCTGGGAGGAAAGTACGGTCGAAGAAGCCCTTCATGATGGCAGGCATGGTCCCCCACCAGGTGGGATAGACAAAGACCAGGTGCTCCGCCCACTTCATTGTATCCTGGGCTGCGAGAAGATCCTCCTCCAGCTCCATGCGCTTGCTGTAACCATACATTAAGTTGGGATTGAAGTTCAGCTTGCCGAGCTCGATGGTCCGTACCTCTGCTCCGCTGCTGCGGGCTCCTTCCACATAAGCGTCCATTAATCCTTGGCACAAGCTGCCAGGGTATGGGTGTCCGTTAATAACCGCGATTCTTTTCATATTTCTGTTCCTCCTCTGGGGTCTCAGCCTGCTTGGCTCATGGATTGCGCTGAATCCGTTCCACGGTTCATGCTAGAATAGGTTTATAGATGTAATTTTAATGTTTAAAATCCTGATCATATATGATCAAAGGCGTCATAAACCTGTTGATAAGCGCAAGTGGAGGTGTAACAGCTATGCCCAGCCGGGGAATATCAGTGGCTTTCTTAATTCCTATGATGAGGGGACTTCTGCGAAAAGGTTATGACTGGGCTGATTTCTGCACGGTTGCTTCAGTGGATATGAACATGCTCCAGGATGTGGAAAGCAGGCTGCCTGAAGAGGAATTTACACGGATCGTCACGGAGGCAGCCCGCTACACGGGAGACGAGCTATTCGGGCTTCATCAGGGACAGGAAGTAACCCTCTCCGATCTTGGGGTGCTTGGTTATGTGATGATGCATTCGAAGACGATCGGGGAGGCCCTGACCACATATCAAAAATATAATATGCTTGCATGCGGCGGTTATAACGCCGCCTATCAGATGGACGGGGAGGATATCGTGATTCGTCTCTACGCTGTCAACCCGGCCGTTGCTCTCTCCAGGCATTGTATAGAAGACATGGCCAGTTCCCTTTGTTACGCCATGAAGGGACTGGCTGGCAAGCAGATTGGGCCCAAAGAGGTCGCCTTCTGTCATGAACCAGGTCAGAACATTAACGAGTATGCCCATGTCTTCGGAGTAATGCCCAAGTTCAGGCAGGAGCAGAATATACTGCGAATGAGTCAAGATATCTGGGATTATCCGGTTCTTAGCTCAGATTCCCGTCTTAAAGGGGTATTTGAGGCCATAGCGGAGGAGGCCAAGCACCGTTTGATCCAAGGCGCGAAGCTTACGGATAAGCTGTATCACTGGATCATTGAAAGTATGCCGGCCCGGTTCCCCTCCTTGCAGGAGGCGGCCATGGCTATCCGGATGAGCGCAAGAAGCCTTCAGGCGAAGCTTAAGCAGGAGGGGACCTCATATAACCGGCTGGCGAACCGGGTTAGGAGGGAGCTCGCCCTTGGTTACCTGGCCAATCCCGAATACAATATGGCTGAGATCGCCTATCTGCTGCATTTTTCGGAGCCCAGCGCTTTTCAGAGCACGTTCAAAAAGTGGATGGGGATGTCGCCGGGTCAGTACCGGCTTATGCTTAAGGAAAGGGCCAGCTCTGGGGAGGTATTGGCCAGCAGCTGAGGTATCAATGGGGGATTTCTATACGTATTCCACAGGGGTCAGCCGGTTGATGTGACATGAATAGTCCAAGGGGGACCCGGCAAATGATAGTTAAATCTGTATAGAGTCTCCAAATCGGTTACAATGAGAAGAGTACTTATATAGGAGGTACGTCATGTCTAAAGATGAAGTAATCATGACCAGAGAAGGGTACGCACAGCTCGAACGCGAGCTTGAGGAGCTGACCACAGTCAAACGCAGGGAGCTTGCTGAGCGTCTTAAGACAGCCATCAGCTATGGGGACCTTAAAGAGAACAGTGAGTATCATTCCGCGAAGAACGACCAGTCCTTTATGGAGACGCGGGTTCTGACCATTGAGCGCATGCTCAAGAATGCCAGGATTGTCGATAGCATCGACAACTCGGTGGTACAGGTAGGCTCTGTTGTTATTCTTAATGATGTGGAGTTCGATGAATGGATTGAATACCGGATTGTTGGGCCTGCCGAAGCGGATGTGTCCGAGAATAGAATCTCTTATGAAAGCCCGCTGGGCGTGGCACTCATGGGCAAATCCGTAGGCGATAAGATCAGTGTGGATGCGCCAATGGGCCAGATCGAATATGAATTGCTGGAGATCAAAGGATTGGGATAGCGGGTATCCGCAGTATAGTCGGCATAAGCATAAAGCAGCTTCCCCTGCCTGTAGACAGGCAGAGGGGCTGCTTTTTTGTACGTGGAATACACCAGATTAGCTGTTATATTTAAAAGGTTACAAACCCCATAGCTTGCTTGGCGGCAAGCAGGGTTTCGGAGGCAACACGGGCTGCGCGCTCCGCACCGTCTTTGAGAATCCGGTCCAGTTCAGTCGAATCTACGATCTCCCGAAATTTCTCCTGGATCGGAGTTAGCCGGGCAACCACAACTTCAGCCAGATCTTTCTTGAATGTGCCGTAGCCCTGTCCCTGATAACGCTGTTCAATGACCGGAATAGGCTCCCCTGAGAAAATCGCATAAATCTCGATCAGATTGCTAACAGCCGGCTTGTTGTCCCAGTCATATCTTACCTGCATGTCGGAGTCCGTCACTGCACGGGACAGCTTCTTGCGGATATCGTCCGGAGTATCCTGGAGAAGAATGTAGCTGCTCTTGTTCGGATTGCTCTTGCTCATCTTCTTGGCCGGATCATCCAGGCTCATGATTCGTGAGCCAAGGTCCTGAATCACAGGCTCCGGGACCACAAAGGTATGGCCATAGCGCTTGTTGAACCGCTCCGCCAGGTTGCGGGTCAGTTCAAGGTGCTGCTTCTGGTCTTCCCCGACAGGGACATGGGTGGCCTGATACAGAAGGATGTCCGCAGCCATCAGGGCAGGATAAGTAAATAAGGCGGAACTGACCGCGTCCTGGCCTTCAGACTTCTCTTTAAACTGCGTCATTCTGCTGAGCTCGCCGAAATAGGACTGGGTCTCCATCAACCATCCAAGCTCCGCATGGCCGCTAACCTGGGATTGCAGAAAAATGGCCGATTTGTTCGGGTCGACCCCGGCTGCAATATAGTAGGCAGCGATATCCCGTGAGCGCTGATGCAGCTCTTTCGGGTCTTGATAGACGGTCACGGCGTGCAGATCCGGGACGAAATAGTAACATTCGTAGTCATGCTGGAGCTGCACGAACTGGTGCAGGGCGCCGCCGTACCCGCCAATGTTCAAGTCTCCGCTGGGTTTGATGCCGGATAGAATACGTTTCATGTTTATCTTCCTCCTAAAAAAAGTATATATAACAAAAAGACACCTCATCCCTACTAGGGACGAAGTGTCAGCTCCGCGGTACCACCCGATTTCGGCGCAAGGCCGCTCTCCAACATGGCGGGATTGAACGCCAAAGCCGTGGCGTATCCGATCATGCCTCCTTAGGATAACGGGGGAGAACCGTCAGCGCCTACTGCCCTGCCGTCAGCAGGGGTTCGGGCTGAAGCGAAGAGACCCATTCACTTACTCTTTAGTACCGGACCTCACACCAACCGCCGGCTCGCTTGAACTGTCCAAGTAAGCTACTCCTTCTCTTCTTAGCCGTTTCATTTTTAGATTGGAACTATTTTTGCATAAAAGGCAGGTGCAAGTCAAGGGAACGTCGATGCAGGTCAATGCACAAAAGAAATAAACGTTCATTTCATTCAATTCACCCATATAGTAGTATTTATTACATACGGGGGTTCTTGATGATGCATGAGTATGTACCTCATCCCCAAGAAGGAGGGTAACACCGTGAATGTATGGCTGGCTATTGCTATTGTGTTGATTATTGTGGTCGTTACGGTCTATTTATATATCCGCCTGCACCCGATATTTGGTGGGAGACCTTCAGAAGAAACCAGGAAGCGGATGAACCAATCGGGCCATTACAGCAAAGGGAAATTTATTAACCTCTTGGAAACCTCGGTGGATCACGGCCTCAAGAATACCTTCTCCATCTTGAGGGATATGCTTAAGAAGGACGTTGGCAGAAGACCTGCAAAGCCATTAAAGGTGGTTCCGTATACATCCAGTTCCAACCCGCCGGAAACGGCAGCGGTAACATGGTTTGGCCACTCGGCCCTGCTGCTTGAGCTTGACGGCAAGCGGATTTTCCTCGACCCTATGCTCGGAAGGGCTCCTTCACCGACCCCTATCGTGGGTGGGAAACGGTACAGCGACCGGCTACCCTGTGAGATTGATGAGCTGCCTGAGTTGGACGCGGTGATTCTCTCCCATGATCACTATGATCATCTGGATTTTGTGTCTATTCTAAAGCTCAGAGACAAGGTCAAGACGTTCTTCGTGCCCCTTGGGGTTGCTGCCCATCTCGAGCGTTGGGGGGTGCACCCGGGACGCATTCGGGAGTATGACTGGGGGGAAGAAGGCGATCTTGATGGAATTAGACTGGTATGTACACCAGCCCGGCACTTCTCGGGGCGAAGCCTGTCCGGCAATTCAACCCTTTGGTGTTCATGGGCCATTCACGGGCGTGAGGCCCGGATATTTTACAGTGGTGACAGCGGCTACGGGCCGCATTTTGCCGAGATCGGCAGGAAATATGGGCCCTTCGATCTGACCCTGATGGAATGCGGGCAGTACGATCCAAGATGGGCCAGCATCCATATGGTTCCTGAGGAGTCTGTCCAGGCGCATGAGGATGTGCGGGGGCATGTGATGCTGCCGATTCATTGGGGCGCCTTCACGCTGGCCTTGCATCCCTGGACCGAGCCAGTGGAGCGGGCGCGCGTGGAAGCCGCTAGGCGGGGAGTCGTTCTAACGACTCCCCGGATCGGTGAGACGGTTAGGCTTGGCCCGGGGGCCGAGTACCCGTCCTCGACATGGTGGAGGACGGCAGATTAGAATATATTCGCTCATGTCACAATCCAAGGGACCGTGTTGTCTTCTGTATATATCCCCTTAGGAGGCGATGACCATGAGTTTAAGATTTAATTACCGGAAGGCAAATCCGGCAGCGTATGAGGCGATGCTGACGTTTGACAGTTTTATAGCAAAAGGCGGGATCGATCCACTCTTGTATGAGCTGATCAAGATTCGGGCCTCGCAAATAAACGGCTGCTCCTTCTGTATCGATTATCATACCAAAGACTTGATGAAGCTGGGCGAATCAACCCAGCGCGTTATTCTGCTGAGTGTGTGGCGGGAGGTCCCGATCTACACGGACAAAGAGAAGGCGGCACTGGAGCTGACGGAATATGTAACCCGGATCTCTGAGGCCGGTGTGCCGGACTCAGTCTATGAGAATGTGCGGAAGCATTTTAGCGAGAAAGAATATATTGATCTTGTCATGGCTGTTAATGCTATTGGCAGCTGGAATCGGCTGGCGATAGCTACCGGGATGTACCCGGGATGCATGGGTTAACCGGGAGCCTGGAGCAATTGCTCAGATAGACTGCTTGCAAGGCACCCTGGAGAGCCGTCTGATGTTGAAGCTCAGCTCTTCCGCCCGAATGAGCCCATGCCAAGAATCTAGTAACACCGGGAGGGAGAACGATGGTGAATGGTAAGCTGAATATGGAGGCTCACCAGGATAAGGCTGAAGCACTTGACGGAGGGAACGCCCCCCAGGGGAAAGATTTAGAACAGCTGTACCGGTCTTACCGCCCTTATGCATTTATGGTGGCTTACCGCCTGCTCGGCTCCGTCTCTGATGCGGAGGATGTGGTTCAGGATTGGTTCACGGAAATGCATGGCCGACCGCTTTCCACGGTTGAGAACTGGAAGGCTTATACGGCTAAATCCATTACGAACCGCTGCCTGAACTTGATGAAATCGGCCCGCCGCCGGAGAGAAGGCTACGTGGGTGAATGGCTTCCGGAGCCGCTGCCTCATTCGTACTGGACCCTGGCATTAATGGATGGTCCCTACGAGGCTGCTGAGCAGGCTGATACGCTGTCCTACGCTTACCTTGTTATGCTGGAGAAGCTGTCCGCTGCAGAGCGGGTTGTGTTCGTGCTAAGAGAGATGTTTGAGTACGATTACGGGACCATTTCGGATATTCTGGGCAAGTCGGAGGTTAGCTGCCGCAAGATCTTCAGCCGCGCCAGGCAGCGCCTGGCTGAGGAGCCAACCACAAATCCGGACTATGGTGTTGCCAGCGGCACACCCAGCCATAAGCTTAAATTGATGAACCGGTTCGTAGAAGCTGTTCAGCATTATGATGCGTCTGCGTTGATGGAACTGCTGACAGATGATGCGGTGCTGATCTCTGACGGCGGTGGCAAGGTAAGGTCAGCCATCAACCCCATTATCAGCCGGAAAAGAGTCTTGGCTCTGCTTACTTCCCGGCGGGCCTTCCGCAAGCTGCGGGAATGGGATATCCGGAACATGGAAATGCATGGCGGCCAGAGCTTTGTCTACTATGATGAGCTTGGCCAAGCCAAGGTTGTCATCACCCTTGAGCTTGCACGGGATGGGGAACGGATTCAGCAGGTATTTATTATCATGAACCCGGATAAGCTCCGCTATCTTCCAAAGCTGACTCCTTGAATTCTACAAGGAGAGTGATCTTGCTCTCCTTTTGTATGATGCCCCTGGCTTGTTCGATTCTAAAGGCTTTGCATACCCTTCAGCATAAAGCCAGAAGAGCCGCCCGGTCCGCCGGGTCAGTCAGTGGCTTTGCTACAAACATAACTGCCATTGCAGCCCTGTCCAGCTTCCCGGCTGATGATTTATCGTGGAGTCTTTTGCTTTTGCGCATGCCTTTATCCCACTTGTAGGTTGATTGGAAGCAGGGCGCCGTGATCTCCACATGGAGGCCCCCCAAATTCAGTTTTTTCATATGTAATTCCCCGGGCAGCTCAGGCTGCCCTATTTTTGATTTAGATAATAATATAATTTCATTGCAACAAAAGTTTAGGTATAAACCAACATGGTTACGCCAGAGTAAGAGCGGACAGGCTATGCTACAATAGCTTTAACCTGCACGGCACGGATGCCGGCGGAGCGAATGCAGCACAAATGCAGTACAAATGCAGCACGAATTCATATCCTAGTGAGGTTAAAACCATGAATATAGAACGTTTTGAAGATGCGGGTCTTAGCGGGGAGCTGGTACGGGCCTTGAAAGGGCTTGAATACGAAAAGCCTACCGGGGTGCAGCGCCAGGTCATCCCACGTCTGCTCGCTGGCAGGGACATTGTGGTCAAATCACAGACAGGAAGCGGGAAGACGGGAGCTTACGCTATCCCGCTCTGCCAACTGGTGGAGTGGGAGGAGAACAAGCCGCAGGCTCTGATTCTTGTGCCTACGCGCGAGCTGGCGGTCCAGGTTAAGGAGGACATCACCAACATTGGTCGGTTCAAGCGGATTAAAGCGGCGGCGGTCTTTGGAAGACAGCCCTTTGCGGCGCAAAAGCTGGAGCTGAAGCAGAAGAATCATATCGTCGTAGGCACCCCTGGACGGGTGCTCGATCATATCGGGCGCGGTTCCTTGCCTCTTGAGAAGCTTAAATATCTTGTTGTTGACGAGGCGGATGAGATGCTGAATATGGGCTTCATTGAGCAGGTAGAGTCCATCATTCAAGCTCTTCCAGCCGACCGTGTCACGGTTCTGCTGTCCGCCACACTTCCTCCGGATGTGGATGGACTAAGCCAGAGGTACATGAAGGACCCTGAATATGTTGAAATTGAAGGAACTGGAGGTGTAACCGTCAGTCTGATTGACCATACCCGGATTACAGTCCGGGAGGAAGACAAACCTGAGGTGTTGAACCGGCTGCTTATTACCCGGAATCCGGACAGCTGTATTATCTTCTGCAACACCCAGGATCAAGTGGATCATGTGTTCAGGGAATTGGCACGGCGGGACTACCCGGTGGACCGGATTCACGGAGGGATGGTTCAGGAGGACCGCCTGGAGGTGATGAACGCGTTCAGGCGCGGGCAGTTCCGCTACCTGGTTGCGACGGATGTCGCTGCCCGGGGGATTGATATCGAGAACATTACCCATGTTATCAATTATGATTGTCCTATGGATAAGGAGGGTTACGTTCACCGGACAGGCCGTACGGGCCGGGCGGGGCATGCCGGGCAGGCAGTCACCCTTGTTACGGCTTACGAGGAAGGCCGGTACCTATCTGATATCGAGCACTATATCGGCTTTTCCATCCCTGTTGTGGGAATCCCCGATGAGGGGAAGGTTCGGGCGGACCTAGGGGCTTTTGAGCAGAAAATTCACGCCCGTCGTGCGCTCAGAAAAGAAAAAAGCGAGCAGCTGAACCAAGGTATTATGAAGCTTTATTTCAATGGGGGAAAGAAGAAGAAGCTGCGGGCTGTCGACTTCGTGGGCACCATTGCCCGGATTGACGGGGTAACGGCCGAGGATATCGGCATCATTACGATTCAGGACAATGTCAGTTACGTCGAGATTCTCAACGGTAAGGGGCCGCATGTGCTCCAGATGATGAAGAACACCACGATCAAAGGAAAGCAGCTTAAGGTGCACAAAGCGAACAAGTGAAGGAACGGAAAATTACAGCAAGATAAGCCTCCAGCCTGCGGTGTGGTGCTGCATGACGGGTGTCAACCGAAGGGCACCTGCTGCTTACGTCTTCTGGAATAACCGTGAAGCGCATCGACAGAAGCTCTCGCAGGACTGTACAAATACAAATACCCCCTAATGCTCTTTGAATAAAGCTGCGGGGGTAGGGAAGACGTACTATTTCCCTCGTCCACGGTCAACTGGCTGGGCTGACCGCGTTATCCGGGGGTGCTGAGGGCCCTGTTAATGCACTTGAAGCTAGAGAAAATGCGGCTAGCCGCATACGATCACCTGCCGGATGAAGCCGCCTTTGCGGACAGCGCCGCGGTCCTTCTCGATCAAGCCGGCCTGTGTGATCATCTCATCCATGGATTCCACACTGATGAGAACCACCTTGTCCGCAATGCGGCGGGCGTGCTCCAAAATATGCAGCTGCGCCGCCTGCGTAGCCTTGGAGAAGTGATTGTAAGGCATGTCCACAATGGCGACATCATAGTGTTCCTTAATATCCGCGATATCTCCAAGCGTGACGGGCGCATCATATCCGAAATGCGCCAGGTTCTCGCGGGCGCCCTTGGCAATATGCGGATTGATGTCCCTTCCAACGATGTGGATTCCCATCGACAGGGCTTCGATCATCACGGTGCCGATCCCGCAGCACGGGTCAATGACCCGGACTCCCTCAGGGTCCGGAACGGCGATATTGGCGGCTGCGCGGGCTACCCGCGTGCTAAGCGCAATGGAGTAGCTGCGCGGCTTCTTCATATGATGCAGCCAGACCGCCGTGCTCTTGTGATAACGGCCGAAGTACCAGCGTCCTTCCATAGGAACCAGCCCGAACCAATGATCGGGCCGGTTCACGTCGGCTTCCCCTTCGATATGCAGGCCGATCTCGCGTTCAATCGCCCGGCGTTCATCATATTCAATCTTGCTGCTGCCGGTCAGGTCGTTAGTCTTGACGAAGATGACCTTGAACGTATCCTCGCCAAGTTCAATCTGTCTTACCTGGCGCAGGATGTCGTCCAGCCGGTCGCCTTCGTACATAATGTCAATGCGCTCGCGGATAAAGGGACTGCGGCTTGGATCAATTCGCTGGCTGCTCTTCAGCAGAGGGGTCTTCGTAATGAAGCCGAAGAGTGACCTCATCTCAAGCTGGCAGAGGGAGACCTCTTCCTCAGGCCAAGCATAAGTGTATATATATTCGGATATGTTCAATGTATAATCATCCTTTACTGGGACTTTGCAGGCCGGTGCCTGCATCTATTATATGATAAAAGATTGGAGTGCAGTGCAATGACACAGCCTAAAGTGAAAATGGACCCCGTGAAAGCAGCGGGGCTGCTTGAGAAATGGATATCCTTCTACGACATGAATGATCCCAAGGCATGGGATAAGGAAGAGTACGGATTCGTCAAAGACACCTGCAAGGCGATGCAGCTGTCGGCCCAGGTCCTGCGGGGCAAGGGGGCTTCGGTTAAGCCCGCACAGCGTCAGGCTGCAGCGGCTCAGCTTCTGGACTGGGTGGACGAGTACGAGATGGACAACCCGGGCAGCTGGGAGAAGGAGAATGTGTCTTTTGTGAAAGAGGTTGTCCAGGCTATTACGTTTGCTGCCTCATACTTGAATGGAAAATAAACCTGAAAGCCGTCCTTTATTAACTTAAAGGGCGGCTTTTTTATAGTTCCAAGCATAAAGATAATTTAATCTTACCACAGTCCGGGTAATGCCTACCTGAATCTCTGTCCTCCGGTTAATCAGCTTGCGTATAATTAGGATGTAAACGCATTATTTAACATAAGCTTGATCAGATAAGGAGATGATCGTATGACTTTCAGCCGCCAGGAAATTCTGCAGCGTTTGAACACCAAGGTTAAAGAAGGAAAATACATCATGGGTGGAGGAGCCGGTACAGGGATCAGCGCCAAGTTTGAAGAGGCCGGAGGGATAGATCTGATTGTCATCTATAATTCAGGCCGCTACCGGATGGCCGGACATGGTTCATTGGCAGGTCTTATGCCATACGGGGATGCCAATGGCGTAGTGATGGAAATGGCCAGTGAGGTCCTTCCGGTAGTCCGAAATACACCGGTTCTGGCCGGAGTATGCGGTACAGATCCGATGAGGATGATGCACCGGTTCCTGCAGCAGGTAAAGGCCGAAGGCTTCGCCGGGGTACAGAACTTCCCTACGGTAGGTCTGATCGACGGCAACTTCCGGCTGAACCTTGAAGAGACAGGCATGGGTTATGACCGCGAGGTTGAGATGATCCGGACTGCTCACGAGCTAGATCTGCTGACCACTCCTTACGTCTTCAGCGCAGAAGATGCTGTTAAGATGACTGAGGCTGGAGCTGATATCCTGGTCATTCATATGGGTCTGACCACGTCAGGAACGATTGGGGCCCAGTCTGCCAAGACGCTGGACCAGTGTGTGGAAGAGATGAATAAGATTGCTGAGGCGGCTCTGGCTATCCGGGAGGACATTCTGATTCTTTGTCACGGCGGACCTATAGCTGAGCCTGAGGATGCGGCTTATGTACTTGAGAGATGTCCGAAGCTTCATGGGTTCTATGGGGCAAGTTCCATGGAACGGCTACCCACAGAAAGGGCAATCCGCGAACAGACCGAGCGATTTGTAAACATAGTTAGACCACAATAAGGAGGCAATAGCTATGAGTACCGTTGCACTGCTTGGAACGATGGATACGAAAGGTACGGAGTATGCGTATATCCGTCAATGTCTGGAAGCCCAGGGGCTGAAGACGCTGCTAATTAATGTCGGTGTATTTGAAGGGGCATCGCTGCCCGTGGATGTTACCGCTGATGAGGTAGCTATAGCGGCGGGGGCTGATCTGGAGGAGCTCCGGGCGGGACGCGACCGCGGCCGGGCGATCTCGGTAATGGCGAAGGGGGCCGAGGTGGTCCTTGCCCGTCTATATGAACAGCGGCGAATTGACGGGGTGTTGGCGCTTGGGGGCTCGGGTGGTTCGTCCATTGCCTGTCAAGGCATGAGAGCACTCCCGATTGGAGTTCCCAAAGTGATGGTATCGACGGTGGCGGGTTCGGATGTATCCTCTTATGTCGGCACCAAAGATATTGTCATGATACCGAGCATTGTGGATATCTCGGGGATTAACAAAATCAGCCGGGATGTGCTCTCCAAAGCGGCGGGAGCAATCGGCGGAATGGTCACGGCCAGGGTTCAGGCCAGTGAGGACAAGCCCTTGATTGCCGCATCAATGTTCGGCAATACCACGGAAGGGGTCGAGCTGGCCAAGGCGCAGGTGGAGAAGGCAGGCTATGAAGTGCTTGTGTTTCACTGCACCGGCAACGGAGGCAGGACGATGGAGAGCCTGATTGAATCCGGCATGATCTCGGGCGTGCTTGATATTACAACGACGGAATGGGCGGATGAGCTGGTTGGCGGGATCTTCGGTGCGGGACCGGACCGCTTGTCGGCCGCGGCCAAGAACGGCATCCCGGCGGTTGTCGTGCCCGGCTGTCTGGACATGGTGAACTTCGGGGCGAGAGAGACCGTGCCTGCCCGGTTTGAAGGCCGCCTCTTCTATCAGCATAACCCGAATGTCACACTGATGCGGACGACACCAGAGGAATGTGAGGAATTGGGGAAAAGAATCGCCGACCATCTGAACCAGAGCACCGGACCGGTGTCAGTTGCTATTCCGCTTAGAGGAATCAGTGTAATATCAGCCGAAGATCAGCCGTTCTACTGGCCTGAAGCGGATGAAGCGCTGTTCCGTTCCCTGAAGAAGAACTTGAGACCGGGAATCCCGGTGGCGGAGCTCGACTGCAACATCAATGATGCGCCGTTTGCTGAATTCTGTGCAAAGCTGCTGCTGACCTTGATTGAAGAAGCCAAAGCAACGGTATAATAGACGGCAACCATAGCAATAGCCATAACTTAGAGGCATGATTACAGGCAAGAAGCGGCGGTTTATTCCGAAGAATGCTGCCGCTTCCAGTCGCTTGGGGTCATGCCGGTTTCTTTTTTGAACAGGCGGCTGAAATAGGAAGCATCCTCATATCCCACCTGGACGGACGCTTCTTGAACCGTGCAGCTTGGCTCAAGAAGGGCTTCTTGAGCCGTTTTGATGCGCAGTCGGATCAGCCAGTCGGAGTAGCTTATGCCGGTTTTTTTTCTGAACAGATAACTCAGATAGTTCCGGTTCAGGTGCAGCGTGTCCGCCAGTTCTGCGAAGGTTCCCGGGTTTGCTAGGTGTTCAGTGACATATTGTGTAATGTACCCGATATAATCCGACCGCTGGATGGCTTCGTGCAGATCGAGCTGCCGTTTCAAATGCTCGTTCTCCGTCTTGATCTCTTCGTATTGCTTAAACAACTCGGTAACCCTTACAATACTCTCCTCCGTAGGAATTCTCTCAAAGCTGGACCCTCCGATATAACCAACGGCTTCCGTGTTGCGGTAGACATACTCCGCGTTCTCCGGCGAATTGACGGGTCCTCCGTAGACCAGCTTAAGGGGGAGTCCTCCCTTCACCTGAAGGCTCCCAAACATGCCGCGGACAAGCTCGATGCTGTCCTCCAGGCTGACCGAGTGCTGTACACCTGTGCGGCCGCCGGTGGTGAAGCCAAGGTGCGCACAGATGATGTCTGCCCCCGCCTCGTTCATCAGCCTGGCTTCCTGCTCGTTAAACACAAATGCTATTGTGAGAAGTCCAAGCTTACCGGCTTCACGGATAGCCTCGACCTCTCTTTCGAAGCGGATGCCGGACTCCTCCAGCGCCTCGCGGAATTGCCCGTCAATAAGACCGATGGTTGGATAGTTGGTAATGCCAGCGAAGCCGGCTTGTTTGATCTCAGCCAGAAATTCATCCAGACGAAGAGCCGGATCTGTGGCACACAGACCGAAAATGCACGGTACCTCAGGAGATACGGAGCGGAGCACCTCACTGGTGCCAATATTCATAACCATATCATTGCTGCTTCCAAAAGGCAGAAGGCTGGCGGTGGAGCTGATGCCCATGAGCCGAAATCGTCCGGCATTCAGAACCAGAATCAGATCGGCTCCTCCCATGAATGCATACTGGGCAAACATTCCACAGCCGACAGCGGCACCGATAATAGGTTTATGCTTGTGGGCGGCTTCGGACAGACGGGCAAGATACTTTGATTTATCATCCATAAACAGTGGCTCCATTTAAGAGAGAATTTGCTGCCGTTTTTATTATAACTCTCTAAACCTTCTATAAAAAACGGGTGCCAGCGGGATAGCAAAGGCTTATAGGGAAAGATACTTGGCATTTTGGAATATTCTACCTACGCTGATTGTAGGGTTTACCTTGTCTGATAGCCGCTGGGAGGGTGAACAGCCATATTGTATAATCACCCTTGAAGGAGTGATTTTTATTTTATTGGTGAAGATGAACAGACAAACGTTCCATTTGCTTAGGGATGACGAGTTGATTGAAGCGTGCTTTAATCCGCTGATTCAAAGGTACAAAGAGGAACAGCTTCTGGGAAATGACTTTACCCCTATGTTTAATCAGATGACCCCGGGACAGATGGCCATGTTTGTGTTTCAGACGTACTACATACATGCCGCTGAATCTTTGAAAGAGTACTATTGGTGGAGCGCCTACTACCTGGCCACTGGGGAGAGATGGACTGGACTGAAGTCGTCGCTCAAGTTTTTTGGTGAGGATGAGCTGCTGCGTGTAGCCGAAGAGACGGAGCGCGTGCTGGTGGATTCGAACCACCCGCTTTCATTAGAAGAGTTCGATCTGTCCAGGGATCATCTCCATCAGCATCCGAAGCTGCTGGCTTCCATAGAGGCGCTGGAGGAGAAATTTCAGGAGATTGTGCCCGGAACACTTGGGAGGGTCGCGGCTTATATTCGGCAGCATCCAGAGGAGTTCATCGGTGAATTAGAATAGATTCTGTGATAAGGGCTGTTCCAAGTGAGCTGCCGCTTCTCCAGATTGGATAGTTCAAATCAAGGCCCTTTCCGGACGACAGGTCATGGAAAGGGCCTTTCTGATCGGATAAGGTGGGCTGAGAACGCATATGAGCCATGCGATTGCAAGTATCTCCTTTAATGTGTGAAAGAAATTATGGTTGATTAAAGAAATAAGATATATCATAATAATGAGAGAATAATAGACATTTTTACCTATATATCTACATATTTCATGAATTTTTGGGCGCTAAGGCTTGCTTCTGTCAGCCTATATGATGCTTGATTATATCAATAAAAAGCATGGGAGATGAGCTTGTGATTTGTACGAAGTGTAATCATCGGAATGAAGGTGGGAAGTTCTGCGAGAACTGCGGGGCAAGACTGCCGGTAGAGACGGCTGCAGCCGCTGAGCAGGCTGCCTCGGTGGGGCACAGTCAAGAAGAGCAGGGCCGTCCAGGGTCCTCTTACAGCGGACCCTCTTACACAGGAGCGTCAGTACAGCCGAATGTGTATATACAGAACGCGAAGAATGTATCCAGATCCTATTTCAATTATTTTGGAGAAATTCTGAAGAGACCCTTTGGCATTACACAGCAAGTGGGAAGAGATCAGCTCATTTATGCGGTTATCACCATAGTGATCTTCAGTGTGCTTGCGCCGCTGATGGTGTACTTTAATCTCGGGAGTGCCCGTAAGATCATGGACAGCCCTTTCTTAAACGTGGTGATCAAGCCGACAATTACCCTGGCGGTATTTATTGTGCTTATAGCTACATTCAGTTTTGTGGCAATCAAACTTGCGAAGGTTCAAGCCGGTTATCAAGACGTGTTGTCGAGATTCGGGGCGATGCTGGTTCCGTTCCTGGCCTTGCTGGCTGTCGCTTTTGTTCTATCGATTCTGCAGCTTGAGGTTTTTGCATTCTTCTTCGCGGCCAGCTTCGTGGGACTCATGTTCATTGTGCCGCCGATGCTGATTGCCAGCTGGGTGAAGCCGGGCCATCAGGGCGGCCTGGATATGATCTACGGGGTACTGCTCACTTATATCGCAACGATCATTACCATTGGGATTATCGGAGATGCAATTGAGCGGATTTTGCTGGATGCCACTCCATTTGGCATGCTGCGCGGTTTTTAATACTCTGAGACTTTGAAGTGAACTAACAATATAGGATCAAGACACCTCCACTAATCCCTGAATAGGGGCTGTTAGGAGGTGTTTTTGAATGGGGGATATCAAGTTGGCTTATTGTAAGGAATGTGGGCACGCGCTATCGGAGAATGCCACCTTTTGTAAGGAATGTGGTACTAAGCTGGGGAGCACGGCAGGGAGCCGGGGACCAGCCCCGCTTCAGCGGAGTACGGATCAAGTCTCTGCAACAGCACCCTTACGGCCGATGTCCAAGAGGACGAAGTGGATTCTGGCCGCGGCTGGCGCATTGATCGTAGTTCTGATTGCCGGTTATAAGACAGGTGAATATCTGTTCTCGAAGGAGCGGCTTGTAAGCCGGTTTGAATCCGCGCTTCAGGCGAGAGACAGTGCCGGGGTGGCTTCCTTGCTTACCTCTAATGATAAGCAGCTGGTAATTAATGAGGCTTCCGTTAAGAATTTGATGGTTTATCTGGCAAAACACCCGAACGAGATGAGCCGGATGCTTGAGGACCTGAAGTCACAGGCTAAGCAAACCGGGGATGACAGCTATTCGGCGGGTACCATCAAGCTGGAGAAGGAAGGCAAAAAACTGCTTATTTACGATAATTATGAACTGGATGTGACCCCGGTCTATCTGAAGCTGGGCACAAATTATAAGAATGTCAGTCTGACGGTGGACGGCAAGGAAGTGGCCAAGTCCAATCAGGAGGACTTTGAGAAGACAGTAGGGCCTTACTTACCGGGAACTTACAAGCTGGAGGCCAGACTCAAGACAGACTTTGTGGATCTGGTGAAGACGGAGGAAGCCGATTTGTTCGGGGAGGGCCGGGATTACTCAGAGAATCTGGAGCTGCAGGGAGAGCAGGTCTCGATCTCTACAGGGCTTGGCACGGACACCGGGCTTAAGGGACGGCTGTTCATCAATGGCAAGAATGTGGGGATAGACCCATTTGCCGAAACCTCCTTTGGGCCGGTCATGACCGATGGCTCGGTGAAGCTGGCTGTGGAAGGCGATTACCCATGGGGAACGATGAGATCGGGAGAAGTAGCTATTAGTGGAGCTGATGTCCGGGTGAACCTGGCTTCCAATTCCGACCTGCAGACCGGTCTGATGAATATTATAGCGAAGCATGCAGTGGAGAAGCTTAAGGCCTACACCTCCGGCAATGCTTCCGCATTCACTGCCGTGACCGGGAATTATAAGACGAATGAGAGTTCCCGAATTCAGTACAACCTGCAATCAGGGTCCTATTATAAAGGCAAATATCTAGGGACCAGCTTTGATCTGGATTCTTTCGATCTCTATTATGAGAATGGCCAGTGGCATGTCTCCTTCCTGGCTCAGAGCAAGTACAATGAAGATACGTTCTACCAAGGGGAAATCCCGGTTATGGAGGACACGACTCGTGACGAGCGTTTTATTCTGGTCTATGACGAGACTCGGAAGGCATGGTTGATTGATTCAGAGGAGCAGTCTTATAGTTACAGCAGTGACCATGTTAAGGAAATCACGGAGAAGTCGCCTCAGGTGTTCACAAGTTCGGGGGTGTCCGCGACCAAATCTTCAGCCGAATCCACAGAAGCTGAGTCTACCGCGCTCCAGACGTTCATGAGTAATTATTTAAGCGTCTCTGTTGATGCGATCAACAGCCGCAGCTTCAATGACGTTGCTTACTTGATCGACCCGGCGGGTCCGGCTTATAAGGAATCCTCCAGTTATATCGATCATCTGAATGAGAAAGGTATTACGGAAGAGCTGTTGTCTGCAACAGTAACCGGCTTCAAAGCCAGTGCTGACAACAAAAGCTATGAAGTCAACACGACCGAGGAGTACAACATCAGCTATAGCGACGGAACAACCAAATACAAGAAATTCAATTCGGTGTACAAGCTGGTTGTTCTTGACGGCTCGCTGCGTTTAAATAAGCTGATCAGCACCAAGGAACAATAACTCCATATGCGAAAGACGAGAAGCCGTGGCTGACTGAGCCCTCCTATGTCCTGCTTCATGATTATAAGGCCCCCTTTTCGGGGCCTTTTTTAATTAGGAGTGTAATCTTAAGCAGATCTACTTGAATACGCTGTGGGTCAGGCTGATCCTGCACGCTCCTGACGGTCAAGGTATTGCTTTGGTTGTGGTTGTGGGATAACATTCTATATGTACATGCATATTCGGTATGTAGTATCTAAATGTATACCTTGTAGAAAGGGATGATATAAATGAAAGACGGGAAGAAACTCCCCGCAGTCTGTCCAAGTGAAGAGGGGTGTCCAGTGGAGTATACTCTCGGGGTGATTGGCGGTAAGTGGAAGGGCGTAATATTGTACCATCTGATCGATGGAGCCAAACGTTTTAATGAGCTTCGCAAAATCTGTCCGGCCATCACGCAGCGGATGTTGACCTTGCAGCTCAGAGAGCTGGAGCAGGACGGAGTTGTCCACCGCGAGGTGTATCAGCAGGTTCCTCCCAAGGTGGAGTATTCCCTTACTGCCTTTGGGCGGACGCTTGAGCCGATCATACTCAGTATGAAGCGGTGGGGAGAGACTTACAAGATTAAATCGAAGAACGGGGAAGAAGCGGAGGTCAGGATCTAAGCCTGCTGTACTGCTGCATATTGCTGCGTTCTTTCCCTTGTTTAAGTGGAACAGCGGTGAGAGCAACTTTTTTCGGTGACATCCAGACATATATAGAATTCTTAAAACAAAGCCAGAGGCCGTCCTATCAGGACGGCCTCTGCTGGCAGATATGGAATTGGTTAACTCCCCTCAATTCTGCCCCATAGCCTCAGCGACAAGCTCATAGGATCTGAGGCGTGCCGCATGATCATACACCTGAGCAGCCACGATCAGCTCATTCGCTCCAGTCTCCTGGATGATGCGTTCCAGTCGGGTGCGGATCATGTCAGGCGTGCCCACGACCGAGTAGCGCAGCTTATCCTGGATAATTGCCTTCTCATGAGCATTCCAAAGGGGCTCCATGCTTTCAACTGGAGGATTAAGTGGGCCGGTGCGGCCCCGGATCAAGTTCAGGAACTGTTGGAGCTGCGAAGTGGCCAGGAAGTGGGCCTCCTTGTCGGTATCAGCAGCCACTGCATTCAATCCGACCATGACATAGGGCTCGCTTAGATGCTCGGATGGCTGGAAATTCCGGCGGTACAAGTCGAGAGCGGGAAGCAGATAGTCTGGCGCGAAATGGCTGGCAAAGGCAAAAGGCAGCCCCAGCTTCCCGGCCAGGGTGGCGCTGAATCCGCTGGAGCCAAGAAGCCAGATCGGGATGTTCAGTCCTTCCCCTGGCACGGCTCTAACCAGCGTGGAGCCGGAGCCCAGTGCGGGATTAAAGTAAGCCCGCAGCTCAGCCAGGCGTTCGGGGAAGTCCTGCCCGTCACTTGCAGCGCCTCGGCGGAGAGCACGGGATGCCGGCTGATCGGAACCCGGGGCTCTGCCGAGGCCAAGATCAATCCGGCCCGGGTATAACGATTCCAGGGTCCCGAACTGTTCCGCGATTACTAGCGGAGCGTGGTTGGGCAGCATGATGCCGCCTGAGCCAACGCGAATAGTCTTCGTGCCGGCAGCGATATGGCTGATGACCAGAGACGTGGCGGAGCTTGCCACGCCGGGCATATTATGATGCTCTGCAAGCCAATAGCGGTGATATCCCCACTGTTCGGCATGCCTTGCCAGATCCAGCGAATTACGGAAAGAGTCTGCTGGCGTGCCTTGAGTAGTAATCGGTGCCAGATCTAATATAGATAAGCGGACGCTATCCGAGCTTGTGGATGACGGATAACCCGATGATGGATTATGCATGATGAATGAGTCCCTCCCTAATCTTTTTCAGGTAATGGCATTGGCTGGGTAAACCGAGTGCCTTATTTGTATTATAAACCTTTGTGGCAAATCCCACCCCCGTTTCTAAGTTAGGCAGGAAAGAACTAGGTAATTTATGCCAATTTGGAACATTTTTTTACATTGTTTAGGCACAAAGTCTTGTGAAGTTTGTTATAATTGACCCAAATAAACCCCGATAATGAGCAGAAGAGGTGGTGAACTATATGGAATAAACTTATAGAGTGAACCCGGTTCAATCTTAGGTTTAGTCTATATAGCCGGTATGAATATTAATTTGGACATGCAAACGGTATTTATCTCCATCGTAATCGGACATGTGTTCACGGTAATTCTAGTTAGCGCTTATCGTCATCAGCATATGAAGGATACTGCGGTGAATTGGTTTTTTGTCTCCAGATGTCTGCAGTCCCTTGCCTGGGGATTCCTTGCATTTCGGAATGTTCTGCCGGAGAGTGTGACGGTTCCTCTTCTGAATTCGGTTCTGTTCACCGGCTCCGTATTTGAGACGATAGCTCTGCTTCGGGTCCAAAACGTGTTTACGAGGAAAGTAAGAAAGTTTTATCTGTGGTTTACGTTATTTTTTATCGCCGGATTTATGAGCATTTACTATTTGTTTAATAATGAAAGTTTGCGTATTGTGTATGCCTCGCTGTGTACGTCTGTGCTGATCATTTACCCGGCTTACCGGATGCTCACGAACCGCAAGGCGTCCACCCTGATGAGAATCATGGGCTTCTTCTATGGCCTGGTGAGCCTTGGACTTATCGGGAGAGCTGTAATGGAGGCGGAGGTTTTTGGACATATGAGCCTCTTTTATCCTGGAATTTATCAGGTTCTTCAGTTCATGTCCTTATACTTCATTATGATTCTCGGGAACACCGGGTTTATTCTGCTTGCGAAGGAGCGGGCGGACGATCACTTAATGCGACTGGCCAGCTATGATGACCTGACAGAAGTGCTGAACCGGAGAAGCTTTATTCAGAAGGCGGAGGCTGACGTTAAGATCATGGCGAATCAGGGTGGACCCGTCTCTTTTATTCTGTTCGATATCGACGATTACAAGGGAATTAATGATACTTATGGTCATGATGTCGGGGATCAGGTGCTCAAGTATTTAAGTAGACTAGTTCAAGAGAAGCTGGGGGACAAGGGCTACCTGGGGAGATATGGCGGGGATGAGTTCGCGATATTTCTTCCAGGTATGAATGAGACGGAGGCCGGGGAGATGGCCGAGCAGCTGCGGGCGTCGATCTCTATAGCGAAACCCGCCCGCTTCTCACTTGGGTTCACAGTAAGTATGGGGCTTGTTAGCGTGCCAGCCAGCCGCGAGACACGGATCAGCCAACTGTATCAGATCAGCGATCAGGCCCTGTACGAGGCCAAAAGATGCGGCCGCAACCAGGTAGTGCGAAGCAAATCAAGCTAGGGAACGATGTTGCCTAGCTTATTTGTGCTGCTGTTCTGATTGTCTCTGCTCAGGCAGGGGTACAATATGGCTGTGATGTGCCGCCATGAGGGCCGTTTCGGAGCTGGTGAAATGGCGTAGAGTATAAAAGTATATATTTTATACTTAGTTACGAAATTGTGCGTAATTGCTTTTCGTTATATAAGAGTGAATAATGTACGTATGGTTATTGAATAATCTAACTTCCTAGATGATGAGATGGTGTGGAGACATACATACAGCCTGGCATTTTGGGGGTTAGACCGAATACCGAATAGATATAAGGAGGATATGAAGATGTCTACCCACTTATTTACTCCTTTCCGTTTAAAGGACTTGGAGCTTAAGAACCGTATTGTTATGGCGCCGATGTGCCAATATTCTGTGACCGCTAAGGACGGTATTCCGAATGATTGGCACTACGTTCATTATGTGACCCGTGCTGTTGGAGGGACCGGCCTGATTATTATTGAGATGACCGATGTGGAGCCTGACGGCCGCATTTCTGATTATGATCTTGGCTTGTGGTCCGATGAGCATATCCCGGCATTCGCCCGTATTGTGCAGGGTGTGCATGCGAATGGGGCGAAGGTGGGTATTCAAATTGCCCATGCAGGCCGGAAGGCTGAAGATGCTGCGGAGCCTGTAGCCCCTTCTGCGATCCAGTTCCCTGGTGCCCCGTATAAAATGCCCCGCGCTCTGACAACCAGCGAGGTGCAGGACAGAGTCCGCATGTTCGGGGATGCCGCCCGGCGTGCGGTAGAGGCTGGTGTAGACACCATTGAGCTTCATGGTGCCCATGGTTATTTGATTCATCAGTTCCAGTCGGCTCTGACGAACAAGCGTGATGATGTGTACGGCCAGGATTTATCGAGATTCGGAGTTGAAGTTATTCAGGCCGTCAAAAAAGAAATGCCCGCAGGCATGCCGCTCATCTTCCGTATCTCCGCAGTTGAATATGCGGATGGCGGCTATGATGTAGACCATGCCATCGAGCTGTCCAAGGCGTATGTTGCCGCCGGAGTGGACATCATCCATGTAAGCACGGGCGGTGAAGGTCCGGCTGGAGCACGCAAGCCGGGGAACTACCCGGGCTATCAAGTGCCATTCGCCCGGAAGATACGTGAAGCGCTGAATGTTCCGGTAATCGCGGTTGGCATGCTGGAAGATCCGGCGTTGGCCGAAGCGGTGGTGGGCAACGAAGATGCCGATCTTGTGGCGATTGCCCGAGGCATGCTCCGTGATCCTTACTGGGCCACGCATGCGGCAGTAGCCAAGAAGCATGGCGATCATGACCGCCATATCCCGGAACAGTATACCCGGGGATATTAATCTTATATAGGCTGACTCTTGCAGGAGGCCGTCCCAACAGCGAGTAACACAGCTGTTGGGACGGCCTTTTTTGTTCTGAGATGGGAGCAACGTTCGTTCTCGGAGCCTTTTTTAGATACAAACTGAACTTCTAAGCAAAAGAAGGGGCCGCCTACAGAACGGCCACTTGCCTTGTCTAGGGTTACTTTCGAGCCTGGCAGATCGTACGGAGTAGATTATGCTACAATTCTAATCAGATCAAAGTGTCGTGAAGCCGGTTAGGATGGCCCGGGTTGGCATTAAAGGCTAAGGAGCCGATGAATTGTGGAACGAAGGAAGGAGAGCCTAACATGAACAAAACAGACCGGATGCTGGCGATCATGCTAATGCTGCAGTCAAGGGGAACGCTGCGGGCGGAGGACCTGGCCTCCAACTTTGAAACGAGTGTCCGTACGATCTACCGGGATATGCAGGCGTTGAGTGAAGCCGGCGTGCCTGTCGTAGGGGCACCGGGAACGGGATACTCTTTGATGGAAGGATACTTTCTGCCCCCCGTGAGCTTTACCGCCGACGAGGCTGTTGCGCTCCTGATAGGGACGGACTTCATTATCCACAATTTTGAGGAGAATTACCGGGATTCTGCCGAGAGCTCACGGATGAAGATTGAAGCGATCCTCCCGGAACGTGTCCGTACGGAGGCGGACAGGGTTAGAGGCACAACCCGTCTGCTGATGGATGCGGAGTCCTGGGCCCGTTCAAGCCGGGAGAATCCTACCCTGGGCCTGCTTCGTACAGCTGTGATAAAGGGGAATAAAGTCCGCTTCAATTATGTGAAGGCCATACCTGGCCCTAGCGGAGAACGCTTTAGCAGCCGGACGGTCTCCCCTTATGGACTGGTGCTCCTGAGGGGCAGGTGGATGCTGATCGCTTATTGTGAACTCAGGCAGGAGATCCGTCATTTCCGGGTATCCCGGATGCAGGATATCAGCATGCTGGAGGAACAGGCGGTTCGCCCGGCGGATTTCAATTTGGCGGCCTACTCGCCACCGGATGACCGGGAGCTGCGGGTACGGATTGAGGCTGATCCGGAGCTTGCAGACCAGCTGCGGGAGAAAGGCAGCTATTATGTGGAGCAGGTTACCGAGCGGGAGGGGCGGCTCATTGTAGATCTGCGGGCCCGCCACGTGAATGAGATTCTGGGCTGGATCCTGAGCTTCGGCTCCAGAATGCGTGTACTGGAACCGGAAGCCGTCCGCGTGAAGATTCGTGACGAGCTGCGGCAAATGGCAGAGAGCTACTGACATAATGCTGTCAGGAGGGATGCGGTATCTTAACTACAAGATGATTTTCCTGCCAGCAGGAATCACGCATACTGAAGGGGGCACACTGCCAATGAACATTAAAAGTATATCTGAGATTATTCGTGAAATGGAGAAATGGACCGCCCACTATGAGGAGAATGTGAACCGGTTTGGTCTGGAACAGCTTCAGCAGGTTCACACCGAAGGAGAATGGTCCCTTGGCCAAATGTATGTGCATTTGATCGGCTCCGCCGTATATATGCAGCTCCGCAGCGCACAGCGATGTCTGGAGCGAGAGGAAGAGCTGTCCCGGGAAGCATTCAAGACAGAAGTGGGCGAGGGAGTGTTCAAGCTCGGGGGCTTTCCTCCGATACGGATTCAGGTTCCACCTTCCCCACAGTATACTCCGCAGCAGCCAACAAGCCGGGAACAGCTTTTGGATGGGTTCAAGGAGGTACTAGAGCAGATGAAGGCTTTAGAGCCGAAGCTGGAGAACTACGATGAGCAATATAAGGCACCTCACCCAAGACTCGGGGCCCTATCCGCTATGGAATGGTTCGCCCTTACGGAGATGCATTATCGTCATCATCTGCTTCAAGAGGAGAGGCTGTTACAGGCTTTGGAATCCTGACACTAGGCAGAGCTTAGCATAAACAAGAACCTTCAAGTAGGCGGGCAGCACGGGTTGGGCAGATTCAGGTCTACATAGAACAGGCCAACTGCTGCCGGGCATGCTGCCGGACTTTGAAGGTTCTTTGTATGTGAACCGACGGAAGGGATGGGCCGCCGGAGGCGACATTTGTTCAACTCCTCTACTATATAAAATGAACTTTAGAATTAACCGGTCTCAGCTTCGATCCCGAGTGATTCTGAAGAAGCGGAGCGTCCGCCTTTGTCTCCGAAATGCCCCAATGGATATCAAGTTCAAGCATTTCGGAGACAACAGCGGCCTTAAAGAACATTCGGCATCGCAGCGCGCCGAATAGGGCAACTTTCATAAGTTCATTTTATATAACTCCTCTACTAATTCCTCTATTAATTCTCCTATCTTATATGGGCGTGTCCAATCGATTTCACCTTCCATTTGACGTTATTCGACAAAATATTTCATAATTCTTCATTTTTCTATTGAATTATTGGTAAAAACTAGTTTATATTCCTATATAAGAAGATAAGTTATCTATGAATTAAGTTAAGCCACCTAGAGGAGCACGCATGAAGAGACAATGGTTGTGGGTCCTGATCAGCATGGGCCTTGTTTTTATTTTTCCTATATCCATGATGATCTCCATCATTCAGTCTTCTCCGCTAAAGCCGCAGGCTCAAGGGGGATACCTGGATTTAAGTGATTGGGACTTTCAGAGCCGGGGGCGGGTGGAGCTGAAGGGGGAGTGGGAGTTCTACAGGAGCCAGCTCCTGAAGCCGCAGGATTTCCAACGGGCAGCCGCAGGGGCCCAGAGGCCAAATCTTTCCGGGCTGGTTCAGGTGCCGGGCGAATGGAATGCCTACATCTCATCGGACGGCAGGCCGGCGTCGCTTGGCTACGGGACCTATCGGCTGAGAATCAAGCTAAGGGATCAGACCGGCAGTCATATTTACGGAATCCGCACGGATAGTATCCGCATGTCCAACCGCGTGTATATAAACGGGCAGGAGGTCGGCGCAAGCGGGAACCCGTCACCAGGTGGCGGATCGTCCGGGAACATTCCCTTTACCGCATTCTTCCCTCTTCGAGGAAGTATTGCCGAGATTGTGGTCCAAGTTGCGAATTACAGCTACTCATCGGGAGGCATCATTACGCCGATCCTGTTTGGGGATGGAACATCGGTCTTAGGATCATATCAGGCCAGTCTGCTCGAAGACCTGATTACTGGAATCGGTTTTCTGCTGTTCAGCCTGCACTTCTTATATGTTTTCCGCAATAGGAAGCATGAATATGCTTCCCTGCCGCTAAGCGGCCTTTGTGTAGCGGGATTGGTTTACGTGTTGACACACGGGCAAAAGCTGATCGGAGTGATTGTGCCGGGACTCTCTTATGAAATTATTTTGAGAATCCAGCTGATCGCTGCCACCTTGGTGTATTTTTTCCTTGTCAGGTATGTGGCGGCCTCTATTCCACAGGTCATTTCCAGAAGGGCTATTGTGGCGTCCAACCTGCTAACCGCTGTTCAGATCGGAGCGGGGATTCTGCTGCCAGCACGGATTTTCTCGGAGTGGGACATGCTTGTGTTAGCTTATGGGTTTGCCTGCGTGTCTTATATCTTCTATGTGATGTTAAAAGGGATGAGGCAGTACACCGGACACAGCATTCTGATGCTCACCGGGGGGCTCAGTCTCCTGGCTATCATTATTGTTAAGCTGTTCAATGTTAGCGGGGTTCTTCAGAGTGATGTGTTTGTCATATACGAAATTTTGATTTTTGTCTCGGTGCAGACGCTGCTGTTGTCCAAGCGTTTCACCGACTCTTACCGGGAGGCAGAGAATCTTTCAAACCGGCTGCTTACACTTGACGGACTTAAAGATGAATTGATGGTCAACACCTCCCATGAGCTCAGAACGCCTCTGCATGCCATCGTTAACATTTCGGAATCGATGCTTGGGGGAGCGGCTGGCCCGCTGAGCCCCGCGCAGGCGGAACATGTGTCGCTGGTTGCCTCAACGGGAAAAAGACTGGCCCTTCTGATCGATGGATTGCTCGATTTCACCAGGCTTCGGGCCGGGGACATGGAGCTGAAGCTGGGGCCTGTCGATCTTTCCTCAACAATCCGAACCGTATGGGAGGTCATCAGTCTAACGGCCTTAAATAAGGAGATCCGGTTCATTCAGAAGTGGCCGGAAGATCTGCCAAAGGTATATATGGACGAAGGCCGGCTTCAGCAAATTTTGCTTAAGCTGCTCAGCAATGCTGTCAGATATACAGATCGGGGCGAGATCACGGTAAGCGCGTGGAGAGAAGAGGACCGGGTGAGCTTTACCGTGGAGGACACTGGCGTGGGGATGCCGGCCCCTTATGTGTCCGAGTTGTCCGAGCTGTTCTCTCGAAGAATAAGCCCGCTTCTGAACGAATACAGTGTTCCGGGGCTCGGACTGCGGGTGGTTTCGGAGCTGATCAAGCTTGCCGGTGGATCGATCGAAGTGAAATCAGTTGAAGGAAGCGGGACAGCTTTTCGTGTGACTCTGCCTGTGGCAGAAGAAGGCCAATCTGCGGAGATGGACCGGGAGCAGCCCCCCTTCCCATCAGCTGGGAAAGATCGCCGTGTGAACCCGTCTGAGGCTGTGCCTTCTTCCAGGTTTCAGGTAATGCCGCGAAGTATGGAGGAGGCGAACGGGGACGGAGGAGAGCACGAGTTTACTGTGCTGATCGTGGACGATGATCCGGTGAATTTGAAGGTGCTGGAGAGTTTGCTTCATGTCGAGAGCTATCACGTTATCCCGGTGGCCAGCGGGCAGGCTGCGCTTAATGAGATTAAAGCCAATCCCCGAATTGATCTCATTATTCTGGATTGGATGATGCCGGGAATGTCAGGGCTTGAACTGTGCCGGACCCTTCGCGGGACGTTTATGCTGGCCGAGCTGCCTGTGCTGATGCTGACGGCCCGCAGCAGTCCTGAGGATGTCCAGGCCGGATTTGAAGCGGGCATTAACGACTTTCTAAGCAAGCCGGTTAATGGTGTGGAACTGCGGGCAAGGGTCAGAACGCTGCTGCAGCTTAAGCAGTCCGTACAGACTGCGGTCCGCACAGAGATGGCCTTCCTGCAGGCTCAGATCAAGCCGCATTTTCTGTATAATGCGCTGAACACCATGATTGCCCTATGTCCAGTGGACCCGGATAAAACGATGAGGATGCTGCTTGAACTGAGCCAGTACCTGAGAGGCAGCTTTGACTTCCGCAACAGGGATCAGCTCGTTCCCCTGCACAAAGAGATGGAACTGGTAGAGTCCTATATTTACTTGGAAAAGGCAAGGTTTGAAGACCGGCTTCAAATGGAGTATACCGTTGAGGGAGATCTTCAGGTCATGATTCCCCCGCTTAGCATTCAGCCTATAGTGGAGAACGCGGTCAGGCATGGGGTTATGGAGCGGGCCGCTGGAGGAAGAGTTCACCTACAGATTACCGTGATGAAAGAGAAGGTGCAGGTAACTGTGACTGACAACGGGGTTGGCATGACACCGGAACAGCTGGAGGTTCTGCTGTCGCCTCAGGCGCCGCAGCGTGGGGTAGGTCTCAGAAATATCCATCAGCGGCTGAAGACGCTGAATTATCAGGGTCTTCACATCGAGAGTCAGCTAGGCCAGGGAACAAGCGTATCCTTCGAGCTGCCGAGCATCTCAGTGCATCAAGCCAGTAGGGAATAGGAGAGAAACGGATGAAAGCTGTTTTAATTGACGATGAGAAACCGGCGCTTCTCCAGCTGGAGCGGCTGCTGCTAGGTGATGGGCGCGTGAATGTCCTGGAACGGTTCACCTCCGTTCAGGAGGGGCTTGATTTTTTAAGACATGAAAAAGTGGATGTGGTCTTCCTCGATATCGGCATGCCGGAAATGAATGGCCTTGAGGCGGGGGAATACATCCAACAGCTGAATCCATCTATTCGAATCGTCTATATTACCGCTTATTCGCAGTATGCCCTGGAAGCCTTCGAGCTGTATGCGCTGGATTATGTGCTTAAGCCGGTCATGCCTGAGAGGCTCGTTAAGACGATAGACCGGTTGGAGGCGGTTATGAGCCCGGTGCCTGAACGCGCACAGCCTGCAGAGGATACAGGAATCTTCAGGATTCAGCTGTTCAAACGGCTGGTGCTGCCGGATATTCACGCACTGGATGGCAAAAAATTGAGACTCCGCACAGCTAAAGCCCAGGAGCTGCTGGCTTATCTTTTGAACCTGGACGGGGAGTGGGCATCGAAGGATCGTATACTTGAAGCCGTGTGGCAGGGGTATCCACTGGATAAGTCCATCACACATCTCCATACCGCCATTTATCAAATCCGGAAGCTGTTGCGGGACCTTGGAGCCGACGCCGAAATTGAATACGCCCATGAGAATTACCGTCTGAAAAAAGGGAAAGTCAGCACCGATGTGGAGCAGTTCGAGCTTAAATTGGAGAGACTGGGAGAAGCCGGGGGACAGAAGCATCGGGAGATTGCCGAGCAAGCGGCTGCCCTTTACCGCGGGGGATATCTGGAAGAGCATGACTATGAGTGGGCCAAGTCCAGACGTGCGGAGCTGGACAGGAAATATATTGAGCTTGTACTCGACCTGGCCAAATATGAGCTGGGCTGCGGACAGGCCAGTAAAGCGGTTAGGCGGCTGGTGATTATAGCCGAAATGGACCCGTACTCAGACCGGATCAGCAGGCTGCTTATTGAAGCTTACGGAGGGTTAGAGGAATATACGGAATTACGCACTTATTATGAACAGTTTAGAAGCCTGCTCCAGGAGGATCTGGGCTTGAATCCTGAGGAGGAGACGCGGCGCAGATATGCCCACTGGGTGGAGATGATGAGGAAATAGCAGATTTGACCGGGAGGCGCTGTTTGACCGCAGGTGTGGCGGAGCAGCGTCTTTTTTAGTTTGGTTTAGTTCTTTAGTCCTGCGCAGCGATGGTTCAGAAATGGTTCAGTGGACCTTGTTATTCTAGTAGAAATATTAGATTTTACTAGAAGAATGAGAGGGAAGACATTGGACAAACAGAGATTAATCAGCAAGATTGCATCGATTCCACTCGCCGTAGGTTTGATCGCCGGAGGAGCTGCACCGTACGCTTTTGCAGATGCGGCAGCGGGGGTGGGAACGGGAACTACTTCATTGCCTGTCTCTAAAGTATCTCTAGCTTCCGTACAGCCGGCTTATATCTCGCCGCAGATCGACACGGATTCGAGCCAGAAGGTAAGAGTTATTGTTCAGCTTACTGCGGAACCGACTGCGGTGGGGATGTATGCCAGCAAAATGGGTGTTGCCAGCCTGACTGCGGAATCGGCTGAACAGGCAGCCGACAGCCAGCAGTCCACTGTGCTCAGCAAAGCCAAGGCTGCGGGCATCAATCTGACCGTCAATTACAAGTATGATACGGTTCTGAACGGCATGGAAGTCTCCATTCCCGCGGATCAGATTCCGGCTCTAGCCGCCATCCCGGGTGTTAAGTCGGTCAGTGAGAACCATACGTATTTCAGTGTTCCCAAGGAAGAACAGAATGGTCTTGGCGCTCAAAGCCCTTTCTATGATATTAACCCGCTCAAGCAGATCGGTGTTGAGGGGGCCTGGGACAAAAATTTGACGGGTGAACACCTGAAGGTGGGAGTCATTGATACCGGGATTGATTACAATCACCCGGATCTGAAGGGTGCCTACAAAGGTGGATATGACTCGATCAATCAGGATGATGATCCGTATGAGGATATTCCAGGCGGTTCGTCAGCGGGCTCCCAGCATGGCACTCATGTATCCGGTACAATCGCCGGCAGAGCAGCAAATACATTCTCGGACATTGTACAGAAGGGAGTAGCTTACAACGCCGATTTATATGTATACAAGGTTCTGGGTTATAACCCTGAAGAGAAGAAGGCAGTAGGTTCCTCCGCTCAGGTAATTGACGGGATCGAGCACGCGGTCGAGGCGAAGATGGATGTTATCAACCTTTCTCTGGGCTCTGACCTGGAAAAGGACGTTAATACTCCGGACGCCATCGCCATTAATAACGCCGTGCTGGCAGGGGTAACCGCAGTCGTGGCCAACGGCAACGCGGCAGGCAATGGGGAGTATTACTACACCATGGGTTCCCCGGCTTCTTCCCAGCTCGCCATTTCGGTTGGAGCGGTGAACAGCACTAGTAACCACTATACAGGAACGGTAAATTGGTCGCTGGGAGCACCAGGTCAGAACCTGACTAATGCGACCCAAGGGCTTCAAGCCGCAGACACACAATCTGCTGGTTCGGCGGCTCAGAAGGATGCTGGCGGCCAGGAAGCGGCCGGTACGAGTCCAGCCAGTTCCGACCCGGCTGCCTCTGATGCAGTGAAGGCGGACGATGCTAGTGCATCAGCTGCTGCTGCGGGTGCCCTAGAGGGAACTGAAGCTACAGCTAAGCAAGATACAGCCTCTAATCAAGATCAGACGGCTAATGCCACTGAGCCTGATGCTGCAGCTGTAGTACAGGGAGGTTCTGCACCTGAGGCAGACCATACAGACGCGGCTGCGGGTGAAACTCAGACTAAAGCTGAAGCGGTCCCCACTGCTTCTCCTCAAGTGAATGTCAATATAACTCCGCAGTCAGGCAGCTCAGAGGACATGGCTTTGATGGCATGGCGGACCAACCAGGAGGATTTCGCCGCTGTTCTTGGTACAGACCCAATTGATGCTGTTTACGTGGGTCTTGGCCAACAAGGTGACTATGAGGGTAGAGACGTGACGGGTAAAGTCGCTTTCATTTCCCGTGGCAAAAGCGCATTTGCCGATAAAGTGAAATTGGCCAAGGATCACGGGGCCAAGGCTGTAGTTATGTTCAACGGGATTAATTCCAGTGACACAGAAGTTCAACTGGATGATACCAAGATTAATAGCAGCCGGAACGGGCATATCGGAAGTGCCGGCTATCTCGGTGACAGCCTGGAGTACATTCCGGCGTTTGACATGACAGGAACCGAGGGCCGGGCTCTGGCCAGACAAGTTCTGGCTAATCCGGATGAGCCGCTGTATTTCACCTTTGGCAGTAACTATGATAAGAACACTTCGCGGGGGGATATCATAGCTGATTTCAGCTCCAGAGGGCCTGATTCAGATGCCAATCTGAGCATTAAACCAGACTTGGTTGCACCAGGCGTTAACATCATGTCTACCTGGCCAGCATACGGTCAACAGGATAACGAATACAGCGAAGCTTATTCGCGTATCAGCGGCACCAGCATGGCAACTCCGCATGTGGCTGGCCTTGCCTTGCTGCTTAAGCAGGAGCATCCGAACTGGAGCCCGTTCGATATCCGTGCGGCATTGGCGAACACTTCAGACGAGGTTTCGGATGCGAATGGAGTGCAATACGATGTGTACTCTGAAGGTGCAGGGCGCGTCAATATTGCTAAAGCGATCGATACTCCGGCGGTTCTGCAAGCCGTGGACAAGATCAACATCTTGGACAAGTACTTCGTATCGCATGAGGTGGACAATTACAGCTCATCTGCAAGCTTCGGTACTATGAAGGTTGGCGATGAGGCCAAGACCGAAGAGCTTCAAGTCAAGAACTTCTCAGGTCAACCTGTGGAATATGCAGCTTCCGTAGTTATGCATCCTTCGGTTACCAGCGATCCGCAGCATCCTGTGGCTACTCCGGATGTAAGCAACATCACCGCCAATCTCGAAGGTCTTACCAATGGGAAGGTTACTGTGGCTGGCGGCACCGACGGAACTTCGTCTGTATCTAAATTCAATCTAACTGTGCAGCCTACAATGAATGCAGCGAACGGGGTCTACGAAGGGGAAGTGCTTCTAACCAGCACGACACCAGGAATTCCAGACCTTCATCTGCCATTCGTCGTTCATGTTGGAGACAGACCGGCCAATGGATTTGGCGTTCAGGACGTATCTGCTTCGCCTGCGTTAATCTGGACAGACGGGGAGAATACAGCGAAGAGCACGAGTGTTACTTATACACTAACAGCGAATGACGCCAACTATGTTGAGCTTGATGTCTATGGTCTTGACGACAACCTAATCGGGACCATGAAATCCCAAACAGTTCCTGCTGGACAGTACCTTCAGCCAGGTACCTACACGTTCAATCAAATTGATGGTACCTATGCGGATGTAGGTGGCAGCCCTGATCAGAAACTCGCACCGGGAACGTACAAGCTTGGGGTACTTGCAGCACAATTAGATGCACAGGGCTTACCGGTTAAGGATGTAAACGGAAACCCAATCGTGTATACCGCCTACGGTCAATTCCGCGTTACTTCCGCGGATATGGAGAAAGTGCTGCATCATGCGGATCAGTTCAAGAGTTTGGTGAACGTCGCCAACACAACAGAATTGGATAAAGCGGTTCTTAAATTCCCGGAGAACAATGAGTTCTCCTATAAAGTCATCAAGAGCATGAACTCCAATTATATCGACGACAATGGAATTCTCAAGAAGATTCCGGCTTATAACGAATCCAAAATAAATACAGAGCTGAAAGTAGAGATTGGACTGAAGCAGCAAGCTGCTCCTGGCTTAACTCCAACTGTTCCAACTACTTCTGTCTCAACGATCGTAAGTGTACCGGTCACGATTGCTCCGGCCGCACCGCCGGTGACACCGGATCCAACGCCAACGCCGGATCCTACGCCAACACCAGTGCCAAATCCGACGCCGATGCCGGACCCAACACCAGCACCGACACCGGGCCCAGCACCAGTGCCAACTCCAACGCCGACACCAGCACCGGCGCCAGTACCAACAACAAAGCCTTCAACCGGAGTGAATCCTTCTATTCCGGCGGTGATCAGCCAAGGCCAGACGCAGGTACAAGTGGTCGGCGCAGCTGCAAAGAACGGCAATGGGGTGTCCCTCTCCTTCAAGGACGAGGACCTGGCCAATTCGGTAAAATCCGCATCATCGGCAGCCGCATTTGTTGTATCGGCAGCTGATACCGGCAGTCAGGAGCTTAAAGCAACGATCAGCCCTGCCCAGGTTCAGATTCTGGCTCAGGCTCCAGCCAAGAGTACTTTGGTTGTGAACAGCGAAGGCTCATCTGTCTCGCTTCCGCTGTTATTAATGAAGAGCGTTCCGGCAGACTCTGGAGTAGAGGTGGTTATTGCACCGGATGCCTCCAAGCAGGGTGTGTTCACTTCCCAGTTAGCAGGAAGCAGTGTGGTTGGAACTCCGGTGAGCTATGAGGTTAATGTAGTCAATGCTCAAGGAAGCAAGCCGATTCAAGCCAATAAGACGTCAATCAAACGCTCCTTTACAGTAAAAGGAACCATTAAACCGGGTACAGCAGGGGTATTGTACGAAGAGAATGGAGTTGTCCGTCCGGCTGCATCCACATTTGCACCACGGGAAGACGGAACAACGATTGTAACGGTAAGCCGTCCAGGGTTCTCCACCTATGCGGTGGTAGCTCGAAATGTAAGCTTCAGCGATATCTCCGCAAGCTGGGCCAAGGATCAGATTCAAGCTATGGCCGGCAAGCTGCTCATTAACGGCACATCTGCGGATACATTCTCGCCGAAGATGAATGTAACCCGGGCGGAATTCGCCTCCATGCTGGCACGGGCGCTGGGACTTGCTTCCGCGACTCCGGCATCCGTATTCTCGGATGTTAAGGCAGGCACATGGTATGCGGCCGATGTGGCTGCAGCCTATGAAGCAGGATTGATCAACGGTACGGGCAATGGCAAATTTGATCCGAGCGCGCCGCTTACACGTGAGCAGTTGAGTGTAATCCTGTCCAAAGCAATGAAGCTTCTGGAGGTGTCCTCCAGCAATCCGTCCCACACTACCTATAGTGATGCGGGAACCGTATCCGGGTATGCTAAGGACAGTGTCCAGGCTGTAACTGAAGCCGGACTGATGCAGGGTGAGATTTCAGGAGGAGTCTTCTACTTCCACCCTGGGGTTACGACCAGCCGGGAGATGGCAGCCGCAACGATCTGGAAGCTGCTCAGCAAGGCGCAAATGGTAAACTAACTAACCCTATTGAGCGAGAAGTTTATCTGTTAAAAAGAACAAGCGTGCAAGCCCGCATTCGATAGAATGCGAGGCCGCACGCTTGTTTGTTTATGTTCCAATGAGCGCCTGTAGTCTGATCGTCATAGATCTGGTTGCGACATGCCCAAATGGTTGTGTTCATCACATCGACCAGACGGTTAGCTATTATGTGTGATGATGCCTGTCGTCAACGTTGCTGCGGGTTCTGTTGAGCCGAGAGACAAGGGCGCACGCCGGTTATTCAAGCATGCCGTGGTGGATCATACACCCTGCTGCCTAGGGAGTCTAGATAGGATCAGGCTTCCTTTTGCTCGAACAGCTGTACAATCTCAACGATAACCTGGACCGCTTTAATCATGTTGTCAACCGAGATGAATTCGAACTTACCGTGATAGTTCTCGCCGCCGGTGAAAATATTAGGGGTCGGCAGTCCCATATAAGAGAGCTGGGAACCGTCAGTGCCTCCGCGGATCGGCTTCACATCCGGCTGAATCCCCAAATTCACCATAGCCTGGTGAGCGATGTCCACCACTTCCCGCACAGGCTCAATTTTTTCCCGCATATTGTAATATTGGTCGTTCATGTTAAGCAGAACATTGGCCTCCCCATAGGTTTGGCGGAACTCTTCAACCAGCCGCTGAATGACAGCCTTGCGTTCTTCAAAACCTTTCCGGTCGAAGTCACGGATAATATAATACAGGGTTGTGGACTCCACGTCCCCGTTTACGGACAGCAAATGATAGAAGCCTTCATAGCCCTCTGTAAATTCCGGTGCCTCGCTGGCAGGCAGGCGGCGATTGAATTCCATGGCGATTTTGGCGGAATTGATCATTTTACCTTTGGCCGAGCCGGGATGGATGTTGTTGCCTTTTATTGTGATCTTGGCGGACGCTGCATTGAAGCTTTCATATTCCAGCTCGCCAAGCGGCCCTCCGTCCACTGTGTAGGCATACGTGGCATTGAAGGCGGGAACATCAAAGCGCTGCGGCCCCCGGCCAATCTCCTCATCAGGGGTAAAAGCAACCCGGATTTTGCCATGTTTAATTTCCGGATGCTTAATTAAATAGTCCATAGCCGTCATAATCTCGGCAATTCCGGCCTTGTTGTCAGCACCAAGCAGGGTGGTTCCATCGGTAGTTATCAGCGTATGTCCGATATAATTGGACAACTGCGGGTATTCTCCAGGGGACAGCACCACATTCAGCTGTGGATTCAGGAAAATGTCTCTGCCGTCGTAATTCTCATGAATCTGCGGATTTACACCAGCCCCGGTGAAGTCGGTAGCCGTATCGACATGGGCGAGAAATCCGATCGTCGGCACCTCTCTCTCCGTATTGGAGGGCAGGGTTGCCATCACATATCCGTTCTCGTCAATAGTGACCTCAGACATGCCAATGGACTTCAGCTCTTCCACAAGCATGTGGGCAAGCGTCAGCTGTCCTGGAGTAGACGGGCAGGTCTCGCTGTCTTCATTGGATTGGGTGTCAATCTTGACGTACGAAGTCAATCGTCCGATAATTTCTTCCTTCATTTTGGCACAACCCCATTTCATGATAGTTAGTTAGTCTACCCTAAGGATAAATAACCCTGAACAAGGAATCAACACCAGCCCAAATGAGGTTCTGATTTATGAAGCACACGATAAGCGCGGAGGTGTATAATTGAGACAGCGGTTTTATATAGAAAAAGCTGCTTCAAAACCAGCTAAGTTAGGGTGATACGATGACCCCATTTACGGCTCAAGTCATCTCGGTGATTCAATCCATCCCCGAGGGCAGGGTGATGACCTATGGACAGATTGCGGCCTGTGCCGGCTCGCCCAGAGGTGCGAGGCAGGTTGTGCGGATTCTGCACTCGATGAGCGGGAAGCACCAGCTGCCGTGGCACCGGGTGGTGAACAAACAGGGGGAGATTGCACTGCAGGAGGATGAATCCAAGTCCCTGCAGATGCTGCTTCTGGAAAGCGAAGGGGTTGAGCTGCTGCCAGGGAACCGTGTTAATTTGCAGCGATACTTGCACGAGCCAGACCCGCCTCAGCCAGTTTGAATGGGATCCCTTAGATCCCGTGAAGACATTTGAGGCATTTCGCGGGTTCAGATAACGCCTGTGCGCTGGCAAACAGGGAGGCATCCTCTCAAACGCAAAGGAAGCCCCGTACTCATCCTTAAGTACGGGGCTTCCTTATGGTCCAGACGGCATAGGATAGCGCGTTTATTACGAACCCAGCCGTCTCGGTCTTAGCTGTATTTCTTACCGTAGACGCTGCTCTCCACAATGGCTGGGAGCTCTGCCTTCTGGGCCAGGAACTGCTCCTCAGTCAGGCTGCCGCTGGCAAGACGCTGTTCAAGCTGCTGCTCAAGCTCTGCAAGCTGCAGGTCAATAACCTGCTGCACGTTCCCCTGCTTAGCCTGAGCAATCTCTGCCAGAGACTGGCCGTTGTAGACAGCCTGATACAGCTCCTCATCGGAAGAGGTTCCAAGCGCCGTATGAAGGCTGTCACTGGCAGGCAGGCTGGCCTGAGCGCTCTTTTTCAACTGCGGCCTCACTTTGTCTATATTGATGCTGATCAGCTTGACAAGCGGGCTGGCATATATTTTCTCACTGTGCAGGCCTGTGCTAATGGTAACGACCACCGCAATAGTACCACTGATGATAATACGTTTCGGATGCATAGGTATAACCTCATTTCAGGATTCTTTATGTAGAAGGCGTACGGCACGATAAATCGTTCACTTTAGAGACAAAACAAAAAGGTTCTTGATCACTACTACGGCTGAAAAGGCTAAAGGTTACATAACAGGCTAGGTGCCTGCTCGGGTGGGATGACGTAGGTTCATTATATGCGCCCAACCTTAGAATAAGATGAAAACGCACAAAATCGCCACAGTTAGAGAAGCCGGAAGCCTGCTCCGGCTGAGCTCCCGGCTCAGATTATTTACCACCAACCTTGCTGACTGAATCGCCAAGAACACACACTTTTAATGAAAACATGTCTCTTAAATGGAGCGCGCCTCAGCCATCTGAATAATTCCTGAATATACCATCAGCTGAGGTGAATTCTAGCTCAGTAATCTTTAATTCTTCGTTAGAAGTGTGTTATTCGGCAGCGGTTGATATACCCGCAGATTCGGACCGCGATAACTGATATTTACGGTTCAGCGAGGGCAGGATCACCCAGTAATACAAGCTGACCGCCAGGATACAGAATCCAAGGACCATATAGAGTGATTCAATGGTTACATATTGAGGAAAAGCTACAGCCACGAGCCCCAAGGATACCGACTGTCCCAGCATCATCAGCGGATCGATCCAGGCGCTTACGCGGCCCATGCTGCCCGGGTCCACAAGCTCCGGCAGCCATCCGCCGAAGACCACATTAACTGGAGCCAGAATGAGCCCAGTGATTAAGACCAGAACCATATAAATCCAAATGCCGTCCATCATGCCAAGCAGGAAGGTGAGAAGAGCAGATAGGATCAGGCCGCTGATCAGTACGGTGACCTTGGAGAACTTTTGAATTAGCACGGCGGCAATCGAGCTTCCAATCAGAAATCCGATCCCGAGAAAGACGGTGAGCAGCGCTGAGTAAGTCTGGTAATGCTCTGGGCTCAGCTTATACCGCATAGTGAAGATCGGGAGCACGGAGAACACACCGTTGATTACACCAAATACGAGAAATCCGGAAATAATGGCAAGCAGCAGCTTGTTGGCACGAATATATTTGAAGCCCTGCCAGAACTCTTGGGCAATGACCCGGATATGTAAGTCCTTGAGCTTGGCCGGACCGTTCGGGAGCCGCACCTCTGGCTCGAATCGGCATCTTGCAATCAACAACCCTGAAATGAGGAAGCTGGCTCCATCAATGATAATTGCACCTTCAATCCCAAGATAATTATAGGCAATAGAACCAAGCCCTGTTCCGAACAGCATAAAAATCCCCATGATAGACTGGTTCAATCCGGCAGCTTGAACATATTGGTCTTCCTTCATGATGCCCTGAAGCAGGCTGGTCTCAGCCGGCACAAAAAATTTGGATACTGCACCGCGCAGAAACAAAATGGCAAAGGCTGCCGCAATCCAGCCCTGATGCAGAACGAGCAGAAGAATAACGGTCAGCCCTGCGCGGATCCAGTCACTGTTCATGGCAATACGCTTGCGGTCAAGCTTATCTGCCAGCACACCGACGAACAGGAACACCGCCAGCGTGGGAAGCGAGTACATTAGTTCCGCAATAGAGGCATAGGATGGCTGACTGCTGAAGTGATCCAGAAGGTAGAACACAAAGGCCATATTGCCTACGACCGTACCCAGCTGGGAGGTGAAGTTGGCCAGGAACATTTTCGTAAAGGTCATATTCTTAAAGAGCTGCATGAAAAAACCTCATTTCCTTATATAGTTAATCTGCAGTACAGCTTATTCCTCTATCCCAAGCAGGGCTTTGAAGAGGGGAATCATAGCGTCAAGCTGTTCGCAGGCTTGGGCCTTCAGAGCACCTACAGCCATCGCATGCGACATAACACCTTCTATGTGGGACGTAATGATCTTGGCGATCAGTTCAATTGGATGAACAGGCTTGAATTCGCCTTTATCGATCCCGGCCTTCAGCACTCGTAAGACATAGTCTAAACCTGTCTCGTATCGCCGGATGAGGCGCATACGCCTTTTCTCATCCCGGTAGCCGGCGAGAAAATACTCATAATAAGCCGAAGCCAAGCTGTTCTCTATGGTGAGCATATCCTTCTTCTGTTCGTTCAGAAGAGTCTCAAGTGCCGCCCAGCTTGTAGGCGCCTGTGCTATAAGCTCTCTTAAGATCTGCTCGTTCTGCTGCTCGTATTTCTCGATAAGAGCTTCAAAAATCTCCTCCTTGGTCTGAAAATAAAGATAAATCCAGCCTCGGCTCATCTGGGTCTCTTCTACGATATTCTTCATCGTGGCGAGTTCGAAGCCGTGACGGATAAAAACCCGCTCGGCCGCGTCCAGAATCATGTTAATTCGCTGCTGTTTGACTTCATCTGAAATTTTGGGAGACATAGGATTCACCTTTCTCTATCAGGATTTCCGCCGTGCAGGGGCAGATGCACGGTGGAGAGTTGCGCTAATCTTAGGTTGTGAAATAAATGAACCGTGTGTCATTAATATAAATGACACACGGTTCATTTTGCAAGAGGGTATGGAAAATTTATTTACCGGTTCTTCGCGGTAATTCGTAGATAATTGTGGAACAACAGTATTGACAATGATAATAATTCTCATTATCATTACCTTATAAAATTGGACGACCGGGAGGACATCATGATCCATTATTATAAGAAAACAAACCGTAAATTTGGGCTTTTGTTTATCAGCCTGCTGGCTGTAGCCCTGCTTCTAAGCGCTTGTGGCAGCAAATCATCTGACTCGGGCAGCTCATCAACCACACCGGACAAAGGCGCGTCCGAACAAAGCGCTGCTGAGCCCAAGGAGAAAGAAATGACGGATGCGATGGGACATAAGGTGAAGATTCCTGCAAATCCGCAGCGGGTGCTCGCCTCATATCTGGAGGACCACCTGACTGCACTGGGAGTAAAGCCAGTTGCCCAGTGGTCTGTGGCTAAGGGGATTCAAGACTATCTACAGACTGATCTGAAGGGCATTCCAACGATTTCCTACGATCTTCCCGTGGAATCTGTTCTTGGATTGAGTCCGGATCTGATCATTATCGGTTCCGAAGCTCAGGTTCAGAAGGGCTTATATGAACAGTACAGCAAAATCGCGCCTACTTATGTGCTTGGTGACGCGGTTAATAAAGATTGGCGCCAGGCGCTGCTGAAGATTGGTGAAATTCTCAATAAAACGGATCAAGCCAAGAAGGCAATCAGCGATTATGATACCAAAGCTAAGGAGGCCAAGGAGAACATATCCAAGGCTATCGGCGGCAAATCCGCAGCTATTCTGTGGTTGACCCAGAAGAACTTCTATCTCGTTGACCAGAGCGTATCCAGTGGCGCCGTATTATACGGGGACTTGGGCATCCAGCCACCAAATCTGGTGACGGATATCCCGGCCGACAAGCGTGCAAGCTGGAACCCGGTTACCTTGGAGAAGCTGGCTGATTTGAAGGCCGATTATATCTTCCTCGTCAACAGCGACAAGGGGCAGGGGGCCGATGACACACTGAACAGCCCCGTGTGGAAGGGGATTCCTGCAGTCAAGCAAGGACATGTCTTCGAGATCAGCAAATCGAGCAGCTGGCTGTACAGCGGTGCAATCGCAGGCGGCAAGATCATCGATGATGCTGTGAAATATTTGGTCAAATAACGACTAATTAGTAACGATTGAAGAGGTACAAGTTGTATAAGTAACGAACGTATGGGTAGCGAGGGAAATAGGTAGGGCAGAACAGTAGGGCAGAACAATAACCCGTCAGCTCTTGGATTGAGTGGTTAAGCGGAGAGGCTTCCGCTGACTGCTCAATCCGCTTGTGTGAAGGATCACACAGAGCTGGCGGGTTATTTGCTATTTTAAGCTGGCGGGTGATCTTTCAAACAGAACATCTTCAGGTAATTAGAGTAGTTTGCTAGATTGAGCTGCATATGATTGTTCGTCCCTTCCAGCTTGCTAAGCATGATGCTGCCCTCCAGCAGGGACAGGGTGAAGGAGGCGACAGCATCAGGGTCCAGATCACTGCGGAATTCCCCGCTGTTTATCCCATCCTGAACGATCTCCCTAATGGATTTCAGTGTAGCGCTGGAGCTCTCCTGGGCCTTGAGTCGGAGCAGGGGATGGGCATCGTCACACTCTACAGCGGTATTCTGCATCGGACAGCCGCCGATGAAAGGCGGTTCATCGGTGACATTCTTATATACATGAAAGTGGGCCATAAGCTTGTCGTAGGCGGTCGTTCCCTGCTCGATGGCAGCTGCGAATTTGCCGCCGACAACCTGACAGGCATAGTTATAAGCCTCAACCGCAATTTCGTCTTTACTGGTGAAGTGCCGGTATAACCCGCCTTTCTTAATGCCGGTAGCGAGCGTAATATCTGAAAGGGATGAGCCGGCAAATCCGCGCTGGTTGAACAGCTCCGCAGATTTCATGATGATGAACTGGCGTGTCTGCTCTCCTTTGGTCATAAATAATCCCCCCGTAACACATAGAGTCTATAAACGTTCATGGAATGATGCTGCAGAAAGTTTTGTGTCCAGTATTGCCAATTGGAAGTCTTATGCTATCATAAAAGAGACCGATCGGTATCTTTTATGCAGCAAGATTATTATGACGTGAACCGGCATCCAAAGTCAAACCATTTCATACACGTTCATCTCATATCCATCATGCGGAAGTTATAAAGAGAAGTAAAGGAGAGGGAACGATGCTGGAATGGTTAAAGGCTTCGGTCCACAAAGGACGCAGCAATGTCTGGATTGGACTTGGGGTATTATGGATTGTTGGATTCATCGGCGCTCTGTCGCGCTTTATTATGGCCTATTACCAGGTTCAGATCTCGGCCGACTTAGGGATTGGCCGGGGGTTCATCTCGCTGTCCTGGTCAACGAATCTGTTTATTGCGGCCCTCTGCGCTCCGCTGGGGGGATGGCTGGTTGACCGCTTTGGCGCGAAGAAGGTCATGATTCTGAGCACACTGCTAAGTGTGGCGGGAACCGGCACGGTCTATCTCGGCCATATTCCGCTGGTCTTTTTCACAGGATACGGCATTATTGCAGGTCTTGCGGGAATTGGGGCATCTACGACCTATGTGCTGCTGTTCGGTTGGTTCGACAAGCACCGCGCCAAAGCTATCGCACTCATTCAGAGCGCATCTTCCATTGGTCTTGCGGTATGTACACCGATATTTGCACAGAATTCATGGATCAGCTGGAAGGTTACTTTTCTCGCCTCGTGCATACTGGGGCTGGTTGTGACGCTGCCATTAATTCTGCTGTTTATCCGCAATCCAAGGATTGAGAGAGCTTCCAAGACGGGGAAAGGCACGACTACGGAAGAAGGCAAGACTACCGGGGAAGGCAAGACTGTAGGTGCAAATATACGCAGGGAAGGCAAGACTGCAGATACAACCGTACCGGGTGAAAGAAAGTCCCGACTGAAGGTTCTGGGGAGGACCCAGCTCGCCATTCTTCTTACGATCGGCTTTGCACTGTTCACCTGCGGCTTCAATATGGGCACGGTGGAGATGAACCTCGTTGCCATACATCAAGAGGCGAACGTGCCCAATACAACGATTGCCGCGGCCATGGCAGTCTTAGGTGTTATGGAGATTGCAGGCTCCTTTGCCTTCGGTTTTCTCCTGGACCGTTGGAACAAGCCTTATGTAATGTTCATGCTGTATGGAATCCGGGTGTTCAGCTTTATGATCCTGTTTGCCCACTTCCCGGCATCCCCGGTGCTCTTTGCCCTGTCTTTTGGCATAACGTATTTAGGGGCGGTGCCAGGAGGATTGATGATCGCGGATCAGCTTGGAGGAGCCAAGGGCAGGATGGTTGGGATTCTGCTGTTGTTCCACCAGGGGGGCGGTATTCTCGGGGCCCTGCTGGGAGGCATTCTATATGACTATATGAGGAGCTATCAGCTACTAATCGCCGTGGACGCTGGGCTTGCTTTGGCTGCCGCAGCAGGCTATGTCATGATTCGCCGGTACAAGAATTATCAGGCGGCGGTTCCCGGGGAGACACAGACGAACCTGCCTGTACAGACGTAAGAGAGGGTTATCCTATATAAAAGGCACACAGAAACGGGGCCGTCTGAAAAGACGGCCCCTTCCTTTGTTTAGGCGTTTGGTTTGTGTTCGAAAGGCTCCGAGAATGAACGCCTACTCTGCAATTATTACTTGCTTTTGGGAAGGCATAACACTGTCGTTCTCGTTGGAATGTATACTCAGAAGTCAGGCAGCGCTGTTAGTCTCTGTCTTTAAATTCTCCGACTTTCTGTTGGATCTCGCCTTTCACTTTGTCCGCTTTGCCTTCGGCCTGAAGGGATGCATTGTCTGTGGCGTTGCCAATCTGATCCTTCAGCTCGCCCTTGGCTTTGGACACGCCGCCTTTGATTTTATCACCAAGTCCGTTATCGTGGCTCATTTGGAACAACTCCTTACAGTTAGTGTAGAAATTAATACCCTATCTGGAGCCTTGTTAATCAGCTTAGCTCTCACGTTCAGAGAACTGGCCGATTTCCATGCAGGATATCACAGCTGCTCCTCTGTCCAGGCATCCCGGTCATCCGCATGCCCGCAGATCAGATCCCCCGGCTGGATTTCGTTCCCGGGCTGAACATCTTCATCCGGCTGGGCCCAGACGGAGACACTGCCGCCATTGACCGTGAACACGGCGGAGCCATCCTCGCCAATCGTGATCTGCTCCTCCCTGTTGCCGGTCAGATCAACCCAAACTTCACCTGCTCTGTGAGCTCCAACGTTCATGTTCTTCTCCCCATCGTCCCCGTTAGAGATAATCACCGCGCAGCCGGAGCGCTCAATCTCAGGGACACCCATTCTAACCCAGCCTATGGTGTTCGGGTGGTCGAAATAATCCTGCTGATCTCCATAGGCCTTGTTATAACGGGCACAGAGCAAAGGATCCAACGCTTCCTTCTTGCCCTCGATAGGATGTTCGCCTCCAATGCCATAATAATCGCCATAGAAGACAACAGGATATCCATCTTTGCGCAGCAGAATCAGCGCATAGGCACTAGGTTTGAACCAGTCTTCAATCCAGGATTCCAGCGCTTCGCCCGGTTGGGAGTCGTGGTTATCCACGAAGGTGACAGCATTGAGCGGATGAGAACCTACAAGAGTATCGTGGAAAATCGTTGTCAGATCGAAGGAACTCCCCGCGTGGGATGCTTCGAACAGCTTATAGTGCAGGGAGACGTCGAACAGGTCGATTTTGTAATCGACCGTATTTAGGAAGTCACGGCAGGCTTCCAGTTCATTTTTCCAGAACTCACCGACAATATAGAAATCCTCACCGCGCTTCTTCTTCATCGCCGTGGCGAACTCCCGGACGAAATCATGATTGATATGCTTGATGGCATCGAGGCGGTATCCCCCGCATTGCAGGGTATCTACCAGCCACTTGCCCCACTCCAGCATCTCGCGACGTACATCCGGGTGGCTGTAATCAATATTGGCGAACATGAGGTAATCATAGTTGCCGAACTCGTCATCAACGTTCTCCGCCCATTGTTTGTTCTCCGCGTGAATGCGGAAGATGCCGCTTCGGCCCTTTCGGTTATCGTAGTCCGTACCGTTGAAATGCTCCCAGTTCCATTTAAAAGGGGAGTAAGTGTTGCCTCTTCCCGGAAAAGTAAACTTGGTCCAGCCTTCAATTTCGAAAGGCTCGGAGATGTCCTCGGTCCGGTTGTTCGGGTCCACCTCAACGACCTCGAACCGCTCCGTCTCATCAGCCCCGGCCTTGTGATTCATAACCAGATCCACATAGACAAGAATTCCGTTCTCCTGGCAGGTGGCAATCGCCTTGATCAGTTCTTCCTTGGTGCCGTATTTGGTCCGCACGCTTCCCTTCTGATCGAATTCACCCAAGTCATATAGATCATACACGCCGTAGCCGGTATCCTCAGTTGTAATAGCTTTGGTGACCGGCGGTACCCATACCGCGTCTATTCCGATAGCCTTGAGCTCGGGAGCCCGCTCAGCGAGCCGCTTCCAATGCATGCCGTCCGGTTCAACGTGCCATTCAAAAAACTGCATAATCGTATGATTTCTTTTCAAATTGGATTCCTCCTCCATCGATGCAGCAGTCTGCACCTAAACCTGCATAATTAAGCATTACCCATTCGGACCTAAGATTTAACCCAGCAAGCACAGAATTGGGCAGAAGAATTTCAATTTAATGGAAGTGGGCGGGGGAGACGGGCTCAAGGAGCGCCCTGCAACGCTACACTGCCCGCGGGTAACTTCGCGCGTGCGAAATGCGAAAAAAGAGGCTTGGCAGAAAGGATTTCCAAATAGGATACTGCTTTTTGTGATGGGGGTGAGGTTATAGCAGGAGGAAAAGAGGCCACACATTTCTTTAAAGCTGGGAGCCGGGAAAGGAGGCATCAGGATCAGCAATACAGGAAATGGAATCGGACAAGGTTGATTTGACGCAATTTCCCGCTAATTTCCGCTGTCTGCAACATGAGGTGGTTATTTTGCGAAAATCATGTATATTTATACTATTCATACTTATAATTACACTTGCTTCGCTTGTGATGACGGTTCTGTCAGGCGACCGGACTGGAGATGTGCTCTCCAAGCTCAGAGTACAGCTCAAAGGGTGCCGGCCGCTGCGGTGATGTGACCTGACTGCGCGGCAGCTTCAGCAACCTGGATAAGTGGTATAGATTTATAAGGTAGATTGGCAGGAAGATAGGACTGCAGGAGAAAATACAGCTTATTGAGTAACCACAAGTAAGGAACAGGCTTTAAAATATATAAATATGAGGTGAACAAAAGACGCTGAAGTGCTCATTCTTCACGTCAGCACACAATGACATCAAATGAACCGACTACATACAAGCAGTGTGCATACTGCCATGAGCTTAAGCCGGTAACAGAGTTCCGGCG
>NZ_LT575476.1:5006639-5195098 GCF_900086655.1 Paenibacillus tuaregi | reverse complement strand
GGGGAAGCGGGGCCCCGCCGGTAAGCCCGGCGGATGCCTCGGCCCTGCGGCCGAACCGGCAGGGCCTGATCCGCATGCGCGGGCGGACAGACAGCGGCAAGGACTGGCAGCAGGAGATTGACCTGGAGCTGGCGAAGGTTCTTGTAGAGGAGAAGGCGGCCGTTGTAGTGAACCCCCACACGATCCGCCGACTCTACACCAGCAAGGGCTTCCGCCGGTATATCCTGAACCGGGACCGCCACATCTGCTACTTCTGTGGCGGACCGGGGGATACCATCGATCACCTGCTGCCCCGTGCCAAAGGCGGGCACACAACGCCCGACAACTGTGTCTGCGCCTGCAATCTGTGCAATCAGATGAAGGCGGATAAGGACGCGAAGGAATTTATGAAGAGAACTGGCGAAATATAAGCCAGGATGAAGCCAGCCGGAAAGGATCGGATTAACCAATGAATATCACGGTAAATCAGAGGGATGCCTCCAAAGTCGCCGTCATTACAAGCGACCAGCTTGTGATATCTAATGTAAATGACGCATTGGATGTCATGGTAAACGCCCAGTATCAGGGGTGTGACAAAATTTTGCTCAGGAAAGAAAACATTACTGAAGACTTTTTTGAGCTAAAGACAAAGCTTGCGGGCGAAATCCTGCAAAAGTATACGAATTATAGGGCCAGATTGGCTATTGTCGGTGATTTTAGTGGATACACCAGCAAGAGCTTGAACGATTTTATCTATGAATGCAATCAAGGCGATAAAGTGCTGTTCAAGAAGACAGAAGCAGAAGCTCTGGATGAGCTTCACCGGATTCCGGGTGCGTGGTAAGAACATCGTATACATTAAAGTGAAGAAGGATACCCATGTACCGGGTATCCTTCTGGCATATTGCTAACCTTTCTTACAACCGGGCAATGATCATAAAGCGCTCTGAATTTGTGCGAATTCCCTGGCTGGTCTTATTCTCCGCAATAAATTGTTGGAGGGTAGAAAGATCAGACTCCTCCCGTCCGAAGTCAGGAATAATCGGAGTGTGCTTTAGCAGAAATATGAAGTCTTCAGCCGTTTCATAATATTCCGTGGCGTTATATTCAAAAGATTGAACATCAGTAAAACCTGCTTCGTACAATTCAGTTACATATTTATTCTTTAGTGTTCCTGACTTTATTCCAAGTGCCTGTCCTCTCCCGAAAGCAGCTTTCAGGTTGGCCTTGTCGTTCTCGCCTACCTGCTGTGTGAGAAATAGGCCGCCTTCAACCAAGACTTTGGAGATTTCTTCGGCATTGAATTCCGAATGCCTGCACGAGACCACATTGAAGAAGTTCTCCGGAAAGTCTAGTTTTTCAGCGTTCATCCTAAGAAAACGCACATTGGGTAAGCGGGATTTAGCCGCATTCTCTAAAGCAGTTTTGATCATTCCTGAGGACTGGTCAATTCCCACTAGAAGAAGTGCGGATTCAGCAATGGATAGTACGGCTTCCCCACCGCCTGTACCGATGTCAAGCAATAGATCCGATTTATTGCTGGCCTTCCTCACTTTATCGTAGAAGTCCCATTCTACTCCCTCAGAAGTACATTTCACTTTGCTGAAATCCCATCCGTTGATTCGACCGACTCTATTATAAAACTCTATATATTCTACTGGATTCATTTGATAATCTTCCGCCTTTCTCATTCTGCATTTAGGTTCCATAAGATCAAAAGGGCAGACTTCCCCCTTGATGGCTGGTACGCGTTGTTCTCCAGCCCGGAAACTAAATATCTCGAACGATACGGAAGAGCATCCTGCTTCACCTCATTGAAAGAATTGATTTAACTATAGCTTGGATAGACTTCCTAAACAATAACCAATCATGCTGGGGCGTTGGAAGACAAGAAAGGCTGTCGTCACAGGTGGTTAATGTGGTTGTCCTGATAGGAATCAGCAGGCTGCTTTACAACTCTTTTACAACGAAATTTGGGTCGCAATGGTAAAATGAGGGTGGAAGTGGAGGTAGCTATGGCACATTTGCTGATTGTCGAGGACGAAAATTCAATTAATGATTTAATCGCCATGAATCTGACGCTGGTCGGGCATACCTGTGAGCAGGTCTATGGGGGCCAGCATGCATTACGTTACATGAAAGAGAATCGCTACGATTTGATCATTATGGATATTATGCTGCCCGAAGTGGACGGTTTCACACTGATCTCATCTGTCCCGAAGAATACGCCGGTGATTTTCTTGACCGCCATGGGCAACCTGACAGACCGGGTTAAGGGTCTTCAATTGGGGGCTGACGACTATATTGTGAAACCCTTCGAAACTATTGAGCTGCTGGCCCGGATTGAAGCTGTACTGCGGCGGACGAACCGGTCAATGCAGCTTTTTGCACTGGATGATACGGTAGTGAACCTGGACAGCCGTGTTGTGACGATAAACGGAAGCGAGGTCGATCTGACCCTACGGGAATTTGAACTGCTGGAGATCCTCATCAAGAATAAGAATATTGCATTGTCCCGGGAAAAGCTGCTCAAGCTGGCGTGGAACTACGAGTATAGTGGTGAAACGCGGACTGTGGATGTACATATTCAGAAGCTGCGCAAGAAGCTCAATTGGGAACACCGGATTAAGACCGTCTACAAGTTGGGCTATAGGCTGGAGGTGGACTCGTGAAGTTCTGGCAGAAGGCGTTCGTGGGTATTCTGCTGGTGTTTATTATTTCACTGGACATCTCCTTATATCTGACATCCCGGTACAGCTTTGATCTTAACCTGAAGCGGGACACGGACCGGGCCTTAGGAGAATATCATTTCATTATTAACGGTTTGAATGACTCCATCAACAGTATTCACTACCGATGGGAGGGGCAGCCTTCCCAAGCTTACTACGAGAGTCTCATGCAATCTTATGCAGATTACTATGGGAGGCAGAGGGTGTTCCTGGGCCTAAGGGGAACAGACAAGATGATATTCTCAAATATTCCGGCAGATGTGGGATTGTCCAAGGAACAGCCTGAACACGAAGCCTATACAATGCGGGTGAAGAATAGCAGCGGCATTCACTATCTGATCATTTCAGGGAAAATCGGAGGACAGCTGGAAGGAAATGATCTGGTTTATGTGAGGGATCTGACGGAGCTCTATCGGGCCAACGTTCAGCTGACCTGGTATCTCGTCATTGTCAGCATCGCAGTCGAAATTACACTATCGCTGGTGTTGTTCTTGTTCTTACGCAAGCTAACGCATCCTATCCGCATCCTTCAAAGTGCAACCCGTACTCTCTCTGACGGCATCTACAATAGTCGTATCCAGGTCCCGGGAAAGGATGAATTTCACGATTTGGCTGAAAATTTCAATCAGATGGCGGAGAGCATACAAGATAAAATGGATGAGCTGGACCGCAATGCGCGGGACAAGCAGCGGTTAATTGATAATTTAGCTCATGAGCTGCGTACGCCATTAACGGCCATTCGCGGATATGCCGAGTACTTACAAGGGGCCAATACTCACGAGCGGAATCGAATCAAGGCGGCAGATCATATGATTCGCGAGATTGATCGGATCAAGAATCTGGCGTTCAAGCTTCTGGATCTGTCGTTGGCCAAGAACCATTGTCTTGAGCTGCAGGAGATTGGAGTTCTGGAGATTTTTTCCCAAGTGAAGCTAATGGCGGAGTTGGCTCTGAAGGAGCGGAAGCTTCGACTGACACTTCATGCCGATTCCGAGCTCGCCAAATTGACATGTGATGTGGTGCTGCTTCAGTCCTTGCTTCTGAATCTGGTAGAGAACGCAGCCAAAGCTTCAACAGATGGCTCGGTGATTGAGATGTATACCTATGGGAATCCGGTATCGGTGCTGGAGATTCGGGATTATGGGATGGGCATGCAGGAGGAGCAATTGCAGTACGTGTTCGAGCCCTTTTATCGGGTAGATTCTGCGCGTTCTCGGAACTCAGGAGGAGTAGGGCTTGGCTTGACTCTCTGCCGGGAAATCGCACGCCTGCATGGAGCGGAGCTCCAACTGATTTCACAACCGGGTGAAGGAACGACGGCACGATTGAGTTTTACGACTTCTTTACAACCTGCTGAATACTCTCAAATGTCCGCTGAAATATGATGGGTTTACAGCGAAAGGAGAGGCTGTAAAGCTAAAATAAAGGAGTTTTAACAGATGGACAAGTTGAAGAAGAGTTTATCTAAGAACTTATGGGTTCTGGTGGCAGCCGGTCTAATGATTATTGGAGGCGGATTCGCATTGGTAGTTGCTTTAAATCATGGTTTGCCAGACAATGCGAAGCTAAATGCAGAGAATGTCAAGATGGAATCGACTCCGGCAAAGGCCAACGCGGTCACGCCTGGAGGTTACACGTTGATTGACAAATCAAAGGATACCCCTGAAGAGGAGAAGTCATATAAGCTTTACCTGAAGCAGGCCAATCCAGGGCATACTCAGGAACAGATTGATGAGGAATATAATAGATTATGGGCTCACAAAACTCCCGGAGATAAGGATATGACTGCCGCTCAAGCTGCAACCTATGCGGTGGATATTCTTAAGAAATTCTATGCGATTGACTTGACCGGATATACGGTAGAAGCGGATTTCTCCGGCGGATGGGCGTCTAAAGACGTTTGGGACTTTAGCATCTATAAACCTCGGAGCTCAGACAAAACCCGGAGCTATCATGTTTCCGTAGATTCGGTCACAGGTTCGCTGATGGATATGAGCTGGGGAACTGCCGGTGTTATAAAGGTGGAAAATAAGAACCTGGGTGACCGGGCATGGATCAAAGCAGCTGTGAAGCAGGTCACACGTCTTCTACCAGAGCATGTGACTGTCACTGGCAGCAAAGTGCTGTATGGCAATCCTGGGGAAGGCGTAGTTGTTTTATGCAAGCTTTCCGATGGTTCGGATTCCGTAATCCGTGTAGCAGGACCGAAACGAGAAGCGATGGGGTATCAACATTTCCCGTCAGGATATGATGGCAGCTGGGAGCAGCCGATAGCAGATGGGGCGGAAGCTCCCTGCTGCAAGATTCCGGAAAGCGGGAAATAATCATTGACCGGACTCAAAGAATAACCGGAGCCGCATTTCAATTCTGCCAGAATGGAATAAATGAGCGTAATTTAAGAAAAATCATAGACCAAAGCTGATCATTAGCGGGGTGGACGCTGCCTGTTCAGCATATACCCCAAAGACGCCATACCCTAACCGGATGGCGTCTTTGCTTTGGGCAGATGGCGATGGCTCTGGCCGAACTGCCACCAGCTCCAGGCAATTCGCAGCACGTCTTTGAAGCCGCGCTTCTTGATCACATAATAAGGGACCAGATAGGCCCCCCAGGGCGCCTTCGATTTAGCTACCGAGGGGATGTTCGCTCCGGCGAAATCAAAGCCGGCCATCCCGCCATCCGACAGGTCCTGCAGCAGGAAACTTTGCAGATGCTGTACCACGCCTTTGCTCATATGCTCGACTTTGCTGCCGGAGATCCAACCCTGAGCACGCTCTTGATTCAGCACCAGCACCACACTTGCGCTGACAGGCTCGCCATCTTTCGAATAACACACATAACAGCGGAAGGCCTCTTCGCCGAGCAGTTCCTGGGCAGATTCCAGGTCTTCCAGAGTAAGGTTGTGGGAGAAGCCCTGCCGGGATTCGGTACCGTGCAGGCACTCATGCACGTCCTTCATATTTCGGGATCGCTGAGAATAATAACCTTCTGAGGCGGCTCTTTTGATCCGGCCGCGGATATCCCCGCTTGCTTTTTCAAGCATGAAAGGAAAGTCCAGGTAATAGGTGTATTTCACGGTGACCTCGAAGCCGTGCCAGATAAACGGGCGGACATCGGTGAACTCCGGCGGCAGGCAGAAGCCAGCTGTTCCGGCTACTCCGCTCATCTCCTGAATCATCAGCTCGGCGGCCTCGTGCCACTGGGTGCTAATCCGGTGGGGCTTGGTTGTTGACGTAGGGTGGAACAGGGTGGGGTGATACGAATTCAGGGGCGGAAGATACAGCTTCCCGCGCCGATTGAAGAAGAACAGGCTCTCGCAGCTGTTGTCCGATTGGGGCGCTTGGAACCTGCGCATCACCGCATGGCAGCCCCATTTTTGCCGGTTGAACTCCGCCCAACGCTCCAGCAGATTAGCATCATACATGTTGGTCCATACACTCCCATCTTCCAAGATTAGGCATGCTTGTCTCCCATACAGCATGTATATTTCCGCATCCGCAGGTTTATGACGATGAAGCGGAAGGGCTGCTTAAGGAGCGTAAAATAGGCCAATACTGATTTTTATACGTTTCGACGGATGTTAGAATTTGGATATAGACAATCTGACAGGAGAAGCAGGTTATTTGAGCCAGATGCTTATGTGCCTATATAACGGTCATGGAGGGATGAAAGGTGAAGAAGTTCTTCAAGCAGATGGTCGTGGCCATTCTGGCTATGGCGAACTCGGGAAGCAATGTTCAGCAGGCCATGATCAGCCAGTTTGGTACAGACAGTGTCATCAATGTAAGGCAGATTGGGGCCAAGGGGAATGGACGGAATGATGATACGCCGTATATCCAGAAGGCCTTGAACCAGGCCGCGGGCAAGGGGGCAAGCGTGTTTTTCCCCAAAGGCACGTACCTGATTGATCCGGCCAAAACGCTGATCGTCGGCGGTAGAACCAAGCTTGTTGGTCAGGGTGCGGATTCGGTGCTTAAGGCTTCGGGCAAGAAATTTGCCTGGGAGCTCCTCCGCGTAACGGGCAGCGAAGTGGAGATCAGCAACCTAAGCATGGACGGCAACAATAAGGTGAACCGTGTCTTTGTGATCGGCGGCGGGACCCAGAACGTGAACGTGAATGGAGTGACGGTCTCGAATGCGACCCAGAGTACCAATCCATCGGATGACGGCTATTCAGAAATCGCGGCAGGCATAGTCATCTACGGCAATACGAGTGGGATTACAGTGAACGATTGCGAAGTGAAAAATATATATGCCATCAACAACATTGGCGGAAGCATGATTGCCAGAGGGATCTACATCACTACCACTTGGGGATCGGATGAGATTGTGGCGAAGCAGGTGAAGATCACGAACTCGCACATTCACCATGTGGGCCCGGCGGATGACGGGGATGGGATTTATTATGAGGACCCGGCTATGGATCAGAATAACGGGCAGAACACCGGCAGTCTGATTGCGGGAAATCTGCTGGAGTATTGTGCAAAGCGCGGGATGAAAATCTACGCCCAGGGCGTTAAGGTGAGCGGGAATCACATTGTGAATTCCTATCTTAACAACAACTATTACCAGGGTACGAACAAGGGCAAGCTGGCCCCGGATATGTTCTCCGCCATCAGCGTGTACGGCAGCCACAATATTATTTATGACAACCTTATTGATGGAGTGGGCAGCTTCTATGCGGCCATTGAGGTGAGCGCTTTCGAGACGGTGGAGAACACGGTGATTTCAAATAACAGGATCATTATGGGCAGCAAAAGCACAATTAAGGGGACAACCGCCATCCGGCTTGGAAATATTTATAATTTCACAATCAAGAACAACAGGATCGAGAACGGGGAGAGAGCTATCTGGACCTGGCAGAACGCCGACTTTGGAGTGATCAAGGACAATGTCATCATTATGAAAAACGGTGGGGGAATTGATCTGTCCACCTATCTTAATGGCTACACCCAGGAGAATCTGGCACTTGGAGGGAACTCCATAACCGCCTCTTCGTTTAAAATCCAGCTTGCCCCCACGAACCACAACGTAACGATCCGGACTTGATCATATATGCGCGTCTAACCGCGGTCTTTATGCCGATTGCATTTTGTTGGCATAAAGACCGCTTTTTTTGTATATCTATGAACTACACGGCAGCCATGATGAGGACCTGACAATACCTAGGGGGCCTGTTCTGATCTGCCTATGTGAGCTGTAGTGAAAAAGGACAAGGGAGCGGGTTGGTTCATGCATTGATACATACGCTTAATCACGGCCTATTCGTTATGTCGTTGGACTTCGAGTTGTATTGGGGTCTGCGGGATGTGAGTCCGGTTAGCCATTACCGGAAGCATTTTGCCCGGGAGCGGGAAATTATCCCGGTAGTGCTCGAAATGTTCGAGCAGGAGGGCATTCATGCCACCTGGGCGACCGTAGGGCTCCTATTCTCCGAGAATAAGGAGCAGATGAAGCAGCAGCTGCCATCTCCGCTTCCTGCCTACATTGACAAGCAGCTATCCCCCTATCCCCATATCGCTGGGGCAGGGCTGGGCGAAGATGAGCAGGAGGACCCTGACCACTATGGCCTATCATTGATCCGCAGAATTCATAATACCCGTTATCAGCGAATCTCCACACATACTTTCTCCCATTACTACTGCCGGGAAGAGGGACAAGACCTGGAGGCATTTCGGGCTGATCTGAAAGCGGCGGTCCGGGCGGCAGAACTTCAGGACATCCGGGTGGGAAGCATCGTGTTTCCACGCAATCAGGTTAACCCGGAGTATCTGCCGCTGCTGCCAGAGGAAGGGATCTATGCCTACCGGGGAAACCCGCCGCATGCCCTGTACAAGGAAGGCTACAGTACGCATGATCCTTTTCCCAAACGGGTGCTCCGCTTGATGGACACTTATTTCAATTTATCGGGATTTCATACTTACGCTCCGGAAGAGCTGGGCCGCGAGGTGCCTCTTAATGTGCCTGCAAGCCATTTCCTGCGTTCGTATTCGAGGAAGCTGGCTCTGCTTGAGCCGATGCGGCTGAGGCGGATTCTTACGGGAATGACCTATGCGGCTAAACACCGGCAGATCTACCATCTATGGTGCCATCCTTATAATCTCGTTGATCCTTACAATCGTAATCTCAGGCTGCTTGCCCGGATCATCGACCACTATAAGATGCTGAACTCCCGGTATGGGATGGAGAGCAGAAATATGGAGGAGCTGAGCGAGCATCTTCTGAGCGAGCATCTTCTGAGCGGGGAATCTTAAGGAGTTATGAACCACGAAGATTAGGTAAGGTGGGAAAAACCATGAATATCGCATTTCTAGTCAAATCTGTTCGGAGACATTACATTGCTGGCCTACTCACCATTGTGGTATGTGTGGGCGGCGCCTACCTCATCAATATGCTCGTTCAGCCGCAGTATAAAGCTGCAGCCAGCCTAATGGCCAATATCGCGTCCAGTAACGAGTCGGGAACCTACAATGAGTTTCTGGCCAGCCAGATGCTCACCAAGACCTACGAGGATGCAATCCAGAGCAGAGTTGTGGCGGGTGAAGTCAAGAAGAAGCTGGGCCTGAAGGAAACGACGGTTGAGCTTCTGAACAGAATCAAGGTAAGAACCGATCCTGGCACCTTGGTCATCAACCTGTATGCGACGGATCGTGATCCGAAGAACGCGGTGGCGATTGTGAATGCTTTTGCCGATGCCTTTATCACCAAATCAAAAGGAATAGTCTCAAGTGCCAAGGTATCGGTTCTGGATTATGGAGACATGGAGCAGGCATCTGTTCCTGTCAGTCCCAGGAAAATGTTCAATCTGGCGCTGGGCGGTCTGATCGGCCTGTTCGCGGCCATGAGCATCTCCCTGCTGCTGGAGAAGCGGCGCCTGCTGCGGAGGAAGAGCCGGATTACTCCGGGAGGCATGGAGAAGACAGCTTGATCTATATAAGTTGAACTTAAGAATTGCTAATAGGCAATAGTGTGAAATGATTCTGTAGAAGCGAAGCGTTCGCCTTTGTGACCGAGACTTCTACCTTAATAAATTTAATCAAGAAATCTGGGCACAACAGCGATCGGAAGAACATTTCACACGGCTGCCCTACCTGTAAATTCATAGTTCAACTTATATACCCGGATATATGGAAATATGGAGGAGAGAGCATGATACGTTGTGCCATAGTGGGGTGCGGGCATATCGCCCGTAAGCATATCGAAGCAATCCGGAATACGGAAGGCGCAGAGCTTGTGGCTTTATGTGACACGGATATGTCCAGGCTGAACGAATTCGAGCTTAGTATCCGTGTGCCTGTGTTCACAGAAATGGCAGAGATGCTTCAGATGCTGCCGGAGATTGATCTGATCTGCATCTGCACGCCGAGCGGTATCCATGCCAGGCTGGCAGAGCAGGCCGCTAGGGCGGGCAAGCACCTGATTATCGAGAAGCCGGTTTCCCTTACGGCCGAGGACGGAGAGACGATTCGGCAGGCCGTCAGATACAGCGGGGTCAAAGCCGCGGTTGTTCATCCGAACCGCTACCGGCCGGCTGTCCGGTATCTGAAGTGGGCGCTGGACGGGGGCCTTCTCGGCAAAATCAGCCACGTGAACGCGACCGTCCGGTGGAACCGGCCGCAGGCTTATTATGACCAGGCGCCTTGGCGGGGAACGCGGGCTATGGATGGCGGGGTCCTGATGAACCAGGCGATTCACAGCCTGGATTTGCTGCTCTGGATGTTCGGCCCGGCTGCGCGGGTTCAAGCACTGGCGGACACCAGGCTGAGACGGATCGAGACCGAGGATGTGGCGGTTGCCGCGCTGAGGTTCGAGAGCGGTGTGCTGGGTGTTGTGGAGGCAGCGACCACGGTGTATGAGCACAATCTTGAGGAATCGATCAGTGTATTCGGAGAGAACGGTTATGTTGTCATCGGCGGAGCGACCGCCAACTGGATCAAGCACTGGAAGTGCTCCTCGATGACACCTGGTGAAATTGACCGCGTTATCCAGCGTGTGGAGCAGGACCCGTATGGAATACCGGGGCATCAGCGGATCATCGAGGATATGGTGAACGCGATCAAGGACGACCGTGACCCCGCGGTGACCGTGGATGATGGAATCCGGGCCGTACAGCTTGTGCACGATATTATCGCTTCCGCCGAAAGAGAAGAAATTCACACGTAAGCTCACTCAGGGAGTATCTATTTATAAGGACGGAGGCTTAAGCATGCAGGGGGAATCCACCAGGCTTCAGAATTACAGCGCGGCATTGACAGAGAAGCTGCTGAACAGATCAGCGGTCATCGGAGTGATCGGCCTGGGTTATGTGGGGCTGCCGCTGGCGGTGGAGAAAGCCAAGGCCGGTTACCGGGTTATTGGATTCGATGTTCAGGCCGGCAAGATCGACATGGTCAACAGCGGTGTGAACTATATTGGCGATGTGATCGATGAGGACCTTAGAGGTCTTGTCCAGAGCGGCCGGCTTCAGGCCACCTCGGATTATTCTTTTCTAAGGGAAGCGGACGCGGTGGCCATCTGTGTGCCCACCCCGCTGGACACGTACCAGCAGCCGGATACGAGTTATGTGGAGAACTCGGCTCGGGAAATCGCCCGATATCTTCACCCGGGCATGCTGGTGGTGCTGGAGAGCACGACTTATCCGGGCACAACGGAGGAATTGGTCAGGCCGATCCTTGAAGGGTCTGGACTTCGGTGCGGGGAGGATTTCTTCCTGGCTTATTCACCAGAGCGGGTGGACCCGGGCAATAAGCTGTTCAACACGAAGAATACACCCAAAGTAGTGGGCGGGATTACCGCAGACTGTTCCAAAGTGGCTCAGACCCTGTACGCCGAGGTCCTCGACGGACACGTGCATGTTGTCTCCAGCCCGTCTGTTGCGGAAATGGAGAAGATCTATGAGAACACGTTCCGCCATATCAACATTGCCTTGGCTAATGAGATGGCCGTGCTGTGCAGCCGGATGGGCATCAATGTCTGGGAGGTGATTGATGCCGCCAAGAGCAAGCCTTACGGCTTCATGGCCTTCTATCCAGGCCCCGGACTGGGTGGACACTGTATTCCGATCGACCCGTTCTATCTGACCTGGAAGGCAAGGGAATATAACTACCACACCCGCCTGATTGAGCTGGCCGGGGAGATCAATAATGCCATGCCCGAATTCGTGGTTCAGAAGATCGGGGAGATTCTCAACCGGGAGAAGAAGCCGATCAGCGGCTCCACCGTCTATCTGCTTGGGGTTGCCTATAAGAAGGACATTGATGATTACCGGGAATCTCCGGTTCTCCACATCATTGAACTGCTTGAAGAGCGGGGGGCTGAGGTATGGGTAAGCGATACCCATATCCGTGCTTTCCGTCACCGGGGACGGGATTATGAATGTATGGAGCTGACTCCGGAGCGGTTGTCCGCGGCGGATATCACGGTTATTACTACGGATCATTCCGGCTTTAATTATGGGATGGTGGGTGCGGCAAGCCGCTGCTTGTTCGATACCCGGAATGCGATGCAGGGGTGGAGCAAGCCACTCCGCTACGAGCTTCTCTAAAATAGCATCCTTCGGAAGATCAGGCAGTGAACGCAGCTAATAGAAGTTGAACTATATAAAATGAACTTTCAAAGTTAACCTCTCTCAGCGGAGAGGCCGAGTGATTCTGAAGAAGCGGAGCGTCCGCCTTTGTCTCCGAAATGCCCCTACTTGGAAATCTAGTTCAAGCATTTCGGAGACAACAGCGGGCGTAAGAACACTCGGCATCCCAGTGCCCCATAAGGGTAACCTTCATAAGTTCATTTTATATAGATTTAGAAATTTGTGGACAGCGACCCCAAAGAGCAATTCATCCAGGTGCCTCCATCCGTACAACTTTTTGTTCAACTTATAATGCAGAGAAATAGTTCAAAGGAGTCTGGTGATAGATGACTTATTACGCCCATCCCACGGCCGTTATTGACCCAGGAGCGGAGATTGGTACGGATTCGAAAATTTGGCACTTCTCACATGTCTCACCCACGGCGGTCATTGGTGAACGGTGCAGTCTAGGGCAGAACGTATATATCGGCAACCATGTGAACATAGGGCACGGGGTAAAAATTCAGAACAATGTCTCTGTCTACGAGGGAGTTTATCTTGAGGACAATGTCTTCTGCGGGCCCAGTATGGTGTTCACGAATGTGCTGACGCCAAGATCGGCTTTTCCCCGCAACACCTCCGAGGATTACAGAAGAACCGTGGTCAAGAAGGGCGCATCCATCGGTGCCAACGCTACGATTGTCTGCGGAGTTACTATTGGCGAATCGGCGCTGGTGGCCGCGGGGGCGGTCGTTCACCGGGATGTGCCGCCTTATGCGCTCTATGCGGGTGTGCCGGCCAAGAGGATCGGCTGGGTGTGTGAGTGTGGTTTAACGCTTGAGTTTGGTAGTACACTGGCTGTCTGCTCATGCAGCCGTGAATATAAGCTGGACCAGGATAAGGTTCACAAAATGAGAGAGGTGTAGTGGATGGAACAGCCGCCTGTAACAATGAACCGTATACCGATACTTGATCTAGGCCCTGAAATGAACCAATTGAAGCCGCAGCTGATGCGTGCGGTGGAAGATGTGCTGGATACGGGCACATTCATCATGGGTGAGCAGGTGAAGCAGTTTGAGCGGGAAGCCGCTGAATATCTAGGTGTTGAACACGCGGTAGCTCTGAATTCGGGCACAGATGCGCTGGTGCTGGCGCTGCTAAGCAGCGGGATTGGACCCGGGGATGAGGTGATTACAACCCCATTCACCTTCTTTGCCACGGCTGAAGCGATCAGCCAGGTTGGTGCGGTGCCTGTGTTCGCCGATGTGGAAGCCACGACATTCAATCTGGATTTGGATCAGGCTGCGGAATTGGTCACAGCAAAGACCAAGGCGATTATCCCTGTTCATTTGTTCGGTCATCCGGTGGATATGGATGGTGTGCTTGAGCTGGCGGACCGGCATGGCTTATATGTGGCTGAGGACACTGCGCAGGCCTTTGGAGCGGAGTATAAAGGCCGGAGAGCGGGAACGATCGGCGATTTCGGCTGCTTCTCGTTCTTCCCTTCCAAGAATCTGGGGGCCTTTGGCGATGGCGGCATGATCACCACGAATAATGCAGTGTTCGCAGAGCGGGCGGCCATGCTGAGAACCCACGGGTCGAAGAAGAAATATATGAATGAGCTGGTCGGCTTCAATTCCCGCCTGGATGAGCTTCAGGCTGCCATGCTGCGGGTGAAGCTTCCTTATATCGACCAGTGGAATGAAGGCCGCAGAGCGGCGGCAGACAGGTACAGAGCACTCCTGGGCGGAGCCCAGGGAATTGTGCTGCCGGCCGAAGCAGATTATGCGGGTCATGTCTATCACCAGTTCACAATCCGTGTGCTGGATGGCCGACGGGATGAACTGAAGGCGAAGCTTGAGGGGAAAGGCATCAGCACCATGGTTTATTATCCGGTGCCGGTTCACCGGCTTCCGGTGTATAGGTATCTGGGCTTCAGTCTTCCGGTCTCCGAACGGCTGGCTTCGGAGGTCCTGTCGATTCCGATTGGGCCGATGATCGATCCTGCTGTTCAGGAACTGGTTGCCGATTCCATAATCGAGGCTCTGCGCTAAAGGCCGCATGCTGAATTACTTCAGGAAATTAGCCCTGGATCAATTTCTGCGCAGCGTTCTGGTGCTGGCTGGAGGAACCTTGTTCAGCCAGTTGATCATCCTGGCGACACTGCCGCTTGTAACCAGGTTATACACCCCTGCAGAATATGGCACTTATTCAATTTATCTGTCTGTCATCGGCATCCTGCTGATGCTGGTCTCCTTCTCCTATGAAAGCGCCGTGACCCTGCCCGAAGACGACAAGACGTCCTCCAGCGTGCTGGGTCTGTGTCTCTTGATCTGCAGCGGTGTCAGTGTGGTAAGCGGCCTGGCGATCTTCCTGCTTCAGAAGCCGCTGGCGGTCTGGCTGCAGGATGGGGATCTTCCACACTACTCCCTTTTATTTGCAGTGAGCTTGTTCTTCGCCGGAAGTTATCAAATTTTGAATTATTGGCTGGTCCGCAAAAAACACTTTCGGATGCTGGCCCGGACGAAATACACGCAAAGCATCGGTCAGGTGTCTTCCCAAATTGGCCTCAGCCTTTTCGGCCTTGGGCCGCTTGGTCTGATTGTGGGGGATATCCTCGGGCGGCTGGGCGGACTGCTCCCTCAGTGGAGGCGGTGGCGCGGGGATATGAGGAAGGATTCCATCGTGCTTGGCTGGCATGATCTTAAGGATAGCGCCTACCGGTACAGACGGTTCCCACAGCTGTCCCTCGCCTCGAACGTGCTGAACAGTGTGGGCATTTACCTTCCCGCCATATGGCTTGCGGCCTTCTATGGGGCACATGTGGCCGGTTGGTTCGCACTGGGTCAGCGGATTCTCGGGTCCCCTATGACCCTGATTATGAGCTCTGTCCGCAATGTGTATTTAGCGGAGTCGTCGGAGTACATGCTGAAGGACCCGTCAAGGCTGTCCCCCTTGTTCCACAAGACTGTACGGCATGTATTTGTGCTGGGACTGGTCATTATAGCTGTTTTTTTCGCAGTAGGCCCTTCAGCCTTCTCCTTTCTGTTCGGGGACGCTTGGAGACAGTCCGGGGAGATCATTCGGCTTCTGTCGGTCATGTATTTGAGCCAGTTCGTTGCGAACTCCGTGGGCAGCACTATTGATGTCATGGAGAGGCAGGATTTGCACTTGTACCGCGAGATCTTCAGGACTGTTCTGATTGCAGTTGCGCTGGGTTTTGCCCTGTATACCCACCAGTCGGCGGATATGGCAATCCTGTTCTTCAGTGCGGCCTCAACGCTCGGTTATGTGCTCCATCTGGGCATGTCATGGCTGTCGATCAGGAAATACGAAGTCACAGCTCGGGCTGAAGCAGTTATAGCTGTATCGGGGGGACTTGAGGAATCCGGATTAGATACAAGAGAGCAGCTTAGGCTGGCGGAGGGTGTGATGTTGGCAGACCCGAAGCGCGGACAAGAGCAAGATCAGGAACAGGAGCAAGCAGAGCGGGAGCAAGAGCAGGAGCAAGATCGGGAGCACGAGAATGGCCAAGAGCAGGAGAGTGTCGATGTGCAGGTGGCACAGTGGAACTGGTTCAGACAACAGCGGAAAATGGGGCTGGCGCGGTCAGGTCAGCGGATTACTTACGCCGATGCGGCACGCCGTATTCTTCAGGCAGCACGTCAGAGAGACGGCGTGCTGCTGCCAGAGGCGCCAAGACCAACAGAGATACCAGGCCCTACAGAGGCAACAACACCACTTAACCCAGATCAAATTAAGAAGGAACGAGGGTAACCAGATTGCTGATACTACGTTCTCCGATGCAGTACAGACCGGAAAGGGAGTACATTTACCGGGTCGTATTTGAAGAGTTCCTTGGTATGGATTACAGCGTGATTTACGAAGAACGGGACCATATCGAGATTGTAAAAGAAGGCGCAGAGGGCGAGGCACATCGCCTTATCCTTGCCGATGTGCTTCTTCGTACGGCAGAAGAAGCCTGGCTTCAGGCGCCTTCGATGCCGCAGCTTCCGCTTAACGAGGCGGTGATCCCGGGCATGGGTACTGTTCCGGTACTGTACGGAAGGTCCAATCCGAAGGGAACCTATATCTTCACTTCCGGTGGAGGTGTCGAGTGCGGCATCGATATTTTCGGCGGCTGTCTGTTCATGCTGACCAGATACGAGGAGTTGGTTGTTCCGGACAGGGACCGCCATAACCGGTTCAGCGCCTACAGCTCAGTGGCTTACCAAGCCGGATTCCTGGATCGGCCCATAGTTAACGAGTATGTGGAGATCCTTTACCTCTGTATCCAAATGCTGTGGCCGGAGCTGCGGCGCCGGGAGCGCACCCTAAGGACAATGATCAGCCACGATGTGGATGCGGCTTATTTCGTCTACGGCCGCAGCAGGCTGAGCATCGCCAAGGAGAGCGCGATGGATATTCTCCGCCGCCATGATCCAGAATCGGGTCTAAGAAAGGCCGTCATGCTTGGACGGAAGCAGATGGACCTGGGTCCCGATCCTTTTAACACATTTGACTGGCTCATGAGTCTAAGTGAGCGCCATGGAATCCGCAGCAGCTTTTACTTTATCGCGGAAGAGACCGAACCAGGGATGGACGGAAATTACACGCTTGAGGACGCAAATATCCGGAATCTCTTTAGGGAAATCCATGCAAGGGGGCACGAGATCGGGCTGCACCCTGCTTATCAGACCTATCTGCATCCGGAGCGCATCAAGCGGCAGTTCCAGATGCTCCGCAGCTCTGCGGAGGAGTGCGGCATCATGCAGGACCGCTGGGGCGGACGGCAGCATTATCTCCGGTGGCAGGCCCCGGATACCTGGCAGCACTGGGAGGATGCCGGACTCCATTACGACAGCACACTCAGTTATGCCGACTCTGCCGGTTTCAGATGTGGAGTCTGTTATGAGTTCCCGGTGTTCAATCTGATTGCCCGAAGTCCGCTCCAGCTTCGGGAGCGGCCCTTGATCGTGATGGATCAATCCATTGTACATCCAGACTACATGGGCCTTGCCGGAGACCAGGCGCTTCGGGCAATCCTTCATTATTACGGACAGTGCGCGAAATATAACGGGGATTTCACACTGCTCTGGCACAACAGTCAGCTGGTGAGGTCGGCTGATAGGCAGCTGTACCAATCCTGCCTTGAGAAGCTGGGCAGCTATAATCCCGCAAAGGTGAGTGTATCGTGAAGATCGCATATGTAATCCATTGGAATGAAGGGCCTCGGAGCGGCGTGTTCAAAAAGGTTGTGCACCAGGTTTCGGAATGGACCCGGCTTGGCCACCGGGTTGCCCTATTTCTGTTTACCCGTGCAACGGGGGAGTACTGGGAGCGGGCGCTCGAGGGTGTGGAAGTGCGGGTACAGTGTTATGACGGTGCTCTCTCACGGCTGCGTGATTTCAAGAGGCTTGCAGACCAGGTGCTCGGGTGGAGCCCCGATGTGATCTATCACCGGTATGATCAGTATTACTTCGGGCTTCCCCGGCTTCTCAGACGCGTTCCATCGGTGTTGGAAGTTAACAGCAACGATCTGACCGAAATGCGGATGGAGAGCGGTTCTCTGAAGTACCTTTATCACAAATACACCCGGAGACGCATACTCCAGGCAGCGGACGGGGCTGTGTTTGTGAGCCGGGAGCTGTCCGGTGAGCCCGGGTTCAGCCGCTACGTGAAGAAGCAGGTGGTGATCGGCAACGGCATTAATCTGGAGGAATTCCTCGTAAGCCGGAGCATGACGGCGGTGAGTGAGGGCTGCATAGAGGAGCTGAACGAATCCAAGGAACAGCTGAAGGAGTCAACCCAATCCCAGGTAGGGAGCGGTTTAGGGACTGGTTTGGGAGCCGACCAGTGGGCTGCTGTGAGCTCTAAGAGTCAGGCTGGCGAACCTCTTGGCCCCACATCCGCCGGGGTCTTGGTTCTGGAACAAACAGTGGATTCGGAATCGGAACAAGATTCCCCACCAAATTCCCTACCAAATCCGGTGGAGTCCGCTTCCAATCCAGTGGAATCTCTCCGCTCCATATCCGCTGAACCGGTGCGCTTCGTGTTCATCGGGTCCTCCGGCCAAGCTTGGCATGGGGTAGATCTAATTGCAGACTTGGCTGCCCGGCGTCCCGCATGGAAGTTCGATGTCATCGGACTCACCAACGATGAGCTGGAAGGGCCTGTTCCGGCCAACATGAGCTTTCATGGCCCGCTCACGAGAGCGGAGTATCAACCTCATCTGGACCAAGCCGATATTGCGCTTGGTACGATGGCCCTGTTCCGCAAGCGCATGGCCGAGGCTTCCCCGCTTAAGGTGCGCGAGTATTTGGCGAACGGACTGCCGGTGATCATTGCGTACGAGGAGACGGATTTCCCCGAGCCTGTACCGTTCCTTCTGAAGCTGCCGAATCAGCCGGACAGCCTGGTCCTGCATCTCGGCAGGATTGAGGAGTTTGCCTCCCGCTGGAGAGGCAGCAGGGTTCCACGCAAGGAGATCACCCGGCTGGATGTGAAGACCAAGGAATCAGAGCGGCTTAAATTTATGAAATCCGTAATCAGGGAGAAGGGTGATGGAAGGTGAATATGGAGCTCGGCCTGATTCTCCTGCTGGTCATTGCCATTCTATTTTTCGGAGCTCAGTGTATTCTGCAGCTTGGTCTTAAGATTGACGCCGGTTATGTGCTCGGATTCAGCATTTTCTTCGATGCTATCGGATATTTCTACAGGCAGTACGTCCCTGGAAACACGCTGATTGTACTGGTTGGGGCTCCTCTGCTTGTGGTGCTGATCGCGTGGTTTCAGAAGCCGACGATTGCCAGAGGCCTTCTGGAGAACAGGGGCATCTGGTTGTGGGCTTTATTCTTCGGGTACTGTGTGGTCTCCTACGCCTGGGCATCCCTGGACTCAAATGGTCTATCCAAGGAGCTGCTGTTGATCACCAGGGGTGTGATTCCCGGACTTTATACATACATTGTTTACAAAAAATACGGCAAGCTGTCCTGGACGGTGGTTGCCTTGTTCGGGCTCGCTTATTCCGGTGTACACCTGATATTCGGTGAGTACACAAGTGAGTATCCCGGCAGGCTGACACTGCCTGGAGATAATCCGATCTTTAATGCGCGGATCTCCCTGATTGCTGCCACGGCTGCGCTGTGGGGCAGAAACATCCCCTGGCCGGTGCGTCTGCTTACGCTTGGAACCGCGCTTGCTTCTGCTTTTGCCACTCAGTCCAGGGGGCCTGTTGCGGCATTTGTCGCAGCGAATGTGCTAATCTTTGGTTACTTCATGTACAAAAAATACAAAAGCGGCGGACTCCGCAGACTGAAGCGTTATGCCGGCGCAGCCGCTGGACTGGTTCTTCTGGGGGGGATTGCCGCAGGCATCTACGCGGACGATCTGGAGCAGCTGGTGGGCGGCAGCCGGTTTACCGTCCTGTTCAGCGGCAGCCAGCTTCAAGGCGATGACAATTTCCTGGGCAGGGTGGATTTGCAGCTCAGGGCATTTGAGGACTTCCAGGAACGGCCGTTTTTTGGCTCGGGGCTCGGTGGAAGCACTCCGCCTGTGGAGAAGGAGTTTCCGCATAATGTCATTTTGGAGATCGCCAGTGAACTGGGGATTGCAGGCCTGCTCCTATGGGCGGTGGCGTATCTCTATTCCCTGGGGGCGGTTAGAGCATATCCGGTGCTGATGGTGCTGTTGATCCAGTCCTTGGGCTGCGCCTTGCTCAGCGGTGACTTCGGGTTCAATTATGAGTACATGTTATTCGCATTTGTATCGCTGGCGTTCGTGAAGAAACGGGAACGGGAAGGAGCGGGCTGGATTGAAGAGGGTTCTTTTTCTTATCACAGGACTTGATTATGCAGGGGCGGAGAATCAGGTTGTCCAGCTGTGCAGGGCACTTCGCGCCAAAGATTACAGTGTGCTGCTGATCAGTATGGTGAAGCCCGTGGCCTACCTGGATGAGCTACAGGAGATGGGGGTGGAAGTCCGCTCTCTCCATATGCGCAGAGGAGTGGCTGATCCTAGGGCGATTTTCCGTCTCAAAAGAATCATACGAGCGTTCCAGCCCGATATTGTCCACAGTCACATGGTGCATGCCAACCTGCTGGCCAGGCTGACGCGGGTGTTCGTACGCATGCCGCTCTTGATCTGCACGGCGCACAGTATCAATGAAGGAGGTTGGCTCCGCAACCTTCTCTACCGGGTTACCGATCCGTTCTGTGATCTGATGACGAATGTGAGTCAGGAGGCGGTGAACCGTTATGTGGAGATCAAGGCTGCACCGAAGCACAAAATCATCTTCATGCCCAACGGCATCAACATGGACCGGTTCACCAGATCCGATCTGGCCGGACGGACGCTCAGGCAGGAGTTGGGGCTCGGGAACTGCTTTATCTGGCTAGCCGCTGGGCGTCTTGCCCCCGAGAAGGACTATGCCTCTATGCTGAGCGCTTTTGGCAAGGTACACCGGCTCTATCCCGGCAGCAGGCTGCTAATTGCGGGCATCGGTCCAGAGCGCCCGGCCCTTGAGGAGCTCAGCCGGACGCTTGAGCTTGATGAATCCGTTCTGTTTCTCGGGATACGCTCCGACATGTCCAGGCTGATGAGTGCGGCGGATGCTTATGTAATGTCCTCCAAGTGGGAGGGGCTTCCGATGGTGCTTCTCGAGGCTTCGGCCAGCGGACTGCCCATTGTGGCGACTGACGTTGGGGGCAACCGGGAAGTGGTGCATGACCGGGTGAACGGTTATCTGGCTGAAGCGTCCGATCCGGACCAGCTGGCGGACTGTATGCTTCGGCTGATGGAGAAGCCAGAGGCTGTGCGTGCCGAAATGGGACGCGCGGGCAGGGAATATGTGAACAGCAAATTTAATATAAATACGATTGTTGAAAGATGGGAGAGCTTATATGGGCAAGACGTGCACCGATCACTCAGTTCCTAGAAAGGCGGCTTATGTGGCAACGGTATATGCCCATCTGGCCGCATTCCATCTCCCGTTTATGGAGGACCTTCGCCAGGATGGCTGGGAGGTCCACGCGTACGCAGGCCCGGATCATAGGCGACAGAAGGTGGAAAGTGCGGGATTTGCATGCAGGGATATTCCCTTCAGCCGAAGCCCCCTGGCCTGGGGGAATGTGCGGGCTCTCTTTCAAATGATCCGGCGGCTTAGGCAGGAGAATTATGAGCTTATTCATGTTCATACCCCTAACGCCAGCCTGATCACTAGGCTGGCGGCCTGGCTTGCAGGCGCAAGAGGCGTGGTCTACACCGCTCATGGATTTCATTTTCACCAGGGAGGTTCCAGGCTCGGCTGGCTGCTGTATTACCCGCTGGAGCGCATGATGTCCAGACTCACGGACCTGCTGATAACGATTAACAGCGAGGATTTCAAGCGGGCGGAGAATTTCCCGGTGCGGGGGCGGCTGGTGTATATCCCCGGTGTGGGGGTGGACCTTGAGGGGCTGAACCGACCCGGGAGAGAAGTTGGGAGGCTTAAGCGGGAGCTTGGGATTAACGGGGACACCTTGACGGTGCTGTGTGTGGCTGAGCTCAACCGGAACAAGAACCAGGCCCAGCTTATTCATGCTGTCCACAGCCTGGTCCGGCGGGAGATTCCCGTGACACTGCTGCTCGCAGGGGTCGGCAGCAGCGAGGAGATATGCCGGGACTTGTCCCGGGAGCTCGGGCTTGCGGAGCAGGTGAAGTTTCTGGGCTTCCGCCAGGATATTCCCGAGCTGATGGCTGCCGCGGATGTCATTGCCCTCACATCCAGGCGGGAGGGGCTGCCGAAGGTGCTGCTGGAGGGGCTTGCGGCGGGGAAGCCCCTGCTGGTTACAGATGTCAGGGGAAGCCGTGATCTAGTTGTGCAGGCTGATAACGGATACGTCGTTCCGCTGGACGATGCCGAAGCGGCAGCTTCTGCGCTGCTTCAGCTCTATGAGGATCCCAGCCTTAGAGAACGGATGGGCAGGCGCAGCCGCCAGATGTCGCTTCGTTATGACCTGAAGCGGATTCGCTCCTTGATGAGGGAGCTTTACAATGAGGTATTGCATGGAGGTTATGGGAGGAGAGAGGAGCGGCGCTTCACAAATGATTAAGCTTTTTCGTCTCAAAGGCATGAAGGTGTTCGTGCTGCTGCTGGACATCTTATTTGTCTATGCCAGTTATCTGTTAGCTTACAAGCTGATCTTCAGAGGGCATATCCCCCCTGCGGAATGGGAGTCATTTCTGGATTACGCCCCGTGGCTCGGGCTGTTTACGATAGTGCCTTATTACATGTTTTATTTGTATGATTTTGCCGGACGGCAAAAGCCGTCTACCTATTTGTATAACCTAGTTCTTGCACATGTAGTGTTTGTGGCGGAGCTGATCGTGCTGAATTATTGGCTGAAGACCTTCAGCCTGCCAAGAAGCGTGGTTGTGATCGCCTTCGGTGTTCAGTTGGTCTTAACCTTTGGGCTTAGGCTGCTCATCTTCTTGATCCAGTCCAAAGGCATTGGGCGCAAGCGGGCGATGGTAATAGGGGGCCATGGTCATTTAGCCATGGACAGCTTAGAGACGATCCTTGCCAAAGGCAGAACCTGGCTGGATATCCGGCAAATTGTGGTCATCCCTGAAGGGGAAGAGACGCCGCCCGAGTGCTCATGGAGTCATATCGATGTTGTTCTGCTGGCTCATGATCTGCCTGCAAACCTTAAATCAGCTGTAATCCGGGCCGCAGGACTGAGGCGGATTGAGGTGCTGCTGATTCCGGATTTCTATGAGCTGTCGCTCGTCAACGCGGAGTCCCAGCAGCTGGATGATCTGATGGTGTACTCCATTATGCCGCCGCAGCTCAGCCTGTTGGAGAGGATGATGAAGCGGTCGGTGGACCTGCTGGTCTCATCCCTGCTCCTGTTGGCCGCTCTTCCGGTGATGCTGTGTATGTTCCTGCTCATCCCGCTGACATCCAAGGGCAGAGCTCTATTTGTCCAAGAGAGGATCGGCAGACATGAGAAGCCGTTTCACCTGCTCAAGTTCCGCAGCATGGTCGACAACGCTGAACTGAGCACCGGGCCGGTGCTGGCCGAGGCCGGTGACGCGAGAATTACGAGGCTCGGCCAGTTCATCCGGTCAACCCGGATTGATGAGCTGCCGCAGCTGATCAATGTCTTGAAGGGGAATATGAGTCTGGTGGGGCCTCGCCCGGAGCGTGCTTATTTCATCGACCAATTCAAGGCAGAGCTGCCTCATTATACGTACCGGCTGATGGTGAAGCCGGGACTGACCGGGCTGGCCCAGGTTAAGGCGGGTTATGCAACGTCCCCAGAGGATAAGCTGCGGTATGACCTCCTGTACATCAAGAACTATTCCCCGCTGCTTGATCTGCGGATTCTGTTCCAGACGATCATGGTGGTCCTCAAGCGGGAGCAGTCCAGAGGCGTGGCCCGCAGCCCGCAGTCGTCTGCCGGGTCAGGACTTGAGAAGCTGACTGCCGGGTCCGCCGAATACTCCGCGCCGCCAAAACGGATACACGGATGAGCGGGGAAGGCGGAGGCGGCTCCCCGAACCGGACAAAACCTAAAGGAGGCCCGCCAATGAGAATACGCAGGGTGTTTATTGTGCTTGCCATATTGGCCCTGCTTGCAGCGGCGGCCGGACTTTTCCTGTATTGGTGGCTCCAGCCGGCCCGCCACTTCCGGAGTGCTGACATTCCAGTGCTGGCTGTGCCCGATCAGCAATCTGCCACATCCGGGCCTCACTCGGCCGCAGGCAGGAGCAGTGAGGCTCTGCACTCCGGCGTGCTGGGCAATCGGCCTCCAGAACGGCAGAATCCGGATAACCCAGGCAGCGATCAGGTGAGTCTGAATATTTTGGTTCTTGGTATTGATGCCCGGGGGAAGGAAGACTCGCGTACAGATGTGATGATGCTTGCCAAGGTAAATGTGGATAGGAATACCGTTGACCTGGTTTCCATACCAAGAGATACCCGGGTTCAGCTGCCAGGGGTAGGCTTTACCAAGATCAACCATGCGCACCTGCTGGGCGAGCTTCAAGGGGGCAATCATGGCGGGACCAAGGCCTCACTCCAGGCAGTCAGCAATTTGTGCGGCTGCTCTATTAACTACTATATCAAGACTAATTTTGCGGGGTTTGAGCACTTCATCAACACACTTGGCGGGCTTGAAGTCAGCCTTCCTGCCCCGGTTAAGCTGACCTATGCCCACCGTACCCTGCCAGCCGGCAAGCAGGTGCTGAACGGAGACACTGCCCTAAAGCTGGTGCAGGAACGGAAATCATTAAGTGAAGGAGACCGTGGGCGCCAGTCGAACCAGGCCCTCGTGCTGAAAAGTGTCCTCAGGACTCTGGTGAAGCCCGCGAATCTCACCCGGTTACCCGAGCTGATCCAGCAGGTGAGACAAGATATCCTGGATACGAATCTTGAAGATGGGGACATTCTCAGCCTGTCCTTGCTTGCCAAGGAAATGGGGACGGAAGATATCAAGTATCATCAGATACCTGGACATAGCGACAAGCTCTACGATCCTCTGGTCAAGAAGGAGTTATACTACTGGATTCCCGATTTGGCACAACTGAGGCAGATTTATATGAACTATATAAAATAAACTTTAAGAATTAACCGACTTAGCGGAGAGGACGAGTGATTCTGAAGAAGCGGAGCGTCCACCTTTGTCTCCGAAATGCCCCTACTTGGATATCTAATTCAAGGATTTCGGGGACAACCGGGGCCTTAAAGAACACTCGGCATGGCAGCGCCCCAAAAGGGTAACCTTTATATGTGTTCATTTTATATAACCGAATGAACGTTAAACCTGCCGCGAAGCTTTGAATCATTATTTCAGTCATATTTTCATTGCGGCATTCATAAATTGAATCGAATTGCACGGGTGAAGGCCTGGGGAGCCTGCTTTAATCCGGGTTTCATCCGTCAGGGACCTATATGAATAGGAGAGTAGATTCAATGAAAATCGTGGTAACAGGTGGAGCAGGTTTTATTGGAAGGCATACTGTAGAGAAACTATTGGAGGACCGGCATCAGGTTGTGGTGATTGACCACCTGGACGGGGGGATAAGGTCTTTCTACCACAGCGGGGTAACCTTCTACCAGATGGATATTGGCTCGGAAAAGCTTGCGCAGGTTATGGATGCCGAGCGTCCTGAGGGTGTGATCCATTTGGCGGGTCAGGTCAGCGTGCAGCGCTCGATTCAGGACCCTTCTCTGGATGCACAGCATAATATTATGGGTACTGTTAACCTCCTACGGCAGTGTGTTAACTTTCAAGTCCGCAAGTTTGTATTCTCCTCTTCCGCTGCCGTATACGGAAATCCAGCCGTTCTCCCTATTCATGAAGAGCATGAGGTGGCTCCTCTCTCTTTTTACGGCGTCTCCAAGCTTGTATCGGAGATGTATATCCGTTCGTTCTCCAAACAGTTCGGACTGGACTACTCCATTCTGCGTTATGCCAACGTGTATGGCCCGGGGCAGACTATTAAGGGGGAGGGGGCTGTGGTGGCTTCCTTCATCACCCGGATGCTTGACGGCCTAAGGCCTTCTATCTATGGGGATGGAGGCCATTCCAGAGACTTCATCTATGTCAAAGACGTAGCCGCAGCCAACGTCGCGGCGCTCCGGAATGCTTCCGGTGAGACGATGAATATCAGCAGCGGAGAGCCGATGACAATTCAGGAGCTGTTCACCCTTCTGTGTGATCTGAACGGACTTCATATGAGCCCTGACTATCAGGAGTCCAAGGAGGGGGACATTGTGCACAGCCTGCTGAGCAATGATAAAGCCAGAGCTAATCTCCGCTGGGAGCCCGTCTACTCAATGGCGGACGGCCTGCGGGAGACGCTGCACGATTATTCCCTCCAAAAGTCAGCGGTATTATAGCAGCAGCCCGGTAATATGAAATAGTTCTAATAGACGTTTTTCTTTCGGCCGGGATGTGCTAAGATAGAAGAGACTGTGGGTATGAGTTAGTAGTGATTCAAGAGTAGTATCAATGCTCGCTGTTTCCTGGTTTTTGCTAAGAGTTCTATGTTTCAAGGATTAATTTTATAATGTCAGGTAAATGAATGAATCTATCTTAGGATAAAAGTCAATTTCATGGCCTAACCTCTCTTTCAATAGGGATGTTAGGCCTTTTTATGTTGGTAAGGGAGGGATAGAAAGACTCGCTTCGGGGCCCTCAAAGGCCGCTGCACTAGGCAGGGCGGGAGAAGGCTGAACGTGCGGGTCGGGCATCGATGGATCAACTACATGGTCAGCAGCTGCATCAGCTAATAGCAAGTTTTACGGGGAAGATGTTCCGGGATCATTTCGGGAAAGGCCCGGAGTCCGTTATTGTCTCGATTAACCACAAGTTCATTACGATTTACCTGAAAAATTTCCTGATTCCAACAGAACGGGTACTGCTGCAGCAGAATCAGGAACTCATGATTCGTCAGATACGAAGCCGGATGATGCGGCAGATCATTCCAGAGCTGAAGAGTTATCTAGGGGATGTTCTGCAGGACTATCCAGAAGAGATTCTGTACGATTGGGATTATGAGAGCCGAAGCGGCATGCTTGTTGCTCTTTTTCCTAACATTCTGGAGTGCGGCGACCCTGCGGTAAGGGCATACCGGGGACGACTTGAGATTGAACGTGAACTCATGCGGATCAGCGGCCGGATTCAGCAGGAACCAGCGGAGATCAGCTCTTACGAGATTAATCCCAGAACATGGCTTGTGGTCCGAAGTGGCATTCTGGGAGAGCTTGAGAAGGAATTGATCCGGATGGAGCTTGGAGATCTGCTGGGGGATGTGAAGAGAAGACTAGAGAAGGGCTACATAAAGGACAGTACCGTAATCAGCAGTGTTCTCAGCCGCAGTATTGCTGATTGTTTCATAGATTGGGATTACGCGCGGGATCGCAGCATCACTGTCATTACGACCCATCCACCCCGCTCATAAAAGATTACAAATTGGTGATTCTCTGTAACGATATTGTGATTCATTTGCGGCATGCTCTGTATATAATTAAGAAAAAGAGTCCCATGGGGCGTTTGAAACGCGCTAATTTGGTTATTGAAGAGTATATATAATTCGAACCATCACAGCGCCGCTCTCATTCCAGCTCATTTTTAACTTCTTAACTACTTATGAAACAGGCAGGGATGCATCGTGAAGAGAACAGCAGCAATAATCATGGCAGTATTCAGCTTCGTCGTAGTTTCCGTATTCAGTACGTCCGGTACAGCAACCGCAGCAGGAGCAGCACAGAATGCAGTTAAGACACAGACGAGGACCGTATATATCAAGCAAATGAAAACATCAGACGGCCACGTTCGGATCACGGTTGATCCGATTGGATGGTACGTTGGGAAGGAGGCTGACCGCAAGTTCAAAGAGCGGGAGCCTGAAGCCTTCAAAGAAATTGGCGGAGCGCCTGACGGGTATTATATTACCAATGACAGCAAACGTACTGTCAGCTATCAGGTCGCTTCAGATGCGAAGGTCATGATGCAAATCTACGACCGAACAGGCAAAATGGAGGATATCGACCTGAAATGGAACGAGAAGGTCTCCTTGAATAAGTTCAAATCCATCTATCGGAATACGAAGCTGATGGACGTCAGGGAGTTTCCGTACCATATCACGATTAAGAATGGTCAAGTTGTGAAGATCGTTCAGCAGTTCATTCCATAAAAGAATTAAAGTTGAACGCAGAAGGCCGCTCCGTATCGGGGCGGTTTTTTTTGTATGGTATCAGCAGTTCATACTCAGTTTAAATTTGTGCTCTATGATGGGGTTCGTCAATCCAGAGAGCCTCGTACAGTAGAGGCAACTTAGTTTCTTTTAAAGGGAGAGAGGTGTGTTATGACGACAACAACAAATAATAAAGCGCTGGTACTAACCGGCCTATTGTTAGGCTTGATCTTCTCAGAGCTTGATGAGACTGTGGTTTCAACCGCGATGCCTACAATTATCCGTGATCTGGATGGGCTGTCGCTCTATGGATGGGTAGCCGGGGTATATATGCTGGCAATCACCATGTTCATGCCGATTATCGGCAAGCTGGCCGATATCCATGGCCGCAAGAAAGTGTACCTCAGCTGCATGGCTTTATTCATGACTGGTTCCGTCGTTAGCGGGATGGCCCATTCCATGGAGGTGCTTCTGATCGGGAGAGGAATTCAAGGTATTGGAGCTGGCGGATTGATGCCGCTTGCCTTGGTGATTCTCGGTGACACCTATCCGCTTGAACAGAGAGCGAAGATTCAAAGCCTAGTTGGGCCTTTGATGATACTGCCGCAGCTGGTTGGGCCGCTTATGGGCGGTTACTTCGTGAGCCATATCAGCTGGCATTGGATCTTCCTGATTAACATCCCGGTCGGTCTTGCCGCCGCAGTGATTGTCTATCTCGGTATGCGGGAATCACGTGGAAGCGAAGAGAAGAGGCCGATTGACCTGGCCGGTGCGGTCTCGCTTCTGCTCGCGATATTGTCCGTCCTGCTGGCGCCTGTGCTGGTGGATACCCAAGGATATTCGTGGGGCTCCCCGGTAGTTATCGGCCTATTGGCCGTTTCCGCACTGATGATTCTGCTGTTCATCCGGATTGAACGGCGGGCGGAAGACCCAATTATCCCACTCAGCCTGTTCAAGAACCGGCCGGTGGTCGTGCTCTCGCTGCTGGTATTTACGACGATGCTGGGGGTTATGGGGGGAATGGGCGCATTTCCCTTCTTCGCTCAAAACGTGATGGGCCTTACCCCTACTGAATCGGGTTATATGATGCTGGCGTTCATGGCCGGGGCAGTGCCAACCAGTATCGGGGTGGGTTTCATCATTACGAAGATTCCTTATCGTACGATCTTCATCGTCTCTTTTATCTTCCCAATCCTCGGTTTCTTCCTGCTGACCCGTATAGGTGTAAGTTCCACAGTTATTTATGTTGTGTCCAGCTTCTTCATTCTGGGAGTTGGACTAGGGGCGCTGTTCGGGGGAGATAATCTGATTGTTCAGGAATCGGTGGAAAAAGAACACAGTGGGGTGGCGCTGTCCACCGTCCAGCTGATACAGTCCCTGGGCATGACGCTTGGCTTTAGTATTTTTGGAAGCCTGCTGGCCAGAAATATCCATCAAGGGATCGCTGGAATTGGAGGAATTCCTGCCGGGGCGGCTCCCGTGATCGAGACCGGCAAAATCCCGCCAGGGCTGACAGAGGGCGTAGTAAGGCAAACTCAGGAGGTGTTCTCCCAATCCTTTCAGGGCATATTTACGATCGGGCTGTGTTTTGCGGTTGCAGCTTTCGTGATTTGCTGGTTCATGAGAAGAGAAGTGCTGACAACTAAGGAAGAGCACTCTGTAAACGTCATGCATAACTAAGCTGTAAGGCAGCCTTCAGTGATACTGAAGAAGGTCAAACGGTACTGTTGCTCTTTTACTTTGATTAAACTACTACAGAGCTGATGCTGTTCTATGTATAGAGGTTCAGATGGATTCTAGGCCTGTATCAAAGTACAAGGGAGGCTGCCGGTATCACTTCATTACTAGGTTTTTTTCTTGTTTCTTTTATTCTTGCATTCCTCGTGGCGTATATGCTGTATATTTTATTTCCTAGAAGCTCAATTAAAATTTTCTTGTTTAGCTTCCAGTGCACCTTGTTTGGAATCGCCCTGTTTGTATCGGATTTTGCCGCTCAGGGCTATGAGTTTCTTTTTCAATTTGGCGGATCTTTCAGTATTTTTCTCGGGTTGATCCTTGCAATGTTTGCTTTTTTTAAAGAATCTTGATTCACAATACGTAACTAAGGGCTACCCTGTAATTCATCGGAAATGATGACGGGGGAGCCCTTAGTTTTTAGCACTATATTACGACTATATAAAATGAACTTTAGACTTAACCGATCTCAGCTTCGATCCCGAGTGATTCTGAAGAAGCGGAGCGTCCGCCTTTGTCTCCGAAATGCCCCACTGATATCTAGTTCAAGCATTTCGGGGACAACCGGGGCCTTAAAGAACACTTGGCATCGCAGCGCCCGAATAGGGTAACCTTCATAAGTTCATTTTATATAGCATTACAAACTTAAGCATCCCTCCAGCCGCTGAGGGTGTCCTAGGATGAATAAGGGCCCTGCCAACGGTTCCCCCATTTAATTTCACTTGTTCTTCCATAGTTCATGCAGAGGACCTTCCCGTCCGTAGACAGGGTCGGTATCCGGTACGGGAACCCGGCTAATCTCCTTAAGAGCTGCTTCACGCTCTTCGGGTGTGGCCCTGCGGGTATTGTAATCCATGCCGTCCGGGTAGGCACCCACAATCCGGAAGTCGGGGCTTGCGGCCAGCTTCTTATGCCCGGTTCCTGCGGGAAGAAGGACGACGTCCCCGGCCTGCAGCTGGAAGGCTTGGCCCTGTTCCCCACCCAGCTGCAGCTGTGCTGAGCCGGAAATGACACCAAGAACCTCATGGGAATTGCTGTGGTAATGATGATAGCTGAATACCCCATTCGTCCAGCTGTTCAGCCAGCCGTTCTGGTTGAACAGCGATTCTGCCTCTTCCGGTTTATCCAGTAATGCACCCCGGTACAGAATTACGGGGAGATTCGGGTTATTCGGAATCAGGCCATCATCGGTAAAGATCAGGGAAATCACTTTAGAATTTGTCATTGGATGGATCTCCTTTCTGCCTTTTTGGCTCTTACAGCGGTTAGGATGCAAGGGTTACGGATAAGATACAGGATGAGGAGATTTGTTTCGCAAATATTATAGGAATGGAGGCTCAAACATGAAAACCTTGGATGTGGTCGCTCTTGTTCTGCTGATTATCGGCGGGCTTAACTGGCTGCTTGTGGGATTGTTTCAGTATGACCTGGTTGCCGGGCTGTTCGGCGGGCAGAACTCTGCGATCTCACGCGTCGTTTATGTGATCGTAGGTCTATGTGCCCTTTACTCCATCAAGTTTATTGCGGGTGTCAGCGACCGTGAAAGAGCTTAATCCAGCTATGTCCACTTCCGGCCAGCCGCCGGAAGTGTCATAAAAATGTTCCAGTCTGTTTCGCGAATTGCATATCGATATTTGGGACAAGAGCCGCTCTCACAGCGGCTCTTGTTTAGTTATGTGCGCCCAGCCTGACTAACTCCATTTTACACGAAGTTTCCCGGGAATGGTCTTATCTGCCGCATTTCATATTGCAAACCGTCAAGCAACAAAAAAGTTGATGCAAAATAAAAATTGATATATAGTGTCAAAAGAGAGTTGATGTCATAATTAGCGCAATAATTTTACATTCATGATCAGGGCAGAGACTTTTAAATCCGATAGAGGTGATTTAGATGTTAGATACGGTGCTCGGCTTTAATGAATTGACTCCTTCCATGTTTGCTTTCGCAGGGGGCAAAGGGACCATGCTTGCGAGGATGTATCAGGGCGGATATCCTGTTCCGGAAGGATTTGTCATTCTGCCATCCGCTTTCGAAGAGGGACAGTTGAACGAGGGGGCCTGGAAGGAAATCGCAACTCGTGTTAATAAAATTCGGCATTCGTTCAATGGGGCCCAATTTGCGGTACGATCATCGGGATTAAGTGAAGATTCGGAGGCTGCTTCTTTTGCCGGGGAATTTGATACCGTCTTAAATATGAAGACGGATGAAGAAATCAGAGAAGCCCTTTACACGGTATACAGATCGAAGTATGCAGAGAGAGTCCGGGTATATAGTTCCGTACAAGGAATGGAACAATCCCACGAAATTGCGATTGTCGTTCAGTTGATGGTTGTCCCCGAGATCTCGGGGGTACTATTTACCGCTGATCCTATAACAGGCAGCCGCGTAGTAATGACCGGCAATTATGTATTTGGATTGGGAGAGCAGCTCGTGTCAGGTGAAGCCAATGCCCATTCTTTTACATTAACAAGGCCTAAAGGAAAGTACAGCGGTGCAGGGGTATTTAGGAAGCATGCAATGAAGCTGTATCGTTATGCGCTTAGACTAGAGAAAGAGCTGGGAGGTCCGCAGGATCTGGAATGGGCAATCTCAAAAGGCAGGGTGTACCTGCTCCAGGCACGGCCAGTTACGACTTTTAGTCCAGGAAACCGGGATAAGTTTGAGTGGAACGATTCGCTTACAGGGGATTTTCTGTGGACCAATACAAATGTGGGAGAATCCATACCCGATGTATTCACTCCTTTTAGCTGGTCTGTCATCAGGGCGCTCGATGAGGAGCAGCAGGTTGTTCCGGGTCACTACTTAATGTCGGGGAATATATGCGGGCGAGTGTACTCTAACATCAGCCTTCCTGTATCCGCATTCCAAGCACTGGGTTTCAATTCCCGTTCAATTTTAGCGAAAATGAGCAATGTATTTGGGAAGCTGCCTGAAGGGATCGGCATTCCTGTGTATCCTTTCTCCAAATGGAGTATTATCAAAGCCTTGGTGCCAAGAATACTTTATAGTTCGAAGCGAACCCGTGAGGCGGTTAAAGGCATGAGCCAGTATTTGAAGGACAGTCCAGAGGAATGTGCGAAAATCATTGACCGCATCCACAAAGTGAAGACCAAGGAGGAACTGCTCCGCATTTGGAGACAGGATCTCTGGCCTAGAAATGTGAAGGGGGTGTGGGCCGCCTTTGAGGGGACAAGTCAAAAAATGCAGAAATACGTCAAGTTAAAGGAAAAGCTGAGCAGGCTGGTTGGCTCAGAAGAAGCAAATCTACTCCTGTCTAATGTAGGTGGGAATGCTCAATTAGAAAGCCTGGGTCCGGTGATTGGAATCTCCAGAGTAATCCGGGGGGACATGAGCCGCCGAGAGTATTTAGTCAAATACGGGCACCGCGGTCCTCATGAGCATGAGCTGTCCATTCCTTCTCCGGGAGAGAGCCGGGATTTGCTGGAGAAACAGATTAAGGACATAGAGGATTCACCGATTAACGTGGAGGAGCTACTGGATAAGCAGCGTGTACAGTATGAAGAAGCATGGAATAGATTCGAGCAGCTGTTCCCTGGTGAAAAAAAACGGTTTAAACGGCAAGTAGAAAGAGTACTAGAGGGTCCGCAGGTCCGGGAAGCCGCGCGTTCGGAATGGACCCGGGGGTTCAGGGTCAATCGGGCTTTTGCCCTCAAAGCGGGCGAATTAGCCGGGATAGCTGATGATGTATTCTTCCTCTACCTGGATGAGGTGCTGAGCTGGCTTGAGGGTGGCGAATTGGAAGCTAAGCAGCATATTAATGCCAGAAAAGTAACCTATGCGAAGTATCAGGCCTTGCCGCCCCTGCCATCCATCATCCGCGGCAGATTCGATCCATTCAAATGGGCGGAAGAACCGAACCGCAGAATGGACTACTTCAATCCAATGGAGCCTATGCGCATTTCGCCGGAATCGGAGACGCTTAAGGGCTTTGCCGGTGCCGCAGGCAGGATTGAAGGAAAGGTGCGCGTTCTGACACAACCAGAAGACGGGGATCAGCTTAAGCCAGGTGAAATTCTGGTAACCTCCACAACTAACGTAGGATGGACAACGCTTTTCCCTAAAGCTTCGGCAATCATTACCGATATTGGCGCGCCGCTGTCCCATGCTGCCATTGTGGCCAGGGAGCTGGGCATCCCCGCTGTAGTTGGATGTGGAAATGCAACCACCAGACTGAAGACAGGAGACCGGATTATTGTGGATGGCGGGCAGGGCATAATACAAATCTGCCCTCCATCCTAAAGTGAGGGCGCTTTAACGATGAGTTGGGTGCAGCGGCTATCCGGGAAGATCGCGCGATGGTGTGAGAAAAGGGGGCTAGGAGCCCCCTCTGACCAGGTTGTTTACTGCGGATTCGTTGTCCAGATTCCGGCTGTCTTCAGGAAGACGCGCGGAGGAAGCTTCAGGGCCGCTAAGGTGAGATCAGCCACATCCTCAGGCTGCATCATCCGGTCCTCGTCGCCGATCTTGAGGCCGGCGTTCACGGCTAGATCCGTATTGACCGTGCTCGGCGTAAGCGCGGTGACACGGATGTTATGCTTGCGCACTTCCAGAGCAAGAGCTTCAGTTAATCCCATGACCGCAAACTTGGATGCGCAGTAGGCCGACCCGGTTGCGAAGCCGCGTTCCCCGGCAGTGGAGGCCACATTAATAATATCTCCGCTGTTCTGGGCGATCAGATCCGGCAGGATAGCGCGGGTGACGTTGTAGGTCCCCATCAGGTTCACGTCAAGGATTCGCTTCCATTCCTCAGGGTCCATCTCCACAAAGGTCCCGAACTTGGCGATTCCCGCATTGTTGATCAGGATATTTACGTCTCCCAGCTCCTGCTTGATCTTGGCTGCCGCGCGCTGTGCCTCTTCCGCGTTCGAGATGTCAGCAGGTGCAATGCTGACCTTGACTCCGTATTTCCCCTGCAGTTCCTCCGCGAGGCTGCTGAGATCGGCCTCAGTGCGGGAGATCAATCCAAGATGGACCCCTTCCTTGGCCAGAGCTTCAGCCACTGCCCGGCCGATTCCCTTGCCAGCACCCGTGATTAACGCATTTTTATTTTTCAATTCCACATTCATCACTCCTATCTGTTCTCTATATGTAATGTATACCCCATAATAATACCCCTATTGACGGAATTTTTACACTTTAGCACTAAGAAATAAAGTATTAGCATACTTTGAAAATTTCATGAATCTAGTCTAGCTTTTATTTACACATCAGGAAAATAGAACTATAATAATAGCTGAAAAGCAGGTCTTAAAGCTCTCTTAAATGAAAAAGGCAAACTTGCTGAAAGGCAAGGACGCAAAGCCAAGGGTCTAAAGCAGTATGCCATGACAGCCGGTTACCAGAGAAGAGGATGAAAACTAGGTCTATCAAGCCTCGGGTCTACTCTTTTGGAGTAGGCCTTTTTGTCTGGAGATAAGTGGAGGGTTCATTGAAAAATAACAAGGAGGAATAATGTCGTGCAGGTTCATATCAAAGGGATAGCCACCTATCATCCGGCCCAGGCATATGATAATGCCTATTTCGTTGAGCATTTTGACAAGCTGGGTCTTGAAGCGGAAGGGTTGATGAATCATCTTGGGAGAAAGACCCGTTATCTGGTAAGCACCGAGGAAGAGAACTCCCTTTCCATGGGAGTGACTGTTGCGAAGAAGCTGCTGGCTGAATCCAAGGTCTCCGCTGAGGAACTGGACATGGTGGTATTTGTTTCGGATACCCCGGAGTACACCTATCCCAGCAATGCACTGCTGATTCATCGTGAGATCGGCGCGGTGAACGCACATATCGTATACGATTTGAATACGAACTGTATCGGGATGCTGACCGCGATGGATCAAGTCCGGCATCATTTGATTGGGAACCGGTATATTAAGCGTGCTCTAATTATAGGTAGTGTTCACGTCAGCAACATCGCCCGGAAGGATGATACAATCGTCTACCCTAACTTTTCCGATGGGGCGGCGGCCGTGATTCTGGAGAAGACGGAGCTTCCAGGCGGGTTTATTGATGCCAATTACAAGACGGATTCCAAGCTTGGGAATACCGTTATGTTCCCGGCGGCTGGCATGTCGGCGATGTTCCGTGACGGAGTGGCGGAAGCAGACAAGCGGCTGCGGTTCGATCCACATGATGTGAGTTACTTCTCGGACGAGTGGAAGAGTCTGATCACTCTGCTCCTGGGGCGTAACGGAATGCTGGCCACGGATGTCGATCACTGGATCTTCTCCCAATTCTCACGGCCGGAGATCGAGGAGACGCTGGAGAAGATGCATATCGGATTGGATAAGTACACCTTTGTGGGTGACCGCTACGGGTACACGGGAGTTACCAGCCCTATCTTTGCCCTTGAAGATGCGCTGAGAACAGGCCGGGTTTCCGCAGGAGATAAGGTAGTTCTGTGTTCTGTCGGGATTGGCTATACGATGTCTTCACTTTTATATCAATTATAACGATATAGGTATTGAGAGAAATATTAACCATTTGGAGGGACCATAGGATGTTTGTATTTGAGAAGAAGCAGGCGGAAAAGGCGTTGGCAATTACTGTAAGTGGATTTATGAAACCGGATGAGGCTGAGGCTTTTCTAAAAGAATACAATGAGCACATTAACTCGATTAATCCGGCAGAATACACCCTGATTATTGACTCAACGAACCTGGCCGTATCCAAACAGGACATGCTACCTGTACTGGAGGGCTGCTTCAAGCTGTATATGTCCAACGGATTTAAGAAAATCATGATGGTCAACCCATCTTCCGTGGTAGCGAAGAACCAGATGCATAAGCTGGCAGAAACCATTGCTTACACAGGAATCTTCGTGGATTCGCTGGAAGAGGCATACAGCCACAATTAATCCCGAGCCTAGGGCGGCTACCGTCCATGGTTGTTGCGGCCTGCTCTGCCCGAGCAGGTCGTTTATTGTTATGCAGCCCGAATAAAGATTGTAAGGCACGCATAGGTTTTGTGGAACAGGGGAACCTAGAGCTTAAAGAACTTTAGGGTCAGGATTCCGGTTATTTCTTAGGACGTTTTTGGATTAGCCGGGAGGCGCCTGTAGCCACCAAGTAGATGCCCGCGACAGTGAACAGGGTTCCAATCCACCGGTACTCCTGGAGAAAAGGGACCAGGGTGAACAGGACAAGTGCGAGAAGAAAACGGAGAATAATCTCTTGTTTCATCGTATTTGTGTCTCCTTTACCTAAAATGTCGCTCAATGGCGATTGCTGTGAATCAAGCCCGATTTATCACATAAATCTTTGATTATTATGAACAAATTGTAGCATGATGTGCAAATTTTCACCTATTTTTAAAAATTCTTTTTCAGTTCTTGGATAAAAGGTGTAATATAAGAGTATAGAGTTCCGTTTCGGCCTGTTTGAAGCTTCTACAAGAACGTTAAGACAGGATTGCTTATCTATTACCCAGGCTAATGAAGCGGTCTGGTGTTATAGGAAAGTTATTTCAGGTATTTATTAAATAACGGACTGCTATACAGTTGAACCTAGTGTGTGGATCTGATCCAGACCCTAGTTTGCGCTGTATAATTCAACGTAAAGGAGGAAGTTCCAAATGTCACAAACTTCTAATCAACAAGAGACATCAGCTGCTGAAGAGGCAGTTGCTTCTCAAGCGGTATCTTCTGAAGCTGGTAAAGAGCTGCTCGATCAGCTTATGAAGCCGGAGGTTCAGCAATCCCTTCTGGTGCTGGTTGACCAGCTACCAAAGCTCACTGAGATGATGGGCGCCCTGACAACAGCTTATGATTTCGCTCAAAGCATCGCTAAAGATCCAGTATTCGTGAACGATCTTAAACATGGATTCTCCGAGTTTGCCACTCCGGTAGTAAGCAAGGTTAAAGGTGTCGCTGCTGCAGCGATTGAAGCAAATGACCGTGCACAAGCCGATAACTCGACTATCGGTGTATTTGGCCTGCTCAAAATCCTGAAAGATCCGAATGTACAGAAATCGCTGCGTTTCACTCAAGCTTTCTTGGATACGCTGAGTGAGCGTCAAAAAGGACAACGTTAATTTCAGAATAAACACAATTCAGAACGGAGGATGGATATGTCGAAGCAAATTTTGATTCTGGGCGGCGGCTACGGCGGATTGCTGAGCGCATTGACTGCACGTAAGTACCTGGATGCGAATGAGGCCAATATTACCGTTGTTAACCGTTACCCTACCCACCAGATTATTACCGAACTTCACCGCCTTGCTGCCGGGAACCTTCACGAGAAGGCCGTTGCACTTCCACTAGATAAACTGCTGAAAGGCAAGAACGTGAACTTGGTGATTGATACAGTTCAGACTATTAAGCCGGACGATAAGCAGGTTGTGCTCGGCAATGGAAACACTTTAAGATATGATGCGCTGGTTATTGCCCTGGGAAGTGAAACAGCTTTCTTCGGTATCCCGGGTCTTCAGGAATACAGCTTCACGCTGAAATCCGTAGACGATGCCAACCGCATCCGTGCTCATGTTGAAGAGAGATTGAACGCCTACAAGCAGTCCAAGAACAAGGCGGATGCTACGTTTGTTATCGGCGGCGGCGGACTTACCGGCGTTGAGCTTGTTGGTGAATTTGCGGATGAGCTTCCGGAAATGTGCCGTCAAAAAGGCATCGACTTCAACGAGATCTCCCTCTACTGTGTGGAAGCAGGTCCATCGATTCTGGCTGGATTCCCGCCAGAGCTGGTTGAGCGTGCTACAACCAGTCTTGAGAAGCGTGGCGTTGAATTTGTGACCGGCGTGCCGATCACTGAAATGAAGCCAACTTCCGTTATCCTGAAGGATGGACGTTCCATCGATACTTCCACTTTGATATGGACTGGCGGCGTTCAAGGTAACTCCGTGGTTGCGAACTGTGGTATCGAAGTTAACCGCGGCCGTGCTTCTGTAACGGAATCTCTGCAATCCACTTCCCACAAAGATGTATTCATCGCGGGAGACAGTGCGGTTGTAATTCCTAGCGAAGGCGCACGTCCTTATCCGCCAACTGCCCAACTGGCATGGCAGATGGGTGAGACGATCGGTTACAATCTGTCTGCCATGATCAAGGGCGCTCCGTTTGAGCCGTTCAATCCGGTATTCTCCGGTACGCTGGGAAGCCTTGGCCGTAAAGACGGAATCGCCATGCTTGGAGCGAACCAAACCCGCTTGAAGGGAACTCCTGCATCCTTGATGAAGGAAGCAAGTAACATTCGTTACCTGGGCCACATCCACGGATTGTTTGCCCTGGCATACTAATTTGAAATAAGCTCAGAGGAAGAACACGGTCCTGCGTGTTCTTCTTTTTTGTATAAGGGATGCCCACAGTATGATTTTTCCAACATAAACGGACTTTGTTTAGACCTTACTTAATGGTACATTAGTGTGTAATAGTAAGGAGGTTAACTCATGTATTCCAATAAACAAGATGAGACTTTACATATGATGACCTATACACTAAACAGCGGAATTAAGGGAACGGTACCGCTCTCTGCTTCTCAGATTGGCGAGTGGTTGGAAAGCTACCGGAGCAATACCCGGTTTGTTACGGAGATTGGCAAGGAATTCTTCGGACTGAACCCGGAGCTTGTCGCTGATTTCAAAGTACAAAATGTATTCTCAAGCTACCGGGAGGTTGTTCTTCCGAAGCAGCAGGAAGTGGTGTATAACCGGCTGTCTGAAGAGTTTAAGAAGAATTCAGTTTATATTCATATTGATTGCAAATGTGGTACAACGTATACAACAGAATCCCCTTACTTCCGGACGAAATGGTATTGTACCAAGTGTAAAGAAATTGTGTTTCTGGATAAGAAGAAGCCTCCAGTCAAGACCAACAAGGGCGATGCCCATTATATGACCAATAAATATTTAGTGGAAAGAGATTGAGGACGGAGCTAAAGTGAGTATGCCATCCTTGGAACGGCGGAATGTGGGGGTTTTTGCCCATGTTGATGCTGGTAAAACAACAACAACGGAGCACATCCTCTTTGCAAGCGGCCGCATCCGCAGTTTGGGAAGCGTGGATTCAGGAACAACCGTGACCGATTGGCTGGATATGGAGCGGGAGAGGGGCATCTCTGTCCGTGCAGCAACCACGTCTTACGTATGGAACGATGTGCGGGTGAATCTCGTGGACACGCCAGGGCACGTAGATTTCTTGTCCGAAGTCGAACGTTCTCTTCGGGTAATGGACGGAGCGGTACTTATTATTTCGGCGGTCGAGGGCGTTCAGGCCCAGACGGAGCTGATCTGGAACGCGCTGCGCAGGCTGAAGATCCCCACGCTGCTGTATGTGAACAAGATGGACCGGGTCGGCGCGGATGCGGGGCGGGTGCTTGCGGAGATTCGCACGCAGCTGTCTACCCGGCTTGTGGTTATGCAGTCCTTGTCTGGCAGCGGCGGGGAATTTCAAGGAGCAGCTGATCTATGGAGTGAGGGGACGGCTGGGGAGAAGCAGCGGGAACTCATTGAATCTATAGCTGAGGCGGATGAGCAACTTCTGGAACGGTATTTGGATGGGGAGAGTGTATCGCTCTCCGAATGGAAGAGACAGGCCCAGTTGCTGAGCCGGATTGGAGAAGTTTATCCGGTGCTTTTTGGTGCATCAAGTAAAGGAATCGGAATCCCCGGGCTCATGGATGCGATCACCGATTACTTGCCCGGGCCGGGAGGGGACCCTGAAGCACCGCCCTCCGGGGTTGTGTTCAAGATTGAACAGGGCAAGTCGGCGGGGAAGATGGCCTTTGTCCGCTTATACGAAGGTACGATCCGCAACCGGGATGTCATCCGTAATGTGACCAGACAGGTGGAAGAGAAGGTTACGCAGATCCGCCGGGTGGAAGGCGGGCGCTCCGAAGACACCGGTGTGCTTGAAGCCGGCGATATCGCGGCTGTGTGCGGCTTGACCCAGGTGCAGATCGGGGACATTCTCGGGTCACCGGATGCGATTCCTGAGGAAGCCCGGCTTGCTGTTCCGCTGCTTACGGTACAGGCACAGTGGGAGAATGAGCAGGATTACCCGCGGATGGTTCAAGCGCTCAGGGAGCTGTCTGAGGAAGATCCTCTGCTAGATGTTCAGTGGCTTCAGGAGGAGCGCGAGCTTCATCTGAAGATTATGGGGCTAATCCAGCTGGAGATGCTGACGAGTCTGCTGGATTCACGTTTCGGTCTGAAGGCCAGATTCAGCCCGCCTTCCGTGATCTATAAGGAAACCCCCAGCCAGGCAGCCGAGGGTTATATCGCCAACACGATGCCTAAGCCTTGCTGGGCAGTGCTTCGCTTCCTCATAGAACCGGGAGAAAGGGGCAGCGGTACCCGATATGCTTCGACTGTCCGAACAGAAGACTTGCTGGCCCAGTATCAGAACGAGGTTGCGCGGAGGGTGCCTGAAGCGCTCCAGCAGGGGCTGTATGGCTGGGAGGTGACGGATCTGAAGGTGACGCTGGTGGAAGGCCAGCATCATGTATGGCATACCCATCCGCTGGATTTCGCGGTGGCTACGCCAATGGGCCTGATGAATGGCCTAGCCGCAGCAGGCACCCGGCTGCTGGAGCCGGTGCTGAAGTTCCGCATTGTCGTACCCGAAGAGTTTGGAGGGCGTGTGATGAATGACCTCACCCTAATGAGGGGCACGTTCGAAGCTCCTGAACTTCAGGATGTCCGTATGACCATTGAAGGCAAGCTCCCTTTGGCCGAGTCGCTCGAGTACCCTGTGGCCTTAAGCTCATTGACCAAGGGCCGGGGGACGATCGCAACCTCCTTCCTGGGCTACGAGGAATGCCCGCCGGATATCCATGCAGAGCGGCAGCGGCGCGGTGTCAATCCGCTGGATCAGTCGAGGTATATTCTTAGTGTGCGGAAGGCATTATAAATTACTTTTTGCTCTTGGCATCCAGCTTGGCGATTTCCTCAGTTACGACAAAGGCAAGGTCTTCGTTGCCGAATAAGGACAGCACACTAAGCAGGGTATCATGGGGGATATCTCCCGCTTCCTCCTTCGGAACGGTCAGATCTATCCCCTGCTGTAGAGCGGCATTGGCCGCCTGCTGTGGATAAGCTCTGGTGTACAGCTCGGCGGGGTCGAGATCGTGATTTACACACCACTGGGCAAATACGAGAATCATCATCTGCTCGTCCTGTCTGTAATTCTCGATGATTTGTTCTTCAAGCTCTTTGCGGTTCATATGTGCAGCTCCTTTATTTCAGTTACTCATTCATATAGATAGTACCGTATATTATAGCGAAAGGTCAGGTGGGATCACAATGATTCTGAATGAGAAGATCAAGGCCGCGGAAGTCAGGCTCACAGGACTAGATGGTGAAGATTTGGGTATTGTGGCGGCGTCCGAGGCGCTGGCGATGGCGAAACGGCTGAAGGTGGATCTGGTATGTGACTCCCTTATGAGCAGCCCGCCCCCATGCCGTCTTGTATCTGCCGGAAACGCCAGAAAAGAAGCCGATCAGAAGCGGAAATCCAGCCAGCCTCCCAAGCTGAAGGAAATCCGGCTGACTCCCCGCATAGAAGATCATGACTACGAGACGAAGAAGCAGCAGGCGGAGCGAATGCTGAAGGCGGGCGATGTGGTCCGGCTCGTGGTGAAAATCAGCGGGAAGGAAGGGGCTCAGGCCAAGTCGCTGCTTGAAGATCTGGTCCGTGATCTGAAGCCTGTGGCACGGCCCAAGTCAGGTATTCATGTAAGCGGTAAGCAAGCAGAGGTGCAGCTCGATCCGCTGTAGGATGTTTATTTTTGTCAGCTATTTGCTTTTTAAAAATGGATAAGCTATAATGAGGTTAATTGTGAAGCGCTAACCTCATTTACACATTGTAAAGGGTTATCATTCTAAGGTATGAACCTTTTACAATGTGTGAATTTTTTATTTTCTCAAAAGAATAAAAAGAAACATGTTAAATAAATTATTGGAGGTAATACACATGGCACAACAAGGTACAGTTAAATGGTTCAACGCAGACAAAGGTTTCGGTTTCATCGAAGTTGAAGGTGGCGACGATGTATTCGTACACTTCTCCGCAATCACTGGTGAAGGCTTCAAAACTTTGGACGAAGGCCAACGCGTTGAGTTCAACGTAGTTCAAGGCAACCGTGGACCACAAGCTGAGAACGTTGTAAAACTGTAATAAATCATTACAGCGAAACATCCCCTGACCATATTGGTTAGGGGATGTTTTTTTGTGCTTATAATTTCATTTAAGCAGAGAAGAGACCTCTTACATCTCGGGCGAGTAGGGCCCTTATACGGATGATTGTTCACTGCCGGTGCTGCTGGTGTTGCCGGTGCTGCCGATGTTACCGGTGCTGTTGGTGCTACCGGTGTTGCCGATGCTGCTGGTGCTGCCGGTTCTGCCAGCTGCAGGCTCCTGGGTGGATGAAGCTCTTCTTAACTGCCACCGCTTAAGGGGGATGCCGGATGAGCAGATGAGCATGAGCATCAGGAGGATAAATGGCGTCCCATATCTTGAAGTGGGGATAAATAAGAGCTGGAAAGCAAGCATTCCGGCAATAGCCCAGGCAAGAAACTGTTTGCGGATCAGCCCATAAGGAATGCTGACCAGAGAGATAGCAATGATCAAGTAGTGAAGAGCGGCTGAGATTTTGACCTGAAGGACAGGGAAGTACTCCCTATTGTGGAACCACATTTCCTTGAACAGGTATTTCAGCTTGCCGTAGGTGAACCATTTGAAATAGGACAAGAAGTGGTCCCGGAAGCCGTTCAAGATCAGATAGATTCCGTAACGGGTCTGGTCATTGCCGAATTTGTGTTCCAGTTCATTGTAATCAACGTCTTTATAGAAGTAGGGATAGGCTCCGGCCAGAAGCGCGTTGCCACTGTCCTTGGCAAGCAGAGTGAATTCGTGCAGAACCAGCCAGTTCCTGAGAACCCAGGGCAGAAAGCATAGGAAGACAGTAAGCAGCAAGGGAACTAACAACCGGCGTTTAGCCTGATTGCAGGCTAAGAACACGATCGCGATTAGAAGTACGGGCGTCATCACAGGGCGGGTTAGTATAGCGAAGCTAAGAAGCACCGCGCTTAAGATCATACACCGAACAGAACCGCTGCGCCACATAATCTGCCAGGAAGCGAAGAAGCTCACGAGCAGGAAGAAGAACAACGTTTCCGTGTAAAATAAGCCTGTCATATAGATAAATGGAGGATATATCACCATAAAGGCACAGGCGGACCAGGTTAGCCACGGACGAGCTGCAGGGACAGAGCGTAAGAAAGCGTAAAGCGGGAAAATTGTGGCTGCTCCAAGCAGGATCTGGACCCATTTGAATGCGTTGAGATTCATTGAGAAAATGGCAAGAACAGTGGAGGCGTAAACAGGGAATCCCGGTGTAACCCGGGAATTGGAGGTCTCGCTTCCATAACCGTAGATATGTTGCGTGATGATCTGTTGGACCATAGTGTAATATCTCTGGCCATCACCCCCGAGGAAGTTAGGGCTTCCTGCCAGGAATACATAGGCGTACCGAAGAAATACAGCAGCCAAGAACAAGAACGCAAGAAGTAACGCGCTGCGGTGTAAGCGCGCAAAAGCATAGGTCTTCCGGAAATCCATATATAAAGCCCCTTTAAAGATTAAGTATTCAATACATTGAAATGATGCATAATCTTTAACACACACGGTGACAGAGGTGATTTAGTTACACTCTATCCGCAAAAAGATTTTGTACCCGGATAGAGTTGAGATGGGACAGGGGGCGGAAGGTGTGTGCGGAGTGAAAGATAAAAAAACTATTTGAAATCGCTATCAAAGGAGATTATAATGTGGGTATTGAAACGTTTCAATTCCTAAAACGGCCTTAAATCCATAAGAATCAATTATTCTACTAATTCTTAGCAATACACAAGGGATTGACATTAAGACGGCAGAGGACAAGCTTTTTAAGGAAATCTGAAGGGTTATAATGAGCAGAGGTAGTAAAGTTTATTTTTACTAAAAATCGAAACGTTTCGATATTTCTGATTATAAGTATCTTTTTATTCTTCCAAAAGCATATTATTGAAGGTTATACTAATTGTGGAATGAAGTAAGAAGGGCGGGACATGTAAATGGCAACGATTAAGGACGTGGCTAAACTGGCGGGGGTTGCTCTCTCAACGGCCTCGTATGCGCTGAACGGAGATACCAAGGTGGCGGAGAAGACAAGGACAAAGGTGCTCGAAGCCGCCCGGCAGCTGAATTATCGCAAGAACGGTTTTGCCATGGATTTAAAGCGAAGCCGCACTAACACAATAGCGCTTATTCTGACTGATTTGTCCGGACCTTATTATTCGGAACTGATCCGCAGCATTCAAGACGTGGCCCTTGCTAACGGGTATGATCTGATTGCCTGCAGTTCCATGGGCGGCAAGGATTCAACGGCCGTCCGGTTCCTGCGGGAGCGCAGGGTGGATGGAGCTGTGGTTCTGGCTCACAACATTACGGATGAAATTCTTTTGGAATCCGCCGGGGAGCGGTTCCCGATTGTGGTAATGGACCGGGGGCTGTCGGGCGATGGGTTGATCAACGTTCGCGTGGACAGTGAACAGGGGGGATACACCGCCACCCGTTATTTGATCGATGCGGGGCACCGCACGATTGCATATATCAGCGGCCCGTCCAATTCAAGTGATAACGCGCTCCGCTATCAGGGTTATCTACGGGCAATGCACGAGGCGGGTCTGGAAGAGAAGGCCAAGTGGCGGCTGAGCGGGAACTTTGTGCGGGAGGGTGGATACAGCGCCACCAAGATGATGATCATGCAGGGGGAGCTGCCTTCGGCAGTATTCTATGCCAACGATGAGATGGCACTTGGCGGCTTTAAGGCCTTCGAGGAGGCGGGGGTATCGGTACCCAATGACGTTTCGGTAATCGGCTTTGATGATATCCAGCTGGCCGAGTATGTGCGGCCTTCGTTGACTACAGTCCGCCAGCCGAAGCATGAGGCCGGTTCTCTGGCAGGACATCTCCTCTTTCAGATGTTGGACGGGGGAGAGGTGAACGACTCCTACAAGCTGATGATTGAGATGGTTGAGCGTGAATCAGTCCGGAAGTTAGGCGTTAAATCCGAAATTTAAACAGCGGGGTTGCTGATCGGGGTCTTTATCCAGACACAAGCCTATCCGCAGACGCTGGGGGCATCAACAGGATTTTATGTCATACTGCCGCTTGAATCACCGCTGAGGGAGAGACGAGGGGAAAGCTGCCGGCATACTGTACTTGCTGTATGGGCTTGGCGGAGATCAGTCCGGGTGGACCCGGCAGTCCCAGGTTGAGCGTTATGCTGAAGCTGACGGGTTCGCCCCTGGTGCTTCCGGTGGTTCATCGGAGCTATTACACGGATATGAAGCAGGGAGCCGCATATTTTACTTATGTGAGTGAAGAGCTCCCTGCGCCTGTTCAGGATATATTTCATGTTTCCTGTCTCCGGGCTGCGTAAGGACACCTTCGCGGCTGGGATTTCCATGGATGGGTATGGGGCATTCAAGCTGGAATGGCTTTTAGTTAACGGAGAAAATCGGGTGTGTCTTCTCCTCTGGTTTTGGAGGATGAGGGCTTTCATGCATTTTTGGTGAAACGTTTCAATTTTGGCGGAAATTAATTTATATAATTCACTGTAAATAATGATCTTTAATGAATGAAAACGATTCGCAATCCTAAACAAAGTGCTTATTCGAGTACACAGCAATTGTTAAGTGAACCCAGAAACTATAAGTTGAACTTGGACTCGCCCATAGGCAAGAGTGTGAAATGATTCTGGAGAAGCGAACGCTTGCTTTTGTGACCGGACTTTCACCTGTAAATTGAATTGAGGAATCTGGGAACATCAGCGATTGGAAGAACATTTCATAAGGGTACGTGTAAATCAATAATTCGACTTATATAACATGTTCTTTAATTATACAGGAGGTATGGGCATGATTGAGCAGTGCAGAAATGTGGATCTACAAAATTATATAGACAGGATGACTCAGGACGAGAAGATTGCCCAGCTGCTTCAGCTCGCAGCCCCTTTCTTTGAGGGTGCGAATGAGGGCGGGCAGATTACCGGGCCAATGGCGTCGCTTGGCATTACGGATGAGATGGTACAGGGAGCAGGCTCTGTTCTTGGCCTGGCAGGGGCAGAGGAAGTTATCGCCGTTCAGAAGGCCCACCTGGCAAAGAACCGCCACGGGATTCCGCTTCTGGTGATGGCTGATATCGTACACGGTTTCAAAACGATCTTCCCAGTGCCGCTGGCAATCGGCTGCTCCTGGGATCTGGAGCTGGCGGAGAAGAGCGCCGAGATTGCCGCCCGGGAGGCTGCGGTATCCGGTGTGCATGTTACCTTCGCCCCAATGGTTGACTTGGTACGTGATCCCCGCTGGGGACGGGTGATGGAATCCACCGGCGAGGACCCTTATCTGAACAGTGAATTCGCCAGAGCCTTTGTCAGAGGCTTCCAGGGCCAAAATCTGCAGGGGGATAAGATGCGTGTGGCCGCATGTGTGAAGCATTTTGCGGCATACGGACTCTCGGAAGGCGGACGCGATTACAACACGGTGGATCTTTCGGAAAGACAGCTTCGGGAGTACTATCTGCCAGCTTACAAGGCCGCGCTGGATGAAGGCTGCGAGATGGTAATGACCTCCTTTAATACGGTGGACGGTGTTCCTTCCACTGGGAACCGCAAGCTGATGCGCGAGCTGCTCCGTGAGGAGTGGGGGTTTGATGGTGTGATCATTTCGGACTGGGGGGCTGTCAAGGAGCTGATCCCGCATGGTGTTGCGGAGGATGAAGCCGAAGCCGCTTACCGGGCCATCCAGGCCGGAGTCGACATTGAAATGATGACCAGCTGTTATGTCCACTACCTGCCGCGCCTCATACAGGAAGGTCTTGTGGAAGAGAAGCTGGTTGATGAAGCAGTCATGCGCATCCTGGAGCTGAAGATGAAGCTGGGACTGTTCGATGAGCCGCTGCGCGGGGCTGATCCAAAGGCAGAGCAGGAGATTGTGTTCTGTGAAGAGCATCGCCTGGCTTCACGTGAACTTGCGGCCAAATCCTGCGTGCTGCTCAAGAATGACGGAGTGCTTCCGCTGGGCAAGCACCAGAAGATTGCCCTGATTGGGCCACTTGCATCCAGCGGAGACATTCTTGGGCCATGGTCATGGTCCGGCTCGCAGGAGGATGCCGTTAGGCTGGACGAGGCTATGCGCAGCTATGTAGGTTCGTCCAGGCTGATCGTCACGCAAGGCTGCGGGCTGGAATCTTCCATCGAAGGCCAGATGGAGCGGGCGGTAGCGGCGGCTAGGGAAGCCGACGTTATCGTGCTTGCGCTTGGGGAAGATTCCGAGTGGAGCGGCGAAGCAGGCTGCCGCTCAGATATCCGTCTGCCTCAGGCGCAGCTTGATTTGATTTCCTGGCTGAAGCCGCTGGGCAAGCCGATGGTTGCAGTGCTTTTCAATGGCCGTCCACTCGATCTGCATGGAGTTTTTGGCGAGACGAATGCGGTGCTTGAGGCCTGGTATCCGGGTAGTGAGGGCGGAGCAGCGGTGTCGGACATTTTGTTCGGGGAGGTCAATCCTTCAGGAAAATTAACCATGTCCATTCCGTATTCCGTAGGCCAGATTCCGGTGTACTACAATCACTTCAATACGGGACGGCCTAAAGATGCGCCTGATGCCCAGGTCCGGTACGTATCCCAGTACCTGGACATTCCGAATGAGCCGCTTCTGCCGTTTGGTTATGGCCTGAGTTACACCTCGTTTGCCTACAGCGGCCTGACGCTCTCATCGGAGACGATGACTGAGAAAGAGCCCATCACCGTGCGGGTTACGGTGACTAACACGGGAAGCTGTGCGGGGGAAGAGGTTGTGCAGCTCTACGTCCGGGACTGGTCGGGCGATGTGGTTCGGCCGCTCAAGGAGCTTAAGGGCTGGACGAAGGTCTTCTTGCAACCAGGTGAAAAGGCAGAGGTCGCCTTTACTTTATGTGAGAAGCAGCTCCGCTACCACCATGCCAACCTGCAATATAAGAGTGATACGGGGCGTTTTACTGTCTTTGTGGGAACGAACAGCCGGGATGCGGCTGGTGCCGAGTTCCGGCTTGAGAAATAAATGTGGTAGCCATATAAAATGAATCTTAGAATCAACCGGTCTCAGCTTCGATCCCGAGTGATTCTGAAGAAGCGGAGCGTCCGCCTTTGTCTCCGAAATGCCCTACTGGATAACAATTCCAATCTTTATAAGTTCATTTTATATATACAGAGAGAATAGGATGTGGGTAGATTGACGATGACTGCAACAAGCGCAAAGCTTATTTTGGAGAATGAGCTGCTGAAGTTCACTTTTTTAAACAGCGGTGATTTGTATCAGGCAAGCGGGCAGAATATCATGATTAATCAACTGCTGAGCAATCCGGTAGACGGTTCACTGGGCAATATCTATCTCAGACTGCATGAGCAGGATGGAATTCATGCATACCCGCTGCTGGGTGTGGATTCGGGGAGTCTTCTCCGCAAATATGCCGGCCATCTGGAATGGGAGGGCGAGATCAAGTCCCTGGAATCCGGGAAAATCAGGTACCGGGTCAGATTTACCCTGGCTGACGAGGGAATCTGGTTCTGGGATGTCGAGCTGGAAGGTTCGGGTGTCGAAGCGGATTTGATCTACGGGCAGGACGTGGGAATTGCCGATCCTGGGGCGGTACGCAGCAATGAAGCTTACTTATCCCAATATATTGATCATAATGTGTTCGATGATGAGCAGCTCGGGTATGTGATCTGTTCGCGGCAAAATCAACCGCAGGGCGGCAAATTCCCTTATCTCCAGCAGGGTTCCCTAACCAAAGCGGTAGGGTACTCCACGGACGGATTCCAGTTCTTCGGGCTGTCCTACAAAGAGACAAATAAACCGGCCATTCTCTCCCGGGAAAAGCTGGCTAATGATATTTATCAGTACGAGTTCGCTTATACAGCTCTGCAGACTCAGAGAGTCCGGCTTAACGGACAGGCGCGGTTCAATTTCTATGGCTTGTTCCGGCCTGATCATTCTGCAGCTACGTCGTCTCTGGAATACACGGCGGATGTTCGCAAGGCGTGGGACAAAGTGCAGGCACAGCTGCAGACTGAGCAGGGCCGTGACGGAGGGCAGACGTTCGGACAGGTGGCCAGATGCGGACATATCGGAGAGCCCTTGAAGGTTCTTCCGCTTGAGCAGAAGGAATTGGAGCTGCTGTTCCCTAACCGTTGCCAGGAAGAGTATGACGGCGACACGCTGCTGTCTTTTTTCACAGATACTTATGAGCATGTGATTCTGAAGGACAAGGAGCTTCGGGTGGAGCGTCCTCATGGGCATATTCTGATGAGCGGAGATAATGCCCGGATGAATGACCAGGTGATTACGACCACCTCGTATATGTTCGGCGTATTTAACTCCCAGCTGGTGGTGGGGAATACTAATTTCAATAAAATGATGACCAACACCCGGAATGCGCTGAATGTTCCTAAAACTTCGGGACAGCGCATTTACGTGGAGTTGGATGGGAAGTTCCATCTGCTGACCATGCCATCCTTGTTCGAAATTGGTTTCAACTATACCCGCTGGTATTATAAGACCGCTTCCGACATGCTGGTAGTCACGAATTACACGGTGGTTGACTCACCTGAAGTTCATCTTAGCGTCCGTTCGGTCAGCGGGAAGGCATACCGCTATCTGGTGACGAATCAAATCTCCATGAATGTGGGAGAATATGAGGTTCCGTATCATATGGAGCAGCAGGACAGAACACTTCTGTTCCGCGCCGATCAGGCTTCGATTAGCTCCGGCTTCTATCCGGCTCTGACCTACCGGCTGGATCTGGAAGGTCCAAGCTTCAGCCTGACGGACGAGCGGTCACTGGTTAGCGGACCGGCCCAGGGAACAGCTTCTTTGGTGGTGTTGAAGCTTGAGCCAGCAGCAGAGTGGACCATGACAATCCAGGGGCTGATTCAGGGCGGAGGTTCCAAGCCAGAGCCCCGCAATTTCGGCAGTGAGGTAGAGCGTTACCGTGAATTTTATGCCAGGGTTATGAATGGCTTCAAGTTGTCACGGGGGGGAGAGCAGGGTGAGCTCTTCAAGGTGAACGCCCTAGCCTGGTGGTATACCCACAACATGCTGGTGCATTATTCTGTGCCTCACGGACTGGAGCAGTATGGCGGCGCGGCTTGGGGAACCCGAGATGTATGCCAAGGCCCTGCGGAGTATTTTATGGCTACCCATAACTATAAGCAGGTACGCGACATTATCCTGACGGTGTACTCACACCAATATGAGGATGACGGGAACTGGCCGCAGTGGTTTATGTTCGACAAGTATGCCCAGATTCAGCAGGAAGACAGCCACGGCGATATTATTGTCTGGCCGCTTAAAGTACTGAGCGACTATCTGACAGCTACGAAGGATTTCGGAATTTTACAGGAGTTGGTTCCTTATACACGCAAGCATAGTTTTGATTTTACGGAGCCTCAGCCACTGCGTGATCATGTGCTTAAGGAGCTAGGTTATATCGAGGGGCATTTCCTGCATGATACCTGCTTGTCCTCTTATGGGGACGGAGACTGGGATGATACACTCCAGCCGGCCAATGAGCAGCTCAAACAGTACATGGTCAGCAGTTGGACGGTGGCTTTGACTTATCAGGCGATCCGTCAGCTTTCGCAGGTGCTTCAAGAAACCGAGCCACAGATGGCTGAGGACCTTGAACAGCTCTATGAAGGCATCCGCAGGGACTTTAACCAGTACATGCTGGGCACGGGGGTCATTCCCGGGTTTGTCTACCTGGAGAACCCGGATGATGCGAAGCTGATGGTACATCCTACGGATCAGGAGACAGGCATCCAGTATCGGCTGCTCCCCATGACCCGCGGTATGATCAGCGAACTTCTAACGCCAGAACAGGCCGAGTCGCATTATAAGCTGATTCGGGAGCATCTTCTCTGTCCTGATGGGGTAAGGCTGATGAATCGCCCGGCCCAATATACAGGAGGGGTTAGCATCCACTTCAAGCGGGCCGAGCAGGCGGCGAACTTCGGCCGTGAGATCGGGCTTCAGTACGTGCATGCGCATATTCGCTATGTGGAGGCTATGGCAAAGCTTGGGAAGCGGGACCAGGTATGGCATGGGCTTGCCGCCATTAACCCGATCGGCATCCAAGACGTGGTGCCTAATGCGGAGCTTAGACAGAGCAATACGTATTTCAGCAGCTCCGACGGTAAATTTGCAACCAGATATGAAGCACAGACGCGCTTTGAGGAGCTGAAGCACGGCAAGGTTCCGGTCAAAGGTGGCTGGAGAATTTACTCCAGCGGCCCGGGAATCTACATGAACCAGCTGATCTCAGCGGCTCTCGGCATCCGGGAGGCTGGCGGCGATCTGGTGATCGATCCGGTGCTTCCGGCGGATCTGGACGGACTCCGCTTCGACTTCGAGTATGATGGACAGCCGGTGACCTTCATCTACCGGTATACGGACGGTGTTGTACGTCGGGTGGCAGCTGGAGGACAGGACGTTCCGGCCACAGCAACCGCCAACCGTTACCGCACCGGGGGACTGTGTGTCCGCAGGGAAGATCTCAGACCGCTGCTTGCGCCTAGCGGCACGGAGATAGAAATTTATATGTAAGTTTCCGCCAGATTAGATACGGGTAAAACAAAATAGTACGTAATACGGAAGAAGCAGCCGCAGGAGTGAAGAAGAAGTTAAGCTCCTGAGGCTGCTTCTTATATATTTTCGCAGTGGTTTAATCTTAAGAAGGGACAGGTGGAAGGGGCAGGTGTAGGAATAAGAGACTCCATGGTATTTTTAGGAAGCGTGGTGTAAGCTAGCCTATATAAGTTGAATGCAGGAATTACCAATAGGGCAGGAGCGTGAAATGATTCAGGAGCAGCGAAGGGTTGCCTATGCCTTTGGTGACAGGACTCCTCAGCTTAATAAATTAATATCAAGACATCTGGGAGCAACAGCGACCTTAAAGGACCTTTCCCACGGCTGCCCTTCGTGTAAATCTGTAGTTCAACTTATGTTAGCAACTATTGTAATTTTATTTAATACGGGGTGATTCATTTGGTTACCGTCAAGAGACTGCATGAAGTGTCAATGAAGACAGTGCTGGAGGCATGGGAGAAGGGATTCGAGGGGTATTATGTGAATATGACCCTGCCGATGGCAGCTTTTATTAACCGGATGGTAAATGAGGATCTGCAGTTCGACCTGTCCAACATCATGCTGGATGGGGACAGGCCGGTGGGGATTAACCTGAACGGAATTCGTAAGTATCCAGAGGGCCATGTTACCGGCTGGAACGGGGGAATCGGTCTTGCTCCCGAGTACAGGGGGAAGGGATTTGGAAAGCTCTTAATGGAAGAGAGCCTCAAGGCCTACCGGGAGGCCGGGGCGCATCAGGCTACGCTTGAGGCGTTCGTTCAGAATGTAGGGGCCATCAAGCTGTATGAGAAGTTCGGTTATGTGGTGCAGGACAAGCTTCTATTCCTGAGCACCAGTGAGCCGGTGTATTTTGAGACTGAAGCAGGCATTGACACTACCTATACAGCTGATCTGGATCTACCGATTGCCGTATCAAGGCTTCCGTTCTATAACTCCAGAACGGCTTGGCAGACCCAGTGGCAGAGCGCTAAAGGGGGCCTATCGCTGATCGCTTATCTTGGCGGTGAGCCTGTCGGTTATGCAGTATTTAAGCAGAATTATAATATCCAAGGTGAGCTTGTCTCGATTATGCTGTATCGGTTGGAGGTCCAGCCGGAACATGCGAACGCGCTTCAGGTTCATAAATATCTGCTTGGCCAGGTCTTCGACCCAGGCAAGGGAGCAGTGAAAAAGACCGTGATCAGCCATGAGGGCAGCCAGAAGGAACTCGTGAACATACTTACCGGGCTCGGCTTCTCCAAGGAGTTTGAGCTGGTATATATGGAGAATGAGCTTGCCCCTGCTCCTGTTCCTACTTCTGCTCCTGCTGCGGAATAGTTCCTGCCTAAACCTAACAATCCCAACCTGGTTCTACCGGATTGGGATTGTTTGTGTTATTTGCTTCGGCCTTCGAGGAAAAGAGTCAGCTCTGCGGCCGGCATCGGCTTGCCGAACAGGTAGCCTTGAACTTCATGACAGCCCAGCTGCTCCAAGATCCGGAGCTGATCGGTCGTCTCGATGCCCTCGGCCACAACCTGCATGTCGAGATTGTTGGACAATTCAATAATTGTCCCTACCACCGCCGCGTCCCGTTTGCTAACCGCAATGTTGGTGATCAGGGAGCGGTCAATTTTCAGGTAATGTAGCGGCAGATTGCTGAGCATGCTGAGAGAGGAGTAGCCTACGCCAAAATCATCCAATGCCAGGGTGATGCCCAGGTCGTTCAGTTCACCGCACAGCCGGAGCGAGGCCTCCAGATCCATAATGGCCGTGCTCTCGGTAATTTCAAGGCACAGATTCCGGGCAGGCAGGTCGAATTGCCTTAATAGGTCGATGACATGGAAGGCGAATTGCTGGTCTCTAAGCTGCTGGGCAGAGATATTAACGGATACCACGAAGTCTCTGTATCCCATATCAACCCAGCTTTTCGCTTGAATAATGGCTGTTCTCAGAACCCAGGCACCAATGGTCACGATAAGTCCGGTATCCTCCGCTACAGGAATGAATTCCGCTGGAGATACGGGACCAAGCTCGCGGCTGTTCCAGCGCAGCAGCGCTTCTACGCCGTGCACCCGCCGTGTACTTAAGTCAATCTGGGGCTGGTAATGCAGGGTTAGCTCATTCTGCTCCAGCGCCTTGAACAAACCGTTATACACAGCGAGATTCCGGTCGGCCTTCTCTTGAAGCTGTGAGTTGAACATGTAAATTTGGTTTCGTCCGGCCTTCTTGGCCTCGAACATGGCCATATCGGCATTCTGAAGCAGCACATTGATTTGTGATCCGTCCCTTGGAGCGATGCTCACCCCTATGCTGGCGGTTACGGTGTACAGCTTGTTGTCAATTACAAAAGGCTTCTTGAAAATATCCATCAACGCGTCAGAATAGTTCATTGCATCGTCATTTTCCTGCAGACCTTCGATCATGATGGCGAACTCATCACCCCCAAGCCGCGTGATCACACAGCTATCCGGCAGCCTGGCCTTCAAGCTGTCTGCCACCTGTTGGAGCATCAAATCGCCGGAAGAATGCCCCAAGGTATCATTAATCCACTTGAATTGATCCAAATCAAGCAGGATTAAAGCTACCTTGCTGTCATGTTGGAGGGTCTCCAGCGTGGCCGCCAGCTTATCCCGCAGCAGCCGGAGATTGCCTAGTCCGGTGAGTGTATCTTGGTAAGCCATCTCTATCAGCTCACGCTCGGTGTTCTTCTGTCTGGAAATATCTTGGGTAACCAGGAAAGCTAGCATTTGCCCGCCAGATTCCAAGTAATCACAGTAAACCTCTACCTGTTTATATGTACCATCTACATGCTTAAGCTCGAACTCCTCTTGTCCCGGCTTCAATGTTGTGAAATGCTGTTCATAGTTCTCTGCAAAAGAAAGCGCTTGTTCTTCCCGCATCAGCTCGGTAAAGTGGATGCCCAGCAGGCTGGTGTGATTGGCTCCCAGAAGCTCCCGGAAGGCCTTATTTGTCTCCACAATCTCCCCTCTCTCGTTAAGAAGGGCAATTCCGTTATAGGAGTTCTTGAAGAGAAGTTCATAACGGCGCCCCGCTGAGGCGAGAAAGTCAAAGCGGACCATGGAATAACGAATTGCAATAATCCAAGGAAAGACACAGTAGGACGGCAAAAAATCAAAAACATAAAGCTCGTTTGTCCTAAGCAAGAAATTCAGCGAGGACAGAACAATAAGCGACACCACCGTGATCAGGGAGCCGATCAGGATGACCTGGATGCGGTAACGCTCCTGTACCAGCAGTTTATTGCTGTGCAGCTTGCGGTACGATACCGCAATCATCAGAAGCAGGACAAGAAGGGTGTAGACGATCAAGGACAGAAGTACGATCCGGAACAGGTCATTAAACTCGGCGACACGCCCCTCATTGAATTCCTGGATCATTACGGCCGGAATGCCCGAGTCCGGAATGAAGATAAAGATAAGTCCCAGCATAGGAGCCAGGCAGGCCATGTGCTTTAATGCAGGATGGAGCTTCAGCCGGCTAATATAGTGGAAGAAATATAAGGCGAGGGCCATGGTTGGGAAGGTGACCGCGTATTTCAACGAACCTACTTCATCAGCCAAGCTCCCCAGCGGAACCTGAAATATCAGGAAATCAAACAGAAAAATGAGGCCCAGTGAAAGAGTCAGGACCATGGTAAGCTGATGCAGACGATTCTTGGGCTGTCTTTGAAAAATCTCAATGGCCATATAATAGAGAAACAGAAAGGGAATTAAATCAATTACGATTGAGTACAACAAGATGTTCATTTATTTGCTCCAATCGCTCTTAGTATGTACAGTCGTTATCGGATGGCCGATATACTTCCTGGCCCAGCGAGAGTTACCTTCATATTTTATCGGTATAAAGTCATGAAACTTTTAATACATAATTGGTTCTTTAGACATGTCTTTTATAAATTTGGTTATATCATCCAAGTTGTGTGGATGGGGGGAAATAACGTCCAGACCGCTTCACTTTGGCAGAAATCGCTGTATTTTCGACGGAAATTCAGTGATATTCCCTGCCGAATGGTCACCGATAAAGGTTATGTTACCGAAATGCGAAACACCCCTTGAAACAGCTCAGTCCCTAACTCTTGAGTTGGGAAGAAGGCAGTCCAAGGGATATTTTTTATTTGCTGCAGATAGGTAGTTGTTCTAACGCGGGTATGCGGGGGGATTTAAGCATTTACTCCGGCGCTGGAAGGGGATTTTGACTGCGGTGCTTCGGATTGAGGGGACAGCACTTCCTTCTTCATAAAGAGGCAAATGATGAAAGTCAATACCGCAAATCCAATGCTGATGGCAAAGATAGATTGGAAGGAATTCGCAAAGACCGTCTTAACATTCAGGATTAGATCCGCTGGCAAACCGTGCGGAATGCTGCCATTGCCAAGGGACTCCCTCGTTTCGGCAGGAAGATTGTCGGACAAGGAAGCAATGCCGCTGCTGATTCTGCCTGAGAGCAGACTGCCGAAAATACTAAAACCAAGGGTGGTGCCGAGAGACTGGAACAGCTGCACGGTGGCAAGGCCTATACCTGCGTGTTCTTTGTCCACGGATTCCTGCACAATCAGATTGTCTGTTCCGAACAGCACGCCGATGCCAAGCCCCAGAATGAAGAACGTGACCAGCACATAAATTACCGAGGTCTCTACATTAATCTGAGCCAGCATAATATAGCTGATGACAGGGACTCCGGCTCCAATTCCCTGTATGGCACGGCCGATCAGCAGCATAGCCATGGAATTGGAGAGCCCGCTTATGATGGAACCTGCCATGAATAAGGTCATGCAGATTAAGTAAATTCTCTTATAGCCGAACAGATCGGCCAGCTTGCCGAAGATCGGCATAAAGATGGTGATGGACAGCATGTAGATGCCAGCCACCCAGCCAAGCAGGGCCAATCCGTTTAGCTCTCGGATAATAGTTGGCAGGGCGGTGGACACCACGGTTTCATCTAGGGCCGAGAAGATAACGCCAAGCAGGAGCCCGATGAGAAGCCACCTTCGATTATTGTTATTGTTATGAACAGCAGTCATATTCACACCTCTTTCGTTATTTATCCTTTACGATCAGACGAAGCAGAATTCCGTATCCAGCTTGCTATAGCCGTGCATCATCGATGAGACATCGATCAGCATCAGGCTGCCGACGTATCTTTTGTCAAGGGTCAATGGATTCATGGAATCTGTGCATGATTTTAGAAGAAGAAGCCATAATACTGATAGGATTCACTATTGGTAACCGAGGAGGGAATTGAAATGACACATCCGGAGCAGAACGATCCGAAGGGTTTTAAGGGATCTGATAATAACGGTCAGAGTGTGAGCAGTGTACGGGGTGGGGAGCATCGGCCGGGCCGCAAGAGCCAGTACAAGAACCATAATGCGGATGGTGAGGATATCCCGAATGAGTTCATCAGCAAGCCTGAGGAATAAGCAGGTGGCGTTAAGAAGTGTCAGTGCGTACTAATTCGTTCTTATGAGGCTGTCTTGGCCATAATCACCTGGCCTTGGGACAGTCTCTTTGGTCTGCATCGAATCCAGCTTGTAATGATCATCTGATAGAATGCAAACAGCTGCTCCAGTAGCTTGGATAGGGTTATATGCGCCTTTTTATATGGGTTAGGTTGTTCATATGTGTCTATTTTGTAAGTTCTATCGTGAGCATTATTCTTAGCACTCCTTCAAAGCACCCGGGCCTACCATGCATTTCCCGCTGTCTTCGGATTAATGGAAGAATTTGAAACTATGAATCCAGGTGTGGTATGAAATAGGGGTAGATAGACTTGCGGTAAACTACATTCATGGGACAAGAGGTGCAGCAGATGGAGAAGAAGCTTCGTTGGGGAATTATAAGCACAGCAGATATCGGAATTAAGGCGGTTATGCCTGCGATTCAGCAGTCGGCTACTGGAGTGTTAGCTGCCGTGGCCAGTCGCAATCTGGATAAGTCGGAAGCGGTGCGGGCACAGTTCGGTATGGATAAAGCTTACGGCACTTATGAGGAGCTGTTAGCCGATCCTGAGATTGATGCGGTGTACATCCCGCTCCCGAATCATCTCCACCGGGAATGGGCCATTAAGGCGATGGAGGCGGGTAAGCATGTGCTGTGCGAGAAGCCGTTAGCACTGAATGCGGCCGAGGCAAGCGAAATGGCACAGACAAGTGCCAGAACCGGCATGGTTCTGGCTGAAGCCTTCATGTACCGGCACCATCCGCGGCTAGACCGGGTCCGGGAGCTGATTGAGCAAGGCGAGATTGGGGAAATCCGGGGAATACGGAGTGTATTTACTTTCAATAACCCGGATACCACAAACATCCGGGCGAAGCGGGAATATGGGGGAGGCGGACTGTATGATGTCGGCTGTTATCCGTTAAGTGCAGCCAGGCTTATCCTGGGAGCCGAACCTGTGGCAGCCACCGTACAGGCCCAGTTCTCCGATGCACACGATGGCGTGGATATGATGGCTTCCGGACTGGTGGAGTTCCCGGGCGGAGTGGGGCTTACCTTTGACTGTGGCATGTGGGCGGAAGGTCGGGAGTTCCTTGAAATCCTTGGGAGCAGAGGAAGAATTGAAGTGCCACACACGTTCACGGCAGGAGAGAAGAATACGGCGTTCACCGTATATAAGGACGGCATTTCCCGTGAGGAGAGACCTGAGGGCGTGAATTCTTACGTGCTGGAGGTTGATGATGTGGCTGCTGCCGCCTTTGGCCTTAGACAGCCGAGGTTTGAAGCGGAGGATGCCGTTCATAATATGAGACTGATCGATGCATGTCTGCAGTCGGCGAGAGAACGCAGACGGGTGGAATTGTAAGGCGGTTGCTTCGCAGTCCTTCTGTGAACTCCTGAAGTGAGTGAGGGTAGAGTCTTAAGGGAATGAACCAATATTTGCTGCTCAGGAGGACGGCTGGGGAATAAACGTGAGTGGAACCTTCCTATCGCAAAGGTTTGGGATTAGTAGATTTGTTTCTTTATAAGTCGAACTTAAGAATTACGTGTTCAACTTATATAGCTAGTATCCAACTGCTGTAATGGCTGTTGCAGCAGGCGGTTAGATACGTGGCAATATAACAAGGGTGCCTCCAACCATGAATATGGCTTGGGGCACCCTTGTTTGTAGTAAATGTGATATACGCTGCTAGGGATACGGATTAGTTCAAGAGTTTCTCAAGAAGGCTGCGGCCGAGATGTCATTCGTCAAATGTTATCGCCGCTATCCTCTGGACCGGTCTAATCGATTAATCTGTTCAAGCGGATCAATCGCTATAATCGGTTCAAGTGGTTTAAGCAGCTTAGGTGGCTTAGTGGCCTAACCCGTTCTTAAGCCCGGGCTTCCAGGTTAAAGCCGGAGTTCACATCGTCCGTGCCGTCAACATCATCCAGCGAAGCATCCTTCTGTTTGTCGAACATAGCCTGTACCGCCGGGGTTGCCGGGAAGATCAGGCTGAACAGCACGATGGTGATTCCGGATACAACTACGCCGGACATGCCTGGCATCATCCACAGATCAGTAACCAGTCCGAAGAATCCGGTCGATTCGGTGGTCCAGCCGGGAACCCCAAAGATCGAAGTGAGAATGTAATAGAGCAGACCCACCGTAATACTGGCCCACACGGCAATGGTGGACACTCTCTTCCAGAATGGCCCGAGCACGAGCGGCCAGAACACCGTCACGAAGATGATATCCCAGGCAAGATAAGCGAGGTCAATAATCTGCTGGAAGTTGATCGCCAGAACGAAGCCGATCACGGCGCTTACCGCGATTCCGATACGGGATACCCGGAGCAGCTTGGTTGGGGACGGATTCGTATTAATAAAATCGAGATAAATGTTCTTGGTGAATACACCCGAGGACGCGACAAAGCACGCGGCCAGTGTGGACATGCCCATCGCACCAAGTGCTGTCAGGAAGATGGCGGAGACGAGCGGCGGGAAGTAGCCTTGGGCGAAGGCCAGCATCAGATTCTCCGGATTCTGGCTGCCCGGGTAGATATACTTGTATGCTTCCCCAAGCATGCCGGGAATCCAGCTGATCGCAATGACCGCGATCCCGGAGATGATCATGCCCCGCTGGGCGATCTTCGGGTTCTTGGCCCCGGCTACCCGCTGCCCGAGATCGGCTGCAGGAATGTCACCGAGCGCCAGCACAAGGTACAGGCTCCAGAAGGTAGCACCGCCCTTGTTGTATAGGGTGCTTATGTTCCACCAGTCGGGGTGGAAGATGTTGTCATGATACGAATAAATGACGGCGATCGTAATCCCGAGAATACCCAGAATGGAGAGCAGTCCTTGAATAACCTCTGTGTAGGCTACCGCCCACAGCCCGCCAATGATGGAATACAGGGCGGTCAGCAGCACGAACAGCAGAGCGGCCGGAATGAATTCCAGGTGGAAGATCGCCTGCAGGATATAGGTACCGCCGACAGTTAATGCACCGGCATTGAAGAATCCGAATGCAATTGTCATGACGGAGCCGGAGTATGCGCCGAGCTTCTTGCTGGCGTATCTGAGCCCGTAATAGTCGGCGATCGTCCAGCCCTTGAGCCGGCGCAGCGGCCGGGTCCAGATGAAGGCGCCCAGGATCATACAGGTGCCGAGCCCGGCCATGGTTGCCGTACCCTCGAAGCCGCCGGTACTGTAGCCGGAGCCAATTGCGGCGAAGAAGAATGGCGCTGCCAGCATGGCGGCCAGCAGGCTGCCCGCCACGACATACAACGGCATGCTCCAGCCGGCAACGAGCAGGTCTTCGGCGGTTTTAATTTTTTGATAACCTTTGAAGCCAATATAGTAGATGAAGGCCAAGTAAATCAGAAATACGATAATGGATGTCATGATGTTCCTCCTGTATAAGCCTGCTATAATCCGTTTAGTTCATTACGCTGCCGCCATTAGGTCCCAGGATCTGGCCGGTATAGAAATTCGCATCGTCGGAAGCCAGAAACAGAACGGACTTGGCAATCTCTTCAGGCTGGGCGAGCCGTTTCAATGGGTATTTTGCGGCTTCCTCTTCTTCATAACCCTCGCCAAAGTCCGCCAAGATGTCGGTAAAGGTGCCTCCTGGCGCCACCGAGTTGACATTGATGTGAGGAGCAAGCTCGCGGGCGAGCGCCTTGGTGAAGGAGCTGATGCCGCCCTTGGCGGCGGAGTAATGCGTAAACTCCTCGCAGCCGAGACTGGCTAGATCGGAGGAAATATTGATGATCTTGCCTGCCTGGTTCTCCCACATCCGGCGTGCCGCTTCTCTGGCATTATAAAATGTGCCGTATAGATGAACCTTGATCATCCGGTCCCACTGTTCATCCGTCATATCTCTTACGGTAACGGCTTGGGCGATTCCGGCATTGTTCACCAGAATGTCCAGCCTGCCGAACAGGCGGTCGAAGGCGGTGAACATATCCCGCACTTGGGCCGAGTCACTGACATCAGCATGGAAAATCTCTGCCTTTACTCCATAGCTCTCGGCTTCTTTCTTGACAGCAAGGGCATCGCTATCCTCGCCGATATAATTGATCATCACATTTGTCCCAGCTTTGGCGAACTCCAGTGCCACCGCTCTGCCAATGCCTTTGCTGGCGCCAGTGACCAGCGCCGACTTGCCTTGTAGTCCTGCATAACCCATAAGATCATCGCTCCTGTCTGTTAGACTTTGAATGTTTTGATTAATTCCTGCAGGGATTGTGACGTCTCGCTTAAGGATTCTGTAGCCTTGGCCACTTCCTTAATAAATTGCAGCTGCTGTCCTGAGGCATAAGCGACTTGATCGGATTTGACCGCAATATCCCCAGCTGCCGATCTGAGCTCGGTTACCGAAGCGGTAACCTCTTCGGACGAAGCCGAGATTTGTTCAGAGGAAGCGGAAATTTCCTGCATCTGCATGGCTACGTTCTTGGTTGATTCCTGAATCTGGTTGAATGCCTGAGCCGCTTCTTTCATTAGAGAAAGACCGTGGCGAACATCCTGCTGCCCTTCCTGGGCCATAGTCTGCGACTCTGCCGTGCTGCGTGTAATGCTCGACAAGTGTTCGGCAATGGTACTGGCGGAACGTCCTGTGCTCTCGGCCAGCTTGCGGATTTCGGATGCGACCACCGCGAAGCCGCGGCCATGCTCCCCAGCACGTGCAGCCTCAATAGAAGCGTTAAGTGACAGAAGATTTGTCTGTTCAGCCACATCGGTGATCAGCTGGGTCATTTCATTGATCTCGCCAATCTGGGAGTTAAGCAGCTGGATGACATCTGCAATACGGGTAACAGAATCCGTAATCTTGTTCATCTGGTTTTGCAGCTTTTGAACGGATTCCTGTCCGCTCTGAGCGCTAAGAGCCATCTGCTCGGACTCCTCTGATGCGGCTGAAGTAGATTCAGCGATACGCTGAATGCCGATGGCTGTCTCTTCGAGAACCGTTACAGTCTCATCGGTAATCTTGGAGGTCATTTGAGTTTTCTCAGCCACTTCAGCCATGTCGTTGTTAACCTTAATGGAGTAAGTCTCAGTCTCCTGGGAGCTTGCGGTCAGCTGCTCGGAAGACGAGGCCACATGCTCGGACGACTCTTGAATGTTCAGGATCAGAGTACGCAGACTGGTCTGCATTTTGACAACAGCCGAATTAAGCTGGCCGATTTCATCGTTCGACTTATAGCTGAGCTGTTCACTACTGAGGTCGCCTTCTGCAATCCGGTTGGACACATGCACAATCGACTTCAGCGGTTTCAGAATCATATTGATGATGGAGTAAATAACAAGAGCTACAATTACGAGTCCGATCAGGGTGATAATCACCTGCTGGTTGCGGGCCTCGTTTGACAGCTTGTGGATGTAATCCGCCGAATAGTCGATCCCGATCACTGCGATGACTTGTCCATCCACCTTGATGGGAGAGAACACCGTTCTCCAGGTGCCGAATGGATCATCGAAGATATCGGTAACCTGGGATTCTCCCGTCGCATATACCTTCTTCGCAGCTTCCAGGTGAATAGGAGCCAGATCAGCAAACAGCGCGCCGGGTTTGTAAATTTCATTCAGATTCGTTGTGAACGCCTGAGTGGTCACCTTATCGTCCTTAAGGCTCCAGATATAACTCCAGCTCATCACACCTTGGTCTTTCTGAATTTGATCCAGCTGCTTCTGCAGGTTTGTAAAGTCCGGGTTCCCAGGCCCGTTCTTACTGATCAGGCGGCTGACCTGCTGCGGATCGACCTGCATGCTGGTCAGAGTTCCTACACTTAGCAGCTCTCTTTTCAAATCATTAGATAGATTCGTCTTCAGAATATTCAGGCTGAAATAAGAGACCGCCGCAAAAATAAGCACAACCACAACGATAACGATAATTGAAACCTTGTACTTCAATGATAGATTCCTTGCTTTTTCCACAATCTCTTCTCCTTTGATATGGCGATTCTTCCCTACAGAATGCTCTGTGGAAACCCACGGTGTTTGACATCAACCCTCCTGAATTTATAAAAATAAAAAAAAAGCGCCTGCCTAAATAGACAGCGCTCATACTTCATTCTTCATTCTGAGAATAATGATTGGCGGCCTGTCTACCATAGGACTGAGAGTTCCTTTAGGCACGTGGCTTTGCGTCCCCGGGTTTCCACGGGTTTGCCTTTGCAACTTTAGAAGTAAAACTAATGTACCAAATTTAGACAAATTAATCTATAATTCTTACAATTTTGACATTTATAATAGGGCTTTCAGGCTAGTATTAAGGCCGTATTAAATAAAAAAGCGGAAAATCCCCTTGGAAGGGACTTCCGCTTTCCATATTGTATAGACCATGCGCAGCTTCAGCTGGGCCTACTGTTTCACAATGTCGCTGACAGACTTGTCAAGCTTCTCCAGCAGCTGGTCTCCATTGATCTGCTTGCCGAGGTATTCTTGCATGGCGGCTCCAAAGCCTTGGGTGACCCCATCCGGGAACAGATCCCAGTACCAGCCCAGCGCAGTGGAGGATTTGCTCTGAAGATCAACCGCGACCTGTCCGATATCACCGGATTCGGCTTTAATGGTGGTCATGGCAGGGATGAACTTGAACTGCTTGGTAATGAACTTCTTGCCGGTCTCAGAGGTGACCAGCCAGTTAAGGAAGGCTTTGGCTTCTTCCGGGTGCTCGGATTTGCTGTTCACAATATAGTTATTCGGAACGCCAATCAGCACGGAGCCCTCCTTGTTACCAATGGGAAGAGGAAGAATACCCAGCTTCAGATTCGGATCAACCTTGTCAATATCGCCTTGCGTCCAGTTGCCCTGCATCATCATGGCTGCCTTGCCAGCAGCGAAGTTAGCTACTTGAGTGGCATAATCGGTGGTCATCTTCTCCTTCTGGGCATTGTCGAAGATCACATTTACCAGATCAAGCCATTGTTTGAATACTTCATTGCCTTTAAATGTGGCCTTGCCCGCTTTGACATCCTCCACAAATTTCTTCGGATCGGGTTGGTTGGCCGTACCGACATTCACGAGGTGAATTCCGAGCGACCACCATTCATTGGTGGCTTCGAACGGGGTAATGTTCGCTGCCTTAAGCTTCTCCACCGCTGCTTTCAGCTGTGGGAGTGTCTTCGGCTCTTCGGTAATACCTGCCTTTGCAAACAAGTCTTTATTATAAATAATGCCGTAGCCTTCGACGTTCATCGGCATGCCGTACAGCTTGCCGTCCACGGTGGTCGGCGCTTTGGCGGTATCAATCAGATCCTTGGCCCAGGCTTCATTACTCAGATCGGTAGCCCGGTCCATGTAAGGCACAAGTCCGGCATAACCGCCGTTGTTGAAGATTTCAGGCTCAGATCCGGAAGCCAGCTCGGCCTTCAGGAGCGCGCTATAATCTTCGCCACCGCCATGAGTCTCCACCTCAAGCTGGACCCCGCTTTCTTTCTCATATTCCTTGGCGAGTTCGTTAAGCGCTTCCGCAATTTCCACCTTGAACTGGAACATTTTGATTTTGACGTCCTTCTTAGGTGTAGTCTGCTCTGCGGACTTCTCATTGGTATTAGTGCCAGTGCCTTCTGTGGCTGTCTTTGCCCCGTTGCCACAGCCCGAGAGCACCAGGGCAAACACGGCGGCTGTGATAAGAGCGAGCTTCCATCTTTTCATTTCTTAACCTCCCCAATAATTTACGTTACAAGGCCATTCTAGTGGAGAAACGTTTGCACTAACACTTAAAATTTTGCTTGAAATAGTGGATATTATTGCGGACTATCCTTTTACAGACCCGGCGGTAACCCCTTCCACAATATAACGCTGGAGCAGCAGGAAGAACAGCAGGATCGGCGTAATGGCCATCATCAGGCCGGCTAGAGCGAGGTCCCACTTCTTCGTGTATTGACCGAAGAACTTGGTTACCGCTACCGGCAGGGTGGTCAGATCCTTATTGCCTCCAATGACCAGAACAGGCAGCAGGTAGTCATTCCAGATCCACAGCGTATTGAGAATAATCACGGTGACCGTAATTGGAATAAGCAGCGGGAACACAATCCGGAAGTAGACGCCGTAAGGGTTAGCCCCGTCCACTCTTGCTGATTCTTCAAGCTCTTGAGGCACCGTCTTGATGAAGCCGTGGAACAGAAATACCGATAGCGGCATGCCAAATCCCAGGTAGCAGGCGATGATGCCATACAACTCACCGCGGATCTCAAGCAGACTAGTCACCCTTACAAGCTGCAGCATGAGCGATTGAAACGGGATGATCATCGCGGAGATGAGCAGCAGGAACACAAAATTATTGAAGCGTGTCGGTTTTCTTACAATACGATAAGCCGCCATGGAGCTGAACAGAACGATCAGAATCACACTGATCACGGTAATCTGAAACGAATTCCAGAAGGCGTGTGGGAAGTTGATAACCTCCCAGACGTTTTTATAATTCTCCCAGTGAAATATCGCCGGCACAGAAGCGGCGTCAAGCAGAATCTCCTTCAGGCTTTTAACCGAGTTGGCCATAACCAGATAGAAGGGAGACAAGAACAGCAGTGCGAGCAGAATAGCGGCAATCTCCAGTATAAACGTGCTCAGCCGGTATCTTTCTCTTGTGGTATGCATTAGGCGGAGACCTCCTTCCGCTTAGTAATCCAGACCTGGGTAATTGTAATGAGGGATACGGCGAAGAAGAACAACAGCGCTTTGGCTGTACCGAGCCCATACCGGTTGTTAATCAAAGCTTCGGCATAAATGTTGTAGGCTAGGGATTGGGTAGACGTGCCCGGTCCCCCTTTTGTCAGCGACAGGTTCAGGTCGAACATCTTAAACGCGTTCGAAGTGGTCAGGAAGAGACAGATGGTAATCGCCGGCATAATCAGCGGCATATAGATGCTTCGCAGCACCTGGCGCGGGCGGGCTCCGTCGATCTGTGCAGCTTCAATCAGGTCCTTCGGAATTCCGGCCAGCGAGGCGATGTAGATGACCATCATGTATCCGGCAGTCTGCCACACGAAGACGATAATAAGACCCCAGAACCCGGTGTTTGGTGTACCCAGCCAAGGCAGCTGGAAGAATGAAAGGCCGGTTATCTCCCCAATCGTGGCGAAGCCCTTGGTGAAGATGAACTGCCAGATGTATCCGAGCAGAATTCCTCCGATTACATTCGGTACAAAAAAGATCGTGCGCAGCAATTTTTTGGTCTTCAGTGATTTCATCAGCATGAGGGCCAGTGCGAGCGCAAGGACGTTGGCAATAATGACAGAAATTACGGTGAAACGCAGGGTGAACCAGAAGGACTCCCAGAACTTGGGGTCATTGGTGAATATTCTTGTCCAGTTGGCTGCTCCAGTCCAGACAGCCTTATCCAGATCAAGGCCGTTCCAATCTGTGGACGAGTAATAGAATCCGAGCAGAAAGGGGGTGACTACAATGGTCAGAAAGAACAGCAGGCATGGACCCAGGAATACGAGCTGCTGATCCCAGCCTTTGTGCAATCCAAATCTTCTTCTCATGATGGCTCTCCTTCTCTATAATCTAATACTTCCTGCCTTTATTATAGAAAAGGGGTGCACTCCCTCAACACTCACATTCATGCTGATAAAGGTGGAATATATTGCAGAACTCTGCTAATATGTTGGGAAAAAAAAGGTGGGCTGGGGCGTTGTTTAGGAAAAAAAGCATACGAACAAAGCTGATGTCGCTGCTTCTGCTCGCTGCAGTCCTGCCAGCAGGGATCTCGCTAATTGTCTCTTACTTGTATACCAAGGAGTCGGTAACTGCTAAGTCGATCAACGAGAACACCAAACTGCTGACGCTTGGGGACACCAATCTCACCAACTATTTTGCGGGGATCAATCAACTGGCTTTATCCGTGTACAGCGGTATCAATCTGCCGAACTCCCTGTACACGGCGATTCAGAACACCAAGCCTTCAGATCCGCTGAGTGCGGATGGCGGGTTCTCGGATAATCGGGATATTATCGCAAGCCAGCTGTATAACCTGTTCCAGTCGAACCGGGATATCCATCAGATACACCTGTACATTCAGGCCAATCAGCAGTCTAATACGCTGATCAAGGGACTGTTCCGCAGGGAAAGGAATCCAGACTATGAACCTCAGGCTGATCCGTCAGGAAGCGGCCGGCCTTTCCTGGAGCCGGTTCATCTGGATCACCGGTACGGATTAAAGATCAGCGTACCCAGCCTGAAGTCAGAGACGACTGAGGTGTTCAGCGCCCACTTCCCTATATTCCGCGCCCCCAGCGATAAGGTTATGGCTAATCTGTCGATTGATTTCAAGATGACGGAGCTTCAAGGAATGACCAAGTCGATGTTCAGCGCGGGCAGGGAGAAGCTGTATCTGGTGAATGACCAACGCAGGGTACTGTATTCCTCTGAGCCCGGAACGCTTACGAAACCGCTAACGGCCGGCTGGAGCAACCTTCCCAAGGGGAAAGCAAGCGGGTACTTTTCCTGTCACGATCAGAGCTTTGAGGGAATTGTATTCTTCAGGCGGGTTACCACCCCGCTGTTCACCGGGGCTTTAATCAAGCTGGTCCCTTATGAGGATCTATACAGCGACGCGAGGCATATCACCGAAATTAATGCGGTTATCGGACTTGTCTTCCTGATTGTCGGAGTAGTGGCGGCGGTGCTGATCTCCATCCGGTTTACAACGCCGATTAAACGGCTGATCTCCTACACGCAGAAGGTACAGATTGGGCAGCTCAATGCCCGGGTCGAGGTGAAATCCGAGGACGAGTTTGGACTGCTGGCCCGTAAAATTACGGATATGACCAAGACAATCGATGATCTTATTCTTAAAGAATACCGTCTTGAGCTCGCTAACAAAACGAATCAGCTGAAGGCCCTGCAGGCTCAGATTCATCCGCATTTTCTGTATAACGCCCTTCAGTCTATCGGGTCCATGTCCCTGCGCTACAACGCGTCCAAGGTATATGACCAGATTTATTCTCTGGGCAGCATGATGCGTTATACGATGGCGACCGGGAAAGCAGAGGTGACGCTGGAGGAAGAGCTGGAGCATGTGGAGAATTATCTGCTGCTTCAGAAGGGGAGATTTGGCGAGGACAATCTGAAGGTGACTTTTGATATTGAGGAACGAACCCGCACGGTGCAGGTGCCTAAAATGATCCTGCAGCCGGTTGTGGAGAATATCTTCAAGCACGGCTTCAAGGAAGGAATTAAGGAGGGGAAGATCGGGATTGCCAGCAGGCTGAACCCATCCGATGATCTCGTTCTGTCTGTGTCTGACAACGGAACAGGCCTAAGTGCCGAGCAGGTCCGTCAAATTGAAAGCGCTATTATATCTGATGATACCAAAATGTCTGAAAGCATTGGGCTGCGTAATGTATTGGCCCGGCTGCGGCTGTACTTCGGTGAGACCTCTACGATCGAAATGGCTGCCAATGAGCCCTCGGGTCTGACAGTCACACTGATCTTTCCGGTAAGAAAGCTTCAAGAGGTTGGGGAAGGAGAAGATCATGAAAGCTCTAATCGTTGATGATGAAATGCATGTGCGTGAAGCAGTTAGGTATTTCATTCCCTGGGAGGACTACGGCATAAATGCGGTGTTTGAAGCAGAGAACGGGAAGGACGCGGTGGAGATTATCCAAGCCGAGAGACCGGCGCTGATCTTTACGGATATGGTGATGCCGTTAATGGACGGCTCCGAGCTGCTCAAGTGGATTCATGAGAACTCACCCTGCTCTAAGACCATTGTGATCAGCGGGTATCAGGATTTCGATTACGTCAAACCCGCCATTGTGTATGGCGGGACCGACTATCTTCTGAAGCCCTTGAACAGCAAGCAGCTGATGGCGGCAGCAGAGCGGGCACTGGAGCAGTGGAAGCAGGAAGAGGAAGAAAGGCTTCGGCTGCTTGAACAGAAAATCCAGCTGAACGTTCTGCGTCCGGTATATTGGGATAAGCTGCTGTCCGATTTTGTCTCCGGCAAGATTCCTTATCAGAAGCTGGACCACAGCAGAATCGAGGNCGTCAACCCCGCCATTGTGTATGGCGGGACCGACTATCTTCTGAAGCCCTTGAACAGCAAGCAGCTGATGGCGGCAGCAGAGCGGGCACTGGAGCAGTGGAAGCAGGAAGAGGAAGAAAGGCTTCGGCTGCTTGAACAGAAAATCCAGCTGAACGTTCTGCGTCCGGTATATTGGGATAAGCTGCTGTCCGATTTTGTCTCCGGCAAGATTCCTTATCAGAAGCTGGACCACAGCAGAATCGAGGAAGAGTTCGGAATCAGCCGGGGTACGGAAAAAGCCGGAGTTGCCGTCCTGTCCTTACATCCGCTGAACCGTCGTTTTCTGGAAAGACTGCGCGATGATCTGGAGCTGGCTTCCTATGTGACGGTCAATATCTGCAATGAGGTGCTTGGTGGTTGCGGCCGGGGACATGCCTTCCGTTACTTGAATTCGGGAGCAGATGTCGCCCTTCTGTTCTGTGATCCAGATGACAGGATGGAAGGATGTTTGCGGCGGATTAATGAAGTGATGCGGCAGATCTATGATGCCGAGTTCGATATCGGATGGGGCAGGGCGTGTTCCTTTCCCCAAGATATCCGGGAATCCTTCGGGGAAGCGCTCGAGGCATTGAGAAGACGGAACGTGCTGGAGAGGAATGGGCGGGTTCATGCCTTTGCGGGCAGCAGGAGAAATGATGAAGTCCGTTCCCCGTTCGCCGCCTATGTGGAGAAGTTCAAGTTCTCTGTGTTATCCGGCAATCCGGCCCGGGTCCGCAGCGCTGTAGAGGACTGGTATGAGCAGGCCAGCCTGACAAGGGTCATTACGGCGGAGCAGGTGGAGCAGTGGCACCGGGAGCTGACCTCTGGACTGCTGCGCTGGAGACGAGAGCTGCTTGGTGAACTGCCTGCAGCTATGCCGCTGATTCGGATGGAGCTTCCGTATGATGAGGAGGGACAATTTTCTCTGGCCTACTGGAGGGATCAGATCACCCATACGCTGCTGGAAATCTCAAGCGAGTTCTCGAATACGAAGAAGCAGGACAATCAGCTTGTTGAGGATATCAAGAAGTATATTCATGAGAATTATGACAAGGAAATTACACTGCAGCATATTGCTGACCGGTTCTTTATCAGCCGTGAGAACGTCTCCCGCAAGTTCAAGCAGGTCTCGAACGAGAATCTGTCCGACTATCTGGCGAACCTGCGGATTGACAAGGCGAAGCAGCTGCTGCGAAGCTCAGGGATGCGGCTGTCACAAATCTCAGCCATGGTGGGGTTCCAGGATGAGAAGTATTTCAGCCGCGTGTTCAAGAAGGTTACCGGGATGACGCCAAGGGAGTACCGGAATTCAGAATAAATGTGTATTGGAAGGTCTAATCAGACCGATAGCCAGGTAAGCGTGGAGAGCAGCACGGAGGTAACCACCATGGCAAGAAGTGGGCGTACGGCTTTGGTGCGAAGCTGGGCCAGATCCACATTCAGCCCGAGACCGACCATGGCAGCCGTAAGCAGGAACGTGGTGACTACCGAGACGGCATTCATGACAGAGTCAGGAACCACGACTGCGCGGCCCAGCACGAAGCTTCCAAGCAGGCTCATGCCCAGGAAGCCGAGCAGGAACCAGGGGAACTGAATCCGGGTTCCCGGTTCGGCTTTGCCGCTGCGTTTCATCCAGTACATGAGCACAAAGCTGAGCGGAACGAGCAGGAATACACGGCCGAGCTTGGCCAGCAGGGCCTGGGCGAGCGCATCCTGCCCAGCCGGTGCCCCGGCAAGCGCCACATGGGCGAGCTCGTGCAGGCTGAGCCCCGCCCACATCCCGTACTGCGTGCTGCCCATCGGAAGCAGCGGGAGCAGCAGGGTATAGGTGACGGCAAAGATCGTGCCGACAAGAGCAATGAGCCCTGCTCCTGCGGCTGTATCCTGCTCCTTGGATTTCAGGATCGGGGACACGGCCGCAATGGCAGCGGCTCCGCATACTCCCGTGCCGATGCCAAGCAGCAGGGTCAGCGGGGCGTCAGCCTTCAGCTTCCGGCCAATCCATACCGTGGCCAAGATGGAGAAGATAACTACGCCAGCGTCGCGGAGCAGCATGCCTGCGCCCTGCTGGGCAATGACACTGATGTTCAGCTTCAGGCCGAACAAAATAATGGCCAGCCTGAGCAGATACTTGGATGAGAACTGAATGCCTGAAGCCAGGGCTTGAGGATATCCGAGGAACTGGCGGTATGCAACCGCCAGCACAATAGCGCAGGCCATGGGTCCAATCCGCTGCACGCCGGGAATCAGAGCGAGCGCATATCCAAGCAGGGCGAGCAGGAAGGTGAAGCCTATTCCAACCAGGAAGAGGGGGGAAGCCAATCTTTTTGCCGCAGCTTTAAGCTTGGAAGAGGAGATGGATTGGGCCTGTTCCTGAGCTTGTGTATTTGATAAAGGGGCCATGGTTAAGGGAATCATGACGGTATTACCTCCTGTTGAGTGAACTTAGGATGTTCTGGTTCTGGTTCATCAAGTGTTATGGATTTAGCATATACCCTGTTTTATAATAAGAAAAATAAATCATTATAATATTGATAATAAGCAATAGCTTATGACGGCTAGAGATAGGGGGCAGATGAGAAATGGATCAGGCCTTGCTGGTATTTATTACGGTAGTGGAGCGGGGCAACTTTACCAGATCAGCCGAAGAGCTGCATATGACCCAGCCTGCGGTAAGCCAGTACATCCAGTCACTCGAACGGGCGATGGGAGCGCGCCTGCTGGACCGGACTAACAAATATGTGAAGCTGACAAGAGCGGGGCAGATCGTATACGAGCATGCGGTGCAGATGAAAGGGCTATATCTGAAAATGCACAACCTGGTCGACGACCTGCTGCACAACGCGGGAGGAGAGCTGACCATCGGAGCGAGCTATACGTACGGCGAATATATTTTGCCGCATGTGATTGCCAGGCTGCGCACCGCTTACCCGCTGGTGAAGCCGCGGATTACGATCGGTAATACACGGGACATTGCCGCTGCGGTGCTTCATTCCCATCTCGAAATTGGGGTAGTTGAGGGCGAGCTTCAGCATGAGAAGCTGATCGTGGAGCCTTTTGCAGAAGACTCTATGTATATCATAGTGTCCGGGAGCCACAAATGGGCTGGACAGGGGGTAATTCCAGCCGAGGAGGCGGCCAAGGAAATATGGATTTTGCGGGAGCCGGGTTCAGGTACACGCGCGGCAGCTGACAAGCTGTTCGCCCGTCTGGGATTCACCCCCAAAGAGACGATGGAGTTCGGCAGCACGCAGATTATCAAGGAGTCCGTTGAGGCTGGACTTGGCATCACACTGCTCTCCTCCTCTGCGGTTCGCAAGGAGGTGTCGCTGGGTACGCTGGCCATGCTGCAAATCCCTGGAGCGCCGGTCTCCCGCAAGTTCTCCTGGATCATGCAGAACACGGAGTTCCGGACCCGTGCCGCTGAGGTATTCATCGAGCTTCTGGAACCGGGCATCGGCTGATACCGGAGGGTTTCTTATATGAAGCAACCTTTTGTTGAAATCTGTACCATTTGATACATCTCATTTCATACGCCCCATACGGTGGAGTCTCGTTCCATGCCGTTTCATGGGCCGGACCTTCATCCTCAAGGCCACAGCTTTCGTTCACGCACAACCAAAAGCCGCCTGGTGGTAACTTGGAAACTTTATCAAAATAAAAAGCACCTATTAAGGTGCTTTAGTCATCACATAGTCTTTTTATTCCTATTAATTAATTTTAAAACAAAATAGATAACTCCGATACTGAATAAAAATATCCTATCAAATTTCAAAATAAATTCATTATACTCAACCTGGTTATTCTGGTTATAAAAAATAATGTTATTGTATAGAAAATGAAATTCAATGTTATAATCCCGTCCAGAACTATTGAGTATAGCTGTACTGCTCATAATATCAACAACCCAACAAGCTAAAGCATAAAAAATAATTACTAATAAGGTTGTTAGCAATTTTTTATTAATTCTATTCATTGACGAGTTTTAAATAAATTCCCATTCCATAGATAGGCTTTGAACTGAATAACATTCCCGTTAATGCAATGGGTGCAATTAAATGACTTTCTTTCACACCTAGCCCTCCAGTTAATATAGTTGTTTGCTGCTGATTACAACAATACCACAATCAACCAAAAAGGTCAGATTAAATTTGTTTTCCCATATCGCATATTACTTCTTAAACAAGAAGCCGCTCTCCTGCAGTATTCACTGCAAGAGAGCGGCTTCTTTTTAACTATGAATTAATATAAAGGCTGTATTCCGATTAACTTCGTATGATTACATTGAGGTACTGGCTTATCTCTTAGGATTGCGGCTTCATCTCAGGCATTGGCATGAAGAGCAAGGCGAACGGCAGATTGTTTCCTGCCGAAGGAGAAATCCAGATCTCCACATCCTCTTCATAATCCTTCGTTCTGTACAGCACACCGCCCTGAGACTGGGTGTTAGTACCGGCATGGGAGAAGCTCACGATATTGCCGTTCACCAAGGCTGCACCGCGGTACAGGCCTCCCCGTGGGTTGAAGGTAATCAGCGTATGCGGAGCAACCCGGTGCAGAACGATTTTGTATAGAACCCCATAGTTCCCTGAGTTGGTTGCAGGGGTACCCAGTATGCCGTCTGTTCCTGTCTGGTACGGATCGCCCAGCTCAGGTGAGGTCAGATTGATCCGTTGGTTCTTGTTGCCTACAAGGTCGCCATATTCAAATACCCGGGTAGAGTCTGCGAAGGTACCGCGGATAATTGATTCTTTGGGGTCCAGGGAAGGCAGGGTGGCAAGCGCCTTGATCGGATCATTCTTCTCTTTTACGATCAGAACTGTATATTGAACTTGTGCATCGCTGTTCAAATCTCCAAGCAAGGAGATGACGTCTTCTTGTTGAAGAGCTAAAGCGCTCATGTCCTCGAAAATGACCTTTGCTTCACCCGGCGCTAAGGTAACGGTTTTCTTTTTCGCATCCGTAGCGTAGTTCTCGAAATAACGCTGTACGGATAACCGCCCCGTTAAGTCCGGGTTCTTGTTTGGACCTGCAACGCCATAAGTCTGGTAATCAATATGGGCTGCAGTTGCATTCATGTTCTTGGCAACCAAATACACCTTGGCCTTCTCGCCAAGCCGGTTGCGGTGATGGATCATGAAGCGGGTAAGGCCCTGGATGGAATCCTGGTACAGAATCCCTTCAGTGGTAACGGACTCCGGACCGCTGTCGCGGAACAAGGTGTACGGCTCAGTTGTAAAGGAGTACGGGAGCCGCTCATAGTTGTCCAGGGCGCTGTTGACCTCCATGTTCTCTCCGATAGGAGTGAACAGCTTGTAGAAATCATCCTTCTTATATAAGGTTTCATTCGTAATGTTAATCGTCTTCGACACTGTTCCGGTAGCCCCGTGCTTGTCTGTAACGGTAAGCTGGATGGTCTGTGGCCCCGGTGTGAAGTAAGCCAGAGCTTTGTTGGTCCAATCATGCTTAACAATGGCATTCTCATCGTCCGTACTTAAATCGGTGAACGTGACCAGCTCGCCCATCTTGTACTCGGTCTTATCCGTAGTAAAATCCGCAACAGGAGGAAGGTTCGGATTCACCACGTTAATCTTCATGCTGTATGGGTCACTCCACTGTCCGTTGGAATCCTGAACCGAGTAAGTAACTGTATAGGTGCCGGCGGATTGGAACATATCCTGATCCGGGCGTCCTTCCCATCTCTCATCTACAATATCAAGGCCTTTAGGCGAGAAGCTCTTTGCCACAAAGTTAACCGTAGTCTCTCCGGCTACGATCTGGCTTGGCTGTACGGAGAAGGTGGCAACCGGCTTGGTGGAAAGCTGGACAATAACCTGCTTGCCATTGACTGTATATGGAATATTCAGGGCTTTGGTGATTGCAGTGAGCGGCACCATGAACACATTTTTGTCCTGGTAAGCTGTTCCCCGCATGGTCTGGGTCACCCCATTCACACGGTATTTACTGCTGCCGGTTTTGAAGCGGAGTTCGTTCCCGCCATAAGTAATAATTGTCTCTTTGGTCTTGGCATCGTAAGCAATCTTATAGCCTACCCGGTCGACCAGGGAGCGGATGCCCACATAGGACACCCCATTCTTGACGGTCATGGCATGTGTTGCGGTATACACTAACCCGTCCTGCTCCATCCGGGTGCTGTCCATATAGAGAATCAGCTGGCCGCCGCCGGTTCCCGTTTCTCCGGGAACAAGGTTCTGTGGCGGAGTCGTGGTTCCTGGAATGGTTCCACCCGGCGTTTCTCCAGTTCCATCTGGGGTCTGCCCAGTTGGAAGTGAGTTATTGTCTCCAGACCCTGACCCGTTCTGACCCGAATTGCCGTTGCTCCCATTGGCCGTTCCTGGATTGGTCTGATTATTCGTTGGATCTTGCTGCGATGGAGAGGTGCTGTCCTGTCCTCCGGCGGAAGAATTGGACCCCTGTATGTCCGTCTGTCCTTGATTAGTCGGGGTCCCCGTTGTTACGGCACCTACAGACTTGGTGCCAGCTAAGGAGCCGGACGAATCCGCAGCTCCGGAAGGTATTGACGTAGCAGCCGTGCGCTCAGGCGCTTCGATGGTCTGAGTCTGTGCACCTGTCCCGCTTCCTGACTGAACCTGTGAAGAGATGGCTTCTGCTCCCGCAGGCATTGCCGTGGCGGCCTGGGAGATGATGAGAGCAGTAACCAAGGTGGCCTTTTTGAAATCCATTATGCGTTGTACTCCTTTTTTAAATATGAATTTGGACAATAGAAAAGCAGGCACACGAATGAATTCATGTGCTCACTTTCGGAAGTATGAACTTCGGCATTGAAATAAAGCTTACTCTGTAAGGGCTGGAGCCGGATTGTTCCGTCCTTTCAGACGGGTGTAAATCCATTTCACAAGGGCGACTCCAATGACACAGTCCAGAATGATAATGACTGGCATTGCGGTATAGTTATATCTGAACTCCGGCACGAATAACAGCCGGATGAGCGACATGACTACGACAGCGGAAGCCAGCAGGAATTCCGGCTTGCGGAACCGGCGTGCACAGCCGACCAAGGCGACCAGGAAGAATAACACAAGACATTGGTGGAACAGATTTCGGATTGCATACGGGAACACGGAATAGTAAGGCTTGTGCCCGGCTCCGAAATACATTTTGCCATAGATGTAATCAAGCTTTCCGATCGTGTACCACTTAAGGAATAGTCCCGGTTTCTGTGTAAAGCCGACGTATAGGCGCTCCTTGGCCACTTCCATTTGGGTCTTTCCGTGGCGGTCCACCATGCCATCCAAATAGTTGTTATAAGGATAGGTGCCTGCCGCGAACGGGTTAACCTGGGTGGCGGCGATAACGAACTGCTTCATAGTCACGATGTTACGGATAATCCACGGGGAGAGAATAATTGCAGTCCCCACCAAGGTGATGATGAGCAGCTTGAGTGTTTCCTTCCACTTGCGCGTCCAGAGGAAATAAATTCCGTGAAACACAAAGATCAGGGGAAGGAATTCCGGCCGGGTAAGTATCGTGAGTCCGATTAAGGCACCGCTGGCCACGGCCCACTTCCAGGTCTTCCTCTCAAAGGCGATAATCTGCACATAGTAGTAGGAAACCAGGAAGAACGTACACAGCACCTCGGTAAGCACGGCCCCGTTGCTCCAGATGAAAGAAGGGTAGATCGCGCCGGCCAAGGCGGTCAGCAGCCCAGCTGCGGTGCCTCCCATTCTTCTCGCTAACCGGTACATGAGAAAGAGCGTAAACAGGCTGAGCACAACCTGGATATAGCGGATGTATGGAGCCGGATCGTGGGTCTTGTAATCTACCAGCTTATAGACGGCTGCCATAAACATAGGGAGTCCCGGGGATACCTGGGCGTTAGGCTCGGTGCTCCGGTAACCATAGACCCCTTTCTCCAGGATTTGTCTGACCATAATGTCATACTGCTTGGTGTCTGTAGCTATGTTGTGCTGAACAGACCGCAGAAAATCAATTCTCAAATAAGCGGCAAGAATGAATATGACAATAAGCGCAATAAGAACAGCGGGTTTATTCCCTCGATAAGTTTTGGACCAGAACGATGGCATCAGGATAGTACTCTCCCTTTCTCATATGTAGTATATTGACGCAGAAAATTGTGAAAAGTTGCTATTGCTTCCATACTCTTAGGAATGTCTATAGAGACGTACGTCCAATCCGGACGAATTGTTACAGTTAAGAGAGGAACCCAAGTATTTCAATGATTTAAATAATAGAATAGAAACTCCCACCAATAGCAACCGGGCAGCACATCATCTTCCCAGTGCATACCCCATCTAGAATAGTATAAAGGTATAGGGGGAATACGCCAACTGCCGGAGCCTCACTACAGGGGAGTGAATTTGCTAGAGGTCATGATATACTTAATGTCAGGTAGAAAGAAATGGCAAAATAGGTAGACGAATAGGGAGGGGCTGCAACATGGGTAATTATAGAAGCACTAGGCCGGACACACCGCAAGGAGCCGCTGCCACACCGGTTATCCGCATACGCGATCTGCGGATGAAGTACGCGGACAGATACGTGCTGAACGGTGTTGACCTGGAAGTGTCCAGGGGCCAGATTATTGGATACATAGGGCCGAATGGAGCCGGCAAAAGCACAACGGTCAAAATTATGCTGGGGCTGGTGGAAGGTTATACCGGACAGGTTGAGATCCTGGGCACGGATATTGCAAGTGGGGATATCAGCTACAAAAGCAAAATTGGATATGTTCCTGAGATTGCTGAGATTTATGACACACTCACCGCGAGGGAATACCTGACTTTTGTTGGAGAATTGTATGGTCTTGACCGGGAAGCCGCAGATATAAAGGCTGCGAGGCTTGCCGAGCTCTTTGGATTGAGGGATGCGTACAATTCCCGGATCAGCTCGTTCTCGAAAGGCATGAAGCAGAAGGTCATGATTATCTCCAGTGTTCTGCACAACCCGGATATCCTGTTCCTCGACGAGCCGCTGAGCGGTCTGGACGCGAACAGTGTGATTGTGCTGAAGGAAATGATGTCACTGTTCGCAGGACAAGGCAAGACCATCTTCTATTCCTCACATATCATGGATGTGGTGGAGAAGATCAGCAGCCGGATCATCCTGTTGGGAGAAGGGCGGATTCTGGCGGACGGGACTTTCGACGAACTGAAGGAGCGGAGCGAGGAAGGGTCGCTTGAGCAAATTTTCAATCAGCTGACTGGCTTCAATGAACACAGGCAGATCGCGGAAGCGTTCGTAGCTGCCGTGCAGGAGGCGTAAGGGATGAGGGAGAGCCGTATATTGAGGGGGCTTGATCTGTTCCGGGGGGCGTTTGAAAAGGCGGGTGTCGACTACCCGATCATGAGATCGATCCTGCAGGTCAAGCTGACCATGGATGGCCGCCGAGTGCCAACGATTATAGCTGGTTCAGCCAAAAGGCAGGCCAGCGAGAGCAATCAGCCGGAAGGCAACGCGTTTCTGCGCTCGCTTTGGGTCTATGGGCTGATGGGGCTGATTCTGGTCATGTTTATGATGATGCCCAGCAATTATATTTTTCAGATGAGTCTGGTGTTCGGCATTCTCATGTTTCTGGTTATGACTTCGATGATTTCGGATTTCTCATCCGTTCTATTGGACATCCGGGATAAGACAATCTTGTACACCAAGCCGGTGAACCGTAAGACCTTGAGCATGGCGAAGCTGATCCATATTTTGATTTATATGTTTTTTGTGACCGGCGCCTTAGCAGGGCCAAGTCTGCTGGTGGGCCTGGTCAAGTACGGAGTTGGCTTCTTCCTGATCTATTTGGCGGATATTATTCTGATGGATATTCTGATTGTGGTCCTGACCGCGGCACTGTACCTGGTGGTACTGAAGTTCTTTGACGGGGAACGGCTGAAGGATGTGATCAATTATGTTCAGATCGGCCTGTCCATCGGAATTACCGTGGGCTATCAACTGATCAGCAGGCTGTTCAATTATGTGAACTTCGAGGCCCAATTCCATCCGAAATGGTGGCAGTTCATCGTGTTCCCTGTCTGGTTCGCCGGCCCGTTCGAGCTGCTGCTTCGGGGGGATAGCCGGAGTTACTTTGTAGTGTTTACACTGCTGGCGCTTCTGGTGCCGATCCTGTTGCTCTTTGTTTATATCAAAATGATGCCGGCATTTGAGCGAAATCTGCAGAAGCTCTCGGATCAGAGCGTCCGTTCACGGAAAGCGGGAGGCAAGGTGACGGATATGCTGGCCAAGTGGTTCAGTAGAACCCGGGAAGAGCAGATCTTCTTCCGGTTTGCGGTCAAAATGATGAGCACTGAACGTGATTTCAAGCTGAGGGTGTATCCGACGCTGGGCTTTTCGATTATTTTTCCGTTTATTTTCTTCTTTACGTTTACGCCTGAAGGGGGCACTCAAGCTATTCCGTCAAGCAAGATGTACCTGTTCATTTATTTCTGTGCGCTGCTGATCCCGACCGTGGTGATGACACTGAGGTATTCGGGCAAATACAAAGGGGCTTGGATTTACAAGACCGCGCCAATTTCTAATACAGCCCCTATATTCAAGGGGACGCTCAAAGCTTTCCTGGCACGGCTGGTGCTGCCAATGTTCCTGGTGGATAGCATCATTTTCATTGCCGTTTTCGGTGTGAGAATTCTCCCTGATCTGGTGGATGTGCTGCTGATGCTGCCGCTCTATACGCTGATCAGCTTCATGATCTTCCGCAAAGCGCTGCCCTTCTCGGAAGCATTTGAGACTACGCAGCAGAAGGAAGCGATGCTCACCATTCCGCTGATGGGGCTTCTGGGAGTGTTTGCGGGGGCTCATTATTATAGCACCACAATTCCTTATGGTGTTTATATCTATATGGCGCTGCTGGTTGTGCTGAATGTGGTGGGCTGGAGATGGGTGTTCCAGAAGAGTTTGAAGTAACGATTATAGGTAAAATATAGTGATTCTTGCAAGGGCCGCCCTGGCTGGGGCGGCCTTGTTGCTGTGGTTCTATAAATATCAATAAAGCAAGAACATTGAAAATCCGTGATCTTAAGAAGGGTAAGGAGCAGCCCTTTACTGTATTCAGCGCAATCAGCAACCTGTATTATGAGCCGGACGATCAAGCGCTGCTGGTGTTGGGCATTTATCATGACCAGAGGGGAGTATATCGGTATGACCGGACTACCCAAAAAGTTGAGCAGATATTGCTGGAACCGGAGAAAAGCTATATTAATGATTTTCAAATGATGACAAAGTAATCAGTCCATACAGTTGTTGCCAGGATCACAGCGCCCCTTCAGATAAGCCGTTACAATGCGGGTAAGAACAACCTTATCAGAGGAGGAGCTTATGGATAACAATCAGGGTGCGATGGAACCGCATGCGCGTACATGGGAGGAGACGGTGCGGAAGGTGCAGGTGAGAAAGGTGGAGAATCAAGGGCCAAGGATCAAGCGGGAAAAGCTGACTGTCAGCTTCATGATCGGTCAGTACTGCTCCGGCCACCATGCCCGCGAAGAGCGTAAGCATGCTGCCAGCAATGACAAACAGGTGATTAAGCTGTGCTGGGATTGCTATTGCCTGCACCAGTATGCCATGAAGCGGCTGGGGCTGTGCCAGTTCGGGGAGGAGAAGACGACCTGTGTGGAGTGCCCGGTGCACTGCTATAAGCCTGCGATGCGGAGCCAGATCAAGGAGGTCATGAAATACTCCGGCCCAAGAATGCTCCTGAGTCACCCGGTGCTGACCGTATGGCATCTGCTGGACCAAAAAGGGGACAAACGAACGCCATCTTCATAAGGGACCGGACAGATTTCCGGGTCTGCTAATTTGAAGTGGTGGAATAGGATACAGGCAGGCTGCCGTAGACCATGGTTCTGCGGACGGCCTTTTTTGTGTTGTTGCAGAAGGGTTGCAGCCGCAATTTGAATCCGACACAGTAATAACAATACTTATGTGATTTCTGTCACAAATATGCCTGATTTGGGCTGGTGAATGTGATAAAAGTCACAAAATTACAAAGAGGCTTCTGCGAAAATAGTGACCAGGATCACACGTGAGGCATCAAGATAGGCATTATTAGCTATTCACGCATAACAAAATTCGGAAAGAGGGAAAGAGGAATGGATACGTTACTGCTTGCACGCATCCAATTTGCTGCAACCACAATTTTTCACTTCTTCTTCGTGCCAGTATCCATCGGATTGGTCGTAATGATTGCGATCATGGAGACGATGTACGTAGTCAAAGGCAAGGAAGAATACAAAAAAATGGCCAAGTTCTGGGGGAAGCTGTTCCTGATCAACTTCGCGGTTGGGGTTGTGACCGGGATTCTTCAGGAATTCCAGTTCGGGATGAACTGGTCGGACTACTCCCGCTTCGTCGGAGACGTGTTCGGAGCACCGCTTGCGGTTGAAGCGCTGTTCGCGTTCTTCCTGGAGTCGACGTTCATCGGGCTTTGGATTTTCGGATGGGACCGATTGTCCAAAAAGGTGCATCTGCTCTGCATCTGGCTGGTGGCGCTTGGAACCACCATCTCCGCATTCTGGATTCTGGCCGCCAACTCCTTCATGCAAAGACCGGTGGGCTTCACCGTGAATAACGGCCGGGCGGAGATGAACGACTTCTTCGCGCTGATCGGCAACGGCCAGCTGTGGGTGGAATTCCCGCATACCGTGCTCGGCGCCTTCGCTACAGGCGCATTCCTGATTACAGGCGTTAGTGCTTACAAGATGATGAAGAAGCAGGATACCGAGTTCTTCAAGAAATCTTTTAAAATCGCGGTGATTGTCGGGCTGGTATCCTCCTTCCTGACGGCCATCTATGGTCACCAACAGGCTCAATATCTGGTGAAGACCCAGCCGATGAAAATGGCAGCGAGTGAAGGCCTATGGGGTAAAAGTGGTGATCCGGCAGGCTGGACGGTGATCGCTTCGATTGACCCGACCACCAAGGAGAACAAGTACGAGCTCAAGATTCCTTACCTGCTGAGCTTCCTGTCCTACAGTAAATTCAGCGGGGAAGTCAAAGGCATGAACGAGCTTCAAGACGAATATGTGAAAACTTATGGGCCGGGCAACTATATCCCTCCTGTACGCACCACATTCTGGAGCTTCCGTATCATGGTTGCCGCAGGCAGTCTGATGATTCTTCTCAGTGCTTACGGTGTATATTTGACCGCACGCAAACGCTTGGAGCGCTCGGGCAAATGGTACTGGCGGGCCATGCTGTTCAGCATTTCACTGCCGATCATTGCCAATACGTCAGGCTGGGTTATGACCGAGTTCGGCCGTCAGCCGTGGACGGTATTCGGGCTGATGCAGACCAAGGACAGCGTGTCGCCAAGTGTGACTGGCGGACAGGTGCTGTTCTCGCTCATCGCGTTCTGTTTGATCTACGCCGCTTTGGCAGCTGTGCTTGTGTATCTGTTTGTCCGTGCGATTAAGAAGGGCCCGAATGCGGAAGAGCAGACGGAAGCCCCTGTACAGGATCCGTTTGGTAAGGAGGATTACCATGCTGTCTCTTAATGAACTGTGGTTTATTCTGGTAGGTGTGCTGTTTATCGGGTTTTTCTTTCTGGAAGGTTTTGACTTCGGGGTTGGAATGGCGACCAAGGTGCTGGCGAAGAACGATATGGAGCGCCGCGTGCTGATTAACTCCATCGGTCCGTTCTGGGATGCCAACGAGGTGTGGCTGCTGACTGCGGGCGGTGCGATCTTCGCGGCCTTCCCGAACTGGTATGCCACGATGTTCAGCGGTTACTATACTCCGCTTGTTGTACTGCTGCTTGCATTGATCGGGCGCGGGGTGGCCTTTGAGTTCCGGGGCAAGGTGGATTCAGCCGGATGGAAGAAGACGTGGGATATCGCGATCTTCGCAGGCAGCTTCCTGCCGCCGTTCCTGCTTGGGGTGGTCTTCTCCGGGCTCATCAAGGGTCTGCCTATCGATCAGCAGATGGAGATGAAAGCCGGATTGTTCGATATGGTGAATTTCTATACGCTAGTAGGCGGTCTCGTGGTTGTTCTGCTCTGTTATGTCCACGGGCTTCTGTTCACCGTGCTTAGAACGACAGGTGAGCTTCAAGACCGTGCCCGCAAGCAGGCTAAGACCGCGTTGATTCCGCTGGCTGTGCTGCTGGTGCTGTTCGCAATATTGACCTATTCGATGACGGATGTGTTCGAAGTGCGCGGAGTTCCTCTGGCCATCATGGCGGTACTTGGACTCGTGGCTTACCTGCTTGCCGGATACTTCATTTCCCGCCGCCGGGACGGCTGGGCCTTCGGGATGACCGGAACGGTGATCGCTTTGTCTATCGCCTCCTTGTTCATCGGACTGTTCCCAAGGGTTATGGTCAGCTCGCTGAACAGTGCGTTCAGCCTGACCGTGGACAACGCGGCATCAGGACATTACTCGCTTAAAGTTATGACGATCGTGGCCTTGTCGCTGCTGCCATTCGTGCTGGGTTATCAAATCTGGAGCTACTTCGTGTTCCATAAACGGGTTCACGAGAAAGAACACCTGGAGTACTGATGGGACGCGAGCTGCTGGGACTCAAGGGCATACGGCCAGTCATGGCAGCGATGGCCGGCCTGACGTTAATCCAGACTATAGCAATTATCCTGCAGGCGAAATGGCTGGCGGAGACGGTCTCCGCCCTGTTCGCCGGGGAACCTCTGCAGGAACAATACGGCACTGCCGTGTTGTTCCTGTCTGCTTTTATCGTGCGTCAGCTCACGGTCTTGTGCCAGCAGTCCATTGCGGCAAGATTCGCAGAGGTGACGGGCACCCGCCTGCGCAGCCAGCTGATGCAAAGGCTGTTCCAGCTGGGACCGCGTTATGCGGGCGAGAACGGCACGGGAAGCCTGGTGACGCTGGCACTGGAAGGTACGCCTAAGTTCCGCAATTACATTGAACTTGTGCTTCCCCGTATGCTGGCTGGCGGGTTCACCCCGGTTCTGATCCTGGCGTATATCTATACCCGGGATACGGCCTCGGCGGTGATTCTAACGATCACGATGCCCATCCTGATTGTCTTTATGATTCTGGTTGGGCTGGCGGCAAAAAAACAGACGGACAAACAAATGAAGTCCTACCGGGTTCTGTCCAACCATTTTGTCGATTCCCTGCGCGGCCTGGAGACTCTTAAATTTCTTGGACGCAGCCGGGCCCACAGCAGCACAATAGCCAGCGTCAGCGACGGCTACCGGTCAGCCACAATGAAGACGCTGCGCACCGCATTTCTGTCCTCCTTCGCACTTGACTTCTTCACGATGCTCTCTGTGGCCTCGGTGGCGGTCAGTCTGGGGCTGCGGCTGGTGAACGGAAGCATGGTGCTGGTTCCGGCACTGACCGTTCTGATTCTGGCACCGGAGTATTTCCTGCCTGTGCGCATGGTAGGTGCCGATTTCCACGCCACTCTGGATGGCAAGGAGGCCGGCCAGGCGATGCAGGCGATCATTGACGGGAAGTCCGCGGAAGAGCTTAGCGGCAAGGAACAGTTGAAGCCGGACTATACCTGGAAGCAGGGCAGCAAGCTGATCCTGAAAGGGATTGGCGTCACCCGGGAGGAGAGCAGCCAGCCTTCCCTGGAGGGAGCTGAGCTTGAGCTTCGCGCTGGCTTGAAGGTAGGCATCATCGGCGAGAGCGGAGCTGGCAAGTCCACGCTGATTGATGTGCTGGGCGGCTTCCTCCGCCCTACGGACGGGCACATCGAAGTGGATGGGCAGCGTCTGGATTCGCTGTCAGAAGCGGCATGGCGGAAGATGACGGTGTATATTCCGCAGCAGCCGTATATTTTCAGTAGCACGCTGGAAGAGAACGTGAAGTTCTATCCCCCTCAAGCCTCCAGAGAGGATGTGGAGCGGGCCGTGGAGTCGGCGGGTCTGTCTTCCCTGGCAGCGAGTCTGCCTGGAGGGTATGAGGAAATGATCGGCGGTGGAGGCCGTACGCTGAGCGGCGGACAGGAGCAGCGGGTGGCGCTGGCACGCGCATTCTTAAGCGACCGTCCCATCATTCTGCTTGATGAGCCGACAGCCCATTTGGATATTGAAACCGAGTATGAGCTGAAATCGACGATGCTTGAACTTTTTGAAGGGAAAACCGTATTTCTGGCTACCCACCGTCTGCACTGGATGACAGAGATGGATATGATTGTGGTCATGGATCAGGGAAGAGTGGCTGAGGTGGGCACTCATGAACAATTAATGCATAAGCGCGGGGTTTATTATTCGCTTGTAAGAGAACAGGAGGAGGGGGCAGCATGAACCGGGAAGGCTGGCTGATGCCGTATATTAGAGCCCATATGGGGCGTTTCATCATGATGATCATCCTTGGGGTGTTGACGGCGGCCGCCGCCTCTATGCTGATGTTTACCTCAGGATTTCTGATCTCCAAGTCGGCGCTTCGGCCGGAAAATATTCTGTTGGTCTATGTACCGATTGTCGGGGTACGTACCTTCGGGATCAGCCGCGCCGTACTGCACTATGTTGAACGCCTGGTGTCGCATGATGCTGTGCTGCGCATTCTATCCCAAATGAGGGTTAGACTATTCCGCGTGCTGGAGCCGCAGGCCTTGATGCTTCGGTCCAAATACCGGACCGGGGATATTCTCGGCCTGCTGGCCGATGATATTGAACAGCTGCAAAATGTGTATTTGCGCTCGGCCTTCCCTGGCGCAGTCGCAGTTGTCATCTATGCGGGAGTCATCGCGGCGCTGGGCCGCTTCGACGGAGGTTTTGCGCTGATGGCGGCCGCTCTGCTGCTGATTCTGCTGGCGGGCCTTCCGCTCATCTCCCTGATGATGACAGCCCGGACACAAGTAAGGATGAAGCAGGAGCGCAGCCGTTTATATCAGCGGCTTACGGATGCCGTGATGGGGCTGGGCTCGTGGGTTATCAGCGGTCGGGCCGGCGACTTCCTCTCCTCTTATGAGGAGGATGAGGCCAGCATTGCCCGGGCGGATCGCGCACTGAAGCGCTGGGCCCGAATTCGCAATCTGATCGGACAGCTCATTGTTCTTGCGGTGGTGCTTCTGATGATGACCTGGTCAGCCAAACAGACAGCCGCTGGCCAGATGGATGGGACGTTCATCGCGGCCTTTACGCTGGTTGTCTTCCCGCTGATGGATGTGTTCCTGCCGCTCTCGGAAGCCGCGGAGCGGCTGCCCGGGTACCGCGATTCGCTGAACCGGCTGGAGCAGATCAGCAGTGGCTCCTGCTCGGACAGCCGGACAGAGGAAGCCCTGAAGAGCCGCCGCTCTCAGACTGCCGAGCAGCACCGCGAGCAGGGAACTGCGGACGGCTCCTGGAAGCAGGGCAGCCGCATGGCCTCCGCCGACATCCGCTTGGAGGATGTGAGCTTTAGCTATAAGGGGAACACGGAGGCTGCCGTTCATGGGCTGTCCCTGGATATTCCGCAGGGCAAGCGAATTGCCGTCATCGGCCGCAGCGGCGCAGGCAAGTCCACGCTGCTTGGGCTGATTCAGGGAGCATTCAAGCCGGATTCCGGCACCGTGCGGATTAATGGCACGGCCGCTGCTGATCTCGGGGAGGATATTCCCCGGATCATCTCCGTGCTGAATCAGCGGCCGCATCTGTTCGACACGACGCTGGCGAACAACATCCGGCTGGGCCGGGTCTCCGCTACGGACGAAGACGTCCGCCGGGCGGCTGAGCAGGCCCAGCTGGCAGCGCTGGCCGGGACCCTGCCCGGCGGCTATGATACGCCGATGCGGGAGATGGGCCAGCGCTTCTCCGGCGGGGAGCGGCAGCGGGTGGCGCTTGCGCGCATTCTGCTGCAGGATACGCCGGTGGTCATCCTTGACGAGCCGACCGTGGGACTTGATCCGCGGACAGAGCGCGAGCTGCTGAAGACGATTCTGCGGGAGACCCAAGGGAAGTCGCTGATCTGGGTCACCCACCATCTGGCCTTGGCAGAGAGCATGGATGAGATTATCTTCATGGAGGGCGGCCGGATTGAGATGAGAGGCACGCATGCCGAGCTGATGGAGCGCTATCCGCGCTACCGGAACCTGTATCGGATGGATCGTCCCGGGTACGCCTTGGAAAGGGAGTTAGCTAAGGTTGGCGGATGAGATGGGACAACAAAATCGTGTGCTTTGTGGGGGGATCTGCTGCTAACTTTAGACAGACTCCTCCCAGCACCAAAAAGCCAAGCCGCCAGGACAGGAGAGAACTCCCGCTGGCGGCTTAGTTTTTTTGATGTTATCAGTTCAATATGACGCCCTTCCCTTGATGAATGCCCAAAGGCATGCATGGTCTCTAGCACATAATAAGTTGTAGATGAAGCTCTAGCAATAGCTGCAGGTGTTATACCTTTACGCGCAGACTTCATGCTCCAGACAAGTATCCATTCCATCTGCCAGCCTGCTGCTATCCAAGCTGCTGGTACATCTTCACAATATCCTGGTGGAGCGGCTGGTCCGCGGAGATGGCGGTATATTTGGTTACCGTCTCCCCGATGCCAAGCTCGCGGATAGAGGATTGAAGTTCGACCGCTTCCGGGTCCTCGGCATAGTCGAAGTGTAGGGCTGCGCCCATTGCGGCCGTCAGCTGCTTCGGACGGATGCCGTATTCCAACGCCTGCCGGGCAGGAGAGACGAGACGGTCATTTGGTGACAATTTGCGGATTGGCGAACGGCCAACCCGGACAACCTCATCTGTCAGGGAAGGGTTGCGGAAGCGGTCCAGAATTTTGAGAATGTATTTCTGATGTTCAGCTTTATCGAAACCGTGTTTAGCGACCAGCATGGCACCGGTCTCCTCTAACACAGCACGCACCTTTCCTTCGACTGCTTCATCTGCCATGGCTTCCTGAATGGTGTTGTAACCGGCGAGGTGTCCGAAATAAGCAGCAGTGCAGTGACCTGTGTTCACGGTGAACAGCTTGCGTTCGATATAGGGTTCCAATTGGTCCACATAATGGACGCCACCGACCTCGTGGAAGCCTTCAATCATCTGGGAGCGGTCCACGACCCATTCATAGAAAGGTTCGACGACAACCTGGAGCGGGTCCTCATGATGCTGCAGCGGCACGATGCGGTCCACAGCCGCATTCGGGAATGCGATCAGCGTGCCTGCCTTCGCGCGAGCCTTTTCACTAAGGTGGGCATATACTTGCTCCTTGAGCTGGGCACTTCCTCCGATGGCATTCTCACAGGCAATCACGTGAAGCGGGCGGGCATTTGGGCTCTGGAGCCGGAGCTCAATGCCTTGGGCAATGCCCTGGGCAATATGCTTCAGGATACCCACACCCACAGCTGTAGTGACCAGGTCCGCTTCCGCCACGGCTTCGGCCACCTGTTTCAGGTTTTTGCCGTCGATGGCTGTTACGCCGGTAACCGGCAGGGCATCCTTAGCGTCGTTCGCCAAGGTTACGGTATATTCCCCGCGCCGTTTAAGCTCTGAGACAAGCGTCTCATTCACATCTGAGAAAATCACTTCATACCCGGACTGAGATAACAACAATCCGATAAAACCTCTGCCGATGTTCCCTGCACCGAAATGGACCGCTCTCATTCTTCCATCCCGCTTTCAAAAATCTCGATAATTTCTTCGGCACTGCCTGCATTCTTAATGCGCTCAACATTCTCGTCCTCCGAGAAGATCATGGCCACATTCGTCAAAATATCCATATGTTCATTGCCTACCGCAGCAATGCCGACCAGGATGTAAGCTTTCTCGCCATCGCTAAATTCAACTCCGTCTGGGATGACCACAACCGAGAGTCCGGTAGATGTAATCAGACTCTTGGCTTCCTTGGTGCCATGGGGAATCGCAAGTCCGCCTCCCATATAGGTTGAAAGGGAATCCTCCCGCTCGATCATGGCGTCCAGGTACGGTTCAGAGACATGACCCGCATCCACAAGCAGTTGTCCGGCGATCCGGATGGCTTCATATTTATCTTTTACGCTCACGTTTAACTTGATTTTATCTGCAGATAGAATACTCATGATGGTTCTCTCCAATCTTGTTATCTTTTATTCTCGAAAAAATGCAGCAGTTCAGCCGCCATGTATTGCTGAATATCGTCCTGGCTCCCCGTCTCAAGCAGCCGGGTCATTTCAGGCTTCAGAAGAAGCGCGCTGATCTCGCTCAGCACTTCCAGGCTCTCTTTGGAGAGGTGCTGTGGGCCAAGCATAATCAGCAGCTGCTGGACGGTGTGGGCATGCTCATCTTCAAGCACCAAGGGTGTCATCAGTCTGAACAGCGTGAAGGACGGACGGTGAATGGATGCACTGCGTGTATGAAATAACGCAAGGGATGTATCCGGGATAACCAGGCTTCCGAGCTGTTCCCGTTCGATGAGCCGTTTGACAACCTGCCCGGGATCACTAAGTACCTGGTCCTTATGAAGAGCTGCACAAGCCAGGCTGAGCGTCATCTCAAGCCCAAATGACGGATTATTCAGTTGATAAATTACAAATTGGTCAATCAGTCCGATGATTTCGTTTAGTGTGGTGCTTAGTGTTTTAAGCTGGCTAAGCTCTTGGCCGGATGTCAACGGGGTGAAGCCGGTCTCTTCCACGCTTTGAGCCGTCTTGCGGACGGGGGCTGAAATCTGGATGTAATCCTGGAGCCGCTCTATATCCTCAGCCGTAAGCAGCGGGGTAAGCTTGATATACCGGTCCGCCCCCAGAGGAAGATCGACCGTGGAAATGATCAAATCGTAGTCTTCTTCCGGCAGCCGGGCGGCTTCATACCAGGAGACATTGCCGAGCACCTCGATCTGAGGCATCTCCTTCTTAATCCGCGTGGCGAGCAGCTTCGATGAGCCAATTCCGCTGCTGCAGACCAGAATAGCCCGGACACTGCCAGCAAACTGTTTCAATCTTTCCATGGAAGCCCCAAAATGCATGACCAGGAATCCAATCTCCTCGTCCGGAATATTCACGGCAATGTTCATGTCGTCCACCACCAGGCGGACGGATTCAAACAGTGCTTCGTAATCCCTTTTAATCTGTCCAAGAAGAGGATTTCGCACCCGCTCGCCCCTGCGGATCCGATGTAAGGCCGGCTCCATGTGACCGAGCAGCCCTTCACGGAGTGAGCGGTCCTCTACGAAGGGGATTCCCGTACGCTGCTCCATCTTGGAGATAAGATGCTGGACCATAGTCATCAGAGCAGCATCTACGGACGTTAAATCCTGAGCAGGGGAAGATCTCTCAGCCTTGCTGAACAGGTGGTATAGATAAAGAGTCTCTTCCTGCCTGTGCTCCTCAGGGATAAGGTCCGACAGGGGGGAGGAGCTTAAGATATAATCAGCGGCCATTCGGCTTCTATCTTCAGGTCCTGCTGCAGGAGCTTCTCCGGCAGCAGCGGGGCTAACAGAACCCCGGGAGGATAGGGCAAGAACAAACTTCCCTTCTTTGATCCGGGTTAACGCCACTGACAGTTCAATCAGCAGGTGGGTATACGCGGACTCGGGCAGTTCTTCAAGCCAGTTCTCCCCTGCGGCCCACAGCGCATTCTCCACGTTCAGAAGGTCGCTCTGACCCGCCATCCGCTGAAGCTGCCGGGTCAACGCATTTTGGGAGGAGCGGCTTGTATGACCGAACAGGTCCGAATAGTCCAGATGCTCCGAGATGAGCTTGCCGATCGCCTGCCTCTTGGCTTGCTCGGTTCCCGTAATTTCCACGCCATACCCTCTGCGGCGGACCAGCGAAAGATTGTTCCTGCTGATCCATGTCTCCAATTGATCCAGGTCATAGCTGATGGTTGCCACAGCCACATTAAGATCATGGGCCAGGGAGAACAGCTTTATAGGCTCGGTTTCGTCCAACAGGGTGCTGAGGACGAGCCATTTGCGCTCTTCCGTGGAATATCTGGTCAGAGCGGAGGCATTCAATTCCTGTAAGGCGGCTTGGTGCTGGTCAGGACTTCCGGTTACCTGGAAACCCCGCCCGGATTTCTTCTCCAGCGGGAGGCCCAGATCTGTCAGAAGCTGCTCCACCCCAGACATTTCCCGGTGGACGGTTCTCGCGCTGACACCAATCTTGGCGGCTATTTCCCCCGCCGTTACTTCTTCCTGGCGATTAAGCAGAATTTCAAGTATTTGTCTTTGCCTGGGAGTCATACGGTTCATAGGCATGCACCTCGTCAAAGAGGGATAAACGCCGGCTTATTCAGCCAGCGCTTGTTGAATTTAAAAGTACTGTTATTTTTTCAGTCGCTCGACGAGCTCGTCGTATTTCGGACTTTTCAGGAAGTTCTCGATGGAAATATGCTCGGCGTTTGGATTCTGTCCACGGGCCCGGTCGGTTAGCGACTGGTGTGTCACCACAATATCCGCATCCTTAGGGATTTCACTGATTGCTGTGTTGGTAACAGCCACGTCCACCCCGGCCGCTTTCAGTTTCTTTCTAAGCACGGAGGCTCCCATTGCACTTGAGCCCATACCGGCATCACAGGAGAAGACGATCTTCTTAATGTCCCTGTGTTCTGCAGGAGAGGAGGTCTCAGCGTATACTGCTGTATTCTCTGTGCGGCTGCTTGGTACAGCTTCAGCCACTGCGGCTGCGGCTGGAGCTGGAGTGCTGCCAGCGCTCTTCATTTCGCGCATTTTGGCCGCTGCTTCTTCCAGGTCTTCTTCCTTGTTCTTACCTGTCTTAAGCAGCAGGGCTGCCACTACAAACGATACGACGGTTGCCGTAAGCACCCCGCTCAGCACCGGCAGCAGGCCACCCTTTGGAGCCATGGCGATATAAGCAAAGATGCTGCCCGGTGAGGCTGTAGCCACAAGTCCTGCGCCAAAAATGGTGAATGTAAAGGTTCCCGTTACGCCGCCGGCAATGGCCGCTAGAATCAGGCGCGGATTCATCAAGATATAAGGGAAATAGATTTCATGAATCCCGCCAAGGAAATGGATAATCGCTGCGCCTGGAGCTGATTGCTTGGCTGAGCCCCGGCCGGCCAGCATGTAGGCCAACAGAATTCCTAAACCTGGACCCGGGTTCGATTCCAGCATGAACAGAATCGACTTGCCTATCCGCGAGGATTCCTCAAGCGCAATAGGACCCAGCACGCCATGGTTAATCGCATTGTTCAGGAACAGCACCTTGGCCGGTTCGATGATAACGTTGGCCAGGGGCAGCAGCCCTGCGTGAAGCAGACCTTCAACGCCAGCTGCCAGCGCCTTGCTGATCACTTCGACAATAGGGCCGATGCCCAGGAAAGAGCCGAGGGCGAGAATAGCCCCGATAATACCCAGCGAGAAGTTGTTAACAAGCATCTCGAAGCCGGATTTGATCTTGCCTTCGACGGATTTGTCGAACTGCTTCAAGATCCAGGCGGAGATAGGGCCGACAATCATGGCCCCCATAAACATAGGGATGTCGGTACCCACGATGACTCCCATGGTCGTTACGGCTCCGATGACACCTCCCCGGGTGTCATGAATCATTTTCCCGCCGGTATAGCCGATGAGAACCGGAAGGAGGTAGTTGACCATCGGGCCAACCAGTTTGGCCAGCTGTTCGTTGGGGAACCAGCCAGTTGGAATAAATAAAGCCGTGATAAGACCCCAAGCGATGAAGGCGCCGATATTCGGCATGACCATCCCGCTGAGGAGACGACCGAAGCGTTGAATTCTTACCCGCATGCCTTGGGACGAACTTTGGTGAGCAGTATCCATGTGAATCGGATCCCCCTAATTAAAAAGTAGTGTGGTTTTGAGGTGAGATTCCTCACATCATCCTCACAACAAGCGTAAATCAGAGCGCTTACATCATCAACGAAAGGAAAACCTGATCACGTCATGAATAATGTTGACAAGATTTAATAAATCAATCCGCATATTAGCTGCGTCTCCTGTTTGAATAGGAGGAGACTACCGTTGCACCACGGATTTTTCGGCAGAGCAGACGTTTCTTGCTCTATAACCTGTAAGGTAATGTAAGGGAAAATATGAAATAATAATTAGGACACAGCACTAAGTTTTGTTATGCTGTTATATGTGTGGAAATAGTAATAGATTCATAATTAAGCAGGGGAGGTCTTCATTTCGTGAATGCTAATATATTGACTAGATTGAAAGAAGAGACGGCACCCTATCATATTCAGCATTTGGGGACGAAGCCACCGGCGCTCTAGAATTGGCGGAGCAAATCCGCAAAGGGGTGCGGGAGGTCCAGATTCCGCTTAACATGCCGGAGCTTGGGGAATTCATTACAGTCAGTGTGGGCGTGGTAACCTCCGCCGTCTCAGTGGACGTGCAGCCGGATGAGCTGGTCCGGACTGCAGAAAGGGCTCTCAGGCTGGCTAAGAATGCGGGCAAGAACCGGGTAGCTGATCTGGCTATACCTGATTTATAAGATGTGGCGAGAGGGGACTCCTTGATGGATGGTCCCCTTAGCCCATACAGGCGTCAGAAGAACCGGTTGATATTTTAGTGTTAAAGGATACAATAGAGTTGATTATATTTTAAGAATGGTAGTGATGATGAAGTAATGGTATCCATCAAAGATGTGGCTAAGCGTGCCAATGTGTCCATATCCGCGGTTTCCAAAACTCTTAACGGGTATACCGATGTCAGTGAGGCAACGCGGCGGAAAGTGATGCAGGCCGCACAGGAGCTGAATTATTTCCCGAATATGCTGGCCAAAAATCTGAAGCACAAGGTAACCAAGACTATCGCGCTGATTATCTCTAACTTTGAGCAGACCAATGGGAAAGATGGCGTGTTATTTCAGATTATGTCCGGCATCTACGGAGCCGCGAATCATTATCAATATGAGGTCGTTATTTACACACGCAGCTTGTCGGAGCAGCAGGATAAGTCCTACTGGCAGTTCTGCAAGGAACACAAGATCGCCGGGGTAGTGATCTCAGGCCTTAGGACTACTGACCCGTACTTCCAAGAGCTGGTGAACAGCGATATTCCTTGCGTGGTCATTGATGCGGAAATTGTAGGACCCCATGCGGGGTCAGTGATTACGGATAACGTGAATGCGGCCAAGGAAGCGGTAAAGTATCTAATCAGCAAAGGACACCGGCGGATCGGAATGATGAACGGGCACAAGTTCGCAACGGTCAGTATTCAGAGACAACAGGGTTATAGAGAAGCTCTTGAGAGTGCCGGTATTGAATATGACCCGAAGATAGTGATTGAAGCTGATTACGTAGAGGAATTGGCTTACGAAGCAACTGAAGAGTACCTCAAGGCCAATCCAAATTTGACGGCTGTGTTTATTGCGAGTGATCTGATGGCGATTGCTTTCATGAGCAGATGCAGGGAGCTGGGGGTTCGTATCCCGGAGGATCTATCGGTTATGGGCTTTGATGATATTATATTGTCCAGCTATACTACTCCAAGATTATCCACCGTCAGACAGGATTTCTACGGAAGCGCATACTCCGCTTTTGAACAGGTCATTTACATGTTGGAAAAGAATGCGCCAGGTTATCAAAAAATTTTACCTTTCGAAGTTGTTGACAGAGAGTCCGTAAAGGTGCAATAATGTACTCGAAAACGTTTTCGACCAACGCTATATTTTTTTACCCTATTCGAAATCGTTTTCGATCTTTTTTATTCATTTCGAAAACGATTTCGGTTACGCTTACAAAAAAGAGAGATTATCGCCAAATCAGGAGAAAGGACTATTCCATGCTAAATTACAGCAAGAGAGTATCGGATGATTTGATGCAGTGGGTTGTAGCCGAAGAGCAGTTTTCCACTCTGACCTTAGGGAAATGCGAGGCGATCATGTCGCTGGGCAACGGATATATGGGACTTAGATCGGCTACAGAGGAGCCCTACATCGGAGAGAAAAGAAATCTGTTCGTGAACGGAACATTCAACAAATTTGATGAGGAAGAAGTAACGGAGCTGCCTAATGCTGCAGACCTTACCCGGCTTGATCTGCGGATTGACGGAGAGCGGTTCTCCCTGGAGAAAGGGAGCTTCACCGGGTACAGCCGGATGCTGAATATCCGGGATGCCGAGTTGACCCGTTCCTTCGACTGGGAGAGCAAGGACGGGAAGAAGCTTCGCTTCACCTTCCGCCGGTTCGTCTCTCTCCACCATAAGCATGCGATCGGCATGCGGATGGAGGTGACCCCGCTTCAAGGAGATGTCAGGTTGTCAGTTGGTTCCGGAATAGACGGGCAAATGAACAACTCGGGGAGCCAGCATTTCCACGAGGGAGAGAAGCGCATTTATGACAAGACCTACCTGGAGCTGCTTCAGCAGACCACGGAATCGAAGGTAACTTTTGTCTTGCATGCGGCGCACAGCCATAAGTTGAATGGGGCGGAATTGAATCTGGCTCCCCGGATGGAAATTGAACGGCGGCAGGTCGCCGTTAAGTACGAATTGGACCTCAGTGAAGGAGATACGTATACCTTTGACAAAATAGCCACTGTGTACACGAGCCGGGATCTGGAGTTCGGTGGAGAGAGTGACTTAAGCACAATAAGAAGCCATGCTCTGGAACAGTTGAAAGCGCTTCATGATCAAGGGTTCGACGAAATGCTGAGCGAGCATAAGAGGGCATGGGCTGAGGTGTGGAGAGATTACGATATCACGCTTAAATCAAAGAATGAGTTCGATCTGCTGGCAGTCCGTTTCGCGGTCTATCATCTGGTGGTTATGACCCCGGCCCATGACCGGAGAATGGGAATTGGCGCCAAGGGGCTGAGTGGCGAGGGCTACAAGGGGCATTCATTTTGGGATACGGAGATATTCATTCTGCCGTTCTACATCTACAGCAATCCCCGGATTGCCCGTTCGCTTCTGGAGTATCGCTATTTGGGCCTGGAGGGAGCAAGGCGCAAAGCGAAGGAGAATGGATTTGAGGGAGCGATGTACCCTTGGGAAGCTGCGTGGCCGTCCGATGGGGAAGTTACTCCGGTCTGGGGTGCGGTCGATATTGTGACCGGGGAACAGACGAAGATTTGGTCGGGATTCATTGAGCAGCATATTTCCTCGGACATTGCTTACGCTGTCTGGCATTATTTCAAGGCAACCGGAGACCAGGATTACATGGACCGCTATGGCTATGAGATCATTTTGGATACGGCAAAGTTCTGGGCCAGCCGGCTGGAGTGGGATGAGGAGCACGGACGTTACCATATCAACGAGGTGATTGGCCCGGATGAGTACAAGGAACACGTAGATAACAACGCGTTTACCAACTACATGGCCCATTTCAATATTTCGTTAGCAATTCAGTACTGTGATGAGCTTAAGGAGAAAAGACCTGAGCTGTTCGCGGAGCTGAACTCAAAGCTTGGACTTGAAGCGGCACGTCCAGTATGGGAAGAGAAGCTCGGATTGATCTATCTCCCGCAGCCTAACGAGCAGAACATCATCCCGCAGGATGATACTTACCTGCAGAAGCAGATTATTGATCTTACTCCATACAAGAACCAGACGAAGGTAGGTAGTCTCTTTGATGACTACAACCTGGACCAGGTGAACAATCTGCAGGTATCCAAGCAGGCCGACATCATGATGCTGTTCCTTCTGCTGGAGGACAGATTCCAGCCAGAGGTGAAGCGGGCGAATTATAATTATTACGAGGAGAAGACACTTCACGACTCCTCACTATCCTTGTCGACCCATTCCATTCTGGCCAATGATTTCGGTGACGAAGCCCTGGCATATGATCTGTTCCGCAGAGCTGCCGAGATTGATCTTGGGCCGAATATGCATTCGTCCGATGCGGGAATTCACTCCGCCTCCCTTGGCGGCATATGGGAATGCCTGGTAATGGGCTTCGCCGGCATCAGAATGCTTGGCGGGGAGCTGCATCTGAATCCACGGCTGCCGCAGGCCTGGGAAGAACTCTCCTTCCCGCTGTATTGGCAGGGCAGCCGGCTCCAGATTCGAATAGACCGCAGCGGTATTCGAATCAAATCCTCATCGGCAGATGTGATCCGGCTTAAGGTGGCTGGTAAGCCAGTAAGCTTCGAGGGTGAACTGGAATTACCCCAGACGAGCGGGGCGCAGCCTATCTCCTAGAAGAATGGGGCAGTAGTTAGAAGTCTCATATGGTTGGGAAATATTACAATGGGACATTTTAAACAAAAGCTTTTCTCCTAACAGTTACAATGCTTTTATATATTCATAAGGGAGGTCATCATTATATGAAAAAATGGTCAACTAGTCTCGTTATGGTTATGATTGCTGCTCTGATTCTGTCTGCTTGCTCGTCTGGAGGAAGCTCCAGCAGCGGAGGGGGAAGCGGTGAGAAGGTGAAACTTACGTTCTCCGTATGGGGAGATGTGAATGCGGCGGCAGACGAAGTGAAGCTGACGGAAGAATTCAACAAGGCCCATCCTAATATTGAGGTGAAATTCGAACCGATCCCAAGTGACGGTTATGGCACGAAACTGACGGCATCCCTGGCTGCTGGTCAAGCGCCAGACGTTTTCCTGGTGGGTGAAGGGGACTATTACAAATTTGTGGACAAAGGCGTGGTTGAACCACTCGATGACTACTTGAAGAAGGATACCTCGTTCAAACTCGATATTTTTCAGAAAGATCTGATTGAGAATATGAACATCAAGGGCAAACAATATTATCTGCCCAAGGACTTCAATCCGCTCGCACTGTGGTACAACAAGCGCATGTTCGATGAAGCCAAGATGGAATACCCGAACGACAATTGGACCTGGAGCGATCTGACGGCCGCAGCGAAAAAGCTGACCAAGCAGGAGGGCGGAAAGTTCACCCAATTCGGCTTTAATGCCGGCAAATGGGAGTATCCAATCTACACCTACCTGTGGGATTATGGCACGGACATTGCCAATGAAGATGGAACTGCTGCTGAAGGCTACATGAACGGAGATAAGACGGTAGCAGCAATTGAGAAATATGTGGCTTGGTCCAACGGACCGGACCGCGTCTCTCCAACCCCAACCGATACCCAGACGATGGGTGGAGATTCCTCGATGTTCATGACGGATAAGCTTGCCATGATGGTAACCGGCCGCTGGATCAAAGGCGATCTGGATAAATCCGATGTGAAATACGGCTCGGCTCTGATTCCGAAATCAGAGGATGGCACACGTTCAAGCATTATCGCAAGTGCAGGTTGGGCGGTAAATGCGGCGGGCAAGCACAAACAGGAAGCTTATGAGCTGGTGAAATGGCTGTCTGGAACCGAGGCCCAGAAGCTGCGTTCCTCCAACGGAGCCGTTCTTCCAGCCACAGTGAAGGAACTTGATGAAGTCAAAGCCAAAGAAGTGAATGACAAACCCGTTATTGAAATGATGAACTTTGCGAAAAAACCGGTAACCATGCGTTCCGGGAATGGTCCTATCTTCGTGGAACAGTTCACTGGAGCATTGGAGAAGATCATGCTGAATCAATCGACTGTCAAAGAAGCCCTTGATGAAGCCGCCAAAAATGTAGACAGCAAAATCAAGAAATAAGAAAAATACAGCGGGTGAAGCGGCTCTATCCAGCCGGTTCACCCCTTGTCTTCAAGGAGGCTACTATGCGCAACTCGAAATCAGAACGCTCGGGGTATTTATTTATTCTGCCATGGTTGTTGGGTCTGGTGCTCTTCACCTTGGGTCCGATGCTGTTCTCTCTGATCCTCTCCTTCAGCAAATGGGACATCATTACAGGCATCAAATCGATTGAATGGGTAGGGCTAGATAATTTTAAACAGATTTTCCATGACGATATGTTCTATCAATCGCTAAAGGTCACGTTCATCTTTGCATTAGTATCTGTGCCGCTTTATCAGATTGTGGCCTTGTTCACCGCGATGCTGCTGAATATGCGCAGCCGGGGAATGCATGTGTTCCGGCTGGTATATTTTATGCCTTCTGTCATTCCGGCTGTGGCCACCTCCATGATGTGGATCATGATCTTCAACCCGGAATACGGAGTGCTGAACCGGGCTTTGGGGTGGTTCGGTATTCAAGGCCCAGCATGGCTGCAGGACCCTCATTATGCGTTAGGTGCGCTGGTGGTCATGGGAATCTGGAGTGTGGGCAACACGATCATCATTTATTTGTCGGGTCTTCAAGGGGTGCCTGAGGATCTGTATGAGGCTGCTTCCCTGGATGGAGCCGGAATCTTCCGGCGGTTCGTCAGTGTGACGCTGCCAATGATCTCACCAACCATCTTCTTCAATCTTGTGATGGGGATTATCGGGGGCTTCCAATACTTCACAGAGGCGTTTGTTATGACCTCGGGTGGTCCGCTGAATTCTACGCTGTTCTATAACTTGTACTTATACAATAAAGCATTTAAGGATTATGAGATGGGGTATGCATCCGCCTTGTCCTGGATTCTGTTCATCATCATTCTGTTCTTCACGCTGTTGGTCGTCCGCAGTTCTTCCATGTGGGTGTATTACCAAGGCGACGAAGAGCGGGATTAAGGAGGCCATGGAGCAATGAACTATTCAGTTAAACGATGGAATCTGCCTCGCATTGTGGCATTTCTGCTGCTGTTAGGCGGAGCGTGTATCGTACTGGTGCCGCTGCTGTGGACCGTTGCGGTCTCCTTGAAGACGCCTGCGGAAGTATTCAAAGACAACTTCTTCCCGAAAGTGTGGAAGTGGGCGAACTACGCCAATGCAGTACAGGCCATCCCGTTCTTCACCTTCTTGAAAAATACACTGACGATTCTCATCCCCGTCCTGATTGGAACGGTATTCTCCTCAGCGGTTAGCGCCTATGGGTTCGCAAGGTTTAACTTCAAGGGCAAGCGGGCTCTGTTCCTGGTGCTGCTGGCTACGATGATGCTGCCGTCCCAGGTGACGATGATTCCTATGTTTCTAATGTTTAAAGAGCTGGGATGGGTGGACACATTCCTGCCGCTGATTGTGCCGGCTTTCTTTGGAGGCGGGGCGTTTAACATCTTCCTCATCCGGCAATTTATGCGGGGAATCCCCAAAGAACTGGATGAATCGGCGTATGTGGACGGGGCCAGCCGGATGCAGATCTTCTTGCGGATTATGCTGCCGCTCTCGAAGCCGCCGCTGATTGCGGTAGCAATTTTTACTTTCATGGGCGTATGGAACGACTTCCAGGGTCCGTTGATTTATCTGAATTCCAATGAACATTATACCCTCGCGCTCGGGCTGTCCATGTTCAAAGGCCTGTATAACGTAGAGTGGAACATGCTGATGGCGGCCACGATCCTGATCATGCTTCCGGTGCTGATTACTTTCTTCATCGCGCAAAAGTACTTTATCGAGGGCATTTCGATCTCGTCCGCAGTCAAAGGGTGAGTGTGGGCGCTTAAAACCATACGCAAGCAAAAGTTAGCATAGAAGAGCAACTTACAATAAAGGGGGAGCATCATGGCGGCACTGACAAGCAGGCATCCTTTCAATTTGTATTACAGCGGCGGGGAATATGTGAAAATATGCGGTTCGCAGGACGGTTATTTCCCGGACTTCGGACACCACATTGTCAATGAGATGGGCGGCATCTGGCTGCATCCGATCAAGCTGCTGGACGGCTTCTGGCTCAAAGTGACGGACCTGGACCGCGGTATCGCCGTATGGTCCAGAGCCGATGGCTTCACGAACGAACCGTGGGGCACCCGGTTCGATTATGATCACGGGCTGGGGCATATTCCGGTCCGGATTGACCGGATGCAGTTCGCGCCCGAGTTGGAGAAGGGCATGGCCGCCCATTACCGGCTGCAGGCCTACGGCAAGGGCGTAACCCGCCTGCGCCTGGAGCTGCTGGCGCGGACCGATCTGCGTCCGGTTTGGTTCTCGGACGAGATCGGCATCCTTGACGGCGCACGCGACGAAGCGCAGGTGCTGACGCCGCGGCGGGTGCTGGTCAAGGACAGCGATCATGAGTGGTACGCCATGATCGGGTCCGACCTGCCGGGCGAGGAGATCGCGGTGGGCCCGGAGCTGTACGGGCCCGAGTTCACCGCCGGCAATGGCTGCGGCGTGGCTTACGCCGCCGAGATTGAGCTGGCCGAGCGGGAAGAGTTCGAGTTCCGGCTCATAGTCGCCGGATCTTATGTCTCGCGCGAGGCATGCGAGCAATCGTATCAGGTCATTGAGGCCGGTCACGGGGCTATGCTGGAGGAGAAGCGCCGGCTGTATGAACAGGTCCAGAGGCGTGCCGAGCTGTCGGTGGAGGGTGAAGACCGGTTCACTGAAATGTTCAAATGGGTGAAATGGAACAACCAGTGGCTGGTTCAGACGGTGGACGGAGTCGGCCGGGGCCTGACCGCAGGCGGTCCGACATACCCGTGGTGGTTCGGCTGTGACAACACGTATTCCCTTCAAGGTGTACTGGCGGTTGGGGATGCACAGCTGGCCAAGGATACGCTGAATCTGATTCTGGAGAAGTCAGAGGAAGCGAACGGCAACGGGCGGATTGTGCATGAGGTGACTACAATGGGCGCTGTGTCCAATCCGGGCAATACGCAGGAAACGGCACATTACATAACGTTTCTGTGGGAGATATTCAGCTGGACCGGGGATGAGGAACTGCTGCGCCGGCATTACGAGTACGCCGTGAAGGGTATCGAATGGCTGCTTGGGGAGATGGACCCGGATGGAGATTTGTTCCCGTCCGGTTATGGCATTATTGAGATTGCCGGTTTGAATATGGAGCTGATCGACAGTGCCGTGTATACGGCACAGGCGCTGAAGGCGATGGCCAAGATGAGTGGATATCTTGGTGATCTTGAGCGTACGGCTAAGTATAAGGAACTCGCCGACCGGGCATCCCGTGCGGTTAATGAGGTCTTTTGGATGGAAGAAGAGGGGCTGTTCGCGGATGCGGTGGCATCGAAGAGGGATATCGCACCTAAAGTGGATTACATGGTGTCTCTTGCAGAGCAGCAGGGGCTTTCAGGGTATCGCGATTATGTGGAGAACCTTCTGGAAACCGCAGATCAGGATGAGCATGATCAGGGCTGGCTGCTGAATAAGAACTGGGTTATTGTCACTCCTATGGAAGCGGGGATTGCGGACCCGCAGAAGGCGGAACGAGCGCTTAAGACAATGCGCAGCAGCACATTTATCGGGGAATACGGAACATACCTGGCGGGAATATATCAGCAGGGAACCATGACCATCTCCACCGGGGTTCATGCGGTGGCCGAGGCGGCAAACGGATACCCTGACCAAGCGCTGGAGCTGCTGGAGAGAATGGGCCGCTCCTTCTCCCGGGTACTGCCGGGTTCGTTCTCGGAGATGTCCCCGGATTACGGCTGCGTGGTACAGGCCTGGACGATTTATGCCATGGCGGTCCCGGTAGTCCGGCATTTCTTCGGTATTCGTCCGGCTGCGTACGAGAAGAAGCTGATCCTAGCCCCTAAATTACCTAGAGCCTGGGAAGGCAGAAGCTGTGAGCTGAAGCAAGTGGTGGTGGGTGATGCCGAATTCGACATTCGTTTGAAGGAGGTTGACGGACATCTGCACGCGGTGATTCACAATCCAGGTGGATGGCAGGTAGAGGTGCAGTGGGACGGGATGACGAAGATAAGCCAAGGAACACGAATTGAAGTTATCATGTAACCGATCTAAGCGAAGGGGCATCTGCCTGAGGGTCCAGAGATGGATATGCAAGGACTGACGGCTGACATAAAATTGATTTAAATGCTGCCCGTAGGGGCTTGGGCTTGGGAAGAAGTTTGGACTCATGACTGCTGCTTCATGCTGAAGCAGCAGTCATGAGTGAAATCAGGAGGAGAAGAGATGAAATTGCAGGCTGTAATTTTTGATCTGGACGGTGTGATTACGGACACGGCGGAGTACCACTATGTGGCTTGGAAGCGGCTTGGTGAGCAGATAGGGATTCCCTTTGACCGGGAGTTCAATGAGAATTTGAAAGGAATCAGCCGGGGAGAGTCACTGGAACGTATCCTTGAGCATGGTGGCAAAGCAGATGCTTATACCCCCGAGGAGAAGCTGGAGCTGGCGACCCGCAAGAATGAGCATTATGCCTCTCTGCTCGATTCGATTACGCCAGATGATGTGTATCCAGGAATTCGAGAGCTGCTGCTGGAGTTAAGGGAGCAGAATATCCCGGCTGTCATTGCTTCGGCCAGCAAGAATGCTCCGCAAATTCTGAGGGCGCTGGAGCTTGCGGATTTGTTCCGTTATGTGGTGCATCCCGATTCCGTTGCCAAAGGCAAGCCCGCTCCCGATCTGTTCTTGCGCGGAGCTGAAGAGGTTGGGGCGGAGCCGAATGCTTGTGTGGGGATTGAAGATGCCCAGGCTGGGATTGAGGCAATCAAATCCGCGGGTATGGTGGCGGTTGGAATCGGTGAGGAGATTACCTTGAAGAGCTCCGGGGCCGATGTGGTTCTCCCGGACACATCAGGGCTAAGCCTTGAGTTCTTAAGAGGATTAATAGAATAGGCAGGGGACGAGGTCTGGCCTGTTTATAGAGTATAACTAGTAGATCATAAGTGAACCTGGGTAAGGCATCCTTGTCGGCAGGAGAGATTGAATGCGGTACGACAGAGGATGGCTTAGCAGGATAAGGCAGGAATACCATTTAACAGTAAGCACCACGCATCAGCCGGGTCAGGCTATTATTGTTCAGTGAAAAATAAGTTTTAGAATGAACCATTTATATAAAGCAGCGGCAGTCCAAGATCTGATAAATAAAGTCTTAGACTGCCGCTGTTATCATTCAACTAACGTATCCCGTTAGTTCAATATTAAAGCCATAAAGATAAGACCTTAAATAAACTCAATCAGAAAGGATGTTTTTTGTAATTTTCAACAGTTCACTTTTGCTCGCGGTTGTACTACTCAAGACAAAATGAGCTGTTCTCTCATTCTCTTGTTTAGCCCACAGTAGTGATCTCTCCTGTGTATACTCGTCAACATAATAATAGGTGTCCACACCATTGATAACCGTTTTAGCATCCACTGACGGAGAACTTTGGAAAAATTTCGTTTCTTCCCTTCCTGGCGTGAAGTAACTTGTATAATTTACTTCATGCTCGCGATTCGTATAAGTGATTACAATGGAGATTGGTTGAGTTCCAATTTTCTGCGTATAGTAACCAAGCTCTTGTCCATTTGAAGCTGTACCAAAAATCATTTTCCCTTTTTTACCGGCTCCGATCGCAGGGTTCATATAAATTGATGCTTCTTTAAATTGGTATGCTTCTGAGAGAATAGGCTGAATTTGACTCGATTCGAATGGAGCTGCAAGCGCCTTTATAAATTGACTAAAATCAGTGTATTTATACGGCGAAATGGTATGCATGACCTGATCTGTTTTTTTGTGCAGAATATCATCTTTACTACCAAAATAGACTGTAGCAGATTCCCCAGGAGAAATCTTATTCTTGATTTCTTCGAGTGCTTGTTGATAATCAGGTAAGACTTTACTATCTGTTGATCTTACCTCTAGAACAACGTTTCCGTTTTTGTCCTTTAACTCGATCCATTTTGTTGTTGCGTAGGTGAATCCGCAGAGTATTCCCACGATCACGATAACGAATGCAGTTCGTTTAAAAACATTAGGTTTTAAATTCGTTTTACATTCCCGTTCATCAATAAGATTTATTATTCTTGTAGAAAAATCCTGTATAGGCAAATCCGGTTTATTAAATAGAATTTTTAACTCTTCCACATCATCTTCGAAATGCTGTTTTTGGGACACTTGGACACTCCTCCAATTGAATCATTTTCATCTTCAATTTTTTGCGAATACGCTCAAACCTTTTACGTACTGTTGTCGGTTTGCAGTTCATAATCCTGCTAATTTCATCAAAGCTTTGGTCTTCCCATACTCTAAGCACAAGCAAGTTTCTGTCCTCGGCAGATAGTAAGCCTAATACGTCATGAATAGATAATGATGCATAATCTACTTCCTGCTTTGCTTGAGCCAATTGCGTACGATAAAGTGTTATCAACTTATGGCGTAAGCTTCGCTTCTTTAGTAAATTAATGCAGTGATTATATGCAATTGTATACAACCATCCGGAAAAGGACGTTCCTTGGGAATATTGGTGTATATTTTGGTAACACTTTAAAAAGATTTCCTGAACCGCATCCTCAGCCTCTTCTTTATTCCTAAGCATGTGGTAACTATATACGTGGATTTTACGTTGGTATTCACAAACAAGCGCTCGAAACGCTTCCTTGTTTCCGTCTTTTATTTGAGCCACAATAATATCTATTTCTAACTCTTCGCTTTTCTGATCCATATATTCTCCTTCCATACCAGGGCCCTGTTTATATGAGTAATAACAATCAAAATAGATGCTTTGTGACATCTTTATAATTATTTTTGAAGATCAATAAACCATATCAAAAAGACAGTTCCTACGGCCATGTCAAAGACATTAATAAAGCAATTACAGTGTTAGCTTCCTTACGCTAAACTGCCCGTTAGCGCAATAAAAATAGAGCAGCTGCCGGCGGCAACTGCTCCATGGTGCGTTCAACTATAGTTCTCCGATAGCGGAGTAGAGGCCAGGTTTACGATTGGTGAAGCTTTAAAAATCAGGTTTCCTCTGTGCGCAGATTAAATCCCTTAACTATGAGCCAAACTGGTAAAACGATTTCAAATATGGCTCCTGGAATATAGAAAACGGTTCCTAAATCTAGGCCGGCGATCGACAGACAACTGCTCGCCAACAATCCCGTATACCCGATAAAACCGATGACGGACAACAATCGAGGAACCCATCTCGATCGATAGAGGATATAACAAAACAACAAGCTGCCTACGCTCAGCACGATCATAGCCATTTTGAATAGCATGAAATGAGCTTCCACCACTAAATTTCCTATCGTTTGCAAGTATGAATCACCGGAAGTTCCTGTGGAAATGGATGTTTTGCTTAACGCGATGAGGACAAGCGGACCGATTAAACTGATGATAAGCAACGCAGACTCCATGATCCGGGAACCGAAATACCCCAACGCAAACGCTTCATTCTGCTTTTTTAAAATAGGGTACAGAAGCATGGCAATCCCCACAACCGCTATGGCATTGATCAACTCCAAGAACAATCCCGCAAACACGTTTGTTCGATCGGGATACATACTGGCGAGTAAATCCGTCCGATGTAAAATAGAATCCATCATTCCGCTTCCAATCAGGTATGCAACCGTCGACACCAAAAACAATGCCCCTGCCACTCTTGCCTTCTTTTTCATGCTTTATCTCCTCTTGGCTAATTTTATAAGCAGTATAGCTCCAAGAGGAATGGGCCTGTAGACACTTTAGTGTGGTTTAGGAGTGTTTATTAACAAGTTTAACTCTCGGGCACGGGCAATCGCTTCCGTGCGTCTTTGCACTTGAAGTTTTTCGAAAATCCTTCGATTGTGACCTTTCACCGTATCTAATGCCAAGAAGAGCTTCTCGCCGATTTCACGATTGGAGAGTCCCTTCGCTATAAGATTGAGCACTTCGATTTCGCGTTGGCTGAGCGGCTCGATCTGTGTGCCTTTCATTCCGTCTTCGAGGACCCGATGCACGCGCTCCAGACCCATTCGAGCTTCTTGAAGAGCCGGGTGCGGCAGATCGCCGGCAAGCCGCAGAGCCTCTCGGTAACACTCTGCCGCCAGATCGGGCCGATCTTCCGCTTCCCTTATTTGACCGATTCCAATAATGGCCATTACAGCCATCAGTTGATGACCTATCTTTTGACTATTCGATATGACTTCGTTATAGGCTTCACATGCCCCGGCATAATCTCCCCGCCGCTGGCAGGCGACGCCCAGCATCCAAGCGGACGCCGTCCGAACAGGGAGGTTATCCGGTCGAAGATACGCGAGCGCACGGCGTGATTGGGCAATAACATTGTCTATTCCGTGTGTTCCTCTTACCTCAGCATCGCTTGCAGGCGCAATCAACCCGACAAGTTCATCGGTCTTGTCTTCGAGCCCCGTGACTTGCATGGCCGCTTCGGCTGCCTGAAGTTTTCGTTCGGTACCATGCTGATCATCAGTCAAAGCTAAGGATGTCAATGTGGCGCGAGTCGCCGCGATTAATCCGATCAGATCCCTGACGCTGACGTCTTGTTCCGCGCCTTCCAAGGCCGCCTCTGCCGCTCGCAGCTTGTGTTCGACCCCCGACGGCTTGCCTGCAATCAGTAGAGCTGAACCATAGATCACCCATAACGCGGGTCTGGCATCCAGTTCCGAGGCAGGCAGCGACTCCAGCCAGTTGAGCGAAATTCCAGTGGCCCCTCGTAGATGTAGAGGCATCCCATCGCCTTGAAGCAGGCGTGAACTGCGCTCTATGTCCCGCGATTCTACGGCATGGCGAAACGCTTCGATCTCGAAACCGTTGTTTTCATACCATAAGCTCGCTCGTTTATGCAAATCCGCAATTTGGCTCCCGTCGTGACTTTCCTGTAACCGTCTGCGAAGGATATCCGCGAACAAATGGTGATAACGATACCAACGTCGTTCCTTATCCAAGGGAATGATGAACAAATTCTTACGATCAAGATCGATTAATATCTCTTTTCCGGAAACCTCGGGATTGAGCATAAGGTTATCGCATAGCGATCCGCACAGTCGGTCGAGGAGCGATGTCCGCAGTAAAAAGGCCTGTACGGCCTCGGGTTGCCGATGCAGAATTTCTTCTGCCAGATAATCCAGCACGAAATGGTGGTTGCCCGTGAAAGACCGAAGGAGCCGCTCGGCGTCATCATCTTCCTGTATGGAGATCGCAGCCAAGTGCAGACCCGCAACCCAGCCTTCGGTACGTGATTGGAACCCGGCTATGTTATCCATGGACAGGTTAAGATTCATTGCACGGTTAAAAAAAGCTTCGGCTTCGGTAAGTGTAAATCTCATGTCAGCAACGCGCAACTCTGTTAATTGGTCCCGAACCCGCAACCGCGGCAGGGAAATACTAGGGTCTTCACGGGTCATTATCATAAGGTGCATCTGCTTGGGAAGGTGGTCAAGCAGAAAGGATACGGCTTCGTTGACCCCTTTCGAATTCGCCGCATGGTAGTCGTCAAGGACGAGGATGAAAGGAGCCGGAATGGCCGCGAGTTCATTAAGAAGAGCCGTCAGAATCGACTTGGTCGGTGGGGGTTGAGGTGATTGAAGCACAGAAAGCACACCTTCCCCTATATTCTCCTCTATAGTCTGAAGAGAGGAGATCATACAGGTTAAAAAGCGCGTAAGTTCATTGTCCCCTTGTTCGAGCGAAAGCCATGCGGCCGGCCGCCCGCAGTCGGCGAGCCATTCACTAACTAAAGTCGTTTTGCCATAGCCCGCTGGTGCAGAAATAAGGGTCAATTTTCGGTACAAACCCTTGTTCAGCCTTTCGGTTAACCGTTGGCGTAGAACCGCTTTCGGCCGAGGCGCAGGGATATAAAATTTGGTGGCTATTATGGGAGTTAACATAAATATATTATACAAGAGCTGTTGGTTCAGCTTCAATGGAAATCAAGGAACCCATTCTACTTATCGGCTGCTTGGTTAGCTTAATGGGGCGTTTGCCAATCTAATACTTTATTTTTCAGTCCAAGACTTTATTTTCTTTAAACAATTATGGCTCTGTTAATGCGTCCAGGATATAACCTAACACGCAGGGTGGATTTTTTCTCCCTGCGTGGTTTTTTTTCTGCTGTAGTGTAGCCTGAACCTAGGGTTAACGCTATAATGGGAATTATATATATTACATAGAATGGAAGGATTTCGAATAGAAGGGGTGGACAGATGGAACTGAGACAAATCCAATACTTTATGGAAGCGGCCAAGCTGGAGCATGTGACGGAAGCTTCTTATGCCCTACACGTGTCGCAGTCGGCGGTGAGCCGGCAGATCTTCAAGTTGGAGGCGGAGCTGGGTGTTGATCTGTTCATCCATGAAGGACGGCGGGTGAAGCTGACGCCGGTCGGGCGGATGTTCCTTGGGCACATGGAGCAGCTGACCAAAGTGATCGAGAAGGCGAAGCAGGAGATTGAGGAATATCTTGACCCGGAGCGGGGGACGGTATGCATCGGCTTCCCAAGCAGTCTTGCTGCTCAGATGATTCCGACGGTAGTGTCGGCGTTCCGTGACCGCTATCCAAGCGTGAACTTCCAGCTTAAGCACGGGTCTTACCGCGAGCTAATCGATTCCGTCAGCAAAGGCGATCTGAACCTTGCTTTGATGGGTCCGGTGCCTCCGAGCGAAGGACAGATCCGCAGTGAGACGCTGTTCCAGGAGAACATTGTGGCTCTGCTGCCTTCAGGCCATCCACTGTCGGGCCGCTCCTCCCTTCATCTAAGCGAGCTGTCGGGGGACTCCTTCGTCTTGTTCCCGGAGGGATTTGTCTTGAGGGATATTGTTGTGAGCTCATGCAAGCAGATTGGCTTCGAGCCGAAGGTGACTTTTGAAGGAGACGATCTGGATGCCATTAAGGGCCTAGTGTCCGCAGGTCTGGGCATCACGCTGCTGCCGGAAATTGCGCTGAGCGAAAGCCTTCCGCCGTCGATTGTCGCGCTGCCACTGCGTGAACCGAGCGTTACCCGTGAGGTGGGTGTGATTGTGCCGGCGAACCGTGAGCTACCTCCAACCGAGAAGCTGTTTTATGATTTCCTGAAACCGTTCTCCAGTGTGTTCGGACACCGGTTCGATCCCGAACCGGTAGTAGAGTCCTGATGGTAAGGAATCCAGTGTTAATATGATGAGAGATTTAAGCTAACAAAAAGGCTGTCCCCTTCATGGCTCTATGCCAAGGGAACAGCCTTTCTTATGATGGCTTGAAGCGGGTCTGGATTAGACTACGCCATGGGCGATCATGGTATCCGCGACTTTCAGGAAGCCGGCGATATTCGAGCCGACAACGAGGTTGCCCGGATGACCGTATTCTTCGGCAGCTTTTACGCTGTTATCATAGATGTTCTTCATAATCACGTGAAGCTTGGCATCGACTTCTTCGAAGGACCAGGCAAGTCTTGCACTGTTCTGAGCCATCTCCAGCGCGGAGACGGCTACGCCGCCCGCATTCGCTGCTTTGGCCGGCCCAAAGTAAATGCCTTCGTTCAGATACACTTCAATAGCTTCCAGTGTGGAAGGCATGTTGGCGCCTTCTGCGACATACTTAACGCCGTTGGCTGCCAAAGTTCTGGCTGCCTGCTCGTCAATTTCGTTCTGCGTTGCACATGGCAGGGCAATATCACATGGGATCGTCCAGATGCCGCTGCAGCCTTCATAGTACTCCGCTCCCGGATGCTCATTAACGTATTCTTTGATCCGTTTGCGCTCTACCTCTTTAAGTCTTTGGAGGGTGGCCAGATTAATGCCATTCCGGTCATAGATATAACCGTTCGAGTCACTCGCCGCAACGACCTTAGCTCCGAGCTCCTGTGCTTTTTGAATGGCGTAGATCGATACATTCCCCGATCCAGAGACGACAACGGTCTTTCCTTCGAACGTTTCCCCTTTGGAGGCTAGCATCTCCTGAGTGAAATATACCAGGCCATAGCCAGTTGCTTCAGTCCGGGTCAAACTTCCGCCGTAGGTCAGCCCCTTGCCGGTAAGAACACCGGCTTCATTGCCGCCGCGAAGACGTTTATACTGTCCGAACATATAACCGATCTCCCGCGCACCAACGCCGATGTCCCCTGCGGGAACGTCCTCATCCGGTCCAATGTATTTGAACAGCTCGGTCATGAAGCTTTGGGTGAATTTCATGATTTCGTTATCAGATTTGCCTTTAGGGTCGAAGTCTGATCCACCCTTGCCTCCCCCGATCGGCTGCCCTGTCAGAGAGTTCTTGAAGATTTGTTCGAAGCCGAGAAACTTAATGATACTCGCATTCACGGATGGGTGGAAGCGAAGACCGCCTTTGTAAGGTCCAATCGCGCTGTTGAACTGAACACGGAAACCGCGGTTAACCTGCACACGGCCTTGGTCATCAATCCAAGGTACGCGGAAAGAGATCAATCTCTCAGGCTCTACAATTCTCTCCAAAATGCTGTGCTGACGATATTTTGGATGTTTAGCGAATACAGGTGCCAGGGAGTCTAGGATTTCCTTAACAGCTTGGTGGAATTCCTCCTCACCAGGATTGCGCTTGGTGACAGTCTCGTAGACCTCATTCACATATTGCTGGGCTTCTGCCAGAACGGACGTATTGTAATCGATTTGGGCCATTAATAAAAACCACCTTTCTTTAATAGTTGACCGCGTTAAAGAGTTAATCGGCAAGATATAACGAGCGGCCTGAATTTGCTCCGGGTTTAAATAGACTTAATTTATTTTATTATTTCCATAAATGTGAAACAAAACTTTATTTAGATGAACTTGATGACTAAATGAGATGAACTTTACAGCGAGTGTAAGTTTTCAGAGGGAACAGACCCTTGGAAAGACTGCTGGGGATAAGGGAAGTGGAGGAAAGGGGAGTAAGAAGGAATGGATGGCTATGACATTTATCATACCGGACATGCATGATACTGAAGAATAGGGATCAAGCAGCTCTCTATATCAAAGATTCTATCGCCGACGTAGGCAGTATTCAAGTAGGAGAATGAGCGAGATGAGGCTGTGGCTGCGGAGAACCGCAGCCTTTTATGCCATAACTAATACAGGTCAATGTATCTCTCTGGTTAAATGACCTTGTCATACATTGCCATTTGGAAGAGGGCCTCCATACCTGCCTGCTTATACAGCCTATGCGCACCGGTAGGGCTTTCCGCGTCCACGCTGAGCAGCACTTGAGTAATGCCCTGGCGGTAGGCTTCCTGAAATGCATGTTGCAGCAGGGCCAGGGCGATTCCCCTCTTTCTGTAGGCGCGTCTGACTCCAAGCAGGTCAACGAAGACGTGATCGCCAAAGTTTTTGCTGATCAGAAATCCGGCCACTTCGTCCCCTTCACGTGCGGTAAACCACAGGCTCCGGTCATAATGTTCACCACTTCTTTCCATCAGCCAAGCTTCCTCTGTAGTCTCACTATAAAGACGGTGGTCCTGGAAGGCATCGCTGTAAGCCTTGAAGACTTGATGCTCATCGATTCCCGGGCGGAATGGGGAGATTGAGATTGCCTCTACCGCAGCTGGCTTGGGTGGTGCAGAGGTGAACTGGATATTCATGCGGCTGTACAGCCGTACGAATTCGTACCCCCGGCTCAGCAGCAGAGAACGGGCCTGCTCATTTAAGGCAGGAATGACATTCGACAGCCGCCATACCGTATCTTCCCGTTCTGCCGACCGTGACAGCTCTCCGCCCCTTCTCTCCAGGAATTCGAGCAGTTCTGTACCGATCCCCCGGCCTTTATACTCCGGATGAACATAACCGTAAGCCATCAGCCTGCCTCCCGACTGCTTCTCGCAGAATGCAAAACCGATGACTGCGCCGCCTTGAGCGCGCACAATCCATGTATCCTTATCCAGGTCCAGCCCCTGCAAAATATCCAGCGTATCCTCCAGCACGATGTCCGGTGCGCCGTATTCATCGATATCGCAAAGGATGATCAAATCCGTGATTGCTTGGGCATCGGTCAAGCTGGCCGGCGTAATGTGAAATGAGTCCATTATTGTAACCCCCGTGACTCCGGGCTGAGTTGTCATGCACAAGAAGCCAACTAACCCGAAAGTAATTTTATTCCATAGTTTACCATGCAGGCATTCCGATTGGGTCTGGAAAGTTCGTTATATATATGTTCTCTCCACATTTGAAAGGGCTAAAGTGTTTGGCAGGGTCAAGGGAGGAAACGAAGGCCGTAAGGCCGGGATTAGGGGGAAACTTGAAAACGGGAAGAAGCCCATCAAGTTCACTCTGAACCGATGGGCTATTTTCTCTGTTTGCTTTTATTAAGTTTTAACATACATATAACGCATCAAGTCAAGGTAGAGGTAAAGAAGCCGTGTCTAACTGATGAACCCCAGCTGTCTTGCCTGCTCCTCAGTAAGTATGTATTGTTCGTTCGGCCAAATCTCATCCTCCTCCCGCACCCCGAACATTTTGGCGACCTCGGTCCATACGCCTTTTTCCACAGCTTCCTGTTGAGTAATTATAATCTTCATATTTACCCGCCTCCTCTTCTACATAATTGAACTTAAGAATTGCTAATAGGCAATAGTGTGAAATGATTCTGTAGAAGCGAAGCGTTCGCCTTTGTGACCGGACTTCTACCTTATAAATTTAATCAAGAAATCTGGGAACAACAGCGATCGGAAGAACATTTCACACGGTTGCCCTTGGCTGCCTTACCTGTAAATTCATAATTCAACTTATATAACTTTAAGTTACCCGAAAAATGAGTACCCCAATACGAAATTTGATGCCTTATGCGGCCTAAGTGGGAGAAGTACAATTAGGATATAAATGTAAAGGCTTACATAAGAGAACATCTGGAGGAGACAAACATGGAGGAGAAAGTAACGGCTGAATTATCCCCAGGGCAGCAGCGCCCCTTCTCGCCAGCGGTCAAACGAAGCCTGCTTCAAAGGCTGTATTCCCAGCGGCATTTGCAGGTGATGGCTTTGCTTGGGGTGGCGTGGATGATCATTTTCAATTATGTTCCGATGTACGGGATCATCATTGCTTTCAAGGAATACATCATTGGACAAAGCATGCTTGATGCGCCATGGGTTGGATTTGATCATTTCAAAGAATTTTTTGAAGACGAAAGCCTGGGCAATGTCATTAAGAACACGCTGGGCATCAGCTTCTTCAAGCTGCTGATCGGCTTCCCGCTGCCTATTATTTTTGCGTTGTTCCTGAACGAGATCAGGTCCGTGAAGTTCAAGAGATTCGTCCAGACGATCTCGTATCTCCCACACTTTCTGTCATGGGTAGTGCTTGGCGGGATTCTGGCAACCTGGCTTGCGGATGTGGGGATCATCAACCATATTCTTATGGCTCTGCATCTCATAGACAAGCCGGTATCCTATCTGGCGGAGCCCGGCTATTTCTGGACTATCGTCATCGGATCGGACCTTTGGAAGGAGCTTGGCTGGTCAGCCATTATCTATCTGGCTGCGATTTCGAGCATCTCCCCGGAGATGTATGAGGCCGCCACGATTGATGGCGCGGGACGATTTCAGAAAATGTGGTACGTCACGCTTCCGGCCATTAAATCGACGATCAGCATTTTGTTCATTCTTGCTGTGAGCGGGGTGCTCAATTCTAATTTTGACCAAATTCTGGTGCTTCGCAACTCATTGAATGACAGCGCAAGCAATGTGATTGATATCTATGTCTACCAGACCGGGATTATATCCGGACGGCATTCGTATTCAACCGCGATCAACCTGATCAAGTCAATCATTGCCCTGATTCTGCTGCTGGCTGCCAACCGGATCACCAAAAAGATGAACAATACTTCGCTATTTTAGGAAAGGGGCTTAGTTGAATGCTTACGCTTAAACGCAAAACGAAGGGCGAGGCCTTTTTCGACGCGGTTAACATCACCGGAATGCTGCTGATCTGCTTTGTGACTCTGTATCCGATCTGGTACGTGCTGGTCAATTCGTTCAACAACGGGGCTGACGCCATGCGGGGCGGAATTTACTGGTGGCCGAGAATGATCAGCTTTGAGAATTTCAAAGCCGTCTTCGCAAGTCCCGGCATCATGACCGCCATGGGTGTAACGGTAGCGAAGACGCTGCTCGGGACCGTGGCCCATGTCCTGTTTACGGCTATGGTAGCCTATGCATTCTCACGCAGGGGACTGATCGGCGGCAGAATCTATATTCTGCTCGGCACCTTTACGATGTTCTTCAGCGGTGGGCTGATTCCCACGTTCCTGCTGATCCGGGACCTGGAGCTGCTGGACAGCTTTCTGGTATACATTGTTCCGGCTTTATTCAGCTTCTTCGACTTAATCATCTTCATGACGTTCTTCCGGGAGATTCCCGAGGGCCTTGAAGAGGCCGCAAGGATCGACGGGGCGAACGACTGGACGATCTTTCTGAAGGTGGTGCTTCCGGTATCTATGCCGGTAATAGCCACGATTGCGCTTTTTCATGGCGTGTATCAATGGAACGATTATTTTACCGGGATGATCTATGTGAACAATACAGATCTTCAGCCCATCCAGACGTATCTGTACCGGGTTGTGGCCCAGTCCAGTTCGAATCAGATGATGAATGCGGTGCAGGGTGGGTTGACCAAGAGTGTGACCTCCCAATCGATCAAGCTGGCTACCATGGTGGTGACGACACTGCCGATTGTGTTTGTCTATCCGTTCCTGCAGAAGTATTTTGTTAAAGGAATGATGATCGGTTCTATAAAAGGGTAGGGTGCGTCTGTACAGCATACGGATCGCCATCATAACCAGGTAATTCCTCTGGCCGCTATCGACCGGTGAGAGTTGCGATAACCTAAAATTTGTATTTGAAAAGGGGTAGAAAGATGAGCAAGAAGCATTCGCCTAAATCCATGCTGATCCTGCTTGTGGCCATCATGATGATGTTCTCTATGGCGGCATGTTCCTCCGGGGACAGTAAGAAAGCCGGGGAGACTACGGACAGCGGCAAGCCTGCGGTCAAGTTGACCGAGAATGATCCGGGCTGGAAGGCCGATACGTCGCCAATTACTTTTGACTGGTATCTTAATTTCTCCTGGTTCCCGAACAAATGGGGGGTAGATCCCACTTCGCAATATATTACGAAAAAGACCGGTGTGAACATTAATTTCATCGTTCCCGCCGGCAATGAGAATGAGAAGCTGAACACCATGATTGCCTCTGGCAAGCTGCCTGACTTCATCACACTTGGCAACACTGAGGATGCCTTCCAGAGAATGATTGATGGCAAGCTCGTTCTGCCGCTGAATGAGCTGGCCAAGGAGTATGACCCTTATTTCTTCAAGGTGTCCGATCCGGCCAAACTGGCCTGGTATACGACCAAGGATGGCAAAGTCTATGGATACCCAAATGCCTCCTCTTCTCCTGAAGATTACAAGCAATACGGGAACACCTATATAGGCAATCAGGTGTTTGCTGTGCGCAAGGATATGTACGAGGCACTGGGCAAACCAGATATGCGGACCCCAGAGGGATTCCTTAAGGCTCTGCAAGCGGCCAAGGAGAAATTTCCGGATGTGAATGGGCAGGCGCTGATTCCACTTGGACTGCATGAATTCACGGAGAAAGGTAATTATTCGCTTGAGGCTTATATTCAGAATTTCCTGGCTATCCCGAAAGAGAAGGACGGCAAGCTGTATGACAGGGAGACCGATCCGGAGTATGTTCGCTGGCTCAAGACCTTCCGCAAGGCGAATGAGTTGGGCTTGCTGTCCAAGGACATCTTTATCGACAAGCGTCCGCAGATGGAGGAGAAGATTGCCCAAGGCCGGTATTTTGCCATGTTGTATCAGCGTTCAGACTTTACAGCCCAATTGAACACGCTGTACGCTGCCAATCCAGAAGCGGCCTATATCGCCATTGATGGTCCTGCAAATGCCAACCTGGATGCGCCGAAGCTGGATGGTCCTGGCATTTCCGGATGGACCGTGACTCTGATCTCCAAAGATGTTAAGGACAAAGCCCGCGCCATCCGCTTCCTCAGCTACTTGAACAGTGAGGAGGGCAACAAGGACCTGTTCCTGGGAGAGAAGGGTGTCACGTATGATACAATTGACGGCAAAGATCAATTCAAACCGGAAGCCTTGGAGGTCCTGAACAAGGACCGCTCTTCCTTTGACAAGAAATATGGCGCTTCCTTTACATTCTGGATGCTTATGAATACTAATATCACCACAAAGTGGAATCCTGCCCAAGTTGAGCCGTTCAAACAGCTGGAAGATTGGACAAAGGGCAAGATCGTCAGCGGGTCGCAGTTCGAACTGCTTGATCCGCTTGGGAACTCTACCGAAGGGATTATCAATAACAAGATTGGACTGCTTCGCGGCAAGACTCTGCCCAAACTGCTTATGGCGGGTTCCGATGCGGAATTTGACCAGATCTGGGCTGACTATCTAGCGAAGCGTGCAGAGTATGGCATGGATAAGGTTCAGGCCTACAAACAGGCCAAATATGAAGAGAATATGAAAAAGCTAAAAGAGTTCATAAATTAAAGGGCTCTTCAAATACCCGCCATTGCAGCGGGTATTTGAGTTATTCGGGAGAGAAATGGAGAGTCGGCATGAGAGGGGAATTTGGAAGGCTTCTGCATGGGATCAAGTATTGGTGGGATCGCAGGTCGCTACAGACCCGGCTGATCGCTGCTTCGATATTGATCGTTCTCATACCGGGGCTGATTGTGTCGGTATATTCTTTTCGTGCGATTAATGAAACTTATATCGGAGATACGCTCAAGAAGAGCGAGAACCTGCTGGAAATGGAGCAGCTCCATATCTCCAACCAGGTGGAAGTGCTGGAGAGAGCAGCCCAGCTGGCCATTTCAGATAGGGATGTGATCAATTACCTGACGAGTGATACCGACCCGAACACCCAGGAGCTCATAGAGTTTAATGAGAGCGCTTTTGCCAACTTAACCCGTATTCAGGTCAATAACCCCAATATCGAGCATCTTAGACTGTTCTCCAGCAGCAGGCAGGTGTATGAAATTTGGCCGATTATTTTCAGGGAGGATCGGGTGAGGAAGGAGCCCTGGTTCCCTAAGGCTGCCGGCCTGGGAGATCAGGAGCTGTGGGTTTTCCAGCATAGCGATCCGGAAATTATGCAGCGGTTCACTCCCCAGGCGCCGGACACAACGCCCAAAGTGTCTCTGCTTAGGGAAATGAATATTCCCGCAGGCCATCACGCGGGTTTGATCCAGGTGGATATGCTTCTGACCCACTTTACTTCAAAGACGTTCTCGGGCAGACAGGACAACGAATCCCAAATGTATTTGATTGACTCAGATTTGGAGCTGTTCACCAATAGAAATAACCGGCTCGGCAAGACCAGTCCCGGTCTGGCGGGGGCCATTCAGAGCCGGGTCCGCATGCTTCGGGACACCCATAAGTGGAATCAGGAATACAGAGAGAATGGAAAGTCTTATCTGCTTACCTATAGAAAGCTGGAGCAGATCGACGGGTATCTGCTGAATGTAGTATCGCTTGAAGGTGTGCTCCGCGACATTTCCACGATCCGTAATATGATCATTGGTGCGAATGTCGGCTTTATTGTCCTGGTCACGCTGATCGCTTATATTCTCAATGCGTTCATCCTGAAGAACCTGAAGAGGCTGACGGAAACAATGAAGAAGGTGCGCAAAGGCGAGCTGAACACGGGAATTGAAATCCGTGGGGGTGGCGAGGTTGGCGAGCTTGCCCATCATTTCAATAAATTGATGAGGACGATTAATGAGCTGATTGCCCAGTCGGTACGCAAGCAGGCCTTGTCCAAAGAAGCGGAGCTGCGCACCCTGCATAACCAGATTGATTCCCATTTCCTCTACAACACGCTGGAGAACATTAAGATGCTGGCTGAGATGGAGAACCAGTACAAGATTTCCGATGCTCTGACCTCGCTTGGAGGAATGATGCGCTACAATTTCAAGTGGTCTGGGGAATATGTGAAACTAAAAGATGAGATTAGGCATATCCAAAACTACATTGAGGTTATGAATATCCGCTTTGAGGAGCCGATTAAGCTCCAGCTTGAAATTCCGGACGAATATATGGAGCTGGAAGTACTGAAGGTATCCCTTCAGCCCATTGTTGAGAATTCAGTTAAGCATGCCTGGGAGGAGCAAGATGGATCATCTGATCATAGGATTACCATTCGCGCCGAAGAAAGCGGCAGTGGAAGGGTACAGATCTCTATCACTGATAACGGAAAGGGGATACCCGAAGACAGGATTGCTTTATTAAATCAACGCTGCGAGGAAGCCGGGCATGAGCGGTCAGGCTTTGCGTCCTCAGCCTCTATCTCCTCTACAGAGCTGAAAGCCGGAGTTGGGGGGATCGGGCTGCTTAATGTTCATCAGCGGCTCAGACTGTTCTATGGTCCCGAGTTTGGACTGCGTGTGGAGAGTGAAGAGGGAAGGTACACAACCGTAAATATGAGCATCCCGAAACGGCTGCTTACAGGAGGTGGTATTCATCATGCAGAAACAATTATTGATCGTGGATGATGAGAAGAATATCAGGCAGGGCCTTCAGGTGATGATTGAACGGCAGTATCCGGGAAAATATGAGATTCGGACGGCTATTCACGGACAAGAAGCCCTGGACATGCACAGGCAGCAGCCTGCCCATATCATCCTGACTGACATTCGGATGCCTGGAATGGATGGATTTCAACTGATGGAACAGCTGAGCCAGGAGGAGACCGGGGAAAGGCCAACTCTTGTGATTCTCAGCGGTTATGATGAATTTGAATATGCCAAGACGGCTATCCGGTATCAGGTTGTAGAGTACCTTCTCAAGCCGATCCGTCGTGAAGAGCTGTATGCCGTGCTGGAGCGGATTGAGGAGGAAAGCCAGAGCCGGATCCGGATCAAGCAGCAGCTCGCCGAGTCCGAGAAGTTCCGGCGCGAGCTGAGGTCCAGTCGGCTGCAACTCCTGTTAGGCGGCGGGGAGTTGTCTGCCCCTGAACTGACGGCCATTGGACAGCAGATCGGGTTCCCGGATTATAAGCTTCCGTTTCAAGTGGTCGTGCTAACGTATATTCGTGAGGATGAAGGGTGGATGAAACGTGATGAACTTCGACTTCTTGGCGACAAGCTGGTAAAGGAGGCAGGGGCGGATTATGAAGCGGGCGTGCTTGACGCCCAAGGGAGAATGGTGTGGATTACCTCCCAGCCCCAAGCCTTTCAGACCGCAGCCGAGCAGGCTGAAGCAAAAGGTCTCGGCGGTGTCGTCATGGGAATCAGCAGTGAGGGGCACGCATTGCCGGATATTTATCGGTGTTATGAGGAGGCGCGGACTGCACAAAAGTATGTGTTTACCCTGTCTCACGGGAACTATGTCCGGTATGAATCCATTCAGGAACGAAACCGGCAGGAGGAGCCGATACCGGCAGAGGACATCCGCAAGCTGGGGAATCTCCTTGGCTGGAAGCCGGAAGAGGAGATCAAGGACCATCTTCAGGCCATTTTTAAGACCAACCAGCTGCCCCAGATCAGCATTTCTTATTTAGAAAGAGTGAGCCGTGAAATTAATGAACGGGTGCTGGATGAAGTGTTCCGCATATACGGAGAGGCTTCCATAGAGCTGCTGAAAATGTACCGCCGGGTGGGAAGCTTGTACAACTTCCGTCATTTTCACGCGTATTACCGTACATTGGAGCATCTCTTGATCTGCTTGAATGACTATATCAGGCAGATCAGCTCCGTGCACTCGGGTCAGGCCGATATGAGGAAGGCCTTTGCCTATATTGAGGAAAACTATCATCGTATGCTGAACATGGCGATGGTGAGCAACTACGTATCGCTCAATTACTCCTACTTCAGTGAGGCTTTCAAGGCTGCCGCAGGCGAAAGCTTTGTGAATTATTTAAAAAAGGTACGGATCCGCCACGCCAAGGATAAAATGAACAATTCTTCGTTGAAGCTGACTGAAATCAGCCGAATTGTAGGATTTGAAAGCACCAAGCAGTTTACCCGCGTATTTAAGGAGATAGAAGGAATTACTCCCCAGGAATACAGGGCCAAGCTGGCGGTATCGGTGCAGGTTCAGAAGGATTAATCCGCGGCAGCGGGTTTCTTTATATTTCCAGCCAGGAGGCAGTCTGGTACACTGAAGGAGTGAAATCTAAGCGGGAAAGAGAGGGGATTAACGACATGACAGATTTCAGATATCCGATTGGGCAATATGAGGGCAGCGGCGACAATTCATCTGCCCAGAGGGAGATTTGGGTTCAGGAGATAGATGAGCTCCCGGCCAAGCTTGCTGAGGCCACCCTGGGGCTAAGCGAAGATCAGCTGAATTTGCCTTACCGCGAGGGAGGCTGGACCGTAAGGCAGGTGGTGCATCATTTGGCTGACAGCCATATGCATGCGTATACCCGCTTTAAGCTGGCTCTGACCGAGGAAGAGCCTGAAATCAAGCCATATTTTGAGGAGCGGTGGTCTAATCTTCCGGATGCGCTGACCTCTGATATACATATTTCATTACAGCTTCTGAAGGCCCTGCACGAGAGATGGGTAATCTTGCTGAGGTCGATGGGGGAGTCCGATTATAAGAGAACCTTCTACCACCCTGAATTAAAGAGGGGGATCAGCCTGGATTATAGTCTGGGTAATTACGCGTGGCACGGCAAGCATCATACGGCACATATCACTACACTTAGAGAAAGGCTGAATATCTAAGACATCCAGTTGTCTGAGGTGATTCAGATCTGTGTGGTCGAAGATTACAAGCTTCGAAACCCCGAAGCATCATTGGGGAATCCGGGGTTTGCCGGACGATGAGCTTACGCTGAATTATAAGGTGGATGTGTAAGGAAGGGACTCCCGGCATGACCATGAGAATTAGACAGAGAGAAAGGAGCTCCCTAAATGTTTATAATCAATCTTACCTACCGCCAGCCCCTGGAGGCCGTGGATCAATATCTTGACGAACATGCCCGGTTTCTGGACAGGCACTACCAGGCAGGGAGGTTTATTTTCTCCGGAAGAAAGGTTCCGAGAACCGGGGGAATTATTCTAGCTAAGGCGGCATCCAGGGAAGAGCTGGAGGGCATCCTTAAGGAGGACCCTTTTCATCAGCAGGGGCTTGCCGATTATGACATTACCGAGTTTCACATTACTAAATTTGATGAGCGCTTTGCGTGTTTCATGGACAATTAGGAGGCGAATATATTGAAAGCTTTTATTTTTGATATGGATGGGGTCATTATCGACAGCGAACCGATTCATTTTGAGGTCGAGATCGGTACAGTCAAATATTTTGGGGCCGAAATTACCCAGCAGCAGCTGGAGAGTTATGTAGGCATGACCGCACCTGAGATGTGGAATGTGATTAGAAATGAGTATAAGCTGGCCCATCCGGTAGAGGAGATTCTGGCTTACCAGTTGGAGAACAAGATCAAGGCTTTAAGAGCCTCTGAGCTTGAGCCGATCGAAGGCATCAAAGAGGTGATTGAGGGGCTGAAGCAGCGTCAAATCCCAGTGGGTATCGCCTCCTCTTCTTCACCGGAATTTATTAAGGAAGTTCTGCTTAAATTCGGATTGACCGAATATTTCGATTGTATCGTAAGCGGGGAAGAGGTTCCGAAGGGCAAGCCAGCGCCGGATGTATATCTCAAAGCAGCCGAGCAGCTTGGAGTTAAACCGGAAGATTGTGTGGTGCTGGAGGACTCCTCGCATGGAGTTACCGCAGCCAAGGCGGCAGGTATGAAATGTATCGGGTATGTCAATGTGAACTCGGGCAATCAGGATCTGTCCCGTGCCGATCTGATTGTAAGTTCAATTCGTGATATCAATTTGGATGACCTCAGCCGTATGTAACGGCGGGATGTTTAAACACTATATAAAATGAACGTTAGAACCAACCGCTCTCAGCAGAGAGGACTAGTGGCTCTGAAGCAGCGGAGCGTCCGCCTTTGTCTCCGAAATGCCCCACGGAATATCTAGTTCAAGCATTTCGGAGACAAGAGGGGGCGGAAGAACACTCGGCATTGAAGCGAACTATGATTTGATGGAGGATAGAAATGCTGAACTTCGTGGCATGCTCGCCGGAGACGATTCGGGTCGAAGTAGAGATTATGAATTCAAACCGGGCTTTTAACCTGATGTCGAATGATAAGGAGGAGCTTACTGAGCAGGACATTCTCGATGATATGAATGAATCGTCCAAGCTCGGAGCCGAGCGGGTTCTGCTTCAGGTAGACAATGAATATATAGGGGTTATGGACTGGATTATGGAGAATCCAAATGACGGATACCCTTGGCTGGGGCTGCTGGCCATTCATAAGCAGTTTCAAAGGAAGGGATACGCCCGTCAAGCGCTTGCCCGATATTGTGAGCTTATGCGGGAAAGAGGCGTGTCGTCTTTCCGAATCGGGGTGCTCGTGGACAATGAGCCAGCTCAGCAGTTCTGGACGCGAATGGGATTCCGCGAAGTGAAGAACGGTAAGATGGGTGAGAAGCCGATTATCATTTATGAGAAGGCACTTTGAGCGGAGGGAGAGCATGGGTGATTCACCAAAAAAGACTTGGAAGGCCTCTTTGTCAGGGGACTTCGTATTGAATTTCCCTATCTATGTCGGCTGCTCCTATGGGCTGTTCACCAAATCAGGTGAACTGGGCCAGACGTTCTGGCCACCTCATCCCTTGCCCATCCCCGATAAGGAACGATATGAGCTGAAGCGCCAGTGGGATGTCTGGTGGAACGCTATAGTTATGTATAAATCGCAAAGCAAAGGTCAGGGGTTCAGATATTCACCTGGAATGGGGCTTGCTGATCAGCAATTCTCTGACCTCGAAGGGGATCTATTAAGACAGGCTTGTGTGGATAACTGGCCTGCGTTTAATAGATGGTGGAACATGCCTGCTGGTGGGCAAATAGCTATGTATTATTGGGAAAGCGTTCCGAGGATAGAACGGTATATGCAAAAGCTTGAACAACTGCATGGGAGCCTGAAGTCGTCTTTGTCCCTGGTAGTTGACCTGATCTATACAGGATTGGATGCTCCAATAGAGCCGGAAGAGGGTTATTTGATTATACCGGTTGATGGTCCGTATTTGCTCAAAGAAGAATGGTGGTTAAAGATGTTAAGCCGATATTTCTCGGATTAATTAGGAGGACTAATGAAAGACAGACGCAGTGTTATTGAGGCGGCCGAGCAGTACGTTAAGAAGGAACTTGAGGCTGATCCCAGCGGACATGATTGGTGGCACATTGACCGGGTAAGGCGAATGGCCCTGCGCATTGCTGATAAGGAGCAGGCCGATGTATATATATGCGAGCTTGCCGCACTTCTTCATGATATTGCGGATGAGAAGCTTAACGATTCGAAGGAAGCCGGGATGGCCAAGGTCCACGGTTGGTTGAGTGAACATGTGGAAGACAGGGATGTCATTGACTCGGTTGTTGAGATTATCTCAACGATGTCGTATAACGGCGGGCAGAATCCGCCGATGAAGACGCTTGAGGGACAGATCGTTCAGGATGCGGACCGTCTGGATGCCATCGGGGCAATCGGGATCGCAAGAACTTTTGCTTACGGGGGCTCCCGGGGAAGGGTTATGTATAATCCCGGCGCATATGAGGAGCTGTCTCCTGAAAACTACCGAAGCGGTGACCGGGCTACGATTGACCACTTCTATGATAAGCTGCTTAAGCTGAAAGATCTTATGAACACGGCGTATGGCCGGGAGCTTGCCCTTGAGCGCCATAAATTCATGGAGCTGTATTTAAAGCAGTTCTATCTTGAATGGGGAATAGAGCAATGATGTTGAAGGGGGTCCATGATGTCCGCAGTACCTGGGATGGAGGCGGACTTAGTGCACAGCAGATTATCCGCCATCATAACCGGATTCTGCAAATGTTCGCAGATGTGAAGAATAGCGCAGTAATTCCTTTTTAACCCTGCTAAAATAAAACCATACCCAAATTTCACACTGCATGGCCCGGCTGTAGATCCGTAACGATCTACAGCCGGGCCGTGTTTTTTATATGATAAGAGGAAAGTCAATCTGTACGGAGAAAGGGGCTTAGGATTGGGAAGGATTCTGTTATTAGCGATAGCCGTATTGCTGGCGAGTTTGTCGGGATGCAGCTCAGAGGAGACGCCAGCTAGAGAGTCGATAAAGCTCTTCAACACCCGGGACGAAGCTGTAAGGCAGTATATCAAGAATGAACCGAATAATGGAATTGTTGTTAGCCTGAGTCTTGCTGATGGAGCGGAGTTTCTTCTCTCTAAAGACAGGCAGAAAGTTTACTATCTTGGCCAACTTGTCCAGGAGGGTAATCAGACAGGTGCAGAGCGGATTACACCCGGCTTTAAGTTCGATGGAGAGTGGGTCAAGTGGGAAATTGATTCTTTGGAGCACCGCATGTACACAGTCAAGCTGTCTAAGGAAAGCACTGGCCAAGGCACGTATCTGAAAGAACTCGATATTCGGGTTGTAATCGAGGAAGGCCGGCATCAGAACAGTGCGCCTGACATCATGCCAGTCAATGCTATCTTATCGTATGAGGTACTGGGAACAGAACTGTATGTTCCGGGTGCCGCATAACAAGATTTTCCAATGGTTGGGAACCGGCGGGGTTCATTTTAGGAAACAAGGGGGTACTAAAGAGTAACCGGAATGTTTTCTTGGTGGGAGTCACGGTTTCGATTGGCATTGAGCTGCTGCAGTGAACATTGACCAACCAGCAACTAATCTATCCGAGGTCCGTAGATATAAATGATGTGTTGTTGAATAAGACTGGCTTCGCTGCGGCTTATGGGGCAAGCCGACAAAGAGAGGGGTTTAAGTATGAGAATTGAAGATATGATCATGAACAAATTTACATGTTCGCGGTGTGGGCATACAGAGTGCAAGGTGAAAGAGGTGGCTATGAGCGGCACGGGGCTGAGCAAGGTGTTTGATATCGAGCACAACCATTATTTGTTCGTGTCCTGCACCCATTGTGGAATCGTGGAAGTGTATGACCCGGATGTGCTGCGTGGACATAAATCCGGCAAGCTCGGTACGGTAATGGATATTTTGTTCGGAGGTTAGGTAAAGGAGAAGGAAAGGAGCGAGGAAGGATGGGGATGACCGGAATTCTAAAGCGGATACCCGAAGAGACTCTTGATTTAATCCTCAAGGGGGATCTGGACCCTGAGGATGTGATTCGAAATGAGGAGGAGCCGGGGCTTGATTTGGATAAGTCTTGGCACGCCCTTCATTTCTTACTGAACGGCAGCGCCTGGGAGGGTGAGCCTCCTCTCTTTAACGCTATTCTTGGGGGTGCCGAAATAGGCGAAGATCTAGGGTATGGCCAGATCAGGTATTTGACCAGCAAGGAGGTACAAGAGGTTGCACTAACGTTAGTAAGCATTACAGAAGACGATCTTATGACAAGGTATGACCCGGACGCGATGAATCAGTTGGAGATTTATCCTTTTGACAATTGGTCGGGGCCGGGTGAAAGGGACTATGTACTTTCTTATTATTCAGATTTCAAAGAGTACTATATGGAAGCTGTGAGAAGCGGCAGCGCTATGCTGCTGCTAATTTCATAGTTGCGGGACTGATTCAGGTGGCCAACTCCTGGCTTGTATGGGGGTAGAGGGCAGAAGGGGGGGAGTGCCAGATTTGAGGAAGCTGTTCAAACGTAGGCATATTATCGGTTTGTCTGCCGCCTTGCTGCTGATTGTGGCGAGCTGGGTCGGGAATGTCATATATTATCAGAGCATGCAGCTGAAAGGCCCGCTGTTCATTAAAACGTACATGACCATCACCCAATCGGGGGAGCGGATTGAGCTTCCTTATCTGGAGAACAAGTCAGCCTCCCGGAAGGTGGCACAGGTTATTCTTGATGAGCTTCCTGGGTTGAGGTTTGACATTTCACCTGGCAGTCCTCATGAGTTTGCTCATCAGATTCTGAATACAGCCTCGGCACAGTGGCATGCGGATGAGGGAGGCAGTCTCCGTCTACTGCAAATTCATGAGGCCACCGTCATTTACAATGACGGGCAGTCTGTGAGGCTTCCTATTGGGGAGATAGAGATTGTACCGGATACCAGAGAAACACGGCTGCTGCAATCTCTGACAACTTCAGGATCTACAGATGGAAAGGGCAGTGAGGTGGTGAATCTGACTGAAGATGCGGCTCTCGAGCAGATCACCTGGTCATATAGAGATGTTCTGGAGTCGTACCTTCACATTCGGGAGTCAGATAAGCCGATAGACAGCCTTAAGCTGCCCTTAACTCTTAAGAGAGGGGCAGTCCTGTCGTTTGCCTATCAATGGGATATCCCGAGGGACAGGCTGATCGAGCTGGCCAACTATAGACCCAAGCTGCAGCTCACCTTCCGGTTGAAGGATGGCCAGAAAGTAAGAGAAAGTCTGTCATTAGCCAGGGGGCTTTATTTGTCAGGGCAGCAGATTCGGCAGCTTGTCCAGGCTGGAGGTGAAAAGCCGTGAATGACCGTGCCAATCAGGCGTTTCGCCTTATGGGCTGGGGAATGGTATTTCCCTTGCTCAATCTCCATATTCAAGGCTTTGACTTGATTCCGGACTGGATCGGTTACACCATGGTTCTCGTGGCCTTGAACACCCTCAACCCGATGAATCGCTTCTTTAGGATAGCTAAGTGGATGGCTGTAGTACTGGTATCCGGATCTGTAGCAGGCCAAGCCGCAGGCTTGTTCATCGGCTTTGAGGTGTCTGACTCTTCTTATTTGATACATCAGGTATACTCAGGCCTCATGTCTATACTTCATGCGGCTCTGGTGTACTGCATCTTTAACGGGCTGATTGTCGCGGCATGGGCAGTTTCGCTTCGGGATTTAAGGCACAGCACGGCTGTACGCCGGGACACCTATTTTATAATCGTCTCTGCTCATCTGCTGCTTTGGCCATTTGGGCTTAATCTGGATGATGGATGGATACTTGTGGTAACTGGTGCAAGCATCCTTCACCTTGTTGTTGAAGTGCTGTTTGTTCGACTGCTTTTTAAATTTGCCAAAGAGTATACCGGGGAGATATATGGATAGATAAATCTAAATATACTGCGGAGGTGACGTTTTGGAATTTAAGCTGTTGACACAATACACGTCCGAGGACCAGAGTCTGCTTGGTCCATGCGGCTATAAATCCTATCATAAGTACGAGGTCATCCGATCAGGGACGGCCGAATGTATGACCATACAGATTAGACGGGTTCCCCTCCCGGAACCTTACGTCAAAGAATGGCCGTATGACTCGGATGAGCTTGAGGAGTATAACCGGATTGCAACGCTCGGACATTCGTGGGGGGCTTATATGGACGGGCGGCTCGCTGGAGCTGTAATTGGGGAGCCGCAGACATGGAACAATACACTGCTCATCAGCTCTTTTCACGTGGCTGAACCCTATCAGCACAGAGGCATTGGCAGTGGGTTGATGCGGACTTTCCTGGATGCTGCGGGCGGATCAGGATTCAGGGCGGTGGTGCTGGAGACGCAGAACACGAATGCCCCGGCAATAGACTTCTATCGGCGGTGTGGATTTGGAATCGAAGGGCTCGATATGTCGTTGTATAGCAACGAGGATTTAGGCAGAGAAGTGGCTATTTGCATGAGATACAAGTTCCCAAGTACTTCTGGTGCAATCGGCTTGGCATAATTACATAGGTCGGCGAATAACTCGGTTTCCCTACCTCCATCGCAATTTTAATGCTAGCTTTACAATTGCAGGCATCTCCTGAATTAGTCATATTGTACTATATGAATAGAGAAAAGGACTCATTTGCCAATGGAATCTATTCAGACCAGTAGAAAGCAGGAGAGCAGCATGCCGAAGCAACCCACTTCCAGACTGCACTTACGCAGTCTGTTCACTTATTTCCGGTACCTTAATCATGCCCGCAAGAAGGAAATGATGGAGTACAGGAAGTTTGTGGCCTTTCAACAGATTATGAGAACCAGGGCGTTATCCACCTTTTTTCAGCCCATTCTGGACCTGGAGACGGGGGAGAACCTGGGTTATGAAATATTGAACAGGCCGCCCGTGTCGGAACTGTTCCCCACAACGGAGTACTTTTATGATTTTGTGGGCCAGCAGACCGGCCAAGTCGCCCGGTTCGAGCGCGGCTGCCGGGAGGTCTCACTACAGTCCTTCAGGGAAAAGCAAACAGAGCAGCCGGGGAACAAGGCTCCGCTAATCTTTATGAACGTGCATCCTCTGGCACTCAGCGAGACCAGCTTTGCCAGCGGGGAACTGCTGGAGCTGCTGGATCAGCATAAGATATCCCCGGGCCAGATCGTGTTCGAGCTGACAGAGAAGCAGGCAGTCACAGATTATGAGGCCTATGACGAAGTGCTGTCCGCCTACCGCGAACGGGGCTTTCGAATTGCTATTGACGATGCGGGCTCCGGCTACAACAGCTTGAAGACGCTGGTCTATCTGAAGCCGGAGTATGTGAAGCTTGACAAGTCACTTACACATAGAATTCACCAGAACCCGGTACAGCAGCAGATCGTTACGATCCTGCTGGAATACGCGAATACATCAGGAACCCGGGTTATAGCCGAAGGAATTGAACATATGGAGGAATTATCGTATCTAAGGTCCCGGGGAGTACATATGGGGCAGGGATATGCATTGGGAAAACCCACCATGGAACTGACTCGAGGAGCTCTGCCTGTGGGGGATGAGACTGTTTGTGACTGAAGCGCTTGAACCGGCAGTCCAATTCATGATCTTGTGTTCGTGAAATTTAGAATGAACGGAGTACCAAAGTGTACGATGGGGGTGTAGAATGATTACCCAAATTGGAGAGATTGCAGAAGTAATTCCACACGTCTATGTGAATACCAAATGTGAAAAGGTGGATCAAATCTTCAAGAGCAGCCCTAAGCTGCAGGGGGTTGTTGTGCAGGATGGAAGCCGCCCGTCTGCCTTGGTCATGAGAGCCCGGTTCTATCAGCAGATTGGCACCTTGTATGGGTACAACCTGTATATGGGGCGTCCGGTTGAGCTTGTCATGAACAGCTGTCCGCTAATCGTGGATTACAGTGAGAATATCACGGAAGTCAGCAAGCTCGCCATGAATAGGCCTGAGGAAGAGCTGTATGATTATGTCATCGTTACCCGGGACGGGCAGTTCTACGGGGTGGTCAGCATCCGCCATTTGCTGCTCAGCTTCGCAGAAATTCAGGCGGCCATCGCTACATTCCTTAACCCGTTAACCGGGCTTCCCGGGAATCTCTCCATCGATGAGCGGTTAAGACTCTGCCTGGGACAAGCCCGGTTCAGTGTGCTGTACTTTGACCTGGATCACTTCAAGGCCTATAACGATACTTACGGTTTCAAAGCTGGAGACAAGCTAATCCAAGCTACAGCCTCTATTCTAAAGGAGACCGTGACCGGGCTGGACAGCTTCATTGGACATATTGGCGGCGACGACTTCATTGCAGTCCTGAATGATTACAATTATCCTGAGCTATGCTCGGGTATTATTGGACAGTTCGATGAGATCATCCGGAGCTTCTACACGGAGAAAGATCTTGAGAGACAATATGTAATGAGCGAGAACCGGGATGGGCAAGTAGAGCCGATCCCGCTCGTCAGCATCTCCATCGCGGTGGTTACCAATGAACTGCGCAGCTATGCCAGTATTGATGAAATCGTTCGTGAGTCCGCCCGAATCAAAAAAGTATGCAAAAAACACAGTTTCAGCTGCTACTGTACCAATGAGGGGGAGCAGTCTGAATCTGTGTTGAGACATTAGTCTGCAAAAAAAATGACCGTTTTCAGATGGAAGGGCTTCTTCTAGACATTTAGCTTGCTGCTGCAATCGGCTCCACAGCCCAATTAGTATATGTCTACTGTTGCTCCAAGGGTTGCAGCCTTTATGAAAGGGAGCTGCTGAAGTGTCTTTAGCTGATCCTTCGTTCCTGTAACAACAACGCCGATAATCATGCCTGATTGCTGGTGTGATTTAACCGCAGCAAGCGCTCGTCCTGCATTCTCTGCATAATACGAGTTCGTGCATTTTGCCACGGCCTCGAGATTATTTATGAACTGCTCCTCGGTAGTCCTGTTGCTGTCAGATAAACGTTCGGTATAGGCTTGAAACCCGTACAGCTCTTCGGCCCGCAGCGGTTCTGCCCCATTCTTCAGAGTGTCCCGACTATAGCTGTCTGCCCAGTACCAGGTGGCATGTATGCCCTGCGGCAACATACGGTCTACTTGACTTAGAGTATAGCCTTTATCGAAGGAAAGTCCCATTTCAATATACTGGTCATCGCGCATCCTATTCAGTAATGGAAGATCATTTAAATAACTTGAATATTTCACGGACGGATGGTAAAAGAGCATTTGGCGTTCCCCGCTGCGGTCATTATAGAACCGGGCATCCCCGCCATCATTAACCTGAACACCCATGCTGCTGCCATGCAGTACTTCGCCTTCGCCGCGAATAATATCGAAGGGGACTTTGTGGTCATCCCATGGAATGACCCGATTCTCGATCATCTTGAATTCTTGATACTCGAGGGTTCCTCTCAGGAGACTGAAGTGGAATTGAGGTTTATCCATATACAAATTAGGTCCGGTGATTCGTTTATTCAGCTCAAGCGGGGTTACTGCCTTCCAAGCGGTTTTGGAGAGCAAATACGAATTCAGTAAGTAACCACCACAGAAAACCAATATACTCACCACCCCCGAAATCAGAATATTTCGAAACACACTTCTCCATTTGGCCTTTTGAAATATTTTATTCACGGACTCATCATTGAAGGCCTCTTCCTGTGGGAGTTGTTTATTTCCATGCTCATTCATGCTTACCTGACCTCCTGTATATTTTGGCGAACTGTTTCTTTGCCCGTGATAGATAGGTCTTCACGTTATTAGGCTTCAAATCCATGGACTCGCCGATCTCTTTATAGCTCATTTCATGTTTGTATCTGAGTTCAAGCACTTGCTTGTGCAGCGGGGATAATTCCTGCAGCACTTTCTGCACTTCCTCGCTTTCTTCCTTGACCGCGAGCAATTCCTCAGGCAGGCCTTCTTTGGAGACAAGCTCCTCCGGGGAGGGAAGAGAAGCCAGCCGTGTAGATCGCCTGCATAGATCATAGTAAGCGTTAATGGCTACTCTAAACAGCCAGGCGGAAAGCTTCTCGGTATTAATGGAGTCCGAGTACAGGAATGCCTTGTAGAACGTGTCCTGTACAATATCCTTCGCATCCTCGCTTGAAGCGCCCATCTTTACCAAATAGTTGTGTATTTTGTTCATTTGATTCTGGGTCCATTCCCTCTGCGCAGGGTTCATCTCTTCCCTCCTCCCGGCTCTATAACGTTGGAGCAGCATGAAAGTATACACTTCACGAAAAATTTCTACCGAAAATGTTCATTTAGCTAAGGCTTCTGGACAGCAAAAAACCCGCGCAGCGCGCGGGCCAGGCTAAGGTATAGATGAATCCAGCTGCTTGATTCACTATCACTTACTTATGAAAATATTTGTCCACTCCGCCAGAAATCCCGGCAACCAGCTTGTCCTGGTAAGCGGGGGTCGACAAGCGCTTGTCTTCATCCGGATTAGACATAAATCCAACCTCGATCAGTGTGACCGGTACCTTGGACCAATTGAAGCCGGTCAGATCACTGCGGGGCACCACGCCTCTGGATTTGGCCTTGGTTGCACTCTTCATTTCCTGTTGGATATACTCGGACGCCAGCTTGCTCTTCGCGTAGATGGCTTTCGTGTACTTGTTGCTTTGAGCCGGATAAAGCACGCTGAAGCCTGCGGTCTTCGGAGAGTTGTCCCCATCCGCATGAATGCGGATGAAGAGATCAGCCTTGGCGTTGTTGGCGATATCCGAACGCTCTTTATTGCTCAAATTCACCTTATGTGTCTCGCGGGTCATAACCACCTTGTATCCGCGTTTCTCCAGCTCTTTCTTCAGCTTCAAGGAAATCTCCAGATTCAGCACATATTCCGGTTTTTTGGTAGCTACCCCCTGTGTCCCCGAGCTAACCTTGGGTTTCTTCTCGGCAGCCCCCGGGCCAATCGGTTCCTTCTGGTTGTTGCCCTTAAGCTGATGACCAGGATCAATGCAAATGACATAAGGCTTCTTGGCTTGTGACCCCTCAGCGGATTCAGATGTCCGGGACTTCGCTGCGGAAGAACCTTCAGCACTGGCAGAGGAGACGAAAGCAAACATTAAGGCAAGCATGGCAAGTAGAGATGTGTAATTCTTCTTCAACGCATGAACACTCCTAAATCGCTTGATAGTTAAGATTTCCATTCCAATCTAGTATACAACAATCCATACAACAACAAATACGAAAAATCAGGTTCAGCATAACCTAATGAAGACAGCATGTTCATATCAAAAAAAACGCAAGGCCTGACTCTGCTTCAGGCTTTGCGCTTTACTATTCAACCGTCTATTTCACGTTCTTCTTATTGTTTCTAATGATGTTGTGATAGCGTTCGAGATGCTGCTCATGGGATTTCAGATAAGCATTTGACCCAAAAAGATTATCGTAATAGTCCAAATCCAGGTGGTGGGTCTGCAAATACATTAAGCTGAATACCGAGGGAACGGTAGCCGGAAATTTACCGAAGGTATCAAACACATATTGGGCCTGCAGGGTAACGGCTGCACGGAATTGCTCATCGTGTACTTGCGCACTTTCACGGACTTTGCCACTCTTCTTCCAAGGGCCCGGAGTGTCAGGATGGAATGGTCCTCCGGGTCCAAACTTCCTGTCACAGAAGGCATCAACCGCGGCTTTCATAGACTCGAAGTGCGGCGGGGTGTAGGAGACAAATACATCTTCCAGCCCTGTAGGGTTAGGAAGAGACCATCGCTTATCGGTATCATAACGGAAGCCAAGTCCTGGAACGTCGGGATCTCCGCTGGCCCCTAGCACAGTCAACCGGTCAATTCCGTCGAACATCCAGCCGCCAAGACCTAACGCTTGCTGCATCAATGCACCGGCATAAGTGGATGTGGCAAGCTCAGCCGAGAGCTCTGCTAATGAATACTGGTCGAGGAAGGTGAGCGGAAGCGGATGATCTGTATCCACCAGGTCTTTAAACTGCTCAATGCCCGGGATTTGGCGCTGATTGACATCATCATATATGCATAGCCCGTTCTGTACATAAAAGCACAGGTTAGCGATCGTATGTTGAGCCAGATCACCCACCGGGAAGGCAAGCAGTGTACCGGGTTTGTTCGCTACCCAGGAATTGTGGCCTTCCATGTACGGTTCGTAATTAGGAATATGCAGACGCTCGTCAGAGAGCTTGTGAATGTGTTTCTTATAGGTGCGGAGGAGCTCTTCGACACTCAGCCTTCCATTCTCATCACGCTGGACTTCGGGAACCGCATCACGGGTTTTGAAGATATACGTTCCCGAATCGTCTGTAAAGAAGATTTCAGACGTATGGAAGCCGGCAGCCGAAGGAAAGGTCCGGCCTGTAGCTGAACCGGAGTAATTGGATAGATGGGGTTTATAACGGTCATGACGTGTAACCGAATGGTGCCATCCCGTTACGCCCCCAACTGCAAGCAGAATAAGCAGCCGCTCCAATTCATTAAGCGGGAGGGGTTCATGTTGCGATTTGTAAGCCAGCTGTCCGTCAGGAATCTCAGCTCCCAAGAAGAAACGTCTGGATCGTCTCCCGAACAAGGCATCAACCAAAGGGAAATTTAGCAGGTCTTCAAGCAGCAGGTCATTGTTTACATGATTTTCTTGCCCATTTTGTAATGTTGACATTATCGTACCTCCAAGTAAATTGAAATAAAAAAAGGAGATATTTCTATTGTTTGTTGCAAAAGAAATATCTCCAGTTTGTCTGGTAGAATGTTTATTAAATTCATAGGATTAGTTAAGTTTATGGATTTATAGGATATATTAAACAATGATATAAGGCTTGTCAATCTTGAAAATTACGGATTGACGAAGCTTTGAAAGTTGTGCTAACATGTCCCACATCAAAGCATACTATGTCTATGAGAATAATCACATTTACCGGACCGCCGGAGATGACTTCACTTAATTGCTATTAGGTGTGTCATCTCCTTTTTTATTCGGATCAGTGTATGCGCAATGAAAGCAGCATAGGAGGTACACAGGATGATGAAGTTAAAGGGTTCAATTGTAGATGTGCCGGGGACGAAATTGGGACATGCACACAATGAGAAAGCCCTGACTGGCTGTACGGTCGTTATTTGGGAGGACGGGGCTGTCTGCAGTGTGGATGTCCGCGGCTCTGCTCCCGGGACGCGGGAGACCGACTTGCTTGAACCGACCCGCTTGGTTGACCGGGTCCATGCCGTTTGTCTAAGCGGTGGTTCAAGCTATGGGCTGGATGCGGCAAGCGGAGTTATGGAGTTCCTGGAGCAGAAAGGAATTGGAGCGGATGTCCGCTTCGGTGTGGTGCCTATTGTCCCGGCGGCGGTGTTATTCGACCTGTCCGTGGGAGATCCATCTGTCCGGCCTGACCGGAATATGGGTTATCTTGCGGCCAGCCTCGCTTCGGACGTTGAAGCCCGGCAGGGCAACGTCGGAGCGGGGTGCGGGGCCTCGGTCGGCAAGGTCGGGGGCTTCGAGAAGGCCATGAAGGGTGGACTAGGCACCGCATCCATTAGCCTGCCCGGGGGACTGGTGATTGGAGCGGTTGCCGCTGTCAATGCGCTGGGCGAAGTTCGTGATCCTGCGACCGGAGAGGTACTGGCTGGACCGATTGGAGATGCCGGTGAGCTTGAAGACAGCATCACCTGGCTGGCGAAGCGGCCCTTCTCTTTCAATCCGGTTCCCCCTGGGACGAATACGACACTGGCTATCGTGGCCAGCAACGCTAATTTCAGCAAGAGCCAGGTGAAGAAGGTAGCCGAGATGGCCCAGAACGGGCTAGCCCGCACGATCTACCCGGTTCATACCCTGCATGATGGGGATACCGTGTTCGCTGCCGCGACCGGAGGTGTGGATGCTTCCGTAGACCTTGTCGGGTCTCTGTCAGCAGAGGTGGTGGCAGCGGCCATTGTACGAGCGGTCAAGGCATCTGAATCCGCAGGGGGACTCCCTGCATACCGGGATCTGGCAGGCGGAAGACAAGGGGGGGAATCCGTATGAGCGGCCGTTATCATGTCAGGGACATTCGGATCGAGCGAAATGTTCCCGTTCCCATGAGGGATGGGGTAAGGCTCTTCGCCGACATTTACAGGCCGGATACGGAGGAGGAGTTCCCAGTCCTGCTGATGCGGACTCCTTACAACAAGGAAGATGCACAGACGATGAATTATGCTCATCCATCCTGGTACGCACAGCATGGCTATGTTGTGGTGGTTCAGGATACCCGGGGGCGCTGGGCCTCGGAGGGGGATTTCGATCCTTATCGCAAAGAGAGAGAGGATGGGTTCGATACGATTGAATGGGCTGCGGCTCTACCCCACGTCATTCCGAAGGTAGGAATGTATGGATTCTCTTATGTGGGTGCAGTTCAGTGGCTGGCCGCTTTGGAGCGTCCCCCTCATTTAATCTGTATTGCTCCAGGCATGATCGGGAGTGACGCATATCAAGGAAAGACGTACCGCAGCGGAGCCTTCTCCCTTGCCCTGATCCAGTCCTGGGTCCTGTTCATAGGAGAGAATCATGCTCTGCGCAGCCAGCGGGACGATTGGACCCAAACGTTGTCCAGTCTTGCCTCGTCTGTCCAGAATCTGTATAAGTCCCTTCCCTTGAAGGAGGCCTTCCCTGAGGAGCTTGCGCCCTATTATCAGGAGTGGCTTAAATACTTCACCCGTGGTGAATATTGGGCATCCCAATCTCTGAGAGAGAATTACAATTCCATTGAGGTCCCGGCTCTCCATCTTGGAGGCTGGTACGACATTTTTCTGGACGGCACGATTGAGAATTTCCTTGGTGTGAGACAGGGGGGAGGGACCCAGACTGCAAGAGACAATCAATACCTGCTGTTGGAACCTTGGTATCACATGCCTTGGTCACGATATGTCGGTGAGCTGGACTTTGGCCCTGAGGCCGTCAACCGAATCGATCAGATTCAGCTGAAATGGTTCAACCGGTGGCTCAAGGAGGATCATGGCGCTTGGGAAGGTGTGCCGCCCGTAAGGTATTTCCTTATGGGAGAGAACAAGTGGAAATCGGCAGATCAATGGCCTCTCCCCGAGGCAGAAGAGACCCCTTTCTATCTGCACAGTACATCAAGGGCCAATTCCATTAACGGCGATGGACGGCTCGATCTGAACAAGCCGTCAGATGAGCATCCTGATATTTACGTCTACCATCCTTCAATCCCGGTTCCCGCATTGGGTGGGCGGTCAGGTGCCGTTCCGGACCTGACTCCGATGGGGCCTAAGAATCAGCTGCCGATTGAGATCCGGAATGATGTTCTTATCTATACGTCAGAGGTTCTTACCGAGGATCTAACGATAGCCGGGGATTTGGGAGCCGTTCTGTATGCATCTACCACAGCCGAAGATACCGATTTTGTAGTGAAGCTGGTTGATGTGTATCCCGATGGCAGGGCAATCAATATAGCCGAAGGCATTGTACGGGCAAGCTTCCGTCATTCCCTGGAGCATCCTGAACCCGTGACTCCGGGTGAAGTAGTCAGGTATGAGATTTCACTGGGAGCCACGGCTAATGTGTTCCTTAAGGGACATGCAATCCGTGTGGATATTACGAGTTCCCTGTTCCCTACGTTTGACCGCAATCCGAACCGGTTTAAGGAGCCGGGAGAGGTTAAGGAGACAGACTTTTTGACAGCAACCCAGACGATTTATCATGAGGCGCAGTATCCGTCCCATGTTCTGCTGCCTTGGATCAAGAATAAGAACTAAGAAGTTGAATTTAAGAATTACCAACAGGCAAGAGTGTGAATTGGTTCTGGAGAAGCGAAGCATTCGCCTTTGTGCATCAGGAGGAGAGCATGAAGAAATCTTTTATTTGGTTTGATTTGGGATATACGCTGGTCTATCAGCAGAGGGAGGCCGTCTATCAGCAGTTTCTTCTTGAGCAGGGAATAGACCTTCCCTTGGAGGAGATCGAGCGGGCGTATCATCTGACAGACAAGCTGTTTATGAGGCAGTATCCCGGAGCTTTGGGTAAGGAGATGACCACGTTCTATGCGTGGTATACCGGGGTTCTGAATTACACACTCGGATTACATTTCAATCTGCATGATCAGGTAAACCGGTTGGCTGAATTACAGAACTGTACGAAGCAGCGCTGGCTTCCATATTCTTTTACACCTGAAGTGCTTAAATGGTTGAAACAGAACGCGATTGGAGTCGGTCTGATCAGCAATTGGGATCACAGCGCCAGAGCACTTCTGGACGAGCTGGAGCTTCTCGATTATTTCGACCATATAATGATCTCTTCGGAAGTGGGTGTGGAGAAGCCGGACAAGGAGATTTTCGAACAAGCCCTGCACGCTGCAAGGGTTACCCCAGAAGAAAGCTTATATATCGGGGACAACTACTATGATGATGTGATTGGCAGTTCCAGAGTGGGGATGGAAGCCCTGCTGATTAACCGCTTTGGGCAGCTGGGGATTGAAGAAATCCGGCATGGCCATACGATTAAGTCCATTCAGGAGTTACCGGAAATTATACAAAGATAACCTATGTTCAGGAGGGAAATATGAAAAAGAGAAACCGGATTTTTTCATTTATGATGATCAGCGTGCTGCTTATTGGAGTTCTCTCTGCATGCGGCAGTAGCAAAAACGAGGCTGAAGGTAGTCCGTCTTCCGCAGTAACCGGAAAGGGGACTGGGGATGCCGGGAAGACGGCCGAGGCTGCCAAGGGAGGCAGCATTGTTGTCATTGTCCCGCAGGACCCTGATTATCTGGACCCTCATCTGGCCGTTGCGGCAGGGACTTCCGAGATGATGTTCAATGTGTATGAGGGGCTGCTCAAGCCAAACGAGAAAGGTGAGGTGTACCCGGCAATTGCCGAATCTTATGAAATTTCCAAAGATGGTCTTACCTATACGTTCAAGCTTCGGCAGGGGATTAAATTCCATAACGGGAACCCGCTGACTGCGCAGGATGTGAAGTATTCGTATGACCGTTTGGCCGGCAAGGATACCGGCAAGCCGCTTCAGCCTGCCTTTGCGGGAATTGACAGTATTACAACACCGGATGATCACACTGTTGTCATCAAGCTGAAGGAGAACAATGCATCTTTTCTGACCTCTTTGATTGCAGCCGTTATTCCTAAGAATTATCAGGACAGCAACAAGAAACCCATTGGCACCGGGCCATTCAAGTTCGTTGAGTACGTTCCGGGACAGCGCCTGGTTCTGGAGAAGAACCCGGACTACTATGTGAAGGATGTTCCGAAGCTGGATAAGGTAGAGTTCCGCATCATTCCTGACCAGGAAGCCGCTCTGCTTGCACTGAAAGCCGGCGAAGCGGATATTTTCCCGCGCATCGGTACGGAGAAGCTGGATGAGCTTGGCGATGACTTCAAATCGGTAAGTGCACCACAGAATCTTGTTCAATTGATGACCTTCAATATCGCACGTAAGCCTTTCAATGATCTGAAGGTCCGCCAGGCCATTAACTATGCGATTGACAAAGACGAAATCATCAACGGGGTTGCCCTTGGAAAAGGAACGAAGCTTGGGTCCAACATGAGCCCCATTATGTCCAAGTATTACGAGGCCGGTCTTGAGGATACCTATAAGACCAATCTGGACAAAGCCAAGAGTCTGCTGGCTGAAGCTGGCTACAAGGACGGTTTCTCGACAACGTTAACCGTTCCATCCAATTATAAATTCCATGTGGACACGGCACAGGTTATTGTGCAGCAGCTTGCCAAGGTGGGAATTAAGGTCAAAATCGTGCCTGTAGAGTGGGCCGTCTGGCTGTCCCAAGTCTACCAGGGACGTGACTATGATATGACGATTATTGGTCTCGATGGCAAATTGGACCCGAATGACATTCTTAACAAGTATGTCTCTGATTCGAAGAACAACTTCTTTAATTTCAGTGATCCCGCGTACGACAAGGTGCTGAAAGAGGGACTCAAGGAGATTGACCCGGAGAAACGGGCTGACCTGTATAAGGAAGCTCAGAAAATTCTGACGAATGATGCCGCAGCCGTCTATATTATGGACCCTAATTTGAACGTGGCTCTCAAGAAAAATATTGAGGGATACAAGCAGTATCCGCTGTACGTGCAGGACATTTCGACCCTATATTTGTCAAAATAGACATATCTGGTAATCAGCAAGCTTCAAAAGGGGATGCGCCATCATGAATATCTTGTATTTAACTAGACGTATATTGACATTGCTTCTTACCGTATTCTTTGTGGTTCTTCTATCGTTTGCCGCGTTCCGGATCATTCCGGGTAATCCGGCGCTGGCGATTCTTGGAATGGAGGCTTCACCTGGGCAGGTTGCCGAGCTTCAAGCGAAGCTCGGTGCGAACCTGCCGCTGTTCGAGCAATTTCTGAACTGGATTAAAGGGATTGTGACGCTGGATTTCGGAGAATCGATCCGATTCTCGGAACCGGTTCTTGATATGATTGTCAGCCGTCTGCCCGTAACTTTCTCACTCGCGGTGATATCTCTGAGCATTACGCTGGTCATTGCCGTTCCCCTCGGCATTCTGGCCGCACGGGCAAGAGGACGGGTTATGGATCTAATTATCTCGATTGGCACCCAGCTCGGCCTTGCGGTCCCGTCGTTCTGGACTGGAATTCTGCTGATTCTTATCTTTGGTCTGACCTTGAAATGGTTCTCCATCAGCCAATTCGTTCCCTGGTCGAAGGACCCTTGGCTGGCGTTCAAATCCTTGCTGTTACCTGCTACAGCCGTGGCTATTCCGCAGATTGCCATTGTGGTCCGCTATTTGCGTACAACCATGCTGGAACAGCTGAATCTGGACTATGTGCGGACCGCTTACAGCAAGGGCCTGAAGGAATCGAACATTTACTTCAAACATGTGCTGAAAAATGCTCTGATTCCTGTCATCACGGTCGTTGGCATGAATTTTGGCGAGATTCTGGCCGGAAGTTTGGTGGTGGAACAGGTGTTTACTCTGCCCGGATTTGGCCGCTTGTTGATTACAGCGATCAGCAATCGGGACTATCCATTGATCCAGGGGATGGTTGTGCTGATTGCTTTTATCGTAATCACACTTAATTTTGTGGTCGATCTGTCCTATCGGTGGTTGGATCCCAAAATCCGGTTGAAATAGGAGTCTGACATGAATAGCAAAATAAATTTAACGTTATGGCTGGGTGTTGTTCTTGTATCGATTCTTCTGATCATTATGATTGTCGGTTTATTCTATGTGCCTTACGGAGTGAACGATATGAATATTACGGACCGGCTTAAAGCACCCGGAAGTGCACATCTTCTGGGAACCGATAATTTCGGCCGGGATATTCTGAGCAGGGTGATGGAAGGGGCGCGTACGGCGTTCGCCGTAGGGTTTGTAGCCGTAAGCATAGGTGTTATAGGAGGTTTTATTATCGGCTCATTGGCCGGTTACGTTGGCCGCTGGGTGGATGAGGTATTGATGCGTGCTATTGATGCCCTGATGGCCTTCCCCGGAATTCTACTTGCCTTGATTCTTGTCGCCATCTACAAACCAAGTCTATTTCAGACCATGATCGCTATTGGGGTACTGTCTATTCCTACCTTTGCCCGCATCATCCGAAGCGGCTTCCTTCAGTACAAGGAGGCTGAATTCGTCAAAGCTGCGAAGGGGCTTGGAGCAAGCCATGCAAGGCTGATTGTCACTCATATATTTCCGAATATATTGTCCTCCATTATTGTGGCGGCCTCCCTCAGCTTCTCCACAGCGATTCTGATTGAGGCCGCGCTGAGTTATCTGGGGCTTGGGGTTCAACCTCCCGACCCCAGCTGGGGGAGGATGCTGAATGAGTCCCAGAGTTATATCAGCAAGGCGCCATGGTACACGCTGGCTCCCGGCATTTTCATTACACTGACGGTGCTCGGGTTCAATCTGCTGGGTGATGGAATTCGCGATCTGCGGGACCGCAGGAAATAGAGAGGACACGAATTGGAAAGGAGAATACAGATGCCGCACAAGATAGATGAACAAGCGCTCCTGCTTGATATCCGCAGTTTGGATGTTGACCTCAAATCCCCGAAGGAAACTCTGCCTGTGCTGGAGGGGATAACCTTATCTGTCCGTCCCGGGGAAGTTGTTGGTATTGTTGGTGAATCCGGGTGCGGCAAAAGCATACTTTCGCTGTCGGTGCTCGGTCTGCTTCCCGGTAATATGAGTATCCGAAGCGGAGAGATCTGGGTCGAGGCCAGCCCGGTGCATCAGCTGGGCAAGGAACAGATCCGCCGGATCCGCGGTCGGAAGGTGGCTATGATCTTCCAGGACCCGATGACCTCACTGAATCCTTCGCTGACCATTGGGCAGCAGTTGATTGAAGGCATCCGTCTGCATCTTGAATACTCCAAGACAGAGGCAAAGGCGCACGCAATCAGACTGCTGCACAAAGTAGGATTGTCCCGCCCCGAGACGCTGCTTGGTGAATATCCCCACCAACTATCAGGGGGAATGCGGCAGCGCGTAATGATCGCAATGGCGTTGTCCTGCAATCCTGATCTGATCATTGCGGATGAGCCGACAACGGCCCTGGATGTGACGATTCAGGCGCAGATTCTGGATCTTCTCAAGCAAATTAGCGAGGAGGAAGGAACCGCGATTCTTCTGGTGTCCCACGATCTTGGGGTCATCCTGGAGATGTGTGACCGGGTTGCTGTCATGTATGCAGGCCAAATTGTTGAAGAAGGTCCTGTTGATGATATATTTACCGGCCCGAAGCACCCTTACACCATTGGGCTGATGAGTTCGGTTCCATCTCCAGGCAAGAAGAATCAGCGCCTGTTCTCGATTAAGGGAACCGTGCCTTCCTTAAGAGAGCGTAGAGGAGGATGCCGCTTCAGCACGCGTTGTGCTCATGCGACAAGGGAGTGCTTTGAAGGAACCCCTGTACTCAAGCAGGTCAGCGGGGCACATTCCGCACGCTGCTTTTTACTGGAAGAGAGGGGAGCTGAAGCTGATGCAGTCAGTTGAGCATATTGTGGAGATAGACAGCCTCATCAAGCAGTATCCGGTCGGCGGCGGCTTGCGCGCCAAGCAGGTCCTTCGCGCGGTGGATGGAGTATCCCTCTCGATTCGAAAGGGCGAAACCCTAGGGCTTGTTGGCGAGAGCGGATGCGGGAAATCCACGACCGGGCAATTGGCGGCCCGGCTGATCCCGCTAACCAGCGGGGAGATTAAGTACAAAGGAAGGGACATTACACAGCTTCGCGCCAGAGAATCGAAGGCAGTCCGAAGAGAAATTCAATATGTGTTTCAAGATCCATACACATCGCTTAACCCCAGGCATACTCTGGGCACCTTGCTGGAGGAACCGCTCGTCATTCATGGAATTGGGGAACGGCGAGAGCGAAAATACAAAGTGCATGAGATGCTGGAGCGGATTGGACTTAATTCGGCTTATTCGGCTCATTATGCCCATGAGCTCAGCGGAGGGCAAAGACAGCGGATCGGAATCGCCAGAGCGCTGATGCTGGAGCCGGAATTTCTTATCCTGGATGAGCCGGTGTCGGCCCTGGATGTGTCGGTTCAATCACAGATTCTGAATCTGCTCAAAGATTTACAGAGTCAGTACGATCTAACCTATTTGTTCATCTCGCATGATCTGAATGTGGTTCATTATATGAGTGACCGGGTTGCGGTTATGTATTTGGGTAAGGTCGTGGAATTGACGGATGTGGATACCTTATACGCGTCCCCGCTCCACCCTTACACGCAGGCCCTGATCTCGGCTATTCCCACCGGGACGGGTGAGGTGAAGAGAGAACGAATTATTTTGCAGGGTGAACTGCCGAATCCGCTGGAGATTCAGGGGGGCTGCTCCTTTCAGAGCCGATGCCCTTATGCATACGACAGGTGTAGCAGGGAGGTGCCTGCTCTGACTCATGGAGGGGAAGGCCACTTGGTGAGGTGTCACCTGCACAGCTAATGGTAACAGGAGAGATAGGTATGAGAATAGGCGTTATTTCAGATGTGCACATCGATAAGAACAATGTAAAGAACGAGAGGACCATTCAGGAGGCCTTGGGCAGGATTGTACAGGAGACCGGAACGGACCTGCTTATCATAGCTGGAGATGTCTCCAATAATTATGCGACTACGCTGTCCTTCCTTGAAGAAATAGAGAGTAGATCAGGGGTAGACTGTCTATTTGTACCGGGTAACCATGATCTTTGGAATATCGATTACCCGGAGAAAGACGCTTGGTCTCTCTATCGCCACCTTCAAAAGTTCAAGGGAAATATCACAGCCGCTCCTTATCATATAAATGAAGAATGGGTAGTGATTGGAGATGTGGGCTGGTACGACTTCTCTTTTGGGAGCGATAAATTCGCGGAAGTGCATTTCCAAGAGATGAAGTATAACGGCCGTATTTGGAAAGACAAAATTTACGCAGATTGGGGATTGAGTGCTGCAGAGGTTCATCAATTCTTTTACCAGAAACTTAGAAATCAGATTGAGCAGCATAAGGATAAAAAGATTATTCTGGTTACTCATGTCGTACCCCATGAGAACTTTATTGTCCCTACCCCTCATCAGGTTTGGGACTACTTTAACGCCTTTCTGGGAAGCAGGCATTACAGCGACCTGATTGCCGAATTCCCGCACACTATAAAATATGCGATTTGCGGACACGTTCATTATCGCAAGCAGTTCCGGCTGGGCGAGACCTCGTTAATTTGCAATTGCCTGGGGGACAAGGAAGAATGGCTTCACTCCAAGGAGGCCTATGAGGAGATATCACATACTTATTTGACCATTGAAATTTGATCCAGGTCGCTTAGTTAGTCCTGTCTATTAACAGATCCTTAATCATATAACAAGCAGCCTGTTCCGAAGTGGAAGAGGCTGCTTGTTTCCATATATAAGAGGGACCTTCAAATCAAAATTAAAATCTAAATCTAAATCAGATTACCCGATCGTATCCACCACACGTCCCTGCTGGTCCTTGATTTCAGTTCGAACGACCTTGACCGTAAGGTCCTTGAAGCTGCTTAACTTGAATTCCTGGGCTACCGGGGTAAGCCTTGTGGAGAGCTCGCGAATGGCCTCTTCACTTAGGACAAGCTCTATGCCGCTTTCCTGTTGCTGTACGCCGGGTTGATCCCCTTGGCGGAGAACCACAAGGGTGTCCCGTGAGGATAGCCTAAGGGCCCGCTCTTTCAAAGCTCTTCCCGGCAGGACCTGGCTGATCACTGAAGCCTGCTTGGCCCCGATCACCAGGGTATAGCTTATGCCGCGGAACAGCCCTTTCTTCTCTTCCCATCCCAGCTGGTCCACGAATAGAAAACCGGTGCTGGAGCCTTCACGCTCGGCCCCCTGCCGGAGCTTCTGGGCTAGCTCTGCATCATCCAGTAGGGAGGATCTGAACAGGTCCGTAATATATAGAGGCAGCAGGCCGGAAGATAAGGCTTCGGCTAACACTCCAACGGTATTCCACGCCTGCATAGCTTCAAGCTCGTTCTGGGTGATGCCCACCATCTGCAGGAAAGCAACGCTGCCATTTGGGGTTTGTATTTCAGGAAGCTCCGGGTCTTGGATGAATGCCAGCGCGGTCAGCCTTGTATCGTGCTCGAGCGCAATAGGCCCGTTTGCATCCAGGTAATCGCCGGATTTGAATGTATTTCCGCTGCCAAATACGTATCTCCCCATGTTCTGCAAAAGATTCAGGGCCCAGGCCGGCGGCTCGTCTTCATCGTCCAGCTTCCGGAGCCGGAACGTCAGCTCGAAGCCATATCCGCTTTCCTCCACACTCTCAGATTCCTTCTCATAGAGTTCAGAGAACCCATAGGTGACAAAATGCCAATGCGGAACCGGCTCGGCCCGCAGGTATGCGCTGATTCCGTCCAGCGGGTCGGGTCCTCCCAGGATATAAGGGATCATCGTACCGTAATGCTTCGGCTCCTGATCCCCGTAAATGCCCTTCAACTGCTCATCTATGGCATCCCAGCCCAAGGCTTGAGCTTCGCGTTCTTCCTGATCCTCCACGTTCATCGTCAGTTTCCTCCCATCGGTAGTCCTCAAAGAAATTTTCAAGATTATTCCGGTATATTTTAACATAGGGCCGTCCCCTCAAGGAGGGATATAGCAAAATTGACACTTTAGTCCTGCCATCCTCCAGTGTGGCCGTGATTGGCTTTATTCCACGAATTTGTATTGTTACGGGCACTTTCCCCATATAAAATAAGAGATGCTACATATTAACAAAGCCTGTTAACTTCAGGCGGCAAAGGAACTGAGTTATGACCAACAATAAGATGACCAAGGCATATTTAGCCGCGATTTTGAACGCCCTGATAATCGGGTTTTCTTTTATTTTTGTGAAGCTCGCCCTTCAGGCGGCAGGTCCCATGGATGTTCTTGCGCACCGGTTCACGGTCTCCCTTCTTGCAGCGATGGTAATGCTGGTTGTAGGACGAAATAGGCTGAGGCTGCAGTGGAGCAGCATTTTGCGGATTCTGCCGCTGGCGGTTTTCTACCCGGCGCTTTTCTTCGCTTTTCAGACCTTCGGCCTTGTTTATGCTTCCTCTTCTGAAGCAGGCATTGTTACAGCCACGGTTCCAATTCTTACAATGATTCTGGCCACATTCCTTCTAAGGGAGCGATCCACCCTGCTGCAAAAGCTGTTTATGATTCTCTCTGTAGCCGGGGTTGTGTTTATCTTCGTTATGAAAGGGGCTCAGACCCATTCATTGAATGCCGCTGGCTTAATACTTATTCTTCTGTCCGCATTCTCGTCCGCAATGTATACTGTCCTGGCGAGAAAATGGATGAAGAACTTCAAGCTGTCCGATGTGTCTTTTGTAATGATCGCTATAGGATTTGTGGTCTTCAATGCCATGTCCCTTGTCCAACACATCTCCGAGGGGAGTGTGAGCAGCTACTTAGATCCGTTTCTAAGCCTAAAATTTGTGCTGGCGATCTTGTATCTGGCTGTACTCTCTTCACTGTTCACTTCCCTGCTGTCCAATTATGCCATCTCCCATATTGAGGCTTCCAAGATGAGTGTGTTCAACCAGCTGTCCACCATCGTTACAATCGGGGCGGGGGCTGTGATTTTGCAGGAGCAGTTATTTTATTACCATTTTCTTGGCACGATTATGATTCTAGTAGGCGTTATCGGGGTGTGCCTTCCCCAAGAGACGTTCTCCCGAAGAAACGGAATGCGGGGACAGTAAGCAGTAAAGCGATGAAGTAATGAAGTAATGAAGTAACGAACAATGAAACAACGAATGTTAAAGTAATGAATAAAGTAATGAATGGCAAAATAATGAAATAATAAAGTAATGAACGTTAAAGCAGGGGGCCACAAGCCGCCTGCTTTTGTTTTCGAAGTGAAGGCAGCGGTCGTTCGGAGTTTGAGGCCATTGGAAGAATCAGGGTATAATTATAAAAATAAAATGACTCCCACATGATAGAGAGGAGGACGAGCTATGAAGAAGCGGCTGAACAAGTTATAACGGGCTGTGGACGCCCGTTTAGGTGGCCAGCCCCGTGGTCCACCGGTTAACCAACCCACATGGTTTTTACGAAATTCAAAGAAATGGGAGCGAGCACTATACTACCTAACAATGTGGAGGCGGTTAACGAAGATGAGAAGCGAACAAGAGATGATGCGTATGCTGATAGACTTTGCTGAGCAAGATGCCAGAATCCGGCTGGTAACCCTGGAAGGGTCACGGACCAACAGAAACATCCCTCCGGATACCTTTCAGGATTATGATATCTCCTATTTTGTGACCGATATGGATTCTTTCAAGAAGGGTGATGAGTGGCTTAACATCTTTGGCCGCCGCATAATGATGCAGAAGCCTGAGGATATGGAGCTGTTTCCGCCAGACTTGGGAGGGGATTGGTTCTCCTATCTCATGCTGTTTGAAGATGGGAACAAGCTGGACCTGACTCTTATTCCGGTTCATGGGGTGGAGGAGTATTTTGCCCAGAGCGATGGATTGGTGGAGGTTCTGCTGGATAAGGATAGGTTGGTGACAGACGACGTTACTCCGAGTGACCGGCAATATTGGATCAAGAAACCAACCGCAAGGGAATTTGATGACTGCTGTAATGAATTCTGGATGACCGCGACTTATGTGGTCAAAGGCTTGGCGAGAAAAGAATTCTTGTTCGCCGCGGATCATCTGCACGAGATTGTACGGCCCAATCTACTGAGGATGATGGCCTGGCAGATTGGATCGCAGCACGGTTACGACTTTAGCGTGGGCAAGAACTATAAATTTATTGACCGGTATCTTCCCGTGGAGGATTGGGAAACGCTGTTGTCCACCTATTCCGAAAGCGGCTATCCGGAAATGTGGCGGTCTTTATTCACTTGTTACGGGTTATTCAGACAGTACTCTATAGCAGTGGCCGATAGATTAGGGTATGACTATCCGGACTACGATGCGGCCATTACGAAGTATACAGAAGATATTTATAATACGTGGATATAAGAGCTCAGCGGGCCGCCCATAACAGGGCGGCTTTTCACCCATGCTCACCGGTCAACCATGCTGTTCTCCCGCTTTCTATTCGCAAGATGTCATCTCTGTTCTAACCGGAAGTGAGGAGCCCGCCTAGATGAAGCTGGTCATTATACATAGGACTTCAAATATGACCAGATACACGAAGCAGCCCCCGCGAGTCCTGGAAGAGTCCACAGGACATGCAGGGGCTGCTTACAGGCCAGCAGATATTACTTAACCGAATTCCAATACGTGGTGTCTTCCACGGACAGACGCGCGGTGAACCGGCCAGGTGCGGCAGCTTTGCCGATTGCGATCAATACGGCCGGAACCAGAGTATCTGGAAGGTCGTATGCTGCTTTGAGTTGATCTGCATCGAAGCCGCCCATAGGTACAGTGTCGTAGCCTTTGGCCTTGGCCACAAGCATCAGCTGCATGGAGACAAGACCCGCATCAAGCAGGTTGATATTGTGCAGTTTGTCTTTTGGCAGGCTGCCGTACATGGAGACCGTGCGCTCTACAATCGCTTTCTTTGCTTCTTCCGTTAGCGAGCCAGCCTCGACCGACTTGCTGTAGATTTTCTCGGTTTGTTTATAGGATTCCAGATCACCCAGAACCGCAATGACAGCGGCAGCTTCCGCAACATGCTTCTGGTTGTAGGCAATGGGCACCAGTTCCTGCTTCTTGGCTTCGTCATCAATGACAAGAAAGCGCCAAGGCTGCAGGTTGGAGGAAGATGGGGCTGTGGAGGCGAGCTCCAGAATCTCAGTCAACTCTTCGCGGGAAATACGCACCGAAGGGTCATAGGAGCGGACAGAATGTCTCTCCTTCATAACGGTGTAAAGATCTTGGGCTTCTTGGATTTGGTTGCTCATCATAATCACTCCTAATACGATTTATATTTATTCTGTGCAATAATTAGCACAGTTAAAGCCAAAAAAAGACTATATAAGATCAGCGACAGTATGGCGCTCCAGCACCTGCAGCACTCCGTCGTTAATCTCCTGCACAATCACGCTGAAGGACTCATGCATCTCTCTGCCAAAGGCATGATCACCCGTAGTCTCCAGTATGGCACCACAGTAAGGGCCTTTCTCCTCCAAAGCAAGATAGACCTCTTTCAAGGTAATATCCTCAGGGGAACGCTTAAGACGGTAGCCTCCGACCCGGCCTTCCCGGGTCTCCAGAATGCCCTGACAGGCAAGCTTGGAGAGAATCCGCCGAAGCAGAGTGGGCTCCGACTGAAGCTGGCAGGCAATTTCACCGCTCGGGCAGCAATCTGGATGCTTAGCGAGCACGACCAGTGACTGGATAGCAAGACCAAACCATTTGAAGTTAGGGGCACCTGTTAGTTTATCAGTTGTCATGGTATTTGCATCCTCTCTGCTCAACTCATCCACAGTATATCCCTTAACTGTTGTGATTTCAAGCACAGTTTAGAAATTATAGAAAAAGCCTGGGGAGAACAAGCTTCTCCCCAGGCCGGGCAGCCTGCTAACGCGCGCCTTAAGCTTCAGGCGAGAAGGTGCGTCCGCCGAATTCTTTATCCAGTTCAAAGAATGCCGTGCTGTTCACGTCAATCCGCTTCAGCTTCTGAATAATGCCGTCGAACAGAGCTTCCTCTTCCACCTGCTCTTCAATGAACCAGGATAGAAATTGGAGTGTGGCATGCTCACGGTCATCCAGAGCAAGGTCGGAGAGGTGGTAGATCCGCTGAGTATTCACCTGTTCGTGCTGATACGCATGCTCGAAGGCATCCAGGATAGAGTCGTAGTCATTCTTAGGCTCTTCCAGTGCGGAGAGCACCACGCGTCTTCCACGGTCATTCAGGAATTTATAGATCTTGGAAGCATGGAACCGCTCCTCTTCGGCTTGGACCAGAAAGAAGTTGGCAAATCCATCCCAGTTCACAGCCGAGCAGTAGCCGGCAATCGCCAGATAGACATGAGCGGAGTGGAGTTCGAAATTGAATTGTTCATTGAGAGCTTCGTATAGTGATTCTTTTACCAAGGCGTTCACGCCCTTCCGTAGTAGTGTATAAATTCAACTTTATACTACCATATCCTTGCACCTTGAACAGCTATTTTCTGGAAGCCCCCTTGTCACATATTTGAATCTCCGCCTGGCGGATGCTAGGCTTATGGGTAGAGATCAACCGCAAGTAGAAGCCTTATATAACTCTTTATTAAGGAGGACATGCAGAAGGTGAGCGAAAGCAGGTTTAAGGTCAGTCTGACCCCGGGTCAAGTAAGGCAGTATGTTAAGGATGGTCTTGATGCCGATTTGGTTCATGAGGAATTTCACGACCTGGGGGATGGGCGGGAGATTGGAACGCTGATATTCGAAAAATATTTCTTTCGTGTCAAGAACCGGGTGGCGCTTGTTGTCATTGCCGATAATATTTATGGAACTACGGAAGTCCGGGCCATCTCTACCGGTTCGTCTGAGGGCATGGTCTTTGCATTTGACTGGGGCGCCTCGAAGGATTTTGCAGGCAGTGTGCAGTTGATTTTAAGCAGTTACATTGTGGGAGATTAGCTGGCCATAGTTCATTATTGTGTGGTTGACAGCCGTCAAGCAATGCAACGCCCCTCCCTTGTTGCTTTTCCGTTTGTTGATGTCTTTTCTAATTTTCTGTTTACACTAACCCCTGTATTAAGAAACACCCCTTGCAAAGATTAAAGGTTCAGCACTAACGCTGTCCCGATGTCCTAGTGAGGGGTGTTTTTTTTGCACCCGCTGGGTTCCGGGCTTGGGTGCGGCGTCCGCACCGCCTTTCCAGCAAGGTGAACGCCTGGATGGTCACGCGGCTCTGCGCCGCTTAAAGTCATGCCCGTTCATTCCAGCAGCGGGCTGTGCCCCTGTTCCTGCATTTCAATCGGCTTAAGCTTGGAAGGCTTAACCGACCGCCGCAGGAACAGGGACAGAATAAGGCCGATCACGGCAATCCAGGTGGCGATGATAAAGGCATCGTTAATGCCGTGGATGGCGGATTCCTGGGAAGCAAGTCCATAGATGACCTGCAAGGCCGCCCCCTGAGCGACAGTGGGCGGAAGACCTCCCGATGCCGCAAGGCCTTGGCTTAGATTGCTGAACTGTTCGACTACGGCCGGGTTGTTAAGATTGACCGTGTTGCCATAATCGGCGAGATGCACGGTGGTTTTCGTGGTCATCACCGTGACCAGCAGGGCCGTTCCAATCGAACCGGCAATCTGCCGTACGGTGTTGGACATGGCTGTTCCGTGGCTTCCCAGATGACGGGGCAGCTGATTAAGCCCTTCCGTCTGCACGGACATCATGAGTAGGGACATGCCGAAGCTTCGCACGGTGTAGATCATCATAATATGGCCGTAGGTGGTGTTCGAGGTTAACCGGCTGAACTCCAGCGTAGTCAGGGCGGTGATAGCCAAGCCGACAATGGCGAGCGGCCTTGCCCCGATTTTGTCGAAGATGCTCCCCGAGATCGGGGACATGACTCCCATAAGCAGGGCGCCCGGAAGAAGCAGCAGACCTGAATCAAGCGGGCTGAATCCCCGGATATTTTGCAAATAAATAGGCAGAAGCAGCATCGCTCCGAACATGGTCATATTAACGGCCGAGCCGATAAAGGTCGACACGGTGAAGATGTCGTACTTGAAGACCCTGAACTCCAGCATCGGATTGTCCATCGTCAGCTCTCTGAAGATGAAGAACAGGATGAACAGAACTCCGGTGATGAGCGAGATGACCACAGTGCCGCTGCTCCAGCCCTTGCTTCCCGCCGAGCTGAACCCGTACAGCAGAGAACCGAAGCCTATCGTGGAGAAGATGGTACCAAGCAGATCGAATTTTGGAGAGGACAGCTTGGATATGTTCCTGAGCCAGAGAATGGACAGCACAATATCAAGCAGAGTTAGCGGGATCACCATAATGAACAGAATACGCCAGGTATAGTGCTCCACAATCCAGCCGGACAGGGTTGGACCGATGGCGGGAGCGAACATCATGGCGATTCCCATCGTCCCCATCGCGGCGCCTCGCCTCTCCGGCGGGAACACGGTCAGGAAGACGTTCATAACCAGGGGCATAATGATCCCCGCCCCGCCGGCCTGGATGATCCGGCCGATCAGCATGATCGAGAAGGTAGGGCTGATCGCGCAGATGACAGATCCCACCCCGAACAGGGCCATGGCAGAAATAAACAGCGAGCGGGTGCCGAACGATTCAATCAGGAAGGCGGTAATCGGAATCAGCACGCCGTTCACCAGCATATAGGCGGTTGATAGCCACTGAACGGTGGTGGCCGATACGCCAAAGTCATTCATCAGATGCGGAATCGCAACGTTCAGGAGAGTCTGGTTCAGGATGGAAATGAACGCTCCCAGCATCAATACGGTCAGTGTGCGGCCGAGCGATATATTTTCCATGGAAGCCTCCTAGATATGAACTCTGACCGAAGCGTTCATGCCCGGAATAATGCCGAGCCCTTTATAACCATCAACCTTAATCACAATCGGAATAACCTGCGCTACCTTCGTATAATTGGCATTGGTGTTGGAGGTTGGAAGCAGGGAGAAGGTTCCGGCGGTAGCAAGTCCAATGCTGTCCACTCTACCGGTCAGAACCGTATCTGGGAAAGCATCAACGTAGACATCAACACTCTGTCCGGCTTTAATATCGTTAATCCGGGTCTCCTCAATATTCGCAGTGATCCACAGATTGTCGAAATCATAGGCCCGGCCAAGCTGTGTTCCGGCGGCTACGAGTCCATTCTGAACTCCAGACTGCTGAACCACCGTTCCGTTAACCGGAAGTGTGATATCGGTCGATCCAGCCGGGGATTGAATGGTTCCAACCCGGGTCCCGGCCGTATAGGCTTGCCCGACCTTGGCATCCCAGCGTACCAGCTTACCGGCTGCCGGGGCGTAGAGGTTAATAGGCAGGCCGGCCACTTGGGCGTTATCGGTTTTGACATAGTTGGCATTTTGGTTGTAGTAATAGATCCCGGCTCCTGCCCCTGCAAGGATAATAAGGATAACCAGAACATTGACCAGCACGGCACGTGAACTCATTAAGTGAGGCCTCCTTCTACTTTCGGAATTGCTGTTAAGATGTTAGTGCGTTCCTGTAAAAGAGGTTGTCCTGAAAGGGCATCCATTATTCGGTTATTTGCCGGCTCATGAATCTGAGCCGTTTGGGGGATGAATAAGTCGACCAATTGAAGGCAAAGGGGAATGATCCATGAACATCTTTGTGGTATATGACAGTGATAACGGCCATACCGAGGCATTGGCCAAATCCGTTGCTGAAGGGGCCAAGATTCCTGGGGCCAAGGTATATCTCAGCCATGTCCGCTCTGCCCGGGTGGAGGATCTTACGGAGATGGACGCTATTATCTGGGGATGCCCGGGTCACTTCGGCTCGATTAGTGATGGCCTGAAGACCTGGATAGATAAACTTGGCTACTTGTGGGCCCAAGGCAAGCTCATCGGGAAGATCGGAGCGGTATTCTGTACAACAGCCACCGTGCATGGCGGGCTTGAGGCAACCATGCTCAATCTGATCGTGCCGATGCTGCACCAAGGCATGATTATTGTCGGACTGCCGGGTAATATCCGGGAGAATGCATTATATGGTTCCTATTACGGGGTAGGCGTAACCTGCCCGGTCGAGACATCCCCGCATGACCCGCCAAATCTGCCCTCGGGGAATGATCTTGCACTCGGACGGGCCCTAGGACAACGGGTGGCCGAGGTTGCGGGTAAATTAGCGGATGCCGAATCCAGATAAGGGGCGCTCTATGTTATACGGTCTTTTTGTACTTGTACTGGCGGGTATTGTGTTTCTTGTGATCTTTAACGTGAAGAATGGTAAAAAAGAGCGGGAAGCAGGAACAAAGGAGGCGGCGCGGGATAAAGCTCCGGCGCGTGAGAAAACTCCTGATCTCGTGCAGGCACGAGAGAGTCATCCATCAGATATGGGACAGGTCGGGCTGGGACAGCAGCCCGGGGTTCCCGGACAGGCCGAAAGGGGTCAGGCTTACTCTCCGACATCACCTGCTGCCCCAACCGTTCATACGCATGATTTGAGCCGGGCTTCAGGTCAGGTTCAGAACCAGACTAAATCCCAGGAGCACACAGGGGTGCGGCATGAGAGCGAGGATTTGTCGGGCCCTGCGTATCCAATCCAAGATACACCCGGGCATAAGGCTGGACTGGACTATGACCGTATTGCATACAGGTCAGAACGCCCGGAGTCTCCAACGGAAGCGAGAAGGGAACCCTCCGTAATGAGAGAGGGTGCAGGGCTCTCAGTCCCCCGAAAGAGTGGGGATGAGATGTACCGTCAGGCCCTTCGCCAGATGGCCAGCCCTGAGGAGGCTCTGCCTGTAGAAGAGCAGCAGGAGGAACTTCAGGTCAAGCCGGACTCTGATCAGGCCTACCGGGAAGCGCTGCGGCGAATTCTGGAGAAGCAGAGCGAGGCTAGAGAGCAGCAGAATCACAAAGAACCGCGGCAGCCATAGGCCACTGCGGTTCTTGGTATGCCGCTGGAATTAGCGGCTGAATAGTGACAGGATCAGCGGTGCTGCTCCGAGTGTGAACAAGGCGGCAACGATCATCGAGATGCTCGAGATGGTTCCACTTAAAGAGCTCAGCTCGAACGCCTTGGAGGTTCCGGTACCGTGAGCTCCTGTTCCAAGCAGCACGCCGCGGGCGACCTCGTTGTCGATACGGAACATCTTTACGATCATCGGGCCGATAATGGAGCCGAGCAGACCGGTGATAATCACGAACACTGCGGTGATGTTCGGCACGCCGCCGATGACCTGAGATACGCTCATAGCGATCGGTGTGGTCACAGAGCGCGGAACAAGGCTGCTCACCAGCGCGTTGTCCAGATGCATGCTCTGGGCGAGCAGCAGGGAGGACACGATGGCAACGACGGAGCCGGATAGGACGCTGACCAGGATCAGAGCGGCATGCTTCTTGAGCACATTGTAATATTTGTACAGTGGAATGGCGAAAGCGATTGTAGCCGGCTGCAGGAGACTGCTGAGCCATTTTCCCCCGGCGTTATAGGTCTCGTAAGGGATATGGGCGAGCAGCAGCCCGATGATCAGAATCACCGGGGTCACCAGCAGCGGGGACAGATAGACGCTGGATTTCACCTTGTACACTCTTTTGCATACGTAATACAATGCTATAGTAATGAGCAGACAGAGTAATCCGGTAATCATGATTGGTTCTCCTTTCGCTTAGCAATGCGGGATGCGGTCAGCCCGGAGCTAGCCATAACAATAAAAGTGCTGAAAATAACCACAATCAGAATGCGCACTCCATCGCTTTCCAGCATCGGAATGTATTTCATTACGCCGACAGCGGCTGGAATGAAGAACAGGAGCAGTTCAGCGAGCAGCCAGTTGGCTCCCTGCTCAATCCATTCAAGCTTTATAACCCGGGTCTTTAACAGCGTGAAGATTACAGCAATACCAAGGATACTTCCGGGTATGGGCAAGTGGAGCACGTCCACGATTTTGTTCATAGCCATGGATATGAAGATCAGGATGGCTACCTGCACAACACCTTTGAACAGTGACTTCAGAGCGTTCATGTTTTGCAAAGCCTCTTTTCATTTTCTGTGTGTACTGAAATTTTACATCATTTATTTTCATAGGTATAATGCATATATCGAATGTTCTACATTCCTATTGTCTATGGATGGGAGGGCTGTCTTCCAGTGGATATACGTCAGCTGCAATATCTGATTGAGGTTGCCAGACTGCGAAGCTTTACAAAAGCAGCGGAGTCGCTGTATATTACGCAGCCGACCATAAGCAAGACGATCCGCCAGATGGAGGAAGAGCTGGGGGTTGTTCTATTCGACCGGATTGGCAAGCGGATTGAATTGACCGATGCCGGGCAGATCATGGTGAATCAGGCTCAGAACATTGTCACCTCGTTCAATAATATGTCGGCAGAGCTGGACGATCTGCGCAACCTGAAGAAAGGGCATATCCGTATCGGGCTTCCCCCGATGGTGGGCGCAAGCTTCTTTCCGACAGTGATCGGGCAGTTCCATAAGAAATATCCCGACATCACCATTCAATTGTTCGAGGATGGAGCGAAGAAGGTGGAGGCAGATGTGGCCAGCGGCGCGCTGGATGTGGGCATTGCGGTGCTGCCTCTGAAGATGGAAGGCATCGAGTATTTCTCCTTTGTGGAAGAGAAGTTGAATCTGCTTGTTCATCCCACTCACCGGCTCTCCGGGTTGAAGGAGGCGCCGCTGATCGAGCTTGCCGGGGAATCCTTTGTGCTGTTCCGGGAGGATTTTGTACTCCATGACCGGATTATTGCGGAGTGTGTCCGCGTTGGATTTCAGCCGAGAGTGGTCTATGAAAGCTCCCAATGGGACTTGATCAGCGAGATGGTAGCAGCCAACCTGGGGATTGCGCTGCTGCCGGAGACGGTATGCCGGGAGGTGGACCCGTCCAGGGTCGCTATTCTTCCGCTCGTGAATCCGGTCATTCCGTGGAATTTGGGAATTATCTGGAGGGAGGACCGGTATTTGTCGTTTGCCGCCCGGGAATGGATTCGTTTTGCGGGAGAGGTCTTATCAGATGCAGGCCGGAAATAACAAGTAAGCGTGTGTAATCTCTGATATACTTAGGGTAGATTTTTGCCAATTCAAGCATGGGGAGGTTAGACAACATATGGCGATCAGCAGCCGTTTTTCTGTAGCAGTGCATATATTGTCCCTGCTGGATATAGAGAAGGAAGGCCGGATCACTTCCGATTACATTGCAGGCAGTGTGAATACGAACCCTGTAGTTATCCGCCGGATTATGAGCATGCTGAGCCGTGCAGGCCTGGTGACCACCTCGGCAGGTGTTGCCGGTGCGAAGCTTGCGCGTCCGCTGGAGCAGATAACCCTGCTCGATGTGTACCGTGCGGTACAGGTGGATATATCGGATGAGCTTTTCTCCATTCACAGCAATCCGAACCCGGATTGCCAGGTTGGGAGAAATATTCAAGACACCTTGGAGACGGCGTTCACCCGGGCTCAGAATGCGATGGAGCAGGAGCTTTCCTCAATAACGATGAATCAGGTCGTTTCCGATCTTGTCCGCAGGGCAGCCGCCAACTAGAAGGGGACTTTGTACAGACGCAAGTTTAGTCAGGACACCCGCTCAAGACGGGTGTTTTTTGTGTGGAAGCGGTTGTGATTTTAATGTAATATATTTCCTCACAGCGTATTCTATTTTTGTTTGGTTAAATTCCTTATAATAAGTGGATTAGATTATCCATCTTGGATCCAACTAACAAGAGAACAGGGGTATTTCATTTATGAGTGTAATGAGGAAGAAATCCATCACGTCGATGATGGAATTGAAAGACAAGGGTGGTACCTTGAAAAAAGAGCTGGGAGCATTTGATCTCACCATGCTTGGTATCGGCTGCGTGGTGGGCACCGGCATATTTGTTATGACCGGTGTCGCCGCAGCCCAGCACGCCGGACCGGCGCTGATCCTGTCCTTTATTATTGCGGGCCTGGTCTGTTCCTTCTGTGCCCTCTGTTATGCAGAGCTGGCCTCCATGGTACCGGTGTCCGGGAGTGCATACACCTACAGCTATGCCACATTCGGGGAGATTATTGCATGGATCCTGGGTTGGGATTTGATTCTGGAATACGGCTTTGCGGCCTCTATGGTCGCCAGCGGCTGGTCAGGGTATTTCCAGGGGCTGCTGTCGGGCTTTGGTATCAACCTGCCGCATGCGATAACAAGTGCATTTAATGCGGATAAGGGAACGCTTATTGACCTGCCCGCAGTGATTATCGCCCTGCTGCTGACGTTCCTGGTCTCCAGGGGAGCGAAGGAGTCAACCCGGATTAACACGATCATGGTTGTGCTTAAAATCGCGGTTATCGTGTTGTTCCTGGTTGTTGGTGTCTTCTATGTGAAGCCCGTGAACTGGACCCCGTTCATGCCGTTTGGCTTCGGCGGGGTCGTTACCGGAGCAGCTACCGCATTCATTGCGTATATCGGCTTTGATGTTGTGGCAACCGCTGCTGAGGAGGTTCGCAATCCGCAGAAGGACCTGCCAAGAGGCATCATTGCTTCCCTGATCGTGTGTGCGCTGCTGTACGTGCTGGTTACAGCTGTGCTGACGGGGATCGTGCCTTATCATTTGCTGGATGTTAAGAATCCGGTAGCCTTCGCTATTCAGTTCATTCATCAGAACTGGATTGCCGGGTTTATTTCACTGGGTGCTATTGTCGGTATTACTACCGTACTGTTCGTGCTGCTGTATGGTCAGACCCGTCTGGTATATGCCATGGGACGCGACGGCCTGCTTCCGAAACGTCTGTCCAAGCTGAATCCGAAGACAAAGGCACCTACGGTCAGCACCTGGGCAACCGGGATTGTTGTGGCCTTCTTCGCGGGAGTGCTGCCGCTGGACAGGCTGTCTGACCTCGTCAGTATCGGAACGCTGTTTGCCTTTGTGTCGGTAGCGATTGGGATTATTATTCTTCGGAAAACCCAGCCAAACCTGAAGCGCTCCTTCCGGGTTCCATGGGTTCCGGTGATTCCGCTTCTGGCCATTCTCTGCTGTGGTTATCTGTTGTTCAGTCTGCCGCTCGTAACCTGGGAGGCCTTCCTGGTGTGGATGGTGATTGGCCTGATTATTTACTTCAGCTACAGCGTACGAAGCAGCCGGCTTGCATCTGGGAATACAGAAGAGGAGTAGCGGAATCGTTCGTTTGATTGATGGCAAGTCGCAAAATGTTCTTACGACCGCTGCTGCTCTGGTTTCTTAAGGGCTGATGCCCTGCGTTTAAGTTGATCTTGTATACAGGACGGGCTTTTGTCTTTGATGACAGAGCCCGTTTTTAATTTTGCTGCCAAACATGATATTGATAATTTTGCCGCAGGAAGTATAGAAATGGCTCCGCATACAGAACTTAATGGTGTGTGAAGGATCAGATGACAGGTCTGACAATCAAGATGAAAATGTACAAGGGAGCATACACATGAAACGAATCTTCAGGTTGGTATTAGCGCTGTGTCTCGGCGCGGGGATCGGTTTGGCAGGATCGGCTCAACCCGTGTTGGCCGACGGACCCTTCCACTTTGGGTTTAAGAAGAGTGTGAACGGGAGTCTTCCGTCCATCAACGAGGAAGGCTTTAAGGACATAATTGATAAGAACGGGGCTATCTTCACAGGAGATACCAGGAAGAAAGATATCTACCTTACGTTTGATAACGGGTATGAGAACAAGGGGTATACCTCCATTATTTTGGACACTTTGAAGGCGAAGAAAGTGCCGGCGGCTTTTTTCATTACCGGCCATTATGTCAAGGACCAACCGGAGCTGGTTAAGCGCATGGCCGCAGAGGGGCATATTATCGGCAACCACTCATGGAGCCACCCGGACATGACCACGATCTCCAATGAGAAAATCAAAGAGGAGCTGGACAAGGTCAAGCAGGCGGTGACGGAGGTAACCGGTATTAAGGAGATGGTTTATCTGCGCCCGCCGAGAGGCATATTTGATGAGCGGACGCTGAGCGTTACCCGACAGTACGGGTACACGAATGTGTTCTGGTCTTTGGCATACAAGGACTGGGATGTGAATGACCAGAAGGGGGGCGCTTACGCCTTCAAGAAAGTGGTCAGCCAGCTTCATCCCGGAGCAGTGCTGCTGATTCACGCAATTTCCAAGGACAACACCGATGCGCTTGGGAACATCATTGATGAGGCGAGAAGACAGGGCTACACGTTCAAAAGCCTGAATGATCTGCCTGGCAAGGCCGATGCGGCCAAGCCGGACACGGTTAAGCCAGGTCAGCCGGGAGGTCAACCGGGAAAGAAGTGATCTTCCCCTAAATAAGCAAGCTATGGCGGGGATTTAAGCCAAAGTCTGCTTAAGAGTTGAACGACCCGCGGCCAAGCGCTAGTCGTCGCCTTTGGTTTTGGATTTCATTCACTGTTGATAATTCAAGAAATCCAAAACCAATAGCGAGGGGAGCGGGCGTTTGCTCTGAAGTCTTTACGAACACACACACCGATCTCCTAAACAAAATGAGGGGCTGCCTACTGGGGCGCCTCTTTTTTGTCATGGACTAGCGCTAGACAAGCTCTAAACTGAAAATTGACTTTGCTCAGAGGGCGGAATATAATTAGCTTTGCAATATAGTAGGTAACCTAAATATTAGCTAACTTAAATAACGATAAAGAAGGTGAAAATTTGAGTATTCATGATAATCCCAAAGCGCAGAGGCTGTTTGATGCCTTCAATCGTGCCCGCAAAGCGGACTGGCGCAGGCCTTCGGTAGGCGGATGCAAGCCGAGTGAAATGAGGCTGCTGTTCTACATCAAGAGGGGGATGAAGAATCATGAAGAAGGCTTCAGTGTGTCCGAGCTTAGCAGTGCCCTGGAAGTGACGTCGCCTACCGTAACCCAGCTGATTAACAGCCTTGAGGCTGAGGGCTTGGTGGAACGCAGAATGGACTCGAACGACCGCAGGGCCGTCCGGGTCAAGCTGACTCAGCAGGGAATGGACCTTACGGAGAAGGCGATGCAGGCGTTCTTCGGCCGGTTTATAGAGTTGTATGAATACTTGGGTGAGGAACAGAGTGAGCAGCTCTCGGAGCTGCTGGAGAAGGTAGGCCGTTTTCTGAGTGATTATCCGGGCCGGGAAGAAGAGAAGAAGGAATAGATTCAGGGCCCGTTCGGGAGAGGAGAGTTGTCCATGATCAAAGTTTTTCGTTATCTTAAGCCGTTCCGTATGCCGCTGATCTTTGTCGTTGTGCTGTTATTCCTGCAGTCGATGACTGAGCTGTATCTGCCCACCTTGATGGCGGATATTGTGGATAAAGGCGTGGCTCAGGGTGACACCAATTACATTTGGCGTATTGGCCTGTTTATGATCCTTGTTGCTTTTGGAGGTATTGCCGCCTCCATTGCTGCCAGTTATTTCTCATCCAAGGTTTCCTCCGGGTTCGGCAGGGACCTGCGCAGCAAGGTGTTTGGCCACGTCGAGCGCTTCTCTCTGGAGGAGTTCGACAAGCTTGGTACCGCATCGCTGATCACACGCACAACGAATGATATTACACAGCTGCAGCAGGTTCTGCTTATGATGATGCGCATGATGGTCAGCGCCCCCCTGCTTGCCATCGGGGGAATTATTATGGCGATGTCCAAGGACAAGACGTTATCCCTGGTTTTTGTTATCGTAATTCCCGTTCTGGTTGGTGCGATATTCCTCATCGCTGGCCGGGGAATTCCGCTCTTCAAATTGATTCAGAAAAGAATTGACCGTCTGAATTTGGTGCTTCGCGAAGGATTGACCGGAATCCGGGTTATCCGCTCCTTTAACCGGACTGAGCATGAAGCCAAACGGTTCGAGAAGGCGAACTTCGACTTAACTGAGACTTCCATTAAGGTAAATAAGATTATGGCTGCAATGATGCCAACTATGATGCTGGTGCTGAACGTTTCGTCTATCGCGATCATCTGGTACGGGGGTCTGCGGATCAATAACGGGAGCATGAATGTTGGTGATCTCATGGCGTTCCTGCAGTATGCGATGCAGATTATGTTCTCGTTCATCATGGTCTCGGTGATGTTCGTTATGATTCCAAGAGCTTCTGCTTCGGCAGCCCGTATCAATGAGGTGTTGGACACACAGCCAGTCATTAAGGATGCCGAACACGCGGAGAAGGCCTCAGAACAAAAAGGATATGTGGAGTTCCAGAATGTCAGCTTCAGCTATCCTGGCGCGGAACAGCCGGCTGTATCGGACATCAGCTTCAGCGCCAAGCCGGGGGAGGTTACGGCGATTATCGGAGGTACGGGGTCAGGGAAATCTACCTTGATCAGCCTAATCCCGCGCTTCTATGAAGCAGACAGCGGCGCTGTGCTTGTGGATGGTCAGGATGTGCGGAACCTGTCCCAAGCGGATCTTCGGGCCAAAATCGGCTTTGTGCCGCAGAAAGCTGTACTATTTACGGGGACGATTGCAGACAACATCAGATACGGGAATGAATCGGCATCGGATGAGGAGATCGAGCATGCGGCCCGCATTGCCCAGGCTGCGGATTTCATCGCAGAGATGGATAAGGGCTATGAGGCTGAAATTTCTCAAGGGGGCAACAATGTCTCCGGGGGCCAAAAGCAGCGCCTGTCTATTGCCAGAGCCTTGGTGCGGCGGCCGGAAATTTATATTTTTGACGACAGCTTCTCGGCGCTTGATTTCAAGACCGATGCGAAGCTGAGGGCTGCCCTGAAGGAGGAGACCCGGGAATCCACCGTTATTATTGTGGCCCAACGGGTCAGCACGGTGAAGGATGCCGACCGGATCATTGTCATGGATGAGAGCCGTATAGCGGGCATAGGCACACACCGCGAGCTGCTGGAGACCAGTGAAGTATACCGGGAGATCGTGTACTCCCAGCTGTCAGAGGAGGAGATCGCATGAGTGAGCAGCAAAGATCGAGACCTGCGGGCGGAGGATTCGGCAGAGGCCATGGACCTGGAGGGCCGGGCATGGTTATGCCAGGGGAGAAGGCCAAGGATTTCAAAGGAACTTTAAGAAGGCTCCTCAGCTACCTGAGACCTCACCGGGGCCAGATTCTCGCCGTGATCGGCATGGCGGTGCTGAGTACGATATTCAGCATTGTGAGTCCGAAGATCATGGGTAAAGCCACGACCGAACTGCTTAATGGGATTATTGGCCGGATGCGCGGCGTACCTGGTGCGCATATCGATTTCGATTACATCTGGCAGATTGTTATGCTGCTCCTGGGGCTGTATGTGATCAGCTCCCTGTTCACTTATGTTATGCAGTTGTTGATGGCAGGGGTGGCGCAGAAGACCGTATACGACCTGCGCCGCGATGTGAACGACAAGCTGGGCAGACTGCCGCTCAAGTATTTCGATTCCCGCACGAATGGGGAGATTCTCAGCCGGGCCGTCAATGATGTGGACAACATCAGCACCACGCTTCAGCAGAGCTTGACTCAGCTGATTACAGCGGTGCTGACGATTATTGGGGTCATCGTCATGATGCTGACGATCAGTCCGCTGCTGACATTGATCGCACTGGTTACACTGCCGGTCAGTTTTCTGGCCATCAAGAAGATCAGCGGCCGGTCTCAAGGGCATTTTATCGGCCAGCAGCGCAATCTGGGGGAACTGAACGGACATGTGGAAGAGATGTACACCGGACACCGGATTATCAAGGCGTTTGGGCGTGAAGAGAAGTCCATCCAGAAGTTTGACCAGATTAACGACAAGCTGTATGACTCCGCCTGGAAAGCCCAGTTCATATCAGGTCTGATTATGCCAATCATGAGCTTTATCGGGAACCTTGGTTATGTTCTGATCAGCGTAATTGGAGGCCTGCTGGTGACCAAGAGATCGATGGAGATCGGGGATATCCAGGCATTCATTCAATACGTGCGCCAGTTCACCATGCCTATCACCCAGACTGCGAATATCGCTAACATTATCCAATCCACGGTAGCCTCTGCTGAGCGGGTGTTCGAACTGCTTGATGAAGAGGAAGAGGTACCGGAAGCTGCGAAGCCGGCTGAACTGGCTGACGTGCGCGGAGATGTGGCGTTTGAGCATGTGAGCTTTGGATATGGGGAGAACATGCTGATTGAGGACATGAACATCGATGTAAAAATGGGACAGACGATTGCCATCGTTGGTCCGACAGGCGCCGGTAAGACTACGCTGATCAATCTGCTCATGCGTTTTTACGAGGTGAACGAGGGCAGAATCACCGTGGATGGTGTGAACATTACCGACTTTAAACGGGGAAGTCTGCGGAACATGTTTGGTATGGTGCTTCAGGATACCTGGCTGTTCAACGGTACGATCCGGGACAATATCGCCTACGGACGGATTGGAGCTACGGAAGAGGAGGTTGTGGCGGCAGCGAAGACTGCCCATGCGGATCATTTTATCCGTACCCTGCCGGACGGTTATGATACGGTCCTCAATGAGGAAGCCTCGAACATCTCCCAAGGTCAAAAGCAGCTGCTGACCATAGCCCGGGCGATTCTTGCCGATCCATCGATTCTGATCCTGGATGAAGCGACGAGCAGTGTGGACACCCGTACAGAGGTGCTGATTCAGAAAGCGATGAACGAACTGATGAAGAACAGAACAAGCTTTGTGATTGCCCACCGGCTCTCGACCATCCGGGATGCGAGTTTGATCCTGGTCATGAATCACGGACAAGTGATCGAGAAGGGTACCCATGAAGAGCTGCTGGAGAAGGGCGGCTTCTATGCGGACCTGTATAACAGCCAATTTTCGAACGGTGCAGCACAGGAGATTGCAGGATAAGCTGTATCTATAAATTTTGACGTGAGTGCTATAAAAAAATGAACTTTAGAATTAACCGATCACAGCTTCGATCCCGAGTGATTCTGAAGAAGCGGAGCGTCCGCCTTTGTCTCCGAAATGCCCCTACTTAGATATCTAGTTCAAGGATTTCGGAGACAACAGGGGTCGTAAAGAACACTCGGCATCGCAGCACCCCAAAAGGTAACCTTCATAAGTTCATTTCATATAGTTACACTGAAAAAGCCTTTTGTCTTTCGCTTGACGCGGAGCAAAGGCTCTTTTTGTATGAAAATTTAAATTCCTGTGAATTATTGTCACTTGGGTTGCTTACCTGACCCGTGGGTATATATAATATGACTTGAAAATGACCCGTGGGTCATTTAGGGCTAGGTAATGATTCATCCATCATATTGATTGAATATTAGGAGGAAACCAAGTGAACCAGGAGAAGAAGGGATTTGGCGCATGGGTATCTGGCCGCAGCGGCAAGTGGGTTATGCTGGGCATCTGGGTGCTGATTGCCGGACTGCTTAACTTGTTGTGGCCAGGTGTGAACAAGGAGACAATTAACAATTCTCCGAATCTGGCTGAAAGCAAGTCATCAGTTCAGGCAGAAGCTGTTGCCGCACGTGAATTTCCGAATGGCAAGGGACTGCCTGCCCTGATTGTGTGGCATCGGGAGGGAGGACTGAAGGATGAGGACCTTCTGCATATTCAGAAGTTAACAGAGCAGGCTGAAGGGTCTCCCCTGCCGGAGCAGTCTTTTGTCGTGCCGCTGCACAAAGCGCCCCTGCCTGCATTAAAGGCTCAGTTGTCCAAGGACGGAAGCACGCTGGCTGCCCCGATCTTGTTTAATGCTTCTGCAGAGACGGATGAGCTGAAGGAGAGTCTGGAGCAGTTCAAGAGCCGGGCGGCGTCCGAATTCGGTAGCGATCCTTTTGCCGAGGAGAATACCGCGGGCGGGGAGATGACAGCCAGAGTGACTGGGCCAGTCGGTATCTCGATAGATGCTACAGGTTTGTTCAAGAATGCGGACTTCTCGCTGCTTATGTCTACGGTTGTGCTTGTGCTTGTCATTCTGCTGCTGATCTACCGCTCGCCGATTCTGGCACTGATTCCCTTGATTGCCGTAGGCTTCGCCTATGGGGTGGTAAGCCCTATCCTCGGAATAATGGCTCATAAGGGCTGGATTGTCGCGGATTCGCAATCGATCTCGATCATGACGGTGCTGCTGTTTGGGGCGGGAACGGATTACTGCTTGTTCCTGATCTCCCGTTTCCGCCAACTGCTGCATGAGGAAGGCAGCAAGGGAAAAGCCCTCAAGCGGGCAATCACAGGTTCATCTGGAGCCATTGCCATGAGTGGCTTTACTGTAGTTCTGTCCTTGTTTGCTCTGCTGCTCGCCGAGTATGGAGCTTATCACCGGTTCGCAGTGCCCTTCAGTATTTCAATTCTTATTATGTTTATTGCAAGCCTTACGCTGGTTCCTGCTCTATTGGCGATCTTCGGCAGAGCCTCCTTCTGGCCGTTTGTCCCCCGCACACCGGAGATGGAGCAGGAGCGTGCCCTTGCGAAGGCCAGACCTGTCCGTGAACCCCGGCAGAGCCGGATGCGTATTGGGAGCGTCGTTGTTCAGAGGCCTTGGGTTGTTATGCTGGTTACCGTCCTCGTTCTGGGAGTTCTTGCTTCGTTCTCATCCCAGATCAGGTATACGTATGATCTTTTGTCGTCATTTCCGAAGAACATGGCTTCCCGCGAAGGCTTTGATCTTATTGGACAGCAGTTCTCCAAGGGAGAGCTGGCTCCCGTTAAGCTGATGGTTGATACCCAGGGCCAGGCAACCGACCTTGAGGGCAAGCTCGCCCAACTGGATTATGTGGATCAGGTTGGCATGCCGCAGAAGGGTAAGATGAACCCGAACATTCTTAGTTATGACCTTCAGCTGAAGATGAATCCTTACTCGATGGAAGCGATGAACCATATCCCAGATCTGCGGGCAATGGCGGAACAGTCGCTTGCCAGTTCGGGTGTATCCTCCCCGGATCAGGCGGTCTGGATCAGCGGGGCCACGGCAGCCCAGTACGACACCAAGGTCACGGGCGACCGGGACACCCGGATCATTATCCCGGTTGTAATCGGCTTGATCACGCTGCTGCTGCTCATCTACCTGCGTTCGGTAGTGGCTACCGTGTACCTGGTGCTTACCGTAATTCTGTCCTATTTCTCGGCACTCGGCCTCGGTTGGGTTATCCTGCACTATGGATTGGGGGCTGAAGCGATTCAGGGCGCCATTCCGCTGTACTCCTTCGTCTTCCTGGTGGCGTTGGGTGAAGACTATAACATCTTTATGATCTCTAGCATCTGGGAGAAAAGAAAGCATATGCCGCTTAAACAGGCCGTCAAAGAAGGTGTAAGTGAGACGGGGGCTGTAATCACTTCGGCGGGCATTATTCTGGCCGGCACCTTCGCCGTCCTTGCCAGCCTGCCGATTCAGGTGCTTGTGCACTTTGGCATCATCACAGCCGTAGGCGTGCTGCTCGATACCTTTATTGTCCGTCCATTCCTCGTACCGGCAATTACTGTCCTGCTTGGCCGCTGGGCTTTCTGGCCGGGCAAGCATGAAGTGGTGAAGGAGAGACCGGTAAGTGCGGATATGTAGTTGAGATCGGCACAGGCCCGCTTAAAAAAAAGGAGCTGTTCCCATAGGCAGATATATCTGCTGAGGGGAACAGCTCCTTTTTCAAGTGATTCGAGGTGATGCAAGAGCGGACGAGCCTTTGTTATGCAGCGCCAAACTGCCACGTTGAGAGCTGTGCGCGGTGAGAATCGCCAGATTAAAGCAAGCGACCAGCAGCGGTAGTCCGGCAGGAACTGTACTTCCGCTTCCATATCTTCCAAGCACTACAGCAGCGGAGGCAGCGGAATCGTCCTGAAGAAGCGAAGCGTTCGCCTTTGCTCCCGGATTCCCACCCTGAAGCTACAATACAAGGAATCTGGGAGCAACAGTGATCGGAAGATGATCCGCAGGCGTAGCGGCGGACTGTGACGTACATTGGCCACACCCGTAATGGTGGCTGTGACGTGCAGTGGCCGCAGCTGTAATGGTTGGTGGCTGTGGCACATATGACCTGATCGCTACTCGACTTGACCCGCGGTACGATAAAGCCAGTTACTTCGCGATCAAATACACACCTACAAGAATAACAGCCACACCAATAATTTTGGTTACGGTGATCACTTCACCGAAGATGAAGTAGGCTGCGACCATCGCGAAGACATAAGCCAGGCTCTGCATTGGATATGCAACTGTGAGCGGCAGGCGGTTCAACACCGCGAACCACAGCAGTGTTGCGATCCCGTACAGGGCTAGTCCCCCGATGATTGTCGGGGAGAAGACCAGCTTGACCCACTGCCCGGCTCCGGAGAGACCACCGTTCTTCTGCAGTCCAATCTTGAACAGAATTTGTCCCGTTACAAGCAGCAGAATGTTGGCGAGCAGGTAGGCGTAACTAATCATCTTGTCCATGACGGGACTCCTTTTCTTTGCGGATCGTGAGCTCCTGGGTTAACCGGAGCACCTGGTTGGACAGCTTGGTCACCACCAGTGTCAGGTGGAGAATGAAGGCGAAGCAGAAGAGCAGCCCGAACAGGAATAACATCGCTGGCGCATATTTGACACCGAGCCAGGAAGCAATCGTCTCAATGAACTTGACGTTAAGCGAAATAATAAAGAGCAGGACTCCGAACAAAATCCAGAGAAGGGAGTACTGTTCCTTTAACTTCTGATGGCGGACAAGCTCAAGAACGATCGCCAGGAACAAGAACGACAGGATTACGGATAGAAAATAGATGGTCATCCCACCTCACCGGCTTTCGTCGTTTTATCGTAGCGGACTGCGCTCATCAGGACAGAGAGGGTAACCTTGAGCATGTAATAGACGGACTTAATTGGAGTAATGGAAGATTTACCGGTCTCTCTGGAACGCATCTCTGTGGATACCTCGGTAATTCGGCAGCCTTTGCGTTTCAAATAAACGATCGATTCAACTTCCGGATAATCCATTGGATAATACTCGGCGTACAGGTTAATAACTTTGCGGCCCGCTGCGCGGAAGCCGCTGGTCGTGTCGGTAAATTTCTGACGGGTGACCAGAGTCACCAGCTTCGAGAAGAAGATAATCCCGACCCGCCGCATGCTTGATGAGCGGTAAGAGGTTTCTTCCACAAAACGGGAGCCAATCACGAGATCATAATCCGAAGCTTTGGCGATCAGCTTGGGAAGTTCCTCAGCAGGGTGCTGGCCATCCGCATCCATCTGAATCGCCACATCGTAGCCGTTGTTGCGTGCATACATGTAGCCGGTCTGCATGCCGCCCCCGATTCCCACATTAAAAGGCATAGTCAGCACATGAGCTCCCGCTTCAAGCGCCAGTGCCTCGGTATTATCCGTCGACCCGTCGTTGACAACGACAATATCGGCATCTGGCGCGTGCTTGTTGATATCGCGGATAACCCGCACGATGCTGCCTTCTTCGTTATATGCCGGAATAATGATGAGTGTCTTCATCGGATGCCTGTTCCTCCCTGGTTTGCGTTAAGCAATGGTTCATTTTTTCTAATGGACAACAATCGGTCAATCAAGTAAGCTGCGAACAAGAATAAAATGATTTCGTTAGGATACCCATAACGGTTAAAAGCCACAAATGGCTGATAGATCAAAGTGAAATAAGCAAGCGTCAGCAGCAGCGGGGCCATTCTCCGCATCGGGTGTTTGATCAGCGCCCACACTAGTCCAAGTATGCTTACCACGATCATAATTATTTGAAGCACGTTCATGACCGGACGGGTCACAGGCCAGAAAGGTCTGGAATAGAACGGATGGCTGTAAAGCTCGACCCATCTGCCAATGGTATACCAGTAAGTATACTTCAGAGGCTCATGCATGAAGCCGTACTTGACGATATCAAGTCCCTTGGTTACCGCACTGCTGTCGGCTCCCTGGAATATCGTCTTCGGATCATACTCCGGGTGTTCAACGAAGAAACCGGCTGGCGGCAGTGCTCCGTGAATTCGCGTTCCCAGCAGGAACGGGCTGCCCCCCGAATTCGTGAACAGAATGAACTTGTCGAAAGTTACCATGTTGCGGATCCACCAAGGCAGAAGGCATACAATATACACAGCGGCCATGGCCCCAACATAACGGGCCATCTCTTTCCAGCCAATTTTCTGCTTCCACCATAGAATAAGGAAGATCGCCGGATACAGGGTCGCATGCGGTTTGAAGTAAGCCGCGACAGCGACCAGAAGTCCAATAAGCACATACCAGATAGTTTTTCGCTTGTCCAATGCCACAAAAGCGAGGCAGATGAGCAGCAGCTGAATCGTGCGGAAGGTCGTCTCGGACAGGATGCTGCCTGAGGAGTAGTAATCCGGCGGGTAGAGCACACAGATCACTGCCGTGATCAGGGCCACCCGGGTATTGAAAACCCGGCGTCCGATAATGAAGATCAGATAGACCGAGAAGGCCTGCATCACACATTGCAGAATCCGGAAGGCGTTGATGCCGACATCGTCCTGTCCGAATATAGCCATCACACCGGCCAGCAGGAACGGCATGCCAGGCATGATAAACGCAGAAGGCTGTTCGCCCGAGTTGTAGGCCAGAATACCCTGATTAAGCAGCAGTCTCGCACTATGAATGTACTTAACATCATCATTGTTGCGCTTCACTAGATCCCCAAGCAGAAAATAGTTATTATAGGTTAACACAATAATGCAGGACAGGATAAGCACGATCGCGATACACACCGCAAGAAACCGTTTTGCGGGACGGCTGACCTCGGTTAAAGAAAACAATTTGGTTTCAACCCCACTCTATTTAATCTGGAAATTACAGGATTTACCTAGCATTAGCCCATTGTCCATGTTATCTCATATTCCGTGAAAGTTCCATGCTTATATTTCAAACGTTTCACATTTGTAAAAAGTTACTGCCGGGTTGTTCCAGCTGCCCGATCTCCCGAAATGAATATCCAGTGTTCCAGGTTGTCTGATCCATCCACGGCCCCACAGTTGATGGCCTCCCAGAGATAGAGGCCTGCGATGGCCCCGTATGGGGTCCAAAGATGCGAGATTTGCTCCAGATATTTCTTGTCTTTACGCTCTTCAAGACCGTGCAGCCACCGGGCCGCACGCTGCAGCCCCGCATCCCCATTCGAGACCACATCATACCGGCCCATGGCGAAGATCAGAAACATCTCCGCCGTCCAGCGGCCGATGCCTTTCACAGCGGTAAGGGCCTGAATAATCTCTTCATTTGTCAGAGAAGGGAAGAGGTTGAAATCCAGCTGGCCTGCAAGAATCCGGCTGCACAGGTCGCGCAGGTATACAACCTTGGCTGCGGACAAGCCGGCCGTCCGTAAAGCCTCATCCTCCTGCTGGTGGATGGCCTCAGGGGTGAAGGCGCCTGTTACTTCCAGCACACGGCCGCGAATCGTTGCAGCCGCTTTAACAGAGATCTGCTGGCTGATAATGGATCTGACTAGAGAGACAAAAGGGTCGCTTTCAATCCGGATCTCAAGGTCGCCGATGAACCGGATTAATAGCCCCATTCTGGGATCGGCAGAGCTGAGGGCCAGCGCCCGGGGATCGGTAATTTCGAACTTCATAGAAACCTCCTCAGGAGCATAAATTCAGGAAACCGGCTCCTCTAGGAAGAGGAGTCGGTTAACAAGAAGTATTTCTCATACAATTCATCCAGACGGCAGGTTAATTGATCGCGTTCAAGCTGCAGCTCAACCAATCGCTGGGCATCAAGTACAGCTTCCGGCTCCTGCATAGCCTCATCTATCTCCGCTACCCTCGACTCTTCCGCTGAGATGGTCTGTTCCAGCTTGAGCAGGGAAGAGGGGGTTGCGGCCGGCTTACAGATCTGCGTGCCAGCTTCCCGGTCAATCCTGTTATCTTCCATAATAACAGGATTCGCGTTCCGCTCAAGACTGGTGTTGCCCGCCTTCCTATTCACAGCCTCCTGGGCCAGTGCTGTAGAGGACGGGGCTGCCACTGCCGTATCCTTGTGAGCCTGCAGTTTCTCCTGCTCGGACCGGAAATCATCGTAATTTCCGATATAGGCATGCAGGGTACCCTGCTCCAAGGACCATACCCGGTCCGCGATCCGGTTGATGAAGTACCGGTCATGAGATACCGCAAGGACGGAGCCTGGATATTCTTCGAGCGCCTCCTCCAAGGCCTCCCGCGAATCAATGTCCAGATGGTTCGTCGGCTCATCCAGAATAAGGAGATTCGGTCTGCGGTGCATCAGAACCGCAAGCCGCAGCCTCGTCCACTCCCCTCCGGACAGGTTGCGGACTTGCTTGAACACATCCGCCCCGTAGAACAGGAAGCGGGCCAGCTGACCGCGGGCCTCTCCAGCCTCCATCGCCGCCTCATCCTGGAAATAACGCAGTACGGTCTGTTCTGCTTCTTGCGGAGCTGACTCCTGGGGAAGATACCCGGTCTCCACACGGGAGCCAATGGTGATCTCTCCGCTGTCTACCTTCTCAAGCCCCAGTATGCTTTTGAGGAGCGTGGTCTTGCCGGAGCCGTTTCCGCCGATCAGAGCGGCAGACTCGCCGTATTGAAGCGTCTGGTTCACGCCGCTGTAGAGAGCCCGGTCTCCAAACTGCTTGGAGACATCTTTGAGCACAAGGGCCAACTTGCCGGAGCGGTCCTGCTGCTGAAGCTCAAGGCCAATCTTCTTCCGTTCGAGGACAGGCCGCTTCAGCTTGGTCATCCGGTCCAGCGCCTTCTGCATGCTAGCGGCCCGCCGGTGGAAGCTCGGGTTCGGTGGAACGGACCGGTTTCCCCATTCAATCAGACGTTTAATTGACTCTTCCATCTTCTTGATCTTCTTCTGCTGTTCCTGGTAATCCGCGAACTGCTGAAGGAGCAGCGCTTCCTTCTCCTGCTTGTACTGGCTGTAGCTGCAGTGGTAAGTGAAGGCTTCACCGTCTTCAAGCTCGATGATCTTACGGGCAACCGCATCAAGGAAGTAGCGGTCATGGGAGATCACCACCACCGTTCCGCTGTATTCCCGCAGGAAGCCCTCCAGCCACTGAATGGCTGCCATATCCAGATGGTTTGTCGGTTCGTCCAGCAGCAGAAGATCAGGCTGCTTCAGCAGGATCACGGCGAGACCGATCTTCGTCTTCTCTCCACCGGAGAGTGAAGAGAAGGGGCGGCTGAACTGCTCTGCCGCGATGCCCAGACCAGCTGCCACGCGGTCCACATTTGCTTCCATCTCGTACCCGCCGCCCCGCTCGAACTGTTCCTGCAGCTGGCCGTAGCGGGCGAGCAGCCGCTCAAGTTCCCTCCCGGGAGAGTCTGAGCCTGCCGAGGCCATATCAGCCTCCATCCGCGCCATCTCATCCTGGAGGGCCAGCAGGTCATCATAAGCGCTAAGCAGGACCTCACGTACCGACTTGGTGCTGCCGTAATCCGGGATTTGGCTTAGAAGCCCGATCCGGGCCCCCTTCTTCACGGCAAGCAGCCCCTGATCCGGCCGTTCGCTGCCGCTGAATAGTCGCATCAGTGTGGTCTTGCCGCTGCCGTTTTGACCGATAAGACCTACCTTGTCGCGGTTTTTAATTTCCAGAGTAACTTGGCTGAGCACCAGCTCGGCACCGTAATATTTTTGAATGTTTTGACATTGAATCATCATAAGGGTACGCTCCTTCGGCGAAGCCATGCTCCCGTAACCGAAAGAAAGGGTTGCAGGAAATCCCTGCAACCCTCTTCACGCGTGATTCTATCCGTGAGATTAAGGTAGGAGCGGCATTTCGCATCGTAATAGGTTAATTGAATTACCGAAAATGGACAGACTTCTCCCGTTGTCGGCAAATTCATGAACGATGCCAGACAATGCCAATGGCAGCTGGCTCAGTTTACTCCATACCCGATTGCGATCCACTCGTACCTCACCTCCTGATTACATAGTTAATTTATATTTTATCCGAAAAGTGGAAGTGTTTCAAGATTCTATTCCCTGGCCAACAGGCAGCTTACCCGACACAAAATCAAGAAATGCGCTATTGAACTTGTCGAGCTCGTCATAGAAGACCCCATGACCACTCGCCCGGAAACGGTATAACATCGAGCCCGGAATATTCCGCTGCAGGGCCTCGGCAGACTGGACAGGAACAATCCGGTCCTGCTCCCCGTGAAAGATTGCCGTAGGGACGCGGATATGAGGCAGATCCCCGCCCAGATCCTCATCCCGCAGGGAGAAGGACGTATTGATTGTCCCGTGGCCGGAAGCTTCAAGCCCCATCCTCAGGAACCATTCCTCGAATTCCGGACTGAGTCTGGTGGCGAAGAATTTGCGTCCAAATTCCTTCAACAGTTTGGGGCGGTCTGTATACAGCTGCATGATCTGCCGGTTGATCTCCTCTTTGGTCTGGCCGAAGGGGTAGCCTTTCTGTTTCGTAAAAGACGGGGCAGCCGCGGCAAGCAGGGCCAGCCTGCTGACCCCGTGCCCCCGGTGTCTCGACATGTACCTGATGGCTACGGCTCCCCCAACGGAGAAGCCGGCTAATGTGATATAGCGGAGTCCCATGGCATCGATAATGACCCGGATGTCGTCGGCCAGGCGGTTATAGTTGTACCCTTGCCAAGGGTGGTCTGAGCGGCCGAATCCCCGCAGATCGAGGCTGATGCAGCGGAAGCCGTATTTCGGCAGTTGATCGAGCTGGTATTCGAACATGTGATGATTGAGGGGCCAGCCGTGAATGAACAGAACGGTACGGTCGCCCCCGGGGTTAAGATCCTCCACGTAAATACGGACGCCAGGCTCGGTCTCGATATAGATCATGCTCTTCTTCGCCTCCCTATAACATGCTTAGTTAAGATTATGGGAAGGCGGGAAAGATCAGACCGTGAAAGTGATTTACGGTCTGCATTTGGCCAGTACGGGGTAGTCCTCCCGGGTCTTAAACAGATTCTCCAGCGTCTGCATGAGAAGAAGCACCTGATCCTCGCGGAAGGGTCTGCCCACAATCTGCACGCTGACCGGCAGGCCGGCGGAGCTGCGTTCAAGATCGGCAAGCGCTGCAGCTGCCTTATCTTTAGGGTTTGCTTTGCGGGCGAGGGCTTCCTCGGGACGTACGGTGGAGAGAGACAGCGTTCCCGCGGGAAGAGAGAGATAATTGGGCAGTGACACATACGCTCCTTCGAAGGAGATCATCTTGGTCCCACCATGAGGCGGAGCGGTGGTCACAAAGGAAGGGCAGAGCAGGACGTCTACATTTGTGGAATCCATGGTACGGATGAATTGCTCACGGTGAGCCTCTCTTTGCATAGTTAATTTTTGGTACTGCGGCTCTGTCTTTGCCCCAATCTGGGACACTATCAGCTTGGCGAGGGCCTTCTGGCCGGAGAAGCCCAGCAGCTTGGTGATGAGCCAGCGCTTGGCAGGGGGGAAGCCTTGGGAAGCCAGCACGCCCGCAATATGAGGCGCAGTCGGGCTATCACCCAAAGTCAGCTTCATTCCCTGACCCCCATCGGCAGTCATCAGTCCGTAAAAGGTCTGAATCATGTGTTCCGGCTCTGGCAGAGTGAAGGGCACCACTTGGATACCTCGGGCTTCCAAGGCGCTGGAAGCTTCGCGCAGCAGGCGCAGTATCGCCGGATGGGCTTCAACAATGCCGTCCGAGAGAACGATGCCCACACGAAGTTCAAGCTCAGACTGTCCTGGCCGTTCAAGCGGATACTCCTTCTGCCGGGATGCCAGCACCCGCATCGCAAGGTGCACATCCTCTGTGCTGCGGGCCAGGGGACCGAGCGAGAACATGGCACCGGCTTCCGGACGAACATGATACACGCCTCTTGGAAGAGAGGCCGGAATCCGACCGGGTGTTGGCTTCAGCCCGTGAACCCCGCAGAAATGGGCAGGGACCCGAATGCTCCCGCCAATATCGCTGCCTATGCCAAGGGGAGATCCCCCAAAGGCCACGGCAGCTCCTTCGCCACCTGAGCTGCCGCCTGGGGTTCGTGTCAGATCCCACGGATTCGATACTTTTCCATAGACCGGATTATCGGATTCAAAACCAGTCAGGAGCTGCATCACATTGGTCTTGGCGACAATGACGGCTCCCGCCTGGCGCAGCAGATTGACGGACGCGTCATCTCTGACCGCAGGCTCGGTAAGGTGGCTGATGCCCCAGGTGCTCGGAGAGCCCTCGACATCAATGTTCTCCTTCACCGTAACCGGCACACCATGAAGCGGGCCGAGCTTCTCTCCGCGTCTTACAGCTTCATCTGCAGCGGCGGCCTGCTTGAGAGCCTTTTCATAAAGAGGGATGGCGACCGCCCGGGTGCTGGATTGCATCTGCTTCAGCCGTTCAATCAGCGCGCTTGTGATTTCAAGCGAGGAGTATCGGCCAGCGGCAATACCGGCGGCCATTTCAGACGCACCCATTTTGGAATAATCAATCTGGATCATGCTCATGGGCAGCTGGCTCCTGTTCCTGAAGTTTAGCAATAAACATTTCTGTTAGCTCAAGCTTGTTGTAATTGGAGCGGATTCCGTATTCCAGCGAGAACTGCTGTGGCAATGGCATCCTGCTGCCGAATTGCTCCTTAAGCTGTTCAAGCTCGGTGATATTCTTGCGGGCGGCTTCGCGTGCTTCACTGAGCCATCCTATGATGGTGCTCTTGTCCACGTATTTTCCGAAGAACAGCCTCATCAAGGTATCGGAACGGACGGTATCGGGTTCGTAAGGGCCGACCAAACATTCAAGAAATTCGGCACGTCCGGATTCCGTGATGGAATAAATATTTTTGTTGGGCTTACCGTCCTGTGTAACTACGGTCTTCGTGAGCAGTCCGTCCTGCTCCAGGATTTTGAGAGTGGGGTAAATCGTCCCGTAGCTTGGATCATAGAAATAGGACAAGCGATTCTCAAAATACTGTTTGATTTCATAGCCTGATCTGGATTCATCCATAAGCACGCCGAGGATAGCATGACGGACTTTCATATATATCACTCCGATACAATTTTTAGTATCATATATCGACTCGATATATGATGTCAATAATATGTTTAGAGGTTATTTTTTTTGGGTAATAGTTAGATTGTGGTTCTAAATCCCTTTGATTTCCATTATAATAAACTTTAGTATGGCATAGCATACTTTATTGTTTAAATCATGAAGAAATAAGGGGAGTAAATTGGATAGAACCATAGCAAAGCAAATTTTTGATGATTTGGTGGAGCAAACGGGCAGTCAAGTTACCGTGAACATTCGGAGCCGGTTTCCAGGCGGACGTAATGTAGGCGGCAAATATAGCATGAACGAGCACAAGGTCACCATGTACCTTGGCGAAATCCGTAAGCAGTGTCTGAACATATTCGGGACGCTTGACCGGTATGAGGAGGTGCTCCGCATTGTGTTTGCCCATGAACTGGGCCACGCGGCGGATGCTGAGCTGGCGGGACTATCTGACCAGCTGGATACGTGCGAGAATGAGCTTGAGCGGAAGAAGCTGGCTTTGTTGATCGAGGAGAATGCCTGGAACTATGCGGTGAAGGTTCTACCAGATGCCGACCAAGGTATACTGCAGACCATGATTTATGTGTCTTTGCAGGCTTATCGTGACGCTATCGCACAAGAGATTGCCTAAGTTGCACCTTATATAGATGCGGATATATATGCAGAAACAAAAGAGGACGCCTGGGGCGTCCTCTTTTTGATAGGAACATTACTTCAATTATTCGGGCTTGTGGCTGACTACAAGCTCATATTGGTCCAGGGAAGCGCCAAGCATATATTCTCTAGCCACTCCCGCACCCCGGTGGGATTCCCGGAAGGCCTCGCTGGAGGTCCAGCCCTTGAATGAAGCTTCATCCTTCCATAAAGTGGTCACTTTCACTTCTTCGGCCCCATCTTTGGGGCTTTGGCTGAGCCATACTTCAAGCCGTAGGAACCCCGGCATGGATTTGACTGCTCCGGCTGTGGTGAACCGGTCCGCCACCTGGCGTCCGTAGCCTTCCTTCACTTTGATAGAATTCGTTACAACGAGCATATAGCGTTTCCTCCTTCACGTCAGTTTAACTACTCGATGTCAATGCTCCCGGATTCGGTGCGGGCTTTAATGACATCTGATGAAGTCTTCGGCGAATCAGGAATCTTCACACTCCCTGAATCAGCCTGGGCGTCGTAGAAGCCTTGGAAATCCGGATTCGCCTTAACTTTAATACTGCCTGATTGTGCGCTTAAGTCAAGCTGGGTCGAATTCTGGTCAGCGATTCGGATGCTGCCGGATTCCGCCTTGATGCTTCCGTTGCCGTCAAGGTGTTCAATCTTAACGCCACCCGACTGGGTGGACAAATCCACATCGGCTTGGATGGTCCCTGCTGTAATGCTGCCGGATTCAATCTCCACTTTTAACTGCCTTGCTTTTACGGAATCCAGATCGACATGGCCAGAGCTGCTTGAAATTTCAACCTGTTCCGCCTGAAGTCCCTTGAACTCCCCGCTTGAAGAATCCAGGTCGAATTTGATCTGCTCCAGTTCGGACGGCTGCGCCAGGGCAATGGTCATGTGCTGTCTGGTTGATTGGAAATTAAAATTAAAAAATCGAAACTCGGGCTTCGTAGAGAGATCCAGCGCAAGCTTGCCGCCGGAGAGCTTTACCTGATTGACCCGGTCTATAGTATCCTGCTCCAAGTTCCCCGAGATTTCCACATAATTAGTGCCATCAGAGCTCTCTACGAACTCGGCTTCAATGGTATGCTCGCTGTTAACGAACAGATCTTTAAGCTCCCCGGCTTCAAAAGTCCATTTCTTGCTGTATGAAGGGAGTTCGTCTCCAAAGGCGAATTTGTGGGCGGCCATTCCGCCAGCACCGATAATGATAAGCAGGATGGCAAGTACAACTGCGTACTTTTTCATGGTTAAGCATCTCCTTTAGCGGTTTGATGGTTCCAGCTAAAATACTTTTGTGTGGATATCAGCACGGCTCTGAACAGTCCCTTGGAGGCCAGGGCAAGCAGAATGCCAATGCCAACCATAAATACGCTTGCGAACCACTTTGCTGTGGAGACCTCGTTGTACAGCATATCCATAGTGAGAAGCACAGGGCTTGCGATGCATGCAACAGCTCCAATGGTTATCGCAGCGGCGAATGTCCAGAAGGCCAGCATTAAAGGTGCAAGCACGAGATTTATGAAGAACATGCCGATAATGACAAAGGTCTGGGCTGTGGCTCCTCTTCTCCTGCGGGCTGGTGCCGGCGGAGCACTGGCTTCGGGCCGTCTGCTCGGATCGTGATACCAATAGACCGGCTCGCGTGATGTGAACCGCTCCCCAAGAGCTTCCTTGGCGAGCTCATGCGGATCACCCAGCTCATGTACGATCTCTTCCTCTGTCTTGCCATTTTGTTTGCCGAAGGCAAAATGGGCTTCGTAGTCCTCAAGCAGCTCCAGCTTCTCTTCGGGTGGAAGCTGGGACAGCTGTGTGTTCAGCAAAGTTAGAAACTCGTTCTTGTTCATAGTATTGGCCCTCTCTCGATTAATCTTGATACGCTGTATACAAATTGCTTCCATTCGGTGATCAGCTTCTTCATATGGGCTTTTCCTGATTCGGTAAGCTTATAGTACTTCCGGGGAGGCCCTCCGGTAGATTCCTGAAGGTAGGTCGTGCAGTATCCTTCATTGACCAGCCTGCGAAGCAGCGGGTATAGAGCACCCTCGGCAACTTCAATATGCTCGGATACGGACTGGGCTAACTCGTAGCCGTAGCGGTCACGCTCGTGAATGAGCACGAGAACGCACAGCTCCAGCGCCCCTTTCTTGAATTGGATGCTGATATCCAAGGGACATCCCTCATTTTCATTTCATTTTCACTTAAGGTGTAATCCTTAGTACTGAATATTGATCAGTAACTGAGGTAAATGTTACCACGCACTACTGAATAATGCAATATAGTGAATATAATTTAATAAATATGTAAGAAAAGGGCGGCAGTTAAAAGAGCCGGAATTAAAATAAAAAATGACGCACATCACAGAGAAGAAAGCCTGTGTCTGTGCGCCATTTTCAAAGCCTGTTATATGGCAGTTAAGCAACAAAGATCTATTGATGGGAATCAAGGGACTTGAGTGGTTCCTTGGCAGGGCCTTCGATTACAGCACCCTTATGGTCGAAGCGCGAGCCATGGCATGGACAATCCCAGGTGCGTTCTCCCTCGTTCCAGGATACCTCACAGCCCATATGAGTACAGGTTGAATCGACAACGTAGAGCGTACCGTCCTTATCCCTGTAGGCGGCCGCCTTTTGACCCAGATGGCGTACAATACTTCCCTCGTCATTCTGAAGGTCCTGAGCTTTCCGGTGCACGATATCGACTTTGCCGGCAATCAGCTCTTTCGCCACGTTGGCGTTCTCCACGATTAAATTCTTGATGCCCGGGTTTGCTTTAAAGCGTGAAGGACTAAACAATTCAGCATATCTGTTCTCCCGTCCGAGAATGAGATCCCGGTTGATCAGGGCAGACAGGGTCCCATTGGTCATTCCCCATTTGCCAAAGCCCGTGGCCACATAGATATTCGGATGCCAGCCATTTAACCTTCCGATATAGGGAACATTATCCACTGTGATCAAATCCTGAGCGGACCAGCGGTAAGGAATCCGCTTGGCTCCAAGCAGTTCGCCTCCGAACTGCTCAAGACGCTCGTAGTACTGGATCGTACAGATGCCTTGTCCTGTCTTATGTCCTTCCCCGCCAACCAGGATTACTTCCTTGCCGTCCAGCTTGGCGGAGCGAAGAGACCGGGAAGGAGTACCTGCGTTGATATACATGCCGCCAGAATAGGAGGTTTCGGGTTCTATGGCAACCACATAGGAACGATCCGCATGAAGCCGCGCGAAGAAGAGGCCCTCTTTGTCACAGAAGGGGAAATGGGTGGCGGCTACCGCGTGATTGCATTTGATCGTATACCCTTCCGAGGTATTCAAGTGAAGAACACCGCTTTCTTCCTCAATCTGCCCATCCAAAGTAGTCTGTTCGTAAATAGCACCGCCCTGCTTCTCAATAAACTCAAGCATAAAGCGCAGATATTGCAGCGGGTGGAATTGGGCTTGATTAGAAACCTTGATCGCCCCGTGTACCGTGAGCGGAACGGGTATGGAATCCACCCATTCCCCAGGAATGCCCAGTTTCTCATAGGCCTCCCATTCCTTTTGCAGCTTGCCAAGGGATTCCTCGGATTCTGCATAGAGGTAGGCATCCTGCTTCTCAAGCTGACAATCAATTCCATGCTCGGTTACGGTTTGCCGTATAAATTCCAGCGCCTCATAATTGCCGTCATGATACAGCCTGGCTTGTTCCTCACCAAAGTGGCTGATCAACTTATCGTAAAACACTCCATGCTGGGTTGTGATTTTGGCGGTTGTGTAGCCGGTTGTTCCTTCCAGCACACGATTCATCTCTACGAGCGCAACCTTCAGGCCTTCCTTGGCCAACAAATAGGCGGTAGTAATTCCGGAAATACCCGCACCAATAATGGCAACATCGGTATATATCGTCTCCTTGAGCTTATCGTAGGTTGGAAGCTGTACAGTACTTCTCCACAAGGACTCCGGGAACCTTGGGAGCTCGCTGTGCGGGGGGATTGAGCTGTTCATTTTAGTTACCTCCTGCTTTCACTTAGGGTTATGTTCATTTATTACCATTTTCAGGCTGTTAGAAACCATCAGCAGTCTAGAGGGGGAGGCATGGGAGCAGGAACGGGCGCAGAGTTGACAACAATCATATTTATATTTATACTTATTCTAAATACAACTGAAGGAATGAGTAGAATTATGAAGTCTTTGAATCTAACTACACAGCGTAAGGCTGTTTATGACGTGGTACGCAACTCGAACGATCATCCTACAGCGGCTGAAGTCATGAACCGGTTGGTGGAGCAGGGGCATAATTTCGCTTATGGGACCGTATATAATTCACTGAGATATTTAACGGATAAAGAGATGATCCGTGAGCTTAAGCTTGGGGAGGCAGCCAGCCGTTATGATGCCAAGCTGGATGATCACCAGCATATTCTATGCGAGGTATGCGGCCGTGTGGATGAAGTGATGTCACAAGTGCCTGAAGAGTGGAGTGCAGCTGTGGCCAAGGAGACAGGCTATGATGTTCATCATGCTCATGTCGTATTCGGGGGAGTGTGTTCTAAGTGTCTGCAGAAGAAGTAAATACATTTGAGCCAGTTATGCAGCCGGATTTCTGTCCGGTTACCCAGCGGGTCATTGTAGTTAGTCCGCTTCCGAGGGGACTTCATGAGCTTGTACGTGATTTGTCGGACGGCTGCTTTGATGTGATGGTGTTCCACCATCTGGAGCAGGGAATTCGCAACGCCCAATCCGCCGACCTGCTGATTCTGGATCTAACCTCCTACCGGGAGCACGAAGAAGAGGTGGCTCTTCAGACTCTGCTGATGCAGGAGACCGGCGGGGTTCCTGTGCTGCTGCTGATTAAGGAGTCCATGCTCGGACATATGGACGAACGCCTCCGCCAGCAGGAGCTCGTGGTCTGGCCCGCAAGGCCCCAAGAGGTTCTGTACCATGCCCAGCGGATTATTCGGAGCAGTAATAAGAAGGCTCCTGCCTCCTTACTGCTCAGCGGGACATCTCCTGCGATCTTCAAGGATTTGTGGATTGACCGCAAGAAGATGTCTGTCTATCGGAACGGGGCCCGCATCGAGCTAACGAAGACGGAATATGATCTGCTGCTGAAGCTGCTGTTGAGTGACGGGGCGGTACTGACCCGTGAGGATTTGCTCAGTGATATCTGGGATACGTCCTTCTTGGGAGGCAGTAACGTGGTGGATGTGCACATCAAGAGCTTAAGGAGAAAGCTTGGAGACCGGGCATCCAATCCGACTTACATTGCTACCGTACGTGGGGTTGGCTACCGGATGGCTGATTAAGGGAAACATCACTTGAGTTTGGAGAAACCGTTTGTCAGGAAATGAATGTAAGGGTCTGGAAAGGCAACCCATCGTTACTGGGAGATTTGTCTTAGAGCCAAAGACCTAAAAAATTCACCTGACCAAGCGGTTTTTTTGTCTTAGTTGTCAACTTTTAATGATAAAATGCCGATATCAAATGGGGATACACTGATTAATGGGAAGTTATGAATAAAATAGGGGGAGTTTCTTTTGGATATGGGAGAAGTGGCAGAGCTAGAGACAAATAATAAGACAGAGCCAACTGGGACAACTGAGAGAGAGAACAAGCGAAGTAAGAATAAAAACAGGAATAAAGGCCGATTCACGATCCGCAAGCGGCTGATTATTGCCTTTACCGGGATTCTTCTGATTCCAAGCATTGTTATCGGCGCTGTTATATTCTTCACCTCTTCGCAATCCATCATTTCAGAGGTTACCAGTAACTCGAAAGAAATGGTCAAGCAGGTTAACGGCATCATTGACGATAAGATATCCAATAAGATGCTGAATGTGGAGTACTTGGGCAGACAGGTTACCAATCAAATGTTGGGACCTGAAGCCAGACCGCAGCTGATTGGAATCCTGGATAACTATATGGGACTTAATTCCGACGTGGATAACGTCTTCATCGCTACAGCTCAGGGAGATATTATTCAGGCTACTGATGGGAAGATGAAAGATTCTCCAGCCGAGGTTCAGAAGAGCACCTGGTTCACCGATGCTATGACAACGGCCGATACAACTTTTGTAAGTCCGGTAGTTATTAATCGAGAGAAGCTGCCTGTAATTTACATAACCCGTCAGTTGAAAGAAGGAGCCGGAGTCCTTGGGCTTACGCTTAATCTGCAAGTTCTCCAGCGTTCCGTGTCTGTTAAGCTGGGGGATACCGGATATATCATGGTGCTGGATAATAAGAGGCAGTACGTAGTTAACCCGAATGCCAAGCAGGGGACAGTGGCCGCAGACAACTATGTGAATGACATCTTTAAGACGGATGGGAATTTGACCGAGCTGAGTTACACGGAAAAGGGCACGGCCTTAAATATCCAAACCGTGGAGAACGTCTCAACCGGCTGGCGAATTGCGGCGGTCAGAAATCAGATCGATATTAACAACCAGGCTGCGACCAGTTTCTATGTATCTATCGGCGTGCTCGTCGGGGCTCTTGCCCTTGGTGCTATTGTGATTGTGTTTATCATCCGGTCGATCGTTGGGCCGATTCGTAAGCTGCAGCAGGAGACGGAAAGCGTCAGCCAGGGTGATTTAACATCGGAAATCGAAGCTGTACGCAACGATGAAATTGGCGATCTAGCGGCTAACTTCTCGCTCATGGTGCAGAATTTACGTGAAATGATCGTGAATGTCCAACGGACTACAAATAATGTAAGCACCTCTGCCGAGGCGCTCTCCTTGGGTGCAGAGCAGACCACAAACGCCATCGAGCATGTAACTGTCACGATCCAGGAAGTCGCCTCAGGCAGCGAACGCCAGCTGCAGAGCGTGGAAGTTGGTTCGGACAGTATTGAAGATATGACGGGTAAGGTTGTTGTCATGTCAGATAATTTGAAGAATGTGACCGGCCGGATGAGTCAGACGATCCAAGTGGCCGAGGATGGGAATACTTCCGTCCTCAGTGTAGTGGAGAAGATTGAGAACATCAATCAGACGGTGGAGGAACTGAGTCAGGTTATCCATACTCTGAATGGCCATACCGAGCATATTGGAGGCATTGTCACAGTGATCACGGACATTGCCCAGCAGACGAATCTGCTTGCCCTTAACGCCTCCATTGAGGCCGCTAGAGCAGGGGAGCATGGCCGTGGATTCGCCGTTGTCGCCGAGGAAGTCCGTAAGCTGGCTTCAGATTCGGAGCAATCGGCCCATCAGATCGGAGATTTAATCCAAGGTATCCAGGGTGAAGTGAAACGGGCTATGACCTCCATGGAACAGGCGGTTCAGCGCGTGGAAGAGGGGATTTTAGCTGTGGACTCCACGGGGAGATCCTTCTCGCGTATCCGCAAAGCCGTTAAGGAAGTGGCGGCGAAAGTGGATGAAGTCACTTCGGCGGCTGTACAGTTAGCCGAAGGGGCAGAGACTGTTAACGCTACAATCACCGAGATACGCCGGATTTCTGAGGAATCCGCGGGAAGCACCCAGACCATCTCAGCTGCTGCTGAAGAACAGCTTGCTTCTGTAGAGGAAATTGCCTCGTCTTCCGCAGATCTCAGCCGGATGGCAGATGAACTGCAGGGGCTGGTTGGAAAGTTCAAAATTCCCCAATCTGAATAAGCTGTGCCCAGGCTGGGTTGGGCCAAGGATTGAACTGGGTTCGGTTGATTTAGAATAAAGTAGGTTTATCATAAATGCGATCAGGTCAGCCGGGATGTCCGGCTGGCTTTTTTTCATGAATGGAGTTGGCCAGCATATGATTTTTAAAAGTCAGAAAAAGCGGAAAGAATACCATGGAACGATTTACAACCCTCCCGCTCTCGTATAAGCTGTTAGCAGAAGAAGAGCGGCAGATGCGGCTTTCATGGGGGGAGTACGATGGCAAGAAGACTTGAAGGCAAGAGGATTGCCCTTACCGGTCCGAGAAAGGCACAGGACCTCAGTAAGCTGGTGGAGAATATGGGCGGGATTCCACTGCTCCGGCCGGCCCAGGGAACGGTGTTCCTGGACGATATGAACCTAAGGAATGGGCTGGTGGCTTGGGTGGATCAGCGGCCAGACTGGTCTGTATTCACTACCGGCGTAGGACTTGATGCCCTGTTTGAAATGGCCGAGGATATGGGGATTGCCGAAGCTTATTGGGATCTCCTGCGTGAGACTTCGATCGCCGCGAGAGGATATAAGACGGTGAATAATCTTAGGAAACGTCAGCTTGAGCCGCTGGTCCGGGACGATGATGGAAGCACGGAGGGCCTGATCCGGGCCTTTGCGGGGCATGACCTTAAAGGCCGAAGCGTTATGATTCAGCTGCACGGGGACCCTGCGCCAAGGCTTGTGGAATGGCTTAAGCAGCAGGGGGCTAAGACGCAGCAGATTCTGCCTTACCGTCACATCCCGCCTGCAGAGGAGCAGCTGGATCAGCTGTTGTCCGATCTGCTTGGCGGTCATATCGACGCGGTCACCTTCACCAGTACGCCGCAGGTGAGATTCCTGATGGAATATGCTGATAAGCTCGGCAAGCTGTCAGAACTGATCGGGGTGCTCAGTGGACCAGTGGTGGCTGTGGCAGTCGGCAAGGTTACCGCCCAGGGGCTGGTAGAGTCGGGAATCCCGCGTATCATCGCTCCGCGCGAGGAGCGCATGGGGAGCATGATGGTGGAGCTTGCCCGCTATTATGCTGGTGAGAGCGAGCCCTTTCAGGCGGGTCATTGAAATGCCACAGCTGAACGATTCCTAATGAATACCGGGTATCTCCCGGCCACAGGAGGAGATTTGATGAATAAGAAGAAGGCTCTACTGATTGGGGATTATACTCATCCCAAGTTCCATCCTCTACAGGGGGTGGATGCGGAGATCACCCACGCGCTGCAGGATTATTTAACAGTCCAGTGCAGTGAGAATAACCATATGTTCGAATTTAATAACTTGGGCGCATTTGATCTGTGTATCTCCTACCGGGACAGCTGGACGGAGAAGCTGTCCCCCAAGCAGACCGGTGGCCTGCTTGCTTTTGTCAGCGGGGGCGGGGGATTGCTTGTGCTGCATAACGGCATTGTGCTGGGCAATCGGTATGAAATTGCCCAATTGATTGGGGCGAAGCATTCGGTGCAGCCTACCAGACAGACGCTGGAGCTCCGGGTAACGGAACCCGGACATGATATTACGGAGGGCGTAGGCACATTTCAGATGGAGGAGGAGCCCTACCGTTTCGAATTTGACCCGTTCACAGAGAAGACAATTCTCATGGAATACAATATGGACGGAGAATGGCATCCTGCCGCGTGGGCTCACTCTTATGGGCTTGGACGGGTGGTGTATCTGATGCCGGGCAATGATCAGCCGGCGTTTCAGCATCCAGTGTACCGGAAGCTGCTGCTCCAGGCTGCCAAATGGGCGGCACGGATATCCGGCTAACGTCGGACTGAACCGCTTGGTTCCGGTGTAAGAAACAGGTAAACATGTTATACTGTAAAATGTATAGAGGCCGGAACGCCGACATGAGGCGTAACGGTCTTTTGTTTGTAGAGGAAATGTTTGGTACAATGTCCGTGCAACGCGGATTATTCGAGCTATGAGGTGAATTCATTTGACAACTTTTCAAGATTGGGGCTTTTTGCCCGCTTTTTATGATATTTTGCGTGATCAGGGAATCGTGAACCCAACCCCTGTTCAGGAAGCTGCGATTCCTAAGCTGCTGGAGGGACATGATCTGATTGCCCAGGCGCAGACAGGAACGGGAAAGACGCTTGCTTTCCTGCTTCCGATCATGCAGAAGATCCGCCCGGATGTCGAAAGCGCCCAGGCGCTCGTCATCACACCGACAAGGGAGCTCGCCATCCAGATTACGGCTGAGGCCAGAAAGCTTGCCGCAGCGAGAGAGGGCGTGTCCGTTCTTGCGGCATACGGCGGGCAGGACGTGGAGCGTCAGCTCCGCAAGCTGCAGGGCGGCAGCCAGCTTGTCATTGGCACACCGGGGCGGCTGCTGGATCATATGCGGCGCGGCTCTCTCCAGCTGGGCAAGGTGCGGATGCTGGTGCTGGACGAAGCGGATCAGATGCTGCACATGGGATTCTTCGAAGAGGTGGAGTCGATTATCCGCTCTATTCCGCGCAGCCGCCAGACGATGTTGTTCTCGGCGACCATGCCGGAGAAGGTTCGCAATCTCGCGAAGACTTACATGAAGCAGCCTCAGGACGTGCGGATTTCCACGAAATCTGAAATTCCCCGCGAGCAGATCCGCCAGCTCGTCATCGAATGTACGGACGCTTCGCGCGAGCGTGCCCTTTTGGACATGATGGAGCGGGATATGCCTTATCTCGGCGTGATTTTCTGCCGTACGAAGGTAAGGGCGAAGCAGCTTAACCAGTCGCTGCAGGAGAAAGGGTATATGTCGGGGGAACTGCACGGTGATCTGTCCCAGGCGAAGCGGGAGCAGGTAATGCGTTCTTTCCGGAAGGCGAAGCTGCAGTTCCTGATTGCGACTGACGTAGCCGCGCGCGGTATTGATGTGGAAGGGATCACGCACGTGTACAATTATGACGTGCCGCTCGACCATGAAAGCTACATCCACCGGATTGGACGGACAGGCCGGGCAGGCGAGAAGGGGCTGGCGGTTACCTTTGCCGCTCCGAACGACATGCCCGAGCTCCGGAATATTGAGCGCGGCATAGGGCAGAAGATTGCCCGGGAGCGTTATGAGGCTT
>NZ_LT575476.1:4946760-5006374 GCF_900086655.1 Paenibacillus tuaregi | reverse complement strand
GGGGTTCAGGCCGCTCGCAGGGCCAGAGCGGCCGCGGCGGTTCAGGCGGCAGCCGTGACCGCAGCCGCCGGGGCGGCAAGCGGTAGGCGGGAGCATAGAGCCGCCTGCCGCTTGAAAGCCGGCCCTGGGTATCTTCCGGGCCGGTTATAATACAGCTTTAAGGGGCGTGGGTCTAGAAGCACCAGAACACGCCCCATTCAGGTTACAGCAGCTCCGGCGGTTACAATGCCGGAGCCTTTCTGTAACTTTTTGAACGTTATCATAGTCTATTATTTATATGAAATACAGACATGGGACAGGTCACGAGGAGGAGCCAGGAACTGATGAAGAATAACAAGGAATCATTACAGCTGCAGGCAGCCAAGCGCCCTTGGGCGAGAATTACAGCGGTGTCCGCTGTGCTGCTCATTGCGGTGTCTATGTTCACAGCTTGCGGAACCAAAGATAACGCTGTTCAGACAAGTGGAAATACTTCCGCCGGACAGGAGGACTCAACCAAAGGTCAGATTACAGAGCCGGGAGTGGCTACCCCTGAATCTTCAGACAAGGAATCGGGAACAACTAAGGAGCAGTCAGGAGACACAGGCAAGACTGGGGAGAAAGGCAAAACCGCCCAAGAAGCCTCGGCTGATCCAGAGAGCGAGGCTGTTCTGGTGAACAAGCAGTTCGGTCTGCCGGACGGCTATGAACCGAAGGATCTCGTATATCCTAACGTTCCGTTTACCTTCAGCGAGAAGATTGACAAACGGAAGATGCGTAAAGAGGCTGCAGAGGCCCTTGAGAAGATGTTTGACGGGGCCAAAAAGGATGGTATCTACCTGGCGGGAGTGTCCGCTTACCGGTCCAAGAAGACCCAAACGGCTCTATTCAACCGCTATGTCAAGAAGGACGGGCTGGAGAAAGCCAAAACTTACAGTGCTGTTCCCGGATACAGCGAACACCAGACCGGCCTTGCGATCGATGTAGCGGGCAGTGATGGCAAGTGTGCGGCGGAGTCCTGCTTCGGAGGAACCCTAGAAGCTGATTGGCTCAAGAAGTATGCTCATGAGTACGGCTTTATCATCCGATACCCTGAAGGCAAAGAGTCCATTACAGGGTATAAATATGAGCCTTGGCATATTCGCTATGTAGGCAAGGAGATTGCCGACGAAATAACCAGCAAGGGAATTACGCTGGAGGAGTATTACAATGCGGTGGAGGTTACGGGGAAACCTTAGTTTAAGAAAATGATTCATCCATCAAGTGCGGGGGTTATGAGGTATGTACACTTGAACTTCAATCATTCAATCAGCCAAAGGAGGCACCATCATGTCTGAACAAGATCATGTAATTAACAAGGAAGGCGAACTTGAGCTGAATAAGGTCGATGATGCGTTGAACCGTATTGATGGAGAGCAAAGGGATGAGATTTTAAGCAACTTCCAATCTTTTAAGAAATATCTCTCGAACAAGATTGAAATGGCGGAGAACATTGGCTTGAGTGAAGAGACCATGGCGAAGACAGCTGAGAAGATTGCCGGATACCTGGCTGAGCATGAAGAGCCCCGCAACCGTGAAGAGAAGCTTCTTCAGGAGTTGTGGAAGGTAGGCGACCAAGACCAGCGCCACAAGCTGGCGCATATGCTTGTTCGTCTGGCGCAGGCCACCGATTAAAACTGAATTGGATAAGCATAAAGGCGGTCTTTCCTGTAAAGGAAGGGCCGTTTTTTTATGGGCAGAGATGAGGCCTTTGCGGGTCATAATTACAATGTCTTAATCTCCTTCAACGCCATCATTACATGCAAGCTGGGCATTTCACATACTCAGTTATTGCCTCGGTTTATCAAAACCTCCAACGATATTTCAAGTACTGTCCCTTATACGGATACACATAAAATGAAGATCAGATGAAAAAACAATTGACACTGATAATGATTATCAGTATCTTTAAGGATATAATGATAATGATTATCAATGAATGTTAATAGAATAAGTCATAACTTGGAGAGGGAGATTGACTATGGTATCACTTCAGACCTCACATCTAAATATCGCTTATGAGGACCGCTTAATTGTAGAGGATTTGAACATTGCGATCCCTGATGGGCAGATCACGGCTCTGGTTGGAGCCAACGGATCAGGTAAATCAACGATTCTTAAGACGATGGCCCGGATCATGCAGCCCAAGGGTGGCAGCGTAATTCTGAATGGTAAATCCATTCATAAACAATCCACCCGTGAAGTGGCCAAACAGCTGGCCATTCTGCCACAGAACCCGACTGCACCTGATGGACTGACAGTTTATGAGCTGGTTTCTTACGGCCGCTTTCCTTATCAGAAGGGGTTCGGAAGCCTTAGAAACGAGGACAAGAGGGTCATTGAATGGGCCATTGAAGCAACAGGTATGGGCCAATTTGCTGACCGGGCGATTGAGCAGCTGTCCGGCGGACAACGTCAGCGGGCGTGGATTGCTATGGCACTGGCACAGGAGACTGATATCCTATTCCTCGACGAGCCAACGACCTTCCTGGATATGGCTCATCAACTGGAAGTGCTGCATCTGCTTGAGCATTTGAATGCAGAAGCGAACCGGACGATTGTCATGGTGGTCCATGATCTCAACCATGCAGCGCGTTATGCCCACCATGTCATTGCCATTAAGCAGGGTCGTGCTGTGGCGGCAGGCTCTCCGGAGGAAGTGGTTACTCAGGATGTGCTGCGTGAGGTATTCGGTATCGAAGCGGATATTGTTACCGATCCTCGCAGCGGTGTTCCGCTCTGTCTTCCGTATGATCTGGCTTCCCGTTCTTCAGCGGATAACCGCCGCATGAATCAGAAGGTGGCGGCTCAGCCTGAGAAGATGATGCTTGCCGCATCTTCCAGATAGAAGCCGTATTCCTTGTTGAAGAGAGGATGGAGTGACGTGAAGCTTGATGCTGATTGGCTTGAGCAGTATGTTCATATTGTGGGCGGGGAGCCGGACGGTGTTATCACGCGTGTATCCGCCTCCGCTTTTCTAGAGGACGACATGGCTGTATCTTTCCTGCGGGAATTTCAGAAGGAGATCACCGGGCATGATCTTCAGGTGGCCACCACCTACTTCATCTCCTCGTGGCGAGCGCTGTGTGCCTTGCAGCAGTATATCGTCACACTGTCGGATACCTGGCTGGACTTCTCCTTGTCCAATATGGAGTTGCTGCTGTGCCGGAAGAATGGGTATCCGGCCATCATGTTTAAGCTGAGCGAGCCTGCTGAGCAGCCTTGGCCTGACCCGCTGCCGCATGAGCGCTTTAGAGAGGATATGATCGCCCGGTTTTACAGCGAGACTCTAAGGCCGCTTGCCAAGGTGCTTGCGCGTGTCTCGGGCCTGCCCGCAGCCCAAATTTGGGGACAGCTGCCATTGGGAGTGTCTTACTATGTCAACCTGATCAGTGGCAGATTGGAACAGGAGCCGGATCGCGTTCGGCTCCAGGAAGAATATGAACGTTTGACAGGGGAGCTTCAGCCCTCTGTGTTTGGACTTAGCCTTAACCCTTACCGGATAAAGAAGAAAATGATCGATGACCCTTACCATCCTGGCGGGCAGATGACGATGAAGCCGACCTGCTGTCTGGCGTACCGGACAGATTCGGGCAGTGGTTATTGTTATTCCTGCCCAAAGCTAACCCGGCAGCAGCGGGAGGAGAAGGCAGCCGCCATCCTGGCTGCTTCCGCATCGAAATAGAAGATCGTTACAGCGCCTGTCGTGCTGTAACGGTCTTTTTTGTGCTGCGTTATCAATTGCACGTGTTGACTCTTTGTTTTATCATGGGGGGTGAGAGCGTAAAAACACAGCCCGGTTGGTAGTCCGGGCGTCCTGCGGATTAGATCGAGTCATCCGTATTCTGTCCGTAATGGATCAGTAACCTTCCCCCCCTCGGGATGTCCATCGCTTTCGTATCTTAGAGGGGGTAGTGAGTATGAAGTTAACTGTGTATTATGAAAGTCCGTATTGGGTCGGTGTGATTCAGGAAGAAGACAAAGGCAGGGTAAAGGCAGCCAGGTATATATTCGGCTCCGAGCCGGCCGATGCTGAAGTGCTTGAGTTTATAACCGGGCAGCTTGCCGCGCTGATGGACTCGATGACAGCCGAAGTGAAGGGCAAGGACTCCATACCGGGGAAAGTGAACCCCAAGCGGATGCAGAGAATGGCGGCTCGCGAGAGCAGGTCTCATGGCGTGTGTACCTATGCTGAGCAGGCCATTAAGCTTCAGATGGAAGAACGGAAGCGGACCCGGCGTATCGCCAGCAAGGCGGAGCGTGAGGAGCTGAAAGAACGGAAACGTGAAATCGCCAGGCAAAAGGCTAAAGACAAGCACAGGGGCCATTAATGGGCCCCCTGTGCATGCAGGCCGATCGGTGGGATGCGTTGAAGCAGGCATTTGTGGTTTCGGGATCATTGGATTCAATCCTAAGCCGAGCAGCAGCAGCTATCTATTCCACTCCATAAGTTGAACTTGAGAATTACCAATAGTCAAAAGCTGAAATAATTCTGGAGAGGCGAGGTGTTCTGTTCGCCTTTGTGACCGGACTTCAATCTTATAGATTGGGATAGTCCGGGGGAACAGCGGCCTTAAAGACTAGCTTACACGGCCGAATTTCTAGTAATCCATAGTTGTTCTAGAATATTGCGATAAGGCTTTATGTACAAAACAAGCCGTCTTCCCAGGGAAGATCGGCTTGTTTTTGTTATTTAGCAGCTGTGCGGAGAGACTGAAGCGCCTCCTCCAGAGGGGTCTCGCCCTCTACAAGCTCGAATTCACACCGCTCTGTCTGGGGGAGTGCCAGAGCAAGCACAGCCGCTTTAGCGACATCATCACGGGAGATTCGGCCTGATCCGGAAAACCCGACGGCTGCGGTCACCCGCCCTGTAGGCGGATCATTAGTAAGGCCGCCTGGCCGGATAATCGTATGGTTCAGCTTGCTTTCCTCCAGCACCCGCTCCGCCCGTCGTTTAGCCATAAGGTAAGGCTTCAGCAGACTTGGCATTTTGTGGGGAGCGAGCGTCCCAAGAGAGCTGATCAGAATGAACCGTTCAATTCCATCCAACATGGATTGCTCAATTAGCCGGACCGTGCCTAGATGATCAACCTCTTCAGGATTGCCTGATGCACCTGCTCCGACCGCACATATTACGGCATCCACGCCTTTCATGCCCTCCGAGAACACCCCGTTCAAATCCCCGATAAAAGGAACGGCTCCCAATTCCTCAATCGCAGCTGCCTGTTCCTCACTCCTCACCAGTCCATGCACCTTGTATCCAGCCTGTACAAGCTCACGCACGATCCGCCGCCCGGTTCCCCCGTGCGCTCCGGCAACAAAAATAGTGCTGTTCTTCATGCCCCGTCCTCCTATTAATGAGATTCACGCGCCCAGATTGATATCAGTATCTCCCTGTATGGTGTATGCAATCCATTACCCGTATAATCCTCCTTTTAAAAGAAATTCAGCCAGGCATAGAGCAGCGGCGGGCCGGGGATGATACAAGTACATCGCATCGAGCTGGTTTTATTCCGTACTAGAAGTGCCTATATAGAAGCCCGGTATGATCAGGGGTGTTTCAGGTGCTGCAGTGACTTTTTTTACAACCGGGCGAGTCGGAGAACTGCACATAAGAGGACTGCAAGTACCTGCGAGAACAGGGTTTATAGCTGCAAAGTGAAGATTTTTTTAAAAAAGCCAATGCATCATAATTGTGAACATTGTGAGAAAATGCACACAACCTATTGTAATGTGAAAAAAATCACACTATAATAGCGTCATAAGGTGATTTAATTCACAAACAGTATTGAATCAAAAGTGATTGTTTTCACAAGGTTGGAGAATTGGCTTTCTAGATTATAAATAAATGGAGACAAATGGAGGAGGAAGAAATCATGAAAGTTGTAGTTATTGGATGTACCCATGCAGGAACCGCTGCTATTGTTAACACTGCCAAGTTGTACCCAGAGGCTGAAATTACGGTGTACGAGCGCAATGATAATATTTCGTTCTTGTCTTGCGGCATTGCCTTATATGTTGGAGGCATGGTTAAAGATCCTCAAGGCCTGTTTTACTCGTCGCCACAACAGCTTGCTGAACTTGGGGTCCATACCAAGATGCTGCATGAAGTAGTGAGTGTGGATACAGAGAATGGTAAGCTTGTAGCACGCAATCTCCGCACCGGAGAGGAATTTGAAGACACATATGATAAGCTTATTATGACTACAGGTTCATGGCCGATCGTTCCTAAGTTTGAGGGCGGGGAGCTGAACAACATTGTTCTCTCGAAGAACTGGAACCATTCCAACGCAATCATTGAGAAAGCTGAGAAAGCCCGTAATATTGTAGTTGTCGGAGCAGGGTATATCGGGGTGGAGCTTGTTGAAGCGTTCCAGCTGAACGGGAAGCAGGTTACACTGATCGATGCGGAAGACCGCATCCTCAGCAAGTACCTTGATCCTGAGTTCACGGATGCTACTGAGAAGAATCTTCAGGATCACGGTATCCGGTTGGCTTTGAGTGAGAAGGTAACCCGGTTCGAAGGGGAAAATGGCAATGTAAGCCGGGTTGTTACGACCAAGGGTGAGTATGACGCTGATTTGGTTATCCTATGCATCGGCTTCCGTCCGAATACTGATCTGCTTAAAGATCAAGTGGATATGCTGGAGAACGGTGCGATCATTGTGGATGAGTACATGCGGACCAGCAAGGACAATGTCTACGCGGCCGGCGACAGCTGTGCGGTATTCTACAATCCGACAGGACAGCATGCCTACATTCCTCTGGCAACCAATGCCGTACGCATGGGTACCCTCGTTGCCCGCAACCTGGTTGAGCCAACCGTTAAATATATGGGAACCCAAGGAACCTCAGGCATCAAAATCTATGAGGATAACATCGCTGGAACCGGGTTGACTGAAATTGCCGCCAAGGAAGCTGGACTTGATGTAGAGGCCGTGGTAATCAATGAGAACTATCGCCCTGAGTTTATGCCAACCCACGAGCCGGTGAAGCTGAAGGTGGTTTATGAGAAGGAGACCCGCCGCATACTGGGTGCCCAGCTCATGTCTAAAGCGGATTTGACCCAGTCGATCAATACCATTTCGGTCTGCATTCAGAATCATATGAAGATGGAGGAGCTGGCGTTTATCGATTTCTTCTTCCAGCCTCATTACAACAAGCCGTGGAATTTCCTAAACACCGCAGGTCTTCAAGCGCTGCCGCCTGTACCGTCGAGACAGCCTGCACATGTGTAATCAGCACTGTATCTGAATTGTCAATACTAGTGTCATGTAGTATTATGGGTATAATAACAAGTGTCAAATAGAACGAAATAAGGGACCGGTGGCCGCCGATCCCCTGTACAACAGCTTGAGTGAGGATACTCCTCCGCTTAAAAAGTTACACAGAAGAAGTGACCTGCACGGTTTGCCGACCTAGAGCAGGTCACTTCTTTTTTCGTTCGATGTATGTCAGCAGCGCAATAACAAATGCAGCAAATCCGATAACATCCGCAAAAGAGAAGTTCATACGCCTCACCTCCCTTCTGGAGGAAGAGGCACCCACTCAAGGTGTGTTGTACAAGCCTATTATATCAAACCGTTCCTTAATATGGGACGGTCTTATTTCTATTCCAAGAACTTATGTGAAAAATTTCACTAAATGTGATTTACATTACATTTAGCCGGGAGACCCACACCCTACAATAGATTTAGAGAGAAAACTCACATAAGGATAAGGAGGCTGATCAATATGGCTTACAATAAACCTGATCAAATTGCGGCAGTTACGGTTCAGAATGGTACACACAAAGCAAACAATCCTCTGCTTACGATGATTATCCTCGGGTTCCTGGCGGGAGCCTTCATCGCAATTGGATTCCTGCTCGATATTCGGGTTATTGCCAGCATGCCCAAGGAATGGGGCAGCTTTGCGAACTTCATCGGCGCTTCGGTGTTCCCTGTTGGCTTGATTCTCGTGCTGCTCGCGGGTGGTGAACTGGTGACTGGGAACATGATGGCGGTATCTCTGGCGGGAATGGCCAGACGAATCACACCCCGGCAGTGGGTGGTGAATATCGCTGTAATTACAATCAGCAATTTCATAGGAGCCTTGTTCGTGGCGTATTTCTTCGGACATGTGGCTGGACTGACAGAGAGCGGGCCATACCTGGCTAAGACGGTGGAAATGGCAGGACATAAACTGGATGCAAGCTTTGTTCAAGCTTTTGTGTCCGGCATCGGATGCAACTGGCTGGTCGCTATTGCGGTATGGATGTGTTACGGGGCAGACAATATGAGCGGCAAAATAATCGGTATTTGGTTCCCAACCATGAGCTTTGTAGCAATTGGTTTTCAGCACATCGTGGCGAACATGTTCCTGATTCCGGCTGCCATCTTCGCAGGCCATTATAGCTGGGCGCAATACTTCGGCAATTTTGTACCTGTATGGCTTGGTAATCTGGTTGGCGGCGTAGTTTTTGTGGCTGGCGCTTACTATATGGCCTATCTGCGCAAACCCGGCGAGGCGGCTCCTGCCAAACAGGAGGGTGTCACCGGGGAGGTTCTGCACAAGAGTGCCGTGTGACCGGCCTAAAGTAAGCTGGTTGAACTGGGTGAGCGGGACACAAAAAAATTCAGCATACAGCGGGGTTAGGGGGAGTAACCTTGCTTTATGCTGAATTCAGGAGTGTTCTTGAAACAGAGAGATCTGATCAAGAACAGATGCACTTAAGTATCATTACCTCTCGCAGCCCGGGTTGAAACGGGCTGCTTATTATTTTTTTTGCAGTCTGCCGTCTCTCCTTATATGATAGAATGGACCAAGTTGCAATAGGGGAGAGATGAGCTTGATCGAACAGAAGAATGGAATATTCCCCGCTGTGTGTCCGCTGGATTGCCCGGACACCTGCGGGTTATTGTTACATAAAGAGGACGGACGGATTGTCAAAGTAACCGGAAACCCCGAGCATCCAATTACTCAAGGGGCTATTTGTAATAAGGTGCGGAATATGACGGAGAGGATTTATCATCCTGAGCGGGTTCTGTATCCCTTGAAGCGGGTTGGAGCCAAGGGCGAGGGCAAATTTAAGCGGATTAGCTGGGAGGAGGCTGTCAGCGAGATAGCTGCCAGGTATAAGCAGCTTATTGCGGACCATGGGTCGGAGTCTATCTTGCCTTACAGCTTCTATGGCAACATGGGGATTCTAAGCGTTGACGGTATGGACCGCCGATTCTTCAACCGGCTTGGTGCAGCCCAGCTGCAGCAGGGAATCTGCAACGCGGCGGGAAACACCGGATTCAAGTTCACCATGGGCTTTGGTGGAGGAACCGTTCCAGAGGATGCGGCTGAGGCTGATCTGTTCATCGTATGGGGCGGGAATATCGTCAGCACGAACATGCATATGGTGCCGATTATCGAGAAGGCCCGCAAGCGCGGGGCGAAGCTCGTGGTCATCGATGTCCACAAGAACCGTACAGGGGACTGCGCCGACTGGTTCCTTCCGCTGTATCCGGGAACCGATGCGGCGCTTGCGCTAGGCATGATGCATGTATTGTTTGACCGCGGTCTTGTGAATGAAGAGTTCATGATGAAATACACGCTGGGTCACGAGCAGCTTCGTGAGCACGTAAAGGAATATACTCCAAAGCTGGTATCGTCGATTACCGGTGTGCCCGAGGAGGATATTGTGAAGCTTGCCTTAATGTATGGGCAGACTCCCCGGGCTTATATCCACATCGGGAACGGGCTTCAGCATCATGATAACGGCGGCATGACCGTCCGAACCATCACTTGTCTTCCTGCTTTAACCGGGGGCTGGCTTGTTAAGGGAAGCGGCGCGTTCAAGACAAATGGCCCTTATGGCAAGGTGAACAGTGCTGCGCTGGAGAGACCGGATTTGCGGCCAAATCCGGATGCGAGAACCGTAAGCATGAACCAGCTTGGGGATGTGCTGCTTCGTCTGGACCCGCCGATTCATGCATTGTTCGTCTACTGCTCTAACCCAGCCGTGGTGGCACCCGAGACCGGGAAGGTGGAGCAGGGTCTGATGCGGGAGGATTTATTTACGGTGGTACATGACCTGTTCATGACGGATACGGCAAAATATGCCGATATCGTGCTGCCGGCAACGTCGTCTTTTGAGAATACAGATTTGTATACTTCTTATTGGCATACGTATGTGCAGCTCCAAGAGCCGGTGATCCCGGCCGTGGGCGAGAGCAAGAGCAATGTGGAGACCTTCCGGCTGCTCGCGGAAGCGATGGGCTTTGAAGAGGAGGCGTTCCGCGAGACCGAGGAGGATATGATCCGGGCCGCTCTGGATTTCGGCAGCAACCCATACCTTAAGGGAGTTACATATGAAGCCCTCCAGGACAAGCGGTTTGTCCAGCTGAATATGGAAGAGAGGGAGCATTATTTGGAGCGCCTAAGCACTCCATCTGGCAGGATTGAACTGTATTCGGGCAGGCTTGCCGAGGCAGGTCTCCCGCCGCTTCCAACTTATGTGCCTCTGCATGAGGGTTATGACGGGTTGAACAGACCTGGGGACACAGCGGCATATCCGCTTATGTTTATTTCTCCTCCGAACCACAGCTTCCTGAATTCGTCTTTTGGGAACGTGCAGAAGCTGGCTGCCCTGGAGAAGGGTCCTTCCCTGCAAATCCATCCTGTGGATGCCCAGTCCCGGGGGATTGAGGATGGAGATAAGGTAACTGTATGGAATGACCGCGGCAGCTACATTGTCCGGGCTGTCGTTACGGACCGGATGCTTCCGGGTACGGTAGTCAGTCAAGGCTTATGGTGGGAGGCCGAGGGCGGGCGCCAGCGGGCCAATGCCCTTACACCGGACAGACTTGCCGATATGGGGGGCGGGGCCACCTTCTTCTCGACGGTCGTGGAGGTAAGACGCAGCCAAGACTGATCTTCTAGATGTTTGGATCACCTCATTAAAGCGGCAATCGCCCTGCTTGCCAAGCCAGCGGAATATAGGGGATACTGGTATTCTGGGCGAAGAATGAGGCAGCTGATTTCATGCGCACTTTTAAACTAAGCTTAAGCTAGGGCCCTTCGGGGCTTTTTTTATATGAATAACCGGGAAGATAGGGGCAGCAGACATGATGAGATGGTTACAGAATTACCCGAAGGAAGTGAAAGTCTTCCTCTTGGCGAGTCTGGTGAACGCCGCTGGAAGTGCGCTTATGTGGCCTTTGATTACGATGTATATTTTCAAAGAGCTTGGAAGGAGCATGACGGACGCAGGGCTGGTAATCCTGGTGCAGTCCTTGGGAGGAATTGCCGGGCAGGTATTTGGTGGAGCACTGTATTACCGGGTCGGGGTTAAACAGCTAATCGTGGGTTCTCTTGTGCTGAATGCGGCGGCATTGGTTCTTCTGCCGTTCACAAGCCAGAACTTTACCTTGTTCATGTTTCTAATGCTCATGGTTGGTTTCTGCAACGCGCTGTCTATGCCAGCGATTCAGGCCTTTGTCGGCTTCAGGTTTGCGGACCGGCGGGGAGAGCTATTCAACATTATCTATGTGGCCAACAATATTGGTGTTGCCCTGGGCACATCGCTGAGCGGGGTGCTGGCACAAATCTCCTATAATCTGAGCTTTGTTATGAATGGGCTGACTTCGCTTGTTTTTGCCGGATTCTTCTATGCTTATTTAAGTAAGATTCAGAAGGCGCCGGGCGGGCTTCATCTGGAGAAACGCAGCACTTCCCACACGGATCAAGGGACGGGAGACCTGATCCGGCGCTATTCCGTGTACTTTTTCATGGGCATGGGCTCCCTGTTCATATGGCTTGGAAACAGCATCTGGAACAATGGAGTTGCCCCGTTTACGATTTCCAAGGGAATGCCAGAATGGAATTACAGTATTCTATGGACCCTTAACGGCATTCTAATCTTCGCGGGTCAACCGTTCATAAGTTGGCTGAAAAAGACACTAGCCGGCACACCGCAGGCCCAGATGACGGCAAGCGCCGTCTTTTACATGCTGGGTTATGCCAGCATTCTCAGCCTTCAGACTTATCCAGTACTGGTGCTGGCCATGGTGCTGACCACCTTTGGTGAAATGCTCATCTCCCCGGCTATTCCGGCCTTCATCTCGGATCATACCGGAAAGGCAGCACCCTTCTATCTAGGCTTGGTAGGTGGAATGGGCGTGGCTGGCAGGGTCATCGGCCCATACGCTATGGGGGTGCTTTACGATGAAGGAGGGCTTGGCCCGGTCGCCTGGCTGTCTGTGATCATAGCCGCACTTTCGGTAGGTTCCTTCGCTGTTCATGCCGCACTTAACCGGGAAGAGAGGCGCGGGGATATCCGGCCTGGGTTCTAGGTGGCAAAAGGCACAATTATACCAATGTCAGTCTAAAGTGGAGGCACATTATGATGAGTTTAAAGCAAACGGTGGTCCGTATCTCTGAACTGCGTGATGCGGCCCAGCTGATTGAAATCGACAAGCTGGTATGGAATCCTAAGACAACGCCAGCGGTCATTCATCCTGTGTCCAGGGAGGATTTCCTTCAGAATAATCCGCCAGGATCACAGCTTGTTGCAGTGATGGGAGATGCCATATGCGGATACCTGGGCTTCTCCTGCCCGACACCTTTGGAGAGTAACCGGCATGTGTACGAAATTAACATCGCGGTTCATCCTTCCTACCAACGGCTCGGGGTTGGCCGGGCACTGATGGAGGGGATGAAGAGATATGCAGCGGAGCAGGGCAAGCGCAAGCTTTGTCTGCGGGTTTTGGCAACCAATGAGAACGCGCTGGAGTTCTACCGGAGCTGCGGGTTTATAGAACAAGGGAGACTGGTGGAAGAGTTTTATTTAGACGGGCGTTATGTGGACGATATTTTGCTCTGGCTTCCGGTTCAAGGGGACAAGCAGTGAACGCGGAACTGGAAATAAGGGACATCCCAGCAGGTCATAATTGGCCTCAGGGGGTGTCCCTTTGTTGTAGTCGTTATATTCGTTTGTTGGTGGTTCAGCCGAGATTGTGCTGCTTTTTGATATGTTCGAGCAGAGATGCAAGCCCCTTGCTCAGCAGGTCATAGGTTTCCTCGAAGTCTCCGGTGTAATAAGGGTCCGGAACATCCTTCTTGGCCAGATCTTCTCTGAAGTCCAGCAGACGGAACGTCTTCTCGGCCCCTTGGCCGCCTGAGACAGCCAGAATATTGCTGATGTTGCTCTCATCCATCCCGATGATGTAGTCGAAGGACTCTATATCCCCGCTTGTTATTTGTCTGCCCAGGAGCCCATCGGAGCTAATCCGGTACTTGTCCAGAATACTCAAGGTGCCTTTATGCGGTGGCTTGCCAATGTGCCAATCTCCTGTTGCAGCACTATCAATCTCAAACTTCGCCTCCAAGCCTTCCTTCTTGACCAGATCCCTGAACATGGCTTCTGCCATGGGGGATCTGCAAATATTACCGAGGCACACGAAAAGAACCTTAATCATATTTCCCATCCTCTTTGTCTAAAGTAATCAATCTATTCGCACGGGATATCACCCACGGGCGGTATACACAACACTATACCAGAGTTCTAATTTAATGTGGAACATAGTGATGCGGCATTTTCTGCTCATGAGAAAGTCCGGGAGGGTAACTGTTAAAGCAATCAGAGGAAGTGGAGAAATCAACTGCTGCTACAGGTTTCCCTGCAGCGGCCTCTGCTGCTCCGGGATGAAGAGAATGCACGAAGCAGCGACAGTGGGCATGGCTTGCGATGTCCATGTCGCAAATCTCCTCCACGAAGGTATCCGTGAAGAATGCGGATGCCTTCTTTTGCCTATAAGGGGGTGTTTAAGCATTGATCTATTGTGAACTTATCGGTATATTTATAAGAAGAAAAAAATGGGGAACCTAATGAGTATCAAGGCTTTAGACAGAGATGAACCCAGACGGAAAGGTGGAGATACTGTGTCCCACAATGCGAGCACACCTCCGAATTTTATAAAGAACATTATCACCGAAGATTTGGAAAGCGGAAAGGTAAAAGAAGTGGTGACCCGCTTTCCTCCAGAGCCGAATGGCTACCTGCATATCGGACATGCGAAAGCGATCTGGATTAACTTCACCCTGGCAGACGAGTTCGGCGGACGGACAAATCTCCGCTTTGACGATACGAATCCGGCTAAGGAAGATGTCGAATACGTCAATTCCATCAAGGAAGATGTGAAGTGGCTCGGTTTTGACTGGGAGGAGCTCCGTTTCGCGTCGGATTATTTCGAAGAAATGTACGAGCGTGCGGTCCTTCTGATTAAGAAGGGCAAAGCCTATGTGGATGACCTTAGTGCAGACGAGATTCGCGAGAGACGGGGTACACTTACAGAACCTGGTACAGACAGCCCTTACCGCAACCGTACGGTAGAGGAGAATCTTGATCTCTTCACCCGCATGCGGGCAGGTGAATTTAAGAACGGGGAGAAGGTGCTCCGCGCCAAGATTGACATGGCCTCCCCGAACATTAATCTGCGTGATCCGGTCATCTACAGAATTGCCCATGCCACTCACCATAACACAGGTGACACTTGGTGCATCTATCCGATGTACGCTTATGCCCATCCACTTGAGGACGCGATTGAAGGGGTTACCCATTCCCTGTGTACGATCGAGTTCGAGGATCAGCGGCCGTTCTACGACTGGGTGATTGCGGAGACAGAGATGCCTCACACGCCGCATCAGTATGAGTTCGGGCGGCTTAATCTGGCAGGAGCGGTAACGAGCAAGCGGAAGCTCAAAATGCTTGTGGATGAAGGCATTGTGGATGGCTGGGACGATCCGCGTCTGCCGACCATATCGGGTCTGCGCCGGAGAGGATACACCCCGGACGCTATCAAGAGCTTTGTTTATGAAGCGGGAATTTCCAAGACTCAAGGTCTGGTCGACACAGCTATGCTTGATCACTTTATCCGGGAGGACCTGAAGCTTAAAGCACCCCGCTCGATGGCAGTGCTGCATCCTCTGAAGGTTGTGATCACCAACTATCCAGAAGATCAAACGGAAATGCTTGAAGCAGAGAACAATACGGAGAATCCGGAGATGGGCAATCGTCAGATTCCTTTTTCCCGGGAGCTGTATATCGAGCAGGACGACTTCATGGAGAACCCGCCGAGCAAATATTTCCGATTGTTCCCCGGCAATGAAGTCCGTCTGAAGCATGCTTATTTCATCAAGTGCAATGATGTGATCAAGGATGAAGCGGGTAATGTGGTGGAGATTCATTGCACCTATGATCCGGAGACCAAGAGCGGCAGCGGATTCACCGGACGTAAAGTGAAAGGAACCATCCATTGGGTAGATGCCAAGCATGCAGTGCCGGCCGAATTCCGTCTTTATGAATCTCTTATCCTGGATGCGGAGCAAGAGGAGACAGAGAACGGGGAGGCCCCGGAAGAGAAGACCTTCCTTGATCAAATCAATCCGAACTCGCTGACGGTAGTGCAGGGATTTGTGGAGCCCGGGCTAGCGGAAGCGAAGCCGCAGGACAAGTTCCAGTTCTTCCGCCACGGATACTTCAACGTGGACAGCAAGCATTCCAAACCAGGTGCGCCGGTGTTTAACCTGATTGTATCCCTTAAAAGCTCATTCCAACTCCCTAAGAAAGCTGAATAGGATTCAACCTCAAGAGCACATTTCACTAAGGTGGGATGTGCTCTTGGCTGTGGTATGAGACGAAATAATGGATGGAATGATGGCATAGAATCGGATAAATCGGGTAAATCTAGATTAGGCCCTATTGATGAATTAAACTTCGGAGATTTTTGGAAAAAATGAATTGCCATTCGTTAAAAATGTATGTTACAATTTAAAAGTAAATAACTAACCAAAAGAAGGTAGGTTGTTAAAAATGTCGAATGCTTTTTTTGATGCGGTGAAAAACAGACGTAGTATTTATGCGCTCAGTAAAGAATCCCCTGTCTCTGATGAAAGAATAGAAGAAATTGTGAAGGAAGCGGTTAAGCACACGCCATCCTCATTCAACTCCCAAAGTGCACGTGTGGTTGTGCTGTTTGGTGAACAGCATGACAAGCTGTGGAATCATACTGAGGAAATTTTGCGTAAGATCGTAAATAACGAAGAAAACTTCAAAGCGACTGCGGAGAAAATGGCTTCTTTCCGTGCAGGGCATGGTACAGTTCTTTTCTTCGAGGATACCAATGTAATCGCGGGCTTGCAGCAGCAGTTCGCCGCTTATGCGGATAACTTCCCGATTTGGTCAGAGCAATCCTCCGGTATGCTTCAATTTGTTGTATGGACCGCGCTTGAGCAAGAAGGACTTGGAGCTTCCCTGCAGCATTACAACCCAATCATTGACGAAGCTGTTGCAGCAGAGTGGGGAATTCCTGAGAATTGGAAACTTAGAGCTCAAATGCCTTTCGGTAAAATTGCCGCGCCTGCTGGTGAGAAGCAGTTCCAGCCGCTTGAAGATCGCGTGAAAGTGTTCAAATAAGAAGCCTGCGTGCTTCTTTTATATAGATGATCCTATAAAAAAGAACATCCTGTGCCCGCCTGCTGAAGATTCTGCTTCAGGGGAGGCTGCAGGATGTTCTTTTGTGTAGAGTAAGATATATGTTGGCGGAACGACCCAAGTCTAGCTTGGCCTTAACCGATCTCAGCAGAGAGGACGAATGATTCTGAAGAAGCGGAGCATCCGCCTTTGTCTCCGAAATACCCCACTGGATATCTAGTTCAAGGATTTCGGTAATGGCCCTAGGCCAATAGTCAAGCTGTTGACCGCTCTATTAATTTGAAAGAGATTTCCTTGGTCAAGGGACCGCTGGAGCGGCCGCTGATGAGCTCATCAGCGATCTGCAAGGCGCTTGCCCCCATGGTGTAGATTCCATTATCCATAGTCGTAATGTCCAGAACCTCGGCTATAGGCAGGTTGTCAAAGCTGATAAAGGCCAGGTCCTGCGGAACCCGGATTCCCTGTCTCCCGGCCTCAACCAGAATTCCGGCAGCAACCTGATCACAGGTGACGACCAGGGCGCTTGGCCGCTCGTGCTGCTCCAGCATCCTGCGCACTAGAAGCACTCCATCTTCAATATCCATACATTGATCGTAAATCCACTGCGGATTCACCGGGATGCCGAACTCCTTATGGATATCGCAGTAAGCTTCATACCGGCGGCTGCTGCTGGGACCCTCCAGACGGCCGATGGAGTAACCAATAGATTTGTAGCCTTTGTTCCACAGATAGCGGATGCCTTCCTGGAAGCAAAGATAATGATTCAGGAAGACTGAGGATAATGGACGGTCTCGAGTGTCTTCACACAGCACGATCGGACCATATTGTCCGTAAGCTTCGATATGATCAAGCGTTAGGGACCGGGAGCAGATAATGACCCCGTCGATCTGTTTGTTCCTCAGCATGTCCAGCATCCGCTGCTCTTCCTCCGGTTGATACCCGGTTTGGGAGACCATCAGTTGATAGCCTGATTTCAAAGCTTCCTCGGCAATTCCCTCCATCATCACACCGAAATAGGTATGATTGATCATGGGCAGCACAATACCTATGATTTGGGTCCGGCCTTTCAGCAGATGAACGGCATTGATATTACGGGAATAGTTCAGCCGTTCTATCGTTTCAAGCACAGCCCTGCGTTTGTCGTCCTTAACGTAAGGGTGATTGTTGAGAACCCGGGATACGGTAGCGACGGATACACCGGCTGTTTTGGCGATTTCCTTAATATTAGCCATGGGATCACCTCGGTATAAGCCAGAATATTTTTCAACAGGACATAGATAACCTCTTGCTCTGAAATGCGTTTCATACTTTACACTGGTTACGAGATGACCGATATTCATCTCTACGCGAAGACAATCCACAATAGACCGGCGTAACCTTGTTTGGGCGTGACGGTACAGTGGATTGTTTTGTTATTCTTTTCGAAAAATTACCGGAGTATATCCGTGCCTGTACAGCCGATAACCCATGATGCCGAATCCAAGCGAGCCGGCCAAGGTCATCATCATGCTGATCTTGTACATGGTTATGGCTCCGAAATATTGATACAGCCAGCCGCCGAATATTCCGGCTATCAGTCCGGAGACGCCGCCCAGCATCAGGGTGAATACAGCCTGGCCTGATGAGCGGTAGGGACGGGGCAGAAACAGATTGGTAAGCTGGATTCCGACATAGAAGAAACCTCCAAGGGTTACGGTATGCAGAGCCTGAATCCCCACAATCTCTACGGGGGTGGTAACTTCGGTCATCAGAAGCCAGCGCAGCGACAGCACGAGGCTGACGAGGAACAGGCAGACCATAAGATGGGTGATCTTTCGCTTCATATATCTGCGAAGCAGAATGAGCACACCCACTTCAAATATTGTTGATATGAACACAGCCAGTCCGACATAGAGCTTCGATCCGCCGAGGTCGGTCACGAAAAAGGGCATGAACAGCGCGTTCATGGAATTAGGCACGGCCACGAGCATGCATAAGAACACAAAGGACATAAAATACTTGTTGTGCATCGACCGGGTGAATTCCCAGTAGTTGAGCCAGGGTGTGTCTGGAGCCTTGTGAAGCGGCGGCAGCAGCAGGGTGGATATAATCGCAAGCAAAAGTATGGCCGTGAATAGAACGATCATGCTGATTGGCCCCGCCGCATCGAGAGACGCCCCTGTGAGAACAGCTATAAATGCCCATCCGATTGAACCCCAAGTCCGGAATGACTCGAATTTCCGTCCCGCATGCTCAGTATAACATAAGGTCAGCGTGTTGCTCTGGGACAAGAGGGGCGTCTGAAAGAAGAAGAATAGGAGCATAGCCAGGTACAGCATCTGATACGTTTCAACACGGTATATCAAATAAGCGATTAACACAAGTCCAGACATCATAAGCAGAAGGACAAATTTGGTGTTCTGCTGGCGGTCGTTGCAGTACTTCCAGAATGGATTCGCTGCAAGGGACACGAGCGGCCCGAAAGCAAGCAGTAATCCAATCTCAAGCTTGTTCATTCCCGCTTCCTGTAAATATAATTGGAAAAAGGCGGAGAATATGGCCATTGCACCAAAAACGAAAAAATTAATCAGCTCCAAAGGAAGCAATGAGGTCACATTTGTTATTGCCGGCTTACGCAAAGGCGCCATTCCTTTCTGGCATGCATCTACATGCAGCCTGAACTCGGGTAACTCAGACAAATGGTCGCTAAGTAAATTAATTCGGGTAAGTTCAATGTATCATGTGATGGAAAGGGATACAAACCATGTTTTTTCGGATTTACTTAATTATGGCACCAAGAGAGGGGAATCATTCATGGAAGTCACAGCGATTGTGATTGCCGGCGGTCTCTCCAGCCGGATGGGTCAGAATAAGGCACTGCTGCCTCTGGCAGGGATTCCGCTTATTGAAAGACTGGTTCGATCTTTGGAGCAAATTGCTCCAAGAGTTGTTATCGTGGCGAATGATGGAGCTCCGTACAGCTATCTTCATAAAGAGGTAGTTCCCGATGTCTATTCCCTGGCTGGACCCCTTGCCGGCCTACATGCAGGGCTGGCCGCTTCAGGAACTGAGTGGAATCTGGTTACAGCTTGTGATATGCCGTTTATTAACGCTGCTGTTGGTCAGCGTCTCATTGACGAGGCAGAAAGGCATTCTAGCGTCAGCAACGGCCGGGAAAAGGAACTGGAGGCGGTGATTCCCTTAACATCATCTGGCGTACTGCCGCTGCTGTCCATGTACAAGCGTACCGTACTGACAAGCCTGGAGACTGCGCTTCAGGAAAAGGAATTACGCTTGGTTCCGTGGACCAAATCTCTTCAAGCAGCCTATATCCCGGCCCAATTACTCTGCGAGGGTACGGGGACTGATGAGGAACTGCTGAGCTTTAATATGAACCGCCCTGGTGACTATGAAGAGGCCAGCCGCCGCTATACATCCTGGCTGGGGGAAGACTTTGAACGCCATTAAAAGTGTATAAGTTAACACAGGAATAGAATCAGGCAAGGCATTAAAATGCTTCCGAAGAAACTAAATTTTTCGTGAGAAATGGGTCTCATAGGTGTTCACGGTTATGTCAATTTTATATGTGAATGCGCTCACATATCCAGGAAAGACTTGGCTATAATAAAGGTGAAGAGACGTCGTCGGTCAGGGGGAGACGGTATCTCTACCTGGAATTATATAGGAGCTGACTGAAAATGATTACGACCGTGTTCGAGGATGGCGTGACTGCGAATGAGGAGCAGCTGCTCTGGCTTGAACGAAGGGGCTGGGTGTACCAGCTGCTGGTTGATTTTCTGGGGCGTGAACCGCGCCTGTCGCTGATTGCCCAATACCGGCGTGAAGCGGCGCTCAAGGGACCGGTGATTTCAAGTGAAGGCGGCCGGATGCTGAAGGATTATCTGGAGAGTATTGAAGAGGATAAGCTTCGGCAGGTATGCTATGACGAGGCGGAAGAATATACGCGATTGTTTGTGGGAAGTCCAGCGGTGCTGCCTTTCACAGAAGGCGGATTCCGGGCTAGGAAAGAAGGAATCCAGGTGATGTGGGAATCCTCTCAGCTGGGGACCGTCTATTGTGAGTGCGGCGTGGTGTTCAACAAGCTGCACAATGAACGGGATGACCACATGGCCATTGAGCTTGAGTTCATGTCGGTACTGGCCGACCGGATGCTGGTTGCAGGCTGTGTGAGAAATAAATGCACAGAGCTTGCCGACATGCAGCTGTGGTTCATGGAATCCCATCTTATGAAGTGGGCGCCGGCCTTCGCTGAAGCGCTGCAAAGAGAGGCCCGTACTCCCCTTTATAAGGGCCTGGGTGTGCTGCTGTCTGAGTTCCTGAGCAAGGATCTTGAAATGCTGCGTGTCTGGAGAAGTGAGCTTAGTTAATTTCATGTATTCGCCTGTCCCCCCAATAAGAAAGAGAGTCCCCTAATTAGGGAACTCTCTTTTTTGCTTTTGATTATTTGGCCTGGGCTGCAGCCTTGTTGGATCTTCCGCCTCTGCGGATTTTCATCAGGAATTCGTACACCACCGGCACAATCACAAGGGTCAGCAGCGTGGAGCTAATCAGACCCCCGATTACGGTAATTCCGAGACCGCGTGAGATAATCCCCGCACTGTTCTCGAGACCGAATACCAATGGGAGCAGGGCGCCAATCGTAGCCAGTGCTGTCATCAGAATCGGACGAAGACGGGTCGCACCGGCTTCCAGCAGCGCTTCGCGGGTGGAGAGGCCTTCGCGTTCTTTGTGAATCACCCGGTCGATCAAGACGATGGCATTGGTGACTACGATCCCGATCAGCATGAGCGCACCCATCAGCGAGGATACGTTCAGGGTCTCGCCGCCGATAAGCAGGGCGATTAAAGCGCCAATCACTATGAACGGCAGTGAGAACAAGATGGCAAATGGCGCAAGTCCACCGCCAAAGGTGACAACGAGCACGAAATATACGATGGCAATGGCCGCTGCCATAGCCAGACCAAGCTGGGTGAACGTATCGTTAATTTGGGCGGTAACTCCGCCGAATTCAACCGTTACCCCATCCGGCTTGTTGTAAGCCTTGATTTTGTCCTCCAGCTGTTTGGAAGCCTTGCTGACATCGGTCGAAATAATGTCGGCATTGATCTGGATAACCATCTTACCATCAATTCGCATAATGGAGTTCGGTGAGATGCCTTTCTCCACCTTGGCGACATCCTTAACGGCCACCTGCTTGCCGAGCGGGGATGTCAGCGTCTCATTTTCAATATCGGTCAAGCTCTTGTACGTCTTGGTGTCAGCGTCGATATAGACTTTATAGTCCTTGCCATCCACCTGAACTTCGGTTAAGACCGGACGTTCGCGCTGCGGGCTAAGCTTCATGGCGAGCTGCCCGGCAGTCAGCCCGAGGGAGCTAAGCTTCTCTTGGTCGGCTACCAGAGTGTACTGGTCATAGGCTTTGGAGAGACTGGAATCTCCTTTGTCAAAATTGGCCTTATCCTCGTTCACCCATTTCAGAATCTGGTCGGCTACCGGCTGAATTTGCTTGAGATTGTCTCCGTACACCTGAACAGCGAGCTTGCTTCCGCCCATACCGCCGCCGCTCATGCCGGACATTTCCTTCCAGGTGCCTTCAGGAACCTGGGTCTTTAAATCCTCAACCAGCTTCTTCTTCACATCCTCAAAATTGCTCGTGTCTTCCTTATAAATCACATAGAAGAGAGCTGAGTTGGAAGGCCCCGGGCTAAGCGGATTGGAGCCGCCGACGGAATACTGCATTTTGTCCAGATTCGGCTGTTTGAGAATAAATTTCTCTGCGGTCAGAGCGCGCTTCTCCACATCCTCACGGGTATCCCCAGGTGCTGGGGAATAGGTGACCATAGCATACTTCTCACTTTGTTCCGGCATAAAGCTGGTTCCGATGAATTTAGTCAGGAACAGACTGCCTACCAGCAGCAGCACCGCCAGACCGAAGGTAACAAATTTATGGTTCAGAGACCAGTTCAGCACCCGTTGATAACCGCGGGCCAGGCCACCCGGCTTCTCATCATGGTCGTGCGTCTTCTTGAGGCCGTTCTTGAACAGGGTATGGGCCAGTGCGGGTACCAGAGTTATGGCAACCAGCAGGGAGGCCAGCAGTGAGAAGACCATGGTGAGGGCGAACGGCATAAACAGTTCCCCAACCATACCGCTTACGAATGCCAGCGGCAGGAAGACAGCAATCGTCACGATGGTGGATGAAGCGATCGGTACGAACATTTCGCGTGTGGCTTCACGGATCAGCTCGCTGCCTTTAAGCTTCTCCCCAGTCAGGGACAGACGCCGGTATATATTCTCTATGACAACGATCGAGTCATCGACAACCCGGCCAATCGCCACCGTCATGGCCCCCAGGGTCATCATGTTTAGCGTAATATCCATCTGCCGCAAGGCAAGGACCGCAATCAGCAGTGACAGAGGAATAGAAATAATCGAAATAATGGTCGAACGGAGATTGCGCAGGAAGATCAGGATAATGATGACTGCAAACAAAGCTCCGAACACAGCCTTGCTCAGCATCGTGTTTACGGAATCTTCAATAGGTTTGCCTTGATCCATAAGCACGGTGAAATCAACATCTTTGAATTCTGTCTTCAGGGATTCAACCCGGTCCTTCACTTGATTCACGACGTCTACCGTATTGGCATCATTGGATTTAACGATCTGGATGCCGAGAGATTCTTTCCCGTTTGTGCGGGAGATGGATTCCGCTTTCCCGATTACTTGGATGGAAGCCACATCAGACAGCTTCACGGTAGGAATCGAGGCAGGTACGCCTGCAGCGCCTTGTCCGGCAGTGACCTGGCTAGAGCCTGGAGCTGTGCCTTGAGCGGCAGTCCCCGCCTGCTGGCCTGCTGGAGTCCCAGCAGCCCCGGACGCCGTGCCTTGGCCGCCTGCAGGAGCCCCTGCTCCGCCCTGGGTCATACCCGCAGCGTTAGCACTACCACCTGCGGCAGTCCCGGCAGCCCCTTGCTGACCTGCAGCGGCTCCCGCGGATTTGCCGGACGCTCCGCCTGGTACAAGCGGGATCGCTACATTCTTAAGATCCTGGACCGTGGTTACCGCACCGTCAACCACAACGGCTTTCTGGGATTTGTCCATTTCGAACAGACCGAGCGGCACGCGGACCGCGGAAGCCTGTACGACTCCTTTTACCGTATCTTCAGTAAGTCCAAGCTCCTTCAGCTTGTCCTGGTTGAATTTCAATTGGACTTCCTTCACATATTGACCGGCAACCTGTACAGAAGCTACCCCGTCCAGCTTCTCCAGAGCCGGCTTAATGTCAGACTCGGCGGTACGGGTCAGATTCTCCAGGCTGCCGCCGGATTTGGCGCTCATACTAAGTGAGATTACCGGCAGAGAGCTCAGACTGAATCTGGTGATCTGCGGCTTCTGGGCATCATCCGGCAGAGTTACGCGGTTCAGCGCCTCCCGGACGGCCGCAGAGGCATTATCCAGATTGGTGCCATAATCGAACTCCAGTGTGATGGAGGCTGCATTCTCCATTGAGGTGGAGGTGATGGTCTTAATGCCTTCAACATTTCTAAGTCCGGTCTCCAGCGGTTTGGTGATATCATTCACCACATTCTCTGGTGCGGCTCCCGGATACACTGCAGAAATATTTAAGTAGGGCACATTGATGTTGGGAATGGTCTCCTGCTTCATGGTCAGACCACTGTAAAGTCCAGCCGCCACGACGATAATCGTCAGCAGCCAAACGGCAAATTTGTTTCTGAGTGAGAAATTAATGATTCCTTTCATAATCTAAGTATGTGCTCCTCTCCATATGCTTCTCTCTTAACGTCACCCGTGATTAACAGGTATGGGTCTTGACTGTATATGTTGAAACAGAGCAGCCTCTAGTTCCTTGAACTGTTCTTCCATCTCAGAAATGTTTTTCAAATTGCGCATCATGCCGAGCAGGATGGCACGTCTAGGCTGAAGCTCAAGGAGCTCTTGTTCTAGGATCACCAGGGAATCCAGCGTTTCGTCCCTGCGGGGCTCCGGAAGATCCAGCCCTTTCAGTGTGATCTTCATCGCCTTGATGACTTGAAGGGGATGCGGGTTGGCCTGAATTGGACTAAATCCATCATGAACCCACTGTTCAAGCAGCTCGGAAGAGAACAGCGGGCCGGGGCGTTTGGCGAGCAGTCCCTCCGACAGCGCATCGAGCATAAACATAAAGTGCCCGGACATCTGCTGAATCGTAATGGACAGCCTCGGGTCAAACAGCAGACGGATATATGAGCCCAGGGAACCGTGTATGAACAGGGTCAAGTCAGCTGTATAGGGTTCAATCTCAGGCCCGTATATGTGAAGCAGCTTCGACTGAGCCCTCTTCAGCATGCGCATATTGTTATCCTTGACACACTGCGGTTCCATGTTCTTCTTGCCATGGGTAACCCATTCCTTAATCTGCATGAGCAGGAATTCGCGAAGCTCCAGAACCAAACTCAGCAGTGTCTCTATCTGCTTGCGCAGGCTTTCCTTGGGAGTCAGACCTTGCTCTTGATCTACCTGCACCAATTGCTCGTGCAGCATTTGGTAGCAGTAGGTGTAGATGCTCTGCTCAAGCTCTTCCTTGGATTTAAAATGCAGATACAGACTTCCCTTCGACATGCCGCAGTGTTCCGCAATTTCCTGCATGGAGGTGGCAGATGAGCCTTTGATGGAGAACAGCTCCATGGCTGTTCTGATGATGAACTTCTTCTTGTCAGCCGGCTTATCAGACAACGGCTTGTTCACTCCTTCCTGACCTCTTGGTTCTCTACGTGACCATTGGGTCAAAAAAATTATAATACATCTGGTAGAGGAGATACAAATTTCCTACTGGATCACCTTGAGACCTATGGCTGAACCTAGAATAAGGGCAATGCAGACCAGTCTGCGCCACTCCTTGGGCTCTTTGTACAACAGCATCCCGATCAAAGCGCTTCCCACGGTTCCGATCCCGGTCCATACTGCGTAAGCTGTGCCCATAGGCAGCGTCTCCATGGCCAGAGCCAGCAGGGAGAAGCTGCACAGAAAGCCTGCCGCCAGCAGCAGGTAAGCGCTCAGATTGGCTCTGAGCGTAACCTGTTTGATTCCGATGACGCCAAACACTTCGCAACAGCCTGCCAGAACAAGAATAAGCCATGCCATTATGATCTCGCCTCCTCATGTTGGGTATCTGTAATCAGCTTCAGACCGACAACGCCTGCAAGGAGCAGTGCAATCAGTATAGTCTTCACCCAGTTAAAGGGCTCCCCAAAGACAAGCATCTCGGTCAGAACCGTTCCCGCTGTGCCAATTCCGGTAAATACCGCATATACCGTACCGACCGGAAGCCGTCTTGAGGCCTCGATGATCAGCCAAAAGCTGGCGGCAATAGCCGCGGCCGTGCCGAGCCAGGCTTCCCAGGTATGCGCGTGTTTGAGTCCGGTGACCCAGACCACCTCAATAATTCCTCCCAATAGGACAAACAGCCAGTTTTTATTCATATATCATTTCTCCTTCGTATCCTATTCACATTGAATGCCTTTCCAATAGACCGGCCAGACCGCATCAAGCCGTTTACGCGATCTTTCGGGATTCTCGTACAGCAGTTCCACCATAATTCCGTCCGCAAAGGTCATGAAGGCCACAGCCGCCTGGCGGATATCCGCAGTCACAAAGTTGCCCCGAATGGATTCCTCCTTCAGCAGCCGGACCAGCCTGTTCTCAAGCGAGTCGAGAAACGGGTAAATCACAGCCATAACCTCTTCATAGACCGCATGAGGCGGGAAGAAGATCATTCGCAGGAGGAACTTTGTATCCCGGTTGCGCATGTACTCCTCTTGAAGCATCAGGAATAATCCGTGCAGCCTTTGTTCCAGCGGGGTGTCCATCTCCCGGAGGAAATAAGCTGTAATCCGGTGGCGGCCTTCTTTGAAGACCTGGCTGAGCACAGACATGAACAGTTCCTCTTTCCCTTTAAAATGGGCATAAATCGAGGGCTTTTTCATGCCTGCATCCTGTGCAATATGCTGAAGAGAAGCACCCTCATACCCATCCCTTGCAAAATGAAGCAGGGCCGCCTTCTGCAATTTTCGTTTGCCTTCCGTCATCTCTTTCACCTACCTAACGATCGTTAGGAGCCATTTTTTCACAGTTCCCCTTATAAGTCAAGATCCGATCGGTGCTGCCCTTTTTGAATCCGTTTACAGCTATTGGCGTAATATTGTTAGGAGGAATAGACAGGTTCATGTAAAATGGGGGTAGCATGTGAACATCGTGGAAAAGGAGAACTTACTTGCATGAGACGTGGGCTTCAAATCTTACTTATTGCGGCAATCTTATTTGCCTTTTATTTTTTGGGCTTCGGCTTCTTCGGCAGCTTCGGGGGAACGCTGGTCAGCATATTCCAGACCTTGACGGTGATTACCGTGGGGATGGCCATCTTCATGGAGAACCGCAATCCTTCCAGCACACTTGCGTGGATCCTGCTGCTGGTCCTGCTGCCGGTTGTCGGGCTTGTTCTTTATTTTCTGCTGGGACAGAACTACTTCAAACGGCGGAAGTTCGACAAGAAAGCAATGCAGGACCAGAAGGCTTACGAGCTCATTGACAACAATACCCTGCATGCGGCCTTTGACCTCTCTGAATTCAGTCCGGGGCAGCAGAAGCTGCTTCGGATGTCTCATAAAATCGCCCGCACGCCCTGCTCCATGGCTACACGCACCCGGGTGCTGACCAACGGCGAGGAGACATTCTCCTCGCTGCTTAAGGAACTGAAGATGGCGAAGCATCATATTCATATGGAGTATTACATCTACCGGGCTGATGAAATCGGCCGGGAGATCCAGGAGACCCTGATCGCAAAAGCTCGCGAGGGGGTCGAGGTCCGTTTTATGTTTGACGCGGTGGGCAGTCTTGGGCTGTCCAAGACGTTCTTGAACGAAATGAGGGAAGCTGGAATTAAGATCGGCATCTATGGACAGGTCCGGTTCCTGGCCTTGTCCAGCCGTGTCAATTACCGCAATCACCGCAAGATTGTGGTCATTGACGGCAATACCGCCTTTATGGGCGGGCTTAACGTCGGTGACGAATACCTCAGCCGGAGTAAGACGTACGGATTCTGGCGGGACACACACATGCTGGTTAAAGGGGAAGCGGTGCGCTCCCTTCAGATTATTTTCCTCCAGGACTGGCTTTATGTTACCGGTGAGAAAATTATCGGTCTGGAATACCTGTCCCCTCAGCTTGAGGTGGGCTGCAGCGGTGCGGTGCAGATCGTGCCGAGCGGCCCAGATAATGAAAGCCGGTCCCTTAAGGACATCTTCTTTTCGATCATTACATCTGCCAAGAAATCGGTATGGCTTGCGACTCCATACTTTATTCCGGACGAGGACATTCTCACAGCCCTTCGCGTGGCGGCCATATCGGGCCTCGATGTCCGCATTCTATTCCCGGCCAAGCCGGATAAGTGGCTCCCGTTTCTGGCTTCCCACTCATACTTCCCTTCCCTGCTGGAAGCCGGGGTGAAGATCTATGAGTATGAAAAGGGCTTCCTGCACGCCAAGCTGCTGATTGCCGACGGGGAAGTAGCCTCGGTCGGCACGGCGAATATGGACATGCGCAGCTTCCATTTGAACTTCGAGGTCAGTGCGCTGCTTGTCCAGAGTGACAGTGTCCGCAAAATCGTAGAGGACTTCGAGCGGGATCTGCATTCCACAAAGCTGATCGAACGGAAAGCGTTCATGCAAAAGCGCATCGTTGTCCGATTTATGGAATCGGCGGCCCGGCTGATGTCCCCTCTGCTCTAAAGTGAGGCCTGGCCCTTAAGACGCCCCTAGGCTTCGCCTAAATGTACACGTTGTTTGTAACTTATATAGAAAAAGCGGGTGCAAGGAGATATCCCCTTGCACCCGCCTCTTTGTGCGGGGGTCAGTAGGTTGTAAATCCGAGCGCCTTTTGCAGGCGGAACAGAACGTCCTTGAACCAGACGGCTTTCTCGTGATAAGCGCTATAGTCCAGGCTGTAATCGGCGCCTTGGTTGTACCAAATACGCTCGAAATATTGATCCAGGCTCCGGGTTAGTTGACTTCCGCGCGGAGCAGAGATCCAGAGATCGTTCTCCAGATTAAGATCATCCAAATTCCGGGAGGTGAAGTTGGCGGAGCCGCCCAGGATCACACTTGGCCCTTGCGCCTTGGCAATGTACAGCAGCTTGGTATGATACTGCTCCTGCGTTGTATTGTACCAGCGGATCTGCATGGCTGAACCCGAACGGGCCAGAAGCTCTTCTGTGACCGGGCGGTTGGGCAGACCGATCTTCTCCTGGCCGAACGCATTCTGGTTCGGGTCCAGAATCAGACGGAGCTGGACACCACGTTCTCCTGCAGCCACCAGCTCGTTCATGACTTTTGTATCCGCCAGATAGAACATACCCATCCAGAGTGTGTCGCCCTTTTGCGAATCTTGAATAGCCTTTAGCAAATAGGTGTAGATTTTGCCTTCCGTGAGATAGCGGATTTGCAGCTTACCGCTCTCCGATGCGGTTTTACCTGCGGTACTGCCGGTGCGGCTCTGCGGGTTGTCTGACTGTCCTCTGGCCTGGCTTCCTGTCCATTTGGGCAATCTTCCCCCGCCGGAGAAGTTAGCCACGGCCTGCTCACTGTTCAGTATGTCTTGGATTACCGGCCCGCTGACCTCAAAGGCTATATTGGAATGAAAGGCGCTTGCATTATGAACATTGCCGGAAGAGATCAAGGCGCTGTTCTCTGTCGCTAACACCTTCCGGTGATTGGCCTTGACGTTCAGCAGCTTTAGATAGGAGCGGGCCGTAATATCCGGACCGTTCGAGGCCATCAGATTGGGAATCCAACCGGTCCCGGATTGCCCAAACCATTGAAAGAAGGTTCTCCACACCGCTGAATAGGCGGGAGTGGAATCCCGCAGCGGGTTCACATCGGTGATGATTACCTGTGCGCCGGCCTGCTTCAGCTCTTCCAACAGGTGATTTGGAGCCGAGTCATAATTCGTATTGATCTCATCGGTAATAAACACAATGTCCAGCTTCGGATACTTCCGTTTTTGTTCAAGCAGCTTACGGGTGAGGCCTCCGCTTATATCGGGATAGGTCTGGCCTTTATGTACATAATCATTAAAAAGGAATAAATCCAGCACGATAAATTGGCGGGCTTCCCCAATCATCTGCAGCATCCGGTCATAAATATGCCGTTCCTGCTGGAATCCGCCGTGCCCATCCGGATATGTCAGATCATACAGGAAGTCCGTTGTATCAACGGAGTAGACGGGGCTTTCGTAAGAAACCCCTTGAGGAAGCCGCTTATGGGTCTGGTAAACCATAACGGCGGACAACCACATAATCAAGAGCAGCAGGATGAGAAGGACTCTTCGCAGCCACGGCTTTGGCTTGCGGTTTTTGGAAGCAGCCGTATTATTTTTAAACAAAGATGCCAATACTTACTCCTCCTCTTGTTGGCCTTAAAGCAGCCATGTGGGTCAGTTCTTATCATTACCATAATTGAGGTAAAGTTGAAGCACAGAAAGTTTTGGAAGAATACGGCTGCAGACAAACTGTAATCATGCCGGAGAACAACCAGCCTAGCCTTATCTCCTTTAGGCAATCGGATTCAAACAGCTGGCTGAATTTTATGTACTCGTTGTCATTTCTGTATGAATAACTGCAGACTTATATAAGGGATGATGAGTTAAAGCCGGATGAAATGAGGATGAGAGGTATACTTCTGGCCCTTAAAGTCTGGTATGCTGAACTACGTGCGGCCTAGATAGGGCTGAATAAAGGAACGAAGGCTGAGCTAAATAAGTTATATAAGATGAACTTTAGCCCCTACTTTGATATCTAGTTCAAGCATTTTGGAAACAACAGAGGTCGTAAGAACACTCGGCATCGCAGCGCCCCAAAAGGGTAACCTTCATAAGTTCATTTTATATAACGTGAATAAAATTTGCAGTCAGAACTGAACGCCGTTAAGTTGCCACAGGCTAAACTGGGTTAGGCTGTGCTAAGTTGGACTGGACGGCAGGGATTAGGAGGTATAGATGAAGGATCGTTTGAGTGTACGGAATAGACGGATGCGCAGAGGGAAGTTGAGTCCGGATGGCCGTAATACATTGGATAGTATGAGACTTAAGCCTGGCGAAGCGCATGATTCCGGTATAAGTTTGGTGGATACGGCCATTTCGGCAACCTCTGGGCGGAAAACGGAGCATATCCGCATTTGCCTGAATGAAGAGGTGAATGCGGTAGGTCTGACTGCTGGCTTCGAACGTTATGTATTCCGGCATAATGCGCTGCCGGAGATCGATTTTGACCGGATCAGCTTGCAGACTTCCTTCTTGGAGCGGCCGGTACGTACACCATTGTTAATCAGTTCCATGACAGGCGGAAGTGAAGCAGCGGGGCGGATCAACGAACGGCTTGCCGAAGCGGCGGAACGCAGGGGCTGGGCCATGGGCGTTGGTTCAGTCCGTGCGGCGGTGGAGCAGGAACGTCTTAAGGCGACGTTTGCTGTGCGCCGCAAGGCACCAACCATTCCGGTGATTGCCAACCTGGGCGCGGTGCAGCTGAATTACGGATTTGGCACAGAAGAGTGCCGAAGGGCAGTAGAGATCGCTGAGGCGGACTTGCTGGTTCTTCATCTGAACTCGCTTCAGGAGGTGTTTCAGCCGGAGGGGAATACCGCTTTTGGCGGTCTGCTTCAGCGGATTGAACAGCTGTGCCACAGCCTGCCTGTCCCGGTAGGCATTAAAGAGGTCGGCTGGGGGATTGACGACCAGACGGCGATAAGGCTCCGCGACGCAGGAGCTGCTTTCATCGATGTTGCCGGAGCGGGAGGCACCTCCTGGAGCCAGGTGGAGAAATTCCGCAGCAGTGACCCGGTTCGCAGACAGGCAGCCGAAGCCTTTGCAGGGTGGGGAATTCCGACAGCGGAATGCATCCGTCAAGTTCGCGCGGCGTTGCCCGGGTATGCCATTATTGGAAGCGGTGGCTTAAATACCGGGGTGGATGCGGCCAAGGCGCTGGCGTTGGGAGCCGATATGGCCGGTTTCGGAAAAGCCTTGCTTGGACCTGCTGTCCAGTCAGAACAGGAACTCGATGAGGTGCTGAGCCGCGTAGAGTTCGAGCTGCGGGCAGCGATGTTCGGGATAGGGGCGGCAGATGTGGGCGCGCTTAAGGACACGAAGCGCCTGGTTAGTCTGGATAAAGAATAGATGGGGAACGAGGCTGACTGACAGTGTTTTGCTTGATTATAGATTTTCTGATAAAACCTACTTGTTTACAATGATTTTAAGTTGATTTATTGGTCCGCAACCCTTATAGTGGAAATTGCAGACCTCGTTCGCTCTCTTGGAGTAAGTCCGGGAGGGCGGACGCCAGGTTATCTCAAATGGAATTAATAGGCAGACGGGAACCCAATCCGGCGGATGGGTTTTTTTGCGTTTATGGAAGTGAGAAGGTTTTTCTCCTACTCTCCTTGAAATATTGGCGGGGTATATGTACTATGGTTGAAGAAGATGAGCAATTACAATAATGAGGAGTTGTCATAGATATGGCTTTAAAAGCAGGAATCGTGGGTCTGCCGAACGTTGGCAAATCGACACTGTTCAATGCGATTACGCAGGCAGGGGCCGAGTCCGCGAACTATCCGTTCTGCACCATCGACCCAAACGTGGGTGTCGTGGAGGTGCCTGATGAGCGTCTCGACAAGCTGACTGAGCTGGTGGTGCCGAACCGTACGGTGCCTACAGCATTTGAATTTGTGGATATCGCCGGTCTGGTGCGCGGTGCAAGTAAAGGGGAAGGTCTCGGTAATAAGTTCCTTGCCCATATTCGTGAAGTGGACGCGATCGTGCATGTGGTCCGCTGCTTTGAGGACGAGAATATTACCCACGTGGACGGTAAAATCAATCCGATCAGCGATATCCAGACGATCAATCTGGAGCTTATTCTGGCGGATCTCGACAGTGTCGAGAAGAAGATTGAACGCTCCCGCAAGAATATGAAGGGCGGCAACAAGCAGTACGAGAAGGAAGTGGAAGTGCTTGAGCGTGTTAAGGAAGCACTTTATAACGATATGCCGGCACGCAGTGTTGAACTGTCCGATGATGAGAAGGCGATTGTGCGCGACCTGCACCTGCTTACGCTCAAGCCGGTGCTGTATGCGGCAAATGTTAGCGAGGATGGCGTGACAGAAGCCGACAGCAACCCGTTCGTACAGCAGGTTAGAGAGTTCGCTGCTGCCGAGAATGCGGAGGTTGTGCCGATCAGTGCCAAGGTGGAAGCTGAAATTGCCGAGCTTGAAGGGGAAGACAAAGCGATGTTCCTGGAAGAGCTGGGGCTTGAGGCATCAGGCCTTGACCGCCTGATCCAGGCAGCTTACCGTTTGCTTGGCTTGTATACATACTTCACAGCGGGTGTGCAAGAGGTTCGCGCCTGGACGATCCGCAAGGGGACTAAAGCTCCGGGGGCTGCGGGAGTCATTCACTCCGACTTCGAACGCGGCTTCATCCGTGCCGAAGTGGTGTCCTATGATGATCTGGTGGCTGCCGGATCTATGAACGCTGCCAAGGAACGCGGTCAACTGCGCTTGGAAGGCAAGGAATACGTTGTGCAGGACGGCGACGTCATGCATTTCCGCTTCAACGTTTAATTTAACGGATGTTGAAATCATATACGATCACAGGAAACCGTGCTTACCCCAGGGGAGCACGGTTTCTCTTTGTCTGATTAGAATAAGTGCAATGATGGAAAAATAAACAGAAAGCCCATCTTTGTCCGCAGGAGTTCTAAATAAATCGAACTTTGGAATTATCCTCTCTAAGCGGAGAGGCCGAGTGATTCTGAAGAAGCGTAGCGTACGCCTTTGTCTCCCGAATGCCCCTACTTGGATATCTAGTTCAAGCATTTCGGAGACAACAGCGGCCTTAAAGAACACTTGGCAGCGCAGCGCCCGATAAGGGTAACCTTCATAAGTTCATTTTATATAACGGATAAATTCTGCCGGAAAAAGGCGCATTTTTCACGCCGTCCATCTATTCAAAATCGAACAACCATGCTATAATAAAAAGTCGTTTACCCTAACAATATTGTGGGAAATATGTAACGAAAAGAGGTGCTTTCTTTGTTAGACCGACTTCAGTCCCTTGCAGACCGTTATGAGAAGCTGAGCGAGCTGCTCTGCGACCCTGACGTGGCCAATGATACGAAGAAACTGAGAGATTATTCCAAAGAACAATCGGACTTACAGCCTGCTTACGAGGCTTTTATCGAATATAAGAACGTAGTTGAAGAACTAGATGCGGCGAAAGCCATGCAGGCTGAGAAGCTGGATGACGAGATGCGTGAGATGGTGAAGATGGAGATTGAGGAGCTTACCGCCCGCCATCAGGAGTTGGAGGAGAAGATTCGTATTCTCTTGCTGCCGAAGGACCCGAATGATGATAAAAACGTTATCGTCGAAATTCGCGGTGCCGCGGGCGGTGATGAGGCGGCCCTTTTCGCGGCTGACTTGTACCGGATGTATACGCGCTACGCAGATTCCCAGGGCTGGCGTGTAGATGTGATGGACGTGAATGCGAGCGACCTCGGCGGGTTTAAGGAGGTCATCTTCATGATCAATGGACGCGGCGCCTACAGCAAAATGAAATTCGAAAGCGGCGCCCATCGGGTTCAGCGGATTCCTTCCACAGAGTCCGGCGGCCGGATTCATACCTCTACTTCTACGGTTGCGGTTATGCCGGAAGTTGAAGATTTTGATATCGAAATTCATGACAAGGATATCCGGGTAGACACGTTCTGCTCCAGCGGTGCCGGCGGCCAATCGGTTAACACAACGAAATCGGCTGTACGCGTGACCCATATTCCTACGGGTATTGTGGCGACGTGTCAGGACGGCAAATCCCAGAACTCGAATAAAGAGAAGGCCCTTCAAGTGCTTCGCGCGCGGATCTATGACGTAAAGCGCCAGGAAGAAGAAGCGAAATACGCGGGGGAACGCAAGAGCAAGGTAGGTACGGGCGACCGCAGTGAACGCATTCGTACGTACAACTTCCCGCAGAGCCGTGTAACAGACCATCGCATCGGTCTCACGGTCCACAAGCTGGATCAAGTGATGAACGGGGAGATTGAAGAATTCATCTCCGCCTTAACGCTTGCCGAGCAGGCGGACATGATGGACAAAGGAGAATAAGTCCTTGAATACAGAGAGTTATACCATGTCTTCGGGATTGCTGTTGATAGAAGCCTTTAAGGAGGCTTCTTCTTTTTTAGCGGCGGCTGGGGTTCAGGAGCCTGAATCCAATGCCGAGCTGCTGCTGCGGCATGTGCTGGGGCTGAGCGGGGCCGAATACTTGATGGCCCTGCGCGATCCGTTCCCGGCGCAGCATGCGCCCGCCTGGGAAGAAGCTATCCGCCGGAAGGCGGCGGGCGAGCCTGCGCAGTACATCACCGGGGAGCAGGAATTCTACGGCCTGACCTTCAAGGTCACCCCGGCCGTATTGATCCCGCGTCCCGAGACGGAGCTGCTTGTGGAAGCCATTGCCGCCGAAGGCGCCAAGCTGTGGCCGGGCGGCGCGCCGCGCACGGCCGATATCGGCACGGGCAGCGGCGCGATTGCCGCCGCCCTTAAGACGCTGCGTCCCGCGTGGCGGATCGCGGCTGGGGACCTGTCGCCGGATGCGCTGGCACTTGCGCGGGAGAATGCGTCCCGGCTCGGGCTGGAGATCACGTTCAAGCAAGGGAATCTGCTTGAACCGTTCGCGGGCGAGCCGCTGGACATTGTGGTGTCCAATCCGCCGTATATTCCTGCGGCAGATATTGAAGAGCTGCAGCCTGAGGTGCGAGATTATGAGCCGCGGCTGGCTCTGGACGGGGGGCCTGACGGATTGGCGCCCTACCGGGTGATGATGCAGCAGCTCCAGCTTCTGCCGGCCCCGCCGCGGTTGATCGGTTTTGAGCTGGGCATGGGCCAGGCTGGTGATGTGGCTGAACTCCTTAGAGAAGCCGGGCACTGGGAGGAAATTATGACTATTCCGGATTTGGCGGGGATCGACCGCCATGTGGTGGGAATCTCCCGGATTTCATGATGATGGTGGGAAGTTTATAAGGAAATCCCTGATCGATATCCCAGTATATTTGCGTTTCATAGAAGACTCGAACTATATTAGAATGAGACGGAATATGCAGCGCTTGTTCCCGCGAAGGGACCATAGGTCAGGATAGACATGATTTAACGTGGTTCTTACGCACATGCATAAGGAACTGTAGAGGTTGAACTAAAGAAAGATCGGGGAATGGATCTATTATTAGATCAGACAATCTGCAAAAAACTTTGACCTTAAAGAACACTTCACCTAAGATGCCTGCATCCATACGATCTTTTGTTCAACTTATATAGATCACCTGTATATAGATTAAATAGATGAACTTCTGGAAGAACAGTTGTAAATGCTGTACCTGGGGAACGTGAAGGGAGCCGCTTCATGCTTAACAAGTTTAAAAAAGTTGATTGGTCGATTGTGTTTATTGTATTTATACTCGGGATTTTAAGCATCGTGCTGATCCATAGTGGTGTAGCTGCTTGGCCGAAATTTAAAGGCTATGATACCCGGATGATTTTTTTCTATATCGCCGGATTTATCGCCTTTTTTGGAATGATGCTGATTGATTTCCGAATCTTAACCAAGTATTTCATGTATTTGTTCGGGGCCGGTATGATTCTGATGGTTATCGTTATTCTAAAAGGGGAGACGGTCAACGGGGCCCAAGGCTGGCTGAATCTCGGTCCCCTCAGTATCCAGCCAGCAGAGCTGTTCAAGCTGGTGCTGATTATCACGCTGGCAGCCCTTTTAAGGCGGAAATACCGGATGAGCCTGTCGTTCTGGAAGGATGTTGTTCCGCTGGGGCTTGTGACACTCATTCCTTTCGGAATGGCGATGGTTCAGAATGACATTGGGAACGGGCTCAGCTACCTAGTCATTCTTCTGGGCATGCTGTGGATCGGGAAAATGAAATATTCTCATGCTCTGATTATTCTGGTGATTACGGCCGTGGCGGTTGTTGGCGGAATCAAGGCCTATATAACTTTCCACGACGAGATTGCTACAACACTAAAGTCGACGAATAAGCAGCACTGGTTGGACCGGATTGACCCATGGCTGATGCCGGAGGAAGCCAGTCAGAAATCTGCCTACCATACCAAAAATGCAAGTGTGGCCATTGCAGCTGGTGGTATGTTCGGTAGGGGGTATATGCAGGGTCCGTATGTTCAATCCATGCGGGTACCTTATACGTATTCGGATTCGATCTTTGTTGTGGTGGCCGAGGAGTTTGGGTTTTTCGGATGTTCGGTGCTGCTTCTGCTGTATTTTATTCTGATACACCGTCTCATTCTGATCTCTCTAGAGTGCAGGGATAGGACCGGCCCGCTGCTTATTGTGGGGATAGTGTCGATGTGGCTGTATCAGATCTTCGAGAACGTCGGCATGTTCATGGGGCTGATGCCGCTCACCGGGATCACTTTGCCGTTCATCAGTTACGGGGGGACGTCGCTTCTCATCAATATGGCTAGCTTGGGCTTGGCGATGAGCGTACGGATTCATGGTCATGAGGTTGACGATGATATTCCGCAGACTACCCGCGCTTCTTTGAACCGGTCGACGTAATGGGTTTGGAACCGGATTTGCCATTGTTCTGGACTTCAACCAGAGTGAATCCAAGTATACTGACTCTAAATTAGGAAGCGGCTGTTCCCAGCACTTCTTGACCGAAATTAGAGACGATGGACCCGGGAGCAACCTTGAAATTTGAAGTTGGGTTCAGACCATTAGTGTCTTGCTAGTCTCTAAGCAGGTTAATCGGGGGGAGCACCAAGAACAGTGATGCCAGTACATCCAAGTGAGTTTAGGGGAGTTGTCTGATAGTCCCCTGGAAGCAGCTGTTTAGCGCGACCTCGTTCCGACTTTACGGAAAGGGTGCAGCTCCCACTCCGGGACCTAAAGCAAACAGCAGTTTAGCAAGTCGCCTGCCGGCCATTCGTGGCCATGGTAGGCGGCTTTTTGTTTTTATCTTTGTTTCTCTCATAAATTGCTAGATTCATAGGTTTAAGACTCCCGGCACCGGACATACTGATAGACATCAGGAGTTAACGGTAAAGGGGAGATTGGAAATGGCGGGAAGATACGGGGGAAAAAGAATCGGCAGGCTGCGCAGTGTGGTGCTGCTGGTCATCTGTATAGCAGTTCTAGTGATGTCCTGGGAAGAGCAGAAGACGGATGCGGCGGTCACCAGTACGGAGATTCCGAAGGACTCCATCCGGCTGCGGATTCTAGCGAATTCGGACCGGCCGGAGGACCAGGTGGTTAAACGGAGCGTCCGGGATGCGGTAGTTGAACAGATGAATGGCTGGGTGAAAACGCTGGAGAACCCGCAAAGCCTGGAAGAGGCCCGTGCGGTTGTCCGGGAGAAGCTGCCGGAAATCGAAGAGCAGGTAGGGCGCACACTGAAGGCGAAGGGTGAGACCTATGGCTATAAAGTGGAGCTGGGCGTTGTTCCCTTCCCTACGAAGATGTATGGTGGTGAAGTTTATCCTGCGGGTGACTATGAGGCGGTTCGGGTAACCCTTGGATCTGGGACGGGCCAGAACTGGTGGTGTGTGCTGTTTCCACCGCTATGTTTCATCGATGCGGGGACAGGAGATGCGGTCGCACAGAAGGCGGGCGACATCAAGACGGCATCGGCCGAAGGTAGCCAAAAGAGCGGGGCAGAACAAGGAGAGAAGGCTGAGCAGGCGCCAAAGGTCCGGTTCTTCCTCTGGGAACTGCTTAGCGGATTCTTCCACTGGGTGGGCAGTTTGTTTGGTTAAGCTGCGGGATAACTGCTTGAAGGTGTTGCCTGATTAGTAATCTGATTAGTATTCTGATTAGCAATTTGTTTTGTACAGCACTTATGGTAAAATTATTGTTATTCTAAATTCGATTCGCATTCTTACAAGTTTTACCGAAACCTTGAACCTTCCGTGTTTAATCTGGATTTAACGCTGCTATTTAGTAGTGATATGAGTATTTAACCGCCAAGGGTGGTATGGGCCGGTCGTTTCGGTCTTCAGGGAATTCATAATTGAACCGGAGAGTGCTTTCACTTGCCTGGAACTGGTGCAGTCTGCGCCTGCTGGGAGTGGGGCGCTTTTCTTATGTTATGAACCTACAGAAAACAATGGAATGGGGCTTCTATATGGAACACGATCATGAGCTGAAACAGAATAAAGGGAAGAGTCAGGATAATCAAACTGTCACCAAGTATTGGGATGTGAGGGGCCTGATCGTGGACCCTGAGGCAGGCGGCGAACCGGAAAAGGGTGGACTGGAACAGCAAGCGAATGGCCGCCTATCCAATCGGGAGCGGACGACTGAGAAGCCATCTGCTGAAGAGCAGTTGACTCAAGAGCAATACTCCAGGGAGCAGTCCGCTGAGCAGTCTATTCTTGAGGCCGCGGCGATGCTCAGAGCCGGAGAGACGGTGGCCTTTCCGACAGAAACGGTGTACGGCCTGGGAGCGGACGCACGCAGTACGGAGGCGGTTGAGCGGATCTTCGCAGCCAAGGGCCGACCTTCGGACAACCCTCTGATCGTTCATATTGCGGAGCTGTCCCAACTGGACGAGCTTGTGCTTGAAGTGAACGATACAGCCCGCAGGCTGATGAAGGCCTATTGGCCGGGCCNGCAGACAGCAGCCCGGCACCGCGGTCGCCGGGCATGAAATACACGCACTATGCGCCGCGCGGCAGTCTGCGCATAGTGCGTGGGGACGACCCGGCGGCTGTGACGCGCCGGGTCCAGGAGCTGCTCGCCGCGGCAGAGGCGCGCGGCGAGGTGACCGGGGTGCTCGCGTATGACGAGCACCTGCCGCAGTACCGGGCGAGCGTCGTAATCCCGCTCGGCCCGCTCGGTGCGCTGGAGAACGCGGCGCACCGGCTTTATGCGGGGCTGCGCCGCTTCGACGAAGAGGGCGCTACCTTTATGGTTGCCGAGGCCTGCCCGGAGGAGGGTCTCGGCCAAGCGGTGATGAACCGCCTGCTTAAAGCGGCGGGCAATGAGGTAATAGACGTATAGCGGTGATGGCCGCCGGAGATAACCGGCGGATAGATCTATTGGAAAGGCGGGATGGCGATGATCCAGATAGGATTGACCGGATGGGGAGATCATGATGATCTGTATCCTGCGCGTACCCCGGCCCGGGAGAAACTGCGTATTTACGGGCAGCATTTTCCGGTGGTTGAGGTGGACAGCTCCTTCTATGCCATACAGTCCCAGGATAATTTCCAGCGCTGGGTGGACAGCACGCCGGATCACTTCAGTTTTTTTGTGAAGGCTTATCAAGGCATGACAGGGCACTCGCGCGGCAAGAATCAGAAATTTGCCGGGCCTGGTGAAATGTTCGAGGCCTTCATTCGCTCCATTGATCCCGTGGTGAATGCGGGCAAACTGAATGCCATTCTGTTTCAATTTCCGCCCTGGTTCGATTGTACACCGGATAGTGTCCGAAGGCTTCGGGCCATCCGTAAATGGATGGGCGATCTGCCGCTGGCTGTTGAATTCAGGAACCCCAGCTGGTTCCAAGACGACACGCGGGAGAAGACGATTCAGTTCATGCGCGAAGAGGGCTGGTTCCACGTGGTCTGTGATGAACCCCAGATTGGTCCGGGGTCAGTGCCTACAGTGCTTGAGCCGGGAGCAGCAGGGAAGACATTCATCCGTCTTCACGGCAGGAACGCGGAAGGCTGGAAGATGAGCAGCGCGCCAAATTGGCGGGAGATCCGGACACTTTACCGGTATTCAACGGAAGAGCTTACCGAGTGGCGGGAGCATCTTAGACTGCTGGAAGAGAAAGACGCAGGGGATATTTATATGATTTTCAACAACAACTCCGGCGGGGACGCAGCGGATAATGCCAAGGAAATGATGAGTCTGCTCGGCATGAAGCCGGCGGCTCACGCCCCGCGCCAAATGGATTTGTTCGGGGAAGCCTGAGGTTGTCTGCGGGATTAACTGTTAACTGTGCCTGGCAGATGGAGTGCAGGGCCGGCCGATTTGGGGTCTGCCATGCTGAACGGCGGTGTGGTAGTTGTGGGAGTTTCAGCTTTTGAAACGTGGCCTATTTAATTTTTGAATTGTCGTACGTTTGGATTAAATCTCACAGTGGCAGCCTGAAGTTGGATCACAGCCCAAGAAATTCCCTTCGTTTAAGGCCGTATAACCATCAGGATGATAACCAGTACGGTTAGAACATGCACGGTTTTATTCAAGTAATTGAGCTTATGCGCAAAAGGTTCGTAGGCGGCGGGGATGTCCTCGCCGTTGTGCTGTGCAATGATCTGGCCCGCCTTCTTCATCGTGGGCTCAAGGAAAGCCAGAATAAGTATCTCAATGAGAACAAACAGAACGAGGCTGAGGTTAAGCCACATTTTGCTAAAGCCGGTCTGATCAACAATCATGAGGAGCACGCCCGTCACAAGCAGGGTGATTCCTCCAATCTTAGGGAACTTGCCCAGAGCGATGTTCATTTTATAAACGAACTTAAGCTGGCTGCTTGTCCGGGCGAAGCCGCTGATCATCGGAAGTACAAAAGCAGGTCCGATGCCAATGATGGCTGCAAGTACGTGTATAAGCACCAGCAGCTTTTCAAGTGCCTCCATAGGAGATACCCCTCCTTAATATTTTTGATATGAAACAGGGCGGGGGCTTGCCGCCTTGTTCGCCTGATTCATCTTACTCTTGTCCGTATGAATTCATGCCAAGTTCATAGTTTCTTGAGGTAGGAAGCGGGGCTTTCTATCCCCTTTCATTTTCTTGCAGTCCTCTTGAGCCAGCTTTTCCTTCTTCCTGTGGTCTTCGAGCTCTACCAGGTGGGCCGCTTACCACATGGGAAAGAAAGCATTGAGGCAGGGGTGGCGTTGGCCAGGTGCTTGGATGGGTGTAGGTGTGAACCATGTGTTCATATTCTGCTTTCTATGCACCGACGGGCCTTCATGGACCGGCGGACGGCATCGTATAGAAGGAACCTGCTGGATGGCAGGGGATAAGCTGTCATGAACCCTATCTTGTCCGCATACCTATTTCTGTAGGGAAAGCCAAACTTCTGATTTGCGGACATGGGGGAATGAGGAATGCATGAAGCAGCCGAGCGGCTGGGGGAACTGGCCACCATTGTCATGATGGCGGTCGCTCTGGGAATGGATGCTTTTTCTCTGGGCATAGGGATCGGCATGAGAGGGGTTCGTCTGCGTGAGGTGCTGCGGATCAGTTCGGTCATTGCCTTGTTTCATATTCTGATGCCCTTGCTGGGCATCTTCACTGGTGAATACTTAGGCATGCTGCTTGGACAGGTGGCCAGCTATGTCTCAGGCGGTTTGCTCATCCTGCTCGGCTTGCATATGATCATAAGCTCCATACGCGGCGGGGGAACCGAAGTAGTGAACATACGCAGTTTTTTGGGCATGCTGTTATTTGCGATGAGTGTCAGCGTGGACTCCTTTTCGGTTGGGGTTTCCCTTGGCCTATTTCACAGTGATCTCGTAATTACGGTGTTGGCTTTTGGCTTTTTTGGTGGAGTGATGTCTGTACTGGGTCTGCTGCTCGGCCGCAGGGTCAGCCACAGTCTGGGGGATTACGGGGAGGCGGCAGGCGGAGCGGTCCTGCTGGCATTTGGACTGATGTTTATCTTTTGATACAATAAAGGGACTATGGCGCATAAGCCAGTCAGTTTCCGGAGGTGAAGGCACAGATGCGGATTTTGTTTGTATGTACAGGGAATACGTGCCGCAGCCCCATGGCTGAAGGCATGCTTCGCAAGCTTGCGAAGGAGCGCGGGCTTGACGTGGAGGTAAGGTCAGCCGGAGTCGCTGCTGCGGAAGGTATTCAGATTTCTTATCATGCGGAAGGGGTTCTGCGTGATCATGAGATTCATGACCGGATTACCTCAACGCCGCTGCGGGCGGAGCTTACCGAATGGGCTGATCTGATTCTTACGCTTACCCAAGGGCATAAACGCCAGGTTATTCAGGTGTTCCCGGATGCTGCGGGCAAGACCTACACGCTTAAAGAATACGTGGAAGATGATGAACGGGTACTTGAAGATTTGAAGGAGCTGGACAGCCTGCTCGCGGCAAGGGAACTGAATATGTCGCTTGGACAGCCGTTTAGCGAAGCCGATGCCGAGCGAATTATTGAGCTTCGGCAGCGTATCCCGGTCTATGATATTTCTGATCCGTTCGGCGGATCACGGGAGGATTACGACCGGACGGCCGCAGAGATTCGCACGGCACTGGACAAGCTGCTGGACATGTTGAAGCGGGATGGATCGCAGTAATTTGGCTTGCAAATCAGGCCGGGTTGCTATATGATGAAAGTGAAAATTGCAGATCCGGTGTGACTGGCGACGAGAGTGGGCGATAAACCACGATGGAGCATCGGAGTATACGGCCGGTCGCCTGGGCAAAAGAGCACACGCATTCCTTGGGATGCGTACTGCTCTTTTTTTCGTTCCGTCTTTCGATTTCTTGTCGGATTTTAGGTATAATAAGTCTTTGTGGAGCGGTGATTCTTCAAGTTCCCGCTAGGTGAACGGTTTGTCTTCTGCCTGAAGCATGAGCTTCTTATGCCTGACTGAAATGGGAGGAATGTGAGAATGAATAAAGGCAATGGGGAATTGGAACTATCCATACGTGAGCAGGCCGCTGTTGTGTTGAAGGATCTGGCCGAAGCCGCGAAGCTCGGGCCGGGTAAAGTCGTGGTGCTTGGAGTCAGCACCAGTGAGGTTGCGGGCAGCCGGATTGGCACAAATGGTGCGGAATCCATCGCTGCCGAGCTTTATGAAGGTCTGGAGCAGGTCCGTTCTGCCTATGGTTTTAATCTTGTCTTTCAATGCTGTGAGCATCTCAACCGCGCCCTGGTGATGGAACGCGAGCTGCTGGAGCGTCTAAACCTCACGGAAGTCAGCGCTGTGCCTGTTCCCAAGGCAGGAGGCTCTATGGCTGCAGGAGCATACCGCCGTCTTAAGGCCCCTTGTCTCGCGGAGACGATCGAGGCTGATGCCGGCCTTGATATCGGTGAGACCTTGATCGGGATGCACCTGCGCAGGGTGGCTGTTCCATACCGGCCACAGGTCCGCTATATCGGGAAGGCCAGGGTGAACGCCGCTTGGAGCAGGCCGAAGCTGATCGGCGGGGAAAGAGCCGTCTATGTTCTGCCTCAGGTGCAGGACAATGGTTTATGTGATTGATTTGTGGTTCGTTGTGATTTGTTGTGATTGATGAAACAACCAAATAGATTGTGGGAGGATGAAGGAACATGGAATATTTGAAGAAGCAGGACCCGGCAGTACTGGAAGCTATGAATCTGGAGTTGAAACGTCAGCGCAACAACATTGAGCTGATCGCCTCCGAGAACATTGTGAGCGAAGCGGTTATGGAAGCTATGGGCTCCGTGCTGACAAACAAATATGCGGAAGGCTACCCAGGCAAACGCTATTACGGCGGCTGCGAGCACGTGGATATCGTAGAGGATATTGCCCGTGACCGCGCTAAGGAACTGTTTGGCGCTGAACATGCCAATGTACAGCCTCACTCTGGAGCTCAGGCGAACATGGCTGTCTATTTGGCCGCTTTGAAACCTGGGGATACCGTTCTTGGGATGAACCTGGCCCATGGTGGACACTTGACCCACGGCAGCCCGGTTAATGCTTCCGGTCTCATGTATAACTTTGTTGCTTATGGTGTTCAGGAAGATTCCTTCACGATTGATTACAATGAACTGCGTAAGCTAGCATTCAAGCACCGCCCTCGTATGATCGTTGCCGGTGCCAGCGCATATCCGCGCATCATTGACTTCGAAGCGATTGCGTCCATTGCGAATGATGTAGGAGCCCTGTTCTTCGTAGATATGGCGCATATCGCAGGCCTGGTTGCTGCCGGACTTCATCCAAGTCCAGTGCCTCACGCCCATTTTGTAACCACGACTACACATAAGACGCTTCGCGGTCCTCGCGGAGGGCTGATTCTATGTAAGAAGCCTTGGGCACAAGCGATTGACAAAGCGGTATTTCCTGGGATTCAGGGCGGGCCTCTAATGCATGTGATTGCTTCCAAAGCCGTGGCTCTTGGTGAAGCACTGCAGCCTTCCTTCAAGACCTATGCCGAGAATGTAATCAAGAATGCCAAGAGACTGGCTGAGACTTTGGTGGAAGAAGGCCTCAACCTTGTTTCCGGCGGAACGGACAACCACCTGATGCTGATCGACACCCGCAACTTGAACATTACCGGTAAAGATGCTGAGCATGTTCTGGACTCTATCGGAATTACGGTGAACAAGAATGCGATTCCGTTCGATCCAACCAGCCCGTTTGTGACCAGCGGCATCCGTCTGGGTACGCCTGCGGCGACCTCCCGTGGCATGGATGAGGAAGCAATGATTGAAATCGGACGCATTATTGCGATGACATTGAAGGCTCCTCAGGACAATGCGGTTCTGGATCAGGCCCGTACCCGCGTGGTGGCCCTGACTGACCGTTACCCTCTGTACCCGGAAATGAAATACGAATAAGAGCATTAGCGGACATAAGGCTCCTGTGCAGGATTGCACAGGGGCCTTTATTGTATGTCATGATTTAAATAGGGTGATGGTATCACCTGGGAGATGTTTGGCAATAATGCAATTGATTTTGGCTTAGGCTGGGTGGCATGTCTGGAATTAGGGGAATTGAAGGTGAAAATGGCTAAGGGGAGTGATATAATAAACAGGATTTGGCCGAGGTATGCAGGGATTGAACACATCTGCTGATCATTCTTTCTGCATGAATGGACAGGCCATAATGGATAACAAGAAGTAACCTGACCGGAGGGACCAACATGGGAAAATTGGTGATATGTGATCACCCCTTGATTCAACACAAATTGACATTTATCCGTGACATGAGAACGAACACGAAGGATTTCCGCGAATTGGTAGACGAAGTAGCCACTTTGATGGCTTATGAGATTACGAGAGAGGTGCCGCTTGAATCGATCACGGTTCAGACGCCGGTGGCCGAGACCGAAGCGAAAGTGATATCCGGGCGTATGCTGGGACTCATTCCCATTCTGCGTGCAGGACTTGGGATGCTGGATGGCGTACTCAAGCTGCTTCCCGCGGCTAAAGTGGGTCATGTAGGCTTGTTTCGGGACCCGGAGACGCTTCAGCCGGTGGAATACTACGTTAAGCTTCCTACAGATGTTCAGGAACGTGAGTTGATCGTGATTGATCCGATGCTGGCAACCGGGGGCTCCGCAATTGCTGCGATTGAATCGCTCAAGAACCGGGGCTGCACCCAGATCAAGATGATGAATTTGATTGCGGCACCGGAAGGCGTCAAGGCTGTTCAGGAAGCCCATCCCGATGTGGATATCTACGTGGCGGCTCTGGATGAGCGCTTGGACGACCATGGTTACATCATTCCGGGGCTTGGCGATGCGGGGGACCGCTTGTACGGAACCAAGTAGCCGGCTTTTAGACAGCCTGCACGCGGCTTCTGTGAAGCTAGCCATTTGGGTGGGGCGGGCGGTCCCTGAAGAAGGGGATTGGAATCGTGTCCCGAAAAATCAGACATTAGTTGGCCATTATACATCAAGATTTCGCCCTTTAGGGTCCGGGTACGAACGTTCCAGTTTATCCACGGATGAGCTTGGACTTCTTCGGATAGCCCGCGGTGCGGCTTTTGTTCAGGGAAATAGAAAGGGGTTACTGTTTTGACTAAAAAGATAAAAGTAATGACGATTTTTGGCGTGAGACCGGAGGCCATTAAGATGGCTCCTTTAATTCTGGAGCTTCAGAAGCATCCGGAGCAGATTGAATCTGTGGTATGCGTTACAGCACAGCACAGAGAGATGCTGGACCAAGTGCTTGAAGTATTCAAGATTGTGCCGGATTATGATCTAAACGTAATGAAAGAGCGTCAGACCTTGAACGAGGTGACGATCCGGGTGCTGCAGGGTCTGGAAGAGGTACTCAGCCAGGCTAAGCCGGATATAGTGCTGGTGCATGGGGATACTCTTACGACCTTCCTGGCCAGCTATGCGGCATTCCTGCAGCAAATCCAGGTGGGTCACGTGGAAGCCGGACTCCGCACTTGGAACAAATTGTCCCCTTACCCGGAAGAGATGAACCGACAGCTTACCGGAGTACTTGCGGATATGCATTTTGCGCCGACGGAATGGTCTGCGGATAATCTTCGCAAAGAGAATAAGAAGGAATCAACCATTTATGTCACAGGCAATACGGTGACAGATGTGTTTCAATATACCGTGAAGTCGGATTATACACATCCGGTTCTAGACTGGGCTGCAGGTAAGAGACTGATCCTCATGACTGCACACCGGAGGGAGTCCCAGGGTGAGCCGCACCGTAACATATTCCATGCTGTTCGGAGAATTGCAGATGAGTTCGAGGATATCGCGATCGTATATCCTGTGCATCCTAGCCCTGCGGTAAGGGAGCCTGCTTATGAAATTCTCGGGGGCCACCCGCGAATCAAGCTGATTGATCCGCTGGATGTGGTGGATTTCCATAACATCTATCCTCATACACACCTCATCTTAACCGACTCAGGTGGTATGCAGGAGGAGGCGCCATCCTTTGGTGTGCCGGTGCTTGTTCTTCGTGATACTACGGAGCGTCCAGAGGGAGTTGAGGCTGGAACTTTGGAACTCGTAGGTACGGATGAAGAGAAAGTTTACGAACGGACAAGAACACTTTTGACAGATACAGCTGTCTATGAATCCATGAGCCGGGCGGCCAACCCATACGGAGATGGGAAGGCTTCAGAGCGAATCGTCAATGCGATTTGTCACCATTTTGGACTAAATGAAGAACGGCCTGACAAATTTCACACAAAGTTCACAAATTAACATCTGAGCCAGAATGAGTGAGAAATAGACAGCATACAGTTATACTGTACGCTTTGGTGGTTGTCAGAGTCGAATTTTTTATACTTCGCGCTTTAAAGCACGAAAGATTTCTTCGTTGACAAAGGTTCACTGATTTCAGTAAAATAAACTGGGATTATAAGGTGGGTTGAAGTATGACTAAACCTCTGAAAAGCCCAAGGAAATCAAGCGATTCAGACTCTGACAAACCGGCTCGTACCGGGAGCGTCCTCAAAGCTGCAGGTCTTGTGTCCGCGATTGGAATTGACATTGCTGTATGCACGGTTGCCGGGTATTATCTGGGCAGTTGGTGGGATAGTTTTGGCAGCGGTTCCGCAACCGGTATCCGCACCGGAATTGGCGTGCTGGTTGGCGTCGTTATCGGCATGGTCAGTGTCATATTCCTCATCAAAAAGGTCATGGAGGACAGCGATGGATGAACTGCGGGTATACCGTAGAGTGCTGAAGGTGGCGACCTACTCTGTCCTTGCCCTCTGCTTCATAGCAGCGGCATTGGTAGGGTCATATAAGTCGATTCCGCTCGGAATTGCACTTGGAGTTGTCGTCAGCTATGTTAACGCCAACTATTTGGCATTCAAGGTTCGACGTTTTATGGATGGAATTACAGGCCAGGAGAAACGACGGCCGGGACTTGGATTCTTCACCCGTGCCGCCTTGGCTTTGGCAGCTGCCATGATAGCCTATAAAAAACCGGAGATGTTCAATATGTTTGCGGTTGTTGGCGGATTGGTCTTCTCACAGTTCCTTCTACTATTTGCAGGTCTTATTCAGTCTAGAAAGGAAGAAGATGACGCGTCTGAGAAAGGGGTGAAAAAACATGCATGAATCACCAATTATTAAGTTGGGCGGACTGCGCATTGACCTTTCTGTTGTTCTTATGCTAGTTGTCACCTGCGCTATTGTTTTTATCCTTGCTAAACTCGCAACACGCAAACTGTCCGTGGAGAACCCAAGCAAGATACAGAACTTCATGGAATGGGTGATAGAGTTTGTACAAGCTCAGATCTCTAGCGCCATGGACTTCAAGAAGGGTAAGCCTTTCCTTGCTCTCGGCGTCACGATGATCATGTTCATCTTTGTAGGGAACATGCTCGGACTGATCTTCGGGGTTGTGACCGAATACGATAATAAGGATGCAGCTACGGTCTTCGGCCAGCCTATCGTTTCGGTTACTGAGAAGCTGGATACACTTCACGCGAAAGGCGAAGCTCATCCGCACGCTGAAGTAGCGTGGTGGAAATCGCCAACAGCGGATATTGGGGTAACCATGGGTCTGGCACTCCTGGTATTTGTCATTGTACATTACCTGGGGGCTGTGAAGAATACGAAGGCTTATTTCAAACACTACTTCCAGCCTTATCCGGTTTTCTTCCCGATCAACCTGATTGAGCAGTTTTCCAAGCTGCTGACGCACGGGATCCGTCTATACGCCAACATTTTCGCCGGTGAGGTTCTGATCGGTGTCATTATGGGGCTGGCGTCATCCAGTGTTGTCGGAGCCGTCCTGTCGGTACCGCTTCTGATGGCTTGGCAGGGTTTCAGTATATTTATCGGTGCGATCCAGGCGTTTATCTTCGTCGTACTGATGATGGTGTATATCTCGCAAACTGTGGATATGCATCACGAGGAGCATTAACACACAAGTTTGAACTTCAAGCTTGAACGATATTACTAAACAATCACAAATTTTGAGGAGGATTCACACATGGAAGGAATGGCATTATTAGCAGCAGGTATCGTAGCAGGTCTGGGCGCACTTGGCGCAGGTATTGGTAACGGTCTTTTGATCAGTAAAACAGTTGAAGGTGTTGCTCGTCAGCCGGAATCTAAGTCCACTCTTCAAACTCTGATGTTCCTTGGAGTAGGTCTGATCGAGGTTATGCCGATCATCGGCGTGGTACTTGCGTTTATGTTCTACGGTAAAGCTTCATAATTAATGTACGACCCAAAGCTTGGCGGGGAAGGCGAAGTCCATCTGCCGCCTTCTTTATTCTTGAATAGCCCTGTGAAATGGGTCTGCCCGAGATGATCGACGCTTTTGGAAAGGAGTGACGAGGTTGAATTTCGTATGGGAATCTACAGTAATTACATTAATCGCTTTTTTAATCCTGTACTGGCTGCTTAGCAAATATGCATTTGGTCCCTTGTTCTCCATTATGGAGAAGCGCCGTGAGCTGGTACGTCAGCAGTTGGACGAAGCCAAAGCCACACGCGAACAAGCAACAGCTTATGTTGAGGAACAAAAGCAAGCTCTTCAGCAAGCGCGTCAGGATGCTTACGATATCATCGAACAATCCAAGCAAACCAGCAGCAAGCAAGCCGCTCAAATTGTGGAGCTTGCCAAGAACGAAGCTACTCGTCTGAAAGAAGACGCTGTGCGTGAAATTCAGAACGAGAAGAACAATGCGGTTGAACAGCTTCGCAGTGAAGTGGGTGTCGCTTCTGTCAAGATTGCTTCCAAGCTGATTGGCAAAGAAGTGAAAGAAGACAGCGTACAAGGCGAGCTGGTTGATCAGTACCTTAAAGAAGTCGGTGGCAGATCATGAGCCGCGAAACAGTTGTAGCCAGACGGTATGCTAAGGCGCTCTACGAAGCTGCCGCACAGGATGGCCGCACGCTCGAGACGGAACAAGAGCTGACCGCAGCAGTAACAGCTCTTACTTCTGACAAGGATGTTATGAATTTTATTGCCTCTCCTAATATTTCAGAAGAAGTTAAGTGGAATATTATCAGCGGCAGTCTTGAGGGCAAAATGTCCCAAACGGTTATTTCCGCTCTGAAGCTGGTGATTGAACGCGGCAGAGTAGATATCCTGCAGGATATGCTGAATAGCTATACGAAGATTTCCAGCGATGCGCTGGGCATTGCCAATGCGGTAGTATACACTACTTACCCTCTGAATGAGCAGGAGCAGCAGCAGGTTGCCCAGGAGTTTGGAGATTTGGTTCATAAGAAGATTCGTGTGAATAACGTGATTGATAAAGATTTGCTCGGCGGTATGAAGGTGGTCATTGGCGATACGCTGTATGACGGCAGTCTAGCGGGTAAATTGGAACGCCTTGAAAAGTCTTTTCGAAGATAAGCACTGAAGATAGGGGTGAAATTCTTGAGTATCAGACCTGAAGAGATCAGTACGCTGATCAAAAGTCAAATCGAACAATATAAAACGGATATCGAAGTAGCTGAAGTCGGAACCGTAATTCAAGTTGGTGACGGGATCGCCCGCGTTCACGGACTCGAGAATGTTATGGCTAACGAGCTGCTCGAATTTGAGAACGGCATCTTCGGCCTTGCCCTCAACCTTGAGGAAAGCAATGTGGGTGTCGTTATTTTGGGACCATACAGCGAAATTCGCGAAGGTAACCAGGTTAAACGCACAGGACAAATTATGCAGGTTCCTGCAGGCGACGCCCTGCTTGGACGCGTAGTAAATCCGCTCGGACAACCGCTCGACGGCAAAGGTCCAATTAATACTACAGAATTCCGTCCGGTAGAGAACAACGCTCCAGGCGTTATCGAGCGTAAATCGGTACATGAGCCGATGCAGACCGGGATCAAGGCGATTGATGCCATGGTACCTATCGGCCGCGGACAGCGGGAATTGATCATTGGTGACCGTCAGACAGGTAAGACTGCCGTTGCTATCGATACAATTCTTAACCAAAAGGGCAATGGCGTAAAATGTATTTACGTCGCTATCGGCCAGAAGCAATCCACGGTAGTTAACGTGGTTGAAACTCTTCGCCGCCACGGTGCCCTGGATTACACGATCGTTGTGACGGCATCTGCTTCGGATCCTTCACCGCTTCTGTATATCGCACCATATGCCGGCGTGGCTATGGCCGAGTACTTCATGTACAAAGGCGAGCACGTCCTGATCGTCTATGATGACTTGTCGAAGCAAGCTGCGGCTTATCGTGAATTGTCCCTGCTTCTTCGCCGTCCACCGGGCCGTGAGGCATTCCCTGGTGACGTATTCTATCTGCATTCCCGTCTGCTTGAGCGTGCTGCGAAGCTTAGCGATGAGCTTGGCGGCGGTTCGATTACGGCGCTGCCGTTCATCGAGACCCAAGCCTCCGACGTATCGGCATACATTCCAACCAACGTAATCTCCATCACAGATGGACAGATCTTCCTGGAGTCCGACTTGTTCTACGCAGGTCAACGCCCGGCGATCAACGTAGGTATCTCCGTATCCCGTGTCGGTGGTTCCGCTCAGATCAAAGCGATGAAGAAGGTTGCCGGATCTCTCCGTCTGGATTTGGCTCAATACCGTGAGCTTCAAGCGTTCTCCCAGTTCGGTTCGGATCTGGACAAATCCACTCAGGCGCGTCTAAACCGTGGTGCCCGCTTGATGGAAATCCTGAAGCAGGGTGTCAACCAGCCGCTTTCTGTTGAGAAACAGGTTGTCAGCTTGTACACAGCGGTAAGAGGATACCTCGATGATATCCCTGTGGCGGATGTCCGCCGCTTTGAATCCGAATTCCTGGGCTTCATTGAGAGCAATCATGCTGAAATTCTGCAATCGATCCGCGATACTAAGGATTTGACTACGGATAATGAAGCGGCTCTGAAAGAAGCTATCGAGAAGTTCAAGAAGGGCTTTGCTGTCTCTGCTTAATGTAACGAACGCCTAAGCTTTGAACACCGTGTCAAGGCTTAGGCTGCCATAATCGGTGAAATAGATTGTAATTCGGGATTTGGCCCGGGCCAAATCAAGTTAAAGCTTTCAAAGTAACTTTGGCTATGCCGAAGTTAAGCTTATGCTTACGAAGTAACTTTGGCTTCGCCAAAGTTTTAAGGTGGTGAAATCATGGCAAAAGGGATTCGCGAAATAAAACGTCAGATCAAGAGTATCCAAAGTTCTCGTCAGATCACGAAAGCGATGGAGATGGTAGCTGCATCCAAGCTTCGCAGAGCACAGGAGAAAGCCCAGGCTTCCCGTCCTTATGCGGAGAAGCTTCGCGAAGTGGTCAACGGTATAGCCGCAGGCACCAAAGGAATCTCGCATCCTATGCTGGTAACCCGCCCGGTCAAGAAAACAGCGTATATCGTTATTACCTCCGATGCTGGTCTTGCCGGCGGTTACAATGCTAACATGCTCCGTGCGGTGATGGATAAGATCAAAGCTTCTCACTCGTCCAAAGATGAGTATGGTCTGTTCGTAGTAGGCCGTAAAGGGCGCGATTACTTCAGACGGCGTGAACTTCCTGTTGTTGGCGAAGTAACCGAGCTTTCTGATTTCCCTTCATTTGCAGATATTAAGAGCTTAGCGTACGCGGCGGTTCGCAGCTTTGAAGAGGAGCAGTTTGACGAGGTCTACATCTGCTACAACAAATTCATTAACCCGCTTACCCAGATACCTACCATTAATCGCCTGCTTCCGTTTGAACAGCCTGAGGCTGCTGCATCAAGCGGAGTCAAAGCAAGTTATGAGTATGAGCCTACCCCTGAAGATGTGCTTAAGGTGCTTCTGCCGAAGTATGCGGAAACCATCATTTATGGTGCTCTTCTGGAGGGCAAGGCGAGTGAACTTGGCGCGAAAATGACAGCGATGGGTAATGCTACGAAGAATGCCAGCAAATTAATCGGTGAATTGACACTGACTTATAACCGTGCTCGTCAGGCGGCAATTACTCAGGAAATTACGGAGATTGTTGCCGGGGCGAACGCTTTGTCTTAAATCTAGTTAGGTTATAATGACCGTTTGCGAGGATGACACTGCACCCTAAGCTGCAGTTCTGGCAAACGTTGAGGAGGGAAACAAGAAAGATGAGTAAAGGACGCGTTGTCAGCATTACGGGTCCGGTTGTCGACGTTGAATTTGAACGTGGTCACCTTCCCGAGATTTTTAATGCTATTAAAATTGATAAAAAGGATCAAAACGGAAACGTAGAAAGACTGATCCTTGAAGTATCCAACCATCTTGGTGATAACCAGGTTCGTTGTATCGCGATGTCCTCCACGGATGGTCTTGTACGCGGAACCGAGGCTGAAGACCTGGGCGCGCCAATCTCCGTACCTGTAGGAGAAGCTACTCTTGGACGTGTATTTAACGTGCTTGGAGAAACAATCGACAACAGAGGCGAAGCCGCAGCAGCGTTGAAGAATCCAATTCACCGCCGCCCGCCAGCTTATGATGAATTGTCTACTCAATCTGAAGTCCTAGAGACCGGGATTAAAGTTATCGACTTGCTTGCACCGTACGCAAAAGGCGGTAAAGTCGGCCTGTTCGGTGGTGCCGGTGTAGGTAAGACCGTTATGATTCAGGAACTTATCAATAACATTGCCCAAGAGCATGGCGGTATCTCCGTATTTGCCGGGGTAGGCGAGCGTACCCGTGAGGGTAATGACTTGTACCATGAAATGACCGATTCCGGCGTTATCGGCAAGACGGCCATGGTGTTCGGACAGATGAACGAGCCGCCAGGCGCACGTCTTCGCGTAGCGTTGACGGGTTTGACCATGGCTGAGTACTTCCGCGATGAAGAAGGCAAGGACGTACTTCTGTTCGTCGATAACATCTTCCGTTTCACGCAAGCTGGATCTGAGGTATCCGCCCTTCTTGGACGTATGCCATCCGCGGTTGGTTACCAGCCGACACTTGCTACAGAAATGGGTCAGCTTCAGGAGCGTATTACTTCCACGAAGAAGGGTTCCGTTACATCCATTCAGGCGATCTACGTTCCTGCGGATGATTATACTGACCCGGCTCCGGCAACTACGTTTGCGCACTTGGATGCAACAACGAACTTGGAGCGTAAAATCTCCGAGATGGGTATCTACCCAGCGGTAGACCCGCTGGCTTCCAGTTCCCGTATTCTAGCCCCTGAAATTGTAGGGGAAGAGCACTACAATGTAGCTCAAGAAGTTAAACGAATTCTTGCCCGTTATAAAGAGTTGCAGGATATTATCGCGATCCTTGGTATGGATGAGCTGAGTGAGGATGACAAGCTGATCGTAGCTCGTGCCCGCAGAATTCAGCGCTTCCTGTCCCAGCCGTTCCACGTTGCCGAGGCATTCAACGGTATTCCTGGTAAATACGTGCCTGTAGCTGATACTGTGCGCAGCTTCAGAGAAATTCTGGACGGCAAGCACGATGATCTTCCAGAAGCAGCCTTCTTGTTCGTAGGAACTATTGAGGAAGCTGTGGAGAAAGCGAAGACTCTGTAAGACATCAGCCATCCTGCCGAAAGGCTAGGGTTGTGAGCCAGGTTCCCCGAGCAGGGGAACCTGGCAGTGTAATAGGTAGATGGCTCTCCTTTGGATAGCTGGCTTATGTTTACGAAGCAAGCTATCCTACTTAAGGAAAACATGGGAATTGTTTCGAAGATAGCTACCCTTTGGGTAGCTAAAGCCTATGCTTACGAAGTAGTTTTCCTATTCAGGGAAAACTAAGCAGTGCTTACGAAGATAGCTATCCTTTGGATAGCTTTTAGGAGGGTTGCAAGTGAGCACCTTTTTATTGGAAATCGTTACGCCTGAGCGCGTTGTGTTCTCGGAACAGGTGGAGAGCCTTAGTGTACGCGGGGAAGAAGGGGAGCTCGGAATCCTTCCAGGGCACATTCCTTTTGTTACACCGCTTAAGGTAGCTCCGATCAAGGTAAAAACCGGGAAGAAGTCTTCAATCCTAGCCGTACACGGCGGGTTTGTTGAGGTGCAGAAGGATAAAGTCATCCTTCTGGCGGAGAGCGCAGAAGCACCGAATGACATTGATGTTGAACGTGCGAAAGCTGCGAAGGAGCGTGCTGAACGGCGTCTGAACGCGCATGGCAACCAGGATATGGTCGACCATCGTCGGGCAGAGCTTGCCTTGCAAAGAGCAATTACGCGGATCAATGTCTCCTCTCGGAGCAAAGAATAGCATTGAAGTAAGAAGGGGCAATCCCAGGGAAGAACTCCCTGGGATTGCCCCTTTTTTTCTTGTTTAAACTGATAGTAATAGAATGATCACTGTCAATCGTTTATTTTACGGCGGTTAAGAGGAGACTATTCAGGGGGGAATAAGCTCACGGACATTATTATATAAGATAAGTAAGAAAATGATTGAGTGAGTAACAGATAAGTTTCTAAAGCCAGGAAGTTGAAAAAATGGTCTACTGAGGATTCAGTTTACGATTTTGTAAGTAACAACTGACATAATCATTGATCATTTAGCAAGTAATACAGTTCATAAGGTGATAGAGAAAGCAAACAGGCAAGGAAGCAAGGGAATAGGAATGCCTGCAAGACTGTAAGACTGTATAATGTAAGACTGTAAGGCTGGTAAGCCTCCCGGTCTTACCAAGAAACTCTGCTGTGGATAAGAGCCTTGGCTTGGGAGATAAGACTCGAATCCAGGGTGCTGAGAATTTGATTGTCCATTCGTACACCAGATCCTATATGAATCTCAGACAGCCCGGTAGACTGAAGAAACTGGGGGAGTGCCTCCAATCCAATACCCGCCCCGGCAATAATAGTTAAAGTCCCGAGCTCGGCCGCCAACTGATTCAGCTCGCGCAAAGTGTCCTGGGCCAAGAGAGCCGAAGGTTTCCCGCCAGAGGTTAAGACATGAGTTACCTGTGGGTATTTGCTCAAAGTGCGAAGGGCTTCCTGCTGGTCACGGACTTCATCAATAGCTCTATGGAAAGTCACCGGCAGACCGTCTGCTGCGTCAATAAACCGGGCAAGAAGGTCTTCATCCACTTTTTTATCTGGAGTAAGGGCACCAAATACAAGACCATCAATTCCTTTGCGCCTGAACGTTCTTGCATCCTTTAGAATAGTGTGAATGTCGTCAGCATCATAATGAAAATGACGGCTGTGCGGGCGTACCATAACCCGCATATCTATACTGCTGTGTTCTCTAATTTCTTCAACCAGCCCCAGGCTTGGTGTTAATCCTCCTTCTGCAGGAGCTGTAATCACCTCAATCCGGTCCGCTCCAGCGGCTTGGGCGATTTTAGAATCAGCAAGCGTATATGTAATCACTTCGAGTTTCATGTGTATTCCTCCATCAGGTAATATCCGGGGTCAATGATGCCCTGTTTATATAGCGTAATGATAAAGAAAAAATGTTTCAAGCTGATCTTATCTAATTGAATCGCTTACATATGGAAAAATAAGAAATTGTATATAAAAAGCTGGATTATTAGCGGCTTGGCAAGTATGATATAGAAGGTCTTTATTTTTGTAAAATAATCGATCTATAGTTTATTCTATGTATTACCGATATAATTTATTGGGTGATTAACCGATTGACATGAACCCGCATAAATTATAAGCATGCCCAAGGAGGAGTCCTGTTGTGGATTCAAGCACAGTGAGCCAATTGCCCTCAACAATTGCAGTAAGCGGTCTGGCCGCGATCATTGTATCTTTGGTTTGTATTGCCGTTGCCTGGTGGGCTCTGCAGAACCTCAAGCTTGACTTGATCGTTCGCAATCCCAAGGGACCTCAAGGCAAGCTGCTACAGCTCTTGTTAGCTGTGGTTTTGGGACATTTTGTATCCTCGTTCATCCTTGATTATTGGGGATATACACGGATGCTCAAGTACATGTTTTAATGTTTAAACGAATGGTTATATCTCTGTTAGGTAACTCGAACGCCTTGGTAATGTCGAATAACATCGAATCATTGTGTCAACACTGGAAATAAGGATTTTATGCTCCGTTAATATTTATCCCCGCATGGTAATCGGCCTTGCCTCGTACTATGCCCTTCTCGAAAAGGATCGGGTACTGACCCGAGGATAAATTTCCTTGGTCCAAGACAAAACTTCCTTCGGCAGGCACTCAGCTTGGTGGAAGTATAGAATTCGACACAAACTTATGTAAACAAATCTTGAGCCATGTAAATAAACCATGTTATTATGAAACTTAGTGAATTAGCGGGATGCTTTTTTTCAGATGTTGAGAAAAAGAGAAAATGAACGCGCGGAGGGAACCAAGATGAGCAAATTTATCGTCCGCGGTGGCAATGTGCTGACGGGGACCGTCAAAGTCAGCGGAGCTAAGAACTCAGTGCTGCCCATAATCGCAGCTTCTCTGTTGGGAGAAGAAGGGGTTAGCATTATTCGGGATGCACCACCACTTGATGATGTGATGACGATTAATAAAGTATTGGAATATCTAGGAGCCGGTGTTACATACGAGCAGGAAGTGATCACGGTAGATGCACAAAATCTCGTATCCTGTGAAGCTCCCTATGAGTGGGTACGCAAAATGCGGGCATCATTCCTGGTCATGGGACCCCTGCTTACACGCATGGGACATACACGGATCTCTCTCCCAGGCGGTTGCGCCATTGGGACTAGACCGATCGATCAACACCTTAAAGGGTTTGAAGCTATGGGGGCCGAAATTAATCTGGGCCAGGGCTACATCGAGGCGAGATCCGAAGGCAGACTCCGCGGCGCGAAAATTTATTTGGATGTGGCCAGTGTAGGTGCAACTGAGAATATAATGATGGCGGCAACTCTTGCCGAAGGTACAACCATTATCGAAAATGCGGCGAAAGAGCCGGAAATTGTCGATTTGGCGAATTACCTGACAAGTATGGGGGCGGTGATCCGCGGTGCGGGAACCGGTATCATTCGTATTGAAGGTGTTGAGAAGCTGCGCGGCGTAGAACATACTGTAATTCCTGACCGTGTTGAGGCTGGAACGTATATGATCGCTGCGGCTATCACAGGTGGGGATGTTTTTGTAGAGGGTGCGATCGCAGATCATCTTGGCCCCGTCATCTCCAAGCTTGAGGAAATGGGAGTTGTGGTGGACGTACAAGAGAACGGGGTACGTGTTACCGCGAATAAATCTTTGCGTTCTGTAGATGTAAAGACTCTGCCTTATCCAGGCTTCCCGACTGACATGCAGTCTCAAATGATGGCTCTTCTGCTTAAAGCAGAGGGAACGAGTGTGGTGGCTGAAACCGTATTTGAGAACCGCTTCATGCATGTGGAGCAATTCGCTCTGATGAATGCGGAGATTAAAGTGGAAGGCCGCAGCGCGATCGTAACTGGGGGTGCCAACCTGAAAGGTGCCAAAGTGTGTGCAACTGACCTTCGTGCAGGAGCCGCACTGATCATTGCTGGGTTGGTCGCCGAAGGTACAACAGAAGTAAGCGGCACGCATCATATTGACCGCGGTTATGTGAATCTGGCTGAGAAGCTGCAGGGACTCGGCGCCAATATCTGGCGTGTCTCGGAAGCTGCGGAAAGCGAGAAGGCACAAGTTGTTCAGGAAGATCTGAGCGTGTTCAAGATTCAACCAAGTTTGGCCTAATTATTTATGATGATTTAAAGACAAGGGCTCCTGCCGTAAGGTGGGGGTCCTTTTTTTGTAAGCATGCCACACCGCGTGCTGGTAGCTTTTCAATGGGAGGGGGATAAATGACTCTGGTCAAAATGATAAGTTTACCGGGTTGTTATAGACAATCGATAGACTTAAAGCAGCCACCATTTTCAGTTTTGGCTTGTTTAAGGGTTCTACCCCATCATCAAAACTCATATCTATAAGTATAGTGACAAAAAGATATAACGAGGAAAAGCTAGAGTGCTCTGAACATGAACAGAGCAAACGGCGGATGATGGAGGTAACCGAAAAGATGAGAGACAACAGAGCATCGATTAAAGTGATCCTAACTCCGGAGGATTCTACAGCAGGTAGGACTCCGTCCGAAATAAAGCCACCACGTGAGACCATCCCGCTGTCGTTGAAGGCTCCTGTTGCTGAGGGACAGATTGCTGAAAAAACCGGGCATTCGGGGAACTCGCAAGTCAGTGGGTCTACAAAGGTTCAGAAGGGCAGGTCTGCACAGTCCCGCTCTTCCCTATCCTTAGTGCCTGGCCCAGCGGAGAAAAGCCGGCAGACAGTAAGTGATGCTGCAGTAAAGTCCTCCCCGCAGAGCGGTTATGGCACCGAGAGAAGTGAATCAGTCAGTGGCAATGAAACAGGTGTATCCATACAAAAGCAAGTCCAGGCGGATTGGGCTCACAGAGCAATTACTGACCCTAGAGTAGGCGCTAGCGAACCACAGCCCGCCTATCAGGCGGATGAAGAGGGGGCGTCCGAGGCCGGCGGTCCTACGGTAAGCGCCCGAACGCCGCACGGTGCCACGTCCACGGCGCCGCTTGCGTCAGCTTGGCGCAAGCCTGCGAGCGCGCCAACCGTGGGCC
>NZ_LT575476.1:4906382-4946590 GCF_900086655.1 Paenibacillus tuaregi | reverse complement strand
CCTTCGAGCTGGAGGCGCTGAAGGCACAGGCCATTGCGGCACGTACCTTTATAGTAAGAAGACTCACAGATGGAGATACGAGCGGGGTTCCTGGACGGGCCGCGGATGTGACCGATACGGTGGCCCATCAAGCCTATCTCCCCCGCCATGCCTTGAAGAAATGGCAGACAGATGGGGAAGCCGATAAGCTTGCCAGAATCCAAAAGGCTGTCCATGCCACGACTGGGACGATTATGACTTACCAAGGCAAGCCGATTACGGCCTCCTTCTTCTCCGCCAGCAACGGGTATACTGAGAACTCAGAGGAATACTGGAATTACAAAATTCCTTATCTGCGCAGTGTGCCAAGCCCTTGGGACATCAAGCTGGACCCGGACTATAAAGAGACGGTCACCATGAGCTTGAGCAGTGTCTTTAGTAAGCTGGGACTAGCCCAACCAAGTATTCCAGCAGTTGCGGGTCAGGCAGCAGGCACCCGCTCTCTGTTTAAAATTGTATCCAGTACGACAGGACATAGAGTTAAGGAAGCGAAGATAGGCGGAACCACCTTTAGTGGAAGGGAGATTCGGGAGAAGCTGGGGCTGCGGTCCAGCCAGTTCCGTTTTGATCCAGAAGGTAATCAGGTCAAAATTACAACTTACGGGTATGGCCACGGTGTGGGCATGAGTCAATGGGGAGCAAATGGAATGGCCAAGGAAGGATATACGGTGAACCAGATTCTAGAACACTACTATACAGGCATTCAATTCGCCCAAGCCTCACATTTGCTGAATAAGGCCAAGTAGAACGGACTAGATCAGTTTTGTGGCCTAGGCAGCTGCGAGGGGCTTGCGTTCATTAGATATAAACGGAAAGTGCAGGCGCTCCTTTTTCCAGTAGAGGTCTCCATGAGAAGGGGGTCATATTCCGGTGTGGCTCATCCTTTCACGTATAGTAGTGTTATAACGATAGTTATATTCATATAAACCTAAAGCTCACCCATCTTGTCGCTGGTGCAAAACATCCGCAAGACCTCATTTGTTTAAGGACCGCATGGGGCTGGTGGTTGCCCGGCAATAGAAGGGGAATAAGGCTCTAAAATTATTTTCTAAAAAAGTAGGATAGGCGAAGTATAAAAGAGTTTACCCCGGTAACACTTGTTACTGAGGTGATAAACTATGAATGATCAAAATCAGAAGCAGCACAAGAATGAGGAATCTCCTAAAATTGGATTGGGAGAGCCGGCTGTACCGGCATCCTCATGGAAAAAACTTTTGTCCAGAAAGTGGGTATACCCGGCAGCATACATGGCCATCGCGGCAATCATACTAACCTTAGTGTGGGTGTACCAGGGCGCGAGCCGTAAGCCGCAGGCTGAGATCACATCGGGAACGGTGACCCAGCCGGTAGGCACTACCACGGGAGATACCAAGGTTAAGCCTGAAGATGGCACATCGGTTCAGACTGTCGCTACGCCGGAGGATCTCGTATGGCCGGTGGCTAACGCCGCCGAGGTTAATGTTGTTAAGCCGTTTTATGACAAGGATGCTTCAGCAGAAGAGCATGTGTCCGCGATCGTGCAGTATAATGACACGTTCGTGCCGAACACGGGTATCGACCTCGCAAGAGGGGATAACAAATCTTTTGATGTGAAAGCAGCTTTGGGTGGCAAAGTTACGCGGGTAGAGCAGCATGCGCTGCTAGGTTATGTGGTGGAGATCACCCATGCCAACAACCTGAAGACCGTCTACGAAAGTCTCGCGGATGTGAAGGTGAAGAAGGACGCTGAAGTGAAGCAGGGGGATACCCTGGCCACCGCCGGACGCAATGAGCTGGAGAAGGATCTTGGCAATCATGTTCACTTTGCCGTATATGAGAACGGCACACCGGTGAACCCATCCCAGCTGCTTCCGCAAAAATAATGTGTTGACTTGGAGCAGGCTAGTCCACTAACTGAAAAGTCTTAGTACATAAGGCCTGCGCCAAACGGGGGATCTCCAGATCCCCCGTTTTTTTCGCTTGCTGTGTAAAATAATTGGCCCCGCGCAGGCTTGTCAGGCTTGGAAACAAAGAATATATGGGCACGCCCCTCATATACTGTACCAAACTATCTCGAGTTGGGAGGCGGGAGCGTGCATGATTACATTAAGGAACGAACCATTAAGATAGGCCGCTGCATCGTGGAGACGAAGCATACGGTTAGGACCATCGCCAAGGAGTTTGGTGTGTCCAAAAGCACGGTACACAAGGATTTAACGGAACGGCTTCCGGAGATCAACCCGGATTTGGCTGACCAGGTGAAGCATATTCTGGAGTACCATAAATCCATCAGGCATCTGCGCGGAGGAGAGGCGACCAAGATTAAATATAAAAAGACCACACCCTCCAAGCGGGAAGTGATCACAGCAGCGAATTAATCCGCCCTTATCACCCACTTTTCGTACGAAAAAAGACAGATATGTAATTGAATACGTCCCCCAAAGTATGATATTTTTAAATATGGTACAAGAATGCGGGTAATTTATCCAAACATCCCGAAATTTAGCTACGCAAAACGGACTTCAGATGTGTTTTTTCTGGATGTTTCTGTAAAATTGACGGATATTCTGTCGAACAGAATGACAATAGACGTTAGGTTTCTTTTACCATTAAAAATACGCTTTGGGGGAGCTTTGTAATGATGAGCAAGGATATCGGAATTGATTTGGGCACTGCGAACGTGCTGATCCATGTAAAAGGGAAAGGTGTAGTGCTCGACGAGCCTTCTGTCGTCACGATTGAGAGCGATACCAAGCGTGTGCTTGCTGTCGGTGAAGACGCAAGGCGGATGGTAGGCAGAACACCTGGAAATATTGTGGCAATCCGTCCGCTGAAGGACGGGGTTATTGCAGATTTTGAAATTACGGAGACGATGTTGAAGTACTTTATTAATCGTGTTGGCGGGAAGAACTGGTACAGCCACCCACGGATTTTGATCTGTGCCCCAACCAATATTACCTCCGTTGAGCAGAAGGCGATTCGGGAGGCCGCAGAGCGCAGCGGCGCGAAGGAAGTTTATCTCGAGGAAGAACCGAAGGCGGCTGCTATCGGCGCCGGTATGGACATTTTTGAGCCAAGCGGCAATATGGTGGTGGATATCGGAGGAGGAACAACGGACGTAGCCGTTCTCTCCATGGGGGACATTGTCACGGCCTCATCAATTAAGATGGCAGGGGACAAGTTCGATGCCGCGATTATCCGTTACATTAAGACGAAGTACAAGCTCCTTATCGGGGAACGCACTGCCGAGGATATCAAGATTGGTATCGGAACCGTTCGTCCTGGCGGCCGCCAAGCTGAGCTGGACATCCGGGGCAGAGATATGGTGTCAGGACTCCCTCTCACGGTAACCATTTCGTCCTCCGAAGTTCAGGAAGCTCTATGGGAGCCCGTGTCTTCCATCGTCGCAGCAGCTAAATCCGTCCTGGAGCGCACACCGCCGGAACTGTCAGCCGATATCATTGACCGCGGTGTAATTCTGACCGGGGGCGGCGCTCTGCTGAATGGATTGGACGAGCTCCTCGCGGAGGAACTTCGGGTTCCGGTCGTGATCGCGGAAGATCCGATGCACTGCGTAGTTAAGGGCACAGGGCTTATGCTCGATAATTTGGATAGAGTTATAAAGAAAAAGTTCTAGTTGTCCGATATATTGAAAAGAAGCATTTGCCGGGGCGGGCAATTTGGAATATAGATAGGCAGATGACATAACATAACTTGCTTTGATTTGGATAAATAAGTCCGTTTGCCTTTTTAATAAAAAATAAACAGCCTTGTTCATTAAGAAACAGGGAATTGTTTACAGTTGGAATAAATGATTGTACAGGATAAAGGCATCCGGTTGAAATGTTCTTCCGATCGCTGTTGGTTAACAGATTTCTTGATATAAAAGTCATAAGTTAGAAATCATCTGTTCACAAAGGCGAACGCTGTGCTTTTCAAGAACCATTTCACCTTTTGCCTAGTCTGACCTTCCTTTTGTTCAACTTCAATAGCTATAAATTGTGTATTCAAGTCAGTCACCAAAGCTACGAAATTTAGCTAGTTCATCTGGTCAGTCACCCTAGCAGCGAAATTTAGCTCATTCATCTATCCAGATAACTAAGCTATGATTAAACGCATTCACTTGATCAGTCACCCAGGCTATGAAATTTAGTTTATTCATCCGGTTGGTCACCATCGCTATAAGTTTTGCTAAACATCAAGTTCAGAAACTGTTCAATTCTACAAATTGTTCAGGCATCCATGCTACGAGTCATCCTATCCAGTCAGTCAATCAATCACTCAAGTTACTGGCTCTAAACAACACAACCCAAAAGCGTGTCCCGCAGGGACGACAAGCGACCCGGAGCACGTATTCACCAAGTCCAGTTAGCTTAGCCCCATTCCCCAGCCATTCAGGTGTCCAGAGGATGAAATCCTCGGGGCCCTCCTGAAAGTTTTCCAAGGGAAAACTACCTCGGAAGCATATGCTTAGGCAAGGGAGGGTTTGGGAGGGTTGTGAAATTAAAAAGGCTGCGAATATTTCAATAAGAATTTTTAAGTTTTTAGGAGGTTTCCTATGCTGAGAGGACTCTATACGGCTGCTGCAGGGATGATGACCCAACAGCGTCTGCACGACACGGTGACACAGAATATCGCCAACATTAACACCCCAGGATACAAGTCTGTGAATGAGGCCGCACGCTCTTTTCCCGAGGTGCTTGTCTCGTTGGTGGGCGGAGATGCACCAGGCAACAGGCAGATTGGCAAGCTGAACACCGGCGTGTTCGCCGAGGAGACTCAGCCAATTTTCACCCAAGGAGATCTTAGAGAGACTGGCAAAATGTCAGACTTTGGACTGGAATCCAGCCTTTCTCTAGTTGATCCTGCTACTGGACAACCTTATCCTTTTGACGAGTCAGGCAAGTATGTGAAGCAGGATGGCAGTGTGGTCTATCGGCCACAAGCATTCTTTACGGTGCAAGACAATGACGGCAATGTCCGTTATACACGGGATGGTAACTTCCATGTGAATGCTGCTGGGGAACTGCTTAGCTCCACCGGTTTTAGAGTACTGGGCGCCAATGGGCAGCCTCTTGTCCTGAACCAACCGATCAAGGATCTTCAGACGGACGGAAAGGGAAACTTCCTATATAATGGGGCTCCTACCAACCAGCAGCTTCAGATTACGGTTGTGGAATCTCCTTACCAGCTTACGCGTAACGGTAATGGGGTGTATGAAGCCGCCGATCCGCAAAAAGCCGGCATCCGTAATCTAACGGCTAACGATGCCGTGACGGTACGTCAAGGCTCTCTTGAAGGCTCCAACGTAAATACCGCGCAGTCCATGGTTGATTTAATGACGGCACAGCGCGCCTATGAGGCTAACCAAAAGGTAATTCAATTTTATGATAAAAGCATGGACAAAGCCGTAAATGAAGTCGGCCGTGTGTAGGAGGCGCTAAATGAATAACTCCATGATCAGCTCCGCCGTTTCCATGGCGGGGATCCAGCAGCGGCTGGATATTCTGGCGGATAACATCGCAAATGTGAATACAATTGGATACAAAAGCAAGGGCGCTACGTTTGAAGATACGTTGACGACCATGTTTAAGCAGGAGCCCCCGATGGGGCGTACGGGAAGAGCCACTCCGCTAGGGATTAATGTGGGCTACGGTTCCAAAATGGCGGGCGTCACCCGCGACTTTTCTCAAGGCTCCTTCAAGGACACGGGGATTGACACCGACCTGGCCATTCAGGGGAATGGATTGTTCGCGGTTCAGGCTAACGGCCAGAAGGCATGGACGAGGGAAGGAAGCTTCCACATCCAGCCGGACCCGCAGGACTCTAAGCTGGCATATTTAGTGACAGCTCAGGGATACTACGTATTGGATAAGAATAACGCGCCAATTACCGTTCCCGCAGGTTCGAAGCTTCAAATAGATGCGGGCGGAAATATCAAGGCCACATTGGGTCGGACGACAACTAACCTGGGGCAAGCCATTCAGCTTGTATCGCCACAGCGGCCGGACGCGCTTGAACAAAGAGCCGACAACCTGTATGTGCTTTCTGCAGGGGCGGCTGAGCGGGATGTGCTCGCGAACAATGATGCGCTGCCTCAGAATCAGAGAGCTACGCTTCGCCAGAGTGCTCTTGAGCAGTCCAATGTGGACATCACCACAGAGATGTCGGACATGCTCCAGGTTCAGCGTGCTTATCAGCTGGCTGCCCGGGCGCTGACTTCGAGTGACACGATGACGGGCCTTGTGAACAATTTGCGCGGATAGGTGGATGCGATGAGTCAAGAGAGTAAACCGGCGGCAAGACGACCAGCTCTCCGGAGAACCCTGTTCGTTCTTCTGATCCTATTTATCCTCTTCCTTGCGCTATTTGGCGGTATGATTGTAGGGTATGTAGTACTGGGCAAGCAGAGTCTAAGCAGTGTCTTTCATTGGAGTACCTGGCGTCATGTGTTTGACTTGGTGTTTGCGCCATAGTAGTGGGTTATCTGTTTTAATGAAGCCATGTCTTTATGGCATCCTTTCCTGAAACAGATGACAAGATGTAGTAACTTGTTAATCACTCCCGCCGAGGAGGGATGGAAATGCGGGAACCGCCGCAGCCTCCCTGAATGGGCGGGAGTTTTATTTTTGCCGAGAGAGAAGGTATAATTGGTGGAGGATTGTCCGAAGAGGACTCTAGGTCAGAACGGCCCCGTTTAAAGTTAGAAATGACAAAAGGGTTTTACCCGCAGGCCAGCTGGTGCAGCCCCGCGGATAAACCCCTTATCTGAACCTTCGTATCTGCAGAGACGAAGGATAGTTACAGTATGGCCCTGAGGGTCTGTTTTCATACTGGCTTATCCGTTTAAATACAATTTACCCGAAATTTAAGGGCAATGAGAAAGGGGTATTACATAATTATGTTAGATAACCGTAAAGTCCAGGAGTTAATTCCGCACAGGTATCCATTTTTATTAGTGGACCGCATCGTGGAAATGGAGGTAGGCAAACGTGCGGTTGGAATCAAGAATGTAACCATCAACGAGCCGTTCTTCCAGGGGCATTTCCCAGGTTATCCGGTGATGCCTGGAGTCCTGATCACTGAAGCGCTCGCCCAAGTTGGTGCTGCAGCTATGCTGAGTCTAGAGAGCAATAAGGGAAAGATCGGATTCCTTGCCGGGCTGGATGGGTTCCGTTTCCGTGATCAGGTGTTCCCAGGCGATACGCTGCGTCTTGAGGTGGAGATTATACGTCTGAAAGGTTCTATAGGCAAAGGGCGTGCGGTTGCGAAGGTGGAAGACAAGGTGGTTGCGGAAGGTGAGATTATGTTTGCCCTCTCAGACGGGAAGATGAATTAATTCAACAGAATAGGAGTAGAGACATGAGCGAAATCAATAAGACAATTCAAGAGAAAGTTCAAGCGTGGCTGCAGGATGCTTCAATTGATGAGGAGACTAAACAGGAGCTTCGCTCACTGGATAAGAACCCTGCTGAATTGGAAGACCGATTCTACAAGGAGCTTGAGTTTGGAACAGGTGGCCTCCGCGGCGTTATTGGAGCCGGAAGCAACCGGATTAACAAGTATACAGTAGGAAAAGCAACGCAAGGCTTCGCCCAGTATATTTGGGATGCGCACCGTAAATCAGGGGCGGGGGATCAGCCTTCGGTTGTAATTGCCCATGATTCCCGGCACTTTTCTCCGGAATTTGCTCTGGAAGCGGCACTAGTGCTTGCCGGAAACGGAATCGCTGCGAAGCTGTTTCCTTCGCTTCGGCCGACCCCTCAGCTGTCGTTCGCTGTACGCTCACTTAAGGCAACCGGGGGCATCGTGATTACCGCGAGCCATAATCCACCCGAGTACAATGGTTATAAGGTGTATAACGCCGCTGGCGGTCAGCTTGTACCGCATGAGGCGGAAGAAGTGATCTCCAGAATTAAAGAGGTCTCCTCTTTTGCTGAGGTGAAACGTCTTACGAGGGAAGAAGCGGAAAAGCAAGGATTGCTTGTATGGCTTGGAGACGCGGAGGACGAAGCTTTTGTAAATACGGTGGCAGCTACCAGTGTGAATCCGCAGCTGCTGGCAGGCGGGGCTGCCAAGGACGTTGTGATCGTCTACACCCCACTTCATGGAACAGGCAACCTGCCGGTGCGCCGGGTGCTCGATAAGCTCGGGTTCACCCAGGTTCATATCGTAAAAGAGCAGGAGCAGCCTGACGCGGAGTTCTCCACAGTGAAATCTCCGAATCCGGAGGAGCGGGAAGCCTTCACTCTGGCTATAGAGCTTGGCCAGAAGGTCGGCGCGGATCTGCTTATCGGCACAGACCCTGATGCAGACCGCATGGGGGCTGTAGTTAAAGACTCGCAGGGAGAATACCAGGTCCTGACCGGGAATCAGTCCGGTTCGATTCTTGTACACTATCTGCTCAGTCAGATGAAGGAAAGCGGCAAGCTTCCAGCTAATGGCGCCGTGGTGAAGACCATTGTGACCAGTGAATTCGGTGCGGTGATTGCACGCCACTATGGAGTCGAAGTATTCAACACCCTAACCGGATTCAAATATATCGGCGAGATGATGAACAAATTTGACGCGTCCGGTAACCATACCTTCCTGTTTGGGTATGAAGAGAGCTATGGATATCTGGCGGGGAATTACGCCCGTGACAAAGACGCTATTGTGGCTTCAACATTAATTGCCGAAGCGGCGGCATACTATAAAACACAGGGCAAGACCTTGTTTGATGTGCTTGAGGATTTGTACCAGCAGTACGGTTATTACCGTGAAGCATTGGTATCACGGACGCTCAAGGGTAAGGATGGAGTTGCCAAGATTCATTCTCTCATGGAAGATTGGCGCAATGCCGCTCCAAGTGAGGTTGCCGGTCTAAAAGTGAAGGAAGTCGAAGACTACTCTCAGGGTCTATATGGATTCCCTAAGGAGAACGTGCTCAAATTTATTTTGGAAGACGGGTCTTGGTTCTGTCTTCGTCCTTCGGGCACTGAGCCTAAGATCAAAGTATACTTCGCCGTATGTGGAACCTCTAATGAGGATGCCCTAGGAACGCTGGGCCGATTACAGGATGAAGTCATGGGCCGAGTTGACGCTTAACTAACAATTGAATGTAATAATTAGTATTTAAGCTTTGTATATGATCCGGGGCTCGCAGGCTCAGTCCTTCAGGCTGGCCCGGGCTTCGGAGTTTATTCATGAGGAGGTACCTTCGTGTATCAGAAATGGCAACAATGGAACAATGTATCACGCAAGTGGCTTTGGATTCTGGTGGTTATCGGGATGGTGGCATCACTGCCCCTGATTTATGCCCGTATTCAGACAGAGCAGACGGCCAAGAACGTGGAGCTTATTTTCAACTATCGCAGTTTGCTGGAGAGTTCTGTTTATCAACCTAAACCTGAAGCGTTTTTGAATGAAGAGCTTGACCAGTTAAAAGGGGCCGGAATTGGCACGATCGCGATGTTTGAAAGCAATCTCGACGAATTGACCCGATCCCACCGTCTAATGGTGTACAGCACACAGGATTTGATTGGTATGAAGAGACTTCCGCTGTCGACCGCCCAGACGGACAATCAAACTTACGTCGTGTTTACGAGTAAGGAGAATGCCGAGACTTTCGCACCGATGATTGAACAGACGTTCAAAGCCGCAGGCATTGATGTGGTTCCATGGAGCTGGGATGAAGGAACCGCCGCCATTCGCATTAATACGTCACCGGCCGATGCGGTAATGAAATCATTCGCGCCGGATCCGATTGCCATGAAGATGCTGCGTGACAAAGGCTTTAATATTCTTCCGCGTATGAGTGACAGCCAGCCCTATGATCAGGCTGCGGTAGATCAGATGCTGACCATCTTCCAGGAGAACAATGTTAAACACATCTTGTTTGAAGGGGATGCGGTCAAAGGCTTTACTGATGACCCAGAGAAGAAGAGTCTTAAGGCATTCGCGGATTCCTTGAAAGCTCACGGACTCGGTATCGTGACCATTGAAGGTCTGAAGAAGCCTCAGGCTGGCTTTAATAAACTGGCTTATTATTTGAACTATAATGTTGTACGTCTGTATTCTTTAAGTGATAAGGATGCAAAGCTGGATCCTGACACGCTTGCTGACCGGTTCGCCCTGGCGGCGAAGGACCGTAAGATCCGGATGATTTATATCAACAGCATGCCGAGCAAGGACACCACAAAATCTACAATTACGGATTCGGTTGAGAACATTGTGAAGACCCTGGGTGAGCCTGGAAATGCGGTCAAACGCATTGAGAAAGACGGGTTCAAGCTCGGACAAGCAGAAGCCTTCACGGTTACCACCCATTCCTGGGACAAAATCGCCAAAGCGATTGTCGTTCTGGGCGGAGTTGCGTTCGTGGCTATTCTGGTGTCTTACTTCCTGCCTTCGCTAACCCTTGCGGCTCTGATACTCGGACTCCTTGGCTGCGCGGGACTGTTCGTTATTCATAAGGAGGAATGGCTGGAACAGCTTCTGTCTCTGTTCGTCGCGATCAGCGCGCCGACCATTGCGATGCTGCTGGCCATCAAGAAAGTCCAGGAGATTCATGGAGAGCATCCGGACATGTCAGGCGGACGCCGCCTTACTCACACTTTAGTGCTCTTTATCAAGACGTCCCTGCTGTCTTTGTGTGCGGTTCCTTTCGTTATCGCACTGCTTAATAATATTACGTATGCGCTCGTGCTTAACCAGTTCCGCGGTGTAAGTCTGCTGCATCTGGTGCCTGTTTTCCTTGTGGCGGTATACGTCTTCTTGTATCAAGGCAAATCTGTATTCAGCGAGCTGCGCAGATGGCTGCGTATGCCGATTACTCTATTATGGGTGGCTTGTGCTGTTGTACTGGCAGGAGTAGGCTACTATTATCTTTCAAGAACAGGCAACTCGGGCAGCCTTCTTCCGGGTGAAGCGCAGTTCCGCTCATTCCTGGAGAACACAATTGGGGTACGTCCACGGAATAAGGAGTTCCTGATTCTGCACCCGCTCTTTATCGTTGGGGTATTCGCCTCTTTGCGGTATCCAAAAATTATTTATGCGCTGATCATCGCTACAATCGGTCAATTGTCGATGGTGGATACTTTTGCCCATATTCACTCTCCTGCCATGATCTCGCTGATTCGCGGACTTCTTGGCATGGGCTTCGGAATCATTATTGGTCTTATTGCCGTAGGTGTGTGGATTATTATTGAAAGGTGCTGGAAGAAATGGTCACCCCGTCTGTTACAAGACTAGTCATCTCCGGATATTACGGGTTCCGCAACAGTGGGGACGAGGCGGTGCTGAAGTCCATCCTGACCGCGCTGGAGGAGGAAGGGGCCCGGGCTGGAATCCGGATTGAGCCGATCGTGCTGTCGGTGGACCCGGAGTGGACCACTTCCATGTATGGTGTGAAGGCTGTGCACCGGATGAAGCTCGGTGAAGTGCGGCGGGCTTTGAAGGAGAGTGACGGACTGATCAGCGGCGGCGGAAGCCTGCTGCAGGATGCTACCAGTATGAAGTCTATCCCTTACTATCTGGGCATCATTAAGATAGCCCAGTGGCTGAAGAAACCTGTGTTCATTTATGCTCAGGGGATTGGCCCGGTGAACCGGGGAGTGTTTCACCCTTTTATTGCTGGAATCTTCCGCAAATGCAGTTATGTCTCTGTCCGGGATAACGAGTCTGCGGAGCTGCTTGCCAGTATGAGGCTGAACCGGGGAAACATTGAAGTTGTGCCAGACCCGGTAATGGGTCTGCCGCTTCCCGAAGGTATGGTTCCCCGGGAGACTGCAAGCGCCGGGGAGGAGCTGCCTGTGGTGGGAATTTCCGTGCGCTACTGGAACCCGGAGCGGCTTGAGCTGATTCAGCTTGCCGCAGGTCTTGCGGCTCTGGCAGGGCAGATGATGGTTCATTTCCGGTTTCTGCCCTTCCATGTGCCTGGGGATGATGAAGCATCGCGCTTTGTCATAGAGCGGATGGAGTCAGTACAATCGCTGGGAAGTGTAGTGAGTGTCGCTCCAGAGACGCTTGATCCTCAGGCGATGCTGGCAGAGGTCAGCCGCTGTGACGCGCTCATTGGGATGAGGCTGCACAGCCTGATCTATGCGGCTAACCAGCGGGTGCCGCTGCTGGGGATATCGTATGATCCGAAGATCGATCATTTCCTGGCGCGTCTAGGTTCCGTTCCAGCGGGAACAAGCGATCAGCTTGATCCGCACATCGTAGCCTCCGAGCTGCGCGGCCTTCTTAAGGACGGGGACGCCTGGCGTGCCCGGAATGCGGCTAGAATTGACAATCTGAAGCAGGAAGCCCGCCGTCCGGCGGAGCGGATCGCTGAATTTTTTAAGAACAGAGGGTGAATCACATGAAGCAGCCAGCTGCAGTGCCTACGGTATCGATATTCGGCATCCCTGTCTGCAAGTGGGGAATGAAGGATACCGTCAGCTACTTGACGGACGTGGTGAAGTCCGGGAAGCCGCATCAGATTATTACGGCCAATCCGATTATGGTCATGGCCGCCCTGGAGAACCCGGAGTATAAGACCATGATGCAGCGTGCGGATTTGATTGTGCCTGACGGGACTGGCGTGGTGTGGGCCGCCCGCAAGGGTGGCGAGCCTGTGACCGAGCGTGTGGCAGGATTTGATCTGCTTCATGAACTCATGAAGCAGGGTGAGGAGCTCGGCTGGAAGGTATATTTGCTGGGCGCTGCGCCGGAAGTGATTCAGGAAGCGGCCTCGCGGTTACAATTGCAATATCCGAGAGTGAAGATCGTCGGCTCCCGTGACGGATATTTCGGTCCGGAGCAGGACCGGGAAGTTATAGATGAAATTGTAAAGGCCGGGCCTGATCTGCTGTTCGTGGCCCGGGGTGCGGATACCCAGGAACCATGGATCGCCAAGTATAAGGAAGACCTTGGAGTTCCTGTGATTATGGGGGTTGGGGGAAGTTTTGACGTGATCTCAGGACGGACCCAGCGCGCACCTAAATTCATGCAGAAGATGCATTTGGAGTGGTTCTACCGTCTTCTCCGCGAACCTTCCCGGATTGGGAGGATGCTTGCACTGCCGAAATTTACCGTCAAAGTACTGCGTGAGGGCGAAAAGCTCTCAAAAATGCGGTAAATGGGCGGAATTCTCTGAAAATCAGCCGAAATTTGCTGAATTACAGAGTTGGTAGTTTGTTTGCATTCGGAGTATAATTCATTCGGTAGATAAAATGGGGGTTGAATTTGACATGTTGATGATCTATATCATCGGGTTTATCGCCGCGCTGGTTCTGGCGCTCGGATTAACACCGCTCGTTAAGAAATTTGCGATCAAAGCCGGTGTGGTCGATGTTCCAAATGCGCGCAAGGTGCATACCAGAGTAATGCCGAGACTCGGTGGACTAGGCATTTATTTATCTTTTGTTATCGGTTTAGTCGCACTACTTCCTTTTATCCCGGATAGTTATATCTCTTCCAGAGACCTCGACTTCGTGGGAGCGTTTCTCGTCGGTGGTACCATGATTGTGCTGCTTGGCGCTTTGGATGACCGTTTTGATCTTTCGGCCAAGCTGAAATTGGTGGTTCAGATTGCAACTGCTTGTGTAGTTGTATTCGGATTTGATATTAAAATTGAATTTGCTAATATACCTTTTCACACCTACTCCTCCGTGGAGACCTGGATTTCGATCCCGTTTACGATTCTATGGATCGTCGGAGTAACCAATGCAATTAATCTGATCGATGGATTGGATGGTCTCGCTGCAGGTGTATCCGCCATTGCGATCGGTACGATTGCGGTGATGGCCTTTATTATGGGCAACGAAATTACTGCTCTTCTGTGCCTGCTGCTGCTTGGCAGCATTCTGGGCTTTCTGTATTTCAATTTCCACCCTGCCAAGATCTTCATGGGGGATTCCGGGGCCTTGTTCCTGGGCTTCAGCCTTGCGCTGCTGTCCCTGTTAGGATTTAAACAGGTTGCGATTGTCTCGTTCCTGACCCCGCTCATTCTGATTGGGGTTCCGCTTTCGGATACCATGTTTGCTATTGTGCGCCGCTGGATGCAGAAGAAACCGATCTTCTCGCCGGATAAAGGCCACCTGCATCATTGTCTGCGAGAGCTTGGCTTCAGCCACCGCCAGACGGTGCTGATCATCTATGGGATCGCCGCTTTCTTCGGGGTGCTGGCGATCATCCAGTCCTCGGCCGCACTCTATTCGGCCAACTGGGTAACCTTCGTGGTCATTTGTATTATGGTCTTCTTCCTGCAGATTGGCGCCGAGGTCATCGGCCTGATCGGCAAGACCAAGCGGCCTGTACTCAACTTCCTCGCAAGATTGCGGATGAAGGAGAGCACGGAGCGCTCGGACTGAGTCTGAATAGAAATCCCGCTGTGCATTCGTACAGCGGGATTTTTTTGTTTGCTGCCGTTTCCTTATCCCCATAGCGCCAAAGAACGATCTTTTGGGTATTAAGAGGCAAAATTCCATTAATTTGGATTTTTTTATTCCATTTTTCTTCAAAATCTCTCACGGTTGTCCGATAAAGAAGATAACTGACCTTATAAAGGAGAGATTCATACATGCAGCGCACGAAAAAGCCGTTAATATGGCTTATGTTGTTGACACTGTTGGTATCTTTGGTTCCGGTGGGACTGACGGGGACTGTATCGGCGGCTACCTTGAAACCGACTAGTTTTTTTACACCTGATATTGCAGATCTTCGAAACACTGTTGACTTAACACTTCCTAAAAATAGTGCTAATCAACTTTCAAGAACAAATGTATATCATGTAACCAGTTCCTCGGTGCCTGTATCAGGCACCTATACGAAAGTAACAGGTTCTACTCTTGCTGTGAATGTGCAGCAATTAACACAGGGATCCGATGGAAGCTGGATACAGGATGCTACCCACGTGGCTCCAGGGGTAATACAGTTGGATGTAAACAGCCCAGATAATCGGTTTACGGCAAATCTGACCCTGTATCCAGGGATGAACCAAATCACATTTAGAGGCTCTCAAGGATTAAATGAACGTTCAGAGTCATTTTATATTCTTTTTGATAAGGTTCCTTATGTAGAGAGTTTGAAGGTCCTAGGTGGAGCAGACAAGCTTAACCTTAATGAAGGTTCCCAAGTTGTGGTTCCTAAAGATCAGATCACACTTGAAGGGAAGGCTCAGAACGCTACCAAGATTACCGTGTCGGTGAATAATGCCACTCCTCTGCCGACAACAATTCTTCAGGACGGTACATTCTTCTCTCAGCAATTCAAAATTAGTCCTGGATTAAATGAGTTAAAACTCATAGTTGAGAATGGCTCAGATACACTGACATTCAAATATTTACTGTACTACTACGATCAGAAGAATCCAATTGTTGGGTTGTATCTTGTAGATAGCGCGAATTATGCACAGAATCTATTGAATAATGTACCTGTGTTTACTGAAAACAGTGACAAGGCCAAGGTATATGCACAAATGCTAGTACCAGATGATAGCGGCAAGCCATTTAACGGCAACGGGGCAATTAAGGTAAATGGGACAGCAGTGACTCCAACTTATTATGGAGGTCTGCAACTCGATGCTAGTGGCAAAATTACGACTTCGGGTACGGATGAAGTTTATATTCCAGGATTAGGGCAAAATACACCTTCTTACCGTCTGGTTACCTTCGTAATAGATCCGCTGCTTTTTAGCAAAGATAGCTCAAATGTAATTAATGTAAGCCAAAGCCATGCTCTTAGTGTTTCCTATGGCACTAGTACAATTAGTAAATCAGTCGATTTCCAATACAAACAGGGGCAGACTGTAATTACAGATATGAAGTATCTTAGAGGATATACTGACCCAGCGAGTACAACCGTACCTACAGGCGAGGCGCTGGATGGTGCCAAGATTGACTCGGGTAACTTTTATATTAAGGTTAGCACTAATAGCAAGCCGGCAGATCCGGACAAGCTCTTGGCTCAATACCTTCCTTTGTCTACACAGAGTATTAGTGTTAAACTGGCAAAAACTATCTCTGATACACAATACATTTACCTAATCGAAGGGTTCCAAAACGGAAACCAAACCGTTCGATTTAAGTATGATCAGTCATCAGCATATAAAGATGTAACCATCTCGTTTGCTTCTAAAAATTATATTTATGTAGAGAATTTAACGGATGGGCAGACTTATAATATTGACTCTAATGGAGCTCAAACTTTAACAGTAAAAGGTCAATATGTTGATTTCGATAACTTAAGCCAGTATTTTACAGCGGAAGCTTTTGCGAATGGCGTAAAGGTGAAGTCCAGTACGGATAACTGGCTGGGTGCCGATGGAAAATTTGAATTTCCTATTAATATTTCAGCTGAATCCGGACCTCTTGTGTTTGGAGAGAACAAACTTGTCTTTACAGGCACAGGTAAGGACGATAAGGGGCAGTCACGTCAGGTACGAAAAGAGCTAAGAATTTATATAAATGATAGCAATGTATCCACAGTGACCAATTTTCAACCTGCAGTAGGTAAGGATCGGCCAGAGTTCCCGAGTAAGGATAGTTATTCTTCCGATAACCCGCAAATTGCAAAGATTTTTAATTTGACCCCTGATTTTATTTACAAAAATAATCAGTACACAACGAGTTTGAAAACATTCGATTTAGTATTTCGTGGAACTGGAGCTGTTAAGGCTAACCTGAATCTAGGGACAAAGAACATTTTATCCGTTGATCTACCTGCGAATAATACAGCTAATGAAAATGTAACTTTCAGTGGAACAAGATATTCTTATGATTTCTCTGGAACTCAAAATGACTTTGTAATGCGTGTTAGAGATTTGACTACAGATGCGCCGGGCACCTATGTTTATACTTTAGAATTAATTAACAAAACAGGTGCAAAAACTACTCAAAAGTTAGAATTAATCAGAGAGGCTGGTTCTTATCGCATCCTGGCCCCTCAACCTACAGTAGGCGATCAATATGTAGTAACTAAAAACTTTGTTCATTTTGATATTGAAGCTGAGGGTGCTTCACAAGTTGTTATTGATAAAGTCCCTGCGGTGAAACGTACCGACCTTGGCGAGAACCGCTTTGTTCTTGATTATGTTGGATTAAAACAAGATAAGTCTAATCCTATTAAGATTCAGGTCGTTCGTGGCAGTGTGACGAATACAAGTACGATCAATGTATACTACACGGGAACGGTAGGGGTTGATGCTGAATTCATGGCTCCGAAAGTAGCTGCGAAATATTCAGTCTTTAACAAAGCGCTCCAACTAAGCTTTCCTAAAGCAACAGTAATGAAGAGTGTGGACACTAGTGGGATAACTAAGTTCTATCCAGATACTAAGCTTCTCTTTGGTATTGCTGATCCGGCAAACGGCATTGTGGAACGTCGGAATGACTATGGCAATATCATTGCGTATTCCGGGATTGTTGATGAGAAGGGGAACCCTGTCTGGAAAATCACAGATGATTATTACTACAACTTTTTAAATACAAATAACAATTTCAGCAGAATATCTGAAGTATATTGGATTAACGGAGGATTAGGAGAACAAGGTGCGAAGGGAACGGCAGGCTATAAGCCGTCAACAAATGGCCTGGCTCCATATTCAGTTGAAGGGCTATTCGGAGATCCGCAGACTCCGGCAGAACGCATTGTAAAGCCTTCCCAACGCGGTACGCTTACTATTGCGTATAATCCAAGCGTTGTTGATGAAGCCGGCACAACGGTTACTGTCTTCAGGTACACCAAAAATCGTCAATGGGAGAATATTGGTGGAGAAGTAGATACTAGGCAGCATACCGTCACTGTTCCTTTTGATGAGTTCGGATATTATACAGTAATGAAGATGAGCCGCGGATACAAAGATATTACGAATCATAGTTGGGCCCGTAATATATTGAATGCTTTGTACTCAAAAGGCCTTATGAAGAATGTTCGCTTCGAGCAATTTGGGGCAGATGACCAAACGAGCAGAGGGGAGTTTGCGACCCTGCTGGTGAAAGGTCTAAATCTACCTTTGAACTATGATAACAATCAGACATTTGTGGATCTTGTGCCAAGTGCAGCATCTGAGACATGGGATTACGCTCATATCGAGACAGCTGCCAGAGCTGGGATTGTAACTGGACAGACAGAAGGCGTATTTGCTCCAGATCAGCCAATCACCCGTGAGCAGGCTGCAGTGATGATTGCACGTGCTCTTAAACTCAAGTTGGCTGTAAATGATGCCAAGCTTGAGGCTACATTGGCGAAGTCCTTCCTTGACTCAGGACAAATGGATAAGTATGCTATGCCATCGATTCAGGCAGTGTCCCAGGCGAAAATCATGTCAGGTACTCCAGTGACTCAAGCCGGGCAAAAGAAACCTGCATATAATTTTAATCCTAAATCCAACATGACCCGTGCGGAGGCAGGGAAGATAGCTGTAGAATTGCTTAAAAAGGGAACTAAGGTCTTCCCTAAAAACTTAAGCTAATCCCTAACCTTTACCCGCTTGTGAGCGTCAAGCTTGCAGGCGGGTATTTTAATGACAACTCTAGCAATAGAGGGACAAACTGTAATTTCCAATTACATCTTTTTGTAATTATTCGTAGATTAGGATACAATAACAGAGTAATAGACATTTTCTGCAAAAGGGTGAACAAGTACATGAAACCGTTGTTATCGAAAGCACAGCTGGATTATATGAAAGCAAAGTCGAAATTTGAGGATAGAGCGAAAGTATTGGAGAAGAAGATTGAGGAGACTGCGAAGCTGCAGGAAGTTACTCAAGAGGTTATGGAAGGCCTTGTCATGGAGACTGGCTTCCACGATGCATTTAATGAGCTGACACTGGCAGAAAACGCGCTGATCGACTGGTCACATGTCACCATGAAGCACGAGAAGACCTACAAGGACAACAAGCAGGCAATCGAGAATATGTACACGAACCTGAGCTCTGATCCTCAGATGCGCGCACGTATTATTGATTTGGCTATGAAAGTAAGGTAATAATTGAAAGTGAAATACGATATATTATTAGGAGACGTTCGTTTATGGACGTCTTTTTCTTATGTTTGAATTGGCAAAATCCAGGGTATTGTATTGGGAAAACTTGCTTAATGACTGGAAGATACAGCCATGCTATACTAAAACCCGTAAAGCCCCATCCCTGGGAGATTGTTGAATATGAGGGCGCGAATACTAAGTCATAACAACTTTTTAATTTTTTTTCGCAAACCCGCAACTTTTTGATTTTACCTGCGTTTAAGATGTAGAACATGAACAACGGGCGACCAATTTAGACAATCCATAATGTCCCTCATAGGGAAACTTGTCTATTTACTAGAAAAATGTTCTTTACGGCTCTAGGGACCCATTGTATAATGTCAAGGTAGGATTAGGAAACTACTCTATTTCTACATGCTCCAAAAGTTTACAAGTTTCTGTGGCCCGTTCACAGACATAATTTATAGTAACTCGCTCAACTCGGGAAAGGGGGTGTATCGGCTAATGAGTAACATGAGCTATACATTTAAAGAAAATTCTCAAGTGAAAGATATTCAAGGAGGAGAAAAAAAGGTTATGAAGAAAATTTTATCCGTAGCATTGTCTACAGCAATGGCATTCTCCATGTTTGCTTCTGTAGCATTCGGTGCTGAGTCCCTCACACCACAACAACAATTTGATGCTTTGAAAGCTAAAGGCATCCTGAATGGATATGCAGATGGTTCCGCTCATTTGGAGAAAACAATCACTCGTGCAGAACTTGCTAAAGTGATCGTTAAAGTTAAAGGCCTGAAAGAAATCACTGGTGTGTATTCTTTCAACGACAAGAACTACAAGAAAGACGCTAAATGGCCTGCACCTTACATCGAAGCAGTAGCTGCTGCTGGTATCATGAAAGGTGATAATGAAGCTAAGAAAATCTTCAACTTCAACGGTAACGTGTCTGTAGAAGAATTGGCTACCGTTCTTGTACGTGCTCTGAACCTTGAAGTTCCAACTACTGGCATTGACAACAGTGCTACTAAGTGGGCTCAAGGCTACGTTCAAGCAGCGATCAACGCTGGTTTGCTCGAGAAGAACCTTAACTTCCAAGCTGCCGCAACTCGCTCCCAAGTGGTTGTAGCTGCTTATACTATCGATCAGAAGAGCTCCATCCCAACTGTTGCTTCTTACAAAGTAGTGGACGCTAACAACGTTGAGTTCACACTTTCCAATGGCGAAGTTGTTAAGGTAAAACTTGACAAAGCTCTTGAAGCTAACAAAGAAACTGCAGTTGAGTTCAAAGATTCCAAAGGCAATACAATTGCAACTAAGGTTACTTATGTTGTGACTACTGCAACTAAAGTTCAAGCTGTTACAGCAAACAACCTGAAAGAAATCGAAGTAGCATTTGATGGTACTGTTGATCAAGCATCTGCAGAAGACAAAGATAAGTATTCTGTAGACAGCTCTGTACAAATTGACTCTGCTACTTTGTTGGCTGATGGTAAAACTGTTCGTTTGGCAGTTAAAGAAGTTAACGGCAACGTGCTTCAGAACCAAAAGGCTTACAAACTTTCGGTTAGAAACGTAAAAGCTGGAGACAAAACAGTTGATGTTACAAATTTTGGATTCACTCCAATTGATAATGCGCTTCCAGAAGTTTCTGAAGTGAAAGCACTTGGAACCAAAGCGATCAAAGTAACATTCTCTGAGCCAATCAAAACAGCTAGCTCTACTAATTTCAAACTTGACGGCAAATCGTTCTTCGGTTCTGTAACTGCAGGTGCTCGTGAAGTTGTGCTGAAGCCTTATTCTTCTACAGATCTGTCTGTAGGTGCGCACAAACTTGAAGTATCTGGCGTTGAAGACTACAACAAATTCAAAGCTCTTACTAAAGAAGTTGACTTTACTGTAGCTGAAGATACTACTGCACCAACTGTAGTAAGCAACAATGCAACTCTTGAGAGAGTGACATTGACTTTCAGCGAAGAAGTAGATCCTGATACAATCAATGCTTCGAATGTATACTGGAAATCCGGTAATGACAAAAAAGAAGCTGGTTCCTTCACACGTATCTCTTCTACTGTATACGCATTTGATTTCACAAAGAATAGCCTGCCAGGATATGAAACTAGCCTGTTTGTAGAAGGAGTTAAGGACTACTCTGGAAATCAAATCAAAGAAACTGAAGTTAAGGTAAAAGCTGAACTTGATCGTACTCAACCTGAAGTGACAGAAGTGTCAATCAGCTCCCTTGATAACACTAAGATCACTTTGAAATTCAACAAACAAGTTCGCATCGAAGATGTTAAATACTTCACTCTTACTAAATCAAACGGTGACGTTGTACCTGTAAGATCAGTTGTTGGTGCTAACGGAACTTCCGATGACAAAGTATTTACTCTGAGCACTTACGGTGCCCTTGACTCATCTTATACTCTTAAAATTTCTGGTGTAAGAGATACTACAAAACTGCAAAATACAATGTCCGATTACAGCACAAAATTGACTGGTAAAGATACTAAAAACCCAGAGTATACTTCCAACTCCGGTAGTGGCCGAGTATTGGTTATTAACTTCAGCAAAGAACTGGAATTGGCAAGTGCTGGATCAGCAGGTAACTACCTTGTTGTAATTAACAATAAGACTCAACAACTTCCTGCTGGTACAGAAGTGACTCCACTTCAAAATGGTAAATCTGTTCGTATCGTATTCCCTGAATACATTGATAACGCTCGCGTAGGCATCAATGAATCAACTGCTGGTGCTAATGTGACAGCATTCCAACTGTTGGCATTGAAAGACGTAGCTGGTAACATCATCACTAACTTCGGTGCTGCTCCAGTAGCAATTAACAGCAACCCTGTAGGTCTTGCTGCTAAGTATGATGACGATACTACTCAACCAGCTAAATTGACTTCGAAAGGTGTAATCAAAGTAAGATTTGATCAGCCTATCGGTCAAGCAACAGCAAGTGACTTTGAAGTGACTGGTGGTACTGGTGTTTCTATCGGATCTGTTACTACAGATGCTAGCGACATTGTTACTGTCACTCTAAGTGGAACTGTAAATGAAACTGGTCTTTATGATGCTGCAGGAACTCCTATTACAATCGGAGTTAAAGCTAACAGTGCAATCAAGTCAGTTACTGGTCTTGCAGTTGCTACCGCTGCAACAAACATTGCAGTTAAAGATGGTGTGAAGCCGGTTGTTCAATTGCAAGCTAATCAAACTCGTTTGATTGTTGACAACAATAAGATTAACCTTCCATTTAGTGAAAAGCTTAGTGGGAATGCAGATAACTACAAATATGACCTTGTAGTGACTAACGCTAGAACAGGTGACAGATTGCCTGTGACTAACTACACTACTACTCTTGGTGCGGATGGTAAATCTGTTGATATTACAATTGGGGTAGCAACAACTGATGAGTATAAAGTAAGCGTGATTGCTGATGCATCTGAAATTAAAGATGTTGATGGTAATAAAGCTGCTGCATCATCAGTTTACTGGACCCAAGTTGGAAAGATAGACACTACACCGGCTCCAACTGTAACTGGTGTTACTGAAAACGGTCTTTACAAAACTGATGTGGCTGCTACATTCACTGCAGGAACAGCTACATTGTCGAAAGATGGAGCCGCTGCAGTTGCTTATACAACTGGCACACCTATCAGTGTTGACGGAACTTACAAACTGGTAGTTACTAACCAAGGTAAATCAACTACAGTTAACTTCAAAGTTGATAAAACTGCTCCTACTTTTACAGCGACCAAAACTGGTGCTAAACAAATTACAGTAGTTTTCAGTGAAGCTGTTAAAAAAGCTGATGCTGAAAATGTAGCAAACTACGTTTTTGATACTAATGGTGCTGCTGCGGATGGCACTGAAGTCGTTCTTAGCGCAGCACTAGGTACTGATAATAAGACTGTTGTATTGACTACAACTACTGATCCTGCTGCTGGTGCGACAATTGACGCAACAGTTGAAGATCTGGCTGGAAATACTTCTGCAAGTGCTCCAGTAGCTCTTTAATATCAGAACAAAAGAAAGACCTGTGCCATTGCACAGGTCTTTCTTATTGTATGATATGCTTCAACTAAAAAGAAACCTTTGACTAAGTGTTAACTTAATCAAAGGTTTCTTTTGCTTGAAAAACTTATACATATAACCCAATTTTATCAATGTCAGCTTTCTTTAAGTAAATAGCCCCTAGTGATTTTTTAATGTGTATTACTTTACCATCACTATCAACAGATGTTGTTTCGTCTCCATCTTTAAGTTTAGACGCGTCTATTAAAAATAATGTTTTCCCCTTCTTAGTAACGTTATAAATGCCCTCATCTTTTGTAGAAACAATGGTGATAGCATTCAAATTCTCAAATTCTGAAAGTGTAATCCAATCCTTAATAGTGGTGAAACTAATGCTCCCTGATTTAGCATCAAACTGAGTGTTATAGCCGAAAATTCCTGCAGTTTCTCGAATTGGTAGATAAGTTGTCCCTTTGTACTCTAATTGGCTAGAAACTGTTTCTTTGACTTGACCATTCACCACAATATTGTATTTGGCCAACGAAGCCAGAATCGATTTAGAGTTAGCCGCTACGGCTAAAGTAGAAGAGCCAATAAGCATTCCAACGGTTAATCCAATAATCATTTTTTTCACTATGTATCACTCCTTGGGGTTTATTACCATAATATTACCCAGTTAGTTAGCATTTGAAAATAGCCATTTTAATTTTTAAAGGAAAATAACGAAACATTTTTGATTATCAAACGTTTTAATATTAATACCTTATATTGCCATAGGAGGAAGACAGTTTGAAGAAGATCCCGATGACGGCTGTTACTTTGGGCTTATCTCTAATTATAGGAAGCACTGTGACAAGCACGACGAATGCGTCCAATACCAAAGTTCAGAATAAAAGTAAAACGACTACTAGTAAAATATCAGTTCCTGTAGTTCATACAATTAATGCATTACCAGCAGTAAAACTAACAGCAAAAAGCACGGTACGCTTATCCGAAGTTAATATCCTAACCCAAGACGAAGGAAGTATTTTAACATACAGCCTTACCTTCAGTAACGGTGAGGCTAGAAGCTTGGATCTGACAGATTATTGGACAAGAGTCCGATCCAGTGGGGGATCCGTTTATAGTGCTAAGCTTAAGTCTACAGATGCTGCAAAGAAGAGTATAGCACCTGGTTCCTCAATGACTCTAACCTATGTAGTTAACACTGGAAAAAACACAAAAATTAGTGATCTTGCGTTTCAGATCGTAAAATGGGATTTTAGTAAACCAAATTACGAGAATAATGTTGGATCATTTAAAGTTCCGGCAGCTTACCTGACCTCTACTCCTGTAGGGCAGGCCAAGAGTTTCCGCATTAATGAAGCGCCGATCAAGATGTATATGAATCAGGTAACGACGTATCAATCAGGTGAATATAATTATGTAGGAGTAACTGTAGATCTTCGTAATATCGGTTCTAAATTGTTCGAAGACCCAAAAGTGAAAATGGTCGTCAAGACTGCGAACGGGTCCAACTATCCACTTACTGCTGATTCAACAAGTGTGGACTATCGGGTTCAGCCACAGGACACTAAAAAGCTAAATTTTATGGCCTCAATTCCTAAGAAGGTGCCGCTTAAGAATTTAGAACTTCAGGTTATTCAAGATGATGAGACGACGAAGTTAAGTTTGCCATTAGCAACTTTCCAACTTCCTACAACAAAGAATCAGTCTATTACAGTAGAGCCTTATAAAGACAAGATCATTACTCTTCCTAATGGGAAAATCTCAGCAACTGTTAAGGGCGCATGGATGAACCAAAGTTATGATAGCAGTGACTTAGCTATACAATTCAATTTACGTAATATCGGTACAACAACAGTTGCAGTTCCTAAGTATGAGTTTGTACTTCATACTTCAACTGGCTACACACTTCCCATTCAGGTTCAAGGTATAGAGAATATGACTCTTAAACCTGAAGATGAGCGAAATTTGAGACTTAATATTACAGTGCCCTCCAATATGACCGGAGGTGCAATGAAGCTTTTCGTTAATGCTCCACAGGCCGTCACACCTCCAGATAAAGAGGGCGGAACTACAAACACAAACAAGGATGTTCCTTTTACTTATCCAGTGGGAGTTTTTGCACTTCCAGAGGCCAGTCCGATGCAGAATACAACAGGAATTGAGCAATTCCTTCAAACAAATAATGGGTTGCTTGGCCTCACATTATCTAATGTGCAGCGATTGCCTTGGAGTGACGGTGATATACTGACAGCTAGAGTTACTGTTTCAAATAAAAGTAATAAAACTATAATTCTTCCTGAATTGACTGGCCAGTTTACTGTTGATTCTGCCAAGCTTACTGGAGACACCCGCCTAGTGAATACACAGAGTGTGAGCTTGATAGGAGCAGGCAAATCATCGGATCTGTATGTTGTATCAAAACTGCCATCCTATCTAGATTTTAGTCAACTTCAGATATCATTGCTTGAGAAATCTGGTGAAGGTAACTCGCAGACTACTTCTCCTTGGTTTCAATTCACGAATCTCGGCAACCTAACAGAAATCCCTACAATAAAAAAAGAAAGTCCGTATCAAATGATGACGGATGGCCGTAAGCAGGAGTTTAAAATACTAAGAACTGTAGTATATCCAGGAGCTAATTCCGATATCATCTATTCTGAAGTTGAAGTCAAAAACTTGGAAAGCCACCAGATTGATCTGTCACAAATGGTTGGTTATTACAAAGCCGCAGGCGGGCAAAACTATAAAGCTAAAGCAATTCAAATCGAAACCCCCGTGGGTCCAGAAGAGAAGAGTATAATTGCTCTATGGTCCAAGATTCCAAGTAAGATCAATGCCTCGGATATGAAGTTAGTTCTTGGGGAAGGCATTACAGAGAATAAGTTGACTCCAGTGAAAGCTGAGCCTACAGGTTATGTGAATGCTGCAGCGCTTGAAGTGAATATGAAGCAGATAGGATTAAGGGGCACACTTAAGGACGTTGAATTGTTCCCGTACACCTTGAATGTTAACAAGGTAGATGCTTACCTTAGTGACTCTACTTCGGTTCGAGTAAACCTCAATTACAACCTAAGTAAGTCAGCGGATTATAATATAGGGGATTTGGGACATAAGTTTATTTTTGAGATTAAAGATTCTAGTGGAAGAGTCATGGAGAAGGAAGTCGCCCCCGAGACAGATCTCAAGTTAGGAACGAATGGGACGTTTTCATTTAGTGTTGAAGATTCAATTTATGAAAAGATGAAATATGGTTCATTTAGCCTGTCGATTTATGATCAGTTCCAGGGACAGAAAGTAAAATTGGCAAACCAGAGCTATAACTACCATACTGTTCAGGTTACGCCTAATGAGGAATGGTAAGGAATACTTAAGGAAAAATCCCCGGGAAGGGGATTTTTCCTTGTCTCCCTCTATCAAAACCTCTATCATTAATAGAAAGAGAAGAAATTTCCTAAAGTGGCAGGAGGAACATCATGAAGAAGACTTGGAAGATCACGGCTGCGGCCGTTCTTATTGGTGGTGGGCTGCTGGCAGGCTCGCTAATGAATCTTCAGGCGGAAGGAGCCGGTGTTGCGAATCAGCCTGGAACTGCGGATGATCCGGTTGTGACAAAGAGTTATGTGGATCAGCAGATTCAGAAGGCTCTTGGTGGTGGAACTGGGGGCGGCTCAACACCGACGAAGCCAACTCCGAACACAGGAAGCGGATCTGGCGCTGGCACAGGTACTGGTGGCGGTACATCAGCTGGGGGTGCGGCATCCAGCGACGGAATTGAAGTAGTAACCCTTAAGCCTGGACAGACTATGGTAGCCAAAGCTGGCACGGAATTCATTGTCCGCGGAGGTAAGGCGGTTATTTATAGTGCAGATGCGAATGGCGTCGCGGATCTTACTGACGGGATCGATGTGGCCAATGGCGAAGCGGCCCAGAGCAATCATCTGTTATCTTTTCCAAGAGAAGGCCGGGGTATTCAAGTAGCTGATGGGCAAAAGATGAGCGTAACCGTAATGGTACGCGGAGGTTATGTCATTAAATAACCTTACTCCATCGCCAAGTTCTGCTTGAGTTAACAAACATTCATAAGATTATAAGTTAACATATCAGAGATACTAATCCTGTATAACAATTACACAGGAGGTGTATTCTAATGGCTAGTAACAGTCGGAGAAATCGTCAAATCGTCCCACAAAGCCGTGAAGCGCTTAGACAGATGAAATATGAAATCGCAGCGGAATTTGGCCTTCCCGTTGGTTATGGGGCAGGTTCACTCGGCTCAGCCGATACGGAGTTCTCCGGGGAGCTGGGCAGCATCGGCGGTGGTCATACGACCAGCAGCTGGGGGCATCTAACCTCGAGAGAGAATGGTTCTGTCGGCGGGGAAATTACCAAGCGATTGGTGGCGCATGCGGAGCGGCATTTTACATTATAATTATGGCACTTATTCACCTTAAATTGGATACAACGGAATAAGGAATCATAAGCCTGGTCCCTTGATTGACAGGGGGGTACAAATACGTTAATATGACTTTTGAGGCTTGTACTTCAACCTTTTCCGCTCGGAAAAGGTTCATTTTTTGTGTAGGATGAATTGGCGGTGGCCATACATCCCTATGGGAGGTTGAGAATTCATGTCCATTAAAGGGCGCCATCTATTTACTTCCGAGTCCGTTACTGAAGGACATCCGGACAAGATTTGTGACCAGATTTCTGATGCGGTGCTTGACGCATTTCTGGCTAATGACCCTAACGCTCGTGTGGCTTGCGAAGTATCCGTTGCAACGGGGCTTGTACTTGTAATCGGCGAAATTAGTACGAAATCCGAATACGTGGATATCCCATCTATCGTACGTAAGACCGTCAAGGATATTGGATATACCCGTGCGAAGTATGGTTTTGACTATAATACCTGCGCAGTGCTGACGTCACTGAATGAACAGTCCGCGGATATCGCCCAAGGCGTGAATGCGGCGTTAGAGTCCCGCGACCCTGCCCAAGTGGATAAGGAAACCGCTGATATTGGTGCGGGCGACCAAGGTTTGATGTTTGGTTTTGCGACCAACGAAACTCCTGAACTTATGCCTCTTCCAATTGCTCTGTCCCACCGTATCGCGCGTCGTCTGTCTGAAGTGCGTAAAGACGGCACACTGGACTATCTTCGTCCTGACGGTAAGACACAGGTAACCATCGAGTATGTGGACGGCAAGCCGACCCGTGTGGATACCATTGTTGTATCGACACAGCATGCTGAAGAAGCAACCTTGGAGCAGATCCAAGCTGACATTAAAGAAAAGGTTATTCTTCCTGTTGTTCCAGCTGAATTGCTGGATGCAGAAACTAAATATTTCATTAACCCGACAGGCCGTTTCGTTATTGGCGGACCTCAAGGGGATGCCGGTCTGACAGGCCGCAAGATCATCGTGGATACTTACGGTGGTTATGCTCGCCACGGCGGCGGCGCATTCTCCGGTAAGGATCCTACGAAGGTAGACCGTTCTGCAGCATATGCAGCACGTTATGTGGCTAAAAACCTGGTTGCCGCTGGTCTTGCTGACAAAGTGGAAATCCAGCTTGCTTACGCTATTGGCGTAGCAACACCGGTATCGATCAACGTCGATACATACGGAACCGGCAAAGTATCCGAAGAGAAGCTCGTTGAGCTTGTCAGCAACAACTTTGACCTTCGCCCTGCGGGCATCATCCGTATGCTGGATCTGCGTCGTCCGATCTACGCACAAACCGCGGCTTATGGACATTTTGGCCGTACTGATGTAGATCTTCCGTGGGAGCGTGTAGATAAGGCTGAGCTGCTCAGAGAGCAAGCGGGTCTGTAAGCTTAATCAATTATATAGAGCACTGGAGCTAATTAAGCTTCGGTGCTCTTTTTGTTGTGCAGATATGGGATATGGTTGAGTGTTGGTATTTCAATAGGTTGTCCTGTGCAGTAACAGTAATGTGACTCCAAGCAAATGTAGAGCTGTTTTTTAAAAGTTTGGGAGGCAGAGATGCCCTCACATAGCCTCAATTATCTTTTTACGCTTTTCTAAAGATTTACAAAGAAGTTGCCGACATAAGATATACGACTGTCTTTTTGTTAATCCAAATTTTACATATGGAGAGAGACTTGAAAGGGGAAGTAACCGTTGAGAAGAAGAATTTCATTGTGGCTGGCTGTAGTGCTGGTGTTGAACTTGGCTGTGTCGGTCTATGCAAATGCTGCAGCTTTACAGCCTGACCCTACGCTGAAGCCCATAATTACACTACCGGTGGACGGATCGAAGGGGATCGATCCAGCTAAGGTAGATTTGAAGGTCCAGTTCGACCGGGAGGTGAAGGCCGGGAACGGGACGATTACGGTGACGAAGGATCCGTCTGGGACGCCGACGGTAGCTGCAACGATACCGGTAGCGCCAAGTGTGGTGGATGCTTACAGTACGATCCGGAACGTCGACAGCACCGGGATAACTTTTGATGCGGGAACCGATTATAAGATAAGTTTGTCTGAAGGTACCTTTGTAGATAAGGCGGGGAATACGTCAGCGGCGTTCGATTATACGTTCAAGACGCTGACCAGCGGTAGTGTGGCTCCTAAGATAGCCTCTGTGACTCCTGCCAATAATGCAATTATCAATACATCTTCCCAAACACTTAGTCTTGCGTTTGATAAGCCGATATATAAAGGCAAAAGTGGAACGATTTCCGTTAAGCGGACATCGGATAACGTTGCTGCGTTCTCCCAGTCTGTGACTTCGACTCAGATCGCTATATCCGGCGGCAACACCGCTGAGTTCACGGTTACTGGCCTAACTCCGGGTGAACGTTATTACGTGCTTATAGACCCGGGCGCTTTTGTGGATGACGATAACCAGCCTTTCGCCGGTTTCAATACAGCTGCTGATTGGGTGTTTAACGTGCGGGGAGCGGCAGTTCAGCTGAACTCGGTTAGTCCGGCAGACCGTACAACCAGTGTGGCTCCTGGTAGTAATCTGAAGATGAGCTTCAGCCGTCCGGTATACCCGGATCACGGCTCCATCAGCATTCAGCCGTCCGGCCAGTCCGCGCAGAGTGTGGCAGTAACGTCATCTGGTGTGACAGGGGGCGGAACGAATACGATTACCATAACCCCACAGGTCGCACTTGTGGCAGGTACAAATTATACCGTTACAGTGCCATCCGGTGCTTTTAGAGATAGCGATGGGAATCCAATTCCCGGAAGTGCAGGGTACAGTTGGAGCTTTAGTACCGGATCGGTCGTATCTACCCAACTTACGGTGACCAGTAAAAGCCCGTCAGATCAGAGCAGTACAGCGAGCACTTCGGTTGTGCCTACTCTGACTTTTAACCGCAGCATTAAGCTGGCTGGTTCAGTTACCAGCCTGGAGAACGGTCAGGGAGGCTGGGTTACCTTGCGTAAGGCTGGGTCAACCGTTATTCCTTCGGCGCTCATCCAAGCGAGCGGGTCCCAACTGATTATTTCTCCACGGTCGTCCCTGGATGCCGGGGCAACCTACTATGTGGACGTAGCTGCTGGTGCTGTTTTGGACAGCGCAACGGGGGCTTCTTTTGCCGGATTGAGCGGTACCCAGGATTGGAGCTTCAGCACTGGAGTGGCAGACAAAACAGCTCCTGTACTTCAAAGTGCCCAGCTGTATAACAGCTCAACCATTCGTCTGCAGTACAATAAGACCTTGGATTCTTCAGTCAGTCTGCTTACTTCGAGCTTCCAAGTGACGGTTAATGATGAAATTCGCCGCTTGTACAGCGCGTATGTATCCGGCGATGCAGTATATGTCACTTTGGAGACGGGAGTTGCAGTCGGGCAAAATGTCCGAATCAGCTATACAGGCAGCTCCATTCGCCCAATCCAGGATATTAACCGAAACGCTGCGGCTTCCTTCTCTGCTCGCGATGTGGCCAACGGAATTGACTCCGCACTGCCCAAACCGCAGGATGGGTATGTTAGTGGAAATATGGTGGTGCTGACGTTCCGAGACAGCTTGAAGAGCGTATCCAGCTATGCGGCGGGGCAATTCTCGGTCACATCGGATGGATACTCCAGAGGTGTCAGCAGCATTTCTCAGAGTGGGAGTACCGTGTACTTGTATCTATCCAGTTATGTTGGGGATGGGGAAGTGGTAAAAGTATCCTACTCTCCGGGTTCTTATCCGCTCCAGGATTACCGGGGGCAGAATATTTCAGGGTTCAGTGACTTCTTCGTCCGCAATACCTATGATACGAAGCCACCTGTATTCACAAAAGCAGAGGGCAGCGGTAGTACGGTGATACTTACGTATAATGAGGCTTTGAAGCCGAGTGGGATTCCGATGAAAAGCCAGTTCTCGGTGCTCGTGAACAACTCACCGGTTTATGTTACAGCCGTAGCTATTAACTCTAATCAGGTTACTTTAACATTGGCTTCCGCATTTACGGCAGCACAAAAAGTAACGGTCTCCTATGTGCCTGCTTCAGGGGGCATCAGTGATCTCAACGGTAATTTGGCAGGGTATATTAATCTGGAACCTGTAAACTATAGTTCTACTGCCAGTCAGAATATCCGGTCCGCGTCAGTTAAAGGGGATACCGTGACCGTAGTATTTAATAGTGTGTTGAGATACTCATCACCGTCACTTCCGACTACATTGTTCTATGTGACAGCGGATCAATTAACCAAGGGTGTTCAGTCTGCTGCACTAGATGGAAGTACACTGACCCTAAAATTAACTTCGCCTGTTACTTCCAGCCAGGTGGTGGACTTGTCTTATGCCCAAGGCGGAACACCTATTTATGACAGTTCCAATAATGTGGTACCGAGCTTCAGCAGGATGGCGCTGCAGAACTTAACGGATTCTGCGGCATCCAATAATGGATTGCCATCCTATCTGTCCATGCTGCAGTCCAGCGAGTTCGGAAGAGCCGCTTATATGTTGAATTCAAGCACAGCTTCAAAAACAAGCGATCGCTCACGTTCGGGTCAGGAAATTAGCAAATATACCATCGACAATGCAAAATTGTCGGAAGCGTACAGCTACTTGGCTACCGCGGGACTCGATCGGACACTAGGATTTGAAGTTCCTGCTACAGAAAAGGCAGCGAAAGTGGCCATTCCTCTGCAGCCATTACTTGAGGCATACACACGTGGAGGCAATCCATCGTTGGTGGTGAGATATGGGGATGCCCTCTATGAGGTTCCGCTAGGCAAAATTTCGTTTGTGGATATATCCAGATTAGTTGGAGGGTCTACTCTGTCCTCGTCCTATTTAACGGTTCAGCTGGACCGTGTCTCAAAGTCATCCTTAATGGGACAATCAACAAATACAGGAGCTGGGGTGACCTACGCAGCTGTAGAGGACCCGGTGGATACTTATATAAGTGTTACATCTACATCAACACCTGCGGCCCAGGTACTCGATCTAAAGGGCAAGCTGATGATCCGGACAGCTAAAAGTGCACCAACAACACAGACAGCTCTTTTAAAATTCGATGCGGCTTCTCGGTCCGGCACTTTCATGCCTTCCAAGGCAGCAAAGCTGGGTAATTATACTGTTCTGACCGCTGAAATTCCAGGCAGTATTATTACAGGCCCAGTAACTGGGATCACTTTGTTCTCGGATGTGAACACACATTGGGCACGTAATGACATTAATGAGCTTGCAAGCAAGCTGATCATTGATGGGCGTAATACCAATCAGTTCCAGCCAGATCAAAATATCACCCGCTCTGAATTCGCAGTATATATTGCTAAGGGGCTTGGATTGTCTCCGGACGTCTCATTGGGGAGCCGTTTCCGTGACGTTCCATCCGGCTTATCATCCATTGGGTACATCAATGCTGCTGCCAAGGCCGGGATTATCACAGGGAATACAGACGGTACATTCCAGCCACTAAACTCGATTACTCGCGAGCAAATGGCGATTATGATGGTTCGCGCCATGAGCACAGCAGGACGTAATGTTACGCTCGGAGCCACACCGGCTCAGACACTGAAGGTGTTTAAGGATAGTAGGAAGATTTCTTCCCAAGATCTCGTTGCCAAAGCTTATCAAGAAGGTATTATTCAAGGGACAAGCCTGACAACCTTTGATCCAAGAGGCAATGCGACCCGGGCTCAGGCTGCGGTTATGCTGAAGCGGGTATTGACGAAGCTTGGGTATTTGTAGAAACTTAAAGCCAAACCTATGTCGATATGTGACATAGGTTTTTTTATGCATAGCAGAGTATTAGTAGGGTCTACGCTTAAAACGGTAAAATTCACCACTCAAGGCCAGCACCGTTCCGTTGGGATATTTGATTGCCGCGGCTCCCGCGCTGATCTGATCGTATTCACCGATCTTAAGAACTTCAATCCCTGCCCCTTTACCTCTCTCCTTCTCATAGTTCCCAAATCTTCCTGCTCCTCATTCAACAGTTATACTCATCGGTGAATGATCCTCTTTCTTAAACTTAAATCCCCCATATGAAGAAGAGATTCATTAAGTTCTCTCAGATTTTGGAATGAAATACCTAACAAAGGAGGAATTTCGCTGTTTTTCGTAACTTTTCCGTCTTTTCGCAGTCTATTAATTGTATAAGAGAAATACGGATGTTGAGAGAGAGGGCCCAATTGAACGGGCCTAAGCAGCCGGAGCCCGGAACAGGGGCTTTTCGGCTTTTGATTTTTAAGCCAGTTGGGATGCGGCCTTAGCCGGTTGAGTTGGGTTGAGGTGCGGTTCAACGAACCCTCAATGGCTGGTCTAGCGGGCTTCTTTCTTACCGAGCCAGGCTGTCAAGACTTCCTGGACGGCTTCCGTATACCAAGCAGGAGCGCGGCTGGTGCCTTGATGCGGCTCCTTTATTTGATGTCGTCCGCGGGTTGATCTACAGGTTTTACAAGATTTGCAATGAAGATGGGAGAGTAGCGGGATAATATGAAAGAGCAAAAAGAGCAGAAGCATGTCAGTATACTCGTGAGTGGAGGGAAACGTCTTGCCATCGTCACGCTGGCAGGACTGATCTGGATTCAGCCGGTATTAGGTGTGGGACCTCTGTCCGCAGGATCAGGGGCTGTTGTTGAAGCGGCCAGTAACGTAGTGAAGCTTGGCGAAGATATTATCACTTCGGGTACGAAGCTGGTTCACTATCAATATACGGTCAGCCGCTCAGGCAAAACCGCCAAGGTGCTGGCGGATGTGATCCAAGTGGATCTGACCAACCCGTACGTCAAGCTGGATGTCATGACCGGCAAAGGGGGCCAAGTGACGACCCGCCAGTCCGTACAGGGCATGGCCAAGGAGACTGGAGCGGTTGCAGGCGTTAATGCCGATTTCTTCAATGTCAATGGGCAGGGCGTTCCTATGGGAGCCTCGATCTCAGATGGCACGATGATTACGAGTCCATCCCAATTGCAGGGGATGTATGCTTTTGCAGTCAGCAAAAATGGCACACCGACGATTGACGAATATACTTTTGACGGCAGCATCAAGGCCGAAGATGGAACCACCTTCCCGCTCGCGGGAATCAATAAGGAATCTTATTATACAGAGCCGAATAAAGGCTTCAGCCATGTAAATGCCATGTATATTTATACAAGTGCCTGGAAGTCGCCGGACCGTCCGAAGGACAGTTCCACAACACCGACAGAGGTGCTGGTTCAGAACGGGGTAGTCCAGGAGATTTCACCGGGAGCAGCCATCCAGGGGGCAGTCCCAACAGACGGATATATTCTGCGCGCGCACGGGACAGCGGCGAATTATATCACCTCGCATTTGTCGGTTGGACAGCGTGTGGAGGCGAACTACCAGCTGCGTTCGGTGACAACAGGCAGTACGCTTGATCCATCTGCTCAGAAAATGATGGTGGGCGGCCACACTCTTCTTGTAAATCAGGGCAAGCCTTCCTCCTTCACGCGGTCTACGACGAGTATCAGCGGCAGCAGCGCGGTGGCACGTACGGCAGTAGGGTACTCGAAGGATGGACACACAGCCTACATTATTGCGGCTCAGAAAAATGACAGCAGCAGCGGGATGAAGCTCACCGAGCTTCAGAGCTTTATGACCAGCATTGGCGTCTGGAAAGGGCTTGACCTGGACGGAGGCGGCTCGACCACCATGGTTAACCGTCCGCTTGCTGAAACCGACACAACACTGACTTTTGATACGTCCAATGGGGGAACAACCCAGCGCTTGGTAGCAAGTGGTCTGGGTGTATATACGGAAGCGCCTCAAGGCTCTCTGAAAGGTCTAAAAGTCAGCGGCAGCAGCTCGCTGCTCATTGGCCAGGAGGCCTCTTATAAGCTGAAGGGCTATGACACCTACTACAACCCTGTAGATGCGTCGGGAATTCAGGCCAGCTGGAAATCAAGTACCGGCAGTTTGGCATGGAACGGTCAGAGCTTCAAAGCAGTGAAGCCGGGGGCGGCTGAAGTTACCGCAGTAAGCGGCCAGGCCAAGGCGAGCATGAAAGTCAATGTGCTCGGTGGAGGCGACCTGAACGGGCTGATCGCCAACACTACGGCGCTTCCGCTGACGGCAGGCACATCAGCTGATATCACCGTAACAGCCCAACTGAAGAGCGGAGGCTCGGTCAAGGTGCCAGCAAGTGCGCTGAAATGGGAGTTTGTCGGTTTTAGCGGCAGTGTGAAGGACGGTACGCTGACGGTACAATCCGTAAAGTCTGGCACACAAGTAGGTTATGCAATTGCCAGATATGACGGCTTCAGCACGGTGATTGTGCTCAGCCAAGGCGGTCAGACAACCTGGGAGAGCTTCGAAAATGTATCGTATCCGATAAGCTTCACCGGACTCCCGGCAGAGGCCAAAGGCAAGGCTCAAGTGGTGCAGGGATCAGGTGACCATGCTGGCTCCAAGGTGCTACAGCTCGACTATGATCTGACTGGCGGCACAGGCAACAAGTATGCGTACGCACAGCTTAACGGAACAATCGGCAAGAGCGTTCCGGCCAATCCAACCTCGATGTCTATCGATGTTATGGGGGATTCCAGTCTGAACTGGGCGCGTGCTGAGTTTGATGTGAACGGGAAATCCGTATATGTGGATCTGGCCCGCCAGGTGGACTGGACAGGCTGGAAGACACTGAACATTGATCTGGCATCACAAGGCCTCGGTTCCTCGGCAAAGCTGAAGCGGCTGTATGTGGTGAATTTGGCCGAAGGGCAGGATGAGCGCTCGCTGACAGGCAGCGTGGCATTTGACAATATCCGGTTCTCCGTACCAAATCTTGCTGGCTCCGCCAATGTGAAGAGCAATACCGTGCTGATGACGGTTGGACAGAAGACCCTTACGGCAGGTGGCATGAAGAAGACGGTAGATGTGGCTCCAATTATTAAAGGGGACACCACTTATGTGCCGATTCGTTACGTAATGGATTATTTTGGCGGACAGGCGAATTGGGATGGGGCAAATCAGCGGATTACCGTGCTGCGCGGGGGAACTTTGATTGATTTGACCGTAGGAAGCAAAGACATCGTGCTAAATGGTAAAAGAAAACAGGTTGCCGTTTCACCAATCATAGTTAATAATAGGACCTTAGTACCATTACGTTTGGTGTCTGAACAGCTTGGAATATCGGTAAAATGGGAACAGAAAACGAAGTCGATTACCCTCCAGTCGTGATATGATAGTTCTGATATATACACGGTAGAAAGAAATGGAGAATTGCCCAAGTGGATTTTCAAGCCGACGCGATCGACCGCGTGATAAAGAACGCTATCAACGTAATGGAAGACAGCAAGCATCAGATGTTTGAAATTCTTGACTCAGCCCGTCAGGAGCTGAAGACCTTGAATAATGAAGTGCAGTTGATTATGAAAGAGACTGCCGAGACTGTGGAGAAGGTCGATCAGCTCGAACTGAATTATCGCCGCTCACGAATCCGGCTGACTGAAGTCAGCCGGGATTTTGTGCGGTACAAGGAAGAGGATATTAAGCAGGCGTACGAGGTGGCTACTCAGCTCCAACTGGATTTAATGATTTACCGCGAGAAAGAGATGTATTTAAAGGCCCGCCGTGATGAACTCCAGAAAAGGGCAAGGAATGTGGAGAAGTCAGTAGAGCGAGCTGAGACCATCGGCAGTCAAATGGGCGTGGTACTGGAATATCTGTCCGGTGAGCTCGGACAGGTGACCCGGATTCTTGAATCCGCGAAGAACCGCCAAATCATCGGCTTGAAGATCATTTTGGCACAGGAAGAAGAACGAAAACGGATTTCCAGGGAGATTCACGATGGTCCTGCCCAGCTTCTGGCCAATCTAGTTCTTAGGACGGAAATTGTGGAAAGGATGCTTGTGAAGCAGGAATTCAAGATGGTCCAGGACGAAATAGTAGACTTGAAAGGTCAGGTCAGGGCAAGTCTGGAAGAGATGCGAAAAGTGATTTTCAATCTTCGTCCCATGGCACTGGATGATCTCGGACTGATTCCAACTCTCCGTAAATATGTTCATGATTATGAGGAAAAATCGAAAATACGTGCAACTTTCGATACAAGAGGGAAAGAGCAGCGACTGTCCTCTGCCATGGAGGCAGCTATTTTCCGGTTGGTGCAGGAAGCCCTCACCAATGCGGCAAAGCATGCTTACCCTACGTTTGTTGGGGTTGAAATCACCTACCAGGCTCAGATGATCAAAATTGTGGTGCAAGATAATGGTCTTGGATTCAGGGTGGAGTCACTGGAGCAGAAGACCAAGGAGCATTCCCACTTCGGGCTGATCGGGATGCGTGAGCGTGTCGAGCTGCTGGAAGGAAGAATGGAGATTGAATCCGCCGAGAATCAGGGTACCAAAATCATTATTCATATCCCGACTAACGTAGAGAAGAGAAAGGAGCAATAGGATGGAAAACCTTATTTATACCAACAAACGACCAATTAAAGTTCTCTTGGCTGATGACCACCAACTGTTTCGGGAGGGTCTCAAGCGGATTTTAAATATGGAGGAAGACATTGAAGTTGTAGCTGAATGCAGTGACGGTACCCAGGTGCTGGATTGCTGTCAGCGTTTTAATCCGGAAATCGTGCTTATGGATATTAATATGCCTCAGCTTAACGGAGTGGACGCTACGGAGAAGCTCCGCAGTTCGCTTCCGGACATCAAGGTTATTATTCTGTCCATTCATGATGATGAGAGCTACGTGTTCGAGACACTCCGTAAAGGGGCGACCGGTTATCTGCTTAAGGACATGGAGGCGGAATCGCTGATCAATGCCATCCGTTCCGTAGCGGAAGGTCATGCCTTCATTCATCCGAAGGTGACAGGCAAGCTGATTCATCAGCTGCGCCGCATGGAGTACTTGAACGAGACAGGCGCTATTGCTGAGGACGGCGCAATTCGTGAAGCCGGTGTGAAGTTTGTGGCCGGAGATGATAATCCGCTGACCCGCCGTGAGGCTGAGGTGCTTAGGCTGATGGCTGAGGGCCGCAGCAACAAGATGATTGGTGAACATTTGTTCATTAGTGAGAAGACGGTGAAGAACCACGTCAGCAGTATTTTGCAGAAGATGGAAGTGGATGACCGGACGCAGGCTGTAATTAACGCCATTAAATTTGGATGGGTCACGCTCTAATACATAGAGACACCTTAGAATGGCAGAAGATTGTAATGATGTTGAATAAATATACGTCATTTTGAGTCTCATCATTGGTGGTTTTAAGAGGGCGGGGGTAGAAGCCGGATTGTCCGAGCTTTGGGCATCTGCAACGCTTCTCTTGGAACCGACTGCCTTATAGCGGCATATATTGTCGCTATAAGGAGGTGAGTGAGGATGGTTCATGTATGGATCCTGTTATGTTATGGTCTTGCTGCGATGCTGGTCCATCTCATGCACAGACTGTATATCCGCAGACAAGCCGATAAGCCGCGGCGGGAGCATTATATTCTGGTTACCCGAAATCATGGGCAGCAGATGGAATGGTACCTGCGTGCACTTTCCTGGTATAGCCGCATACGGGGCAAAGATTGCCGAATTACCGTGTTCGATGAAGATTCTGAAGACGATACCCTGGCAATTACGCACCGCATTCACAAATCCGGGGAACTGGAGCTTTCCGTGATTAAGCTATCCGGTGCAGTCCAAGAAGATGAACTATGGCGGCAGGCGGGGAAGGCAGAGGGAGAAACAGCGCTGATCATTGACCTCCGCTTGCCTATGGAGGCGGCCAAAATTCCATATGTGCATGTTTAAACGTTTACAAATGGGCAGGATGGGAAGCAGCCGTTCTGCTGCTGGTTTAGAAGTTCTCAATAGTCACTTAGACAATCGAATAGAGGGTATAACCATGTGAAGCACACTCATTAGGCCGCGGCCGGGAGTGTGCTTTTTGCTGTTTTGGCGGGATAGCGGGAGAACAAAGTAAACGCAAGAAGGGGAGTGATATTAAGAAACCTTATAGCCGGGCGATCGGGGCTATTGGGATTATAAAAAAGATCAGGAGGTGTACAGGTGAACTATATCTTAATGAAATCCACCTACTGTTCTGTGTAGCTAATTGGATGGTTAACAGGAATTAAGGAACCAGATATCAGTATTTTGAGTGTCTTAGTTATGGCGGTAGGGGGCGGGTTTAACTGGGAGAAGCAGAAGTTAGAAGGCCATGAGATTTTAGAGGGGGAAGAGATATGAAGGCAGATCTATATGCTGTGCGGAGAAAAGAACAATGGGCGAGTGTGGTGACAGTTGATCTTGGCACTGACCTGGTTTGGTGGGCCCAGCAGACCGGAGCGGAGGCGGACAGGCTTGTGCTGCTTGGAGCAGACATTCCGCTTGGTCGGGCGATTCATGTGCGTGATGAAGCCCAGTTGAATTCACGGATGGATAGCTTTGAGCTGACAGATTGGTTTGCTTGGCTTGATAGGTTGTGCGCACGTTTGTGGGGGCGGAAGTCAAATGAAGGAGATCAGAAGAGGGCAAGAGGGAAGAAGCAGAAGATAGAGCAAAGACAACAGCTGAAGCGGGGGCAGATGGGGGAGTTAAGGGGACGGCAGGGGGAGGGGCGAGCGCTATTCCGTCCACAATGGCTCTGGATACGGGAACAAGGGTACAGTCCGTATGCGGCAGAACTCTTGGCTTCCCGTGGCCAGGAAGGAGCTGAGCTGCGTGGGCTCGTGGAAGCTGCCGCGGAATTAACGCGGCTGCTTCAAGGCCGCTCGCTGCTTCTGCCTGAGCTGAAGCAGCTGCTCGAGAGCCGCCTGCCGGAGCTTGCAGGCGGCTGGGCCTCTGCCGCCCAGCTCGCACAGC
>NZ_LT575476.1:4819075-4906291 GCF_900086655.1 Paenibacillus tuaregi | reverse complement strand
GCGCTGGTGCTGGCCGCGGCGAAGCACGCGGCCGAAGCGGTAGCCCCCACCGGGGACCGGCTGGACCGGTGGGGGCTGAGCCCGGCGCAGCGCGGGGCGGCTGAAGCCGCGCTGCAGTTCCTCGCCGGCCAGCCAAGCGGTGGCGGCGGGAGGAAGTGGCGATGGCCCAATATAAGGCCATCGCAGCCCTTCGGCGCCGCGCCAGCAGATGGCGCCAGGCAGGCGGGGAAGCGGCGGCCGGATGAAGGGCCGCCTCATCTTGCGGCAGACGGCTTTGCAGGTGCCGATGGTCGGACAGGAAAGCAGCAGGCAGGCGAAGCGCCGTCTCATCTTCCCGCTTCCGGCTTTGCAGGTGCTAGCGGTCGGACGAGGGAGTGGCAGCTGGACGAAGATCCGCCTTATCTTCCAGGAGTCGGTCTTGCAGATGCCGGTGGCCGGGCGGGAGAGCGACAGGCATGCGAAGCGCTGCCTCATCTTCCCGTTTCCGGCCTTGCAGGTGCCGGCCGCCGTACAGGAGAGTGGCAGCCAGCCGGGCCACCGTCTCAACCTCCGCTTGCTGATCTTCCAGGTGCTGCCCGGCGGATGGGAAAGCGGGGCCCAACTGGCGGGCCGCCGCGGTTCCTGCTTTGGGCGGTGACCGGCGCAGGCAAAACGGAGATGATTTTCCCGCTGCTTGAGCATGTGCTGCAGCGCGGAGGCCGTGTTCTGGTGGCTACGCCAAGACGTGACGTTGTTCTTGAGCTTGCGCCGCGGATTGCGAAAGTCTTTCCGGATAACCCGCCAGTCGTGCTCTATGGTGGAAGCAGCCAACGGTGGGAAAATGCTAGGCTGGTGCTTGCCACTACGCATCAACTGCTTAGATATCATCAAGCCTTTGATCTGGTCATTATTGATGAACTGGATGCATTTCCGTACCACAATGATCCAATGCTAGCCTATGCGGCAGAGAACTGCTGCCGGCCGGATGGGCGGTTCATCCTGCTCTCGGCTACGCCACCGAAGCAGCTTCAGCGTGCGGTCGCTTCAGGCAGAATGCCTCATGCGAAGGTACCTGCACGGTTTCATGGACATCCACTCCCTGTGCCTAAGAGAATTGTTATGGAGCCAGTGGAACGCTGCTTGGCTAGACGACGCCTGCCGCTTTCGCTGCTGAAGGAGCTGAAAGGTTCAGTTGAACGAGGGGCTCAAATCTTCGTCTTTGTCTCACGAATAAGACACATTGAGCCGCTGGTCCGTCTGGTTCGCTCTCTGCTCGGCAGCAAAGTCCCGGTTCAAGGAACGTCCTCACAGGATGAGGGAAGATCGGAGAAAGTGCTGAGTTTCCGATCCGGTGAGATCCGGGTGTTGATTACCACCACGATTCTCGAACGCGGGGTAACCGTACCGCGGAGTGATGTGTACATATTAGATGCGGACAGCGGACTCTTCGATGAAGCTTCCCTTGTCCAGATGGCGGGCAGAGCCGGAAGATCCAAGGATGATCCGGCCGGGAAGGTGCTCTTCGCCTCCAGGGAGTGGACGGCCTCCCAGCGGGGGGCCATCCGCCAGATTCGCGGGATGAACCGGCTTGCCAGCCGGAGCGGATATCTTTGTTCTCAAGGAAAGGTGGGGGAGAGATGAGCTGGAATCGTCTGCAATCGGCAATCCTTGGCCTTCTCACTCCATCGGCAGCAGGCTGTCTTGCCTGCGGGAAAATGATGCGCAGCAGAGACCGGCATAACCCTGAGTTATGCCAGGACTGTGCTTTGGCAATTCCCTGGATTTTGCAGCCACGCTGCCTCTTGTGCGGACGGTCCATCGGATGCCCTGACTGCACCCGTCCGGGTGCATCGCGGCACTCTTTCGTTCTGAACCGCAGTGCGGTAGTTTACGATGCGAGGATGAGGGAGTGGCTCGCGATGTATAAATATCGCGGCCATGAGGGCTACGCCCCTCTGCTGGCCCGGATGATGGGACGGGCCTACCTGGCGATGGCGTCGGAATTATCGGCTCCCGGCCTAATTCCAGCTTCTGGCGACCTAGGTCACGCGGCGCAGCTGCCTTGGCCGCCAGAAGCTGCGCGAGACCGGACGCCTTGGCAGGCCGACGCCGTAACCTATGTGCCGCTCAGCAGCCAAAGGCTCGCCGAACGCGGCTTCAACCAGGCGGAGCTGCTCGCGTCCGGAGCAGCCCGGGCAGCGAGGGTTCCGCTCATCGAATTGCTCGAGCGGTCCCGGAATACCGAGAAGCAGAGCTTGAAAGGCCGTGAGCAGAGGCTGCTCAGCATGCGGGGGGTGTTCAGGGCCGTGCCGGGGGCGGAGGAGATGGTTCGGGAGATTTTTCATCGGAGCAGAAATGGGAAGAAACGGATGGATAGGTTAGGCAGGATAGATGGGAGGCATGGGTTGCATGGGATATATAGTGAGCCGAGGAAGGATGAATTGGACAATGTGAGAGGCACAGGGAACGAAGGTATGGAGGGCATAGGTTTTTCGAATAACACGAATGCCTTGATAAACAAGAACAATGGGAGTAACGATAACAACGCGATTAACAAGGTTAACAGGTACAGCCAAATCAATAGGAATAACACGAACAACATAAACTGCATCAGCAGAAACACCAGCAACATCAGCAATACCAACAGCACCAACAGCACCAACAGCACCAACAGCACCAACAGCACCAACAGCACCAACAGCACCAACAGCACCAACATTATTAGTACCAACAATACAGACGGGCATAGACCAGAGCCAACCCAACTCTTCCGCCTCCTGCTCGTGGATGACATATACACAACCGGCAGCACTGCGGAGCACTGTGCACAGGAACTGCTGCAGATATGTGGGGCGGCTGGAGTTCCGGCAGAGATATACAGCTTGACTTGGGCGAGGTCTTAAATAGATTAGGAGAGATGGACAGGATACCTATCAGCAGGCCCTTTAAATATTGACTGTCTGGACGAAAAAACTCTATCTTCTTGTAACACTTATTGTTAAATTAGTACGCTTTTCCACCGATATATTAACAAGAAGATCAGTCTTGATCACACAGAGCAGATAACGAGTCTGCTTAATTGAATAGGGATAGACGCCAGTGGTATTATAAGGTAATCTTAGGAATAGCCAAGTAACCTTACTTAGTTTCCTTGCATATTCCATGGCTTTATTTGGAATTTGTTCCTGACCCGCAATTTAAGTACAATGAAATGAAAGAGGAGATTCCCTATGGATCTTGATAACTGTCCTCGCTGTGGCAAGCTGTATGCCAAAAATTTTAAAAATATGTGCTCCGCCTGTATAAAAGATATTGAGCTGGAATACGACCGCTGCTTTAAATACCTCCGTGAGAATAAAGGGGCTACGATTCATGAGCTTTCCGAGGCTACAGAGGTATCTGTTAAGCAGATTACCAAGTTTATTAAAGAAGGCCGGATTTCGGTGGCGAATAACCCCAACATGATGTACCCTTGCGAGGTCTGTGGAATTTTGATCCGTGATGGTAATATGTGTGATGGCTGCCGGAACCGATTAACACGCGATCTTACAGCGGCTTCCCGGGAAGAACGGCAGGCCGGAGGACTAGAGTCGGGTGGGAACAATGCGGCTTATCACACCCTTGACCGTCTCCGCAAGGACTAAATTCACAGGTGTTTGTACGTCTAGAACTATAGTTTTGGTATAACTAATGACTTGGGAGATTGTGGATTTTGTTAAAGTTCATCCCGTGGAACTATAAATAATGTTTCAAATGGTGCCGATAAACTTAGTAGAGATTATCGGCATTTTATTATTTTTGAGAAAGAAGGTGTAGGTTATGAAGATAAATGATACCGGAAGAATCGGGTCTATAAATTCGTATCAACGCCAACTAGAGAATCAGCGTCAGCTGACCGACAAGAAGATGAAACGTAAAGATGAAGTATCTATATCGAGTGCTGCCCAGGAGCTGCTGCAGGCCCAGGCTAAGGAGAAAACGGCAGACCCAGCGCGTGTTCAGCGCCTTAAGGAATTGAAGGAACAGGTATCCTCAGGAACATATCAGGTGGATGCGGGCAAGCTTGCCGATAAACTCGTGCCTTACTTCAAGTCCTTCGGCGATAACGGATTATAATGTGCGGACGACCAGGTTCATTTACGTATAGGGGGATAACATGGCAGTACAAGCACTAATTGAATCATTGGAGCGGCTTGATGAAGCCCATGTGGATATGCTGGATTGGGCCGGGAAGAAACGGACCGCCATTATGAAGAACAATGTGGATGAACTGATCGGGATTTTGAATCAGGAGTCCCGGATTATGAAGCGGATCGAGCAGCTAGAGCAGGAGCGGGTGACCGCATGTTACGAATTTTTGCATGAACGGGGTGTAAAGTCTCAGCTAAATTTGACGATGACGGAGCTGTCCCGGCTTGTCTTTGATCCGGAAGAGAAGCAGTCGCTGCTTCATATGCAGAAGAAACTTTCCAATACGCTGCACCAGCTTAAAGAACTGAATGATTTGAATCAAAAGTTAATAGAGCAGTCGCTTACTTTTCTCGATTATTCACTTGACCTTCTGGTGGGTGAACCTGAGCAGGCAGCGACATACCAGCATCCTGCTGATAAAAACGGCGGCCGCGGCCGTCCAGGACTTTTTGATACACGCGCCTAATGCTCATTTGAGGAGGAAGTAAGTCATGACATCAACATTCCATTCGATAGAAACAGCCAAGCGAAGCCTATTTACGCAGACCGCGGCTTTAAATACGACAGGACATAACATCGCTAATGCAAATACGGAAGGCTATTCCCGCCAGACGGTGAAGATGAAGCCTTCGCTTTCTATAGAAGCTTATGGACTTAACCGGTCCAATACTCCAGGGCAGCTGGGAACCGGGGTAGAGTATCAGGCAATTGAACGGATTCGGCAGGGTTTCTTGGATAGCCAATACCGTGGCGAGAATAATGCTTATGGAACTTGGAACATCAAGGCAGATACGCTTGATAAACTTGAAGGGATTTTTAATGAACCTTCGGATACTGGAATCAGCAAGGTGCTTAACAATTTTTGGAGCTCATGGTCCAATCTAAGCAAAGATCCGGAAAGCGCTTCGGCCCGTAAAGTTGTTAAAGAAAATGCGGCCGCTTTAACGGACGCCATGAATTATATGAGTGGGCAGCTCTCTAAATTAAGTCAGGATTTAACTACTAACGTTGGGGTTAAAGCCAGTGAAGTGCAGAACTACCTGACCTCGATTGCGAATCTTAACGAATCAATTACCCGCATTGAAGGGCTTGGAGACCATGCCAATGATCTTCGGGACCAGCGGGATCTGATGACAGATAAATTGTCCCAGATCATTAACATTAACGTTCAGGAGACAGATCAAGGTTACACAGTCTCCATGGGCGGGCAGATTCTTGTAGAGGGTAACCAGGTTCAGGTAGACGTGGATGGCTCCGGTCCTGATGACAAGGGCGCCTTCCTGGAAGCAGCCTATGCATCAGGGAATCTTTCAGGCGGCGAAGTATTCGGGATGATTGCTTCGCGTGAGAATTATGTTAAGGACTATCAGCGGCAGCTGGATAACTTGGCTAACACTCTGGCTAATGGAGATATTCAGATTACACTTCCGAAGGGAACCATTCTTCCTGATGGCGTTACTGTAGCTGGAGTGACTGGCCGTAACGTAACCCAGGATACCGTAGTGACAGTAAAAGGTCTGAATGGTCTGCACCAGCTAGGCTATACAATGGATGGTACAACTACAGGAGGATTACCTTTCTTCGAGGCAAAAGGCGGCGGCAATATCACAGCAGCAAATATCAGCCTTAATGCCAAGATCGCTGCTGATGAGAACTTGCTTGCAACTTCTATGCGGACAGAGGGCACGGGAACAAGTGAAGCAGTTATTAAAGGGAACAACACCCTGGCACTGTTAATGGCTAATCTCAAAATGACGAATTTCACCTCCGTAGATGGTTCCCGTACAACAACGATTGATGGTTTCTATAACTCTGCTGTTGGTCAGCTTGGGGTTCAGTCCCAGGAAGCACAGCGTCAAACTCAGAACTCGGACATTCTGGTTCAGCAGGTAGAGAGCCAGCGGCAATCGGTAAGCGGAGTTTCTCTCGATGAGGAAATGTCCAACTTGATTAAATTCCAGCATGCCTACAGCGCTGCATCACGGTTTATGACCACGTTTGACCAATTGCTTGATAAACTCATTAACTCTACCGGTACCGTAGGCCGATAATCTTAAGATGTAAAGGAGGTTAGGTGCAATGTTAAGAATTACATCAAATATGATGAACTCCCAGTTAATGCTCAATTTGAACCGTAATGCTCAGTCTATGAACAACACGCAGAACCAGCTTGCAACAGGCCGGAAGTTGAACAAACCTTCCGATGATCCGGTTGGCATTACGTACTCTCTCCGCTATAGGGGGGAGCTGGCATCCAATGACCAGTACACCAAGAATGTGGATAGCGCCTTGTCTTGGTTGGATTACAATGACACAGTTCTGGGTCAGACTGGGGATGTTATTCAGAGACTACGTGAATTAACGGTTCAGGCAGCTACTGGAACGAACCCGCAATCTGCTCTGGACAGTATCAATAAAGAGGTCGGCCAGTTAAAAGAGCAGCTGATCGACATCGCAAATAGTACGTTGAACGGGAAATATATTTTTAATGGTGAGGCCTATAACCGCAAACCATATGATTTTCCTAAGAATCCGGATGGCACATCGGATACCTCCAGTTTGAGTACATTAACTACGGATACTGGGTTAATAAATTACTCCGTTGGAGATAGTGTGCAGCTACCGATAAATATGACAGGTACTGATATTTTCGGAACCGGGGCAGATCCTACTAATATTTTTAATATTATGGACAGCCTCTCAGCTGCTTTAAAAGCTGGGGATACAGCTGCTATTTCAGGACAGTTAGATAAAATTGATAGCCGTATGGAGAGGATTCTTACCTCACGTGCTGAACTCGGTGCTAAAACAAACCGAATTGAGTTGATGCAGAATAGACTTGGTGATCTGAATACTAATTTAACAGATCTTCAGTCCAAGACCGAAGATGCCGACTATGCTGAATTAATTATGAGATCAAAAGTGCAGGAGAATATTTATAATGCCTCCTTGTCAGCTGGATCTAAAATTATTCAACCTTCATTGGTTGACTTCTTGAGATAAATTAGAGGAGAGCTTATATGGTTCAGCCAATCCTTCAAATTCGTCAGACTCCTGCAATCCTTAATTTTGACGCTGATCCTGGTCGGTTCTCTATACGACAACCACAGGCAGAAGTCAGTATGTCCACGACACCGTCTGAGCTGGAAATTCATCAGTATCAGCCGAAGCTGAGCATAGATTCCTCAGCAGCACAATCAGCGTTTACAGGCGGGAATTTTCTGGAGATGAACAAGCGGATATACTCCGGGATTCAGAATATCTTCCTGCAGAATATCGCACACCGGGTGGAGCAGGGAAATCGGGCTGCTGCTATATATGAGCCTGGGAACACGATTGCAAATATCTACGGGGAGGATTGGCAGGGTGTTCCCTTCCCGGAATTCCGGGGACCCGCTTCCATGGATAATGTGGATATTCATTTTGAAGTCACCCCACCCGAGATCAGATTCAGTAAAGCCCATACGAATATCCAGGTGGAAGTGCGCAAGCCTGAGATTCAATATACCCGTGGGAAGTTGGATATGTATATGAAACAGTATGCATCGGTTCAGTACATTCCGCCTGAGGTGGATATTCGGAAATAATTTTGTATGATGACTATAGACAGGCTAGAATAACGCCATCTATAGTTTTCTTTATTTGTAGAATTTTAAGGAGTGAATGACAATGTTGATTCAGACAGCTTCCTGGGGTGAATTGGAGATAGAGACTACCCAAATCTATCATTTTCCCAAAGGAGTACCAGGTTTCGAAGAGGAAACAGAGTTTGCTCTAATTCCATTAGAGGAAGATATGTTTGCTTACCTTCAATCCACGAAGGAGCAGGAGCTTGCGTTTTTGCTTGCCGATCCTTTTAACTACTATCCGGACTATGAATTTGAGCTGCCTGAGGCGGATAAGGACGAGTTGCAAATTGAAAGCAAGGTGCTGGTCCGGTGTATTGTATCCCTTAAAGACAAAGTGGAACGGTCTACGTTAAATCTGCTGGCCCCGATCATTCTTAATCCTGACAAGCAGTTGGGTAAGCAGGTCATCCTCCATAATTCCGCTTATCAGACGAAGCATCTGCTATGGTCGGAGGACAACCGAATAGCCTCCTTAAAGGCAGGTGAATAAGTATGCTGGTACTTTCTCGAAAGAAGGGTGAAACGATCGTCATTCAAGATCAGATAGAAGTGACCATATTAAGTGTGGAAGGAGATACAGTGAGGGTGGGGATTTCGGCTCCACCTCATATCGACATTTTCCGCAAGGAAATCTATCTCTCTATTCAAGAGGCGAATCGGGAGTCGGCAGTACCTCAACCAGCGAATTTTGAGGCGCTTATGCACCGGCTTAGAGGTAATCAAAAAAAATAAAAAAAATTTGGGAATAGGTATAAAGTGTCAGGAGCTATTGTCGATATATATATTAGACGCTGATTCGGCAGGGCGGCCGACCTTAATGAGTCAGCGTTACCACAAGGATGTGGAACTAATTATATTCAGGGAGGAAACACACAATGATTATCAACCACAATATTACTGCAATGAACACACACCGTCAGTTGTCCATCAATACGGCTGCTACTAGCAAGAACATCGAGAAACTGTCTTCTGGACTTCGTATCAACCGCGCTGGTGACGATGCAGCTGGCTTGGCAATTTCCGAAAAAATGCGTGGTCAAATCCGCGGTTTGGATATGGCTACTAAGAACGCACAAGATGGTATTTCCCTGATTCAAACAGCTGAGGGTGCATTGAACGAAACTCACAGCATTCTTCAACGTATCCGTGAACTAGCTGTTCAATCATCCAGTGATACTAACACAGCTTCCGACCGTAAAGAACTGCAAAAAGAAGTACAGCAGTTGAAAGACGAAGTAGACAGAATTGCGAACAACACTGAGTTCAATACAAAGAAATTGTTGAACGGTGACTTGTCTGCTAAAGCATACAAAGATGAGTCTGCAGTTGTTGCAAGCAAAACAGGCGACTTTGCTGTGGCTGTAACGGGTGCAAATCCTCTCTCAGATGGTGACGCGACAACTCCTAAAAACGTTACGGCGGATGACACATTTGTAGTTAAGGTTACAGCATATAATGCGAACACAAACCAGTATTCCTATACGATCACTCCAGAATCTACTGGTGTAGAAAGTGCTGCAGCAACCTTTACTGCTGGTGGCTCCGCTACTGATGCTGTTGGAACAGCTGCTTCTTTAGGCGGAGTGACTGTTACAATGGATACCACAAAAATCAAAGTTGGCGATTCCTTTACTTTGGTAACACGTCAAGAGCAGAACAGTACTGGTGGTGCAACTAACGCACTGAATTTCCAAATTGGTTCTAACTCCAACCAAACAATTGGTGTAGGTGTTGAATCCATGAAAACTGGTGATCTGCACATTAGCAAAGTGGATATCTCTACACAAGCCGGTGCAACTGCAGCAATTTCGACTCTGGATGATGCAATCCAGAACGTATCTGCAGAACGTGCGAAGCTGGGTGCTGTTCAGAACCGCCTTGAGCACACAATTAACAACTTGGGAACATCCTCCGAGAACCTGTCAGCCGCTGAGTCCCGTGTTCGTGACGTAGACATGGCGAAAGAAATGATGCAGCAAACTAAGAACAACATCCTTGCTCAAGCTGCTCAGGCTATGCTTGCTCAAGCTAACCAACAGCCACAAGGTGTTCTGCAATTGCTTCGTTAATCTTCAGCTGGTTTTTAGAACGAGAAATAGACTCCAGAAGCTCTGGAGTCTATTTTTTTAGATAATTTAAGAGATTTTGAATATAACATATCCCAAATGGAGGGAGTTTAGCACATGGCAAAAAAAATGTTTAGTAAGGTGACAGCAGCACTGCTTGCCTGCCTCTTACTAATAACACAATCAGTTGCTTATGCAACGGATGTGGTGATTGAGAATCCAACGCCGGACTTAATCGCTCCTTTAATTAACAATATTAGTGTAACAAACAATGAATTAACTCCAACATCGCCTGTAAAGGTTATAGCAGATATAACGGATGAACTTTCCGGGTTTAGTGATGGTTATATTACATACACCAAGCCCAATAATCAAAGCATAAATGCCCCCTTTGTATTAAATACAACCACCAACCAATACGAAGCAACGATAACGGTTGCCAGTACAGGGGTAGCGGGCACTTGGAAAGCCACAACAATATTTCTAAGAGATAAGAAGGATAACACCGTTTACCTAAGTCATATGGCTGAGCAATCCAATGGGGAGAAAATTGACTTTACTCCACTACATTTGAACGTGACTGGGGTAACACCTGCACCTGAACCAACCGATAAGCAGGCACCGGTTCTTCGTTCTATTCAAGTAAATGCACAAAAATTGACGGTAAATGACAAGTTGCAATTAACTGCAGAAGTGACCGATGATGAATCAGGAGTGGCATCCGTAACGGCTAATTACAAAAAGCCCAGCGGTGCAACCAAATCCATCTCCCTGAGTTCAAATGCAGCAGGCCAATTTGTGGGTTCCTACACCATAGGGAAATATGATGAAAGTGGAGATTGGACGCTGGTCTCGGTTACTGCCAGAGATAAAGCAGGAAACTCCAAAACCTATACTAGTTACTTGGATAGCAATAATAACACCATGAACTTCAGCAATTGTCTGGTGACCATAAGCGGAACAATTGTCGATAAGGAAGCGCCTGTACTACGAGATATATCAGTAACCTCGCAAGTTGTACGCCCAAATGAGAAGCTTGAAGTGCGGGCAGAGGTGACAGATAATGAATCCGGTGTTGCAAGCGTAAGGGCTTCTTATAAGAAGCCGGATGGAAGTACGAGTAATATTGATTTATACAAAACCGCCTCAGGCCAATTTGTCGGTTCGGTTACGATCGGGCAATATGAAGAGCGTGGAATCCGTACGTTAAGCGCGGTATACATGAGTGATGCACTGGGGAATAGCCAGACAGTAACGAGTTATGTCGATAATAGCAACGTGAATAAGACATTTGCTCATTGCACAGTAGAGGTAACAGGTACAACGCCTGACTGGGAAGGGCCTGAATTCATCTCAGGAGCGATCAACGTTCGACAAGTTTCAAATGTGCAGGCTGAGGTGACTCTTACAGTCGGAGTTGAGGATCGTCTGTCAGGCATTGCAAACGGGACGCTTACAGGGGCATATAAGAAGCCTAACGGAAAGCTGTTAAACCTAAGCTTTAACAAGGTTAACAACAACCAATATTCTGCTTCAATTCTGATTGATAAATATGACCTGTTGGGAAAATGGGAACTGAATAATTTGTCCATTCGTGACAATGTTGGAAATTATACAAAACCAGACCAACTTGGAGTGGCTCCTTTATCGGAATTTGATTTTAACGTTTTAGGTAAAATCACGATAACTCCCGGAACTCCAAACCATATAACACTTGATGGACCTGTAGAGTTAAGCAATGGTCAAACGTATCAGTTAAAGCCTAGGTTAGGATTTAGTAACGCCTCGCTTGAGGAAGTGGATATTACCAATGATCCTCTAACGAAATATACTTCATCAAATACAGAGCTCGCAGCCGTTAATTCTCAGGGGCTTATCCAAGTTCCTAATAACGTGGCTTCAGGGAATGTGACTGTTGAAGTAACCTATGGAAACGTCCGAAAGACTATAGAAATTAAAATCAATGGCGGTAAGACGGACTCCTATTTGCAAGTATCCCCGCTCCTAGTTACGATGCATGCGGGACAATCAGAACAATTAAAAGTAGTTGAGATTAATGATGGAGCAAGGAAGGATGTTACTAATTCTTCAAGCGGCATCACTTATACAAGCAGTGATCCAACCGTTGTTATGGTTACTCCGGATGGACTTATTAATACTGTTTCTGATGAGCAACAAGGAACATTCTATATTAATGTCAACTACAAAGGGTTGAAGGCAAAGACTACAGTTAAAGTTTCTAAGCCCGTGGTCAAGTCACTGGCTATCTCACCACTTGAGGAGACGCTCTCATTAAGCAATAATAAACTTCAGTTGGTGTTAAAGGCATTTATGACGGATGGGACTACTAAAGATGTAACCAACGGCTCAGAAGGCACCAAATATATATCATCCGATCCCAAGAGAGCTACTGTAGACGCTAATGGATTAGTCAGCGTGCCGGCAAATGCGATTAGCGGCAAAGTTACTATTAAAGCAACTAATAGTAATTTAGTGGCTCAGACAACCCTGACCATAGACGGTAATCCTGAACTTACCGGAATTGAGATTATTCCGGAATCTCCGGTATTGTCTCCTGGAGGAACGAAAAAGATCAAGGTTGTTGCAAAGTACTCTAATAATACAACCAAAGATATAACAGCAGGCAGCTCAGGAGTTGTGTATACAAGCAGCAATCCGGCACGTGCGGTTATAAGCGCTGATGGAGAAATTACGGTTCCTGGTGATGCTCCCTTGGGGACAGCCGTAATTACAGCTAAATTTGAGGCTTTTCAAACTACTGCAACCTTAAACGTGGTAAAAGATATAACGAATGAAATTCAGTCTATTGCTGTTACTCCTGAAGCCATAACAATGAAACCTGAAGAAACCCAGCAGATAAAGGTGACGGCTACAATGGGAGATGACAGGCTTAAGGACATAACAGCAAGCAGCGAAGGAACCACTTACACGAGCAGCAACACAGACCGTGCTGTTGTGGATGCAGAGGGTAAAATTACGATTCCAAAATATACTGGGGCCGGTACTGCAACCATTTCGGTAAAGAATAAATTGTTCCAGAGAACAGTTGTATTAACTATCGTAAAGAATGCCACAAATGAAATCAAATCTTTAGAGGTCAAGCCTGCAAATGTAACCCTGAAATTAGGGGATACACAGCAATTGACTGTAACTGCTGTTATGGGTGATGATACTCGGAAAGATATGACCAGCAGCAAAGAAGGCACGGTATATACGAGCACTAATACGGCTCGCGCTATGGTAGATGCGGAGGGACTTGTCACCATACCTCCTAATGCAACTTTTGGTACAGTTACCATTACAGCCAAGAACGGAATTTCCCAATCGACAGTAGTAGTAACGGTAGGGAAAGATCCTGCAACCGAGATGAGTAAAATCACAGCCTCCCCAGGAACGGTAACTTTGGTACCAGAGGAAACTCAACAACTGACGGTAACAGCCACCATGGGAGACGGTTCTACTAAAGATGTAACACGCAGCACAGAAGGAACCGTGTATATGAGCAGCAACACAGATCGTGCGGTAGTGGATGCAGAGGGTAAGATCACGATTCCGAAGTACGCCAGTGCGGGTACGGTGGTGATCACAGCCAAGAATGGAACTCTTCAATCGACAGCGGTCGTGACGGTAGCCAAGAATCCGGCGACAGAGATCAAGAGCATCGCAGTAAACCCTGCGACTGTAACCTTAGCGGTTGGATTCACCAAGCAGTTAGTCGTTACTGCAACTATGGGTGATGGAAGTCTGAAAGATATGACGAGCAGCAGCGAAGGAACTGTGTATATGAGCAGTAACACGGCTCGGGCTACAGTAGATGCGGAAGGACTTATTACGATCCCTGCTAACGCGACTTTCGGAACAGTTACCATTACAGCCAAGAACGGAATTTCCCAATCGACAGTAGTAGTAACGGTAGGGAAAGATCCTGCAACCGAGATGAGTAAAATTATAGTTACCCCAGGAACGGTGACCTTGGCACCGGAGGAAACACAACAATTGACGGTAACAGCCACCATGGGGGACGGTTCTACTAAAGATGTGACACGCAGCACAGAAGGAACCGTATATATGAGCAGCAACACAGATCGTGCGGTAGTGGATGCAGAGGGTAAGATCACGATTCCGAAGTATGCCAGTGCGGGTACGGTGGTGATCACAGCCAAGAATGGAACTCTTCAATCGACAACGGTCGTGACGGTAGCCAAGAATCCGGCGACAGAGATCAAGAGCATCGCAGTAAACCCTGCGACTGTAACCTTGGCGGCTGGATTCACCAAGCAGCTGGTTGTTACTGCAACTATGGGTGATGGAAGTCTGAAAGATATGACGATCAGCAGTGAGGGCACGGTGTACACGAGCAGTAACACCGCTCGGGCTACAGTAGATGCGGAAGGACTTATTACGATCCCTGCTAACGCGACTTTCGGAACAGTTACCATTACAGCCAAAAACGGAATTTCCCAATCGACAGTCACTGTGACAGTAGGGAAAGATCCTGCAACAGAGATGAAGAGCATCGCAGTTAATCCGGCAACTGTAACATTGACCTCGGGAGACACAAAACAGTTAACTGTAACAGCTACCATGGGGGACGGTTCTATTAAAGATGTGACACGCAGCACAGAAGGAACCGTATATATGAGCAGCAATATAGATCGTGCGGTAGTGGATGCAGAGGGTAAGATCACGATTCCGAAGTATGCCAGTGCGGGTACGGTGGTGATCACAGCCAAGAATGGAACTCTTCAATCGACAACGGTCGTGACGGTAGCCAAGAATCCGGCGACAGAGATCAAGAGCATCGCAGTAAACCCTGCGACTGTAACCTTGGCGGCTGGATTCACCAAGCAGCTGGTTGTTACTGCAACTATGGGTGATGGAAGTTTGAAAGATATGACGAGCAGCAGTGAGGGCACGGTGTACACGAGCAGTAACACCGCTCGGGCTACAGTAGATGCGGAAGGACTTATTACGATCCCTGCGAATGCGACTATGGGTACAGTGACCATCACAGTCAAGAATGGGATTTCTCAATCGACAGTCAATGTGACGGTGGGCAAAGATCCTGCGACGGACATGAAGAGCATTGCAGTTACTCCGGGAACTGTAACCCTGGCGCCTGGGGATGCTAAACAGATATTAGTAACTGCTACCATGGGGGATGGAAGTGTAAAGGATGTAACGGCCAGCAGCAAAGGAACTGTGTACACCAGCAGCATCCCTACTCGTGCTTTAGTGGATACGGAAGGCAACATCACAATCCCTTCCAATGCGACTTTTGGTACAGTTGTAATCACGGCTAAGAACGGAATTCTTCAATCGACAGTCACAGTTACTGTGGGCAAGAATCCGGCAACCGAGATGAAGAGTGTAGCAATTTCCCCAAGCAGCATAACCTTGGCAGCGGGGGGAACTCAGCAGTTGACTGTAACTGCGACAATGGGGGATGGCAGTCAGAAGGATGTAACGGCCAGCACTAAAGGAACGATCTATACAAGTAGTAATATTAATCGTGCTGTAGTGGACACGGAAGGTAACATTACAATTCCTTCTAATGCGACCCTAGGTACGGTTGTGATTACGGCCAAGAATGGAATTTTCCAATCGACAGTCATAGTGACTGTTGGGAAGAATATGGTGGCAGAAGTCAAGGGCATAACAGTCACTCCGGATACAGTAACCCTGGCCGCGGGAGATGTTCGGCAGTTGTCCGTCATCGCAACCATGGGAGACGGCAGCCTGAAGGATGTCACCAGCAGTAGCGAAGGTACGGTGTATACGAGCAGTAATTCGAGCCGGGCAATGGTAGATGCTGAAGGGAAAGTGACTATCCCGATGACTACCACTGCAGGCACTGTGACGATTACTGTGAAGAACGGATTGTTTACAAAAACAGTAGTTATTACAACAGTAAAATAATACGTTCAACTGGAAGAGTGTTTGCAGCATTAAAGGGTCTTTCTTCGGAAAGACCCTCTTTTTAGTAATACTGAGCCTAACCAAATTTTTCGACTTCCCTAAATTTAGGCAACTTGATTGCCGATATAAACAATATGTATAAATTTCCGTCGGAGGTTATTAGGATGAATGTACAGTTCTCACTAACAGCGAGTACGACATCTCAGAGTAAGCCAGAATCAGTGGTTCCTGCTGATTCAGGGGCTTCAGCATACAGTATTTCATCTATTCGTAATGTTAAAGACTTATCTGTTAAAGAACAACAAGGTGTATCGATACCCGTAGGCGAGGAACAATTGATTCGAAATATTGATCGGGCTGTAAAATCGCTTCAGGGCCCGGAGACTACACTGGATATCAGTATTCATGATAAAACACATCAAATTTTGGTCAAAGTACTTAATAAGGACACTGGCGAGGTTATCCGTGAGGTACCCCCAGAAAAGACACTGGACTTGGTAGCTAAAATGATGGAATTAGCGGGTCTGATGATAGACGAAAGAGTGTGAATTGGAGGATTAAGAAATGACTATGCGAATTAATGGTTTCTCAGGATTTGATGTGGAGGGAACAGTCACGAAGTTGATGACCGCCAAGCGGGCTCCCTTAGATAAGTTAAATCAGCAGAAGACGTACCTTTCCTGGCAGCGTGACAGCTACCGTGAAATAAACAGTAAGTTGTTTGACTTTAAACAAAATAAATTGACCGATACGTTTAATAAGTCGATTGCGTTAACTACCCGGAAGGCAACGGTTACAGGAAATACGGATGCAATTAGGGCCGAAGCGACTGGGGATGCAACGAGTGTTCCTATGAAGGTTAAAGTTACCCAGTTGGCAACCAAAGCTACCATACAGCCTGAGGGCCAGATGGTAGTAGACTCGAGTGTTACTCCACCGAAAACCGCAACACTCCAGACTACACTTGATGGACTATCTGAATATAAGAACGTAGGTACTCCGCCAAGTGATGGTAGTGCTGAAATTCTGAAATTAACAATAAACGGTAAAGAGTTGAAGTTCTCTAGTACAGACACCATTTCATCTGTGATTGGTACTATTAACAGCTCTGCAGCAGGGGTCATTGCCTCTTTTGACGAAGTAACCGGGCAATTTTCACTCGCTGCTAAGGATTATGGCACCTCTAAAATTGTTCTATCAGATAGTTCAACAAAATCTGCAATGTCAAAACTTTTAAATCTAAGCACGGATTCTTCTTCCGTTAATAATAAGCCGTCCAAAGGATCAATTATTGAAGTTACTTCTCTAAATCCGGATGGTTCTGAGTCAGCATCAAGTACATTCACGGCTAAGGATAATTCAATTGTCGTTAATGGGATTTCATTGACATTGTTGAAGCAATCAGATGCAACCAATCCCTCTACTATCACAAGTACAGTTGACCCGACTAAGGCAGTAGACACGCTAAAATCCTTTATTCAAACCTATAACGACTTACTGTACTCCTTGAACACTAAGGTTGGTGAGGCTAAATACCGGGATTTCCCACCGTTAACGGATGAGCAAAAAAAATCTATGAAAGATAATGACATAACTAATTGGGAAGCTAAAGCCAAAAGTGGTCTGCTCAAAAATGATGATATTCTAAAATCCACCATCAATTCTATGCGTTCAATTATTAGCAATAACATGAAGCAGTTGTCCGAACTGGGAATCACTACTGGGGAATATTTTGAGGGAGGAAAGCTCTATCTAAATGAGGAGAAGCTAAAGACTGCACTTATGAATAATCCCCAACAAGCGACCCAGTTGTTCCAAGGTAGTTCTGATACGAAGGATGGCATATTCAGTAATTTAGCTACTGTAATGACTAATTCGATGCAGAAATTGTCAGATCGGGCGGGTACGAATAAGTATAGTGGGGATTTAAGTAGTGTTTTCAAGAGTGAGAGTGTGATGGGCAAGCAGTTGAAAAATTACGACTCCCAAATTAAAGAACTAACGACTCGCTTAAATGATGCTGAAACCCGTTATTATAAACAGTTTTCAGCTATGGAAACGGCTATTAATAGACTTCAATCGCAGTCGTCTAGTCTCTTCGGAAGTGCACAATAATATTATCTTAGTAAAGGGTGAGATCACTTGATTACATCTCCTTATGAAAAATACCGTCAGTCATCCGTTCAAACGTCCACCCCTAGTCAACTTTTGCTAATGCTCTATGATGGAGCGATCCGGTTCGTCCGCTCAGGAATTGACGGTATACAGAAACAGGATTTGGAAAAGGCAAATCTAAATCTGGGGAAGGGACAGAGTATTGTAAATGAGCTCTTATCTACCCTGGACAGAACCTATGAGGTCTCCGAAGGGCTTGCTTCCCTGTATGAATACATTAATCATCTCCTGATTGAGGCGAATATTAAGAAGCAGACGGAGCCTGCCCAGGAGGCACTCGGGTATCTGACGGATCTGAGAGAAACTTTCGCACAGGCGGCTAAGATGGTAGCTGCAGGCCAAAGTCAGGAAATCGTGCATGGATAATTTGATCTCTTCTCTTGAATCACTTACTGAGTCAGTAACTAGCCGTCTTCAGGAAATCACGTACGAAGAATTGGAGCTTTTCATAGAGCAGCGTCAACAGATTATTGATGAAATCAACGTGCAGAAAATTCAGCAGTCCTATACGCAAGAACAGTTCGAGCGTTTGAATCGGATTGTACAGAACGATACCCATATCCTAGCCCGTATGTCAACGTTGAAAACTGAGGCCTCTAATTGGCTCCAGCAGCGTGAACAAGCCAAGGTCCGTCGCAATGCCTATGAAGCCGCATATTCTCCGGACAGTTTGTTAATGGACCGGAGAGAGTAGGACGAGTTGCTGGTCAATGTCCAGTTTTAGAAGTTGTTAAAGGATAGTTGTACTAGGGTTACAAGATTCTGTAGAAATGTTAGTGTTCATCTCTGTTCATGTAATCCCACTCACGAGCCCCGCCTAGCGGAGCTCGTTTTTTGTCGAATTTACATGTGTGAAAATTTGATGAAATCAGACAAAATAATACATTTTATTTACAGAAAAACCTTTTCATTTCCAATTGACAACTCCAAAGCTTGGATGGTATATTCACAAATGTGAGCTGGTCTCACTTTCATTTGACGAAGAAGGGAATGTTAGTGCATGCAAGGTAAAGTTAAATGGTTTAACGCAGAGAAGGGTTACGGTTTCATCGAAACTGAAGACGGAGGCGACGTGTTCGTTCACTTCTCCGCTATCCAATCCGAAGGCTTCAAGACTCTTGAAGAAGGACAATCCGTTGAATTCGATATCGTCGAAGGCGCACGCGGACCTCAAGCCGCTAACGTAGTCAAGCTATAATCATCCCGGCTCAAGCCGACCTATATATCTGGTACGATGGTTAACAATTTGAATTCGCTAGCAACAGACTCTGGAAATTTCCAGGGTCTTTTTTTGGCCTTCCCGAATGTTCCAAAGAATGTCACAAAGCCAGCATTTTTTGCCCAGTTAACATTTTAACTTGGGCTTTACATATGGTATAATGTAGAGGCAAAGGAGGAGTGCCCTATGAATTATAGTATTCGAGGACAACAGATTGAAGTGACTGACGCTTTGAATGATTATGTTGACAAGAAGCTCAGCCGGCTAGAGAAGTACTTTGATGCACCTCCCACCTCAGAAGGACATGTTACCTTAAATGTCATAAGAGGATTGCACACGGTGGAAGTTACGATTCCACTAACCGGTGTTGTGCTCCGGGCCGAAGATAAGAGTGATGACATGTACGCATCGATTGATGCGGTGGTGGATAAGCTCGAACGCCAGATTCGCAAGCACAAGACCAAGATCAACCGCAAGTTTCGTCAGGAAGGCAGCTTGAAGACGCTGTTTGTTGAAGAGCCTGTCGATGGACCATTGCTGGCTGATGATGAAGAGAACGAGTTGTCTGATGACGATCTCGAAGTCGTCCGTACGAAGCGGTTTACATTTAAGCCGATGGACGTCGAGGAGGCCATCCTCCAGATGAATATGGTTGGGCATGATTTCTTCGTATTCTCCAATGTGGATACCCGTGAAGTTAACGTCGTCTACAAGCGTAATGACGGCAAGTACGGGCTTATTGAACAGACTTGAATTTATTTTTCTACACCGATACTTAAGAGACCGAGCCTCATCCGCCTCGCGGGTAAGGCTCTTTATTCATATTATTGGAGGATTTTGCCGCGGTGGGAAGGCGATCCCTTTAGTTGCGGCATCCCTTACAAACTGTTACAATTTAGGCAAATCATCTGTTTTTGCGTGAAAGGGGAAAACCATGCTAGGACTAGTGAAAAAGATCTTTGGCGACACGAATGAACGTGATGTCAAACGTCTTATGAAGACGGTCGACTTAATTAATACATTGGAACCTAAATTTGTGGAGCTCTCGGATGAGCAGCTTCAACATAAAACGGTAGAATTCAGAGAGAGATTAGAGAAGGGTGAAGATATTGATGATCTTCTGCCAGAAGCCTTCGCTACCGTACGTGAAGCCTCCAAGCGCGTTCTTGGCAAACGCCATTATGACGTGCAGTTGGTCGGGGGTATGGCTCTGCATGAAGGCCGTATTGCGGAAATGAAAACCGGAGAAGGGAAAACATTGGTCGGAACCCTGCCGGTTTATTTAAATGCGCTGCTTGGCAAAGGCGTGCATGTAGTTACCGTCAATGATTATCTCGCTCAGCGCGACAGCGCGGAAATGGGCCAAATCTATAATTTCCTGGGCATGACGGTAGGGGTTAACCTGAACGGCATGGAGCATGAAGAGAAACAGGCCGCATATGCCTGTGATATTACGTACGGAACGAACAATGAATTCGGTTTCGACTATTTGCGTGATAATATGGTCTTGTACAAAGAGCAGATGGTTCAACGTCCGCTCTATTTCTGCATTATTGATGAGGTTGACTCCATTCTGATCGACGAAGCCCGTACACCGCTCATCATTTCGGGACAAGCCCAGAAATCGACAGAGCTGTATTATGCGGCTGACCGCTTTGTGAAGCGCCTTGAGGCAGAAGAGGATTACAACGTCGATATCAAGGTGAAGGCGGTATCTCTGACGGAGAAGGGTGTAGCCAAAGCCGAGAAAGCTTTTGGTATCGACAACCTGTATGATCATGCTCATGTTACTCTTAACCACCATATCGTGCAGGCGCTTAAAGCCAATACGATCATGCGTCGTGATGTGGACTATGTAGTGACTGAAGATGAAGTTGTCATCGTTGATGAATTCACGGGCCGTCTGATGGCTGGACGCCGTTACAGCGACGGACTTCATCAGGCAATTGAAGCGAAGGAAGGCATTGAGGTTCAGAACGAGAGCATGACTCTGGCTACGATTACCTTCCAGAACTATTTCCGGATGTACCGCAAGCTTGGCGGGATGACGGGTACGGCAAAGACAGAGGAAGAGGAGTTCAAGAAGATTTATGGTCTTGAGGTTCTTCAAGTTCCGACAAACCGTCCGAACCGTCGGGTGGACCAACCGGATGTAGTGTATAAGAGTGAAGCCGGCAAGTTCAAGGCGGTTGTCGAAGAGATCGTGAAGCGCCATCAGACCAAACAGCCGGTCCTTGTAGGTACGGTGTCGATCGAGAACTCCGAGCTCCTGCATGAAATGCTGAAGCGCAAAGGCGTGCCGCACAAAGTGCTTAACGCCAAATTCCATGCCGAGGAAGCCGAGATTATCTCTCGTGCGGGCGAGCCGGGATCGGTAACGATTGCGACAAACATGGCTGGACGCGGTACAGATATTATTCTCGGTGAGGGCGTATCCGAAATCGGAGGCCTGCACATTATCGGGACCGAGCGCCATGAGTCCCGCCGGATTGATAACCAGCTTCGCGGCCGTGCCGGACGTCAGGGTGACCCGGGCTCAACCCAGTTCTACCTGTCCTTGGGTGATGAGCTAATGAAGCGGTTCGGTGCGGACAACGTGCTGGCCATGATGGACCGCCTTGGCTTTGACGAGGATTCACCGATCGAGAGCAAGATGATTACGCGTGCGATTGAGTCCGCTCAGAAGCGGGTAGAGGGCAACAACTTTGACGTGCGTAAAGTCGTACTCCAATATGATGACGTGATGAACCAGCAGCGTGAGATTATTTACAAGCAGCGCCGGGAAATTCTCGAATCCGAGAATATCAAGGACATTGTGCTTGAGATGATCAAGCCTGTAATTGAACGTATCGTAATGGCACACTGCAGCGATGATATCCCAGAGAACTGGGAGCTGGAGGAAGTGGCCGAATACATCAACAGCAAGCTGCTGGATGAAGGTCAACTGACGAAGGATGAGCTGTGGGGCAAGGAAGCGGAAGAAATTATCGAATACATTTTCGACAAAGTGGTTGAGAAGTACAACACCCGTGAAGAGCATATCGGTACGGAAATGATCCGTGAGTTCGAGAAGGTTATCGTGCTTCGTGCGGTAGACAGCAAGTGGATGGACCACATCGATGCGATGGATCAGCTTCGCCAAGGTATTCACCTGCGTGCTTACGGCGGTACAGATCCGCTTCGTGAGTACCAGTTCGAAGGCTTTGAAATGTTTAATGAGATGACCGCGAGTATCCAAGAGGAAGTCGCGACATATATTATGAAGGCACAAATCGAAACGAACCAGGAGCGTACGACTGTTGTGGACGAGAATCAAATCTCCACCAACGGCGAACCGGCTGAGAAGCGTCCCGTACATCGCGGCGAGCAAATTGGACGCAATGACGACTGCCCATGCGGCAGCGGCAAGAAGTATAAGCACTGCCACGGACAGAACGACTAAGTTACGGCGGTTTGTATATAGGCTGAACGAAGGGTAGAACGGGCAAGGAGAAGCAGGAGGCCTGTACATCATGGGCACAATGCGTGGTCGGGCATGCCTGGATGGCTGTCGATCCTATAGATCTGGAGAAGCGAACGGGGTCGCCTTTATGATGGGACCTCTTCCTTCGTTCCTGCGGTATTTTTGAAGTTCCAGAGCAGCAGCGATCGCAGGGGCTCTTTAGGCACTTGCCCTCCGTATCCATTTCATAAGTTCAGTCTGTATAACAAGTAGAAGAGGTGACGAATTAGCATGATCGATCCAAATGTGAAGCAGGATCTGCGTGAAATTGCAAAGAAATTAACCAACCTTAGGGGGTCTCTTTGACTTAGATCTGAAGCAGGAGATGATTGCGAACTTTGAGGAGAAAATGGCCGCACCCGACTTCTGGGATGATAACGAGGCCGCTCAAAAAGTTATCGCAGACCTGAATGCGATCAAATCTTCGGTTGACCAATACGAGAAGCTTCAGTCAGAGCACGATGATATCGTACTCATGATTGAACTGGCGGAAGAGGAGAATGACGAGTCCCTTCTTGCCGAAGCGGCTGGTTCTGTGGAATCTTTATTGAAGCGGCTTGAAGAGTTTGAGCTGCAGCTTCTGCTGAGTGAGCCTTATGACAAGCTTAACGCTATTTTGGAGCTTCATCCGGGTGCAGGCGGCACCGAGTCACAGGATTGGGGGCAAATGCTGCTGCGGATGTACACCCGCTGGGCCGAGAAGCGTGGCTTCAAGGTTGAAGTTATGGACTACCTTCCGGGGGATGAGGCCGGGATCAAGAGCGTGACGCTGCTGATCAAGGGATACAACGCCTATGGATATCTCAAGGCCGAGAAGGGGGTTCACCGGCTGGTCCGGATTTCCCCGTTCGACTCGTCAGGTCGGCGGCACACCTCTTTCGTATCCTGTGACGTTGTACCGGAGATTACGGAGGATGTTGATGTGGAGATCCGCACCGAGGATCTGAAGATTGACACCTATCGTGCCAGCGGTGCGGGGGGACAGCACATTAACACCACCGACTCTGCTGTCCGGATTACGCACATCCCGACGGGTGTGGTAGTCACGTGCCAGAATGAGCGCTCCCAGATCAAGAACCGGGAGAAGGCCATGACCATGCTTCGTTCCAAGCTGTATGAGCGCAAGCTGGAGGAACAGCAGAAGCAGCTCGATGAAATCCGCGGTGAGCAGTCTGATATTGCCTGGGGCAGCCAGATCCGCTCTTACGTATTCCATCCGTACAGCATGGTGAAGGATCATCGGACCTCCGTGGAGACCGGGAATACCGGAGCAGTCATGGATGGTGATCTGGACCCGTTCATTGACGGGTACCTGCGCAGTCAGATCAAGACGGAGGCTGAATAATTGTTCATATCGAATAGGAACACAATTCAATTGATAAAATTCATTTTTCCTGCACAAGCCTACTTGTGCGGGAATTTTTTTGCCTATTAATGCTTTGATGTAATGAAGGAGAGTGGAAAAATGCCCCCTAAAGGCCGTAAACGCAGAAGTTATGATTTAATTCCCACCGGTGGTCCTGTCCGCCATTTAATTGATACCGCAATGATTGTGGTGGGATCGCTGATCACCGCATTAGCTTTTAATATGTTCCTGCTTCCCAGTCATATCGCTTCAGGAGGCGTCTCGGGTCTTTCTGTTGTGGTCAACTCCTTGTTTGGGATTGAGCCTGCTTATGTGCAGTGGGCCTTGAACATCCCCTTGTTCTTTGCCGGATGGTTCCTGCTTGGCCGGAATTACGCTGCTCGTTCACTGCTTGGCACCATTCTCATGCCTTTATTCGTGTATTTGACGGATGGGTTAGCCGCACCTACCCATGATCCGCTTCTTTCCTCCCTATATGGGGGAATCGGAGTTGGTCTTGGGCTTGGTATTGTGTTCCGGGGCCGGGGCTCAACGGGCGGATTCTCTACCCTGGCTCAGATCATCCAGAAGTTCAGCGGACTAAGCTTAGCTACGTGTGTTGTCATGCTGGATGGAACCGTGATTACTGTTGCTGGCTTTGTCCTTTCTCCGGAAAAGGCTCTGTATGCGCTGATCGGTCTCTATATCACCGGGAAGATTATCGATGCGGTGGAGCTCGGCTTCAACTATACCAAGGTCGCTTATATCATCGCGGAGAAAACTGAGGAAATATCCGAGGCTGTGCTGAATCATCTGGACCGCGGACTGACCAAGCTGAATGCGAGAGGCGGTTACACCGGAGATGACCGGACTGTGCTCATGGTGGTCGTTGGACAGAGCGAAGTGACCCGGCTGAAGACTCTCGTTCAGCAGCTGGAGCCGACGGCATTTGTGATTATTTCGAATGCTCATGAGGTTCTGGGGGAAGGGTTTAAACGACAAGAGGAATGAGTTGATCAGAAAAACAAGAAAAATGTCGAAATTAGGCGAAATAGGCATCCCCAATTTGTCGAACACCAATTATAATGAGGGTATGGCAAGAGTAACCAACCAAGCCATATGAGAGGTGGTCTTCAGATGACAACAAGAACATCAACGAAACAAATTGCGGCCGTGCTTATGTCGCTCTCGCTTTCCCTTGGAGGCGGGCTGCTCGCTGCTGAACAAGCATGGGCAGCGGACAGCAGCACTCCTGCAGCCGAGACTCAGAATCAGACCCAGACTCAGGATTCTGCTAAGCTGCAGACGAACCCGCTGACTGGCTTGGCTAGTATCGAGAAGCGGCTTCTGTCGTATTTGAAGCTGGACGCAGCCGCACTCCAAGAGAAGCTGAAGACCCAGACGCTGGCTGAAATTGCAGCGGATCAGGGCATCTCCAAAGAAGATCTGAAGGCTAAGATCATTAGCTGGATCACGGCGGACCAGAACGCGGCCGCTGCCAAAGAGAAGGCAAAGCAGAAGCAATTGGAGAAGCAGAAACAGCTCGAAACTGCAAAAAAAATGAAAAACCTGAACAAGAAAGAGCAGCAAAAGCTGGAGCAAAAGCTAAAGCAAGAGCAGGCTAAAAAGGCCAAGGCTGAACAGCAGAAGGAAAAAGCGCTGAAGCTGGCTGCTGCTGCGACAGCAGATAAGCTGCTTAATGCGCAGCCAACGGCACAGCCTGCGGCAGGTGAGACTTCACCACTGTCGTCCCTCTCCAATCCGGACGCGATGGCGAAGCTGCTGGGGCTAACAACAGTTCAGCTGGAAGAGCAGCTTAAAGGAGGCAAGACGCTTGCCGAGATTGCTGCTGCCCAGAAGGTTGAAGTGCAGGCAGTGATCGATCTTCAACTGACAGATTCACTTAAGGCGCTGGATGCCAAGCTGGCTGCAGGTGAGATTACGCAGGAGCAGTATGATGCTCAGAAAGCGCAGCTCACTGAGCAGGCAACAGATTTGGTGAACGCCAAGCTGCCTTCGGCAGAAGATATGGTTCAAGAAGAGAAGGACGATGCCGGAAAGTTCACGGCTTTGGCGAAATTGTTTGGGATGACAGAGAATGAGCTTCGCACGGAATTGAAATCGGGCAAGAGCCTGAAGGACATTGCTGCTGCTCACAATGTCGACATTCAAAAGGTCATTGATTTGCAGAGCAAGGATCTGATTTCCCTGCTGGACAAGCGTCTGGCCTCGGGTAAACTTACTCAAGATGAATATAACAAGTTGAAGGCAGCTGTCATCGAACTGATCACCAAGCAGGTGACTACAGCTCCCGAGCTTAACAAGAATGCGGACAAGCATGGGACAGAAGCCGGAGAGAAAGCTGAGAATAAGGAAAAGGGACAGGATAAGGAAAAGGAGAAGGACAAGGACAAGGACAATCAAGGCAACAGCCATAACTGGAATTATAATAAGTCAAAAGCGGTAATCGCTAATCCGAAGAAGAAATAAGAACCAAAAAGGCGCCTGAGAGGCGTCTTTTTTGTCGGTTTTTACCTATAAGTTAATGCTGGTTTATTTCATTCAACCCGGTTGGTTAAACCAAATTTAACCTGTATAATATAACTGTTAAATAATTGACCAAAGGGTGATTAAAGATGAAGTTTAACGAGTACCCGTATACAAGACCGGATATCAAGGACATTGAGCAGCAGTTCAAGGGACTGCTTCAGCAGTTCTCGGCCGCCCAAAGCTTTGAAGAGCAGGACCGAGCTTTTGAAGAGATTAACAAGCTGCGAAGTGAGACTGAAACCTTGGTCACTATTGTAAGCGTACGTCATTCTATCGATACGAACGATGAATTCTACAAGGCTGAACAGGACTATATGGATGAAGCCGGTCCTCTCATTCAGGAATTTGTAACCGACTTCTACAAGGCCGTGGTGAATTCTCCCTTCCGCCAGCAGCTTGAGGATAAATGGGGTGCCCAGCTGTTCCGGATTATGGATGTGACCCTTAAGACCTTCAAACCGGAGATTATCCAGGATCTTCAAGCCGAAAATAAACTGGTTACCCAGTACGGCCAGCTGATCGCCTCCGCGAAGATTCCTTTTGAAGGGGAAGAGAGAACTCTATCACAGCTTCGTCCGTTCGAGCTGTCTACAGACCGCAGTCTGAGAAAACGTGCTGCCGAAGCCCGCTATACGTTCTTGGCGGAGCATGAGGAGGAATTGGACCGTATCTACGATGAGCTCGTTAAGATTCGCACGGGGATCGCGAAGAAGCTCGGTTATGAGAACTTCATCCAATTGGCGTATGACCGCCTGACCCGTACGGACTACAACGCGGAGATGGTGGCTAACTTTAGAGACCAGGTGAAGGAATATATTGTGCCTGCGGTTCAGAAGCTGAAGGAGCGGCAGCGTGCCAGAATTCGCGTAGATAAGCTTACGTATTATGATGAGGACTTTAGCTTTGCATCCGGCAATGCCGTTCCGAAGGGAGATCCGGACTGGATTGTCCAGAATGGGGCCAAGATGTATGAGGAGCTTTCTCCGGAGACCCACGAATTCTTCAAGTTCATGCAGGACAACAACCTTATGGATTTGGTCAGCAAAAAAGGAAAACAAAGCGGCGGCTACTGCACCTATTTCAGCAAGTACGAAGCTCCGTTTATTTTTTCAAATTTCAACGGTACATCCGATGATATTGATGTATTAACCCACGAAGTTGGCCACGCCTTCCAGGTGTTCGAGAGCCGGCATTACAAGGTTCCAGAGTACAGCTTCCCGACCCTGGAGGCGTGCGAGATTCACTCCATGAGTATGGAGTTCCTGACCTGGCCTTGGATGGAGTTGTTCTTCCAGGAGGACACGGAGAAATATAAATTTAATCACTTGGCCTCTGGATTAATCTTTATCCCTTATGGAGTGGCCGTGGATGAATTCCAGCACTATGTATATGGCAACCCGGATGCTACACCAGCTGAGCGGAAGCAGGCTTGGCGCGAGATTGAGAAGAAATACCTGCCGCACAAAAATTACGAAGGCAATGCTTATCTGGAGCAGGGCGGCTTCTGGCAGAAGCAGGGGCATATTTATAATTCGCCATTCTATTACATCGATTACACGCTCGCTCAGCTCTGTGCCTTCCAGTTCTGGAAGAGATCAAACGAAGATCGTGAGGCCGCTTGGACCGATTACCTGAAGCTCTGCCGTGAGGGCGGAAGCAAATCGTTCACCGAGCTGGTTAAGGTAGCGGGCCTGATCTCACCATTTGAGACCGGCAGCGTGGCTTCGGTCATTAATGATATCGAGAATTGGCTGAACCAAGTCGAGGATGCCAAACTGTAGGATCAGAGGTTAGGCACACCACACTTTAACCCTGAGGTAATCAGGCAGTTATTTTGAAATTTAACATGGAACTCATTTTGTTTTCTTAATAAAAGGGTCCGCTTGTACTGGTTCATCCGGTACAGGCGGGCTTTTTGTCGTCCGTAACTCCAGATTCAGCTTTGCTAAGGCAGCATTCAGCGGGGTTTCAGTTAAGGTGTGTAGGATAAGCAGGGTAAGGAAATTCAAGCCTAAGAAGCGAAAGGTGGTACTTCAGTGAAAACAAAAAAATCGACAAAAACAATGGCAGCCGGTATTCTCGCACTATCCCTGACTTTAGGAGGAGGGGTTATTGCCGTTCAGCATACCAATGCGGCTTCGGCAGCGAGTACAACCACCCAGCAGAACCATAAGGCAAGATCTGAGCTTAATGACCGTCGTGGAGACTTTGGCCAAATCGAGTCACAGCTGCTAACATATCTAAAGTTGGATGAGACCACGTTTAAGGAAAAAATCAAAACACAGACCCTTGCTGAAATTGCAAGTAGCCAAGGAATCAGCCGTGAGAACCTCAAGGCGAAGCTCGTAGAACTGCTTCAAGCCGAGAAGTCTGAGCACCAGTCATCCCAATTGGCAGGCAAGAGCGGCAAGACATTTGATGCATCTGCTGTGGCGGACAAGCTGCTTGATTCGAAGCTGGGCGAAGGTTTTGGAGGCAAGGGGTTTGGGCGTGGGCCTTTCAAGCAGAGCAAGGATGAGCTTGCCAAGCTGTTTGGTATGACGGCCGATGAACTCAGCACTCAATTGGAGTCAGGTAAGACGCTTGCGGCTATTGCGGGAGAACATAATGTAACGGTTCAAGCCGTCATTGATCTTGAGACCTCGAGCATAGTTAAGGAGCTGGATTCAAGGCTCGATGCGGGTCAAATCACTCAGGCACAGTACGATACTCAGAAAGCCAAAATAACTGAGCGTGTCACCGAACTGGTGAATAACCAGTTCCCTGATAAGGGTGACCATGGTGACCGCGGTGGTCATTTCAAGGATATCGCGGCTTTGCTGGGCGTTACCGAGGAACAGCTGCGCACTGAGCTGCAGTCCGGCACGGGTACTACCCTGGCTTCCGTTGCTGCCGCTCACAACGTGACAGCCCAGCAGGTTATCGATCTGCTGGTAAAAGACCGCACAGCCAAGCTGGATGAGCAGCTGGCTGCAGGCAAGATCACTCAGACGGAATACGACAAGCTTAAAACAAACTTGAGCGACAAAGTGACTAAGGAAGTGAACAACTCGCCTGCCGTATGGGGCAAGGGAGATGGAAAGGGCGAGAATGGCGGAGACTGGGGAGCCAAGAAGGCTCCGGAAGCATCTTCCCAGAAGACAAAGAAATAGGCGGTGTTCCAGGTGAACCACACCGGGTGAACCATCCAGAACCTATAGATAAGGAAAGTAACATCTCCGACTATGCTGTTTGATGATTAGACGCCGTTAGGCGTCTTTTTGCATATACATATAAAATGAACTTTAGAATTAACCGGTTTCAGCGGAGAGGATGAGTGATTCTTCTGAAGAAGCGGAGCGTCCGCCTTTGTCTCCGAAATGCCCCTACCCGCCCGAAAAGGTAACCTTCATAAGTTTATTCTATATAGATAATCTGACCGCTTCTGTAAGTAACGGTTGTATTTATATGAATACGACTGTATAATAATACACATCTTCTAATCGGATATGCATAAACAATATAAACTGGAAATCAGCAGAAAGCGGGGATATAGGTGAGTGGAGAACTAGTAAGAACAGCCATTGTCGGTTCCACCGGATATGGAGGGGTGGAGCTGATTCGTTTTTTATTGGACCATCCCAAGGTGAAAATTACGTCGGTTATCTCGGCTTCCAGCGCAGGGGTGCCAATCACGGACGGGTTCCCGCATTTGACGGATATTCTAGTGCAGGACCTGGACGGTGTGGATGTACAGGAGATCGCCTCCAAGGCGGATGTCGTGTTCACAGCGACACCATCGGGGGTCAGCGCCAAGCTGGTTCCGCAGTTTGTCGAGGCCGGACTCAAGGTCATTGACTTATCCGGAGATTTCAGGCTGAAGGACGGCCAGTCGTATGAACAATGGTATAAGCACGACGCACCGGCAAGCGAGCTGCTCGATCTTGCAGCATACGGTCTGAGCGAGATTTACGGAGACAAGGTGAAAGGACAGCAGCTGATATCCAATCCCGGCTGTTATCCTACAGCTACGCTGCTCGGACTGATTCCTGCCGTGAAGGCAGGCTGGATTGATCCATCCACCATCATTATTGACGCGAAGTCGGGGGTATCGGGAGCAGGCAGAGGCTTGAGCCTGATGACACACTACTCGGAAATTAACGAGAATCTTAAAGCTTACAAAGTCAACAAGCACCAGCATATTCCGGAGATTGAGCAGGTACTTACCGATGTGGCAGGAGAAAAGGTTACGGTTACCTTCACTACCCATCAGGTACCCATGACACGTGGTATTATGAGCACGATGTACGCATCGCTGAACGGATCTCATACCAACGAAGAGCTGGTTGAACTATACAAGCAGTATTATGAAGGAAGGAAATTTATCCGTATTCGTCCAGAAGGCCAGTATCCGGCTACCAAGGAAGTATGCGGATCGAACTATTGTGATATTGGGTTTGTGGTGGACAACCGGACGAACCGGGTGACGATCATTTCCGTCATCGACAATGTGGTGAAGGGGGCTGCCGGGCAGGCGGTCCAGAATTTGAACTTAATGATGGGCTGGGATGAGACGCTTGGGCTGAACTTCACCCCAATATACCCATAGAACGGAGGACATCATGGGAGTTGCAAGCTTGTTTAAGGTGGTAGAGGGCGGTTCGGTCACCGCACCTAAGGGGTTCAAGGCCGGAGGGTTGCATTGTGGCTTGAAAAAAACAACCCGCAATGACCTCGCCGCCATCGTCTGCGAGGTCCCAGCAGTATCAGCCGCGGTGTATACGACAAATGTGTTCCAGGCGGCGCCCATCCGGGTGACCCAGGACAGCCTGGCCCAGAGCTGCATGCTGCGCGCAGCCATTGTGAACAGCGGCAATGCAAATGCCTGCACAGGCAAACAGGGGGAAGCAGATGCCTACACGATGCGGGCAGAGGCGGCCAAGGCGCTTGGCGTGGATGAACAGGATGTGGCTGTCGCCTCGACCGGCGTGATTGGTGAACTGCTCAAGATGGACTGTGTCAGCCGCGGCATTGCGCAGCTTCCGGCTGTATTATCCGCTGAGGAGAATGGGGCGGAGCAGTTCTCGCAAGCGATTCTTACAACGGATCTAGTTAAGAAAGAAGTCTGTGTATCTCTAATCATTGATGACCGTGAAGTGACCATTGCAGGTGCTGCGAAGGGGTCGGGCATGATTCATCCGAACATGGCTACCATGCTTGGATTCGTTACGACAGATGCCAAGATTCACCCGGATGCGCTTCAATCGTTAATCAGGGAGACCACCAATGTGACCTTTAACATGATTACCGTGGACGGGGACACCAGCACGAACGATATGCTGCTGGCTATGGCAAGCGGGCTGGCCGGCAATCAGGAGCTGACAGAGAAACACCCGGATTGGGACAGCTTTGCGGTGGCGTTCCGGCATGTATGCCAGGCTCTGGCCCAGGCGATTGCCCGTGATGGGGAAGGGGCCACCCGGCTGGTTGAGGTTGAAGTGACAGGAGCAGTGAGCGATCTGTCCGCCCGGGTGATTGCGAAGACGATCGTTGGCTCAAGCCTCGTGAAGTCCGCCGTATTCGGGGCGGATGCGAACTGGGGACGGATCATTGCCGCGCTGGGACGTGCGGGTGAACCGGTGAATCCCGAGACGGTGGACATTAAGCTTGGAGACATTGCGGTACTAACTGGCTCGAAGCCTGTGGCCTTTGATGAGGATGAGGCGCTGACTTATCTCAAGGGCGATACGGTCCGAATTATAGTAGACCTTAAGAACGGCGAAGGCACAGCAACCGCATGGGGCTGCGACCTGACCTACGATTATGTCCGCATTAATGCGGCTTATCGGACATAAGGCTTCGGCGACTGGTGGCAACTTAAAAATTACCAATAGGCAAGAGTGTGAAATGATTCTGGAGAAGCGAAGCGTGTGCCTTTGTGACCGGACTTCTACCTTATAAATTTAATTCAAGAAGTCTGAGAGCAACAGCAATCGGAAGAACATTTCATACGGCTGTCTTACTTGTAAATCAATAAGAACGAACCTGAGAAGGGAGACCGGAGTCATGAAATCGGTATTACAAGGGGAACCGCAAGGGATTTCCGGCGTTTCACAGACCCAATCTTTTGTGATGAAATGCGGGGGCAGCACACTTAATGAGCTGCCGGATTCTTTTTTTGATGATCTGATTGAACTGCAGACAAGAGGTATACAACCGGTCATTGTTCACGGGGGCGGCCCTGCGATTTCGGATAATCTGGCGAAGCTTGGAATTGAGACCAAGTTTGTCGGCGGGCTTAGATATACTTCGGAAGAAGTGCTTGATGTCGTTGAAATGGTGTTGTCGGGAACCATTAACAAGCAGATTGTCCGCCGTATTCAGACGTCAGGCGGTCAGGCCATCGGTTTATCCGGGGTGGATGGCTTTCTGATTCAGGCGAAACCGGTCGCCGCCAGCAGTGAGGTTGGCTTGGTCGGTGATGTCACGGACGTCAAGGCTTCAATCATCGAAGGAGTGGCGAAGCTGGGCTATATGCCAGTTATTGCTCCGGTCGGCGTCGGTGCAGACGGACAGCGTTATAATATTAATGCGGATACAGCGGCAGGGGCCGTTGCTTCCAAGCTGGGTGTACAGCAGATGATCGTGGTCACGGATGTTCCGGGAATTATGAGTAGTGCAGGCGGCGAGAAGAAGGTTCTTCCTACAGTCACGGTGCAGCAGATTGAGGACATGATTCTGACCGGTGAAATTTACGGAGGAATGATCCCTAAGGTACGCGCGGCAGTAGCCTGCATTCATGGACAGGTGAAGGAAGTCGTGATTGTCAATGGCAGTGAGCCGAAGGTGCTTAGCCGGGTACTGGCCGGTGAGCAGATCGGAACCAAAATTGTACGGATGCAAAGGAGTGAACGGTAATCATGGCGAATTCAAATGTTCAGGCGCAAGGCCAATTGCAAAAAGAGGGCAAGGAGCAGGGGGGCAGTGTTTCCAGTCGCACAGCAAGTGCGCTGTTCCCTACATATGGACGTTTTCCTATTTCCCTTGTAAAAGGCGAAGGAAGCTGGGCATGGGATGACCAAGGCAACCGCTATCTGGATTTCTATAGCGGGATTGCGGTGAATAACCTCGGTCACGCTCCTGAGAAAGTGAAGAACAGAATCAAGGAGCAGCTGGATCAGATCTGGCATGTGTCCAATCTGTTTGAAATTCCGCAGCAGGAGCAGGCGGCGCAGCTGCTTGCCAGCCTTGGATGCGGGGATGCCGTATTCTTCGGAAACAGCGGTGCTGAGGCAAATGAGGCCGCGATCAAGCTGGCCCGCCGCTACCATCAGAAGATCAAGGGTGAACAGCGCTATGAGATCATCACGTTCAAGCAGTCCTTCCACGGCCGGACTCTTGCTACATTGACGGCAACGGGCCAGGACAAAGTGAAGGAAGGCTTCCTCCCGCTGCCGGAAGGCTTCGTGACGGTGGAAATGCATGATATCGAGGCGCTCAAGGCCGCCATCGGACCTAAGACAGCCGCAATTATGCTGGAGATGGTTCGCGCCGAGGGCGGCATTCATCTCGTCGATCCTGCTTTTCTGCAGGAAATCGAGACCCTTCGCAAGGAGCATGGAATTCTGCTTATCGTGGATGAGGTTCAGACAGGCATGGGCCGTACGGGGAAATGGTTCGCGCATCAGCATTACGGCATTGAGCCGGATATTTTTACCCTGGCCAAAGGGATTGGCAGCGGAATTCCGGCGGGAGCGATGCTGGCCAAGGAGTACCTCCGCGAGGCGTTCTCCGCAGGCAGCCACGCCTCCACCTTCGGCGGCAACCCAATCGCTTCCACGGCGATTATTGCAACGATCGAAGCGATGCAGGAGGATCATCTGCCGGAGCGGGCGGCCGAGATGGGAGATTACCTGATCAACCGTCTGCAGGAGAAGCTGGGCGGGCATCCTTTTGTGCGTGAGGTTCGCGGCAAAGGCTTGATCGTTGGCATTGAGTGTGACGGGCCAGTTGCCGATCTGGTGACAGAAGGACAGAAGAATCGTCTGCTGTTCATTACAGCCGGACCGAATGTAATCCGTCTTTTGCCAAATCTGTATGTGACCCAAGATGAGATAGATCAGGCCGTGGATATTTTAAGCCAGATTATAGCACGCCACGAGCAGACTAAGGAGGAATAAGCGAAGATGAGTCTTACGGGGGCAAATACCGCAGCAGGCCTGAAAGGCCGCGACTGTGTTGAACTAACCGATTTCTCCACCGAGGAGATTCAATATTTGCTTGACCTCGCTATCGAGATCAAGCGCAAGCAGAAGAACGGGGAAGAATTTCAGCCGCTAAAGGGCAAGACCATGGGGCTGATCTTTGAGAAATCTTCAACCCGGACCCGCGTCTCCTTCGAGGTGGGTACATATCAGCTGGGTGGACACGCGCTGTTCCTGAGCAAGAATGATATCCAGCTGGGACGCGGGGAGACCATCAGCGATACCGCCAAGGTTATGTCGCGTTACCTGGACGGCATTATGATCCGCACGTTTGGCCATAACAATGTGGTGGAACTGGCTGAGCATGCTTCGATTCCCGTCATTAACGGTCTCAGCGATATGGCCCATCCGTGCCAGGTGCTGGCGGACTTCCAGACGGTTCTGGAGCACAAAGGCACCCTGAAGGGTCTGAAGCTGGCTTATATCGGAGACGGCAACAATATGGCGCATTCCTTGATGATCGGCGGTGCCAAGCTTGGCGTTCATGTCTCGGTTGCGAGTCCGGAAGGTTATGAGCCGGATGCCGGAGTGCTGGCTGAGAGCCGGAAGATTGCTGAAACTACCGGAGCGAAGATCGAAGTGGTCAGAAGTCCGGAGGAAGCAGTCAAGAATGCTGATGTCATTTATACCGATGTATGGGCAAGCATGGGATTTGAAGAAGAGCAGATGGCCCGTGAGAAAGCGTTTGAGAACTACCAGGTGAACACTGAACTTGTGAAACATGCCAAGCCGGACTATTTGTTCCTGCACTGTCTGCCTGCCCACCGTGGGGAGGAAGTCAGCGCGGAAGTTATCGACGGTCCGAATTCGATTATATTTGATCAGGCGGAGAACCGGCTGCATGCGCAGAAGGCGCTGATGGCGGCCTTAATCGGTTAAGATATTAATTATATAAAATGAACTTTAAAAATTAACCGATCTCAGCGGAGAGGCCGAGGGATTCTGAAGAAGTGGAGCGTCCGCCTTTGTTTCCGAAATGCCCCATTGGATAGTTAATTTAAGGATTTCGGGACAACCGTGGTCGTAAGAACGCTCGGCATCGCAGCGCCCCAAAAGGGTAACCTTCATAAGTTCAAGAAAGTGCAGAGCATGACCGGCGGCGGGACATCTTGTCCCGCTTAAGCAGGGCAATTAAGGGGAGGACAAGGAATCATGGCAAAAGATAAAATTGTGCTGGCCTATTCAGGCGGCTTGGATACGTCCGTTATTTTGAAATGGTTGAAGGAGACTTATGACGCGGAGATCATCGCGTTCACGGCGGATATTGGGCAGAAGGAGGAACTCGACGGACTCGAAGCCAAAGCGCTGGCCACCGGGGCCTCCAAGGTCTACATCGATGACCTGCAGGATGAATTCGCCAAGGATTTCATCTATCCGATGTTTCAGGCCGGCGCCCAATATGAAGGGCAGTATCTGCTCGGCACCAGCATCGCCCGCCCGCTGATTGCCAAGCGGATGGTGGAGATTGCGCGTGCGGAAGGAGCTATTGCGATTGCCCACGGTGCTACAGGCAAGGGGAATGACCAGGTGCGTTTTGAGCTGGCTGCGGCAGCTTTGGCGCCGGAGATCGGCGTAATCGCGCCTTGGCGCTTGACCGAGTTCCGCGAGCGCTTCCCGGGGCGGGCTGAAATGATCGCTTATGCTGAAGAGCACGGTATCCCGGTAACCGCATCGGCGGCCAAGCCCTATTCCACAGACCGCAATCTGCTGCATATCAGCTATGAGAGCGGTGTGCTGGAAGATCCTTGGTTCGACGCAAGCGCGGAAGACAGCAAGGACATGTATCTGCTGAGTGTGTCCCCGGAGGATGCGCCGGATGAGGCGGAATACGTGGAGCTTGAGTTCGCTGCCGGGAACGTGGTGGCAGTGAACGGGGAGACGCTGAGTCCGCTCGGCGTAATGGAGAAGCTCAACGAACTCGGCGGCAAGCACGGCATTGGCCGTGTGGATATGGTGGAGAACCGCTTTGTGGGCATGAAGAGCCGCGGGGTGTATGAGACACCGGGCGGTACCATCTTGTTCACGGCCCATCGCAAGATGGAATCCCTGACCATGGACCGTGAGGTTATGAGCCTGCGCGACAGCCTCATTACACGTTACAGCACGCTAGTGTATAATGGTTTCTGGTTCGCACCGGAGCGTCTGGCACTGCAGGCGCTGGTTACGGAGAGCCAGAAGAACGTGTCTGGCACTGTGCGCCTGAAGCTGTACAAAGGCAACATCATTGCCGCTGGAGTGAAGAGTCCGGTGAGCCTGTACAATCCGGATATCGCCACTATGGAGGCGGACCCAACCCAGGCTTACGATCAGGGTGATGCGGCAGGCTTCATCCGCCTGAACGCGCTGCGTCTGAAAGTGGGCTCCGGTGTGGAGCAGAGCAAGTAAGCAGCGTATGGCAACAGAGATGTGGCCTTAGCCACCTTCGTAATTACCGCTGGCAGGTAGGACGGATATTGTAACGAGGCAGGCGATTGCCCGCCAGCGCAGTTGCAGACAGGGCCGTATAGGCTTACGATAAGATGAACGAAGGCCGGCGGAAGTTCCGGTAATGATATAACGTAGGATTGCAGGGCCGTTCTCTTAATACCGGGAGCGGCCTGCGGTCTGCATTCAGAAGAAGGAGTGGATCAGGTGAGCAAGCTGTGGGGAGGACGTTTTACGAAGCAGACAAACCGGTTGGTTGAGGAATATACCGCCTCCATCGGTTTTGACAAGGCATTGGCGGAAGAGGATATTCAAGGAAGTCTGGCGCATGTGAGCATGCTTGGCAAGTGCGGCATCCTGCCGGCCGAAGATGTGGAGCGCATCAAAGATGGGCTTCATCTGGTGCTCAACAAGATTCGCCGTGGAGAGATTGAGTTCTCAGTCGGGGATGAGGATATCCATATGAATATCGAGAAGAACCTGATTGAGGAGATTGGCCCGGTTGGCGGGAAGCTGCACACCGGCCGCAGCCGCAATGATCAGGTGGCTACCGATATGCATTTGTATCTGCGCAAGCGGGTCGTAGAGATCACCGGGCTGCTGTATACGGTCCAGGAAGCGCTCATCGGGCAGGCCGAGGCGAACCTGGATACCATTGTGCCAGGATACACCCACCTGCAGCGGGCACAGCCTATCCTGTTCGCCCATCACCTGATGGCGTATGTCTCGATGTTCCAGCGTGATATTGAACGGTTCCAGGACAGCTACAAGCGGGTAAATGTGCTGCCGCTGGGCGCGGGAGCATTAGCGGGTACCACATTCCCCATTGACCGGCATTATGTGGCCGAGCAGCTGCATTTCGACGGGGTATATGAGAACAGTCTGGATGCCGTGAGTGACCGGGATTTTATCCTGGAATTCCTGTCGAACTCATCGATTCTCATGGTTCACCTCTCCCGTCTGTGCGAAGAGCTGGTCCTCTGGAGCAGCACAGAATTCCGCTTCGTTGAGCTGGATGATGCGTATTGTACGGGCAGCAGCATCATGCCTCAGAAGAAGAATCCGGACGTGGCCGAGCTTGTCCGCGGGAAGACCGGCCGTGTGTACGGCAATCTGATGGGGCTGCTTACGGTGCTGAAGTCCCTGCCTCTGGCCTACAACAAGGATATGCAGGAGGATAAGGAAGGCATGTTCGATACCGTAGCGACGCTGGAAGGCGCACTTCAGCTGTTCGCCGGCATGATCGCAACGATGAAGGTCAACAAGCAGCGGATGCGTGAAGCCGTTAATCAGGATTTCTCCAACGCAACAGACATTGCTGACTTTCTTGTGGGCAAAGGCCTGCCTTTCCGCCAAGCGCATGAGGTGATTGGCAAGACAGTGCTCTATTGCATCCAGAACAACAAGTACTTGCTGGACCTGACGCTGGACGAGTTCAAGACCTTCTCCCCGCTGTTCGATGACCGGATTTATGCGGTTCTTCAGCCGGAAGCGGTAGTTGATGCCCGCAATGTGTATGGAGGGACGGCTACCAAGCAGGTGGCTGAGGCCATCTCAAGGGCTCAGGAGAAGCTGAAGACAACAGAGCAGTGGGTAAGCGAGTATGTGGAGAAGAGCAGATAAGCAGGCATTCTGATAATTTAAAAATATAGCTCAAACCGAAAGTTCCCTTGGCAATAAACCGCCGAGGGGACTTTTTAATTTGGCTATGTTAAACTACATTGTTGATATTTGCGAACAAATGTTCTATAATAGGATATTATCATAGTTCGGAGATGATTTGCCCATGGCTATAAACGTATTGAAGAAGCTTGCTGATTCTTTGGCCGATAGCAGTAAACAAGAACGAGGCAATTGGCGGTTGTTTATCTAACTCAAATGTGTTTTGCACCGATTCGTGGAGAGCATTCAGTTCCTATGCGAATTCAAAAAGCTTGGCTCATTACCGTTTCAAGTCCGATGGGAAACAGCGTGTAAAAGGCTTGTACTCTATTCAAAACGTCAACAGTTATCACAGCGGAGGGGCCGAGTGATTCTGAAGAAGCGGAGCGTCCGCCTTTGTCTCCGAAATGCCCTATTGAATAGTTATTTCAAGGATTTCGGAGACAATAGTGGCCGTAAGAACACTCGGAATCGCAGCACCCTAGAAGGGTGACCTTCATTAGTTCATTTTATATAACAAGGGGTGAATACGTTGATAAAGTTATTTAATTATAATTGGATGGTAAGAGATGAATGGTTTGAACTATGCAAGCAAGTCCCGAATGAAGAATTGGTTCGTAATCGAATTGGTGGAGCAGGCTGCATTCTTTATACATTTTTTCATGTTTCAGATGTAGAATATAGCTGGATTCGTGGAATACAAGGTAAACCAGATATCCAAGTCCAATATGAGAACTATAAGACACTGGAACAAGTAAAAGAACTTTCCGATTCTTGGATGCAAGAGACAAAGGAGTTCCTTGATACTTGGTCAAATGATTTCGAAAACGAAATTGTGACTGTTCCATGGACTGAAGAGCGTTATACCAAAGGTGAAATATTACGCCATGTAATTGCTCACGAAATTCATCACATGGGTCAGCTATCCATATGGGCAAGAGAGATTGGGATTCAACCAATATCAGCAAATGTAATTGGTAGAGGGTTGTTTACAAGGTGAGTCAACGGTAAACAGTTAGTTCAATTAACCGCTTTTTTAGTGAGCGGTTTTATTTTTGGGCAAAAGAAAACAGGGCGTGCTATTCCGGAATATGGGGTTCCGGGGCAGCGCCTTTTTTAACGTAAGCTTTATTTAGTATTGCATAACGTAACAATGTTATGTTACACTTAGTTTCGCAAGGAGGAGGAATTCCACATGAATGATGATCTGATCTCTAAGAAGGAACTGTTGGATATTACGGGAATCTCCTATGGACAGCTGTATCGGTGGAAACGTAAGAACTTGATCCCCGAGGACTGGTTTATCCGAAAGTCTTCTTATACGGGGCAGGAGACGTTTTTTCCGCGGGAGAAGGTTCTGGCCCGTATTGATAAAATCGTGAATATGAAGGAAGGCCTGTCTTTAGATGAGCTGGCAGATGTGTTTTCGCCAAGCTTAAAGGAAATTTCCCTTACAGGAGATATTTTGCTGAAACGTAACATTGTTACTAACATTGCGTTGGAAATCTATTTGAAAACCGTGCCTCATACAGGTCCGTTCGAGTTTGAGCAGATTCTGGCTTTGTACGTACTGGAGAAACTTCTGCAAAGCGGGAATATTTCACTGGATGAAGGCCGGCTCCTAATTGAGACGCTGGCGGAGCACTATCCGGCTTTTGCTGGAAAGGACTGTGAATTGATGCTTACCCGAAAGATGGGAGTGGCCGCATTTATTCTGCTGTCCATGAACAGTGAGATTTATTTTGACCGCGGAGTTAAAGAAGTTGTTCGCATGTCATTGGCGCAGGCAACCGAAGAATTGAAATTGAAGATCGGGGAAGGCGGGGAATGAGGATGAATCAGCCAAACAGGAATTTGAGACTAAATGGGGTCGGCAAAGCCACAGGCGGAAGCTACGATAATGTATTCATTGATGGAATGGGCACGATTAACGGAGATGTTACCTGTGGGGATATGAGCTGCAACGGAACTATAAAGGTCCACGGCCAGATTAAGGCACAGAGCTTAACGATCAATGGAACAGGCTCGCTAAACGGAGCGCTGGAGTGCGATACGCTTCGGGCTGACGGTATGCTGAGCGTTGCTGGAGAGATCCGGCTTGACAGTCTGACTATGAACGGAATCGCCAAGACGGAAGCAAGTCTTAACGGGGAGACGGTGGAAATCAATGGCTCGCTGAAGACCAAAGGAGATCTTCAATGTGAGAGTCTGGATGTGCGTGGCAATCTCCAGGTCGGAGGGCTGCTGAATGCAGGCACAATTTTTATCGAGCTGTTTGGGGGTTGTCGTGCACGCGAGATTGGGGGAGAGCGGATTATTGTTCGCCGTCGGCCTGAAGGGAAAAGTCTGCTTCAGCTCTTCTCGATTGTCCCTGCCACCAAACTGACGGTGGATGTGGTTGAGGGGGACGATATTGAGCTGGAGAATACGAAGGCGAAGATTGTGCGGGGAAGTAGAGTGCGTATCGGGCCAGGGTGTGAGATCGATAGGGTCGAATATACCGAAACCTATGATGCCGATCTCAAGTCGGATATTTCTTACGCGGTGAAGATGTAAGCCCGAGTCTCAAACGGAACATACCAATAGGAAGGGGATGCGAGTATGCAAGAGAACGGAACGCCTCAGCGCCACGACATCAAGATTATGGGGAACGGTGGATCGGCTGGCGGCCTCGTAGGACGGTTGAGTATAACAGGGGATGGGGAGATCCACGGTGATGTGGATGCAATCAGCTTTAAATGCACAGGCAATGCAACCGTGAACGGCAGCCTAAAGGCAGAGACACTTAAGCTGACGGGTGATCTGATTCTACGTGGCTCGCTGGAGGGCAAAGTGTTCTCCACAATGGGCAAGCTGCAGATTCAGGAGCATGTAACCGCACGCAAAATCAAGTTTAGCGGAGACACCCATGTTGGCGGTCAAATAACAAGTGAACAGATCGAATTGTCCGGTTATAATACGGTTGAAGGTGGATGCCAGGCAGAGGAATTCAAGGCGAGGGGTGCAGTCCGGATAGGCGGCATGCTCAACTCGGAGAATGTGGAGATCAAGCTGCTGGGGGAGAGCCGGATTAAGGAAATCGGCGGCGGACTCATTCGGGTCATGCCCTCGCGGGGGCTGTGGGCATTGGTCGACATGTTTAATCCTGAAGGACCTCCGAGACTGGTTGCGACCTCTATTGAGGGGGATACGATCAATCTGGAGAATACCGAGGCAGAATATGTCCGCGGGAACAAAGTAACAATCGGTCCGGGCTGCAGGATTGGCCTGGTTGAATATATAGAAGCTTTTCACCAGGACAGAAGTTCATCGGTGGAACAGCTCAGCCAGGTCAGTCATTTGAACTGAACTGGAGATATAAATATACGAACATAAAAGGAGAAGAAGAAACCTGTGCAAAAGAAAAAGAATAATTTAGGGATTGTCCTGGCGGGTCTGCTGCTCGGCATCCTTATGGCTTCGATGGATAATACGATCGTGGCCACGGCGATGGGCGACATCGTCGGCAAGCTGGGCGGACTGGATAAGTTCGTCTGGGTTACTTCAGCTTATATGGTAGCGGAGATGGCGGGTATGCCGATCTTCGGAAAGCTGTCGGATATGTATGGAAGGAAGAGATTCTTCATCTTTGGTATCCTCGTATTCATGCTGGGCTCCATTCTGTGTGGTACTGCCACCTCCATTGTTGAGCTGAGCATTTACCGGGCGATTCAGGGTATCGGGGGCGGGGCCCTGGTTCCGATCGCTTTTACGATCATGTTTGATGCGGTGCCTGTGGAATCCAGAGGCAAGCTCGGCGGCCTGTTCGGTGCTGTGTTCGGCATGTCGAGTATTTTTGGACCGCTGCTCGGGGCATATCTGACCGAGTATGCAAGATGGGAATGGATTTTCTATATCAATCTTCCGCTTGGACTGATTGCCTTCGTATTCATCGCGTTCTTCTACCATGAATCCCGTGAGCATTCCAAACAGCAGATTGACTGGGCAGGTGCAATTACGCTTATTGGGGGAGTTGTCTGCCTGATGTTTGCCCTTGAGCTGGGCGGTAAGAAGTATGCCTGGGATTCCTGGCAGATTCTCGGCCTGTTTGCCGGATTCGCAGTTCTTGCAATAGTGTTCCTGATTGCGGAGAGCAAGGCGAAGGAGCCGATTATTTCATTCAAAATGTTTAAAAGCCGGATTTACTGGTCCAGCAATGTTATCGGGATTCTGAGCAGTGCGGCCTTCATTACGGCTTCTGTGTATATTCCTATCTTCATTCAGGGAGTGCTTGGCGGCAAGCCAACCAACTCCGGTCTGGTTCTGCTGCCGATGATGCTGGGCTCCGTTGTTACCGCGACCATGGGCGGTTTCCTGATGAACAAGCTGAAGTACCGTACGATTATGATTCCTACACTGGCCTTGCTGATCGTGGGCATGGGCCTGCTTACCACCCTTAATGAGAATAGCACCTTGTGGACGCTGCGGTTCTTTATGATTCTGGTAGGCCTAGGGATTGGCGCCTCATTCTCCGTGCTTAGCAACGCGGCGATCCATTCAGTTAAACCGCAGGATCGCGGTTCCGCCAGCTCTACGTTGAATTTCCTGCGCTCCCTTGGAATGACACTGGGAATTACCGTCTTCGGGATTATCCAGAGCCATCTGTTCACGAATAAAATGGCGGCTTCCCTGGGCGGCGCCCAGCTGCCGAAGGAGCTGGATCTGAAGGACCCGCATGCGCTGCTGTCTCCTGAGCTGAGGCAGCACATTCCGCAGCAAATCCTGGAGACCATTTCCTCAGCGATGTCCTCCTCGATTGTACAGACCTTTATCTGGGCGATCCTTCCTGCGGCATTGGCGCTGGTTGCAGCCTTCTTCATGGGCCGTGACAAGCTGGACCCGCATGCGCATATGGAAGGCGAGTATCAAGCTGGACACTAGCATTTAAAAAATATTTAAAGCCAGGCCCGGATGGAAGCTCATCCGGGCCTGGCTTTTTTCGGGCTTGGAATTTTACTGGTCTCAATTTCTAGTAGTCATGCCTTGCCTGCCTCGCATTCCTTAGTCACTGAGATCGTAGTTAACCTGGATACATGGAGCATGCTCGAACCTATCTGGACGATTCGGAATCATTGGATGAAGACATACGCGTTAGCAATCCCAGCTCGTAGCCTTTGGCCACAGCCCCGATTCTCGATTTCACACCGAGCTTTTGTGTGATGGAGGTCAGATGGTACTCGACCGTCCTCTGGCTTATGGCAAGCACCTGGGCAATCTCCTTGTTTGTCCTCTCCTGGGCGACCTGCTTAAGCACTTCCCGCTCCATCGGGGTTAGCTGCTCCTGCTTCGCGGCGTTTAGCGCATGTTCAGGGATCAGCACATGTCCCAGCATACTCTGCTTAACCGCATTAATAATCTGCGAGTACGTCGATTGCTTGGATAAGTAGGCGTGTACACCCAAATCAAAAGCCTTATGTACGAACTCGTCGTACATATAACCTGACAGCATTATGATTTTGATGGACTGCCCGAACTGCTTCTTGAGACGGCCAGCCACCTCAAACCCGTCCATCTGGGGCAGGGAAATGTCTAAGATGATCACATCGGCTCGCAGCTTCCCGATCTCATCCAACAGAGACTGAGGATGTGCGTAAGTTCGGAGCACGTGAATTCCGGGCTCCTGCTCCAGCCGGTTCTTCAGGCCTTCCATCACCAGGGGGTGATCATCCAGCAGAACAACGCGAATACTGGCGCTCTGCTCCTGAATTGTCGAAGGGTCTGTCCGGTTGTCCCGGCTATCACCACGCTGGCCAATATTGATGCCCTCGTCCCTCATAAAGTTGCCCTCCTTCTACTGTTACATATCTGTAGACTGTTACATGCCTGTAGCGGCTGCTGTCCCGGAAGCCTGCGGAGAAGCCCAGGCTTCTCCCTCGTTCGCAAGCGGGATTCGCAATTGGATCGTTGTCCCCAGAGCCACAGCCGAGTCGATCTCCATGCTACCTCCAAGCCGGCGGACTTGACTGTCTACGGAGATGAGGCCGAATCCGCTGCGTTCTTCCCGGGATTCGGCAGAGTAGATGGAGTCTGCCTGGAAGCCTATGCCATCATCCTTCACGGTAATGTGAATAGCCCTTTCGGCTGTCCAAAGGTGAAGATGCAGAGAGGAGGCCTCCGCATGTTTGACCACATTATTCGTAAGCTCACGGATAATACGGAAGATATTTGATTTGATCAGCGGCGGAAGCGGCCCTGCTGGTTCAAGCTCATATTGCAGCGTAATATCCAAGCCGCTGAAGTCCTTGCGGGTACGAATCAGCCACTGAACGGCTTCCTTAAGCCCTGCCTTGTCCACGACATGCGGGTACAGGTCGTCACAGAGCATGCGGATCTGCTGCTGGGTATCGTAAACACACTTCAACCAGGATGAGACCTGGCTGCTGCTGCCGCCACCCTGGTCATACAGCTCCTCCAGATCGCGGGACAGGAAGATCAGGTTCTGGAGCACGGTATCGTGCAGGAAGTAGGAGGTGCGAATCCGCTCAGACTCTTGGGCTTCCAGCAGCGCGTGATTGAACTGGTCGATATTCTGCACCCTCCGCTCATTTGTTTTGCTCTCCAGGAGGGTACGCTGCTGCTCCTGCTGCAGCTCGGCCAGCAGTCTGGCATTGATGAACAGCTGCGCTGCTTCTGTATGAATCCGTTCAATGATCTGCTTCTCATCAGAAGAATACAGCGTCTTATTGATCTTGTGGCCCAGAATGATATAACCGAAGGGCTGATCTTCCCCGGTCCCCTGAATAGGGAGCACATGTGCGGCATCAAGCCGCTGCGTCAGCTGGGCTTCATCAAGATGATCCGCAGCCAGATGAACCAGCTGCATCCCTTGGATGTCCGCATACTGACCAGTGCCGTGAGCTACCCGTTCCTCCCCTTGCTGCCACAGGATGCATACGCCGCTCACTTCCAGCATCCGGTGGGTTAACTCCACCAGCATTCGTACAATGTCCCGGATGTTCTTCTTCTCAGCCAGCTGGAGGGAGAGCTGCAGCTTCTGCCGCTCCAGGACCCTTCCGCGCTCCTCGGCATGTCTTCGCGTCCGGGTCAGAGCTAGCTGATGCAGCGCCGTTAGCCCGGCAAACAAAACAAACAGGCCCGCGATGGACGACGGCCTGTTCCATTTTGCTGCGAGCAGGAACAACACGAATGCAGCGGTGAGATACAAGCTGTGGATCACAAGTTTTGGCATATACAGGAGCATGTCAATCATACGGCGTTTAACCAGGATATACATAATCGTAGCAGATAGCGGCACGAGTCCAACCATGGCGTATTCCGGTGCGATGATATAGTCCTTCCAGAGCAGATCAGGCAACGCGTATAGAAACAGATAGGGCAGCAGGCTGAAAATAATACCGGTCACCAGAATGAGCAGCTGGTTCTTCTCCATCTGCTCCAGTGTCCTGCCATAGAGCCAGGCTAAAACTAGAATGAAGAGCAGCGCGCCGATGAAGACCAGGTTCACCATTTCGCGTATCCAGCCGGGGATGCTGTCCAGCCACACTGTATACAGCGTGTAAGCGGAGAAGACAAAGAGCAGAATCCGTAAGGCCGCAAATGCTCTCGCCAGCCAAGGGCGGGTGACATGGAATACAAGCAGGATGAAGAAGGAGAGCAGCGCATACGGAAGCCAAATGGCACTGATGGATAGAATCGCATTGGATACAGCCAGTTCTGTCGAGTACAGGGTTAGGATAATCAGGGCCATTAGCAGATTTAATCCATAAAAGCGCCGGATCAGGTGGGATTCGGGCCGTTTTCGGTAGGAGAACCAGCCGATACCCAGAAGCAGGCCTTCCATAACGATGGAGAAACCATAAGCGAATAGGTCTTTCCCGGTAATCTGCACCTGTACCTGGCTCCTGCTGCCGTCGGGATGCTGGGTCTCAAGCGTTTTCGCATGCTTAAGTGACCGTTCTCCCGAATGGAAGAAATTCTGTGCCGGCTTTCCGTCAACGGACAGAATCCGGTCGCCTTGGCGGATTTTGAGGGCATACGCTTTGCCTGCTGGATCGACCTGTTCCACCTTCCACTCCGCACCCTCCGCACGTACAGTCATCCCGATATAGGGCTGCCCGAACGACAGAATATGCACGTAGAGAGCGATGCAGAGAAATACAGGAAGGGACAGGGTGATCAACCAGTGCCGATAAGATAGGATTGCGGACATACAAGCTCCTCCTGGAGTGTACCGGGGATATGGGAATAGACCCTGGAGCACGGACCTCACGGCCCGGCTCAGCTTACACACCGACCAGTGCCCGCGTGATTTCTCCCCAGAACACATTGACAAAAATATGGAACACGATGGCCCCGTAAATGCTTTTTCGCAGTCTTACTATAATCTCGCACGGGATAACCACCGCCAGCAGCAGGAACGACCAGTTAACCGGCGCTTGCCACATATGGTAGAGCTGGAAACAGACGCTTACAATCAGCCAGTCGTATTTCAACTTGCCCAGCTTGCGCAGGAGGTAGCCCCGAAAGTAGATTTCCTCACCGACAAAATTGCCAAAGATACCGATCAGCAGCAGGAACCAGGGAAAGTCATAATAACCCTGATTATAAATGTGCCAGCCCTCCATGCGCAGCATAGGAATCCCGTTCAGAAAATCATGCAGCGGTGGATAGATGTATTTCATATAAGGCAGGGAGACCGCCGTAAACAGCAGCGTGATGATAGGAACAATGAGGATGAGCCCTCTGAGATCAAGCCGGGTGAAGCCGAGATAGTGCAAGGATTGTTTGAACGTCAGCTTATCTTTCCATCTTAGCATGAAGAAAGGGAAGAAGGTATGCCAGCCGCTTGCCATCAAGGCCAGAATGACAAACTGGGTGTAATGGTCCGACCATCCGGTCAGACGGGAGATCGGCTCACGCATATGAAACACCAGGAAATAGGCAATGAATCCGGGAACTACTGCCAGCATCAGGTAAAAAGCAATTTGCTTTACATCAGCAGCCTCATGTTTCTTCAAAAATGCGGTGTACTTCGGGTCACGCAAGTTAAAGAAACGTTCCAATCTCCGGTATATTCCGGCTCCGCTTTGGGCTCTGCTTAATTCTTGCTGCATTTCAATCACTCCTTTCTGGATATGTGGTTAGTCCGAGCGTAACATAACCGGATGGAAGTGAAATCCGTAGTCTGATGCGGTTTCCCGTAGCTGCCGCGCATACTTTTTGCGCGATCACGCAGGTGGAGGGCGGCAGGCAGATTCTTGCCGGAAATAATAATACGCGTGCCGTTCAGGGCACGCGTGGGAGTCGCTTCATCCATTAGTTACTGGCTGAGCTTTCAGTAAGCCTGAATTGAGCATTACCAAATTCGGAGGCTTTGGTTAGCAGTTCACTGGGGGAGAATAGCGCAGATGCTCCCTTAACGGCAATCTTCATCTTCAACCAAAGCACCTCCGGCTACAGCTGCATATGTGTAGCCTGTTCGAGCAGAGCTGCGGCTTCCTGGCGGGTCATGATACGCTTGGCTCCGTAATCGGCGGCACCGTCAGCGGACAGCTTGACCTCCGGTCCGTACAGCCGGTAAGCGACCACCGCTTCAACCGCCTGCTTCGCCCAGGCCGCCGGCTCCTCATTCACCTTGGCAGGTTTCGGCGGGATTCCCATGGCGGTCAGCATCCGCCAGACTATAGACGCCGCCTCCTGCCGGGTGATAGGCTGATCCGGCTTGAACAGGCCGCCTCCCGCGCCTTGGACAAAGCCCATGTCCAGGGCGCTCTGGATTAGCTCGGCTCCAGGCTTGCCAGCCAGGTCCGTGAATACAACGGGCTTGCGGGAGGCTGGCACGCCGAGCCACTGATTAGCCGCGGTAATGAACTCATACCGCGTCATCGGCTCCTGCGGGCCAAAGGTTCCATCCGGCTTGCCCGCGGTAAGGCCGAGCTGCTTCATTCCATGAATGTAGGCCGCATAGGGATGGTCCTTGGCGATGTCACGGAATGGCTCCGCATCAGGAAGCTTAGCCGCGTAAGCCGCGGAGTTCAGCTTGGAGAACATATAACCGATGGTCCCGTCCTCATTCTCCTGGAAGGCCACCTCCTGACCCATCTTATCCAGGAACAGAAGCGGCCCTAGAGGTGTCAGCTCTTGCGTTCCTGTCAAATCCTTCAGAATGAGCTGTCCCTTGTCATTCAATTGGATCCGTGTCAGCACATAATTTACACCTGCGCTCCGGTAGACGCCTTCCAGCCGGCGCAGCTGCTGAGGGGTCAGGGACACTTTACCGGTTTCACCGTCGGGCTTCCCGGTTCCGGCGTTCGCTGGTTTCGGATAATAGTGATTCATGAATTCCCGGAACAGCATCTCCCGAAGCGGGCCGCTCTTGTTCGTCACAATGAATCCGCCAACACGCTGCTTAGGCATCAGCCACAGCCAGGAGCTGAATCCGGGGGCGACTCCCCCTTTGCCAACAACGTCTTGACCATTGTAGGCATCCCGATAAGAATATTCAAAGCCATAGGTCATGTTGGGCACCTTAGGATGAATGGCAAGCTGCGGGGTGTGCATGGCAGCTATAGACTCCTTCGTTAGAATCGGTGCCTGCCCTGGCCTGCCTGCCTCCAAATGGGCGATCATAAAGCGGGCCATATCGCTTCCTGTGGTTAGCAGACCGCCCTGTGGCAAGTCGGTTGGCACCAGGTTGTATGGAGCCATAGCTGCATTCAGGTCATCATAGCCAACAGCAAGCTTGTCTTGAATCTCAGGGGAAATGTGGGAATATGTGCGGTTCATGTCCAGCGGTCTGAGAATATGCTCCTGAATATACTTGGAGTATGGCACTCCTGAGACCTCTTGTACGATATATCCCTGCAGCATGGAGGCAAAGTTATCGTACCGGTATACCTTGCCGGGAGGAGATACAACTGTAGGCATGTGCTCCTTGATGTAGTCCCGGAGACTGACGACCTTGGACAAGTCGGTAGTCATGGACTCTGTAATAGGGATGTCCACTACGTCAAATCCGGTGGTGTGGGTAAGCAGGTGTTTTACTTTCAGCGGCAGTCCGGTGTTGTTTCGAATTTTCAGCCCGCCCAGATACTTCTCCACCTCGTCCTCCAGATTGATCTTTCCCTGTTGGGCCAGCTGCATCAAAGCGGTGGCGGTCACGACCTTGGTAACGGACGCGATTCTGAACACGGTGGTCTCCGGGGAGACCGGGGTTTTCTTCTCCCGGTCGGCATAACCGTAGCCTTTCTGGAACAGAATGCGGCCGTCTTTAACGACAACGAACACGGCCCCCGGCACCTGCAGTTTCTTCACATCTTCCCGTGCGAAGAACTTGTCTGCGAACGCCTCCAGCTCCTTCGGATCGGTTGGTCCGGCAGGCTGCCCTGATACCTGTGAGACAGCCCCCGTATTCTGGCCAGCGGGAGCAGCCGGTGTTCCGGCTGCTGGTGCCGCCATCCCAGGTGCGGCCACCGATGCACTTAACGTCAGAGCGGTGATGGCAGGCAGCCATAATCGGGCAGCCTTTTTACTTGAAAATCTTGATCTTTTCAATACAGTTCACTCCTCGAAATATATGAGTATAGTCTGGTTTATTTAGACCTCAGGCCGATATCATTCATCAAAATCGTACCTTTCTTCGACTGGTCGAACTTGAAGCGGATTTCCTTTAGCCCAGCCGGATCAAAGTCACGGTTCGCCTGCTTGAAGTCGTCCAGCGCCAATCCGTAGTTCTGGAATACCGGCTCTTTCACCGGTGACATCAAATCGAAGGGGGCCTTCAGAAACCGGCCTTCAACCATCGGTACGACCGGAGACCACTCACTCAGCAGCAGGCTGGCTTCATGACCTGAACGGTCGGTCACCTGAACGGTCAAATTGACGGGATGATCTTCCAGATTTGCAATCGAGAACACGAGGGAAGAGCCTTCCTGCGGCTTTACGCCCTCGTTCGGAAGACGAAGTGAGTAGACGGGAAGCTTGCCTCCTGAAGCAGCCTGATCCCAGCCGATCCGGACAGCCCTGTATTCACTTGAGGCGAACTTCAGCTGCACGGTCTCTTCCTTCCATTCTTTCAGGTGTTCTCCGAGCAGTTCGCCGCCTGCAAGGGTGGCGGTTGATGGATCGGTGTCTTCGTTATAACCGGCCAACAGGCGGGTGCGCGCGTCCATATAATTGCTGATATATAGATTGTCCGGCAGCCAGCTCTTGGCATAACCAAGATCCTGGAACACCTGGCGGTAGGTGGTGTTCTCTTTCAGAGTCGCCTCCAGGAAAGCCGAGATGAAGCCCTTCGCAGTTCTCTGCTGCATGTCTTCAGAGATGAGCTGTTTCGTGTTAAACAGTCTGTTGGCGAGGCCGGCCCCATCCGTGCGGCCCCAGACGCTGTTGAACTGACCGTGGTTGGCTCCGTAAATATAAACAGACGACTTCATCCAGGCAGTTCCGGGATCAAAGGTGATCCGCTTGTATTGGTTTGTCGTATCATAGGAGCTGACATCCATATCGTGTACACCTTGAAGGGTGAGGTAGTTGATATTGTGCAGATTCACGGTTGTCCCCGAAGGCTTGAACTGGCCGTCGGTTCCTCCGATTGCGATAAGGGACCGGATGCCAAAGTTATAGTTGAACTTGATTAAGGCGTTCTCGGAGTATGCCTTCTGTCCATTGAACAGAGCCGCAAGGGTGATCGCTTCCCCGCCCCGTGAATGTCCGATCAGAGCGACATTGTTCAGGTCGGCCCGGCCGTAGAACGGGTTGCTCCGGTCTTCGTTCCACTGCTTCCAGACCTTCAGATGCTCCAGCATCAGCCAGGCTCTGGCAGGATTCTCCTTCACGGGCACCTGGAATATGAACATATCGTCATAGGGAGAGGTGTTGAGAAAGTTCTCATCAATCGAGATGAAAATATACCCGCGGCTGGCCAGCAGCTTGCCCAGGTATTCATAACCCGGGTCAGAGTAATCGGTCATCGTATGGTTGCCGTGCACCGCCATAACCACAGGGAAGGGGCCCTGCCCTTCGGGGTACCAGACGAGTCCGTTCAGCGGCATTTTCTCAGGACCGAAACCAAGCGTCCCGGTCCGGATCGAAGACCAGCCGCTCACGAAGGCGGAGCCGTCCACGGGCTGGGTTGTCAGTGAACCGCTCTGCCGGAACACCTCGCGATAGTTGTCAGGGCTGCCGTACGTCAAGGTTTTAACCGCATAAGCTCCGGGCTTGGACGGGTCGGGAAGCTGGGTACTGTACCGGGGAGCCTTCTTCATCTCGTTCAGCCGGTAAGCTGGAGACAATGGGTCTGATCCGCTGCCTAAGTACCAGAAGGTTCCGGAGATCAGTGTCACGGTGAGGAGTCCAGCCCAGAGCACCCGGAAGATGATCCCCCGGCGGGCCATGCCCAGGTACTCCTTTTTCCGCCACTTCCATAACATCGAGCCAAGCAGGGACACTATGGTGATGGTTGCGGCAATCATGATCAGAGACACGGTCGGAACGATGAAGCAAAATAACATCATTCCGGCTGAAGCAACAACCGCCCATATGTAGAGAGTCGGAAGTTTCTTCAGCAGATGCAGCCCCAGGGCTACGACCCCGGCCGCGAGCACAAAAAATACAATCGCCACAACTGAACCAATTACATACCTCAGAGGGCCCTGCCCGCCGATCATGTAATAGGACTGAAACAAGATGAGCAGGAGTGCACATGCAAAGACTGCGGTGATCGCACCCTTCCAGCCGCTGCTGAGCGGTTTGGGCCGGGGGAGAGGGAGCAGCTTGCTCCGCACCCGGTTAACTCTGTTATTGGGGTCAAGCTTCATTTCAATTCCTCCAATGCGGGCATGTGTTATCGATAAGATACTGCCCCAGTATAGGAGGCGAATCTTTCTCCACTCTGGCTGGCACCTTACAATAAACTTACATGGAAGGAGTCTGGATGAACGGGAGCGAACTTCTTGTGTAACCAGGAGGGATATACAGATGCGCAAAACTATACTAATCGCTGACGATGAACCGGAGATTGTGGATCTCCTGCGGCTCTATTTGCAGCGTGAACAAGTAGATATTATTGAGGCCAATGATGGAAGGGAGGCGTGGGAACGCCTTTCACAGACGCCTGTGGACTTAGTGATTCTGGATATCATGATGCCGCAGCTGGACGGCTATCAACTGCTTAAGCTGATCAGGAAGCGGTATAAGCTGCCGGTTATTATCCTCTCAGCCAAGAATCAGGATATGGACAAGATCACCGGACTTGGCCTGGGGGCGGATGATTTTATCGGCAAGCCGTTTAATCCGTTAGAGGTTGTTGCCCGTGTTCAGGCCCAGCTTCGGCGCTCCTATGAGTTCAACGAGCCGTCTCCCGTCCCGGTCCGTCCCCGGACAAAGGTTGGCCGTCTGGAGCTGGATCATGAATCCTGCCAGCTGTATAACGAGGGGCGGCAAATGGCTTTAAGCGCTCTGGAATACAAGCTATTGGCCTTGCTTATGGAGCATCCCGGGCGAATCTTCACAAAACGGCAAATTTTTGAGAACGTGTGGTCAAGCCCCTATTTTGAAGATGATAATACCATCATGGTGCAGATTAGCAGACTGCGTGACAAGATGGGGGATGATCCCAAAGCCCCACGCTATCTGAGGACGATCCGCGGGCTCGGATACCGGTTCTCCAAAGAGGAAGAGCTGAATGGCCAAGCCTAAGAAAATCCAGAAGACCCTCATTCAGAATTTCGTGTTCTTCTCGCTGACGGTAACTCTGCTTGCTGTGATGGTTATGTTTTATTTCAATCACCGGATCACCACCCAATTGATCACCGGCATGAGCAGCCACTTGACGGCGGGGGATATCGTCCGAACGGATTACAAGAAGATGGATACCGAAGCAATAGAGTCGCTGGAAGGCTGGGTGGAGATTCTCGATGATAAGCTGAATGTCGTCTACACGCATGGAGCTAAACGAGACGGCACCTTCCGGTACACAGACAAGGATATTTATGGCATGTTTTATGATCATGGGGAGAGGGAATATTCTGTATCCCTGGCGCCATTTAAGACCCGGGAAGGGCGGACTTATCACTGCCTGGTGAAAATACCGAAGAAACATGTGGAATCCTCATTGACCATTACGGACCAAGCGAAGGATCAGACGGCCGCCTTCTGGCGGCTGCTGCTGGAGGCGGCTCTGCTGTTCGTGTTCTTGTTCGCCATCATCGTCTATATATACAGCCGCTGGACAGCAAGGAGTATCACCAATCCGCTTCGTTATATTGCAGAGGGGATTTGGAGTGTGGCCAGGGGGAAATACGGGAAAAGGCTCAATTTCGAGGCGAACTTGGAGCTTATTCAGATTCAGGAACGTTTTAATGCCATGGCGGATAAGCTGGAGCGTACTGAGCGGGAGAAGAAGCAGCTGGAGATGAGCAAGCAGCGGATGCTCGTGGATATTTCCCATGACCTGAAAACCCCGATCACAATGATCCGAGGATATGCGCAGGCCATGCAGCTGGGGCTGATAGAGGAGGAACGAAAGGAAAGGACCATCCGTCTGATCCATGATAAATCACAGCTTGTAGCGGAGCTGATTGACGATGTGTTCGAGCTGTCCAAGCTGGAAAGCCCCGATTATCCTGTAGAGATGGCCAACGCAGATTTGGCTGAATTTGTGCGTAAGCTGGCTGTCGACTATTATGATGCGTTCATAGATAAGGACTTCGTGGTGGAGATCGATATTCCGTCAGCACCGGTTGCTGCGGAGTTCAACGCCCGGCTTCTCTATCGCGCAGTTTCCAATCTGTTTGAGAATGCGGTCAAATACAATCCGCCCGGGACCAAGGTGGTCCTGGTGTTGAAGGAGGAGCCAGATACGGTGCAGATTGAAGTGAGCGACAACGGGACTGGCATCCCCTCCAGCCAGCGGGAACATGTATTTGAGGCGTTTGTGCGGGGCGATCCGTCCAGGAAAAGCGATGGCGGGACAGGGCTGGGCCTTACCATAGCCCGGCAGATTATACAGAAGCACGGCGGAACGATTACACTGGAGCCGGTCAAGGGCTGGACCATGTTCCGAATCGTGCTTCCGAAGCGGCAGGCGGATGGGACCTAACCTACAGGCCCATCCGCTTTATTTTTATGGAAAACTGGGTCCCTGAACCCCGTCCTCTACCGGTGAATTCTTGGGGATCTTGTTCTCTGTGGACGGTCGCTTCTGTGCAGGCATGTTAATAGCGATAATCGAATTTTGCGGGGGATAGGTGTCCCTCGATATTTTCCGCCGTTCCACAGCAGTACCGTTCACATATTTAACCCGGTAGGTTTCCACGATGTAGCCTTCCTTGCCTTCCTGTACAACCTCTTGAATACCCAAGGCAAGCGTGTTGTTGCGCACATATTTTGGCTGGGCCGGCAGCACCTTTATTGTCCGAGATTCAAGTTCATACCGGGTCCCGGTGGGAATGTCCCCGAACAGCTTGACCGTCAGGTTCCTCTGGATAAGTCCGGCTTTAATCAGAATGTGGTGGCTGGTTGTGTTCTTGAACCGGAAGTTAATATAACCTTTGGCAAAAGTCGCATCCTGTCCCTTGGGCAGGTAGCTGACCGGAAGCGAGTGATTGCGGCGCTCCACAATATCCAGTCCGGCCCGGACTGCCGCATTGTACAGCGTGCTGGACACTTGGCAGATTCCCCCGCCGATGCCGGGGACAAACTTGCCCTGTATAATGACGGGAGCGGGCTTAAATCCGTATTTGGCTTCAGCGGTGTCGATGACTTTCCCATAGTCGAAAATATCACCCGGTGCCAGCAGCATGCCGTCAATCACCTGAGCCGCCGCATTGATATTGTGGGCTCTGCCGCTTGAGCTTGTGGCGAGCCCGGTTGTGAATTCAGTGATTTTCCGCTGGATTCCCTGGCTGCGGAGTGTGTCCAACGTCACAGCCGGCTTGGCCGATTTCAGAGGAATCTGAATCAAGACGGGACTCTGCCGCTGGGGAGACTCCGATGCGGAGAGCGGGATGCGGCTCTTGAAGGCCTGGGCGAACGCTTGCCAGTCAATCCGTGTGACGGGGACTTCAGGTACATAACGAATACTGTCATCGTGCCCGATGATACGCTGTGCGTTAACACCCTCTCCGAACTGCTTGGCCTCCCATGCTGGATTGAACGTCTTGTGCAGTGCGGTCTTATCCCAATGTACAGTCAGCTGCCACTGCTTGGACAGCTGAAGCCGGGCCCGGGCCCGGCTCCAGATAGAGCCCTCCCGCAGTTCCCTCACCGCCACTTCCCAGTTGTCCGCTGTATAATGAACTCCTGCCCGCCTCCATGAGGATTGGACCTTAATACCGGGATGCCCCGGGACCTCGGGAATATGAAAGTAAATCTCCTCATTCTCCGCCCGGTCGAACTCCTGCTCCAGCCGGGCTTGCCCCTCTTCATAAGTAAGTCCCCCAATATCCACGCCGCCGACGGTTACACCGGCAGGAATCTTATTTCTGGCCGCATACAGGTGGAGAATTCCATACGTTACCGCAGTGAACAGCAGCAGGGAAGCTGCGATGATGAGAAGAATATGCAGTTTTTTCATTTGCATCCCCCTTTAATTTGATATGGAAACGGAAGGATATAGACGGCGATGCTCCATGCTTCATAGGCAGGTAGGTTCTATATAAAACGAACTTTAAAAACTAACCTTTCTCAGCTTCGATCCCGAGTGATTCTGAAGAAGCGGAGCGTCCGCCTTGTCTCCGGAATGCCCCATTGGATATCTAGTTCAGGCATTTCGGAGACAACAGCGGCCTTAAAGAACACTCGGCATCGCAGTGCCCCATAAGGGTAACTTTCATAAGTTCTTTTTTATAGATCTGACTCCCTGTAATGCCAGCTTGCTGGGCACCATTACATTCCTGTGAACATGGGTATGAAACATGTATATGTCAAAAGAATGGGAAACTTTCGGGTACTCAAAGGGTAACAAATTTGTTACAATGATAAACGGACTGATGAAATTGCTCATCTTTTAAAGGATTTGGCTGGAAGGTGTCGAAGTCCTATTAGTCTTGTATGTAGTGGATAATGACAGGTAGTTACTAATTCCGAATTGATAGATAGAAGTAGATAGAGATATAAATTTTAGGAAGTGATGCTGTGATAGAAATGCAGGATGTCTGGAAGACTTATCCGAATGGAGCACACGCCCTGCAAGGGGTTTCGGTAAAGATTGACCGGAATGAATTCGTATACTTAGTTGGTCCCTCTGGTGCAGGGAAGTCCACATTTATGAAGCTGATCTACAGGGAAGAAGTGCCCACCAAGGGGCAGATTTCGGTAAACGGGTTTAACATAGGAAAGCTTAAGCCGCGCAAAATTCCTTACGTCCGCCGTAATATCGGCGTTATTTTCCAGGATTTCAGGCTGCTTCCCAAGCTGACGGCCTATGAGAACGTAGCTTTTGCGCTTGAGGTCATTGAGGCCCCGAAGAAAATTATCAAGAAGCGCACCCTTGAGGTGCTTGATCTAGTGGGTCTGAAGAGCAAGGCGAACCGTGAACCGTCCCAGCTGTCCGGTGGGGAACAGCAGCGTGTTGCGATTGCCCGTGCCATCGTGAACAATCCTTCTGTTATCATTGCGGACGAGCCTACCGGGAACCTTGACCCGGAGACGTCCTGGGGGATTATGCAGCTGCTGGATGAGATTAATTTCAGAGGCACCACAATTGTGATGGCCACCCATAACAAAGATATCGTGAACACCATGCGCAAGCGCGTTATTGCCATCGAGCAGGGCAACATTGTCCGTGACCAGATGAGAGGAGAATACGGATATGACTTTTAGAACCTTCTTGCGGCATTTACGGGAAGGTACGAAGAACGTATTCCGTAACGGTTGGATGTCTGTCGCATCAATTACTTCCATTATCGTTTCTTTGTTCATTCTAGGTGTGTTTATTCTGTTGGTGCTGAATGTGAATTCGTTCGCTGATGAGGCTGACAGCCAGGTTCAGATCAGCGCTTTTCTGAATACGAAGGTTGACCAGAAGTCCATCCAGGACATTCAGACCGAGATCGGCAATATGCCGGAGGTCAGCCGGGTTACGTTCGTGCCCAAATCGCAGGGCCTCAAAGATTTCAAGCAGAAGCTCGGCGATAGCGGCAAAGACCTCCTTGAAGGATATACCGAGGCGACCAATCCGATTCCCGATACTCTGAAAGTTGAGGTTGTTGAGCCTTCGACGGTTCCTTTTGTAGCGACCAAGATCAGCGCTCTCAACGAGAAATACAAGAACTCGCCTATCTACAAGGTCAATTATGGCAAGGGCACGATTGAGAAGCTGTTCAAAGTCACCCGGGCGATTCGTAATATCGGATTTGTATTTGTAATCGGGCTTGGTGTTATGGCCATGTTCCTGATCTCCAACACGATTCGGGTTACGATTCTAGCCCGGCGCAGGGAGATCGGCATTATGAAGCTTGTAGGCGCGACCAATTACTTCATCAGATGGCCCTTCTTTGTGGAGGGCGGACTGATCGGGCTGATCGGCTCGGTTGTTACAGTGGTTGTCTTGTACGTAGGCTACCATCAGCTGGTCCAATCCGTCAGCCAGGATATTACGATTCCGATTCATTTGGTTTCGCTTCAGTCGATCGGGCTCCCGCTGGCAGGACTGCTTATCGGGCTTGGCCTGCTAATCGGCATTTGGGGAAGCACCGTGTCCATCCGCAAATTCCTGAAAGTGTAATTCATAGATATCTTAAGAAGGACGGGGAATATAGAATTGAAAAAATCGTTATCTGTCGTCGTCGCTGTTGCTCTGGCCGCATGTCTCTTTCAGCCAACTGAAGGGTACGCCAAGAAAAGAACGATCGATCAGATCGATCATGAATTAAAGGTGCTGCAGCAGCAGGCTCAGACAGCCAAGCATGAGCAGCAAAAGGCGGAAGAAGCCAAACAGGAAGCCCAGCATTACAAGGACAAAGCTACGAATTTCCTCCAAGTGGTGATGGATCAGATCGATCAGGTCAGCAGCGAGCTGGCCAACATCTCCGGTGAGATCGACAAGACTGAAGAAAGCTTGCGTGTTACGGCAGAGAAGATTGATCAGACCCAGAAGCGGATTGACGAGCGGGAGAAGCTGCTCGATTCCCGGGTCCGGTTAATGTATACAGATGGTGCGGTATCTTATCTGGATGTGCTGCTTGCCTCCACCAGCTTCTCGGATTTCCTGGACCGGGCCGATTCGATTCAAGCCATCGCCGAACAGGATCAGACAATTCTGGATGACCATAAGAAGGACAAGGCTATGCTTGTCCAGGAACAGGCGAACCTGAAGACAGCTTATGCCAAAGTCAAGGATCTGTACACGCAGGCGGCTGCCCGCAAAGGAATTCTTGACGCCAAGGAGAAGGAGAAGCAAAGACTGATCGCGAACTATCAATCGGATATCGAAGAATCTGATGATATCAGCGGCAAGCAGGATCAGCTGTTGGTGCAGATTGCAACCAAACGTGCTCAGCTTGCCAAGGAGAAGAACAAACTTAAGGCAGCCCAGATCTATGCTTACAATCAGAAAAAGAAGAGCAAGACGGTCAAAGTCTCCAGCAGCTCTTCAGGCTCATCCTCCTCAAGCGGCGGCTTTACGGGTAATGGCGGTTCCATGTCCCTGCCTGTCTCGGGTGCGCGTATTTCTTCGCCGTATGGATACCGGATTCATCCGATTACCGGCGTAAGAAAGCTGCATACCGGTACCGACTTCGCCGTTCCTCAGGGTACGGATGTGCACGCTGCGGACAGCGGAAGTGTGATCGTAGCTGAGTGGTGGAACGGATACGGGAACTGTGTCATCATTGACCACGGGAATAATACCTGGACCTTATATGGCCATCTCAAAGAAATCAAGGTCAGCAAGGGAGATAATGTGAAGCGCGGCGAAGTGATCGCCGAGTCCGGGAATACCGGCAACTCCACAGGACCTCACCTTCACTTTGAAGTACGTATTAACGGTACTCCGGTTGATCCGATGCCATATTTGTAGACAAGTTTTAACATTGTGGAAACGGACCCCTTGCTCTTTGGTGGGCATGGGTCCGTTTTCCCTTTTTTTACGGCAAGAGCCAAGACTGTTCAAAATTTAGGATCTAATTTATAGATAAATATTCCGTACAAGCTAAACATATACTATGATGAATATTAAAGGCCTGCATCAAGTCAGCCGGAATAGGAAAGGGCGGTGAATGGACCTATGTATAAAGGACGTACAGTGGCTTTGTTCGTGGTGGTTGCCGTGCTCGTCAGCAGCGCGCTTACCATGACGCTTACGGGAAATTGGAGTCTAGTATCCAGCAGCGGTTCACCTGTTAGCGGGATTTTTGCCTCTATGGGAGGAGAGTCTGCGAGCAAAGATGATTTGAATAAGATTGAGACCGCACTGAACCTGGTCAAGAAAAATTATGTTCAGGATGTGGATCAGAGCAAGCTTGTAGACGGGGCGATTAACGGGATTATGAGCGCGCTGGATGATCCGTTCTCTTCTTATATGGGCAAGAAAACAGCGGAGGAATTTACGGAACAGATTCAGGGTTCCTTCTCAGGAATCGGGGCGGAGGTCTCGATGGAGAACGGCAGTGTGGTAGTTGTCTCTCCTATTAAGGGCTCGCCTGCCGAGAAAGCGGGAATTCACGCCAAGGATATCCTCCTGTCTGTTAACGGGGAATCTTTTGAAGGACTCAGCCTGAATGAAGCCGTAAGCAAAATCCGCGGGCCTAAAGGCTCCGTAGCCAAGGTGAAGGTGAAACGTTCGGGAACCGCTTCAGCCTTGGAATTTGAGATCAAACGGGACGATATCGCGATGGAGACAGTCAACGCACGCATGGAGAAAGGCGGCGTAGGCTACATCGAGATCACGGAATTCTCCATGAATACGGGTCAACGCTTCAAGAAGGAGCTGGAATCCCTGGAGAGCAAAGGCATGAAGGGACTTGTCATTGACGTCCGCAACAATCCCGGAGGAGTCTTGTCCGTGGTGATCGACATGGCTCAGCGCCTCATCGGCAAGGACAAGGTCATTGTTCAGGTGGAGAATAAGATGAAGCAGCGGGATCAGACCGTATCTAAAGGCACGGCGAAGCCGTATCCGATTGTAGTGCTTACCAATAAAGGAAGCGCGAGCGCATCCGAAATTCTGGCAGGAGCGCTCAAGGAGTCTGCGAATGCCAAGCTGATCGGGGACACGACCTATGGCAAAGGAACGGTTCAGACCTCCTTTGACAAGGAGCTTGGCGACGGAAGCCTGCTGAAAATCACGATTGCGAAGTGGCTGACCCCTAACGGGGAGTGGATTCACAAGAAAGGCATTAAGCCGGATATCGCCGTATCCCAGCCGGCCTACTTCTCTGTTGCTCCAATTAACAAAGAGAAGACGCTGAAATATGATATGAACAATGAGGATGTCAAGAGTGCTCAAGTCATGCTGAACGGGCTAGGATTTGCACCGGGACGTACGGATGGCTATTTTGACACCAAAACCGTGGCTGCCGTTAAGAACTTCCAAAAGAGCAGCAAGCTGACGGTTACCGGCAATATCGATGCGAAGACGGCGGAGGCACTGGAGAAAAGCTTGATCGCCCACATCCGTGATCCTAAGAACGATGTGCAGTTGAACAGAGCGTTCACGGAGATCCGGAAGGAAATCGCTTCTCCTGCGTCGAATAAATAAAGAAGGCTGAATTCAGCCTTCTTTTTTTCTGAATGTTGAGGCGGTACCCGCCTATATAAGTTGAACTTAAGAATTTCGAATAGGCAAGAGCGTGAATTGATTCTGGAGAAGCGAAGCAATCGCCTTGTGACGGACTTATACCTTATAAATTTATTTCAAGAAATCTGGGAGCAACAGTTGGGGTACCGGTTGGTATGCATTTTGGGAGGCGCTTCCAGACTTTGGATACTTCCATCATCCGTAATTTTGGTCTACGCTGAAAGAAGAGTTTTATTGCTGTATTGGATACAGGGGAGAGTGAAGAGGACTTGGAAATTGTGCTTGAATGGTTATGGAAGCTGTCGGATGCCTTGGTCTATTTTCTAGCGCAGCCGTTCTATTATATTTCGATAATACTGGTCATGCTGCAATACCGCAGACAAGTTCAGCTTGAGCGCAGGCTGTTCCATGTCCGTCTTCACAGTTGGGGACGGCAGACCTGGATCACCGTATTAAGCGGATTTGCCGCCGGGATTGCGATATCCGTCGTGTCCTCCTTTCTCGGGACCACACTTACCTTGGACGGAATTATTCTGATATGGTCTGTTTCTATCCTTCTGTTGTTATTCCGCGTGCGGTATTTGTGTTTTGCTTATTCGGTGGGGCTCTTGGGCGTCATTCAATTCATATTAAGCTGGTTTCCGGGGTTCACGCTGGAGGGCTTTGCGGGCGGGGTGCTGAAGACAGTCCAGGATCTGAATATCCCGTCTCTGCTTGCCTTGGTGGCTCTGCTGCACTTGGCCGAAGCGCTGCTGATCAGATGGCAAGGGGCTTTATTTGCCGGACCTCTGTTCTATGAAGGCAAGCGGGGGAAAGTGGTCGGCGGTTATCAGATGAAAAGCTTCTGGCCTATTCCGCTGTTCCTGCTCATTCCGGCCCAGAATGCTGGCAGCCTGCTGCCTTGGACGCCGTTCTTCGGCGGGGAGGCCTGGCATAGCGGCTTCAGCTTTATCGCACTGCCTGCGCTGATCGGCTTCACGGAAATGACGGTCAGCACGCTGCCTGGTCAAAAAGCACGGCTGACCTCCAGCCGGCTGCTTCTGTATAGTGTGGTGCTGCTGGGCCTGGCCCTGCTCGCCGGCTGGTGGAGCCCGCTTACTGTCGTTGCGGCCCTTGCCGCATTTCTGCTTCATGAGCTGCTGGTATGGTACAGCAGTGTGGAAGAGACGAACCGGAGTCCTTACTTCGTTCACCCTTCCCGCGGCCTCAAGGTACTTGCCGTCCTGCCCGGCAGTCCTGCGGAGGAGCTCGGCATCGAGGCCGGCGAGGTGATCTTCAAAGTGAACGGGACTCCGGTGAACACGAAGGAGCAGCTTCACAGCGGGCTGCGCATGAATCCGGCCTTCTGCAAGCTGGAGGTGCTCAACCGCCAGGGAGAGAGCAAGTTCCTCCAGCGGGCAATCTATGCCGGGGAGCATCACCAGCTTGGCGTCATTCTGGCGCCGGATGATGATGCGCCTGTAGCGCTTAGAATGAAGCCGCTGTCGCTGCTTGAGCTCTTATCGCCCCGACGGGGTGCGGAAGGGCGGAAGAGTGCCCGGGTACCGGAGAAGGTTCCTGGTGAGGCACTGGACCGGTAAGGTGGTTGGTGGGCGTGGCTGGTTTTGGCTTGCTGCTGTTCTGTGAAAATAAAATTGTAGACTGGCAGCCGGCATTAGCCAACGGGCAGGATAACGGTACCATTAGATGAACTTATGGTTCTCATATGATACAAACTATATCCCAGAAATATCTTCGCGGATTAATGAAAAGCAGCGGTGATGAACTAATAGGAGACGGCTGGCACTTCGCGCCGAATGGAACTTGGTACTAAAAGGAGGGGCAGGGCACATGCGAGAAGAACAGGAAATATTCGCCAGCGAGGGATATAACAGGTCGTACGCAATGGCTACGGGTATGCCGATTTTGAATCTTAAGGGTAGCATACCGCGTGAAAGTAACGGCCAACTACCGTTTCCATGGGTGACAACGGGCATCAGGATTGATAAAGAACAGATGTTGGAAACCGTTATGAAGCAGAAAACACTCGAGTATTTGTTTAATATGCAATTCAGTAAGGAGGAGATGATCGACCGCAATTTGGTTGTAGGCTGTTATGAATACAGGAATCCGAATGACAAGGAACAAATATTGCTATATGCGCTGGTTTCGTTGAAGGAATTTCTCGCGAGATACGGCGATGAACGGGCATCGGAGATTCTGATGCGAGTTGGCTGTACATACGAGAAGATTATGGAGGAATGTGATGAAGCCATTAAAGAACACTTTGCAGTGCTGCGCCAGTCACTTCATTTGAAGAATTTAAGGGACAAATATGATGTCGTTTACGCGTGGAGTGAAGAGGAAGGGGTAAAGACGTACATAATCAGATACACCAAATCGAGTTATACGAAGATTGAAGCTAAATCGTTCGAAGAATTGACCAAACTCTATGATGAGCAGCGGAAGAAGGATGGAAAGAAGACGTTCGCGATTCTGGAGCCGTTAGAAGCATTCATGCAAGCATAAGAAAACCGCCCCTTTACGAGGCGATTTTTCAACATTTCATCGAACGAAGCTTCGAGGAATATCCAGCGATAGAGAGGATTCTCGGCAGTCACATCTAAATCCTTATTTTCATCGGACAGTTGCAATGACTGTAGAAACCACCGGGCGTGGTTAGAAATTTAAAGGCTGTTCCAGAACATCTTTAAGATGTAGGGACAGCCTTTTGTATTATTAGGTCAACCTGAGACTCTTGGTTGGCCAATTCTTATGAATGTTCTTCGATGGAGGTCGGCGGGAGAATATAACAGCGCACGAAGCAGCGGAGAGAACAAGCAACTCAGGAAAAGCGGCAGCGGTCGCCTAAGAGCTTTTCGAAGAAAAGCTAACTTCGGAAGTATATGCTTTGTCCCCGATATATCTTCCTTTAAGAAGAGTTCAGGATATTCGGGGGCAACAGCGATTGGAGGAATGTTTCGATCCGCAGCGTCTTTAGAGCAGACAAAGGGGCCTCCCTGGGTCAAATGACTTTTGGGACAGCCCCTTTCCTGTAAATGTTTATTTCTGCAATTGTCTCAGCACCGTGATTTCTACCCGCCGGTTCTTCTGCCTGCCTTGGTCCGTTGTATTATCAGCAGCGGGACGTGTATCCGCATATCCGGCGTATTGGAACTCGTCCGGCTTCAGCTTGGCCGTATCAATGAAATACCGGAGGACGGAGAGGGCACGTGCCCCGGACAGCTCCCAATTGTCTTTATAACGGGCCCCCGCGCTAACCGGTTGGTTGTCCGTGTGGCCCTCAATGCTGATGACGGTGTCCAGCTTGCTGAACAGGCTGGCCAGCTTGTTCAGAGCTTCAGCTGAGCCGGGCTTGAGATCAGCCTTTCCGACATCGAACAGGAAGCGGTCGCTAAGCGTAATCGAAATGCCCTTGGCCAGATCGGCCACATGGATCTGATCCTCGAGATGGTTGCTCTTAATATACTCCTGAATCATTTTCATCAGATTCTGCAGCTGCTCCTCCTGCTTCCGGAAAGCCTGCTCCCGATCAGTCAAGGGTTTGGTGCTGCCGGAATTGCCCTGCTTATCGCTATTCCCCTTCTCGGCCCCCTGCTGGGAAGGGGGGGTCTTTGAGGTGTTCTTGCCGGCTGTGCCAGTAATCCCTGATCCCAAATCGAGGACTGAATCCCCGTTCTTGAAAGTCATCTGCAGCGATTCCGTTACAATCTGGTACTTCTCCACGTCCAGTCTGCTCATCGCGTACATAATGATAAAGAAAATAAGCAGCAGCGTAATCAAATCCGCATAAGTGATCATCCAGCGGTCCTTGGATTCGCCGCTCTCCTGCTGACGTCTCCGGCTCAGGCGCTGTCTCATTCCACAGCCTCCCCGGCCTGCAGGGGCGCACGGTCCGGTTTCTTGGAAGCGAAGGATTCGAGTTTTTTGCGGACAAGCAGATGATGATCGCCGTTCTGAACGGACAGAATTCCATGCAGAAGCATTTCTAGCCGGATGATTTCATCTTCGCCCCGGGTTTTGATTTTGGTAGCAATGGGAAGAAAAATAAGGTTGGCGCTTGCAACCCCGTACAGGGTGGCGGTAAAAGCCATCGCAATCGACGGACCGAGCATGGTCGGCTCGGTCAGACTCCCGAGCACGTGGATCAGACCCATCACCGTGCCGATAATTCCCATGGTCGGGGCATATCCGCCGGCCGTCTCGAATATTTTGGCATATCCGTTGTACCGGTTCTCGGCAGCATCAATCTCCAGCTCCATGATCTGTTTGATTAGATGCTGATCTGTACCGTCAACCACGAGCTGGATTCCCTCCTGCAGGAACGGATCCTCATGCTGGGCGGCCTGCCTTTCAAGAGCGAGAACCCCGGAACGTCGTGCAGTCATGGCCATCGAGACCATGTCTTCTATAATCTCATCGTGATTCTGATTCCGGCTTTTGAAAGCAATGGCCAGAGCTTGAGGAATGGACTTCAGCTTGGAGGCAGGGAAGCTGATCATTACTGCTGCCAGGGTTCCCCCCAGTACGATCAAGGCTGCTGTGATCTGCATCAGCCCTGTAAACTCGCCGCCTTCCCAAATAAAGCCGCCTACGATAGCGATAAGTCCAACTATAATACCAACAACTGTAGTAATATCCACCAGTTCGCTCACTCCTAGTTCGGTCTATCCGTTGCAACCATATCATGAACAAGGTATAATATCATGGGAACAGATATTCTTATTCATGGAATAGTAAGGATTTCCGTTATTTATTAGACATCAAGGATACGGGTTATATAAATGATGAGGCGAGTAGCGCCTCTTTTCTATAAAAGTCATGGGAATCATGTTCGCTCTAGGCTTTTAGAAACTCATTGTTATCTAAGTTGAACTTAAAGAATTGCGAACAGGCGAGAGTAGAACATTTTCACATAGGTGCCTTGCGTGTAAATCAATAATAGTTCAACTTAGATAGAGACTTATATAGTAACTTTAGCACAAGGCTTGGAAGTATAAATGTGTACAGAATACTATTTTAGACGATAAGGGTGATGTTGGACAATGAGTGATATTGTCGTAAGTAATCAGAAATTTGAACTTATTTCCGATTTCAAGCCCCAGGGCGATCAGCCAGCCGCAATTGAACAGCTGGTAGAGGGCGTCAGACAAGGCAAGAAGCATCAGACGCTGCTCGGGGCCACGGGAACCGGGAAGACATTCACAATCGCCCATACGATTGCGAAGCTCGGCCGTCCGACGCTAGTAATTGCCCACAATAAGACGCTTGCGGCCCAGCTGGCCAGCGAGTTCAAAGAGTTTTTCCCCAACAATTCCGTAGATTATTTTGTCAGCTACTATGACTACTACCAGCCGGAGGCGTACATCCCTTCTTCCGATACCTACATTGAGAAAGACTCCAGTATTAATGAGGAAATTGATAAACTGCGGCACTCGGCGACAAGTTCCTTGTTCGAGCGTCGGGATGTGATCATTGTGGCCAGTGTATCCTGTATCTACGGCCTCGGTTCCCCGATGGAATACCGGAATTTGCTGCTGTCACTGCGCGTGGGCATGGAGAAGCCGAGAAACCAGATCTTAGCCAGACTGGTCGATATCCAGTATCAGCGCAATGACATTAACTTTGTCCGGGGGACGTTCCGCGTCCGCGGGGATGTAATAGAGATTTTCCCGGCTTCCAAGGGGGAGCAGGCGATACGGGTTGAGTTTTTTGGTGACGAAATTGAGCGGATTACCGAAATTGATGTCCTGACCGGGGAATTGATTGGGGAACGCGAGCACGTTGCCATTTTCCCGGCCTCTCACTTTGTTACCCAAGAAGAGACGATGCGCATCGCCCTGAAGAATATTGAGCGCGAGCTGGAAGAGCAGCTGGAGAAGTTCCGCTCAGAAGGGAAGCTGCTGGAGGCGCAAAGGCTGGAACAGCGTACCCGCTATGATATCGAGATGATGAAGGAAGTGGGCTTCTGTTCGGGCATTGAGAATTATTCAGGACCGCTGACGTTCCGGGAGCGCGGAGCAACCCCGTATACCCTGCTGGATTACTTTCCGGATGATATGTTGATTGTGATCGACGAGTCCCACGTGACACTGCCGCAGATCCGCGCGATGTATAACGGGGACCAAGCCCGCAAAAACGTGCTGGTGGATCACGGCTTCCGTCTTCCTTCAGCGCTGGATAACCGGCCGCTGCGGTTTGAGGAGTTCGAAGAGAAGATCAAAGAGATTATCTATGTATCTGCGACGCCCGGACCTTATGAAATTGAACATACGGACACAATGGTACAGCAGATTATCCGGCCGACCGGACTTCTTGATCCTGTAATCGAGGTCCGCCCAACCAAGGGGCAGATTGATGATCTGATCGGGGAGATCCGTGACCGGATTGCCAAGGATGAGCGTGTTCTGGTGACTACGCTGACGAAGAAGATGTCGGAAGATTTGACCGACTACCTGAAGGAGATTGGCATCAAGGTAAGGTATCTGCATTCGGATATCAAGACGCTTGAGCGTATGCAGATTCTCAGAGATCTGCGTCTCGGGACCTTCCATGTGCTGATTGGGATCAACCTGCTCCGCGAAGGGCTTGATCTGCCCGAGGTATCACTTGTCGCTATTCTTGATGCGGATAAAGAAGGGTTCCTGCGTTCCGAGCGTTCGTTAATCCAGACGATTGGCCGTGCGGCCCGGAACTCGGAAGGCCGTGTTCTGATGTACGGGGATAACATTACGGAATCCATGGATAAGGCGATTAAGGAAACCGAGCGCCGCCGGGCCATCCAGATTGCTTATAACGAGAAGCATGGGATTACTCCGCAGACGATCAAGAAGAAGATTCGCGAGATTATTGAAGCGACCAAGGTTGCCGAAAGCAAGGCGGATTATTTGACCGACGGGGCACAGAAGATGTCGAAGAAGGACCGCCAGGCTTATATTGGCCGTCTGGAGGCCGAGATGAAGGAAGCGGCCAAGAATTTGCAGTTCGAGCGTGCGGCAGAGCTGCGTGATGCGATACTGGAGCTGAAGGCGGAGTAAGTTGAGAAAGTTGGGCTCCGCCCGGCTTGTAGGGTGAATTCAGGGTAAGCAGCCGCCGATGGAGCGGAGCTTTAAGGAGATGAAACGATGGCTATAGAGAATATTGTCATAAAGGGTGCCCGTGCGCACAATTTGAAGAATATAGATATTACGATCCCGCGTGACCGCTTTGTTGTTCTTACCGGACTTAGCGGTTCCGGGAAATCCTCGCTTGCCTTTGATACGATCTATGCTGAGGGCCAACGGCGCTATGTGGAATCCTTATCCGCCTATGCGCGCCAGTTCCTGGGCCAGATGGAGAAGCCGGATGTCGATTCGATTGAAGGGTTATCACCCGCAATCTCCATTGATCAGAAGACGACCAGCCGCAACCCGCGTTCTACCGTAGGTACGGTGACCGAGATTTATGATTACCTGCGCCTGCTGTTTGCCCGGATCGGCCATCCTCACTGCCCGGAGCACGGGATTGAGATTACATCCCAGACAGTGGAACAAATGGTGGACCGTATTATGCAGTATCCGGAGAAGACGCGCCTGCAGATTCTTGCTCCGGTGATTTCCGGAAGAAAAGGGGAGCACAAGAGCTTGTTTGCTGAGATCAGCAAGCAGGGCTTTGTCCGTGTCCGGGTGAACGGGGAACTGCGTGATTTGTCGGAAAATATTGAGCTGGAAAAGAACAAGAAACACACGATTGAGGTTGTGGTGGACCGGATCGTGGTGAAGGAGGACGTTCAATCCCGCCTTGCTGATTCAATCGAGACTGCGCTCAAGATGTCCGGAGGGCAGATTCTTGTCGATATTATCGGCCAGGAGGAGCTGCGCTTCAGTTCCAACTTTGCCTGCCCGATCTGCGGCTTCAGCATTGAGGAGCTTGCGCCGCGCATGTTCTCGTTCAACAGCCCGTTCGGGGCTTGCCCGGAATGTGACGGTCTGGGTGCCAAGATGGTCATTGACCCGGATCTGCTTGTTCCCGATCCCCGCAAGAGCATTGAAGATGGGGCGTTCGAGGCCTGGGCAGGAAGTACTTCTAACTACTATCCGCAATATCTAAGATCGGTTGCCGAGCACTATCATATTCCGCAGGATGTGCCGGTATCGGAGCTGACCAAGGAGCAGATGGACAAGCTCCTCTACGGTACGGGCTCACAGAAGATACGCTTCCGGTATCAGAACGATTTCGGTCAGAGCAAGGAAGCCTACGTTACATTCGAGGGTATTGTTCCGAATCTGGAGCGGAGATACCGGGAAACTGCATCGGACGGCATCCGTGAATTTATTGAAGGCTTCATGGCTGCGAAGCCGTGCGGCACCTGCAAAGGGCAGCGGCTCAAGAAAGAAAGCCTGGCTGTGACTGTAGCTGGGCAGAATATGGCCTATGTAACGTCGCTCTCCATCGGAGAGGCCATGAACTTCTTCAATGAGTTGAAGCTCAGTGAGAAGGAACAGACGATCGCTCATATGATTCTCAAAGAGATTAACAGCCGTCTCGGCTTTCTCGTGAATGTCGGCCTTGATTATCTGACGATGAGCCGGGCAGCAGGAACGTTGTCAGGGGGCGAAGCTCAGCGTATTCGTCTGGCTACCCAGATCGGTTCCAGTCTGATGGGCGTTCTGTATATTCTGGATGAGCCAAGTATCGGCCTCCATCAACGGGATAACGACCGGTTGATCGAAACGCTGAAGCACATGCGTGACCTTGGAAATACGCTCATCGTTGTTGAGCATGATGAGGACACCATGCTGGCCTGCGATTACATTATCGATATTGGTCCAGGAGCAGGGATTCATGGCGGGCAGGTGGTTTCCCAAGGGACACCTGCTGAAGTCATGGAAGACGAGGCGTCTCTAACAGGCCAGTACCTTAGCGGCCGGAAGTTCATTCCGGTGAGTGCGGAACGCAGGAAGCCTGATGGGCGCTGGATCGAGATCAAAGGGGCGAAGGAGAACAACCTCAAGAACCTGAATGTGAAGATTCCGATTGGTGTGTTCTCGGCGGTCACTGGGGTATCCGGTTCAGGCAAGTCTACGCTGGTTAACGAGATCCTGTATAAGACTCTGGCCCGGGATTTGAACCGGGCGAAGGTCCGCCCGGGGCAGTACCGCGAGATGAAGGGGCTGGAGCATATTGAGAAGGTGGTCGATATCGACCAGTCGCCAATCGGCCGCACACCTCGTTCCAATCCGGCTACGTATACCGGAGTATTCGATGACATTCGCGATCTGTTCTCCCAGACAAATGAAGCGAAGATTCGGGGTTATAAGAAAGGCCGCTTCAGCTTCAACATCAAGGGCGGACGCTGTGAGGCATGCCGTGGAGACGGGATTATCAAGATAGAGATGCACTTCCTTCCCGATGTATATGTTCCTTGTGAGATTTGTAAGGGCAAGCGCTATAACCGGGAGACACTGGAAGTTAAATATAAAGACAAGAGTATCGCCGATGTGCTGGAGATGACGGTGGAGGATGCCACAGAGTTCTTCCAGAACATTCCGAAGATTCACCGCAAGCTTCAGACGATTCTCGACGTAGGTCTTGGTTATGTCACCATGGGTCAGCCTGCTACAACCCTCTCCGGAGGAGAGGCTCAGCGGGTGAAGTTGGCGTCTGAGCTGTACCGCCGCAGCACCGGCAAGACAATGTACATTCTGGATGAGCCGACGACCGGGCTGCATGTTGATGATATTGACCGGCTGCTCAAGGTGCTGCACCGCCTGGTAGACTCCGGGGAGACCGTGCTTGTAATTGAGCACAATCTTGATGTCATCAAGACCGCGGACTATCTGATTGACCTGGGTCCAGAAGGAGGAAGCGGCGGCGGAACGATCATTGCTACGGGGACACCGGAAGAGCTGGTTAAGGTGGAAGAGTCTTACACGGGAAGATATCTTAAACCTATCCTTGAGCGGGATACCAAGCGGAGCCAGGAGCTTAGAGAGCGAGAAGCCTCCACTGTGTAAGGATAGTACAGGTGTTTTTGGGATTACAGGGGCTTCAAAATTACTTGTTGAGGTTCCGAGTTCGTTCTGTATATGAGGAACTTTAATATAAGATTCAGGTGGAGATAGCTTGAGCGATCTTTTCGAAGCGGCAGGAGTGGCATTTGCAGCTGGATTGAGAAATTGTATCGCCATCCGAAAGACATTAGCACACAACAACACGAAAGGCCCTTTTCTGGAAGCAGAAAGGGCCTTTTTGCCCATAATCGGACGCGAGAAAGTCTTATTGGATATATTAAGCAAAAATGGCTCCAAAAAAAAGTTTTATATTTCGCTTGCATCTGCTTCTGGGTGAAGATAACATATAAGGAGATGTGTAAATTTTGTGAATTCAGAGGAGGTCTCCAGCATGAGGTTGCTTGCGATAGAACCGGGAGAAACAACAACTACCTTTAACATGTTTGATATTTTTATGCTGCTGTTTACTATTCTGATTGTTATCGGGGTTTTCCGCCTGATCAAAGCCCGTGACAAAAACTTCTTTGCAATCGGTTTCGGAATTATCAGCCTGCTCGTGTTCCTGGCAACCGACTTTGCGATGATCAAGGCCTGGTTCAGCTAAGAACCAAGTCAACTTCTGAATAATCAACATGGTTAGAAACACTTCGTCTGCTGTTGCGGGCGGGGTGTTTTTTCGTTTAAGGATATCCGCAAAAAATCCCTCCTCCGGTCAATTGTGAAGGGGCTGGAACTGTGCTACAGTATTTCTACCAAAACGTTCCAAAATGATAGATTCCATAAGATGAACTAAAGAAAAGGACATCAATATGGCCGTAATACGCCTCCGTAGATATGACAGAGGCTGCCTTGGAGAGTAATTCTATCTGTTATCGTTATCGATAATAAGAATCTATGAAGAACAGCGAATCCTAGGAATATTGTTCGTACTATATGAAATAAGCTTAAGAAACGAGGTTCGATTAGGTGCCCTGTGTACTGTATAAAAAATGAACTTTAGAATTACCGATCTTGGCGGAGAGGACGAGGGATTCTGAAGAAACGGAGCGTCCGCCTTTGTCTCCCAAATGCCCCACTGGGTATCTATATAAGTTGAACTTAAGAATTGCTAATAGGCAATAGTGTGAAATGATTCTGGAGAAGCGAAGCGTTCGCCTTTGTGACCGGACTTCTACCTTAATAAATTTAATCAAGAAATCTGGGCACAACAGCGATCGGAAGAACATTTCACACGGCTGCCCTACCTGTAAATTCATAGTTCAACTTATATAGTTCAAGCATTTCGGATATAACCGTGGTCGTAAGAACACTCGGCATCGCAGCGCCCAAAAGGCAATCTTCTTAAGTTCATTTTATATAGCCTATTTTCTCTATTTCAATTGTTCACTTATAGGTAAGATAGGGAGTCAGTTTGATTCATTTAGGCGTTATAGAAAGAGAGGGGCGGACAAGCATATGGAATTGAAAGGTAAAGTAGCGGCAGGGCTGCTGTTTGGGGTGGTATTGGGGTTAGGCAGCGGGATTGCAGTACCTGCGGGAGCATCCTCCAGCCCTTTAACAAGCAAGGGAGTATCCAGTAAGGTGAAGGCCGATTCTATTCAGACAGTGAAGGTAAAATCAAACCCAAGTTCAAAATCAAACTCAAGTGCAAACTCAAAAGCAAGCTCAAATTCTGCCCGAGCTACAGTAACCACACAAGTGGACCCAGTTCCTCAAATTATACAGAAGGTTTCCCCTTCTGTAGTAGGGATCATTGGAAAAGCGAGCGAACAGGCAAATAAGAGTCAAGGGGACAGCCGCTATGATCTTGCCCATGGAACCGGTGTGATTATCCGCTCAGACGGTTGGATTGTAACAAATACACATGTGGTACAGGGACTTGCGAATGCGCTTGTAGTAACGGCGGACGGCAAGTCTTACAGCATTGCGGAATCTTATGTAGATGAAGTCAGCGATATTGCCCTAATCAAAATAAACGCAAAGTCACTGCACCCGGCCAAGTTCGCTCCGGCTTCGCGAAGTACCGTTGTCGGAGAGAAGGTTATCGCGCTTGGAACCCCGATCTCTTTCTCCCTGCGGAACTCGGCAACACAAGGAATTGTCAGTGGAGTTAACCGTGCAGTGAATGCGGCTTATCGGTTAATCCAGACGGATACGGCGATCAATCCGGGAAACAGCGGGGGACCGCTGCTGAATATGAAGGGTGAGGTCATCGGAATAAATTCCATGAAATTTGAAGCCATCGGGGTTGAAAACATGGGCTTTTCCATTCCGGTGAATACGGTGCAGTATGTGGTTGATCAACTGTTCGAGTATGGGACGGTCAACCGTCCTTCCCTTGGCGTAGAACTTGAAGAGAGTTGGTCGGCTGTTGTTGGATTGCCTGGGGATGAGCCAATGACAGTGAAGAATGTCCACTCTGCGGAGGCCCAAAAAGCCGGGCTTCAGAAAGGGGATGTTCTCTACAGGCTGGATGGCAGGAAGGTCTCATCCGTTGTGGATTTGAACGAGCTTCTCAAGTCTTACAGCCCTGGTCAGACGGTCACGCTGTGGCTGGAATCGGGGGGCGATATTGTCACCCGGAAGCTGGTTCTGTCCAAAGACTCCGGTTCACTTAGCGGTGCCAGTACATCTGAGGAGGGTGAGGACCAGTCTATAGACGATCAGGAATGATTAAACACTAGTAGAAGGCTAGGAAACAAGTGGTTCAAGGTAAAGTATAAAACGAACTTTAAAAATTAACCTCTCTCAGCTTCGATCCCGAGTGGTTCTGAAGAAGCGGAGCGTCCTCCTTTTCTCCAAAATGCCCCATTGGGTATTTAGTCCAAGCATTTCGGAGACAGCAGCGGTCGTAAGAACACTCGGAATCGCAGCGCCGAAAGGGGTAACTTCATAAGTTCATTTTATATAGCTCATTTTATTAAGTATTCATGGGAAGAGGTTGATTCTTCAATTATGAAAATTCTACAAAAAACGGGCGCGGTTTCTCTTATACTTGCCCTTCTGCTAGGAATGTCAGGTCTATCCTTGACGGCCTATGCCGGAAAGTCCCTGGAACTGCAAATCACTGTAGGAAGCAAGAATGCGCAGATCAATGGCTCCGCCCAGTCCATTGTGCAGCCTTACCAAATTCATGGGGTAACGATGGTTCCACTGGGGGTATTTAAGAAGGCGTTTGGAGCCGATATCAAAATGCGGGACGGGAACGAGGTCACGCTGCAGCAGAACGGCCACAAAGTCACGTTGGCAGTAGGCAGCCCGATTATATGGATAGACGGTCGGAAATATAGATCTGAAGCTGCTCCCGCGATGCTGCAAAATACCCTGATGGCGCCCCTTCGTCTGATTGCGAACGGGATAGGAGCAAAGGTTACAACCAGCGGGAAGGGTCAAATTACGGTAAGCCTTCAAGATGGCGAACAAGCTGATTCCGGCGATGAAGGAAATATCAACACAGATTCGGGCAAGACCCGAGTTGGCAGCAGTTATTACGGATGGAGTCTCGATTATCCGCAAGATCTAATCCTGGGCAGCAGCACGGATGAGAGTGTGACGACCTTTTCGGATAGCGGAGATGCATACTATGTAGAGGTCCATGCCGGGGATCTTTTGGCAAAGGAGGCCGATACGGATACACTTATGGATGTGCTGCTTACGAGTTCCCGGAATAGTGGGGAGACGGTGCTTGATCAGAGCACTTTTCCGGCAGCCCCGGTCCCTTATGCCCGCATCATTTCGTCGGATAAAGACGGTTCGCTGTGGGAAGGACGAGCTTACTACGGAAATAAGCGCATTTACACCTTGTATCTGCTATCCCAGACAGCCAAATCCTACAAAGACCTCAAGGACTATGATGCCTTTCTGGATTCATTCCGGCCCGGCTTCGATCCTTCGGATACAACCATTAAGGATGTTTCCAACGTCAAGAATGGAATGATTGAAGCCGTGAATGAGGAATATGGAATATCGCTGCTGATTCCGGCGGGTTGGAGCGCAGACTCCAGTCAAATGACCTATACCGGAAAGAATGGGGAATCCCTGGCAGTCTATATCTCATCGGCACCCAAGGGTTTAACATTGGAGAGCTGGGCAGATCAGCTGACCGGACAGGACAAACAGAAGTTTATCCCGGAAGCTTATCAATTCAAGAGTAAATCTTCTACTGAGGCGGCCGGGGAGAAAGGACTGCTTCAGGAAGCGGAATATAACTACGGTGATGGCTGGAGGCAGTTGAAGCGGGCATTGCTGATTAACGGGGGGTACAGGTATCTGCTGGAGTATACGGCTCCGATACCACAGGAGGGCGGACAAGATACTTTCAAATCTATTCTCTCCTCCCTGGATATTGATTTTGAGGGGAACACCAATTATTTCGGCAATCTGGAGAACCGGCGCTTCCAATCTGACCTGGCTAAGAGTGTCATGAAAGCTTCGGGCAGCTACCACTATTCGGTATCCATTCCTTTGTATTGGCGAAGCCTTAGTGAGCGTTATGAGCAATCCGGGGCAGAATACCAGTTCACCGGCGGGAGCTTCAAGATTGAAACTGAGCCGGCTAGCGACCCGGACCTGAGGGTTTCCCAGCTGCGGAGCTATTATAATGAAGCTGCCCAGAGCAATAAGGACTTTGTTCTGGAAGGTGTGGATAAAGTGACTTTTGTTGGTGTTCCGGCAACGGTGTTCCGCATCCATCAGACTGAAGGGGGCGTACCCAAATCGAAGCAGCTGATTCTATTCAGCCGGGATGGCACAGCCTACCGGATCACTTCCGTAATAAATGATTCGAACCGGACGGCGGAGCAGAAAGCGGCGCTGCAGAAGACGGTTGAATCTTTTGGATGGACGAAGTAATAGGTGCTAAGCAAAAAGCTCTGCATGAGAGTGAAATCTCTGTAGAGCTTTCTTTTTTGCCAAGGCCTAAGACAGCATCCTTGAAAATGAAAATAATGATGCCAATTTCTTTCTTTTCGCTAGAGCATTGCTCTAAATTCTGATAAACTATACTAGTTAAAGCGGCTTTGAATTAAGATTCAGGATAGAGGGTTACACTTAAAATATATCTGATCGGTCTCATCCGATCCGGGAGGACATAAATGAGCAGTACAGCAATAACAAGACAAGACGTGGAGCTTCTGGCTCCTGCCGGCGATTGGGACTGTATGCGTGCGGCCGTGGCCAACGGGGCCGATGCGATCTTTTTCGGGGTGGAGAAGTTTAATGCCCGGGCGCGGGCCAACAATTTCCGCATGGCGGAGCTGCCCGAGATCATGGGATATCTGCACAGCTATGGGGTTAAAGGGTTCCTGACCTTCAACATCCTTGTTTTTGAGGATGAGTTAGCGGATGCCAAGGAATTGATTGAAGCCTGTATTGATGCGGGTGTGGATGCAGTTATCGTGCAGGATTTGGGTCTGGTCAAAATGATCCGCGAAATCTCCCCGGACTTCCCGATTCACGGATCAACACAAATGACGATCACCTCGCCGGAAGCGGTCGAATTCACCAAGCCGTTCAATATGGAGCGGGTTGTGCTTGGGCGTGAGAACAATCTCAAGCAAATTCAGAAGATCGGTGAGCAGGCGAAGCTTCCGATGGAAGTGTTTGTCCACGGGGCACTCTGTGTGTCTTACTCTGGGCAGTGTCTTACCTCTGAAATGTGGGGCGGACGCTCGGCGAATCGTGGGGAATGCGCTCAGGCCTGCCGCCTGCCTTATGATCTGATGGTGGACGGCGAGCAGAAGCCGATGGGGGATGTGGCTTATCTGCTGTCCCCTAAGGACTTGGCTGCCGTTGATATTATGCCTGAGCTGATAGAAGCGGGCGTAACCTCGTTCAAAATCGAAGGGCGTATGAAGAGTCCGGAATATGTGGCTAACGTGGTGAGCAAATACCGCAAGGCCATTGATCTGTATTTCGAAGGGAACAAGGAGCGCATCTCCAAGGAGGAGATTCGTGAGCTTCAGCAGAGCTTCTCGCGTGGATTCACCCACGGCTTCCTGGAAGGTACGAACAACAAGAAGCTGGTGGAAGGGACTTTTCCAAAGAGCCGCGGGGTATATCTCGGCCGGGTCGAGCAGATCTTGAGAGACGGCGTGGTATGCCGTCTGGATGCGCCGCTGAAACGCGGCGACGGAATTGTATTTGACGCCGGAGACCCTACGAAGAAGGAAGAGGGCGGGCGCGTCTACGATCTGCGCCGCAAGGGCGTTAAGATCGAAGGAGAAGCCGGTGAAGGCTGGATTATTGACATTGTACCCGGCCGCAATGATGTGGATCTGCGCAAGCTGCACGTCGGGGACCGCATCTGGAAGACGAGTGACCCGGCATTGGACAAGCGGATGCGTCAGACTTTTGAGACGGAGAAGCCGTATCGGGTGTTCCCGGTCCGTGTCCGGGCCATCGGGCATGCGGGTCAGCCGCTCGTCACGTTCTGGACGGACGTGCAGAAAGGCACTACCGTCCGGGTGGACTCGGAGCTGGAGCTGGAAGTCGCTCAGAAGCGCCCGATGGACCACGAGCTGCTGGAAGAGCAGCTCGGCCGCCTCGGCGGCACGGTGTTCCAGCTCGAAGAGCTGGATACGGAGCTGCATGGCGACGTGATCGTGCCCATCCGCGAGCTGAACAGCATCCGCCGCCGCGCGGTGGAGCTGCTCGCAGGCGAGCGTCCGAAGCCGCCCGTGTATGTGAAACGGGCGGTAGAGATTTACGGCGACGCGGCGAAGCCTGCGCAGCCGGTTGCCCGCGGTCAGGCGAAGCTGACCGCGCTGTGCCGCAGCCTGGAGCAGGTGCAGGCTGCCCTGAAGACCGGCGTGGATATGATTTACGCCGACTTCGAGTTCATCAAGCAGTTCCCGGCAGCGGTGGAAGCCGCCCGCAAGGCAGGCAAGCCGATTGCGCTGGCTACGCCGCGCATTCATATGCCTGGCGAGAACGGCTACCATAACAACATCCTGCGTCTTCAGCCCGACGCGGTGCTGGTGCGCAACACCGGTGCGCTTTATTATTACCTGCGCCACCGGCTGGAGAACCCGGATGCGCCTCAGCCGATGCTGATCGGCGACTTCTCCTTGAACATTGCGAATCATAAAGCGGTTGAATTGTTCCTTGAAGCAGGCGTTGACCGGGTCACTCCATCTTACGACCTGAACATTCAGCAGATGGTTGATCTTCTCGGCAAGAGCCGGACGGCGGAGATGGAAATTGTCATTCATCAGCATCTGCCGATGTTCCATACCGAGCACTGCGTATACTGCACGTTCCTCAGCGAAGGTACGGATTATACGAACTGTGGGCGTCCATGTGAAGAGCACCGGGCATCGCTTCAGGACCGGATCGGCATGTCCCACCCGGTGCGGGTGGACGAGGGCTGCCGCAATACGGTATACAATGCGATCGAGCAGTCAGGGGCTGAGTATCTGAACCACTTCATGGAAGCCGGGGTACCGAGCTACCGCGTGGAGTTCCTGGAAGAGACGCCAGAGCAGGTGTTGGAAGTCATTGATCTGTACACTCGCGCACTGCGCGGCGAGATCAGCGGCACCCAGGTATGGAAGCAGCTGAAGGCAACCAACCAGCTGGGGGTTACCCGTGGACAGCTGGTGAAGTAACAGAGGGAATACCGGACAGCGGCATTGGCCTTGTCCTGGTGCATACGGTGCGTGATCTGCGCGGTTCGATGCCTGGCCCGCCCTTATGGCGCGGGTTGTCGGTTATCTGTTGGATCTTGGACAATAATCGTCTGGATTGAGAAATAGGTTAGGGAAGGTTGGCTTATCCTTTCCTTGGTTCATAATTAAATATAACCATGAGAGAATATGGTTAGAAGCCGCCCTGGTTGAGGGCGGCTTCTTATTGTTTAGGTCAGCCTGAAATTTCTGGGGGCCGTTTTTGCCATCTCCAATGCCTTTTATACAACTTGTGGTGAAATGATCCATCATCAGAATTTTAGTATAATTATCGAATCGAGCAAGGATATACCTACTCGGCAATCGCTTCTAGAGCTTTTGCGGCAATAGTCTTGGATACCTCGTTACCTGGTGCTGAGCTCTCCGCAATGGTCTGCAGCGCATTCTTGGCGACCTCCATCTGTGCGGTCAGTCGGTCAACCATTTTAGCAAGATCAACGGTAAAGTCGTCTGTTAACTCGCCATTGCCTATTAAGACGACCGCAGTAAATTCGAATTTATTTTTCACCTTTACTCCTCTCCTTTTAATAAATATTTTCCTCATATAACGTCTCTGCACTCTTCATCCATTATATTACTATTCATACTATAAACAGGTTTATTATACAGCCCAGCTCCTATCCCGGCAGCTCTGGGGCCTGGGGCTGAACTATATCTATAGACAGACTGCCTTTAAGTACAGGACCTGGTTGTTGGAACCAGGCTCTTGATTTGATCTAATATAAGTCACCCCTGCATCCGCCCGGTCATATATTAAATGCAAAATCAATGCAAGGGGAATCCGCCTATGAATACAAGCTATAGTCCCTTACCTGGACTCAGGCCTGTCGGCTCAGATCAGGTGCTGGACCAGAAGATCGGGGATGTTACCGGGGACGGTGTCCCGGATACTGTGATTTTAACTGGGAGGGTCACTGCGGACAGCCCGTATGTCACCGGAATTACGCTTGTGGTGCACAGCTGGGGAGACCGCCGCACATTTCGGGTACAACCCGAAAATAACGCTGGGTATCAGCCTACTTTGCTTCTAGGTGATTTTACGGGAGATAAAGTAGATGACATTCTTATAAGGATAGACTCAGGAGGGTCGGGGGCGACAACATTTGACTACCTCTATACCTTCGCAGGTGGACAGATGAATTTGATTTTTGATTCGGAAAAGTATAATCAGATGTGGAACTATACCGTAGATTATTTAGACAACTATCTGCTGCGTGTCAGCAGCCCTGGGGCGGATAAAACCTACACCGTAGATATTGCCTCGCGGGGTGAGGAGTATTTAAATCAAATCTACAATCCGAACGGTACCTTGAAAAAGCCGGTTCAGGGCTTCGCCGATCCGCTCAGCGGCTTGTATCCGATTGACCTGGACCGGGACGGCACCTATGAGCTGATGGCCCTTCAGGGGGTTAGTGGACTGTATCATGCAGATAGATTTGGGTATATGACCAATCTGCTGAAATGGAACAAAGGGGCGTGGGAGCTGGTGCAGCAGTGGTTTGCGTTTTTGGGGTGATAGGTTTCACATTCGGACTTACGGTAAAAAACGCCATCAGCAGATGGCTTTTTTGTTAGGCCTGATATGGATCGAGGGTTCGTTTAGGCATTCTCGACTCGGTGACCTTTTTACCGTATACTGGATTTGATAAAATCATCTTCAAAACCCTTCGTGACGGCTTCATTAATAAGAATGCATATTAATAAGTTTGTTACCACTACAACCGCTCATCATCCAAGTTGGGCGGTTTAAATATATATAGCCGAACTCACAGCCCTTACAGCTTGTGCCAGAGAGTTGATCTTAGCTAAGGAGAAGAAAAATATGAAGATTCGTAAAGCGATTATTCCGGCTGCTGGACTGGGAACCCGGTTTTTGCCCGCAACTAAAGCGATGCCCAAAGAAATGCTGCCCATCGTGAACAAACCAACCATTCAATATATTATTGAAGAAGCAGTGGCTTCTGGAATAGAAGATATCATCATTGTTACAGGAAAAGGGAAGAGGGCAATCGAAGATCACTTTGATAACTCTTTTGAGCTTGAGAATAGATTATCCAGCCAAGGTAAATGGGATCTCCTGGAGGAGGTCAGAAGGCCTTCGGATATGGCGGATATCCATTACATCCGGCAGAAAGAGCCAAGAGGACTTGGACACGCCATTTGGTGCGCACGGAAATTTATCGGAGACGAGCCTTTTGCTGTACTGCTTGGGGATGACATTGTGCAATCGGAAGTGCCGTGTCTTAAACAAATGATTCAGGTGTATGAGAAGTACGGGAGTCCCGTAGTTGGGGTCCAGCCTGTTCCCGAAGATCAGGTATCCAAATATGGGATCGTTGACCCCCTTGAGTTGGAGAACCGCATCTTCCGGGCCCTTCGCCTTGTGGAGAAGCCGGCCCCCGAGCAGGCGCCTTCCAGGCTGGCTGTAATGGGCAGATATATTCTTACGCCTAATATATTTGAGGAGTTGGAGAAGCAGCATGTGGGAATCAATGGTGAAATTCAATTAACCGATGCGATATCCCGTCTTGGGGAAACGGAGCGTGTTTTGGCATATCAATTTGAAGGGCTCCGTCATGATGTGGGGGATAAGCTGGGCTTTATCGAATCCACGATTCATTATGCGCTTCAGCAGGAGGATTTGAGGGAGCCTCTGCTGCGTTACATTAAACAGATTGCCGCCCTGAATGAAGGGGAAACGCGCTAAGACCCAGCTAAACAGCTGCAATAAAATTTGCGTCAAAACGAGCAACTATTCACTGTTCTTGTAGACTTTTACTTCCTGTTTTAATGAAAGATGCAGTTCCATCTTACCGGAATTTGCATCTTTTTCTGTTCCCCTAAAATACGAACATTGACACTGTCCCGTGGGTATCATAGACTGGAATCAGGCGTTAAAATACGTTGCACAATGGAGCCGCGGGTTCCATTTTCCTATACTCATATCCGGCGGAGCGGTCACAGTCTGAAGCTCCGTTTTTTGAGGTGGAAATCACATATTGCGGTGCTTTTTGGAGGAGTTCGTTTGAATCGAATGATAGACCAGTGGAGACATGTTTTCAAGCTTGATCCGGACAAAATGATCTCGGATGCCGATTTGGACGCCGTGTGCTTGTCAGGCACGGATGCCGTTATGATTGGCGGATCGAGCGGGGTGACTTATGAGAATACGGTGGATCTCCTATCCCGTGTCCGGCAGTACGAATTACCTTGTGTGCTGGAAATTTCCGAGCTCGAAGCGGTGGTCCCTGGATTTGACTTGTACATGATTCCTATGGTGCTCAATACGCGCAGTGTGGAGTGGTTAATCGGCCATCATCGGCGGGCAGTAGAACGTTATGGCTATATCATCCCTTGGGATCTTGTTATTCCAGAGGGATATATTATTCTCAATTCCGAATGCACGGCAGCCAAGCTGACTGAGGCGGAATGTGGATTGTCGGCATCCGAGAGCACAGCTTTTGCCCAGACTGCGGACAAGCTGTTATCCCTTCCGGTGGTCTATCTTGAGTACAGTGGGATGTTCGGGGATATGGGGCTCGTCTCGACGGTACACCGCTCCCTGTCTAATTCTCGCCTTTTCTATGGCGGAGGAATCTGTGACACAGAGACTGCTCGACAGGCTGCGGAAGCCGCCGACACGATCATCGTCGGCAATATTATATATACAGACCTCGCGGCGGCACTTGCAACAGTTAAAGCAGTTAAAGATTAAAGCTATTAAGAAACGGTTACCCATGATCCTGCACCACCGTAAAGCGAATCCCGCAGGGAGAGTGCTCCAAGCACGAGGCAGCACCAACCAAGCGGGAAGTCATTCCCACATGCCCTGCACAACCGTAAGCGAATCCCACAGGGAGAGCGCAGCAAGCACGCAGTGGCACCAGAGAAGCACGCAGTCACTCTCACGTGCTCTGCACCATGGTAAAGCGTGTCCCGAAGGGACGAAAAGCGGCTCCTTAATCCAAGCAATCTCACTTTATATACAGTACCTAATCACACCAATCCATCTTTTCAGTATCTAAACAACACCACAGTCAAGCGGGTCCCATAGGGACGGCAAGCGATCAATTCCGCAACCGCCCCTAAGTACCTATCAGCCCATATCCTTCGCCCCTTCAGGGTGTCCAGAGGGCAGAGCCCTTGGGGCCCTCCCTTCTAGGGAGGGTTTGGGAGGGTAAGATCCAACGAAAGGATGTTCACTATGATTGACATACAACAAGCAATTAACAAACTAAATCCCCAGCAGAAGGAAGCCGCGTTGACTACCGATGGTCCGCTTCTGATCATGGCCGGCGCAGGCAGTGGCAAGACCCGGGTGCTTACACACCGGATTGCCTACCTGATTGCTACCCGTAAGGCTCCACCTTGGAGCATTCTGGCCATTACGTTCACTAACAAGGCCGCCAGAGAGATGCAGGATAGGGTATCTAAGCTGGTCGGACCCGAAGGAAGGGACATTTGGGTATCCACCTTCCACTCCATGTGTGTCCGCATTCTTCGTAAGGATATCGAGCGCATTGGTTATACTTCGAATTTCTCAATATTGGATTCTACGGATCAACTGTCGGTGATCCGCAACTGCATGAAGGAGCTGAACGTAGATCCGAAGAAGTTTGAGCCTAAAGCGGTTCAGGCCATGATCAGCAATGCCAAGAATGAACTTGTCAGCCCTCAAATGTACGAGCAGAAGATTGGCGATTATTTTGAAGGCATTGTGGCCAAAGTGTATACCATGTACCAGAAACGTCTTAGAAGCAACAACTCCTTGGATTTCGATGACTTGATCATGAAGACCATCGATCTGTTCAAGGAAGTTCCCGAGGTGCTCGACTTCTATCAGCGTAAGTTCCAATATATTCACGTGGACGAGTACCAGGATACGAACCGGGCCCAATATATGCTCTGCAAAATGCTTGCGGACAGCCATCACCGCATCTGCGTGGTCGGAGACAGTGACCAGTCGATTTACCGCTGGCGCGGAGCGGATATCAGCAATATCCTTAACTTTGAGGAAGACTATCCGGAGGCGAAAACGATCCTGCTGGAGCAGAACTACCGCTCAACCTCCAATATCCTGAATGCGGCGAACGAAGTGATTGGGCTCAATACCGGCCGCAAGCCCAAGAAGCTGTGGACGGACAAGGAAGGCGGAGCCAAGATCAAGGTATACCGCGGGGATTCGGAGCATGACGAAGGTTATTTTGTCGCATCGGAAATTCACAAGAATATTAAGCAGAATAAAAGCTATGGGCATCATGCCATTCTGTACCGGACAAATGCCCAATCCCGGGTCATCGAGGAAATTCTGATCAAGTCGGATATCCCCTACCAGATTGTCGGGGGGATCAAGTTCTACGATCGTAAAGAGATCAAGGACATTTTGGCTTATCTGCGCCTGCTGTCCAACCCGGACGATGATATTAGCTTGACTCGGGTAATCAATGTACCGAAGCGTGGAATCGGGGATACGACCGTAGCCAAGCTGGCCGCTGCTGCTGCGGAGCGGGGCACGTCCATTTACCGGGTGCTGGAGTACGTCGATGATCTAGGTTTTGCAGGGCGCACGCGGAATAATTTGGTCGACTTTTTTGATATGATCGCCAATCTTCACCGTATGGTTGAATATCTCTCCGTTACCGAACTAACAGAGAAGCTGCTGGAAATGACGCAGTACCGCCTTGAGCTGCAGAATGAGAATACGATTGAATCGCGTTCCCGGTTGGAGAATATTGAAGAGTTTCTGTCTGTAACGATGGAATTTGAGAAAAATAACGACGATAAGTCCCTCGTCTCCTTCCTCACCGATCTGGCGCTCATCGCGGATATCGACACGATGAATGACAAGGAGGAAGAGCAGAGCGATGCGGTTGTGCTTATGACCATGCACAGTGCCAAGGGATTGGAGTTCCCGGTTGTCTTCATCATCGGCATGGAAGAAGGGGTGTTCCCGCACAGCCGGGCTTTCTTGGATGAGGAAGAGCTGGAGGAAGAACGCCGCCTGGCTTATGTGGGGATCACCCGGGCCGAGGAGCAGTTGTTCCTTAGCTGTGCACAGATGCGGACCTTGTTCGGACGGACGACAGCGAATCCGCCATCCCGCTTCCTGAATGAGATTCCGGATGAATACAAGGAAGATACCGACATTGCGCGTGACCGCTACCGTCGCGGCGCCAATAACGGCGGAGCTTACGGAGGACGGGGCTTTGGAAGCAGCAGCGGCGGCAGCAATTTCGGCCGCAGACAGGAAGGCAGCACAGCCAAGGCTGCTCCTTCGGCGACCCGGGTGACCGTGACAACCGGTGTTCCGGGAACAGCTCAGCCTAAGCCAGCTGGCTCAGGCTCCACTGACTTCAAGGCCGGGGACAAAGTTGCCCATGGCAAATGGGGCACCGGAACGATCGTGGCCGTCAAGGGTACTGGCAATGACATGGAACTGCAGATTGCCTTTCCGGCTCCAGTTGGCTTGAAGCGTCTGCTTGCTGGTTTTGCCCCGATTACTAAAGTAGAAGCTTAAGGCGCGCATACTACTGAATAACTTTGAAGGCCAGAAGGTTAAATGAACAGGTATCTGTCCTCACTTCACTGCACGAGCACAGGTGAACAGCGCATTGGCGCTGGTATTAATGCTATTATTATGATCTTAAACGGAGGGTTGCCCTGCATGGATCCGATGCAATCGATGGAGCAGCTGGTAGAGGAGCTTAACAAGTATAACTATCATTACTACACGCTGGATAAGCCGCTCGTCAGCGACAAAGAGTATGACGTCCTGTATGACAAGCTGGTCGCACTTGAAGCTGAGACAGGGATTACACTGCCTGACTCGCCAACACAGCGTGTAGGTGGAGAGCTGCTTAAAGGCTTTAAGCCTCACCGTCATTTAACCCCCCTATGGAGCCTGGACAAAGCTCAGAATGAAGAACAGCTGCAGAATTGGAATAACCGGGTGCTTCGGCTGGTAGCTGATTATAATACCAAGAATCCGGAATCTCCACTTCCCGCACCGAGCTACGTGGTTGAGCTTAAGTTTGACGGGCTGACTCTCAACCTGACTTATACGGACGGCAAGCTCGTTCAAGCCTCTACACGGGGGAATGGGGTTGTGGGCGAAGGGATTCTGGCTCAGGTCAAAACGATCAAATCCGTACCGCTAAAAATTCCTTACACGGGGGGCACCATCGAGGTTCAAGGGGAAGGGATTATGAATCTTTCCGTGCTGGCGGCTCACAATGAATCCGGTGCTGATCCGCTTAAGAATGCCCGCAATGCCGCCGCAGGCGCGCTGCGGAACTTGAACCCGAAAGTCACCGCGGAGCGCAAGCTCAGTGCGTTTTTCTATAACGTGGGTTATGCGGAAGGCATCCGTTTTGACAACCATAAAGAAATGATGGACTTCCTCAAAAACAATTTTTTCAAAGTAAATCCGTTCGTTTCCTACTTCGACAGCTTTGATCTGGTTATGGAGGAGCTTCAGCGGATTCAGGAGCGCCGCAGCTCCCTGGATTATCTGATTGACGGAGCTGTGGTCAAAATCACCGATATGCGCACACGCGAGGTGCTCGGGTATACCGATAAGTTCCCGCGCTGGGCGGTTGCCTTCAAGTTTGAAGCGGAAGAGACAACAACGATTCTGGAGTCTGTGGTGTGGAATGTAGGGCGTACGGGCAAAATAACACCGCTGGCCAAAGTAGAGCCGGTTGAGCTGGCTGGAGTTACTGTACAGAACTGTACGCTGAACAATGTCGGGGACATTGAGCGGAAGAACTTGAAGTTCGCCATCGGAACACGGGTATTCATCCGCCGATCGAACGACGTCATCCCCGAAATTCTCGGCAAGGTTACGGAAGAGAGTGATGGTCAGGAGATCGTGTAT
>NZ_LT575476.1:4740975-4813775 GCF_900086655.1 Paenibacillus tuaregi | reverse complement strand
ATACCCGAAGGACGCAGTTCCTAGAAGGGTGCGCAAGTTCGTTTCGTATCTAGTTTTCAGGCGATCAAGCCTGATGAGAAGATGTGGGTCTTTATCAAGGACGGATATTTTCTTGCAGCGATTTCAAGAAGCGGAAGCTTCGAAAAATCATGTTTGGTGGCGATGGCGGAGGGGTTCCACGCGTACCCATCCCGAACACGACCGTTAAGCCCTCCAGCGCCGATGGTACTTGGACCGCAGGGTCCTGGGAGAGTAGGACGCCGCCAAGCGAAAAGTAAGCCTTATCGAATAATCGATAAGGCTTTTTTATGTGTTAAATTTTTTTATCTACAACGCAGTTCAATTAACGTATAGATACAGCTGATTCTGAAACAATAAGAGGGCATTTTTAAATTTAGGAGGTTGATTTCAGATGAGCAACAAAATTGAAGCGATCCGTGCAGATCATCAGAATTTTTTGGACAAGACAGAGGATGAAGTTAAGGCGGTCCCTGCTACAACCGATGTTAATGAGGCTGTGGAAGCCATTACTGCGCATATTAATAAATATGATGTGCCCGAGGAAAAAGAAGGGGACTAACTGAAATTCAGCAAAGAACCGTCAGAGATCTCTGACGGTTCTTTATTTGTTCTGTAGATGGAGGAAGGATATTAGTACGATTAATATTCATTAAAGAAGGTTTGGATTTTGTTGACATCATTGGTTAGAGTTAAAGCCAGCATAAGGAGGATACGCGACTTTTGTGGATTTAGTGAATCTGAGGACACAAAGTTTCTCTTAGCGTCTTCGGATGAAGGAGCAACTGTCCCACTCCCTACCCGCGTTGAACGGACGATGAGCACACCCTTTTTCCCGGAATCAATGGCTCCGGCCTCAGAAGCGCTGGATAGCGAACCGTCACCAGAACCGGCAACGACAATCCCTTTGGCCCCAGCAGCCACAGCAGCATCGTATAAGTATCTGCTGTTATTCTCATATTCATATAGGACATCAACTTGAGGAAGCTTGTCGAGCTTGGAAATGTCGAACGGGGTGCTTGTTGTATGTTTGCGGGTTGGTTGATTATAATAGTACACTTTATCGCCGACTACAGCGCCAAGATAACCCTGTTCCGAGGATTTGAATGTATCCACAGCAGTGGTGTTGGTCTTGGTGATATACCGGGCAGCACCGATTCGGTCATTAAGCATGACGAGTACACCCTTTCCGTCCGACTGCTTGTCGGCGGCAACCTTTACAGCATTATACAGGTTGAAAGGACCATCAGCGCTCATCGCGGTGGCAGGTCGCATTGACCCTACTACGACAACAGGCTTATCACTTTTGACAACAAGATTCAGAAAGTAGGCCGTTTCTTCCAGAGTGTCCGTTCCATGAGTAATTACGATGCCGTCAACATCATTGCGGGCAAGCAGTTCGTTGACACGTTTTGCAAGTTTCAACAAAATTTCATTGGTGATATCTGGACTGCCAACGTTGGCAATTTGTTCTCCACTTACATTAGCCATACTCTTCATTTCTGGAACTGCATTAATGAGAGTATCGACACCAAGTGCTCCTGCCTTATAACCCGTTGTATCGGTGTTTGAGGCAGATGATCCGGCTATAGTTCCACCGGTGGCCAGAATTTTGATATTGGGTAACGCCTTAGTGGCGGAAGGAGCTGTAGATGTAGAATTCACAGCTACTATCTTGCCTGTAGTTACGAATTCGTTGGCTTGAGCAGAAGAAGGATTTAATCCAGTAAGAAGTGTTGTAGTAAATAAGGTACCTGTTAATAGTGATACAGCGAAGAATTTTTTGTAGTTCATAGAAGTTGATCCCCTTTCACTTATGTGAGTATCATGGTCGGTTATACATTCAGTAAATAAGCAGCTTGACTAAGTAAGAAATCGATAAATTCAGCTCCTTTCTTAATTATATGTAATGTTATCTTACAAGGTGGCGACTTATTTACGAAAGTATATATGAAAATTACATGATTCGACAATAGGAATGTCAGGTTTTATTACATAAATAAAACGATCTTCGACGATAGATTTATTTTATAACCCCTGAGTGGCTACAAGTTAAATGGTTTCAAAGCGTGGGTTAATGGCTATGTAAATTAACTGGAGGGTCGAATGGACAGGATGTAGGATGGGTAAAGTATAACTAGAGGTGGATAAAAAGGATTTTGCTAAGACCTGACCTAGAGAGCGTTTATAGATCCAATGGATTTTAGACTGAATATAAAAAGGGCCTTGGCAAATGAGGAAAATATGATATAATAAATTCAAGGTCAAAGAAAGTCAAAGTCAACTTGATGTATAGTTATTATTTCTTTAACCCCATTTATTATTCGATGTCTTAAAAAGTTCAGTTGTTGGATTTGACTGCAGGTTGACTTTATCAGGAGATCGTTTTTGCCGTTTCGTAATGGCTAGACGCTTCAGCAGTGGAGGGATGAGTGAATGCGAAATATCTCCGATATTATAGAAAAATATCTCAAGAGTATTCTGCATGAAAGTCCTGAGGGAACCATTGAGATCCAGCGCAATGATTTAGCCGATAAATTCTCCTGTGTGCCTTCCCAAATCAACTACGTGATCAGCACAAGGTTTACTTTGGAGAAAGGGTACCTGGTAGAAAGTAAGCGCGGCGGAGGCGGATATGTCCGAATCCGCAGGATTGAGCTGCCTGGCCCGACCTCACTGCATACTCATCTGCATCAGACGATTGGAAATGAGATGGGTCAAGCAGCCGCTGAGGGATTAATCTATCAATTGGTTGAAGCTCGTGTCATTACTGAGCGTGAAGCCAATCTGATGAGGTCTGTTGTATCCAGAGAGGTTTTGGCGCTCAAGCTTCCTTATCGGGATGAGATTCGTGCCAGAATTATGAAAGCTATGTTGATATCATTGTTAGTTAAATCTTAAGCCACAGTCAAAGGAGGGACATCTTGTGCTTTGTCAGGAATGCGGTAAACGTCCGGCTTCTCTTCATTTCACCAAAATTGTGAACGGAGAAAAAACGGAATTTCATATTTGTGAAGCCTGTGCCAGAGAAAAAGGCGAGATGATACCGGGAACTTCAGGTGGTTTTTCTATTCACAGCTTGTTATCCGGATTGCTGGATATTGGTCCTAGCGGAAAGCAGGTAACCAGCAAGAACACAGAGAATCTTCAATGTAAGGAATGCGGAATGACCTACTCCCAATTCAGTAAGGTGGGAAGGTTTGGATGCAGCTCTTGTTATAAATATTTTAACGACCGCTTGGACCCTCTCTTCAAGAGAGTACACGGTAACACCACCCATATGGGTAAAGTGCCGGTTCGTGTCGGCGGCCATATTCAGACCAAACGTAAGATTGATGAATTGCGGCAGCAGCTGCAGATGATGATTGTGCAGGAGGAATTTGAGACTGCGGCTAAGCTTCGGGATCAGATCCGGGAACTTGAGAAGGAAATTTCATCAGAATAGGGGGAATGCGTTATGCCAAATCTCCGGTTTACAGATCAGCCGCTCAGTGAATGGATGAGACATAGAGGAAATGAATCCGATATTGTCATCAGCAGCCGGGTACGGATTGCGCGGAACCTTCAACATCTGGCTTTTCCAATGCTGGCCACTAATCAGCAGTCTGAAGAGGTGCTGAAGCAGCTAAAAGAAGTCCTTGGCGACAACCGGTTAAGTGAATATGGTCGACTGCATCTCCTCCTGCTTGATGAAATGGAAGATTTGGACCGTCAGATTCTTGTGGAGAAGCATTTAATTAGTCCTAACCTTGCTACGGAGTCGCGAAATGGAGCGGTCATCATTAGTGAGGACGAGAGTCTTAGCATCATGATTAATGAGGAGGACCATCTGCGTATTCAGTGCCTGTATCCCGGTTTTCATGTCCATGAGGCCTGGGAGAGAGCAACGGCTGTGGATGATATTTTTGAAGCCCATGTGGATTATGCCTTTGATGACAAAAGAGGTTATCTGACCAGTTGTCCTACAAATGTAGGGACAGGTCTTAGAGCTTCAGTCATGATGCACCTGCCTGCCTTAGTTCTGACGCAGCAGATTAACCGGATTCTGTCGGCTGTAACCCAGGTGGGTCTGACGGTTCGGGGGATTTACGGTGAGGGCAGTGAGGCTATGGGTAACTTGTTTCAAATCTCAAATCAGATTACACTGGGACAAAGTGAAGCTGAAATTATTGAGAACCTGCATGGTGTCGTTCTACAAATTATCGAGCACGAGAAAACGGCCCGTCAGAAGCTTCTCCTGGAATCCAGGCTTCGTATGACTGACAGGGTCATGCGGTCTTACGGTATCTTATCGAATGCCGCTATTATTGATTCCAAGGAAGCTGCACAGCGCTTGTCGGATGTGAGACTGGGCATTGACCTGGGCTTGATTGACCATTTGTCGGCTTCCGAACTGAATGAGCTTACGGTGCTGACACAGCCAGGTTTTCTACAAAAGAAATTCAATGAACATATGGACCGCGGGGAACGGGATATGTACAGAGCCAAGTTGATCCGCGAGAAATTGGGTAAATAAATGCAATGAGTTAGACATGTAATTCTTACCATATTATGGAGGTGTAAGGGATATGATGTTTGGAAGATTTACGGAACGCGCACAGAAAGTGCTGGCACTGGCTCAAGAGGAAGCAGTTCGTTTGGGGCATAATAATATCGGCACCGAACATATATTGCTGGGTCTGATTCGTGAAGGCGAAGGGATTGCAGCTAAAGCGTTAATCGGACTGGGTCTGGGTCTTGAGAAGATTCAGGATGAAGTAGAGACTCTGATTGGCCGCGGACAAGAGCAGCCAACCAATATCGCATATACACCGCGTGCCAAGAAGGTTATCGAATTGTCCATGGATGAGGCGCGGAAACTGGGACATACCTATGTCGGTACTGAGCACATTCTGCTTGGGCTAATCCGTGAAGGGGAAGGCGTGGCAGCACGCGTTCTGAATAACCTGGGGATTAGTCTGAACAAGGCCCGCCAACAGGTGCTTCAGCTGCTTGGAAGCAGTGAAGCCGTATCAAGCCACCATGGCACTCCGGCGAATGTGAACACACCAACCTTGGACAGCTTAGCCCGTGATTTGACAGCGACAGCCAAGGATGGCAACCTTGATCCGGTGATCGGCCGCAGCAAGGAAATTGAACGTGTAATCCAGGTTCTGAGCCGTAGGACGAAGAACAACCCAGTGCTTATCGGTGAACCGGGTGTAGGTAAGACAGCTATCGCCGAAGGATTGGCTCAGAAGATCATTAACAATGAGATACCGGAAATTCTTCGGGAGAAGAGAGTTATGACGCTCGACATGGGTTCGGTTGTAGCCGGAACCAAATACCGTGGTGAATTTGAAGACCGCCTAAAGAAAATCATGGATGAAATCCGCCAGGCGGGTAACATCATTCTGTTCATTGACGAGCTGCATACCCTGATCGGTGCTGGGGGTGCTGAAGGCGCGATCGATGCCTCCAATATTCTAAAGCCGGCCCTGGCTCGTGGTGAGCTTCAGTGCATTGGGGCAACTACTCTCGATGAGTACCGTAAGTACATCGAGAAGGATGCCGCTCTGGAACGCCGCTTTCAGCCTATTACCGTCGATCAGCCGTCTCCGGAAGAGGCCATCCAGATTCTGCACGGCCTTCGGGACCGTTATGAAGCTCATCACCGCGTGAAAATTACTGATGAGGCAATCGAGCAGGCAGTAAAGCTGTCTGACCGGTATATTCCAGACCGCTTCCTTCCAGATAAGGCGATTGACCTTATTGACGAAGCCGGATCTAAGGTCAGACTGAATTCCTATACGGCACCGCCTAATTTGAAACAGCTGGAAAGCCGTCTTGAGGATATCCGCAAGGAGAAGGACGCTGCTGTTCAGAGCCAGGAATTTGAGAAAGCTGCCGCTCTCCGGGATACCGAGCAGAAGATTCGCGAAGAGCTGGACGTGACGAAGAATCAGTGGAAAGAGAAACAAGGGCGGACGGATTCGGAGGTTACTCCGGAAGATATCGCTCAGGTAGTGGCAAGCTGGACGGGGATTCCTGTCAGCAAGCTGAAGGAAGAAGAAACCGAGCGTCTGCTTAATATGGAGCAGATCCTTCATGAGCGTGTAATCGGCCAGGATGAGGCCGTTAAGGCGGTCAGCCGGGCGATTCGCCGGGCCCGTGCCGGTCTGAAAGATCCGAAGCGGCCTATGGGCTCCTTCATTTTCCTTGGACCTACCGGGGTAGGTAAGACTGAACTTGCCCGTGCTCTCGCTGAAGCTATGTTCGGTGACGAGAATGCGGTGATCCGGATTGACATGTCCGAATACATGGAGAAACACTCCACAGCCCGTCTGGTTGGAGCGCCTCCAGGATATGTGGGCTACGAAGAAGGCGGCCAGTTGACTGAGAAGGTCCGCCGCAAGCCTTACTCCGTAGTGCTGCTTGACGAGATCGAGAAGGCGCATCCTGAAGTGTTCAACATTCTGCTTCAAGTGCTTGAGGACGGCCGTCTTACCGATTCCAAGGGCCGCGTTGTAGACTTCCGCAACACCTTGATTATTCTGACTTCGAACGTAGGGGCAGATGTGATCAAGAAGAACACAACGCTGGGCTTCACTGCGGTAAACGATGCAGGTGCCAATTATGAGACGATGAAGGATAAAGTGATGGGTGAGCTCAAAAAGAGCTTCCGTCCAGAGTTCCTGAACCGGATTGATGAAACGATCGTCTTCCACTCCCTGGAAGAGGTTCATATTTCCGAAATCGTGACCTTGATGTCCGAGGAGCTTCGCAAACGGCTGCGTGAATATGATGTGGACTTCCTGCTCACAGACAAAGCCAAGGCATTCCTGGCCAAAGAAGGCTTTGATCCGGCTTACGGTGCGCGTCCACTCCGCCGTGCGATTCAAAAGCACATCGAAGACCGCTTGTCTGAAGAGCTTCTGACCGGCACAATCAAAAAAGGAGATTCCCTGGTGATCGACGAAGAGAACGGGGCTCTCACGGTGAATCGAACAGGCACTTTATCACCAAACTAAACTAAATACAGGCAAAAAGGGGCTGCACTTCATCTGATTAACCTTCAGATGAAGCAGCCCTTTGTTTTTTGATATAACATTTTCATTAGAACTTTACGATAAAACAGTATAAATGGTAAACTTTGATTGTTATACCGGTTGAATTACGGGAATATATTTTGCAGATGGTTAGGAGAAGTACATGGCCAAAATTAAGACCAAGTTCTATTGTACGGAATGCGGTTACGAATCCCCGAAATGGTATGGCAAGTGCCCGGGCTGCAGTGCCTGGAATACCATGATTGAGGAAACAGAGAAAGTCGTAAAGACACAGGGGCTGACATCGGGGCTTTTTCAAACTAAGGAAAAGGCCCAGCCCATCATCAATATAGAGAGCGGCAAAGAGCCGCGTGTTCAGACTGGAATCGGAGAGTTAAACCGTGTCCTTGGCGGAGGGGTTGTTCCGGGCTCACTTGTATTGGTTGGCGGTGATCCGGGAATCGGCAAATCCACACTGTTGCTTCAGACGTCTTATGAGATGGCCCGCGCAGGACTTCGTGTACTGTATATTTCAGGAGAAGAATCCGTACGGCAGACCAAGCTGCGCGCTGAACGCCTTGGTGCGCTGTCAGAGGAGCTTTTTGTGCTGTGTGAGAGCAATATGGATAGCATTGAGGAAGCGATTGAGAGCGTATCGCCTGACTTTCTGGTCATCGATTCGATTCAGACTGTATATTTACCTGAAGTGACCAGTGCACCGGGAAGCGTGTCCCAGGTCCGTGAGTGTACCGCAAGGTTTATGAGGATCGCCAAGGGACAGGGCATAGCCACGGTGCTTGTCGGCCATGTTACCAAGGAGGGCGCTATTGCCGGTCCACGGCTGCTTGAGCATATGGTGGACTGTGTGCTTTATTTTGAAGGTGAGCGGCATCATTCCTACCGGCTGCTCAGAGCGGTGAAGAACCGTTTTGGTTCCACCAACGAAATCGGGATCTTCGAAATGAATGAAGTAGGTCTTACGGAAGTTACGAATCCGTCTGAATTGTTCCTGTCGGAGCGTCCGCTTGGGGTGGCTGGTTCGACGGTAGTCGCCAGTATGGAAGGGACGCGTCCTATGCTGGTGGAGCTTCAGGCGTTGATCTCCTCGACTCATTTTCCTTCACCAAGGCGGATGGGGACAGGAGTGGATCATCACCGGATGAATCTGATTATTGCCGTTCTTGAGAAAAGAATGGGCATGTTCCTGCAGAATCAGGATGCCTATGTGAATGTGGCGGGCGGTGTCCGGCTGGATGAGCCGGCTGTCGACCTGGCCATCGCGGTGAGCATTGCCTCCAGCTTCCGGGACATTCCGACCAAGCCCGATGACGTCATTTTCGGAGAGGTTGGATTGACCGGGGAGGTAAGGGCGGTGTCCCGTGTGGAGCAGCGGGTAAGAGAAGCGGAGAAGCTCGGATTCAAACGGGTCATTCTGCCAGAGAAGAGCCTTAAGGGATGGAAGAGCCCCAAAGGTATTGAGCTTGTCGGCGTGAACACCGTTGCAGAGGCGTTAGCTGTTGCGTTAAATTAGGGGGCACTTAAAGATGAAAGAACCTAACCAATTGGAGAAAATGAACGATCTGCTCAGACTCGTCGCACCGGGAACGGCATTCCGGGACGGTCTGGAGAATGTGCTGCGGGCGAAGACGGGCGGCCTGATTGTGGTCGGATACAGCCCGGAGGTCATGGAGGTGGTTGAGGGGGGATTCTCCATCAACTGTGATTTCTCGCCGAACTACTTGTATGAGCTCGCCAAGATGGATGGAGCCATTATTCTTAGTGAGGACTTGAAGCGGATTTTATATGCAAATACGCAGCTGATTCCCGATTCCTCGATTTCTTCTGCCGAAACGGGAATCCGTCACCGTACAGCGGAGCGGGTAGCGAAGCAGACCGGCAAGCTGGTGGTTTCCATTTCGCAGCGCCGCAACATTATCACCTTATACCAAGGTGGTTTGCGTTATGCGCTCAAAGAGATTGGCGTGATTCTGACCAAAGCGAATCAGGCAATTCAGACGCTGGAGAAGTATAGATCCGTGCTCAATCAGTCCTTGACCAACTTGACAGCATCGGAGTTCGAAGAGCTGGTCACTCTGCCGGAAGTGATTAATGTGATCCAACGGGTGGAAATGGTGATCCGGATTAAGCTTGAGATCAAAAGATTCATCAACGAGCTTGGCACGGAAGGCCGCCTGATTAGCATGCAGATGGAAGAGCTGGTCAGCAACATGGAAGAAGAAGCCTGGCTCTTGTATAAGGACTATGCCCGTGAGGACCAGGAGGAGTATATCCGTGATCTGATCCTAGGTCTGAAGCGTTCTTCCGATGAGGAATTGCTTGATGTGGTGCACATTACCAAGCTGCTCGGATATCCTGCGGCTTGGGCTTCTTCCGAAGAGCTGATCTCCCCGCGGGGTTACCGCGTGCTGAACAAAATTCCGCGGCTGCCTAACGTAATTGTTCACAATTTGGTTGAGCGGTTCGAACAGCTTCCGGGAGTTATGATGGCTTCTATTGAAGAGCTGGATGAAGTGGATGGAATTGGCGAGGTGCGGGCACGTGCAATTAAAGAGGGGCTAAAGCGCCTTCAGGAACAAGTATTTATTGACAGACAAATTTAATTCCCATACAATCAAAGGATGAACCTGAGGCATAATATATATGAGGTGAAGAGATGATTACTAAATCGATTCCGAACATGTTTACCTTGGGTAACTTGTTTCTTGGAATGGTCGCGATTATGTTGGCATTTAACGGGAGGTACAGTTTGGCGGCAATCATGGTGATTGTAGCCATGCTGCTGGATGGTCTGGATGGACGTGTAGCCCGTGCGCTTAACTGTCAAAGCGAATTTGGAAAAGAACTCGATTCTCTCTCGGATGTCATTTCCTTCGGGATTGCACCCGCTCTGCTGATGTACATTATTTCCTTTCAAGATATGCCTGTCGCTCTGGCTTGGATCGTGACCGCTATTTTCCCAATGTGCGGTGCACTGCGCCTTGCGAGATTTAATGTGAAGCCGGGAATTCCTGGATATTTCATTGGACTTCCAATTCCGGCTGCCGGTAGCGTGCTTGCCACGTTGTCGTTATTTCACAAAGAGATTACAGCCCCTTATTTTATTATAGCGATGCTTCTGCTTTCTTATTTGATGGTGAGCTCCGTAAGATATCCGAATTTCAAGAAAATTGGACTTCCCAGAAAAGCGCTTTGGTTCGCACCATGGGTCGTACTGGTTGCTGTGGTGGTGGCCGTAAGATTCCCGGACCAATTGACCAAACTGATTTTTGTGCCTCTTGTGATCTATGCGCTGTATGGGCTTAAGCAGAATATTGAAAGATTGTTCGGCAAAAGGGGTCCGCATTCGCACTCTTCCGATGAGCCTTACCGCTCCAAGCATTAATTGATACAGGTTACCCTACAGTCTAATAAACAAACAAAAACACTGGTCCAACAGGGCCAGTGTTTTTTGCATTTTTATCGGGATATCTTAAGACAGATTGAACAATCCAAGCGTGGAGCATTTCTGGGATTCCCTTTGAACGACATCATCCATGTTAATATCAAGCAGATTACATAAGGCAGACATATAAAACAAGTTGCGGCCCAGTTCTGAACTAACCGCTTCCCTGCAGTTCTCGCAAAGCTCTCCCTTTACGTGCTTGCCGGCCACTTCCTTGGCCTGTTCAAGATCGATACCGGGTTCAAACGTTTGCTTGGTAGCATGAAGCTCAATGCATCCGCACTCTGTGACGGCTTTAGTTACCGCACGGATGACGGAAGCATTGCTTTGTCCATTTTTGGACAGGACATCGAGCAGACTGCGGTGACGGAGCAGCAATTCGGAAACTTGTTCTTGAAAAGACTGTAAGCTAAGTGTGCTCATATTTTCCATCCACCTTATATTATGAATTGAATACATTATAGATCACCTTTTCCCTCTGGATCAAGCAGAAATCCCACAACCAAGGGCTTTGAGAGAGATTAGGACATTTCGGACAACTCGAAAAAAAAGTTCAATCCGCTAGATTACCTCTGCAAAAAATGGATCATACTGGATAAAGAACAGATGTACAAAATTTCAAGGAGGTGAAGGAACATATGGTAAAGAGAACCTTTCTGATTCTTGCCGGGTTGATTGGAGCATGGTCAGGTTATACATCCCAGGGACTGGTTGATGTGATGCCGGCTTCATTTCAATCCTTCATGGATCAAATAGGCCCCCTGGGTCAGCATCTTCTTTTCGCTGTGGTGGGCGCCTGTCTCTTTATGTTCCTCTTTTCATTATTTGCGGAGAATTTGTCCGGGCGTATTCGGGCAAGTATTCAGGCTTTAACTCAAATCCCTATGGGAAAATTGGCTGCGGGTACGGCAGGTCTTACTGCAGGACTTCTTCTTTCGTTAATGGTCTACCCCGGTTTGACTTGGCTTGGAAGCTTGAGGGAAGCAGTGCAGCTTGTAATTACGTGGGCGTGCGGTTACATCGGCCTGCGGGTAGGGATTGAGAAGAAAGACGAGCTCTCCTCTTTGTGGAAATCCGGGAGATGGGGCTCGGATCAGCGTGAAGAAGAAAGCTGGACCCAAGAGCATAAGATTCTTGATACCAGTGTGATTATCGACGGACGAATCGCGGACATTTGCAAGACCGGTTTTATCGAGGGGACCATTGTGATCCCGGAGTTCGTACTGGAAGAGCTTCAGCATATTGCTGATTCTTCTGATCTGCTTAAGCGGAACCGGGGCCGCAGAGGGCTAGACATCTTAAACAAAATCCAGAAGGAACTCGATGTGAAAGTTCTGATCTACGAAGGGGACTTTGAAGATATTTCCGAGGTGGACAGCAAGCTGGTAAAGTTGGCTAAGGTGCTGCAGGGCAAAGTGGTGACCAACGACTTCAATCTGAATAAGGTCTGTGAGCTTCAGGGGGTATCCGTGCTGAATATTAACGATCTGGCCAATGCGGTGAAGCCGGTTGTACTTCCGGGCGAAGAGATTATGGTTCAGGTCATCAAGGACGGCAAAGAGCATGGCCAAGGTGTGGCTTACCTCGATGATGGAACCATGATCGTGGTGGAGGGTGGACGGGATTACATCGGTACTGTGACTGAAGTACTGGTGACCAGTGTGCTGCAGACCTCGGCGGGCCGAATGATCTTCGCGAAGCCAAAATTGTTGGAAAAAGCCCAGTAAACACGGTATGATGGGAAAGGCTGTAGAGAGCGGGCAGCTTACTATGATACGGTGAGGCAGGGATGACAGTGGTAGTGAACAATCAGGACGCAGCGGTCATCGTGGTGGCTGCCGGCAGAGGGACCCGAATGGGAACCGTGGAGAGCAAGCAGTATTTGCTCCTGCAGGACAAGCCCATCATCATCCATACGCTTGAAGTGTTTGACCGTCTTCCTTTTATTAAGGAGATCATTCTGGTAACAGGTGAGCAGGATGTGCCAAGGTGCCAGGAATGGGTGAAGACGTACGGATTGGAGCATACAGTAAATGTGATCCCGGGCGGGGCTGAACGCCAGCACTCGGTGTATAAAGGATTGCTTGAAACCCATTGTGAATGGGTATTGGTTCATGACGGGGTAAGACCCTTTGTGACTGGAGATCAGGTGACGGCTTGTTACACAGCCGCGAAGAAGGAAGGGGCAGCGATCCTGGCGGTGCCGGTGAAGGATACCGTCAAACAGGTGAACGACCAGGCATGGGTTACCGCGACCCCTGACCGCCGCAGCTTGTGGGCTATTCAGACCCCGCAGGCTTTTCGGCATTCCGACCTGCTTAAGGCTCACCAGAATGCAGCCAGTGAGGGCTTTCTCGGCACCGATGACTCCATGCTTGCCGAGCGGATCGGCATACCGGTCAAGGTGGTGGAAGGAAGCTATAGCAACATCAAGATTACCACACCGGACGACTTGGATTATGCCGAATTTATCAGAAGGAAAGAGACGGGGGAGAGGTAAATGTTTAGAGTGGGGCAGGGCTTTGATGTGCATCAATTGGTAGAGGGCAGACCTTGTATTATAGGTGGCGTTACCATCCCTTATGAGAAGGGGCTGCTTGGACACTCTGATGCGGATGTGCTGCTGCATGCCATCAGCGATGCCATTCTGGGAGCAATTGGGGAAGGGGACATTGGGAGACATTTCCCGGACACGGACCCCGAGTTCAAGGATGCGGACAGTTTGAAGCTGCTTGAGGAAGTCTGGGTGATGGCTGTGAAGAAGGGCTGGAAGCTCGGGAATCTGGATGCGACCATTATCGCACAGCGTCCAAAGATGGCACCGTATATTCCTCAGATGGTTGCAGTCATTGCCGCTGCGCTCGGGGCTGAGCCCGATCAAGTGAATGTTAAAGCAACAACCACGGAACAGCTTGGGTTTACCGGAAGAGGCGAAGGGATTGCGGCACAGTGTGTTGTCGGTCTTGTTCAAGATGTGCTATCATCTTGAGAATACGGGCTGGACGAGAATTTTGGCATAGTGGGTAATGGTTTTATATCCTTAATTTAATACTTCGGAGGGGATTTTAGTGACAGAGGTTCGTGTACGGTATGCGCCGAGTCCGACAGGTCATTTACATATTGGGAATGCAAGAACAGCATTGTTTAATTATTTGTTCGCACGCAACTTGGGCGGCAAATTCATCATTCGTATTGAAGATACGGATGTGAAGCGGAACATTGAAGGCGGGGAAGAAAGCCAGCTGAAATATTTGAAGTGGCTTGGGATCAACTGGGATGAGAGTGTGGATGTGGGCGGCGAGTATGGGCCGTACCGCCAGACCGAGCGGCTTGATATTTACAAGAAATATTGGCAGGAGCTGCTGGACAAGGGTCTGGCTTACCGCTGTTATTGTACGGAGGAAGAGCTGGAGAAGGAGCGCGAGGAGCAGATTGCCAGAGGTGAGATGCCGCGTTACTCCGGTAAGCACCGGGATTTGACCGAGGAGCAGCAGAAAGCGTACGAAGCGGAAGGCCGCGTGGCCAGCATTCGCTTCCGCGTTCCAGACAACCGGACGTATAAGTTCGATGATATGGTCAAAGGACCGATTTCGTTTGAGTCGAATGTATCCGGCGATTTTGTTATTGTCAAAAAGGACGGTATCCCGACATATAACTTCGCTGTAGTGCTTGATGACCACCTGATGAAGATTTCGCACGTGCTCCGCGGAGAGGACCATATCTCCAATACGCCGCGGCAGCTGATGATTTATGAAGCGTTCGGCTGGGAGCCGCCTAAATTTGGGCATATGACCCTGATCGTTGGGGAGAATCATAAGAAGCTGAGCAAACGGGATGAATCGGTGATCCAGTTCATTGAGCAGTATGATCAGCTTGGCTATCTGCCTGAAGCGATGTTCAACTTCATCGCCCTTCTCGGCTGGTCGCCGGAAGGGGAGGAAGAGATTTTCTCCCAAGAGCAGCTGATCTCAATCTTTGACGCACAGCGTTTGTCCAAGAGTCCGGCTGTATTCGATACGCATAAGCTGGCACATATCAACAATACCTATATCAAAAATTCGGATCCGGAGCGGATCGCGGAAATGGCGATTCCCCAGCTTCAGAAGGCTTCCCGCCTTCCGGCTGAGCTTACACCGGAGCAGCATGAATGGGCCAAAGCGCTTGTGGCGCTGTACCAGGAGCAGATGACCTCTGCTTCGGATATTGTAGAGCTGTCCGAGCTGTTCTTCCGCACTCATCTTGAGCTTGACGCGGAAGCTGCGGCCATCCTGTCCGAGCCTCAGGTTCCTGAAGTGCTGCAGGCTTTCCTGGACAAAGTTACAGCGACCGCAGAATTTACAGCGGCGAACATGGCTGCGCTGATCAAGGAAGTTCAGAAGGAAACGGGCTACAAAGGCAAACAGCTATTCATGCCGATCCGTGTGGCTTTGACTGGACAGACCCATGGCCGCGACCTGAACCAGACGATTTACCTGCTGGGCAAGGACCGGGTGATTGACCGGCTTAAATCCCAGATTCGCGGGGCTTAAGCTGAAGGCAAATCCCTTCTTGTCAGTTCGATTTGTTTTCGCTAATATAGAAGAAAGCTATTGATATTATAGAACTTTAATCATAAAGGCATGGATCGGGAGAGTACGCTGACGTTGCGTTTTTCAGAGAGGATAATCAGGGTTGGCCCAAATAGGCTTCCTGGCTGTGAGTTATCCAAATGCATGTGGCGGAAGTGCACCCGGGAGCTGTGGAATTGAGCACGCGTTAGGCGTGGGTAGATTCTGCCGAGGAACGTCCGCGTTAAGGACCTTGAGAGAAATTGCGCTTATGTCTGCAGATGCGGCTTGGGCGGGATTTAAGCAGAGTGGGACCGCGTGTAAGGCGTCTCTGCAGCTTCGGCTGCGGGGACGTTTTTTTGCTGTAATGAGAGACTTACCGGGGAAGGGGGCATAACCTATGTTTAAGAAGATGAGGTCAGATATTGAGGCGGTTCTTGACAATGATCCTGCGGCAAGAGGATGGTTCGAAGTTGTATTCACTTATTCGGGCCTGCACGCGATATGGAGTCACCGGCTCGCACATGCTTTTTACCGCAGAAGATGGTTCTCGGTTGCCCGAATCATTTCCCAGGTCAGCAGGTTCTTTACAGGTATTGAGATTCATCCAGGAGCTACCATTGGAAACCGGCTGTTCATCGACCACGGGATGGGGGTTGTCATTGGCGAAACTTGCGAAATCGGGGACGATGTGGTTATCTATCAGGGAGTTACCCTCGGAGGAAGCGGCAAGGAAAAAGGAAAGAGGCACCCGACTATTGGGAATAATGTGGTTATCGGTTCAGGGGCTAAAATTCTGGGTTCCTTTACTGTAGGGGACCAGAGCAATATTGGGGCCAATTCGGTTGTGCTCAAGGAAGTGCCCCCAAACAGTACGGTGGTAGGCATCCCGGGTAAAGTCGTCAAGCAGGGCGGCAAACGGATGGACCGTCTCAGCCATCAGCTTCCGGATCCGGTCGTTGATACGATGCGGGTGCTGCAGCGTGAGATTGAAGAGCTTCAAGAAGAGCTTAGAGAGCTCAAGAAGGAACGGGCTAAAGCTCAAGAGGAAGATAAGGTCCTTGTTCAGGGGGATAAAGGGTAATAAATCTATGTAAAACGAAACTGGAAACTGCAGAATTTACTGATCTTAGTGAGGAGGCCGAGTGATTCTAAAGAAGCGGATAGTCCACCTTTGTCTTTTGGAACGCCTGACTGAATATTTATTTCAAGCATTTCAAAGACAATAGTGGTCGTTAGAATACTCGACATCACAACGCCCGAGAGGTGCTACTTTGATAAGTTTATTTTAAATAAAGAGAGACCACACCTGGCTCGTCCGGGCATATATGAGAGCGATGAAAGGATGTTAGTATGACACTTCACATCTACAACACACTAACCCGTAAGAAAGAAGAGTTCGTCAGTCAGGAGCCGGGAAAAGCGAAAGTTTACGTCTGCGGGCCAACGGTATACGGGTATATTCATATCGGGAATGCACGGCCGATGATCTTCTTCGATGTTGTGCGGAGTTATCTGGAGAATCAGAAATATGACGTAAACTATGTCGTGAATTTTACCGATGTCGACGACAAGCTGATCCGCAAAGCCGAAGAGATGAAGACTACGGTTCCGGAGGTCGCTGAAACGTTCATTAAAGCGTATTATGAGGACCTCGATGGACTTGGCATCCCCCGTGCAACTTCCAACCCTAGGGTGACCGAGAACATGACGATCATCATCGACTTCATCAAAGAGCTGGAGCGTAAAGGCTATGCCTATGAGTCGGGCGGAGATGTCTTCTACCGTACTGGAAAATTCGAGGATTACGGCAAGCTGTCTCATCAGAATCTGGATGAGCTTCAGTACGGCATCCGCATCAATGTCGATGAGCGCAAGGAGAACCCGCAGGACTTCGTACTTTGGAAAGCGGCAAAGCCTGGAGAGATCTACTGGTCCAGTCCTTGGGGAGACGGCAGACCGGGCTGGCATATTGAATGCTCGGCGATGGCCCGTGATCTGTTGGGCGATACGCTGGATATTCACGGGGGTGGGCAGGATTTGCAGTTCCCACACCATGAATGTGAGGTGGCCCAATCCGAAGCGGTGACCGGCAAGCCGCTGGCTAAATATTGGATGCATAACGGGTTTATCAACATCAGTGGCGAAAAAATGTCGAAATCACTCGGCAATGGGGTTCTAGTCAAAGACCTTCGTAATATGTACAAGCGCGAAGCCATCCGTTATTTCATGCTTTCCAGCCACTACCGCAACCCGCTGAACTTCTCGGAGGAGACGATGGAGCAGGCGGAGAAAAGCGTGGAGCGGATTGCGAATGCGGTAGGGAACCTTAACCACCGGCTTCAGGCGGTGGGAGACACAGGCGGAGAGGTTTCGCCGGAGCTGAAGGAAAGACTCGTGGAGATTCGTCAATTGTTCCACGACAAAATGCAGGACGACTTCAACACGCCGGATGCAATTACGGCTGTCTTTGAATGGGTGAACGAAGTGAATGCGCTGCTGAAGCACTCAGTAGTCAGCAGCGCTGATCTTCTGGCAGCCAAAGCGCTGTTCGATGAGATGAACGGGGTGCTGCGCATCTATACCGAGGAGAGCACCGAGCTTCCTTCGGAGGATATCGAGCGTCTCGTGGCCGAGCGCACCGAGGCCCGTAAGAACAAAAACTGGGCCCGGGCCGATGAGATTCGGGACCTGCTCGATGCACAGGGAATCGTGCTTGAGGATACCCCGCAGGGCATGCGGTGGCGGCGCAAATGACGGGGAACGATATGAACAGCGGCAGCTCCGTGCCGCCGCTGTGGTTCCCGTACCCGTCATCCAAGCCGGCCCGGCTGCTCCCTCCGCTGGCGCTCGCCTATATGGGCGACGCCATCTTTGAGGTCGCGGTCCGGCAGTATGTCATTTCGCGCCCGAACCTGCGCCCGCACCACCTGCACCAGCAGTCGACGAAGTTCGTCTCCGCCAAGGCTCAAGCCACGCTGCTCTCTCTAATCGAGCCGCAGCTTACCGAAACGGAACACGATGTCGTACGCCAGGGCCGCAATGCCAAGTCCGGCAGCGTTCCGAAGAACGCGAACGTGATCGATTACCGTCACGCCACCGCCTTGGAGGCACTGATCGGTTATTTATACTACAATCATGAACAGGAACGAATGATATACCTGATTACACATGGCCTTGACCAGATGGTCTCCGCTCCAAAGTCCTAACCGGACAAGCTGGCCGCGCCAGCCGAAGCGATTCCCGCAGGGAGAGCGCTCGCAGCACGAAGGAACGCCAAGAAGCCCGAAGCTGCCGCCCCGGGCCCTGCGCCAAACGCAAAGCGTATCCCGCAGGGAGACCGCTCGAAGCACGAAGTCACACCGCGAAGCACCAAAGCACCGCCTCAGTGCCCTGCGCTAAACGCAAAGCGAATCCCGCAGGGAGAGCGGCTCACAGCACAAAGTAGCACCGCGAAGCACCAAAGCATCGCCCCGGGCCCTGCACAAACGTAAAGCGCATCCCGCAGGGACAGCGGCTCACAGCACGAAGTAACACCAAGAAGGCACCAAACGCAGCACCCACAGCCCAGGCAGGAGCGCATCATGTAGAGCGGGCCCCGAGGGGGCGGCAAGCGGCTAACCGCACGCAGCCTACCCAGGTGCTCCACACCCTGCGCTCCCGCCAACGGAAACAGGCAACCAAGCACCACAACAAGTCAAGCGGGTCCCGCCAGGGACGGCAAGCGCTCCTCCCACCCAACTGCTAAACACCGCCTCTGCCCCCAACACTCGTTATTCCAATTCCGGGTGTCCAGAGGGCGGAGCCCTTGGGGCCCTCCCTTAGGCAAGGGAGGGTTTGGGAGGGTTGTGAAAGGTTGGTTTGAGAGGGTTGTGAAAAAAATTTGAAGGGAGTCCGAGGCCCCCCTCGGAAAATCCTACTCTGGAGGATACACAGGTGGAAACTAACAACAACGAAGATTGGATTGGCGGCAAGCACTCCTTGCTTGAGGCACTGCGCGCCGGCCGTACGATAAACAAAATTTTGATCGCGGAAGGTGCGCAGAAGCATCTCACACAGCCTATTATCGCAGAAGCGAAAAAGAACGGGATCGTCGTTCAGCATGTCGACAAACGGAAGATCGATCAGCTGGTACCTGATCTGCAGCACCAGGGCGTAGTGGCCCAAGTGGCCCCTTACGCTTATGCGGAAGTGGAAGACCTGCTGGCCAGCGCGGCTGAGAAGGGCGAAGCCCCTTTTTTAGTTATACTTGATGAAATCGAGGACCCGCACAACCTGGGCTCTATTCTACGGACGGCTGAATGCACCGGGGTTCACGGGGTGATTATTCCAAAGCGCCGCTCGGCATCCGTGACGTCTACGGTATCCAAAACCTCAGCCGGTGCGGTGGAGTATGTGCCGGTAGCCCGGGTGACGAATCTTGCCCAGACCATTGATCAGCTTAAGGAAGCGGGCGTATGGGTAGTTGGGACAGACGTAGGCGCCCGTGAAGAGATCTATGATAACGGAGTATTCACCGGCCCGGTTGCCATTGTCATCGGGAACGAGAACAAGGGAATGGGCCGCTTGATCCGCGAGAAATGTGATGTCCTTCTAAAGCTGCCGATGGTTGGCCGGCTTAATTCACTGAATGCTTCCGTTGCCGCGGGGGTCATTATGTACGAAACGCTCCGCAAACGGAAGCTTCAAGGATAGCCCTGTTATGGGGGAGATGCGGGATGTTCTCCTTGTGGATGGCTATAATATGATCGGAGACTGGCCGGAGCTGACCAAGCTCGCCAAGGTGGGACTTGAGGAAGCGAGGGACAGGCTTCTGGAGCGGTTAGCCGATTATCAGGCCTACAGCGGCCGGATGGTGATCGCGGTGTTTGATGCATACCGGGTGCCGGGCCTTGGGAAATCTTTTGCCCAGAACAAGGTTCAAGTTTATTTCACCCGCGAGAAAGAAACGGCGGATGAATGCATAGAGCGTTTGGTCCGCGAGCTCAGCCACCGCAGGCGCCAAATCTATGTTGCGACCAGTGACCTAGTAGAACAGCATGTGATCTTCGGACAGGGTGCTCTGCGTGTTCCTGCCAGGGAATTACTCACCCAGGTGGAAGAGAGTGAGCGGGAGATTCAGTCGAAAATTGCCGAGGATCGGCTTGGCTCAAGCCGAAATACACTCGGTGGCAAGCTGACTCCCGAGATGAGAAAGATGTTTGAACGCTGGCGCAGAGAGTAAAAAGGCACATTTGCGATTTGCTTCCAAAAGCTCTTGACAAAGTTCGACTTTACAAATTTTAGGACTTATGTGGTTGACGCTGTTACATGCCATCATATATACTGATCGTATACTTGATTGAAGTAACGGGGCACTGTGCGTTGCAGCCGGAGGGATTGTGGTGAGTGTCGACCTCAAAGTAATGATTAAATTTGACTATGAGATTCAAAGCGATGAAGACATTGTTGAGGCAGTCCGGGAAGGCGATAGCGAAGCACTGGAGTACTTGATCAACAAGTATCGCAGTTTCGTCAGAGCCAAAGCGAGGTCCTATTTTCTGATTGGAGCTGACCGGGAAGATATCATTCAAGAAGGCATGATCGGTCTGTATAAGTCGATCAGGGATTTTAAGGGTGATAAGCTGGCTTCTTTTAAGGCATTTGCCGAGCTGTGCATTACCAGGCAGATCATCACGGCAATTAAGACGGCGACCCGTCAGAAGCATATTCCGCTGAATTCGTACGTTTCGCTGGACAAGCCCATTTATGATGAGGACTCCGACCGTACCCTTTTGGATGTGATATGCGGCTCACAGGTATCTGATCCCGAAGAACTCATTATCAATCAAGAAGAGTTCGTGGGCCTGGAAGACAAGATGTCCGAGATTCTCAGCGACCTGGAACGTAAAGTTCTGATGCTGTATTTGGACGGAAGATCTTATCAGGAAATTGCAGTGGATTTAAGACGGCATGTGAAATCAATTGATAATGCGCTCCAACGGGTCAAGCGTAAGCTTGAACGCTATTTGGAAGTACGAGATGGACTATAGAATGATGGTAGAGAAGAGACTCAACTGGAGTCTTTTTTTCTTTTTATATGAATGATTCTAGTTTCTCCAGTACATAGGGTAGGTTATGGATCCCTACATGTGGGAGAGGTTTAGAGCAGGGATGATGGGTCCATACTTAAACATAAATGTGAAGCAGCTTGGCAGTGGAAAAAGAATACATCGACAAGGGCCCCCGCTCGGCCCAGAATAAGGCCATTCTTTCGTTGACATGGCTATACCCTTGTGATAAAGTGTTTTAGGTAGGCCGAATTTCGCGCTTGCTTTTTTTGAATTAAGGAGATTTAAGTATATGCTTATTATTTCCTTAAGTTAAGATGAGTGGATGCGGACTTGGTCTCTCTGAACGGCTCGGTTAACTGCCGAGATCAATATAGAGACTTCTGTTAAGAAAGAATGTCTTCGGGAGGTGCACATCATGCGGGTAATTATCACGTTGGCTTGTACGAACTGCAAACAAAGAAACTACACGACAACGAAAAACAAGCGTAACCACCCCGACCGCATGGAGATGAAGAAGTATTGCAAGTTCTGCAACGAGCAAATTCCTCATCGCGAAACCAGATAGTCTTTGGAGGTGTAGGTGCGGATGAAACGTAGTTTCAAGTCGATGTTTTCTTTTTTCTCTGAAAGCTGGGCTGAGCTTAAAAAGGTTCGCTGGCCTAATCGTAAAGAGCTGACTAATTACACGCTGATTGTGCTCGGTACAATCGTAGTTGTCGCCATTTATTTTTGGGTTCTTGACATCGGCATCTCCGCTGTGATCAACGCGATTATTTAAGAAGGGTCCCAGGTGGCTTGATATGGAAAAAAGATGGTATGTTGTTCATACCTACTCCGGGTATGAGAATAAAGTCAAAGCCAATTTGGAAAAACGCGTTGAGTCTATGGGCATGGAAGACAAGATATTCCGGGTTCTTGTTCCGATGGAAGAAGAAATTGTAAACAAAGACGGTAAGAAAAAAACCGTTATGCGTAAGGTTTACCCTGGTTATGTCTTGGTGGAAATGATCCAGACTGACGATTCTTGGTATGTTGTCCGCAATACACCGGGAGTTACAGGTTTCGTCGGCTCGACAGGTTCCGGTTCCAAACCGACGCCTTTGCTTCCTGAAGAAGTGGAACAGATTCTGAACCACATGGGAATGGAAGAACCGAAGCCGGTTATTGAGTTTGAACTCAAGGAGTCTGTGCGTATTAAAGTTGGTCCTTTTGCTAATTTTGTTGGATCTGTAGAAGAAATTCTCACCGACAAGAGCAAGGTCAAGGTTCACGTCAACATGTTTGGACGGGAAACCCCGCTTGAGCTTGACTATACTCAAGTGGAGAAGATATAGGTTTCTTCTGGTTTTCTGTGGGAGGGGTTATGTTGTGTAATCCCGGGTACCACTACTAGTGCAAGGAGGTGTTTTACATGGCTAAAAAGATCATTAAAGTTGTAAAACTGCAAATTCCTGCGGGGAAAGCGAATCCAGCACCTCCGGTAGGTCCAGCGCTGGGTCAAGCGGGTGTCAACATCATGGCATTCTGTAAAGAATTCAACGCTCGTACTGCCGATCAAGCTGGTTTGATCATTCCGGTTGAAATTTCGGTATTTGAAGATCGTTCTTTCACTTTCATTACCAAAACTCCACCGGCTGCAGTATTGCTTCGTGTAGCTGCTAAGATCGAGAAGGGTTCAGGAGAACCTAACAAGAAGAAAGTAGCAACTGTGACTCGTGCAACTGTACGTCAGATCGCAGAACAAAAAATGCCTGACCTTAACGCAGCTTCCGTTGAAGCGGCAATGCTTATGGTTGAAGGTACTGCCCGCAGTATGGGTATCACTGTTCAAGACTAATCGTCTGAACGCACTGGACAGGTTGTCCGGTTAACAAGTGGGAGGAATATCCGCTAATACCACAAAGGAGGAAATTTAAATGGCTAAACACGGTAAGAAATACCTTGAAGCTGCCAAGCTGATTGACAGCGAAGCAACTTACGAGCCTGCTGAAGCCGTTGAGCTGGTTAAGAAGGCAGCTACTGCGAAATTCGACGAAACTGTTGAAGCTGCAGTACGTTTGGGTGTAGACCCTCGTAAACAAGACCAGGCTGTTCGTGGCGTTGTTGTACTGCCTCACGGTACTGGTAAAACTCAACGCGTTCTTGTATTCGCTAAAGGTGAGAAAGCAAAAGAAGCGGAAGCTGCTGGCGCTGACTATGTAGGCGATCAAGACGTAATCAACAAAATCCAACAAGGCTGGTTCGAGTTCGATGTTTGCGTAGCAACTCCGGACATGATGAGTGAAGTTGGTAAATTGGGTCGTCTTCTCGGGGGTAAAGGTTTGATGCCTAACCCTAAAGCCGGTACAGTTACGTTTGACGTAGCTAAAGCGGTTCAAGAAATCAAGGCGGGTAAAATCGAGTACCGTCTTGATAAAGCAGGTCAAATTCATGCACCAATCGGCAAAGTATCTTTTGATGCTGACAAGCTGAATGAGAATCTTAAGACTCTCATCGATGCATTGAACCGCGCTAAACCAGCGGCTGCTAAAGGCGTATACTTGAAGAACATCGCGATTTCTTCGACGATGGGACCAAGCGCCCGTGTAAACACTGCTGCTTACAGATAAGAAATGTTGCATCTGGCAATAATTTCAGGGTTGACTCTTGAGACGACCCTCTGGTATAGTAAAGTGGTTGCACTACGCTTTAACTAAATTTGAATATGCTTACCGTAGACAGTAGGTGCCGCAAGGCTTAATTTCCTACCGAGGTGTTGTGATAGAAATTCGGAATTTGCAGTATTCTGTAAATGATGATTTATCAGGCCTTCGTGATTCTACGGAGGCTTTTTTAATGGATTCAAACAGATTGTTGTTCATATAACAACTTGCGTTTGAACTATTAAGAAATCTTCCTCATATATACGGCTGGTCCGTTATTGCAGGAGAGCACCGGTGTTTCTTGTACGGAATAAAGGCCGGCAGCTCAGAAAATCTATCAGGAGGTGTACAGTTTGGCAAATGCAAAAGTGATTCAAGCAAAACAAGATGCCGTTGATGTGGTAACTTCTAAACTGCGCGAAAGCGTAACGACTGTTGTTGCTGACTACCGCGGTCTGAATGTTGCTCAAGTGACTGAACTTCGTAAACAGCTGCGTGAAGCTGGAATCGAATTCCAAGTACTGAAGAACTCGCTCGTTCGCCGTGCAACTGCAGCTGCAGAATTGTCTGAACTTGATGAAGTTCTGACAGGTCCTACAGCAATCGCATTCAGCACGGGCGATGCCGTAGCTCCAGCTAAAATTCTTAGTGATTTCGCTAAGAAGAATGATGCTTTGGAAATTAAGGGTGGCGTGGTTGAAGGCCGTGTAGTCGGCGTTGACCAAATCAAAGCTCTTGCGGATCTTCCGTCCCGCGAAGGTCTCCTCTCTATGCTCCTCAGCGTTCTTCAAGCTCCAGTTCGCAACTTCGCGCTTGCAGTTAAAGCCGTTGCGGAGAAAGAGGAAGGCGCTAGCGCGTAAGAGAATTCTTGATCCAGTGATCTGAATTAACAAAAACTATAAAATTATATAACGGAGGTTCTACCATGAGTAAAGAAACAATTTTGGAAGAAATCAAAGGTATGACTGTTCTTGAGCTTAACGATCTCGTTAAAGCAATCGAAGAAGAATTCGGCGTAACTGCAGCAGCTCCAGTAGTTGTAGCAGGTGGCGGCGCTGGCGAAGCAGCTGCTGAGCAATCCGAATTCGACGTAATTTTGACAAGCGCTGGCGCTTCCAAAATCAACGTAATCAAAGTGGTTCGCGAAATCACTGGTCTTGGCTTGAAAGAAGCAAAAGACCTGGTTGACAACGCTCCAAAAGCATTGAAAGAAAAAGTATCCAAAGAGGATGCTGAAGCGGTTAAAGCTAAATTGGAAGAAGCAGGCGCTTCTGTAGAAGTGAAGTAATTCTTCCTTACCGCACAAACCCCTTGAAGAAATTCAAGGGGTTTGTTTTATATAAAGTGAGAGGGTCTTGTTCTTCTGAATGAAAGGATTCTGATCGAGGGAATCTAGGGAGAACTGATCCGAAATTTAAGGCTGGAGGGAAAGCATGCCCGATCATTATTATTCCAGTAAGCCGGAAACGGCGCATGACCGTAAAGTGTGGGAAGCCACGCTCCGGGGCAAGACCTTTAAATTTGTAAGCGATGCGGGGGTATTCTCTAAACAAGGGGTAGACTTTGGAAGCCGCGTGCTGATTGAGGCTATGGAGATGCCGGAGAATGCACATGTTTTGGATGTAGGCTGTGGATACGGCCCGATTGGGCTTGCTGCTGCAGGACTCGCTTCTAGAGGACAGGTAACCATGATTGACGTGAATGAGCGTGCAGTTGAGCTTGCCAAGGAGAACGCGGTGTCTAACGGCATTACGAATGTTACCATTCTGCAAAGCGATTTATATCAAGAACTGGGGAACCAGACCTTTGATGTTGTTCTGACGAATCCTCCGATCCGTGCAGGCAAACAGACTGTACATGCTGTATTCGAGGGTGCAGCAGAACGGCTTCGTGTAGGCGGCTCTCTCTGGGTGGTTATTCAGAAGAAGCAGGGGGCGCCATCGGCCAGGGAGAAGCTGGAGTCTTTGTTTGCCCAAGTGGACGAAGTGACAAAGGACAAGGGGTATCGGATTTTTAAAGCTACAAAATAAATCCGGAGGATTCTCAAAAAAAGTGAGGAAGGCTGTTGACTCGGGTCTTCTGGTGTGATATTATTATAAAATGTCAGTATTAGGATGCCCTACATGGCTTTAGCGCGCTGAAATGTCAAGCATAAATTCGCAAGCCGAGGTTTTCGAATCTCCTGCAAACGTATATTATGCCCAATTTTGGCAAATCTACTGAGTATGAGGACATCGACAGGAAAGGCACTAATAATGATGCTCTTTTTTCGATAGCATTCGATAAGGGCTTTTCTTTATTTGTGCGTGAATCCGTTTCTATGGACTTATTATATAGGGACAAACACGGGTTCGCAATGAAATTTTTAAGTGAGTAGACATGAGGGGTGAGTTTAAGTTGGCAGGACATCTTGTTCAATATGGTCGACGCACTCGGCGTAGTTATGCGCGAATTAACGAGGTACTCGAGGTTCCGAACCTGATTGAAATCCAACAAAAATCATATGAGTGGTTTTTGGAGGAAGGTCTTCGGGAAATGTTTCAGGACATCTCGCCGATCCAGGATTTTACCGGCAATTTGATTCTGGAATTTATCGACTACAGTCTTGGTGAACCAAAGTATACCGTGGACGATGCGAAAGAACGTGACGTTACGTATGCAGCACCACTTAGAGTAAAAGTCCGGCTCATTAATAAAGAAACCGGCGAAGTCAAAGAGCAGGAAGTGTTCATGGGGGATTTCCCGCTGATGACCGAAACCGGCACCTTCATTATCAATGGTGCAGAACGGGTTATTGTCAGCCAGTTGGTCCGCTCCCCTAGCGTCTATTTCAATACAAAAATAGATAAGAACGGTAAGAAGACTTACACGGCGACGGTAATTCCTAACCGCGGTGCGTGGCTCGAGCTTGAGACGGACGCGAAGGACATTATTTATGTCCGGATCGACCGCACACGCAAAATTCCAGTAACCGTGCTGCTTCGCGCACTCGGGTTCGGGACGGACGCTGAAATTCTGGATCTTCTCGGCAACGATGAATATATCCGCAATACACTCGACAAAGACAACACCGATTCTACTGAGAAAGCTCTCATTGAAATCTATGAGCGTCTTCGTCCGGGTGAGCCTCCTACACTGGATAATGCAAGAAGCTTGCTGGTTGCCCGCTTCTTCGATCCAAAGCGCTACGATCTGGCGAATGTAGGCCGCTACAAAATCAACAAGAAGCTTCATATCAAGAACCGTTTGTTCAACCAGCGTCTTGCTGAATCCCTGATTGATACAACAACAGGTGAAATCATTGCGGAAGCGGGTCAAATGGTTGACCGTCGTTTGCTGGATGAGATTCTTAAGAATCTGGAAGAAGGCGTCGGCTTTAAGACTTACCATGTTGCTAATGGTGTCCTGGAGTCCGAGGATGTACCTCTTCAGACGATTGATGTATTCTCTCCGATTGAAGACGGCAAAGTAGTTAAAGTGATTGCAAACCGCAATATTGATAAATCGGTGAAGCATATCACTCCTGCTGATATTATCTCCTCAATCAGCTATTTCATTAATCTGCTGCACGGAATCGGAAGTACAGATGATATCGATCATCTGGGTAACCGTCGTCTGCGCTCTGTAGGTGAGCTGCTTCAGAACCAGTTCCGTATCGGTCTGTCCCGTATGGAACGTGTAGTTCGTGAGAGAATGTCGATTCAGGATGCCAATGTGATCACGCCGCAGGCGTTGATCAATATTCGTCCGGTTATTGCCTCGATTAAAGAGTTCTTCGGAAGCTCCCAGTTGTCCCAGTTCATGGACCAGACGAACCCGCTTGCTGAGCTTACGCATAAGCGCCGTCTGTCTGCACTCGGACCTGGTGGTCTGACGCGGGAACGCGCGGGCATGGAAGTGCGTGACGTTCACCACTCTCACTATGGCCGTATGTGTCCAATCGAGACGCCGGAAGGACCGAACATCGGTCTGATCAACTCCTTGTCTACATTTGCCCGCATTAATGAGTACGGCTTTATTGAAGCTCCTTACCGTTGGGTTGATCCTAAGACAGGAAAAGTTACAGATCAAATCTCTTATCTGACTGCAGATGAAGAGGATAACTATGTTATCGCACAGGCGAACGTTGAACTGACCGAAGACGGATCATTCAAAGATGATATGGTTATCGTCCGTTACAACAAACAATCCGATAACATCTTGACGATGCCTAGTGACCGCGTCGATTATATGGACATCTCTCCTAAACAGGTTGTGTCGGTTGCGACCGCGCTTATTCCGTTCCTGGAGAACGATGACTCCAACCGCGCACTCATGGGATCGAACATGCAGCGTCAGGCGGTACCGCTTCTGATTCCTAAGGCACCTCTGGTAGGTACAGGGATGGAGCACAAGTCTGCTAAAGACTCCGGTGTATGTATTGTTTCCAAGTATGACGGGATTATCGAGCGTTCCGCAGCAAATGAAATTTGGCTGCGCCGTGTGGAAACTGTAGATGGCAAGGAAGTTAAAGGCGATCTTGTTAAATATAAATTACACAAATTTATGCGTTCGAACCAAGGAACATGCATCAACCAGCGTCCGATCGTTAAGAGAGGCGATATCGTCAAGAAGGGTGATATCCTGGCTGACGGTCCTTCCACAGAGATGGGCGAATTGGCACTGGGCCGCAATGTGGTCGTAGCCTTCATGACTTGGGAAGGTTACAACTATGAGGATGCGATTCTCCTTAGCGAGAAGCTCGTTAAGGAAGATGTATACACCTCCATCCACATTGAGGAGTATGAATCCGAAGCGCGTGATACGAAGCTTGGACCAGAAGAGATTACCCGTGACATCCCGAACGTCGGGGAAGAAGCGCTCAAGAATCTCGACGAGCGTGGAATTATCCGTGTGGGTGCCGAGATTGGAGCAGGCGACATTCTGGTTGGTAAAGTAACACCGAAAGGGGTTACCGAGCTGACTGCGGAGGAACGCCTCCTGCATGCGATCTTTGGTGAGAAGGCCCGCGAGGTTCGCGATACTTCCCTCCGTGTACCGCATGGTACGGATGGTATTGTCGTTGATGTTAAGGTGTTCACCCGTGAGAACGGGGATGAACTGCCACCGGGTGTGAATCAGCTTGTTCGGGTATATATTGCCCAGAAACGTAAAATTTCCGAAGGTGACAAGATGGCCGGACGACATGGTAACAAGGGTGTCGTTGCACGGATTCTGCCTGAGGAAGATATGCCGTTCCTGCCTGATGGCACACCGGTACAAGTCGTGCTCAACCCGCTTGGGGTACCATCGCGGATGAACATCGGACAGGTGCTGGAGATTCATTTGGGTATGGCCGCCATGCGTTTGGGTATCCATGTTGCCACTCCGGTATTTGATGGCGCGAACGAGTATGACGTGTTCGATACGATGGAAGAAGCGGGAATGCAGCGTAACGGTAAGACCGTGCTTTATGACGGACGTACCGGGGACCGTTTCGAGCGTGAAGTAACTGTAGGTGTCATGCATATGATTAAGCTGGCGCACATGGTTGACGATAAAATCCATGCCCGTTCTACGGGACCATACTCTCTCGTTACTCAACAGCCGCTGGGTGGTAAAGCCCAATTCGGTGGACAGCGTTTCGGGGAGATGGAGGTTTGGGCGCTCGAGGCCTACGGTGCTGCGTATACCCTGCAGGAAATTCTGACCGTCAAATCCGATGACGTGGTAGGCCGCGTGAAGACCTATGAGTCCATTGTCAAAGGCGAGAACGTGCCGGAACCGGGCGTACCTGAATCCTTTAAGGTTCTGATTAAGGAACTGCAAAGTTTGGGTATGGACGTTAAAATCCTGAGTGAGAACGAAGAAGAGATTGAAATGAGAGAAATTGACGATGATGAGGACACCGCAGGCGACAAACTTAGTTTGAACCTGGAAGGCTCCGAAGTCGGCGTAGAATAGAAGTACAAATCAGGATTTGGTTAAGGAGGGATGCTCTTTGTTGGACGTCAACAATTTCGAGTTTATGAAAATTGGGCTTGCTTCCCCAGATAAAATTCGTTCTTGGTCCCGCGGAGAAGTGAAGAAACCGGAGACGATTAACTATCGTACGCTGAAGCCGGAGAAAGAAGGGCTCTTCTGCGAGAAAATTTTCGGTCCTACAAAAGACTGGGAATGTCATTGCGGTAAGTACAAGCGTGTGCGTTACAAAGGCGTTGTCTGCGACCGCTGCGGCGTTGAGGTCACACGCGCTAAAGTGCGCCGTGAACGTATGGGCCACATTGAACTGGCTGCACCTGTTTCACATATATGGTATTTCAAAGGGATTCCTAGCCGGATGGGATTGGCTTTGGATATGTCCCCTAGATCTTTGGAAGAGATTATTTACTTTGCATCATATGTTGTCACAGATCCTGGCGATACGCCGCTTGAGAAAAAGCAGCTCCTGTCCGAGAAGGAATACCGTAGCTACCGTGAGAAATACGGCTACGGTTTCCAAGCCGGCATGGGTGCCGAAGCTGTCAAGAAGCTTCTGCAGGATATCGACGTGGAGAAAGAACTTGATTTCCTGAAGGAAGAGCTGCGCACGGCCCAAGGCCAGCGCCGCAACCGGGCAATCAAGCGTCTTGAAGTCATTGAGGCCTTCCGCAATTCCGGCAACGAGCCGGAGTGGATGATTCTGGACGTCCTTCCGGTCATCCCTCCGGAACTTCGTCCGATGGTTCAGCTCGATGGTGGACGTTTTGCAACGTCTGACCTGAACGATCTGTACCGCCGCGTAATCAACCGGAATAACCGGTTGAAACGCCTTCTTGACCTTGGCGCACCGGACATCATCGTTCAGAACGAGAAACGCATGCTTCAGGAAGCGGTGGACGCCCTGATCGATAACGGCCGCCGCGGCCGTCCAGTAACTGGTCCGGGTAACCGTCCGCTTAAATCTCTCAGCCATATGCTGAAAGGTAAGCAGGGCCGTTTCCGTCAGAACTTGCTCGGTAAACGGGTAGACTATTCTGGTCGTTCCGTTATCGTAGTAGGTCCTTATCTGAAGATGTACCAGTGTGGTCTGCCTAAGGAAATGGCACTGGAGCTGTTCAAGCCTTTTGTCATGAAAGAGCTTGTAAATAAAGGCTTGGCCCATAATATCAAGAGTGCTAAACGCAAGGTGGAACGCGTAAGCCCTGAGGTATGGGATGTGTTGGAAGAGGTAATCAAGGAGCATCCGGTTCTTCTGAACCGTGCACCGACGCTTCACCGTCTGGGTATCCAGGCATTTGAACCGATCTTGGTAGAAGGTCGTGCGATCCGTCTTCACCCGCTCGTATGTACGGCGTATAACGCTGACTTCGACGGTGACCAAATGGCGGTACACGTTCCTCTGTCAGCTGAAGCTCAGGCCGAGGCGCGCATTCTGATGCTCGCATCCGGTAACATCCTGAACCCGAAAGACGGCAAGCCGGTTGTTACACCATCCCAGGATATGGTCCTTGGATCGTTCTACCTGACGATGGACGACAACAAAGCCAAAGGTTCGGGTATGATTCTGGGCAGTGTGAACGAAGCCGTATCCGCTTATCAGCGCGGTGTAGCATCCCTGCATGCACGTGTTGTTATTCCGGCCAAAGCTTTGAACAAAGACGGATTTACACCTGAACAGCAAAAGGCGCTGCTTGTTACTACAGTGGGTAAGATTATTTTTAACGAAATCTTCCCATCCAGCTTCCCTTACATCAATGAAGCTACCCGGGATAACCTGTTCAACGGGACTCCTGACAAGTACTTCGTTCATGAGAAAGGCGCTGATCTGGCGGAACGCATTGCCGATCCGGCCATTGCAAGCGCTGTGGGTAAGGAATATCTGGGATCGATTATCGCACGCTGCTTCGAGACCTATCACACGACAGAAACGTCTGTGATTCTGGATAGAATCAAACAGCTTGGCTTCACGTACTCCACACGCGCCGGTGTAAGTATCGCCGTATCCGACGTTGTAGTGCCTGAAGAAAAAGCAACCATCATGCGTGAGTCCGATGAGAAGGTACGTGTGGTTACCAACCAGTACCGCCGCGGCTTGATTACGGATGAAGAACGGTATGACCGCGTAATTGATATCTGGTCCAAATCCAAGGATCAGCTTACAGACGTCCTCATGAAATCGATGGACCGCTTCAACTCCATCATGCTCATGGTTGACTCCAAAGCGCGGGGGAACAAATCGCAGATCACCCAGCTGGGCGGTATGCGGGGTCTGATGGCAACGCCATCCGGACGGATTTATGAGCTTCCGATCAAAGCGAACTTCCGTGAAGGACTTACCGTCCTCGAGTACTTTATCTCGACACACGGAGCCCGTAAAGGTCTGGCGGATACAGCTCTTCGTACAGCCGATTCCGGTTACCTGACACGCCGTCTGGTAGACGTTGCGCAGGATGTTATCGTTCGTGAAGACGACTGTGGTACGGATAAAGGGATTACTGTATCCCGGATTCAAGACGGTAAAGAGATCATTGAAGATCTGTTTGACCGTATTGAAGGACGCTATTCCTTCGAAACAATTAAACATCCGGAGACCGGAGAGATCATCGTTGCGCGCAACGAGCTGATTGATACCGATCGTGCGAATGCGATCGTGAAGGCTGGCGTTGAGAAGCTGCAGATCCGTTCTGTTCTCAGCTGCCGTGCACGTCACGGGGTATGTAAGAAATGTTACGGACGCAACCTGGCAACAGGCAAGTTCGTGGAAATCGGTGAAGCGGTCGGCATCATTGCCGCTCAATCCATCGGGGAGCCGGGAACCCAGCTCACGATGCGTACGTTCCATACCGGGGGCGTTGCGGGTGACGATATCACACAAGGTTTGCCGCGTATCCAGGAGCTCTTCGAAGCACGGAATCCGAAAGGTCAGGCTACCATCAGTGAGCTTGACGGCGTAGTTAAGGAAATCCGTGAAGCGAAGGACCGCCGTGAAATTGAGATTCAAGGTGAAGCCGAGACGAAAGTGTACTCCGTAACTTACGGTTCCCGTCTGCGCGTAAGCGAAGGACAGGAGATCGAAGCTGGGGATGAGCTGACAGACGGTTCCATTGACCCTAAAGAAATTCTGCGCATCAAAGGTATCCGCGGCGTACAGAACTACATTTTGCAGGAAGTACAGCGCGTATACCGTAACCAAGGCGTAGAAATCAACGATAAACACATTGAAGTTATGATCAAGCAGATGCTTCGTAAGATCCGTATTGTGGATGCCGGGGATACAGCACTTCTTCCGGGTTCATTTGTGGATATTTATGAATACGAGACAGCCAACAAAGAGGCCATCCTGTCGGATAAAGAGCCTGCTGTGGCCAAACCGGTTCTGCTGGGTATTACCAAAGCTTCCTTGGAGACAGACTCCTTCTTGTCTGCGGCTTCCTTCCAGGAAACCACACGGGTACTTACCGACGCTGCCATCAAAGGCAAAGTCGACAAGCTGCTCGGACTTAAGGAGAACGTTATTATCGGTAAGCTGATTCCTGCAGGTACAGGTATGAACCGTTACCGCAGCGTTCAGTTTGATGATCAAGAGGAAGATGGCGTTTCTGAAGAAAGCCTTGAACCGGTATCGGTAGAGTAATAGCCGTCCGGGTTGACGCCGGAGCAGTCATATGTGGAGCTATAACTCCACTTACGGCTGCTTCGCCGTTTTATTCATTTAATTGCTTGACATCGCCCATCTGGGATGCTAATATAGCAAAGGTGCGTGAGTAGAGGTAATTCCCTGTATTTTTGGAGGAATCGAAAGATGTCTAATGATAGAGGACTACAGGATGCTCATGTCAAGATTGGCGCCAAGCAAGCGACGAAAGCCGTGGAACTTGGAAATGCCGAAGAGGTTTACATCGCACAAGATGCAGATCCACGTGTTACGTCAAAGATCATAGGGCTCTGCAATAAGGCTTCGATCAAACTGACTTATGTTGATACCATGAAGGAACTCGGCAAAGCTTGCGGGATTGAGGTTGGAGCGGCTGTGGTTGCGATAGTAAAACAATAATCGTATGAAACGTTTTTGCATTAGGGTGAATGCCCGAGGCAAAAACTTTCCTTTGCTTTTTTATGAACCGCCTGGGTCTGTGGGCTTAATTAATTGGTTTGTAAAGATGCGTAAACATTGAGGAAGGGGGTGGCAACAACATGCCAACAATTAACCAACTAGTTCGTAAAGGACGTCAAGCTAAGGTCTACAAGTCCAAATCGCCAGCTCTTCAAAGAGGGTTCAACGCCCTGAAGCGTGAGGCTACTGATTTGAGCGCTCCACAAAAACGTGGTGTCTGCACTCGTGTAGGTACTATGACTCCGAAGAAACCGAACTCGGCGCTTCGTAAATATGCCCGTGTTCGTTTGACGAACCGCGTAGAGGTGACTGCTTACATTCCGGGTATCGGACACAATCTGCAGGAACACAGTGTCGTGCTGATTCGTGGAGGCCGGGTAAAAGACCTTCCAGGGGTACGTTATCATATCGTACGCGGAGCTCTTGATACTGCAGGTGTTAACAATCGTATGCAAGCCCGTTCTAAATACGGTGCGAAACGTCCTAAGGCTAAGAAGTCTTAAGATTAACGAATAACATTAATTGAATGAACTATTACTGAAAGGGGGATAATCCATGCCACGCAAAGGTCCTGTTACAAAGAGAGACGTGCTGCCGGATCCGGTGTATAACAGCAAGCTTGTTACCCGCCTAATCAACCGCATCATGCTCGACGGAAAACGCGGAGTTGCTCAAAGCATCCTGTACAATGCGTTCAACCTGATTCAAGAACGTACTGGTAATGATCCAATGGAAGTGTTTGAAGCAGCTATCAAGAACATCATGCCGGTCCTTGAAGTTAAAGCTCGCCGTGTAGGTGGTGCGAACTATCAAGTGCCTATCGAAGTTAAACCAGAAAGACGTACTTCCCTTGGTTTACGTTGGCTCGTGAACTACTCCCGCAATCGCGGAGAGAAAACTATGGAAGAGCGTTTGGCTGCTGAGATCATCGATGCATCCAACAACACTGGCGCTTCGGTTAAGAAACGCGAAGATACGCACAAAATGGCTGAAGCAAACCGTGCGTTTGCTCACTATCGTTGGTAGGATAAGGCCGAAACTAATAACTTCAATTTTGAAGGGAGACTTTATTCATGGCAAGAGAGTTCTCCTTGAAAAATACACGTAATATCGGGATCATGGCACATATTGACGCCGGTAAGACAACTACCACTGAGCGGATCTTGTTCTACACAGGCCGTACGCACAAAATCGGGGAAGTTCACGAGGGTGCTGCAACAATGGACTGGATGGAGCAAGAGCAGGAGCGCGGGATCACAATTACGTCCGCTGCAACTACCGCTCAATGGAAAGGTCACCGCGTTAATATCATCGATACCCCAGGGCACGTTGACTTCACAGTTGAAGTAGAACGTTCCCTTCGTGTATTGGACGGGGCAGTAGGCGTTTTCAGTGCGAAAGAAGGCGTGGAGCCACAGTCTGAAACTGTATGGAGACAGGCTGACCGTTATGGCGTTCCACGGATCGCATATGTTAACAAAATGGATATTATCGGTGCTGACTACCTGAACGTTGTAAAAGATATGCGTGATCGTCTGCAAGCGAATGCGGTGGCTATCCAGCTTCCAATCGGTGCAGAGAACGACTTTACCGGTATCATTGATATCGTTGAAGAAAAAGCGTATATGTACAAAGACGATCTGGGTCAAAACATCGAAGAAACCGAAATCCCTGCGGAATTCAAAGACCAAGTCGAAGAGCTTCGCAGTGAACTGATTGAGAAGGTTGCAGAACTTGATGAAGAACTGACTATGAAATACCTTGAGGGTGAAGAGATCACAGTAGCTGAGATCAAAGCAGCCCTTCGTAAAGGTGTAGTAGAAGTTAAGATCTTCCCAGTTATCTGCGGTTCTTCTTACCGCAATAAAGGGGTTCAGCTTATGCTGGACGCAGTTATTGATTACCTGCCAGCTCCGATCGACGTGCCGGACATCAAGGGTCACCTTGACGATGGAACTGAAGCGATTCGTAAGTCTTCGGACGAAGAACCGTTCTCGGCATTGGCATTTAAAATCATGACAGACCCTTATGTGGGTAAATTGACATTCTTCCGTGTGTACTCCGGTGTTCTTCAATCCGGTTCATACGTGCTGAATGCTACAAAAGGCAAACGCGAGCGTATCGGTCGTATCCTTCAGATGCATGCGAACAGCCGTCAAGAGATCACTGAAGTTTACTCCGGTGATATCGCAGCTGCCGTAGGTTTGAAAGATACCGGTACAGGTGATACACTGTGTGATGAGAAGCATCCGGTTATTCTTGAATCGATGAACTTCCCTGAACCAGTTATCGAGATCGCGGTTGAACCTAAAACTAAAGCCGACCAAGATAAGATGAGTGTTGCTCTTGGTAAGCTCACTGAAGAGGATCCAACTCTTCGTGCGTCTACTAATGAAGAAACAGGTCAAACGATCCTGGCAGGTATGGGTGAGCTTCACCTTGATATCATCATCGACCGTATGCGTCGTGAGTTCAAGGTTGAAACGAACGTAGGTAAACCACAGGTTGCTTACCGTGAGACTTTCCGTGAAGCTGCACGCGTTGAAGGTAAGTTCGTACGTCAATCCGGGGGCCGTGGTCAATACGGTCACGTATGGGTTGAATTCGAACCGCTTGAACCAGGCAGTGGTAACCAATTCGATAGCAAGATTGTCGGTGGTTCGGTACCAAGAGAATATATCGGACCAGCACAACAAGGTATCGAAGAGCAAATGAAGAACGGTGTCCTTGCTGGATTCCCACTCGTGGATGTAAAAGCGACAATCGTCGATGGATCATACCATGATGTTGACTCCAACGAGATGGCGTTCAAAATTGCAGGTTCTATGGCTCTGAAAGCGGCTAAAGAGAAGTGTAAGCCGGTTATTCTTGAGCCAATCATGAAAGTTGAAGTAACAGTCCCTGAAGAGTACATGGGTGACGTTATGGGTATGCTGAACTCCCGCCGTGGCCGTATCGAAGGTATGGATTCCCGTGGTGGAGCTCAAATCATCCGTGCGAAGGTGCCTCTCTCCGAGATGTTCGGATATTCCACAACTCTTCGTTCTGGTACACAAGGACGCGGTGTGTTCTCAATGGAAATTAGTCACTACGAAGAAGTTCCTAAATCCATTCAGGAAGAGATCGTATCCAAAGCCAAAGGTACAGACTAATCTGTTTTTAACTGCTGGAAGGAAGTCTTTCTTCGGAAAGGCATTCCGGACGGCCCAAACATAACAATCCCATATTTTAAGGAGGAACTGTTTAAAATGGCAAAGGCTAAATTTGAACGTACAAAACCGCATGTTAACATCGGTACAATCGGTCACGTTGACCATGGTAAAACTACCCTGACTGCTGCAATCACTACTGTATTGTCCAAGACTTATGGTGGTGCTGCTGTAGCATTCGACCAAATCGATAAAGCTCCAGAAGAGCGCGAACGCGGTATCACAATCTCAACTGCACACGTTGAGTATGAAACTAACAACCGTCACTATGCACACGTTGACTGCCCAGGTCACGCCGACTATGTTAAAAACATGATCACTGGTGCTGCTCAAATGGACGGAGCAATCCTGGTTGTATCCGCAGCTGACGGCCCAATGCCACAAACTCGTGAGCACATCCTGTTGTCCCGCCAAGTAGGCGTGCCTTACATCGTTGTGTTCCTGAACAAATGTGACATGGTTGAAGACGAAGAGCTCTTGGAACTGGTTGAAATGGAAATTCGTGACCTTCTGAACGAATACGAGTTCCCTGGTGACGACACTCCAATCACTCGTGGTTCTGCTCGTGAAGCTCTTCAAAACCCAGACGGCGACTGGGCTAAGAAAATCGTTGAAATGTTCGAAATCATCGACACTTACATCCCGCTTCCAGAGCGTCAAACTGACAAGCCTTTCCTTATGCCTGTCGAGGACGTATTCTCCATCACTGGCCGTGGTACAGTTGCTACAGGTCGTGTAGAGCGCGGTACTGTTAAAGTGGGCGACGAGATCGAAATCGTGGGTATCACTGAAGAAACTAAGAAATCCGTTGTAACTGGTGTTGAGATGTTCCGCAAATTGCTGGATTCCGCTCAAGCTGGTGACAACATCGGTGCTCTTCTTCGCGGTGTAGACCGTAACCAAATCGAGCGTGGTCAAGTATTGGCTAAACCAGCTTCCGTTAAGCCACACACTGAGTTCACTGCTCAAATCTACGTTCTGACTAAAGAAGAGGGTGGCCGTCACAAGCCTTTCTTCACTGGATACCGTCCACAGTTCTACTTCCGTACAACTGACGTAACTGGTATCATCAACCTTCCAGAAGGTTCTGAAATGGTTATGCCTGGTGATAACATCACTGTTACTGTACAACTGATCTCCCCAATCGCGATTGAAGAAGGAACTAAGTTCTCCATTCGTGAAGGCGGACGTACAGTAGGCGCAGGATCCGTAGCAACAATCCAAAAATAATCAAGCTGCAAAAGCTTGGTTTGAACAATAAAGCAACAGTGTGATGGAACGAGCAACAGTGTGATGTAAACGAAAGAAGAGAAGGTTCGTCTCTTGGAGGCGGACCTTTTTTATTTATAATAGAAGAAAGCTGTATTGGGTGACTGGAAGCGTTAAGCACACTGGTAAATATATCATCTGTGAGCTTGCAAAGTTTTTTGTATATTATGCTTGCATTCAGCCTATGGATTCTATATAATAATGAATGTTGTTCTGTGACGTTGCGATGATGTGAGAGGTTACCGACACACCCGGCCCCTTTGCCATGAGGCAGTGTGATTGGAAAATTTTCACGGAGTATGTCCGATAATAAATTGGGCGATAGAAGGAGGGACTAAAAATGGCAAAGCAAAAGATTCGTATTCGTTTGAAAGCTTACGACCATAGAATTCTTGATCAATCCGCTGAGAAAATTGTTGAAACTGCAAAACGTTCGGGTGCTGGCGTATCTGGACCGATTCCACTTCCAACAGAAAAACAAGTTATTACTATTCTTCGTGCGGTACACAAGTACAAGGATTCTCGGGAGCAATTCGAACAACGCACACACAAGCGTCTGATCGATATTGTGAATCCGACTCCACAAACTGTGGATGCCTTGATGCGCTTGGATCTGCCGTCCGGTGTAGATATCGAAATCAAACTGTAAGTCAATAAAATGCATTGTGATTAGGAAAGGAAATGAGGTGTCAACATGAAAGGTATCTTAGGAAGAAAACTTGGAATGACTCAAGTATTTACCGCTGAAGGTAATGTAATCCCTGTAACTGTAATCGAAGCAGGCCCCAATGTTGTTTTGCAGAAGAAGGATGCTGAGAACGACGGTTATGAAGCGGTACAGCTTGGTTTCTCTGATAAGAAAGAGAAAGCAGCTAACAAACCAGAAGCAGGACATGCCAAAAAGGCTAATACTGCACCTAAGCGCTACGTTCGCGAAATTCGCGGTATTGATTTGGCAGGATATGAGGTTGGCCAAGAGGTTAAAGCTGATGTCTTTGCTGAAGGTGAATTTGTTGACGTAACTGGTATTTCCAAAGGTAAAGGTTTTGCCGGCGTTATCAAACGTTGGGGACAAAGCCGCGGACCAATGGCTCACGGTTCCCGTTACCATCGTAGACCGGGTTCCATGGGTTCCATTCAAGCGAACCGTGTTCCTAAAGGCAAACACCTGCCAGGACATATGGGTAGCGAAACGGTTACGATTCAAGGACTTGAGATCATCAAGGTTGACGTTGAACGTAACGTGCTGCTCGTGAAAGGTTCTGTACCGGGTCCTAAAAAAGGCTTCGTGAAAATCAAAGAAACGGTGAAGAAATAATTCTTCTGAAGAAAGGAGGAACAAACAATGCCTAAAGTAGCACTTTTTAATGTCAGTGGCAGCCAAGTTGGCGAAGTTGAATTGAACGATGCGATATTCGGTATCGAGCCGAACGTCCATGTCCTTCATGATGCGGTTGTTATGCAACGTGCATCCCTTCGTCAAGGCACTCACAAAGTAAAAGGACGTTCTGAAGTACGCGGCGGTGGTCGTAAGCCTTGGAAACAAAAAGGTACTGGCCGCGCTCGTCAAGGTTCGATCCGCGCTCCACAATGGGTAGGTGGTGGTATCGTATTCGGACCAACACCACGCAGTTATGCATTCAAACTTCCTAAGAAAGTTCGTCGTTTGGCGATTAAATCCGCGCTTTCTTCGAAAGTTGTTGATAACGACATTATCGTACTAGATCAATTGAGCTTTGGTGCACCGAAGACTAAAGAATTCGCAGCTATCTTGAACAACCTTAAGGTAGAACGCAAAGCTTTGGTTGTAGGCTCCAGCTACGATGACAACGTTGCGCTTTCTGCCCGTAACATTCCGGGTGTGAAATTTGTAGCAGCTGATGGCATCAATGTTCTTGACGTACTTACGTACGACAAACTGATCATTACGAAAGAAGCAGTTCAGAAGGTAGAGGAGGTGCTCGCGTAATGAAAGATCCTCGTGATGTTATCAAACGTCCAGTGATCACAGAACGTACGGCTGAATACATGGGCGAACAGAAATATGTGTTCGAAGTGGATATCCGTGCGAACAAAACTGAGATCAAACAAGCGATTGAAGCGATCTTTGGCGTGAAGGTAAGCAATGTTAACACCTTGCGTGTCCCTGCGAAGCCAAAACGGTACGGACGTCATTTCGGATACACTTCCGAATGGAAGAAAGCGTTCGTAACACTTACGGCCGACAGCAAACCGCTGGAGTTCTTTGAATCGGTATAAGAATTTTTCACAGTTAGGAGGGAAAACAAGTGCCAATCAAAAAGTATAAACCGACATCCCCGGCAAGACGCGCTATGTCCGTGTCTACTTTTGAAGAAATCACAACAAATGTGCCGGAGAAATCCTTGCTTGCGCCGCTTAGCAAAACTGCTGGCCGTAACAACCAAGGTAAAATTACGGTTCGTCACCACGGTGGTGGACACAAACGTAAATATCGTATCATCGACTTCAAACGGAACAAAGATGGAATACCGGGCCGCGTTGCTACAATCGAGTATGACCCGAACCGTACTTCCAATATCGCTTTGATTCACTATGCAGACGGTGAGAAACGTTACATTCTTGCTCCTAAGGGCTTGAAAGTGGACGACGTTGTAGTATCTGGTGCAAATGCCGACATTAAAATCGGTAACGCGCTTCCTATGGAGAACATTCCAGTAGGTACAGTTATCCACAACATCGAACTTCAACCAGGCAAAGGCGGACAGCTTGTTCGTGCAGCTGGTACTGAAGCTCAACTTCTTGGTAAAGAAGAAAAATATGTCACAGTTCGTCTTTCTTCCGGTGAAGTGCGTAAACTTCTTAAAGTTTGCCGCGCTACAATCGGTTCCGTAGGTAACGGAGACCACGAGCTTGTGAAAATCGGTAAAGCTGGCCGCAGCCGTTGGTTGGGTCAACGTCCGGAAGTCCGCGGGGTAGTTATGAACCCTAACGATCACCCTCACGGTGGTGGTGAAGGACGCGCTCCGATCGGCCGTAAATCGCCATTGTCTCCTTGGGGCAAACCAACCCTTGGTTACAAAACGCGTAAAAAAGGAAAAGCTTCTGATAAATACATCGTTCGCCGTCGCACGAAGTAATACGCTTAGGCGCATTACTTCTCCGGTTAACGGGTTAGAGACTTATAAAGGTTTCATGAAGGGAGGATTCAAGCTATGGGTCGCAGTTTGAAAAAAGGGCCATTCATCGATGGCTACCTGCTTAAAAAAGTGGATGAAGTGAACGAAAGTAACAAAAAAGTTGTGATCAAAACCTGGTCCCGCCGTTCCACCATTTTCCCACAGTTTATCGGACACACTTTCGGCGTATACGACGGCCGCAAACACGTACCGGTATATGTAACTGAAGATATGGTAGGACACAAGTTGGGCGAATTCGCACCAACCCGTACCTACAAAGGTCATACGGACGACGATAAGAAAACAAGACGCTAAAATGAAGTTCTTCGTTTGAGAGGAGGTAACAAACATGGAAGCAAAAGCACATGCAAGATCCATTCGTATTGCTGCTCGTAAGGTTAAGCTCGTGGTTGACCTGATCCGCGGCAAGCAAGTGGGTGAAGCTATCGCCATTCTTCGCCACACTCCTAAAGCTGCTTCGCCAGTAGTGGAGAAGCTATTGAACTCGGCGATTGCGAATGCTGAACATAACTATTCTATGGATGTAAATAAATTGGTTATTTCGGAAATCTTCGTTAACCAAGGTCCGACAATGAAACGTTTCCGTCCTCGTGCTATGGGACGTGCAAGCCGGATCAACAAACGCACCAGCCACATCACTTTGGTGGTATCCGAAAAATAAGGAGGGAAAACGTGTGGGCCAAAAGGTAAATCCCGTCGGATTGCGGGTAGGTATTATCCGTGATTGGGAATCTAAATGGTATGCAGGCAAAGATTTCGGTGATCTTTTGCTGGAAGATGTAAAAATTCGTGAACACCTTAAAGGTAAATTGAAAGAATCCGCAGTATCTCGTATCGAGATCGAAAGAGCGGCTAACCGTGTGAACGTAACTATCCACACTGCGAAGCCAGGTATGGTTATCGGTAAAGGTGGTTCTGAAGTTGAGAACCTTCGTAACGATATCACTAAGATCGCTGGTGGCAAGAAAGTTCATATCAATATTTCTGAAATCAAACACCCTGAGCTGGATGCAATTCTGGTCGCAGAAAGCATTGCACAACAATTGGAACGTCGCGTTTCTTTCCGTCGTGCTCTGAAACAAGCGATTCAAAGAACAATGCGTTCTGGCGCGAAAGGGATTAAAACAGCAGTTAGCGGCCGTCTTGGCGGTGCTGAAATTGCTCGTTCGGAAGGCTACAGTGAAGGAACTGTTCCACTTCATACGCTTCGTGCTGATATTGACTACGGTACAGCTGAAGCTCATACAACTTACGGCCGTATCGGTGTAAAAGTATGGATTTATCGTGGAGAGGTTCTTCCTACGGCTAAGAAACAAGCTGCTCAGGAAGGAGGCAACTAATCATGTTGGTACCAAAACGTGTAAAACACCGCAAACAACAACGCGGTAGTTTGAGAGGTCAAGCTAAAGGCGGCACTGAATTGAACTTCGGTGAATACGGCCTGCAAGCAACTGAACCATCTTGGATCACGAACCGTCAGATTGAAGCAGCGCGTATTGCAATGACGCGTTACATCAAGCGTGGTGGTAAAGTATGGATCAAAATTTTCCCGGATAAGCCGATTACTCAAAAGCCTCTTGAGGTTCGTATGGGTAGCGGTAAAGGTAACGTTGAGAAATGGGTTGCAGTTGTGAAACCAGGTAAGATCATGTTTGAACTTGCTGGTGTATCGGAGGAAATCGCACGCGAAGCGATGCGTCTTGCCGCTCACAAACTGCCTGTTAAAACTAAGTTTGTGAAACGTGAAGAATTGGGTGGTGAAGCAAATGAAAGCTAATGAACTTCGCAACTTAACCACTGTTGAAATTGAACAAAAAATCGCTGGGTTTAAAGAAGAACTCTTTAATCTCCGTTTCCAACTGGCTACTGGCCAGCTTGATAACCCGACTCGCATCCGTGATGTGCGTAAGGCCATAGCTCGTGCTAAAACCGTTTTACATGAAAGAGAACTTGGTATTACTAGCTAAGTTACACACGACGCAGCTTATAGCAGCGCCTGAATTCAGGAAGGAGGCTAACCATGAGCGAACGCAATGCCCGTAAAGTGCAAATTGGTAAAGTTGTCAGCGACAAAATGGATAAAACCATCGTAGTAGCTGTTGAAACTTACAAAAAGCATGACCTGTATCATAAACGCATTAAATACACTAAGAAATTTAAAGCGCATGATGAGAACAACACTGCGAAAATTGGTGACACGGTGAAAATCATCGAAACTCGCCCGCTTTCCAAAGATAAACGCTGGAGACTTGCAGAAGTCGTTGAACAAGCGGTTATTATCTAATTGCTCGTCATTGAAGTCGAAAGGAGGATACTAGAATGATTCAACCATTTACACGATTGCATGTTGCTGACAACTCTGGAGCGAAGGAATTGATGTGTATCCGCGTTCTGGGTGGTACTGGTCGTCGTACAGCTCAAATCGGTGACTTGATCGTTTGTTCTGTAAAACAAGCAACACCAGGCGGCGTTGTCAAAAAAGGTGACGTTGTTAGAGCGGTTGTTGTTCGTACTAAACGTTCGGTGCGCCGTAAAGACGGTTCTTACATCGCTTTCGACGAGAACGCAGCTGTAGTAGTTAAAGAGGACAAGAGCCCACGTGGTACTCGTATTTTCGGACCTGTTGCACGCGAACTGCGTGACAGAGATTTCATGAAGATCGTTTCCTTGGCTCCGGAAGTTATCTAAAGAAAGAGTCCCTTATATTCATGCAACCGGGAGGTGTAATAAATGCCTAGATTGAAAAAGATTCTGGAGTCCCACAACAATAAACTGCACGTCAAAAAAGACGATACGGTGATCGTAATCAGTGGTAAAGACAAAGGCAAGAAAGGCCGCGTCATCGCTGCTTACCCTCGTGAGAACCGTGTGCTTGTGGAAGGCGTGAACATGGTGAAGAAACATCAAAAGCCAAATCAGCTGAACCCACAAGGCGGAATTATTGAGCAAGAAGCTCCGATTCACGCATCGAACGTTATGCATGTCGATCCTAAGAGCGGAAAAGTAACCCGTATCGGTTACAAAGTATTGGATAACGGCAAAAAAGTTCGTGTAGCTAAGAAATCCGGAGAAGTGATCGACTAATCCAGTAAGAAAGAAAGGAGGTCCATGATTCATGGCAGCAAGATTGAAAGAGCGTTTCTTGAATGAAGTAACCCCAGCTTTGATCCAAAAGTTTAACTATACAACGGTTATGCAAGTGCCTAAAATCGAGAAAGTGGTCATCAACATGGGTGTTGGTGAAGCAGTAGCTAACTCGAAAGTACTTGATTCTGCGGTGAATGATCTGCAGCTGATCTCTGGTCAAAAGCCAGTTATCACCCGTGCGAAGAAATCCATCGCTGGATTTAAACTTCGTGAGAACATGCCGATCGGTGTGAAAGTAACACTTCGCGGTGAGCGTATGTACTACTTCCTCGACAAGCTGTTCAATGTAACCCTTCCACGTGTCCGTGACTTCCACGGTGTATCTAACAAAGCGTTTGATGGACGTGGCAACTACACACTCGGCCTCAAGGAACAATTGATCTTCCCTGAGATTGAGTATGACAAAGTAGATAAAGTGCGCGGTATGGATATCGTAATCGTAACTACGGCTAAAACCGATGAAGAGTCGCGCGAACTGTTGGCCGGACTCGGAATGCCTTTTGTAAAGTAAGGAAAAATTCGATTCTTGGAATCGATCAGGAGGTGTCAGGCTAAGTGGCAAAAACTTCAATGAAAGTTAAACAACAACGCACACCAAAGTTCAAAGTACGTGCATATACACGTTGTGAGCGTTGTGGTCGTCCACATTCGGTACTGCAAAAATATAAAATCTGCAGAATTTGTTTCCGTGAATTAGCTTATAAAGGCCAGATCCCTGGCGTGAAAAAAGCAAGCTGGTAAACAATCAACAACGGGAAGGAGGTTTACACGAATGACTATGTCAGATCCAATTGCTGATATGCTTACACGTATTCGTAACGCGAATGTAGTGCGTCACGAAACTGTGGAAATGCCTGCATCCACGATCAAAAAACAAATCGCTGAAATCTTGAAGCGTGAAGGTTTTATCCGTGATGCAGAATATATCGATGACAATAAACAAGGGATTATCCGCATTTTCTTGAAATACGGATCCAATAACGAGCGCGTTATTTCCGGATTGAAAAGAATCAGTAAGCCTGGCCTTCGCGTGTACACGAAGAGCAACGAAGTTCCACGTGTGCTCGGCGGTCTAGGTATTGCGATTATCTCCACATCTAAAGGTGTTATGACCGACAAGGAAGCTCGTCAGGCTAAAGCCGGCGGCGAAGTTGTCTGCTACGTTTGGTAATTAAAGTCACAAAACAAGGAGGTGCAGCAAATGTCTCGTATTGGTCGCAAACCAATTAACGTACCAAGTGGTGTTGATGTTAAAATCGACAACTCGGTAATTACGGTAAAAGGACCGAAAGGTACATTGACTCGTGAACTTCACAAGGACATCAAAGTTTCTGTGGAAGAGAACGTAATCAATGTAGAACGTCCTTCTGATAATAAACTTCATCGTTCTCTTCATGGTACTACGCGCAGCGTGGTGAACAACATGGTGAGCGGTGTAACCGACGGATTCTCCAAATCCCTTGAGCTGGTTGGGGTTGGATACCGTGCAAGTAAATCCGGTGACAAGATCGTCCTGAACGTGGGTTACTCCCACCCGGTTGAAATCACTCCGGAACCAGGCATCGAATTCGAAGTTCCTGCGAATACAAAGATCATCGTTAAAGGAATCGATAAAGAGCGCGTAGGTGCATACGCTGCTAAAATCCGTTCCGTACGCGAGCCTGAGCCTTACAAAGGTAAAGGGATCAAGTATGAAGGCGAACGTATTATTCGTAAAGAAGGTAAAGCTGGTAAGAAGAAGTAAGCTTCTTACAGGTAATAACCCGATTGCGGCTTGAATTGAAACGGCTTGTATGGTAAACCGAAGGGAGTGAAATGGAAGTCATGATTACAAAAGCGGATAAAAACAAAGCGCGTCTGAAAAGACACCTGCGTGTGCGTAAAAAAATCCAAGGAACGGCTGAACGTCCAAGACTTAACGTATACCGTTCTTCCAAACATATCTATGCTCAATTGATCGATGACGTAGCTGGCGTAACTCTTGCGTCTGCTTCTACAATTGATAAAGAGCTTAGCGCTAGCATCAACAACGGCGGTAGTGTTGAATCTGCCCGTCAAGTTGGCGAACTGATTGCAAAACGTGCTCAAGCTAAAAACGTTAAAAACGTGGTATTTGACCGCGGTGGCTACTTGTACCATGGACGGATTCAGGCTCTTGCTGACGCAGCTCGTGAAGCTGGTCTTGAATTCTAAGATTATTTCTAAAAGGAGGTTAACGACTTGCGTATAGATCCTAACGCTTTAGAACTGACTGAAAGAGTTGTAAATATTAATCGTGTAGCTAAAGTTGTAAAGGGCGGACGTCGTTTTAGTTTCAGCGCACTGGTTGTTGTCGGCGACGGCAAAGGCTGGGTTGGTGCTGGCATCGGTAAAGCGGGCGAAGTTCCAGAAGCAATTCGCAAAGGTATCGAAGATGCGAAGAAGAATCTGGTACACGTTCCGCTTGTTGGAACGACTATTCCTCACCTTGTAACAGGACACTTTGGCGCTGGCCGCGTTCTTTTGAAGCCGGCTTCCGAAGGTACTGGAGTTATCGCTGGCGGACCAGTTCGTGCAGTACTTGAACTTGCTGGTGTAGGCGACATTTTGACAAAATCCTTAGGTTCTTCGAATTCCATGAACATGGTCAACGCGACTTTGGAGGGCTTGTCCCGTCTGAAACGTGCTGAAGATGTTGCGAAATTACGCGGTAAATCCGTCGAAGAACTTCTCGGTTAAGGAGGGAATCTCATGGCAAAACTTCAAATTACCCTCGTACGGAGTTTGATTGGCCGTCCGGAGAACCAACGTACTACCGTGAAAACTTTAGGACTTCGTAAAATCAACCAACAAGTGGTTCACAACGACAATCCTGCTATTCGTGGTATGGTTAATCAAGTGAGTCATTTGGTATCTGTACAAGAAATTCAAGAGTAAGACAACATAAAGCTTTAGCCCACAATTATGAAGGAGGTGCAACGAACGATGAAGTTACATGAGCTTTCCCCAGCTCCTGGTTCCCGCAAAGAGCGCAAACGCGTGGGTCGCGGACCAAGTAGCGGTATGGGTAAAACATCTGGACGTGGTCACAAAGGTCAAAACGCTCGTTCCGGCGGTGGTGTTCGTCCGGGCTTCGAAGGTGGACAAAACCCACTGTATCGTCGCTTGCCAAAACGTGGTTTTGTTAACCCAACCCGTAAAGAGTATGCGATTGTGAACATCGAGGAACTTAACAACTTTGCGGCGGATACAGAGGTTACTCCTGAGCTGTTGTTGGAACAAGGTATCGTGAAGAACGCGAAGAGCGGAATCAAGATTCTTGGCAACGGCGAAGTTACAGTGAAATTGTCTGTAAAAGCAAATAAGTTCTCTCAATCTGCGGTAGAGAAGATCGAGGCTGCCGGCGGTAAAACCGAGGTGATCTAATGTTTAAAACCCTCAAGAATATATGGAATGTGAAGGATCTACGCAACCGAATTTTGTTTACTCTGTTTATTTTCTTGATCTACCGGATTGGTACATTCGTACCGGTTCCGGGTGTTAACACGGATGTGTTCACGGCAACGAATCAAGCAGGTAATGCACTGTTCGGTCTCCTGAACACGTTCTCGGGCGGCGCATTGAAGCAGTTCTCAATACTTGCGCTTGGGATCTATCCATATATCACGGCTTCCATCATCGTTCAGCTCCTGTCCATGGATGTCGTTCCAAAGCTTGCGGAATGGGCCAAACAGGGTGAGATGGGGAAAAAGAAATCAGCACAGCTCACTCGTTATTTAACGATTGCGCTGGGTGTGATTCAAGCCTTTGCAATGTCGATCGGTTTTAACCGGATCTACGGCACTCAAATGGTTCCAAATGCTACATTTGCGGACTATGCTCTGATTGCCCTTGTGCTGACAGCGGGAACAGCGTTCCTGATGTGGCTCGGGGAACAGATTACGGAGAAGGGTATTGGTAATGGTATTTCATTGATTATCTTTGCAAGTATCATTGCGGGTATTCCAGGACACATTCAAAGCTTGATCAACTCTGATTTCATTGCGGAAGGCCAAACCTTCCTGAATATCACTAAATTTATAATCATTGCCTTGGTTGTAGCGCTGATTATTGTCGGTGTTATTTACATCCAACAGGCGATCCGCAAGATCCCGGTGCAGTATGCAAAACGGGTGGTTGGCAACAAGATGTACGGCGGACAAAATACGCATATCCCATTGAAAATCAATGCGGCTGGCGTTATCCCGGTTATCTTTGCTGTTTCCCTCCTCCAGTTCCCATCAATCATTGCTGGTTTCTGGTCTACGCATGCTTGGGCTCAGTGGATCATTGACAATTTCTCCATGCAAAAGGGCGCACCGCTCGCTATGGTGCTGTATGTCATAATGATTATTGGTTTTACGTTCTTCTACACCTTTGTTCAGATGAATCCGACTCAAATGGCGGATCAGATGAAGAAGAACGGGGGTTATATTCCGGGAGTTCGCCCAGGGAAAACAACGGCAACTTACCTCACACGTGTGATGACACGTCTGACGATGACCGGTGCAATCTTCCTGGCACTAATTTCACTGCTTCCGATAGCCTTGGGCACTTGGGCTGGATTACCTAGCTCAATTCAAATTGGGGGAACATCTCTTCTGATCGTAGTCGGTGTTGCACTGGATACCATGAAGACGATTGAAAGCCAGTTGATGAAGCGCCATTACAAAGGGTTTATTAATAAGTAGGCGATAGGTTCCGGCCGGGCTCTTCTAGACTCGAACCGGCACCTATTGTTATGTTCTTGCACTCAAGCTAGTTATGGAGGGAGTGACAGACTTGAACATCTTAATTATGGGGCCCCCTGGGGCAGGAAAAGGAACACAAGCGGAAGTCATTGTTGGTGAATTCGGCATTCCTCACATTTCGACAGGTGATGCATTTCGTCTGGCGATCAAACAAGGAACTCCCGTAGGGATTAAAGCTAAAGAATACATCGACCAGGGTCTGCTGGTACCTGATGATGTGACTGTGGGGATTGTTCGTGAGCGTCTTCAGCAGTCCGATTGCGAAAAAGGTTTTTTACTGGATGGTTTTCCAAGAACCCTTTCGCAAGCGGAAGCGCTGGAGCAGCTGTTAAGCGAGCTAGGAACTAAGCTGGATCATGTCGTCAACCTGAAAGTGGATCGCAACAAGCTGCTGGCGCGTCTCACCGGACGCCGCATTTGCAAGTCTTGCGGATCTACTTATCATGTGCTCTTTAACCCTCCTAAACAGGAAGGTGTATGTGATAAATGCGGCGGCGAGCTGTACCAACGTTCCGATGATAATGAAGAGAGCGTGGGCACTCGGCTCGACGAGTATATCTCAAAAACTGCACCGCTTCTTACGTTTTATGAACAAAAAGGTTTGCTGCGCGAAGTCGACGGCGAGCTTGAAATTGATACGGTTTCTGAGAAGATCGTATCACTACTGCGAGGTTAACTGAATGATCATTTGTAAATCCGAAACGGAACTAGGCTATATGAGAGAAGCAGGGCGGATTGTTGCGGAAACGCACCGGATCTTGGCACAAGCGATCGAGCCCGGTATTACGACGGGAGAGCTTGATCAAATCGCTGACAAGTACATTCGCAGTCAAAACGCAGTGCCGTCTTTTAAAAACTATAACGGTTTCCCCTACAGCATATGCGCTTCGACTAACGAAGAGCTGGTTCATGGATTTCCTGGCAAGCGCAAATTAAACGAAGGCGACATTATCAGTCTTGACATCGGAGCGGAGTACAAGGGTTACCACGGTGACTCGGCCTGGACGTATCCAGTAGGCAAGATTACGGATGAAGTTCAAAGACTTCTTGATGTAACGGAGCGTTCACTGTACGCTGGTCTCGCACTTGTCAAGCCGGATGTCCGCTTGTTTACAATCTCGCATGCGATTCAACAAGTCATCGAGGAAGCTGGATTCTCTGTAGTCAGAGAATATGTGGGACACGGTATTGGAGCCAAGCTCCATGAGGAACCGCAAATTCCTAACTATGGTGTTCCAGACCGTGGTCCAAGACTCAAACCTGGAATGGTGCTTGCAATAGAGCCGATGGTCAATATCGGAAAGCGTTACGTCAAGACGCTGGAAGATAATTGGACGGTTGTCACGGTGGACGGTTCATGGTGTGCTCACTTTGAGCATACAGTGGCTGTAACTGCTGATGGCCTCGAAATTCTTACAAAACTGGATGCGTAGGTGAACCTCTTGACACACCGCACAGACCCGCAGATCGGTCAAATTGTAAGGATTCTCAAAGGCAAAGATGCCGGAGGGATCGGTATTATTGTGGAAGTACTGGATGACAAGTTTGTCCGGATTGCGGATGGCGGCAAACGTAAGTTTGATCAAGCCAAACGGAAGAACATTCAGCATCTTGAATGTACGGATTGGATCAGCAGTGAAGTTGTAAATAGTTTGAATGAGAGCGGCCGGGTAACGAACGGAAAACTGCGTTATTCAGTAAGTAAGTTTAAAGAATCCAATTTAACCAATGCTGAAGAGAAAGGAGACTGACTATGGCTAAGGAAGATGTCATTGAAGTGGAAGGTACGGTCATTGAGCCGCTGCCGAATGCTACTTTTAAAGTTGAGCTTGAGAACGGCCATCAGATTCTCGCTCATGTTTCCGGTAAGCTGCGGATGCACTTTATCCGTATTCTGACAGGGGACAAAGTGGTTGTACAGTTATCACCTTATGATCTGACTAAAGGTCGTATAACGTACCGTAAATAGATTCCATACCGCAAGAGAACAATTTCGTGGTATGATAGCAAAGTTGGGTTTTTCTTAGTAAAAACTTTTACTTTGGAGGTGGGTCTGAAGTTTGGGCCAGCCGTATGCTTTCGAAATATGTTTTACTCCGGTAAAACGTTTAGGAGGTAATTGATATGAAGGTAAGACCTTCTGTAAAGCCAATTTGCGAAAAATGCAAAGTCATTCGTCGTAAAGGCAATGTAATGGTAATTTGCGAAAATCCGAAACACAAACAAAAACAAGGTTAATGAAGGGGGTGTAGCGTAAATGGCTCGTATAGCTGGTGTGGATTTGCCACGTGATAAACGCGTTGAGATCGCCTTGACTTACATTTTCGGAATCGGTAAAACGACTTCCCAGAAAATTCTGAGCGAAACAGGCATCAACCCGGACACTCGCGTTCGGGATTTGACAGAAGATGAGGTTAGCAAACTCCGTGAATCGATCGACAAAACGGTCAAAGTGGAAGGCGACCTGCGTCGTGAGATTTCTTTAAATATTAAACGTCTTATCGAGATCGGTTGCTACCGCGGTGTTCGTCACCGTCGTGGATTGCCGGTTCGTGGACAACGTACTAAGACGAATGCCCGTACTCGTAAGGGTCCTCGTCGTACTGTAGCGAACAAGAAGAAGTAAGAAGGAGGGATAACAGACAATGGCTAAACCAAAAAAAGTCGTACGTACTAAACGTCGTGACCGTAAAAATATTGAATCTGGTGTGGCACATATCCGCTCCACGTTCAATAACACTATCGTAACGATTACGGATCCACACGGAAACGCGATCTCCTGGGCAAGCTCCGGTGGTCTTGGTTTCAAAGGTTCCCGTAAATCGACTCCTTTTGCCGCTCAAATGGCTGCGGAATCCGCTGCTAAAGCTGCGATGGAGCATGGTATGAAATCCGTTGAAGTCATGGTTAAAGGTCCTGGCGCCGGCCGCGAAGCTGCAATCCGCTCGCTTCAAGCTGCAGGACTCGAGGTTAACATGATTAAAGACGTAACTCCAGTTCCGCATAACGGATGTCGTCCTCCAAAACGTCGTCGTGTCTAATGAAGTCAACCTCTAGTGTGGTATAAGCGTATCGCAACTTGGAAAGAATGGTTGTTTAGGCATACTACATGACAGACTCACAAAAAGGTGACAGTTTCAGAAGAAGCGACGTTTCGAAGGAGGGTATTGCAGTGATAGAAATCGAAAAGCCAAAAATTGAGACCGTAGACGTTAACGATGAAGGCACCTACGGGAAATTTGTAGTAGAACCACTAGAACGGGGATATGGCACGACTCTCGGGAACTCGCTTCGCCGGATCTTGCTTTCCTCTCTTCCAGGTGCAGCCGTAACTTCGGTTCAAATCGACGGTGTTCTGCATGAGTTCGCTACGATCCCTGGTGTGATGGAAGACGTTACGGAAATCATTCTGAACTTGAAGGCTCTTTCGCTTAAGATTCATTCGGATGAGGAGAAAGTGCTCGAGATTGATGCTGACGGCGAGGGAGCAATCACTGCAGGTGATATCCGTGCGGACAGCGATGTAGAGATTCTGAATCCAGAACTTCACATTGCGACCCTGGCACCGGGTTCAAGACTCCATATGCGTATCTTTGCCAACCGTGGTCGCGGTTATGTTCAAGCTGATAAGAACAAACGTGAAGACCAGCCGATTGGTGTGATACCTGTTGATTCTATCTATACCCCGATTTCCCGTGTAAACTACACCATCGAGAATACGCGTGTTGGTCAAGTAACCAACTATGACAAGCTTACGCTTGAAGTATGGACCGATGGCAGTATCAGACCGGAAGAAGCGGTTAGTCTCGGCGCAAAAATTTTGACCGAGCATCTTTTCTTGTTCGTGGGCCTCACGGATGAAGCGAAGGACGCTGAAATCATGGTAGAGAAAGAAGAAGACAAAAAAGAAAAAGTGCTTGAAATGACGATAGAAGAGCTTGATCTTTCCGTTCGTTCTTATAACTGCCTCAAACGTGCTGGTATCAACACAGTACAAGAGCTGACAACGAAAACCGAAGAAGACATGATGAAGGTCCGCAACCTCGGACGCAAGTCTTTGGAGGAAGTTCAGGAGAAGCTAGAGGAACTCGGTTTAGGACTCCGTACAGAAGAATAGCCTGCTAGCGTTTAGTAAAGGAGGGGAAAAACATGGCTTATCAAAAATTAGGACGTGATTCCAGCGCTCGTAAAGCATTGTTCCGCGACTTGGTAACTGATCTGTTCTTGTATGAACGCATTCAGACTACTGAAGCTAAAGCGAAAGAAGTTCGCTCTATTGCGGAAAAGCTGATTACGAAAGCAAAACGTGGTGACTTGCACGCTCGTCGTCAAGTAGCTGCATTTGTACGCCGCGAATCCGTAGACGGTGAACAGGATGCAATCCAAAAGCTGTTCTCGGAAATCGCAACTCGTTACTCTGAGCGTCCAGGCGGATACACTCGTATCCTGAAACTGGGACCTCGTCGTGGTGACGGTGCACCTATGGTTTACCTTGAGTTGGTAGACCGCGCATAAATTTGAGTTGACCCCCTAAATCCCCCTACTAGGGGGACCCCAAAGGGCGGCAGCCCTCTGGACACCCGCAATTCTTGCGGATGGATTAGGGATACTCATAGAGAGCGACTTTCGCGGTGGAGCCCGGCTCATTCCCGCGGCTTTCAGCCCCGGGCGAGCCTTCTGGTTTGCGCGGGGTTTGCTCTATATTAGAGCTGCTCCTATGTTGTACAAGTGTAGCTCCGAAGCTAAGTTACTCTCTGTCAGCGGGCCCTGTGGACCCGGCTTCCAGAGAGTTTTAGTTTGTCTGGGGCTATTCTTCGAAGGGAGGCCCCCGGTCAGCGCGACCTACGGCCCCGACTTCCTGAGGCATGAGGCTGTGGGCAGTTCGAGGAAGTAGAGCGGGTCCCGGAGGGACGGCAAGCGGCTTGCTGTACCCAAGTCACTCCTAAACGCATAACACCTCTCCCTCCGTCAAAGATCAGCTTGTACCTAAACACCACCATCCCAAGCGGGTCCCCGGAGGGGGCGACAAGCGAATCCCAGCACGTACTCACCAAACACCGTCTCTGCCCCTCTCTAGTCACTTATCCAGGTGTCCAGAGGGCGGAGCCCTTGGGGCCCTCCCTTAGGCAAGGGAGGGTTTGGGAGGGTTGTGAAAGTTCGGTTTGGGAGGGTTGTAAAATTAAGTCGTGTCCAGAGGGCGCAGCCCTTTGGAATCCCCCGCTGGGGGACTAAGGAGGATACAGCTTTGCGCAATCTCTGCATGACCGTCAGCTTTGACGGCACGAATTATTATGGCTTTCAATCCCAGCCTGACGGGAACACCATTCAAGACTATGTGGAGAAGGCTATTCATCAATTAACCGGCGAACAGATTAAAATTATTGGTTCGGGTAGAACAGACGCAGGGGTGCACGCCTACCGGCAAATGTTCAATTTTCATACAGAGTCTGCGATTCCCATAGAGCGCTGGTGTCTTGCGTTGAATGGCCGTCTGCCGAAGGATATTGTCATTCTTGAAGCAAGAGAAGTGAAACCGAATTTTCATGCCCGGCACTCCGCTAAGAGGAAGACTTACCGATACACCATTAATGCCAACCAATTTCCTGATGTGTTTCATCGTCATCTTCAGCTGCATCATCCAGGCGTTCTTAACGTGGAAGCCATGAAAGAAGCGGTAACATTTCTGATAGGAACACATGACTATACGTCGTTTGCCTCCCGTCATTCCACGAAGAAAAGCCACGTGCGTACGATCTATGAGGCTCATATTGAAGTGGATGCATCCAAATGCCGTCCTGGGCATGCCAGGGATCAAGGTGTAATCGAGCTCTTCATTACAGGCAATGGATTTCTACAGCATATGGTTCGGATTATTGTCGGCACCCTACTCCAGGTAGGTGAGGGGAAGCGTACGCCTGCGGATATGAAGCGGATCCTTGAAGCTAAGGACCGAAGTGCAGCTGGACCTACTGCTGAAGGCAAAGGTTTGATGCTGTGGAATGTGGAATATGACTTTCTGGAGGATCAGCCTGAACCGCCATCTTTTCCCGTGGACGATGAAGATATATCGGAGTGAAACTTAGAGCGGACTAAAACGTAACGATAAGGATAACTACGTTAAACTCTAAGGAGGCTAATGATATGTATTGTCCGTTATGTGATGGTGTTCAGCTGCGTGAGGTAGAGAAGAATGGGGTTTTAATTGATGTCTGTCCAAGCTGTAAAGGAGTATGGCTCGACAGAGGGGAATTGGACAAGCTGATGAGTCAGGTTAATGAGCAGCGCCCCGCTTATGACGAATGGGTAGGCCAGCGTGAGCGGGATGATTACCGTAGACCACAGGACACTAATTACAGACCGGAATACGGCAAAGACCGGCATGACTCCCGCTATCCTAACCAGGGAAGCCACGGGTCGCATGGACATCATCACAAGAAGAAGAAGTCTTCGGTATTCGACGTATTCGGTGACCTGTTCGACTAAGAAAACTCTGTAAAAAAACTTGATTCTGCGTACGAAAAATTGCTTGCGTAATATTCTCGTATCCTGTAGAATAAAAGTTGTGTTTTCTTGATGGCTATCCCACAGCCCCCAATCAGGAAGACCGCCAAAGATGTTTTATCAAGCAGTATTAACTACGACAAATGAACAACGAACGAAGATATATATGATGGAAATGAAGAGCTGGAAGAGCGCCATTTGTATCATAGTAACTTAGATTTCGGATGAGAATGAAGGAGGATCTTTTCATGCGTACCACCTATATGGCTAAGCCAAACGAAGTAGAGCGCAATTGGTACATCATTGATGCTGAAGGCAAAACTCTGGGTCGTCTGGCCAGTGAAGCTGCTGCTCTGATTCGCGGCAAACATAAGCCACAATTTACACCGCACGTTGACACTGGTGATTTCGTTATCGTCATCAACGCAGAGAAAATTCATTTGACAGGTAAGAAGATGGAGAACAAGAAATACTATCGTCACTCCCTGCACCCAGGTGGTTTGAAAGTGACAGTTGCTCAGGACCTTCTCAAGAACAAACCTGAACGTATGATTGAATCTGCAGTTCACGGTATGCTTCCAAAAACTCGCCAAGGTGAGAAAATGAAGCTGAGACTGAAAGCTTACGCTGGCACTGAGCATCCACATGCAGCACAAAAACCTGAAGTTTACGAACTTCGCGGATAATTAAAAGGGAGGACAGTTTCATGGCACAAGTACAATACTATGGGACAGGTCGTCGTAAACATTCGGTAGCTCGTGTTCGCCTTGTACCGGGTGAAGGACGCATTGTCATCAATAAACGTGATATCAATGAATATTTCGGTTTGGAAACACTCAAACTGATCGTTAAACAACCTCTTAACCTGACTGAAACACTGACTAACTATGATGTAATTGTTATTGCACATGGTGGCGGTATTTCCGGTCAAGCGGGTGCAATCCGCCACGGTATCTCCCGTGCTCTGCTGAAAGCAGACCCTGAGTTCCGTCCAGCTTTGAAGAAAGCCGGATTCTTGACTCGTGACCCTCGTATGAAAGAGCGTAAGAAGTATGGTCTCAAAGCCGCTCGTCGCGCTCCTCAGTTCTCGAAACGTTAATATCAGCAAAGCCCTTGGTCTTGTGGCCAAGGGCTTTTTTGCGTTTTTAACTGTAGCTACATGATCTCTGAACTTTACACTCATTTTGAAATTAAGTTAAGTTTTTACTTATATAGACAGCAGCCCGTACATTTCTGCGTAACCCCCTTAACATACAGTCATTAAATTAATAATACGGGGCGAACTCCGTATAGTAACAGTACTCAAGAAGGGTGGAAAACAACGAATGGTATTAAATATTCGAAAAGGCCTCAGGAAAGCGGCGATCAGTTCGCTTGGACTCTGTGTACTTTCTACGCAGTTCCTGCTTGGGAATGTGCATGCTGCGGCAACGGCTGAAATTGGAACCGTATCTTCACAGAAGGTATCTACAACGGCTGTAGCAGGCACGCAAGCTTCGGCGCGTTCTTTTGTCATTAGCAATCCTTCCATGACAACGGTTGGAGGGGTTAAAGCAACAGTACAAGTATCTCCAACCAGTAATCCGCATGATGGGGAAGAGGCTGTGGTATTTGAGCTCTTTAACGGTACTACCCCTGTTGGTATTGCGGCTATGCAAAAAGATATTATTTCACCTGAGAAGTTGACAGTTCATTTTAATACAACAGGAAGCAACTTAAGTGTGAAAGTCTATGTAGTTGATTCCTATTCGGGAGACCTAAATCAGGTTGGCAATAGCTTAGCTGACCCTCTTACCATTTCAGGATCGCCGGTAACTTCTAATGCTCTGAAGCTAAGAATTATGGAGACTACTGACATCCATACAAATTTAATGGCCTATGATTATTACAAGGATCAAGTATCTCCAACCGTAGGTTTGGTTAAGACGGCAAGCTTAGTTAAGCAGGCCCGGGATGAAGTGAAGAATACGCTGCTTGTAGACAACGGGGACCTGATTCAAGGTACACCACTGGGAACTTACGTCGCTAAAGTCGACGGGCTTAAGGATACAAACGCCGTTCATCCAGTATACAAAGCTATGAACCTGATGAAATATGATATTGCCACCTTTGGTAATCATGAATTCAACTATGGGCTTGATTTCCTGGAAAAATCCATCAAAGGGGCAAGCTTCCCGTATGTCAATGCCAATGTCTATGTGGACGATCACGACAACAACCCGGATAACGATCAGAACAAGTACACTCCATACAGAATTTTAGATAAAACCTTTATTGATGAAAAAGGAGTGGCCCAAACCGTCAAAATTGGTGTGCTTGGATTGGTAACTCCTCAGATTATGGATTGGGATAAAGCCAATCTGGAAGGTAAAGTTACAACCAAAGATATTGTGGCAACAGCCGAAAAGTTTGTTCCTCAAATGAAGGCAGAGGGTGCTGATATTGTCATTGCTATGACCCATTCGGGCTTTGACGCGAATGCGAAAGCAAATACGCTGGCAGAGAATGCTATTTTGCCGTTAAGTAAGGTGAAGGGTATTGATGCCATAACATTCTCTCATACCCATAAAGTGTTCCCAACCGGGGATAACAAGTCCTTGGATGTGATCTTCAAAGATGCGAATGGAAATCCAGTAGCAGGCGTGGATAATGTGAAAGGAACCATCAATGGTGTGGCAGCGGTACAAGCCGGTTATGGTGGTGCAGAGCTTGGGCTTATCGACTTGACGCTGGTCAAGGAGAATGGGAAGTGGAAGGTCTCTGACTCACAATCTTCTAATCGCGAAATTTATGACAAGGCAAGCAAAAAGGCACTGGTTGAAGCAGACCCAACCATTGAAAATGCGGTTAAAGCGGAACATGAAGCCACCATTAAATATGCTAACGGGCCCATTGGGCAAACCACGTCACCGATTTACAGCTATTTTGCATTGGTGAAAGATGACCCGTCTGTCCAAATTGTAACCAACGCTCAAAAATGGTTTGTTGAGAAATATATCAGCACCAATGTTCCTAAATACAAGGATCTGCCAATTCTCTCAGTTGGAGCTCCATTCAAGGCGGGACGCAACGGACCGGAAGAATATACAGATATTAATGCAGGACCAATCGCCATAAAAAGTGCCAGCGACTTGTATCTCTATGACAATACCCTTAAGGCAGTTAAAGTCAAAGGTTCTGTGGTCAAAGAGTGGCTGGAAATGTCAGCAGGCATGTTCAATAAAATTGATCCGGCTAAGACCGATGAGCAGCCTTTGCTGAATCCGCTGTTTGCTGTGTTTAATTTTGATGTTATTGATGGGGTAACTTATCAGATTGATGTAACGAAGCCGGCAAAATACAAAGCGGACGGTTCGATCAATGACGCCAACTCAAGTCGTATTGTTAATCTGCAATTTAACGGCAAAGCAATTGATCCAAACCAGGACTTCATCGTAGTTACGAATAACTACCGTGCCGGTGGAGGAGGTAATTTCCCTGGACTCAAAGGTGCAGAGCTGGTTGTGGATTCGGCAGATGAGAACCGTCAAATTCTGATGAACTACATCACGGAGCAGAAGAACATTAATCCTTCAGCAGACCATAACTGGTCGATTTCCCCGATTAGTGACAAAGTGAATGTCACATTCACTACGTCGCCGGGTGCAGTGAAATATCTGAACGATCATAAGGATATTACGTATACCGAGAAGACCAATGATAAAGGCTTTGGTGTGTACAAGCTTTCCTTGGCGGATGGGAACACCCCTCCAGTGGACCCAGGTCATGAAAATGTAAAAGTTCAAATTTTGGGTATTAATGATTTTCATGGACAGTTGGATACCACGTCTAACTTTGGCGCGGGTGATGTGGGAAGAGCAGATTATCTGGCTGCCTATCTGAAGCAAAGAAAAGCCACGAATTCTAACACGCTGTTAGTTCACAACGGGGATTCTGTGGGGGCCAGCGCACCTGTTTCTTCTCTGGATCGGGATAAGCCTACTTTGGATTTCTTGAATATGATGGAATTTGATGTAGGTACGCTTGGCAATCATGAATTCGACCAAGGGGTTCCTGCGCTGCTTGCCCAGGTGAATGGTGGCAAGGATCCGATCAAACCGGAAATCGAATTCAACAAGCTGAATTTTGATGTAATCAACGCGAATGCACTTTATAAATCTCCTACTGCAACGGACGATACTTATAATCCTATCGTTAAGCCTTATGTAATTAAAGAGATTGGCGGGGAGAAAGTCGGATTCATTGGAGTCGTTACAATGGCTACAGTGACCAAGGTATCCCCTAGCGCGTTAGCAGGAGTAAAGCTGGTTGACCAGGCTCCGGTCGTGAATGCGGCGGTAAAAGAACTGCAAGCTCAAGGTGTTCATGCCATCGTTGTGCTGGCTCATGATCCGGCTAGCACCAAGAATAATGTGACTACTGGCGAAGCTGTTGACTTGGCGAATGCGGTTGATTCGGATGTTGATGTGATTTTTGCGGGCGATAACCATGCCAAAGTCAACGATACGGTGAACGGTAAACTGATTGTTCAGGCTTATTCTTACGGAACCGCCTTTGCCGATATCGATTTGGAGATTGATCCGGCTACCCACGATATCGTCAAGAAACAAGCCGATATTGTTGATGTTAAGCAGGATGGAATTACACCTGATGCGGAAGTTACTAAATTTATTGAAGACGCCCTAGCCAAATACCCGATCTTGGCTAAACCCGTGGGGACAACAACGGAAGCTATTACAAGAACGGATGCCTATAACGCTGAATCCGCATTAGGTAATCTCATTGCTGATGCAATGCGGGTTACTATGAATAGTGACTTTGCCTTTATGAATCCTGGTGGTATCCGTGCGGATCTCCCTAAAGGCGACATTAAGTTCTCAGATTTGGCGAAGATCCAGCCTTTCGGCAACTCGCTTGTCAAGCTGGAAGTAACTGGCGCTCAAATTAAAAAGCTTCTTGAACAGCAATGGGGTTCTAAGCCAGATGGCAGTGCTGATACTAAAACACTTCAAATTTCCGGTTTGAAATACACTGCGGATTTCAGCAAGCCAATTGAGGGACGGGTGACCAAGCTGGTAAAAGCGGATGATCAGGAAACGCCGATTACCGATGACGGGATTTATACGATTACGGTGAATAACTTCATGGCGGCTGGCGGAGACAATTACAAGGTTCTAACAGAAGCCAAAGATATTACTACTGGGAATACGATTAACGATCTTGATGCCTTCTATAACTACATTGTCGATACATTTAAGGGCGGAACAATTACTTCAGAGCTGCAAGGAAGGATAACTAACCTTAAATAAGCAGAACTTTATTTCGGATATCGGACCTGAGATTACATATCTCAGGTTCGGTAACTTATTGGAAAGGGGCATTTATACTTGAGGAAGAACTCAATTAAATTCGTATTGTTGGGCCTTCTGCTTACAACCTCGTTTCCCGCAACCATTTATGCGGATAATCAGCTTGTGCAGACGGATAAAGTTACGTTGAATTCACTCAGTGGTTCTTATCAGCGCGGAGGTTTGGTGACTATAGCAGGTAAGACATCTTTAACTGAAGTGACAGTAAAAGTCTTGGCACCGGATGGAACTATACTGTTCTTTGATGTTGCTCCGGCAGCAAGTGGGGCTTTTAGTACCTCATTCACCCTTCCGGATACATCGGTCTTTGGCACTTACCAGGTGGCGGTAGGTAAAGGAAACGAGGTTAGCAGTACAGCATTTAATGTGATCCAGAATGGTGGCTCCGGTGGTAATAATGGAGGAGGCAATTCCGGGGGCGGCAGCAGCGGGGGCCAGCCGTCCACAAGCACTGGCACCAATAATGGTAAAGGCACAACTACCACACCTGAAACACCGAGTGCGAACTCAGCAATTGAAGTTAAGGCTGCGGACATTCCTAAACCGCAAAACGGTGTAGTTACGATTAAGGTGGCTATCCCGCAAACTCAAAGTGCGGGAGAAGTGCTGCTGCCGGCGAATCTCGGCCAACTAACCGGAGACAGCAAGATTGAGTTGATCTGGGATACAGCTTCTATCGTTATCCCGAAAGAAGTGGTTCAAAGCTTGTCCAATTTGATTTCAGCTGACAAGCAAAACGGATCTTATATCGTTCTGCAGGTTGGAAGTCTAAAATCAGAACAAGTTAAACCGATCACAGATTCGAACGGCACAAAGGGAGCTTCTTACCAACCGGCAGGTGCAGCTCAGGAACTGTCCCTGGTGGTTAAAGACAGCAGCGGCAAAATCACCAAGCTGGACCAGCTCAGCCAGCCAGTGACCATTAGCTTCCAATTGAACAGTCAAGCGAATCAAGCTTTGGCGGGAATTTATTATATAACCGATCAAGGGAAACTTGAGTATGTAGGCGGGAAGATCTCAGGGAACACCATCACAGCAGAAGTTCCCCATCTCGGCCAATATGGCGTTTTTGCTTATGAGAAGAATTACAGTGATATCCCTGCTTCCCACTGGGCATCCAAAGTCATTCAAGAGCTTACAGCTAAGCATGTCATCCAAGGCGTCACGGAGACTTCTTTTGCTCCGGAGAAGGAAGTAACCCGGGCAGAATTTGCCGCCATGCTTGTTAGACAGCTTAAGCTGAAAGCAACTACTCCGGTCCAATTGGAGGATGTGAAGCCAGGCAGCTGGTATGCCGATGCTATTGCTGCAGCGTATAGCAGTGGACTGGTAAAGGGAATCAGTGATACGAAATTTGGTCCAGATCAGAAGATCACTCGTGAAGAGATGGGTGTGATGATTGTCAAGGCACTGAGTCTGGCGACAGGTAAGACGGGGGGAAGCGCCGAGCTTTCTTTTGCAGATAGTAAAGAAATTAGCGGCTGGGCTAAAGATGCGGTTAGCACGGCTCTTAGCGAAGGTCTAATGAAAGGAAGATCCACAGGTAATTTCGCTCCGAAGCAGCGGGCTACCCGGGCGGAAGCCTCCCAAGTCATCTACAATCTGATTCACAAACAGCAGTAACAGAAACAGCTTTAAGAAACCCCTCCAGGTCGTGAAGACGATCAGAGGGGTTTTTGCTCCTATTTAAAATAAGCCTAATTCGATTAATTCCTGGCGGAATTCCTGTATAAGCCATTGACATCATAAGTAAAAGATTTATACTATTAACAGTAATTCTTATTCGTTTAGTTGGTTTTTATCGCTTTATTTCTTTATTACATTAAACTTTGGGGGTACGACATATGAATCTGATGGAGAAAGAGGACTTGGTCAAGGTTAAGGCTGAAGAGCTGGAGACAGCCTCGCCGCAGGAAATTATCGCTTGGGCTGTTGAGACCTTTCCTAATATTACGTTTGCCTGCAGCTTTGGGGCGGAAGATGTCGTATTGGTGGATATGCTCCGCAAGATCAGCACTACCGCAGATATTTTCTATTTGGATACCGATTTCCACTTCAAAGAGACATATGAGACCCGTGATAAACTTGCTGAGCATTACAACATTGATTTTGTACGTGTATCTCCTAAGCTGACTCCAGAAGAACAGGCTAAGGAGCATGGGGATCAATTGTGGCTTAGCGATCCTAACGCCTGCTGTAATATCCGCAAGGTGGAACCGTTAACCCGTGTACTATCCAATTATGAAGCCTGGATTACCGGAATCCGGAGGGATCAGGCTCCGACCCGTGCCAATGCGAAGAAGGTTGAATACGACTATAAATTTGGTCTGATCAAATTTAATCCAATTGCGGACTGGACCACCGAGGATGTATGGAACTATATCCGCGAGAACGAGATCATTTATAACCCGCTTCATGATCAGAACTTCCCGAGCATTGGCTGCGAATACTGCACACGGGCCGTAATGCCAGGTGAAGACCCGCGTGCCGGACGCTGGGCGAATTCTGAGAAGACAGAATGTGGACTTCATAAATAAACGATAGGAGAGAATGTCATGACAGCCATTTTGCCTCATGGAGGAACCCTCGTACAACGTGTTGTTGAAGGGGGAGAACGGGACAAGCTTTTGGAAACGGCCAAAGGGCTGAAGTCCCTGACGATTAACACGTGGACGATTTCAGACCTGGATCTGATCGGAGTGGGTGCATTCTCTCCACTGACCGGTTTTCTGAATGAAAATGATTATAAGTCGGTAGTAGACCGTATGCGTCTGGCTGACGGAACGGTATGGAGCATCCCGATTACCCTTTCCGTTGAGCCCTCAGATGCAGCGGGACTTGCGGTTGGGGATAGAGTAGCTCTCAAGGGCGAGGACGGGGTCATTTACGGGTTGATTGATGTGGAGAGCATCTACACGGTCGACCAGGCCGAAGAGGCGCGTAAAGTGTTCAAAACCGATGATCCTGAGCATCCCGGAGTCAAGAAGCTGTTTGACAGATCCTCCACTTATGTGGGTGGACCGATTCAGGTGCTGAGCCGTCCTAAACCAGAGAAGTTTGAAGAGTTTTATTTTGATCCGGTACAGACCCGGCAAATTTTTGCCGAGAAGGGCTGGAGAACGGTAGTTGGCTTCCAGACCCGGAATCCGGTTCACCGGGCGCATGAGTATATTCAGAAGAGCGCTATGGAAATCGTGGATGCTCTGTTCCTTAATCCATTGGTGGGTGAGACGAAGTCGGACGATGTTCCTGCCAATGTACGGATGAAGAGCTACCTGGTGCTTCTTGAGCATTATTATCCAGCGGATAGAACCTTCTTAGGCGTATTTCCTGCAGCGATGCGGTATGCCGGTCCGCGTGAAGCGATCTTCCATGCCATGGTACGGAAAAACTATGGCTGTACCCATTTCATCGTCGGCCGGGATCATGCCGGGGTAGGTGATTACTATGGCACCTATGAGGCACAGGAGATCTTCTCCAACTTCAGTGCCGAAGAGCTTGGCATCTCACCGCTGTTCTTCGAGCACAGCTTCTTCTGCACCAAATGCGGCAACATGGCTTCAAGCAAGACCTGCCCGCATCCGAAGGAAGATCATATGACCTTGTCGGGTACGAAGGTGCGCGGGCTCCTGCGTGACGGAGTATGTCCGCCGCCGGAATTTACACGTCCGGAAGTGGCACAGGTGTTGATTGAAGGCTTGAGTGAGCCTGTAAATTCTTAAGGTTATATTTGTCCATCTCCGCCCATATAGATGATTAGAATCATTTATGGGACGGGGGTGGACTTTTTTGTATGAGACAAGATAAGAAGAATGTGACCGTCTGGATACCGATCAGCTATATCAAGCGGGCCCTTATCGGACTTGCCCTGGTTGCGGTCATTGCCGGGGTTGCGGCCTATGAGGTTCCCGCATCAAAGGTGTGGAATTATTGGGGGCTGCCGCTTGCCGGACAAGTTATTGCCCTGGATGCGGGACACGGCGGGGTGGATGGCGGTGCAGTGAGTAAGCAGGGAGTCATTGAGAAGGATATCAATTTAGCCGTGACCTTGTATTTAAGAGATTATTTGCAGCAGGCTGGGGCCGTGGTTGTGCTAACCCGGGAAGATGACCGGGACCTCGCTAACCCTGATACCAAGGGCTATAGTAAGCGTAAGACCGAGGATCTGCAGCAGCGCCTTCGTTTTATCCAGGGCAAGGAGGCGAAGCTGTTTGTCAGTATCCATATGAACAGTATCCCTTCAGAGCGGTGGAGCGGGGCACAGACGTTCTATCCCAAGGGCAATCAGGACGGCAGTACCCTAGCTGATCTTGTACAGCAGGAACTCAGAAGAAACTTGGAGAACACGGACCGGGTGGCCAAAAGTGCGGATCACATCTATCTGCTGCAATCTCTAAAGATCCCTTCCATCCTCGTGGAGGTAGGTTTCTTATCACACCCGGCTGAGTCCAAGCTTCTTGCAGATCAGGAGTATCAGAGAAAAGTGGCAGCCTCGATTTATAAAGGGATCCTCAGGTACAGCTCGGGAGAGAAGCCAAGCTCTTCCACAGACAGCGCCTCATAGTGGTATAATGGACTTAGGAACTAAACCTAAGGCATATATCTCACAAAATAAAGTCGAGGTGCTACTATTGTTATCAAGAGAACAAGTCCTGGAACAGCTTCGCCCTCTAATTGAGCCTGCGACGAAGAAGACGATGGTTGAGCTGCAGTGGATCCGCGATATTATGGTCAAGGAAGACCGTGTATCTTTAACTGTGGTGAATGCAAGCATGGACGAGCAGACTAAGCTAAGCTTTGAACGTCAGATCAAGGAGCTTATTGGCGAGGCTGGCGTTGCCGATGTCCATATTCGCTTTAGGGACGCCTCTGAACGCGAGTTGGAAGAAGCCGGGATCAAACATCCTGAGCAATCCGGGGAGCGCTTTAAAGGACGCGGAGAAGGTCTTGAGGCCCTGCCTTTGCTTGATCCTGCTTCGAAGGTGAACTTCATTGCTGTTGCCAGTGGTAAAGGTGGTGTGGGCAAGTCTACCGTCACCGTTAACCTGGCTGTCGCTTTGGCCCGTCAAGGGAAGAAGGTTGGCTTGATTGATGCCGATATATATGGATTCAGCGTGCCTGATATGATGGGCATTGAGGAATCCCCAGTCGTTGTGGAGGGAGCAATTCAGCCAGTTGAGCGTTTTGGTGTAAAAGTCATGTCTATGGGCTTCTTCATTCAAGAGAACAGCCCGGTGATTTGGCGTGGGCCTATGCTCGGCAAGATGCTTCGCCAGTTCCTTACTGATGTGCAGTGGGGAGAACTCGATTATCTTCTGCTTGATCTTCCGCCAGGAACAGGGGATATTGCGCTGGATGTACATCAGATGCTGCCTCAGAGCAGAGAGATTATTGTAACCACCCCACATGCTACCGCCGCATTTGTTGCTGCGCGTGCTGGCGCGATGGCGGTACAGACCCAGCACGAGGTACTGGGTGTCGTTGAGAATATGGCATATTATGAATGCTCCGATTGCGGCAAGCGTGACTACATATTCGGCCGTGGGGGCGGGGCCAAGCTAGCAGAGAATCTCCATTCCGAATTGCTGGCTCAAGTTCCGCTTGGAGCGCCTGACAACCATATTTCCGAAGCCGATTACTCACCTTCGGTATACAAGGCGGACAGTGCCACCGGCGCAATCTATGCGGATGTGGCGGTACAAGTTATCCGTAAATGCGAACAAGACTGACCCTTGGGCCAGTCTTGTTTTTTTATACACATTACTTATAAAAAGAATTGACCATCCCCTTAGGGGTCAGCTTATCATGGTTTCGAGGTGATAAAATGCTAATAAAGGAAGCCTGTAGAAAAAGTAATCTTACGAAAAAGGCCATAGAATATTATGAAGCCAAGGGGCTGATTTCTCCTGGAATTCTTGAAAATGGCTATCGGGATTATAACGAAGAAGACATACTTACTTTGAAAGAAATATCGGTTTTGAGAAAGTGCGAAATAGGTGTTACGGATATTAAAAATATATTGAGGAGCAAAAATAAATCCGCCGCATTGGCAAAATGTAAGTACGTTACAGAAATAAGGCTGCAACGGCTTCCAACTGTTCAGCAATGTATGGAAAATCTGATTAGTAGTTACGATATTGAAAGAGAGTTTGACTATTTGCTATCCCATGATGAAGATTTGCTGACAATAAAAGAAAGACTTGTTTTGGCTTTTCCCGGTAACTATGGACTGTTCTTGTCATTGCATTTTGGCAGATTCTTGCACGGATTTATTGATACAGATGACAAGCGTAAAGCCTACAATGAAATTATCAACTATCTGGATAATGTGGAATTGTATTTACCTTCAGAATTATCTGACTACTTAGAAGAAACTTTCACGTTGAACGAAAGACTTAATGTCGAGCAATTTGTGGATACAACCAATAAAGCTATGGCTGAAATGTTAAATAATACAAACGATTATTTAACCCAGCACCATCAAGAGATCGAAGAATATCATGCTTATCTAAAGTCAGATGAATTTCTAAATTCCCCCATAGCAGCCATGCAAAGAAAGTTACGGGATTTTCAAAAACAAAGCGGCTATTATGAACGGTTAGTCGATAATCTGAAGGTGCTTAGTCCGAATTATGCAAAATATCTTACGGAATGGGAAACAGCGAATGAACAGTTTTTTCGCATCTTCCCGAATTCAAAAGATATTTATGGTTTAAATTAACCCCAGACCCTCTTTGTTCTGTGGATATCCTATTATCTTGCCTAAGCCGCCCGAAAAGAACCAGTCGGAACGTCCAGCGCCTAAACGCATGAATAGTGTAACCGTTAAGCTTTGACTGGCGTTTATCGCTGCCATTCCGTGTTCTTTCGGGAGGCTGGAGATACGGAGAAGAANCCCCACCCCCACCAGCTCCTTTACCGCCCCCGCCACTGCTTTCCTTGGACTGATTCTGTCCTTCTGACCCACCTTGACCGCCTTTGCCCCCGCCCTCAGGTTGTTTCTCAACTTTAGGGATTAACTGTTCCTGAACAACGGTCTTTAAGAGATCCATAACCTCCATTTTAAACAAGGGGCTTTGCATAGACTCCTGCATTACCGTCATCGACTGTTTGCGGTAGTCCGGGGTTTTCATAAGATCCAGGAACATCTTCGAAATTTCCGGGGATTTCATGATTTCGCTAACGGACTTTTGATACGTTGGATCTTTGATTAAATCCATATGCAGCTGTTTGCTTTGAGTGTTGATCACCTTCGCGAAATCGCCAGCAAATTTCGGATCGGTCATGATCTTTTCGATTTCCTTTTTGTATTCTGGTGAAGTGATGGTTTCTTTTACGGCAGATCGCACCTGATCCGCTGTTTGGGGAGCAAGAAGCATTTTAATTCCCATGCCGCCTCCCGATCCTCCGCTTGAACCTCCACTAGATCCTCCACTTGAACCGCCGCCTGATTCACCGCCTGAGCCGGAACCTCCACCGGAAGATCCAGAGCCTGAGCCGGATTCACCTCCGCCTCCGCCGCTTCCCTCGCTGCTTCCGCTGGTTCCTGAGCTGAGTGCTTCCATGATGGCTTTTTTGCCGTCATCTGTTTTGAGAATATCCAAAACCATGCTTTTGGTGTCTTTGTATCCTCCGCCTTGTGAGGAAGAAGAGGAGCTTTGTTCAGAACCGCATGCAGTCAGTGGAAGAATGATCATACAGAGTGTGCACAATAATAGGCGGAAACTCGTCCGTTTCATGGTTCCTTTCCTCCTTCTGAGAATGATTGTGTGTAGTATGTGAACTGCAAAAAGGAATTATGTCGGGAAAGGAATGGTTTTTTATTATAAACGTTGGTAAAATAAATCGGAGTGGGGGGCGAAACGACATTGAATCTGAAAAGATGGCTGTATTTATTTTGGACAACGCTTGCAATTGGGGCGCTTTGCTCGTTAATCGCAGGTGAAATCCTGAAGCTGAGTCAAGGCGGAGGCTTCAAGGACACGGCAGATTTCTTTATTTACGTGGGTATCCTTTTAGGTGTGGGGATCATGGTGAGTGTATACTCACAAATGGGCTTTTTTGCTTACCTTATGATGAATTACATGGGTACCGGTGTGTTCTCCAGAAGGACATGGCAATATGTTCAGCTGTTCTTGACCGCACTAGCCCTGCTTGAGCTGATGTTCTTCCGGATTTTTGTCAGTGGGGATAACGGTGGAATTTCAGATATTCTTTTAGGTATTCTTATCCTGGCGGTGGCCGTTGTTGTCTCTTATTTCAAGGCAAGAGCCACGAATGCAAGTGCATGGATTCCAACGCTCTTCTATATGATAGCGGGGACTATTGTGGAAATGGTGGGGGTACTCAAGATCCAGGTAAGCTTCGCAACCACATTAATCCTGGTTCCATTAATCGCCTGTAATGCTTATCAGATCCTGCTGCTGCATAGGATTGTCAAAAGAAGCTCTTAAGTCTAAACGTATCCAAGTCCGGCGGGCATGCCGGGCTTTTTTCATACCTGCCGGGCTCATTCATAAAATAAAAAAGGCCCTGATTTTTACAGGACCCTGGTTTTTGAGATGGAAGTTAGAAGCCTGCTGCAGTCTCAAGCTGCTGGTTCACCCAAGCCTGATCGCGAACCTCGGCACCTTTTGCACTAGATTGGTTTAGCAGCTCGGATACCGTGACGAACTCATAACCCTTCTTTCTCAGCTCGTCAATAATGATCGGTAGGGCCTCATGAGTTTGTTTGCAGGAATCACTTGCGTGTAGAAGAACGATGTCTCCTGGATGGGACTTGCTAACCACACGGTTTACAATCGTGTCTACACCTTTGTTCATCCAATCCTGGGAATCCGTGTCCCACTGAATCACCTTGTAGCCAAGTTCGTCTGCTGCTTTAAGCACCTTCTTGTCAAAATCCCCGTTGGGCAGACGGAGTAATTTGGGTTCTTTCCCTGTCAGATCGGTTAGAATAGAATGGGCAGTTTTGATTTGTTCTCTAATTTCCTCTTCTTTAAGGCTGCTGTAGTTGACATGCTTGTGTCCGTGACTGCCAATCTCGTATCCTTGGGATTGAATGGCTTTTACAATTTCCGGATGTGTTTTGCTCCATGGTGAAGAAAGAAAGAACGTGGCATTCTGTACCCCCTTATCCTTCAGCACTTTAAGGATGGGCTCCGGTCTTTTCTCACCCCAACTGATGTCGAAGGTCAAGGCAATGATTTTCTTGTCTGTGGAGACACTGTATACGGCCGAAGGGCTGCCTCCTTCGGAGAAAACCGTGATATTATCACTCTCCACATAAATGACCCCGGCGGCGAACAGGGCAGCCGCGAAAACAAAGAAAAAACGCTTTATTTTCTTCCCGTTCAAGACATAGAAGAAATTGTTCATGCTTTCATAAACCCCTCTCGTCAACAGAATAATGAATTTCGCGCAGGGCTCTAATTCACTTTGTACAATCTATGCTCGTACCGCATGACTTTATTACTGCACGTACAAAAGACTAAGGAGGCAAAAAGCCATGTTATCATTACGCCAATTTGGCGCACATCTAAAAACCGCCAAAACACCTCTGATTTTTGGAGTTCTCCTCTTTGCGGTTGGAATCGCACTGGGGATGATGAATGCGGAGGCATTACAGCAGGTTGTGATCGGACAAATCGAGGGACTCCGGGAAACAAGTCAGAGATTAGCGAAGAATCCGAATCCGGAGTTCAGCTTCTTTTTGTTTATCTTTTTTAACAATGCCATAAAAGGCGTGTTGATGATTTATTTGGGTATGTTTGCAGGTATCATCCCCGCTCTTTTTCTGATCATTAATGGCATGGTGCTCGGTTATCTGATTGAGCTGCAGTCTGTACAAGGCGCGAGTATTGCCGACCTGGTTTTCCGCGGATTGCTTCCTCACGGAATTATAGAAATCCCAGCTATTATTATTGCTTCCGCTATCGGCATGAAGTTTGGACTCATTTCGCTGCGCCGCTTAGGAGGAGCACTGACAGGCCGCTCAGACAGAGAACAGGGAGAGTGGAGGCAGTTTTTCAGGTCAACCCTGAATGTTTCATTCTGGATTGTCATTCTTCTGTTTATTGCGGCAATTATCGAGAGCACACTGACCTTTCATTTAATGAAATCCTAAAATAAAAAGCAGCTTATTCATATTTTTCCATAAAATTGTGCATAACAGTAAAGCGGTTGCGGGAAAGAAGTTTATTAATAAGATAAGGATCGAACAAAGTTGGTTTCCGATAGTGGAGGCTAAAATCCCTTTGTTTAGTCCACAAGCTGGAAGGAGCCTCATCCTCTATCCGACAAAGGTAATTCGAAGCGGTTGACTCTTGGTAATAGACGCACCCTTGTAACGGCAATAATCGAAATCTGCAGGATAAAGGAGCTGAGTGGTTATGTTGGGGATGCTATTTAACGAGAAGGAATGCAAGGAACTTGATTACGTTCTCCGTAAAGAACTGGACGAGATGCTTCTGGATATGGGGGATACCCGTCTCGATCAGGAGATACGTCACGCGATAGCCAGCCGCTACAAAACGGTTTTCCGAATGTATGCCCGTTTCGCTCCTTCCAAAGAGCTGTCGAAGTATGCATGGAAGGGCCGCTTTCCACAAGTCAAGCACTAACTGGGCATATCTGTTTATTGACTTGGATGTTTGGAATATGATAAGTTATTTCTCGTTCCGCTTTTGGCGGGACGGGAGTAACTGCAGTAGACTTTTAGAAGTTGAGAAAAAACTTTTAAAAAAACTATTGCAAAAAACAGTGAACCTATGATATATTATAAAAGTCGCCGCTGAGACAACGCGGTGATGAACAAAAGCGAGTTTGATCTTTGAAAACTGAACAACGAGTGAGATACAAGATTGAAGAACTTCGGTTCTTTAGTCAAATGAGAAGTAAAATTCTCGTCAGTTTCAAAATGAGCAAGTCAAACACTTTAATGGAGAGTTTGATCCTGGCTCAGGACGAACGCTGGCGGCGTGCCTAATACATGCAAGTCGAGCGGACTTGATGGAGAGCTTGCTCTCCTGATAGTTAGCGGCGGACGGGTGAGTAACACGTAGGTAACCTGCCTGTAAGACTGGGATAACTACCGGAAACGGTAGCTAATACCGGATACGCAAGTTTCTCGCATGAGGGATTTGGGAAAGACGGAGCAATCTGTCACTTATGGATGGGCCTGCGGCGCATTAGCTAGTTGGTGAGGTAACGGCTCACCAAGGCGACGATGCGTAGCCGACCTGAGAGGGTGAACGGCCACACTGGGACTGAGACACGGCCCAGACTCCTACGGGAGGCAGCAGTAGGGAATCTTCCGCAATGGACGAAAGTCTGACGGAGCAACGCCGCGTGAGTGATGAAGGTTTTCGGATCGTAAAGCTCTGTTGCCAGGGAAGAACGTCCGGTAGAGTAACTGCTACCGGAGTGACGGTACCTGAGAAGAAAGCCCCGGCTAACTACGTGCCAGCAGCCGCGGTAATACGTAGGGGGCAAGCGTTGTCCGGAATTATTGGGCGTAAAGCGCGCGCAGG
>NZ_LT575476.1:4304933-4738239 GCF_900086655.1 Paenibacillus tuaregi | reverse complement strand
GACATGTGCGCGTGTGGCGGAATTGGCAGACGCACTAGACTTAGGATCTAGCGTCTTTGACGTGGGGGTTCAAGTCCCTCCACGCGCACCAGATATGCGGACGTGGCTCAGCGGTAGAGCATCGCCTTGCCAAGGCGAGGGTCGCGGGTTCGATTCCCGTCGTCCGCTCCATAATATGCGCCCTTAGCTCAGCTGGATAGAGCGTTTGACTACGAATCAAAAGGTCAGGAGTTCGAATCTCTTAGGGCGCGCCATTCTTCTTATTATACAATTTCATAAGAAGCACTTATTTCGGGACGTAGCTCAGCTTGGTAGAGCACCTGGTTTGGGACCAGGGGGTCGCATGTTCAAATCGTGTCGTCCCGACCATTATTTTCGGTGCGGGTGTAGTTCAATGGTAGAACTTTAGCCTTCCAAGCTAATAGCGTGGGTTCGATTCCCATCACCCGCTCCATAATAACTATCAGCATCATCGTAAGCGATGATGTTTTTTGTTATAATGGTCTTTATTTTTACCTATTGATTTTATTGCTTTGACGTGTCAGTGCATCATATGAAGGCTGTTTGTGTAATTATACAGTTATAAACAGAAAGTTATTTTGAGTTTTACTCTAAGTAATTGATTGAAACAGCCTCTCTGGAAGCAGCCTCATTGTAAGTATGGGTTATAAAAATTCTCAATATTGAATAATTATTTAGAATATTGGCGATTTTTATCCCTTAATACTCCCCGTTTTTGCAAAGAAAATAAGGAATTTAGGCCTGGTTTATTGTATTATGTTAGAAGGCATTATAAAGACGGAATCAGGATGGATTGGGAGGAGAAGCATGACTGAACTAACAGTGACCGCGAGTAAGAGCAATTCCAACAACCTGTTGCGGCGTGATATTCGTTTTTTGGGCAATATTTTAGGAGAAGTCCTTGTACATCAAGGCGGTAATGAACTCTTAGATATTGTCGAAAAGATACGTGAAGCCAGTAAATCGCTTCGGGCGGTATTTCTGCCTGAACTGCACGAAGAATTTAAGCAAATCATTAATACGCTTGAGCCTGATATCAGACATCAGGTGATCCGGGCTTTTGCCGTGTATTTTCAGCTCGTTAATATTGCGGAGCAGAATCACAGAATCCGCCGTAAACGCGACTATGAGCGTTCAGCCGGAGAGACGGTCCAGCCTGGTTCCATTGAGGATTCTGTAAGGGACCTGAAAGAGCGCGGCTTGTCCTATGATGAGGTTCAGGAGATCCTGGAGGGGCTTTCCCTGGAGCTGGTCATGACCGCCCATCCTACCGAGGCGATGCGCCGGGCGATTCTTGATATCCACAAACGAATTGCCGATGATGTCATGCAGCTTGATAACCCTACACTCACGTTTAGGGAGAGAGAGCAGCTAAGGGAGAAGCTTCTGAATGAAGTGATTACCCTTTGGCAAACGGATGAGCTTCGTGACCGCAAACCAACGGTGCTTGATGAAGTGCGTAACGGAATGTATTATTTCCACGAGACCTTATTCCATGTCCTGCCTGACGTTTATCAAGAGCTGGAGCGTTGTTTGACAAAATATTATCCTGAACATAACTGGCACGTGCCTACCTATCTGCGCTTTGGCTCCTGGATCGGGGGAGACCGTGATGGTAACCCGTCCGTGACTGCAAACGTAACCTGGGAGACGCTGCTGATGCAACGTAAGCTGGCTGTTCGGGAATACCAGCGCATTCTGGCCGAGCTATTCCGCTATCTCAGCTTCAGTACTTCTATCGTCAATGTGACCGATGAGCTTCTGGAATCGATCCAGAAGGATCAGGAAGTGGTTACCCTCAATAAAACGCCGGAGTGGCGCAATGAAAAAGAGCCATATCGCGTTAAATTGACTTATATGACCGAGAAGCTGCATAACGTCATTGATGTGACTAAGAAAGACTCTCCAGATCGTTACAACCAGGTGGAAGAGCTGGTTGAAGATTTGAATATCATTGACCGCAGTCTGCGGCATCACTATGCGGATTACGTTGCTGACACCCATATTCGTTATTTAATACGTCAGGTGGAGCTGTTTGGTTTCCACACGGCCAAGCTGGATATTCGTCAGCACAGCCAAGAGCATGAGAATGCTATGACGGAGATCTTGGCTCATATGAATATTTCTGAGAATTATGCCGGGCTTAGTGAAGATGAGAAGGTAGAACTTCTTGAGCGCATTCTGAATGATCCTCGGCCGCTGACATCTCCTTATCAGGAATACAGTGAGAGTACAACGGAATGTCTTAATGTATACCGTACGGTGTATTTGGCACAGCAGGAATTTGGAGAACAGTGCATCGGCAGTTATTTAATCAGTATGACGGAAGCCGCTAGTGATATTCTCGAAGTTATGGTGTTTGCCAAAGAGGTGGGCCTGTTCCGTAAAGAGAACGATGATACTGTAGTCTGCACGCTTCAATCCGTGCCATTGTTTGAAACGATTGACGATCTTCACGCGGCCCCAGCGATTATGCGCCGGTTGTTCAATATGCCAATCTATCGGATGTCGGTTACCGCGATGAATGATCTCCAGGAGATCATGTTGGGGTATTCCGACAGCAACAAGGATGGCGGCGTGGTTACTGCGAACTGGGAGCTGCGGGTTGCTCTTAAGCAAATTACGGCCACGGCTGCAGAGTTCGGTGTGAAGCTGAAGTTCTTTCACGGACGCGGGGGCGCCCTAGGACGCGGAGGCATGCCGCTGAACCGCAGTATTCTTGCCCAGCCGCCTCACACGGTTGGCGGGGGAATTAAGATCACTGAGCAGGGTGAAGTCATTTCATCCAGATACGCACTCAAGGGCATTGCTTACCGCAGTCTGGAACAGGCCACTTCGGCCCTTCTGACTCAAGCGGTATTGGCCCGTCAGCCGCAGCAAAACGATCTGTATGAAGAGAAATGGGAGTCGATCATCAGACAGATGTCTGATGTATCCCTTCATAAATATCAGGACCTGGTATTCCGGGAGCCGGAATTCTTTAAATTCTTCAGGGAATCTACCCCACTCGTTGAGGTAGGAGAGCTTAACATCGGCTCACGCCCTTCCAAACGCAAGAATAGTGACCGCTTTGAAGACTTGCGTGCGATCCCATGGGTGTTCGCATGGACCCAAAGCCGGTACTTATTCCCAGCTTGGTATGCTGCAGGTACAGGCATTCAAGAGTTCTATGGTAATGATGAGGAGAAGCTAAAGGTCCTTCAGGATATGTATGCTAATTTCCCATTCTTCCGTTCGCTCATCGACACACTGCAGTTCGCCATTGTTAAGGCAGACCTTGTCATTGCAAAAGAATATGCGAATATGTGCAGTGATGAAGAAATGAAGAATCGGATCTTTGGCCAGATTGAAGAGGAGTTCAATCTGACGAAGAGCCTAGTTCTAAAGATTACCGGAGAGATGGAAATGCTGGACAATGCGCCGACACTTCAGGAGTCCATCCGTCTGCGTAATCCTTATGTAGACCCGCTTAGCTATCTTCAGGTGCAGCTGCTTTCCGAACTTCGTGCTCTTAGAGAACAGGGCGGAGATGATCCGATTCTGTTAAGAGAAGTTCTTCTAACCATCAACGGAATTGCCGCAGGGCTTAGAAATACAGGCTGATCCATAAACGATCAGCTTATGGGCTAGAGAGAAGGGGACCGCGCTCTATGAGAGAGCACGGTCTCTCTTTTGTAATCGGAATATAATCGTCTTAAGCCTAGAGTTGCTTGCAATTTAGGGGCACATGAATTACCATTTGAATGAAGCGCCGGGACTTGTCTTTACCGTCCTTAAGCGGCCAAACCGCTGGTGAAACATATATCGCATGGCTTGGAACCGGCTAGAGACCGTTTTGGCGGATCTGGGGGAAATTACGAATGATTGACAATTATGATACGAGACTTGCAAAGCTGGCCCGCAAAGGGGATCAAGGTGCTTTTGCAGAAATTGTAGATCTATACAAAGATAAATTGTTTCATCTGGCTTACCGGATGCTGAATAATCGGCATGAAGCCGAAGACGTCGTTCAGGAGACCTTTCTGCGGGTTCATAAGAACTGGATGAGATACGATGAGAACCAGAAATTCTCAACTTGGATCTACCGGATTGCCACAAATTTATGTATTGACCGGCTGAGGAAGAGGAAGCCGAACTACTCACTGGATGCGGAAATGAACGATCAGGAGGGGATGGACGGTTATACCCTTATTCCTGGAGATGACCGGACACCGGAGAGTGAGTATTTAATCTCTGAGACCAAACAGACGATTCATTCGGCTATAGAGACGCTTCCGGCTAAATACAAATCGGTTATTATTCTTCGCTATTTGCAGGAGCTTTCGCTGCAGGAAATTAGCGATGTTCTTAACATGCCTGTAACTACGGTGAAGACGCGTGTGCACCGCGGCAGGGAATTTTTGCGCAAAAAATTGGACAACAAGTTTGTTTGATTTTCAATCGAGATTTTTTGAAACGATATACATATTGAAGCGTATTAAATAAAGACGCCTCGCCTCGAAGTTTAAATTCAATTTAAATTCCTACTATATAATGGAATGCTGATTTTGCCATGCTCATTCCATGCAGATTTCAACTGAAAGGATTGGCTCAAATGGATTGCAAACAAGCTGCCTCTTTAATGCATGAGTATTTGGATGACGATCTTGAAAAGTCACAGGTTCTGGAACTAAAGGCCCATCTAATTCAGTGCCCATCCTGTAATATGCATTTTCAAGAGTTGGAACAAACGGAGATGATGCTCTTCCATGCCGTCAAAAGCTCTGTGCCTTCCGCTTCAGATGAACTCGTAGACCGGATTATGCGGGATATTCCCGGCAGACGTAAGCAGCGTGTATGGCTGACATGGATCAAGAGGCATCCTGCTCTTACGGCAGCAGCCATGTTTATCTTTGTTATGCTGTTCAGCACCCTGTCCTTATGGAAGGCGGACGATCAACTGATTGTGAAAGGGGCCGGACTTGACCAAGTGGTCATTGAAGGCAAGAACGTGATCGTTCCAAGCGGGAAGACCGTAGCTGGAGATCTTACGGTGGAGAATGGGAAAGCTCAAATCTACGGTGAAGTGGATGGCAATCTGACGGTAATCGATGGGTCCTTGTACCAAGCCTCCACAGCCAAAATTTCAGGTGACGTGAAGAGTATTGATCAAGCACTCGACTGGATTTGGTACAAGATCACGAATACGTTCACGGAAGTTGCCTATCGTTAAATTTTGCATGCTCATGCTGCACATGCTGGCGCCGCTCTTCGAGAGGGCGCCTTTATTGTTGGTGCGGTTAGGAAGAAATCACACAAATTTCCGGGTTCGGCACAAAGAAACTTGCAACTGCAGGTGGATCGTTATAACCTAGAGTTTAGGGACAATATATACTTAAGAAGCCCGTTTCACAAGGGAAAACCGGGGGTTGCGCATGAGTTATTTTGCGGATTTAACATGGCAAGAGGCCATTAAGGATGCTATAGATATTTTGATTGTTACTTATATTATTTATCATTTGATTTTGCTTGTCCGGGGAACAAGGGCGGTTCAATTACTTAAAGGGATTCTGGTCCTGGTTGTAATCTGGGCAGCAAGCACCTGGCTTGACTTGTATACGCTGAAATGGCTGATGAATCAAATGTTTACCTTTGGAGTAGTGGCTGTGTTCATTATCTTCCAGCCAGAGCTCAGGAGAGCGCTGGAGCAGCTGGGGCGTGGTAAGTTATTTGGGCGTACAACAGCCGATGAGGAAGAATTCAGCCGGAAGATCGGCGAGATTATTAAGGCCGTAAATTATTTATCACGTAGAAAAATCGGCGCATTAATTGTATTTGAGCGAAATACGGGGCTTAACGAATATAAAGAATCCGGGATTCCTATGCAGTCCGTGATCACCTCCGAACTGTTAATTAACATTTTTATCCCTAATACTCCGTTGCATGATGGAGCTATCATTATACAGGATCACCGGATAGCAGCTGCTGCTTGTTATCTGCCTTTATCAGAGAATCCGTTTATAAGCAAGGAGCTTGGAACAAGGCACCGGGCTGCGATTGGGATCAGTGAGGTTGGCGATGCTGTCTCCGTGGTGGTATCTGAGGAGACCGGGCAGATCTCACTGGCCATTAACGGACAGGTAGTCCGGGGAATTAATGAGGAATCGTTAATCTCCAAGCTTTATGAGGAGCTCAGTCCTGACACATCAAGCAAGCAGAAGAAGGCCCCGTTCTGGAAGCTTAAAGGGGGCCGGAAGAATGGATAAATGGTTCAATAATAACACGATCGCGAAGATTATCGCTTTGTGCATCAGCATTATTTTGTGGGCGATGGTACATCTGGACAGCACAACCTCACTGCCATCCCCTTCCCAAGTGAAGAGTAAAACGATTAATGACGTGACTGTTGAGGTTGTTGGATTTGATGACAAGTCCTATGTACTGACTTCGATGGAGCCCAAGACCGTCAAATTGGAGGTAAGGGGGAAGCGCACAGATATTACCTCGTTTTTCCCGGATTATAAGGTTATCTTGAATTTGGAGAATATCGGACCGGGTACGACGAATGTGCCTCTCACCTACGAGCTCCCTGCTGGTGTGGAGATGGTATCTATTGAGCCGTCAACCGCAAGGGTCACTATTGAAGAGAAGCAGACTAAGTCCTTTACCGCGTCATTACAGCTAAAAGGTGCTCCCGAGGGAGGACTTCAGGTAGGAACGCCTATTCTGGAGCATGATGGCCTAGTCACAGTAACTCTCCCTGAGAGTGAAATGAAGCGGGTCTACAAAGTGGAAGGCGTACTCGATATCAGCGGAATTGATGATTCAGTAGAAGGGAAATCCGTGAAGCTGAGGGCCTATGACAGGAACGGGAGAGAAATTCCCGGGGCTGAGATTAGTCCTTCGTCAATCAAGGTTGATGTCCCCATGAATAAGTTATATAAAACGGTCCCCCTGGCGATTAAGCAAATCGGGCAGCTGCCAAGCGGGTATGCACTATCCGAGATCAAGGCAGACGTTGAAGGTGTGGCTGTGTATGGGACTAAAGAATCATTACAGAGTATTAATTCCTACACGATTAATGTGGATTTAAGCCAATTTAAAGGACCGAATACGACGGAATACTCACTGGACTTGACTCCGCCGAAAGGTTCTGAGAAAATCGAGCCGAGCTCTGTGAAGGTCGTTGTCAAAGCTGCCCCACTTGGTGTGAAGGTAGTAAATGACATTCCGGTTACGATCAAGAATCAGAGCGGACAGCACACCGCCAAGATTATTACACCTGCAAACTCAAAGATGTCTTTGACCTTGCAGGGGGCAGAGCAGGTCTTGAAGGCTGTTAAGACGGGAGACATTACAATTACGGCAGATGTATCAGGCCTTGGACCAGGGGTTCATACCGTAACACCCGACATTGTGCTTCCGAAGTTTGTAACTTTGGCGGCTGGAGGTGGCAATCTCCAGGTAGAGATAGAGATTAAGGACAATGCTAACTCTGTTAATACCACTCCAACCGGCACAGAAGATTCCGGCGATACCGGTCAGGAAACCAAGTCCAATTCACCGGATACAGGGACAGGATCGGGGCAGGATTCATCAGACGGCACAGATAATCCGGGTAGCGGGAAGGAACCATGAGATCAGACAGCCAGGCTGAAGCATCATTATGGCATTACTAAAGAAAGCTAATTAGACATGGGTGAGAAACCAATATCTGGAGGAGTGAGTCATTGTGGGGAAATATTTTGGAACAGATGGCGTTCGCGGAATTGCTAATAAGGAGTTAACAGCAGAGCTTGCATATCGTATTGGTCGGTCTGGGGGATATGTGCTTGCAGGACAAGTTGAGAAGCCTAAGGTCGTTATTGGGATGGACACCCGGATTTCCGGTGTCATGCTGGAGTCGGCACTAGTGGCTGGTCTATTGTCTATCGGAGCGGATGTGGTCCGTCTTGGGATCGTCTCCACTCCAGCTGTGGCCTATCTGACAAGACTGCTTAAAGCGGATGCAGGCGTAATGATCTCAGCTTCGCACAATCCGGTAGAGGACAACGGAATTAAGTTTTTCGGGAGCGACGGATTCAAACTGTCCGATGAAACCGAACTTCAGATTGAAGAATTGCTGGATAAAGAGGTGGATGAACTGCCTCGTCCAATCGGTGACAAGTTGGGAAGCGTGACGGTTGATCAGGAATCTAAATTTAAATATCTTGAGCATTTGAAGACAACGATTTCTTCGAGCTTTGAAGGTCTGAAGATTGTGCTCGACTGCGCCAATGGGGCAGCATATGAGCTTGCACCGAAATTGTTCCGCGAGCTTGGAGCGGAGGTTCACACGATCGCAGCAGAGCCAACAGGGCTTAATATAAATGACCACTGCGGTTCCACACATCCGGAGCTGCTGAAGCAGGAGGTTGTACGTCTAGGTGCGGATCTGGGCCTTGCTTTTGACGGGGATGCCGACCGCTTGATCGCCATTGATGAAACGGGTCAAGAGGTGGATGGCGACCATATCCTTTGCATTTGCGGAGACGCTATGAACCGTAAGGGCAAGCTTAACAACAGCACTATTGTAACCACGGTGATGAGTAACTTCGGCTTCTACAAAGCTACAGAGAAGCTGGCTCTTAATACCGCAAAGACGGCTGTAGGTGACCGTTACGTCATGGCAGAAATGCTTAGAGGTGGTTATAACCTGGGCGGAGAGCAGTCCGGCCATGTAATTTTCCTGGATTATAATACAACGGGTGATGGCATTCTGACCGGGATTCAGCTGGTAGATACGATGAAACAGGCGGGTAAACCGCTCAGTGAAATGAAGAAGCTTATGGTTCAATATCCTCAGGTGCTCGTGAATGTACGCGTGCAGGATAAGAGCAAATACAATGGAAACCAGGCTATTGAAGAGGCTATTACCGTTGTTGAGCAGCAGCTTGGCAGCAACGGGCGTGTGCTTGTGCGGCCATCTGGTACAGAGTCCCTGATCCGTGTTATGGCGGAAGGGCCCGACCGGAGCGAACTTGAGCAGTTTGTTTCCCAGATTACCAAAGTGGTAGAACGGGAATTGGTGTAGGTGTAGGACCAAGCATCCGTGTTCATCCGTAACGTTAGGACCGCTGGAACCGGATTTTTGGTTTCGGCGGTTTCTTTTTCGGGTGAAAAGTCACATTTTGACACGTTGGGACTGACAGCCATTGCAAAAAGTGATCGGGGTGCATATAATAACAATATTCCTACAAGAGAAAGTGAGGGACGTGAGGTTAATCAGATTCATAAGCGCCAGAGCTTCGGATTCGCGCGTGACAGATTGGCTGCTGATGTAGCAGCGGGATCTACGGCAATCGAAGCTGACGAGGTGGAGGTGTTCGAAATGTTCGGCGGGGGCCTCCCGGTAGAAGCATCTAACCGTAAGTCGGATAAGCAAACCCTATGGGCGACCATAGATACAAACTTCCCGACAGATGCCACAAGAATATGGACTGAACTGCAGAAGAAATATTCTGTTACCTTACTCAGAAGGTGAAGTGAGTTGTTTCTGCATGCATTTTAGGATTCATATCGTTTGATATTCCATGAATGTGCGAGAGAGAATGCGGTTGATACGTAGTAGTGGAGAAGAATGTACATTCATGAAAATAGATGATCTTATCAGAAAATTTTCACTTATATAATTGAATATACGCGACTCCGTGCTGCTGCGCAGTCTTCCGCTTCTTCCATCGTCATTCAATCCAAAAAATTGATGAGATAACGAAACGGAGGATATTAAATTATGTGTGGTATTGTCGGATATATCGGGAAAAGAGATACGCAATCTGTATTGATCAGTGGTCTTAAGAAGCTGGAGTATCGTGGGTATGACTCTGCGGGTATTGCGGTGTTCACTCCGCAAGGACTGCAGATCAGTAAGTCGATCGGGCGTTTGGCCAATTTGGAATCAAAGCTGGAGAGTGCTCCGCTTGTTGGTTCCGCGGGTATCGGTCATACACGCTGGGCGACTCACGGTAAGCCATCAGACGTTAACTCCCATCCTCACACAGACAACAGTGAGAAATTCTCTGTTGTGCATAATGGGATTGTGGAGAATTATCTGGAGCTGAAAGAAGAACTGATCAGTCAAGGACACGTATTTCTGTCGGAAACAGATACAGAAGTCATCTCTCATTTGGTGGCTCGTGAGTACGAGGGCGACATTGTTAAGGCAGTTCAGAAGGCCATCAGCTATATGCGCGGTGCGTTCGCGCTTGGGGTCCTGACTGAATATGAGCCACATAAATTGGTTGCTGTGCGTCAAGCCAGCCCACTGATTATTGGTCTTGGTGAAGGGGAGAACTTCATCGGATCTGATATTCCGGCTATTCTCGAATATACACGAAATGTTTACATCCTTAACGATGGGGAAATGGCGGTTCTGACACAGGATTCTGTCGAACTGATGACCATCGAGGGGAATTTTATTTCTCGGGAAATGATTCATGTCGACTGGGATGCGGTAACCGCAGAAAAAGGCGGTTTTGATCATTTCATGCTGAAGGAGATTCATGAGCAGCCTAAAGCTTACCGTGATACCATCCGCGGACGCGTGGATGAAACCGGCCGCAAGGTGGTGCTTAAAGATCTGAAGCTAACGGCTGAGCGGATCAAGCAGATCCAGAACGTGCACATCGTAGCTTGTGGAACAGCGTATCACGCCGGTTTGGTCGGCGGTACGGTAATTGAGCAGCTGGTGAGGGTTCCGGTCTACAACGATGTGGCTTCTGAGTATCGTTACCGTTCACCATTGATTACTCCGGACACACTGGTCATTGTCGTGAGCCAGTCGGGAGAGACTGCAGACACGCTTGCAGCGCTGCGCGAAGCGAAGAGCAACGGAGCTCATGTGCTCGCGGTAACCAATGTTGTGGGCAGCTCCATTGCCCGGGATGCGGATGATGTGCTGGTCACTCTGGCTGGACCAGAGATTGCCGTAGCATCAACGAAAGCTTACTCCTCACAGCTGATCGCGTTCTACCTGCTGGGTATGTACCTTGCACAAGTACGTGGTACACAATCCGAGGAGGAGATTGCCCGCATGATCGCTGCGGTTCAGGCATTGCCTGAGCAGGTGGAGAGCATGCTGGAGAATTCGGATGCAGTCAAAGCATACGCAGAGCAAATCTCTCATCATCAGCATCTGTTCTTCATTGGCCGTGGCCTTGATTATGCTGTTGCCCAGGAAGGCTCCTTGAAGCTGAAAGAGATTTCTTACATTCACTCCGAGGCGTATGCAGCGGGTGAACTGAAACACGGTACGCTTGCTCTGATCGAAGAGGGAATTCCGGTGATTGCTCTGGCAACCCAGGAAGCCGTTCTTGAGAAGACCGTGAGCAACATCAAGGAAGTGAAAGCACGCGGTGCGGATGTAATGGCGATTACTCATGAGGAGCATGTCGCAGGACTGCTTAAGTCGGTTGACCAAGCATTTGCGATTCCTAAGACTCTGCCGCTGCTTACACCGGCCCTGTCTGTAGTGCCGCTGCAGCTGCTGTCCTACTATGCTTCCCTGGCACTTGGCCATGACGTGGATAAACCGCGGAATCTGGCGAAGAGCGTGACGGTGGAGTAAGGGAAGAGCTGAATAGTTGCGATGATGTGAGAAGCAAATAAACTCATATCATTGATCCCAAACTTGTATCAAAGTAAATAAAGTCGTATAAGAGCCGAGCAGATTCAGGGTCATTTCCTGACATCTGCTCGGCTTTTCTTTTTCAGGGGAAATGGAGTGGTTTTTGATCATAATTTTACAGATCCTAGTGTTGAAAGAGCGTTTAAAAAAGTAGTTGATTTCCTAAAGACACATTTATGTAAGTGATCCGTTGAAGAACTGAACCTCAACTAACACCGACGCGGCGGGCATTCGCTGTTGATCTCCATTTAACTCATGCTTTTTGTTTTGAATACGGCAGAGTAAGGATCTGAAATATCAAAGGGCAAGCAAGAGTGAAGGCTGAAGAAATAATTTATGTTTTTACGTTAAGGACAGGAGTTGAAAATTGGAGGAGAGGATTTTCTGAACAATAACCTAAAGTAAGAGGACATGTTATAAACAGGTTAAAAGCCAGCGAATACATCACCAACTTTTAACCCATTAGGAGGACTAGGCCGCAGACTTAGGATTTCTTGAGATTGCTGGTCTTGTAAAAGAAAAGACTGCGCAGAGCAGCGCAATAATGACAATGCCGCCCCCAAACCAAGCCGTGCTGGAATACGAGCCTGTTTGGTTTAACACAACGCCGCCAATAGCTGATCCAAGCGAAATGCCAATTTGCAATGCGGAGTTATTAAAGCTTTGCTGGATATCAGACGTGGCTGGATTGGTTTGAATCAAATAGCTTTGTTGAGGCGGCGCTAGGCTCCAGCTCAGTGCTCCCCAAACAATCATCGTTAGGAAGAATAAGACGAGTGAAGAGGCTGTTAACGGCAACACGCACAATACCACAGCAAATGTACTGATAACGATGATGATACTTTTGCGGGCACCAATCCAGTCAGAAATGGTTCCGCCAAGCGCCCCGCCACCTACAGCTGCAATACCAAATACAAAGTAGCAAATACTAATCCATTCGGAATTAAGATGAAGATTGGTTTCTAAGAATGGTGTGAAATAAGCGTAACGTAAATGGTATAATGTCCTGCCAGCATAAACATCGTGGCGAGATGGGCGCTGATGATTTTCCCGTTTCCCACAGCTTTCAATTGTTGAGAAAGTGGGATTGTCTGTTCTCCAGGAATACGCTCCAAGAATAGCGAAATAAGTACCATCGATCCAATAGATAATAAAGAAATTCCAAGAAATATTACCCGCCATCCATACATATTGGAAACCAGAATTCCTACGGGTACACCTAACACAAGTGAGGAGCTTATACCCATATAAATGAGTCCCAATGCTTTGGCCTGATGGGCAGGAGCAACAATTTTAACAGCAATGGTTAAAGAAAGCACAACGACAAGCGCTGTACTTGTTGCCGTTAATACCCGGGCAATCATCATAAAAGTAAAGTTTGGACTGAAATAGGTCATGACATTGCCGAGGAAAAAGATAGACAAAGAAGCAAGATACAGCTTTTTGCGTTCAATTTTACTGGTTAGAACCAGCAAAACAGGACCGGCAATGGCGTAGACAAGCGCAAACACTGAAATCAGCTGTCCCGCTGTGCTTAATGAAATGTTAAAATCTTCGGATATCGCCGGTAAGATCCCGCCAACGATTAATTCAACCAATCCAACCGCAACGGTCGATAATGCTAATATAATGACTTTCAAATTCATATTTCTGTTCGGCCCTTTCTTTGTTGAAATGAGAAGAAGTGGCTCTAGGGTCTTTACAGAAAACAACAAAAAATCCTGACTGCAAAAAATGAATAAATTCATTTTCTGTAGTCAGGATTTTAAGGCTCCTGGTAGATACCCTCTAGCCATATTCCAGAGGTTATACAGTTGATATATCGTTTAAGTGTGATCACTTTTCTGATTCTACTATCCCTTGACCTATTTTTCAACTAGGATTGTAATTTTAGTCCTCATTATAGTCCTAATTCACCGCTGTCTTATTCTTTTGGTTAGCGGGCAGCTTATCTGATCAAACCAATAATATGATAATAATCCAAAGAATTTGCAATTTGTGTCTTGGATTTGTTTGGTACATTAAAAATGTAAGCGGTATCAAAATAAACATAGTTGGAGGTGAACTCTCAGCTACAGAAATAATTGATGAAACTAACTATTATACGGAGGGGTTTTATATGAAAAAAACATGGATCTCTAGTATAACAGCAGTTCTGTTAGGAGGCATGCTATCGGTCGGACCAGCTCAGGCCGCATCCGATCTAACCGTTGATTTATCAAATGTAATCGGTCCAGTTACCCATAGTTCAGCAGGATCGCTTTATGGAGTTATAGAAAATAAGCCTGACAACAATCTCATTCTGCCTTTGCGCGCAAAAGCCTACATCAATCCGGCAGTCGCGGGCTATCAGCAGCCTTGGGGGGCGGCTATTCCCGTTGCCCAGCGATTGGCGCCTTCCGGCAGCAAAGTCACGATTCGTCTGGCTGATTGGTTCAAGGGTTGGTATGACTATACGAATCTACCGGATTGGTTCAGCAAGCTGACCACGACGGTTAATGAGGTGAAGGCCGCGGGACTTACGAATGTGTACGGTTATGAACTATGGAATGAACCGGACGGTACATGGAAAGGTAAGTATGTAGGTACGATTGATTACAGCGACAGCTATGTTGAATTCACCGTCAACGTTCCCGCCACCAAGAGTTATCCCGTAGCGATCCGATATGCCAATGGGACGGGGGCTGTCTCCACGCATCAAGTGACCGTTAACGGCGGCAGTCCAGTAACAGTGTCTTATCCTAATACAGGCGGGTGGTTTAAAGGCGGCAGCGCCTCTACAATTACGATGAACCTAAGCTTGACCGCCGGCACCAATACGCTGCGCTTCAGCAAAGGAAGCGCTGGGTACGCGGAATTGGATTATATCGATGTTACCGGTGGAACGCCCGTCCGATACGAAGCCGAGAACGGTAAGGTTAATCATAGCAAGATTTATGACAGCGGTTATGCCTCCTCTAACACCTCGGGTAATTTGACATTCCGGGAGTTTTTCAGTGAGACTTACAAGAAATTGAAGCAGCTTGATCCAACCGCGATGGCAATCGGGCCTTCGCTCGCTGGTTACTCCCACGCTGCGATGACGGACTTCTTGACGTATCAAAAGGCACATAACACGCTTCCTGATATCACATCCTGGCATCAATTGACCGGTGAGAATTTCACCGCGAACTTTAGAGATTACCGGGCAATTGAGACCTCTCTTGGTATCCCGGCACGGCCTATCTCGATCAACGAATACAGCGGTAAGGCTTGGCTGGAGGATGAAGGTAAGCCTGGCGCCGTCGCTCCACTCATCGCCAAGTTTGAGCGGCTTAGAGTCGACACCGCGATGCAGAGCTACTGGGATGTTCCGAATCCGGGCAGATTGGGAACACTGCTCTCAAGCCCTACACAGCGAAATGGTGGCTGGTGGTTCTACAAATGGTATGGTGACATGTCGGGCAATATGGTCAGCGTAACGCCTCCGAACGAGAACGATACGGTTACTGTCGATGGATTCGCGAATGTGGATGCGAATAAGAAATATGCGAGTGTTCTATTTGGCGGTGTGACGGACGGTTCCGTAAATGCCATTCTTAAGAACATTCCGTCGTTCCTGGGTACGAACGGCAGCAGCGTTCACGTAAAGGTGAGCTCAACACCATGGGTGAACAGAAACACGGCTGTCAATACGACCAGCACCGTCTTAGAAGGCGATTATACAATCAGTAATAACCGGATTACGCTTGCGCTCAGCGGATTGAACAACCAATACGGATACCGCATTTATGTGACACCATCCGGGCAGGCGACTAACGTATATGAAGCGGAAGACGCGGCGTACAACCATGCGAACATCGCCTCTAGCGCTAATGCATCGGGTGGTAAGTACGTGGCACAAATGGATCACAACGACAGCTATGTCGATTTCTATGTCAATGTGGGAACGACGAAGATGTACACGATGACGATTCGTTACGCTAACGGCACAGGAGCTGCTTCGACGCATAATTATGCATATAATGGCGGGGCGTGGTCAACGGTATCCTACCCGGCGACAGCTGGCTGGGGACAGTTCGGAACGGTTAACGTGAGTGTGAATCTCACGGCTGGTGATAACATTATCCGGTTTGCAAAAGGAAGCACGGGTTACGCGGAACTGGACAGCATTACGATTAACTAATAATATAATCACATGATATATGACCAGGCTGCCGATTGACTTCGGCGGCCTTTATTTAATAGAACATTGAAATCTATATAAAATGAACTTTGGAATTAACCGATCTCAGCGGAGAGGCCGAGTGATTCTGAAGAAGCGGAGCGGACGGGACCTGTACATACAAAAATATTTCAGTTTTCGAATAATAATTATATTTTTAAAGATGCAAAAAAGAGTATATTATTTTTTGATAGCGCTTTCTTTTGTGGAGGTGGAGGATAGTGAGAACAATTTTGATCGTCGACGACGAGACCCGGCAGGTGAAAGCATTATCAGCAATTATTCGGCGGCTTAGGCCAACATACCGGACCTTGGAAGCGATGGATGTGAAGGCCGCTTGGGAGCTGCTCACGTGCGAATCGGTTGATGCAGTACTCACGGATATTCGAATGCCGGATGAGGACGGGCTGACGCTGGTGGAACGGATTGCTAGTCAGAAGCCTCATATTAGAACTGTATTGATTAGCGGGTACGGACAATTTGACTATGCCAAAAAAGCCATTCATCACCGTGTTATCGAATATTTAATTAAACCCATAGGACTTACGGATATCGAAAGCGTGCTCACCAAGCTCGAGGAGCAGCTGGCACAGGATAATCAGCATCACCTGCTTGATAAAGAGCGCTTCTGGCACGAGGTGATTACAGGCGCGTTAGCCGATGGAAAGCGGCAACTTATGGACAAATTTGCTCCCTCCGACGGACCGGGCCTTGCGATTGTCTTCGAACTGAGCGGCTCTTCTGCAGCAGACCGTATCGCGAAGCTGAATAGAAGGTGGACAACTGAATCTCGGGCAATCGGGCATTGCGAGACGTTACAAGAGATGTCTGGCCAACGCTTGGTATCTTTGGTTTGGCTCAGCAGCCTACTTGCACCCAAGCCATCAGATACCGTCTCCAAGATTAGCCGATTGCTCGAGAACATCAGGGCGAACGAATTCGAAGACGTTTCCGTAGGCGTAAGCCGTATGATTCCTGCTTTTCGTTCAGCTGTGAAGGAAGCCTATGATGAAGCCTTACTAGGCCTGCGGCATCGCTTCTACACGTCGGAGGCGGCTGTTTTCTGGGGATCGGATATACAGGTCTTTACCGAGAAAGTGACGCCAAGGGCGAAGGAGGTCACGGATCCACTAGTCTCGGCAATTAAAGCGGGTGAACGCAGCCGGGCTCTGGAGCTTGTTAACGAATTCTTCAAGCCTAGAGAGATGCCGCCTTACCCGGATCCTGATCTTGTTCGTGATGAGGTTGGCTGTATGATATGGCAGCTGCTCCAAAGCTTGCAGAGCCTGCTTCCTTCGGATTCCCAGGAGTGGGATTACACAGTGCTGCGGAAGAAATTCAGAAATTACCGGGATTACCGGGATTTAAGGCTGCGATTCAAGGAATTTGTCCTCAGGTTGCTAGAGCTTGCGCAGAAGACGAATCTCGACAAGAACGGACTTCTAATTCTGCGCTGTCAGAATTATTTGCAGCAGCATTATATGGATAATATCTCACTCGAATCAGTTGCGGCTATGTTTCATTTCAATCCGTCATACTTTAGCAATTTGTTCAAACAGCGGACAGGAATGAATTTCTCGGAATATTTGCTGGAGCTTCGAATTAACAAGGCAAAGCTTATGCTGGAGCAGTCCAATGCCAAAATTGCGGTTATTTCACAACGAAGCGGCTTTCGGACGGCGGCGTATTTCAACAAGATGTTCAAGCGGGAGACCGGTATATCCCCTAAGACATTCCGTCAAATGCATAGCAGCGGCGGTACACCAGAATGAGAGAATGGCTGCGAAGAATCAAAGAAGGCCGACTGCATACCAAACTGCTGTTCACTTATATCATGCTGCTTGTTGGTACGGTTCTTATATTTGGTATCAGCGACTATCGCCTGAATCGCAACACCGTACTTGAAATGGCACAGAAAGATGTTATGACTATCGTTGGTAAGAACAACGAGATTATCGAAGCGAAGTTCTCCAGGATTCGCGAGATGATCTATGGCTTTATGGAGGATACCGATTTCTACGAAACCTTCACTACACTCGATAAAAGAAACAAGACAAAGGTACTTGCAGCCGATCAGCGGATTAAAAGAATTCTTGATAAATATTTCGCGCAATCCCAGGATATTTATTCCGTTCAGGTCGCGACCTCCTATTTCATCTTCGGCACCTCCTCTTCGGCGAACAGCGAGCACGCGAAAAACTTTATACCCATTAACGGTTTTGAGGGTACCCGATTAGACAGGACGGCCAAGGAGGGAGAAGGCAGGATTCAGTGGGTGCCGACATATAACTTTGCGGATATGTATCACATTCCGTATCTCAAGAGTATGGAATATGACTACAAATATTTATTTTCTGCTGTATCTTTAATTCAAGGCTCCTACGATAAGGGGAAATTTCGAGTATATACGGACCTTGAGGACAGGCCGACTCTGCTGCTGAACTTCAAGGATTCTTTGTTTACCAATGTGTTCGAAGGCAGCATTCCAGTCAGCGGCTCTACCTATATGGTCGTCGATTCGAAAGGCCAGATTATCGCGCATTCTGATCATTCCTTGTTGACGAATAAGGCAGATCTTCCAATGCTTCAGGACCTAATGAACGAGAAGAGCGGCGTTCGAATGGTCCGGAACCATGGTGTAGACCACGTACTTGCTTTTGCCCGATCGAATATTACGGGTTGGCTGAGCATAGCCGTTATTCCCTCAAGCGAGCTGCTGGCTCCTATAACGAAGCAGTATGTCCGGAACATGTTAATTTCCGTTGCCATCATTACCGTTGCTTTTATCATGCTTTCCTATCTTTTATCTATGCTTATTACGAATCCGTTCCGAACGATGATCCGCGCAATCGTCAATACGGGAGAAGGGCGGTTCGAAACACGCTTCAAACAGAGCGGCAGCTTCGAGTTCCGTATTCTGATGAAGAAATTCAATGATATGAACGAGAATATCGTTAAGTTGATTCAAGAAAATTACGAGACCCAGATCCGTGAGAAAGAAGCACAAATTAAAGCACTCAACCTGCAGCTAGACCCGCATTTTATGTACAACACGCTCAATATGGTCAGTCTGATGGCGCTTGAGAAAGAGGAATATGAGATTAGCGATATCGTCGTGAGCTTGTCCAAAATGCTGAAATATATGGTGAAGCAGGAGTCGAACCTGGTTCGGCTTCAAGAGGATCTAACGTATCTGGAAAGTTATGTGACCATTATGAGCAACCGCTTTGAAGGAGCCTTCAAGGTTATTTACGAGATGGACGAGCAGATGCTGGATGATGAGGTGCCGAAGTTCTTCCTGCAGCCGCTTGTTGAGAATGCGTTTGTTCATGGCTTCAAGAAGATGAGCCGGGAAGGAGAGCTACGTATTTCGTGCTGGTGCTCGAAGGAGGCTCGAATCTATCAGATCAAGGATAACGGGGAAGGAATGGATACGGTCAAGCTGGCTTCACTCCTGGAAGGCGGCAACCATGTGGGCATTTCTAACGTGAACCGGCGAATTCAAATTCTCTACGGCGAGCCGTACGGTCTTCACATTACGTCTGTACCCGGTCAAGGTACGACGGTGACCGTGACGCTTCCGCCTGTCCAGCGGCAGGAGGTGCTGAATTGCGAAGCAAGCTATTAATCATAATTACAGCGGTGGTCATCCTTGCTATGGCGTCACTCTTATGGAGAGCGGATACACGCACATCTGATCCGGATCCAAAAGTGGAATACCCGAATAAAGTAAAGCTGAAATTTACGTACTGGGGTTCGATTGAGGAGAAAAAGGCAATTGAGCATACACTGGCGGAATTTTCACAAGCCTATCCGTGGATAGCAGTAGAGCCGATTCATTATCCAAACTCCGACTACAATACGAAAATGATGGCGATGTCCGCTTCCAACGAAGAACCGGATCTGGCATACATGACGACTGAGATGGGTGAAGCTTTTAGCCGGGAGAATAAATTTTTGAATCTGTTTGATTTTATGGCTAAGGACGATGAATTAAATAAGGATGATTTTCTCGATTACATCTGGTATAAGTCCGCCGATGACTACGCATGGGGTGTCAGTACAGCGGCAGAATGCTTTGGGCTCTTCTATAGGAAGGATCTGCTTAAGCAAGCCGGTGTGGAGCCGCCTTCGCCAAAGGCTGAACAAGCGTGGAGCTGGGACCAGTTGGTGGATGCGGCCAAGAAGCTTACATTGGACAATCAGGGAAGGAATGCTTACAATCCTGCCTTTGATAAAGACCATATCGTTCGCTACGGCATCATGTTCGAGACGTGGTCGGACCCGCTGAACAATTTTATTTTCAGTAATGGTGGTGATTGGGTCAGCAGTGACAGGAAGCGGTTTACGCTTCAGTCGCCGGAAGCAGCCGAAGCGATTCAGCAGCTGGCTGATCTCATCAATGTTCATCATGTGGCACCTTCGCCATACGAGTCGAAATCGCTGCCATCCATGAGTATGACATTGCAGGCTGGGCTTGCGGCGATGGTTGTTGATGGACAGTGGATAAATCTTGATCTGGGCAAAGCGGGGGTCGACTTTGATATTGGTGTACTGCCTAAGCTTAAGAAAAGCGTGACGGTGGGCTTGAGCGGAGCGACGGTCATTTTCCGCTCATCCGAACATCCGCAGGAAGCATGGCTGTTGTATAAGTGGCTCTCGGATCCGAGCAAATCGTTGTCTTTGTACTCTGATGGCTTATGGATGCCAGTGCTGAAGAAGTGGTATACGGATCCGGCTCTTGTCAATGCCTGGGTCAACTCCAATCCGGCGGCGCATCCGCCAGGGTTCAGGGAAGCGATGATGAAGCAGCTGCTGGACAATGGAATGCCAAGTGTCGGCTACTATCTTAAAAATCAAATAGAGATATTTCCTGAAGTGTCAGAAGGATTGCTTCCCGTATGGCAGGGTGAGAAAAAGGCCATGGTCGCCCTGCAGGAAATTGCAAAGAAAGTGAGCGCTCTATATTCGCAAAAATAGTCAATAAAACGAATAATACTGCAATTTTGGCCCTCCATCCTTTCGGTATAGTAAAGGTGTGGTTATGAAAGCGCTGTACAAGGCGCAGGCATAGCCTACACCATACCGATCATGGAGGGTCTTTTATATGAAAAAATGGTCAGTCGCACTTGTGTCGCTTATGATGCTGGCATTAACTCTGACAGCTTGCGGCGGCAATGAAGCCAACAACGCAGCCAACGCGGGTAATGACGGCACCGCAAGCAACAAGGCCGGGCAGGTTACCTTGAAGTTCATGGGCTGGGAAGTCAGCCCGCTGGAAACACAAAGCGTAAAGAACGGTTTGGAGCAATTCATGAAGGAAAATCCAAACATCAAAGTCGAATATACGACGATTCCCGGCGGCACTCAGTATGTGGCCAAGATGCAGGCGATGGTGCTTGGCGACGAAGCGCCAGATGTATTCTTCCTGCAAAGCGATTACTATCATGATTTCGTCACGCGAGGCAGCCTGCTCGATATTACAGAGAACGTCAAGAAGGACGGCATGGATAGCGATCTGATTGATTCCGCCGTTCAGCTTAGTACAGTGGACAACAAGTATTATGGCATCGAATCCTGTATCGTTGCGCCGGTTCTCTATTACAACAAAGATATCTTCGATAAAGCGGGAGTTGCCTATCCGCCGAGTGATCCATCTAAAGCTTGGACATGGAATGAATTCGTGAATACAGCCAAGAAGCTGACGATCAAGAATGGCGATAAAGTCGAGCAGTATGGTGTTTATGGCATGGAGACCTATTACAACCTGATAGCTGAAATAATGAGTAACGGTGGCAATTGGTTCACAAGTGACCTGAAGTCCTCTGCGGCCAATACCCAGGAAGTGAAGGAAGTGCTTCAAGCTGTCGCGGACCTTCGTAAAAAAGATGGGGTTAGCCCGGAGGGCAAGCTGCTGACAAACAGCGGCATGAGCCCGGCGCAAATGCTTCAAACGGGTAAGATTGCAATGCTAGTGGACGGATCCTGGGCGCTTCAGGAACTATCGAAAATGAACTTCAAGGTGGGCGTGGGCGTACTGCCGAAGTTCGATGAGGCCGTTACACACGGCCAAGCGCATTTGCATGTGGCATCGGCCAATACGAAGCATCCTGAGGAAGCATGGAAGCTGATCAAATTTCTCTCCTCCGAGGAATACCAGTTGCAGAACGTCAAGGCTGGACTGTGGCTGCCGAACCACAAGTCGCTGTATACCGAAGAGGGAATTCAGAAGTGGCTGACAGCGGGTGTTCATCCGGATGGGTTCAAGGATTTGATCCCATACTTTACCTCGTCCAAACCGTATCCGTATGCCCTCCTCAGCAGCCAGAGGATTCAGGAGGACACGACGACAGAACTCGATAAGTTTTTCCTAAGCGACCAATCACTCGACCAGACTGTACAGAATATCGAAACTGTCGTTAATAAAAGCTTAGCCGCGCAATAAATACAACAAGCGGCACAGCGGGAGGGCACCTTAGCCCTCCCCTGGCGCCAGCTCCGGGGTGAGATGATGAAATCAATAAAACCGCTTCTCTATAAAGACGGCTTCTGGGCATTTCTTATGCTGTTCCCGAACTTGATCGGTTTTCTCATGTTCTTGCTGCTTCCTGTTCTGGCCACGTTCGTGATCAGCTTTTCGGATTGGAATTTGACGAATTCCTTCCACTTCAACGGAATCGATAATTACAAGGAATTGTTCCAAGATCCTGTCTTCATCCAAGTCATGGGCAACACCTTTTATTTTACCCTAGCCAGTGTTCCAATTGGCATCGTTATCTCGCTGCTGCTGGCTGTAATTCTAAATCAGAAGCTGCGATTCATACGGTTCTACCGAGCCGCATTCTTCATTCCTGTCATCTCTTCGATGGTGGCGGTATCTGTCATTTGGCAGTGGATTTATAATCCGGAGTACGGATTGCTTAACTATGCACTCTCATGGTTCGGCATAGACGGCCCTGCTTGGCTAACCGACCCGCATTGGGCGATGCCAACCGTTATTGTAACAAGTATTTGGAAGAGCTTGGGCTTCAATATGCTTATCTTCCTGGCAGGTTTACAATCAATTTCGGACAGCTACTACGAGGCGGCCGATATTGAAGGGGCCAAGTGGTATTCAAAATTCTGGCGTATTACGCTGCCGCTTCTTTCGCCAACGACCTTCTTCGTAACAGTCATGTCCATCATCAATTCGTTCCAAGTATTCGATACTGTCTATTTGATGACCCAGGGCGGCCCGGCCCGGTCCACTTCAGTTCTTGTCTATTATATCTTCCAGAATGCGTTCCAATATTTCCATATGGGATATGCAAGCGCGATGGCTTACGTGCTGTTCTTTATCGTGTTAATCATTACATTCATTCAATTCTGGCGTCAGAAAAAATGGAGTATCTATTAAGGGGGAAGGCTGTTATGAAGCCGCGTTCTTGGTTAAAGCCGACCGCACATATCATCTTGCTGATCGGGTCCATCATCATCCTGTTTCCGTTCATCTGGTCGGTCTGCACCTCGCTGAAGAACGTCAATGAGGTATTCACATACCCACCGCGTTTCTTCGGGGCGGAGCTGAAATTCTCAAATTATACGAACATGACCGATCGATTCCCGATCATTCAATACTTCCTCAATACGCTTAAGATTACCGTTATCGTCGTTGTCTCTCAGCTTATTACAAGCTCCATGGCAGGGTATGTGTTCGCAAGGCTTCGTTTTCACTTCCGGGAAGGGCTGTTCGGATTATATTTGGCCACCTTGATGGTGCCGGCACAGGTGACGATGATTCCAACCTTCCTGTTGATGAAATATTACGGGCTGCTGGACACACACTGGTCGCTTATTCTACCAGGTCTTGTGTCAGCGTTCGGTACGTTTTTGCTTCGGCAATTTTTTTCAACGATCCCGGAGGCGCTGGAGGAAGCAGCTAAGATCGACGGCTGCACACCGTTCGGGATTTATTGGAGGATCTTTGTTCCATTATCCAAGCCGGCGCTGGCAACCCTGGGTATCTTCATCATGCTGGGGACATGGAACGATTTTGTCAATCCGCTCGTCTTTATCAATTCGATGAACAAAATGACACTTACGTTAGGACTCGCCAACATGCAGGGACTGTATTCTACGGACTGGCCAGCCTTGATGGCGGCGACGGTGATTACGATTCTGCCGATTCTAATTGTATTTCTAAGCGCACAGGACATCTTCGTCCGTGGGGTAACGCTGTCAGGATTGAAGGAAGGCTAGTCCGAGCAGACATGCAAGTTTACGAGAAAGCAGGCATTCAAGTATATGAGAAGGAGAGCATCCGATGAAACAAATTTCAACGAAAGCAACAACGGCTGCGCTGAAAGATATTCGTATTGAAGATCCGTTCTGGTCGGACTATACCAGGTTGATCAGGGAAGTCGTTATACCATATCAATGGGAGGCCTTAAACGACCGTATTCCTGGTGTGGAGCCAAGCCATGCGATCCGGAACCTAAAGATCGCCGCTGGGGAGGAGGAGGGCTCCTTCTACGGAATGGTATTCCAGGATAGCGACGTGGCGAAATGGCTGGAGGCCGTAGGTTATCTGCTTGAAAGCGAGCCGAATGCCGAGCTGCAGCAGGTGGCGGATACCGTTGTTGATCTGATATTCAAGGCCCAGCGAGAGGACGGTTATCTGAATACGTATTATCTCTTAATGGAACCCGGCCGTGAGTGGACGAACCTGTGCGAGTGTCATGAGCTGTATTCAGCCGGTCATCTGATTGAAGGTGCGGTTGCGTACTGGAGCGCGACGGGTAATGACAAAATTCTCGGCGTTGCCTGCAAATTCGCAGATTATATCGGGAAGGTATTCGGGCCAAACCCCGGTCAGATTCATGGTTATGACGGACATCAAGAGATTGAGCTGGCGCTTGTGAAGCTGTATCGGGCGACAGGCGAGGAGCGTTACCTGCATCTGAGCAAATATTTCCTAGACGTGCGGGGCAGCGAGCCTTCCTTCTATGATCTGGAATATGAGGCACGCGGTAAAACGAATCATTGGGGATCGGATTTCATGATTCAGAAGAAATCGTATAGTCAGGCTCACGCGCCTGTGCGGGAACAGCAGACAGCAGAAGGGCATGCTGTACGGCTTGTCTATATGTGTGCGGCAATGGCGGATATTGCGTATGAGCTTGGCGATGACGGCTTGCTTGCAGCCTGTAAGCGGCTGTGGAACAATATCGTAACCAAGCAAATGTACGTAACCGGGGCGATTGGCGCGATGGCACAGGAAGAGTCCTTTACGCTGGATTACGATCTGCCGAGTGATACCGCGTATGCAGAGACTTGCGCTTCAATTGGCCTGATTTTCTTTGCGCAGCGAATGCTTAAGATTGAACAAGACAGCCGCTATGCTGACGTCATGGAAAGAGCCTTGTTTAATACGGTACTAGGCAGTATGGCAAGAGACGGAAAGCATTTCTTCTATGTTAATCCTCTGGAAGTGTGGCCAAAGGCGTGCGGTGTGAATCATGTCTATGACCATATCAAGACCGTTCGCCAAGGATGGTTTGGCTGTGCTTGCTGCCCCCCAAACGTATCACGTTTGATTGCTTCGCTTGGCCAATATATTTATACGATTCATGAGCACAGGATCTATACACACTTATATGTAGGCAGTGAGGCTGAACTCAACATTGGGGAGCAGCAGATCAAATTGACGCAACAAGCCGAACTTCCGTGGGAAGGGAACGTCCAGCTTGACCTGCAGACTGAAGAAGATATCACGTTTACGCTGGCTCTAAGGGTTCCAGACTGGTGTGACTCGATGCAGCTTCACGTTAACGGGGTGCCTTTCACACCGGAAGTGGAGAGCGGGTATGCGCTCATTAACCGGTTATGGAGGAATGGGGACCGGATTGTGGTTCATATGCCGATGCAGGTACGGCAGGTTAAAGGTCATCCGCTGCTGCGCGAAACGGCCGGTAAGTGTGCGGTGCAGCGGGGGCCGCTCGTTTATTGCTTAGAGGAAGCGGACAATGGTGAACATCTTCACAGGCTATACATTGAAACTGGTCAGGCAAGCGAGACGGTGTTTGATCCGGATTTGCTTGGCGGTGTTCAGATTATCCGCATGCAGGGTTCGCGATTGTCGGATCGGAACTGGACGGGTGAGCTGTACGCTTCAAATATCGAATCTCTCTATGAATCAGCAGCGATTACGTTCATCCCCTATTATGCATGGGCTAATCGCGGAGAAGGCGAAATGATTGTTTGGGTGAGAGAAAGATAGCCGTTGGCGATTGTCTTTGTGAAACTCTTGGTCCGGTCACCGGACTAAGAGTTTTTTCAATGTGCGCCCGGCATGAGTGATAACTCGGCGGTGAAAGTCCGCTACAGGCTTGGCAGTAGGATCTGTTAGCTGAAGGCAAGGGTGTCCGCAGCGGGGTGGAATCTGAAGGAAGCCGGAGGCAAACCTTTAAATGTGTACACATTATATAAATCACTATTAATTCCCTTACTATCAGGACTTTTACTTACTTCTCTTTACCACAACATCAAAAAAACGATCTTATAAGACTGCCCTTCAGACGCTCGACCGAGAGGTTTATGATATTATTTAAACAATATAGAATGGGTGTTGGAGAAGGCAGTTTCTTATTCGTATTAAAGGACGGAAAAACGGGATTGAAGTCATAGCAAAGATAAGGGTGAGAACATTAATATGATTAACCAGCTAACTAATCGTTTTGTATACATGTCAGCTGACGGTACTGTTGATCGTCCTATTCTTGGGGCAATCTTAGGCGAGGAACAGACTCTCTACATAGATGCAGGCAACTCTAAGCGTCATGCGAAGACGTTCCGAGAAGCAGTGGGTAAGAATTATTCCACTCGATCTTCGATGACCGCGTTGACACACTGGCACTGGGATCATAGTTTTGGTGCGGCTTATGATCCGTTGTCACCGCTTATCGCTACCGGACTGACCTACCAAGCGCTTCAACCGCTGCTGGGGTTAGATTGGTCTGATGAAGCGTTGGATGAACGAGTCAGGCAAGGACAAGAGATTGCATTTTGTGCGGATTACATTAAAAAGGAATATGAAGGCGTAGAACGGGTTATCCAGGTTAAGCTGCCGGACATTACTTTCACGGACTCCATAACACTCTATCTAGGTGGCGTATCTTGTCACATACAGCATGTTGGCGGTGTTCATGCACAAGATTCTTGTGTCATGTACATTCCAGAGGAGAAGGTGCTATTCCTTGGCGATGTACTGGGGCCAGCCATTTACGATGGCCCTAGATACTATGCGGCACGAGATTTTCTCAGAATAGTTGAAAAGATAAAGAAGTACCCAGCAGCATGGTACATTGAGTCACATTATAGGCCAGTAACTGCAGAAGAGTTCTGGCAGGATATCAACGAGTCTTGTGTGTTGGCAGAGCTGGTGATTAAGTTTAAAGACAATAAGCAGGTTATTGAGCGCGAATGGGCTAAATGTATCGGCAGGGAGCTTGGGGATGAGGACAAAGCGGTAGTTCATCAATTTATGCTCGGAGAGCATCGCTAAGAGTATAGGGAGCCATAATTTTGTATTAAAGATCCGCTAACCAAGCGGATCTTTAGTTTTTTAATAGAGACAACACATGAAGTTAAAATTTAGAGCTTGATCAGCAGAAGAACCATCTAATCTGGGAGACAAGAGACTATTTTACAGCCCAAAATAATCCAGATTGTTATCGCTGGATAGACAGCTTTTTGTGAAACATCTCATCAAGCAGCATGATTTCTGCTTTTTGACGGATAGCATGGTTCCCCAGCTTTACATCAATGATAAAGTCATTACTCAGCATCTGACGGTACCCGGAAATAATATCGTTGTCTGACAATTCCGTCATCCTCTTCGTTTCAGGTGGGATTACCGGAATTCCGTTTTGCTCTAACAGGTGAATGTTTTGTTTAATATCGGCTGCGATCTTAATGAGAATGTCTGCACTTCTCGCTGTCTCTAAATCGACCATTCCGTCATGGGTATAGAAATATTTGTTGGTGATAGCTATCGCAGTATGCGAAATATGGAATGCCAGAATGTCTTGTTGGATTTCATAATGCAAATCCACTGACTTAAATATATGAGCAAGTTCTCGCACTCTTTCGGTTATCCGTCCATTTATTTCACCGAAGATGGTCCCTTGATGCTTTTCCGATCCGAATTGGGCGTAGAGAACGTCCTCTTTTATGTCCCCACCCGCACCCGGGAATCCTGGGAGTAGACGGTCACCCACAATTTCAAGCCAGTCATCATATCCAACGGTGTTGGTCAAGGTCACAATGGTTCTGCTCTGGTTATTCTTAATCAAAGTTAGTGCAGATTCGGCCTGATCATAACGTACAGGAACAAAAATGTAATCATAAATATCATCGTTTTCAAGCTTTTCTATCGTCTTGATGGATATCTGCTTGATCTTCCCGTTATCGTTGTATCTCAGCCCGTCCTTCTTCAATACATCCAGCCTGTGTCCACGCGCAAGCATGGTTACGTCCAGTCCGTACTGCGCAAATCGCAGAGCGTATACACTGCCAATCACACCGGCACCAACAATTAGGAGTCTGTCTTGATGGATGTTCATTTGTTCGTTCCTTTCAGCGAATTTAGTCATAAGTTGCTTAAACAACACTGTCGTCTGTAACATATTATTGCAGGGTTCATGTGAATTCAACAGACAAACCTAGGGAAAGGTTGCTTAGACAACACATTGTGATTTTTGATGTTTAAGAAGGGGGATATGGATATGGTTAATCTGCAAGATCCAAGAGTTTTGCGTACACGACAGTTGATAATGGAATCATTTAGAGAATTGTTGCGGAGTAGAGGATTTGAATCCATATCCGTAAAAGATATAGCACAAAAAGCTACCATTAATCGAGCTACCTTTTATACGCATTATGAAGATAAATATGCTTTGCTGGAAGAGACCATAGAACAGGCTTTTCGCGGGATGATCCCGGAAGATGTGGCGAATGCGAAGGAGTTTACAGGGGAAGTATGCGACCAGCTGATCCTGCTGACCTATCGTTATATCGTTGACTTTTACAAGATATGCAGAATGGATTCCAAGTCTATTGCTAAGATCGTTGATGATAAAATAAAACATCTGCTGCAGCAAACGATAGAAAATATATTTTTAAAAGGAAATATCCACCAAATGGAAGTCAACCACCATTTAAAAATCATTTCGGCCATGACGGGCTCCGCGATTTATGGTGCTGCCCACTGCTGGTTAAAGGATGGGGAAATGGATCGAGCCGATTTCCTTGTAAACGTTGTTCATTCCTATGTAATGAACGGTATTGGTTTGCATCTCAAGTGAGCTCTTGGTGATCCTTTGCCAGCTTCTCAAAGATTGTGTTCAACATAAGTAATTGGTCCAATACAATCCTCCTCTTTGATCATAGAATACTTAGAATTTGATTAAAGGAGGACTTGGAATGGCGGAAAAAGTTAAGGTTAGCTCACAATTCAAAAGACTGTGTATGCAATTTGGAAAAATATTAGGAGGCGAATCGGAGGTTGAAGCAGGCCCGGTTTGCTTTGTCACCCGGATGACGAATCTGAAAGAGACTATCTTGGGAAAAAGAACACGTTCCCCTTTGGTTCAAATGCAAATGTTTTCCTTTGAGTCGCTTGATAAGTCGGGCCGTGCCCTCTGTTTGGGTGAGACTGCCGTACATCAAAATCAGGTTAATCGATTGATGTCAAATCTCCGTAAGCGCGGGATTAAAGTAACCGCGGTTCATAACCATTGGCTCAACGAACAACCCCGCTTAATGTATATGCATTGGGAATCCATTGATAATCCTGTTGCCTTTGCAAGAAAAACAAAAGAATCCATAAAATTTTTAGGTTAATACCGTTGAGCTATCGGCCTGAGTTTAAATCATTTAATGAGAGGATGATTTCGTATGGCAGAAGTTAAAGCAAGTCCTCGCTTTAAAAAACTATGTAACCAATTTTCAACTATTTTAGGTGGAACGGAGCATGAAATTACAAAAGGTCCGGTTTGTTTTGTGTCCAGAAATCGGAGAATTAATGCAACGATTTTAGGAAGACGTACCACTTCTCCTTTGGTCCGCTACCAACTATTCTCATTCGAATCCCTGAACAGCTCAGGTCGTGCACTCTGTTTAGGAGAGACGGCTCTCTTCCAAGGTCAAGTAAACCGGCTGCTGACAAATCTTCGGAATAACGGGATTAAAGTAACGGCAGTTCATAATCACTGGTTGTTTGATAAACCGCGTCTGATGTATGTTCACTGGGAGTCGATCGATGATCCCATTGCATTTGCAAAGAAAGTCAAACGCTCCATTGCTTTCTTAGGCTAATTGTTTGTTAAGCGCAAGCACTTCATTCGCCGCAATGGAATCAATAGTAGATTAAAGAAGAGCACATAGTTAGTTGTATAATTTGATAGTACCTTGAGAGAAGCGGCCGTGGGAGGTCGCTTTTTCATGCTGATGTTATCCCCCAGCTGCAAATGACAACCGGTCCGCCAGAGGCGGATCTTTTTTGATTCCGCTCAGGAACTTAGGACAGGGAGAAGCAATATTCTGACAGTAGTCCATATAACAAGGGGAGCTTTGATGAATAGGAAATTGACCTTTGATTACATTGTCGTAGGAACAGGTCCGGCTGGTGCAGTCATCGCAAAATTACTTAGTGATAATAAACAATCATCGGTTCTTGTCTTGGAAGCCGGCGAGAACAACGATAAAGATAAACCGATTAGGGATTCTACATTTGCGCCTGAGTTGGAGGAACAATTTTTCCCCCAATACTTTTGGCAAGGGGAAGGCATTCCCCAAGAAGGACTGGATGAACGAGCATTTGAATGGACCACAGGACGGCTCTTAGGTGGGGGGTCTTCGATTAACGGGGAACAGTATGTACGGCCTACATCAGCTGTTTTTAGAGAATGGGAAAAGCTTTTGGGCCCGCTTTGGTCACCCAGACGGGCGATACGCCGGTTCAAGAGATTAGAAAAGTATAACGGTGAAACTAATAACCCAGGAGCACGGGGATTCCGTGGACGGATCGATATCAGGCAAGCTCCAGAACATCCAACGTCTATGGCTGAAAAGCTCACTGCGGCTATAGAGCAGGCAACAGGTTTTCCGGAGATTCTTGATTATAATGACCCTAAAACCTCTCTTGGTCCTTTTACCCGGTGGCAATTGTATCAAGATCCGAGCGGTCGCAGGGAGAATTCTTCAACGGCCTTTTTCTCCCCGGACATCATGACTCCTTCCGGTCGCGGTGTAAACGGCAGGCAGCTAAGAGTATTCTTTAAATCGACGGCTTTACGTGTGCTTTTTGCCAATAAGCGTGCTTCAGGAGTGGAATTCCTTAAGGAAGGGAAGCGCATGCGCGCCTACGCACGGAAAAAGGTCATTTTATCAGCAGGCATTAATAGCGCTCAACTGCTTATGCTGTCTGGAATCGGACCGGCTGCACTGCTGAAAAAAGCAGGTGTCCCTGTTATTTTTAATAATTCAAACGTAGGCCAGAGGTTGAGGAATCATACGCTTAACTTTGCGGTTTTCACAACCAATCCAAATGATAACGCCCTGCCTGCGAATGATCCGAATGCTCTTTATACAGGGGGCGCTTTTTTGCCTGATCCTACAGAGGCTAATGGAAACCGTCGGGCTGTTCAACTTATTGGCATTGGTTCTGGCAGCAATTTAACCTTGGCAATTCTGTACTTACGTCCCAAGAGCCGGGGCTTCATTAAAATCCAAAATAATGATCCACTAAAAATTGTGCTTGCTGATGAAGGATTTCTGGCCAACCCGGATGACATGGAGGCAGTAAAAAATATCTACAGAATTTATGTTAAAAACATAGCGGCAGAGCTCGCGTCCATCGACCCCTCGTACCAGCTTATTTCACCAACAACCGATACCATTGATGATGATTTGAAATTGGAGGAGTTTATTAAAGAGAACTTTGACCATAATCATCACCAGCAGGGTTCATTACGTATGGCCCCTTTAAATAGAGGAGGAGTTGTTGATCGAAGGGGGAACGTGCACGGGGTGAAGGATTTAATTGTTGCCGATGCTTCTATTATTCCATTTACGGTGGACGGTAATGTTTCAGCACCTGCATTCCTTATAGGTTATACAATTGCCAGGCAACTGCTATTATTGGATAAGAAAGATCCTAATCGCAATAGAAAAAGTCCCCGGCATGAGGGAAATGAAGAGTAAGCGAGTATTCCTATCCAAAAGAGTGCAAAAGCCCCGGCTTGGAATTCCTAATATTCCAAGTCGGGGCTTTTGCAGGGGCGAACACTATAGTCCGCTTAGTGCAGGGACACTGTCAGTCAAGGTCTGTCCTTGAATCGATCAAGCGCTTCCTTGGTGAACGGCGCGAAGAGGTTTACGAGGTTGCCGTCAGGGTCGCGTAACAGTGCAGAGCGATTTCCCCAGGGCATCGTGGTGGGTTCTTGCACCCACTCGTTTACAAATGGTTTCAGGCGTACATATTCGGCATCGACATCATTGACGCGAAACTCGATGATTACGCTGTGGTTGTCGGCGGCGCGTACGGAACCAGCGCCGAACAGCTGCACTGTCTGGGAGTGGCCGATCGCCAGAGTACAGGATGGCAGGACGAACTCAGCGAAGACTGGCGCGGGGCGCTCAGCCGAAACACCTGTGACTTGTTCATAGAACGTGACAAGTCGATCCAAGTCGTTAGTAATAATACGCACAGAAGCGAAATTCAAAAGAAATCATCCTTTCAATAATGACATGGTGAATACTTAAGGTTGATTCTGATTATACAAAGACACTCCTGACAACATTATGTCAGGAGTGTCTTTGTATCTTGTCGGCTTCCTCAAATCAAGGAAAGTGGATTTAATTTGGCAATAACGAACAAACTATTGGAAAAGGAGGGGAATTCATGGATATATTGACTTGGCTTGCACATTACGGATACGGACTGATCTTCATAGCCTTATTTCTTGAAATGCTTGCTTTACCCCTCCCAGGTGAAATGATGATGAGTTATACCGGACTGTTTGTTTTTGAAAGGAAATTAAACTGGCTGCTTAGTATCGTAACAGCGGGTGCCGGCGTATCAGCCGGCATAACCCTTTCTTACTGGGTCGGTTACCGGTTGGGTCAACCCTTCATAACGAAGTATGGTCATCGCATTCATATGAGTGAAGAGCAGCTGGCAAGGATGACGCTCTGGTTCGAAAAATTCGGAAACAAATTATTGTTTATCGCTTATTTCATTCCGGGGGTCCGGCATATCACCGGATATTTCTGTGGGATAACCCGCCTGCCATTTCGCAAATATGCCATGTATGCGTATCCCGGCGCAATCTTTTGGGTCAGTCTATTTATTTCGCTCGGTAGGGTGCTTGGGCCAAAATGGGAGATGTATCATAGTACGGTGAACCACTATATGCTCATCTTCGGGATTGCCTCTGCTTTGCTGACTATGGCGTTCTATATCTATAAGAGGTATAAGCAGCGGGTACTCGCATCCATTATGACGCTGCTTACCCAAGGGGTACAGCGTTTTCATTCGCTTGGTAAAGTCAGGTTTTTGGTTCTGGCTGCGTTTGCCGCGTTTGTTATGTTCGTTTCCCTGATGCTGGGACTCATTCAGGACTTTCTGGCCCATGAATTTAACCGATTTGATGAGGTTGCCACCTTTCTCGTTCTCACGGTATTTGGACCCCATTGGCAGGTTCCGATGATCTTTTTTGCCAAATTAGGCTCAATATATTTGTATGGACCTCTTATTGTTGTTTCAGCAGTATGGATTGCCCTTACAGCCCGCGAAAAACTGCTGGAGCTGTCATTTTTGCTTTGGGTGGTGATCGGAGGAGAGTTGCTTGATGAAGGGCTGCGTGTTCTATTTCACCGCCCAGGTCCGGTGGCAGCGGGGTATCAGTTATTTAATACCTTTCCCAGCAAAGAAACGCTCACATCGATTACCGTTTGCGGTTTTTCCGCTTTTTTGCTGCTGCGGCATTACGGCCAGAGGGTCATACGGTTCTTGGTTGCTGTTGTGGTTATTCTCATATGTCTGCTTGTTGGAGTAAGCCGGATTTATTTCCAGGTCCAATTTCCTAGCGATGTTGCTGCAGGATATGTATTTGGTGGAGTATGGGTCAGTTTGAACGTCATTTTACTCGAAATCCTGAGAAAACTCCAAGTAAGCTGAATGGTCAGGTAATTCGAAAACGGGCAATAAAGTTCCTGTTTTTTGTGAGACTGTTGACATCTGGGGACTTGAGGGTGCCCTTGGCAGCTTCCATCCAGTTTCCGCTTGTGGAGGGGGTCATTTTTGTATTGACTGTACGTTCAGTCATAAGTTAAACTACACTTGCAGATATTTAGTACGTAAAACGGGGAGGGACTTATCTTGGATCTTTTTTATGAAATTCAAGGAGAAGGCTTGCCGCTAGTCATGTTACACAGCCCTGGTGTTGATTCGAGGGAGTGGAAGTACGTAGCTCCAAGGTTAGCTCAAACCTACAAAGTAATTACGTTTGATGGCCGAGGAACCGGACACTCACCTGCTCCTCAGACACCGATAAATCTGGTGGAGGATCTGCGGATGCTGCTGGAGCACTTGGGATTAGAGCGGGTTACTCTTATCGGCCATTCTATGGGCGGTCAGGCGGTGACGGACTTTACGCTAACGTATCCTTCGATGGTGGAGCGGCTGGTTGTAGTAGCCCCTTGGTTAACGGGTTTTGTACCGTCCCCGGAATATACCGGGTGGATGGAGTCGGTGAATTCGGCTGCTCCAGATGTATCCCGGTTGGTGGAGCTATCCCTGGCTGGTCCCAATTACCGTATCACAATGGCTGGACCTCACCGGGATTTCCTTCGCGAAATGACCACCCAATACATGACAAGAGTATTTACCGAATGGAAGAGTTTTGAGGTCATCTGGCCTGAGCCGCCGGCAATTGAAAGGCTCGAGTCGATTGCAGTCAGGACGATGTTTATTCATGGTACCGTTGAATGGCCGGAAATGTTCAAGATTGCGGAGCAATTCAAGCGGATTCCTGCCATCCGGTTTGTTGAAATGGATAGGGCAGATCACATGCTTACTTTGACCCATGCAGATGAGCTCGCCAGGCATATTGATGATTTTATAGAAGGGAAAATTTGATTAATGCCAAGAACACGGGAAGAGAACGACCGAATTCGGCAAACCACCAAAGAGAATATTCGAAATGCGGCAATGGAGGTTTTTATCGAGCGGGGGTACCATGATGCTTCGATTGATGATATAGCCAAAAGAGCCGGTGTTTCCAAAGGATTGCTTTACAATTACTACAAGGGAAAAGAGGAGCTCTTAAACGAGATGGTTCTCTGCCGGGTCGATGAAATCACCCAAGTGATGCAGACAGCTGCCGCCCTAAGTTCCCCAGCTGAACAGTTGAAACACATCATTGAGGGTGCTCTTGATAATGTTGGGCAGCGGCCCAAGGTGTACCGGTTTTATTTACATTTACAGACACAGCCTGAAGAAGATCAAGTTCTGTCCAAATACAGCCAAATGCTCAATGAAGCGATGGCCGAACAATTTGAGGTGCAGTGCGGGATGTTTGCGGAGCTGGAGGGTGCGAATGCGCCATTAAAATCACTATACTTCTCGTCCACTCTGCACGGTACGATGCTAATGATGTCCATATATCCCGAGAAGTACCCTGTTGAGGAAATGAAAAAGCAAATCATTGAGCAGTTCTGTGTCCTATCATCTGAACGATAAGGAAGGGGAGAAGACGAATGCTGAAAATACAAGCAAAGCAAGTTATGCTGAATGGTCAGCTATTTCAATATCGGGAGACTGGAGAGGTGTCCGCACCACCGCTGATTTGTCTTCACGCTTTAAGCCGGAATGCCGCATCCTGGGATGAGGTTGCTGCTGTATTAGGTCAAAAATACAGGGTGCTGAGTCTGGATCAACGCGGGCACGGCGGCAGTGCAAGAGCAGGGTTGTACTCTTTTGAGCTCATGTGTGAGGATCTTCTCCTATTTACAGATGCCTTAGGGATAGAACAGTTTACATTGCTAGGACATTCTATGGGGGGAACCGTATCTTATCTCTTTGCGGAGAGGTATCCATCGAGAATAGAACGCTTGATCGTCGAGGATACACCGCCACCATATTTGGATACAAAGATTGAAATCCCTCCTGAGCCCTCTGAGCCTCTAACCTTTGATTGGACTGTGGTCCCTTCAATTCTGCAGCAGCTCAATGAACCTAATCCCAAATGGTGGGAGGATCTCCCTGAAATACTTGCACCCACACTCATTATTGGGGGCGGGGCTACCAGTCATGTACCCCAGGATAAATTGAGAGAGGTTTGTGATTTAATTCCGGCTTGTGAACTAGTGACCATAGAGGGTGCCGGACACGATGTTCATAGTTCTAAATTAGAGGCATTTTTGGAGGTCGTCAAAAAGTTTTTGAAGTTTGATGAAGCTATATAAAATGAACTTTAGAATTAACCGATCTCAGCAGAGAGACCGAGTGATTCTGAAGAAGCGGAGCGTCCGCCTTTGTCTCCCAAATGCTCCTACTTGGTTATCTATTTCAAGGATTTCGGAGACAACAGGGGTCGTAAGAACACTCGGCATCGCAGCGCTCAAGAAGTATAACCTTCATAAGTTCATTTGGTATAGATGACCTTATGAAGTGAAACCAATTAAAACACCTCCAAGAGAATGCAGCCATGTCATAAGATATGGAGACAACCTTGGAGGTGTTTTTCGCATGGGTAACAAGGGTTAGCTATCCGCAGATGTGAAGATTATTATATATCACAAGAAATATCATAAGAAAGATATGAATACCTCTTATAATTCCATCTAGGGGTGAGATTCATGAGTGAACAGGCACAGCGTATGGTTGATTGGATTGAAGACCATTTAAAGAATCATTTCTCATTAGACGAGTTGTCTAATTACATGGGATACTCGCCGTATTATTGTTCGTTTAAATTTCACCAAGTCACAGGCATAAGTATTAGGCGATACTAAAAAGTACTTCTGTATAGATTCCAGGTGAATAGACTGAGAATTTGCGGTGGACTTTCCGTGGATATTTTTGAAAATTCCCTTGAAGGAATATTCCTCGTGTGGTATATTATGGGCAGGAAGTAGATTGGTTTATTCTTACAATATTGGAGGGTGTATATGAGCCAAGAGGTTGTTTCTTTTATCGAGAACCTTAGTCAGCCGTGGCAGGTCGAAATGGGCAATAAGCTTCGGAATCTGGTTCACGAAGTGATTCCAGAGGTTGAAGAACGGATTCAGTATAAGAAGCCGCATTTCCTGAAGAATGGACATTATGCAGCTGTAATTTCACCATCAAAGGATGCGCTCGCCTTTATGATTATGAACGCTACCGGTCTGGAAGTTCCTAAAGAATTCGATGGCCCGCCGGAGAGGAAATGGCTGAAAATCCGGGAGGGGGACACGCCGGACTATGCCCTGCTGGCTAGTCTGTTAGAACAGGCTTCAAGTACGCTGTAAGTGTCATGAATCGGGGGAAGGGTAAATGAAACAGACAACTTTGAGTGCGCTCGCCGAACCCAGCCGACTGCAGATTGTTGAACTGCTAGGGCAGGGCCCCTTAACCGTAGGAGAAATTTCGGATTGCCTTAAGATCCGGCAGCCGCAGACGTCCAAGCATTTGAAGGTCCTGCATGAGGCCGGAATGGTAGAAGTTCAAGCAGAGGCGAACCGCCGTATTTATCATCTGCGACCGGAGCCGTTTCAAGAAATGGACGAATGGCTGGAGTCGTTCCGGTCTATGTGGGAAGAACGTTTTGACCGGCTTGCCGATTACTTGGAAGAATTGCAAAAGAAACCGTAGGATGAGTCTACCCTAATTCGAGGAGGATATGTTATGAGTGAGAACAAAGAGCAGCAAGGATTACTGTTGAGCCGTGTTTTTAAGGCGCCCCGGGAGCTGGTTTTTAAAGTTTGGACAGACCCTGCGCATTTCGGACAATGGTGGGGACCGAAGGGCTTTTCGCTTGAAGTGGTCAAAATGGAGGTACGCCCGGGAGGTATGTTTCTGGGCTGTCAGAAGTCTCCTGATGGAAGTCAAGTCATGTGGGGCAAGTTCGTTTATCAGGAAGTAACCGTTCCAGAGAAGCTTGTCTTCATTCAATCGTTCTCCGATGAACAGGGGAACACCGTACGAGCTCCGTTCAACCCTAACTGGCCGCTTGAAATTATAAATATCCTTACACTCGAAGAACACGACGGGCAGACTACGCTTACACTTCAAGGGGGTCCGCTGAACGCGTCCGATGAAGAACAGGCCGCATTCGATGGCATGGCTCCTATGGTTAAACAAGGATTTGGAGGAACGTTCGATCAGCTCGCAGAATACCTTGCAAGTCAGCTGTAATTGATCTATTAACTGCTGAGCTGCGAATCGTTAACAAACTTAGGATTAAGAAACAGCGCTTCCCGTTTAGGGTAAGCGCTGTTTTGGTCTATGAATTCTAGCAGTGGTTTTAGATTTTTCTATATTTTAAACAGGATATCTTTAATTTCGCCCTATTTGAAAATGCTTACATAAATTATCTTATTCATAACTGCTGGGGCTGCTCCAGAAGCACGGCAGATTTACCAAAGAGAAAAGGGGGCCGGACATAGGGTTAAGTAAATATTTGTGAAACCAGAAAGGAGACAGATTATGAAACTGCGCAGCGTTCATAGGCTCATCGCGGCAAGATCTACCGTCTTTGCTCTAACTTCAGCTATGCTTAGCTTCTCCTTCGCCCCAATGGCTCTCGCCGGAGATACCCTGCCTTATCAAGGGGAAAGTGCCAAGGGAGCCAATCAGCCGTATCAGCACGGGTATACCAGCTCTAATATTATGGAATGGACCCCGGAAAGCGATGTGTACGGGGATATGCTCCGTGCCCGGGTCCCACTCCAGAAACGGATTGGTGCATTCCCGGCCACACAGGCTAAGCCTGCATTGAGCCCGAAGACACAGAACTTTACCTTGAGCGGTGACTACGGCAATGCGTTTTTTGATAGCTATTCTTATACGAATGAATTTAGTGAGTACTTGTTCAACTTCTGGCAGTATACGGACTACTACGGATCTTGGCACGGGATGCCTACCGCAGAGGTGCCGGAGGAATTATATGATCCGAATAAGGACTGGACGGAGAAATGGTTTGAATTCGGGGTACTGAATATCCCTAACCCCGGGTACACGAATGCGGCTCACAAGAATGGCGTGCGTTCCATCGCCTGTATCTTTTTCTCGGATAACGACCGTGGGCCACAAACCTATAAGCAGCTGCTGGTGCAAGACAGTAAAGGAGAGTTCCTAGCCGCCAAAAAACTGGTGGAGATGGCGCGATACTACGGGTATGACGGTTACTTCTTCAACCAGGAGGAAGCCGCCAAAGGCGTTGCTCCCGAGGATATTTCAAGGTATAAGCAGTTTATGAAGTACTTGACCGACCAAGGGATGTATGTTCAGTGGTACGACTCTATCTTGGACTCCACTGGAAAAATTGCATATCAGAATGAGTTCAATGCAAACAACAGCCCATTTGTAAAAGATCCAAAGTTTGGTCAGGTATCCGACTCCATATTCCTGAATTACTGGTGGAACAAGAGCAAGCTCCAACAGTCCAGCGAGCACGCCAAGAGCCTGGGACTTGATTCGCTTAAGACTGTCTTTGCTGGAGTTGAGGGCGGTAACGGGGATTTTGGGCGATGGAAGCAGAAATATGATCTCCGCCTGAATCTGGATGATCAGGGCCAGCCGATGAACAGTATTGCGACTCTGGGGGCGGATTTCACCCACCATGCTCTGGATGAGGATATGGGCGGAACCGACATGAACCGCAGAGCTGATGACAACTACCAATGGATGACCTTTGTCCGGGACCGTGCCTGGTGGTCAGGGCCTAACCAGGACCCTTCCCGTGCGGAGCGCAATGCGAACGTCGATCTTTCGGATGTTAAAGCCTCCGGAGCGAACTGGGATGGCATAGCCGCGTACATAACGGAACGCTCGGTTATCCAGGGCAGCCAGTTCGGCACTAATTTCAATACTGGTCATGGACTGGAGTACTACGTGAATGGCTCTGTCTCGAATGGCAAGGAATGGTCCAATATTAATATCCAGGATGTTCCGGTCACCTGGCAGTGGTGGTGGGATAACAAGGGCGGCAAGCTGACCGCTGATTTTGACTATGGCAGCAAATACAACAAAGGGGAACGTTATACCTATCAGCCTGTCGGAGGGTATAACGGTGGCAGTTCTTTGGTCGTCAACGGCAAGCTGGACGCGGATAACTTCCTGCGCCTATATAAAACTGAGCTGTCCGTCGCCAAAGATTCCAAGCTGTCCATCACCTATAACAAGAGTTCAGCCAGTGACAAATCGTCTATGAACGTGGGGCTTATCTTTAAGGATCACCCTGACAAGATCGTGAAAGTGAAAATTCCAAATTCAGGCGACAAAACAAAGGGCTGGACCACCCAGTTGCTTGATTTGAAGCCGTATAAAGACAGAACCATTGCAGCCATTGGCCTGAGCTTTGAGAAGGGGCCTAAAATCGTGGACAACTACCAAATGAACATTGGGCAGATCAAGCTTACAGATGGCTCCGAAGACCGGCCAGAGACGCCGACTGGCTTCAAGCTGACCAAGGTGCTTACGGATACCAAGGAAATGATGGTTTCCTGGGATATCCAGGATTACTCCAAGGTGAAGCAGTATAATCTTTATGAGAATGGTTCCTATATTGGCGGGATCTATGATTCTGTATTTTATATCAAGTCTCTGAACAAACCTGCGGGCGAGCTCACACTTACGGCGGTTGGAGCGGACGGAACGGAAAGTGCGCCGGCTAAGCTGAACTATGATCTAAACAGCACCGTCAGTCATATTTCTGTCAAACCTAACAGCAATGGGGAAGCCACCGTATCCTGGAGCAACCCTGCTGCGGCTCCGTCTGTACCTTTAGCGATAACATTGACTACAGAGTATACAGACAATCCATTTACGAAGACAATAACGGCGGCGAGCGGGGACGGATCTGTCTTGCTGACCGGACTTCCTGTGAATGGGGACCGGTATACTCTTACCCTTTCTGCGAGCGGGAAGACTCCTGTGACTTATCGTGGCCGCCTGGCCGACAAACAGGTGGAGGCTTACCCCAAAGAGATGGTGACTGTAAAAGGCAACACTTATACGCTGGCTCTTCCAACTCTGAAGGATTGGCATTACCTCTATGTCTATGAGGATAATGTTCCATTGGAATTTGGTGTCACCTACGTGCCGAAGAAATTCCCTTACATTTTAAGAGGAAGAACCAAGCTGGGAGAACTCACGTTTACCCCGTCTTCCACTACAAGCAAGCTTAAGCTTGTGATTGAGGATTACGCAGGTAACCAGGCAGCTACTTACCTGAGATAGCACCGTTTAAGAGAGCACGGCCAATGGCTGTGCTCTCTTGTTTCAGTAAGCTGCATTTCTGACCGCCTTCTCAGGGCGGAATCTCGCTGAGGCGGAAGCTGTAAATATAAATCCTCCCGGCACAAGCTCACGGCTGAGCCAGGCTGAACAGGCTCACCGCATTGCGGCCGGCTCTTTTCGAGGTGTACAGGGCCTCATCCGCGTCCCGCAACAGGGCTTCCAGCGGTTGATCCGCTCGGGCTGACTGAGCCACACCAAAGCTGGCGCTGAGCCTGATGCAGGTGCCGCCCGCCATGAAGGGGGCCGCTTCTAGAGCAGACCTGATGCTCTCTGCGAGTGCTCCGGCTTGGTCCGTTCCTGCTCCCGGGAGGCTCAGAACAAACTCCTCTCCACCATACCTTGCGAACAGGATGTCAGCAGACAGCTGCTGGGTGCATACGTTTACGACATGACGCAGGGCTTCATCCCCAGTATCGTGACCGTACGTATCATTGATCTGTTTGAAGTGATCGATGTCGAACAGGATCAGTGACAGCGGCGTGCCCTCGGCCTGGGCGCTCTGAAGCTGCCCTTTGCATTGATAGATGAAATGCGTCCTATTGAAAATGCCAGTCAAGCCATCGTAAAAGGCAAGCCGCTTCAGCTGCTCCTCAAGCTGCTTCTGGGGGGTGATATCCACCAGCATCAGCAGCTTGCCGGCTTCTTCCTTGTCCCGCCGCCGGATGACGGAGCAGCGGATCTGGAAGTAGTGGGCGGCACCGGCCGTGTCCCACTTCATTTCCTCCTCCGCACCATCCATCCGGCAGCTGACCGGGAAGGGTTCCCCGGTCAGTTGCTGCCAGACGGTGTCCAGGGATTGCCCCAGCATGGAGGGATGAATTCCAGGCACCATCTTACCAATGACCTGGTTATATTCGATGAGCCTGTCCGAGGCGTCGAGGACAATGACACCGTCGCGCATGCTCTCAAAGATTCTTTCTTTGGCAATGGGGATGATGGTCAGCATTCGGGCTGAAATCATGGCCCAGATATATAGACCTGAAGTGACACACATAATGATCGGCACGGGGTCCATTCCATCAGGTGTAACCCCAATCAAATACAGAAATGCGCCCGTCATCGGCAGCAGTTGGCCGCATATCAGAATGAGAAGCTGTTTGCGGTAGACCTTGCCGGTACCGTTCCACTGGCTCATCAGCAGCAGTGTCCCGGCAAGCAGGCTGCCGAACGTATAGGCTCCATGTACGATGTACCATCTGCCGATGACCACATCCGCCATAGGCGTAGGCGTGTCGGCACGCAAATAGATGGATTTATAGAACCAATGGTGAAGATCATTGGTGGCGACCATAATCAGGGTTATGACCGGAATGACAAACATAAGCGCGGCAGTAGCCCTTGGCACCCTTCGGCCGATGTAACGGAAGATCAGCAGCAGATTAAGAACAGGCACAAAAGGCATACCGATATACTCTACCGTCGTCCAGCCCTTGATTTCTGCAAGCGAGCTGCTGGCCAGCTCAAAGGCAAACGCAAAGATATATATCGCGGAAGCGATGGTGGACCAGATGAACGTGCGTGAACCGGGAATTTCATTCCGTTTGGTGAACGTATACAGCGTGAGGAAGACACTGAGTACGCCTGAAGTAGTTACCAGCGTGATATAAGTTGTAATTTGAGAATTCATAGTATAGGGAGCATCCGCCTTATCCGGTAGAATGATGACTTCATTTTACCTCAAGGTGCAGGGAATGAGTACGGGAAGTTTTCACCCGAATTAGACAGCAACATTACGAAGTTTAACCCATGCTATATTTCTAGTGATTAAATCACTATAAGGAGATGGAATACATGGGAAAACTTCAGAATAAAGTTGCGCTCGTTACCGGGGCAAGCCGGGGGATCGGACGCGCTGTGGCGTCGCGGCTGGCACAGGAAGGGGCCCTTGTGGCTGTGCATTTTGGCAGGAATCGGGAAGCGGCAGATGAGGTGGTCCGCAGCATTGAACAAAGCGGGGGAAGGGCGTTCTCGCTCGGTGTGGAATTCCGCACACTGGCAAGCATACATGAGCTGTACGAGAAGCTTGATGCGGTTTTGAAGGAGAGGACAGGGGACAACCGGCTGGATATTCTGGTGAATAACGCAGGGATTGCCCGGCCGGGAACGATTCAGAATACGGTGGAGGAAGACTTTGATACACTCATGAATATTAATGTGAAAATGCCCTACTTCCTCGTTCAGCAGGCTCTGCCCAGGCTGCGGGATGACGGCCGCATCATTAACATGTCTTCGGCTGTAACCAGAATCTCTCTGCCGGAGATTCCTGCCTATACGATGACCAAAGGCGCCATTAATGCGCTGACCTTGAGTTTATCCTCTGAACTGGGTGCACGGGGAATCACGATCAACGCTATACAGCCCGGCTTTGTGGCTACGGAAATGAATGCTCCAACACTGAATGACCCGGTTGGCCATGAGACCGTAGCTGGTCTCTCTGTCTTCCGCAGATGGGGCCAGCCGGAGGATATTGCGGACATCGCTGCTTTCCTGGCCTCGCCAGACAGCCGCTGGGTAACCGGGCAGCTGCTTGACGCGAGCGGAGGTACCCATCTGTAGTCATCAGCCGCTTTATACCCGGAGCACCCGGCGGAATGCAGGCCGCACAGATGATTCAATATAACGAGTTTCCAATATTTTGAAATTAAATCCCTCATTGTGGACAGAGAAGAAACGCTCTACTCTGTTTGTTATGAGGTTTTTTTGACTGCATAATATGGATCTCTTTTGATGCTTTTCCTTGGGAAAAGTGATGATTTAGGATGATTAACGAAGGGAGTTATACATAAAGTGACACGGATCAGACGGTATCTAGGTTTTGCATTATTTGGAGTGATTTCTGTGACCAGTGTGCTGTCAATGGCTGGCAGAACAGACGCGCAGGATGTGGGCAGACGGACGCCAGGGTCTGGTGGGATTAACGAGATTAAGCTGGTGGCTAACCATTGTAATGTGAACTTTGAAAGTTCGAAAAACGGCAAGCTCGAATATGACTATGACGGTTCCAAATTTCAGGTAACATCCAAGGTCAACGGGTCTGTAATAACAATCAGCACCAAGGGCAAAGACCAGACCGAAAACAGCAGTCTGAAGGATAGAATTATTATTAGGCTGCCGAAAGATACTTACAAGACGATATCGGTTAACGCCAATCATGCTGGCGTAAGTCTGCCTAAGATGAATGTGAATTATAATCTAGAGAGCAAAGAGGGAGCCTTATCGGTATCTGTGCCTAACGGATATAGTAAAACTCTCAACTATAAATTAACTAACAGTGCAGGCTCGATTGACTTTAATTCGAAGGCCAATCATTTCAAACTGCAGCTGACAGCTGATGGAAGTGCAGTTTCTGTTCCCAAAGGCTGGCCAAGCTTCCACTTCGGCTCAACGTATAAATATAAAAAGGGCAAAGGGACCGGGACTATTAACATTCAAGCAAAAGACAGCTCTTTTGCTATTACTCAGGCTAACAAATAACTGAAACAGCGTTCGCAGCAGTACTAGAATCAACCCATTGATGGACCGGAATTATGCAGCCGGTTTACTTATATGACTTACAGCTAGGAACAAGCAAGAGCACCCTCAGTTCATCTGACTGGGGGTGCTCCCGCTTGTAGTGGCTAATTATTTTTTGCCGTTCTTAAGAATTTGGAAGATAATTTTTGCATTGTCCGTATTATCAATCAGTCCAGCGAATTTCTCCTTGCCTGGCCCGTATGCATAGACCGGCACGTCCTCGCCGGTATGTCCTCCAGTGGTCCAGCCTGTATTCGTACGAACATCAAAAATCTTCTCAATCGCGTTGTCGATTGCAGTAGCATCCTTCTCCTTCTTGGCTTCCGCGTCCTTCACGGACTGAATTTCCTCAGGAGTCAGGGTTAAGGTAATATACTTCTTCAGGGTGGCTTCCACATCGGCGCCACCGAAAATTTCCGTAGCGATGAAATCCGGCGTCCGCTTGGCGGCTTTGATCGGGGCTGGATCGAAGTTGTATTTGCCGTTAGCCGCAACCGAGAGACCGCCTGTGGAATGGTCAGCGGTTGCTACAACGAGAGTGTGCCCGTCCTTCTTGGCAAAATCGATGGCAGCCTTGAAGGCTTTCTCGAAATCCGCCATTTCGCTCATGGAGCCTACAATATCATTGTCGTGGCCAGCCCAGTCAATCTGGCTGCCTTCCACCATAAGGAAGAAACCGTTCTTGTTCGTGTTTAAGCGGGAAATCGCCGTATTGGTCATCTCTTCAAGTGAAGGAGTCTGGTTGGTGCGGTCAATCGCTTTGTCCAGACCGCCGGACGCGAACAGGCCGAGAATCTGCTTGTTTTTGTCTTTAAGCAGATCATCGCGGTTCGTGACATAGCTGTAGCCGTCTTTTTTGAACAGGTCAGTCAGGTTCTTGTCTTTGCGTACGAAGTTGCTCATCCCGCCGCCAAGCAGAACATCGACCTTGTGCTTGCCGTTAATTTTCTCGTTGTAATAATCATCCGCAATAGCGTCCATATTCTTGCGGCTGATATCGTGAGCACCAAAAGCGGCAGGTGTCGCGTGAGTAATCTCCGAGGTTGCCACAAGTCCTGTAGATTTGCCCGCTCGCTTGGCTTCTTCCAGAACGGTCTTCACCTCAGTATGGTCATTGTCTACAGCGATCGCGGCATTGTAGGTCTTGACCCCAGCTGACATGGCCGTAGCAGCAGAGGCAGAATCCGTTACGTTCTCTTTCTCATCCTCCGGATAAGTCATTTGGTTGCCAACCAGATATTTGTCAAATTCGGTTCTCTCCATAATAGGAGTAGCCGGGTTGTCTTTCAAATAACGGTAAGCGGTTGTATAGGAGACGCCCATGCCGTCCCCGATAAGGAAGATCACATTGCGGATTTCATTGTTGTCCTTCTTAGGTGTGGCTGCTGGAGCTGAGCTGACAACTCCTCCTGATAACGCTGCAGTCACTGCCAGAGAAGTGAGGAGTGCAGTAGGGATGATTTTCTTGGATAGTTTGTTAATCATTATTGACCTCCTTAGAATAAGTGCTTATGAGACTTCCACCCGAATACTGGTCGTCACACCCATAAGGGTAGTCTTCAAATATAAGAGGAAGGTCATCTTTTCGTAAAAGTATTGTAAAGTTTGGGCTTGGTGGGAAATGAAGAGAGGGAAGCTGATGAAAAAATTGGGATTTGTCTGTTGACTTTTATACCATAGGGGGGTATAGTATAAATGAAATCAAGAGATAACCCATTCTGAAGGAGGAACTATAAATGAATAAAGTTACGTTACAAGTTGAGGGCATGTCCTGTGGACATTGCGTAAATTCGGTTGAGAAGGCTCTGCGTGAGGCGGGGGCATCAGGCAAGGTGAATCTGGCCGCGAAGTCGGTTGAAGTGGAATATAATGAGGCTGAAATTTCATTGGAAACGTTGAAGGAAGCTATTGAGGATCAGGGGTACGAGGTTAAATAATCGCCTAGGAGACAGGAGTGGATCGGCATGGACGGGACGAAGGAATTGGGACAGGAGCAGGCTGTTCTTCAGATCACCGGAATGACCTGTGCGGCGTGTGCCAACCGGATTGAGAAAGGACTTGGCAAGTTGGAGGGGGTCTCTGAAGCGAATGTGAATTTTGCTTTGGAAAAGGCTTCTGTGACCTATAATCCAGCTGTAGTAGACGCGGCGAAGCTTGAGCAGAAGATTGAAGCTCTTGGTTATGGAACGGTTAAGGAGACGGTTGATTTCCAAATTACCGGAATGACCTGCGCCGCGTGTGCAACACGGATTGAGAAGGGCTTGAGCAAGATGAGCGGTGTGAAGAGGGCTTCAGTGAATTTAGCACTTGAGACCGCTCAGGTTGAATTCTCGCCCGGGGAGGTTTCAGTCCAGGACTTGATCAATAAGGTGGAGAAGATCGGTTACAACGCTTCGCTGAAGACAGAGAAGAAGGATGAAGGGGATCACCGTCAGAAAGAGATTGTCAGACAGAAGCGAAAGCTGATTGCCTCGGCAATCCTGTCGTTCCCGCTTCTCTGGGCGATGGTAAGCCACTTCTCGTTTACTTCCTTCATCTGGCTGCCTGAGCTGTTCATGAATCCTTGGTTCCAGCTTGTTCTTGCCGCACCGGTTCAGTTCATTATAGGGGCCCAGTTCTATAAGGGAGCTTATAAGGCGCTGCGCAATGGCAGCGCCAATATGGATGTGCTTGTGGCTCTGGGAACTTCAGCGGCATTCTTCTACAGCTTGTACCTGTCAATTCAAAGCTTAAATGCTCATGGACATTCCGAAGTGCAGCTGTACTACGAAACCAGCAGTGTACTGATTACTTTGATTCTGCTCGGCAAGCTGTTTGAGGCGCTTGCCAAGGGAAGGTCTTCAGAAGCCATTAAGACCCTGATGGGTCTTCAGGCCAAGACCGCTCTGGTTGTACGAGGGGAACAAGAGCTTTCTGTTCCGATTGAGGAAGTTGTGGTTGGAGATATTGTTATTGTAAAGCCGGGAGAGAAAGTACCTGTGGACGGCGTGGTTACAGAAGGGGTATCTTCGGTTGATGAATCCATGCTGACCGGTGAGAGTCTTCCGGTGGAGAAGCGTGCGGACAGCCCGGTATTCGGGGCAACCATCAATAAGAACGGGGTGCTCAGAGTCCGTGCGACCAAGGTCGGCCGCGAGACGGCACTATCCCAGATTATCCGGGTTGTAGAAGAGGCACAGGGGTCAAAAGCTCCGATTCAGCGTGTAGCAGATGTCATCTCGGGAATTTTTGTCCCTATTGTGGTGGGAATTGCCGTGGTCACCTTCCTGGTATGGTATTTTGCCGTGGAACCAGGCAACTTCTCAAGCGCCCTTGAGAAAGCTATCGCCGTGCTCGTTATCGCCTGCCCTTGTGCCCTCGGGTTGGCTACGCCTACCTCCATTATGGCAGGTTCGGGGCGCGCCGCAGAGCTAGGCATTCTGTTCAAAGGCGGGGAGCATCTGGAGGCTACCCACCAGATTCAGACCATTGTACTGGATAAAACCGGCACAGTGACCAAAGGTACGCCAGAGCTTACCGATGTGATTGTTGCAGCTGGCAGGTATACCGGGCAGCAGCTGCTGCCATGGGTAGGCGCTGCGGAGAAGAATTCGGAGCATCCGCTGGCGGAAGCGATCGTGCAAGGCATCCGTGCCAAGGGTATAGAGCTGCCTGCAGCAGAAGAATTTGAAGCCATCCCAGGGTACGGCATCCGTGCTGTCGTTCAGGGCCAAGAGCTGCTGATTGGTACACGGAAGCTGCTGGCTAAGTATGACATTGCCGCACAGATGGCCTATGAGGAAATGAGCAGGCTGGAAGCAGCGGGCAAGACCGCAATGCTAGTGGCGGTGAACGGGGAGTATGCCGGGATTGTAGCCGTAGCCGATACGATTAAGGAGACGTCCAAAGAAGCCGTTGCGCGGATGAAGGCTCTTGGCCTTGAGGTCGTTATGATCACGGGAGACAACGAGCGTACCGCTCAGGCGATTGCTGCTCAAGTCGGAATTGACCGTGTGCTGGCTGAAGTACTTCCGGAGGGCAAAGCTGCCGAAGTGAAGGCACTTCAGGAGAGCGGCCGCAAGGTGGCTATGGTTGGAGACGGTATTAATGACGCACCCGCCTTGGCCACAGCTGATATCGGAATGGCCATTGGCACAGGGACCGATGTGGCGATGGAAGCGGCGGATGTGACCCTGATGCGGGGAGACCTTAACAGCATTCCAGATGCGGTATACATGAGTAAGAAGACCATGCTGAACATCAAGCAAAATCTGTTCTGGGCACTGGCCTATAATGTTATCGGCATTCCGGTAGCCGCACTTGGCTTCCTGGCTCCATGGCTAGCTGGGGCAGCTATGGCACTGAGCTCGGTATCGGTCGTCCTCAATGCGCTTCGTCTGCAAAAGGTGAAATTGTAAGTTTCCCTAAATCGTCATAAATGGAATGTAAAGGAGTGTGGTGTTGAACTGAACGCCTTAACCGTTAGGGCGTTCAGTTCCTATATTATGAACATGAACAAGCTAATCATTGTAATGCTCTCGGCCGCTCTCCTATTGGCTGCCTGCGGGAAAGCGGAGAGCCGGCAGCATGATGGGCAGCAGGCAACACCGGCAGGAAGCCATGCGGATGATAGCCAGAAGGCAGAGGGGGGACATGATATGGAGCACGGAGAACACAAGGAGTCCGGTATTGGGGAACAGTCTGCTAACATCGAAGTGGATTGGAGGTTCTCCCCGGAGCAGCCTCAAGCCAGCACCAATGCCGTGGTTTCTCTTAAGGTTATGGATGGACAGGGCAAGCCTATCCAAAGCTTTGATCTGAATCATGAGAAGAAGATGCATCTGATTATGGTAAGCAAAGATTTGTCTTACTTCGACCACATTCATCCTGAGTACAAGGGCGACGGCCAGTTCGAAGTAGAGACCTCCTTCCCGGCAGGGGGAGATTACAAGCTGGTTGCAGATTTTATCCCGACAGGCCAGTCTGCTGCAACCATAACTACATGGGTTAAAGTACAGGGTAAAGCGTTCCCGCAGGCCGCCATAACGCCTGATTCCAAGCTGGAGAAGACCGTGGACGGCTATACCGCAGTTCTCTCGGCTGATTCCCTGAAAGCGGGCTCGGAGTCGATGCTGACTTTCCGGATCTCAGACGCTGCCTCGGCCAAACCGGTGGATGATCTGGAACCGTACTTGGGAGCAGTAGGACATGTGGTCATCATGAGTGAGGATACGGAGCAGTATTTTCATGTGCATCCGATGAACGAATCGTCGACCGGACCAGCTGCCCAGTTCATGACTACCTTCCCGAAGGCAGGAGTATATAAAATATGGGGACAGTTCCAGCATCAAGGTAAAGTGTTCGTGGTTCCTTTTGTAGTAAAGGTATCCTAACAAGTAAACCAACAACTCAAGCCCGAAGCAGAACACTGCTTCGGGCTTTGCTGTGCATGGCGCAGCAGGGCGGAGGATGGCCGGGCAGAACATTTGACGGGGGAATGCGTCTAGAATATAGAACTGAACTTAGGGAGTGACGATATGATCATATGGCTGAACGGCGCTTTTGGGGCAGGCAAGACACAGACCGCTTATGAGCTGCACCGGAGAATCCCGCGGTCCTTTGTATTCGATCCCGAGAACGCGGGTTACTATATCCGGACCAATATCCCGCAGGAGATGGCACGACCGGATTTTCAGGAGCACCCGGTGTGGAGAGGGATTAACTACGAGATGTTAACCTATATCGCTTCGGGTTACGACGGAACACTGATCGTACCCATGACCGTGACTGATCCCGGATACTGGGATGAACTTGTCGGCAGGCTGAAGAGAAGCGGGCTCGATGTTCATCACTTTACTTTAACCGTGTCCAGAGAGGTGCTGCTGAAGAGATTGCGAAGCCGGTTCGAGGGCCAGGGTTCCTGGGCTGCGCAGCAGATCGACAGATGTGTGAAGAGCCTGGCAGATGAGACTTTTGCCTGTCATCTGAACACGGATAATCTTACGATTGCGGAGGCTGCTGAGCGTATTGCAGCACATCTTCATATAGAGCTTGAGCCGGATTCAAGGGGCGGGCTGAAGAAGACGATGGATCGGATCACTACACAGCTTAAGCATATCCGGTGGTTCGGGTAACTTTTATAAGTTCATTTTATGTAGACTCATATTAATCATACATATATACAGGAGTGTAGCGATGATACCAAACACAGAAAAGCTTATCCAGCTGTTGAAATCCGGTCAAAAGACAGATGCAAGCGTTCTTGCATCCTATTGCCGCATAACCTCCAAGTATGGAGACCGGGAGGATGCAGCGGCTTTATTTGAAATGTTCACGGAGCATGCTTCCGATTACAAGTATACGCTGCTGCTTGACCCTGTTATGAGATGCGGAGACCTCGCCCTAGCGGAGGAAATCGATCGTTTTTGCTTTGAACAGGGACAGCTTAAGGAAGGAATGCCTGACGAGGTTCTTCATGTAATGGGATATATGGGGTATGAGAAATATATCGATTACATGGTGGATTGCATCGTTGCTGACGAATGGCATTTGTGTACAAGTGCTTGTCTAGGACTGCTGCATCTTCCTTGTGAATCGCATGGAGAGCGGTTGGCGAATGAGTTGGACAAGGCATACGGGCAGCCGCTTTTCCCTGAGCTTTTGCCCGCTTTGAGCTTTAAATTCGCTAACGAACAAATCGTTCCCAGGCTGCTTGCATGGGGGGAGCAGGCTTCAACGGATTGTAATGCGGGGCTGGTCCTCGGCATTTCCATGTTTGGCAGTACCCAGAAGAATCAAGTTAAATCTATATTAATGGAACCGTTTTGGGAAATGTACAGCAGTGGAACAGGGAGCCATTGGTGGGGGTATATGTCCATGCAAATGGCCCAGCTGACGTTCAAGGAACTCATCTCGGATATCAAAGCCCGGATGCCTGTTGAACAGAAGCATGCAGACCAGGTCCCTGATAAACGAACGATGGAACATTGGCTTCATGTTTTGCACGACCTGTTGGAATTGAAGCTGGCTGATATTCCGCACCCGGTAAGGTTTTCCCCGCTCAATCAAGAGTCAGTAATCGATCTTTTCCAGGAGCTGTTTCAATGGAGTAACGAGCATAAGGATGATGCGCTGACAGGCAGAATCAGCACTTTCTTTGGATATAATCATCCGCTGATGGATAAATATATGCAATTAAGAGCAAGAATGGAAATGGGTATAAAGCGAGAATTAGAATTGCAGGTCTGGGCAAGCGGTGGTAAATATCTTATCTGAGATGGAAAGTGACTTACTTTTTGTAAATTAGTGAATTTTATTATATAATGTACTTAATTAAATAAACTGTAAAAGTGGGAAGGGAACTGCGCGATCTCCGTCTCAACTTATACAGCAGGTGAACAGGAGGAAGCAGGTATGGAATTAAAAGGGATTCACCACGTGTCGGCGATTACTGCGAATGCATCACAGAACTATGAGTTCTACACCAAGGTGCTGGGCCTCCGGTTGATCAAGAAGACGGTCAATCAGGATGATACCGGTGTCTACCACTTGTTTTATGGCGATGAAGAGGGTAATCCGGGTACCGAGCTTACTTTCTTTGAAATCCCAATGGCTGGGCAGAACCGTGAGGGAGTGAGCAGCATTTCCGCCTTGTCCCTGCGGGTACCCAGTGACCAGGCATTGTCTTATTGGAAAGAGCGGCTTGCCAAGCATGGTGTCGACCAGGATGAGTTGACCCGGATTGGGGGAAGGGCCGCACTACCATTCAGAGATCGGGAGGGAGGGCGTTTCATCCTCGTCTCCGATGAGAATAATACAGGCGTGGCGGGCGGCCGTCCTTGGCCGAAGAGCCCGGTTCCGCAGGAATTCGGTATTGTTGGTCTTGGCCCTGTACGGCTGACGGTACAGGATCCGAAGCCGACAACGGCTGTGCTTGAGGAACTGCTGGGCTTCCGGAGAAAAGGCCAGTATCCTTCTCTGGTGAGCGGGCAGCCGGACATCCTCGTCTTCGAGACCGGTGAAGGGGGAAGTGGAACCGAAGTCCATGTAGAGGAGCGGAATGACCTGTCTCGTGAACGGCTTGGCCGTGGCGGGGTGCACCATGTGGCCTTCCGGGTCGACAACGATGAGGAGCTCCATGCGTGGATCAGCAAAATTAGCGAGGTCCAGTTTCCGAACTCGGGTTATGTGGACCGTTTCTATTTCCATTCGCTTTATTTCCGCGAGCCAAATGGCATCCTCTTTGAGTTTGCTACCGATGGTCCAGGCTTTGCAACGGATGAGGAGATGGAGCATTTAGGTGAGTCTCTGGCGCTTCCGCCGTTCCTTGAGCCCCGCAGGGCCGAGATTGAGGCGAAGCTGAAGCCACTGAACACCACACCGGAGGTGTAAGCAGCAAAAGGGCTGGCCCGTTTGGGTCAGCCCTTAATTTTATTGTCACAAAGAAGAGGATGTCCCTCCCTCAGTCATTTGGGGTGACATTTGAGACAGCCTCTTTGATTTCAATTCGAGGTCCGCCATGACCTTTGAGGGCTTAAGCCCGAAGACATCCTTTGGAAGACGGATATGGGCTTTTTCCCGGCCTTGGCCTTGTCTATTGAGGCAATCCTTGAATTAGACGCTCGCTTCGCGGTGCATTGAGATCAGGACAATGGCGGGTTCGTCCCCAACATTCTTCGCAAAATGGGGAAAGCATGCTTTCCAGCTGAACGCATCTCCCGCATGCAGGGTTGCCGAGACGTCACCTTGTTCCACATAAACGGTTCCTTGAATGACATAATGAATTTCTTCTCCAGCATGGGCATGAGCCTCTTCGGTTGAGGCCCCGGGAGGCATCTCGACGAGCATCATCTTGACGTTGCCCCGGTCGCTTAAGTGCTCCACCTGGAAATTTTCTTTACCATAAATAGTTTTGCGGCGTTCGTCCTTGCGGATAATATGCATACGTTCGTCTTTCTTCAATAGAAGGAAGGCCAGCGGAACTTGAAGAGCATCAGCGATACTGTCAAGCGTAGCGATGGAAGGAGAAGTTTTATTGTTCTCGACTTGGCTCATAAAACCTTGGGAAAGTCCTGTTTTCTCACAGATTTGCCCTATCGACAAGTTCTTGCTTTTTCTAATTGCCCGAATGTTGGAGCCGATATCCATGCTGTCCATAATAACATCTCCTTATATTACTCATACCAAACATATATTTATTATATCAAATAAATGATTGACAGCAACACGACTGCATGATAAATTGTTCGTACAAAATAATTATTTGTATTAGTAATATCATTTTGGATTGTATATTAGTAATACAAACTTATTATTTTTATAAATTAAATTATAAAGGAGCGAAATGTTTGCCATGAGCAGAGGAATTTCCACATTCATTCGTATCGTGTTAGGTATACTATTTGCAGCCCACGCCATTGACAAATTTCAGACTGGACTCTCTAATATATCAGGCTGGTTTCAAACGTTGGGGCTTCCCGGTTTCCTTGGGTACGTTGTGGCTTATACAGAATTGATTATCGGTATAGCCCTGATTATCGGCTTGTTCACCCGTTATGTGTCCGCGGTTGTTATTGTGATTATGGTAGGGGCTATTCTTACGGCCAAGCTATCGGTAGGACTTCTGGGGAACGGGCAGATGGCAGGGTATGAGCTGGATATAGCGTATGCTTTGATCGCTTTGCATTTAATTTTCACTGAAACTACGCCTTTATCCCTGGACTCTTTATTTACGAGAAAAGCGCGGGATTAAACATCATCAAGATCCAGATGAAAGGAAGATCAGGATGACACATCAATTACACCCAGGTACAGAGATTGGCATTGTCCAATTGAAAGTAAGCGGGCTAGAGCGCTCTATAGCTTTCTACCAAGATATTGTGGGTTTGAAAATATTAAGCCAGCAGGGAGACACTGCCCAGCTGACGGCGGATGGTGTGCATCCACTTGTAATATTGCGCCAGCTGGAGCAGGCGGATGTCCTGCCAAGAAGAACCGGTGCGGGTCTGTACCATTTTGCAATTCTTGTCCCTGATCGGGCCTCGCTTGGACTGGCTGTGCGGAATCTGATCAAACATCAGATTCCGGTTGGCCAGGGGGACCACCTTGTCAGTGAAGCTTTGTACATCAATGATCCGGATAACAACGGAATTGAAATCTACGCAGATCGTCCGCGGGAGACCTGGCAGAAGGATGCCCAGGGCCACTACGTTATGACTACAGATCCGGTTGATATTGACGGTTTGTTGGCAGCTTCGGAAGGGATGGCCTGGGAGGGTCTTCCGGCCGGAACCCGGATCGGTCATGTCCATTTTCATGTATCTGATCTGAAGAAGGCTGAAGAGTTCTATACCCGGGTGCTTGGATTTGATAGTGTGGCCAACTACGGGGATTCGGCCTTGTTCGTCTCAGCCGGCGGCTATCATCATCATATCGGTTTGAATACCTGGGCCGGTGTGGGAGCTCCGCCGGTGCCGGAACAGGCGGCCGGGATTGACTACTATGAGCTGGTGCTCCCGGATGAGGTGGAGCTGGATAGGGTGGTTCAGCGGCTTAAGGAAGCGGGAACCGAGGTTCAGCAGGTGGAAGGCACCTGGTTCGCTAGGGACCCGTTCCGCATTCAGGTCAAGCTGATTCGTAAAGCGTAATTGGATAAATGGCCTTCGGCAGATGAGTGCTGAAGCCTATATAAAATCAGGGGGCCGTCTTTTGGGACGGCCCCCTTGTTTATGCTTCCTGAACTTACCGCTTTGAAGCAATTTCCTCTTTCATCTGCTGGATGAAATCGTCAAGCGGAGTCTCGCCAATCGTACAGGCAGCCCGCTGTCTAACGGATACGGAGCCGGAGGATTGTTCCTTCTCGCCCAGCACGAGGGTGTAAGGCACCTTCTTCATGCCGGCTTCGCGGATTTTATAGCCCAGCTTCTCTCCCCGGATATCCACGTCGGCCCGAATGCCAGCCGCGGTAAGGGCTTCTTTCACTTGCAGGGCATAATCAATGAAATGATCGGACACTGGGACGAGCTTGGCTTGAACCGGTGCGAGCCAGAGGGGAAAGGCCCCGGCATAATGCTCGGTCAGAATTCCCATGAAGCGGTCAATGGAACCGAAGATGGCCCGGTGAATGACCACAGGCCGGTGCTTCTGGTTATCTTCCCCGATATAAGTTAGGTCAAACTTCTCCGGCATCTGGAAATCCAGTTGAATCGTGCCGCACTGCCAGCTCCGCTTCAGGGCGTCGAGAATGTGAAAGTCGATTTTCGGCCCATAAAAAGCCCCATCCCCTTCATTAATACGGTACGTTGCACCCCGCCGGTCCAGCACATTCTTCAGGGATTGCTCGGCCTGATTCCACAGCTCTTCGGACCCCATGGAATCCTCCGGACGGGTGGAGAGCTCGAGGTGGTACTCGAAGCCGAACACTTCATAAATCTGGTCAATCAGGGCAATCGCCCGGTTGATCTCGGCTTCGATCTGGTCCGGCCGGGCGAAGATGTGTGCATCATCCTGACAGAAGGTGCGCACGCGCATCATTCCATTAAGGGCGCCCGAGAATTCGTGGCGGTGAACCTGCCCGAACTCCGACAGGCGGATGGGAAGCTCGCGGTAAGAATGCAGGCTGTTCTTATACATCAGCATGTGGCCGGGACAGTTCATCGGCTTCAGGGCGAATTCGGCCTCATCCACCTTGCTGAAATACATGTTGTCTTTATAATGATCCCAGTGACCGGATTGCTCCCATAACTGCTTGTTCATCATGAAGGGTGTCCGTACCTCCTGGTACTCCATCTTGTTCTGCATCTCGCGGGAGAACTGTTCCAGCTCGTTGCGGATTACCATGCCCTTGGGCAGGTAGAACGGCATGCCGGGAGCCTCCTCCGAGAACATGAACAGATCCAGTTCCTTGCCAAGTTTGCGGTGATCCCGCTTGCGGGCTTCCTCCAGCCAGTTTAAATGCTCTTCGAGTTGGCTTGCCTTTGGAAAAGAAGTGCCGTAGATCCGCTGAAGCATCTTGTTGTCTGAATTCCCGCGCCAGTAAGCTCCAGCCACACTTAACAGCTTGAAGGCTTTAATCCGGCCTGTGGAAGGAAGATGGGGTCCACGGCACAGGTCCACGAACTCACCCTGCTCATACAAGGTAATCTCTGCATCCTGGGGCAGATCCCGGATCAGTTCCAGCTTAAGCGGGTCGTTAAGCTCTGTGAATACCCGGACGGCTTCCTCGCGGCTGACCACCTTCCGCACGATGGGAAGGTCTTCACGGATAATCGATTCCATCTCCTCTTCAATGCGTGCGAGATCATGAATGGAGAGGGGCAGGTCCAGATCGATATCATAGTAGAACCCGTCTTCAATCACTGGGCCTATACCAAGTTTCACCGCCTCTGAGCCATAGACACGCTTGATCGCTTGGGCCATAAGATGGGCTGTGCTGTGACGGTAGACCTCAAGCCCCTCCGGCTGGTCAAGTGTCAGAATTTCTACCGCACAGTCGTCTTGAAGCTCGCGGGACAGATCGACGGCAGCACCGTCTACTTTTCCGGCAATGGCCGCTTTCTTAAGGCCGGGACTGATGGAGGCGGCGATGTTCAAGATCGATGTTCCAATGGGGTATGTTCTGATAGATCCGTCCGGCAGGGAGATTTGAATTTCTTGTTGCTGCATGGGGGTAACCTCCGTTTGATTTGAATTTTACGAGAATTTGAACGCAAAAAAACGCATCTCTTCCCAAAGGGACGAGTGCGTTCAGCTCGTGGTTCCACCCTAATTCAATCTGCTCCCGGCACCAGAAATAACATTCCGTGGTCCATAAAGGCAGCAGATCCTTATTGGTATCCGGTAACGGGGATAATTCGGTAACCAGTAATTCCGCTGCATACCCATCAGCAGGTTCCCGGCCACAGCTACAAAGGGGTAATCCACATTCCGGTCTCAGGAGAAGCTTACACCACACACTTCTCTCTCTGGGCAGTCCTTGAATGGAATCATGTCTTTGATACTCGCTTCTTCCTGTATATGGTTAGTTATTATAATCAGATCTACCCGAGGTCGTCAAGGGGTGATCTATCCCGACTTAACCGATATAATAATAACCAAAAACAGGGAACCCCTGGAGGGAGCAGATTGTTATGAAGGATTACAAAATGGAGGATAGGCCGGTCTGGCTTGAACCTTACGATAAGCGTCATCTCCCGGGACTGGAGCGCTATGAGCTGCCGAGGGAACAGCTGCAGTTCACAGGAATGCCGATTGAAATGTTAGCCCTGGCCGAAACGGACTCCCATCGTCATCCGGTCATTATTATGAGCCCGAAAGGCCCGGTAGGCTTCTTCATCCTGTATGATGGACATGAGGTCGCTGAATATACCGATCATCCAGCCGCGCTGATTTTGCGGGCTTTCTCGGTGAATTATGCCCTTCAAGGCAAGGGTTATGCCAAGCAGGGACTGCTTCAGCTGGAGGATTATATCCGGCAGCATTTCCCCGGTATTGCCAAGGTGGTTCTGGCTGTGAACGAACAGAACGGTCCCGCGCAAGCGCTGTACGCAGGCGTCGGTTTTGAGGATGAAGGTAGAATCCGAACTGGGCCGATAGGCCGCCAGTTTATTTTGTCCAAACTGGTTACCGGGGAAAGCAGACTTCAGGACTAATGTGGGTAAAGGCATTGGAATAAGGCGGAATTACCGCTATAATCTATTTAGATAATTTTGAACACAGGCCGTATAGCTGCCTAATAACTGAAAAGGGGTATTTAAGAAATGGGAAAAACGTTAATCTTTGGTCATAAAAATCCGGATACGGACACAATTTGTTCCGCAATCGCCTACGCGGACCTGAAGAAGCAGCTTGGCCTGGAGGTTGAAGCCGTGCGTCTGGGTGCAGTCAGCTCCGAAACGCAGTACGCGCTCGATTACTTCAAGGTGGAAGCCCCTCGTCTCGTGGAGACCGTAGCGAACGAAGCGGCTGAAGTAATTCTCGTTGACCATAACGAGCGCCAGCAAAGCGCAAGCGATATTGACCAGGTGCGTGTGGTTGAGGTAATTGACCACCACCGTATCGCCAATTTTGAGACAAGCGGGCCTCTCTACTATCGTGCGGAGCCGGTTGGCTGTACAGCAACGATTCTGAACAAGCTGTACAAGGAGAACGGAGTCACCATTAAGAAGGAAATTGCCGGATTGATGCTGTCTGCCATCATTTCCGATTCACTTTTGTTCAAATCCCCTACCTGCACCGAGCAGGATGTGGCAGCTGCACGTGAGCTTGCGGAAATCGCAGGCGTGGATGCGGAGAAGTATGGCCTTGAGATGCTGAAAGCCGGAGCGGATCTCAGCGACAAAACCGTGGATCAGCTGATCACCATTGACTCCAAGGAATTCCAGATGGGAAGCTCCAAAGTTGAGATTGCTCAAGTGAACGCGGTAGACACAAATGATGTCCTGTCCCGCCAGGCGGAAGTGGAAGCGGCACTAAATGGGATCATCGAGCAGAAAGGACTTGATCTGTTCCTCTTCGTCGTTACGGATATTCTGAACAATGATTCCGTCGGGATTGCGCTCGGAAAGCAGGCTGCTGCAGTCGAGAAGGCCTACAATGTGAAGCTGGATGATAACAAAGCGGTTCTTAAGGGTGTAGTGTCCCGCAAATCGCAAATTGTACCGGTTCTCACCGACGTTCTTAGCAAAAACTAATAGAAGCTATATTGAAAAAGGCTCCTGCCTCCCATGACTTCATGTCATTGGGCAGGGGCTATTTGGCATGCAATGGATTACCCTATCCATTCTGTTTAGTGGTATACTAGGTTTTATCAACAAGAGAGAGGTTAGGTAGTACCATGGAAAACAACCGGGGCGCTTACCATAAAACGCCTTTTTTTGTCGTTTTTATTCTTTTGTTTCTTAAGCTTGTACTTTTGCGTTATTTCTTCTTTGCCGGTGTTGAGCTGACCCAGCTGGCGGCGGATGCGCTTGCGGTTCTGGCGCTGCTGTCCATTTTGGAATTGCTTACTCCTTCTAAGGTTAAAGGGCCTGCGTATTGGGTCTTCAATCTGATTTTCTCGTTGCTGTTGTTCTCGGCTACGTTATACTTCGAGCATTTTAATTCGGTTCCTACGTATACGGCTCTAAATGAGCTTCATCAAGTGACCCAGATCCAGTCCAGCATTAAGTCCACCATCCGGACTGTGGATTTCGCTTATTTTGTGGACGTGCTTGTCATCGCGGTGGTTTGGGTCATTAACCGGGTAAGGGGAGTCCGTGTTGCCGGAAGAAAGCGGGTGTGGAGAACCGGAATGATCGTCACAGCCATTGTAAGTCTGCTGTTGTCGGCAAGATTTATCCAGCAGGGACAATCGATCACCAATGAACTGGTACAGGCGGAAAGCCTCGGCTTCTTCGATTATCAGGTTGCCGCCGCGCTGAAGGCCCGGGAGGAGAATATGGCGATTGCAAGCGGGAATATCGATAATACGATCGGTAAAATTAATCAGCTGCAGTCTTCCTATCCTTATCAATCTCCGGCCCGCAAGCTTTCAAGCAAACAGCCGGATTTATTTGGAGTGGCAAAAGGGAAGAACTTGATCGTCGTGCAGATGGAGGCGTTTCAGAATTTCCCGATTCATCTGAAGATTGGCGGACAGGAATTAACACCAAATCTTAACAAGCTGGCGGATCAGGGACTCTACTTCCCGAATGTCTTTCAGGAAATCGGTCAGGGCAACACCTCTGATGCTGAGTTCATGTCCAATACGTCGATCTATCCTACAGGAACCGTAGCCATGTCGACAGGCTTCGGTGACCGGGCGCTGCCCAGCCTGCCGCGGCTGCTGCAACAGCATAACTATGAGGCCGATACCTTCCATGTGAACGCAGTGGAGTTCTGGGATCGAATTAAGCTGTATCCGGCTTTGAATTTTGATCATTATTACGATAAGCCCTACTATAACAATGATCATTTCAATGAATTTGGAGCTTCTGACGAGGAATTGTACAGGGTAGGGGTAGACAAGCTGAGTGAGGTTAGCCAATCCGGCAAGCCATTCTATGGTCAATTCGTAACCGCGTCCAGCCATTTTCCGTTCAAGATTCCACAGGACAAAATACGTATTCAAGTTCCCGAGACTATGAAGGGGACTCAGCTTGGCAATTATTTAGAGGCTATTAATTATACGGATTACGCCATTGGTACTTTGATTGAGGATTTGAAAGCGAAGGGATTGTGGGACAACACGGTATTAGTCTTCTACGGAGACCATTTCGGCCTTCAGCCTCAAGATAATGATCCTGCGGTAGTCTCCCAGCAGCTTGGCATCACCTATGATCCGCGGATCACCCGGTTCAATATTCCGCTGATTATCCACGTCCCAGGCCAGGCTCATGGCAGGGTTGTGAATCAGGTAGGCGGTCAGCTTGATATTATGCCTACGGTATCGAATCTGCTGGGTATATCCTTAACCAAGGAGAAGTTCACCGCATTTGGCCATGACCTGCTGAACATTGACAATAATGTGGTGGGAATGCGGTATTACCTTCCTACAGGCTCTTTCTTCAATAACAAGATCCTGTTTGTTCCAGGGAAGGGATTTGAGGACGGTACCGCGATCTCCTTGGAGACCAAGCAGCCCGTCAGCGACATTACGCCTTACCGGACGGATTACGATTATATCCTCAATCTTATGCGCTTGTCCGATGAGTATGTGAAATTGCTGCCCAAAAGATAAATGTGATACTAGCTAAGGCCCGGCTCCGCAGATGCGGAAGCTGGGCTATTTAGCGTTGCAAGAGATGAGGTCTACCTTAATTGACAATGATAATCGTTTTCATTTAAAGTGAATATAAGAACATTTCGCCTAAGGAGGCAGCAATCATGTTAATACAGACAAGAACAATACTGGTTGAGAAGGGGCAAGTCGATCAAGTGGTGGAGCGCTTCAGCAAGGAAGGAGTAGTTGATGAGCGTGAGGGCCTTATCGATATTAGCGTTATGGTCAACCGGGGCAAGAAGGAGCACGACGAGGTTGTCGTGCTCATTCGCTGGGAATCCGAAGACGCCTGGAAGGCATGGGAGAAGAGTCCAGAGCATATCCAGGGCCACCGGAACAGCCGGGGACAGCAGCCACCGGCTTTTGTGATCAGTACAATCGTAAATATGTATGATGTGAAGAAGGTACGTCCAGGAAAAGCAAGCCAGCAGGCATGAATATCATCAGATCATCGGATTGACAAAAGAAAAGAACCAAAGACCGGCATGAGATGCAGCCCGTCTCTGGTTCTTGTTTGCGTTTGGATTTTAATTACTAGGATGTAAGATTAGATTAACGCTTTATTTAAAGCTTAGCTTCCGCCTAAGGTCTTTAGTCAAGTACAGCGGAAATATGCGCGTTCGTTACCGACCAATGTGTAGCTGACCAGTATTTGGCTCTATCCTTGATATAAATAACCTGCGGGGATTCATGCTTAACCCCGAGGTCTTCCGCAATTTGGTTAGAGACCGGACGGGATTCAATAACTTTTACAAGGTAGTAGTCCACATCCTGATCCGGGTGGGCATCCACATACCCGTTGAATTCTTTCAGGGCATTGGCGCTAACCGGGCATGTCGTACTATGCTTCAACACCAGTTTGCCGCGTTTATCCGATTGTTCCAGAACATGATTCCATTCTTCTATAGTAGTAATTTCAGTCCAGCTCATCCGTATCCACTCCTTTATATTTCCTATATCCAGCTGCCATAAGTTACTTTCCTTTCTATAGTACATCTCTTCAACACCGGATTCAAGCTATTGCATGTTATATGAAACCGTTGATCGCCATGGATAACGTGTTCCGTGCCGTTAAGCAAAAGAAAATTGACAATTTAGTGAATGTTTGATATCACTTAGTAAAAAGTGTTCCTTACTGTTGCCATTCTCTTCTTAGCATAGGGATGTATAAACTGAACTGTTATCATCCCATATCATCTTCAGGGGTTGGAGGCGCGTTATGCATAATGATCAGATGCAGCCCTATAATTACGAACAAGTCTATGCTTTGTCGCCTACAGGTATTGCATTCATCTCACAAGATGGGCAGTGGCTCCAGGTAAATGCTTCGCTTTGCAGAATTCTCGGTTATACAGAGGAAGAGCTGTTGAGATTAAGTTTGAATGAAATTACTTACAGGGATGAGCTAACGAGCAGTTATGAACAGATTGTCAGATCACTGACCCGGGATGGCGCATCTCTAACGCTGAATCAGAAGCTGATCCGCAAGGATAGCATTATTCTGATGGTTCAGATTTCAGTCACCTTGGTGGACGAAGGCGGTGAAGATCGCTCTCCCTATTATATTGTGTATGTAACGCCGGACAATCAGGTGGGGAAAGATATTTTGCAGCAGGAGGAGCTGCTGGCCCAGGCTATGAGGATTTCCTCTATCGGTACCTGGGAGTGGAACATTGAGCGGAATACGATTATCTGTTCGGACCAGGTATATCTAATATGCGGCATCCCCCGGACGAAAGACCAGCTGAAAGTGTATGAAGTGCTGGACATGCTCCCTGAATATGAAAGAGAGCGGTTTAAGGGGATTCTTCATCATGCCGTCCAGAACAGGGAATTTAAATTTGAATTCAGTCTGAAGCGGCCGGATGGCGGTATTCAATATTTGGACCTTAGAGGAATTGTAACCTATGACAACAGCGGGACCTCTCCGGTTAAGATCATTGGGACTGTCCAGGATATTACGGAGCAGAAGCTGGATCAGCTTAAGCTGCAGGAGAGCGTGGAACGCTATAATTCACTGAAGAAGTATAATCATGATGCGGTCATTTCCCTCGATCTGGAGGGGAACATTATCAACTGCAACGCAGTAGCTGAACAGCTGACGGGTTACCGGATCAGCGAGATCGCCGGGACTAATTTCTCCAGGTTCATCGGCCATAAACATATGCGGGATATTCTTGAGCATTCGCTTCAGGATTTGTCCGTGGAAAAGAACATCACCACCATCTCGCATCGCGATGGGCATTTGACCGACGTGCTGACGACCATTGCGCCTATTGTTATTAATAACAAGAACGTCGGATTTTATATCATTGCCAAAGATATGACCGAGCAAAAGAAGCTCATCGCCGCGAAGGAGGCTGCGGAGAACACGAATAAGGCCAAGAGCGAGTTCCTGGCCATGATGAGCCACGAAATCCGGACCCCGATGAATGGGGTCATCGGCATGACAGATTTGCTCCTAGAGACGACTGAGCTGGACGAAACCCAACGTGAATTCGTTGAGATTATCCGTAAGAGTGGCGATTCCTTGCTGGCCATTATTAATGATATTCTTGATTTTGCCAAGATTGAATCCGGAACAACCGTGCTCCACCTATCGGAATTCGGGCTTCGCATGGCTATCGCGGAGACTCTGGATATGCTGAAAGCCCGGGCCGACAAGAAGCACCTGCAGCTGGCCTATACCGTGGCTTCGGATGTTCCGGATCTGCTGATCGGGGACTCTGACCGGCTGAAGCAGATTCTGATCAATCTCGTGGGAAATGCCATTAAATTCACCTACACCGGTGGTGTAGCTGTGAACGTGAATCTGCTCTCTCATTGTGAAAGTTATACCTACCTTGAGTTTAAGGTGAAGGATACCGGAATTGGGATTCCTTCGGACAAGATTGACTTTTTGTTTGAGCCCTTCCATCAGCTTGATAATTTCATGAGCCGCGAATATGAGGGTACAGGCCTTGGACTCGCTATAACGAAGAAGCTGGTGGAACTGCTCGGAGGGGAAATATATGTGGAGCCTAGCGAGGGACCCGGGGCCACGTTTGTGTTCACGATCCGCTTTAACCGGGTCCAGGAGGCACATCCGGATGAGGCATCCGGACAGTTGGATCATTCCAGCCATCCGCAGGGTCTGAAGCTGCAAATTCTGGTTGCTGAAGATAATGAGATCAACCAGCTGGTGCTGCGGAAGATGCTTGAGAAGATGGGGCATACCGTATTTATTGCTAACAACGGTCATGAGGTGGTCCAAGCGGCTGCTTATGGGACTTTTGATCTTATATTTATGGATATGCATATGCCTGGGATGAACGGCCTTGAGGCTTCAAGAATCCTGCATGAGACGCTTCCGGCGGAGAGAGTGCCTGTAATTATTGCTGTTACGGCCAACGTGCTTAAGGGGGATCGCGAGATGTGCTTGGCGGCAGGAATGGACGATTACGTCAGCAAGCCGATAAAAAGCCAGATCATCTCCGAAATGATTGATAAGTATTTCCTTAAATAAAAGATGCTTAAGGCCGCACCTTATAAAGGTGTGGTCTTCTTTGTTAAGAGGAAGAAGCCATGGACGATTGACATGACCTGAATATTTTAATATAGTTGTTATGACAACTATTTAGGATGGAGAGAAAATAATGAACAGTCCGCTGGATGAATCTGTCGGTTTTCATATGGGGGTTGCTTATAGAAAGCTCTCCCAGCTTCTGCAGCACCGCTTGCGGGATTATCATATAACACCCGAGCAGTGGTCTGTCCTGTACCGTATTTGGGAGAAGGAGGGACAAATCCAGAAGGAGATTGGAGAGCGTTCGGGGAAGGACAAACCTACAACGACACGGATTCTAGCTGCACTTGAAGAGAAGGGGTTCATCCGCAGGGAGAGCGGAGAGAAAGACCGCAGGTCCTACTCGATCTTCATTACAGATGAGGGCAAGAGAGTGATTGAACAGACGGAGCCCATAGAGCACCAATTGCACTCAGATGTAACGGTGGGCTTGTCAGAAGAAGAGAAGGCTTCCCTGTTAAGGATGCTCCGGCGGCTAACCTCCAATGCGGACGAGTTGATGAAGAGAGAGAAGAAGGAGTGAGCCGCTATTCATATGAATTTACATCAAAATAAGCTGTGGACGAAATCGTTCATTATGCTGACTTTAAGTTACCTGTTACTGTTCTTATGTCTACAAATGCTGCTTTCCCCTTTTCCGACTTATGCGAAGGAGAAATTTCATCCTGGTGACTTCACAGTCAGCCTGGTAACGAGTCTGTTTGCCCTTGCGGCCATTGTTACCCGGTTCATCATGATTCCGGTCATGCGGAAAGTGCACCGGAATGTGATTCTGATAGCCGGCGTTGTTATCGCCGGGGTGGCTACCGCCCTCTATTCGTTTGCGGGCTCCATGCTTGGACTGCTTCTGTTACGAATCGCATTCGGAGTAGGATTCGGGATGGCGAGCACCGTCATGCCTACTTTGGTATCCCAGATCATTCCTAAACACCGGATTGGGGAAGGCATTGGCTATTTCGGACTCTCCACAAGCCTAGCCATGTCGATTGGACCTATGATCGGCTTGTCTGTTCTTGCTGGTTACGGGTTCCCCAACCTGACCCTGCTGGGGACAATTTCCGTTGGCTTGATCATTCCTCTGCTGCTGGTAACCCGCAGCATCCCACCACAGCCGTTGGCTCAGTCGGCGGCGGATAAGACCAGCTCCAGGGCTGCCAAAGAGCCGTTCCCCAAGGCCATCCTGCTTCCCGCCGGACTTAATATACTGATGTCGGTTACGTATGGAGGCATTCTTGGATTTCTGGCGCTGTACGGGCAGGAAATTCATTTAGCCCAAATCGGGTTGTTCTTTTTATTTAACGCGTTTACCGTGCTTGTCATTCGCCCCATATCTGGCCGACTGTTCGACAGCAAGGGACCTGCGGCTGTGCTGATCCCGGCGGCGCTGATTGTATTCGCCAGCTTGCTGCTGCTATCTTTCACACACTCGCTGCCTCTGCTGATCGTATCCGCTTTGCTGTATGGACTTGGCTTTGGAGCTATTCAGCCCACGACACAGGCTTGGATGCTGCGCGAGACATCCCCGAAACAGCACGGCATGGTAAACAGCCTGTACTATAATACAATTGACTTTGGGGTTGCCATCGGCTCCATGCTGCTGGGTGTTCTCGCTTCGGCAACGAGCTATTCCGAAATGTATAGATGCTCCTCATTTGTAATGCTGTTATTTCTATGTGTCTTTATCGTATTTCGTGCGCTGGGCTCAAGAGGCAATAAACCTGCCAACGCCCATCTTAAATAATCAAAGTCCGGAGTCCCCAAGGGATTGCCGGGCTTTTCTATTTCACTTGTCCTATGGACAGGCTCAGCTTGTAATTCCCGAACTTCAGCAGTTCATCGAGCAGCGTGTTGAGCTCAACGGCCGATACGGTTCGCACCCTGAGCCAGTAACAGCCCTCTCCGCTGACCCGGTGCATTTCCACAATCTCGTTCTTATTTTTCACAAAGTCCTGAAAGCCTTGGTGAGCTTGGCCTGAATTCATAAATACGGTCACAAAGGCCTCCACGGCGAGCCCGATCTTAGCCGGGTTCCAGAGCAATGTGTAGCCTTCAATAATACCGTGGTCCATCATCTTGCGGATTCTTGCCCCGACCGCTTGTCCTGTCAGATGCACAGCAATACCGATCTCCCGGTGGGAGAGGGTGGAATCCTTAAGAAGGAGGTCCAGGATTTGACGATCCGTATCATCAATGGAGCCGAGTGGCATATAACAAACTCCTTTCATTTTGAAAAAATACAACGTTAACCCGTTTCAGCCCTCTGTATTCGGACTAAAGGGCTCCCCTTTATAATTGAACTACGGCAGTAAGTTAAAAACTTGTAGAACAATATACCTGAATAGGAGTGGATAAAATGAAGATTCAGTTAATACGAAATGCAACGTTATGGATTGAATATGGAGGCCTGCATTTTCTGGTGGATCCCATGTTCAGTGAAGCGGGGGCTAACCCTCCGGTGATGAATTCACCGAACCCAAGGAATAACCCACTGGTCCCGCTGCCCCTGTTCGCCAGACAGCTGGCTGACCCGGATGCCGTCCTGGTAACCCATCTCCACCCCGATCACTGGGATAAGGCGGCCGAAGATACGATTATGAAGTCAGCGCCTATATACTGTCAGCCTGGAGAAGAGGAGGTCTTCAGAGCAGCCGGTTTCGTCTCCGTTCAGGCAATCCATACTGAACACACCCATCAGGGGGTGAAGATATACCGCACCGGAGGGCAGCATGGGAGCGGTGAAATTGGCAAGATGATGGGCCAAGTGTCCGGTTATGTGCTTCAGGCGGAAGGGGAACCGGTGCTTTATTTGGCTGGAGACACAATTTGGTGCAAGGAAGTACAGGAGGCTCTGGCCCGTTATAATCCGGATACGGTTGTGGTTAATGCTGGAGGCGCCCGGTTTCTGACAGGAGATCCGATCATCATGGATGAGAAGGATGTGGCCCAGGTATGCCGCCAGCTTCCCGATGCTTTGGTCATTGCGGTTCACATGGAAGCCATTAATCACTGTCTGGTGACCCGTGAAGATTTGAGACGGCATCTTGCCGGGTCCAGCCTGTCTGACCGTGTACGAATCCCGGCGGACGGGGAGTGGACCGAGCACTTCTGACTTGCATTAGATTTCATAACTCCTGCTGTTGTGGTTTTTGCTGCCTTTTTTGCGATTCTTAAATGCAAATGGAAGATACAGCAGGAGGAATATGACACATGCGACAGTCTCCAGGGAGACGATATACCAAGGATAAGGTCCAAGATAGTCCATCAGCGATGCGGTCTGGGGCTTGTGCGATAAGAACATATAGTTGCCGCCGGTCAGACGGTTAATGAACAGAATAAGAACCAGCAATATATTTAGAAAAATCATGGTGATCCCCACATCCCTAAGTCTTGGCCGGAATCCCTGCACCCAGAGCATATATAAGACGGACAGAATAATAGCCATATGAGCGGCAAAAAATTCGATGAACCGGAAATGGGGAAACGGATAGGACAATGCCGGGGTAAGGATGGCCTGCAGCGCTCCTCCTATACCTGTGAAATAGACAATCCGGAAGATGACCAGACTTTGGAACAGCAGCATGAACACGCACAGGTATAGGGAGATACTGCACAGCTCCAGCGGCAGTGTATCTCTTACATCAAACCGGTTACCCCATACATACCAAATATTCAGCGACAATTCGCATAAGATCAGGATGCCGGCCAAGCTGTATCTCACAGTCCGGCTTCTTGCAGGCTGCCTAAGAGGGCCGCGCCCAAGATAGAGCAGCAGGACGAGGATCAGGAACAGACCAAGAACAAGGAGATGGGAGATCGAGAAGACTTGAAATAAGCCGGGTTCTTCCACACTAAAATAATGCTGCAAGCGAGCGCTCCTTTCTGTTGCGATGATGGCTTTGTAATGATTTTACTTTATTTAGGTGAAATCGGAATACCTCTTTGTAAAAAACATGCCGATATGGGACAATGTAAAGTAACATTGCTTAATGAGGTGAATGATTCATGGCCAAAAAGAATAACCGGCAGGCGCCGCCGGCGCGGACGGAAGACAAGCCGGCAACACTCAAGGATCTGTTGAGCAAGGATGTCCTTGGGAAGCTTCAGGCTCAAGCGGCAGAGCTCAAGGCCGATGAGCAGAAGCGGCTTGAGGACAGCAGAAGGCAGGCGGAAGAGGCCCGCAAAGCGGAACAGAAACGCCTGGATAATGATTTCGAGCATCTGCTGAATAACACCAGCATGGACTGGAAGAAATTTAAATAAAGTTATAGAAATGGCTGTCTTTCGCAAACTACTGCGAAGGACAGCCTTTCGTATGATCAGGTCAGCCAGAATCCTCTGGTTGGCCTTTTTTTGGTCGTTTTTACAATGAGGGAGCCAGGAGAACTCGCGGCTTTAGGGGCAATGATCCCAAAATAGAAACTGTTCTCTTACGCCCTCCAATGGATCATATTTGAGCTGTTAGTTGCAGCTCCTGACAACAGCAAGTGAGGCTCCTGACAACAGCAAGTGAGGCTCCTTTCAATAGCAAGTGTGTGGCTCTGGGCAAGAAAGGAAAGAAAGGGCCTTGACTTTATAACCAAATGTAACTATTATAGTTACAAGATTGATTTGTAATTAACTTACTACCATAACAAGGAGGATTTAATATGGCTAAAATTGCAGTTGTAGGAGCAAGCGGCAAGGCAGGCAGCCGGATATTGAAAGAGGCCTCGGACAGAGGGCATGAAGTAACCGCGATTGTCAGAGATAAGGGCAAGCTGGGGGAGCACGCAGCGAAGTCCGTTCTTGAGAAGGATGTTTTCGACCTGAAGAAAGTTGATTTGGCAACGTTTGATGTGGTTGTGAACGCATTTGGGGCACCTATGGGGCAGGAGCACCTTCATGTGGATGCGGGCAATGTGTTGATTGAGGCGCTAAAGGGAACCGAGGTCCGGCTAATTGTAGTCGGAGGCGCCGGCAGCTTGTTTGTGGATGAAGCGAAAACGGTGAGGGTTGTGGATACCCCAGGCTTCCCGGATTTTGTGAAGCCAACGGCGAGTAATCAGGCTAAGAACCTCGATATTCTGAAGCAGACAGAAGGCCTAAATTGGACGTTCATCAGCCCGTCCGCAGAATTCGCGCTCGGGAGAAGAACCGGTGCCTACCAGACTGGTAAGGATCATCTTCTGACCAATTCCGCCGGGGACAGCTATGTATCTTACGAGGATTATGCGGTCGCTGTGGTAGATGAAATCGAGCAGCCGCGCCATATTCGCGAACGTTTTACTGTAGTTTCGGAACGCTAACATACGACGCTTTTCAAATTAAAGGTTATCTTCAGCATCCTTAGGGGGCTGGGATAACCTTTTTTTGCGTTGTGTAAGCTGGACAAGAGTAATTCCTTGCACCATAACAGCGGTAAATTCCAGATAAATTAAAAAAATTTGCTAACTGTATATTAAGGACGAGGATTTCTGGGGATATAGGTCGAATATAGTACTAAAGAAACAGAATATAGTTCTAAAGTAAGACAACATAACTGGTTAAGCAGCTTAATTATAGTTGGAAAACCGATGCAGAAGGTGAAGTCAATGTGGTGGGTATTCTTTTTATCAGGTATGTTCGCTAGTGCTCTACTGATCATTATTGGCATTAGAGTACGTTCAGCCAGAGCCCGTGCCCGAACCGATAAGTTGAGGTCGTTGGAATGGATTGAGGGCTCTAAAGATATCGTGTATTACTTGGAGCTTGAGCCTGTTCGCAGATATAGATATGTCTATGCTCCTCTGGACCGGATTATGGAACCGGAACACCAAATTTCCGGGCTGGACAACCCGGAACTGGTATTCGTAAGGATACACCCCGAGGACACGGGGCGGCTTTATCAGATGATGAACGGGGAGCTTGATTTCGAACAGCCCATTCTATACCGGATCAAGGATTCACGCGGGCAGTATGTCTGGTATGAGGATCTGGCGACACCTATCTACAGCAGCAGAGGCACACTTATGGCGATCCAGGGGGTTGTAAGACAGGTACAGGAGCGTGTGGAAGCCCAACAATATTTGGAGTACCGCATTGCGCATGATTCCATGACGGGTTTATACAACCGGGAGCATTTCGAGATTCTGGTCTCACATTATGATGTCAAGGAGGATGTTCCGGCAGCAATCATTGTGTGTGATATGGATAATCTGAAGCAAGTAAATGATAACTTTGGCCATATTATGGGAGATCTTTATATTAAGGAAGCAGCCGTTCTACTTAGCGGCATGGTATCGGACAACGTGATGGTATGCAGGGTAGGTGGTGATGAATTTGCTATTCTGGTGGTAGGAATGTCCCATTATGAGGTGAATCATCTGGTGCTTGAGCTAAAGCACCGCGTGTCCCACTTCAAGATGGAGCGACCTGATCTGAATATGGATATCTCGCTGGGCTATGCCTACAGTGAACACTCGCTGCAGCAGATGGATTATTTATTTCTGGAGGCGGACCGTGAGATGTATAGATCCAAGAACACTAAGAAGCTCGCGAGAGCATGATGGACGCGGGTTTCTTTGACGTTCTGGGAAGAGAGACAGTATCATGTGTGAAAAAAAGATAACCGGCTATTGCAAAACTAATGATCTTAGTTATAATAAAACTAATGATATTAGTTTTGGGATGGAGTGATTCAAATGCGGATTCGTCAAGATCAATATTTAACTCAATTAACGTTCCTGCCCCGGTTATTTCCGGTGAACTGTTACCTGGTGGAAGAGGATAACGGGCTTACCCTTGTTGATGCGGCTTTGCCTTATAGTGCAGCAGGCATTCTAAAGGCTGCACAGCGGATGGGCAAGCCGATCACCCGGATTGTGCTTACCCACGCCCATGATGATCATGTCGGGGCCTTGGATAAGCTGAAGATGGCCCTTCCGGAAGCGGAGATCTCCATCTCCGCCAGAGATGCGCGGCTTATGGCAGGCGACCGCAGCCTGGATCCCGGCGAGGATACCGCCAAGATCCGGGGCGGCGTACCGGCTTCGCTGAAGGCCCGCCCGGACCGGCTGCTGCAGGAGGGCGACCTTGTCGGCTCCCTCCGGGTTATCGCCGCGCCCGGGCATACGCCGGGATCGATCGCGCTGCTGGATACGCGCAGCGGGGCGCTCATCGTCGGCGACGCGTTCCAGGTGCGGGGCGGGATGGCGGTCAGCGGGCAGCTCCGCCCGCTGTTCCCTTTCCCCGCCTGGGGCACCTGGAGCCCCGCCACGGCGCTTCGCTCCGCGCAGAAGCTGCGCGATCTTGAGCCCGCGCTGCTCGCCGCGGGCCACGGCGCCATGCGCCGCAGCCCGGTCCAGGCTATGGACCGGGCGATCGAAGCCGCCGCCAGGAATCTGGCTGTCGGCGCGGGAGAGGGGGCCGGCCGTCATGCCTAGGGCCGGCCTGGATACAGCGGCCGTGATTCAGGCGGCCGCGGAGATTGCCGATGCCCAGGGGCTTGACGCCGTGACCCTGGCATCGGTCGCCCAGAAGCTGGGCATCCGCTCCCCGTCTCTGTACAACCATGTGAGCGGGCTGCCGGGCCTGAAGGCGAAGCTCGCGGCCCATGGCCTTCGCATGCTTCATGCCCGGCTTGAGGCGGCTGACCGGGGCTTAACCGGAGATGAGGCGCTGCTCAATCTCAGCCGGGCTTACATCCGGTTCGCCCGGGAGCATCCGGGACTTTATGAGGGGACTCTTCGGGCCCCGGATGCGCAGGACTATGAGCTCCAGCTGGTTGGCGGCGAGATGGTTCAGTTTCTTGTGGACCGGCTTGATGGGAGAGGACTTAGTCCGGAGCAGCAGACTCATGCTGTGCGGGGAATCCGAAGCATTCTTCACGGCTTCTGCTCATTGGAGCAGAAGGGAGGCTTCGGGATTCCAGTTTCCTTGGAAGAGAGCCTGGAGTTCATTGTTAGGACTTATTTGGAAGGGCTGAGCCAAAAAACTGATTAATTTTGCGCCCAGCGGGTAAAAGAATTGCAACAGCGAATGTGTCTGCATACCTGGCAGCATAGCCATAACAACAAAAATAATCCCCGGCCGGCATCCGGACGGGGTGAATTTGCCCACGACGCGGTGGGCGACATATTATTATCCTATCTTTGGAATCGAAATTTATGCCAGTTATCTCTTTAGAACTCCGAAACCTATAGGTCTAAGATCATGCAAAAGGGAAAGAGGAGCGCGTAAGGCTCCTCTTTCAGACTCAAGACACGTAAAACGTGTGAATTTATCCACGACGCGGTGGATGACATAATTTACTTCGGTCACGACTTAACTCTCTGAAATAATAGTAACCTATAGCGTAAGTTATTGTCAATACAATTTTCACGTTTTTTTTTAAAGTCCGAGTGTCCATTTCATTCGGGTTTCCAGCCGGTTAATGTCCTCTTCATCCAAATTTCCGAGATGTTCCTTCAATCTGACCTTGCTGACCGAGGTGGTTTCTTCGGTCTTGGCGGCCGAGTCAAAGGCGAGAAAGTCGTATTTACTGGCGAATAAGAAATAATGACTTTGGAAACGGGGGACCGGTTTGCCGTCACGGGTAAGAACCGGCTGCTTCGTTTTAAAGTTGGTTTTGGCTTTCAGGTTCTTGGTCAACGGTACGACAATGACATTGCCGGAAGTCGAATTAACAGTGTTATTGGAAATGATGACTACAGGACGTTCCTCATTCTGCTCACATCCTACATTTTCCCCGAAATGACAGAAATGTATAGCTCCCCGAACCATTTTACGGTTTAGCTGTTTCTTCTCGTTTTCTATCCAATGGTGGGCCATCTTGATTTTGACAGGCATCCAGGCCATGATCTGCTGCTCTTTTAACGCTTTTTCAGCCAGGATCCGGTTCTCTGCAGACTTGGACAATACGTGGGTCGTCTTTTTCTCCCGTTCTGTGCTCATTTAAATCCTCTCCTGGTACGATCTAGTTATGTCTTTTTTCATTTGCTTTACTTTATGTTTTACACTTATTTATGGGGCTATTAAACAAGTAATCTGTAAATTGTTTCTTTTCTCATCTTAATCTGGCGACTTAAGGAACTAAATAGGATAAAAGTACACCAGGTTAAAGGGCTTTTGGCTCAGGTTGGCCCGGGTTGCTGCCCGGGTACCCCAAGATGATTATTTTACATAAAAAAGATCAGGCTTCACAAACTACATAAAGAAAGGGTTGCTAAATCACATAACTGAGAGGTAATTATGACTAGACAAGAGGGAAAGGCCGAAGAAGGCCAACTAAAATGGTGGCAGCTGTCTCTGCTTGGTGTCGCCTGCACGATCGGCACAGGTTATTTCCTGGGCTCCAGTCTGGCGCTGCATATGGGTGGTCCGTCCGTCCTGATTGTGTTCATTCTGGCGGCAATCGGCACGTACACGGTGTTTGATGTGCTGGCCAAGATGACAGCGGACCACCCGGAGAAGGGATCGTTTCGTTCGTATGCCAAAAGAGCCTTTGGACGTTGGGCCGGCTTCAGCAGCGGCTGGGTCTATTGGGGCTCCGAACTGCTGATTATGGGCAGCCAGCTAACCGCGCTCTCCATATTCACTAGGTTCTGGTTCCCCTCCGTGCCGATGTGGGTATTTGCCTCAGTATACGCAGTTCTTGGTCTTATCGTAATTATGCTGGGGAACAAAGGATTTGATTCCGTGGAGAATGTCTTGTCTGTCATCAAAATCGCTGCCATTCTGATGTTCATTGTCATTGCGGTTATTGCTCTGATGGGATGGATCAAAGGAAGTGACGGCAAGCCCGAATTCCCACATACGATGCAAAGCTTGTTTCCGCACGGCATCATGGGGCTGTGGTCGGCGTTTATTTTTGCGTTCTATGCCTATGGCGGGATTGAAGTACTTGGACTTATGGCGATTCGTCTGAAGAATCTGGATGAAGCTCCTAAAGCGGGCAGGGTTATGCTCCTGCTGCTGACTATCATGTATGTGATCTCGCTTGGACTAGCCGTGACCATAGTCTCCTGGGAAGCGTTCACACCTAAGAAGAGTCCCTTTATCACCGCACTTGCGAATTATCCGCTGCCCTTCATTCCGCATGTGTTCAATGCTGTGCTGATTATTGCGGGATTCTCGACGATGGTTGCTTCGCTGTTTGCCGTTACGACCATGCTCGTAACCCTGGCTGAAGACAAGGATGCGCCGCCTTTGTTCGCCCGTAAGGTAAAGAACAAGCACCCGCTATATGCAATTTCATTAACCGTGCTGGGGCTTGTTGCTTCAATTATACTGGCTCTGGTAATGCCTGGCAAAATTTATGAATACGTAACAACAGCAGCAGGGCTTCTGCTGCTGTACAATTGGCTGTTTATTCTTATCACTGCCGGCAAGCTGCTTAAACTAACGGTCTTTGGGCAGGTGAAACGGTTTTTGGGTATGGCCCTGATCGGGCTCGCCGTGTGCGGAACCCTGTTTCATGAAACAAGCCGTCCCGGTTTCTGGGGCAGCCTGGCATTTATTGCGCTGATCGGTGTAGTGACACTTGTTATGAAGGTGACCGCCTGGAAGAAGAAGAGATATTCCCGCAGTGTAAGTCTCAAGCGCAGACGGAGCCCGGTTTGATCCCAGGCAGCATCTGGCTAGATAAAACGAACTTTAAAAATTAACCTCTCTTAGCTTCGATCCCGAGTGATTCAGAAGAAGCGGAGCGTCCGCCTTTGTCTCCGAAATGCCCTAAGGGATATCAAGTTCAAGCATTTCGGAGACAACAGCGGCCTTAAAGAACACTCGGCTCGCAGCGCCCAATAAGGGTAACTTTCATAAGTTCATTTTATATAGCAGAGGTTTATGTTGGCTTAGGATCATCTTCCGATTGGGGGAATGGCAGGTAATCTCTCGCTTTTCAGGAATTGCTTATAGAGCCGGTTCACAAAGTTAATTCAGGAACAGGACCTTAGCGGCTTCAAACCCGAAGTACAGACCGAACCCGATCAAGCTAAGGCCTGAAGTGATGGATATCGCTTTGAGCAGCGGCACAGTCAGCCATTTCCGGAAGCCGCTGGCGAGTCCCGCCATGGAGATATCCCAGAGAAGCACGCCGGACAAGACGGCGGCACTGAAGATCAGCAGATCCTTGGGACCGTATGTGGCGGCGGTTTCGGCGAGCAGGGAGCCATAAATGCCCAGCCAGAACAAGATGGATACCGGGTTGGACAGGGACATGAAGAACCCGGCCACAAATGATTTGGATAATGACTCAGCGCTTCGGTTCTCCTGAAGCGTTATTTTTTGTGCTGTAATCAGACTTTCAATCCCAATGTAGAGCAGCACGAAGAATCCGAACAGCCACAGAAACGACTTCATAAACGGGGTGTTAACGAAATGCACCACTCCGAAGTAGACCAGAAGGATGTAGATGATATCAGCGATAACCGCCCCAAGCCCAAGCAGCCAGGCAGGCCAGAAGCCTCCGCGGATTCCCCGGTCAAGCTGGGCGGCATTAATAGGACCGATTGGTGCGGAGAGGGAGAGACCTAACATCAAACAGCTGAAAATATCCATGTACCTATATTCCTCCTGCCATGAACAATGACTTTTACTTGCTTGTACAGCTTATTCCGGATCGGTGGCGATTAGGACAAGGCAGGTAATATTTTGCTAATGAAAAAGCTTACAAAGATTATTGACGAAAATGAATTTCATATTGTATATTTAATTTGAAATTAATTTTCTAAGCGTTTTAGGGGGCCACTTTATGAACAACTTCTTTGAGAAAGCACAGCGGTTCGGTAAATCCTTCATGCTTCCGATTGCCGTTCTTCCCGCTGCAGGTTTGCTCCTTGGCGTAGGGGGCGCCTTATCGAATCCGAATACGGTAAATACGTATCCTTTTCTTAAGGTAGCCTGGCTTCAGGCGATCTTTACCGTAATGAGCAGTGCGGGCTCCATCATTTTTGCCAACCTCGCGCTGATCTTTGCCATCGGGGTGGCTGTAGGGTTGGCCCGTTCTGATAAAGGCACAGCCGGTCTGGCCGCAGCGCTCGCTTATCTTGTTATGAACGCAACGATCAACGCGATGCTGGCCATCTCTGGCAAGCTGGTCACAGATAATCTGGCTGCAGCCGGACAGGGGACCATTCTAGGGATTCAATCTTTAGAGACTGGGGTCTTCGGAGGTGTCGTCATTGGCCTGATCACGTCGATACTGCATAACCGGTTCAACAAGATTGAGCTTCCACAGTTCCTGGGATTCTTCGGCGGTTCCAGATTTGTGCCGATTATCTCTTCTATGGTTGCTATTCTGATCGGGGCTTTAATGTTTGTCATCTGGCCGACGATTCAATCCGGCATTTTTAAGCTTGGCGGGCTGGTGGATCAGACCGGATACATTGGAACACTGCTGTACGGATTTATTTTGCGGATGTTAGGACCGCTTGGACTTCACCATATTTTCTACATGCCTTTCTGGACAACAGGAATTGGCGGCTCGCTTGTGGTAGACGGCAAGCTTGTGGAGGGAACGCAGAAGATCTTCTTCGCCCAGCTGGCCGATCCAACAACGACACAATTCTTCATTGGAACCTCACGGTTTATGTCCGGCCGTTTCATTACGATGATGTTCGGTCTGCTGGGGGCGGCGCTGGCGATTTATCATACAGCCAAGCCAAAGCATAAGAAAGTTGTGTTTGGACTTATGCTGTCCGCTGCACTGACTTCATTCCTGACAGGGATTACAGAACCGCTTGAATTCTCGTTCCTGTTCATTGCACCGTTTCTGTATGTAATTCATGCTGTGTTTGACGGCCTGGCTTTCATGATGGCGCATATATTTCAGATCACTATCGGCCAGACCTTCTCGGGCGGATTGATTGACTTCATTCTATTCGGCGTGCTGCAGGGCAATGCCAAGACGAACTGGGTTCTTGTTCCGGTCATCGGTGCGGTCTGGTTCTGTCTCTACTACTTCACGTTCCGCTTCCTGATTGTGAAGTTTGATTTGAAGACGCCGGGTCGGGAGGATGAGAATACTGCGGCGGATGCTCCCGCAGAAGGTGGGGCTGGAACTGGCAGTCGTGCTGGGGATATACTGGCTGCGCTTGGCGGTAAGGAGAACATCAAGGATTTGGATTGCTGTGCCACCCGGCTTCGTGTCTCGGTTAATGATCCGGAGCTTGTGAAGCAGCCGGAGCTTAAGAATACCGGCGCGCGGGCAGTGATTGTTAAAGGCAGCGGAGTACAAGTCATTTATGGCCCTCAAGTGACCGTCATCAAGAATGAAATCGAAGAATATTTGGGAGTGTCTTAACATGAACGAACTACTGACATCATTGAAGCAGGGTCTGATTGTGTCCTGTCAGGCTCTGCAGGATGAGCCGCTGCACAGCTCTTTCATTATGGGGAGGATGGCAGTTGCCGCGGAATTAGGCGGCGCGGTCGGAATACGCGCCAATACCGCTGAGGATATAAAGGAGATCAAAAGCCAAGTCGATCTTCCAGTGATCGGTATCGTAAAAAGGAACTATGGCGAATGCCCGGTGTTTATTACACCGACTATGAAAGAAATCGATGAGCTTGTTAAGGTCGGATCAGAGATCATTGCTCTGGATGCCACGCTGCGCGAGCGCCCGGATGGCAAGCATCTCGATGAGGTTGTAGCTGAAATCCGGAGCAAGTATCCAGATCAGCTGCTTATGGCGGATGTATCGAATCTTGAAGAAGGCCTGAATGCGGAGCGGCTCGGGTTTGATATGGTCTCCACCACTTTGATCGGATACACGGACTATACACAGGGACATCAAGTTTATGCAGATGACTTTGCGCTGGTGAAGGAGTTTGTCAGCAAGCTTACGGTACCCGTGATTGCGGAAGGGAATATTCTGACTCCTGAAGCGGCCCGCAGATGTCTTGAGATTGGCGTTCACGCCGTGGTGGTAGGTGGAGCGATTACCCGTCCCCAGCTGATCACACAGCGGTTCGTGAACGAAATCGGGAAGGTCGGCACATCTGTCTAATACCAGGCGAGCTAACAAGCAGGAGAGAGATCTAACTTTAATGCAGGTTTCTCATTGCTTAAAAGATCAGATCGTAAATCAAAATGAAGATTTCTCTGTGAAGCCTGCGGAGAGACGAACGATTGCGGACAAGCGCTAGCGGTCGCCTTTGGTTCTGGAATTCATCCATCGAAAAATAATTCGAGAAATCCAAAACCAACAGCGATGGGAGCAACGTTCGTTCTCGGAGCCTTTCGAACACAAACCGAACTCTTAAACAAAATCAGGGGACCGTCTTTCGGGACGGCCCCCTATTTTTGCCCGTGAACAAGTTACGCACTTGCTCTTGCTCGTTCATCCGTTTCATTAGTTTAGTTCAGTCTAAATAATATCCGATGCTTAAGCCTATTTAATCTGCTCATGTGGAAATCGATGGTGCTGTTATTCCCTGTTCTTATATAAAGCCTTCAGTGTATTCCGGCGGGCCTGCAGCATCGATTGATCCTCCAGAAGCAGCATAGAGATAATATCGAGCACATAAATTATAGACAGCTGGCTGTTGATGAAGTGTTCATCATTGTTCCGGTGGATGCTTGGAGTGAACAGGACAATATCCGAGACGTCAGTAAGCCCGGTATGATCAAAGTTCGTAATGCCGACTACGGATGCCCCTTGTTCGCGGCCAACTTTAAGCGCATCAATGACTTCCTGGGTAGTTCCTGAATTGGACAGCCCGATGATCAGATCGTTCTTCCTCAGAAGTGACGCATTCATCAGCATCATGTGTGAGTCGGTAATCGCGTCAATGATAATGTTCATCCGCATCAGCCGGTATTTGAATTCCAGGGCGGAGAGGCCGGAGCTTCCTAGCCCGAAGACAAGCAGCCGGCGGCTAGTCTTGATCAGCTGGACCACCTCTTCAACCTGCTCTTGCTTGACCATCTCGGCCGTTGACTGCACAACATGGGTGTACAGCTTCTGTACTTTGGTAAATACGCTTGCTTCTTCTTCAGGAGGTTCGGCTTCCCGGCTGAGCTTGATCTTAAAGTCTACGAAGCTGTCACAGTTGATTTTTTTGCAGAACCGGGTGATGGTTGAGGTGGATGAACCCGTCTTGAGGGCGAGTTCACGGATATTGATGTTAAGAATCGTATTCTTATTCTGGATAATATACTCCGCAATTTCCTTTTCCTTGGCGGAGAGCATGTGCCGATTAAGCTGAAGCTGGTCCAGCACACTGATAAGCATGGCAGTTCCACCACCTTAATTGATATGTATGGGCCGGATGTGCCGCGGCAATTCCTCTACTCTTCATAGTAACGCAAGCCAGGGCAATAAGCCAACGTGCGCGGGGAATCCGCATATTTTGACAGGAACAGCATGAAGTGATAGGTTAAGAATGCTGAGGTAATCTGGTTATTGATGCGGCTTCGTGCGGAGATAGCGCGAAGGATGCACACAAATAGTAGGAAAAGGTGGATGAAGGTCGACTTTATGAGTAAATTTACCCGCGATTATGTAATTATGATGGATGATATTGTACGTGAAGGAGATCCGATTCTCCGTGTGAAGACTGAACCGGTAAGCATCCCGCCTACAGAGGAAGACAAGGCTGAGATGGCTGCTATGATGCAATTTTTGAAGAACAGCCAGGACGAGGAACTGGCCCGGAAATATAAGCTTCGTGCGGGGGTCGGGCTTTCTGCCAATCAGATCGGCCTGAACAAGCGGATGTTTGCAGCCTATATCACGGATGAGAAGGGCCAGTCCAGGGAGATTGCCCTGTTCAATCCCAAGGTGATCAGCCACTCGGCGGCCATGACTTATCTGCCGGAGAGCGAAGGGTGCCTGTCAGTGGATCGTCCGGTACAGGGTTTTGTTCCTAGATATGAGAAGGTTCAGATCAAGGCTTATGATGAGGATGGCAATGAGCTTAAGCTTCGCTTCAAGGGTTTTGCAGCTATCGTCATGCAGCATGAGCTGGATCATCTCGACGGCATTATGTTCTATGACCGGATCAATCCTGACAACCCGTTCAAGCTGCCGGACAATGTGCAGATCTCAAGCTTGTATTGAGCCAAGGGCAATCTCTAAGGGTGCAAATTGATTTATTTATAATAAAAAGGGTTATCCGGGCAGGCGTTGGCTTGTCAGGGTAACCCTTTTAATTAATGATGGAAAGCGTGCCTACTTGTCACAATAACATGGCCCTATGCGGTTTCCCGTGTTCAGAATTCCTCATGGGCCAAGTCCGTATTCACTCCGATCGCTGCACGGCTGCCCTCACCGGCGGCAATAATGACCTGGGAGGGGGCAATCACAGCAGTGTCCCCAGCTGCATAAATTCCGGGTATGCCCGTTCTGCCGAATTCGTCTGTCCTCAAACCGCCGGCTGGATTCATCATGCAGCCCAAGCTTTTGGCCAGATCAGAGGCCTGGAATGTTTCGGGACTAATAAATCCGCCCGATACAGCGGCCTCCTCACCGCCGCTGAATAGAACCCGTGAGAGCCTCCCATTGTGTCCAGCTAAGGACACGATTCTTTGCTCATGGCAGCGGATATGTTTGCGGCGGAGAATTTCCTTGTGTTCTCCCGTCAGGACGCTGGCCCCGTTGGTGCAGATGATCAGATCACGGCTCCAGTTCCACAGAATTTGGGTCAGATGCAGCAGGCGCGGCACGTCTTCCGAGATCACAGCGAGCGGCTGGTCCCTGAGCTCCCAGCCGTCACAATAAGGACAGCTGAACAGGCTTTGGCCGTAATAGTCATGAATTCCGGGAATATCGGGAAGAACCTCTTTGAGGCCTGTTGCCAGAATCAGCTTTTTCGTATGATAGACGGCGCCCTGAGCCGTGGTAACCTCCAAGAAGCCTGTGTGTCTTGCGGCTTCCGTGATCCTTTCGGTACGGTATTCCACCGAAGGATATTTGCGGATATCCTGATGGGCAAGCCGCCTGAACTCCGAAGGAGCCGTGCCATCCCGGGTAATAAAGCCGTGAGATTCCCGGGTTACGGCATTTCTCGGTTTGCCCTCGTCGAACAAGATGACCTTTCGGCGGGCCCTTCCCAGGACAAGGGCTGCGTTCAGACCGGCAGGTCCGCCTCCAATAATGATACAATCCAGCAGCATGAATTCACCTCCACTTCATCGTTTCCCATTAGGTTCCTATCTTTATGTAAGCTTATGGAAAAAGATGACTGGGTTCATGGAATGTTCGTTCTCACGTTCGCCAAAGAGGGTGGTGCATTAAGAAAAAGAGCCGGCCGGATTAATCCAGCCAGCCCATCTTCTCGGCAATGCTTATGGCATCGATGCGGTTCTTCGCTTCGAGCTTCTGTATAATCTCCGATACATAGTTCCGTACAGTTCCATACGAAAGGAACAGCTCGGAGGCAATCTCTTTAACGGAATGGCCTTGGGCAAGGCGGCCAAGCACCTCCTGTTCCCGGTCTGTCAGGGGATTCTCCGTCTGCCAGAAGGTCATGGACAGCTCTGGGCTGATCACCTTGCCGCCAGCGTGAATGCGGCGGAGGGCCGCGCCGAGTTCATCGACGGGAGCATCCTTCAGCAGGTAACCGCTGGCTCCGGCGCGAATGGCTCTCTGAAAGTATCCGGCTCTTGAGAAGGTGGTAAGGATCATAACCCGGCAGGGATGGCGGAGCTCTTGGAGCTTCTCGGCCACGTCCAGACCGGTCATGTCCGGCATCTCGATATCGAGCAGACAGATATCGGGGGAGAGCTGCAGTATTAACTCAAGGGCTCTCGCTCCATTCTCCGCCTGTCCGATCACCTCGATATCCTCCTCCAGATCGAGCAGTGCGCTTAAGGCGCCCCGCAGCATGCTTTGATCCTCCGCAATGATGATTTTCATGACACACCTCTTGATTGTTGATTTTTGACGACCTTCGGAATTCGCACACAAAGTGTCGTTCCGTCTCCAGGGGCTGAGTTGTATGACAAGGTGCCTTGAATCAGCTCCAACCTCTCTTTCATACCCAGCAGGCCTCTGCCGGATGAAGGACCCGCCGAAGCTTGTACTCCCGGGGAGATCCCCGCGCCGTTATCCCGGATGCTTAAGACAAACTCCAGATTATTTTCGCTTAAAGAAATCGTACACTTATCCGCTCCGCTGTGCTTCACCACGTTGTTTACGGCCTCCCTTAGGATCAGGCCAAGAATGTTCTGTACAAGGGGGGAAGCGCTAAGCGGCTGGGGCAGGGCAGATAGCTCCAGCCGGATTCCCGCCGCTTCAAGAATCGAAGAGGTATTGGTAAGCTCATCTTGAACGGAAAGGGCGTTCATACCGGAGACCAGCTCCCGCACCTGTTTAAGGGCTGCGCGTGAGGTAGCCTGTATGTCTTTAACTTCCTGTATGGCCAGCTCCGGCTTCTTCGGAATCAGCTTCTCGGCCAGCTCGCTCTTCAGGGTAATCAGGGAGAGCGTATGCCCCAGCGTATCATGAAGATCCCTGGCAATGCGCTGGCGTTCTTCAATTTTGCTCAGACGGGCGATCTCATCCTGGGCAAGGTTCAGCTCGGTTTTCAGACTCCGGGCATTCTGCATCATCCGGAGGATGAAGGGGAAGACAAACAGCACAATCAGGGGAGGAGCAACGTTGACCCAAGCCGACATGCTGGTATGGCTTCCGCTAATCCACAGCGTAAGGGCGGAGATGGTCAGCAGCGTCCCAATGCCGGTCCAGAACTGCCGGGTTGAAGGGATCATGCTGAGCATCGCCGTTGTGAAGAAATTCATGGTCAGGAAGCCGGGATCATCAAAGGTGATGCAGAAATATCCGGCAATGAGCATATTGATGATGGCCGGCAGCAGCCTCCATTGTGAGGACCAGAAGCTTCTTAGATAACTGATAGCGAACAGACCTATCAGAATATAGCCGGTCACCATCATGCTGACCGGCTTCTGGGCCAGGGTGATAACCGGATAGATCAGATAGACCAGCCAGAGAAAAGGGAACAGACTATAACGTTTGGGGACCGGATTTCCCCACCATTTCGGCATTTATACCGCTTCCTGTCTTTTTAGAATATAGGTTGATAATATCACAAAGACCAGGGCGTAAGCAGCCAGAATCAGGATTCCCGTCCAATCGGGACCGATCCCTCCCAGAACGTTCCATGCGCCTTGGCCAAAACGGTAGGAAGGCAGATACTCTGCAATTGTCTGCATCAGCTTAGGCATGGTGGTTATCGGCATCCACAAGCCCCCGAGAACCGAGAGGGACATGTATAGAATATTTGCAGCTACCTGAACAACCTCCACGCTCTTTAGCGTTCCCAGCAGAAGACCCAGTGCCATAAACGGCAGCACACCGATCCAGATCCACAGTCCGCAGGCCACCCATTGGCCCAGACTTAAATCGATCCCTTTGGCAAAATGCCCGATCAGGAACATCAGGAGGATGGTCCCGAGATTGACAATGGATTGGGATAACATTTTGGACAGCACATAAGCGCTGTTTGGCAGCGGAGTGATCCGGATGAGTCTTACCCAACCCTGGGTTCTCTCCTGGGCGAATCTTACGCTCAGCGTATTGATGCTCGCGCCGATTACCCCGAATGCGGTCATCGACATAAGGTAGTAGGCTTTCCAGTCAATTCCGCCGACTTTGATATCTCCCATGGTGCCTGTGAAGATAAAGTAGAACATCACGGGCATGACCACAGAGAACACAACGAATCTGCGATTACGGAGGGTACGAAGGATTTCGGCTTTACATTGGGCGATCATCGATTTCATCATAGGGATGCATCTCCTTGGATTAGGGTTTGGAAGGCGTCTTCGAGTCCGCCGGCGGAAATTTCGATATCCCGGATATCCAGGTCACGGCTGAGAAGGGTGCGGATCAGCTGATCTGTGTCCGGGCTGCTCAGCTTGACTTTGCGCCCGCTCCAGACCGTCTCAAGTATGCCGGGAATTCCGCTTAACGCATCCGGCTTGAGCCGCTCTCCGGCCGTGAAGGTAATGACCCGGCGCCCTTGTGCCGACTTAATCTGGGCAGGTGTTCCGTCCGCGATCAGCTTCCCTTGATTGATGACGACAATCCGGTCGGCGATGCTGTCCGCCTCATCCAGATAATGAGTTGTGAGGATGATGGTGCGTCCCTTGCCGGCCATCGCCCGGACGCTCTCCCAGAAGAGCTGTCTGGAGCCGACATCCATACCCACGGTGGGCTCATCCAGGTATAGAATTTTGGGATCGCCAGCCATCGCAAGCGCGAAGTCCAGCCGGCGCTTCTGTCCACCCGACAGTGAAGTGGCGAATTTGTTCTGCTCCTTCTCAAGGCCGGCCATGGCCAGCAGACTGCTTAGCGCAAGCGGCTTTGCGTAATAGCTGCGGAACAGCTCGATCGTCTCACGTACAGTCAGGCGGTCGATCACGCTGATGTCCTGAAGCATGGCGCCGACGGACTGGCGTGCCTGGGGCTGGTCAGGAGCTCCCCCAAGAATGCGGATTTGTCCGCGTGTCGGCTTCTGCAGTCCAAGCAGCATGGAGACGGTCGTCGTTTTGCCTGCACCGTTCGGTCCCAGAAGAGCTGTTACTGTGCCTTCCTGAATGGTTAGCGACAAATCCTTGACGGCAGGGGTGCCTTTATATTCTTTATCTACATGATCCATAGTAATGACAGTTTGCATTAGTTGTTTACCTCCCGAGTATTTCTTGGATAGTCTTATCATACCGGGGATTCTCGTCCTTCCATATTCATGAATGTCAGGACCTTCACATGACAATTGTCATGATTGTGGAGAGCAGGTGAGAGGAATAGGGAGGGCAGGGTGGAGAGGGAAGATCAAGGGAGAAAGGGAGAGCAGGGTGGAGAGGGAGGATCAAGGGAGAAAGGGAGAGCAGGGTGGAGAGGGAGATCATGGGAGAAAGGGGGAGCATGGTGGAGAGGGAGATCAACAGAGAGAAAGTGAGAGTAGAGTATGGAAGGGAAATGAAAAAAAACCGGAGGCCGTGGGCCTCCGGGAATAGATAAATGAGTTCTGGTCCCGCAGGATTCACGGGGTTGCTGAAACACTCCATTCTAAGGTGTGTCCGCCTTGCCGGACTGCTTAGGAATCTGCAGCTGGATTACTGTGCCTTGATCGGGCTTGGATTCTATAGTTAAAGTGCCCCCTGCACTGCGGGCCCGTTCCTCCATGCTGAGCAGGCCTACGCCGCTGCCGGCATGGCGGTTGGCCAGGCCGGTCCCTTCGTCACGGATCGTGACAAGCACCTCGCTGCCTTCATCCATCACCGTTACAGCTGCTTCGGAGACATCAGCGTATTTGGCAATATTCGTTAGCGCCTCTTGAATGACGCGGTAGATCGTTGTCTCCTTGTTCACATCGAGGCGCTGCTGCAATGTACACTCGAATCGGATGTCCATTCCATAGTGCTTCGAGTAGTTCTCAATATAAGTCCGCAGGGCAGGAACCACGCCCAGGTCATCAAGCACTGAAGGCCGCATTTCCCAGGCCAGGCCGCGTACCTCTTCCATAATTCCGGTCACGGTTTTGCGGAGCGATTCCAGCTCTGCCGGAGATTGATCCTGGGCAATGAGCTGATCGAGCTGAATGACCAGGGAGAAGAGACTCTGCCCGATTCCGTCGTGAAGCTCGCGGGAGAATCTTTTGCGCTCATTCTCCTGAATCTCCATGACCTGGGTAACCATGAACTGCAGCGCTTCCTCCGTATCCTTCTGCTTGGTAATTTCGTTGCGGATTGCGAGAAACTGGTAGGGACGTCCATCATCCCCGAGAAACGGCACAATCGTGGTATCGACCCAGTAATAGCTCCCGTCCTTGGCCCGGTTCTTGATTTCTCCGCGCCAGACCTGTCCCCGGTTAATGGTCCGCCAGAGATCCCGCATGAAGGTCTTGTCATGATAGCCCCCATTGATGATGCGGTGATCCTGGCCGATCAGTTCGCTTCGGGAGTACTTGGAGATGTCGCAGAACTTGTCATTTACATAAGTAATCTTGCCCAGGCTGTCCGTCATGGCAACGATGGAGGACTCATCCAGTGCGAATTTCAGATCGGAAAGCATCTTCAGCGATTCCCTCAGCTCAGCTTCAAAGCTTTGCTCCATGTGATGGTCTCCAAGCTCCTCAAGCAGCTTGGAGACACTTTTGCCCAGCATGTCCCCGGTATCACGATAGGTGCGGTCTTTATTCAAAGTTCAGCATTCCCTTCTTCATGGCGTACTTCACCAGATCCGGCCTTGTTTTGAGGCCCAGCTTCTCCATCAGATTGCTCTTATGGGTCTCCACCGTCTTGACGCTGATAATCAGGTGCTCGGCAATCTCTTTGTTGGAGTACCCCTTGGCGACCCAGGACAGAATTTCCCGCTCACGCTCAGACAGGGTATCGAAGGTCCCTTGGGATTCGCCGTTCTTCATGGCATCCAGATATTCATTCATAAGGCGTTTGGTAGCGGTTGGATATAAGTAGGCACTGCCCCCGGCAACCGAGAGAATAGCCGTGACCAGCTCATCATGGGGAGCACTCTTCAAAATATAACCCGATGCGCCCGATTGAATGGCGCGGAACAGGTACTCTTCGTCATCATGCATGGTTAGGATAAGCACGGAAACCTCCGGCATCTGCTTCTTAAGCTCAGCCGTAGCGCTAAGACCGTCCATTCCCTGCGGCATGCTGAGGTCCATCAGCACCACATCGGGCTCAAGCTCCGCCGCTTTCTGAATAGCCTCGCGTCCGTCTGCCGCATCCCCGATCACTTCCATGCCATTCTTGCCGTTCAAAAGCGCCATAAGTCCGGAACGGACTACAATATGGTCGTCTACCACCATAATTCGAATCATCAGTATGAGCCAACCCCCTTGTATCTGTATCATAGCAAAAAAAAATGAACCCCAGCAATAAGCTAAAAGGGTTCATCTCACTTTGGCGGTTCCGGTTTTCCATTCATATAGAAGCGGGGTTAAGGACTGGGCCTCCTGTTCAACAAGCTCGATTATCTGAGGTGTATACAGATGGGGAGTCCGGCTGCCGATCATAAGCAGTCCCAGAATATCCCGCTCGTGGAGGATCGGAATAACTGCCACGGCCTGCAGATGCTCAGCCAGCATAATCGGATTGTCGAAGCGGAGCTTGTTTATGTCCGGGACGGACTGATCAAGAATGACACGCCGTCCAAGCCGCATGACGAGCCCAGGTAAACCTTGTCCGGGGCGCAGGACGATTTGCTTGCAGCGGTTGTTCCGGTTGCCGGAGACAAAGTTCCAGCGAAGTCCCGCTTCCGGGTTCTCCATCAGAAGCAGACCCGAGAAATCACTGGCTGTCCGTATGCGCAGGGTGTCCAGGCCCTGCTCGATATGATCCTTCATTGTGGCCATGGGCTGGTGCCTCCTTAGGATTATATAAGGAACATGATTAAGATCCAAACCTGTTAAACAGGTGATGTTGAAGATGTAATCCTGCTATTTGTAAGTCTGCTATTATTGTACTCCCTCCATACCCGTCTGTAAGTCAGGGAATACCCCTATTTATCAGACTCTTCCCCTGCGGAGGGCTCCGCTTGATATGGCTCCGTTGCGGCGATTCTTTGAAATTCCTCAAGCATAACAGGCTAGGAAGGTGTATTTCCGCGGAGACTTCCTTATTTTACAAGGCCCGGAGCAGGGTGAGGTTACGGGCATGGGGGATCACCCTGGCTGAAATGACAGGGAATTTCCCCCTCAAATATCAGGTGTTCCCCTGATAACCGGACGACAGGATTCGAGCTATGATGAATAGGAAAGAACCATGGTACGTGATGGAGACGGCCTTTAAGAGAGCTTAGTGCTCTCGGCTATGGATCGCGAAAGGGGATATGGAAGATGGATCGGGCATTTGCTTCCAAATTTGCAAAATCTGTATTTTTAACGGTGTTGGGTCTGCTGGTGCTGATCTATATCGGCTCAAGATTTTTCACTCATGTGGATCTGGCCTTGTACGGCTATATGGTAGGGACGCTGGTATTTATCGGCGGCTTCTTCTACCGCTTTATCGCCTGGGGGGAACGGCCTCCTACCAAAATTATTATCAAGAAGGGGATTAAGCTTTTATTCCGGAAAAGCACACCGAAGACTACCGTCAATCATCTGGTTGCTTACAAATTTATCTGGAACCGCGGATGGTACCGGTGGACCCAGCACGTGCTGCTCGGCTGGGGATGCATCATCTCCTGCCTGGTCACTTTCCCGCTTGTATTCGGGTGGATGTACTTCACGATGGCGGAGAACGGATACTACTGGGTTGTATTCTTCGGAATCGACGTTATGCACATCAAGGCTGACGGCATTCTTGGCTACCTATTCTACAACGCGCTGAACATTTCCGCCTTCATGGTCATCGGCGGGGTATGCATGGCCTTGTACCGCCGGGTGAAGAACATGCAGGCAAGAGCCGAGCAGTCCTTCGTCTATGACTTCCTGCCGCTCTATCTGCTGCTGTTCGTCTGCATTACCGGTCTGGCGCTGACCTGCTCGAATATGTTCTTTCACGGCTATGGCCATCCGGTAATCACCATGATTCATCAATGGTCTGTAATTATTACAATGATCTATGTGCCGTTTGGCAAGCTCGCGCACATTCCGTTCCGGCCGCTCAGCGTATTTGCGAGAAATTACCGTGAGCATTATGCCGAGAAGGAGACCAAGAAATGTGCGGTCTGCGGCACCGGATTTGTCTCGGCCGAGCAGTCGAACGACGTGATTCAGGTACTGGGACAGAACGATATTAACTTTAAGACAGAAGAAGGGTTCCATCTTGCCGAGCTGTGTCTGCCGTGCCGGCGCAAATACCGGATGTCCCGGTTTACAGGCATCCAGACCCATCATATCCCGGTGAAGGAGGCTAATCAGAATGCCAGAGGATAAGTTTTTCAAAGTCATAGAGAACAAGGTGCATCCAGGTGAAAAACTGGTCCCGACTCACTGCTCCTACTGCGGAATGCAGTGCGGGATGAACCTTCGAGTGGATACATCCACTAATAAGATTATCGGGGTGGAGCCCCGCTATGAATGGCCGGTAACGCTTGGCAAAATGTGCCCGAAAGGCGTAACCGCTTATCAGCAGACCAACCATCCGGACCGGCTGCTGAAGCCGCTGATCAGGGACAACGCCGCTCTGAAGGGAACGAAGGAAGGCTTCCGGGAAGCAAGCTGGGATGAAGCTTATGACCTGATCGCCCGCCGGTTCAAGGAGTTGCAGACTGAGTATGGCAAAGACAGCCTATCCGTCTTCAGCGGAGTATCCATGACGAACGAGAAATGTTACCTGACCGGGAAATTTGCCCGGGTGGCGCTGCAGACGAGATACATCGATTACAATGGGCGATTCTGTATGTCGAGTGCCGCGGCGGGCTTCCTGCGCTCCTTCGGTGTAGACCGTGGCTCAACACTGCCGTGGACGGATCTGCACCAGACAGACTGCCTCTTTATCGCTGGCAGCAATACGGCGGAATGCCACCCTACCTCAATGTTCCGGGTATGGGAAGTGCAAAGCCGCGGGGGCTATCTGATCGTCGCAGATCCGCGGGAGACGCCGATCGCCAGAAGAGCGGATGTGCATCTGGACCTGCGTCCAGGCACAGACCTTGCCTTGGCGAACTGCATGGTTAATCTGCTGATTGAAGGCGGTTATGCGGACGAGGAATTTATCCGCGAACACACCGGCGGCTTTGAAGAAATGAGAGAAGTTGTGAAGGAATTCACGCCTGAATATACAAGCCAGATCACTGGCGTGGCGCCGGAGAAGCTGATCCGGGCCGCTGAAATCTACGGCAAGGCACCGGAAGCGGTTGTGCTCTTCGCCCGGGGAATCGAGCAGCAGCACAAGGGGGCTGACAACGTGTCCGCCTATACGAATATGCCGCTCGTTACCGGCAAGATCGGCCGGCCGAAATCCGGTGTGGCTACCTTTACGGGCCAGGGCAACGGCCAGGGCGGCCGGGAGCACGGACAGAAGTCGGACCTGCTGCCGGGCTACCGGAAGATCACCAATCCGAAGCACGTTGAAGAAGTGTGCAGCGTATGGGGCATCACTCCGGACGAGATGCCTCAGCCTGGGGTATCGGCTTATGAGATGTTCGAGCTGATGCAGCAGAAGACGATCCGCGGACTGTATCTGCTGTGCTCGAACCCGGCCGTATCGGCGCCGAACCTGAATTTTGTCAGGGAAGCGATGAAAAGCCTCGACTTCATGGTCTGCTCGGATATGTATTTGTCCGAATCGGCCGAATTCGCCGATGTGGTGCTTCCATCGGTAACCTGGTCGGAAGACGAGGGGACCGTAACCAATCTGGAGGGTCGTATCATCAAGATCAACAAGGCCCAGGAGCCGCTTGGCGAGAGCAAGCCTGACTGGCAGATTGAGGTAGAGCTTGCGGAGCGGATGGGCCGGGGCCAATACTTCAGCCATCTGAAGACGGCAAGAGATGTGGCGGACGAATTCCGTCTGGCCTCCAAAGGCGGGTATGCTGACTATTACGGGGCGACTTGGGAGAAGATTGAGAAGCAAAATGGCGTATTCTGGCCATGCAAGGATGAGAGTGATCCTGGTACCCCGCATATGTTCCTGGATAAGAAATTCTATCATCCGGACGGAAAAGCAAAGCTGTGTGCGCTGCCATACCGCCCACCGGCGGAGGAGCCGGATGAGGAATATCCGCTCAGATTGACCACAGGCCGGGTTGTGTATCACTACCTGTCAGGCAACCAGACCCGCCGGATTCCATTCCTGAAGGATATGTGTCCGGAGCCTTATGTGGAGGTTCATCCACAGACTGCAGCCAAATACGAAATCGAGCATGAAGAGCGTGTCCGGTTAAGAACCCGGCGCGGGGAGTGTATATATAAGGTAAAGATTACGGAAGCCATTCGTCCGGATACCGTATTTGTGCCGTACCATTTCGGACATGAGGATTCCGTCAATCTGCTGACGATCCCGGCGCTTGATCCGATGTCACGTATGCCTGAGTTCAAGGCCTGCGCGGCAGAGATTGATAAGCTTGGGGCTGCAGGCAGCAAGCGGGAGGTTCGGGACGCAGGCAACCAGAACAATCAGGCAGAGAAGGAGGCCGTACACCAATGATGAAGCAGCTGCTGTATATCGAAATGGACAATTGTATCGGCTGCCGGAGCTGCCTGGCTGCCTGCACCCAGTGCGGCGGACATGACGAGCGCAACCGGAACTACGTATACGATGTCAATCCGCTGGTGAACCGGCAGACGATTCCGCTGATGTGCCTGCACTGTGTGAATCCGGCATGTGCCCGCAGCTGTCCGGCCCAGGCGATTCAAGTCACCGAAGAAGGGGCCGTGCTGTCGGCACTCGTGGAGAAATGTATCGGGTGCCAGAACTGCACGATTGCCTGCCCGTACGGTATTCCAAAGTTTGATGAAGAACAGAATCTGATGTACAAGTGTGATCTGTGTTATGACCGCACGAAAGACGGGATTCCACCTATGTGCGCTTCGGTCTGCCCGACGAATACCCTGCAGTGGATCACACAGGAGGAATACGCCGCGAAGCAGGAGAAGCACCGGCTGGGCAAATGGATGTCCTCCCGGCTGCCGGAGAACCCGCTCGAAGGGGAGACTCATGTGAAGATCAACCTTCCGGGCATTTTGCAGGGGACAGTGAAATTATTCTAGGATACATGTACCGCTGAAGAAGGAGGGATTTCCATGAGTGGGGACAACATGAACCAGAGAAGCACAGATAGCAAGGACACGAAGGCGTCTAAGCACAACAATAATAAAATTCCATTCCCAGAAAACAACTATACCCACAACATCCGCAAGGCCGGTGAACGGAAGCTCGACCGCCGCGGATTTATGAAGACGATGGTGGGCGCCGCAGGTTTGTTCGCGGTATCCACCCTGCCTTGGGGGGCCATCGCGGTGAAGGAGCTTAGCGGGCTTGGTGCCAAGTCACACCCGAAGCGGAAGGTTGTAAATATCTCTGATCTCAAGGTTGGGGAAGCCACCGAGTTCGCTTATCCAGGCGAGCATGACGCCGCACTGCTGGTGCGGCTGGGGGAAAATGAGTTCAAGGCCTATCAGAATGCCTGCACGCATCTGAAGTGCCCAGTGTTCTGGAGCAAGGAGGAGGGCAGACTCGTATGTCCCTGCCACCACGGATTCTTTGATGTGAAGACAGGCAAACCTACGGCTGGGCCGCCACAGCGTCCGCTGCCGGAAGTGATGCTGTCCAAGGAACAGGGAGCTATCTTTGCGACGGGAGTGAAACGATATGAAACGTAGCTACCGGGGAGTGATTCTGCTCTGCTTCGTGCTGCTGCTGAATATTATCTGCACCCAGCAGGTCGTGAACGCCTTTTTTTACGAGAAATATGAACGGGTACTTTGGTTCGCTGCAGCCAATATCATTCTATTTCCAATAGCTTTATGGATATATAGACGGGAGCGTGATGTCGAATGAACATTAAAAAATTTCAACTGCCGCTGCAAACAGTCAGCCTGATTACCGGGTTTATGACCTGGGTTATCCTCTCCTCTTTAATGCCGTTCATTAAAGAGGACATTCATCTTACCGCGACCCAGCTGACCTGGGTCACCGCAGTGCCGGTTCTGATGGGTTCGATCATGCGGATCCCATTTGGCTACTGGACCAATGTTATTGGAGCGCGCCGCATGTTCGCTTACAGCTTCGTGCTGCTGCTCATCCCGCTGTATTGGACCAGCCAGGCCGACTCCTTCTGGGATCTGATTATCGGCGGCTTCTTCCTTGGAACATCGGGAGCCGTGTTCTCGGTAGGGGTAACCTCACTGCCTAAATACTATGGCAAAGAGAAGCATGGTTTTGTTAACGGGATTTACGGCGTAGGAAATATCGGTACCGCATTCTCGACATTCGGAGCTCCGCTCCTGGCCAACCAGATTGGCTGGTCGAAGACCGTGCTGGCGTACGGTATTCTGCTGATCGCCATGGCTGTCCTGAACTTTTCGCTTGGGGATCGCAAGGAACCGCAGCCTGCGGTAAAAAGCTCTCTGACCAAGCAGGTTAAAGAAGTATCCAAGAGCCAGAAGCTGTGGCTGTTATGTCTGTTTTATTTCATCACCTTCGGTTCGTTCGTGGCCTTCACCGTGTATCTGCCTAACTTCTTGGTAAGTTATTTCCATCTCTCGAAAGTGGATGCGGGTCTGCGAACAGCTGGCTTCATCGCGCTGGCTACGGTCATGCGTCCAATCGGAGGTAAGCTTGGTGATATCATGAACCCATTCAAGGTTCTGATTATGGTGTTTGCAGGACTTACCGCTTCGTCAGTATTGCTGTCTTTTGCACCAAACATTGGCTGGTATTCAGTGGGCTGTCTGACGGTTGCATTCTGTGCGGGTACTGGTAACGGAGCGATCTTTAAGCTTGTACCGCTGTATTTCACCAAGCAGGCCGGGATTGCCAACGGTATCATATCGGCCATGGGTGGCCTAGGCGGGTTCTTCCCACCGCTGCTGCTGACACTGTTATTCAAAGCTACGGGGCATTATGCCATTGGCTTTATGGCTCTGTCCGAGTTCGCACTCGCAAGCTTAATTCTGGTTATTTGGATGTTCTATCAAGAGAAGCTGGGACTATCGGCTTCCATTATTGAGAATACGGTTGAGGGAATTATGGTCACTGATGAGAAAGGCACCATTACTTCCGTTAATGCCTCCTTCACCAAATTAACCGGTTATACCGCCGCAGAGGTTATTGGTAAGAATCCAAGTTTGCTTAAATCCGGCAAGCAGTCCAAAGAATTCTATAATAATATGTGGGAAAGCATCCGCACGAAAGGCCATTGGCAGGGTGAAATCTGGAACCGTAAGAAGAACGGTGAGGTTTACCTGGAGTGGTTAACTATTAGTGCCGTGAAGAATGATGCAGGTGAAGTTGTTCATTATTCCGGAATGTTCAGCGATATTACAAGCAGCAGGGCAAAGCCTGCTTAAGGATGTATAGGAGAGGGGGAATCAGCTGTGAGGATCAGCCAGTTGAATTGGGATTTATGCTTTATTGCCCCAAAGGACACAGCTTCAGATTTGAAATGTGAAGTGGATGCTGAGCTTGCCGGACTGGATGAGAGGATCAGCTGGTTCACCGAGGCTAAGGAGCAGGATGGTTTATGTATCGTTATAGCGGAGGGCAAGGGACTGACCTGCTGCACTTCGGAAGACGAATTTCTATCGTCGATTGACCCCTGGTTGACCGCTCCGTGCTGGGATTGGCTCAGCGGTTATCAGCTGCAGGTGATTCCCCAAGTGGATGCGGGAAGCTGTAAACTTAAGGGGGTGTAGATGAGATGAATCCGAATTTATCCTCCAGACTGCTTGAATGGAACGGACGCCCGATTGAGGTTAGAATTAGCGACCGGCTCGGGCTCGATCCGGTGGCTCCGCCCCAAAGCTATCAGCTGGTCCGGACGGAGATGGAACAGGAAGGGAACTATATCCGATTTTACATCAGTGATTGGCAGTTCGTTGCTGTCCCGGTGTTTCCGGACTCTACCCTACTGACCGAAGAGGACGGTCAGGCGGTGTTCACCTCCACCGATGCAGAAGGCAAGCTCGTTTACAGTGTTAAATGTTTATAGCCTATATAAAATGAACTTTAGAATTAACCTCTCTCAGCTTCGATCCCGAGTGATTCTGAAGAAGCGGAGTGCCCGCCTTTGTCTCCGAAATGCCCTGCTTGGATATCTAGTTCAAGCATTGTGGAGACAACAGGGGTCGTAAGACACTCGGCATCGCAGCGCTCCTAAAGGGTAACCTTCATAAGTTCATTTTATATAACAAAGAAGACGCTCTTACACGGAGCGTCTTTTTCTTATAATATCATGTAACTCTATTAGATTTGCTCGCTGAGACTGCGCGCTCCAAGCAAAGCTTCTTCTTCTTTGGTACGGGGCTTGTAGGAATACATTTCCCTATCGGCAATCTTGATCAGTTCATTGATTTGGTGATGATCGTCCGGATACACAGCTGAACCGATAGTTGCGGAAATTGGGATTCCCATTTCGAGAGAGAGGCCCTCCAGTTCACGGGCTATCCTCTTCAGCATGGCGGTCAGCGCTTCTGAACCGTTGTATTCACCGATCACGAGGAATTCATCGCCGCCCCACCGGGAGACGATATCGGTAGAGCGGGTATGAGCCTTAAGAAGCTCCGCGATTTTCTGAAGGACGAGGTCACCCTTTTCATGGGTTAGCTTATCATTTATTATTTTAAAATTATCGCAGTCAATCATTAACACGAACAGCTTGCCAAGCTGCCTGCTTGCACGCAGGGTAAGCTTAGGATACGACTCCAGCACATACCTCCGATTAAACAGACGGGTAAGGGGATCTTTCTCCGATTCAGATTTGATCCGGTCAAACTGCAGCCCGCCCCAATACGCGGCGGAGAGAGTAACTGCATAACCTGCCATTTCCACTGCATCGAGGCGCCCATACTTCCACGTATTGTAAAGAACAATTAACGTATACAAGCCGAATGAAATTATAACTGCGGCAATCCTTCCTTTGAATCCCACAGCAGACACCTCTTTTGGATTTGGACTTAAGACCTAATTATATCATAGTATGAGAGAGAATTCCCAGCAAGATTTATAGAACAAGATTAGGATATGCTCAACTATTTGGCAGGGTGGTCCGTTATAGGAACAAGCCGCGCGGCTCCAACTATTTTGTTCCAAAGAGAGGTCTATATGATTCATATTGAGAACTTGTCCAAAAGATACCGTAAGGATACTTGGGTCCTCCGGGACATTGATTTGAATCTTAACGAAGGAATGGTCGGCCTGCTTGGCCCTAACGGGGCAGGCAAGACGACACTGATGCGTATTCTAGCCACACTGGTCCCGCCAACATCCGGGGAAGCCGTTATAGCCGGAATCCCGCTCAATCAGCCAGATGAGCTCCGCAGGATCATCGGCTACCTGCCTCAGCAGTTCCAGGTGTATCCGCAGCTGACAGGACTTGAGTTCCTGGATTATGTTGGTGTGATGAAAGGCCTGACTGATGCGAAGATCCGTCGTGCCGAGATTGACCGGGTTATTGAAGAAGTCAACTTACAAGACAAGGCTGCCAAGCGGGTAAAAACGTACTCGGGCGGGATGCGAAGACGTTTGGGGATCGCCCAGGCCCTGCTTGGTTCCCCTCGGGTTCTTATTGTGGATGAACCAACCGTAGGGCTCGATCCACAGGAGCGGGTGCGCTTCCGCAATCTGCTGACGAGGTTCAGCATGGGAAGAATTGTGCTGCTGTCTACGCACATTGTGGCGGACATTGAGAGCAACTGCCGCCAGATCGCCGTGCTTGACCGCGGAGCGGTAAAGCTGGCTGGAGATCTGGCCGATCTTCAGCGGTGCGGTGAGAACCGGGTATGGGAAGCCCGCTTGAGCGAGATGGAATTCGCCAGACTGGACCCCGCAAGCATTGTGACCACCCACCGTGAGGAGGAAGGAGTCCTGTGCCGGATTATCGGGGAGAAGCAGCCGGTATCATCAGCGGTTACGGTAAGCCCGTCCCTTGAAGAAGGGTACTTATCCCTTCTCTGGTTGGAGAGCAAGGAGGGTGAGCCAGAACATGAGTAGGTCATCCTCTGATTTACAGAGCCGCCAAGCGGCATCAAGAACGCTTGTATTTCTGCGTAGCCAGCTTTGTTTGGAGTTTAAGCTGCTAAATCACAGTCTGCTGCTTAAGGTCTTACCCATTCTATTCATGATCTACATGGCATGGTATCTCTTCAGGCCACTATCCAATCCACCGTATCTCACGATCTACGAAGCTTTCTCGTACGGTAATATGATGACCGTTGGAATCGCCGCTACGCTTGGGATCGTGTTAGTAAGAAGAGATCTTATGCGGACAGGCTACGAGTGGAGCCAGAGCTTGCCACTGACGATGGCAACGAGAATAGGAGCCAAATTTATAGCAGGTGTAGTGTATATGACCCTGCTTACCGCCGCCGCTCTATTCATATTCATCATATTCTCGTTAAAGCATGGGGTCAGTGGTGGAGTGATTGCCGACCGTGCGCTGTATTTTGTCTGTGGTTATGAAATCTCCCATATGATCAGTTTGGCGCTAGCCATGCTGTTAGCCGTCTGCATTCCGAATCGGGTGGTGTTTATGGGCGGATTTATAGTCTGGATATTTGGCACATTTTTCATAGAGCGGTTTGTAATCCGGGAGACCCGTCTCATCTATTTAAAGATATTCAGCCTTAATCCGTTCTTTCAATACAGCGGAGCCGTAAATGATCTATGGGGTTTAACTCTTGGAACCAGGGAATGGATGATGTCATTGACCTTGTTATTCCCGCTTGCGCTTGGTATGCTTGCCATTTCAATTTTTCTGCTCAACAGAGGAAGGCCGAGCTTCCGAAGGAACCCATCTGGTTGGGCTATAGTTATCTGCATCGTGGCGGGTTTAACCGCAGCAGTTCCTTATAGGGGGTACTGGACTGAACAATACGACACCTATCAAGAACGGATGGAGGACGTTTCCAAAACTCATCCAAGTTCATTGAACGGACACAGAGATGTCAAGGACATCTACCCTATTCAGGATACCCGGATAAGGCTGACCCGTCACAAGGATGACTCCTTGACTGCTGCTGCCAATCTGACTATAAACGGCAGTGTGCTGAATCCTGCCAAAGAAATATCTTTAACCCTCAACCGGACATTCACAGTTGAAGGAGTTAAGGTTGATGGAAAGACGGTTTCTTTTACTAGACAGGGGGATTCCCTCAGGATACATCCAGTGCAGCATGCAGGTAAGGAACTCCATATAAATATCGTGTACAAGGGGAAGGTATTGGAGTTTAATCCGGGCACCACGAATCTCTATGAGGCGTTCGTTCAAGGGTCTAACGTACTCCTTCCACAATATATGGCTTGGTACCCGCTGCCGGGAAATCAAACAATATATGAATCAAACTCGAGCTTATCATTGGTGTCGCTAATAGGCTTACCGATGGAGCTTCCCTTCACAAACTTCCAGCTAACAGCAGAAGGATTCACCCAGCCTTTGTATACGGGGCTAAATGCAGTCAAGCAGGATGGAGGGGTCCAGATATTTGAGATGCGCAAAAGCCGGGGTGTCAGCCTGTTCAGCGGTGAGTTGGCGGAGATGTCCAACAAGGATAAGGCGCTTCATGTGGTATCAGCTCCTTACGAGCATCAATCGGCTCAAGCCATATTGAACTCAGCCGATACAGTCTACCGGTATTTCTCCAGTTGGCTTCCCAACTTAAAGTTGAACCACAACCGTCTCATTATCCTCGGTAATGATATGTATAAATTCAGCAGTGAATTTAATTCGGAGAGCAATTATGACTATCTGCTGGGATCCATGTATCCTTATCAACAGTATGGTTTTGTTGCAGAAAAATGGCTGAATTATGCAATGTTTGGGACCGAGAAAGGAAGATTTTTCTCCGAAGAGGAGCACGAGGATGTCCGTCCTCAAATCAGGTCGATGTTCTGGTACTTGTATTACCGTGACCAGCAGAAATGGACGGATCGGCAAATTCGGGAGAAGGTCAATCTTTATCAAATTTCGCCATTGGTGAATCTCGAGGGGACTAGCCGGAATCCCGGCTTCCTCAAAATGCGAAAACAGGTGGCCAAGGCAATTGATAATGATCAGTCTACCAAAGTTAAAAAAGTGCTGAGTCACTTCTATACTCAAGGTCTGGAAATTCCCTTAAGTATTGAAGCCAAACATTCCGATTTCAGCAAACCCATCTCCTATGCGGATTGGGAGAAAGAATGGAAGCGGGTGATGGAAGGTGAGTAAGACGCAAATAGCCAGGCTCCAGATTGAGCTTAGGCTTGTGCGGCAGCCGCTGGCTTGGATGATAACACTGCTGTACCTGCTTCTCCTGTTCACCATGGTTACGGGGAGTCCTGATGCTCCCCGCCCAGTGTACTATTATAATGAGATGGCAATGTTTGTATTTGCAGTTATGACAACGGTTCTCCTGTTTCACAACGAAATTGGCGGCAATGGTATGGAGGTAATTGCCTCATACCCGATCTCCCTGGCAAGGCTGACGATGCGCAAATGGCTGCTGTGCCTAGTTGCTCTCGGGCTGGCAGAGGTCGGATGGACCACGGTATATTGTCTGAAGTATGGTACGGTTACAACCTTAATGTACACTTGGAAGGACACCTCGTCGCTTGTCGGCACCCATGCGGCAGCATTATTTATACAAGCCCTGCCGTCGTATATGCTTATGTCTGCTTTAACCCTTGCAGGCATCATAGTGACCCGTACCCTGTACGGGGGAATGGCGGCGGGATTCGGTTATTGGATGCTGGATTCGATAAGCTCGGGAGATTTGTTAAAAGACTACACCTTGTACACGGCGTATTTGCCTGAACAGGCTTCATTTTCTTGGAACCGTACAGTTTACGTTACAGCCTCGCTGATTCTTCTAGCTGGTTCAGCCTGGCTGGCTTCGCGAAGACACCGGTGGATATCCAGGGAAGAGGAGTAGGACTCTCAGTAGCAGAGCAATCTAAATCACCTTAGCTAAAGACAGAGAGGAGGGAGTGAAGCGGATGATCCCGGATGAGGAATTATGCAGGCGCATGGCTGAAGGGGATCAGGAAGCCTTTGAAATGCTGGTCACCAGATATCACGGTCCTCTGCTGAGCTATACAACGCATTGGCTGCGTGACCGGGAGAAGGCCCAGGATATTGTGCAGGAAACCTTCATCCGGTTGATCCGCCAGCTTCAGACCGGCCAGCTTGATTATGTGAAGGCCTGGCTGTACCGGGTTGCTATGAATCTGTGCAGGGATTATTGGCGGAGCGCAGCTTATAAATTGGAGCAAGCGGGTATAGGAGAGCTTCCCGAGCAGGAGGACATCTCGCCAAGCGCCGAGCGGATTGCGGAGATGAAGGAGACCGGAAGGGAGTTGGCAGCTTCTCTGGAACAGCTGCCTGATCCGCAGCAGACGGTAATCCGGCTTCGTTTCTATCAGGATATGAAGCTGCAGGAGATAGCCGATCTGCTTGAGATTCCTCTTAGCACGATCAAATCGTATTTATACAAGGGACTAAAAAAGCTGGAGAATGTCCTGAACCGCTCCAAGGAAGACCCTGGCTGCCCTAAGACGCTTAGAACATCTATCCCGTCCAATTCATCTAAACTGAAGGAAAGTGAGGCACGCATTCATGAGTCATCCATCCGATAAAGAGCTTGAAATACTGGAGAATAAGCTGCGTGGGCCGCTGCTTGAGGCCGTTCAGCCACCACCCTCCGCCTCGGAGACAGCGTGGTTAATCGGCTCCCTGCAGGGCGAATTCGACCAGCTCAAAGAGCGTTCCCGGCAGGCAAGGCTTGACTTCAACCCCGCGGTAGAGCCGCCTTCCCTCCGCCGACTGCTGATCGGCCAGTTCAGGTTAAACCGGAAATGGCTGATGATTTCCGGGGCGGCTGTATTCCTGATGCTGATCCTGGTTGTAGATCCGGAGCATCCTCTCGGCGGGGCCTTTAGCGGCTTAAAGCTGGATGTATTTCCCTTGTTTACCCCGCTTCTGCTGCTCGTGTCCATGCTATACAGTTTCAGAAGCCGTGACCGGGGAATGCGGGCGATTGAGACGATAACCCCTTATCCGCCGGCGCTGCTGATCTACAGCCGGATGATGATCGTCACGGGGCTTGTGCTAGGATGGGCGCTGCTCAGCACGCTGATTATCGCGGGGAGAGCAGCCCTGTCAGGACATGGCACATTCCCGGCAGGTCCATTTCTACTGGAGTGGCTGGGGATTTCACTTCTTACCGGAGGGACGGCTATGTTCTTCCTGTTCTACAAAGGGCAAAAGAGCGCCATGGCAGCCTCGTTCGCTGTATACCTTCTTTGGACCGGCTATGTCCAAGGGCTGAATGCACGCACTCCCGATCCTGTGTGGGTTCAACCGGCAAATCTGATGATGATGGGGCTTGGCCTCCTGCTGATCGGCCTGTCCTATGCTAAGAGCAGGCGTCTTGGGCATCTGCAGAGTGGAGATTGACCATGATCCGTATCGACAATCTGGAGCATACCGTGGGCCGGTTCGTTTTGGAAATTAGCCGTACAGAGCTGTATGGAGGCATAACGTTAATAGTGGGAGCGAATGGAGCAGGGAAGACAACTCTGATGGAGCTTCTCGCTACTGTGAAGCTGGCAAGAAGTGGAGCCATTCATTATCTCGGCCGGGATCCCGCCCGGAGTCTTCCGCTGATTCGAAGCCAAATTGGCTATGTTCCGTCTGAGATTACACTTCATGAGAACATGACTCCGCGGGCCGTGCTGCTTTATCTGGCAGAGCTTAAAGGAACGGCCCATACGGGCGCAGTAGATGAAATCCTGCGCGATTTCCGGCTGGTGGATTGCCAGGATATCCGAATCAAGAAGCTGTCTCAAGGCGTACAACGAAGACTTGCCATTGCGCAGTCCCTGCTGGCCAGGCCGAGATTTCTGTTCCTCGATGAACCCTTGAACGGTCTGGATGTGGATGAACGCCGCTGGCTGCTGTCCTATTTGGCCAAGCTTGCTGGAGACAATCTAATTGCAGCCTCTGCCCATGAGTTGAACGAGTGGGAGGGCATTGCGGATTATATTATTTGGCTGGATGGGGGAAAAATCAGATATCAGGGGAATACTCAGACATGGAAGACAAGCCTGCCATGGGAGGTCTGGGAAGGAGAGGTGAGCCGGACGGAGCTCGAGCGTATTCCAGTGGAACGGCTGATCCATTCCCGGCTGCTGCCGGATGGGGGGATATGGATTCGGCTTACAGGGGAAAGCCGGCTGTTCGATTCACTGCACAGCAGTGAACCGACCTTGGAGGATGCTTACTTCATTCGTAAGAGCTATACGCTGCAGAGGTTAGCCAGGTGAGCAAGCTTGATTAGCGCTAATAAGTAAATTGGCTCATAGCCAAAAGACGAAAATCATACGTCTTTTGGCTATTTTTGTTAAATTTGTAATTGACGACTGCCTATACCTTGCCGTATACTCATCCCAAATATTAATCCAAGTTAATTAATGAGATAAATCGGAATAAATATCAAGGGAGGAAAAATGGCCAATGAATATCGACAATATCGAAGCTTTTGTCTATGTAGTCCACTTCGGGAGTTTCAATAAAGCCGCCGATGCGCTGTTTCTGTCACAACCCTCAGTGACAGCCCGAATCCAGTCGCTGGAGCGGGATTTGGACTGCCTGCTTTTTGACAGAAATGGCAAGCGGATTAACCTCACGGAGAAGGGGCAGCGGTTTCTGATGGACGCCCAGGAGATACTTCGTATTTATCAGAGATCTAAACTTCAGCTCCATCACAGGGAAGAGCTGCCTGGCGAGCTGAGGATGGATTGTACGATTTCCGTTTCCAACTACATTATCCCGGAGGTTCTGCCGCGGATTAAAGAGGATTTCCCTGGGCTGCAGATCAAGCTGACGACCACGACAAGTGATCTTATTCTACAGAGAGTTCTTCGCAGGGAAACGGATCTGGGCCTTGTCAGGCATGTTGTGCATCCACACATCCATTCTGTGAAGCTGCTCGATGACCCGATCCGGCTGTTTGTATATGAAGGCCATCCCTTTACAAGATTTGCAAGTGTTTCCGCAGAGCAGCTGGGGGTGGAATCGTTTATCTTTTTTGAGTGCGGCTCTCTGGACTGGGTGAAGATTCAGCGTTCATTTGAAAGTCTGCGCCATCCGCCCCGTATCGAGTATCAGGTGGACAACCTGGAGGCGGCCAAGAAGCTTGTGATGAACCGGGCCGGAATTTGCTTTCTGCCGGAGCTGTGTGCCAGGAAGGAAGTTCAGGAAGGAAGGCTGATACCTGTTGAGGTGCCGGAGATCTCGGGCAATTCGCTGCACACGCATATTATCTCTCTTCAAGGGGAGAATGCCGGACTGTGTGAGGCGATCTTAAGAGCGGGCCGGGATGCACTTCTTAGAAGGGAATCCGATATCAAAGTTCTCTATTAATGAATAGAAACTGTTGATTAGGTAATCGATTGACGTCGGGAAAAACCGGGTGGTATATTTATCGCCATAAATACGATTTAATCTATCGGAATTATAGTTTTATTGTTTCGAAAATTTAATCTCTGGAGGTAAAATATCATGTCCGTGAACCGGAAAATCGTCCTGTGGAGCAAAACAGGCTGCCATTACTGCGGGGAGATAAAAGCATTCCTTGAGGCCAACCATTATGCTTATGACAACATCGAAGTGGCCGGTAACGATATTCTTCGCGACGTACTGGAAGTTAAGTACGGCGTAAGACACGTCCCTGTGGTTGAAGTGGGCGGCGATGGGAAGTATGAAGCCCTGCTCGAGGCCGATATTGAGAAGCTGAAAGCTCTTCTGACCGCGAGTGAAGTTGTAAGTTCTTAAGATCAGAGAGGAGGAACAGTATGGCGCCCAGTAAAAAAATTAAATTTGGAGCCCTCGTTCACGGTGTTGGAGGCTCGGTATCCTCTTGGCGGCATCCGGATGCGATCCCAGACGCCAGTGTGAACTTTGAATTCTACAAGCGGCAGACCCTGAAGGCGGAGGAGGGGAAGTTTGACCTAGTCTTCATTGCTGATGGCCTCTACATTAATGAGAAGTCCATTCCGCACTTTCTAAACCGGTTTGAGCCTATCACTATCCTGTCCGCGCTGGCTGCGGCCACCTCCCGGATCGGTCTGGTCGGCACTCTATCCACCTCATATAGCGAACCCTTTACGGTGTCCAGGCAGTTCGCTTCCCTGGATCATATCAGCGGGGGCCGTGCGGGCTGGAATGTGGTTACTTCCCCGCTTGAGGGCTCTGCACTGAATTACGGGAGGGCGGAGCATCCCACGCACCCAACCCGGTATAAAATTGCCGAGGAGTATCTGCAAGTAGCTAAGGGCTTATGGGATTCCTGGGAGGACGATGCTTTTGTCCGGGACAAAGCATCTGGCGTCTTCTTCGATCCGCAGAAGCTCCATACGCTGAACCACCAAGGGGAATTTTTCTCTGTGAAGGGGCCTTTGAATATTGCCCGCTCCAGACAGGGGCAGCCGGTGATCTTCCAGGCGGGGTCTTCTGAAGATGGGAAGAACTTGGCCGCGAAGGAAGCGGATGCGGTGTTTACCGGCCATGACACTTTGGAGGAGGCGCAGGCTTTCTACAAAGATGTGAAGGAACGGACTGCTGCTTTCGGCCGTTCCCCGGACGATATCATAATCCTTCCAGGCATCGGTCCGATTGTAGGCAGAACGGAAGAGGAGGCAGAGCGCAAGTATCAGGAGCTGGCGGGACTGGTGACGATTGAGAATGCCCTTAACTATCTGGGCCGTTTCTTCGAGCATCACGACTTCTCCCAGTACCCGCTGGATGAGCCCTTCCCGGACCTAGGGGACTTTGGCTCGAACAGCTTCCGCAGCGGCACGGAGAAGATTAAGCAGAAGGCGAAGGAACAGAATTTGACCCTCCGCGAGGTTGCACTGCAGTCTGCGACGCCAAGATCGGGCTTCATCGGAACCCCGGAACAGATCGCGGACAAAATTCAGACTTGGTATGAACAAGGAGGGGCAGACGGGTTCATCATCCACTCCGAGCTGCCAAGCGGTCTTAGTGATTTTGTGGATCTGGTTGTTCCGATCCTTCAGGAGCGCGGGCTATACAGGCTGGAGTATGAAGCGGATACGCTGCGCGGCAACCTGGAGGTGCCGATTCCAGAGAACCGGTATGCCAAGCATAAGCAGGAAGTGGGCAGCTGACAGGTTCAGGGTGATCTAATTTGATCTAGACTGAAGCCGATTGAAACCTCGTATACCTGATGGGCTGATTGGCGGAGAGGAACTCGCTTCTCATTCATCCTGCCGTGCAGCCTGGCTGGTCCGGCGTGATCCGCTGATTCAGCATGCTGGAGGAGGGGATGGTCAATTTCAGAGTCTGATCCAAAGCCCAGCAGCCGCCAACAGACAAGAGCTGGCTCTGACCGTGATTACGGACGGAACGGTCCACTCAGAGAGCATAATGGCTGGAGGGACTTAAAGCTGTCAAGCGAGCTGGCCAGAAGATTGGCGTTTAAAGTGGAATATGGGATTCCCGTTCTGTCGGCAGAATCAGCAGGCTGCTGATGAATTATAATAAAACTCATCAAATTTATCGGAATAGTCTTTTCAAATTAGCTGATGTGTGAGAGAATATGGAAAATGCATTCATACAAAGCGGCAGTTGTATTTGAAAAGGAGGATTTATATTCATGACAGAAGAACGCAAACTCGCTTTTGAAACTTTGGCCATTCACGGCGGGCAGGAGATCGATCCGACCACGCAATCCCGTGCGGTACCGATCTATCAGACCACTTCCTACGGTTTCCGCGACACCGAGCATGCAGCCAACCTGTTCGGACTCAAAGAGTTCGGCAATATATATTCCCGGATTATGAATCCGACGAATGATGTGTTCGAGAAAAGAATTGCGGAGCTTGAAGGCGGAGTAGGAGCACTTGCGACTTCTTCCGGTCAGGCGGCAATCACGTTCGCCATACTGAACATTGCCGGAGCCGGTGATGAAATAGTATCCTCTTCAACACTATATGGCGGCACATATAACCTGTTCTCAACTACGCTGGCCAAGCTGGGGATTAAAGTTACTTTTGTTGACGCCTCGAATCCTGAGAATTTCCGAGCAGCGATTACCGATAAGACAAAGGCTCTCTATGCAGAGACGCTGGGGAACCCGAAAGGCGATGTATTGGATATCGAAGCTGTTGCCAAAATCGCTCATGAGAATGGAATCCCGCTTATCGTGGACAACACATTCCCAAGCCCATACTTACTCCGGCCAATTGAATTTGGAGCGGACGTCGTTGTTCACTCGGCCACCAAGTTCATCGGCGGTCACGGAACAACAATCGGCGGAGTTATCGTAGACGGCGGGAAATTCGATTGGAAAGCCAGCGGCAAATTCCCTGGACTGACCGAGCCGGACCCAAGCTATAACGGTGTAGTGTATACCGATGCGGTAGGACCGCTTGCTTATATTATTAAAGCCCGTGTTCAACTGCAGCGGGATCTGGGCGCGGCCTTATCCCCATTCAACTCCTGGCTGCTGCTTCAAGGCTTGGAGACGCTGCACCTGCGTGTCGAGCGCCACAGTCAGAATGCGCTCAAGGTGGCACAGTATCTGGAGGCTCATGAGGATGTGGAATGGGTCAGCTATGCAGGGCTGCCAAGCCATGAATCTTATGAGCTGGCGAAGAAGTATCTCCCGAAAGGGCAGGGGGCTATCCTGACTTTTGGTATTAAGGGCGGGATTGAAGCCGGACGCAAGCTGATACACAGCGTCAAGCTGTTCTCCCATTTGGCGAATGTCGGCGATTCGAAATCGTTGATTATCCACCCGGCAAGCACTACGCATCTGCAGCTTACCGAGGAAGAGCAGGCAAGCGCTGGCGTAACGCCAGGATTAATCCGGTTGTCCATCGGCACGGAGTCGATTGATGATATTTTGTATGATCTGGAGCAGGCGATCAAGGCCAGCCAGAATTAGTTAAGTGAAGTAAGCTAAGTTAAGTTATGTGAAGTGAAGTTCCGATCTCACATCGTTCATCTCTCTTATTGCGTCGTTCCCCATAATTGGGAACGGCGCGTTTTTTATTATGACGTAGAAGTAGCGGTTTGAAAAAAGCCTCAAATTTGTACCGGATGCTTCAAAAAAAATAGATAAATTGCTGTTTACAAGACAGGAGCAAAGGGTTAATATACAAGTAAAGTTTCTTTCAGGAAACAAAATTGTATTAGTACAAAAATGATTATCATTCTCAATGAACATGCTGCTTCGGGGGTACCCGGAGCAGCATGAGCTGTTTTAAGGGGATTAATAACGGCTCTCATTCTCAATTAGACGGTCAGGAGCAGTCCGGCCGCAAAGAAAGGAAAGTGATAAACATGCAAGCTATTCATAAATCCATCCCGGCTGCCAAAAAGGCGGCTAATCAACCGAATCCGCGGCGCAACAAGCGTCAGACACTCTTAAATCTGCTTCAGCATAAGGAGATGCTTCAAGCTCTGGGAAGCGGAGTATTGATGCTCGCCGCCTGGGGCATCCATGAGTGGGCACCGCTGCTGTCCGTCGTTGTCTATGTGATCTCCTATGCTGTAGGCGGCTGGAATAAAGCAAAGGAAGGGATCGAGACCCTGGTCAAGGAACGAGATCTGGATGTCAATCTGCTCATGATTGCGGCTGCCATGGGGGCAGCGGCGATTGGCTATTGGAATGAGGGAGCGATGCTGATTTTTATTTTTGCGCTCAGCGGTGCGCTTGAGTCGTTCGCTTCGGAACGGAGCCGCAAGGATATCTCGGCGCTGATCTCCTTGAAGCCGCAGACAGCTCTGCGAATTGAAGCTGACGGTATGAGAGTGGTGCCTGCTTCCGAGCTCCAGGTGGGCGATCTGCTGCTCGTCAAGCCGGGGGAAGTTATTCCGGCGGATGGGATCATCCAGAGCGGAAGCTCAGCGGTGAATCAAGCTTCGATTACCGGGGAATCCATACCCGTGGATAAGATTGCTGGAGAGGGTGTATACGCAGGCACATTGAACGGGGAAGGAGCTTTGTATGTGGAGGTGACAAGTCCCTCCGAGGGCTCTTTATTCTCGAAGATCATTGCTCTTGTAGAAGAAGCCCAGGGCGAAGTGCCTAAATCTCAAAGGTTCATTCAAAAGTTCGAGGGCATATATGCCCGTGCGGTTGTAGGCATTACGTTGTTCTTGATTGTACTGGCACCGTTTCTGTTTGGATGGTCGTGGGAAGTGACCTTCTACAAATCCATGGTGTTTCTGGTGGTTGCCTCGCCATGTGCGCTGGTTTCCTCCATTATGCCCGCCATGCTCTCCGCGATGTCGAACGGTGCCCGTAAAGGGGTGCTGTTCAAAGGCGGCGCCCACCTGGAGAACCTAGGCTATGCCTCAATCGTCGCCTTCGATAAGACGGGTACGCTGACGGCAGGAAGCCCAGAGGTGACGGATCTTCTGGCTGCCGATAGCTATGACCGGGATGACGTTCTTCGCCACTGCGCTTCTGCTGAGAACCTGTCCGATCACCCGCTGGCTAAGGCCATTGTGAGAGAGGCTGGAGTGCGCGGGCTTGAACTGCTGCCGGCCTCCGAGATGAAGTCTATTGCCGGTTGGGGGATTGAGGCGCGTGTTGGCGGCGGAATCTGGAAGATTGGCAAGCCGTCGGCGCTGGACGGTCAGCTCCCGCAGTGGTGTAAGGAGGCGGTGAAGCAGCTTGAGTCGGAAGGCAAGACAGTCTCGGTTATCCTGCACGGGGAGATCACTGTCGGTCTGATCGCACTCCGCGATAATATCCGCCCGCAGTCTCAGGCTGCGGTGGCAAGGCTGCAGAAGTTGGGCGTGAAAGCTGCAATGCTTACCGGTGACCACCATGTCACAGCAGAGGCGATTGGCCGGGAGGCCGGCGTGGACCAGATTTATGGCGATCTGCTTCCGGTAGATAAAGTGGAGCATGTCAAAGCCCTGCGTGAACAATACGGCCATGTCGTCATGATCGGCGACGGGGTTAATGATGCCCCCGCTCTGGCAACGGCTTCGGTCGGGGTGGCCATGGGCGCAAGCGGAAGCGCTACGGCACTTGAGGTAGCGGACGTCGTGCTGATGAACGACGATCTGGAGCGAATCGCGGAAGCGATCAGCTTATCCCGGCGGGCGCGGCGGATTGTGAAGCAGAATATCGTGTTTGCGGTTAGCGTCATCCTGCTTCTGATCGCCGGGAACTTTATCGAAGGTATTGCGCTCCCACTAGGGGTGATCGGTCATGAAGGAAGCACGATCCTGGTTATTCTGAACGGCCTGCGCCTGCTCCGATAGGCCCTTCATCAATCCTTCATTTAACCTTCACTGAACCTGTCCGCTACGAATATTGACGGTTCATGAGTGATTTAAGATAATTAAGACATAGGAAATGAGCCGCTTTCGGCAGCTCATCATAAGGCGATTACAACACTGAGATGTGCTATGTGTCGGGAGATTATGTTTAAGAGGCAGCAAGTTTATGGAATACAACCTCTGAATCCCCACTGGTTCAATTCACACAGTCTTAAGGATCATGATAGGAGACGATGTTATGTATAAATCAATTATTGTCGGAACAGGCCCTGCCGGTCTGACCGCTGCAATCTATTTGGCCCGTGCCAATCTGAACCCACTTATTATTGAAGGCCCACAACCGGGTGGTCAGCTGACAACGACTACAGAAGTCGAGAATTTCCCTGGCTTCCCTGACGGTATCATGGGACCTGAACTGATGGACAACATGCGCAAGCAGGCTGAACGCTTCGGAGCGGAGTTCCGTACAGGCTGGGTGAACAGCGTGGACACAAGCAGCCGGCCGTTCAAGCTGCAGGTTGAAGGGCTCGGCGAGCTTGTAACAGAGACCTTGATCATTTCCACAGGCGCGACGGCTAAGTATCTGGGCATTCCTGGAGAACAGGACAACGTGGGCCGTGGAGTGAGCACATGTGCAACCTGTGACGGCTTCTTCTTCCGCGGCAAAGAAATTATTGTTGTGGGTGGCGGGGATTCCGCGCTTGAAGAAGCAGGCTTCCTGACCCGGTTCGCTTCCAAAGTAACCTTGGTTCACCGCCGTGACGAACTGCGCGCATCGAAGATTATGCAGGATCGTGTTCGCGCGAATGAGAAAGTGGAATGGGCACTTAACCGTACTCCGCTTGAGGTGGTAGCGGGAGAGAATGGAGTAACCGGCTTGAAAGTGCGGAACAACGCTACAGGCGAAGAGGAATTGATCGAAGCCAGCGGCGTGTTCGTGGCAATCGGACATCATCCGAACACAGGATTCCTTGGCGGCCAGATTACTACAGATGAGAATGGGTATATTGTAGTTAACCCGGGTACTTCTGAGACTAACGTTGAGGGAATTTTCGCCTGTGGGGATGTTCAAGATACCCGTTACCGTCAGGCTATTACAGCAGCTGGAAGCGGATGTATGGCGGCTATGGATGCGGAGAAATACATTGAAAGCCTGGAGCATCCAGCCGCAGTATTGTAAGATCAGCTAAATTTATATACAGGAGTGATAGAGAACCATGGAACAAGCAATTGTGTACACAAGCACCAACTGCCCGCACTGCAAGCAGGTGAAGAGCTTTTTGACCGAGAAAGGTGTAGCTTTTGAAGAGCGCAATATTGAGACTAATGATGAATATGCCCAGCAGGTATGGGATATGGGACTGCGTGCGGTTCCGGTTACGCTCATCGGCGAATTTAAAATTGTGGGCATGAACAAGCTTCAGTTCGACAAAGCACTGGCAGCTAATTAATATAAAAGGGCACGTTCCGCCGTATTCTCCAGTTCGGCAGAACGTGCCTTTTTTTGATATAACGGCCATAAAAAGCAGGGGGACCTCCAGCCTCTAAACAGAGCGGGGCCCCCTTGGTCATAGATGTATCCGGTTCGAAGGCCGGATCAGGTTATCAGATTGATCACAAACATAAAAATCAAGTAGCCCACTACTCCGGCTCCGATTAACGTGAAACCGGCTTTCTTCCTGGATTGAAACAGACGAAGGGCCCCCAGGCTGAAGAGCGGCGCAATTATCAGCAGAAAGAAAAATACGGTAACGAACATCTGCACGGAAATATCGGAAATATTCGGGATGGTCATGGCTCTCTTCTCTCCGTTTCTACAAAAATCAGGTTTGCGCAATGATCTACATCACACATTCGTAACTTTATTATAACGAAAAACGGTTTTGTTGGGACATTTTTTCATACGGAATTTATGCTGAAATACGTCTATTATATGAACAAACCCTCCCATGTTAACCGTTTTCAATCGACAAAACTAGAAGGCCTTCGCTCTGGCAAGCTATGGTACAATATTGCCGAAAGCATGTACTTAGTTATTTCCGGTTACTTCGGATATTCAGGACACCAGCAGTTTGTAGAAGGGCGGGAGATTCATGAAGGAACGCCGTTTAGAATGGGTCATGATTGTATTAATCGGATCGCTTCTACTGGGAATTATCCCATCCGCAGCCAGTTGGGGGACCGTATATGCAGGCTCTGATCAAGGTGTGGTCACGACCGCCGAGCAGATACAAAGCAAGCTTGTAAACGCCATGAAGTCCCGAATCGAATCATTCACATTCAATTACAAAGGAAGGACCGCCTTGCTCCGAGGTATGCTGAATAAGGCAGTGACGGCTGCTTTGGAAGTGGATGTGTACACCAAGTATGTCGTTGACAGTTATTCGTTCACCTGGCGGGGGACTGAGAACGCTGCGGCCGTAGCTGTGCGCCTGATATACCGGGAGACCCCGGCACAGACCAGCTATGTGAATGCCCGTGTGAAGCAAATTGCCAAAGAGCTTATCAAACCCGGCATGGATGACCATGCCAAGATCAAGGTAATTCATGACTGGATTGTGCTTAATCTTAAATATGACACCGCGCTGCGTAAATATACAGCATATGAAGGTTTGAAATCGGGAGAGGCGGTATGTCAGGGATACTCGCTGTTGACTTATAAGCTGCTTAAGGAGGTCGGCATTGCCAATTTGATCGTTGAAGGCACTGCAGGCGGCCAGCTCCATGCCTGGAATCTGATCAAGCTGCAAGGCAATTGGTATCACCTGGATGCGACTTGGGATGATCCCACGCCTGATCAGGCGGGGCAGATTCATTATAATTATTACCTTCGCACGGATAAGCAAATGGCAAAAGACCACACCTGGACCCGCAAAAAGTATCCGGCGGCCACCGTATCCTACAGGGATAACCTGACGAAGCTGCAAGCGGCTTCCACCAGCCCGGCAGCCCGCTTTTATCAGTCCCTTATGGATGATTTGGGATATAATTTGTATTTAGCAGGCAGTACGGTAAGCTCGATTGAGGGAATCAAGAGCAAGGTGCAGGAAGCGATTAAGATGGGCCGTAATTCAGTAAGCCTTCGTTATTCAGGTTCCGTTGATCAGCTCACGGAGGATCTTCCTCACCTGTATGATTTGAATATCCGTCATATCACTTACTTTAACGAACCCCTGGAGGATACTCCGGATCTGAAGGTCCGGCTTAACTGGGAGAGTTAAGACTCGGTAAAGGCTCAAGCGGAACGTATAGCTAATATAATAAAAGGGAATGTTCTCAGCTTGGTTAAGCCGGGAACATTCCCTTTTTGATAGAAGAGATCTAAAGCTATATAAAATGAACTTTAGAATTTACCGATCTCAGCGAAGAGAACGAGTGATTCTGAAAGAAGCGGAGCGTCCGCCTTTGTCTCCGAAATACCTCACTGGATATTTATTTCAAGCATTTCGGAGACAACAACGGTCGTAGGAACACTCGTTATCGCAGCGCCCGTGAAGTGTAATCTTCATAAGTTCATTTTATATACTCGCTTGATTAGTCGATATGGGCGCCGGTAGTCAGGTCGCACTGTTCCAGCGGAACAAGCTTCGTGCGTTTCGTCCACTTATAGCCAAGCCATACGATCAGGAACAGCGGAACGCTGACATAGGAGACCAGGATGCCGTACCAGTCGATCCCATTTTCAGAGATGGCGCTAAGGCTCTGGCCAAGAATAACGATAAAGCACAGAATGAAAGCGAACAGCGGACCGAACGGGAACCAGCGGGCCTTGTAAGGCAGCTTGTTCAGGTCAAGGCCCTGAGCCACGTACGCCCGACGGAACCGGTAGTGACATATGGCAATGCCCAGCCAAGTGATGAAGCCGCACATGCCCGAAGCGTTCAGCAGCCAGTTGTAGACTACCCCATCCTGGTAGATGGAGGCAAGAAATGCCGCCATGCCTACTACGGTGGTCAGCAGCAGCGCGTTCATTGGAATGCCGCGTTTGTTCAGCTTGGCGAACAGCTTAGGTGCTTTGCCTTCTTTGGCGAGACCGTAAAGCACCCGTGATGAGGCATACATGCCAGAGTTGCCTGCTGACAGCACAGAGGACAAGATTACAGCGTTCATGACTGAAGCCGCGAAGGCAAGACCGGCCTTCTCAAAGACAAGTGTAAACGGACTTACACCAATATTGTCGACTCCGCTCTTCAATAGATCAGGGTTGGTATAAGGAATGATCAAACTAATAACGGTGATCGCCAGAATATAAAAGATCAGAATACGCCAGAATACTTGGCGGATCGCTCTAGGCACGTTTTTGCGCGGGTTCTCACTCTCGCCCGCAGCTACGCCGATCAGCTCGGTTCCCTGGAAGGAGAAGCCGGCAGCCATGAACACACCAAGGAAAGCAAAGAACCCGCCATGGAATGGCGCATCTCCAATCGTAAAGTTCTTGAAGCCAACGGTCTCTCCACCGAAAATTCCTATGATCATGAGTACTCCGACAACTAGGAAAATAATAACGACCGCGATCTTGATGATTGCGAACCAATATTCGGATTCTCCATAACCTTTAACAGACAGGACATTCAGTCCAAAAATAACGGCCAGGAACAGAAGGCTCCACCAAAACGAGTTAGTCTCGGGAAACCAGTATTTAATAATCATCGTAGCCGCTGACAGCTCGGCGGCGATCGTAATGGCCCAGTTGTACCAGAAGTTCCAGCCCAGCGCAAACCCCAGGGAAGGGTCCACAAACCGGGTGGCATAGGTGCCGAAAGAACCGGAGTCAGGCAGATAGGTGGCCAATTCCCCCAGACTTGTCATCAGGAAGTACACCATGATGCCGACTGCGGCATAGGCGAGCAGGGCGCCTCCTGGACCGGCGGAAGCAATGGCGCCGCCACTGGCCAGGAACAATCCCGTACCGATAGACCCGCCAAGTGCGATCATGGTCATATGACGGGCTCTCAGCCCGGCTTTGAGAGATGCAGGTTCTAATTTGCTGTTGCTCATACAAATTCTCCTTTTGTTCCAATCTGCGAATGTATATCATCCAAGCTGTGAGGAAGTACAAAAAAGCCGCGGAAGAGATTCCGCGGCTTGTGTAACCTTAACCCCGCATCATACCTTCATTAAGATAGCTCAACACGCACATTCCCGTGGTATCGGAATGGCGTGACAGTTCTGTCCCTTTCGGCAACAGCCCCAGCAGATTGCAATAAGGTGGCAATCCACTTCGGCGGCAGTGCCTTTCGGCCGGAATCATGGGCGTCCTTATACGCCTCCTCCGGTCTACTCTTCACTTGCCGCGACCTCTACCTCATCTGAACATAGTTATGATGAGGTGATATTCAGTTATAGCTTCCATCTGATGTTTCAACGCATGAAATATACCTCAGTATAATTCAACAAAATTTGATGTGCAATAGACAATTTATGCAAATAAGCGGGAGCCGCTTAAGATGCGCCTTAATCATTGCGGCGGGCCATCTGCTGCCAGACGGTTCCGGCGGCCTGCTCCCCGGATTCGATCCGCTCCAGCGCCATGCGCGCCTGGAGGCTGACTTCGAATTCGGGATCATCCGCGGCCGCCTCAAGCGCTTCCTTGGCCTCGTCGGTGCCGACTTCGTAGAGGAAGCGCGCCGCCCGCCAGCGCACAAGCTTGCTGCGGTCGGACAGCGCCTCGGTCATCGGCCCGGTTGCCGCCGGGTCGCCGATGTCCGAGAGCGTATCGCCCGCGGTGCGCCGCACGGCGGCCGAACTGTCGCGCAGCGCTTCGAAGAGCAGCGCCATGGCCTCCGGCGTCCTCAGGTCGCCGAGATAAACCACGGCGAGCCGCCGCAGCTGCATCTGCGGGTCGCGGAGCGCCTCCGCGAGCAGCGGCAGCGCCTCTTCGCTTGGCTGGAGCGCATCCAGCGCGGCGTAGCGTACGCGCCAGTCCTCGCTTGCCATGCGCTCCTGCACCTCAGCCAGGCTGAGCTCGCGGCGCTCCTCAACGAATTCGCTCTCGTTGCGGCCGTGAGCAATGGCTTGGCTGATTACACTTGCCAGACGCTCGGGCGGGAAGGCCGCTTCGATCTCCTGTTCGATCTCGCGGGCAATATCTTCAAGCTCGCCATAACGGACGCCGTAATCCACGAGCTTGCGCTCTTTGATCAGGGTGGCGCTGGCGACCTCGGTTACGGCCTGCACGAAGCGGTCAGACAGCGAGATCCGTTCTTCACGGGAGCCGGACTTCACGCGGATCTGCATCGGAATGCCGCGGAAGAACTGCACGAACACTTGAGCCTCGCCAAAGGCCGCGTCCGGGGCCGCCTCATCCGGCTTCCAGGCGGATTCTACGCCTTCCTGGCCGAACTGCTCCTGCACGCTGGCCAGAATGGCGGACCAGTCGGCGCTGCCTTTGCGGTCAAGAGCAACAAAGTCGGCGGTATGGAAGACGCTCTTCACACCCGGGATTCGCAGCATCTGCTGAATCCATGACGGAGCGGAGCGTTCATTGTCGGACGTATATGTCTTGCGCTGACCGGGGGCCAGAGTCTCATCCAGATGCAGCTTCATCGTGTTAGGACTCGGGGTCGGTTCAATAAATACTATCTTCATAGATGAATCACATCTCCTTTAGCACCATTTTACAACAATCTCTGTCGTATTCCCAAGTTCAAGACGCCGAAATTCGCCAATTGCGGCGAAGGAGGTGGAATAAAAAGGAGAGCAGGGCGGAAAACTTATACAAGCGCAAGCTGACTGGAAATGAACGGCACTTCCTGGAGATTGCGGGGAGGGAGCAATGGGATTGAGAGCCATCCTGCCATGCCACACGCGTGCTGGGAGCTGCATGCCAACCCTTGCATCGCGTGCTGGGAGCATCGCAGGGTGCAAGGGTTGGCACGCATTTCCTGGCAGCGACACCTTGGGAAAAGGGAGAAGTAACTTATGTTCTTAACCAAACAGGAGAGAAGGCTGTTGCTGGTCATTCTGATTGTCTCTCTGATTATGCTGGCGGGCACCATCCGCAGCTTCATTCGTTACATGCACTATCATTAAGTCAACAGGAGATGAGAATACCGATGTCACTAAGCGATCCGATCCTGATGAGCCGGATTCTGACAGGGCTTACCTTGTTCGTTCACATTAATCTTGCCGCTATTGGTGTCGGCCTGCCCGTCATGATGGCGTTGGCCGAGTGGAGAGGCATTCGTACAGGCGATCCGCATTATATTCTTCTCGCTAGGTGCTGGGCGCGGGGGTTCGTCATCTCGGTTGCGGTTGGTGTCGTGACAGGAACCGCTATCGGGCTGCAGCTTAGCCTGCTGTGGCCTAATTTCATGCGGATTGCTGGCCGGGCTATTGCGCTGCCTATGTTTATGGAGACCTTTGCCTTTTTTATAGAAGCTATCTTTCTAGGCATTTATCTGTATACCTGGGACCGCTTCAAAAACAAATATTTGCATCTCATGCTGCTGATACCTACAGCCATTGGCTCAACATCCTCGGCCTATTTCATCACGTCGATGAACGCATTTATGAATATGCCGCAGGGCTTTACGCTTAAGGACGGGATCTTCACGGATGTCAAACCGCTGGTGGCGATGTTCAACCCGGCAACACCTACGAAGGTGTCCCATGTCATCGCCTCATCCTATACGGTGAGCGCCTGCCTGCTCGTGGCCATCGCCGCTTTCAGCTTACTTAAGGGCGGGGGGCATGTTTATTTCAAGAAGGCGCTTAAGCTGACCGTGGTGTCTTCCTTCGTGTTCGCTGTGGCCACCGCCGTAATTGGTGATTTCTCCGGTAAATTTCTGGCCAAATACCAGCCGGAGAAGCTGGCCGCGGCCGAGTGGCACTTTGATACCAGGGAGAAAGCGCCGCTGATCTATGGCGGAATTCTGGATAAGAACAATGAAGTGAAGTATGCGATTAAAATCCCTTATGCCCTCAGCATTCTGGCAGGCAGCTCCCCGAATACGAAGGTGATCGGCCTGAATGAGTTTCCGAAGGAGAACATCCCGCCGCTCAGCATTCATTACATGTTCGACCTGAAGGTGACTAACGGTGTGATGCTGATTCTAATTCCATTTATCTATATGCTCCGCAAACGGATTCCGGGAATGCGGGGAGCGGTACCGAAGTGGCTGCTGGTATTGCTTGTTGCTCTCGCTCCGCTTGCCTTCGTAGCGGTGGAACTGGGCTGGTTCTTCGCGGAGATCGGCCGGCAGCCATGGATTGTACGCGGGTATATGAGAGTGTCGGAGGGGGCCACCACCTCGCCGAATGTGTCTTGGATGCTGCTGCTTTTTGTTCTACTGTATCTGGTGCTTTGTGTATCCTGCCTGAAGGTGCTTGGCAAAATGTTTCGTAACAAAAGCGTGGAGGAGGAGCTTCAAGAGCTTTATCCGGGAGGGGAGCGTACATCATGAGTTATGAGATTATCGGAATCACCGTGTTATGGACCTTTCTATACGGATATTTGATTGTCGCCTCCATTGATTTTGGAGCTGGGTTCTTCAGCTTCTACAGCGTACTGACCGGCCACAAGAACAAGGTGCACTGGGTTATTCAGAGATACCTGTCGCCGGTGTGGGAAGTGACCAACGTGTTTTTGATATTTTTTGAAATCGGGCTGATCGGGTTCTTTCCGGATTCGGCTTATTACTACGGCACGGCCCTGCTGGTACCGGGCAGCATTGTCATTATTCTGCTGGCGGTCCGGGCGGTGTATTACGCGTATAACACCTACGGCATTTCGAATAACGGCAACCTGGTCTATATGGCGCTGTACGGGGCAACGGGACTGCTGATTCCCGCAGCTCTTTCCACGGTACTTGCCCTGTCCGAAGGCGGAATTATTGAAGAGCGGGCGGGTCATGTCGTGCTGAAGTGGGCGATTTTTTTCTCCAATCCCTATACCTGGTCCGTGATCCTGCTTGCGCTGGTCTCGGTTCTTTATATATCCGCGATGTTCCTCAGTTATTACGCCCATAAAGCAGGGGATAAGACAGCGTTTGAGATCCTGCGGGGATATGCGCTGATCTGGAGTGGTCCGACCATTCTCGCCAGCGTCTTCGCCTTCTTCCAGATTAATCGGCAGAACCCGGAGCATTTCCAGAACATGCTTCACAGCGCCTGGATGTTCATCGCCTCTCTAATCTGTTATCTGGGTGCCGTTTATCTGGTATGGAGGAAGCGGCATCTCGGCTGGTCTTTCATCCTGGTCATGCTGCAATTTGCTTTCGCCTGGTACGGCTATGGCCGTTCTCACCTGCCTTATGTGTTGTACAAGTATGTGAATATTTACCAGAATTTCACGAATGAATCGATGGCTACGGCGCTTCTTGCCGCTTTCCTGGCGGGGTTCCTGCTGCTTGTCCCGTCTTTGGTGCTGCTGATGCGCTTATTTTTGTTCAACGCCCGGTACATTCGTGGAAATTCGCCGAAGAGAGGATCATAATTGTATGATTGAGTATTTTATGATGATGTATGCTCCGCAAATTGTTGTGGCCGCATCCGTTCTTTTTCTATTTGTGTATGCGGTGAAATATGAGGAACCCCAGGATTAGAGCTGCACGGATGGACTGCTAGCAAGTTTGGAATTCAGGGTAATAGTAGGTTAAGATTAGTTAAAGGCGATTGAATAGGGGAACCTTTAAATAGATATTGGACATTGGGAAATTAGGAAGGGAGGAGCCCTCTTCATGCCCAGACACCGCCTTAATAACATGGATAATGTCAGTACTGACAAGACACTGAAGCAGTTCAGCCAGTGGCGGGAAGAACGCCGCCACAAGAAGAAGGATTATTCTTATGTGATTCCGCACTCGGAGCCAGAGATTGAATATCTGCACCATAATAGGGAGGACACGACGATCACCTGGATCGGTCACTCCACGTTTCTGATTCAATATCATGGCTTAAATATTGTTACGGACCCGGTATGGGCCCCCCGGATGGGATTTCAGCGGAGGCTTGGTTCGCCGGGCATTCCGATCGAACAGGTACCGGAAGTGGATATTATTCTGATCTCCCATTCCCACTATGATCATATGCACGTCTCTTCCATCCGCAAGCTGTACGGACCAAACACAACAGTTCTGGTGCCGGAGGGGCTTAAACGTAAGATAGTGCGCAAAGGCTTCAGCCGATGCCGGGAAATGAAATGGTGGGAAGACCTGAGCCTTCGCGGGGTTAAGTTCTCGTTCGTGCCGACCCAGCATTGGACCCGGCGGACACCGTTTGATACGAACACCTCCCATTGGGGAGGGTTCATCATGGAGATCGATCCCCCGGAGAAGAAGGGGAAGGGGGACCCGGTTATTTATTTTGCCGGAGACAGCGGATATTTCCAAGGATTCAAAGAAATCGGGGAGCGTTACAACATTGATATTGCACTTATGCCCATCGGGGCTTATGAACCCGAGTGGTTCATGACTTCCCAGCATGTGAACCCTGAGGAAGCCATTCAGGCTTTCGAGGATGTCAAGGCCAAAACAATGATTCCCATGCATTACGGCACCTTCAAGCTGGCTGACGATACTGCCAGAGAGGCACTGGACCGGATGGAGGCGGAACGCAAGAGAAGAGGCATTCCTGAGGAGGCAATCCGGGTGCTGCTCTATGGAGAGACCCTTCGTTATCCTAAGCTTAAGCCGTCTGATTCCACCACTCACTGAGGGGTGTTCCCTTTCAGGTGATCTTTTATGCTATAATGTCATGTTAGAAGCGTGATTATAGATAAAAGGATGGTAATGATAAATGATCAGCACAAGTGGTGTAACGCTCCGGTATGGAAAACGAGCACTTTTCGAAGATGTAAATATAAAATTTACGCCAGGTAACTGTTACGGTCTCATTGGTGCAAACGGAGCAGGGAAATCAACTTTTCTGAAGATTCTGTCTGGGGAGATTGAGCCGAACACTGGTGAAGTCCACATGACTCCGGGTGAGCGTATGGCCGTTCTGAAGCAGAACCATTATGAGTACGATGAGTATCCGGTTCTCGAAACGGTAATTATGGGCCATGCCCGCCTGTACAGTATTATGAAAGAGAAAGACGCGCTTTATGCTAAGGCTGATTTCTCCGAGGAAGACGGCCTGCGTGCCGGGGAGCTCGAAGGGGAGTTCGCGGAAATGGACGGCTGGAATGCCGAATCCGATGCGGCGTCTCTATTGATTGGTCTGGGTATCGACAAAGACCTTCATGACAAGAAAATGAGTGAGCTCAGCGGTAATGAGAAGGTCCGTGTATTGCTTGCCCAAGCGCTGTTCGGCAATCCGAACAATCTGCTGCTCGATGAGCCTACGAACCATTTGGACATCGATTCTATCGGCTGGCTGGAGAACTTCCTGCTTGACTATGAAGGTACCGTTATTGTCGTATCCCATGACCGTCACTTCCTGAACAAAGTATGTACGCACATTGCGGATATTGATTTTGGCAAAATCCAGCTGTATGTGGGCAACTATGATTTCTGGTATGAGTCCAGCCAGCTTGCTCTTAAGCTGACCCGGGATGCGAACAAGAAGAAAGAAGAGAAGATCAAAGAACTTCAAGCGTTCATTCAGCGCTTCTCCGCCAACGCTTCCAAGTCGAAGCAGGCTACTTCCCGTAAGAAGCAGCTCGACAAGATTACACTGGAGGATATCCGTCCGTCCAACCGGAAATATCCGTTCCTGCACTTTAAGGCAGAACGCGAAGCCGGGAAGCAGCTGCTTACGGTGGATAGCCTGACCAAAACAGTTGAAGGCGAAACTGTGCTGAACAATGTCAGCTTTGTGGTGAACAAGGGTGACAAGATTGCTTTTGTAGGACCAGACGGGTTGGCGAAGACGACTCTGTACCAAGTGATTATGGGCGAGACGGAGGCCGATTCCGGTGAATACAGCTGGGGGATTACAACGTCCCAGGCTTATTTCCCTAAGGATAACTCCGCTTATTTCGACGGGGTGGACCTGAACCTGGTAGAGTGGCTGCGCCAGTACTCCAATGATCAAGATGAGACGTTCCTGCGCGGTTTCCTTGGACGCATGCTCTTCTCCGGTGAAGAAGCCCTGAAGAAGGCAAGTGTGCTGTCCGGGGGCGAGAAGGTCCGCTGCATGCTGGCCAAGATGATGCTGAACGGGGCTAACGTGCTGATCTTTGACGAGCCGACGAACCACTTGGACCTGGAATCCATCACGGCGCTGAATAATGGTCTGATTGATTTCGATGGAACGATTCTGTTTGATTCTCATGACCATCAGTTCATCCAGACGATTGCGAACCGGATTATCGAGATCACTCCAAATGGGGTAATCGACCGTCAGATGTCTTATGACGAGTATCTTGAGAATGAAGAGATTCAAGCTCTCCGCAAGGAAATGTATCCTGCTGGAGCACTGAATTCCAAATAAACAAAAATGCTGTCCTGTAATTTACAGGACAGCATTTTTTTTAACTTAAAGCTTATGATCCGCCTGTGCGGCGGCGTTGGTTGTTTGGCTTTTTGACATTCTGGCTTTTCAAGGCCTTCGGGTTGTTAGGGTTACCTGGATTCTGCTTATTGGCAGCCTGGTTCTGCTTCTTCTGCTGCAGCTTAAGCCTCATAGCTTCAGCCAAATCGATTTTTTTGGGCTCTTTATTCTCTTCCGTCATCGTCTTCATCTCCTTTGCTTGATGGGAGCGCTGATCTTATTTTATACGTTTTTAAAAGGTGGGACAACGGGAATAATGGATATAATGGTTTTTGCATTGTTATTACAGCAGGTGCGGAGGTGGCTCTGATCGATACCTATCAAGAAATCAAGCAGGGGGAGCGTGGAGCTTGGATCAGCATAGCTGCTTACCTGCTGTTATCCGCTTTGAAGCTGATCAGTGGTTATTTGTTTCATTCCAGTGCGCTGCTTGCTGATGGCTTCAACAACGTAACGGACATTATTGCGTCGACCGCCATATTGGTCGGCCTCCGGATATCCCGTAAACCGCCAGATTCAGATCATGCTTATGGTCACTTCCGGGCTGAGACTGTAGCTGTGCTGGTGGCTTCTTTTATTATGGCTACGGTGGGCATTCAGGTACTCATTGAAACAGGGCGGGGCTTGTTCGAAGGGAAAAAGACTGCTCCTGATCCGCTGTCCGCGGTGGTGGCCCTGGTAAGTGCCGCGGGCATGCTTGGCGTCTATCTGTACAACCGCAGGCTGGCCAAGCGGATTAACAATCAGGCGCTGATGGCAACAGCGAAGGACAGTCTGTCTGATGCCTTCGTAAGCATTGGAGCTGCGGTGGGAATATTCGGAGCTCAGTTCGGTCTTCCGTGGCTGGATACGGTAGCGGCTATCGGAGTAGGGCTTTTGATATGCTGGACAGCCTGGGGGATCTTCAAGGACGCCACCCACCGCTTAACGGACGGCTTTGATGAGAATGAGCTGCATGACTTCCGGAGCTCAATTGCACGTATTCCCGGTGTGGAGGCATTAAAGGATGTAAAGGCGAGAGTACATGGGAATCATGTGCTGGTAGATGTGGTCATTGAAGTTGATCCTGAATTGAGCGTGGCGGAAAGTCACGAAATCAGCGACCGGATTGAGGAGCGGATGAGCGAGCGCCACAATGTCATGAGCGTGCATGTCCATGTGGAGCCGAAGCAGGAGGAGGCTGTGCCGCTGGTGACAGCCAGAAAGGACAGATGATCATAGGAACAGACCAAGATTGTTGCTCGGACCATCTGCTCCACATTAATGGGCGGTCGGCTCTTTTGAAGCTGACCGCCCTGTGCTGTTTTTTTAACTGCATCCGTATTAATTGGTGTGTGCGACGGCGCGGATTTCAATCAATTGATGAGGGAATGCCAGGCCTGATACGCCGATGAGGGTCCCGGCAGGCCGATGGTCGCCTACATACTCTTTAAACAGAACGACAGCAGGCTCGAAGTGCTGTTGTGGATTGGTCAGAAAGATTTCCATCTCTGCGATGTTAGACCTTGTGACCCCGAATCCCGCCAGCACACGATCCAGATTCTCCAGCGTCTGCCGGGCCTGTGCCTCGAAATCACCCTCTCCGACAAACGTGCCCTCCATATCGTGGGAAAATTGTCCAGAAATATAGATAGTACCGTTAACACTGTAACCTTGAGTGACGCCAAAAGCTTCTTCCCATGCAACACCGTGATTATAAATTTTTGTAGTTGTCATTTTGCTCTCTCCTTTACTCTTAAAGTATGGCTAGTATAAACTGAGCATAATAAAAAAAGTAGTACGCACTTTTATGATAGGTACTACCCGAAAGGATAGTGTAAAGGATGAGCATGGCTGAATATAAAGGTAAAGTTAAATCTATTCAGGATACCCCATTTGGGTATACAGTGGCAGTAATCGGTGGTAAATGGAAGATGGTTATTCTTTACCTTCTAGCAGAAAACCAACCTGTTCGCTTTAATGATTTGAAAAGACAAATAGGGGCCATTACTTATAAAACTTTGAGCTCACAACTTAAGGAATTGGAGGCGGATGGCTTGGTGAGACGGAAAGAGTATCCCCAAGTTCCTCCTAAAGTCGAGTATAGCCTCACAGATAAAGGAGAAACTCTATTGCCGGTTATGGAGAGTTTGTGTGAGTGGGGAGTGAAAAACCAAAATAGTTAAGAGGGTAGTAGGTCTTTTGGTCTATTCAGCAAGCGCATAATCGAGATAAAGATGTGAACTTCGGCATATGCAATCTTCCCTGAGGATTACCGATAAATTGGACAGAGTTTATTTATCAGACATCCAAGACCACTCAGGGAGGACTTATCATGAAGAAAAGCTTGGCCGTAGGAGTACTTAGCACTGCATTATTATGTTCCTCGGGGTTTATGTCAGTATCACATATTCAAGCGGCATCCGCAGCTGTGCAAAAAACGTCCTTAACGGGAATCATCCAGTACGGTGTCAATTTTAGATCAGGTCCTTCTACATCCTTCAAAATTATCAGACTGCTGAAGACTGGGGAAACCGTAACTATTCTGGATCAATCCAATGCCTATTTCTATAAGGTAAAGACCTCAGACGGGAAGACGGGGTATGTCAGCAGTTCAGAGAAGTACATAAAGCTGAACAAGGAGACTACGGTGAAGCCGGGTAATTCAGGCGGCAGCGGGAATAAGGCGAATGCAGGCAGTAATACAGGGAATATCGGAAATAATGGAAGTTCCGGCAGCAGCAAATCAGGGAATGCCGAGAATAGTGGAAATCCAGGTAGCAACAATACAGGAAATGCTGGCGGCTCTGGGGGCTCCGGTGGCTCTGTGAACCCCGGGGGTTCCACGAATCCCGGCGGAGTTGGAAACGCGGACAATTCCAATGCTTCCAATGCCCAGGATGAACGCGATGCCAAATTGGCGGCTCTATTCGATACAGGCAGGAAGTATCTGGGCACTCCGTACGAGTACGGATCTGACCGGAACACTACGGAGACCTTTGACTGTTCGGACTTTGCCAGAACCATTTACCGCGAAGCGCTTGGCATCATTCTGCCTGCCGACTCCAGATCGCAAGGCCAGTGGATCAAGGATAACAGCCAGGCCGTTTATGATATTAAGGATCTTCGGCCAGGAGACCTGTTATTCTTCATGAGTAATCAAGGATCTTCTGACACGGCCTATCAGGATATAGACAAGAGTACGGAGCGCATCACCCATGTGGCTGTGTATATGGGGAACGGTCAGATGATTCAAACCTATTCCGTTGCTTCAGGCGGCGTCCGCATAGATACACTGTCCGGCACTTGGGTGAAGAGATTCCTTTTCGGAGGAAGTGTGCTTCAATAAAATACAGATCATAACAAAACGCTTCACCCGTTTAGAGGAGTATTTCCTCAAAGGGTGAAGCGTTTCAATTTTGTGTGGTTGCCATCCGGTTGGTTTGCAGTTATGTAAACTCCGGGGCTATTTTTTGGCCAGAAGATGCTTTATGTTATATTATTTAGTATATTCTGGTGCCCAAACCCAGCCTTTGCCGAGCCAAGTGTAGATTTCAACCCAATTGCCAATGATTTGGCCTGTTGGTTCGAGAACTTGCGGATCGAGCTTGCCCCATGCTTGGCCGTTAGGATCTTTATAGAAAGTAGTAATTTTGGTGATTTCCCACTTTTTCGGAGGGTTTACAACAACCAGATCAGGAACAATAACCGGTTTGGACACTACAGGTGTAGACGTAGATGTCGAGGTATTGGTTGTAGTTGTAGTTCCGGTTGTAGGTGTAGTGCCAGTTGTGGTTGTGCCGTCAGCAGTTGTCGTAGTAGTTGTTGTAGGTGTAGTAGTTCCTGTAACAGGAGCAGTGTCGGCAGAAGCTGCTGTCGCGAATGCTGCAGATAAAGCCAAGGAAGCTGTGATTGCTGCGATTTTTTTCATGGTATTTCCTCCCTAGGATAAGTTTGGTGTATATCTTATATATTTTTAAATAACCCGCCAAGCGACCTAAGAATCAAATTTGTGTAAATTTTTTTGTGCCTGCTGTTTTTTGTTATGATTATGTAAACAAGTTCATAGAGAGAGAGTGGAGAACATGCGGAAAAGATGGTTTGTCCTTATCCCGTTGGTCCTCATTATTATTGCGGTGACCGCCGTGATCCTATACATCCGGCCAACGAAGGAACTGGACCTGAAGTATACGGATCTCAACTGGAAGACCAAGATCACTAAAATGATAGATACCCGTGAGCCGGTAATCCGGATTAATGAGGAGGAGTTTAACCAGTTGGCGAAGCAAAAGCTCGTGAAGTACCTCTCGAAGGGGGAACTGCCGGTTGAGGTTACCGGGGCGGAGTTCAAGCAGCGGGGGAACCGGCTCGAAGCAGACCTTAACGGGAAGTGGGGCTGGATCCCTTTTGGAGCCAAAGCGGTCTATACGATGGAATTCACCGGAGGCCAGGTTGTCTTGACCCCGGTATCCGTTCAGATTAGAGGAATCACCTTGAGCCCTGACCAGCTGGGACTCAAACAAGTGAGCGCTCCGCCTGGCAAGGAGCTGCCAGACGTAATTAAAGTGAAGGATTTAATATTTCACGAGGATTCCATTGAAGCGAGATTATCTTTGAATTGGCTGGAAATCATGCGGATTTTATAATAAAGGAGCACAACAAAGCGGTTATCCCAAAGAGCCAGATGAGGCTTGAGGATAACCGCTTTTTGCTGTCTATTTTTAAACTAATACAAAGGGTGTTAGGTCTACATCGATCGTCCCCGGCGTCCAGTAAAGAGCGAGATGATGAACAGGACAAGGAAAATGAAGAACAGAATTTTCGCTATAGAAGCTGCTGCTGCCACAACCAGATTGAAGAATCCGAATATCCCCGCGATTAGGGCAACGACCAGAAAAATAACTGACCATTTTAACATGAAGATCATCCTTCTTTCATAGAAGATTAATAACCCAGCGCTTCGTGAATATCCGGTGTATAACCGGTTATTTACGAAATGCTCCGGTGCGGGGTATCCCGCCTCGTACTGTTCTTTAACCGGACCTTTTTTGATTGAAACAAATATGGTTTCCTGCCTGGATCAGGTAACTTTTCCCTTTGTTTCGCCGAAAACGGCTCGGGGTAACTATGGGGTAACACAGCATAAAGAGGAATGAAAGAGAGGTAATGTCGATGTCACTGATCTGGCAGATAAGTGTGGCCGTAATTGCACTGGCGTTTGTCGCCTTGGTGATTTTCCTGATCAAAACGCTTAAGGCCGCTGAAAATTCTCTGAACAAAACTTCTCAAACGCTTCAGGAAGTGCAGAAGACGATTGATGAGCTAACTTACGAGGTCAAGCAGGTGCTCAGACACGCTAATGGGATTACAGAAGATGTGGAGCATAAGATGAGGCAAATTGATCCGGTGATTGAAACAGTTAAAAATGTAGGCGAAATTCTGAATGAGGTTACCCTCAGCGCCAAACAGGTGTCTTCAGCCCTGATCGAACGCTTTAAAAGGCCCGCAGAGGACAGAATTTCAACTAAAGCGGCCGTGAAGGCTGCCGTTCAGACGCCTCATGAGAAGACGGTACAAAGCTACGATGCCACGTATTCGGATAAGAAGTCATCCGGCAGCTGGATGAAATGGATTGATATCGCTGCAAATGTCTGGCATAAATACCGGAATTAACGCCACAGACAGCAGCCTGAGGAAAGGGTGAGCTCCATGTTGAATGCACTGCTGCTGCTATTAGGATTACTGTCATCTCTTAACGGATCAACACCGACAGCTTACGACAAGGCCCTAAACCCGGACGTAAAGCTGGCAATGGGTCACGCCCAGATTCATGATAGTTCTGTAGGAAAGCGGACAGCCGCCTCACCGGTCGATGAAATCAACACGCTGAATGACGTCTCGCTTGCGGATACGCGCAAGGATGTGATCAGCAAGAAAGGGAAGCCTGTAAAAATTACGAAGGACTCCCTCACCGGATGTACAGAATATCATTATAAGGATGTAACTGTCGGATTGTTTGAGGACCAGGTGTATTATGTGCATCTTGGTGCTGGCTCCAAGGAGATGAAAGTAAACGAGCAGTGGGTAGAGCTTCAGCCTGCTTCCCTGACCCGGATATTTGGACCTGCAGATTACATAGCTGAGGACGGTGTTGTGTATACCCGTGGTTACAGTGCCATTAAAATTTATAAAAGCCCTAATGGAGGAATTCAAGGGATCGATCTGTTTGATTCCGCATCAGAGTGAATACTCACCGCCTGGCTGGGGAATTCTGTAAACCTGTTTCAATAGGCTAGGATTTGGGTTAATGGCTATGTATATGGAGCAGATTAGACATCAAGCTGAATTTACCGGATGAATATCCCTTTTATAGAAGTTGAACTAAAGAAAGATCAGGCAAAAGGGTGAAAGGTTCAACTTATATATAATCTCACAAAATTCGAAGAAGGAGTTGGCTTACGATGAGTTTGGAAAGTACTAAATCCTATGCGAAGGTTGTGCAAAACGGAGTTCAGGCGGTTGAAACCGTGAAAGAGCTCAGTTCAACAGGTTATACCGCAGAACATATTTATGTACTTGCCCACGATCAGGAACGAACAGACCGGATCGTTGACGCATCAGACGCCGAGGAAATTGGCATAAAGGAAGAGGGCGTATTTAACTCAATTGCAAATCTGTTCCGTTCAAGAGGGGATGAACTTCGTGCGAAGATCGTCTCTTTGGGATTCACCGAGACGGAGGCGGAGTTTTATGAGAAGGAATTGGATTTGGGCAAGGTGCTCGTTATTGCTGTGCGCAGCTAAATAAATACGAGTGATATATACAAATATAGATAAGGAATGGGGAAATGCCCTCATTCCTTATCTATATTTATGGATATGTATCTAAAAGAATGAAAAACTATATAAAATGAACTTTAGAATTTATATCGGGATTATTTATAGGGTGTTTACGAAGAAAATGATATAGTAAGAGGGAATGCGGACTAACTATAAACGCTTTTATTTCCATGTTCAATTTCCGCTTTGCGCAAATCTTCATCGAAGTAAGGAGTGCGTTATGAAAATTCTAATTGTGGATGATAATCCGACAAATATCATCATTGTCCGGGAAATACTCAAAAAAGAAAACTACCGGGATACGGTTGCTGTTTCCTCCGCGTTCGAGATGTTCCAGAAGCTGGGACTTGATCACGCCGGGGAGGGAGAAGTAGTCGCCCCTACTGATATAGATCTGATTTTACTTGATATGATGATGCCTGAGATGGACGGGATCGAAGCCTGCCGAATTGTGCAGCAGTACGAACAATTAAAGGACATTCCTATTATTATGGTCACAGCCGTAGGGGATTCCAAAAAGCTGGCGGAGGCGCTGGATGTCGGGGCGGTAGACTATGTCACCAAGCCGATTAACAAGGTTGAACTTATGGCGCGCATCCGGCTGGCCCTTCGCCTCAAGCAGGAGAAGGACTGGCACAAAGAGCGTGATCAGCGGCTTCAAGAGGAGCTCAGATTGGCAGGGCTTGTTCAGAATGCGGTGCTTAGCGCTCCGATTGAAGATGAATATTTTGAAGTGAACGCTTTGTACAAGCCATCTTATGAGCTGGCGGGTGATCTGTATGCCTGGTATCCGCTTGGCGAGGGGAGATATGGCATTATTCTGCTCGACATGATGGGACACGGAATCTCATCATCATTGTTCTGCATGTTCATCGCTTCCGTGCTTAAGGATACGGTAAGCACATATGTTGAGCCTGAGAAGGTGATTCAGGAGCTCAACCGGAGATTCAGCCAGCTTCATATTGAAAGCCAGCTTATTCAGTATTATTTTACAGCGATCTATCTTGTTGTAGACACGAAGTTCAAACGGATCGATTACGTCAATGCCGGTCATCCTCCAGGAATGCTGTATACCGATGAGGGTGAGCTTATCCTGCTTGATACCGGGTGCCCTCCGGTTGGGCTCTTTGACAAGATCGAAGCCCAAACCCACTCGATCTCCTATGAGGGGGAGGGACATATCGTGTTATATACGGACGGGCTTATGGAAGCCGTAGAGGGGACCCAGGATGAGCAGCTCGATTTCCTGGCCCAAAGTTTGGCCGGCTCTCACGCCTTGGATGTATCCAGAATGGAGCAGATGTTCTTTAGCGATAACGTGCCTCAGGAGCGCGAAGATGATAAATGCCTGGTGTGGATTACACTAAAAGAAGGGGAAGGCACGGAATGAGAATCCGAAGTAAACTGCTGATTGGCTTCAGCTCGCTTATGGCTATTCTGCTGATCCTTACGTTCATCGGATATGACCGGATGGACTTGATGAACAAGCAGATTGATCAGATCTATCAGCAGAGATATATGAAAATCAGAAGCTCGGGGGATATGCGGGCACAGGTTAATGAAGTTACGAAGAGAATGGCGAACCTGCTGCTTAATCCGTCGATTTCATTGGGCAGTACAGAGAAAGAGCTATTAGGGAATGTAAGCAAGGCGGATACGCACCTGGAGGCTTTAAAGAAGAGTAAGGTCAGTCCAGAGGAGCAGTTGATTATTTCCAATGTCGAGAAGGCCTGGGATGCATACAAGGCTTATCTGGATGATCAGCTTGCTTTACTGAACAAGCAAGACATGACCAAGGCTATTGAATACCGGAATGCTTATGGAGTTGATCTTCAGAGCAAGATTCTGGACAGTATTAATTCCTTAGGGACGTATCAGGACCTGCAAATTAATGAAGAAGTCCAAGTGGCTAAGTCCGCATACGAGCAGTCCATTCAGTTGACCGTAACTGTGATGGCTGCAGGGCTTCTGCTTGCACTGGGGATCATGTTATGGGTTCTGCCAAGCATAACACGGGGACTCAATACGGTGTCCATGATGATGAACAGCTTCAGCAAGGGCAAGCTTAAGGCAATCCGGCGGATCAACGTCACAACTGCCGACGAGATTGGCGATGTAGCCAGGGTATTTCAGAAGCTGTCAGAGGATCTGGATCAGAAGCAGGAGCTGGAGATGAAGTATCTGCAGTCCCAGCAGGATCAGACCTGGATTAACTCCAACCTTGCGCGTATAACAGAGCTGCTGCACGGGGTCAACTCACTGGAACAAGTGTCCCAGGTGTTTATTAACGAGTTTACCCCTATATTGGGGGGACGCTATGGCGCGATATATATCAGTAATGATGAATCCAGCCCGGATGAGCTTATGCTTACAGGGGCGTATGCTATGGATGAAGCCGTACGTCCGAAACAGTCGATCAAATTTGGCGAAGGTCTTGTCGGTCAGGTTGCAATTTCCAAAGAGCCTATTAACTTAACGCAGCTTCCGGCAGGTTATATCACGGTCCGCTCCGGGCTTGGTGAAGCGGAGCCAGCGGAAGTGCTGATTCATCCTGTATTGTTCGAGAATCAGCTGCTTGGTGTTATTGAGGTCGCGAATTTCCTCAAGTTCTCAGATGTTCAGAAGCATCTGCTCAAGGAACTGGCCAACAGTCTGGGAATTATTCTTAATAACATTATGGGCCGGCTCCGGGTAGAGGAGCTGCTGAGAGAATCCCAGACCCTGGCGGAAGAGCTTCAATGCCAGTCCGAAGAGCTGCAGAGCCAGCAGGAGGAACTCCGCCGCTCCAATGAGAATCTTGAGGAGCAGACGCTTGCTCTGAAACGCTCCGAAGAGCAGCTTCAACGCCAGCAGGAGGAACTCGAGCATTTTAATACTGAATTGATAGCCAAGACCCATGCCCTGCAGGAGCAGGTGCAGGAGGTTGAGGAGAAGAATAACGAAATCGAGAAGACGAAGATTCAGCTGGAAGAGCAGGCCAGCCAGCTTGCGCTTACCAGCAAATATAAATCAGAGTTTCTGGCCAATATGTCGCATGAGCTGCGGACCCCTCTGAACAGTCTTCTTATCCTCTCCCAGCTCTTGTCGGAGAATAAAGAAGAGAATTTGACCCAGAAGCAGAAGGAATATGCCCAAACGATCTATATGTCGGGTGCCGATCTTTTGAAGATGATTGATGAGATCCTGGATCTGTCCAAGGTGGATGCGGGCAAGATGGAAATCAATGAAGAGTCTGTCAGTCTGGAGGAGCTTGGAAAGTTCGTGGAGAGCAACTTCAAGGAAGTGGCGGCTAAGAAACAGCTGGGGCTCCAGATTGAAGTAGAGAAGGGACTGCCTGAAGCTGTGACCACGGACGGGTATCGTGTGAAGCAAATTCTCCGAAATCTGCTGTCCAATGCATTCAAATTCACTTCAGAAGGCGGCGTCAGCTTTCACATCACCCGTCCCAAGGCTGAAGAACTTCCGTTATATCTGGACCATGAAGCGCAATATCTTGCATTCACGGTGAAGGACACGGGTATTGGTATTCCAAAGGACAAAACCAAATTGATCTTTGAAGCGTTCCAGCAGGCCGATGGAACGACCAGCCGGCGCTATGGGGGCACTGGGCTTGGGCTGTCGATCAGCAGGGGACTCGCTGCTCTGCTGGGCGGGGGAATAGATCTAAAGTCTGAGGAGGGCAAGGGAAGCGAATTTACTTTGTATCTCCCGATGGCTGGCCTTAGCCAACTGAAGGACGGACTGAAAAGTGCGGCTGCCGCCGTTCAGACGATCGAACCGGCTGCAGTTCAAGAGGACTCTCCGCGTAGACATACGCAGCACTTAGCTGGCGGCATGAACGAGGTTCTTTCCGATGACCGTGACCTGATTACTCCGCAGGATAAGGTCATGCTGATCGTGGAGGATGATTTTCATTTTGCCAAAATTCTGGTGGACATGGCCAAAGCTTACGGCTTCAAGACGCTGAATGCGTTCCAAGGGGATGAGGGTCTTAAGCTTGCCAGAACCTATCTGCCGGACGCGATTATTCTCGATATTCAGCTTCCGGTTATGGATGGCTGGTCTATTCTCGGTGAGCTAAAAGGGAATCCGGACACCCGTCATATTCCAGTCCATGTGATTTCCGTTGTGGATGACGTGAAGCAGGGAATGAAGATGGGGGCTATTGCCTATCTCCAGAAGCCTTCATCCCGTCAAGAGCTGGAGCGTGCTTTTGCTCATATTGAGTCTTATATGGATAACGATCTCAAGCACCTCTTGGTGGTAGAGGATGACCAGGTTCAACGCGGCGCAATCATTGAACTGGTAGGGCATGATGATGTGGCTATTACCGCTGTCTCCACAGGTGCCGAAGCTTTGGCGGAGCTGCATAAGCAGCGTTACGACTGCATGATCCTGGACCTGATGCTGACCGATATGACCGGGTTCATGCTTCTGGATCAGATACGTGATGATGAGAACCTGCATGATCTTCCGATCATTATTTATACTGGCAAGGAGCTTGACAGCAAGGAGGAGACCCGGCTGCGCAAGTATGCGGAATCGATCATTATTAAGGATGTGAAGTCTCCTGAGCGGCTCTTGGATGAGACTACCCTGTTCCTTCACAGAGTGGAAGCCAATCTGCCGGAGGAAAAACGGAAAATCCTGCAAAAGCTGCATAACAAGGAAGAACTGTTTGAGGGCAAGAAGATCCTTCTCGTGGATGACGATGTGCGAAATGTATTCGCTCTGTCCAGCGTGCTTGAAGGGTACCAGATGGATGTTGTTTTTGCGGAGAACGGAAGAGAGGCCTTGGAACTGCTTGAGCAGCACGGGGATTTTGACCTGGTATTAATGGATATGATGATGCCGGAAATGGATGGCTACGAGGCGATGCGCCGAATCCGTGAGATCCCGCAGTTCGAGAAGCTGCCTATTATTGCCCTGACAGCTAAGGCGATGAAGGATGATCGGTTCAAGTGTATTGAAGCCGGGGCCTCCGATTATATGAAGAAACCTATTCAGACCGATCAGCTTCTGTCCTTGATGCGAGTGTGGTTGTATTCGTAAGGGCGTTTTGAGGGTAATAATAATTTAATAACTAGTATCAAGACGAACAAAGGGGATAAATTTCATGACATCAGGCAATTCCTCTGAAAATGACGTTCCTTCTCCCAGAAGCATTGATGAGAGCGAGCGTGAGACAATTGAGATAGAGCTATTGCTTGAAGGGATTCACCGGTTGTACGGCTATGATTTCCGCAATTATGCCCTGCCTTCGCTCAGAAGGCGCATCTGGCATTCCGTGCATGCCGAGAACGTGAACACCATCTCTGGTCTGCTGGAGAAAGTCATGCATGACAGAGACTGCTTCGAGCGGCTTGTCTACAATTTATCAATACCTGTAACTGAAATGTTCCGGGATCCTGAGCTGTTCCGGACATTTCGCCAGAAGGTGATTCCGATCCTCAGAACGTATCCTTATATCCGGATTTGGCATGCCGGCTGTTCAACCGGCGAAGAGGTGTACTCCATGGCGATTATACTGCATGAGGAGGGCCTTTATGAGAAGTCCAGAATCTATGCGACGGATATGAATGATCGTTCGCTCGCTCAGGCGAAAGAGGGGATTTTCAATATTCAGCGAATGCAGCTTTATACGAAGAACTATCTGGAATCGGGAGGCACCCGTTCCTTCTCGGAATATTATACAGCGAAATATAATTCGGTCCTCTTCCATCCGTTCCTTCGGAAAAATATGATTTTTGCGGAGCACAATCTGGCCACAGACCGCTCCTTTAATGAGTTTAACGTGATCTTCTGCCGTAATGTCATGATTTATTTCAATGACACGCTGCGGAACCGGGTTCACGAATTGTTTTATGAAAGCTTAAGCCGTTTTGGCGTACTTGTATTGGGCTCTAAAGAATCGATTCAATTTACAGCGTTTGCCGACAGCTATGAGCCCTTGGATACGACAGAGAAAATCTATCGTAAGATAAAATAAATTTGTCACCACAATTGAGGAGGATTCCATGGGGTATCACGAACCAATTCACATATTGCTGGTAGATGACCGCCCCGAGAATTTGCTGGCTCTGGAGGCGGTGCTCGATAGCGAGGAGTACAATCTGGTCAAAGCAACCTCGGGGGAAGAGGCTCTTAGACATTTGCTGAAGGATGAATTCGCTGTGATCGTGCTGGATGTGCAGATGCCTGGCATGGACGGGATCGAGACGGCTAAGCTGATCAAGGCCCGCGACAAGACCAAGGACATTCCGATCATATTTATTTCGGCCAACAGCAAAGAAGCGGACCAATTGTTCGCGGGATACTCGGCGGGTGCTATTGACTATATGGTGAAGCCGTTCATTCCCCAGATTTTGCGCTCCAAGATTGAGGGCTTTGTCAGCATGTATTTGACGAACAAAAAGCATAAAACCCAGTCCATGCTCCTTCATCAGAAGACACTGGAGCTTGAGCGGATTAACGAGGAACTGGTGAAGGCTAAGGAGGCAGCGGAGATTGCGGCCAAGGCCAAAACGGAGTTCCTTGCCATGATGAGCCACGAGATCCGGACTCCAATGAACGGGGTAATCGGCATGATCGATTTGCTGATGGAAACGGATCTTCAAGAGGAGCAGAAAGAGTATACGGACATTATCCGCAAAAGCGCGGATGCGTTAGTGACCGTCATTAATGATATCCTCGATTTCACCAAGATGGAGTCGGGCAAAATGGAGCTTGAGGAGACGCCATTTGAGCTACAGAGCGGAATTCAAGAGGTGTTTAACCTGTTCTCGGTGGATGCGGGGCGCAAGAACCTGGAGCTGGTGTATTTTATTGATGAACAGATACCTTCCGTCGTCTATGGGGATCAAGGCCGGATGCGGCAGATTCTGATCAATCTGATCTCCAACTCTATCAAATTTACAGACCATGGCGGGATTTATCTTGTGGTAACCCCGAAGCATGAAGAAGATGACCGGATGACTCTGGAATTTACAGTAAAAGATACCGGTATCGGTATTCCAGCTGATAAGATCGATAAATTATTCAAGCCATTCTCCCAGCTCGATTCTTCAATGACCCGTAAATATGGGGGGACCGGATTGGGGCTGGCCATATGCCGTACGCTCGTACAGCTGATGGGCGGAGATATCTGCGTCGAATCAATGGAGGAGAAAGGGGCCACCTTTACCTTCACAATCAACGTGGGGAAGTATGAGGAAGACCCGCAGGATTATACACACAAGAACGAGGAACTGGCTGAAGTGGTCCAGCTTCCGTTCTCCAAGCGGGTGCTGGTTGTGGATGACCATCCGATCAATCAGAAACTGATGCTCAGCATGCTCCGCAAGCTTGGTTACCGGGCGGACGTGGCTGAAGATGGAAGACAGGCCATTGAGATGGCCCGTCAACCGGGTGGATATGATTATATCTTTATGGATCTCCAAATGCCCGTGATGGATGGCCTGGAGGCAACCCGCCGCATTTGTGAAAATGCGGGCAAGGGCAAACGTCCTGTCATTATCGCTATGACCGCCAATGTGATGGAGGGAACCAGGAACCGCTGCCTGGAAGTCGGGATGGTTGATTATGTCAGCAAACCGGTTAAGCTCGGCAGTATCAAAAAAATATTAACTGAGTATCCAGAACCGGAATATGGGATGAACTCGCTGGAACAGGTGAAAGGAAGTTAATTCCTTGATTGCTGGCTGTTTCATAATCCGGTTTAAAGGTTATAAATTATAGAATGGCCTAGTTGATACAGAAAAACATAATTCAGGAGAGAGTGTCTATGAATACAAATAAAAATGATAAGTTCAATGCTACGACCCAAGTAGAAGGTGGTACCTGCACGGTGTACCTTAGAGGAGAATTGGATTTGTCCGTGGCGCCGGATTTCAGACAGGTGATGGAACCTCTGGTTGGGGATGGGGAACTTGACTTAGTGATGAACCTCAAAGACCTGAAATACATCGATAGCACGGGCATTGGTATTTTGTTATCTATCCTGAAGGCAAGACATGGCATGGATGCGCAGTTTTATGTTCGGGAAGTTCCCCCGCAGATCCAGAAGCTGTTTGACATGACCGGTATCGCCAAGTTTTTTGCGTCCCAGGAGAATCCCCAATAGGAAAGGATCGAAGTTAGAATGAAAGACGAAGTTCAAAGAGTTATATTACACTTACCGGCCACTGCGGATTATGTCGATATAGTCAGATTAAATTTATATGGTATAGCTTCTAAAATGGGTTTTTCCTATGAGGACATCGAAGACATGAAGGTCGCGGTTTCGGAGGCGTGTAACAATTCGGTACTTTATGCATACAAGCAGGAAGATGGTACTGTTGAAGTTACGTTTGAAATCAAGCCGGATTCATTGTCAATTACGGTCAAAGATGAAGGGGAGAGCTTTGATGCGTGGGACAAAAAAGACGATCGGGCAACACTTCATGATAAAGATCTGGAGGATGCCCAAATCGGCGGTCTCGGCTTCTATCTGATGCAGGCGCTTATGGACGATGTGAGCGTTGTGAGCGAGGCAGGGAAAGGAACCAAGGTCGTTCTGATCCGAAATCTTGCTCGCAGTGAGGAGAAAGTATGACGGATCGGCTGACTCCCCCAGAGTCTATGAACGAATCCATCGGTCTGATTTGGGAGTACCAGCAGACGAAGGACAATGAAATTGCCACCGAGCTCATCAAGAAATACGAGCCCATGGTGAAGATGGCGGCCGGGAAGATCGCCCGCAACCGTCCGGACTTATACGAAGATCTGTATCAGGTAGGCCAGATGGCATTGATTCGGCTGCTGCAGCAGTATGATATTAATCTGGGAATTCCTTTTGAACCCTACGCGATGAAGAGCATGATCGGTCACATGAAGAACTTTCTGAGGGATAAGTCTTGGTATATTCAGGTCCCACGCCGCATCAAGGAGAAGGGGGCGCTTGTACAGCAAGCCATTGACGAGCTTACAGTTAAGCTCGAGCGCTCTCCGGATGTGAAGGAGATTGCGGAGTACCTTGATCTCTCGGTCGAGGAGACGGTTGAGGTGTTGGCAGGGCGCGAATGCTACCATTACGTGTCACTGGATTCCCCGCTATCCCAAGATGAGAGTACAGCAACCCTTGGAGAATTGATCAGCTCAGATGCGAATGATTATGATACCGTGGAGAAAAGAATGGATCTGCAGCAGGCGCTTAGCCAGCTGAAGGAGCAGGAACAGAGTGTCCTCCTGCTTGCCTTCCAGGACGGTCAATCCCAGCGGGCAATAGCTCAAAAGCTGGGAGTTTCACAAATGAGCGTGTCCCGGATTCAGAAGCGGGCGACCGAGAAGCTGAAGCAGATCATGTCCAACTCAGGCTCCTGATAGATTCGTCATAGAATAGATAATGAGGAAGACACGCCTAATTCCTGTGGGAATGGCGTGTCTTTTTTGGGAATAATAAATTGGGAAAGGAGTGGGGCCGATGAATAGTCAGGAGAGCAGCTACCGGGAATGGTCCATGAGCGGGGGCTGGAAATGGATCGACCTGAGCATTGAAGACTGGAACGAGCCTTTGGTTAGCGAGCTTGAACAGAAGTATCCGCTTACAGAGGAATGGATTAAGGAGATTCCCAAAGTGGAGACGAGTTACTTGTCCGTAAGATTTCCAGAGGGGGAGAGACCTATGATCTTTGGGTCGCTGCTGTACTCTGTGAAGGTGGAGATCGATACCTCCAGATCATGCAACAAGTTCCACTTCTTCCTGAGTGATGATCTGTTTATAACGATCAATTTGGATGAACATACCCGTAGCATCATGACAACCGAGGAAAGAATCAGGTTATTAAATTCATGTACCCATCCTAGAGACGGATTATTTATTTTAGTAAGGAGCATCCTCCATTATTTCCACGCCGGTATGGATAACTTTGAAGCCAATCTGCGAAGAGTCGAAGACATTATGAGAAAGTCGAACCAAAAGCATATCATGGACCGGATTCTCAATGCGCGTTTTGAGCTTTTGTACTGGCACAATCTGTTTATCTCATTCCAGGAGCTGCTCACAGCGGCAAGGGAAGCTTATCTGGAAGAAGTGGACAGCAGTGTTTATTTCAAAAGATATGTTTACCGGGTGGAGCGGGCGGATAAGCTGTTTCTTCATTATGAGAAGGAAATTGATACCCTGATCTCGATTGATGATGCCATTTCGGCTTTTCGCGGGAACGAAATTAGCAAGACCTTAACGATCATTGCTTCAATATTCACACCTGCCACCGTAATCGGGGCGATATGGGGAATGAATTTTGATTACTTGCCTTGGATCAAGACAGGGGTATGGGGATTTGTCCTGATCAGCGGTTTGATTGCCCTAAGCACGATTGGCCTATGGATATGGCTTAAGGCCAAGGGCTGGACCGGGGATTTGCTTGAGGTAGAGGAGGAAGATGCCAATTTGTAAAAGGGTTGATGAATATACATAAGAAAAGGGAGTACGGACGGTGTTGTACACCGGGCTGTACTCCCTTTTAGCTGAACAGCTGTAATAAAAGATCATTGTTTCGGGTCGTTCTCAAGGCCCTTTTCTTTATCCTCTGTCGTGCTGTTCATTTCGTCCATTTCCTTGCCCAGCCGTTTCAGGTCTTCCATATCATTGACCATCGAACCATTCTCGGCCTCGTCGATATCCTTGTGCTTGGGTGCATTTCCAAAGGCTGGGTCCAAAATTTGATCGCGGGTATATTTCTCCTGTTCATCCTTGGGACTAGAACTCATGGCATACTGCTCCTTTCAAATTGGACTATAGAGCTATTATTTCTTATAGGCATCCATGTAATGCTGAATATTGGCCAGAAATTCGCCAATGAGCGGCATAGACACGAAGAAGCTGGTGATCCATCCAAATAAAGCGAGAACGAGAGCGGTCCCGATGGTTAAACCGAGCCCTCTGGCCAAGCCGGATGTGAAGTTGGAGATCAGCCGTTTCTTCGGAGAGGTATAATTTTCTATTATATCCTTGAAATCAGATCTCTCCAGGGCATCGGCGATATCGTCTAAACGGGAATTCAACCGTTTGACTTCATGCCTGAGCTCGAATGGATGGTCTTTGGTGTCGTACTGTTTCAGTTCTCCCATATGTAGTCTCACGCCCTTTCCGCTTAAAAGTGGGGATAAGAAATAGCCAGCTGAAGAAGGCTGGCTATTTTACAAGGTCATCAGCGAATGATTAGTAAGACGCGCTTGTTTTGTTTTGAACCTCTTTGGCGGTTTCTTGGGAAGCCTTGCGAATGTCCTTGGACAGCTCGCTTGAAGTGTCCTTGGCTTCACTTGCTACTTCATCTGCGGAATTTTTGGCATCCTCGGTTACATTGGAAGCGGCTTGTTTCATTTCGTCGCCTACCATGGAAGAAGCTGTCTTCACACTCGATACCAGGGTGCTTGCACTTGAGCCAACGGTTTGTGCAAGATCTGTGGTTTTGTTGGTTACACTTTTGGCAAGATCTGTTGCCTTCTCAGCGACTACAGAAGCAACATCCTTGGATTTATCACATACTGTGCCCCATTTTTCTGACAGGTCACTGCGCATCTCGCGGCCTGTTTTTGGAGCGTAGAGCAATGCTGCAGCTGCGCCGAGAAGTCCGCCGATGATCAGCCCTTTGGTGAATGTCGAACCGCTTTGTACCGGATATTCTGTTTCTGCTTTATTCATTCTAATCACTCCTTAATGGATTTATGTTATACAGTCCGGAGCCCTTTAGGGGGACCGAGTCTGTATCCTGAAGAGTCCTTCGTTTAAGGCTCAGAAGCCTGGCGGGGGTTCCGCCAAGACAGCTGCCCCGAAAGGACCTGGGTCCTGATATCTGATGTATGTTCAGCTTACTTTGTATATAAACTACATCCAATTCCCTGAAACAAATAAACCGGGGTTTACAGGTGCCCCGTCATGACGAAAATTGGATAGGATAAGGATGATGGCGATACAAGACGTTTCTATAATATACTGTATAAGTTGGAAATGAAGAGGCCCACATGACAAAGGGAGAGATAGAGATGAAAGAGGTCACGCTTGTTAAGGAATTTCGGTCAGATATTCTGGAATGTGCCCATAGTGGTCATATCAGCATAGTTAATGAACAAGGGGAAGTTGTCTTTTCCGCGGGAGACCCTGAGTATAGAGCCTTCACCCGGTCTTCGGCTAAGCCCTTCCAAGCCATCCCTGCCGTTCGGGCAGGCATTATAGAACATTATCATTTATCCAAAGAAGAGGTGGCCGTCATGGTGTCCTCCCACCGTTCGCGGGAGGAGCACGTCCGGACACTTGAACGGTTCAGCCAAAAAATAGACATAACCGAGCATTGCCTCGTGTGTGAGTCAAGCCTTCCGCTGGATGAGTCAGCCAAAGAAGAGCTGCTGCGCGATAACGGACAGCGGCGGAGGTTATACCATAATTGCTCTGGTAAGCATTTCGGCGTGCTGGCGTACTGCAAAATGCAGGGTTATCCGCTTCAAGGCTATGAGGAGCCGGCACACCCTGTCCAGCAGGAGATTCTGACCACATTGGCTGCCTTTACAGAGATGAGACGCGAAGAGATCGGCCTTGGGACAGACGGCTGCGGCTTCCCGGTGTTCGCCCTGCCGCTCTCATCACTGGCTAAAGGATATCTAAAGCTGGCATGCCCGGATCTGATCGCAGACGAAGCTACACGTGAGGCGGTTGTAAAAATCACAGAGGCGATGAATGCGCACCCCAATCTGGTCGGGGGGCTTGACCGGGTCGATTCTGTGCTGCTGCACGATACCAATATTGTTACGAAGGGCGGATTCAAGGGGGTGTTCTGCCTCAGCCTGAAGAAGGAAAGGCTCGGTATTGCCCTTAAAATTCTGGATGGCTCTGAAGAGGAATGGGGGCTTGTGGTGCTGCGTATGCTGGAGCAGCTGAACTATGACAATCCGGCCACAATGGATAGGCTGAGAGCCGCTTACCGCCCGGAAATTTATAACGACGCCGGGAAGAAAGTTGGTCATGCTGAAGCTGTTTTCGAACTTAAACCGGTCCAATAATAACGTTTGTTCTCGGAGTCTTTAGAACACAAACCGAAATCCTAAACAAAATGAGAGGCCGCCTTCTGGGACGGCCTCTTTCTGCGTGATCCCGCACTTTTGGGCACTCGGAAAACAGGGCAGGTCCTATGATTAAGGCTTTGGGCTTACGGGTAAGGATTAAACAAGATAGAGCAAGTGATTCCTTTTCCATAGATAAGGTCTTGATAAGATTACGGAGGTCGATAACTATGATTAAAGTGATAACTTCGGATCAGCGCCACACGTCAGATCATGGGTGGATACACAGTGAATTCAGCTTCTCCTTCTCCGACTACGAGGACCCAAGCAACGCTCATTTCGGTTGCCTGTTGGCCCACAATGAGAATATTCTCAAGCCGAAGATGGGCTTCAAGCGGCATCCGCACCATGATCTGGAAATTGTTAGCTATGTGGTGTCCGGCACACTGAGCCACAGCGACAGTCTGGGGAACACGCATAAGCTTAAAGCCGGACATGTGCAGGTGATGAGTGCAGGCACAGGCGTGGAGCATGAGGAGAGAAACCCCTCTGACTGGGAGGATGTACACTTTATCCAGATGTGGTTTCTGCCGGATCAAAAAGGGGAGGCGCCAGCCTGGAAGGCCCATGATTTCACGAAGGAGGATCAGCTTAATAAGCTGCTCCCAGTAGTATCAGGGAACGGGTTGGAAGGCAGCCTTCCGATCAACCAGGAGGTTAACGTGTATCTGTCTACCTTGGAAACGGGCCGTGAAGTCAGCTTGCCTCACCGGAATGAACGCAGGACACATGTGTTTCTGATTGAAGGGAATGCGGACTTAACCTGCGGGGACGAGGAGCTATCCCTGCGGCCGGGGGATTGCACGCGGATCAAGAAGAGCTGTGATATTGTGTTTCGTGGAACCGGAAGTGACAAGCCGGCGGAACTGCTAATTGTAGATATGCCATAGGGATCACCGCTGTTAAATTTAAGAAACTAGGCAGGAATCGCGATAACGGCACTAAAGTCTAAATCTATACATTCCAAAATCAAAGAGTCCGATCCTGCAAGCTTCAGGGCTTGCAGGATCGGACTCTATTCGCATGTTCAGTGAAGGCGTCAGCCTCTCAGGTTCCCAAGCTCAGATGCCAGGGCTTCGACCTCTGAGATGCTAAGGCGCTCCTTACTCATAACGATCTCATAGACCTCATAGATATCGTCATATCGGTCGGTGGAGAAAGCGGAGGCTTGCATGGCGGCGCCTGTGGCCATTCTCAATTTATTTTTGATCGCTTCAATCATATATTCGACATTTTCTTGTGTCTTCTGAGTTAAATCCAAACCTCTCATCCTCTCGGGTTGCATAATACGGGTATTGTATCATTTTTGCGGCAGGGAGAGAAGATGAGGTACAATAAAGCCGTTGGTTAATACAGCGATTCATGTGCAATCAGAAGAAAATACAGTGAGGGGGTCCTGGAAGTTGGGATCAAAATCAGGCAGACGCCGGATCGTGGCTGAAGCGGTCGACCGGGGAAAAGGGGTCGATGCAGCTGGGTTGACCCCGTTCTTTAGGGATATCCGAAGGCGGCATCCGCTGGAGAGCCTTACCTTCCTATGCATTGGCACAGACTGCTCTTCGGGGGATGCGCTCGGCCCCTTGGTCGGGACCAGGCTGTTATATCTTGGGTTCCCCCATGTTATAGGCACGCTTGCGCATCCGTGTGATTCATCGAATTTTGCGGAACGGGTGCGGCAAATTCCAGAGGGTCATGCTGTAATAGCCATTGATGCCTGCCTGGGGACTCCATCCTCAGTGGGACGCTATATTCTAGGCGCAGGGCCGCTCACACCAGCGGAGTCCGTGGGTGGAGGTCTGGCTGCCGCGGGAGACTACAGTATAGCAGCTGTCGTGAATGTCAGAGGGCTTAGGCCATACTCCTCCCTCCAGATGACATCGCTGCACAGGGTTATGAATATGGTTGATGAGATTGCCGGTGCGGCCGCAGATGCGTTTGGCATGCCCGTATAGCATGGTTCAGACCGGGTGCTTTTAGCTTAATAATAAGAATATCCATACTACATATAAGGGAAAGAAGGAATATATAATGGACAAAGCTACTATAAACGGTACAGTCATTGCCTATGATGATCGTGGTGAAGGGGATGTGCTGGTTCTGCTCCATGGGTTCTGCGGGAGCTCCGCCTACTTTGAACGAATCGTGCCTGATCTCAGCAAGGAATTTCGTGTGATAACCCCGGATTTGAGAGGCCATGGCCTGTCCGATGCTCCGATGGGTGCATATACTATCGAGCAGATGGCCGACGATATTAATGGGCTCTTGGATACACTTGGGGTTAGCCAATATACACTGATTGGCCACTCTCTTGGCGGATATGTCACCCTTTCGCTGGTTCAGCGTTATGCCTCACAACTGAAAGGTTTTGGTCTTCTGCATTCTACCGGATACCCGGACAGCGAGGAAGCAAAGGAGAAGAGGCTGAAAGCCGTATCAACCATTCAGGCTGAAGGAATCACCACCTTTGTTGACGGGCTGGTACCTGGTTTGTTTGCGAAGGATAATCTGGAGAAGCTTGCTTCTGAAGTGACGAGAGTGAAGGAGATCGGGTACCGGACACCTCCGCAAGGAGCCGCGGGAGTGGCAATGGCTATGCGTGAGCGGCCGGACCGCACGGATGTGATGTCCGCAGCAGCTTTGCCGTTGCTGTTGATTGCAGGCGAGAATGATGCCGTCATTCCGGCTGAGAAGACATTTACCGCTAAAGGCAGCCATGTGACAGAGGCGGTTATTCCGGGGGCAGGGCACATGAGCATGTATGAGGCTCCAGAGAAGCTTACCGAAGTGATTACTGCCTTCATGAAGCAGCTTTAATTGCTGACCATAGACGCTTGATACGCTTAGCATTTGGGACTGCGTATTGGAACATGTCTCCATCGAACCCGACTTTGAAAATATTATGATTGACGTGGCGATCGTTCGTGTCCATCAGCATGGAGCGGGTGCAAAAGGGGAGACCTTAAGCAAGCCATTGGGCGATCCAGAGGGGGGTAACAACCAAAATTCATGCGGTTGCTGACGCCCTCGGCAACCCGCTTCGTTTTGTGCTGAACGGAGGTCAAAGCCACGACTTGGCAGCCGGATACGAATGGTTAAAAGTCAGTTGGACGTAACCCAAAAGCAAGTGCTGGCCGACCGGCCCTACGACATCAACTGGATACGTCAATTAGAGGAACAAGCTGCAATTTCCGCCATTCCAAGTAAGAAAAACCGCCGAGAAATTCATTTTAGAGGTAAAGAATGAACAAACAATTAAGTAGAGATGAATTGATTATTCTCGTAAGAAAAATTATGAATTGTGAAGGAACAGAGCACGAAATAGATGAGATGATGAATTTGCTTGTCAGAAATGTTCCGGATCCAAATGTCTCAAATTTAATATTCTGGAGTGATATAGAATATAGTCCAGAAGAGATAGTTGATAAAGCAATGAGCTACAAACCTATTATTTTGTAAAGAGAATTGCCGGGGGTCCCAGGGCCCCTGGCTTTATTTATGTCATGAACCCGGCGAGTAAACTGGCAATCTTCATGAAAATCACTTACAATTTCAATCATAAATCGCCAGGGGGGCGTGCACCGGGAATAGAGGAGGGATGCGGATGTTAAGGAAAGATTATCTGCTTCGAATGGTCGAGGAGATGTTGGAGGCTGTAGCCACCGTGCTGGGAGCAAGACAGCAGAAGAAGCATACGGAGGCGCTGTGGCAGTTGGATGAACAGTTTAAGCGGCACTTCCGGCTCAGCAGTGATATGCTGAATACGCTGTCCACCCGTGATCTTATCGAGCTGTTCCGCACCGGCGGCGTGGTTGAAGTGGACAAGCTTCAGAGTGCAGCGAGACTCATGAAGGAAGAAGGTCTCATATATCTGGATAACCGGCAGGAAGAAGCGGGAATTATCCGTTCCATCAAATCTCTCCATTTGTTCCTGTATGCCGCTTTGAATGGAGCAGACCGTTCACTGTGGGATCTGGATACGCAGGTCCGGGAGCTTCAGACAATGTTGAAGGGCTATGTGCTTCCATTAGAAACGGAGTCTCTGCTGTTTGAATATGAAGAGAACCAGGGACGTTATGATTTGGCCGAGAATTCGTTATACCGGCTGCTTGAACAGAGAGCCATAACCCCAGCCCAAGCCGAACAATTCTATGATCGTCTGCTCGCGTTAAACCCACAGCAGCTTGAAGAGGGCGGACTGCCGGCAACTGAGATCGAGGAAGGCAGGGCAGGGTTGAGACGGTATCAGGTTTGAGCAGCTGAAGACATAAATGATTACGGAAAGAGAGCTGTCAATACAAATGGATGCTTTACGCAAACTAATACATCAAATCGCTGAGAATGCTTCATTAATTACCGCAACGCTTAGCCAGCGGCGCAAAGCCGGGGAAGTGGCCTATACCAAGGTGGTCATCAAGCCGGTTGAACTGAAGAAGGCCCTACACTACCAACTCGCATTCTATTATGAGAACAAGGTGACCCACGAGAACATCCCGGCTGTAGAACTTGAGGAGCGGGTTATGGACATGTTCGGGGAGACCTTTCGTCAGGGACTGATCTGTACGGAAGAGGCAGATTACCAGGTGCTGATCAGCAAGAAATTTAAGGTGTCCATTCTGACCAAGTCTCCGACGAAGAAGAGCACTTCACTGACGCATAACCGGAAGAAGCAGTATATTCTGGAGGAAGGCCAGCCTGTACCTTTTCTGGTCGAGCTTGGGATTATGAATGACGAAGGAAAGGTTCTTGCGAGAAAGTACGACAAGTTCAAGCAGATTAACCGCTTCCTAGAGATGGTTCAGGATGTCACCGCCCATCTGCCGGAAGACCGGCCGCTCACGATCGTGGATTTTGGATGCGGCAAATCATATCTGACTTTTGCTCTTTACCATTACCTGTCCATCGAGCGGCGCAGAACCTTAAATGTGGTTGGACTTGATCTTAAAGCGGATGTGATTGCACACTGCAGTGCGCTTGCGACCCGTCTGGGTTATTCGAACCTGCGCTTCCTGGTTGGCGATATCGCCGAATACGATGAGTTGTCCCAGGTGGACATGGTGGTCACGCTGCATGCCTGTGATACCGCTACGGATGCGGCCTTGGAAAAGGCGGTCCGCTGGAATGCCTCCGTAATTCTATCCGTTCCATGCTGCCAGCATGAGCTGTTCGCCCAAGTGGATGCACCCGTAATGAACCCGCTGTTGTCCCACGGAATCTTGAAGGAACGCTTCTCGGCGTTAGCTACGGACGCGATCCGGGCGAAGCTTCTGGATATTATGGGATACAAGACGCAGCTGCTGGAGTTTATTGATATGGAGCATACGCCCAAAAATATTTTAATCCGCGCGGTGAAGGGTTCCTCCGGCAGCTTGCCGAAGCTGTGGGCTGAATATACCGCTTTCCGGGATTTCCTTCACGCGGAGCCATACCTGGAGAACGCCTGCCGTGACCTGCTTCCGGCAGAGGCAGGAGAGGCTTAAGCGAGCTTAAGGCATTTAGTCCGGTTGCTGGTGGGAACGAATTTGCATTTTAGAAATCTTATAAAAACAAGCTTGTGCAAACAAGTGAAGTAAGACAATGCTGTGTAAGAAGTTTGGGATGTCTGATCGTTAAAAGCTGGTCTTTTCCTGTGGGGCAGAAAGGCGTTTTCACCTCACGGGAGCTGGTCTGCTTTGAATTACCGGCAGCATCCGTAAGTTTATTAAGCAGCGTTTCATCTAGTAAATGATAGGGCGAGATATCGTTTTCTAAAGCGATTGCCCTCGCCTTTAAGTTTGCGGGAGTTATAGAAAGTCAACACTGGGAACAGGGTTGGCTTTTTTTGTTGCTCATTAATAAGGCATGAAGCCATGTCTAATAAGCTTAACGGTGTTCAGACTATTTTTAGGTGGAGGATGTACCATGGAAGATAGAGCGAGCAGGCTTGCTGCCTGGCTTGCCGTATTGCTTACAGTATCCTGCTTTTTCACCGGATTCTATGAGGGGAGGGGCATGTATCCGTTCATGGCTGGGGGGTTCGCAGCAGCCGCGGCGGCGGTCATCTGGAGGGTGCTGAGAACCTGGAGGTCCGGCAGGAAGACAAGGCAATCAGTTGGTGATCTTGATGCATCGGATCAAAAGAACCTGCTGGACTCCCGGCTTCTGCATGCCAGCGGGCCGTCACTGTCCGCGGAATATCTTGCGCATTGGACTGGCAGGAAGACAGAGCAATCAGCTGGCGAACTTGATGCATCAGATCAAAAGAACCTGCTGCGCTCACCGTTTCTGTATGCCATCCCGGCGTTTGTCCTGTCCGCCTTGTATCTCGCGCATCTCCCGGCTTCGCCGCTGTCCATGCAGGACACGCTGGACCAGGCGCTGCGCTGGGCCTTCTGCGGTGTGGTCACCGCAGCGCTTGCCGCCGCNCGCAGGTGGGGCCGTGCTGCTTGCGCTGGCCGGCGGCACAGCCCGGCGGCAGCTGCTGCTTCAGACCGCCGCCATCCTGGCCGGCGGTCTGTGGCTGTACCGCCAGCTGGCCGAAGCGGATCTGGCCCCGGAGCCGGGGTCAGGGCTGCTGCAGCTGGCGGGCACTGGCGCGGCCGTGCTGGGCCTGTCCAGCATGGCCTTCCGTGCCGGGGCGCCGGAGGGACGGCGCCTGCACCGCTGCGCGGTGGCCTTGGCCTGCGCAGGCTGGGCGGCGTGGGCTGTGCTGCCGTCTCAGATTATGACGGCCGGGTCGGGTGAGCTTGTCCTTCGTACGGGGACAAGCACGGTATCGGCGCGTCTGTTGATGTACCGCGACGCGCTGTGGCAGATTGGAACGAACCCCTGGTGGGGCGGGGGAGGCGGGGTATGGAGATCTGTGTACAGGAGCATACAGACAGAGCCTTATGTAGGTGCGCAGGTACACAGCGGTTACCTGGATATGCTGCTTAACCTGGGAATTCCGGGACTGCTTGTTTTGGTCCTGTGGTTTACCATAGTGGGATTCCTCCTGCTGAAACGGAGAAGCCTTTTGCTTGCCCCATACTTGGTGCTCGTTCTCCATGCGGGAGTGGACTTTGACATGAGCTACGGCCTGATTTGGCTTCTTCTCCTGTGGCTTGGAGTGCTCGGGCTGGCGGAGATGGGCGCTGTGCAGGGGCGTCCTTGGAAAACAGCAGGAAAAGAGAGGACGATCCGCCTGACGAACTTCTCTAAGCTCAGGAAGGCAGTTGTATCTAACCAGGGATACAATAAGTCTCTTCGGCATTTTTCCTGGTTTAGACGAAACAACCAATCAGGGAGCGGAAGCCAGGCGGATCTTGAACGTTTTTTTCCCAGTTTGCCGCCTACCCGTTTAGCACTTGCCCTTGGGACATACATGTCTTCCCAGCCATGTCCAGCCTTGCGTTCAATATGGAACACCTGGATTAAGCGGGTGTTCGGTGGGTCAGTGCCAGCTGCGAAAGCTGCCCGCAGGGGGGGAGGGAGCAGCAGGGACATACATGGCCTGTTCCGGGGAATAACAGCCCTGACCATAGCAGGTGTTCTTGCTTTTATGAGCCTGGTCAGCCTGCGCATGCTGGCCGGTGATCGGCTGGCTGCGGAAGCAGCGGTGCTTTTGTCCAGGGGAAAGGCTCAGCAGGCAAGGGTGCTCTTCGAGAAGGCCCTTGATCTGAATCCCTACCGGACAGGGCCAAGAATTGCTCTTGCGGCTGAACTGCCTCCTCTGTCAGCAGAGCATATTCTTCGGCGCGGGATACGCTTTAGCCCGCAGATGAGTGAGCTCTGGTGGGAACTGGCCAAGGCCCAGTTCAAGCTGGGCAGGCCCGAGGCGGCGAAGGCTGCCGAGTTAGCGGTCAGACTGGACCGCTATCACAGCCGCCGGATCACAGCCGCTCTCCACGAGCTCGGCAGGCTTGGCCTGCGTTTAAGCCAGGCCGGAAGAATGAAAGAGTCCCGCACCGCCGTGCTGACGGGACTCCGGCTGTATGACGGCTTCCGCAAGGCGGCGGAATGGGCAGCCGGGAAGGGAATTCGCAATGACCGTAAATTTACGGTCACAGACGAGGCCCGGCGTGAGGCTGAACGCCTTTGGGGTTTGCTGGGCTTCCCCTTCCCGCCATACGTAGCTTTCAGCGGACGGAGCTAGCTATCACATAATTTATATAGATGCACATGCAGCTCAATTGGCAGCCCAGCTGGCCCCGTACATTTGCGGCATTTACCAAGGCAGCGTTTGGGGAAACGCTCTAACGATTTCCCTCGGGGTAATGTTCTGGGCCGGATACCCCTGTTCTTTTCGAATGAAGGGTTACAGGATTACCTCAGATACGGGGGAATGGAACTTGCCGTGCAGGAGGGTGTCGTATTCAGATCTTATATGGGGGGGGATTACCGGATCTGCGGGTACGTTAAAAGTCAGGAGATATTTTCCTCCCCAAGATGTTAGACTTTTTCCAGGGTTTGCGAGCACCTGCATTGTCTTTCAGCTCTTGCTGCCTCGGAGAGCCCTTGGCTGCTTCGGACAGCAAGCTCTAACCTCCGAAGGCATCCCTGAATGCCTCTGAGAGCTTAGCGCGGTCAACTTCCCAGAGCTCTGCAAGCTCTCCGCTGACCGCCTCATCCCACCAGTCCGAGAGGACTTTGCGGTTGCTGCTGTTCTCATGGATCCAGAGGAGGTTGCCGATGACCTTCCGGTAATAGAGGTCTTCGCCCTCCTTAACTTTGCCTTCGGGTATATAAACTTTCATCCGTTTTACCGTGCGGTACAGTTCTTTGCTGCAGCCGCGCCGGATCCTCCGCGGGGAAGGCAGAGAGGATTTGTGTTTGTCCTGGAATGCGGGCATCATACCAACTCCTTTTCCAATCAGCATATGCGCCCGGAATTCCCGTGGATACTTCAGCCATTCATAAAGTAGAATGCATGTACCACGCTATGATAGAATAGACTTCAAATAGAAATTATGGAGAGAGTGGGTCGAGAGTGGAAATCCTATCTAATGTAATTGGGCAATTATTTGAATTGATCCGGGGCCTTGGTTATTTCGGAATTGTGCTGGGATTGGCTTTAGAAGTTATCCCCAGCGAGATTGTTCTGGCCTACGGCGGTTTTTTAGTCTACAAAGGTGATCTTAACTTCTATTGGGCCGTATTCTTCGGTACGGTCGGGGCACTGGTCCAGCAGTGGATTCTGTATGCGATCGGCCGCTTCGGCGGGCGTCCCTTCCTTGACAAATTCGGTAAATACATCAAGATTAAACCACATCATATGGATATAGCGGAGAACTGGTTCAACAAGTATGGGTCGGGAATTGTCTTTACTGCCCGGTTTGTCCCAGTGATGCGGCAGGTCATCTCCATTCCTGCGGGAATTGCGAAGATGTCGCTGCTCCGCTTCTCCCTGTTGACGGTGCTTGCATCTATTCCGTGGTCTTTTCTGTTCGTATATTTGGGCAGAGCTCTCGGCAATCAATGGGAGCACATTCATGAGAAGGCCGCTCCGTACGTCACGCCATTCCTGCTCGTGGCTCTTGCCATTCTCATTGTATATGTCCTTTATAAATGGTACAGTTCGAAGAAAAAGAAAGGGGCATCCGTATGAGCACGAAGACAAATGTAAGCTACAAATTTCGTACAGGCTTAACCCCGAAACAGTTCATGGACAGCATGACACGCAACCAGGAAGCTTTCCAATCTGGGTATGAGCAGTTTCAGTGGGCAAGCGATGAGGATCGTGAGTTTTTTGAAAGTCTGAACCATCGGGATGATATTCGGGTACTGATTCTGGCTGCGGACTGGTGCGGCGACGTGGTTCGCAATATTCCTGTTGTATTCCGGGCTCTTGAAGTATCCGGGTTCCCGGTTGAGGTGCTGATCCTGGAAGACAATCTGGATTTGATGGATCAATTCCTGACGATGGGCGGCCGATCTGTTCCGATCGTCATCTTCGCGGATACAGGTGGCCATGTGCTTGGCCAGTGGGGCCCCCGTCCTAAGCATGTGCAGGAGGTTATGGTGCGCTTCAAGCAGGAGAATCCGGACCGGGAGGCTCCAGACTATGAAGAGAAGCTGGCTGAGACCCGCAAGCTGTTGATTGAGAAATACGGAGAAGGGAACGAGGTGCACGCCGTGATTATTTCCGAGCTGCGTGACCTGATTTCAGGACTGTAAACCATGCTGAAAATTGAAACTTTTGCACTTGGACCGCTTCAGACCAATGCCTACCTGATTCGGGGGGATGAGGAAGGCAAGGCGATTATTATTGATCCCGGAATGAATCCTGCTGCCTTGATCCGGCGGATCGAGCATCTTGAGATCGAAGCCATTCTGCTTACTCATGCCCATTTTGATCACATTGGCGGGGTTGACGAAATCCGCAAAATGAAAAAATGCCCCGTGTACGTGCATCCTTTGGAGGCAGAATGGCTGACAAGTCCCAAGCTTAACGGCTCACTGCTCTGGACTGAGGTGAGCGGGCCTTATGCCACCGATCCGGCTGAGTACGACTTGGCCGAAGGGCAGAAGCTGCAATTTGTGGGACATGAATTTACTGTGTACCACACTCCCGGCCATTCTCCGGGCAGTGTGAGTTTCCTGTGTGGTCAGGACTTGTTCTCAGGAGATGTCTTGTTCAAAATGAGTGTAGGGCGCACTGACCTGCCTGGCGGACGGGAGCGTGATCTGTACGATTCGATCCGAAGCAAATTGTTCCGTATGCCGGACGAAGTGAAGGTGTACCCAGGTCATGGTCCCAAAACGTCCATTGGATATGAGAAAGCAAACAACCCGTACGTTTCCTAGTTTTCATAGGGAGAGATGACAAGAAACGCTTTCATTTGTCAAATTTGGGTAAAAACTATGGACAAACTGAACACTCTTTGTTAGAATGTATATTAATTGAATGTTATTACTTACGCGAAGCACGCAAGCTGTGGATTATCCCGGTTTGCGTTCTTTTTTTTGTCCTTTTTTAGATGAGATCAATAATGGGGGATTCTGGCATGGAATTTTTGAGATCGCGTTCATTGGATTCTGGCAGGGGGAACAAGGTTGTACGGAAGGATCGCGGCTTGGAGGAACGAGAAGAGTCCTCCGATAGTCTCTTTCCTGGATGGAGGCACATTAAGCGGAATGGGGCTGGAGTTCATGAGCCTTGGCACAAGAAACTTGAGCAGCACCGGAACTCCACCAGCTGATACATCAGGTTTCATAAAATTGTCCGACAACTTTCTCCCTTTTTCGTGGACATTCCTATTGATTTTTAGTAGGATATTAGAATAGCACGAACAACATATGGGGGAGGTAGACGATGCTGCGTTTAGGAGAGAGAATTGTTATCGTCGCGGACGCCTTTGAGCAGAATCTTCCTATTGGAGGATACGGCTACATTATTGCTTACGATCGTAACCCGGACAATGCTTTTGATTATGTCGTCCGTTCTCCGAAGACTAACCGGAACTATTTTGTTCCGTCAAGTGATATCGAATCTGAAGAAGTCCTGATTCAGCAGGAAGTGGATCGCGTTGAACGCGAAGCGCTGATCGATTTTGCTCTAAGCACACATAATGAGCAGCTCTTTTTTCAGGTGATGAACGGAGAGTCGGAACAGTCGAAAGAAGATGAGGGAGCAGTACAGGAAGCTATGTCTCAGGCGGAATTTATCAAGCAAGTGAATTTACGTGCCTGGATTTAATTAGGAAGGGTCGGCGGATGCCGGCTCTTTTTTTGTTGTGAAAAGAAAGAGGCTGTCCCAATGAAACCAAGAGAGTCTGGAGAAAGGACATCTTTGGGAAACTTCTAGTCTGCCGGACACCCCATTTTAGGCTGCAGGTTCGGGCGGGTATCCTCTAAGCGGGCAAGAAACAGGATTATGGACTGGATCTTTGGCTGCCCAATTGAATTATGGGCTTATCTACAATATAATTATACGGATTATAGGAATAGGCGAAGATCCGCCCTACTGGGCTTAAGCTGATCATAAATCATTTTAGGAGGGAACGACCGAAATGAGTATTACGACCAAAGACGTGGAACATGTGGCCAGGCTGGCAAGATTGAATCTGACTCCAGAGGAGAAAGAGACTTTTACGGATCAGCTCAGCGCTATTTTACAATATGCGGAGAAATTGAATGAACTGGACACGGATGGCGTGGAGCCTACCACTCACGTTCTGCATTTGAGCAATGTGATGCGGGATGATGTTGTGAAAGAGAGCCTGCCTGCGGAGAAGGTATTCCTAAATGCGCCGGATGAGGAAGATGGGCAGTTCAAAGTGCCGGCTGTGCTTGAATAAGACGAATTGAAGGGAGGAAGCTAGAGTGTCATTATTTGATTTGCGTTTACAAGAGATACATAACAAGCTTCATGCCAAGGAGTTGTCAGTATCTGATCTTGTGGGAGAGGCTTTTGAGGCGATCCGTCAGAAGGACGAGCGTATTCAGGCGTATCTGACTCTGGATGAGGCGGGAGCACGCGCTGCGGCTGCACGCCTTGACAACAAGCTGGTGTCAGGTGAGGAGAAGGGACTTCTGTTCGGTCTTCCTGTGGGCATCAAGGATAATATGGTGACTGAAGGGCTTCGCACCACGTGCGCCAGCCAGTTCCTGTCCAATTATAATCCGATTTATGACGGTACCGCGGTGACCAAGCTTAAGCAGGCTGATTCGGTTACCATCGGCAAGCTGAACATGGACGAGTTCGCTATGGGCGGCTCCAATGAGAACTCGAGCTACCATCCTACCCGCAACCCGTGGGACCTCAGCCGTGTGCCTGGAGGCTCCAGCGGGGGTTCGGCGGCAGCGGTTGCCGCAGGCGAGGCTTATTTTACTCTGGGCTCTGATACCGGAGGTTCTATCCGCCAGCCAGCTTCCTACTGCGGTGTTGTTGGTCTGAAGCCAACTTACGGGCGTGTGTCCCGGTATGGATTGGTTGCTTTTGCTTCCTCACTGGATCAGATTGGTCCTGTAACTAAGAACGTGGAGGACGCGGCATATGTGCTGCAGGCTATAGCAGGTTATGACGCCAAAGATTCTACTTCGGCCAACGTAGAGGTCGATGATTATGTCAGCGCTCTGACTGGGGACATCAAGGGCCTTCGCATTGCTGTTCCGAAGGAATATCTTGAAGGTATTGATCCGAAGGTGAAGGAAGCGGTGCTTGAAGCGCTTCGTGTGCTGGAGAGTCTTGGAGCCGTATGGGAAGAGGTTTCTCTCCCTCATACTGAATATGCTGTTGCGGCGTACTATCTCCTGGCTTCCTCCGAGGCCTCTTCCAACCTGTCCAGATTTGACGGGGTAAGATATGGGGTGCGTGCGGATCATGGCGGCGGCCTGCTTGACCTCTATCATGAATCTAGAAGCCAAGGCTTTGGCCCGGAAGTGAAGCGCCGGATCATGCTGGGTACCTATGCGCTTAGCTCCGGTTACTATGATGCGTATTATTTGAAAGCACAGAAAGTGCGCACATTGATCAAGCGGGATTTTGACCAGACCTTTGAGAAATATGATGTCATTATCGGACCGACGGCTCCTACCACGGCGTTCCAGTTGGGATCTCAGGTGGATGATCCGCTCACGATGTACTTGAACGACATTCTGACCATACCTGTCAGCCTTGCAGGGGTTCCGGCATTAAGCGTTCCATGCGGTTTCGCGGATGGGCTGCCGGTCGGACTGCAGATTATCGGCAAGGCTTTTGATGAGAGCACCATTCTCCGCACAGCTCATGCTTATGAAGTACACACCGAGCATCACAAGCAACGCCCGGTTCTATAATAGAGAAGTATTAGGAGGTATCCCATGTCAACATCGAAATATGAAACGGTGATCGGACTGGAGGTGCACGTGGAGCTGCATACGAAGTCCAAAATATTCTGCGGCTGCTCCACCGAATTCGGTGCGCCCCCTAACTCCCACACTTGTCCTGTGTGCCTCGGCCACCCAGGCGTGCTGCCTGTACTCAACCGCCAGGCGGTGGAATATGCCATCAAAGCGGCGATGGCGCTGAATTGCGAAATCGGCGATGTCAGCAAGTTCGACCGGAAGAACTATTTCTACCCGGACTCTCCGAAGGCTTATCAGATCTCCCAATATGACCAGCCAATCGGTCTGAACGGTTATATTGATATCGAAGTGAACGGGACCACGAAACGCATCGGTATCAACCGTCTTCATCTTGAGGAAGATGCCGGTAAGCTGACACATATCGACGGAGGGTATGCTTCCCTGGTTGACTTCAACCGTGTAGGCACTCCGCTGATTGAGATCGTCTCCGAGCCTGAGATTTCTTCCCCTGAGGAAGCCCGGGCTTACCTGGAGAAGATGCGTGCCATTATGCAGTACTGTGATGTATCGGATGTCAAAATGGAAGAGGGCTCGCTCCGCTGTGACGCCAACATCAGCCTTCGCCCGCACGGGCAGAAGGAGCTTGGCACCAAGGCCGAGCTGAAGAATATGAACTCCTTCCGCGGTGTACAGCGCGGACTTGAATATGAGCAGTACCGACAAGCTGAGCTGTTGGATGAGGGAGAGAAAATTATTCAAGAGACCCGCCGCTGGGACGAGGCTCAAGGCAAGACGCTGTCCATGCGTGGCAAGGAGCAGGCTCACGATTACCGCTACTTCCCGGACCCAGATCTCGTAACAGTGCATATTGACCAGGAATGGAAGGACCGCATCCGCGCGACGATTCCAGAGCTGCCGGATGCCCGCAAAGCCCGCTATACGTCGGAACTGGGATTGCCGAGCTATGATGCTGAGGTCATTACCTCATCCAAACCTGTTGCGGACTTGTTTGAAGAGAGCTTGAAGTATACCTCGGATGCGAAGTCTGTATCCAACTGGATTATGGGCGATCTGCTGGGACACTTGAACAGCACCGGGCAGGAGCTTTCAGAAGTGAAGCTTACCGGGCAGGGACTGGGCGAAATGATCGGTCTGATTGAGAAAGGCACGATCAGCTCGAAGATCGCCAAGACAGTATTTAAAGAAATGCTCAGCAGCGGCAAGCTTCCTCAGGCCATTGTCGAGGAGCAGGGATTGGTCCAAATCAGCGATGAAGGGGCTATCCTGGCTATTGTTAACGAAGTGATTGCAGAGAATCCGGCTTCGGTTGAGGATTATAAGGCTGGTAAGGACAAAGCAATAGGCTTCCTGGTTGGACAAGTCATGAAGCGCAGCAAGGGCAAAGCGAACCCTGGACTTGTCAATAAACTGTTGGTCGATGTTTTGAAGCAATAAAGCGATGATTGGGCAGCTTTCACTGCAGGACCCGGATATTGTCCAGCAAATCTGGAGGCTCCAGCATATGGCTTTCCGCCTGGAGGCCAGCATGCTTGGGCTTCGTCATACCCCTGTTCTCCCGGAGACCTTTGACTCGTTGTCTGCTTCCTCTGAAGCTTTCTACGGCGAAATTTCAGAGGATGGCGATCTGCTTGGAGCTATTGCTGTAACTGAGGAACAGCCTGGGAATATGATGATTACAAGATTAATGGTTGAGCTCTCTCATCTCAGGCAGGGCATCGGGTCCCGTCTCTTGGAGCATGTGCTGATACACAATCCGCATATTCAAAGGTTCAGCGTATACGCAGGTACACTAAACACACCCGCCGTGGAGTTGTATCGGAAATTCGGCTTCATTCCTGTTGGAGCCCGGACGGTTGATTATGGAGTAGAGCTCACTTTGATGCAGCGGGAGATGTGACCGATAGTCTCTGCCTAATGGTTCAGAAGCTGATCCCCCCATTCATAGTTATGGGGGGATTTTTGCTTTCCACCCACTACCAAGTTACGCTATAGGAGCGGATCGGGTATGATCTAAATGAGAAGTGCATAGAGAATTAAAGACCGGAGAGGAGTCACGGGAATGTCCTTGAATCTTCCACCTGAGTCTGGGGGAGAAGCCGAGGTTCCGGCTGCCAAGCGTGGCGCGGGATTTAAGCCGAGACGGCGAAAACGCAAGTTTATTGCGGGTTTGCTGGCTGCACTGTTCCCTGGATTAGGCCATTTATATTTACGTTTGTTTCGCAAAGGAATATTTCTAATTTATCTGATCGTGCTGGATGTGTCCGCCATTCTTTATTTTTCCTCCGCCAAACTGGGGGTTAATGTTCCCTGGCTTATTCTGCTTGGCCTGCTGATTCCGATCGTCTACTTCTACAGTGTCTATGATGTCCTGCAAAATACAGATACGCTGAATGGAAGAAGGCTGAGCGGGGAAATAGATGCCTCACGAGCAGGTGTATTTAGTCAGGTGGGTTACGGACTGCTGTTAATCGCTGGCGGCGTGCTGGTGTTCTTGTTCCATGTGAAGCCGCCTTGGCTGGCCTGGGTCATTCAATATGGCGCGGGTTACATTGCAGCGGCTGTCCTTATAGCATGCGGCATAGGGATGGCCGTTCATGAGGCGCGGCGCAGACTTGTAAGGACAGGACGCTTTACAGCTTCAGCGGTAATGGCCGTGCTTGGAGTTCTGATTCTGCTTGATCAATGGGCGAAGCAGGACTACATTATTTTTCTGCTGAACTGGTGGCCGGTTATTCTAATTTTGCTGGGGATTGAATATATCATTCTCTTTTTGTGGAAGAGGTGGAAGCGTTCCAAGCTGGAGCGGAGATTCCGGCTGGATATCAAAGGATTGATAGTCTCTGCATTTATAGGGTTTTCCGTATTTGCGGTTACGCAGCAGGACCACTATCTTCATTTATGGAATCGGGTAAGCTTGGACCTCACCGCAGCAGGGACGGAATTCAGTGATGAGAAGGGCTATAGTGAAACACGCGAACCTATAAAGGTGCCGGTGGATCTGAAGACGTCAGAAGTGATGATAGACGGAATCAATGGCAAAATCGAGGTGGAGCGGGGCGCGGTTGAGGAGATCGTTGTGAAGTCCAAGGTGTGGATTGACGGCGTTGAAGCATCGGAGGCTGAGAAGATTGCTAAAGATCTCAGTGTCCAGGTAACCGAAGGCGCCCGTGTGGGAATATCGGTAAAGGATCGGACGTATGGGACATCTGGCAGCCGGCACCCGAGGGTGAACTTAACCATCATCGTTCCGGAGAACCGGAAGTTCGATTTTAATATCAGTACCACAAGCGGCGGAATTTCGCTGGCGAATTTGCAGGCGGTCACAGATATTTCACTTCAGACGGGCAGAGGAAATATATATATGAGCAACGTGACTGGGGATGTGACGGCCAAGACACTCAGCGGCCGGGTGGAACTGCACAACGTTATAGGTAAGGTGGATGCGGAATCCCTGGGGGGCAAGATGATTGGGATGGATATTTTCGGTCCTCTAAAATTGAATACGATGATCGGAGATATAACTGTTATCCGCGCTGATGATGATATAACCGCCAATACCCGCAATGGCAACGTATCGGTGGATGGAGTGTATTATAAGCTGCAGGCGGAATCGCTCAATGGACAAATCTCAGTCCGGTCGTCCGTTATCGGCGGAGACTGGTCGGTGTACAGCGCCGTCGGGGAGATTGATCTCCAAATTCCGGAGCTGGGAGACTACGCCTTAAACGGATCAAGCGGTTATGGTGAGATTAAGACCAACCTGCCTTTTGAAATTGATAACAAAACGATCAAGGGTACTCTCTTAACTGGAAAATATAAAATTAATGTGGAGGGCAACAGTGATCTAATTGTCAGAAGATATTCTAATTAGGATTCCAAAAGCCCCGGTGTGCCATGCTCCGTTGACAAACGAATTCTTGTAAACGTACAATAATGTTATCAATGTTAAAGCTGTGTAAGTGAGAGCAGCGAACTAAAGGCGGTGGACCTATTGACTACGCGCGTACAGAATGCGTTAGACCAACTGAAAACTAACGGTGTCCGCATCACGCCGCAGCGTCACGCCATTTTGACTTATTTGATGGAGTCCATGGGGCATCCGACCGCGGATGAGATATACCGGGCACTTGAGCCACGGTTTCCAAGCATGAGTGTGGCTACCGTATATAATAACTTAAAGATGTTTTTGGAGGCCGGTATGGTCCGGGAACTCACCTACGGGGACAATTCCAGCCGCTTTGATGCGGATGTGTCGGATCATTACCATGTCATCTGCCAATCCTGCGGTAAGATCAGAGATTTTAATTATGAACCCTTGACAGAAGTAGAACGTAAGGCGGAGCAAAGCACCGGTTTTCGGGTGTTCGGACACCGGATGGAGTTCTATGGCGTTTGTAACGATTGCCGAGGCCACTAAGGGCTGGAGAGCCAATATTACGTGCGGAATTCCGACTGGAATTCTTCACGTTTTTTTATTTTTCTAGCCGAAGTAAATCATGGAGGTACAGGATATTGAGAAATTCGAAGCACCGGCAGGGATATCGGATGGGGAAAAAGAAATCCACGGGCAAAGTATGGTTGACCCTGATCCTGTTAGCTGCAGCCGCTCTGGGAGCGGTATATTTGTGGCTGCCGAATTGGCAGCACGTGGATCCTGAGTGGAAGTCGATGAAGAAACCGATCTTTGTGGAGGGCAAGGCGATGAAGTACTCAGCCTCCGGTACAGGGGACAGCCTGAAGCTGCCGCTTCCCGTGATCCGGGAGATGATTGATCCTAACATCCGTTACGAGAAGGAAACGGAATCGGTCATTATTACAACTCCCAAAGAACTTGTTCATCTTAAGATCGATCATAAGGATGCGAAGATGAATAACAGACCGCTCAAGCTGCTGTTCGCTCCTACAACGGTAAAGGGAGTTCAATATCTGCCTGTCTCGCTGCTTAAGAAGCTCTATGGGTTGGAGTTCAAAGAGGACAAAACCACAGGAGCGGTTGTGCTGATGAAGGCGGGGGAAAAAGTCCAGTCCGCCAAGATCATCAGCAGCTCCTCGGATACGGTGCCTTTAAGGAGAGAAGACAGCATTCATGCGCCCATCCTTTACGATATTCCGCCGGGAGCCCCTGTCAGGCTGATCCGGAATGCGGGCGATTGGGCATTCGTTCAAATGGACAGCGGTTATGCTGGCTATGTAAAGCGGAAAGACGTTGCTTTGAAGGAGCTAAGAACTGTTCCAGAAGTTCAGGAGCTCCCGAATACTGCTCAGCAAAAATGGAATTCTAAGAAGGTCAACCTTACTTGGGAGGCGGTGTATCAGAAGCCTGCAGACCCTAAGGTGATCGGTACGCTGCCCGGAGTAAATGTGGTTAGTCCAACCTGGTTTCAAATCATGGATGACAGCGGGAATGTTCAGAGCAAGGCCGATGACGTTTATGTGACCTGGGCGCATAACAACAAGATGCAGGTATGGGCCCTTTTCAGCAACGCTTTCGACGCGGACAGAACAACGAAGGCCTTATCCAGCTTTGAGAACCGTCTCCGTTCGATAGTTCAAATTCTCCATTATGCCAAGCTGTATCGGCTGGACGGAATCAATATTGATTTTGAGAATGTACGGACAGAGGACGGAGAGAATGTAACCCAGTTTGTGCGCGAGCTCATGCCGCTAGCTAAGGAACAGGGACTTGTGATTTCGGTTGACGTTACCCCCAAGTCTAACAGTGAGATGTGGTCCAAGTTTCTCGACAGAGAGTCCCTTGGCGGACTGGTTGATTATATCATGCTAATGGCCTACGATGAGCACTGGGCGGCAAGTCCTGTTGCAGGCTCGGTAGCCTCCCTGCCTTGGACGAAGGCAGCTGTGAATCGTCTCTTGGAGGAGGATCGTGTTCCTTCGGACAAGCTGATTCTGAGTGTGCCGTTGTATACCAGGGTCTGGAGTGAGGAAATCAAGAATGGAAAGACGAAGGTCAGTTCCAAAGCGATCGGTATGAAGAAGGCTCAGGATATTATAAAGAGTTTTAAGTTGACCCCTACAGTTGATGAGAATGCAGGACAGCATTATGTGGAGTATGAGGAGAATGGGATCAAGAAAAAAATATGGCTTGAGGATGCCTACTCCATCAGACAGCGTGTAGAGCTTGCCGAAGAGCTTAATTTGGCTGGAGTCGCCTCATGGACCCGTGGGTTTGCTTCCCCGGAGGCTTGGCAGGAATTGAAGGCAATCGCCGAATAATATATAGAACTCATTTATTTTTAGATATAAAAAGAGGGTCTGCGTCTTTGGGTTGCAGGCCCTCTTGTAGTATCCAGCTACTTAAGGCTGGGAAGCCGAACTATATTCATACGTTGTTTATTTTGACTCTGCCCCGGAAATGGCCTGCTGCTTCTCAAGCTCATCTGCTGTAATGTTGGCTTTTTCGGGATCGAGGGTGAGTATGGTTTTGCAGAACATGCACCGGTCTGTCTTGCCCAGCATTTTGGTCAGCTTATGGCATTCTGGGCATTCTAATTGAACGGCCGTTGTGGACAACATCCCCGCCCAGAAGTAGATACCAAGGCTGCCCATCATGCTGATAAGGCCGATAACCAGCCCGATCGCCGCAATGATTTTTCCCGATTGACCCCAGAATACAATGCCTGCCGTACCAAGAACCATTAGCCCCATTCCCAGCATCGTAAGGAGCAGTCCCCATAGCCGGAACTCATTAATTTTACTGGATTTAAACAACATAGATTATACCCTCAATTCTGAATAGATTAGGATTGACTACAGATTAGAAGAAGGAAACTTGAATGCTGTGTAGAACTATATTATATCGAATCGGCGAGAACTCGCCAAGGTTGGAGGTTGCTGTGGAATCTACTCTTTTTTCTTTGGTGAATGATCACACGGTAGAACACCATGCGGTAGGCGCCATCGGTTACCGGCATTCCGGCGGAGGATTTCATGGCTCGCTTCTGCATGATTTTGAGCTTCTGGTCTTAATCATTTGCGACAATTGTGATTTGAGTCTGCAGATCGAACACTGTGTTAAAGGAAACTTGCAGTATCAGGTTTTATATGTCTCCCAACAGGATATGATTCAGTGGACACTCTCTGGGGAGCATAGGGAGATCATGCATTGTTTTATGAAAGGCGAAATTATATGGGAAACTCAAGGGAGAGTGGTTGATCTGCGTTCTCAGATTATGGAGTTGGAACAGACATTGAAGGAGCAAAGCCTGTTCAGAGAGTTCTCCAGATTTCTTCGCAGATATCTAGAAGCAAAGAGATACAGTGAAGACAGATATTTCATGGATGCTTATCACAGCGTTCTTGAAGCACTTCATCACTATGCCCGATTAGAATTATTGGAGCAGGGAATACAGCCTGGCGGATGTGTATGGGAGCAAATCAGCCACAGGGGATCTGTAGTGTTCAAGCTGTATGAGGAAATTACGGAGAGCAGCGAGACGCTTGAACAGCGGATACAGCTTGTTTTGCTGGCTTGTGAGTTCTCGGTAATGTCCAAAATGGCTCATTGCTGCAAATTCCTGCTGAATATATTAAGCAGCAGACACGAGCCTTGGAGTATACAGGAGTTATGTATGCATCCGGATTTGGTGCCGGTACGCGAGGAACTGCCCATGCTTCTGCGGAAACTGGTATACCGTTCTCTCGTTAGAGAGACGTCATTGGGGCATCAGGGAGGCGGTCCGACCTCACGTCACATCCGTTATTGGGCTAATTAGAAGGTCTGGGGGAAATAGGAATTCCAGATGGGTTGACGCATCTGGTAGATGTATGATAAATTATAACTCGCTGCTAAAAAGGTTGTAGAACTTTCGCGAAATTGAATCAAATAATTTTTCAAAAAAAGTTCTTGACTATTAGATGGCGAACNATAACGGTCCTAAGGTAGCGAAATTCCTTGTCAGGTAAATTCTGACCCGCACGAATGGCGTAACGACTTGGGCGCTGTCTCAACGAGAGATCCGGTGAAATTTTAATACCTGTGAAGATGCAGGTTACCCGCGACAAGACGGAAAGACCCCATGGAGCTTTACTGCAGCTTGATATTGGACTTTGATACGATTTGTACAGGATAGGTGGGAGCCTAGGAAGCCGGAGCGCCAGCTTCGGTGGAGGCACCGTTGGGATACCACCCTGATCGTATCGGAGTTCTAACCTAGTACCGTGACCCGGTACGGGGACCGTGTCAGGTGGGCAGTTTGACTGGGGCGGTCGCCTCCTAAAGAGTAACGGAGGCGCCCCAAGGTTCCCTCAGAATGGTTGGAAATCATTCGAAGAGTGCAAAGGCATAAGGGAGCTTGACTGCGAGACTGACAAGTCGAGCAGGGACGAAAGTCGGGCTTAGTGATCCGGTGGTACCGCATGGAAGGGCCATCGCTCAACGGATAAAAGCTACCCTGGGGATAACAGGCTTATCTCCCCCAAGAGTCCACATCGACGGGGAGGTTTGGCACCTCGATGTCGGCTCATCGCATCCTGGGGCTGAAGTAGGTCCCAAGGGTTGGGCTGTTCGCCCATTAAAGCGGTACGCGAGCTGGGTTCAGAACGTCGTGAGACAGTTCGGTCCCTATCTGTCGTGGGCGTAGGAAATTTGAGAGGAGCTGTCCTTAGTACGAGAGGACCGGGATGGACGCACCGCTGGTGCACCAGTTGTTCCGCCAGGAGCACAGCTGGGTAGCTAAGTGCGGAAGGGATAAGCGCTGAAAGCATCTAAGCGTGAAGCCCCCCTCAAGATGAGATTTCCCAGTATGTAAGACCCCTTGAAGACGACGAGGTAGATAGGCTGGGGGTGGAAGTGCAGTAATGCATGGAGCTGACCAGTACTAATCGGTCGAGGGCTTATCCAAAAATACCCGAAGGACGCAGTTCCTAGAAGGGTGCGCAAGTTCGTTTCGTATCTAGTTTTCAGGTGATCAAGCCTGAAATAATGATATTCCCTGATAGCTCAGTTGGTAGAGCACTCGACTGTTAATCGAGTTGTCACAGGTTCGAGTCCTGTTCGGGGAGCCATATGGAGAGGTGTCCGAGTTGGCCGAAGGAGCACGATTGGAAATCGTGTAGGCGTCACAAGCGTCTCGAGGGTTCGAATCCCTCTCTCTCCGCCATAATATTTTGTAAGGCCCGTTGGTCAAGGGGTTAAGACACCTCCCTTTCACGGAGGTAACAGGGGTTCGAATCCCCTACGGGTCATCACTTTCTTTAACAGCTTCAAGTGGGGATGAGAACCCATCAGGGTTCGTCGGAGCATAAACTTCGTTAGCATCCACTTCGTAGTCTCATTCGAAGAATGAGTATCCCCTACGGGTTATCACTTTCATTAAAAGTGATTTTACACTTGATTTACAGAAGGTTCATCTGGTAACATAAAGATTATGTTCAACCTATGGAGGCTTAGCTCAGCTGGGAGAGCATCTGCCTTACAAGCAGAGGGTCGGGGGTTCGATCCCCTCAGCCTCCACCATAATATACTTTTACTGACGCGGGGTGGAGCAGCCCGGTAGCTCGTCGGGCTCATAACCCGAAGGCCGCAGGTTCAAATCCTGCCCCCGCAATTGTTTTACTAGTGTGGAGCCGTGGTGTAGAGGCCTAACATGCCTGCCTGTCACGCAGGAGACCGCGGGTTCGAATCCCGTCGGCTCCGCCATTAACATCCTTGTGTATCGGGATGAGAATCTACTACGATTCACTGAGATACAATCAAATATTAAAATTATGGCTCGGTAGCTCAGTCGGTAGAGCAGAGGACTGAAAATCCTCGTGTCGGCGGTTCGATTCCGTCCCGAGCCACCATAATTCTTTACACCGTGCCGGTGTAGCTCAACTGGTAGAGCAACTGACTTGTAATCAGTAGGTTGGGGGTTCAAGTCCTCTCGCCGGCACCATTTATATGGAGGCTTAGTGAAGTGGCTAAACACGGCAGACTGTAAATCTGCTCTCTACGAGTTCGGTGGTTCGAATCCATCAGCCTCCACCATTTATAGGGGCATAGTTTAAAGGTAGAACAACGGTCTCCAAAACCGTTGGTGTGGGTTCAATTCCTGCTGCCCCTGCCATTTCTTATTTCAACTGAATCTTATGGCGGTCGTGGCGAAGGGGTTAACGCACCGGATTGTGGCTCCGGCATTCGTGGGTTCAAGTCCCATCGATCGCCCCATTTAATTTTAATGGGGATTAGCCAAGCGGTAAGGCAACGGACTTTGACTCCGTCATGCATAGGTTCGAATCCTATATCCCCAGCCATTTTAAATATGCGGACGTGGCTCAGCGGTAGAGCATCGCCTTGCCAAGGCGAGGGTCGCGGGTTCGATTCCCGTCGTCCGCTCCATTACATGGCGCCATAGCCAAGTGGTAAGGCACAGCTCTGCAAAAGCTTTATCCCCAGTTCAAATCTGGGTGGCGCCTCCATTTTATTTTATCTGGTATAACAACATCATGAGCATGCGCCCTTAGCTCAGCTGGATAGAGCGTTTGACTACGAATCAAAAGGTCAGGAGTTCGAATCTCTTAGGGCGCGCCATTTTCTCTAAATGAGAAATCTATGATGTGCCGGTGTGGCGGAATTGGCAGACGCGCGCGACTCAAAATCGTGAGGGAAACCGTGGGGGTTCGAGTCCCTTCACCGGCATCTCTAAAACAGACTTATAAAATTGCTTTAGGCAATTTTATAAGTCTGTTTTTATATTTTTAAGCAACTGCTCATGGCTTTACCATCCAACAAAGCGGCAGTCACTGTATGGCGGATTGTGATGGATTTGTTAAATTCATAAAGAATTCAAATGAGAATTATTCTCGATTAATTAGGTGAAATGATGAAAGCCGTTAGAGCAGATTTGTATGCTATTGAAAGCCTGCATCCTAGACACAGCACCCTTGTGGAAAGTCTAAACGGTTTGTACCGTCCAGAGTCGGCCGACTCTAATAGGCTGCAGGTACCAGAACAGTTCAGGCAGGATTCTGGGAAAGGTTCAAAGTAAGCTCTGCAGTAGAAATTGCGGTGTGTGATATGTGCTTTCATGCGAATATCGAGATGCGCAGTTACGAGCAGAACGGTTCTATCAAGTGGGGATATTGTCTAGGCGCTCCTATTGAATGGAAAGTCAACATGACGAAGCGGTCATACCGGCTTAAATCTGGGGGGATGTGGTATTATCAGGCTGAAACAGGGGAGAGTGCATCGCTGGCAGCGATGAGGCCAGGGGTGTGATCCCCCTTGGCTCCACCAAACATCAATATGGACTCTTAGCATAGTTGGTAGAGCAGTTGACTCTTAATCAATGGGTCCGGGGTTCGAGTCGCTGAGAGTTCATCACAGAAGAAACGTCAGAGATGCCGTTTTTTTGTTGTTTGCGTATCCAGATAAGCACGCATTTTCTAGCCAGTGAAAGCCCGGTCGATGTTGCAGGGTTTAATGATGCAATGGTCTCCAAAGGAAGAGCGAGTAAAGATACTGGTGAATGAGTTATACCAAAGATATCCGCAGGATCTAAAAGTTAAGCTGGTCATAGACAAGTCCAACGAAAAAAACACTTAAAAACGCTTAACAAAACGTGCGTAATCACTTATAATGGTAGAAGCGAGGGAGGGAATTCTTATTTATCAGGAGGAACGCTTAGTCAAGATCCTGGAATACCTTAAAAGTTATGATAAGGCTTCAAATCAGGAAATTTCCAAATTGTTAAATATTTCCAGAGATACAGTGCGAAGAGATTTCATCAAGCTGGTTGAAGAAGGGACTGCTATACGGACTCATGGAGGAATTGCCCTGCCTCATTTCAAAGTAGCCATAAAAGCGTACAAAGAACGGCTGAATACAGCTTCGAAGCAGAAGTTTATGGTGGGAAGAGCAGCCTCGAAATACATCGTTGACGGAGACCTTTGTTTTATAGATGTCTCAACGACCAATAAATTTTTATGTGAGCAAATCAAGAAGAATATCACCGTGTATACCCATTCGCTGGACAATGCAGTGGTCTTGTCAACTCAAAAAGAAATAGAGGTACACTTACTCGGGGGCAAGTTTAATCATGAGAATCGTTTCTTTTATGATCTTGCTCTTGCCTCCCAGTTAAATGATGTCTATTTTGATAAAGCGTTTTTCGGTGCCGCAGCCATTTTGGAGGACGGGATATACTTCGCAAACCAAGAAGATGCTTATATGAAGCAAATGGTAGCAAAGCGCGCTAAACAAGTATATCTTTTAACGGATTCCCATAAATTCAATCTGGTCAGTTCATATAAGGGACTTTCTTTCCAGGACATTCATATCTTGATAACCAATGAAGAACCCCCGGATAAATATATGAGGATTCTAAAAGAGTATAGAATAAAGATTGAAATTGCTCAGGAAGAAGGAGATGAACTGACTTGACGGTAAAAGCGGTTTTTAGTGACGTAGACGGAACATTATTAAATTCTGACCATCAAATTACTCCTCAGACAAAGCAAACGATACAAAAGACAGTAAAAAGTGGGGTCCCTTTTGTGCTTGTTACTGCAAGAATGCCTGGAGGAGTAGTTTCCCTTCAAGAGGAATTGGCCATCCATTCTCCTATTATTTGTTATAGCGGGGCACTTGTTTTAGAGGAAAACAGCGAAGGGAACATGGCACCTATTCACAGTACAAGTTTATCACGGGAAGAAACCAGAAAAATTCTCGAAATTGCAAAAGACAGATACCCGACCATTAGTATCAGTCTATATAGCTATAATGAGTGGTTGGTTAGTGATACCCAGAATTATTGGGTGACTCAAGAACAAGAAATCATCCATACCGACCCCAAGAAGGCGGATTTCGCCGCTTATCTAGAGAACAATCAGGAAACGCATAAAATTTTATGCATGGGAAATTCTCGGGAAATTAACGATCTTGAAAAAACATTAAAGAATGAAACCACAGGTGTTTCAATCTATAAGTCAAAGGAAACCTATTTAGAAATCATGGATAGCTCTGCATCCAAATCACAAGCCATTCAAATCATTCTGCAAAGGCTAGGCTTATCAAGAGAAGAAATCATGACGATTGGTGATAATTTCAACGATATCGATATGTTATCATTTGCCGGATTAGGAATCGCTATGGCTAATGCGCCTGATGAGGTCAAACGCTATGCGGATGATGTAACACTAAGCAATGACAAAGATGGGCTGAAGTATAGCTTGGAAAAGTACGTGATTGCATCGGAACAGTAGCAAGTATCGGTTGAATTTTTATCGAAAGCAGGAAGCGTCTGACGCGAAAAAGGCCCTATTACGCGTCGTGACTGCTTCCGGGCTTGGTATTATGAAATTCAAAACCGCTTTCTTTTGGCAGAAGAGAGATACCGCATTTCCTCTCGGTATTTGGCTACGGTTCTCCGGGAAATTTCTAGCCCTTCCTTGGCCAGCATTTCCGCAATCGTTTGATCGGCCAGCGGTTTACGCTTATCCTCTTCATCGATTACCTGCCGAATGCGTTTTTTGGCGCTCTCCGAGGAAGAGGTTTCGCCGTTCGCCGTTGCAAGAGCGGAAGTGAAGAAGTATTTCAACTCGAACAAACCACGGGGCGTCTGCATGTATTTGTTGTTGACCGCCCGGCTAATCGTGGATTCATGCAGCCCGGTGCTTTCCGCAATCTCTTTTTGGGTGAGCGGTTTCAGTCCGTGAATGCCGCCGTCAAAAAAATCATGCTGCATCGCAACGATAGCCTCGGCGACACGTGTCAAAGTCTGCCTGCGTTGCTCCAGACTTTTAATTAGCCAGCAAGCGTTGCTGTACTTGGCATGAATAAATTGCCGGGCTTCCTCCTGCTTGGGAAGAGCCTGAAGCATCTGCCGGTAATACGGATTGACCGAGACCTGCGGCGAACCGATATCGCTCAGCCGCACCCGATACTCGCCGCTGCTGGATCGCTCCACCGTAATATCCGCGATAATGTATCGGTACTCGTCCTGGGTAAACGCAGCGCCCGGAAACGGATTCAGCCTGCGTATCCGGTCGGATATCTGCTGAACCTCAGATATGTCGGCTCCGAGCGCATCCGCGATTCTCTGCAGCCGGTTGGCCGCCAGATCCGCCAGATGACGTTGCGCCATTGCAATAGCAAGCTCATCGACCGTGCCGGAGCGCTGGAGCTGTAAAAGAATGCATTCCTCCAGGTTGCGGGCAGCAATGCCTGCCGGTTCGAAGCTCTGCACCAGGGCAAGCATAGCCAGAACCTCTGCCAGATTGACGCCTATCAGTCCGGCAACCTCCAGGGGGTCCGTCGCTAAATAGCCTTTTTCATCCAGGTTGCCGATCAGATATAACGCCGTCTTCCGCTGTATGCATGTTAGACCGCAGACCAGTCCAAGCTGTGACTTCAGATGCTCATAGAGGGTATTGGACGGTTTGGCAACCCAGTCTAGCATTTCCTTCGTGTTCGCCCTTTTGGGTTTCAAATTCCCCCAGCTCTCTCCGTCGATATATATATAATATTCCTGCAGATCGATAACCGGATTCTCATTCGTCTGTTCCCGCAGATAGGATATCAGTTCTTCCGAAGAATACTGCAGGATTTGGATAGCCTGCCGTAATTCGGGCGTCATGGTCAGTTTCAATTTCTGTTCTTGCTTCAAACTGAATTGGTTCATGGATTTTCAGCACTCCTTTCGGGTAACCCGACGGCAGCAATTCATCCGTATCAGATATTTATAGAAGAGCATTTCGTGAAGTATGACCAACTCTCCTGCTCAAATGAAGAGTTTTTTGTGCATTTTTTTGTTACCATTTGCATATTGAGTTTGTTATATTTAGCTTGAGGAATTTCAACATGATTATATTGAACTGCAATAGTAGTTCAGGAAGGAAACGCTTACTTCAAAGAGAACTCAGGCTGGAGGAATGCAGTTGAAGAGAATCGACAGGATTTTGGAATACATTGCAGAGCAGACGGGCAGCATGGCCGAAGAAGATTTGCGGCACGGTGGCGGGATTACCGCGGCGGAGATTGCCGATCATGAGAATATGCTGAGAAATAATGTGAGCAAAGAGCTGAATGAGCTGTTGCGAGCAGACCATATTATCAAAATTAAGGGAAGACCCGTCAAGTTTCTGCACAAGGAAACCGTCGAGCACATTCTTCGGACTAAGCTTAAAGAGAAGCAGATTGAGGTTGGGAGCCTGGATGAGATTCTGCATCCAGTTGAACAGGTTGACCCTTTTCGCTCCTTGATCGGTTTCAAGGATAGTATGCGTAACCAGGTGGAGCAGGGGAAGGCTGCGATTCTTTACCCGCCAAGAGGATTGCATACACTGATTGTAGGGCAGACCGGAGTAGGTAAAACGCTGTTTGCCAAGCTGATGTACAACTACGGCAAACATATGAAGCGGTTCTCCGACGATTCGCCCTTTATCGTGTTCAACTGCGCGGATTATTACAACAATCCCCAGTTGCTGCTTTCACATATCTTCGGACATGTCAAAGGCGCATTTACCGGGGCCGATTCGGAAAAAAAGGGGCTTGTGGAGAAAGCGGACGGGGGCATCTTGTTTCTGGACGAAATTCACCGCCTGCCGCCGGAAGGCCAGGAAATGATTTTTTATTTCATGGATACCCATACTTACAACAAATTAGGTGAATCGGAGCGGGGTCGCAGTGCGAATGTGCTACTCGTTGCGGCCACCACGGAAGATCCCGCCTCTTCTATGCTCAAGACCTTTATCCGGCGTATTCCGATTACAATCAATATTCCCCCCTTTCAGGAGCGAACGCCTGGGGAGCAGCTTCAGATTCTCAAGCATTTGCTGGAGAGTGAAGGCCTTCGCGTCAACAAACCGATCAAAGTCGAGCTGGAGGTTGTCAAAGCGCTTATCGGCAGTGTCACTTATGGAAATATCGGGCAGCTCAAATCGAATATCCAACTCGTTTGCGCTAAAGGGTTCTTGAACAGCATTCGCGAGAATAGGGAGGAGATTATACTCGATTTCAAACTACTTCCGGGTAATATCAGGGAAGGGTTGTTCAATCTTGGAAAGAACCGCAGGGAGATTGAAGAATTCGGTGCAATTGTATCCCCACTATATATTACACCCGAAGGAAGCCATTTGCTGGAGGAGGATGTTCTTGAGCCTCCATTCAACCTATATAAGCTGATTGAGGACAAAATAAGCCTGCTTAAGGATGAAGGGTTTGACGACAGTTACATCAACAGATTTATAACTACGGACGTCAATATCCATATTAAAAGCTTTTATAACCGTTTCAATAACCTGAAAGGAAGCAGAGAACGAATTCTCAAAATTGTGGATAATGAAATTCTCGAATTTTCTGATGAGGTTAAAGAACTGGTTGAGCGGGAGCTTAATCGGAATTACAGTGAGCGTTTCGTCTATGCCTTCAGTCTTCATTTGAGCGCCTTTCTCAAGCGGATCAGAGAGAAGAAATACGGTGGCAAACTGGTCTATGATCCCGTCGACGAACATGATGAAGAATACAGAGTGGCTTTGACCATTAAGGACATGATAGAGTATCGGTTCGGGATTGACGTGCCGGGGGCTGAAATAACGTACATGGCAATCCTGCTCAAATCGGTGGAGGAGGAGCGGCAGGGCAAGGTCGGGATTATTGTGGCCACGCACGGTAACAGCACCGCAAGCAGCATTGTCGGTGTTGTTAACAGTCTCCTCGGCAGCTCCAATATTTGCGCGGTTGACATGCCGCTCGATGTCAGTCCGAGAGAAATTTTAGAAATTATTGTTGACAAGGTTAAGAGCATTGACTGTGGCAGAGGCGTACTGATGCTGGTGGATATGGGGTCCCTGATCAGTTTTGAAGCGATCATTATGGAACGGGTCGGGGTCAAGGTCAAGACAATCGACATGGTTTCCACACCGCTTACGCTTGAGGCTGTCCGTAAGGCCAGCATTCTCGATATGGAGCTTGAGGACATCCACCGGTCGCTCATGGATTTCAGAGGCTACAACAACATGGAAGCTTCGTTAACAGCGACATTGGACAACAAGGTGATCATCACAGTCTGCTCCTCAGGCAAAGGCGCCGCGGTCAAGGTAAAGGAATTCGTCGAGAAAATCGTTTACGATCTGACGGAAAAGAAAATTACCGTTATTCCGGCAAAAATCAGGGAGCTTGACAAGGTGGTTAAAAAGTTTCAAGTCAAACAAAGCGTTCTCGCCGTAATAGGCGTAAAACGGCCGAGCGACCACAGTGTTCCGTTCATTCCTTTGGAACTGCTGATTGACGCAAGAGGTCAGGAACTGCTAAGAGAACTGCTGATGCATCATGAGCTGCCCGTTACACAGGCCAATCAAAACGTGGTCATTAAGGGTTTGTGTGAAGACAGCTTAAAGGAATTTTTGACGTATCTGAATCCTCACAAAATACTGGGAACCCTGATGAAATTTGTCGAGGAGCTTGAACGGGAGCTGCGGACAGATTTCGAATATGCCACGAAGGTCCAGATTGCTATTCATACTGCTCACGCCCTGGAGCGGATGGTCATACACGATGGGCTGGTTTACCGCGGAGAGACGGGCATTCTGGATTCACATGTTCTGAATGCGGTAAACCAGGCTTGTGGTATATTTGCCGATGGTATAAATTTGACCCTCACGGAAGATGAGAAATATTATATTTGCGAAATTCTGTGTGATGTATATAAAACGACCCCATTATAGTAACAAAGAGTATGAAGCGTTTATATTTGTGTATGAAAGATGTAATTTAGAACAAAAAAGAGCGTTTTCTCACGAACGAAAATCCCTGTAGCAGCGGGGATTTTTTGGTTTCAAGGAAAATTTATGGATGATACAGGAGTTTGGCATGGATATTGCATATCTAAGGGCATAGAGAGCTAAGGGGGTGAAAATAAAATGATTGGAGTCATTGTGGGTACCCATGGAAGATTTTCCGAAGAACTGCTGAGGTCTTCGTCGATGATTTATGGTCAATTGGAGAACGTGGTGGGAGTTACGTTTGAACCGGGTGAAAGCGTTAACGGACTTGTAGATAAATTCAAAATAGCACTTGGTACGATTGATTGGAGCGACGGTGTTATATTTCTAGTTGATTTGTTCGGCGGCAGCCCGTACAACGCAGCCAGCCGGATCGCATCTGGTAATGAGAATATGGATATTGTATCTGGAGTTAACCTCCCCATGGTCGTTGACGTTCTGGTCAACAGATCGACGGAGCAATTGGGAGATCTGGTAAAGCTGGCGATTCGTGCAGGGCAGGATTCGATGAAATCGTTCCGCACCGTTAGAGAAATTCAAACAGAGGAGGAATTATAGTATGGAAATTTCATTTGTTCGTATTGATGACAGACTAATTCACGGCCAAGTAGCAACGGTATGGGTGAAAGAAACAAAATGCAACAAGATTATCGCCGTGAGCGATGAAGTGGCAGCGGATACATTGCGGAAAACCTTGCTGCTCCAAGTATCTCCGCCAGGAATCAATGCTTACGTCGTTTCTATTGATAAAGCGATTGAGGCGTATAACAATCCGAAATACGCTGATTTCAAAACGTTGTTTCTGTTTACCAATCCATCGGATGTGCTTCGCGTAGTGGAAGGTGGAGTCCCGATCAAGTCGGTGAATGTCGGCGGCATGTGCTACAAGGAAGGCAAGAAACAGATTACGGGAGCAGTATCCGTCGACAAACAGGATGTTGAGGCTTTCCGCAAGCTCCATGAAAAGGGCATCGAGTTGGAAATCAGAAAAGTTGCCAGCGATCCGAAGGTGAATCTGATTTCCAAAATTCAAGGTTTATAGTCAAGGTAATAAGAGGGGGTTATTACATGAGTACTTTTGAAATAGTGATGGTAGCGATAGTTGCAGCCATTTGCGGCATGGGCAGCGTGCTGGACGAAGGGCAGACGCATCGGCCGCTGATTGCCTGTACGCTGATCGGTCTGGTCCTTGGCGATGTCAAGACGGGGATTATTCTTGGCGGTACGTTGGAACTGATGGCGCTTGGCTGGATGAACGTCGGCGCATCCATGGCTCCCGACGCGGCGCTTGCCAGTGTAGTATCAACTATTCTTGTTATTGTAGGGCATCAGTCAATAGGTGCGGGAATTGCCGTCGCCATACCGATTGCTGCCGCGGGTCAGGTACTTACGATTTTTGTCCGGACGATCACTGTTTTCTTCCAGCATCTGGCAGACAAATATGCGGAATCGTCAAATTTCAAGGGAATTGAGCTATGTCACTTTATTGCGCTGCTGTTGCAAGGTCTGCGTGTTGCTCTGCCGGCTGTTTTGGTAGCGATAGCCGCCGAGACGGGATTGGTCACGGATCTGCTGAATGCGATTCCGGATGTCGTAACGAGAGGACTGCAAATCGCGGGCGGATTTATCGTCGTCGTCGGTTATGCGATGGTTATCAACATGATGTCCGCCAAGTATCTGATGCCTTTCTTCTTCCTTGGCTTCGTCGTTGCCGCCTTTACGGGTATTAACCTTGTAGGTTTTGGTATTGTGGGCGCGGTGCTGGCCATTCTGTACATCCAGTTGAATCCGAAATATAACGCGAAGAGTGTGGCGGTAGAAGAAATTGATGAACTGTAGCAAGTTTCCAAAGAAAGAGGGGATTATAAAATGGAAGATAAGAAATTAACGAAAAGAGATTTGAACAGCATGTTTTTCCGGTCCTGGTTCCTGCTCGGGTCCTTCAACTTCGAACGGATGCAGTCGATCGGCTTCTGCGTCACTTTGATCCCGGCGATCAAACGGCTATACAGCAAGAAAGAAGATCAAAGAGAAGCTTTAAAGAGGCATCTCGAGTTCTTCAATACACAGCCCTTTATCTCGGCCCCGATTATGGGTGTCACTGCCGCCATGGAAGAGCAGAAGGCTAACGGACAACCTATTGATGACGCTACCATCAGCGGGGTCAAAGTCGGCTTGATGGGTCCGCTCGCCGGGGTAGGGGACCCGATTTACTGGGGAACCTTGCGTCCGGTTCTTGCAGCGCTCGGTGCTTCCATTGCTCTGACCGGCAGTATTGTTGGACCACTGCTGTTCTTCATTCTCTTCAACGTCTGCCGGCTGGCGACCAAGTGGTACGGTCTGAAATACGGGTATGAAAAAGGAACGGAGATCGTGTCCGACATGTCAGGCAATCGGTTGCGTAAGCTTACGGAATCGGCTTCCATATTAGGACTATTCGTCATGGGCGCGCTCGTATCCAAATGGACCAGCATCAATGTGCCGCTCGTCGTGTCCAAATATACGGGAACGGACGGTAAAGAGGTAATCACAACGGTCCAAATGATTCTGGACCAGTTGCTGCCGGGACTGCTGCCTCTGCTTCTAACATTCCTCTGCATGAAACTGCTCAAAAAGAAAGTGAATGCCATTGCTCTCATCTTTGCTTTATTCGCGGTAGGCATTATCGGATACGCGCTGGGCGTACTGGCATAGGGGGCAAGCAGGGTTTCCGCTTGGGCTCTATGACTTCCAGGATATAATCAATGATTCCACTTCTTCGGGGTCCACAGGTCCGGCAAGCTGTGTCGGGGAAGACGGAGTTTGCGCAAAGGCGGTTCCCCTCATAGTGAAGACAAACAGGACTACCGCAGTCAGTGCCAGTTTACACATTACATTTAAGCGAATAGCTTTCAAGCTTTTTCTTCTTCCTTGGTATAAAGAAATATTAAGTCAAGTTCACTATACTTGAAGCCTGACCGCAAGAAGCCCAACCTGATCATAGTTTTTTTCATACAAATAACTCGACTTTAGTCGGGGAAAAGAGGCTTCACGCAGCGAAACGAGCAGCCCCAGCTCGAATCCTTCGCGACAGCGAATCTGCGTCTTGACCATTGAACATGGCATTTTATATCAAGTAAACCATGAACTAAAGTTCATGGTTTTTTTATTTGTTTTCACAATATTCTGATCTTATATGAAGTGATTTTACATTTCGTACAACTTTTTACCTGATTGTGCTGTTCTTAATAAGACAGTACATATTTCAGCCGGTGAAAGGGGAAGACGTTATGAACGAAGGACAGCATCAATTTTCAAAAAGAAAAGGCAGAAGGCTTAGCCATAGTCATAAAGCACTGTCTATTGCGGCGGGAACGTTAACGCTTGTACTATTACTGACTCCAGCCGCTGTATGGGCGGATTCAAGTTTTACAACCAAGATAGATAGCGCAAGCAGCGCATCAGGCAGCACAACTGTAAGGGGGTCAGCATCAGGCAGCACAGCTAATTCACCGTCTGTTGTCAGTGACAAGGTTCCCGCTGGAGCGAAGATTTCCTCTGCTCAGGCCGAAAAGCTGGTTCTAGAGATGTTCCCGCTCTTGTCCAAAGCAAAGCTAACCTCAGTTTCTTTTGGCGATACGAACAGATACCCTGTCGATTATGATAAGAAGTGGAATTTGGAGTACAGCTATCAGTATGGCAACGGGAGCAGTGGTTTCGATGCTCGGGTTGACGGGGTGACTGGGGAAGTTCTTTCTGTCAATCTTCCAGAGCGTCTTATTCAAACGTACAGTAGGCCGGATGCGACGAAGGTGGATGAGGCCGCTGCTAAGAAAATAGCGTTGGAATGGATCGCCAAGAAGGTTAAAGGTCTGGATACCACAAAGTTGAAGGAAGATGCTCCATTTTACATGGGGAATAACTCTCTGTTTGGATCACAAAGCTATTATTTTTCTTTTGATGTGCCTGTAAATGGCATAATTTCTAATTATGAGAAACTTCAGGTCACTGTGAATTACAACGGTGAAGTAACCGGTTATTATAGAAATAAATCTTTTTCTGCATATCCACCATCTAAACCGGCTATTTCCTTGGAAGCAGCGGAGAAAACTTTCAGAGAAGGACTGGAGATTGAACTTGCATATGTTCCAGATCAAATGTTCAGTAGACAACCAGCCAAATATTTCTTAGGGTATGTTCCTTCCCAGAATTCAGCTAACAGCATTGATGCACATACAGGAAAGAAAACGGTATTTCCGCCTACGGATCAACAAGAGCCTGAGTTTAAGCCAGAATCAATTCCGGTTGGTAAAGGTGCTGTCTATGCACCCTCAAAAACGCCTATTCTAGACGATGATGCAGCTGCAGAGCGGCTTCATGCTTTGGTGGAAGTCCCTAAGAGCTATGCGATAGTGAATAAGCAGCTTTCTAAATCGGGAAGAGACAACCAGAAAGTCTGGAATTTATCATTAAATCAAAAGCAAGATAATAACGGTTTCACCAATGATAGTATTTTTGCTACGATTGATGCGGAGAATGGACGACTGGTTTCGTTTCATTACAATGACTACGGTCCAAAGCGGAAGGAGTATAAACCTTCAGGTAAAATTATTACCCCAGCAGAGGCCAAGGCCAGAGCACTTGAGATTGTGCAGAAGCTGGTTCCAAATGCGAGTGCTGAGTTCAAGCTGACAAGTGTAACCAACCGGGATCCGAAGGACCCTTCAAGCACTTATGTATACAGTTTCAAGCGTTATCTTAACGGAATTTTGGTGTTCAATGATTTCGTGAATTTGAGTCTCAGCTCAGATGGGGCTGTTCGGGACTTCTCCACATCAATTAATGCGGATACTTCATCCCTGCCTGCTTCAAAGCCAGCCATCTCCAAAGAAGAAGCCAAAAAACGTTATCTGGATGATACAAAGCTGGAGTTAAGATACGAGTCTACTGGCGGATCATATCAATTGAATGGAAACGTAATTCCTGAAAGCAATAAACTGGTGTACGCCCCGATCCCTGTTAACGGGGAGGACACTTACTATTCCTTTGCTCCTATTAACGCAACTACAGGCGCAAGACAGGAGATATACTCATCTACCGGGGAAACCAAGCTGAAGGAAGCCAAGGACATTCAAGGTCATCCTTTGGAAAAGGCATTGACTGAACTGGTGAAGTATCGGGTTCTTGTTCCAGATCAGGATGGCAAGGTTAAGCCAAATGAACCGATTGCTCAAGGAGACTGGATGATCATGGCTTCTAGAGCGTACTATCCTGATTTGGAGAACTACTATGGAAGCGAGGACGGGCAGCCTATAGGCGGAATTGAGTTTGGAACGGAATATTACAAGGCAATCCAAACATATATAAGTAATAATTGGATCACCATTAATCCGGATATTCCCCTGAACCTGACTAACAAGTTAACCCGTGAGCGGTTGGCTGAATATTTGGTGGAGATGCTTCATTATAAGAAGCTGGCCGGTTTCTACAGTCAGCCATCAGATCTTGCAGGTGTCTCCGATGCGGCAAGTATCTCCAATAAGGGAGCTGTCTCTATAGCTTTGAGGCTCAAGCTCCTGGATGTGAAGGATGGCAAGTTCGAGCCGGATCGTATTGTCACACGGGCGGAGGCAGCCGATGTATTAATCCGGTTAAAAGCTCTAATCGGAAAAACCGACAGCTTCCTGGAGCAGTTCAGATAAGAGAACAAGCGTGATTATAACTGAAGATTAATGATCAGCCAGCTCCGGTAATCTTAGGATTCCGGGGCTGGTTGTGTTTATAGGAGCGATGGGATAGTTATAGGTGGTGAACTTTAGGGGACTTGTGATTCTAATGTTCATCAAGCGACTGGACACGCCGAAATGTATAGAGCGCTTGGCGCTCGGGGATAAACCAGGCCAGGGAGCTCTCTATCTAAGGCCCCGGGGTATACTCGACCTTAGTCCAGTATAAAAAACCGTCCTCGGTCCGTTTTGGAAAAATACGATAAGGCCTAGAATAAAGACATAAGGTTGATATAAAAGAGAGGCGGTGAATGAAATGAGAACTAACAAACCAAACGGATTTGCTATCGTACTTATTGCACTCGGGGTGCTGATTCTGTTAGGAAAGCTAACGCCTTTCTTCGGTAACTTGTTCGGCATTCTGATTGCTGTTGTAATGATCGGACTGGGTTACTACGGAATCCGCAGAGGCAACGCATTCTTCGGCTGGATTGTTCTTGTCATCGGTGTGTTCTCCCTGATCGCAAAGCTGGCTTGGATTATCGTGCCGGTTCTTGGTATCGGTTTGATTGTATACGGTATTTCCTCGCTCAGTAATAAACGGAGTTACTAATACACAGGACAATAAGGTTAGGAGGGAATAGAACGATCATGAGTGTGTTTAGACGTGTAAGAGATATAACTGTTGCGACATTGAATGAACGTTTGGAGCAATCACAAGATCCGGTTCAACTTATCGATCAGTTTCTGGTCGAGACCCGGCATGAAATAGCTGAAGCTGAGAAGCTGCATCATCAATATTCGGGTCATACCCGGCAGTTGAAGCAGCAGGTCGATCATGCGTCCTCTATGCTTAGCAAGAGAGAAGAGCAGGCGCTGCTGGCACTGAAAGCTGGCGAAGAGCATCTGGCCAAGCTGGCGCTGCAAGAGAAGCTGTTGTATGAGGAGAAGCTCGAGCAGTACTCCGAGCTCTATACTCAAAGCCTAGAAGCGCTGCAGCAGCTGGAAGCCCAGTTGAATGAGCTTAAAACAGAGTACCAGGCTGTTTATAACAAACGTCAATATTATTACGCGAGAATGGAAACACTTCGACTTCAGCAGAGAATGAATCAACGTATGGGCAGCTATGGAACACAGGATGTGCCTAAGATGTTCAACCGCCTCGAAGATCGGGTATCTGATATGGAATGGGAAGCCCGGAGCCTGCGTGACCTGCGCAAGGCCGGACAGGATCTCTTCAATCAGGCTGGAAGCGCGATTCAATCTACTCTGGAACAGGAGCTGTCGCGTCTTAAACAGAAGCTGAACAAGCGAGGAGAGGAGTAGTTAACATGGGCACTTTATACCGTTCCCGGCGGGACCGGTGGATTACCGGTCTATGTGGGGGGCTTGCAGAGTCCTTTGGTGTCAATGTCGGCGTGCTTCGGCTGCTGACGGCCATAAGTATTCCTTTTTCTGGCGGGACTACGATCTTGATTTACCTCATCGCCTCACTGGTGATTTCCAAAGAGCCATATGTTCCATATGATCCTTACCAGCATGGTGGATGGCAGGGCGGAGGTTATGGTCCAGGACCAGGACCAGGAGGTTATGATCCAAGAGATCCGCGGTACAACCAGCGGCCTCCTTATGGAAACAATCCGTTTGGCGGGAATTCTTATAACGGCAACCCGTTTGGTGGGAATCCGTTCCAAGGAGGGCCAACAAGTGGTGCCAGACCGGCGGGATCATCTTTTAGAAGTCAGGAAGAGGCCTCTAATTTGGACTCCATGATGGAAGACATTGAGAAGAAAGCCATGAAAAAAGAATTGGATGAGCTTCGCCGTAAGCTGTCCAAATATGAGAAGGGAGATTTATAAAATGGGAGTATTTAAAAGAATCAAAGATATCACGAAAGCGTCGGTAAACGAGCTGCTCGATAAGGTTGAAGATCCAATTGTAATGCTGAACCAGTATCTTCGTGATATGGAAGCCGAAATCCGGGATGCGGAAGTTACCGTAGCCAAACAAATTGCCAACGAGCGCCGCATGAAACAACGCCTGGAGGAAGCATACCGTGTATCCTCACAGCGTGAGGCTCAAGCCGAAGCCGCACTGAAGAACGGCCAAGAAGAAATTGCACGCCGTCTGCTTGAAGAGAAAATTCATTTTGATCAAAAACAAACGGAATTTAGAGATCTTCATGCTCAAGCGGAGATTCATGCCGCTGACCTGCAGCAGCAGCTCCATGACATGAAGGACGAATTCTACAAGCTGCGCAATAAACGTAATGAGCTGGTGGCCCGTGCTCAAATGGCCAAAGCTAAGAAGCAGCTGGCTCAAGCTAGCCCGCTCAGTACAATTGAAAGCGGCGGAGCAGCTCTTGGATTCAGCCGAATGGAGGAGAAGATTCTTCAGATGGAAGCTGAAGCCGATGTGCTTGGAACTCCATACCGCCCTAGTGCGGCAGCAGGCTCTTATATCAGCCCTGCTGACGCTGAAAAGCAGCTTCGGGTCGAAGAGCAGCTGAATGCGCTCAAGTCCAAGCTGAACCCTACGGCGACAAAGGAAACTGCGACTAAAGAATAACTATCCGTTTTTAAGGGGAATATGGTATTCTAATTGAGGTGAAGCCATACGGTACATAATACCGTTATGGCTTTTCCGAGCTTTATGGATTAATGGGATCAGGCCTATTCTTATGAGTGGCAATCTTTTATACTAAGACAGGGGGTGCAGCATGGATAAGAGGAAATCATTTTTGGCCATCTTGCTAATTGGCTTCGGGATACTACTGTTCTTTGGTCAAGGTATAAACTTCCTTACCCTTGTAGCCCTTCTGTTTCTTATACTCGGTGTCTATAAAATCCGTCAGGGTGAGGATACGCGTACCGGATATGTGCTGCTTGTGGTAGGCAGTGGGCTGATCCTGCTTGAGCATCTGATGCTCGTTGTGGCGATCGTTCTGATCTCGCTTGGTCTGTTCTATGCCAAGGTGAAGAAGATGCTTCCGCGGGGGGATCATGTCCAGAAGCAGAACTTCATTGCCGGAGTACATTGGGACAGGGATCCTTGGAACCTTCGCAGTATCAGCATGTGGCATGTGTTTGGGGAGCACGATATTGACCTGTCCCTGGCAATCGCTGAAGAGCGGGAGAACATTATTATGTTCCAAGGTGTAGTAGGGGATATAGATTTGGTTATTTCGGACGACTATGGTGTGGAGATCGAGGCATTTGTCATGTTCGGGCAGATTGAGTTCGGTCCTGACAAGGAAACAGGCATGGTAAACAGATTATACTGGCGTTCTCCCAATTATGAGGCCCAGGATAAAAAAGTGAAAATTATGATCTCCTACCTGGTAGGCGATATTGATATAAGGTTATCCTAGAGAGGAGGGGAGTCCCTGATGAGAAGAAGAAAACCGGTAAATATGATATCACGCAGCATGCGTGACGGGATTCTCCTGTCCTTCTTTTTGTTCGGTGCCATTATTTATTTGCTGGATACATACGGATATTTAAGTCCCACAGCCAAATGGACAAAAGTGGTTCAGGCTTCCATAACGGCAGGCCTGCTCTTGATTGGTGTTGGAGCAGTTTACGGGTTCTATCAGGCCTATAATATAAAACGGAGGATGGACTTGTTAAGAGATTCGCTTCTGCAATGGGAGAAGGGAAATCTGGCAGGCTCCGTGCCCGAGCTTGGCGAGGATGAGTTCGGAAGATTGGGTGAACAGCTGGATCGTATCAGCAAAAGGTGGGAGGAGCAGGTAAGCTCTCTGCAGCGTCTCTCCACCAATAATGCCCAGCTCGCTGAACAGGCCCGTATTTCCGCGATTGTAGAGGAGCGGCAGAGGCTTGCCCGTGAGCTGCACGATGCGGTCTCCCAGCAATTGTTTGCCATATCGATGACTGCTACCGCGGTGGGCCGGACGCTGGAGAAGGACTTCGATAAGGCTCAGAGACAGGTGGAGCTGATTGAGGAAATGTCATCGGTCGCCCAGTCTGAAATGCGTGCCCTTCTGCTCCATCTGCGGCCCGTCTATCTGGAGGGCAAGGCGCTCTCGGAAGGTGTGGCAGAGCTTATCAGGGAGCTTAAGAGCAAGGTGCCCATGGATATTACACTGGAGATGGACAGCGATATCAAGCTTGTAAAGGGAATTGAGAATCACTTGTTCCGGATTATCCAAGAAGCCTTGTCCAACACACTCCGCCATTCCAAAGCGGATAAGATGGAAATTAGGATTCAGCAGCGTCCAGAGGCTGTCCGTGTGATTCTGCGGGATAACGGAGTGGGCTTCCAGATGGATGAGAAGAAGCAGACCTCTTACGGTCTGTCCAACATGCAGGAACGGGTGCATGAAATTGGGGGCTCCATTCAATTTATTACAGCTCCCGGAAATGGAACTAGAATCGAGATTACAGTGCCCATTATGAACGAGGAAGGCGGGGGAGATGAGAACGATGGAGACGGAAATTCCAATTAAAGTATTGCTTGTGGATGACCACGAAATGGTACGCATTGGTCTTGCCGCTGTACTTGGAACAGAGGATGGCATTGAAGTAGTAGGCGAAGCTAGCAGCGGCCAAGAAGGAATCAGGCTAGCACAGGAGTATAAGCCTGATGTGGTCTTAATGGACCTGGTTATGGATGGGATGGACGGGATCGAGACGACACGACAGCTGCTCAAGCTATACCCTGAATGTAAGGTTATTGTACTGACCAGTTACTTGGATGATGAGAAAATGTATCCGGTTATCGAAGCCGGTGCATTCAGCTATCTTCTGAAGACTTCAAGGGCTTCCGAGGTTGCTGAAGCGATCCGGGCAGCGGCAAGAGGACAATCTGTTCTCGAATCCCAGGTTGCTTCGAAGATGATGAACAGATTTAGGCAGCCTAAAGCCGAGGCTCCTGCCCATGAGGAACTGACCGAGCGCGAGATGGATGTCCTGCGCCTGCTGGCCCAAGGGAAATCGAATCAGGATATCGCAGATGACTTGATTATTGGAGTGAAGACGGTTAAGTTCCATGTCACCAACATACTCGCTAAGCTGCATGTGGAGGACCGGACTCAAGCCGCGATCTACGCATATAAGAACGGACTGGCTGAATAAAACAGCCGTTATGATAAGGTGTAAGCCGGAGACTAAGGTCTCCGGTTTTTTTTCGATAGGCGGCAGGTTATAAGGTATAACGGCTTCTCCTTCAGGACATCCTGTTTCATAGAATGCTAGATTCGGATGAGAGGGTGCGAAGCAAATGACGGAGCGGTTCAGTACTAGATGGGTGGGTATAATATTGGTGATCGCATTACTAATGACGGGGGTTCTCGGATTTGTGAATTTGGAACCAAAGTCGGGACCTGCTGCTGAAGCTGTGGCCAATGCTGGCAAGCAATTGGATGCGCTGCTGGCTGTCGGGCATAAGGTCAGCCAGGAACCTCTTGATGTCATCATAAAATGGCAGGGCACATGGAATACTGACCGTAAGCCGGAGGAGGCTGCTGCCCTGATTGCAGAGTATTTGGGCTTAGGTCGTCCATATCATACAATGGTTCAGGATCATCTTGTATACCGGGCTGAAGGGCTGAACGCAGGGGCCAGAGTGCAGATCTCGGTAACTCGGGGAAGCACGCAGGAGCTGTATGTGGTGGCCCAAATCAAAGGGCTGAGTGAATCCAATTCGTCTCGGCTTAAGGAAGCCCAGACCCAGGCAGGTGAGAAATTGATTTCACTTGGCATGGATGTAAAGTGGAATGCCGCGGTTCAAGGCAGTGGGGACAAGCTGACAGAAACCCTGAATACGAAGGAGAACGTCACGGTTATGCTGGAGAAGCTGGAAAGACATGCGGGAGCTTTCTTCGAACTCCGGCGGGTTGAAGGGTTCCAAGACGGACGAACGGTATCGGAATCCTATGAAGTCCCGAATTTCCCTATATCAGTGCAAAGCGGGGGAAATAGCATTGCTCTTCAGATGGCTGTGCATGATAATACGGTAACCGGGCAAAAAGAGTTTTCATTGGGCTCTCCAGTACTCACGGTGGAATACTAAAATGAACTTCGTCTGAATATCCCATGAAAATTGCAGTTTTCTGACTGCTTTTGTAGTAAATAGGATAGCATCCTTGGCATGAATATGCTAAAATTAATGGCACAAATGAAATAATTGGATGAGAATAAATGTTTTAATTTGTATAAATATACAACTATACTACATAGAAAGAAATGAGGAGCCATGGCTGAACAACAAAATCTAAATGCACTGAAAACCCCTGGAGCTGTATTTTTTATTTTTGGAGCAACTGGAGACCTGGCACGGCGTAAATTGTTTCCTGCGATCTATTCTTTGTACCGCGAAGGTAAGCTGGCTGAAGACTTCGCTGTGATCGGTGTGGCAAGACGCCCACGCACACAGGATGAGTTCAGACAGGATTTATACAATTCAATTCAGGAATTCTGCCGGTATAAAGTGCTGGATACCGCACACTGGACAAGATTCGCTGAGCATTTTGAATACAAGTCCCTGGATATTAACAACATCGATGGATACCATGAGCTTAAGGAGCAAACGGAGAGCTTGGAGCAGCGGTACAGCATTCCGGGCAATCGTCTGTTCTATTTGGCGCTTGCACCGGAGTTGTTCGGAAATGTGTCCCTCAATCTTAAGAAGGGCGGCATGCTTAGCAGCAGTGGATGGCACCGTCTCGTGATCGAGAAGCCGTTCGGCTACGATCTTCTGTCAGCCCAGAAGCTGAATGAGGAGCTCAGCCAGGTGTTCAAGGAAGAAGAAATTTACCGGATCGACCATTATCTTGGTAAAGAGATGGTTCAGAACATCGAGGTGATCCGCTTCGGAAATGCGTTCTTCGAACCGCTCTGGAACAATAAACATATTGCCAACGTTCAGATTACGCTGAGCGAAACCGTGGGTGTGGAAGAACGCGGAGGTTATTATGACCACGCGGGAGCACTGCGCGATATGGGGCAGAATCATATGCTTCAAATGCTGACCATGATTGCTATGGAGCCGCCAAGCCGTCTGCTTCCCGAAGATATCCGCGACGAGAAGGTGAAGGTTCTCCGTTCCCTTCGTCCATACGCTTCGGCAGCTGAGGTAGAGGAGAATGTGGTGCGCGCCCAGTATACGCAAGGGGAAAGTGGCGGACAGAAGCTTCCAGGTTACCGCGAAGAGGACAAGGTTGATCCTAACTCCAACACGGAAACTTACTTCTCAGCCAAAGTGTTCGTGGATAACTTCCGCTGGGCGGGGGTTCCCTTCTATATCCGCACAGGCAAACGCCTGCCGGTAAAGACCACTGAAGTGGTGGTGGAATTCAAGAATATGCCTACGAACGTTTACCTGGGGCAGAAGCATAAACTGGAACCAAACCTGCTGGTTATCCGGGTTAACCCGATGGAAGGCATCTATATCAAAATTAATGCCAAGAAGCCAGGCACCGAATCCCAGATTGAGCCCCTCGCTATGGAATTCTGCCAAAGCTGCCAAGTAGGCATTAACTCGCCGGAAGCCTATGAGCGTCTGATTCATGATGCGGCTGAGGGAGATTCCACTTATTTCACCCGGTGGGATGAAGTGGCGACCGCCTGGTCCTTCATCGACCGGATTGCTCAGGCCTGGAAGCAGAATCCGGGCGATATCAAGCATTATCCGGCGGGATCATGGGGTCCGCAGGAAGCCCATGACTTGCTGGCTAAAGACGGATTCCACTGGTGGCCGGTCAATGGCCAAGAGGAAGACAATGTAATTTGGATTAAGCAGGGATAAGGATATTCCGAAGAGAGGGTGTATGGCTTGCTTACAAGATGTGCTTACAGCAGCTTGATTGCCGTATTCCGCTTATGCCCTTAATATCCGTTCCAGACTATAACAATCTAACTGTTTGAAGCATCTCGTCCTCATGCATCTTTATGCATGGGGCGATTTGCGTACAGGCACAAGAAATATGGTACAATAGAACACATGACTTTGTGGAACGAAGGGATAAGTGAGAAATGAGCAAAGCATTGGACGAAGTGCTGCGGCAGGAAGTCGACAAACGCAGAACGTTTGCGATTATTTCCCATCCGGATGCCGGGAAGACAACACTAACGGAGAAGCTGCTGCTCTTCGGGGGAGCGATCCGTGAGGCGGGTTCGGTTAAGGCCCGTAAAGCCAGCAAGCACGCAACAAGTGACTGGATGGAAATTGAGAAGCAGCGGGGAATTTCCGTAACTTCTTCTGTCATGCAGTTCGATTATAAGGGACACCGAATCAATATATTGGATACTCCAGGTCACCAGGATTTCAGTGAGGACACCTATCGTACACTTACTGCAGCGGATAGTGCAGTCATGCTGATTGACGTGGCCAAAGGGGTGGAGGCGCAGACGGTGAAGCTGTTCCAGGTCTGTGCCAAACGCGGAATTCCAATCTTCACTTTCATTAACAAGCTTGACCGGGAAGGACGCAACCCGTTTGAACTTATGGAAGAAATCGAGTCTGTGCTCGGCATCCGCTCGGTTCCAATGAACTGGCCGATCGGCTCGGGACGTGAGCTCTGCGGAGTATATGACCGAATGAAGAATCAGGTGGAGCTGTTCCAAGGAGACGACCATTCCCACATTGAAGTGAAGAAGGTATCGGATTACAACGATCCGGCGATCCGGGAGATGGCTGGGGAGTATCTGCATGATCAACTGTGTCAGGATGTTGAGCTGCTCGATGTGGCGGGTGATCCGTTCGACTATGAGAAAGTAAGACGCGGGGAACTGACCCCTGTATTCTTCGGCAGTGCGGTGAACAACTTTGGGGTGCAGACCTTCCTGGAGAACTTCCTGGAGCTCGCTCCGAAGCCGGAGCCGCGTCAAAGCACAGCCGGTCTGGTCGAGCCGACCAATGAGAAATTCAGTGGTTATATCTTCAAAATTCAAGCGAATATGAATCCGGCCCACCGCGACCGGATTGCGTTCCTGCGCGTATGTTCTGGCAAATTCGAGCGGGGCATGGCGGTTAAGCATGTGCGGGTAGGGAAGGAGATTAAGCTTTCCCAGCCACAGCAGTTCCTTGCACAGGACCGGGACATTGTGGCTGAAGCCTATCCTGGCGATATTATCGGTCTTTTCGACCCGGGAATCTTCCGTATCGGAGATTCGCTGAGCCAGGGAAGCGAAATTGTGTTCGATGAGCTGCCTACGTTCTCCCCGGAGATTTTTGCCAAGGTTACCGTGAAGAATGCACTTAAGCATAAGCAGTACCAGAAGGGAATCGATCAGCTCACCGAAGAAGGAACCATTCAGGTCTTCAACACGGTAAGCTTTGATGATACGATTCTCGGTGTGGTTGGACAGCTTCAATTTGAAGTGTTCGAATACCGGATGAAGGGCGAGTATGGTGTTGACGTGCAGCTGCAGCGGGTTCCGTACCAGTTTGCGCGTTGGATTATCGATGACAAGATTGATCCGTCCAAGTTCCGGATTAACTCTCTCTTGGTGAAAGACAAGAAGGATAACTACGTCGTCTTGTTTGAGAATGAGTACGCGATGAGAACAGCTATGGAGAAGAATCCTACGGCTAAATTTTTGGAGACGGCTCCTTAAACCGGTTATAGCAATAAGAAGGAAATCCCTCCTCGTGCCGCGCACGAGTGAGGGATTTTTGTACGTTAATAGCATCCTTGCGTGCAGTAGAGCAAACTGCAGGAGGATTTTAACGCAGCGGTTTGAGTTCGGTGTTTTTAATCTGCTGGCTAATCACGTGGACCAGTTCGTCCTGCTGCTGGTGGCCGATATTTTTCCAGACCATTTCAAACATCACACCTAGTCCAGGCAAAGCGGCTTCTTTTCCATCCACAGAGCCCTCGATCATATCCCGAAGCCCATTCTCATCGGCTCCATGGATTTTATGCATGACTGCTTGTCTAAGATCCAGCATGATTCCCACACGAATTCCTCCTTAATGTGTATTTACATTGCAAGGTCCGCATCTTACTGTTCCCGATTAGGGGGCGTCAAATTCAAGTTAATTGTGGAGTGTGATATACTAGATCATTATACATACCGGACAGGTGGAGATATGACGTGGGTAAGAAACAGTTTGCAGTAATCGGCATGGGCCGGTTCGGGTTCAGTGTAGCTAATTCCCTGAGCAGTATGGGATTTGATGTACTTGCTATTGATTCGGACGAGCAGCGGACTCAGGCAGTCTCCCATATTGTTACGCATGCCGTCACTGCGGACTCGACCGAGGAGGAAGCGCTGCGTGCGCTAGGGGTAAGGAATTTTGATGTTGTCGTGGTGGCTATCGGGGAGAATATTCAAGCCAGCATTCTGACCACATTAATACTGAAAGACCTGGGCGGGCCTGTTATCGTGGTAAAAGCCAAAAATGAGCTTCACGGTAAGGTGCTTCAGAAGATTGGAGCGGACAAGGTCATTTATCCGGAAAGGGATATGGGGCAGCGGGTCGCCCATCATCTGGTATCCCCGAATATTCTTGACTATATTGAGCTGTCGGATGACTACAGCATTCTCGAGATTAAAGTGAGCTCGGCTATGCGCGGCAAAAATCTAATTGAACTCAACCTTCGCGCCCGGTTCGGGTGCAACGTGATGGCAATCAAGAACGGGACGAAAATGAATATTTCTCCAGACGCTTCTTACCGTCTGCATGACGATGATATTCTTGTCATTGTCGGTGAGAAGGGGGATCTAACCAAGCTGGAGCTGGCTTACTCTCAAATTTAAAACTTAGGATGAAGAACATATGGAAATTATCTCACCGCAAAATGTGCGGGTTAAAGAATGGGCCCAACTGCTCGAGAAAAAGCACAGGGATAAGCAGCAGCGGTATATCGTGGAGGGCATTCATCTTGTACTTGAGGCGTTGAAGTCCCGGGCTGAAATTGAATTTATCGCCTATTCGCTGGATCACGGGATACCTGCCGAGCTTGCACAAGCTTCGGCAGACAATGATGCCTCAGAATGGATTGGCGTCTCGGATGCAGTCATTGCCAAATGTACAGAGACCAAATCGCCTCAGCCCGTGTTTGCGGTGCTTCGCAAGCCGCGCAGCCGGATTGAGGATCTGCTGGAGCTGGGGAATGGACTGGTTGTTGTCCTGGATGGTGTGCAGGACCCCGGGAATGTGGGAACGATCATTCGGACAGCGGATGCCGCGGGAGCGGGCGGGGTTATCGTAGGAGCTGGCTGTGCGGATATCTATAGTCCGAAAACCATTCGTTCCACGATGGGATCGCTGTTTCATCTTCCAATTGTGTCCGGTGATTTGGCGGAAGTGCTTCCTCAAGCCAAAGCCAAAGGCTTCAGGCTTGCAGGCACCAGCCTTCAAGCGGCAAAGGTCTGTTATGAGTACGACTTTACTGGTCCGACCTGGCTGCTCTTCGGGAGCGAGGCAAGTGGCCTGTCGGCTCCGGTTCAGGCTCTGTTGGACGACGCGCTAATTATACCGATGAAGGGGCAGTCGGAATCGCTGAATGTGGCCATGGCCGCATCAGTCCTGCTGTATGAGGCTTTGAGGCAGCGGGAGTACTCGAAGTAGGAGGACGTTTTAGCAAGTCTGTTTCATCTTAAAATTTAATTTGTATTTGGGAAGTCGGCAAAGACAAGGAGGCAGAGATACCCTTTACCAGGGTTCTCTGCCTTTTGTTTTATAAACCCTCTTGTGTTGGAGCTCAAAATTCCCATGGAGGGAGCCTGTAAATAAGATGCTACCTTTTAGGAGTCATATGCCTGTGATGGGCTTAGCTTTCAGCTCGGATAATGAATCAGAGTGATGTAAGTAATGATCTGGTTAGTGCTGTTCGAGTAAGTATGCGGCTGGTCAGCAGAGAAATGGATCGAGCTGCCGGCTTTAATCGTGTACACTTCTCCATTAATACTTATATCCAGCGAGCCGTTGGTCACTGTAATGTATTCCTCAACCCCATCATTATGGGGCTCGGATTCATGAATGCAGCCCGGGTCCATATGTACAGTATAGATCTCAAAGCCTTTGCGCTGGTCAAAAGGAAACATGGGATATACCCGGTAGGCCCCTTCTTGCTCCACGAATGGTTCGATTTCCTCGATGTTAATAATAGAAATTTTAGGCTCCTCATCTTCAATGAGAGAGGTAAAAGAGATCCGAAGCCCGTTCACAATCCTCCATAATACCGAAATGGTCGGATTGGAATCCCCACGTTCGATTTGCCCGATCATGGCTTTACTGACTCCGGTTAATTCGGCCACCTGATCCAGACTGAGTCCCCGCGATTTGCGGATGGCTTGTATGTTCTTGCCTACCTTTTTGTGTATATGTTCCATTGTGCCTCCTGGTTACTCTCCTTTTATTTCACTATTATACCAAACCAATGTATAAATAAGAGGGTTCAAAAAGTCGTGCAATAAATCATACATTTGTGTAAGATGACGTATATAGACACTTCTGACGATCGCTTTATTTGTAATTTTTAAATCGTTGTATTATATAACATACAAATATATAATATAACGTATAAATCGAATTTGAGTCATGTCAGAGGTGGGGATGAGATGGAGAAAAGGACGATGATGGGGCTGGTTAAGCAGGACCGGGCACCAGGAGCAGTGTATAAGGAAGTTCCCGTTCCGGTCATAGGAGCGAATGAAGTATTGGTTCGTGTGAAAGCGTCTTCAATTTGCGGGACCGACATGCATATCTACAATTGGGATGATTGGGCAGCGAGTGCGGTCCTTACCCCTAATGTGTTCGGACATGAATTTGCCGGGATTGTTGAAGAAGTCGGGGATCAGGTAAGGAATGTTAAGGTGGGAGATAGGGTATCCGGTGAAGGCCACATCGTCTGTGGAACCTGCCGGGCCTGCCGTACAGGAAATGCCCATGTATGTCCGAATACACGCAGCTTTGGGATTTCAGCACCGGGATGTTTTGCGGAGTATGCGGTCCTCCCGGCCAGTAATGTGATCCATAACCGTCCAGATATGCCGCCGGAGCTGGCCTGTCTCCAAGACCCGCTGGGCAACGCGGTTCAGACGGTTCTTTCCGGTGATATCGTGGGCAGATCGGTCGCCGTGATCGGGACCGGAGCGATTGGCCTTATGGCGATTGCGGTTGCCAAGGCCTGCGGTGCCGGCACCATCATTGCCGCAGACGTGAATCCCTACCGTCTGGATATGGCCCGGAAGATGGGTGCCGATGTACTGGTCAACAGCGCGGAGACTTCAATGCCTGAAGCGGTCCGCTCCTGTACGGATGGTGAAGGGGCTCAGGTAATTCTGGAGACGTCCGGCCATCCATCTGCTATCCGTGACGGATTCGAAGCGGCGGCGAACGCGGCGCGCGTCTCGCTGCTCGGGATACCGACAAGCGATGTGTCGCTGGACTTGGCGCACCATCTTATTTTCAAAGGAATACAGGTTCACGGGATTACCGGACGGCGCATGTATGAGACTTGGTACCAGGTGAAAGGACTGCTGGAATCAGGCAGACTGAATCTGGATGGACTTGTTACACACACCTTTGCATTGGACCGTTATGAGGAAGCCTTTGAGCTGATGCGAACAGGAAAGTGCGGCAAGATTGTATTTATACATGAGTAATCCGGGTCACAGATCCATCAGGAGGGAATGAGTATATGGCAAATTTTGATTATTTATCCCCAGAGCTGGAGCAGCTTAAGAAAGAAGGCAGATATCGCCCCTTAACCGTATGGGATAGCGGATCAGGACCTTGGATGATGTTGAATGGCAGGAAAATCCTGCAGATGTCCTCGAACAATTACCTAGGTCTTACCAATCATCCTGAATTGAAAAAGGCTGCCATTGAAGCGATTGAGACTTATGGCGCCGGAAGCGGCTCAGTACGGACGATAACCGGCACTTTGAGGATTCATGATGAGCTGGAGCAGGAGCTTGCCGCATTCAAAGGCACGGAGGCGACCCTGGTGTTCCAATCGGGGTTCACTACGAATCAAGGTATTCTCGGTTCGATTCTAGGACCGGATGATGTCGTCATTAGTGACGAGCTGAATCATGCCAGCATTATTGACGGGATCCGGTTGACGAAGGCACACAGGAAGGTGTACGCCCATAAGGATCTGGACCAGCTGGAGCAATGCCTGAAAGAGAGCGGCAATTTCCGCAGCCGGGTTGTCGTGACGGATGGCGTGTTCAGCATGGACGGGGATATTGCGCCGCTGCCGCAAATCGTCGAGCTGGCTGAGCGGTATGATGCGATTGTGTACGTGGATGATGCCCATGCGAGCGGTGTGCTGGGCCGCCATGGCAAAGGATCGACCGACCACTTCAATCTGCATGGGCGGGTGCATATTCAGGTAGGCACTCTATCCAAAGCGATAGGCGCGGTGGGAGGATATATGGCAGGCTCACAGCTGCTCAAGGATTATCTCATCCATAAAGCCCGCTCATTCCTGTTCAGCACGTCACAGCCCCCGGCTGTTGCCGCGATGGGTCTTGCTGCTATCCGGGTCTTGAAGAGCAGTCCGGAGCTGACGGAGCGCTTATGGAGCAATACGGATTATTTCAGAACCCGGCTGAACACCCTGGGCTTCGACACGGGAATGAGTGAAACGCCGATTATTCCGATTATCGTAGGGAATCCGGCTGCGGCGATGCAGTTCTCTGATGCATTGCTTGAAGAGGGACTGTTTGCCCAAGGTATTGTCTATCCAACGGTGGCGATGGACAAAGGCAGAGTCCGGTTGATTATAACGGCAAGTCATACAGAAGACGATCTGAATTTTGCTCTGGACCGGCTTGAGCGTGCTGGAAAACGATTGGGGCTTATATAGCCCCGATCGTCTTTTTTAATTTAAAGGCATCCAGCATTGCCAAATGCCGTGATATCCGGATGGTGGGGGAAGAACCTGGCGATCTGAGATCGGTTCGGTGAAGACCAGAAGAGTGATGTGGCGGTTATTCAAGCTTACAGATGCAAACAATAATTTCTCAGCCACATTGCTTCAGCCAAGCTGTTCTCTGGGCTTGAGCTGGTCTGGTCAGTCCGTGATCTGTTCTGGGATTAGGGCATGACATTGAGCCGGATTAACGCGTTAACATAGTTTATGGCATTTTCCAGATTTATCAGTACTATTTAATCATAGGAACAAGTTTATACTATGGGGGCTGCTTTAGATGCGTTTTAAAGATGTATTCTCAATCATTGGTCCCGCAATGGTCGGTCCCTCCAGCTCGCATACGGCTGGGGCGGCCAGAATCGGAAGAGTCGGCAGGCAGCTGTTCGGGCGTATGCCTAAGTCGGTTGAAGTCACGTTTTACGGTTCATTTGCGGCAACCTATCAGGGGCATGGAACCGATAGGGCGATTATTGGTGGCCTGCTTGATTTCACGACGGATGACCAAAGGCTCCCGCAATCCCTCAGCCTTGCTGCAGAAGTCGGGATGGAGGTAACTTTTCGTTCAGGGACGGGACTATTCCCTCATCCTAATACCGTCAAGCTGCGGCTTTACGGGGACGAGCCTGAAGAGAAGTTAACGCTAATAGGAGTTTCTATTGGCGGCGGGAATATTGAGATTGTGGATATTGACGGTTTCAGCGTCAAGCTGACCGGCACCTATCCCACCATACTAATACGCCACATGGATTGGCTAGGCGTGCTTGCGAATGTAACTGAAGTGATTCGAAAGTGGGAGGTAAACATTGGCCATATGTCGCTTGACCGCAAGCAGCGAAGCGGGGAGGCATTGACCGTTCTAGAGCTGGATGCTGCTGCCGAGCACCTGCTTCTTCATGACCTGGGAGATCTGCCTGCTGTTCACGCAGTGACCGAAATTAACCTGGACGCGGGGCCATAACATAAAGGGGAGCGAAATCAATCATGAATTTTCAGACATTAGGAGAACTTGCCAAGTTAGCCGAGGAACGGGGCATCGGTATTGGATCTTTGATGCTGGAGGAACAGAGCGCTGAATCGGGAAGGCCGAAGGAACTTGAATTTGCCAAAATGGCAGACTATTACGAGGTCATGAAAGACGCGGTAAGGCGGGGGTTAACAGACAATACGACTTCACCAAGTGGTCTCACGGGCTTGGATGCCCAAAGAGTGAAGTCATACAGTGAATCAGATGAGCCCTGTCTGGGCGGAGCCGCTTCGGAGGCGATGGCTTATGCCCTGGCCGTATCTGAGGTTAATGCTTCGATGGGGAGGATTATTGCCACACCAACGGCCGGTTCATGTGGAATTATTCCGGGAGTGTTCATCAGCTGCCAGGAGAGATTCGGCTGGGATGACCAGAAGATGGTGTATGGTCTGTTCACCGCAGGAGCAATCGGTTACGTGATTGCGAACAATTCTTTCGTGTCGGGAGCTGAAGGCGGCTGCCAGGCTGAGGTAGGATCGGCAATCGGTATGGCTGCGGCCGCGCTGACAGAGCTTAGGGGTGGTACTCCGGCGCAGGTAGTGCACGCCGTGGGACTGGCTCTGAAGAATACGCTGGGGCTTATCTGTGACCCGGTTGGAGGACTGGTGGAAATTCCTTGTATCGTCCGCAACGGATTCGGTGCAGTTACTGCACTTGCCGCGGCAGATATGGCTCTTGCCGGGGTCCGCAGTGTGATTCCTTCCGATGAGGTGATACAAGTCATGCTGGAGGTGGGCTCGGCGATGCCTGAGAAGCATCGTGAGACCGCAGGCGGCGGACTGGCTCAGACTCCAACAGGACGGCAAATTATGAATGATCTGAAGCGAAGCAAGTAAAATTTATTGACCAGTCCATTCTGATTTCTGAAGATGGACTTGGTCTTCTTTTTCCATGCTGACATGCATACCCTGTTATATAGAAACCTGGACTGCAGCAGGGGGGCATGGGAGTGTGGAGAAGAAGGAGATGGCACAGCCGGCGGCAGCGAAAGAAGGTAGGCAGACGGAGAATTTGGCTGTTCGGGGTCATCATAGCCGGTGTATGTCTTGTACAGTTTTTCCTGTATGTCGAAAGGCAGATGAGAGATCCGATCAGCAACCTGGCCAAGATCCGGGTCAAGCAAATTGCAACGGAATCGATCAATGAGGCCATTACAGCACAGGTTAAGGATCAGAAGCAGTTTGATGATTTGATTGAATGGAAGACGGATGAGACCGGGAAAATCAAGGGATTCGTCATTAACTACTCTGCGCATATGAAGATCACTTCAGACACTATCCATACGGTCCAATCAACGCTGGACCGGATTTCCAAGTTATCTGAGAATATCCCGCTGGGGCAGGCCCTCGGAAGTCCGATTCTGGCTTCCTTTGGCCCTAGAATTCCTTTTCGGCTTGAGCCCAAAAGCGAAGTGAAGGTGGACCTCAACACCCGCAGACAGGATGCGGGAATCAATATGATTCTTGTGGAGGTCTACTTACGGGTCAAGACAGAGGTTGCAGTGGTAGTTCCATTCGATATGGTACCCCAGTCGGTTGAGACGGAAATTCCGGTATCTTATCTTCTTGTGGTGGGGGATGTCCCAACCTACTACTATGACAATAACGGCAATCCGGTAGGGGAGAACAGCCCGAATGCGCCCAATATCACCCTGCCCACACATCCTTCACAAGAAGGAAAGCCGGCGTCTTAATTTAGTGTTTCCCAATAAAGAGAAGAAGACGCCCTTATTCTGAGGGCGTCTTCTTGGGCTTATGAAGCTGTGCCTTCTCACTTGATTCCCAACGCTTTAAAAGAGGGTAGGGGTCGAAGGCCCACTCGCTTCTTCCGTTATCCCTGTAAATGCCGTAATGGAGGTGAGGAGGAAATTTCCCCTGGGTTCCGGGCGGACCGTAGCCGCTGCTTCCCACCCATCCGATAACCTTTCCGGGGGTCATCATATCGCCAACGTTAATGTCTTTGGCATATCCGCTTAAGTGCGCATAGTAGTGATACCGGTTGCCCAAATCCCGGATTCCGATCCGCCAGCCTCCGAAAGGATTCCATCCCTTGGTCTCAACAATCCCATAACATACACTCCGCACGGGTACCCCATAGGGAGCGAACAGGTCGTTTCCCTCGTGAATACGGAATCCTCCCCAGCTTCTGGAACTGCCCCAGGTATCCTTGTAGCTGTACAGATTAGAGATCGGGAGCGGAAATGCGTTGTCGAACAGATCCAGGCGGTTAAAAACCTCATAGATCTTGGCGAACTGGCTGATCCGATGAATTGCCCGTTCATTCTGGTAATACTTCCAGAGGGCGATTTGGAAGTCATCCTCCGAATATCCGAATCCTGCGATATAACGCCCAATTGTATATAAAGCGTCCCTGTCGTCAGTGGGATCAGCGACACCGTCACCGTTAGCATCCTTACCGATTCCAGCAAATAGGGAGATGGATACAGGGTTGGTATCTTCAGGCTCGGGATTCAGCCATCCTGACCAAACGGGAGGAATGATGGATAACCGGGTTAACCGCCCGTCGGGCTTAGCCAGCTTGGAGCTGGGCGTCATTGTACGCTCATACTGGTCTACGGCTGCGAGCCGGTACCAGGGAATGTGGACAAGTGCGCCGATTTCTTCATAGAGATGGCGTCTGGCCAGAAAAGGGTCCTGTTTGGTTTCTTCCTGAGGCCGCATGGCATTGGTGGCCGAGGCGATTGGAGTCCTTGCGTTCCAGACCGTAGTAATAACCAACAGGCCAAGCAGAATGCTAACGATTTTGCCTAGCAGTGAGTCCCTGTTATGCATTTGTTGTCCTCCTCTCCCTCTAAAGCTTGTTTATTAGGCAAGTTATGATTCTATAATATGGAGCAAGGAAAGGGATTTTATTCTGCGGGTGTGAATGAAGTATTTCAATTCCATTCATGGTATAATAATGGGCAGTAAACACGAATGAACGGAGAATACATACTTGAAAGGCCGTATTATTATGAGCCTGGGAACGAGATGATGTATCTTCCTGTTCAATTGTCTAGTGCTTATTCTATCAGAGAAGGAAGGTCAGACCCGTTGTCTAAAAAAGTGAAAGAGCCAAAACCCGACTGGATTCGGATTAAGCTGACTACCGGAGAGAATTATCAGGACATCAAGAATATGATGCGCTCCAAAACACTGCATACTGTTTGCGAGGAAGCTCGCTGTCCAAATATATATGAATGTTGGGCCAACCGGACCGCTACATTCATGATTCTGGGAGATATCTGCACACGTGCCTGCCGCTTCTGCGCGGTGAATACCGGAATGCCAACCGAGCTTGATCTTCAAGAACCAGAACGTGTAGCTGAAGCGGCCGAGAATATGAACCTGAAGCACTGTGTCATCACCAGTGTTGCCCGGGATGATCTGAAGGACGGGGGGGCACAGATCTTTGCGGGCTCCATACATGCCATCCGCCGGCGTCTTCCTCTGTGCAGTGTTGAAGTGCTGATTCCAGACTTTCTGGGAGATACGGAGTCACTTAAGATTGTTATGGATGCGAAGCCAGACATTCTAAATCACAATATCGAGACGGTAGAACGCCTGTCCGACCGGGTTCGCGCCAAGGCCAAATACAGCCGCTCCCTGGAGCTGCTGAAGAAAGCCAAGGAAATGCAGCCGGACATTCCAACCAAGTCAAGCATTATGCTTGGCGTGGGAGAAGAGTGGGATGAAATTCTGCAGGCGATGGACGATCTGCGCGCAGTGGATGTAGATATCCTGACCATTGGCCAGTACTTGCAGCCGTCTCCGAAGCATCTGGACGTGGAGAAATATTACCGTCCTGAAGAGTTCGTTAAGCTGAAGGAAGAGGGACTGAAGCGCGGTTTCAGCCATGTAGAATCCGGTCCGCTTGTCCGCAGTTCCTATCATGCACACGAGCAGGTGAAATCAGCCAAGAGCTCGAAGGAAGGCGTTCATACGCCAGCTTAAGTGAAGTAAGGGGGAACGTTGTTGTGATCCAGGTGAACGGCAAAAGCTATGAATTGATTCAGGAGAACCGGAATGGCTGGGATCCGGAAGCTTTTAAACAGAGATACAGCGATGTGCTTGAGCGGTATGATTACGTGATTGGTGATTGGGGTTACAACCAGCTTCGCCTCAAGGGGTTTTACCGCGATAATCACCCTAAGGTGAGCAAGGATTCCTCCATTTCTGGAATCATGGACTATATTAATGAGTACTGCAATTTTGGCTGTCCTTACTTTGTTCTTCAAAGGGTGAAGGATGTTGCCCGCGAACCTGAAGGAGCCAAGGAATCCGTGGATGCCAAAGAGCTTAAAGAGACTAAAGAGCCCAAGGAGACCAAAGAGACCAAAGAGACCAAGGACAAGCTAAGCCCTGCACTCCAGTCCAAGCAGGCAACTGCCACGGTTGGGGTTGAAGGGTCAGCTCAAGGGAAGCAGCCGCTGTCGTCTGAGCAGCCCAAGACTGCCTCTGCGGGTCAGGCAACAACCCGGGAGGGGTAAGTAATTCCAAGGTAAGCCGTCTGCCCTGGCCTACGGTGCATGATGGGTAACATGAAAGTCCCTGATATGAATGGAGTTTTCTCCATTCGTATCAGGGACTTTTTTTGTTTTGGCAGAGTTACGGGGGAAATGCCGATCATTGAAGGCTCACCGTTTCCTTATTTAATACAGCACTTTGATTTTATTTTACTGCACACTAAGCGTGAGCTTGTTCTGGACGTAACTCCATTTCAGGGCCGGATACTTCTTCACAAACTGATGGATTTCGATATAGCTATCCCCATTCTGGAACACTACTTGTCCTGAGCTTACGGTGAAGCTGCTCTGGCGTCCGCCGGCACCCGTAATGATAATCTTCTTCTCCTTGGCATTCCAGCTTACTTCGCTTTGAAGCATGGCAGCGAATACCCGGGAAGGCACATAGATGGAGTTTCCTTTCTTAATACTGCCCAGTACGCCGTCAAAGCGCTGGCCGTTAAGAGTCAGGGAATGGTTGTCGCCCGTGATCTTCATGCTCTTCATTCCCGCAAGGGAGAAAGCGGTGACCAGCTGTGCCGTGCTGCCCCGGACTTCAAAATCCGGCTTAAGCCCGATTTTGTTAAAATCCAGCTTGTTCGGCGTCAGATACTTCTGGGTTGTCAGCTTAAGCGCATCCCCATTAGACAAGGGAATCACATTCTGAATGCGCGCTTTCCCGAAGGTAGTGGTACCCACTGTCGTTGCGAGACGATTGTCATGAAGCGCACCTGTCAGAATCTCGGAGGCGCTGGCACTGTTCTCGTTAGTTAGAACGATGATAGGCACCCCGATTTTCTCCCCGCCTGTAACGGTCTGAGGGACCAATTGGCCGCTCTGATCCTGGGTATACATGAGAATGCCCTTATCCATCAATTGCTTGGCGATATTGGTTGCGGTCTCGATATAACCGCCTCCGTCGTTGCGCAAATCAAGTACCAGCGACTTCATCCCTGCGCCCTTAAGCTTGCTCATGGCTGCGCTAAATTCTTCATCGGCTGTCTCCGAGAAGCTGGAGAGTTTAATGTAGCCAATTTTGCTGCTGCTGATGGAAGCCTCCACCGAAGGTATGTACACTTCCGCCCGGGTAATGGTGAAAGTTAAGCTTTTGCCTGCGCGCTGCACAGTGACCGTAACCTTGCTATTTGCATCCCCCGCTAAATCAGCTGCAGAGTCCGAACCTTTGACGGGCTGTCCATTGATGCGTGTAATGATGTCCCCTGCTTTAATTCCGCTAGTCTCAGCTGGAGAGCCGGGAATCACACTGTCTACCATCAGTTTGTTGTTCTCCACATATAAAGTAACACCAATTCCTACATAGTCCTGATTGATGGAGTCTTGGAACTGCTTCAGATCTTCAGCGGTGAAATACTCCGAATAGGGATCATCCAGTTCATAGACCATGCCTTCAATGGCACCCCGGATGAGCTGCTCCTTCGTGACGCCGGAGACATTGTATTGGTTAATGTAATCCAGCACCTCCTGAATCAGCTGCAGATCCGAGGTCTGCGACGTTTGCTCACCAGTGGTTTGTTGACTGTCAGCGGCCATTGCAGCAGACGGGGTCAGCAGTAGGGATACAGCAAGAGTTGATGTGATGATTGCATTACGGATAGAGATTTTGGTCATAGTCTAATTTTCTTCCCCTTTGAATTTCTTGGATACCCTGTAGCCTGCATTAATAAGCCATTTGCCTTCTGTCGATTTGTGCAGAACAAAGACATTCCCCAGGATTAAGTTGCTTTTGGTATCCGGATTTAAATAGTTCTCCTCAAAGTAAACGGCCGCTTCGCTCTCAGAGTAGTAAATCGTTCTTACATTGGAGATTTTCACGTCGCCTTCCCACATCTTTCTACTTGCAAAAACGGATTGAAGGTTAGCTTTAAATTCATCCGTGATGATACTCGGATCAGAAAGCGCAAGAATCCCATCCAAATTTTTGTCTGATAAATATTTATTGTATAAATTTATCACTTCATTAATTTTACTGTCCTCCGTGCTCGGCACATTCACGGTTTTGGTCAGCGCATCGGCAGGAAGCTTATACGTGATTTCCTTGATCTCAAAATCCTGAAGCTTCCAAAGGCCATCTTCCTTCACTACGGTGTACATCATCTGATTCAGCATATCAGGCATGTATAAACCGCCCGTTCTATGCGTGTCCTCCACCGTTTCAACAAAGGCTTCCCCGGTCCGTTGGTTCAGGGACACGAATTCGAAATCGGTAATTTTGCTAATCTGGCTGTTATTCTGAGACCATTCATTAAGCTCCTTCTCACTGTCTTGAAAAGGCGAATCAGCGGACAAATAAGGCTTTAGTCCGTTGTAATCACCTTTATCCAAGCAGCTCAGAACTTGAACAAGCAGCTTGCGAATTTTCTCCTGCTCCACTGCTGTGGATTTGGCCGTTTGAATGGTGATGTAGCCCGAGCCTTCGTTCCAATCTACCTTGGCATCGGCTGCCTCGCCGACAAAACGAAGGGGCACATAGGTTGTTCCCTTTACCGTGGCGGGGGGCACGGACAGCTTCTGGATTACCCCGTTAATGCTGGCCCGGTTGCTGCCCAGGGTGAGCTGGAGGGTCAGATCTTCTTTGCTGCCTGTTACGGTCTGCGTCTTGGCGTTCCAGGTCACCTGAAGCCCCAGCTTCTCGAAGATCGTCCGGAAAGGGACAAGCGTGGTGCCCTGGCTGGTATACGGCGCTCCCGCAGGAAAGCTGATTTTGCTTCCATCCAGATAGACTGAAATGGGCCCGGGGGCGGCACTGGCGGGAAGGGACATCGAGAGGATCAGGCTCACCGCTCCTAATACGGATAGAATACGTTTCACAGAAATGAGTCCACCTTTATGAATAAATTTAAACAGATAGATCGGTTATACCACTGCTGCAAATTAAAGTCTACGGTTAATTTTCAACCATTTACCAGAACGCCAAAGAAACCGGCGGATCAGATCCGCCAGCTTCTGTCTGTTATTCCTATTCAAATATATCTCTTAGCCGAGAAAGGCATTGCGGACCCGGTTCCAGAACGGAAACGGCCTGTACCGGATGAAGCTGACCTTCTGCTTGGCAACCTGACAGCGGATTGAGATTAAATCGTCCACGGGCTGGTTAATATGATCGATAGTCAGCAGCAATCGCTGATCTTTGCGAGAGTAGATGTCACTATGGTGATGCTTAGGAAGTACAAGGGCAGAGCCAGCCGTACGGAACACCCTGTTGTTGATCGAAGCGATCTCTGTGATCTGGAGGGCTTCTATGGAAGGATGGATAATGGCTCCTCCAAGACTTTTGTTGTATGCTGTGCTCCCTGCGGGTGTCGAGACACAAATGCCGTCTCCCCGAAACATCTCGAACTGCTGGTCATTAATGTCAACCTGGGCTACAACCGTGCCGTCAACTCCCTTGAGCGTGAACTCATTCAAACAAATGTAGGACGAGGTTCCTGATTTCTTCTTCACTTCAAGATCAATCAGTGGATAGTTCACGATGCGTGGTCTTGGAAGGTCTGGAGCTTTGTGCCCTATCATTAACTGGATGAGCTCCGGTATTTCATTAGACTTCCAATCCGCATAAAACCCAAGGTGGCCTGTATGAATCCCGACGAATGCAATAGAAGGAATCCGGTCTATGAAGGTGTGGAAGGCATGCAGCATCGTACCGTCTCCCCCGATCGAGATGACGATTTCAGGAGATTCGGCATCCATTTCAAACCCATTTTCGGCCGCCAGCTTATGAAATTGCTCACTTAACTCGACAGACAATTGATCTCCGCGGTCAAGAACGTAATATCTCAAGTTGAAAGCTCCTTTGCCTTGTGTCTTGTACCGATCATAATCAATTCTAGAACAGAAAACAATCTTTCATTTCCGGTTAATTATTCGTACAGGGTTCCAAAGCCGCTGAATGACTCCGGAAAAAAGGGACAAAATGAGAAGCAAAGCCAGAACCAGCAACAGCAGCAGCAGGGCATGAGGAAAACTTTCCCATCCCGCGCCTGAAAGGGCAGGAGACCCAAAGTTAAGAAATACCTCTGTATCAGGCCCGGTCAGCGGCCATAGAAGGAGGACCAGCAGTCCGGCAAGTACGGCATGAATAAGCCTTGCCACCATGAAAGGGAGATACCTCAGGCCCGTCCCGTTCAGAATGCTTGCGATTTGGGCATGGACGGACAGTCCGGCCCAGGACAGAATGAAGGCCGCCGCTGCCGCCTTGAAGACCAGGGGCACGCCCTCGGCTACCGCCGCCGACGCTTTGGCCCCCAGGGTAACCTCGAAGCCGCCACCAACAAAAGGCTCGGCCAACGCTGCGGGTAGCTGCAATGAGGTAAGAACATGCCGGAGAAGCTCGTACAGCTGGGTCATGATTCCGGAAGTTCCCAGGACCTCCAGCAGCACCGAGAAGACCACTACCAGTCCGCCTACAACGGTCATAAGCTGAAGGGCGGAGATGATGGCCTGCCGCAGCAGCTCGCCGAAGGGGCGGCCATCCTTGAGGCGGGCTTCATGCATAGCCGCTAGCGCGAGGCGCAGGCTAAAGCCTTGGGGTTTGCCTTGCTGCACAGGCACAGGTGTGGGCGGCGCTCCCCGGTCGTGGAACCGCATGAGGATGCCCACGATTAAGGCGCTCCCGTAGTGGGCGAGCGCCAGCGTTCCTGCAAGCTGCGAGTTATGGAAGAAGCCGACCGAGACCGCCCCGATCAGGAAGATCGGGTCAGAGGTCGTGGTGAATGCGACGAGCCGCTCCCCTTCCTCGCGGGTGATGAGCCGCTGCTCGCGGAGCTTGGAGGTCAGCTTGGCACTGACCGGGTAACCGGACGCGAAGCTCATGGCAGCTACGAATCCCCCGCTGCCGGGGATGCGGAACAGCGGCTTCATGAACGGGTCGAGAAGCATGCCGATGAAGTGCACAATGCCGAAGCCCAGCATCATTTCCGATATGACAAAGAAGGGGAAGAGCGAAGGGAACAGGACGTCCCACCAGATGGCCAGGCCTCTGACGCCTGCGTTCCAGGCGGGGCCTGGATAGATGAGCATGAGTACAAATAGAAAACTCATTGTGGCCAACAGAAGAGGCCCTCCCCATTTTTTTGACAGCATGATTCTCAGCCCCCTCGGTGATTGCCAAAATCCTTACTTATGGCTATGAACGGATAGGGACAAACAGTACAAAAAAAGCAAGAAAGCGATTTCAGATTGGGCTGTTTTTTTTGCAGGGTTATGATAAAATACAAATACAAAAGATGCGTCTGATCTTTCGGCATGAATTTAATTCATATGGATGGAGTGATGGATATGAGTTTTGTCGCCGGTGTTCTCGTATGCGCCTTTGTATATGTTATACGCGCCTCTCTTGTCCATTCCGGGGAAGAGGATTGGCGAAGCTACTAACAACCTAACTGACGTAAGGACGCTAACTTCAATTAGCGTCTTTTTTTGTTCCCTATAATAAGTTGACCTTGAGAATTACGAATGGACAGGTTGTGAAATGATCTTATATATCGTGGAAGTACAACCTGATGCGATTTATTGGTATAATATAACGGCAGATATATCACAAGGAAGTTGGCGAATAACTGATGAATTATAATCCGAGTCTGTCTATATATGACAATCTGGGTGGCGAGAAGACCCTAAGGAGCCTGGTTAAGGCGTTCTATCCTAAAGTCCAGGCACATCCGCTGCTCGGCCCGCTTTTTCCTGAGGATATATTTCCAGTGATGGAGAAGCAGTTTATGTTCCTGTCACAGTTCTTTGGAGGGCCTTCGTTGTATTCTGATCAATATGGCCACCCGATGATGCGCGCAAGACATATGCCCTTCCCGATTACCGAGGAGCGGGCGGAGGCTTGGCTTAGCTGTATGGCTTCCGCACTGCAGGAGATCGGGATAGAAGATCCGTTCAGGGCATTTATTCTCCAGCGTCTGTCTGGACCTGCGCATCACTTCATAAATACGCCACAATAGATTAAGGACAAATGACCTTCACTACACAATCAGATCCTTGAGAGAATGAAAGGGAGTAGGGCAAATTGGAACTGGAGCCGCTCTATACGATTAAGGTAACTTGTATTCAATGCGAACATGAATTTATGACATCAAGAGTGAGACCAAGCTTCAAACGGGCAGTGAAGACGGATACGGATTTCTGCCGTTATTATGCCAAGGAGAATCCCGATTTCTATGTTGTAAGGGTATGTCCTTCCTGCGGGTTTGCGTTCTCCGAGAATTTCGACGAACGTCTTAAGGAATCTCAGCGGGCAGAATTCAAGAAACAGATCGGGGACAGAATCAACCTTCGCGATTTCGGTGGGCCCCGGGACTGGGAAACCGCGCTGGAGACTTATAAACTTGCTTTGCTGTGCGCGCAGGTGGTCAAAGAGAAGGAGCGGATTATTTCGAGTCTGCTTCATCATATCGCCTGGTTGTACCGGTATAAGGAGCTTAAGGAACAGGAGCTGAGGTTCCTGGGGTTTAGTCTAGAATCCTATATCCGCGTGTACGAGCTTGAGGGAGCCGGGGCGAATGACGCCCGCCTCATGTATCTGATCGGTGAGCTGAACAGGCGTACCGGCAATTACTCTGAAGCCGTAAGGTGGTTCTCCAGAGTGATCAATGATAAGAAGATTATGGACGCGGCCATGATCAGGGCCTCCCGTGAGCAGTGGGCTGTTCTCAGAGAGGACATGCTTGCTGCGAAGCTGGAGATTCCCGAGGAGATGAATAGCTAGCTGGCAAAATAACCGCGGGAATCTCAGCCGTGAGATTCCCGCGGTATCATTATAAATAAGACAGGCTTGCTACCGCCGGATGTCCTGATCGGTAAGCAGATAATCCTGATCGCTGTCCACGACGGTTACCCTGTTGTAACAGCAGGGGAAGACGAGCAGCTTCTTCTTGCCTTCACGCACACTCTTAAGCTCCTGGGGCTTCATAGGGAGCAGAACATTCTCGCTTCCGCAGAAAGGACAGCTCTGTACATATACATCACCCATTACCACGTCATAGGGAAGTGTTCTTTCAAAAGGAATCATGACTTTGGCTTATCTTCTGAGCCGGCCTCTTCTTTGGCAAGCTCACTGATCTTTTGAAGTAAAATATGCTGCGGCATATGCATAAGGTTCTCTAAAGGGACCCCGAGTTTCTCGGCTAATTTCACAGCGGTTTCGGCTGATATTTGAAGTGGTCTCATATGGTTCCTCCTTATCTGCCCTGGAGGGCTATATCTTAGTTATACACTTTTGAGCCATAGTGGATCAATACAGCGACATACGAAAGGATGAGATGAAATGACACAACTGCAGAAGCCAGTAGGGCTGACATGGGATTTGGAAAGCGTATTTCCGGGAGGTTCCTCCTCCAAGGAGTTCGGACAATTCCTGAGCAAGCTTGAGCAGGATATCTCTGACCTTGCACGGCAGGTCAACGCTCTAGAAGCACCGCAATCGGTTGAAGATACGGTTTCTCTGGACGGGTTTATTGAAACCCTCCAAAGCGCATATTCCAGGCTGAGGGAAGCTTCCTCGTTCACCGAGTGCCTGACGGCACAGGACACGGCGGACAAGAAAGCAGTCCAATTGGCAGGTAAGATTACGTCCCTGAATGCTGCTCTGGAGGGAGTGAATACCCGTTTTGAGAATGTGCTTGGCAGCACGGAAGATGTGGTATTCACGGCATGGATCAACCGGGACGAGATTAAACCGATTGCTTTCGCACTGAACGAAAGCCGGGAGAAGACCCGGGAGAAGCTGCCTCCTGAGCAAGAAAATCTTGTTCTGGATCTGGCTGTGGATGGTTATCACGGATGGGGACAGCATTATGATACCATCGTCAGCAAGGTAACGATTCCGTTCAAGGACGAGAACGGGGAAGAGGTGCTGCTCTCTGCCGGTCAAGCCCATAACAAGCTGCACTCGCCTAACCGCGGAGTCCGCCAAGAGACCTTCGCCAAGTGGGAGGAGGCCTGGGAAGCTGCGGCGGATTACTGCGCAGACACCCTGAATCGGCTTGCGGGCTTCAGATTGAAGCTGTATGAGAAGCGCGGCTGGGACAGCGTGCTGAAGGAGCCGCTCAGCATCAATCGGATGTCCCAGGAGACGCTCGATACTATGTGGGCGGTTATTACCAAGAATAAACCGATATTTGTGAAGTATCTTGAACGCAAGGCTAAGCTTCTGGGGGTCGAACGCCTGAGCTGGGCTGATGTGGAGGCTCCGATCGGTTCTGCGGATGCTAAGATTGCCTACGACGATGCGGCTGAAGAGATTGTGAAACAGTTCAACGGCTTTAGCCCGAAGCTTGCGGATTTCACGGTCAAGGCCTTCAATCAGAACTGGGTGGAGGCAGAGGACCGTTCCGGCAAGAGGCCTGGCGGTTTTTGTACGTCTCTTACCGAAAGCAGCCAGACCCGAATTTTCATGACATACAGTGGTACGGCCTCCAATGTGTCAACGCTTGCACATGAACTTGGTCATGCCTATCACCAGCATGTGATGGACGGATTGCCGCCGTTCTGCCAGAACTATGCCATGAATGTGGCAGAGACCGCTTCCACCTTTGCGGAGATGATTCTGTCGGATGCGCAGGTGAAAAACGCGGCTAGTGATGAGGAGAAGATCGCACTTCTGGAGGATAAAATCCAGCGCAGTGTCGCTTTCTTTATGAACATTCATGCCCGCTTCCTGTTCGAGACCCGGTTCTACGAGAAGCGTAGAGAGGGTCTTCTGAACGCAGAAGAGATCTCGGCTTTGATGGTGGAAGCACAGAAAGAAGCGTATAATGGAGCGCTTGAATCCTACCATCCTCATTTCTGGGCATCCAAGCTGCATTTTTATATTACGGATGTTCCGTTCTACAACTTCCCGTATACCTTCGGCTACCTATTCAGCACAGGCATATTCGCACGGGCACAGCGTGAAGGGGAAGCGTTCGCCGAGAAGTATGATGCGCTTCTGCGTGATACCGGGCGCATGACGGTAGAGGATTTGGCACGTAAGCATCTGAACGTGGATCTGACTAAGCCTGATTTCTGGGAAGAGGCGGTTTCTCTTGCCGTAGCCGATGTGGAGTTGTTCCTAGAGATGACCAAGTAAATAATTGAATTTATAGGATGCATCCTTTTAGCCGGTTGATCAGGCTTCAAGGGTGCATTTCTTTATGTGCGGGTGGGGATTTTTGTCGTTATATAAGAAGAAATAGCGAATCATGAGGAAGAATAAAATTGAAAAATTATATCATATAGGCATATATACCCAATTTTGTAGGTTATTGTTGATGGGTATATTAGAATGGCATATAATGAGACGGAAGCCCTATATATAGGGGATTACATAGCGAAGGGAGGGTGGATATTGTTGAAAACTGACCAAATTTCTCTGCCAAGACAGCTTGATCTTGTGTTCAGAGAACTAGAAGCGGAGTTGGCCGGCCTGACTTCAGGCACGGTGTTTGTACAAATCCGCAACAATGTTATCGGCAAATTCGGTATCCGCCAGAATCCGATTAGTGGAAGAAATGGACATTTATCAGGAGGGGATAGCGGGTTAACGGCAGCCCAACAAGCTTCATTCAGAAAGATGGCTATCGAATCGCTTAATTTTAAGCGTCATTGGACGCATGGGGAGATCAGTTATGAATTTGCTCTCCGCCAGGATATGGTGATTGTGGATGCCACACTGGAGTCCAATTACAATATGGCTAATTTGATGATTCGTTATCCCAGGAAGGATGCAACCAGCACATATCAAGAGTGGTCTTAATATGTGAAATTTAGAACATACATAAAGCAGGACTTGTACCGGTACGCCTGGAGCGATATCTGGAAAGCCCTGCTTTTAAACCAAACTCAAGCTTTTACAGGTACCTGTGGTTTCAGGATTCCACTTGAATTAAACAGGATTAAGAACAAGATAAATGAGATAAAGGTCAGCATTGTTACGGACAGGAAAGTCCCTGTGGCCTGATAGAGTCCACCGGCGGCCGCAGCTCCAAGTGATGTTCCCAAATACATCAAGGCATTGGAAAGTGCCGCGATAGTGCCACGGGCTGTAGAAGACAGGCTCTGCAAGCAGCTGATCATTAGCGGAAATAAGGTGCCGCTAATCATGAAGATTACAAACAAACCGGCCTTGACCATCCAAAGATAAGGTGAATTAGCGAGCAGAAGATATATAAAACCGCTGATGGTTATCCCTATAAGCAAAGTTCTCTTCACCCCGATTCGCTGGACAATCGTTGCTCCCCCTAAACTGCCGATGGTATTTCCAAGGCCCAGGAACAGCATGACTCCACCAATGTCCGATACCCCCAGATGATATGATACCGACAACCAGGAACCTAAAAAGGAAAAAGCGGCAAAATTACCGAATTGGAATATGAAATACGCGCCAAAAGCGAGTACTGCCGTAGTAGAACGCAGAAGATATGTATAAGTTCTGATTAGAGACCGGTCCTCTCGGGCTTGTGCATCCTTCGTGTGGGGAAGCAGGCCAGGAAGCACGGCATGTGCCGCTATCCCAAGGAATAAGGCGATTAGTGCAAGCGCCACAAATGGAACACGCCAGTTCACCGAAGCAAGATAGCTGCCGATAGGCAGGCCCAGAAGCTGAGAAATGGACAGCCCGGCCGTGGCGATTCCCATGCCCTTAAGTATCTTATCTTTAGGTACCAGAAGAGGAATTGAAGCCCACACCTGGGGGGTGACAAACGCCGCACTCACCCCGGCGGCAAAGCGGAACAGGTTCATACTCCAGAAGTCAAATGCTGCGGCACACAGCCCAGTGGAAAGGGAGAAGCAGACGAGCCCCATAATCATAACTTTTTTGCGGTTTAGACGGTCGGACAAGGGGCCTGCGAGAAGTGCGAACAACGCATAACCTAGAGCATAGGCACTAACCATCCATCCGGCTGCACCGGCATTCACATGGAAAGTGGTTTGAAGCACAGGAAGAAGTGGGCTAATTAAAAAAGTATCCGTACCAATCACAAATATAATTAAAAATAGCAATCCCATCACAGCTGTATTCAAATCTTGATCCTCCTCAACATGATTCATTAGTTAAATAACTATTGAACTAATCATTAAAAAGATACCCGGATCACAGGGTGTCCAGGAATCCAGGCAAAAAACGGGTAAATGTGCTTTCATTAATCTGTATGTACTTTGTTTGCGCCTCTTTCCGTACAAGAATTAGTCCGGCCTCCCGCAGAGTACGAAAATGATAGGAAGCATTAGACTTGGAAGCTTCGCACCTGTCGCCCACTTCCCCGCAGCTCAGTTCAGCTTTGGTATCACGCAAAGTCCTGATGATCTGCAGTCGTGTTGGGTCAGCCAGGGCTTTCAACATATGCACCAGTGTCTCATCCTTGGATTTAAGTTGTTCAATAGTCATACAACAATGATATTCGATCCAGACAATTTGTCAATACTTCAATACAGTGTTGTAACAAAAAAACAAGCGGCCTGCCAAAGCAGACCGCCCGTTTTTATATCGAAGTTAGGAGAGAACGCAAATTATAGGTTAGAACGACCCGATAATTGCTGTTCTGCCAATTGCACCAGACGTTTTGTGATGTAGCCCCCGAGGGAACCATTTTCACGGGAAGTGTTGTCTCCAAGGTAACCATCTTGAGGAATAGTTACACCCAGCTCTTGAGCTGCCTCATATTTCAGTTGTTGGAGAGCTTGGTTAGCTTGAGGAACGATAAGGTTGTTGCTGCGACGACTTCCGCTGCGGCTGTTTGAACCTGCCATGTTTGTCACCTCCTTCGACCTTAGTGATGTTAGTATGGTTTTAGACTCATAAAATATGCACAAGAGATCAGAGTGAAAGAGGTGGTAATTATTAGGCTATCGCAGGCGGCTTCAGGCGTTTGAAAACTCCCAAAATAAAAAAGCGGTTACCGCCAGCTTGAACTGGTGCGACAACCGCTTGTTAGGCAAGATAGATTAAGAAGGATATACAATATCCAGATTCACCTGCAAAGCAAGCTGCTCGCCTGGCTGAAGATCTATCAGGCCTGTGACCTCATTAGGCAGCTTCAGATTTGGAGCATTTGGAATCCAGGTGTAGGGCTCAATGCAGAGAAACTGGTCTGCTTCCCCTTTCGTATAGAGAACCCAATGTTTGAAATATCTCGGATCTGCCGAGTAGCGGAGCGTGTATCCGTCCTTGCGCTGAAGATCAGCCTGAACAGGCTTGCCGCCTATGCTCAGCATGGTGTCGAAGTTCGTGCCTGCGAGATTAAGTCCTGTATTAAGGCGATCTAAATCTCCAAGAGAGGCTGTCTCGCCTGTAGTCACATTCTCTTCATCCAGCAGATAAGTCTCACTTACTGGAAGACGTAGGGTCCATTCGTCAGGTCGTCCATCGAGGAGGAACCAGGTATGTAGGCCTAGGCCGAACGGAGCCGGGGTTTCACCCAAATGGGTGATCTTGAACGTTTGGGACAGGGTTGCTCCCTGAAGTCTTAGGGTCATTTCGAGCTTCAGCGGTACCGGGTACTGACGGAGCCATTCCGGATCATCTGAGGTCAGAAACTCGGTGGTAATCGCGCAGCCTTCTTCGTCTTCTTCTATATCACTAACCCTCCAGCATTGGGTGCGGTGGAGTCCGTGAATATGATTGTCGTTCGCTGTATTGCGGTCGAATTGGTAGTGCTGCCCGGCATACTCGAATTCGCCTCTGCGGATTCTTCCGGGTGGAATCAGGAGAGGTATACCGAAGTGGTAAGGTTTCTGCAGATAAAAATCGAGTTCATTCTCCTCGGGCCGCCGCAGCACTTCACGCTGCTGCACCTTGTCCGTAAGGCCGATTACATTATTCCCGAGCCGTGGCAACAGTGTGACTTCAAGTTCGCGGCTATGTAAAATATAAGTGTCGTAGCCGTTCCATTGCCCTTTGGTCACTTTTTTCATATCGTTGCTCCTTTTCCCACTATAATCAAAATTCCAAAGCTAGACCTATCATAACACTTTTAAGGATGGACGGAAAATCTGATTTGACAGTATTGGTTAGGCACAATTATTATGGAAACATAAACTTGAGCGATATGCAATGCGTTGATGGGGAGAAGTAGTCAAAAGCACACCCTTACCAGAAAGCCGGTGGTGGATGCGAACCGGCAGGATGCTAGTGATGAATGGACCCCGGAGCGCCGAGAGGAACGGAGTCTGCCTTACAGGCAGTCATCCCAGTATGTTCGGCCGGTTGTTCCCCGTTAACAAGAACACAAAGGCTGCAGCATTCCCGTTTCGGAATGCCGGCGAATTAGGGTGGCACCACGGTCTCACGTCCCTTGCGGATGTGAGGCTTTTTTTGTGTTCTCAGAATAAAAAAAGAGGATATTCAGAATATCTATACAGAGGAGTAGAAAAAAATGAAAAAAATCGTTCTTTCCGGCATTCAGCCCAGCGGTAAGCTGACCCTGGGAAATTACATCGGGGCTATGCAAAATTTTGTTCAGCTTCAGCATGAGTATGATTGCAACTTTATGGTTGTGGATCTCCATGCGATCACAGTTGCCCAGGAGCCTGCCGCTTTACGTGAGCAATCCGAGTCGGTTGCCGCTTTGTTCATCGCGGCGGGAATTGACCCGAGCAAGGCAAACGTCTATATGCAGTCCCATGTGCCTCAGCACGCCCAGCTTGGCTGGATTCTGACCACCTTGACCTCGATGGGGGAACTTGAGCGTATGACCCAATTCAAGGACAAGTCCTCTGGCAAGGATTCGGTGGGTGCAGGATTATTCGTCTATCCTTCCCTGATGGCTGCGGATATTCTCTTGTATAATGCGGACCTTGTTCCGGTTGGGGAAGATCAGAAGCAGCATTTGGAGCTGACCCGGGATTTGGCCGGCCGGTTTAATCACAGATACGGGGATTTCTTTACAATCCCTGAGCCATATATTCCTAAAGTGGGCGCGCGTGTGATGTCCTTGGATGACGCCTCAAGCAAAATGAGCAAGAGCAATCCGAATGCAGGCAGTTATATTGCGCTGCTGGATTCACCCGCGGATATCCGCAAGAAGATCAGCCGCGCCACGACGGACTCCGGACGTGAGGTGAAATATGACCCGGCGAATAAACCGGAAGTCAGCAACCTGATCAGCATTTACAGCCAATGTTCAGGCCTGTCCATCAGCGAAGTGGAGCAGCGCTATGAAGGACAAATGTATGGTCCGTTCAAGAAGGATCTTGCTGAGGTTGTGGTCGCCAAGCTGGAGCCGATTCAGCAGCGGTACCGGGAGATCCGGGAATCGGGTGAAATTACCGAAATTCTCCGCCAAGGCGCCGAGCGGGCGGAGGCCATGGCTGCCAAGACCCTTGCCGAGGTGCAGGAAAGAATGGGTTTTCTACCTAAAGCATGACCGGGCGAAAAGCGAACTTTTATATGGACAGGCATTGATATGACAAAGGCCGGACAATAAGTCCGGCTTTTATACTGTCCGTCAGGCATGTGTCACCGAATTGTCATACAATGACTCCGATTGTTCAGTAATTGTCAAACACTAACCGTTTTTGATATGATAAAGTTTATAGCGAGGATGGATAAGATGTCCCGCTATGAACATATAAGGAGGAACTATCCGCGTGGGTAAACAATATAGTTACACTGCTCCTTCGGATTCCCCAGCTATAACTATGAGACCTTCACCGACTGGCGATACAGCCACATGGAGAGATTTTGTCGCTTTAACAAAGCCCGGAATCCTTCGCTCCAACCTGATTGCGGCATTTGCCGGTTTTTGGCTTGCCTCCGGTTGGAATTTACAATATGGAAAGCTGCTGCTTACACTTCTCGGCACCGTTCTGATTATGGCTTCCGCTTGCGTATTCAATAACTATTATGACCGTGAGCTTGACAGCAAGATGGAACGGACGAAGACTCGTGCCCTTCCTATCGGCAAGCTTACGCCTAACGTTGTGTTGTGGTATTCGATTATTCTGGGTATTCTGGGATTTGGCGTGTTGTTCGCGTTCTCCGGCTGGTTGGCCGGAATATGCGGAATTGTAGGGTTTGTTGTATATGCAGGTATTTACACGATGTGGTTGAAGCGCTCCTCTACCTGGAGCACCTCTGTAGGAGCGATTTCGGGCGCTGCCGTACCGGTTATCGGTTATGTGGCCGTATCCGGCAAGATTGACTTGGCCGCCGTTCTGCTGTTCGCCCTTCTATTCCTGTGGCAGCCGCCCCATTTCTGGGCGCTTGGCATCCGGCGGGTTGAAGAATACCGTGCAGCCGGGTTCCCGCTGCTGCCTGTTGTGAAAGGCATCAAGAGAACGAAGTTCCAGATGATTCCTTATCTCGCTCTTCTGCTGCCGATTCCTCCGTTGATGTATGCGTATGGATACACAGGAATCTGGTTCCTGATTATTGGTGAGGCGCTTGCCGTAATTTGGCTGGTCATGGCCTTGGCAGGCTTCAGCAAGAAGACGGATAACGATACCTGGGCCAAAAAAGTATTTCTTTTCTCCATCAGTTATTTAATGTTCACTCTGCTTGTCCTGATTCTGGATACAGTTCACCATTAATCTCTGTTGGTTGCCTGAGAATCCCATGGGAACATGGGGTTCTTTTTTTAGATATCCATTCATTAAGGAGGCTTAAGTTGTGACACTGCTTAAGAAATACAAGTGGAGTTTTACTCTGCTTGCGATCTGTGTGATTTTGGCGGGTTATCTTCTTATTGATACATACAGCAAGCCCAAAATTCCAGTCATTAGACCCGTTCAGAATTTTTCAATGGAAAATGTGGATGGAAAGACTGTCACATTGCAGGATACGAACGGGAAGGTCCGGCTCTTTTATTTCTTTTTTACCAATTGTCCTGACGTATGTCCAATCTCCACTTTCAAAATGTCCCAGATTCAGAATCAATTGAAGAAGGACGGCTTGTTTGGCAAGGATGTCAGCTTTGTATCCGTGTCCTTCGATCCTGTCCGGGATACCCGGGAGAAGATCAAGGAATTTGGGGACAAATTCAGTGCTGACTACAGCGGCTGGTATTTCCTTCGCGGCGACGAGAAACAGACAGCCGATTTCGCGATGAATACGTTCCAGTTCATTGTAAACAAGGACCGGGATGGCAATTTCATGCACTCGGACCTGATTGCGCTGGTGGACCGGGAAGGCAACTACCGCAAATATTACAAGGATGACGTAACCGCGAAGGAAATTGCGGAAGAGGTTGAACGGTTGGCTAAGGAATAGGAGACCCCGGTTAAATTCGGAGGCTTGTAATCAGAAGCTGGCTGGAGGGTACATAATGTACTCTTCCAGGCCGGCTTTTTCCAATTGCTTAATAATGTATTCGTCAGGAGTCCCCTCGACACCTGCATAACCCCGGCTGGTATAAATATGGCCGGCGTCCGGGAAGGCGTCCCGGAGAATTCCCCGGATTCTTTTGCCGGAAGAGTCGTTATCCATAAAAAGATAGGTCTCCTCGTCCCTGATCTTTCGGCGGAGCTGCTCCAATTTAAGTGTGTTCAGCGTGCCGAAGGTGCACAGAATCTCGACTTCGTCGTTCAGGACGCGGCGCAGCTTGCTCTTGTCGTTCTTGCCCTCCACAATAATGTATATTGGCATAATGGCTCACCTCGCAGGTTAGGGTTTCTTCTGTTAGTTTAAACCGCACCCTCTTTTCCATGCAAAATAAAAGAGACCTGCCCTGTGTAGCGGGCAAGTCTCTGAGTTTGGGTGTATACCCATACATGTATGATGTTCTTAGAAGAAAGGTGTGCGGAGGATGATTACAAGAAGAATGTACAGAACAAGGATAGTGCCTGTGGATGTCCAGAATCCATATCCAGGTCCGACAGGTCCAGGACCGCAATGATCGACGTGACTCATGATATTCACCTGCCTTCAAGTAATGGTGATTACATAAGCAGATTATGCAGGCAGGGCTAATGTGTCTTGTGCGGCAGCCTATAACGAACCATGGATTAAACCGCAGATTAAACCACCGCGGGAGGAGTCTGTCCGGCGGTACGTTCAGCTTTGGACCTCTTGCGCATTGGCGGAACTGTTANGAAGAAAGGTGTGCGGAGGATGATTACAAGAAGAATGTACAGAACAAGGATAGTGCCTGTGGATGTCCAGAATCCATATCCAGGTCCGACAGGTCCAGGACCGCAATGATCGACGTGACTCATGATATTCACCTGCCTTCAAGTAATGGTGATTACATAAGCAGATTATGCAGGCAGGGCTAATGTGTCTTGTGCGGCAGCCTATAACGAACCATGGATTAAACCGCAGATTAACCCACCGCGGGAGGAGTCTGTCCGGCGGTACGTTCAGCTTTGGCCCTCTTGCGCATTGGCGGAACTGTTACAAGCAGAAGCATCAGCAGGGGGAAAGCCAGGAAGTAGGGCGAGAGGGTGTGGCGGATCTGGCCCGCCAGCACCGGACCGAGAAAAGCGCCCAGCGACATCGCAATGGATTGCAGGGAGAATACGGTGCCCAGTCTTTTACCGCCGCTCAGCTCGATGAACAAAGAGGCCATGGCCGGGAATAGCACTCCCTTTGCCATGCCGAGAAAGACCAGCGATACGGCCAGCGGAATATTCCAGTTCGCGGCCATGGAGTAGAACGCCAGCGCCATGCCCAGCACGCCAGTGGTAGCCCGTACGTAAGGGGAGTACCTGTGCAGGAAGAGCATACACAAGGTGACCAGAGCTCCCAGGCTGAGCAGTGAGAAGTAGAGTCCGGTATTGAGAATGCCCGAGATGCCCCCTGCCTGCAGCGGAAGCTCGAAGAACAGGATGCCTTGGGAGCAGGCTACAGCCAGGGGTAGCAGGTAGAACCTTAGGGGAATCACACGGAACCCGGTGGTTTGGATTTCGTCATAGCCCTTGGTCAGATGTCTCGAAACTGCCGGGGTGCTTCCCTGGTTTCCCTTGACCAGGAAGACCGCAATGATGCCGGTTCCGATAAGCAGCCAGCCGAGGGATTGGAAGGTGGAAGCGAATCCGGCCTGAGCGACGAGGAATGCCCCGGCAGCCGGGGAGACCACGGAAGCAAGGGTATGCATGACCCCGTGCCCGGCCATCAGCTTACCCTGCTTGATCGGGTCTTGGGACAGCGATGCAAGGAGAGCAAGGCAGGCGGGGGCCAAGAAGGCCAGCACGAAGCCGCTCATTGATCTAAGCATCAGAAGCTGCCAAGGGGCGGTGACATGAGCTTGCAGTAGGAGGACGATCCCGGCCGAAATCAGGCTGAATATGAGATATCGGCGGCTGCCGTGTTTATCCACGCCCCTGCCGGCAAGCAAATTTCCAGGCAGATGAGTGATGGAGTAAATGCCCATCATCCAGCCGATAAAGGTGGGGGCGGCCCCGAGCGACAGGGCGAACGGCGTCAGGATCGGATACTGGGCGTGCAGGTCAAAAAAAGCGATGAACATAAAAAAATACAGCCAAAATGCGATCTTCATACCGTCCCTCCTTAAAGTTTTGCGAAGCAAAACTCGCTTCGAAAGCATGAGCTTAAAGTTTTGCGAAGCAAACTCACTTCGAAAGCATGAGCTTAAAGTTTTGCGAAGCAAAACTCACTTCGAAAGCGTAGGCTTAGTTTTGCAAAGCAAGTTTCAAAAGCATGTGCTCCGTTATGCAAAACCCGCTTCGAAAGCCTGAGCTGAGCTTGGGCGTTGCCGGTCTGCTTCAGCCAGTCGGCGAACCATATGCTCTACTTGTACGTTTTGAGGGACGAACTTATGCTGTTTTTTAAATTTTATTTGGATAAAAGGGCTGGATACAGTCCCCAAGAGGGGTTAGGCTGACACCAGGTGTGGCCATCATGTATAATGTAAAAGGCAACTTGGCGCTTTGCCCGTCGTGCTCCACCAACAAATGATAATTAGGAGTGTATAAAGAAGGATGGACGTTCAAGTTTGGATTGAGTTTTTTAAACAAAACTGGCTTGTGCTTGTAATTGCTTTGGTTGTGCTGCTGCTGATTGCCAACCTGGTTAAGACTGTAGTCAAATGGGGGCTCATTCTTGTCATTGTGGCATTCGTGGTGATTTATAGCGGAATGTCCTTGAAGGACCTTGGACAGGTGGCATCCACGCTGACCACCCAGACAACAGATGCAGTCAAGAGCGAAGCTATTAAGATGATGACAAGTGAAGCCAAGGAAGCAAAGTTCACTAGAAAAGCGGATGGCACCTTTGTGATCAAGTCGCCGAATCTTGAGGTTAGCGGGAGTGCGGACAGTGATAAGGTGAAAGTCACCTTCCGGGACGTCTCGCTGGGCGAATGGAGCCGGAGCGATGCTTTGAATGCTTTTATACAGGAAGCTAAGAGGAACTCGAAATAAATTACGATCATTTTGAGTCCAGACGATCAAAGAGAGGGGCTATTTGACGTGCCAGATTGGGTTCAAAATGTGCAAAATTATAATTTTATCAATCTGTTATTAATTTTGATCATGGCGGTCTCTGTCCTGCAGGGCTTGATCAGAGGGGGATCGAGGTCGGCAGGCCGCCTATTCTCCCTGATCAGCGGAGGTGTCCTCTCCTTGGCGGGGATTGCCCTATCCGTGCCTTTGGCGATGTGGCTGTCGCCCATTGTGCAGAAGTGGCTGACCAGTATTGACCTGCCGTCCAGAGATTTAAACAAGTGGGAGCAAATATATTACACACTGATTACTGCAATCCGTGAGTTTCCGCTCATGCGGTTCGCAGTTGTTTTTATTATCGGGTATTGGGTGGTCCGGTCCGTACTCGGTCTGCTTGCCGCACTTGTATTTGGCGGAGCATCCCTTATCCACCGCTTTGGTGGTGGGAGTGACCGGCCTGCGTCCCTGCTCAGCCGTTTGGCTGGCGCAGGCATCGGTGCGGTCATCGGTGCGGCCCGCTGTATCGTCGTTATCGCTGTGCTGTTTATCGTTGTTACCCTGTATCCGAACAGCGGCTTCAGCCGTTATGTTGAAGCTTCACCTGTGTATCGCGAGGGGGCCCAGTCTATTATTGAGCCTTTATCGGGCAATCTGATCAAGGAGAAGCTTCCCGTCTTCACCCGAAGTGTGGAGGAAGAGCTGAATGGGATCATGCAGCGCAGATATGAGGTGCTTGACGCCCAGGTTCCCGATAACATTGTGGATGCGGCAGCAGTTGTTGTGAAGGGGGCCACCACGGACGAGGAGAAGGCGCGTAAGCTGTATGATTGGGTAGGCACGCGAATCAGCTATGACTATGACAAAGTCAAGGATTACGAAGAGAAGCAGATCTGGCATGAACAGACACCTGCTATGACGTTTGAAACCAGACGAGGGGTATGTATTGATTATGCCCGTCTGTACGCAGTCATGGCCCGTTCACAGGGCCTGAAGGTGAAGGTAATTACCGGACTTGGTTATAACGGTCAGGGTGGATACGGTCCCCATGCCTGGAACGAGGTTTACCTGAGTGAAAAAGGGAAATGGGTGCCGCTTGATCCGACCTGGGCTCAAAGCGGGGACTGGTTCAACCCGAAGGCTTTTAACGAGACACATATTGCGGATAAAGCCATATAGGATCTGGCTTGAGAGAAATTCGCCTAGTCCGATTACCCTGTGATAAAATACGGGAAGAACTATTAAGCATCAGGGAGGCTACAGGGGAAAACCAATGAAAAAGAATTACGAGGATGACCCGCGGGAGAAACAGGCCGCGCAGCAGCGTCATTTTAATATTCGTCTTAATCTGTTTTTTTTCACCGCATTTGCTATATTTACCGTGATTATTGTGCGTCTGGCTATACTTCAATTTGTGGAAGGTCCCAAGCTGGTTAAGCAGGGTGGCAATCTGGCTGTTAAGGATATTCCGCTGCCACCAACCCGGGGTACGATATATGACCGGCAGAATGTGAAGTTAGCTTATTCCACGCCGGTTCAATCGCTGTATATGACACTTACCAAGGAGTATACAGGAAAGAACGAGGCGAATGCCCAGGCTCTAGCCACTAAGCTGGTTGCCAAGTTCAATGAGCTCGGTGATTCGAACGGTGAGAAGCTGACCGTGAAAGACGTGGTGGAAGCGATGGATCTGAAGTCCAAGCTTAGCGGCGGATTCGCCCCGCGTCGTCTGAAGGTGGGATTGTCCAACAAGGAAGTTGCTTATTTCATGGAACACAAGAGCGAATATCCTGGGATTGATGTCGTTGAGGAAAGTATCCGTAACTACTATACGGACCCAAGTAACGGCATAAACGGTATTGCGGTTCAAACGGTAGGTTACATCAAGAAGTTTAAAGGAGCTTCGACTGTGCTGGACTTCTACAAGAAGAAGGTCGGACAGGCGGATGATCCAGCTCTGCAGTATACCGATACAGAGGATGTAGGCTTTGACGGGATTGAGTACCAGTACCAGGATGAGCTGCGCGGCCGGAATGGCTTCAAGAGTGTGTCCGTCGACCCGCGCAACATGGCCAGTGGGGTTACCGAGATTACTCCACCAGAGAAGGGCCATGATGTCTATCTGAACATTGACAGCAAGATCCAAACGGCGACCCAAAAAGCCATCATGGACCAGTTGTCCTGGCTTCATACCCACCCGGTGAGCGGCCAGTATCACATGAATGCCAGAACCGGTTTTGCCGTTGCGATGGAAGTGGATACAGGCAATGTTGTGGCCATGGCAAGCATGCCGGACTATGATCCAAATGTATGGCGTACCGGGGGGATCTCCGGCGATAACTACGATAAAATCAAAAACGTGTACCAGAACGGCACCATCAGATCCTTCGGTTCGGGCCAGAAGGGCCAGCACCCGGAATCCGTGGTTCTACTCGGGTCCACGATCAAGCCGCTCTCTGTGCTGATTGGCTTGAATGATGGATTGTTTACAACAAGCACGCCTTATTATGATAAGGGGTATGCTACCTTTGGTAAGAATGACTCCTCCAAGGTCCGCAACTCCCAAGGGCACGTGTATGGTTATCTGAACAGCCCGGCTGATGCAATCCGGCACTCCTCGAATACTTTCATGGTTGATATGGTCGGGGAGAGGCTTTACAAGAAGTATGGAGAGAAGGGCATCGGGCTTTGGGATGAATACATGAAGAAGTTTGGGCTTGGGGTCTCTACGGGAGTAGATCTGCCTAATGAATATCTTGGTTTCCGGGAGTACACGAATAAGAAGGAAACGGCCTTGTCACGGTTGGCCTATGCCTCCTTCGGCCAACAGGGGAAATACACAACCCTCCAGCTGGCACAGTACACGACCATGCTGGCAACCCGGGGGAAACGTATGGAGCCCCACATCGTCAGCATGATTAAAGACTCCAAGGGGAACATTATTAAGAAGTTCACACCTAAGGTATTGAATGAGGAGAATTTCAAGAGTTCATACTGGAACGAAATCATTAAGGGGATGGCTACGGATGTAAGCTCCTTTGACAATTTCCCTTATGATTTTGCCCGTAAGACAGGGACATCCACTCAGTTGGTTGGTCACAAGAACGTGGATAACGGGGTGTTCATCGCCTTTGCGCCGCGCAATAAGCCGAAGCTGGCTGTAGCGGTTGTCATTCCTGAAGGGGGATTCGGTGCTCAGAGTGCGGCTCCTATAGCCCGGAAGATATTCGATGCTTATGATATGGAATATGGTCTTGACGGCATTCCGAAGAAGACGCTTCAGAACCAGTCCGGCAATCAGGACGGGAAGAGCGGTCAGACCAACGGGGCCGGGAATCGATAATTAAATACAGGAATTGTCTAAACGAAGCTGTCTTTGGAATTACATTCTAAGGGCAGCTTTTTTTGATGCACTTTCCTAGGACCTGCGTATTTAGTTATCCAATTGTAACCAATATTGGCGCATAGCTATGATACGATGGAACTGGTTATCGAGAGAGGAAGGAGTTGGAAGCGGGTATGAAGTTCAGTGAGGACCGCAGCAGTATAGAAGAGGAGGTCACCAAGAAAAGGCAATCCCATCTCCGCCTAAACTTATTTTTCTTCGGATCGTTTATCATTTTTACCGTCATCATCCTGCGTCTTGCCGTGCTTCAGTTCGTAGAGGGCCCTAAGCTTGTTCCCGGAACAGAGGACCCGAATGTCAAAAATGTGCCGCTTCCTCCTATTAGGGGAACGATCTATGATGCTTCCCATGAGAAGCTGGCTTATTCGACCCCGGTGCAGTCATTGTACATAACTTTAAACGCTGAGTATAAATTTCTTCCGAAGGCAATTAAGCTTGGGGAAGAGCTTATGGCTAAATTCAAAGAGCTTGGTGATCCCACGCAGGAGCAGCAGGAGCTTAAGGACATCATTTATGCGATGGATATCCTGTCCATGCGCAGCGGAGGATTCGAACCCCGAAGAATAAAAGCAGGACTAAGTAAAGATGAAGTTGCTTATTTCATAGAGAATAAATCTAAATATCCGGGGCTTTATATTGTGGAAGAGAGTGTCCGCAACTATTACAACGATAGCAAAAGCGGGGTCAACGGCGTTGCGGTTCAGACTGTAGGATATATTAAGAAATTTAAGGGAGCTTCGACGAGTCTTAAAGTATATAAGAAGATCAGGGAGAAGAAGAACGATGATCCGGCGCTTCAATATACAGAGCTTGAAGACGTAGGGTACGATGGATTGGAGCTCCAGTATCAAGATGTGCTCAGGGGGAAGAACGGCTTCAGAAGCGTCTCCGTAGACCCTAAAAATATGGCCAAGGGTCTGGAGGGAATAACCCCGCCTGAGAGGGGGAATGATCTGTACCTCAATATTCATAAGGATATTCAGATTGCCGCCCAGAAAGCGATATCTGAGCAGCTGACCTGGCTTCATTCCCACCTCGTGAATGGAAGAACTCATCCGAATGCCCGAGCCGGTTATGCAGTGGCGATGGAGGTGGATACAGGCAAGGTGGTGGCTATGGCGAGCATGCCGGACTACGATCCGAATGTGTGGCGGACAGGCGGGATCACCCATGACGATTTCGATAAAATCAAATACATTTATCAAAATGGCACAATCCGCTCCTTCCGCCCCAGCGAGGCCAAAAATCGTCTTGAATCTGTTGTGTACCTGGGGTCAACGATTAAACCGCTTACCGTGCTGATCGGTTTAAACGAAGGATATTTTGGTCCGTACTCAACATATTATGACAAAGGGTATGCCGAATTTGGGAAAGACAATACCCGGATTAAAAATTCCTCAGGGCATGTGCTTGGTGCCATTTCCCCACAGGAGGCAATTAAGGAATCCTCTAACGCCTTCATGATTGATATGGTCGGGCTTAAGATGTACAGCAGCAAAGGTAAGGATTCGATCGAGCTTTGGGACAAATACATGAAGCGGTTTGGACTCGGTATCCCGACAGGGGTAGATCTCCCCAACGAATACGAGGGTGGGCGGGATTATTACACGAACAAGAAAGAGACCACCCAATCGAAGATGGCCCGGGCCGCCTTTGGGCAGGAGGGGAAATATACAACGATGCAGCTCGCCCAGTACACGGCCATGCTTGCCTCGAAGGGTCGCCGGATGGAGCCTCATATTGTGGATACGATCAGGGACAGCTCTGGCAAGGTGATTAAGAAGTTCGAACCCAAAGTACTTGGGAAGGCCGAATTTAGTGAGGCACATTGGAACGTAATTCATAAAGGGATGGCGACCAAGGTGAGTTCGTTCGAGGGATTTAAGTATGATTTCGCCCGTAAAACAGGGACATCCACCCAATGGGCGGGAAGAGAAAATGTGGATAACGGGGTGTTCATCGCTTTCGCTCCCCGCAATAAGCCCAAACTTGCTATTGCGGTAATGATTCCTGAAGCCGGCTTCGGAGCACAAAGCGCGGCGCCGGTCGCCCGGAAGATTTTTGACGCATATGATTCCGTATATGGCTTGGACGGAGTTCCGAAGGGACAGATGAGCCAGAATGCTGATAATTCCAATGTTTCTAAGGACACCACTCGGTAAAACAGATGTATATCATTTGCAGCACTTGGTGCAGAGGTTTGACGATGGCGCCCAAATCTAAGGCATAGGGGGAAAACCCCTTGCCTTATTTTTGATTATTGAATAAAATTGCATTAAGGAAACATTGTTTTATAGAGGAAAATCTCGAGGGGATTGTTCCAGAGTCCGTCCGTGTCCTGATCCCCATCAAGAACTTAAAGGAGTTGGCATCCATGGAAGTCAAGATCAAGAAAAGCCCCCTGCAGCGGGCAAGAATTACACTTGGTGTGCTGGCGCTCATTATGATTACAGGATAATGAATAGGGCAGGTGGTGAAATTCCTTGAACCGGTCTTCGGCCTGATATGGCGGGGACCGGTTTCTCATTGTGCGGGGAATCGCTTTGTTGGTCTGCGGCTCCTGTGGTAGAATGACTAAGATGTTGTTTAGAGATAAATAGATAACCTATATTGTATCAGAAGATGGAGGATGAACGGATGAAATACCGACTGCTTGCACTCGATATGGATGGGACCTTACTTAACGATAATCATGAGATATCACCAAAGACAGCAGAATGGATCGGCAAAGCGGCTGCGGCCGGGGTTCATGTCTGCTTATCCACCGGGCGTTCGTTCAATGAAGCGGTGCCGTTCGGAGATCAGCTTGGCCTGAACACACCGATGATTACAGTCAATGGAAGTGAAGTATGGAAGACGCCTCATGAGCTGTACCGCAGGGAACTGCTGGACAAAGAGCTAGTCAAACAGATGCACGGAATTGCTGCTGAACTTGGTGTATGGTTCTGGGCTTATTCGGTGGAAGGGTCATACAATGAGAAGAACTGGGACCCTGCTCTGGTGGATGTGAACCATTGGATTAAGTTCGGATATCATACTGAGGACGACGATCTCCGTCATCAAATTCTGATGAGGCTGCAGGATATGGGAGGTCTTGAAATCACCAATTCATCCCCGTATAACTTTGAGATTAACCCTGAGGGAGTCAACAAAGCGACAGGCATCAAGATTGTCTGTGAGCTTCTTGGGCTGGACATGTCCCAGGTTATTGCCGTTGGCGACAGCCTGAACGACCTTGCGGCTATTCAGGCGGCTGGACTTGGCGTTGCTATGGGCAATGCGCAGCTCGCTGTACAGGAGAACGCGGATTATGTGACGGCGTCCAATAATGATGACGGGATAGCCGAGGTGATCCAGAAGTTTATTTTACCGGAGGAGTGATACTCTAGTGGATATTCTGGGCTGGATTCTAATTATTGGACTGTTCCTCGTGGGACTTGCGGGAGCGGTCATCCCCGTTCTTCCTGGGGTTATCGCGGTCTATGCGGCTTTCTTCGTGTACGGGTGGTTTTTTACATTCGAGCATTTTGGATGGGGTTTCTGGACCCTGCAGACGCTGATCGTGATCGTTCTGTTGGCTGCGGACTATGCGGTGGGAGCTTGGGGAGTTAAACGCTTCGGAGGCAGCAAGGCGTCCGTATGGCTTAGTACGATCGGGGCAATTATCGGTCCCTTCGTTATTCCGGCGTTTGGACTCATTATCGGCCCCTTCGTCGGGGCGGTAGCAGGGGAATTGATTTCAGGGTCATCTTTTCAAAAATCGCTGAAAGTCGGGTTTGGTTCGGTCGTTGGCTTGTTCAGCAGTATGGTCGTCAAAATCCTGCTTGAAATCGTGATGATTATTGTATTCTTCATCTGGATTATCAGCTTCTAACCAGGAATAGGTCCGAGAAAGAAGGGAAATCGGTTTGTCTAAGAAAGAATCTTTTATTAAGGGAACGCTGATCCTCGCCGCAGCGGCTCTGGTAGCCCGTGTGTTAGGGCTTGTGCAGCGTGTCCCGCTTGAGCACATCTTTGGGGCTGTCGGCAATGCGTCCTACACGGTGGCGAACAACGTATATCTGATGCTGCTTACCGTGGCCACCGCTGGAATTCCCAGCACACTGAGCAAAATGGTCTCCGAGCGCTATGCCTTAAAGCGCCCTGGGGAAGCACAGCGGGTCTACAAGGCGGCGCTAATCTTTGCTGTGTTTATCGGTCTCGTCATGACAGTGCTGCTCTATACGCTGGCACCAGTCTACGCCACCTTAACGAAGCAGCCTGAGGCCGTGCCTGCCATCCGGGCGATTGCGCCGGCGCTGCTGCTGTTCCCGACTATTGCGATGATGCGGGGGTATTTCCAGGGTAGAGGATATATGGCCGCTAACGGCATCTCTCAGATTATGGAGCAGGTGCTGCGGGTTATTACCGGAATCGGGCTGGCATTCTTCCTGCTGCATGCGAATTATAAGGATGAATGGGTAGCTGCGGGTGCTTCCTTCGGCGGCGTGCTTGGAAGTGTTGCAGCATTCGGCATCTTGATGTGGTTTTCCAGTAAGCTGCGGAAAGAAGACCGGAGACAGCAGCTTGAGGACCTGTCAACCGGGTCCGAGCAGCTCCCGCTGATGCGCATTTACGGTGACATCTTCAAGCTGTCTATTCCTATTGTGCTCGCTTCCTTGGCTGTACCAGCGGTCAACTTCATTGACGGAACCCTTGTCAAGCCGCTCCTGATTCACCAGATGGGTAACCTGTCGGCCACGAACACACTGGGTATTCTGGGCAGCCGGGCACAGAGTATCGCGGGAATTCCGCCAATTCTGTCCATCGCACTGAGCGCATCGCTTCTGCCTGTCATCGCGGCGGCGTTTGCCAGAGGGGACCGTCCGCACCTGGAACGCCAGATTACACTCGCTATGCGGGTATCGATATTGACGGGTATGCCGATTGTCATCATTCTGTGTGCGGCAGCTTATTCCGTGAATGGGCTTCTGTTCAGCAGCCTGGAGGGAAGCGGAATTATCGGGCTGCTTACCCTTGGAACCATCTTTCAGATTACGATGTCAACGTCTAGTTCAATTCTGATCGGGCTTGGCAAGGTGAATTTGTCCATGGGACATGTTCTTGTTGGGATCGTGGTGAAGCTGATTGCCAGCTTCGCGCTAGCCCCTTTCTTTGGAATCTATGGGATTATCATCGGCACGGGTCTGTGCTTCCTTGTGATCACACTGCTTAATCTGCGTTCGATGAAGGCGATTGTGCCATTCCATATTATGAGCGGACGGTGGACAGGCTTCCTGCTTACCGTAATTGTTTTGTTCGGAGCAGGATATGGCCTTAATTATCTGGGCGACCTTACAACGGCTGTCCTGCCGCCAAGAGTGGGCTTCTTCTTCGCCTGCTGCCTGGTAGGTATTTCTGTACTCATTCTGTATCCGGTTATGCTGGTAGTCATGCGGGTGGTCCGCAAAGACGAGCTGGGCAGTTATCCGAGAGTGCTCCAGAAAATACTGCGCCCGCTTATGCGGCTCCAACGCGGGTCCGCTGGCTCCGCATAAATTTGGTGCTGCACAGCTTTATACGTTGAATTTCAAGGGAGACACTTCGGTGTCTCCCTTGTTCAATGATCGGTTCCACTTGCCGTATCATGGGCAAAGGCGGTTTTGATAATACCAAGCCGGTGCTCGAAGCTGATATCGCACAGATAGGGCTGCTGAGGCTTGCTCAGCCCGTCCAGGGCGCTGTGATCCTGCAGCCAATCCTCTCTGGAGATGGGCTCGTATGAAGTGTCGCCCCAGGCGTCAAGCAGCTTGGGCGCATACAGGCGTCTGCCTTCCGGCAGGCTGGTCTGCTCAAGAAGTTCCATCCCTTCAAGGCCTGGGCCCAAGGCTTGGTCCTTGTCTGTGGTGAACAAGGCTGGCCAATAGTCGGCCCTTGATCCGGTGTGCGGAACAAGCGAGGCGAAGGCTTCGGCTCCTTTCCTCAGGGAAGCGAGGCCGAAGAGCAGCGCGTACAGGTTTTTGCCGAAGGTAATGCGCGTGCTGAGACTGGAGAAGTCGCCGAGAATCCGTCCAGCCAGCCGCGGAATATGCCCTCCGGGACAGGATGAGGCATCCAAAGTCTGTTTTTCCTGCTGCTTTGGAGTGCCATCTGCCGTAGATACAGAATCCAGATTCAGCAGGGGAAAGATAATCTGATTGAGTCCTGCCCAATTGTGCAGGTGGAAATTCGCTTTCTCCGTGACCCGGTTCTGAAAGTAGGGGTTCCGGACGACCCGTTTCTCAATGTAATTTTGCTCGTTGATAATCAGACCTACAGCCAGCAGGGCACTGCCGCGCTCCAGCCAGAAGCGGTCCCAGAAAGGCCGCATAAACCGGGAGACATGGAAGTGAGGGAGCAGATAGAACAGGCTTGACCCGATCTCCCGGCTTTTCATATAGAGCATCAGCTGAGGGTAGGCATCCTGGAAGATTAACGCGTTGCATCTTTCCAAAAAGCGGTAGGTCACTTCCTTGCCGGTCTCATTCAGCAGCGGATACATTTGGCCGCCGCGCAGATCACTCATGTTCCAGCCTGCATTGCGCGAGACCATATGGGCCAGGAAAGACCATTGCAGTTCAGGGTAAGCCTGGTAGCATTTCAGGTAGGCCTCTGTCCGGGTGATGTTGCTGATATTGTTCATCCGCACCGATTCCTCGATTTCCTCAATAACGCGCTGGTCTTCGGGGGTTAGGCCGTCCTTGGCATCGGCAATCAATCCCAGCGGCTCGTCAGGTCTCCGCCCCTGACTGCTCCGCTTAAGGAGGTCTTCCACCTCTGTGTATACGGTCCTTGCAGACGCCTCATTCCAGTCCAGGTGAATTTTCTCTTCCCTTAGGCGTGAAGAGGCAGCGATGCCTGCGGTTTTGCTCTTTACCACCTCACTCACCATGGAAGGAAGCGATAAAAGCATTTCTTTAAGTACTGCGGCAAGCCCGGGCGACTTGGAGTCACCCTGGTGAAAGGGCTGGCTCATGTTGATCCCTCTCTTTCGGATAAAGTGAGTCAATATGTACCTTGGCAGGTGATTATAACGTAAGAAGAATTTAGTCACATTATGGCCTAAAAGTTTGACTTCCACTCTTCGTTTTGATTGACTAAGAGAGATAACGATAGAAAGGACTGAAGCTCATGAAAGAAGTGACATCCGCAGGTGCGTTTACTGTAGAAACGCAGTCCAGCAATTTGGTTGTTGCCGTCTTCAAAGCAGACTGGTGCGTAGATTGCAAATTCATTGACCCATTTATGCCTGAGGTTGAGGAGAAATACGGGGACCGCATCACGTTCCTTCAGGTGGATGTGGATAAGGTAGGGGATGTCAGTCAGGAACAGAACATCCTTGGCATTCCAAGCTTCGTTGCTTATACGGACGGACGCGAGCTTGTCCGGTTCGTCAACAAAGCCCGTAAATCCCGGGAGGAAATTGAAGATTTCCTAAACCGTGCCTTGGATGTGTACCGGACTCTGCACGATACGGCGGAGCATAAGGAATAGGGTACGCAATACCAAAAGTCACAAGCGCCATCCTTTTGGGTGGCGTTATTTCATGATTTGATCATTTTGTCACATGTGACTTATGATATGTATATCCTCATCGGTTATAATGAAAGAGCAGCTTAATTTGTGTAAATCCAATGGATATAGCAGGTGAGGAAAAAGTGAATACCAAACAACTGAAATGGCTGAGTTATGCTTCCAGCTTTGTTATGCTGATGGCCACGCTGGGCGGGACCGCAGTAACGAAGCTGGATGCAGGGCTTGGCTGCGGCCGGGAATGGCCGCTCTGTAACGGGAAGTTCGTTCCCGCCCATACGCTGTCTTCACTCATAGAATGGTCCCATCGCGCAGTGAGCGGGGCCGCAGGCATGCTCGCGCTGGCGGCGTTTATTGCTTTTATGATCTACCGGAAGGAACGGCGCGACCTTAAAGCGTACGCCACGCTTGCCCTTATTTTTGTTGTGGTACAGGCGATTATGGGGGCTCTCGCGGTAGTGTTCTCGCAATCCTCGGCTGTGATGGCACTGCACTTCGGGTTCTCGCTGATTGCCTTCGCAAGCTCATTGATGCTTGCTCTTGGTATGAGAGAGCAGGAACGTGAAGAAGCCAACATGCCGAAGCTTCCCACCGGACCAGTTTCTCGGAGATTCCGGAATCTGGTATGGTTTGCCACGTTCTACACTTATATCGTGGTCTACCTGGGAGCCTATGTCAGCCATACGAGTTCTGCAGGAGGATGCAGCGGCTGGCCGCTCTGTAACGGACAGGTTATTCCTGAACTTACCGGCGGCGTGGGCATTGCATTCATTCACCGGATCGGAGCTATAACTTTATTCTTCGTGATTGCGGTGCTCGGACATTTTGCTTACAGAAAACATCAGGGGAACAAGGAAATCCGGTCGCTTGGAGTAGCGGCAACTGTGCTTGTTATCGTTCAAATTTTCACAGGTGCTTTTCTGGTTATGAACCTGGCCAATTCCAACATGTATATTTTTGCCTCCTTGTCGCATATCTTCGTCCTGGCTTGCATGTTCGGTGTGCTGAGCTATATGAGTGTGAGAACCTGGCAGCTCAGTCGGGCGGAGGTTAAGCAGGGCCAACTGAATACGAGGTTGAACTAAAGCTCCGCAGCAATGCGGAGTTTTACATAGGAGTAAGAATTTAAGATGAGTCAGATCACTAGGAGGTATCATCTGTGGGTTACAGAAATTTAAGACAGTGGATTGAGGCGCTGCGCAAGGACAAACAGCTGGCGGTAATTGATGTGCCAGTTGACCCCTATTTGGAGCTTGCGGAAATTCACCGGCGGGTCATTGCTGAAGAGGGCCCGGCCCTGCTGTTCACGAATGTGAAAGGCACACCGTTCCCGGTGGTCACAAACTTATTCGGGACCCCGCGGCGTGTGGAAATGGCGTTTGGACCGCGTCCCGAACAGCTGGCTAACCGTCTTGTCGGCGCGATGAACACCCTGCTCCCACCAACTCCCAAGGCGCTTTGGAATGAGCGGGGATTGATTCGGGAAGTGTTAAAGGTAGGAATGAAGACGGTACCTAAGGGGGAGGCTCCCATTCTTCAGGTATGCCGTACGGATCGTCCGCTTGCGGATCTTCCGAAGGTGACCAGCTGGCAGGAGGATGGGGGTCCGTTCGTGACCCTGCCGCTTGTCTACACTGAGAATCCGGTTCAAGCCAAAGACAACAACTTGGGCATGTACCGCATCCAGATCTACGACGATCAGACTACAGGTGTTCATTGGCAGATCCAGAAGGGCGGAGGTTTCCACTACCATGAGGCCGAGAAACACGGAGAAGCGCTGCCTGTATCCGTATTCCTTGGTGGTCCACCGGCCCTGATCGCTGGTGCCATCGCTCCGGTGCCAGAGCATTTGTCCGAACTGCTGGTCACATCCTTCATTCTTGGGGAGAAGCTGCCGATGGCAGATAACCCGATGGGTGGACACCGGATTCCGGCGGAGGCGGAATTTGCCATTCAAGGATTCGTGCCCCCTCATGAGCGCCGCCTTGAAGGACCATTCGGCGATCACTTTGGTTATTATTCGCTTCAGCATGAATTCCCGGTCCTTCAGGTCAGCCATATGTGGCACCGCAAGGATGCCATTTATCCTGCAACGATTGTCGGCAAGCCCCGGCAGGAGGACTATTACATCGGGGATTTCCTTCAGAAGCTGTTATCTCCAGCTTTCCCTGTAGTTATGCCAAGTGTACGGTCCCTCTGGACTTACTCTGAGAGTGGATTCCATGCGCTCGCGTCCGCTGTCGTCCGTGAGAGCTATTCAAGAGAGGCGTTGGTTGCGGGCTTCCGGATTCTTGGCGAAGGCCAGCTGTCTCTGACGAAGTTCTTGATGCTGACGAATGTGCCGGTGGATCTTGCCGATATCAAGATTACACTCAAGACTGTACTAGAACGGTTTAACCCGCGAACGGACTTATTTATTTTTAATAAAACGTCGAATGATACTCTGGATTATACCGGGCTGAAGCTTAACCACGGTAGTAAAGCGATCCTGATTGGCGTAGGGGACCCGGTACGTGAACTTCCCCGGGAATATACGGATGGCGAGATCGCTGAAATCCATGAGATCGCGGTATTCCATGATGGGTGCCTGGTGGTGTCGGGTGCCGCATATGAGCAGGAACCAGAACTGCCGGCCCGCCTGCTCGCCCGTTTGAAGGAGAAGGGAGCCGAGTGGAAATGGCCGCTCGTTGTCCTGGTTGATCATGCTGAGGAAGTGGCCAAGTCATCGAACTCATTCACATGGACGGTATTTACACGATTTAACCCGGCTTCGGATATTTATGCGGATGCTGAGATACAACAGCATCATCTATCGTATAACCTACCGCTCGTAATTGATGCACGTATGAAGCCGGGTTACCCGGATGAGTTGTTCCCGCGTGAGGATATCGTGAAACTGGTGGATCAGCGCTGGTCCAGTTATTTTGCCTGATATAAATCAGCAATTTCGCCTAAGACAAATCAGCAATCGAAAGGGGGCCGTGTATGCTGCGCAGCCTGCTTGGAGAGCCGCCCCGCAGGGATGAGGGGCTATTGTCAGACACATTCAAGACCATGAGGCAGGTAATCCAGCACTTCCAGGCCAGACCGGACAGAAGCAGCGGTTCTAAGCTTGATTATTCCAAGCTTCAGATCTGGATAGAGGGTCTTGCCGCCTCCCTCGATGAGTTGGAGCAGTGTACGCACGCCTCCGCGTTTTTCCGGCACAAGGTTCATACCAGGTATATTGCAGAGATGGGACCCCAGGAAAAAGGGGACTACGCTCGTTATGTATATTTCTACAAGGACGGGTTCATCCGCGTATTCTCCATCCTGGATAAATTGGGTACGGTCCTAAATGAGCTTTACGGACTCAACACGGCTAGAGTGAAGCCGCATTATTCTTATTTCACGGTTCTTCGGCAGTTCAGCTATCTTGGGGTACATCCTAGGCTCGGGCAGCGTCTGACGGAGATCAAGGAACAGCATAAGGATTCATTATCCCGCTTGCGCCGCCGGAGGAATACGGAGATTCACTACATGAATTCAGAAATGCAGGATGATCTCTGGCAGAAGAATCAAGCCCCGCATGGAAAGCTTGAGCTTGAGGATATGGATCAGCATTTGACCGATCTGATGGACGGTTATCAAATGGTGCTGGAGTCACTGAATGTGTCATTTAAATATACGCTCTCAAATATAAAAGTATTCTAATCGGATTAATTTGTTAAAATGAATAAATTGCCTTTGACAAACGGTGCAAAAGCCTCTATACTGAGAGACAGTTTCAGAAAAGATTTCATGAACCAACCCGAAAATTTCATATTTCTTATCAAGAGTGGCGGAGGGACAGGCCCGATGAAGCCCGGCAACCGATTCAAATGTGTGTTTAGGTCTTTAGACCTTCCATCGTTGAATGACATGGTGCTAAATCCTTCAGAGCGTACATGAGGTACGCTTCTGGCAGATGAGAAGGCAAAGTCTCAAATTTTGAGAGCCCTACAATTCTGCGTGGGGCTCTTTTCGCTTTTGGATATAGAGGAGGATCGGATTTGATAGAGCTTAAACAACTTACTAAATCTTATGGCAAAAAGAACAAAGCAACGACAGCCTTGTCGAAGCTCAATTTAACGGTAAATAAAGGGGAGATCTTCGGTGTCATCGGTCATTCGGGGGCTGGCAAGAGCACGTTGATCCGGTGTATCAACCTGCTGGAGCGTCCAACATCCGGAGAGGTTTGGGTGAATGGTGCCAACCTTACCTCTATGGGGAAAGGCGAGCTTCAGCAGCACCGGAGAAAGATCGGCATGATTTTTCAGCATTTCAATCTGCTCTCTTCTGCGACCGTATATGACAATATCGCTTTCCCGCTGACACTGGTTCACACACCTAAAGCCGCCATAGACAAAAAGGTGAATGAACTGCTGGCTCTTGTCGGGCTGGAGGATCATAAGAACAAGTATCCGTCCCAGCTGTCCGGTGGACAGAAGCAGCGGGTGGGCATTGCCCGGGCGTTAGCGAATGATCCGGACGTGCTGCTGTGCGATGAAGCGACTTCGGCGCTTGATCCCCAGACAACAGATTCAATTCTGAAGCTGCTGCTGGACATTAACCGCAAGTTCAATCTTACGATTATGCTTATCACCCATGAGATGCACGTCATTCAAAGTGTCTGTGACCGGGTGGCTGTCATCCATGCCGGGGGCATAGTGGAGGAGGGGCCGGTGACCGAGGTGTTCCTAAAGCCGAAGCATCAGGTGACCCGGGAGTTTATTAACCGCGAATCAACTGGGGCTGAGGCGCTTAAGCTGGCGCTGTCCTCGCTCAGCTCTGGATCGTCCAGACAGGTCAAAATCACGTTTCTTGGATCACAGACCTATGACTCGCTGCTGTCTCAGATTGTGCGTGAGACGAATGTGAACTTTGCGATTCTTCAAGGGACGATTTCCACGATTAAGGAAGTGCCGTACGGCCAGCTGCTTGTTTCCTTCGAAGGGGATGCCGCAAGTATTGACCGGACCATCACACTTCTCAGAGAACGCAATCTTGATGTGGAGGTGATGTACTGATGTGGGGACTTGACTTCTCATTAGTGGATTGGGAGGAAATGGGCCAGGCTACGATAGACACCTTGAAAATGCTGGGTGCTTCCTCTCTGTTGACCTTTATTATCGGTCTTCCGCTTGGTGTTCTCTTGTTCGTAACCGCGCGTTCCAATTCAGCTTTCTTCCGGTTTATTTACCGGGTTTTATCACTCGTTGTCAACATTCTGCGATCGGTGCCGTTCATCATCCTGATTGTTGCGCTGATTCCAGTTACCCGGTCCATTTTTGGAGTATCGATCGGGGTTCCAGGTACGATTCCGCCGCTTGTGATCGGGGCTGCGCCGTTCTTTGCAAGACTTGTGGAGACCGCGCTGCGTGAGGTTGACCGCGGGGTAATCGAAGCAGCAACTTCCATGGGGGCATCTACTCTGCAGATTATCCGGAAGGTGCTTCTTCCAGAATCGATGCCAGGGCTCATTGCCGGTATGACAATTACAGTGGTTACGCTGGTATCTTATACGGCCATGGCCGGTATGGTAGGCGGTGGTGGACTGGGAGATTTGGCTATCCGCTACGGTTATCAGCGGTATGAGAAGGAAGTGATGATTGTAGCCGTAGTGTTTATGGTCATTCTCGTTCAGCTGCTGCAAATGCTTGGCGACCGCTTGGTTGCTCATTTTACAAGGAAATAAGGAAACACAAATATAACGGTAATAATAATCCTTATTCAATAACAAATTGGAGGTTTGGAAATGAAAAAATGGTCAACAGCTTTTTTGCTACTTACACTTATTTTGGTGCTTGCCGCTTGCGGTAACAAACCACAGGAATCACAACAGGGATCTGCGGATACTGGCAAAACACAAACCACTACGGAAACTAAAACAGAACCGGTTAAATTGGTTGTAGGCGCTACTGCTGTACCCCATGCTGAAATTCTTAATTTCATCAAACCAAAGCTGAAAGAAGAAGGCGTGGATCTGGAAGTTAAAGAGTTCACCGATTATGTCCTGCCAAATACGCAGGTGTTCGAGAAACAGCTCGATGCCAACTTCTTTCAGCACCAGCCATACCTTGATGATCAGAACAAAAAGAACAACTTTAACCTTGTAAGCGTGGTGGGCGTGCATGTGGAACCTTTCGGTGCTTACTCCAAGAAATACAAAACCAAAGACGAAATTCCGAATGGCGCAAAAGTAGCTATCCCGAATGATGCTACCAATGGCGGGCGTGCACTTCTTCTGCTTGCCAAGAACGGTCTGATCACCTTGAAAGACGGAGTTGGAATCTCCGCAACAGTGAAGGATATCACTGCAAATCCGAAGAACCTTGAATTTAAAGAACTTGAGGCCGCTATGCTGCCGCGTGTTCTTGATGAAGTTGACCTGGCTCTGATCAATACGAACTATGCGCTTGAAGCGAAGCTGGTTCCAACCAAAGATGCTCTCTTTATCGAAGATAAGGATTCACCTTACACCAACATCCTCGTAGCCCGTCCGGACAACAAAGATTCCGAAGCGATTCAAAAACTGGCTAAGGCGCTGACTTCCGCCGATGTTAAGAAATTTATCGAAGACAAGTATCAAGGCTCAATTGTTCCTGCGTTCTAAGAAACGCAATAATTGTGCCAAGGCTCAATTGTTCCTGGAGAAAAGTAACAGATACAATTGTGCCAGAGCTCAATTATTGCTGAGGAAGTGACAGAAACAATTGTGCCAAGGTTCAATTGTTCCAGCGTTCTAAGACAGCAATAATTAGACCTTGAACGAATTTCAAGGAATGTACAAAAAGAAGCCCTCCTTTGGCGTGGTTGTTAGACACTTCCATTCTACCAAGGAGCGGCTTCTTCTTTTAATTGTTTGGTTTTGGAATTCATTTTCTGAAAATAATTCAGGAAATCCAAAACCAACAGCGACAGTAGCAACGTTCGTTCTCGGAGCCTTTCAAACACTAACCGAACTCCTAATCAAAATCAGGAGCCGTCTTCTGGAACAGCCCCGTTCTGCTTCTTCAGGTTTCTTCAATGTTTGCTTGTAAGGCCGTCATGACCTTTCCATGCAAGTTGTGGGGATAAGCCAAATCTTTTATACTTGATAGGGAGTACGTATTTATTAGGCTGACGGCTTGCCGTGGGGAGGAATCCGCAGGTGAAAGGTAAAATTGCATTGATTACGGGCAGCGCCAAAGGGCTGGGGAAGAAGACGGCGCTTACGTTAGCGGATGAAGGCTGTCATATTGCTCTGAATTATGTTCATAGTGAAGCTGAGGCTCTTGAGCTGAAGGCTGTGATTGAAGATAAAGGTGTCCGGTGTATTGCTGTGCGTGCGGATGTCGCAAGTGTGGAAGATATCACACGGTTGGTTTCTGAGGTGGAGCGAACTCTGGGCGGGATCGATATTCTGGTGAATAATGCGGGCCCGTTCATCCGGGAACGAAAGCTCTTTGCGGAGTACAGCAGGGCAGAGGTGCTGTCCTTAATTGAGGGGAATTTAGTAGGCCCTATGCTGCTTGATCATATGGTGCTTGAGGGGATGCGCAGCAGAGGATGGGGCAGGATCATCCACTTTGGATTCGGGCATGCTGCGGAATCCCGGGCATGGCCTCATCGGGCGGCTTATGCTGCTGCGAAGACCGGACTTGTATCTTTTACGAAGACGCTTGCTGTTGAAGAAGCCCCGTATGGGATTACCGTGAACATGATTTGCCCGGGAGACATCCGGGGTGTGAACAAGGAGAAGTCCATTGCCGAGGTTAGTGGAGAGCAGGATGGGGAGACACCAAGGGGCAGACCTGGCAGCGGGGAAGATATCTCGCGGGTTATCGCCTTCTTGTGTCAGCCTGAGTCTGACTTTATCACCGGAAATATTATGGATATTTCAGGAGGACTTGACCCAATCCGTCCGTGGATTAAGCCGTCCCCCTAAGTTCCTTGGCTAAGTTCTATCCATCCGGACAGAATAAGGTAATAAAGAGCCTGAATGTCCGGCAGCCGGTTCTGGTCCATGGCTCTAAAACAGAAAGTGCCGGCCACGAAGGCCGGCAGCTTGAAGATCGTACTTGAATTTATAATTTAAAATACTTGTACAACTTCTTGAACGCCTTCGACTTCTTCAAACAGCGCGCGCTCAATCCCTGCTTTGAGTGTGATTGTGGAACTTGGGCAGCTGCCGCAAGCACCCACCAATTTCAGTTTGACGATGCCATCCTCCACGTCAACGAGTTCGACGTCACCGCCGTCGCGCTGCAGGAAAGGGCGAAGTTTATCAAGCACTTCCAGTACTTCATCATACAAAGTATCTTGTGCATTTTGGCTCATATTTCTCAACTCCTTTCTTATATATTATATTACAAACGGATTTAAATTTAAATGGCATTAGCAAAGCGAGGATTACTGCATGAGACCGATTATAGAATTTTGCGTGAATAATATGCACTTTGGAACCGATGAGGTCATGAAAAAGCTGGAGGATTGTCCAGACTACGATGTGCTTGAATACGGCTGTCTGACACATTGTGGCGTATGCTATCTGACCCCGTTTGCCCTTGTGAACGGCGAGTTCGTCGAGGCAGAAAGCGCAGAGCAGCTGTACGAACGTATTATGGACAAAATTAAAGAAATCGATGCCTGGTCCGAGTTGGATCTTGACTAGTGGCAAATAGAGGTAATCGCAGGCTTGCCTTGAATATATACAGGAAGACCGCTCCGAAGTAAGGGGCGGTCTCTTTTTGTATAGAAAATTAAAATGCCCAGATGGCTAAGGTTAATCAGCCTACGTAACGGAGTAAATTCATAGTGCCTGTTGATCTAACCACAACCCATCCTTCAGGAATTGGAGAGCCGAGCATGACCCAAACCTCGCGGCCGTAGCTGGCGCCATTCACGTAAGTAATTAAATTCATGGTGCCCGTGGAGCGTGTGATAACCCACCCGGCAGGAATCGGAGAGCCGAGCATGACCCAAACCTCACGGCCGTAACTGGCGCCGTTCACATAAGTAATTAAATTCATGGTGCCCGTGGACCGTGAAATAACCCATCCTTCAGGAATTGGAGAGCCGAGCATGACCCAAATTTCACGCCCATAGCTGCTTCCTTTAACATTTGTAATCTCATTCATATTTCCTGAGGTTCTTGTGATAACCCAGCCCTCGGGAATAGGGGAGCCGATGGCAACCCATTGGGTCTGGGATGCGCTTAATGATGTTGTTCCCGCCTTGGCTTGAACTGCTGGCTGTGATGCCGCAGAGGCGTTGGTCGTCCCTGCATTCACGGATAAAGCGGTTGCAATAGTAACGGAACATAAAGCTAAGATGGCTAAGTGCTTCTTCATCATTAAACATCATCCTTCCATTAAAGGGATTATATTCCAAAATAATCATATAAGAAATCTATAAATCTATCAACCATTTATTTACAAGTTCATGTAAGCTTAGAAATTTTATGAAATCAAAAAGAACGGGATTTCTCCCGTTCCTGATTACCTGAGATATATGCAATTAGCCAAAATGATGTTTAGACATCCATAGTACACCGCTCTTGAGAATCCGGGGAACTCGTCCCATAACCTGGCGTTTGCCCATAAGGCCAAAGCCGGCTTTCTTGCCAAGAGATCCGAGTGTTCCCTTCAGCTTGATCGGACTAAGCCGTGGTGTCTCGCCACGCCATAATGCAAGTGCAATATGACCGATCTGTTCGCCTTGACCCTCGGCGGCTTGACCGCTTGGGGCGAATGGAAGACTGGCGCAGTCCCCGCACACGAATACCTCAGGGTGCTCTGGAATCTGATAATATTCATTCAGCAGCACACGGCCTTGGTGATCCTTGGGCACATCAAGCTTTTGCACGATTTCCACCGGTTGTATGCCTGCCGTCCATACCGTGGCATCAGACAAAATATCATCGCCAGTTGTATGGATCACGCCTTGCTCTAGAGAAGTAATGGTGATATGGGATAACGTCTCCACGTCATGCTCGTGGAACCACTTCTCCACGTAGGCTGACATCTTAGGAGGAAATGCAGACAGGACTCTTGCTCCTCGGTCGATCAGAGCAATGTTGAGATCTGGACGGCTCTCCCGAAGCTCAGCAGCTATCTCCACACCACTCAGTCCTCCGCCAACAATGTTCACCCGGCCATAGGGCTTGGTATCATTCAGGAGGCGGTAGGTCTCCCGGACGGCGCTCATCGTTTGGATGGTACAAGCATATTCCTGGGCCCCGGGAATTCCATGGAAACGGTCCGTACAGCCTAAAGCGATAACAAGCTGGTCATAATAAACCGGATCATCATTCTCCATGATTACCTTTTTGTTCTCAAGGTCAACGGAAGTGACCTCCCCGTACTTCATATTGAGGTTCTGATGCACGGGGAAGGGAACGCGGAGTTCCACGTCAGAGGCCGTGCCTGCGGCCAGCGCGTAATATTCCGTCTTCATTGTCTGGTAAGGCATACGGTCGATCATCGTCAGGCGAATATCGCTTGGCATATTTCCTTTGAGAAGCGTATTGGCAATCGTGACTCCGCCGTAACCTCCACCTAGAATAACAAAATGCTTCATGTTTTATCGGTTCCTTTCTGTCCTGCTTGTTATACGATTTAGCGATCTACTCATAAACCTCGATTTCGTTGTAGAAGGTGTCCCGTTCAACCGGAATACGTCCAGCTCCCTTAACCAGCCAGATCAGCTCCTTGCGGGTCAGGCCTTCCGGTGTGTTGGCACCGGCGGCGTGGCTGATTTTCTCCTTAAGAATGGTGCCGTGAACATCCGATGCTCCAAAGCTCAGGGATACCTGGGTCAGCTGTGTACCAATATTAATAAAATAGGCTTTGATATGCTGAATGTTGTCCAGCATCAGACGGCTGATGGCAATGGTCTTGAGATCCTCATACGCGGAGTTGCGGCGCATGATGCTTGCGTTCTTGCTCTTCGGCTGCATGGAGAGGGGAATGAAAACCATGAATCCGCCAGTCTCGTCCTGAAGGTCACGGATTTGCATCATGTGACGGATCCGGTCCTCATGGCTCTCGATCGAGCCGTACAGCATGGTAGTTCCTGTTCTGATGCCAAGCTGATGGGCTGTGCGGTGCACTTCAAGGTAGCGGTCGACGTTCGCTTTGTCGACTTTCATCTTTTCCCGGTATTGGTCGGATAGAATCTCCGCTCCTCCTCCGGTCAGGGACTTCAGCCCGGCTTTCTGAAGCTCTTGCAGAACCTCGGCAATGCTCAGACCGCTGATGCGTGTGAAAAAGTCAATCTCGGCAGCAGTGTACGCTTTGAGTGTGACTTCAGGGAACCGCTCGTTCAGTGCTTTGAGGGAGTCTACATAATATTGAAAAGGCACATGGTTATTATGCCCGCCTACAATATGAAATTCACGGATACCTGGGTGAATGTGCTGTTCCACATATTCCACCATTTCAGGGCCTGACAGGGTGTAAGAGCCTTCTTCCCCCTGATCCTTACGGAAATTGCAGAACGCGCAGTAGGATTCACAGACGTTCGTGAAGTACAAGCTCATATTTTCGATAAAATAAACTTTCTTGCCGTTCTTCTTGAGGTTAACCTCATTTGCCAGCTGGCCGATCGTAAGCAGATCGTCGCTTTGATATAAATATACCCCATCTTCAAGATTTAACCGCTCGCCGCGGCGAACCTTTTCAACGATTTCTGCCATTCTTTGATCAATATGAGGGGCAGTAAGTAACATGGAAATTCCTCCAATCTGAAGTCGAACTGTCATACGAGTTATCATTATGGCAAATCGGATATGAAATAACGTCTTCTTAGACGCTTTGCTGAGACACAGCGGGAAACCATCATTGTGAAATTTAGAACAGGTTGGTCAGTGAAAAGACCTGGTTCGTAGTTGTCAGAATTGTGACAAACCAATGCACCCATATCATTATAAACCTCCCATTCTATTCGGGCAATAAGTATAAATCGATTCCTGGCGCGGTTCTTCCGTCTCTTGAGGGGAGTTCTAATGTGGAGTATACTTAGGAGTGTAAGGATAAGGAGGGAATCTCAATGATTAATATCACGGATGCGGCAGCAGCTCAAATAAAAGAAATGCTCTCCCAACAGGAGACACCTGACATGTTCCTTCGTCTTGGTGTACAGCCGGGAGGATGCAGCGGGTTCTCCTATGGCATGGGATTTGACGATGAGGAATCCGAAGCCGATGTCTACATGGACGTAAGCGGGATTAAGGTAGTCGTAGACAAGGACAGCTTGAAGTATTTGAATGGTCTCGAAATTGATTATGAAGCTTCCGGCATGTCCGGCGGGTTCTCCATCCACAATCCGAACGCGATTGCGACCTGCGGTTGCGGCTCAAGCTTCCGCACACGCGAGGATGCGGGACAGCCGAATCCGGAGCAGTGCTGACGGGATAATATGCAAAACGGCCTTTATGACGTAATATGCGTTATAGCGGTCGTTTTTGTTTTATTGAAAGAGAAATGAAAAAGAGATTTATGTTTACGTGGGTGATGTTCCAAGGGCTGTGAATTAATAATGGGAGGGAATTCTTGGATTTCCGGCGAATTCTACATAAAAAAATAGGATATGTCTGGGGTGATAAAATGAGTACAGGTTCTTACAAAACAGCAGTGTTGTATTTGTTGTTATCTTTAGGAGTGCTTCTATTTCCCGGTTTAGCGAGGTTTATGTAGAAGCCAAACTATCCCGAAAGATCACTCAGCTTTTGCTCCCGTACCGGATGATTTTGTTAAGGGGCAGGAAACTGTGCAGAGCGGTTGTATGATGAGGCAATTTACGTAACCCTATCCAAAACATAAACAGTTATCACAGCCGCTTGAAGACAACATGGAATATAAGAGCACAATGGCGAATAAGAAAAATATTGCTGAAGAAACAGACGAATATAGTAATGGAGGGGGAAACAGTGAAAAAAGAAATCTTGCTGCCAATTTCTATTATTGTACTTGGAGGATGCCTTATTTTATCAGCTTGGATAGTAACTAATGGGCTAAAAAACAATGAACATTTCGTGCAAGCTCAAAATAATACTACTACGGCAAAAGCTCTAATGACTTCTGCCGAGGCAGCACAATACATGGGAATTACATTAAACGACTTTAATTTGCTTATTAAGAGTCAAGTTGGAGAAAGAGCGGAACTTCATTCTTACGATACATATAGGTTTATCCCATTTATCGACATCGGTAATCAAAAATATTTCAATAGAGCAGAAATAGATAAATGGATTGAATACAGTATGCTTAATAAACACTGACCTCAAAAAAACATCAGCATCATTATCCGCGTACTTATGGAATGCGAAATATGTAGTTTCACCGATTATACAAAGAATACAAAGAACCCCCCTTTCCAACAGAAGGGGGGTTCTTCGTGCTTAATTAGCTGCGCTAAACATCGTTATATCACGTGCATAATGGGATTTCTTGCCGGTCTCTATGTTACGGATACGAACATAATCCGGAGAATATTTCTCGACGATACCGCGGCCTAACTCACAGTAGACCCCAGCCTCATCTTCCTGCCAGGCAGAGATGATTCTCTGGGACAGGGCCGCTGCGAAGAAATCCATATCTGCGGTTAATGTATGATTCATTGCCTGCTCCTTTACTAGGGTAGTTCACCAACATGAACGGGCTTAGGAGAAGAATTGCTTGTTCAGCATAAGGCAGATCATTCCTGCGGCTAGAACGGAGAATGCGATGCAGGAGCTCCCCAGGCCTCTTCTGGAGTCCTTAATAAAGCGGATACCTATAGCAAATACAGCAATGGTAACTGCTACAAGCACAAGGGACATAGCGATCATGGCAATCCAATACAGAAGTCCGAATAACTGCTCCAATAGAAGTTTCCTCCCATATAACAATAGGTACGGGTTTACTATATACCAGAACCCCCCGTTTGAAAAGAGTTAAAGCACAAATTCAGACCGTTTCTGGTTATGTGCCGAATTTTGTTAAATCAGGCGTATGCGGTGGACATACATCCAAGAACAACAGCCTTGTCCTGAGTATGAATAACTATATAGATGGACACTTGGAGTATGTATCTTGAGACAGTTTATGGATGTTTAGCATGCTGATTTCTATAGGAAAGGGGAGGCTCAAATGGCGGGAAGACAGCTGGCGAATAAATGGTTGAAGACGGAAGCGCTTCTTTCGGATGCCCGGATTCAGGGACATATTCCTCAGACAAGAATGTTTAGTGCCCCTCAATTGAAGAAGATGCTTCATAGATATGGAATGGTGGTTATCAAACCGGTTCGCGGAGGCGGCGGGTATGGGGTAATCAAGGTAACGTACAGAAGAGGCAGGTATTCGTTCACCAACCTGGCACAAGAGCGCTCATTCTCTAGCTTTAGTGCTATGTTTGGCGCCTTATCCAGAGTCATGGTGAAACGCCCTTATCTGATTCAACAGGGGATTCACCTGGCCCGGATTGCCGGCAGGCCTGTGGATTACAGAGTCAAGGTGGCTAAGACCGAGAGAGGCTGGGAGTACCGCGCAATGGTTGGAAGACTGGCTCGGCCGGGTCTGTTTGTCACCAATCTCTGCAAAGGCGGGACACAGCTATCAGCCAAAGAGGCTCTTGTCAGGTCGGTGCCCGCATCGTCAGTGAAATCTCAAAAAAAGAGAATGCAGAGTCTGACTCAAAACTGCATCAGCATATTGGAACGCAGATTTCCTGGAATCGGAGAGCTTGGCTTTGATTACGGTATAGACCGGGAGGGACGGATTTGGATTTTTGAAGTCAATACCCGGCCTCAATAACTAGATAAAGCGGTTAAAAATGTAAAAAACAGGTTTCTTCCTGCTTGTGTCAGGTTAATGTATTAGAAAAGCTGTTGCCTTAAGCTCTGAAGAAATAGCGGAAAAATAATTTTACTAGAAATTAAAACGTATAAACTCCTGTGAATAACTTTTATCCACAATATCCTCAACCGAATGACAACAAATTCAGCGTTTGCTAACAAATTATTCACAGGATTTCCACAGATAATTGTGGATAACAGAACGCTTGTTCCTTAAATCTATTATTGTTATGATAGGAATAAGGAAAAAATAGGAAGGAGTGGTGAAAATGGCGACGTTAACAGACGAAATGCTTCTGGATTCTTATCATATGGCCAAAGAGCTGCGTTTGGACAGGGAATTCATTGCACTCCTGTTGGCCGAGATCCACAAGAGAGAACTTAATCCAGAGATTCAGCTCGTCCTTCATTAGGAGTATTGCAGCTCTACTTCATATATAAAGTGTTCTCTGCAGGCAGGACAGCCTGCAATATGCTCACAGGTTGAGCCAGCATCTTGTACAGAGGTGATCTGGTCGATTGAGCCATACGGGCTGTAGGGGCCTGCATAATCCTGGAGCCTGCCTTCATCCTCAAGCTGTTGTCCACAATCGGGACAAGCAAGGTTTAAGGGAAGCAGGCCGTTACAAAGTGCGCATATATACGACAAAGGGTATCTCTCCTTCAGGGACAGTTGTCTCCAGAAGTTAAGATACCCTTCATTGTGTCAGATCATGTGTATTTACTTACAGCTTAAGGTTGCTGCTGTGTCCCGGTGACAATTTAGCAGATGGGTCTACATATACCTTGGCATTATTGACGGCGGTAGGAGCCTCGCCGAAGCCAACCGCAATCAGCTTAAGCTTGCCGGGATATGTGGTAATATCTCCGGCCGCAAAAATTCCTGGTACTGATGTTTCCATTCGGGAGTCGACGACAATGGAATTGTTGTCGATCTCGATGCCCCATTCGGAGATCGGGCCCAGGGAAGAAATAAATCCAAAATTGACGATCACATCATCAATTTCGATTTCTTGGGTTTCGCCCGTTTTAGTATGGGCGAGAACTACACGTTCAATCTGTTCGTCACCATGCAGGGAAGTAATTTCTGTAGGCGTGATGACCTGAACGCTGGAAGCCATCAGGTTCTCCACGCTGTGCTCATGAGCCCGGAATTTGTCCCGGCGGTGAATCAGGGTCACCCGTTCAGCGATAGGCTCAAGCATAAGAGCCCAGTCTACGGCTGAGTCTCCGCCGCCGCTGATCAGAACTTTCCGGCCCGCAAATTTGCTCAGGTCACTGACAAAATAGTGCAGATTCTGACCTTCGAAGCGTGCGGCTTCTTCAAGCTCCAGACGGCGGGGCTCAAATGCGCCAACTCCGGCTGTGATGATGACGGAATGGGCGTGATGAACACCTTTGTCCGTGGTTACGATGAAATGGCGCTCATCTTGCTTTTCGACATCAAGCACCTTTTCTTCCAGACGGATATCCGGATTAAAGCGCCGGATTTGTTCATTCAGATTGTTAACGAGCTCCTGGGCAGTCACCTTGGGAAAACCCGCAACGTCATAAATATATTTCTCAGGATAGAGCGCGGCAAGCTGCCCGCCCAGCTGAGGCATACTTTCAATTAACTTCACGGAAGCTTGGCGCATACCGCCATAAAAAGCAGCAAACATTCCGGCAGGTCCGCCCCCGATAATAAGTAAGTCCGTGAATTCGCTGCCTTGATTTTGGCCTGACATGAAACAAACACCTCCAAAATGATAAACACAAATCAATCCTATTTAATTATAAGCCTGCTTTCATTTCTTGCAAATCTTTCTGAAATCACTCAGAAAAATACACTGAAAATGTGTCTTTGATTTGTCCATTTGACCTTGAAATTAAGACTTGATCTTTTAGTTTAAAGCCTTTATCATTCAAAAGAGCTAAAAGCTTAAAAAGGCTTTAAATCAAGGAAATCAGGACAAAATCAGGTGAAATTTGGCCGGTTTTTTGAGAGGAACAACCTAATTTGACATGGTCATTATTAAGATGTTCATAATAGAGCGGCAATACCCTAAAAATTTAAGTGTATAATTTCACAAATAATTTTGGCGATTTAAACAAATATAGAGCGAAGCAGTCTGGAAGGAGAACATAGAGATGAGTTCCATACCTAAAATTGTTGTTCTGGGTGCTGGATACGGCGGGATACTCACCGCTCAGAAACTGCAGAAGGAACTGAATTACAACGAGGCCGATGTAACCCTGGTTAATCGCCATGATTATCATTACTTCACCACGCATCTGCACATGCCAGCAGCGGGTACGGATTCCATTGATCATACCCGTGTGCAGATTTCCAAGCTGATTGATGAGTTTAAGATAGATCTAGTTAAGTCTAATGTACAGGAAATCCGTTTGTATGATAAAAAAGTCATACTGGAAGACGGGACGTTATCGTACGATTACTTAATTATTGCGCTTGGCGGCGAGCCGGAATCGTTCGGTATTCCGGGACTTGCGGAGCACGCCTTGACTATTCGCAGCATCAACTCTGTCCGGCTGATCCGCCAGCATATCGAGTATCAGTTCGCCCGTTATAAGATGGATGAGAACCGCAAAGACCGGCTTAACTTCGTTGTCGGTGGTGCGGGCTTCAGCGGAATTGAATTTGTGGCTGAGCTTGCCGACAGGATTCCTGGACTGTGCAAGGAGTATGATGTGGACCCGTCCCTGGTGCATATCTACAATGTTGAAGCAGCACCAACGGTGCTTCCGGGGTTTGATCCGGAGCTGGTGGAATATGCTATGGAGGTCCTGCGGAAGAAGGGAGTTACCTTCAAGATCGGGGTGGCCATTAAGGAATGCACGGCAAAGGGAGTCACTTTGGCTACGGATGAGGAGATTAAAGCGGCTACCGTGGTATGGACCGGAGGAATCCGTGGAAACCGTCTTGTCGATGCGGCGGGATTTGAGACTATGCGCGGCCGCGTGAAGGTGGACGAATATCTCCGGGCGCCGGGCCATGAGCATGTGTTCATTATTGGGGATAACTCGCTGATGTTCAATCCTGAGGGTAGACCCTATCCGCCTACCGCTCAAATTGCCATGCAGCAGGGTGTCGTATGCGCCCATAATGTTGTGGCTTCCATTCGGAATCAGCAGCCTAAGAAGTTTGTGTTCAGCAACAAAGGAACAGTGGCGTCCCTCGGCAAAGGGGAGGCGATCGCAACCGTTGGCACCAAGAAATATAAAGGATGGACTGCGGCCCAGCTGAAAAAGCTGGTGGATATGCGATATCTGTTCATTATCGGTGGAATTCCGCTAGTTCTAAGAAAAGGACGGTTCCTGTAAGATGAGGCACTGCAGTGTGCAGGTACGCGGGCTGCTTACCCGGGATGAGCTTGACCGCTATAACGGACTGATTGAAGTGGGCTCGTTCCTGGAGAGCCAGCAACGATATGATTTGTCTTATCATGTGCAGAAGGAAATTGATATTCTGATTCTTCCGGCAATCGAGCGGCTGAAGGAGAAGAGCCGTGACCGTGACCGGGCAACAGCGGAGTTCTTGGAATCGATCAAGCGGCTGCAGCAGGAAGACGAGGATTGACAGTTCATTTTTGTAAATTAAACAAGGGTGCCGCCCGGCTGTGTAACTGCCGGGCGGCACCCTTGTTTGCATAAGCGCCTGCTCTAAAGGGGCTCTATCTAAAACGAACTTTAAAAAATAACCGATCTCGGCATCGCAGCGTCCCATAAGGGTAACCGGCATAAGTTCATTTTATATAAAATTATAATTTGAGCATTTCGGCAAACAGCTCTTCGGTCAGAAGGTTGCCGACATAGAAGCTGCCGAATTCACCGAAGCGTGCGCTGACTTCATCAAAACGCATTTCATAGACCAGCTTCTTGAACTGAAGCGGATCGTCGGCGAACAAGGTTACGCCCCATTCCCAGTCATCGAAGCCTACGGAGCCGGTAATAATCTGTTTAACCTTGCCCGCGTAGCTGCGGCCAATTAGACCGTGGCTGCGCATCATAGCCCGGCGCTCCTCCATCGAGAGCATGTACCAGTTGTCGGACAGCTCCCGCTTCTTGTTCATCGGATAGAAGCAGATATGCTTTGACTTCGGCAGAGCCGGTTGAAGCCGTGCAATAATTTCCGGTTTCTGCTTCGGATCACCGTCACCGGATGCCAAGTAGTTGCTAAGCTCCACCACACTGACATAAGAATAGGCCTTGGTGGTATACTCCGCAAAAGCCGTCTTATTAAAAGCCGCTTCGATCTGACCCAGCTCATCGAGCGTTTCACGAAGGTACATAATGACGAAATCTGCTTTCTGTCCAACAATGGAATATGCGGCTGTGCTTCCTGTGCCGGCTTCTTCAGTTCCTTTCCACTCTTGTAGAAATACACTCAGCTCATCCAGTGCTACGGCGCGCTCTTCATCGTCGGCCGCTTTCCAGGCTGTCCAATCTATAGAACGGAAATCATGAAGCGCATACCATCCTTCTAATGTTAAAGCTGCTTCGTTCATTTTATCACTCCTATAATTAAGCTCTATTGTTCATTGTAGCCTAGAGAAGCAGGGCGGGCAAATGGCTTCATGAAGTGTTCATAAACTTCATTGCCTACCCCGCCTTTTTTTAGTAAACTGGCATTAAGCAGTGTTGATAGAGGGGAGCAAAGATAGAGTCATGGGTCTTGGGTTTATTGTTGTATTTATACTGATGGTTCTGTTTTTTGTGATGATGTTCGGGATCGGATTTATTTTAAATATGCTGATGAAGACAACCTGGTTTCCAAGTTACATCTTTATCATCGTGATTTTACCTATCGTGGTGTATTCACTATGGGATCATACCCAGAGTCTGGGCGTTTATTTGCAGTCATTCCATCTGGTTGATTATTTGACCGCTGTAGCGGGGCTTGCTGGAGCCATATTAAGCGGTTGGACCATTCAGAAGCTTCGTTTGGGCGGTTACAAAATGTTCTAACTCTATGTTAACAAGAGTTTCGAACACAAATCGAACTCCAAACAAAAAGAAGGGGCCGTCTTCTGGGACGGCTCCTTCTTTGTATTCTTATCGGAGGATGAAACGGCAGGCTGAAAAGATAAGAATAAATATAAGGTAGCCAAAAAGGATTAGAACCTTCCATGCGATAAGCTTATATAGCTTATTGGTATAGAAGGTTCTTTTTCTGCTCCCTGTTACACAGAGCCTCCAGGCTGTATGGATGATCCGGCAGCCGGCTTCAATGCGCCTGTGGCAAGCTTCCCCCTGGAGGTGTTGTATTCCAGCCGCAAGCTCCGGCTGCCGATCAAGGTAACGGCAAGCAGGGAGATTCCTGAGACTGCCGGAAGGTAGTATGCGGGAATCCAGTCCAGCAGCACGCCATATAAAATGGTTCCGAGCGGAGCAATGGCGCCCGCCATCGTCTCAATAATGCCAAATACACGTCCCCGGTACTCCGGGGCAATAGTGGTCTGGAACAACACCTGAAGAGGGATGTTGATATAAATAATGACTACACCGATAAGCATCATGAGACCAATGTAATAGAAATAGGCCAGACTCTTGCCGAAGTAAGGCAGATAGGGCAGTGACATGGCGGCGATGAGCACCGACAGCAGGATCAGTCCTCTTAGCAGAGGAGACAGTGGATTGGCCGTATTCTTGCGGACGGACAGGATGGCTGCCATGACCAGCATGCCTGCCGCAAATGAGGCATCGACAACGCCATATTCCCTGGATTCCATACCAAGGGAATGCACCATAATGTAGGGAAGCGTTACACCAATTGCACTGGCAAAGAAGTTGACCCAGAAGCAGATGAGCAGAAGCGACCATAGGAATCCGTGCTTTCTGACATAGCCGAAGCCTCCAGCCAGGCTTCCAACCAATTGGGATGCCAGAGAACCCGAAGGTCTTGCGTCATCTGTTGGTTGTGCGGAGGCTCCGCCGGCTTGAGAGCCGGAGCGGAACCTGAGGGCATAGCCCATGCAGGATGAAATGAATAAGCCCGCGGTATTCATCAGCATGAAGGTATCCAAGGAGACAAATGCGAAGAGGAAACCTCCGCAAACCGGTCCGAGGATATTCCCGATGGAGGTGGCCATCTGGTTCATGGAGCCGGCCTTCTGTATGCTTCGTTCTTCCACCAGCATAAGCAGCGAAGAGGAGATGGTAATGCTGTAGAAGCTTGAGCATACGGACAACAGGATCAGCGTTGCGTAAATCCAGGGCACAGACGGGCCGTTGACCGCTACGGCGAAGAATCCCAGCAGCATGACGGCAACACTAGCCAGATCCGAGCCGATAATTAACCTGCGGCGGTTAAGCCGGTCAGCCAGAACTCCAGCGACAGGCCCGAGAATAATACGCGGCAGCATGCCGCAGATCAGGGTAATGGCGAATTGGCTGCCTGAACCCGTTAGCTTCAAAATATACAATCCACATATAAACGTATACATGCTTGCGCCCAGAAGGGAGAAGAGCTTGCCTGAGAACATGAGAGTTATGTTGCGAATATCCTCCCGCGGCACTTTGGAAGTCTGATCCATGAACTATTCACCTCATCTTGAAAGTTAAATAAAATTAAACTTAGTATATGCAATAAATTTCCTGCTTGCAATAGCTTAGTTAAATATTATTTAACTTTTATTTTGAGGTCGTCTCTTTTCCTTCCTGTCCGGTTAAGATATACTTGGATTTATAAATCAGGATGAGGATGAACGGCATGACTAAAATTGGAGAACGTATCAAGCACCTGCGCAAGCAGCTCGGCATGACCCAGACCGAACTGGCGGGAGAGCATATGACCAAGAGCATGCTGAGCCAAATTGAGAACGGCAAGGCGATGCCGTCCATGCGGACGCTCCGCTATTTAGCCGAGCAGCTAGGCCAGGATGCGGGGTATTTCCTTGGCGAAGATGACGGGCAGGGGATTTCGGAGCTTGTCCGTGAGCTGGAGACGGATATGAAACATAAGGAATACGCCGAGATTGTCCGGAAGGTGCAGCCCCTTCTTGAAGGCAAACTGCCTATGACTTTGGATGTGGCCCGCATGATGGAGTATTATGCAGAGGCCTGTTTTCATACAGTTCATAGTGGCGGGGAAGAGGCGATCAGGAAGGCCGTGGACATCTATGAACGCTTTGGGCTGTTTGTTGAAAGTGCCAAAGTAAAATATATGAACTATGCGCATCTGTTCTCCCACGGTAAATATGGCTCTTCTCTGGATTTGATCCGGGAAGTGCGGCGCGAATATGAACAGAAGAAGATTGGAAAGGATACGTTGTTCGAGCTTGAGCTGTATTACGCCGAAGCAGTCTCTTTGTCCGCACTGGGTATGAACGAGGAGAGCAGGGACGTGATGCTGGCAGCTCTTACCCTGTCCAAAGAGCAGGAAGTGTACTATTTGACGGAGCACTTCCTGCGAATGCTGGGCAATAACTATTATGAGAGCGGCGATAAGGAGAAATCGAACGAATATAGAAGGAAAGCGAAGCTCTACGCGGAGGCCACAGACAACAAGGTAACGCTAGCTTACATTGAGATGAGTGAAGCACGGATTCATAACCGGGAAGGCCGTTATGCACAGGCCTTGGAGCTTATCGAGAAGGTTGCTGGTCTTCAGCAGAAGAAAAGCGCCAATTACTGGATGGAGCTTGGGATTTACTACTATAATACCGGTCATGATGAGGAAGCCTGGGACGCCTTTGGACGGGTGGTTATCCCTGAGACAGCCTATCACCCGCTGGATCGGTCCAACCTGTATGCGGCCGATGCTTACATGGCCCGGCTTTCTGCGAAGCGCGGCCTTCTGTCTGAAGCTGCTAAGCTGTCTGCCAGAGCTTATGAACGGGTACGCAATTTCCCTCTTAATTATTCGAAGAATTTCATAGAGGAAACCTACCGTTTATTCCACAAGTCCGAATAAAAGCCAATAGAGTGAGGAAGAATTTCTCACGCTTTATTAAGCAGCCAATTTCGGCGAATTTTGTAATCTTTTAACGATTCCGGCCGGAGGGATTTATGATAGAATAGATGAAGTCTACATTTTGCCATGAAAGGAGCGATAGTACGTGCGCATTACGAACCTGCATCATTTCTCAGAGAATCACTCCTACTGCGTATATCGCGACTTCGGTCTTGGCACCGTGGACGGAGTGATGTTAAGCCAGGTCTATCAGCCTATGGTGGGCGCGCTGGCGGTCTCTCTTTATCAGCTGCTCTGCCAACAGGTGCCGCTTGAGAAAGTCGGGTATTCCCCTGTAGAGCAGCAGCGCCGCTTGTTCCTTACCCTGGGCCTCGAACCCAGCGAAAAGGGGCGTAAGCTGCTGATCGAAATGGCCTCAAAGCTTGAAGCTGTGGGACTTCTGCAGACGAGCCGGATTTATCTCCCTGAGAATGATGACTATCTGTATGAGTATGAACTGGAGGCCCCATTGTCTCCTGCCGAGTTCTTCAAGACCCAGCATCTGACCCTGCTGCTTCGTGACAAGATCGGCAAATTTGCCGTGCTGTCCCTTCAGGAACAGCTGTGGAGCCGTGAACACAATGAACTTGCCGGACGTTCGATGAACAAAGAGAACATCTCGGTGCCTTTTTACGAAATATTCGAGTTAAATGCCCATTCGATTGACTATGAGCTGGAGCAGGCTATTGCGGAGGTCTCCATATCCAGACAACCTGGAATCCGGCTGGCCGAAACAGACAGCTTCAATTATGCGGACATTATTCTCCGATTCCCTAGAGATTCAGCTAACCGGGCTTATGTAGAAGCCCTGCGCTATAATGTCGAGCAGCTGGGTACCATTAACTATATTGCCCATAAATACGAGCTTTCCGTTCAGGATCTGTGCCGGCTCCTAGATGAAGACGGTGTATTCGGTCCGGATGGAACTGTCGTGCAGGAGCAGTTGGAGCACGCGGCAAGCCTGTCCTTCCGCCAGGTGAAGAAGCGCAAGGAAGAGCGTCAGCTTCAGGGTGGCAAAGTGATCTCACTTAGGCAGCATGATTCTGCCGCAGCGGCAGAGCCTCCGCTTGAACATGCGGTTCAGATGGAGTACTACGTTGAAGTGCCTCCGCAGTTCCTCGCCAAGTGTGACATTCATCAATACAATATGATGCTGAGAAATGAGCCTTATACCAGGCTGCTTAAGACGTTCTTCCCGGGTTCAGTCCCTGACAATCTGCTTGATATCTTCGAGAATATCGATTTGAATTACAAACTGCCAAGCGAAGTCATTAATGTGCTCATTCACTATCTTATGAATCTTCTCACTACGGGTGGTGAGCAGCGGATCAACCGTAATTTTGTCAATGCTATTGCCTCTAATATGTTGATGAAGCAGGTGGATACATATGAGAAGGCAGTTCAATATATCCGGGAGCAGGCAAAGGTTAAAGTGAAGAACGAGTCTGCGGCCTCTGCGTCAGGCGTGCGCCCAAGATCTTACAGCCGGAATGCCAAGCTGAAACCGGAAATTCCTATTGTTCAGAGTACCCTGCCTGAAGCGGAAGCGGCAGTAACGGAAGAAGAGTTCGCCGAGCTGATTAAGATGGCTGAAATGATGCAGGCGAACAAGAAGAATGGTTATTAATCCCGGAATAGAATGAAGAAGGTGAGAACATGGAGTCTTTGGGGGAAATGCTTCAGCAAATGAAAAGTCCGCAGTTTCGGCAGCGGTCCGAACAGATTCTGCAGGATTTGTTGAACGATCCGCGTATCCAGGAGCTGCGTTCCCGCCATCCTGAAATCAGTGACGGGCAGCTCACGCTGAATGTCAGCAAGCTGTATCAATATGTGAAGGACAGTCGTCACTGCGAGGCTTGTCCGGGGCTTGACCTGTGCCCTAATGACTTTCAGGGTCACTTCACCCGCTTAACCGTAGAGAACGTTGCGGGAAGTCCACGGCTGTATGACCGCCAGGTTCCTTGCCCCAAGCAGCTTGCCCGGGAACGTGAAATTCAGGTGAAGAAGCGAATCCGCAGCTTCTATGTGGATGAGCGGGCGCTGCAGGATGGTTATGACATGGTTGAGATCATGTCCAAGGACAGCATGCGGTCACCGGCTGTAGCTCAGGTGTTCCGGTATATTAACGAGACCCGGGAGAACGGGCTTGCTGTGCAAGGCCTTTATCTGGTAGGCCATTTTGGCACCGGCAAGACCTTCCTGATGACCTACATGCTTCATGAGCTGGCCAAGGCGGGCTATTCCGGGGTCATCGTATATATGCCGGAATTTGTGGAGGATCTCAAATCCATGCTCCAGGATAGCCAGAAGCTGAAGGAGACGGTGGAGATCATGAAGGAAGCCGATCTGCTGATCTTTGATGATATTGGGGCTGAGAACTTGAACCCATGGGTGCGGGACCATGTCATGGGGGCGATTTTGAATTACCGGATGAACCGCAAGCCGACCTTTTATACGTCCAATTATGATCTCAAGGCACTGGAGAAGCATTTAAGCTTCACCAGCAAGGATGGGGAAGAAGCGCATAAGGGCCAGCGGCTGATGGACCGGATTGCCCCGTTCGTGGATGTGGTGCCGGTTAACGGGACGAATAAGCGCGGCAGCCGCAAATAAGATTATATTTAATTATTGTCATATTTTTGTAGCCGGTATTAGCGGCTGCTGACAGGGAGCCTGATCTCTTCTCACCGGAAGAGGCAGGCTTTTTTGGTGTCTTATTTTACAGAAATGACACGATTCCTTGAAGGGCACCCGATATAATGAGGTCAATCAAGCGGTTAAAGGCGCTATGCCTTGTACGCTTAGAGGGTAATTTAAAGGTATAGTTCTAAACTTACGGAGGATATAACATGATGAATAATAATAGTTGGATTCGTATTATGCTGACTTTAGCTGTAACGGTTTCGGTTGCCGGGTGCTCGGGTCAATCCGCATCAGATTCCAAGGGGCAGGCGCAGCAGCAGACGGCAGCACCCAATTCCAGCACGTCGGCACAGAACAATGGGACACGTGGAGGACAGGTTTCTGGTGAGACGCAGTTACCAGCGGATGCAGGAAAGACGGACGGAGCCAAAACGGACGGTGCCAAAAATGTCAAGTCCACCCGCGCTCAGATTCAGGCGCGACTGGCCGGTTTCAAGCTGATTGACAATAAGACACTCTTCGCCTGGGGCTCTGCCTCCAAGGGGTCACTCCGCATCTATCGGTCAGAGGATGGCGGCAAGAACTGGACCGATATCAGCCCCTCTCCCTCCATTTCAGCAGAAGGAAATGACAGAGATATCTTCGTCGCAGCGGATAAGCAGCATCTGCTGCTGTTCCCTTCCTCTGAGAAGAACGGATTCCGCGGAGTAATGTATTCAAGCGACGGGGGAAACACATGGAAGAAGGGCGCTGCTCTTAAGGAAATGATGGCTGGTGAGACAGCTTTTATCTCCGGAACCCATGGATATCTGTTGACCGAGACGGATGCCGCCATGGGACATTCCGGCAAAGTGTTCTACAAGACAACGGATGGAGGAGCCACCTGGCTTAAGGTTATGGACAATGCCTCCACAAGTCTGGGGGCTGAAGAGGAAGCCAAGCGTGGGCTTCTGCCTCAGTATGGCTTCACCGGATACGGAGTGTCGTTCCGGGATGGGAAGCATGGCTGGGTTCCGCTCCAATCCCGGGAGGGAGTGCCGCACTTGGCACGTACCCGGGACGGGGGCGTAACCTGGAAGCTTGTAGACTTGTCCAAGGCCGCGGATTGGGAGGGCGGAAATCCGCAAATTACGTCCGCACCTTCATTCTTCGGCAAGGACCGGAAGGTTGGCTGGATGCCGGTTCAAGTAAATAAGGATAACAAGATAGATATCGGTGGCTTCCGCACGACCGATGGCGGAGAGAGCTGGAGCTATATTTCCTTTGAGCCTGGAATTCCAAGCACGGAAAGACCTGGAGTCCCGGTCTTTGTCTCCGCACAGATGGGCTGGTTCTGGAATGGGGCGCAGCTGCTTCACACGGCGGATGGTGCTAAAAGTTGGCAGAATATTAAGGTCAACTCCGTACTTACAGATACGCTGGCATCCATGCCTGAGCTGAGAACGATGCAGTTCACAGACAGCATCCATGGCTGGATATTGGCAGCCTCTGCTGACAATTTGCATTCCCGGCTGCTTAAGACGGAGGATGGCGGGAGAACTTGGGCTGTGGTGTAGGATACAGATACCAGGGGGACAACTGTATAACATGAGAATGTTCAAATGAATGGCCAAGGATAAGGGAGGGGAAATCTACCGGACTTCCCGGTTCGTGAGATTTGCCGAGCTGGAGCAAATTCTGAGCCGGTATGAGCGTGAATTGGAGGGTTGAGCCCATAACAACAAACACCTTCCATGATAACGGATACAAATCATGGAAGGTGTTTGTTGTTGATAAAATTAAAGGTTCAATCCGCTTAGCTGGCGATGAATTTCCAGATAACCATGCCGAAGAAAATGACAAACATCAGCACGAACATACCCGTGAATCCGAACATCAAATCGCCAAAGTCATTGCGGGGTTCTTCGTTAATATGCTGCCGCGGGTCGTTCACGCGAATTGGGGTCTCCATGGCGCCGGGGCCTCCTCGTCAAAAATAATCCATAAAATTAGTCATAGACAAAACGGATTTGGGTTATTATTAGTATAACCAAACGCGAAAACATTTGTAAAGACAAGAGGGCTCTTACTGTTTTCCATTTACTAAAAAAATGTGGTATACTTGATTTGTCGTCTATATGGGGCTGGAATTCCCATATAATCGCAATCATTTCAAACATAATTATGTGTAAACATAAGGAGGAGATATACATGGCTATCGTTAATGTTTCTGATCAATCCTTCAGCAGTGAAGTGGAAGGTCAGGGAACTGTCCTTGTTGATTTCTGGGCGCCTTGGTGCGGTCCTTGCAAAATGCTGGCTCCGATTCTGGATGAGCTGGCAACTGAAGTAGACGTTAAGATTGCAAAGGTAAACGTAGACGAGAATCCTGAATCGGCTTCCCGTTTTGGCGTAATGAGCATTCCGACGCTGATCTTCTTCAAAGACGGCCAGCCGGTCGATAAAGTGGTTGGATTGAACTCCAAAGAATCACTCAAAAACTTGCTTGCAAAACACCAGTAATCGGATCTTTTGAAGCCAAGACGCCTCCGGTATCACCCGGGGGCGTTTTCTGCGTTGGGATAGCGGACATACTGCTCCCTACCAACTAGAATTCACGCGGGAGAGGAGTGAAATGCGTGGACGACTACATCCAGGAATGGAATGAGCAGGAGAAGGCGATGGAAGCGATCAATCATAAGCTTGCCCTGCTTCCTGACCTTCCAGGCTGTTATTTAATGAAGAATAAAGAAGGTACAATCATCTATGTCGGCAAAGCCAAAGTGCTCAAGAACCGTGTCCGCTCTTACTTCAGAGGGAGTCATGATGGGAAGACACAGCGGCTTGTGACCGAGATACGTGATTTTGAATATATCGTAACGGCAAGCAACATGGAGGCACTGATTCTGGAGTGCAACCTGATTAAGAAACACATGCCGCGTTATAATGTACTGCTCAAGGACGATAAGACCTTTCCATATATCAAGATAACGAACGAAACCCATCCGCGTCTGGAGGTCACCCGGCGGATTCTCAAGGATAAAGCCAAGTACTTCGGTCCTTATCCAAACGGGTATGCGGCTCAGCAGACCAAGAAGCTGCTTGACCGGATGTATCCGCTGCGCAAATGCAACGTAATGCCTAAGGAAGTATGCCTGTACTATCATATGGGCCAATGTCTGGCGCCTTGTGTTCAGGAGGTTCCGCAATCTTCCTATGATGAGATTACCCAGGAAATTACCCGTTTTCTCAGCGGTGGTCATGAGGAGATCAAGAAGGAGCTTCGCCGCAAGATGGAAGAAGCTGCGGAGGATTTGTACTTCGAGCGGGCCAAGGAGCTGCGCGACCAGATCACGAACATTGACGCCTTGATGGAGAAGCAGAAGATTTCGATGGCCGATTCCAGAGACCGCGATGTGTTCGGTTTTGCGGTAGACAAGGGCTGGATGTGTGTGCAGATCCTGTATATGCGTCAGGGTAAAATGATCGAGCGGCACGCGTCTATCTTCCCGTTCTACGGGGAGCCGTACAGTGATTTCCTCTCTTTCGTGACTCAGTATTACAGTGATAATCCTGCGCTGCCGCAGGAGATTCTGCTGCCGGGTATGCAGGAGGAGAAGACTAGCGTTGATGGCTCGACGGAAGACACAAAGACTGCTTCGGCAGAAGATAGCAGCTTAGAAGCCGCTCAGGCTGATGACGGCGGGGCAGAGAACAGCGAGGCTCCTCAGGAAGGCCAGCGGACCTGGATCTCAGCCGAGGTGCTCGCCGATAAGCTGGCCCAGGAGGATGCGGCCGAGGCTGAAGTGGACGGTGCCGTGAATGGCGAGCCGGAGAAGATCTTCTCAACTCAGGCGGATGAGCTTGAACCTGTAGACGCTGAACGTGCGGCTTCAGGAATGTCGGACGCGGTTAGCGGAGCGGCTTCGCTTCAGGAATGGCTCGGCATTAAGGTGCATATTCCCCAGCGCGGCCTGAAGAAGCAGATGGTCGATATGGGCATCCAGAATGCGAAGGTTGCACTGGATGAGAAGTTCCGGCTGATCGAACGGAACGAGGAGCGCACTTCCAAAGCTTCCGAAAGCTTGGGCAGCTGGATCGGATTATCTTCCCTGCGCCGGATTGAGGCGTTTGACAACTCCAATATCCAGGGGGCTAACCCGGTATCCGCGATGGTGGTGTTCACCGACGGGAAGCCGGACAAGAAGGAGTACCGGAAGTATAAGGTTAGAACGGTACAAGGCCCGGATGACTATGAGACCATGCGCGAGGTCATCCGCAGAAGATACGAGCGTGTGCTGAAGGAGAATCTTCCGCTTCCGGATCTTGTTATTGTGGATGGCGGCAAGGGGCAGATCTCCGCGGCAGTGGATATTTTGGAGAATGAGCTGGGGTTATTCATTCCTGTAGGCGGCCTTGTGAAAGATACGAAGCATAAGACAGCCCAGCTGATGATTGGAGACCCGCCGGAACCGATCGCGCTTCCAAGAGACAGCCAGGAATTCTATTTGCTGCAGCGGATTCAAGACGAGGTCCACCGGTTCGCGATCAGCTTCCACCGTGAGCAAAGGGGCAAGTCGATGGTGACTTCCCGTCTCGATTCCATTCCGGGAATCGGTGAGAAGCGCCGTAAGGCGCTGCTCAAGCATTTTGGCTCATTAAAGAAGATTAAGGAAGCTTCTGTTGAAGATTTCCGGCCATTATCTATAGGTGATAAGCTTGCAAGGCAGATTATTGCCGCTTTGCGGGATGAAGAAGAGACAATGACACCCTAGGGAAGAGCCCCGGCTTCTTCCCTAATCTTGGATTTAGATGAAGAACGGTAGTCATGTTCATGTACCCGGGGTAAGAGAGGTTCATCAGTGCCGGGTGCACGAGTGTTGGGGAGTGCGAAGCTCCTAGCGCGGTGTGGCGTTGCGTTGCATTCCTCCGAGAGGGGCGGTACACCATCCAACCATCCAAACGGTGATTCCTTGTTAAATGCCAAAGGGGCTGTGCCAGGTCTTTATGACCGGAGCACAGCCCTTTTTCTCGATGGAGCATCTAATATTAGATTGGAAGGATTACAGATGTAAGGACCGCGGTGCGCCGCGTCTTTGGTAAAATACATAAACCAGGTATCCGACCACAGCTGGCAGGATAATGTATAGAACTCCAACCGCGATATTGGAGACCTGCCCCATCATAATCAGGCTGAGCCCCATTAGAATGCTGTCAAATATAATGTGGGTGAACATAACCGTGATGAAGCCGCGGCGAAGGAAGATGAAGCTGAATAGGAGTCCGATAAAGGCCAGCTCAATGGGCCTGGAAACAACCGGGTAAATCGGATACAGGGTGTGCCCGAAAGCCCAGATCAGCGAAGAGATCAAGGCGGCTATCCAGGTGCTGCGGAATATCTTTTTCAGCATCGGAATTCCAAACAGCCGGTACACAGCTTCCTCACCGATCCCGGCTGTCCAAGCCACCAGGGGAAACAGCCACGGGTATAACATGTTATAAGTGGACTGTGTGGCATCTGTGGTGGACCAAGAATGAATACTGCTTTCGAGTGCCACGAAGATGACGGATTGGGCTCCCAGGATCACGAAGGCCCAGGCGTAGCCCTCTATCATGGAGCTGAGCACGTGGCTGCCATACTTGGGCTCACGGGGGTGCACCCACATGGAGTAACCCAGCTTCCGCCACAGCCCGTCTCCTGCGACTAGTGAGAAGTACACGGATGCGGAGACCATGATCGTGAACAAGCATTGAACGGTCAGCAGCACGGCAAGTGCAGTTTTGGACAGGTGTTGGGCTTGCAGGACCGGCATTAGATTAATGACGGAGATTACATTAACCGCAAAGTAGAAAACCGAAAGGAACGCACCTCTTTTAAAAGAAGCAAACGGCCGGGTGCGGGCACTGTACACGATGGCAAGAATACCGAGCACAAACGAGAGCAGGGCATAACCGCCAAAGTAGAGCCAGTTGGCCAGCCGCTTCTGGGCACTTACGTAAGCTTCATGGGATTCAGGTACGCTAAAAGCGGACTCCAAGGAGGCGACTTGGCCATATTCATACTGGAAGCGAAGCTCGGCCTGAGCCTCCCCGATCTTATAATTCATAATCTTGTAGGTTAAGCCCGGATCAGTTTCATTGCTGATCAGAACCAGCTCACGCGCCCGGTAGCCCATTTGTTCCAGAAAAGGGATGGCCAGCTTCTGCTTGTCCGCCAACGACAGATTGCCTTCAAGCTGACGAAGCGTCTGTGCGGCGGTTGCGGCATTATGCTCAAGAAGCACACTGCGGTCCTTCCGGGAATACAGCTGTACAGCCTCAAAGCCCGTAACCTTACCGCTCGTCATATGAACATCCACATTAAGCAGCTTCATAAAGGAAGCTGGATTCTCGAAGCTGACGCGGTAGACGTCATAAGGAAACTGTTTTTCATATTTAGTGTTATAGTCGGTCAGCAGGCCTGATTTGGATAAGTACCCGTATAAGTCGGAGTCCGACTCATAGGTAACCAGAGGTTTGCCCGCCTCCTGCAGGCCGCTGAGACCCAGTGCATCGGCAGCAAATTGCTCTGCCGACAAGGCGGCTTGGTCTTTGCTGATCAGCTGGCCGCTAGGCTCCTGCTGGCCATTTTGAGAGTTCGTAAGCGGCAGCACCTGAATGTACAAGAAGATGGCAAGTCCTATCACCGCCATAATCCATAGTGTCTTATTGTTGGTTGGCAGCTTCAATGCTGGCCCTTCGGCTTTCATAAGTATGCTCCTTTGGTTTATATTAGTATGTATATAATTTTGAGATTCTGAACTCAAGTAAAGATAACATAATTGCAATTCTTAATGAAGAGGTGAAAAGATTGAGGTACAGGCTGCCTAAGTTCTCCCCTCCCCAAATTCTAGTGCTTGGCTTCGCTGCTATTATTATGCTTGGCACCTTGCTGCTTATGCTACCTATTTCAAATGTGGGTGGCAAATCACTGGAATTTATCAATGCGCTCTTTACGGCGACTTCGGCGACCTGCGTTACTGGCCTGGTCGTAAAAGACACGGGGCTTGATTTCACTACCTTTGGTCAGGTAGTCATCATGGTTCTTATTCAGGTGGGCGGACTTGGTTTTATGACCATGGCGACCCTGTTCTCCATGGTATTCAAACGTAAAATTTCATTGAAAGACCGCCTTCTGCTCCAAGAGGCGATGAACCAGAATACGATGGAGGGGATCGTCCGGCTGATCCGCAAGGTGCTGACTTACTCGATCGTTATTGAGTTGTGTGCCGCGATCATTTACAGCATCCGCTGGGCGTTTGACATGCCGCTGGGCCGTGCGGTCTATTATGGCCTGTTTCATGCGGTATCCATGTTCAACAATGCGGGTTTTGACTTGTTCGGGGGTTACCGGAGCCTTACGATGTTCGTTGATGATCCGGTGGTTAATCTGGTTACGATGTTTCTTATCGTATCCGGGGGTATTGGTTTCATTGTAATTTCAGATTTAGCAGGCTTCCGCAAAAACCGCAAGAAATGGAAGCTGTCCCTTCATTCCAAGGTTGTTCTCTCCATGACTGCCGCACTTATAGTACTTGGAACTGTGGTCATATTTATATTCGAGTATACAAATCCAAAGACATTGGAGCCCTTAGGGTGGGGCGGCAAAATTTGGGGCTCCCTGTTTCAATCCGTTACACCAAGAACGGCGGGGGCCAACACGCTGGATATTGGCTCATTAAGACAGGCTACACAGTTCTTTATTATTATATTAATGTTTATCGGAGCTTCACCGGGCTCCACCGGAGGCGGAATCAAGACGACCACCTTTACGATTCTTGTTGGTGCGGTGCTGTCGATGATCCGTGGAAGGGAAGAGGTTGTGCTGTACCGCTACCGTCTGGCTCAGGAACGGATTCATAAAGCGATTACGGTGACGATGTTTGCGCTCTTTTTCATTATCGCGGTAACCATGGTGCTGACCGCTACTGAGGATGCCAGCTTTCTTAGCATCCTGTTCGAAACGACTTCGGCATTTGGAACCGTAGGACTTTCCATGGGGATTACGGGTAAGCTGACGGTACTGGGCAAGGCGCTGATTTCTCTGACCATGTTCGCGGGCAGGCTTGGACTGCTGACTATGGCCTATGCGCTCGGCCCGAAGAAAGAGAAGGAGCTGTACCGCCATCCTGAAGGGAAAATGATTATTGGGTAAGGAGATGCAGAACTGCATATGGAAAATCAACAGTTTGTAGTGATTGGACTTGGCCGGTTCGGCTCAAGCCTGGCAAGGGAATTGGTGGACCTCGGGTATGAAGTGCTTGGGGTGGACCGAAACGAAGAAGTGGTATACAACATGAGTGAGGTTCTGACCCACACGGTTGTTGCGGATGCGACGGACGAGGAGATGTTAAGGTCCTTAGGAATCCGCAATTTCGACTGTGGTATCGTTGCGATCGGGGATGACATTCAGATGAGCATTCTAGCGACCATTCTCCTGAAGGAAATGGGAATTAAGACGGTCGTGTCCAAAGCCATCTCCACCCTGCATGGCCGGGCACTTGAGAAGCTCGGAGTGGATAAGGTGGTTTATCCGGAGAGGGACATGGGGGTCCGGATCGCTCATCAGCTTGTCAATCCGAATCTTGTAGACTATATTGAGCTGTCCAAGGATTACAGCATTGTGGAGCTGAAGGTGCCCCATACCCTGGACGGGAAGACCTTAAACGAGCTGAATGCCAGGGCAAGATTCGGCTGCAGCGTCGTGGCGATCCAGAGGGAGAGCGGCTGCATTATTGCGCCGACAGCCATGGATCAGATTCATACGGGTGATATCATGGTGATCATCGGTTCCAATGAGAACATTGAGGAATTCGAGCAATCGGTTAACAGCGAAGAGTAGATTCTTCTGCCGGTGCGCTGATTTCGTATGAGTCACACGGACAGCGCACCAGAGAGGGCTTTTTTCATTTCATCGATCCACTGCCGGGTTTCGCTGGACAGATCGGTCTTCTGGCCAAAGATCAGGCAGGTCCTTCTCCGTGTCTGCTCCAGCTCCTTCATCGGAATGGTAACCACTTCATTCTTGTCGAGCAGGGGGGTTCGGAGATACGATTTAGGAAGCAGGGCCGCTGCCTTACAGGTCGGAAGCAGCCGGACAATCGCTTCGAACGAGTCGATTTCCATCCGGATATCCGGAATGACATTGTATCTTGCGAACAGATCATCAATAACCCGCCGATACCAAGTGCCCTTGGAGAAAATAATCATCGGCTGCAGATTCAGATCCTCCATTGTAATACGCTTCACCTGAAGCAGGTCATGCTGGCTTGGAACCACAAGCTCCAGGTGGTCCTCGAACAAGGGAATACACAGCAGACCGGGTTCATCAATAGAAGAGGCGACGACGCCGAAGTCGACCTTCTTGTCGCGCACATGGGAGACAATCTCATGGGTTTTGCCCGTGACGAGCTTAAGCTCCGTATCCGGGTACTTGTTCATGAGCGCTTTAACAAGAGGCGGCAGTGTGGTCTGAATGGTGGTCAGGCTGGCGCCCAGCGTCAGCACGCTCCGCTCCGCCTGCTTGTACCTGGAGATGGACTGCAGGAACTGCAGGTGCCTCTGACGCTGCTCCAGCGCGTAGGTGTACACCAGCTGCCCTGTGCGGGTGAGCTCCAGGCGCTTGCCGTTGCGGTTGAAGAGCTTGACCCCAAGCTCTTCCTCCAGCTTGGATATTTTGCGGGACAAGGCAGGCTGGGACAGGTTCAGCAGCTTTGAAGCTTTATTCAGACTGGATTGTTCCACCACAGTGATATAGACAAGCAGATCATCGTACAACAGAACTCCTCCTTATGCGTTATTTGCATAACATTTAATAATTATATTGCAATTCCATTATAAGCTCAAAAGGAGTAACATAAAAACTGACACAAGTTGTTCACATGGAATCGGTCAGTCATAGGTACTGCCGCTTACAAGTGTGGAATGTATCATTTACAAACCGGCCAGAGGGCATGATGAACATGCGCCATGAACGGACAACGATGGATACCGGAAAGGGGTACGCGCAATTATGAAAGGGTTTTATTCCAGAAAACTGCACTCGCTGCTGGGTGTCATTCCGTTAGGATTCTTCATTCTGGAACACATGCTTACAAATTTCTCCGCTGTAGAGGGCGGAGCGCAGGGGTTCAAGGATAGTGTTGCTTTCCTGAACGGGCTGCCACTCGTGTTGATTCTTGAGATTTTTGGTATTTTCCTGCCGCTATTGTATCATGCGGTCTACGGGCTTTACATTGCGTTTCAAGCGAAGCCAAATAACGGAAGATTCCGGAACGAACGGAACCTGCGTTATCTTCTTCAGCGTGTGACGGGTGTCATTGTTTTAGTATTTGTCATTTGGCATCTTTACGAGACGCGCTTTCAGGTGGCGGTTGGAAATGTGACTCACGAACAGCTCGGAAGTGTTATGCACGACATTGTGCTTAACCCGGTATTCTTTATTTTGTATGTAATTGGTGTTTTGTCTGCATCGTTCCACTTTGCCAACGGCCTGTGGTCTTTCCTTGTCAGCTGGGGGGTAACCGTTGGACCTCGTGCCCAGCGTGTGTCTTCCAAGATCTGCATGGGTCTGTTTGTGATCGTATCAATTATGTTCGTATGGTCGCTCTTTGCATTCCGTAATGCGGAATTCCAGGCGGGCGGCGAAGCTATGCTTCAGACCCTGAGAACATTCATCGGATAAATAAGGAGTGACGATAGATTATGGCTAAACAAAGTATTGTCATTGTCGGCGGCGGTCTTGCCGGCTTGATGGCTACCATTAAAGCGGCGGAAGCGGGCGTTCATGTAACCCTGTTCTCGCTTGTACCCGTCAAACGGTCACACTCCGTCTGCGCACAAGGTGGAATTAACGGAGCGGTAAATACCAAAGGGGAGGGTGACTCGCCTTGGGAGCACTTTGATGACACCGTGTATGGCGGTGACTTTCTGGCGAATCAGCCGCCGGTTAAGGCGATGTGCGAAGCCGCGCCTGGCATTATCCACTTGATGGACCGGATGGGCGTAATGTTCAACCGGACACCGGAAGGTCTGCTTGATTTCCGCCGGTTCGGGGGAACTAAGCGCCACCGTACAGCATTTGCGGGCGCTACTACCGGACAGCAGCTGCTGTACGCCCTCGATGAGCAGGTGCGCCGTTATGAAGCTGCTGGTCTCGTAACGAAGCATGAGAACTGGGAGTTTCTTTCGGCAGTCATTGATGATGAAGGCGTATGCCGGGGGATTTGCGCACAGGATCTTCGCTCCATGGAGATTAAGACCTTTATGTCGGATGCGGTGATTCTGGCAACCGGTGGTCCCGGAATTATCTTTGGTAAAACCACGAACTCTGTTATCAATACGGGTACGGCTGCGAGTGCTGTATACCAGCAGGGCGTGTATTATGCGAACGGAGAATTCATTCAGATTCACCCGACGGCGATTCCAGGGGATGACAAGCTTCGCCTGATGTCCGAATCCGCACGTGGTGAGGGCGGACGTATCTGGACTTACAAAGACGGGAAGCCTTGGTACTTCCTTGAGGAAAAATATCCGGCATACGGAAATCTGGTACCGCGTGATATCGCAACCCGTGAAATCTTCCACGTCTGTGTGGACGAGAAGCTTGGAATTAACGGAGAGAACATGGTATATCTTGACCTTTCCCACAAAGATCCGAAGGAGCTTGATGTGAAGCTGGGCGGTATCATTGAAATCTATGAGAAATTCATGGGTGATGATCCGCGTAAGATTCCGATGAAGATCTTCCCTGCGGTCCACTATTCCATGGGCGGCATGTGGGTCGATTACAACCAAATGACGAACATTCCAGGACTGTTCGCAGCCGGTGAATGTGAGTATCAGTACCACGGGGCCAACCGTCTGGGAGCGAACTCACTGGTGTCCGCGATCTTCGGCGGGATGCAGGCCGGACCGAAGGCCGTTGAATATATCCGTGGATTGAAGAAGTCCGCCGAGGATATCAGTCCTTCGGTATACGATAGCGTCAAGAAGCAGCAGGAAGACAAATACAAGAAGATACTTGGCATGAGCGGTTCAGAGAACGCTTATGTCATTCATAAAGAGCTTGGCGAGTGGATGACCGACAATATGACGGTTGTACGCTACAACAGCAAGCTGGAAGCTACAATCAATAAGATCAAGGAACTGAAAGAACGCTATAAGAACATTAACATCAACGATGTTTCCAACTGGAACAACAGCGGAGCGGCGTTTACCCGTCAGCTGTGGAACATGCTTGAGCTGGCCGAGGCTATGACACTTGGAGCGCTCCTGCGCAACGAGAGCCGCGGTGCACATTACAAGCCGGATTTCCCTAATCGTAACGACGAGGAATTCTTGAAGACTACGAAAGCTGCATGGACGCCGGAAGGACCGCAAATCTCTTATGAAGACGTGGATGTCTCCTTAATCCCGCCGCGCGTTCGAGACTATTCTAAGGATTAATAGGAGGGGAAATAGGCGATGGCGCAGACAACAGCAGCAAAAAAAGTGAAGTTTATAATCACACGCCAAGATCAGCCGGACTCGGCTTCCTACACCGAAGAGTTCGAGTTACCGTACCGTCCTGGCATGAACGTAATTAGTGCGCTGATGGAAATTCAGCGTAACCCGGTGAACAACAGCGGGAAGCAGACGACCCCGGTATGTTGGGAATCCAACTGTCTGGAAGAAGTGTGCGGTGCCTGCTCCATGGTGATCAACGGCAAGCCGCGCCAAGCTTGTGCGGCGCTGATTGACAAGCTGGAGCAGCCGATCCGGGTTGAACCCATGAAGACCTTCCCGGTCGTTCGCGACCTGGTTATTGACCGCAGCCGGATGTTTAATGCTTTGAAACGTGTGAAGGCATGGATTCCGATTGACGGAACTTATGATCTCGGACCAGGGCCGCGGATGCCTGAGAAGAAGCGGCAGTGGGCATACGAGCTGTCCAAGTGTATGACTTGCGGCGTATGTCTTGAAGCTTGCCCGAATGTAAATGAGAAGACGAACTTTATCGGTCCGGCTGCGATCTCGCAGGTTCGCTTGTTCAATGCTCACCCAACGGGTGAGATGAACAAGGAAGAGCGTCTTGAAGCGTTGATGGAGGACGGCGGTATTGAAGGCTGCGGGAACTCGCAGAACTGTGTGCGTTCCTGTCCGAAGGGCATTCCGCTTACGACTTCCATTGCGGAGATGAACAAACAGACAACCAAACACATGTTCAAACGCTGGCTCAGCGTATAAGAATAAGAGAATTATAGCGGTACAGGGGAAGCTCCTGTGCCGCTATTTTTTGTGCTCAATTAGGGAGATGCGGACACTTTAGTTATGTGATGAGGGCTGACAGATTGCTATTGTGCGAGGGCGGCAGGCCCGGGTATTTAAGATTTTCCAGTTAATTCCGATATAAATAAAAGGTATGCCTTTAGGTGGAAGTAAGAAATACATACGTACTCCCAGGAGAGAAAATGCTTGTGATAGGGGGATCATACCTTGAGGTTAAAGCTGGCCCATCTGTTGACCGCCTTGACTTTGGTGGTTTTGCTGTTGATGGCTCAGGGCGCTCTGGCTCCCGTTGATCATTATGTTCAGGACAAGATCATGCAGCAGCGTGGAAGCACCGATACCCGAATTGTTATTATCGGTATGGATGACCAAAGCCTTCATGAGCTGGGGCAGTGGCCGTGGAGCCGCAGTGTTCACGCCCAGCTCATTGATACGTTGTCTCAAGGCAAGCCCGCGGTTATTGCATTTGACGTGACCTTTGCAGAGAATGCAAGGGACCTCTCTGGGGATGAACAGCTGGTGAAATCTGTGAGGAAATCTGGCAACGTGGTTATGCCTACGTTTGGGCAGTTCGCCTCATCTGCCAAGAGGGGCATACCGGAGGCACAGAACATGTCAGCCCCTTTTCCCTCGCTTGGACAGGCTGCGGCTGCACTTGGGCATATCAATGCGGTTTATGACAATGATCAGGTGGTCCGCAAGTCGCTATATCAATTCACCTATCAGGGAAAAGTTCAAAGCAGTTTCGCGTGGGAGATCTACCGGATGTACATGCGGCATGAAGGACAGCAAGCAGATGAGAGCATCCTGCCGCTGGATCCATTCGGAAGGTTTCATATTCCGTACACCGGAAGACCGGGTGATTATGAGGTAATTCCTTATGCCTCAGTAATTCAAGGTGAGGTTCCTCCAGACTATTTCAAAGACCGGATTGTATTGATTGGTCCTTATGCGGCAGGTTTCAAGGATGATTATGCAACTCCGCTTGCCCCCAAGCTTCATATGTACGGTGTGGAGATACACGCTAACATTATTCAGGCACTTTTGAATGGGAAGCTAAAAACTGAATTGGATTGGAAATGGGACGCCGCCCTGCTTCTGATCTTTGCCGTGTGCAGTTGTATTGTGTTCAGCAGAGCCCATCCGGCCATCTCGCTCGGCGCTGTGACAGCTGCCTTGGCAGCTATCTTATATGCCGGCAAGTTACTGTATGCCCAAGGGGTGATTGTCTCAGTCGGATATCTGATGGTCTACCTTATTGTCAGTTTGATATGTGCGGTAGGCTTTAAATATATCCAGGAAAGACTTGAGCGTAAGCGGGTTACTCATATTTTTGGCCGTTATGTTGCGCCGCAGGTTGTGAAGCAGATTCTGCAGAATGGGGAAGAAGGCTTAAAGCTTGGCGGCAGCCGCCGTATTCTTACGGTATTGTTCGTCGATATCCGGGGATTCACTCCCCTGTCCGAACGGGCGGAGCCGGAAGCTATTGTGGAAGTGCTGAATGAGTATCTTGATTTAACGGCGAATTGCATTTTTGAGCAGGATGGGACTTTGGATAAGTTCATTGGTGATGCGGCAATGGCGATTTTTAATGCACCTCTGGAACAGGAGGATCATGCGATGAGAGCGGTACGCGCGGCCTGGATGATGAAGGAAAAGGCTGCGGGGCTCCGGGATAAGCTGATCAGCAAGTATGGTTTCAGTATACAGTTCGGGATTGGGGTTCATACCGGGCCTGCGGTGTTTGGCAATATTGGGTCCAAGACCCGGATGGATTATACCGCTATAGGGGACAGTGTGAATACAGCTGCCAGGCTTGAAGGAGCGGCAGAGCCGGGACAAATTCTGCTCAGTGAAACTACCTATCAAGCTGTGCGGGATCGGGTTCACGCTGCTGGCCTCGGTGAAATCAAGGTGAAAGGCAAGGAGCAAAGACTTCAGATTTACGAGTTGGAGGGTCTTCGTTGAAAATCATGAAGGTGTTATTATCAGTTCTGCTTGTGGCTATTATGATTATGCCTGCCAGCGCATCTGCTAAAGATACGGTCAAAGCTGGGAAGATCACGGCGGTCAGCGGTAAAGCAGAGATTAAGAAGAGCGGTGGGGAGAAGAAGTTTGGAGCTTTTAAGGGCATGGCTGTCTCGCAGGGGGACGTCCTCCTCACCGGCAAAGACGGGCAAGTGGATTTGGATTTGGACAGCGACAAAGAAGTCATTATCGGTCCCGGAACAACGCTGAAGATTAGTCAGCTCGTACAGAGTGTCAACGCTGCTGAGGGCAAGACAAGTCTTAGCTTGGGCGGTGGGCAAATTATGATTAAGATTAAGAAAAAGCTGAAAGGCGACTCCCGCTTCGAGGTTCAGACTCCGACTGCAATCATGGGTGTGATGGGAACGGAGTTCATTGTAGGCTACGAACGTCAGAACACTTACATCGGCGTGCTTGAAGGCAAAGTATCGGTAGCTGGCGGTGACCGGATTGTTTCTCATTATGTAAGCCCGCAGGAACAGCTAAAGCTCGATCAGTCCGGTAAGGGACAAGTAGAGAAGCTGAGTCTTGCTGAGCTGCCGCTCTTCGCTCTTGAGAAGTATAGGGAAGAATTGTCAGCCGGGGAGTCAGGGCCAAGTGTGGACCTGGCATGGATACAGCAGGTGGATAAACAAATTGAGCTTGCGCGGTCCAAATCCAAGGGTGAGCCAGCAGCGGCACAAGCTGAGAAGATGGCTATCTTTGAAGGCTCGGGATATTCAAGTGGGGAGGTGTCCGGCGGTTCTTCCGGAAATCCTGGCAACCCATCTACTCCGGGCCAGCCGCCCGGAAACCCGAATAACGGCGGTGGCAGCGGAGGGAACCCGAACCCAGGCAATGGCGGAGGAGGTACTACACCTCCTGATCCAGTTACTCAGCCGCCTTCCCTTATCGAACAACCGAAAAAGTACGATTGGGATCCAGATCGAATTGTGGATGCCGAGATCAAGGTGAATCTGGCGGGGAACAAGCTGCTGGGTATCCTTAGGACCTCGGGCGGCAATGAAGAGTTAAAGTCTGGTGAAGACTATGAAATTAAAGACGTGAATGGAAATGCGAGTACAGCGATGACGGTTGTAATTAAGAAAGAGTATCTCAAGTCAGCCGGAAAATCGCTAAATCTGTCACTTGAATTCGACCATGGGCATGTGCTGGCTGTGTCGCTAAAGGCCGAAGCGGCCCCGGTTCCGAAGGTGGATATGACCGAGTTCAATAGCAATCCAGACAAGTATATTCCAGACAGACAAACCGTTATTATCCCTTATACTGAGCCGGTGGCGTTCATCTCGGCAGATCCTGTAGAGCAGGTTAAGGCCATAGATTTCAGTGGGCATGTTCAGGGCGTAAGTATAACAGGGAATCAACTCACGGTTCATTTGAACAGCAAATTGGGATTTGGCGACGTCAATACCCTGATGATAAAAGCCAACAGCATCAAGCATATCAAGGCGGATACTATTCAGGACCAGGATGAGCAGGTCCAAGTCAGATTTACCCGGGAGCCGCATGTGGACACGGATACCCTTCTGATTCCAGCAGCTGGTGCCCAGGATCAGACGGTTACTCTGGATGTGTATAACTACGGCCTCAATTTGGGTGACCTAAAATTGGAGGCTTTGGATGGATCTTTATCCATGCCGCCGTCACCGGGTTACGATTATACGATCATCAATACGAACCCCAATTTCATAAGCCTTAAATTCAGCGCGATTTTCACTGCCATGCTTAATAACAGAACTGCACAACAATTTCTCCTAACCATTCCACTCAAGAATGAGGATGGAAGCCTGAGCAGCTATGAACTTAAAGTCACATTTAAGAAACCAACACCATAGCCCTGAGTTTGTTATGTCGGAGGATGATATGAAAAAGAAACTTGTAAGTGTTCTAACAGGTGCATTATTGTACGCAGCGCTGGTTCTTGGTCCAGTGCACGCAGCTGAAGCCTTAAATAGCGTATCAGCAGGATCAGAAGCAAATGCGAAGGCAGGCTCTGTTCCCGCGGTAAGACTGGTTATGAGCGGAATAGCTCATCCTTCAGGAATATCTGTATTAAGTAATGGAAGCCTTGTTATCACGGACTCCGTCAGAGGCCGTTTGACTCTGTGGTCTGCAGGTAGGCTGACGGTTCTGGCTGGGCCTTCAGATGCGGCTCCGGTTTCGGCATCAACAGAGAATCACACGGATAGCGGTTATTACGACGGTCCCGTAGACAAGGCTCTATTCAACCGCCCGACTTACACCGCTGTGGACAGCAAAGGTACGGTATATATCAGTGATACGGGTAACCATGTTATCCGAAAAATCAAGGCGGGCAGGGTGTATACCCTTGCCGGAAGTGGAACAGCCGGTTACAAAGACGGCAAGGATGAGCAGGCAGCGTTCAATGCGCCGGCCGGACTTGCCGTTGACAGCGGAGACAATCTGTATGTTGCCGATACGCTGAATCATGTTATCCGGAAGGTTACGCCAGGCGGCACTGTAAGCACGTATGCTGGCCTCCATGATGAATCCGGCGGCTATCTCGACGGGATCACTTCCAAGGCGCGCTTCAATGAGCCTATGGGACTCGCCTTTGACGGTAACGGGGGATTGTATGTGGCAGACAGCGGAAACCAGCTGATCCGCTTCATCCACTCTGGCACAGTAACCACTTATGCCGGGAAGCCAGGTACCATTGATCCCCAGACCGGTTATGTGCCGGGCCGGTATGCTGACGGGAATAGGGAGCAGGCGGGCTTCAACCGGCCAAGAGGGCTGGCTTATGCCAAGGGGACATTGTTCATTGCCGACAGCTTAAACCACCGCATCCGGGCTGTCAGAACGGATGGCCACGTCATTACAGTCGCAGGAAAGGGCACACCCGGAGATTCGCTCGGGCCTGTACCCGAAGCCAACTTTAACGAACCGACGGGTATAGCCTTTTCCTCCGGAACACTCTATATCACAGATTCACTGAACCACTCGGTCAAGGCGCTGGAGGCAGATCCGCTTCATCTACAGCCTGCGCAAAGTGATATGGACCTGCTGGATGAACTCGACCTTCTGCCGCCCGGCCCTGATGTTCAGGTATGGATGGACGGAGCGCATCTCCAAATGGATGGAGGAGCGAGCGTGTTCGTTACAAGTACCGCTGTCTATGTTCCGGTGCGCCAGCTCTTCACCGGATGGGGAGCTGGGGTGAAGTGGGCTCCGGCAGAGCAGGAAGTCACGGTATCCAAGGGGACCTGGTCTTGCAAGCTCAGGCTAGGCAAGCCAGGCATCTTTTCCAAGAATGGGACTGTATATGTCGAAGCGGAATACCTGCGATCCATACTCGGGATGCAGGTTGTTTATGACCGTGACAGCAATGCGCTGGTCATCAAAAGCTGGAAGGTTTAGGAGACGTGATACAATCACCTCCGCTTCAGGGTAATGATTCTCATGTTTGAGATCCTGAGTGCGGAGGTTTTCTTATGCAAGCAGTTATACTGTGGCTCGATGTGGTTGGGCTTTTGCTTTTGGCGTATATATTTTATCGGATGGATCAGCGGATTACGGGAAGGGTTATTCTGCTCGCTCCGCTGATTATCTATATTGCGCTGTCTTTGGAGGATCTATTGGATCTTATCGATTTTACCAGTGTTCTGGAATCCAGGGCTGCACTGCGGGCTATTATCCTGCTATTTGTTCTGTTCTCGGTGATTTTCTATATTACGTTTATCTTTACCAAAATAGCGCAGTCTGTGAACAAGGAAGTGCAGCTTAAGTCTACGGTCATCCGGATATTCGGGGCCACGGTTACGTGCATCTTATTTTTTACAGTAGTGTACACCTCTATCTTCAAAATATTTGGAGAAAGCTCGTTTTTAGGCGATAATATTGGCAAGGACCTTCTGTCCCAGCTAATATCCTTCTTATATTTCAGTGTGGCCACATTTGCCACCGTAGGTTACGGGGATATCAGACCAGTTGATAACACAGCCCGTCTTGTTGTAGTGATGGAAGTGTTATTCAGCTTTGTAACCGTGGCCTATGCGCTCTCGATGATCGGAGTGTTCCGGCAAATTTTTAAGGAGGAACCCCTTGGCAGCCCGCTGGGGGGCCCTGCCCATGACCCTGTAGAAAATGATGGAGGAAAAGAAGATGACGATGGGATTGAAGAAATTTAATGCCTGTCTTAGTGAGGCTCTATGTTAAGTAAAGATCAGTTGCGTTCGGGCTATCCAGTAATTGAAACCAAGCGCCTTATTCTTCGGGGCATACTTCCCAAAGACGAGATGGACCTGTACGGTTTAATTACAGACCCAGCTGTCTATCCCCATTTAGGTATTCATACCTCGACTGCGCTGTTCCCTTCAAGATTGTACCGTCATTTTGAAGAGGCGAACCGTACTTTAAGCGCACTGCATTTCGCGATAACCAGGCAAGGGGATGACACGGTGGTGGGTCTCTGTTCTCTTCAAAGATGGGACGAGAAGAAGGGGACGGCCATGATCGGTTATTGTGTATCCCCATCCTGCTGGAATACAGGCATCGCGACAGAAGCCGTCAAAGCGATGGTTGAGTTTGGGCTGAACGAGCTGGGTTTGAGACAGATCCGGGGGAGATGTGAGGAAGACAACCATGCCTCGCGGAAGGTGATGCTTAAGTGCGGATTGGTCCGGGATCCCCACGATTCAACAGAATCGGTGTACACACGTCAGCTTCCGGGCCTGATCACATTTATGCTTGAGGCTGATCTTTAACACAGCGTTTATCCTTTGTTACACAATTGAAATATTGCTGTTATTAAACCCTAACAGTAACGGGTTAAGATAAGAACATGACCCCCTTTTGAATATATTAAATAGTTTTGGAACCCGGTGAGTCGGAACTCTAAGGGTTCTCTTTTTTTTGCACATGGGTTGACTTTCATGAATTTTTCAGCCGGTAGCCCTTATAAATGAAGAGCCCCTCTCGAATTAAGAGAAGGGCTCTAAAGACTGATCTCCGGCAGCTGAGGTTACAGCGGAACAGAAATCTTTTGTTTGTTTTTAAAATATACCCACTCCGTGAATCCAATCTCCTTGAGCCGTTTGGCTACGGCATCCCACTCATCCCCTACCCGGAACGGCTTATGAGCGTCCGAACCAAATGTGACTTCAACGCCATAGAACAAGGCTCGTTCAAGAATTGCGTCGGATGGATACCATCCACCGCTGAGTTTGGTTTTCCCTGAGGTATTGATCTCAATCGCGACACGGCACTCGGCAATCGTCCGGAGTGTCTCTTCAATTGCGGATTCTGCCGGGATATCGGAGAAAGCCGGATAATTCCCCTTCATGGCATCGATATGGCCGAGAATCTGAAACATTCCGCTGCGGGCGGACTGGCGGATCAGGCTGTAATACTCTTCCTTGTGTTCAATCCGCTGTTGGTCTGTAAGACCTCTCCAGCGGGTCTTGTTAAATATGCTGCTATTAAATGTGCTGTGCACTGAACCGATAATATAATCAAACGGATAGGAATTAAGTACTTCCCGGTATACTTCGGCATGTTCAGGAAAAAAGTCGGATTCAATACCCAGGAGAACGTCAATCTTCCCCACATATTCATCCTTGAGGCGCAATACTTCGTCCACATAACCGGCGAAATCCTTCTTAGCCATAGCAATACGGGGGAAGGGCTGCTCTTCCGGGCTTCCGAAATAAGGTGTATGGTCACTGATTCCAATGACTTGAAGGCCTGCGGCGAGGCCGGCTTCAATGTAATCCCGAATATTTCCGTCAGCGTGACCGCACCGAAAATGATGGGTGTGCAGATCGAATTTCATTGCGTGTAGGCTCCTTTCAGTACGCAGAAATGTAGGCTATTCCGAGCTGATGAAATGGGTCTCGGGCATTCCTTTCAAATCGTTAAGGAACTGCTGCATGGCCGAGTTGATATATCGGCTGGATTTGTAAATAACGCCAACTGGATGGGTCACCTCAAGCTCAATAATCGGAACAATCTTTAAGGTACCCAGACGGAGCTCTCTGGAAATGGATTGTTTGGAAATGATGGCAGCGCCCAGATTGATTTCAACCATACGCTTCACCTCTTCACTGCTGGAAAGCTCCATGACGACGTTGGGCTCAATCTGATGCTGCTTGAATACATCTTCCACAAACTTTCTTCCGACAGTGTCCGGTGATAAAAGGATCAGGGGAACGCCTTGCAGATCCTGAAGGACAGGGTTCCTTGCCTTTGCCAATGGATGAAGAGGGGATACAACCAGCTCAAATGTATCGTAGTACAGAGCGGAGGCATGGATTTGGGGATTGCGTTCAATCAGATATCCAATCCCCACATCCACGAGTCCGTTCTCTACATTCTGATAGATTTGAGAAGATGGCATGGATTGAATCGTCGTTTTGATCAATGGAAACTGATCTTGAAAGTAAGAGAGGATGCGCGGCAGAATCTGAATGGCAATCGAAGTGGTTGTACCCAGCACAATATGTCCCTGAGGAGTATGTTCCATATCGGACAGCTTTTGCTTCAATTCTTCCACGATATCCATAATCCGTTCCGAGTGCTGTAGAAAGACCTGACCCCGGTCAGTCAAGGTTACCGGCTGATTGCGGTCGACCAGTACGGTTTTGAATTCTTCTTCAAGGCTTTTTATTTGTGCGGATACTGCCGGCTGGGTCAGATTCAGCAGTTCCCCCGCTTTCCGGAAACTTTTTGTTTTGGAGATGGTGATGAGCGTCTCCAATTGACTTATGTTCATCGTACTCCTCCTTAATGCTCACTGCACTTGCTTATCCGTATCAGAGAATTGCAGACTTTTCCTATCATTATAGGCGATTCGGTTCATCAGGGCAATGCACATACAGGCTGGGTACCCAGTAAGAGGCCAGGGTTACTTAAGGAGCATAGTTCCTGGAATTGTGATTTTTTAATGATTTATTTTTAGGAATAAAGTATAATAATAAACAACCAAAAGATGGGACTATTGTTGCGAAAGCAGGACTTCCCAGAGCAAAGGGGCGCATTTACGTGAAGGCAGAAGTGATCAATCCTTTTTTAGAATCCGCGAAGCTTGTTATTGAACAGGTCATTCAAATTTCACCTTCCGCAGGAAGTCTGGGAATCAAGGATGTTGTTCATGTTGATAATCACATTTGGATTCAGGTTGGCATGACGGGACAGCTTAGCGGCAATGTGGTCTTCGGATTGCAAGAGGATGTCGCTTTAAGAATCGTCTCTCTTATGATGGGCGGATTTGTGATCACTGAGATGGATGAAATGGGGACAAGTGCCATTTCGGAGCTTGGCAACATGATCAGCGGCAATGCTAGTACCATTCTGTCTAACCAGGGCTTTACGGTAGATATTACTCCGCCTAGAGTGATCAAGTCACAGAATAGAGAAGACAGCTCAGCAGCCAAGGCACTATTTATACCGCTTACCATTAATGGAGTGGGCGAACTGGATATTCAGGTAATGATCTCGTAGAATAGAACCAGCTACGGCGGCGGATGGAACAGGGGGTTCCATGAGCGCTATAGACCGCCGACTGGGGAAAGGATGCGGGTGATTTGCTCAAAGATAAGATAGTTGTAGTCACAGGGGCTTCCAGCGGCATAGGGGCTTTAACCGCACAAATGCTGTCCGAGCGGGGGGCGGTGGTCATTCTGACGGCCCGTTCCGTGGACAAGCTTCAGAATGTGGGCTCAGCGCTGAAAGGGCCGCATGCGGTAATCCCCATGGATGTCAGCCAGGATGATGATGTCACCAGAGTGATGGACAGTATTATCGGAACCTATGGCCGGATCGATGTCCTGCTTAACAATGCGGGTTACGGCAAATTTGAGTACTGCAAGGATATGCCGCTTAGCGAGTTCGCGGACATGATGAATGTGAACTACATGGGCATCGTGCGCTGTACGAAGTCGGTCCTGCCTCATATGATGAAGGCCGGATCAGGTCAGATTGTGAATGTTGCTTCCATGGCGGGCAAGATCGGGACCTCGAAGTCTACGGCCTACACAGCTACAAAGCATGCCGTGCTCGGGTTCACCAATGCCCTCAGGCCGGAAGTGAAGGAGTACGGGATCACGGTGTCTGCGGTGAATCCCGGTCCGATCGACACTCCGTTCTTCCAGCTTGCTGATCCAGGCGGCGAGTATGTGAAGAATATCGGCTGGTTTATGATGAAGCCAGAGAAGGTGGCCGCGGCAATTGTCTCTGTCATCGAGAGAAGGAAAGCTGAAGTGGATCTTCCTTGGGCCGCAGGAATTGGAATCAGGCTCTATCAGCTGTTCCCGAGGCTTGCGGATAAGCTGAGTTCAAGAATGCTGAATAAGAAATAAATATAAGCTGCAAATAGGTCTTTCGTTTCTCTATATTAAGGGACGGAAGATTTTTTTATTGCTGGCGTAACGCCTAGAAATAAACAGGCTGGGAGCGGCAAACACAGCCATGTAGGGATGCGGTTCGCACGACGGCTCGTACAACCATGTTTAGTCCTAACCCGTATATACATATAAGGAGTTTTTATTATTTAGAAATCGGGAGGAATAACGTGGGTCTGAAGACTTTAGAAATAAAAGAAAAGCCTGCCTGGCTGGAATGGGCCAGTAAGAATGTCAGGCCAATTGGGCTCCATTCTGATCGTGACACGGATCTGGATTTTCTAGAGGAATATGTTGGCGATAAGCGGATCGTGCTTCTTGGAGAGAATGGGCATGGGATTGCTGAGCACAACGAGATTCGGATCAGATTGATCCGCTATTTGCACGAGAGAATGGGCTTTAATGTAGTAGTGTTTGAGAGCGGATTAGCGGATTGCGGGCTTGCTGGAATGGAGCCGGGGGGTTCTCCTGCCGACATCATGAGGAAATCGATATTCAAAGTGTGGAGAAGCGAAGAATTAATCCCGCTGTTCGAACAAATGGTCCATTCTGGTGATCAGAGGTCCTTGATTCTGGCCGGAATGGACCCGCAGCCCTCCTCGGAGCACGGTCTGCTGTCTCAGGTTGTCTCTTCCATGCTCACTGAGCTGGATAGGGGTTTTGTGGAGCGCTTTGAGCATACGGAGAAAGACCTCTTGACCTGCTATACTGAAATCCAGCGGCAGCTTCATTTGGGTGGGTCTAACTCCAAAGATGTAAAACGGGACTTTAAAGCCCGCAAATCCGGGTTTATGGAGATCTATCAGCAAGGGCTTGCCTTGCTAAAGACGCATGAACAAATGTTGATCCGGAATGCAGGTAATGAAAGGTACCATCTTGTGCATAGGAGCATGTATAACCGGATTCATTTTATAAAAATGCTTTCGGGCAGTTCCCGGCAATATATGCGCAGACGAGACCGCTGTATGGCCGACAATCTGGTGTGGCTTGCTGAGGTTTTATATCCGGAGCATAAATTCATCGTTTGGGGTCACAATGGCCATATCTCCAAAAATATGAAGAGCTGGTTCGGCTTCATCTCCATGGGCTCCCTTCTTCCTGAACGTCTCCGCGGGCAGACGTACACTATTGGTCAATACATGAGGGGAGGAACAGCGGCGTCGAATACAAGAGAGGTATATGAAATAACAGAGGCACCCGAGGGGAGTGTAGAATCTATTGTAGGTAATCTCGGGCACCGCTGTGCCTTCTTGGATCTCAGCAGACATCAAATCAATAATGAAGGGAATGAATGGATCTTCAATTATTGCATCAATCTGGATTGGGGAAGAAGTCCATATTATATCCGCCTGAAGGAGCAGTATGACGCAGTAATTGTGGTGAACAATGTGAGACCGCCTAAATACTTGGAGTGATGGCGGGGTTTCATTTGTTGGTATCAAGGGTTTCGCATATAATGGAAATATCGCGCATTTCAGTGAGTGCGGCTGCTTGCACGACATCAACGATAAAGGATGATAACTACATGACTATAAATACATTTGCTTCTATTGGCATCGAGGAAGCTTTGACATCCGTTCTTGCCGAATTCGGGATTTCGGAGCCTTCACCGGTTCAAGCCCAGACCATCCCTGTGGTTCTTGAAGGCAAGGATGTGCTGGCCCAGTCCCAAACCGGAACAGGCAAGACGCTGGCATATCTGCTGCCTATTCTGCAGCGGATTGACCCTGCCGTTAAGTCGGTCCAGGTTGTAATTCTGGCTCCGACCCAAGAGCTCGCTATGCAAATCTTGCGGGAGAGCCAGCGTTATGGGGAACCACTTGGAATCAGCCCTCAGGCTTTAATCGGGGGAGCAGCCATCGGACGCCAGATTGAGAGGCTGAAGCTCCACCCTCAGCTTATCGTAGGAACGCCCGGACGGATCAAGGAATTGCTGGCCATCAAGAAACTGAAGATGCATCATGTCAAAACCTTGGTCGTCGATGAGGTTGATCAGGTCTTCCAGCTAGGTGGAGCAGGTGATGTGGAGCACATTATCCGTGCCGCCCTACGGGACCGCCAGCTGCTGTTTTTGTCAGCAACCGTAAGCCCGGAAATTAAGACGCTTGCTTACCGGGAGATGAGAGAGCCGGTGGAAGTCGGGATTGAACCGGAACAGCGTACCTCCAAGACGCTGGAGCATGTTTATTTTGTAACGGAGGAACGGGACAAGATTGATATGCTGCGCCGGATTGTCCGGACGTACAATGCTCCGAAGGCGATTGTCTTTGTGAATAACACCCAGGATATCGGTGAGGTTGAGGCGAAGATGAACTTTGTCGGCCTGAATGCCCAGGCCCTGTATGGGGATGCGGATAAGACTACCCGCAGCTTGGTGCTGCGCCGGTTCCGGGAAGGCAGCATACAGCTGCTCATCGCCAGTGATGTGGCCGCACGGGGCCTCGATATTGAAGATTTAACTTTAATCATCAATTACGATCCTCCGATTGATTCTGAGCATTATGTTCACCGTTCAGGACGTACCGGGCGGATGGGCCGCAGAGGAACCGCAGTCTCTATCATAACGCCGCGCGAGGAATTTATTATCCGCAAATTTTCGAAAGAGCTTGGCATCAAGTTCCTTCAGCAGGCGCTCTATGGAGGCCGGCTCGTAGATCCTTCTGCCCCTGCCCGTACGGGAGAAGGTCCAAGAAGACCAGCTCAGGGGGCTCCCCGTCCAAGCAGAAGAAGCACTAAGCCGGCTGCTGGAGCGGGGGGAGGAAGTGCTCAGAGCCAGAGTCCAGGACGGGGCCGAAGCAGCGAGACGCCATCGGGTGAACGCAAGGCTGACCGGCACCGGGATCGGAAGAACAAAGGGGCTCCAAAGTGGCTCAAAGATAAACAAAATCCCCGTTCCTAAAGGGAGTATTAATATTTAGCACGAGCACGTAATTAATCGGTTAAGGGGGAAAAGGTTATGGAGCAAACAGTGCCCGTACTGCAGATTGAAGAGCTAAGCGGAGGCTACAGCCTCGGCAAGCCGGTGCTTCATGATATTAACTTCGAGGTCGGAGCCGGAGAAATGGTTGGGCTGATCGGATTGAACGGAGCCGGAAAAAGCACAACAATGAAGCATATCTTGGGTCTGATGACCCCTCATAAAGGGGCCGTGGTGGTAAACGGGAAGACCAAGAATGAGGAACCTCACAGCTATCAGTCCTCACTTGCCTTTGTACCGGAATCCCCGCTTCTGTACGAGGAGTTAACTGTTCGCGAGCATTTGGAGTTCACCGCCCGTGCCTACGGGGTTGAACCTGAGGCTTACCGCGAACGTTCGGAACGTCTGCTTGATCTGTTCCATATGAAGGAGAAGGCGGACAGTCTGTCCATTCATCTCTCCAAAGGAATGAAGCAGAAAGTGATGATTATGAGCGCATTTATCGCCCGCCCGCCGTTATATATTATTGATGAGCCATTCTTAGGGCTCGATCCTCTTGGAATCCGGTCGCTGCTGGATTTCATGATGGAGATGAAAATGGGCGGAGCATCCATTCTGCTGAGCTCCCACATTCTTTCCACTATTGAGAACTATTGTGACCGGTTCATTGTCCTTCACCGCGGAGCTGTAATTGCCCAGGGGACACTGAATGAAATCGCACAACAAGCGGGTCTGCCGGGGGAATCGCTCGAAAATATTTTCTATGCGCTTGTGAAAGGCGGCGTATAATCCCATGGAACTTGGAACTCTGCGCAGCCGCCGTAAAGCTTCCTTCTGGGGGAAGATCGTACCGTACTTTCCTTATATTATGCAGAGCGGGGTTGCGGTCCTGCTGTTTATATTGTTCATTGCTTTCTCGGCCTGGTATACGTCGTTCCTTAAGCATATCCCGCCAGAGCTTCCGATTCACTGGATTATGCTTCTCATTCTGAGCCCACTTACGATAGCTGCAAGCTTTAGAACCTATATGCAGCCTGCCGATGTGAGCTTTCTGCTGCCGCAGGAATATCGAATGAAGCCGTATTTCATGCCGGCCTTCCGGAGTGGAGTGACGTACAAGCTGATCGGCTTGTTCATTCTGCTGTTGGCTGCTTGGCCGCTCTATGTCCGCAGCAGTCCGGAGCCTAAACCTCTATGGCTGATGATCATTGTGCTGGCCGTGCTGAAAATCATCAGTTCTTACGGGGGATGGCAGGAACTGCGGATGGTTTCGGCCAGAGCGAGGAGCGGATACCGTCTCTTGCGCTGGTCCCTGGTGATTCTGATGCTGGCGGCATGGCTCTGGCAGCCGCCGCTGAGAAGTATGATATTCACCTTGTTGGTGGGAATAAATTACGTGCTGTCGCTTCGTATGGCGATCAAACATCAAGTCCCTTGGGAGACGCTGATTGCCACAGAGAGGACCCAAGCTTCAAGAGTCAGCCTGGTTCTGGGCTGGTTTGTGGATATTCCGGCAGACGGACAGCGGGTATATCCCCGCAGGTGGCTATCGGGAACCGGGAACCGTGTGCCTTGGGGACAAAAGGACGCCTTTCGTTACTTGTTGATCAAATCTTTTGTCCGAAGTGAACTGCTTGGGATTATGGTCCGCCTGGCTCTGCTGGGCATGCTGCTTGTGTGGTGGACAGGAGGAAGCTTATGGGGACCCGCGATTTACTTGTTCCTGTTATTTGCGTCCTGTATGCAGCTCAGTACACTTCGGAAGATGCACAGGGATTCTCCGGCAGCTTCCTTCTATCCAATTCCACCGGGGGCCTCCATCGAGGCGGCTCTTCGTTTAATGTTCGGGATTGGATTGGCACTGGCTATCCTGATGTGGCTCCCGATGCTTGTGTTGGGTATGGCCCAGCTTACCATTGTTCTGGCAAGCCTTGCTGTGGGGATTGTGCTTGTATTCCTGCTGCGGAGCCGGTTCGCGCGAACGTGGAAGAAAGAAGAGGATGAGGACGAGGATTGATTGCGGGCAAGCCCCCAAACACGGAACACAATTTAAAAGGCCACCTGAGCAGCTGACTGCTCAGGTGGCCTTTTTCTTAAATCAAAAGATTAGTAAAGGATGGTACGGCTGACGATTACAAGCAGAATGAACAATACAAGGATTGCACCTGTGCTTGTAAATGCACCTCCGATACCGCCGCCGTATCCTCCTCTGTTGTCACTAACTTCACCCATGTGTATATTCCCCTTTCCCGTCTGTGATTAGGTACATGGTATTGTATGACAGGGATAGGAGCGGTGCTTGGGTAAAGGTCTAGACCGCTTAAGATTGCTTCCTCAAATCCTGAACGCCCTGATAGATAAGGTCGTACAATTCTTCCAGATTCTCTTCCGCGATGCAGGAGAACGCCACGCGCAGATCATGATCGCCGAGCGCGATGGTTCCTACGCCATATTGATGAATGAGATGCTGGCGCAGGGCCTCAGCCGGCACATCTTTAAGCTTAAGACACATGAAATATCCGGAGTTGAAAGGATAGTAATCCCATGCGTCCGCGTACTTGCCGCTGTCCAGCAGCGATTTCACTTTGTTGGCGCGGCCCTTCATGATTACAAACTTCTCTTCCTTTTGCTTGCCGAAATCAGGAGATTTGAGCGCCTCCAGCACAAAGGTCTGGGAAGGATGGGCTCCGCTTGAGATCGTGGCACGAATGATTCCAAGCGTCTTTTGCTCAAGAGCGGACAGAACCTCCTGATTCTCGCTGGCAAAAGTAATAAAGCCCACGCGGAAGCCCCAGACATACTCTTCCTTGGTAGCCCCGTCGACTTTAACAGGAAGGATGCGGGGATGAAGCCCTGCCAATTGACCGAACAGTGATTCGTGCATGGAATCCTCAAAGAAGAGACCGAAATAGGCATCGTCCGTTACAACCACAACGTTAATTCCAGCTTCCGCAGCTTCGTATAGGGCAGCCACAATTTCTTTGCCTTCAGCTTCCCCAGGCGTGTAACCGGTCGGGTTGTTCGGGAAATTCAGAATGACCACGGCTTTGCCTTTATCCTTCTGGGCAAGCAGCGCTTCCCGGAGCCCTGCGCTGTTGAAGGTCATCTGTTCGGTGAAGAGCGGGAAGTTCACGATCTTGCCGTGACGGCGGATACCGAAGGTAAGCTCGTAGTTTTCCCAGTTCTTATCCGGGTAAATGACCGCGTCTCCTTCATTAACGAACAGATCTGCCACAACGCTAAGGCCATGAGTTAGGGCGTTAGTGACAACCGGATTGCCATAACTCTTGCCTTCAAGGGACGGATTCTCCTGAAGCATCTTGGCGCGCCATGCTGACCGGAGCTCAGGCTTGCCCGCAGGCGGAGCATAGGGGTACAAGTCCTTCGGGTTAAAAGCGGACAGCGAGTCCTGGAATACGGACAGGTGCATTGGTCCCCCATTCTCAGTAGCAATTCCAATGGTGGCATTGAACTTCTTCGCGTGGGCCGTTGCTTCCGCCGATTGGCTCAGAATCCCCTCTTTAGGGAAGTAGATCTCTCTTCCAAGCGTGGAGAGCACCTCGTACACATTGGCATTTCCAGCTTTGATATTCTCATTTAACTGTTCGGCAAGTGGGTTCATCTCTCGTTCATCCTTCCAGTCTTTTAGGATCCCTTGGTATCCGTTTTTTACTGCCTAACATTATAACATTCTCCCAGGGAACCGTCACGGTCAAAAACCTTCTCAATCGGTATGAAAAGGGCAATACTGTGACATCAGCCGGATAGTTTCCAGGTCCTTGCCCTGGTTGCGGTCCTCCAGTCCTGAAATCACTCCCGCCCGCCGCGCTCCTTTCATATTCTGGCCGAATTTGAATTTGGCGCTGATCTGTTCGGGGATGATCTTGACGACGGAGACAGCCTTAAGATTCCCCGTGTATTCGGGATTCGCGGCATCAATTGGAAGGTAGCCACCTTCCGGCTGCAGCTTCTGCATGAATAGATTAAGGGCAGCCGCCTTTTCGGTCAGGTCTGTGACCTTCTCGGCTCTTCCTTTAACCATTACGCTTTTGAAGAAGGCGGTGGCCGGGCAGGCCAGATCCGGATCAAAGAAATAAGAAGGAATCAAGGAATACTCTTCGGCTACGGTAAAGCTGACCCGGTTGTCTGATTTCATGTGTTTCATCTTCTCGCCGGCGAGGCTTCCGTGGAAATAGAACACTTCATGTCCATATACAAAATTAAGCGGGGTAACCCGGCTCCAGCCATCCTCTCCCACCGTGCCCAGGAAGCCATAACTTTGTTCATGCAGGAATTGTTCGATTTCCTGCTGTTCATGTACTGCAAACTCTTTCCGTCTCATCCTTAGAAATCCCCCTTCGTGTATACCACCGAAAGCATATAGAAGCTGACGGCAAATTGTGATTATCAGCATAATTCGGGAATTGACATATAAAAAGAACCAATTTAGATTAATTTTATTAGTCCAATTTCTATTGACTGGCACATTCCTACGCTGCTTAGAGCATTTACATATGAAAGGATGAATCCGGATGGATCTGACCTTGCCTTGGGAAGCAAGCTTAAGACAGCATCGTTATAAATATTTGGCACTCTATCATGCCATCCGCACCTCCATTCATGAGGGCAGGCTGCCGGGAGGAACCCGTCTTCCCTCCTCACGGGAGTTGGCCGGATTATATGGAATTTCCAGGGGTAGTGTCGCCCAGGCTTACGATATGCTTCTGGCGGAAGGTTATCTTCTGCCGGAGGTGGGGCGGGGAACTTATGTTGCACCATGGGTGGCCAAGCCCGAAAAGGAGCAGGCCGCCCAGGCCAAGCTGCCGCTATCTCCTTGGGGCAAGCGGGTAAGCGAAATCCAGGGCCGCCCTGCCGGGAGCTCAGCGTCAACCCGGCAGGGCGGAAATGAAGCCCCCCGCTCACCGGGCTTCATTTCGTTCAGTGAGGGCAGGGCGGACATGAGGCATTTCCCGCAGGCGGAGTGGAAAAGCGCGCTGGCCTATGCCGCGAAGGAGGAGACCGCGGACGATAACCTCAGCCCCGAGGACCCGTTCGGGGATGAGGGGCTGCGGAGCGCGGTCGCGGCTTATCTGCGCAGAAGCCGGGGGATCGCGGCGGACGCTGCGCAGATCTGCCTGTTCAGCGGCTCGATGCAGGCCATTGCGCTGCTGACCCAGCTGCTGCTGGGGGAGGGCGAGCCCGCCGTAGTAGAAGATCCCGGATACCACGGGATCTTCCGGGCGGTGCAGGCCTGCGGCGGCAGGGCGCTTCCGGCGATGCTGGACGGAAGCGGTATTGTGCCGCAGGATTGGCCGGCACGGCTGCTCTTCGTGACGCCGGGCCGGCAGTTCCCCACCGGCGCGGTGCTGTCTTCGCCGCGGCGGCGGGAGCTGCTCGCTTGGGCCCGGCGGCATGAAGCTGTCATCATCGAAGATGATTATGACAGCGAATTCCGCTGGGGCGGGCGGCCGCTGGAGCCGCTCAAGGCGCTCGACCGCGAGGAGCGGGTGATTCACATCGGCTCGTTTACGAAGACGATGTTCACCTCGCTGCGGATCGGGTACGCCGTGCTGCCGCCCGGGCTGATTCAGCCTGTGCGCCGGGCCAAGGCGCTGTTCGAGCCGACGCCGCCTGGCAGGCTGGAGCAGCGGGCCCTGGCCCGCTTCATGGCGCGGGGAGAGTATGGCCGCCATCTGCGGCGGATGCGCCGGCTTTACCACAGCCGGCATGATGCGCTGCGGGACCAGCTGTCCACCGGTGAGATGGCGCAGCTCTTCCGTGTGCTGCCTGCAGATGCGGGGCTTCATATCTATGCGGAGTGGAGAAGAACCCCGGAGGAGTTCCGCAGGCTCCGCGCTGCGGCGGTGAAGGCCGGAGTTGATTTCCGCGATGCGGGCTATTACCGGCTGACCGCTGGAGAGCCCGCGGCCTGCTTTTCATTTTCTCATTTGCAATTGGAAGAAATTAACGAGGGAATTCAGCGTTTGCTTGGGGCATGGAGGCTTGTGCAAGACATGGGGAATACATAGTATAATGAGATGAACCGGGCAGGACGGGAATGATCGTCCAGAGATGCTCAGGAGCATTATTATATAAAATGAACTTTAGGATATCTAGTTCAAGCATTTCGGAGACAACAGCGGCCTTAAAGAACACTCGGCATCTCAGCGCTCTAAAGGGTAACCTTCATAAGTTCATTTTATATAGCTCAATTAAGTAGCAGGAGGGAATATCATGCTTCATGCTTCAACGTCTTCTTTCGTGCTGAAGCCTGCCTTTGCGAAGATCGTATGTGAACCCGGCTGGAAATGGCAGAAGCGGGAGAAACCGCTGGAGAATTATGATCTGTTCTACGTATGGAGCGGAGAGGGCACGGTTGTGCTGAATGACCGTCCTATCGAAGTAAGACGGGGAAGCTGCTTCCTGTTCCGTCCAGGCGACCATACGAGCGCCACGCACAATCCGCAGAAGCCTTTAGTGCTGACCTATATTCACTTTGATGTTAACGAGCCGGTGTCGGAAGTTCCTGGGGCCTACCGGGTACTTGAGGATACACTGGATTTCGAATATATGCTGTCAAGGTATGTAAGATTGTTTCTAATTCGGGCCTACGCGGCTGAGGAGGAGGCTCGTCTCATTCTGAAGCAGCTGATGATCCATTTGCTGCGGGAGGAGAAGGAGAAGCCGGTGGAGAAGAAGGTCAGCAATCAGCTGACGGAGGTTATACATGAAGTGGCCAACTATGTGATGCAGCATCCGGGCTTGCCTCACCGGGTCGAGGATTTGGCGGCGAGAGCGGGGCTGTCTGCGAGATACTTCTCCATTAAATTCAAAGAGCTGACCGGCGCGTCGGTTCAGTCTTATATTATCAAGTGCCGGATTGACCGGGCACAGCATCTGCTGCTGCATGCCGGGATGAATGTGACGGAGGTGGCGGATGCCCTCGGCTACAGGGATATTTTCTTTTTCAGCCGTCAATTCAAGCAGTACACGGGTAAGAGTCCTTCGGAGATCCGTTGAGAAATTTTCGGGAAAGCCTGTTTCAACCGTGGACTGGCAGGGTAATGGGTATTTATGTTACTTTTAAGTAAGGAAGGAGGTGCCTATATGAGCAGACGGCGGATGCGCAGCCGGGATAGCTTTTCCAAAGGCTGCAGCATTTTTCGGAATCGTTTGCGCCGGATTCGGCCAACGGCAGAACGTCAAGAGTACTGGTTCTAATTAATTCTGATACTTAAAGTAAGTTCATGTTATTCACATATTCAGCACTGGGTGCTGTCAGGAGGGCTGTCCGTCTATCGGGCAGCCTTTTATTATTTTTATTCTAAGTCTAACGAGGCTCAGCTTAACGAAAAGCTTTCAACATGTTTTTCGAGTTCTGTAACTGAATTTATGCGGAATTTTTTATTTTTATAATCTATAAGTCCTTCACTTATACACTGGGCAATCGAGCGATTTAAACTTCTAATTGGGGCACAGACCTCACTGGATAACATTTGCTTTGTAAGGTTATGCAGATCCCCCATTTTATAATGATTATGTATACTCAGTAATACACGATCACTCACGGTTAGAAGGGATAGCTTTGCTGCAATATCCGAACTTAAAATCAATTTCGAGGCGAGTTGCTTAACGATATAAAAATTGAAGTTAAAATCAATTTTCATCCACTCATAGACTTTATTTTTGTGGATAGCGATTGTTTCGCAGGTCTGTTTTGCAATAACGCCAAGGGTTTTAATATTTTCATTAAAAATTTCGATTTCACCGAAGCAGCTATAGGAGTGGTAAATATATAAAGAGAGCATCGTTCCTGCATAACTCTGTCTATATACTTCGGCTGTGCCTGTGGTTAGGATGTAAAGATAATGATTATGTTCACCTGGATGGAGAATCAGACTACCTTTCTCATGGGTTCTATAAATAAATTCCTTTTTAATATGTAATGGTGCATGATTCACTATATTTTCAAAATCCATTCCTTCACCTTCTTTTTGTTTTGGTCATTTGACCTGTTTTCATTATAGGAGGGATTTTATAATAAGGCCAAATAAGCAATGGAGGCCACAGGATGAGAAAATTAATTATCGATACCGATACGGGAAGTGATGATGCAGTTGCGTTAATCATGGCGCTGAAGTCTGCGGAAGTTGATGTTCTGGCTGTGACAACGGTTTGTGGGAATGTGCCTTTGGAACTTGCAACTAAAAATGCTTTAATGACTGTAGAAGTAACGAATGCCCAGAAGCCACCTGTTTATGCAGGAGCAGCTAAACCTCTAATGAGGGATCTCGTAACAGCAGTTCATGTGCATGGTGAAGATGGTATGGGAGATGATCATTTAATTCATCCTACCCTTAAGCCTGAATATGGGCATGCCGTAGATCTGATGTTGGACTTAGTAGAAAAAAATCCAGAAGAAATAGAAATTGTCACCATAGGTCCAGTTACAAATATAGCTCTTGCCATATTAAAAGCGCCAGAAACGATGAAGAAGGTTAAGCGTATTTATTCGATGGGCACTGCCGGTTTTGGTCCTGGGAACACTACCCCTGTAGCCGAATTCAATGTATATGTTGATGCGGAAGCCTATAGAATTATGATGAACTCAGGGATTCCTGTTAGAATTATCGGATTTGATGTTTGCTTAGGTGAAGCCGCTTGGAATAGAGACGATATGGAACTTTTACTGGCAAGCCAAAAGGAAGAAGCGGTGTTCGCTGTCAGGTGTAATCGCTCTCTATTAGAGTATAACCTGCAAGCAAGCGGAGGGTATTTTGTAGATTTGCCTGATGCCGTCGCCATGGGAGTCGTATTATGGGAGGATATCGTTCTTGAAGACAAGTTATGTTACTGCAATGTGTGTACTACAGAAGAAGTCACTTATGGCCAGGTGGTCATAAATGACGGAGGGAAATCAGCCATCTCCGATGGTTTCGGTACCAACCTTCCTAATGCAACGGTTTGTAAAAAAATCGACAATCAGTTATTCAAGAGAAGGTTACTGGAGTTATTGGTACGGTAACTTTTATATTGATAGATTTGCTTGTTCGAAAAAGCCGCAAAAAAGCCGATTCCTGAACGTACAGGAATCGGCTTTTTTACGGTAGTTGAATCGGGAGTGTACCCTAATCCTTCCGGTAAAAGCGTCCCAGCAGGGTGCCGAGCTGCACCGGCGACCCTACGGCCAGATCAGGCAGCGGTTCGAAAGTGCCGTTCTCGGTCAGAAGGACGACGGTGGAGCCGAACTCGAAATAAGCCATATCATCACCGCGGTTCCAGGAATCCACAGAGGCATCCGTATACTTGATGCTGCTTACATTCATGGCGCCGACTTTAACCACAGCCACCTCGCCAAGCTCGTGGGAGATATAGGTGATCAGCCTTTCGTTCCGGCTGAGGACTCTTTTCATGTGAGTAAGACCAAAATCATTGACCGGATATACCCGTCCTGGAAGGTGCTCGCTCTCCACTTTCCTGCCTGTGACCGGAGCATGGATACGGTGATAGTTGGTTGGGCTCAGGTACAGAACGAAGAAGTATCCGTTCTTGTACGTCTCCATGTGCGGGGAATGACCAAGCAGTTCATCCAGCGAGTAGTCCTGTCCTTTCACTTGAGGGATCAGCCCCCCGTTGACGGGGCCCATGCCTGTGATTATTCCGTCCACCGGACTGATCAGGGCGTCGGGAACTTCCGGGATCGGGCGCATGCCGGTCTTCAAACGCCGGGAGAAAAATTCATTCAGGGAGCGGTATTCGCTAATATCTTTCTCCGCTTCATGCAGCGGAATATTATAAGTTTTTGCAAATGTGGGGATTACGTGACGACTCAATCCGGAATGGGAGAAGTGTCCCATGATTTTAGAGATCCATTTCCGGGAGGAAAGTTCGGTCATCAGCCTCATCACTTTTTTTGCCATTGGGCCTCCTCCTTAAAAACAGATAAGACAAAGCTTATATTGACATAGAACAAGGTTTAAATCAACCATGAACATGGTGGATTGCATATTTTAACTTGATGATTGAATGGGAAATAGTGTATGTTAAGATCAATTGCATAGGATACGGGTGCTCGTGGAAATGGGCTGAGATTGCAGATATATTCCTCTGCTGACCGTTAATCTGAACTGGATAATGCCAGCGTAGAGAATCGAACGTCCGAGGACCCGTCCGCCGTCTGTGCTTTATTCAGACGGCTTTTTTGTATGCAATAGTATAGAAGAAGGAGATGAGTTACATGCAAGAAGCTGTTAACCGGGGAAGAGGGAGAGGACTGAAGCTGAGCGATTTGCTCGTTACCGTCTTTGTATCGCTGGTGCTTGGGGTTGTCTATCATTTCTGGAGCTCTGTCTACAGCCTGTTCACCCCATTTTTTAAAGAATCCAATGAGATTGTATACGGGATGTGGTTCATCGCCCCCACACTGTGTTTTCTATTGATCCGCAAGCCGGGGATCGCGCTGATCGCTGAGGTGGCCGCTTCCCATGTGGAAATTTTGTTCGGAAGTGAATGGGGAATCCAGCTGGTGTTCTACAGCATTGTACAGGGTCTTGGTGCGGAGCTGGTCTTTGCGGCATTCCGGTATAGAAGATTCACCCCGGGAGCTGCCGCGCTTGCTGGGATCGGTGCCGCTGCGGGCTCCATTATTCCGGATATTTATTATGGCTACCTCGCGGATTATCCGGCATGGCTGGTGATCCTCAAGTATGTCCTGCGGGCTATCAGCTCCGCTGTGATTGCCGGCTACCTGGCTTACGGCCTGGTGAAGGCAGTGGAGGCAACGGGAGTAACCAGACAGCTGCGTCCGCTCCAGGACAAAGATTACCAGGCCTTGGAAGACTAGCGTCGTGGTCCGGGAAATAGGTGTTTCTGTGGGAGCGGGCGAGGCCCCTGCCGCCGCTGTTACGGACTTAAGATTGAAGTTCTCTGCTGAGGACCCGTTCGTTTTTAAAGACCTCTCCATCACGATACATAAAGGTGAAAAGGTGCTCCTGCTGGGGCCGAGCGGGTGCGGCAAATCGACCTTGATGCAAGTGTTATGCGGCATCATTCCTGATATTGTGGAGGTGCCGATGAGATGTAAAGAGCAGGTTGTGCCAGAGGCCTGGGGTTTTGTGTTTCAAGACCCGGATACCCAGTTCTGCATGCCTTACGTGGATGAAGAGCTTGCCTTTGTGCTTGAGAATCTGGGCGTTCCCCGGGAGGAGATGGAGCCCCGTATCAAGGAAGTGCTTCAGGAGGTAGGGCTCCAGCTGACCGGGATTCATGTTCCTATCGATTCATTGTCCCAAGGGATGAAGCAGCGCCTGGCCTTGGCATCTGTCCTGCTGCTCGGCCCAGATGTTCTCTTCCTTGACGAGCCGTCTGCCCTCCTTGACCCCGAGGGGCGAAAGCAGATCTGGGATTCGGTTAGGGCTGCTGGTGAGGGAAGAACGGTGGTCATTGTGGAACACCGGATTGAGGAGATCTTCGCTTATGTGGACCGGGTCATCCTGTTCGGCCCTGGCGGGAGCATTGTGGGGGAAGGAAGGCCGGAGAAGGTATTTGCACAGTACCGTAAGGAGCTGCAGGATTACGGGGTATGGTATCCGGGAATATGGGAGGATTACTTGTCGTCCACACGGGGAATGAAAGTATTCGGTTCCGTGGGGGAAGCAGAGGAGGCCCGTGATGCCGATCTTTGCAGGGGTGAGGAGGTTGTCACCCCAACCAATGAAGTGCTGCGGTTAAGGGCATTTACCGGACTGCGGGGACGCCAGCCTGTGATTGAGGTGGATGGTGCTGCGGTGTATCCGGGAGACTTTATTGCGGTGACAGGCCCTAACGGGGCGGGCAAAAGCTCGCTTTTATTGAGCTTGATGTCTTTGATCCCTTCGGTGGGAACCTATCTCCTGCTTGGACAGCCTGCGGGGTGGAGCGGCCGGAGGAAGGATCGGTGGAAGTCGGTGCCGGGTTGCATCGGTTTTGTGTTTCAGAACCCGGAGTTTCAATTTATTGCGGATACGGCAGCGGATGAGATTATGGCTTCACTTAAGTATGAAACCGCAAAGACTCAGGTACAGAACGAGGGAAAATCGAGTTCCGCGGACGTGGTGCTGAGACAGTTTGGGCTCGAGGGCTTGGGGGGACGGCATCCCTATCATCTCTCGCTGGGCCAGAAGCGCAGACTGAGCGTAGCCACGGCCATGGTGTGGAGAAAGCCGCTGCTCCTGCTGGATGAGCCAACCTTCGGGCAGGATGCGGTAAATACGTTTGCGATTCTGGAGTTGTGTGAGTCTCTGCGCGGTCAAGGCACAGCAATTCTGATGGTTACCCATGAGGAATGGATCAGCGAGGCAATAGCCACCCGCCGGTGGATAATCAGCGAGGGCAGGCTGACTAGTCAGGGGATTACGAGAAGAGGCGATTTGATGGGCATTAGCCCGGATGGACGGCAGCGCGGAAACATCAGTCCTAATAGGGAACGAGCTGATCTTAGGACGCCTTCCGGCTTCATGGATGTGCCTAAGGAGGATAAGCAATGAATCAGTTTCTTAACTCCCGGTGGCACACTTGGCTGCATAAAGCGAACCCGGCATTGAAGATCGCACTGGTCATGTCGATGTTTCTCGTCACGTTGTTTACCCATAGCCTGGACTTTATACTGTATCAGGCACTGCTGTTTACGGTGATGCTGTTTGCCTTAAGCGGGCACCCGCCGTGGAAGGTATTCCTTATTGTGCTACCGTTCATCCTGATATTTATTTCCTCTTCTTCAACTATGATTTTGTTCGGGAAGGGCGACCATCTCTGGTGGTCATGGGGGCTTGTCCGGATTTCGGAAGAGAGCTTTCACCGGGGAATCCATATCGGGTTCAAGTCGGTTGCTTTTGCCGCGGAGGGGCTTCTGTTCGTGTTGACGACTTCATCGGTGGACCTCTTCTATGCGCTGATGCAGAAGTTCAAGCTGCCGGCCAAATTCGCCTACAGCTTCATGGCTTCCATCCGGCTGCTGCCGATGGTCTGGGAGGAGTTCCAGATCCGCAGGCAGGCCCTTCAGATCCGTGGGATCAGAGCCAGAGGCGGACTCAAGGGAGTTGTAGGGCAGGTGAAGCTTTACGGGGTACCCTTGCTGGCCCAGAGCATCCGCCGCGCAAGCCGGGTTGCGGTAGCAATGGAGTCGAAGAGATTTAACCGGAACCGGACGAGAACTTATTATTACCCTTCAAAATATACCCGTTATGATGTTTATACAGTGCTTCTCTTCGGGACGGTGGTTGCGGCGGCATATTGGGCGGGAGAGGGTTTAGCCGTGTTCGGGATAACAGACGTGCGATATCGTTGAAATTCAACATTCCCTCGCCCAAATAAAACGTCTCATTGCAGAGAACAGCAGGCGTTAAGGAAGATTGAATGAATAAAGAAAACAGGCCAATGGGGGGATGGTCCCGGTTGGCCTGTTTTTGATTTTTTGATGTTTGTTCTAGACTATTGATCCCTGATTTTTTAATTCTTGATTCTTTGATTCGTGAATCCTGTGATTCTTATCTTCCAAGTTAAATTTTCAAATCAATTTCAAAGGTCTTGATCTCGTACGGCTCAAGCACAAAGGTAATGCTTGGATCTGTGGATACCTCGCCTTCAGGCTGCTCCATCAGATTGCATTCGGTCCAGGAGGCAATCTTAAAGTCGCTCTCCAGAGTTAGAGATGAGCAGGTGCCCGAGAAATCGTGAACCCGAACGATGACTCTGTTCCGGTCTTCGGATTTCTTCACAGCGGAGATCATGGCTGTGCTGCGAGATAGTCTGAACATGGACAAGGACGGAGTAGTCTGAACGCCTTCGGCCACCCGCAGCGGGTTGTTCAGTGCCCAGGCACTTCGCACCGTATCCCCTTGCAGCCAGTCGCCAGTATGCGGGAACAGGGAATAGGTGAACGTATGGTAGCCTTGATCGGCTTCTGTGTCCGGGTGGATCGCACATTTAATGAGTGATAGCCGCAGGACATTGTTCTTGATGTCATAGCCGTACTTGCAGTCATTCATCAGGCTGACTCCATATCCTTTGTCAGACAGATCTGCCCACTGATGGCCAACCGTCTCGAATCTTGCGGCATCCCAGCTTGTGTTCCAGTGTGTTGGGCGCTTCACGTTGCCGTACTGGATGTCATAAGTAGCTTCAGTCGCCCGGATATTGACCGGGAATGCGACTTTAAGAAGCTGCTGGCGCTCATGCCAGTCGGCTTCGGTTACGAAGTCAATCCGGCGGGAGTTCGCATACACGATCATATTCTGGCTAAGCGTGGACTTGCTGTATTTCCACTCAAAGCGGATGACAGTCCGAAGCGGGCCAGTTTCTACCACTTTGGAGTCAACAAGACCGTTCAATTCCTTTGATTTCTGCTGGTAGAAAATATCGATATCCCATGCCTCGTGCGCAAGAGGCTTGTCTTCAAACAGCTGGAATACATTGCCCTTTGCCCCTGCAGCCAAGACTTCACGATCTTCGGCAATATCATAAATTCGGGTCAGCTGCCCGTGTTCGTTCCACTGCAATTCATAATAAGGGGTCGTAATCCCATCCGGTTTGATCGTGAACGGAGATCCAGCCTCGGCGGCAGCAGCATCGCCTTCCTCCAGACGGATCGAAGTCCAGCCCATCGCAGGCACATCCCTTACTTCGATCATCCAATGTCCGTCTTCTACTTGAGCTGCCAGCGAACGCCCGTCACAATCTCTCCAGACACGGTTCTCCGAAGTGCCTTCTATCGGAATCTGTACCAGCTGGGTCTCTGCCCAAGGGGATGAATTCCAAACGGTATACACATTCGGCTGGGAGTTATGGATCAGAGCCTGTTCAGCCTGATTCCAGGCTTCCAAACCGATTCTCTCGGCCTCTTCATATTCAATTCTGCTGTCCTCATACACTTCACGAATGGAGGAGCCAGGAATGATATCATGGAACTGATTGCGGAGAATGATCTTCCAGCCCTCATTCAGCTCTCCGCTGCGGTACAAACCAAAGTCTCCCATCAGCACACTATGTGCCACGCCGAGCCATTCACTCTGGCGGTAGAGCAGTTCCAGCTTGCGGTTCATCCGCTTATTGTGGGCCTGACTTGTATAGGTGCCCCGGTGGTACTCCAGATACAGCTCCCCATCCCAGGTATGAACATAGCTGGTGGTGTCTTCCACAGTCTTGTTCAACTTGCGGAAATATTCGTCCGCACGGCCGGTCTCTAGCTTAGGCAGCCCTGGCATACGATCCAGTCTGCGGCGCATCTCCAGCATCTCCCGGTTAACCCCGCCACCGCCATCGCCATAGCCGTAGGAGAGGAGGAGCTCCTGGTTCATCTCTTTATCCCGGTATGCATCCCAGCTTCCTTTAACGGTCTTCGGAATGATCTGACCGTTGTAGGTGTAGAACCATGACCCTGGCTGCGACCATGGCTCTGTGGTTGTGATAAAGTGGGTGAGAATTTCGGTGCCATCGATTCCGCGCCACTTGAAAGTGTCATGAGGCATCCGGTTATACTGGTTCCAGCTGATCTTGGTGGTCATGAAGGTGTGAATCCCAGATTTCTTCAGGATTTGCGGAAGCGACCAACTGTATCCGAACACATCGGGCAGCCAGAGGTAATCGCAGTCTGCATCAAATTCCTGCTTGAAGAAGCGGGTGCCAACCAGAAGTTGTCTAACCAGGGATTCACCCGAGGTCAGGTTGCAGTCGGCTTCCAGCCACATGCCGCCGCCGGCTTCCCACCGTCCTTCGGCAACGCGTTCTTTGATCTTCTCGTACAGCTCAGGGTAATCTTCCTTCACATATTCGTAGAGCTGAGGCTGGGTCTGTAGGAACACATATTCCGGGTACATTTCCATCAATCTCATCACCGTCGAGAAGGAGCGGGCACATTTCTCCCGGGTATGCTTCAGCCTCCACAGCCAAGCTACGTCAATGTGGGTATGGCCGATACAGGTGATTTGAACCGGCGAGGTTTTCTCCATATGGTCAATGGCGTCCGACAGGAAGTCGCAGGCCTCATATACAGAAGCGTAGAATTCTTCCGATCCGGGTTCGCTCCAGTCAATCCGCAGGAGGGAATCGTCCGCCGCTTTGAGCAGCTTGGCCCGCTCCGCCATATTCTCATCCAGTACCTTTACGGTTTCGGATACGGCAAGCAGAGTGTAGTAGTAATCGTCAACTTTTTCATCCAACCAGCATATTTCAGCCAGCTTCACGCCGTGGGTCTGGTTTTTCGGCTGTCCTCCGCCTTCGAGTCCTGACCATAAGCGGAACTTCAGTTCCACGCAGGTTCCTGCCATTTCCTCATTAAAGAACACTTCCATATGATTGGAATCCACGCCTTGATAGGGTTTGCCGTGCAGGTAGAACAAGGATTCGAAGCCGGAGTTGTTGCCCCCGCCTGTCTCCCCGAAGTCAAAGCGGCCGAGAATGCGGCGTCCAGACCACGAGGCTGGAACTTCGACAACGGCCGACAGCCACAGATATAGATCGCGTCCGGTCCACGTTCCGCCTACGGGAAGCGTGTTCCAATTTGCATTCACTTCAGGAACTGAAGGGTTTATTTCTTTTCGGGTGTCTTCCAGAGATTTGAAGCTGGAGATCGATTGGGAATCACGGTAACGGTAACCGGACAGCTCGTGGAGCCGGTTGCCAATTTTGTGCTGGGTTAAGAACATGGCAAAAAAGCCTCCTTCATGTTGAACAGCAGGCAGTGAGAGGAAATATATGCGTAACGGCACCTGTGGTGCCACAGTGCTGCAGAGCTTAAAATTACGGTGATCTAGGGGATCATGATTCATTATAGTCAGCGGGAAGGGTTTAATCAAATTTTTTTTCCGGGATCAGGAAATCGGCTAATTGGCGAGCTATGGGCAGGTTAACCGACAGCTGAAGTTTATGAAAAATGTAACAAAGTAGGTTTGCCGGATTCTGGAGTGCGGTGGTACACTGAACCCAAATAAGCACCCGAAAGGCAGGCCAAAGCAACGGATGTCTAAAATTCGCAGATTTTACCGGAATCATCTGAAAAGGAAAATGTTCAACAAGATCATTCTCCTCTACTCGGCGGTGATGATCATTCTGTTCGCCACTGCGGCAGTGATGGTGTATCAATATCAGGTACAGAGAATCATCCGAGAGGAGACGGATGCCAATCTGAAGACAGCCCACGTGCTGAGCCTGTATTTAAGCAGGCAGTATGAGAATCTGCAGAACACCATACAGACGGTCTATGCGGACGCATCGCTAAGCGATGAGCTGATGAATTTTCTTACCCACAATTATGAGAGCTATTTGAGCTATAGGCTGGACAACTTCTCGAAATCGGGAGAGCAGCGGATGAACTCCTTCAGTGCCACGTTCAAGTCTTATCTGGAGCAGGAGAAAGGGGCCGTGGGTTTGTCCATCTTCAGCTATCCGATGAATTTCTATCTCTCGATCAGCCGGGACAATCAGCAGATTGATTATGAAACCGCTTCCGTGCCGTCGCTTAAGGACTGGATTGCCAAGAGAAGACAGCACCCCTGGGATACGCTGCCGGTGAAACGGGAAGTTCCCCGGCTGCTCCGGCCCGATATTTCCTTGTATTCTTACGCCAGGGAGCTGCAAGATCCTTGGACCCTGCAGCGGATCGGCATGCTGACCGTGGAATTTGATCCTTATCAGATTACGAACTGGCTGAACTCCAGGGCACCGGTAGGCAACGGCAGGGTGCTTGTGATCACGGCTCAAGGCCGGGTAATCTATGACTCGGAGCAGACTTATTTCGGCAAAATTTATCCTTACCGCGACAAGCTTGAGAATAGCGGGGAGTGGACTCAGCTTGAGGAAGAGTCCAAGATCAATGTGCTCAATATCGGAAATGCGGGCTTGTCCGTGGTCGGCATTGTATCCAAGTCTTCAATCGAGAAGAGCACAGGCAGCTTAAGGACAGGACTTATTCTGGTTACTTTTATATTTATCGTCGCCAGTGTCATGATCACAACATCGATTATCCGCAAATACTCCAAAAAGATTCAGCGTATTATCCGCTCCATGAGCCGGATTGGGGACGGGGATCTGACCACCCGGATTCAAATGCCGGGGGAGGATGAGCTGAAGCAAATCTCACAGAGGTTCAATGCCATGTGTGAAAGTCTTGAACAGCATATCGACAGAGTATATACGTCCGAAATCAAACAGAAGAATGCCGAGCTTGTGGCGCTGCAATCCCAGATTAATCCGCATTTTCTGTACAATACCCTGGAGTCCATCCGCATGAAGGCTTATGACAAAGGGGCCCGTGATGTCGGTCAGATGATCTACAGCCTTTCCGTGATGTTCCGGAATATGGTCAAGAAGAGCACTATTGTGACGATTGAGGAGGAGATGGAGATGATCTCCATCTACCTGGATTTGTTTCGTTTCCGGTATGAAGGGCGGCTTCAGACGGAGGTAAGCATGGACCCTGAAATTAGCAGCTGCCAAATTATCAAGCTTCTGATTCAACCCATTGTGGAAAATTACATTGTGCACGGCTTCCGTGCCCATGAGGAGGATAACCGCATTTCGGTTGTCGCGGCAGGGGCAGGGGACTTCATTACCATTACGGTGTCGGATAATGGCTGGGGAATTCCTGCGGATAAACTCAGGGCTATCCGGGAAAGGTTGACCGCCGCGTCCCCGCAGTCCGGCAGCGGGGGCTCCGAGCAGCATATCGGGATTCTGAATGTGCATGAACGCCTGCGTCTCAATTACGGAGAAGACTATGGCGTGTCCATTGATAGTCAGGAGAACCGGGGAACGGAAGTTATTATCAAACTCCCGGTTATGAAGAAGGGGGTATAGGGATGAGAAAAGTGTTTTTTGTGGATGATGAGCCCTTGATTGCTCAAGGCTTAAAGTCGATAACGGATTGGCAGGAGCTCGAAATTCATTTGGCAGGATCGGCAAGCGACGGGGTGCAGGCCTTGGAAATCCTGAGACAGGAGCCTGTGGACCTGTTGATCACAGATATCATGATGCCTAGAATGAACGGCCTGGAGCTGATTCAGAAAGTGAAGGAGATCAGCCCTGAAACCAAATTCATCGTGCTCAGTGGGCATGAAGAGTTCGATTATGTGAAGAAGGGGATCTCCCTTGGCATTGAGAACTACATTCTAAAGCCGATTAACATCGAGGAGCTGGAATCTACGATCCGCCATATTCGGGCGGATTGGGCGCGGGAAGAGCTTGCGGTATTTCATTTTGAGGAAGACAGGACTGTTCTGAGGAACAACGTCCTTCAGCGCTGGGCCGCAGGCGAGATCGAACTGCTGGAGTTCAAGCAGCGGGCAAGGCTGCTCGGCATTCCTGCGGATCACAAGTATTATCAGGCCTGTATCTTCCGGCTTGTCTCGGAACAGCCCTCTCGCCCTGAGTACTACCGGATGAACGGCTTGGCAGAGGAATGTGCCCGGAGGGCGAGAGAATCGCTGCCTTTGGGCCAGGAAGTTATCGGATTCCCCGATGGGGATGAGGACATTGTGGTTCTCTATGCTTCAGCAGAACCAATGGATCCGGAGGTGATTCGGGCCGGGGCCGAGATAATCTCGAAGCTGATCCACGAACGGACCCAGATGAGGGTATGGAGCTCGGAAGGAACGGTGGGCAGTAATTTCAGCGGGGTGCAGATCAGTTATGATTCAGCCAAATCTGCCTATGGAAGACTGATTATTTCCGGGGAGCGGGCTGCCGAGCATATCGGAGCCGGGCAGCTGGAGGAAGCGAAGAGTGACTTCCCCCTCTGGGGGGATGAGCAGTTCGCGAAACTGTGGATTGAAGGCAGCAGGGAGGCGGTGGCGGAGTTTATTGAGACGGTCATGGCAGACCGCGGAGGCAAAGAACTGCTGCCGCGCCAGCCGTATGTTAATACGGCGATCCGTCTGATGCTGGCTTCACGGACCCGGGATAAGAACACAGACTATCACGAGCTGATTTCCCCGCTGCCCCGGATCAATACGCTCAAAGCGCTGCGGGAGCATGTGAAGCGTGTGGTCATCCGGAATATGACCCTGGCTGAAACCGTGCACGAGGAGTTCAGTCCGCATGTAGCATTCCTGATGAAGAAGGTGGAGATGAGCTATGCGGAGGACCTGTCCCTTAAGACGCTGAGCCAGAAGCTGGACCTTCATCCGAACTATCTGGGTCAATTGTTTCAGCAGGAAGTGGGAGTGAGCTTCTCGGATTATGTCAATCATTACCGCATCGAGAAAGCGACCCAGCTGTTGCTGCATACGGATCAGAAAACCGCGGATATTGCGGCTGATGTGGGTTATTTGGATACGTCCTATTTCTACAGACAGTTTAAGAAGTATGCGGGTGTATCCCCGACAGAACTTCGCAACATGTATGTTAAATAAGAGCTGCAGACAAGTTCGTTTAAGCGGCAGGCATGGGCTTTTAACAGTCTATGCCTGCCGCTGTTTTATTCACGGGTCTTTAATTTTTACATCATGATCTAGTATTTTTCAACTTGTTGCTGGCAGCGCTTTCTTGCGAAAATGAAGGTACTTAAAGAGCGGGTGAGAGAAGAAAAGCTCAGCTGCTGCCGGATTTTGTTGCCTGATCATAGGGGATCTGTAACAGCCGGGTTGGAGAGTAGAGAGAAGTACTTTCGGCAAAGGAGGAGAAGCCGTGTCAGCATTTTTGAAGAAAGTTGTAAGGAACAGGGCACTTCTGTTCATGGTGCTGCCAGGAACGATCTGGTTCCTGATATTTGCTTACCTGCCCATGTTCGGCGCCATCCTCGCATTCAAGGATTTCAGAATCAGCCGGGACGGATTTTTTGCAAGCGTATTTAACAGCAAGTGGGTCGCTTTTAAAAACTTCGAGTATTTGTTCACAACCAATGATGCTTACATCATCACACGAAACACCATTCTTTATAACGTGGTCATGATCATTCTGGGTCTTATCGTGGCTGTGGGATTTGCGATACTCCTAAGTGAGCTCGTGAACAAGAGAATGGCAAAAGTATACCAGACCGGGATGTTCCTGCCGCATTTCCTGTCCTGGGTTATCATCAGTTATTTTGCCTTCACCTTCCTGAGCATGGATAAGGGAACGCTGAACCAGATCATCACGTACTTCGGCGGAACCCCAATCAACTGGTACTCGGAGCCGAAATATTGGCCGTTTATTATCGTGTTTGTCGGAATCTGGAAAAGTGTTGGATACAACAGTGTTATTTACTTAGCGGCCATTACGGGTATTGACCGTTCCTATTACGAGGCGGCGGTCATCGACGGAGCCACCAAGTGGAAGCAGATCCGTTACATTACGATTCCGCTGCTCCGCCCATTGATGATTATCCTGACGATTCTGGCTATTGGCGGTATCTTCCGATCAGACTTTGGACTGTTCTACCAGCTTCCTAAGGATGCGGGAGCCCTTTATCCGGTAACTAATGTTATCGATACCTTCGTATACCGGGGACTCGTTAATATGGGAGACATCGGTATGAGTACCGCAGCCGGACTGTATCAATCCATTGTCGGACTGGTCCTGATTCTGGGAGCCAACTATATTGTCAGAAAAATCGAAAAAGATCACGCGATCTTCTAATCAAGGGGAGGTGCCTAAGTTGTCCCAAGCTAACATCCAGACGACTCCTGTCCAGGTAGGTGGAAAAAGAAAGAAGAAGCCAAAAGACTTCAATAGCCTGCCGCGGGGCTGGAACATCGTTTTTAACATTATTATTGGCCTGTTCTCGTTCTCATGTGTATTTCCGTTTCTCTATGTCATCATCATCTCATTTACAGATGAAAAGACGCTTGCGCTGGAAGGATTCAGCATCTTGCCTAGCAAATTCAGCGCCGACGCCTATCATTATATCTTCAGCACAGGAAGCGAGCTGTTCAGCTCCTTCGGGCTAACTCTGCTCGTTACGGTGCTTGGAACCTTCATCACCTTGTTCCTGGTGACCACCTATGCGTATGCCGTATCCAGAAAGAGCTTTGAATTTCGGGGTTTCTTCAGCTTCCTGGCGTTCTTCACCATGCTGTTCTCGGGCGGTATGGTACCGGGGTATATCGTGATGACCCAATTCCTGCATCTGCAGAATACGATTTGGTCCCTGGTACTGCCTCTGGCCATGAGCGCATTCTCGATCATCGTCATGCGGACGTTCTTCCAGACGACCGTACCGGATGAGATTATTGAATCGGCCAAGATGGACGGTGCCGGTGAGTTCCTGACCTTTGCCCGTATCGTGCTGCCGATCTCTCTGCCGGGGATTGCTACAATCGGTCTGTTCAGTTCTCTTGGATATTGGAATGACTGGTTCAATGCCCTGCTGTATTACAACAAGCCGGATCTTACACCTCCGCTTCAGTTCATGCTGATGCGAATCGAGAAGAATATGGAGTTCCTGCGTCAGATGTCCCAGCATTTAGGGGATTACAACGCGGTTGGGGCGCTGCCGACCGAGACAGTCCGGATGGCTATGGTTGTTCTGGCTACCCTGCCGATTGTAATGGCTTATCCGTTCTTCCAGCGTTATTTTGTCCAAGGTTTGACCGTAGGGTCTGTTAAAGGCTGATCCGCGGATGGATTCAGGTTGTTCCCGCTTTGATGTCTGCAGGCAAGCAGGTGCCGGGCTTCCTACCGCGCCATGGGTCTCATATGTACAATAACCGGAGAGATCCGGTTCTTGTTTGCCGGGATATGAAGGCGGTTTCAATAAATCTAAGCTAAGCAAAGGTATGGATCTGCGGATCCATATAATCAGAAGCCAGGGGGTAAGAGGATGTTTAAGAAAAAAGGATTTGCACTGACTCTCGTATTTGTGCTGATGCTGTCTATGCTCGCCGGATGCGGCGGGGGCAGCAGTTCGGGAGCCAAGGAACAGGAAGCCGTGAAGAGTGATGGAACCGTCGATACGGCGAAGCTGGATCCGGTTAAGCTGAAGCTGTACCTGATCGGGCCTTCCCAGAAAGACCTTGGTCTTGTGCAGGATGAAATCAATAAATATTTGACTAAGAAAATCAACACCACGATTGATATCACGATGATCGACTGGGGCGATTACAGCCAGCGGATGCAGGTCATCACCAGCTCCGGTGAAGACTATGATATCGCTTTTACCAGCTCATGGGCATTCGATTATCTGCCTAACGCCGCGAAGGGCGCATTCATGCCTTTGAATGATCTGCTTGACAAGTATGGTAAAGGCATTAAGGAAGAACTCGATCCTCGCTTCCTTGAGGGTACGAAAGTGAATGGGGTTAACTACGGAATCCCTGCGAACAAAGAGCTTGCCCAGCAGATGGTATGGCGCTTCAACAAGAAGTATGTCGACAAGTACAAATTGGACATTTCCAAAGTAACCACACTTGAGGATCTGGAGCCGCTGCTCAAGACAATCAAGGAGAAAGAGCCTGCTGACATCACGCCGCTGGCTGTTCCTAAAGGCTTCACACCGTTCCTGCCGATCGACTGGGCGCTTGGCACCGATATTCCAATCGGGATGTATCTGGACACTAAAGACTTCAAATATGTAAACACACTGGAAACACCTGAATTCAAAGCTGCACTTCAAACGATGCGTAAATACTACAAGGCTGGATATGTGCGTGAGGATATCGCAACCCTTGACGGTATCGATAACATCAAGACCGGGAAATGGCTTGTGGACAAGGAAATCACCCAACCGTACGCGGATCTGGGATGGTCCAGAAGTGCTGGCTATGATATCGTAACCCGCCCTATGCAGGATCCGGTGATCTTCACAGGCTCCGCAGCTGGTTCTATGATGGCCATTTCAGCTTATTCCAAAAATCCGGAACGCTCCATGATGTTCCTGAACCTGCTTAATACGGATGCTTATCTGCGCAATCTGATCCAATTCGGGATCGAAGGCACGCACTACAAGAAAATCGATGACACTTACATCGAAGACCTTCCAGCAATGCAGGAGAGATATGCAATGCCTGGTTTCGCACTTGGCAACCTGATGCTGACTTATCTTCACAAGGATGAGCCTAAAGACAAGTGGGATGCTTTCACCAAGTTCAATGAGTCTGCTAAAGTAGCACCTACTTTCGGTTTCAACTTTGACACAACTCCGGTTAAGACGGAAGTTGCTGCTCTGACTAACGTAGGTAAAGAATTCATGCCTGCACTGTTCACAGGTTCCGTAGATCCGGATCAGTACCTGCCGAAAGCGATGCAGAAGTACAAAGAAGCAGGCCTTGACAAAGTGATGGCAGAGCTTCAAAAGCAATTTGACGATTGGAAATCGAAACAAAAATAAGCTCCCAGGGAGGACACCATATGAAAAGAGTCAGACCAGCTTACTATGCAAAAAGTCGAAGCAAACACAAAGCGGCCGTGCTGATGAGCACCGCTGTACTTGCAGCAGCATTGATTGGTTTTGCGGGGCGTGCGGAAGCCGCCCAGCCTCATTCTTCATATTGGTATCCGAACACCCTGCTGGAGTGGTCGCCGTCCACGGATAAAGACGCTGTCTTTAACCGTGGCACGGTGAAGCTTCAGGAGAACCGTGTTCAAGGGCAGAAGGTGAATCCAAATGCCAAGTCCGAGCCCAAAGTGATGGCGCTGGCTTCTATGTATCCGAGCACAAGCGGCGCCCCCTCACAGGGGTCGGAGAAATTCAACACATATACCTTCAGCTACTGGCAGTACATCGATAAGCTGATTATGTGGGGTGGTTCTGCCGGTGAAGGCCTCATCGTGCCGCCAAGTGCAGATGTGATTGATGCCGCGCACAAGAACGGCGTGCCGGTGTTCGGTACGGTATTCCTGCCGCAGACCGAGCATGGCGGCAAGATCGAATGGATGCGCGACCTGTTGAAGCAGCGCGAGGATGGATCGTTCCCGGTTGCTGACAAGCTTGTGGAAGCCGCCAAGTATTACGGCTTTGACGGCTGGTTCATTAACCAGGAGACCCAGGGTGCAACGGCGGAAGAGGCCAAGAAGATGCAGCAGTTCCTGCTGTATTTGCAGAAGATCAAGTCACCGAAGATGGAGATCATCTGGTATGATTCCATGATCAAGGATGGACCTGTCAAATGGCAGGGCGCGGTAACAGACAACAACAAGATGTTCATTCAGGATGGCTCCCAGCGTGTGTCGGATGGCATGTTCCTGGACTTCCGATGGCAGTACAAGGACGAGAAGAACGGCAAGTACGATTACGTGACTCCGTATCTGAACTCCCCGGCTGTCATGAAGTCGCTCGGACGCAGCCCGTATGACCTGTATGCTGGAATTGATGTGGAAGCGAACGGGTATAACAGTGAATTGAACTGGCCTGTCCTGTTCCCGGATGGCAAGCCTGCGACGACCTCACTTGGAATCTACCGTCCAGACTGGGCCTTTAACAGCTCCAAGACGCAAGAGGAGTTCATGGAGAAGGACCAGATTTTCTGGGTGGGAGCGAACAAGAATCCACAGAACACCTCGCAGCCGACTGGCACAAGCCCTTATGCCTGGAGAGGCATTGCTAATGACATTGTGGACAAAACGGTTCTGACCGGTTCGGAAATGATTACCCATTTCAACACCGGAAATGGCCATATGTTTGCTGTTAACGGACAGGTGGTGCGGGAGAAGGATTGGAGCAACCGCAGTCTGCAGGATATTTTGCCGACATGGCGGTTCATTACGGAAGCGGAAGGCGGAGCGCAGCCGCTCAGTCCAGGCTTTGACTTTGGCAAAGCGTTCTATGGCGGAAGTTCCCTGAAGCTGTCCGGTGCCCTTGCGCCGAAGGCTGGTACAACCATCAAGCTGTATAAAGCGAACATGAAGGTGGAAGCGGATACAGAATTGTCAGTAACCTATCAGGCGAACTCCAAGGATGCCCGAGTGAAGGTTGGCGTGGCGTTCTCCGACGCTCCGGATCAGTACGTATTCCTGGAGCCGAAGAAGCTGGATAATATGGGCGCGAACAAGGATTGGACGCAGGGAAGCATCCGGATGAATCAGTACAAAGGACGTACGATAACCGGAATCTCTCTGAAGTTCGAAGCCGCGAAGCCGATTGCCGACTTCCGGGTGAATGTGGGTGAGCTCGCCGTGACCCGTCTAAGTGAAAAGGCGGATAAGCTCAAGGAGGTTACCGGACTTAAGGTCATCGAAAATGACTTCCGTGACGGGATCTATGGCGATGCGCGCCTTTCCTGGACTGCTCCGAAGAAAGCGGACGACGTTCTGTATTATCAGGTCTACCGGGTGAAGCCCGACGGGAAGTACGAGCTTGCCGGAATGACAGGCAACACCGTCTACTATGTGCCTGAGATGAGACGGATTGATAAGGAGAAAACGACCAAGCTGGTTGTGATTCCGGTCAACCGGCATTATGAGCAGGGCAAACCGGCAGGAGTCACCTTCGAATGGCCGGCTTATCCGAAGCCGGTGGCCGCTTTCGAGGCGGATAAGACCCTGATTGCGCCGGGGGACACGGTTCAATTCACGGACCTTTCCTCTGAGGTAACTGAGGGATGGGCATGGAGCTTCCCTGGTGGGGAGCCGTCAAGCAGCACCGAGCGAAATCCGAAAGTGACTTATAATCAAGAGGGAACGTTCGAGGTTAGCCTGACCGCCAAGAACAGTGTTGGCGAGAATGTGGTGAAGAAACAGCTGATCACGGTAACGAAGGAAGCCGCCGGGGGCGTAAGCAATCTGGCTCTAGGTAAAACGGCGACCGCTTCGGGCTTCACCAATGAGAACGAGGCGCCAAAGTTTGCGATTGACGGGGATGACAAGAAGAAGTGGTGCGCTGTAGGCGATGCGCCGCATACTCTGACCGTAGATCTTGGGGCAGCCCACAAGCTCAGCGAATTCGTAATCAAGCATGCCGAAGCTGGCGGTGAACCGGCAGCATTCAATACCCGCGCCTTCAAAATCCAGCTGAGCAGCGATAATGTGAACTGGACGGATGCAGTCAAGGTAACGGACAACACCAAGGGAATCAGCAAACATGCAATCCCATTGACTGAAGCGCGTTATGTGCGTCTGGTTGTAGAGAAGCCTACCCAAGGCGGCGATATGGCGGCGCGGATCTATGAGCTGGAGGTAATGGGGTTGAAGTAAGGGTGAGCGAGCTGCATGGAGCATGCACTGTCCGCTGCGGGCTCGGCTCGGCTTTCTGATCGCTGTTGCCCCCGGATTTCCGGATTGAAGCCGCTAGTAGCGGTAGAAATCCGGGGGCAAAGGCGACCGCTGACGCTTCCGAAAGCCGAATCCGGCCCTCCGCTGGGAGTGAGCAGGGAGATTGCAGCACGTCTGGTCCCTTAGCTCACCCCTTAGGGGGTGAGGTAGGAAGTGTTTGCTGTTCGCTGCGGGCTCGGCTCGGCTTTCTGATCGCTGTTGCCCCCGGATTTCCCGGATTGAAGCGGCTAGTTAGCGGTAGAAATCCGGTGGCAAAGGCGACCGCTGACGCTTCTGAAAGCCGAATCCGGCCCTCCGCTGGGAGTGAGCAGGGAGATTGCAGCACGTCTGGCCCCTTAGCTCACCCCTTAGGGAGGGTGAGGTAGGAAGTGCTTGCTGTCCGCTGCGGGCTCGGCTCGGCTTTCTGATCGCTGTTGCCCCCGGATTTCCGGATTGAAGCCGCTAGTTAGCGGTAGAAATCCGGTGGCAAAGGCGAGCGCTGACGCTTTTGAAAGCCGAATCCGGCCCTCCGCTGGGAAGGTGCAGGGAGAGGACAGTACGTCTAACTCGCAGCTCACCCTTGTGTTGGGTGAGGTAAGAGGTGCGAGCTGGCCTGACTTGTCCGCTGCGCGACCATGGCTCGGCTTGAACGAGCTCATATCAAAATCAAACAGAGCGGCAGGCCAAGAGAGTTCACCTTGGCCTGCCGCTCTATTGTTTTGATTCGGTTGGGTATCATTTCATAAATTTTTTGCTTATTTTCTTTAACTATATCAATTGATTTTTTGATAAGGTACTTGAACCCCTTCATCGATAAAAAATTGATTCCGAGTATCTACATAACTCATCGTATTGCGTACCCAATAATACGATTCATCTATTTTATAAAGTGGCACAGACAACTGATGTTCAAATGAAATCATAAATTGTCTATCCTTTGTGATCGTAAAGCTTGTGCTAAGTTCATCTGCTAATTCATATTGACCTGTAATGTCATCCTCACTAGAGGACGATAAAATTTCTATATGTTTTGGTGCTTCTACGGAATCTTGTATCCCCATGAAGCAATTCATAATTTCTTGTTCATATTGGGGGAATACTTCTTGATTTGTAGCTAAAACAACAATATCCTCCGTGGATGTATTAATAAAAGCTTGCGCTGAACAACCGAACCATCCACCTGTATGACCAACCCAATCATCTTGAATGATAAAACCATAACTATAATGCTCAGCGACTTCTGATGGTCTTAACATGAATTTCACAATCTCTTTGCTAATGTACCGACCTTGCAAAAATGCTTTTAAAAACATGGCTACCTCTGCCACTGTTGCATAAATACCACCGTCACCAAATACATTGTTATATTTCTCCTGTTTGTTTAAATATGGGTCATTATGTACCTTTTTGTATCGTTGCTCCTCATAAGCATACGTATGACCCTGCGCTTCGTATTGTTTTGCAGGCTGTGTTGTTGTACTAGTGAGATTTAATGGTTTTGCAATATATTGTTGTAAACATGCTTCATACGATGAGCCGCTGACTTGTTCAATAATTTCTGCAAGTAGAACATAATTCGTATTGCTGTAAGACCAATGCTCATTCTGTATATGTTGTGGAAGTGTCGTCTCAAGAAATGTTTCCATACTTATGATAAAGTCTTCTGCAATATACTCTGGAATCCCGGATGTGTGTGTAAGTAAGTGTGCAACTGTCACATTTGCAAAATGAGGGGCGTTAAACCATTTTGTAATTTTATCTTCTAATTGCAGCTGCCCTTTCTCAATTAGCTGAAATGTCATTACCGCTGTATACATTTTACTTAACGACGCAAGGTTAAATTGTGAACTTTCAGTAATAAGATGCTGCTCTGAGATATCTTGATAACCATGATAATACTGCTTAATTTGTCCTTGGTTTTCATAATAAACTGCACCATTAAACGAGATATGTTTAAGCAAATTCTTCACTTGTTAACCTCCTAAATAAATTAGATATCTAACATATTGGACATGAAGGAATTTTATAATTCCTTCATTGCGATCTCCTTTAATTTTTCAATAATGCGTTCAAATTTGTCTAACTCGTTAGACGAAAGCTTGCTGTAAATTTTATCTGCGACCTGCTGTTCAACATAATCCTGCTTCGAAAAATACTCTAATCCATTTTCAGCTAACGTTATAAATACTTCACGGCGATTTTGTAGATTAATTTCCCGCTTGATATACTTATTCTTTTCCAACTTGGCTATTAATTGGCTAACTGCGCTAGAGCTAATATTCATTTCAATTGCAATTTCACCCACTGTTATACGATTTGCTAAATACACAATATCTAATACAACGGCTTGTTGTGTTGTAATGCCGCTATTTAGATATTGCTTATAATGTTTATAAATCAACCGGTTTATCGTGTATTCTGCTTCATTAATGCGCTTAACCTGTTCATATAAGGACAAAAAATCACCTACTAATATGTTAGATGTCTAATATATTAGCAAGTGATTTGTCAAACGTCAATCTTATACAAAGTGTCGTCAAATCAGGTCAGTTTACTAATTATACAGACTCTCCTACTGGAAAGATCAAGGGCTGCTTCGACTCTACTCGTTATCTTGTGTGATTATACAGATACCGGGCGAAGGCCATCGGCTCACGGTAAGACGCTTTCCAGGTTTCCATCATTCCGGCTTTCTTAAATCCGTAACGCTGATCCCTGCCGTTGCATTCAATAAAGTAAATTCTTCCGTCAGCTGTAACGCCAATGTCGAGCCCCAGATCGGCGAGCAGCGGCAGGTGGCGGGACAAATACCGGACGGTTGTCAAAGCCAGATGCTCAACTTGGGCAATGACCACGGCCGATTCATGCGGGGACATAATCTCAGCCAGCACGGAAGGAACGGGATAGGCACTGCCTCCTCCGGCGAGATTGGAAATAAAGGCTCCGGCTGCGGATTTTTTGGCGAACATGCCAGTAATGCCCCACTCTCCGGTCAGTCCCCGCTGTACGGTGACACGCAGATCGAAAGGGCGTCCCTGAACCTCAGCCAGGGGGATACGCTGCTGGATCAAGTAGGGATACCTTCTAAGCTGCTGCTTCAGGGGGCCAGGAAGCTCCCGGCCTCTTAACTTCTGGGAGATCCATGTATTCTTTCGGGAGTGGGATGGAAAGGTGAGGGACCAGCCGGCCCCGTCTTGGTGCAGACGCATAACCCCTTTTCCAACACTCCCCCGGCACGGCTTTAGAATAAGATCGTTGTGGTTTTCCATGAAATGTTTTAAATTTGCTGGGCTGAACAGAGCTGTATCAGGAAGACAGCTTCTCAAATAAGGATCGGCGGAGAGCAGCTTGTGGATTTCATCCTTGCCGTAGCGGTTGTTCATGTTAAACACGGCGACCTGACGGGAGAGAAGTCCCCCAATCCTATGCCGTGGTCCCGCCTCACTATAGATAGCCCGGTTATGAATAACCCTCGGTATAGGCATGGACACCTGTTCATATTGATGATTCCGATATATGAATGCAGCCGTTCTTCCAGTCCGGATATCCACATCCCCAATCTTTATAAAACAGGGGATCAAGTCTAGTTCCGCAGCGGCTTCTTGATAATTTGAAAGCGACTCCTCTCTGGTCTTAAGTCTGGGTATACCGCGGTACATCGCAGCATTCAACAGAATACCGACATAGTTATAGCTCATACCCGGTTCTCCTCCTCTCGGCTCCCCTAGACTTCCGCATCTATTGTTTAGTCTATGAACTCTGGAAGAAAAGGAGTGGACGACTGTTCCCCGGCAGCGGCCTGTTTTGGGACGTTGTCACCACCTGAGGCAGTTCCCATATATTAAGAGTGTGCAGACCGGATTAAGGGAGGGAGTTCAAATTGTCAGTTCAGCAAAAGGTGGCTGTGGTTACACCGGGCGTATTTGTCATTCCCTCGGGACGCAGCAGTTCCGTGGAACGCGTCATCGAAAAAACAATGTCCCTGGTCCCCGAGGGACTTGATGTGCGCGTGTTTGGCAGATCGGCAGGCCATCTGCCGGCCAAGGATTTTCTTGGCAGTGTGCCATGCTACCGCATACCAGGGGGATCTGCGTATTTGTCCGGCATCCTCCGTCATCTCAAGAACTGGATGCCTGACACGGCGGATGTGCATAACCGTCCGGCACTGGCTTATGGACTGAAGAGACACCTGCCACAGATCCGGGTCTTTCTGACCCTTCATTCGACAACGTTTATCAGCCCCTGCTGTCTTCCTCAGTCTAAAGCTGAGGTTATGCTCAGCAGTGTGGATGGACTGATCGTGAACAGCGCCTATTTGCGGGACGATGTGCTTCGCAGGTTCCCCAAGCTGAGAACACCGATTTACGTGAATCCGCTTGGTGTGAGCCTGGAGGATTTTACTCCGCGCTGGACTCCGGCAGGGGAGGCGGTCCGGCGGGCGAGACTTGCCGATTATGGTTGGCGGAACCGGAAAATTATCCTTTTTGTAGGACGGCTCATACATGGCAAAGGGGTTCACCGGCTGCTGGAGGCCCTTCCCGGGATTGTATCTAAGGAGAAGGATGCCTTGGCGGTTATTGTGGGGAGTGCCTTCTATGGGGTAAACCGGGATACCGCCTATGTCAGAAGTTTAAGAAAACTCGCCGGGCAGATGGAGCACCATACGGCTTTTCTCCCGTTTGTGCCCTACCCGCAGGTGGCGGATTTATATAATTTGGCGGATGTGGTGCTGGTTCCGTCTCTGGAGGATGAAGCTTTTGGACTGGTAAATCTGGAGGCTATGGCATCGGCTGTGCCTGTAGTGGCTTCCGCTGTGGGAGGAATTCCTGAAATTATCCAACATGAGCAGACGGGACTGCTGCTTCCCAAAGGCAGCGGGAACGAAATGCTGGAGTCAGCCGTCCTCCGGATCTTGGAAGACAGTCAGCTTCAGAGAAGCCTTGGTCTGGCGGGGAGAGAGCTGGCCCGCAGCACGTTCAGATGGCAGCACTGCGCTGAGCGCTGGACTAATCTGATGAGCATGGAGCAGCCGCTGGCTGTTCAGAGATGGAGTGTCTAACAGATAAGTTCCCGAAGTCTGGGTTTGAAATGTGATAAGGTGCAAGCAAAAGGCTGATTCGTTCACGGAAGCGCGGTGAATCAGTCTTTTTAGCAATTCCTTATATAAGCCGGACAAGCCCGGTTAGACTACTGCCGGGGGAAGCAACGTAATGTCATCTTTGGCAATTGTACGTTTGCCGTTACAAGGTGTCCGGTCAGACATAAGCTATTGTATGGGACATTTCGGTCAAAAGGGAGGTGTATGACCATGGAGATTAGGCGCAAGAGAGCCTGGTACCGGAGTTCCCACAGGCCGCGTGCCTCATCCTCATCCAAAGCCCCCGGTAGATGGAAGCTGTTCAATGATCCGGATCCCCTGGTATCCGTCATCATCCCGGCGATGAATGAACAGCGGACTATGGAGGGGGTACTGCGTGAGGCAGGCCGGGTGCATCCGAGCAGCGAAGTGATCGTGGTGGTGAATGGTTCGGTGGACAGAACCTCCGAAATCGCCCTGAAGCGGGGTGCCCGTGTGCTCACCTATCCATATCCTCTGGGTCATGATGTGGGAAGGCGGATTGGGGCGGAGGCCGCCAAGGGAAAGGTACTGCTATTCATAGATGCGGATATGGTGATTGCAAGCCGCCATCTCAAGCCCTTTGTCGAAGCGGTCGCATCCGATGGGGCGGATATTGCTCTAAATGATTACAGCGGGCCTGTGGAACGAAAGGAACCACATCCCGTTGTTCTGGCGAAATATACATTGAACGCAATTCTGGCACGGCCGGACCTGAGGGGGGCATCAATGACTGCGGTTCCCCATGCCCTGAGCAGGCGAGCGCTGGAGATCATCGGCTTCGCGGCTTTGGAGATTCCGCCGCTCGCCCATGCCATGGCGGTAAGTATGGGTCTTGTCGTTAAGCCTGTATATTCGGTCCCTGTTGGTCAGCTAAATGCCCGGAGAGGCAAGGTCCGCGGTTCGGACCCTCTGAGCTCCCTGGTCACGGGAGATCATCTTGAGGCGGTGCGCTGGCTGATTGACAAGCTGGGTCCGAGGGCCGGTTATACTGATCTTTCCCGGCAGCGCGGGAGGTTAAGATCATGAGAACGGGAACAAGAACGAGAATGAAGGGGGCGCCCAGGAGAACAAGCCGCAGGAGGCTGCGGCAGGCAAGAGGCAGAAGAGTCCGTCACAGAGCAATGCGTTTCAAGTCTAGATCTGCTATTAGACGCAAACGGAGGAGGCTTGCAGCCAAAAGCTCCATTTCCCTTCTAGAGCGTACTGCTTATCAGGCGGGGATGGCACAGGCTGCCGCGGTTCAGGAGGATCAGCGGACCAGGGAACATCTGATCACGAGTTTTCGGGACTGGCACAGGCAATTTGGGCGTGGAGGACAGTCCCTGTCCGGATTATGGGCCAGCGCAAATGCCTATAACAAAGGCTATTCCGCCGTACCCGGCACAGCCGGTTCTGTCATTCCACTTCTTCTGGACAAAAGCGCTTCAGCGATAGTGACCGTATGCGATGAGGAGAAGACGGTATCGGCCGTTCTGGCAGAATTGGAGAAGCTCCCCTTCAGGGAGATTATTGTTGTCTTGAATGGTTGTACAGATCGAAGCTTTGCGGAGGCGCGCAAGCACAAGAACGTCACACTCCTGCATTATCCCGAACGGCTGGGGCATGATGTGGGCCGGGCGATTGGCGCGGCAGCTGCCGTAGGGGACATTTTGCTATTCATGGATGGAGATTTGGTTGTACCGGCAGAGCAGCTTGGGGCTTTCCTCTACGCTGTGGATAAGGGAACAGACGTGGCACTGAACGATATTTCCTCTTGGCTGCCCGCTTTTCAAGGGCAGGATAGCGTGACCCGGAGCAAAGCCTTTCTCAATCTTGTTCTTGGCAGACCTGATCTGAAGAGCAATTCGTTAACCGCAATTCCCCATGCTCTCTCCAGGAGGGCGATCACCATGTTAGGAACTGCTGCACTGGCCGTTCCCCCAAAGGCGTTGGCTCTGGCGGTCCTGTCCGGACTTAAGATATCCACTGTCGCCAAGATCAATGTCATCAAGAGCAACCGCATCCGAAAAGGAAATACCGGGGAAGGCAACGCCGTTGGCAAACTTATTCTGGGCGATCACATTGAAGCGCTGGGCGAGGCCATGAAACGAAGTGGGGTCAGGCTTGGGCTAACCTCCCAGCCGAGAGCCGAATTAGCTAAAGCGAGGAATTCAGGATGACGGGAATGACCAGTATTATCATACCTACGTATAACGGACTGCATTTGCTTGCTCCATGTGTGGAATCGATTCGGAAGCATACCCCGGCTCCTTATGAGATCATAGTGGTTGACAATGGGTCGGTTGACGGCACAGCCGAGTACTGTGTTCGGGAAAAGCTGATTTTGATCTCGATGCCGTCAAACGCCGGATTTCCCGCCGCCTGCAACAAAGGGCTGTCTATTGCCGGCGGTGATCATCTGATGCTGCTTAACAATGATTGTCTCGCTAGCCGGGGATGGCTGACGAATCTGCTTGCGGCGCTTCACAGCAGCGGGGATGTGGGGATGGTCGGCCCGGTCACCAATTATGCCAGCGGAAGACAGCAGGTGGAGACCAGCTACAGCAGCCGTGAGGAATATGAATGCTTTGCTGCTGCCTGGAATCAACCGGACCCGTCAAAGTGGGAGGAGACCCGGCGAATTGTTGGTCTGTGCCTCCTCTTTAAACGTAAAGTCCTGCAGGACGTAGGGTTCTTGGATGAGCGGTTTAGTCCAGGCCATTTCGAGGACGATGACTACTGCTACAGAGCGCGCGCTTATGGGTACCGCCTGCTGATATGCAAAGATACATTTATTCACCATGAAGGCAGCGCCAGCTTTAAGGCTGGTCATCCTAACGGGTGGGACGCTATGGTTAGCAGAGGAAGACAGTTATTCATGGAGAAATGGGGAGTAGATCCTCACGCGTTTCTTTAAATTTTATTTTTGAAGCTTCATTATAAATAAATTGATAAGCGGTTAAGGAGGAGAGTCCATGAAAGGTGTGATATTGGCGGGAGGGACAGGGACGAGACTGCATCCATTAACCCGTCTCATCAACAAGCATCTGCTCCCCGTCGGGAAGCAACCCATGGTGAGCTACGCTATTGAGCGCCTCCGCCAGGCAGGCATCACCGATATTCTCATCGTGATTGGGAAGCAGTCGGCGGGCCTATATACTGACTACCTTGGGGGCGGAGAAGCTCTGGGGGTCAGTCTGACTTATAAAATACAGGAAAATGCGGGCGGCATCGCCGAAGCGCTGGAATTGGCAAAGAATTATATTGCTCCCGGGGAACGGTTTGTGGTTCTGCTTGGCGATAATCTGTTCCTTGATGATCTCGGTCCTTATGTGCGCGAGTTCATGAAGCAGCCTTCCGGCAGTGCCAGGGTGCTGCTCAAACCTGTAGATGATCCAAGAAGATATGGAGTGCCCGTTTTTGATGAGAAGAATAACGCACTGATCGCCTATATTGAAGAGAAGCCTGAACAGCCGAAGTCCGAATATTGTGTTACAGGAATCTATATGTATGATGACGAGGTCTTCGACATCATTGGAGGAATAACCCCTTCCAGCCGCGGAGAGCTGGAGATCACGGACGTGAACAATGTATATGCCTCCCAAGGCAGGCTGGAATATAATGTTCTGCAAAAGTGGTGGGGAGATGCCGGGACGTTTGAATCCCTGGAAGAGGCCCATCAGCAGATGAAGGGGGAACTGCCATGATCCGCCTGCTGGTTACGGGAGGGCTCGGGTTTATTGGAAGCCATTTTATTGAGTACATGCTTGAGAGGTACCCCTCTCTTCATATCGTGAATCTCGATGCGGCAACTTATGCCGGTAACCCGGATAACACCCTGTCTTTCCGGGATCACCCTCACTACCGCTGGGTCAGAGGGGACATACGATCGCCCGAAGAAATCCGGAAGGCTTTCGAGGATGAAATTGACGGGGTGGTTCACTTTGCGGCAGAGTCCCATGTGGACCGGAGCATTCAAAGCCCGGGGCTCTTCGCCCAGACCAATGTGCTCGGAACCTTGAACCTGCTGGAGGAATCACGCCGCAGGGGTGTGAAGAAATTCGTGCATGTGTCGACGGACGAGGTATACGGCTCGCTGGGGGAAGAGGGGTATTTCACGGAAGAGACGCCCCTTGCTCCTAACAGCCCCTACGCGGCCAGCAAAGCCGGCTCCGATCTGTTAGTACGTTCCTATTACCATACGTACGGATTCCCGGCTGTGATTACTCGCTGCTCGAACAACTATGGTCCCCGGCAGTTCCCGGAGAAGCTGATTCCCACCATCATCTCGAGGGCGCTTCAGAACCAGCCGATTCCAATATATGGAGATGGAAGCAATGTCCGGGACTGGCTTCATGTGACAGACCACTGCCGGGCGGTGGATTTGGCGCTGCGTCAGGGGCAAGCGGGAGAAGTCTATAATATTGGCGGCCACAATGAGCTGAGCAATCTGAAGCTGGCTGCCCGGATTCTCGACCTGCTTGACAAGCCTCACAGTCTGCTTGAATTCGTCCCGGACCGCCTGGGCCATGACCAGCGGTATGCTATCGATCCGTCCAAGATCGGGGCGGCTCTCGGCTGGAAGCCGGAAATCCATTTAACCGAGGGGCTTGGAAGCACGGTCGCCTGGTATGTTCAGGCGGATGAATGGCTGAGAAGGATTCAGAGCGGAGAGTACAGGAGCTCTTTATAATGTGAAGGAACGTATCCTTCGGGAGCGGAGGTGCTGAATTGAGACGAGGAAGAAGAAGTCTTAAGCGTGCGCGTTCCTTCAAAATTCCGGGAAGGTCCCGTAGGCTGGCTAGGCGTGCATGGGGCCTCCGCAAGGCCCGGAGATGGAGGACACGACTCCGGAAACGGAGGGGCTCCCGTATCCGCAGGGGAGCTTCGCCACCGATGCATAAAGGTCCGGCAGGAACGGGAAGCAGAGGAGGGGCGCCATTGGCCGGTCACACGGCCGAGATGGGAGGCATGCCCCCCATCTCGGCGAGCCCAGGACCCCGGATTCCCTCCTCCGGCAATGCCAATCCGGCTCCTGCCGGAGTATATCCGCTGGCGGGGGAAGCGGAAACGCTAATCCGGCAGGAAGCTTTCACGGAAGGCTATTGGCAGGGGCTGTATGAAGGTGGGGAGGGCCGGGTGAGCAGGCTTATCCCTCCTTATTATGTTCTGCCTGAGCTAACGGCCGACCATTTAATCGAGGCGGGCTTCCGGCAGCATGTCTTGAGCCTGATGCCGCTGCTGTCCCCGTCAGCGGTTAGCGGGCTGCTTATGGATGCCCTAAGCCTGGGGCGTCCATTCTCTCTGGTCCGGCTTGGAGACGGCGAGCTGCTTACACTCGCCCATGATACCGTCCTGACGGTAGAGGAGGCACGGGCCAGAGGCCCATTCCTCACTTATGCGGGCGTTCAGCTGCCTGATCACCCGGTGAGGGATCGTATTGCCGCATCCCTTCTGGCGGCAGACCTGATCGGGATTCCGGAATCCCGTCATCCTAATTACCAGGGCCTGCTGTTTCCAGTGCTGCGCCATTATGGGATTGACTACCGTTCGCTCAGGCTCACCTCCTCAACCATCAACTACGCCCTGAACGAGCAGGGATATCTGATGAGAGTTCTTCAAGGCCGCCGCGTGCTTATTGTCGGAAACAAGGCTGCCGGGCTGGCTCAGGTTCTTGCGATAAACGGGGTTCAGGTGAGCGGCTGTGTGGGCGAGGTGAATGGGGCTGCGGACACCGACAGCGTTATGAACCGAATCCGGGAGCTGCGGGGTTCATTTGATATCGCTCTGGTAGCCGCTGGAATTGCCGCGGTGATCCTCTGCCCGATCATCGCTCAAGAGCTCGGTGTGGCAGCTGTGGACTTCGGGCATTTGGCCAATAAGCTTGAGAACGGGGAGGTCCAGCTGGGCCTGCCGTAAGGAGGTGGCAATCATGCCGGTTGTCAGGAAGAAGGCCCGGTTTAAAACGGGCCGTAGAAGAAGAGCAGACACAAGGCTGCCGGGCCCTGCCTCAGGCCGGCACGGACGCGAAAGGTACAGCCAGGGGTATAAGGCGGGGTATACACAGGGAGTGCAGGCTGGGATTGAGGATTTCGGCAAGGCTTTTGAAGGAACCAGTATCATCATCCCCACATATAACGGCAGGGAACTGCTGATGAAATGTATTGACAGCATCGAGGCTCATACAACACATCCCTTTGAGATCATTGTTGTGGACAATGGCTCAACGGATGGGACGGTGAAGGCGCTGCGCAGCCGCGCGGGGAGCATCCGGATTGGACTTCACGAGTCCAATTTAGGCTTCGCCAGGGCGGTTAATACCGGGCTAATGATGTCCAAGGGCCGGACGATTGTTCTGCTTAACAATGATACCCTGGTAACCGAGCGGTGGCTGAGCAATTTGCTGCTCTGTCTGGAGAGCAGTCCGGAGGTTGGTGCGGTTGGCCCGGTTACGAATTATATCAGCGGAGAGCAGCAGATTGAAGTGCCTTATCGGGAGGTTTCCGAGATGTGGCCGTTCGCTGCGGCGTATAACCAAAGTAATCCCGGCCGCTGGCAGACCACAGAACGGCTTGCGGGCTTTTGCCTGTTAATGAAGAGGGAAGTCTGGGAGAGATCAGGGTATTTTGATGAAGGCTACCGGGTTGGAAACTTTGAAGATGATGACCTTATGGTTAGGCTCAGGTATCTGGGGAGGTCGCTTCTGATTGCCGGAGATACTTTTATCCATCATACAGGAAGTATGACGATGAGAACGCTTGGCGCTGAAGGATACCGGGAAGTGAACGAAGGCAACAGGCAGTTTTTTGCGGAAAAGTGGGGGAATTCGTTCGAACGGCTCCAACTGCTTAAGGCTGAGGGACGGCTTAATTTCACATTAAAAACTGCTGATTATTTCCCGGCCCATATCCGGGTACGCGATTCGGGAGGACGCTGCTGGTGGCTGGAACAAGGCAGGAAGCACTTGATTCTGGACGATGATGCTCAGCTTGGATTGCTGCCGCTCCCGGAGCCGGTTCTCTTGTCCATGGTTGACCTTCGTCTTCTTGGAACGGCAGAGCCGCTTGCCGGAGCGGAGGTCCGCCGTAGAATGGAAGAGATCAGCACACGTTCAAGTTCGGGAGAGGAAGCCGTGGAAGGGGCGGTGTACCGCCTTGCGGACGGGCGGTGGATGCAGGTTCAGCAGGGCAGCCGCAGGGAATTCGTCACTGCGTATGCTGCCCAGAGCTGGGGAGTTGAGGCCAGCACTCCGCACCCTGTACCGGAGCATGTGCTTGCACTGCCGGAAGGGCTTCCTATCCTGCCCCGGGTCAGCCTGATTGCCGGACATTTGTAAATGAACTGGCGGGGGCCGGAGGAACCGTCCTTTTCGCTCCCGCATATGCTGGAATAAGAAAAGGACGCCGGGCGGCTTCGGCTGCAGCCGGACAGGGAGGAAGCAGAGTGGAGCAGAAAATCACGGAACTCATCCTTCATATGTCTCACTCCCATCAACAGATGGCACGGGTTATAGATGCTGAGAGGCAGGTGGCTGTCCGGATGGCTCAAATCATCCATGATCTGCCGGATACCGAGCCGTCTTTTGACGGAATAGATGGACTGATGGAGAATGCGGGGCGGGTAAACAAGAACGTGGTGTCTTATTTAAATGCGATAGCTGATCTTCAGGAGGCTATGGCAGAGAGCCTTGGCATACTGATGAAAGAGATGAATGGCCAGGATGAGGAATAGGATGACTGAAGCGGGGTTGAGAAGATGAGTAGAAATCAGGCCTATTTGAATATGCTTGATGCATCGTCCAAAATACAGTGGAACGTCGCTATGATGCTGGAGGCCAAAGCGGTGGAAGCGGAGAAGATCCGCAATTGGACGCTGAACCACTTGCATGGCCACAGCTTTGACGAGCATGAGAAGCAGGTATCTGATCCGCTTTCGGTACATGAGCAGATCGTTGAGGTGCTTGAGGGGCTGACCAAGCTGCAGACTGGACTCAGCAGCAATCTAAAAGCTGTTCTTACCACAGATGAAGGGGACTCGGGCGGTTCGACTGACATGGGGAGCATGTTCGGGGGTGGAGGTTTTGATCTCGGAGAGATGGGCAAATGATGATTGGTGCCGCATCCGAGCATGAAATCAAGCTCCAGCTTGTTCAATCTCTGGCCAAGAGCCAGGCAGCCATTGCCCGGATTCTGGACAGCATCGCGGATGTCACCGAACAATCCGAGACTGCATCCAAACAGCTGTGTGAGAATATAAGAGTGCTTACGAATTATCAAAGTGCGATGGCCGGGATGCTGACCGGTATCAGGCTGAATCGCCAATATTATGGAACTCCTACAACGCCATGGATTAACCCTAGTTTAGACCTTCCAGCATTTGCAGCCCGGGGAGAACAGGAGGAGAATTAATGGCAATCAAAATTAGACGGCCTGCAGCCCGCCGCAGGAGAAGGCTGCTTGTCTCCAGGAAGATCAGGGTTCGTACACGAAAGCTGGGCAGACGGAGGGCCCTAGCCCGTCCGGCGAGATCTGCCGGGAGGAGAACCGGCCGCGGACCGCTTCGGCGTAAATCCCTTGGACGCCGGCTCTCTTCGCGCAAGAAGCAGCTCGGGCGCAAGCTTGCCGCGCTTCCTCAGGTCGAGCCGGTTCAGGAAGCGGTCCCCGCAAATCCTGCGGCGGAATACCAGCAGGGGTACAGCGAGACTTATCAGGAGGGATTTAATGCGGGCTTTGCCCAAGGATTCGAAGACGGGCATAAGCTGGCCTACAGCGATCCCCGCCGGTAAGGCGTGGTAACAGGCTGGTTGGTTATTAAAGGTGTGAAATAAGGACTGAACTTGAGCCTCGGGCTCTGGTTCGGTCTTTTTTTTATTTCTATATAAAAGGAACTTTAGAATTAACCTCTCTCAGCGGAGAGGCCGAGTGATTCTGAAGAAGCGGAGCGCCCGCCTTTGTCTCCGAAATGCACCACTGGATATAAATTTCAAGGATTTCGGAGACAACAGCGGTCGTAAGAACACTCGGCATCGCAGCACCTCAAAAGGTTAAGCTTCATAAGTTCATTTTATATAGTTTTTTGGTCATTCGCCAAATTTTCGCTTGTACGGATAACCGTCCATGATGCACGTACCCCCGGTGCATATATGTATAGGGATCATTAAACCAAGACAGATAGGATGAATGCCGTGAGTACTCTGTTGCAAGCGGAGCAGCGTGACGGCTATCTCCCGGGTTACTGGGAAGGTTACCGCTTTGGGGGGTGCCAGGCTGTACTTGGACGTATTCCGGTTCAGCCACCAGACCTATTCAACCTTCGGGTACTGTACGTGCCCCAAGGATTCGATGCGATTGATCAGAGCATTATTGCCGCACTCAAAGAGTCCGCAGCGGAGCTTGAGGTGTCCCTTCCCGGCGGGATGCTGGAGAAAGCCGTGTCTATGCAGCCGGACCTGGTATTGGTCATGAACGGGCTGCATGTCTTTCCGCCGGAGCATACGCAGCATGTGGACCAGATCCGGGCCAGGGGCATCAAGGTGGCGGTATGGTTTGTGGATGATCCGTATTTCTCCGATGATACCGCCCTCCTGGCTCCCCATTATGATGAGGTATTTACACATGAGCTGACCGGGGTTCAACTGTACAGGGAGCTTGGATGCACGCGGGTTCACTATCTTCCGCTTGCCGCCGGGCCGGAACTGTACCTTCCTCAACAGGTAGGAGAGCAGTATCAGTATGATATTTGCTTTATCGGCAACGCCTTTTGGAACCGCGCAGCTCTGTTTGATGAGATGGCTTCCTTCTTACAGGGCAAAAAGGTGTTTATTGCGGGTGGCTTCTGGGAGCGGCTTCACGAAGGCCAGAAGCTCTCGTCTTTTATCCGCAGCGGGTGGATAGCTCCTGAGGAGACGGCGCGCTATTACAACGGCGCCAAAATTGTAATCAATCTTCACAGGCCCACCGAGCCGGGACAGGACAACCGCAACAGCAGGGGGCTGGCCGGCAGCTCCATCAACCCCCGAACCTATGAGATCAGTGCCTGCGGCACCTTGCAGATTACGGATGTCCGGGAGGATCTTACAGACTATTACCGGCCTGGCTACGATATTGAAACGTTCTCGAGTACAGCGGAGCTTCAAGAGAAGATTGCCTACTATCTGGGGAATGAACAAGAGCGGGCGGCCGTGGCCTGGCGTTCTCTCTTAACCACCCGCAAATACCACACCTACAGAGACCGGATCAGCAGGCTGCTTGCCGCGGTTTCAAAGGCCTAAAGGCAATGTAACCGAGGCTGACCGCCGTACATTAATAGCTTAGGAGTGAAGACATGTTGAGAAAACGGGTAAAAACCGCAGCTTTCCGTGTGCCGCCCGATCTTGGCGCGGACGCAAGAAACCGTGGAAGAGCGGCCGGACTGCAGGACGGGTACGATGAAGGTTATCTGCGCGGCCGGGCGGATGTCATCGTCAACCGGCACCGTGCCTCTTTTCCTTTAAGAAACATCCGGGTGCTGTATGTGGCCTCTGGCAAGGGGTATCCCTATTCCCCCATTGATGAAGCGGTCATCACAACTCTCCGTACTTTAACCGCCGAGGTGATTCTGACAGATCCGCATCAGCCGGTTGCCACCCTGGCGGACCAGCACCGTCCCGATCTGGTGCTTGCCCTGGACGGAATGGAGCTCAGAGCAGAGGAAGTGGCTGCAGTGCGGGCCATGGGAATCAGAACGGCGGTATGGCTGACGGATGACCCTTATTACACGGATATTACCGTTCATCTGGCACCCCATTATGATTATGTATTCACCTTAGAGCTGAATTGTATCTCGTTCTATCAGCAAATTGGCTGCGCGAACGTACATTATCTTCCTTTCGGCGCATTTACCGAGCATTACAAGCCGGTAAGAACCATGTCTGCGATCCGCCGTGAAATCAGTTTTATCGGGTCGGCATACTGGAACCGGGTCAATTTCTTGAGTCCGATCATCGGAAGTCTGATGGAGCGTGGACTTGGAATTAACGGAATCTGGTGGGACCGTCTTCCTGAATATGCGCAGTATGCGGACCGTATAGAGCTGGGCAAATGGATGGGGCCGCGTGAAACAGCCGAGGTGTACAGCGGTTCTAAGATTGTGATCAACCTTCACCGCTCCCATGAAGACGATACGGTGAATAACAATGCGATCCGTCTTCATGCGGATTCACCGAATCCCCGGACATTCGAAATTGCGGCCAGCGGTACTCTTCAGTTAATTGACCAGCGTGCTGATCTGGCCCGGTTCTATACACCGGGAGTTGAGATTGAGACGTATGAGTCTCCTCAGGAATTGCTTGAGAAGGTGGATTTTTATTTAACTCATGAGAAGGAACGGCGGGACATTGCACTCCGGGCGCTGGAGAGAACTTATTCGGAGCACACGTATGCCCACCGGATTAATGAAATGTTCACCGTAATCTTCGGATAAACAATCCGGACTACGGAGGTGAAATGTTCTCTTCGTTAACTTGGGAGGAGGACCTAGAGATGGGGAGTAAAGCAAAGCTGCTGCTGTTCTCTCATGTCAGCAATACACGGAGTATTACCGGAGCTGAGAAGCTGCTCCTGTTCCTGTGCCGCAAGCTGTCAGTGCACTTCAATTGTACTCTGGTCGCTCCGCAGGAGGGCCAATTGACCAGGCAGGCAAGGAGCCAGGGGCTGGCGGTGATTGTACGGTCATATCCGCTTTTGTATGAAATGTACACGCCAGCAGCCAATCTTCACAAGGAGGCAGACCGGCTGCGCAGCAGTCTGGCCTGCCAGACTCTAGCCGAGATGATCCGGACCGAGTCGCCGGATTACGTTCTTACGAACACCTGCGTCAATATCCTGCCCGCCTTAGCGGCCTCGACGCTGGGAATCCCGGTGATATGGAGCATTACGGAAGCGATGGTGGTTAACGAGTTCACACCGCTGTCGGTCGAATTGATCAGCAGATACAGCCAATGGATTATCGGGATTTCGGAGGCTTCCATCTCTGTATTCCGTGGCACCGGGGCTGAGGAGAGGATCAGCCTGTTGTTCCCCTCCTGGAATCCGGAATCCGTCCATCAAGATAGCTGGCCTCAGATCCGGGAGGAGAAGCGCATGGAATTGGGGCTTCACCCGGATGACCGGCTAGTGGGATACATCTCTTCATTTTTAACTCAAGAAAAAGGGCTTGACCATTTTATTGATATGGCACTCATGATCTGCTCCACTCACCGCAACGCAAGATTTCTGGTGATCGGCAGAATCATCAACAAAGATTACTACGCACTCTGTCTTTCCAAGGTAAATGCTTCCGAGTACCGTACCCGGTTCACCTTTGTCGCATTTGAGGAATCTGTGGAGGCTGCTTATTGTGCCATGGATATTGTGGTAGTACCTAGTCTTGTTCCTGAGGGCTTCGGCCTGACGGCCCTTGAGGCTATGGTGTACGGCAAGCCGGTGGCGGCTTACGCTTCGGGCGGACTCCGCGAAATTCTGGAGATGGCAGGCTCCGGACATTATCTGGCGGAATGTGGGGACTCCGCGGACTTGGCGGCCAAGGTTGGCATGCTCCTGGATGCCCCCGGCGAGCTTGCTCAGACAGCTGCGCTTAATCTTCAGCGGGTCCATGAGGTGTTTGGCTCTGCAGCCTATGAGGAGAGGATTAGACAGTGGCTGATCCGCTGGTCAAATGTGCAGCCGGAGCGGGTCCACCTTCAGGAAGGGGCAGAGGGCTTGATCTGCTTGCCTGTTGCATCACTTTCCCAAGCCCCGCTAGCTCATCCCCAGTCCGCGGATGCCCAGCCCCTAAAGAAAAGTGTGGCTAGGAGCAAAAGACGAAAAGGCCGGCGCCGCAAATTTGGGCGCCACCTTAGACGCGCCAGCAAAGGCGGGGGAGTCGGGGCCGGGCGGAGAAGCGGAAAGCGCCGCCGGACGGCTGGTGTTCGGCGTGCCCGCCGGGCCAATCTGCGTCGGCACCGGGCTAAGGCACGCTAAGGCTCCAGCAGGGAGGCTTAGGAGGGCGGTGTAAATTCGCCCTCAGCCGAGGGAGGATCGGAAGACAATGGGCCTGGCTGAATAAGCCAGGCCCGAAAGAATACACAAAGAAGGAGTTGAGCACATGAGGATCATGACGATTTTGGGAACACGTCCTGAAATCATAAGGCTGAGTCTGATTATTCCGCTGCTCGACCGGTATGCGGATAAGCATGTACTGGTCCATACGGGTCAGAACTTCACTTACGGTCTAAGCGATATCTTCTTCACCCAGCTCGGTCTGCGTCCTCCTGATTATGTGCTGCAGGAACGGCAGGCTTCCCTTGGAGGCCAGCTCTCCGCCATGTTTCTTCAGGCGGAGGCGATCCTGGAGAAGGAGAAGCCCGATAAGGTGCTGCTGCTTGGAGACACCAACAGTGCGCTCTGCGCTATCCTGGCGGAACGCATGGGTATTCCGGTCGTGCATATGGAGGCGGGCAACCGGTGTTTTGATCTGGATGTTCCCGAGGAGAAGAACCGTAAGGTGATTGATGCGATCTCCTCTATCAACATGCCATATACTGAGCAGAGCAAGCGGCACCTTGTTCAGGAGGGTGTACCCAGCAACCGGATTGTGCTGACCGGAAATCCGATTTACGAAGTCATGAAGCATTACGAGGAGCAGATCCTCTCCAGCGATATATTGAAGAAACTGGATCTGGAGCCGGAGAGCTACTTCCTGGTGACGACACACCGGGCTGAAAATGTGGACCGGCCGGAGCATCTGCTGGAAATTATGAAGGGACTTAACCGGGTGGCCGAAGCTTACGGCCGGCGGCTGATCTGCAGCCTGCATCCCCGCACGAAATCCCGTATTGCCCAAGATTTCCCGCTGCAGATGAACCCGCTTGTAGAATTCCATGAGCCGTTCGGCTTCTTCGACTTTGTTCATCTGGAGCGCCATACGCTATGCGCATTGACGGACAGCGGGACCGTACAGGAGGAATGCTGCATCATGCATGTTCCGACGGTCACGCTGCGGAAGACAACTGAACGGCCGGAGACGGTGGACTGCGGAAGCAATATTATCTCGGGATTGGACGCGGAGCGTATTGAGGCATCTGTCCGGCTGATGACCGAGATGGACCGCAGTTGGGAATGCCCGGATGGCTACCTGGCGGATCATGTTTCGGAGAAGGTAGTTAAATTCTTGCTTGGAGGGAAACGCAATGTTCAATAATCAAGTGATATTGGTAACCGGGGGTACCGGATCCTGGGGGTATGAGCTGATCAGACAGCTGCTCCCGCAGCAGCCCAAAGAGATCATCATTTACTCCCGCAGCGAGTCCACCCAGGTTGCTATGAGCCGCGCATTCGAAGACGACCGCCTGACGTTCCGGATCGGAGATATTAGAGACAAGGAAGCGCTGACGGCCGCCTGCAAAAATGTGGATTACGTATTTCATTTGGCTGCGCTGAAGCATGTTCCAGTATGTGAGGATCAGCCTTATGAAGCACTCAAGACAAATGTAATCGGAACACAGAATGTGATTGACGCGGCGATTGATAACGAGGTCAAGAAAGTCATCTATATTTCCACAGATAAGGCGGCGAACCCGTCCAACTTCTACGGGATGACAAAGGCGATCGGGGAGAAGCTCATTGTATATGCGAACCTTCTTCCAACACGCACGAAGTTCGTCTGCGTCCGGGGCGGCAACGTTCTGGGGACGAACGGAAGTGTTGTTCATCTATTCATGAACCAGATTGAACAGAAAGGGCAGGTACGGATTACAGATTTTAACATGACCCGCTTCTTCCTCACTCTGCCGGATGCGATTAAGCTCCTCTTCAAAGCTTCGGTTGAGAGCATTGGCGGGGAGATCTTTGTCATGACGATGCCAACATGCCGGATTGTGGATCTCGCCGAGGTGCTGATTGAGGCTTCAGGCAGGGAGGATGTTGAAATTATAGAGACCGGAACCCGTCCTGGTGAGAAGATTCATGAAATTTTAATGAGTGATTTCGAAAGCAAGACTACGGTTGTCTATGATGAAGAATACCTGGTCATTCTGCCTACGCTGAATATCCCGAATCTCAAGGAATTCTATCAGCACGCCCCGCTTGTCTCCTTCTCCAGCTTCAGCTCCGAGAAGAATCTGATGACCAAAGAGGAGATTAAAGATATCCTCATTCGGGGAGGCTTCCTGTCATGAAACTGCTCATATTTGGCGGAAACGGGATGGCCGGCCACCTGCTGGTCCGCTACTTCAAAGAGCAGGGCGTTCATCAGGTATTCCATACAACCCGGGATCCACGCAACCCGGAGAGTCTGGTTGTTGATGTAAATGACCCTGCCACCCTCGAGAAGGCAGTGGAAATTGTGCATCCCGATGTCATAATTAATGCAGTGGGTGTGCTAAACCAGTCAGCAGAAGAGGATAAAATCGGGGCTTATCATGTTAACGGCTTTCTGCCGCACAGACTTCGCCGCGCTGCGGATGGCATAGGTGCCAGACTGATCCATATCAGCACGGATTGCGTGTTCCTTGGCACCCGGGGAAGATACCGGGAGGAGGATGTGCCCGATGGAACCTCCATGTATGCGATCACCAAGGCGCTCGGCGAGATCCGTGAGGCCGGTCACCTGACGATCCGGACTTCCATTATCGGGCCCGAAATCCGCTCCGGCGGGATTGGCCTTCTGGAGTGGTTTCTCAGCCAGGAAGGAGAGGTATCGGGTTATGAGCGTGTCTTCTGGAATGGGGTCACTACCCTGGAACTGGCCAAGGTGATTGACCAATCCTTAGATTCAGAGCTTTCCGGTCTTATCCATCTCGCCCATCCGGATATCGTCAGCAAATATGAACTGCTTCAGATGTTCAAGATGGCCTGGGGCAAATCGGACGTGACGGTTGTCCCTTATGATGAGCCGGTGCTTGACCGTACACTGGTATCCACACGCCCTGACGTTAAATTTAAGCTGCCCGCTTATCCGGTCATGCTGCGGGAGCTAGCAGAATGGATGAAACATTATGAGTCCAAATAGTGTGTTAATTACGGGCGCGGCCGGGTTCACCGGCCGTCATGCCTGCCGGTATTTTGCAGACCGGGGATACCGGGTCATTGCGGTGTCGCGGGGGCCTCAGACGGGGCAGGAGCCCGGAGTGGAATATGCCACCTGTGATCTGACCGACAAAGGTCAGATTCGCACCCTGATCGAACGGACTGTGCCGAAATATGTGCTTCATCTGGCTGGTAAGAATTCCGTGCCGGAGTCATGGGCCCAGCCGCTGTTGTACATGGAGAGCAACATTATAGGCACCATTTATCTTCTGGAGGCACTCCGCGAATTTGCCCATGGCAGCCGTGTGCTTGTCGCCAGCTCCCGGCTTAAGTTTGAGCTGCACGGTGAATTGATGCCAACACATCCCTATGCCCTGAGCAAGTCTGTGCAGGAGATAGCCTCTTTGGCATGGGGGAAGCTGTTTGGGCAGGACGTGCTTGCTGCTGAGCCGGGCAACTTGATTGGTCCCGGCCCGTCAACAGGTATATGTGCGCTGCTAGCCAGATATATTGCCCGGGGGGAGAGAGGGGAGAGTCAGGAGGTTTTCCGCTTATCCTCAGCCGAAGAGCAGAGAGATTTCCTGGATGTCCGTGACGCGGTTGCCGCATATGAACTGCTGCTTCTGAAAGGCAGGACGGGGAGCGTGACCCCCGTATGTTCCGGAGTGGAACGCAGGTTAGGGGATGTAGCCAAGGGTCTGATGGCTTTGACCCAGGGGGATATTCAGCTTGAGGTTGGAGATGCTCCGGCAAATGGGGGCGGCAGGGTTATTCAGCCTGAACACCTCCGTCAGCTGGGTTGGCAGCCGGCTTATACCTGGGAGCAGTCGCTTGCAGATATACTTGAATATTTTCGGGCAGAGAGGGGCTAAGCCGGTCATGAATCCTAAAGTAACGATTATCATCCCTTTCTATAACTGCCCTTATATTGCACAGGCCATTAAGAGTGCCGTTCAGCAAACCTATGACAACACCGAAATTATCGTAGTGGATGACGGATCGACGAAATATGCCAGTTTGATTAAGCCTTATGAAAAGAAGGTGTATTATCTCGGTAAGGCGAATGGCGGGACAGCGACAGCGCTAAATCACGGCATCCGGCATGCTTCAGGGGAGTATGTGGCCTGGCTCAGCTCTGACGATTTGTTTTACAAGAATAAAGTGAAGCATCAAGTTCAGTTCATGCAGCAGATTGGGGCTCCGATCTCCTATACGAATTTTAACTATATTAACAAAAGCGGCGTGGTGACTAGGCATGCGGCGGGTGGAGACCCTCTGAGCCCGGCTGCCTTGTGCCGCAGCTTTCTGGACAGCAACCCCGTTAACGGATGCACAGTTATGATCCGCCGGGATGTATTCGACCAGCTGGGGCTGTTCGATGAGGGCCTGCCGTATACCCATGATTACGAGTACTGGATGAGGGCGGTATTAAGGGGATACACCCTTTCTTATCTGAATGAGAACCTGACTGCCTACAGATGGCACTCGGCAATGGGTACGGTCCGGCACAGCTCTGTGATCGCAGGTGAGATAGAGGCCGTTCGGTCGCGTTATTCGGAACCGCTCAGAAACCTGGCCGCCCATATGCCTGCTTAGCCTTCAGGGATTCACCATTCCTTAGAGACGAACAAGGCGGGAGGGGAATGATTATGTATGAAGAGACTGAAGAACCGAGTTTTATACCCGCTCTCCGGGAACGGCTGAAGTTTGCCGACAGCGTACTGGATATCGGCTGTGGTATCGGGGTCCTGTGGGAGCAGTACGACAGCAAGATTATTATAGGTATGGATGTGCACCGCCCGTATTTGGAGCACCTCGTGCATCTTCCGAGACGGGCCATCCCCATCCATGCCGATGCCAGACGTGCCAGGGAGCTGTTTATCCCGCGCTCGCTTTCTGCTGTAACGCTGATTGACTCTCTGGAGCATTTCACTAAGGAGGAAGGGCTTCAGCTGCTCAATGACGCGGAGACGATCGCGAGAGATCAGGTTATCGTGTTCACGCCGCGGGGGTTCTTCCCCCAGCAGGGTGTGGATAATTACGGACTTAGCGGGGAGCAATATCAGACCCATTACAGCGGATGGGAGAGCGAGGAATTTCTGGAGCTTGGTTATAACGTTAAGGTGTTCAAAAACTTTCACCATGCAGAGAATCCTTCATTTGTCGAGGCCTTTGGCTCTGATCATCCGCCCGTAGATGCAATCTTCGCCTGGAAGCTTATTCACAGTGCCGGGTGAGCTGCAAATCAATGCCGGAAAGAAGTGGTGCATGACATGACTGATAAGCCTAAAGTGTCGATCGTCATCCCGTTTTACAACTGTGAGTATATAGATCAGGCCATTGCCAGCGCACTAGCCCAAACTTATGACAATATAGAGATTATCGTTGTGGATGATGGATCAACCGAGTACCAGCATCTGCTTGAGCCTTATAAAGATGCCATTCGTTATTACTATAAGCCTAACGGGGGTACGGCCAGCGCTTTAAATTATGGTATTACGAAAGCCACGGGGCAATACTTCGCCTGGTTGAGTGCGGATGACCGCTACGTGCCGGAGAAAATTGAACGGCAGCTGGCTTTCATGAACCGTGCAGGTTCCGTTGCGAGCCATACCGCCTATTATTATATTGATGCGGGAGGCGGACGGACAGGAGAGGTCCATGTCGAATTCGCGGGCAAAAGCCATTTCTATGAGACCCTGCTGAGCGGCTGTCCTATTAATGGCTGCAGTGTCATGGTTCATATGTACGTATTTGAGCGCATCGGCCTGTTTGATGAGAACCGGCGGTATACACATGATTATGATTTATGGCTGAGGCTGCTGCAGTTTTTTGAGTTTCATTATCTGAATGAGTGTCTTCTGGAGTACCGTGTGCATGGAACGATGGGCACGCTCAACCACTGGGATGAAATTCAGCAGGATATGCTGGTGATTCAGGCCAAGTACGGGGATATTCTGCGAACCTTGATTGCAAAGGAGAGGGGAATCTGATGAGATTCACGTTTCCGATTGTAACGCTGTGCCATGGCGGGGCCCAGCGGATGCTGGCTGAGATTACGAACGGATTAGTTGGTAAAGGCCACGAGGTCACCATTCTGATGCCCCGTCAGGGGATTGTGGAATACGAGGTCGACTCACGAATTATACAGACCCCTAATATGGATCTGTATGGGGATGATTTCCCGGATGGCGACGTTATTGTGTCCAATTTCTACACCACAGTAGCCCCTGCTGAAGCCGCCAGCAGACAGGGGAAAGGGGTTCATATGCGCCTGTCTCTTTGTTATGAGCCCGCTTTTCTCTATGATAACCACTTATCGTTTCCAACCTATCATGTGACCGACAAGCTGATGGTGCTCTCGGAATGGCAGCAGGACCTGATCCAGCTTCTGCATGGGATCAAAGGGCATGTTGTTCCGATCGGTGTCAGCCCTTATTTTCAGAACTTGAACATCCGTGAAGAGATTGCCGAGCCGCTGAATATATCGGCTATCCTGAGAAGGATTGAAAGTGAATTCTCTTGGCACCGGGAGCAGGATTATCTGATCTCCCAGCTTAATCTGGTTCAGGAAAGACATCCGGAAGTTATTGTGAATCTGATCTGTCCGCCCAAGGAATTTCACGAATCTCCTAATCTGCAGGGGCTGCGGGATACCGGAAGATACCGGATTCTTACTCCGGCAAATGATGTGGAGCTGCGCTATCATTATAATCACACTGATATTTTTGTCAGCTCGGGCACCTATGATGCCGGTTCACTGCCCGGGCTCGAAGCGATGCGCTGCGGGGCGGCGCTCGTCACTGTTTACTCAGGCGGAAATGTGAAGTATGGAGTTCATGAACGGAACTGCCTGATGTCTTACCGGTATGAGAATCGGCTGGCTTCAGATATAATCCGCTTAATTGAAGATCCGGTTCTCCGTCAGTCTTTGGCCGCAGAAGGAGAACGGGTGTCTTATAAATATACATGGGAACGAAGCGTCTCCGCTTTTGAGAAAGCAGTCTTTGAAATGTTATGGGGCTAAAAGCGGCAGCAGCCCATCGTTGAAGTCAGGAAAAAGGCTACCCGGGATGTCGGATAGCCTTTTCTCTATTGGATTGCCTGATTTAATGTTGCACCTTATAAGGATTACCCCTCGATCCAGCTCATAACTTTCGCATCTGGAATTAAGTAGCCTTCAGGCAGGTTCTCCGCAACTGTATTCAATATAAAATAATCGACCATCGTTCCAGAAGATCCTCCTGGGTATATAAACCAGGCATTGTACAGGTCGCTCGGCACCTTGAGTTCCATTTTCCCATCCCCCTTATATCAACTCTTGATAGACCTTCCATGTTCCTTGATACATCTGATCCAATGTCCGGTGTGCCGCCACCCATCGTTTGGCCTTAAGTCCGAGATGACGGCGTTCATGGCTGCTGTTCAGGAGACGGTTCAAACCGTCTGCCAAGGACTCTGGATTCTCTGGTGCAAAGAGCCGTCCTGTGACTCCTTCCTGAATCATTTCCGGCATTCCAGTCGCGTTTGCAGCAATGCAGGCCACACCGGCAAGCTGGGCCTCCGTAAGGGAGAAGGGCTGCGTATCCTGCAGGCTCGGCTGGACATAGATGTCGGCTTTCTTTAGTGCGGAGGGGATGTTGTCGATTCTCCCCAGGAATTCGACATTCTGGTTCAGACCGAGCTCCATGCTCCGATGCTGAAGCTGGGGCAGCAGGGTTCCGTCACCAATAATCCAGCATATCCAGTCCGAACGCGCCTGACGCAGCTGACCGAGTGCTTCAATTAGAATATGAACCCCTTTGACATATTCGAGCCTTCCGGTATACATGATTAACCGCTTACCCGGCGGCTTCGGCTTCGGGAATTCCACGGCGAATTGCGACAGAAATGCTTGCACATCAACTCCGTAAGGGACCTGGCGGATCTTGTGTTCCGGGATTCCCGATTCCATAATAATCCCCTTGATCCAGCCTGAGCTTACCAGAACAAGATCCGCCGCTTCTGCACCCAGATATTCCAGTGAGCTGTAGTGCTTTCCGTAGGTTCCGGAACGGAACTCAGCCCAAGTGAGATTCGGGTGAACCGAACGCGAATCGTAATAGCCTTCTCTGGCCAATGACCCGTGGAAGCTCACAATAAGCGGGATGTTACGCCGTAGAATTCTCCGGATGCAGAGAGCGGCAATCGGGTCTTGGGCATGGATGAGATCATACTGGTTGACGCCAAGAACAGCGGCCCCCATTTCGAAGGCATACCGGTCGCTTTCGATCGCCATGGCCTGCGGGCATGCTTGAAGCGCAGGGAGTGGAGCCCCTGCCAGGTTGCGCCGGATTAAGGGGAGGACGGTATCCTTGGCGAACCTGCGCTCTTGTCCCGCAACATAGACGGTATTTGTTGCAAGGTCCGTCCCCATCAAATCCACTTCATGCCCGTGTGTCCGAAGGCGCTCTGCGAGTTGATTCATATAGGTGCGGATGCCGCCCACACTTGTCAGCCACCAGTAGGTCACGAGCAGTATTTTCACAGTGAATCCTCCTCTCGCACTTGATGGGTATCATAGTATATGTTATGTACGGACTCTACCGAGGTACGGAAATATGTGTAAAAAGGGCACAATGCCTTTAAGCCCTTAATCCGCTAGGGTACAAACTGAGAGTCGCTCCCCTCATATACTGTCATAAAGGGGGAGGATTTGTGGCTTACTACACGTTAACGATCAACCGGTATTTTCTGCAGGCAGAAATTCACATGATGGATATTGTGATAGCCAACTCGGGAGGCCAGCCATACGAAGTTTATGTGGACGGGAGGGGCACGGACAGTGAACAATTCAAGTTTTTGTACCGCATCGGTCCTGCAAACTTGCCTGACGGAAGCATATGTATTCAGAATATCGGAATTTATCACGATCCTCTAATTCTTAGAATTATTACAAACCGTTTCATACCAGGTCATTGTGTTGTCCGTCTCTATTTGAAGAATGAGCAGGGCTTGGTCATCGGAGTGCTAAGTGAATTTCAACTACAAAAAGTAGCCGATTAAATCAAACAGGATACCTGAGAGGTACCCTGTTTTTCTTTGTTCCAAATTGAACCTTGGCTCTAATTCAAGACTATGTTAACTCACATCCAGGGCGTTCATCATCTGAATGAAGGAGCTAGCATAAGCCGATGGTGAAAAAGCTTCCTGGATCAGACGCACTCCCTGCTCACAGATTTGCTGACGCAGTGGAAAATTAAGCATAATGTCCATACTTTCTTGAACAGCTTGTTCAATATTCCCCTGGCTGTAGAATTTGCCGGTCTGATTATGTTTAATGAACGCTCTGACGCCATCTGAATCTGTGCTTACAACAGGGCAGCCGCAGGCGATGGCTTCCCCTACCGCATAACCAAAACCTTCAACAAGCGAGGTGGAGAGAAGGAAGCCGCCTGAATCGGCAATCATGGAATATTGGTATGGCATTTGAGAATGAGGCACATTGGAGATCGTTTGAAGCCGGCTGACCAGATTCAAGGTATTAACCCGATCTTTGAAATCCTGTCTCTCCTGAGGGGCTGCGAGTGTCTCGTCCGTCAGCATGCGGATTTGCAGACTGGGAATCAGTTGAGTTAGCTTGCTTGCAATATTAAGAAACTCCACCCAATTTTTATTCTTCTCCAGCCTGCCTACCCAACCCAGGATTGGATTCAACGATAGTTCAGCTTCCCGATGCCGGAAAATTTGAGTATCAACCATATTCATAAAGATGAACTGACGGAGCCAGGGGCAAAAGTGGTTGAATAATTCGATCAGGTGGGATGTGGGAGGAAGGAGGACGGCCTGACAGTAAGATCTGAGATAAGTGACGGAATCCTGAACCAAAGTATGCGCTTGTTCCATAGTTCCAAAACCTTGAGCTTCAAAAATGACAGGGCCCTGAAACTGCAGGCGCCGAAGCCTTTCCGTCATTAAGTAATCGGATGTGACAATGGCAGCGTCAAACTGGTTGGCTGCGAGGATTTGGGAAATATCCTCATCATAATTGGTGACGTAAGTCGGGGTATCCGTAATATTTTGCAGCCCCGAGCCCGGGCTTGTATAGAGTATGTGCCCTTCAACACCATGTTTACGCAGGGTCTCGCAGCGCAGCCTATTTAAGGTTTCTACTCCGCCGCTCGGGACATAAAATGTGAACAAAATTTTCAAGGTGGTCTCACCTTCCACGAGAGGTAGTTGGGTTTGGTGTGGCTGACTGAACTTGGCAACGAACTTGCACTAGAACATGCCATTCACCATCTTAGAATATGGTATGAAAGCCTATGATTGATGGTGTGGGTGTACATAACGCTTAAGCGGGCCGTCTGCCTGCTAAATCTTAACTGAATACAGGGAATCAGCAGGGCGCATTCTAATTCGTGTTAGTCATTTATTTATTATTACGATGATGGGGGATGAATTCATGCGTGGAGCAAAGGTCGTCAGCTTAACGTTATCTGCTGCCCTGCTTGCAAGTATGGTTGGAATAACGGGGTGCGGCAAGAATAACACCAACAATTTCCGTACCCAAAATGCCAATAACGGGAACAGATATGATCTAAACGCAAGACAGAACACCCGGGTCATGGGGCTGAAATACAGCCCGCAGCTGAGTAATAAAGTTAGCCATCTCAGCCAGATTAGAACCGCACAGGTTCTAGTGACTGACCGTGATGCCTACGTGGCCGTTACCCTGCATGGACCTCATGGCACTTCAGGTACTGGCTACCGTGCGAAGAGTGTTGCTCCAGGAGCGGCAGGAACCCGTACGGGTGGTGACGGTCTTGGACATGGGATTGGTAGATCCGGTGTGGCCGGAAGCCTAATGGATGCGGCGCGTGGTGGCACTTACGGAACGAATGGAACCGGTGGGACACGCACGTACGGCACCTACGGTGCTGACGGCAGAGGAGCGGGAACTAACCTTGGCACCGGCTACTATGGCGGTATGAACGGCGGGATCTCAGGGAACTCGTATTACTCTTATGGAGGCGGTACGGGAACAAGATCTTCAGCAGGTACTGGCTACGGTCACGGGACAGGTATTGGAAATTACGGTACAGCTGGAACAGGGATGAACGGGAATATTATGAGCAGCACTGGAACAGGCGCTGCAAACGGCACAGGCAACGGAACGGGAATGAGCACAACCCATCCAGGATATACCGGTGCTCATAACTACAGCACCAACAGCCTGCGGGGCACAGATGGAAGCTTTGGATTGTCCGGCGGATATGGAAGCTACGGTACTTATGGTCCCTATACTCCATATGGAACAGGCATGAATGGTTACGGGACGTATGGAACTAACAGCACAAATGCCACAAATGGCTACGGAACTTATGGAACTGCCGGGAGCTATGGAACGAATGGTACCGGAGCCTTGGACAATATCCCTCAATCTCTGAAGGATCAGATTACCGCTAAGGTGAAGGCTTCCGCTCCGCACATCCAAAATGTGCACATTTCCGGTCATCCGGAATTCGTGTCCCGTGTAAGCAGTTATGCCACTCAATCCAAGGGAGGAAAGCTTCTTACCGGAGTGGAGAGTGAGTTCAGCTCGCTGATTCAGCGTATCTTCCCGGCACGTACCGGAACCATGACCGGGCCGAGCGGATATACTCCAACACCGCGAAATACCAACGGAACTGGAACCGGAACGATGAACCGGACTAACACAAGTAATGGTTATTCCGGTGGGGTTACCCGCTAGGCTCATAGCATTTCTCAAAACTCCCATAAATATTACAAAAGGGACTGAAGCACCGGGATCAAATGATCCTTCTGGCTTCAGTCCCTCTATATTAATAAGCTTAGATGTTTAGACGGCCTTTAATCCAAACCTTCTGCAGCTCCAGGTTATCCTGCTCAACGAGCAGCAGATCCGCTTGCTTGCCGGTCTCAATTGTACCTGTGCGGTGCTCAATCCGAAGCAGCTTGGCAGGATTGCCGCTGGCCATTGCCGAAACATACTCGATGCTTAGCCCGACCTGCTGTACCAGATAGCGGAAGCCGCGAATCATGGTAAGTGTACTGCCCGCCAGGGTTCCTTCACTTTCCTTAAGTGTACATACATTATCTTTAACCACCACAGGAAGATCTCCCAGCATATACTCCCCATTACCGAGACCGGCTGCCGACATGGCGTCGGTAATAAGGATGAAATTCTCATCCTGCTTGAGCTGGGCAATAATTGAGATTGCCGCAGGGTGCACGTGAATGCCGTCGGCAATAATTTCTGCGCTCATTTTTGGCGAGCTAAGAATTGCTCCGGCTGTCCCCGGTTTACGATGATGAAGCGGAGTCATGGCATTGAACATATGCACAGAGTGGTGCAGGCCCACTTCTACGGCTGACATGATCTCGTCATAGGTCGCATCCGTATGGCCTGCCGCCGCTACAATGCCTTTGCTGCGCAGGTAGCGGATCAGATCATGGGAGCCCTCGCGCTCCGGTGCGAAGGTAACCTGCTTGATCAGTCCTGGATACTGATTCTCCCAAGCTTCGATCCAGTCCTTGTTCGGAGGCACAATATGCTCGGGATTCTGCGCGCCAGGCCATTTTGGACTGATGAACGGTCCTTCCAGATGAACACCTTCAAGCTGAGCGTAAGGCATGTCCTTGGAGATGTAAGTGTTCACCTCTGCGAGGACTCGGTCAAGAACAGCCTTTGGTGTGGTCATGGTTGTAGCCAGCATCGCGGTGGTTCCCTGGGTGGAGTGGAACTTCGTGATGGTATCCAATGACTCCTGGGTCGCATCGGTGAAGTCTTCTTTCATCCCGCCATGCACATGGACGTCAATAAAGCCAGGGAGAACGTAAGCGCCTTTGGCGTCGATCATTTCACCAGCAGCAGATGTCCCTGAGGGCATCCCCGTGGTTGAACCGACATAGGTAATAACTCCGTCAATAACGGTTACCGCACCGTCTTGGATGATTCCTCTTGGCGTTACGACTTGACCATGAATAAGTTGAAAGGTTCTGCTCATTTCAGCATGCCTCCCGCTGCTTGGTCAACAACAATAACAACATTCGGATGGGTCTGCAGCAGAGAAGCAGGACACTGGGTTGTCAGCGGGCCAGTTAGTGCCCGGGCAAGAATCTCGGCTTTGCTCTCTCCCTTGGCCATGAGAAGGATTTGTTTGGATTTCAAAATGGAGGCAATCCCCATAGTCATCGCATGGGTAGGGACTTCGTCAATAGAGTTGAAGAAGCGGGCATTAGCCTGGCGTGTATCTTCTTTCAGTGCAACCACATGTGTGGTGGCGTGCAGCTCGTCAGCCGGTTCGTTGAAACCGATATGACCGTTATGGCCGATCCCAAGAATTTGCAGATCAATGCGCCCGGCTGCGTCCAGCATACGGGTGTATTCCTGTGCAGCCTGTTCCGGATTGGAGGCAGTACCGTCTGGAACATAAGTATTGCGAAGATCAATATCCACATGGTTAAACAGCTTCTCATTCATAAAGCGGCGATAGCTCTCCGGATGGTCTGAAGCCAGGCCGATGTACTCGTCCAGGTTATAGCTTGTCGCCTGAGCGAAGCTGACCAAGCCTTTTTTGTAGAGTTCAATCAGGTGGGCATATACGCCTACTGGTGTGCTCCCGGTTGCTAGGCCAAGGATTGCGCGCGGATTGGTTTGAAGGAGTCCGGCGATAATACCTGCTCCAACCTCATTGAATTGTTCCTCATTGGATACTTTGATAATGTTCAGCATAGACATAAATCCCCCTTAAATTAATTGGTGCGGTATTTCCGTACATTCTGATAGGAGCTTTCCAGCCTCGGAATGTAATCCTCGAATTCTCTGCTCACCATACCCATGAAGAGAATATCGACAATATGAAGCTGGGCAATCCGTGAAGCCATGTCGCCCCGCCGCATCCCTTTCTCAAGTGAGGATGAGAACAGCGATATATCTGCCAGGGAAGCCAGCGTGCTGCTGCCATACTGGGTGAGCGATATGGTAAATGCCCCGCTGTCTTTGGCGCAGCGCAGCGCGCTGATGGTCTCGGAGGTTTCTCCCGAGTAGGACAGGGCCAGAGCCACATCCCCGGGGCCTAAGCTTGAAGCGGATGTGATCTGCATATGAGAATCTGCAAATGCTGTGCTGTTCTTTCCGATACGGACCAGCTTCTGATAGAAGTCTTGGGCCACAATAGATGAAGTAGCCGCCCCGTACAGATCGATTCGGCCCGCGCTGCAGAGGGCTGCGACCGCACGTTCGATCAGCTCCATATCGAGCAGCCGGGTTGTGTCTGTAATGGAAGCAATATGATTAGCCTCAATTGCCTGGACCACTTTGTGAAGCGCATTGCCTGCAATGACATCCTGATAGGCGTTATCGGCATGCTTTAGTGCCAGCTCACCCGCCAGCTTCATTTTAAAATCAGGGAAACCCTTGAAATGAAACGATTTACAGAATCGTGTGATGGTTGAAGGGCTGATGCTGCACATCCGGGCCAGCTCCGTGATACCCAGGTGAATTACAGAAGAGGGAGATTCCAGAATCTTCTCACCAAGACGTCTTTCCTGAGGGGGCAGTGTATTTAAATTCTGTTTCAAAGCATGAAGGATGGGAGATTGGATAAGCCTCACCTACCGAAAATTATTTTGATTATTACAAAGAAAATGATGAAAATTATTTCGATATGATGATATACCATTTTCACCTTAAATTCAAGGAAATCCAGCATAAGTATTGACATAATCCAGGGATGGTAGTATATTTTCATGAGTTAAATAATAAACTGTTTAAATACTTAGCGAGAATCTGATTAAGTGAGGTGAAATCCCCTGGATTACGATCGGTATATCGATAGAATTGAGGCGGCCTGGAAGAACACCATTCGTAAAATGGAGTCTGAGATTATGGTGCACCGGGAGCTAGGATTGACAGGGCCCCAGTTTCATATGCTCGGCTTGATTTCCAAGGAGAAATCCTGCAATATCTCTTACCTGGCTGAGAAGCTGGAGGTGAAACCTAGTGCCATTACGGTCATGATCGACCGCCTGGTGCAGAGCGGATATGTAGAGCGCCGGCATGACGAGCATGACCGGAGAGCGGTGCTTGTCTCGGTGACACCGGAGGGCGGAGAGGTGCTTAAGGAAGCGAAGAAGAAGTCGCGTGAAATTATCAAATATTATTTCTCGCATTTGGACGCTCATGAACTCGATACCCTTGCCGGAATCTTTGAGAAATTTGCGGTTATCGAAAAGCCGGCCAAGCCGGAAACAACAACTTAGGGAAGTCTGATTTATTGAGGAGGAAACTACTGTGAGTGAACATTTAGCTCATGCACCGGATCAAGATGCGGGAAAGAGAAAGCTTCTGATTACCGGGTTAATTATTGCCATGCTGTTCGCAGCATTGGATGGAACTATAGTGGGAACGGCGATGCCGACCATTGTGAAGGATCTGGGCGGCTTGTCCCTGATTACCTGGTTAACCACCGCATATCTGCTTACCTCGACCACGGTCGTTCCGCTGGCAGGTAAGCTTGCGGATTTGTTTGGCCGTCGTGTGGTATACATGACCGGACTTATTATCTTCATGGCTGGGTCCGCGCTTTGCGGAATGTCTGGGAATATGACACAATTGATTATTTTCCGTGCGATACAGGGTCTTGGCGGCGGTATTATGATGCCGATGGCCATGATCATTATCGGGGATTTATTTACAGGTAAAGAGCGTGCCAAGTGGCAGGGGATCTTCGGAGCCTTGTATGGTCTGTCATCTGTGCTGGGGCCGCAGATTGGCGGTTGGATTGTCGATGCCTGGAACTGGACTTGGGTGTTCTATATCAATCTGCCCGTCGGCATACTGGCAGTCATCTTTATCGCCAAGGGTCTGCCGAAGCATATCAATAAAGGACCTGTCAAAATCGATATCCCGGGTACACTTACCATGGTCATCGGTGTGGTTGCCCTTCTGCTTGCATTAAGTTTCGGTGGAGAGAAGTATGAATGGGGCTCCTGGCAGATTATTACGATGTTTGTGGTGGCCTTGGTCTCACTTACCGCTTTTGTTATCATCGAATCCAGAACAGAGGACCCGATTCTGCCGGTGTCCCTCTTCAAGAATGGCACCTTTACCATGCTGAATGGAATCGGCTTCTTCATGTCCATCGGGATGTTCGGTGCGATTATGTTCGTACCACTCTTCATGCAGTGGGTGGTAGGGGTCAGTGCAACCCAGTCAGGAACGATTATGACTCCGATGATGATCGCCATGATTCTGACCAGTGTATTTGGCGGCCGGCTTGTATACACGCTTGGCGTGAAGCTGCAGATTATCCTGGGCATGCTGATCATGTCCGCCGGCTTCTATCTGCTGACCACGCTGTCCATCGATACCAGCCAGCTGTTAGCGACCTCCTATATGGTGGTCATTGGTCTTGGCATGGGGCTTGTGATGCCGATCCTGACTTTGGCGCTTCAGGAGAGCTTCCCGAAATCCCAGCTCGGCGTTGTAACGTCCTCGTCCCAGTTCTTCCGTTCCATCGGGGGGACGTTCGGTATGACGCTGCTTGGAGCCATTATGAATAACAGATCAGGCAGCATTCTGTCCAAGGATTTGACGCCGCTGCTCAATCAGCTGCCGGAACAGGCGAAGCCGCTGGCGGATAAATTCAATGAGATGATCCAGCACAATCCGCAACAGATCTATTCCGCGGTGCAGTCGCCGGAAATGCAGAAGGCCATCCCTGCCCAGCTGATGGAAACGGTAAACCCTATATTGAAGAATGCGCTCGTTGAATCGCTGCACAGCGTATTCCTTTATGGTTTGTTCTTCGTACTGGCGGGCGTAGTTGTTGCTGTGTTTATGAAAAAGATCAAATTGACGGATGCAGGCAAAAAGAAACCCGGCGGCGAGGCCGGTGCCGAAGCCGCTTTAGAGCAATAGGATCTGTCCTGGACGGTCCGTTTCCCCCTGTGGAAATGGGCCGTTTGCTGTATCTGAATAGAGAATGCCCATTTTTCCTTATGTATCGCACCTTTGCCCTATCCCGTTCATAAGATGTGTTGACTGTATCCCTTACTTGTTAAACCATCAAACCCGAGCAAGGAGGGGTGACACATTTTGAAGGGCAGCGATCGCAACAGCAAATTTTTACTAACTCATCGTGAGCGGGAGGTTTTTGAACTGCTCGTGCAGGATAAAACGACGCGTGATATTGCCGGACAGCTGTTTATCAGTGAGAAAACGGTTCGAAACCATATCTCTAATGTCATGCAGAAACTCAACGTCAAAGGTCGTGCACAGGCAGTTGTCGAGCTAATTAAGCTTGGGGAATTAAAAATTTGAGGGCACTTACCCGGGCCCGAGCATGAACCTTCCCGATTCAGCCGCAAGGCTCGGGAAGGTTTTTTGTTGTGAAGTGCGTGGAGGTTGGCTGCACTTCCGAGAGGGAATATCCGGGAAAGCATGAATTCTTGAAGAAAAAGAGGTATGATACATAAGAGGCCTTAAAAGAGATTAGGTTCTTCCAACAGATGCACACTTGCCTTTTCTACTGCGACCATAAGTTCATCAGGCTCGGGCTAGTACCAGAATGGTTTGAAAGAAAAGGGGGAAGCACAGATGAAAGTGAATTTGAACTTTACCAATAAAGGTAAAGCTGCAATTGAGAATTTCAACAACGAGGAGCTGCTTGAGATATTTGCGAGGTATTCCCGCACCTTGATGAAGAAATACGACATCCAGGTTACGGTTCCGGCAGAGGCGAACAGCGATATTGCCGCGAATGGGTATATCACGCTGATTGCGGATCAGGTGAAATGTGAAATACCCGCATTTTTTAATGAATTGGGAAGAGACATCAAGGTTCCTTTGAAGAAAAGACTTGGTACGAAAGTGGATAACGTGTTCAAGACCGAAGTGATTGAATGACCGAATTCCATGTTGTTAAAAAAAAAGCCTTACCCGGCATGCTCCTATGAGCGCTTCGGGTAAGGCTTTTTTGTGTGCCATGGCTGAATATCCGTAAGTATCCGGTTAAATCAGCTTCAAGTATTCCACAATGGTAAGGAGTCCTTTATCAAAGTTCTCCAGATTGAAGTGTTCATTCGGCGCATGCAGATTCTCATCTGGCAGGCCGAATCCCATCATGACGGCCGGGGCGGACAGGACGCGGGACAGGGTGGCAACGATCGGAATGGAGCCGCCGTCCTTGGTGAACAGGGCGCGAGTGCCATAGACCCGCTCGTAGGCATCGGCCGCTTTTTGCAGCATGGGGTGGGAAGGATCGATGTTGAACGCGAAGGCCTTCTCCATCTGCTTCACCGTGAGCTTGGCGCCCGGCTGAGTATGGGCCTTGAGGTGGCGCTCGATCTTATCCAGAATATCCTGCGGGTCCTGATCGCCAACCAGCCGGCAGGTGATTTTCGCATGAGCTTCCTTAGGAATAACAGTCTTGGAGCCTTCGCCCTGGAAGCCACCGTACACTCCGTTAAGCTCCAGAGTAGGACGGGCGCCGGTTCTTTCGACGAAGGAGAAGCCTTCCTCTCCGTACAGAGTGTCCAGACCCAGGTCTTGCCGTAGGCCTTCTTCATTGAAGTTCATCTTTTTGAATTCGGTTTTCATCTCCTCGGATAGAACCGGAACGCCTTGGTAGAAGCCTTCTACAGCCACCCTGCCCTGATCATCGTGCAGGGAGGCCAGCAGGGAGACGATAGCATGCAGGGCGTTAGGTACGCCGCCTCCGAATGAGCCTGAATGCAGATCGGTATTCGCGGTATGTACGGATACTTCAAGCGAGCATAACCCGCGGAGCCCTGTGCTGATGGCAGGTTTGCCCTTCTCGATCAGCGAGGTATCGGAGATCAGCACCACATCGGCGGCAAGCTTGTCCTTGTTCTCTTCCAGGAACAAAGGAAGATTCGGACTGGATACTTCCTCTTCGCCTTCAATACAGAATTTCACATTGACCGGAAGAGCGGATTCCTGACTGAGCAGGGCTTCCACCGCTTTAATATGAAGGAAGAGCTGGCCTTTGTCATCGGTAGCGCCTCTGGCGTACAGCTTGCCGTCCCGGATGGAAGGCTCGAATGGAGGTGTCTCCCACAGGTGGAGCGGATCAACCGGCTGAACGTCATAGTGGCCGTAAATCAGAACGGTAGGTTTACCGGGAGCATGCAGATGATCGGCATAAATAATGGGATGGCCCTGGGTTTCATGAACCTCAACATGTTCAAGCCCCGCGCGGGTCAAGGCGTCCGCAATCCAATTGGCGGCTCTGGCCACATCAGGCTTATGTTCGGATAGAGCGGAGATACTGGGAATAGTGAGCAGGTCCTTCAATTCAGTGAGGTGCTGCTCCCTTAAATTCTCGAAGTAGGCTTTGTAATCGATTGTCATGCGTATCCTCCTAAAACATGGTATAGCCCTATTTTACTCTTTTTGGGCCAAAACAAAAATGCTTTAGGTTAAAGCAGTTGTGGCTAGATAAAATGAACTTTAAAAATTAACCAATCTCAGCGGAGAGGGCGAGTGATCCTGAAGAAGCGGAGCGTCCGCCTTTGTCTCCGAAATGCCCCTACTTGGATATTTAGTTCAAGCATTTCGGGGACAACAGTGGTCGTAAGAACACTCGGCATCGCGGCGCCCCTAAAGGTTACCTTCATAAGTTCATTTTATATAGATTAGCGCTTCCTTAAAAATATCCGGCATTTTTTTATGAAATGTTAAGGTTAAGTGGAGACGTTTCTGGTAAAGTGAAATTAAACAAGCATTAGAGGGGAGTCAAACAATAGAATGGATGGTAAAGATCAGAAAGATTTGGAGCAAGAAATGAATCAAGAACCGAAAGAGGGACAGGCAGGTGAGCAGACAGAAACCTCCGCGGTCAAGCCAACGTCTGAAGGACCAGCTGTATATTCTTCTCCGGAGACAAAATCACTCTTGTCCGAGCAGACTGCGGGAGGCAACCCAGCTGTAACCGCAGCCAAACGCCAAAGTATGATATGGATGATCGTATCACTGATTCTGGCCGTGGTGCTTGTCATCGTACTGGTGAAGCCGCTGACAGGAAAAGGCGCTTTGGACAATGGGCCGGTCGCTTCGGTTAATGGTGTGGAGATCAGCAAGGAGAAGCTGTATAACGAGCTGGTTAAAGCAGGCGGTGAGCAGACTCTTGACAGCATGATCAACGATGAGCTGATGAAGCAGGAAGTCGACAAGGCCAAGATCAAGATTACAGACGCTGATATTAATAAGGAAATCGGATATCTGGAAGAGCAGTATGGATCTAAGGAAGCGCTGGATCAAGCTCTTCAGCAGAACGGGATGGCCCGTAATGATCTGAATAAAATGGTGGTTAAGCAGCTTGAGCTTAAGAAGCTGCTCGGTTCCAAAATTAAAGTAACCGATGAACAAGTGAAGCAGTACTTCGATCAGAATAAAGAGTCCTTCAATACGCCGGAGCAGGTTCGCGTATCAGCCATTACTGTTGCGTCGCAGGCTGATGCGGATCAGGTGCTTAAAGAGCTTAAGGAAGGTGGGGATTTCGCAGCATTGGCCAAAGCGAAATCCACAGATGCCGCAACGAAAGCAAGCGGTGGGGATCTTGGATTCATCAGCAAGGGACAGCAGGAAGCCGCAGTGGAAGAGGCTGCGTTCAAGCTGAAGAAGGACGAGCTCAGCGGAGTGATCAAGACCCAGGAAGGCTTTAAAATTCTGAAGGTGACGGACCGTAAAGAAGCGCATACTGCAACGTTCGAGGAGCGCAAGGACCAAATTCGCGACGGTCTGGAGTCCCAGCAGGTTGCCCAGCTGCAGCAGAGCTGGCTTGATGAGACTAAAGCAAAAGCCAAGATTGTCAACAACCTGAACACAAAGACAGGTACAGACACATCGGCGGCAGCTAAATAATAAGGTTGGATGATGAAAGGCCGGGTTCTTGTAACCCGGCCTTTTTTCCATTTTGATATGCGGGGGGCGAGATTTCAGCTTGGTTATTCATAAAAGTTGAACAAATGATTGTAGGATGAGGGCAATTTCTATAGACTTTGAGTTTGTTCGGGAAAGAAGGTACAATAGGGGGCGGAAAAGCAAGACGAATCTATAAGAAACCGGGTCGGTACGAGACGAATGAGATGCCTCGTATGATTATATGCAGGAAGCTGAGGTTGAAGAGGCATGTCTGAAGTGAAATTGTGGGAAGACGGTATGATCCAGGTGAAGATATCCATGTCTCCCCCACTTAGGTGGGTGAACAGCTATATTCTCCGTGGCAGCCGGGGAGTCACTATTATTGATCCCGGTCCGAAATCAGAGACCAGTATTGCGGAGTGGACGAAGGTATGGGGAGAACTCGGGCTTAACAAAGACGAGATTACTTCTGTCGTGCTGACTCACCACCACCCGGACCATTATGGATTGGCTGGTCATATCCAAGCTTACACGGGGGCAAGTGTATGGATGTCCCGCCGGGCCCATGCGGAGACTAAATTCATGTGGGGGCCGGGCAGTCATATCAATGAAGAGCTGCCGGCTCTGTACCGCCGTCATGGAATGCCGCCGGAGTGGACCAGCCAGCTGGCCGCCCATTTGGAGGGCTTCCTGCCGCAGGTACTGCCCGAGCCGATTGTCTCCTATCTGGATGAAGGAGTCATGCTGGAGATGGGGGACCGGCTCTGGCTGCCAATTGAGACAGGGGGCCACGCCCCCGGTCATATGTCTTTCTATCACCGGGAGAGCCGGACGATGCTGTGCGGGGATGCTGTTCTACCCCAGATATCGCCCAACATCAGCTTCCTGCCAGGAAGTGATCCGCAGCCGCTGCAGTCGTATACCGATGCCATGCTGAAGCTGGCCGCGTATGAAGTGGACCTGGCATATCCGGGACACAGGCATCCCTTCGATTATTTCAGGAAGCGGCTGGAGGATCTGCTGATTCACCATGAACAGCGTCTGAACCAGATTGAGGAGTTCCTTAGGGAAAACCCAAGATCAGCGTTCGAGGTCTGCGCTTATCTGTTCGGAGATCAGCTGGGTATTCACCAGATGCGGTTTGCCATGTCGGAGACGCTGGCTCACTTGATTGAGCTGATCCGGCAGGGCCGGGCATTTGAGGAGGCTTCATTGGAGCGGGTTATTTATTATCCTGTGCTAGGCAGAAATGAATAAAACGCACATTCCTTAAGCGTGGGTAAACCGAAACCTTACCTTCTTAAAGGTTGGCAGTGAGGGTATGGTCTGGGTATATTCAGAAGAACTGCTGCTTCAGGGCCCCTGGCGGGACTTGATTCTTGCCGTGTAGCTGTTGACAGTGTTGACAGCCTGAGGTTTGGTTGACAGCCGTCATGCAATGCGCACCGAGCGCTGGGAGCTTTGCGTGGTGCGGGGGTTCTGAGCCCGGACGGAACGAGTGTGTGGAATCAATAGAAATTATAAATAGCGCCCCTGTTGTTCAGGCCTTGTGTGGCCGGATAACAGGGGCGCTACTTGTTAAATATAGGACGGCTTTAAATCTCGCATTTCACTTGTCCAGTCAAGGAGAGATCATAACCTTGGATAGAGCCAAGCTCTATCTTGAGCGCGTCTGAATTCATCACTTCCAGAAGACGTGGAATCCAGGGCTCGGTGTGGGAATTCTTCAGGACAACCAGATCGTAGTGTTCCTTAATCATCGGCACAAAGTCAATGCTGCCCATCATTTGAGCGGTCTTCTCGGTGCCCACGCCCACATCGGCCTCGCCTGCAGATACCTTGCCAGCCACACCCATATGGCTGGTCTCTTCATGGTCGTAGCCCTGAATCGATTTCCGGTCCAGTCCGTGAATCCGCAGCTGCTCGTCCAGAAGCACCCGGGCTCCGGCACCTTTCTCCCGGTTAATCAGCCGGACTCCAGGCTTCTGAAGATCTTTCCACCGGGTAAGCTTCTTCGGGTTCCCCTTGGCTACATACAGCCCTGCGGTCCGCTGAAGCAGATGGATGACCATATAAGAATGACCGGTTAGAATCCGGTTGATATACGGAAGGTTATACTGTCCGCTGTCGGCATCAAGCAGATGGGTGCTGACAATGTCGCTTTTCCCTTGATACATGGAAATCAGGCTGTCCAGACTTCCGGCGTGGGAACGAAGAGGACGGTAGGAGGGGGCGGATCTCTCCAGATGCTTGGCGAGCAGGTCCAGACTGATGTCTTGGCCGGTGATGACCAGGGAACGGGCATCGCCGGACTCCTGTTGGTTCCCGGCCCGCGCTTCGGGAGCATCACCAGAGGCATCTTGTGGGGCGGACGGACTGCGCAAGGCCGGTCCACTTCTGGCGGACCGCTTATATGCTTCCAGATCGCCCGCATCCACACGCATTTGCTTGCCGACTCTGTAAGCCGGAAGTTCCCCTTTTTTAATCAGGTCGTATACAGTCAGCTTGGATACTTTCAGAAGCTTCGCTATTTCTTCGGTTGTGTAAGAAATGTCACTCATGAAATCCTCCAGTTCAGTCAGGTTTAATTATAACTAGATATATATAGGCATAACTAGTAATATTATAATTAACTTGTTGTTTTTATTTTAATGGTATGTGATAAGTAGGAGGAAGTAAAGGGATGAGAGAAGCGAAAGTGAATAGAAAGCTGTCTGTGAAAAGATGGCTTGCGGCTGGCTTAATTCTCCTGCTGGTGATGCTGGCGGGCTGCGGCAGCCCTGGTGCATCAGGAACGAATGAGCAGGTTGGCAGCAGTGGTTCTAAGGAGAAGCAGGCTCAGATTGAATTGGTAATTTCCGCTGCGGCAAGTCTGAAGGACAGCCTGAATGAGCTGAAGCCAGTCTTCGAAAAGGAGCATCCGAATGTTAGGCTGTTGTTTAACTTCGGGGCTTCGGGCGCGCTGCAGAAGCAGATTGAGCAGGGAGTGCCAGCCGATGTGTTCTTGTCCGCAGGCCAGAAACAAATGGACGCTCTGATTGACAAGAAGCTGGTCGATCCGGGGGAGAGCACGCCGATGCTGAAGAATGATCTGGTCTTGATTGCGGCTGCCGGCGCGAAGTCGCCCGCTACGCTGGAGAGTCTGGGTGACGATGGTGTATCCCGCATAGCAGTGGGAGAGCCGGAATCGGTTCCCGCAGGGCAATATACAAAGGAAGCTCTTGAGCATTACAAGCTATGGGACAAGCTGAAGCCGAAGCTGGTCTTCGCCAAGGATGTCAGACAGGTTCTGACTTATGTGGAGACCGGTAATGTGGAGGCGGGGTTTGTGTACCGGAGTGATGCCCAGACATCCACGAAAGCGGGCGTCATGTTCACAATTGATCCGCTCAGCCACAGGGCAATTGTGTACCCGGAGGGTATAGTAAAAGCGACACAGCACCCTCAGGAAGCCAAGGCGTTCTATAATTTCATGACCAGCAAGACGGCTCAGCATGTATTTACCAAGTATGGTTTTAGCCTTCCGGACGCTTAATATGGATACTGCAGGCTTCCAGTCTTCCGGTGTCTTTATCTGAAAACTGTCCGGCTAGATGGGGATAACATGGACCACCTCAAGCAAAGAGACTGCCCCTTCTGTCATTAGAAATGACGGAGGGGCAGTCTCTTTTTTAAGCTGTTAATCCGTGAAATGCGGCTCACCAAGCACTTGATACAGGAAGCCGCGAAGCTCTTCGCCTTCTTCCTCGTCCAGGCTGTACACGCGCTCCAGATATCCTTCCTCATCCAGGTCATCCGAGCCGAGAATAGCGGTACGGCCAGCCTGAAGATCGGTCACCAGCTTCTTCCCGTAGAACCGGTTCGTTGTGGTAATGGCCAGATCGAATCTCTTCATGGAATGGCCGATAAACGTAATGAAGCGGGTTGAGGTCTGCTCCGTGGAATCGGACAGAAAATCCAGGTCTTTTTCAGAAAACGTCATATCGGTAATGCCTCCTAGAATGGTGTGTCTGTTCCCCATTATAACAGGAAAAAAGATCGCAAGCGCGCCAACGCTTTCATTTGACTTTTTCCCAGAATAAGGTATAGTAAGGATTAACAGTATACGAAATGAGGAAGCACCTCTTTGGCCGATGGCCGAAGGGGTGCTTTTTTTGTGTGCTGATTTAAGGGAGGTGCAGGAACGGATGCAAATCGTATTTCTGAACAGTATGGAGAAACGAGAGGGCGGGGAACTGATCCAGGGCGCTCAGGTGTGGATCGGAGAAGAGCAGGGGGTATGGAGGATGGGCTGGAATGAGCTGTCTTCCGATGAGGCTGGAGAGATACTCTGGTATGAAGGAGAATCCTGGTCGGAGATGCTGCATGTCTACCGTCACCGTCTGTCCGTGAAGCTTGGAGAAGGCTTCAGGCCGGTGATTGACGGGATTTTTCATGAGAAAGAGGACGGCAAAGGCAAGTCGGCACTCGCCCAGAAGCTCGTCTTCTACAGCGAGCTTCATCCGAACGAGGCCTTGTTCCTGGAGCTCAGCGCATGGCGGCGCAGACGGGCTGCGGCCGAGCGCAAAGCACCGTATTTGATCGCCAGCAATCGGCTGCTCCGATTGATCAGTGTATTCCAGCCAAGAACGCGTGAGGAGCTGATGCAGCTGCCTGGAATGGGCGAAGCCAAATCCGCGGAATATGGCCCGGAATTGCTGGAGCTGACCCAGCAGGGAGAGCGGCCCTATAGCTTCCCGCTTGGCTGGGTCGAAGGAACTTTGGATGAAGAAGAGTTCCGTTCCTGGTTGTACAAGCAGAAGGAAGTGAAGTACCGGGTGGAGATGGAAAGGTACGGTCTGCGCCGGGTGCTGCTGGAGTCGATGGCGGAAGGTCACGGCATTGAGGAGATGAGCCGCAGAAGCGGGCTTGACCGGAGGGAGACGGTGGAGCTGCTGGAGGAGCTGGAGAAGGATGGCTATGATCTCGATGCTCTCCTGATGAATGAGCTTCATGAGCTGCCGGAGATGGAGCAAGCCGCGATCTGGCAGGCGTATGAGGAGCTTGGCGACACTTTCCTGAAGCCGGTGCTGCAGCGGGTATACGGAACGGATCTGCCGCCGGAGAGCAATGTGGAGAAGAAGTATGAGCAGCTCCGGCTGATCCGGATCCGGTTCAGAAGGCACTGCTCAAGCGTTCAGAGCGCTGGATAGACTGTTAGTGCCGGATAGCCGGATAGTGATCAAAAAAGGACGAAGCTTTCCGCCGGCCTGTTGGCAGCGGGTGCTTCGTCCTGCATTAGGTTTGTTAGTGGGATGGAGCGGTCAGCTCAAATCCAGTCTTTTTTGCGGAAAATATAGAACATGCCCAGGCCCAGCGCGGCCATAATGCCGAGCACAATGAAATAACCATAACGGCTGTGCAGCTCCGGCATATTAGTAAAGTTCATTCCGTAAATTCCGGTAATTAGGGTTAGCGGGATGAAGATCGTGGTGATCGCGGTGAACACCCGCATGATCTCATTCGCGCGGTTGGCGATACTGGACTGATAGGCTTCTCGTAAGTTGCCCATCAGTTCCCGGAAGGTATCAAAGTTCTCGGAAATCTTCACGGCATTTTCATAAATGTCGCTGAAGTATTTCTGCAGCTGGTCATCGATTAGGCGAAGGTCCTTCTTGTTCAGGATATTAATAACTTCCTTCTGCGGACCGAGCATCTTCTTCAGCCACAGGATCTCACTTCTCAGACCGATAATCTCACTTAAGTGCGACCGCTTGGTATGAACCAGGATGTCCTCCTCAAGCCTCTCAATCTTGTCTTCGATCCGGTCACCGACCAGGAAATAATTATCAACAACAAGGTCAATGAGCAGGTACAGGAAACGGTCAGGTTCGTTAACCTCCTGTTCCCACAGAATGGGCTTGATGGCCCGGAGCTCGTTGATCTTCTGCTTTGTTACTGTAATAATATAATGCCGTCCCAGGAACATGCTCAGCGCACGCAGGAAAATTTCCTCGTCATCAAAACGGATGCTGTTCACAACAATAAAATAATGGTTGTCATAAATTTCAATCTTCGGACGCTGCTCTTCTTCGGTCAGGGAGTCCTCCACGGCCAGATCATGCAGCCCAAAAGCCGGCTGCAGCAGCGCCAGATCCTCGGCGTCCGCATCGATCCAGTAAAATCCTTCCGCCGGCGGCGTCAGGGTTGTTTCCAGGTCCTCCACCACAGTAAAGATACCCGCGTTAACATGGCGAATTTTCATCTGATTTCTCACTCCTTCACCCCATGGTTCACAAGGGGTATGCTCTTATTAAAGAGCATAGAAAAAAATCAGCAGCCGGCTAATTACCGCATGAGGCAGTAACGGCACCGGGAAACGAAAGAGCCCCTTCCTCCCGCAGTTGTCCTGCTGATCTGTTTTCTATGCAGTTGTATTGCAGGGGCATAGGTCTGCGGACTACTCGGGTCGCCTTCCATTTCTGAATTTCACCTCTTTGCATTTCAGCTTGTAACACTCGTCTAGTATAACGCCGGGGCATGAAAATTTTCAAGAAAAATGTCTTATAGGGGACGCAGATTAACATATGACTAAACCAGGTTAAAGGTGCCGTTCCAAAGAATGTTAAATAGGGGCGTTATTAGCATCCTCTATGCTGAAACATTTCATGCAGCAGTTAGCAAAACAAGGGAAATAAACCTGAATATAAAGTAAATATAATTATATAATTCATTTGAATTATGATATTATAGTATAAGGTTCATTATTATATTTTCTTTATATATTTATGGGGGGATTATTATTAATTTGGAAAAACAAATCATGATGTATTCGCTGGATACCTCGTGCTTCTACACAGATGAAGAGGTGCAAATTCAAACGAAGCTTAGAGGGCTGAAGCTTGAAATATCCGCTTTGAAACAGAAACAGAACAAGATGGAGCAGGAGGCTGCTGAGCAGATGACCTCCGGGAAGTTGAAGCTTTTGACCCAGCAATATGACACACTCAAGGAAGAGTTCAAAATACTTCTGCAGTCCAATACGTCAACCCGGGAGCTCAGGAAGGAATCCGTTAAAGATTCCAATCTGATCGCGGTGTTTGACTCTTTTTTGACCCGAACGCTGAATATTAATCAGGATGAAATTACAAAGGATCTTTTTATTGTAGAAACGTATTACTTTAAGGTGCTTGAGGATTTAATCAAGTATGGTTTCATTTATGAGAAGCATAAATATGTTTGTTTTACTGCGAGCGCCGGGCAGATTAGAACTAAAAAGACGATGTTCATTAAGGAAAGTGTATGGGAAAGGCATCACTCTACGCTGATGTGTGGTCTTGATCCAGAGCAAATTAACCAGCGGGGTGGGGTGAATATTAATAAGTATCTGGCTTATCTGGCTTTGTGTAATACAGCGACAGAACCATGGCCTGAGTTTGATATTCAGAAGTCTATTGTAGTGGATGATTTCGTATCCCCGGTCCAAACCACCGTGGATTTTATCGATGATAGAACCTATGAAATTACCAGACAAGATATGGAGTTTCCTATTGTCCATACAGATGGTTGTGGCATGATCCTGCCCAGAAAAAGCGTTAAATCCATGATGGTCCGGCTGCCGTGGGTTAAGGGGCTGCTGGTTCCTTTTCCATTCGATAAGTTCATTCGGGAACATAACCGGGAAGCGAAGCATGCGAAGTACGGAAGGGTCACAGATATTTATGGGGTGGAGCATGATATTCTCAAGGAGAAAATCGAAGTGATTTTCACAAAAAGCCAGTTTAAGATGTGGGCGTATTACAACAGCTGGGAGGATTATAAGGAGAAATTTACGCGCTACGGCTGTGAAGCTGCTAAGTGTAATGAAGAAGAGGACAAGATTAAGAATGCCAAGCTGAATTACCAGATGCTGCAGACGCTTACGGATATCACCGACGATGAACTTAAGGATCTGGCTGCCAAAACGATAGATACGATCCAAAATATAGGGTCCCGGAAAGAAACGATGTTGGGCGTGCTCGGCGTAGGTGAGTGGAACTCTAACAAAAACTATTATCAGCAGGCATTGGAGCATTATCCCGAGCTCTTGAGGGATACATACAGCAAGGAGATTTTAAAGCAGGTCAAGAAGAAGATAACGAATAATGCGAAGGGCGGCAAAATCTATATTGACGGGAAATATACCTTCATCGTTCCAGATCTGTATGCATTCTGTGAGCAGCTGGTTCTAGGGGAAGGTGAACCTCGGGGCTTGCTTGCTGATCAGGAGGTCAGTTGTTCCTTATATCCGGACGGGGAGCCGTTGGATTGCTTAAGAAGCCCGCATCTGTACAGAGAACACGCCGTGAGGGCAAATAAAGTGAATAAGGACATCGGCCGGTGGTTCGTGAGCAAAGGAATCTATACCAGCTGTCACGATCCAATCAGTAAAATCCTGCAGTTCGATAACGATGGGGATAAGGCGCTGGTCTGCCGGGAGAAGAAGCTGGTTGAGGTGGCAAAACGCAATATGGAGGGTATTTATCCGCTGTATTATGAGATGAGAAAGGCGGAGCCTGAGCTGATTAGCAGCGAATCGATTTATAAAGGCTTGGAGGCCGCGTATAGCGGCGGGAATATAGGAACGATCAGCAACAATATCTCAAAGATTTGGAATAGTGGGCAGGCTGACTTGGAAATTGTTAAGATCCTGTGTATGGAAAATAATTTTACGATAGATTATGCCAAAACATTGTACAAGCCTGAACGCCCCAAGCAGGTGGCGAAGCAGATTCAATCCTATACCAAGAATAAGGTTCCGTATTTCTTCACTTATGTTAAAGACAAGACAGACGGTCACGTTGAGGAAAGGAACGAAAGTGTGGTGAACCGCCTTGGGCAGCTCATTCCTAAAGTGAGGCTTAACTTTAATGCGGCTAATCTCGGATATTTTGACTACAGAATACTGATGAGCGGCGGCAGCATGGATAATGAAGACCTGAAGACGATTGTTATAAATGAATATACGAATCAAGATCAGAAAAAGAGGTTCATGGAAGTCGTTCAGATGAATGGGGATTGGACCGGAGATAATCAATACATGTACCGGCTTATCCGGGAGAAATTGATCCAACATGGAGGAGACCCGCGCCACGTGGTGGATATCCTGGTTGAATATTTGTATGTACACAAACAAAGCAGCTACAAAACGACGTTATGGTCATGCTTCGGGGATATTATTGTAGATAATATCAAAAGAAACCTTCGTACGGATGCACAGTGTCAGAGATGTGGGGCAAGGATTGAGGAGAGCGGACAGCGATTGAAATATTGTGATTCCTGCCGGGTAGAGGTGCAAAGAGAGAAAACAAGAGAACGAGTTCAGAAGTACAGGAAGAAAACCGTGTAACGATTGGCCGAATTGCTGTATCCCTTGTGGCACAAGGGTTCTCAGGCAGAGTAGAGAGGACAAAAATTTTATAAAGTAAATATATGTATTGATAATAGAGGGTTTGTTGGAAAAGGGATAAAGTTGTTTAAGGGAGGAGAACATGCACGCTATCCGAGATCAGAGAAGGAAATACAGTTGGTTGAAGCGTTGGAAAATACCGATCCATTTCACACAGAGGGGTAAGGTGATTAGCATGAAATGAAACTAGAAATTAGAAATGATTTTAAATGTTACAGATCGGAGTTCACTAATGAGGCAGAGAAGAAACGATGAATATTGAAGACGTTAAATTAAAGCTGTTAGCCAATCTTCCTATTCCACTTAGCGGTAATCTAGCAGTACATATGCCTTCTTTTAAGAAAATTGCGGAGATCGGGATGTCGGTCTACTATCATGGGTTATCTCTTCTGCTGATTGATAAATCTTTATTAGGAAAAGAGATCGATGAACGGGTGACCAACTTCGATATTTTCTATGCCAACTGTTATCATGACGAATCCTTCAGAACGGATGCCTTCTCGGCGCTGCGCCTCTTGTTTAGGGAGGAACCCTCTCTATCCGGGGATGAACACAAGGTTCATCTACAGTTCCCGTCTGGGGAACTTGATCATTCAAATTTTGATGATTTTCAGAAGATGCTGAAGATCGCCAACCATTTGAAATTAGAGTCCGAGCCTGAATTCAAGCCAGGCAATTCGAAAGCCCAGGAGCTCATAGACAAAATTCTCAGGAACCGGACCAAGGAGCCCAAGCGAAAGGAAAAGATGGACCTGGCCAGTATGGTGAACGGGCTGGCTTGGAAGCCGAATGGTCTGAGCCTGATCGAAATCTTTGAGCTGAATATCTATCAAATCTATGCGGGCTTTCATACCACGAATAATATCGACAACTACCATTATACTTTGTCCGGCCTTTACGCTGGAGTGATTGATAGCAAGAACATAAACATGTCCGATATCCATTGGGCCAACAAAATTAACTAATTTATAGGAGTGGTTTTATTATGACAACACCAAACATTTGGGCAGTACGTGAAGTAGCACTAGCAACATTCTATGATCTGGCAACTGGAAAGGCCAAGGTTCAACTCACAAACCTGAAGACCTCGGGTCTTGAGAATACAGCGGAAACGGTATATGTCAAAGGCGGACGCGGGAACGCAAATATCGTTGGCTTCTCCGGCAACCGCGGCGGTAAAGTGACCTTGCAGGATGCGGTATTCACCAACGAGGTTATCGCGATGATGACCGGAAACGAGATCAAGAAGGGCGCGGCAAACGTGTATCAAAGAGAAGTTCTAACCGTGGTTGGAAATAAGGCTTCTGTGGCCTTTACTCCACTGAATGCTGCAAACGGTCTTATCAGTGTGTACAAGCTGAATGAGGATGGCACACATGGGGAAGAAATCACTTTCCTCGCAACAGGACCTGCAACTGCGGGCAAATACACGCTTACCGCTAAACAGCTCGCCTTCAACGCAGGCGATCTTGCCGACGGTGCTAAAGTGGTTGCGTACTATCAAGCGAAATCTGGTGCGGATGCCAAGACGATTACGGTCTCCTCGGACAAGTTCGCTGGAACCTTCAAAGTGGTCCTAGACTGCCTGGTCCGCAATACGCTTGATGAGAAGGACTACGCTGCCCAAATCGTCATCAACAAAGCGAAGATGGAAGACGGCTGGAAGCTGCAAATGGCGGCAACGGGTGATCCTTCGGCGTTTGATATTCCGATGGATATCCTCAAACCAGCCGATGGTACCGAGTTGTACACCATGACGGTATATGACAAGGATAGCATTGCCTAAATAGCTGCTTAAGAGACAGGTGAGAGCCTGTCTCTTCTTCATTCGGACATTTCTTAGAGTTTTCTTAAGCAAGAGCACTGTAACAAGTGTCTTAAGGACACCAACTTTTAGAGAAAAGGGAGAAATAAACATGAGTACACCAACTGCCAAAAAATTAACAGCAGCAGGCCTAAATAAGCTAAGCAGTAAATTGAATTCACGAACAAAGATTTCTGTTCTTAATGATAAGTATGAGGTTGAGGTGCATACCCATTTTAGAGAATCGTTAATTGATAATGTGGTTATTGACTATATTCAACTGCTTCAAGATTTAAAGGCAACCGTAGAGCCTGAGACTGAACTGGTTAAGGACACGGTTGTTTTGTTAAATGTGCTAATCCTCAGGGAGTTCACCAATCTCCCAATTCCAAGAAAAGCACGTCCAACAGATTTAATTAAACTGGCCAACAATCTTCTTGATCTGGGTATTATGGGCGAGGTGTTCCCCTATTTCCAACCAGAGCAAATGCGTAAGATCGAAGAGAAAATGAAACTAACCTCTAAAAACATCAGTTCTGTGATGGGTGAGCTCGCATTGGCCCAATCCGTCAGCAATACGTCTGAAGATCATGTAGGAGGGGAAAACGATGCTCAGTAATTCTATGATCAAAAATATTTTGATTTTTCTTAACCGGGTCCCAACGACGGGGTTCCAGGAATGTGAGGCTATGGTTGGCATTAAAAATGAGCTGGCCAAGATGCTGGAATTGAATGACGATAAAGAAGCAAATAACCAGAGGTTAACAGAATAAAAACGATAGGGGCGGTCATCGGATCGCTTCTTTTGTGATCATGGAAAGGGAGTGATCCAAATGGCGGATGATTTGAAAGTGTTAGTGTCACTTGGCCTTAATGGCTCGGCTCTGCAGGATATCAACAAGGAACTTAAAAAGCTGTCTTCCCATCCATCTCTTCAGAAGCTTGAGTTAAAAATTAATATGGATGACAGCATCGCACGGGTGGTGGATAAGTTTAATCAGATCAGCAGAGCTGGAGATGGGTTTAAAAACCAGTCCAGACTGGTTCAAGAGCTTGTGGCTGAAACGGTTAAACTTGATGGTTCCTTGGGAAGAGCCGCTAAACAAGTTTATAACCACGCACAAGAGGTTATGAAATTTATCAAAAGTCAGGACCAAGCCAAAAGATCGGTTCTGGACCAGACTCAGGCTTATCATGCCCAGATTAACACGTTAAAGCAGCTTGAAAAGGAACTTGAGGGATATAACCTGGCCTATCAGAAGGCTAACAGAGATAAGTCCGGACAAATCATCGGATATACAAATATATATACCAATGACAACAATCAGAAGGTTACGGTCAAAACCGACCAGGTTGGCAGAGTTCAAAATTCGGGCAGGTTAAGAGGCTACCTCCAACAGCAGTCGGAGGAAAGTACACAGCCTAATTCTTTGGAAAAGGCTAAATCGGGATTGGCCGGGCTGCGTGAGAGTTATGAGAATATTAAAGGTAGCGCATTCTTTAATATGGGTTATGAAGCCATTAAAAACGGAGTTGCCTATATTAAAGAATTAGACCAGGCGATGACCGAGCTTAGGAAAGTCACCGATTTAACAGGTTCGAGTTATGAGCAGTTCATAAAATCCTCTTCCCGCACTGCTAGTGAGGTTGGCGCGTTAACCGTGGATGTAATTAAATCAACTACAGAATGGGCCAAACTTGGGTATACTCTTCGTCAGTCCCAGCAGCTGTCAAAGCAAGCACATATCTTTCAAAATGTAGGGGGAGCGAAAGACGCGGAAAGCGCAATGCAGTCCCTTCAAGCAACCATTCGAGGCTTTGGGATTACCGTAGATGATCAGGGGAAGAATGTTTCCCACATCGTCGATGTTTATAATGCAGTTGGCGGAAAATTCGCGATTACTTCCGAAGGGATTAGTGAAGCTGTTACACGCTCCGCTTCGACCATGTCAGAGTCAGGCAATACGCTGGAGCAGACGGTTGCAATGGTTGCGGCAGCTAATAAAGGTGTAAAAGACCCGGGACAAGTCGGAGATTCCCTCATGACGATTGCTATGCGAATTCGCGGAATCTCCAAAGAGGGTGAGGATCTAACCGGATTGATTCCTAAAATGGAGAGTCAGTTTAAATCCATAGGTCTGACCCTGAAAAAGGATGATAACACCTTTAAAAGTACATATGAGATTTTTAATGATTTATCATCTGTATGGGGAAAGCTTGGGGATGCCCAGCAGAAAGATATTCTGGGCTTGGTGGCCGGCAAAGGTCAGGAAGATGCTGCAAAGAGTCTGATTACCAACTGGAAGGATGCGCAAGGAGCCCTTCAGGTTGGAGTGAATTCGTTCGGATCGGCTGCCAGAGAGAATGAGCAGTATCTGGATTCGATTCAAGGGCGTATCACCCTCTTTAAAGATGCTGTGGGGGAGATGTGGCAAAACGTTAGTGATTCAGCTGCCGTAAAAGGTGTAATTGATCTAGGTACGGGCCTAATTAAAGTTCTAGCTAAATTAACGGATACCTTTGGAGGGTTTGGAACGATCATTGGGATCACCTCATTGGCCATGCTCACCTTCAATAACAAGTTAAGGGATCCGGTGCTTTCTATATTTAACGGTATTATTAGGACCGTATCGCTCAGTACTCAAATTTTCACGGGTTCAACCTTGGCAGCAAGAGCAGCCGTAGTTGGTCTGCAGGCTGCGATGACGTTTGGGCTTTCCTTAGGTATTACCCTTTTAGTCGGGGGCCTGACAACTCTATATGAAAAGCATCAAGAAAATGTGAAGGCCATGGAAGAGGCTAGGAAGCAAAACGAACTGGTAGCGAACTCCTGGATCAATCACAAGGATAAAGTCCTTGAATTAGTCAGCCAGTATGAGAATTTAAACTCCGTAACGAAGAACGGGACTGTCTTCGCTGATGCGGAACAGGAGAGCCTATATCGCGACACCATTGAGCAACTTTCTGGATTAATGCCTAATCTGGTAGCTTCTATTGATGATAAGGGAAATAAACACCTTAAAAATAGCGAAGCCATCCAGCGTGAGCTTGAATACACTAAGCAGCTGGCTAAGCTGCAGCAGGAAGATAAGATCAACAGAGCGAAGGAAACTTTTGAAGAAAAGTTAGATGGGATTAATGAGGCTAAGGAAGATTTAAAGAATAAAACAAACACATTAAATAATGAGTTTTCACGAGCAGCTTTCTTTTCTGATAGAACGGATGAAAGCGTAATTGCTGACTACAAAACGGACGTAACAGCCGCACAAATGGCGGTACTTCAAGCAGAAAATGAAATCGCGAATAAAACCGGAGAGGTTAGGGGCGATCTACAGTCTTTAGTTGAAGCCTTCTTGAATCTAAACAATGTCAAAGTAGACTCAAAAATGACAAACGCGCTTTCGAATATGGTTAAAAGCCTTGATATGTCCAAGATTGACAGTGGTGAAAAGTTCTTTAACACGTATAAGAACATATCAGCCGCGATTCAATTAATTGCCAAGGAAAGCATAACTAAAGAAGAAAAAGAAAATCTGGAGCAATACATTAAAGTTTTGGGTATGACTCCTGCCCAGTTAGAAACGGTTAGAGACTCGTTCAAGGAAACCTTTGATTTTACAAAATCCCAGGAGCGGTTGCAGGAAAGCTTCAAGAATACCTCAGCTGAAATTAAAGATATCAACTCTGCATTGAATGACATGAACCAAGGACACGCTCTGAATGAAGAGACCGTCAACCACTTGGTTGCTAAGTATCCGCATCTATCCAATAGTATCACTCAAGTCAAAGATGGCTGGATTATTTCGAAGAAAGCGCTTGTTGATCTTAGGAAAGAGAAACAGGATTTCTTTGAGCAGGATATGGCTAAAGAGCAGGAGAACGCATTCATTGTACTTAATTCATCCCTGAAACGGCTGTCTGCTTATGGTCTGGAATTTGGAGTCGTTACTAATTTAGCTGGGGCCAAGGAAGCACTTCGTAGAGTTGAGGAAGAAGCCGCGAAGGGGACTCCAAGCAAGTGGAAAAATAAACTGCTGAGCGATGAAGATGATACTACTAAGCAGAAAGTACTTAATGAGCTCCAAGTTGATCTAGGCGGTCAAATAGTCAATATCGAGGAAATTGAAAACTATTTTAAATTTCTTAGACAGACCGTAAATAATATCAGTCAAGGAATTCCTAAAGCAAATGCTACTGCAAAATCATCGCAAAAAGCGGCAAATGATACTTATAAAGAAACTGTAAAAATTCTGACAGCCACATTAGAGCGTTTAAAACAAATAGATTCCGAGCAAGAGAAACTGCTGAACAAAAGAACCAAAATGAAAAAAGGCTCAGTGGAGTATCAGCAATCATTAGCAGACGAATTAAAGCTATTGAAAGAGCAAAAGAGCTTGTATGAAGCAGGGGCCAAGAATCCTTCTGAACTGATAGAAAAAGAAGTGGATGCAAAAACAAAAAAAGCGGTATCTACTGGTGATAAGACAAAAGAATTAGCCGATGCCAAGGAAAATGCGGAACACAAAGCGGTTCAGCTTGATACGGATATTTACAAGAAGAGTCTTGAAATTATTGATGACGTGATTCTCATGTCCCAGAATAAGATAGACAGTTACAACCCTCTTATTCAAAAATCCCAAGGCAGGCAATCCCGGATGTCCGGGTCAAGTGCGGAATGGCGCAAAGAGGAGATGCTTCAATCCTCCTATCTTCAGGCTCAGCAAAAAGAGGTTGAGAATCAAAACAAAAGAATCGACCAATTACTCAAAGAAAACAAGATCACTTCAGGCGAGTATGATAAGCAAAAGTCCGAAAACAGTGCGAAATGGTGGGAACTGGAGCAGCAAGTTCAAGAGAAGAGATTCAACGTCGTTAAGAGTAATCTTGCCGAGTATGACCAAAAAATTGAAAAGGTTAAGAACCAATTCGATAATACGAATGCAAAGCTTGGTTTGCTTAAAGAAGGCTCTAAAGAGTATATGGAAGTTCTTCAATCTCAAACTCCGATTCTTAGGGAAGAACAGCAGCTGCATAAAGACAAGATTGCGGTGCTCAATGAACTTCTGGCCAGTGATAAGCTTACCGCTGAACAAAAAGAGGAGTTAGCCAAGCAGCTCCAGGCAGAAACCAGAGCCTATTACGATAACGAAGCTGCGATCAAGTCCAACTTGGAACAGCAGCAAAAGCTTCGCGAGGACGCAGCGGACAAAATCATTGAAGCCTACAAGAACATGTACCAGAAGCAGCAGGAACTAGAGAATAAGGCTCTGGATGAGAGGAAAGAGAAAGAAGATAAGCGGCACGAGGAATTCAAGAAAAATCTAGAAGATGAAAATAGAGCGTTTGAGGATTCCATCAATAAACAGATGAAGGTGATGGACCGGAATAATGCCTCTGCTGATTATGAGACCGAGCTCAACAAGAAGCTTAAAGAACGGCAGACGATTATTGATAAGCTCAATGTGCTGGCTTTGGATAATTCCATGGAGGCGAAGGCCAAGCGGAAAGATCTTGGGGATCAATTAAATGCCAAGAACGAGGAAATCGATAAATATAAGCTGGACCGCGAAAGAGAAATGCGTAAGCAAGGGCTGCAGGATCAGCTGGATGACCGGAAGAAGTATACTGACAAAATTAGCAGGGACGAGGACAAACGCAACAAGGATGAAATGGATGCGATCGATCTCAAGAGAAGGGAGGTTGAACAGTACTACAAGGATATACTCGAGAATGAACAAAATTTCTATCGTTTGAAACAGGGGCTCCTTAGTCAGGATAGCAAAGTGGTCCAGGATACTTTAGCTGAACTGAAAGTAGGGTTTGATACTTACCATGCTTGGCTTAATCAAAATGTTATCGAATCAGAAAAAGGATTAAATAATTTGAACAATGCCCTAGAGAAAAGTCTGAACATGTTAAAAAAGTTTGCGAGTGGTGACTTCTCGCAAGAAGACGCTTTTCCGTCCGGGTACACACCACCTTCTACAGGTACTCCAACTTCTCCATCTTCACCGTCTTCGCCAACGAAAAACGATGATGTTAAGTCGGCTTGGGAGCAGTATTTAAAGAATAAAAAAGAAGCTGAAGATCTAACACAAGAAGCTGTCAAAAGAGGGCGTAAAAATCCTAAGGATCCTGAGATAGCAAATATAAAAGCGGAAATCGAGCGATTGCGGAAAGCAAATAACAAGATTAGGGAGGCTCATCCATCCTTTCCTAACGGCAGTTTCGCGGAACTGAACGGTAAAGATGTCTTCTCCGCCGAGACGGGCGGTTATACAGGGGATAAGGCTGGCAAGGGAGGTAAATTCCTTCTTGCTCACGATAAGGAGTTAGTCCTGAATCAGACAGATACCTCTAGAATGCTGGAGATCGTTAGTATTGCCAGAAGCTTGTTTATGGGCAACATGAATTGGGGCCAGCTGCTGGAGATGAAGCCGAGCAGTTATTCTACGGATAACAGCGTAACGATTGAACAGGTCATCATCCAGGCCAATGATATGGACTCGGGTAAGACTATTTTGAACAAGATTGGCGAAGCTTTTACTAGCAAAATTAAATTAGGAACCATTTAGAGTGAGGTCAGAATACGGCCTCTCTCTTTTTGTATTGGAGGTGTGACCTATTCTAGGTGAACTTGATTATAATCGCAGGCCAATAAAACCTCAATATTTCTTGGCAAGGCCCAACCGGGAGATTATCGCCAAGCTGAACGAAGCTTATAATGACAGCTTGTCTGTGAAACTGAATGGTGTGAATGAGCTTACTTTTTCTGTACCGTACGATTTGGATGAGCACCACCGGTTAGTACGCAATAAGAATATTGACTTGATTAAAGAGCGGTACCTGATTAAGGAAGTAAAGGGCGGCAAAATCAACTGGTATGTGATTAATTCCATTACTGATGATGTTAAGGATTCCGGAAAAACGAGAATGGTAACCTGCAATGCAGCCTATCACCTGCTCTCAGATAAAGCCGTCCGCAGCTACAGCGTAGAGTCCAAATTTTGCAGACAAGTGCTGAACGATCTGCTTGCGAACACAGTATGGGAGATCGATTACATTGACGCTGACTTTGATCTTACTTACAGGGCTTTTGACTTTCCATCTTCTAATGTGCTGGAAGCTATCTATTCGGTTGCAGAGACCTATAACGCGATCGTAATTTTTGATACGGACAAGCAAACCGTAAGTTTTCAGAAGCCAGAGCTAACTGGCGTGAATCGAGGTCTTACTTTTTCACATAAAAAGTATATGAAGAGCATGAACCAGGCCTATCAGACGGATCAGATGGTTACACGGCTGTCCCCGTCCGGGAAGGATGGGCTGGGGATTCAGCGGGTAAATCCTACTGGCCAGAATTACATTGAGAATTTTGGTTATTTCATGTACCCGTTTCAGCGGGACTCGAACAGGCAGGTTCTCACTTCGAGCTACCATATGAGTGACTCGCTTTGCCATGCCCTTCTGGACTATGAGGAACTTGTTGAGTCCAAGTCAGGGGTGTTCCAAGCTGCCCTTGCCCAGCTTGAGAAGCTTGAGGCCAAGCTAAATGCTCTGGAAGTGGACATGAACAAGCTGAAGAACAACGAAGCGGTGGTCACGGACACGATGATTACGCAGCAATTTGACAGGAAGATGTTCTTTGAGAAATATCCGCACAGCGGTTCAAGCTCAAGGGAATTTACGTTACACCCGACGTATGCCTACGCTGTAATGATCAAGGTAGACCAGAATTTGGGTGTCCATGTCAGCTTGAATGGTGAGGATAAACCTACGGTATCCGGGCAATGGGTTCTGCTTGGCAAGGTGAAAAACTTGGACTCGATTCAGGTTTCCATCAACGGCGGCAGCACGGGCGTATTTATTCAGGTAGCTAATCTTAGCCTGGAAGAGCTGGAGAATGACCGTAATGACGCGGAGATTATTGAGCGGTACAGCTTGGACAATAAGCAGAATCAGATCAGGCTTAAGCAAATTGAGATCGATAATATGAACCTGTCTATTAAACAGGTTAAGGAGCAGATTACAACCCTTCAGACCCTTCTGCTTGCAGGGAATAACTTTACAAAGGAGCAGCTGCAGGAACTGAATTATTTTGTCATTGAACGGGAGTTTAATGATGATAAGTATATAGATGATCACGATCTTTATAAAGCGGCCTTGGAGAAGTTCAAGGAATTGCAGCAGCCGCAGTTGTCCATTGATATGGACATTGTAAATTTTCTGGAGATCGTAGAGGAGCAGCTGAATTGGAACAAACTTGTTCTTGGTGATTACATCAACATCAAGTACGAGCCGACCAAGACCAACGTTACCGCGCGCATTACCGAAATTAACTTCAATTATGCGAATTCTAGTGTCAAGCTGACCTTATCCAATGCCAAAAGTGTAAATGATGAGACGAAGCGGATCGAGAAGTTCTTAAATGATGCCAAGAACACTTCCGTAACCGTAGACACCAGCAAGACTAAATGGGGAAAAGCCGTCGTGGACTCGTCTGAAATGAGCAGACTGTTCGAGAACTTCTGGAATAAAGTGACCAATGACATCAATATGGCCTCGAATGAATATGTAACCCTGGACAGAAAAGGGCTGACGATCATTGATCCGAATGATCCGCTCAGGTTTCTGAGGGCTACTCATGGGGCGTTGGGTGTCACTCGCTCAGGAGGGCTAAATTATGAATCCCTTATGACTCCCGACGGGACGATTGCGGAGATGGTGCTAGGTAAAATTATCCTTGGGCAGCGTGTCGTTATCGGGGATACGACCGGTGTCTTCACCATTGAAGGGTCCAGGCTGATGATCGACGACAGATGCGGCCGGGAAGTAGTTAAGCTTGGTTTGCTGTCTGAGCGGCCGGATACGTTCGGTATGTTTCTGAACCGGTATGCTTCAGGGGATTGTGCAGACAAGACCGTTGTGAATAAGGTGAAAATGACAGCGGATGAGGGGTTCATTATTGAACGTATCCGAAATGGTATTGCAGAGAAAACCTTCGGTACCTCACTGGATGGCGATCTGTTTGTTAAGGCCGGAGTGGACGACCAGGTCTTCACCATCGATAAACATGGTCTGGCCTTGGGATCGTCAGTCTGGTCGGCGGCCCCGTTCCATGCCGATTATCTCGGAAACGTATGGATGAGCAAATTATTTGCTGACACGGCTGAGATTAAGAATTCCATGTTCCAAGACGGTCATATTACGGGTTCAGATATCACCTTAGGAAAGCACCCAAATGTAATTAAGCTGTTCCCCAACCAGGGGTTCTGGGCAGGGCATGAGGACTTTTCGAAAGCGCCCGCTTCGATATCCATGGATGGAACCGCCAAATTCAAGAAGCTTATGGTCACGGATGGGAACAGTACGTTGTTAATGGACTCTGAGAAGAAGAAGCTGTATATGAACCGCTGGGATCTGGTTGGGGCGGGAGCTGTTGATGCGGAACTGATCACGGCGAACATGCTCACCAGCGCAGACGGGTTCATCTCAAATCTGACTTCTGGCAGGTTGACCACATTAACCAATACGGCACTTACGGACTGGTCGAATTACATACGTATTGACAAGAACAGCATTAAGTTCATTACCGGAAAAGTGAAAGGCTCAGGCACCCAGAAGAAATTGGCTGACGGCAGGCCTCTATACTGGATGTCCGCGGAGCAAATGGGCCAGATGACCACCGATGTAACCGCATGGCCTGTTCTTGTGTATGAGATGGATGAGAAAGTGAAACAAGAAATTACCTTCTCCGGCAGTGGGGATGCGGCCAACCCGGTCAGAACGATTGGACTTGGAGACGGCTCACCGAACGGTGGGGGCAGGGCCCAGGAGCGGAAGTATGACGGCGGGTTCAAAACCTCGTATGCAACGAATAACAGCGGAAAAGAACGCAGTGTTGATCTTGCAGATACAGGGATTACTCTGAAATCGGAGGCGGGTAAAATAATGCTAACTGGAAAAGACATTAGTGCTCTCGCTGAAGGCGGACCCGCTAAATTCGGCAATGACAGAGCCTATATTGAGATGACTGCCGATGGGAAAATGATCTTCCATGCCGTACAATTCGATTTTGTAAACAGTTAGTATGAAGCAGAAACAAAGGAAGGATCGAAATGGCAAAAATCGCGCTAAATGGTGCCAAGACTGTTGACTCTATCAAAAGTGGATATGTGACTTATGAAAGATGGAGATATTTTGGAGGAGACACTGATTCAGAGGGCAACCCGATACCACCAGCTTGGGTTTGGGATGGTACGGAAAGAACCAACGCCTTGATTAAAGGCCAGGGAGTCCAGGCAAGTTCAAAACTATATGTTAACGGGGTATCTGCTGCTGTGGTTGGGGACCTCATACCAGAGCAGTGGGTCGCTTCACCACCAGTACCCTCGAACAGCTATGATGTACAGTATCGCGATATATCCCCCGGTACTTCAGGAAGTGGGAATGGCGAGATAACAACGGGAAACAGCAGCAAGGTGTACTTAAATGGAAAATTGATTGCTGTCCAAGGCTCATCGGTGAAAACGTGCTTGGGTAATATGACCACACTTGCTGATGGTCAAGCTTTAGTGAATATGTAGAACCCCGAATATGGGGTTCTTTTGTATTTTCCAGCAGCTAACACAGCTATAAAGGAGGTGAAACTAACCATGACCATTCGTGAATCGCTTTTTTTCTCCTATGCGGGAAGAAGCTCTATCGACTATGGCATTCTCAACGTGAATATGAGCTCGGGCATGCTGGAGGAGCCGCTTGCAGCGTCCAGAGAGATTCTGGAGGAGTCCGTACGGGGCAGGGACCGGCCTTATTTCCAGGGAATCCGGAAATCACCGTTAAAGTTCAATGTGTCCTTTGCCTTTGAGGATTCATGGAATACGGCCAAGATGAACGAGGTTGCCCGTTGGTTAACCGAGCACACTTATTATCAGCCCTTGTTCTTCTCGAACGAAATTGGACGTGATCCCGAGCGCATTTATTATGCGTTGGTTGTAGATGAGCCCAATCTGGTTCATAACGGGCTTAGGCAGGGATACATTACCTTAACTTTCCGCTGTGATTCTCCCTATACGTATTCCCCGCAGCTTACATCGCGGGAATATAAGTGGGATCAGAAGCCTCTAGATGTACCTATTAGTGACTTTACAACGGGTAATTCGGCGGCTATGACTACAGATGGCAACGGATACTTGATTCTAAATCCTGTCCGTCCCAAACTTGCAGATATTCCGCCGAATACCAAATTAGCTGAACTCTAAAGAAAGGAGTGATTGGATGTCTAACGAAACCAAGCGGTTGCAGTTAAAAATACCTGATTTATATCATGATGAATTTTATCAATTCGTCATGGATCTGGCATCAAATTTTCAGACCATAGATGACCATGCTGAAGAGTATGCGGATTCGGTCCCTGTAACAGGGCAGTGGCCGTTGAAACAGCGCCTTTGGAACACTAATCCGTCGATAGGAGGATATATCGGCTGGGTCAACACACGAGCAGGCACCGCCGCTAACAAGTGGGAGAGCCTGAAACCTTACAAGAATGGGGACCTTGTGGTTCCTCATGAGGATAATGGACATGTCTATCAATGTATTCAGACCGGGTATTCGGGTTTGAAACAACCTGTATTTCCGGTAGCGATTGATGCTGAGGTACAGGATACGAATCAGGCAGGAGTATGGCAGGCTTCCAAGTATTATGAGAAGGATGAGCTGGTATTTCCGACCCTGGATAACGGGAGGTTCTACGTATGTATCCAAGCCGGGGAATCGGGGGATACCGAACCAAGCTGGTTGACCAATGAAGGAGCAACCACCTATGACAAGAATGCGGTATGGGCCAGTTACCGGATTGCCAAATGGAAAGAAGCGGGGGTCTCATGCTTATTCAGACCTTTCGGGATGATTGAGTAATGGCCAGACTGCTATCTTACTGCCATCTTAATGATGTGTATACATCCTTGCCCATACCGATCCCTTTACAAGCAGATGGGGTCATCACTAGTGTTCGATGGAAGAGTCAAGCTCCCGAACAATCACAGGTTATTGTACAGACCCGGTACTCCACCGATGGCCTCAATTGGTCTGAATGGAGGAACTGCATTAATGGCGGACAGATTCCAGAGCTGAATGAAGAGACTCCAACTTACGGTTTGTCGATCATGTACAGAGTTCTTATGAGTGCCAGACAGTATGATATCCATCCAACCTTTGAGCAGATTACTTTTAGCTTTGAGCCCGTAATTGTGTTTGATAACCAAGGCATGACAGCCTGCGAACCCGAGATTTGGATCACCAAAGTTGGCAGTGGGGACTTCTCAATGGTCTCTAATTCCAAACCGGGGGAAGAGTTTAAATTCAAGAATCTGGTAGATGGAGAAACTCTATATGTACATAATGAACATCAAAATATAGAGACAAGCCTTCCGGCTACATACCGGTATAAGGATTTCAATGATAACTATCTTTGCTTTCCTCCTGGCAAAAGCATTCTACATGTCACCGGTCAAGCTAACTTGAGGTTCAGATACCAATTCAAATACATATAAAGGGGGTGAGATATTGCCTGAATTAAAAACTTATCTGGAACTGAATGATCCTGTAAGTATCATTGCCCGTACCGGATCGCCTGAGGACCCGTTCAAAGACCGATCGGACTCGCTTCCTGTCATCAATGGAATGGTCACCTTGTTAGAGATTCCATCCTATACGGACAAGGTGCATATTGCCGGGTTAACTGAAATCGATCAGGAGGTCTTTGAAGCCAAGCGTGTATTAGGACCAAATGAATTTTTGGTCCACTATGGAAATGGGGCCGTACAGGTTCATCCTAGTCTGGAAGGCCGGACATTGCTCTGCCGGTATAAGGGCAGGGGGCTGATTATGTATCCGGCATCTCGGATTTATGCGCTGATTACCCGGCACCCGGACACGGTAACCACTCTTCAGGATTACATTGATGAGATTCAAAGGAAGCTGGATGAGACTTACCTGGCCATGGAGCGCATTGAGCAGATCATTAAAGAATCCAGGGAAGCGACCGGGCTTGCCAAATTGGCGGCGGACAACGCGAACCGGGCTGCCAGTGAGGCGGATCAGGCCAGAGATTTAGCCAATGATGCTTATAAAACAACCCGATTGGTCTATAAGGAAGCTGTGGCTGACCAGAAGGAACTGCACGATAAATACCCATATCCTAAAGTGGGCTGGACCGTGCAGACCTATAAAGACGGGAAAAGGTACAGATATGACGGAAGCAGCTGGGTCCTCATCGATATCTTTGGTTCGAACCTTCAGCCTGCCAATGAATACCGGGATGGACTCATGTCTTCAGGTGATTTTTCCAAGTTAAAATCATTTCCTGTAAGCATTAAAAACCGAGTTGTAGGTATCCCCCTATCCTCTTACTTGTTCCAAGGTGTGCAGGAATTACTTATCCCGTTCCCCTTTGACGGGGAGGTCATCGCTGTCAGAGCCATCTGCGGGGAAGGCGGAGAGACAGACACGGAGATTGCTATTGAGAAAACAGATAACCTGGCAACATGGACAAATATTTTAAGCAAAAATATCAGATTTAAGGCACTCAGCCATTATGACGATCAATCCGCAGCTGTAGGGATTACCAAGGTAAATGCCAATGAAATTTTCAGACTAAATGTCATTAAGCAAGGCATTAACATTCAGAATGTTACTGTAGAAATACTGATACACACATAAAATTTAAGGAGATGTTGTAAATGAAAGCACCGGGAGTATCATGGTATAATGCCACTCACACTCAAGAAATTAAGGAACCTTTCGATTTCAAAGTTATTGATGCTGGAGATAAGAGTTCTATATATACTTTCAATATTTGGAATAACAAGGGTGGTAGCGAGGAATGCGCGAAGATGGAGGACTGCTCAATTACTACCACAGATATGAAGTCTGGTACTGGGGAGGATGCAGGAAATATTGTTGAGGTTGTAAAAAACATGTGGTTCCATGCCCAAGTCGACTCTCTAGGAGAAACGGATATAGAAGCCGATACCTCAAAGATTGGCAAAGACCGCTCCAAACCGATCGGGACGAAGGGAAAGACGACGAAGGATAATACGGGAGCTGCATATCCAACCCCTTTCGTCCCAGCAGCCAAAGAAATTTTAGGGGTTAAGAACAACGGTACACCTGCAGATGCGGCAGGTAATTACGCCACAGTTAGCTTGCAGGCTCAAGTTCCCTTGGATGCAAGCAGCGGCCAGCAGAAATTTAAACTTAGAGTTTCCTATCGTTATGTATAAAAACTAAATAGGTATGTAGAAGAACCGGTTGATTAAGTCAGCCGGTTTCTTTTTAATTTCTCGCAATACAATGGGAGGCATTTTATGATCTTTGGAAATCGTTCTTATACCCGGTCACCTGTAGGGCAGTCTTTTGTCTGGGTGGCGGAGTACTATGACAATACAGCGTTATCCGAATTTGATTGGAAAACAAAAAAAACAAACAGTTTTTATGACATAGATCGCACCAAGCTTTATAAATTTGGACTTGTTGGAGAAGGATCACAGGTTTATTTTGATGTAGCTAATGGGGTTTTTAATCTCAATAATCACCGTCTTATGCTCTCATACATTGCAGGTGGTGTTGAATATGGCCTTACAGGGCGCACTCTGTTATACAACGACATTATTACATACAAGGATGCAGTGTCAGATGCCAAACTAACGGGCTTTGATCCGGGCGGGCAATTTGGCAATCAGATCGTTCAGTATAACTTTGGATATAAAAAGCAGATGGAGCTTGAGAATGTAAACATCAATTATCAAGCGGTTTTCTCCCTTCCATATTCGGAAAGCACCTTCTTGCAGGTCAAGATCACATCAGATCAAGATTTGGATGGCAAGCTGGTTATCCGCAGAAATGGGCTTATTGTTGATGAAATCAATGCCCCGTTGGTTGGTGGGAAAGTCGGTATTATCAATTGGGTTATCAAATAAGGAGGAAGTATGGAAAATTTGTATACAGATGTGTATCAGAGAATCTGGGGAAATTATAACATTCGTGGACGGATTACCGTCTCTTCGGCCAATAATTCACTTACGGTTAAGTCTTCTGATGGCGGTATTTATACTATTTCGGTCCCAGGCGGGGAATATCAGACGGATTACGTGCTTCAGCAATCGGATCTGGTTGACGTGATCAACCTAAAGCTTCAAGAAATATCGGCCCCGCTAACGGCCTATCTGGGTTCGATCTCCGCAGAAGAGAAACGAAATGATGTCGTGTTTCAAATGACAAATGCAAGCGAGATCACAGAGATGACAGGCTCTTTTTATGATGCTTTTTTCAAATGAAATGAGGTGAGAAAATGGCGGCTACTATACAAGAAATAGGAGTGCCTATTGATCTATCCAAGGGATACTTCAAGAACATGGTCTATGTTAATGGAGCTCTGCAGCTTCAGGAGATTAGAAAAGACGATAACGGCGTGTCTCTGTATCCGTCCAGTGGATTTTGGGAATCTGAGCCGGTATATATCAAAGACAAGATCACCACTTTTAAAAACGTTGCTAAGAACATTACGGTTAAAGGCTCAGGTACATATAAGATCTATACTTCATCTTCTCCCGATGGGGAAGCGTGGGTAGACTACCAACCCATTAATACGGATGGCAGCGTGAATAGTCCGAAAGACAGTTATGTGAAGTTGAAAGTCGAAGTGTTCGCGGGGGAAACCAACGCTACAATTACCGTAGATGAGTTTACAGAGCAAGGGAAGTATACTAATCCGTATGTTAATTCGGATACGGGAGCATTGGAAATAAAGAAGATTTACTCAAGCAGCTCCGAGAAAGATAATTCATGGACAGATAGCGGAGTTCTTTTTGTGAACAAAGTTCAGAAATCGAACTTCAAAAAGTTGGACATGGTGAAAGTGGAGGTGAAATGATATGGCGGTTCCAGCAACAACGGGGAGTTTAAGAACAAAGGTAAGTGAGATGGAGATTGGGGATTATATTGCTTTTTATTACGGAAATATAACTGGTCCTGCCACAGCAGGATCACCAGCTAAATTTGATAAATTAGGCTTAAATGGCAACGTGATAGAATTACCAGTTACGGGAAAGGCGAATCCGGATGGATACTTTTATTTTATAAAAGTTGATAAGGGGATTTTGTTAGCAGACAGAATCGTTCAAAATGGCATATCGTGGGATGCGTTGAATTTAGGAAAGTATATTCAAGGTGTTCCGTGGGACAGCGGAAATGCAATTCCTACTATGACAAGTAATACGGCTCCAAGTGGAGTGGCGAGTGTGAGCGGAGTTTACTCAGGATCATACGTTTATGACCCCTGGAAAGCCTTTGATAAAGTTACAAACAATACGGCCAATCGTTGGGTTGTACAAAACACATCAGGATGGATTAGTTATCAATTCACTTCACCGAAAGTTATCAGTAGTTATACACTTCTTGCCAGCAGCGCAGGGGGCAACGTAACGGATTGGCAGACTATCACCCCTAAATCATGGACATTTGAGGGATCAAACAATGGAATAGATTGGACTGTATTGGATACTCAAAAAGGTGTCACACCTTGGACAGATAATGTAAAGAAAATATTTTTATTTACCAACAATCAAGCGTATCAAACTTATAGATTGAACATCAGTGCCAACAATGGCGGTAACTTTGTTGGAATTAATGAAATCGAAATGATGGAGACAGTAGGTCTTATCCGTTCTCTTACAGGTGGAGTGGCTTATGCAGATGCTAACGGAAATAGTTCTGCTACCGATCAGGGCAAAGGTGCTTGGCCTACAAATTCAGAATGGGATAAATATATTGTTAATTTTCCAGTAAGTAAAATTCAAGTAGGAAAGACATTAGATGATGTGTTTCATTGGAGTAATGTCTCAACTTTAATCCAAGACACTCCTATTATAGCTTATTCAGCAGCAACAAATAGAGTAGTGCGTGGACGTAATAAAGCACAGGATTTTGAAGTTGTTGCTTCCTCTGTTTCGTCTCCTAATGCAGGATTTCGTCCTGTATTTGAATATAAGGAGGTGTAATTTATGGCTACAATTGGACAACAACTTACTTCGCCAGAGATAGGCTGGAAGAGGCATAACATGCCTACCGCAAAATACTCAGAAGGCGTTTGGGAGAACTATGGAAATTCCTATTTCAGGTCAGCAAACTTGAATGCAAAGATTTCATTCAAGTTTACTGGTACTAAGTTAAGGATTGTTACAACAATGTGGAGTGATCATTCTAATAAGATTTCAATTTCTATAGATGGAACCACAGAAGTATACTCGGAATCGACTTCAGAAACACGGCAAGCGTTAGTATTTGAAAAGTTAGGTCTGATTGATGGTCTGCATTATGTAGAAATATCCAACGCAACTAATAAATATATAACACTTAGCGATATAGACATTGATTCCACGGGTCGCTTATTCCATTCTGATGAAGTCACTAATATAAAAGACTTATCCGTTGGCAAGCGTATTCGCTGTCACTACAAATCTGCTGTAGCTGGGACTATAGGTGCTTTTAGTGGATTGGGACAAGAAACAAGTAACTTCATTCCTTCTACTAGCTCCGCTACGCCGGATGGCGACTTTTACTTCATTATGGCGGAGGACTGGAATAAGAAAAAGATGCTTATACCAGATCGTAATATTCAACATAGCATTTCGTGGGATGTTTTAAACAGCGCTGGTATTGCAAGCGGTAGCGGAGCGATACTAGACTTTCAATGTGTACCAACAATGAATGCAAACGATACATTAGAAATGGCAGTAGAAGGGTCACAATATAATGCCAATTACCCTCCTTATAAATTATTTGATGGTCAATTCGGCGCTTCGGATGGTATGTTTTGGGCATCTGCTACAGCAGGAGTAGAAACAGTTACAATTACTTTTAAAAATAAAACTCCTATAATTAACAAATACAATCTATATCCAAGAGTTGGATATTTGGATGCCGCTCCGAAAGATTGGTATTTTTACGGTTCTAATGATAAAACTAATTGGGTTAAATTAGACAGCAGAGTTGGAGAGTCCAAGTGGAGTTCATTGTCATCGCCAAATAGTTATTTATTTCAAAATGATAAGGCATACAAGTACTACAAATTCGTTTTCTCAAAAAATAATGGAAATCCTCTTTTCTATGAATTGTCAGAGATTGTTTTAGCAGAGAAGAAAAACTACTCATCTACTACTCGTTTATTGACTGGTGGTACATCGGCATCAGATACAGATAACGAATGGGATAAGTATATAGTTAACTCTACGCTCAATGGAACTATTACAGCAGGGGATAATAGTGTTTGGAATTCATCGTATTTATATACCTATACAAGTACAACTCATTCGTCTGGCTCAGGTAATAGAGTGTCTAGGGCGACTACAAAAAGCGGTTTGGTAGCATATGGTTCAGCAGTATCAAACACTGTGTATGCAAACTCAGGCTTCCGTCCTGTATTAATCATCGAAATGTCAACTGGAAATAAATCATTTATCTTATTCAATGGAGGGTATAAGAAGTGGAATACAGAAAATAAAGTATGGCAGACAGTTTCGACAACATTACCTTCATTGGACACTTTTATAAGTGACGGGATGGACGACTTATCTGTGTTTGATAGGAAAGCAACAACAATCGTGCAGAGTACGACTGCTAATGGATCGTTGGGATCAGGTAAGATGTTTAAAGGGAATATTGATCTGAAAAAGTATTTTGAAATAACCAATGTAACTGTGAAGTAGGATTCGAATAGTCCTACTTCTTTTGTTTTGTTAAAGTAAACGATTTTACCAAGAAAGTGAATAAAAAAAGATGAATATGTCATTTTGTATATGAAATGGTAAGGAGGGTGAAACATGGATATAATTGGCTCTGTTTTAGCGACACCAGAAGTAGGTTGGCAGAGAGTTGAAGAAACTAATATCAATATGACTTACGAGGGAACTTGGATTAACTATATTGATGCTAATTATACTAGTGGTGGATCATCAAAAAGAGGTTCGACTAATGCAAAAGCTAAACTTACATTTATAGGAACTCAATTTAGAGTTATTGGATTTGGTCATACATCTCTGTCTAATAGTATTGATGTGTATGTTGATGGAGTTAAAGTAGGAAATTTTAGTGAGGCAACCGCAAATACAAATGGAAAAATTTTAATGTTTGAAAAAACTGGAATGCAAAATGTAAGGCATGATATTGAATTAGTAAATATGGGTGCTGCGCTGTTTGATCTTGATGCTATAGATATTGAGTCCACGGCAAAGTTTATTAATAATAAAATCTTACTATCATCAGATATTAAGTTAGCTTCAATAAAGGATCAAAGATCGATTAATCTTATTCCTACCATGACCAGTAACACTTTGCCAGTAGGGAAAGCTTCAGCAAGCACAGAATATGATGCAAATTATCCAGCATGGAGAGCATTTGATAAACAAATTACACAAACTGGTGCTGCTAACAGTTGGCTTACTTCTGCAAATGTAGTTACGGGTTGGCTACAGTATGAGTTTTTAATACCAACTGCTGTAAATAAATATACTTTAATGCATGGCTTTAATTTAGTTAATACAGCTCCAAAGACATGGACTTTTGAAGGTTCAAATGACGGATTGGCCTATACAGTTTTAGATAGACAGTCAAATATTACAGACTGGGTTCTTTGGACAAAAAAAGAGTTCTCTTTTAACAATAACTCTAAGTATAAAATGTATAGAATCAACATTACTGCGAATAATGGAAGTACTGCATATGTTGGAATACAAGAGATGGAAATGTTTAATAACACATTTAAGTTGAAATATATCAATGGAAACCAAGACGAAAATATATTCATAGATCATGGATTGGATTCATTTGATACAAAAACTGGATATGATGGAATTGTTGACATTTCAAGGATATCGACATCTCTTAGTTCAGGAAGAACTTTTGAGCATTCCATTGATTTATCAAAGCGCCGAGTTGATAAGATTTCATTTCAGTAAGAAGTGGAAGTTTGTTACTCTATTTCTTTTTATGTCATTAAGTTATTTTATGCATTGATAGGAGGACCTAGATGAGCAATTTAGTAAATGCAACCCCAAAGTTCACAAGTGACACTGTTAGCGATATGCCAGGTTCTACTGTTATAGTTCCAAGCGATCTTGCTACTGGGACTACGTGGAGTGTTTTTGATGGAAATACTGCTACAGCAATTAGAAGTGCTACAACACCAATACTTCCAAATTATATAGGCTTGAACCTTCCAACTAAAAAGTTTATAAAGAAATACTCTCTTCTATTAAATGATAGTGGCTATTTAGGCATGACTGATTGGGAATTTCAAGGCAGTAATGATAATTTTACAACCTATGATGTCCTTCATATTGTGGCAGGGAAACCTGCTGTCGGCTCTCCTACTTTATTTGAATATGATCTACCTAATGTCACCAAGAAGTACAAATCTTTTCGAATTAAAGTAAATGGAAGGATTGGAGCTAATAGCTGGGGGTTAATTGAATTTAAAATATATGAACTGATATTTGAACATAAATTCTTGATTTCATCAGAAGATGCGACATATTCATTGCACAAAAAGCTCAAACCATTAATTCCAGTGATGAATGGATATGAAAATGCAGTTGGTAGTGTTATTGGATCAGGAAGCTATTTGACAAATTACACTTGGAAGGCATTTGATAATGATGATGCTACTTACTACGGCACTAGCTTCGTACCAGCCTCATCATATCCAGTTTATGTAGGTTTTAGATTCAATGATCCGGTATGTGTAAAAAGATATTCTTTTCTAGCTGGTCTAAGAACATTCAAATTTATGGCATCCAATAACGGAACTACATGGGACACGCTTGATACCAGAACATCGCTAGAGTCGAATACGACAACGACACAGACATTCGACATACAAAATAACAACTTTTATACGCACTATAAAATACAAGCAACTTTAGCGACAACTGGGAGTGATTGGATAAGCATCTTTTCGGCCCAGTTTTATGAGCTACCACCAACCGTATTGATAACTTGTACAGCCAATGAAAATAATTTTGTTAATCATGGTATGGAAAGAGGGTTCAATATCGATACAAGTGAACAATTAAATACTATTAAACATATAAGACAGAATTCAACATCCCTTGGGTCAGGTAAGGTATTCAAGCAGAAAATCGACACAACAAAAAGACCAATTAAGAAAGTATCAATCACATAACCAAATAAAATGATTGTTTTAAAGAAAGGAGCAGAGAAATTGTTATGGCTGGACTATATACGGTTAAAACTCCTATCTCAAATAACGGAGCATCAAATAGGCCGATCATTGGCTACAAAATGGTATTCAACAAAGATTTAAACATAACTAGCATGTTTTTTTATAGAAACGGGATGTATGCTGCTGGTCAGGTGCAACCAAGGATATATGATAAAAATGGCGTTCTTGTTGGATCTAATACACCAAAGACAAGTTCGTATATTAGTGATTCTGGTTATTGGCAAGAACTTGCTTTTTCGTCACCTGTAAAGATACTTGCAGGTCAGGAATGTCTTATTGGCGTTTACTATAGCGGTTCAAATCTGGCTGGCATAGTACCTGGGAATTTACCGCCAAAAATTGTGGAGGGGAGTTCGGGATTAGAAATCACCCTAAAAGGTTTGTATTCAAATTCAATAGATTCATTCCCTACAACACTTGAATCGAATCTTCAATTCTCTTTTGGTCTCACGTTTTCTGTGGTAGAGAGTAGAGTGTTAATTTTTAATAATGGACAATATAAATACTTCGATAATGAATGGCGAAATTTAGGTGGCGCAGTTTTAGAAACCGATTTTTTATCACACGGAATGTCATCAATCGAAACGATCTCGGATAACGATTGGAGTCAACTTCAAGGCGAAGTAGAACTATGCTACTACACAGATGATCCATCAAAAACCGAAGCCCAATTCACCATCGAAACAACTCCCTTCACACTCGCAGAAGAGTGGGAAGACCAGACTATCAAGATCATCGAATACACTGACGATCCTAATCAAACCGAGTCATCTGTGACGTTGGAAACCGAGCCATTTACCTTGTACGATGAACTTGGTGACTCTGTAGATGTTCTGTATTACACAGATGATCCGTCAGCAACTAGTAAGAATCTGGAGATCACAGCAAATTACAGTCCATTAGATGAGTTAACAGGTGATTTTGACATCCTAACCTGGACAGAGGATGAGTCATTAACGACATCCAACTTAACCCTAAAAGCACTTCCTTTTGAACAACTGCTACTCCAGCCATCAGACTTTAAAATAAACGGTTCACTTCAATCCATCATTGTGAATAAAATTACAAGCCAGTTTCCAGAAGGAACCCACAAATACATAGTATCGTTCGATTCCGGGCAGACGTGGGAGGCTTATAAATCTAAGAAGTGGTTGAAAGTTAATCCAACGAATCTGGAAGAAGTCAAGACATACGCTATGTCGCTTGCTACCTTACAGACTCTAAAGGAAGCAGCGTTTGCCGGCAAAGGAAAACAAATTCGAATAGGTTATTATCTGGATAATAGTATCCATCGTGAAGAAGAAGTGAAACTCGATAATCTCAAATTGGTTACGAAATCACCAACCGATGATGTTAAATTTAACGAACTGTCCTTCTACTTGTTGAACACGGTTGCTACCTTACAGATGAAACTAACTGGGAATAAGCTTACAGGGAGCCTGGATGACACAGATAAGGGAAAGGTACAGTACCGGGCTCTTCTGAACGGTAAACCTTACTTTCCTGTTACTGGTGAGTTCACGGCTTTAGCGCCTTCTCCTGTAGATATTCACTTGAATATCTCGGAGAGGGCTATTTTGTTTAATCAGCCCAATACGATTCGAGTCGAGTTCCAGGATGCCTGGAGGCAGACCGACTTCTGGGAAGCCCAGTTCATAGGAACTTATTCCGGGCTCATGTTTATGGATGAAAAAGGGGAGTATCTGTCCGATACGTTTGGCGGGCTGCTTAAATATCTTAATTTCGACATCATTATTGCCGGGCAAACAACGCTGGAACAAAAAGTAGTTATCAAGAATCAACTGGGTTATCCAATCAAGAATCTTACGCTAGAGGTCATGAACGATAAGCTTCCAGAGGGAGTAAATGTTGAATTATCAAGAAAAGCGAATCCATTTATAGGGTCACCTAAGTTAGGCTTTAATCAAGTAATAAATCCGGATGAAACTATAGAAGTTTATGTTAGAGTCGCCACAACAATTGACGCGAAGCCATGGCCTGGGGGTCAATTTGAGATAAGGGCCAAGGCGGACAAATTAACATAATCTCAATACAATGAGATTGGATGTGAAGAAAATTGAACGATGTTTTTGACCTGATTGGAAGCTTATCGATAAGAACTCCATCGAATACGGCATTAGGGAAGTTTGTTTTATATGGATCTGGCACAGCAGAGATAGAGTCTTTGATTGATATTAAGCAAAAGGGAACTGCTCCGATTGATTCCCTAATATCGGTCAGAGTTCAAGAAACAGATGAACTCGATTCATCCTTGAACATTATGTACCGGGGAAATGGGGACCGGGAGGCACTCATCCTGGCCATTTCATCAACCTATATGGATAGTGTGATAGAAGTCAGACCTCACAATCAGGCATTCGGCAGGTTTGAGCTTTTAGAAGCTCCAAGAAAGACAGCGAAGCTCTCTCCAATAGCGGATGCGACAGTCCGCAGCAGTGAGGACTACAAGACCATCAATTATGGCGAGCTGCGGACCATGGGGGCGGGTTCTAATGCTAATGAGTATTTTGAATCATTTATTAACTTTGGGGATTTAAGCAAAGCGATTCCCGATTTGCGGATTGTCAAAGAAGCTAAGCTGAGACTTTATTACACGGGTATTTACCCCAAAGACCAGGTTATTAAGCTTTCCCAACCGGACAAACTTTGGCGGGAGTATGGAGTAAATTATGTAAACAGGCCCCTGCCGGTCTCATTATTAAAAGACAAGTATACAGTTAATGAAACGGAATGGTATATCGAGTTCGATATTATGGATGTCGTTGCTCAGTGGCAAAATGACACTTTGCCCAACTATGGTTTCATTATTACTTCGGACGAGCCTTCTTTGTATTACTTTTATACAAGGGAGTCCAGCAAACCGCCTACCTTGCAAATAACATATATCACTAATCAAATCTATTCTATTGGTAGGTCTGAGATCCAATCCCAGATGTTCATTTGGGGAATCGGGAGATCAGAACGATCTGCTGTGTTGGAAGTACATAGTGATTATGGATTTAGCGAACGTAGCGGTATGCTTTATGTGCATCGGCCAGAAGTTCCCCTCTTATCAGAACAAGATGGGGCGATTGGCGTAACAAGAAACTGGATATCTGGTAATTTAACTTCGGCCTACAGAGACAACAAGGAAATTGAGGCCATGATTGGGTACTATTACCGGAAGACGGATGCAAGGGATTTCTTACTCTCAGTTAGTACTCCAGAGAAAGAAGCCTACATTACCGTTGACCCTAGACGAAGTCTGCCTGCTCTCATTCAAGCCAAGGCTATAAAGTCGAGTGACAGGGAATCTAATCTCACGGTGTCCAGGCCTTCCCAAGTGGGGCAAATTACCACATCTAAGTATAAAAGAACTCAAAGTGAAATCGATTGTACTCTCACATATGCCATTCAGAAATCTTCCGAAATCAATGCTTCTATCTCCATATCCAGGCCGGAGATTACGGGGAAACTAGCTGTAAGAGTAACTGAGGCCAGTCTAAGAGAGGGAATTATTGAAGTTCCTTATAGTTTCAATCTTGAATCAAGTCTCTCTGTTTCGAGACCGAGTGTTCCATCTATGATTAGTGTCCATTATAAAAGTGATATGGATGGGCATATTGAAGTAAAAGAACGGGTTGAACTGGATTGCTCCTTAATGGTGTACAGTGTAAGCTCGATTGAAGCAACGATGCTTGTAATGCAGCACAATGAGATAAATACAACTCTGTATGTTAGCAAACCGGAGCTTTCAGCCTATGTGCAGGCAAGGGTGCCTGGTTCTGCTGAGTTAGCTGGATTGGCCGACATTAGAATTAAAGACGCCAGAGATCTGGACTGCATTTTTAGAGCAAGAGGGCAAACCAGAAACACGTATTATTATATTCTGTAAGCAAATATATCAATTAATCTCAATTAGGACTCCAACCCGGAGTCCTTTTTATTTTGAACATGGGAGGTCAAATTGTGTATGCAAAAATACTAAATCTGAGTGTGGCTGTGATGGGCAGCGGCACCAGCTACTTATATGGAGGCATGAGCGCTATGCTTGAATTCTTACTGCTGCTCGTCGTCGTGGATTATGTAACTGGAATTGTGGCCAGCATTAAGGAAGCTAGAGCCGGAATGTCCACTAAGGGACTTTCGAGCAAGAGAGGTTCTATTGGGCTGGCTAAGAAGGGCATCATGTTCCTGATTATTGCGGTTATGCACCGGGCGGATGTAATTCTGGATATGAATGTGCTGATGGCAGGTGCCATTTGGTTCTACGTATCCAACGAGCTTATCAGTGTAACAGAGAACTTGGGACGACTGGATATGAAGCTGATTCCGCCGCAGCTGAAGGAAGTCATTGCGGTGCTGAAGAACAAGGACGGTGACCGGCATGAAGCAGAAAGGTAACTTCCTGCTTATGAAGCCTTCCGAGTTCAGGGGATGGCTGAGCAAGCAAAAGGTCATCCGGAACATATCCCGGCTGCAGGTTCACCATACCGCCTCCCCGAATTACTCAACACGGGGGATTCGGGAGGGTGCCGCTCGCCAGGATTACTTCGTATGCCTCGAAGGCATGCGGAATTATCATATTCAGACGCAGGGGTGGTCAGCTACTGGCCAGAACATCACCACCTTCGAAGATGGCACTATTGCCATCAGTTTAGACCGGGATTTGAATCACACTCCGGCAGGCATCAAGGGGGCCAATACGGGGGCAATCTGCATTGAGAATATTGGCAGCTTTGACCGGGGAGGCGACCTGATTACAGAAGAACAGCGGAAGTCGATCCTGCATCTCTACGCCTGTCTGGCTGAGAAGTTCAATATCCCTGTCGATACCGATCATATCGTGTATCATGCCTGGTATACCCGGTCCGGAGAGCGGATGGCCGATTACACCCCGGGCAGGTCCAGCAAAACCTGTCCCGGCACGAATTTCTGGGGAGACGGCAATACGGTACTGGCAGCCAATCGAAACTTTATTCCTCAGATTGCTGCTGAACTTGCTAGATTGAAGAACAAAAAGCCGACCCCGGATCAGATCAGCAATATAAATGATAATTCAATTAATAAGGAGGACGAACCCATGACACCCACGGAAAAGAAAATGATGGACGAGCTGAAAGCTCAAGTGAATGGGCTGCTTAAGGCTCAGAGTATGGACGTGCCGTCCTATGCCAAGCCGGCAATAGACAAGCTGACCCAAATGAAAGATAGAAACGGGCATCCGATCATCGATACCCCGGACGGCCGCAGTGCCGACTTCTACGCACTGGCTACGGTTCTGGATCGGCTGGGCATGCTAGACCGGTAAATAGAGCGTTAACGAGCAGGCCAGGAAACTTAAAACTAAAAGCACCGCTTAAGTCTCGGCATATGGCCGACCAGCCATCCAAGCATGCCCCGGACCACGCATCCGTGCGCACAGGGAGTGCGCTGCCATTTAAGCTTCTCCGTCATTTAACTCACACTTATAGCCTTCTGCGGCGGATTCTGCACATAATAGTCCGCGGGAGGCCTTTTGCGGATAGATTTGGTGCTCAGGCAGCTTCCGGTGATCCATACTGATGTAATTTAATGCAGAAACATACTGAACAACAGCCGTATCGTATACGTATTCTAGATTCAATCCCTCATCTAATCTTTCCTCAAATTGCCGCACCATGTTATCCGGGCAAGCATGCTGAAACAGCCGCTCCAAGGCCAACCTCTTATTTCGTTGAAAAGAAACCTCAAACTCGCGATACGAGGCGAATCTAGTACTCCTAATCTTGTATTCATGGAACTCAAAAATCAACTCTCTAAAACCCTCAGTATTACCATCCCACATGGAATATAACTTTCGAAAATCAGCCTCGTTCTTGACATCAAAGATAACCATCCGATACATCAAGGTTCTCTCCCAGTTCAACTCCCTAATCAAGAAACTTAGAAAAGCCTCTTTACTATCCCAAGCGTTGTTGATGATATCCATTCGTTGACTAAAGGTTTTATCCCACATAAATGATTCAAATCTCCTTAATCTCCAGGTCTAAAATCACAAGTGTCCGTGGGATAATTTTACTACATAAGAACATATGTTCGCAATAAATATAAAACGACATAATTCTAGTTTTTTTGCCAAATTCGATTGTGAAATTTATTATTGAGAAATTCCTAACCGTTTGATCTTGCGTAACGGAATAAATTATGTATAATTGAGCATAACGACGAAACAAGTGTGTAACGTCATGGATTTCGTCAAGCTTTTCCACAATTAAATAACCTTAATTAGGACGTCTACGTAGACAACTAATTAATCAACGTTTTCTTATCAAGAGTAGGTGGAGGGACCAGCCCAATGAAACCCGGCAACCGGCGAGCAATCGCACGGTGCTAATTCTTGCAGAACTTCAGGCAGCCGCAAGGCCCTGAGTCTCTGAGAGATGAGAGAGGCGCATATATATCAAGGATATGACCTTTCTCTATAGAGAAAGGTCATTTTTTGTATGCCCCCGCTTCTGACATAGGAAACCGCACCCAAACCCATGAAGGAGTGAACGAGACATGCCAATCAAAGTACCTGACACCTTACCCGCCAAAGAAGTTCTTATTAACGAGAACATCTTCGTGATGGATGAAAGCCGTGCTTATCACCAGGACATCCGCCCGCTGCGGATTGCTATCTTGAACCTGATGCCTACGAAAGAAACTACGGAGTCGCAAATTCTGCGCCTGCTGGGCAATACTCCGCTGCAAGTGGAGATCGTGCTGCTGCATCCGCGTTCCCACACATCCAAGAACACGTCGGCGCGGCACTTGGAAATGTTCTATAAAACATTTGACGAGATCAAGAAACAGCGCTTTGATGGAATGATTATTACGGGAGCTCCGGTGGAACAAATGGAGTTCGAAGAGGTAAACTACTGGGATGAGCTGAAAGAGATTTTTGAATGGACGAAGACCCATGTCACTTCAACTCTTCATATATGTTGGGCTTCTCAGGCAGGTCTGTATCATCACTTCGGCGTACCAAAGGTACCCCTGGAGGACAAATGCTTTGGTGTTTTCCCGCATACAGTCAATATTCCGAACGTGAAGCTGCTGCGCGGCTTTGATGAGGTGTTCTATGTGCCTCATTCCCGCCATACCACGGTGCGGAAAGAGGATATCGAGCGCAGTGAAGAGCTTGAGATTCTGGCAGAGTCCGAGGACGCGGGAATTTATTTGGTTGCGACCAAGGACGGCAAGCAGATTTTTGTGACTGGGCACTCGGAATATGATCCTTTATCCCTGAAGTGGGAATATGACCGTGATGTGAATAAAGGGATGGAAGTTGCCCTTCCGGTAAATTACTTCCCGAAGGATGATCCTACCCGCACACCGCCTTCGACTTGGCGGGCTCATGCGAACTTATTATTTTCCAATTGGCTTAATTACTATGTGTATCAGGAAACACCGTATGACATGGAAGCTCAAGCAGACTATGTGTACCACATCTAAATTAGGGGGTTAATCTACGTTATGGCAGACAAAGAGCTTCACATTGAGAGCAGACTGGCGCAGATCGGTTCCGTTGAGGAGCCGGTTACCGGAGCGATTAATTATCCGATCTACCAGGCAACCGCCTTCCGTCACCCGCGCCTCGGGCAGAGCACCGGATTTGATTATTCACGGACCAAAAGCCCAACCCGCGCAATTCTGGAGGCTGCTGCAGCCAAGCTTGAATCCGGGGATGCCGGATTCGCCTGCAGTTCCGGAATGGCGGCGCTACAGACGATTTTCACATTGTTTGCGCAAGGGGACCATCTGATTGTATCCCTGGATCTATACGGGGGAACCTACCGGATGATCGAGCGGATTCTGGGCAAATACGGCATTACGGCTTCGTATGTGGACACAAATGATCTGGATGCGCTCGAACAGGTGCGCCAGCCGAATACCAAAGCGCTAATTGTGGAGACTCCAACGAATCCCCTGATGATGGTTACAGATATCGGGGCGGCGTGTACATGGGCCAAGCGGCATGGAATCCTGACCGTGGTGGACAATACGCTGCTGACCCCGTTCTTCCAGCGTCCGATTGAGCTTGGAGCGGATATTGTCATTCACAGTGCTTCCAAATATTTGGGCGGTCATAACGATGTGCTGGCGGGCCTTATTGTGACAAAAGGAAAAGAGCTGTCTGAAGAAATCGCCTTTCTTCATAATTCCATTGGGGCAGTGCTGGGTCCGACGGATTCCTACCAATTGATGCGCGGCATGAAGACGCTGGCGCTTCGCATGGAGCGCCATGAAAGCAACGCGCTGGCAATCGCCCGGCATCTGCAATCTCATCCGCAGATTGCCGAAGTGTTCCATCCGGGTCTGCCTGAGCATCCCGGGCATGAGATTCAGAGCCGGCAGGCCAGCGGCAACACAGGGATTTTCTCCTTCAAGGTGAAGGATGCCCGTCTTGTTGAGCCGATCCTGCGGCATCTGGATCTGATTGCCTTTGCGGAGAGCCTCGGCGGGGTAGAATCGCTGATGACTTATCCGGCGATCCAGACGCATGCGGATATTCCTGCTGAAATCCGGGATGCGGTAGGGGTTGATGACCGGCTGCTCCGCTTCTCGGTGGGGATTGAGCATGTGGACGATCTGATTGCCGATCTGGACCGGGCTATTGAAGCTGCGCGGGCCGAAATTGAAGGAGGACAGGCAGTATGAGCGGACAAGAACGGAAATTTGATACCAAGCTGATTCATTTTGGCTCCGAGATTGATGAGACGACCGGGGCTTCCAGTGTGCCGATTTACCAGGCCTCCACGTTCCATCATCATGATATTTTTAATCCCCCTGTCCATGACTACAGCCGCTCGGGGAATCCAACCCGCCAAGCGCTGGAGGATTACATTGCAGTGCTGGAGGGCGGCGTTCGCGGTTTTGCCTTCTCCACCGGCATGTCCGCCATTTCGACCACCTTCATGCTGCTGTCGGCGGGCGACCATATTATCGTCACGGAAGATGTATACGGTGGTACATACCGGCTGCTGACGACGATCCTCAGCCGGATGAAGATTGAGACAACCTTCGTGGACATGACCGATCTGGAGGCAGTGAAATCTGCACTTCAGCCGAATACCAAGGCGGTCTATATCGAGACGCCATCGAATCCAACGCTGAAGATTACGGATATTGCGGCCGTAGCCGGATGGGCGAAGGCGCAGGGTCTGATCAGCATTGTGGACAATACGTTCATGACGCCGTATTATCAGCGTCCGCTGGAGCTTGGCGTTGATATCGTGCTGCACAGTGCGACCAAATTCCTGGGCGGGCACAGCGACGTGCTTGCCGGCCTGGCCGTTGCAGGCAGCGAAGAGCTTGCGAAGCAGCTCAAGTATCTGCAAAATGGCATGGGCACTGTGCTGGGTGCCCATGAGTCGTGGCTGCTGATGCGCGGCATGAAGACGCTGGGTGCGCGCATGGCGCACAGCGAGATCAGCGCGCGCAAGCTCGCGGGTTGGCTCAGTCGCCGGAATGATATCGGCGCTGTGTATTATCCCGGCCTGCCGGAGCATCCGGGCCGGGAGGTGCAGGAGAAGCAGTCGACCGGTTATGGCGCGGTCGTCTCCTTCGACGTAGGCTCGGGCGAGCGTGCCAAGCAGGTGCTGAGCGATGTGAAGCTGCCGCTGGTAGCGGTGAGCCTGGGCGCGGTGGAGAGTATTTTATCGTATCCGGCGATGATGTCTCATGCCTCCATGCCTGCGGAAGTGCGTGCGGAGCGAGGGATTACGGATGGACTGCTGCGCTTCTCGGTAGGTCTTGAAGACATTGATGATCTGATTCAGGATCTGGAGCAGGCTCTTGAGAATAGTCCCAAGTAGGTGAATGAGTGCTTTATTATAAAGATATTTAAAGTTCAACAAATGTTCATATTTGACGTTTTAATCCAGGCACCCGTTCTTATCGGGTGCTGTTTTTCTTGGGCGGGTATGGTACGATGAATGATATGAATATGACCAGACTCTTGTTAGGAGGTTCTGTATGATAGACGCAATTTTAGATAAAGCCCTAAAGGGCGAACGCCTTACAGTTGAAGACACCATTGCCTTGTTTGAATCTAACGAGGTGGAGAAAATGGGACATACGGCAAATATCCTGATGGAGCGTATGCACCCAGACCCTATCACCACCTTTGTGATCGGTCGTAATGTGAATTATACGAACGTATGTGATGTGTACTGCCGTTTCTGCGCCTTCTACCGCAGACCAGGCTCGGATGAAGGTTATGTGCTTCCGGACGAGGTTATTTTCCAGAAAATCCAGGAGACGATTGATGTCGGTGGCACCGAAATTCTGATGCAGGGCGGCACGAACCCGAATCTGCCGTTCAGCTATTATACGGATCTGCTGCGCGGAATCAAGCAGCGCTTCCCGGAAATTACGATGCATTCGTTCTCTCCGGCAGAGATTCAGAAGATGGTTGTGGTCTCGGATGGCCTGACTCTGGAAGAGGTTGTACGCCAGATTCACGAAGCGGGACTGGACTCACTGCCGGGCGGCGGTGCTGAGATTCTCGATGACCGGACACGCCGCAAGATCAGCCGGTTGAAGGGTTCCTGGACAGACTGGATGGACGTGATGAAGACGGCCCATAAGGTGGGCATGAACACAACGGCCACTATGGTTATTGGATTGGGTGAGTCCATGGAGGAGCGCGCTCTGCACCTTCACCGTGTGCGTGATGCTCAGGATGAGTGCATCCGTAATGGGTATGATTCCGAAGGCTTCCTTGCCTTCATTCCTTGGACATTCCAGCCGGACAATACGAATCTGAAGCTGGACCGACAGACTCCTGAGGAGTACTTGAAGACTGTGGCGATCAGCCGGATCACGCTGGATAACATCAAGAACTTCCAATCCTCCTGGGTCACAATGGGACCTGAGGTAGGCAAGCTCTCTCTTCAATACGGCTGTAATGATTTCGGCAGCACGATGATTGAGGAGAACGTGGTCTCTTCCGCGGGAGCAACTCATAAAGTGAACATTGGATCGATTCTGAAGCTGATCCGTGAGACCGGCAAAATCCCGGCACAGCGCAATACCCGCTATGATATTCTCCGTGTGTTTAATGATGAGAACGCGAATGTGGAGAATGATTTTGTGATGCAGAACTAATTCCAATCATATTTTCTGTACTTAGAGCAGCACTTGTCTGTTCCTAATCCTGCTTGAGGACGGAACAGGTGGGTGCTGTTTCTGTGCTTGAACCAGGGATTACTTAGAATAAAAAAGAAAATGTTGACAAACCCTAACTGCAGGTCTAATATGACATTAATCTAATATTGGATAACACAATGAAAGAGCGAAGTAGCGATTTTGTCCCTGTTCCCAGAAAGCCGGGGGTTGATGCGACCCGGTACAAACAACAATTGCGAATTACACTCCGGAGTAACTTAGGTAACGCTAAGCGGACTGGCAATCGATATCATTGCCGAGAGTGGTATTAACGGTGGCTGCAGCGCCGTTAATGCAATTTGGGTGGTAACACGGTTAATACATCGTCCCTATAGTCTATACGTAGACTAGGGACGATTTTTTGTTTTTCAGCGATTCATTCCCAATTAACAATATAACAAACGCCAAAGGAGCTGATCACAATGTTGAATATCATTGATGAACTGGAATGGCGCGGAGCCATTAACCAACAAACGGATGCAGAAGGACTTCGCAAGCTGACCTCGGAGAAATCGATATCGCTATACTGTGGGGTTGACCCGACCGGAGACAGTATGCACATCGGCCACTTGATTCCTTTTATGATGCTGAAAAGATTCCAAATGGCCGGCCACCGTCCAGTGATTCTGATTGGCGGAGCTACCGGTACGATCGGGGACCCAAGCGGCCGGACATCAGAGCGGACACTTCAGACGATGGACCAGGTTCAGAAGAATGTTGATGCCCTTACAGCGCAAATGAAGAAGCTGTTCCTGAACGAGGGTGAAACTGGACTTCGTATGGTCAACAATTTTGACTGGACGCACAACCTGACGATTCTGGACTTTCTCCGCGACTACGGGAAGAACTTCAGCGTCAACACGATGCTGGCCAAGGATATCGTTGCAAGCCGTCTTGATTCGGGAATCTCATTCACCGAATTCTCGTACCAGATCCTTCAATCCATGGACTTCCATCATCTGTTCAGAGAAATGGATGTGCAGCTGCAGATCGGCGGCGCGGATCAATGGGGGAACATTACAAGCGGACTAGATCTTATTCGTAAAAAAGAAGGTCCAGAAGCCAAAGCCTTCGGTCTAACTATTCCATTGATGCTTAAAGCAGATGGTACCAAATTCGGTAAAACGGCAGGCGGGGCGATCTGGCTCGATCCGAACAAGACAACCCCATTTGAATTCTACCAGTTCTGGGCCAATACGGATGACCGTGATGTAATCAGATACCTGAAATTCTTCACCTTCCTGTCTAAGGAAGAGATCGATGAGTTGGAAACAAAGGTTCAGACAGAACCGCACAAGCGGGAAGCCCAGCTTAAGCTGGCAGAAGAGATGACCAAGTTCGTACACAGCGAAGAAGCACTGATTCAAGCTAAGGAAATTACGGCAGCTTTGTTCAGTGGGGATATTAAGTCCTTAACAGCTGATGAAATCGAGCAGGGTTTCAAGGATATGCCTACCTTCCAAGCCTCGACAGAACCAAAGAATATTGTGGACTGGCTGGTCGATCTGGGCATCGAGCCTTCCAAACGCCAAGCGCGGGAGGATGTGACGAACGGGGCCATTTCCATCAACGGGGATAAGGTGACCGATCTGGATATGCAGATCACAGCGGAGAATTCTTTCGAGGGTAAATTCATTATCGTGCGCAAAGGGAAGAAGAATTACAGCTTGGTCAAATTAGGGTGAATAGCCGCTTAGGCTATTCCTACCCATTCCTCTTGGAGGCGAATGTTAAGTGTCTGAACCGTGGAGAAGGACGCTTCAATACGCTTGTGCCAATCATCGGATCATCTCGGCTATTAACTGCGATCAGCAAGTGAACTGGCTCCATCTGGACCTGGTCCTTAAACAGATTCCCAGTGTTCAACTGGGGGCGGAACTCGATCAAGCGCTGGTAGCATTCAATCGCTTGCTGAAGTACAAAAGTGTAAAGCAAGTGACACTTGGATATTTCCGGATGTTAGAGGTCAGGCAGGATGGCGATCTGTCGGAGGCAAGAATTCATATTCTGCTGTCCACGCTGAAGAGCTATTTTCAAGGAAGGTATTATCTGAAGTGTGATACCTGGTTATCCTTGTGGCGTAAAGCGATGGACCGCGAAGCTGACAACCGGGTAACTGTCGAAGTTAGTTCTATTAATGGAAAAAGCGATAAATGCCATACCATCGACACGATGAGACGGGGACTGCAGCAAATGCAGCAATCGCAACAAGAATGTGAGGCGTCAAAAGCTGATGAACGGCCGGGTGGACGGAGATGGATCGGATATGGTAAATTGCTGAAGCAGTACTTGGATCTTCCTAGGTCTGGTGATGATCTGGATTTAGGCTCTTATGACATGGATGATCCTGTCGCAAACCGTGCATTTGAAATCATGCTTGCCTGGTACCCTGGAATACGAAAGGCTGCAGTTAGATAAGCTGAACTTGAGAATTATCAATCCATAAGCAAGAGTGTAAAAGATTCTGGAGAAGCGAAGCGTTCGCCTTTGTGATTGGATTGCTGCCACATTTCACACGACTATCTTTCTTATAGGTCGATAGTTCAACTTATATAGATCAAATGCTGGCCGTGAGTTATATGACAATAATCACAGTTTTGGCTTAATATTTCGTTTTTTTAAACCGGATTTTATGTCATGAATCATGACTGAAATCCGGTTTTTTTTGTCATTTTTGTCTAAATTATGCTCCTGTATTAACGTGTCTTCGGCAGTAAGTAAGATGAAGGGATACCGTAATATGGAAATACCCCATTTGCCCAGAGCATCGTTGAACGGGGGAGTGGAAATCTTGATGTGAGTAAGTATTCATTTTAAGCATAAAAGAAGCTGCCGATTTATGTTCTGTTTTTCACATGTAACGCTTAATGGAATGTAGGTCGATATGCAGAAAATACATAAATATTTATTCAATTATATTGAATAAATATACTATATTCTTTCTGTTTAATGCTTTTATTGAAAGAAGCATTAAACGATTTATGGATGAAACAATAGTGTGATAAAAGCATGAATGCCTTTATTAATTAGATTCTATAAAAAAGCTAAAAACCCATGTGTGACAAGGTTTTGAAGGTGATTGACATAACAAAAAGATCAGGCGTATACTGACCGTGCAAGTTAATCGATTAACAAAAAAATGAATTTCCAAAGAGTTCCAAGGTGGTGAATTAGAAGGCCAGTCAACTATGATTTAGGTGAGTATTTATGCACTGCATGATGACTAGAGATAGAAAGAAGGATAGAATTTTATGGCCAATTCAAAAAAGCTGACCCTGTTTGGCTTGATTGGTATCACGATGGCGTTCTTCGGTACGGTACGGAGTGTGCCGACGCTGGCTGCGACAGGGTGGACACAGATCTTTTACATGCTGGTGGCGGCGATTTTGTTCGCTCTGCCGATTGCCCTGATGTCCGCCGAGATGTCCACAGGCTTTGCCGAAGAAGGCGGGCCGCAGGTATGGGTCAAGAAAGCGTTAGGTGAGAAGTGGGGATTCGTTACCTCCTGGTTGTTATGGGTTCAGATGTTTTTCGGGATGGTAATGGTAGCTTCCACGGTGGGAGTGCTCTTAGGTTATGTTATTGACAAGCCTGATCTTTCATCAAATAACGTGTTTATCTTTGCGGTTATTCTGATTTCTTATTGGGGAGTAACCCTGCTGAATCTGAAATTCGACATGGTTAAGATTGCCGGTAACTGGGGAGCTATTATCGGTGTATATATTCCATTTGTTATTCTGGTGGTTCTTGGTGTGATTTATATGATCAAAAACGGAATTCAGCCAGGAAGCTATCTGGATCACTTCAAGGCAAGCGATCTGCTCCCTAACTTGTCTGACCTGGGAAGTCTGGCGTACTTGTCCGGTATCATCTTTATCTTCGCCGGTGTGGAGATTTCCTCTGTTCACGCCAACAACATTGAGAATCCGAAGCGGAACTATCCGATCGCAGTTATTGCATCTGTAATTTTGCTCGTTATTTTCAACCTTGTTGCCGGTTTGACCGTATCCAACGCGGTGCCTTCAGGCAAGATGGAGCTGGCGAATATCACTCAGCCATATTTGATCTTCTGTGAGAACTTGGGCATTCCGTCTATATTAGTTAATATCATTTCCGCAATGATCCTGATCGGGGTGCTGGTTCAATTGAGTGCATGGGTTCTTGGGCCGAGCAAATCGATGATTAAGGTAGCGGATGAAGGCAACCTGCCTCCGTTCTTCCAGAAGAGAACGTCCAAAAATATTCCGATTACGTTTGTAATGATTCAAGCCATTGTAATCTCGCTCGTGTCTGTACTGTACCTGGTTGTACCAAATGTGAACAGCGCATTTCTGATAATTACGATTACAACAACGATTCTGTATTGTATCGTGTACGCACTGATTGCGATTTCGGCCATCCGCCTGCGCTACAAAATGCCAGACATTGAAAGACCATTCAGACTCGGACTTAAAGGGAACGGATTGATGTGGTTTGTTTCCATCCTGTCCCTGCTCAGCGTAGCGATCACAATTGTTGTCAGCTTGATTCCGCCATCAGTGCTCGAGCCAAGCCAATATACAGGTTATATCATCTATCAAATTGTTGCTACCGTAGTCATGGTGGGCATTGCCCTCATTATTCATAAAAAGAAGAAGCCTAGTTGGAAGAAAAGTGACTAATTTCACAAAGTTTTTTGTTTCATTGATTTATGATTTCAATCTTACTTACACCATACACGTTCAACAGGAGGACTTAACATGAGTTATCAAATTCCAGAAATCGACCTGAAAGCTTTGTTCCTAGGACATAAAGGGGAGAACGTGGATCTCTTCAAAGAAGTGCTGCTTAAGATGGTGGACGAGCACGTGGGCTGGCGCCAAAATTACCAAACCAAGGACATGCCGGTGATCACGCCTTTTGATAAAAGCAAACAAAGCTTCCAAGATACCTCGAATCATATGCGCAGCGTATTTAATGAACTATCCTGCAAGCTGCGTTCACAATCTATGCCATGGCATACCGCTGGACGCTTCTGGGGCCATATGAATTCCGAGACCCTGATGCCGGCAATTATCGCTTATTCGGCTGCGATGTTATGGAACGGCAATAACGTAGCTTATGAATCGTCCCCGGGCACCTCACAAATGGAAGAGGAAGTCGGACATCAATTGTGCAAAATGATGAGCTACAAAGCCGGCGCAAGCTGGGGGCATATTTGTGCCGACGGTTCAATCGCCAACTTTGAAGGACTGTGGTACGCCCGCAACATGAAATCCCTGCCGCTGGCCATTCGTGAGATTGCTCCTGAGTATGTACAAGGAAAATCCGAGTGGGAGCTCCTGAACATGTCAACGGAAGAGATTCTGGATATCATGGACCAGCTCCCTGAGAAGCTGGACGAAATTAAATCGAGATCCGCTCGCGGCGGTTACCATCTTCCGAAATTGGGCAAATGGCTCATTCCGCAAACGAAACACTATTCCTGGCTGAAGGCAGGGGATGTTCTCGGTGTAGGCCTGGATGCCGTTGAAGCCGTGGATGTCGACAGCAGCTATCACATGGATATTGCCAAGCTGGAAGCTAGAATCCGCGAGTTGGCTGCTCAGCATATTCCGGTACTTGGAGTCGTAGGTGTTGTCGGAAGTACAGAAGAAGGCCAGATCGACCATATTCACAAAATCGTAGCTCTGCGCGAGAAGCTGAGAAGAGAAGGCATTTACTTCTATATTCACGTTGATGCGGCTTACGGCGGATATGCCCGGTCCATTTTCCTAGACGAAAATGATCAGTTCATTGATTATGACCAAATTGACGAAGTGTACGAAAGAAATCATGTGTTCACAGATATGAAGCTGAAGGAACAATGGCTTACCGATGACGTATACAACGCCTTCAAAGCCATGAGCCAAGTGGAATCGATTACGATTGACCCGCACAAAATGGGCTACATCCCTTACGCCGCAGGCGCCATCGTCATCAGAGATATCCGCATGCGTGATGCGATTTCCTACTTTGCCACTTACGTATTCGAGAAAGGTGCAGACATTCCGGCACTGCTCGGCGCTTACATCATGGAAGGCTCCAAAGCAGGCGCTACCGCAGCTGCAGTGTGGACTGCTCACAGAGTATTGCCGCTGAACGTGACCGGATACGGCAAATTGATGGGGGCCAGCATCGAGGGCGCATTCCGCTTCTACAACTTCTTGAAGGGCAAGAAGTTCAATGTGAACGGTAAAACCATTACTGCTTATCCACTGGCCAAGCCGGATTTCAACATGGTTGACTATGTGTTCAATGTGGAAGGAAATACGGACCTGGAGGTAACGAACAAGCTGAACCATGACTTCTTCGATTATTCCTCTTATGTGAAGGGCGATCTGTACGGCAACAAGTTCTTTACGTCACATACTGACTTTGCTATCCCGGATTATGGCAACAGCCCGCTGGAGTACGTACAGAGTCTGGGATTCACTAAGGAAGAATGGGAGCGTGTTGAGAAGGTAACGATCCTCCGCGCATGTGCATTGTCCCCATATGCTCATGATCCAGAGGTGTTCGATTACTATGCAGCCGAGCTGGAGGAAGCTATTCAGGAAAATCTGACTCACGCGATGAACGAATAATCAACTCATAACATTAGCGGGTGCATAAGGCAGCAGGTTGCTGCTGCCTTACGTACTCCAATTACTCACAAGGAGCACCGAAAATGGCAGACAAAGCGATTAAAAGGGTTTTGACCGTTGCGGGTTCGGATTCGAGCGGAGGAGCAGGACTGCAGGCAGATCTGAAGACTTTTCAGGAATATGGGACATTCGGTTTAACTGCAATTACCTCTATTGTCACCATGGACCCTGATCAGGGCTGGAATCATGCCGTCTATCCGGTAAATACCTATCAGGTCGAACAGCAGCTGAAAACCGTACTTTCTGGAAGTTCCCTGGATGCCATGAAGACCGGCATGCTGGGTTCCATTGAAATTATAGAATTGCTGAGTGAAACGATCGACAAGCACGCAATTCCAAACATTGTAATCGATCCCGTGATGGTGTGCAAAGGGGAGAACGAAGTCCTTCAGCCTGAGAATGGAGCAGCTATTCGCAAGCTTCTTGTTCCTCGGGCAACCGTGGTTACCCCAAATTTATTTGAAGCGGGGCAGTTGGCGGGAATGCGCAGCATCAGCACGTTGAAGGACATGAAAGAAGCTGCCCGGATCATTTATGAGCTTGGCGCGAAGCATGTCGTGATCAAAGGCGGGAAGTCTGTTGAAGGTGACCAGGCTATGGATCTCCTGTTCGATGGTTCCGAGTTTACTCTATTCAAGGAAACCAAACTGGAGACAAGTTATAACCATGGAGCAGGGTGCACATTTGCCGCTGCTATTACGGCTGGTCTTGCCAAGGGTTTGACGGTAATAGACGCCGTTGCCAGAGCAAAGGCATTCGTAACTGAAGGGATTAAGAATGGATTTGCTTTCAATTCTTTTGTGGGGCCGGTATGGCATGGTGCCTACAATAAGGCTGAGCAGCGACTGAACTCGTAACAGCATGTATCTGGCCCCGCTATTGTGATTTAGGAATGACACAGTGTCATTGCAGATAAGGAGTTCGGCTTATGAAAAAAGAAGAGGTAACACTTAAAGAAAGTCTGTTTCTCTTAGTGGTGTTGTTAGCGATTATCGGAGTTTGCATTATCGTTATGGGCATGGACCCGCAAATCCCTATTCTTATTTCCCTTGGCGTGATTATTGTCTTTGCTAAAATCAAAGGGTTTTCCTGGGATCGGATTCACAAAGGCCTTCAAAATGGGATTACCCCCGGACTCATCCCCATCCTGATCTTTATGCTTATTGGGGCTTTGGTCAGCGTGTGGATTGCAGCCGGAACGATTCCTACCATTATGGTATATGGATTCGGCATATTGTCGGCCCAATTTTTCTTACCTTCTGTGTTCGTCATTTGTGCGCTTGTAGGGGTTACGGTAGGCAGTTCTTTTACCACGATATCTACAGTGGGCATTGCTTTTTTCGGCATGGGACAGATCATGGGTTATGATCCGGCGATTACCACAGGCGCCATCATCTCCGGCGCATTTCTCGGGAACAATATTTCCCCGCTGTCCGACACCACCAACTTGGCATCGGCGATTGCCGAAGTTGATTTATTTGCGCATATCCGGTATATTTTACGGGTTGTTGCTCCAGCCGCTCTAATCTCGCTTCTGTTCTTTATTGTTGCTGGGCATTCAAATGTCTTGTCCACAGGTGATCAGATTCATGAGTTGGTGAACACTTTGAAATCTTCCTTTGTCATTTCACCTGTTACACTCATTCCGGTACTGGTCCTATTTCTTTGTGCTTGGCGGAAAGTTCCCGCTATACCTACGTTACTGCTATGCATCGCCTGTACTATTGGGGTTCTATTTATGTATCATCCTCACACCAGCTTCCTCGAATTATCCAAGCTGATGCAGGATGGTTATGTGTCGGGCACCGGCGTAAACAGCGTGGACAAGCTGCTCTCCCGCGGCGGCATCCAAAGCATGATGTGGTCGGTATCGTTGATTCTGCTTGCACTGGCACTCGGCGGATTGCTTGTTGAATTGAGAATTATCGGCACCTTAATCGCCCGAATTTCTGATTTTGTAAGTACCGAGGGTAAACTCATACTAATGACAGCCGTAAGCTCCATGGGAATTAATCTTCTCCTCGGGGAGCAATATTTGTCCATAATTTTACCGGGAGAAGCGTTTAAGCCTCAGTTCGATAAGATTCATCTTCCGCGAAGAGATATGTCGAGGATTGTCGCCAATGCGGGCGCTGCCTTTAACGCTCTTATTCCTTGGGGGGTTAGCGGTGTATTCATCACCGGAACCTTGGGAGTTTCAACGCTCGAATACTTACCATTTGCAATCTTTTGCATTGCCGCTCCGGTCCTCAACATCCTGTACGGATTCCTGAAGCCGCACAAGGTGTATCAACCAAGCTGAGCTTTTCTGTCCGGCATGGAAAAGCAGTCCTTCGGTGTTTGCCTTTGTGTGCCGGGCCTTTCTTAAATATAGATCGTTATCTATATAAGAATAAGTCATAGTAAGTAAGCAATATTGTATTTATAATGTACGAAGAACAGTCACCATCGGGGGAGGCTATCACTATGCTAATTAATGAACTGAAAGGAAATGCGCTGGATGACTTTTTCCAGGGGATTCTAACCTTAGAGTCAATTGAGGAATGTTATGCTTTCTTTGACGATCTATGTACGGTCAACGAGATCAAAACATTAATGCAGCGTTTCCAGGTAGCAAAAATGCTGTATAACCATAAAACGTATTGCGAGATCGAGGAGGAGGCGAGTGCAAGCTCGGCTACCATCTCGCGTGTCAAACGTTCGTTATATCACGGGAACGATAGTTATGATGTTATTTTCAGACGAATGCAGGAACAGGGAGACTCTAGCTCCGAGTAACTCTTTGAAATACCAGATAGATATGAGATATGGGTTTACAACAATTATGCACTCCTCTTTCGAGTAACCAAGCATGTTCTCCAGATAGTCGGTGGAGGATGTTTTGGAGGCTGGAATGGGCGGTGCATATTTAGTATGCGGATGTCAGAGTAAAGTAATAAACCAATGGAGATTAGGGGACTAGCGTTTTTAACATAGGCGAAAAATAAATAACACACCAAACAGGAGCTGCTTATGGGTAGCTCCTGTTCAGCATGAATCACACTCTATGCATACCTCAAATTTATAGACTCGGTTCCTCAAGGGAAAGTGAAAGTCCTATTAGGAATTAGTTCTTAATTCAACACAAAACGACAAATTTTTCAAATCCGTACTAGTATAATATTCCTGTATTTCTTATTCGCCCAGGTACGTACGGGACTATAGATAGGGGTGGCGTAGTCATTTGGAAGGATGAATTTAACAGAAGGTACAACTTGAGAGGATGAGGTTCTATGAGTAAAAAGCTAGCAGTTGCATTATTTGCAAGTGTTGTGACTCTAAGTGGTGCATTCGGAGTTACAGCCAGAGCAGCGGCTGAAGGCACAGCAGCCTTCAAAGACAGCCTGCCCGCTTGGGCTAAGTCGGATATTGAATATGTGGCCGCCAAAGGGTACATGAAAGGCGACACGAACAGTAAATTTAACCCGAACGCAACAATCAGCCGAGCGGAGTTCGCAGCCATATTAGCTAGGGCCTCCAACAATACAGAGGATAAAGGAGAGACTGGATTCAGCAGCATTCCAGGCTGGAGCCAGAATGAAGTGAACACGGCGGTAAGTAAAGGATTTATTCTGCCATCGGATTATCCGAATGGCTTCAATCCAGATACGCCGCTGACTCGTAGAGAGCTGGCCAAGTGGGTATCTTCCGGCCTTGCAGCCAAGGACGAAGATTTCAAGAAGGCGCTGTCGGATACTGCAGATACGCTTGTGCCGGTGGCCGAGTACTACAAGGGCGGTTTGAATAAGGAAGACTATCCTTATGTATCCGTGGCTATGGGTACCCATTTAATGACCGGTTACCCGGATGGCCGATTCGCTCCAAACCAGACAACCACCCGGGCAGAGGCCGCGGTGATCCTGCGAAGATTTGAGTCGATCCAAGACAAGAAACCGGATGCGTTCCAGGATTTGAAGGAGTTCCGTGAAGTGGGGCTGACAGGGACGAATGTGATTAGTATGGGGTATAAGTATGGGGTTGATCTTGATGGAATTGAAGCCAACTTTTCAAGAATTAGAAATCAACCTTATAAGTTGAGGAGCAATGTTGGGAGCATACGACTAAATCATTTCATTATTGCAAATGCAAACGATTTGGGGAATATTAAGAATTTATATGGAAAAATGTTTTTAGATCAAAATTATGAGTATCGTTCACATATTAACGAAAAGAATTATCAGGTATTTGTAGAGGCATCCTTGAATTCAAATGTAGCAAATATGGATGCGGATACTTATTTGAACGCTTCATCAAAAGAATACTTGCAGCTTCCAGGTTTCAAGAGTGGAACAATTAGTAAATATGGACTTACTGTACTTCCAGATTACGGAATGATATCTAAAGAACATTTTTTTAAGAAGGGTATAGAGAAAACATACTGGACAGTTAGTACAATAAATAAATTTTATGTAGATGAAATTGTGGATAATGGGGCTAATATCGGGATTAATGGAAAAACCTTTTCGTTTTACATTCCTAAATGAAATATTGGTGTCTGAGAAATGTATAAATATAAAAATACGACAATTTTTTCGAATTTTCTATGCTAATACGTCCCCGAATATAGTTAATAGGTCCTGTTATTTAAGGTGCTAGAAATGGGACTATCAACCCCAGTATCCTTACAAATAAGCATGGAAAGAGGAGAGAAGATGAAAAAATTTGTTATAACATCCCTTGCCGTTTTGTCATTTGTAACTGCATCCATAGGAACTACTTCACTTATCGCCACGGCTTCAAGTACACCAGCTATCGAACAAGAGAAGAATGATGCTTCTAAAGATCCCTGGGTCATGCGATAAGAACAACTAATCTTCCGAGCCATCCACGGCTTCTATGGGAGAAGGGAACTTCTTTATGATGGCCCGCTTCAAATTCAAGATCATCAGCTATGACAAGAATAAGGACTATATCATTTATGACGATTGGTTCACCAATAACCGTCTTAAAGAAATTGCCAAGAATGTAGAGTACGAGGGCTTCACAGACATCCAGCTTGACTTAACAACCTATAATGGAACGCTTAACCAGGTCAAAGTGTCAGACGGAGCTTCCATTAATAGACACGCTACTTTTAAGAAGGTCAAGAAATAATAACTCCTTATGGTCATTCGTTTAATCTGAAGAATGGTGCTGTCTCCATTTTGTTACCATCCTCAATCGGGTTACTGGTATAATATTAAAGTGAGATTACTAGCTTCGGGAGGAACGGTGTGCATGAACAATCGGCTAATCCAAAGGCTGCTTGGGTTGATCGGCACATGCTTGGCCATTGTAGTGGTTGGCACTGTAGTCCATATTGTCAGTACGATTCATAACAAGAACATCGACCAGAATAATAAAGCCCTACTGACAATCAACGGTTCGAGGGTGGATTATACCACAGCAGATGAGGGTGGGATTATTTTCCGGGGGCGCAGATACAACTCTGCTCAAGAGCTAGCCAAATCTCTGGGTGGGAGTATGAAATGGAACCAGAATACGGGGACCATTGAGATCATGCTAGAGCCAGCTCAAAGTTACGTACCCTCAGTCAATATGAATAAATAAGTGAATCTTCTTATTCATCCACTTAATATGGATACAAATCAGGGGGCCGTTCCCACAGGACGGCCCCCTTCCCAATCATCAATACACGGTCACCTTGGCTTGAATCTCAGCTCCCTGATAGGTCGCAGTCAGCACGGTCTCCCCGTGTCCAACTGCCGTAAGATTACCTTCACTGTCCACTACGGCAACCTTGGCGTTATCTGTACGGAATGTTCCTTTGGAGGTAACCTCCTTGATTTTTCCCTTTTCGTTCACCGTCAAATGAACATCCAGTGTCTGCCCGGGCAAAAGGCTGTACTCTTCAGAATCCAACTTCAGGTCTTGAACAACAGTACGATATACAACCACCGTAGAGCTTACGTTCAAGCCTTGATAGGTGGCGGTAAGCTTTGTCTGTCCCGGTTTGATCCCAGTAATATTGCCAGCCGTATCCACCGTGGCGATTTGAGGATCTTCGATGTAGTAGCTGCCCTTTGATGTAATGTCTTCTGAACTTCCCCCCGGACCTTGCAGTGCCAGTCTTACATCCAGTGAATCTCCAGGGATCAGACTGTATTCACTGGAGTCGAGACTAAGCTGATCTTGTGGATCGGAATTCCCCTGCCTGGACAGCTTCACCAGATATCCGGATTGATCCTTGGTTCCATACGTGGCCAAATCCCCGTTTGCTAGCGGCAGCAGTTGTTTTAGTTTCTCCTCCGCTGGAGCTTCGCCGATGTTTTTGAACCATCCCAAGCTTCCATCCCCACCGAGCTGAGCAACGTATTCATCACTCACATTAAGATCTGTTTGAATATTCCCTCCGATAAGCAGCTGCCCATTGGCAGAGAACTGGACATCCTCCACTGTAATTTCTTTTCCATCAAGAATGTCCTTGGTCCATACCACCTGAAGGTCTGGAGAAATCTTGGCTGCCTGGAGGGTGTCACCTTGTACACGGACATTAATCAAGTTATGATCGGGACCTTCAATGGTCCGGCTGTGTGGTGGAAACAACTCCGGATTGCTCCGGTTCCATAGTTCTTCTCCGCTTGGGCCCAGCTTGGTGAGAGTCCAATTGCGCGGCTCATTGAAATCTCCTTTACTGTAACCACTCAGCAGGTACCCGTCATCCGTTACTTGCAATTGATGAATATTACCTAGCTGATTATATGAAATGTATTTCTCCCAAAATAATTCCGCTGCTGAGTTGAATTTCTTAACGGTGATAACTTGTTTCATATTTCTCTCGACATCTGCTGTTAGAATATAACCTCCGTCAGGTGTAACCTTTGCACTTGTCAGTTTGCCGTACCGGTTCGAGGACAAGATCTTGGTGCTTGGGGAGCTTCCGTCTGAATTCGTTGTGATTGTGAAGAATTCCGTTATTTTATACCAGTCATTGGCACCAAAAATAACAAGTCTGCCATCCGGTGTTTCCTGAAGATAGGCCTCACTGGACAGATACCTTTCAAAGTTCTGAACCGGAGGCAGCTCTGGAGTTATGGAGCGTGACCAGAGGATGGTGCCTTGATCATTTGTCTTGGTAAGATTGTATCCGGTCTTAGTCACCTGTAGCAGGGCAAAGCCACCATCTTGAGTATGTACTGCTTCTCTAGGCGTTCCTTCCGTAGTCTGCTGGACGGTCCAAGCGATGGAAGGTTCGGCTGCACTGGTTGCATAAGTATGAGTGGCATTCCAAGGGAGCAATAGACTTAGGGCAACGAGCCCGGCAGCAGTTTTCATTTTCCACTTTCCAACAGCTCCGCGTACTAATTTCATGCGATCACTCCTAAACATAAATTAATAGATATATAAGTTGAACTTAAGAATTACAGCGACCTTAAGGAACATTTCATACGGCTGCCTGCCTTTGTAAATGAATAGTGCAACTTATATATCCACAACTTAATTGTAGATATTTACATAGTAGATAAAAATAGTAATTTTTGATCAAAAATCCAGGATTTCCGTGGCTTGGCCAAGAGCATCAAAGGCTAAAATCCCCTCAAATGGGAGTTTTGGAGTACAAGTCTAATTCGTGAATACCTCGCATTCTTTTCCATAGGCTCCTCCCGTATATCTGTTTCGGTCTCACCATATACTTTGGAGAAGAAAGGGAAGGGGGTAAGCGCATGGAGTTTTGTGTGGTCTCGGCGGAAGCCGGCAGCAGAAAGGATGCGGAACGCTTTTACCGTCATATCCGGCGTAAATTTACAGCTTTACATAGAGATAAATCGGGGTACAGCCTGCGTTTTGTCACGGACGGCAGTGTGGTGCAGGCCGTCTTTGAAGGGGACACAACCTCCTACAGCTTTGCCAAGCGCTCGATTGCAATCCGGGAGAAGCTGTCCCTAGCCATCGCGGAATACATCGTATCGGAGCGGGAGCCAGGAATCGTGAGGCGGTTGATCATCCGGGAATATGACTTTCCCGAGGAGGAGGACCGCCGGCATATTGAGCAGTCTGCATTAAGCTTGCTGAATCCTAACGAAGAGGAGGTCAGAGAGCGGCGGATCGGTCAGCTTGCGCAGCATATCCGCAAATTCCTTGAAGAACACCAAGAGCTTCATATTGACGGGCTGATAGCTTTCCGGATGCAGGAGTACACCCAGCAGCTACGGGAAACCGTGGATTATGTAGTCGATGAGTATCTGCTGGATAAGCAGTATGAAGAGTTTATTGGCTTGTTAAAATATTTTGTGCACTTCCAGGAATCACAGATCGATGTTGTCAATCTGATGCATACCGGCGGCAGTGACTTTGCGATCTTTGACGGCCAGATGCTGCCCCTGAAAGCAGCGGCAGCAGAAGGGGTTATAGCCAGAATCGCCGATCACGAGCTCGAGCTCGAGGATGTGATTGTCAGCTCCTTGATCTCGCTGTCACCTGGAAGGATCATCATCCATACACGTGATCCTGAAGTCCAGATCATCTCCACTATCCGGCAGATCTTTGGTGAGCGGACCCAGCTGTGCGAAGACTGTCCGCGCTGCAAAGCTTTTCTGGATGGAAGCCGGAAGCGGGGGAAGTCTGCCCTGAACAAGTGAATGAAACACCTAAAACCGATTACAACAGCTTGACTCGAAAGTATACCAAACGCTATAATATTTGAAGAATTTAGGTTAACAACAGCCATGACAAAGACATGGAGTGAAGCAGAACGAACGTGCAGAGAGAGGAACCTCGGCTGAAATTTCCTCCGGATCGGGCTTTATTCTACCCCTTTGTAGCTGCGGCTCCGAACCTTCCGATGTATGTGAAGATAGAAGTAAGAACCGCCGGATCATTTCCGTTACCGAATGCTAATGAAGGACTTAAGCTGTAACAGCAGATTCAGCATGAGTCGAATTAGGGTGGAACCACGGGTAAATACACACTCGTCCCTTTGTTGGGACGGGTGTTTTTTGTTGTCCGTTTCCTGAACAGACGGACCATATTTGAGGAGGAATAAGATCATGGCAGTATCTATTAAATTACCGGACGGCTCTGTCCGGGAGTATGCAGAAGGCAGCACTTTTGAAGATGTGGCGGCTTCCATCAGCAGCGGCCTCCGCAAGAATGCGGTAGGCGGGAAGCTTAACGGCATCGTTGTCGATTTGAACACCAAGCTTGAGGAAGGCGCTCAGGTTGAGATTATCACCTTGGATTCTCCAGATGGGCTGGAAATGATGCGCCACAGCTCAGCCCACTTGCTGGCTCAGGCGGTTAAGCGTCTATTTGGCAATAAGGAAGTGAAGCTGGGCATCGGGCCGGTGATCGAAGACGGCTTCTATTATGACATGGACTTGGAGCATCCTCTGAATCCAGAGGATTTGCAGAAGATTGAGAAGGAAATGGAGCGTATCGTGGGCGAGAATCTGCCGATTACCCGCCGTGAGGTCAGCCGCCAGGAAGCGCTGGATATTTTTACGGAGCTTGAAGATCCGTACAAGCTGGAGCTGATCCGTGATCTTCCAGAGGACAGCATCATCACGATTTACGATCAAGGCGAATTCTTCGATCTCTGCCGCGGACCGCATGTCCCTTCAACCGGCAAAATCAAAGTATTCAAGCTGCTTAGCGTGGCAGGCGCTTATTGGCGCGGGAACAGCAAGAACAAGATGCTGCAGCGGATTTACGGTACCGCATTTGTGAAGAAAGCGGAGCTCGACAACCACCTGCATATGCTGGAGGAAGCCAAGAAGAGGGATCATCGCAAGCTTGGGAAGGAGCTTAAGATATTCACCTTCTCTAATCTGGTCGGACAAGGCCTTCCGATTTGGCTGCCGAACGGGGCGAAGCTGCGCCGTACGCTTGAGCGGTATATCGTAGACCTGGAAGAGCGGCTTGGCTACCAGCACGTATATACACCTGTTATGGGAAATGTGGAGCTGTACAAAACCTCCGGCCACTGGGAGCACTACCAGGAGGATATGTTCCCTAAGATGGTGCTGGATAATGAGGAGCTTGTGCTTCGTCCGATGAACTGTCCTCACCATATGATGGTGTATAAGAGTGATATGCGCTCCTACCGCGATCTTCCGGTTCGGATCGCCGAGCTTGGCCTGATGCACCGCTACGAAATGTCGGGCGCTTTAACGGGTCTGCACCGGGTTCGGGCGATGACCCTGAATGATGCGCATATTTTCTGCCGCCCTGATCAGATCAAAGACGAGTTCGCGCGTGTCATCCGTCTGATCCAGCACGTGTATGACGACTTCGGCATTAGAGACTACCGTTTCCGTCTGTCTTATCGTGATCCTCAGGATACTGAGAAGTACTTCCAGAATGACGAGATGTGGGAGATGTCCCAGCGGATGCTGCGTGAGGTTGTGGAATCCCTGGACATTCCGTTCTTCGAAGCCGAAGGCGAAGCTGCGTTCTACGGTCCTAAGCTGGACGTGCAGATCAAGACGGCGCTTGGCAAGGAAGAGACTTTGTCCACCGTACAGCTGGACTTCCTGCTTCCAGAGCGTTTCGAGCTTGAGTATGTGGGCGATGACGGTCAGAAACACCGTCCAGTCGTTATCCACCGCGGAATTATCAGTACCATGGAGCGTATGACTGCATTCCTGCTGGAGAACTTTGCGGGCTCCCTGCCGCTGTGGCTGTCCCCGGTCCAAGCTAAAGTGATTCCGGTATCTGGCGCATTTGACGACTATGCCAGCGAAGTTATTGAGAAGCTTCAGGCGGCCGGCATCCGTGTGGAAGCAGATCTGCGCAACGAGAAGCTTGGCTACAAGATTCGCGAAGCCCAGCTTGAGAAAGTTCCATATATGTTCATTGTGGGTGAGAATGAGAAGAACAGCGCATCCGTGTCGGTCCGCAAACGCGGCGAAGGGGATATCGGAGCGAAGACGATTGATGAGACTGTAGCCTTGCTGCAGGAAGAGATCCGCAACCACGTGATCTAACGAATTAAATAGATTCCATTTCATCAATTGAAGTATAAAATGCGGCGCATGTGGAGAACCTCTCGAATAAGGGGAGGGTTTTCATATGCGCCATATTTATATTTGGAAAAAGATCGGGTTTACCTTCATGCTCACTTTGATTACATGGAGTCTATTACTGCCTGACAGCACGATATATGCACAAGAGAATAAGCCGCTATCTTTGTTCGAACGATTCATCAGCAAGGTGCTTGAGTATACGGAACAACAGTATCTTGCTGAACAGGGCCGTAAACCAAGCTTCGTCAAAAAGGAAACAACCGTTACCAAGTCTGCTAACCGGATGCTGCAGCCGAAGCGGACGAATTGGGATGCTCTTCCGTCAATACCGGGACGGCTGAGAGAGAAAGAGATTCCAGGCAGCAAAGCTCGGGGATCGTCAGCTGCCCAGGAGCGGGTGAATCCTTCATCCGCCGTTCTGGCGGCTCCGAGTGACGGCAAGGTGCTCCGGACTGTGTCAGTCATAGCGACGGGATATACAGCTGGCTATGAATCGACTGGAAAGAAGAAGAATCACCCGCAATATGGAATTACGTATTCCGGTGTTAAGGTACGCAGGGACAAATCTACCGTCTCCACCATTGCTGCTGATTTAAGATTGTTCCCACTAGGGACCATCCTCTACATTCCGGGATATGGGTACGGAGTTGTGGCGGACAAAGGCTCGGCGATCAAGGGGAAGAAGATTGACCTGTACTTCTCCACCACCAAGCAGGTCTACAAGGAATGGGGCAAGAAGAAAGTGGAGGTTCAGGTGATAAAGCATGGACGCGGCAAGCTGACTGAGGCGATGCTTAAGGAACTTGGGCGGGCGATGCAGGTGAGCAAGCAGGTGCCGCCGGATGTATGGGAAGAATCGGTATAACTAAATGGGGGCTTCTGCCGGCTGAGGAACCGGCAGGGGCCTTTTTGCATTGTGCATAATGTCCCTTCTGAACATCCATACTACCTTTGGGTAGTAAAATACCCCGCACTCATCACAGGGAGGTGACACGAATGCCAAGAAATAACCAAGGTAACATGGGTGGTCAAGGACGTTCCCTTACGCCGAATGAGAAATACAATGCGGAATTTGCGGAGTCTGACACTCCGAACCAAGTAGCCCAGAAGGCTAGAGCTTCTCATGCTGAAGGTCAAACTCACACAAATTTCCAAACACCTGACGAGAAGTTTAACGCTGAATTTGCGGTGGAGAATGAGAGCAACAAGCTCGGTTCTCTTGCTAATAACTCAGTAAATTCCTCACGTCAAAGCCGCAGCCGCCGCAACAGCTAGTGGATGCAGAGCAGAAGAGCTGTCCCATCGTTAAGATGGGGCAGCTTCTTTTATATATATAGATATATAAAATGGAAAATAAATCCACACCTCTCGGTCTTGAGACTGAGACAAACTTCAACCCCGCGTCTCTGTTGCATGAATCCTGTGATGTTGTAAACTGGAGTCAAGCTAAAGATTGTTCAGAATTTGGAGGCGTAATTATGGGTAAAGGATCTTTTGGCAGATACCTAGGCGGGCTGATATTGATTGGGATCGGTGGTTTGTTTCTGCTGAACCAACTGGGGTATACCGATATTAGTATCGGGTACATCTTTTCAACGTTTTGGCCTGTATTCTTGATATTGGGCGGACTAACACAGGTCTTTAATGGAAGGCGTTATGGGTCCAGCGCATTTGGCGGGTTAATTCTGACTGTGGTCGGAGTCTTCTTCCTCGGCAGGAATTTGGATTTAATTGATATGTCCCCGGGGGAATTCTTCCGGTTCTTCGCTCCAGCGGCATTGATTCTTGTAGGTGTTTATATTCTGTTCAAACCTAGAAGCCATTCCAGACGGAGAAAATATCAGGAGCCACCGTATCCTCCGGAACCTCCATTCCCTCCTCAGCCGCCATATCCCCCTATGGACAGCAGCTTTCATCCTGAAATGAAATCAAGCCTGGATGAAGCGTTCGGGGAGAAATTCGGGCCGCAGCCGGGTCCGCAATCGGATTCGCATTCGCATTCGCACTCGCATTCGGGTCCACAGAAGGAAGGGTGGGGTTATAAGGAAAGACCTCGTCATTATGACTACAGTGATCCTTTCCGGGATAAGGAGAAAATCAACAAATCCGGCTTTATCGGAGACGTGCATATCGGGCAGGATTACTTCGAGCTGAAGCCGACAAATATTTCGCATTTTATCGGGGATACCGTGATTGACCTCACGAAAGCCCAAATTCCTTACGGCGAGACTCAAATCAATGTGTCCGCGTTTATCGGGGATGTGAAGGTCTTTATGCCGGATGAAATGGATGTGGCCATTACCGTAAGCTCCAGCTCTTGCATTGGCGATATGAAGGTGCTTAATGAGAAGCAGGGCGGGTTTATGAGCAACGTACAGTCCAGCTCCCCGCACTACATGGAGGCCAGCCGCAAGGTGAAGCTGGTGGTCAGCGTATTTGTCGGTGATGTCCGTGTGAATATGGTGGGCTGATCATGATCCTGCGGAATCTAAGAAGCACAAAATGGGAGCTGCTGTTTTACTTTCTGCTGACAGGCTGCTTGTCAGCGGCAGCTCTCTATGTCGGCAAGTCTTCCGGATATATCGTCATTACGACTCCCCGCATGTGGATTTACTACGTGGTGGGGATTGTGGTGTTTTCAGTCATTATAGGCTATTTAGCGGGGCAGAGAATTCAGCGCCGGATTGATGCGCTGCATTTGGGTATGCTCCAGGTGGCCAAGGGCAATTTGCATGTCAGGCTCCCAGGCACGGTGGACCAGACGTTCGCTGGCCTGTATATGGAGTTCAATACGATGATGGCGGCTGTGGAAAAGAAGATGCAGCTGCTGCAGCAGCTTGGCGAGCAGGAGGTCATCGAGAAGGAGCAGGCCTCGGAGAAGGCCGTGCTCGAAGAGCGGCGGCGACTGGCAAGGGATCTTCATGATACGGTCAGCCAGCAGCTTTTTGCGATTCATATGGCGGCATCTTCACTGCCTAAGGTTCTGAAAATTAATGAAGACCAAGCCACCATAGTTATGGACCAGCTAATCCAGATGTCCAACATCGCTCAGAAACAGATGAGGGCGCTTATTGCCCAGCTTAGACCTATGGAGCTGGTCGGCAAGACTTTGGCTGAAGCGCTGGATCAGTGGTTCCCGGATTATTGCAGGCAGAATAACCTGAAGGGAATGAAGGAACTCGACATCCCGGGCCAGCTGTCTGAAGCGAAAGAGCACCAGTTGTTCCTGATCATCCAGGAAGCGATGGCCAATATCGTCAAACATGCCGGAGCCAATATGGTCAGCTTGTCCTTGCGCGAGGGTCCGCGGCAGGTGATGCTGAGCATCAGCGACGATGGGCAGGGCTTCAGTTCCACTTACCAGAAGCAGGGCTCTTACGGGCTGACGACCATGCGCGAGCGGGCAGAGAAGCTGGGAGGCCATGTGGAAGTTATCAGCAAACCAGGGGCTGGAACAACAATACGTGTACATATTCCTAAATTTGAAGAACGGGAAGAGAGCGATGAGCATGAGCAATGAGACAATAAAAGTCATGATTGTGGATGACCATGATATGGTCCGCATGGGGCTGAAAACGTATCTGATGCTGGAGCCCAAGTTTCAAGTGATTGCGGAGGCGGGCGATGGTCAGCAGGCGGTTGATTACCTAAGCCATGCTGGCGATGATGGCATGCCGGATATTATTTTGATGGACCTGATGATGCCGGTGATGAACGGAGCTGAGGCAACCCAGGCTGTGCTGGAGCGTTTCCCACACTTGAAGATTGTTATCCTAACCAGCTTTCTTGAAGATGATCTGGTCGTCAAGGCGATTGAAGCCGGGGCGGTCAGCTATGTGCTGAAGACTGTTTCTGCGGAAGAGCTCATCTATGCCCTGCAGGGAGCCTACCGGGGGATGCCGGTGATGACCGGGGATGTGGCCCAGGCTCTGACCAGGGGACTGCGGCAGCGCACTGTACAAAATGACGAATCCGGCTTGACCGAGCGGGAGAAAGAGGTGCTTCTTCTCATTGCGGAGGGAAAGACAAACAAGGACATTGGGGAAGAGCTTCATATCAGCATCAAAACGGTCAAGACCCATGTCAGCAATCTATTAATGAAATGTGAGCTGGAAGACCGCACACAGCTTGCCATCTATGCACACCGCCAGGGATGGGTTTCTTAGAGCCATAAAGGTTTATCTCCTTTTTAATTGTTTTTAAGGTACGTTTAAGGTTTATAGTACACAATAAGAACAAGTAAACAAGATCCCTTGTGGACATGGGATAAGGAGGATAACAACAATGGACGAACAAAGAAGTAAACCCGGAAATAACTTTGGAGACGACGCGGCAGATCAGCGGGAGCAGAAGCCATCAGATTCCGGTTCATCATATTATTCCTATGGTCCTTTTCAGTCTTACGGTCAAGATAGTCAAAGGGAGGCGGGAAGAGAGCTGTCCCAGGAACCGGAGCGTGTTGAAGTCACACCTCCACAGCCGGTCAGACCCCTCTTAACCTCCTATGATATACGGCCTTCGAATGACGGAGGCGGCGGTGGAGCATCCGGAGGTGGCAAAGGCGGCGGGGGAAACTGGCAGTATAACGGCAAGCCGAAGTCTTCTATAAAATCCGTCATTGCGGGTGCCCTGGCCGGCATGTTGATCCTTACCGGCGCGATGGTATTTGCCGATAAGGAGAATCTGTTCACCTCAGACCAGGCAGCTGCCCCTGCGGTCTCTTATTCTAGCGGCTCTAACGGGGAACAATCGGAGAGCAGCACATCTTCCAATAAAACAACCCAGGCCATCTTCCCAATGACCAACCCCGGAGATGTCAGTGATGTGGTGGATCATGCGGGACCGGCAGTGGTTAAGATCGAAACGCTGGTGAAATCCAGCAAGCAGAGCCGTGGAAGCAGTACAGACCCGTTCAATCAATTTTTCTTCGGCGGAGATGACAGCCTGTTTGGCGGCGGCGGCCAGGGCAATGATCCTTATGGTTCCGGCGGTTCGGGCTCTGGCTCCGGTTCTGGTTCCGGGTCTTCCGGAAATCAGCTCGTTCCAACAGGCTTGGGTTCCGGCTTTATCTTCGACAAAACCGGATATATTCTAACGAATGAGCACGTGGTTCATAATGCGGATGTGGTACAGGTCACCGTACAAGGTACGAATAAGCCTTATGAAGCTAAAGTTCTTGGCACAAGCTACGACCTCGACCTTGCCGTCCTCAAGATTGAAGGCAGCGACTTTCCTTCGATCCCGCTGGGCAGCTCCAACAACACCAAAGTCGGTGAATGGCTGGTGGCCATTGGTAACCCGCAGGGCTTCGATCACTCGGTAACAGCCGGTGTGCTCAGCTCCAAAGGACGCCAAATCACGATTGCTGGCGAGAATGGGGAGAAGGACCGCAAGTATGAGAACTTGCTCCAGACGGATGCCTCGATCAATCCGGGGAACTCCGGTGGACCCCTGCTTAACCTGAAAGGCGAGGTTATCGGAATTAACGTGGCGGTAAGCGAGAACTCGCAAGGTATCGGATTTGCGATTCCAACAAGCACCATTAACGAAGTATTGGATAAGCTGAAGAACAATCAGGCCATCCCTAAGAAGCCGGTTCCGTTCATCGGGGCATCTCTGATGACTTTGACAGAGGAAGTGGCCAAACAGATGGGCACCAATGTCAAAGAAGGCTCTGTAGTGTCTGAGATCGTGTACAAGTCGCCGGCTTACAGCGCAGATCTTCGTCCTTATGACATCATTACAGGGGCGGACGGTAAGAATTATGCCACGAAGGAAGATCTGATCGCCTATATTCAGACCCGTAAGGTTGGGGATAAGGTGAAGCTGAGTGTTGTCCGTAACGACAGCAAGATGGATGTAACGGTAACGATTGGGGATAAGAACAGCTTCCAGAATCTTGAGTAACGAGCCTGGGTATATAATCAGGCAGGAATACAGAAGCGGCAGGGGAATCCCTACCGCTTCTTGTTGTAAATACAGGCATTCAATTTGGTACAATACAAATAGTGAATACATGTACAATCAGGATCGATCCGCAGGTTGCGGCGAATTGTAAAAAGGAGAGGTACCATGAGATCAGGGATATTGATTATTGATGATGATGAGAAAATTATTTCCATGCTGCGGCGCGGCTTGGCTTTTGAAGGGTATGATGTCTATTCCGCCAGTAATGGTGCCGAGGGACTCCAAATGATGCTCTCGGCCGATCCTGATCTTGTGGTGCTGGATGTCATGATGCCGCAGGTGGATGGCTTTGAGGTCTGCCGGCGGATTCGCGAGGGCGGGAGTAGTGTGCCCATCCTGATGCTGACGGCCAAGGATGAGGTCGAGAACCGGGTGAAGGGGCTTGATCTTGGAGCGGATGATTACTTGGTGAAGCCTTTTGCGCTTGAGGAGCTGCTTGCCCGGGTGAGGGCGCTGCTCCGCCGTAAGGAAAGTGCTGCTGAAGGCGACAGCCAGCGCCTTGTTTTTGAAGATATCGTGCTGGACTACGATTCCAGAGAAGTGATTAGAGCTGGACGCAGGCTTGAGCTTACAGCCAAAGAGTTCGAGCTTCTGCATCTGTTCATGCAGAATCCGAAGCGTCTTTTGACCCGTGACTTGATTATGGACAAAATCTGGGGGTATGACTACAGTGGGGAATCAAATGTGCTGGAGGTCTACATTGCCATGCTTAGACAAAAGACGGAGGAGCAGGGCGGTAAGCGGGTCATTCAGACGATCCGCGGAGCCGGTTACATTCTGAGAGGAGATTCTTGAGTATGTCCATAAGATGGCGGCTGACCGCATGGTATACCTGCATACTGGCCGTAACTCTGGTGCTGTTCGGAGCTTCGATTTATGGACTTGTGCGTTATAACATTTATTCCGAGGTTAAGAGGAAAATTGTTGAGCAGGCCAATCAAATCCGGAATGTGAATGGGATTTTGGATTTGGATAGCTTTAATCTAAGTTTGGAGCTGCCCCAGCTTACCAAGCTCAAGGATAATAATATTTACTGGCAAATTTACAGTTATTATGGCACCGGAATCACAAGTATTTCGCCGGATCTTCAAGAACGCAATTTAACCCTGCCGATTCCGAAACAGTCTACTTTGGTAGACGGAGGTAAATTTTCAGTCTTTAATAAGGGCGGGTATTCGTTCATTTTATTTGAGGTGCCGATTCAGACTGCGAGTCAGCCGATCGGAGTACTGTCGCTGGCGGTAAACACCATGTCAGAAGACCGGTTGCTGGATCAGATGAAGACGGTTCTGATCTTCGGTTTCTTCATTACCGTTGTCTGTGCTTCAACGTTGGGTCTGTTTCTAGCCCGGAAATCGATGATGCCGATTGGCAAAGTAATTGAGGCCGCCAACCAGATTCAGACCGGGAATGACCTCAGTGTCCGCATTGACTATGACGGTCCGAACGATGAGATCGGCCAGTTGATTGGTACGGTCAATCAGATGCTTGAACGGACTGACCGATTCTATAAGGAATTGGAGGAGGCTTATGCAACTCAGCGGCGGTTCGTTTCGGATGCCTCGCATGAGCTGCGGACGCCGCTTACCACAATACGTGGCAATGTGGATCTGCTTAAGAAGGCTTGGGATCAGGAAGCCGAAGGGCGGCTTAAGATGGATGAGCTGACCCTGCGCAGCATGTCCATGGAAGCGATTAGCGATATCGCGGATGAGGCCAAGCGGATGAGCCGGCTCGTGAATGACATGCTGTCACTGGCCCGTGCGGATACAGGGCAGACTATTACGAAGGAGCCGCTGCTCATCTCCCCGATTGTGCAGGATGTCATCCGGCGTTCGCAGTTCCTTAAGCGTTCCGCCGCATGGATACAGGGCGACCTGTCCGCGATTAACGGCATTTATGTGGAAGGCAACCGTGACTATTTGCAGCAGATGCTGTTCATTTTCATTGAGAATGCGTTCAAATATACGCCTTATGGCAAGGTTGTGATCGATGCCGTGCGGGTCGGCGGCCAGATTGGAATCCGGATCGCTGATACAGGCATCGGCATGGATCAGAAGGATATTCCCCACATCTTCGAGCGGTTCTACCGTGCCGACCCATCGAGAGGGGTCACTCAAGGGACAGGGCTTGGGCTGTCCATCGCCAAATGGATTATTGACGAGCACCGGGGCTCGGTCGAAGTCATCTCCCGCAAGGGGGAAGGGACGGCGTTTGTGATCTGGCTGCCCGCCTTCCCGACCCCGCTTCAATAAGGTATAATAAAGGTGTTTGTCACAAGTAGAGTGTAAGGTTCGCAGCTAGGGGCTTATAGAGTCCCGCTGAAAGAACCAAGAAAGCGGGGTATTATTCCATGGAAGTCGTCAAAATTTCGCCGCGTGGTTACTGTTACGGTGTGGTCGACGCGATGGTTTTGGCCCGTCAGGCGGCCAAGAATCTCGATCTGCCGCGTCCGATTTATATACTGGGCATGATTGTTCATAATAGTCATGTTACCACCTCTTTCGAAGATGAGGGAATTATTACACTGGATGGTCCGAACCGTCTGGATATCCTAAACCAGGTGGAATCCGGCACCGTAATCTTTACGGCTCACGGGGTATCTCCGGAAGTCAGGAAGATGGCCAGAGAGAAGGGTCTGACTACGGTCGATGCAACCTGTCCGGATGTGACGAAGACTCATGTGCTGATTGAAGAGAAGGTTGCTGAGGGGTATGAGATTATCTATATCGGGAAGAAAGGGCACCCTGAACCCGAGGGAGCTATCGGTATTGCACCGGAGCATGTGCACTTGATTGAGCGTGAGGAAGAGATTGATACGCTGGAGCTGAACTCAGACCGGATTATTATTACGAACCAGACGACCATGAGCCAGTGGGACATCAAGCACATTATGAAGAAGCTGGTTGAGAAGTTCCCTGGGGCTGAAGTGCATAACGAAATCTGCCTGGCTACCCAGGTCAGACAGGAAGCCGTGGCCGAACAGGCGGGTCAGACCGACTTGGTCATTGTGGTCGGCGATCCCCGCAGCAACAACTCGAACCGCTTAGCCCAGGTCTCTGAGGAGATTGCTGGTGTCACGGCCTACCGTATTGCGGATGTGACAGAGCTTAAGCGGGAATGGCTGGAAGGTGTGAATAAAGTAGGAGTTACTTCCGGGGCGTCTACGCCGACCCCGATCACCAAGGAAGTGATAGCCTATCTTGAACAGTATGATCCTGACCGCCCAGAGACTTGGGAGATTGTACGCACAGTCAATATGAAAAAGCTGCTTCCCCCGGTTCGCGAGAAGTCGGGAACCCCAGCATCTTAAGCAGAAGACGCCAAGACGCCTGAATTCAGGCGTCTTTTTTTGAATTTCAATTCTTACGATTAATACTGTTCTCGGCAATTTCTCTGTCCCGCTACCTGGATATTTTTTGGAAACCTGTTATGGTGGGAAGACTCCCAGGGACTGCTGCTCGAATTGTGAACCTATTGGGAAAATACTCTTGTCTCTATATCCCTTGACTGATACGCCTTTATAGCGTTTTCCAAGGGGCGATTTCCGTACCCGGGAGGGGCCAAGGGTTGACGGTAGGGAGATACTCCTGTATAGTTACTTTAATGGATAAAAGCTTAAAAGCGAACAAGCGTTTAAGCGCGGAAGTGAATTTCTGCATTAACTTCAACTTTAAACAATATAAAATGAACTTTAGAATGAACCGATCTCAGCTTCGATCCCGAGTGATTCTGAAGAAGCGGAGCGTTCGCCTTTGTCTCCGAAATGCCCCATTAATATCTAGTTCAAGCATTTCGGAGACAACAGCGGTCGTAAGAACACTCGGCATCGCAGCGCCCGAATAGGGTAACTTTCATAAAGTTAATTTTATATAGAATGAGACAACTGTAAATTTTCCCCGGAGAGGATGTCATAACATGATCGTAATTACTTCTAATCAGACTCCTGAAGAGCGCATTCAGGAAATTATTGCTGTCATCGAAAAAGAAGGGCTCCAAGCTCACGTATCCCGTGGAAGTGACCGCACCGTGATCGGCCTGATTGGTCAGATCGAACCGAAGCTTGCAGAGCATCTGCGTCAAATGAAGGACGTAGAGAACGTCATCAAGATCTCGAAATCCTACAAGCTTGCGAGCAGGGATTTCCACCCTGAGAATACTGTGATTTCCCTTGGCGATGTCACCATTGGAGGCGGCGAGCTTGTAGTCATGGGTGGACCGTGTGCGGTGGAGACGCCGGAGCAGATCGATGAGATTGCCCGTTTAGTGAAGGCAGCAGGAGGGCAAGTGCTGCGCGGCGGCGCATTTAAGCCCCGCACAGGCCCGTACAGCTTCCAGGGAGTCGGTGTGGAAGGTCTGATCATGATGGCTGAAGCGGGGAAGAAGCATGGTCTGCTTACAATTACCGAGGTTATGACACCGGAATATGTTGACGTATGTGCGGAATATGCGGATATTCTTCAGATTGGTACCCGAAATATGCAGAATTTTGATCTGCTTCGGAAGCTGGGCAGCTGTGGACGCCCGATCCTGCTTAAACGGGGCTTCAGTGCAACCTATGACGAACTTCTCAACGCGGCTGAGTACATCCTTGCCGGCGGGAACCCGAACGTGATGCTCTGTGAACGGGGAATCCGCACATTTGAGACTTATACCCGCAACACGCTCGATCTGTCCGCAATTCCGGTCCTGCAGCAGCTCAGCCATCTGCCGGTGATCTCAGACCCAAGCCATGGCACAGGACGGCGTGAGCTTGTAGAGCCAATGGCTAAAGCGTCCGTTGCGGCTGGTGCAGACGGTCTGATTATCGAGATGCACACAGATCCTGACAATTCCATGACCGGAGATGGGGTGCAATCCTTGTTCCCTGATCAATTCGCAGCGCTTCTGCAGGACTTGGAGAAGCTGGCCCCAATTGTCGGAAGACAATTTAATACCCCGAAATCTGCTTTAAATACTGTAAGTGTGTAATATTTTCCCGGGAAATACCATAACCGATTGAACGCCTGGTCCTTAGCAAGGGGCCAGGTTTTTTATGTAAAGTGATAAAATGTTATAATACCTGACATGAAAAACAAAAATACCTTACATAAGTATTGACGCATTGTTTTTGTTAGGATTATAATGACGACATTAAATATTAAGTATGAACGTTGAGTGTTATCTAGTGCTTTAATGTTCGTGATTGGGAGGATTAAGATGTCTGTACAGCAGGTTTTGAACACTATTCAGGAGAAACAAATTGAGTGGGTGGATTTCCGTTTTGTAGACCTGTCAGGTCGTGCACACCATATCAGCCTGCCAGCCAAAGAGGTGGATGAGGAGACTTTTGTAAATGGTGTAGCGTTTGACGGTTCCTCAATCCCGGGCTTCCGTGGTATTGAAGAGTCTGACATGGTAATGATGCCGGATCCCAACTCATGTTTTGTTGATCCTTTCACCGCACATCCTACCTTGAACATTCTGTGTGATATCTTTACACCGGACGGCAACCGTTATGAGCGCGATCCGCGCAGCATCGCTGTTCGTGCCGAAGAGTACCTGAAGAAGAGTGGAGTGGGGACAGCTGCATTCTTCGCGCCAGAGTCGGAGTTCTTCATCTTTGACGATGTCCGTTATGAGAGCAGTATGAACCGTTCCTACTACGAAGTGAATTCGGAAGAAGCAAGCTGGAACACAAGCCGCAGCGAAGAGGGCGGCAACCTTGGTTTCAAAATCCCTGTTAAAGGCGGATACGTGCCGGTAGCACCTACTGATAAGCAGCAGGACATCCGCAGCGAAATGTGCCGGTTGTTAGAAGAAGCAGGCCTTCGCGTAGAGCGTCATCACCACGAGGTGGCTACAGCAGGGCAGGCTGAGATCAACTTCCGTTTTGACACACTTCTCAAAACCGCTGATAACCTGATGGTTTACAAATATATCGTTCATAATACCGCACAGCAATTTGGCAAAACGGCAACCTTTATGCCTAAACCGCTGTTTGGCGACAACGGTAGCGGGATGCACGTTCACCAGTCTATCTTTGACGGCGACACCCCTCTTTTCTATGAAAAAGGCGGTTATGCTAATCTAAGTGAAATGGCGCTCCACTATATTGGTGGGATTCTGCATCATGCGCCTGCGCTTATTGCCTTCACGAACCCAAGCACGAATTCGTTCAAACGCCTTGTTCCGGGTTATGAAGCCCCAGTGAACCTGGTATATTCCAAAGGTAACCGTTCTGCAGCAGTACGCATTCCTGTAGCTGCCGTAACTCCTAAGGGCTGCCGTATCGAGTTCCGTACCCCGGACTCCACCGCGAATCCATATCTGGCGTTCTCCGCGATGCTGCTTGCCGGTCTTGACGGAATCAAACGTAAGATCAACCCGCAAGAGCAAGGATACGGGCCTTTCGATAAGAACATTTACGAATTGTCGGATGCAGAGAAAGCGGAAATCCGCAGCGTTCCAGGTTCCCTTGATGAAGCATTGGATGCTCTTCTGGCAGACAGTGAGTTCTTGACTGAGGGCGGCGTGTTCACCCAAGAATTCATCGATAACTTTGTTGAACTGAAACGCAAGGAATCCAAGGCGGTTAATATGCGTGTTCATCCGCATGAGATCGGACTGTATTTCGATCTGTAATCGAACTTATCCATGAAGATATCGTAGCCAAAAAGCCGTCCCACCTGGTCGTTCCGGCCCGGGAAGACGGCTTCTTTTTTGACAAAATCAGGCTTGTCCTTACCAGATGAACATGTCAGAAATAACTATTCTTTGACAAGATAAAGCGGTAATGTGTCAATTCTGCAAACTTGTCCACGCAGCCTCAATATGTTCTTGATGCCTGGATCGATTGTTGTTATAGTAAACCGTAACTAAACACCGTGTTTCAACTTACTTTAAGAAAAGAGAGGATGGGAGTCCAATGAGTAAGAGAGCCTACAATTTTAATGCGGGTCCTGCAGCGGTCCCCCTGGAAGTGCTGCAGCGCGCCCAGGCTGAATTTGTCGATTATCATGGTACGGGAATGTCGATTATGGAGATGTCCCACCGCGGAGCGGTGTATGAGGAGGTTCATAACGAGGCTCAGAGCCGGCTGCTAGGTCTGTTTGGTAATCCGGAAGGATATAAAGTGTTATTCCTTCAGGGAGGGGCTTCTACACAATTTGCTATGCTTCCGATGAACCTTCTTACCGAAGGCAAATCTGCTGGTTATGTCAAGACCGGCAGCTGGGCGAATAAAGCTATCGCTGAAGCCAAGCTGATTGGAGACACCTTTGTGGCGGCTTCCTCTGAAGAGGACCAGTACAAATCGGTTCCAGATCTGTCGAATCTTCAGCTTCCTGAGAATACGGCTTATTTGCATGTGACATCCAACGAAACTATCGAGGGCACGCAGTTCAGCAGCTTCCCGGACACTGGGAGTGTTCCTCTAGTTGTAGATATGTCCAGTGACATCTTGTCACGTTCCTTCAACCTTAAAGACTTCGGGCTGATCTATGCCGGCGCCCAGAAGAATCTGGGGCCTTCAGGAGTAACCGTAGTGATAGCCCGTGAAGAGTTGATTCAGAACTCACCTAAGCACATTCCAACCGTGCTTCGTTATGACACACACACCAAGAACAACTCTTTGTACAATACTCCTCCATCCTTCTCGATATATATGGTGAACCAGGTGCTCAAATGGATCGAAGAGCAGGGCTCACTGGAAGGCATCGAAGCGAAGAACCGGGAGAAAGCCAAGCTGCTGTATCATACGATTGACAATAGCGGCGGATTCTACCGTGGATTTGCCAATCCGGACAGCCGTTCCATTATGAACGTTACCTTCCGGCTGCAGTCGGAGGAGCTGGAGAAGCAGTTCGTCAAAGCTTCCGAGCAGGAAGGCTTTGTCGGTCTCAAAGGACACCGGAGCGTCGGCGGCCTGCGTGCTTCCATCTATAATGCCGTATCCTATGACCATATCAAAGCGCTTGTTGACTTTATGGGTGAATTCCAAAAGAAGAACGGCTAATTAAATGTAAAATGTTGACGAGGTGACCCCCGGTGCAAGGGGGTCGCCTCTTTTTTTGCTAGGATGGTGCTTTAATGGGCGCTAATCCGCAATTCTTCTGTAAAGCGCGGGCTCCATAGAGAGCTCATGCGGCAGGCGATGAACATTACGATATTCAGCAGAGCCGCTGTTCCAAAGACAAGGGCGGGAGAGTAATGCTGGGATATCCATCCGGCTGCGAGGATGGCAAAGGGCATGCCCAGCTTAAAAGCCGAACCTGTGATGCCGCTAACACGCCCAATCAGATGCTGTGGAGTAGATTCTTGGCGATAGGTCCAAATGCATATGGAGCTGATCGTCCCGAACATCCCGTCAAAGAAAAGGCCTGTAGCGAGAATAAGTCCGTTGTGGGCAAAGTACAGGACAGCATAGGCAAGCCCGCTAAGCAGTGTGGTTACGCCTAGGATATGACCGATGCTGAAGCGGCATCTGAGCGGGCTGATGAGCAGGCTTCCAGCCAGTCCGCCGATGCCTCCTGCAGACAGTACAAGTCCAAGTGCAGCATTGTCCAACCTTAATCCATCCTTGGCTGCGAACACAATTGTCGCATCCACCATACCGGTTGTGGAATTGAGAAAGATCACCAGCACCGTAATCTGCTTCAGAATCCGGTTGCGCAGCAGCTCATTCCAGCCCTCCTTGAGCTCTTGACGGAAATTGCCGCGGGGTACAGTTGAAGGCTCCGGGTCTGCAGGGAGCAGGAGTATCAGCAGGCAGGCTGGTACAAAAGCTATGGCGGTAAGCAGCAGACCGGCATTAAGGTCGGATAACATCAGAATAAGGCCGGTCAATGCCGGGCCCATGATGGCGATAGCTGTGCCGAGGAAGCTGAAAGCCGCATTGGCTGGAGTAAGATGCTGCCCAGGAAGAACAAGCTTGACCAGTGCCACACGGGCATTAGAATAAGCATAACCCAGAGTCATGAGCAGGAAGCCGGTGATATAGAACACATAGATAGATGGGCTTCCATAGGCGGTCCAGAAATATAAAGTAGTCAACAGAATCAGCTGGACTAACACACTAAAGACGGACCAAAGCTTTTTTCGTGCACGGTCGACCCACACACCAATGAAGGCGGCAAGTAATAAGTTTGGCAGGAAATCAATCCCCCGCATGACCGACATAGCAACAGAGGAATGTGTAAGATCATACAGAATCAGCGGCAGAGCCAGCTCGTAGATTTTATTCCCGACTGCCAGAATCCCTCCGCTGATCAGCAGGATCAGAAATTGCTTGTTTAACCACAAAGTCATCTGATCACCTTTCTTTACGTGTTATTGTGGGATCAGTATACTGGTTGAAAAGAGGAAGAAAAAGCGAAGCTTTCATCCAAGTATTTCACCTTTTAAACGGAGTGGACTCAGATGGAAATTGAAAAATACTATTTCCGGCTTAGGCAGCGATACTCCCATCAAGGGGAGAATCAGGCTTTTCCAGTCAAGATGGATGAGCTAACCGACGCCTTAGGATGCACGCGCAGGAACGCCCAGCTTCTGCTCATGCGCATGAGCCAGATGGAACTGCTGGTCTGGGAGCCCGGCCGTGGGCGCGGACACCTCTCCAGGTTGACGTTCCTAGGCTCACATCAAGATCTTGTTCTGGAATTGGCCCGCCGTAAGGTTCAAGAAGGGCGGCTTAATGAGGCATTAGGGCTTGTGGATTCACTCCAGGACGGGCATTTGGCCGAGCTCTTTGCAGCATGGTTATCCTCCCAGTTTGGCGTTGTTCCAGGGGGCGAGTCCATCGACATCCTCAGGTTTCCCTTCTACAGGGAGGTCCCTGATCTGGACCCGGCAGGGGTAATCCGCAGGACTGAGGCTCACTGGATCGAGCAGATATTTGATCCCTTATGTACATATTCTGCCGAAGAGGGCAGGCTGGTTCCTGGACTGGCACATGCATGGGAAAGTGAGGACAACGGCCAGATATGGCGCATTCACCTGCGGAAGGGAATCCTGTTCCATCACGGCAGACGTATGACCGCAGAGGACGTGAAGTTTACCTTGGAGCGTGTGCGCCGCTTCCAGCCGGAAGACTGGATGCTGTCCGCCATACAGCGGATTCAGATCCAAGGCAAATATGAGCTTGAAGTTCAATTTGACCGCCCGATGGGATTGTTTATGAATGTGATGGCTTCAGAGCGGTATTGTATCGTACCGGCTGATCTGGATGAAGCCAGCTTCGCCCGGAATCCTATTGGAACAGGGCCTTTCAAGTTAACTCATAATGACTCGTCCATGCTGGTTGTGCAGGCCCATGAGCATTATTTTGGCACCCGCCCGCATTTGGACCGCATCGAGATGTGGGTATGGCCCAACTATCAGGGGATTCATACATTGCAGCCCCAGGACCCGAAGGCTCAGCTCCTTTATTTTGAAGCCCAGACCTTGAGTGGAGCCAAGCCCCATCTGCAGCAGCTTGAGCAGGGCAGCACCTATTTGACCTTTAATATGAAAAAGCCGGGAGTTCTACAGGATGCCAAATTCCGCCAGGCCGTTCATAGCGCTATAGACCGCGGTAAAATGATTCGGGAATTGGGCGAGATCAGAACCCGACCCTCAGCCGGATTTTTCCCTTACCCGGGAGACAGCGGCTGCATCCAGCCAGCCTTACTTGAGGAATCCCGCCGTCTGCTGTCCGAATCCAGCTACCAAGGCGAGACTTTGTGGCTGTACACGTATGCTATGCCCAGCAATGAGGAGAACGCAGCATGGATACAGGCATGCTGCAGAAGCTTGGGCATACAGCTGGCATGGCGTGCTTTTCCGATAAGAGAGCTGTCCGAGCCGGAAAGGATCAAGGAAGCGGATTTGATTCTTGGCGGCGAGGTACTGGGTGAGCAGCCGGACTTAACCTTAATCAATCTGTATACCTCGGCCACCTCGTTTGTTCGTGGACATTTGGGCAGCGATGTGGCAGTGGAAGTGGATGCATGTATCTCGCGATGTATCGCGGAAAGTAATGCCCAGTTAAGAATCAAGGAACTGCTTAAGGCTGAGAAACTGATCCGAAGCAGCTATAATGTTCTGTTTTTGTACCACAGTGTGCAGACCGCGAACTATGACGGGGCATTTGGAGGGATGAGCCTGAATGCATGGGGCAAAGTGCGGTATAAGGATGTATGGATACGCCGGAGGAAATAGATAGAAGAGGTGATCCCCGATACAGGGAGCACCTCTTTTCTTATGATATCCGTGAAGTTCAGGCCGATCGCCTGATCGCTTGGATTGGGCAACCACTATGCCCGGATCAATCGAGGGCGGATAGGGGATCTCTGCATATGAATGTCCTTAGTCCTTATGAGTAGGTTCATGTGGAATTCTGCGGATTTTCTCGGCAGGTTATCCGGTGAGTGTCCAGTTGCGAACTCGACCAAGGTCTATTTTTAAACTGGTCCTAAGACTATTCAATCGACAATATTGATTGGATAAAATTAGGACATTACCAATGAGGAGGTTGATGTGGTATGAACAAACAGATTAGAAAAGAATCAAAAGTAACAAACGGATGGACGCATGATACTAAATATTTTTCAGGAGGAAAATATGAACAAAATGAAGCGGATAAGTCTTTTAGTCGTAGCGATGATGGTCTTTCTCGTGTCGGCTGTACCGACTATGGCGAAGGAAAAGGAGGCCCCCGTTAGTCGAGAGATTACGAACGTTCAAGCATTTACGAAGCTCTACGGGTACATACGATTCTTCCACCCGAGTGACGAGAACGAGAAAATCGACTGGCAACGGTTCGCCATTTATGGGGTGAGCAAGGCCAGGGCTGCAAAATCGGACAAGGAATTAACGGCAGCGCTCCAAGAACTCTTCTATCCGATTGCGCCGACGATGCGCTTTACGAACAAGGACAAAGCAGCCCGGCTCAACCGGCCTAAGCAGGCCCGCAATTTGACCGCATGGCTGCACCAAGGCGTCAAAATGAACTCTCCCCAAGAAATGTACACGAGCGAACGGCTGCAGTCCGAGGGCACGAGCGAAATTCTACTTCAAAAGCATATTTTGAAGCCGGGGGAGGTGGTTGTCAAGCAGATAACCCCGGGCGTATTCGCTCATATTCCAATCGTTCTGTACAGAGACAGTAAGGGGACGATTGGTGCAACGGCCGAATCGGCGGATAGACTTACCAAGCTTCAACAACAGCTTGCGAAGATCAAATTGGATAAAGTTTCGCTAAACGATCGGAATGTCCAATTGGCTAATGTCGTCATAACCTGGAATGCCATTCAGCATTTCTACCCTTATTTCGATGTCGTGAAGGTCGATTGGGAGCGGACGTTAATCGATGCGCTGCAGCAAAGCTTGAACAATCGTACGTTGGATCAGTATTCACTTACCATGAAGCGGATGCTGGCGAAACTGCAGGATGGGCATAGCCTCTTTATAGTTCCTGAACTTGAACGCGAGGCGGTATACGCTCCTTATCGGGTCGAATGGATTGAAGATCAAGTTGTGGTAACGAACGCCAAAGAAGAGACCGGTCTTAAGCCCGGAGATGTCATTTTAATGATAAACGGGAAGAAAGCAGACTCGCACTTTAAAGAGTTGGAACTGACTATGCAAGGCAGTAGGCAATATAAACGTATATTAGCTGCCCGTGAATTTTATATAGGGAAAAAGGGGACAGAAGCCAGGCTGACGGTGCAACGGGGTAAGACCAAACTCGATCTTACCATTCTTTATGGCGACCGAACCGTGGAGGAATTCATCACGCCAGGCGTTGTTGAACAGGTAAAGGACGGTATTTATTACGTTAATCTGACAAGGTTGACCGAAGACATGTTCCAACAGAACCTCTCAAAGCTGGGACATGCAAAAGGCGTAATCTTCGATTTAAGAGGTTATCCGTATCCGGGTACAATCGGGATAAATATATTGAAATATCTAACGGATTCTCCATTCCAGACGCCGCAATTCCATATGCCTCTGTTTGTATTTCCGGATCATGAAAACGTGAAGTTTAATCTCATACAATATACACATGAACCGGAGAAATCGAAATTAAAGGGCAAAGTGGCGTTTCTGACTTATGGAGGCGCAGTTAGCTATTCCGAAACAATTATGGGTATCGTCGAACATTACCGATTGGCGGATATTATCGGGCAACCGACTGCGGGGGCAAATGGAGACGCGAATTTTATTCAACTGCCGGGTGGCTGTATCGTGGGATGGACAGGTCTAGTAACCTTGAAACAAGACGGCAGCCAGCACCATCTCATCGGCATTCAGCCTACCGTGCTGGTGCAGCGAACGATTAAGGAAGTCCGTGAAGGGCGAGATGTTTATTTGGAGAAGGCTATTGAAACGATTAACGCCAAGCAAAACAATCAATAGAACAGAACAGTGTATGCTCTTCTGAATTGTTAGTAATGATGGATGAACGATAGGCGGCCGGTTTATTCCGGCTGCCTGTTAGTAATAAAGTAAGCTGCTTGAAACTGCGGACTATTCGTAGAAGCTGTAATATCCCATCCCTGTACCACAGTGTGCAGACCGCGAACTATGACGGGGCATTTGGAGGGATGAGCCTGAATGCACGGGGCAAAGTGCGGTATAAGGATGTATGGATACGCCGAAGAGAATAAGGCAGGCTGTTTGAATAGGGGAAGAACGTGATATAATACAAGGATGAATTTGATGTAATCTTTCGCACAAGAGAGGGGCTTCACTCATCATGGCTTTACATATTGTACTCGTTGAACCTGAAATTCCGGCGAATACCGGTAACATCGCCCGTACGTGCGCGGCTACGGGAATTCATCTGCATCTTGTCCGCCCGCTTGGCTTCCGTACCGATGACGCCACGCTGAAACGCGCCGGCCTCGATTATTGGTACGCTGTTCATATCGAATACCATGATTCCTTCGCAGAGGTTGAGGAGATGTATAAAGGCAGCAGATTCTTCTTCGCCACCACCAAAGGGGACAAAAGATATAGTGACTATCAATATCAGGATGGAGACTTCTTTGTGTTCGGCAAGGAAACCAAAGGATTATCGCCGGAAATCCTTGAGGCCCATCCAGACAGCTTAATCCGGATGCCCATGACCGACAAGGTACGCTCGCTGAATCTGTCCAATTCTGCTGCGATTATTGTGTATGAAGCGCTGAGGCAGCTGGATTTTCCTGGTATGAAGTAAGGATTTTATGTGTAAATATGTCTGAAGTTGCGATTTTTTCGTGAATTATCACAAAAATTAGATCGTTAAGCAGGATTCAGGAAAAAAATGCCGAAATAAATTTATTTAAAGACCTTCCATCTTTTTCTTTTCTGCCGATATAAGAAGGGGGAAGCTTTATTATATCTTCAGTGAAGAGCCCTATTCATGCACGGTCTGTTTATATTTTTCGGGAGAGGTGTGCTTGTTATGAAACCTGCTGGTGTGGTCCGTAAAGTGGATCAACTGGGGAGAATCGTCTTACCCAAATCGCTTCGGAAGAGATATCAAATGAATGAGGGGGACCCTGTCGAAATTCTCGTACAAGGGGATCATATTATCCTTGAGCGTTATCGTCCGAAGTGTGTGTTCTGTGGAAATATGGAAGATGTGAGCGAGTTCAAAGAACGGTCCATCTGTGGACAATGCCTGGTTGAAATGAACCACTTACCAAGACATGCGTAAGCTTTTGTCTTGGTTGGGGCGCCGCTAAGCAGCGGCGCTTTTTATATGCCCGGACAAGGGACGAAAAGAAGCACTTCCGCGTGGAAGTGCTTCTTCTTCATTACAAGCCTTTAGTTTTATCGTCGTTATAAGCTGCAGTTAGAATTCCGCCCACAAACAGGGCAAATACCAAGGTAATGATCCAGAACGTTAGTGAAAAGGACACAAGGCCACCTCCAGGCAATTACTCTCTTCCCCTATTATAACCATCCCGGATATAAAATTAAAAGCTCTATTATTTGAAAAATAAAAAATGAGTAGGGACCGGACGCAGCGATCCGTCTGAAGGTTTATTAATCACTCTGCCGTTTAGGATGAGCGAGGTCGATCCACCGCCGTCCAGGTTGTAGGCGCTCTGCACTCCCAAATTATACAGCTTGTCCTGTAGCTCCGGAAGAGACGCGCCGGAACCGCCTTTCTCGTCATAACCATCGACAACGAGTACAAGGAGCTGATCATCCCGGTAGCTGCCAATTACTGTGCGGGGCGCCCGGTAAGGGGAGGTTATCCACTTGGCTGGGATGGGGGTCTTGGACCCGTTCTGCAGAAGCACCGGAACGAAGGTGGCCCCGAAGGCAGGCTTCAACCGGTCCAGCTGGTCCTGGCTGGAGAATTTTCCTCCGATCAGCTTGCCGGACTGATTCAGGCCGACAAAGGATAGATCCTTATAGCTCGGCTCAAAGCCGGTCAAATATTTGCCGTTCAGGATCGTGGTGCTGAGCGGGTAGCGCTTGCCGCCTGAATCCGCGAATCCGCCGGCATTGATCCCGGCAACAGCACCGCTGTGCTTGACTGCCTGCATGGTCGTCTCTGCGGCGCCGAGCTTGTCGCCGGCCACAGCCATTTTCATGGCAGAAGGGGTTTTAAGTTTGATTTTCATGGCGTACCCTTTATAATTCCCCGGATTAATCTTATACAACTCAATCCGGATCTTGTCGCTCTGTACGGTCTCAAAGGGAGCTGTTCCGAACTTGGCCGTGATCCGGTGATCATAGATCATTTCCGGGCGCCGGGAAGCCGAGCTTGCCGATGTGACAATTTGCGACATTGCACTAGTCGTCTTCTGATACAGCAGCGAGGTTTTGCGAATGGTGGAAATCGTATATTTAGCTGTCTCTTCAGCATTAGTCAGTCCCTGTGACAATGAGGTTACATGCTGATTAAGCTCCTTCGGCTCAGGCAGGGCCACCTGCTGTCCTTCCCAGTTCAGGTGAACGCTTCCGAGCAGCAAAGCGATGAACAGACCGAAGAAAGGGGCTGTTGCAAGCATAAAGAACCGGTTAACTTGTTTGACCTGAATGTTCATTTCAGCAGGTCCATCTTGCTCTGAAGAGCATTAAGTTGTTTTTTGACTTCATTTAACTGGGTGTACAGCTTGTTGCTGTTATCGGTCTTATTGCTTGCATTGTCCTTCGTAAAAGTCAACAGCTCATTAAAAGACTGCACTTTGCTGCTTAGTTCGCCCACTTCCTTGGACAGGGAGGTCAGCTTGGCGTTGTAATCAGCCTTAATGGCATTCGTCTGGGTTTGCCACTTGGCATCCAGGCTCTTCAGCATGGCCTGCTGCAGATGGTTGCTGTACCAATAGGTTGCGGCAATCCCCGCCCCAATAAGCACGAGCCAGATTACCAGAAATACTTTTACGGACGTTCCCCGATTTCTCTGGCTGCGCGTTGCGGGAGGCGTGGAAACAGGCTCCGTAGAGAAAGACATGTAAATCACCTCAAAGCATTTTCTATAAATTTTACCTTTTTAGTATTCTATCATTCTATCATTTCGCCCTGTTGACCGCAAAAAATGTAAATGTTTTCAAAGAGATTTGTTGGAGAAAAAGTCAGAATCGCGGGTATTAGGCACCTTGGACTTCCATAGGTATAGGAAACAAGCGGAGATTTGGAGGTGAATGGGGGATGACGAAAAGAAAATTAGACCCTGAAGAGAGGAGACCACCGGGGGATGGGCTTATCTCCTTGGCGGAGGAGGGTCTGGAGACAGGACTTCTCCCGGACGGCTGGCGGGAAGCCGCATATGAAGCCTGGAAGGGAGAGGTTCAAGAAGAACTCCTGAGTCTTGCTGGTGAAGGAGTTCTTCAGGCGGAGGTAACCCGGGCAATAAGCGGGTGGTTCTCACACGGAGATAGTCCGGCTCTGGAAGATGGGCGGGGCCTATTTGTCACGGCTGGTAGGGGAAGGGCTCTCGCACTGCTTGCGAACGCGCTGTTGAAGCCGGGAGAGAAGGTGCTGGTGGAGACACCGGTATCGCCTGCTGCCAGGGAAATATTCCTTAGGAACGGGGTAGAAATTATCGGGGTGCCCTGTGATCCGGATGGGATGCTTCCTGGGGAATGCCGGACTTTAATCCGGAAACATAAGCCGAGGCTCATTTACTTCACGCCAGATGGATCGGATACTTGCGGGATCTCTTGGAGTTCCCGGCGAAGGGCTGAGATGCTTGAGGTGGCGCTAGAAAATAAGGTTTGGACCGTGGCCGACCGAAGCGGCGGCCGCGCACCTGTTCCAGGGGAGGAAAGCTACCTCAAAGGCTCTATATACGCCCTTGCTGGGGGGCGAGGAGCCGGGGCAAGGACGGCCGAGCTGGATTCCATGGATGGGCACGGCATCCATGCAGCCTGGGTTAGGGCCGACCGGGCGCTGGTTCAGCGCTTGCAGGAGGCGAGGCTGAAGCTCCCGGAGCAGGCCGGGCACCGTGGCCTCCCGGGAGTATCGGCGGCGCTGCTGGTTCGGCCGGGC
>NZ_LT575476.1:4298323-4304593 GCF_900086655.1 Paenibacillus tuaregi | reverse complement strand
CAGCGGATGCGGCTGGGGCTCGCGCGCCTTGCGGATGCGGCGGCGGGGTTCACCGCCCGCTGGGAGGGCTGAACGCGAGCCTTTTTGTGAAAAGCCCGCACCGCTTCGGGTCGCTGGCGGAATCCTCCAACTGATTCGGCCGTTCCCTCTTACCTTGGGGACAGCCATGAAAGACCATTTGGGAAATCCACTTGCTTCTTGCATGTTGATAGGAATCCCAATGTCAAGCCCATCAAGATCGATACTATTTTAGATCAATGCCGCGGGAGTCAAGATTCTGCTCTGCACATGTCAGCGCGAGATACAATCCATCAACAGCTGCTCGTTATGGAATGCGGAGCTCATAAAGAGATATGGCCGAAGCCGGTGACACTACATTACATCCGCTCCATCAGATCCACCAGCCCGGCTGCTGCCACGGCAGCCTCTTCCTTGATCGTCTCCTCAGACGGCTCTCCGGCTGCCGCGAACATCCGGTGGCTGTTCGTCACCTGCTCGTAAGTCCTTAGCGCTGCGGCGCCTTCAGGCGTGAGGGAGTAGCGGCCGCGGGCAATCCGGACGAACCAGCCATAATAATTGCGCTGAAGGATGTCGGCCGCCCGGCCCACTCCGCTCTGGTCACGGATTTCGCGCGGTGCCATAGGTCCGCTGCTGCGGGCCATAACTTCGGCCACCCGCAGGGCCTTCTCGCGGTAAGCCGTGACCAGCTTCTGGCCGCGGCTGCCGCCTACGTTATAGTCTCCGCTCCGTTCGCGGAATTCATTTGCGAGCCGGTTTAATCGGGCTTTCATCGGCTTCTGGCCGTAGACCGCCGTGCCTTCCGGAGTGCAGAGCACCTCAACGAACGGCTTTTTGGTTTTATAGTGCGTCACCGTGATCAGTCCCAGTCCAAGCCTGCGGCATAGCTGGGTAATCTCACCCCAGCGCTGGTTATGAGCTCCCTTTTTCTGACGGTTCTTCTCTACCGCCAGATATACTTCCTTGCTTAGCTTCTGGCGCTGCATGCCTTGCAGGAGCAGAGCCAGATTGAAGGTTTTTTTCATCTCCACAATTAAAGGGAACTCCTCACCTGGACGGAATCCGACCAGATCGCAGTGGCGGACCTCGCTTTTCACCTCATAGCCCTGCGCCTCAAAAAAAAGCTTCAGCGGCTTATACAGTTCGGTCTCGTGTTGAACCGCCATTTGAACGGCTCCTTCCTTGGCTGATGCCTATATTCCTATGAACTGAAGTATACCACAAGCGGTTGGAGGCAAGGAGTCATCTAAATTCTCATTTAACCAATAGGAAAAATGTTATTAAGATAAAATCGTCAATTAATCGTATAAGCTCGCATAAGTATGTAGTATCCTTTTTTTCTATTTACCGTTGTTAGCTCGTGACTTACTGCTCTAAAAACAGAAATAGATGCGTAGTTCAACTCGGAAGCACAGGAGGTACCAAGCATGGATATTTTTGAACGCGTTGCGGCATACCGGGCAGAAAGCGAACGGTTGGCATGGAGCGGTACTTTTAAAGAATATATTGAGCTGCTTAAGAAAGACCCGTCTCCGGCCAAGACGGCTCATGCCCGTGTGTATGACATGATCACCTCTTATGGCGTTGAAGAATTGAACGGACATAAGAGCTACAAATTTTTTGAGCAGGAGATCTTTGGTCTGGACCGTGCCATCGAGAAGCTGGTGGAGGAATACTTCCATTCGGCTGCCCGTAGGCTGGATGTGCGCAAGAGGATTCTTCTGCTAATGGGACCCGTCAGTGGGGGGAAGTCCACCTTGGTCACCTTGCTTAAGCGGGGGCTGGAGAAGTTTTCCCGGACGGATCAGGGTGCACTGTATGCTATTGAGGGCTGCCCAATGCATGAGGACCCGCTGCATTTGATCCCACTGGAGCTGCGTGCGGATGTTGAGAAGGAGCTTGGCATTCGGATTGAAGGGAATCTATGCCCGGTCTGCCAGATGAAACTTAAGACGGAATATGACAATAACATTGAGAATGTAAGAGTAACCCGGCTGGAAATTTCCGAAGATGCACGGGTTGGAATCGGTACCTTCAGCCCTTCGGACCCGAAATCCCAGGACATTGCGGATTTGACGGGAAGCATAGATTTCTCCACGATTACAGAGTACGGTTCGGAGTCGGATCCCCGGGCTTACCGGTTCGATGGGGAACTGAACAAGGCTAACCGTGGTCTGATGGAATTCCAGGAGATGCTGAAGTGTGATGAGAAGTTCCTGTGGAATTTGCTGTCGCTGACCCAAGAGGGGAATTTCAAGGCGGGCCGGTTCGCTCTGATTAGCGCTGATGAACTGATCGTGGCCCATACGAATGAATCCGAATACAAATCGTTTATTGCGAACAAGAAGAATGAAGCTCTCCAATCGCGGATGATCGTCATGCCGATTCCTTATAACCTCAAGGTCTCCCAGGAAGAGAAAATCTACGCGAAGCTGATCGGTCAAAGTGATATGAGCCATATTCACATTGCGCCTCATGCGCTCCGGGCGGCGTCGATCTTCACGATTCTTACGCGGCTCAAGGACTCCAAGAAACAGGGAGTTGATCTTCTTAAGAAAATGCGGCTTTATGACGGTGAAGAGGTGGAGGGCTACAAGACGGCTGATCTGAAGGAACTCCAAAATGAGTTCCTGGATGAAGGGATGTCAGGGGTTGACCCCCGCTACGTGATTAACCGGATCTCCAGTGCCCTGATTAAGCAGGATCTTCACTGCATTAATGCGCTGGATATTTTACGGGCTATCAAAGATGGGCTGGATCAGCATGCCTCCATTACGAGAGAGGAACGCGAGCGGTATTTGAACTTCATCGCGATTGCGCGTAAGGAGTACGATGAGCTTGCCAAGAAAGAAGTCCAGAAGGCCTTCGTCTACTCATTTGAAGAGTCTGCACGGACCTTGTTTGAGAATTACCTCGATAACATTGAGGCCTTTTGCAACTGGACCAAAATCCGTGACCCGCTGACTGATGAGGAGCTTGATCCGGATGAACGTCTCATGCGTTCAATTGAAGAACAGATTGGGATTTCCGAAAATGCCAAGAAAGCATTCCGCGAAGAGATTCTAATCCGCATTTCCTCTTATTCACGGAAAGGGCGTAAATTCGAATACAACGACCATGAACGGCTGCGGGAAGCTATTGAGAAGAAGCTGTTTGTGGATCTCAAAGATATTGTCAAAATCACCACCTCCACGAAAACGCCGGACGAGAATCAGCTTAAGCGGATTAATGAGGTCAGTCGGCGGTTAATGGATAATCACGGCTACTGCCCTGTCTGCGCGAATGAACTTCTTCGTTATGTGGGAAGCCTGCTGAACCGTTAAGGTAGTGGATTAAGATGACAAAAACCTCCAGTTCCACAGATTCGTGGGCATAGGAGGTTTTGTTTTGTCTTGTCTAGGGAGCGGGCTTATTCGCCGTCCGGTCTTTTGATTTGAAGAGGAGGAGGGACAAGCCAACCCTTATCTTTCAATAGGCGGAGAATTCGGGCGCCGAGAGCCGCTTTTAATCCGTGGTTCTTAAGGAATAAAGCCCCTATATCTTCCCGGATTGAAATAGCGATAACCTGGCTTGCTTCCACAATACCCATGGAGACAGCCGTTGCTACAGCCGCACCGATTTCCGGATCAGAGAAGCGGGCGCCAACCGGAATTTCTTCAAGATCCGCAGGCGGTCTCTCTGGAAAAGCCGGGACTGGCGGAATTCCGTTCGCCAGCAGAATTTCATCCGCTTCTTTTATTTCCCGTGTAGTTTGGTCGATCAGGTCTTTAAGTATATCCTTCAGATCTTTGTCCCCAGCATGGTTCAGAAAAGCCTGGAAGGAGGATAAAGAACCCTTACCCTTGGTAGAACATTGCCATACCCCAAAAATTTCCCCGTAATGCAGCGGTTCGTTCTTAGGGTTGCCGCCTAGAATAGCCATGATTCACTGCTCCTTTGTGTTATATAGTTTAGCTTAAAGGGTCTATTCTAGAATCCCCATCTATGATGGTCTTATGCCTTCTGCTCTGAATCCAGCTTATCCTGTTCTATATATTAAGCTGCTGCATGCATAGCTTCTCTCCAGCCTTATCTAGCAGGCGATCAGATATCGAAGTCTAGGGACAAGAAAGCTGTGATATTTTGCGGAGATTTAATCTTTCTGATAACCAGACGGCAAGATTACCGCAGTGCGAAATTAAACGCAAAAGAGGAGGAGCTCGTAAAGAACTCCTCCTTATACTTTGTCTCTCTGGTAAGACATCAGCTTACAAACTTACGGTAGTGCTTCTGCCCGTCGAAGCTGAATACGGCTTTCTTCTCCTCAATGACCGTCTCCAAATGAACGGTTTTCCCCCACAGTTGATATACATGGGGAAGAGTGCGTTCGAGATACTTAAGGTCAAGCTCGATTCCCTCATATTTATGTCTGAGTACAAGCTCGCCGCTCCGCTGATAATCCCCATCCTGGACAACAATGTAGGGAGCACCCCCGTTGACCCGGGACAGGGCCAACTGGTCCCGGACATTTTCCCAAGACTTGTCGGTAATGGTCCACTCGGGCCCTTGCTTCTCAAATACATACAGATCCAGGTCCTGTACCAGGTTCTTAGTCAAATAGCTCCGAATGAATGAGATATCCGAATCCAGCTCACGAACCTCGAAGATCTTCTCGCGTCCCTTGCCCGGCTTTCTGCCGAAGCGCTCCTGCTCTTCGAGAGTTGGCTTATCCCAGCGGCGCTCGATATCCTCAAATATTTTCAGACCGAGATAGTAGGGGTTCAAGCTCTGGGTTGAAGGCTGCACCACAGAGGAGTTGAGCTTGGCGAATTCAATCGTCTCCTCGCTGGTCAGATCCAGTTCCCGGATAATGCGTTGATGCCAGTAGGAGGCCCAGCCTTCATTCATGATCTTGGTCTCCATCTGCGGCCAGAAATACAGCATTTCCTCCCGAAGCATGCTCATGATATCCCTCTGCCAGTCTTCCAGAGTTTCGGAATATTCCTGGATGAACCATACGATGTCTTTCTCCGGCTCCGGAGGGAAAATAGGATGCTCCACAGGTCCTGCCGCAGGCTTGTCGTCTATTGACCAGAGATCATCATATGGAGTGACAGGCTTGATAGGGTTGACCCCTTCTTTGAGCTCGCGAATTTTGGCTTCGGTATAACGTTTCTTATCCAGACGCCTTGGCTTGATGAGCTGCGGGTCAACATGCTCCTGTATAGAAAGTACGGCGTCCACGAATTTTTCCACTGTATCTGTCCCATGAATTAGTTCATACTGGCTGATTCTTTCTGCGGTGGCGGCCATGCTCTCGACCATATTCCGGTTGGTGGCCGAGAATCTGGCGTTATTTTTGAAGAAATCACAGTGGGCCAGCACGTGAGCTACGATCAGCTTATTCTGAATCAGACTATTGCCGTCAAGCAGGAAGGCATAACATGGGTTGGAATTAATGACGAGCTCATAGATTTTACTGAGGCCAAAATCATATTGGAGCTTCATCTTATTAAAAGTTTTGCCGAAGCTCCAGTGTGAAAAGCGGGTAGGCATGCCGTAGGCTCCAAACGTATAGATAATATCCGCCGGGCATATTTCATATCTCATCGGATAATAATCCAGACCGAATCCATCGGCTATCTCCATGATTTCCGCAATGGCCTTCTCAAGCTGCTGCATTTCACTGCTCACTTATGCAAACCTCCCTTCCTGCTTATGAAAGAAGCTCTTCAGGGCGTGATAGACAGCTCCTTTCTCCTTAATAATATAATGAAGGAACCGTTCCTTCTTAATATGCTTGTAGGCGGACATTAATGTGCTTCCCCGGTTGTATTGGTTCACTTCCCCATACCCGAACATATTGCTCTTATCCAGCAGCTCGCCGATTAACTTCACACACCGTTCATTGTCGGATGTAAGATTATCCCCGTCAGAGAAATGAAACGGGTAAATATTATAGCTTGAAGGCGGATATCTCTTGTCAATGACTTCAAGCGCCTTTAAGTAGGCTGAGGAGCAGATGGTTCCGCCGCTTTCCCCTCGTGTGAAGAAGTCCTCCTCACTGACCTCCCGGGCTTCGGTGTGATGGGCAATGAAGACAATTTCCACTTTTTCATACTGCCGTCGGAGGAACCGGGTCATCCAGAAAAAAAAGCTTCTGGCGCAGTACTTCTCGAAGGTGCCCATTGAACCGGAGGTATCCATCATGGCGATAATGACGGCATTGGAACGGGGAATTACGATTTCTTCCCAGGTCTTATAGCGGAGATC
>NZ_LT575476.1:4290823-4293323 GCF_900086655.1 Paenibacillus tuaregi | reverse complement strand
GGTAACACGCACTGGAGGCCCGAACCCACGTATGTTGAAAAATGCGGGGATGAGGTGGGGGTAGCGGAGAAATTCCAATCGAACTCGGAGATAGCTGGTTCTCCCCGAAATAGCTTTAGGGCTAGCCTCGGAAGAAGAGTCGTGGAGGTAGAGCACTGATTGGGTGCGGGGCCCGCCAAGGGTTACCAAGCTCAGTCAAACTCCGAATGCCACAGACTTGTATCCGGGAGTCAGACAGTGAGTGCTAAGATCCATTGTCAAAAGGGAAACAGCCCAGACCATCAGCTAAGGTCCCCAAGTGTGTGTTAAGTGGGAAAGGATGTGGAGTTGCACAGACAACCAGGATGTTGGCTTAGAAGCAGCCACCATTTAAAGAGTGCGTAATAGCTCACTGGTCGAGTGACTCTGCGCCGAAAATGTAACGGGGCTAAACACACCACCGAAGCTATGGCTTGATGCTTGCATCAGGGGTAGGGGAGCGTTGTATGTGGATTGAAGGTGTACCGGAAGGAGCGCTGGACTGCATACAAGTGAGAATGCCGGTATGAGTAACGAAAAGATCAGTGAGAATCTGATCCGCCGAAAGCCTAAGGGTTCCTGAGGAAGGTTCGTCCGCTCAGGGTAAGTCGGGACCTAAGGCGAGGCCGAAAGGCGTAGTCGAAGGACAACAGGTTGAAATTCCTGTACCACCGTAATCCGTTATGAACGATGGGGTGACGCAGCAGGGTAGTGACGCGGACTGATGGATGTCCGTCCAAGCAGTGAGGCTGGTATGTAGGCAAATCCGCATACCGTAAGGCTGGGCTGTGATGGGGAGTGAAAATTACAGTAGCGAAGGTCATGATCTCACACTGCCAAGAAAAGCCTCTAGTCAGGAGAAGGTGCCCGTACCGCAAACCGACACAGGTAGGCGAGAAGAGAATTCTAAGGCGCGCGGAAGAACTCTCGTTAAGGAACTCGGCAAAATGACCCCGTAACTTCGGGAGAAGGGGTGCCTCGGTAGGGTGAATAGCCCGAGGGGGCCGCAGTGAAAAGGCCCAAGCGACTGTTTAGCAAAAACACAGGTCTGTGCGAAGCCGTAAGGCGAAGTATACGGGCTGACGCCTGCCCGGTGCTGGAAGGTTAAGGGGAGTGGTTAGGAGCAATCCGAAGCTATGAACCGAAGCCCCAGTAAACGGCGGCCGTAACTATAACGGTCCTAAGGTAGCGAAATTCCTTGTCAGGTAAATTCTGACCCGCACGAATGGCGTAACGACTTGGGCGCTGTCTCAACGAGAGATCCGGTGAAATTTTAATACCTGTGAAGATGCAGGTTACCCGCGACAAGACGGAAAGACCCCATGGAGCTTTACTGCAGCTTGATATTGGACTTTGATACGATTTGTACAGGATAGGTGGGAGCCTAGGAAGCCGGAGCGCCAGCTTCGGTGGAGGCACCGTTGGGATACCACCCTGATCGTATCGGAGTTCTAACCTAGTACCGTAACCCGGTACGGGGACCGTGTCAGGTGGGCAGTTTGACTGGGGCGGTCGCCTCCTAAAGAGTAACGGAGGCGCCCCAAGGTTCCCTCAGAATGGTTGGAAATCATTCGAAGAGTGCAAAGGCATAAGGGAGCTTGACTGCGAGACTGACAAGTCGAGCAGGGACGAAAGTCGGGCTTAGTGATCCGGTGGTACCGCATGGAAGGGCCATCGCTCAACGGATAAAAGCTACCCTGGGGATAACAGGCTTATCTCCCCCAAGAGTCCACATCGACGGGGAGGTTTGGCACCTCGATGTCGGCTCATCGCATCCTGGGGCTGAAGTAGGTCCCAAGGGTTGGGCTGTTCGCCCATTAAAGCGGTACGCGAGCTGGGTTCAGAACGTCGTGAGACAGTTCGGTCCCTATCTGTCGTGGGCGTAGGAAATTTGAGAGGAGCTGTCCTTAGTACGAGAGGACCGGGATGGACGCACCGCTGGTGCACCAGTTGTTCCGCCAGGAGCACAGCTGGGTAGCTAAGTGCGGAAGGGATAAGCGCTGAAAGCATCTAAGCGTGAAGCCCCCCTCAAGATGAGATTTCCCAGTATGTAAGACCCCTTGAAGACGACGAGGTAGATAGGCTGGGGGTGGAAGTGCAGCAATGCATGGAGCTGACCAGTACTAATCGGTCGAGGGCTTATCCAAAATATACCCCGAGAACAACGGGGAAGGCTACAATCTAATATGCAAGTTCGTTTCGTATCTAGTTTTCAGGGAGCAAACCTCATTTCTATTCCGAAGCAAGCCTTCGGTTAGAAGGAACTAGCTTTCAGCATTTGGCGATGCTGAAACCTGAATTAGTTTTTCTGAAGTCAGAGATTCACCTGAGATAACTCAGAGAGCAATGACTCGGAAAATCCCGTTTGGTGGCGATGGCGGAGGGGTTCCACGCGTACCCATCCCGAACACGACCGTTAAGCCCTCCAGCGCCGATGGTACTTGGACCGCAGGGTCCTGGGAGAGTAGGACGCCGCCAAGCA
>NZ_LT575476.1:4239927-4289804 GCF_900086655.1 Paenibacillus tuaregi | reverse complement strand
GCAAGTTCGTTTCGTATCTAGTTTTCAGGGAGCAAACCTCATTTCTATTCCGAAGCAAGCCTTCGGTTAGAAGGAACTAGCTTTCAGCATTTGGCGATGCTGAAACCTGAATTAGTTTTTCTGAAGTCAGAGATTCACCTGAGATAACTCAGAGAGCAATGACTCGGAAAATCCCGTTTGGTGGCGATGGCGGAGGGGTTCCACGCGTACCCATCCCGAACACGACCGTTAAGCCCTCCAGCGCCGATGGTACTTGGACCGCAGGGTCCTGGGAGAGTAGGACGCCGCCAAGCAAAATTCCTTTTGCAGGAAAAAGTAGCCTTAAAAAATGGCTTACATAATGAGGGCCTTTAGCTCAGCTGGTTAGAGCGCACCCCTGATAAGGGTGAGGTCGGTGGTTCGAGTCCACTAAGGCCCACCATAATTTGTGTACTTCTGGGATTCCTGAAAGTAACTGGGATAGACTTTGAAGCCACACATTACTTTTTGACGTGAATAAGGGGCCATAGCTCAGCTGGGAGAGCGCCTGCCTTGCAAGCAGGAGGTCAGCGGTTCGATCCCGCTTGGCTCCACCATATTCCCTGATAGCTCAGTTGGTAGAGCACTCGACTGTTAATCGAGTTGTCACAGGTTCGAGTCCTGTTCGGGGAGTACCGTTCCGGGAAATATAATGTTTCCCGGAACAACAACCTCTATCATGGAGAAGTGTCCGAGCTGGCCGAAGGAGCACGATTGGAAATCGTGTAGGCGTCACAAGCGTCTCGAGGGTTCGAATCCCTCTTTCTCCGCCATGTGTTTTCAATTATTTTAATATGGCCCGTTGGTCAAGGGGTTAAGACACCTCCCTTTCACGGAGGTAACAGGGGTTCGAATCCCCTACGGGTCACCACTTTCTTTAAATAGCTTCAAGTGGGGATGAGAACCCATTAGGGTTCGTCGGTGCATCTGCTTCGATAGAAGTACATCGCAGTCTCGTTTGAAAAACGAGTATCTCCTACGGGTCACCACTTTCATTGATATTTATGGAGGCTTAGCTCAGCTGGGAGAGCATCTGCCTTACAAGCAGAGGGTCGGGGGTTCGATCCCCTCAGCCTCCACCATAATATATTTTACTGACGCGGGGTGGAGCAGCCCGGTAGCTCGTCGGGCTCATAACCCGAAGGCCGCAGGTTCAAATCCTGCCCCCGCAATTTAATCCTGCTCTTAAGGATACGGGATTACTGAAAAGTGTGGAGCCGTGGTGTAGAGGCCTAACATGCCTGCCTGTCACGCAGGAGACCGCGGGTTCGAATCCCGTCGGCTCCGCCATTTAACATCCTTCTGTATCGGGATGAATTGAATAAAATTTCAGCACCGTGCCGGTGTAGCTCAACTGGTAGAGCAACTGACTTGTAATCAGTAGGTTGGGGGTTCAAGTCCTCTCGCCGGCACCATTTCATGGAGGCTTAGTGAAGTGGCTAAACACGGCAGACTGTAAATCTGCTCTCTACGAGTTCGGTGGTTCGAATCCATCAGCCTCCACCAGTTTTTTTAATTTTATAGTTTGTGATTTATGGCGGTCGTGGCGAAGGGGTTAACGCACCGGATTGTGGCTCCGGCACTCGTGGGTTCAAGTCCCATCGATCGCCCTTTTATTGGGGATTAGCCAAGCGGTAAGGCAACGGACTTTGACTCCGTCACGCATAGGTTCGAATCCTATATCCCCAGCCATTATCACCCCAAAAGTGAAGCAAATGCTTTGATGCAAATTCTGAATACTTTTCGGGGGCCGGTAACATTTGAGCCATTAGCTCAGTTGGTAGAGCACCTGACTTTTAATCAGGGTGTCGAAGGTTCGAGTCCTTCATGGCTCACCATTTACCCTGTATTAAAGGGTAGGTATGCAAGACATGTGCGCGTGTGGCGGAATTGGCAGACGCACTAGACTTAGGATCTAGCGTCTTTGACGTGGGGGTTCAAGTCCCTCCACGCGCACCAGATATGCGGACGTGGCTCAGCGGTAGAGCATCGCCTTGCCAAGGCGAGGGTCGCGGGTTCGATTCCCGTCGTCCGCTCCATTATATCGGGACGTAGCTCAGCTTGGTAGAGCACCTGGTTTGGGACCAGGGGGTCGCATGTTCAAATCGTGTCGTCCCGATTGTGATTTTGCAAGTGTAGTCATTCAAGTAACGGGACGTAGCTCAGCTTGGTAGAGCACCTGGTTTGGGACCAGGGGGTCGCATGTTCAAATCGTGTCGTCCCGACCACTAATTTTGCGGGTGTAGTTCAATGGTAGAACTTTAGCCTTCCAAGCTAATAGCGTGGGTTCGATTCCCATCACCCGCTTTTAATGTTCAGGAAAGAACGTTATGATGATTTATATCGTAACGTTCTTTTTTGCATATTCTATACATTTCCTTGAAATCTCATAACTGGCAACCTGGTTGATTGTTGAGACAAACGGTTAGAATTATTATAATCTGTACTAAAGCTCTCTTTTATAATGTATAGAAAGGAAAATCGGCCTTGACGAATTCGAAGAGCGAGCTGTTACATCGGCTGATTTCAGAAGGGGGCGCTTATAGATCCCTTTATGAGAACCATCCTGATGCCATCTCTGTAATGGATACCACCGGTAAGTACATTCATGCAAATTCGGCAGCTGAGAGAGTTACCGGCTATGAGCTGGAGCAGTTTGTCCGTATCCCGTCAGACCATTTATTCACGGCGGAAGGTGAGCGGCTTAGACAGTATTATTTTAAGCGGGCATTATCAGGTGAATCTTACGGTTTCGAAATCAAGTTTAAATGTGGTGATGGCAGGCTGCTTGACCTGTATGTAACCTATGTTCCGATCCAATTAAGTCATGAAATTATTGGCGTTTATTCGGTATTTAAAGATATTACAGCTACAAAGGAAATAGAGCAGCGCTTACTGGAATCTGAGAAGTTATATCAAGTTATTACGAATGACGCAAAGGATGTTATCGCCTTCACCTCTGAGGAAGGTATCTGTATATCCATCTCTCCTGCAATTCAAGAGCTGGTGGGTTATACCCCTGAGCAATTGGTAGGCACCTCCCTTAAGGAGCTGTTTGCAGACCAGAATTCACGTTATAAATATGAGCTGAATAAAACGAGCGGAATTGTTACCGGAAGGCTGAAACATGCACAAGGTCATGAGATATGGGTGGAGGCTAGTATCCAGAAGGTCCGGAATACAGGGGACAGCACAGATAAGCTGCTTATCATTGCCCGTGACATTACAGCCAGAATGATAGCGGAAGAGCAACTGCGTATCAGCGAACAGAGTCTCGCCCGGGCTCAGAGAATAGCCCATATCGGTTCCTGGCAGTGGGAAGCCGCGCAGGATGAACTGATCTGCTCTCAAGAATTCGTAAGCATATACGGAGTGGACTTTAGTAATGCCGAAAACCCGATGGAAGAGTGGCTTAAGGCAGTTCATCCGGAAGACAGCATGAGGATAAGGAATTTTATCCAAAGTGCAAATTTATTAGGCAGAAGATCTTTTGAATTGGAATTTAGAATTACAGGCGCTGATAATAAGGAGAAAGTTCTGTTCAGTCAAACCGATATTGAGGTGGATGCGTCCGGAGAAGTCAGCCGCTTGTTCGGTATTGTGCAGGATATCACGGAGCGGTACCAGATGGAGCGGAGGCTCCGCGACAGTGAGAAGCAGTACCGGTTAATCTCTGAGAATTCCCTTGATTTCATTTCAAGACATAAATCGGATGAAGGAAATACGTATTCTTACGCATCTCCAGCTTGTATGACTCTGCTCGGCTATACTCCTGAAGAGCTGGTAGGTACCAGTGCGTTTGATTATTTCCATCCAAATGATTATGAACTGGTCAAAGAATACTTATCTGAACAGCTTTCAGCCCGTGATAAGTATACGGTGACCTATCGCATCCGCCGGAAAGATGGGGTATACATCTGGTTTGAGAGTACTGGCAAGTATACCTACGATGAGCAGACTGGGGAACGTCTTGACGTCATAGCTGTGTCCCGCGATGTGACAGAGCGCAAGAATAGTGAGCGCAGGCTGCAGGAGAGCCAACAGCGCTATAAATCGTTGTTTGAGCATAGCCCGTCGGCGGTGTATTCTTTTGATCTGGCCGGGAGATACAAGACCGTTAACGCTAATCTTGAGGCGTTGTCCGGCTACAGCAAGGATGAGCTTGTGGGAAAGAGCTTCAAAAAACTGATTCATGGGCCAGAATTAAACAAAACCTTGTACCATTTTGGCTTGTCTATGAAAGGGCAGCCTCAGACCTACGAGACCACTCTTATTCACAAGAATGGAACACCAGTGGAACTCAGTGTTACCAATGTGCCGATCATCGTAGATGATCAGGTGGTTGGAGTATATGGAATTGCTAGCGATATCACCGAACGCAAACGGTACATTGAGCAAATTGAACAGTTGAGTTATCAGCACGCTTTAATTCTTAATTCTGTATCTGAAGGGATCTATGGCCTGGATGAGGAGGGAAGGACTATCTTTATGAATCCGGCTGCCTCCAAAATGCTGGGATACACGGTAAAAGAGGTCATTGGCACGATCAACCATGAACTTATCCATCATACCCGAAGTGATGGAATCTCCTATCCAATTGAAGAATGCCCTATCCATCAGACGCTTAGGGATGGTACGCCCCGGTATGTGAACGAAGAGGTGTTCTGGAGAAAAGACGGCTCAAGCTTCCTGGTGACTTACCGGGTAACCCCCTTGTATGACCGTGAGCAAATTGTGGGTACGGTTGTTGTGTTTAATGACATTACTAACGAGCGCGAAATTATTAAGGCCAAGGAATCGGCGGAGCGTGCGACCAAGGCTAAATCAGAGTTTCTGGCGATGATGAGTCATGAGATCCGTACCCCGTTGAACGGCATTATCGGGATGAGCGATCTTCTGTTGGAAACGGAGCTCGAAGAGGAACAGAAGGAATATGCCCACATTATCTCGGATAGCGGACGGGCGCTGCTCCGGATTCTTAATGACGTGCTTGATTTCAGCAAAGTTGAGGCAGGGAAAATGGCCTTGGAATACGACTCGTTCAATTTGAGGGCTTCCGTGGCAAGTGTGGTGGATCTCTTTGCTCCTGGCGCTGCGGAGAAGGGACTGGCTATCACCTACAGCATCGACCCATCCATTCCTGAAATGATCATCAGTGATCCTTCCCGGGTAAGGCAGGTCTTAATTAATCTGGTTGGCAACGCCCTTAAATTTACGGAATCGGGGAAAATTACGATCCATGTGTCCCGCATCCCTGCTTCCGAATTTACAGGCTTGCTGCTGGAATTCAGCATTTCAGATACAGGGATAGGTATACCTAGGGATAAGCTTAATCGGCTGTTTCAGTCTTTCTCCCAGCTGCATCCAGGTATTAATCGCAAGTATGGAGGAACTGGGCTGGGACTAGCCATCTGCAAAAAAATCGTTGAGCTCATGGGCGGCTCCATTTCTGTGGAGAGCACGGAAGGAAATGGGTCGACCTTTCGTTTTACGGTGATCAGCTATGATGCGAATCTGATTCAAGAAGATTCAGACTTCTCTGGTACCCTTATTCGCGAGGATCAGGGGGAAGAGGGAAGTGAGTCCTTAAGTATTCAGCCTTTACAGACTGAGCGCCATCTTAAGGTGCTGATTGCGGAAGATCACCCGGTGAACCGTCAGGTGTTTGTTCAGATGCTCGGTAAGCTTGGAATTGCCCCTGATATTGCCCGCAATGGAGTGGAAGCTGTGGAGGCGGTCTCAAGGCAGCGCTATGACCTTATTTTTATGGACATCAACATGTCTGTGATGGATGGGATTAAAGCCGCAAGGATTATTAGACAGCTGGTACCTGAAGGAGAGAAGCCGGTAATTATAGCCGTCAGCGCTTATGATTACAATGAGGACAGGAAGCTTTGTCTGGAAAGCGGGATGGAGGATTTCATGAAGAAGCCCTTAACTCCCGAGAAGATCCAGCGCAAATTGCAGGAATGGAAAAGTGTTCTGGATCTAAGGTACCCATAACTATGCCTTAACCATAACTCTAAAACCAAGAGGAAGCCCTCGCCGGATTAAGCCGGGAGGGCTTCTTCTTGGTCTTAGACTATTCAGCCAGATAGATAATTCCAATTGTCTTCGGCCCGCAGTGGCTGCAGATGACACAGCCGGCATCGCTTAAGAGAACCTCACGTGCACCGGTCTTCTCACGTATAAGCTCGGCCATGTCGATGGCGTCCTGTTCAGCCATAGTATGAACCACAAAGATAGTTTCTTTATCCATCTGCCCAGCTCTGGAAAGTGCGTTGCTGACCATCTGGTCTAAAGCTTTCTCACGGCTGCCGCGCACCTTGTAAGCAGGTGTCATCTTCCCTTGCTGAACTTTAATGACCGGTCGGATCTTCAGCAGGCTGCCCACAAGGTTCTGCATGCCGGAGCATCTTCCCCCTTTGTATAAGTAGTCCAAAGAATCAATAACGAATTCGGTATCAACTTTCGGGCGGATACGCTCCAGGAGGGCCACGATTTCGCTTACGGTATGACCGGCTTGCGCGGCCTTAGCTGCCCGAAGCACCTGAATTCCAATGCCGGTGGACAAGTTTAAAGAATCCACCACGGTAACCTGCCCGTCCGGAAATTCGCTAGAAGCTATAACCGCGTTCTGGTATGTAGAAGAGAGCTCAGAAGACAGACTGATGTATATAATTTGGTCCCCGGCTTCTATCGATGGGGTAAAGGCCGAAATAAAGTCAGCTGGAGAGGGGGCAGCAGTCTTCGGGAGCTTCCCTGTCTCACTGACCTTCTCGTATAACTGTGGAGGAGTCAGATCAACGCCATCCCGAAACGTTTGGTCATTAAAAACGACATACAGGGGTATGATGCCTATGTTATATTCGCTAATTAGATTTGGAGGAAGATCTGAAGTACTGTCCGCAAAAATTTTTATATTTCCCATTGCGATTCACCTTTCCGCGTTTGATGCAATCTTTTGAATCGTATTAAAGTTTAGCTGGTACGAATGAGGAAGAGTACCAGCATAAGAGCCGGAGGCAATGCGCCAATACAGACGCCCAGAATGGCAAACAGTCTCTTCCGGTTGGCTAAGGTCAGGCCGATAATACCGAGTATAACAGATACCAGGGTGAGGGCCATAGCTGCCAATATAGTCACACCAGCCTGTACAACACCGGGATGATTTACGATAGTTTCTGTCGGAACGGATTTTGCAGCGTTAAGCAAATCATGAGCCGTTACAACTATAATAAAGATTGCGGCGACGTAAGCAAACAGGGCAACGATACTTACAATGAAAGAGGCAATCCCAGGTCCCGAGTGCTTCAGCTTCCCTTCAGGCAGGCCTGGTCCTGAGATGTTGTGATTATCCATTTAATGATCTCCTTTACAATTCTCACACTTCTTAACCTCGTTTTAATTTTTCATAAATTCCAAAAAAAATCAAGGAATCTTTGTAATTATATGCTTATTAATACTTTTATACAAAAGGGTTGTGTGGCAGAGAAGGCTGGTAATACGATAAGATAGCAGGTAAGACAGGAATATGGGATAGAGGAGATGAAAATTAGCATGAACCGGAAGTATGTTGGCATAGGAGCGCTCCTGCTCCTGCTGAGTGTGGCGATCGGGGCATTTGGCGCCCATGCCCTAGAGAAAATTCTAGGGGATTATAAAGCTACCTATGAAACGGGTGTTCATTACCATATGATTCATGCTGTTGGTATTATATTGATTGCCCTCGCTGCTGGACAGTGGGGAGAATCACGCAAGCTGCTCTGGGCGGCCAGGCTGATGGTTGCCGGTATTATTCTGTTCTCAGGCAGCCTATATGTGCTGAGCATTACTGGTATCAAAGTACTCGGGGCGATTACTCCGCTTGGTGGAGTGGCCTTTATTATAGGCTGGCTGCTGTTTGCAATGGCGGCATTTAAAAAGTAAAAGGGAAAGGGCGTTCTTCGGATTCAACTGAAGAACGCCCTTTGTTATTGATTTTGCACTTATGCATCCACAAAATCAATAATTTCACTGAGCCTAAAGGTATAAACCTGCTTCTCATCAACATGGTACACATTTATCGTCCGGGTATCCGGTGCATAGTTCAAAATACGGCAGGGCAGCGTAACTCTCTCCCGGTTGCGTTCAATGGACAAGCGCACCAGCTTATTATTGGCTACATAGTTCTGGATCCAAGACTGGATGGCGGCCTCGTTCATGTTGACCATAGAACTGAGCTTGTCAGCCACTTCCAAAGATGGTTTCGGTGCCGGTTTCTTAACCTCTTCCTTTACTGGTTCTTTGGATGCGAGATCTTCGCCTGGATTCGTAGATGCTTTGGATATCATGGCTTGTCTCTTTGCCGATAATGTAGCTTCAATAATTTCGCCAAGCTCCACACCGGACTTGATCCGGTAGTCTACCAGTTTCCCTTGATTAAGCAGCTCAATCAGAGATTGGAGGGCGAGAGCATTGGATTTACTTTTAATTAAAATATCGACATTAAACAAGTAGGCAAGTTCATCGTTATTATTCTTGTTAGTCATAGGCCCCTTCATATCCTGGTTTTTCTATAAATCATACCATTATTTTATGGAGGAGCAAAGCCTTAGAAAATCCTGTTTAGTGCCAATTTCATACATCTGAATTCTTATGAAAAAAGCGCTGCCAAGTTCTTATGATAAGGTGGTCTCACAATCCCCTTCTCGGTGATGATGGCGGTTACATACTCATTCGGTGTCACATCAAAAGCGGGATTGAATACTTTTACGCCTGCCGGGGCTGTACGTTTACCAAAGCCTTCGGTCACTTCGCTCTCCGGGCGTTCTTCAATCGGAATATCCTGGCCGGTAGGTGTATTCAGATCAATGGTGGAGAGGGGCGATGCTACGTAAAAAGGGATTCCATGAGATTTTGCCAGGACGGCAACCCCATAGGTACCGATCTTGTTGGCGACATCGCCATTGGCCGCGACCCGGTCGGTTCCGACGATTACGGCTTGAACCCAGCCTTTGGCCATAACCACAGCAGCCATGTTGTCCGTCAGAAGGGTGACGTCAATTCCGGCCTGCTGGAGTTCAAAAGCAGTCAACCTCGCTCCTTGCAGGACAGGGCGGGTCTCGTCCGCGAACACCTTAAGCGGGATTCCGCGCTCCTTCGCAAGGTAGAATGGGGCCAGAGCGGTGCCGTATTTGGCTGTTGCAAGTCCTCCTGCATTGCAGTGGGTCAGCACGCCCATGCCGCTCTCGAACAGAGGCAGGGCGTTCTCCCCGATCAAGCGGCACACTTCTTCATCTTCCTGGTGAATCAAAATCGCTTCCGCCAGCAGCCCCAGATAACGGTTCTCAAGTTCAGGCTGCTCTTCTGCAAGAAGGGCTGCCCGGTTCTTCATCCGGTCGAGCGCCCAGAACAGATTAACTGCGGTTGGACGTGAAGTGGCCAAATAATCAGCCGCTTTCGTAATATGCTCAAGCCAGCCGGATGCGTCACCCTTGTAACTTTGAGCAGCCAGCGCTACGCCGTAAGCGGCGGAGATTCCGATGGCTGGAGCACCCCTAACTTTCATGGAAGCAATGGCTTCCCACACTTCCTCAGGTGAAGTCAGTTCATGAAACACAATCTGTTCTGGGAGCAGGCGCTGATCCAGAAGAAACAGCCGGTTGTCCTCCCAGCGAAGACTTAATAGGGGACCTTGGCCTTCTGGATTCGGCGATTGGTTTAAATCTGGATGTAAGCTCATAGGGTCACTTGTTCCTCCTTTGCTGCCTGTTTGGCAATTGCGGCGATCTCTTCAATAGAGCTTGCAAAGCGTCCCCGCCGCACAAGTGCTGTGCCAATCTGAAGAGCAGCCTGCTTAGCCTGCCGCTGCAGTGCGGCATCCTCGATCGTATCGATGTCCGCCACATGGGATAAACCAACAATACGCCGGATCATTTTGGCGCCAGCAAAGCCGATGGTATCGCGAAGAATCTTCTGTACGTACATATCCTGGTATCCGGCGGTCCGGGCGGTGACATCAACCACGTCACGGTTCCACAGCTCCCGGAAGTTTGATTCAAAATGGCGCCATACGCTCTCCACCATCTGAAGCAGCCGCCCACGGCGGGCCTGCAGTTCCTCCAAGGAAAGACTCCAGCCTGGCTGTGCCGCATAGTTAAGCAGGAGGTTGGCAATTACCGCTCCAATATCAAAGCCCATCGGGCCATAGTAGGCAAATTCCGGATCAATCACCTTGGTGGAGTCGGGAGTTGCGAAAATGCTTCCTGTGTGGAGATCCCCGTGAAGCAGGGCCTCGGCATGAGTCAGGAACTTCTCGCGCAGAAGGGCGATTTCAAGACGGAGTTCATCATCATGCCACAGAGCTTCGGCATCCTGCCGGATGTCTTCGCTGAAATTGTTGTTAGGTGAATCCCGGTAAGGATCTTCGAAGATCAGATCCTCCGTGATTTTGCACAGATCCGGATTAATAAACTGGGCAACCCGCAGCTTCTTCTCCTGCTGATTCATCCCAAGATCCGATGTATAGAAGAGGGTGGAGGCCATAAATCTTCCGATATGCTTGGCGAACAGAGGATATTCCTGTCCCTCGATCAAGCCTTTGCGCATAATCGTATGGTCGCTGAGATCCTCCATCACCGTGATGGCCAGTTCATCATCGTAGGAGTAAACGGCCGGCACCAAGTCGGGGGCGTAAGCATGCTGAATTTGAAGCGCCTCCCGTTCAATCCTTGCACGGTCCAGGCTAAGCGGCCAGGACTCTCCGACAACCTTGGCATAAGGCAGCGCCTGCTTAATAATGAGCCCTTTACCGTCTGCTTCATCCGTAACATGAAACACGAGATTTAAATTGCCGTCTCCTATCTCCCGGACCGACAATTCCGCATCCTCACGGAAATGGCCAGGGATCGATTGTGCTAAAGCAACTGCCTCATCTAAAGACAGAGGATGATATTGGGACATACAGAACACCTCCGGGGACACTTATAGGTCTTAATATTTTATGGGTAAAAATAACTTGAAGTTAGTATATCGGAAAAGTAACCCTTTTTGTATCTTTTTTTAATGGAATAGAGATTGTTTCGTCCAGAACTGGGCAGGGTAAAAGTAGTCATGGGACGATACTGTTCCAGACAACATGACCTATCATTCACGGGGTAACCCGGTGGAATGATCATAAATCCAATTTCCAATGAAAAGTGAGGGAATTTAACATGGCTAAAACAGATTCAAAATCAAACAGCAAAACAAACACATCTGGATTGGAACAGGTGCTTAACCAACAGATCGCTAATCTTAATGTATTGTATGTAAAGATCCATAATTACCATTGGTATGTTAAAGGAAACAACTTCTTTACGCTGCATGTGAAATTTGAGGAGCTATATAACGAAGTGGCTTTGAAAATGGATGAGATTGCCGAACGTCTTCTCGCTATCAAGGGAAGCCCGGCTGCAACGCTTAAGGAATATCTTGACCTCGCAACGATTCAGGAAGCAACAGGTAAGGAAGATCCTAACACCATGGTGCAGAACCTGATCGAGGATTTCGCCACCCTGTCCGAGTCCTTCTCTGAAGGGATTGAGCTGGCGGACAAGGCTGAAGATGAAGCAACGAGCGACCTGCTGACTGGATTCAAGGGAGAGCTTGAAAAACATATGTGGATGCTGCGCTCTTATTTGGGATAACCATGAATCATAAGGTTCTGGCATTGAAGGAATGGGCTTCGGCCCTCTCCGTATTGGAGAGCGGTCAGCAGATCCTTCTGATGCGCAAGGGCGGAATCAAGGAGGAGACCAGACACTTTGAGGTGAAAAGTCCCTCCTTTTATTTATATCCGTCCTATGAGCATCAGCGCCGCGAGCTTGTCAAACCGGAGTTTAGAAAGTTGGTTGATGAGTCTATTGCGGACGGGAACCAGGAAGATCGGATGGTCACAATCAAGCTCTTCGCAGAAGTTGCCGAGGATATCGAACTAAGCAGCGAAGAGAAGATCAGGCGGCTGCAGGATTTTCACATGTGGATGCCCACCTTCGCCGAGGAGCGTTTGAGATGGAAGTCCCGTGATCCTCTCCATGTGCTGCTTCTGAGAATATATGTATTGGATAAGCCCGTTACGCTTCCTGTTCTCCCGGCTTATATTGGATGCAAATCTTGGATTGAGCTGCCAGCTGAGTTTGAAGTCGGGCCCATGACTCCTGTGCTGGGAACCAAGGAGTTCGGGGATAAGGCAGCGGCTATCAAGCGGATACTGCAGGTCTAAATAAGCTCTCAGGCTTGGCTGAATTTTAGCCAGGCCTGATCTATTTTGCAAAAGCTGCCGAAAGACAGGATATTTAAGGAGAAATAAGCTGAATAGACGAGGTCCAAGGCGTATGGGACAGATTGATAAACGCTAGGAAGTAGGGTAGAATGAAATGAGAATCATTGAGAATCACTTAGAATAATTCTAATTTGATACTCATTATGGTACAATTGCAGGCAGTATGGGAGACGTCCCGTTTCAAATATACGTGGAATCTAATGACACTTACATTGACGGAGGGAGCAGTAAATCATGGCTACACATTTTACGATTGAAGGTTTGAAAGCTACGATTGAAGGCAAGGAAATCTTGAAGGGAATCAACCTGGAGATCAAGGGCGGCGAAATCCACGCTATTATGGGACCGAACGGAACAGGTAAGAGTACTCTGGCTTCGGCTTTAATGGGGCATCCTAAATATGAAGTAACGGATGGTAAAGTCACTTTGGACGGAGAAGATGTGCTCGAGATGGAAGTTGACGAGCGCGCCCGTGCCGGCTTGTTTCTGGCAATGCAGTACCCTAGTGAAATCGCAGGGGTGACGAATTCCGACTTTCTTCGCAGTGCTATCAACGCACGCCGCGGGGAAGGTAACGAAGTATCCCTGATCAAGTTCATCCGCCAAATGGAAGGCAAGATGAAAGAGCTTGAAATGAACCCTGAATTTGCACACCGTTATTTGAATGAAGGCTTCTCCGGCGGTGAGAAGAAGCGGAATGAAATTCTTCAAATGATGCTGCTTGATCCGAAAATTGTTGTGCTTGATGAAATTGACTCCGGTCTTGATATCGACGCACTCCGCATTGTGGCTAACGGGGTTAACACCATGCGTAGTGAAGAGCGTGGTTTCTTGATTATTACCCACTATCAACGCCTGCTTAACTACATTACGCCTGACTTTGTACACGTGATGATGCAGGGCCGTATCGTTAAGTCCGGTGGACCTGAGCTGGCTGAGCGTCTGGAGAAGGACGGATATGACTGGGTTAAAGAAGAGCTTGGAATTGTAGACGAGACTGTAGGTCAAGAGGCGTAAGCGGAAGGAGGAGAATACATGACTACACAAACCATTCTTCCGGTTGACCGCGAAGCCCTGGAGGCATTCTCCAAGTCAAACGGCGAGCCATCTTGGGTAACCGAGAGCCGCGCCAAAGCACTCGAGCTTGCAGCCGGACTTGAACTGCCAAAACTGGAAAAGACAAGACTGGACCGCTGGACGCTGTCCAATTACGGAAAGCTTCGTCAAGGCGCGCAAGCTTCACAGGAACTTCCTGAAAGCTTGTCCAGCCTGGTGGAAATTAATGAGCACAGCAATCTGATTGTTCAACGCAATTCAGGAGTGGTATTCACTCAATTGTCGCAGGAATTGGCTGCACAAGGTGTGATTTTTACCGACCTGGAAACTGCTGTGCGCGAGCATGCTGATCTGGTACAGAAGCATTTGTTCACTGCGGTGCCTGCGGAAGAGAACCAGCTGACAGCTCTTCATGCGGCAATGTGGAACGGCGGCGTGTTCCTGTATGTGCCGAAAAATGTGGAAGTTGAAATTCCGCTTCAGGCTGTATTTTTGATCGATGACGCGGCTGAAGGCTTTACTCCACACGTGCTGATTGTTGCGGACAGCAACAGCCGGGTGACTTACGTGGATAACTACATTTCCGGTGACCTAAGCGGCGAGCTCGTTCATAACGGTGCTGCTGAGGTATTTGTTAAGGCTGGCGCTAAAGTGCAGTTTGCTTCGGTCCATCACCTTGCCGGACAAATTACAGATTTAACTTACCGCCGTGCGGTTGTTGAGAATGATGGCAGCATTGAGTGGATCATCGGTGAAATGAACAGTGGAGATGCCATGAGTGAAACCCTCAGCATCCTTAAAGGAAATGGCTCCACTTCTGATGCGAAGGTTATTGCGGTTGGATCAGGTGACCAGAAGCTGAACTATACCACTAAAGCGGTTCACTTCGGGAAGAGCTCGGATAGCCAAATGATCACCCGTGCCGTGATGCGTGAGCAAGCAACCGCTATTATCAACGGGATTACCAAGATCGAGAAAGGTGCGACCAAAGCTAACGGTGAGCAGACGGAGAAAGTGCTTATGCTTAGCCCGAAAGCCCGTGGGGACGCCAATCCAATCCTGCTGATTGATGAGGACGATGTTACAGCCGGCCATGCTGCCTCTGTCGGCCAAGTCAATCAGGAGCAGATTTATTATCTTATGTCTCGTGGAATTTCCCGGGAGCAGGCGGAGCGTCTGATTATTTATGGCTTCCTTGCACCTGTTGTATCCGAGATTCCACTTGAACAGCTTCAGACTCAGCTTCAAAGCCTGGTCGAAAGGAAGCTGGGACAATGAACAGCCAGTGGATCAAGGAACAGTTCCCCATACTGAACCAAGAGGTCAATGGCCATCCACTTGTATATTTGGACAGTGCGGCGTCTTCCCAGAAGCCGCGTGCTGTTATTGAAGCAATCAAGCATTATTATGAATGGGATAATGCAAATGTTCACCGCGGCGTGCATACCTTGGGAAGCCGGGCGACCGACGCCTATGAGGGCGCCCGGGAGAAGGTTGCCAAGTTCATTGGGGCGAAGCGGTCCGAAGAGATCGTTTTTACCCGGGGAACGACAACCGCGCTTAATTTGGTAGCTTCATCTTATGGACCTACTGTTATAAACGAAGGGGACGAAATTGTGATCACCCAAATGGAGCATCACAGCAACTTTATCCCTTGGCAGCAGCTTGCCTTGAGAACAGGCGCTACGCTGAAGTTTATTCCACTCGAACAGGACGGTACAGTAACCATTGAAGCTGCTGAGAAGACGATTACTCCTAAGACCAAGATCGTAGCGATGGCTTATGTGTCGAATGTTATGGGGGTTATCAACCCGGTTAAGCAAATTGCTGAAGTGGCTCACCGTAACGGTGCGGTTATGGTTGTAGACGGGGCACAGAGCACGCCACATTTAAAAGTGAATGTACAGGATCTGGATTGCGACTTCTACACCATTTCAGGCCATAAAATGTGCGGTCCAACGGGCATTGGGGTATTATATGGTAAGAAGGCTCTTCTCAATGCGATGCCGCCGATTGAGTTCGGCGGTGAGATGATTGATGATGTCGGGCTTTACGAGTCGACCTGGAAAGACGCACCGATGAGATTTGAGGGCGGCACTCCGATCATTGCCGGCGCTGTTGGCCTTGGGGCAGCGATTGATTTCCTTACCGAGGTCGGTATGGAAGAAATTGAACGCCATGAGAAAAAGCTTGCCGGATATGCCATGGACCGCTTGTCCCAGATTGACGGGGTGAGCATCTATGGCCCAGCCAAACGGCAGGTTGGCCTGGTTACCTTCAACCTCGGTGGTGTGCATCCTCATGATGTGGCAACTGTGCTTGATTCTTACGGTGTGGCTATCCGTGCAGGACACCACTGCTGCCAGCCGCTTATGCGTTGGCTTCAGGTGAGCTCTACCGCTAGAGCCAGCTTGTACTTGTACAATACCGAACAGGATATTGACCGCTTGGCCGATGCTTTAGTTCAAGCAAAGGAGTACTTCGCATGACACAACTGGACGATCTTTACCGGCGTGTAATTATGGATCACTATAAAAACCCGCGCAACCGCGGCAAGTTCGAAGAAGATACGGTAGTGGTGGATTTGAACAATCCGACCTGTGGTGACCGGATCTCGCTTCAGCTCAAGCTGGAAGATGGAGTTGTCAAGGATGCCCGGTTTACTGGAGAAGGCTGCTCCATCAGCATGTCCTCCGCATCTATGATGACGGAAGCCGTAAAGGGCAGAAAGCTTGAAGAAGCCTTGGATTTTGCCGACCGTTTCTCTTCCCTCATGAAGGGGGAAGACGTGACTTTTGACGACTATGAGGATTTGGAAGCTTTGTCCGGCGTGAGCAAATTCCCTGCCCGCATCAAGTGTGCAACGTTGGCATGGAATGCGCTGCGCAAGGGCATTGACCATGATGACTGATTACGACATATAGATAGGTACAACGGCTTCACCCAGCATTACTAGAGAACTTAGGAGGTATTAACCATGGCTAAAAAAGCGCCAGATTTGGAAGAGTATAAATATGGCTTCCGTGATGAGCACAAAGCGGTTTTCCAGTCTGGTAAAGGACTGACCCGTGAGATCGTCACTGAAATTTCCCGCATTAAGAATGAGCCGGAGTGGATGCTTGATTTCCGTCTGAAATCACTTGCCCAATTTGAGAAAATGCCTTTGCCGCGTTGGGGCGGGGAATTGGACGATCTGGATTTCAACGATATCCAGTACTATGTTCGTCCTTCGGAGAAGCAGGGGAAGACTTGGGAAGAGGTTCCTTCCGAAATTAAAGAGACTTTCGACAAGCTCGGAATTCCGGAAGCGGAGCAAAAGTTCCTTGCCGGGGTATCTGCCCAGTACGAGTCTGAGGTTGTTTATCACAGCATGCAGAAGAACCTTGAGGATCAAGGGGTTATTTTCACAGATACTGATACAGCTCTGCGTGAGCATCCGGAAATTTTTCGTGAGTACTTCGGTACTGTGATTCCTCCTGCGGACAACAAATTTGCGGCACTGAACAGTGCGGTATGGTCCGGGGGAAGCTTCATCTATGTTCCTAAAGGTGTGAAATGTGAAGTGCCTCTGCAGGCTTACTTCCGTATCAACTCGGAGAACATGGGTCAGTTCGAGCGTACGCTGATCATTGCGGATGAAGACAGCTTCGTCCACTATGTTGAAGGCTGTACAGCTCCAATTTACAGCACAAACTCGCTGCATAGTGCTGTAGTTGAGATCATCTGTAAGAAGAACGCCCGCGTTCGTTACACTACAATCCAGAACTGGGCACCGAACATCTACAACCTGGTAACCAAACGTGCCGTTGCTGAAGAGAATGCAACGATGGAATGGGTGGATGGTAACATCGGTTCCAAGCTGACTATGAAATACCCTGCGGTGGTGTTGAAGGGCCGTGGAGCTAAAGGCAGCGTGCTCTCTATCGCGGTTGCAGGTAAAGGCCAGCATCAGGATGCCGGAGCGAAAATGATTCACCTGGCACCAGATACGACTTCAACGATCGTATCCAAGTCGATCAGTAAGCACGGCGGTAAAGTAACTTACCGTGGCCTTGCATCCTTCGGACGTCAAGCTGAAGGTGCCAAAGCGAACGTGAAATGTGATACGCTGATTCTGGATAACGAATCCACTTCAGATACTATTCCATACAACGAGATTATGAACGACAACATTGTGCTTGAGCATGAGGCGACCGTCTCCAAGGTCTCTGAAGAGCAGCTGTTCTATCTGATGAGCCGCGGATTAAGCGAAGCGGAAGCTACACAGATGATTGTTATGGGCTTCATCGAGCCGTTTACGAAGGAGCTTCCGATGGAGTATGCGGTAGAGATGAACCGTCTTATCAAGTTTGAGATGGAAGGCAGTATTGGTTAAGGCTTATATTACAGGGATTGAGGGTGCGGATTTAGCGGTTTGACTTATTATACGAACTGTTCATAATAATGAAGCCGTATTATCCTAACATTCGTTAGTAACAACATGTAGATACGTGTCCGTTGTGACTTCACGCTTGCGTGCCTAAGTCGCTCGGACACGTATTTTTTTTATAGCCACTGGACCGTATCTGAATCGGAGAGGATGAGAAGAGGCCAGATGTTGAAGAAATTATACATGGAGAGAAACCTGTGTACGGAATTACCATGCTTGAGGAAATGAACGCTGGAAGTCCATAACAAATGGCAAGATTCTATTGCGTGATACAATTTTTTTGACTATAGTCCAAGATAAGAAGATGGAGCGAGACAGGGAGTGCGGGAATTGAAATCAGCTAGAGTTCTGTATGCGAATCTAAGTTTGAGAGTACGACTAACGGCATCATACATTGCACTTATTGTCGTCTCCATCACTGTAATGGGCGTTGGTTATTATGTGAAGAGTTCGGAAGTTGTATTGAAGAATGCAAGCGGAACGTATTTAGGGTTAGTGAGAAGCAGCAATCAGTCTCTGGATGCGAAGTTTGCAGGAGTAGAGCAGAGCGCAATTAATATGCATTTGGATGAAGATTTATACGAATTTTTTAATACAACCAATTTGCAAAAGAAATATTTCAATTACGATAATGACAGAAGAATAACTCGTGTTCTACAGAAGTATTTTCCTACCTCCGAGGACGTATACTCGGTCAATTTGGCAACGAAGGACTACACCTTTGGAGGAAACCCAAATTTCTGGATCCCGAAAAAAGATTTCTCTGCATCCGATGTCTACCAGATTGGTATGAATGCAAGAGATCGCACATTGTGGATCCCTACCTATAATTTACTAGAGAAATTTTATGCCACTTCTGAGGTGTCTAGCACTAAAGACAAGTACGTATTTACGGCTACCAGACTGGTTAACTTATCGCTTGTCTCGAATAATTTGCTCAGACCCATGAATAAAGATGCTGAAAGGCCGATTCTGCTCGTTAACTTCCAAGAATCTATGATAAGCCGGGCTTTTAAAATGAGCCTTGTTGTTAAGGATGCTTATTATTATGTTTTGACAAAAGACAACGAGGTTGTATCAACTTCAAATCACTTAGGTTCCAAGCCCGTAAGCCGTGAGTGGATCAACAGTGCTATCTCGAAGAAAAGCGGTACTGAGGTTATAGAGGTTGACGGGAAGAAGATGGTCGTCTGCTTTGATGTGATCCCTACGACGGGCTGGTTGTCCACGATGTTCATCCCCTACAACAATCTATTGAAGACGATGCCCAATATGATCAGCTTTACTCTCTATTCCACTGTATTGGTCCTTGTTTTATCTGTTTTTGTTGCCTCTATTATTTCAAGCAAAATTACATTGCCTCTTAAGAAGTTGATGTGGGGAATTAAGCAGATTGGGGTAGGGAATTTTAATACGAGGATAGAAACTTACGGCACTAGCGAAGTCAATCTAATCATCCATAAATTCAATCAGATGAATGATAAGATCCAAATATTGATCGAGGAAAATTATGAGACTCACTTAAAGGAGATGGAGGCAGAACTAAAGGCGCTTAATTTTCAATTCAATCCGCATTTTCTTTATAATACACTCAATATTATCAATTATTTGGCTATCGAGAATAAGCAGATGGTAATCAGCAACATGCTCGTAGAGCTATCAGAAATGCTGGAATATACAGCTAAAAAATCAGGCGAAGTGTCTTTTGGAGAAGATGTGAAATATTTACAAAATTACGTTTATATTATGCGGCAGCGGTTTGAAGATAAATTTAATGTCGAATATCATATTGATCCCGAGTTATACCGTTATTCTGTGCCCAAATTTTTCTTGCAGCCATTCATGGAGAATGCGCTGATTCATGCGTTTGAAGATAGGGAGACGGACTGCTGGATCAGGGTAAGCGGGCGGATCGAAGATCACACGAGGGTATTTACCATTGAAGATAACGGAATAGGCATGGACCCGGACATGCTCAGACGCGTGCTAGCGACAATAGACGACCCGGTCAGTATGAGTAAATCCATTGGTATTGCCAATGTGAACAAGCGGGTAAAGCTCATCTATGGTTCCCAGTACGGTGTTGAAATTGAATCCCAAAGACATAAAGGCACAATGATAACAATTACGTTACCGCTGCCATCTACCCGGGTGTTAGGGTAAAGTGGACATGCCACCGTTATGACGGTGGTTTTTTTGATGAAAATCAAAATGTATGGATTTTCAGTATTAGAGTCCACCTTCTTACGTTTTTTAGAGTAGGATCAGCAAGAGTATCACGCTATGATGAAAGCGCAAACAATATATGTTCAATGGAGGGTATACAATGAAAAAAAGAAAAAGAGGGCTACTAGCTGTTACTGGTGTACTCACTTTATCCCTACTTGCCGGATGTTCCTCTGGTGGACAAGCAAATGATGGATCTGCGGGAGACAAGGGCCAGGCTGTCCAAAAGGAAGTGGAGATTTCCTACTGGAGACCGCAAGCAAGCGGACCAGAAGATGACTTCTACGTGAGAAGAGTTGATGAGTTCAATAAGGCCTACCAAGGGAAAATTAAGTTGAAGATGGAGCCGATTACACGAGGAAACTCATTTGCATATGAAGACAAAATAAATGCTGCTGTAGCCTCTCATACGCTACCCGACGTGGTATCCATGGACGGTCCGAATGTTGCGAATTATGCAGCATCCAATATTATCATCCCGCTCGATGAATATTACACCAAGGATGATCTGAATGACTTCGTTCCTTCTATCATTCAGCAAGGGACCTATAAAGGCAAATTTTATGCGGCCGGTCTGGCCGAGTCTTCTGTTGTCTTATTCTATAACAAGAAGATTATGAAGCAGTACGGCATTGAACCTCCAACGAATATTAAGGATGCCTGGACTTGGGATCAATGGTATGACGTGATGAAGAAGACGGCACATAACGATGTGTTCGGTACAAACATGATCAATGATAAAGGTGAGTGGATGACATACGCCTTCGAGCAGATGTGGATTTCAGCGGGAACGGACATCGTAAATAAAGAAGGCACAAAGGCTCAGGGATGGGTTAACAGTGACAAGGGACTTGAAGCTGCGAGCTTCCTGCAGAAGCTGGCAAAAGAAAAATTGTTTAATATTGATCCGAAACCGACCGAGTTCGAAGAAGGTAAAGCTGCGACAAAGCTGGGCGGCCCTTGGAACATTCCAGGCTTCAAGAATTATCCGGACCTAGAATGGGGCATAACTTACTTTCCTAGGAAAGCTGACGGTATCGTAACCTCTCCATCGGGCAGTTGGGCTATTGGAGTATCAACGGACAGCAAGCATCCGAAGGAAGCAGCGGAAGTGGTGAAGTGGATGACGAACAAGGACAGTTCCGCTCAGTTAGCCAAAGCGATCAGCATGCCTGCAAGCAGAAAGTCGGCCTATGACAGCCTGCCGGAGTATAACGAGCTTCCTTTGCGTGTGATTAAAGAACAAGTGACGACAGTGTCCCATGCAAGACCTGTAACTCCAGCCTACCCAGTGCTGACGCAAAAGTTCGCCGAAGCATTGACGGATATCATGATGGGGGCTGATGTGAAGGAATCCTTGGATAATGTAGCTTCAGCTTACGATGATGAATATCAACGGAATTTTAGCAACTAAAGCTATTCAAATGAAAATGGGAAGCGACATCAGAACATAACTGATATGAGCACCTGATGTCGCTCCCACGATCATTTAGAAGATGGACTTTCGATTAGGATTCTTATATAGGGGGGATTATTGATCCATGCCTAATGTTAGTACACAAGTCCACACAGGCACAAAGTCAAATGTGACATCAATCGGGCTTCAGAAGCGAAGAGAGTCTATTACGGGATATTCATTCATTCTTCCAGCCGTGCTCCTGCTGATGTTGTTCTTGCTGCTGCCATTTTTGTTGGCGGTGGTGTTCGGATTCACCAAATTTAATTTGCTGCGGCCTGATCAGATTAAATTTACTGGCCTGGACAATTATGTGCTCCTGTTTAAGGATAAGCTCTTTTATAAATCTTTGTATAACACGCTGTATTTCACAGTCGTTGTTGTTCCTGTCCAATCGGCGGTGGCACTAATGTTGGCACTCCTAGTCAATAATCAGCTTAAGCTGAGAAATGTATTTAGGATTGCTTACTTTAGCCCTGTCATTACATCTATGACTGTCATCGCTATTTTGTGGATTTCTCTGTACAACCCTAATGAAGGACTAATCAATTCAGCTTTAAATATGCTTGGCATACCGAAGCAGCCCTTTTTGCGTAGCGCGGATCAAGCGATGAACTCCATCATCTTCATGTCCGTATGGCAAGCCGCAGGCTATCAAATGATGATTTTTCTAGCAGGTCTTCAGAGTATACCGAAAGATTTATATGAAGCCTCAGCCATGGACGGTGCAAATAAGTTCCAACAGCTCAAATTTATTACGATTCCAAGTTTGTACAATGTTATCGTATTCGTACTGACAATTACCACGATTCAAGCGGTGAAGCTGTTCACACAACCTTATGTGATGACAAATGGCGGGCCGGAGAATTCTACAAGAACACTGGCCCTGCTTATATACCAGCAAGGGTTCCAATTCAGGAACGCAGGTTATGCATCCGCCGTATCTGTTATTTTCTTTATGATTGTAGTTTTAATTTCCTTTTTCATGAAGAGGTTTTTTAGAGATAGATAATATTTGGAAGGGGTTAAGCTTATGGCTGATCGCAGGATTAAAATTTTCATCTATGGGTCCAATATTATCATGTCGGTGCTCTTTATTATCCCACTGCTATGGATGGTCGTATCCTCACTTAAACCCGAATCTCAAATTTTCGCGGATCTAGGCTCCATTAAGTCTTTACTCCCTACGAATATAACATTTGATAACTATATTAAGGCTTTTGACCGGATCCCCATGTTGAAATATTTATTTAACAGCTTGTTCTACGTTGCGGTTATCGGCATAAGCGGCTTAGGGGTTAACTCTATCTGTGGATATGCGCTGGCCAAGCTCAATTTTAAAGGAAAAGGTGTAGTTCTTACGGCTATTATTGCACTGATGATTGTGCCATTTGAGAGTATCGTGATGCCGCTCTATCTGGTTGTTAATAGCTTGAGCTGGGTGAACACTTGGCTGGCACTCATTGTTCCATTTATTGCGAACTGCTTCAGCATATTCATGTTCCGTCAGTTTTTTATGGATATTCCGAACGAGCTTCTGGAATCGGCTGCGATTGACGGTTCATCTCCCATGAAGACGTTTCTCAAAATAGTCGTTCCCCTCTCGGGACCGGTGTTTACGACTGTATTCATTCTGGACTTTATCTCCCATTGGGGGGATTTCATGTGGCCTATACTGGTAACTACAGGAGAATCCTTGAGAAATGTTCAGCTCGGCATCCAAACGTTCTTTACACTCCCACCTATATTCTATGGGCAAATTATGGCGACCCTTACTTTTACCACCTTGCCGATCGTTGTGATTTTTCTGCTGTTGCAAAAGTACTATGTGCAGGGCATCACCAGCACCGGGATCAAAGGGTAATCTTACACGGTTATTGTTCCGGGCATTCATATAGGCGAATCTGTGGTAGGCTTATAGTTAACCAGATCTCGCTTATCATACTCTGCTGAAACATTTGGACACAATGTAAGGGGGCTTGCATGCAAAACATATTGGTAGTGGATGATGAGGCTATACAGCGAAGAGTACTCGCGAAAATAATCAGGGAAGCTAGGCCAAACTGTAAGGTGCTGGAAGTCAAAAATGGTCAAGAAGCATTAGGGGTCATCCAAAGTGATGACATCGATATTGTGTTCACTGATATTAAGATGCCTACACTAAGCGGCCTAGAAATGATAGAAAAGATGAATGCGTCTTCTCATGACATCAAAGTGATTATACTTAGTGGCTACCGTTATTTTGAATATGCCCAAAAGGCGCTCCGATTAGGCGTATTTGATTATCTGCTAAAGCCTGTGAAAGAGGAAAGTATATTTCAAATCCTAGATAAGGTGGAAACTAATTTTCGAAAAGAAAAGATGACTTTGCTTGAAAATGAACAAATTAAGCAGCAGTTAAACCGGACACTTTCCGTCTATTATGAACGTCTTCTCTCCGACTGGATGTCGGGAGAAATAGCCGAGTTTAAATACGCAGAAATTCGTCAGCAATTCGCTCTAGAGAGCAGGGGGCTCGTGATCGCAGCCAAGCTGCGAGACGATACTCCTCTGATGGAATCTCTGAACAATGTGGATCGAATGAAGGGCGTTATGCTAAGTGATATGCAGGAACTGAGCAATTCTATCGGCCCCTCTGTCTCCTTCTTCTCAGGTGAGGATAAGAGTCTGTTGATCACGGTACTGACCATGGTTCGGCCTTATATCGAGGAAAGCGAGAAGCTGGCGAGACTTCTTAGAAAGTTCTCAGAACAGATATTTGAGAAATTTGCAGTTTCTTTAACGATCGGAATTGGAGAGGAACGATGCAACCTGGTTCATGAAGCGAGGTATTCTTGTAAAGAAGCGCTGACAGCGGCTTCTTTTCGCTATTTTTTGCATACCCAGGATGTGATCAACTATTCAGACATAAGTGCCCTTATTCGTACCCTTCATTATGATTATTTGAAAGAAGAAGAGCTGTTTAAGGAATCCATCCGTACAATAAAGAGTGAGCAGATTGTTAAACTTACCGATGAGTGGTTTGCACGTATAGTAGAAAACGGATTGCCTTATCCCGATCAATGGAAGAAAGCTGTAACACGAATGATATCTGGCGTAGCTGGTGTTATCAAAGACTTTGTGTCTGATCAGAACTATAAAGATATCCTGCATGAGGCCGAGATGTGGCTGTCTGCCAGCAGTGATTATGCGGAATGTAAAAGCCGCTTTCTGGAGATGCTGCTCAAGTTTATGGATATTATCCACAAGAGCCGTTCCAGAAAGCACGAATCTGTTATTGAAACGTGTGTCCATTATCTGCAGATGCATTATATGGAGGATTTATCACTTGAGCGGGTAGCGAATCATTTGTTTTTTAGCCCCAATTATTTGAGTCTGTTATTTAAAAATCACTTGGGGATGACATTCAGTAAATATTTGACTGACTTGCGGATAAAGAAAGGGATCGAACTGTTGCAGAACAGCAGTATGAAGGTCTATGAAGTTGCTACTAAAATCGGCTTTAAGGATGACAAGTATTTCTATAGAGTGTTCAAGAGTCGGTTTGGTGTGACGCCGGACGAATACCGAAGGAATAATCACATGCACAAAAAAAAATGGAGTTGAGATGCAAGTGTAGAAAGGCCTTTAACCAACAACCCCAGTGCCGGTTCGGTGCTGGGGTTGTTGGTTAAAGGCAAAAGGAAGAATGAGCAGTTTCATTTTGAAGTTGTTAGTATAAATTCCCTACTCCACAAACACTTCCTGGATGTCGATGTTCGGTTCCCGGGACAGGTCAGCGAAGCGGGTATCCGTTTTCACAAGTGGACGGAAGAAATCGGATGGATTGGTCATAACGATAGAGCCCAGCTCCCCGGACGTCAGACGTACGCGCTTGCCGATAAAGTTCGGCAGCATGTGGCGGATGAAGGCTTGAGTAGGTTCGGGGCTGAACTTGCCGAAGCTGAGTCTATACAGTTCGTGGAGAACGGTTATAAGCTCCTGCTTGTTCTGATAGACCCGGTTAGAGGTCATGGCGCTGTATACATCAGCAATGGCGGTAATCTTGGCAAACGGATGAATCTCTGAGCTGGTTAGGCCCTGCGGATAACCGCTTCCATCTTCGCGTTCATGATGCTGGAGGGCAACCAGAGCGGAGATCTCATCCGTTGTGGAATTACGAATAATTTCATAACCGTAAGTGGTATGGCGCTTGATTTCCTCGAACTCTTCTTCCGTCAGCTTGCCTGGTTTGTTAAGAATTTCGGGAGGAACCATGCTTTTGCCGATGTCATGCAGAAAGCCTGCTTTGCCGGCTTTGTAAGCCTCATCATGAGGATATCCCATCCACAGGGCGATATAATATGACAGCATGCCTACCTGCATGGAGTGGTTGTAAGTATAGTTATCCTTGTTGTCCAGCAGAAGGAGAAGGGATATAACATCCTTTTGTGATGTGAGCTGCTCCATCAGAGGCATAAGTAAGTCGTCGACGTCATTCTGGTCGAATTTCCCGGTAGCCAGAGATTCAAGAAAGATGCTTTCGAAAGCATCGATGGCATCATTGAATTGAAGCTCCATCTTTTGAATCGAGGTTACAGGGGAAGCTTCTGTTTCGGAGCTCAAATCGACATCTACGTAATCGATACTATGCTGAACAAGTTTCACGATGGATTCATTGTTGAGCACAGTCCCTTTCTTTAGAACAAAAACCCCATTATTATTAAAGATATCATTTTCTAACCGATCACCTGGAGCCAGCTCCATCACGTGTCGTCTCATAAATTTCCCCCTCATTCGACCCTGTTTGCTATTAATATATCAGGAAATATTTGGGCTGACAATGATTTTGATAGGCTGAAAGACACGCCGTTTCAGGGTCTACAGAGGGGCTCTGGGATTCCATGGTCCTTGTTGATGACCTTTCCATTCAGACCCATCTTCCCATATTTCCTTCTTCCAAATCGGGACGATCTGCTTCAGCCTTTCGATCGCGTATCGGCTGGCTTCGTAACAGGCATCCCGGTGTGGAGAGGAGACGGCAATAATAACACTGGTCTCGGCTATGTCCACCCGTCCGATCCGATGGCTGATGGCGGTAAGGGTGCCAGGCCATTTGAACTGAATTTCCCGGCCTATATTCTGAAGCCCGGATAAGGCCATGGGCACGTAGGCTTCATATTCAAGGTGAACAGTACGCTGTTCCCCAGTCATTTCCCGTGTGGTTCCCACAAAAGACAGCGTAGCCCCGTGATTGGCATGAATGACCTTGGCGGTTACCTCTTCCACGGAGAGGGGAAGTGAACTTATAACATACAGACCGTCCTCAGATTGGCGGACCTCATGATCCGGACCCGTAACGGATTCACCGCCGGAGACGGGAGGTATCAAGGCGACTTCATCCGATGCTGTAATGGAATGGTCTAAGCCTGCATATTCTTGATTTACCGCTACAAAAGATACAGCAATCAAGGAATCGGCTGCGGGATAAGCTTCAGACAGCTGCTGCTTCAGCTCCCCCGCGGTCACGGAGTCACCGGGAAGCTCAACCTGAATTATGGATGAGCCCATACGGTCGGCAAGCCCCGCGAATAATTTTATTGTTAACTGCATAATTTCTCACCTCAGTATGCTTTCTGGACTCTTTTAATATATCATAGGTAGGGAGCACTAAGGTATCTGGGGAAATATCCAAACGACTAAGGAGGAGTGTTCATGCCGCCGGAATTGGATCAGAACAGGCTTACTATACTTCATACGAACGATTTGCACAGCCATTTTGGCGTTATGGCCCGGATTTCCTCCATGATAGAAGAGGAGCGCACACGGGAAGGCGAGTTTCTGTTGTTTGATATCGGGGATCATATGGACCGGATGGCTGTGGAAACGGAAGGGTCCATGGGACAAGCTAATGTGGATGTGCTTAATTTGACGGGCTATGATGCCGTAACCATTGGGAACAATGAAGGCCTTACTTTTACCCCTGATTTGCTTGAAGAAGCCTATTCTGGGCTGCTATGCCCGGTTGTTTGCTGCAATGTGCGCGAACGGAGCTCCGGGGAAGCACCAGTATGGATGAAGAAGCATCTAATCCTACATAAAGGGAACTTCCGGATCGGTGTGATTGGAGCCACTGCCCCTTACACCGAATTTTATGGACTGCTGGGCTGGGATGTCCTGGATGCGGCCCCGGAAATAGCCGACCAGGTTAATCTGTTAAAGGACAAGACAGATTTTATTGTGCTGTTATCACATTTAGGGATTCATACCGATAAAGAAATAGCCCAGACCACGGAAGGAATCGGCCTCATCCTTGGAGGTCATACCCATCATTTATTAGAAGAACCGCTGCGGATTGGCGATGCTTACCTGTCGGCCGCAGAGAAATTCGGCCATTATCTGGGGCTTGTCCAGCTCGTCAGGGATCCGGTGAGCGGCAGGGTGTCTGTGGAGAGCGGGCGGTGTCTCCCGGTTGAGAACGGCCCGGAGAATGCTGAGGTGGGAGAGGCTATAACCATCCACCGCAGGCATGCTCAGGATCGTCTAAAACAGACTGTGGCTATTACGGCAAGTGAATTAAAGGTGGATTATAATCATGAATCCCCTTTTGGCAATCTGCTTGCCCAAGCGGTAAGACGTTTTACGGGTGCCGAGTTGTCGATTGTCAACTCCGGCCAGCTCCTGGATGGGCTGCCTGAGGGCGAGATCAGCGCCGGCATGCTCCATGCCCGCTGCCCCTCACCGATTAACCCCTGCCGGATCCGCCTGAGAGGGGAACATATTCTGTACAGCCTGGAGCAGTCTCTTCTGCCGGAAATGACGGAGAAAGTTATTTATGGTTACGGTTTCAGAGGGAAAGTTCTTGGAAATCTGTGTGTAGACGGGCTCGAGGTGTTGTATAATCCGCTAGCTAAGCCTTATCATAGAATCGTCCAGGCTAATCTCGCAGGCGTTCCGCTTGAGCCCGACCAGATATACTCGGTAGGCACACTTGATATGTTCACGTTTGGCATCGGATATCAGCGGCTGATGCAGGGGACGGACAAGGTGTACATGCTGCCCGAGTTTATCCGTGATCTGCTGCGGATGGAGCTACAGGAGCCGGGGGCCGTAGAGAGCAGCTTTTTGACAAGATGGTTAACAATCTAGGGTGGAAAGTAAAAAAATACCTCACATCACCCGATATAATCTAGGAGGAATGTATGAGTTTAATCGTGGCAATTATTTTGGGTATTGTTGAGGGGCTTACCGAATTCATTCCGGTCTCCTCAACAGGCCATATGATCCTTACGTCCAAGCTGATGGGCTACAACGATCAGTCTCCGGAAATGAAGACATTCGAAATTATTATCCAGCTCGGCGCAATTCTCGCCATTGCGATTGTATATCGTGAGCGTATCTTAAGGCTGTTCGGGTTGAAGAAGGAAAAGCTGATATTCAGCTCGCAAATTCCGGCCCGGAGACTGAACCTGGTTCATGTGATTCTCGGCTGTCTGCCAGGTCTTGCGGTAGGATTCTTATTCCGTCATCAAATTAAGGATTTGTTCAGTACCAGCACAGTGCTGTGGGCGTTGGTAGTTGGTGGTATCTTTATGATCTTTGCGGAATGGTTCGGGAACAACAAGGCCCGTGTCTCAGCCAAAGAATTGGATGATCTTTCTTACGGGCAGGCGCTTCTGATTGGAGTCTATCAGTGCATCTCGATTTTGTGGCCTGGATTCTCACGCTCCGGTTCGACGATTGCCGGGGGGATGCTGAGTGGAGCCAGCTACAGAGCTGCTGCAGATTTCTCATTCCTTATCGCAATTCCAATGATGTGTGCGGCTTCCGGTTATGAACTGCTGGATTCCTACAAATATATTACGGGAAGCACTCTTGGGTATTTCGTTCTTGGATTCATCGTATCTTTCGTTGTGGCCTATGTCGTCGTAGTGGCTTTCCTTAAGCTGCTTCAAAAAATCAAACTTAGACATTTTGCATACTACCGTTTTGTGCTTGCAGCTGTGTTCTGGATCTTTATTATGCGCTAAGTACTGCGAATGTAGAGGCTATTCTCTTCTAATCCGGGGAGTCAGCACGCATATACCGGCAGTTCGTGAAATTGTTTTAGGATACGGAGTGAACCCACTTGCGGCTAATATCTATTAACTCGCTCCAGCCGGGAATGAAGCTGGCCAAAAAAATATATAATGATGAAGGCCTTATTCTGCTCTCGGAAAATGCCGAACTGACTAAAGGGTTGATTCGCAGACTGAAGGAACTTGGTCTTAACCAGGTCTATATTGCTGATCGTCTCACAGATGACATTGTAATCCCGGAAATGATATCCGAAGAAACACGCCGAAGAGCCATGCAGGAGATCCGGACAAACTTTCGTAAAGTTACCGAGCCGGCTCTGAGAGGAAGAGTATATCCCTACCTTGGTAAGACTTTTCTTAAGGTGGTGGAATCCATTCTATCGGACCTCAGCTCCCGGGAAGATGTCATGATTATGATGATGAATATTAACAGTACGGACCATTATTTATACCGTCACTCTCTGAATGTGTGTGTCTATACGCTGCTGCTCGGTAAGGTTCATGGCTATAGTAACGATGCCCTTTCCGTGCTTGGACTCGGGGCACTTCTGCATGATATCGGGAAGACCAAAATCCCGCCATCGGTGCTGCTTAAGCCTGATAGGCTTACGGATCATGAATTTGACTTGATTAAGCAGCATACGGAAATCGGCTTCCAAATGCTCAAGGACGAGCCAGGTGTCCCGCTGGTTGCAGCGCACTGTGCCCTTCAGCATCATGAAAGGCTCAATGGCAGTGGATATCCACGGGGCATTCAAGGAAGCGAAATCCATGAATATGCACGGTGGCTTGCCATTGCCGATTCTTATGACGCCATGACCACACACCGGATATACCGGTCAGCTCTGCTGCCTCATCAGGCGACAGAAATTCTGTATGCTGGCTGTGACACTTTGTATGAGAAGTCGAAGCTCGAGATCTTCAGGGACTCTGTGGCGATCTATCCAATTGGAATAACCGTAGGGCTAAGTACAGGAGAACGCGGAGTTGTAGTCCGAATCAATCCTGACATCCCTCAGCGTCCTGTTATCCGGGTGTTTATGGGACCAGAGGGAGAGGAGCTTAAAGCCCCGTATGAAGTGAACTTGGCGGTTAAACTGTCCGTGGTCATTACATATGTTGAAGGCACCGAGCCTGAAATAGCTCATGTATAGCCGTATACTAGACCTGTTCCGCCCGTCCCTTAGTGGACGGGTTTTGTGCTGTGTCCGCTGTGCGCATTTTGACAGATCGTGATAAGATGGAGATTAAGAAAAATGAGAATTAGGTTAATAAAAGAAATAAGGTGTGTAAATCATGAGTATAACTAATTTTTCACAAAGCAATTTAAATGCGATTCATCCGAATAATGATCCATGGGATCCGATAGTATCGCTCCGTAAATACGGCCGCCATGTGCTGACGAGTGTGGAAATGACCGTAACCAATCTGTGTAATATGCGCTGTGAGCATTGTGCGGTTGGTGACAGTCTGGTGATGAGAGAGCCTGAGCAGATCCCACTCGCGCTGATGCTGAAGAGGCTGGATGAAGTTGAGCACCTTCAGACAATCAGTATTACCGGAGGGGAGCCGACCTTTAGAAAACAGACTGTTGAGGAGAAGATTATTCCGCTGCTGCGGTATGCGAAAGAGCGGGGAGTCCGGTCTCAAATCAACTCTAACCTGACTCTGGACTACGAGCGTTACGAGAAGCTGCTTCCTTACTTGGACGTGATGCATATCTCGTTCAACTACACAAGCAGTGATGACTTCTACGAAGTCGGGTTTGCCCGCAGCGGACATCCTGTGAAACGGGAAGTGGCCGACCGGATGTATCATACCATGATTGAGAATTCGATCAGGCTTAGTGAAGCTGGGATGTTTATCTCTGCCGAGACTATGATTAACTACCGTACCCACAAGAAGCTGCCTGAGATTCATCGCCTGATTCTTGATATGGGCTGCAAGCGTCATGAGGTGCACCCGATGTATGCGGCTGATTTTGCGGAAGGACTGCCTGTTCTGTCTCTGCAGGATATGCGAAACGGAATTGAATCCCTGCTTGATGTGCGTGATCCTAACACGTGGATGCTCTTCGGGACACTGCCTTTCTTCGCATGCAGCGGGGATGAGCAGGAGTTGCAGCTGATCCGGCGCTTAAGAAATGAGCCGAATGTGACGGTCCGGAATGATCCCGATGGAAGAAATCGTGTCAATGTGAACATGTTCACGGGAGATGTGTACGTTACGGATTTCGCAGCCATTCCTTCGTTCGGTAATGTGGAAGGTGAAAGTCTGGATCAAATCTTTAACAAATGGCTTCATACCCATCCGCTCAACCAGACAGTCAATTGTCATTGTGATGCTGCGGGATGCTGTGGACCGAACCTGCTTGTGAAAGATATGTATTACCAAGACACAGATTTCAAATCGCGCACAGCGATTACATTATAGAAACGAGGCGTTGGTCGTGCCGCATGAATTTGAACTTGGAAAACTGGTTCTGAATCTTCTTGTTGTATTTATTCTGGTGTTCTTAAATGGAGTTTTTGTTGCTGCTGAATTCTCTCTGGTCAAAATGCGCCAGTCCAGGCTAACCCAACTGGTGAGCGAGGGGAACCGGCGTGCCGGATTTGCCTTGAAGGTGAATCAGCGGCTGGATGCCTATCTTTCGGCAACTCAATTAGGGATTACCTTGGCATCACTGGGGCTTGGATGGGTCGGTGAGCCGGCGATATCGGAGCTGCTTATTGAACCTATCATGTACAAATTGGGCATTACAGACAAGACCTTGATTTCCACCGTGTCGGTTGCGCTTGGGTTCTGTATTATTACTTTTTTACATATCGTTCTTGGGGAGCTGGCTCCCAAATCCCTGGCCATACAGAAGACGGAATCGGCTACCTTGTGGCTGTCGGCCCCGCTGATGTACTTCTATAAGGTGTTTATGCCAGTGATCTGGCTGCTAAATACAGCCGCTAACGGCATGCTGAGAATGGCGGGAATTGAGCCGGCCAGCGAGGCCGAGGCTGCGCATTCGGAGGAAGAAATAAGGATCTTGATGAATCAAAGCGCCAAGAGTGGTGTGATTGATAAGGATGAGATCAAGCTGATGGACAATATCTTTGATTTCTCCGACCTGCTGGCCCGGGAGATTATGCTTCCGCGTACAGATATGGACTGTTTATATACGAATCTCTCCTGGGAAGAGAATATGAAGATTGTCAGTGAGACCAAGCATTCCCGGTATCCGGTAGCCGTGGAAGACAAGGATCAGATCATCGGTTTCGTTCATATTACCGATCTGCTTCTTCCAGACCATAGTCATGGAAACAATCTGGAGCAGTTGATTCGCCCGATCCTAAATGTGCCGGAATCTATGGAGATCAGCCAGGTGCTGAGACTCATGCAGAAGAAGCACTCACAGCTCACGCTGGTGGTTGATGAGTACGGCGGAACAGCTGGGCTTTTGACGGCTGAAGAGATTCTGGAGGAGATTGTCGGCGATCTTCATGACGAATTTGAAGACGAGCGCCCTGAGATTGAATTGCTTGCGGACGGGAGCTATTCGGTGGACGGCAGAATTCTGCTTGAAGATGTAAATGATCTTACCGGCATTGAGATTGAGGATGATGAGGTGGATTCCATCGGCGGCTGGCTCTTTAAGGAGCTGGAGGGGGCTCCAGTTAAAGGGAAGAAGGTCCAGGTAGGAAGGGTATGTTTTGAGGTAGCCGAAGCCACCCGGCTAAGAATTACAAGAATTCATATCCGCCAGATCGTCAAGCCGGAAGACAGCGGGGCAGAGCCCGGATTACAGCAATAGAATGGTGAGGATGACCCTGTTCTAAGAGCGTATTACTATGCTTGGGACAGGGTCTTTTTTTGAATCAAAATGAGTTTTGGAATTCAGGCTGTACTCCTGAGCGGCATCCGCCAGGGGATATATGATTTATAAGCTTGTCAGATCAGCTTCTTTTGGACGGGATATTCCGTGCCGGAAGGAGCTTTTTTAGCTGAAAAGGAATTTTGAGGTTCGAATTCTGGGCGGATGACATATGTTAAATAAGAAGGGAAGTTTTTGAATGAGCATGTATGTCTGATTACGGACTTTCTCAAAAAAAGGAGGAAAGCTACGTGTCCCATCCGCAGGAAATTGCCTGGTACCCTTTTATAGGCCCGTGTGATCCTTGTCCGCCGATTACCTGCAAAACATACTCCACGCCGCCGCACCTATTCATGCCGTTCCAGCCGCTGAATCTGCCCCAGTTCAGTCCGAGGGATGCTCTGATGCATGGCACCTTATGGCCGGCTCTGTACAGCCCGTATGAATCCAAGTGGGGAAAAGGACGGTGAGAGTATGAGCACTCCTGAAAACACAGTGTGTGATCCGCAATATTATGAGCTTCTTGAGAAGCTCCAGGCGTTGGACTTTGTTCTTGTTGAGCTGAATCTCTTCCTGGATACGCACCCGGATGATCTGCAGTCTATTCAGCAGTTCAATATTTTAACCAGAGAAAGAACCCAGCTCGCCGAACATTTCCAAAGACTGTACGGCCCGCTTCAGAACTTTGGCCGTGCTTATTCCAAATTTCCATGGCAGTGGTCGGAGAGCCCGTGGCCGTGGCAGGTGTAGCACCTGCCTTTCTTTCTGATGCAGAAATTAAGCGGTGCGGCGCAACCGCGCGCAATCACTCATTGCCTTAGGTGATGGGAGTTCAAGCTGAAGGAGGTAATGTGCACCATGTGGGTATACGAGAAGAAATTGCAGTATCCCGTACGGGTCAGCAAGTGTGATCCGCGAATGGCGAAATATCTGCTTGAGCAATACGGTGGAGCGGATGGCGAGCTTTCCGCGGCACTGCGTTATTTGAACCAGCGCTACACGATACCTGATAAGGTCATCGGGCTGCTAAACGATATCGGCACGGAGGAATTTGCACACCTCGAAATGATTGCCACTATGATCTATAAGCTGACCAAGGATGCGACGGTGGAGCAGATGGATGCGCAGGGACTGGGCGAATATTATGTCGCTCATGATCACGCTTTATTTTATCAGAATGCCGCAGGTGTTCCTTGGACAGCTGCCTATATTCAGGCTAAAGGTGATCCGATCGCGGATTTGTACGAGGACATCGCTGCTGAAGAAAAGGCCCGGGCTACATATCAATGGCTGATCGATATGACAGACGACGTCGATTTACAGGATGGATTGAAGTTCCTGAGAGAGCGCGAGATTATCCATTCCCTCCGTTTCCGGGAAGCGGTCGAGATTCTGAAGGATGAACGGGATAAGAAGACGTTTTTCTAACAGTTGAAGTAGGCAAAGGGGCGTATGGTTTGTATTTAGCAAGCCGCCGCCAAAATCAATCATATGGACAGAAACCGCTCCAGGGATGGGTCTCCATTCTATACAGGGCGGTTTCGTATTAATAGGTCAAAGTAATTGCCACGCTTCTAAGCCTTTGGTTTAGCTCGCGTAAGCTATACCGATGGACCAGGAAGAGACGTATCAAACGCAAAACCCACCGCTAAAGGTTGACCGCCTGCGGTGGGTTTTGTGTACAAGTACAGATGAGCCGTGAGGCACTATGTTGTCCAGGGAGAGGGTAGCGCCTCTCCTTATTTCTATTTTTATGTTACCACATCCAAATTATACAGGCGACGTGATTGCTTACCATGATCTATAAGCTGACCAAGGATGCGACAGTCGACCAGATGGGCTTTTGTCTAACATGGGACAACTCATTTCAATTATGCTTTGCACTAAATACCATTTATACCCTATCATAGAGTCAGCTTATATTACTTGCATAAAGGTGGTGGGTGCGGGGGATAACACCTGTGCCTTCCTTGCAGAGAGGGTGAAATCATGAGCCGAACCGTACGGCTGAGCCGGCCGGAAGCGATTATTTTTGACATGGACGGTACCTTGTTCAAGACAGAGTCTTTGGTGGTGCCTGCGTACCATGAGCTGTTCGACCGGCTCCGGGAAGAGGGGCTGTATGAGGGGGAGACCCCACCTGTTGAATTGATGCTCAGTGGTCTGGGTATGGTTATGGATCAGATTTGGGCGAAAGTGCTGCCGGATCATGAGGAGGCTGTCCGCAGAAAAGCAGATGTCTGGTTTCTGGAAAATGAGCTTCGCGGCCTCCAGAGGATAAACACCGAGCTCTATCCCGGGGTAGCTGAGACTTTGGCCAAGCTGAAGCAGGAGGGGGTCCGGCTGTTCGTATCCAGCAATGGGCTTGAGCAGTATGTAAAAGGCGTGGCCGAAGCTCACCAGATCTCTTCATTATTTGAGCATATCTACAGTGCGGGAGAGTACAGGACCGCATCAAAGGTGCATTTGGTGGACCTGCTTCTTCGCAATCACGGGATTTCGAAGGCTTGGATGGTCGGGGACAGGTCCTCGGATGTGGCGGCAGGCAAGGAGAATGGTCTGACCGTTATCGGCTGCGCTTATGCAGGATTCTGCGGAGCCGGGGAGCTGGAGGGCTCAGACCGGATTATCAGCTCATTTCCTGAGCTGCTGGAGCTTTACTTGGGTTCGGTTTAGCAATCGGGAATCGTGCCGGGTGAGATCAAGATCGGATGACAGTCTGACTCATGTGAAAAAGAAAGAAACAAACAGACCTTCGCTATTCAGCGTCGGTCTGTTTGTTGTTCTTTTTACGATAAAGCCACAGCGCATATTCAAGCGGTCTTACGATAGCTTTGCGGTAGGCTTCTGTATCCCCTATAAGCGAGAACACTTCGCGTGCTGGCTTGGGATTAACCTCAAGCACATAGATTCGGCCGCTCTTGTCAATCGCGATATCCAGCGCAAGCTCACAGAGCGCCCCATAGGTTTCTTCCAGGTAAGCCGCAATATCCAGACTGAGCTTCTCAGTCTCACTGCGGATTTCATTGCGCTTCTCCTCAGAGGCAAACCATGATTTCAGCAGCGTGTTCATCGGCACGGCCTTCCCGCCGCCATGGATGTTCGAGGTCACACTTCGCGGGACTCCCACCCGACCGGCCCCGCCGGTCACCTCCCATTCCCCGGAACCGTTCTTCTGTACGAGCATTCGGTAATCATGAACCCGCCCGTTTGGCAGCTTGATCTGTATGCCTTCCTGTACAATGTACCGGCTCTGGGATTTCCAGTTCATGAGAAAAGGGCCAAGTCTGGACAAGTGCAGCTTTTGCGGGGATATAATCCTGCGCTGATGGTTGCGGCCTTGGACCAAGTAATGCTTGGAGCTCATCTGCTCGATACGGAGGATCCCCCGCCCCCCGGTACCGTTAATTGGCTTGATATAAACACAAGGACTTCGTTTGAGAAGGTGGAAGGCGTCACCGGCATGGTGGAAGAGCGCCGTTTCGGGCAGGTAGCTCCGGAATCTTGCCTTCTTCGACAAGACCTGATGAATGACCCACTTGTCCCGGAGAGGCCGGTTTAAAAATTGCAGGTGGCCATAGCGGGCACGGAACTGCCTAAGCTGTTCAAAACGGTGGCTTTTCTGAATGCGGCAGCGGTCGAAGATCAGATTCGGGAATTTGCGCCATTTCCTGGACCATTTCCGGGTCTTGGGATCATATACTTGCGCATGAATCATGCCCTTGCTGTCATTCACATCTGCAGGCGTGAAGACGAAAACGTCCAGCCCGATACGTTCGGCTTCTGTAATCATCCGACCATAGATGCTGCGTTCTTCCAGGTTTTTCTTTTCATCTAAATATAAAGTCAAAATACCTAGAACAGGTTGTGACAAGTGAACTCACCTTCTTCAGATCAGGTTTGCGGAAGTAGCCGTGGCTTCGGGAGCTGATCTGCTCTTCTCGAGAACAAGTGTCGGCTTGCCCGTAGGGCCTTGAATCATCTGTCCGGCCTTCAGTCCGGCGTTGAAACACATCTTAAGACTAGGCACGTTATCCAAGGCCACTCTGCACCGGATTCTGCCCATCTCGGCAAGCTGGGCCTTCAGCAGCCTGGCTCCGATTTGTCTCCCGCGGTATAACGGATGAACCACCACTATACTGGTGTCATCCCCGTATGCAGTGACCAAGGATAGTCCTGCCAGCCTTGGGCCGTCTTCTGTACAGACGGTAGCTATGAACACTGCACACCCCGGCAGCCTCATGGCTGCCGGGGTAAGCTTCTGCAATTTGCGGTAGGCTTCTTGGGTAATACGCCCGGCCCCGTATTTGCGGGTGAAGGCCAGCAGGCTGCTGTGGAGTCTGCTCCATGCCAGGGCCGAATCAGGAATAACTTTAGAAATGTCCATAGTGGTCATCCTCTTAGGCGTTTTTGGATTGTTTAAAGAGATACTGGCTGTATTGAAAAATACGCTCCAGCGACTTGCGCCGGATATGCGGCTCATCAAATTTCATCGGCTTGGCGTTAGCCTCAAAGAACCAGACGCTCCCGTTCATGTCCACGCCGAGATCCAGCGACATCTCGCCCAGATTGTGCCCGGAAGCGCGTTCGATCTGCCGGGCAATCAGCAGGGCATTGGATTTAACCCGGTTCATTAACCCGGGTATGGCTTCCCTGCCGAAGACCAGGGACAGCAGTTCTTCAGGGTCTTCGACGGTTCCACCCTGAGGCACATGGGTGGTAATTCTGCGGCGGCCCGCCTGCCTTGCGCCGATACCTGTAACGAGCCATTGTCCTTTCCCGGTCTTCTGAACCAGCACACGCAGGTCGAACTGGCGCTGGGCATGGGAGACCAGCTCGATCCCCTCCTGCACAATGTATTGGGTCTTTCCCATCTCCATGCTGATCCGTCTCCAGATCGTTTGGAGTGAGGCGGACTTCACCACAGTAATTTTGCGGGGGGACTGAATCGTCAGCTGCAGTGGACTCCGCTCATGGTCCACCAGCCTTAGCTTCATAATTCCTTTGCCGGCCTTGCCGCTCTCCGGTTTAAGGTACAAGCTCGGATAACTCTGAATCATCGAGGCTAGAGCCTTGTATCCGGTCAACCGTTTAGTGGCAGGCACGAAGGATTTGGTGGAAGGTGATTTTTTCAGCCAGGCAAACAGCTCCCATTTGTTGAAATAGAACGGGTTGTAAATATGAATATGAGGATGGGCAAGACATTCTTCAATCTTTCGACGGACCGAAGCTTTCTCTTCCTCCTTGCGGAGGGGGATCCGGTTATAGATCACATCAGGTATAGGGAACCACTGTTCTACCCAATGCTTGGTCTCCGGTACGAACGTATATCCGAGAATCTGGTTCCCGGACAGCTTCAGGTCTTTGGCGGTAACGACAAAGACGGGAATATCGAGTTCCTTGCCCGTCTTGACGATATCGCGGAAATTCTTGCGGTTGCCCCGGAATTGCTTGCGTCCGTCATGAATCGTTAATATGCCGATAACCGGTTTACGTTCATCAAATGACCGGACGCTCATAGAACCTCCCTCCTGCGGAACTTGCTGAGGTATAGGCAGTGTTCCAGGATATGCTCCACGGAGGCCTTGCCCTCCGCGCGCAGGGAAGGATGGCGGAAGATAGAGCGCCCGGGCTTCGCGTTGGCTTCGAACATCCATACCTTCTCGTCTTTATCAATGCCAAAGTCAAATCCGATCTCCCCAATTAAATGCTGATCCCGCCGCTCGATCGCTTCGGCTATCGTAATGGCTGTTCGCTTGGCATTGTTCAGCACCTCTTCGCCTCTTGCCCCGAACACGCGGCTGAGTGCCTGCTGGGGGGTAAGAAGTGAGCCTCCGTTCTTCAGGTGGGTAGTCACACTGCCCTTGCCGGCCTTCTTGGCGCCAATTCCGACAACAACCCACTGGTTCTTCCCGTTCTTATGCATGTGGAAGCGGAAATCAAGCGGGCAGCTGTCGATCTCAATCAGCCGGATTCCCTGCTGGACCACATAGCTGCGCAGCGTCCGGCCGTGTCTGGTCTGCAGTGTCCGCATCAGACTGGCGAACGACCCGAACCGCTGAAGCACATTTCCTTTGGTGCTCCGGTAACGGGCATAATATCCGCGTTTGGGAACATAAGATAACCTGTAGATGCCTTTACCAAGGCTGCCTGCCGAAGGTTTGTAATAGACGAAGGAGTGGCGGTCGAGCATATCCTTAATCTGCTCCGGCGAAGGGTTCATGTGAGACTCGGGAATAAATTCGGCCGCCGCAGGATCGTTCTCCAGCAGCTTGTAGATATCAGATTTATTGAAGAAGCTCCAATTGAAAAAAGGAATCCGCTTGCGGATAAACCGCTCCCTAAGCTGATTGATGGAGCTGGATGTTTCTGCACGCCGGCTCGGCAGGCGGTTATACACCACATCAGGCAGAGGAACCCGTCTGCGGATGAAGCGGTCCGTATCGGTTAGGAAATATCCGTTGACCGTCTCATTCTGCCAGTCAATGTCACGGGGAGTAAAAGCAAAGATATAAGACTGATTGCTGCCCTCCCGAAGCAGCTGCTTGATAAAACCGGTACGGGACCCAAAAGGCTGAACAAGCGATCCAGTGTTGCCGTCCGACAAAATCCCGATCAGCGGGCCGAGCTGGATTTCTTCCTCGTCGAGGTTTCGGAGGAAGACTCCGCCGGTCATAGGTACTTTTATGCCTTTACGTATGCCGGATGCCAGATAGAGGTGATTGCCCTGCTTGCTGATCGGTTTGACCAAAGCAGGAATACGCTCTCCGCCAAGCCTGAGCTTTACGGACTTTTTTCCGGCGAGCTTAAGGCTTTTCATCAGTGCCCCTGAGACGTATACGATCTTTTGGGGCTGCTGGGTGAAATGAACATTACAAAAGGTCATGCTCATGAATTTATCCTCCTAAGTTGCCTGAGCCATAAATAGCGGGCGTATGCAATCGGATTTTCCACCGATTTCCGTGCGCTCTTCTGGTCTCCGATTTGAAAAAAAACCGAACGTCCCGGTTTGGAATTTACCTCGATAATCCACACCTTCCCCTGGCGGTCCACGCCAAAGTCGATGCCGAGCTCCGCAAGCCGGCCGAAGCTGCCCTCAAGCTGGTCGGGAATCTGGCCGGAAAGGCGCCGTATTGTGGAGATGGCTTCTTGAGCCATGGTCTCGCCGAACTCTTGGGTCAAATAGCCGAACGGTTCCAGTGCGGTCCCACCACCATGAAGGTTGGAGGTCAGTGCGTTCTTCTCTCCCTGCCGGACGGCCATGCCGGTAAAGCTCCACCTTCCGGATTCATTCTTCTGTACCAGCACACGGACATCGAAGGGCCTGTCATCAGAGCTGGTCAGTTCCAAGTAGGGCTGCATAATATAGGCTCTGCCCCCGGTGAAGCGATCTACCCAGGCTGCCCCCTCGGCCCGGTCCTCAAAATGCTTATGAATAAGCTTGTTATTCGGGTCCCGGCCAATAAGGGTTAGCCCCCGGCCATCCTCAGCCTGGCGGATATGCAGAGTCATTTTACCGTGGGTGCCGCTGTGAGGCTTGAGGAATGCATGGCCGCCATGGCGCGACAGCCAGTGGATCAGGCTGGCAGTGCCCTTATACCGGACCGTCTCGGGGAGATGCGGGGTGAGGGCAGGTGCCCGCTTTAAGGCCTGATACACATTCCATTTGCCGGATAGCCCTCTGGCCAGATACAGGAATTTGCTCCTGCCCTCCGCAAGGGCAGCCAGCTTCTCCTGCGTGCTCCCCCGGTGGCGGCTGCTCCGGTAGGAGACCCGGTCATAGATGATATCCGGTACCCGAAAGGTGCCCTGGACCCATCCATCCGGAGTGAAACGGTAGCCTTCTATGGTGTGATCCGGGCTTCCAATTCCATCGGAGGTGAATACATACACAGTCATGTCATGACGCGTTCCCGCAAGGGTCAATCTACGGCAGAATAGGCTTTCCCCGATTGGAGGCGATGCGCTCGTGTTTTCAGTCACCATCACTCCCATCAAGGCCCTGGGTGCAGAACTGCTCATGTTCCATTCCTCCTTTATTGACGGGCAAGATAGGCGGCATAGTCAAGCATCCGGGTAACGGATGGACGTATCTTGCCGCCCATCAGCGGGGTATTATCGTTCTTGGATGGCTTGGAGTTAACCTCCAGCAGCCATATTTTACCATTGGTATCCATGGCCAGATCGATCCCCAGCTCCCCGAAGTGGGCCGGAATCTGCTCGTCGATGCCTTGGGCGATATCGAGTGCGGCCTTCTTCAGCCTGATTCCTGCCTTAGCCTTGACGTCAGAGGGCAGGGCCGTTTTGGCAACAGCGTCCTTCACGGTGCTAAGGGTTCCACCTCTTGCCAGGTTGGAGACGAAATGCTGGGTGCCTGCGATGCGTGCGACAATAGAGGTGACGTCCCACTTGCCGAGCCGGTTCTTCTGAACCAAGGCGCGGAAATCCACAGGTCTTCCCGACACCTCAATCAAGGATAGCCCCTGCTGGATTTGATAGCGGGTGGTTTTCATTTTGCCGGATAGGGAGGCGAACAGCTTTGTCAGTGAGTCAAAATTCATTTTTCGGGTGCCCCCCACTTGGGTGGCCACGGTCTGGTAAGTCCCTTCCGGATTCCGGGTGATACGGATGATTCCTTTGCCCAGACTGCCTCTGACTGGCTTGAGGAAGACGACCGCATGACGGGCGCACATGGCCTTGAGCATTGCATAATTGCGGAACTGGTGAGATTCGGGCAGATAGCGGAGCAGAGAGGCGTCCAGCTTTAAGGCGTCGAACACTTCCGTTTTGTCTAGAAACTTCTCATTGAAAAAATGGCTGCCGTAGCGGGATTTTACTTCTTTCATGAAATGCTGTACGCTAGGTTTGTTCTCCAGCTTGCGGGAGGTCAGCCGGTTGTAGAATACATCGGCGGCGGGAAGCTCCACCTGATGCCAGCCGTCACTGTACACCCATCCCTTGACCTGCCCAGGATTCGTACCGATGTGATCCGGCGTGAAGAAATAGACATAGGCTCCCTGCTTAAGACAGGCGCCTACCAGCTCCCGGCAGAACATGGTGATTGGACCAAAGGGTCTTTCAGCGGATGAAGGATCGTGCCGGCTGACAAGCACACCGATCACAGGCCCGAGGCGAAGCAGGGAAGAGCCGGGTTTATAGGACAGATGGAGAGTGGATTTGGAGTAAAGGCCCATCTTGTGCGCCAATCCCTGACTGACCCGAATCCCGCTATACTTGGCGAGAGATACCACCCGTACGTTCTGCTTGAACGATCCGAAGGAAAGCTGAATAGGGAAGTTCGTCGGAATTTTCCACCTTCTGACCATCATTTCCCCGAGGATTATGGTATCTTCGTCCAGCACACCTGGATTCATGATCTTTACCGATATTTTTTTGGAGGACATGAAGTGGATCTCCTTCCAACCGCAGGCTATGGAATGACCGGATGAAGCTGTGGTTCATTCCATCAGGGTAGATACAATTTTGCCGGATGAATGCCGCTTGCGGCCGTCATCCAGCCCTTGAAGCAGGATATCTGCGGAATGCATGTAATTCACTATATGAGGACATATATACCTTGGTGATTGACCCGCTTCCTGCTGGACAGATTATTTTGCAGCACAAATCATGACAATGAATCAGGAGGAACAACAGATGAACATTTACGATAAGGCCCACGATTTGGCAAAAGCCATGAAGGACAGCCCGGAGGTACAGGAAATCATGGCTGCCGTAAAGCTAATTGATGCCGATCCGCAGAGCAAAGGGATGCTGGATAATTTCCGCACCCGTCAGAATGAGCTTCAGCAGCGGATGATGTCCGGGGACATGCCTTCACCGGAAGAGATGGAGCAGATGGAGAAGCAGTTCGAGGTGCTCAGCCTTAACCTGAACATCCGCCGGTTGTTTGAAGCGGAACAGCGCCTTAGCGTGATTATTCAGGATGTGAACAAAATCATCGCCGACAGTCTTCAGCATTTGTACGGCCATTCTGAATAAGAGGCATGCTAATCGGCTGATTCATATTTTTTTTGTGCTTGTCTCATAATTGGAACATCTCCTTCATAGAGTAGAAATATAGATTAAGAGAGTGAAGGAGATGTTTGAATGATGGCGAAGCCAAGCAAGTGGAAGCACATTATTTATTTGGTGATTGCGCTGGGGATGCTCGTGTATGCCCTGCCCATGATCTCATTCTCGCCCGGAGCGGGCTGGGTGTCCGCATTTGGCATGGTATGGGCAGCTTTTGCCTTTCTGGTCATAGGAGCCCATCTGCATTTCATTCTCGGTGTGGACGCCGAGAAGCAGCGGGCGCTTGAACAGGTCCGCAGGGCGAAGCTGAATGAATGGCAGCGGAAATGGGCGGCGCGGAATGAAGAGCGCCCAAGCTCATAAGCTTTGGCTGCGGAATAACGGAGGGACGGTGCCTTGAAGGTACCGTCTTTTTTATGCTGTGGCAGGCAGATAGACTTAAGCCGTGTGTATTTTGCCGTTCAGAGATGTATAATAGATACAGAATAGTACAGATTTGATCGGAGGGTATAACAGTTGGAAGGCCATGAGGAATCCATAAGCAAGCATGAGCAGCTTCTTCAGCATATTGAAAGTCTTCAGATTGGTACAAAAATCTCGGTGCGCAAGCTGGCGAAGCACCTGGGAGTAAGTGAAGGCACCGCCTACCGGGCAGTGAAGGAAGCGGAGAACCTGGGCATTGTCATTACCAAAGAACGCATAGGTACAGTCCGGGTGGAGAAGAAGCCGCGAAATATTTCCGAACAGCTTACCTTTGGGGAGGTTGTGGACATCGTGGAAGGCCATGTGCTTGGCGGTGCTGAAGAAGGCCTTCAGAAGACGCTGCACAAATATGTTATCGGAGCAATGAAAATTGATGCGATGGCCCGTTATATTGACGCGGGAAGTCTTCTTATCGTCGGCAACCGGGAAGACGCTCACTTCCTGGCGCTGGAGCAGGGGGCGGGAGTTCTGATTACCGGTGGATTCGGGACAAGCCGTGAGGTGAAACAGCTCGCCGACAAGCTGAGCTTGCCGATTATCTCTTCCAGGCATGATACGTTCACCGTAGCATCCATGATCAACCGCGCGATCTTCGACCGCCTGATCAAGAAGAAAATTATGCTGGTGGAGGATATTGTCCCTTCCCGGGTTAAGGTGAACACCTTGAAGGTCAGCAGCAATGTGTCAGACTTCGAGAAGCTGGCTGAAGAGACGGGTTATCAGCGTTTTCCAGTTGTGGATGAGTGGAACAGGGTCATCGGGATTATCAGCCGTAAGGATGTGGAGGATATTCCAGGAGATTCTAGCATTGAGAAGCTGCTCACCCGTCACCCGATTACGGCAGGCATGCAGACTTCCCTGGCTTCAGCCGCACAGATTATGATGTGGGAAGGAATAGATTTCCTGCCGATTGTGGATCGCAACCGCAAGCTGATCTCCTCGGTCACGCGCAAGGAGGTTCTGCAGGCGATGCGGGACGCCCGCAATCAGCCTCAACTGGGAGAAACCTTTGAGCATCTGATGTGGAACGGGTTCGCGGAGGAGCGGGGAGAAGACGGCAGGCTGTTCTTCCACGGGATGATCACACCGCAAATGTCAACCAACCTGGGGACGATTTCAGAAGGAGTGTTGACCGCCCTGATGAGCCAGGCCGGTCTTAGCGCCGCCAAGGATGTGAGCGGCAATGATCATATTGTGGATAATATGACCACATATTTCGTGCGCCCGGTCCAAATTGAGAATCCGGTGGTCATCTCTCCGGTCGTACTGGAGATAAGCCGCCGCGCATGCAAACTGGAAATCGCCATGACCCATCAAGACAGTCTGGTTGCTAAAGCGGTGATGACGCTCCAGTCTATAGATCATGCGTAAGCTTCTTAAGGCTGTCTGCGTGAATAGAAACCGATATTGCGCAGACCGGCAAAGATATTAAAGGCTCCAAGCACCATAAACAAGGCCCCGATGATTACCCGGATCGTTGATCCGCTGAACATGAACATCTGGATAATGGCAAGCACGATCAGCATCACGCCCATGCTTACATTCATCTTGGCCGCGTACAGGCCGCGTGCGGCAGGATCGGTAGACCGGCGGGAGCGCAGGCTGAAATAGACCGAGCCCACACATGCGATAATGAGTATAGCGTACAGAACATATTCAATCGTTTGAATCATGTACAAGAGCAGCTCCTTTGTAAATGAACAGTCTGAACTGATTGTACCATGAAAGATCAGCTCCGGACATACGGTTTCACCTCAATCCAAATCTGCAGGACGCCTTCACTGACGAGCATGGTCTTGATCTGTACGGAGAATTCCTTCTCACGAACGATATAGATTTTGCGGTTAAGAAAGGTTCGGGCCATCTTGGCATCGGTATCGATTTCAAACATGCTCCGTCCCCGCAGAACCTGCAGCTCCTCCTGCAGCTTCTGCACGATTTCCTTGGAAGCCACGGCGTCCAGGGTGTGCTCGCTCTCTTCCACGCGGATTTTGATGGACTTGATAATGGTCTGGCGCTTGCTGAACTTTTTCATGGTCTTCATCTCGTCGAGCGCCTGGTTCAGTTCGATCTGCAGATCCTTGTTCTCAATCCACAGCTGATTGTAGCTTAGGTGGAAGATCCCGTTGTATATGACTGCGCCTATAACCATTCCCAATATAAATATCCCTGTGAATTGGGCAAAGATGCGGACACGGTTCCTTGGATTTCCGGTCTCCATTCAGTTCTTCCCCCCGCCGCAGACCCACTTGACCAGCTCTGAGCCAAGGTGGGCCCCGATGAAAGCAAACAACAGAAACAAGATTTGTTTGATCACCGGCGACAGGTTGCCGTCAAAAAAGTTGCTCTCAATCACCCTCATCGGATCAATGGTTCCCCCAATGGCCGCCGCAAGCGCCCATATTTTGATCCGGTCTGAGACATCCAGCATCGTCTGAGTTGGCGGCTGAAGGGAGACAACGGCACCGATCCCGCCCAGCAGAGATCCTCCCAGCACGATGCCAAACGCAATGAAGAAATCAAGCAGAGCCTTGCTGATAAATGTGCTCATGCTTACCCTCCTTTTCTATTGTGGTCCACTCCAAATCCAATCGCTGCCTTGTTTTCGCTTGTCCCGGTTCTCCTATACCATTGTATGGGCGCTTTTGAATGGTCTATGATAAAATATTTGTTAAGCATCACATTATTTTTTTGAAGATTACCGCCCTCAAGTGACGGAGGAAGGAAGCTGCTTATGGACAACTTTGTTCACCTGCATGTGCACAGCGAATATAGTCTGCTGGACGGGGCAGCCAGGCTGGAAGATCTGGTCAAGACGGCAGCGGGCTTCGGGATGAAAGCACTTGCGCTTACGGATCATGGGGTGATGTACGGGGCAATCCCTTTTTATAAATTATGTCTGGCCCATGGGATCAAGCCGATCCTGGGCTGTGAGGCTTATTTCACGGCAGGTTCACGCAAGGAGAGAGGCAGCCGCAAGGATCAGCCGATCTATCATTTGATTCTACTTGCGAAGAATATGACCGGCTACAAGAACTTGATGAAGCTGATTTCTATGGGACATCTGGAGGGTTTTCATTATAAGCCTAGGATTGACTGGGAAATCTTAGAGAAATACAGCGAAGGCATTATCGCGCTAAGTGCCTGTCTTGGCGGTGAGATTCCACAGCACTTGCTGAACGGCAGAAATGAGGAAGCCAAGCGGGCCGCCATACGCTTTAAGTCAGTGTTTGGAGAAGACTTCTACCTTGAGCTTCAGGATCATGGGCTGCCTGAGCAGAAGAAGGTCAATCCGCTGCTGGTTCAGCTGGCCGAGGAAACAGGGATCAGTCTGGTGGCCACAAACGATGTGCATTATCTGGAGCAGCAGGACGCCGAGGTTCAGGATGTGCTGATCTGTATCGGTACGGGGAAAACGGTGGACGACGAAGAACGGCTGAAGATCCCGACCAGCCAGCTCTATTTGAAAAATCAGCAGGAAATGCACAGCCTGTTCCCCCACATTCCAGAGGCTATCCGCAATACTTGCGTGATTGCGGATAAGTGTGAGCTTGAGCTCGAATTCGGCCGGCATATTCTGCCTGCCTACCGTCCCATCCCGGAAGGCAAGACAGCGTCCGGGTATCTGGCTGAGCTCTGCCGGGAGGGGCTGGAGGCGCGCTACAAGGCGACCCCGCGGTGGACTGATGCGGAGCGCAGATCGGAACTGGAGCAGCGTCTTGAGTACGAGCTCGGCGTCATTGAGCGAATGGGCTTCTCTGATTATTTCCTGATTGTGTGGGATTTCATTGCCTACGCGCACCGGAAGGGGATCGCAACCGGACCGGGCCGGGGTTCGTCCGCCGGAAGTCTGGTTGCTTACGTCCTGCGGATTACGGATGTTGATCCGATGAAATACAATCTGCTCTTTGAACGCTTTCTTAATCCCGAGCGGGTTACGATGCCTGATATTGATATCGACTTCAGTGACGAGCGCCGGGATGAGGTCATCGCTTATGTCGTTGACAAATATGGGGCCGGGCATGTGGCCCAGATTATCACCTTTGGCACCATGGCTGCCCGTGCAGCCGTCAGGGACGTTGGACGGGTTCTTAATGTTCCGTTCGGGGAGGTGGACAAGGTGGCCAAGCTGATTCCCGGGATAAGTATCCGCCGGGCGCTGGAGTCAAGCCCCGATCTGAAAGCCTTGTATGAATCCCAGCAGCGTACGCGAAATTTGCTGGATATGGCGAAGAAGGTCGAAGGCATGCCGCGTCATGCCTCAACCCATGCGGCAGGTGTCGTCATTTCACGCGATCCTTTGACAGACGCCGTCCCGCTTCAGGAAGGGAGCGAGACAACGGCACTGACCCAATATTCCATGGAGAGCCTCGAATCTATCGGTCTGCTCAAGATGGATTTCCTGGGCCTTAGAACCTTGTCCATTATTGAGCGGTGTCTGCGGTGGATTCAGGAGGAGACGGGGGAGAAGCTGGATTTCCACCGGATTTCAGACGAGGACCCTGCAACCTATGAACTGCTTGGGCGCGGGGAGACAACCGGTGTATTCCAGCTTGAATCTGCCGGTATGCGGCGTGTGCTGCGGGACCTGAAACCGTCGGAATTCGAAGATATTATTTCTGTGCTCGCCCTCTACCGGCCGGGTCCGATGGAGTTCATTCCGAAATATATTGCGGGCAAGCACGGGGACGAGAAGGTCAGCTATCCACATCCTGATCTTGAGCCTTATCTGTCCGATACCTACGGCATCATCGTTTACCAAGAGCAGATTATGAAGATTGCTTCATCCATGGCCGGCTTCTCACTGGGGGAGTCGGATCTGCTTCGGCGGGCGGTGTCCAAGAAGAAGCGCGAGGTGCTGGATGAGCAGCGGGAGCATTTTGTAAAGGGCAGCCTCGCTCAGGGATACTCCGCTGAGGATGCGAACGCCGTTTATGATATGATCGTCCGGTTCGCAGACTACGGCTTCCCCCGTGCCCATGCAGCGGCTTATGGGGTGCTTGCCTTCCAGACGGCTTATCTGAAGGCGCATTATCCAGTGCATTTCATGGCTTCCATGCTTACGGCCGTGATGGGCAGCCACCGCAAGGTGGCGGAATATATTGTCGAATGCCGCAGAATGGACATCAAGGTGCTGCCGCCTGATGTGAATCACAGCGGGGTGCTGTTTACCCCGCAGGCCTCAGACGAAGCGGGTTCACCCGGTGTAATCCGGTTTGGCCTGGCAGCGATCAAGAATGTGGGCACCCAGGCGATGGAGAGCATCCTTCGTGTCCGCAAGGAGCAGCCGTTCGACAGCCTGCTTGATTTCTGCCGCAGGGTGGATCTGCGGGTGTGCAACAAGCGCGTCATTGAGTCTTTAATCCAGGGAGGGGCCTTCGATTCCCTGCCAGGTCACCGGGCCCAGCTGCTCGCAATGCTGGATGAGACGGTGGAAGCGGCCTTAAAGTGGCGGAAAGAGCGGGACGACCTGCAAATTCAGCTGTTTGACTTCGTGGAGACGCCGAACTGGAATATCGAGTACCCGGATATTCCAAAGTTCACTGCGGTTCAGCAGCTGGATTTTGAACGCGAGCTTCTCGGGCTTTACCTGTCCGGACATCCCCTGGATGATTACGATCATCTTCTGGATGCGGACGGGATCGACCGGCTCATGGATCTGGCCGAAGCGCCGGATGAGAGCGGCACGGTTGTGGCCGGAATGGTGGTGTCCCTGAAGACGATCACAACCAAGCAGGGCAAGGCGATGGCCTTCATGGAACTGGAGGACCAGATCGAGCGCTGCGAGGTGGTCTTGTTCCCTGAGGTGTGGAACAAGAGCCGCGCGCTGATCGAGAAGGGCGCGCTGCTCGCGCTGCGCGCCACGGTGCAGCAGCAGGATGAGGGCTTCAAGCTGCTCGCAGGCGAGGTCGCCCCGCTAAGCGAGCAGGCCCTCCTGCAGCTGCGGCGCAGCC
>NZ_LT575476.1:3734542-4239830 GCF_900086655.1 Paenibacillus tuaregi | reverse complement strand
CGCCGCCGCAGCATGCTGGCGCGGCGGCGGGTGCTTCCGCGGGCGCGCCTGCGGAGGCGTCCGCACGGCCTGTGAAGACCCCTGCGGGGCAGCGGGTCTTCATCAAGATTGCGGCCGCGGCGGAGCATGCGGCCATGCTGGAGCAGCTGAAGGAGCTGCTCGTGCGGCACCCGGGCGTGATGCCGACGGTGCTGTTCTATGAGAGCTCCCAGAAGCTGCTGGCGCTGAGCGAGCGCTACAAGATCAAGCCTTCACCGGAGCTGTTCCGGGAAATTGAGCAGCTGCTGGGACCCCAGACGGTCCGGGTGAAGTGATGGTGAACGTGCCCGAGCCTAGTTAAATGGCGGGCATTTCGCTGCTCTCCCCGTGTGTTCCCGGGGATTTTGAAATGAATATCCCGGACAAGCGGGGCATACAATTTGATATTCCATATTGGTAATCAGCGGCGGCGGCCCGAAAGCTTGGGACGCTGCCGCTGTCTCCCTCTGTTGCGGGAAAAATGAAGGTTATGTTATCATTACTCTATTATACGGGCTCAAAACTGAGGGTTAGGGGGCTTGGAGAAGGACATGTGGACAGTTATGTACATTGCGCCTACCGCAAAAATTGCGGACAGGATTAAAAATAGGCTGACGGAAGAAGGCTTTCTTGTCCAAACACGTCCTGTCAATTTATCCAAACAGCAGTTTGAAATTCTGGTACCTTCCGGGGAACTTGAAGAAGTACAAGAAGTGCTGAATTCTATCTTGCATTCCTGAAGATTAGAATGCGAAGAATGCTATAGAGGATTAACTGCAAGATGCGGGAGAGCAAATAACGGCTGGAGAGGTGTAGTTGTGTTTAAGGACTTATTCCAGAAAAAAAGGAAGTACGCGACCATTCCTTCAGAGCGGGTCGGTCGTGACATGACCGCAGAGCAGGGCGACCGCCCGAAACGTGAGATTCCCGAGGGGCTCATGAGTAAATGCGGCAGCTGCGGGACGATCCAGTACAGCAAAGAGCTGGACAAGAATCTCAAAGTATGTCCGAACTGCGGATATCACATGCGCCTGAACGCGATGGAACGGATTCGTTACATTATGGATGAAGGCAGCTTTGTGGAATATGACGAGGATCTTATATCCGAGGATCCGCTTGGATTCCCCGGCTACGCTACCAAGCTGGAACAGCAGACCCTGAAATCAGGGCTGCGCGAAGCGGTGGTTACAGGACAAGGGACAATTGCGGACCAGCCTGTAATTGTGGCGGTTATGAGCTTTGACTTTTTTACCGGAAGTATGGGTTCTGTTGTAGGGGAGAAGATTACCCGGGCTATTGAGGCGGCAACGGAAAGCAAACTTCCGCTTATTATTTTCTCCACTTCCGGCGGTGCCCGGATGCAGGAGAGTATTCTGAGTCTGATGCAGATGGCTAAGACCAGTGCAGCGCTGTCCCGCTTTAATGAGCAGGGAGGCCTGTATATTTCGGTGATTACGGATCCGACGACCGGAGGCGTTTCCGCCAGCTTTGCCATGCTTGGAGATATTATTATCGCTGAGCCGGGGGCTGTATTCGGCTTTGCTGGACGGATCGTTATTGAGCAGACGATCCGCCAGAAGCTGCCTGATGATTTCCAGACCGCGGAGTTCAACCTGCAGCACGGTCAGCTGGATTTGGTGGTCCACCGCAAGGAACTGAAGAGTATGCTGGCCAAGCTGCTTGAGCTGCACGTTGTGAAAGGAGGAGTTTAAATGGCGGGAGAAATGCCTTTTGAGACACCTCTGACGGAGATGCGCAAGAAGATTGATGAGCTCAAACAGTTCGGAGACGAAAAGGGGATTGATTTCAGCGATGAAATCAACCGTTTGGAGGAAAGGTACCGCGAGCTTGAGGAAGGGATCTACAGCTCGATTTCGCCATCCCAGAAGATGCATCTGGCGAGGAACCATCAGCGGCCGACCTCGTTGGATTTGATCCAACTCATCTTTACGGATTTCATCGAGCTGCATGGAGACCGGATGTTCGGTGACGATCTCGCTATTGTGGGCGGGATTGCCAAGCTGAATGACACGCCGGTTACTGTGCTGGGCCAACAGCGGGGCAAGGATACCAAGGATAACATCGCCCGTTTCTTCGGAAGCCCCCACCCTGAAGGGTTCCGTAAGGCGCTGCGCCTGATGCAGCAGGCCGAAAAGTTCGGCCGCCCGATTGTGACCTTCATCGATACTAAAGGCGCTTATCCGGGAATTACAGCTGAAGAGAGAGGGCAGTCAGAAGCGATCGCCCGCAACTTGCGGGATATGGCTTCCCTTCGTGTGCCTGTGATCTGTGTGGTCATCGGAGAAGGGGGAAGTGGCGGGGCTCTGGCTCTCGGGGTAGGCAACCGGGTGCTGATGCTCGAAAATGCCATCTATTCCGCAATTTCTCCGAATGGAGCCGCGTCCATTCTGTGGAAAGACGCATCCAAGGCGGATCAGGCCGCAGAGGCGATGAAGATTACCGCCGAGGACCTGCTGGAGATGGAAGTCATAGAAGAGATTGTTCCAGAGCCTAAGGGCGGTGCCCATAAGGATTACGAGCAGACTGCCCACAGCATCAAGGAGGCTGTGGTCCGCCACCTGGAGGAGCTTAAGAGCAAGTCTGCGGACGAGCTGCGCGAAGAGAGGTATCAAAAATTCCGGAAAATCGGAAAATTCGGTGTCGCAAAGAAATAAAAACGCACCTATTATAGATTTTGCCCAGCTGGGTAATGATTTAATATGACAAAGTTCCTATACAAATCGTCAATTCTGTAGTAGATTTAATTGTTGGAAAAAGAAGATAAAGAGAGAAACCCGAAAACGGAGGAAACCCCAATGCGTAAAACTAAAATTGTATGTACTATCGGTCCTTCCAGTGAATCTTTGGAGAACATCAAGAAATTGATCCTTGCCGGCATGAACGTAGCCCGTCTTAACTTCTCCCATGGAGATTTCGAAGAGCATGGAGGCCGGATCAAGAACATTCGTCAAGCCAGCCAGGAACTAGGTAAATCCGTTGCGATCCTGCTGGATACCAAAGGTCCTGAAATCCGCACCGGCAAATTGGAAGTAGAGCCTATTGAACTGGTTCAGGATGAATTCATTACCCTGACAACTCAAGAAATCCTTGGTGACAAGAACCGGATCTCGGTTACCTACCAAGACCTGCCAAGCGATGTGGAAGTGGGTTCAACCATTCTGATCGATGACGGTCTGATTGGACTGACTGTTGTGGATATTCAAGGTACAGAGATCAAATGCCGTATTGTTAACGGTGGTACCATCAAGAGCAAGAAGGGTGTAAATGTACCGGGTGTACATATCTCCTTGCCGGGTATTACAGAGAAAGATGCCAACGATATCATCTTCGGTATCGAGCAAGGCATTGATTTCATTGCGGCTTCTTTCGTTCGCAAAGCAAGTGACGTACTAGAGATTCGTGAGCTTCTTGAGAAGCATAACGCCACTTATATTCAAATTATCTCCAAGATCGAGAACCAGCAGGGTGTCGATAACTTGGATGAAATATTGGAAGTTTCCGACGGATTGATGGTTGCCCGTGGTGACCTTGGGGTTGAGATCCCAGCAGAAGATGTACCTTTGGTTCAGAAAATGATGATTGAGAAATGTAATCGTGTGGGCAAGCCGGTTATTACCGCAACCCAGATGCTGGATTCGATGCAGCGCAACCCAAGACCTACCCGCGCTGAAGCCAGTGACGTAGCGAATGCGATCTTTGACGGCACGGATGCCATCATGTTGTCTGGTGAGACTGCTGCCGGTAAATACCCGGTTGAGTCGGTGCTGACCATGTCCCGTATCGCTGAGAAAGCGGAATCGGCTTTGAAATACCGTGAAATTTTCGAGAAGCAAAGCCATGCACAGCAGACTACAGTAACGGAAGCGATCAGCCAGGCTGTTGCAAACTCCGCGCTGGACCTGAATGCTAAAGCTATTATCACTTCAACGGAAACTGGATATACCGCTCGTATGGTATCCAAATACCGTCCAAAATCGCCTATTATTGCGGTTACTACGGTTGACCAAACCCTGCGCCGTCTGGCATTGGCATGGGGCGTAACCCCAGTTAAAGGAAACGTGGCATCCTCAACGGACGAACTGTTCGAATGTGCGATGAAGGGTGGAGTAGATTCCGGACTTGTGAAGGATGGCGATCTGGTTGTAATTACAGCTGGCGTGCCTCTGGGCCGTTCGGGTTCCACGAATTTGGTGAAGATCGGTCAAATCCGCAGCTAGCCGTATCAGAATATGAATGGAACAAGAGCAATGGAACAACCGATGTGTTGAACCATTGCTTTTTTGTTATGATAGCAAGCCGGTTTTAATATACTATGAAGATCAGAACAAGGAGAGCAGCCATGGACCTGATGAACAAGGATAAAGCAATCAGCCGTTGGTATATGGCCGGTCTACGGGTCCGTTATCAGGAGACGGATCAAATGGCGGTGGTATACCACAGCAACTACTTGAACTGGTTTGAAATTGGGCGCACCGAGATGATCCGCGCACTTGGATTCGACTATAAGGGGATGGAAGAGGAGGGAGTTCTGCTCCCGGTAGTGGATGCGAATTTGAAATTCAAGCAGCCGGCCCGTTATGATGACCAGATTGCGGTATTCACGAGAATGACAGCTTTCTCCCCGCTGCGGCTGGGTTATGCTTATGAAGTCAGACGCCTGCAGCCTGGAGAGGAACAGAGCAAGAAAATATGGGAGAATGACGAGCCTCTGCCAGGAGAGCTTCTGGTAACCGGGTCCACCAGCCATGTGTGGGTAGACCTCAGCTGGAGACCGGCCCGGCTGGATAAAAAGCTGCCGAACCTGTACAATGCTCTTAATGGCATTTTACTTAAAGAGCGCAGGCAAGGGCAATAACCTGGTTTCAGATTGGGAAGCAAGGCTTGCAGAAGAAGGGGCAATTTCATGCGTAAATGGACAGTCCTGTTAGTTATGGTTGTGTTTATTATTGAATATGTCGTGTATGCCTGGGTGGGCCAGCGCATTGGGGTGGGGAAAACAATCTTTCTTACGCTGGCGACCTCCATTCTTGGCGGACTTATGGTTCAATTTGAAGGACGGAAGGTACTCGAATCGGCCCGTGGGCAGATGAGTAATGGGCAGCTTCCGGGAAGAACGGTTGTTGACGGGCTTTGTATTCTGATTGGCGGTCTGCTGCTGCTTATTCCTGGATTTGTGACAGACACTATCGGATTCACTATGGTATTTCCGCTGACCCGGCCGCTTTACAAGCTGTGGCTGGTGAAGTGGGTCGCCAAAAAAATGAAGGACGGCTCGATTACCTTTTTTCGGCGCTGACTGGATTGTTTGGCGTTTTTCAAGGCTTAAAGGACAATTCTTATATCAAAACAAAATGACCGAACGGCAGGCCCGGGAATTTATCCTGGCCTGCCGTTCGGTCATTTTGCCTACTAGATCTTCAGCAGAATTGAGAGTATAAGCGCAGCATTGTTTTGGTATAGTCGCCAGGCATTACTACTTTACCAATGAACGGATTCTTTTGCTTTGATATGTTTGTTTTTTAGCGTGAGATTTCGCCTAAGTCAGCGGAGAGAACGAACGACCCGCGGCCAAGCGCTAGCGGTCGTCTTTGGTTTTGGATTTCATCCACTGAAAATAAATCAAGAAATCTAAAACCAACAGCGATGGAAGTAACGTTCGTTCTCGGAGCCTTTTGAACACAAACCGAACTCTTAACATAGATCAGAGGCCGCCCTTTTGGGGCGGCCTCATTTAGTCGAAGTCAGCAGGGCTAATGAATCCTGCCATTCACGATATAATTCCTCAGATCCCGGAACACATTGGCCCGGTTCACCGCGGATATCACCACGAAGGAGACCGGCCCAATAATAAGTCCTAGGACTCCGAACAGCTTAAGACCTACGAACATGCCGATCAAGGTAGGGAGAGGGTCGAGGCCGACACTGCTGGCAAGAACTTTGGGCTCAATCAGCTGGCGTGCGATCAGAATGACACCATACAGAATAGATAGGCCAATTCCAAGCCGGATATCACCCGAGATATACGCATACACCAGCCAAGGGACCATAATGGTTCCTACGCCAAGATACGGCAGCAGATCGACAAAACCGATCAGCAGGGCAAAGGTAAAGGCGGAGTCCACACCAATGATAAGAAGTCCTGCCAGGACGATTACAGCGGTAATGGAGATCATGATGAACTGGGCCCGGAGATAGCCAAACAGCGCCTTTTGCAGGTCTCCCCATACGTCCTTGACCGTCTTGCGGAAAGGAAGGGGGACCCATCCGGTCATGGATCTAAGGTGCCGGTCCCAGTTTTTGCTGATGAAGAAGGTAGCCAGGATGATGACGAGCAGAATGACCCCCAGATTAGGAAGCGAGGTCAGCAGGTTGACAATGCCATTCAGGAAGCTGGTGACCATGTTAGTCACCACTGAGCTGATCGTTTCTGTTGTCCGGTTGATATTCTGGTTAATCGTGTGCTGATAGTCTGGATTGTTCTTAATGAATTTGTTGATCTCACCAATGATGTTTTGGATTCCTTCGCTTTGCGTCCAGCTGATAAAGAAGCTTTTCCATTTCTCGATGTGCAGGTCAAAGGACTGCGTTAAATGAATGAGCTCCTTGACGGAACGGGTAACAACCGCGGATAGAACAACGGAAGCTCCTCCGAAGAAAACCAGGATTCCGAGCGTAACGGCCAGCCATCTTGGAAGCTTGACCTTCTTCTGCAGGAAGCCTACTAACGGATTCATCGCATAAGCGATCAGCCAGGCAATCAGAAAGGGATAGAGCAGTGGGATGAGCCAGTAGAATGCCAGTCCAACCAGCGCAAGTGCGGTGATTACCCAGAACCCCCGAAGCAGGCGTTTGACAATAATATTGTCCAAGAAGCATTCTCCTTTGTAAGAATTGGCTTTTACGGATGAATGTATTCCATCTATTAATTATGTTATAGTATGCAGGAAAAGACCCGGTCAAGGCAAATAGGGCTTGCTTTAGGCCGTTGGAACCAATTTAAATATATAATTTTGTAAGCGGTTAATATTTTGTTTATGGTTGCGATAAAACAATTTGATGTAATAGCGGGCCATTCAGCTGTTCCCATGCATTCGAAAATCCAGTATGATGAAATTAAGTTTCATCTGGTGTAACATTATCTTATTTCTTACACCCGCATTCTTTTAATCTTTCAAAATGTAACTGTTTACATTAGTTTATTTGCTCAATTTATGCCTGACAAAGGAGAGATGTATAATGACAGCTACCAAAGGCCTTGAGGGTATTGTGGCTGCGACTTCTTCTATTAGTTCTATCGAAGATGGCGTGCTGGCTTACCGGGGAATTAATATCGATGAGCTTGCGGAGCATGCCAGTTTTGAAGAAGTGGCTTATTTGCTGTGGTATGGCAAGCTGCCGACCCAGTCTGAACTGGACGCGCTTAAGCAGCAATTGAGTGAATATGCGGCTATTCCTTCCGAAGTGTTGGAACAGATTAAGCTTTATCCCAAATCCACGAATACGATGGCTGCTCTACGTACGGGAGTATCCGCGCTTGCGCTGTACGATGAGACTGCTGGCGATATCAGTCATGAATCGACCCAGAACAAGGCGATCAAGCTGCAGGCCCAGATTCCGACCCTGATCGCGGCGTTTGACCGCATCCGCAAAGGGAAGGAGCCAGTAGCGCCGAAGCAAGGGGTAGGCCTGGCTTATAACTTCCTCTATATGCTCTCTGGCGAGGAACCAGATTCTGTAGCCGTGAAAGCACTGGATCAGGCCCTGGTGCTGCATGCCGACCATGAGCTGAACGCATCCACGTTCTCTGCACGTGTTACCGTAGCTACCTTGTCCGATATATACTCCGGGGTTACTTCCGCGATCGGAACATTGAAGGGGCCTTTGCATGGCGGTGCGAATGAAGCTGTAATGCAGATGCTCAACGAAATCGGCTCCATTGATAAAACGGAAGAGTACATCCAACGCAAGCTTGATAATAAGGATAAAATTATGGGCTTCGGTCACCGTGTATATAAAAACGGGGACCCACGCGCCAAGCATCTGCAGAAGATGTCGAGAGAGCTCAGCTCCCTGAAGGGGGATTCCACGCTTTATGATATGTCTGTGAAAATTGAGTCCCTGATTACTTCCCAGAAAGGGCTTAAGCCGAATGTGGATTTCTATTCCGCGTCGGTCTATACCCTGCTTGGCATCGAGAAGGATCTGTTCACTCCGATCTTTGCGATCAGCCGCTTGTCCGGATGGACGGCACATATTATCGAGCAGCTTGATGACAACCGGATTATCCGTCCTCGCGCCGAATATACCGGGCTTTACAATCAGAAGTATATTCCGATTGATTTAAGATAATTATGCAAGTTATGCTAGAATATAGCGGGAGAAGCGGGTACCGCAGAAATGCGGGCTACCCCTTCTTCATGTATAGGCCTTAACTGGACCTGCTATCATAATTCATACTTTTGAGGAGGAACAAGTAATATGCCGAACTTTGAGAAATTCAGCCTGCCGACTGAAGGCGATAAAATTGAGATTCAAGATGGTAAGCTTCAAGTGCCAAACCGCCCTATCATTCCATTCATCGAAGGTGACGGAACAGGCCGGGATATCTGGAAAGCTTCCGTACGAGTGCTTGACGCTGCTGTAGAGAAAGCCTATGGCGGAGAGAAGAAGATCGCTTGGTACGAAGTCTTCGCGGGAGAGAAAGCATTCAATACATATGGTGAATGGCTTCCTGCGGACACGCTTACTGCGATCCGTGAATACATCGTAGCTATTAAAGGACCACTCACTACGCCAATCGGCGGAGGCATTCGTTCCCTGAACGTGGCGCTGCGTCAGGAGCTTGACCTGTATGTCTGCCTGCGTCCGGTTCGCTATTTCGACGGTGTGCCTTCACCGGTGAAGCGTCCTGAGCTTGTTGACATGGTTATTTTCCGTGAGAATACTGAGGATATCTATGCCGGTATCGAGTACAAGGAAGGCAGCGAAGAAGTGAAGAAGGTTCTTTCCTTCCTACAGAACGAAATGGGTGTTAAGAAGATCCGCTTCCCGGAAACTTCCGGAATCGGGATTAAGCCTGTGTCTGAAGAAGGTTCCAAGCGTCTGGTCCGTGCCGCGGTTCAATATGCTATCGATCATGGACGTAAGAGTGTCACGCTCGTTCACAAAGGCAATATCATGAAATTTACAGAAGGCGCCTTCAAGAACTGGGGTTATGAAGTTGCTGAGCAGGAGTTCGGCGACAAGGTGTTCACTTGGGCACAATACGACCAAATTAAAGAACAGTCCGGTACAGATGCGGCGAACGCTGCTCAGAAGGAAGCTTTGGATGCTGGCAAAATCCTGATTAAGGATGCGATTGCGGATATCGCCCTTCAACAGGTATTGACCCGTCCAACTGACTTTGATGTCATCGCAACGCTGAACCTGAACGGGGACTATCTGTCCGACGCTTTGGCGGCGCAAGTTGGAGGTATCGGGATCGCTCCAGGTGCCAATATTAATTATGTGACTGGACATGCAATTTTTGAAGCCACTCACGGCACGGCTCCGAAGTACGCGGATCTTGATGTGGTCAACCCGGGTTCGGTTATTCTGTCCGGCGTTATGCTGCTTGAGCACCTTGGCTGGCAGGAAGCTGCAGACCTGATTTACAAAGGCCTTGAAACCTCCATTAACAATAAAACCGTGACTTATGACTTTGCCCGCCTGATGGAAGGCGCAACAGAAGTGAAGTGCTCGGAGTTCGCTGATCAAGTTATCAAAAACATGTAGGAGGACTGTCCAAGTGGGAATTCAACGTAAAAAGATTACGGTTGTGGGCGCCGGATTTACCGGCGCAACTACCGCTTTGATGCTTGCGCAGAAAGAACTCGGTGATGTTGTTCTTCTTGATATTCCTCAATTGGAGAATCCGACTAAAGGTAAGGCGCTTGATATGCTGGAAGCAAGTCCTGTACAGGGCTTCGACAGCAACATTGTGGGTACCTCGAGCTATGAGGATGCCGCAGGTTCGGATATTGTGATCATTACCGCCGGGATTGCCCGCAAGCCGGGCATGAGCCGCGACGACCTGGTCAGCACAAATGCAGGCATTGTGACTTCGGTCTGTGAGAACGTGAAGAAATATTGCCCGGATTCCATTGTTATTATTCTGAGCAATCCGGTGGATGCCATGACTTATGCGGCTTACAAAACTTTAGGCTTCCCGAAGAACCGCGTCATCGGCCAATCCGGTGTGCTTGATACCGCCCGGTACTGCACCTTCATTGCCCAGGAACTGAATGTGTCGGTGGAAGACGTTCGCGGCTTCGTGCTTGGTGGACACGGCGACGATATGGTTCCGCTCGTCCGTTACTCCAGCGTCGGTGGAATCCCGATTGACACTTTGATTCCGAAGGACCGTATTGAAGCCATCGTACAGCGGACCCGCGTTGGCGGGGGAGAAATCGTAAACCTGCTGGGCAACGGCAGTGCTTACTACGCTCCGGCTGCTTCATTGGTACAGATGGCGGAAGCTGTCTTGAAGGATAAGAAACGGATTATTCCGGTGATTGCCCTGCTTGAAGGGGAATACGGGTATAACGATCTGTTCTTGGGTGTGCCGGCGATTCTCGGCGGCAGTGGTATTGAGAAAGTATTCGAGCTTGAATTGACAGCGGAGGAGAAAGCGGCTTTGGATAAGTCGGCTGAATCTGTACGCAGTGTCATCAAGATTGTCCAAGGCTAAGATGTCGAAGCCGGGCAATCCTACTACCGGCCTTCAATCTGCTGAAAACGCGGACTGGAGGCCGGTTTGGTTTATTTTCCGTGATTTGAGCCGTTTAATTCGGGGATTTGTCTTAATATGTTCACGTTTTAACAGATTGCTTATTCTATCTCTCCCTTGTACCTTTTCTTTAATCTGGATAATGGATATAATAGTTTATAATTAATCTAAATAAGTGAAAGGTGGCAAAATGTTGTGACAAATGCGATGATTTTTCTGCACGTTCTTGGCTCACTAGCACTTGGCTTCTACATTGTTCTTCCATTTGTTGTCGGGCGTGTGGGCAGCCTGTCTCTGCCCGCCCAGGAAGGGACAGTGTCTGCAGTAAGAACACTCAACCGCTTTGGACAGTACGGCTTGATTCTCCAGTTCCTAACGGGGGGATACCTTATCAGTAAAGGGAACTATTCCGTAACTTGGATGGTCGTAGTGATTGTTCTCTTCCTGGCTGCCGGAGCACTTAGCGGCATTATTGGCAAGCCGCTGCGCCTTGCTGGGGAAGCCATCCGCGCCAAGAAGGAAGCCACAGATCATATTGGCAAGATCCGTACTCTTAGCTCGGTATTGGCTATTGTGATGATTGTTATTGTATATTTCATGGTTTTCCGTTATGTAATTTAATTAGATATACATAAGAAGCCGAATCTTCTAAGACAGAAGATTCGGCTTTTTGTTTAAGCCCTAACTGGGAAACGTTCATGCGGCCGCAGATTCAAAAACCCCGCGGTCAGCCGGAGTTAGGATTCCCGGGGACGGGGGCTTTTGGACATGTTATTCTTTGGACGGAGATGATGAGAGTTCATCAAGATGGGTAAACATTAGCTTAATCACATCCAGGGCCATCTGCTTCTCCTTGGAGGAGCGGTTCATCATGATCTGCCGGAGCTGGTCTATGAACTGATCATCTGTGATTTCTATGGAGTCCTGCAGCAGGTAATCTACCGTTACGCCCAGCTCGTTGGCAAGCCGGATCAGCGTATCGAGGGATAAGCTGCGTTCTCCTCTCTCAATCTGCCCTATGTATGCGTCGGAGACATCGATTCTCTCTGCCAACTTTTCCTGGGTCCAATGCATCTTGCGGCGTTCCTGCCGCAGCCGTTTGCCGAGTGAATCATAATTCATATAACCCCTCCTACTATAAAATTAGTGAATATGAGAGGTAAACTTAATAAGCTAACAGTTTTATAAATGTTTACTTATAGTTTTATTTGGGTTATTATGGAAGTATGTATCGAGTTAGTATTTCCAATGTAAGTGAGGTTAAACTTTATGCTAACGAATGTACCGGCTGTATCAGTCATCATTGCGGTCAAGAATGAAGGAATCAATCTGATGATGACCCTTGAATCGATGAAGGTCTCCAAGACAGACATCCCTTATGAAGTTATTATTGTTGATGATCAGTCTATGGATTGCTGTTGTGAATTCCTGTACGAGTACCGGTTCCCTATGCCTATCCATTATGTGAAGACAGAGGGCATCGGTGCGGCCGCAGCAAGGAATCGGGGGGCTTTGGCAGCCAAGGGGGAGATATGTGTATTCTGCTCGGGCCATATGTATGTTGATGATTATTGGATGGAGGGATTAGTTCAATCCATCAGATCGGGTTCAACTGATTGTGTAAGTCCTAGTATATCTGCTCACCAGCAACAAGACAGGATTGGATATGGACTGTCGCTGAAGCTGCCGGAATTAACAGTAGAGTGGATTACAGACAGGGATGATCTTGGGGAGGCGCCCGTCCTGCCTTGGCAGTGTATAGCGGTCAGGCGTGAGCTTTTTGTTGAGAATCAGGGGTTCGAGGCAGGCTTTAGGCAGGAAGAAGCCGTGGCGGCAGAGTTCTCGCTCCGGATGAGGCTGCTGGGCTTTAGATGCAGGATTGAGCCTTCCGTCAACATTTCGCTGGTTTACCGTACCGTGTTTCCATACGTACCTCCTGTGGATTACCGGGATTATCATCTTCTCCGGCTGGCGTATCTGCATTTCAATGAGGAGAGGCTGGAGAAATCCCGCAGGGTAGCTGGTGAGGGAGGCGAACTGCAGAAATGGGAGAGCGAGCTCCTGGAGGATGGTGTGCTCCAGCTTAGAGAGCAGTATCTGGCGCGCAGGCAGTTTGATGACAGCTGGTTTTTTGACCGGTACCAGATTGAGTACTGATTGGAGATAATTCTTTTTCTGGTAAATGGAAAGTCGAATCCGGTTTCATAAACTTGATTATGATTGCGAATTGGAAAGCTGCGATATTATCTACAATTTTGTCAGTTTAGTGATGAGAGGTTCAATTCTTTCCCAGGTGGTAAGTATGTTAGGAATAATGTCCAAGGTTATCTTGGCATCCTAGACATAATCATGAATTCCAGCCATCACAAGGAGGAGAACTTGAAATGTCATCAAACAATCAACAGCCTAAACAAACCATGCCAGCACAGCATCAGAATCAAAGACCGGGCCTGGAAGACCAGATGAACCCGCTACCGCAATATGAAGGCTCTTATCAGGCCGCAGGCAAGCTGAAGGGCAAGGTTGCGCTTATTACTGGAGGAGACAGTGGAATTGGACGGGCCGTAGCCGTTGCTTATGCCAAAGAAGGAGCGGACGTGGCTATTGTATATTTGAACGAACATAGTGATGCGGAGAAGACGAAATCGGAAGTGGAGAAGCACGGGCGCAGAGCGCTTTTGATCCCTGGAGATATCGGAGAGGAGGCTTTTGCACAGGAAGCTGTGAAGAAGACGGTAAGTGAGCTCGGCGGGCTCGATATCCTGGTGAACAATGCCGGTGAACAGCATCCGCAGGAGAACATCGAGGATATTACTTCAGAGCAGCTTGAACGGACATTCCGCACGAACATATTCGCTATGTTCTACTTAACCAAAGCGGCTATGCCTCATTTGAAGAAGGGCTGCACCATTATCAACACCGCTTCGGTTACCGCCTACAAGGGGAATCCGACACTGCTGGATTACTCTTCGACCAAAGGCGCTATTGTGAGCTTTACCCGGGCATTATCGATGAATCTGGTTGGCAAAAAAGGCATCCGGGTCAACGCCGTTGCCCCGGGACCCATCTGGACACCACTCATTCCTTCCACTTTTGACGAAGAGAAGGTGAAGCAGTTCGGGGCAGATTCACCAATGCAGCGCCCTGGACAGCCGGAGGAATTGGCACCAGCCTATGTGTTCCTGGCATCCGAGGATTCGTCTTACATCAGCGGACAGGTACTCCATGTAAACGGTGGAGAGATTGTGAACGGATAATCAGTTAAGACATAATGAAGGCGGCCGCCAGGCTTAAGAACCTGGCGGCCGCCTTTTGTTGTTCCAATTAGCTGCTCCTAATCGGATAAATCGGTAGACAGTTCGTCCAGGGTGAGCTCAAAGCTGGGCGCGAGATGAACGAGGAAGTAGGAAACTTCCGGCATTTGCAGGCTTTCGAGCTTCTGCTGGAGCTGGCTCTTGGCTGCGGCGAACTCCCTGTTGCCGGAGGCAAGCTCCCAGGTGCATTTGAGGTAAGCGTCGAGTGTATCGGCGGCTTTTACATATTTGCGCAGCTCTTGATCGGCAGGATCATCCGCATTAAGCAGAGGTCCATATGCGGGCGCAAGCTCGGGAGGAATCATAGAAGTCAGACGTTCTGCGGCAATGGCCTCCATTTCTCTAAAGTTTGACAGCAGGCGGGGATTATGATGTTTGACCGGAGTAGGAATATCCCCGGTGAACACTTCGGTCGCATCATGGAACAGGGCGAGTGTGGCAGCACGCTCGGACTGCAGCTGCCTGTCGTAGAGACGGTTGCCGATTTCGCATAACAAATGGGCAAGAAGAGCGACATGGAAAGAGTGCTCGGCGACATTTTCAATTGAAGTGCTGCGCATCAGGCTCCAGCGGCTGATGGACCTAAGCCTGTACATATAGGCCGAGAAGTGATAGTTCATAGGTCATATCCCTCTTTCAAACAGATTTAATAGATCATAATACGGGGATTACATTGTGTTATTATAATACTAACAATGTTAACGAAGAGAAGATGACGGAAGCAAGCTATATAAAATGAACTTTAAAAAAATAACCAATCTCAGCTTCGATCCCGAGTGATTCTGAAGAAGCGGAGCATCCGCCTTTGTCTCCGAAATGCTCCGCTGAACATCTATATAAGTTGAACTAAAGAATTACGAATAGGAAAGAGTGTGAAATGATTCTGGAGAAGCGAAGCGTTCGCCTTTGTGACCGGACTTCAACCTTATACATTTAATTCAAGAAATCGGGGAGCAACAGCGATCGGAGGAACATTTCATACGTCTTCCTTACGTGTAAATCAATAGTTCATCTTATATAGTTCAAGCATTTCGGAGACAACAGGGGGCGTAAGAACACTCGGCATCACAGCGCCCCAAAAGGGTGACCTTTATAAGTTTATTTTATATAGTCACCTAAATTACATTAAAAAAAGGAAGAACTAATGAAGACATTTCGAATGCGCTTATCCCTCATTCTAATGGGGCTGGTCGGGATCTCGATGCTTGCTGCCGGGTTAATTATGGCCCAGGTATTTAAGGAATCGCACGTGTCCGCACTGGAAGAGAATATGGCCCGGGAAATAAACCTCATCTCCAGCACGCTGCAGCTGCCCAAGATCAATGGGAACCCGGAAGCTATGGTCTATTATACTGGACAGGCGAAGAGGATGGACAGCCTGACCAAATCAAGGGTAACTTTTATTAATTTGGATGGTACCGTAATCGGAGATTCGGAGAGCGATCCGTCCAAGATGGAGAATCACAGCTCCCGCGAAGAGATTAAGCTGGCCAAACAAACTGGGGAAATCGGCACAGCGATCCGCTTCAGCAGTACGATACATGAAGACATGCTGTATGTTGCGAAACATGTCGTTGCAGAGCAAGGGGGATTTGACGGATATATCCGTCTGGCTATGAGTCTGGAGACAGTGAGTGAAGGCCTGCATAAGGGCTGGACCTTGATGATTGGCGGACTCATCGTCTTGTTCCTTGCAGCAGCACTAACCAGCTACCGGGTTGCCACCGGGCTTACCCGGCCCCTGGAGAAGATCACTACCGTTGCTCACCGGATCTCCAAGCTGGATTATGACGCCAGAGTCCAGTTAGAGCGCAAGGATGAGATCGGACAGCTTGGCGAGGCTATCAACGCGATGGCTGACAGCCTGCAGCAGCAGCTGAAGCGTATCCGCGACAATGAGGACCTGCTGCAAAGCGTACTCTCCAACATGACCGGCGGGATACTTATGGTGGATACGGGCGACCGGATCGCCCTTGTGAACAAGGAGGCAGAGCGAATTCTTCGGCTGAAGGATACCGCAATGCTGGGCAGGCTGTACCATGAGATCAAACGCAGTTATGAGCTCACCCGGTTCATGGATGAGGGGATATCCCGCAAGGAGTATATGAGGGAAGAGCGGACGATCTATGACCCTGAGGAGAAAATTCTGCATTTTGACAGTGTGCCTATGTTCGAGGATGATGGTTCCTACAGGGGAACGCTGTTCCTGCTGCAGGACGTGACGGAAATCCGCAAGCTTGAAGTGATGCGAAGTGAGTTTGTAGCTAATGTATCCCACGAGCTTAAGACCCCAATTGCGGCCGTAAAAGGATTTGCGGAAACCCTGCTGGGCGGCGGGGTGCAGGATGAGGAGACGAAGCGGTCATTCCTGCAAATCATTTATGATGAAGGAGATAGACTGAACCGCCTGATTGGCGATATTTTGGAATTATCCAAGATTGAATCCAGAAGGGTCCCTCTGGAGTATTCGCCTGTTCACGTTCAGAGTCTGCTCGGCAGCATCTTTGAAGTGCTGCATTCCTCGGCAGCGAAGAAGTCCATCACGATGAAGCTGGAGGTGCCTGATGAGCTGTTTATGGAAGCGGACGAGGATCGCTTGCGGCAGATCTTCATGAACCTGCTGTCCAATGCGATCAGCTACACCCTTGATGGAGGAAGGGTGAAGGTGACGGTGGAGAGCATCTGTGAGAAGGACGAGGAAGAGAAGGTCCGGTTCACGATTAGCGATACCGGAATCGGTATTCCCAAGAAGGATTTGCCGCGGATTTTTGAGCGGTTCTACCGGGTGGATAAAGCGCGTTCTCGCAGTTCAGGCGGTACCGGGCTGGGCCTCTCGATTGTCAAGCATCTGGTGGAGCTTCATGAAGGCACAATCCGGGTGGACAGCAAGGTCGGAGAAGGAACCACGTTTATCCTCGATTTACCTTTACTTCATAATGTAGAGTAGATTATGAATAAAGTTTCCTTTTTTACACAACGTTAACACTCTCGTGATATGCTGAGCTTGTCAACATTTGTCATCATTATTCCGATTTGATAAAAATGGGGGTACTAAGAGTATATATGGCGCAACGACTTTTGGTTATTGAGGATGAGCCAACCTTATCCAGATTATTATCTTATAACCTATCGAATGAGGGTTATGAAGTGACCGTTGAGGAACATGGGCAGTCAGGCTGTGATACCGCATTGAAATCGGATTTCGATCTGATTCTGCTTGATCTCATGCTTCCGGGAATGAACGGGTTCGAGATCATGTCCAGGCTGCGGAGTGAGGGCGTGAAAACACCGATTGTGATTCTCACGGCCAAGAATGCGGAAGAAGAGGTTGTTCAAGGACTTAAGTCGGGAGCAGACGATTACATTACCAAGCCGTTTGGAGTGGCGGAGCTGCTCGCTCGCGTAGCTGCTGTGCTTAGAAGGTCAACGGGACAGGATGAGCGGGATAAAGCCTCCATTCATCCCGAGTCACAGATCAGTCTTGGAGAGCTGTCGATCTACCCTGAGAAGTATGAGGTTACTCTTGGTGGGGAACATATCACCCTCCGGCCCAAAGAGTTCGAGGTTCTTCTGTATCTGGCCCGGAAGCCGGGGGTCGTCATGACCCGGGATGATCTCATGAACGCGGTATGGGGTTTTGATTATATCGGAGGACAGCGGACCGTAGATGTCCATGTGAGCTCACTCCGGAAGAAGCTTGAGCTTGATCCGGGGTCCGTACACATCGACTCCATTCGTGGAGTAGGCTACAAGCTTGTCGTAAATAAGAAAAGAAGCGCCCATCATTTCGGTTAAATGATGGGTGTTTTTTGTATTAAGATAACTCTTTTAACAATAAAACGCGGTCTTCCTAACATTCTGTGAATAGTTTTGTCCTATATTTTGGGATATAGGAAAAAAGTCATAGGAGTGAAGACTATGAATAACGAGGCCATCGCCGTGCTTGAAAGACCTTTGGTTAAACAGGATAAGCAACACGAACCTCCAGTCGAACACGTGACAGGGATGTTGGAGGAAGCAGTCTCTGAACGAATGGTGAACAGGACTTCCACAGAGGTCTCAGCGGCTCAATACTGCCGGAAGGTCCCTGTTATTCATGCGGAGGAAATCTGTGGTGAGGTGCTGCGTACGCTCCGGGCAGATGAACAAATTCCCTGCATTGTGATTGTGGATGAGGGGAACTCCCCGCTGGGGCTGATTATGCGGGATGCATTCTACCGCTTGTTCGCCGGTCGCTTCGCTTCGGATCTGTTCTACGACAAGCCGGCTCTCTTATTTGCGGAACAGGCTCCGACTGTACGGGAAGTGTCAGCTGATCCCGGTGAGCTGATTGATGCGGCCCTGAACAGACAGGGCTCAAAGTTCTACCAGTGTATGATCCTGACAGAACAGGATCAGGTAAAGGGAGTGCTGACCGTACAGGACCTCATGATTATGTCGAGAAGTCTGCAGACGCAGGCGGATCAGGCCAGAATTGTGACGGTTAAGGAAAGTCACGGAAGATTGGGCCGGATTGGACAATCCGTGCACCATGTATCGGAGGCTGCCGGGCGAAGCCTGCGCGAAGCTGAGATGATGAGCCGTCTGGTTACGGCGGGACGAGCGGAGCTTCAGCAGGTGAAGGAGTCATTCGAGCGGCTGCTCAGCATCACCAGCCGTCAGGAGAAGCAGGTCAAGGAGCTGCTGGAGCGAACGGTGGAAATCTCCGAGATTACCGGCAGCATCCGCGAGCTTGCGGACCGCAGCGGACTCCTGGCGATGAACGCGGCCATTGAGGCCGCCCATGCAGGGGAGCATGGCCGCGGATTCGCAGTGGTCGCAAGTGAAGTTGGCAGCTTGTCCTCCCAGACGAAGAAGTTCTCGGAGGAAATCGGGAAGACGCTGCAGCGGATCGGGGAAATGGTTCGGGAGACCGCAGCCATGGCTGTGACCTCCGCGGCAGAGGTCGAGGGAAGCCGGGAGCACGTCGCGGAGGCGGACACCACCTTTGAATCGCTGGTGGAGGCAGTGCATCAAGCTGAACTACGGGGCAGGGAAATGCACCAGTCCTCGGGCGAGGCTGCCCAAAGAGCGCATAAGGTTATGAAGGAGCTGGAACGTCTCGCCGGGCCTATAGAGCAGGGATGAGCCTTGGAAGCCGTAATACGGCAAAATCCGATAATTTTTACACTGCGTTTACAATTCTGCACATTGGTCTTTACACAAAACAGGTAAGATGATGAGGTATTGACTAGAAACCACATTTATCCGAATTTACAACGAAGCCTGCGGGCTTCTTTTATCTTATTATCCTATGAGGCGTAATTGAAGGAGAAGTGACATGGAAGCGATCATTAATATTGAGAAATTGAATTTGTACTATGAATCTTATCATGCGCTTAAGGATGTCTCCATGGACATCCCGGAGAAGGCCATCACCGCCTTCATCGGACCGTCCGGCTGCGGAAAGTCCACGCTGCTGCGGACGCTTAACCGGATGAATGACATGATCGCGGGAACACGGATCGAAGGAGCCGTGAAGATCGGCGGAACGGACATTTACAGTGATGACGTTCATGTTGAGGCTCTCCGCAAACGAGTCGGTATGGTGTTCCAACAGCCCAATCCTTTTCCAAAGTCCATTTATGACAATATTGCTTATGGACCGCGTCTTCATGGCATCCGCAGCAAATCCGAGCTTGATGAAATCGTTGAGCAGAGTCTTCGTCAGGCCGTGCTGTGGGACGAGGTTAAGAATTTCCTCAAGCGCTCCGCTTTAAGTTTATCCGGGGGGCAGCAGCAGCGTCTGTGTATCGCAAGGGCGCTTGCGGTTCAGCCTGACATCCTGCTGATGGATGAAGCCACTTCTGCCCTCGACCCGATCTCGACGCTGAAGATTGAAGAACTGGTACAAGAGTTAAAAGACAGGTATACGATCGTGATGGTAACGCATAACATGCATCAAGCAGCCCGCATCTCGGGAAGAACCGTCTTCTTCCTGAACGGGGAAGTTGTTGAAGCGGATGAGACCCAGAAGCTGTTCTCCACGCCGCAGGATTCAAGAACCGAAGATTACATTTCGGGCCGATTTGGTTAAGTAGAAGGGAGCATCTTAGGGATGATTCGGAGAAAAGAGTTTGATCAGAACCTTGAAGAACTGCGTAATTTGCTGCGCGCCATGGGCGAGCACGTACAGGAAGCTCTCAAAGGAGCCATTGAAGCGCTCCAGACCACGAACACCGCCAAGGCGGAGGTTATTATTAAGCGGGATGCTGAACTGAATTACATGGAAGACCAGATTATGGAGATTGGGTCCCGTCTAATCGTGACCCAGCAGCCGGTAGCGAAGGATCTGCGCCGGATTATCGTAGCCTTCAAGATCTCCAGCGATCTTGAGCGCATGGGCGATCTGTCCATTGATATCGCGAAGATTACACTTCGCCTTGAGGGGCAGGAGTTAATCAAACCGCTGGTGGATATCCCGCGGATGGCGGAATTGGCAGGGATTATGATTGAGGAGTCACTGCAGGCTTACCTGGATGAGAACACAGATCTAGCTTATAAAATGGCCCAGGATGACGATGAAATCGATCACCTCTACAGCCAGATTATCCGTGACCTGTATGGTATTATGGCTTCGAATCCTGAGAATGTGCAGCAGGCGATGCTGCTGACTCTGGTAGGCCGTTATATTGAACGGATCGCCGATCACGCAACTAATATTGGGGAGAGCGCCGTGTATTTGGCCACCGGGCAGCGGCCGGATTTGAACCAATAATCGAATAGCAGGGAAGGAAGAGCATCGGAGAAATCCGGTGCTTTTTTAAATTTCTTAATCGGACAGCCCTTGTGTTATCATATGAGATAGAACGTAGTACGAAGGATCGAGGTGCAGTATGGAGAAATTAATTCTCATTGACGGCAACAGCATTATTTACCGGGCTTTCTTTGCGATGCCGCCGCTGACCAACTCAAGCGGGATGCATACGAATGCGGTATACGGATTCACCAATATGCTGCTCCGTCTGATTCAGGAAGAGAAACCCACACATATGATGGTGGCTTTCGATGCGGGCAAGGAAACGTTCCGCCATGAAGGCTATCAAGACTATAAAGGAGGGCGTGAGAAGACGCCTCCGGAATTATCTGAACAGTTCCCTATTCTTAAGGATTTGCTGGACAGTTTTGGAATTGCGCGCTTTGAGCTTCCAGGCTATGAGGCGGATGATATTATCGGGACGGTCAGCAGACAGGCGGACGAGTCCGGCCGCAAGGTGGTTGTAGTTACCGGGGATAAGGATATGCTTCAGCTTGTCTCCGATAACGTCAAGGTATCTTTGACGCGTAAGGGCGTGTCAGAGGTTGAACCTTACGGAATCCAGGAAATTCAGGAGCGGTACGGCCTGACTCCGGCCCAGATCGTGGATCTGAAAGGGTTGATGGGAGACACCTCGGACAATATTCCCGGCGTGCCAGGAATCGGGGAGAAGACGGCGCTGAAGCTGCTGCATCAGTTCGGCTCGGTTGAAGAGGTGCTGGCCCGTACGGATGAGCTGAAGGGCAAGCAGAAAGAGAATCTCATTAACCATGCTGAAGATGCGCGGATGAGCAAACGTCTGGCTACCATATTCCGTGAGGTGCCGCTTGCGCATCTATGGGATGATATGGTGTTCGGCGGGCTTCAGGAAGAGAAAGCAGCCCCTATGCTGCAGAAGCTGGAGTTCAAATCACTGCTGGAGCGTCTATCCTTCACGGCTGGGGCGAATCAGGGCGAAGGAGCTTCAGATGAAACAGCTGAAGCTGTTCAGCTTGAAGTTGTTGTAGTGAACGAAGGCACTGTAGGAGAACTGGCCTCACAGCTTAGTGAAATCGACGTGCTGCATGTCGAGACGAACGGAGAGAATCCGCATCATGCGGACATTGTGGGTCTGGTTCTTTCCACCTCGGAGCGTCATTACTATGTTCCTTTTGATTTTGTAAAAGAAGAAGCCGGTGAGCCTGTACGCGCGTGGCTTGCCGATTCAGGCACTCCTAAGCGGGGATATGATCTGCACCGGGTGGATCTTGCGCTCCATTGGCATGGAATCCGGTTTGAAGGGGCTTCCTTCGATATCCAGCTTGCCGCCTACCTGCTTGATCCGACGGAGAACAATCAGACCCTAAGCGGCCTGGCTTCCAAATATGGTCTGCCATTCCTGACGCCGGATGATGAGGTGTTCGGCAAGGGGGCAAAGTATAAAGTGCCGGACGTGGAAGTGCTAAGTGGACATCTGGCCCATAAGGCTGCAGCTGCCCAGAGGATTATCCCATATCAGCAGGAAGAGCTGGAGAAGAACGAGATGAACCGTTTGTTCTTCGAGCTTGAAATGCCGCTTTCCCGAATCTTGGCGGATATGGAGAAGCAGGGAATCTCGGTGAACCGGGATGATCTTGCTGCCTTGGGCAAGGAGTTCGAGGGCCAGATTCAGAAGCTGGTACAGCATATTTATGAGCTTGCCGGTATGGAGTTTAACATTAATTCGCCGAAGCAGCTTGGAGAAATTCTGTTTGACAAGCTGGGACTTCCTGTGATTAAAAAGACCAAAACGGGTTATTCCACCGATGCGGAGGTGCTGGAGAAGCTGGCCCCTTACCATGATATCGTGCAATCCATCCTGGAATACCGCCAGCTGGCGAAGCTCCAGTCCACTTATGTGGAGGGACTGCTGAAGGAAATCCGGCCGGAGACCGGCAAGGTCCATACGTATTACCGGCAGACAATTGCAGCCACCGGCAGACTCAGCAGCCAGTTCCCGAACCTCCAGAACATCCCGATCCGGATGGAAGAGGGCCGCAAAATCCGTAAGGTCTTTGTCCCCTCAGAACCGGGATGGCATATTCTGGCCGCCGATTACTCCCAAATCGAGCTGCGGGTGCTTGCGCATATTTCGGGTGACGAGCGGCTTAAGGAAGCCTTTGTCAACGATATGGATATCCATACGAAGACCGCCAGTGATGTGTTTGGCGTTCCGGCGGAACACGTGGATTCCAATATGCGGCGTTCTGCCAAGGCGGTAAACTTCGGTATTGTATACGGAATCAGTGACTATGGGCTCTCTCAGAACCTGAACATTACCCGTAAGGAAGCGGCCAGGTTCATTGATCAGTACTTTGAAGTGTTCCAGGGAGTCCGGCGCTACATGGAAGATATCGTTAAGGAAGCGAAGCGCGACGGCTATGTGAAGACGCTGCTTGAGCGCCGCAGATATCTGCCTGAGATTAATGCGTCTAACTTCAATTTGCGCTCCTTCGCAGAGCGTACTGCGATGAATACTCCAATCCAGGGCACAGCGGCAGATATCATTAAGCTGGCTATGGTATTGATGAACGATACGCTGCATGAGCATAAGCTGAAGAGCCGCATGCTGCTTCAGGTGCATGACGAACTTGTATTCGAAGTGCCGGAGGACGAGCTGGAGATTATGACCCGTCTCGTGCCGGAGACGATGGAGAAGGCCCTGCCTTTATCTGTACCGCTGAAGGCGGAGGTCAGCAGCGGGCTGAACTGGTATGAGGCGAAATAACGGTCTAAACGTCATACCCAGGCTATATTCAGTCCGTTAGAATAGGAAGTACCGAGGTGAATAGATCATGCCGGAATTACCGGAAGTAGAGACAGTCAGAAGAACACTCAGTCAGCTGGTGACTGGCAAGACGATTCAGGATGTAACGGTATCCCTGCCGCGGATTATTCAGCGGCCGGACGATATCCAGCAGTTTAGGCTTGAACTTCAGGGACACACTATACTGGAGGTAGGGCGGAGAGGGAAATTTCTGCGGATCATTATGGACGGGCTCGTGCTGGTGTCCCATCTAAGGATGGAGGGGAGATACGGAGTCTACCAGAGCGGTGAACCTGTAGAGAAGCATACCCATGTCATTTTTCACTTCACCGATGGAACGGAGCTCAGATACAAGGATGTCCGCCAGTTCGGCACGATGCATCTGTTCTATCCGGGTGAGGAGTTTACCGAGAAACCTCTGGCTAAGCTTGGCCTCGAGCCGTTGGACGAAGGGTTTACCTTCGAGGCATTTAAGGCGGCCATTGCTTCCCGTAAGACGAAAATCAAACCCGCCCTGCTCAACCAGGAATATGTGGTGGGGCTTGGGAATATTTATGTAGATGAAGCCTTGTTCCGGGCGGGAATTCACCCAGAGAGAATCTGCGCAGAGCTGAAGACGGATGAGCTAAAACGGCTGTACGAAGCGATTGTGCTTACTTTGACCGAGGCCGTCGAAGCGGGCGGGTCTTCCATCAAATCTTACGTAAATGGCCAGGGGGAGATGGGCATGTTCCAGCATTCCCTGCAAATTTACGGTCGCAAATCCGCCCCTTGTGTGGTTTGCGGCACTCCTGTGGAGAAGTCGGTGGTTGGGGGACGTGGAACCCACTTTTGTCCAAGCTGTCAGGTCATGAAGCTTAAGAACAATAAGATGAGCAAGAATAAATAAAGTTACTATATAAAATGAACTTTAGAATTAACCGATCTCAGCGGAGAGGCCGAGTGATTCTGAAGAAGCGTAGCGTCCGCCTTTGTCTCCGAAATGCCTCATTGGATAGTTATTTCAAGGATTTCGGAGACCACAGTGGTCGTAAGAACACTCGGCATCACAGCGACCTAGAAGTGTAACCTTCATAAGTTCATTTTATATAGGAATGAAGAAGCATTAAAGAGGTGACGAAATGAATATCGGGCTAACCGGCGGAATAGCAACCGGGAAGAGTACAGTTTCCCAAATGCTTGTGAAACGTGGGGCGCTGCTGATTGATGCGGATATTGTAGCCAGGGAAGTGATGCTGCCAGGTCATCCGGTATTGGACGCGGTAGTGGCGCATTTCGGACAAGCGATGCTTCTCCCGGACGGGACACTGAACCGTAAGAAGTTGGGAGAGCATATTTTTGCCCATAAGGAAGAAAGAAAAGTGCTCGAAGGGATTACCCATCCTGCGATCCGTGCAGAGATGCGGAGCAGAGCGGCGGCATTGGAGTCCCAGCACCCGGGAAAGCTTATTGTGTCGGATATTCCGCTGCTTTATGAGACGGGCCAGGGAGATTCCTTTGACGAGGTTATGGTAGTGTACATCCCGCGGGAGATGCAGCTGAGCCGGCTTATGAAGCGCAATGATCTGACCCGGGAAGAGGCTCTTGCACGAATATCGGCACAGATGGATATTGAAGAGAAGAAGAGGCTTGCTGACATTGTTATTGACAATAGTCTGGGGCTGGAGCATACAGAGCAGCAGATTGACCAATTTTGGTTAGGAAAAGGATTATCATGAAGTGGCTGCGTAAGAAGAGGGTGCTGCTTCTGTTGTTTCTGAGTTTTATTGTGTTGATTTTTTTCAACTCCAAGTGGCTGATGCTATTCTATCCTATATATTATAAAGACGAAATCCGGCATCATGCGGCGGTAAATCACATTGATCCATTCATGGTTGCGGCTATTATTCGAGTGGAGACGAATTATAAGGCTAACCAGGAATCGTCCAAGGGCGCGCTTGGCGTGATGCAGATTATGCCCGATACCGCAAAATGGGTGATCAGCAAGGCGGGTCTGCCGGATGTGTCCTTGGAGAGCCTGAAGCAGGAGCCGGATAAGAACATCCAGATCGGAAGCTGGTATTTGAAGTCTCTTTATGATCAATTCGAAGGTAATGAAATTGCGGTAATTGCGGCTTATAATGCGGGTCCAACGAAGGTGAAGAGCTGGATCAAAAGCGGGAAGTGGGATGGCCGTCTGGAGACGTCCAAGGATATTCCTTTTGGTGAGACAAGACATTATGTACAGCGGGTAGCTCACTATTATGAGCAGTATCAGGATCTCTACAAGGAGTTCTAGGCTTTATTGGAATAGAAAAGAGCATTGAACAGGTGAATCCTGTCCAATGCTCCTCATCTAAAGAACTATTGGCGGAATTGACCAGCCAGTTGCTGCTCAGCCAGGGTTACCAGACGTTTGGTAATAGTACCCCCGATTGAACCGTTCTCATAGGAAGTCAGGTTACCTGCATAACCGTCTTGAGGAAAATTAATACCCAGTTCTTGAGCAACCTCATATTTCAATTGCTCCAGTGCTCCGTTTGCTTGTCTTACGACCAAATCATTACGACTTCCACCGCTGTTGTTTTGAGCCATTGTTGTTCACCTCCCTCCGGTTGGTACAACTATTATGTCTCGTATTTTCAAATATCATTACGGAAATAAAAATGAATTTATTGGCAATCTTAAAGATGAGGGAAGTGATGAATTGAAATGTCCTTACTGCGATTATTTAGGCACCAAGGTCTTGGATTCAAGACCGGCCAATGATAATCGTTCTATTCGCCGTAGAAGAGAATGTGAGCAGTGCAGCCGCCGGTTCACGACATTTGAGATGGTTGAGGAGACACCTCTGATTGTTGTGAAGAAAGGCGGAAGCCGTGAAGAATTCAGCAGGGAGAAGATGCTGCGCGGGCTGATCCGGGCCTGTGAGAAACGCCCGGTGTCCGTAGAGCAGCTTGAATCGATCGTATCGGAGGTGGAGAGATCTCTCCGGCACACGGCCATTGCTGAGGTAGAGAGCCGCTATATCGGTGAGCTGGTGATGGAGCAGCTATATCCTGTGGATGAGGTGGCTTATGTCCGTTTTGCATCAGTATACCGGCAATTCAAAGACATTAACATGTTTATGAAGGAGCTAAAGAGCCTGCTGTCCAAAAATACAGCAGTGGACGATTAAGAAGAATGTAGGTGGAAATTCTAAGATGGGCACAGAGAAGAGTGTGGGATTATCACTTGGGTTCCTGGCCGGAACTACATTTGGCAGCGGAATCTCATTCCTGCTGGGCTGGCAATCTTACGATCTGATAATTCTGGTCAGTCTATGCGGCGCAGCCGGTGCACTTGCCGGACTTAAGATTAGCCAGAAGCTGAGCTTTCGGGCTAGGCAGTAAATAACTAAAATAACAGCGTAAACCCTGCCTGAGCATTAGGCGGGGTTTTATTTTTCTCCCGTACATATCGAGAATTACGTTCGTGTAGTATTGGATTACTCAAAAAAAGTCGAGTAGGTTAATTTTCTAAATGGACAGAGGCCCTCGCAATAGGGTTATTTGATGAATATCCTTTTATATGCACAAACCCAAAAGAGAAGAGGGATGTCTGTGCCCATTGGAAAAATGAAGAAGCATAAAGAAATGTTAAAGCATCCTGTCTTGCGCCGGTATTTACCTGAAACCCACTGGATGACGGATTCAAGGACCTTACGGATGTTGAAAGCATATTCTTCTGTCTTCATAAAACCTAATCATGGGAGTGGTGGCAGCGGAATTATCCGGGCTAAGCGATTGAAAAAGGGTTATGAGGTTCGTTGTGGTTCAAGTCGGAAGGTGGTTGGATCTCACTCTGTCTTAAAAGTAATAAAATCTTATCGCAAAACTAAACATCGTTATTTGGTGCAGAAGGGACTTCGATTAGCGAAGTATCATGGGGTTATCTTTGATATCCGAATATACTTACAGAAGCCCGCGGGTAAATGGATGATTGCGGGTACCGCTGCCCGTGTGGCTGCACCTCATAAATTCGTAACCAATTATCTTAAGGGAGGGCATGCCGCACCTTTAAGTACAGTACTTTTAAGCCTAACCGGGAATAACCAATCGAAAGTGGATGCCTATCATCGTAAAATAAACAAACTATCCATCGCCATTGCCAAGACCATCAACAAACGGCATTCCATTCGTGAGTTAGGTGTTGATCTTGCTATAGATAAAAAAGGGCGTATTTGGATCATTGAAGCTAATTCACATCCCGGTCATATGTTGTTTACTCAACTTCCCGATCAAACCATGATCAGAACGATTATGCGTAACAAGCAACTTATTCGCGGGTAGATTTCCAATCCGTCCATATTGAGGGGGAGGAGAAAGTTCACAATGAAAAAAACAAAGCGGCTTAGAAAACTTATCAATTCTAAAAAGCTGGAGTTTATCATGGAGGCCCATAATGGCCTGTCTGCCAAAATAGTGGAAGAGACAGGATTTAAAGGAATCTGGGCTAGCGGGCTGTCCATTTCTGCAGCGATGGGAGTAAGGGATAACAATGAAGCCTCCTGGACTCAAGTTTTAGATGTTCTGGAATTTATGAGTGACGCCACCTCCATTCCGATTTTGTTGGATGGAGATACGGGGTATGGTAACTTCAACAATGCAAGACGTCTTGTGAAAAAGCTGGAGCAGCGCAATATAGCAGGCGTTTGCATCGAAGATAAGCAATTCCCTAAAATGAACTCATTCATTAACGGTCAGCTGCAGCCTATGGCTGATATCGATGAGTTCTCCGGAAAGATTAAGGCGATGAAAGATACACAAAACGATGATGATTTTGTGGTTGTGGCCAGAGTGGAGGCGTTTATTACAGGGAGGGGACTAGAAGAGGCGCTGAAGCGGGCAGAAGCCTACCGGAAGGCGGGTGCGGATGCCGTGTTGATACACAGCAAAAGATCGGACATCGCCGAGATCGAAGCATTCATGAAGGAATGGGCAGGCCGATTGCCGGTAGTCATTGTCCCTACAAAGTATTATATGACTCCAACCTCAAAGTTTCAGGAGTTGGGGATTAGCCTTGTTATTTGGGCCAACCATAATTTGAGGTCTTCCATTGAAGCCATGAAAAGTATATCTGCCCGAATATACCGGGATGAGAGCCTCGTCCAAATTGAAAAGGACGTAGCTTCACTTGAAGAAGTATTCAGACTTCAAGGAGTAGAAGAACTGGAAGCTGCGGAAGAACAATATCTCCCATCATCGGAGCAGGATTTGGATGAGCGCATATAATGGATACGAAGCTGTTTGGCAAAGAGCTGTGGAAATTAGGTTTTACTTTTTTTAGCGGTGTGCCATGCTCCTTCTTGAAAAGCCTGATCAATTTTGCCATCAATGAATGCGATTATGTTGCTGCTGCTAACGAAGGGGATGCGGTCGCTATTGCATCCGCTGCTTATATAGGAGGAAAGAAGCCGGTTGTTCTTATGCAAAATTCAGGACTGACTAATGCCGTTTCGCCATTAACCTCCCTCACTTACCCTTTTCGTATACCGCTGCTTGGATTTGTCAGCCTTCGCGGAGAACCAGGTATCCCTGACGAGCCTCAGCATGAATTGATGGGCAGGATCACAACGCAGATGCTGAGTTTAATGAATGTGGAATGGCAGTATCTCTCCAACGATTTGGAGGAGGCTAAGAATCAACTTGCCTTCGCTAATGAGCAAATTTCCCGGAATCGGGCATTCTTTTTTGTTGTTAAGAAAGGGACCTTTGACAAAGAGCCTTTGAAAAAGCAACAAGTCACTGTCCACTTAAACCAAGTCAGAAAGCTTGCTCACACGGACAATCAAATGCCTACGAGGTATGATGCATTGTCTGTAATTAACTCGTTGAAAGACAACAATACTGTACAGCTCGCAACAACCGGGAAAACCGGGCGTGAGTTATATGAAATTGAAGATGCCAGCAATAATCTGTACATGGTAGGTTCTATGGGGTGCATAAGCTCTTTCGGGCTGGGGTTGGCCCTGAGTCAACCAAGCAAGAACATCGTCGTGATTGACGGAGACGGGTCTCTGCTGATGCGTATGGGAAGCCTTGCGACAAACGGGTATTACAATCCAATCAATATGATTCATATTCTGCTCGATAATAACGCTCATGAATCAACAGGCGGACAAAGCACGGTGTCCCACAATATCGATTTCATTAATATTGCCGCCTCCTGCGGATATACAAATTCGATCTATGTTCACAATCTAGAAGAACTGAAGGCCTCTTTGCAAGAATGGAAAGACACTAAAGGCCTTACTTTCGTGCATATGAAAATTTCGAAATACTCTAAGGAGAAGCTTGCCCGCCCTCTAATGAAGCCTCACGAAGTAAGAGAACGTCTGCAGCGTTTTATTCATAATATTCCTTTGGAAGATAAGGATGTGGGGAGTTCATGAGTTCTTCTGTAAAGAAAACGATTTTGCTTACCCCAGGCCCGGTAACTACTACAGAAAGTGTCAAATGGTCGCAGGTAGTTCCGGATATCTGCCCTCGTGAGGCCGAGTTCGGCGAGATTATGGAGTATATTTCTACCGAGCTTACTCAGTTGGTTGCGGATCCAGATCACTATACGGCCATTTTATTTGGTGGATCGGGTACTGCAGCGGTAGAATCCATGATCAGTTCAGTCCCAGACAAGGATGCTGTGATTATTGTGAGTAATGGTGCTTATGGGAAACGGATGTGCGAGATCGCTGAGGTCTATGGATTGGATTATTTAGAATTCAAAAGCCCTCCCGATGAGGAAGTTAATCTGCTTGATTTAGAAAGATATATCCAGTCTTCCAACCGCACCATCTCTCATCTTGCCGTCGTACATCATGAGACCACAACCGGCCTGCTTAACAAGGTGAAAGATATCGGGAATTTATGCAAAAAGTATCAAATCGAGATGATTGTGGATGCCATGAGCTCTTTTGCAGCTATTCCGATTCAGATGAAGGAAATGAACATTTCTTATTTGGCGGCCAGTTCCAATAAGAACCTACAGGGAATGGCCGGGGTTTCGTTCGTGATCGCAGAAAGAAGCAAGTTGGAGACATTAAAAGACAAGAAGCCGCGAAGTTATTATTTGAATTTGTATGCTCAATACAAATACTTTGCGGAACATCGGCAAATGCGGTTTACACCACCTGTACAAACCTTATATGCGCTTAAGCAGGCGATTGAGGAATTAAAGCAAGAAGGGATAGAGAAGAGGTACGAAAGATACATTACATCCTGGAAAACCTTGATTAGCGGATTAGCAAGATTAGGTCTAACCTATATTGTCCCCGAAGAGCACCATTCCAAGATCATCACTTCCATTCATGAGCCTGCTTGTGCGGGTTATGATTTTAAATCTATGCATGACTTTTTTTACAGTAAAGGCATTATGATTTATCCCGGCAAGCTTGAACAGCTAAATACGTTCCGGATTGCCAATATAGGTGACATCACATATAAGGAAATTGAATTGTTTTTGGAATTGCTTGAAAGCTATCTCAGCAGCATTGAGTGTGGATGAGAAAGGTGGAGTTCCATGGCATCGGCAACAAAAAATAAATGGTTAAAGTATTTATACTTGAAAAGCTATCCCCCGCTAACGCGTTACGTTCCCAAAACAAAACTTATGAGCCGTCACGCTTTCTGGAACCTTCTCAAAAAATACAGGCATGTTATCGTTAAGCCAGTATGGGGGAGCCGTGGCCGAGGTGTTATTCAAGTCTCCTATTTAGGAGGAGGGAAGTACGCCGTTCATTATGAAAAAGAAATAATGATTATAAATGGAAAATCAGATACCTATCGTTATATTAGACGAAAAATTGGATCTGCCAGTTATATGGTTCAGCGCAGAATTAATCGCCCAACCATAAATAGCCGTCCCTTTGATATGAGGGTCATCATTCAGCGGAAAAGACACTCATCGAAGTGGGTGGTCACAGGAAAGGTGATCAAAGTTGCAGGTGAGGGTTATATTGTTTCCAACAATACGCGGAGTAAGGGATCGCTGTATGAGTTTGGAACCGGAATTCGTCAATCAACTCTTAATCACCTGTCTGTCAAAAAGTTGGAATCCCGTATTGATCGCATTTCCATACGTTCCGCGAAGAGATTAAGAGCTTTTTTCCCCGGGCACCGTATGTATGGGCTGGATATTGCAACAGATCAAAAAGGGCGAATTGCGATTATAGAAGCCAATCTGTATCCAGCTAGGTCCCATTTTCGTAAGCTGAGCAATAAATCGATGTATCGCCGCATTACGAGATATAAGCTAGGATAGGTAGGAATTCAGAATTGGAAGAACCAGTTAAGGCTCCCATCTGAGTGGGAGCCTTAACTGGTATGAATAAATTAATACATCATGTTTATTTGTTCTTCAACAAGGCTTCATTTTGCTCAATCAAGCTCTTCCGCTGAAGTGCATTGTCCAGGGACCGGTACGGATCTTCAGGAGTATTAAAGGTGTAATCAATCAGTTTCTCAACCGTAGTGGTTGCCACATGGATACGGGTGTCACTGGAGGCGTAATAGATGAAGACCTCGCTGTGCTCATTTACGACTGCGCCGTTGCAGAAGATTACGTTCGACACGTCACCCACACGCTCTTCATCGTAAGGTGCGATGAAATGGCCGCCGGGCTTGGCGATGATCCGGGTTGGATCTTCCAGGCTTGTTGCAAAAGTGTAAAGAACATAGCGCAGGCCTGCAGCCGTATTCCGCACACCGTGAGCGATATGAATCCATCCCTTATCCGTCTTGATTGGGGCAGGTCCCTGTCCATTCTTCACTTCATAGACGGTGTGATATCTGCGTTCATCGATAATATCTTCCTGATCAATAACCGGGTTCAGAATGTCATCACACAGTCCAAAAGCAATGCCGCCGCCAGAGCCTGTGGAGATGAAACCATCCTGAGGCCGGGTGTAAAAGGCGTACTTGCCGTTAACATATTCAGGATGAAGAACAACGTTGCGCTGCTGCGGAGATTTCGTCTGGATATTCGGAAGGCGCTCCCAAGTTTTTAGATCCCTAGTTCTTACAAAGCCAGCTTGTGCCACTGCACTGGAGGTATCAAATGGGGCTGCCTCAGGGTCTTTGCTCTCTGAACAATAAATTCCGTAAATCCAGCCATCCTCATGAAGGACAAGACGCATATCGTACATATTCGTCTCTGCCGCATCCACATCCTCCCAGGTCAGCGGGGTATCGATGAACCGGAAATTATCCAAGCCAGTATCGCTTTCCGCCATGGCGAAGATGGATTTGCGGTCAAGGCCCTCTGTTCTGACCACCAGGTAGTATTTGCCGTTAAAATAAATCGCCCCCGGATTTAACGTGGCGTTAATTCCGAGTCTTTCCATGAAGTGCGGATTCGTCTCCGCATTCAGATCAAATCTCCAATGAATGGGGACATGATGGCGGGTAATCACCGGATATTTATACCGGTCGTATACACCATTGTAGAATTCTTCATTCAATTCATTCTTACGTGTGACTAGCTGCTCCTGCTTGGCCAGGATCTCATTGTATTTTGGATGTATCATTTGATTTAGTTCACCCTTTCGATAATTTCAAGACAAAAGCGGCTGTTATGATAAGGGCATTTCCAGGCCCCGTTGATTTCTCTTGCTGTCGGGGTGCCATCCGGTTCGATGGACCAGTACCATTCCCCGCCATTCCGCTTGTCTACAAGGTTGTTCTTAATATAGGACCATAACTGATCAGCCAGCTTTAGGAATCTTGAATCTTGTGTCCGCTCATAAGCGTTGTAAAATCCGACGATGGCCTCGGCCTGCACCCACCAGACACGGGTCTTATCGAGGTGATCCCCTTCCTGTTCATTCATCATAGAACCATCTTCCAGCATAGCGTGATCGGCAATGTTGTACGCGATATCAATCACCATCTGCACATACTCAGGTTTATCCAGTTTGAGGGTTCTCAGCGTCTGATCCATCAGCCAGCTGGCTTCAATATCATGACCGAATGATTTGAGATCAAGCAGGGAGTTCCACTTGCTGTCAAAGAATACGCCAAGGAACTTCGTCTCGGCATTGTAGACTTTGGAATACAAAATTTCCAGCAAGTTCTCTAATGCTGACCGCACCTTTGAATCCGGCCACACTGTGAACAGATTGGTATACGCTTCCAAAACATGAATATGGGTATTCATGGTGATATCAGCTATAACCCCGTTCTCGCTTAACATCTCATTCGGGGTTTCTTTCCAGTGGCGGTCGAACTCCTCTTTGTAAGCATTGATCTCTGCATCAAAACCAAGCTCTTCAACCAAATGAAATAGCTGCTTGGCCAGATCCAAAGCTTCCGCATCTCCGGACGCCTTGTAATACTCACTAAGTGCGTAAATCCCAAAGGACTGGGTGTAAACATGTTTGCGTGTGTCCTTCGGGTTCCCCTGGTAATCCACCATCCAATACAAACCGCGGAATTCATGATCAATAACCTTATCTTTAAGAAACTTATAAGCATGGGTTGCATAAGGCAGGTACTTCTCTTGCTTGGTGACGACGTAAGCGGAAGAGAACGCCCATAGAATACGGGATGCGGCTATTCCGCCTTTATCCGCCTCCTGATCGGTTTGCAGTCCATAATTCACTTCACCGTAGAATCCGCCATACGTGTCATCTTTAAGTGCTGACCAGAAAGGAAGGATATGTTCATGAAGCTCCCTGGATACTTCTGTTTTTAATGTTTGCAAATGAAGTTCACACCTTTTTTTTGTAAAGTAAACGATAACTTTATATTTAGATTCTAAAGCTCTAAATTCTTTATGTCAATTTATATTATTGAAGAGTAGTGGAGAAAAGAAAAGGGCTGAATACCCCATGAACAAAGGTGGAAAGGCAAATATTTTGGATTGGTATTGACGAGTAAACGCTTTCAATATAAAATCTTTCTGAGTTTACCGTTAACTTAACAAAAATGTAAAAGTGAAAGGGGTTCGTTCATGAAGATGAGGAAGATAATCTCCGCCTCCACAGCGGCCATGCTTGTGCTCTCGCTGCTGTCGGCATCCGGCAGTGCCTTTGCGGCTGAAGGGAGCGCGGCTGCCAAATCCTCTGCGTCCAGCGGACATTGGGCGGCAAGCAGCATTGAAAGATGGAAATCCAGCGGTCTCATCCAGGGGTATCCGGGTGGAGCTTTTCTTCCCAATCAGAAATTGACAAGGGCCGAGTTCGCCACCCTGCTTAATAGGATGTTCGGTTATTATGAGAAATCCGTACAGCCATTCTCAGACGTGTCTGCTGGTGCCTGGTACTCGGATGCGCTATCCCTGGCGAAGCAGGCCGGTTATTATCAAGGATTCGAGAATAATGTGGCTCGGGCGAACACAGAGATCACCCGCCAGGATGCAGCGGTTTTACTTGCAAGAGCATTTCAGCTCAAGGGGAATGGGAGCGGTCTTAAATTTACGGATCAGGCACAAATCAAACCCTATGCCGAGGATGCCGTTCAAGCTCTGCAACCATTTGTAAGCGGTTACCCTGATGGCTCGTTTAGACCGGATGCTCCTATAACCAGAGCTGAAGCCGCTGTGCTGGTTGATAAGCTGGCCCGCGGCTACTATTCAGTGCCTGGACCTGTCGAGGGCGGGAGCATCCAAGGGAACGTGGTAATTAATCATGATGGTGTAATCCTGAAGGATACAACAATTTCCGGCAACCTGTATCTTTCTTCCGGAATTGCAAATGGCGAGGTCATGCTGGATAACGTGACGGTACTGGGGACAACCTTTGTGGCTGGGGGCGGGGAGCATTCGGCAATCATTCATAACTCCAAGCTTGGTAATGTTGATGTTAACCGCAAGGAAGGGAGTGTGAGAGTGCTGGCCACAGGCACTACCCGGATCGAACAGTTAATTGTGAACAGCAAATCCAGACTGGACCTCGGTACGGGAGTCGCTATCAGCCATATTCAGGTCAATCAGCCCCTGGATCTCACTTGCGCCAGCGCCGCAACCATCGGCAAGCTTGAGATCTTCGGTACAGCCGAGGGTACAACGATTAATGCCCAAGGTACGATTACCTTATCGACCAATCAGTCGAAGCAGGTCGTCGTTAATGGGAAATCAGCTCCGATAGGGGATTTCAGTATAACAAATGGCCAACTGATAGCCGGTGGAAGTACAGCAGCCACTTCTCCAGGTTCTGGAACTGGCAGCAGTGGGGGAACGCCTGCATCTCCGGGCAGCGGCAGTGGCGGTGGAACCGGTGGAGACAATGGTCCGGCTGCCAGAGTGGCAAATCTTGTGGATGCCGAGGCTTCGGACAGCACACGTTCATTGTTTGCTTACTTGGCGGACACCCGCGGGAAGCAGGTGCTTTTTGGGCATCAGCATGCTACAGATGTGGGATTATCCTTCAGTGAGACAACCGCCAGTGGCACGAAATCGGATGTCCTGAATTCGGTTGGCGATTTCCCGGCTGTATACGGATGGGACACGCTGAGCCTGGAAGGAAAGGAGAAGCCAGGAGTGAGCGGTGATCCGGTCAAGAGCCGGGAGAACTTGGCGGACTTGATGAAGAAGGCGCACAACAATGATGGAATGATTACGCTGAGTGCGCACATGCCGAATTTTGTCACCAAAGGCAGCTTTAATGATACGAAGGGCAGCGTGGTGGAGCACATTTTACCAGGCGGGGATAAGAATGCCGAATTTAATGCTTATCTTGACCAAGTTGCTGAGCTTGCGAATCATTTGAAGGATGATCAAGGCAAGCTGATTCCGATTATATTCAGGCCGTTTCATGAGCAGAACGGCGGCTGGTTCTGGTGGGGAGCCCAGACGACCACCAAGAGTGAATATGTTGAAATATTCAGATACACCGTAGAATACCTGAGGGATATGAAGCATGTGCACAATCTGCTGTATGTATATTCGCCTAACGGATCATTCAGCGGATCAGAATCGAAGTACTTGGCCACTTATCCGGGAGATGACTATGTCGATATTCTGGGCATGGACCAATATGATAATCAGGATTCACCAGGGTCCGATGGGTTCCTGAAAGGTCTGGTCAGCGATCTGGCCATGATCTCCAGACTGGCAGATTCCAAAGGCAAAATTGCAACGTTCTCCGAGTTCGGTTATAGCCCAAGCGGGATGAAGACTTCAGGCAACAAGGACTTACAATGGTTCACAAAACTTCTGAACGCAATCAAGAGTGATCCGGATGCAAAGCGGATTGCCTACATGCTGACCTGGGCCAACTTTAATCTAAACGGCAATCTGTTCGTACCTTACAAGGATGCCGGTGAGCTAGGTAGTCATGAGCTGCTGCCGGACTTCATCAAATTTTACGATGATCCTTATACCGCGTTTGGCAGGGAAGTGGGCAATTTGTCTAGAACAACGGTAAAGGCAGGTCCCGAAAAACCGTTCATGCATATCGCCTCCCCGGTAGACCAGTTCACGGTCAGATCGGCTTCCATCAAGATCAGGGCCAGAGTGCTTCATGAGCAGCCGTCCAAGGTGACTTTTACTGCTGATGGATCGAATGAGGAGGTCCCAATGACCTGGGATGCTGCTGAAGGTTATTACACCACAAGCTGGACACCGGATGCTTCCCTAAACGGCAAGACGGCAGCATTTACTGTGAGGGTGTATGATGCGAATGGAGCTCTCCAGCCGCAGCTGACCCAGACGAATACGGTATTTGTAAAGATTGAGGAAGCTTTGCTGAAGGAGTATACGTTTGAATCGGGTATTGGGGGAATTAGCAATAATGGAACCTGGTCGGGGCTAAATAATAATCCAACATCCATTGGACTGAATACAAGCCAATCTGTCTTTGGCGGGGATGGGGCGCTTAAGCTGGATGTGACCGGATTGGATGCGGCTGATACCTGGCAGGAGCTCAAGCTGGGCCTAACTGATCTCGGACCCGAGCTGCCTAAAGAGGTAAAGCGGGTGAAATTTAATGCTTATATCCCGGTGGAACTGGGCTCGGAGAATGTGGATGCAAATGTCCGTGCACTTGTGCAGCTGCCGCCTGATTATTCAGACGCCGGAAAGTTTGGGATGACTACAACGATGAAGAAACTGTCAGATCTGGCGAAGACGGAGGATCAGAGGCATTACGTATATCCGGTATCTATTGATGTGACGGATGCGAAGATTTCCGGACAGGCTGAAGGGCTGGCGTTCTCCCTAGTGGGAAACGGGCTTGCCGGTTCCGGTTCGGTCTTCCTGGATGATCTTCAGCTGTTCAGTGTCTATCAGGAGCCTGTGTCTGATCCTGCGGTAGTGGACGATTTTGAAGGCTATCAAGGGTTGTCGGACGCTGCCGCCGCCAAGTATATTTCCCAGGGAGACGGAGCAAAAATATCACTCGCAGCGGATAAGAAACAGAATGGCGATTACGGAGCAGCTTACGAATACACGCTTGCAGCCCAGACCTATGCCGGTGTATCCAAAACCCTGAATGATGTGGATTGGTCCGGATTCAACCAGCTTGAGGCTTGGATCAAGCCGGATGGGAAAGGACAGAAGCTGGTTATCCAGATTCATGTCAGTGACGGCGATTATGAGTATTATCCGGATACCAAGACGGATGAGGGCCGCCTGGAGAAGATGGACTTTCTTAAATTTGTACCTGTACATGGCGCATCGGGGATACTAACCAAAGAGAAGCTTAAGGGTGTGAGCAAATTCTCGATTTATACCAATTCGGTAGATGGGTTTATTGGAACCGGTACGATGTTCTTTGATGATATCAAAGCCGTATACGATCAAGCAGCTGGAACCATTCCAGACGGAGGTGGCGGATCTGGTGGTGGGCATGTACCGGGAATTTTATATAATTTCGAGTCGGACACGCAAGGTTGGGAATTGAATGATAATCAGGCAGGCGCCAAGACGCCATCTGTAACCTCAGATGTGTATGCAGAAGGAAAGCGGGCGCTGCAGTCGGCCTTTACCCTAAGCAAAGGTGGCTCGTTTGAATTGAAGAATGATGCACAGCTGGATCTGTCGGGGATTAAGGCGGTTACGGTCAAAGTTAAGTTGTCTGCGGGAACTGCCGCAGCACGGCTTTATATCAAGACAGGAAGCGGCTGGACCTGGTATGATAGCGGACTGCCGGAGACGGCAAATGTGGACAGCGCGAGCGATGGCTTCACGACAATCACGCTGCCGCTGGATCAGGTGAAGGACTTGAACCAGGTTAAATCCATGGGCCTCAAGCTGGAATCCTTCACGGGGACCGGAGAGGCTATCCTCTACATGGATGAAGTCGCCCTTGTGGGAGCAGGAGAGTAATAACTGAAACATAGGCAGGAGGCGGCAATGCTTTGCTGCCTCTTGCTGCGTTTTCCGGTTATAAATTAGGCTTCCCGCTATCATCTTTACCTGTCCCTAATTCGGAGAAATTCGGCCTAAGAGAGGGGCTTACGAGACTGGTTTTGATAATCGCAAGCAGCTGATCCGCCATGTAGCCGGCACTGTGCTTGAATCCGCCGTTGACCCACTCGATAATCATGCCAAGGATGGCGTAAGCATGATAGCTGGCTTGAAGCTCTTGGTTAATTGCGGGATTTACCGGGTAACCACCCAAGTCTTGTAAGGTCAAGTCTCTTAATACGCTGCAAATTCGATTCTGGAATCCTGCACAGGCGTTGGAGCGCACAATAAGGGTGTAGAAGCTTGCATGCAGTTCGACATGTTCAAATACTTTGATGCCTGATGAGGTCAGCTTGGTTACATCAAACACTTCGATGCCTTGGTAAGGCTCGCGGTAAGAAGCAATGAGATCTGTAATGACATCGTCAATGATTTCCTGTAATAGATCCTCTTTGTATTGATAATGCTTGTAAAAAGTGCCGCGGTTAAGATCTGCCAAGTGTACGATGTCGGTGATGGATATTTCCTTGAACTCCTTTGTCTGCATTAGACTAAGCAGTGATTCTTTAAGGGCCTTTTTGGACTTTTTAATTCTTCTATCGATAGCTGCTGTTTGATTGGGCATAGGGAAGGGACTGCCTCCTTGGGAAATAACGAACACTTGCCCGGGTAAGTGTTAATTAGTAAACAATATCCAATGAATTTGCATATTGATGCCGGGGAATTGAAGTTATTATACTATAGATGAGTGTTTGTTAACGAACATTTGTTCATTAAATTTAGATTGTAAACGTATACACTCAGGAATTGGAGGACTAATATGAGACTTCAGAATCAAGTTGCGGTAGTTACCGGAGCGGCTTCCGGTATGGGCAAAGCGATTGCGCTGTTATATGCACAAGAGGGCGCAAAGGTGATCGTATCCGACATCAATTCAGATGCGGCGAACGGTGTGGTAGAAGAGATTAAAGCTAAGGGCGGCGAAGCCATAGCGGTGACAGCTAACGTTGCCAAAGAGGAAGATATTCAGAACTTGATTGACACGGCTGTAGAGCAATTTGGAACGGTGGACATTCTCGTTAACAATGCGGGAATTATGGACAATTTTGAAGCAGCCGGAGATATCCGTGATGACGTATGGGAACGGGTCTTTGCTGTTAATACAACAAGTGTTATGCGTGCAACACGTAAAGTGCTGCCCATCTTTTTGGAGAAGCAAAAAGGGGTTATTGTGAATGTAGCCTCGGCAGGTGGACTATATGGGGCACGCGCAGGTGCAGCCTATACAGCTTCTAAACACGCGGTGGTGGGGTTCACCAAGAATACCGGTTACATGTATGCGAAGCAGGGAATCCGCTGTAACGCCATTGCACCCGGTGGGGTAGAGACGAACATCGGTGCTTCCATGACCAATATTAATGAATTCGGGATGAGCCGCACACAGGTTGGGCTGGGTCTTAATCCGCGGATAGGGAAGTCAGAGGAGATTGCACAGGTTGCGTTATTCCTGGCCTCCGATGAATCGAGCTTTGTAAATGGTACGGTAATCACAGCAGATGCGGGTTGGACCGCGTATTAATCAGTTCAATTAAGAAGAACAACACAAAACCTCGTCAAAGCTGACGAGGTTTTGTGTTGTATAGATTTACTCCCAAAGCTTCCAAAGCTCCCAAGGACCATCTTTAACCTGCAAAAGATTGCTGTTTCTTATCCTGAGTCTGGTCCAGATTGCCAACGGAGTCACGATAGATGATCTTGCCCTGCACGAGGACACGACCGAACCGTTTGGTAGGATTCGTGACCTTCTGCATGATCGAGTTCACCGAGGTGGTTGCCATCTGCTCAATGTCCACTTCAACTGTTGTTAAATTGGGCACGGTCAGCGTGGCATAGATATCGTTATCGAATCCGACGACAGAGCAGTCGGCGGGAACGCTGTACCCCAGGGCTTTTAGCTTGTCGGTGAGCAGGTAAGCCACCTGGTCACAGTTGCAGACAAAGGCGGTTGGAAGCTGCTCAGGAACCTGGATGTCAATATATTTGCCGCGCTCGTCGCGGTCATTAATAATATATTCATTCTTGAGTGGGATATTGTGCTCCAGCAAAGATTTGTAGTAACCGAGAAAGCGGTCTTGAATACTGCTTGTGGAATGGATGTTACCCACATAAGCAATGTTCTTATGACCATTACGGATAAGATAATTGGTAATTTCATACGAGCCATAAAAGTTATCCGTGATTACGGAGTCAATATCCGCATGCTCGTCATAGAAATCCGTAAAGATCTTTGGCAGATCCATGCTCTGAATAATTTCAATGTACTCCTTGCTGATTTGCCCAAGGACAATAATTCCATCAACCTTCTTCTCCGAATAGATTCTTGGAAGATTCAACTGATCCTCGTCTTCACTGTTCAGTATGTTAAGAATGCCGTAATAGCCATAGCTGTCCAGCAGACTGGAAATATGCTGATACACTCTCAAATAGAAGGATTGGGCCAGCCCGGTGAACCGTTCGGGAATGATTACGCCTATATTATAAGACAGGCCCTCCTTCATGGATTTGGCGGTTGTATTATAGCGGTAATTCATTTCTGCAGCAACCTTCTTGATCTTGGCTTTAAGCTCATCACTTACGCCTTCTTTATCCCCTAAGGCTTTGGAAACCGTAACGCTGCTCACACCCAGCTTCATGGCTATGTCCCGCATAGTAACATTGTTCTTCATCCGATCACCACCACCTGTTCATAGCTGATCTCATTACCAAATCACCTAAATAATCAATCTTAGTATACATTCTAACCTTGGGATGTTAAAGAATAAATCCTATAAGTTAGTGGATAATACCCGTAACTATCAAATGATCTTTAAGTACGGGTAAGTTAGGTTATCTAAAGTTATGTTTACCGTTAACTTATAGTGATATTCTAATTACCCCTAAATTTTTTGTCAATGTGTAAGGAAATGAGTGAAGTAAGCAGCGTTTGTTTTTATGAGTAAAACGACAAAAACATAGCCGATTTTGGTGAAAAAGCCTTGATATTAAAGGCTTTTTGTTTTGGTTGAAAAAGCTAACAAAAAACGTCAAAAAAAATTAATTGACGGGTAAGCGCTAACATTGTAATATCAATTTGTAACTTAAACGATAACTTAATAAAAGTTAAAGAGAGGGGTTCATAAAGTGAAAAGACGTAAAATGCTGTTAGGACTTATGTCAGCTCTCCTGGTTTTTGCAATGGTGGGCTGCTCATCCGCTAAAAGTGAGGAACCAAGCACCAATACCGGATCAAGCGGAACCGCTGCTACAGGTAAAGACCTTAAAGGGGAGATTACCGTTATCACTCAGAAAACAGATATCGTGGATACGGTATTCAAAGATTACGCGAAGAAATTTAACGAAGAATACCCAAATATCAGCGTGAAGTTCCAAGCGATGTCTGATTATGAGGGACAAATCAAGGTACGTATGAATTCCTCCGACTATGGCGATGTTCTTCTGCTGCCTACCAGCGTTCCGCTGGCTGATCTTCCTCAATTCTTTGAGCCGCTTGGCAACTATGAGGATATGAAGAAGCAGTATAACGGTCTGGAAGAAAGAGTTGTAGACGGGAAGGTCTACGGGATTCCAACTACGATCAACTATTCCGGAATTGTGTACAACAAGAAAGTGTTCAAGGATGCGGGTGTAACTGAGGTTCCAAAAACGCCGGATCAATTCCTGGCCGCTCTGCAAAAAATCAAAGACAAAGGCCAAGCTGTACCGCTCTATACGAACTATGCCGCAGGCTGGCCGCTGACCCAGTGGGAAGCCGACCTGACCACCGTTGCAGGCAACGTGGACTACGTGAATGTAACCCAGCCTACTACGGATGACAATTTCGTTAAGGGCCAGCCGCACTATGAGCTGTACAAACTATTGTATGATGTGGCACAGAAAGGTCTGATCGAGAAGGACCCTACTACTACGGACTGGGAATCTTCAAAGGCTGATATGGCTAACGGCAAGATCGGAACGATGGTTCTTGGCTCCTGGGCTGTTGGACAAATCCAAAGCAAGAGCCAGAACCCGGACGATATCGGATTTATGCCTTTCCCTACCAATGCAAGTAAAGTGATTGTGCCGCTTGCAGATGACTACACGATTGGTGTCAGCTCCAAGAGCAGCAACAAAGAAGCTGCCAAAGCGTGGGTGGACTGGTTCATTAATAAATCCACTTACCCTACAACCGAGGGCGGCGGTATGAGCCCGGCGGTTGGTGCAGAGCTTCCTGCCGCACTGAAACAGTTCGAAGGAACAGGAATTGAGTTCAAGTTCCAAACTCCGGCTAAGGCTGGGCAAGAAGGTCTCGTGGATAAGATTGATAAAGACTCCGAGATCGGTCTATGGCAGCCGGACTTCAAGAAACGGATTATTGAAGCCGCTGTAGGTAACAAGAAAGAATCCTATGACGACATCATGAAAGACCTTAATGACAGATGGAAGGCATCACGCGCATCCGTTGCAAGCGAATAACAGAGGAACCAACAGACAAAAAGCTTCTCATGAGGAGATGGGAAAACGAGCACAAGTTCGTTTTCCTTCTCTTTCCTTAGAGGGAGGAAGGGAATATTGGAGGTGTGAGTGGTGTTTAAAAATATGAGTTATAAAAATCAGAGAAAAGTCATCATTATAGCTTTTTCGTTGATACCGGTTATTCTACTGTTTACCTTTGCATATCTTCCGGTAATCAATATGTTTAAATACAGCTTCACGAACTGGAATGGATACAGTCCAAATTACAAATGGGTCGGATTCAAGAATTATAAAACGATCTTTACCGATCCCAAATATTTCACCGTATTTAAAGTCAGCTTGTACTATTTTGTAGCCACATTTATTCAGATGGGCCTGGCTTTATATTTTGCGACAATCCTGAGCTTTAAAGTGCGGGCCAAAAATTTCTTCAAGGGTGTGCTGTTCTTCCCCTCACTGCTTAACGGGGTGGCGATCGGTTTCATCTTCCTGTTCTTCTTTAAGCCGGATGGAACTTTGGACACAATTCTGAACTTCCTTGGGCTTAGCAATCTCTCACAGGGATGGCTGCTCAATCCAAATATCATTAATGTCTCGCTTGCCGGTGCCTCTATATGGAGATACATGGGCTTCAACTTCATCATTTTCCTGGGAGCCATTTCTTCCGTAGGCAAGGATGTTTATGAGGCCTCGGATATTGACGGAGCGAATAAATGGCATCAATTCCGCCATATCATCATACCTAGCATCAAACGTATCGTTCAGCTTAATCTCATTCTTGGTATCAGCGGTGCGATCAGCGCCTTCGATATTCCATATATTATGACAGGCGGTTCGAACGGAAGTAATACCTTTGTAATTCAGACGGTTGACGTAGCTTTCAAATATAGCAAACTTGGACTTGCATCTGCGATGGCGGTTGTGCTGCTGTTTATCGTTATTATTGTAACGGTGCTTCAGAACCTGCTGTCCAAGAAGGAGGATTAAATATGTATAGACTCAAGTATGCAACAGCCGGCATATTTAAATACCTCTCTTTGATTCTTGCTGCTTTCGTTGTATTAATTCCGATTGTGGTGGTTCTGTTCGCTTCACTCAAGACAGGCCAGGAGTATTCTACAACGAGTCCGCTTCAGCCTCCGACTAACTGGCTCAACTTCGATAATTACCGGAAAGCCTTTGTGGACGGGAAAATGCTGCTTGGCTTCGCAAACACAATCTTTATCGTCATCGTCTCGATTGCCGGTGCGACATTGATTGGCTCGATGATCGCCTTTGTGCTCAGCCGGTTCAAGTTCCGGGGAAGCAAGCTGCTGATGGGAGCCTTTCTGCTGGCTACCCTGATTCCAAGCGTAACCACACAAGTGGCCACGTTCAAAATTATCGATTTTCTGCATTTGGTAGATACCCGTTTTGCTCCGATCCTGCTGTATTTGGGTACAGATATTATCGCAGTTTACATTTTCCTGCAATTCCTCGATTCGATCTCCGAGTCGCTGGATGAGTCGGCCATGCTTGACGGTGCATCTTACTTTACGATTTTCTTCAAAATCATTCTTCCACTGCTTGCGCCGGCTATCGTAACCGTCATTATTGTGAAAGGGGTCAACATTTACAACGATTTCTACACACCTTTCCTGTACATGCCGAGCCAGGATTTGCAGGTGATATCCACAGCGCTGTTCAAATTTAAAGGGCCGTACGGCTCGCAGTGGGAAGTCATTTGCGCGGCGATCATTATCTCAATCATTCCGATTACCATTGCTTTTGTATCCTTGCAAAAGTATATCTATAACGGTTTTGCCCAAGGTTCCGTAAAGTAACACGAGCTCTATCCAAAATATATAGACATATTAATCAAAGGAGAAATCTATCATGGGACAGTACAAAATTATTGGAGAGAAACTGGACAAAATGCCTTGGCAGGATAAGCCGGCAGGCGCTGTGGGGCCTGTATGGCGACATACGGAGAATCCGATCATTCACAGAAATCCCGCTAAAGGGATTGCGCGCATTTTCAACAGCGCGGTTGTCGCTTATGAAGGCAAATTTATCGGTGTGTTCAGAGCCGAGACGATTAACGGCCGCCCTCATCTTCACATGGGAACAAGTGAGGATGGGCTCAACTGGACGATTGATGAGAAGCGGATTGAGTTTGTCGACGAGCAAGGCCAGCCTTTCCAGCCGCGGTATGCTTATGATCCACGTCTTGTGAAGGTGGAGAACTCTTATTATATTATCTGGTGTACGGATTTCTATGGTGCAGCTATCGGTGTTGCGAAGACCGATGACTTCAAGACCTTTGTGCGGCTTGAGAATCCTTTCCTGCCGTTCAACCGTAACGGCGTTCTTTTCCCGCGGAAAATTAACGGTAATTATGTTATGCTGTCCCGTCCGAGCGACAGTGGACATACCCCGTTCGGTGATGTTTTCTTAAGTGAAAGCCCTGACTTCGTATACTGGGGCAAGCATCGTCATGTGATGTCCAAGGGTGGTGACGGATGGTGGCAGTCCGTGAAGATCGGCGGCGGACCAGCACCAATTGAGACTTCCGAAGGCTGGCTGATGTTCTATCACGGGGTAACCGGAACCTGCAATGGCCTCGTCTACAGCATGGGCGCTGTGATCTTTGACAAAGACGAGCCGTCAAGAGTGAAATACCGTTCTTCCAACTATGTGCTTACTCCGGAAGAATGGTATGAAGAGAGAGGTTTTGTAGACAATGTGGTGTTCCCATGTGCAACGCTGCATGATGCCGAAACAGGAAGAATCGCGATTTACTACGGCGCAGCGGATACCTATGTAGGTGTTGCTTATACCACAGTGGATGAGATTGTGAATTATGTTATCGAGACCAATGAAGTAGTTGGGGATGACCAGGAAATCGGAATTATGTAAGGAGGGAGCCAGCCACATGGAATACATCAAGGGATTTACTTACGGCTGGATGGCCCGTAAAGGGGAATTTCTGAAGCCTGAGGCGAAGGAATCGCTTCGGCTGCTGCAGGAAAGAACAGGAACTACCCACGTGATCTTTGCCTTGGCCGCTCACCAGGCTAAACCCCAATCTACGGTGATTGATTATACAGGGGATCATATGGTCAGTGATGAAGAGCTTGCTGTTATGATTCGCTACGCCCAGAGCCTCGGACTCAAGACGATTCTTAAGCCGACCGTGAATGTCACGGACGGCACCTGGCGGGCGCATATCAATTTCTTCGATCTTGATGTGCCGTGCGAGCCGAAATGGCGTGACTGGTTCGCCAGTTATACGGAGTATCAGGAGCATTATGCCCGGATCGCCGAGGCATGCGGCTGTGATATGTATATTGCGGGCTGTGAGATGGTTCAGACGGAGCGGCGCGCTGATGAATGGCGTGAAGTGATCGCCAAGGTTCGTAAGCATTATCATGGACCTGTTACTTATAACACGGACAAATACCAGGAAGGGAATGTAAGTTGGTGGGATGCCGTGGATGTGATTTCCTCCAGCGGTTACTATCCTTTAGGGGATTGGGATAGGCAGCTTGATCGGATTGGGGAGATCGTGAAGTCATTTGGCAAGCCGTTCTTCTTCGCGGAGGCGGGCTGTCCGAGCCGTACAGGCTCTTCCCGGATTCCGAATGACTGGAATCATGAGGGAAGTGTAAATGTAGAGGAGCAGGCTGATTTCTACAGGGACATGTTCGACAAATGCGCCCGGAGGGAGTGGGTGCAGGGATTCGGCCTGTGGGACTGGAATCATCTGTTATACGCGGAGGCTGAAGCATCTGGGAACGATGGATATGATGTGTTTGGCAAGCCTGCAGAGCAGGTGATCAAGGAGTTCTACGCGAAATAATTAATAAGTTCGTATAATCCGCAGCCCGTCTCAGACGGGCTGTTTGGGCATTGAGAGGAGAGAGCGGAATGGCTTTTGAAATGTCGATAGAGGAATTGAAGACATATGGGGGAAGAAGTCCGAAGCCTGATGATTTTGACCTGTACTGGGAGCGGGCGCTGCAGGAGTTAGAAGAGCAGGGCCTGGATTATGAGCTTGTCCCCGCTCAGTTCCAGACGGAGTTGGCAGAGTGTTTTCACTTATATTTCACGGGCGTAGGCGGGGCGAGGGTTCACTGCAAAATGGCCAGACCCAGAAAGCTGGCAGATCGTAAAGGGCCTGGCCTGGCGATTTTTCACGGATACTCTAGTGACAGCGGAGACTGGCTTGAGAAAGCGGCCTATGCTGCACACGGCTTTACCGTCCTGGCTTTGGATTGCAGGGGACAAGGAGGCTTGTCCGAGGATAATCTGAATGTGAAAGGGACTACGATTCGCGGACATATCATCCGGGGGCTGGATGATCCGAATCCTGACAAACTGTATTACCGGAATGTATTTCTTGATACGGTGCAGACGGTAAGAATTCTAATGGGCATGGAAGGGGTAGATCCGGAGCGCATCGGTGTATACGGACAATCCCAGGGCGGAGCCCTGGCTGTAGCGTGTGCGTCCCTGGAGCCCCGGGTGAAGATGCTCGTGCCAGTGCATCCTTTCCTGTCCGACTATAAGAGAGCCTGGGAGACGAATATTACGAGCAGCGCGTATGAAGAGCTTGTGTATTACTTCCGGATGTTCGATCCGAACCATCAGCGCGAGGATGAAGTATTCCACAGGCTCGGTTATATTGACATTCAGAATCTTGCGGACCGCATTAAAGCGAAGGTGCTGTGGATCACGGGACTAAGCGATCCGATATGTCCGCCTTCTACCCAATTTGCCGCCTACAACAAGATTAAGTCCGAGAAGGACGTACTGCTCTATCATGAATATGGACATGAGTATATGCCTTATCTATCAGATAAAGTGTTTCAGGTTATGTCTGAATTATAGTAGGGGAAAGAGGACTGACATATGACACAGATTTGGAATCATCGTGGAGGTTTGAAGCGGACCCTGGAGGGAATCCGTAAGGGTTCTCTGACCCTTGGATTCATCGGAGGGTCGATTACCGATGCAAGACCACGTCACAACTGGCCGGAGCCGGTCATTTCGTGGTTCGCGGAGACTTTCCCACAGGTGAGAATATATGTGGAGAACGCGGCTATTGGCGCTACGGGCAGTGATCTGGCCGCATTCCGCGCACAGCGGGATCTGATTAACCGCGGATGCGATCTTGTCTTCGTTGAATATGCGGTTAATGATTATGGTGAGCCGAAGGAGAAGCGGGCCCGGACACGTGAGGGGCTGATCCGTCAGCTGTTGGCTGGGACAGGCCGGGATGTGGTCCTCACTTATACTTACATGCAGGAGATGTACGAGATCATGATGACGGGCGGAGTGCCGGACTCCATTGCCGAGCTTGAACAGCTCGGGGAGCATTATGGGCTTGGCTCCGTCTGGATGGGCAGGTATGCGCTGGATGAGGTACAGAAAGGCCGTATGAGATGGCAGGAATGGCTTCCTGACGGGCTGCATCCCACTCATCGCGGCAGTTTAAGCTACGCGCAGAGTGTCATCCGTTTCCTTGAGCAGGAACTGGTTGCCCAGCCAAATGGGACCGGACCTGCCGCCTGTGAGGACAGACCTGCTCCTATAAACGCCGGGAACTGGGAACATCTGGAGCTACTGCCCTTCGAGGAGATCAAGTGTGAGGGTCCTTGGGTCATCCGTCGATGGGTCAACCTGGAGTGGATTGACCAGGTGCTTGAGACGGCGGCCGTCGGGGCGAAGCTGGAGTTCAGCTTTGAAGGCCGGGGACTTGCGCTTGGATTTGACTTCGGCAAATCCTCAGCTGAATTCCGCTACCGTCTGGACGGGGGAGACTTCAAAGTATCATCTCGTGACCGTCCTTCCTGGGTGGGAGATGAGGGCTGGTTCCGGCTGGAGCTGATTGCGGACGATCTTCCGAAGGGCAGTCACCGGTTCGAGCTTGAAGTCATCCACGGCAGTGCAGATGGCTGTACAGGGACAGACTTCCGGCTTGCCTTCGCTGGTGTGATTAAATAGTAGAAGCAGCTGCATTTTACAATTTTAATCTGATCTTCAGATTACTATAAGGTTTATTTAAGTAAACGGAGGTATAGTTAGGACATCCCTCTTCTTCGCCTTATATATATAGGACCGGCCAGTCTCCCAACCGTGCCGGTCCACGGATGGCAGCAGCATGTCACAATCAGGCGAGACATGCTTATGCCTAAAGAATCCCCCGCCGGGTAGGCGGGGGATTCTTTAGAGTTAAGGCGCTTTTCACGTTTATACGGCTTGCTTGGAGATAAAAGTCGCGCAGTTCTTGCCGGCGCCCTTGGAGAGATACAGCGCCTCGTCCGCCTGGTTAAGCACTTCAACCGGGTCCGGGCTGTCCGCCGGATAGATGGCGCCACCAATACTGCAGCCGATGGCTACCCTCTGGCCATCCAGTTCAAACGGCTGATTGATCGAGTTAATGATCCGGTCGGCCACGACCTTGGCTTCGGTTAACGGCTTGTGGACCGAAGTACATAACACGATGACAAATTCATCCCCGCCCATGCGGCAGACCAGTTCTTCTTCACGCACAACCTCCTTGAGTCGCTGGGCGACCAGCTGAAGCAGCTTGTCCCCGGACGGATGGCCCAATGAATCATTAACAGCTTTGAATCCATCCAGATCCATATACAGAATGGTGAGCGTAGAGGATCTCCCAGTAACTTCCCGCTGGGCCTGCGAGAGAAAGTCACTAAGTGCAATCCGGTTAGGCAGCCCGGTGAGCTTATCATGCATAGCGAGGACCGACATTTCCCCGAGCTTATCTTCAGTATGGGTGAGATCGGCTACCAGATTGCGCAGCGATGAGGAGAGCTCCTCAATATCCCGAATATGCTTGTAATGCGGGATTTCGGCCGGCTCGCCCCGGCGCAGTCGATCGGCGGCCTTGGCAATCTGGCTCAAGGGTCCTGCTACCCACCCGGCAACCACCCATCCCAAGGCTGCGAACAGAACAGCTGCAATAATCCCGGTCATAAGGATCATCATCCGGAGTTTATCCGCTGAGGCGAAGGCTACCTCTACCGGCTGGCGGATCAGGATGGACCAGCCAAGTCCGGGATAGGTCAAGTAACCTTTTCCATAAGCATAGCCAGTGAGATAGGACTTGCCGTCAGGATACCTTGCGGTTTCCCAATGATTCTTTCCGGACTGCGCCTCAGCAGTCATGTTCGAATTTAGAGGCTTGCCAAGCATGCTCTTGGGGCCGAGAATGACGGTATTGTCTTTCTTGCTGATGACGATAATGTCCAGCTTCTCGAGGCGGTTCTCCAGCGGAAGCAGGATGGACTTCTCGACTTCGCGCGACCATTCCCAGCTTAAGTGGGCGGCTAATACCCCGGTCAGCTTGCCATCCTTGCCGAATACAGGTGTGCTGATATCGACAAATTGCAGCGGCTCCCCGCTTGGATGGGGAAGCAGCTTGGCAAGCAGCTTGGCATCATGCACATCCCCGATAAAAGACTTGGCAAGCGCGTTTTTGAAAACCGGACGTTCGGCAATGTTCGCGCCGGTCAGAATGCCGTCCGTGGAAGCAATCACTTTCCCTGAGGTGTCCGTAAGACCGGCCCATGTGAAGACGGGAAAGTTCGTTTTGAGTTCATCCAGCAGCCTTCGCACATCAGCGGGGCTGCCTGGGCTGCGGAACGTATCCAGCTTGCTGAGTACCTGGATTTCGCCAGCCCGTGACCACATGAAATAGTCAAGCTTCTCCGCCATTTGATAGGAGACCTCGGCAAGTGAGGAGCCAATCGTATTCTCGATCTCTTTGGAGGATTCCCGGCCAATAATCAGACTTAACAGCGCGGTAAGCACTATAATTAAGCCCGCAAAGGCGAGGGTGAAAAACGTGCGCAAACGAAAAGACACAAACATTCTCCTTACCTGATGAAGTGAGGCCATCCAAAAACCTATGTGTTCCTTTATTTATTGTATATCGGCTGGTTAGAGGCAGAAATAAAGACAGAACGCTTGGGTGGCATTTGGGTTGCTGTCCATGTCATGCCCTGGATGGGAAACATAAACTGTCTCGTACGCTATAACAAAAGGAGGAGTTCAAATGTCTGGAATTGGTGGAGGCTGCGGCGGCGGCAACGTTGGTGGAGCATACGGTGGATTCACATCTACTGGGACTATTCTCGTGCTATTCATTCTGCTTGTAATTGTATCCCGTACAATATTCCTGTAAGTTAGTGAACTATAAGGGAGGCCGTTACAAAGCAGGTAAGCTTACAGCAGAGTGAACGGCCTTTCGTAAAAGAAAAAGCGCTGGTCCAAGGGGCTATCCTTGGGCTGGCGCTTTGCTATTGTGGCCTGCCACATGCTTCTTCGGAAGATATTGAATATACAAAGGAAGCTGAACCACCTAATTAATTTACGGAAGGCAGTGTAATGTGAAAGCAAGTGCCTTCTCCGGGCGTGCTTTCGGCACGGATGGTCCCATGATGGGCCTCAACGATGGACTTCGTAATGGAGAGCCCGAGTCCGGCACCGCCTGATTTGCGTGTTCTGGAGGATTCACTCCGGTAGAACCGGTCAAAGATATGGAGCAGGTGCTGGGGATCAATCCCGCTGCCGTTATCCTGAATCCGCATGTCCACCTGCTCCTTGGAAGCGTGAAGGGAGAGGGTAATGAGGCCTCCATCTTCCAAGGTATGCTGGACCGCGTTATGGAACAGATTCAGCACCACCTGCTTCATCTTATCGGGGTCCGCACATACCGTCACATCAGCCGTGACATCCAGGCGGACTGTCCGGTTCCCGGCAAGCATGAGCAGCTGGGGCTGCATCTCCCGCAGAAGCGCATCCAGCCGCAGCGGCCCTGACTGGAGCTGGGGAGCCTGATCCAGCTTCGTGAGCAGAAGCAGGTCTTCGACCAGCTTGTTGATGCGCCGGGATTCGCCGTGCATGCTGGTTAGGGCGGCATGAAGCTTCTCGGGATTGTCGGCCGCTCCGCGCAGCAGCACCTCCAGGAATCCATGGATCGAGGTGAGCGGGGTACGCAGCTCGTGGGAAGCATCGGCAATGAACTGCCGCATCAGCTCCTTGGATTCCCGCTCAGCTTCGAAGGAGTGCTCTAACCGCTCCAGCATGCCGTTGAAGGAACGCGACAGCCGGTCAATTTCCACCTGTCCCTGCGAGACCGGCAGCCGTTCGGCTAAATTTCCGGCATCGGTCTGCTGGACAACCTCCACCATTCTGGACAACGGGACAAGTGTTCTGCGCAGCACCGGGATATACAGGAGAATTCCACCGGCCAGAGCCAGGCAGGACAGGACCACAAAGATCAACAGCTGCTGGAGAAGCTGCTCCTTCAGGGGTTCTGTGCTTGTGCCCATCTGGATAAGACTGCCCGGTTGGCCCGGATGCCGGAGCGGGCTGAACACAACCAGCTGCTCGGTGCCTGTAGAGTCCTGAACAATTCTGTATTCATCAGGAGCGCGGCGCTCTTTATGCCCAGTTGTAATTCCGGCAGCAATTCCGGCATATTCCGTCTTAGCCAACTGGGGGGATTGCATTCCGAATTCGCCAGAAACATCGGTATAGTTGCCCTCACTATCGATCAGAGCAAGCGAGATATCCCTGAATACAAACGGCCTTCCTTCCTGATTCATGCCGGATTGGCTTCTTGGCTTATCCGCATCGTCATCTTGATCCGGATTCGGGTTCGCCGGAGAACTGCCTGTATCGCTTCCCACTTCTGTTCTCGCATCTAGGCCAGGGGCTTCTTCCTGCCGCTTGAGCAGTCCCATAGGAACTGACATTGCCTGGGCTCTAAGCCCCTCCGCCCGGCTTTGATACAGAAAATCCTTCATCAGCCAATATTGCAGGGCACCTATAAGAAGCAGGAGGGCGGCAAGTATAAATAACGAGCGGACGAGCAGTTGGGAGCGCAGGGAACCCGGGACCAGTCTGGCCCTGGCCCACTCGCGAGCCCGGCGGATCATGGCAGATCCACCCTATAGCCCACGCCCCGGAGCGTCCGGATCAGCTTATGCTCCTTGTCGCCGAGCTTCTCCCGCAGAGAACGCACATATACTTCCACAATGTTCTCTTCTCCACCGAAATCGTACCCCCATACCCGGTCCAGGATAAGGGTCTTGCTGAGCACGATACCGCAGTTTATAATCATAAATTTTAATAGCTCGTATTCTGTAGGTGAAAGCTCAAGCACCTTGCCCATATATATAATCTCTTTCCTCCGGTCATCAAGCCGGAACGGGCCCTGAACCACCTCGCCGAGCAGATCAGGGAACTGGTTTCTCAAGCGGGCCTGAATGCGCGCCAGCAGCTCCTCGAAGCTGAATGGCTTCACCATATAATCATCGGCCCCGAGTGTAAGACCCTTAACCCGGTCCTCCACCTCATCCTTGGCGGTCAGCATAATAATCCCGACCTGGCTGCTGCCGTCCCCCTTCAGCTCTTTGACAACCTCGAAACCGTTCATTTCCGGCATCATCACGTCCAATATCACAACATGGGGTTTGAAATCAGCCGCCTGCTCTATTGCGTCCGCTCCGTCTGAGGCGGTTTGCACCTCAAATCCTTCATTAACCAGTCCCATCTCCAGGAACTGAAGAATATGAGGCTCGTCGTCCACGAGTAATATTTTTATGCCTTTGGCTGTTTTCATTTGTGGGATCTTCCTCTCTGAGGCTTAATGGTAATTCTTAAGTTCAACTTATATATTAATCTTATTATCGGTGATTTATCTGAATTTTGTCTGAAAAAGCAGGTATGAATGACTCCCTGTCCGAATATTCAGCGAACATTCAGCGGGGATTCAATCTGGGTTCAGTTAAGGATGGCACAATGGGCTCAGGATAAACAAGGGAGTGAATTTGAGTTATGAAACTGCTTAAGAAGATTTGCACGGATAAAATAATGATTCTGATTGTCCTGCTTGCCGCTTTTCTAAATTTGTACGGCATTTGGAATGACAAGTATGCGAACACTTATTACACCACAGCGGTGGCGAGCATGCTGCAGAACTTTCACAACTTTTTTTACGGGTCGCTGGATTCGGCAGGCTCGGTGACGGTGGACAAACCGCCGGTTACATTCTGGATTCAGACCATAAGCGCTTATATCTTTGGCTTGCATGGCTGGAGTGTCATACTTCCTCAAGCTTTGGCGGGGATAGGCTCCGTTCTGCTGATCTATTTCCTGGTTAAGCCGACGTTTGGCCTTGCAGCGGCCCGGATTTCTGCGCTTGTGATGGCTCTCATGCCTGTAGCCGTCGCGGTCAGCCGGACCAATAATATTGACAGTATGCTTGTATTTACCCTGCTGCTGGGGGCTTGGTTCTTATTTAAGGGAATTCGCAACAACAGTGTGGGCTGTATGCTTGGGGCCTTTGCCATGATTGGAGTCGGCTTTAATATGAAGATGCTTCAGGCTTATATGGTGGCTCCAGCGTTTTATCTGTTCTATCTCCTGGCGGCCAAGGTGAATTGGAAAAGAAAGCTGGGCATCCTTGCCGGCTCCACGGCGGTTCTGATTGCAGTGTCCCTTTCTTGGGCCGTTACAGTGGACTCGATATCCAAGGACCAGCGTCCCTACATAGGCAGCAGCCAGACGAACTCCGTTTTGGAACTGGCCTTCGGCTATAACGGCGTCTCCCGTCTCACAGGGAACCAAGGTGGAGGGAGAGGAATGACTCCTGGAACCTCTAATTCAGGTGCTTCTGCGGGGGATGATATGAGTGCAGGCAGCACTCCGCCAAGCACCAATCCGCAGTCCGGCAGCAGTCAGACTTCTCCTGCCGGCGGAACTGGTCAGACTGGACGGACTTCCTGGAATGGCCAAGGGCAGCCTCCTTTTGGCGATAACGGCCGGGACGGCGGTGGTGGAGGCATGGGAGGCAGCTTCGGTACCGGTACACCGGGCGCGCTGCGTTTGTTCCAGACCGAGCTGTCGGGTCAGGCCAGCTGGCTTCTTCCTTTTGTACTATTCGGTCTGATTGCCTTCTTCGCGGGAATCCGCAGAAACCAGATCACACAGAAACATAAAGAAGGTCTATTCTGGCTTGCATGGCTGGGACCGGCGATGGTCTTCTTCAGCATAGCCGGGTTCTTCCATCATTATTATCTTATTATGCTCGCTCCACCGATTGCGGCGCTTGCCGGGGCTGGCTTCATGGCGATGTGGAAGGCATACCGCGAACGGGATGGCTGGCAGACTTGGCTTCTTCCAATTTCAATCGTGCTTACAGCCGCCTTCCAATATTACATCGTTCAGGCCTACGACAGCACAATCGGTACGGGCTGGTCTATCCTGATCGCTGCTGCTGGTATAGCAGCTGCCGTTCTCCTGATCCTAATCCGCAGTCAGGAAAAAGCCTGGAAACAGGCGGCTGTGATGGCGGGACTGCTGGTGCTGCTTATCGGTCCGGCTTACTGGGCACTAACCCCAATCACCTATGGCTTGAATAGTATGATTCCCCAGGCTGGGCCTGGAACAGCCGATGGCCGGGGCATGGGCTTCCCTGGAGATGGCGGGCCGGGCGGCATGACCCCTCCGGGAATGAATGCTGAAGGTAATAGCGGCATTTCTGAAGACAGCCGCAGTTCTGGAGATACGGCTCCAGCAGGGTCAGATCGTACAGCTGGATCAGCAGCTTCATTAGATAGTACTAGATCAGATTTCCGGATGGACGGAGGCCGTGGAGGTGAGAGCGGGCAGGTTAATGTCAAACTGCTTGCTTATCTAAAGAAGAACAACACCGGACAGACGTATCTGTTCGCTACAAATAATTACGGTACGGCGGCCCCTTACATGATTGATGAAGGACAATCCGTCATCATTATGGGCGGGTTCTCGGGCTCCGATCCGGTGTATACCACGGAGAAGCTCGAAGCTATGGTGAAGAGCAATAAGGTCAAGTATTTTCTGGTTGGCGGCGGTATGGGAGGCCGGGGCGGCAGCACCGAGATTACCTCATGGATCAAGGAGCACGGTACTGAGATTCCATCCAGCGAATGGAATGGGACGACAGACAATCAGGCGGATTCGGGAGCGGTTCAGAATGGTCCGGATGGCAATATGACGCTGTACGAGGTAAGTGTGAACTAAATTCTAAAGCTTGGAGGATTGGAGGATTAAGCGGATGAGTACGCAAATGATGTATTCGATCATTATCCCTATGTATAACGAAGAAGCCGTTATTCAGGAAACGTATAGACGGCTTAAGAAAGTGATGGGCAGTGTCGACGGGCCGTATGAACTGATTTTCGTTAATGATGGCAGCAAGGATCAATGTGCCGAGATTATTAAAGATTACAGCTGCTGGGATGAGACGGTGAAGCTGATTGACTTCTCACGGAACTTCGGTCATCAGATTGCCATTACCGCTGGCATGGATTATGCCTTGGGGGAAGCGGTCATCGTAATTGATGCCGATCTGCAGGACCCGCCGGAGCTGATTTTGTCCATGATCGAGAAGTGGAAGGAAGGCTACGATGTAGTCTATGCCAAGCGGGTGAAGCGAAACGGAGAGACTCTGTTCAAGAAGCTGTCGGCAAGCATGTTCTACCGGGTGCTTCGGGCTTCTACGGAAATCAATATCCCGGTGGATACGGGTGATTTCCGGCTCATGGACAAGAAGGTGATCCGGCAGATGAAGCTCCTCCCGGAGAAGAACCGGTTCGTACGCGGCCTGGTGAGCTGGGTTGGCTTCCGCCAGACCGCAATCGAATACGAACGCGATGAGCGTCTGGCCGGGGAGACGAAGTATCCGCTCAAACGGATGATCAAGCTGAGCTTAGACGGAATCATGTCCTTCTCGTACAAGCCGCTCAAGCTGGCCGGTTATACAGGGATTACCCTATCGGCCATGGGATTTATTTATCTGCTGTATGTGCTCTATCTGGCATTATTCACGGAGGCCACCAGCAAAGGCTGGCCCTCCCTGATCGGAATTATGCTGGTTTTTGACGGATTTGTCTTAATTATGCTGGGAGTGCTCGGAGAATATATTGGCCGGGTCTATGATGAGACCAAGGGACGGCCGCTGTATATCGTAAATGAACTTCACGGTATTCAAGATGACAGGAATAGCACCCGGCAGGAGCTTACAACGAAGGTATGAGCAGCAATCTTAAACAGTGGATTAAGTTTGGGATTGTCGGTCTGCTTAATACGGGGATTGATCTGGGGACATTTACGCTTCTGATCACTGGAGGCTTTCCGGCTATCCCGGCTCAGATCATCTCTTACAGCTGCGGAGTGCTTAACAGCTATGTGCTGAACAGCAGATGGACCTTCCGTGAGGAGAGCGGCCACAAACAGCAGGAAATCCCCAGGTTTATCCTGATTAATTTGGCGGCCCTGGCTGTATCTTCACTTCTGCTGAAGCTCATGTATGGAAGATCAGGAATAAGTCTTATCCTGTGCAAGCTGGCAGCGACTGCCGCCAGCCTTCTAATCAATTATGCGGGGAGCCGCTATTTCGTATTTACCCGTCAGATCAAGAGAGAGAAGGAGTGAACGGCATGAAAATCAGAAAAGCAGTAATTCCTGCGGCGGGACTAGGCACAAGGTTCCTGCCTGCCACCAAAGCGCAGCCCAAAGAAATGCTGCCGATTGTAGACAAGCCGGCTATCCAATATATTGTTGAGGAAGCCGTGCAGGCCGGGATTGAAAGCATCATCATTGTAACAGGCCGGAATAAGAAATCCATTGAGGACCACTTTGATAAATCAATTGAACTCGAGCGTATCCTCAGGGAAAAGGGGAACCAGGAGCTGCTTCATAAGGTGGAAGCGATCAGTGAGCTCGCCGGAATTCATTATATCCGGCAGAAGGAGCCGCTAGGCCTCGGCCATGCCATTCTCTGCGCCCGCCAATTCATCGGGGATGAGCCGTTTGCCGTGCTGCTTGGCGATGATATTATGGTCTCTGACCCGCCTGCGCTGAAGCAGATGGTCACGGTATTTGAAGAGACGGGCAAGAGCATCGTTGGTGTTAAACCTGTCCCATTGCCAGATGTAAGCAAGTACGGCATCATTCATCCGGGAGACGGGACAGACGGTCTGTACAGCGTGAACGGGCTCATTGAGAAGCCTTCGCCAGAGCTTGCTCCATCGCGCATGGCCGTAATGGGACGGTACATCCTCCAGCCGTCGATCTTCTCGGTTCTGGAGCAGATTGAGCGTGGAGCCGGGGGAGAGTACCAGCTCACCGACGCGCTTCATGAAATTTGCGGCAGAGAAGGGCTGCTCGCCCTGGAACTTGCCGGGAAAAGATACGATATCGGGGATAAATTCGGCTATATTCAGGCTACCCTTGAGATCGGGCTCCAGCAGAAGGAACTGGTTCCGCTTCTGCTTCCTTATTTGAAACAGCTCGTTAACGCTTGAGTTATTGAAGAATACCGGTATCCACAATGTTGACCTCGACCTGAGGGCGGAACCGCACTTTCCGGTAATCCTCAGACCAATTCATTGTCTTCCACTCTTTATTATGATAGGCAATGAGCTTTCTGCCAACGCCGAGGACGTCTGAATTGGCCTTCTGGATTTCATGGAGCACGGTTTCCGCATCTTTGGTTAACATTTCGGATAGATCCTGGTTGATCTTCTTAATTTCGGGTTCGTCCAGCTTGCGGCCACCGGTATATTCTTCAACTACGGCCTGAAGGTTCAGTTTCAGGTCAACTTCAACCTCTCCTTGGTCATTGACTTTTACGTTATACTTTCTTTTTATTCTTTTTCTTCCGACATTGATGGTGATGGTCCCTCTGTCTTTCTGACCCGTTTCAGTATCCACTCTTTTGGTAATCCGTGCGTTGGTGCCTTTTTTGCCTTTCAGGAGAACCAGCATCAAGCCCTTTTCGACGTCCAGACTGCCGGTGTATTGGTCATTATGGAACAGCGCAATGCCTTTGGTGACAATGTTGTCCCCTTCTTTAGCAAGATAGGGCACAGCGAAATCCTGACCCGGATCCATCATGGCGCGAAAGACGGTGTCCATCGTTTCAGCAGGGAAGAATACACTCATCTGCTCCAGGCTTTTGATTTTGTCGTTGATGAATTCCCCGAGTTTCAGTTCACCGACCATCTTAGGCTCAAAAAGATCCGAGGCCTTTCCATCCGCGATCAGCAGCCGCACATTGGATGTCGGGTTGCTGGGATCTCTGAAATTCACATCCATAATCGGAGAGATTCCCTTTTGAGCCAAAGATTTCCCGATGAGGAGAAAGCCGTACTTGTTAAACCGGATATTCCCGCGTACCTTGGTTCTCAGATTATCTGAGGCGCTGCGAGCCGTTATCCCAACGCTGGTGTGAACTTCGTTCTTGGTGTTTAACTGTTCGTTCTCGGGCGGAATAATCAACTCCACGGTCTCTTGGAGTATGCCTTCGTCACTAAGATCGTACCCTGCCGTGTAGGCCAGGTGCAGATCCTTCAGATATTCCCTGTCCCAGCATCCGGTCAGGCAGACCGAAAGCAGCATTACAATAAGAAATATAGAGATTCGTCTGGTCATGCGGGCTCACCTGTCTTTTTGCTCATAAAGAGTGAGAATATATATATAATCAGCGGCAGGCCGGCAAGAAACAGATAGGCAGTGTACTCTGAAATCTTATCCAGCTTGTGAACAGCAGCCGGGGTCATGGGGGCAAGGGCAATCGAAAAAGTTAAAACTTTAACCAAAGGGGTGAACGGCCTGTGTTCCTTTTTACCGAACAGAACGCTCATCCCAATCGCGGCACCATAACAATAGTAGACGATAGAGCATACGAGTGTAATAGCCCAAATGGGCAGGAACAGGACGTCTGCACGGTCCACGATGTAGAAGTTAAGGGATTTCACCAAATAGATGACTGGTTCGGGAATGAACTTCAACTGTTCGGAATTAAATACCGTCAGACAGGTTGCCACGACAAATACATAGAACAGGGTGACAAACAGGTTGGCCATACTGATTGTAAAAAGCCTCTGTTTGTCCGTTCCTTCCGAAAAGGGATAGATAAGCAGCATGATTTCGAAACCGTACATAGAAATGGCACTTTCTTTAGCCCCCTTAATGATATTAAAAAGTCCCTTTTCCATCAGAGGGAACATATACTCCATATGGGCCTGGGTAAGTCCGTAACTGATGAGCAGAATTAAGGGAATGAACAAGAGAGTGGCCAAGGCGTAGAACCTGACTATAGTCGTAAGCTTCTCTTTGGCGAGATACATGGTCATGGCGGAGAACAGAGCCAGTGTGACCCATCGGGGCGTAGATTGCAGCAGCCACCGGTGCAGCAGCTCGACGGCACTGAGCATGACATTGGCCCCGAGAAGAACGAAGTATCCGATATAGGCTATGATGAAGATCCGTCCTATAAATTTCCCGAAAAGCTTAAGGCAGATGTTATATAGACTGAGCCCAGGGAACTTCCTCATGATGGCCCACATCAGGATAATAATCATTTGGGTGGTCATCCCGGCTATAAGTACGGATAGAGTTCCGCCACCTTTGACGGTATTATTCAGTTTATAAGGAAGGGATAGAACCCCTACTCCGATTTGCGCCTGGATAATGACTAGGAAAAGCTGGTCCCTTGATATCATTTTTTCTTTTTGAGCCAACAGCAGTTCCTCCTTAGTTCAGGGTATCATCGATGGGTTAGCTTCCTTAGCCGGGAGAATCCGGCTTCTTCCACAAATTCCAGATCGGAAACTGCGCAAAGGTATCCCAGAATGAGCCCAATTCCGCTCAATAAGCATGAGATCAATAAGAGATTCCAGGTAGAGAAGAGTACCGGATGTATTTGGGCTCGTCAGTCATTTAACCGTACTGTTCCCGGAAGGTTTGTAAAATATTCCGGTACATCCGGGAACGGCAAAACCCCCTTGATCTTCTCAAGGGGCCTGTTCTCTGCTTATCTTAGAGTCCAAATGCCTGAATTATTGAAGAATACCGGTATCCACAATGTTGACCTCGACCTGAGGGCGGAACCGCACTTTCCGGTAATCCTCAGACCAATTCATTGTCTTCCACTCTTTATTGTGATAGGCAATGAGCTTTCTGCCAACGCCGAGGACGTCTGAATTGGCCTTCTGGATTTCATGGAGCACGGTTTCCGCATCTTTGGTTAACATTTCGGATAGATCCTGGTTGATCTTCTTAATTTCGGGTTCGTCCAGCTTGCGGCCACCGGTATATTCTTCAACTACGGCCTGAAGGTTCAGTTTCAGGTCAACTTCAACCTCTCCTTTGTCATTGACTTTAACGTCAAACTTTCTTTTTATTCTTTTTCTTCCGACATTGATAGTGATGGTCCCTCTGTCTTTCTGACCCGTTTCAGTATCCACTCTTTTGGTAATCCGTGCATTGTTGCCTTTCTTGCCTTTCAGGAGAACCAGCATTACGGACTTCTCATAGTCCAGCATGCCGGAGTAGTATTCATCATGGAAGAGAGCCACTCCTTTGGCAATAATGTTGTCCCCTTCTTTGCTGAGAAAGGGCACAGCGAAATCCTGACCCGGGTCCATCATGGCGCGAAAGACGGTGTCCACCGTTTCAGCAGGGAAGAATACACTCATTTGCTCCAGGCTTTTGATTTTGTCGTTAATGAATTCTCCAAGTTTCAGTTCACCGACCATCTTAGGCTCAAAAAGATCCGAGGAATTGGTGTCTGTGATAATCAGCCGCACAGTAGATGTCGGGTTGCTGGGATCTCTGAAATTCACATCCATGATAGGGGAGATCCCCTTCTGGGCCAGAGGTTTCCCGATGATGACAAAACCATTTTTGTTAAACCGGATATTCCCGCGTACCTTGGTTCTCAAATTATCTGAGGCGCTGCGCGGTGTGAATCCAACACTGGAGTGAACTTCGTTCTTGGTGGTTGACTGCTCGCTTTCGGGCGGAATAATTAACTCCGTCGTTTCTTTGATCATGCCGTCCTCCGTAAGATCGAAACCTGCCGTGTAAGCCAGGTGCAGATCCTTCAGATATTCTCTATCCCAGCATCCGGTCAGGCAGGCCGAAAGCAGCAGTACAATAAGCATCTTAGAGATCCGTCTGGTCATGCGGGATCACCTGTCTTTTTGCTCATAAAGAGTGAGAATATATATATAATCAGCGGCAGGCCGGCAAGAAACAGATAGGCGGTGTACTCTGAAATCTTATCCAGCTTGTGAACAGCAGCTGGGGTCATTGGGGCAAGGGCAATCGAAAAAGTTAAAACTTTAACCAAAGGGGAGAACGGCTTATGTTCCTTTTTGCCGAACAGGATGCTCATCCCAATTGCGGCTCCATAACAATAACTGACGATCGAGCACACGAGTGTAATGGCCCAAATGGGCAGAAACAGGATGTCTGCACGGTCCACGATGTAGAAGTTAAGCGATTTCACCAAGTAGATCACTGGCTCGGGAATGTACTTCAACTGTTCGGAATTAAATACCGTCAGACAGGTTGCCACGACAAATACGTAGAACAGGGTGACAAACAGGTTGGCCAAGCTGATGGAAAGGAGTTTCTGTTTGTCCGTTCCTTGTGAGAAAGGATAGATGATCAGCATTAATTCAAATCCATACATGGAAATGGTTGTTTCTCTAGCCCCCTTAATGATATTCACAATTCCTTTTTCCATCAGAGGGAACATATACTCCATATGGGCCTGGGTAAGCCCATAACTGATCAGCAGAATTAAAGGAATGAACAAGAAGGTGGCCAAAGTGTAAAACCTGGCCAGGACAGTCAGCTTCTCTCTGGCAAGATACAGGGTCATGATGGAGAACAGAGCCAGTGAGACCCATCGGGGCGTAGATTGCAGCAGCCACCGGTGCAGCAGCTCAACGGCGCTGAGCATGATATTGGCCCCAAGAAGAACGAAGTATCCGGTATAGGCTATGATGAAGATTCGTCCTATAAATTTCCCAAAAAGCTTAAGGCAGATGGTATATAGATTGAGCCCAGGGAACTTCTTCATGATGGCCCACATCAGGATAATAATCATTTGGGTGGTCATCCCGGCTATAAGTACAGATAGACCTCCGCCACCTTTGGCGGAATTATTCAGTTTATAAGGAAGGGATAGAACCCCTACTCCGATTTGCGCCTGGATAATGAACAGGAAAAGCTGGTCTCTTGATATCATTTTTTCTTTTTGAGTCAACAGCTGTTCCTCCTTAGTTCAGGGTGTCATCGATGAAGGTTAGTTTCCTTTGCCGGGAGAATCCGGCTTCTTCCATAAATTCCAGATCGGAAACCGCACAAAGGTATCCTTTAATTTTTTGAATTTCAAGGGGGCCAGAGGAGAGAAGTAAGGCTTCCCGAAAGATTCAAGCTTGCATAGATGGATGAACATGATGGTTAGTCCAAATGAGATTCCAATGAACCCGAACATTGACGCCATGATCATAAGTGGAAACCGGAGAATCCGCATCGACGAACTCATCTCGTTGGAAGGGATGAGGAAGGAGGAGATGGCGGTAAGGGCAACCACAATAATCATGGTATAGGAGACGAGTCCGGCTTTAACAATCGCATCCCCAATTACGAGACCGCCGACAATGCCGATAGTCTGTCCAACCCGGCTGGGCAGACGGAGCCCGGCCTCACGGAGCAGCTCGAATATCAACTCAAGCAGCATAGCCTCAACCAAAGGCGGAAAGGGCACTCGTGTCAGCGATCCCTGAACCGTGAAGAATAACTGAAGAGGCAGCACGTTCGAGTGAAAAGAGACGGTTGCGATATAAATGGCAGGAAGCTGGAAGGCGGTGATAAAGCTGATCAGACGGATAATCCGGACGAAGGAGGCAATCATCCAGCGGTTATTGTAATCATCAGGTGTCTGGTAAAAAGCAAAAAAACTTGCAGGCACAATCAATGCCGTCGGATCGCCCTCCAGCAGAATAGCGATTTTCCCTGTGAGCAGGTATGAACTAACATGATCAGGCCGTTCGCTGTTCAGATGCTGCGGGAAAATTGAATAGGGATTATCCTCCATATTTTCCTGAAGGAAACCGGTGGAGATCACAGAATCAATGGAGATGCTCTCAAGTCTTGATTCTACTTTCTGTACGGTTTCCGGTTGGGCAAGGCTGTGCAGATAGATTAGGGCTACTCTTCTGGGAGCGGTGCTGCCCAGAGTATAGTATTTAACTATGAGATCTGATGCATTGATCGCCTTGCGGATCAAATGCAAATTTACTGTCAGACTTTCGATAAATCCGTTGTGGGGTCCCCGAATGATTCCTTCGTTCTCAGGCTCAGTAATGCTCCGGTCATATTTGGCAGGCGCAGCAAGGATATAAAATTCCGGTTTGCCCTCCTGAAAATACACACAGCTTCCCTGAATGAGCCCGTCGACTCCTTTGGATAGATCTGTTTGCTGCTCATATTCAAGCGTGGTAAACAGCTCGTCCAGTTCCTTATGCTCCTGATGTTTGAACGGTATAATGATATTCCGTTCAATAAGCATAGGATCAACAAGGGACTCCAGATAGAGAAGAGTGCCGGATGTATTTGGGCCCCTCAGCGTTCTTTGCTTGAGATCGTTGGTGTTAAACAACGCTTCTTCTATATATTTAACATTGCTGGATAAGGATGAGGTTGAAGTTTGCGCAGTGGCAGGCATATAGGTCACCCGGCTTTCCGAAGTCATTTATCCGTACTGTTCCCGGAAGGTTTGTAAAATATTCCGTTATATTCGGGAACCCAGAGTGAGAGCAGTCACAAGATGAACAAGAGGGTTGTGATAGCTTGGAATTAAGAAGTCCAAGTTAGGAGGAGCTGTAGCTTGAGGGAACTAATTGGGAAGAGGAACTATGCCGATTCACCTTTTATTGTAATTTGGGAGGTTACAAGAGCTTGTGCCCTGAAATGCTTGCACTGCCGGGCAGAAGCCCAGTATGCGGCCGATCCCAGGCAGTTGACGACAGAGGAAGGAAGGGCGCTTATCGATCAGATCGCTGAGCTGGATAACCCCTTGCTGGTGTTCACCGGTGGAGATCCATTGATGCGTCCTGATCTGTATGACTTGATTAAGTATGCTGTAGAGGAGAAGCATTTGTCTGTATCCATGACACCGAGTGCAACGCCGAGAGTAACAAGGCAGGCGATCGGGCGGGTCAAGGAAGCCGGCCTATCCCGATGGGCCTTCAGCCTGGACGGTTCATCTGCAGCGATTCATGATCATTTCCGCGGGGCGAAGGGTTCCTTTGAGATGACGATGAACGGGATTAAATGGCTTAGGGAGCTTGAGCTTCCGATTCAGATTAATACGACGGTATCCAGGTATAATCTGCACGATCTTGAAGCGATCTCAGGTATCGTCCGGGAAATGGGGGCGGTGCTGTGGAGCCTGTTCTTCCTTGTTCCAACCGGCCGCGGGATGGTCAAGGACATGATTTCGGCGGAGCAGCATGAAGAGGTGATGAAATGGCTCGCGGGGCTGTCAGCGTCCATGCCCTACGGGATCAAAGCAACGGAAGCTCCCCATTACCGGCGGGTATATGTCCAGGAGATGAACCGGCAGCGGAGGGAACTTGGGGAAGGCCGGGCAGCGGCCAAGGGCCAGATTGCCGGAAAAAGGATGAATTATGGTGAAGCGGAGCCAGTAGTTAAAGCAGGGATCGGGGCAGAGATTGGAGCGGGAGCCTTACCGGGTGTTGGCACACCTGATGCCGGTGCCACCATACCGGTCGCAAAGCGTAGGGATGTGCTCGGGAGGGCGCCTCAAGGTGTGAACGACGGGGATGGATTTGTGTTCATCAGTCATATCGGAGAGGTGTACCCGAGTGGATTCCTGCCGGTGATCTGCGGGAATGTGAGGGAAATGACCCTGGGCGAAATTTATCGTCATTCCCCGGTTATGAAAGAGCTGCGTGACAAGAACCGGCTGAAGGGCAAGTGCGGCTCCTGTGAGTTCAAAGCGCTGTGCGGGGGGTCCCGGGCCAGAGCTTACGCAGTGACGGGAGATTATCTGGAGAGCGATCCCTATTGTGCTTATATTCCTGGAGAATTCCATAAAACGACTTAACTGCCAAGATGATGAGCGGATTAGATACCAGGATGATATGCGATTAGGGTTGTGATCATTATCACAATTTGCCCGGTTCCCCTATGCTAAGTTAAAAGCAAATGCTTGAATAAGGGGATAGCTATGGAGGCAAAAAGGATTGTTATCATCGGCGGGGGGATCAGCGGGCTCAGTGCAGCCTATTATTTGAAAGAGCGGTTTAAGGACAAGGGAGTCCCGCTCAAGCTGACGGTTGCCGAGCAAAGTGACAGGCTTGGCGGAAGAATCCGGACGCTCCGCCAGGACGGATATGTGATTGAGACCGGGCCGGACTCTTTTCTTGGGCGGAAAGTGGCTGCGCTCCATTTAGCCAAGTCCCTCGGGCTCGAAGAGGAGCTGACTGGAACGAACCCTTTGGCCCGGACAAATTATATCCTGCACCGAGGCAAGCTGCACACCATGCCCGCCGGCCTGGCTCTTGGCATTCCAACGCGGGTGGGACCCTTCATCAAGACGGACATGATCTCGCTGGCGGGTAAGGCAAGAGCCGCTATGGATCTTCTGCTGCCGCGAAGAAAGACCGTGGGCGATGAGGCACTTGGCGCTTTTATTGAGCGGCGGATTGGCAGAGAGGTGCTGGAGCGGCTGGTTGAACCGCTGCTGGCCGGTATTTATGCCGGAGATACGGGGAATCTCAGCCTTCAGGCGACCTTTCCACAGTTCCACGATATAGAACAGAAGTACCGCAGCCTGATTCTGGGTATGATCGCGGGAAGGACGGCTCCAGCCAAGACAGGCCCGGAGGAGCTTCCCGAAATTGCGAAACGAAGCATGTTTCTGACGTTCAAGAACGGGCTCTCAACTCTGGTCGAGAAGCTGGAGGAAGAGCTGTCTGGAGCAAGAATCCTTAAGAACTGCGGAGTTCGTTCTGTACTGCGTTATGAGAACGGATACCGGGTGACGTTGGAGAACGGGGAGGTCTGTGAGGCGGACGGAATTGTTATGGCCCTGCCCGCATATGCCTGCGGCAGGCTCTTGGAGCCGTTCCCGGCTGCGGACGTGTTCGATTCCATTCCGTATGTGTCTGTTGCAAATGTTGCGCTAGGCTACCGGGCGGAGGAGCTTCAGCATGATTTGAAGGGATCAGGCTTTGTGATTCCCCGGACTGAGGGGAGAATGATGACCGCATGCACCTGGACTTCATCCAAATGGCTTCACACAGCACCGAAGGGAAAAGTTCTGCTGCGTGCCTATATCGGCAGGGCGGGAGCCGAAGCTTCGGCCGCCATGGATGACCGGGAGACCGCGGCCCGGGTCAGGGAAGAGCTGAAAGAGATCATGGGCATCACCGCTGAGCCGGAACTTGCTGTGGTATCCCGGTTGCCGGAGTCCATGCCCCAGTATAGGGTCGGTCATAAGGAGCGGATAGGACATTTACGCGAAGCATTGGAGAGCCGGTATCCTGGTATGCTGATCTGCGGCTCCGGATACGACGGTGTAGGTATTCCAGATTGTATCCAGCACGGCAAGGCGGCTGCAGACCGTATGGCGGACAGGCTGCTTGTCTAAGCGCTTAACTCATTGAAAAACAGCGGCATTGTAGGACACAATATCCTAGAATGCCGCTGTATGTTTCAACTATAACGTTCCCCGTTAGTTACTACGCCTCATCTCTGCAGTTCCCAAAGGAGTTAATGTACAATAAGGACTGGACAGCTTGATAGCTGGGAAACCTTGTGACTGACACTTCCAAGCATCATTTCTTTGATGCCCCTTAACCCACGGCTTCCAATAATAATAAGCTGCTGCTCGGTATCCCTTGCATAATTTAATATTTCATGTGCAGGATCTCCCTTAAGATGAACGGTTTCCGCGTTAATCCCCGCAGATTCTAATTTAGATTTGGCTTGCTGCAACAGCCCCAAACTCGCTTTCTCCATTTCGTTTAATACTTCTTCCAAGAAATTCTCTGGTATATATGTCATGCCATTCGATACATATTCCGGGCTGACATTAACCAAGGTAACTCGGGTTTGTTTGTTTCGGGCTATTTCAACGGCTGCATCAAGGAGTTTGTTCGTGATCTCGGCTTTATCAATTGCCACAATAATTGTGTCAAACATATTTATTGTCCTTTCCGTGGCAGCTCATAACTATTTCGGCTGCCTACAAAACGGTTTCTTGCTGCTCCTATACCGAATAACAAGAGTAAGACCGAAGCGCCAAGCAGAATGAAAAGTGGCAGGTTCCAACTATTTGTGACATCATGTAAATATCCTATTAGGGCAGGTCCGACCGCAGCAAGAAGATATCCGATCGATTGTGCCATGCCAGACAGTTCTGCTGCTTGGTGCGCATTTTCAGTACGTAATCCGAAGAACATCATGGACAAACTAAAGGCGAAGCCTCCACCAATTCCAAGGATTATGATCCACAACAGAATCATATCGGAGCTTCCGTAAAGAAGCCCGAGTGTTCCCGTCAAAAGTAAAATGGTTGTGATGACTACTAACAAACGTTGGTTAGACATGCGTCCAGCAATAACAGGCACAATAAAGGTAAATGGGAGTAGAGCTAACTGCATGATCGAGAGGTACCACCCTGATTGGTTTGAGTCAATTCCTTGCTGCTTTAAAATTTCAGGCAACCATGCGATCAACACATAGAAAACCATAGATTGTATACCCATAAACAAGGTGACTTGCCAGGCAAGAGGGGAACGCCAAACATTCACATCGTTGCCGGCCATCTGTTGACTCGTCGTGGCTGTTTGCTTCTTTTGATTTCTTAATTGGGGCAACCAACAGAGGATCGATACAAAGCTTAGGATCCCCCATATTCCCAATGCTCCCTGCCATTTTAGCCCTGCGTTCACGGCTAGCGGCACACTCATACCCGATGCGATGGCCCCACATAAACTCATGGATATGGAGTAAACACCTGTCATGGAGCCAATTTTATTTGGGAAATCCCTCTTGATTATACTTGGCAGTAATACATTACATACGGCAATTGCGAATCCAAGAATGGCTGTCCCTATATACAGATTAGCTGCGCCAGATAAAGAACGTATTACTATGCCAATAGTAAGGAAGATTAGGGCAATCAAAATGATACGTTCAACCCCATACCTTCGTCCCAATTTCGGTACTAAAGGCGATAATAGAGCAAAAGCAAGCAAGGGTACCGTTGTGATCAGGCCTGCTAATGTATTTGAAATATGAACGTTATCCCTTATAAGACTCACTAAAGGACCGACTGAGGTTAAGGGAGTACGTAAATTGGCTGCAATAAAAATAATGCCGAGTATGATCAACCCTATAGAGGAGGGTACGGCTTTAGTTTGTTGTTTGTTCGGCATTTTTCATTGTCTCCTTCCTGAATTCTTACGTAATATTTGTTACCTGCTGATTGAAAAAAACTATGTTATAACATCCGCGCGAACAACAAAAGTATATTATAGTATACTGAATTTAACAAGAAGTATTTTATAATTCATCAAAACTCATCTGAAAACAAAAATACAACTCTGAATTCCCGTTATGGAATTCGAAGTTGTATTTAGGATGTGGAACTTTCAATTTTTAGAAGCCATACTTTAAGGATATATGCAGCACGGTTTCGCTATTCGTATGATTGGTATAAGAATGAGGACAATCTGCACGAAAACTGATCGTATCATATTGATTTAATGTGTAAAGCTCTCCATTGACTTGGATTTCAATGGAACCCGTCATGACTGTCGCGATTTCAGTTGTATTCTCGTGATGCCCTTCAGGGTGATACGAGCTATGTGGCTGTAAGTAAGCCCGACACATTTCAATGTCATTGCTTGCGTTTTTAAAGATAGGTTCAATAGTCCAATTTTTTTGATCGTTAGAAAACCGGAGTCCTTCGCCTGCCCGATATAAACTAACAGGGTCCTCTGTCTTGAACAAAGCCAATAGCGGTAAAGATATGCCTTTTGAAATTTTCCATATAATAGCCAAGGTTGGATTCGTATCGCCACGTTCGATATTTCCTAGAGTAAGCTTGCTTACGCCGGTTAATTCCGCTAAGTCGTCTAGGCTCATATTTTTTTCTTTTCTGTACTTTTTCAAGGCACCGCCGATTTGTAATACAATTTGTTTTGATTCATCGACTTCATCCATTTGATACTCACCTCAACAAATAACTTTATAGCTAGTATATTGTTTATTCAGACTCTTTTCCATACGATCGTTTAATCCACGCGGATTATCATCCTACCTTCCGGGTATTGCTTGAAGGTTTTTTGGTGTGAATTTACATTGATTTAATTCTGAAATTGCGGATATAATACAAACAAATGTTCGTATTTATAAAAGAGCTGATTCTGTTAAGGAGGAATGGAAGATGGCAGGCAAGCTGGAAGCGAATGGGCTGTGGGAATCCTCAAGAATGATGCTGCCGGAGCATAAGGAGGCGATTATCAGGGCAGGACGTGAGCTGAACCGGCGTATAAGGCCGATTATTGATGCCCAGGAGCTGGAGCTGATTGAGCGTGCCTTAAGTGAGTCTCTGCGGGGACACACCGCTGTAACCGTAAGGCTCTGGGGCGAATATGAGGATGTGGAGTTGCGGGGAGTTGTGACCTCCATCCATACACACAGCCGGGAAATTAAGCTGCAGCTGGGTCAGGACTGGCAGTGGATCAAGATCAGGGACATTGTAGGAGCCGCCACTTCCTGACAGTTTCATAAAACAAGCGGCCCCGGGTGCTGTAAGAGAGCACCTGGGGCCGCTTGTTTGTTATTCTTATGAATTAACGGGTCAGCCAGCCGCCATCCACACATAGAATATGCCCGTTCACATAATCGGAGGCGGAGGAGGAAAGGAAGATCGCAGCACCCTTAAGATCATCGGGTGTGCCCCATCTTCCTGCCGGAATCCGGTCCGAAATCGATTCATACCGGGCTGCATTCTCGCGGATGGCAGTGGTATTGTCTGTGCTCATGTATCCAGGAGCAATTCCGTTGATTTGCACGCCCCGGCTGGCCCATTCATTGGCCATCGCCTTGGTCAAGCCCGCAATCCCGTGCTTGCTTGCGGTATAACCTGGAACGTTAATGCCGCCCTGGAAGGAGAGCATGGAACAGATATTAATAATCTTCCCGCTTCCGCGACTGATCATATGGCCGCCTGCAAGCTGGGAGAGGAAGTGGGCCGTGCTCAAATTCAGATTAATGACATCGAACCAGTCTTGTCTGCTGTGCTCGGCTGCGGGGGTTCTGCGGATAATTCCGGCATTGTTAACAAGAATATCAATATGCCCGTTTAGGCCAAGAGCTTCTTGAAATACTGCTTCGAGCTGGCTGTGATCACTAAGATCGGCCTGAATATCGGCTGCTTGCACTCCGTAAGCACGGGCTTGTTCAACGGTTTCACGGCTTGAAGTTCTGGAGACGGATATGATATCCGCTCCTGCTTCAGCAAGCCCAAGTGCAATGCCCTGCCCAAGCCCGCTGGAACCGCCTGTCACAAGGGCCGTACGGCCTTTAAGATCAAATATGTTCATAAGGGTAACCTCCGTATTATGGCTGTAATTACCGAAGGCGCAATGGCTTAGCCTGCTATCCTTCGAGGTTTACCCCGGCGCTGCGGTACTGCTGGATTACTTCGGGAGAAAGTCCGTTATCCGTAATCAGAGCCGTCATCTCGGTCAGAGCGGCGAAGCTGCGCAGCGCGCTCTGGCCGAATTTGTGGCTGTCCACAACGGCATAGGAGCGGGCCGCCGTCTCGATCAGTGCTCTTTTGTAATCAATCAAATCCCCTGTGTACACCGAAAGTCCCTGCTCCAGATGAACACCGGTAGAAGAAATGAAAGCCTTGTTAATATTAAGATTGCGGATATAAGTGACGGCCTCCGGCCCAACCAGCATATTGCGTACCCGGTAACCGCCGGGCACGACGAGACGAATGTGTTCTTTAGGTGTCAGCTCATTGATAATATGAACGTCATTGGAAATAACGGTCAGCGGAAGCTCGGGGAGCTTGCGGGCAAGTTCCAGCAGCGTGCTCCCCCCGTCGAGAGCGATGATATCCTTGGGCTCAATGTGCCGGACCGCCCTTTCGGCAATCTGGCTCTTCTCGGCCAAATGCTTGACTTGGGATTCCGGGGTAGAGAGGATGCCGAACTGGTCACTCTGGGCCAGGATCGCTCCTCCATGCACTCGTCGGATCAGCCCCTGCTGTTCGAGCTTACTCAGATCATCACGAATTGTTTTGCCAGTGACAGCCAGGCGTTCACTTAGTTCGTTGACGGTAACTTCTTTCTCGTTGAGCAGTACTTCCATGATTTTTTCGAATCGTCGAATTGAATTCATTCTTGTCCATCCGTTCTATGTCAAATCTTTTGCTTTTATTTTAAGTCTTTCATAGCCACGCCGTCCATATCCTCGAAGACTTGATTCTCTCCGGCCATTCCCCAGATAAAAGTATAATTGCTTGTACCTACTCCGCTATGAATGGACCAGCTTGGTGAAATAACGGCTTGTTCGTTGCGCATAACAATATGTCTTGTCTCCTGTGGCTCACCCATCATATGGAACACAGCAGCATCCTCCGGCAGGTTGAAGTATAAATATACTTCAGAGCGGCGGTTATGCGTGTGAGCCGGCATGGTGTTCCACATATTTCCCTTCTCCAGCATGGTCATGCCCATGACCAGCTGACAGCTCTGAATGCCTTTCTCATGAATAAAACGGTACAGGGTCCGTTCATTTGAGTTCATGATATCTCCCAAGTGCATATTGAATGCGTCATCTGGTCCGGTTTTGGCAATCGGATAGCTGCGGTGTGCAGGTGTGGAGTTGAAGTAGAACTTAGCAGGCTGTGCGGCATCCGTACTTTTCATCACAACTTCATTAACACCAAGGCCAATGTACAGGCATTCCAGCGGCTCTAATACATAATCGGTACCATCTGCGGTGATGATGCCTTGTCCCCCTATGTTGATAATTCCAATTTCCCGGCGCTCCAGGAACGAATCCGCCCCGATATCTTTGGCATCGGCTTCAAGCACAACCTGCTGGTGTATCGGATAGGCACCTCCGACGATAAAGCGGTCAACATGCGAATAGACTAGGTTTAACTGCTCAGGAGCAAACAAACTCTCGATCAGGAATTCCTGGCGCAGACGCTCTGTGTTGAATTGCTTGACTTCATTGGGATGGGAAGCATAACGATTTTCCATGTTTTTAAAATCTCCTCTGTGTGTTTTGTTTTTCTTTTTTGTTCATTTTCGTTCATATTATATTATTTTTGTTTGTAATTCAAGCGAAGTGGAAGTAATATAAACCAAAAAGAGAGTGATGAGGGTTTAGGGGGAAGTCCCGGTCTTCGGTGCTCTAATTTTTGTAATGTACAAAGGAGAAATCGCAGATGGAATCATTTCATTCGAAATTATCAGAAAGCCCGGAGGTAGTAACTTTTGGCGAATCCATGGCACTGCTGATGCCTCAGGGCCCTAAAGGGCTGGAATATTCAGCTGCCTTGGACTCCTCGTTCGGCGGGGCGGAGAGCAATGTAGCCATCGGCTTATCGAGGCTCGGCCATAGGGCAGGCTGGTGCGGTAGGCTCGGGGATGATCCATTCGGACGAAAAATTCTCAGAGCGATCCAAGGGGAGGGTGTAGATGTGTCCCGTGCTTCTTTGGCCGCGGATGCGCCTACAGGATTTATGATGCGCGAGCAAATCCGGGGACGGACCTCGGTGCATTATTACCGTAAGTATTCGGCGGCAAGCCGGATGATTCCCGAACATCTGGATGAGGAGTATATCAAGCAAGCCTCGGTCCTTCACCTGACTGGAATTTCCATGGCACTCAGCCCTTCTTGTCTGGACACGGTTCTGGCGGCCGTTGACATAGCCAAGAAGAATGGCGTTAAAGTCAGCTTCGATCCGAATATCCGGCTTAAGCTGTGGAGCGCCGAAGAGGCGCGGCGCATTATTCTGCCGCTGCTTAGGAAAGTCGATTATTTCCTTCCCGGTTTTGATGAGCTGAAGCTGCTCTATCAGACGGAGTCCATGGGGATGATTCTCCGTTATCTGAACGAGCTGTCAGCGATCACCGTCATTAAGGGAGGGCAGGATGAGACCCTGCTCGTTGAGGAAGGGCTGATTACTCCGATCCCTTATTACAAGGTAGATCATGTGACAGATACGGTCGGAGCGGGAGATGGCTTCTGTGCAGGCTTTCTGTCAGGTCTGTTGGAAGGAAAGACGGCGACCGATGCGGTTAAGCTCGGCAATTTGGTTGGAGCTATGGTGATTCAAGTGACTGGAGATTGGGAGGGACTGCCGCTGAGAGAAGAGGTCAGGGCGTATATGGATGGCTTGGAGCATGTGGAGCGCTAAGCATATTTGTGATTCCGGGACGAGAGACGGATTGAATTAGGATAAGACTCCGAGTCCCGGGCGAATGGAAGACATAATCATTGTGTTTGTAAACATGTCGAGAAGGGGAAGAGGATATGAAAAAAATACAGGTGCTTCAAGCGATTACGGGATATGGGGTCGTAGCAGTTCTGCGGGGGGATTCTCCCGAGCAGGTCGTAGAAATGGCCGGGCAGGCCATCGCCGGGGGAATCAAAGTTATCGAGGTCACGCTTACGGTGCCGTTCGCGCTGCAGGCCATCGAGGAGCTGGCACGCAGGTACAGCTGGAACGCGAAGGATGAGGGGAATCGGGCGATTATTGGGGCGGGAACGGTGCTTGATCCGGAGACGGCCCGGGCTGCTACCTTAAGTGGAGCAGAGTTTGTCGTAGGCCCGTCTCTGAACCCGGACACCGTAAGATTATGCAACCGGTACGGGGTTCCGGTGATGCCTGGTGCCATGACCGTGAAAGAGATCCAGGAAGCGCTTGAGCTGGGCGTTGACATTGTAAAGCTCTTCCCCGGCAATCTGTATTCACCTTCCGTGATTAAAGCGATTCAGGGTCCACTGCCCCAGGCGAATCTAATGCCGACCGGTGGGGTATCGCTGAACAATCTGAAGGAGTGGGTGAATGCCGGTGCGGCAGCTGTGGGGATCGGATCAGATCTGACCACGGAAGCCGTCTCGACGGGGGATTACACCCTTGTAGCCAAGAAAGCATCGGAGTATGCGCGAGCTTTCCGGGAAGCAAAAAACGGAGCATAATGACGCTTCCGTACGCAGCTTTCTTTACTCGGTCTGCCGCTCATGAAGGTGGCAGACCTTACTCTGTTGGAGGGCCGCAGGCTAGCGGATGGGCCTTGGCGATTAGGGAATGGAACTGCACAATTCTGCATAGGTCAAAATTGTGCACACTCCCGGCAAAATTCGTACCCGCCTAAACGGGCCACCGATAGTATACTTCTGCCTGCAAGGTTCAGTCAGGTTTGTAGGTAACGACAAGGTTCAGCTCAGGAAGGGAGACAAGGGTGATGTGGCATGCCGCGATTGAAGACGCTGTTGCAAAGACACGGAGAAATTTGGACAAATTCGGAGAGAAATTCCCTCATGTAAGCAGTAATGGCGTGTATCAGCTTATCGATAATGAGGATTGGACCAATGGATTTTGGAGTGGAATTCTGTGGCTCTGTTATGAATATACCGAGGATGATCGGTTCAAGAAGGCTGCGGAGCGTTCCGTCGCCAGCTTCCGGCGGCGCATGGAGCAGCATGTGGTTCTGGATCATCACGACATCGGATTTTTGTATTCGCTTTCTTCCAAGGCCCAGTGGATTTTGGAGCGCGATGAGGCTGCGCGGCAGCTGACTCTACAGGCGGCGGGTGTGCTGCTGAGGCGCTGGCGTGAGCCGGGAGGTTATATCCAAGCCTGGGGACCGGAAGGGGACCCGGTGGAGGGCGGACGGATTATTATCGACTGTCTGCTGAATCTGCCGCTGCTGTACTGGGCGGGGGAGCAGACTGGAGATTCACGTTACCAGGAAGCGGCCGTTCTACAGACCGAGAAGACCAGACGTTATCTTGTAAGAGGGGATGACAGCTCTTATCATACCTTTTTCTTCGATCCGAAGACCGGGGAGCCGATTGGAGGGTCCACGCACCAGGGATATACGAATGGTTCGACCTGGACCCGCGGGCAGGCTTGGGGTGTATATGGGTTCGCTCTGTCTTACCGTTATACCGGGGAGTCCGCATTTCTGGAGACCTCCAAGCGCATGGCCCACTATTTCCTGAAGCACCTGCCGGACGACCAAGTAGTGTATTGGGATTTTAATGTTCCGGTGGAAGAGTCGGGGATCGGGTCTTACAGGGACAGCTCCGCTTCAGCTATTGTATGCGCCGGCCTTCAGGAGTTACTGGCTTGTTTACCGGAAGACGATCTAGACCGGGCTTATTTCGAGAGAGCATTAATGAACAAGATGACCTCACTCATAAATAATTATTCAACTGCGGATGAACCGGAAGCAGAAGGTCTGCTTAGGCGCGGTTCCTACCATGTGCGCGGAGGGATTTCGCCGGATGATTATGTCATCTGGGGGGACTATTTCTACCTGGAAGCTTTGATGAGACTGGAAAGGGGAGCCGGGGGATATTGGTATGAGCGCTAATACACCGGCACCTATGGAGATGGAGTCCCGCCTAATGGATATGCTGGACCTGAGGCATCCAAGTCTCGACCGGGTGAGGAAAGCCGCAGGCCAGGGGGAACAGCCAGATAAAATATACGCGGCTCTAAGGCAGCACTGGATCACAAAGCAGGCACCGGTCATGTTTGTTCGACAGGAAGAGACGGAAGAGATTTGCCGGTATGTCAGACAATACGGCGGCGAAGCGCTTCAGCAGGTGATGCGGACGGCGGATGAAGTCGTATCGGGCACCTTTCTGTTCCGCTTCCCCTGGGATATGGAACGGACGCGTGTGCCAGTCACCTTCAGCGGTCTGGTAGACTGGAATCATGTGCCCGACCGGGACGTGGAATGGTCCTACATGCTGAACCGGCATCGCTATTGGATAGCTCTAGGCCAGGCATATCTGTTAACGAGAGAAGGGAAATATGCGGCGGTGTGCTGCCAGCTGATGGAGGATTGGATCGACAGAAATCCTGTACCCGAGCACTCTAGCCCTAATGCAATACCGGAGACCGGGACACTTGCCTGGCGCTCCATTGAGGCGGGACTGCGGTGTGTAAACTGGATTAAATCGCTGCCGTATTTACTCGGCGGTCCGCATATGACACCCCGGCTTACTGCCAAAGTGCTGGTATCGCTTCATGAGCATGCTGAGTATTTAGCTTCATCATTTAGCGGGTGGAAGAGGATCAGCAACTGGGGGGTTCTGGAAAGCTGCGGCCTATTCATGGTCTCTGTATTCGCCCCGGAATTTCGGCGTGCCCCACTCTGGAGGCAGCTCAGCCTTCAGAGGCTGGAAGAGACCGCACGGCTGCAAGTACTGCAAGACGGAATTCATTGGGAGCAGTCTCCGACCTATCATCATGAAGTGCTGAACTGCTACTTGGACGTAATCCGGGTGGCCTGCCAAGAGGCCATCCCGCTGCCCGAGGTGGTAATCCAAGTGGCGAGGAAGATGGCTTATGCCTCTTTGCTGGAAGCCAAGCCTAACCATAGGCAGCCTCTGCGGGGAGACAGCGACGATAATGATGTCAGATCAGTTCTTACTGCAGCGGCACTTTTGTTCGGAGATGCGGAGCTTAGGTTCGGAGGATATGACCAGGTGGATTATGACAATGCCTGGAGCTTTGGGATAGAGGAAGTAAGGAGGTATGCCAAAATGCCGTTATCTGCCCCGACCCAGATTTCCCATGGCTTCGAGCATGCTGGTCACTACATTATGCGATCCGGTTGGGATGAGCATGCGATGTATCTGAACTTCCGCTGCGGGCCGCTTGGTGGAGGACACGGCCATGCGGACATGCTGCATATCGATGTTCATGCTTATGGCCGGGACTTTCTAACGGATTTAGGCCGCTATAACTACAGCGAGCATACGCCGCTTCGGCGGGAGCTCAAATGCTGCCGTGCCCATAATACAACGCTCGTGGATGGGGTGGACTTCACAGAGGTCACCGGCACGTGGGCATATGGACGAATCGCACATCCTTCAGGCACAAGATGGATTCCGGGGCGGGATATCGACTATGCCGAAGGAAGCCATGATGGATATTTTGGCCTGAAAGATCCTGTCCGTCCCATCCGGAAAATTCTATTTATCAAGCCGGGTTTCTGGATTCTGATAGATACATTTATAAGCGGGGAACTGCACAGCTACAGTCAATTGTTTCATTTTGCACCGGGAAAAGTCTGTTTGGACGGGGATAGCGGCATATGCCGGACAGAGAACGGTAAAGGAGAGCCGAACTTTGCCATCATTCCGGCAGAGCCTGATCATCTGCGGGCCGGGCTCCATACAGGCACGTTATCCCGCGAGTACAATTGGGCAGAGCCTCATTCTTATGTGGAATATGAACGGAAAGGGACTAAGGTAACATCCTTGATGCAGGTCTTGTATCCGCTGGCTCCAGGGGATGAGCAGATTCCAGTTGTGGAGAAAGTTCCGGTCTGCCGCTATACCGGGGAGCCAGCTTCGGATGAAGACGTTCTGGCTTGGCGGATTCAGCTGCCAGCCTCGCTTCGCACTGTACTGGTTGCGGTCTGTCACCACGCGCCTGCGGGGCCTTTAGACTCTTACGTGGTGGAGGGCAACCAGATTTTCGGAGAAGTAGTGGTTATCAACCAAGGACTGGAAGAAAGTGAAATAATCGTGGTAAAATAACCGTTCTTTTGCTTGAAATTTGGTAGAGACCACCCGTTATTACTGCACTATAATAGTACATTATGCAGCATGAAAGAGGCGCGATAATTAATGCTAAAGCTGACTTACTACCGCAGAATTCAATTGTCGTTTCTTCTGTTCATTATTCTGCCAGTATTAACGGTGTCGGTCATTTCTTTTGTCCTAATTAAGGAGACGATGGTAGAGAAGCTGCAGCTCAGTAATGAGAATCTGCTGAATGTGATTGTGAAGGAAATTGGCAAGACGGTGGATGACGTAACATTCGCCTCCCACTTCATTGTCAACGATACGAGCTTCCGAACATATTTGAAAAAATTTGCGGATACGGACCGAATCCGAACTTATAACGATTATGTTAATTATACCCAGATCAAGGACGGCTTCTCCTTGATCACCTCCAAACCGCTGAACAATAATATCCGAATGTACCTGATCAATCGGCGGCAGTTCGTCATTTCCTCCACAGCGGATGATCTGATCTTAGTGAACGGCAGCATTGATGGGCTGTTCAAGCGGGTAGACCTGAACAAACCGGAGGCCCTTCAATGGCTGGGAATGGTCCGTGACCCCTCGGGCAGCGGGGGAGCTTATTACATCGCCAGGGTGATTCGGGACAATGCCGAGAGTAACTATGTATCCGTACTTCTCATCAGCATATCCGCTTCTTACTTCGAAGGGGTGCTGAAGCCTGTGGAGTTCGGCAAGCTGGCCCTGTTCGACGCGTCTGGAAGCCGGATTACCGGGAGTGCGGAGCTGCCTCTTCGCGTTTCGAAGGATACTGCGGACTCAGGGCTGCGCTCGGTCGTGGCTCTGGATAAAACAGATTGGACGCTTGTATACGGGGCTTCCAAGGAAGTGTTCACCGGCCAAATCTCCCGCACGTTCTATGCCGGGATCGGCGGGGTCATTTTGTTCTTTATTATTTTCCTGTTTACGTCGATGGTCTTCGCCAAGAGGCTGCACAGCCCGATTCTTAAGCTGCAGCGGGTGGTCCGCCAGTTCGTGAAAGGCAACCGGGAAGTGAGACTGGATGTCAAGGGAAAAGATGATATTGCCGAGCTTGGAAGCAGTCTGAACGGAATGCTGGATCAGATTCAGCAGCTGATCTTGGATATTGAGCAGGAGCAGGAGCAGAAGAGGGTTATGGAGCTTGAAGCTCTGTTCATGCAGATCAGGCCCCACTTCCTGATGAACACGCTGAATTCCATCAAGTGCAGTCTGCTGCTCCAGGAGGATCGGATGCACAGTGGAATTATCGACTCCCTGATGAGTCTGCTCCGTGCCTATTTGAAGATTAATGAACCAACCACACTTCAGGAAGAGTGCAGCCTGCTCGGTCATTACGTCGATATTATGAAGATCCGCAATGAAATTCCGCTGGAGCTTCAGGTGGAGCTTCCGCCTGATTTGGCCCGGTTCGTTATCCCGAAGCTGCTGCTTCAGCCGCTGGTTGAAAATGCTATTGTGCATGGACTGGTAGATCACCTTAATGCGAGAATCCGGGTGAGCGCAAAGAGAGAGGCGGACCAGATTATGATCGAGATCGGAGACAATGGGGAGGGCATGGAAGAGCAGCAATTGGCTGTGCTGAACCAGCGGCTGCAGTCCGGTGATCCGGAGCAGCTCGGCTCTTATCCAAGAGTCGGCTTGATCAATGTGGTGCAGAGGTTGAAGTTAACCTATGGAACAGAGGCCTTCATTCATCTAGGAGGTAACAGCCAAGGCGGCGTCACAGCCTATCTGAATATACCGGTGACGGACAGAGTCGCTTTCTTACAGGGAGGTCAGGGATAATGCACAAAGTAATGTTGATTGATGATGATGTCCCGATGCTGAAAGTACTGCAAAGAATGATTGAATGGGAGGAACTCGATCTAAAGATCGTGGGAACTGCTTATTCCAGTGTAAAAGCATTACATTTGTTCAAGGAGAGCTTGCCGGATATCGTAATTACGGATATCGGCCTGCCCCAGCAGAACGGAATTGAGCTGGCGTCGGTGTTCACCCAATTGAAGCCGGAGACCCGCGTTATTTTTCTAACGTGCCACGAGGATTTTCATTATGCGCAGCAGGCGATTAAGCTGAATGCCGATGATTATCTGTTAAAGGATCAGCTGACCCCTGATCAGCTGACGTCAAGCCTGAAAAAGTCGCTTGGAATGATCAAGCTGCGGACTACCGGAATGGATAATGAGGTGCTGAATCACAACAAGGAGCTGCTTAAACAAGTTTTGTGGCAAAGAGTGCTTGATGGGGTTGGCCTGGATGCAGCGGCCTCCTACGCTTCAAGGATCGGTATCTCATGGAGCTACCCTTGCTTTATGTTCGGGATCGTTAGCATTCATTTCTCCAGTTACGTGAAGTATTATCAATACAGCAATCTGTCTGTAATCCGGTATGCTATCGGCAACATTGCGAGTGAACTGTCCGCGTCTTACGAGGGAATCACGACGTTTATGGGACAAGATAACAACCTGATTGTTTTATATAATTACCGGTTCAATTTAGTCGAGAACACTCATCAGAACTTTGAGAATTATTTGCAGGAGCTGAGATGGCAGTGTGAAAGGCTAATTAAGGTTCAATTGAACACGGTCACCGTGAAGGACAAGCTTGAGCTGCCGGCGGTTGGAACCTGGTATGAACGGTTAAGCCAAACCAAGTACGGTTTCTATGAGGCCGACTCCGGGAAGACGGATCTTAACCTGGATCGTTTCGGACCAGAGACATATCATCCTTCACCCCAGGGATTTCTTGAACCCTACCAGTCTGAGCTGGAACGCGTGGTATTAAAGAATGATCAGGGGGAGATCCATCGGATCATGCGGGAGCTGGAAGACACAGCGAAGAGAAGCCGGATTGAGCCCGGCGAGTTCATTCAGGAGATTTCTCTACTACTTCGCAGTGTAGAGCTGCTATTCGCTAAATGGCGGTCGGACGAGGAGTATTATTACTATTTAAGCTCAGCTAGAACGCTGCGGGATGTGGCCGAATTGGTCAGCCATAAGCTGACCCGCATTGCCCATGAACGGCCCAAGGACACTCATACTGGTGTGCAGGAGCCGAAGCTGCAGGTCATCCAGCAGTTTATCGACCAGCATTTATCCGAGAATGTGACTTCGATTGATATCGCTCGTTATCTGTATTTGAATCCAAGTTACTTCTCCCGGTACTTCAAGCGGCTGACCGGGGTTAATTTTACGGACTATACTCATCAATACAAGATGAAGCTTGCCGCCAAGATGCTGAAATCGTCAAGCCAGACCTTGGAGAATCTTGCCGCAGAGCTTGGTTATTCAGACAGAACCTATTTCTCGAAAGTATTCAAGAAATATATGGGGCTGACGCCAAGCGAATATAAGGCCAAGTACACCCCGGTTAAGCACTAATTGAGCAATAACCTGTTCCGATATAACGGACAGGTTATTTTTTTGTGTCTATATAAAATGACTTTATGAAGGTTACCCTTGGGGGCGCTGCGAGCCGAGTGCTCTTACGACTAATTTTTAAAGTTCGTTTTATAGAGCTTTGGCTTAAAACAAGGTCTTTTGGCAAGAGGTCAAAATTTTACTCCTTCCTGGTCATAATCCATCCCTTGGAGAGAAGGGCAATATTTTATCATAATTACATACCAACATATTAAATTGCTGAGGTGATACAAAGTGGAAGCTGCAAAACCAATGATAGCTCCAGAACAACTTCACAAGGCCCGAAAATTTTGGAGCCCCAAGCGGAAGGAAGCTCTGATTGGCTGGTTGTTTCTGGCACCGGAAATCATAGGAATGATCATGCTGAACGTGTTCGCATTAGGCTTCTCCTTGTACTTGAGTTTTTCCAAGTGGGACCTGCTGTCAGGCGTCTCCGGCATTAAGTTCGCTGGATTGGATAACTATATTCAAATGTTCAAGGACCCTACTGTATTGAAAGCGCTCGAGAATAACTTACTGTACACCGTGCTGACGGTTCCAATTCCCATCGCCATTGCCCTGGTGCTGGCTGTCCTGATTCACAGCAAGGTATACGTGAAGGACTATTTCAAAGTTGTATTCTTCATTCCGTATATCTCTTCCATTATTGCCATTGCTGCGGTATGGAGTGCGCTCTTCCACCCGTCATTGGGTCCAATCAACCAGTTTCTGATGGATCTCGGAATCCAGAACCCTCCAAAGTGGCTGGTTGATCCGAAGACTTCTCTGATATCGATTGCGATCATCAGTATCTGGGCAGGGCTTGGATACACAATCATCATCTACCTTGCCGGATTATCCAATATTTCTAACGAGCTGTACGAGGCAGCAGAGATTGACGGAGCCACATCTTTGAAGAAATTTTTCAGGATTACGGTTCCGCTGCTCCGCTCAACGACGTTCTTCCTGTTCATTACGATGCTGATCGGCTCGTTCAAAGTGTTCGATATTATTTCTTTCCTTACCGAAGGTGGTCCGGACAATGCTTCAACGGTACTTGTATTCCGGATTTATGAGGAAGGCTTCAAAAATTACAACATGGGGTACGCCTCGGCTATCTCCTGGCTGCTGTTCGCCATTATCGGGCTGATCACCGCGGCTACATGGAAGCTGAGACAAGACGATGCGATCTAGATCAAGGAGGGAATATAGGTGCAATACATCAAGAAAAATGGTTCCAAACTGATAATTACCGTGCTTATGGCCGGGTTGTCCATCTTCTTTCTAACCCCGTTCATCTGGATGCTCTCATCCGCCTTCAAGTTTGAAAAGGATGTCATGAGGTTCCCGATTGAATGGATACCCAAATCCATAAATGTGGTTTACAATTTTAAAACAGTCTGGATGGGGCGCGTCCCCTTCTATCAGTTCTACTTTAATTCAATCGAAATTGCGGTTATCGTTACCCTGATCACCCTGGTCATCTCGTCCATGGCGGCCTATTCTCTAACGAAGCTTCGCTTCAAAGGCAGAAATCTGGTGTTCCTTGCGCTGATCTCCTTCATGATTATTCCGGATCAGGCGACGCTGATCCCACGGTTTCTGCTCATCCGCTGGATCGGTCTCTATGACACCCATGGCTCGTTGATTCTGATGAGCATGTTCTCGATTTATTTCACTTTCCTGCTGCGCCAATTTATGGCCGGGGTAAGCGATGAGTTCATTGAAGCCGCAAGAATCGACGGGGCAGGTCATATGCGGACGTTCGTATCGATCATGATTCCGCTGTGCAGACCGGTTTTGGCGACCGTGGCGATTATCAAATTTATCTGGACCTGGAATGACTACCAGAATCCGCTGATCTTCCTGCTGAGCAAGGACTTGTATACTATTCCGCTAGGAATGACATTGTTCAGGGATGATTATACCAACAACGATGCCATAATGATGATGGCCTCACTGTCTGCGATCGTTCCGCTGCTAATCCTCTTTGTGATTCTTCAGAAGCAGGTCATTAACGGAATCGCTTTAGGCGGAGTCAAGGGTTAAGCAGTCTGTGTCAAAAAGTCAAAAATGTTATCTTCACACCTCAAAATTACACACTTGGCAAGGCAGCGCAGTCTTTATACTAAACGATGTAAGCGGTTAACAAACGCTTAAACAAAGGGGGATAACACATATGAATCAAAAGGGTAAACGCAAGCTCTCCATCGCGGCATGTCTGATGCTGACTTTCACACTCCTCTTAAGCGGATGTGGCAGCAAAACGGGTACGGACACTAGTGCTGCAGATAGCGGAAGCGGCGGAAAAAACGAACAGGTTACGATTAAATATTATAACTGGGATAATGCGGATCAGACGCCAAAGACGGATGCCCTGCTGAAGCAGTTCGAGCAGGAGAATCCAAACATCAAGGTAGAGCATGTGGTGCTGGTACCGGGAAACTCCCAGGAAATGCTGAAGAAGCTGGACTTCCTGATCTCTTCCGGTGAAGCGGTGGATGTAGTGGCCATGCCGAGCCTTGGAGCTGTTAACGAGCGGGCGGCCAGAGGCGCTCTTGCCCCGTTGAATGATTACTATAAAACAAACAATCTGGTTCCTGAGGACGAGTATTATGTTAATCCGAAGATTGGGGACAAGTACTATGGCATGCAGCTTACGAACAGCTATCAATATGTGCTCTTGAACAAGGATGCCCTGGACGAAGCAGGACTGAAGGTTCCGACTTATGGCTGGACTTGGGATGACTACCGGGATTATGCGAAAAAGCTGACCAAAGGAGAAGGCGTCGATAAGCGTTACGGCTCTTACTTCCATACTTGGGAATTGTACATGAACGCCCCTGCACAGACTGTTATGAAGAACCCATTCCGTTACGAGGATGGTACTTCGAACTTCTCTGATCCTACTTACAAGTATTTCTTCCAACTCCGCAAGGATATGGAGACCGTTGATAAATCGGCCAAGCCATACTCAGATGTGCTTGCGGCCAAGCTGAATTACCGTACGGAATTCTTTAACGGGGATGCGGCTATGATTCTGTCCGGCAGCTTCATGACACCGGATCCGGGGAATACGGAGCAGTATCCGCACACGTTCAAGACAGCTTTTGCTCCAGTGCCACTGCCTCCTAAGAATGCCGAGCCTAAGGATTATGAAGGTGGAAAATATTTTGTCGGCGGTAACCATGTTGTAATGGGCGCAAGCTCCAAGCACAAAGAGGAATCCTTCAAGCTGATGCGCTTTATGACCACTGTGGATTCCGACTCGAAGATGGAATTCTCCGGCTGGAAGAAAGCCGACAACAATGCCGTATTGAACCGTCTGATTGGCAAGAACAGCAATATGTATGATGTGAATTCCCTGAAGAGCACCCTCTTCGGAGAGCATAATCAGTTTTTGGAAGCTTCTCAGGTTGTCAGCACAACCGACTCCGAGATGATGAGCATTGAGGACGATGGGTTCAGCAAGTTCATGCTGGGGAACACCCCTATTGAAGAAGTTCAGAAGTGGATGGTAGATGAAGCGACAAAAGTGATTAAAGAGAAAGAATCCAAATAGTCCATATCTGCCGATCCGCAAATACCATCAAGAGCTTGGAGCGCTTGGAGTGAGATTTCCAAAGGCCGCTCCAAGCTCTTCTGTACTCAAGACCCTAGAAGGGACAAGGAGGAAGAAACATGAGCCGATTGGATTGGAACAATGGGGAGTACCTGCTAGATGGGCAGCCTATTCGGATTTGGTCAGGAGCGATTCATTATTTCCGCGTGGTGCCGGACTATTGGCGTGACCGGCTGGAGAAGCTTAAGGCCTGTGGGTTTAATACTGTGGAGACTTATATTGCCTGGAATGTGCATGAGCCCGAAGAGGGAGGGTTCAATTTCACTGGAATGGCCGATGTGGTCAAGTTCATTGAACTTGCCGGTTCGCTCGGACTGCGTGTTATTGTCCGGCCCAGCCCTTATATATGTGCGGAATGGGAATTTGGTGGACTCCCGGCATGGTTGTTAAAGTATGATGAAATCCAGCTAAGATGTATGAATAAAGCCTATTTGGACAAAGTGGACCGCTATTATGACGAGCTTATTCCAAGGCTCGTGCCTCTTCAGTCCACCCACGGCGGGCCGGTTATCGCGGTCCAGGTGGAGAATGAATATGGAAGCTACGGGAACGACACTGCCTATTTGGAATACTTGAGGGACGGATTGATCCGCCGGGGCATAGATGTGCTGCTCTTCACCTCAGATGGACCTGCGGATGAGATGCTGATTGGAGGAACCATTGAGGGTGTGCATGCTACCGTGAATTTCGGCTCACGGGTGAAAGAGTCCTTTGACAAGTACCGGGAGTACAGGAAGAATGAACCGCTGATGTGTATGGAGTATTGGAATGGATGGTTTGACCACTGGATGGAGCCGCACCATGTCCGGGACGGGGATGATGTGGCCTCGGTGCTGGATGAGATGTTTGAAAGCGGAGCATCGGTTAATTTGTACATGTTCCACGGGGGCACCAACTTTGGATTTTATAATGGAGCGAATCATATTCACACCTATGAGCCTACCGTAACCAGTTATGATTATGACTCTCCTCTCACTGAGTGGGGGGATATAACCCCTAAGTATAAGGCTGTCCGTGAAGTTATGCTGAAGCATGGGGCCAGTCCGGCCAGCCCGCTTCCCGAACCGGCAGCGAAGCATGCTTATGGAACGGTGCAGCTCCTGGAAAAAGGGACGTTGTTCAGTCAGCTGCAGCTTGAGAGCTGGTCCGGCAGCCGGGTGGACAGCCCTTCGATTCTGCCTATGGAGAAACTCGGCCAATCTTACGGATTCATTCTGTATTCAACCTGGGTCCGGGGACCGCGTACCGGGCAGAAGCTGTATATCAGGGAAGTCCGCGACCGGGCACAGGTGTTCTTGAACGGGCAGCTGCTGGGTTTGGTGGAACGCTGGAACCCACAGCCGCTGGATATCTGCGTGCCGGAGGAGGGAGCCCGGCTGGATATTCTGGTCGAGAACATGGGACGGGTAAATTACGGCCCTTACTTAAGAGACCCTAAAGGCATAACGGAGGGTGTGCTACTTGATAACCAGTTCCAATATAATTGGACGGTGCAGCCGCTTCCGATGAAACCCGAATGCCTGTCCAAGGTTGTTTATACAAGAACCGAAGCGGTGCAGGGGACAGGGCAAGCTCAGACAGCAGAAGAAGTACGGGAAGAGCCGGCATTCTACCGTGGACACTTTGAGGTGGACATCATCGGGGATACATTCCTGAGGGTGGACGGATGGAAGAAGGGCGTGGCTTGGATCAATGGATTCAATTTAGGTCGGTATTGGGAGGCCGGTCCTCAGAAGGCTTTATATGTACCGGGGCCTTTGCTCAAGCAGGGGACCAATGAAATTGTGATCTTCGAGCTGCATGCTTGTCCGGGCGTACCTGCGGTTCAGTTTAATGACAGGCCGGATCTTGGGGACACGGCGAAGCTGGATGAACGGGTGCTTAATTTTGTGCAAGAAGAAATAAACGAAGATTAGAATACAGCGCAGCTTCTAGAGAATAGAATAAGCTCACTCGTGATATACGCAATCCGGTTAATATTTCACAAAGATCCATATAATAAGCTCAATTCCAAAAGACAGGAGCGATGGATCATGCAATCAGCGCGAAGATGGGTAGTTACACTAATCGCGGGGCTGCTATTAAGTTCAGGCGTGACAGTTTGGGGAACTCATCATGCCCAAGCAGAACCGTCCTATGCGGAGTGGGGACGGGTAGCCGTTCTTGAGGCGAAGAAGAAGTATAATGCCGAGATTACGGACTACAAGCATATCGGGCGCAAAACGCTCCGTGACCACGTCTACGAAGAGCAATTTAAGCTTATCGTTAAGAAGCCCGCTGAGGAGTTCGGGGTATATGTGAATGTGAGGTTTAATGAAGACACGGGTGAACTTCTGAATATCAGCTATAAGGAAGCTGGGAATCATCAGGAATAGGAATTACAAAGCCGGAGGCTCATGATGAGCTTCCGGCTTTGCTGTGTCACGGTGAAGGTAACCTAGGAACGTGCATCAGGGGGAATTCTAGGTATGCATTCCAGGAAGCCATTCGTGTCACACCAGGGAAGTGCCAGTGAATACAATAGGGCCAATAACATTCGCTCTGTTAACAGCATAGTTGTTCGAGACGGAGGCTTGAAGGATATAGGAGTGGTAACCGCTCACCGCGTTCGTATCCACAAATGTAAAGCTTAACGTCTCCAAAGCTGAACTGGTGAAGATAGCGGTTTGGGTTGTGGCAATTTCAGTGGCATCCCGGATAATGGACAGGAGAACAAATGGGGAGCCAGCCGTGGCCTGCAGTCCTATGCTTGCGTGAAGTTCAACCAGGCCACCTGTGTAAGCCAATATGCCGAAGTTGGCCAAGGTGTTGGCGCTTGGCGTGGCGACAAGAGGAATATTAGTAGAGAAGGTATAGCTGTTAGGAATACTTCTTCCAAAATCAACGATCGATAGAGTCATCTAATCACCTCCTGCGGGGGGAATATCCTACACCGACAGGATATGCGGAGTTTCCCTATCTTCTTGTTTATTTGGCCATGCCCGCAAATAGACAGCGAAAGTTATTGCCTGAATGCCTGTTCACTGTCCGGCCATTTGCATATTTTATAAATAAGAGGCTGAACGCCTGTCTTGATGCGGCTCTTGGTGACGAATCCGCGAAAGGAGGATGGAGAATGCCGTATACAACCGGAGCGATATATAATCCCTCAACAGTCCCTACCGCAGCAGGCCAGATCCTGGTGGTCTGCATTAATGATTCCGCCAATTTGACAGCCAACATTGAACTTGAGGTGTTCCAATGGGGAGTCGCGGATGGGCCGAGAACCCCGCTGGGCCATAACTTGATTGCGCTGCCCCCGCAGGCTGTTCAGAGCTTTACGTATCCGCTGAACGCGGCAGTGTATTATGAGGTGCAGATGGATTACTTCAGTGCAACAAGCGCGGTGGTCAATGTATTTGGTCTGGATGCGGTTGGAGGCGTTGTGCAGAGAGTGCTGCAATGGGAAATGAGCCAAATTGACCGGCTGACGAATCTTCCTTAAATCTATGTGAAAGGAGGCGATACCTGTGCCTGTCGTAAATATTACCGCGGCTCTGCCGGGCAATCATTTCGAGCCTTCCATAGCAGTAAACTCGGTACTGGCTAACTTTATGTGTGTTGTCTATGTGGATGACAGCCTGGGGACCGGACGGATCGGCGTGTCAAGGTCAACGGATGGGGGCCAGACGTGGGCCAGTGCGATTCTTCCACAGCCGTCAGGGTATGCAAGTGCCGAGGCCCCGACGATTGATTATACCTTTCCTAATACTTTCATAGTGGCCTGCCACGTGTATAATGACTTCAATGACGGAACGATTGTCAGTTATACTTCATTTGATAACGGAGCCAATTTCAACCCGCCTGTGATTGTACAGCGGGGATATGGCACGATCATCCATAATGATGAACCGTTTATTGCGGTGGACCGTTCACCGGGCAGTCCATATCGGGGAAATGCCTATGTAAGCTACACTCCGCTGTTCAACTACTCCGCAATTTTTATCCAGCGATCTCTGAATGAAGGAGCTAGTTGGGAGACTCCGCAGAGATTGAGTGATCCACGAGGATTTCATGACAGGGCGGCTGTGGCTATTGGCCTGTCTGGCGAGGTGTACTCCGGGTACATTCTGACCGGACCTGTGAATCCTGAGGCGAATTTGCGGATTTCTTATAACGGAGGAGTGAGCTATTACCCGGATATTGCGAGGGAATCACTCCTGATTTCATCTGTGGTCCCAGTGCCATCTCCGCTTCCAGTTACCGGATACGGCTTCCGCGTACAGACGAATCTGACACTGGGGGCGGATATTTCAAGCGGCCTTGGGAGTGGCAACGTCTACGCCGCCTGGAATGATTACCGGAACGGATATGCGGATATATTTCTATCGATCTCACCGGACGGACAGCTTTGGTCAATACCGAAGAGCATTACCGGTGCACCACCGGGAACCCAGAACTTTTTCCCCGCGATTACGGTATCGCCCTCCACGGGGACAGTGAGGGTAATCTATTACACGAATAGAGTCAATGGTTTCCTTCTGGATGTGTTCGTGGCGGAATCTTTTAACGGGGGAGGATCGTTTACGAACCGCCGCCTTACCGACGCGTCTTTCGATCCGAATGGCAACTTTCCAACGCCGGTGGCCTTGATCGGGGATTATATTACGGCGGCCACAAGTCTGCCGGATACGCTGGCTGCAGTATGGAATGCAACGACTCCACCCACAGGGAAGCAGGATATCTACTTTTCCACATAAATGGAAATGGGTATACTTTTTATCCCAGCTAAGGTATACTTAGGTCAACTTACTATTTGCGTTAGAAGTTTCAAGGGCTCCCGGTCGCTGTGGCATTAGGGGGCCCTTGCCGCATTTAGAAGTGAGATTGGGGCGATTTATGAACAATGTGCAATCTTTGTTGGAACGCTACCAGACTGTGGAAGATGAGCTTCGGATTTTCCTTCTTGAGTACTCTGAACTGAGTTATATGGAGGGATCGGTGGAAGTGGTAGACACGGGGGCCTATACCTGGTCGAAGCTTAAACAGCGGGGAAGGAAAGCTCAATGCAAGCTGTATTCCGTGTACATCATGCTTGTGGAAGAGGCCGCTGAAATGCTGGCCAGTTCAGGTCACTCTGCTACGGAGAGGTTTAACCAAAGCTGTGAGGAAGTGCTGTCCCACATTAAGCAGGATTCAATGAGTTGGGATTCTTCGCCGCAGCTGTCGTTTGACCGTGTGCGTGGGGAGCTAGAATTCCAGAAACATCTCTTGACTAAGCCTGTTCATGTATAGTGGTAGTCCGCGGGAAAGGCTCCGCGGATTTTTTGTGTGGTTTGATAGAAAGTCGTGATAGAAGTGTAGGGAGTCTTAGTAGGGTAAGGACTCTGATTAGGCTAAGGGTATAATTTGATTTAAGTTAAAGTATACAATTGTACGGTGCTGCTCCCTTAATTTAGAATAGATTATAGAAACACAAGGGCTGATAATTGCTGGTAGTCGGGCTGGCCGCTGCCAGGAAAGGATATAATCATGAAGCAAAACAAATATGATGAGACGGGTTTCTTTACAAGCTACAGTCAAATGGCCCGTTCCACCGGGGGATTAGACGCTGCCGGGGAATGGGGGGCTTTCCGGTCCATGCTGCCTGATCTGCGGGATAAAAAGGTGCTCGATTTGGGGTGCGGCTTCGGCTGGCACTGCCGATTTGCCCGTGAACAGGGAGCCTCTTCCGTAGTGGGAATCGATCTGTCTGGGAACATGCTGGAACGCGCCAGAATAATGACTGACGATCCAAACATTGAATACCGCCGCCTTGCGATTGAGGATATTGACTTCAACGAAGGGGAGTTTGATGTAGTTATAAGCTCTCTTGCCCTTCACTATGTTGAAGATTTCGATCTTATTTGCCGCAAAATCCATCATTGTCTTGTGCCGGGAGGCAGCTTTGTGATGTCCGTTGAACATCCAATCTATACGGCTCTTGCGCAGCAATCCTGGTTCTATGGGCCACAAGGGGAGAAATTGCACTGGCCAGTTGACCACTATCACCAGGTAGGACTACGGCGAACCATTTTTTTAGATCACGAAGTGGTCAAGTATCATCGAACTGTGGCTTCTATAATCAATTCCTTAATCCAAGCCGGCTTTGTTATTAAAGAAATTTCCGAGCTTAAGCCGACGGAAGAAATGCTGAAGAGAAATCCGGATTGGCAGGAAGAGACCCGCCGTCCTATGTTTTTCTTAGCTTCTGTAGAGCGTTATTAAAAGTAACAACCCCGCCCTGTGTTTTACGCAGAGTCGGGGTTCACCGAATTGGAACGTTTCGAATCAAAAGGGTCATTTTGTTAATGGAATGACAGACATGTAAGATCCAGATTCCAATCCCAAGCAAGAGAAACGGTGCTGTCCTTATAAATAGGACGCACCGTTTTGTTGTATTTTCTGACATATCATGAAAATGTAATCCGCTTAGAGCTGGGGAAAAATATCCGCCCAGACGGCATCAAGAATGCCCTGCATATCATCCTCGTCACTGTTGATGGCGATCACAGCCTCTTTGTCCGGGATGACGACGCAGAACTGTCCGTGCATGCCGTCAGCGCGGTAGGCTTCGTGCGTGCACATCCAGAATTGGCCGCCGTAACCCGCGCCCCAGTCTGCCGTTCCCGGCGTATCGATTTGCTTCCGCGTAACCTCGCCGATCCATTCCTCCGGGATTAGCTGGGTGCCCTGCCACTGTCCCTTCTGCAGCAGCATCTGGCCGAACCGGCTCAGCTCTTCGCAGCTGAGCCACAGCCCGGTGCAGCCGAGTGTGATGCCGAGCGGTGACGTGTCCCACCGGACATCCCCGATGCCGAGCGGCTCGAACAGCCGCGGCACCAAATAGTCGCGTACCGTCTCCCCGACCGCGGCCTGAACCATGGCCGAGACCATAAACGTATCGCCGCTGCTGTATGTGAAGGTCTCTCCGGGCAGCCGGTCCAAGGGCAGAGACATGTAATATTTGATCCAATCCTTCTCCTGCAGCGTTTCCCGCTCTTCCACAGAGAGTGGCGGTGCATCGTGGCCGGAGGTCATCCGGAGCAGATTCCTAAGGGTCAGCTCTCCCGGAGGATAGGGCGAATCCTTTACCGACTTCCCGTAATCCGGGAAAAAATCGTTTAACCGTGCATCCAGCGTCAGCTTTCCTTCGGCAACGGCAAGTCCGACCGCCATGCTTGTAAAGGACTTGCTAACCGAATGCTGAAGCCGGCGGGCGTCACTATCCCTGTCCCACTGCCCCAGCAGCTGCTCCTTTTGCAGCACCCGGACAGATAAGACGTTCAGTTTTCTCCTGCTGAGGTAATCGACAAAACCGCCGATTTGAAATGTCATCGTTAAGCCTTCCTTCCGCTTGATTCCCATGACTAAAACAGGTCATATGCCGTTCCGGCCGTGAGGAACAGGATGAAATTTATAGAAACGTTTTCATATTTACTCGTTAATCTTGAGATTATTACAGATCGCTCCCTCTTGTCAACCATAATTTGTAAGCGGTTACTGTCTATCTTTCGTTGAGGATTTTGTCTTGTTAACGCAGGGGAAATCAGGGATTTGCACAAAAATACAGATCGCTGGGCCTTTTTAAAAAAGATTGTTGACAGGTTTAGGCAACGGGATTATGATGTAATCGAAACGATTCGAAAAATCGCTTTCATCGCTATTAACGACCTGCAGCATCTACCCCGATAACGCCTGATGAGGCTGAAATCGGATCTTGCTTGGCAGGAACGCGAATGGTGATCACAAGAACCAATGACGGGCCGAAACTGTCCGTTATCGGCTCAGCCGAACCGGCTTTCCGTAAGGGGGCTGCCGCTGACTAAGGCGGACAACACAATAGAGCAGTCGAACTGAAATGAAAGGGGTTACAAGTGGCGCACTTAATGATCGATACCGGCTCACCAACGCTGCGGATGACGACCAACATCCATGTGATCTCTCCGGTCGATACCGGCGTCCCCACTTCAAGCACGCTGTACCTCCTGCATGGAGCGGGGGACAACGCCAGCACCTGGCACCGCCTGACGACCGTGGAAATGTATGCGGCGAAGTACGGCTGTACGGTGATCATGCCGGAAGCAGGACGAAGCTTTTATACCAACATGTTTTACGGGCTGGACTATTTCCACTACATTACGGAGGAGCTCCCGGAGTTGTGCAGACGCCTTCTGCATTTGAATACTGATCCTGCAAGCACTTTTGTGGCGGGATTGTCGATGGGCGGCTACGGAGCGCTCAAATGCGCGCTCACTTATCCAGAGCGGTATGCCAAAGCGGTATCTTTCTCGGGCCCGACCGACATCCGCCAGCGTCTGGCCGACCCGGAGATGCCGGAAGGGATGCGCAGGGAGATGCAGGCCGTCTTCGGACCGGAGCTTGAGGTGAAGCCGGATCAGGATTTGTATGCGCTGTCCGCGAAGTTGATCGAAGAGGGCAGGAGGCTGCCTCAGGTGCTGTGCTGCTGCGGTTCGGAAGACCCGTTCGTGGCGATGAACCGGCAGTTTGCCGGCTACATGGAGCACAGCCCGTTCGATTTCCGGTACGTTGAAGGAACGGGAACGCATGACTGGCTCTTTTGGGAAGAGCATTTGAAGACAGCTTTTGATTTTCTGTTTAAAGACAAGACCCAAGAATAGTGAGGAGATGCCAATTGAAACCTGCAGCCTTAGGGCCAAACAAAAATACAAAGGGGCGTTCCAAAACCGGCAATCTGTTTACGGAAATTTGGAAGCACCGGATGACGTATACGCTGCTTATTCCCGGTCTAATCTGGTTGATCCTGTTTGCTTATCTGCCAATGGGCGGCTTGTCGCTAGCATTTAAGCATTACAAAGCCAACATGGGAATCTGGGGCAGCCCCTGGGTCGGCCTGGAGAACTTTAAGTATGTTTTTCGCGACCCCATGTTTGCCGAAGCGGTGTGGAGAACACTGTACATCAACATTATCAAGCTGATTATCACCTTCCCGTTCCCGATTCTGCTGGCGCTCCTGCTGAACGAGCTCCGTATGCGGAAGACGAAGAAGCTGTTCCAGACAATCTTTACGTTTCCGCAGTTCCTGTCATGGATCATTGTCTCAGGGGTCGTGATCAATGTCCTTTCTTATGACGGTCTGCTGAACAGCGTGCTGCAGCTTCTTGGACTTCCAACGATCAACTTCCTCGGCTCCGAGCCAATGTTCCTGCCGATGCTGATATTGACAGACATTTGGAAATCCACCGGATGGGGGGCCATCATCTTCCTGGCGGCCATCTCGGGGATCGACCAGGACCAATATGAATCGGCGCAGATCGACGGCGCTTCGCGGATGCAGCAAATTTTCAAAATTACGCTGCCAAACATTTTGCCAACCGTTACGGTCATGTTCATCCTGAACGTGGGCGGCCTGATGTCCGCCGGCTTCGACCAGATCTTCAACTTGGCGAATGCGGCGACGCAGAACGTGTCCCAGGTGCTCGACGTGTACATTTACCGGATCACGTTCCTGTCTTCGACGGACTTCTCGTTCTCGACGGCGGTTAGCTTGTTCCGTTCGCTTGTGAACATGATTCTGCTGCTTGCTGCGGACCGCGTGGCCAAACTGATGGGCGGAGACGGATTGTTCCGTTAGGAAAGGAGTGTTAAAGAGATGAGTACGCATGCTGAGAAACGGCATAAATACCGGATCGGTAAAATGACGCTTCTCGATTACATCTTGTTTACAGTGCTGATTGTTCTGGCTTTAATCATTTTGATTCCGTTCCTGAACGTGATCGCGGTCTCACTCGCCTCGCAGAAGGAATATGCAGATAATCCGATGATGCTGTGGCCGAAGCATCCAACACTGGATGCCTACCGGGAGCTGTTCCAAGACGGAAGGCTGCTGACAGGCTTCTGGAACACCATTCAAATTCTGGTGATCGGGCTGCCGCTGAGCTTGTTCCTGACAACTACGATGGCTTACGGCCTCAGCCGCAACAGATTCCCAGGGAAAAAGTTCATCTTCTTCCTTGTCCTGTTCACCATGATCTTTAACGGCGGAATCGTGCCGCTGTATCTGGTTATGAAATCGCTGAGCCTCACCGGTTCCCTGTGGTCCGTCATCCTGGTAGGAAGCTTCAGCGCTTTCAATATGATCCTGATGATGAACTACTTCCAGGGCCTGCCGGAATCCTTGATGGAATCAGCAAGGCTTGACGGGGCGGGCGAATGGCGCATCCTGTTCTCCGTCGTCCTTCCACTGGCGGCGCCGATTATGGCGACCATTACGCTGTTCTACGGCGTAGCCTTCTGGAACGGATGGTATGATGCGATGATCTTCCTGCGAAAAGCGGATATGCTTCCGCTGCAAAACGTCCTGCGGACCATTATCGTCGAATCGACGACAAACGTTTCGAATGCGGGCAGCGTGGACGCCCTGAACAAATCCGGTTTTTCCACGGGAATGAAGATGGCCTCGGTCTTCGTAACGATGGTGCCGATCATGTGCTTCTTCCCGATGCTGCAAAAGCACTTCGCCAAAGGGGTGTTAACAGGGGCTATCAAGACCTGATTACACAATAGATTTTTTACCGCAAAAAAATCTGATCAAAAAGAGGGGAAAAAACATGAACACAAAAAGAATGTTCAAGCCGCTACTGGCTGTTGTACTGTCTGCAGCTATGCTGACGGTCACAGCCTGCGGGAAAGACTCGGCATCAACCAGTGGTGACCAAAAAGACGCGGCCGGAGGTTACAAGGACAAATTGAAAATTTCCGTCGCACAGACCACGGAAGTGAAACCCGGCGTGCTCGACAACGAGTTCCACAAGTACTGGAAGGACAAATTCAACGTCGATTGGGATTACAACTATGTACAATGGGATTCCTGGCCGGAGAAGCTCCGCCTGTGGATCAACTCCGGCGACCTGCCTGACGTGGCCAGCTGGAACTATGTGCACGGCGATTTCGTGAACTATGTCGATCAGGGACTGCTCTACAAATTCCCGGATGACTGGAAAGAGCGCTGGCCGAACGTGGCGGCGGCCTACAAGCTGACCGGCCTAGGCGACAAGCTGGAACAGCTGACAGGCGGCACTTACATTCTGCCAAAACCGGTGTACTTCCAAAACAAGCCGGCTGATCCGCTTGTGAACCAAATCGGCGTCATCGCCATCCGCAAGGACTGGGCCAAAGCCGTCGGGTTTGAATTGAAGGATGCTTATACGACAAGCGAACTGATCCATTATGCGGAACTGGTCAAAGAGAAAGATCCAGGGAAGGTCGGTTCCAAGCTTGTTCCGATTTCTTATACGGCGGATGATGCCTTGACTAATATCATCATGGCCAACAGCGAGCATTCCCGTGTGGAATCAGCTTTCTACAAGGGAGCAGACGGCAAGTTCCATTGGGGACCAGCCGATCCGGAGACGCTGACCGGTCTGAAGCTGATGCAAAAAGCATACAAAGAAGGCCTGCTCAACCCAGAATTCTATACTTGGAAAAACAACGAGGGCAGCGACAACTTTAGAGTCAAAGGCGTTGCTGCGATGATGTCCCTGGGCGGCCTGGCTTCGTACAGACAAGACATGGAAAAGAATATGCAGAAGAACCTGGGCGTAAGCAGCGATGATCTCGTCCATACGGCGGTCGTTCTGGGTGACGACGGAAAATACCGCAACCTGGAGCAGCCTAACTTCTGGTCCGCGCTCATCTTCTCGCCGAAAATCAGCAAAGAGAAATTTGAACGCATCATGGATATCATCGATTACTCGACGACCAAAGAAGGACAATTGCTCCTGAACATGGGCTTTGAAGGTAAGGACTGGAAGTACGATGACAAGAAGGAGCCGGTCAGCTTGCTTCCGGAAGGAAAGACCCTGGAAGACAAATATCCGGCACGTTTTGAAGGACTGTACATTTTGGGCGACGACTTCAGTATCGTGAACCCTTCAATCAAGAAGGAATACCGCGACCGCGCCGTTGAGCTGTTCAAAGAGAAAGCGAAGCTGGGCAGCGAAGGCGGTAAGCTGGCAACCTACGACTGGGATGTGCAGCTGTACGATTCCAAGGCGAAGAGCCAGGCATCCTTTGACTACCAAAGCGAGTATGCCAACCTGATTCTGCAAAACGGCGATCTGGAAGCAAACTGGAAGAAATGGGTACAAAGCAAGCAGTCTCTCGTTCAGCCGGTGCTGGATGAACTGAACAGCAAGTTCGCCAAGTAACCAATAGATTTAAAATCAAGATAAGCACAGAGCACTTATACGCAGTCCGAGTCTAAGGAACCCGGTGTGCAGCAGATTTGATGCAGCCGGGTTCTTCTCTTCCACGGTGGTGCCGGGCGGGTTTCTTCTATTAAGATTAGGTCCGCCTGGCCACAGGGAGGGGAGACAGTAATGATTCTTCTATAGATTATAGAATGTACATCGATAGACGCTTTTCTTTAGAGATAAGCAAGTATAGACCTCAGAGGTTAAGCATCAGTATCTCGCAAGAAAAACTTCCGCTAAACGCGGTCTGTCTTCTATGAATGTACATCGATAGACGCTTTTCTTAATGAGGAATTTGCACAAAAGATAAACAACCAAGGTCGAGCTGTATCCTTGCTGCTCTTATCAGCCAGGTTTTGTGCAAGCTCCTGAGAAAGGAGAAGGGGTCTGAAAGAGCCGGACAATTCGTGTCCAGAAGGCCTGAACATCATACGATTTTTGTATGGAGGCATTGGGGATCACCGAATCGATGGTGACCGCTGGCGCTCCGTTATCATCATTCCTACCTTACCCAAGCCAGCGATCCGGGAACGTTCCAGGTGTTTGACGGTCTACCAGCCGGGACACTCTGGCGAGTCGTTCCAGATAAGATGGTTTAATGAACAGCCGACCATGCGCGCACACAAAGAACAGCCATGGTCTTGGAGAGAGCTGACCAACAAGACGATGTAGGATGAAAAATACTGTAAAAGCTGCCTCGAAGCCGTACCGGACAGGTTCGGTCGGCTTCGTGGATAGGAGGATGAATAACCATGACAACCATTACGAATTCCAAGATTCACGTCCAGGCTGGTGAGCTGATCTTTACGTTCTGGGAAAGCGGCGACCTGTTCCAGGCCGTCAGCGGCAAAACGATGATCAACCAGCTAATGAGCAGCCCGCTTGACGGAGCTTTAAATAATCTGTATCTGCGCATCCATGATGATTCCGCTATCCGCTTCTACCCGCTGCTTGGCATCCGTTCGGATAGCCGGGTCAGCACAGGCGAGGGACGGATCGTCTGGACAGGCGAAGCCGAAGGGGTGGCATACAGCGTGACGTTTGCGCTTAGCCCGCTCGGCGTATGGTTCTGGGACGTCCGGACGGCAGGCCATGGCCTCAAAATCGACGTTGTATACGGCCAGGATATCGGTAACGCGGATACGGGCACCGTTCGCAGTAACGAGGCGTACCTGTCCCAATATATCGACCATACGGTCTTCGAAGACAAAGACCACGGCTATGTGGTGATCTCGCGCCAAAACCAGCCGCAGGGCGGAGCGTTCCCTTACATACAGCAGGGTTCGCTGACGCGTGCCGCGGGGTTCTCTACGGACGGCTTCCAGTTCTTCGGTCTGTCTTATAAAGAAACGAACGTGCCGGCCTGCCTCAGCCAGCCTCAATTGGCAGGCGAGGTCTACCAATACGAATTCGCCTACACGGCACTCCAGTCCGAAGCGGTAACGCTTGACGGGGAAGCTCGCTTCGTGTTCTACGGCTTGTTCAAGCCGGATCATGCGGCTGCGGTAACCGAGCTGGAATTCAAGGATGAGGTGCTGAAGGCCTGGGATCAGGTGCAGGAGAGTCTTGCTGCTTCAGCCGGTTCCCTGCACGAACTGCCCAAGGTCCGCCTGAATCCGGAAATCGGCGAACCATTGCATACCCTGCCGCTGACCGCGGAGGAGCTCGAAGCCTTATTCCCAGCAGCTGGAAGACAGGAGGAGGAAACCGAGGACGGACAGCTTCTCGCGTTCTTTACCGACACCTATGAGCATGTCGTGCTGAAAGAGAAGGAGCTGCGTGTGGAGCGTCCGCACGGGCATATCCTGATGAGCGGCGGCAGCGTGAAGCTGGGGGCCAACGTCGTAACAACGACTTCTTATATGTACGGCATTTTCAATTCCCATCTGGTGGTGGGCAATACCAACTTCAACAAAATGATGAGCAATGCCCGCAGCGCCTTGAACGTGCCGAAAACCGCAGGACAGCGGATATATGTGGACATCGGGGGAGCGTACCGTCTTCTGACCATGCCGTCCCTGTTCGAGATCGGCTTCAACTACGTGCGCTGGTATTACAAAACAGCGGATGACATGCTGGTAATTACCAATTTCGCTGCGGCGGATGCTCCTGAAGTCCGCCTTCATGTGCGCTCGGAGAGCGGCAAAGCCTATAAATTCATGCTGACCAGCCAGGTTACCATGGATGTCAACGAGTTCGAAGCGCCGGTCCGCATGACGGAATCGGCGGGTGTGCTGACGTTCCACGGCGCCCAGGATGCGCTCCGGAAGGACGCCTATCCGCACCTGAAATACACCATGCGGATCGATGGCGCCAAGGTGGCTGTTAGCGATGAAACGGCACTAGCAAGCGGCGTTCGGGCTGGAGAAGCGTCGGTGGTAACACTCAAGCTGGAAGCTGCCGCGGAGTGGACTTTAACGATGCAGGGGCTGCTGGATGGGGAAGACCTTGCCGAGGCAAACCGCAGCGCAGAGGATGAAATCGCGAAGTACCGGGAGTTCTTCCGGGACGTGATGAACGGATTCCGCTTAACCGGCAGGGATGGCACAGAAGGCAAGGATCTTTTTAAAGTGAACGCCTTGGCTTGGTGGTACACGCATAACATGTTGGTCCATTATTCGGTGCCGCATGGCTTGGAACAATACGGAGGCGCAGCCTGGGGAACGCGGGACGTGTGCCAGGGACCGACCGAGTATTTTATGGCAACGCAAAAGTTCGAACAGGTCCGCGATATTCTGAAAATGGTGTACTCCCATCAATACGAAGACGACGGCAACTGGCCGCAGTGGTTTATGTTCGACAACTACTTTACTGTCCAGCAGGAGGAAAGCCATGGCGACATCATCGTATGGCCGCTGAAGGTGCTTAGCGATTACCTGCGGGCGACTGAAGACTTCGACATTCTCGAAGAGAAGGTGCCTTATACGGTCAAGCACAAGTTCCATTTTACCGAAGAAACAGCTACAATTCTGGATCACGTGTACAAGGAGATCGGTTACATTCGCAGCCACTTCCTGCATGATACCCATCTGTCCTCCTACGGGGATGGGGATTGGGACGATACGCTGCAGCCGGCCAACGCCCAGCTGAAGCAGTACATGGTCAGCAGCTGGACCGTCGCCCTGACGTACCAGACGATGAGCCAGCTATCAGGCGCTCTGAAATCCGCCAAGCCGGAATTGGCTCAGGAGCTTCATGATATGGCACAGGGAATCAAGCGCGATTACGAAAAATATATACTCGGAACGGAGGTCATTCCTGGGTTCCTCTATATGGAGAATCCGGCTGAGGCGAAGCTGATGCTCCATCCGACCGACAAGGAGACCGGCATTCAGTACCGCTTGCTGCCGATGACCCGCAGTATGATTGCTGAGCTGCTGGATCCGGAGCACGCGAAGGCCCATTATGAGCTGATTAAAGAGAAGCTCTTCTTCCCGGACGGCGTCCGTCTAATGGACCGTCCTGCCCAGTATGCCGGCGGTGTCAGCACGCACTTCAAGCGGGCGGAGCAGGCGTCCAACTTCGGGCGCGAAGTGGGCCTGCAGTATGTTCATGCCCATATCCGCTTCATCGAAGCGATGGCGAAGCTCGGGCATGCCGATGATGTATGGAACGGTCTGAACGTGATCAATCCGGTCGGGATCCGGGACGTGGTGCCGAACGCCGAGCTGCGTCAAAGCAACGCTTATTTCAGCAGCTCTGACGGGAAGTTCAACACGCGTTATGACGCTCAGGAGCATTTTGATGAGCTGCGCAGCGGCAGCGTGCAGGTGAAAGGCGGATGGCGCATTTACTCCAGCGGCCCGGGGATTTACATGAATCAGCTGATCTCGAACGCGCTCGGCATCCGCCAGGAGCAGCAGGATCTCATCGTGGACCCGGTGCTGCCGAAGGAGCTGGATGGCCTGCGGTTCGAATTCCGCTACGACGGACAGGACGTGGCCTTCATTTACCATTTGCAGGGCACCGGCGAGCGCCGCGTGAAGCTGAACGGCCGCGAACTGGAAGCTTCGGCGGTAAGCAACCCTTACCGCGAGGGCGGTCTGCGGATTTCGAAGGACTTGTTCGAGCAGGGAATGATGCCGGACGACCACAATGTGGTTGAAATTTTTATATAGCAGTTTAAGGCGATCTTAAGAGATCGCCCTTTTCCATGAGAACTGGAATGATAATTTTGACCTATATAAAATGAACTTTAGAGTTAACCCATCTCAGCTTCGATCCCGAGTGATTCTGAAGAAGCGGAGCGTCCGCCTTTGTCACCGAAATGCCCCTACTTGGATATCTAGTTCAAGCATTTCGGAGACCACCGTGGTCGTAAGAACACTCGGCATCGCAGCGCCCCGATTAGGGTAACTTTCATAAGTTCATTTTATATTAGGAATGGTTTGATACGGGGGAGAGAGGAACATTGGTTAGTATTAAAGATATTTCTAAAAAAGCCGGGGTTTCCATATCGACGGTATCATATGCCCTTAACGGCAGCAGCAAGGTGACGGATGAGACCCGCTCGAGAATTTTGGCGATCGCCAAGGAGCTGAACTATGTGCCGAACGCGGCTGCGAGATCGCTGAAGAAGCGGGAGTCCCGCATCATCGGGGTATTTCTGACGGATTTTAAGGGGGACGTGTATGGGGACCTGCTCGACGGAATGAAGGAAGTCTGTAACGCCCAGGGCTACGACCTGATCGTATGCAGCGGCAAGCAGTCCCATCGGATGCTTCCGGAGCGGATGATCGACGGGGCCATTATTCTGGACCATGCGTTTACAAGCGCCGAGCTGCTCAAATATGCCGAGCGTAACCACAAAATCGTCGTGCTCGACCGGGAGCTGGAGCATCCCAACATCAATCAGGTGCTGCTGGATAATAAGGCAGGGGCTACGCTGGCCACTGAATTTCTGGTTGAGCAGGGCCATAAGAAGATTTACATCGTGACGGGACCTGATGACTCATTTGACTCCATACAGCGCATGAAGGCGGTCAAAATGGTTGCGGACCGCACGCAAGATGTGGAATGGATCGAGATCCCCGGCAATTTCAAAAAAAGTGGGGGGGAACGCGCTGCCGAACAGGTCATCGTGGAGTATACCGGCCCGGCGGCCGTGTTTTGTCTCAATGATGAAATGGCCATCGGCTTTTGCAACCGGCTAGCGGAGACCGATTACCGGATCGGGGAGCATGTGCATTTGATCGGCTTTGATAATATTGAGCTGACGAGCTACATGCAGCCGCGCCTGGCGACCATTAACTACTCCAAACGGAAATGGGGGACGCTGGCGGCAGAGCAGCTGATCAAGATATTATCCGGCGAGGAAGTGGAGCATGAGCGCATCTATGTCACACTCATCAAAGGGGAATCAGTCCGAAAAAGAGCCCGGCAGGTTAACATGAGCTAAGATGGAGAGCGTATGTGCAACGTTAAACAAACAGAAGGGTATCCGACTGACTAGAGCCTGTCGGGTACCCTTTTTGCATGTCATTTTACGTTAACGAATGGCGACATTGTAGGTTTTACAACCAGTTGTTGACCTGGGCCAGGCAAGCAAACAGCAGCTGCGGTTCTGACATCTGCTGGCCAAACCATGGCAGATTGGAGGACGTCTCCGGGAAGCGGCGAGTTCGAGAATTTTGTTCTTGTCGATCAGCGGCAGCTAAGGGCTTATGGGTTTAAGGCTGAAGGCTCCATAAGGCCGGGACGTTCGGCGGTTCCCATCCTGGAAGCGAGGTGTGCGGCTGTGTGCATTTGTACACCTTGCCGGAATAAGCAACCAGGTCGTCTTTCACATAAGCCTTGTTGGCCACCCATGCCGGAGCGGCGGGATCAGTCGTTACCGTCAAAGGACTGCTTGCCGGTGAAGCGTTGCCGGCCGCATCCTTCGCCACTACTGTGAAAGTATACGCGGTGTTTGCGGTAAGCCCATTCACCACAGCGGTAAGTGTGCTGCCGTTTACCGAAGTGACGGGCGTGCTTCCCTGATACACGTCATATCCGGTGATCCCGGTATTGTCGGTGGAAGCCGACCAGGTCAGGGTCACACTCGTCTGCGTTTTGGCCGCAGCGGCCAAACCTGTTGGCGCTGTAGGCGGCGTTGTATCCGAAGACGGAGCGTCCGTCGTCACCGCGGCTTCATTGCTGGCTGCGGACACATTGCCCGCGGCATCTTTGGCTTTCACGGTGAAGGTGTACGCCGTGCTTGGTGTCAGGCCAGTTACCGTAGCCGTGACAGTGGTTCCGTTCACGGAGGCGGCCAGCGTGCTTCCTCTGTACACCTCATAGCCGGTGACTCCGATATTGTCGGTGGCTGCCGACCACTTCAAGGTGACTGAGGTGGATGTCTTGGCTGTCGCGGTCAAGCCTGCCGGCGCGGAGGGCGCAGTGGTGTCAGCCGCGGGCAGGGTTACCGTGGCCGCATTGCTCGCCGCGGAAACGTTGCCCGCGGCATCCTTAGCTTTCACGGTGAAGGTATAGGCCGTTCCGGCCGCGAGCCCGTTCACCGTGTAAGTCGTACCGGCCGAGCTGCCGATCAGGGTGCTGCCCTGGTAGACATCATAGCCGGTGACGCCAAGATTGTCGCTGGCCGCAGTCCAGGTAAGCTTCACCGATCCCGCACCCTGTGCTGCAGCAGTCAGACCGGTTGGTGCCGAAGGTGGCTGGGTGTCTACAGGAGGTGCGGCTTGAAGCTGCCACAAGGTCGGCGAGGAAGAAGGCTCCCAACCGGTCAGTGAAGTATGGGCATAGATGCATTTGTACAGGTTGCCATTATAAGTCACATAGGAACCGGAGGTATAAGCCGTATTTGGCTGCCAGACCGGATAATTCGGGTCGGCCTGGGTGGTTACACTGATGCTCGGACTGGCCGCTGAGGCGTTGCCCGACAGGTCCTTCGCTTTTACATAGAAGCTGTAGGTGGTTCCCGCCGTTAATCCTGTGATCGTCTCTTTGGTATTCTGGGTGGACTTGACCAGAGCACCGTTCTGGTAGATGTCATAACCGCCGATGTCATCATTATCCGTAGAGGCGCTCCAGGTCAAAGTGACGGAGGTCTTTGTCTTGGCCGCTGCAGTTAAATCTGCAGGTACGGTTGGCAGCTCGTTATCCACGATCGGTGGGGCAGTCACCACAGTCAAGGCATTGCTGGCGGCTGATGTATTGCCCGCAGCATCCTTGGCTTTAACGGTGAAGATGTAGGAGGTGCTGCCGGTTAGTCCTTTAACGAGCGCGGTTGTGGTTGCTCCATCCACCGTTTTGACCAGAGTATTGCCTTGGTATACCTCATAGGACATCACCCCGACATTATCTGTGGATGCGGTCCAGCTCAAGGTAACCTTCTTGTCTGTGTGGTTTGGTGAGGTCAAATTCCCTGGTGCGGTGGGTGCGGTAGTGTCTGCCGGAGGAGTTCCTGTGCCCAGATCGCTGACCACTTTATCGAGCAGCTTCGGTCCGGTGCAGCTGAATTTTGGACTGATCCGGCAGTCTGAGCTGAATTCCCAGAACATCGCCCCTCCCAGATATTTGTTCTTGATGTACGCCGTCTTGTAACCGATGGATTCCACATCGTCATATGAAATGAAGATTTTGGTGCTCGGATTGTACAGGTACGGCACCTTGGCCGTATCGTTCCAATAACGGGTGTATCCGTTCTTGTTCACATAATTGGCTGCAACATCTCCATAATCGAACACGCCAGTGTTGCCAGAGTTCTGGTCATCCCAGGTTCCTATGGGAGACCATTTGTAGGTTGAGCTTGGGTCCGCTGCGCAGGTCTGGAATTGTCCGTCATTATTCGGCCCAGGCGGGCAGTTCTTCCAGCTCCGCGCCATGAATTCCAGGCCGAGCACAATTTTGTTCAGAGGCATTCCGGCTTTCTGATATGCCTGAATCGCACCGTCTACCGTGAAGTTGGAGCTGATGTACGGGTCCCTCGGGTCTCCATAGAGGCCGGTATTGTGGCTGGTTGTGTCTTCAAAAGATCCGCCGTGGAAATCATAGCTCATGATATTAATCCAGTCGAGAATATGGGCAATCTTGGCCAGCTCGGTGTTGTCCACGAATCGCTGGCTGGCCCCTGAAGCGATGGTAAGAAGATATCGCTTTCCATCCTGTTCGCCGGCGGCATCCAGCTGATTGCGGATCTCTTGAAGGAGCAGCGTGTAATTCTCTTTATCTGCAGGGCTGTAGCTGTTGCCGGGAATGGCTTCGACATTCGGATATTCCCAGTCGAGATCGACGCCGTCGAATCCGTAGGCTCTTAGCGCATCCACGGCCGATTTGGCAAAAGTCTTCCGGGTCTGGTCAGTCGCGGCCGTGTCAGAGAATCGGTTAGACCAGGTCCAGCCGCCAACCGACAGAATCGTCTTAAGCTGCGGATTCTTGGCCTTCAAGGCGCGGAGGGCTCCGAAATTCCCACAGGCCGCGTCGGCCCAGCAGCCCGTCGTCGGTCCGCCTGGAGTAGGACGGAGCGCATCGGCGTCGGGATCACCAAGTACAATGCTGCCGTTCGGCACATTGCCTGACTGCAGAGGAATTCCGCTTTGGGTGCACGGCCAAGTCTGCTTGTTCGGATTCGACGGGTCGGTGGACGGATTTCCGTGCTTGCCATTCCAGCAAATATCCGCGAAAGCATAGTTGATATGTGTGACTTTGGATACATCAATGTCAGACACGTTATAGTTCCGGCCGTAGATTCCCCAGGAAGGGAAGTAGCCAACGATCTTGTAATTGCCGTTAGCCGGGGCGGCTGCTGCAACGCCGTCAGTCCCGTCTTGGAGAATCGGAGAGAAGGAAATTAAAAAGCTGAGCAGTGTGAATAGAGCCGTCTTCCATAACCTGCTTCCGCGCATGGATTTGCCCCCTTAATATAAATCACATTGTTTAATTCCAAATTCTTAAGTCTCTTAAATCTCTTAGATTCCCTGTATCCCTTAGATCTTTTATTTCTTGCTCCAGAGTGCAGGCACATTCGGCGGCTCCCAGCCCGTTAAGGAAGTGTGGGCCATCCGGCATTTGTAGACAACTCCGTTGTAAGTGACTTCGGCGTTTAGCGCATAGGCTGTGTTAGGTGCCCAGGCAGGTGCGGTAACTGGACCTGAGGAATCAGTTGTAACCGTAACCGCGTTGCTGGCAGCGGATACATTCCCGGCGGCATCCTTGGCCTTGACCGTAAAGGTATAAGCCGTTGCGGCAGTCAGGCCTGTAGCGGTATAGGTAAGCGTGGAGCCGGATACCGAGCCTGTCAACGCAGAGCCTTTGTAAATGTCATAACCGGTAACCCCAACATTATCCGTGGAAGCGGACCACTGGAGAATAACGGTTGTATCTGTATGGCTTGAAGATGTCAGATTCGCCGGGGCTGAAGGGGCCTGCGCATCTGCGGATGGAGCTTTGGTAGAGACGGTAAGAGGTGTGCTGGCGGCCGATATGTTGCCTGCGGCATCTGCGGCTTTAACGGTAAAAGTATAAGACGTTTGCGGAGTAAGTCCGTTTACGGTATAGGTGGTGCCTGTAGTGCGGGTAAGCCGTGTGTTTCCTTGATAAATGTCGTAGCCGGTGACACCTACGTTGTCTTGGGATGGGTCCCATTTCAGAGTGATCGAGTTCGATGATTGCGACGGTGAGATTAGATTGGATGGGATGGTTGGTGCAGTAGTATCGACAGGTGTGGAAGATGATCCGAGTTCAGTGGCGAGCTGGTCCAGCAGCTTCGGTCCCGTACATGCATATTTCGGGCTTGTCCGGCAATCCTCACTGAGCTCCCAGACCATGGCTCCCCCGAGCGCACGGGTTTTGATGTAGCTGGTTTTGGCTGTCAAGGATTGTGAATCTTCATAACTGATAAAAATTTTGCTTGCAGGGTTATAGAGGTAAGGAACTTTGGCGGCTGCATTCCAGTACCTTACAAACCCGTTCTTGCCCACATAGTTCGCGGCGAGGTCGCCATAATCGAACATGCCGGAGGCGCCGGTCTCGAAAGTATCCCAGGTTCCACTAGGGATATAGCTGCCGTTAAAGTCCGGTGTGCAGGCCTGATACTGGCCGTCACCGTTTGGTCCTGGCGCGCAGTTCTTCCAGCCGCGGCCGTAGAATGGGACACCGAGCACAACCTTGGAAGCTGGGACTCCTGCGTTCACATAGGCATTAATGGCATAATCAGCACTGAGCTTATTAGGATCTGGATCGCTTGGATCAGAATAGAGCGGGGCATCGTGGTTGGTGCTCTGCTCCCAGTCTCCGTGGAAGTCATAGGTCATAATGTTAATCCAGTCAAGAATTTGGGCGATCGTGGAGATTTCGGTGGTTTGGGTATAGGATTCATTTGCACGGCTTGCAATCGTCAGCAGGTACGCTTTGCCGTCCTGGGCACCAGCGGCGCTGAGCTTGGCGCGGGTCTCTTGAAGAAGCAGCGTGAAGTTGTGTTTATCTTCCGGGCGGCGGCTGTTATCCGGCAATCCATCGCTTACCGGGTATTCCCAGTCAATATCGATGCCATCGAAACCATAAGTGCGAATGATATTTACAGCGGAGTTTGCAAAATTCGTCCGGGTTACCGGGTCTGCGGCGACATCCGAGAACCGGTTGGACCAAGTCCAGCCGCCAACGGACAGCAGCGTCTTTAGATTCGGATTGGACTTCTTCAGCTGCTGAAGCTTGTAGAAGTTCCCGCATTTCCCTTTTTCACACTCCTCCCATTCGAGAGGCACTCCGTCACTGTTGTTCACATCTGCCCAAGGGTCGCCGAGCACGATTGCCCCGTTAGGCACTGACCCGGTCTGGGTTGGAACTCCTTTATCGGTACAGCTCCAGGTTTTCGGGTTAGGGTTGCCGGGGTCCGGGGAAGGGTTGCCGTGGCGCCCGTTCCAGCACAGGTCGGCAAAAGCATAATTGATATGTGTTAATTTCGAAGCATTGATATTCTCTACTTGGTAATTCGGATCGTAGATGCCCCAGTTGGTGTAATATCCAACAACCTTGTAGGAAGAGCTTGAGGGACTTGAGGAGCCTCCTGCTTCGGCCCGGGCGGTGCCGGTTCCCAGTGTGAGTGTCCAGGAGGAGAGAATCAGAAGAAAGCTTAGCAATACGAATAAGGCCTTTTTCTTAATTTGCTTTACGTGCATTATTCACCCTTCTTTCGGTTTGAAGTGCTTGAACGGGCATGTTCGGTATTCATTGAACATGACGTCCAAGGTGCCTTGCAGATTCCGTGTATTGCTTAGTTCACCTCCTTTCATGGAATCCAACGGGCACTCTTTCTTGCCGGAAAAAGGGACATCTATAGACGGACTTACCTAATTAAAGCCGCCTTTATTTCGGTAATTGCCTTAAAAATTTATTTTAACCATTAATTGTAATTCCTCCTGACAGGTACTTATTCTAATCCTAAAGTTTCACTTCTTCAAGCATTTGGATAGGATAAATTTGTATTATTCTCCAACTAATTTTGTGAAAATTAGAGGAATGTATAACCCTCGTCCAAATTCAAAACAAGAGACTGATCGGGCATACAGCCTGGCAGTCTCTTGTTTGTTATACTCCAGTTTCTTTGCTTGCGGGCTTGCTGAAATGTCCTGATTGCGCTCGATTTTTATGGTTTTTTTACAGGTACGCCAGGGATTCTTAACCACTTTTTTATACGTCTTGGCGCTACAATGAGTCCATGGCAGGGAGGTGCTGGCTGTGGACAATGATTTGGTGATGCTCGGACTGCTTGTACTAAGCTTCCTGGGGTTCTGGGGAATTGTGAAATTAAGTGAGAAAGCGTAAGGGGGAAGCAGACGTGATCGTAATGGGGCTGATTGCATTAGCCATTATGGTGTATCTCGGATTTGTGCTGATCAAGCCTGAGAAATTTTGATCTTGAAGTTGAACTAATGTGAGCAAGGAGAGAGACCTGATATGGGGATGGGATTGTTGCAGGTTGGAATTATCGTCATTATTTTTCTGCTTCTCGTAAAGCCGATGGGCATTTATCTGGTCAAGGTGTTCGGGAATGAGGAGAGCAGGCTGGGTAAGGTGTTCGGTCCTGTGGAGCGGGTAATCTACCGGATTATGGGTGTGCGCGAGCAGGAGACGATGGGTTGGAAAAAATATGCGGGAGCTGTGCTGCTGGTCAACTTCGTCATGCTGATTCTGATGTACATCGTGTTCCGCATTCAGAAATATTTGCCGCTCAATCCGGACGGATTGGACAATGTGCCGCCAGGCTTGGCCTTTAATACGGCGGTGTCGTTCATTACGAACACGAACTGGCAGGCCTACAGCGGGGAGAACACGCTGTCGTACTTGTCACAGATGATCGCTATTACATTCCCGATGTTCACCTCAGCGGCCACGGGATTTGCCATCGCGGTGGCTTTTATCCGCGGATTGATTGGCCGGCAGGACAACTTGGGGAATTTCTATGTTGATTTGACCCGCACGATTACGCGGGTTCTGCTGCCTTTGAGTTTTGTGGTAGCTATAGTCCTCGTTGCGCAGGGGGTTCCGCAAACATTGCTTGGAGCGGTGCATGCGACTACGCTGGATGGGGCAGGTCAGACCATTACGCGAGGCCTGGTGGCCAGCTTTGAATCCATCAAGCATTTGGGTACGAATGGGGGCGGCTGGTTCGGTACGAACGCAGCTCATCCGTTTGAGAACCCGACACCGCTGTCGAACGTGGTGCATATGGTCTGCATGATGCTTTTGCCAACAGCGCTTGTATACGCGTTCGGACTGTGGGTTAAAGACAAACGTCAGGGCTGGGCTTTATTCACCGCCATGGGACTTATTTTTCTGGTTATGCTGGCTACCGTACTCTATTCGGAATACCGGGGTGTGCCTGCTGTTCAGGCGCTTGGGGTTCAAGGAAATATGGAAGGCAAGGAAGTCAGGCTGGGTGCTTCGGAATCAGCCCTGTTCACTACGGTAACTACAGCGGCGACGACAGGTAGTGTCAATAATATGCACGAGTCTCTGACCCCGCTGGGCGGATTCGTCCCGCTTGCCCAGATGATGCTGAATAACGTCTTCGGCGGAAAAGGGGTAGGGCTGCTGAATGGACTGCTGTACTTGATCCTATCGGTATTTATCTGCGGTCTTATGGTGGGGCGGACACCGGAATTTCTGGGGAAAAAGATCGAGGGGCGCGAAGTCAAGCTGGCTGCTGTGGCCATCCTCATTCATCCGTTAATTATCCTAGCCCCTACCGCATTGGCCCTGGCTCTTCCGGGTTCTACGGCTTCCATAGCGAATCCGGGCATGCACGGCTTGTCGGAAGTGCTGTATGCCTTCGCTTCTGGAGCTGCCAACAATGGCTCGGCTTTTGCCGGACTTGGTGCCAACACGGTCTTCTATAATGTGGCGATCGGACTTGTAATGCTTGCGGGCCGCTATATTTCAATCATTATGATGCTCGCTATCGCAGGTTCGCTGGCAGTCAAACGGGTTGTTCCGGTGACCTCGGGAACGCTGCGGACGAATACGCCATTGTTCACCGGGATTCTGATCATGATTATAGTGGTCATCGGGGCGCTTACTTTCTTCCCGGCGCTTGTGCTGGGACCGATTGCTGAACATATGGCCGCATTGTAACGGAAGGTGTAATAGAGAAGGAGGACTGGCGTGTTGTGGAACGAAAACCAACGCTGAATAAAGAGCTCGTGAACCGGGCGGTTATAGATGCATTTAAGAAATTGAACCCACTTGTGATGATGAAGAATCCAGTTATGTTTGTGGTGGAGATCGGGACTGTTATCACACTGATTCTGACTCTTGTGCCGGATTTGTTCGGAGCGACCGATGTGGGGCGCGGTTATAATCTTGCCGTGTTCCTGATCCTGCTCTTCACTGTGCTGTTCGCCAACTTCGCCGAAGCGCTTGCGGAAGGACGGGGCAAGGCCCAGGCCGATTCCATGAGGAAGACCAAGTCGGATACGATGGCCAGAGTGGTTCAGAAGGATGGCTCCTATAAGGAAGTCTCCTCTACCCAGCTTCGCATTGGCGATGTGGTCCGGGTGGAGGCCGGGGAAGTAATCCCTTCTGACGGAGAGATTATTGAGGGCCTGGCCTCCATCGATGAGTCGGCTATAACCGGGGAATCCGCGCCTGTGATCAAGGAAGCCGGAGGCGACTTCTCCTCGGTTACCGGCGGGACACGGGTTGCCTCCGACTTCATTGTCGTAAAGGTGACGACTGATCCCGGCGAGTCCTTCATGGACCGGATGATTGCGCTGGTGGAGGGAGCCAAGCGGCAGAAAACGCCAAATGAGATCGCGCTGACCACGCTGCTTGCCGTGCTCACCCTGATCTTCCTGATCGTAATTGTCACGATGGTTCCCATGGCTCAATATTTGGGCGTAAAGCTTGAAATTTCGACCTTGATTGCCCTGCTTGTCTGTCTGATTCCTACGACTATTGGCGGCTTGTTGTCTGCTATCGGGATTGCGGGGATGGACCGGGTGACCCAATATAATGTGCTGGCGATGTCTGGCCGCGCGGTAGAGGCGGCGGGCGATATTGATACGATGATTCTGGATAAGACCGGAACGATTACGTTTGGGAACCGGATGGCCTCCGAATTCGTACCGGTGAGCGGGGTTAGCGGCAAAGAGGTGACCTTCGCTTCCCTTCAAGCCTCAGTGAAGGACGAAACGCCAGAGGGCAGATCGATTGTTGAATTGGCGCACCGGCTTGGCGAGAATTGGCCAGAGCCTGCCTATGAGGGAGCCGAAGTGGTGGAATTTACGGCAGAGACCCGGATGTCGGGGCTTAATCTTGCGGATGGGACGAAGATTCGCAAAGGGGCTGTTGATTCTATTGTCCATCATGTCCATTCTCTTGGCGGCAAAGCACCTGCTGATTTGGAATCCATAACAAACACCATAGCCAAAGCCGGAGGAACCCCGCTGGCTGTAGCGGTAAACGACCGGGTATATGGGGTGATCTACCTTAAGGATACGGTGAAGCCAGGACTTAAGGAGCGGTTCGCTGAGCTGCGTGCTATGGGCATCAAGACGGTTATGTGCACCGGGGATAATCCGCTGACCGCAGCCACGATTGCCCTTGAGGCCGGAGTGGATGAATTCATTGCCGAAGCGAAGCCGGAGGATAAGATCGCCGCCATCAAGAAGGAGCAGCAGGAGGGCAAGCTGGTGGCGATGACCGGAGACGGTACGAATGATGCCCCGGCTCTGGCTCAGGCCGATGTGGGTCTGGCAATGAATTCGGGGACTATGGCCGCCAAGGAGGCAGCCAACATGATCGATCTGGATTCCGATCCGACCAAGCTGCTGTCTGTCATTTCCATAGGCAAACAGCTGCTCATTACCCGGGGGGCACTGACCACGTTCTCGATTTCCAATGACATCGCCAAGTACTTTGCGATTATCCCGGCCATGTTCATTCTGGCTATGCCCCAGCTGCAGGGGCTGAATATCATGGGGCTGGCCTCGCCGGAATCGGCGATTCTCTCGGCTCTGATCTTCAATGCCATCATCATTCCGCTGCTGATTCCTATAGCGATGAAGGGTGTGAAGTACCGGGCTGTGTCGGCTGATAAGCTGCTGCTGCGTAATGTTCTGCTCTACGGCATCGGCGGGGTTGTGGTGCCGTTCCTAGGTATCAAGCTGATTGACATGCTGCTGCATGGATTGAATCTGGTGTAAAAATGGATGCGATGACAAGAAACGGGGAGATAACATGCTTAAATCTGTGACTATAGCGATTCGGCTATCCTTGGTGCTCATGCTGATCTGCGGAGTGATCTATCCACTTGTTACGACAGGTGTTGCCCAAGCGGTCTTTCATGACAAGGCGAATGGCAGTCTTGTGGAATCCGGCGGCAAGGTGATCGGCTCGGAGCTGCTTGGGCAGAAGTTCGATTCGCCACAATGGTTCCATTCCCGGCCGTCCGCCGGGGATTATGATGCGACGGCCTCAACCGGTTCAAACCGGGCGGTTGCCTCAAGCGAGTATGCCAAAGAGATGAAAGAGAAGATTGCCAGCCTCTACAAAGAGAATCCGGGGCTTCAGTCCGTGCCTGCGGACCTGGTGACCGCCTCCGGCTCGGGTCTTGATCCTGACCTGTCCCCGGAAGGGGCCAAGGCGCAAATTCCGAGAGTCAGCAAGGAGACTGGAATCAGCGAACAGCAGCTGAACCGGCTGATCGACGACCATACAACGGGCCGACAGCTTGGTGTGTTTGGCGAACCCCGGGTGAATGTGCTGGGGCTGAACCAGGCGCTTCTCAGTGAAATGAAATAAAACGACGGCCGCTCCCGGAATACCGGGGGTGGCTTCTGTGTGTAACTGGAACTGTAGAGGTCGAGGCAGGGCGGAGAATGCGGACAAAGCGGAGAAGAGGGGGAGATCGGCATGGAGGGTTTTCATAGAAAGTCGCCGGAGGAGATTCTGCAGTCTATTTCCAAGCTGCACAGGGGAAGCTTTAAGATCTATATCGGTGCGGTAAGCGGGTCTGGCAAGACGTATCATATGCTGCGGGAAGGTCAGGCGCTCAGACAGCAAGGCATTGATGTTGTGATTTGTGCGGTATCCACGCTAAAACGTCCGGAAACCGTGGAGCAGCTTGGGAACCTGGAGCGAATCCCCAGTATTCATTGGACCAAGGATGGAAGGGAGTGCAAGGACCTTAATATCGAGGCGCTGATCGAGCGGAATCCTGAGGTGGTGCTGGTTGATGATCTGGCCCACCGGAACCGGCCGGGAGCCCGGAATCCGAGCAGACTCGAGGATATCAAGTACCTTTTGTCCCATAACATCAGCGTGATCACCACGGTCAATGTCTATGAACTGGAAGAGACGATGGAGGTGGCCCAGAAGCTGACCGGCATTGAGGTGAGCCAGTATGTGCCGGCTGATACATTGGAGCTGGCCGATGAAGTCAGACTGATTGACGTCACGCCTGAAACCATTCTAGGACGGCTTGAGGACGGACACCTTGACCGCAGCCTGTCATCAAATCTTTTCAAAAGAGGCAATCTGGGCGTTCTTCGGGAGCTTGCCCTGCGTCTTGTGGCTGAAGGGGTGAACGAGTCCTTGGAGGCCCACCGGGAGAAGATGGGCTTCACGGGGCCTTCAGGAGCTTCCGAGCGTATCCTGGTCTCCACCCAATATCACTGGAACGGCTCCATCTATGTGCGGCGAGGACAGCAGATTGCTAAACGGTTGAACGGAGAGCTGCTTGTGGTAACCCTCCGCAATTTCCGCAAACCCTTGTCGAAGGAAGCCGGGGCCTTCCGCAAATCTATTATGAAGCTGGTGGATAAGGTGGGGGGGCAGTTCGAGGAGCTGCCTTTTCACTCCCGTCGCGGTATCTCAAGGACTCTGGTCGATTATGCCATGAAGAACCGGGTGACCCGGATGGTGCTGGGCCACTCCAGGCAGACTCCCTGGCAGACCTTGTGGCAGGGCTCCATCGTCGATGAGGTGCTGAGGAAGTCCTCCCATCTGGATGTGTTCGTAGTGGCTGACCGGGCATTGCAGGAGGGGGAGAGGATTCTGCCGGCAAGCCTGCGTAAAAGCAAAGAGCCTACGGCTTATCGCAGGCTGAGCCGCCAGGAGGTCGAGGAGAAGATCGGGCAGATTACCCGCGGGAAATTCAAGGTATATATCGGTGCCGCCCCAGGGGTAGGCAAGACCTATACGATGCTGCGGGAGGGGAATGACCTGCTCAAAAAAGGAGTGGACGTCCGAATCGGGCTGCTGGAGACGCATGGCCGGGAGGAGACGATCGCCCAACTCGGAAGTCTTGAGGTGATTCCCCGCAAGGAAGTCCTCTATCAGAATGTCAGATTGGAGGAAATGGATACAGAAGCGATTATCCGTCTCGCCCCTGAGGTGGTGCTGGTGGATGAGCTGGCCCATACGAATGTTCCTGGCAGCAGGAACGAAAAGCGGTACGAGGATGTTTTGGATATTCTGGATGCGGGGATTTCCGTGATTGCGACCGTCAATGTTCAGCACTTGGAGAGTCTGAACGATGCGGTGGAGCATATTACGGGCATTCGGGTTCGGGAGACGGTTCCCGACAGCATCCTGCGTGCTGCAGACGAGGTCCAGTTGATTGATGTGTCACCTGAAGCCCTCCAGACGAGGATGCGGGAAGGGAAAATATATGCAATGGCCAAGGTGGACCAGGCTCTGAATCACTTCTTCAAGACAGGCAATCTGATCGCACTCAGAGAGCTAGCTCTGCGCGAGATTGCAGATGATGTGGATGAGCGGCTTGAGTCCATGGAGCGGAATCACTCACTGCGGGGACCTTGGCGGAGAACCGAAGTCATCTATGTGTGTGTGACGACGAAGTGCCAAGCGGAGCGGTTAATCCGCCGAGGGTTCCGGATTGCTTATCGATTGAAGGCCAAGTGGCATGTAAGCTGTGTTCTTCGAAACAGACAGGCACAAGATTTGGGCAGCCGGTTAACCGAGCTGGAGAAGCTAACGGTCCGGCTGGGCGGCCAATTCTCTGTTCACGAGGTGGAGAGTGCCAAGCGGATTCCTTATTTGTTCGCTGATCAGGCCAGGGCAGCCGGGGCCACGCAGATTATTCTCGGGAAGGACCTGTCCGTGACCCGAAGGCTGCTGCCATTAACCCGTAATATCGACGTGCTGATCACAGCTGATTCGGGAACGTGGCAATCCTGCGGAAATCGGATAAAATAGGAATATGGAACAGAAAACGACGGAATCATTCATATGGAAACCGTATTTGATTACGGTGCTGTTTATTGTTTTGATGACGATTGGCCTTCGGGCCACCAGGGATTTTTTTGACCAGGTTAATGCGGTGCTTCTATATCTGGTGCCTGTGCTGTACAGTGCCGTGAGATGGGGAAGGGGACCTGCATTCTTCACTGCGGGGATAGGCATTCTCGCCTTTGACTTCTTTTTCGTGCCCCCGGTATTCAGCTTTACGGTATCGGATCTGAGATATTTGATCTCATTTATAGTATTCATGTCCGTAGCCGGACTGACAGCAGGGCTTGCCTCCAAGCTGAGAAGCCAAATAGTTCAGGCCCGGCAGAGGGAAGCGAGCACGGCCGCGCTGTATGCCTTGAGCCGCAAGATTACAGCTGTATCGGACCTGGAGGCTTTGCTGGCGGAGGTTGTGCCTCATATTTCGGAAATGCTGAAGGCGCAGGCCGCCGTGCTGCTGCCGTCTAGAGTAGAGCCGATGTCCATGGAGGTGTATCCCATGGATGCGCAAGCATGGGCGGCAGATGAGGCCCATGTGTCGGTGGCCGCCTGGGTATACCGGCATAATGCCATCGCAGGACGGGGGACCAAGTCCCTGCGGGAAGCTTCGGAGCTGTATGTCCCCCTGCATACAGACCGTCAGGTCCACGGTGTCCTGGTTATTAGTGTTGGGGACATTCCGCTGGCCGAGATGCCGGGTTTGATCCTGACGGCGGAAGCCTTGTCAGACCTGGTGGCCGTGGCCATCTCCAGAGTGAAGCTCGCCAGTGAAGCCAAGGTTGCCCAGCTCTCGGCGGAGTCGGAGAAGCTGCGGACGGCGATGCTCGATTCACTCTCTCATGAGCTGCGGACCCCGCTTGCGGCAGTTACCGGTTCGGTGACCAGTCTTCTGGAACACGAGTCCCTCTTTACCCCGGAAGACCGCAGGGAGCTGCTGGTCACGATACGTGAAGGGGCGGGCCGGATGAACAGACTGGTCGGCAACCTGCTGGGCATGGTCCGGATCGAGAGCGGCATGCTGCGCTTGAACAAGCACTGGTGCGGGGTGGAGGATATCGTAGGCGTTGCGCTTACCCAGCTGAAGGACAGCTTACAGCAGCGGGTGGTGGATGTCCGTTTTGACCCGGATCTGCCTTCAGTTCCACTAGATGAAGTGCTGATGGAGCAGGTGCTGATCAATGTGGTCAGCAATGCGGTGAAATATTCGCCGGAGAACAGCCGGATTCTAATTGAGGCAGGCAGGAGCGGGGCAATGCTGGAGCTGAAGGTGCGCGACGAGGGTAAAGGAATCCCGGCGGGCGAGCTTCAGATGGTGTTCGAGAAGTTCTACAGGGGGAAGGCAACCAGCTCAATTCCTGGAACAGGACTTGGGCTTGCCATTTGTAAAAGCATTGTGGAAGCACATGGCGGAAGAATTACAGCACGAAGTGGGACTGGACAAGGGACCGAAATTGTAATTCTGCTGCCGGTCCACATGGCAGAGGGAGAGGATGGGAAGATATGAGCCTATCAGGCGCGAAGATACTAATCATTGATGATGAACCCCAGATTCGCAAGCTGCTAAGAGTGACGCTGAACGCACACGGTTATGATATTTCGGAGGCGGCGACTGGACAGGAAGGGGTAGTTCAGGCCACGATGATCCGCCCAGACCTGATTGTGCTGGACTTGGGACTGCCTGATATCACCGGGATGGAGGTACTTAGGCAGATCCGCGAGTGGGCGCAGATGCCGATCATTATTCTAACGGCGCTGGATCAGGAGCAGGACAAGGTGGAGGCGCTCGATCTGGGGGCGGACGACTATGTCACCAAGCCCTTTGGGATGGGAGAACTGCTTGCCCGCATGCGGGTTGCTCTCAGGCATACCGCGAAGACCCAGGATGAGCCTGTGTTAAGGCTGGGCGGACTGGTCATCGACCTGTCCCAACGCTTGGTGGAGCTTCATGGGGAGAAGCTGAAGCTGACACCGACAGAATATGATCTGCTTAAAGTCCTGGCCATTAACGCGGGACGTGTTATGACCCACAAGCAGCTGCTGAAGCAGGTATGGGGTGGTCATCAGTATGAGTCCGACAGCCAGTACCTGAGGGTGTATGTTGGCCATTTGCGGAAGAAAATCGAGGAAGATCCGGCAAGGCCGAAGTATATTCTGACGGAGCCGGGCATAGGCTACAGGTTCGCTTGGCAGGAAATGTAGAAAGAGGGCGGATAATATTTTTTCCAGAAAAGGTATTGACTACATAGGTGAGAGCCTGTAATATCACATTTAAATCTTAGTAATCTTATTGGTATTTGTTAATTTAATCGACCGGACCACCGGAGACACGATCATCCCCGAGATGAATGTGTCTTTTTTTGTTCCCTGTCACATTCCGCTTTGGTTGATTGGTTGAACGAGCTGGCAGTATGGAAAATGAAAATTTGATTTGAGGTGGAGGTCATGCTCATGATTGCAGTTTCCAAAATTGCAGGTACCGCAGCCGCAGCGCTGCTGCTGGCGTCAACACTGGTTATATCCGGATGCGGCGGAAGCAAGACAACCACGGCAAGCGCCGCCGGACAGGGCGGGCTCGAGGTATCCGAGCTCCGTTATCAAGGGAGCGTGGGCGCAGTTACTTATCCCGAGTTGGCTGAAGATTTAGGCTATCTGGCTCCGCTGAAACTTAAGTACATCGGAAATACGATCAGTGGACCCCAGGATATCCAGTCTGTCGTTACCGGGGATACGGATTTCGGGGGCGCTTTTAACGGAGCGATTGTAAAGCTGCTTGCAGCCAAGGCCCCAATTACGCCCGTGATTGCTTATTACGGTGTGGATGACAACACATGGACAGGTTATTACGTGCTGGACGGGAGCCCGATTAAGACGGCCAGAGATTTGATTGGCAAGAAGATCGCCGTCAATACGCTCGGGGCCCATCATGAGTTCGTGATCAAGGAATATTTGCACCGTCAGGGATTAACGAAGGAGGAAATCGATCAAGTGACCTTGGTTGTTGTTCCACCGGTCACCTCAGAACAGACACTGCGGGCCCAGCAAATTGATGTGGCCACCCTTGGCGGAATTTTGAGAGATAAAGCGTTGGAGCACGGAGGCATTCATCCGCTGTTCACAGATAAGGATTTGTTCGGTGTCTTCAGTGCCGGAAGTTATGTGCTGACCAAGCAATTTATCCAGCAAAATCCGAAAGCAGCGCGCAAATTTGTGGAAGCTACAGCCCAAGCAATTGAGTGGGCACGGACCACACCCCGCGATGAGGTCGTGGCCAGATACGAGAAGATTATTAACAGCCGTGGCCGCAAGGAAGACACCACCGCCATTAAGTTCTGGAAGAGCACAGGAGTTGCGGGAAAGGGAGGAACGATCTCAGAGGCGGAGTTCAGCACCTGGGTCGATTGGCTGGTGAAGGAAGGCACGCTAAAGCAGGGGGAACTGAATCCGAAGGAATTGTATACCAATGAGTTCAACCCCTATGCTAACGGGAAGTGAAACAGGCAGAACTTGTGAAGAGGTTTGATCAATACCAGTGAAATGAGAGGAAGTGGTTTGATATGTCGAGCACTGCCCTATCCATAAAAATCAGCATACAGGATGTAAATAAATCTTTTCGGATCAAGCGGAATACAGATCAATCCAGGGACAGCTCCGAGCCGGTTATCGCACTCCAGAATATCAATTTGGACATCCACCCTGGGGAGTTCATGGTGATTGTAGGACCATCCGGCTGTGGCAAGTCCACCCTGCTGGATCTGGTTGCAGGCCTGACGAAGCCGAGCAGCGGGCAGGTTCTTCTGGATGGAAGACCGATTACCGGTCCTGACCTTGACCGGGGCATTGTGTTCCAGCAGTACGCCTTGTTCCCATGGAAGACGGCTCTGGCGAATGTGGAGTTTGGTCTTGAGGCCAAGGGGGTTCCACGTAAGGAAAGGAGGAAGCTTGCCTTGGAATACATCCAGCTGGTCGGGTTGGCCGGGTTCGAGCACCGGTATCCGCATGAACTCTCGGGCGGCATGAAGCAGCGGATCGCCATTGCCCGGAGCCTCGCGTATGATCCGGATGTGCTGCTAATGGATGAGCCTTTTGCCGCCTTGGATGCCCAGACCCGGGAGACCCTGCAGAGTGAACTGCTGCGAATTTGGGAAGCTACGGGCAAGACGATTCTGTTCATCACGCACGGAATTGAAGAAGCGGTATATCTGGGCCAGCGGGTTGCGGTCATGACCTCCCGTCCGGGAAGGATCAAGGAAGTGATTGCGGTTCCGTTCGAGTCGAGAACCTCGGAGGAGGATCTGCGCGCCCACCCGGACTTTGTGCGGGTAAGACACCAAATCTGGGATTTGCTAAAGGATGAGGTACAGCGGGCACAAGAGCAGGAGAAGAGCCGAAGCCTTACGGCAGCCGGCTCCAAAATACCAGTGAAGGGGGCAGGGTTCAATGGCTAATCCAAGTACAGGAGAGGCGCTGGTCCGTCTTGAGGGCGGCAGGAGGAGTTCGCCAGCTAGGGCAAGGAGTCTGTTGGGATGGGGACTTGGGAGGATTCACCGGATCTTTAAGGCGGTTATCGTACTGGCCGCATTTCTGGCACTGTGGGAAGCGGCCCCGCGGCTTGGCTGGACCAACGCTACGTTTCTTCCTCCACTTACCGAGGTTCTTAAGACATGGTGGAGGCTGCTTCTTTCAGGAGAGCTTGCGGAGCATACCCAGGTCAGTCTGGCCCGATCTCTCGGAGGGTTCCTGCTGGCTCTGCTTGTTAGCATTCCGCTCGGGCTGGCTATCGGCTGGTGGAAGACGGCGGCACAATACTTGAACCCGCTGCTCGAATTATTCCGCAATACCGCCGTACTTGCGCTTCTTCCCGTTTTTATTATGCTGCTTGGGCTTGGAGAGACCTCGAAGATCGCAATTATTTTCTATGCCTGCGTCTTCCCGCTGCTGCTGAATACAATCAGTGGGGTCCGTAATGTGGATCCGCTGCTGATCAAGTCTGCCCGTTCCATGGGCCTGACTTCGGTGGGATTGTTCCAGAAAGTTGTCTTGCCGGCATCGGTACCTACGATTTTCGTAGGCATCCGGCAGGCAGGTGCCGCCTCCATCCTGGTGCTGATTGCGGCGGAGATGGCCGGCGCGAAATCCGGTCTCGGCTATTTCGTACAGTACACTCAGTTCAGCTTCCAAATCTCAGAGATGTATGCCGGAATTCTGACCATCTCGATCTTTGGTGTCCTGCTTAATTATGCACTGGTTACCTTGGAAAGGCGTCTGACTTCCTGGAAGCAGACACAGAGTGAATGAAGGGTAAGGAAGGGATACGGTAGGGCATAGCAGAGGATTCGTAGGGTCTGTAAATAAATTGGAATACATTAATTCACACGCGAATTTTAAGGAGGAATATATCGATGAGTGAGCAGCGGCAGATCAAGCTGGGCGCCTTCCTGATGACCCCGGGTCATCATGTGGCAGCCTGGCGCTTTCCCGGGGCTGAGGCCTCGGAGGTTCTGAACCTGAAGTTCTACAAGAAGCTGGCCCAGACGGCGGAGCGGGGGAAGTTCGACATGCTCTTCCTTGCGGACGGATATTCCGTCTCGGACAAATATCCCGAAGCCATCGCCCAGACGGTCACGGTGCGGCCTGAGCCGATCACCCTGTTGTCCGCCCTCGCGGCGGTCACCGATCATGTCGGTCTGGCGGCAACCGTATCCACCACCTATAACGAGCCTTACCATGTTGCCCGGAAGTTCGCCTCCCTGGATCATTTGAGTGGCGGACGGGCTGCCTGGAATGTGGTAACGTCGGCGAACCCGGACGAAGCCCATAACTTTAACAAGGAGGCGCATCTGCTTCACTCCCTCCGGTATGAGCGGGCGGAAGAGTTCCTGAACGTGGTGACAGGCCTTTGGGACAGCTGGGAGGACGACGCGTTCTTGTACGATAAGGATAACGCGGCTTTTGCTGACCGGAGCAAGCTGCATCCCCTTCATCATAAAGGGGAGTGGTTCTCGGTGAAAGGCCCGCTCAATGTGGCCCGCCCGGTTCAAGGATATCCGGTTGTTATCCAGGCCGGCTCATCGGAGCCCGGCAAGGAGCTTGCCGCCCGCACAGCCGAGGTGATCTTCACCGCTTGGCAGACCTTGGAGGAAGCCCAGCAATTCTACAGCGATGTGAAAGGAAGGCTGGCGAAATACGGGCGCTCGCCGGACGACCTTAAGATCATGCCGGGTGTGTTCCCGATTATCGGAAGAACGGAAGCGGAGGCTGAGGAGAAGAAAGCGCTTCTGGAGCAGCTGATCCCTGTGGAGGCAGGGGTAAGCCTGCTGTCCCAGCTTATCAGTGTGGACCTCTCGCCATATCCGGTTGACGGGCCGCTGCCGGACCTGCCTGACCTGGCGGAGATTAACGGCGGCAAGACCCGCTTTACGCTGCTGAAGGATCTGGCCGAGCGGGAGCAGCTGACGATCCGCCAGCTGTACCAGCGGATAGCCGGAGCTCGGGGGCACCGCGAGATCAAAGGCACCCCGGTCCAGATTGCGGACCAATTGGAGGAATGGTTCCGCGGTGGGGCCGCAGACGGATTCAATATTATGCCTCCTTATCTGCCGGGAGGCTTGGAGGAATTCGTGGATCTGGTTGTACCTGAGCTGCAGCGGCGCGGATTGTTCCGCACCGAGTATTCGGGAACAACGCTGAGGGATCACCTGGGGCTGAGACGGCCCGAGCACCCGGCCGCTTTTACCTATACCGCTTCACAGGCGACTTCTTAATGAATGGTTTCAACCCTAATCAGGATCCAATATAAGGAGGAATGGTGAATGAGTCATTTGATTAACGAAAGCGTAAATGTCGGTATTGAGGTTCATCCGGTTGGCGGGAGAATTGGTGCAGAGATCCGCGGTATACATTTAAGTGCCGATCTGGACACGGATACGGTGCAAGCGATCCGGGAGGCGCTGCTAAAGTACAAGGTGATCTTTTTCCGTGGACAGCAGCACTTGGACGATGCCGGGCAGGAAGCGCTTGCCGGAATTTTCGGCGCTCCGGTGGCTCATCCGACGGTACCGATCAAAGACGGAACTAATTATGTGCTTGAGCTGGACTCCTCACATGGCGGGAGAGCGGATTCCTGGCATACGGACGTGAGCTTTGTGGATGCCTATCCGCAGGCATCCATCCTGAGGTCTGTTGTAGTGCCAGCCGCAGGAGGAGACACGGTGTGGGCCAACACGGTGGCGGCCTATGAGAATCTCCCGGAAGAGCTGCGGAATTTCGTGGACCATTTATGGGCGGTTCACACGAATCAATATGATTATGCGGCACACCGGGAGCACGTATCCGAAGAGGCGGTCCGCCATCATAAGGAGGTGTTCGTCTCCACCTTGTATGAGACTGAGCATCCGTTAGTCCGGGTACACCCGGAGACAGGGGAGCGGTCGCTGCTGCTGGGCCATTTTGCGAAAAAGATCAAAGGGCTCTCTGCCAATGACTCCGCCCAATTGATCTCGCTGCTCCAATCCCACATTACGAAGCTGGAGAACACGGTGCGCTGGCGCTGGTCCGCCGGGGACGTTGTGGTCTGGGATAACCGGGCGACCCAGCATTACGCGGTGAATGATTATGGAGATCAGCACCGGGTTGTCCGCAGAGTCACGATCGACGGGGATGTGCCGGTCAGCATCGACGGCCGCCGCAGCATCACCCATACCAAGGTAGCTACGCAGCCGGAGAAAGGGATTCAATCGGCTTAGGTTAAAGGCTAGGCTAAATCTTAATGTTGATTTTAATCAAAAAATAAACCGCCCCGTAAAGGGCGGTTTATTAAGCTATTTCCAACCATTCAAAGACAAAAGTAAAGTCTAAATCAGCACACACGCTAACTGCCCGTTCGGCTCTAACGTTTATTATGCTCTGGTCACCCAGCATCGCTCCGCCTGTCACGCCGGTATCGCTCCATGCAAATTAAAACGTACTATATACATTTTCACATTCTTCCGCGGTCGGTTCATAAAAACAGTGCTTCTTCCAACGTCCTGCGAGCGGCTGATTATACCAGGTTGGCGGACATGGTCCGGGGTTTTCGAACGTTCCTGGACGGAAATACCAAAGGGAGAATTTGGCTGGCCAACTCCGCTCCCCATTCACAGACCGCTGCGCCAGACGGCGTTCCCTATCTCTTGCTTTTTGATAGTACAAACCATGCTGCAATGCTTCGAACGCGTGCGCCTGGTTGATCATTTGGGGAATCGTCCGGATTCCTTTAAAATCGGAGCAGTTCGCTCTTATGCGGTTAATGCCCACATTTCCAACAAGGAGCATGCCTTGTTCGCCTTCGGTCTCAGCCTCAGCTCGAAGCAACCTTGCCAACATATCAATATCCTGTTTTCTGGCTTTTACGACTGCCATTGGCTCACCTCTTTAGGTTTCTAGACTCATCATATTATAGGCGAAGCGGATGTGTTACTCTGGCAAAATAGAGAGCGATAATGTGATGTGTCCCTGATTCTTTCTGGGCATCACGCCGCTTCAATATATGTAAAAGCAGAAGTACTTAGAACACTTCGCAATTCGACAAAAGCAGGATCTTTCTCTCACGTCTACCTCTGACACGTCTATCGGATGATGATATTTTGTTTCAAGTAAATTGCTACTGTTTGATCGGGTTCACAAGCTCAAAGCTGCTATCATTAATAACTTGTCCTTTGACATAGCCCATAAAAGCAATTTCCAATCGCTCTACGTACAGGTTAAGGTCATCGGCAGGGAGATTAGAGATAGAATATAAGTGGGGATTTAGCCAAACAACTTGTCAATGACAATTGGATTAGAGAATTTTAATAGTCTTTTCATAAATCCTAATAAACCCTTGTCTAATGGTAGTTTGCCTAGGTGGTGGAACTTCCTGGAAGTTTGGCATGTGTTACTTTAGTTTCAGGTGGTGAACACCTCAAATCCATACACAAGGGAGTAGGACATGAACAACACGAAGAATAACCTTATCGGTAAAACAATCGTAGGAATCAGTCTTAGCCTTCTGGTTTCTTTGTCGGGAAGCATGTTAGTTACACCTGGAGCCGTACATGCGGCGGCAGCGGCCAGCACTTCGACGGCTGCCAGCATTATTGCAACAGGCAAGCAATTTCTTGGAGTTCCTTACCGCTTTAGAGCTCAAGAAGGGAGAACGGATGCGTTCGACTGTTCATCTTTTACCCAGTACGTGTTCAAGCAAAATGGAATTAATCTGCCACGTTCATCGAGACAACAAGCGGTTGTTGGCAGAGCGGTGTCCAAGGATCAGCTGCAGCCGGGCGATTTGGTGTTCAGTGATACGAACCGGGATGGTGTGATCAACCACGTAAGCATCTATATGGGGAATGGAAAGCTTCTTCATACGTATAGAGTGGGTATCGGTGTGACGATTTCGGATTTTGCAGGGAGCGCTTGGGATCGGACTTACGTAACCGCACGGCGTGTTCTAGCTGATGGGCAGAGCGTATCCACGTTCTCACAGACTGCAGGAACCGATGGCCAATCACAGTCCAGTACACAATCTAGTGCACAATCTAGTGCACAAACTGGTACGCAATCCAGCACACAAACCAACTCAGGTGATCGGTTACAATCCAGACCGCAAACGGGCTTTGCGGCTCCGTGGGGAGACGACAGCAGATATTACTACTTCTAACATGGCCTTACAAGATTTAGAAACTATGACGAATCAGATACTTGGCAGAATAAAAGCAAAAACATAGGGTCGGTTCGGGCCACCTTTTTAGAGTGCTTTTTTAACTACTCAGGGGTCATATGATTATAAATATCCTGTCAAGAAAAAATTGCTCCAAAATTTTAATAAACTTTTCATAAACTGGGATAACCCTTGCTGTGATGGTAGTTTGCTGACTTTCAGGTACTTAATGGAAGTTACAAATATGTTACCTTTGGTTATGGTGGTTCACCCCACACTATACCAACACACAAGGGAGTAAGCATGAACAACACGAAGAATAGCCGTATGGGTAAAAAATTAGTGGGAATCGGTCTTAGCCTCTTGGTTGCTTTTTCTGGCAGTACGTTAATTCATTCTGGCTCAGTGCATGCAGCAAGCAAGTCGACAGTCAGTGCCGCGGCGACCAGCAGCACAAAAGCAAACCAAATTATCGCAACAGGTAAAAAGTATCTTGGAAAACCTTATAAATTCGGTGCAAAGAGCGGGGTAACCAGCAGCTTTGATTGCTCTTCCTTCGTTCAATATGTCTATAAGAAACATGGAATCAAGCTGCCAAGATCGTCCAGAGACCAGGCCAAATCCGGCAAATATGTCTCCAAGAGCCAGCTTAGAGCCGGTGACTTGGTATTCTCGGATACGAACCGCGATGGCGTGATTAATCACGTGAGCATCTACATGGGGAACGGCAAGCTGCTTCATACCTACCGGGTAGGTGTCGGTGTGACTATCTCCACGTTTAAGGGAAGCACTTGGGATAAAACTTACGTCACAGCCCGCCGAGTACTGTAGTGGACAGGCTGTAAACTCACTGTATAAGGAAACATAAGAGAGTAACTTGTGCGGAGATAGAGAGCGCACGAAATAGGGGAAAATGGGGACCCGTTTGGGTCCTTTTTTGTTACAAAATATTGAGATAGTGCTTGCACATCTTGTTTGTATATGCTATATTAATCTGGTCGGGAAAAATGGAACGCATGATTTCGAGCACATCCGATACATATAACTTGGGGCCTTAGCTCAGCTGGGAGAGCGCATCGCTGGCAGCGATGAGGTCAGGGGTTCGATCCCCCTAGGCTCCATAACACTTAACACAAACGGCAGAAATGCCGTTTTTTTATTGTATTTTTTGAGCTTGTTTTTATTTGTGAACCAAGTACGAAGAGAGGACAGAGTATATAAAATAAAGGTATAAAGAACTCAGTCCATCGTAACCGGCACCGAGGATGCAAGGCGTATACGCAGTTGCATACCTCGATGCCGTTCCCTTCAAAGTGAGACAGGGCTCACTCACCAAATTTAATCTTTCACCACAATAGGTCTTACCACAATAGGTTTCACAATAATAATTCCATGGCTGTGCGTTCTTTATCTGCTATCTCAAGTAAAAGTTTCGACGCCTGTGATAGCTCTTGGTAGTCGCCTGTTCTGCCCGCACGGTCGATTGACTCAGACACGCTGACCCACAACGGGGCTATTTCCGAAAACATATCGTGGGCTTGTTCGACTTTCCGATCTTCCAACAGATCGGCGCATTCTCTCAAAAAATCCCGGTATAAATTCCGAAATAAAGCCCCACCGGTGCCCGCACGCTCCATCAGCAACGCGGTCAGACATAAATCATGTTCGATATTGCTGCTGCGGGAAGGCCACTTCAAGATTTCATTGCTCATTTTCACAATGCCTTTAATGCCAATATTGCGAATGGGTGGGTTCAGATAATCATACGCATTCTTGGTCAAGGATTCGCGTATAGCAGGAACGAGCGGAGGTAATTCGCCGATGGGTTCAAGCGTAAAGGAACGATTTCGGGAACTCATGGGCCCTTTTGCGTTTCTGGCCTCGGCCAAACTTGCCAAGCTCGTTTTCACCTGTCCGCCCTGTTGTCTAGTATCCGCCATGTAGGCGTGTTCATCACTGAAGCCGTGTAAGACCGCATAGTGACCGGCAAAATGCACCTTGTTCGTGAAATAATCCAAGTAATAGGAGTCTAATTTCAGACCGACCGGAATTCCGCGTTCGATGAAGCTCCGTACGTTCTGCCAAGCCTTGTCGACGGACGACGTTTCTTGAATTTTGACGGTCAAATCAAGCCGTTTGGCTAGGTTGGCAGTCAATTCGTCCGGTTTTACCCTTCCTCCGATAAACGGAAAGTCCATTCCCTTCGAGTCCCAATATATGAATCCATGCCCTTGTCCGAGTCCGAACAGCATCGGTTCAGATAGTTGGACCCCAGCATGCTGCAGTAAGTTGCCGATGGTGGTCGTCTCGCAATGTTCGCCTTGATAAGGAACAAAACCCTCAATGATTTTTGTCATATAATCCTCTCTCTTCCAACAATTCATTTATTAGACGGGCAACGAATGTCTGCTCGTTCTCGATTAAGCTTATTGGATGCAAGAACAGCGCCCTTACGTTCAGGGGAAGGCTGACACCGCCTTGTGATTCATACTTTTGGTTAAGGTTCATTGAAATTTGTGCAAGGAAATCCAACCGTTTCCGTAAAGCAATGATAGCTTCGTCTTTCCCGATATGAGGCAAAGCAGCCAATGCGAGATCAAAGCGGTTGTCGCGTTCCCTCGTGGAAGACAGACTGTCAACGATTTCATTTCTCAACTGGGCCATACCAGCTTCGGTAAGGGAAAATCGGGTTGGCATGGGTCCTTTGCCGGATTTCCCGTCGCATTCTTCGGGTACGATCCATCCTTTATCGTTCAATTTCTTCAGTCCTGTATAGATCGAAGTTGTACCGATATTAGCCCATTCCTTATAACCTCGTTGATCGACCAGCTTCTTGATATCGTACCCGGAAGCTTGACGACATTCCGCGAACATTTGCAGGAGCATGAACTCGACATTCGAAATGGTGTGCATGAAGCCCTCCTTTTTTTATATTTCATGTATGTAATATATCACTGGTGTAATAAAAGGTCAATAACCGAGAATACCAGGTAAATGATACAGGCGCATGTGGCGCTATTCGATCTGCACCCTTGGGGATCAAGGATTTTCTGTACGCTTTGTTAATACTGCCCCTAATCTCTTCCCCCAGTAGTTGTTTATTGTGCTTTAAAAATATATATTATATATATAAATATAATAAATGAATTGGTGATGTGATTATTATGAGCACTAACGATCGAATACCGTTATACCAGCAAATCCAGGACTATATCCGCAAAATAATTAACTCGGAGAATCTGAAGCCGGGTGATCGAATACCGACAGAGAAGGAGCTAATGGATCAATTTAATGTTAGCAAAATTACGGTTGTAAATGCCCTAACAGGCTTGGCTAACGAGAAGCTGATCGATCGTGTCCCTGGTAAAGGAAGTTTTGTTGCAGAAGAGACAGACTCATCTTCCACAGCATTGTCTGAATCTTCAATTCCTAAGAGAAGAGGGCATAGTACAGGGATGATCGGTGTTATCATGCCTTCGATCCACGATTACTTTGCTATCCGGCTGATTGAGGGGATTGAACAAACACTGAATCAAGAAGGTTACCGCAGCATGATCATGTTGACGGATGGCAAGATTGAGAAAGAGAAGGATGCAATCAAGGAGCTAAAAGCTATTGGAGCAGAGGGATTACTTATCTTCCCTGTGGATGAGGAGAATTATAACGAAGAAATTCTTGGCATGAAGCTGTCGGGATTCCCTTTTTTGCTAATTGACCGATATTTGCCGGGAGTGGAGACCCATTTCATTGCAGCCGATGGAAACCTGGGCACGAAGCTGGCCGTTGAACATCTGTGGGAGTTAGGACACCGTGATATAGCCATCTGTTCGGATTCCCCCCTGCAAACTGTCACGGTTCAGGAGAGAATTGATGGTTATATTGAAGCCTTGAAAGATAAAGGGGCGCTTATAAATCCGGCTCATATGATCACGGACTTCAAGCCACTGTCTGTTCTGAAGGATGCGGAAGCCCATCCGTTGTACCGATATATCCGTAACAAAATGGCCACGGCTTATATATCACTTAATGGCAGGCTGGGTGTTCAGATTTATCAAATGGCCAAACAGGCAGGACTTCGTATTCCCGAAGACGTATCCATCGTAAGCTTTGATGACCCAACTTCTGTCGTGGAAGAGTTCAGTATATTCACGCATGTTAAGCAGTTTGAGAAGGATATGGGAAATCAGGCGGCCAGCCAGCTGCTCGAAGTCATTCGCGGGGGTCCTGCTGTTACAGGGTTTAGCAAGATTCTAATTCAGCCTGAGCTTGTCATTAGACAAACCTCAGGAACCTGTCCCTTATCTTAAAATTTGGAGCTTTGATTAAAGTCTTTTCCGTATACGATTCGGAAAGGACTTTTTTTATTTTATAAAATATATTGAATATATTGTTAATGTATATTATATTTTAGGAGTAGTTAAACCTTACATTGAAAAACAAATCATCCAAGGGAAGGGAGGTTACAACTATGCTTCGAGATCGCAAAGAAGAACGAATCGGGTTCCAGGAATCAGCACCCTATCATCCCGATTATGATCTTCAAACTGATTTTGTGATGGTCTACGGAATTGATGAAACCATGCCCAAGCGTATTAAGGAATGGAAGGATAAAGGATACATTGTGCATTTAATGACCGGGGTAGCGTGGGGGACCTATAACGGCTACTTGGACGGTGAAGTAGATGGAGAAACGCATTGGGATGAAGCACAAACAGACCGTTATGGGGAAATGATCCTTCATGGCAAGGAGCCTGTTATCCCTTACATGGTGCCTACAGTCTCGTTCGGCAGATTTCTCTCAGATCGAATACGTTCAGCTGTCGACTCCGGTGTGGAAGCGATCCATCTGGAGGAGCCTGAATTCTGGGTAAACGGTGGTTACTCCGAAGCCTTTAAAAGAGAATGGCAGCTGTATTATAAAGAACCCTGGAATCCGCCTCATGCTTCGCCTGATGCACAGTTTCGCTCCGCCAAATTGAAAGCGTTTTTATACACACGTGTGTTAGACAGGTTATGTACTGAAATGAAAGACTATGCTCTCAAGCGCTATAATCGCGTGCTTCGATTTTACGTTCCAACACACAGCCTGATTAATTATACACAGTGGCGGATTGTTAGTCCGCAGTCTCGCTTGATTGAGCTTCCATCTATAGATGGATATATTGCGCAAATCTGGACAGGGACTTCACGGACCCCGAACGTTTATGAGGGGGTACGCAAGGAACGAACTTTTGAAACCGCATACTTGGAATATGGGGTTATGCAGGAGCTGGTAAGAGGAACAGATAGACGAATGTGGTTTCTTCATGATCCTATCGAAGACAATCCGAATCATACATGGGCCGATTATAAGATGAACTACCTAAAAACGGTTGCGGCTTCACTTCTTCATCCCGGAGTTTCCCATTACGAGGTCGCCCCATGGCCGCAAAGAATCTTTAAAGGGACTTATCCCTCTGATGAGGGGACAGGTAAAGAGCGGATTCCTCCCGACTATGCAACAACATTGCTGCACGTGATGCACACACTTGGAAACATGGATCAAGCCCACATCGAAACAGACGATGAATCTCTCCAGATTGGTGTACTTATTGCCGACTCGGCGATGTTTCAGCGCATGAAGACAGAGCAAGAAGCACCCGATGCCGGAAAGTATGACGGAACAGATCCAGAAGGATTCCAGGAAGATGGCGATACAGAACTGCTGGATTTCTCTCCATTTTACGGACTGGCACTGCCATTGCTTAAACATGGGATACCTGTGAGACCTGTCCAACTTGATAATGTGAGGCGTTATCCGCATTATCTGGCTCCATACCGTGTTCTTCTTTTGAGTTATGAGTTTATGAAGCCGGAGTACTCTGATATCCATTATGCACTAGCCCAGTGGGTACAGGATGGCGGAGCTTTGATCTATGTCGGTGATGACAGCGACCCGTATCACAGCATTCGGGCATGGTGGAATGATAACCACTGTTATGGAAGCCAAAGCAAGGTTTATCACTCTCCCAGGGAGCACTTATTTGAGCAGCTTGGTCTTGAAGCAATGCAGGAAGGAATTCATTACTCGGGCAAAGGACTGGTTAATTGGCTCGCTGTACATCCGGCGGTATGTTCTTTAACGAAGACAGGTGCAGACCAGCTCCGGCAGTTGGTTAGAGAAACGTTGGAGAAAATGGATGGTTCAGCGTTCCGCTTTGAATCAAAAAATTATTTCAAAATCAAGCGTGGGCCTTATATCATTGCCTCCGTTCTAGAAGAATCGGTATCGGAAGCGCCCTTAGTTATCGCTGGTCCAGTTGTTGACTTGTTCGATCCAGCCCTGCGCGTTCGGCAAGAAGTAAGTTTAGCCCCAGGGGAGCAAGCCCTGTTATACGATGTTACGGCCGGACGACCGCATCAAGGAGAAGTTAAGCTAATCTCTGCCTCTTCTAGAATTGAAGACTTGACTATAACCAATACAGGTTTTCAATTTGCGGCCAGGGGTCCAGCAAGCATACAGGCAACAGCCAGACTTCACTGCCCAGTCGAACCCATATCAGTCATCTGCGTGAGCCAAGACAAGACAGCATCTGCCGTATGGGAATGGGATCCGAAATCGCAAACCGTACTACTGCAGTATGAGCATGGCAGCGGGAACAAGATAGAGGTTCGGGCAAGCTGGAATAGTGAGACTGTAGAAGCTTGATGACCGAGAGGAGAGAAAACAATCATGCCCTATGAGCCGATAAGAGCCGGACATTTGAATCAAATGCTGTCTAAACTCCGCGAAGCCATTTATGAGCCGGTGGCCCAGTTGAAAGTTACGGCATGGGTTACCCCGGAGCCTGTTCCATTTGAAGAAAGAACGTCAGGGAGAAAAATTACACTTTCGCCTGGTGAGCAATGGGGGGAGTTATGGGATTGTGCCTGGTTTTGTTTTACGGGCCACCTTCCACAACTTAGTCCTGATACAAAGGTTGTTCTTCTGCTGGATGTGAATGGCGAGCTCTGTATCGTGGATAACGAAGGGACACCTGTGCAGGGCTTAACTACCATTAATTCTGAATTTGATTTTACACTGGGTCTCCCCGGAAAAAGAGTAGTTGAAGTAGATCACTCATCGATAAGTAGTGGCGAATTTGAATTATGGGCTGATGCCGGTAATAATGACTTATTTGGCAAGTACCGCGGCGGTACTTTGAAAGAAGCAGTACTTGCGATTGGTCATGAAGATATCCGAAGTCTGTATTACGACACAGAGGTGCTTCTGGAAACGGCAGAGCATCTTCCTACCGGCACAGCGCGTAGAGAAAAGATTCTTCAATCGCTATATGACGTTTCATTAATATTGACGGAATTCACTCCAGACCTTATTCGCCGTGCGAAGGGGGTATTAGAGGAACAATTATCCCTTCGTGGTGGAGATCCTGTGCTCAGCATAAGTGCCGTTGGTCATGCACATATTGATTTGGCTTGGTTATGGCCGATCCGTGAAACGATCCGAAAGGGCGCAAGAACATTTTCGACTGTGCTTCGCATGATGGAACGGTATCCAGATTATGTGTTCGGAGCAAGTCAACCTCAGCTATATGATTGGATGAGGTCTTACTATCCCAAGCTGTATGACCAGATCAAGAAACGGGTGCGCGAAGGAAGATGGGAACCGCAAGGGGCCATGTGGGTGGAGTCGGATACCAATGTGCCAGGTGGTGAATCCCTTGTACGGCAGATCCTGTATGGCAAACGTTATTTTCAACAGGAATTCGGGATGGAGATGAAGTCTCTGTGGATGCCGGATGTATTTGGTTACTCCGCAAGCTTACCGCAATTATTGAAAAAATCCGGTGTGGATTACATGATGACCCAGAAGCTCTCCTGGAGTGAGTACAACCGCCATCCCCACCACTCCTTTCTGTGGGAGGGAATCGATGGTTCCTCGGTATTAACGCATATGCCACCTGAGGATACCTACAACAGTCCGGCGGCTCCGCGTTCTATTATCAAGGCAGAGCGGGAGTACTTGGATAAGAATGTATCCAACCATGCACTGATGTTATTCGGCATTGGGGACGGGGGCGGTGGCCCGGGTGAAGAGCATTTGGAGCGGCTGGCTCGTGAGAAAAATCTGCTTGGCTTGTCCCCTGTTATACAGGAGCCTTCCTGGAAATTCTTCGAGCGGCTGAATGAAGAACGTGACAAATTTCAGATCTGGCGCGGCGAGCTTTATCTGGAGAAGCATCAAGGCACCCTTACCAGTCAGGCACGAAGCAAGCGTTACAACCGCAAGATGGAGAAAGCCCTGCGTGAACTGGAGTTCGCCTCTGTGCTTGCTGCCCAGCTTGGCAAGCCGTATCCGTCCGGGATACTGGAGAAGATCTGGAAGGAAGTCCTTCTGTACCAGTTCCACGACATACTTCCGGGCTCTTCAATTAAAAGGGTGTACGATGAGTCGTTAATACGGTATGAACAATTGCTCCGGCAGACAGAAGCTATGATCACTGAAACTTACCGCTGTTTAGCAGACCATATCTCATCGAGTGAGGTGGATTCCACTAGCGTTGTGGTATTCAATTCACTGCCTTGGGAGCGCCAGGAGTGGCTGCATATCCATGGGCGATGGCGTAAGGTGCAGGTTCCATCTATGGGGTACACCGTAGTATCCGATTATGGCGACCAGGGCGCCCAGAAGGAAGTAGCGTCCAGCATTGAATTGGGCATGGAGACGCTTGATTCGGGTGTTCAGGTTATAGCTGATGAACGCAGCATTGAGAACGACAAACTTATTGTGAGATTTGATCGAAACGGTGCCATCCTCTCGATCCTGGATAAGACAGAAGCTCGTGAAGTCATTCCGCAAGGCCGGCTTGGTAACGATCTTCGTGTGTATCATGACAACGGGGACGCTTGGGATTTCCGCCATGACTATTCGGCGAATCCCGGCATGCGGTTAACTCTTCTTAACATCCGGGAGCTTCGGAATGGGCCAAGAACCGGTCTAATCTTCGATTACAACTACGGGGAATCCACATTAACCCAGACGGTCGTTCTAACGGAGGGCAGCCGGCGTATCGATTTCGAGACCACCGCAGATTGGAGAGAGAACGGTAAAATGTTACGTACTTCGTTCCCTGTTCATATCCGTACCGATCAGGTTCACTGTGAAATCCAATTTGGCAGCTTGAGCAGACCAACCCACCGCAATACGATGTGGGACTTTGCGAAAGATGAGATATGCGCTCACCAGTGGATTGATTTATCGGAACCGGATTACGGGGTCGCACTGCTCAATGATTGCAAATATGGTCACCGGGCTCTCCATAACGTGCTTGACCTTCATTTGCTTCGCAGCAGTTCGTATCCGGATCCTGAGGCGGATCGTGCAGAGCATAGGTTTACTTACTCGTTATATCCGCATCAAGGAAATCATGTGCAGGCTGAAATCTATCGAAGAGGAAATGAACTGAATATTCCGCTTCGTATGATTTCTTTGTCATCATTGGCTGATATGCCTGAAGAAAAGCTGCCTCATACAAAGGCTTTCCTGCAGCTGGACCATCCGCACATCATGGTGGAGTCGGTCAAAAAAGCTGAGGACAATAACGACATCATCGTGCGTCTGTATGAGACGTCTGGAACACAGGTCAAGACCAATCTTCACATCGGATTAGCTGTAACCGAAGCCTGGACGACTGATCTGATGGAACATATCATCTCACCAGTACCAATAGACAAACCATCTCAACTAGCCCTCTCCTTCACGCCATTTGAAATCATAACGTTACGATTAAAAGCACTACAGCAGGTATAAAAGCGGCTTATTGTCCCCCATAAGAAAGGAGAGTTGGGAATGTGATGAGGCCAAACCATCGATTAATGAAACGAATCTGGAAACATAAGCTCTTCTACTTGTTCATGCTTCCCGGCATTGTTTGGTTTTTTTTGTTCTCCTACGTGCCCCTGTATGGGATTCAAGTTGCCTTCAGAGATTACACCTTCGTTGGCGGTTTCAGCGGAAGCCCGTGGGCTGGCTTCAAGTACTTTGAACAATTTTTTAACTATTATCAATCCGGGGATATCATCCGCAACACTCTCATCATCAGCCTTATGAAACTGCTTATCGGCTTTCCCATGCCTATCATTCTTGCTCTTCTGTTGAACGAGGTTCGGAAGCTGAGATTCAAGAAAACAGTTCAGACCTTGTCCTATTTACCGTATTTCGTATCCTGGATCGTGGTTGTCACCTTGATGCAGAGACTGCTTACTCCTTATGGCGGTCCGGTCAATGATTTATTGGGGTTATTTGGAGCAGAGCCAATCCAGTTCCTTAACAATCCCACTTGGTTCTATCAGATGATTTTGGGATCTGACATCTGGAAGAATATCGGCTGGAATTCCATTATCTTTATGGCTGCTATTGCGGGAATCGATCAGCAGCAGTATGAAGCTGCCAAGATGGATGGAGCAGGACGTTTTCAGCAGATGTGGCACATCACACTTCCAAGTATCCGAAATGTGGCCATTATATTATTTATTCTTGCCGTGGGTAATTTGATGAGCGCGGGTTATGAGCAGCTGCTTCTCTTGAATGGACCGGCTACCGCCAGCATGGGCAGCGTACTGGACGTGCATGCCATCAATTCCGGTATCCGGGAAGGGCGCCTCAGTTACGCTGCAGCTGTTGGATTATTTCAGAGTATCATTGGTCTTATCTTGGTTCTGACGGTCAATCGGATTGCACGCAAAGTCAGTGATGTATCTCTGTTCTAAGGAGGTGACGTTTTGAAGCGGAAATGGTCCTTGTTCTCCGTGGTCAATTATACCTTTCTTGCTTTGGTTGGCTTCTCTATGATCTACCCGTTTATTTACATTTTGGCTTATTCATTAAATGACGGTAAGGATTCAATGCAGGGCGCGATCTATTTTCTTCCCCGAAAGTTCACCCTTGAGAACTATGCTCAGGTATTTGATAACGCCCGCATCTGGAAGGCTTACCAAATTACACTCATTCGCACGGTCTTGGGAACGTTTCTTCACGTGGTCCTCTGTACGCTTATGGCCTATGCGCTTTCCAAAAAGACGCTGCCCGGCCGATCGTTTTTCACTTTTTACATTTTCCTGCCTACAATTTTCAGTGCCGGTTTCATTCCGTTGTTTATTACGCTTCAGAAATTGCATTTGATCAATAGCTTCTGGGTATACATTCTGCCGATGCTGTTCAACTTCATGCATATTGTCATTATCCGGACCTTTCTACAAGGCATTCCAGAGGAACTGGAGGAGTCGGCTTACATTGACGGGTATGGCGATTTTCAAATCTTTCTCCGGATCATCCTGCCTCTTTCGGGACCCGTGCTGGCCACCATCTCGCTCTTTATTGGAGTGGCGCATTGGAATGACTGGTTCTCGGGCGCCTATTACGTATCCAATAAAGAATTGATCCCGGTGCAGACCCTGCTGCAGGAAATGTTGACGGAAGCGGAGGCATTATCCAATTCGATGCAGCGCGCCGCACAACAGGGCGGGCAAACGATTGGCGGTGCAGCCGGTGCAGGAGCAACGCCTGAATCCCTCCGTATGGCCTTGCTGGTGATCACGGTCTTCCCGATCCTATGTATTTATCCGTTCTTGCAACGATATTTCGTAAAGGGGGTTATGATCGGTTCGGTTAAAGGTTAGGTCATCCTGACCCGGAATTTGTTGAGCTTCACCAAGCTTCATCAAGATCATTAATATTCAGATTCCAGGAGGCGATTGGTTTGAACAGGATTTGGTCGAAAGGCGTATCCATATTACTCGTGTCCATCATGGTTGGGGGAATGCTGGTCAGCTGCTCGAATTCATCAGGGAATGGAGAGAACGGACAAGGTGCCGAAGGAGATTCACAGAAACTCAAAATATTACACAATTGGAACGGATCAAGCGGATCTGATAATGGAATGACCCCTGTGGAAAAAGTGATCAAGGAGAAGACCGGGGTAACTCTCCAGTGGGAGTATACGAAGGGCAGTGAGACGGAGAAAGTCAACCAAATTTTTGCAACGCAGGATTTACCGGACATTTACACTGGACCCGCATGGGGAGGCGAGCTGGACGGCATCGTCAAGGCTGCTAAAGAAGGCCAGTTGGTGGATATATCTGATAAATTGAAGGATTATCCAAACCTCTCCAAATCTATTGCAAAAGAAAATGTACCCCCTGCATTATATGAAAAAGCGATTGATGCCTACGGGGGAAAAAAATATTTGCTTCTTCAGAATCAGCCTGCCACGAACAAAGACGGCATAGACTGGCTCTACGGTTTCTATGTCCGCAAAGACATCGCTGAGAAGGTCGGTGTGGACCCTCAGTCTGTCGTGACGAAGGAGGATTTCTATAACTTTCTCAAAAAGATTAAGGAGGCCAATTTACAGGAGAACGGCCAGCCAGTCTTTCCGCTGGGTGGGTTCAGTAATGGCTGGGCCGTTGGCATCGGCAACACGATGTTCTACTCGGGGGCCAGCTATGTAGATAAAGGTGATGGAACTGTTGAGCGTGACTTCTTCACCAAGGGTTATGAAGAATACACGCTGTTCTATCGCAAGCTGGTTCAAGAAGGACTGCTCGATCCGGAAGTCTTTACCCAGACGGATCCTATCGCCAAGGAGAAAATCAATCAAGGACGCATCGCCGTCCTGGCGGCACACTATCCGGCCATTTTGGATGCTTCCAAGGATTATGCAAGCTCGCATTCGGGAAGCGACTATGTTCCTCTTGGCCCATTGGAGCGGGCGGACGTTGAGCCGAACCGGCCGGTTGATCTCGGGATTCAAGGCAACAACGTGACAGCAATTACGAAGAACTGCCAAGGTGCCTGCGTTGATGCTGCTCTGAAGTTTCTTGATTTCATGGCTTCGGACGAAGGATTCATGCTGGCGCGGTACGGAGTTCAGGGTGTTCACTGGGAGATGAAGGACGGGAAGCCGGTAGCCAAGAAGGAATGGTTCGATAAATTCAGCACGGATACCAACATGAAGCTGCGCAAGAACGAAGGCATTAGCATCGGCCTTGAATCGCTTACTGGGCTTGATCGCATCAACTCCGCAGCTGGCGGAGACATCTGGGCTGAACAGAAACGGCTTGATGCCATGGAGAAGGCTCGCAAAATCCTCCGTCCCAACGGCATTCAAGTCATTACGGCCTATAATCCGGGAGACGTCATTACAAAAGCGCCGGAATGGGAAATGCTGAAGCCTTCAATGGATCGTATGGGGGATGCGTGGAAGGAAGCTGTTTTTGCGAAATCAGATGAAGCTGCGATGAGCATTATCAATGACCTTCGGGAGCAGCTCCGAAAGACGGGATATGAGAAAGCGATGCAGTTCACGAATGAGAATTTGAAAGGTAAGGATGTCGTAACCGTTCAGATGCCGAACTAATGACTTTATAATCATTGGAGCCTGATAAAAAGAAGGCTTCGCAGCACCTTGGGAACAAGGAAGCGAAGCCTTGCGTTTGTTTGGCTTGAGCACATGGCCAACCCCTCTTAGAAAAATGTATTTGTGGTAATCGTAATTCTTGCACTTATCACTTTAAGGAGTTGTTGTACAAATGACAACAAATTTCAGACCTCCGTCCGTGCCTCTTGTAACCGTAGATCCTTATTTTAGCGTTTGGTCCGCTGCCGATCAATTGTATGATGATCACACCCGGCATTGGACGAACAAGATTCATGGCATGACTGGCCTTGTGATCATTGATGGCAAGCCCAGGCGATTTATGGGGAAGGTTGCATTGCAGGATCAAGCTGAATTTCCGGAGCCGGAGGCACTCGTTCAAACCGGTCTGACAGTTGAGCCTGTAACGACCAGATATACTTTTCAAGGGGAAGGAATTGAACTGAAGGTTCAGTTTACCACACCTTTATTGCTGGATGATCTCGATTTGTTATCCAGGCCTGTAACCTATGTGACTTTTCAAGTACGTTCTTTGGATGGGGAGTCACATCAAGTTAAGATCTACCTTGATGTGACGGGCGAGTGGTGTGTACATACACTGGATCAGCAAGTGGTCTGGGAACACCACGTGATTGGTGGACAACTGGATGTGATGTCCATGGGGACAGTCGAACAGCCAATATTACAACGAGCTGGAGATGATACAAGAATCGATTGGGGGTATATGGTTCTGGCAGTTCCCCGAACGTCCAGCATCCAGACGGTGATTCATTCTGCAGCTAGTCGTAGGTCGTACGTTGAGAAGGGACAATTACCGTCAGAAGATGATCAGAACCATCCGAGAGCGGTTTCCGATAATATGCCGGTCATGGCGGCAGAGCTGGATATGGGTTTAGTTCAGGAAGTGCCGGTAACCCACTACCTGATGCTTGCGTATGACGACATTCATGCGATCGAATATTTTCATCAAGCGCTGGATGCGTATTGGAGACGAAACGGATTGACGTTTCATGAGATGCTCATAATGGCAACGGATCAATATGAAGAGATTCTGCAAAGATGTGAGCGGTTTAATCGGGAGCTGTTGGCCGAAAGTCAAACCGCAGGCGGTGAGAAGTACCGGGACATCCTGGCGCTTACGTACAGACAGGCGATTGCCGCCCATAAATTGGTTGCCGATGAAGCGGGAAATGTTTTATTTTTCTCCAAAGAGAACTTCAGTAATGGATGTATTGCTACGGTCGATGTCAGTTATCCGTCGATTCCATTATTCCTGAGATATAACCCTGAACTGATCAAGGGCATGATGCGTCCGATTTATAAGTATGCGATGAGCCGTGAGTGGACATTTGACTTTGCACCTCATGACGTGGGAACTTACCCCAAAGCCAATGGTCAGGTGTATGGGGAGAACAAGCTGGAGTATCAGATGCCGATTGAGGAATGCGGCAATATGCTCTTGATGGCTGCTGCAATATGCAAGTATGAGGGGGACACGGATTTTGCCCGGGAACACTGGGAGCCTCTTACAAGATGGGCGGAGTACTTACTGCAAAATGGACTTGATCCTGAAAATCAGTTGTGCACCGATGACTTCGCCGGACATTTGGCGCACAATGCTAATTTGTCCATTAAGGCTATATTAGGCATTGCCGCTTATTCGTATATGTGTGACAAGCTCGGTATGCAGGCTGGGGCCTCTTATCTTGCGGCTGCTCAGAACATGGTTAATGAGTGGGTGTCCATGGCAGATGCCGGGGATCACTATAAGCTGACTTTTGATAGTCCGAACGATTCGTGGAGTATGAAATACAACCTGGTGTGGGATCGTCTCCTGGACTTGCACCTGTTCCCAAAGGACATCGCAGCCAAAGAGCTTGAATACTACAGGCTTAAACAAAATCGTTATGGCCTCCCACTGGATAGCCGGGATACGTATACCAAATCGGATTGGCTGGTATGGTGTGCCTCCATGAGTTCAACACCAGCTCAGTTTGAGTCACTGCTTGCGCCCCTATGGGACTTCATGAATGAGACCACGGCCCGTGTTCCGGTAACGGATTGGTATGACACCATCACGGCAAAGCAGATGAATTTCCAGAATCGTTCTGTTGTCGGGGGCTTCTTTATTCAATTACTTATGCAAGAAGCCTAAAGACAATTTTATAGGATAACAGGCGATGAATGTCTAACGCTATCAAAGAAGTTTGAAAGGGGTTGATACAGCTAGCTACAAGCAGCAATTCGAGAAGCAGGAGCTTGGAGGAGTGAATAAGAAAAACAGAACGCGGTTTGATCCGTTACATCCCATTATTATTAAAAGGAGAGATGTAAATTATGATCCGCAAGTTAGCTGTTTTGTGTATTGCTCTAGTCTGCACAACCGTGTTATCGGTCAGCGTATTTGCTGCTGATGATGCTTCTACGCAAGCGAATTCTTTGAAATGGCCTAAGAATCAAGCGCTTCCAAACTTCGGCAAGGCTAAGCATCTGGATGTTGCCAATGTATATGAGGCACCTGGGGATATCAAATTGCTTTTGACAACTCTTGAAGGAATAATAAACAGGCAGCAACCACGAATTTATGTGCAACAGAATAAAGTTGATCCATGGCTGGAGGATTTAAAAGTTCCTTATAAGCAGCATGACAACGCTATGGAAGTTTTCAAGAAATATGCCAAAGAAATTAAAGGCATCATTGTATATGATCCTGACATGCCGGATTCAATTAATGTGGCAACTACACTTGCTGGACTGAAGGATGCCGTTGTCGCCAGTCCTGAACTTGCACAGCAATTAACGGCTTCACCGTACAATCTTCCGGTACTTGAAGACTTGCAGGGTAAATTTAAGAGCCGCATGGATGCATACAATTGGCAATATGACAATCTCTGGAGCCAAACGACTCAAAGAATGCTGGTCGGATTGAGTCCGAACACATCCATCCCGATCCCGCCGGGAAATTTTGATTCATTCCAGACGATTGCTGCCGAGAAGGAACAGATTCGTGACGCAAGTAACCGGAAAACATTTGAATATGATTTATCTTCCTATTTAGGGCAAGAGGCGGTCTACCTCCGCTTCCAGGATGCCTTTCCTCAGGATGGCTGGGGGCCAGCCGTTCATCAAGTGACGGTGAAGGCAGATGGACAGGTCATCTCAGATTTTAAAACGGGTACCTCCGAGGAAGATCCTTTTCTCTATGACCAACATAACTCCAAATTTTTACCTGGCAGCGATCACCGCTTCGCTGATAACGGTAATTACTTTGTATATGAATTTAAACCTTCAGCCAATACAAAGCAATTAACAGTTTCAATTGAAATGTGGAACCAATACAAAGTATCAGCAAGCAATATCAAACCACTCTCATCCGAGGAGAAGGAGCCTTTTGGTTTTCTGCGTGATTATGCCGTAGCTAACAAAGCAATGGTCTTCTGGCTGTCAACCAGCATACCTGAGGAAAAGGCGCTTTTCGAGAAGATTCTATCTGATGTAAAGCCGGGGACCCCTTATATGGGATGGTTTGACAATGATTTCGAAGGAGAGGTCGCTGGTCTCGATCTCACGTCCCGTCATAGTGTGTATGTGCTGCCATCTGACTGGTTCCATAACATGACCGTATTTTCGGGAACAAAAGTAAAACAAGAACCAGAGCCAGAGCCTAAACGGGTGAATCCGAAGCTTGAGAATAAAATTTACGTGACATATACCTTTGGCGAAGGGGACAATTTGCAATACGACCAGAACCATATGCGCAACTTATGGAATGATCCTGCCCGGGGCAAAGTGCCGATGAACTGGACCTCAAGTCCGCTGTTATATGATGCAGCACCAGCCATTCTCAATTATTACCGTTCAACTGCGACGAAAAATGACCTTCTTATCGCAGGACCATCAGGAGCGGGCTACTTCTATCCGCAGGTCTGGCCGAAGGAGACATTTACGGATTACTTGAAGCAATCCTATTCCTATCTTAAGAAAACCGGCATGTCCTACCCCTATGTACTGAATCGTGAATTTGGAAAAGACGTTCCGCTTAACGACTCGACGGCAGCTGCATATGAGAAAAATTATAAACTTCCAGGTCTTTTCTTGGCAGGGGAAGATAAAGACAATATTAAAATTATAAATGGGAGTCTGCCGGTATCTATCATGCGAGGCATCTCCACTGTTCAGGACGGGAAAAATGTATTGACTGCTGCACAGAAAGACTGGGATGGCAAATCTCCTAAGTTTATTTCAATAGGAATCAACGCGTGGAGCATGTCACCATCAGATGTTCTGGCTATCACTGAATCTCTTGGGCCAGATTACCAGATCGTTAAGGCTGATGAATATTTCTCACTTGTTCGAAAAGCCTATGGACTTGAGAAATAGGTATTGTTATTAAAGAGAGCGCGCAAGGAGCGAAGCGGACGAGAATGACGTTAAAGTCCTACCCGCTAGGATAGGACTTGTTGGGTATGCCTCGTCAGCAAGTTTATGATGGATTTAACATCGTATATAGCCCCACCAAATTTATTGTGAAAGCCGATGGGACTGACCCCCATCTGTGAGACAAGGATCAAAACACCTTGCAAGTTTAAGCAGCCAGTTGCCGGAAATTTACCGGGGACTGGTTGTTTTGTTTTGTTTGAATGCGAATTGAGTTATAGTAAGTAATGTAGTCTCGAACGGCCTGCTCGACGATTGCCGTCGTCGTACAGGTTAAACCTTCGAGATAAAACGTTTCAGACTTTAGCGTGGAATGGAACGATTCGATGGGGGCATTATCAGAGGGCGTACCCTTGCGGGACATGCTCATGGTAATGCCTTTTCTCTTTATCGCTGCCTGGTAAGCCTAAAGACGTATATACGCTGCCCTGGTCGCTGTGAAGCAGCATGTTTGTTGTTTTGGAAGTTGATTCAGTGTATCCAAAACCAGGGATGTATCTTGTTTGTCTGCTATACTGTAAGCCACAATTTCTCCGTTGTATAGATCCAGAATACTGGAGAAGTACAACATTTTATCACCAAACGGTAAATAGGTGATGTCCGTGACGAGCTTTTGCAGGGGAGCCTCTGCATAAAACTGCCGCTTCAGCAGGTTTTCTGCTGGATGTGTAGGTTGTTCCGTGGTCTGGCTCCATTAAGAAAAGAACCTCCACTCCAAACGGAACAGAGCGATCTTATTTCTATGAACAAGAGACAAAATAATATGTAACGGAACCCAGCGTCGCTATTTGAGCAATTTGAGGTGAGGAACAAATAATTTGCATCAATAATGTCACTGAGTTCCGTTAGAATTTATTCTCGAGCATTTTGGTCCATATAACGCCTCCCGGTTCCGTTACCCGCATCCAAGTTTCGCAAACTCTCGCCAACATTCAACTGATAAGTCCGATATCTTATATTTCCACCCACAACAACTAAATGATTGGCATTTACCAGATTACGTAAAACACTTCGAGCATGTCGATCTGTAACCCGAAGATGCGTAGCAAGTTCATTCGGCGTAAATGGCTTAAGTAGTCGCCGCGCATATCGAACCGCTTCTGCTTCCATGCAATTCAACCGGGAATCAACCTCAAACGACAGAAACTTTCCAATGAACGATAAGATCAGTTGCTTGCAAAATTCCGGTTCCTCCCGGATCGACAAGTACGCAATCGGCAAAAAGATCCAATCATCGAGAGACAATAAACTTTGTCTGCGGCACAGATCCTTAAACCTGCGTGTGTCCAAGTCTCGGGCATGCGACCGGTAATCATGAATTTCAATATCACCTTTCATATTTCCCGGTAAAAAAGCCAAGTCGAGATACCTGTACCCGTTATTGAAATCACGGACCTCCCATTCGGGATATAAATGATCAAAGTTACCGACGACTGGATACCAAATGGAACGCAACATTTCTACCGTCCCGTGGCTCAATCCTTTTTGTAACAACTCGCGTCTTCGATGATTCTTTTCTTGCTCGATCTGCTTCTGCAACCACGACTCATACTTTATTTTAAATATGTACTGTCCCTCCTTATAATCTGAAAATAGAAAAGCCGCTTCGATACATCTAAGTATCAAAGCGGCATGTACTTCATGTCGGTTGGTTCGAGTATAGCATTGAAGTATGTTCTGATTCAAGGTGAATGGAATAAGGCGTTACGTCTAAGACCGATTAATAACTGTGCCAAAATTCTCTGCTGACCAAATACGCGATAGAGCGCATCGCTGAGCAGAGATGAGGTAAGGGAGTGATCCCCCCAGACTCCACCAAATATGAAATAATTCGCAACCTGATGAAGGTTGCGTTTTTTATTCGGTGGAGTTCCATGAGGAGGCGAACCCCAGGGTTCGTTCCGCACAGGGAGCCTAAGGCGGTGAGCGCGGCATCGAAATCTATCGCTAACGCACAAGATCGATCCGGGACGGTCGGTCATGTACGCGGGGCAAAAGACTATTCAATCAAGCTTTTCGTGGCCTCATACAAATTTTCTGTGTACTTGTCAATTTCATCCCGCGACATGCGCAAGCGGCTTACAAAAGTACCATATCCAATTTCCTTTTTACCCTCTTTTAATCCTTTGAAAATTCCATCCGCGAAAGCATCTAATGGTTCTCCCTGGATGTTCAACCCCGCTCCACCTAAATCTGTATTCACTGCCGGAGGAGCAACTTCAATTACCTCCACAGCTGTATTAGAAAGTTGGTGTCTTAGACTCATTGTTGGAGAATGTCACACTGCACATGCTGATTGAGATTCTGACTCCCTTTTTGATATTTATGGCAGCTGAAGAGTTGGGGGTCAACGGCATCCTGGCCGTTGTCGCCGCAGGAATCGCCCATTCTTTCAATTACAAGAAGATGAATCCCGAGGTAGCCAAAGCTGAGAGTTGTATCTAAGAGCACCTGGTCGGTCATTATTTTTGTATTAAACGGACTGGTTTTCCTGCTGCTTGGCACGCAGCTTCCTGATTATTATTTAGACGATTTGGATCAGCATAGAAATAGGGAATTTTGAAGTAATTATGTACACACTGTTATTGACTGTGGCTGTACTCGGGCTGCGCCTCATCTGGGTGCTTCTGATGGATATTTTCCTTGGACCCAAATCACGCGACCCTTGGCAGCTCAGGTTCAAGAATGCGCTTATCCTCAGTCTGTCGGGAGTCCGGGGAACGATCACGCTGGCGAGTACGTTGTCCTTGCCGTTGTTTCTTGATGATGGCACAGCATTTCCGGCTAGAGATCTGATTATCTTCCTTGCGGCTGGGGTTATATTGTGGACCTTGCTGGCCTCGAACTATTTGCTGCCGCTACTAATAGGAAAGGAAACGCGAACAGAGCAGGAAGAGGAGGAGACTCAGGCCAAAATAGAGATTCTGACGAACGTTATTACGGGATTAAACGAGCTGACCACAGACCAGAACCGGCTGGCAGCCGCCCAGATCATCAGTACATATACTTCCAGAATTCGAACACTCAGGAAGGATGAGAACAACGATAAGGCACAGCGGTCCCTGGGCTTGTCTGTATTGAAATGGGAGAGAGAACACGCTGCTTGCGCTTAAAAGGAAGGATGTGCATCCATACACAGCGTACCGTTACCTTGGGAGGATAAACCAGCTGTTGTATATGCAGACAAGAGATGTCCGTTATAAAAAAGAGCTCTTCCCCATTAAGCAATGGGTTTAAATGTTCGGGGTGCTGAATCCCGTCCGGTTAAGCTTCCGGGAAAGACGGGCCGAAATAACTAAGCTCAGAACTCAAAATACGGCTTATATCATTAAGCAGCTTAATGCTCGTCTTGTAGAAGGCGGGCCGGATATGGAGACCGTCAGCTCGCTGATTCTGCAATATGAACGTACACTGCTGCGCCTGACGAGAAATGATTCGGACACCTACAGCCGACAAGAGTTCGACAGCTCGTTGGAGGAGATGGCCCGGATCGGAATTCAGCTGGAGAGAGACAACATTCAAGCCATGTTCGAGACAGGGCGGATTTCAAGACAGGGCATGAAGGAAATGAAACGCGATATTCTCTTCATGGAGCATAATCTGAGAGAAAGAGGTGAGTTGAGCGCATTCCGATGTAGTGACCCCATTAATGGATTCAGGATATGAAATCTTGTTATACACTTGGACAGATCGCCTGTCCTGTTTGATACAAAAGGCAGTAGACTCCAGCGTACCCTGGATTCCACTGCCTTTTTGAATTGCTTTAATTTTGGACTGGTTTGATTGTATCCCGTATGACCAAGCTCGTAGGCAGCATGACTTTCTTGTTGCCGTAGGACGAGCCTTCGGTAATTTCGAACAGCAGTTTGGCGCTTTCGTAGCCGAGGACGTCGAAATATTGCTTCACCGTGCTCAAGGCGACCTTGGCGAATTTGGAGCTCTCGAAATCGTCAAAGCCCATGAGGGAGACTTGTTCGGGGATACGAATGTCAAGTGCAGTGAGCTGTTCGATGACCTCAAGGGCCCGCTTGTCATTCGCACAGAACAGGGCGGTTAGCTCTCCGGCATGGATGAGGCGCGCAAGCGCAGTGTAGTCCAATTCCTTGTCCAGGAATTGGAGCGACTCGGGTACCGGAAGGGACGCATTCAACATGGCGTTGCAATAGCCGTTATATCTGTCAACCTCCGGGCTCAGATGGTAGTCGTAAGCCGCGAATCCGATCCGGTGATGGCCTTGCTTAATCAAGTATTCTACTGCTTCATAAGCTCCGTCGTGGTTGTTGCAGGTGACGACGTTGACCGGATAGCCGGAAGGGGAACGATCGAGCATCACGAACGGAATCGCCTTTTTGCGAATTTCCCCGAGATAGCCCTTGGCTGCTTCAGGATTAGAGGAATAGATCAGTATTCCTCGTAGTTCCGTTTGGATTAACTCCAGAACAAGCTCCCGTTCCTGTTCGAAGTCATTTTCCACGAATTCAATGATCAGCTTGCAGCCCTGCTTGCCCAGAAAAGATTGTATGCCCCTCATGATCTGCATATACGAACTATCGTACAGGTCGATGCCGGAGATGACGAAGGCCACCAGATTGGAGGTCTTCTCCGGCGCGGATGCTTGGCTGGCGACAAAGCTTCCCTTACCTCTGACGCGATAGATCACACCCTCGTTCACTAACTCCGATAGCGCCTTACGGACCGTGATGGAGCTGACATCCAGCAGCTTGGAAAATTCCGATTCGCTGGGAATCCGGTCATCCTTCGTAAATTCCTGATTCTCGATCTGGGATAAGACATAGTCTTTCACCATTTGGTACTTTGGCAGAGCCAAGTCCTTCTTGCTCAAGTGGGTTCACCTCGTATCAACATTTCCTCAATTATAGCGCATATTGCTTTAAAAAGTATACTTACCTAGAACGATTCCCCAAAAAAGAACTTGTCGAATAGGGGGGCGATTTTCATGAATCAGGCAGAAAAAGGGGTGAAATGAGATAAATGATTTGAATTTCATGAATATATGTATTACTATGGGGTCAAATAAAGTATGTTTTTTTAACTAACCTATTATAATAACTTCGAGAAAGAAATATCTTGGGGAAATGAAGGATACCCGCTACTTGTATCACATCGGGCCGCCAACGGACAAAAAAGAGCTGCCAGGCAATCCGGCAGCTCGATATTTGAGTTGTTCCTTTAGAAGGTTACAATGGCGCCTTCCTTCTCGAACGGGTAGTCGATAACGATGCGCGCCGCTTCAGTATCCCCGATGCCACTGTACAGATTGACCTTGCCGTCGGGACGCATTTCGATGCCAGCGGTGAACGCGCAGTCGGTCAGATGAGGTTTCTTGGCAGGGCCATCCGGATAACAAGGTCGGGTGCCGATGATTTGTAAATCCGAGAATTGATTCGTCTGCGGGTCCAGTACAAAGGCCATGTTCATATAAGTCGATGTATTTCCTTGAGCGTAGCAGATATGGCCGATGACACCGATCTTTCCACTTTCGAGCAAGTAGGCCTGGTTGCAGCCGCCCCACTCATCCTTGCGGAATAATCCGCGGGTATAAGCAGCGCTCTCGATGATTTCCGCAGACAGCTCGTCAAGGCTGTCGATGATGGTGAATCCCACCAGGGATTCACTTCCAAATTCCTTGCGAACCGCTTCGCCACGCGGCCTGGAGAAGACGCCGATCCTCCCGCCGTGCAGCTCCACAAGCCGAATGTCCTTCATATAATCTGGGCCTGTCGTGAAGTAATAGAGATCGTGAAGATCGCTGCCTTTGTAGAAATAACCGTAAAAGGTGTCGAGCTGTCCCTGCTTGTAACGAACATGCGTGCCGCCCAACACTAGTTGTTTGTTGATCACGCTAATATAAGGATCTTCAAGCTGATAAATCATCGTATCCGGCACGACTGTCCACTCATCCGGGCCGCTCTCCTCGAACAGGCGAACCCAGGACCTAGCCCACTCATGGCGTTTTTCCACGCGTCCGTAAATGTATCGCTTGCCGTTCCATTGGAATGGAATCGTAGGATTGTAGACATCGAAGCCATTGACTCCATGGAAGACAAGCTTGGCGCTTTCATAGATGCGTTTGTTGGCCTCGAATTGCTGACGCAGTTCCATTAAGTTCATTTCTGGCAAATCTCCTTTCAGGCTTCAATAACAATTCTATCTTAATCGATAGCGTTGCCCTAAATCTTGCTCCATTTTTAAATGCATTATGGTGTTTTGACATCTCAAGGAACCTGTCATGGTCAATATACGAATAAGGGGGAATCACGTTTATGTTGAAGCTTCTTGCGGTAGACGGCATTGATTCTGAAATTCAGGCCCACTATCGGCTGATCGCTTCGGTGCGCGATACGATCGGTATGCATACCCACGACTTCTTTGAATTGTTTCTTATCCTGAAGGGAAGCGTTGTGCATGTCATTAACGGCAGCCGGCAGCTGCTGCAGGAGAATACACTCGTATTCATACGGGACCGGGACGTTCATTATTATGAGCAGACGGCGGATAGCGATTGCCAGTTTATCAATTTGTCGTTCAATCGGGAGGCCCTTGACGATCTCATAGCTTTCCTGGGAGAAGGTTTCCCAAGCGAAAGATTGCTTGGACCGGCCATGCCTCCGTCGACCCTGCTGTCCAAAACAGAGAAGGAATATGTGCGGTACCGGCTGGAGCAGATCAATCTAATCCCGCAGGAGAAGAAGCTGGCCGTCAAAGCGGAGGTAAGAGCTATTTTGACCGACCTGTTCTCCAGATATATCAAGGCTGACACAGACCCGATTGATCTGACCGGACAGCCAGAGTGGTTTAAGTCTCTATGCAGAGAGGCGGGAAAGAAGGAGCACTTTACGCGGGGAACGGCTGCGCTTGTCCAGCTCTCGGGGAAGTCGCATGCCTACATATGCAGAATGTTCAGGAAACATCTCGGAATGTCCCCGACCCAGTATATTAACGAACTTAGAATGTCCTATGCCGAGAATTTGCTGTTAAACACGGATATGGACATCGTGGACATCAGCCTTGAGATCGGACTTGACAATGTCAGTTACTTCTACGACTTATTCAAGCGGAGGCAAAGCCTGACGCCGCATCGATACCGCAAGTTTGGAATTATTCGAAGATAGTATACTGGAATTGGTTAATTTTTATTTGATTATTATGTATTGACGGGTTAAATAGTATGTGTTATTTTTTACCTAGCATAACAACTTGTGAAACATCACGATGCTTATAGCTGTAGGGGACGGCAGCCGGAGGCGATAAGTGTTTTCGATGAACGTTGGGATACAGCCTGGAGGTGAAATTGAATGCGCTTACACATGAAACAAACTCCATGGCGGGGCTCTTGCATCCGCTTTCCGTAGTGCCAGCTTTATACAACACATTCCCAATCACAACAGGGCAACAGCAAGGAGGTGTTTCTTTGAAAACAACCAATAGCAGGCTGGCGGCCAGGATCATCAAGCACCGCTATCTTTACCTTATGGTGCTTCCCGGCTTTCTGACGCTGTTAATCTTTCACTATTTTCCGATGTACGGAATATTAATCGCCTTCAAAGACTTCAACGCTTCTAAAGGGATATGGGGAAGCGAGTGGGTGGGGTTCAAGTACTTCACTTCTTTCTTTAACGATCCGATGGCGTTCAGGGTTTTAAAGAATACTTTGCTTCTAGGTTTGTATACTTTATTTTGGTCATTTCCAGCCCCGATTATATTGGCTCTGTTATTTAATGAACTGAAAAACAAGCGATTCAAGAAGCTTGTGCAGACAGTTTCTTATTTCCCGCATTTTATTTCGGTTGTTATTGTTGCCGGGCTGCTTAAGGAATTTACAGCGAGAGACGGTTTGTTTAACCATATTCTTGGCTTTCTCGGCGGGGACCCGATCATGTTCCTACTCGAGCCCGACTATTTCCGGACCATCTTCATCTCTTCGGGCATATGGCAGGGCGTCGGATTCGGCACGATCATCTACCTTGCTGCATTAAGCGGAATTGATCCTACACTGTATGACGTGGCCGAGGTAGACGGTGCAGGCCGATGGAAGAAGGTTCTGCACATCACATGGCCGTCGCTCAAGCCGACCACCATTATTTTGCTGATATTCGCCGTCGGTGGAATCCTCGGGAACGATTTCCAGAAGATCATTCTGCTCTATTCGCCTGAGACTTACGAGGTAGCAGATGTCATCGGTTCCTATGTTTACCGTCAAGGTATATTAGGCGCACAGTACGAGTATACGACAGCGATCGGATTATTCATGTCGGTTATTTCCTTTACGATCCTCTACTTGACCAATTGGTTAAGCCGTAAAGTATCAGAGACGAGTTTGTTCTAGGTGGTGGGATGTTGAAAAAGGCTAGCTTGGGTTCCAGAACCTTCGATGTTATAAATCTTCTTATCATGTTATTCATCCTGATTGTCGTGTTATATCCGATCCTGAACATTATCGCGACATCGCTAAGCAGCACGCGTTACATCTCCTCCGGGAGCGTAACGATTTGGCCTAAGGGACTTAATCTGGAGGCATATACTACGGTATTTAATGATCCGTACATCTTTAAAGGGTACCTGAACTCGATCATTTATGCAGCAGGCTCCACCGGTATTATGCTGCTGTTTACGGCGCTGATGGCCTATCCGCTGACGATCCCGGGATTTGCGGGCAAGAAATTTCTTACGATCTTTCTCATGATCACGATGTTTTTCGGCGGCGGCTTAATTCCGACCTATCTGCTTATGCGCAGTCTGCACCTGCTTGATACGGTCTGGGTCATGATTCTCCCTGGTGCGGTCAGCGCCTACAATGTGTTTTTGTTTCGGACCTTCTTTCTGAATATTCCTTCTGAATTGAAGGACTCTGCTTATATTGATGGGGCGAATGATTTGGTGGTTTTATTCAGGATCATCCTGCCGTTGTCCAAGGCGCTTTTTGCAACCTTTGCTCTATTCGGTCTGGTCGGAAGCTGGAACAGTTGGTTCGAAGCTTTGATTTATCTGCGGGATCAGGATAAGTATCCCTTGCAGATGGTGTTAAGAAACTACCTGTTCACCTTGGATACAACTGCGATTCAAGGACGGATTGGAGGCGGCGCGGTCGCCGTCAATGCGCCAGGAGACACGCTTGATCCGAAGGCGGTACGAATGAGCGTCATCATTATAACTATGTTTCCGATCATGTGTATTTATCCGATCTTCCAAAAGCATTTCACCAAAGGGATATTTGTCGGCTCTATCAAAGGCTGAGAGGGCGGTGGTGCAGGGAGGAGAGTGCGCAGACGGTTCATTGCAAGTGGATTGCAGATTTGAAAGCGGTTTATCGTGCGAATTAGGGGGAAGTTGAATGAACAAACTGGCAAAAATACTGTTCCTTGGGTTGGCCGTACTAATGGTTTTTTCCGGATGTTCGAATGATTCCAAAAACCCTGCCGCCAATGGGGACGATTCGGAAGTGGTACGCTTCTCGGTGACGCTGCCTTCGAACGGCGTGGACAATCCGAACAGTCTGGTAGGCAAGGAATGGCACAAACGCATGGAAGCCTATATGGGCAAGAAGGTAGAGATTAAATACAACTACATTCCGTCTTCTGAGTATGACGAGAAGGTCAAGCTTATGATTGCAAGCGATGATCTGACGGACTTCTTCGTGACGCCTTTATTCTATGATACGAGCGAAATGGCCGAACAGGGCCAGCTTCTTGAGTTAAGCCAATATAAAGATTTAATGCCGAACTATATGAATTACATTAGCAAGGTAAAGAACGGGATGAAAAGGGTAACGAATGCCGACGGTAAAATGTACACCTTTAAAGAAACCTCCACACCGAGATTCCCCAAGGATCGCGGAATGCTCATCCAGAATACGTCCGCTTACCGTTATGACGTGTTCAAGACTAATAACATCAAAATTCCGGAAACCCTTGACGAATTTTATGAGGCTGCCAAAAAACTTAAAAAGCTCTATCCTGACAAATATCCCGTTGCGACAAAATGGAACAGCTTGAGATCGCTGTTCTCCGCGAACCACATCCGCGACGAAATTTTCTGGGATGGCGAGAAATACGTATACGGGGTTCTGGATGAAGGATATAAAGATGCGCTTCAATTCGCGAATAAGCTGTATGCGGAGAAGCTGTTAGATCCAGAGTACACCATTGATACAGATGATACGCTGAAAAGAAAAGCGCTGAACGGCGACAACTTCATGTGGCTGACGCAGTGGTTTACAACGCCAGCCGAGTATACGAGAACAGCCAACGACGGAAAGATATTTGCGGTTTCCCTGTATCCCGATAATCCGAAGTACGGAAAGGCCTGGCAGGAGGTTGTCAACGGCAATACCCCTGACTTGGGCTGGGGAGCCTACGGCATAAGCTCAAAGGTTAAAAACCCTAAAGAATTGATCAAATTCATCGATTATCAATATTCGGATGAAATGATCAGGCTCATTACCTGGGGGATTAAGGACACTACCTATACGATCGGGAAGGATGGAGTTCCGACCTTTGTCGACTCGCTGAAAAAGGCCAAGGATCCATGGCTGGAGGGTGATAAGTACGGCATGCGGGCAAGCCGGAACTACAACCCTGGCTTGCAGATGGTGAGTGATGCAAGAGCGTTTGTGGATTTTGCCGCGACAGACTATACGGTATTTAACGGCAAATATGAAGAGGTGCCGATTGAGAAGGCGCAATTTCTGACGAGTCTGCCGATGCCGGAGAACGACTATGTTCCTTCCTGGTTGAATGAGCCGTCGATTCAACTCACCGGCAGTGAAAGCCAGCGGGTCTCGGAGATTATGAACCCGATCAAGACGTTTGTTACGGAAGAACAGGCCAAATTCGTTGCAGGCAAGATCAGCTTTGATAATTGGCAGGCCTTTATGGATAAGATCCAAAAGATGGGCAACATTGATGAAGCGCTGAAAATCTATAATGACGCTGCACAAAGAGCTTTAGGAAACTAATAGAAAAATCGTCCCTCTGCTGCCTGCCATTGCGGAGGGACGGTATGTCACAAGGCGATAGGATTAAAGATAACGAAACCATAGGATGTGAGAAACCTTGAGTGAAAAAAAAGAGATTTTATTCCATGTTGAAAAGCTGCTAAATAAAAGAAATCAATTCATGATTACAAAGGTCTCTTCAATAGATTTTTCCGGTTTTACGACCATGAAGCAATTGTTCATCCATGAAATGAATGGGCAGCCGTTCGAGAGCATTGCTCCGGGCCAGCGGTGGGGGGAGAACTGGGGATACGGCTGGTTCCGCTCGGTCATCGTTGTACCCGAAGAAGCTGAAGGCAAACGGCTTGTGGCCATGCTTGATTTTGGATCCGAAGCGACCGTATACATAAACGGTATCGTAAGCGGTGCAAAGGACCTTAACCATCATTACGTAACCTTAACCCGTTCGGCGAAAGCCGGCGAGTTATTTGAAATTGTCGCGGAAGCGTACGCCGGTCATAATAATTCTCAGCCGACATTCGGAGAGTCGCAGCTCTGCATTTTTGAAGAGGAAGTCTATCAATTTTTTATCGATTTGGAATGTTTGTACGATCTTCGCAATCATCTTGATGCCAAGTCCCTCCGGGTTGCGGAGATTGATCGTTGTCTGACTCAGGTGTTCGCGACGATCGACCTGACCTTGCGTCAGGAATTGCTGGGAGAGAACGCAAAGATGTGTCGTAAGATCATGGAGCCGCTCCTCTCCTGCGTGAACGGTTCAACGGTGCCTACCCTGTACCTTATGGGACAATCCCACCTGGATGTCGCCTGGCTGTGGCCGATCGCGGAGACGAAGCGGAAGATTGCCCGGACGATGTCCAATCAGCTGGCGCTCATGGACGAATATCCGGAATACACGTACACCCAGAGCCAGCCGTATTTGTTCCAGCTGGTCAAGACATTATATCCGGAGCTGTATGAGCGAATCAAACAGGCGGTGAAGGAAGGCAGAATCGTTCCCGAAGGCTCCATGTGGGTAGAGCCTGATACAAATCTGCCCAGTGGTGAGAGTCTGATCCGCCAGGCGCTGCATGGCAAGCGGTTCTTCAAGGATGAATTCGGCGTGGACAATGAGATGCTGTGGCTGCCTGACGTTTTCGGCTATTCCGGGAACCTGCCGCAAATCATGAAGGGATGCGGGATCAAGTATTTCGCGTCTACAAAATTATTTGGTACTTACGACAATATAGCAGATCCGTTCCCGCATAATACGTTCCTATGGGAAGGGATCGACGGTTCGCAAATCTTGACACATCTGCTCAACTACGGCGACTACTATCCGATTCGGATTAATCCGTCGTTCTTAATCCATCAGTGGAATGACCGCGTCCAGCTTGAAGGAATTTCTACACGGCTTACGCAGTTCGGACACGGTGACGGAGGCGGTGGCTCCAACCGGGATGATCTCGAATTTATGCGCAGGCTTGGCAATTTGGAAGGTGTCCCCAAGACGAAGCATGGCTCGCCGATCGAATTTTTCGAGAATCAGATCGAACAAGGCATTCCAGATGCCAAATATGTGGGAGAGCTCTATTATCCCGCTCACCGCGGGACTTATACAACGCAAGCGATCATCAAAAAGCTGAACCGGAAGGCGGAAATCGGCTTCCGCGAGGCAGAGCTATGGGGAGCAGCGGCACAGCTTCTGAATCATCGGGCATATCCTTATGAGGATCTGGACCGGTTATGGAAGACTCTGCTGCTGCACCAATTCCATGATATTCTGCCGGGCTCCTCCATCCACCGCGTGCATGAAGAGGCGCAGCTTGAGCTGAAGGCATTGAATGAGAACGTATACGACCTGGCTTCAGATACAAGGGACGCGCTCACGGACGACGATGCTTCCCGGGTTACCGTCTTTAACTCGCTGTCCTGGCCGAGAAAGGAACTGGTCGCGCTGCCTGCTGATGTCCATGGCCTATCGGACGGGAGCGGAGCAGGTATGCCGGTGCAATTGCACGAAGGCGTTGTGTTTGCCGAGGTGGAGGTTCCTTCTATGGGCTGGTCGACGTACAAGGCTGAAGGGGAAGGTGCAGAGGCTTCTGCTGTGTCTGCAGTCTGGGCAACGGAATCGCATCTGGAGAACGAATGGATTTCGCTTGGAATTAACGAACAGGGAGAGTTAACGAGTATTTTTGACAAGGAGACCGGAACGGAATGGGCAGCGGATCACTGCAACGTCATGCGGATGTACCGGGATCAGAATTCGGACTTTGATGCTTGGGAGATTGATCGGCGCTACCGTATGGCACCTGTCGAGCTGAATGCAAGGGCCACGGTATCCGTTACTGCGAACGGCCCGCTCTTCGCGAGCATTCGGATTGAGCGCAAACTGAACCAATCGACCATGGTGCAGGATATCCGGCTGCGTGCTGGCAGCCGCCGGGTGGAATTTCTTACGACGATTCATTGGCGCGAGAAGAACAAGCTGCTCAAGGTCGATTTCCCTGTTCGCGTTCATACGAACGAGTCGCTGCAGGAAATTCAGTTTGGTTACGTCAAGAGACCGAACCATGCTTCGCGTCCGCATGATGCGGATCGTTACGAGGTGGTTCAGCATAAATGGTCGGCGCTTGCGGAGACGAACCGCGGCTTCGCACTGCTTAACGACTGCAAGTACGGGATTTCCGTGGGCGACAACACGATGAGTCTGACGCTGCTGCGGGCTCCGACATGGCCGGATGAGACGTCTGATCAAGGGGTGCACCATTTTACTTACGGATTTACGTTCTGGAACGGCGCGTTCCTTGACAGTCCTGTCGTGCGGGAAGCTTACGAGCTGAATTATCCTGTCAGCCTTGTGTCCGGAGGAAACCGCGAGGCGTACTCGCTGCTGCGCATTGATCAAGCCAATGTGATTGCGGAGACGATTAAGCTTGCCGAAGACGGATCGGGCGACCTTATTGTGCGGCTGTACGAGAGCAAGGGAGCCTCCGTAGCGTCCGTGCTTCACTTCGGGCTGTCCGTTAAGGCCGTTTATGAAGCCAATATGCTGGAGGAGAACGTTGCCGAATTGCCACACGTGGGCGAAGATGTACGGCTTCAGTTCCGCCCGTTCGAGGTGAAGACGATCAGGCTCCAATTGAATGGGAGGAATAGGGGATGAAGCTGGAAGAAGGGCAGCGCCTGGTGGCTTCTGACCGGGTGCATCCGAACTTGACGGGGCATTGTTGATTGCTCGCGCCCTGCTGGGGACGATCGGCTCTGACTGGTCACGCATGGAGGTCGGCTCCTGACGTCAACCGCTTATTCATGGAGCGGTATGAGGCGGTTTTCTTAGGCAGATTCATAGACAAGGAGGTGGTTTGTAGGGGAGAGTGCATCATCGGTGGTTTGAATAGAGAACGTTCGACGGCGCAACGATTTCATTTTATCAAAACGACAAGGGTCGGGAGGTAAGTAAATGAAAATGAAACGGTGGAAAGGTGCAGGAATATGGGCTTGCATCATGGTGATGGCCATAACGGCACCCGGTGCCGCGATGGCGGCGCAGGAGGCGGAGAGCAGCGCTGGACAAGATGTGAGCATCGCGAAGAAGGTGGTTCATAAGCCGTTCACGATCAAGGTCGTGGATGCCGAGACGGGCCGGGGAATTCCTCTTGTTGAACTAAAAACGACGAACAACGTTCTGTATTACACGGATAGTGCCGGTGTCGTGGCCTTCGATGAGCCTGGTTTGATGGATCAGTCGGTCTTCTTCCATCTGTCGAGCCACGGTTACGACTTCCCTGCCGACATGTTCGGCAATCGCGGGCAGGCCGTACAGACCACACCTGGGGGCACGATTACAATCAAGATGAACCGGGTCAACATCGCTGAAAGGCTGTACCGGATTACAGGACAGGGCATATATCGCGACAGCATGCTGCTTGGCCTAGGTGCACCGATTCAGGAGCCGCTGATCAACGGTCTGGTTATGGGACAGGATTCCGTGCAGACGATAGAGTACAACAATAAACTGTACTGGTTTTGGGGCGATACCGACAGACCTGCTTATCCGCTGGGGAATTTCCGCGTAACAGGAGCAACTTCTAAGAGGCCGCAAAATGGCGGATTGGACCCGGATGTCGGCGTCAATCTGAACTATTTCAAGAACGCGGACGGCTTCGTCAAAAGCTTGGTGCCCCAGCTGCCCGACGGTGCGGGAATAGCCTGGGTGTTCGGTTTGATGACTGCCAAGGACAGCACCGGAAAGGAGCGTCTGCTCGCTGGCTACAGTACACATAATCCCGATCTCAGCGCTTTTGGCATTCTCGCCTTTAATGACAATACGAAGGAGTTCGAACAGGTCGTACAGTTTCCATCGAAAGACGATTGGCGCCACCCAGGCGGCCAGGCCACGTATTATGAGGAGAACGGGGCAGGCTACTGGCTTTTTACCGAGCACCGGGTGCCGAATTTGCGCGTTTCCGCCAGCTATAACGCCATCATCGACTATACGCAATACGAATCATTTACTTGCTTGACTCCGGGAACAGCATACAACGGGGCTCAAACGTCTCTGGAACGTGGCGCAGATGGCAAGCTCGTATGGGGCTGGAAAAAGAACACTCCGCCGCTTACCCAGAATCAAGAAAAGGAACTGATCCAGTTAGGTCTGATCCAGGCGAATGACCCGCATTATTATCAGTTGAAAGATGCTGATACCGGCGAAGCGGTGGAAATCGCCTCAAGCTCCATTGAATGGAATGAATACCGGCAGCGTTACGTGATGATCGGGCAGCAGATGCAGGGCAAGACATCGGTGCTCGGGGAAATTTGGTATGCGGAAGCTCCGGCGCCTCAAGGTCCTTGGACGAATGCCAAAAAGATCGTGACGCATAATAATTATACTTTTTATAACGTGGCCCAGCACAAAAACTTCAGCAAAGATGGCGGCCGGATTATCTATTTCGAGGGGACTTATACGAATACATTCACGAATCAGGTCCCGACACCGCGGTATAATTACAATCAAGTCATGTACAAACTCGACTTGGCGAATCCGAAGCTGGGGCTTAAGCCGGTTCAGGGAACAGCTGGTCAATAGAACGCCCAACCCAACATTGAAATAACCGAAAAAGGACCTTTCCAGAAGCTCTCGGGGCTTCATCGGAAAGGTCCTTTTTGGCTGCGGTTTGCCCTGGGAAATAACATCATTGCTTGCCGGTTCTCTATGATAGCCGGAAAGCAGGGAGGAGCAATATCTATTTATGTTGGGGAGTCTCCGTGAATTTCCCGATACTGCTTCGGAGTAAGTTTCGTGAACTTTTTAAAAGCAGAGAAGAAATGCCCTTTGGATGTGAAGCCGCATTGATCCGCGATCTCCAGCACGGAGAGCTGGCTGGATACCAGCTTTTCTTTCACTCTCTCGATTCGTTCCTGGAGGATGTACTCGGACAATGACACGTTCATGATCTCCTTAAATAACTGCCGGATATAGCTCACGGAGAAGGAGAAATTGTCGGCTACCTGCTCGATCGATAATTGCGTATCCTGCAAGTGGCTGTCCACATATTCTTTGATTTCCAGGACGATCTCTTCCTTGCGGTTCAAAGATTTCGGAACCTCGGTCTCGGACGCGAGCGTTGTGACGATGCCCTCCAGCCAATCTTGGAACTCGGACAGCGTGCTGTATCGCTCCAGCAGTTGATGAATGCTGCTGATCTCATGCAGGGCGCTGGATTTGTTAAGGTTTTTGAGCAGATCGTAGGTGAAATAGGTCAAGTTAAGCCTGCAATCGCGATAAGGAAGCTCCTGAATGTGTTTCATCTGCTGGCGCAGGAGAACGACGGCGGTCTCCGGGCGGCCGCGGCGGATCGCCTTGATAATCTCGGCCGTCTCAAGTGCCTCGGATGCGGAAGGATACCCTGCCATAAACTCTTCGTAATCGCTCTCCAGATAAATTTGCTTTTCCCCGTCAAGGAATCGCAGCATCGTCAACTCGTAAATATGATCATATACACTTCGGAAATTAGCGCCGAAGTCATAGGCATTGCTGATTGCGACGGTTGTATCGACGCGTAGAATGCGCGCCACCTGATTGTGCGCTTCCTCAAGAAGATGCTGTAGTTGAAGTTGGCCCGATTCATGGCCGCCAATGACCAGGATGAGATGGTCACCGCCCATATCGAGGCCTTCCGCCGCATAAGAACCGGCACCAATCACTTCTTCGCTAATATTTCGTATGGCGTACTTAATCAATTTCCGGGAAGGGAAATCATAACGTTCGCAAAAGACCTTATAAGCTTCGATCCGCAGAACCGCCAAAAACAGGACTTTGCAGGAAGTTAGCTTGGTCCGGGTCTGAATATATTCGTAGCTTTGGGTACCCGGCGTTCCGTGGAGCATCCACTGGGCCAGAAATTCCGTTCGAACGAGCTCCGACTGGTTTCTCATGGAGGCATGAAGCTGCTCCACATTGTTCAGCAGCATATCGATGCCGTCATTGATCCATTGGATATCCGGCTTGCCATCGGACGTGGAGTTTACGACAGCCACCTTCTTCAGTTTCTCTGACAAGAAGGTGATGGAACGTAAAGTGCGGCGGGAACTCCAGAAGAATAACACGGAAACGATTCCTAATAGCATTAATGTATACGCTATCAATTTTTGCTGGTATAAGGAGATATGGCGGGTCAAAATATGATACTCGGTTGAGTAATATACCGACCAGTTTTCGGTGGTCAGCTTGGCTGTACTAACGAACCATGTCTGATGCGGGAGCCGAACCTGGAAGTCGCTCGTTTGCTGCTCGCGTCCTGCTTGATAAAGCTGTTCGTTCAACTCAGGATTGAACGCGCCTAATTGGACTGTCCCTTGACTGTCGAGTATCCGGATGTCCTGCTCCGAGGAGACCGATTGGCCGAATAGAAGCTTGGACAGTTGAGGTTTATCGATCAGGAGCACGAGATAGAAGTCGGACGGCTTCTCCGGAGCTGCAGGCAGAATAAGGGCAAGGCAGTCCGAGCCATCCGGCGAATGATTAAAGAAGCGCAAATAATGGCGGTGGATTGATTTCACCTGCTCCAGCATGCTCTGATCAGCAAAGGCTTTAAAACTAACGATGCCGACCTTGGAATCGACGACAAGATTGTGTTTTAAATTAATGAGATAGGATCGCTGGATGAGCGACTCGGTTGACATGAAGTTGGATTGGGCAACGAGCGCAGCATGGTCAATGAGCGGATCTTTGCTTGTACTGAAGAACCAGTTCTGGATATTCTGATCGGTGTACATGCTGAGCCCGTATGCTTTCAATTTACCGAGAATCATTTCGGCCTTCGAAGCCAGGTTGTTGACTTCGTTCTGCGAATTGCTGCGCACCTCCAACATGGTGTATTTCGCGAATTCGGCAGACAGAAAGTAGACGAAGGGAATCATGGAACAGATCAGAACGGTGGTTAGTAATAGAAAGGTACGAAAATAGGTCTTCTGCAGAAAAGGTTTGATCTTCATATTCTTCATATAATACCTGCACCCCGTGCCTCATTGATGGACTGACTGTTTATGAGTGTACCTTAAGCTTGTCTCGATAGAAAAAACGGACTGGGACACTCTTCTACATAATCATATCCTGACTTTCGTGTGAAGTCCTCATTTTGACAAAGTACAAATTAAGATGGTTCCGGAAGCCGGATTACGCGCTTTAGTACTCCTTGTGACACAATGAGGACTATTCCAAAGCTAATCTATCCGTACATAATGAACACTGTCAGGTATGGCCACATCGGACAGACCAGATAGAATGGAGGGATACTATAAATTGAGAATGCTTAGGGATCTTGCAAAGAACCGGGGCTTGTATTCGATGGCGATACCGGGAATCATCTTTCTCGTTGTCTTCTCCTATATTCCTCTGTCCGGACATTTGCTGGCGTTTAAGGACTTTCAGATCAGCAAAGGCATATGGGGCAGTGATTGGGTGGGGCTGGACAACTTTCGCTTCTTTTTCTCCAATCAGGATTGGATACAAGTGACAGTCAATACGGTTTATTTAAATGCGCTGTTCATTATTTTCGAGATGGTCTTTGCGCTTCTTATTGCGCTCTTCTTGAATGAGATTCGCTTGAAATGGTTTAAACGTACAATCCAATCCGTCGTTTTCCTTCCTTATTTCATTTCCTGGGTTGTTGTAGGGTATATGACATTCGTTCTGTTCAACAATACAGACGGCATGATTAACCGCGTGCTCAGCATGAGCGGACTTCAAGCCGTTGATTGGTACCAGACCCCATGGGTATGGCCGATTATTCTAACCTTAACGCGAATCTGGAAGAGCGCCGGTTATTACTCGATTATTCTGCTCGCTGCCATTGCCGGTTTCTCTTCCGAATATTACGAGAGCGCCCGCCTGGACGGGGCCACACGGCTGCAGCAGATGAAATACATAACGCTGCCCTTGCTGAAGCCGCAGATTATCATTCTTGTCCTCTTGGGAGTCGGACGGATCTTCTATGGAGACTTCGGCATGATCTATGGAATTATCGGGGACAACGGAGTTCTATTCCCGACGACCGATGTCATCGATACGTATTCATATCGGGCTTTAAGGCAGCTTGGCAATTTCAGCATGTCCTCGGCTATCGTGTTCTACCAGTCTATCATGGGGCTTATCGCGGTCGTTTCGTTTAATGCGTTAGTTCGAAAAATTGATAAGGACTCCAGATTATTTTAAGAGGCTGTTCGAATTTCACAATATACAAAGGGAGGTGAATTCCTTATGAATCGTCCGGTTGCTCTGATTCCGCCCGCAGGGGTCCGGCGAACAAGCGGTTTCTCCGATAAAATGGTGGTGTGGTTGTTCGGACTGTTTTTGATTCTATTTGCGCTGGTTTGTTTGTTTCCTTTCTGGCTGATGGTCATCAATTCGTTCTCAAGCAGCCGAAGCTTGGCGGTGAACGGATATTCCATATGGCCGGATGATTTTACGCTGGAGTCATATCGGTTCCTCCTTCAAGGCAAGCAAATGTTTGCCAGCTATGGCATCACCATTGTGGTAACGGCCATCGGAACCGTTATCGGCCTTGTTGTTACCGCGTTGTTTGCTTACGTGCTGGCTCATCCGAAGAACCGATACGGCGGTTTCCTCTCGTTTATGACCTATGTGCCGATGGTCTTCGGCTCGGGACTCGTCGGCTTCTATCTTCTGGTCGTTCAGTGGCTGCATTTGAAGGATACGCTGTGGGCGCTTGTGCTGCCTTACGTCATGAATCCGTTCTTTGCGTTTATCTTAGTTTCGTTCTATCGCTCGCTGCCTTATGAGTTGAACGAATCGGCATACATTGACGGCGCCGGGGAGTGGACGATCTTCTTCAAAATTATCCGTCCGATCTCGACGCCGGTTATTGCAACGATCAGCTTGTTCTACGCACTGCAATATTGGAACGATTGGTGGCTGTCGCTTCTGTTCATCGATAACAGCGATATGTACCCGCTCCAGCTGCTTCTTCGGCAGCTCATGTCACAGATGCAGCTTACGTCGCTCAATCACGGCAATGTGTTGACGCTGCCGCCAGCAGAAGGGGTCAAGCTGGCAACGGTATGCCTGACGATCGGTCCAATTATACTGGTCTATCCGATGGTTCAGAAATATTTTGTCAAAGGTTTGACTCTCGGCTCAGTGAAAGGCTGAGTATAAGGAATTCCTGAAAGCCTGATTTTTTGAGCTCGCAATAAAAGATGATGATTGGAAGGGAGTAATCGATATGGCCAAATCAAAACGCAAGTTCTTGATGCTGGTACTGCTCGGATTAGCCGTAGCTTTATCCGGATGCGCTGGCGCCGGCGGGGATAAATCCGCGCCGGGCGATTCCGGAGGAACCGGGGCTTCATCCCTTGAGCCGGTCACCTTGGAGGTTGTCATTCCGGGGGCGAAGGGGGCTAACTATGATGAGGTGCTGGCAGAGGTCAACAAGAGATTAAAAGCCGAGATTAATACGCAGGTTAAATTTACATTTGTTGACTTTGCTGATCTAAATCAAAAGACCAATGTCATGCTGGCGTCGGGAGAGAGTGTGGATTTGATGTTCGACGCCCCGTGGCTGCATTTGGACACGATGGCTTCCCAGGGCTATTACGAAGAACTAAGCGGACTTCTGGACCAATACGGCCCCAATGTGAAAAAGACGAGGCCGCAGCAAATGTGGGACGCGAACAAAATTAACGGCAGCATCTACGGCGTTCCCTTGGGAAGCGCCTATACCCAGCAGAGATCGGTGTTCATCCGAAAGGACCTGAGGGAGCAGTTGAACCTGCCGCCCGTCAAAACGTATGAAGATTTGAAAGCTTATCTCTACGCCGTTCGTGATAGTAAGTCCGGTATTACGCCTCTCCTTGCAGGCGCAGATGACGTTACCTACAGCTGGGTCAACTGGCTGATCCGGGACGATACTAGCGTCAACATTCGTCCGACGAACTTTGCTGGAGCCAGCTTGATGCTGTATTACAAGGGCAACGATGGAAAGGTCTACAACTTCTTTGAAACCAAGGAACCTAAGATCTGGTCAGGCATACAGGATGTCCGCAAGCTGTTTGTGGACAAAGTCATGTCGCAGGACGTCTTAACGAATAAGAGCAGTCCGGCGGAAATGCAGCTTCAGAATAAAGTAGCGGCTACGCCCCAAATGGCTTTTGGCATTCCCCAATCGTTCAACGACCAACTGAAGCAGGTTGTGCCTGACGGCAAGCTGGAAGCCGTTCGTCTGTTTGATCTGACTCCTGGAAAGAACCTGTCCAATTTCAAAATGGATAACTTCATCTGTATTGTCAAGACGAGCAAGCATAAAGACCGTGCGATGATGTTCCTCGATTGGGCGAACCGGCAGGAGAATTATGATTTGTTGGAGCACGGCATCGAAGGTGTTAACTGGAAACCGACTGGCGAGCATCAGTATGAAACGCTGAATAACGATGGTGGTATCGTCTCGTTCCAGCTCATGTTGAATCCTACATTAGAGCGGGAATGGGCCGGTACGGACGAAGAGACTCAGAAGTACAGTCAATTCATTACGAAGGCCGATAACTTTACCAAGGACATCCTCACCGGCTTCACTTTCGATCCAACGCCAGTGAAGAATGAAGTGGCCCAGTTCGCGACCATTCAGGCCAAATATTATAGCGGATTATTCAACGGTGCGCTTGACCCGGACCAATACTTCGCCCAGTTCAAAACAGAAGGCGAAGCGGTGCTGGGGAAAATCCATACTGAGCTGCAGAAACAGGTTGATGCCTTCCTGGCAAAATAGAAATTACTGCTCATCTGAATAACAACCCGCACAAAGGGGGCCGTCCTAGAAGACGGCCCCTGATTTTGTTTAGGAGCTGGGTTTGTGTTCGGAAGGCTCCGAGAACAAACGCCCACCCCCATTGCTGTTGGTTTTGGATTTCTTGAATTATTATTTTCTAGTGGATAATGGGGTGTTGGGGATCCCTTTCCTTTATTAGAATCGCTGGGCAACTTCCTTCGCATGGGCGATTGCTTTTTCTTTAATAGCCGGAGCTTGCTCCGAGGAGGCCGTTCCTTCAACAAAAATCCCCTCAATCGATTGAATCCCGTAGAAACTCAGGATCTTATTCAGATAGCTGTAGCCCATTTCAATCGAAGCAAGAGGACCTTCCGAATAAACGGAACCGCTAGCTTGAATGTGTAAGGCTTTCTTGCCGGGCAACAGCCCTACTGGACCATTTTCGGTATATTTGAAAGTTTTGCCCGGAACTGAAGTCGCATCCGTATATGCTTTCATAACCGGTGGAATCGAGAAATTCCACATAGGAGAAACATACACGTACTTGTCAGCAGCCACAAATTGCTCAAGAATTTCTTCATGACGGGCTATTTTTGATTTTTCGGCATCAGACAGCTGATCGAAAGAAGAACCAGACCGAATCTTCCCCCAACCACGTAGAACATCGGCATCAATCTGCGGAATATCCTCTTGATACAGATCCAAATGAACCACTTCATCGGTTGGATTGGCTTGGCGATAAGCTTCAATAAATTCTTCCCCTACCGCGAGACTGTAAGAGGATTGGGAATCCAGGGGATGTGCGGTGATATACAATACGGTTGCCATGAATGGAAACTTCCCTTCTGTAGTTATATTAAATTTACTTTATGGGTTAATCATATAATATATATTTCGTTTGAGAAGTACGCACATAAATGTGGTATAGTATTAAAAAAGGTACTGTAATGGAGGAAAGCGTATGGAAAAGAACCCTGCCCAATGTCAATTTGTTGTGGCACTGGATTCAATCGTCGGTAAATGGAAGCCGATTATCCTTTATCATTTGCTTCAAGGTGAACCTTTGCGGTTCAATGAGCTAAGAAGATTGCTGCCCGATATCACTCAAAGGATGCTTACGCTTCATCTGCGCGAATTGGAAGAGGAAGGGATTGTTAGCCGAGTCATCTATCCGCAAATCCCGCCGAAAGTAGAATACTCTATCACGGAATACGGCAAGAGCCTGTCTCCGATTCTGGAATCCTTACATCAATGGGGAGTGGCCCATGTTAAGCGAAAGCAGCTCCAAATGGCCAGTAGTGAACAGAAAGAAACGGACTAGCGTTTGACATTACGCTAGTCCGTTTTTTTCTGCATCGAGAACCGCCGATGCGATTCACCACGCACCACCTCGTTCACCATGCCGACGAGGTGGGCTCTGCGGAATTCTCTTCTAAAACCGTGGATACCTTTTTGCGGGTTGGTTATGCTCTAATGGCTGCCAGTAGATGAGGTTGGATTGAAACAAATCTGACGGATCGTCCCGGCCAATTGTTCGGCCATTTGCCGATGCTTCTTGATGGAGGGATGTCCGCAGCCACCCATACCGTCTTCCGGCCGCCTGATGAGCGGGAATTCCACGAAATGAATGTTGTCGTCGCCTTCTTCGTTGAGTCGCTGGACGAGAGCCTTCAAATGGGGAGCGGGATCAAGCGTCATCGGACCGATTGCGCAGAACAGTGGGGCGGACGGATATCGGTGGCGAATGAAGCCAGCCAATTTGCGGTATTGTTCAAGGTAATCTGAAGGCTGGATGGGCGCGGACCAGTCATTGGTCCCCAGATTAATGACAATTATTTCAGGATGAAACGGGTCCATGGCTTCTTGATCGAGATAAGGACAGAGGGTTTCCATAAAATAATCTGACATACGGCCTTCCTTGGAACCGCCGAAATTCTGATAACAGCCAGTGCCGGACGCGCCTACAATTAAAGTTTCGGCGTTCAGCAGCTCACCGGTCAGCGAGCTGTAAGCAAGCGCGATATTTTCCCGTGAGGCATCACAGTCGCATGGAATCTGTGCCTCGTTGCCGAAGCCGCACGTAATCGAATCGCCAATGATGAGCAGCCGGTGAGGCAGAGGAGATGGCGGATTTAGAAAAGTTCCGCCTTCCGCTGTTAAGTCGGTAAATTTGATGCTGCCGAATGCCGCCTCCGTACGCTTCTGCAGCGTTAAAGTATGAGGCGCATCCTCCAGGTCGTCCGCAAGCTGGTACAGCCGGTTATCCGGATCGATTCTCATCACCCGTACCGGGAGATCGTCGATATAGACGTTAACCCAGCTTTTCCCCTCGCCATTGACGTCCTCAATTTCGGCGGTAATTTCCCGGCCTTGAAAGCGCACGGTTATCGCACTGCCGGGAAGAAAGCAGGAGATTCCATCCTGCTCTTGACGGAAGAGCCCGTGTCTCAGACTTGAGTTTAAAAAGTCGAATTTCATAAAACACCTTCCTCTCGTGGATCGATTTGAGTTCAAGAAGTTATGCGTAAGGGTTCTCACATGTAGAGTCCCGGAGCACCAATGAAACCCCAGACAATATTTTTGTGCTGCCACGATGGGTACTGCCCTGAATAACCTGGTTCAGTAAATTCGCGGCGTTTCTGCCGATTTCTTCGAAATCTTGCCGAACGGTGGATAATCCGATCGATAGATTGCCGGCATGATCCCAATCGTCAAATCCGATGACGGAAACATCCTGTGGGACTTGAATGTCCCGGCTGGTCAGCTGCTCGATCATTTCAATGGCGAGCTTGTCGTTGGAGCAGAACAAAGCGGTGACATCCCGCTTTATTACGCTGTCAGCCAATGCATCATAATCCATGTGGGTCAACAAATGATCGTCGGTTACCGGGAGTCCTGCCTGACGCATAGCGCTGCAATAGCCTGCGAACCGCTCCTGCTCAGAATGAAGGAAGAAATGGTAGCTTGCGAATTTTATTTTGGTGTGCTTCAGGCGGATCAGCTCCCGGGTGGCCAGGATTGCCCCATCATAGTTGTTGCAGCCGGAAAAATAGCTCGGATGATCCACATTGTAGCGGTCTACCAATAGGTAGGGGATGTTGTTTTGTTCGATGAGCAGGAAGTTATCCCTGCTTTGGATCGGATCGAATGGATAAATCAGGAAGCCGTCGACCTTCCGGTCCAGCATTTTCTGAATAGAGGCACGTTCAACGGCCAAATTTTCGCTGCTCCATTCCACAATCAAGGAGTAACCAAATTCGGCTGCGGCTTGTTGCGCGCCCTTGATGATCTTCAGATAAGAGACATCGTAATTGTCCTCTGCCGATAAAATGAATGCGATCAAACGGCTTGAATGGTCTAGGGCTATAGCTCCGTTGACAAAAGAGCCCTTTCTTTTGATTCTCGTGATCACACCCTCGTTGGCCAGTTCTGTCATCGCTTTTCGAATCGTTATCCCGCTTACTTGGAATTGTTTCATCAGATCCTCTTCGCTCGGCAATTTATCGGCGGGTCGAAGACCGCCGGCGTGGATCTGCTGCAGCAGTGCTTGCTTTACCGTCTCGTACTTCGGCTCGTTCACAAAAACTCTCCTCTTTCTCCTGAATCAGTATCTGGCATTATAAATAGTTAATTAAAGTATACTTTAATTTTGTGGATGATTCAAGAATGTTACCCGATAACTATTCTACTATGTAATAGAATAACAGAAAACTCAGGGTTTTGTTGACCAAATATATATGTAGTGATAGTATTAATATATATTATTTATATATTAAAGTATACTTTATTTTTAGTGTAATGCAAGAATTCTATTTACAGAAGTTGAGAGGAGGAACTGCTTTGGAGTTTAGCTTTCCCACATGTACCAGGCTGATGGGGAGATTTGATCTCGCCGAGAAGGAGAATCCGAAATGTGGTTGGGTAAACAGCGCTGTTTTTGTTGCCTTCCGGGGTACGGCCATCTCGATGACGGCCGAGGATTCCAGTGGCCAGGATTACGTTGAAATTGTAGTGGACGGCGTCGCCTGTAATTGGATCAATCTGAAGAAGGGAGTTCATGAATACATCATTGAGCAGGGGCTGCCGGATGGTGAACATACTTTGGAGATTCACAAGCGTACAGGGATTCTGACCGGCAGTATTGTGTTTCATCAATTTTCTCTGCCTGACGGCGGAAGCTTCCTTGCCCCTCCAACCGCAAAGCCCGTCAGGCTTGAATACTTTGGCGATTCTATCACGGATGGAGCCGGGATCGGCCATCCGCATGAGCTCGCTGAAGCTCCGCATCTGGATGATGGGTACATGTCTTATGTTGGAATCAGCGCCAGAATGTTGAACGCGGAATATCATACGATGGCCATTTGCGGGATTGGCGTCTGGCAGGATGCGATAGGGAACAGACAGGGATTGTCCGAACACTTTTCCGGGACGCTTGGCAAGGGTACGGCGCCGTGGGACTTTTCCCGGTATATCCCGGATGGGATCGTCATTAATCTGGGTCAGAACGATTATTCCACGCCAATCGATGATGAGGAGTATATTGCCGCTTATATAAAATTCATTCAGGATATCCTGGGGAAGTATAACGATCCTTATGTCTTTTGTTGTGTCGGAACGATGAATAACAACTATCTCGCCAGTGTGAATAAGGTGGTGTCCTATTTCAATCAAGGTGGAAACGGGAAGGTATTTGTGGTTGATTTAGGATTGATTCATCCAGAGGTGGAAGGATGGGGCGGACGATACCACCCCGGATATCAGACGCATTACCGAATGGGCTGGGAGCTTGCTTCTTTTATATCCGCCAAGACCGGCTGGGAATTGCTTAAGCGTCCGTCGATCGCTACGGAATGCGTGTTCTGACTTCTTGCCAGTTATAAATTCGGCCTTACTTTTGAACAATTTTTTCAAGCTCGTAATTTTGTCACTTGGTGAACCACTCTGATTGGAGAATGGCATATTGATACTCATCAACCCAAATACCTTTGGACATATAATTTTGGAGCAAATGGCCTTCACGCCTCATTCCTAAACGCTCCAGAACTTGAATGGATTTTTTATTTCGCACATCGGTAAAAGCGATCATTTTATGTTTGTCCAGCGTTCCAAAAACATAGTCAAGCAGGGAGCAAAGGGCTTCGTGCATATATCCTGTTCCTTGATATTCCGGTGCAAGAGTAAATCCGAGCTCCACTATTCGAGGTTCGGCTCCAAGTGTATGAATGGCGCAATCTCCGATTAACTGATTGGAATCAACCAAAGCAATGGCGTATTGAAACCACGTTCCGGGTTGGTCAGGGCTATGCGCCATCTGCTTTCTAACAAACGCTTCAGCATCTTCATACGTATAATTCTCCCAAGATTGAAATCGGGAGACAGCCGGATTAGCCCGGTATTGATAAAATGACTGCACATCATGCAAAGCAAATTGCCGAATAACAAGGCGATCGCTAACCGCATATACACCGCTTGAATTTTCCATAAGGTAACCTCTCTTTTCTCGGTTAAATGATTCCCAAACCGTTTTGGTGGTTCTTAAACCGTTCTGCTCTGAAAAAAATCAATAAGCCATTCCGACAACTGCTAGCGCATATTCAGCTTGCGCAACACAGCTCTCATTCTGGTGCAAATAGTGGAGGTCAATGCCGTTTGTATGCTGGTCTGCCCCTGTGACGTTTGCTCCTGTAATGATTGTTATTCCATCCTCTTTCAGTTGGCGAACTACAGGTGCAGCAAGCTCCCCTTCGAACCCGGGCAATACTTGTTCGCAGCCCTCAAGTATCGTAACTTTCGTTCCAAATCTGGCAAACATCTGCCACCCTATAGATGAGTCTAATTTCGACCCATATGATGGCCACTTTGAAAAAAATGACCCGCAGGAGGGTCATTTTTTTATTTTGAATTACTCAAGTTATGGCTAACATGTTATACATTTTCATTCTACGTATGTCGTCTCGGGATATTTTGAGTTCATTGATGAGTTCCTGATTTTCGGTTAACGGGTATCTAGAAAACAGCATTTTAAGGGCGATCGGCATAAAGGGGCGAAAAGAGACTCCAGACATCAATCCCCATTTTTGTTCCGATTCAAGAAAAGAGGCCAGAATGTTGATCGTCAATTTCTCCAAAGGTGTAGCTTGGTTCGTTAAAATCAGAGTTGTTAGCGTGTCATAATGCTCGGTATGGCCTGAATACGAATTTTCGCATTGCCAATATTGGTCGAAATCGCGAACGTTCATATATAACATGGTTTTATAACCGGCTCCGCTGGTTTGAGGAAAGATATCAACCACGCATCTGATGAGTTTGTTTATTCGGCCGTCGTAGAAGTAGGAGTAAAAGCGGTTAGAATTTTTGAAAAAGGTGTTAGGCATGTTCTCGATTAATGGAGACGGTTTTTTGGGTTCAGCGCACAATAGCTGCTCCACCTGTACATTTAAAGCAGCCGCTATGGCATAGAGCGTATCGATATCCATGGCGATATCTCCGGTTTCATATTTGGAAACTGTGGCTTTGCTTTTGTAAATGATCCTCCCCAGCTCCTCTATGGATATCCCCTTATATTTGCGGATGCTTCTGATTTTCTTACCCACTTCCCGGCTGAATGTAGGTGTCACGTGATCTCTCCTTCGGTTGTTTCTTATGAATAGACAAAGTTGTGATAACAGGTGAATTGAATTCTGTTTTTGATAAGTATATCACAGATCATATTAAAAATTTATTATTGCGAAACAAAAACAACTGAATGTTTCGTCTGGCGAAATTATTGCTGTTTTGAGTGGGTTACTTTAGATATGAAATAATACAAAAACAGAACGCTTAAATCGCACGTGGAAAGAGGGAGTCATCGTTATGAAGTATAATTTTGACGAAATTATTGATCGTAGAAATACGAACTCTATGAATACAGACGGATTTCGGGAATACTTGTTTAAAGGGAGAGAGAACTTGAATTTTCCTTACAAGGATGACGAATTTGTACGCATGTGGATTGCGGATATGGATTTTGCGACTCCCCCCGAAATTATTGAGGCGATACACAAGCGGCTTAATCATCGCATCTTCGGCTATAGTCAAGTATTTGATCCTAATTATTATGCGGCCCTATCGAATTGGACAACACGTATGTACGATTGGACGTTCCCCAAGGAGCAGCTGGTAACCTCCCCAGGCATTATCCCTGCACTCTATGAGTTATGTGAATATATCTGCAAGCCGGATGAAAAAGTGTTGATTCTAACGCCTTCGTATGCCTTTTTCCAATCCGCTGTGGAATTCAATAATCTGGAGCTGGTTTGTTCGGAACTAAATAATGAACAGGGGCATTATACGATAAACTATGCCGATCTTGAAGCCAAAGCAAATGATCCGAAGGTCACCTTATGCATCTTCTGTAACCCGCACAATCCAACTGGCCGACTTTGGAAAGAAGAGGAACTGCGGGAAGTTGGCGAAATTTGTCTAAGGAATAATGTATGGATCATTTCGGACGAAATACATTGTGATTTGCTTCGAAGTGGTCTTTCTCATACGCCATTTGCCAAATTGTTTCCGCAATCGGATCGAATTGTTACCTGTATGGCTCCTAGCAAAACGTTTAACATGGCGGGTCTGATGTTTTCCAATGTCATCATTCCTAATAAGATGCTCCGGGAATTATGGCTTTGCCGGCACTATTCCTTCAAAAATCCATTGAGTATTGCGGCCACTCAAGCAGCCTATGAACATGGGCAGCAGTGGCATAAAGAGTTATTACAGTATCTTGATGATAACTTCAAGTTTACGGATGAGTTTTTAAGTAAATACCTTCCTGAAGCTGAATTTAAAATCCCCGAAGCCACTTACCTGGCGTGGGTCAATATTAGTAAATATATTTCGGGAGAAGAAGACCTAACAGGCCTTTTCGCTGCCCAAGCAGGTGTGCTTCTGGAGGGGGGGAGCATGTTTGTTGATCATGGCCATGGATACATCCGTCTAAATCTGGCATGCCCGAGAGCTATTCTGAAAAAGGGGCTGCAGCGTATTGCTGCATTCTTGAACAGTTACCGGGCCAGTCATTCGATATAGAAAATAGCCTGGGGACAAGGTGCAAAACGAACCTCAATGAATACAGTCAGCAGCCGTTCATAGATGAACTGTACCAGACAGCTCAAACCTGAGCGGCTGCTTTTTATTATTCCAAGGCAGTCTTCTGGATACCTAAAGTGGCTGAATTCGAGCGTTTAGACCGAAGGTTACTGTTAACAATCCCTGAACCCACATGCGGCATTCCAATTGATAACAGTAGGGGAAAGGACTTGAACGTAAAGAAACCACACAAATGACCAGCAAGGCCTTTGTGTGGCGAAAATAGAGTTGATCTCTAGAAAAGTCCAATTAATCTCCAAATAGGTTTTAGATATGATGTCCAGTATGGGGAACAGCAGAAAAGCAGATTTTGAGAATTGTCAAGAAACTCCGTTATTAGGCCTGCTCGTCGGCCGATGGACCGTACATACCGGGCACCGGAATATCGAGAAGCCGCAAGTATACCCCTAGCTGTGCCCGGTGGTGGACCATGTGGCTTAATCCGAAAGTGCGGAGCGCGAGTGCCCGCGGTGCGCGGAGGATGATATGGCTGCCGTGGCGCAGAGTCCATTCCTCACCGAGTGCTGTTTCATCGCATTCAGCGAGCAGCTTTTCAAACTTGCCAACGTTCGCGTCGAATTCTTCCAGAATGTCAGCCCGTCTTTCCAAAGCCTCCCGCCGCTGCGGAATGGTTGATAAATCAAGCTCCGGGTACTCAAAAATTGCGATTTGCCAATTGAGCAGGTTGACCAGATGTGTAGCCAGCCCACCGAGCGTCATGGATTTCTCATGCGGCTTCCACGACATATGCTCCTCGGGCAAGCGTTCCAGAATGCGGCGCGTAGTGCTCAGTTCATTCGCTGCGTCGCCGATGATCAGTTGTTTAACCATAAAATCCTCTCCCTTCTTAAGGTCAAGCATACTACAAGTTCCGGCACGGTGGAAAGTTTGGTCCTGTCTGCAAATTATGTAGGATTTACTGCAAAAATAGAATGAACATTTCCCTCGGGATCACCGAAGAAGCCAGTCGTATGCCCCCAAGACTTGATCTGTGGAGCTGTGACATCAACGGCTCCCTTCGAAACGAATTTATCGTATAAGGCGTATACTTGATCTGGCGAGTCACATTCGAAATTCAGCTCGACGGCCTGACCTTTCCGGCTTTCCTTAAAAGAAGCATAGCCGTTGGTGTTGTCCGCCATTAATGATTTAGAGCAAATGGCCAATCTCACTCCTGAATTGTCGAATTCTACGTAATGCTCCTCCTCTATAACAATAGTAAATCCCAAGACTTCCTGGTAAAATCGGGCCAACCGCGCAACATCGTCAGCTAGCAGTGTAAGTCCTTCCAGTTTTACTTTCATTATGTTATCACCTCCAATTTGAGTTTAGCATATTATCCATTGATGTAATATACTGCCACTCCAGAGAACGAATCTGTGAGATGACACAGTACATTAAGAAACTTCCCTAAAATGGATACACCGTGGACAGGGGGCATAGGAGATGCGAGAATATAAACGTCTCGCGAGGCGCGACCTTGATGAATACGGAGGAGTTATAATGAATACCAACCCTGTATCGGAATGGACAGTGTCCCATTTTCCATTATATACGCTGGAGAGCATCGAATCGCTCTACAGCACCACGAATCAACCAGCTTACCGGATTAAGGAGAATGCGGCGGTGTTGATTGCGGTTGCTGGTGGCAGCGCAGTTCTTACCTGCCGGGATGAGAGGTACGAGCTTATGAAAGGGAGTGCTGTTCTTCTTCCTGCACATGAGGAAGCAGAGCTGGCTGCTGCCAATCATCTGAATCCCCTTCATGCCTATAAGCTGACCATCCATACCCTAGAACAGATCAGATCCTTTCCTGAAGAGGTATTGACCCAAAAAAGCGGAATCAGTTCGAATGCTCAAATCCATTTTTTCTCTTATGAATCTGAGATTACGGCCCTTGCAGAGAAGCTTTACAGGTATCGTATGCCTGAAGGGGAAGTTCGTCATGTACAGAATCAGATTTTGTTTCATCAGCTTCTCCTTATCCTGCTGGAGAGGATGGATGTCAAGCCTGTTGCAGATGAGCAGTCCTCCATGGAGCGCAGTATTACATATTTGGAACATAACTTTCATGAAAAGATCACGCGGGAGCAGCTAGCCCATATCGCCGGGGTGAGCAGTTCGCACTACTCCATTCTGTTCAAGCAGCTAACTGGCTACTCACCCACAGAGTACTTGTCTCGTCTGCGTGTTCACCGGGCTAAGGAACTGCTGCTTGACGGGCACAGCACGCTTAGGGAGATCGCACAAACGGTAGGGTACAAGGATGAATTTTATCTCAGCCGCCGTTTCAAAAAGCAGACGGGAGAGACGCCTTCCGGTTATAACGGGAAGTTCCTCCAGCGGGTGGCTGTGTTGCTTGCTCCTTATGCTGCTCACTTGATGCTGCTTGGCTTGGAGCCAGCCGTCATCATTTCTGAAACCAGCGAATATGTCCAATCAGCGGGTCTCAAGTCGTTGCAGACAGCTGTTTATGTTAATACGGGCTGTACGGTTGAACAGATAAATTCGGTACTGGATGTCAACGGGATCGAAGTGGTTTTTGCCGCAGACCTGCATATGAGACATCTGGGGCTAAGCCCTGAGCGCCTGCGGTTATCAGCACCCATAGTCCATATTCCGTGGATGGAAATCGGATGGAAGGAGCAATTTCGTCTCCTTGCTCATTACATTCAGAGAAGTGATCAAGCTGAGCAATGGCTGGCTGACTTTGAACAAGAGGAAGAAAGCGCCCGTATACTGGTTCAGCAAAGCAAAGTTGCTGATGAAGTTATTATGCTTCTGATTATCAAGCCAGAAGAGATAAGGGTATATGGAGCACGGAATGCAGGTTATGTCATGTACCGGTCTCTGGGACTACGGCCGCCGGTCAGAATTGCCCAGGAAATAGACAAGCACGGGGAGCAATTCCATTCGATAGGCATCCAGATGTCCGAGTTGGAAGACTATGAGGCAGACCGGATACTGGTCATCGTATTTCCGGATGAATTAGGTTCCACGGCACATTCCGAGAGAGTGTTTGCTTCACCTGGGTGGAAGAACCATCGTGCCGTTCAGGGAGGCGGTGTCCATCATCTGGTTATGGATGAATGGATCCCTTATAACCCGGTTTCGATTCGGCTGCAGCTTGAGCGGGCGGTTGTTTTATGGACAGGCAATCAATAGTCCAAGCTCTTTTCCAAACAAAAAGGCATGGTTCGGTGCGGAAGGTATTCATATAATTAGGGGAGTAATTGAGAATGATTTTCATGATCAATTGAATGAAAACCTCGCAATGAAAAGGGAGAGACTCTTGGAATGAAAAAGTTGTGGATTCTGTTTGTTCTAATGTTAGTATTGCTGTTAAGTGCTTGTGGGGGGAGCAAATCTAACAAATCCGATACAGTCAGCGGTTCATCAGCGGGAACTTCCGGAACTGAAGCCGGAAATTCGGCATCTAAGCCGGCCGCAGGTGCTTCGGAGACGGGGACATTTACCTATCAATCGGAAAGCGGGCCTGTAGAGGTTCCAACCCATCCGCAGCGTGTCGTTGTCCTAACCCGGTTCTTGACAGGAAACTTGATGGCGCTTGGCATCCCTCTGGTTGGGGTGGACGAAATGTCTAAGGAGAATCCGAACTTTGCCGACAAGCTGGCTGATGTAGAGGCGGTTTCGGATGAAAGCCTGGAGAAGATTATTGAGCTGCGGCCTGATCTTATTGTGGGGCTTTCCGATATTAAGAATGTTGACAAGTTCAAGCAAATTGCTCCAACAGTGCTGTATACATACGGCAAGGTGGATTTCTTGACCCAGCAGCTGGAAATTGGGAAATTGGTGAACAAAGAGAAAGAAGCGAAGGCTTGGGTGGATGATTTTGATGCCCGTACGAAGAAGATTGGGAAGGAAATCAAAGCCAAGATCGGCGAAAATGCAACGGTTTCGGTGATCGAGACGTTCAACAAACAACTTTATGTTTATGGTGAGAACTTCGGACGGGGAACCGAAATTTTGTATCAGCAGTTTGGACTGAAGATGCCTGAAAAAGTGAAACAAACCACGAAAAAGGATGGCTACTTTGCCTTATCCACAGAGGTGCTGAAGGATTACATGGGGGACTATGTTATTTTTAGCAAAAATACCGAGGAAGATAACTCGTTCCAGAATACTCAAATCTATAAGAATCTTCCTGCCGTCAAAAACCAGCATGTATTCGAGGCGAATGCAAAGGCGTTTTACTTCAATGATCCGCTCAGTATGGAATATCAGCTGGATTTCTTCGTGAAGAGCTTTCTTGGCCGTTAATTTAACCAGGGTACAGCCTGCTGTGTTAAGACAATAATATCGTAAAAAAACAGGTGCAGTTTTCTTATGTAAGAGGAGAAGGCTGCACCTTTTACCTGTGCACTTAGATATAAGCTTTAATGCAATGGGATTAACGTAAAATTCTCTTTTTGCAGAAATTCGATGATAGGTGCCAGAGCTAATATGGTTTGCGTTCGATCTCCCCCGCCATCATGCATTAAAACTATTCCTCCGCTACAAATATTGTTCTTAATATGCTGCAGAATTTCTTCGGCAATCGGACCAGCCCAGTCTTTAGTATCAAGACTTCTATTTGTATCCTGTGACCAATAGACAGTTTTATAATTCATCTCCCCAGCAGCCCGTAATACCAATTCGTTAAATTCTCCATAAGGGGGGCGGAACAATTTAGGACGAATACCTGTCGCCAGTATAATTTCTTGTTCAGTTCTTGTTAGTTCATCATGTATTTCCTCATAGGTTAACGTTGTCAGGTTGGGATGAGAATAGGTGTGGTTACCAACGGTATGGCCTTCAGCAGCAATTCGTTTGGCTATGTCCGGATAATCCCTTACATGCTCACCTAGCAAAAAAAACGTTGCTTTTATATTATATTCGCCAAGTATATCCAGGATTTTCTCAGTATATAAAGCATGGGGGCCATCATCAAAAGTCAAGGCTACTTCCCGTTTATCATAGTCTGTATGCATAAGAACTTGTTTGAGGAGTTTAAGCACAGTGGTAATCACTCCTTATATGTTTATTAAAAATTCTAATTACCAAATACAACCGCATCATTACATTTCGATGGAGCAGGAAAGAACTCCTCTAGTAATCATGAAAAAAGAGAAACCCACTGTCTCATGACGTGGGTTTCCCGACAATCTGCACGTCCTTAGGACGTAATTTCTTTCCTGGCGAAACGTACCGGCTATTATTCATTTGGAGCCTTGTTCTCTTAACCTGCCAAAATGGTACGGTCTTTTTTTGTTGATCTTCGCTCGGTAAGGAAATATAGCAAAGCTAGAAGTGGCAGGATGGTTCCAATAAGGGATGTGAGATTCCAGCCTCCCTGGGTATAAGACCAGGCCCCCAAAGATGAGCCGATAGCACCGCCTAAGAAGAAGATGGCCATGAAAAGTCCATTCAGCCGTCCCCTTGCTTCACTTCCCAGCGAATAAATCACACGCTGGCTGGTCACCAGATTCCCCGACACCGCCATATCGAGCGTAATTGCCGATACAAAGAGAAGAATCAGAGCAGGGGTTGAGGAGCTTTGGAACAAATGGATAAGCAGAAAGGACAATACAGCAACAATCATGGCGGCCCCCGTTAGCATTTTACTCCAGCCTTTATCCGCTAATCTTCCGGCAATTGGCGCAGCTACTGCCCCACCCACGCCAACCAGCGCAAACCAAGCAATACCGATTTGAGACATTCCGAAATTATCAGCTAAGTGTAGAGGCACGACAGTCCAAAATAAACTGAAGGCTCCAAATAAGAAAGCTTGATACAGTGCGCGGCGCCGTAATGCCGGCGTTTGTCGTAATATAGTGCCTAAAGAGAGAATTAGTTTGCCGTAGCGTACTGTGGGGAGTGGCTTACGTTCGGGAAGTGCAAAGGATAGCAGTATAGTTAGTAAAGTGATCACAATGGCAGACAGAATAAATATAGCTCTCCAGCCCCAAAGACTGGTGATAAAACTTGCCAACGGCCGGGCGAACATAATTCCGAGCAGGAGTCCACTCATCACATTACCGACCACACGGCCGCGTTGATTCTCGGATGATAGATAGGCGGCGAACGGCACTAGAATCTGGGCCACAACAGAACCAATTCCAATAAAAAGAGATGCGGTCAAAAAGAGCGATGCGTTAGGTGAGAACGCGGCAGTTAACAATGCGCCAATGGCTATGATTAACATGACGATCGTAAGGCGCCGGTTCTCAACGATGTCGCTCAGCGGTACGATGAACAGCAGGCCGGCTACATAACCGATTTGGGTCACTGTGACGATTAATCCTGCGGTTGAGGAAGTAAGACCCGTTGCATCACGGATAGGCCCCACCAGGGTTTGGGCGTAATACAGATTGGCAACAATAAGACCGCATGCAGCTGCAAGCAGAAACATCATCCAACTGGAGATAGAGCTGTCTTGTTTACCTTGTTCTTTTAACATAAATATCCTCCTCAATAAATACTGAACGTTTAGTTTTGTATTTCTTGATTTAAATAATATACTGAACGTATCGTTTTGTAAATAGGCTTTTTTTCGAATTTCATTTTTTGTATACTAAACGTATAGTTTATATAGTGATGAAACGGAGAAAAGCAAAGGAGGAATTCATATGCAGGGGAAAAGAGGCCGTCCACGTAATATGGAAACGCAAAGCTCCATCCTGTCCGCTTCTTATGAATTATTGCTGGAAAGCGGCTTTGGAGCGGTAACGGTAGAAAAAATCGCTGAACGTGCTCAGGTAAGCAAAGCCACTATTTATAAATGGTGGCCCAACAAGGCCGCCGTGGTCATGGACGGGTTCCTATCCGCTGCGGCAGCAAGATTGCCTGTACCGGATACAGGTTCGGTATTTCAGGATATTCTGGAACATGCCACGAATATGGCCAGGTTTATGGTAAGCCGTGAAGGTTCTATTTTTCTGGAGATTATAGGTGAGGGGCAGGTTGATTCTGCACTCGCTGAGGCATTTCGAACACGTTATATTCAGCCCCGGCGGCTTGAGGTCCGGGATATTATGACTAGAGCCCTTCAGCGTGGAGAGTTGGAAAAGAATGTTGATATCGCATTATGCACGGATCTCATTTACGGGCCGATATTCTACCGCTTGTTAGTTACGGGGGACCCGATTAACGACAGCTATGTAGAGCAGATTGTTACCCATGTTTTTAAAGGTATCCAATCGACTTGATGTCGCATGGTTATCTGTGGTGAGTGTACGCCCATTTTCACCTGTAGAAATGCCTGCTGTTTCACTATGGATTAGATTTTTATGTCGAGTCTGGTGGATAGAGCGAAATAACAGCGTAGAGCTGGGGAATTGACTTTAATCATGTATTGGATATAATATACAAAATACATCAAATTCGAGGATTGGGAGAGTACCTGTTAATTCAAGTCAAAGCGAGCCGGAAATGGTGAGATCCGGTACTGGGCTGACAGGGAAACGGACCCATGAGAATGACTTCTGAATCCTGCAGTAGGAAGTCACGGCTAAGACCGTTATCTTTTGAGGTGGTTAAACTTAGGTTTAACAACAAGAGTGGTACCGCGAATGCAGAAGCCTTCGTCTCTTTTATTAGAGATGAGGGCTTTTTATTTTTAATAAAAGGAGGTCTATTCGGGATGATCAGTCAATTGTTAGTTAGCAGCATCGAACATGCAGTGGAACATGTGTGTGACGAACTAGGGGTCAACGGTAAGAATGGAGTGAATTTAGGGGTTGAGCAGCCTGATCTCCTAGAACATGGTGATTATTCAACGAATGTTGCGATGCAGCTGGCTAGAGTGTTAAGGAAACCACCCATTCAAATAGCAGCCATGTTGAAGACTAAAATGGAACAAGACAATCGGATGGGAGATTTGATAAGCAAGATTGAAATCGCCCAACCGGGCTTCATTAATATGCATATCGATTGGAAGGAATGGTCCCAGCGGAAGTTTGAGATGCCCCTAAATAAAGGCGATAAGGTTGTCATTGAGCATACGTCTATTAATCCGAATAAATCAGCGCACATTGGTCACTTAAGAAATTCCTGTATCGGTGATGCTCTCGTGAGACTTTTAACTAGAGCCGGGTACAATGTCGAGGTGCACAATTATATAGATGACCTGGGGAATCAGCTTGCCGACACGGTAGTGGGGCTTTTGAACATCCCCCATAAGGAGGAGCATACACGTTTTGGGGATTTCTGTTGGGATATATACTCAAGAGTTAATAAAGAGTATGAGTGTAATCCTTCATTACTTGAACAAAGAATCAAAGTTCTTCATTCGATGGAAGAGGGAGGCGACAATTTAGCTTGGGTTGGCGCACTTGCGGCCGAGCGGATTGTACGTGAGCATCTTGACGAAATGAACGGGTTCGGCATTAATTATGATCTTTTGGTATGGGAGAGCAGCATTGTAAGGGAAGGATTCTGGGCATCCGCATTTAATTTGCTGAAAGAAACAGAGCAATTTCACCAGGAAACTTCAGGTAAGCTGGAAGGCTGCTGGGTACTAAAACAGTCCACAGCTAATTCGGAAGGCCAGGAATCGGAACATAGTCCAGATAAGGTTCTGGTGCGTTCTAACGGAATTTTAACCTATACAGCCAAGGACATCGCTTATCATCTATGGAAATTTGGCCTGCTTGAACAGGACTTTCTGTATAAGCGCTTTTCGGAGGGGCTCTGGACTACAAATGTGAGTGGAAGCCCATCATCCTTCGGCAGGGCAGATCTTGTTATCAATGTCATCGACCACAGGCAGGAGTATCCACAAGCCATGGTCAAACAAGCTCTTGAAATTCTAGGATATACCGATCAAGCTAACAAGCTTCGTCATGTCAGTTATGGGGTGGTTTCATTAAGTCCTGGAGCAGCGCGGGAGCTAGGCATAGACACATCGGACGGCAAGACGTCATATGCCATGTCTGGTAGACAAGGAATCGGGATCAAAATTTCCGAGCTGCTTGATCTTATGGAGGGAATTATCGAAGATAGACGCCCGGATAAAGCCGGCCTATCCAGCAGAATGATTGCCGCTGCTGCCATTCGGTATTACCTTCTGAGGTTCGGGTTATTAACAGAAGTCGTCTTTGACATCAAACAAGCAACTGAAGTGACAGGCAATACTGGAGTATATTTGATGTATTCTTTTGCCCGTGCAGTGAGTATCTTGGACAAAGCCGAGGCTGAGGCGGATATAAGGCCAGAAGCAGCGGAATTGAAGTTTGAGCTGGAAATAGCCGAACATGCGTTGCTCAGACATATCGCAGCTTGGCAGGACACCCTGTTCACAGCCTGCAATGAACTGACTCCCAATACAATATGTAATTATGCATATGAGCTGGCCACTTTGTTCAATAACTTCTATGCCGCATGTCCGATTCTGAAAGCTGATGATGACACAAAAGCGCTTCGACTTTGGCTTACGCTAAAATTCAAGGAAACTCTCGGAGATGCACTTACCGTACTTGGACTTCCAACGCCAAGCCGTATGTAAGGGAGTGTTATTATAGAGTTAACTTTCGCATTGAGGTACGGTTATGGACACAAATTATGAATCGTTAAGGGATCTGGCTTGCAAGGCTATGGTCTCGGATGAAGAGTGGAAATTGTTTGCCGAGCGTTCGCGTGTAAGGGAGGTCCGGAAGGGGACTTGTCTGGTGGAAACCGGTGAGATGGTGATGTATGCCTATTACTGTGCTTCCGGTTTATTCCGTTTGTTCTACCCCCTGCCGGATGGCAAGGAGTATAATGTAGCTTTTACTTTGGAAAATGATTTTGCCACCTCTTATGGGGCTATGGTGAAGCGAATGCCATCCTCCTACACCATTGAAGCTCTGGAGGATTCTGTAGTTATTGAGATTTCATATGAGTCCTTACAGGAAATTATGGACAGCTGCCATAGCTGGGAGAGATTTGTCCGCAAGAGTGTGGAGCGCTTGTATATCCGAAAAGAAGAACGTGAACGTGAACTATTGTTCCTGTCCGCACTTCAAAGATATGAGGCGTTCCTGGTTAAGTACCCCGGACTGGAGAACAGAATTCCTCAATATCATGTTGCCTCTTATTTGGGCATATCTCCAGTCTCGCTAAGCCGGATGCTGCGTGCAAAACGGGCTTAACCTATGTTAATGCGGATTCGGATGCCCTGCATTACAATATCCTCATAGCTGCTTAGTTGATGGAGGTTGAGGAATATGCGTTATATGATGGTTGTTTTGTTGGAATTTTACCCTTCCTGGCTGGCCCTGCCCCGGGAAGAACGGAGGGAACATGCTGCTTCACTGCAGGAAATAATAAGCAGGTACACCGAACATGTGCAGGTGCGTTTTTTCGATGCGGAAGCCTTGCCGGGCAAGGATTATACGGATTTTGTAGTATGTGAGACCGAAGACTTGCGCCAGTACCACTATATGTGGGAGGAAATTAGGGATTCAGAGCCGTATACCCGAGGTTATATGAAGATCAAGGATGTTCTGATGGGGATGGAGAACGCCTTCAAGTCCTATGAATCCGAGGTTCTTAAAATGGATGATAAGAGAGCAGGGAATTAGGCCGGTAATGGATCAGATCGTGGAAGACAACAGCAGCCCCGTGCATGGGAAGAGCACGGGGCTGCTGTTGTTTTCATTTATTCAGATTTGGAAGCTGAACCGGGTGCATGCTGAACCCGTTTGTACACGAGCAGAAAGACAGTTCCCGCTATAAGGGCGGCAGCAATCAGAATGAGTGTCAAATTGCTGTACAGGCCTGCCGTGCTGCTGCCAATCCCCGGAAGATGCGGAGATACGAGCCAAGATCTGGACATTATGCCTCCTACTACAGCCACACCAAAGCCTTCTCCCAGGAAGCAGGCAAAGTTCAGCAGGCCCATGCCCGATCCGGATTCCTCAGGACGCAATGCACCTGCTACACTGGTGGAGATGACAGTCTTTATAAAGGACAGACCGCCGAAGGTCAGGATCAGGGTGCCTGTGATAAGCCAAGGCGTCAGCTCGACAAATAATGCCGTACCTAACAAACTTAGGATGAGCAATATTATGCCGATACGCATGGTAAACAAATTTCCGCGTTTATCAACCAACATTCCACCTAGAATCCCAAAGAGAACCACACTGACCGTGCCCGGAAACAGAACGCCGATCCCGATGAGGTCTGTAGGCAGGTTGTGCACGGTTCTCATCATATAAGGCACCATGGATACATAGCCGGCAGTCAGGCCTAACAGAATACTGCCTGTTAATACGCCGAGGATAAATGCTTTTCTGCTAAATAAAGAAGGTTCGATAAAAGGCTGGCGAGCCTTACGAATACGCCAGGCGAACCCGAGGAACAGCAGCAGGCTGGTTAGCAGGTACATCCAGTCGTACAGTGAAATGAACAAAGTAAATGTTACAATCCCCGCAGACATTAGTACAGCGCCCGGAAGGTCGAGCTTTCCCTTCTTCGCGGGTTCTCCCGGCAGATCCCGTATAAAAAAAGGCAAGGCCAGCAGGGTAAGCATCGGCAGAGCGAACAAGTAAAACCAGTGCAAATAATGGGTTACCACTCCCCCGATGACCGGGCCGATGCTTTCCCCGCAGGCTACCACAGAGCCGATAAGGCCGAAGGCTCTGCCCTGCTGCTTTGGCGGGATTGATCCGGCTACGATAACCATAATCAGAGCTGGAACCGATGAGATTCCTGCTCCTTGGATGAAGCGGGCAATCAGCACCGCAGCATAACTGGAGTGAAATAATACTCCGACCAAAGATCCTACACCATACATCAGTACGCCGGTTAGAAGAAGCCTTCTTACACCGTACAAATCCGACAATTTGCCATACACCGCAGTTCCGATGGCAAACGAAAGGATAAAGCTTGTGTTGATCCAATTCGCCGCCGAAGGCGAAATCCCGAACTGGACTGCCATATCCGGCAGCGCCACGTTAAATACCGTTTCGTTCAGAACACTGAAGAACGCCAGAAAACTAAGCCAGGCAACCGATTTTGGGATGCCGGCTGTAACCTTTTTACTCAATGGAATAGCCCCTTATTGAACAGGGAACTACGCAGTTTATAGGGCCAGTGATACGTCTTTCCCCGGATTTAGTACCCTCTTAAATACATTGCACTTCATATTAACGCCTCCTGATTAAAATGTTCATCAAAATAGTGATTCAACCCATCATATTTCCAGAAAGTTTGGAATTTCAATGGAAAATTTAATTATAAAAAATCCTACGTTGTCTGCTGGAGATATAAGCTCGCAGATATAAGTCTATATTTTTCAAAAAATAATGATTATGCTTTATTCAAACTATGGAGATGCCTCATTAGAATCATATTCAGCCACGCTGGGTGAGCTTTTCACGTCGAGATAGAGCTCGTAATTTGCCGTTGACTTTGCCCTTAGGGGAAGGTGTTAAGTAGAGGAGAACACAGCACCTGATTATCTAAATAGGAGGAGGTGACCCCTTGTTATCAATTGGGGAGTTCTCTAAGATGTGCGGCGTATCTACAAAAACGCTTCGATATTATGATGAAATTGAACTTATCAAACCGGATGAGATTAATCCTGAGAACGGGTACCGGTACTACTCCATCAAGCAGCTTAAGAAGATGCTCTTGATCAACCGCTTGAAATCGTACCATTTCTCCCTGGAAGAGATGAGAGACATGCTGGAGTGGGAAGAAGATCTGTCCGAGGAAAAGCTGTGTTCCGCGCTTCTGCGGAAGAGGCTGGAGATTCAGGAGAAGATGAACGCTTTAGAATGCACGCTTAAGCAGATAAACAGCGATATCTTGAACTTGGAGCAGGGCATACCGATGATGTCCTACATGGAGAGCATTGAGGTACAGCTAGTTGAAACTCAGCCGATGAACATTCTTTACTTGCGTCAAATGCTCAGCATGGAAGACTATGCCGCGGGGTATGAGACTTATTTTGGCAAATTGTATGAGAAGATAGCCGTCGGGAATCTCACCATGCTGGGTACACCGATGACGATTTACCACAGCCCTGAATATAACCCGGCGGGCAATGATACGGAGTTTGCCATACCGGTCAAAGAGATTGTTAAGGGAACGAGAGATTTGCCGGGGGGGCTCTGTGCCAAGTCCGTCTTGAAAGGCTCGTATTCGGAGCTGACCTCGGTATTTGCCAAGCTGAGAGAGTGGATCGAGCAGGAAGGCTATGAGCTTATCCGATCCCCCTTTGAAATTTATATCAACGATCCCCATGAGAACACCGTGCCTGAGGACAGCATTACTGAGGTGTATTTTCCAATCAGGAAAAAATAGAAAGCCAGATAAGTTGAACTATTGATTTACACATGGAAGCAGCCGTGTGAAAAGTTCCTCCGATCGCTGTTGCGCCCAGATTTCTTGATTAAATTTATAAGGTGGAAGCCAGGTCACAAAGGCGAACGCTTCGCTTCTTCAGAATCATTTCACACTCTTGCTTAATGGTAAATCTTAAGTTCAACTTATACAGATTTAGGAGGAATTTATTATGCAAAAAACCGCAGAATGGCAGGCTGAAGATCCGGCTGCTTTAGGAATGGATGCCGGGAAGCTGTCAGAGCTTGGCTCTGAAATTATATCCGGATACAGCAATATTAATGGGATTGTTGTAGCGAGAAATGGAAGTATTGCGTACGAACAATATTTTAACGGTTATGGTCCGGATGATGTGCACCACGTGGCGTCCGTGACCAAAAGCGCAATCTCGGCTCTCATAGGGATTGCGATCAATGAAGGGCACATTCAATCCGTGGACCAGAAAGTGCTGGATTTCTTCCCTGACTATGTTCTGGACGCTGCGGACACCCAGAAGGGGGATATTACTATCCGGCATCTTCTCACCATGACGGCTCCGTATCCATTCCCAGATTGGCAGGAACCGCTGGACAAGATGTGCATGCAGCCAGACTGGGAGAAATATATCCTGGATATGCTTGGCCAAAACGGAAGCATCGGGGCGTTCAAATATTCCACTGCAGGGGCTCATCTGCTGTCCATCATTCTTACCCGCAGCACCGGCCAAAACGCCCGTGCGTTTGCGGGGGAACGATTGTTCAAGCCAACTGGCATGAGAGTCATTCCGGATTATGGCATGGACTCTTTCGGGTTCGAGGAACTATTCGGAAGCAAGGTTCGAGGATGGGTGCAGGACCCCGCCGGAAATTCGACGGGTGGATGGGGTCTTACGATGAGTCCACGGGACATGGCACGATTTGGCCAACTGTATCTGAACCGTGGCAAATGGGGCGATCGTCAGGTGATTCCGGAGACATGGACCGTTGAATCCACCGTCTTGAACCCTTACGGCTATGGATACCTGTGGTGGGTGCGGGAAGAGGATGGTGTTTTTGCCTACTCGGCCATGGGGGACGGCGGTAATGCGATTTGCTGTATCCCGGAGAAAGACATGGTTGTAGCGATAGCTTCAGCTTTCATGCCAAATGCCCGTGATAGGTGGACTCTGATTAAGGAGCATATCCTTCCAGCTGTACTAGACTAGTCCGGCATGTGGGATTCTGAGGTATGGGAGAAGTCCAGTGAGTATTTGGAGTTAAAGCAATTGGTATATAAAATAACGCCCCAAGTCCAGAAATGGACAAGGGGCGTTGTTCTTCTCTCAATAAGCAAGTACGATACAGGTGGCGGCTTATCATTTAATAAGGCATCCACCCACTAACTTCCTATGTTGAATGAAGCTAGCTTACCTTACTTGCTATATTCTCTAAAGTGATTCAGCATATAAAGAGCATAAATGTTTTTTAGCTGCTTTACATAGGCCCGAGTAATAGGCATTTGATCGTTATTGGACATGACAACATAAGAAGCATTGAACCTGTGAACATGCTCAAGATTAATAATAACTGAACGATGAATAAGCAGAAAAGGATAACTAAGCTTCTTTAGATATTCATGGAGTGTGCCTGAAATAATATATTGTTGATCTGATGTAATCACTTTAATTTTATTTTGTGTTAACGTTTGCTTAATTTTTATTAGAGCAATAATATCCGAAGTTTTTATCACGGTTTGCCCTTCCTCGGTTTTAACAGTTAGAAAGCGGTTGACTGACGAAATGATATAATTGCAAATGGATAACATATTGCTTTTAAAAGTATCATAAGAGATTGGCTTTAGCAAAAATTGAAATGGCTGAACTTCAAAACTTTCAAGCATGTATTCTGGATGACTAGTAAAAAAAATGATCTGAACGTCTCTGTCCGGAATAAGCCTTATGTAGCGTGCTGTCTCTATTCCGCTCATTCCTTCCAGAACAATCCCAAGGATAAGGATATGAAAGGCATATGACCCATGATCCCTATAATATTTAATCAAGGACTCACCTGAAGAAAAGAGTTTTATTTCAAAAGAATAGGAAGTGGTCTTGGAAAGCTTTATAAGGAATTGTTCAAGCTGCTTTCGTGAGTTAGTCTCATCAATGCAAACCCCTACTCGAAACACTATATTTCCCTCCCTTAGAATAACCTTTGCATCTAATTTAATAACCCATAATAATACAAAAGAGTTAAATTAATGTTTGGAAAAAAATGGAATAATCTAACTTAATACTCACAAGACTTGTATGTTGAGGTAGATTTTTTTACATTTTAAATACAGGTTATTCCATTTTTGGGTTGGATGATATATATTTTGGATGAACATAAACCTATAGCATATTGATTTATAAAAAAGTGAAGAAAATCACAATAGGGTTTTAAAGAAGGTACTATGAACAGTTATATTCCAAAGAACGAGGTGAAGGTGATGAGTTCTCTATTCAAAACGCATGATGAAATGACACGCTTATTCACACTCAAGCTTCATAACAAGCTGGATAGAATGGGAAAGCTATTCACAACAGATTTGAATAATTACTTCTATGATACTGGAACAGGGAAAGTGCTCGTCCTTGATGACGACTCCTTCAAAATTATGAATGCTTTATTTAACTTGAAGGATATGCTCAGTGTTGAACAGATGGTTATGGAAGAGATAGTCAGCAGAGACAAAATTATTGACTTCGAGAACACGGTGAGGGCAGAGCATCTCTTTCTTGCTCCTGAACTTGATAGGCTGTATTCCTATGATCATTATGAAGGATTGAAAGACCGAATAAATGAGGGATTGGAACAGATCATTCTTGAGTTGACCGGCCGTTGTAATCTTCGTTGCGGCTACTGCATTTATAACGATGATTGCGATTTAAATAGAAACTTTCATCAAGACGACATGAGCCTGGAAATAGCTAAAGCGGCGGTTGAATATACTGCAAAACACTCGAGAGAAGAAGTTGCCGTTACATTCTATGGCGGCGAGCCCTTGTTGAAATTTGATTTATTAAAATGGGCTATCGAATATTCCAGGCAAATTATGCAGGATAAAAAGTTGACCTTCTCATTAACAACTAATATGACGCTGGTTACAAAAGAGATAGCAGAATATTTCGCATCAGTTCCGAACTTAAGCCTTGTATGTAGTATGGATGGTCCAGAATATGTACAGGACTCCTATAGAAAGTATGCCAATGGCAAAGGAAGCTTCTCAAGAGCATTTCAAGGATTAAAGCTGCTAGCCGAAGCCTTTTCAGCGAGTCAAAATGTTCTGTCGATTAATGCCGTGTTTGCTCCTCCCTATACTTACGATAAATTAAACGATATTAATTCATTTTTTGCTGACCTCGATTTTTTACCAAAGCACACGGAAATAACAATTGGTTATGCTTCTAAAGGAAGCGTAGAAGAGGATGAATATATTACGGAGCTGCACCAAAACCCTAAGTATTCACACAATAACGAAAATATCGTTAGTCCACTATGGATCTGGATGAAGAAACAGGTAGAAAGTCATTCAGCTATAAGAAGTGATAAAAATAATGTGTACTCCTCATCTATAGAAAGAACTCTTAATAGAGTTGAAAACAGATTCTTAACTGATGAGCCTAGAAATATTTTTCCCTTCAATGGCTGTTGTGTTCCAGGTGCCCGAAGATTGTATGTGAGTACGACTGGGGAGCTGTTTGTTTGCGAGCGTGTAGGAAACTCACCCTCTATCGGTCATGTTTTCACTGGGATCAATTTTGATAACATACAGAAATATTATGTTCAGGATTATTCAGATGGCTCTATTGAGCAATGCAAGAACTGCTGGGCTGTTAGATTGTGTAACACTTGTTATGCCGCTAATTTCACCCAAGAAGGCTTTGACTCCAAAAATAAAAATATGAAATGTGAGGCTCTCAGACATTCACTTCTGAGTGAACTGGCACTTTATCATTCTATCCGAGAGATAACGCCAGAAAAGCTCAACTTCTTAGAGGATATAGAAGTTTATTAAAGGTGTTACCCTTTCTCAGGCGTTATTTGCCTGGTAAGGATAATATACAATTTTCCAGAAAGGAGGTGACACTATTATGAAAGTTGTTAACCCATTGTTTCGTAAACAGAACAATGCAGATACATCTGCACATGCTTGCAACTGTGTTTGTAGTGTAACTCAAGGAAATCATGACTCCACTCATAATGATTCATGGTGGTTCTGGAACAGCAGCTGTGGTTGTGGTTGTGATGGAACAAGTGCAAATAAGAATGCCAATCATGATAAAGCGGTGAATATGTAAATAGTCCGTAAAAGGTGATTTGGCGTATGTCGAATCGCCTTTTCTTATAACTACAGCTCTCTTTTGTGGGGAAAGAACATTCATAATTAGGGTGGTTAGCATGCCAAATATAACACACTTCGAGCAGAATCAAGGCTTGTATGTTGTAGAAGGCCCTTTTGATGGGACTCTTCTCTCTATTTGTATCAAGGCTGGCTGTGAGGCAGAGCCTGAAGGAAAGAATGGACTGGCTCACTTGGTTGAACATATTTGTTTAGCATACCGCAATCATGATCCTATTTTAGAAAAATACAACTCTGAATATAAGCAACTGGGGTTTCATTTCTCGGGTTATACCAATTATGGCCTAACCGTTCTAAATATATCTTTTCCGAGTTCCGCAGAATGCTTGAATTGCTGTGTGCACCTAATAAAAGAGATTCTTCAAGCATCTATTGTGAATGAAGACACATTCCAAATATCTAAAAAAGAGATCCTTGCCGAGTGTAACATTCTGAGTGAAAGATGGAGAGTTCAGAAAGAAATTATTAATTACATTACGAATGGACAAATAAATATACTCCCAGTAGGCGATAAAGATCAAATTGAGCAGCTAACTGAAGAGGATGTGCGAAGTTTCATAAACAAGTTTTATATTTTAACCAATATGGCCTTCATTATCCAAACCAGCCTGTCACTTCAGACAGTGAAAAATGCCGTTCTAGGCATCCTTTTCAACAATAATGAGCCGCTTCCCAAGATATCAGCAAAAGAGATTGCTTATTTGGTTAACCAACCTGCAGAATTTTATTACCTCAAGTCTATGAACAACATCAAAAAAATAGAGTTATTCTTCCATAAACCTTATACCCATATAGACCTAAAAGTAAAAATAGTCAGAATGCTCTTTGAAATAATGCTAACAGATTGTATTGCAAAATATCTTTCTTATTTCAAATCGATCACTGATATCCAACATATAACCATTTCTGACAGACATATCACTAATTACTATTATTATCATGTTATCAGTCTATACTTGCAAAAGGGCGATTGTGACATGGGCACGCTCATGAATGAGCTTATAGACCACTTAAGGTCATACTTCTTCACAGTCAATGACTTCGAAGAAGCAAAAAGATCCATCTCAACATTATCCATGCAATCATCAGATCTGAGCATGGAGCATATTTTCGATAATTTATCAGCTAATTTCTTTTATGATGAGCCCATGCACATTACAGCAGATCATTTTGAAGAAATCCTTAATATTCTAGGTGATTTAAAATCAGATGATGTAAATATATATAAAAATTTAGTCTTAAGTGCTCCTTGCAAAGTAGTAATAGAAAATTAGGGAGAAGGTGAAGTGAATGATTTTAAAATTTAAAAAGACAAAAGACCTTCTCCTGATTTTAATAAAAACTATCCATCTTCTTTGGAGAACTAGTCCTTCTAAACTTATTTTAATCATAATAATTGATACTCTATCCGGAGCTATAATTCCAATAGGCTTATGGGTTTGGAAGGAGTTTATTGATGCTGTTACTAATATATTAATCAAAGGGGTCAGCATTAAAGACTCATTAATGTATGTCTGGCTGGCCTTGCACTTTGTTCTAATCCTACTTAACTCAATAACCCTCACCCTCTCCAACTACATTCAAAATATATATTCATCCATGCTAAATAAAGTTATCAGTAAAAACATCCTTGAAAAGGTATCCCTGTTGGACCTGAAAGACTTTGATAATGCCAATATCTATAACCAGATTCAAAAGTCGAATGATGAATCTCTTACTAGAAGTATAAGTCTGCTGCGCACATTGGTGGGCTTTATAAAAAACTTAACAAGTTTTGTGGGGATAGTCGGAATTTTATTATACTTTAATACCGGGATTGTGCTGCTCTGTGTGTTATCAGCGTTGCCTATGTTCTATATCAGCTTAAAAATTTTAAATAAATGGTTTGAAGTATTTAATACACGGTTCGAAAATAATCGGTTTGTAAGACACCTTAAAACTCTTGCAATTACCAATCAAAATATTAAAGAACTTAAAATCTATAACGCAAACTTGTTTTTACTGCAAACCATTATGAACATTCTTGATGACTACTTAAAAGAGGATAAGAAGATAAGAAGACGTTTCTTGATTGAAACTTCGATTATGGAAATTATTGATAAGGGGGTTGTTTATTTTATAAAAATTTTAGTAGTACTTATTAGTGTTAAATCAAAATTGTCCATAGGCTCCCTAACTATGTATCTTACCTCAGTAGACAATTTGAAGGATTCAATATCCAACCTGCTATCATTAGTGTCAACCGCTTATGAAGATTGTTTGTATGTGCAAAATATCTTTGTACTTTTAGACCTTCCAGTACAAGATCAAAATGAGAAGCCTGATTTTCCATCTGACTTTCATTGTATTCAGTTCAGAAATGTTTCTTTTATTTATCCAGGTACAGATCAGTACGTCCTAAAGAACTTGGACCTCTCCTTGTACTCCTCTCAATCCTACGTGCTTGTAGGACAGAATGGTTCTGGGAAAACAACATTAATCAAGCTCCTATTAAACCTATATCAACCAACAGAAGGTGAGATATTGGTTGACGGAGTAAATATTAATGCGTTTAACCAGGGTACCTTGTTCGCTAATATTTCAGCAGTGTTTCAAGATTTTATTAAATATCCGTTTGATGTTAAAACAAATATTGGATTGGGCGACCTGGAACGCTTGAGTGACCTGGATCAAATTAAAACGGCAGCAGAACAATCCGGTGCCAGTCAATTTATTACTAAGCTGCCATTCGGTTATGATACCAAATTGCAAAAGGAATGGTCAGGCAGTGTTGACTTGTCATTAGGCCAATGGCAGAAACTCGCTATTACAAGAGCACTTATGAAACCTGCTCCAATATTGGTTTTAGATGAACCAACAGCTTCTTTAGATGCAATCGCAGAATATGAAATTTACCAAAATTTTCGGGAAATGAGGGAAGATAGGTTATGCATAATGGTTAGTCATCGTTTTGTGAATACCCTCTTTGCAGATTCTATAATTGTACTGCAAGCTGGCGAGCTGGTAGAAATGGGGTCACATCGAGATCTAATGATCCAAAACGGGATATATGCCAACTTATATAAATTACAGGCCGAGTCGTACGAAAAAGTACCCTCATAATTCGGGGTTGCTTTTTAAGTTCACAAAAAAATCATACCAGGTTTCCATTTTTTCGACGTTTTAACAGTTATACATAATAGAAAGGGGGGATCAACATGGAGGATGCTGAACTCATACTGCGGATTCAGAGCGGAGAGACCGAATATATGGATTGTCTGATTAGCCGCCATTACGACAGTATAGGCAAATATTGCTTTTGGAAGACCCGAAGCGTTGAAGCGGCCGAAGACATTACCCAGGAAACCTTCTATCGCTTTTTTCGTTATTTCGACCAGTACACCCATGTGGGAAAGTGTCGTGCTTACTTGTACACCATTGCACGCCGTTTGTGCAGTGAATATTTCAGCATTCAACAGTCCGTCTCGCTGGAGGAGCTAACGGAGACCAGCGGGTTTACTCTGTCCATGGAGGAAGAGGTGGAAAGTGAGCACAGCGTAAACCAATTGATAAGCAAATTGCCGCCAGACCAGCAGGAGGTCATGCTGCTTCGTTTCATTCATGACTTCAAATATCGTGATATCGCTTCAATTACCGGATTAAGTATATATATGGTCCAGTACAAGGTCAAAAAAAGCCTTAGCTTCATTAAGAAAGATATAGAAAGGGGAAGTTTGCTTGAACAAACGCCAGATAAACACCATACGAGGCCTTCTGCAGCAACCTCCTTTACCCCCTACTGATCCCGAAAAGCTGAAGGAGACCATTTTGCAGTCCAAACAAATTATGCATACACACCAGCCCGGACTTCATATCCGAACAAAGTACATTGACTTTGTTATTATGCAGCTTCGTTTTATTCGTGCAAAGGTATGGGCTGCTCACCTTATGGTTGTCTTGGTTACCGTATTGGCCACGCAAAATTTTTTATTATTCTCAACACTCAACCATCTGCAAGTGCTCGGTATGGTATCCGCCTTGACCCCACTTCTTGCTCTCGCCAGCGCCAAGGTCCTTGCCGGTTCCTTCCAACATGGTGTGGTTGAGCTTGAAGTAAGTACCAAATATTCACTTGACAAGCTCCTGTTAGCTCGTATGGGCATTTTGGGCATTGTGGATGCGGTTTTTCTTACAATAATGCTTTCCTTTCTTTCTCACCGCTTTGATCCGGAGTTCTATGTCATTCTGTTATACCTGCTTGTACCATTTGTCATGGGTTTACTCGGATGCCTTTGGATTATAAATCATACCCGAAGCAGAGAGTCCGGCATTTTGTTATATATAGGCCTGTTAATGCTGACACAAATAACCCTGTCATTTCAGTATGATGCTTTGTATGCTGCCTCTGCAACGGGTGTCTGGATCTTTGTGCTCGTTGTTTCTTTCATAGGCTTAATCTGGGAAGCTCATACGATGCTGGCTTCTTGCAGAAATCGAAATGTTTTTAATCTGATTTATTCATAGTTTGAATACAGCTGCACGGGAGGACTCAATTATGAAACTTGAGCTGAACAAACTGACCAAGCGTTTCTCAGCCAAAACAGCTGTGGAGGACATGAACATCACAATAAATAGTGGAGTTTATGGTCTGCTCGGTGCAAATGGAGCCGGAAAAACAACACTCATGCGTATGATCTGCGGAGTGCTGGCTCCTTCATCAGGTTCAATAACGTTGAATGGCGCTGATATTGCCGAGATGGGAGAGCAATATCGTGATTTGCTTGGTTATTTGCCTCAAAATTTTGGATATTATCCTGACTTTACTGCAGAGGAGTTCTTGCTGTATGTTGCTGCACTAAAAGGCATACCGCCGCGCAATGCCAAGCTAAAAGCAAATGACCTTCTGCAAACAGTCGCTTTATCTGACGTAGCCCGCAAAAAAATACGAACTTTCTCCGGTGGAATGAAGCAGCGTTTGGGCATTGCCCAGTCTATGCTGAATGATCCACGCATTGTAGTACTGGATGAGCCTACAGCGGGCCTCGATCCCAAGGAAAGAGTAAGATTTCGCAATTTGATTTCGGACCTGGCTAAGGACAAAATTATTATATTATCCACTCATATTGTATCGGATGTGGAGTATATAGCAGATCAAATTTTGGTGATGAAGAAAGGGCGCCTCTTAATGACGGGAACCGTCGAAGAGTTAACGTCTTCTATGGAGAACTGTGTGTGGAACTGTCTGGTACCGGCCAGAGAGGCGGATAGCTGGAATGATAAGTACTGTATCAGCAATCTCAAGCATGAGGGCAATCATTTGGAGCTGCGCATTGTGTCCAAAGAAAGACCGCTTCCAGATGCCGTGCCTGTCGCTCCCACCTTGGAGGACCTATATCTGTATTACTTCCAAGATGAATCACCTGCTAAGCCCCTCAAGGGGGTGAGCTTATGATCCCGCTTATCCAATTTGAACTCCGCAAGATGGTAAGAAGAAAAGCAACTTTTGCCGGCATGGCCATAATCGTCATTATTTCAATATTGCTTACTCTCTCTACAGTCTCCGGAGAAAGCCGTACAGATCAAAATGGTCAGGAGATTACCGGTCTTTCTGCAGTCTCGCTGGCTAGAGAGCAGACACATGAGCAGGCCGGAAGGCTGACTACCAAGAAAATAGGGGCCGCGATAGAACGTTATCATGCTGCAAGGAACAACCCCCAAAATTTGAACGGTGAAGAGCTTTCTGATAAAGCCTATGGTCAAACGGAGCAAAAGGACGCTGAAATTCTCAGTCTGATCCGGCAAATTTACTCCCCCAAGGCGGGATATGACTATTACGTTATTAATAAATTAACTTCGGCAGACGCGAGCCATTTCTATCAGAAGAGAATGGACAAGGTCCAGGAGTACCTGGACACAGACTATACTTACGGCAATTATTCGGTTGAAGACAAAGCGATCTTTGTGAAGATGAATCAAAAAATTGCTGTGCCTTTCGCCTTTGATTATACGGATGGCTGGAAGAACGTCCTGCTTAATTTATGGATCATTATTTTTGCAGCTGCTTTTATAATATGTGTATGTGTGTCACCTGTCTTCTCGGGAGAGTATCAGTCCGGTGCCGACTCTATTATTCTTTCCTCCCGTTATGGACGAAGCAAGGTCATCAGGGCCAAGTTTTGGGCGAGTATAATCCTTACAACCGGATTATTTTTAGCCTCTATTCTAATTTTCACCCTGCTGATTCTCGCCATTTACGGATATTTCGGTTGGAACAGCAATCTGCAGATTATCCAGTTTCGGGCGCCCTTTCCACTAACCCTAATGGAGACCTATATCTGGTCTGTCTTGCTTGGTTTTCTGGCCTGTCTCCTGATGATGACATTCACTCTTGTGTTGTCTGCCAAAATGAAGGCCCCCTTTTATGTCATAATATGCTCTGCCATTGTCCTTCTTGGACCGATGTTTATTCCTTATAGCAAAAGCAGCCGATTCTTCAATCATATCATCAATTTATTCCCTGTAAAAATGATGAATGGGTACTCTTCGTTCTCCCATTATGAGCTGTATCATGTGTTAGGATACAGTATACCTGAACCTTACGCTATGGCTGGCACTGCAGTCATCTTATCCATTGTACTTCTCCCCTTAGCCTATAAGGGTTTTAGGAACCACCAAGTTGCGTAAGTGTCTGGAAACTTACTATGGGTACAGTTAACAAGCAGGTTAATCCTGCAAAGCTGGAATGAAAGGCTATGAAGACGGTGTGAAAGTACATCTGGAAAGGGTAGAAGAAGCCTAAAACAAAGTTGCAAAACTTCGGATGCTTGGAATACCGGAGTGGTAGGCCTACCATGGGTGAGTACACGGACGGGATACTGGCGGGTTGCCAATAGGCCAGATGCTGCCTTGACTCCTTAACAAAAGAAAGGCTCGTACAGGCAGGGGAGTATCCTTCCCTTGCACAGTACGAGCCTCTACGACAATTGTCCTGAAACGGTTGAACCACTGTATACTGAACAGAATGTACGGTGGTGTGAGTGATCGGCTGCTCAATTAATTTAAGTAGCTGTCTGTTCACTCAAGAACAGCCGCTTTTATTTGATCGAAGCCTCATAGATTGCTTTAATGGAGCTTGAAAGCGTCTGGTTGAATTCCTCATCCGTCTGGCCGGCTGTCAGCCCCTCGGCGAGGGCACGCGAGAAGCTTGCGATCAGCCCGTGATTGCGGGCGAGCTTCTCATTCGCTTCGGATTGGGAATACCCTCCTGAAAGAGCCACAATTCTTATCACATGCGGGTCCTTCATTAAATCGCTGTAGAAATTGTCTTCCGTTGGAATGGACAGCTTAAGCATGATCTTGGTCTTGTCGTCAAGCTTGGAGAGATGGGTTTTGATCTCTTCCTTGAGAAGCTGCTCCGACTTCAGTTTATCCGCGCTGTGAATATCCACTTCCGGTTCAATAATAGGAACCAGTCCTGCCTCCACAATCTGTTTACCCACGGCAAACTGCTGCTCCACAACCTTGCGGATTCCGGCAGGATTCGCTTCCTTAATAACCGAGCGCATCTTGGTGCCGAAGATGTTGCGCTCTACAGCCCGCTTCAGCAGATCGTCAAGGCCTGGATTAGGCTTCATGAGCTGTACACCTTCTTCGGGATCAGCGAGTCCTTTATCGATTTTTAGAAACGGCACAATGCCTTTCTTTTCCCAGAGATAATCTGCGGTATACTTGCCGTCGATGAGGCGGTCCATCGTGTTCTCGAACAGGATCGCTCCCAGAATGTACTGGGAATCAAATGAGGGGCTCTTGATGATCCGGGTCCGCATTTCATGAACCAGTCCAAACATGACTTCCTCGCTATCATAGCTTTCAGGTTTGATGCCATAATGCTCCAGCGCCTTTGGGGTGCTGCCTCCGCTTTGATCCAAGGCCGCAATAAATCCTTGGCCTGTATGGATTTGTTCCAGCTGCTTCAAATTCATAGATAGTTCTCCTTTCTTGGTCGAAACGCATTTCCGACCCTATTATAATTCCCTAACTTCCAAGGGTTAGATTCAGGCTTCATATAACCAATCGCAGGCGTATCGAAACTGCTGCATACCGATTTCCCGGTAGTCTGAGTGATTATCTTCGTATAGGATTGTTGATCCGTAAAGGGAATCGTGCTGAGATTGTAGAACTAGTTATCAAATTTATATGGCCTAAATGATTGAAAATCAACTTTTATACTGGGGGGTATTATGACAGCAGCTATTATTTCCACTAAATTAAATATTCCAGCAGCGCGATCAATAGTAGTCCAGCGCCCCCGCTTAACCCAGCAGCTGAATGATGGAATGCAGGGGAAGCTCACCTTGATTTCGGCAGGGCCAGGAAGCGGAAAGACCACATTGCTCGGTCAGTGGATGGCAAGCTGCGCTTCTCCTGCCGCCTGGCTGTCTCTTGATGAAGGTGATAACGATCCGAGCCGCTTTTTGATGTATCTTATTGCTGCCCTTAGAACTGTTTCGGCTGGTTTGGGCGAACAGGTATCTCTGATGCTGCAGTCACCTCAAGCCGTGTATATGGAATCGATGGTAGAGGCTCTAATCGGCGACCTGATCGAGATTCCCCATTCTTTTGTGCTTGTTATGGACGATTATCATGTCATTGAAGCCGAGCCGGTTCAAAAGGCTGTTGCCCTGCTGCTTGAGCACATGCCTTCGGGCATGCATTTGGTCATTGCCAGCCGCAAGGATCCGGCTTTGCCACTTGCCCGGCTGCGGGTCAGGAACCAGCTGAACGAAGTAAGGGGGACGGACCTGCGTTTTAATACTAGGGAAGCAGAAGAGTTCCTCGCTCAGGTCATGGGGCTTCGCCTGCCGCCTGAAAGCGTGGCACAGCTTAAGGATCGTACCGAAGGGTGGATCGCCGGGCTGCAACTGGCCGCGTTATCCCTTAAGGGTCATAAAGATCCGGATGCATTCATTTCTTCCTTCTCGGGGAACCACCGTTATGTGCTGGATTATCTGCTTGAAGAGGTGCTTCAATATCAGGCTCCGGATATCCGGCATTTTCTGCTTTATACTTCGATTCTGGACCGGTTCTGCGGTTCACTGTGCAGCGCAATTCTAACGGGAACTGACCAGATGTCCAGCGATCTTGTAAGGGGAAGCCAAGACATCTTGACCTATCTTGAACAAGCCAATTTGTTTCTTGTTCCTCTGGATGATGAGCGTCAGTGGTATCGCTACCATCATATGTTTGCCGATTTGCTCAGAAGTCAGCTGTCCCGGCACATTGCCGAACACGGGAGGGACCCTGCAACAGAATTGGCTGAGCTCCATCAGAAAGCCAGTGCTTGGTATGAAGAGCAGGGGTTCGAGCTGGAAGCATTTCAACATGCCGCTTCCGCGGCAGATATACCTCGTGCAGCCCGGCTGGCGGAGGGTAAGGGAATGCCAATCATCTTCCGGGGAGCTGCGTCAGCTGTGAGAAATTGGCTGGAATCGCTGCCGGAGAGTGAGCTGGATAAGCAGCCCTCTCTTTGGGTTATGTATGCCTCTGTTCTGCTAATGGCCGGAGATGTGCAAGGTGCCCAGAGCAAGCTGGTGGCTGCCGAGAAAGTCTTGAAGGAAGTCCGGCAGGAATCGGTACGGCGCGATCTGACCGGTCATATCGCTTCGATCCGGGCGACGCTGGCAGTCAGCCGGCACGAGGCCGGCACGATACTTGCCGAGTCGCGCAGGGCTCTGAAATATCTTCATCCGGACAATCTGCCAGTCCGGACTGCGGCCATCTGGGCGCTTGGATATGCGCATCAGCTGCTGGGGGACCGTGCGGCTGCACGTCAAGCCTATGCCGATGCGTTAATGCATAGCACCCGGCTCGGACATAGGGTGATTATGCTTCTGGCATCATCGGGACTTGGAAACATTGAGGAGCTTGAGAATCGGCTTGATGCAGCCTTATCTCATTATGAGCACGTGCTGGAAATGGCGGGGGATTCACCGCTTCCGGCCGCATGTGAAGCATACCTGGGACTGGCACGGATCAGTTACAAACGGAATGACCTTGAGGCAGCTGAGCGGCATGCTAATCTATCCGTTCAATTGGCGGGACGCTTGGCATATTCAGACAGGGTGGTCGCTTGTCAGGTTATGCTTGCGAGAGTTCTGCTTGCAAAGGAAGATATGGATCAAGCAGTCGCTATACTTTCGAATGCTGCTATTGCCGCTGATCGGCATCAGTTCGAGGTACAGATTCCAGCGATTGCAGCTGTCCAGGCGCAGATTTATCTGAATCAGGGCCGTTACGATGAGGCCGCAGAGCTTGCCCTCAGTTATAGGCTTCCTCTGCTCCTGGCAAGAGTGGATCTCGCCAGGGGCAGAACCGCTGATCTGACTGAGGAACTAGGGCTGCTTCGGGAGCAGTCGACCGCAAAAGGTCATGCGGATGAACTGCTTGAGATTACAATGCTGCAGGCTGCTGCTTATTTTGAGCAGGGTGAGAAGGTGAAGGCTTATTCATTACTGGAGGAAGCACTGGAAACAGCGGCGCGAGAGAGACTAATCCGAACTTTTGTAGAATTAGGAAGTCCTATGTCCAGGCTTCTGGATGAAGCAGCTTCCCATGGAATCCGGCGGGATTATACCGGGCTGCTCTTAGGTCATTTTGACGTGGCCAAACAACGCTCCGGCACCTCAAACACAGAGCTGCCTCCGATTCCGGCTAAATCCTCTCTCGTTGAGCCGCTGAGCGAGAGAGAGCTTGAGGTGCTCCGGCTTATCGCTGAAGGCCTCTCAAACCAAGAAATCAGCGAGAGGCTGTTCATTGCCTTAACCACTGTGAAAGGGCATAACCGTATCATCTTCGATAAACTTCAGGTGAAACGGCGGACAGAGGCAGTGGCGCGGGCACGGAGTTTGGGGATTCTGTAGATTCTGTAGATTACCTCTTCCATCAAGGCCCTTCAGACAGGTTTCCTAAAACCATACTTTAGTATCTGTAATCCACGTCTATACACTTATATACTGAGTATAAATTGAGCCTGGAGGAAAAGCATGAGAGCAATGATCTGCACAGCGTATGGTTCATCTGATGTACTGCAGCTTAGAGAAGTGGAGAAGCCTGTACCACGGGACAAGGAAGTACGGATTCGGGTTCACAAGTCCACGGTAACTGCGGGTGATATCAGAATCCGGGCTTTTCAAAGTCCGCTGCTGTTTTGGGTGCCTATGCGGCTGGCATTGGGAATCCGGAAGCCGAGACAACCTATTCTCGGAGCCGAGCTGGCGGGTGAAGTGGAGTCTGTCGGCAAGGACGTCAAGCGGTTTAAGAAGGGTGACCGGGTATTTGCATTAACCGGAATGCGGCTGGGAGGCTACGCGGAGTATACCTGTCTCCATGAAGATGCACGGATGGCTGTTATTCCGGCTAATGTCTCCTATGAACAGGCCGCCTCCTTGCTTTTCGGGGGGACAACGGCCCTGTACTTCCTAAAAAAGGCTGGTATTCAGCAGGGGCAGAAGGTTCTGATCTACGGAGGTTCGGGAGCTGTGGGAACTTTTGCGGTACAGCTTGCGGCATACTTTGGAGCCGAGGTAACCGGTGTATGCAGCAGCGGTAATTTGGACTTGGTCAAATCTTTGGGCGCTGCCCATGTGATTGATTATACGAAAGAGGACTTTGCCGCGAGGGGGGAACAATACGATGTTATCTTTGACGCTGTCGGAAAAAGCTCGAAATCGCACTGCCGCAATGCTCTCGTTCCCGGCGGTTCGTTCGTGACCGTCGACGGTCAGGGGATGGCCAAGGTGCGGAATGAGGATGTTCACTTCCTGGCTGAGCTTATGGAAAAGGGACAGCTGCATTCGGTCATCGACAGATGTTATACCCTTGAACAGATCCCGGAAGCGCATCGTTATGTGGAGAAGGGCCATAAAAAAGGCAGCGTAATTATTGCGGTATCGAATGACAAATGAATTTATAGTGTATACAACCCTCACTTGGAGGGTTTTTTATTTTGCTTGAATTTACAAATATTAGGGGTTATTATATAAAGTAAGTAGTAAGTAGTAAGTAGTAAGTAGTAAGTAGTAAGTAGTAAGTAGTAAGTAGTAAGTAGTAAGTAGTAAGTAAAAAGCGCAAACCAAGAGTAAAAAGTTTAACCTTTCAGCTTTCTGATGCAAAGTCCAGTTGAACTAAACCATGACAAAAGAGAGGAGTGGCCATAGTGACAGATCTGAGCTTGGTCCAAAGCTTCTCATTAATTGCCTTAAACGCACAGCGGAGTCTTCACCTCACGACTGAGAAGAAAGTGGCTCTTCGCTGTATGGCAGCCGCGGTTATTTTAGAATTATATTTGGATGGTGGGTTCGAAGCATCCGAAGGAAAGCTTAAGCTGAGTGAGCGGGCTTCAAACAATCTTATCCCGAGCGGTCCGACTCGGTGGGCCGTGTTAGTTCGACTGATTTCTGACAAGTTAGACGATGCCGGAGCTAAACTGGACGAATGGCTGAAGCAAGCAGCAAGATTATCGAATCGGAAATTAGCTCAATTGGAGCATGCAATTGCTGAATCTCTTAAGGAAGCAGGATGTCTTGAGGAGATTCATCATCTGCTGAGTTGTGATCTATATTTTGAATCAGCTGGAGTCGAGATTAAGGAATACCGGAGTGATATGAATCAGTACACTCGGATCACAGAGGAATTACGGGCGGAAATACTGGAGGATGGAACGGTTACAGAAGAAGCAGTTTGCATGTTATGGCTGCTCCGGGAGAGTGGATGCATGCATGATTTATTTTCACGTAATGAGCTGGAGAGAGTGGGCGCTCGAATGGATGAGCTGTATTCTGAATCTGCGCTGGCCCGATCTTTATTCCCTATCCCCATACACAAGCGGAGTGAGCTTATCTTTAAGCAGCTGTTACATATGAAAAAGATGGCTGTGAAAACCCAGGTGGGACGCGGACTGAATTTTGTATTTCCTATCATTGAACGGTCCCAGTCGGTCTTTATTGAGACAGAGGAAATGTTTGCAGGTCCTGATCAAAGAATCAGTGATGTGATTACAAGACTTGAATCTTATGGACATGTGGTTAAGGTGATTCGTGGGGGGCAAGTTCCAATTATTAAAATCGACAACATGTGTTATGAAGCTCATCCCCATGCTGCCTACACAAGAGTTCCTATTCACGGTGTGCGATTGCAGCCTAAACGTCCGGCAGCCGTCGTATAAAGGAGCGTAGAACAATGTCCAGACAACGCTCCATGGATGCCATATTGGCATCAGAGTATGTATCGATTGGGGAACTGGTACGGCTGACAGGCTCCCGTTACAGCACACTTAAGTTTTATACTGAGGAAGGCATGCTTCCTTTTGAACAGGCAGAAGAGAATCTGACACGGAGGTACAAGCGGGAGGAGACGATCAAGCGCATTCATAAGATCAAAGAGCTGAAGACAGCGGGGTTATCCATCCCGCAAATCAAGGATGCGATTGGCGTGAAACAATAACATCCTATAAGTGACAGCCCCAGACAATTGTTGTCCGGGGCTTTAAATATATCCCGATGAGGCAGTGTCTAAAAACTTAGACACCGAAAACTCTTCTGTCTAATTAATGAGAATTGTCAATGATAATAATCACAATTTGAGTCTTTTCAGCTTGTTGTATAGTGTTGCTCTTGAGATGCCAAGCTGCTTGGCGATCGCAAGCTTGTTGCCTTGAGTTGATTCCAGCGCCTGGATCAAAAGATTACGCTCGCATTCATCCAGCTTGGCACGGAATACCTCTCCGCTGAACTCCAACCTGCCGGAATGGTCTCCCGTATTGCCAGAGGAAGTCGCTTCTTGATCCCCGGTGTAGATATTCGGGGGCAGATACTCCCGTCTGATCTCCCCATCGGTCGAGAAGATCACAAGACGCTCAATCGTGTTGCGGAGCTCACGGATATTCCCGGGCCAGTCGTATTTGAGAAGATCCTCAAATACATCCGGTGTGAAAGTCTCGATATGACGGCCATATACAAGGGCGAATTCGTGCAGGAAGGATTGCGTCAGTTCATAGATATCCTCTTTGCGCTCACGCAGGGAAGGGATATCCAAGGATACGACATTCAGCCGATAGTAGAGATCCTCACGGAACGCGCCTTCCATGATCATTTTCTTCAAATCCCGGTTGGTTGCAGCGATAATCCGGCAGTCCGCTTTCTTAAGCTGTGTGCCCCCGACCGGGAAGTAAGTTTTCTCCTGGAGAACCCGGAGCATCTTAACCTGCATTTCCAGCGGCATTTCCCCGATCTCGTCAAGGAAAAGGGTACCCCCATTGGCGAGTTCGATCTTCCCTTTCTTGCCTTTCGGATCAGCACCTGAGAAGGCGCCCTTCTCGTAGCCGAACAGCTCACTCTCGAACAGTGCACCCGGGATGGCCCCGCAGTTAATCGCAATAAAAGGGGCGCCATCCTTCTCGCGTGCGCTGTGTATCGCCTGGGCGAACAATTCCTTGCCAGTGCCGCTCTCGCCCTGGATAAGCACAGTCGCTTTGGTGGTGCTGATTTTTTTGATCGTCTCGATACTGCTCTTGATCGCTGGACTTGTGCCTTTGATCTGCTGATAAGGGTTCTGCGACGGGCTCAGCATCGCCACCTCCTTCTGCAGATGGTGAACCTTGTTGGTCATCTGCAGAAGCTCGTTATGGAGCCTCATCTGGGTAGTCAAGTCGGATTCCGCCGCCACGGCTCCAATAATCTGGCCATCCAGCAGCACCGGATTGGAATTGATGAGAACAAACATATTTTGTCTTGGGCGATGCTGCATTTTATGCACGGACTCTCCTGTCTGAAGCGTCTTCAGGGACTGAAGGCGGTCGATCGGGAAAAAGTCGGAGGCGGGTTTGCCGATGATTTCTTCTTTTTGGATAGAGAAGATATGCTCTGCTCCAGACGTCCACACCGCCACGCGGCCTTCCTCGTTAATCAGGGTGATCGCGATGTCAGGGTTAAGTGTTTCTAAAGTGGTCTGGAAGTAAGCCTCCAGGCATTGATGGGCATGAACGGCTGCCTGAATAATATCTCCCGAGGTGATATAGCCCACAGGTTGATCATCACGGAGCACGATGGCCAGAGGGCAAGAAGAGAAGACCAAAGAGACATCGGTCAACGAGGCTTCAGCGTTAACGGTTCCCACGTCTATAAGGTCTTGATTATAAGGATCAATAGTTGAGTTAGAAGCGGGAGAGGGCTGCAGCAGTCCGTATCTCCCATCTTGATAATCTATAAATACCGGTGATGGAACGATTGAATCATGACGGTCTTGATATGCTGACAGTTCGGTGCGTGTAATCAGGGTGCAATCGGTTCGAATAAGGCTTTCCAGACTCGGTAACAGATGCTTCAATGAGCTGACCCCCTAATATATAGGAACACAAGCTAACAGACTGTGACTAGGGTCATTATACCGGGCCGGATTTTAAGTGTAAATATTTTTAGACAGGATTAGCGAGTTATTTTGAAAACGCTTACGGATGTAGAGATGTTATTTGAACATATTCTTGACCACCATCCACAGATTGGCCGGCTTCTCAGCCAGACGGCGGGTGTAATAAGGATACCACATCGTGCCGTAAGGCATATAACACCGGATGCGGTAGCCATCCTTGGCTAATTGGGCCTGATCATTCATCCGCAGGCCATACAGCATTTGAAATTCAAATGCGTCCTTGGGGATTCCATGCTTACGGGCATATTCTTTGACCCAATTGATAATACGGTCATCGTGGGAGGCGATGGCTGTGTATACGCCCTGGTCCAGATGCATCCGGATAATCTTTTTGTAGTTGTCAATCACTTCACTCATCTGCTGATAGGCAACAGTACCCGGCTCTTTGTAAGCGCCTTTGACGAGACGCAGATTCACTCCGGCTTTGATGAGCTGTATAACGTCATCCTCCGTACGGAACAAGTAAGCCTGGATCACAGTGCCTACATTCGTCAGCCCTTCGGCGTGCAGACGGAGTACAATATCGATCGTAGCTTGGGTGAAGGGGCTGTCCTCCATGTCAATGCGCACGAAATTGCCGTGTGCCCGGGCCTGCATCACAATGGTGCGGATGTTCTCATAGCAGGCTTCGGGGTCCAAGGCCAGGCCCATTTGGGTAGGCTTTAAGGATACATTTGAATCTACCCCGCGCTTTGCGATGCCATCAACCAGCTTAATATATTCTTCTTTATAGGCGTTAGCCTCCGATAACCGCTTGATGCCCTCTCCCAGATGATCAAGAGTAACCATGATGCCTTTGCGGTTCAGGGCTTCAATTTCATCTAAAGCTTCGTCCAAAGTATCACCGGCAATGAACTTGCCTGCTAATTTCTTACCATATTTAAGAGACAGCTTCTCGACCAGCTTGTTGCCGGATACCGACAGAAGTACTTTCCGGTAAAGTTCTGTGCCATCCATTTCGTGTTTCCCCTTTCAGACACCTGTAATGTTGTCAGCTGAGCTATTTTGACAATGAAGTATAAGCAAAATGTGTGCCAACAGGCGAGAATGACTTTATTGGCATGATAATTGCTTATTGTTCTATGGGAAGGTGACATAAGGAAAATCAGGAGAGGATGGTTCCGAAGATGAGATCAGAATTCAAAAATGAGGTATTCGTTAATTTTAAGGAAGAACACAATAACGTAGAATATGATGCCGTGCTGAAGAAGATTGAGGCTGAGCTTGGCAGGGAGTATCCGCTCATTATCGGCGGTGAGAGAATCGTAACCGGAAAAAAGATCGTCTCGGTTAATCCGGCCAACAAAAGCCAAGTGATCGGCACTGTATCCCAAGCTGACACGGAGCTTGCCGAGAAAGCGATCCAATCTGCGGCCGCCACGTTTGAGACGTGGAAGCGTACCGATCCAAATGAGCGGGCGAGATACCTGTACCGGGCCGCTGCCATTCTCCGCCGACGCAAGCTCGAGTTCTCCGCACTGATGACCTATGAGGCCGGGAAGACCCGGGTGGAGGCCGATGTGGAAACGGCGGAGGCGATTGACTTCCTTGAATTCTACGCCCGCGAGATGCAGCGACTCAGCCAGCCTCAGCCTCTGACGGTGAGTGAAGAGGAAGAGAATGAGCTGTACTACATGCCGCTCGGCGTTGGAGTTGTTATTCCTCCTTGGAACTTCCCGCTGGCGATTATGGCAGGTATGACCGCTGCCGCTTTTGTAACCGGGAATACGGTGGTTCTTAAGCCTGCGAGCACAACGCCAGTCATTGCCGCAAAATTTGTGGCTTTGCTGGAGGAGGTTGGACTTCCGGCCGGCGTAGTAAATTTCCTGCCTGGACCGGGGGGACAGGTTGGCGATTATCTGGTGGATCATCCTCTTACCCGGTTTATCAGCTTCACTGGCTCCCGCGATGTTGGCCTTCGGATCAATGAGCGGGCGGCGAAGACGAATCCAGGGCAGAAATGGATCAAGCGCGTAGTCGCCGAGATGGGCGGCAAAGACGCCATCGTCGTGGATAAGGATGCGGACTTGAACCTTGCCGCAGATATGATTACGCTGTCTGCCTTCGGCTTCTCGGGCCAGAAGTGTTCGGCCTGCTCCCGCGCTATTGTGCACGAGGAAGTATATGATACGGTGCTGGAGAAAGTAGTGGAGCGCACAAGCAAGCTGATTATGGGCAATCCGGTAGATGCGGCGGCTAACCTTGGACCGATCATTGATGAGAAGGCATACACAAAAATTCAAGAGTATATTGAAATCGGCAAGCAGGAAGGACGTCTGGTGTTTGGTGGAGGCACGGGAGATCCGAACGGATTCTTCATCGAACCGACAATCTTTGCGGATGTGGACTCCAAAGCAAGGATTTCTCAAGAGGAGATATTCGGCCCAGTTGTTGCCTTCACCAAAGCCAAATCTTTCGATGAAGCGATTGAATTCGCCAACAATACCGATTACGGCTTGACCGGGGCGGTGATCTCCAATAATGGGGCCAATCTGGAGAAGGCAAGACGGGAATTTTTCGTAGGCAACCTTTATTTCAATCGGAAATGTACGGGCGCTTTGGTAGGAACCCATCCGTTTGGCGGATTCAACATGTCCGGAACGGATTCCAAAGCCGGGGGCCGGGACTACCTGCTGCTCTTCACCCAAGCGAAGCTGGTGTGTGAGCGTTTCTAATATTATTACAGGCATACCGGTGTTCAAAGATCACCCTTTTCAGTATAGTAAAGAGAGGATGAATCGCATTTCTTTTCTTAAGTGATGATCTGTGCGGAAGGGGAGATACTGTTGTTAGGCTTCCAACTGGTGCAAGACCAACGTGTAAAGCTGGCGATTACTCCTGAACTGAAGCAATCCATTTATATTTTATCGTTGTCCGGGTATGAGCTGATCCAGTATTTGCAGGAGCAAGCGATGGAGAACCCTGTGCTTGAGCTCGAGGACAATAGAGATTATTACTTATATAGATCGAAGCTTCGGGCCAAAGGGGAAGCCCGGCCGGTGCAGGATATGCTGGGAAATGTGAAAGGTGCGCAGGAGACGTTGGAAGCGAAGCTGAAGAGTCAGCTTCGCCTTCTCTCGCTTCCGGCAGAAGTCTACAGGGCTGCCGCTTTCCTGGCCGGCAATCTGAACGAGGATGGGTACCTGGATATGGACATGGAAGATATTCAGAGTCCTTCCGGTGTATCCGCGGAGCTTCTAGAGACTGCGCTTGAGAAGCTGCAATCGCTTGAGCCTGCGGGGATTGGCTGCAGAAATTTGAAGGAATGTCTGCTGCTGCAGATTGTCCGCGACCCATCGGCTGCGCCCTACGCCTATGAAGTTGTAAGCGGATTCTTGACGGAGCTGGCGAAGGGTAATTTGGGCCGGATTGCCTCGGATCTGAAGATCACGAAAGAGCAGGTCCAGGCAGCAGTCCGCTATATCCGTGGACTTAACCCTCGTCCTGGGCAGACGCTTACCGCATTTGAACAGCATTATATTGTACCGGATGCAGTGGTTGAACGTGCAGGCGACAGCTTTACGGTGGCTCTGCACGCTTCTAACTTACCGCGGCTGTCCATGAACCGCGAATGCAGAGATTGGGTGAGTCTGAAGCAATCTATGGAGGCATCAGCTTACTTGAAGGACTGTATGAAATCAGCGCGGTGGGTGATCCGGAGTGTAGAAATGCGGAAGGCGACCCTCCTGAAGGTGATTTATGCCATTATGGAGGAGCAGAGGGCATTTCTTACCTCTGGGGTGAGAAGTCTTCGTCCCATGAACTTGAATACGATAGCGAGCAGGTTGGAAATGCATGAGTCTACTGTCAGCCGGGCGGTGCAGGGCAAATTTGTGCTTACCCCGCACGGTGTGTTTCCGCTTAAGTATTTCTTCGCGGCTGGATTAACCACCTCTGACGGCAGTGAAGCCTCTTCCCGGAAGGTCAAAGCGAGAATCAAGGAGATCATTGATTCGGAAGACCGGCGCAGCCCGTATTCAGATCAGAAAATTGTGGATATTCTCTTCTCGGAGGGAGTTCAGTTATCCAGAAGAACCGTAACCAAATACCGGGAGGAGATGAGGATTCTCTCCTCGTCCACTCGGAAGCAGCGCGCATAACAAAAGGGCTGTCACACACATTAGTGTGGAGACAGCCTTTTCGTATGATTAGGTCAGCTGGAGAGCAGCTATCTTTTAGAGTCCGCACTTTTCTGTCCAGCCTCTCAAATGGGCTGGTATGTCTGATTTCTCCTCGAAGGTTAGGGGCTGGACAAATGATTCCATCCCCCTGGAGAGGATTATGAGCGATTCGATCAGGTTGTAAGCAACAATGGGCTGTACGGCTCCACGGTCTATGATCCCTGCTTCCGAGGCGAGCTTGATGCTGTGATCGAAACCGATCACCTGGAAGGCAATCTGGCTAAGCGCTTCGGCTTTCTCCGTCTGGACGCCTGGAGGCTGGCCCCAATCTCCCCTGTCAGCCTGGCTTGAGGCTGCTACCATGCGGACACTGCGGCACAGCTTGGTCAGGGTGAGTGCACATAGCTTCAAGGCTGATGAGAACTGCACGAAAACATCGGTATTCTGAGATGATTCCTTGTCGGCCTGGGACACCGTGAGAGGAATCTGGGTTAATTTGCTTAAATAAGCCACAGCTTTATTTGAAAATCCATGACTGAGTTCAGTCCCGCCGCTGGCGGTTGTATCGGACAGGCGAACGGTTTGAAGATGCGAAGCAGCTTTGGCGAGCTCATCCATGTCCTGCTGAAGGCTCAGGGCAGCTTCCTTGAATTGCCCTATTAGCCATTCCTTTGTTCCCGGCCTAGCTTGGGGTTCTTTCGATTGGTGATGCGGCTCGCTTGGCTGTTTCGCTGCAGCGAGCAGGCCAGCTATAAGCTGCTCTGCAGTGCCTGTCAGCTTCTGTGACAGCTGATAAGAAGCAATCCGCAGGGCCGTTGAAATGACTTCATTTGTCGTCTGCCCCAGATTGATGTGGAAGCTTGGATTTACAAGCGCATAATCTCCTTTGTCCGCAAGCATAAGCTCAAGCACCCGATTGGCAAGCACTTCATTCATGTTCATATTCAAGGAATCATTGATGCTGCCTTGAATAAAATCAACCTTGAAATGCTCCAGATGTCTTCCTTGGATTACCTCTTCAGCAGCTTTAACCAGCAGGCTTCCGATCCGTATGGGCAGCGTGCCCATATCCAAGTGGGCCTGGGCAGCCGCTTTTTTCACACAAGCCAGGGCAACTATAAATTCTTTATGAACTGGGGTGCTGGCTATCGGGAATATTTCACCGGCACGCAAGGTTTGGATACCATAATAAGCATAAGAAGGCACTTCGCGTACCCCTATACCGTCCTGTTCTAATCTGATCATTGGCTTACCTCCGCTAGTCGATCCGTTTTTTGGCAGGCGGCACATCGGAATGAAGAACACTGGGAATGAGGCACCGTCTGCTGCATAATTAACTAGCAATATTCATGCCAATTGCTTTTAAAAGCCAAAAGCCGCTATAACCAGAAGGTTAAGATGTTAAATTTCCGTCAGAACCGCTTTGTCAAATAGAGTTACGAGTTCATCGCAGTATGACTTCGAGTCAATTTGATCGCTGAGGCCCTTATTGAACAAGTATTCATCTATGGCGCCCCGGATTGCGCTGGCCACAATAATCACATTGAGCTGGCGGAACTCTCCTCTGGCCTGGCCCTCCTGCAGAATCTGGTGAAGCAGGCTGGTGAGGGAATCGTCTTCATCATCACTCAGTCTGTAATAAGGCACATTGTCAGGTGTCCGGGCATGAAAAATGATTTCAATCAGCGCCGTATTATACTGGGGGCGCGCGCCTTGATAGTTCATGCAAGCTTGAATATAAGCGTGCAACTTGTCCCTTGCCGTTGATGCCGCCTTAGTCTGCTCTATCACGTGGGCAGCGGCGTCGGTTAACAGCATCATAAGCGTGTAGTCCATTAACTCCTGTTTGTCCTTGAAATGATAAGAAATCAGTGCTGTGCTGATACCTGCACGCTTGGCAATTTGCGCTAGGCTCGTGTGGATATACCCGATTTCATCCAGGGTGGAGATGGCCGCATCCACAATCTGTCTACGTCTGGCCTCTGTAATGAACGATGGCTTGTCATCACGCTTTTTAGTCATGATGATCCTCCCTGTTCTTGATCTTTAGTTAATCTCCAATATTGATGTTTCCCTTTATCCCGAATCACAAGGCCCAGCCTGCCCGCTTCGCGCTGCAGCTCCTTGGCGGAGTCGCTGTCCTTTTCGCTCAAGGCGTGTTCACGGGCCTTTAACAGGGCGTTGAAACCGGATGACAATTCCGGGCTCTCCGGAACCCAGAGCCGATAATCATGCTCATAGGGATCGCCGCCTGCAGACCATGGATAGCCATGACGGGCAAAAGCCTCCGCCGCTTTGGCGGGCTTGAATTCACAGGCTTCCCGGGCAAGCTCCGCGCCGTTAGCCCCAAGAAGAACCAGCTGCTTGCCATCTGCGAATACAGATATAATGTCCTGTTTTGATAGGGTTTGAGCCTGATCTTTGATTTTCAACTGTACATTAGTATCACTTATAGTGACAAACAATGTCTCGCGAAAAACCGCATACGTAAGCCAAATTCCCGCGATCAATCCCAATAAAGTTGTCACTCCAGCCGCCCAATTGTATTGAAGAGATGCAATTAGCTCAAAGGGACCCTTGAAGGGAAACCAAGGGAGTTTTGTCACCCACGCGGCTATGGTGGGAATGAAGAAACCTAGGATGAGGCCCAGGACAGGAGGGAGGATGAGGATAAGAACCCTTTCGGTCCGGGTAAGCCCCAACTCTGTAGGTGTCTGTTCCTCATGTAAAGAATTGGACATTAGTTTGGTCTCCTTTGCAACAAAATAAAATTTGAAATTATGATTAATTTTTTGATCAAACAATCAAATTATATAAATGAATATGGAACCGTGTCAATTATTGGATATTTGGTTCCTGAATATGAAACCAAGCGGCTTTTTTAGTTATAGCCATTTTGGAGTCTGCCACCCTGAAGAGATACCTGCTATAGTTGATGTGTATATATATCAGGCAAGGTATAAGGAGGCTCTAACCCTTTATGTGCAACATCGCATTTATTCGTATTCGGTAATGTAAGGTACAGAACACTTATGGCTCTTCCATTTTGAAGAAGATGGAACGGGTTCTATTTGATCTGTGCCTTTTTTCATTCCCGAAATATGAATGAATGAGGTGTTTTTGTCATGACCAGAAACAGGACTAAGAACCGTAAAGGCTCTAACCACTTTGCCAATTTTCCTGCACAGCATTTGTTAATTCATCCGGGCTTGATTCATGAAATGATTGCCTTGGCCCGGATTGGCCCTAGAGATACCGCCGTGGATATCGGCGCCGGGACAGGGGCTATAACACTCCCCCTAACCCGGGTGGCTGCCAGGGTCATCGCGGTCGAGAATGATCCCGAATATATCAGGAAGCTCACAACCAAGATGAGAGATGTCCATAATGTATCCATCAGGCAAGCGGACGTCCTGATGATGGGCATGCCCAAACAGCCCTTTATTGTAGTGGCGAACATCCCTTACTCTATTACCACGCCGATCTTCGGCAAGCTGTTTGATCATCCGCAGCTGCCGGTGCAGCGGGCGGTTCTTATCATTGAGAAAGGGGCTGCCCGGCGGTTTACTGCAAATCCCATAACCGATCCCCGGATATTAAAGTGGAGGATGTATTATGATTTCCGGCTTGTTCGCACGGTTTCTCCGAGTTACTTCTCGCCACCACCGCGTGTGGAGTCGGCAGTGATCATAGTGGAGAGAAAGCGGAACCCGTTGATTCCTTATAAGGACCATGGCAGATTCATGGCTCTTGCTTCGCAAGCTCTCAAGGCTCCCATGGCCTCTTTTTATACGGCTGTTGCTGGGATATTTACTCCTGGGCAAATCAAACATCTCGTAAGGACTTTGAAGATCCATAAAGATCTGCCTGTCAGTAGTTTGAACGAGCGTCAATGGGGAGAACTGTTTATGGCTATGCTCCAATATGTAGAGCCACACCGCTGGCCGAAAAAACCGAAGCCTAATCACCAAAACAGGTGGAGGTAACTGACAGCCGGATATGTGGCCATAACCCACCCGGAAACAAAAACACGCCCTCATCAGGGCGTGTTTTTGTGGCTATATTCTGACCAGTTGATAAGGAGTGAGGCGTTCCGGCAGGGGCCGTACTTGTCTTTACATGACGATTCTTATGTTGGAACTAGGATTTATAATGGTTAGCTCCTTAGTTGTCATAGGCCGCCGTCCAGCGGCGTAATCATCAAGAGTCACCGTGGCAGGGGGTGGCTGAATTTGGTGAGATCAATTAAAGGAGGCGAAAGATTACAATGAGAGCAGTTAAGCTTTGGTCTGCGGGAGGTAAAAGAAGGGTTGGCGGGTTCCTATCGCTGATGGCCTTGAGCACGATGTTTATTACCGGGGCTCATGCTGAGCCGGACAGGTCCGTAAACGGAGAAGCTGCGAAATCGGCGGAATCCGCGATTCTATGCTCAACTACTTCCTGTCTTCAGAAGGCGCTGAAGAATGCGGCTCCCGGCCAAAGCATCACTCTGTCGCCAGGTACTTATACGGGAAGCTTTTCTTCTGATCTGAAAGGAACTGCAGGGGCGCCAATTACGATCACCAGCCAGGACCCGTCCCAGCCCGCTGTTCTGTCTGGTTATGCAGTAGGTTCAGGGTATAGTCTGAGAATCCGTGGTGACTATTGGGTGATCCGGGATTTGAAGTTTACTAACGCACAGAAAGGAATTCTGCTTGATAACTCAAGCCATTCCCTGATTAAAGGGGTAGAGGTATACAATACCGGGTTTGAGGCCGTTCATTTCCGTGACGGGAGCTCTTACAGCACCATTGAGGATTCTTACATCCATGATACCGGCAAAACAGGAGCAGGATATGGTGAAGGGGTGTATGTCGGGTCGGCTGAAGGAGGCGGTTATAATCAGAACACTCATTATAATACCATCCGGAATGTGAAGTTTGGTCCGAATATTACAGCAGAGCATATCGACATCAAGGAGAGAACGATTGGAACGCTGGTGGAGAATTGTACGTTTAACGGAGTTGGAATCAGCGGAGCCAATTATGCCGACAGTTTCATCGATGTGAAGGGCAACCAGGCGGTCATAAGAAATAACAAGGGTTATCAAAATAATAACAATGTTATTGTAGATGCTTTCCAGCTTCATGAGATTGTTAGCGGTTGGGGGATCAATAATCAATTTCTCAACAATACCTTGTATCTTACGAACCCGGATACTTATGTCATTGGGGCCTACAGCAACTCGTCTGCCTCCGCAGCGGGCAATACAAGGAATCCGGCAGGCAATATGTATAGAGGCAACGTAAGCGCCCAATAAGAACATGACGGATGGGGGGACCCTTGATTCAGGAATCCCTCATCCGTTCTCATTACACCAAATACATATTCTTTTATTCAGCAGGTTTCAGACCAAGAGATCCTTCCTGCACTTGTTGGTTTCCCAGCTTGAACAGCGGCGCAATGATTAGAATGCCCGCAAGCATAATGGCACCCCCAACGAGATAAAGAGGCATAAGCGAGATCGTTTCTTTAATCACACCCGACAGCGTCATGGTCACTACCATGGAGCCCATGAACATCGGTGTGAGAATGCCGTTAACCCGGCCGATGAATGACTCCTCGGTATTTTTCATGATCAGAGTATTTACCCCGGTGTTAATAGATGGGAATACAAGCCCGGCTATGAACTGGAGACCTAGTGAGAGCCAGTAGTTTGTGGATAGCCCCATACCGATCATGGCAAGGCTGCTTCCGAGCAATCCTATCGCCAGGAGCTTCTGTGCGGACAGCTTACCGGATAAGGTGAGGGCGAACACGCCCCCGATAATCATTGCGACCCCATTAACCAGAAGGAACCACTGCAGATATTCCGCTGGCTTCCCTAGCTGCTCTGTAATCAGGAAAATCCCCATAGGCTGAATCAGACCGAGACCCAGACCCGCTGCCATCATCACGCCGCCAAGCTTCCGCAGAATAGTGCTTGCTCCCACATATCCGAACCCTTTCTTGAGATCCTCCAATACCCGGGACTCATTCTTCGTACTGTCTTCCTGTTGGTCCTTAGGCAGGAATGTAAGCGTACAGGCTGACAGGATGAATGCTACGCCCATCACGCCGATGGCTGTCTCAATGCCATAGCTCTGGAACACGAACGTACCAACGATAGGGCCAAATATCATAAACACGGCAAACATCGTCTGATAAATAGACATCCCCTGCTGCACCAGTTGTTCGGGCACATGCTGCTTGAACAATTTAAGACCAGAGGGCTGGGAGAACTGGGATAGTATGGCTGACACCAAGGTGACGAAGAAGACCACCTTCCAGGAACCATTCTCCATCACGAACAGCACGGCAAGTATGGACAATGCACTTAGCAGGTCACACCAGACCATCGTTCGTTTGGGCCTCCAGCGGTCTGCGAACGTTCCTCCGATGAAGGAGAAGATGAAGATCGGTGCATATTCGGCGACAGAAATGAGTGAAACCGCGAAGGCATTATCATGGGTCATTTCTTTGACATACAGCAAAATTGCGATGTTTCGGACCCAGATGCCGATCTGCAGGAACAGCGTGGATACCATAATTACTTGCACGAACCGGTTGCTGAACAAGGACAGGCCTGAAGCAGGTGTATTCGCTTTCATACCTAGATCACCCTTTCGTTAACATGGCTATACTTCTGAGTACAAGAATACAGGGACTACCGTTATTCCATAAGGCACGTTAGAATGAACCTTTCTCCTCCCAGGGACCGATTTCCTGCTTTTTGGATTTATTAAACCCAGCGATTATGGAGGAATTTTCACTGTATATTTATATTTCATGAGCCGGCAGCAGATTCTTGAAGGTTAAGTTTAGACTCATTTGTTCCGTAACGGGTTCAATTGCAGGAACCGGCAGGCCCGCCTATAATAAATAGATTCCGAATAACTGTATGGAAGGTGATCTTTTGTCCAGTTCATTACTGACCAAAAAGGCGCTGGCCGCCTCGCTAAAACGGTTGATGCAGGAAGTCCCGCTGAATAAAATCAGCGTGAAGGACCTTACGGAAGAATGCTATTTGAACAGGCAGACATTCTACTATCACTTTCAAGATATATATGAGCTTCTTGGCTGGATCTATCAGACTGAGGCGGTAGACGCTATCGCCCAGGAACGCAGCTATCATACCTGGACACATGGACTGCATACGATATTTACCTACATTGAAGAGAACAAAGCCGTGTGTCTGAATACACTGAACTCTCTGGGGAGGAACCATCTCGACAGCTATCTGTACACCATGACGAATCCGCTGATTCTTGGAGTGGTCAATGAGGTCTCCTCTGGCAGGCAGGTTCCTGAACAGGATAAACTCTTTATCGCCAATTTCTACACGCTCGCATTCACCGGGCTTGTGATTCAATGGATGCAAGGCGGCATGCGGGAGAATCCCTCAGACATCATAGGACGGCTTAGCAGGCTGGTTGAAGGGAATTTCGAACGGGCGCTGGACCGTTATGAGCATAAGCGCAGCTGATCCCTTGTTTTATACAATTTGATGAAAATGTCCAAAATCTATACACCTGCTCTGCATTGCAGATGTTAACCTCCGCCAAAAAGTTCTACATTAGAGGTGTTCAGATCAACATTTCTTTTTGGAGGCGACGGATATGACAGCAGATTACAGGGGCAGACAGGTGTACTTTGTAGGCGGCGGGATAGCTTCTCTGGCGGGGGCGGCTTTTCTGGTCAGAGATTGCGGTTTCCCGGGAGAGCAGATTCATATCATAGAAGAAATGAAAATTCTCGGCGGCAGCAATGATGGGGCCGGTAACGGAAATGAAGGATATGTGATCCGGGGAGGCCGGATGCTGAACGATGAGACGTATGAGAACACTTGGAATCTGCTGAGTTCCATACCATCGCTGGAGCATCCGGGTCTGTCGGTACGCGAGGAGATCATTGCCTTTGATACAGCGCATCCGACACATTCCAATGCCCGGCTTGTCAATAAGGATGGACAGGTTGAGGACGTGACGTCCATGGGATTTGATATGGCGGACCGGATGGCCATGCTGAAGCTGATCATGACTCCGGAAGCCAAAATGGGCAAGGCCCGCATCAACGATTGGTTTGACCCGCACTTTTTCGAGACGAATTTCTGGTATATGTGGGCAACCACTTTTGCCTTCCAGCCTTGGCATAGTGCCGTGGAATTAAAAAGATACATGATCCGCTTCATGCACGAGTTCCCGCGGATTCACACGCTTGAAGGGGTTACGCGCACACCTTACAACCAATATGATTCGATTATTCTCCCATTGCATAAATATCTGGAAGGATTCGGCGTTGATTTTGATATGAAGTGTACAGTAACCGATTTGGATTTCAAGGAAGGTGAAGGCATCACCGTAACCCGGATGCATATCGTAAAAGCCGGAGCGGAAATGGTCGTGGACATTGCGGATGGCGACCTGGTTATCGTGACGAACGGTTCCATGACTGAGAGCTCCAGTCTCGGTTCCATGACTTCGGCGCCTGAGCTTAATGGCAAGGGAAGCTCCTGGAAGCTCTGGGAGAGAATCGCTGCCAAGAAGCCCGGACTCGGTAATCCGTCGTCCTTCGATGATCATATTGAAGGGTCGAAATGGGAGTCCTTCACTGTCACTTGTCAGGATTCCCGGTTCTTTGATCTGATGGAGGCCTTCTCCCGTAATAAAGCAGGCAGCGGGGCACTGGTTACCTTCAAAGATTCAAGCTGGCTGATGTCCATTGTGCTTGCACATCAACCACACTTCAGAAATCAGCCTGAGCATGTGAAGGTGTTCTGGGGCTACGGGTTGTTCCCTGACCGGGTGGGCGACTATGTGAAGAAGCCGATGGCCGAGTGTACGGGGGAAGAGATTCTGACCGAGCTGCTCCATCATCTGAAATTCGAAAAGGATATGGATGCCATTATCGCTACGGCCAACTGTATTCCGTGCATGATGCCGTTTATTACGGCCCAATTCATGCCAAGAGAGATTACAGACCGTCCAGAGGTTGTTCCGGCAGGCTCCACGAATCTGGCTTTCATCAGCCAGTTCTGCGAAATCCCGGACGATGTCGTATTTACAGAAGAATACTCGGTAAGGGCAGCTAGAATGGCTGTCTATAAGCTGCTCGGCATCAATAAACCGGTTGAGCCTATTCATCATTATCACTACGATGTGCGTACATTGCTTCAAGGATTTGTGACTTCATTCCGCTAGAATCATCATCTCGGGTAGAGTTGAAGTTTCTTAAAAGCGTTAAAGAAGATGTACGGTATAGATTAAGAACCTTGATCGCAAATTATGGGTCGAGGTTCTTTTTTTATGCACCAGAAACAAAGGCTTTTCCAAGGTCAGGTCCGGAAACTTAGCAATTCTGAAGAAATCGGGAGACAGGGCTATGTTATGATTTTACATATACCAGTAAAGGGGATGAATGGTCATGCAAAAAATCAATACTTTTTTGTGGTTTAACGACAATGCGGAGGAAGCCATCCAGTTTTATACTTCGATTTTTAAAAATTCCAAGATCGTCAACGTACAGAGGTATGGAGAGAAAGGTCCAGGCCCTAAGGGTGCCTTGGCATCGGCGACCTTTCAACTGGAAGGGCAGACATTTATGGCGCTAAACGGAGGGCCTCATTTCTCGTTTACCCCAGCTATTTCCCTATTTGTGAACTGTATCGATCAGCAAGAGGTTGACCAGCTGTGGGAACGGTTATCCGAAGGGGGAAGCACGGAGCGATGCGGCTGGCTTAAGGACAAGTTCGGTCTATCCTGGCAGATTATCCCTACTGCACTGGGAGAATTGCTGCAGGCCGAGGATGCAGAGAGAGCCGGAAGGGTGAGGAAGGCGATGCTGCAAATGGGCAAAATTGATATTGAACGGTTGAAGCAAGCTTATGAGGGCAATGACGGGATGCAGGAAGCCTGAATTCTGGGGGACGTAAACTGACCGATTGCCATTGGCTCCTGCGTGACCATGATCCGGTTAGGAAACAACGCTGCTTAAATGATATACAGGAGCAAACCCAAATCCCCTCTGCATGCCAAGGGGATTTTTGATTTGCATTATGAACTTGTTCCTGGTGGACCTAGTGCCGCTGAAGAGGGCTCATACCTTTTTTAACGGCCATAACAGAACATCCAGGCGGGGGGTATAGGTTTGAAGAGCGGGCTTGGGATCATGATGAAGTCCGAAGGACTGGATTATTGTGTTAGCCTGCAGATCTAATACCGCCGGATAAAGCGGCCAAGGCAGATGATGGATGTCGCCCCTGAACAATTCATGTTTGGGACTGCTGGTATAAAGACAGTAGCGTTCGGTCAGCCAATGTGTCAGAGTTCCCGGACTTGCATGGAAGCTGGAAGTTTCGGCAGCCTTATACATGCCTTGGAACAAGGCTTCCTCGTTGCTTTTAAGTGTTCTCCTGCTTGAATATTCAATCATATTATCCTCTTGACCCCGGGAATGCATATCCGCATGGTGATAGGGAAGGCGCGCACCTATCCGGGCGCCGGCCACGGCAAGCCTGCTAGAAGCCTCCAAGGTGAGGAACAGGACTCCTGGTTTGTTATCGTGAACAACATAAGTTCGCACGTTAACCTCTAGGAATTCATGAACGAACGGAATGGGAGGGAGTCCTCTGAGGCGAAGAGGATCAACGCGAAAAGGGGACACACTGACCCAAGGCCTGCCTTCCCATTTATCCAATATGAGACCCTGAGGGATATAGGGGGCAATCTCCTGCTCATCCACCGGCCAGTGGGTGAAGAGCAGGTCCCTCCATGTCTGCCGCATAAGCCAGGGACCACGGGGCATTGGGACGGGGCGGTGGCGGGTATGCTGCAATATTTGATGGGGATTCATGCGAGATCTCCTTTCTTCGGGTTGAGTAACTATTATTACCCTGTTTGCAGCATGAGTATAAAGAATCAAAAAACGCTTGTATTTACAAAGGCTCTTGGCAAAAATGAACCCAGCAGAACATAACAAAAAGTAGCACTCAACAGATAAGCACACAACAAAAACAGCACCTCAGCCGTTTCGGGCCGGGGTGCTGTTGTATTCTTCATTCTATACTCGGCAGATATGAGCCGGACAATTGTCGCAATGACACACATTTCTGAGGTACTCCAGATCATGAATGACGATGTGGCCATCGACAAGATCGATGATTCCCTCTTTCTTCATATCACTGAGCATGCGGTTGACACTTTCCCGGGTAGCTCCGATCATGTCGGACATTTCGGTGTTGTTGATTTTAATCGTAATCCGGCGGTGTTCTCCCCATGGCTCGCCGTAGGAATTGTTCAGACGGATCAGCAAAGAGCACAAGGCTCCAGTTTTACCGAACATAAGCAGATCGCGCATCTTGGTCTGGGTCAGCATGTGTGTAGCACCCTGCCAGCGCATGAATTCCACTGCAAGATCACCATGCTGCCAGAGCAGCACTTCAAGGTCCTTCCGCTGGATAACCCCCAGATCACAATCCTCAATTGCGACAGCACTAAGGAGGTGTACGGACTCAGAGAGCACATCCCCATAGCCAATCAGGTCGTCTTTATGATGCATGTACAAGGTGAATTCCTTGCCGTCATCCGCCGACTTGGTGACCTTGATGCGTCCTTTGTGAACATAGTACAGATAATCCGCAGCGTCGCCTTCCCAGAACAGGTTGGAGCCTTTTTCCACGTGCTTGGGATACATAATGCCTCTCAGCAGGTCCTGGTTCTCTTGTGAGAAAAATTGCTGGATGCCTCCGTCCTGTTTACTGCCGCTTTGCGCTTTGAGTTTATCTTTTTGTTCGATCATCCTCCGTACGCCTCCTTGTTTTCCGTTACATTTATTCTACTCTTATTCTATGTATAAACGTAATCCGGGAGTTCTCTGATCTTTGAAGCGGAAATCCCCTGAGATTTCTATGAGATACATCACAGTCTAGGGAATATTTTACATGCTGTGACGTGAGTCATATATATGCAAAGTGTCATTTGTTACACTCCGGGTAGTGGGAGACTTGGAAGAAGAGACAAATACAGCATTCTTCCGGGAAGAGAGAAACGGAGACCTGATACTATGCACAGTCAACAAGAGCAGGGCGGCCATGAGCCGGAAGTGAATTATGATACTTGGATGCTGAATCTAAGGTTTGTGTTGATCACACTTGTATTTATTGCTACAGGAATTGAACCCGTGATGGAACGGTTTGGTCTGCTTGGGGGCCTGCATGCCTGGATTTTTATTTTCCACATGCCGCTGTTCGCTTATGTTACAGGGTACTTTTCGAGGAATACGCTGCTTGGCCGGAGTGGCCTTAAGGTTATTGTATCTATTGCCGTTCAATATATTATTTTTCAGACCTTGTATTCATCTCTTGATGTGCTTTTCTTTCACGTTCCTGGGCAGAAGCACTCTTTCTTCATTCCTTATCTGATGCTGTGGTTCCTGGTGGCTCACATTGGGTGGCGCTGCCTCGTGCGGCTGATGTGTGCCCTTGGCATCAAACATCCAGTGGCCGTTTCGTTATGTCTAGGTGTGGCCGCAGGGTACTTAGGTACTGACGGGTCCTGGCTCAGCTTCTCCCGGATGTTTGTGTTCCTGCCGTTCTTTGCAGCCGGATATGCTGTTCATCCCGCCAAGCTGCTAGCCTTCATTAGCGGTAAGGGGCGAATTATTCAAGCGGGGATTTCCCTGATTGTGCTTGCTGCTGTTCCTGCTCTAATGTGGCATGGCACACCGGACTGGCTTTACGGTAAATTCACCTATGCCGAAATGGGCAGCTTTGGTCCGGCCGCTGCAATGATTCGTCTTGGCTGTTATGTGCTGCAGATCTGGGCAAGCCTTGCTGTATTGGCGCTGATTCCGCGAAGACAGTCTATTCTGACAAGCTTGGGATCAAGAACATTATACGTCTTCCTTCTTCACGGGCTGTTCGTCCGCAGTGCAATTAGCTTGGGGTTATATGATTTTGTGCAGCATACCGGAGACGTTGTGATTCTGGCAGCTGTAATTTTGATCATGACGGTTGCCCTGTCGTTGCCTCAGACCAGACAGATGACCAAGTGGTTCATTGAGCCGGAGCTGGATAGTTTGTACCGATTGGGCTACCGGCTTACGATTCGCCGGCATCGTCCGCGGATGCTGAAGAAGTTGTGACCAACCGCACTGAACAAGTGAAAGGGTCAAACTACAATTAGGAATGTTACCGAAGGAGATGAATTTATGGCAGTATCAAGAACATTTGTAATGGTGAAACCGGACGGTACCCGCCGGGGATTAATTGGAGACATTATGAGACGCTTCGAACACAGAGGATTCCGGCTGGTGGATGCCAAGCAAATGAATGTGGATAGTGCCTTGGCTGAGCAGCATTATGTTCATCTCAAAGCCAAACCATTCTTCCAAGAGCTTGTGGACTATATTACTTCTGGGCCGGTGTTTGCTATGGTGTGGGAAGCGGAGAATGCCGTACAGCTCTCCAGAAATATGATTGGTCCAACCAATCCAGCAGAGGCTGGACCAGGCACAATCCGGGGGGACTACGGAACATCAGTGGAAGCGAATGTCATTCACGGGTCGGATAGTGATGAGAGTGCTGAGCGGGAGATAGCTTTATTCTTTGGTACCAGATAGACTGATTAACTTATAAGGAAACCGAATAAGGCAGTAACCAGCGGCATAATTCCATGCGTGCTTCACCGGATTTATGCCTTTTTTTCACCATGAGGAACAACACAATTTTTACCAAATATTGAAGGAGGAGGCATACCGTATGCTTACAGGCATTATACTAGCAGGAAATTCTGAGCCGGTTTCAGGCGGGCGAATGGCGGCTCTTCTCCCTTATCAAGGGGAATTGTTAATACAAGCCCAGGTAAGGGAAATGAAAAAGGTATGTGATGAGGTCATGGTGGTAACCCCTGATCCAAGGCCTTTCTTAAGGGTTCTTGAGCCGTCAACGCGGATTATTGCAGATTACCATCAGGGCAAAGGCTCCCTGGGTGGATTTCATGCGGGGTTTAGTTTATCCTCCCATCCTAATATTTGGGCTGTGGGCAGTGATATGCCGTTTCTGTCTGCAGCGGCAGCCATGCTGCTGTTAGAGTGCAAACAGATGGGCTATGAGGCAGCGGTTCCGACTATAGCCGGAAGCAGTTATCCTCTGCATGGTGTGTACGACAAAGCTTGTGTAAGGAAGATCGGCAAGCTGATTGAACTTGGGGAGACGCGGGTTCAAGCGCTTCTGCCAAGAATTCAGAGGATGGATGTTCTGGAAGCCCGGTTCGAAGAGAAGGGGATAGAACTTGATTTTGTTAAAGACGTCCACACTTGGACGGCGGCTCCGGAATTGTCCTCCCCAGTGGTCACGGCAGCAGATGGCGGAGGGGCTAATATCTAGGAACATAGTGGGAGGCTGTTCCTGCCGACATAGTTGTGCAGCCCCCCACTAATTATTCATTAGAAGCAGGGTTATACATATAAACAGGGAGCAAAAATTATGTGCGAAAATAAATGTGAAAAAAATCACAAAACTGTGATTTATGTCACAGTTGCTGCCCCCTGCCGGCCTTACAATTAAGACATAAAGATCAGGGAGATGGTAGACATGGTAAAATGGATAAGAGAAAACAAGATTGCTGCGGTTCTGTTGTTACTTGTTAGAGTCTATCTCGGCTGGGAATGGATGACAGCCGGATGGCATAAATTAACCGGAGGATTTGACGCTACAGGCTTCTTGAAGGGTGCAGTTGCGAAACCGGTGATGGAGAAAACAGGAGATTTAGTATATCCGAACTTCGTAGCCTTCTTAAATCACTTTGCACTGCCGAATGCGAAACTGTTCAACGTTCTCATTCCACTCGGTGAGTTCCTCGTAGGACTCGGGTTGATTCTTGGATGCTTGACCGCCACCGCCGCATTCTTCGGAATGCTGATGAACTTCATGTTCTTATATGCCGGCACCGTAAGCACGAACCCTTGGCTGGTTATGCTGGGGATCTTCATTGTAGTAGCAGGAGCTAACGGAGGCAAATTCGGGGCAGACTACTTCGTTCTTCCATACCTAAGAAAAGTATTTGGCAAAATGTTTCACCGGGAGGCAGGTCAGCTGCCGAAGGGTAATGTTATTCAGAGATAAGCAGGCAGGTCAGCTGCTTGGCTTAGATAATAATTGAATCGGTACCGTCGAAGAGAGCCGCAGCCCATGAATCCGGGCTGCGGCACTTTTTATAATATAGAAAAGAAACGGGGGTCTCCTGTAAGCTGCTTCAGCTTCCAGAGAGCAGGAACATTGGAAGGCTCCTGGCTGGCGATCAACGTGTGCGGCTGAAGGAAGAGCTTCATCGATTTGACGTTATACGTGACCAAGCCACCTGTTTTGGATAAGGTATAGACGCCCGTTTTCCTGAATTTACCTTTAGGTAGACGTAGAGAAATGATAAATTTAATAAAAAAGACATAAGGAGGAATAAATATATGAAATTTCAATCAAAGCTCGCTTTAAGTGGAGCTGCCCTATCACTGGCTGCCACAGTGCTGCTTGGAGTACATGCCCCGGAGGCTGTGGCGGCCAAATCCAAAGCTAAAACTGTGTATTTCAAAAATTGTACAGCTGCCAAGAAGGCGGGCTACTATAATATCAAACGGGGGGACCCTGGTTATCGTAAAGCCCTTGACCGCGACAATGACGGCATCGCTTGCGAGAAGTAAACCACTCGCTTTATAACGATTCGGCAGGCACTCAGGCATCCAGATATTTTATCAGCGGAAGGGTTGATTTGGTTAGAAACAGCCCTTGGGAGTGCTCCTGCAACTAATTTTTGTAAGCGCTTAAAAAACTTCTTGCCAAGAGGAAATAAAGCTTGCTATAATCACTTTGAAAAGGTTCTCAAAAAGAAGGTTATAAATGATGAAACCAACAATTCGAGATGTTGCCAAGATGGCGGACGTATCGATCAGCACGGTCTCCCGCGTGATGAATGCGCCGGAATCGGTTGCTGAAAGTAAGCGTATTCGGGTGTTGGAGGCGATTGAGAAGCTTCAATACCAGCCGAATTCGTTTGCGAGAGGTCTGATTTACAAGAAATCTTTTACATTAGGTCTGCTGATTCCAGACATTGAGAACCTGTACTTTGCCGGTGTGATCCGAGGGATGCAGGATGCCTGCATCAAGCTTGGATATAGTCTAATGATTTGTAACACAGACCGCGACAAGGAAAGATTGATATCTTATATCGATACTTTCCATGAGAAGCAGGTCGATGGAATTGTTTTTGCGAGTGACGCGCTCTATCCAGAATATTACGAGAAGCTTGTTGCCTGCAGGATTCCCTTTGTACTGGTGTCTTCCCACTCTGACGAGTTCGACATTCCATGTGTTGAAGTTGATGATGAGCTGGCGGCCTATGATGCGGTGAAGTTTCTGATTGAGCTCGGCCATAAGGAAATTGGCATGATAGGATTCAATTTGACAGACTCTATATCGGGACCACCCAGGTACCACGGGTTTGTAAGAGCAATGAAGGAATTTGGGCTTGAGAATAACACGCCGAAGATCAAATTTGCCTCTCACCGCTTTGAGCACGCGTATCAGGCTACACATGAGTTGTTCACTGATTATCCCGAATTGACGGCGGTATTCTGTGTAGCTGATGAATTCGCAATGGGAACGATTTCTTATCTGAAGGACCGCAATATTCTTGTACCCGGGCAGGTATCTGTTGTCGGATTTGATAATCTTCGGATGGCGAGCATGTTCGTCCCTAAGCTTACAACGATTGCACAGCCGATCTATGATCTGGGATACAGAGCCGCAGAGAAGCTGCATGAGCTGGTCACTACAGGTACGGTTCAGGTGCTGAGAGAGAGAATGGACCACAAGCTGATAGTAAGGGAATCATCACGGGAGAGATAGCTTTCCGGCAGTTCGAAAAGCTTTTCAAATTCGTGTTGAAGCAAGCTGCTTATGAAATAGTCATAAAGACGGTTACTCACAAGTACAATTTATAGGTTCAGAAAAAAAAGTAAAATACCTGGATAACCAAAATGAAAGCGCTATATTTATGAGAACAATATTCAGCTCTTGTTTAAGATTAGGTAGTCAGTGACTTTTGAAAAGCTTTGCAAGGAGGTGATCCCGCTAGAAGCCTGTTCGGACCCGACTGATTGAACTGAAGACGGCTTGATTCACGGCCGAAACAGCAGGTTTAAGCAGCATGGATCTATCTTTAGTTCAACCATCAACCAAATGGACGCAGTACCTGCTAGTCTCTACTAAATAACTAAAAGGGGATGTATGCAAAAATGAAGAAGACAGCAAAAACAAAAATGTCGCTGCTTATGGTAGCGTGCCTATCCTTAACCATGATGCTAAGCGCCTGCGGCAGCGGCGGCGGCCCGACAGATTCTGCGGCACCCAGCGGCAATACGAACAATAACAACACGAACCAGACTACGACCGCAGCGGCAGGTTCTGAGCTGGATAAGGCGCTTAAAGGCGAGTATAAAGGAACAAAAGTAACCATGTTCGGACCATTCGTGGACGCGGACCAGAAGAAATTTGAAAGCAGCATTAAGGATTTCGAGGACAAAACAGGGATCGATATCCAGTATGAAGGCTCCAAGGAGTTCGAAGCTACTATTAATATCCGTGTAGACGGCGGCAGTGCGCCGGACATTGCGGACTTCCCGCAGCCGGGCCTGCTGGCATCCATTGCCAAGACCGGCAAAGTGGTTGACCTGACCAAGGTGCTTGATCAGGATAAGATGAAGCAAAACTACAATAAGAGCTGGCTGGATATGTCCATGATGGACGGCAAAGACGGCAAAATTATGGCAGGAATCTGGAACCGCAGCAACGTGAAGAGCTTGGTGTGGTACCCGAAGAAACAATTTGAAGAAGCCGGATACAAGGTACCTCAGACTTGGGACGAAATGATGGCTCTGACCGAGCAAATTGCCAAAGACGGTGACCCTGCCTGGACGATTGGCATCGAGAGCGGTGCTGCTACAGGCTGGCCGGCAACAGACTGGATCGAAAACATCATGCTCCGCACTACTACACCTGAGAATTATGACAAATGGGTAAAAGGCGAGCTGCCATTCACTTCTCCTGAAGTGAAGCATGCCGTTGAGGTGATGTCCAAAATTTGGATGAACAAAGATTATGTATATGGTGGAACGAAGTCTATTGTCACTACTGCATTCGGGGATGCTCCAAAGCCAATGTTCGACAACCCGCCGAAGGCTTGGTTTAACCTGATGGGTAACTTTATTACCAGCTTCTTCCCTGAAACAGCGAAAGTTGATCAAGACTACGACTGGTTCTATCTGCCACCGATTGATGAGAAATATGGCAAACCGGTACTGGTTGCCGGCGACATTTACGCGATGTTCAATGACCGTCCTGAAGTACGTGCGGTTATGCAGTTCTTTACAACAGGCGAATCTATCAAAACCTGGGTACAATCTGGTGGTGTAATTGCGCCGATGAATGACGCTTCCCTTGACTGGTACCAGTCTGAATCTGATCGTCGTATGGCGAAACTTGTTCAGGATGCAACTACCCTGCGTTTCGATGGATCTGACTTGATGCCGGGTAAAGTCGGTGCGGGTACATTCTGGAAAGGGATGACCGACTATGTGAGCGGAACCGCCACTCTGGATAATGCCCTTAAGCAGATTCAGTCAGGCTGGAACAACTAATTAACTTTGAAGTCCAAGCTAGAGGGCGGATAAGGGATGAACACAAAGACAAAGAGGGGCGCTTGGCGGAGACAGGGTTCAGCCCCTCTTTGTCTTTTCTTTAGCTTACGAAGTGAGTTTTGCTCCGCAAAACTAATAGGAGGATCAATTATGGAAGCACAAGCTAAGCAAAGAGTCAGCATGAGGGCGATATTGTTATTCCTTGGCGTACTGCTGGCCAATATCGTAATCAATGGCCTGATTTTTATGTTTTTCCGCGATTCAACACTGAATCCGCTGCTTACGGCGGTGCTTGCGGTGCTGTGGGGTGTTCTGGGTGTCTATCTTATTTACTATACCCTGAGCTGGGCGGTTGAGCAGTTCCCGGAACATATCCGCAAAAGGTTTCTGCCGTATATTTTTATTGGGCCTGCGGTCATCATCTTGGGCTGGCTGCTTGTTCTTCCCGCACTGCGGACCCTTTATTTAAGCTTTTTTAACGCTTCTTCTGACAAGTTCGTCGGACTTGGCAACTATATTGCAATCTTCAGTGACCATCTCATGGCAACGGCCCTCCGCAACAACCTTTTGTGGGTATTCGTGGGTACTCTAGCCTGTGTGGCTTTCGGGCTCTTGATTGCGATTCTTGCCGATCGGAGCAGTTATGAAAAGATAGCCAAATCGATCATTTTCATGCCGATGGCCATTTCCTTTGTGGCTGCAGGAGTTATCTGGAAATTCGTGTACTATTATCAGCCTGGTGACCAGCAGATCGGACTGCTCAATGCGATTGTTGTGGCTCTTGGGGGAGAACCTCAAGCATGGGCCAGTATGCTTCAGCCTTGGAACAACTTTTTCCTGATTATTATTCTGATTTGGATGCAAACAGGATTTGCCATGGTTATTTTCTCGGCAGCCATCAAAGGGGTACCTGAAGATATCCTGGAAGCGGCACGAGTGGACGGTGCGGGGGAGATCAAAATTTTCTTCAGCATCATGATCCCATACATTTCAACAACGATTCTGACGGTGACAACAACGATTATCGTCTTCACATTGAAAATTTTTGACGTCGTCATGGTGATGACGGGAGGTCAATACGATACAGAGGTAGTCGCTACCCAGTTCTACCGGCAGTTCTTCATGTACCGTAACTTCGGTTATGGCTCCACACTTGCGATCGTTCTCCTGATTGCTGTCCTGCCGGTCATCATTATTAATCTGCGCCAGTTCCGCAAGCAGGGGGGATTCTAAATGGCCTTGAAGAAAAAAAGAAAAGGCGGTAAAACCGTCGTTAATATTATACTTGGGGTCATTTGCCTGATCTGGCTGCTCCCTACGCTAGGGCTGCTTATCTCGTCCTTCCGGCCTGCAGCGGACATTCTTCAGACCGGATGGTGGAATGTATTTCCCCACCAGGAATGGAAAGCGGCTGGAGAGACCATCAAGCTGCCGAAGGACGTGGATCTTCGTGGTCCGATTGAGGTTAACGGTAAGACGTACACTGATGAGCAGCTCAAAGCTGGAGTTGAGGTGGATGGAAGCCGCCTGAAATGGGAGAACCGCCGGGCCCGCACCATCAGTGTAGAGAAGCAGGGATGGGTTACCAGCACCGATCTGACCCTGGATAACTACAAAAATGTAATCTCGGGTAAAGAATACACGCTCAAAAATGCGGATGGCAGTGCGACGACAGAGAAAGGGACCGGCTTATCCCAAGCTTTCTGGAATACGCTGACGATTGCTGTTCCGGCTACGGTAATTCCGGTGCTGATCGCTTCTTTTGCGGCATACGCCTTCGCTTGGCTGCGTTTCCCAGGACGTAAGACAATGTTTGTAATCATCATTGCGATGCTGGTTATTCCGATCCAGGTAGCGCTGATTCCGGTGCTCAAGGATTATACTTCGCTCGGACTGAACGGCAGCTATCTAGGCATCTGGCTAGCTCATACGGCATTTGGTCTGCCGCTGGTTACTTACTTTATGTACAATTTCATCAGCCAGCTGCCTAAAGATTTGTTTGAGTCGGCGTTTATGGATGGAGCAAGCCACTTTACGATTTTCAGCAGACTGATTCTGCCGCTGTCGGTGCCCGCACTGGCCTCGATCGGCATCTTCCAGTTCCTATGGGTATGGAACGATTATCTGGTGTCCCTGATCTTCATCGGCAACCAGCCGAACGTTCAGGTCATGTCCATGAAGATTGCAGATCTCGTAGGCTCCAGAGGAAACGACTGGCACCTGCTCACCTCAGCCGCATTTATCTCCATGCTGATGCCGCTGGCGATCTTCTTCCTGCTGCAGAAGTATTTCGTCAGAGGATTGATGGGTGGTTCGGTCAAAGGCTAACAGGTTCCATTAGTTAATATAGTTCTTTAGAAAGTTGATGTATAACAAGATCAGGGGGCAGGCACAGGGTGAAATGATTCTAGAGAAGCGGAGCGTTCGCCTTGGCGAACGGATTTCTACCGTATGAAATTCATTATATAGAATGAACTTTAGAATAAACCGCTCTCAGCTTCGATCCCGAGTGAGTCTGAAGAAGCGGAGCGTCCGCCTTTGTCTCCGAAATGCCTCTACTTGGATATCTAGTTCAAGCATTTCGGAGACAACAGCGGTCGTAAGAACACTCGGCATCGCAGCGCCCCGAATAGGGTAATTTTCATATGTCCATTTTATATAGATCAAGAAATCCGCGAACAACAGCGGTCTTAAAGAACATTTCACCCGGATGCTTTCTCCGCATAATTAATTGTTCAATTTATATGGATTATAGAGACAGAGATAACGAGGAGGGACTACGAGATGAAGATGAAACCATACGAACACCCGGAACCGCTCTATCCTTACGAGGATTGGTCCTTGGGAGAGAAGGCTTACGACGATCAGAACAATCAGCGCAGCGAAAGTGTATTTGCCATAGGCAATGGCTACATCGGGATGCGTGGTAATTTTGAAGAAGGATTTCACGGGATAGTTGGAAGATCGGTTACAGGCAATTATTTGAACGGGTTCTACGACTCCGAACCGATCGTGTACCCGGAAGGGGCTTACGGGTATCCTTCCCGGAATCAGGCCATGCTCAATGTATCAAATGCCCAGATTATTCAGCTGCGGGTGGAAGGGGAGTTATTCCATCTGAACAGCGGAACTATCCATGGATACAGCCGCGAGCTCAATATGAAGATGGGGGTTCTTCTTAGAGAAGTGGACTGGGAATCCCCGGCGGGCCACCGGGTAAGAATCAAGATTCGGAGGCTTGCTTCATTGAAGCATAAACATTTGGCCGCCATTCACTATGAGGTTACGGCGGTCAATTTCGGAGGTACCGTTGCCTTCGTCTCGGCTATTGACGGGAAGATCGCCAAGCAGGAGACCACGGACGATCCAAGGCTCGGAGCGGGAGCGGCGGAGCCCAGTCTGATTCTCGAAGAGATGAACCATTCGGAACAATTCGCCTACATGAAGCAGCGGACCCGGCATACCCGGTTCGCCCTTGTCACTGCAATGAGCCACCAGTTCGCTGCGGAAGCGGGATATGAGCTTGCAGAGAAAATGGAAGACGAGCGAATTACGGTAGAATATGCGGTTCCCCTGCTTAAGGGCGATCATGCATCACTGACCAAATATATTTCTTATCATACTTCCAAAGACTATGTGGAGGAGGAGCTGCAAGGCAGAACCGGGCAGGTTCTCGGACAAGCTGCCGAGACCGGGTTCGAAGGTTTGCTGCAGGAACAGCAGAAGTTCCTGGACAGATTCTGGAGCAGGGCGGATGTGGAAATTAAGGGGGACCCAGCGCTCCAGCAGGGCATCCGGTTCAATGCGTTTCAGCTGCTTCAGTCGGTTGGACGTGACGGGGTTACCAACATAGGAGCCAAGGGACTTACTGGGGAAGGGTACGAGGGGCATTATTTCTGGGATACCGAAATGTACATGCTTCCCTTCTTCACCTATACCCAGCCGGAGATCAGCCGGGCTCTGCTGGAGTTCCGCTATGCCACGCTAGATAAAGCGCGGGAACGTGCAGCCATCATGTCCCAGAAGGGGGCGCTCTATCCTTGGCGGACGATTGACGGGGAAGAGAATTCTGCCTACTTCCCGGCGGGAACCGCACAGGCCCATATCAATGCGGACATTGCATATGGCATTAAGCAGTATGTGATGGCCACAGGGGATACGGAGTTCCTGGTTAGCAAGGGGGCCGAGATCCTGTTTGAGACCTCCCGCTTCTGGGTGGATCTAGGTCATTACAATCCGGCCAAGGAAGGCGCCTTCTGCATCGATGCGGTGACCGGGCCGGATGAGTATACGGCTATTGTTAATAACAACGCCTACACGAACTTAATGGTTAAAGACCAGCTGATCTATGCTCATCAGACGGCGGAGCAGCTAAGAAACGAATACCCGGAAGCATACTCCCAGCTCTGCAGCCGCATCAACCTTACTGAAGATGAAGTTAAGGGGTGGCGGGAAGCTGCGGATAAGATGTTTGTTCCTTATGATGAGGAGCTCGGCATTTATGCCCAAGACGATACGTTTCTAAGTAAGGAAAAGTGGGATTTTGAGAATACACCGTCGGAAAAATACCCGCTACTGCTCAATTTCCACCCGCTTGTGATCTATCGTCATCAGGTACTGAAGCAGGCCGATCTGGTCCTGGCTTTGTTCCTGCTTGGAGACAAGTTCACCCTGGAAGAGAAGGTCCGCAACTACAATTATTATGAGCCGCTGACCACGCATGATTCTTCCTTGTCCCCATGTATTCACAGCATTGTGGCCGCGGAGATCGGAGATCTTCAGAGTGCTTATTCCTACTTCGACCGTACCGTCCGCATGGATCTGGATGATATTAATAAGAATGTGAAGGACGGACTCCATACGGCCGCCATGGCCGGATCGTGGATGTCTATTGTGAACGGGTTCGGAGGAATGCGACTGTATGAGGGATGCCTGAATTTCAATCCGGTTTTGCCTGAGCAGTGGGAGGGCTACCGCTTTAAAATCATGAGTCATGGACAGCTTATCGATATTGATGTGAACCGGTCAGGAGTTCAGTATACTCTGCTCGAGGGGGATTCGATCACGATCCGGCATAAGGGGCAGGATATTATTTTGCGCCTGAATCAACCCGTTAGAGCATAGAAATAGGTTAATGACCCGAAATTATAAAATTTCCATTTTGAACTGAAGATGTAAATATGAACGGCAGGTCCCGGGAAAAGGGCCTGCCGTTTTTTTGATTTTATAAAATGAACTTTAGACTTAACCGATCTCAGCTTCGATCCCGAGTGATTCTGAAGAAGCGGAGCGTCCGCCTTTGTCTCCGAAATGCCCCACTGATATCTAGTTCAAGCATTTCGGAGACAATAGTGGTCGTAAGAACACCCGGCATCGCAGCGCCCGAAAAGGTAGGGTAGCTTTCATAAGTTCATTTTTATATAGAAAGGAAACTTAGACAGTTTAGCCGCGGTTAAGCTAAAGGTAAGGATATCGTAAGGTTCAGGAGATATTCAGTTTACAAATCCAGGTTAACATTGGCCTATTAAGGGATAAACACCGAGCCAAAGGAGGTAACTGCTTGAAAGGCATTATACGATTCTCCATGAATAAAACTGCGGCTATGATGATTATGATCGCCATCTTGTTCGGCGCTGGCTTTTATTCAGCGGGGTCTCTTAAGCTTGAGAATATGCCGGATGTATCTTTTCCACTTGTAGCTGTGTCTACGGCATATTCCGCGTCACCGGAAGATGTGATGAGCCAGGTGTCCAAACCGATTGAGGACAAGATTGCCAATATTGAAGGCATAGAACTGCTTAGCTCCACTTCAAGTGATTCCGGCTCGCAGGTTATGATCCGTTTCACACAAGGGGTTGACATCGACAAGAAGAAACAGGACATTGAGAGTCTCATCCAGTCAGTTCCTCTGCCCATGGAGGCTTCAAGACCCATCGTCTCCACCTTGGGATTCGCGTCTATTCCGGCGTATTATCTTGCTGTATATGCGGATAAGGGAATGACCCAGACAGACCTGGATAATTTGTACAAAACCGAGCTGAGGCCCGGGTTCGCTTCCATCAAGGGAGTTGATCATATCGATACGATCGGGGCCAGAAAGACCTCGCTCGATATTGAGCTTAAAGCGGATGCTCTGAACGCCTATGGGCTTGTGCCTGCGGACGTGACGGCTATCGTTCAAGCTTCACTTGCATCCGGCACAGTTGGGGCTGTCAAGCTGGACGGGAATACCCAGATGGTCCGGGTTACCGGGGAGCTGAACAGCATCTACAATATGAACCATCTAGAGCTAATGTCAGCCCAAGGCCAATCTCTGATGCTCAAGGATATTGCCGAGATTAAGGCTGTGACCGAATCTGAGTTCATCTCACGGATCAACGGCAAGCCGGCAATAGGAATCAATCTGTATAAAGCAAGAACCGCCAATGCGGTGGAGTTCTCGGATGAGACCAATGCGCTTCTTGACAAGTGGGAGCAGGCTCACCCGGATATTTTGTTCAAGAAGGTGTACGACAGTGCTGATGAGGTGCGGGATTCCATTAGCGGACTATTGCGGGAGGGGATCATTGGGGTCATCCTGGCTTCCGTCATTATTCTGCTGTTCCTTAGAAATCTAAGGATGACGGCAATTGTATTGGTGTCTATCCCGTTATCTATTCTCATTACGTTCATGATGATGCATTACCTTGGTTTAACGCTGAATATTATGTCGCTTGGGGGCATCTTCATCTCTGTTGGACGGATTGTGGACGATAGTATTGTAGTCATCGAGAACATTTATACCAATTTACAAAAAGCAAAAGAAAGGAATGAATCCGTCCTCTTGCAGGCGGTAAGCCAGGTTTCTATGGCCATTACTTCATCAACCCTGGTTACGGTAGGGGTGTTCCTGCCGATTGCCTTTGTCAGTGGTCTGATCGGAGAGTTCTTCAGGCCGTTTGCGTTGACCGTGGCCTGTGCCTTGATGGCCTCGCTGCTTGTGGCACTGACCGTTATTCCGCTAATGGCCAAGCTGATGGTGCTGCGGGGGGTTAACTTGGGCTCTCATCATGAAGAGAAGACCGGCAAGACAGCCGCTTTTTACGAAAGAGTTCTGTCCTGGTGTCTGAATCACCGGGTTAAGACATTGCTGTTGTCGGCCATTGCTTTTATCGTAACTCTGTTTGTGACCATCCCTAATCTGGCTGTAAATAATATTTCCGATGGCGAAGCCGGACGTCAGATCAGTTTCACGATCAAGCTGCCATATAACACCTCATTGGAGAGTGCGGATGCCCAAACGAAGCAGATAGAGAATCTGCTCAAGCAGGCGAAGGATGAACAGGGGAGCCCGGTTTTCAACTTTACTGAATCGCTTGTAGGTTACGGGGGAACAGACAAACAGCTGCCGTATATGGTTCAGATTAATACCGAGGTGAACGATAACGCTAAACCGGAGACGATTAAAGAGCAGTATAAAACGCTGATCCTCAATGAGCTGCCAAAGGGTACGGAGGTGACTCCGGATACGCTGTCCGGCGGAGGTGGCGGCTTTGGGACAGACTTCTCTTATGTTCTGACAGGAGATAACCAGCGGCTGCTGGAGCAAGCCGCGGCCTTGGTTAAAGCCAAGGTAAAGGAATTCCCCGAGCTTAAGAACGTTAAAGATACACTGGGGGATGCCAAAACCCAGGTTGTAGCCACGGTATCGCAGACCAAAGCCAAGAAATTCGGCCTCAGCACATCGGCCATACAAAATACAGTCAGGAGCTGGATTGAGCAGACGGAGCTCGGGTCCATCCGTTTTGATAATGTTCTGTATACAGCCCAGATTCAGCTTGCTTCCAGGGATAAGGATTCGCTGGAACAGCTGGGCAAAATCCCGCTGCGCACCTCTTCAGGAGGGATCGTATATCTAAGTGAGGTGGCCAAGATTGAAAAGGTGGCCTCGCCGATCTCTCTTCAACGTGAAAAACAAAAACAGGTGGTCAGCATTACGGCAACGATTGATTCCGCAGATAAAGCCTCCATTAGTTCCAAGGTTACTGAGGCTTTGGCAGGTATCGAGCTGCCCGAAGGAGTGTCTGCCAGCGCAGAAGGGGTAACCGAGGAGATTGCAAAGAACTTTAGCCAGCTGTTTGCGTCCATGGGGGCGGCTATTGCTATCGTGTATCTCATTATGGTGCTGTGTTTTGGTAATGCGAGTACTCCGTTCGCTATCCTGTTCTCCCTACCTCTGGCGGTTATTGGTGGACTACTGGGGCTGCTCATTTCTAATGAAGCGATCAATATCACTTCACTGATCGGATTTATGATGCTGATCGGAATCGTGGTTACCAATGCGATCGTTCTTTTGGACAGGGCCCAGCAGTTAATGCAGGAAGGTTATGCCGTGAGGAAAGCCCTGCTTGAAGCCGGAAGAGTCCGTCTTCGTCCAATTATTATGACTGCTGCAGCTACTATCGTAGCTATGATTCCGCTGGCGCTCGGATTGTCTCATGGAACATTGATATCCAAAGGGCTGGCGGTTGTGGTTATTGGCGGACTTACCACCTCAACGATCCTGACACTAGTAGTTGTGCCGGTTATTTATGAGCTGCTTGATTCAGCTAGGAAGAGGTTGTCCCGAGGGTTTGGCAAGAAAGGCGGCCGTGATACACAAGAAGAGAAAAGCCTGGAAATGTAGGGGGAGAGCGGAATGAATGAAACCATGAACAGAAAAATAAAACTCAAGCGGGTTATCGCGGCCGCATGTTTGGTGCTTGCAGTAACTGCCGTGGCCGCTGGCTGCTCTTCTCCGGAACCCGCCTCGACTCCGGCGGCGACAGCGGAGCGAATGGTGAAGGTAGAGCCCATTGGGAAGCATTCCATGGGACCGCCTAGGGAGCAGGTAGCGGATGTGAATGCGGCTGTACAGGTGGGGCTTGTAGCCCAAGCAGCCGGCGCTGTGACCGAAATTCTGAAGAGCAATGGAAGCACGGTATCCAAGGGAGAGGTCATTGCCCGTATCTATCCCGGTGCGGCGGCCGTGTCGGTTAGTTCAGCGGAGGCGGCGGTGAAGAGTGCTGAGAGAGCGCTCCAGACGGCTAGGTCGGAGCTGGCCTCCAGCAAGGCCCAGCTCGAGAGGACGATTGCCACTTACGAAAGACAGCTTAAAGAAGCTGCAAGGGCCAACAATGAGGACTTGTACAATACAGCGAAGGATAGTTTGGAGTCATCCAAGCAGCAGCTTACGTATTTGGCTTCCAAAAGCTCGGTGCCTGCGGCGGAATCTCAGCTTCAGAACGCCCGGGTTTCTTTGGAACAGGCAAAGGAAACCCTAGCCACTTATAGCATCAAGGCTCCCTCCAGCGGCACGCTGGCCGAGCTTGAGCTCGTTCCAGGGACAGCAGTCTCTCCCGGAACGAAGATCGGTACGATTCTGGACACGAAGCGGATGTCCATCAAGGCGGAGCTCAGCGAGGAAGCAGCGGGACTGGTCAGAGGCAAAAAGGTGCTGTCCCTTTATTATGCCGACAAGCCGTCCGAGGCTCGCCGGATTAAGGTCGATTATATTGCTAAGGTACCAAGCTCAACTACCCGCCTGTACACCTTGCAGTTAACAGCCGATAATCAGGATGGCTTCTTCACCCCGGGTTCACGGGTACAGGTGCAGCTGACCACTGAAGAAGAGGAACAATCGGTCTCTGTCCCGTCATCAAGCATTGTCAGAGAAGGAACAGATGCGTATATCTTAATATTAGAGGGGGAGATCGTTCATAAACGCAAAATCACTCTAGGTCGAATTCAGGATATCTATCAGGAGGTGCTGAAAGGAGCCGCGGTTGGAGAGAAGCTTGTCATCTCCGGACAGCACATGCTTAAAGACGGGGATAAGGTTACTTTGCAGAAAAAATAAATGATACAGCAAAGTGAAGAAGCGGAGCGCCCCAAAAGGGTAACCTTCATAAGTTTATTTTATATAACACGTAAGGAAAGCCCGGGAAATCCCGGGCTTTGTTAAGAGAGGTCAAGCTGCCGCATTCGTTCAAGAATGCGGCGTTTCCGGTACAGCATGGTGGCTGCTTCCGCCACATCCTGCAGTGTGCCCCGGTTAATGATAGCGCCGAATACCGCGCCTGCAACCGGAACAAGCTGGAACAGCTTCTTCCATCCGAAGTTGTCGCGGTATGAAGCGACAACTTCCCGCCAGCCCTGAAGCTGAGAGAGAGATTCACGCTGGCGGTCCGGATTATCGAAGCTTGTGAGATCCTCAAGCACAGCCTTTTTCCCAACAATATCGGCTGAGGAGAACTGCAGGCATTTGATGACAAAAGCCCGCTCCAGCTTTTCCTTGGGATCATAGCCATATGTAATGGCAATTTCCTGGATCATCTTAAGCGATAAACCGAGAATAGCGGGAATGTCGATGGCAAGTGTGAACAATCCGCCAAAACCGGTAGTCGCTCCCTGTGCGGTGGCAAAGGTGGCCCGGCTCTCAGTCAGCTCCTCCGCGGTCTTGTCCATGACAGCGATGGGCAGGGAGCGGGCGGATTCCAAGGTTAGGGGCTGGTTTGATCTTAAAGCTGAATCTGCCGGGAGCTTTCCGGCTGTCTCTGCGGTACTGTAGAGCTTGGCAAGCACGGCATTCTCTGATACCAGATATTGCCCTCCGGTCTGAACGAAGCTGCCAATCTCATCAATGGCTTGGCCAAGATTTTTCTGTATAAATTTGGGGGTTAAACGGTCGAGAAGCATGAAGGGAAGGCGGCCGAGCTTCTCCCAGAACCACAGGTCTTTCTGGCTCTTCTCCCACGACTCTATATCCTTCAGCATCAGCTGTAATTCCTCATGAGATTCAGGGACTTGTTCAAATGCAGGTGTGTCCGGCATGAAATTAACCACTCCTTTTATAGGCGTATACGAATGAACCTGGGGCCAGGTTCCAGGAGAATACGTGTTAATTTTCTACTTGAAAACACTTTCAGTGTGTGCTGTGATATAGAAGAAACTTGTAATGAAGTAAAAATCTATTTGAATCGAGTGATTAATTTGGATAGCTTGAATAAAAGCAAATTAACGAGCACAGAATTGAAATCGATTGTGGGCCAACCGATCAAGTCAGTGACCGAACTTGCTGATGGCTGGGCAAATACGGCTTACTCCATAGTCCTATCTGATGGAACCCCGCTTGTGCTGAAGGTTGCTCCGGCGAAAGACAAGCCGCTGATGCGCTGTGAACAGAATAACATGAGAACAGAAGTCGAAGCCTTAAGACTTGTAGCGAAGTCTGCCAATGTTCCGGTCCCCCGGGTTCTCAGCTATGACCCCTCGTGCAGTCTGGTTCCTTGTGAATATTTTATAATGGAATATATCCAGGGCACACCCTTGAATAAAATAAAAGCTTCTCTGTCTGAAGAGGAGTTGGCTGCTGTTCAAGAAGAGATTGGTGTCTATAATAAGCGGATTAATACGATTCAAGGGGAAACCTTCGGCCTGTTAGGAAGACCGGAGAGGGGCAGGATGACCTGGAAAGAAGTTTTTCACTCCATGATTGAAGGTGTATTGGCAGATGGGGAAGAGATCGGAGTGGTATTTCCCGAATCCTATGGGGAGATCAGACGTCAGATGCTCCGTCACTTTGATGCGTTGGACGAAGTAAAGGTGCCGTATCTGGTGCATTGGGATTTATGGGAAGGAAATGTTTTTATTCAAGATGGTAAAGTATCGGGAATCATTGATTTTGAGAGAGCCTTCTGGGGAGATCCGTTTATTGAATTCTTTTTTGGCCGTTTTGGTGCATCTCCAGCGTTTGAGCGGGGATATGGACGTTCGATCACAACGGAGGGAGAGCAGCGCAGAAGATTATTGTATAACTTGTACCTGGACTTGATTCTGGTTATTGAATGTGAATTCAGAAAGTATACGGATCAGAAACATATTGCCTGGACGTATGAAAATTTCAAAACAGGATTCGAGCAGCTGGTTACACGCTTCTAAATAATAAGCGGATCTTCTGAAGAAGCCTGTCTGTAGTAGATCAAAATAGCAAAGCGCCAATCCAAGGATAACCCCTTGAATTGGCGCTTTGTTTACTTTTTTGCAAAAATCCGTCCACTCTGTGGTAAGCCCGCTTGCTTATTGGGACGGCCTTCTTGCTGATTTTTTATGAAGCCACAACCCGAATAAATTCAACAGCTTGCAGCGGGATCAATGCAGTGTCGGTCTGGGGTCCATATATAATTGGGGGTACCTTAAGCACAAGCGTGGTATCTCCAACCGAGAGCAGGGTACCAGCGACCAAATCATTGGGGGTTAGTACCTCTACCTCTTTACCCACAAAGCCTTTAGCCAGACTCAAGAAATTCATAAGGATAGCTCCTTTCTTAAAACAAGTCGCATTAGTGCAGTACCGTGATCCGGGAATAAGGGATAAGCACCAGATCCCCGGTCGACTCACGGATTTCAAGAGAATCCGACGTTACCGTAAGAAGAGTTCCTTCTACCGTAGCGCTTGCGGTATTGACCGTAACAGTCTGCCCTACTTTGTCCTGCAAAGCAGCCTGCAGGGCAGGGTTGGGGAATATTCCGGATTCGAGATCATTCTCCAGCTCATTGAGCCGTTCGGTCAGAATCAGCACGGATTCTTTCAGGTGCCTTACTTCCCGTCTAAGACGGCCTAATCCTAGAAAACACATAAGAGTTCCTCCTTCAAAATAGCGTTTACTTGTTATGCCAGTGAACGTACTTTTCTATTTCTTTGCGCAGCCTCAGCAGGCTTCGCAGACTCTCGCGTTCGGCCAACCGGAACCGGTGCTCCCGAAAGCGGACCAGGTCGGGACCATTTGTGAGGAAATCATCGATTACCGCTGAGTACCCCTCCAAGGGTTCGCGGTAGTCACAGTAATATTTCTCCATACCGAACAGCTGAAGCAGGCTCCTTACCTTGCTCATGCCGCTGAAAGCCAGGGCCGGGATACCGGCCCGTAGGGCAACAAGGGTCGGATGAAGCTTAAAGCTGATCAGGTAATCCACAGATTGAATGGCGCTGTAAGTGAGTTCTAGATCCAGAAGCAGCGGCAGGATATCCACCGAGGCATGTGGAGCAATCTCCCGAAGCCGGGTTTTGATCCGTACACACATCGGATAATCTGAATATCCGCCCCCGTTCGGATGATTGACGGCAGGGATTAGTCTGAGGTGGTAGCCACGGTCAGACAGAGACTTCATCAGCGAGACGAATGAATCAAATGGAAAAGAATCATACGAGAATACACAGATGCCAATGGTTTTGCGGGCAGACGGTTTCTTATAAGGAAATTTCGGCTGCCTGTATCCGAAGGCGAGATCCGGGGCGGTCTCCACATCACTGTGGAACCGGGCCCGCTTCGCAATTTCGGCAGATCTTGAATCACGGAACACCGCCCGCTTCGCCCTGCTGATCACCTCACGGTACTTCTCTACCTGATCGGCAGGCCAGGTCTCCTCCGGGTAGGCGTCAACAATACCGACACCGTACAGCCAGGTGGGTTTGTCTTTGAGTGCAGGTGGAAAGTAGTTGGTGTTGAAGGCATAAGGGGTAATCAGGTCACCGCCTCCAATAATCACCGCATCTGTTTTGGCGGCATCAAGCTGGTTATTCCAGGGATAGACCTGGTGCGGATGAAAGACTTGCTGAAACGTGCGCAGAAACAAATCATCCCCGAAATTGCCCATGCCATAATAACCGCAGACTGCGATATTCATCATAGGTGTCCTCCTTTCTTGTTGTCCACCAGGTTTTGAATCCAGGCGGGATACTTCTTGCTGCCGCGCTGGCTGACGCTGGAGGCGCGAAGCACACGGTTGTAGAGCGGCCAGTCAACCACGGCCGGCTCAGGATGCTCCGCGAGCAGCGCGCCGCAGACGGCGATGTCCTCGAACAGCCGGCCGTCATCGCCGGCTGGAATCGGCCATCCGCCGATCCCGCGCAGCATCGCTGCGCGGTAGAACCGCGGCACCAAAGGCGCGGCCCCCGCAGGGTCCGCCCGGTGCCCGCGGTAAGGCTGGACACCCCGCCACAAGGGACCCAGGTGGCGGGTGCCCTGCCACAGAGCACTGCTGCCGGTTGCGATAGCCGCTTCCGGCGAGCGGTCCATGATGGCTGTGAGCTGCGCCACAGCCTCGGGCTGGAGCCAGTCGTCCCCGTCCAGCTCCAGCACATATCTGCCCCGCGCCAAGGGGAGCAGCTCGTTCAGCACGAACGCCTTGCCGCGGTTCGGACTGAAGCGGTGCACCCGGATGCGCGGGTCACTGTACAGATAGGGGAGATCTGCGGTCCCGTCCTCGGACCCGTCATCCCCGATGAGCAGCTCCCAATCTGGGGAGGTCTGGGCCAGAACCGATCTTACAGCCCAGCCCACCTCCCGGCGCATGTTATATACGGGAAGCAGAATAGAAACTTCAGGCACCGGAGAGTTCGGCTTGAAGGCCGCAGAGAAGGCGTTGTCCCGAGCGGGATGAACACATTCCCCGGGCGATTTATTTCCTGTGCAGTAATTTTGAGGCATAGCTGAAGCAGAATTGATACCAGCCTCATGGGATGGAGAATCGAGCTTGCACTCATGAGTTAGGAGTCGTGAAGCGGGATCAAGCTGGGGACTATATGCGTTCATCATACCTGAAGCCGCTACATTCCGGCGGGTGCCCGTTATGATGGGCACAATTCCTGCAAGCTGTTGTTGAAGCTCGGGAATGCGGAATTTCAAGCCGGTCCCTCGCTTCTTACTGCCGCCCCCCGCAGAGCTTTCAAATATAGACTGTGGTAAGGACTGTAGACCGTAGGAATTAGGCATCCATTCGTAAGGCAAGTACAGCGAGGATGGAAGGGGATAAAGGGGACTGGAGAGCATCTCCCTCAGATAATCCTTTTTCCAGAGAAAAGGAAGTAGAGAGGGGCAAGCTTTCGACGCTTGACCGCCCGCAGTTTCCCAGGACGGGAGTAGGCCCCTTACAGCGGGAGCACTTAGGAAACCGGATAAGGGCAGCCCGATAGCCAGGACAGCAGCATCCGTATTCCGGACTATGCTCTGCAAGAGAGGGTTCGGCAGACTTCTGTGAACCGCAGTAAGGATGGGATTCCAGATCACCCATTCACAGGAAGATTCACGCAGAGCGTGCTCAAGCTCCTGCTTATAGGCTTCAGGCCTGGACAGGCGTGAGTCCGGGATATTTGTCCCCCCATGGAGGATGAGCGGCGGATGAGGTTTCATTCAGAGAAGGCCCTTCTTCTTAAGCACTTCCTGAATAACCTCATTTCCCACGATTCCGCGTTCCTGCCAGCGGTTATGCCTTGCATAACCGATCCGCGCCTGCCGGTTCTCCCGGGTGTCCGGGTGTGCCAGCATAGCCGCAAGCTTAGCCGCAAAATCATCATGGGTCGTCGCTGTTGTGACATAAGGCTCCATATGAATGCATTCCGGCAGTGCTGTAGATAGAACTCTAACACCTGCTGCCAAATACTCATAGGCCTTAATCGGATTGGTCGCAAGCGTGATCGGATGATATTGGAATGGAATCATGGCCACATCGATATGGGGCAGATATTGTTTTAGAACACTGTGCGGCTTTTCGCCCAGCACGTGGACATTTGGAAGCTCGGTATAGGACGGAATGTCGCCGTATGGCGCTCCGATTGAGACGAAGTTCACCTCAGGAAATGCACGGGCCAGCTTCTCAAATAAAACATGATCAATCCAGTATGCCCATGCTCCGATATATGCCACAACCGGGCCTTCAGGAAGGTCGGAAGGACGGGGCCCTTTGGTTAGATCTAACAGGGACTGATCCGCAGCATTGGGAATCAGGGTGACCGGCTTCTCAGGATAGGCCAGTTCCAGCCTTGTCTTGATGGACAATGCGGTTGCCACAAGGTGGTCGGATGCATCTACCATTTTGTTCTCGTATTTGGCCCAATGGGGAAATTCATCACAGCAGTCGTAGATGACGGCGTCCGGCTTGAACAGCGGCAGTCTCGACCGCTGCTTGGACCAGGTCGTCCATATGACAACCGGATGTTCCTTGCGAAGCTTAGGAAGTGTCCTGGAAATAAAGCCTTGATGATCGGTAAATAGATGCACATTGGGCTCTACTTCTTCATAATGCTTCGAGAGCGGCGCAAGGTTCTCAAAAAAGACTTGATGCCCCAAGGCACCGAACTGGGTCATCAGCTGCTGGGGCCGCTGTTTCATGAACGTCCAATTCATCGTCTTGGGATATATAATAACAGCCAAGTTGCTTTTCCCTCCTTTATAAAAGCTTGCTCCATTCTATGCCATGCTAGCTTCATAGAGTCACACCAATTGCCTTAGTTTCAAGAAAATAGTGTGATATATGAAAAAAATCAAACCTCAGAGGGAGCTAATCTATTTTCACCGCAGTTATGATTCAGCTCTATCTAATGAAGGAAAAATTATACGGCAGGATGCCGATACGGAGGCCCTCGCTAATTCATAAGATAAGACTGAAATGGTAGATGATATAGAAGCTTCTACAGACTAAAGCAAGGGAGTGGAGCAAAGTATGAAAGAGATTCGTGTGCTTGTTGTTTTTGGTACAAGACCTGAAGCGATCAAGATGGCGCCGTTGGTTAAGGTGCTGGAGCGGACACCGGGCTTGAAGCCGGTAGTTTGTGTGACCGCGCAGCATCGGGAGATGCTGGATCAGGTGCTGCAGGTATTTGAGATCAAGCCGGATTATGATCTGGATCTTATGAAGCCGGGTCAGAGTCTTGCACAGCTGAGTGCTTCAGCTCTGATAGGCCTGGAGGGAGTTATTCGTTCCTCGGCCTGCCAGCTCGTGCTTGTTCACGGGGATACAACGACAGCTTTTATGGGCGCGCTGGCCGCCTATTACTCCCGGATTCCTGTGGGACATGTGGAAGCAGGCTTAAGAACATATGACAAATACGCCCCTTATCCCGAAGAGATGAACAGGGAGTTCATAGGAAGGGTTGCCGATTTGCATTTCGCCCCGACCGTGCAGTCCGCACTTCAGCTGGCTGCTGAGAACCGGATTGCGGGTGTGCATGTTACCGGGAATACGGTTATTGATTCGCTTAAATGGACGATTAACGAGAAGTTTTCCCATCCGCTGCTTGGAAAGCTTGATCACCGCCGTAAATGGATCCTCATGACGATGCACCGCCGGGAGAACTGGGGGAAGCCGATGGAAGAGGTATTTAAAGCGGTGGCTAAGGTTGCGGGCGAGCGCAAGGATATCGAGATTATTTATCCGGTTCACCCTAACCCTGAGATTGTTAAGCTTGCTCACAAGTATCTTGGAGGGAAGGAGCGGATTCATCTGACGGAACCGCTTGATGTGGTGGCAGCACATAATTTTATGGCACGCTGTCATTTTGTGCTGACAGATTCGGGGGGGATTCAGGAGGAGGCTCCATCACTGGGCAAGCCGGTTCTGGTTCTGCGGGACAAGACCGAGCGTCCCGAAGGGGTGGAAGCCGGCACCCTGCTCTGTATTGGCACGAAGATGGAACGGGTTCATTATGAAATGATAACGCTGCTGGATGATGAAGTGGCTTACCGGTACATGGCTGAAGCGAGTAATCCTTTTGGGGATGGCCATGCCTCGGAGCAGATTACCCAGGCCATTCTTGATTTTTTTGATAGATAAAGGTTCTAGTGGGGGGGGATCGTTCAAGAGTCTGGTTTGTTCGTGATAGAAGACGAGGGGTCTGAATAAATCATACTGAACTCTGGTCCATGGATGCTGATATGGTATGATAATGAGTACATGATAAGCTGAACGAACGCGTTATATTAAATGAACAAATCTAGTTATTTAAGTGATCTAACTATTAGAAAGGAGTTCCCTTGTGAAACCGTTACTTCCTACTCCCATTGCCCGGGATGACATCTATCTCCCCGCTGATTTTCCTCTGACGGCTTCAAGCTCTGTCGGGGTATCCCCCTCCTTTCAACGGCTTCATTGGCACAGGGCGCTTGAGATTAACCTGATTGCCCAGGGGAGCGGCACTTATGTAATCAATGGACGGGAGTATCCTTTTGGGCAAGGAGATCTGTTCTTGATCGATTCGGATGATCTTCACCGGGCCTATGAGGGACAGGATCTGCAAATGATCATTGTCATGTTCGATCCGGCGCTGCTTGCAGCCGGACAGCGGTTCGATCCCGAGCTGCTGCTCCCATTTCGAAACAGTGATTCCGGCTCCTCACACCACATTGTCAGCAGCGGCGGACAGAGCCAGGTTATGATTCAATATATCGAAAATATTCTGAAGGAATACAGGGCGAAGATGCGCTCCAGCCGTTCGGTCATTATTGCACAGTTAATGCTTTTCCTCGCCGAGGTCAATCGTCACTTCGGAACCGGATTTGAATCCGCGGATTTCATGCCTCCTCGGCAGTTGGAGCAGATGCGGGAGGTTATCCGAAATATGGAGCAGGACCTCTCCCGGCCCTGGACACTCAAGGAGCTTGCGGATCTTGTTCATCTTAGCCCTTCCCGCTTCAGCACCCTGTTCAGCCAGGCTGCTGGCAGCTCGCCCCTGAACTATCTGGTGCAGCTGAGGCTCTCTCATGCTGTCCAGCTGCTTGAGGAAGGAAGCGATCCTATTGTGGACATTGCCATCTCCTGCGGATTCCGAAATTTGTCTAATTTTAACCGGCTGTTCCGCAGGCATTTGGGTGTATCACCGAGGGAAATGCGTAGACGGTTGCACGGCAATCCGGCATAAATAGTAAGATAGTATCAGTTTGGAGGACTATTGCAGAAGAATGCATTAGTCCTTTTTTGTATGCTTAATACATGGAATGAGCTGAGGAATGCACCCATCGGACAGCCCAGACGTTTCAGCAGATCGTAAGCTGAAGTTCAATCCATATAGGAGGAGAGATGAGACATGGACTGCTACCTTGGTGTAGATGCGGGCGGAAGTAAGACGCACAGCCTGCTTGTGAATAGTAACGGGGATGTAATCGGGCGGGGCGCAGCAGGTAACGGCAACCATCAGACGGGTCTCAGGCAAGCGGAAGAGAATATCGCGCTGGCCTGCAGACTGGCCTTAGAAGAAGCAGGTGTTTCACAGTCTGAAGTGACATACGCCTTTTTCGGTCTTGCCGGTGCCGACCGGGAGCCGGATTTCGAAATTCTAAGGCCCATGATCGGTGCACTTGGATTCCCGAGACACCGCATTGCCTGCGATACGATGATCGCAATGCGTGCCGGAACATCGAGGTCCTACGGGGCGGTGATTATCAGCGGCACGGGATTTAACGCGGCTGCCCGCAGCCGCAGCGGCGAAGAGCTTCAATATGGAGGGTTCGGATATTTGTTCGGGGATGGGCTGGGAGCGGGAAGAAGCCTGGCGGATTTCGCCTTCCGTTCAGCGGTCCGGGCCTGGGATCTTCGGGGCAAGCCTACGCTGCTGCATGATCTGGTGCTGCGGGAGACCGGCTTCCCGGATGTGCCGCGCATGCTCGATGCGGCACTGGATGAACGCTTCCGTCCGCCGCTCAGGCTGGCTGAGCTGGTGTTTGAGGCCGCTCAGCTGGGGGACGAAGTCGCCAGAGAGTTTCTGTGGGAGCAGGGTACTGAACATGGCAATGCCGCAGCAGCCCTGATCAAACGTCTTGGCATGCAGAATGACGAGTTCGATGTGGTGCTTGGCGGGAGTGTGCTGGCCAAGAGCCAATACAGTGGTATGGTCGATGCCATCAAGGAAGAGCTTCGCAAGACTGCTCCAAGAGCATCGGTAACACGGATTACGATGGAGCCTGTTGCTGGCGCGGTGCTAAGCGCTATGGATTCCGCAGGGCATTCGGCAAGTGAAGAGGTTATTCGAAAACTTGAGCAATTTTCTTTTTCTAAAATGGAAGGAGAGCGAGTGTAATGAACAAACAAGGACTTAAGATTGCGGTAATTGGCGGAGGATCATCCTATACCCCTGAGCTGGTGGAGGGTCTGATTAAAGGCTACAACGATATGCCGATTTCGGAGCTATGGCTGGTGGATATCGAGGAAGGCAAGCATAAGCTGGATATCGTAGGCAATCTGGCCAAGCGGATGGTCCGCAAGGCGGGGATTCCAATGGAGGTTCATCTGACCCTGAACCGCCGGGAAGCCATCAAGGGCGCGGACTTTGTCAGCACACAAATGCGTGTAGGGCTTCTTGATGCCCGTAAGCTGGATGAACATATTCCGATTCGTCACGGTGTTGTTGGCCAGGAGACCACAGGCCCTGGGGGCATGTTCAAAGCACTGCGCACCATTCCGGTAATCCTGGACATCTGCCGGGACATCGAGGAGCTTGCTCCGAATGCCTGGATGCTCAACTTCACGAACCCAGCGGGTATGGTTACTGAAGCGGTAACGAAATATTCCAAGGTGAAGACTGTAGGCTTGTGCAATTCCCCAATCAACTTTAAGAAGTTCTTGGCAGAGGTGTATGAGGTGGATGAGAGCCGGGTGCTGCCTGAGTTCGTTGGCATCAACCATCTTCACTGGGTAACGTCCGCACTGGTTGACGGCGAGGAGAAGCTGCCTGAGATCCTTGCGGGAGAGCGTGAGTACTCAGCGAAGAACGTGCCTACCGTGGGCTGGGACAATGAGTTCCTTCGCTCCCTTGGCGCAGTTCCTACCTATTACCTGAAATACTACTATATGATGAACGAAATGTATGCTGAGATGAAAGAATCGCTGGAGAAGAACGGTACCCGTGCGGATGTGGTAAGCCGTGTGGAGAAGGAACTGTTCGAGCTCTATAAGGATGAGGCGCTGGAAGAGAAGCCGAAGCAGCTGGAACAGCGCGGCGGGGCTTATTACTCCGAGGCTGCTGTGAAGCTCATGCGTTCTCTATACAAAGGCAGCAATGATATCCAGACGCTGAACGTGCCAAACGGCGGGGTATTTGACTTCCTGCCTGAGGATGCCAGCATTGAGATCAACTGCATCGTGACTGGTGAAGGACCCGTACCGATCATGCCGACCCATGTGCCTGAGCATGTGAAAGGCCTGCTTCATGCGGTGAAGTCCTATGAGAGCACAGCAATTGACGCTGCGGTAACTGGGGACAGAGGTCTTGCTCTGCAGGCGATGGCCCACCATCCGCTCGTGCCTTCCGTAACTGTCGGCAAAGCGATTCTGGATGAAATGCTGGAAGCCCACAAGAAGCACCTGCCACAGTTCTTTAACAATTAATTTCCTTCTTTAAAGAGAAAAGCCTTGGCCGATTGTACCTGGTCAAGGCTTTTTGAGCTGGCTGGTCTCAGGAATTTTGGGCTCGAACGCCGGTTATTTTTTTCATAGCCTCTTCATAATCGGCTGCTGCTTTTGCTTTTCACCCAACCGTGATATATTTGCCTAAGGGTTAATCTTGGGTTTACCATTCCGATCTACAAGGAGAGAGCGAAATGATCAAACATGTCGTCCTGTTTAAATTGAAGGATTCTTCACCGGAAAGTGTGGAAAGAACGGTATCGGTGCTTCGCGGCCTGGAGGGCAAGGTGGAGCAGCTGATCGATATCCAGGTCGGTGCGGATGTGATTCATTCGGAGCGTTCTTATGATATTGCTTTAATTGCGACCTTCGCTTCGCTGGAAGATTTGCAGGGCTATCAGGTTCATCCTGAGCATAAGAAAGTGATTGAGCATATGGTGGAAGTTCGGGAATCACAGGTTGCCGTTGATTATGAATTTTAAGGGGCTTTGATGCATGTATTATGTGAACCGGGAACAAATTGAGCGGCGGCTGGACATGCTTCCGCAGATTATAGAGGTGTTGAACCAGGCAGATTCGGATCAGGAGCCTGATCTGATCTTGGCTTTTGCAGAGGAAAGAGCGCTTCATCTTAGCATTGAAGTCGTTACGGACGTTGGCAGTTATCTGATCGACGGCTTTATTATGCGTGATGCCAGCAGCTATGAGGACATTGTCGACATTATGCTGGATGAGAAGGTCGTTGATGCAGAACTGGCAGCGGTGCTTACCGGTCTGGTCAGACTGCGCAGGCCGCTGGTTCAGGAGTACTTCGACTGGAGGAAAGACGGACAAGGCAAGCCGGGAGCCGACCTGCCGGAGGCGCTGGCGACTTTCGCCCAGAACGTGCGGGATTACCTGGACCGGGAACTTCAATAAGTGCCAAGATGAGGTTAATCTGGCTGAAGGTAAGACTTCTCCGCAGCTAGCGGGGAAAAGCAGGATAAGCCTGAACCAGTGGATGGATTGATCCGGGTTCGGGCTTTTTTTTGCGCTGTGTTAAACTATACCGTTCACGAATACAGATTAGGACAAGGATCTTCGCCACCTATCATTTCACATTTAACGCCTTTAGAATCTTTTCTTTAGTCTGGCTTAATCGTTGTTCGGCCCCATGTGAATGAAGTGGTTCACTCCAGGAAAATCCATCACCTTCGTATCTTGGAATAAGGTGAATAGGGTAGAACACTCCATTTACTGCATCACTCCATCCTATTAACATAACTTTAGTATTCGTCTCCGTGTACTCGTATTCCTAGCTGTACTGCCAGACTCGTACAATGAAAAATAATTCTCCCAAAGCTGTGTCAAGACGAGCCCAGGCTGCTTATAATGAATCAACATTATAGGCATTCGCCCTGATATTCAGGTGGAAGGCCGGAGTATCCGGATGCCAGAGGGAGAGATGTAAAGTGAGTCAAAAGAATTTCTGGTTGGGTGCACTCGTAGGCAGTCTGGTCGGTTCAGCGGCAGCCTTATTGCTGGCTCCGAAGAAGGGCAGCGAGCTGCGTAAAGATATTGCTGACGGAGCGCGTCAGGTTAGCGACAAATCCCGCGAGGTGGCCGGGAAAGTAGGCGAGCAGACCTCGGAGGTCATTAACAAGGTCAAGGGCAAAGCCCAGGACGTCGTCAGCAGCATCCAGGCTCTTCGTGACAAGAAGGCAAAATCGGGTGCCGAAGAGGAGCTGGTGGTTGAAATCTCCTCGGAGGAGAACCAAACTGAGACTTCAGATACCACTCAGGCTGCCAAATAACCACGCAAGCTTGGAAAAAAAAAGACCCTTATAGGATGAACTAAGAACAGGAGAGCGGCAAGCTAGTATCTAAGCCCATTTTACATGGTCTCTCCTGTATGTCAGCTTAATCTATATAAGGATCTTTTGTTGCCTCATCCAACATCTTCCACTTTCCTTGTCCCTCCGTATAAATTGGGTTAATATTTAGGTACGCTTTATGACCGGATATCATAAAGTAACGGTGAGAATATTTGGAGTGAATGATTATGACAAAGGAAGCGGGATGTTCGTGCAGCAAGCTATCGCAATATTAGATTCGGGTGTGGGGGGACTAACTGTTGTCAGAGAAGTTATGCGCCAGCTCCCCCGGGAGAAGGTGATCTACTTCGGTGACACTGCCCGTACTCCCTATGGCCCGCGTACACCGGAGGAAGTCCGCTTGTTCACGGAGCAGATCGTGGACTACTTGATTCAGTTTAAACCGAAAATGATCGTAATTGCCTGTAATACCGCAACCGCGGCCGCTCTGGACTACATTAAGGCCAAAATGAATATTCCTGTCATTGGGGTCATCCGTCCGGGCGCACGCGCAGCCATCAGCGCCACCAAGACGGGGCATATCGGGGTCATCGGGACAGCGGGAACGATACACAGCGGCGCTTATCCGGCTGCCTTACGTGAGCTGTCTCCTTTCGTCCATGTGGTCAGTGAGGCCTGTCCCACACTGGTGCCGCTTGTAGAACGTGGAGTGTTCGATACGATGGAGACACAGGAAGTCGTCCGGGATGCCTTGAAAGGGATCAAACAGAATCCGATGGACTGCCTCATTCTGGGATGCACTCATTATCCTTTTCTTAAAAAAGCGATCCAGCTAGAGATGGGACCAAAAGTGAAGCTGATCAGTTCCGCTGATGAGACAGCCCGTGAGATCAGCACGGTACTGTACCAGAAAGGACAGCTCGCTCAGGGGGATGAGACTCCTGTGCATCAGTTTTTCTGCAGCGGGGATGCCGAGATGTTCCAGACGATTGCCTGCGAGTGGCTGGGTGAGCAAATTAATCTTACACCTGTCGTATGGCAGAATCCGGTTTTATAAACAATCAGCTGCAACTTAGAGTAGGCTCCGGTGAACTTCAATGTTCTCCGGGGCCTATTGGCATTTATGGCACATTGGACAGAATCCCGGGCATACAATTGTAGAAATACCATATAGACATAGGCAGCACTCTGGCTCAGATCGAATAGACGCTATATAAGCTCCACGGGATATTTGGTTCAAGCATTTCGGTGACAAGAGAGGTCGTAAGAACACTCGGCATCGCAGCGTCCCAAAAGAGTAATCTTCATAAGTCATTTTATATAACCTTAACAAGGAAATATGAAGAAGAAGAGGAGGGGCTCATGGAATTCTGTTATCAGATGAACAAGAGGCGGATCGTGCAGACGGGCAATACTTATTTATACAAGGATATGGTGGCACAGCTTAAGCAGCTGCAGTGTGCCTATCCCCATTTTGAAGTGCTGGAAATCGGCCGAAGTGTAATGGGGAAGCCGCTTTATTGTATCCGGCTGGGCAGTGGGCCTAAGGCGTTCCATATGAATGGGGCGGTTCATGCTAACGAGTGGATTACAGCTCCGCTGCTGCTGCGTTTTATTGAGGAGACGCTCGCTTCGACGGTGGAAAGCTCAGAGCGCTGGAGCAGGGAAGCCTGCTCATGGCTTAAGGAGATTACCTTATGGGCTGTGCCGATGGTGAATCCGGACGGGGTGAATTTATCCCAGGAAGGGATTACACCGGCTCATGCGAATGCAGGCCAGCTGCTGGCCTGGAATCAGGGAAGTACGGATTTCAGCCGCTGGAAAGCAAATATTCAGGGAGTAGATTTGAATGATCAGTTCCCGGCTTATTGGGAGGAAGAGCAGCGCCGAAGGGCGATTCTTATGCCGTCTGCCCAGGATTACGGGGGAACTGCTCCGCTGACAGAACCGGAATCGAAAGCGCTTGCAGTTCTAACCCGGTGTGAAGACTTTGATCTTGCCGTCTCTTTGCACACACAGGGGAAGGAAATTTACTGGAATTATCGTGACATGGAGCCCAGCTATGCGGAGCACCTTGCCAGAAGGCTGGCTTATGTATCCGGGTATCGTGCGGTCAAGCTTACGGGCAGTGATGCAGGTTACAAGGACTGGTTCATTCAGGAGTTTAGAAGGCCGGGATTCACGATTGAAGCAGGTGAGGGAGTAAACCCTCTGCCAGCATCGGATTTTGAATCGATCTATGCGGAGGTGTCGGAGCTGCTCGCAGAGGTCATGAGATTCTGAGATTATTCAGAAGCCGGGAAAAGGGGTATCCTAAGGGTGTAGCTTATGAAGAAAGTTTTGCTTCGCAAAACTAAGCTTATGCTTTCGAAGTAAGTTTTGCTTCGCAAAACTTTTAGCGTATGCTTCTGATGCCAGTTTTGCTTTGCAAAACTTTTAGGAGGAGATTAACATGAAACTGCAAAAGCTATGGTCGCTCAAGCGCTGGGGCCATATTTTCCGGCGGCTGCCAAGACTGCTCACGTCCTCCAAAGTCCCTCTTCCCGAGAAGCTTCTGTTCCTGGTTCCAGCCGGATTGTATTGGGTTCTGCCGGATGTGATGCCCTTTATTCCGATCGATGACATCGCAGTAACGATGCTGCTCATGAATTGGTTCGTGACCCGTGCCGAACGCAAATATCCGGTTCAGTAGATCCGAAGTAATATATCCACCTCTTGATCTGCTCCTTGCGCGAAAGGGGCAGATTATTTACAATATTCATATTGGGTTTGTTACTATGAATAGGAGAGAGAGCCATGAGCGTTAAGATCACACGCAATGCTGCGAAAATTATAAAAAAAGAGCTGGAAAAGGAAGAAAACCAGGGTAAAGGTCTTGTTCTGAAGGTGTTTGTCACTCACTCCCATGGCGATCATGCCCACTATGGCATGGATTTGGCCAAGCCTACAGATAAGGATACCGTGGTGTCCACCGACAAGGAAATCGATGTGATTGTCGATCCGAATGAACCGTTCCTGGAAGGCGTAAAGATTGACTATCTGTATTTCCCTGAAGAGGGCTTTGTGATCACGAACCCTTCCAAAGGGAACCACGGTGACCACTAGTTTTGACAAAAGAAGGGATTTAGCATGGCTAACGATATTCGCGTATGCGATAAATGCAATTATGTGCGCCTCAAAACGTTTGTGCCCAAGCTCCAGAAGCTTGCTCCGGATGCGGAGATCAAGGTGGGCTGCAAGTCTTACTGCGGACCCTGCGGTAAACGGGCATTCGTCTATATTAACGGCCGTTATGTAAGTGCCCCGACTGAGGACGAGGTGCTTGCGAAAGCCCAGGCATTCGTGAAGAAGCCGCGCAAGTAATACGGCTGTCGACAGGCCGTAGACAGGTTGGATACTTCCCCGTTTATGTTACTGCCATTTGGATGTAAGAGTCCGGACAAGCCGTCAGGCTATCCGGACTTTTTTTGCATGCTCAAGGCCGCGGCAGGGCTTTAACGAAGACTGCTCCTTCGCATTTAACCCTGCTGTAACACACCGGCCAAAGAGCCATAACACTTGCCGGATACACTTAGGGCAGTTGACCGTGAAGCAGGTATCAACCTGCCTTACAGGGGACACTCCCTACCTCCATGAATAGATTCATGCCCCATCAACAGATCTCGTCAAGCCGTTAGAGGTGAAGCGGTCTGATATAAAAAAACTGCTCCGAAGGCCTAATGGCTCTTCGAAGCAGCTCCCTCAAACTTGTGAATGAGATCATATACAATCGTCTTATCCGAGTAATCCAATTGTTTCTTGGCTTCCTCATAGCCTTGCCGGGCACGCTCCACATTCGTCTTCTGACGGGTGGACAGATCGTAGCAGACTCCGTTCTCGAATACGCCGTCTGCAGACGGAATGTAATAAATGGTGCCATTCGTGAAGGCCCCAGAACGGAGAACGACCATTTTCTTACGCTGGTCGAAGATATCATTCCCCATCATATAGTAAGGCTTGGACGAGATCCCCAGCAGATGAAGCAGGGAAGGCGTCATATCCAGCTGACCGGCCGGCGCCTCATATACCCCGGCATGCTTGCTGTCCGGCAGATGCACAAGCAGAGGCACCTGATTCATAATCTGCTCCATATCCAGATCGTTTAGACTTCGTCCGAGAAATTGCTCATAATACTCCTTATCCTTAACGGAATTATCATGATCTCCATAGAAATAAAGAATCGTCTTGTCCCACAAGCCTTCCGCCTTCAACTGATCGACCAGCTGGCCTAGTGCCGCATCGGTATAATGAATAGCCTGAAGGTAATCGCCGAAGATGGTTCCGGCGAATGTGCCGGTATCCAGTTCCTGCAGCGGCTTCGGAAGCGCGTAAGGATGATGGCTGGATAAGGTAACCATATAAGAGTAGAAAGGCTTTTTCTCCTTACCCATGAAATCCAGAGACTGCTTGAAGAACGATTTATCCCCGAGCGACCAGCCCAGCGGCTCGTCGATGGTGTAGTCTTTTTTGCTGTAGAAGCGGTCGTAGCCCATATTCTTATACATCGTGTACCGGTTCCAGAAGCTGCTGTCATAGGCATGGAACGCTGCCGTATAATATCCATGCTCCTTTAAAATCTGGGGCAGGACATCATATTGGTGGTCAGGAAAGCGCGTAAACACGGAACCGGTTGGCAGCGGATGCAAGGAACTGTGGGAAGAGAAGTCCGCATCCGAGGTGCGTCCCTGGCCTGTCTGATGATAGTAATTGGAATAATACAAACTTTCCTTCATTAGTTTATTAAAGTTCGGGGTTATTTCTTGTCCATTGACCTGTTTCCCGATCATGAAGTTCATAAATGCCTCGGCCTGCACCACAATGATGCTGCTGCCCTTGTAGGCGCCGTAGGTCTCGTTCATCTCCGGGCGGTTCGCACGGGCATCATCGTACCATTTCTTGATATCCGAAATCTCTTGATCGGACAGCTGCTGCTTCGGTCCCCAATGCTCCTGGCCATACTTGTAGGCATCATAATAATGGAAGCCTAATAGTCCTGTCACATTGTACAAGGCGAGATTCCACCAGTTCCCCACGAACAAGCCGACTGCCCAGGTGGATGTGTAATAATTAATTGGCCCTAGGGCAAGCGCCAATCCCAGAGCCAGCGTAACCACACCGGTAATGAAGCGGGTCAGCACCCTTTTCAAGCGGGAGCCGCGGGCTTGGAACTGGTGTACAGTCAATATATCACGGCGCTTTCTCCGAGCCAGGACAAAGATCATTGGGATGTACAGCAGCCAGTCGATGAAGAACCAGATGTCTGTCCAATGAATCAGCTCGCGGATGCTCTCGCCAAGCTCTCCCACCTGGCCGGCCTGAAGCAGAACCGGAATAGTGATGAAATCCTGGAAATAACGATAGTACACCAAATCCGAGAAAATAAGTGCGGTAAGGAGAAGATTGAGAATGCTTAGTGCGATCCCCCGGCCTCTTCTGGGAAGCCATAAGGTCCAGAAGGATGCGGCCATGACCGAGCCGATGGCGATGACATAATCGAGCTTGCTCATATCAATATTGTTGGCGTGCAGGTGGGAGTGCATGTAAGCCAGCTTCCAGATCATAATCGCAATGAACAGGATGTACTCTATGTTTTTGTATTGGAAAATACGCTTGAGTGGCGCAGCCGCACCACTCATATTGAACTTATTCATCGTGAATCTCTAACTCCTTCCACGGCAAGAACCGTTTCCCCCGTCTTAGCGACGGGGAGGAAGCGGTCCGAGAAACTGAAGATACTGGCATTCGATCCGGCCGTTGAACAGCTTGCGGCGCTTGTCTGCTTTCTTATGGAAGTCCTGCTCGAACTGTTTGGTTGGCGTGATGGCGAAGAAGGACCAGGTCGGAAGACCAGCTGCGACTCTTCCCAGCTGGCTGATCAGCTTCCGGACCTCCTTCTCATCGCTAAGGCGCTCGCCATACGGCGGATTGGTTATCAGACATCCAAAGTCCCCTTGCGGAGTAATGCTGGCAGCCGGAAGCTTTTTGAAAGTGATTTCTTTGCCAAGACCTGCGCTTTTGGCCGCAGCCATGGCGATTTCGATCGCTTCCCCGTCGATATCGCTGCCCGTAATGTTCAGGGGAATATCGTCACGCACCGCATCGAACGCTTCTTCGCGGGCTTCCTGCCACAGCTCCTTCGGGATCACCGGCCAATTCTCGGAATTGAAGGAGCGCCGCAGCCCTGGAGCGATGTTCCAGCCGATCATTGCGGCTTCAATCGGTATCGTGCCTGATCCGCAGCACGGATCATAGAGCGGCCGGTGCGGACCCCAGCGGCTCAGCAGAATAAGCGCGGCGGCCAGAGTCTCCTTCAGCGGAGCTTCTGTTGCGTGCTTGCGGTATCCGCGCTTGTGAAGCCCGGGACCGGTTGTATCCAGTGTGAGCAGCGCTTTGTCATTCAGCAGGTTGACCTCGATGACATACCGGGGGCCATTTTCCTGGAACCACTCGGTACCGTAAGTCATCTTCAGCTTCTCAACAACCGCCTTCTTCACAATGCCCTGACACGCTGGCACACTGCTGAGCTGGGATTTGTGGGAGCGTCCCTCAACCGGGAATTCCCCATGAGCGGGAATCCAGTCCTGCCATGGGAGCGCCTTCGTTCCTTCGAACAGCTCGTCAAAGGTGACGGCGTTAAATTCGCCTAGCTTAACGAGAACACGGTCTGAGGTACGCAGCCACAGATTGCAGCGGCAGATATCGATCAGATCTCCTGTAAAATTAACGCGCCCGTTCTCCACGCGCACATCATCATATCCTAAGTCTTTAAGCTCACGCGCCACGACCGATTCGAGCCCCATCGGTGACGTGGCAATCAGTTCTAATTGCCTTGACATCTTCTCAACTCCATTTTGACTTGTGGGAAAGCTTCAAAAATCATACAATTTAGGTTGATATTCATTCAATATAGTATAGGACAATGTACATAAACATACAATTGGGGTTTGGTGTCGCACCACTCAACTACGTTCTTAATTTAATTAACGGAGTAAGAAAGGAAAATGTTTACATGAAAACGCCAGAACAATCGCCAGAACAATATAGTGAGGATCTATATCCAGCTGACGATACTTTAACCAGGGTCAAAGAATCCATTGCCGCCGCAGGGATTCGGGATGTCTCCATCGCGCCCGGCTACGGCCGGCTGTTGACGATGCTTGTTCAAATGTCCGGCGCCTCAAAGGTGCTTGAGATCGGGGCGCTTGGAGGTTACAGCGGAATCTGCCTAGCCCGGGGATTAACACAAAATGGTGAGATCGTCTCTCTGGAGCTTAAGCAGGAGAACGCAGACCTGGCCGGGCGCAATATGAGTGAGGCCGGTTACGGGGGGCAGGTCCGGTATATGGTCGGCCCGGCTTTGGACAGCCTGGAAGCCCTCCATGCCGAGGGGGAGAAGTTTGATTTCTTTTTTATTGATGCCGACAAGGAGAATTACCCGAATTATCTGGAATACGCGATCCGGTTGGCCCGGCCTGGCGCTGTGATCGCTGGGGACAACACACTTCTAAGGGGAAGAACGCTCGACTCCGACAAGAACGGCCCTTCTGTTCAAGCGATGCGTAAGTTCAATGAAACAATTGCCCAAGACGAGCGCTTGATCAGCACGTTTATTCCGGCTTATGACGGACTTGCGCTGGCTTTGGTAAAATAATTTTCTCCACGAAAGCGAAAATATAAAACCACCGGTCAGAGTTACTCCTGACCGGTGGTTTTTTGCTTGCTCTAGCCTGCCCTTGCAAGCTGGCATCCCCACCGTTACTGGAAGGAAGGCGTGTTCCGCCGGTGATGCTTGTACAGCTTGGCTCTGACCCAGACGGTGTTGGCCAGCAGGAGTACTCCGGAAATAATAAAGATCCCCTCCACACCGATGTATCCGGACAAGAGGCCGCCGATGGAGGCGCCCAGCATGTTGCCGAGGGCAAGGGTGCTGCTGTTGAAGCCGAAGGCCCGGCTCTCCATGCCGTCCGGGGTATAGGAACGGATTAGCGCGTTCACACTTGGCAGAAGCCCGCCCATGCAGATCCCCATCAGAAACCGGATGACCACAAGCTGCCATACGTTCTGGGCAAAGGCCTGGGGAATGAGCGTAAGGGCAGTCCCGATCAGGGCAAAGGTCAGAATCCGGTGGGCTCCAACCTTGTCACTTAACTTCCCGAGAATCGGGGAGGTGATCATGTTGGACAGTCCGGTCACCGCACTCACAAACCCTGCCCAGAACGACAGGTTAACCGCGCTGCCGTGCAGCTTCTCAACATAAAGCGGCAGCACCGACATCGGACTGATCATAGCGAACTGCAGCAGGAACGTGACGGCGAACAGCGCAGTAAGCTGCGGAGTCTTGTTTAATTCGCGGAATCCGGCAAGCACTGAAATCTGCGGGGTATGCGAGGCTTCCTCGCGGTCAAAATTCTCCTTGACCAGAAACAATGCCAGCAGCGAGGCCACGAGAAGAAGCCCGCCTGTAATATAAAATATAGGCCGGAAGCCGACCCAATCGGCAAGCAGCCCGCCGATGAGCGGTCCAAGAATTGTACCGGCTACAATTCCCGACTGCATAATGCCCATGGCGAAGCCCATGCGCTTCTTCGGAGTCGTGCCGGAGATCAGTGAGACCGCAGCCGGATTGAAGCCGGAGATGGTCCCGTTAAGCAGGCGAAGGGCAAGCAGCTGCCACGGAGCTGCAGCGAAGCCCATTAAGGTGATGACAACCGCCATGCCGAAGCCGGAGCGCAGGAGCATGACCTTTCTTCCGTAACGGTCTGCGAGTTTTCCCCAGATCGGCTGAAATATAAATGAGGTCGCAAAGTTGGCTGCGAATATGGTTCCGGCCCACAATCCGAGCGACCTTTCACCTTGCACGCCGAGATCCTGGGACAGATACAAAGCAAGAAAAGGAGTGATCATAGTCATCCCGGCATTCACCAGAAATTGACCAAACCACAACACGATGAGGTTAAGCTTCCAGGTTGGCAAGATGCAGCCACTTCCTTTCTAAAGTTCTATTATATCATAACGCTAAATTGTTTAATTTTAACGGATTTCATAGGATTGTCATGCCTTCTTCATCGATGACGGGTTGTTACTTACTTTTAAAAAGGGCATAATGGAATTTAGGGAAATTTTATAGATGGAGGCGTCTTCTCATGACCTATAATGATCGGTTCATCCGTGCTTGTCTTAAGCAGGAGGTGGATCAGCTGCCTGTGTGGTACATGCGTCAGGCCGGCCGCTATGATCCGGAATATCGTAAGATTAAAGAGAATTACAGCCTGCTGGAAATTTGCAAGCAGCCCGAGCTGGCAGCGGAAGTCACCATGATGCCGGTCAGGAAGCTTGGCGTCGATGCGGCTATTTTATATTCGGATATTATGAACCCGGTTGCTTCAATCGGGATTGATTTTGATATTGTTAAGAATATTGGACCTGTCATTGATAACCCGATCCGCACGGCTGCCGATATTGACCGTCTCCGTCCGATTGATGTGGAGAAGGATCTGCCGCATATTATGGAGACCATCCGTATTCTAGACCGTGAACTCAGCGTTCCGCTGATTACGTTTGCAGGAGCTCCATTCACGATTGCAAGCTATCTGATTGAAGGCCGTCCATCCAAGAGCTATATCCGCACCAAGAGCTTGATGTACGGCGAGCCTGAGCTGTGGCACCGTCTGATGGACAAGCTGGGAGACATGGTGATTGAATATCTGAAGCATCATGTGAAGAACGGCAGCAAGGCTTTCCAAGTCTTTGACAGCTGGGTAGGCGCCCTGTCGCCCAAAGATTTTGAGATTTATGTGCTGCCGACCATTACACGTATCTTTGCCGAACTTGAGTCACTCAATGTACCGAAAATATATTTTCCTGGAGTCAGTTCGGGAGAACTGCTGCCCACACTGAGAGGAATCAAGGCTGATGTGATTGGTCTTGACTGGCGTGTCTCGATTGAGGAAGGCCGCCGCCGGACCGGGGGAGGCTTCGCGGTACAGGGGAATCTGGACCCTTATGTCCTTACTGCCCCGATGGATGTTATTAAGCAGTACGCCAAAGAGATTATTGATGAAGGCATCAAGTCACCGGGATATGTGTTCAACCTGGGTCATGGCTTGTTCCCTGAGGCCTCGCTGGACAAGCTTCGCGAGCTGACGGAGTATGTGCACGAATACTCGGCGCAGGCGCTGCTCCACAGCAAGTAAGGATTACACGCATCACAACGACGCAATAAATTACTTACCGAGGTGAATTGAATCCGTGAAAAATAAAATCGGTGTACTTGTCATGTCCTACGGCACTCCCGAAAGCCTGGATCAGGTCGAGGCTTATTATACCCATATCCGCCGGGGGAACCCGCCATCGGAAGAGCAGCTGAAGGAACTGAAAGACCGCTATGAAGCCATCGTTGGCGGGGTGTTCCCGCTTAGAGCGAATACTGACAGCCAGGTTGAAGCGCTTCAGATGACTCTGAACCGCGATTCCGTGGACAAGGATGTAGAGTTTGTATGTTATCAAGGTCTCAAGCATGCCTATCCGTTCATCGAGGATGGGGTTGAGCAGATGGCCAAGGACGGAATTACACGAGCTGTTGGAATTGTGCTTGCGCCACACTATTCCATTATGAGTGTTGGGGGATATATCAAGCGTGCGGAGGAGAAAGCCGCTGAACATGGAATCCGTTTTTCTTTTGTGAAGAGCTATCACCTGCATCCGAAGCTGATTGAGGCGTTGACCCAGCGCGTGAGCAAGAAGCTGGACCAATTCGAAGAGGTTGGAGCGAAGCGGGACAGTGTGAGAGTGCTGTTCAGCGCGCACAGCCTGCCGGAGAAAATTCTTGAAATGGGAGACCCGTACCAGGATCAATTGCTTGAGACTTCTAAAGCGGTGGCTGATCGGGCCGGCGTAAAGAACTGGCAGTTCACCTGGCAGAGTGCAGGTCGTACGGCGACGCCATGGCTCGGGCCGGACATTCTGGATACCCTGCGTGAACTAAGTGTGGAGCAGGTTGAGGATGTGCTGGTCGCACCGATTGGATTCGTATCCGATCATCTGGAGGTGCTCTACGATCTGGATATCGAGGCGCAGGCTGTGGCCGGTGAGCTCGATATGAGACTAATGCGCACGGATGCGCTAAACACCGATCCTTTGTATATGGAGACGCTTAGCGACGTCATAATCAAAGCATGGGAAGAGGAATGAACAAGCTATGAGTGATTCTGCTAGGAAGATTGTAATCGTTGGGGGAGGACTTACCGGGCTGAGTGCGGCATTCTATATCCGGAAGTTCTATAAGGAGAAGGGAGTTCCTGTCCAAATCTCGGTGCTGGAGAAGGGAAGATCGATGGGCGGCAAAATCGAGACGCTTCACCGGGACGGCTTCGTCATTGAGAAAGGACCGGATTCCTTCCTCGCCCGCAAGACGGCGATGATTGATCTGGCGAAGGAGCTCGAGCTTGATCATGAGCTCGTATCCATGAATCCGGCAGCGAAGAAGACATATATCGTCAAGCGCGGCGAACTTCATCCGATGCCGCCCGGTCTGGTGCTGGGGATTCCTACAGAGCTGGGGCCGTTTCTTAAGAGCGGACTGATATCCTGGAGTGGCAAAATCCGTGCGCTGATGGACTTCCTCATTCCGGCCCGCAAGAGTACGGAGGATGAGTCTCTGGGGCATTTTATCGAGCGGAGATTGGGCGCGGAAGTGCTGAGCAATGTGACCGAGCCTCTTCTAGCCGGCATTTATGCGGGGGATACTTACAATCTGAGTCTGAAGTCCACTTTCCCGCAGTTCGGTGAAGTGGAGCGGGCACATGGCAGCTTGATGCGCGGCATGATGACCGGCAAGAAGCCGGTAGAGACGCATACAGGGACCAAGCGCAGCGCATTTCTCACATTCAGACAGGGGCTTCAGACGTTGATTCATGGTCTTGTCCACGAGCTTACGGATGTCGAACAGCGCCTGGAGACCGAAGTGGCTTCCATCCGCCGCGGCGGCAAGGGCGGTTATGAGGTCCTCCTAACGGACGGCGAAGTGCTTGAGGCAGATCAAGTTGTGGTTACAACTCCGGCTTTCAGTGCTGCCAAGCTTCTGGAGCCGTTTGTGGATGTCAGCCCGCTTAAGGCCATTAACTACGTTTCGGTTGCGAACGTCGTGCTTGCTTTTGAGAAGAAGGAGCTTGAAGGCGTCTTGGACGCTTCCGGGTTCCTGGTTCCGCGCAAGGAAGGACGCAATATTACGGCATGTACCTGGACCTCCATGAAGTGGCTGCATACCAGTCCGGACGACCGGGTGCTGCTGAGATGTTATGTGGGCCGCTCCGGGGATGAGCAGAATGTGCAGCTTCCGGATGATGCATTAACCGATCTGGTCCTGAAGGACCTTAGGGAGCTTATGGGAATCCAGGCGAAGCCGCTGTTCTCGGAGATTACCCGGCTGCCTAAATCCATGCCCCAGTATCCGGTCGGCCACCTGGAGCAAATTGCAAGCCTTCGTAAGGAGCTTGGCTCCAAGGCGCCCGGACTTTATGTTACCGGGGCGGCCTTTGAAGGGGTTGGACTGCCGGATTGTATTAAGCAGGCGAAGGAACTCGCCCAGAGAATGGTGGGGGAGTAACTTTGGGGTTAAGAGCGCAGATTGCCTTACTCACCTGAATAGATAACTCCATATCATTAATAGTGACCGTGCAGAGTCAATACCTGCACGGTCACTTTTGGTTCTATTAAGGCTGCTTTCTCAGCCAAGCAGTGGTAGAGAGGAACTGCTCCATTTTATCGGACTACTTAACGGATCATTGGGTAAGACGCATGGAGAACAGTTTAACGGAGCAAATCTTCTTGTACGGATGAAGACATCCGGATGAATTGTTCTTTAAGATCGCTGTTGTGCACGGATTTCTTGATCTAAACCATTTCAATATGGAAGCAATCCGTTCACAAAGACGAACGCTCTGTTTCGTCAGAATTATTTCACTTTTTTATCCTCAGGTATGTACACCCGCACACTATTCCGGTTATCTTCCCCACTTATTGCGCATATCTTCGCTTATGAGGCTTGGGAATTGGCTTTTTTGCACAACAGGATACAGTAATGTTGCTTTAGTTCAACAAATTTACCTGATATAATAGATTTCGGGTTGCCTGCCTCAAATTTAATAGAATTGAAGGAGTGAATTATGCTTCAGCCGAGATCGCAAAAGTATAGCGCCGAGAAGAAGCGTAAACAGCAGCGTCAGGGCCGGTTCTGGGCGCTTGTGAATTTGACGTTAATTGTAATTATTGGACTTGTTGTCACATTTACTTATTTGAACAACAAATACATGCAGGAAGCCGCTAGTCCAAGTGATACTGTAGATAACCTGACCACTCCTAAGAATAACAGCCAGAATACTTCAGGCAGCAACAGCTCCAGCGCCGTGAATACACCGGACACGGACACTTCGGATAACGGTTCGTCAATCCAAACCTCTAAGAACGCTAAGGAGACTTTGCTGATTAATTTTGCAGGAGATACGATCTTCTCGGGTAAAGTAGCGGACAAGATGAATCAGAACGGAATTGATTATCCGTTCAAGTACGTCAAGGATTTGTTTCAGAAGGATGACTTGACCATCCTTAACTTGGAGACCCCGGTGACCACAAGAGGCATTGGTGCAAAGAACAAACAGTTTGTTTTCAAAGCCCATCCGGATGCGATTAAGGCCATGAAGGACGCAGGGGTCGATGCGGTGAACGTAGCCAATAACCATACGCTTGATCAAGGGGAACAGGGGCTTCTGGATACTTTGGACCATCTGAAGGCTAACAATATCCCGTTCGCAGGCGCTGGAAGAGACAGTGATGAAGCTTATGCTCCGGTATACATAGAACGGAAGGGCATGAAGATTGCCCTGTTTGGCTTCACCCGGGTGCTTCCTGAGCTTGGATGGAACGCAAGAGCAGGGAGACCGGGGCTTGCGGGTGTCTACAATGAGGATGCGAACTTGGCTGTCAAGTCGATTCAAGATGCCCGGAAAAAGGCGAATCTTATTATTGTAGTGGCCCACTGGGGCAAGGAAAGGGTCACCGTGCCCGACAACAACCAGACCACACTCGCCCATTCGTTTATTGAAGCGGGGGCCGATTTGGTGATAGGCGGGCACCCGCATGTTCTTCAGGGTGTAGAGCAATATAAAGGCAAGTGGATCGCTTACAGTACAGGGAACTTTATCTTCACCAAAGCTACGAATCGTCCAAAAACCTGGGACACGGCAGTATTTCAGGCCCGCTGCACCACCAAGGGCAATTGTGATCTACGGATGATTCCTTATTTCACGGAAATCGGTCAGCCTGTTCCTAAGAATGCCGCTGACGGAGCCAAGCTGATTAAGGAAATTGACAGCTTGTCCCCTGGCGTCAATATTGACGCCAACGGAAATTTCAAAGCAACGAAGAATAATACCAGTCTTGGCATGACCAAACCGGATGCCGGAGATTTGATTGCAGGCAGCAACTCCGGCTGAAGACAGGAGGAACCCTAGAATGACAGATTACTGCGCGGCACACCGGGGATTCTCGGGCATAGCGCCGGAGAATACGATGGCAGCAGTAAAGCTGGCCATGGAGAACACTTATGTCAAGTGGATTGAGGTGGATGTCCAGCTGTCCAAGGACGGAGTACCCTTTCTCATTCATGACTATACCTTGAACCGGACCACAAGCGGCAGGGGCCCTGTGAAGGATGCGCTCTGGGATGAGCTCAGCCGCCTGGATGCCGGGAGTTGGAAATCCCCTGACTATGCAGGTGAAAGACTGGTGACGCTGGACCGCTTCCTTGAAGCGGTCCAGGGTCGTCTAAAGGTTAATCTTGAGATCAAAACCGAGAATGATAAATACCCGGGTCTGGAAGAAAGAATGGTTGCGGCAGTTAAGAAACGGGGGATGGAGCAGGATGTGGTCTTTACCTCCTTCGACACAGGAGCGCTTTGCAAAGTGAAGAAGATTGACCCGGGAATGCGGACAGGACTTATTATCGACGGAAGACCGGCCGATTTGCTGGAACGACTCAAGGACCTTGGCAGTGACTTCCTGTCTATTTCTTACAGGTATTTGACAGCGGAATTTGCTTCCCGTGCGGTACAGTCTGGAGTAGAGATTATGGCCTGGACGATTGATGACGCAAAGACAATGAAGCGGATTTCGGAGATGCATCCTGAAATCATGATCTGTACGAACCGCCCGGATGTCTGGCAGGATACCTTTATAAACGGGAAGGTGCCCAGAACAAGATTCGGATTTTTAAAATGGGGAAGGAAGTAGATATTGATGAGATCCATAGTACGCAATGTATACTGTGTGGGCCGGAATTACCGGCTTCACGCCGAGGAGCTTGGCAATGCCGTTCCGACAGAGCCTATGATATTTCTAAAGCCTTCACATGCGGTAGTTCCTATGGACGGGGGGGTTGTAGAGCTGCCAGGTGACCGCGGGGAAATTCACTATGAGGCCGAGCTTGTGCTGCGGATTGCCCGTACCTATGTGCCCGGAATTTCCGTGAATGAGCTTGTGGACGTTATGGCTCTTGGTATTGATTTCACGCTTAGGGATGTGCAGAACGACCTGAAGAAGAAGGGACATCCTTGGACTGCGTCCAAGGGCTTCCGCAACGCTGCGCCACTAACCCCATATGTTGCATTCCCGGGGACGGAGGAGATTGGTCTGCGTTATTTCTCGCTTCAGAGAAATGGCGAGACGGTTCAGAAAGGAAATGCCGGGGATATGATTTTCTCCCTTCAGGAGATCGCAGATTACATTGCGGATCATTATGGACTTGATGAAGGCGACCTTATTTATACCGGTACTCCAGCAGGAGTGGGCCCGGTGTCGGATGGGGACAAGCTTGAACTTAGCCTTGATCAGGATGTGCTCGGAAGCTGCACGATCCGGCTGAGAGGATAAGCGGGTGGCCTGGCTGATTGGTTTCATCTGTGCGCTGGCGGTTGCCGGCGCTGCTTTTTATAAGAACTCACTTACATTATCAGGCATGTGTGCGGCTGTAATTATGGGCACGGTTTATTATGGTGCCGGGAATGTGTTCTGGTTCGGCACGCTGCTGCTGTTCTTCATTACCTCTACGCTGCTCTCCAAGTGGAAGGGGCGCCGCAAGGAAGAGCTTGAGAAGTCCTATGCCAAAACCGGGCGCCGTGATGCGGGGCAGGTCATGGCTAACGGAGGGCTTGGCATGCTTGTATGCCTGCTTAACTGGATATGGCCTGAACCGTTATGGGCCTATGCATTTATAGGCATCATGGCTTCCGTAACCGCAGATACGTGGGCTACAGAGGTCGGCGGATTAAGCCGAAGACCCCCGCGCTCCGTATTAACGTGGAAGGTGCTAGCTCCCGGAACCTCGGGAGGCGTATCCTGGCTGGGGAGCGCAGCAGCGGCGGCGGGTGCTTGTGTAATCGGCGCAGGGGCATGGCTGCTGCTTAGAGCGGGCGGACTCCAGAGCGGGAGCTTCTGGATTTGGCTGGCCGCCGGAGGAATCGGCGGTCTTGCCGGGGCGTTCACCGACTCTGTACTTGGCGCAAGCCTGCAGCGCATGTACCGCTGCCCAGTATGCGGGCGTGAGGTGGAAGTGCCCGTACACTGCGGTGTAGACACGGTGCCTTCCAGAGGTCTTACGTTTATGAACAACGATGTGGTCAATTTGCTCAGCTCCTTGATGGGCGGGCTGATCGCATTCATAATTGGTTTTATTGCATCATAGGAGGGTGACGAATATGAGTGAGGTCCAGGGAGATAAATACAAGGCTATACTGGACGCGGCATTCGCCTTGTTCGGTTCGCAAGGCTTCTATGATACCAAGATTTCAGAAATTGCCGAGCTTGCGGGAATCGCCAAAGGCACGGTATATATTTATTTTAAAAGTAAGGAAAAGCTGTTCGCCGCCGTCTCAGAGCGGGACTTCAATGAGTTTCTCACCCGTCTTGAGGACGGCCTTGCGGCCTGCAGCAATATAAAAGAGCAGCTGCAGTTTATTGCCAAACACCATCTGGAGTATTATTATGAGCGCAAGGGTCATACGAAGCTGTTCTTTATGGCGCCCAATAATGACCCGGAGCTGATGAGGCTCATGGAGAATTTCTTGCGGAGTTATATGGCCGCAGTATTTCGTATTCTCGAACAGGGTGGTGTGCCAGAGCCTCATCTGCACGCTAAGTCTTATATCGGCATGCTGGACCGCCTGAAGATGGACATCCTGTTCGACCAGGCTTTTACGAAGGAAGACTTAACCAAGAATATCCACTTCGCCTCCCGTTTATTTTTGTACGGCTGCAGGCTTCCTGAGACTCAGGGAGATTAAGTGGCTGATAACGGCAGGCGTTTCAAAATACATGGGCTGAAGTAGGGAAACCAATTATGAATATTATGACTGTTGAACAAATTTCCAAGAGTTATGGTGAGAAGGTGCTGTTCCAAGGGGCTTCCTTTGGGATGGAGGATCAGGACAAGATCGGCGTGGTGGGGGTCAACGGTACAGGGAAATCCACTTTCCTAAAAGTGATTGCCGGCCTGGAGCCTGCCGACGAAGGCAGGATTGCGGTGGGGAACGATGTGCGCATCCGTTATTTAGCGCAGAACCCAGACTATGATTCAGAGATGACGGTGCTGCAGCAGGTATTTCAAGGGGGCGGCACTGAGCTTGCGGCTGTCTATCAATATATGGAGGCGCTGAAGATGCTGGAGGAGTCACCCGCGGACACTGCTCTTCAGGATAAAGTCTCCAGACTAAGCCAAGAGATAGACCGTCTTCAACTCTGGCAGCTGGAGAGCGAGGCCAAGAGTGTGCTTTCCAAGCTGGGCATTACCGATTTCGGAAGACGTATGGGGACCTTGTCAGGAGGACAGCGGAAGCGGGTTGCGCTTGCCTCCGCCTTGATTCAGCCTTCGGAACTGCTGATTCTGGATGAGCCGACGAACCATATTGATAACGATTCTGTTGCTTGGCTGGAGCAATATTTGCAGAAACGGCGCGGGGCGCTGCTGATGATTACCCATGACAGGTATTTCCTGGACCGGGTGGCCACCGTCATGCTCGAATTGGATCATGGACGCCTCTTCCGTTATGAGGCCAATTACAGCCGGTTTCTGGAGCTGAAGAGCGAACGTGAGGAGCGTGAAGCTTCAGCGGAGCAGAAACGGCAGAATCTGCTGAGAACGGAGCTGGCTTGGATCCGCAGAGGCGCCAAGGCCCGCAGCACCAAGCAAAAGGCCCGGATTGAGCGATTCGAGAACCTGCAGAACCAGAAGACCGAGCACAAGAGCGGCTCGGTGGACATTTCGGTGGCCTCGACAAGGCTCGGCCGCAAGATTCTGGAGATTTCCCATTTAGGATATGCGGCAGGAGAGCGGACTCTGATTCATGATTTAACTTATACGGCTGTGCCTGGTGACCGGGTTGGCATTGTGGGGCCTAATGGCAGCGGGAAGTCGACCCTGCTCAATCTGATAGCCGGTAAACTTATGCCATCCCAAGGCAATGTCGAGCTTGGACAGACCGTAAAGCTGGGGTACTTCACGCAGGAGCATCAGGAAATGAACGGGGAGCAGCGTGTAATTGAGTATATCAAGGAAGAAGCAGAGGTCGTTACGACTGCGGACGGCTCCCGGATTACTGCTTCCCAGATGCTGGAGCGTTTCTTGTTTGATCCGGCTATGCAGTGGACGCCAATCGCCAAATTATCTGGCGGTGAGCGGCGCCGGTTGTATTTGCTGCGGGTGCTTATGGGAGCGCCCAATGTGCTGCTTCTCGATGAGCCGACCAATGATCTGGACATTCAGACACTAACGGTACTGGAGGCTTATCTCGATGAGTTTCCTGGTGCAGTTTTTGTTGTTTCCCATGACAGGTACTTCCTGGACCGGACCGTGGACAAGATTATGGCCTTTGAAGGACAAGGCCAAGTGGCTGTTCATGTGGGGGATTACAGCGATTACGAGGAGCGTCTTCGCCGGACCAGCCAAGAGAATGTGAAGCAGGAACAGGCCGGACGCGAGACCCAGGCGAAGAGCAAAGGAGAGGCGTCTGGTGGAGGTACGGCCTCTGCACAGCCCGCTGGCTCCAAGGAAAAAGTCAAATTCAGCTATAATGAGCAGCGGGAATACGAGGCCATCGACGGCCTGGTTGAAGCGGCGGAAGAGCGGTTGAGCCAACTCGCAGCTGACATGGAGCAGGCCGCAAGCGACGCTGCCCGTCTTCAGGAGCTGATGCGGGAGCAGCAGGAGGCCGAAGCCGAATTGGAGCGGCTGATGGAGCGGTGGACTTACTTGAATGAACTGGCTGAGCGGATTGAAGCTCAGCGTAATGGTTAACCGCCAGTCGTTCCATATACGGCGGCAGCCCCGTTCTTACGGGAGCGTTCACACACCTATGAGAGATTGAAAGCGTGCTTTAAGTCTGAAGCATAGTAAAACCTGTACAGTCCATAGGAAGAACAGTTAATATGACAAAGACCGCAGAGGCGTAAGCCAAAGCGGTCTTTCGTTTCTTTTGAATAAAAGAAGGTGCTCGTCCCTTGCTTCCTTTATTTAAAGGAGGCGTAGCCTTCATCAGCCATAACGACACTGCCGTTGATTGCGCTGGCTTCTTCCAGAGACAGCAGATATACGGTATCGGCAACCTGTTCCGGCTGGGTCAATTTGTTGCCCATGACTTTGGATTTCATGCTCTCGATCATACCCGAGTCTTTGTAACCCTGAATAATAGGAGTATCTACCGCACCAGGTGCTACAGCGAGAACCCGGATTCCAAATTGGGCCAGCTCAAGTGCTGCCGATTTGCTCATCATAATAACGGCGCCCTTGGTGGCATGATAAGCGAAGGTGCCAGGAGAAGCAAGGAAGCCGAAGACGGACGCTGTGTTGATAATAACCCCTTTGATGCCGAGCTCTCTCATTTTGCGGCCTGCGGCAATAATTCCATAGGCAACCCCATGCTGGTTAACCGCAATGGTCTGGTAGTAGCGGTCCATATTTTGATCCAGTACAGGACCTGCTCCACCAATTCCCGCATTGTTAAACATCACATCGAGTCTTCCATAAGTCTTGGCGGCTTGGTTCACCAGAGCTTCCACGTCTTCGAACTTGGTTACATCCGTTTTCACGAAGATCGCTTCCCCGCCTTGGGATTTGATCGTTTCCACTACTTTTTGACCGGCCTCTTCATTGAAGTCTGCCACAACCACACGGTCGCCCTTGCTCGCAAATTTCAAAGCAGTTTGTTTACCGATTCCGCTGGCTCCGCCTGTAATGACTGCAACTCGTTGTGTACTCATCTTGATCATCCTCCTAAGGTATAAATGTGTGTTACCATCTCTTGTCTATATAATTTAATACATTTGTCTCTTAAATAAAATTTAGTTATTCTTATTAATAGTTAAGCAATAATTAATTAGGCGGGATGAACGATGAATTTAGAACAGCTTGAGTATATTGTTGAAATTGCCAAGGCAGGCTCACTGACAGGAGCGGCGCGAAATGCGCACGTGACGCTGCCGGCAATCAGCCAGGCCCTGTCCTCCTTGGAGGAAGAGCTTGGGCTCAGCTTGTTCTCCAGGGCGAGGGGACAGGGGGCGGTGCCAACGGCGGAAGGGCTTGTCATCATTGGGAAGGCCGCAGAAATCATTCATCAGATCCAGGAGATCCGGGAAGAAGCTCAGAGCTATACGAATTCCTTAAGCGGAGAGCTGCGGATTGGAACGATACCGGGTCCCATGCATCTGATTGTGGATGTGGTTGCCCAGTTTAAGAAGGATTTTCCCAAGGTGAAAATCACATTGGTGGAGAAGGGGCCTAAGGAGATTATGGAGGACCTTACCCATCACCGGATCGATATCGGGCTGATGGTTTTATTTGAGCATTTCTCGCTCAGCGGGAGCGGACTGAAGTTTGAGAAGCTGCTTGAGGGGAATATTGTGGCCGCGGTGAGCAAGAGATCCCCAATAGCCCTTTGCCGGAAGATGACACCGGAAAAGCTGTTGACCCAGACCCTGGTCCTGTATGATGATGACTATATCAAATGGTACATGGAACGGTTCATCGGGCAGTTTGGAAGCCCGGAGATTCTATTCACCACAAATAACACACAAGCCATCCAAAATGCGGTCAGAGACGGAATTGCCATCACTATCGGCCTCGATTACTCTTTCATTTCCCAGCTGGCTTACCCAGAAGAGATGACCGTTATCATTCCACTCGACCTGCCAGATTCCAAGCCTGTTTATTACGGCTGGGTTCATCCAGAGGGCAAGTATTCCTCACAGATCGCCAGGAAGTTTGTAAATCGGTTGAAGTCAAGGCTGTAGAGAGACGAGGTGGTGACTTGAATGGCAGACTGTCCTGAGTGCTCTTCCTAATTAAAAAGGCTTAGCGGATTGTGTATTATGTTATGTTGCCTGTACACAGGGGGGAGCTGTATGAAAAAAAGACCGCATAAGCGGTCTTCAGAGCTGTCCTCTCAAATTTTCGGTTAATTACTTCCTTCAGGCTGTCCGTAGCGAATCCCGAATAAGTTACACTTATCATTAGTGGAAAAAATGTAAAACATTAGTTTGGAGAAGACATATTTAATGTCTACCAAGTTTACTATTCCGGCAGATGTACCTTCAGTGCTTCTATTCCGTTCATGTATTTCCTTAACGCCGACGGAATTGTAATCGAGCCGTCTTCCTGCTGATGATTCTCGAGCAGAGGGATCAGAATCCGAGGAGTAGCCACGGCCGTATTATTCAAAGTGTGGCAGAACTTCAGCTTCCCATCGGCTGGGTCCTTGTAGCGGATATTTGCCCTTCGTGCCTGAAAATCGTGCAGATTGGAAGACGAGTGTGTCTCCCCATAAGCTCCTCGGCTGGGCATCCAAGTCTCGATGTCGTACTGCTTGTAAGTCTTCTGAGACATGTCCCCGGTGCAGACCGCCATCACCCGGTACGGAAGCTCCAGCATTTGCAGCAGATCCTCGGCATTACGGGTAATCTCCTGCAGAACCTGCTCGGACAGATCAGGGTCAGCTGCTGTTATGGCGATCTGTTCGACCTTGGAGAACTGGTGTACACGGTACAATCCGCTAACATCTCTGCCTGCCGAGCCAACTTCACTGCGGAAGCAGGTGGAAGCAGCCGCGAGCCGGACGGGTGCAGCCACGTCCACGATATCTTCCGCATAATAATTAATCAGAGGAACCTCTGATGTGCCTGCAAGCCACTTGTCCTCATCTTCAATATGATACGACTGATCTTGCCCCAATGGAAAATATCCCGTATTAACCATCGCCTCGGTGGTGACAATTAGCGGCACCTCCAGCGGTGTAAAGCCGCGCTCTATCAGCATATCCAGCGCCAGCTGCTGTACTGCCCGGTGCAGCAGTACGCCAGCTCCCTTTAGATAATAACTGCGGCTGCCGGACGTCTTAACTCCGCGTGGGATATCTATGAGGCCGTGAAGCTGGCCAAGCTCCACATGGTCTTTCATAGGAAAGTCAAAGGCTGTAGGTTCTCCGATGGTGCGAAGCACCACATTGTCGGCATCCGATAACCCAACCGGTGTATCCGCAGATACGATATTAGGAATCAGCAGGCTCATGGTGTAAAACCGTTCATTCAGCCCGTTCAATTGCGCTTCCAGCTGATCCAACCGGATACGGTCCTCTTTGACCTGCTCCTTCAAGCTATCAGCAGTTTGGTTCTGTCCCAGCTTTATGGCTTCCCCAATCCGCACGGACAACTCATTACGGCGGCTTCGGAGCAGTTCCGTTTCCTGCATGACTCTCCGCCGTTCTTCTTCGAGCTGCAGGAACTCTCTGACCGATACCCGGATTCCTTTCTGATCCGAGACCCTTTGAACCTCATCCGCATGTGCCCTAATCCAACGTACATCCAACATTATAAACCGCTCCTTCGTCTGTAAAAATACAAAAAGCGCCCTCGCCACGTTGGGACGAGGAGCGCTTAGACTCGCGGTGCCACCCAATTTGACCAAACCGGATACGGTATGGTCCTCTTTGGTCCGCGGTAACGGGCGGTTCCGGTTAACTTAGAGGAACAAAGATTCCTCTTGGCGAGAACGCCTCCGAGTTGGATTCTCTTCATCGGCATGATCGGATTTGGATAATTTAGTGAGTAGTATACCTTAATCTGAAGTTCCGATGCAAGAGTTTTAGGGAAATTACTTCACTATATAAAATGAACATTGAAGGTTCCACTTTTGGACGCTGCGATGCCGAGTGTTCTTACGACCGCTGTAGTCTCCGAAATATGCTTGAACTGGCTATCCAAGTAGGGGCATTTCGGAGACAAAGGCGGACGCTCCGCTTCTTCAGAATCACTTGTCCTCCCGCTGAGAAAATTATCGTACCACAATCATCTGAAACAAGCTGCGTGAATCTCCGGTCAACCGGGCTTCTGCCGCGTTCAGCTGGGCGGACCCGTCACCGTCCAGGAATATCCCTTCCTTGACCAGATCTGGGGCCAGGCTGCCTTGTATCGCTGCTCTAAATTCAGCAGCGGTGCAATGGGTTGGAGTCACAATCAGCCACACTGTTCCGCTCTGATCATACACGAGTCCTGAGCGGAGCCGCTTCTCGTCGCCAAAGGGAAGGTTCTCCTGCTTCGCGGCAACCGGCCAGCGTGAATCCTCCTGAAGATTCATACTGACACCGCCCTGGGCAAAATAGCGGCGGCGGTCAGACACCTGAATCTCGGATGCGGAGGACACCACCTGAACGGAAAAGGTGCCCGCTGCCCCGTCCCAGACCAGTGTGCCTCGCGGATACTTCACATTGAACCAGCCGGAGCCGTACTTACCGGGATCACCCTTGACCGGACGGTCGTTCATCACGGCGATGGACAGCAGATCTGCACCGTAAAAGAATCCACCGTTAATTCCGTACTCGGGATAGGCGGATAGAGGCCCTGCAAGGGCCTTCAGCGTGATTTCCTCCGGTTTAGCCGCCAAGGCATGAAGCTGTACCCCGTTGGGCGCTTGCGCCCTCACATAGCGGTATGCATGAGGAACCTCATAGAGACTCCCCCATAAGATTAGAAGCAGCACACCTAAGGTCAGGAGGGCGGCTGACACAATTCCAGGATAGGGCGGTTTACGCCGTAACATACGCCCCAAGCAGCTTGACAGTGTTCAGTACCGCCTGCTTATGGGTGCGTTCCATGGAGTGAGAGGCGTGGACACCAGGCCCAATCAAGGCTGCGCGGATGTTATGTCCCCCGCGAAGGGCAGCGGAGGCATCTGATCCGTAATAAGGATAAATGTCTACGGCATAAGGAATCTTTTCCGCCTCAGCCAGCTCAATCAGCTTGCTGGTCATATCGTAATCGTACGGTCCGCTGGAATCCTTGGCGCAGATGGATACTTCGGTTTCCTTGCAGCTTAGATCATCCCCCATAGCTCCCATGTCAACGGCGATCATCTCATGGATGCCGCCCGGGATGTGAGAGGCACCGTGCCCGACCTCCTCGTAGTTGGAGATGAGAAAGACCAGGTCATGGCGCGGCGTCCAGCCTTCACGCTTGGCCGATTCCAGCAGGCCGAGAAGAGCTGCGACACTGGCTTTGTCATCAATGTGCCGGGACTTGATATATCCGCTTGGCGTAATGACTGCGCGGGCATCAAATGAAATGAAGTCACCGGTCTGGATGCCAAGCTTGCGAACATCCTCCTTGTTCTCGACCAGTTCGTCAATGCGAACCTCCATATTGCTCTCCTTGCGCGGAAATTCCCTTGCATCACTGTAAACATGCACAGAAGGATGGGTGGTCAGGATCGTTCCGGTATACACTTTGCCGCTGCGGGTATGAATTTGACAGTATTCATTCTCAATACTGTTCATAGAGAAGCCGCCAACGGAGGTAATGGCAAGCGTGCCATGGGCCGTTATGGAGCGGACCATCGCGCCAAGCGTGTCCACATGGGCGCTGAGGGCGATCCGGCGGCTGTCATCCCGCCCCTTCAACGTGAGAAGGGCGCCGCCTTTCTCATTCAGGGAGAAGGGAACGCCAAGCTTCCCTGCTTCTTCTTCCACAAGCCGGATGGCCTCTTTGGTGAACCCGCTTGGGCTTGGGGTATCCAGCAATCTTTTGAGTACATCCAGCACATAATTCTCGTTTACGGAAATTGTCATGGTTGAACCTCCAGTTATGTATTTGACGGTTTCTCTGGATCTGGAATGCTCTCTTCCACAGGTGTGGGTTCGGGGAATACATACCCGGTCGCTTTCTGGATGTGAGCTAGCTCAGCTTTTAGTTTCTTGTTCTCCTTGTCAAGCAGGTAGCCTCGGTACAGGCCGAAAGCACCCACGATGATGCCTCCCAGCAGGGTACAGCCGATAATGAGCAGGATCAGGGGAATGCTTACTGTGCCGAACAACAGGTTGACATTCACAGGCTCGACATTAATGACCGCAAAGATGGCAGTAATCAGGGCGAATACAAGTGCGGCAATCAGGGACCACTGAATTTTCATGGTACACCTCCTCTTAAGACAGTATAAAATCCCCTGCCCGAAGCGGGCAAGGGATGAATAGGCTTTTCCCGTAAATATACGGGGCTTATTCCATTATTTCGTCAAATTCTCCATCTGTTCAATCAGCTCTCCGAACACGCTCATCGCTTCGCGAATCGGCTCTGGAGAAGACATGTCTACGCCAGCCTTCTTCAGAATGTTGATGGAATAATCGCTGCCGCCGCTCTTCAGGAATCCAAGGTAGCGGTCGACCGCCGGCTGGCCTTCCTCCAGAATCTGCTTCGAGAAGCTTGTAGCTGCAGAGAAGCCTGTAGCATATTTGTATACATAGAAGCTGTTATAGAAATGAGGGATGCGGGCCCATTCCATTTCAATATCCTGATCTACAACCATGCCTGAACCATGATACTTCTTGTTCAGATCATAATAGATCGAAGAGAGCTCCTGTGGTGTCAGGGATTCTCCAGCTTCAGCGCGTTCATGTATGATTTTCTCGAATTCAGCGAACATGGTCTGGCGGAACACCGTGGTCCGGAACTGGTCCGCATAATAAGTCAGCAGATACATCTTCTGCTTCGGATCTGTGGCCTTCTTCAGCAGGTAATCCATAAGCAGGGCTTCATTTGTAGTTGATGCCACCTCGGCGAGGAAGATCGTATACTGGGCATCCCGGTATTTCAGCGCCTCATCGGAGAAATAGGAATGCAGCGCATGGCCCATCTCGTGAGCGAGCGTGAACATGCTGTTCAGATTGGCATTGTGGTTGAGCAGCACGTAAGGATGCGTGCCGTACGCTCCCCAGCTGTATGCGCCAGTCCGCTTGCCTTCATTCTCATAGACGTCAATCCAGCGGTTGTCGAAGCCATCCTGAAGCACCTTCAAATAATTGTCGCCAAGCGGTTTAAGCCCTTCCTTAACGAGCTTCTTCGCTTCTTCATACGGGATTTCCCATTTATATTCCTCAACCAGTGGAGCGAATAGGTCGTACATATGCAGCTCATCCACCCCAAGAAGCTTCTTGCGCAGCGCCATATAGCGGTGAAGCAGGGGCAGGCTTTCATGGATGGTGTCAATCAGGTTCGTATAGACTTCCTTCGGAATGTTGTCACCGTACAGGGACATTTCCAGAACAGAAGGATACTTGCGGACATGGGAATAGAAAATATTTTTGTTTACGTTGGAGCTGAGTGTTGCGGCCAAGGTATTCTTTTGCTTGCCGTAGGTTTCATATACCGCCTTGAACGCTCTTTGGCGCACCTCGCGGTTAGGATTCTCCAGGAACTGAATGTAGTTGCCGTGAGTCAGTTCGACCTCCTGGCCATTCTCATCTTTAATCTTAGGGAACTTCAAGTCCGCGTTGTTGATCATGCCAAAAATATTTTTTGGTGCCTGGGACAGGTTGCCCACCTGGGCAAGCAGAGCCTCCTCGGCTTTCGTCAGCACGTGGGCTTTCTCCCGCTTGATCTCCTGGAGTGTGAATTTGTAATCAGCCAAAACCGGATTTCCGATCAGGTTGTCCAGCTCCTGCTCCGGCAGGGATAGAATTTCAGGAGTGATATAAGAGAGCGCTTCGCTCACTTCAACACTAAGCTTCTTGGCTTTCTGAACCAGAGCTTGATATGTAGGGTTGGTAGTATCCTCATCATGATGAAGATTGGCATATACGAACAGGCGCTCAAGCTCAAGGGAGATTTCGTCCTCAAGAGCGAATGCCGCCTTGATATTCTCCGCAGTGGTCAGCTTTCCCTCAAACTCCGAGGTTTTAGACTTCTGCGCTTTGATTTGCTCATAGGACTGATCCCATGCCTTCTGGTCAGGGAACAGATCGGTTAGCTTCCATGTGTTTTCTTCAGCAGCTTCGGAACGTTTTGGTAGTGTACTCATGGGAATCCTCCTCGGTAAATGAATAGATAAGGGCCTATTCTGTGGAATGGCCCGCATATCCGTACCCGGGGCAGCTGCGGTCAGCAGACTGCATAGCGTGATTGTACAGAGCAACTTGGCATATTTCACGGGCGGAACGCCTCCTGACCTGTAGTCGGTTTCCATATATGGAATGAACCATCCATATAGTATGACCCAAGGCGGAGTGCAATATTATAGATATGCAGGCCCCAACAAACTAGGCTAAGAAACTGTAAATCACAAGTACAAATGCTACAATGATCATCACCAGGGCGGAGATGGCCATGGGCCGTTTCAGCTTGGGCGGGATGGTATCCCTATTCATAATCAGAATCAGACCCAAGGCGATGGCCAGTACAATAAACAGGGCAATTCTCGAATAGTCCATAAGTAGTGATTCTAAACTCCTTTTAAGGTAGCTCTAAATTTGCTTGAAGGAATCCATCAAAGTGCGCCATTCCTCTTCTCTTCCTTCAAAGTCTTCCTTCGGGAAGCGGTTCTGAGCCCACTGCATCAAGGCTGGACGGCTTAGAAAGGTGTGTGTTTCTTCACCCCACTGATCCGAGATCTCACGCAGAACCAAATATTTCCCCTGAACTTCGACGGTCATCATGTTCCATTTGTCTGTTTTGTAAATTTGATGTTTTTTGATCATCGTGTACTTATCTCCAGTCTGCAGATCATATATGGCTTTTCAGTAGTAGGAACGCATGTGCAAAAGCTTTATAAAATCATAACGCACGACTATTAGGAAAGCAAATGGAATACAGGATAATTCCGCCAATTTCTGCTTCCGGAGATGCAGGGCCAAAGATGCGTTGCAATGAGCCGGACCATAGGTTATAATTTAGATATTCGCCAGTAAATGGCGTTATTTTTAGGAGGTTGTTCATTTGAAAGGTACAGTTAAATGGTTTAACGCAGAGAAGGGTTATGGTTTCATTTCAGTTGAAGGCGGCGAAGATGTATTCGTACATTTTTCTGCAATTCAAGGCGAAGGCTTCAAGACTTTGGAAGAAGGCCAAGAGGTTGAATTCGATATCACTGAAGGTAACCGTGGTGCACAAGCTGCCAACGTAAACAAACTATAATTGATCTTGAACTTTATACGAGAGACACAGCTCCTTTGCGGGCTGTGTTTTTTTGCTTGTCTTTGACGGAAAACCCGGCCTAGTGATAAACTGGGAGAAGATTTGTGCCACGGAATTCACAAAGCGGCAATCGAATTATTACTTGTGGGGAGCGTTAAGGTATGAAATTCAAACTGTTTAAGGAACGCAAAGGTAAAGCCGATCAGGCCAAAAATAACCAGTGGGTGAAGCTCAGCCGTGAGATTTATATGCAGGCTCGTAAGGGTGGACCTAATCCGGAAGCGAATTTCGGACTGAAGACAGCGATTGCCAATGCCAGGGCGATCAAGATGCCTGCCGATAACATTGAGCGTGCGATCAAGAAAGCGTCTGGTAATACGGACAATGTGGATTACGAAGAAATTTATTATGAAGGTTATGGCCCGGGCGGCGTAGCTATTATGGTCAAATGCTTGACAGACAACCGCAACCGGACCGCGGCGGATGTCCGCGCCATCTTTAATAAGAGAGGCGGCAACATGGGCGAATCCGGCTGTGTCTCCTATATGTTCGATGAGAAAGGGCTGCTCGTTATCGACCGCGAGAAATATGAGGATCTGGATGAAGATACCCTGCTGCTGCAGGCGGTTGAAGCCGGAGCGGAGGATTTGGTAACTACGGACGAGACGTTCGAGCTTGTAACCCATCCACATGAGCTGGAGAAGGTGAAGAGCGCACTGGAAGCGGAGAACTTCGAATTCAGCAGTGCGGAAGTCCGCTGGGTACCGCAAAATACCGTGGATGTGGAAGGCGAGAACGCAGAGAAGCTTATGAAAATGATGGATGCGTTCGAGGACAACGACGATGTTCAGGACGTGTACTCCAACTTCGAAATCAGTGCCGAAGAGATGAACCGCATCGGCTAAGATACAGATGAAATTAGAAAGGCTCGTACCTTGTTATAAGGGACGAGCCTTTTTGAAATTTCTATTCAGCGATTTTCTATTCGACGATGCGGAGGATTTCCGCTACTTCCTTGCGCGGTGTAGCCTTAGGTGAGATGGCCGGATGCCCCAGGGCGATGACCATATTGACCAAGCGGTCTTCCGGAATATCCAGGAATTCCCGCAGCTTCTCTTCAGCGAGAAGAACCGGGCCGGTCATCGGGCAGGTTGCAAGCCCTTTGGCATGCGCAGCAAGCATTAGATTCTGTGAAGCCAGACTGCTGCTCTTCAAGCCTTCTTCGTCCCAAATCTCGGGACCGCCGAATTCCAGCGGGTCGAAGATCCGCTCCCGGAATTTGGAGGCATAAGGCGTGGACAGGCATACGATCAGTACAGGAGCGCCGGAGAAGGCTGTCGCATAGGGGCCGAATGATCTGACCAGAAGCTTGGCTTCCCGTGCGAGCCCTTTCTCTTCAGCTTCGGCAGCTCTTAAGTGAAGCTGTTCCCAAGTGAAGTCCTCAATCTGTTTGATCTTCTCACGGTTAACCACAGCGATGAATTCCCATGTCTGTGAGTTGGTGTCGCTTGGAGCGAACCTCGCACAGTCGATAATTTCTTCAATATCCTTAATTGAAACACTCTCTTCCGTAAAGTCGCGAATACTGCGACGAGTCTGGATGAGCTCCATGAATTCAGTAAATACCATTAAGTTCCCACCTTATTAAGACTTGGTACTAACAATTTATAATCACTATTATAACGGAAAGATTCCAGGTTTGATAGGGTGCCCTGAACTATAGTGTTTCTTCCAGATTCCGGCGGGATGGCCCGCTGTATAAGTAACGGGCAGCAAAGCCGAAGAAGGCCAGGATGACAAAGGCCATAGCGATTAGGTAAAAGTCTTTGCGGCCAAAGGTTTCGTAAATTGCCCCGCCGAGTGTGCCGCTGACCAAGCCTGACGCGCTTGACCACATAATCGTAAAGAGAGCAAGTCCAGTTGCCCGGTAATTATCAGGTATCATTCTTGTTAAATAACGGACGGCTGTCACAAAGAAAATTCCAAACGTCACGCTGTGCATCGTCTGGATCACAATGACCATATACGCGGAGTCTGTCAGACTCATCAAGAAGAACCTCAGGGCAAACATCAGACATGCAAACAGAAGTAGAGGAAGTTCCTTGAATCGTTCGCCGTATATGCTTAATAGGAAAAACACAGGGATCTCTGATAAGGAGGAGGCTAGCACTCCCCAGCCGACCAGATTGTCTGCTGCGCCCATTTCCTTCATCGCGATGGTCAGGAACGCATCATTCATCCTGTATCCGATGGACAGGCAGAAGACACAGCCGAAGAACCACAGCAGCTCCTTTTGCCGCAAAATCCTCCAAAGCCCTGAAGCGTCCATTTTATCTACGGAAGAGCGCTGGTCTTTAATCATAAATGTCAGGAACAAGGCTAGAATCGTCAGGAATGTACTGATTCGGATCGTCCAGGACGTGCCTAGGTTTGAAAGGACGTAGCCGATAAGAATTGCAAATACAGCAAATCCAAGTGAACCAAATATCCGGATTACCGTAAAGTTTCTTCCCTGCTCCTTGGCGGTGGCAATGGCCATTGTATCAGCCAGGGGAAAGATTGGATAATAGAAGAAATAGAACATCATAATGACAATCAGGATGCTTATAAACGATGTGGATACCGACAGAATCAAGGAAAGCGCAAGCTGGCCGGCAAGCAGGAACATAAGTATTTTCTTAATTGTCCGGTACCGGTCGCTGATCATACTCCACAGCAGGTTGGAGAAAAGGGAAACCATCGGCCCGATCGCATACAGATAACCGATCTGGGTGGTCGTGAAGCCCAGAGAGCGGTAATAGAGCGGAAAGAAGGAGAAGACAAGCACGCTAAGCCCGTATATGGTAAAAGTAAAAGCCCGGAGCCAGTTGATGTCTCGCCGGGATTGGGGGTTTGATTGCATGGTAGAAGGACTCCGTTTCAGATGAAATATACATCGGTCTATACCATTAGACCACCATGCCAGTATAGCATATAAAGCCCACAAATCCTTGATTTTCCGATATAATATAGAGAAGCGATTTTGTGTCTTGGGAGGGATTGGGTTGGACGTTTTTGTGTATGACAGCAGACTTGGAATCAAGGTTCCGCAATTCGAGACCCCGTTCGAGGAGCTCCCGCTCTCCGAAAGAGCCCGCATTATTGAAGTGTGGGAGGATATCCGCGGTACCATTCCAACCCGGGTCATGGAGCTGGAACAGGTCATTGTGAGTAAGCTGCTTGAGCTAGGGGAAGAGAATAATTTCGAACAATCCTGCCGGATTAACAGTGATATTGCAGAACTTGCGAGCATCGTTAACGATCTTCATATATGGTATAGGGTGTCGGCTGAGGTGTCGGAAGGGAAGCGGCATTCCTGAGTGTCTATGACATAGTTGTTTGTAGATTGGGGAGGAACATATTATAATAAAGAATGGTTTTGGACCATTCTGTAACGACTATCCTCTGGAGGCAAGCCTTTGATTGATCTTGAAGAACGCCCATATCAGATACCCCGTGATCCGATCAGGCTGATGAGCCGGGTATATAAGTATTTATTGCCAGACGTGCGCTCCGAGCTAGGTGAATGGAAACGAAGGGCTGAAGCCATTCCGGATCCTGAGCTTAGACGCCAGGCACTGGCAAGTATTGAGACGAAGGAGTTCCACTGTCAGGGAGGCTCCGTCTATGCTGCCGCCAATTTGGAGATGAGGCACATCCTGATTCCACTCATTGTCGCTTTTCAGACAATCAGTGATTATTTAGACAACCTCTGTGACAGAAGCACATCCATGGATGCGGATGATTTCAGACGGCTGCATCAATCGATGCTTGATGCGGTGGACCCTGATGCCAGTCTGCATGATTATTACGAATTACGCGACGAGAAGGAGGATGGGGGGTATCTGCACCGCCTTGTCGCCACGTGCCGTAAATGCATAGGTGATTTACCCGGATATGAAGCGGCTAAGCCGCAGATTCTTATTCTTGTCAAGCTGTACACTGACTTGCAGGTGTACAAGCACATCAAACCTGAGCTGCGGGAAGACGCTCTGCTTCATTGGCATTCAGAATACGCAGATCTTGCGCCGGATTTGAGCTGGAACGAGTTCGCGGCGGCTACCGGATCGACCTTGGGCGTATTTATGCTGTTTCTTGCCGCAAGCAGCAAGAATCTGGACCCGGCCAGTGCGGAAATGATTCGCCATGCTTATTTTCCTTATGTATGCGGACTTCATATCATGCTCGATTACTTAATTGATCAGGATGAGGACCGGATTGGCGGAGATCTTAACTTCTGCAATTATTATGACAGTTCCGAACAAATGGTGGATCGTATCTCGTTTATTGTACAGTCAGCAAGGCAGGATGTAAGAGTACTGCCGTCGTCATCCTTCCACCGTATGATCATTGAAGGGTTGCTTGCCTTGTATTTATCAGACCCCAAAGTCAGCGAGCAGCAGGAGATTCGCAGCGTATCCAGAAGGCTCATGAAGAAGAGTCCGCTCACCAGATTGTTTTTTTTCGTGAACAGCCGCTGGATCCGTAAGCATATATAAGCATTCATTTTGAGGAGGCAACCATTATGTCAGAAGTGAAAAAAATTGCAATTTTAACAAGTGGTGGAGATTCACAGGGGATGAACGCGGCTGTACGTGCCGTTGTGCGCAGTGGACTATACTATGGCCTGGAAGTGTTCGGAATTCAGCGTGGTTATCAGGGACTGCTGAACAATGATATTTTTGCGATGGACATCCGCAGTGTGGGAGATATTATCCAGCGTGGGGGAACCATCCTCCAATCGGCCCGCTGCCTGGAGTTCAAGACGCTTGAAGGCCAGCAGAGAGGTGCTCAGATTCTGCGTGACCGCGGAATCGACGGGCTGGTCGTTATCGGAGGAGACGGTTCTTACCAAGGTGCTGAGAAGCTCAGCCGTCTTGGGATCAAAACGATGGGACTTCCGGGAACCATTGACAATGACATCTCTTTCACAGACTATACAATTGGTTTCGATACAGCGGTGAATGTCGTTGTGGATGCCGTGAACAAGCTGCGTGACACGATGTCTTCGCATGAGCGTTCTTCAGTGGTTGAGGTTATGGGACGTCATTGCGGCGATATTGCACTGCATGCGGGTCTGGCTTCTGGCGCCGAGACGATTCTCGTGCCTGAGGTGCCTTACGATCTGAACGAGGTTGCCGACCGGATGAAGGCGAACTTTGATCATGGCAAGCGCCACAGTATTGTCATTGTAGCGGAAGGGGTTGGCCGCGGAGAAGATGTGGCCACAGCGCTGAAGGAGCGTTATCCTTCCATCGATCCGCGTGTTACGGTGTTGGGTCATATCCAGCGTGGGGGATCTCCAACTCCGTTCGACCGTAACTTGGCAAGCCGCCTTGGCGATTTTGCCGTACGCAAGCTGATCGAGGGAGATTCCAACAAAGGCTGCGGCGTGCTGAAGGGTGAGCTTGTGGTTACGGATATCGAGAAGGTTGTTAATACGAAGAAAGAGTTCAACATGGAACTTTATGAGCTTGCTTCCCGATTGTCCCAATAAGCGATTGGTAAATTAGAAAAGGCGTCATAGGTGTTTAAGCCTGTGACGCCTTTTTGTTTTACTTCGAATCGTGGTCCGGATCTCCATACGGGTAGTTTATCCGGACTTTTATGGGGAGGTGCTCTAGTGGCGACCTGGCCGCTCTATCTTAGACGATCTTTATTCCGTTTAAGGTAGGGAAAAGCAAAAAAATGAGTGTACCGTCAGCCCGTTGATGCAGCCGCTATATTTGATCCGGGCAGTTTAGTCCTTCTTGCTGGAAATCTCCTCAAGTGTGGAGAGAATTTCTTCGGTAGGCCGAAGCCCTTTCTCTGCATATACAATTCGGCCATCCAGACTGATGATATATACAATTCGCTGCTGGGTGAGAAAGCCCAGAGTTTTCCCAACCTCATACAGATGCCTGATCCGTCCGTCCACATCCGCAATCAGTGGAAAGTCGTAGTTATGCTTGGCTGCGAATTTCTGATGGCTCTCCAGGGTCCCCGGATTTACACCGAGAACAAGAGCTCCATACCCTGCATAGGATGGCTCGGCATCTCTCACAGCACACAGCTGTTTGGTACAGCCGGGTGTATCATCCATAGGGTAGAAAATGAGTACAATGGGTTGTCTGCCCATAACTTCAGCTAGATCTATAGTTCCTTTAGTACTGTCAGCCCGAAAGGCTGGCGCCAAGGCTCCAACACTTAGCATGATTGAATCACACTCCTATCAATTAGTGGGCGGTACTATATAAATAACCTAAGAAGGCACGTACTTCAACTATTGTAGTATGGTTAGCTTCCTGTTGCAAAAAGCGGGCTGGGAATATTTTGGATAAAAATATGTAAAACAGTGGACAAAATGCGGATATAGCTATAATCTTATACATAGAATTACGATGCATAGATTAATGATGTATAAGTGAATTAGCGAGCTGGTTTAAACGGCAAGGAGGATTGTGGTATGAAGATTAGCAAGGAAATGATCAAAGGAAGCACCGGAACTTTGATCCTGACCCTACTGTCCCGACAGCCGATGTATGGTTATGAGCTGATCAAACAGCTTGAGCTGAGCTCGGGTGGTGTATTTGCCCTTAAGGAAGGGACGCTTTATCCCTTGCTGCACACGATGGAGACTGAGCAATGGGTCGAGTCGTATTGGACCGAGAGCGGAGGACGAAAGCGCAAGTACTACCGGATTACGGAAGGCGGGCGGGGACAGCTTGAGGTTAAGCGGACGGAGTGGCAGGTTTTCAGGCAGGCTGTCGATTCGGTTTTAGGGGAGGGAGGTCAGGTATGACTGTGACTGCAAATGAGCTTCGGGACAGGTTTTTGGCTGAGGTGTGCGGATATGTTAAGGCTAGGGAAGTACATACAGCTGTTAAGGAAGAGCTGGGGAGTCATTTGACAGAGCTGGCGGAAGAGCGAATCACAGATGGTTATGAACCTGTAGAAGCCTGGGAGTGGGCGATTGGACAAATGGGGGAACCGGCGGTACTCGGCAAGCAGTTCAACCGGGTGTATAAGCCGCGGGCTCATTATGGGCTGATTATTTCGGTCATCATTCTAGTGGCCATCAGTGTGCTGACTTTGCTGTCGGTACATGAGAATTATGCAGGGTTTTCCCCAAAGTACTATCAGGTAGACTTACCACAAAAGCAGATTGTCTTTATAATCATCAGCATAATCATTATGCTGGCTGTGTGCTTCTTTGACTATCGTAAGCTGTATAGATGGTCCTGGCACGTTTATTTTTTGACTATTTTAAGCTATTTCCTTACCTTTAAGGGTCCGATCGTTAATGGCACACACCGGTATATTTCGATTGGACCTATTGCTCTTGATTGGGCAAATATTAGCTCGTATGTCTTTGTGTTGGCGTTGGCAGGCATCATGCGTCAGGTTTCCACTCGCCAGTTGAAGCCTTGGAAGGGCAGACTTATATTAACGGTGGCATTCCTAGCCCCAGTATTTATATATGTAATGTTACCTGCAGCGTCGGAGCTGGTCTTCTATTTGCTTGCCTGTGGTATCTTGTACATATGGATGTATCGGGACTGGAAAATTCCCGTTTCAGCATTTTTGATTGGAGCTGCCACAGTGTACTATTATGCAGCAATATCAACTCCTTATAGTTCAATATCGAGAATTGTTAAGGGTCCACTTGATCCATATGCTGATCCTAAGGGATTTGGTTATGCATATGTTCAAATGAGGGAGGCAATCCGGTCATCTGGTTGGTGGGGAAACGGATTCGGAGCACCGCTCAATAAAGTACCCTATCTGCACTCTGAAGCGATTGTTACCTATCTCATCTACTGTTTTGGATGGGCAGCGGGTATTGCCTTATTATTTATTGTGATCCTGTTTCTTCGTTATATGTTTGTTGCATTCAGAAGACTGGATGATCCTTACGGGAAATCTCTGTTTCTAATATTATGTGTGATTCTCGGTGCCCGGATGTTATACTGCCTCACTATGGCAATGGGGATTGTTCCTATCCTTGGGCTTTCCTTCCCGATCCTAAGTTATGGCGGCTCACATTTATTCACCGAATTTACTGCCGTCGGTATGCTGCTTGGTATCTACAGGAAGAAAGATATTGTCAGAGCTGCCTCGCGCTTTGATAAGGGAGATAGCATCTTAATAGACAAATAAAGATTTAGGGTAATTACCTTGATTAGACCAAGCCTACCGAACAAGATCAGTTTTTTGGTGGAGATTTCGCCAAAGACTGCTGCTGAGAGACGAATGACCCGCGTACAAGCGTTAGCAGCCGCCTTTGGTTTTGAATTTCATCCACTGTTAAAAGTTCAAGAAATCTAGAACCAAAAGCGATGGGAGCAGGCGCTTGTTCTCGGAGCCTTTCGAATATAAACCGAACTCCTAAACAAAATTCAGGGCCGTCTTTTGGGACGGCCCCGAATTTTTGCAACGAACCCTACACCGCCGACTGCCCGGTCCGCCGTGCATATTTCTTCTGAATGTAGTTCAGACGCAGATACAGCGACACAGCAGCCACCGCCAGACCGCTGATTAGTCCTACCCAATAACCGTAGGGCCCCAGATCGGTAAAGTTGGCAATAACATAACCAAGCGGCAGCCCGATGACCCAATAGGCTACAAAGGCCAGCAGGAATGGGGAATTCACATCCTTGTATCCCCGCAGAGCGCCTTGAATCGGGGCGGCAATTGCATCAGACAACTGGAAGAATATCGCGTAGAGCAAGAAATGCTTAGTCAGCTCAATCACCCGTGGCTCATTCGAATACAGCAAAGCCACACCATCTTGGAAGACCAAGAGAATAACCGCAGTCAGCACGGACATGCCGGCTGCGGTGCCGATTCCGAGTCTTGCGTACTGCTTGGCGTCCTTCAGCCGGGATGCCCCCGTCTCAAAGCCGACCAGGATCGTTAGAGACAAGCAGATGCTCAGCGGAATCATATAAAGTGTTGAGGCGAAATTAAGTGCTGACTGATGAGCAGCAATCGTCTTCGTATCATACTGGCTCATGAACAAGGTCACAGCGGCAAAGACGGCCGTTTCGAAGAAAATAGCAAATCCGATCGGCACCCCAATCTTAAGCAGCTCCTTCCATTTAGCCAGGGAGATCCGGTACAGTTTGCGGAGCATTTGGTATTCGGAGAATACCCCGCCTTTGCGTACGATGATCAGAGCAAGCAGGAAGATGCACCAGTAAGTGAATGAGGAGCCAACACCGGAACCAACTCCCCCAAGCTGAGGGAAACCCAGCTTGCCAAAGATCAGCAGATAATTCACGACCACGTTGATCGGGAGGGAGAGCAGGGTGATAATCATCGAAATTCTTGTCTGACCAATAGAATCGATGAAGGAGCGCAGCACCGTGTATCCGAACAAAGGCAGAATTCCCGTTCCGATTGCGACAAGGAAATAATGGGCGACATGCTGAACCTTGGGTTCCAAGCCCATGGCATTCAGAATGGGGTCCAAGGCAAAGCCGCCAGCGATAATAACAACAATAGAGACAACCAAGGCGAGCATGAGAGCCTGCATTACATTGAAATCCGCCTTATCCTTCTCGCCCCTGCCGATTAAATGGGACACAATTGGCGTAATCCCCATGAGAATTCCGCTAAGACCCGTCTGAACCGGCACCCACAGGCTGGAGCCAATCGCGGCACCGGCCAGATCGGCGGGGCTGGCATGGCCGGACATGGTCGTATCGAAGAAAGTCATGAGAGAGAGCGTAATTTGGGTGACCAAAATCGGAATTAGAATGTGGAAAAACTGAATATACTTTTGTTTCAAGCTTATGGCATGTTTCATCGTTTTCTCCATTTCAAAGACGTATTTACAAGCACGCAATAGAAAGAGCCCGCGCAAACGGGCTCTTTCGCATCACATTCGCTTATTTATAAGTTACACCTGCGGTGTATCGGTTATTAGCATTCCAAAGCAAATACTCATCGACATTCATGTCCTTGAGCGCACGAATCTGCTCTTCCACTTCGTGCTTGCCGTATTTGGCATAATGCCCGCTTCCCAGCCAGCTCGCCGTAAAATCCTGAATCCAAGGACGGATGAGCGGTTTCTTCTCACCTAGGGGGTCCAGCTTTTTATGAGTATCCACAATGGAGCCCTTGATGGTCTGATAAGGTGCCTTATCCGGGTCTTTGGCGCCAAACCAGCCGGCCGTATAGTGGCTTGGATAGATCATCGGAGAGATGACATTGACATTTTTGGAGATCTTCACAAAGTCCTGGCCGATTCCCTCTGCAGCAGGAACCGATGCCGCGTAGCCAAAAATGTCCACGGATACACGAACGCCGAGCGGGTCAAGCTCTTGTCGGGCATGCTCCACAAAAGAGGATACCGCATCTACCCGACTTTTTCCATCTTTAATATATTTCAGAGAATTTGCCCGTTTCTCGAACCCTTCAGGGAACCGGACATAATCGAACTGAATTTCTTTAAATCCGAGTGCCGCTGCCTCCTTGGCAATGGCCACATTATACTCCCACACTTCCTTGCTGTATGGATTCACAAAGCTGTCGCCTTTGCCGTTGCTCCAGACTGTGCCGTCACTTTTGCGGAAGGATAATTCAGGATGCTTCTTAGCCAGAACCGTATCCTTAAACACTACGACACGGGCAATCGGGTATACCTTGTGCTGGTTTAGACGGTCCATAAGTGTATGAATATCATGGATAAAAGATTGAGGTTTGCCGTATTTAAGCAGTTCTTTATTCGTAGTCGGATAAGTTATGTATCCCGAGTCGTCTTTCAGATCGATAACCATTGCGTTAAGATCCGTACTGTCAGTCAGTTTAAGCAGCTGCTCCATCCGGGAGCCTCCTGCACTGTAGGCGGTGACGTATATCCCTTTTACTTTGGGGGCATCTGTCTGCGGATCTGACTTCACCGATCCGGTTGTAGTTGATGTGCCTCCTTTGGACAGGTTCTGTGAAGACGGGTTCTGTGAATAAGTAACCAAAGATTGATAGGATGATTTCAGAATGCCTGATAGATTATCATGTCCGGGATGATCCGCCGGATTTCCGCCTGAAGCGGCACCGGCAGCAAGCAGCAGTAGCGACCATATGATGTTCATGTCCAGTTCTCTCCCTTGTAAAGCATTCTCGATAATTATATCTGAATGAAACATAGCCTTAAAGATCAGGTTTGCCATATTTAATAGATTCAAATTAAAGCGATGTGTCCTTTTAAACTTAAAAATATGTGGTTAAACGCCCGGAAATTAGAAAATCCCAAAATTTAATACTGTCCCCGAAAAAAAGTACAAGCCGCCTCTAAGAAATAAGAAGCGGCTTATTGGTGCATTGATGGTTTTCAATTAATGAAGCTGCCCGGTGCTTTGGTGCTCACAAATGCTGTACTGAATTATCTCTAAAGCATCCTCGGGTTCCAGAACGGTGAAGCCGTCACGGAGTAGAATCTTGGAATCTAACTCCTTGGGATTGAAGAATGGCATCATGTCGGGGAACCATTTCATGACGATCTGAGAAAGTTTTACCGTTTCCATATCCACAATAATCATCCTTTCCTCCGGAATCATTCATTACAGAATCATTCATCGTACCGGAAAAGCCGTTAACCTGTGAAGATAAAGGGGGTAAATCTTAACTTCGCAATCCATGAAACTGGCAAAGATCCGTGCGTCAATATCATAACATATAACCAAGAAAGGTGCTATCGGGGCAATTAACTACGCCTGAAAGCTCCCATTACGCCAACCGTCTCTACAATGTTAACAAAGGCGGCTGGATCGGTAGCTTTGATAATCTCCCTAAGCTCCTGGAGTTCATAACGGGTTGTTACCGTCATCAGCATATCTTTCTCTTTGTGGGAGAATGCGCCTTGGGTCTTTATAAGAGTTACCCCGCGGGGACGGCCAAGAAGCTTCTCAAGCAAGGCTTCTTTCTGATCCGTAATGATGAATAGAGTCACCTTGACATGGCTGATATGAATGTAATCAACCACTTTCCCGCTTAGATAAATAGAAACCATGGAGGCAAGAGCGAGGTTCCAGTCACCATTTAAATATCCCATAGCCAGAACGACGAGGGCATTCAAGACAACGACGACGCTTCCTACAGGGAAGTCCCGGTATTTAGTGACAATGGAGGCCAGAATGTCAAAGCCACCGGATGACCCTCCGGCCCGGAAGCAGATTCCCGCGCCAATTCCTACGAGCACACCGCCGAAAACGGAAGCAAGCAGGGCGTCCTGGGCAAGCATTTTGGCCGGAACCGGAATAATGGAAATGAACGCTGTGGTGGCGACGACGGATAGTATGCTCAGTCCGATATATTTTCTGCCGAGGACGAACAAGCCGGCCAGGAGCAGCGGGATGTTGTAGATGAGATATAAGTTTCCGATGTCGAAGCTGGTGAAGTAACCGGTCAACATGGCTAGTCCGGATACTCCGCCGCTTAGAAGCTTGTGCGGAACCAAGAAGAGATTGAAACCCGCGGCAATGAGGGCGGCCCCGAAGATGACCGCCAGGCTGTGACTGATTAATTTGTACAAATGGTTTCACCTCACACAAATTGGTCTAGGTATGTAACTGGTGTTTCAAGAATGTTTTATGCTATAATGTTTGAGATATTCTTGAGTAGGGATGGATTTCCATTTTAATGAATATATGTGTCACGGTTGCATGGTTCAAAAGAAACGGTAAAGTTTAAATGATTTAAGGGTTTATTTCCAGCTTTCCCCTGCCTGCTGAAATGAAATTTTTTTGCAGGATGGGACAGCCTATAAACGTTTACCGCTACTTAAGAATAACGTCAAGATTGTGGATTTGTCCACCATATAGAAGGAGCATGAATGAATTTGAGTACATTTGCAGAATTTGGCCTAGAGCCTAAGGTTTTACAAGCCATTACAGAGCTTGGTTTCGAGGAAGCTACCCCAATTCAGGCTAAATCGATTCCGTTCGCTATGGAAGGAAGAGACTTGATCGGACAGGCACAGACTGGTACAGGTAAGACCGCAGCTTTCGGTCTTCCGCTGATCAACAAGATCTCCAGAGAAGAAGACCGGATTGTGGCACTAATTATGGCGCCGACCCGCGAACTTGCGATCCAGGTTGCTGAAGAGATCAGCAAGCTGTCCCGCTTTAAGGGTATCCGTTCCCTGCCGATTTACGGTGGTCAGGATATCGTTCGTCAGATCCGCGCTTTGAAGAAGAAACCGCAAATTATTATCGGAACCCCTGGTCGTCTCCTTGACCACATCAACCGCAAAACAATTAAGCTTGACGACGTACAAACCGTCATTCTTGATGAAGCTGATGAAATGCTTGATATGGGCTTCATGGAGGATATCCAATCTATCCTGAAGCTTGTCCCCGAACAGCGCCAAACATTGCTATTCTCTGCAACAATGCCTGCGAATATCCAAAAGCTGGCCCAACAATTCCTGAAGAATCCTGAGCATGTATCTGTTATCCCTAAGCAAGTCAGCGCTCCGCTGATCGATCAGGCTTACATCGAAGTGCACGAACGTCAGAAGTTCGATGCCTTGACCCGTTTGCTTGATATGGAGTCTCCAGAGCTTGCCATCGTATTCGGACGTACGAAGCGCCGGGTTGACGAGCTTGCTGAAGCGCTGTCCAAGCGCGGATATTCTGCAGACGGATTGCACGGGGACCTGTCTCAGAACCAGCGCGACACGGTTATGCGTAAGTTCCGTGACGGCAGCATTGATGTTCTGGTTGCTACCGACGTGGCCGCACGCGGCCTCGATGTGTCCGGGGTAACCCATGTGGTGAACTTTGACCTTCCGCAGGATCCGGAAAGTTATGTTCACCGGATTGGCCGTACTGGACGTGCGGGTAAAGAAGGTGCAGCTTATTCCTTCGTAACGCCGCGTGAGCTCGATCATCTGCATTTTATTGAGCGTGTAACTCGCCATCGCATTACCAAAAAGCCACTTCCAAGTATTGCAGAAGCAATTGAAGGCAAACAGCGCATCACAGCTGAGCGTTTGATTGAGCTTGTGGAGAACGGCGAATTGAACGAGTACAAAGGCATTGCTATTCAGCTGTTGGAACAGTATGATTCTGTGAATCTGCTTTCTGCGGCGATCAAGCTGGTTACTGGCGACAAGAAGGAGACCGGCAACATCGAGCTGACACCGGAAGAGCCAATCCGCGTGAAACGGCGGAAGCCGGATATCCGCTCCAACGGACGCAAGCCGTCCGGCGGATATGGCAACCGTGGTGGCAGAGAAGGCGGCTCCTACCGCCGGGATAACCGTGAAGGCGGCGGCCGGAGCTATGGAAGCAGCTACGGAAGCGGCAAGGGCGGATATAACAGCGGCAGCAGAGAAGGCGGACGTGACGGATCTTCCCGTTCCTCTTATGACCGCAAACCGCGCACAAGCGGCGGCGAGCGTCGTCCATCCACCCGCAGCGACAACGAATAAGGCATAGCCATGCAAACGAAGAGGACGAAGCGGCAGGCGCTTCGTCCTCTCTTTTTTACATTAGATAAATGTGCGGCTAACGATGACGAGCAGAATAAACAGAACCAGAATTGTGCCAGTAGAAGTAAACATGTTGCCGTATCCACCTACATTAGACATGGTCGGGTACCCTCCTTTAATGTGTAAATGTTGATGTTTACAAAGTATCATATGGTATAAAGGATACTCGTGATTAGACGACTACCCATAGCGGTCAAAATAGGCGCTGGAATGCAGGTTCCCAATGGGGTATAGTAATATTAGACAGACACGCAATCAGAGGGGGAGAAACAGTTGGAAACAAGAGGAATAATGGGCGGGCTGTATAAAGTTACAGAATGGATTACAAGAATCGCGGTTAGCAATCTATTGTGGCTGATGTGCTCGATCCCGTTCTTTTTTGTACTGCTTACTAAATATCTGCTTTGGGTTAATATGCCGAATCAGCCCGAGACGCTGACGATTTATCTTATGATTATTTTGGCACCGGTTACATTGTTCCCGGCCACCTCGGCCTTGTTCGCGGTAACCCGCAAATGGGTGATGGGGGAGGCGGATGTGTCGGTATTCCGCACTTTCTTCAAAGGCTACAAAGAGAACTATAAGCAGAGCCTTGTTGGCGGCATTTTTTATACGCTGTTGTTCGTCATTGTTGTTGTGGATTATAAGGTGTACATGAATCAGCTCGGCGCCCAGTTGATTGGCATGGTCATGCTGGTCTTCCTGCTGATACTTATTATTTCGATGTTCAATTTCTTTTCCATGGTTACTCACTATCATATGGGAGTCATACAAATTCTCAAGAATTCAATGCTCTTAACGCTTGTACGTCCACTGCGGATTCTTTCCACGGTGATTTGTGTAGGGGCGCTCATTGCAGCCACTGCTAAGTTCCCGTTCCTGATTCTGTTTGGCTTGGGAAGTCTTAGCGCATATATCGCGTTCTTCAACTTCTATGCGACTTTTACGAAGATGCAGCAGATGGCCGAGAAGCAGCGCTTGGCTGATGAGGCCAAGGCTGCCGGGGACTTGGATAACATGATTAATGAGGAATCCAAGAAAGATTAACTAGGTAACCAAATCTAAGCAGGACTGAGGATTAGGAAATTTTACCATAAATTTTCCCTGCTGGCTTAGTTTACTTTTCCGATGTAAGCGTCTATAATTATCAATACATCCTGCGATGTGCGTTTCGGTTATACTTTGTTTTGAACCAATGAAGATGTCTTGGGAGATCAACATTGCAGCGCGGCTGATAAGCCCTATCTATATGATTAGGGGACTTCAAAAACGGTGCTGAGGTCACCCACCTGCCAATGCAGGTTCTAAGACAATGTGATCGGACGGCATAAGCGGGATTCCTAATGATATGAATCAGGCACTCAGGCTTTCATTTTATGGAAAGCAGGGGTGCTTTTTTGTTTGGCGGGGATCTTGTGATCAATTGACTTTTGTTTGCTTCCTAACAATGTTACACTAGAGATAGCGTATACAAATCTCAGTTTTGATCCGTACGGACTGAAGGAGGTAAAATTTTGTCACTCAAGAGAACGCTTACCGGGCTGCTGCGAAGTTATGAAGGGACCAGCGACCGGGCGAAGCTGCCAGAACTTAAAACACGTTATTATCAATTATCCAAAGAAAGAGCTTGGGAGGAAGTATCCTCCACACTTAAGAAAATCCCGGGGTATAAGGTGCTGCATGAGGTTCCTACGGTAGGTGAAATCCTGCTTGAGAAAAGAAGCACGTTCGGGCGCATGATGGACATTACGGTGTCCATTATACAGACGGGACCTACCCGTTCCGCGGTAGATATCTACTCTGCTTCGCGTGGTTCCATGGGTGATCTCGGCTCCAACTACCGGAATATTATTCAGCTGTTTGGCGTCCTTGACAAAAAGCTGAGTCAATATAAGACTACCAGCGGTTAGGGGTACGGCATAAAAAAACGGGCCAAGGAACTTTTTCCTTGTGCCCGTTTTGCTTAGATGAGTTCTTTAACAGCCGCAATGGCTTTGTCATAATCCGGATGCTCGGTCATCTCGTTGAGATACTCGACATAACGGATTTTGTTATCTGCATCCACTACGAAGATCGCACGGAAATCAATGGCAAATTCCTTGATCAACACGCCGTAAGCTTCGCCGAAAGAGTTGTTCTTATAGTCGGACAAAGTAATTACACGGTCGATTCCGGCAGCACCGCACCAGCGAGCTTGGGCAAATGGGAGATCCGCACTTACGGTGAGAATGACGACTTTGTCTCCCAGTCCGTCAGCTTCTTGGTTGAAGCGGCGGGTCTGAGCGTCGCATACGCCTGTATCCAGTGAAGGGACTACGCTGATCAATTTGATCTTGCCGGCATAATCCTGCAGAGTTGCGGTTTCGAGCAGGTTCTTGTTCAAAGTAAAGTCTGGAGCTGTGTCTCCAACCTTTAGTTCAGGACCTACCAAAGTGATTGGATTGCCTTTGAATGTGGCTGTTTGACGTTCTTGTGCCAAATGAATCTCCTCCTTAAAATGGTTTTACATACCAGAATACATTATAATCTTTTTAAAAAGCGCTTGTCCAATCCTAAAGATCCAAAATCGGTAAAGGGGAGTAATCATGATTTTCATCCGTTATGAGAATTGGAAGAACTACTTGCGGTATTATCCGGTAACTTCCTTGATTCTATTAATTAATGTAATCCTCTTCATCCTTCTCCTACTGAACGGGAATGACTTAATCTCGCTTGGTGCGCTTACCAACTATCCGCCATATGATGAGGAGAAGTGGAGATACATAAGCTCGATCTTCCTGCACGACGGCTTTGACCACCTGCTGTTCAACAGCTTCGCGCTTCTGGTCTTTGCGCCTCCCATGGAGAGACTGCTGGGGTCGTGGAGATACGTGGTGCTGTATCTGGGAAGCGGCCTGTTGGCGAATATGCTGAGCATTGCTTATTATAACTACCAGATGGAACTCACCATGACGGTTGGGGCATCTGGCGCGATATACGGGATATATGGGGCGTTTCTATACGTGGCTGTGCTTCAGCGCCGTCTGATGGATGAAGCTTCACGCAAAATGATCTATGTCATCCTAGCCATCGGGGTGATTTTCTCGTTTATGGTTGATAATATCAACTGGATGGCTCATCTTAGCGGGCTCGTGACCGGGTTCTTTATTTACGGCCTGCTGATCCGTGTGACAAATCGGCGTTGAAGGATAGAGTAGGACATGGTAAAGTTAGTCTGAAATTATTAAGGATTGGAATATTAAAAGCGGCACTATAGTGGAACGCGTTGGAAGCAGAATGGAGAGGTTAAGGAAGTGGAGTTAAGACAACTGCTTTACTTTGTAAAGGTGGCCCAGAAGGAGCACGTGACAAAGGCGGCGGAAGAACTGCATGTGGCCCAGTCTGCGGTGAGCAGACAGATTCATCAGCTTGAACAAGAGCTGGGTGTTGATTTGTTTATCCAGAAAGGCAGGAATGTTCACCTGACGGCAGTGGGGCAATTGTTTTGCGGGCGGGTGGAGACAATTCTTAAGGATTTGGAGCTCGCGGTAAAAGAGGTTCATGAATTTCTCGATCCGGAGCAGGGGGAGATCCGGCTTGGATTTCCACATAGTCTTGGCATTCATCTGATCCCAAGCATTGTGGCGGATTTCCGCAAGCTGTACCCTAACGTGAAATTCAGGTTCAAGCAGGGCATGTTCCCGTCATTGATCCAGGACGTGACTATGGCCGAAGTTGATCTGGCTTTTATTTCTCCGTTCCCGGAGAGCCACGATCAAGTGCAAGGGAATTTGGTGCTTACGGAAGAGCTGGTGGCTATCCTGCCGCAGAATCATCCCTTGGCCCATGAGGAGAGCATTCATCTGAGTCAGCTTAAGGATGATAAGTTCATCCTGTTCAGCAAAGGGTATTCCCTGCGGCCAATTGTGTGGCAGGCCTGTCTTGAGGCTGGGTTTACGCCAAAAATCGCTTTTGAAGGTGAAGAGACAGATACAATACGGGGGTTAGTTGCAGCGGGTATGGGTGTCAGCCTGCTTCCGGAAATGGCCTTGTTCCAGACCAATCTGCTCCAGCCTGCCAAAGTGCGAATTGCGGTGCCAAAAGTAACCAGAACCATAGGGCTGATCCACCGTTCTGATGATAAGCTGCCGCTTGTAGCTCAGTCGTTCCGGCGGTTCCTGCTGGAATACTTCGAGACTGCATCTAAATATAAGCAATAGCGCGCAACAATAAAAGAGGCCGTCCCCAAGCGAGTAATTTTACTGCAGAGAGGACGGCTTCTTTTGTTTTGATTTGTTCGTTCTTGGAGACTTTTGAACACAAATAGAACTCTTAAACAAAAGCAGGGACCGTCTTATGGGACGGTCCCTGAATTAAAGATGCTGGTTAGTCGCGGTTGCTAGCGAAAATCATGATATAGCGGATCAACTCCAGCAAGGCGATGAGAGCGGCAGCCACGTAAGTCAATGCGGCTGCGTTAAGCACCTTGGCTACGCCGCGCTCTTCTTCATTTGTAATGTAACCCTCAGAGACCATAATTTCGCGGGCCCGGTTGCTCGCATTGAATTCCACTGGAAGGGTGACGAGCTGGAAAGCTACAGCTGCCGAGAAGAATATAATTCCTAGCCCAACCAAGTTCATGAATCCGAAGATCAGACCGGCAAGCAGCAGGATCGGAGCAAACCCGGATGCAAAATTAACCACAGGGAACATTTTGTGACGAAGAACAAGCATTGGGTAGTGAACCTTGTGCTGGATAGCGTGGCCTACTTCGTGGCAGGCAACCGATACAGCAGAAATGGATCTCTCATAATATACAGGCTCAGACAACCTTACAACACGAGCAATCGGGTCGTAATGGTCTGTGAGCGAACCTCTGACCGGTTCCACGGGAACATCGTAAAGTCCGTTGGAATCCAGCATGTGTCTGGCGGCTTCCTGTCCGGTCATTCCACGGAGATTTGGCACGTCCGACCATTTCTTAAAGGTGCCCGAGACTCTGAATTGAGCCCACAAAGAGAAAATAAAAGCAATAATTATAAGTATATACATACCGTCAAAATACATCGTTCATTCCTCCAACCGTCAAGATTAAGTAAATGGCCCATGATTAAGCAGGATACGGATGGCTTCGATACAGGCAAGGCTCTGAGGCATGAGATGCGTAAATGCACGATTGATTTGGTTAGGCTGGAGCTGGGAGATAATCGGTTCCAATTCTTTGACTTCCCGCTCAAGCTGCTGCATATGGATCTCCAATGCGGTAAGTTTCTCGGTGACCTGTTCTTCGTTGGTGATTTTGTTCCACATCTCAAGCTTGGCCCGTATTTCTTCCAACGTATACTTCTCTTGTTTCATCTGGTTAATACGTTCAAGCCGTAGTAAAGTTTCATGATTATACAGACGGTAATTCTTCTGTGTACGGGTCTCTGGACTGATGAGCCCGATCTTTGTGTAATAATCGATGGTCCGTTCACTAACGCCTGCGGACTTGGCTAATTCTCCTATGCGGTAAAGCTTCGTATCTCCAATATAATCACTCCTTATTTCCACAGATGATCCTATCCTAACTTATGCCTAAATTTTCTCTCTTATATATGGGCCTTTCCTATAGTCCAACATCTAAAAATATCATACACGATCCTAAAGTGTACAGTCAAACGTCACACTTACAAAAAGTAGTTGGTGTTTCTAGTGTTGTGTAATTAAACGTTACATGAAGCGGCACATTAATTAATTTTATTGCAGTTTTTAATAATTTTTTGTTGTACTATTTAGCGATATAGATATATAATCACTTTAACAAATCAAAAACGTGTTAGATAACATGACATTAGGGGTGGTTTTCAATGAGGAAGAAATGGATGATTGGATTAATTGCAGCTGTGATGCTGATGGCTTTCCCGGTTTCGGCCTTTGCTGCGGATGAGGTGACCGCACCGGTGCTCGAAATTGGCCTTAATACGATGTTCGTTTTTCTGGCAGCCTTGTTAGTGTTCTTCATGCAAGCGGGTTTCGCTCTGCTGGAGGCGGGTTCGGTCCGGATGAAGAACGCCGGTCACGTGGCCGGGAAAACGGTTCTGACCTTAGGTATTGCAGTCATTGCTTTTTGGGCTGCAGGATTCGCGCTCGGATTTGGTAATGGGAACAGCTTCTGGGGTACAACCGGATTTTTATTCGGAGGGGACAGTGCTGCAGGCTCCTTCGCTTCACTTTCTGCTTCGAATGTATCGCTGAATGTCAAGTTTTTGTTTCAGCTTTCTTTTGCAGCCGTGTCTCTGGCAATAGCTTGTGGCGGGATGGCTGAACGGGCGAAGCTCAGCGTATATATTATTTTTGGAACTTTGTTCATGATCCTTATCTATCCAGTAGTTGCTCACTGGGTATGGGGCGGAGGATGGCTTGGAAGCCTTGGCATGCAGGACTATGCCGGCTCTACAGTAGTACATTTGACAGGCGCGACAGCGGCTTTGGCGGCAACCTTCCTGCTTAAGCCCCGGCTTGGCAAATATAATAAAGAAGGTAAGCCTAATGTGATACAAGGTCATAACCAAGTTCTTACGGTGCTTGGAGTGATCATTATCTGGATTGGCTGGTTCGGCTTTAATCCGGGCAGTGCTCTAACCCCGCTTGCGGACGGATTTTTCGGTTATGTGGCTCTGACTACCAATATTGCAGCAGCTGCTGGGGCTCTTGCCGCCTTGTTCATATCCTGGGTATTTGCTGGTAAATCAGATATTCCAAGCATGCTGAACGGAGTACTTGCCGCATTTGTGGCTATCACAGGCTCCTGTGCTTTTGTGGAAGCTTGGGCTGCTGTAGTAATTGGGGCTGTCGCAGGTATTATCGGTTTCCTCTCGGGAAAATGGCTGGAAAGAGCCGGCCTGGATGATCCAATCTCTGCTGTATCTGTTCACGGGATTGCAGGTATATGGGGAGCCGTCTCCACTGGCTTATTCGCCACACCAGAGTTGGTGGCAGCTACTGGAGTAGGGAAGCCGGGATTATTCTACGGCGGAGGCTTTGAACAGCTGGGTGTACAAATCTTGGGAGTCGCCGGAACGTTTGCATTTGTGCTCGTTGCCTCTTTCTTGATTCTTGCAGCTATGAAATGGCTGATGGGCATTCGGGTTACTGAAGAGGAAGAAATGATGGGTCTGGATATCAGCGAACATGGAACCTATGGTTACCCAGAACAAATGCAGCTGCTGACAGGTGAAATCGACAAAGAGAGTCTGAAGGCGCGGACAAATCCGGAGCTTGGGACTATCAGTGTAATTAAATAAATAATAAGCAGGAAGAGGGAGTGAGGCATTCATGTCTGAAGCGCTGGCTTATGAGAATAACTATGCGGGCATACGTGCAGCTTCCTCCCCCCGCACCTTGCGGGCAGCGAGAATTAAAGAGCAGAGCCGGCTCTTGGATTTATTCGCCGCTATGCCCTCACCCGATTGGAATCATGCAGTTAATCAAATGCATGATGAGGTGATGGCCCGCTGCGCTTATCTTGCTGAGAAAGTCCTTGAAGTTGAAGGTATTGGCGTTCCGCCAGTCCCTTATGCTTTTGTGGCTTTTGGCAGTGCCGGCCGTGGAGAACAGACCTTATGGAGTGACCAGGATAACGGGCTGATTATCGGGGAAGGCGGTGGAGAGAGGGGCGAGCTTTATTTTAAATATTTTGCCGGGGTATTGGTCAAAATTCTGGAGAAGGTTGGTTATCCGCCATGCCCGGGGAATGTTATGTTATCGAATGCAATGTGGAGGCACACGCTAACAGGCTGGCGTGAGCAGCTGCAGGGCTGGAGGGATGAACTGCAGTGGGAGCAGATTAGATATCTGAATATCGCTTCAGATATGAGGTGTATTGCGGGAAGCCGTGAGCTTGAAAGGGAGTGGAAGAAAGCATTTCAGGAAGTAATGGAGCCTGGAGAGGCGCTTACCGCTGCATTGCTTAGGGGAACGGTGAGGCATAAAGCGGGCCTTAATGTGTTGGGGCAGGTCATTACCGAACCTTTCGGGGAACACGCAGGCAGCTTCGACGTTAAATATGGACTTTATATGCCGCTTGTCAACGGGATGAGATGTATCGCTTTGCAGTATGGTATCCCCGAGACTTCAACAGCCGAGCGGCTTAAACAGCTCATTCGGCTTGAGGCCGTTCCGGGGCTTGGCCTTGAAGCCTGCCGCCAAGCTTTTTATACGACACTTAAACTCAGGTCCTTGACCTCTTATACGGTATATGACGGTATGCTGCAGGGAAGCTCCTATCTTACTCCGTCTATGATGAAGCAAAAAGAGGTTAAGCAAGAGCTGCGAGAGAGCCTTGGCACGGTTAAGCTGCTGTACAGGACCCTGCAAAGGCAGCTTCGGTTCACGGAGAGGAAAGGGCTATGAAGGAGTCCGGCAAGAAAGGTGGCGGATTCTGGAATACCCTGATAAACCGGAGTGTTCCCTCGGCTGCCGCTTTGAGGGCAGGAAATCCGAGTGCTCAGCAAATCGCTTTTATAAGGTCGATGAACAAAGGGCAGAGAAGAACAGAGACCCTTCATATCCCGCTGACCCAGCTTAAGACCGCAGTATTTGATCTGGAGACGACGGGCTTTCATCCGCATCACGGAGATGAAATTCTGTCTTTCGGTGCGGTGAAGATGGAAGGGGGAAGGATTACCGATCAGACCTTTCATGAGTTATGCCGATCCTCAGGGCCTGTTCCAAGGTCCATTACAGAGCTGACCGGTATTACCCAGGAAATGTCCGACCAGGCACCTCCCCTGATGGGGTCACTTCACGGGTTTATGTCCTTCATTGCTGACAGGGTGCTGATCGCTCATGGGAGTGCACATGATAAGTCATTTCTTGATCAGGCGTTATGGAGGACTACGCGATCCCATCTCGGCCACAGGGTGCTGGATACCATGATGATTGCGGGCAAGCTGGAGCCTTACCGGGGCATCTCCAGCCTGGATGACTGGCTTAACGCCTACGGCCTTCCCATTAGAACCCGCCATCATGCCCTCGAAGACGCGTTGATGACAGCCTCTCTATGGGCTGCGTTAATCCCAAGGCTCAGGCAGATGAACATCATAACCTTAGGAGATTTATACGTGTTTCTAAGCAAGACCTAATGACTCTAACGCATATAATCCATTCTCTTGACGGTGCACCGTGTACACGCCAATCTCAGCGTCCGGTTCACCGTCTACACTTGTTCTGGAGGCGATCAAATAAAGCTGAATCATCTCCCCAAACAGCTGGAGCTGCATAGTATCTTCGGGAGAAGGAACGGGAGATGAATTGGGGTGGGTGTGAAAAATCCCCATCAATCTCGGATTAAAGCTGGAGGTAATCCAGCCCGTAGGGTCCAGCTTGAACATATGTTGTGGATTGCTGGCTGTGTTGCGAATAGGCTGAAAGTGATCCAGAATCCACCCGTTGTCTGTCTTGTCGCCAAGAAGTGCACCGCAGCCTTCCTCCGGAAATACGCGGTATAGATGGGTGACCAAAGAACGACGCACTTCAGGGGTGAGGATGCACTGCTGACGGGATTGAAGCTGCATGATACTCTCTCCTTTGAATAAAAATTTCATCTCTATTTGTGAAAATAAACCTGGCCAGAAACAGACCGCGAATGGATACGCTACCCCGTTGTATATAAGCTGAACTATTGATTTACATGTAAGGCAAACAAGAGAAATGTCCTGGTCTATTGGTAATTTTTATGTTCAACTTATACGGCAGGATTTGATGATGTTTCCGGTTCTTTAACGTACACCTGTAACATTTTGCTCATTAAGGGTACAATAGTAGAAGTTAGTCCTTCAACCTTAACAGCAAAGGAAAGAGAACCATGAAACGAAACGGATTTATTCTGCTCGGGATTGCGCTGCTTCTTGGCGTTGCGTTATATCAAAACTCCGACAAAGGCATCTTGTCCTGGTTTACAGGGGCCAGTGAGCGTAAGTCAGCTTCCATTAGTGCCACTGCTTTGGAGAAGAGCGGACTGAAGCCGGGCGGTGAAGCACCGGCTTTTAGCTTAACTGCGCTGGACGGCAAAACTTATCAGGTTGGCGGCAAGCGGGAGAAGCCGCTGCTGGTCAACTTCTGGGCATCATGGTGTGATCCCTGCAAAGATGAGGCTCCTGATTTGGTTAAGCTGGCTGACAAATATAAGTCTAACCTTGATGTCTATAGTGTAAATGTTACCATGTATGACAAGTTATCCAAAGCCAAGGATTTTGTGAAAACCTATAAAATGACATTTCCTGTGCTGCTGGATGAAAAAGAGACCGCCTACCGAAAATACAATGGCGTGGCTTTTCCGACTAATGTCTTAATTGACCGGAACGGTATGATTCAGGACGTGATCATCGGTTTGATATCCGCGGATGAACTTGATCGTAAATTGGCGAAATTGGTTAATCTGTAACGAATTGTTAAATAAACTGGTGTGAATAAGGCCCGGCTGCTCCTTAGAGGATTAGACGGGCCTTTGATGTCATGATATTAAGTTTGGCCGAAGCTATACGGTTTGTTTAATGATTGACGATTCCTCCGCGCTCTGCGGTGATCTCCTGATTCTCCAATTGGTTCTCGCCGAGCAGGGCGTAGCGGATACTGTCAACCAAGGCTTCCCAGCTTGCTTCGATTACGTTGCCGGATACCCCAACGGTATTCCAGCTGCTGGTTAGGTCTCTGGATTCAATCAGAACCCGTACCTTGGAAGCGGTAGCGTCCATTTCATCCAGCACGCGGACTTTATAGTCAGACAGATGCATTTCGTTCAGCCGCGGGAAGTAAGTGATTAGCGCCTTACGCAGGGCATTATCGAGTGCGTTGACCGGACCGTTACCCTCCGCAGCGGTATATACGCTGGAGCCTGCAATATTAAGCTTAACGAAAGCTTCTGATACAACCGGTCTGCCGGCGGTTTTCTCTACCAGCATTTTGAAGGACTCGAATACGAATAACTCAGTCAATTCCCCATTGGCTTGACGCAGGAGAAGCTCCAGCGAGGCATCAGCCCCTTCGAATTGGTAGCCTTGATGCTCCAGGTTCTTGATCCGGTTAATCACTTCCCGGGTGTCCTCATTGGCCGGGTCGAACTCAATCCCCATATCTTGCGCTTTGGACAGAATATTGCTCTGGCCGGCGAGTTCGGAGACGAGCACCCTTTGTTTGTTGCCCACCGTCTCGGGAACCACATGTTCATAGGTACGGGAGTCGCGGAGAATCGCTGACACATGGATACCGCCCTTATGGGCAAAAGCGGACGTCCCGACATAGGGCTGGTTGTTCGGCATATGAACGTTGGCAATTTCACTGATGTAACGGGCTGTATTGGTCAGCTGTGCCAGCTTGCCCGGCTCCAACACCTCATAGTTCATTTTGAGCTGAAGATTAGGGATTACACTGCAGAGGTTCGCGTTCCCACAGCGTTCCCCATATCCGTTCATCGTGCCCTGGATCTGCCGCGCTCCAGCCTGTACTGCGCTGAGTGAGTTGGCTACGGCCAGCTCGCAATCGTTATGGGTGTGAATGCCGAGATGGGCACCAGGCACCTCCTGAGCAAGAGCCGATACAATTTGGTGAACCTCATGGGGAAGAGTTCCACCATTCGTGTCACACATGACGAGCCAGTCGGCACCGGCTTCCTTGGCTTTCTTCATGACAGACAGCGCGTATTCCGGATTGTTCTTGTAGCCGTCAAAGAAATGCTCTGCATCAAAAATCACTTCAAGTCCACTTTGCTTCAAATAAGCGATGGAATCAAAGATCATCGCGAGGTTCTCGTCCAGTGAGGTCTGCAAAGCCGTGTGGACGTGGAAGTCCCAGGATTTGCCCACGAGGGTAGCGGCTTGCACGCCGGATTCGATGACCCGGTTCAGGTTCGCATCCGCGGAGGCAATGCTGTCTTTGCGGCGGGTGCTGCCAAATGCGGTAATTTTAGCGTTTAACCCTAAGCTTTTGACCCGTTTGAAAAACTCAATGTCTTTATTGTTGCTCCCCGGAATGCCGCCTTCGATGTAATGCACACCCAGCTGGTCCAGCTTTGAGGCGATCTTTAGTTTATCGTCCGCAGACAAGCTGATTCCTTCGCCCTGTGTGCCGTCACGCAAGGTTGTGTCGAAGATGGATAAGGCCTTTGACATAGTGGAGAGTCCCCCTTTAAAAGTCATAAACATGCACGGTATTTTGGTATAATGAATTATTATAACATTTGTTATTTTAAATGTAACATGGAATTAGGATTTTTGCATAAAACCATGAATTTACAAGCAAGTGAGGGGGATTCCGGTGAAGAATGTGGAGGAGTATTATCCCGCTAAGGGCCGGGTCATATTACATATAGATATGAATGCATTCTACTGCTCCGTACATGAAGCGGAGGAGCCGCACAAGTACAAAGACAGGCCTACAGCGGTGGCAGGCAGTGTGGAGCTTCGCAAGGGTGTGATAGTGACGTGCTCTTATGCGGCGCGGAGGCTGGGCATTTCAACGGGGATGCTGGTCAGCCAGGCGCTTAAGTTGTGTCCGAACCTCATTGTCATCTCTCCGGATTTTCATCTGTACCGAAAGTATTCAAAGGCTTTTATGGATATTGCTTATGGATACACCCCGCTTCTTCAAGCTGTGTCCATCGATGAGTGTTATCTGGACATCACGGGCTCCAAGCAGTTTGGAACCCCATTGGAGATTGCTGGCGAAATCCAGGGGAGAATCCGCAATGAGCTTGGCCTGCCATGTTCGATTGGCGTTGCTCCCAATAAGCTTCTCGCCAAGATGGGCTCGGACATGAAGAAGCCAAATGGCATAACTGTGCTCCGGATCAGGGATGTACCCAAGCTGCTCTGGGACAAGCCTTGCTCGGAGATGTTCGGAATAGGCCGGAAGACGGCGGAGAAGCTTCAACGGTTAAGGATTTATACGCTTGGCCAGCTGGCGGCCGCAGACGAGCGGCTTCTCGCGGAGAAGTTCGGAGTGATGGGACTCTGGATGAAGCAGGCTGCCTGGGGAATCGATGACTCTCCTGTAAAGGAAGAGAGGGATAAGAACAAGTCGATTGGCCATACCACAACGCTTCCAAAAGACATCAGCAAGTACGAAGATATATCCCGTGTGATGCTGAACTTGGCTGATCAGGTTGCACGCCGGTTGCGAAGGCAGAATATGATGGCACAGACGGTGCAAATCACGATTCGCACACCGGATATGAAGACGATAACCCGCTCTCAGACCTTGGGAAAAGTGACCGAGAATATGGAGGACATTTACCGGGAAGCCTGTAAACTGTACCAGCGTCACTGGAAAGAAGAGCGTCCTGTGCGTCTTCTTGGAATTACAGTCCAGAACCTGGTTCCCAAGGATGAATCGGCACTTCAGCTGGATCTATTTGATTATGAGAAGCAGCCCAAAAAGGAGCAACTCACCAAAACGATGGATATGCTGCGCGACAAGTTCGGTGAGAGTGCTGTTCTTACAGCCGGGATGCTGGGGGACGACCCCTCCACCTTGATCCGGAATCACCGGATTCGGGGCACTTCCTTGCAGACTGATTTTCTTAGAGAGAAGCGGAAATGATGATAATAATTATCAGTTAAGATTACCTGCAAAAGCATTTGAAATTGTGGTTATATTATTATATATTGTACATGGTGGAACGCACCGGACTTGTACCGTCTTATATTAGGAGGCAGATTAATATGGCGAAATATACTTGGGTGGAGAAAGATACTTGCATCGCGTGCGGCGCATGCGGAGCTACAGCACCAGATATCTACGATTATGACGATGAAGGTTTGGCTGAAGTCATCTACAAGGGTGACGGTAACCATGGTAACACAGAAATTGGTGAGGACCTGTACGACGATCTTCAAGATGCTTGCGATGGCTGCCCTACGGACTCCATCAAGATCGCCGATACTCCATTTAACAAGGAAGGCTAAGATTACAGCCCTCTGTTGATATTCACCATGAGACATCTTTCATCCTGATTTAAAGGATGGGGGATGTCTTTTTTTGGGTTTAATTTCCTATATTATACCCCTGGGTATAAAGTCGTGACTTGCCGCTTAGAACTCCCTTGATCTATAGACTTAAACCCGTCTGCCGATATATAAATAAGGGCTGGTGGCATTGGCTGATAAGAAATAAGTAAGATTCGATACATAAAAAAACCATATACCAGGAGGTTTCGATGAACCCTTCATATCTGAAGAAATACGTCGAGATGCATCCCGGCAATAAGATGGCTTGGTATCTGCTGGGTAAAGAATATGAGCGAAGCGGTCAGGTCGGGAAGGCAAATTACTGCTTCAATAAAGCGGGCCATATTTATGAAGCATTTGAGAGCAGCAAGGTTCCCGCCGAAGTATGGAAGGAATATGAAGCGAAGCTGCTGGAAGCCTCGGCGCAGAAGGAACGAAGAAGCCGCCGAAAGCGTAAGCTGCTGTTAGCCCTGATGATTCTGCTCCTGATGTTTATTCCTTCAATTAATGATCCAAGTATCGCTGAGAATTCCATGATGGCTGGGGATACATCTTCGATCGAAGAGGATTATCTGACGTTGCCTGTTCAGGAAGCGGACAATCCGCCAGCAGCACCTGTCCAGGGACCCCGCGCGGCTTCGTTGGCATTTACGGCTAAGGCTTATGGCGGCGGGGCGGGAAATAAAGCCCTTGGGGAACTGATCATGGACAAGGGACCACAGGCGCAACTAACAGCCGTCCTTGGGATGCGGCAGCACGGCAAGTGGCTGCTGTGGAAGCGTGACATGCCGGTGATGTTCACGGTGGAGAGAGACCCGGCCAGCGGCAGAGCAGCCGTGCAGTCTTATGATGCGAAGAGCTGTGAGTGCAAGCCGCCGGATGAGGGCCCGCTTCGAAAGAAGGCCAACCAGTGGACGAAGGAGCAGGAAGCAAACGCGGTTGTGGCTTCCGCGGTAGAGCATTTCAGGCAGAAGAACGGCAGGAAGCCCGCAAAGCTGGGAGAGCTGGTCAAGCCTTACCCGGACAACTGGATTGCCGGAAGCAGTCCCGAGCTGGAAGCGGCCTTCGAACGGGCTGTTCAGGCGAACCTTGATCCGTCTGGAACAGGAGCAAATGGGAGCTCGAAGGGCAGCTCGACGAAGAGCGCTGCTGGGACTGATGGGGAGATTCGCAGCAATGCGCATGCTGGCAGCAAACCATTTTTTAATGAACCTTTGGAGATTTTGGTCGACAAGACCAGCCACCGTCTGGCCTTGGTTAGCGGGAATGTAATTCTACGCAGCTACAAGGTAGGGCTTGGTGCGGACCGCACGCCTGAAGGTAGTTATGCGATAACGGAGAAGATTGTGAATCCGAATGGGAGGTCAAATGGGGAATTTGGCAGCAGAGGAATGCAGCTGTCAGATACGAACTATGCGATACACGGGACGAACGAGCCGGACAGCATAGGCAAGGATGAGTCGCTCGGATGCATCCGGATGAGCAAGGAGGATGTGGAGGAGCTGTTTGACCTGGCCCCGAAGGGGACGAAGGTTACGGTCGGGAAGGGGATTGTACCTGATCTATCAGCGGACTCGGAGATACGGTTTGTTTTGCAAGACAGACCCGATCAGACCAATCCCCACAGGACATATCACTGGCTCTTCTAGCTTCGGCTCCACAGCAGCAGGATCGTGAATACGATCACAACAACCACCAGGGATGAGCCAATCCAGATCAACGCTTTTTTGTTGACTTCTTCCTTCTTCTGCTGAAGTGTTGGCGGTTTGCGTTTGGTTGACATCGCGCTTATTCCCCTCTCATAACTATCTTTGCATCAAATGGGTTGTTTCTTATGAGGAACAGCCCATTCAGCTATATTGTAACGGCTTTCAAAAAGGTTGGCTATACGTTTGATTAGGCTTGTCCCCGTCAGGTACAAGACTTTTCTTTTGGGGGAGAAAACGATAAACTGAGTTATGGGGCTATAATGTCCAGCGAGAGAGGAACGGAGTGAGTTAACATTGCTATATCGTAACGTAGGCAAACCGGTGTTCTTCCGGATTGATCCGGAGAAGGCGCATCATCTTGTTATTAGCGGATTACATAAAACGTCCAGGATGCCGGGAGGAGTAACGCTCCTTAACAAATTGTACGGCGTGTCCGAAACCCCGGATCTGGCCGTTGATTTGTTTGGTATCCACTTTCCGACACCGGTGGGGCTTGCCGCAGGTCTGGACAAAAATGCTGAGGCGGCTGAAGGTTTCTCAGCCATAGGCTTCGGATTTATGGAAGTGGGCACGGTGACCCCGCTGGGGCAGCCAGGGAACGAACAGCCAAGGTTGTTCCGCCTGCCGCCGGACGAAGCGCTGGTCAACCGGATGGGATTTAATAACAAGGGAGCCGAGAGCATGGCGGAATCGTTGTCCGCTCTGCCCACAAGAAGGATTCCTATTGCTATAAATATTGGTAAGAATAAGGTGACGCCGAATGAAGAGGCGCATAAGGACTACGCCAAGTGCATATCGGTGCTGTATCCGCATGCGGACTTTTTTGTTGTGAATATCAGCTCGCCGAATACGCCGGATCTCCGGGCACTTCAGCATGGAAATGAACTGGCTGATCTGCTTGCGGTGGTGATGCGGGAGATGAACGAGCATAATCAGAAATCCGGCTTGAATAAGGCGGTTCTTGTAAAAATTGCTCCAGATGTAAGTAACGAAGAACTGGAGTATATGGTTAATACGATTAAGGACAGCGGAGTATCTGGGATTATTGCGACCAATACCACCATTTCCCGAGAGGGGCTGACCCACTCCAATGCCAAGGAGACAGGAGGCCTTAGCGGGCGTCCACTGAAGGAGCGTTCAACGGAGATCATTTCAAGAATATACCGTCAGACAGAAGGCAAGCTGCCTATCATCGGATCGGGCGGCATCTTTGACAGCAAGGACGCTTATGAGAAAATTCGTGCTGGCGCCAGTCTGGTGGAGATTTATACTGCACTTATTTATGAGGGGCCAGAAATTAACCGCCGGATACACCGCGGGTTGCGGGAGCTGCTTGCCCGTGACGGGTTCACTCATATATCCGAAGCGGTGGGCGCGGACCACCGCTGATATGCCGGAAATATAGAGAGGAGGCAACAGAATGGATGGCAGAGATTGGGGAACATTTTTGCTTCCGTATGAACAGGCAGTTGAGGAGTTGAAGGTTAAGTTCAAGACGATGCGCTCAGAGCTCAAGAAACGCGAAGAGTACGCGCCGATCGAGTTCGTGACCGGACGGGTTAAGAAAATTTCCAGCATTCTGGACAAAGCGAAACGTCTGAATGTCTCTATGGACAATCTGGAGACGGGGATTGAGGACATCGCGGGAATCCGGATTATGTGCCAATTCGCGGAGGATATCCGGCGGGTGGCTGAATATATTCGTAACCGGAAAGATCTGAAGGTTCTGTATGAGAAAGACTATATTACAAATTATAAGGACAGCGGGTACCGCAGCTTCCATATGATTGTTGAATATCCGGTGCAGACAGCACTCGAACAGAAGATTGTACTGGCCGAGATTCAGATCCGGACACTTGCGATGAATTTTTGGGCGACCATCGAACATTCGCTTAATTATAAATACCGGGAGAGCCTGCCCGGGGAAATGCGCGAAAGGTTGAAGAAAGCTGCGGAAGCCGCTTTTGTGCTCGATAATGAGATGTCCAGCATCCGTCAGGAAATTCTGGATGCCCAGAAGTCCTTCGAGGATGACTCCAGCCTGGTGGCTGAAGCGCTGAAAACCATTCACCAGCTGTATTTCTATCATTTGATCAGCGAGGCCATTCAAGCACAGCGGCGTTTCAACGAGCTGTGGGAAGCGAAGAACCTGACGGGAATGAAGGAGCTTGTGGAGGACGTTAAGGCGCTGCTTAAGGCGGCCCGCAAAGGGGAGGGAACGGATGAAGTATGATCCGCTGTACTTGGCGTATCTGATCTATTTCAACCGGGACCGTGATTATTTTGAATGCCATGAGGTGCTGGAAGAACTGTGGCTTGCCCAGGGACGGGAACCTCTTTATAAAGGATTGCTTCAGGTGGCTGTCGGAATGTTTCATTTCCGCAGGGGGAATTTCAAAGGCAGCAGCAAAATGCTGGTCTCGGCTGTGGATAAGCTTGAAGCATACGGAGATGAATGTTTGGGGATCAACTTGGGCCGGCTGAGGAGAGAGATCCAGCAGTTGTCTGAAAAGCTTGCTGGTCCGGTGCCGCCGGCATATGCCGATCTGACCATTGAAATCATAGATGATGAGCTTCTTCGCGCAGTTGAGACGGCCTCTTCGGAAATACGTCCGAACGAGCCGATTCAGATCCATCCTCAGCGGGGCGAGAAGCACGCGCTTCGGGAGAAGAAGATGCTTGATAAATAGATGCGCCGGCCCGCTGCCTGATCTCTTAGGCGGCGGGCCGCTTGCAGGTTAGAGGGGATGTTATGATGACCGTATATTTGCCTACGGCGTTCTTGGAACGTATGAAGAGAATGCTTGGAGAGGAGTACCCGGCATTCCTTGCTTCTTATGAGAAACCTCATTATGCCGGGGTGCGGGTCAATCCGCTCAAAATTGCACAAGATGAATTCGAGAGTGTGGTTCCTTTCCCGGTGAAACCCATCCCTTGGTGCGGAACGGGGTATTATACGGAAGAGGGACTGAAGCCGGGGAAGCACCCGTATTATCATGCTGGGCTCTATTATATTCAGGAGCCGAGTGCGATGGCGCCGGTAGAGGCGCTGGACGTTCAGCCTGGAGACCGGGTGCTTGATCTGTGCGCGGCACCGGGAGGAAAGTCGACGCAGATTGCCGGGAAGCTTAAGGGAACAGGGCTTCTCGTTACGAACGATATCAGTGCGGACCGGACCAAGGCGTTAGCCAAGAATGTGGAGTTATATGGTGTGCGCAACGCAGTCGTGCTTAATGAATCGCCCGAGCATATAGCGGAGGCGTTTCCGCACTTTTTTGACCGGATCTTGATTGATGCTCCCTGCTCGGGGGAGGGGATGTTCCGGAAGGAGCCGGACATGGCACGTCAGTGGGAGAAGCATTCTGTGGAGAAATGTGTAAGCATGCAGCGGGATATCCTGGCCAGCGCAGCAGATCTGCTCGCTCCTGGCGGAACTATTGTATACTCCACCTGCACCTTCGCCCCGGAGGAGAATGAGGGGATGATCGCTTCGTTTCTGACTTTGAACCCGGAATTCAGGGTTATTCCTATTCCGGAAGAGTGGGGAATTTCAGGTGGACGCCCGGATTGGCTGGAGCTTATAAGTGCTGGTGACAAGCATGAGGCCTGGAGTGAAGAGGCCTTACGGCAAACCCGGAATTGCGGAAGACTATGGCCTCACAAAATCCATGGTGAGGGTCATTTTGTCGCTATACTCCGTCACCAGGGCGCTGGAGGTACAGCTGGGTCCCTGAGTGGAAGCCGCACTGAAAGCGGCGGTCAAGTGAGCCTAAGTATAGCGCCGCCAGTTCAGGCTCAAGGAAAGAGCAATCCTAAGGCAGAACGGCTTGCGAAGGCCAAGCCCGTTAAAGGCAAGGGAGATGCCCGTTCCACGAAAAAGGGGGTTGAAGAGCAGGACCCGCTTGTCAGCTGGCGTGAGTTCTTATCTGGTAATTTGAATCTCGAAGCCACAGGCGGGCCGATATTTTACGGAGGCAATGTATACCTCTCTGTGTTCGCAAAGGAGCGGCTGAATGGCCTGAAGACGGTACGTCCCGGCTGGTATGTGGGTGCGGTGAAGAATGGAAGATTTACGCCGGGTCACCCGCTTGCCGTGGCTCTTCGCCCCGAAGAGGCTAAGCGGGTGCTCTCCCTGTCCTCCAGGGACGGGGAGGCTGTGCGTTATCTGAAGGGAGAAACGCTGATGATTCCGGCTGAGCGGATTGAATGCCGAAGTGACGCGAAGCCCAAAGGGTATGTGCTCGTGTGCATAGATGGTTATTCAGCCGGATGGGGCAAATGGCAGGACGGTATGCTGAAGAATGAATATCCTGCTGGATGGAGGTGGACGTAAAGCGACATGAGTAAAGGCAGAACAACACTGCGGGTGGACAAGATCCTCAGCCATCTTGGGCTGGCCACCCGTTCGGACAGCAAGAAGCTGGTTAAACAGGGAAGAATCCTGGTGAATGGCCTTGTCATTAAAGACAGTGGGCTGCAGGTCGACCCCTATCATGACAAGATTGAGCTGGACGGCGAGCCGGTGCTCTACAGGGAGTTTGTTTACATTATGCTTCATAAGCCTGCTGGGGTCGTCTCGGCCACTGAAGATAACCGGGACCGTACAGTTATTGATCTACTCCCGCCACAGTTCCGGGTGTTCTCCCCTTTCCCGGTAGGGAGGCTCGACAAGGATACGGAGGGTCTGCTGCTGCTTACGAATGACGGACAGCTGGCTCATGATCTGTTGTCACCACGCAAGCACGTTCCCAAAACCTATTACGCCGAGGTCCAGGGAGCAGTTGGTGATGCGGAGGCAGTTCGGTTTGAGCAGGGGGTGGATATCGGAGAAGGATATATCACCCTACCAGCCAAGCTTGAGGTGCTTGAACGGGTCGGGACGGAAGAGGCGACGGTCAGCAGAATTCTCCTGACTATCTCCGAAGGTAAGTTTCACCAAGTCAAGCGGATGTTTGAGGCTGTTGGCTCTAAAGTACTGTACCTGAAACGGGTCTCTATGGGGGCGCTGAAGCTGGACGAGTTCCTGCCCAAAGGGGCGTTCCGGGAACTGACTGAGGAGGAACTGGCTTCCCTGCGATAGACAGAAAGAGAAAACCGCAGGAACAAGGGCTCATTTTCAAGAGACAGCTTATCTTATATAATTATTTATACATAGAGAGGGTGGAGTTATGAAATACAAACTGATTGCTTTGGATGTGGACGGCACGCTGCTTGACGATAATCATGTTTTAACCCCGGCAACTGCAGAGACGATTAAGAAGGTTGCGGCTCAGGGAACAGAAATTGTGCTGTGTACGGGAAGGGCTCCACTGAGCTGCATTCCATTTATGGAATCCATGGGCCTTGAGGGATATGTCATTACTCATAACGGGGCAGCTACGGTAGATGTGGCGACCCGTAAAATTATACATGAATATGCGGTTAATCCAGCCGCACTGGAGCCGTATATCGAGTACTGCCGCAAGAATGGCATACACTTTGATATCAATACGACCTATGGTATTTATGTCGAGAAGCTGGATGAAGTCGGCCCGGATGTGCTGGACATGTATCATAAGTTCTTGATTGAACCTTTAAATCTGCCCGCTTGGGTAGACTTCACCGAGCCGATCGTGAAGATGACCGCATCGGGCTTTACGGAAGCGATGAATAAGGTTGAAGCGGATTGGAATTTGTGGACACACGAGCTGAATATGCTGCGCAGCGGCGACTACTTCATCGATTTGATGCATCCTGAGTCCTCTAAGGGGAATGCTCTTAGGGAGCTGGCGCTTCAGCGTGGAATTCCGGCGGAGCAGGTGATGGCGATAGGCAATTTCTATAACGATATCACGATGCTGACCTTTGCCGGATTAGGTATTGCCATGGATAACTCGCCGCTGGAGGTTAAGGCGGCAGCGCAGGATGTGACAGCATCCAATAATGAGGAAGGCGTGCGCCTTGCTCTGGAAAAATACTGCTTGTAGCTAATGCGCGAAAGGGGGCCGTCTCAGAAAGACGGCCCCCTGATTTTGTTTAGGGGTTAGATTTGTGTTCGAAAGGCTCCTAGGCAAACGCCCGCTCCCATGGCGGTTGGGTTGGGGTTTGGTTTTAGGCCGCTGAATTGGTTCGTGCCCATCGCTCCCGGTTCTCAGCGGATGCCTGTAGATGCCATCGCGAGCCGCTGGGGTCCTAACGGTTAAGCCGGAGACCTTTGGGCAGATGATTCTTCAGCTGCCCGTTACTGGCCTTGCCGAATCCGAGCGGATATCCGGAGACCGTCACAAGGACCCAGCCCCGCAGGGTACCCGGCACCGGCAGAGTCTCTCCCCGCAGATAAGCTGCCGCCTCGGCAGAATCTGGCTCCAGATTCAGGGTCCTTGCAGCTTGTTCCGCAGTGGAGGCCATAGCCAGGGCGTGACCTGGCTGGAAGCGTCCTTTCTTGAACTCGCCAAGATGCAGGCCCGCTCTGGGCAGCTTAAGACCATTTAGCGCTCCCAAGCTGAGCTCAAGCTGGCTGCTGCGTGGAATCAGGTAGAGTGCTTCCCCGAAGAGCTCGGGCGTGCCCGTTGGCTCTCCGAACCCTGGGAGATCCTCGCTCTTCCATGCCAGGTATGCCTCCCAAGCGGCATTGATCTCCTTGCGGGACATAGCATCACGGCCGGTTTTCCCGCGTTTGGAGTCTTTCCCCTTCCTGCCTGAGGTGCTCGTAGAGGCCTCTATCACTTCAGAAGTAGCTGCATCTTTGCGCCGTTCCAACAGAGCAACATAGTGTCCTTCCCCTTCGTGTATATGGGGCCATATGCGTTTCTCCGCGATCAGTTCCATGAACGGGTAGGCCTCGATCAGGCGGGCTATCGTCTCCTCGTTCTCGTTCCTATTGAACGTACAAGTTGAGTAGGCCAGCCTTCCTTCAGGCTTAAGCATCTTAACTGCGTCCTGAATGATATCCCACTGTCTAGCCGCACAGGCATCCACGGAAGCCTCTGACCATTCGCTCACCGCATCCGGGTCCTTGCGGAACATGCCCTCCCCAGAACAAGGGGCATCCAGCATAATCCGATCGAACGCAAGCGGAAATCTCGAGGATAGGTCTCCGGGAGTGGATTGGGTCACCACCGCATTCGGAATTCCAAAGCGCTCAACATTCTCAGCCAGAATCTTCGCCCGCTGCGGATGGATTTCGTTGGCAATCAGCAGGCCCTGGCCTTTCATCTTCGCGGCAATTTGTGTAGTCTTGCCACCGGGAGCAGCGGCCAGATCGAGCACGGTCTCTCCCGGGAGTGGGGAGAGCAGTTCCACCGCGGACATGGCGGAGGGCTCCTGAATATAATAAAGCCCGGCAGCATGGTACGGATGCTTCCCTGGCCTTGTGCTCTCTTCGTAGTAGAACCCCTGTTCAGCCCACGGCACAGGCCTCAGGTGAAATAGCCGCCGCATTTCCTCTGATACAGGTGAAGCAAGACCCACTTTCAACGTATTGAGCCGCAGCCCGTACGTTCTTGGGTTATGGTAGCTCTCCAGGAACCTAGCGGCTTCCTCGTCTCCGAGCAGAGAGGAGGAAGCTGCTAGGTAGGCTGCGGGCAGATCAAGGTTGTCCATCATTGCTAAATCTCCTTCCGGGTCCGTTTCCCTCATGAAAAATTCAAAGTATTAGCAGTTTATCATAAAGGAATTGGATTCTCAAAAGGGAAATGGATGTTCGTTCAGAGCTATGGCATAATGGAAACACAGACTACGATTCTTGTGACACAGAAATAGAGAAAGGGGCAACCCTATGAAATTACTACAGGCGCTTTTCTTCCCTCCGGAGCAGCCAGGCGGCGTATCTTCCATGATTCCTTATCTGCAGGAGAGATTTAACCCGCCCCATTGGGAGATGGATCTGTTCTCGATACCCAAACGCATCCGCAGCAAAGGCACGGAAGAGATAAAGTTCCATACCTTTGACTGGACCGAATTCGGGGATAGTCCCGTAGTGCAAAAATATATCCAGACCTACCGTGATTATTTGTGGTGGACCAAGCTGCGCATACAGCGGCCTTATGACCTTATTCATGCCCATCATCCCATTGCAGGGCTTGCCATGAAACAGACTTTCCCAGAGACCCCGGTGATTCAGACGATTCACTCCAGTTATGAGCGTGAGCTGCTGCTCAATGGCGCCATTCAGGAGGGGGGACCGGAGCAGCGGTTTCTGACTTCGATCTATAGAGAATTGGAGCATCAGACGGACGAGATGCTGACGGTGTCCCGTTCGTTTCTTGAGTATTTGTCACCTTATGTGGATCGTCCCGGCGAGATCCAGGTAATTCCCAACGGTTATGATGAAAAAAGATTTAAGCCTGTTCCTCATGACAATGAGGTTGCCCAGCTTGTGACCGTCTGCAGACTTGTCCCGGCCAAGGGGCTGGACATTCTGCTTAAAGCCTGTGCGGAGCTTAAGCGCAAAGGCCATTCTTATGTGCTTCATATTATCGGGGATGGGCCGATCCGTCCTGATTTGGAGAAGATGGCCCAGGAGCTTGGGATTTATGAAGAGACCATTTTTTACGGGTATACCCTTCACCCGGAGGAATTCATGCCATTCTTCGATATTTTTGTGCTGCCCTCCCGGGCGGAGGCTTTCGGTTCCGTCTTTGCGGAAGCGGCTTTATGCTGTCTGACACTTGTTGGAACAGAAGTAGGAGGGATTGCTGAGCAAATTGAGCATGGGGCAGGAGGACTGCTGGTTCCACCGGAAGACCCGGCTGCGCTGGCAGCGGCTTTGGAATCCGTGATTCTCGATCCATCCTACCGTTATGCGCTTGCCCGCGCCGGTTGGGAGAAGGCGAAACGGGAGTATTCCATAAACCGGGCTGTACATGAACTGAAGAAGACCTATCTGAAGTATTATCCTTAGTTTGGTTTCTCTTTTCGGTACAGCACCAGGTTAGCTACCCATACCAGGCTGAACAGGCCGAACAGGGGATACAATACGGACAGCAGGGAACTGAATCCGAATTGGCTCGTAAGGTAACATATTAGAAGCAAAATTACAGACAACAGCTTAGGACCGATCTTAATACGCTGCCGAATCTGGAGAGCAACCCCATATACATCCGCAACAAAAGTGCTGAAAATTTCCATAAAGATGAGCGCGACATAGATAAGCCGTACAATTGGGCCTAGATGGTTGGCGATATGCCCCATTGGAATCTCGAACTGCACGATGCCGGGCATGTGGGCGGAGAGGGCAAAGTGGCCTGCGAGCAGCAGGAAGCCGACCCCAATCCCCCCTGTAATGCCTCCCCAGACCAGCACTTTTCTGTTCTGGGTGTGGCTTCCGATAGGGACAAGCACCGCTTGAGCCATGCCGAGGTTGAAGGCTGTATACATCAGGGGGGACATCCAGGCGGCACCGACGCTGCTGTCCGTTGTGTACGTTAGGAATCTTGCAGCCTCAGGCATTCCAGCCGTGTTGCCGATAATAATTAGCGAGAGGATCAGCATTAGCGGAACAACGATGGAATTCAGCTGGAGAATAGCCTGAATTCCCCGGTGGAGCAGCAGGTAGGTGCCTATGAGAGTAATCCACAGGCCTGTCTGGAAATGCAGTCCAAGGTGTTCCATGAATACAGAGCCTGCACCGGCCAGCATGACACTGTTAACTCCCATCAGGACAACTAGAGTGAACAAGCTGATCCAGCCTCCCGCCCGGCTGCCAAACAAACGGCGGTTCAGGTCCTCGTAGGAGGAAGCTCCGATATCATGAGCTAAGAGCATCATCTTCGTGCCAAGCCAAATGAACAGCAGGGTGGCCAGCAGGATGGTAAAAGCCCCCCACCTTCCGTATTGGGTGAAAAATTTGATGATTTCCTGCCCGGTGGCGAAACCGGCGCCCACGATGGTGCCGATATAAGTGAAGCCGATCTGAAGTACTTTTACGGCGTTTCTCATCTTTTTCCTCCTTACAGTTTCGGGGAACCCTGTATGGGTAACATTCGAAGTACGAGACTACCGAACCTTCCGGTTCTGTGCTATATATAGTACAAGGTATGTAGATTCGGAACAGGACATGACTGCAACATGTCCATTCTTAAGCAGCGCGCCTGTGTTTTATCTTTAGAAAGGTGAGATATATGTGAGTGTAATTATGTCCTATATCGCCCAATATGGTTATTTGGCTATGTTCGGACTGCTGGCATTGGGCTTTATGGGCATTCCTGTACCCGATGAGACTCTGGTGGTGACCTTCGGGGGATTGACAGCGGAAGGGCATTTTGTATTTTGGATTGCGCTTCTGATGACTTTTCTTGGCAGCATGACGGGGATGATTCTCAGCTACACGCTTGGAAGGGTCGTTGGAACGCCGCTGCTGCACAAGTTCGGGAAATGGATTTTTATTACCCCAAGCAGACTGGAGACCACAGAGAGGTGGTTCGCACGGTACGGGAATTGGAGTGTTCTTTTTGGTTACTTCGTGCCCGGACTTCGCCAGCTGACTTCATATCTGTCGGGTGTTTATCGCCTTCCCATACATGTGTATCTCATCTATGCAAGTATTGGCGCAGCTATATGGTGTTCGGTGTTTATGGCGCTGGGGGCTACAGTAGGACATCACTGGAGAAAAATGGCCTATTTCGTGCATCACCATGTCTGGCGTATAGCCCTTGTGGTCATTGTGCTTCTTCTGATTGGGGTGATTGTCTACTTGTTCATAAGACAATTTAAATTTAAAAAAATGGTGAACCTAGACCAAGAGGCGCCCGAAGACGAGTCTGGGTCCACGGGGAATCCAAATAGGAAATAGGAGGGGAACCATGGAATTATTAAAACAAAGAATTTTGGAAGAAGGCGTGGTTGTATCAAATCAGGTGCTGAAGCTGGACGCTCTTCTTAATCATCAAGTCGATCCTGCCCTAACCATGGAGATGGGGCGGGAGTTCGCGGCACGTTTTCGTGAAGACGGGATAACCCGTGTGGTTACCGTGGAGTCCTCAGGCATACCTGTTGCATTTGCGACGGCTTACGAGCTGGGGGTACCCTTGGTATTCGCCCGCAGAAAGAAGACGCTGCTGGCTGATCCGGATGCGCTGTGCGAACGGGTTCCTTCGTTTACGAAAGGCATTGTAACCGACATTTTGCTGTCTAAACAATTTATTTCGGAGAATGACCGGATTTTGTTTATCGACGATATTATTGCCAACGGGGATGCAGCGCGCGGACTGGTTAAGATCATTCAGCGTTCCGGGGCTGAACTGGTGGGAGTTGGTATTGTGGTGGAGAAGAGCTTCCAGGCAGGTGGAAAAGCGATCCGCGAGCAGGGCATCCGTCTGGAGTCACTTGTGCGGATTGTCTCGTTGGAAGACGGCAAAATAACCTTTGACGAATAGGCGAAACGGAATCAAATTTGCGGGCAGTCCTTTGCAGGCCCTTTCTTTTCAGTTATAATGAAGAAGAAGTAGGGAGAGGAGGCAACGACATGGGGGAACAACAACCGGTAGTCAATGCAGAATATTTTGTTGCTAAGTTGAGTGAAGCTAAGGTTACTTTCGAGCGAGCCCTTGATTGCAAACATACAGAATTTGATGACCTTTATCCCTATATGCTGGAGCATCCACAGTTCTTTTGGTACAAACGCTATGTGGCCTGGTCACAGCTGCTGACCATTGCGGGTCTATGCGAGGATCTTTCCTTCCCTTGGAAGGAGCAGTTCAGTCCTCAGCAGGTAGCCTATATAGAGGGACGTGTGATGTCGGCGAAAGTGCTGGATTTCTGGTTTGAGAAAGAGCATGCACAAAGATAAGGATCATAACATATTTGCGGTTGTCGCCTAGATACCGCGTTCAAGCGGGTCGTTCACCGGTAACGGGAGTGGCCCGTTTTTGTATTTGTTAGCGGGAGTAGAGACTCATTATGGTATAGTTAAGCTTAAATCTCTGACTTGTCTGTCAGGCAGGAGGTGTCCACGTTAAATGATTAGTGACGAACAGTTGGATGCGTACCGGTTATCCGGAGAGAAAGTCCGAGTAGTCCGTGATGCGCTTCCGGAGAATGATGTAAGAGGAATTGTGGTAGCCTGGAGTGATACACAGGTGATGATCCGCAGGCCCAACCGGAATATTGTTAAGCTGGACAGAAATTATACGTATCAGCCGGCTAAGGAGCCACGCATTTCTTTTGACGAATAAAGCATATTATGATCGGCCCTGAGGCAACGTAGTAAGGAAGGCAAGTTAGGTTAGCCCATCTTACGAGGAGGAAATGCCGATCATGTCAGTGCAAAACGATAAAATCAGGGAATACAAAGACGGAATCCAGGCTTTTGGAGACTCCCTGCCCGGCGTAGCTGAAGCATATCACGAGTTCACGGGAAAGGCACTTGCTTCCGGAGAATTGGATGCCAAGACCAAACAGCTGATTGCCCTGGGGATCAGTCTCTTTGCCAATAATGAAGTATGTACCTATTACCATACGGAAGAGTCCAGGTCCAAGGGAGCCACGGATGCTGAAATCCGGGAAGCGGCTGCAGCGGCAGCCGCGGTCAGCTCGGGGCATATTCTATCCCAGGGAGCAACCCGGATAGAACAGGCGCTATCGCATGGACATGTTCACCATTAGCAAGACAAGGCCTGCCTTAGTTCTAAGGTGGGCTTTTTTAGTATGGGGACATGTATACGGAGGTACAGTCAAAATGCACTAATGCTGCAGAGTCTGCTCGTGAACGGACACTGGAATTGGAGCGTCTGCACCGAGGTAAGCCATCATCCGGCTGGACAGTTCCTGTTGAAGAGCGGACCATAGAAAGCGCATTTCACCCTGGTAACCGCGACATATGTAGCTTGCGGTGATTCCTTGATCATTCTGTTTGGTTTCATATACGCGGATTTTGCGTTTGAAGCATTCGTTCTGGACTTCAGACATCACTAGATTGACCCGCCGGATGCCTGAATCAATCATTTCACTGTAAATATGAGGGCTCTTCAGCATTCCGCTTTCCCGAATGATCTTTGAATCCCGCTCAAAGATTCTGCGGATAAGCTGAAGCAGCAGCCAGCTTTTAACTAATGCCAGTTCATCGGCCGTTGTACGAGGGACTGCCATATCAGAAGCCACCACCTTAATGCGAACTTATGTTCTTATCTTATCCTGATTTCCGAAAAAATATCAATGGTAATAATTTTTTTAATTTGGTTGTTGACTTGCTAGGATATGCGTGATAAGATATTTCTTGTCGCCGCAGAGAATATCTTTGCGAAAGACGATGAGCGGTCGTGGCGGAATTGGCAGACGCGCACGGTTCAGGTCCGTGTGGGCTAACCCCCGTGGAGGTTCGAGTCCTCTCGACCGCATTAACTTAAACATAAACAAGCTCTTGACTTTCCCTTCGGGGAGATTCAAGAGCTTGTTTGCATGAAAATGTAATGTCCTACCATTAATTATTTGACTTTTATGGAAGTTCTAGATACATTACAATTCTTATATTTGCAGGTCGATTGGTTTTAAAAGGCGTCCTAACCGTATGGGAGAATGGAACTCCTGCCACGGTGCATTCACACACAGTTCTCAAATTAGAATTTTTTTTGAAAGGGGTGTCATATACTTAATGCTTATCCCATCATTTGAAGACGAAATACTTGACCGGACCTTGTCCTTATTTGTCAATGATATCCATGCCATTCTTAATAGGAAGTTACAGAGCGTTTACCTATACGGTTCTGCCCTTCATAATGATTTATCTCCGGGATACGGGGATTTGGATTTTCTCGTCTTAATTGGAGAGGATCTTAACCAAAATGAGATTGGGCTTTTAAATAAATTAAGAGCAGTTTATAGATCATCCCCTCTTAGAATATGGGTTGGTAACCAGATACATAATCTCTACACCGATATGCTTGAGGGTGCCTTTTTTACGGTTAATATGCTGAATGGGGGGAAGGGATGTGGCTTGTGGTGGGGAACAGTGCGCGAATCAGTCTGGACGGAGAATCAATTAGATCTATTCACCCAGTACACGATCAAGGAGCAGAGTATCTTGTTATATGGCGAGCTCCAGAAGGATAAAATACCATCGTATTCGAGGGAAGAGCTCATTATTTTCCTTAAGGAATATGCCACGTGCATGCGGACGTATGGCAAGGGAAATAGTCTACATTCAGTGGACTGGCTACTGTTAGCTTCCAAGTTCATAGCTTGGTGGCAGGAAGGTAACATTTTGTCTAAAAGCCAAGCGGCAGACTGGGGATATTTACATCTTAGTGGTGGATGGAAAGTGAACTTGAAGAGATGCAAGAAGCTAAGGAAGGACCCATCCATGGTAACACTACTTGAGTATTCCGAATGGCTAAGTAATTTGGGGCCAGCGATTATAGAAGCATCACATGATCTGGATAGAATCCTCGAAACAAGATAACTTATCCGCTAACGGAGAACGAATAGTTGAACAAAGGTAAGACACTCTCTGGAGGAGTAATAAATATTCGGAATCAAAAAAACTTCAAAGATTGATGAACTCACAAATGAAAAAAGATATATAAGTTTGGCTAGGGTTGATGAAAAATTCAGGATCGTAATTAAAATCTATTCCTAGCGTCCTATGTCGATTCTTTGAGAATTTACTCCAAGAAAATTGCCGTAATCGATACCAACCAGTAGAGCCGTGGTAGCGGTACGACTTAACCTCCAAAAGTTCACTTAAAAGCAAAAAAACCGTCCTTTGGTAAAATGGAGGGACTGCCCAGCCATAAACCAAAAGGAACGGTTTCTCTTTGTACTATCAAATTATCCACAGGATTTAGGCAAATTGGAGGCATATATTAATCGCTTTACAGAAAAAGCTCATCTTTTGCGCTAAATTTAAGAAACAGTAACAGATATACGAAGAATGAAAAATGGGAGAGCTTAAGCAAAACTTACCCCAAACACCATTTAAGTTCATAACGATTTGAATTCCCAAGAATAAAATGTTCTTCTTTTTTAGCGTTCATATAAATTTGCTCTAACACTTTATGAATTAGGCTGATTTCAGTAATAGATAGGGATTTTACGCCTTGAATCATGGCATTGATTTTACGGGTGTCTTTTCTCATAGTTAGCTTTATCATTTGATTTCGATAAATTAGAGCGATTTTCTCAAGTCCCTGGTAAGTTTCGACGATGTCCGGGTCCCTTATGATTCCCAGCGTCTCCATATATCTAATTCTGTCTATCATACACTTCTTGTGTTCCCATAAAACATGAAAAAGTCTAAGGTCTATGCTGGCTTTTTTATCGATTAATAGAAACAAGTAATCGATGATTTTATCGTAAACGTCTACGCCTAAAGTTAAATTTCTGGCCCAACTTGAACTTTGATCGTCCCGTATGCGGGTATCCCTTGATGCTAAAAAGTCCTCTAATGAGTCTTTGACTTTAAGAAGATCGAATTGAAAAATTATATCCTCTTTAGGCTTAAGCAAGAGTACCTTCTCATAATTCGCGGTGTTATAAATCGGCGGATTTGAATAAGCCAGTTGAAATTCTTCAAATGTACACCTTGCAAACTTATACTTTCCGCCGAAGTTGTCGGCAAGCTCTAATGTTTGCGTATTAGTGTTATAGCCATAAATCAGTAACTCATGTGCATAATCAGTTCGGTTATACCATTTAAGGCTCGAAGCTGAAAGGTATTTATGATTCACCTTCATATGTATATAATATCCTGAATCAATACAATCTACGATAAACGAAATCACATTTAGTTTCCCGAATATATCCTTATTGATTATTTGTACATCTAGAAAAGGACAATAATAGGGTACCCACGTGATCCATTGTTGAAAAAAGTCAAGCTTAATACTGGAGCCCTCTGGATGAGACGATAATTGTATAAAGTTGCTTAAAAACCATGGGAAGTATTTCTTATTTGCAGCGACGGACAAAATCGCCAAAGGATTGGCATAATAAGAATAACAATTTATTCTCGGGTCCTTTACCGGTAGTAACCGTTCCATGGCCATTTTCAAATCCCTCCATTACTGTTCAATTAAAGGGGGTATCAAAATACAGGGTAACAAATTTATAGAGAGTTCTCAGAATGATGTGGGGGAAGTATTGTTTTATCATTGCTTGTGAATATAATTACAAATCATCGGGCAATTGTCAAATTTAGTTTTCAAAATCGAGATTACTGCTCTCATTTTCTTGACAAAAACACAAGTATAAATAATGCAAAAGTAAAAATAAATAAACATTTGAACACAATGCTTATGTGCAATTATTTGAGTTCTCTGCATTGTTTAATCATCAAGAATGATGAATTCTAGTTCAAAATCCGTCTAAAAGAACTAATATGTTGTAAAAAACGTTAAACAATAAGTTATTTTTTAACATTTTTTACTTTATAAACGCAAACAAAAAAGATGTTGACTTCTAGTTTGAATCGTAGTAAGTTTTATTTGTAAAGTAATGGAAGTGAAAATACTTATTTACATTTGTTTATAAATATCGTGTTTAAATGTAAAAAAACTTGTAAAGTGAGAAGGGAACTTGCTTCTAAAGCGTAGAGTTATACTAATCTCAACCTAAAGTAGGCATATAAAATTATGTAGCGCGAAGGTGTTTGCTCTGAATTATATGTTGTTAAGAAGAGAGGTCTCGTTATGTTAAAAATAGCAACAGCATACTTTAGTAACAATGAGCTTCATTGTCTAGAAGTTGGATATGGGTTTTCAACATTAAAAAAACATGATAATTATTTAACAATACATAAAATTGATGAACATAATATACAAAATGAAATTGATAATATCGCCTATAGTAAACCCAATATAGTAGTTATTTTTTTATCGTATAATTGCTATGATTTGTTGTTAGAACTTAGCTCTCAGTTAAAACGTTTATTGGAGCATGTGATTTTAGTTGCATGCCATAGCCTTGCATCACGTTTAGCCGAACATTTATTAAAAGATATTAGACATATTGACGTTGCTGTAATTGGTGACTTTGAGAATACTCTATCTGAGTTATGTGCTCTAACTGCGAAGAAAAAAAATTATACAGAGTGTAAAGGTGTTGCTTACATACTTAACGGGAAATACGTAATAAACAAATTTAGACAAACAGAGGAAATTGGGACGATATCTTTTCCATATAGGAATTGTTTCCCGACTGATACAAGGTTTTTTCATGTTTATGGGTCTAGGGGATGTGAGGGAAAATGCTTATTTTGTGACAGGAGTATCTTACATACAGCAAGCGGATATAAAAAACCAAGGTTTAGGGACATTGACGATGTAATCAGAGAAGTTGATCTACTCGTTAAAGAGTACAACTGTAAATTTGTGAGTTTTTCTGATCCAACTTTTTGTTCATCCTCAAACATAATTAATAGATTAGAACAACTATATAGTTATCTAAGCCAAAAAAAATATTGGATTCAGTTTTCTATGAATTTAAGAGCTGAGCAAATCACTCAAGAAGTAGCAGCGTGTATGAATAAATTAAAGAAAGTTGGATTAGGTAAAGTATTTATTGGAATAGAAAGTTTTAATGAGTTTGAATTGAAACTATATGGCAAGATTGCGAATATTAGATCAAATATAAATGCAATCAATATACTGCAGGATAATAATTCAGCAGATGATGACTATAATTTGAGGTTCGAATATGGCTTCATTAATTTTAATCCATATTCAAATATAGAAGGGTTGAAAAACAATTTAAATAACTTACGAAAGTACAACGTTCATGTAGATCCGTATATTATTTCAAGCAAAGTTAGTTTAAATTACTTAACCAAACTTACTAAAATTGTTGATAGGGATAATTTGTTCGTAAAAAGTATTGATGAATTTTCTCTCAGAGAGTTAATGAGCTATAGATTTGAGTACCGTTTTATTCATAAGAATGTTCAGGAAATATATGACATTGTACTTAATTGTGTCAAGAAGTTAAATCTTCGTAATATTAACGGTTCAGAGTTTATAAGAAACAGGTATTATCATTTTTTTGGTTTTGATTATATTGTTGAGAAATTTGATGCTGCTTATAGAAAATGGTTATCAGAAGTAAATGATTTTTCTTGTAGTCTTTTTGAATACATCATTTCGAATAAAGATGAATACAATCGTAAACTGTGTTGTGCTATTTCACTCTGTGATGAATTTAAAAAGCAATTTATTACTACGGATCACAACCTAAGATTTATTCAACAAAGAGCATTAATACAGTTAAAAAAAATTGACGAACTAATTTACTATAGATAGAACAACTCTTTAGATGAGGATGTAGATTATGAATAAAGTTAGGGTTGCTATCATCGATTCTGGTATTTCAAAAAAGTCTGAATGCATAGAAAATATATCTGAATCTTTTATGCTGAATAAGTCCGATGGAATTTATTCTATTATTAAGTGTGAACCTATAGATTACATTGGGCATGGAACTGCCGTTGCACATATTATTTACAAAACAAATATTAATGTTGAAATGATTTGTATACGGATATGCGATTACACGATGGAGATTGATGAGGAAGGATTAATATTTGTCTTAGAGTACATTTATGAAAACATGGACATAGATATTATAAATATAAGTGCAGGAATAACCTACTTAAGTAATTACAAAGGTATGAAAAAAGTTTGTAATAATTTATTTAAAAAGGGAGTTGTTATTGTATCGGCTTTTGATAATGACGGGGCTATATCATATCCGGCCGCTTTGGATGATGTGATAGGTGTAGATACGAAAGATGAATATGGAGACAGGAAAGATATTTATTACGTTGAGAATAGTATCATTGATATTTTGGTCCCTAACAAATTTTACCGCACAATGTGGAAGGACAGAAAAACGATTTTGAAAGGATCAAGTTTTGCCTCTGCTAGTATAACTGGAATATTATCTCAAATAATAAGAGGATTTACCTTACCTTTTAAGAAAAATGATTTATTAAAGACAATATCAAATACTCAGATAAATGTAAAACAAAGTAACAATGTGGAACCTCCCAATTTTCAAATAAAAAAGGCAATATTATTTCCATTAAATAAGGAAAGTCAAGTTTTGTTAAGGTTTAAAAAAATGTTGAAGTTCGATATTGCAGGGGTTTACGACGAAAAAACATCTGGTAATGTCGGCAGAACATTATTTGGCAAACATATAGAATCGTTTGATTCCATTAATTGGAATGATGATTTTGATACCGTTATTTTATCGTGTACATCAGAATTGTCAACAATTACGAAACGTCATTATAGTGAAGAAATTCTCGAAATGGCGGAAAAACAAAATAAGAACATTTATACGTTTGAAAAAATAACATCTGATTATAAAAAAATATTTCATCCAAGTATTACATCTAATATGGTTCCTTATAAAAACTATTTTAAGCTTCACAAAGCAACAATCCCAATTGTAGGGGTATTCGGAACAAGTTCCAAACAAGGTAAATTTACGCTGCAATTAAATATAATACAGAGATTATCAGAACTAGGATATAGGGTTGGTCATATTTCAACAGAACCTTCTGGTTATTTATTTGACGCTGATTATGTATTTCATTTCGGATATCGTGCAAACTTAAAAATTCAGCCGTGGGAATGTATTTCAATACTGAATAACATGGTTTGGAATACACAATTAAAAGAAAAAGATATTTTAATAACAGGTTGCCAGTCTGGTACATTACATTACAATAATTCAGAAATTAACAATTTTACGATATACCAATATGCATTTACATTAGGTGTTATGCCCGATTACTGTATTTTATGTATAAATCCACATGATGATATTGAGTATATCAGTAGAACAATAAGTTTTATTAACTCTATTGATGAGGGGAAAGTACGTGCAATCGCAATATTCCCTATACAAGCTATTGAAACCAATACTGGAATAAAGTATAAGACAAAGGAGTTAATAGGTGGGGATCTGCAAGTTTTTAAAGAAAAAATATATGAATTGTTTAAAATACCGGTTTATTCAGTATTCGATGATTTAGATTTAGATAATCTTTGTGATTTAATTATATCTTATTTTGGGGAATAAGTAATACTTTAAAATTAATTTATACATTTATTTAGGGGGATAATTATGGACGTACATGACAAGGTATTGGATTGTTTAGAAGAAAACGGAATTGAAGTATTAGACGATGGTAAGCTTAACAATGTAGACTCATTTGCCTTTATTTCAGCTATCGTTAGCTTAGAGGAAGTATTTGATATAGAGTTTCCGGATGAATATTTATTAATAGAGAAACTATCTAATATTGATAATATATGTTTTATTGTTAAGCAAATGCTTGGAATTCATGAGAAATAACGTTTTTGGGTTGGTTATCTAATAATATCATTAAGCAAAGGAGGTGAATATATATGAAAAAATTAGTTAAAAAAGTTGCCAAGAAAAAAACTTTAGTTGCATTCTATATGTCTGAGTGTAACCAAGGGACTTGCAATGGGAGATAGTGCAGATCAGTAAGAGCGGCAGCAATAACAGCAAGAGTTTTTCTTGCTGTTATTGCATATAGAAGAAGTCATTTATTGTAAACGCAAAAATTAAATTGATCATTGGAGGAACTAAAATGTGCACGGAATCATGTTCTGATGTTTTTTATTCAAAAAACATCGCATGGATATTGCTTGGAGATGATGTATTTGTCTTTGATGAAATAACGGATAAAGTATATCTGCTTAAGGATATATCAAAAGAGTTTTGGTTGTTAATTCAGGAAAAAAAGAAACTAATGGATATTATACATCAAATTGCTGAAAGTTATAATGTTGATTTTATAGTAATTAAAAATGATATTACTAAACTAGCAAGAAAATTTGTTGAAAATAACTTAATAGTTTGGAGCGATGCAGTATGAGACAAGCATTAATAAAAGATTATTTTTATCATCAAGCCTATATGAAGAATGTTCCAGTTAGCGTAATGATAGAACTGCTTACAAAGTGTAATCTAAGGTGCAAACATTGCTATTTGCCTGCTCATAGTAATTCAGGGCTTGGATTCGATAAATTAAAAAGTTTATTATATGAGCTTCGTGAAGCGGGCGTAGTAAATGTATCGTTTACAGGTGGAGAAATTTTTCTTCGGCAAGATTTATTTGAGTTGATTGAGATTGCACGAAAACTGCATATGAGAGTATTTCTTCTAAGTAATGGCACATTACTAAATGATAAAATGGCCGAACGCCTATCAAACCTACACATTGCAGAGTTTTCCACCACTGTTTTTTCATTACGAGAAGGTATTCACGATTCTATCACTGGATTAAAAGGATCTTTAGAGATCTTGTTGAATAATTTGCAGCTCTTGAAGAAACACAATATCCGAGTAAGGGTCAAAACGCCTTTAATGAATGTTAATATGCATGATTATAAAGAAATTAAAGAACTCTGTGATCATAATAAATTTGACTTCCATGTTTCCCCACTTATATTTTCCAAGACAGATGGAAATGAAGCGCCGAAACAGTTAAGAATAGCGAAAGAAGATTTAGCGCCTATTTTGAAAGAGATTGATGAACAAACAAGAAATAAACATTTGCATGAATATGACGTGCCGTGCGCAGCGCTATTTTATTCATTTGCAATTGATTGCAACGGGGATGTATTTCCTTGTAATTCCTTTTTCTATAAAGTTGGGAACATTTTTAACGACACAATAAAAAATATTTGGTATGAGTCTGAATCTTTAAAATTTATAAAAAATATAAAAAATTCAGATTTGAAAGCATGCGTTAATTGCGAATATAAAGTTCAGTGTGATAGATGCCCGGGGATGGCATTGCTTGATAACAAGAGCGTTTTTGCATGTGATACATTTGCAAGATCATGTGCAGAAATAAGATCTAATTATTGTTAGTTCTATGAAAGATAACTCTCATATCAGAACTAATTGAATTCTTTGTTGAAAACATTGGAGGCAAAATGCTTAAATCCAAAGAATATACGACATTGGATTTTTTAATTGTACCACTAAGAATAATACCGTTGCAAACTATCTATTCTATTCTAATAACGATTCTAAATTCGCTGATACCGGCCTATCAAACTCTGGTTGTAGCTAATTTTATCAATACGGCGACGGATATTTTTAATGGAAGGGTTGATTATTCGTCTATTTATTTACCTATTATTTTGATAATGAGTTATGTCATATTTACCAATCTAATTCCTTCTATCACACAAATTATGGATACTTCAGCTCAAAACAAGCTAAATGCAACTTTAAAAAAAGAGATCGCACTAAAACAAGCTCGTTTGGAGTATAAGCATATTGAAAACAATGATACACAGGAATTAATAAACAGGGTGTGCTTGGATCCGATAAAGAATTTTATGGCGGGATTAAATAATTGGTTTAGGGGAGCAACACTTTTAATTAGCTCATTTTCACTGCTTGTTATTGTTATGTCATCTACATTTATAAGCGGCATGGTCATCATAATTATAAGTGTGCCTTTGTTTTATATTGCGATGAAAACGGGCAAAAAAAATTATGAAATGGGCATGGAAGCCAAAAAGATTCAAAGGAAATATAATTATTTATCAAGCGTTTTAATTAATCGCGACTTTGCCGAGGAACGCAAGTTATTTGCCTACAGCACGCATATTCGTGAGAAGTTTGATCAGCTTTACGACGAGTCAAGTAAGATTGAAACTAAAATCGAAATTAAAAGCTATATTAATATGAAAAGCGGCTCTATGGTTACATTGTTAATCGTAATTATTATTGTGGCCTTGCTTTTGCCTTCACTTCATCGTGGGGAAATTTCTCTGGGCATCTTTGTAGCCCTCGTCAACGCCATTTACGGTTTGGTTCAGAATATGTCGTGGCAGTTGTCCAGCACTATGTATGATTATGCACGGTTAAAAGAATATTTAAAAGAATTTTCAATTTTTATTAGGCTTAGCGAAAAAAAAGATGCTTGTGTGTTACCGGCCGATATGTACTCTTTTGCGTTTGAATCCTTGGAATTCAGAAACGTCAACTTTAAATACCCGGGGACGGAACACTACATATTAAAAGACTGCTCGTTTATATTAAGTCACCATAAAAATTATTGCTTTGTTGGAGTAAATGGGGCGGGAAAGACGACCATAACTAAATTGCTAACAGGGATGTATGACGAATTTGAAGGGGAAATTTTGATAAACGGGAAAAGTATCCGGGACTTTACCTTCGCTGAGATCAAAGGAATGATCTCCGTTGTGTACCAGGACTATGCCAAATATCCATTGACCGTAAAGGACAATATTCTCCTTGGAAATCTAACGAAAACGGATGAGAAGAGACTTGAAAAAATCGTTTCGGAAATGGGGTTGAAAGATGTTGTAAACGGTTTGGAATTCGGGATAGACACCTATCTTGGCAAGATAAAAGAAAACAGTAAGGATTTATCGGGGGGGCAGTGGCAGCGATTGGCTATATCCAGGTTGCTGTATTCAGACTCTAAAATAAATATTTTGGATGAACCAACAGCCTCGCTTGACCCATTGGCCGAAAGCCAGGTTTACGAACTGTTTAGTCATGTTAATAAAGACAGATTTACAATATTTATAACCCACAGATTGGGCGCCGCCAAAATGGCGGATGAAATTTTGGTTGTCGACGAGGGGCACATTGTGGAGCGAGGTTCTCATGAACAATTGATATCTTTGAAAAACGGTAAATACAGTAAGATGTTTGCGAGCCAGAAATCTTGGTATGAACCGACGATGAAGTCAGTGCTTTTAGAAGGTGAATGTTAAAAATATGGGGAAAATGAAGAGTAAAGGTTTTTTAATCAACAGCCTTAAGGGCATAAAAATCATGTTTGAAGCGAATCCTGCCATGTTTTTGTTGCATGTTTTCTTTACAGCCGTTCACGGTGCGTCATGGGCTCTGCAAGTAGTATTCATGCAAAAGTTTTTTGATTCGGCTCAAAATTTCGTTGCGGATAAAATTGATTTAGGCATCACAATTTTGTATCTAATCGGTATGGGCTTGTCGTATGCACTATGTCAACTAATGAACGGTGTAGATAACTGCCATGCGCGCATTTTAAACATAGTTGTTGGGAAACGAACGAACAGACTCATTCATCAAAGTATAGATAAATTAAATGTGGTTGAATTTGAGGACACTCATCGACTGGACTTTATTAATAAAGCTTTAACAGGAAGTCAAAACTTGGTTTGGGTATGTTTAACTCTTTTGGATTTGGTATTTTTCTATACGATTTATTTTGGTTTTATGGGGTGGTATCTGTTCACTCTAAAACCTGTTTTAGGTCTAAGTATTGTGATTGTCTTCATCCCCTGTGTTCTTTCTAAGTTTGCGCAAATCCTCTCGTTTAAAAAATTGGAGGAACAATCGGCTCCGATCAGAAGAGAATACGAGAATTATGAAAGATGCATGACAGACAAGGAGTTCTTTAAAGAGACGAGGTTGCTTGGTGCAACGGATTTCTTTAACAAATTGTACACCTCTTCTCTCAAAAAGTTAAATCGGCTTGTTTTTATAGCTCAGCTTAAAAAAAACCTTCTCAATTTGATATTAGATATTGTAACTGTAATAGGTTACGGCATGATCATTTATATGCTTTTTATATTTGTCATGAATCAAGAAATTTCCATAGGGGCGTTTGCGGCTGTACTGGCCTCGATTTACAGACTTTATAGTTTTATGAGCGAACTAGTTTCCGAAAGGATCGGTTGGGCATCTGAAAATGTGGGAACTGTTGAAAACTTCTTAGACTTCGTCAATGAGAGGAATAACCCTGAAAAAAGGATGCCAAGACCTCAAAAAGTTGATATTAAATTGAGTAATGTAAGTTTCAGCTATCCAATGACAGACAAGGAGGCCTTGGATAATATCAGTCTAACGATACCCAGTGGCCAGACTTTAGCGATAGTTGGTGAAAACGGCAGCGGCAAGACAACATTATGCAGAGTAATTATGGGAGTTTATGAGGCGTCTCAAGGAGAAGTTACTTATGGAGAAATGTCTGTTAAAAATTTGAGTTATGATCACACGTCTGCTGTCTTTCAAAAATATTGCAAATATAATATGACCCTGCGGGAAAATTTGATCATCGGTCAAATGGACAAGCCTGCAGACGAAGCGATGCTTATGGATATTTGTGATAAATCGGGGGTGAATTTGAAAGGGAAAAGCTATAAAGACGGATTAAACACTATGCTTGGGCGTGATTTTGACGGGATAGAGATATCCGGTGGTCAATGGCAGCGGATCGCCATCGCACGCGGATTATTTAGGGATAGTGATTTGATGATTTTAGATGAACCAACGTCAGCTATTGACCCTTTGGAGGAAACACGCCTTTATAACGATTTTGCGAAAATTTGCCAAGACAAAACCGCAATCATCGTGACTCACAGATTGGGTTCAGTTCAGATCGCCGATAGAATTATCGTATTAAAGGACGGCAAGATTGTACAGGATGGTAAGCACAGTCAACTTATTAAAATGGATGGCGAATATAAAAAAATGTTTGAATCCCAGAGAAAGTGGTATGTTGTTTAGTAATATTTTGAACGGGGGAATCTGTCAGTTATCTTCGGATAAGTATGGCAGTATGGAAGTCTATTTTTGTATGTTTAATAAATTTAATAAAAAGACCTGACAGAAAAACTGTCAGATCCCTGATTTTTGGATTTTATGCACTCATCCCTAATTGGATATTAACCTTGTGGGTTCGGTCTACAACATTGTTTATCTGAACCCTATCCCTCACTTTTGGGTATTACTAACAGAATTAGCAGCGGGTTGTTTTTGTTCAGGCGCTTGCGGACTCGTATTAAAGTCGACTGGAGTAATGCCCTCCGCTTTCCACACGGTGCCTCTTTTCTCATACTCAAATAATTTTTCTACGGAATTCGCAACTTGGGGGCCCAATTCACGATCAACCAAATACAAAGCCACGTCCAGTCCCGAAGTCACGCCTCCCCCGCTCACGAAACTGGGACCATCTTCAACGACTCTTGCCTCAATCGGGATTGCGCCGAGAGCTCCCAATGCAGCCATGCCTATATGATTGGTCACCGCATGTCTATCTTTTAACAAACCTTTCATGGCTGGCAGCAATGTGCCTCCACATACTGTAGCCACAGTGACTTCCTTATTGTCAAAAGCCTGTTTCAACATATCCGGTAGGCCTGTCTTCATGGCCTGCTTTAATATATTCGGAATGGCGTCTTCCGAATTCCCCGCCGGCTTGCCTGAAGCCCCAGGCACCAAAATAATTCCCGGACGCTTTGGGTCCAATGCGGTTTTAGCTTCGAGAGAGGGACCATTCAGACCGCTTGGGACAGAACGCTTGCCTTCTGCAGAAACCAATTCTACAGTAATTGCTCCTTTTGTGTACATGCCCGCGGCAGCGAATACTTCGTATGGCGCCAAGGCGTCCAGCAGATCGAACCCATCGAATAATACGATTTGAACATGCGTGCTTTTGTCTTTAGATGCCTTATTATCTTCATTTGGTTTGGCACTTGCTGTAGAGGAAACCAGACTTAGAACTAGTGCCAAAGAGGTAAGCAATCCTAGTATTTTTTTCATCCCATACTGTTCCTTTCGATTTGTTATTTTATCAAAAGATCCTTCAGCCTGCGATATTCCGTCTCGTCAATTTCACCCCTGGCCATCCGGCTTTTTAGAATCGATGTGATGTCACGATCCTTTTGATTGTAGTCCCAGTCCCGTCGGTGACGAATCGCATAAATTCGAAGTGCCACAAAACAAAAAAGCGTGAGACAAAATAGAACTCCGAATGGAAAAAATGAGAAATTGCCATGTTCCATTCCCATTGAAAACCTCCTTTATTCAGTCTACTGCGTGGAGGACAAGTCACTAACCGCGATTTTTGCCTTCCTTGTACGCAAGAAGAATCATATCAAATGAATATCTCAAACAAAGGTGTAAAAAGGTCACAAAACAATAAACACTTCATCGCAAATCGGGCGGATAACGTTAGTTTTCTGATTGATTTGAGCTATGTAATCCAAATGAGCGTAAAAATTAGCTGTAGTGGAGAAATTGTAATCTATATTTATTAGTCTAATTAGACTATAATAGAATGCGAAGGAGTGAGTACTAAATGATAAAGTCATTTTTAATGTTGGGGCAGTCTAATATGGCGGGTCGTGGATTTTTGCATGAAGTTGATCCTATCTATAATGAAAAAATAAAAATGCTGCGCAATGGACAGTGGCAGATGATGACAGAGCCAATTAATTACGACCGACCGGTTTCTGGTGTAAGCCTGGCGGCGTCTTTTGCCCATGCCTGGTCGAAAGCCAATCCCGATGAAGAAATTGGTTTGATTCCTTGTGCGGAAGGGGGGAGTTCTTTGGATGACTGGCATCCGGAAGGCATCCTTTTTCAGCATGCTTTGTCCGAAGCCCGCTTCGCCCTGCGGTCCAGTCAAATCTGCGGAATCCTCTGGCATCAGGGTGAGAGCGACAGTTATCGTTCGCTGCATGAAACTTATTACGAGAAATTAAGCCTTATTATCGAGACACTAAGAAACGAATTAAATCTTGATGAGGTGCCGCTTATCATTGGCGGACTTGGTGATTTCCTTGGGAAAAGCGGTTTTGGGCAGCACGCGACAGAATATCAACAGGTCAATGAGCAATTGCAGCGCTTCGCTAACGAACAGCAAAATTGTTATTTTGTAACAGCGGCGGAATTGACGGCGAATCCTGATGGCATTCATTTAGACTCGGTTTCACAGCGCAAATTCGGCTACCGTTATTTCGAGGCTTTTTCGAAAAAGTGTCATGTCATGGAACCTCTCCCTGGGGAGGAGCAGTCGCTGAATGTGGAGCGTGATTATTCGAAAACAGAACAGATTTACCTTCATAGCCTGGATTTGGCTTCGGATAAAATCACGTACGCTGAATTCGAGGCGTTGATGGCGAAGGTGATGCAGATTTGATCCCCTTACTCATCCTTGGCTTGCTCATCCAAAACCCCGGTGCTCACGGCTATGAATTGCTGGCCTTAATGGAAAAACGCCATTACAACTACATTGTAAACTTCACAAAAGGCTCATTTTATTACAATCTGCAGCAGCTTGAAGAAAAAGGTTGGATTAAGCAGATTCAGCAGAATCCTTCAACCAGCGGGCGCGAAATTCGGAACTTTAAAATCACCGGATCAGGAATGGCTGAATTCGAAAAATTAATGGTCAAATACGGGACCAAATCAGAATATGTGAACCTGCAATTTTACGGGGCGCTGCTCTTTGCCGATGAATACGACAAAAGAAAATTGCTGGAACTGATCCAATCGCAAATAGACCAGACTAAAACCCGAATCGCCCTCCTTGATGAATATCTGTCCAACACACAAGAACTTCCTGGCACAATCGATTACTACCGTCGAATGAACGAAAATTCCCGTTCTCATCACTTGGTTAACTTAGAGTGGTTTGAACAATTAAAAGCAGAATTAGAGGGACATATTGCAAAGTAAAAAGAAGCAAAAATTAAGATTTAGAGATACCAAATTGACAATTGAAAGCAGCAGTCCTTGAGCAGGAGAGAGTTTTAACGTAATAGGCAATAATTAGATTGCAAAGGTTCGTGGCGTGAAACGTCATGGGCCTTTTTCAAATTGTACTTGCCAAGGAGTAGGAACGGGAAACGGCTCGCAAGTGGATTAAGAAATCGTTAAGAACAAGCGGAAACTAATGGGGAGCTGGATCTTGCAGGGAATTTGACATTGAATAAACTAAACCTTAAAATAATATTGTTTCATATGAATAAATATTTATTGTGTATGGCGACAAACCCTTTATAAAAGGGTTGTTATATTTATTCAAAGGAAACCATAATAAATATTAGAAAGGAGCTAGGGTAGTCTGAGAAATGAGTTCGACCGTTTTTTTAGAGGAAGGATGCCCCGGGTATACTCATATTGTTTCTTGTGAAACCAAATTTAGTTATAATGAAGAAAAATGAATCGAGGAGTTTGCGTAATTATGAGTACGAACGAGATCATCAAAGCCACCATCCATGAAAATTTCATTCAATTCCTTCACCAAAAAGAGCAATATGAGTCCCGGCTAGCTGGCGTTTTTCTCGAAGAGCTTCAGAAATTGGCTGAATTGGGAGTCAGCATTAACATGACGGAGCTGCATACCATTGCGTGCATTGGTGAGCAGGAACCGATTAATGTCACTTCCATCGCCGAAAAGATGGATTTGAGCAAGGGGAACACCTCAAAGATAACCGCTAAGTTATTGGCGGCGGGTTGGGTGCGCAAGACCCAGCTGAGCGATAACAAAAAAGAAGTGTATTTCCGGCTAACGGCAGCCGGGAAAAAGCTTTTTGCTTATCATGATGAGCTCCATAACAAAGAGCAGATGAGGATGTACGAATTTTTGGACAAATATAGTGAATCCGAGCTTGATTTTATTAAGCGATTATTTGGAGATATAGCTGACCTCTATCGTTAAGGGGGTGAAGACGCTGATTGATCCATTCATGGCCAGCTGAGATTGGCTTATATCGCTAATATCCTCATGTACGGGTTTTAGAGAAATGAGGTCATTTTAATGGATTATGATGTGATACTGATTGGTGGTGGACCTGTTGGCATGATGCTGGCAGGAGAGCTGGCATTAGCCGGGGTTAAGGTGTGCATCCTCGAACGATTAAAAAATACCACGCCGTTCTCGCGGGCGCTTACTGTACATCCAAGGACGCTTGAGATTCTGGATATGCGGGGCATAAAATCGAAACTATTGGAACAAGGACGCCGACTGCCAGCAGGACACTTTGCCTCTCTGGATACACCTTTGAATTTTTCCGTTTTAGATTCTTCCTCTAATTACACGCTTTTTCTGCCCCAAAGCGAAATGGAGAAAGTGCTTGAACAATGGGCACTCGATTTGGGTGTAGAAATACGGAGGGAGGCAGAAGCCCTGTCCGTACATCAGGATGAGGAAGGTGTTGATGTGCGGATGTCGGGCCCTCAGGGTGAAGGCACGCTTAGATCCAGATACGTCGTCGGCACGGATGGCGCTAAAAGTTTGGTTCGAAAACAAGCGGACATTCCGTTCGAAGGCCACAATGCGACGTTTATGGCTATTTTGGGAGATGCCTCCCTTCCCGGCCTTCCTCCAATGAGCGTTAAGTCCCGCATGACAGAGCAGGGGATCGTATCGATCCTGCCTATTGATGCAACGACTTATCGGATATTAATTCTTGATCCGGAAAGATCGGCTGTATCTAAAGACGAGCCAATTACGATTGAAGAATTGCGTTCCTCGCTTATTCGTACGGCGGGAAGTGACTTTGGTCTTACCGAGGTGAAATGGATGTCCCGTTTCGGGAATGCCACTCGGCAAGCGAGCCGTTTGCGGGAACGGCGATTGTTTCTTGCGGGAGATGCGGCACATATTCATTTTCCTGCGGGAGGGCAGGGGATGAATGTGGGCTTGCAGGAAGCGATGAACCTGGGGTGGAAACTCGCCGGAGCGATTAAAGGCTGGGCACCGGAGTGGCTGCTTGACAGCTATCAAGCGGAGCGGCTTCCTTGGAGCACGGCGCTGCTAAAGAATACAGAAGCGCAGTTTACGCTGCTCGACACAAGTCCAGGCGTGATGGAGCTGCGGGCTATTCTGTCCAAACTGCTCCTTGAGCCGGAGGCCAACTATCAGATGGCAGAGCAAGTTTCCGCGATGAATGTGCACTATGCGCCTGATGACTCGGCGCCGTCCCATATTTTAAATGGAAAACGTTCGCCGGAATTAATGCTGCGGCTGAAGAACGGCCGTTTGGCAAGTTCTTATGAGCTGCTTCGGACTGGCCAATTTCTTTTGCTGCAGCTGTCTTCGGGTGTGAATAGCAGTGATGAGTGGGATGGTTATGAGCATCTTCAAGTGATCGAAGCTTCTTTGGCGGCGAAAGCGGCCAATTGGCACGATGTTCACACCGCTTTGATTCGTCCGGATGGTCATATCGCCTGGGCGGTGTCTGTGTCAGAATCGGACCCGGCAGGAAAGATTCGAGATGGAGTTGTTCGTTGGCTCGGGGACTGGAGAAGCTTGAAAGGCGGTTTAGGCCGGGCACAAGCCGGGATAAAATAAATGGAATGGATGACACTGATCAAAGAGCGCAGAAGCATACGCAAATTCAATCCAACTCCGGTCGATCAGGAGTTGGTGTTAGAATTGCTTCGTGCAGCTAGGGAGCTGTATCCAACCGGGGAGACCGTAGATTTCCGGTGCGTGTATGCGGGAACGGCAGACTCCAGGGAACGACTCGCTGCCTGCATGCTTGAGCCACTGGTGAACAATAAACTCGTCAAGTGGCTCCCTGAGAAAGTACGGGATTTCGTTCGCAGAAGAGTTACGGATATTCCGGGCCATCTCGCCATCATTGCCACTACGGATGCGGATAGAAGGAAAAGCGACATGAATTATGCGGCGGTTTGCGGTATCCTGCAAAATTTCCAGCTGCTTGCCTGGCAGCGACAGCTTGGTGTGTTGTGGGACACGGAACCTATGATGCAGAGCAAGGATGTATTCCATCTGTTGAAAATGAAGCCCAATGAGAGACTCGTAGGTATTTTTCACCTTGGATATTTTGATAAAACTCCTAAAGCCAGAGCTCGAACCCGGGCAGAAAAGAAATGGACCAGCTTAAGCGACCAGCCCGCTTCCGAAGTTGGCGTGCTGGAATTATTAAATGCGGCTGTATGGGCTCCTAACGATGGAATGCGGGAGCCCTGGCGGTTTATATTTGTTGGATCTGGGAGGACGGACATCATGTCTGGATTGCAGGATCAGGCTCCGGCCTACCTGATCTTGGTCACGAAAGAAGATGCTGATCATCATAAAAGAGAAGAAGATTTTGCGGCGGTAAGCTGCCTTATGCAAAATTTCCGTCTGCTCGCACAGGAAAGCAAACTTCATATACGAATGACGATGAATGACTGGATTTATGATAGAACTTGTACTCACCGTTTTGGGGTTCAACAAGACGAGCGTATTCTCGCCGTGCTGGAAATGGGTGATCCTGAACAAACTGTTGAGTTTGTGAAGGCAGACGGTTCACCGGAGCTTGCGTTTGAATTGTTGTAAGGTCGTTGTGAAGCGAGGAAAGAGCCTGACTACTGTAGACCCAGCAACTTAAACATGAACGAGCTCTTGGGTTTCCTCTCAGGGAAATCCAAGAGCTTTTTTAATATAATGCTTGCTTATTAAGCATGAGTGTGATATATTCTTAATTACGGTGATTGATTCAAGTTAGTAACTTGCTATTGCAAAGATCACCCCTTGAGTTTCATCTAACACAGATGAAATAATAATATGCGGTCGTGGCGGAATTGGCAGACGCGCACGGTTCAGGTCCGTGTGGGCTAACCCCCGTGGAGGTTCGAGTCCTCTCGACCGCATCCACTTAACAAATAGGCTCGTAGTTGCTTAGGCAATTACGAGCCGTTTTTGTGTAAACAGAAAGTATATTTTCAAGTGTTTGATAGACGCCGTGAGGCGTCTATTTTTCGGCAACGATGGCAAACATGGGCCGATGGCGGTTTAGGATTTTTTCTCCAGCGTTAGAGAATACTGCATCGAATCCTTCATGGACTTGGATTTTAGTAAAGCCAATAAACTTAAGCATTTCACTGTCCCATTCCGGTCTTCTTACGTAGGTTAACGGCAAGGTAAGCGCCAGTTGATCTCCTTCCTCGATGTCTTGTTCTTCGCGGTACGGCAAGTAACCTTGCTCCATCGCCTCCTCCTTAGCTTTTCTAAAAAGCTCCGCCTCCAGGGGATTGCTCAAAAACAAATTCCAATTTGCGTCAAAAATAATAACTTGACCCCCGCCGTTAAGCATCCCATGCCAATTTTGATAAGTCGCAACAGGGTTATATAGGAACCAAGTGACGTTCCTGGAAATGATGACATCAAAGGTTTCTTCCGTTTCATATTCGATGAGATCCGTCTCAATAATTTGGATATTGCAGTTGTATTTTTGCGCATTTTGTTCTGCTCTAGCCACCATTTCAGGCGAGAAATCGATGGCGGTAACCCGGTGCCCCATACGGCTAAGCAGAACCGCAAAGAATCCGGGCCCTGTTCCAACATCGAGGATTTTTAAATTCCGTTTTCCGGATAAAAGATTACTCAGAATCGTGTTCCATTGATCATATGTATCCGTTGCAAATTCGGTATTTACGATTTCATCATACACTGTTGCTCCTTTGTCCCAATAATCACGATATTGCTCTGCAAGTTTATGTTCAGTCATTAAACACTCGTCTCCTTAATTTTAAAAAAATATGTTGCAAATAGTAATAATTACGATTAATAATATACAAAGATTACTTTGTTTGCAAGTGATCATGGTTATTGCAGCAGTTTAATCGCCAACATCGCAGGAGAGAAGTAGGAGGAGTAGGGATGTTTAGCAGATATCGTGTCAGTGTTGCCACCGTTTTGGCATTGTTGTTGCTTGTGGGGTGCTCCCAAGTCAAAAACTCGAATTCCGGTTCTGCCCAGGAAGCGGACAAACAAATCGTTGTAGCGATGACCCAGGATGCCGAAGGGGATAAACTGGATGCCGCGACCTATAATGGAACACGGCATATGCATGCCGCTGTATATGATGCGCTTGTGGAATATAAAGGGGAGGGCAAAATTGCCCCCAGCCTGGCTGAATCATGGGAAATCTCTGATGACGGGAAGACCTATACTTTTCATCTAAGAAAACAAGTGAAATTCTCGGACGGCAGTCCATTGAACTCAGCGGCCGTTAAGTTTTCTTTGGAGCGGGCGGTCAGTCGAGAAGAGAATGCTACGCTTGAAATATCCCGTTTGCTAGAGAAAATAAAAACTCCTGATGAATTTACCGTCGTACTTGCATTTAAAGAAACCGCAACTCAAGTATTGTATGAGCTTAGTCAGGCCAGGCCATTTCGGATGATGAGTCCAAACGCGGTGACTCCTGCGGGAGATGTAAATGGGACCTTTCACCAAGCGATCGGCACGGGCCCATGGAAAATAGGCAGCTATCAGCAAGGAGTTGAGACGGTCCTAGTTGCAAATGAGCATTATTGGTTGGAAAAACCGTCGGAGTATTCACTTGTCTTTAAAGTCATTACGGATCCGCAAGCCAGGGTGCTCGCGCTGCAATCCGGAGAGGTGGAACTTGCAGGTGGGGAAGTTGGCAATATTCCGGCGGAGAGCCTAAGTGTTTTTCAGAATAACGATAAGTACGTGGTGGAAACGGGCACCAGCACGATGTCCTATTTTTTGGTCATCAATCAAAAGAATGCCGCTCTAGCGGATAAAAATATACGCCAGGCCATCAATTACGGAAATGATACGAATAAATTTGCAGATGGAAGCGGTAAACCGGTCAAAGGGTTGTTTCAAGAGAAAGTCGCTTTTGTCACGGACGATAACCAGCCGTTTTACCCTTACGACCCGGAGAAGGCAAAACAGCTGATTGCAGCCTCGGGCTACGTGTGGAATGAGAAAAAGCAGTTTTATGAGAAAGACGGACAAGTGCTGCAGCTGCGATTGGTGATTCAAACGGAAGAATATCCAGAGTGGAAAGAGATGGCGGAGATCTTTCAGGACAACATGAAGCAGATCGGCGTCCAAATAAACATTGTGAATCAGGAACGGGCAGCTTACTATGATACGTTATGGAGCAGCAAGGATTATGATCTGCTTATGTATCGGACTTATACGGATGCGCAATTGCCGTATCGATTCCTGTCTTCTTTATTCTATAGTTCGCCATCTGCGCCGGGAGTTGCTTATCAAGATCAGCAATTGTCGGACCTGCTGGATCAGATCGCTTCTACCGTCTCGGCAGAGCGGCAGCAGGCGTTATTTGACCAAGTATTCCTTCGCATGCATGGGGAAGCGATGTCGGTGCCGATTTACTACGCTAAGCAAACCTTTGTTCATACGCGCGAACTTACCGGCTTTACTTTTAATGCCATTGAAGACGATCCTTTGAAGTGGCATCACTTAAGGAAAGAAGCACAATAATGCTGCGTTCCATTACCCATCGTCTGTTGATGTTAATGCTCACGTTGGTCCTGTTTTCATTGTTCGTCTTCACACTTATGCGTCTGGCGCCGGGGGATCCAGCTTCGATGATGCTGCTAAACATCGGGGCGGTGCCGGAGCGCTCATTGGTGGCTCATTTGCAGGCGCATTGGGGGCTTGATCAATCGTTTATTCAGCAATACATGGCTTGGATTGTTCAGATATTTCAAGGAGAACTGGGAAATTCGTTTATGTCCGGAGAACCGGTATTACACGAAATCATGAGCCGTTTAGAACCGACGTTCCGACTGATTGCCGGCTCCTTTTTGCTTACGATGTCTGTTTCAATACCGGCAGGAATTTGGTTAGGCTTAAATGCAGGCTCACTTCCGGATCGCGCGGTTTATTCGCTAACCATTTTGGGGTTATCAATCCCCTTATATTGGCTTGCTATTCTGTTGATGTATGCTTTTGGTGTGATCTGGCCGATTCTTCCGGTTGTCGGAAGCTCTTCCGTACGGCATTATGTGCTTCCGGTTACGGCGATTTCCCTCGTCCAAAGCGTTTACTTCATTCGGATGGTACGCTCATATACGGTGCAGTACAGTAAATTCTCTTATATTGAGGCGGCAAAAGCCAGAGGTTTGCGGCCCGCTATCTTTTATCCGGCTTATTTATTCCGCGCCATGTTCATCCCGATCTTGACGTTAATCACGACCAGCCTGCCCAGCTTTTTTGGAGCCTCGATCATCACGGAAACGATTTTTAGTTTTCCGGGGTTCGGCAAATATATGCTCGAGGCCATTTACCGCCGTGATTTTCCCGTCATCCAGGGAAGTGCGCTGCTGGTGGCCGCTTTTATATTTGGGTTTAACTTTGTGACCGATATCCTCTATTTTTTGGCCGATCCGCGTGTTCATCTTGATAAACAGAGGTGGGAATTATGATGAATTTCGTTCGGACGAATAAACTTCCAACAACGGCTTTGTTGTTTATTGTGGTTCTTATAGTTGCGGGGTTAAGCGCATCATGGATTTCACCTTATGACCCTTTCCAAACCAATCATCAAGCAAAGCTTCTTCCCCCAAGCCTTGCTTATCCGTTTGGAACGGATTATCTGGGAAGAGATTTGTTGAGCCGGGTGATTCACGGGATCAGCGACTCCGTGTTCCCAGTTTTCATAGTTCTCAGCACCGTTATGCTGATCGGATTGTTTGTTGGCGCGCTGAGCGCTTTTTGGGGGAATAAACTTGACCTGTTGATGATGAGTGTGACGGATATTTTTACGGCATTGCCGAATGTCCTGCTCACTATTGTGGTGGTTGGCTTCCTCGGGTTTGGCATGGAGAAGGTGTATTTCGCGGTGATTCTTTCCTGGTGGGCCAAGTACGTAAGGTTAATTCGCGGTCTGATCCATGATGTGAAAAAGGAGCCGTATATTATTGCGAGCCGGGTAAGCGGATCATTTGGCATGAGAACGATAATACGTCATATGATTCCAAATATCGCCCCGCAGCTTGGAACCATGCTGATTCTGGATGTAAGCAAGGTGATTTTGACTTTATCCGGCTTATCCTTCTTAGGAATTGGCGCGCAGCCGCCTTCACCCGAGTGGGGTGTGATGTTGTTGGATGGGAAAAATTATTTGCAGGTTGCGCCATGGATGGGGTTTTTCCCGGGTTTTATGATTTTTCTGACAGCCTGCTCGTTCCAGATTGTTGGCGAGCGGCTCAGGAGGGGGCAGTAATGGATGCCGCAGTAGAAATAAAATATCTGAATATTAGAAACGCAAATGGTCAATCGCTGGTTCATAACAGCAGTTTTTGTTTGAGGCCAGGAGAAACTTACTGCTTATTAGGAGAAAGCGGAAGTGGTAAGACGTTAACCAGTAAAGCCATTTTAGGAATGCTTCCTGCAGATCTGCAAATGTCGGGGGATGTCCTGCTGCGCGGCAAAAATCTGAATCATTTATCCAAAAGGGACTGGCGCAAAGTCAGGGGGAGACATATGAGTGTCATTTTTCAGCATCCTGAACAAGCCTTGCACCCAGCGCTCCCGATTGGCAGACAATTAGGTGATCTTATGCTTAGTCATTTACCGGTCTCGAGGCATGAGGCTGAGCAACAAGCGGCAAAGATGTTATCTCAAGTGCTATTGAAAGATACGGAACATGTGATGAAAAGTTATCCTCATGAGCTGAGCGGCGGAATGAATCAACGTGTCATGATTGCGATGGCGCTTCTGTTAAAGCCTGAAGTCGTCATCGCCGACGAGCCGACAAGCGCACTTGATGTCACCACCCAGGCCGAAGTTATCTCCTTATTACACCATCTTATAACGGAGTTGAACATGAGTATGTTGTTTATTACCCATGATATTCTTCTGGCAGGTTATCTAGCGGATACGATCGGGGTGATGCGTGACGGAGAAATCATAGAACAGGGGAGCGCCGAGCGAATATTAGGGCAGCCTGAGCATGAATATACGAAGCAATTATGCAGGTATCGTTCGCAAAGGCTCCTTAGCAAAGGAGGTGCCAGTCCTAATGCTTCAAGTGCTGCAACTATTCAAAGAAATGAATGGAAAGCAAATTTTGAATGACATCAATTTCACGATAGAAGCTGGAGGGTCGCTAGCTATCGTAGGCGAGAGCGGCAGCGGCAAATCCACGCTGGCCCAACTGATTATGGCCTTAAAGCAGCCGACTTCGGGTCAAATTATATTTAACGGGCAACACCTGCCCCGCAAAGGAATACAAGCGTATAAACAATGGTATCGCGATATTCAGATCGTTTTGCAAAATACAGCTTCAACCTTAAACCCGGCGATGAGCTTGTTTCAGTGCATGGAAGAACCGTTAAAAAATTTTACAAGCTTGAATAAAGCGGAGCGCAAAACCAGAATCCTTGAGTACTTGGACAAGGTAGGGCTTCAGAAGGAACTGCTTAGATACCGGCCGGGTAAATTAAGCGGAGGACAGTACCAAAGAGCTTGCCTGGCTAAAGCACTGATCATCCATCCCAAACTATTGATCTGTGATGAAATCGTCTCAAACCTTGATATCGTATTACAACAGCGGATCATAGAATTGCTTAAGTCCATTCAGCGGGAACAAGGGTTGTCCCTTCTGTTCATTACCCATGACCTCTCACTTGTTCCCGGACTCTGCGAAGAGATTTTAGTGATGAAAGACGGGAATAAGATCGAGCAATTTCATACTTCTGACCTCCATAATGAGCGCGCGCGAGACAGCTATACCATTGCGCTGCTTAAATCAGCCGAAATGCTTGAAGCCAAGTGGATGGTATGGAAAGAGTCGGGCCCTCTTCTTGAATCTATGTAGATCTTCGCGGCGAGTTCGTGACGGTTTGCCCTTTTCCTGTGGCGTATTTTGTGCAGCATCAACCCCAGGCGGTTTTATAGGTGACCTCGATCACCTGGCTCAGCCGCATCGCCGAGATGCCGTCCTTAAATAGGAACAACTCCAGCGTCTTGAAAGGCTTGTGCTGCACATCAACAATTTCCGTTCTTATGCATCCTCCGATATTGGGCTGGCGTCATTCCATACACTTTTTTGAAGATGGAATAAAACGTATTAAGCGACGAAAATCCGTATTTTTGGATGATCGGCTCAATCGGCGAGTCGGAGGCAAGCAACTCCTGACAAATGTAATTTAGGCGCTTCTCCGATATCTTCTCCGTAATCGACTGATTTGTCTCCGCTTTATACAAACTGCGGAAATAATTCACGGATAGACCCAAATGGTCGGCCAGCATTTTTGCGGATAAGTTCGAATCGGTTAATTTCTCTTCAATGAACTCGTCCGCCTGTTTGATTAGGGCTGCGTTCTTGGACAGACTGCGGGCAGCCTCAATGTCTTCAAGCGTCTTAGCTATAAGCGCTTCCATCCATGGCACTACATTTTCCATCGTCTCCTGCTGTATGATCTGATTTTCGATGGAAGTCAGTCCCCATGAGTGAGGCAGCGGCTGACTGGAGTGCTCCTGCATGAGTCGGCGTATGTTCATAAACAAGGTAATCAACGACATTTTACATTCAAAATAGGGCAGTCCACGCAGCTTGACCACGGCTGAGCGTACGATTTCCAGAACCGCATCCGCGTTACCCTTGGAAAGAGCCTGAGCGATCTGCCGTTCTTTGTCCACAGGCAAATGATATAGTTCTCCTGGTGCATCGGCCAGCCATGCTTTCATGATGAGCACTCCGTGCCCGAATCGGAACCGTTCGTGCGTTAGTTCATACGTCTCCATATATACCTCGTGCATGTCGGTCAGGCTGGGTAACGTCCTACCCCAAGCGACGGTCGTGCCGATGGACAAATACTGCTCTATTAACTGTTGGGATACTTGCAGCTTCTTCGTATATTCTTCGGACATTGGAGCCGATAAGACAACCGCAACGTGATCGTTCCCCATGTCCACCGTCTGCAGCTTGTGCTTGGAAAATTGCAGCGACTCTTGGATAATATTGGACATTGCAAATCGGAGTAGACGCCGGTCCTTCTCCGGATAGGTCTCCGTGAATTCCGAGAAGTGGTCGATTCGGAAGATGGCCACCGACAACTGATCTTCCGGCAGAGCGATTCCCCATTCTTGAAATTGAGCACATATTTCCTCTACCGTATGGTAGATCCCCCCCAGAAAATCCCGTAAAAACCGCTCCCTGCCCAGAATTTTAGTATGCCGCCAGTGCTTGGTCAGTTCATAAATCTGCTTGTGTTGGGCTGTAAACACATTGGATAAGTAGTCAAGTTCATTTGCGCTATATCCTTCGCCGGGCTTTTCAGCTTGATGCTGCCGCATTACTCTGCTAATCAGTTCTTGAATAGGCGAGTACACCCGCTTGGAAACCAGAACGATAACGGTCAATGATGCTATGAACAGCATGAGGAACAAGATCAGGCTTGTGTTGCGAAGAACAGTGATTTTTCCCAAAATGACAGACTTCGGGATAGTTTCGATAAAGGTCCAATCCTGAATCCCTTTAATGGAGGAGCCTGCGTAAACCATCAGTTGCTCTTCCTGATTGCGGGGCTGAAACAACTTCCATCCACTTTCGCTCCTATTCTCTTGGTTCCTGAGCTCCGTTATTTGTTCCTGATTCAAAGGAATGCTGCTAAAAACCTTCTCATTCCGATCATTCAGAACGGTGACCGACCTGTTCTCATAATTCGAATTGTTCTGAAGCAGGGTCATTAAATTTTGAGTATCTATATTCAGAACGAAAGCCGAGATGGAACTGCCTTTTTCGTAAAATCTTACGATGCTAATCACTTCTTTGGTTTTAATCCCGACAAGCGGAATGGACAAGGTTCTCGGAATGAGAACGCTGTGATCCGTTGTAGCCTGATCCTGTAAGCGCTTAATAATGTCCCGATCGTAAAAATCTTCCACATCACTCAATCCAAGTCTGGAATCTACTACAGTATTTGTATAATCGTTGATTAGGTATACCGAATCGATAGACGGATTGGCGTTCTTAATGTCGATAAGCCGTCTCCATACCTCATAAGTTTCAAAATCGCTGTATTGATCCGAAAGGGCATTTACCTTGAGGGTACTGTCATCGCTGGAGGAGAAGCTGAATTCCAAAGACCACTCGATCAGTCGCGCTGTGTTCCGGGCACTGTTCACTAGCAAGGATTCGGAATGATCGCCGATCTCTTCCAGAAGCGTCCGGGAGGACTGCCAATAGAGCAGCGCAAAAGATATAGCCAGAACCAGCACGTTTGCACTGACAAAATAAAAAATAAGTTTCATATAAGTAGGGTGCCGCTTCAACGATGTGAAAAGTGGAAGTCTGAACTTCATTGCTCGAATCCCCCGTTATAACTCCCGATTCTTATCATTGTTAGATTATTAATTATAGCATAACGAGCATTCCCATCCGGAGAATCGGTTATTTTCGGGGGGAGTGTTGTTTTTGGGAAGTTCGGTAATCTGCGCTTGCAGGAAAAATTGGAGCTTGCTGCAATTGGCGTTGCGGTGAGAGCTCGGTAAGGTAAGGGTATAAGAGGTTGTTCAAAAAGTCATCTTTCCATGACGAAGAAGATCAGGAAGTGGATCGGGCTCGAATCTTGAATTCAACCTTCTCGGTCCTGAAACCCCGACTTTTTGAACTCGCACTTTAAATAACGGGACGCAGGTGCGATTGCCTGTTTCGATGAAAGGGGGAAGTAAAACTATGCAATATCAACTTAATGTAAGGAAACGGTCCAAGCTGAAGCATATTGTTCGTAATCCTTTTCTCTATGCTATGGCCGTGCCGGGGTTGCTGTTCTTTCTCGTGTTCAGTTATTTTCCCATATACGGGATTATGATTGCCTTCAAAGACTATAATTTTGCCAAAGGAATTACGGGAAGCGAATGGGTTGGTTTTAAAAATTTCACCTATTTTTTTACTTCGGATGACTTCTGGGTCATACTGCGCAACACGCTGATGCTGAACATGCTGTTCATTTTGTTTACAACGGCGGCGGCTGTATTAATCGCGCTAATGTTCAATGAAATTCGCAATAAGTATTTCAAACGAATTTCGCAGTCTTTTATTTTTCTTCCTTATTTTATGTCCTGGATTGTGGTAGGAATGATTGTCCAATCCTTGTTCGGCGGGGAAGAACCGATGATCAATACTTGGCTGCAATATTTCGGCTTGGAACCGGTCAACTGGATGTTTGAGTCGAAGCTGTGGCCGTTCATCCTGACGGTTATCCGTGTGTGGCAAGGAGCCGGTTATCTTTCGATTATTTTTCTGGCCGCGATTACTGGCATATCGGAGGATTTGTATGAGGCTGCCCGGATTGACGGGGCATCTAAGCTGCAGATTGTGGTGCGCATTACGCTACCGCTGCTCGTTCCTACTGTTATGATCATGACTTTGCTGGCCGTAGGCAAGATTTTCAACGGGGACTTTGCCATGATCTATGCGATCATTGGAGACAATTCCTTGCTGTATCCGACTACCGACGTCATCGACACCTTCGTATTCCGCTCCATGAGACAGTTGCATGACTTCGGCATGTCTTCGGCGGTTGGCCTGTTCCAGTCGGTTATGGGTCTGATCTTCGTCATTGCCGCCAACTGGATAACCCGAAGGGTGTCTAAAGAATCCGCTTTATTCTAAGGAGGTAACGATGAGACTGAAACAGAGTGCTGCGGATCGGACTTTTACGGTATTTGCCTATACGTTCATTTTGTTGTTCACCTTATTTTGTCTGTTTCCTTTCCTGCTGATGATTATCGGATCGTTTACGGACGAGGGGGAACTGATCGCGCACGGGTATACTTTATTTCCGCAAAAATTATCGCTGGACGCGTATAAAGCGGTTTTGAAATCGGATGTGCTGCTGAACGGGTATGCGGTCACGATTTTCATCACCACAGTAGGCGCATTAAGCGCGCTGTGCATTTCCGCAATGCTCGCCTATTCTCTGGCCAACAAGCGGAATGTCCTGCAAACGCCTTTTTTGATTTTTTGCTATTTGCCTATGCTTTTTTCTGGCGGAATCATTCCGTTTTATATTGTGGTCAGTCAGTGGCTGCATTTGCAGAATACCGTCTGGGTGCTAATTCTAACCTTATTATGCCAGCCGTTCCTCGTCTTTTTGCTTGTCAGCTTCTTCCGTACAATTCCCGAGGAATTGGAGGAGGCCGCAAGAATGGACGGAGCGAATGAAATGAGAATTTTCTTTCAAATTATGATACCGATCTCGAAGCCGATTCTGGCTTCCGTCGGTCTCTTTTATGCCCTGAACTATTGGAATGACTGGTTTATGGGATTGATGTTCGTGGATAATGAGAAGCTGTTCCCGCTGCAGCTGATTCTGCGCCGGATGGTATCCAATATGGAGGCCGCCAGAAATCTCATTCCCGCCTCGGCAGCCATTGCCGTGACACCACCAACCTATGGCGTGCGGATGGCGACAACCGTGCTGACGATCGGCCCGATTGTCTTGCTGTATCCCTTGCTTCAGAAGTATTTTGTCAAAGGTCTAACGGTAGGAGCTGTCAAAGGGTAATCGAGGATTTCCGGCATTAACCGGATCACCCCGGTTAATCATAGAAATTTTTTTTCTTCATTATACAGAGGGAGGTTAACGAAATGGGATTGAAAAAATGGTTTGGCGCGGTGACGAGCACAGTATTGGCTTTGTCATTGATGCTGTCGGGCTGCGGAGGCCAAGCGGTGACTGGCGGCAATGAAGGAAATGCTTCAACGAATACGGAAAGCGGCACATCCGCACCGAAGGAAACGGTGACGCTGAAAGCATATTTTCCGGGGGATAAGCCGGTGGGCTTTGACAATGTACTGCAGGCGGTCAACGACAAATTGAAAGCGGACAACGTCGGAGCGGCCTTGAATATCAATTTCTTGCCGTGGTCCGATTACGGGAATACGGTATCTGTGAAGATGTCTGCCGGGGAAGACTTCGATATGTATTTGGATGCCCCTTGGTTGTCCATGAATCAGATGATTGCCAGCAACTCTTTGCTGGAACTGGATGCCAAGGTGGCTGAGCGCCCAGAGCTCAAAGCGTCCATTCCCGATGAAATGTGGAAATATAACAAATTTGACGGCAAGATTATGGGCATTCCGCTCGGCACCACCCAAGGGCCGGTATACGGCCTGCTTATCCGCAAAGATTTGCGCGAGAAATATGGACTTCCCGAGTTGAAAACGCTCGAAGATCTGGAGAAATTTTTGTATATGGTCAAGGAAAACGAGAAGGATATCAGGCCCTTCGTCATTAATGGCATCAAAGCTGATAAACTTCCGTTTATCCTGAGCGAATCCGCTAATCTGGCGCTCGATGAAGTGCTGGAAATCGGCGTCAGCATGTTCGCCTATTCAACCAAAGACAAGAAAGTAATCGGTCAATGGGCAAGCCCGATGATTGCCGATGGTTATGAACGTGTCACCAAATACTACAAGGACGGTTTAATTTCCAAAAATATTGCGCAGGAGCAAAATGCGGAAACCTTATTCAAACAGGGCAAATTTGCGGCAACCTATTATGCGGCTGACGGTGTGGAGGGATTGAAATATTCGGATATGCTGAAGGATGACAACGACAAGCTTGAGGTTTTCGTTCCAAACGGTGATAAGGCCAAGCCGTATACTGCTTTCCAGCAATGGAATTTCCTTTGCATTCCGGCTTCATCCAAGCACAGCGATTTGGCTCTGGACGTAGTCAATTGGTTGTCCATTAAGGAAAACCACGATTTGATGGAATACGGTATTCAAGGAAAGGATTGGCAGCCTGTCGGTGATAAGAGCTATAAGGTGCTGTCCAACTATTCGTTCCCGGGCTTTGTGCTGACTTGGCGGCCAAAGCTGAACCGCACGCCGGATACGATGATGCCGGATGACAAGAAGTGGTTCGACTTCTCCGCCGACCCGGCTAATTTTACGCTTAGTCCGACGTCAGGCTTCAGCTTTAACGCTGAAAAGGTGAAGACGGAATATGCCAAAATTACGCCGCTTCACGATTCACTCTTCCTGCCGCTTAGTCAAGGCTTGCTACCTGCGGGTGAAGGCAAGGCGAAGCTGGAGGAAAAAATGGCAAGCCTCGGTGGACAAAAAGTGATCGATGAAATTCAAGCGCAAATCGACGCCGTTACATCCGGTAAATAACAATCATTGAAAGACGGAAAGAGGTATCTTACATGAACGTAAAACGCTGTACGCAAAATCCTGTTATACGGGCCCAGGACGTTGCACCCTCCCGTCCCAACTTTCGAGTGCTTGGAGCGTTTAATGCAGGCGTCGCGCAAGTACGGGATGAAATTATTCTGTTGCTGCGCGTTTCGGAAGCGCCGGTATCGGACCGGGAAGACGAAGTACTCGTCCCCCGGCTTAACGAAGCGGGCACCGATGTACTTATAGAGCGCTACGACAAGGCCGATCCGAGCTATGATTTCTCCGACTCGCGCTTCGTTGCAAGGGACGGACGAACGGTCATGCTCACATCCTTATCCCATCTGCGGGTGGCGCGAAGTAAGGATGGCGTTCATTTCGACATCGAGCCTCAGCCGGCCTTATTTCCGGAACACGCTTTGGAAGCGTGGGGGATTGAAGATCCGCGCGTGACCCAAATCGGGGACATGTATTATGTCACTTACAGCTCCGCCTCCGCTCGCGGCGTTGGCGTTGGCCTGGCGGAGACCCGGGATTTTCGAACATTCAAGCGTCACGGGCTTATATTCGCTCCCGAAAATAAGGACGTCATGATATTCCCGGAGAAAATTAACGGCAAATACTACGCATTGCACCGTCCGGTGCCGAAATCGTTCGGTTCTCCCGAGATATGGATCGCCGAATCGCCCGATCTTGACCATTGGGGGAACCATCGCTTCCTGATGGGGCTAAGCGAACAAGGCTGGGATTCGGCTCGAATGGGCGGCGGCGCGGTGCCGATTCGAACCGATCGCGGCTGGCTTGCGCTGTACCACGGCGCGGACAGCAAGCATCGCTATTGTATGGGGGCGGTGCTGCTCGACTTGAACAATCCGGCCAAGGTAATAGCAAGATCCCATGTACCCGTATTGGAGCCGGAAACCGCCTATGAGGTGAATGGATTTTTCGGCGGGGTCGTGTTTTCGTGCGGAGCCATTTTATTAGATCAAATGATCCGCATGTATTATGGTGCCGCGGACGAAGTGATGGCTGTCGTGGACATCCCCTTGGAGGATATATATAATACATTCTTTTGAAAGATGGAGGGCAGTATTTGCTGCCTTCTTCAAGGAGGAGCATGAGAATGGCTAACCCAAGGCAAAGGTTTGTAAAAAGGTGGATTTGTCTTGTTATTGTTTGTTCAATGATGTCTTCCCTATTTTTATACTCACTTGTATCGGCGAACACTTTCGAGGAGACGAATGCTTCTCAAGAGATCGCTGATATGAAAATGATGAAAAAGCGCATGGTTGATTTTTACATCTCCACAGATATCATAAATGACGGAACAAACGGTCGGGTCGAATGGACCTTCAAATCACAGGCAGGTACTTATTTATCCAATCAAAACCCGAATGGAAGCTGGGGGGATGTCGATTACGCGAGTACAACTTCCGCCGCTAATGGGAGAGGTTGGTCGCCCTACCTTGCCTTAGACCGGATGCAGTCGATGGCGCAGGCGTTTGCCGACCCCAATGATCCAAATTATCATAGTGAAACGCTGTTAGCTGGTATTCAAAAGGCGCTGGATTATTGGTTCACGGTAAAGCCGACTTCAACTAACTGGTGGGAGACCGGAATCGGCAAACAATTAAGGTTGGGAAAAATCGCGCTTCTATGTGAAGGCTATTTAACCACAACGCAAGTCTCCAATATAATTGGCACGTTAGACAGCAGCCCTCACACGATCGATGGAGCCAATTCGTCCTGGTACAATCAAAATTATATGTACCGCGGCTTATTGCTGGAAGATGCCCGGATCGTCCGGAACGCCGTGAATGCGTTTAACGTACTGTCGAATGTGACGACGACGGTGACGGGAATTCAGTCGGACATGTCTTTTTTCATGCATGGCAAAACGAATTATACGACCGGTTATGGAAGAAGCTTTGCCAGAGATATGTCATTCTGGGCCTACATTACCTCGGGCACCGCGTTCTCGTTCAGTGAAGCGGCGATTGATTCGTTATCTTCCTACTTGTTGGACGGTACCCGGTATCTCGTGAAAGGCGATGTTGCCGATTTGGGCATGGGGATGAATGGACCAGATTGGCCGGGTTATACGAGCGCAGCTCTGACTTTCTATGAAGATCCGATGCAATGGATGCAGGCGGCCAATCCGAAGCGGGCTGCGGAGTTTGCCAGTTTCCTTGACAATATTCGCCGGGTCGGCACGAACACGAGCAACGGACTGGACAAGAGCAATATGACACAATGGCAGACGCTTGTCTCCTCCCATATGCGAAATGACTACGGAATTACGGTCAAGATGTCTTCCAGCACGGTCAAAGGCGGCGAATGGAGAACGATTAATCCCAGCGGATATAACCTGTTATACTGGACGCCGCAAGGAGCCACCGCCATTCAGAGAACCGGCGACGAGTACAGACCCGTGTACCCGTTGATGGACTGGGCCCATGTTCCCGGTACGACGGCCCCGTACGCACTCACGAAAGACGGGAATTTCAACAATCCCAAAACGTTTGTAGGCGGAGTGACAAACGAGCATTATGGAGCCACCGCATTTGATTTTAACAAGTTGAATACAAGTGGAAAGAAGGGCTACTTCTTTTTCGATGATGAAATGGTGGCGCTTGGTGCAGGAATCACTTCGACAAATACCGCGCCGATCCACACGACATTGAACCAAAGTCAGGCGACAGGCGAAGTTCTCGTAGACGGCAATCCGATAGCAGACGGAACGATGCAAACGGGCGGACGCTGGGCCTATAACGACCATATCGGCTATATATTCCCAACTCCAACGGATTTTCAAGTAAAACGGGAGACGAAAACCGGAAAATGGAGCGATGTCATCTCGGGAAGTTCAACGGAGGCGATGACCAAGCCGATTTTTTCGATTTGGCTCGATCATGGCGTGAAACCCACAAACGCTTCCTATCAATATATCGTACTGCCAAACAAAACCTCCCAAGAGGTCGGCAGCTACGCGAGTGATAACCCGATAAGTATTCTTTCGAATACTTCGTCTGTCCAGGCTGTCCGGCATAAGTCTCTGGGGATTGTGGAATTGCTGTTTTATCAACCCGGATCGGTAACGGTGAGAGACGGTTTGATGGTCTCAGTAGATCAACCCGCCATGGTTATCGTTGACGAGTCTTCTGCACCTGTCCGTATTTCGGTCGCCAATCCCGAAACACCGGGGATTAAAGTGAATGTGACGCTGGATCGAAACGGAGAAACATCCACGACAAGCTTTACGCTCGGCAAGGATACGTTCACAGGCCGAAGCATGACTTTGAATGAGGGAGCCTCCATCGACGACAGCGGATTCGATCTTGCTTACGATAAAGGTGCGACCGCTTCATCCAGCAAAGGCAACCTATCTGCCTCGAAGGCTACGGATCTTTACAGAACTTCGTATTGGAGTTCCAACGATTCGGATCATGAATGGATTTATGTTGATTTGCAAAATCAATTTTTGATTAATAAAGTTAGGTTAAATTGGGAGAAGGCATACGGGAAGAGTTATAAAATTCAAGTATCGAACGACGCCGTCACCTGGAGCGATGTTTACTCAACGACGACGGGTAAAGGCGGAATCGAAGATATTTCTTTCAGTCCGGTCAGTGCCAGGTATGTTCGTATGCAAGGGGTTGAGCAGGGTACCGGAAACGGCTATTCGCTTTATGAATTCAATGTGTATGAGGCAGTACCACCCAATCTTGCCGAAGGCAAGACGGTAGCGGCAAGCTCGTCCAGAGCCGCGAACGTAGGACCCGGCTATGCAGTCGATGGCTCACTTAGCACCCGTTGGGGATCTAACTATTCCGATCCGCAGTGGATCTATGTCGACCTTGGCACTAGCCAATCCATCCAGGAGGTCGCTCTACATTGGGAAGACGCGTATGGCGAAGCTTACCAAATCCAAGTTTCCGACGACGCGACGAATTGGACTACAGTTTACAGTACCACAACCGGAGACGGCGGAATCGATAGAATCTCCTTCGAACCCGTGAATGCGAGATACGTTCGGATGTATGGTACGAAAAGAGGAACCAAATACGGCTACTCGCTCTGGGAATTTAAAGTGTATTCGGCTCTTGCTACTGTCCCGGACGCACCTGCCGGTGTGCATGCCGTCGGTCATGACGGGTCCGCTGAGGTGAGCTTTGCCGCGCCAATCCATTCCGGCGGAAGCGAAATTACAGGCTATAAGGTCACCGCGCGGGCAAACGGAGAAGCTGTTGCGATGGCCGAGGGTTCGGACAACCCAATCACCGTCACCGGTCTGACGAACGGAACGAGCTATGCGTTCTCAGTGAAAGCCGTGGGAGCGGGTGGAGAGAGCAAGTTCTCCAACGCCGTGATGGCGACACCAAAGGCTTCACAGCCGGAGACGCCAAAGGATCCTCGACCGGGGACACCGGTCAGCGGCAGCGGCTCAAGCAATGGCAATGATACTTCAGTTATAAAATCGGTCATGGTTGTTGGCGAGAAGAAAGACGAAAGCGGCGAACCGAACGAGCCGGCGCCATCGTACACAGACATTGGGCAAAGAGCGCCATCCTGAGCGCGGCGGGCATGAAGCTTGTCAGCGGCTATCCGGATGGAACGTTCAAGCCGAATGCCGTCATTACCTGGGCGGAAATGGCAGCGATGATCGCTAAAACGCTTAAACTGTCTGCCGAAGCAGGCGCAACGATCGGCTTCGCGGACGATAACGACATCCCGAAGTAGGCGAAAGGCGCGATTGAGGCGGTCCGCAAACTAAGCATCGTGAATGGCCGCGGCGACAATAAGTTCGTTCCGAACGGTACTGCGTCCCGGGCGGAAGCGGGGGAAATTTTTAGTCGTATAAATGGCAGCCTTTTACCCCTAACTTGGGGAGGGGCTGCCATTTTTGAAGTAAGCATCTTTAATCGTTGTCCAAACAAAACGCAATATTGTTAATTTCATGCTGATTCAAGAACGTTCATGGATTAATCGGAGTGCAACCCAAGAAAGTTTAATTTCCTCTATTAAAGGTTAAGAATATTTGCGAAGCTCAGAAACCCACAATTATAAACCTTCTTGCTGTTTCTGACTACATGGAATATATAACTTCTATCAGAAAACGATCAATTTTATTTTAGTTTTTCTTAAAGACAAATAATTGACTCCATTCACTATAATACCCAATAAAGACGCATTTACCGGGCTTAGCAAGGCTAGATTCTTGAAAGCTGTTCTATAACAAGTTCATAGGTATTTGCCGAAATTAATACTCTAACATTAGTACTATAGATACCGGACCATTTAACAATAAGCTTAGTTAAGAGCGATACAAAAGGAAAGTATGATATGCACATCTCAAAGTCCTTCTTGCATTTGATGTACTTCTGGAAGTTGATTGCCCTTATCATAGTAATATATGCGTTCCTGTTTAACTATACGTGCAAGTTTTTTGCCAGCCGGTGCTTAACGGGATTCTTAATTTAGGAACGTGGGATTATATTACATATTAGTACAAACCTTTTTTATTTGATGTTATTCGCAGTTAAAATAACAAAGCTATATTTAGGCCATCGCTCTGCATAGGAGTTATGGCGATGCAGATCCAACAATATTATCCTTCCTTACGAGTACATTTCCGTTATCCTAGTAACAGCTTCTTTAGCAATTATTAATTGATCACAATTCAGGACATTGTATACATTTATGGAATCAGCTACGGTGGTTTCTACACCAGGGATGTTATTGGAACTCTTAATAATAAAGTTATCTATGAAAGGTGTAACAATCAGTACCTTTTTATCTGCTCCAAGAGCATTAAGCATAGCTACAATAGACTTTGTCCTGTAATTGTCTAACTTGATTTCGTCGACGACAATGAATTCTTTGTTCATTACTTTGCTGGACAATGCAGATTTTATAGCGAGCCGCTTTACCTTTTTGTTGAGTTTGTAGCTGTAATCACGAGGTTTAGGTGCAAACACAACTCCTCCACCACGCCAATGCGGCATACGAATGGAACCTGCTCTGGATCTATCAATTTTATTCTGTTTATACGGTTTGCTGCCGCCGCCTCTAACTTCACCACGTGTTAAAGATGACTGTGTTCCACTTCGAAGATTGGCCAGATAATTTATAACTGCATCATGCATAACCGATTCATTGGGATTAATGCCGAAGATAGATTCTTCAAGTTCCATTTCACCAACATCAATGCCTTCCATGTTAAAAAGAGTGACTTTCAACAATATTTTCTCCTCCAGATCCTAAACTTTTACGGTATAGGTACTCTCATCACAGTAAAAGCTTGATTATATAAGAAAGCTTGTTGGGTCGACGCCGCTCTTAGTATATTTACAATTGCATCCATTATGAAAACCTCCGTTTACACTATGACATTTTAGAAGAAACCTTTAGATTAAAGGTAACAGATAGAAATCAATGAAACTATACACAAAATGGTTCTGTGCTGTTTGGTATAACCTGAGCGGCCTATGAAGGGTATTAACCATATCCAGAACGTCAGCAGTCCCATAGTCGATTGAAGAAATGCATGGAACTGCGTATTATTATGATCGATGATTATACCTTTGAATGGGGGCATGGAGAGTATGTCGGAGGACAATATTCGAGGCGAACAAGTGAAAATTATTTGTGCAGAAGATTGTGGAAACGCACCTAAAAAAGAATTACTTAGAGCGTTTAATGTTGCCTTTGTTTGCAACGATAGAGGCTTTATCATGGAGAAGATCATAGAAGAAATCAAATGGAATTTTATCGGTAGCCATGTATTACAAGGTAGGGATCAAGTTTTCAAAATGCTTGAAAAACTGATTGACAAAAAGCCAGTGGAGTTAGTGATCAGCAATATAATAACGCATGGTTATTCTGGTTCGGTAAATGGCATTCTAAACCTCGAAGGCAATATTAGCTACGCTTTCTGCAATATCTACCGTTTCAATAGCAGTTTAAACAAAACCAAAATTAAGGAGATTACTTCTTTTATAATTGACATTTCAAAATAATAAACAAGAAATGAGAGCTCAACAGTTTGATTTAACATGACCAAATAAAAAAGCCACCGCAGCCCTAGAGATGGACATGTGGTGGCAAGACTCTTACGCCTGCGCTTGTTATTTGTTATAAATTATTTTTCGGATAGCATAAACAGAAAGGCAGTAAGAGTCTGCAAGTTCTTGAATGGAAGTACCCGAAGAGTATGCCTGTATTATGTCACGATTTCGTCTATCAATCTCCTCCCGGAAACCGGATAATTCCCCCCACTGCTTATGATGCTCTTTCACTGCTGGAATATAGAGGTATTCACCTTGTACAAAAATTTGCAATTGTTCAACCAATTCTTTGGGGAGAATTGCATTAGCGTTGATATATCTCATGTAGACTCACTCCTTGAATATTTATAATATTTCAAGCAGCAAAGCCAGCATGATTGGTGATGATGTTATTCCATGCAAATATCACCAAATCACTGTCTTTGCATGGAAATGAACATGAGTTATTGTGAAATTGTCATGAGACATCATCCGTTTCTCCTTTTCATTTCAACTCAAATCCTTATATCACTTGTTGATTCCGTATAGTTGACCGCATGCTGCATTAATGTCCGTTCCGAATTGTGCCCGCACGGTGACTTTGATGCCCTTTGTTTTTAAAATACGGACAAACCTTTGAACCCGGTCTTTGTCCGATTGTTGGAAGCTTTCAGGCGTTACGTCGGTTGAATTGTAGGGGATTAAATTGACGTGATATAAATGCTCCCAAGGTCCTCTGTCCTTTAACAAAGCAGCAATGGCTTCCGCATGTTCATTTGAATCGTTTTCTCCCCGAAGTAAGATATACGCAATATATACCTTTCTACCTGTATCCCGGATATGCTGATCCAGCTTGTTCAACACCTCATTCAGCGGAAATCGGTGGTTAATGGGCATGAGCTCGCTCCGCTGTTCGTCAAACGGAGAGTGCAGCGAAAAGGTTAGGTTCACCTGTGGAAATTCCCTTGTCAGACGATCGATCCCCGGCAGAATTCCGATGGTAGAGACTGTAATTCTTCGATGCCCTAAACCAAAGATTCGTGAATCGGTTAGAATCCTAAGCGTGTCGAAGATATTAGGATTAGCGAGCGCCTCTCCCATCCCCATAAACGAGACACTGTCCAAGGCTTGACCATTGAAATGAAAGTACAGCAATTGGTCGGTAATTTCGTCCGCAGTCAGATTTCGTTTCAGCCCGATTGTACCGGTAGCACAGAAACGGCAGCCATATCCGCATCCACACTGACTGGAAATGCAGTACGATTTCCAGCCCCGCTCATAGCTTAGCTGAACGGCTTCTATGCGTTCACCGCCCTCCATGGCAAAAAGTACTTTATTCACTTGTTTCGACGTCTTTTGCATGACAGGGGTTAAGTTCAAAACGTGTTCACCAAGGTTCTTAATTAACTCGTTTCTTATCCCCTTAGGCAGTATGGTCATTCGGTCATATTCACCAATTCTATGCTTGAAGATCGCATCGGCAATTTGTTGGTACCGATATGCGGGTTGTTTCAATTCCGTTAAAATGCGTTGAATCATTTCGTATTTTGAAGTTGATTTCATGTTTTTTTCTCCTCTTAAGCCGGAGAAAATGCCTAAGCACCATTGTCGGTGCTTACCATACACATTAACCAACCCTATTAAAATCCACGAAGCTTGTAGCTGGAATCGCTACGTGCATCTATCAATAGATGGATAATGCTCCGGCATCCGTTTAGTTTGATTGTGAACCGTACCCACGTGCAATGAACGGTTCACATGAACATCTACAACTTCAATCATCTATTTCGACCTCCTGAGATAAAAAATCATAGAGTACATTAAAATTCCGCGATAACAATAACTTCCCCAAAAAATAAAGAGCTGCAAGAAAGTTACCTTTCTTGCAGCTCAAATGAACTAGAATCTACCCACATAATGAAATAGATAAAAATGATTTGAGTGAAGAGAATAAGTAACTTTCTTGCTTAACAAAGAATAAAACAATCGTTGTTTTATCATTCGTAAAATAGCAAGAAATATTACATTATTCTCATCATCTCCTCCGCGTTTATTAAACGTCATTGTAGCATAACAAATTTCAACTTTGCAAGATTAGATGGACTATCGTCCCCGTTATCTCAAGAGCGCCTTTTGGTCAAAAAATAACGGAAGTAAAAAAAACGGCTTGACTAACGATGAAATCCAAGATAATATTCTAATCACTGATTTAGTAAATTAGTAAATCAGTAAACAACTAACGAAATTGTTGATCGAGAAACGAAAGAGGGGGACAAGATGAAGAATCAACTACGTTATAGGCATAAGCCTGTTGTCGTATCCGAAAATTATGAAAAAATTGACGGGCAGCTTGCCAGAAGCACGGCTTCAAAGTGCCTATCATTAGATGTTGCTCAACGGAACGATAGAGGGAAGGTCGATATTTCGGCCATGGGGTATTAAACATGTTTACCAATCAATATGTCCGAACGATTATCTTTTCCCGGGTGCTGCTGCAATTGGGAATATGGATACGGAATTATGCTGTGCTTCTGTATGTTACCGATTTGACGAGCAATAATCCGGTTGATGTATCTCTGATCTCGGTTGCGGAATTTGCACCGATCTTTCTGTTAGGCCTTATTGGAGGGACCTTCGCTGACCGATGGCGGCCCAAGAGAACTATGGTATGGAGCGACTTGTTGTCTGGCGTGTCTGTGGGGGCTGTGCTGCTTGCGGTCATGAACGGTGGGTGGATTGCACTTCTTATCGGGTCGTTTATTTCTGCCAGCCTGTCCCAGTTCTCCCAGCCTTCGGCCATGAAACTGTACAAGCGGCATGTGCCCGCTGAACAGCTGCAGGGTGTCATGGCGATGTCCCAAACGCTTGTAGCTATCTTTACGGTTTTGGGACCCGTCATAGGTACGTTTGTTTTTATTAAGTTTGGCATTAACGTATCGCTAATCCTGACAGCGGTTATGTTCCTAGGGTCTTCCCTTGTATTAACCACTCTTCCCCGTGATGCGGAGGAACCGCAGTCAGGGAAAGCTGGCGGCTTTATCAGGGAGTTAACGGATGGCCTAAATTATATCGGAGCTAACAAATCTCTAAAAACGCTCAGCTGGACCTTTTTGGCGGTCGGTTTAGCATCAGGGCTGACTCAGCCGCTTCAGCTCTTCCTGGTTATTGAGAACCTGGGGCAAGACAAACAGTTCCTGCAGTGGCTGGTGATGGCCAATGGGGCTGCCATGTTGGCAGGCGGAGCTCTCATTATAGCCGTGGCCAAGAACGTAAAGCCACAGCTCTTGCTCTTGGTAGGCCTGCTTGTCAGCGCCGTCTGTACGATTGGATTGGGCGCGTCAAAACAAATTTGGCTGACTCTTATTCTGCTTGTGATCAGCGGGTTGTTCTATCCTTGTATTCAAAGCGGCATTCAGACTCTTCTTGTCCGGAACACCGAAGGAGCATTTATTGGCCGGGTATCGGGAACAATCACACCCATTTTCATGGGAATGATGGTGATAGGTATGTTTGTCTCCGGTTATCTCAAGGATACGTTTTCCCTGCTAGGTGTATATATGGTGAGCAGTGTGTTTCTGATCATCGGCGCGCTGCTGCTGCTCCCTATCGTGGTCAAGAAAAGAAGTAAAGCGGAGACAGGCTCAGCATCTTGATGGGCCTAGAGAGGAGAAACCAATGGAGGAGCATGGACAATATTATTGTCACCAAAGAGGCAGTGGAGTGATACAGAACAAGAGCTGATTTGGAAAAAAATAGTATCCCATAAGACCAGTGAGGAAGAACTCCGTATTAGTAAAGAAGTAAAACGGAACTGGAATCGCGGAGAAATGAAAATTGCCAATATTCTGTTAGAGGGCGATGCCGGTTCTGGAAAAAACCAATTAGCCAAAGCCTTAAAGAGGTCATCAGCGAGATATATGGTTATGAAAGATTTCTGGACATTACGAATCTGCGTGAATTCCCAACAAAGTTAGTTAGGATCATTGCCCGGTATATATGATTTACATGAATTACATTAACACGAGAAGGAGAGAAAGACATGGATAAGAATAAGCGAAAAGAGCTGCTTGAGGAATACAAGCAGATCAAGTCGTATATGGGTGTCATCCAGATCCAAAATAAAGTCAACGGGAAAATCTACATTGACAGTTATCCCAACTTGAAGAACAAATGGCTCACCCTGAAGATGCAGCTGGATCGAGGGAGATTTGCAAATGCTCAGCTGCAAAAGGACTGGCTAGAATTCGGAGCGGATGCGTTCACTTATGAGGTCTTGCAGCAGAAGGAAAGCGATGAGGTGACAGATATGCGCTGGGAACAGAAACAAATGTTGAAGCCGTGGCTTCAGAAGTTGCAGCCTTATGGGGACAGAGGATATAATAGACCACCCAAGGATTAAGCATTTGACTAGCTGTAAAATTCAAGATAAGATGAAACCGTTATCTAGTAAATTAGTAAGTAGATAAACGGAATGAGGGAATAAAAGTGAAGATACCTACAACGTTAAAACATAAACCGGTTGTTGTGTCGGAAAATTATGAGAAGATTGATGGGCGGATGGCCGGGAACACGGATGCGAAAGGTCTTTCCCTGGGCTTGGCTCAATGGAACGATAGGGGCAAGGTCGATATTTCGGCCAAGGTATGGAGATACACGGGGGAGAAATGGTCAAGACAATCGGAGGAGCTGCCTCTTCATCGTGTTCTTGATTTGTCCATTCTAATTTGCCGGTCTCTGGAGCATTTCCGTGAAGCCTATCGTTATGAGGATTTATATGACCCGGAGAAGCCTGTTATTGAGCGGGTTGGTCTGCAAGGGGATGCCATGACCGTGGCGATCTGTACGGACAATGAGAGAATTAATGAAGATATTAAGCTGTTTAATCAAGCGCTGAGCGACGACGATGAAATGATCGGCGAGCGCTTGCGCACATTATCCAAAATATTAAAGGATATGGGATATTAGATTAAGTGAACATCAAACCCGTCAAAAGACCTTGATTTTACAAGGCTTTTGACGGGTTTTTAATTTCTGATGAAAAAAGAAGAAGCTTCTATAAGTAATGGTGGTACAGCTCTTTGGCCATTATGCCTATCCGGTCTGCAATCTCGCGCGGTTCAAGCACCTTGGCTGAGGTGCCCAGCTGAAAGAAGTAGCTGGATACAAACTCCAGCTCACTTTGATCGATCCCGGTCTCCACATAACCGTACTCTTCATCAGTCGTGACGATATAAGGCTCCAGCCATGGCTGACTGCGGCACTGCCGGATGCCTTCCCGGGTCAGCTCCACATACAGCCGGACAGGGTTCTTGGGTGCTTGCGCGGTCTGGTTATCCAACCAGCTGGGCAGGTTAACCGGCGGAACGGCGATGTCCTGTGTCACCTTCAATGATACAATCCGGTCAGCCCGGAACAGGCGGGTTTCGTGAGCGTCGGGATCGAAAGCAGGCATATACCAGAAGCCGTTATACGCGTATAGACCGAGAGGTACAATTTCCCGCACGGTATTATCTGCTTTCGAAGCATATACCATTTCAAGGATTCGATTCTCGGTGGCCGCCTCTATGATTTCCTTCAGAAAAGGTGAGGGGGTGCTTGTTTTGTGAGTCCAAAAAGCTAGAACGGATCCGAGACGGTCGACTTTGTTTTGCGCATCTGCTGGAAGACTTGCATACAGTTTTCTGGAGACTGAATTCATGTTGATGTCAAAAGGCATGGAAGGATAGTACCTAAGAGATTGAAAGGCGAAGAAAATGGCAAATGCCTCGTCTTCATCCAGGATAATCGGCGGCAGCATCCGGTTATTCAGTATCCGGTAACCACCCCCGCGGCCTGGCTCGGTATAGAGCGGAACACCCATTTCACTTAGATCCATTAGATACCTGTGCGCTGTCCGGATAGAAATATTGAATTCATCAGCCACTTCCTTCGCTGTGAAATGGCGTTTGGCATTGATATACATCATCAGGTCCAATAGGGCCTTGGCTTTTGACATGGATGGCTTTCTCCTTCCCTAGGTTAACATGACAGTAATTGACATGTTTAGAGTATACAATTTTAATGAACATGCTTAAAGGGGAGGAGAGGCATCATGAGCAGTAATGATTTTATTCAGGTTACCGGTGCGAGAGAGAAAAACCTCAAGGGAGTAAATGTAGCCATTCCGAAGAAACAAATTACCGTGTTTGCAGGCTTGTCTGGTTCAGGTAAATCGGCACTGGTATTTGATACGATTGCGGCCGAGTCGCAGCGGCAGTTGAACGAAACCTATTCCAGCTTCATCCGCAACCGGCTTCCACATTACGGGCAGCCTGAGGTGGAGTCCATTGACAAGCTGCCGGTAGCCATCGTTATCAACCAGAAGAGAATCGGAGGGAACGCCAGGTCAACCGTCGGTACAGCCACGGATATCTATGCTTTGCTGCGCCTGTTATTTTCCCGTTTCGGGAAGCCGTTTGTCGGGGAGTCAAGCGTCTTCTCTTTTAATAATCCGCAAGGGATGTGTCCCGAATGTGAAGGCTTAGGCAAAGCCAAAACGGTTATGGTCGATCGGTTGATCGATCAGGAGAAATCGCTGAATGAGGGGGCGATTCTGTTCCCGACCTTTTACCCTGGAGATGTAAGATGGAAACGTTTTGTGTGCACGGGTCTGTTCGACAATGACAAAAAACTGAAGGATTATTCAGAAGATGAAATGGACACGCTGCTGCACAAAACCGGATTCAAACCGCCTCATCCACTTGAAGGCTGGCCGCCAACCTCCTTGTATGAAGGAGTCATTCCACGAATAAAGCGTACTTTTCTGGATAAGGCGGAATCCAGGGATGGCGAGCGGTACAAAGAAGCGATTGATCATGTGGTGGTTGAGGCGCTTTGTCCGGCATGTAAGGGGGGCAGATTAAATCAAGCTGTGCTGGCGTGCAGGTTAAATGGGCTGAACATTGCCGACTTCGGCAGAATGCAGATCAGTGACCTGCTCGGGTACATTCGGACCGTTCACATACCGGAAGGCCGAACGGTAACAGAAGCGATTACAGAGCGATTGACCCATCTTGTTACGATTGGGCTTGGATATTTGAACCTGAATCGTGAAACATCCAGCCTATCAGGCGGTGAATCACAGCGGATCAAGATCGTACGCCAGCTTGGAAACAGCTTAACGGATCTTGCGTATATTTTTGATGAGCCGAGCATTGGACTTCATCCGCATGACGTCAGCACGATCAACCGTCTGATGCGGGAGCTCCGGGATAAAGGCAACACCGTTCTCATCGTGGAGCATGACCCTGACGTTATACGCATTGCCGATCATATTGTGGAGATGGGGCCGAAATCCGGAAAATTCGGCGGTTCCGTCGTCTATGAGGGGGATTTGGAACGTTTACTGAAGTCGGACACCTTGACCGCCAAGGCGCTGAAGCATAAACTCACACTCAAACCTGAAGTCAGACAGCCTGCCGGCTGGCTGGAGGTTCAGCACGCCACGATGAACAATTTAAAAGACGTAAGTGTACGCATACCTACGGGAGTGATGACCGTTGTTACAGGAGTGGCGGGATCAGGCAAAAGCACATTGATCCATCAAGAGTTCTCGAAACGCTATCCTGGGGCGGTTCTTATTGATCAGAGCACGATCGGTGCTTCAAGCCGCTCCAATATGGCTACGTATACCGGAATTTTTGATGTGATCCGGAGCCTGTTTGCCAGAGAAAACCGGGTGAGCGCTTCACTCTTCAGCTTTAATTCACAAGGGGCCTGCCCTCACTGCAAAGGCCTAGGGGTGATATACACGGATTTTGCCTTTATGGATACGGTTCAAACGGTCTGTGAAGAGTGTCATGGCCGCAGGTTTAAGGATGAGGTTCTGGCGATGACATTTCGCGGATTGAATATCAGCGATATATTGGCTATGAGCGTGGATGAGGCGTTTGATTTTTTCCGGGATACCCCAGAGATTGCCTCAGTGCTTAAAGGCTTAAAGGAGACCGGTATCGGCTATGTATCTTTGGGCCAGCCGCTCAGCACCTTGTCAGGAGGCGAGCTGCAGCGGGTAAAACTGGCTGCTGAGCTTGAAGCAACCGGGAATATCTATGTGCTTGATGAACCCACGACAGGACTTCATATGTCGGATGTTGATCAGTTGATTCACATCATGAACCGTCTGGTTGAACAGGGCAGCACTTTAATTGTTATTGAGCATAATTTGCAGGTCATCTGTCAGGCGGATTGGATCATCGATCTTGGTCCCGGTGCAGGGCAGGATGGAGGAAACGTTTTATTTGAAGGACCTCCTCAGGGAATTATGGATTGTCCTGCATCGCTGACCGGACACCATATCAAGCAAGCGATATATCCGGACTCAGGCTCCTGATATTCGGCCCATTCCGTGGGCCTTTTTTTTGCCTATTCGAAATCTGTGGTACAAGCATCTACCAGCCCCCTATTTTCCTGTTACGGCTAGTGATACAATGGGAATCAAAAACGATCGGTGAGAAAAAAGATGAGCAAACGCAAAGAATTGTTGTTAGAATCGGCACTCAGCCTATTCATTGAGCATGGCTTGGCGAATACAACCATTCAGATGATTCTTGATCAATCAGGAGTCTCAAAAGGAACATTTTATAAATTTTTTAATTCGAAAGAGGATTGTTTCCACGCTATTTTTGAAAAACGCATGCAGGAAGATCTTGAAATCCGAAAAAGTCTGGAGTATAAGCCTTATGCTTCCGATTTCGACCGACTCGTTGATCAGATTGCTGTGCCCATGATCCTGCCGGATAAAGAACGAGTATGGGAACTATTTTGGGCAGGTTTTTATTCAGGGGAAGTTAATTCAACGAAACTGGCGAGCATGCAATTAAGGTGGCTGTCTGAACGCTTCATTCACCTGTTTGGGGAAGAGATCAGCAGTTATGCCAGCGAAGGGGCTATATTGTGTTATGGAATGCTGCACCAAATTGATAATATGTCGAGGTGCTTTCACTCCCAGAAGCCTGATTGGTATGAGGCTGTATCCAAGGTATTGACCTATGTAGGGGTTCTGCTTCGAGCGATGCAGGAAAGGAATGAGCATATTTTTGATGAACAGGCCTTGTCACTACTCCGTCAATACGAACCTGATGAAGCGGAAAGTACAATAAATAAAGAGGCCTTAATCTCTGATTTACAACAGTTTCACAAGATAGTTCAGAACTCGAAGGAATCAACGAAATTAGAAGATCTTGCTCAGGGATTGCTGGACTTGATTGAAAGGCAGGATTGCAATAATTTTACTGTGATTGAGGTCGTTTTAATTGCATTTCAGAAGGAGTCCGCGCAGAGTGCTTTTAGCAGGGAAGGCCAGAGGATTGCGAGAAGCTGTTGGTGGTATTTAGAGCATGTTAAAACAATATAGACCGGGTGTACAGCTTGGCGGATGCCAGGCTTTTTTGCTGCGGATTTTTAAATAATATACTCATCGTATATTTACAAAAACCTTTAATATAAGTATCTAGTCTGATTTGCATAAGTAAATTTGAAATTAATTATACCATCAGTATATACTTGAAGAGTGGTAAAAAATTCTAATATTATATGAAAATGTCGTTTTAAGGAGAGGGAGTGGTGTCAGTCGATAAGGTATCTCTTATATTTTAGGAGGAAGACGTCTCTGAACTAAAGCGCTGATCCAAGATCAAGCAGAGGAGGAGTAGCCTTAAATGTATAAAGAAGTGATTTTTTTGGATACTATTACTCAATTCAAGACCAGAGCCGAACAGTTTTTCCCTATGGAATGGTATAAGAAGATGTTAAATGAGCACCCGGTTTATTATCATCAGGAGACGGATACGTGGAATGTTTTTCGTTATGATGATGTCAAAAGAGTGATCAGCGATTATGAATTTTTCACTGTGGAGGGCAATAGAACCACCATAACCGTCGGCACCGGTAATAAAGAAGGGGCGGTTCCAGAGAAAATTAGCCTTACAAGCGTAGACCCGCCCCGGCATCAAAAGTACCGCTCGCTCATGTCGGCTGCTTTTACACCACGAAGCTTGAAAGCTTGGGAGCCGCGCATCCAAGAAGTGGTTCAGAACCTCATCAATGACATTCCGGATAACGGTGTGACAGACATCGTGCAGTCACTTGCCAGTCCGCTGCCTGCCATCGTGATGGCCGATTTGCTTGGTGTTCCATCACATGATTATCATCTATTCAAGAAATGGGTGGATGTTCTGTTCCAACCTTACAGCTTGGAAGACGAGCAGGAGATTCAGGCCAAGAAACAGATAGCGGCTAAGGAGTATTTCGAGTATCTCTACCCTGTTGTTGTTCAGAAGAGATCCAATCCCTCCGATGATATTATCTCGGATTTGTTGAAGGCAGAGCTTGAGGGAGAACGTTTCACCGACGATGAGGTCGTTCGCTCGACCATGCTGTTATTGGGAGCTGGAATTGAGACTACAAGTCACATGCTCTCCAGCACTTTTTATTCACTCTTATATGATGATAAGACTCTGTATGAACAATTAAGAAACGCTCCGGAACTTGCCGCCAATGCTGTGGAAGAAATGCTTCGTTACCGGTTCCATATTTCCAAACGGGAACGTACCGTGAAGCAGGACAATAATCTTCTAGGTGTTCAAATGAAAAAGGGGGATGTTGTCATCGCCTGGATGAGCGCGGCTAATGTAGATGAGCATATGTTTGAAGATCCGTTCACCCTCAATGTTCATCGCAAAAACAACAAGAAACATCTTACCTTTGGAAATGGGCCTCATTTTTGTTTGGGAGCACCATTAGCCAGATTAGAGCTTACCATCGCTTTAACGGCGTTTCTTCAAAAATTTTCACGGATCGAACCAGTCCCTGATTTTGATCTGGAGAACAATCTGGTGGCTTCCGCACCAGGCCAATCCCTGATTCACCTTCCAATGAAAGTGATAATTTAACAACGAGGTCAACCAGTTCAGCTGGTTGGCCTTTTTCACTTCAGAAATGAGAACCTGAACCTCCCTTGATTGGCATACATATTTAGTTCCCCAACCTCACACAATGAAGAAACAACTTGTTTAGCTAAGGAGGGGCGGAGTATGGACAGGAGAATGTTCAGGACAATTGGGAAGAAGACTGCCCGTGTGCTTACAGCAACGTTATTATGCGGGTTGGTTGCCGCTTCGTTTCAACCTGAGGTTAAGGTGCAGGCGGCCGGCCTCAGATCAATGCAGATTACCTTGGATGGAGCCGGAAAGTCTGGAAATCCCGCAAATCCCGGAAATCCAGGATCAGTCAAGAGCCCGGAGGTTCACCAGCCTAAGAAAAAACTTGCCGTCATCATTGATGATCTGGGCAACAATATGGCCGGCACGGATGAAATTCTCAGCATGCCGGTCAAGCTGACGGTGGCCGTTATGCCTTTCCTTCCTTCCACCGAAAAGGACGCAAAGCGCGCTCATGAGCGGGGGTATGACGTGCTGCTGCATCTGCCGATGGAGCCCAAACACGGAAGGCCCGAGTGGCTGGGCCCGGGAGCTATCCTGACAAGCATGTCTGATGCTGAGGTGCGAAAACGTGTTGAAGAAGCTATCGACAACGTTCCATTTGTTGTAGGGATCAATAACCATATGGGCTCCAAGGCAACTGCCGATGAACGGATCATGTCGATTGTGCTTGATGTATGCAAAGAGCGGGGACTGTTCTTTGTAGACAGCAAAACAAATTATAGATCGGTGGTCGGAAAGCTTTGTGCCCAAAGAGGCCTGCCACAGGTCAATAACCATATCTTTCTTGATGATGTTGCATCCATCCAGCACATCTCCAAACAGATTATGAAGGTGGCGGAGTGGCTGAAGGAGCATGACCACTGCGTAACGATAGGCCACGTTGGAGGCAAGGGGAAGAAAACCGCAGCTGTCTTGAAGCAGTCGATCGATACGCTCAAGCAGGAGGCGGATTTTGTTGGAGTCAGTGAGCTGGCTCGGGAGCAGCATCAGATTAGCCCTGGACCTATATTTCCGTAAAATAATCCATAATTCCCGCAGCGATAGCCTTGGCAATTTCCATCTGCCCCTTAGAGCGTGTGAGCATAGCCCGATCCTGCGCGTTGCTGAGGTATCCGGTCTCAACGATCACCGCCGGATAGGCGACATGATTCAGCAGATAAAACGGTTTGCCGAGCATAGGCCAGGTGCGCGTATTGTAAAGCGGGTCCAGTGCATTCTGAATAGCTGAAGCCAGCAGCGCACTACGCCCTTCATTCTGATGAAGGACAACCGGACCCCGCTTGGCATTGTTGCGCCCCCAGTTCACATGAACACTGACCACAATGGATGTGGTCAGCTCGTCACTCAAGGCTTTCCGCTGTGCAAGATCACGCATATGACGGGAACGGCTCTTCAGCCAGTGGTTATCGTCACTAAGCGCATAATCCTCGGACCGGTTAAGAACAGCCCGGTATCCTTTAGCCTTAAGAATCAGGTACAGCTTGCGGGAAATATCGAGGTTGATGTCCTTCTCCAGTATTTCCTTGAATGAGGTCCCTCCGTCAATTCCACCGTGACCAGCATCAATTAGGATGATGGGCTCCGGAAAGGCATGTCTTGCCAGCCTGTCCATTTCATCTGGACGGGCTTCTTGTGCTGATGCAGGGATCGCCGCGTGTAGGGTAAGAAATTGTATAGCCATAATAACCAGAAGTATCTTCTTCATGAATAATCACCTTAAGGATTGGTTTCTTTTGCCTTTGTCTTAGGGTTCCCGTTTAGAAATCATGCATGCAAGTCAGCAGCAAAAAATTCAGGAATAAGAAGTGCAATTCGGGCGCACAATAGAGGTAAGGAGATGATTGTCCTTATATAGAGGAGGGATTGTTCATGGCCAGCGGCGATGAACTGGTTAAGATCATTACCGAGAAGGTTGTATATGTGATGGAGACTCCCAAGGAAATCCGGCGGCAGCAGCGTCCTGCCCGGGAGCCCTGGAGCCGCAAGTGGTTTGGAATGCTTCCTTTCGCCATCGGGATGTGGTGGGAGAGCGAGCCGCTGCCCCTTCTGAAGGAACGGCGGAAGAAATCTTCGACCCGTAATGATATCAATTGATGGCATAAAAAAGCTGAGCCCATTCATTTTCAAAAGGGATCAGCTTTTTGTCGTTCATGCCTATAGTTTAGCTGCCGTCCGTCTCATAAAATTCTCCCATCTGCTCTAGGGCAGGAAGTGCAATCCAGCGGCTTAGAGATCCTGATTTGGATAGGATATAAGTGCAGTCCATGATCGTGTCATCTCCAGCCCAGCGCTGGAAGCCGTTTACCGGCAGGGAGATGGAATAAGTACGATCACCACCCCGTGAGGCGTAGACCAGCCTTTTTTTCTGTTTAAGCATAGCCGTAATGGCGCCTGTTTTCAGCTGGAGGGGCTTTTGAATCATCCATGTCAGATTCTCATAAGTATTAAAGGCACGGCTCGTAATCACAGTTTTGTCAGGTTGTATCAACTTATGGCTGCTGTTAACAAACTTCGGTGAGGTCAGGGATAACGGGTTATTAAGCTGTCTGGCCCAGCTTGCGTCTGATTCTGGCAGGAGTTCCCCGCTTACGGCGTCAAAATATTTAGAAGGCCGGCCGACCGTTTTGGGAACGGCCTTCCACTCGGCTAGAACAGGTCCCGCATATCTCATCTCCACTTCAAAGCTCCCAGACTGCCCTTGGCTTCTTAGGGAGCTGAGCATCTGTTCACGGCTCTTCTCGGAGAATAACGGGTCTGACCCAAGCCCGTATTCAATTAAGGCATAACCTCCATGCGGGGCTGCTCCAATAATTAAATACCCGCCGGATGCCGGGGAGGTTCCCTCCACGATCACCATCCAGGAATGGGTGCCTGGTCCCAGCGGCTGAGTGTACAATCTGGCCCCCGCCCAATCCCGGAACGGGTCCTGGCTGGACAGATTTTTGATCATTTTCTGTGCGAATTGCTCCACTTCTTCAGGAGCGGTGGCAATGTTGGCTAATTCTGCAGCAGCATTAGCGTATGCAGGAGCAGCGAACAAAGTCTCATGGCTTGACAGCACCAGCGACAAGAGTAGACCCGTGCGGAGCAGCCGGCATAGTCGGTTCTTCATAGGGGCACCTGCCTTGATAGAGTAGTGAGCTTGTCCTCGGATTGACCTATATAAAATGAACTTTAAAAATTAACCTCTCACAGCGGAGAGGGCGAGTGATTCTGAAGAAGCGGAGCGTCCGCCTTTGTCTCCGAAATGCCCCTACTTGGATATCTAGTTCAAGCATTTCGGAGACAACAGCATCGCAGCGCTCTAAAGGGTAACCTTTATTAGTTCATTTTATATAGTGAAATAGATGCATTTATTGTAGCCAAGCCTGTCTCAGAAGGCTGTTACAACCTGTCGGGACAAGCTTGTCAGCGGCGTTCTATTTTTGCGGTCTTTTAGCGATACCGGTCTATTTGTCTTAACGGGTCCGGACGGAGATGAAAGATTCCGCAATTTATGGCGGAAACAAGAATGCGGGGCTCGTACTGCCAGCGTATTTCCTGACGTCTGGCTCCATATTGCTCCTGAGCAGACAGCTTCTTCTCGGGGTCTTCCTCAAGCAGCAGGTCTTTGTAATAAGCGTCAATCAGCTCCAGTTCCTCCTGGAGCCGGTTATGAGCTTCGATGGCCCAGCTTGAATCAACCGCATCCAATCGGCTCATTAACGCCTGTTCCAGAGCTTCCCGCCCCTGATCCAGACTGAGGCTGGTGGGCTCAATATGAATATTCTCCGGCAATCTAGGCGTCAGCTCCCTGCCCTCAAGCCGTTCGCGGAAGTGAATATCAACTCTGCCGCTGGACAGTGAGACGCCGATGAAGTGCAGCTCCTCGCGTTTCATATCACAAGCGAACTCAGCTTTGAAGCACACGCCCAGCCAGGGCTCATAAGCGGCAGGGAAGAGGGTGACCCGCTGCCGCTGGCCGGGGTCTTCAAACAGGTAGACACAGCTGCCTCCGCGCTTCGCCGCTGAGAAGATTGAATTCAGCCGGGGGCTGCCAAAATGCAGGTGCTCCCGTTGAATTCTTCCCGGACCTACGTTCGGGAGCGGCCGGACGACTCCGAAGTAACGCCCCAAGATGCTGTCTTCGGCTTGGGGAGCCGAGGCGGGCTGGACCCATCCTGATGGTGGTCCTGATGATTCTGATTGGGGGCCTGATACCGCCCCCGATGATCTTACAGGCTGATTCAGCTGGGCGTGAAGCTTGCTTCGCCGCTCTTGTTCCGCGTTCTCGGATTTCAGGAGCTCAGCCGCATCGTACTGTTCAGGATCGAAGACGAACAAGAATGACATCGTCTCCGGTTCCGTCTGTGTACGCTCAATGAATCCCCAGTAGAACGGCCGTCCGGTCAGTTCCTTGTCGGCTTCAGGAGAGAGCTTCGTTGTGACGTGATAGGGGGATTGGTCTAGAATCTGACAACCTGTAGTCTGAAGGTAGGTCAGCACATAATCCCGAATTTGTTCCGTTGTCATGGTCATAACGGTCTTAGCCTCCTAAGAGCTGCTCCAGATTTCCCTCTTCTTCTTGGGAATCTCCGGCGCTAATCACTTCTTGTTTGATCGAATCCAGGGACTGCCCAAGCGACTCCACCTGTTTCCTGAGCTCCTCATCGCTCTCGGACTCCAGCATGATCTTGTACAAGCTTTTCTCCAGTGAGTGCTTCTTCTCAAACCGTTCGAGGATGACATCCAGGCTCCCGATGACGGTCTCGAACATGTTGATCTTCTCATGCAGAAGATTCAGGATATGTTCTTCAATCGTTCCGTTTGTGGACAGGTTGTAGATCCTGACATCGTTTTGCTGGCCGAGTCTGTGAACGCGCCCGATTCGCTGCTCAACACGCATGGGGTTCCAGGGCAGGTCAAAATTGATCATGTTGCGGCAGAATTGCAGATTGATGCCCTCTCCGCCAGCTTCGGTAGCGATCATTACCTGGGATTTCCCCCGGAACAGATCCATCATCCAATCCTTCTTGCCCCGGTTCATCCCGCCCCGGTAAGGAACTGCGGACAAGCCGCGGTCCCGGAAGTAATTGAGCAGGTACTCCTGGGTGGCCCGGTATTCCGTGAACACGATCACCTTCTCATTCATCTCCCGGATAAGCTCCATAGTCTTCTCCGCTTTGGTATTTTCTTTGATAGCCTTGATGACATGAACCAATTCCCAGATCTGGTCTCTGACCGGGGAATCGGGGGCCAGCTTCTTGGATAAATTGACCAGTGTGACGAACACCGCATCCCGGCTGCTGCATACTTCCCGCTGTAGTGTAACGAGGGAGAGCATGCTGCTGAGATTGCCGCCGGACGCCTGGTATTGGCCCTTAATGAAGGAAGTAACCCCGTCATACAGCGCTTGTTCCTCTGGAGAGAGTTGAAGCGGCACATTGCGAACTATCCGCTTGGTGAAATTAAGCTGTCCATCCCCGCGCCGGTTGCGGATCATAACCTTGGCGAGTTCACCTTTTAGTTGGTCCTCATTCTTGACTACCCGCTTATCCACCACAAAATTCGCCGAGAAATCCCCCTGCCGGCCTAGCTGCCCGGGCTTAAGAAGGGTAATAAGATTAAACAGCTCATCCAGATCATTTTGCACAGGTGTGGCGGTCAGCAGAAGACAGTATTTTTTGCGGAGCTTCAGCATGAATTGGTAGTTGGTAGTCTTCTTGTTCTTCAGCTTGTGGGCCTCATCCACAATGACCAGGTCATATTCCTGACCCAGCAGAATTTCCTTGTGGGGATCACGTTTGGCTGTATCCATAGAGGCGACCACAATATCGGACTGCCAGGAGTGCGCCTTCTTCTGGGCGGTTGCCGTGATGCCGAATTTGGAATTAAGCTCTCTGACCCATTGCAGCACAAGGGAGGCCGGGACCAGGATGAGGACTTTGCGGACAAGGCCGCGGATGAGATATTCCTTGAGAATGAGTCCTGCTTCGATTGTCTTGCCCAGGCCTACTTCATCAGCCAATATAGCGCGTCCCCGCATCTCGAACAGCACCTTCCTGGCCGTATCCGTCTGATGGGGGAGAGGTTCAAGTCCATGCAGATGCTTCAGACACTGCATTTCTTCGAAATCTGTTACTAGAGCGGCCTCCTCAGACTGTATGGCTAGTGAGAACAAATCCCAGCTGTCCCATGGTCCTCCCTTGCCCAACCGGGTATCAAGCTGGTTGTACCAGGAACGGTCGAATTCCACTTTCGGGAGATCAGCTTCTCGCTGTGTATTCATGCTCTAGTTCCGTCCTTTCATAGATACTCATTGAGGCAGGGGCTGATGCTTAGTTCCCTGGGTCACGAGTACAAACCCAGGCCGTCTGAATTATAATGAGATGTAGGGTTAGTATGGACGAAAAAAAGCCTATTCATAACTTGTGCGAAACAGAGGAAGAATGCGTGATAGGCAAATCTCTCTTACGGTGCTTTTATCCGGGATTGAGGATATGACGAATATCACAATACTCCGATATGTGGTGTAGTATGATAATGGATGCTCAATATGTTGTGGTATTATACCTATTTGGCTGTAGAGCTAATGAATATATAAATGTTCAGGAGGTTGTTGCAAAATGAGTGGTACACTGCATCATCAACGTCTGACAGGCTTGAGTGAGAAAATATTTCTTGACCGTTATGCCTGGAAAAATCCCGATCCGAGTCATGCCGCGGTAGGTGATACTGTGCTGGTTCTGACGAAGGATGACCCTAAGTTTCCTACCAAGGAAGTCGGAGAAATCATTAGCCGGGAAGGCAGCTGGGCTACCGTGCTGACACGCAGCGGGGAGCAGGTCGTTACCGAGGTGGAGAAGCTTACCCTAAATATAGAGAAGACCCCTGAGGAGATGTGGGACCGGCTGGCCAAGGCCATGGCCTCGGCTGAAGCAACCCAGGAACTGCGGGAAGAATGGGAGCAGCGATTCAGATATATTTTGGATGACTGGAAGCTTGTTCCTGGGGGACGGATCGCGGCAGGTGCGGGAGCGAGTGAAGAACTTACGCTGTTTAACTGTTATGTGATTCCGTCGCCTAAGGACAGCCGCGGTGGAATTATGGAGACCCTTTCAGAAATGACTGAAATTATGGCCCGCGGGGGTGGAGTGGGGATTAACTTAAGCTCCCTGCGGCCGAGAAGAGCGGTAGTTAAGGGAGTTAACGGAACCTCAAGCGGAGCCGTCTCCTGGGGCGGGCTGTTCAGTTATACAACTGGCCTGATTGAACAGGGCGGGAGCCGGCGGGGTGCGCTGATGCTCATGATGAATGACTGGCATCCCGACATTCTTGATTTTATTACCGTGAAGCAGACGATGGGCCAGGTTACGAATGCGAATCTGTCTGTCTGCATCAGCAATGACTTTATGAATGCGGTTAAGCAAGACCTCGATTGGGAGCTGGTATTCCCGGACACGTCGGATGATTCCTACACGGATACGTGGGACGGTAATCTGGAGAAGTGGAAGGAGGCTGGCGGCAAAGTCATTCACTACCGCACCGTGAAGGCGCGGGAGATCTGGGACATTATTATGGAGTCGGCCTGGAAATCCGCAGAGCCGGGAGTCGTATTCATGGAATATTACAACCAGATGTCGAACAGCTGGTATTTCAACCCGATTATCTGCACCAACCCATGCGGAGAGCAGGGTCTGCCTGCTTGGGGGGTATGTAATTTATCCGCCATTAACCTGTCCAAGTTCTATGATGAGCAGCATCACGATGTTGACTGGGAGGAGCTGGGGCGTGTCGCGCGGGATTCTGTCCGTTTTCTTGACAATGTGATTGACACGACTCCTTATCATTTCGAGGAGAACGAGAGAAACCAGAAGAACGAGCGCCGGGTGGGGCTCGGAACGATGGGACTGGCGGAGCTGATGATCAAGCTGAACATCCGCTACGGAAGTCCAGAGTCCCTTGATTTTCTGGATCGCTTGTATGGGTTCATCGCGCGGGAGGCTTATCTCGCTTCGGCGGAAATCGCGGGGGAGAAAGGGGCATTTCCGGCTTTTGATGCAGAGAAATATCTGCAGAGCGGGTTTATGAAGTCGATGGTGGAGACTTACCCGGAAGTGGGGGAGGCTGTGCGTGAGAACGGGGTTCGGAATGTAACGATTATCACGCAGGCTCCTACAGGAAGCACCGGGACGATGGTAGGCACATCAACGGGAATTGAGCCTTACTTTGCTTTCAAATATTTCAGACAGAGCCGGCTTGGCTTCGATGAGCAATTTGTGCCGATTGCCCAGGAGTGGATGGATGCGCATCCGGAGCAACCGCTGCCATCTTACTTCGTCACGGCTATGGACTTGTCCGCCGAGGATCATATTCGGAGCCAGGCTGCTATCCAGCGCTGGGTGGACAGCTCGATCTCCAAGACGGCGAACTGCCCGGCTGATTTTACTATCGAAGAGACGAAGCGCCTGTATGAGCTTGCTTTTGACCTGGGCTGCAAGGGCGTAACGATCTACAGGGATGGAAGCCGGGATGTCCAGGTGCTTCAGACTGAGAAGAAGGAGGCGCCGCAACAGCCCGAGACAGCAGTATCCAGCGGCTCTGAATCCGAGGGAATGGGGCTGAACGCTGATCAGAACCAGCTCCGGAAGGAGCAGGATGGCGAAGCAGCTGCTAAAGCCGCAGCTGTAGAAGATCAGCTTGAACGAATCATTGCCGAGAAAGCGGAAGGTCAGCGTTCCGAAGCGTCCGACCGGCTGATTGAGGTGGAGGGCTCGGGGATACAGAACCTGCTGCAGAGCGGACAAACTGTGGAGCTCAGTCCTTCGGGCAAACCGGGCTCTAAAGTCGTAGACAAGCAGTATAAGAGCCGCCCGCAAGTGTTGCGGGGCGCCACGTACAAGATGAACACCCCTTTTGGCATGGCTTATATTACGATTAATGACCTGGACGGCATTCCAGGGGAGATCTTCCTGAATGTCGGGAAGGCGGGCTCAGATGTGTTTGCCATGGCGGAGGCGCTTGGCCGGGTATGCTCTCTGTTCCTCCGTTATGGAGATCACGGTCATAAGGTTGAGCTGCTGATCAAACACCTCAAGGGAATTGGCGGCTCCGGCGCGATCGGATTTGGCCCGAATCGGGTGGAATCCATTGCGGATGCGGTAGCGAAGGCACTAGAGACGCATGCCCAGCAGTCCTCATCAGAGATCGGTGGCCAAGGACTGCCTGCCCCTGATGAACTCGTGGAACAGCTGCGGCATGAGCAGCAGGTACAGGCAGGGTCTAATGCCTCCGGCTTGGTCCAAAGCGCTTCCCGTGATTTATGCCCTTCATGCGGATCAGCCTCGCTGATCAACATGGAAGGCTGCCGGACCTGCAGCAACTGCGGATACAGCAGATGCTCGTAGGACGGTCAAACTGTTCGAAATGATTCAAGCACCGATCTTAGCTTCGATCCCGAGTGATTCTGAAGAAGCGGAGCGTCCGCCTTTGTCTCCGAAATGCCCCACTGGAGTTCTAGTTCAAGCATTTCGGAGACAACAGTGGTCGTAAGAACACTAGGCATCACAGCGTCCGAAAAGTATACCCCCATAAGTTCATTTTATATAGTGAGAAAGAAATTTCATGATTAATGATTAATGAAATTATATGCATTGTTATACAGATATTTATTTGTAGCGTAGACTGTCTGCCGATGATATTAGAAGCTTAATTTGGCTAGTCAAGGATTCCAAGAGGATAGCCGTCATCGAGGAGATATTGGCTTCAAATAAATCAAACAACATACAAACCAATGAACATTTTACAAAGATGCCGTCCTGAGGTGCTTACTACAGGACGGCATCTTATTTTTTGACCGGAGCGCCCCACAGATTCTTCGCTGCCAGTGCTGTGGCATCGTGATCGGCGATGACGGCTTTGAAAAGCTGTATGTGAACGAGAAGCGGGAAACCGGACATCAATTCGCTTAAGACGACTTATTCAGTAACCCGGCATGGGGGTTTTAGTACATCCCCCTTCGCGAGAGGAGCTGATAAGGAGACATTCACATGAAGGTAGGGCTTTATTTCTGTTCGTGCGGTAACAGCTATGTGTCAGACTGCTCCTATAATGAGGCTCGCTGTCTCAGCTGCAGCGCGGATCTCAAAATTGAATTGGAACGACCAGCAAGCAATTGTCGAAATTGGATGATCGTATCAGCTGGGACACCTTTGGAAACTGTTCAGCAAGGTCGCGTTCGTTACGAAGGACGAGGGCTTGACCGAGCGGTTTCTGCTTTGGCTGGAGACCACCCATCGCTTCGTAATCTGGCTTTGGTTCGCCGAGTGTTGCGCCGGTGCGCCGGTCGCTTTTTTACGTATAGCACGCTGCAAATCCCCCCCTTCGATACAGGTCAAAATAATGCACATCAAAGAGTCGCAAGGCTGTACCGCAATGTCCGAAGCCTCTTGATACAATGAATCCACATATTTAATAGGAGGTAAGCGCAAATGAATGATCAAGTGATTGCCCGCGATACGGTCGCGGCTGTCCATCCAAAAACCTATTGGACGCGCAAGCGGCGAGAGCAATGGGCCGGGTGGATCTTTATCGCGCCGGAAGTCATCGGCCTGATCGTACTTTCTCTGTTTCCGCTGATCTCCAGTCTCGTGCTCAGTTTTACGGAGTGGAACCTGGTAGGCGGCTTGTCGGCGATCCGGTTTATCGGACTGGACAATTTCGTTCAATTGTTCAAGGACGATCATTTTATCCTTGCTCTGAAGAACAATGTATGGTTTACGGTCGGTACAGTACCGCTCACGATGCTGATCGGCATCGTACTGGCTGCGCTCATTCATAAAAAGCTGTATGCGAAGACGTATTTTAAAGTGGCCTTTTTTATTCCGTATATTTGCTCGACCGTCGCGATTGCCGCCGTATGGCAGGCGCTCTATCACCCGTCCAAAGGACCGCTGAATCAAATGCTGATGGATATGGGGATGTCTAACCCGCCGCGCTGGCTGGTCGATACGAGCTACTCGCTGATCGCGATTATGGTCATCTATATTTGGCAGGTTCTCGGTTATCAGATCATTATTTTTCTGGCTGGGATGTCCAACATTCCGGAGGAATTGTACGAAGCCGCCAGAATCGACGGCGCGACCGGCATTCAGCAGTTCAGGCGCATTACCGTTCCGCTGCTGGGGCCGACGATTTTTTTTCTGGCGATCACAAGCATCATTTCTTCCTTCAAGGTGTTCGATCTGATTAAGTTTTTGACGAACGGAGGCCCGAACTATGCGAGCACGGTCATTGTGTACCAGATTTATGAGGAAGGGTTCGAGCGTTTCCAGATGGGGTATGCTTCGGCCATGTCGTGGGCGCTGTTTATGATGATTCTGCTCGTCACCTCGATTACCTGGATCTCGCAAAACCGGAAAGTCCATTACTAGTACCATATGAAAGGAAACCCATGCGATGCTATTGACTAGGTTTAAGACAAGCAGGCTGATATTGACCCTTTTCTTTGCGGCATTATCCGTATTCTTCCTGCTGCCGCTGTTCTGGATGCTGTCCGCCGCCACCAAGACGGAACGGGATGTATGGACGTTCCCGATTCAATGGATTCCGAAGGAATGGAATTTGGTTGAAAACGTCAAAGCCGTATGGCTGGGCGACGTTTCCTTCGGTTTGTTCTATATGAACTCGATCAAGATTGCGGCCATCTCCACCCTGGCGACAATCCTGATCTCTTCCATGGCCGGGTACGCGTTATCCAAATTGGCGTTCAAAGGCCGGGGACTGGTGTTCAGCCTGATGCTCGCATTCATGATGATTCCGGAGCAGGCTACTTTAGTTCCTCGTTATATTATGATTAAGGAAATAGGGCTGTACGACACGCACACCGCACTGATTGTGATGGGGATATTCTCGAGCTATTTTTCATTCCTTCTGCGCCAATTCATGGTGGGCATCCATAACGATTTGCTCGAAGCGGCGGAATTGGACGGCGCGGGATTCTTCCGCGTATTTTGGAACGTCATGCTCCCCTTAAGCAAGCCGATCTTGGCAACGGTAGGTATCATCAAATTCATCTGGACCTGGAACGATTACCAAGGGCCGCTCATCATGCTGAATTCGACAAAGCTATTCACGATTCCGCTAGGCATGCAATTTTTCCAGGAGGAATTCGGCACGCGAATCGCGGTGATGATGATGGCTTCCGTAGCGGCGATCGTTCCGTTGATCGTACTGTTCCTCATGCTGCAAAAACAGGTGATAAACGGAATTGCGATCGGCGGGGTGAAAGGATGATTTGCACTTGGCAGCCAACTCGGCTTGCGTAGACCGAGCGGGTCAGGTCAAAAATGTATACGCTAACAACTCAATTCTGTAGATGGTATAGGCCGTATCAAGGGCTGTATAATGAGCTTGCAACATCCACTAAAGGGGGAAATGATCTTGAAGAAAACAGCATTGTGGGCAACGATTCTGCTCGTGGTTCTCTCCATGGCCGCATGCGGAAGCAACAACAGCAATAACGCATCCGGGACGAATGCATCCACGGCAAGCGGGCAGGCAGCGGGCAAAGAACAGATCAAATTCTACACGTTTAAAGCGAACAATCCGGATGAGCCGATATACAAGGCCGTTCAGGCGTACAATCAATCGCAGGACAAAGTGGAAGTGGAATACGTCTCCCTCGTGCAAAACAGCAACAGTACGGATTTTGTGAAAAAATTGGACATTATGATCGGAAGCGGCGAAGTCATTGACGTGTTCATGACCGGCAATGAAGATGAAGTGCTTGAACGGGCTTCGAGGGGCGTCGTGGAACCGCTGAACGCGTATTTTGACAAAGAAAAGGTGAAGCCGGAAGACGAATATACAAAGTTAGTTAAGTTCGATAATCAAATTTACGGTCTCTTGACGAGCTCGACGCAATGGCTCACCGTATTCAACCGCGAGCATCTGGAGAAGGCGGGTCTTAAGCTTCCCGAGATGGGTTGGACGTGGGATGACTTCCGCGATTATGCCAAGAAGCTGACGGTGGACGGACATTACGGGACGTACTTCCACACCTGGGGCGAATACGCCAACGTCATCGCTTATACCGAACGCCCAAATCCGCAGCTCGATGCGGACTTGAACCCGATCTTCGACGATCCTTCCTTCAAGTACTTCTTCGAACTGCGTCGCGAGATGGAGGAGAAAGACAAGAGCGTGGAGCCATATGCGGATGTGCTGGCATCCAACTACCATGTCCTGCAGCAGTTTTTTGCCGGCAATGCCAGCATGCTGGCGGTGCCTAGCTATGTCGTACGTGCCGGCCTGAACCTGCAGAAGTTCCCGCACGACTTCCAGATGGTATACGCGCCGATTCCGCAATCCGTCGATTCGAAAGAAGTCGGCATGACCAATATTTCCGGCGCTCCGATTGCGATCGGCGCAAAATCGAAGCATAAGGAAGCGGCTTACAACTTCGTGAGATGGATGTCGAAGGAATCTTCCAAGTACACGAACGATGTTCCCGCCTACAAAGGTGCCGATGGAGCCGCGATGATCAAAGACTTTTACAAAGATAATCAGAATCTGATCGACACCGAATCGTTGACCAAGACGTTGTTCGATCCGCGTATCAAAGTGCCGAACGCGTTCAGCGTGCCTTATGGATCCGAATTGAAAACCATCGTGGAGAACGGCTTCTCCAGTTATATGCTGAATCACCTCAGTTTCGATGAAGTGAAGACGACCATGACAAATGAAGTGAAAAAAGTGGTCGATGCGAACAAATAAAGCGGTTAACGGACGGGCAGTCGGCCTGGGATAAGTTATAATAAAGCGTATTATGGGATTTCGGGGTGGTTGATCGATGTCATGGAATGGTTAAGCCGATTTTCGTTTCACCGCAAGATGCAGTACTCGTTCCTGATGCTTATTCTCTTGCCGTTTATTGCCGTAACCTTTTGGGCCTATTCTTCGGTCAAGCAGAACGTAAGCGATAAACTTGCTCGTTCCAACGAAGAAACGCTGACGGTCATTGCGAATCAATTGGATAAGACGATCGACAGCATCTCCTTCGCATCGGTATATTTCTCCAAAACGTACAATCCGGATATTTTGGAAAGCTTTCGGCATCTGAAGGATGCCGAAAGCTTTGCTGATTTCGCGACTTTTCAATCTTACATGCGGCTCGATTCCGTCGCCGATCTGTTGATGATGCAATCGGCGGATGCCAACTTGAAGATGATGATCGTAAATAAGAAAAACCGGATGATCATGGGCGATAAATCCGTTCCCGTATTCTCTGTGCTGCCGCCGTCCTTTTTGCGGGAAAGCAGTCGACTCGATCAGAAGGAAACGACTTCCCTGCAATGGTTTGCTTCCGGCGAGGCAGAAGTTGCTCCCGACTACTTTTATGCCGCCAGCTTCATCGTCGATCCGCGCAATCGCGAGAAGCTGGCGACCATGTTCGTCGGGATCCCCCAATCGTATTTCCACGGCTTGCTGGACACCGGCAATCCCGACATGAGTTTCGCGCTCGCCGACCGGTCGGGCGAGATCATTGCCGTTAAAGGCAAGCGCGTGCCCGCAGATTCCGGTGGCATGCTGACGACAAGGGTTTCCATACCGAAGACGGGCTGGGAACTCACCAGCATGCTGCCTCGAACCTTTATCGACAGCCAGATTAACCGGGAGTTTTTGGTGTCCTTATCGTTGGTGGGCTTGTTTTTCTTCGCGTTCCTCATTCTGTCCCTGTTCTGGGCGGACCATATTAACAGACCTATCAGCTTGCTGCGTCGGAGTGTCAAGCAGTACGTCGGGGGCAAGCGCGATGTCCGTATTCCCGTAAAGGGCAAAGACGAGGTGGCCGTTCTATCCGCCGCGTTCAACCAGATGCTGGACGACATCAACGGACTGCTGCAAAAGGTGGAAAGCGAGCAGGAGGAGAAAAGCAGGATCGAGCTTAAAGCGTTGGCGGCGCAGATTCGGCCGCATTTTCTCCTGAATACGCTCAATTCGATCAAAGTCAGCTTGCTGCTGAGCGGGGATGAACCGCACGGAACGATGATCGACGCATTGATGAAGCTGCTGCGAGCCTACGTTCATATTGACGAACCGCTTAAGCTTGCCGAAGAGTGCAAGGTGCTCGGAAGCTATGTGCAAGTCATGCAAATTCGCAACCGGATGCACATTGCGTTCGATTACGAGCTGGGAGAGGGAACGGAATCGATCGAGCTGCCGAGGCTGCTTCTGCAGCCGATCGTCGAGAACGCGATCCAACACGGATTGTCCGCCAGGCCGGAAAATCCGACCATCGATCTGAGCGCCGCGATTCATGACCGCATGCTGGTGATCGCCATCGGAGATAACGGCAGGGGGCTCAGCGAGGAGAACCTCACCCGTTTGAACCGGAAGATGCTCGGGATGGCGGACGAGCTGCCGTGGCAGCCAGAGAAAGGCGTAGGCCTGGTCAACACGGCACGCCGTCTGCAAGTGCTGTACGGGGATCAGGCGCGGCTGAAGGCGGCGGCTCGCGAAAGCGGCGGTACAATCTTTACTTTTTACATCCCGATCGCGATCAGAAAGGAGACGGATAATCATGATGAAGGTCATGCTGATCGATGACGATGTTCCGATGCTGGAGTATGTGGCGTATTTGCTGGAATCTCTCGATATGGAGCTGAAGCTCGTGGCATCGGCTTCCAGCAGCGATCGGGCGCTGGAGGATTTTCATGAGACGCTGCCGGACGTCGTCATCATCGACATCGGCTTACCGGGCATGGATGGATTCGAGCTCGCCGAAGCGTTTCGGATGGCCAAGCCGGAGGTACGGCTTGTATTCCTGACCTGTTATGAAGATTTCCAATATTCCAAACGAGCGTTCCAGCTCGAAGCCGACGATTATTTGATCAAGGATGAGTTATCGATCGAGCAGCTGGGGACAAGTCTGCGGAAAGCGGAAAATCGATTACGCAGTAGAGAGGAACTGCTGGAACGATATTCGCTCCGGCAGACGGTCGAACGCAACAAAGAGGTGCTGCTGCAAAGCTTGCTGGCGCAATTGCTGTCTCCTGGAATTGATGCCGGTCAGATGCTCGTATTAGGAGAACGGCTTGGTATATCCTGGAAACTTCCATATTTTCGCCAAGGCTTCATACATGTCGACGCCGCTTCCTTGATCGAGCGCTACGGCTACGCGGATGTACGTCTGATTCATTTCGCGGTGAACAATATTGCCATGGAATTCTCTGCAGCGCATGGGGCGATTACGCCAATTTTAACGCAGGAATCGGGAATTTATCTCGTGTGGAATGTAACGAGCCCTGATGTTTCCTATCAGCCGCTGATCGATTTTATGGAATCGGTTCGTTCAAAAGTAGAGTACTTTTTGAAAATCAAGGTAAGAGGGTTTTATGCGGAGCAGACCGTGCCGCTGCAGAAATTCGATACCGTATATAAATCGCTGAGCGAACGTCGGGACAACCTTTTCTATGAAAGCAATCCGGAAAAAACGGCCATTACCGCCGTGGGACAAACCGGAGGATTCCGGCAAATGCCGGAGCGGGGATGGGAAAAAGAACGAAGCATGCTGTCGCTGGCGCTCGAGGAAGGCAATGCCGCATGGATCGATTTGGCCGTCAATCCTTGGATTCAGCAGGTCGTCGCCGAGAGACTCCTGCCACGGGTGGTCAAAGAAATTTGCAGCGACCTCGTCCGTCACATGATGTTCGAATCGAAGGGCATTGCCGAGAGCCGCTTTTTCATTCTGCTGGGTCAGGCCGTACACGTCGAGGAAGCCGCCCAATTAACCAAACGGGAACTGCGGAATCTATGGAGACAGCACACGCTGGCACCGGTATCCGGTCAGGAAAAAGAGATTCGGCTGCAAGAGATCGACCGGTATCTCGACGAACATATCGACCGTATGGTCTCCTCCTTGGAAATGGCGAATCACCTGCATCTGAATGCCAGTTATTTTTCGCGTTATTTTAAAAGGATGACAGGCGTCAATTTTACTGATTACGTCAACCAATTCAAGATGAATATGGCGATTACGATGCTCAGCCAGCCGAACGAAACGGTGGAAAACGTGGCGTACACCCTTGGTTTCTCCAATCGGGCCTATTTTTCCAAAGTGTTCAAAAAATACAGCGGCAATAGTCCAAGCGAATATAAGTTCCAGAACAATAGCTGCAGAGAAAGGGAGGGATAAAGTCAAAACTTTGCACCTCAACAGGCAATGAGAATGTACGTGCTCGACAGGCGTTTGCATTTATGATGAAGCTACGGGGAGGAGGACTTTAGCATCGGTAAAATAGGAGGAACGATGCCGAATGGAGAGACGAAGAAGAGAGGTACTGCCTTTGCTCGCGTTGGTTAGTTTTCTGTTGGCAAGTCTGATGCCAGCCGCATCGCCGGTAGCCATGGCGGCGGGCACGACGTATTATGTGGACGCCGCGCAGGGTAACGACAACGCTTCGGGAACGAGCGCAACGTCGGCATGGAAGACGCTTGCCAAGGTGAACGCGGTAACTTTCGCACCGGGAGACCGCATTTTGCTTAAAGCCGGAGGCGTGTGGAGCAACCAATATTTAGACTTGAAGGGCTCGGGAGCAGGCGGAAGCCCCATTGTCGTGGATCGTTATGGAAGCGGTTCCAAACCGATGATCCATTTCGGCAATACGAGCGTAAACGGGGAAGGATTCGGCGTTCGACTGCGCAACGTATCCTACTGGGAGATCAATAACCTGGAGATCACGAGCGGTGAGCAGCCGACGGATATGAGGCGAAGCGGCGTTCTTGTCGTAGGAGAAGGGACCGGAGCCGGGAATTTCAGACATATTTACATCAAGAACATCGACATTCATGACGTGTTTGGCACAGATCGCCGTACGGGAGGCATCAATTTTCATGCAAGAGGAACGAATACGTCCGTCGAGAGCACGTGGGACGACATCCTGATCGAGAATAACACGATCGTCAACGTGGCGGATACGGGCATTCAGACGATGACGGATGCGTTCTCGAACAGCGGTTGGGCGCATAAGTACGACGCATTCAAGAATGTCGTCATCCGCGGCAACTATGTGGAGAAAATTCACCGTGACGGTATTCTCGTTCGGGCTGCCGTGGCGCCCCTCATTGAGTATAATACAACCAATGCAATTGGAAACGCTTGCAGCGTAAACGCCGGCATCGTGAACTATTTAGACCACATTGCCGTAGTCGCGGCACAGTGGGCGTACTATACGACGGGAGCGGTGTTTCAATACAACGAGGCATTCGATACCCGCAAGCTGGAAGGCGACGGTCAACCGTGGGATTTTGACATTCAGGTAACGGGAAGCGTTTACCAATACAATTACAGCCACAACAATCAGGGCGGCACGCTGCTCGTGATGAACAATACAAACGACAACACGTTCCGTTACAACATCAGCGAGAATGACTTCGACGGTAACGGCGCATTTAACTTGGTTAACGGAGGAGGCAATCTTTACGTTTACAACAACGTTATTTATCGCTCCGGAACGCAGAACCAGGTGCTGACGCATGCCAGCGACACCGGGATGGCTTATTATACGAACAATATTTTCTACAACGGAGCAAGCGGACAATATACCAATAGCCCTAGAATGACTTACGATCATAACAGCTTCTACGGCTTGAACGCCAGTGTGCCAAGCGATCCGAACAAAATCGTTGGCAACCCGCAATTCGTAAGTCCGAATACGGCTACTGGCCGTGCCACGGCGGACGGGTACAAGCTTCAGTCGACTTCTCCTCTGATCAATGCAGGAGCGGCGGTTGCCAATAACGGCGGCAAGGACTTTTATGGAAACGCACTGTACAAGGGAGCACCGGACATAGGGGCCTTCGAATACCCTGGCTCAGTCACACCGCCGGTGACGCTTCTGTCCGATGATTTTGAAGACAATGATATCAGTGATTGGACGGTCTCCGGCGGCTCCTGGGGGACGGCGATGGATGGAAGTGTGACGCTGTCGCAAAATACGTCCGCCGGTGAAGCGGTGGCTTATAAGGGGAACGGAACCTGGAATGATTATACGTATTCGGCGCGAGTCAAGCTGCTTACGGCTTTCGGCAACGTTGGGCTGCTATTCCGGTACGTAGACAATGCCAATTACTATTTGTTCCGCCTGAACGACAGTGGGGACAAGGTTGAGCTGTACAAGAAAAGCGGAGGCACCATGACACTCTTGAGCAGTGCCAGCTGCACGGTCAACCCCGGCCAATGGGCGGCGATGAAGGTGAACGTCGCCGGTCCTTCCATAACCGGCTACGTAGATGATGCTAAGCTTGTCCAATGGACGGATTCATCTGCGCTATTGGCTGGCAAAATCGGCATTCGCATGGTGTCCAGTACAGCCCGGATCGACGACGTAAAAGTCGTGCAGTAATGCGAATCCAAGGAGGGAAGAGGCGATGGTCAGGACCGATCGGAAAATACCTTATGTATTTCTGGTAGCGGGATTAATCGCAGCGCTCGCGCTGGTGTGCCTCGCTTCAGGATCGTTCGGATTGTTGCCCGCTTCCTCTCCAAACAGAGTTGCAGAGCACGCTCAGCCGACGAATGGTGATGCGGCGGTGGCGCTGGTGAACGGTGATGCCGTGACGCTGAAGGAGTTTAAAGCCCGGATGCCTAGGCTGCGCGGGGAGATCATGACGTACTGCCAGCAGACCTACGGCCTGGAACCCAACGAATCGACATTTTGGAGCGCATCCTGCGGCGGGGAATCATCGCTTGAGAGGCTGAAGGAAGCGACGCTGCGTCTCCTGGAAGAAGATCGGATTCGCGAACAAGCAGCGGTTAAGGCGGGACTTCATGCTGCAATCGGTTATGACGCCTTTCTTGAGGCGTGGGAGACGGAGAACCGGGAACGCGCCAGGCGGGTTGCCGCCGGCCAGGTCATCTTCGGTCCTCGCGAATTAAGCGAAGCGGCTTATTACCAATATGTCGTTGCCAACACGGTTCTCACCCTCAAGCAGTGGCTGCTGGAGCAAAAGGGCGAAACGAATTATGAGAGATGGATCGACGAGCAGCTTAAGCAGGCAACGATAGAGCTGAACCGGCAGCTGTATGAGAAAATTGCGCTGTGAAGTCCGGCTTACACAATCTTATTCAGCAGGGGCCTCCAATACCGTCGACCCTCTGTGGAATCCGCCTTGGAGCCGGATATGCTCATAGGGAAGATTCGGATTGGATAGTCTCCACAGCATGCGGTCCGCTCCGCGAACGCCAACTTCCTTGACAGGCATCTCAGGCCTGGTCAAATCCGGCAGGTGCGCATTCGGCGCATGCTCCAGACCGATCAGGGAATAGTCGCTTGGAATGTGGCGGCCCAGCAGGCTGCATCCGTAATACACCCAGGCCAGATCCTGCTCAAGGCCGGAGAGAATTGCGGTCGGTCTCTCCCGTATGAGCAGCTCCGACAGCATGGCGGTATACCATTCCTTCGATCCTGCCCGGGTCAGGTGACAGTCTTCTTCCGCGGACAATCCGGCCGAATTCATCGCTTCCTGGAATGCCTGCCAACGCAGCCGGAAGCCTCGATGCAAACGGATATCTCCGATATACAGAATCCGCCGGTGTCCCCGATCCAGCAGGTATCGCACGGATTGATGAACGGCGGAGGAGACGTCCCAGATCAAACTGTCCACTTGGGCGGCGGGCGGATAGTTGAGCAATATTTTAGTAACGGGCAAGCGTAACAATTGTTCTTCGATTTTTGCGGTGATCATCGGGGTTAGAAAAAGACCGTCTGTATAGTGCAAACCGTTTGTGTCTGCCCAATCATCGAATGCCGCCTCGGATCCTTGGTCCGGCGGCGCAAACAGCATCTCGAGCTTATGACCAAACTCAGCCAGCCTCGATTGGACCCCGTCATATAACTTCTGATGAATAAAGACAAGTCCCTCATGCGGGACGATAAACGCGAATCTCCGGGGCTTCGAGGAATAAATCGGAATTCGTTCCACCGCCAAGCCCCGCTCTTGTTCCTTTGTCCGGTATCCCAATCGGGCGGCCAGCCCGATGACTTCGCTGCGCGTCTCTTCGGACATGCCCGGCAAGCCGCGAAGCGCCTTGGATACCGTATGGACGGTCAGCCCCATCTGATCGGCTATCGTTTGCAGCGTGATCTTCTTCTTATTCGGCATGATGAATTCCCCGCATTCGCTTCTTCTGCTTACATTATAGGGAAAAGTGAAACAAAAATGAAACTAAAAATGAAGCTTTGATGGCGGTACAATGAAAACAAATTCATGGAGGTGTTCCAAATGACCGATCCCATACAAACGCTTCTCTTGCCGGCTCGCGAATTATCCGTCTACGCGAATGTGGATGTCGTCGTGGCCGGAGGCGGTCCGGCTGGAGTTGGCGCTGCGCTCGCCGCTGCCAGGAACGGGGCATCCGTGCTGCTGATCGAGCAAAGAGGATATCTTGGCGGCATGGCGACGGTGTCGCAGGTTCCCGCATTTTGCCCGTATACCGATCATGTCAAACCGGTGATCCGAGGCATAGGCCTTGAGATCCTCGTCGATATGAAGCAGAAGATGGAGGCTTCGTTCCAAGAGGAATGGCAGGAAGAGCTCGATTGGGTGCCGATTGACGCGGAAGTGTTAAAACGCTTGCTGGACCATAAAATGGCGGAGGCCGGCGTCAAAGTGCTGTACCATACGTTCGTCGGACACGTTGTTCAGCAAGACGGCATGGTCGAGGCTGTCGTCATTCACAACAAATCCGGGACGCAGGCGGTCAAGGCTGCGCTCTTTATCGACGCGACGAGCGATGCCGACCTTACGCATCTGGCGGGAGGGCGGTTGGTCAAAGGCGGAGACGACGGCGAGCTCCAGCCGGGCACGATGTGCTTCGTCCTCAACAACCTGGACCGGCAAAAATTTATCGCCGGCGCCGGTATCCACGGCAGCGACCTGAAGCATGCGATCAACAAAGCGAAAAGCGAGGGGAGGCTGCGCGTGGCGAGAGATTGGGCCGGCATCTCTTGGCTGAACGACCATACGGCGGGGTTTAATTTCGGGCACATCTTCGGGATCGACGGCTCGAACGCGGACGACCTCACGCGCGGCGCGATCGAAGGCCGCGCACTCGCCTGGCACATCACCGAGTGGCTCCGGGAATCGATTCCGGGCTTCGAGCATGCCTTCCTAACGCTGACGGGAGAGCAGATCGGCATTCGGGAGACCCGCCGGATCGTCGGCGATTACATCGTCACGGCAGACGATTTTCTCAAAAGTCGTTCATTCCCGGACGACATCGCGCGCAACGCCTACTTCATCGATATTCATATGGCGAAGCCGACAAGCGGCATGACGATGGTCCATCTGCCGCCGGGAGAATCGCACGGCATCCCTTATCGTGCGCTGCTGCCGGTCGGCATCGACAATGTCATCGTAGCGGGCAGGGCGATCTCGACCGACCGGGCGACGCAAGGCTCCACCCGGGTCATGCCGAATTGCTTTGCCATGGGCGAAGCCGCCGGCACTGCAGCGGCGATTCTGGCCGAACAGGGCTTGCGCGAGACGCGCGCCATCGATATCGAGACCCTGCAGCGCAGGCTTGTCCGTCAGGGAGCCTGGCTTGGAGATGCGATCAACGAACGCTACGGCTGAAGATAGGCGATGAATGCCGTTCTGTACTGAAATCCGATCATAACGGAGGTATCTTCTTTTGGTGGAGAATCAGACATTGGAGCCTTAGGGAAGGATTGTATCCGTTCTGGCGTTTCGGGAGAACACGGTATAACGAATAAAGAAATCTTATCCCCATTAATGATTGCTTTGTCGAATTTTCCTTGGTGGTGTAAAGTTCTGTTCCAGTTTGGGGTTTGGCGCTCCATGAGTATATGCCGGCAAGGCCGGGCATCATCTCTAGTTTACTTTTCGGCTATTATCATCAGATTTGAATAGGTATAATTGCCCCCAACCCTAATAGGGTGGGGGCCTCTTCGATTTACAGGTCAAGAATTATGGAACTAGAGCGTCACACCAAGTCGAAAGATGCTCTGGCATATTCCGTATGCTGCGTATAGTGATTCTGGGTTCGACTGATTCGGAAAGCATTGACCGTTCGGAATTTTTGAAACGTTTCAATTTTATTTGTGAGTATATTTGTATATTCCATGCTTAACCTCTTTAATCAACTCAAAAAATGCTTCTCAGTAAATGGTTGATTATGGTATCCTATATTTGAAACGTTTCGAAAAACTGAGTCTGAGAGGAGATAATAATGAAAAAAGGTAAATTCGTAAGTATTATTTTGACCCTGGGATTAGTACTGAATCTTGTGGCGGCTCCTATGGTATCAGCCAGTAATGCCGGAAACGAAACTGCTTTTCGTGCAGAGTTGAAAGCGATTGCAAGTAAAACTTTTAAGTATTTCCAGGAACATACCGATCCGAACACAGGTATGACTTATGATGAGGTGCGTATTACGGAAAAAGGAATGCAGGAAGCGAAGCGTACCTCGCCGACCAATATCGGCATGTATATGATGAGTACGGTCTCAGCACAACAATTGGGCTTGATTTCAAAGACAGAAGCGGTAAAGCGTTTACAAGTCACCCTGAATACGCTCGGAAAGCTGGAGAAATGGAATGGCCTGTTTTATAACTGGTACAACACAGAGGATGGTTCCATTAAGAAAGATTGGGGTCAATTTATCTCTCAGGTAGATAACGGATGGCTTTCAGCAGGTTTAATCGTCGTTGGGCAAGCTTATGCAGAGCTGCATGGGCAAACCAGCAAATTGGTTGACAATATGAATTATCAACCGTTATATGATCCGGAAGTTGGCCAGTTCCGCGGCGGCTATGATGTCGCGAAAGGCAAACTGACCGACCATCATTACGGAATGTTCTACACTGAACCGCGTGTAGCAAGCTATATTGCCATTGGGAAGGGAGACGTTCCTAAGGAGCATTGGTGGAAACTTTATCGTACATTGCCGAAGGAATGGGATTGGCAAGCTCAAATTCCGCAAGGAAGTAATGTGTTGTACGATGGAGTGACCGTTTTCGAAGGAAACTATGAGTACAATGGCGTTAAGTTTGTGCCGAGCTGGGGAGGAAGTATGTTTGAAGGGCTTATGCCTGGAATTGTTTTGAAAGAAAAGGAGCTTGGCACCAAAGCATTGGGTCTAAACAACAAACGTCATGTTGAGCTGCAAATCGCTTATGCAAAGGAAAAAGGATACTCTGCTTGGGGCTTCTCACCATCGGCAACTCCTACTGGATACAGTGAGTTTGCGGCAACACCGCTGGGTACATCAGGTTATAAAGATGGGGCTACCGTAACTGCTCATGCTTCATTTCTCGCCCTGGAGTACGCACCTCAAGCTGTACGAAAAAATATCAAAGCCTTAAAAGGCTTTAATATGTACGGCAAATATGGATTCTATGACTCCGTGAACGTAGAAACGGGAGAACTTGCTAAAGCTTATCTTGCACTTGATCAAGGAATGATTATGGTATCCATAGCTAACTATGTAAAGGATGGGGTTATTCGTAATTACTTCCACAGTGATCCGATCGGCCAAAAGCCAGAGGAATTATTGGAAAGAGAAGTATTCGCTATTTAGCAATACTGGCACCGAATCTTTACGATTGGGTGCCCCCGTTTTTACAGCCTCAAACAAACGACTTGCAATCCGCCCCCTACTCTAAGCGAAATGGGGTATAAGGCCTATTATCAAGAAGATTACAGGGGGTATATTGCATTAATTGCAGTATCAGTTACTGATTCTATAGTTCTATTTTCTGGATTTTATTAATTAATGTGGAATAAGCAGCCGAAGTCCTTTTTAGAGATACATTTACATAATTAGGCAAGCTCCTATTAGGGAGGATTTACTGAATAAGGGTAGGAGCACCAATACTGGAGGGATTGTAGTGCTTACTAATGAGTATCAAGAGCTAATTGGAATGCGCTTGTTAAAGAACATCTATGACGTGAGTGGCACATTACTGATCGGCAAGGGAACACTTCTTCGCAAGAGTCATCTTGAGAAACTCGCCAATTTCAAGATCAAGACCGAGGATGTTGAGGTCGCCGAGGCAGGCCATCTTGTACCAAAGCACATACTTGAGATCGACGATTTCGTGCGGCAAAACAATGAAGTTCCGATGGATGATGTGGAGGAGAAGCTGCTGCCCTTTATTCAGGAGACGGCCAAAAGCTACAACCTCTATCGGGTTTTCTCGGAATTGGAGGAACAGGGGGATTTCCGCTACAAGCAGAGTATTGGGGTCGCCCTTTTGGCTACTGCACTAGGTAGGCGGCTTAAGATGGATGAAGACGAGCTTGACGTGCTTGCGACCGCAGCAAGTCTCTATGACATCGGTTCGGTTAAACTCCCGAGTGATTTAATTCACAAACCAGACAGATTTGATACAAACGAATATGCGATTATGAAGCAGCACACGGTTCTAGGTTACGAGTTGTTAAGCAAATCGGACGTCGATCCCAGAATTGCATTGGTTGCTCTGCAGCATCATGAACGAGAAGACGGCAGCGGTTATCCGGAAGGGCTGAAGGGTGACCAAATTGATCGCTTGAGTAAAATCGTGTCCCTGGTTGATGTGTATGTCGCCTTGATTTCAGACCGGCCCCATAGGCAAGCATTTCCTTTCTTTGATGCTATTCATGAAATCCATCGTCAAATTCGTATGAACCGGTTCGACTTGGTCATTGGTCATACGTTTTTGGATTTGTTGATTTCCACACAAGTCGGCTGCAATGTTGTTTTATCGGACGGTCGAACAGGTAAAATTCTGCTGACCAACGTCAACTATCCCACACAACCGCTTATTGTTTTGGATAGTGACGAGTTTATTGATCTAAGCAAGACAGATCACATTCAGATTAAAGAGGTGATTGGATGAGATGTTTATTCTGATGCTGACCATCCTACCGAACAAGCCGTTAAAATCAAACTTTGCAATCCCCCGAGAATATTTAGCCAAAGATATTTCGCATCTCGCTTACATAGCAGGAACCCAGTATAGTAAAATCTCGATCCAGAAGCTCACGAATATATTACGCCGCAAAGGATTCTATACGGTCGAGGATGTTGTAAACGCCAACGCGAAGCACATTCAACTTATCAGTCATATCGGCGACAAGTCTTTGAAGCTGCTGCTGGATCTATTAAGTGAGATGTCTGGGGAGCCGCGTTCTGTACATCTTGATCGTGCAAACCAAACGATAGAAGCTGATCATTAATATGCCTGGTGGGGGCAAATACTTAGCAGCCAAACAATTAGAGCTCGCATTTTATGCGAGCTTTTTTTTATGGTGGTTCATGTATCCCTTTATAAACTATGCAGGCTGTCTTGTGCGGGCAGCGACGAGTGAGCTCACATGGGTCAGGAAGATCGTCAATGTTGGACGATACCATGCTGTAATCGGTGTCACTGCTGCTGATTTCAGCGGTCTTCATCAATGCCCTTTGTGATCAGGCCTGGCTTCCAATCCCAGCTTTGCGGCCATACTGGAGCCAGACGGACCTGTGTTGTACTTTTTTCGTAATTCGATCAAATCGCGTCCGAATGTTTGTTCCAGTATATCCCGGTGTGCTTGCATCATCTCGTAAATGTATAAATCGTGGATGATTACCTCGGTTATCGGGATGACAAGACCAGGGTGCATGGTCCAAGCAGCACGGCTGTCCGTTCCAAGAGAAACGATACCTGCTACAACCTCTCTCTCATCTATGCTGGCGACAATCCAGCGTCCGCCGTATTCCTGTGTGATCTCTTCATATGAATCGTGTGGGTATACCTGTGCAAAATCAAAGTGTAATTCTCCATAAACCACGATTAGAATTTCGACGCCTCGTTCAGCCGCTATTCTCAATTCCGGTTCAAGCAGCTGGGCTTCTTCTGTCCAAATCTCTAGTAAAATTCGTCCAGTAGCTCTGTTAATCGCTTCCGCCGTACGGCTGAGGATGGCTTCACGCCCGGTGATGTTCCATATGTTCTCACGGTTCAAGGAGACATAAGAGTAGTGGGCAAGTGCAGTTTCGGCTACTTTTAATGAGGATTCAATTTGTTTTCTTTTCAACCGGATGAGCTCTTGCGGCTGGAGTGGTGTATATAGCGAAGGGTCTTCGTGGCTGATCATAATATAACCGCGCTCCACCATTCCGCTTAACACTTCATATATTTTAGAACGTGGTACACCCGAGTTCAAAGAAATCGCATACCCCGTTATAGGTGACTTATCCAGAAGCGCCAGGTAGGCTTTGGCTTCGTATTCGGTAAAATTCATATCCTGCAGTATTTTAATGACTTCTGGTTTCATTATTGAACCTCCTAAATTCCGTTTCACACAATCCCCAATTTTCCCGCTTACTCCATTATTACACTTGACACACAATGATGCCAATGATATACCTGTATTTTAGTAGCTACATTTGTAGCGACTATAAAACATTGCGAGTGCCTTGGAGGTACATTATGAATACTTCAAACGAGATTCAAAAAGCACTTCAAACAAAGGTTCGAACAGAAGCGGGAACAAAAAGCAGCTTTCACCTGCTAGCTATCATTATTGCTATTTTGCTTTGGAGCACTTCTTTTGTGGGAACTAAGATTGCTTATGACTCCTTTCCACCTCTTACTCTGGGGGCCGCCCGTTTCGTCATAGCCTCGATTATATTAGGCATGATTATGTTAGCGAGAAAAGAATTCGCAAGGCCAGCACTGAAGGACATCGGATTAATGGGGCTGAGCGGAATATTGGGAACGACGCTTTACTTTGCGCTTGAAAATATCGGGCTTGAACAGACAACAGCATCAAGCGCTGCACTCATCGTTGCTTCTTATCCGGCAATAACAGCACTCCTTGAATTCATCTTTTTCCGCGTGAAAATTTCTTGGATAAAGGGACTAGGGATTGTAATTGCAGTTGTCGGAGTGTATTTGATTATGGGGGGAAGCCCGAAGGAAATATCGGGGCAATTGACGGGCAACTTAATATTGATTCTTGCGGGTATTGTTTTTGCAGCTTATAACTTTATCACACGCAAAGTTGTCAAAAGTTATTCGATGGTAACGGTTTCGTTCTACCAGACGATTGCCGGAACAATCGCATTTATTCCTCTTGCTTTCATTGAGCAATCCAGGTGGCAGGTTCCGAGCACAGAGTCTCTTTGGGTGCTGCTTTACCTTGGAATTTTCTGCTCTGTTGCAGCCTTTATGTTTTATAACTATGGACTGCGCACCCTTAACTCCAGTACAGCAATGGCGCTGATGAACCTGGTTCCTATTTTCGGCGTACTTTTCTCAACCGTGTTCCTTAATGAAAGATTGAGTGTGTTAAATATGCTAGGCGGATTTATAATCATTTTCGGAGTTGTTTTGAGTGTGAGGGATAAGCGGACATGAAACTTTAAATTGGATTGGTATCCGATTGACTTTGCAGCTTGACTGCTCTAATACCAAGAAGGTTACAGACAGTATAGGTTTGATGTCGTACCCGGAGAAATCAGTAGCTGAAGTACCACCTGTAGGCGGGTATCGTTTAACACCCGGCATTCCTCCTGAATACCATAACATGAGTTCAGGGGAAGGGAGGATGCCCAAGGTGCAAGTGATCAACCCGATTAATATGACAACCTGTAAGCCGCTTATCGGCAAACCAGTATGTGTGGTTAGACACGATGGGAGCTATATGGTAGGCACATTGACTGGGGTGGACGAAAAAGGCCTTTATTTCGGACAGTCAGCTCCAGGGGCCACAGTAATGTCAACCAAGCCGGAAAAAGCCAAGAAACAGCTTAAGGAAGCGGGCAAAAAGGCGAAGACCTCAGCTCTGGGGCCAGGATATGGCTATCCGTATGGCTACCCATACGGCTACCCGTACGGATACGGCGGATACGGCCCATACTCGGCATTGGCTTGGTCCGAGATTGCCCTGTTGTTCCTGCTGCCATTCTTGTTCATCTAGGAAAGATGTAGCATCAACCAGACAGCAACAACAAGTAGAGTCGGCCTTCGGGCGGACTCTTCTTCTGTTGAGTGGGAGGAACCGCATCCAAGTGCGACCGCTATGGACTTTCAGCCACTTAGTTGCGTGAAAGGGGCGATTCATACAAGCAGGAAGAGCAGAGCGGAATAGGTTGAGATATACCTAATTTAAGGAGTGGAATGATATGCGGGGTAAAAAAACTAAACGATCAGCTTCGGCGGGCAAGGCGGCACCCAGAGCAAGACAGCCTCATCCGAACCGTGTGCTTGCGGATAAATGGAAGGGGGTGCCCGTCTGCATTGTGACCAAAGACGGAAGCCTGTATGTGGGAACCATCACTCATGTGGATGAGAAGGCAGTGTCGGTTGCAGGCGTTAAAGGTGCGGAGAGGGTGCGGCGGTCAGGCTCCAAGCAGCAGGTCCAAGTATCCGGATTATTAGACCTGCTGTTTGGGAAAAGTCCGGTCAATGCTGCAGCTCCTGCCGGCAATACCGCCGCAGCCGAAGCCGGAGGTGCTGGGGGGGCTTCACCTGCCTCATTTGGCTCATTCTTTTCCAATATTAAGCTTGGCATTGGAATGCTGCAGACTATCATGCCACTGCTGGGTTCTCTTAAAATCTGACTACGCTGAAGGAAGCCCTTTCTCCGCAATGAAGACACCATAACCTAACTTTTCATGATACTTATCCAGGAATTCTGCATTTTCCGCAAAAAAACAGTTCACTGAGAGCTCGAACAGGATTTCTATATCGATCACCTGAAATGGATCATCCCCGAACGTATTTCCTTGCGGCTGCAGTAGGCTGTTACCGTTGGAGGGGACCCAGAGTCTGGCCTGGCTAAATCCGGCATTTGTGTAATAATTCATCCACCCAGCGGCATCCGGAATCACAGAAATGCCATACAAACGGCGCATTTCAGCTTCCAGATCAGCGTTCTCTTGAAGACTGTACATTTCCCGGTCATACACTCTTCCCCCAGGCTTGAGGACATTCCAAATCTGCCTGAAGACGGAGTCAGGCTCGAAGAAGACGGACACCGATTCAAGCAGGACAAGATCGAACTGTTCATGCGAAAAAGGCAATGATGCCGCGTCTCCTTGTACGAAGTTGACTTCTACACCCATCTGGGCGGATCTCGTCTCTGCCTTTCTGAGCATGATCTCACTTCGGTCCAAAGCGGTAACATAATGGCCCATCTGAGCCAGCATACAGGCGGTTCGTCCTGTTCCACATCCGATTTCCAGTATGTTTGATCCGGATGGTATGGGGTGATCTTGGAGGAAGGCGGCTGTACCGGCGGCTCCACCGGGGTGTGCCGCCCCTTCTCCTAAGAAAGCCAGTATATCCTCGTATTTCATCAGATCCTCCTTGTGTCTGATCGCTAAATAGCGGCCAAACCCTCGATTTCTAGAAGTTGAATTACATTTCATCCGGATGCTTCCATCCGTACAATTGTTTGTTCAACTTATATAGTGTATTAAGGTGAATGTCCATATGATTGGATGAACGCCGCATGATTCAAAAGTCCAGGAATCGGGTAAGAAAGCAGGCATGTAGTCTGTTTCAATATAATTTTTACTTTTCCGACTGGAGGATATTAATAAATGAATGACATATCCATCGACCACCAGGGCTTATTTGAGCAAATTTATACCCAGGCACCGATAGGAATAGCGCTTGTGGCGATTGATGGAACTTGGCTTAAAGTAAACTCTTCGTTCTGTGCCATGCTGGGGTATACGGAGACCGAGCTCATGAAGCTGACCTGCCAGGATATTACCCACCCGGATGATGTAATGGCGGACAAGCAGCATATGACTACACTGATCGGTGCGAAATCCCGTCAGCATAAGTGGGAGAAGCGGTATCTGACCAAGAATGGTCAGGTAAAGTGGGTTTCCAAGTATGTTTCTCTGGTATGCAGCGACCGAAATGAACCGGTGTATTACATTGCCTATGTGACTGATATCTCTACCCAAAAGGAATCGGAGATTCAGATGCGTGAAGCTGAATCCATGTATACGCTGATTTGTGGCAATGCAATCGATATTATCTCCTATATGTCCCCTGAAGGAATTACGGAGTATTGTTCACCATCTCTCAAGGATATTCTGGGGTATGACCCGGATGAATGGATCGGCAAGAACAATTTTCAATACTATCATCCGGATGATATCAAAGCGCTTGAATCCATAGCTTTCACAGATAATGATGTGTATACTTACCGGGTGCGGCATAAGGACGGCTATTATATCTGGTTCGAAACGTCGACCAAGATTATCCGGGATGAAGCTGGAAATATTCATAAAATCCTGGGCATTGGCCGTGATATTACTGAACGGAAGAAGTTTGAGGAGAGCTTCGTGGAGGCGCAGCGAATCGCGCTGCTTGGCAGCTGGGAGTGGGACATCCAAACGGATAAAATCTCATTCTCGGATCAGATTTACGAAATTTTTGGCCTGGACAAGCAAGGTCCTTTACGAAATGACTTTCTGTTCTTGCTTCACCCTGAAGACCAGAAACGGTTCGTACAGCTCCGCGACAAGGCCCTTGAAGGCGAGCCCTTCAGCTCCGAATTCCGGCACATCCGGCAGGATGGCGGTGTGAAGCATGTTCACATTCGCGGTCATGTTATGTTTGACGATAATGGCAAGGCGCTGAAGATGTACGGCACGACCCAGGATGTAACGGAACTCAAAACTGCGCAGATCAAGCTGGAGGAGACGATTGAGCGTTACACATCCTTGAAGAAATATAATCACGATGCGATTATTTCTCTTGATCTTGACGGGAACGTCATTAACACCAATGCTGTGGCCGAAGGGATGACCGGTTATCCCGGAAGTGTAATTTCGGGCATGAGTATTTCCAAATTCATCGGTGAGGAGTACCGGGACCGGATTCTGACGGATGAGGCCAATCATGCCATTATTGAGCGAGAGATCAATCATATCCGTCATAAGGATGGTCATGTGACAGAAGTGCTCACCACGATTGCTCCAATTATAATCAACAAGCAAACACGCGGCTACTACATTATTGCTAAGGACATTACCGACCAGAAAAATCTGCTTATCGCCAAAGAAGCGGCGGAGCGGACGAACAAGGCTAAGAGTGAGTTTCTTGCGATCATGAGCCATGAGATCCGCACCCCGATGAATGGGGTGATCGGAATGACGGATCTGCTGCTCGAAACGACGGAGCTTAACGAGGAGCAGAAGGAATATGTGCAGATGATCAGCAAGAGCGGGAATACGCTGCTGGCTATTATTAATGACATTCTGGACTTCTCTAAAATTGAATCCGGCCGGGCCATCGTCATTACAGAGCCGTTCAATCTCCGGACCCTCGTCTTCGAGACCCTCGATGTTTTCCGTTTGAGGACGAAGGAGAAAAATTTAGACACCCAGATCAGCATCAGCCCGGGAATTCCCCAGACCTTGTATGGGGATTCCAACCGTTTGAAGCAGGTGCTCATGAACCTAATCGGAAACGCCGTAAAGTTTACAGAACGTGGAGGCATTACTATAGAGATTGAGGATCTTGACCAGGGTTATGGAAACATTCATTTAAAGTTTACGATCAGTGATACAGGCATGGGTATTCCTGAGGACAAGCTTGAGTACTTGTTCGAACCATTTACCCAGATTGACAATTTCATGACCCGTAAATCCGAAGGGACAGGACTTGGGCTTGCCATCAGCAAGAAGATTGTGGAGATCATGGGTGGGGAGATTCATGCTGTGCAGAAAGATGAGCCTGGAGCCACGTTTGTGTTCACCGCCTATTTTCAGAAAGAGAACAGGCAGGGGAATGACCTGCTTAAGGGCCCTCTAGAGGAGAAACGAACAGCTGCAAAGCCCCTCTCTATCTTAATTGCTGAGGATAACAAAGTGAACCAGATGGTGCTTACAAGGATGCTGGAGAAGATAGGGCATCAGGCTGATTTGGCAGAGAACGGCAGTGAGGTTATTGACAAGCTGAAGGTCTTTAACTATGACCTGGTATTTATGGATATACAGATGCCAGTCATGAATGGGCTTGAGACATGCAGGGAAATTAAGAGCAGATTTCCAACAGAGAAGTGGCCTTATATTGTAGCGGTAACCGCCAACGCTCTCCGTGGAGATCAGGAGGTATGTATGGAGGCGGGAATGGACGACTACATCAGCAAGCCGATTAAAATGGAAAACTTGTCAGAGGTCCTTGAGAAGTTCCATAATTTCAGGAAAACGCCGATCCATGAATAGGGAATTTGTAATCTCCATGAAATCTGTTTTTCATCTGGCATTAAGGTTACGAGGCTATACTTAAGTTACCCTTTTAGATATATGACCTGGACCCGTGGAACTTAAGCCGCGGGTCCCTTTTTTTGCAGGGACGGGTATAATAATTTAGGCTATATAAAATGAACTTTAGAATTAACCGATCTTAGCTTCGATCCCGAGTGATTCTGAAGAAGCGGAGCGTCCGCCTTTGTCTCCGAAATGCCCCACTGGATAGTTATTTCAAGGATTTCGGAGACAACAGTGGTCGTAAGAACACTCGGTATCGCAGCACCCCAAAAGAGTAACCTTCATAAGTTCATTTTATATAGTTTGAAAGCTTGGGAAAGGTGGTCGTAAACGATCATGAAATATAATCAGCTGGGTCAATCGGACCTGCGGGTAAGTGAAATTGGATTTGGCTGTATGTCTATTGGAACGGAGGAGGGTAAGGCGCTTCGTCTCGTTCATGAAGCACTGGATCAGGGGATTAATTTCCTGGATACCGCAGATTTATATGATTATGGGCGCAATGAGGAGCTGGTGGGCAAAGCTATTCGGGGTAGAAGAAGCGAGGTTATCCTTGCCACCAAGGTTGGCAACCGTCGCCAGCCCGGGCAGGAAGGATGGGTTTGGGACCCTTCCAAATCCTATATCAAATCTGCGGTGAAGGACAGCCTCCGAAGACTGGGAACGGACTATATAGATTTGTATCAGCTGCACGGAGGCACATTGGATGATCCGATTGAGGAGACAGTCGAAGCTTTCGAAGAACTCAAACAGGAAGGTGTCATCCGATATTACGGGATTTCTTCGATCCGGCCAAAGGTCATTCAGGAATATATCAGTAAATCCAATGTGATCAGCGTAATGAGTCAATACAGCATTCTTGACCGGAGGCCGGAAGACGAGATTCTGCCTTTGATCGCCGAGCATGGTGTCAGCCTTATTGCCAGAGGACCTCTGGCCAAAGGTATCCTGACGGAAGATGGAGCCGCCAAGGCAGACCAAGGGTATATGGAATATACTCCTGAGCAGCTGGCTGTGCTGCGGGAGAACTTGCGAAAGGTCTCTGACCGGAGGCACAGTCTTCATCATACAGCGCTTCGTTATCCGCTCTACCATCCGGCGGTGGCTGCGATTATTCCGGGAGCAAGCTCGGTTCACCAGCTTGTCAAGAATGTGCAGGAAGGTGAGGGGGATGCGCTGACCCCGGAGCAATTCAGCAAAATCCAGTCCCTGTCCTATCCGGGACAATACGATCCTGAGCACCGGCTCAAATAACTTTGACCAGATTGTGCATCTTTCAACCATTTTGTTCATATGAATTCCTTCTGAATCAGACTAGAATATATAACTGTAATTAAGCTTTACTAACAGGGGGAACTATTGACGATGATTAACTTGACGATCTGGAATGAGTTTGTTCATGAGAACATACACGAAGAAGTCCGCGAGGTGTATCCGGCAGGAATTCATACTGCGCTGGCGGAAGGGTTGTCCGCTGAAGGCTTCGCAATTCGTACGGCAACCTTGGATGAGCCGGAGCACGGCTTGACCGATGAGGTTCTAAATACAACAGACGTGCTGATCTGGTGGGGACATATGGCTCACGACCGGGTAAGTGATGAAATTACTCAAAAGGTCGTGCAGCGGGTTCAGCAGGGAATGGGACTTGTTGTGCTGCATTCCGGCCATTTCTCCAAACCGTTCAAAGCCCTGATGGGCACCAGCTGTGATCTGAAATGGCGTGAAGCCGGGGAACAGGAAATTGTGTGGGCTGTTAACCCTACCCATCCCATTGCCCACGGAGTAAACGCCAGCATCATCTTGGAGCACGAAGAGATGTATGGCGAATTCTTCGATATCCCAGAGCCGGATGAACTCATCTTCATCAGTAATTTTGAAGGCGGGGAAGTGTTCCGAAGCGGCTGTACGTTCCGCCGCGGGGAAGGCAAAATCTTCTATTTCCGTCCGGGTCATGAAACCTACCCGACTTATTATAACAAAGAAATTCTGCATGTAATTGCCAATGGGGTAAGATGGGCTAATCCAGCGCATACCCTTAAGCCGGTATTCGGCCACAGCCAGCCAGTTAGAGCGCTTGGCGGCGGAGTTTTGGTATAATGGAAGTCTGACCTTTAACCAGGTCAAGGGAAGAAGCTTGGCTAAAGTTATATCTGGAAGGCCGCATTCGGTATGATCCGAGAGCGGTCTTTTTAATATGCGGAATAAGGATTGGAAACAGAGAAGGTGCGCCAGCTCCTGTAGTTGTGATAAAGTGGAAGAAAGTCGGTCAGTCCTGTTAAGCAATTGGCGGATACAGACCAAAGAAGGGTAAAGAGCGGGTGGTTCTAAGATGCCAGTGAAGTCATTACAAGAAGTAAATATCCGGCAGAAGCTGATCATCCTGTGTGTCTTGTTCGCGGCCACGGTATTCAGCCTTTTGCTGGCTGCTTATTTGCGGGAATACACAGGCACAAGCATGTATATGTTCTTATACTGGAACCTCTTTCTTGCTTGGCTGCCGGCCGGGTTTGCCCTGGCTCTGGACTGGATTTACATACGCATTACAAGTCATACGCTCAGGTGGGTGCTGCTGGGCCTTACAGGGATAACCTGGCTGCTCTTCTATCCGAACTCAGCTTATCTGATCACAGATCAGCTTCATCCGTTTGCCAGATTCCAAATGCAGGGTGGGATCAGGTTCTGGTACGGTACTGAATTCTGGTATCATCTGCTGTTGTTCTTCTCGGTTGCGGTTACGGGACTGCTGCTTGGCGTATATTCATTGTTCTCGGTTCACAGGTTGGTCCGCAAATCGCTGGGCAGGCTGGTGGGGTGGGGATTTGCCGTGCTGGTGCTGCTTCTAAGCAGCTTCGGGATCTATATTGGCAGGTTCAACCGCTGGAACAGTTGGGACGCTGTCCGAAATCCCGGAAGTATGATATCGGACCTTGTGTCAATGTTCTCAGACGTGGAGGAAATGAGGCGGCTGGTTCCTTTTACAGGAATCATATTTATGATGACGGCTTTAAGCTATGCGGCCATTTACGGGTTCAGCAAGATTCGGCATTAGGTTATGACTAGGCGATTTTACGGTAAACACCGTAAAGCGCCTTTTTTTATTTTGCTATTGACAACAGAAAGGGAGTATATTAAATTTTATTAATCGTAATAATTACTAATAAGGATATAGAGGAGTGATAAAGTGACACAGCATAAAGTTCCGGTGACCGTACTTAGCGGGTATTTGGGGTCTGGCAAAACCACCGTGTTGAACCATGTTCTGAATAACCGTAATAGTCTTAGGGTGGCTGTTATTGTTAATGATATGAGCGAAGTCAACATTGATGCCGCTCTGATCCGTTCAGAAACAAGCCTGTCTAGAACAGAGGAGAGACTTGTTGAGCTGTCTAACGGCTGCATCTGCTGCACATTGCGGGATGATCTGCTGATTGAGGTTCAGAGGCTGGTACAGGAGGGAAGATATGACTACATATTAATTGAATCAACGGGAATCAGTGAACCCATCCCGGTAGCCCAGACTTTCTCTTATGCTGATCCAGAATCCGGAATCGATCTTACTCAGCTGACCCGGCTGGACTGTCTGGTGACGGTGGTGGATGCGGCCCGTTTCTGGGAGGATTTTGCCTCGGGAGAGACGCTGCTGGAACGCGGCGAGGTAAGTTCCACTGAGGATACCCGGGACGTGGTGGACCTGCTGATTGACCAGATTGAAACCTGTGATGTTCTCATTCTGAACAAATGTGACCTGGTGGATAAGGAGGGGCTTGGCGAGCTTGAAGCGATGCTGCGAAAGCTGCAGCCCTCTGCAAAAATTATCCGGACTGTGAACGGGAAGGTAGATCCGGCAGAGATTCTGAATACCGGGCGGTTCGATCTGATTCGGACCAGCGAATCTCCGGGCTGGCTCCAGGAGCTGCGCAGCGGGGAGCACACACCGGAGACGGAGGAATATGGAATCAGTTCCTTCGTGTATCGCAGAAGGCTTCCATTCCATCCACAGAGGCTGGCGCAATTTATGAGCCAGTGGCCTGAGGATGTGGTTAGGGCCAAGGGCATTGCCTGGGTGGCTGCAGGTGAAGACATGGCGGCTAGCCTAAGTCAGGCTGGGCCTTCCATCCAGTTCGGTCCGGCAGGCTGGTGGGCTGCCTCGAGGCCGGAGGCGGAGCAGAGGGAGCTGCTTGCGAATGAGCCTGAAATCAAGAGGAGATGGGATCCCAAATGGGGTGACCGCATGAGTGAACTCGTCATGATAGGCATCCATATGAACCGGGAAATCATTGAATCTGATCTGGACCGGTGTCTGCTGCTTCCAGAGGAGCTGGAGCAGGATTGGTCAAGGTTCCCCAATCCGCTTCCATGGATTTCGGTGCAATCTTAACGGGTTACTAAACGGGACTATATTTCAGATGAGAAGGAGTGAGACGCATTGGCTAAAAAATCAAAAATCGTCAAGGAACGGCAGCGCAGAGAGTTAGTCGCCAAGTATGCAGAGCTTCGCCGGGAATTGATAGCGAACAAAGATTATGCTGGTCTGAGCAAACTCCCAAGGAATGCCTCGCCAGTCCGGTTGAAGAACCGCTGTGAAGTGACAGGCAGACCAAGAGGTTATCTGGCTAAGTACAAGATTTCCCGTATTGTTTTTCGGGAGCTGGCACATCAGGGGCAAATTCCGGGTGTGAAGAAGGCAAGCTGGTAAGCGGCAGGTTAGGCTAATAACTGGAGTAAAAGGAGAATACAAATGCGCGTAGTCATCACTTTGGCATGTACGGAATGCGGAGACCGAAATTACACAACAACGAAGAATAAGAGAACCCATCCCGAGCGGATGGAGCTTAGAAAATATTGCCCTAGATTGAGGAAATATACGATTCATAGGGAGACACGTTAACGGCCTGATTGAATAGCGCTTGAAAGCGGCGCAAGTGTGCTGTTTTTAAATCGTAATAATTACGTATATGGAAGTGTGGGTACCATGATCCTTGCATCTATGGAAAATGTGGTTTTTGGTTATGGGGACAGACCCGTAGTGGACGGATTAACGTTGGAGATCTATGCAGGCGAGTTTGTTGGCATTGCCGGGCCCAATGGAGCCGCGAAGTCAACCGTGCTTAAGCTGCTGCTAGGATTAATCAAACCCTGGAGCGGAAGTGTCCGTCTAAATGCCGGGGCATACCCAGGCGAGAAGCTTGCTGTTGGGTACGTGCCTCAGCAGGTCGCTTCGTTCAACAGCGGATTTCCCAGCAAGGTGATCGAGCTGGTCCGCTCGGGATGTTATGCAAAAGCCGGCTTGTTCAGGAGATTTACTCCTGCTCAGGAGGCGCTCGTTGAGGCAAGTCTTAAGCAGGTTGGGATGTGGGAGTTCCGCAACCGGCGGATTGGAGATCTCTCCGGAGGACAGAAGCAGCGCATCTGTATCGCCCGGGCATTAGCCGGCCAGCCTAATGTGTTGATCCTTGATGAGCCAGCAACCGGTATGGACCAGGCCGGACGTAATGGGCTGTATGGGCTGCTGAGGCATTATGCCGATGCTCACGGGCTAACGGTGATTATGGTCACCCACGGTCTGGATGAGACGGCGGCCTATCTTGACCGGGTGATCCATCTGGAGAGGAAGGAGAACGAGCAATGGCAATGTTTGACTACGAGTTCATGCAGCGTGCGTTTTGGGCCGGGGGCTTCATCGGAATAATTGCACCTGTGCTGGGTGTGTACTTGATGCTGAGGCGTCAGGTTCTAATGGCAGACACACTGTCGCATGTATCGCTGGCAGGTGTTGCCCTGGGCTCCCTGCTTCACCTTAACCCTGTTCTCTCTGGATTTGGAGTTGCCGTAATTGGCGGCTTGGCCATCGAGCAGCTTAGACGTACATACCGGACATATAGTGAAGTGCCCGTGGCCATTCTGATGACCGCAGGTCTGGCGGTGGCGATGGTCTTAATGAGCCTGAACGGGAATTTGAGCAAGAGCTTCAGCTCCTATTTATTTGGCTCAATTGTAGCCCTGAGTCAAGAGCAGCTGTGGCTGATTGGAGGAGTATCCGTGCTCGGCATAGTTTATTTTGCCGTGTTGAGACGGCCGCTCTACAACCTGACGTTTGATGAAGAAACGGCCAGCATTAGCGGTACTCCGGTAAAGAGACTGTCATTTTCTTTTGCCGTATTAACTGGAATGACGGTAGCTTCTGCAATGCCTGTTGTCGGGGTACTGCTTGTCTCCTCCTTGCTGGTGCTTCCCGCTTCCCTGGCGCTGCGATTAGCGAGTGGTTTCGCTTCAGCCGTGACGATAGCGGTGGGAACGGGATTGCTTGGCATTTTCAGTGGGCTGACAGCCTCTTATTATATCGACACGCCTCCGGGAGGAACAATCTCCCTCGTACTGCTCATCTTTCTGATGGTGGGAATCTTGGCAAAGAAGCTGTTTGTTTATAGGAGAAGAAGATCAGGAAGAATGAACGCCAGAAGTGGGCGCAAGAGAAATAAGGAATTTGGAATATGAAAGGGAGAGTATGCAGTGAAAAGAAGAAAACGGCTTGCTTATATGATGTCGCTCAGCTTGGTTATAATTCTTGCGGCCTGCGGGGGCAAGGGAGGCACGGATGCGGGAAATAAGGAGGCGGGGGCCACATCAACCACTTCGCCCAAGGTAAGCACAGAGCCAGCTAACAAGCTGAAGATTCAGACCAGCTTCTATCCGATGTACGAGTTTACCAAGAATGTAGCTGGTGAACTGGCTGATGTGGAGCTTCTGATTCCTTCCACAATTGAACCTCATGATTGGGAACCCACGCCGCAGGATATCAAGAAGATTGAAGAAGCGGATCTGCTTGTCTATAACGGTGCGGGGATGGAAGGTTGGACTGAGCAGGTGCTGGGAAGTATAAGCAATTCACAGCTGATTCCTGTTGAGGCCAGCCAAGGGATTCAACTCAGCGAAGGGAAAGATGAGCATGAACATGAACATAATCATGATCATGAGCACGATCACAATCATGAGCACAATCATAAGGAAGATGCTCATACTCATGAAGGAACAGATCCTCACGTTTGGCTGTCCCCGGCTTTGGCCATCCAAGAAGTCCATAATATTGAGCTTGCCCTGGAGAAAGCCGCACCTGAGCATAAGGAAGAGTTTAAGAAAAATGCCGATGCGTACATCGCAAAGCTTAAGCAATTGGATAACGATTTTCGGACAGGGCTTAGCCAGGTGAAACGCAAGGATTTTATTACACAGCATGCCGCCTTTGCCTACCTGGCCAAGGAATATGGTCTTGACCAAGTTCCCATTGCCGGCTTGTCACCGGACGAAGAGCCTTCACCAGCAAAGATGGCAGAGGTTGTAAAGTTCGCAAAGGAACACAAAGTGAAAACGATCTTTTTCGAAACTCTGGTTACTTCCAAGGTTGCGGATACCATTTCCAAAGAAATTGGCGCCAAGTCAGCTGTGCTCAATCCCTTAGAAGGGCTGACAGAAGAAGACCAGGCTAATCATCTGGATTACATCGCAGTGATGCGCCAGAACCTTGAGGCACTGAAGCTGGCCTTAAGCGAATAAATGCTGTACATTACTCTCTTACTCTTATCTTGAATTAACAAACAGGCGGCCGTGATCTGGCCGCCTGTTTATTTTGCTTAGATAAATACAGAATAAGAGTTATGCAGAGGCAAATGCCTGGTTGAGCGCATCGAGAAATACCTCGGTCGGCTGGGCTCCCGTAACTGCAAGTTTGCGGTCAATCAGGAAGAAAGGCACCGCCCGGATTCCAAGCTCGCCAGCTTCCTGCTCGTCACTCCGCACATCTTCTGTGAACGCGCCGCTGGCAAGCATCTCCTCAGTCTCCCTACGGTCTAAGCCAATCTGAACAGCTAAGTCCGCCAGAGTTGCGTGGTCTCCAATGTGCTTAGAGTCGGTGAAATAAGATTTAAGCAGCAACTCGACCATCTCGGCGGCCTTGCCATGCTTGGCTGCAAAATGAGCCAGACGGTGAGCATCAAAGGTATTGGTTAGGATCATGGTATCGAATAAATACCGGAGTCCTACAGATTTGGCCTGCTCGGTAATGTCGTTATTCATGGAAATTGCACGTTCTCTGGTCATGCCGTATTTACCGGCGAGCATGTCATGAACGTCGTAGTCCACGTCTCTCTTAGCCTCGGGGTCCAACTCAAAGCTGCGGTAAATGACCTCGACCTGGTCTTTGCCCGCAAATTTCTGCAGCGCCAGTTCAAAACGGCGTTTGCCAATATAACAGAAGGGACACATAAAGTCGGACCAAATTTCTACCTTCATAATTAACCTCCAATATACAAATAGGTGCCAAGTGCGGATAGGGTAACACTTTAATTATAATAGTAACTTTATAAATGGGTGTCAAATTTCAACAGCAACCCTAGGGAACATTCCATACGGCTGCCTTATATGTAAATCCACAATTTTTATATATAAAAATTTAAATATATAATAATTGACGTTTACGTTAAACTCATATTATAATATTTACATATCGTAGTACGGAAGCGGGGGCATGTATGTGTTTAAAATCGAAGAGGTCGCCAAGGAAACCGGGCTTACCAAACGAACCATCCGTTATTATGAAGAACTTGGACTGCTGCCCACTCCGAAGAGAAGCGAAGGGGGCATGCGCTTGTACACGCAGGAGGATATTGTTCTCTTGCAAAAAATCGTCAGTGCCAAGGAGGTTCTGGGCTTCTCCCTGCAGGAGCTTCACAAGTATATAACTATGGCAGAGCTCCTCAAGGACAAGAACCAGAGGTTTATGGGTGAACAGGAGAGTCTAAGCGGCAGTCAGCGCCGCGAAATGCTTGTCGAGATCCATGACATGCTGGAGGAACAGCTCGGTTTGCTCTCCAGGAAGATGGATAACATTATTAAGTTCCGCAGCGATCTAATTGAACTTCAGCAGCGTGTCGGACTTATGCTCGGGGAGATTCAGGATACTTCCGCAGAGCAGGAACACAATAGTTAAACTTTAAATTGGGGGTAAATAAAGTATGGAATCAGAGTCTAATCTTGCCGGTGGCCGTCAGAAGGGGGCCAGCCTGTTATCTCAGCCCAAGGCGGTATGGGCTGTGGCATTCGCGTGTGTAATTTCCTTCATGGGTCTTGGGCTTGTTGACCCTATTCTGCCGGCGATTGCGAAGCAGCTTCATGCGACTGACAGCCAGGTGTCGCTTCTCTTCACGAGTTATAACCTGGTTACAGGCATAGCTATGCTGATTACCGGGTTTATTTCCAGCCGTCTTGGGGTGAAATGGACGCTGCTTACCGGGATGGTATTGATTATTGCCTTTGCGGCACTTGGAGGATCATCAAGCACAGTGGGGCAGATTGTTGGCTACCGGGCTGGCTGGGGTCTTGGGAACGCCTTGTTTATAGCCACTGCGTTGTCGGCGATTGTTGGTTTCTCCACCTCAGGCACGGCCAAAGCGATCATTCTCTATGAGGCAGCGCTTGGTCTGGGGATTTCCGTAGGCCCCTTACTCGGAGGGGAGCTGGGCTCTATCTCCTGGAAGGGTCCTTTCTTTGGGGTCAGTGTGCTGATGCTGCTTGGCTTTATTTTTATTACATTTGTACTTCCGTCAACTCCAAAGCCGAAGAAAAAGGTCTCACTAGCAGACCCAATCAAGGCGTTGTCCTACCCGGCCCTGTTGACCTTGGCGGTTGTGGCCTTCTTGTATAACTATGGCTTCTTCACTTTGATGGCCTTTTCACCCTATGTCATGCATCTGGATGAGCATGGATTAGGTTATGTGTTCTTCGGCTGGGGGATTATGCTTGCTTTCACTTCCGTATTTGTCGCTCCAAGATTGCAGCGCAGATTCAGTCTGGTCAAGCTTATTTCGTGGATGCTGACCTTGTTCGCCCTGGATCTGGGGGTTATGGCCTTGGGCGCGGTGAACGGTTCGTCCACAACGGTCATTATTTCTGTTATTGTGGCCGGGATTTTCCTGGGGATTAATAATACGCTGATCACCACGGCTGTCATGCAATCCGCACCGGTTGAGCGTTCTACAGCTTCAGCCTCCTACAGCTTTGTGCGGTTCCTGGGTGGTGGATTGTCACCTTGGCTGGGAGGTATGCTCTCCAAGCCGGCTGCTTTTACAGTTGGAGCTCTGGTTGTGCTTCTTGGGGTTGCCGTGCTGATTATCCGCAGAAAACACCTGGCTAATATAAATATGGACGGACACTAAGGAGGAGTTGACTTATGATTAAGCATATTTTGGTGCCCATTGACGGCTCGGAGCATGCCCAGCGCGCGCTGGAAACGGCCAAGTCGCTAATAGAAAGTCTGTCTGGAGACAGATTTGCTCTTACGATCCTGCATGTGAATCCCGAACTGTCTTATAATGAGCCTCCGCTCGGTGTAGATGTAGAATCGAAGCTGGAAGAGGAAGGCAGATCGATTATTGAGTCAGTAGCACATTTGTTCGAAGGGATGAACCTGAAGCTTGAAACGGTAAGCTTGCATGGCGATCCGGCAAAATTGATTTGTGAAACCGCCCGTGACCATGAAGTGGATTTGATTATTATGGGCACAAGAGGAATGAGCCTGGTGACCGAAATGCTTCTTGGCAGCGTGAGCCACCAAGTCATCCAGCATGCGCATTGTCCGGTAATGACAGTAAAATAACGGTATACCTGATCCAAAATGAATCCGCCACACATCAGTGGCGGTTTTTTTGCGCATATTAACCATAAATGCTCAAAAACTGACTATTTACAATTATTGAAAACGCTATTATAATCATAAATGAGCACAAACGATCGATAACAATCGTAAATGCTCACAAATTGCTCATTGAAGAGAAGGTGATTCATATGTTGTTTGAAGAGGAGCGAAAAACACAATTACTTCAGTATCTTGAACGGAACCAGCGTGCTTCCGTACAGGAGTTTAGTGAAATATTTGAAGTTTCCGAGTCAACGATCCGCCGGGATTTGAAGGAGCTTGAAGAAGCCAGGCTGCTGAAGCGTACCCATGGTGGGGCGGTATCTCTTCAGAGCACCAGTTTTGAGCCCAGCATTCTGGATAAGGAGGTTGTTCTAAAGAAGGAGAAGGAGTCCATTGCACGGGTTGCGGCCCAGCAGGTTCAGCAGGGAGACACGATTCTCCTGGATTCCGGGACAACGACACTTCATTTGGCCAGGGAAATTAAACATATACCTTCGATTCGGGTGATTACGAACTCGATGCTTGTGCTGAATGAGCTGAGAGATAATCGTAATATTGAAATTACGCTGCTTGGCGGGATTCTAAGGCCTGAGACACAGGCTTTCGTGGGACCGATGACCGAGCAGGCGCTTGGGATGATCCGGGTCGATAAAGCATTTATCGCCACAAACGGAATTGATTTGATCCAAGGGATTACGACCCCGAATTTGATCGAAGCCTCTACCAAGAGGAGAATGATCCGTATTGCGGGAGAAGTTATCCTTCTGGCCGACCACAGCAAGATTGGCAAAGTTGCTTATGCCAAAGTAGCTGATCTGTCGGAGATTCATCATTGTATTTTTGACCAGGAGGTTTCACCCAAGTTCATCAATGAACTTAATAAATTAGACATCGAGGTTACACTTGCCCAAGAACAGGAGAATTTGAAATGAAACCATCAGTAATTACGGTGACCCTAAACCCCGCCTTGGATAAGACGGTTACCCTTGACGGGCTTCAAATTGGCGGATTGAACCGGGTTCAGGAGATCAGAATTGATCCGGGTGGCAAGGGAATCAATGTGGCCAAGGTGCTTCGCAGCTTTCAGGTTCCTGTAACCGCTACGGGTTTTGCAGGAGGATACAGCGGCCGCCAGCTTCTTGAAGATCTGGTCAAGCTGGGAATTGATCAAGCCTTCATCCCTGTAGAGGGGGAGACAAGAACAAACCTTAAGCTTGTGGATAGCTCTTCAGCAGTAACTACAGAGGTGAATGAACGGGGCTCCTTGATTGGAGAGGCGGACACCCAGCTGTTCATTAGACAGATGGAGACCCTCCTTAATGATGTGAAAGTACTGGTACTTGGAGGAAGCATTCCGCCAGGCATTCAATCGGATATTTACAGGACCATTATAGAAATGGCAAACCACAGACAAGTGAAGACGATTCTGGACGCGGATGGAGATGCGCTGCTGGAAGGCCTCAAAGGAAAACCCTACGCAGTCAAGCCGAACATCCATGAGCTTGAACAGCTGATGGGCAGAAAGCTGGAGCATACCGGGGATATCGTACAGGCCAGCCGAAGTCTGATTCAGGAAGGGGTCACGCTGGTGATCGTCTCCATGGGAGCAGAAGGGGCAATTTTTGTAAGCGCTGACGAGGTGCTTAAAGCAAGCCCGTTCCCTATTGAACCTCAAAGTACAGTAGGTGCAGGGGACTCCATGGTAGCTGCGGTCACTTACAGCCTGCTTGAAGGCTACAGCTTGGAACAGATTGCCCGCTGGGCCACTACGGCCGGGACGGTAACAGCATCCAAGGCAGGAACAGAAGTGTGTACGAGAGATGAAATTACTCGCAACCTGGAGCATGTGAATATTGAGAGGATTAATAGCTTCGATAGTTAAGAAGAACATTTTTCGAAAGCAACTCAGAAAGTCCACCATATAAAGGGGAAGATAACTATGAAAAAATTATTGGCTGTTACAGCTTGCCCAACCGGAATTGCGCATACTTATATGGCGGCGGAATCTCTGCAAAAGGCCGCAGAAGAAAGGAACGTTCCGATCAAAGTTGAGACCCGCGGGGCTATGGGGGTTGAGAATGAGCTAAGTCCTGAGGAAATTGCCGAGGCCCATGCAATTATTGTGGCGGCGGATACGGATGTGCTTGAGGAGCGGTTTGCTGGCAAACCTGTAATTAAAGTACCGGTTGCCCACGGCATCAAGAGACCTGGGGAGCTGATTGAGCAGGCGCTGGCGAAGCAGGCGTCCGCCCCGGCAGCTCAAGGTGCCCCGGCTGCGCCGAAATCTGCAGAGAAAGAAACCAGTTCGGCCGGTATGATCTATAAACATCTGATGAATGGCGTATCCAATATGCTGCCGCTTGTGGTTGCCGGCGGTCTGATCATTGCACTTTCGTTTATTTTTGGACTTAAGCCAGCTGAAGGGACGTTGGGGTATCAACTCCTGATGCTGGGGAAAGCATCAATGGGCCTCATGGTTCCAATTCTGGCCGGGTTTATTTCCTTCTCGATTGCCGGTAAGCTTGGACTAGCGCCAGGATTGGTGGGCGGAGTATTATCGACCCAGGTAGGCGGAGGTTTCTTAGGCGGAATAATCGCCGGTTTCCTTGCGGGTTATGTGGTTAAAGCGCTGATTAAGTACATCAAGCTGCCGAAAGTGATGGAGGGGCTCAAGCCTGTGCTTATCATACCTCTAGCTTCGGTGTTGGTTGTAGGCTTGCTGATGATTTATGTAATTGGTGATCCGCTTAAATGGTTGATGGACGGACTTACTTCCTGGCTGACTACGATGGGTTCGGCAAATGCGATTATCCTGGGTGCTATCCTGGGTGCGATGATGGCAATTGATATGGGAGGACCTTTCAACAAAACTGCTTATACCTTTGCGACAGGTCTGCTGGCAAGCAGCTTGTTCGGGCCTATGGCCGCAGTAATGGCTGCGGGGATGACACCTCCTCTGGGAATTTGGCTTGCTACATTGCTTTCCTCCAAGAAGTTCAACAAGGAAGAACGTGAGGCAGGCAAGGTTGCAGCGGTGCTTGGCTTGTCCTTCATTACGGAAGGCGCAATTCCCTTCGGGGCTGCCGATCCGCTGCGGATGATTCCCTCTTTTATGATCGGATCAGGGGTTGCGGGGGCACTGTCCATGGCATTTGGTGTAGGACTGCATGCACCACACGGAGGCATATTCGTTCTGGCTATTCCGAACGCAATCGATAATATCCTCTGGTATGTCGTCGCGATTGCCGCAGGCACGATTGTTACGGCCCTGCTTGTGAATTTGTTTAAGAGAAATAAAATAGCTGCTTAAGGCATTACCTATATTTAATGAGGAGCTGACAACTATGAATATTCAAGATTTGTTAAGTAAAGACTCGATTTTTCTATCACTTGAACCCGGAAGTAGGGAGGAGATTATCCGTAAAATGGCTGCGGGCCTTACAGCTTCCGGATCTGTGACTGACCTTGAGAAATACGTGCAGGCGGTTCTTGCCCGTGAAGCCCAGAGCTCGACAGGAATTGGATTCGGCGTAGCTATCCCGCATGGTAAGTCTGCGGGTGTGGCAAGGGCTAGCTTGTCCTTTGCAAGGCTGGCTCAGCCCGCAGACTGGGAGTCTCTTGATGACAAGCCGGTATCCATCGTATTCATGATTGCTGTACCGGAAGAGAACGTGGGAAATGAACATTTGAAGATCCTGGTGGCTCTCTCCCGCAAGCTTATTCATGAGGAGTTCAGAGAACAACTGTTGAAAGCTGGTTCTGCCGATGAGATTATTGAGCTTGTAAAAAATATCTAAATGATCGTTGATTGATAAACCAATTCAAGGATCTGAAAATAAAGCAAGAAGAGGGAGCCCCATATAGTCATGGTCATGACTGTATGGGGCTCCCTCGTTTTGAGTCTGGAACAGATTTAATTCTGCTGCTGTCTGGAGATGGTGAACAAGGCCAGCCAAATGAAGACAAATCCGATGAATTGAGGTACGGTGATCATTTGATGGAATGCAATCCAGTTCACGAGCACGGCCACCATCGGGAAGCTGAGCTCCGCAAGTGTGGCGAAGGAAGCTTTGGTTGTAGAAAGCCCCTTGTAATACAGAAGGAGACTAAGAAGTCCAGGCACCAAAGCTTGCATGAACATATTGACCGTAATTGCTGTTAATTCACCCGCGCCGGATGGAAGATTCCAGGCTGCGCCTTGATTTGCGGTGATCATGAACAGCAGCGGCAGGGCTAGCAGGAAGCGAAGCGAAGTGACCGTCTCATACTTCATGCTGCCAAGCATATATCGTCCCATCACGGTAGATCCGCCCCAAAGCGCCGCGGCGCCAAGGGACAACAAGCTTCCGATTTGGATAAATTCACTCACATGTCCAAATGGAATACTCCATCCGAACGTTAAGAGATAAGTACCGGCAACAGCCATAAGGAGCAGGCCTGTAAAATATTTTGGCAGGGCTTCCTTAAGCATGAATCTGGCCATCACGATGGCGAATATAGGCTGCAGCTTCTGAAGCAGGAGAACAGCGTTTAGATTGCCGCTGCCTGACGAAAGCGCCTGGGTGAACAGGATCGAAGCGATGGCGGAACCACCCCAGGAAATAAAGAGAAGTGCGGCAGCTTGCTTCAAGCGAATACCCTTCAGCTCATTGCGGTGTGACCACAGGACAGGAGCCGCGAATAAGAACAGCAGCGCATGCTCAAGAAGAACAATCTGGGAAGAGGTCAGATACTTGAGCAGCAGGATTCGGAACAAGGGATCAGCTCCCCAGAGCGCAGCACCCAGAACGACGAACCAAAAGCCGGTTCCAACCCGGCTGCGGTTGTAATTTAAAGACGTATTGACATTTTCCATATTCAAAAACTCCTAACTATATAGTTTTGAATATAGGACCTCGATGTAGAAAACCCCCGTACACACTTGGAAAAGTGCACACGGGGGCTCATCAAACAAACCATGGCATACGTAAAAAAGACCGTAGTACGGCTTGCTTTATGATCTTCTCCCATCCGGACTATACCGTCGGCCTTGGAATTACACCAAGTCAGTCGCCACTTTGCCTGAGCAATCATGACGAGTCGCGGGCTTAAGGTTCACGCACGAACCATCACCGCCGGTCAGGAATTTCACCTGCCCCCGAAGATCCATATTCGATAGTTGTAATATCATCTAACTACATGAAAACGCTTGCTGTCAATATGACATTATAAAAATATAATAAACACCCACATTTGACCCTAAAGATGAGGCAGGACAACTCGGACTACATCGGAGCCATAGAAATGATTAGCTGAATATGCGGCGCACAAGGTGACCTGGATCAACTAGATCAAAGGTTATCTTTTTCTTATTAAGTGCACATTTGAAAAAATGCTATCTCTCAAGCGGGGTTAGATGGAGCACATCATCCTGATGATTTTTCCGGAATGCGCCCGGTGTACAGCCGGTCCAGGAGACAAACTGGCGGCTGAAGCTCTGTACATTCTCGTATCCGATCCGGTGGGCGATGCGCTCTATGGTTTCAGTACTGCTGACCAGCATTTGCATAGCCTCCTGCCGCTTGAGGATCATTAGATACTCCCTGGGTGACATGCCGTAGAACTGCTTGAAGATGCGGTGGCAGTGACGGCGGCTTACGCCCAAGTTATGGGAGATGCTCTCGAGCCAATCCCCGCCTGGCTGGTCTGAAGAGGTAGAGGAGAGAACTCTTGTTTCGATTTCCTTGGCTATAAGGTAGGAGAGCTCGGAATGCAGGGCAGGCTCTTTCCCCTGCCCTTCCTGGTTGAAATAAGATTGCAGCTCTGTAATGAGCGTGAACAAGTGAAGAAATAACCTGGAGGTTGATTTCGAATCCTCGAATAGGGCCTTCATCAGGTTCATCACTAAGGGCACAAGCAGGGTGTTAAGCGGGTGCCCCTTAGCGTACAGCCCCTTATTATTCATTTCGAACAGCTTATGGAAAACCGGATCATCCACTTGAAAATGAACGACGAAAAACGTGGTATTCTCTGAACCCCTGATTTGATAGTCATGCATCTGCATGGGAGAAATCAGCATCAGATCCCCAGCGTGCTGCTCATGTTCTGTTGAACCCGCTATTGCCGTCTGGGTTCCATCCAGCACCAGATTAATTTCAAACAGCATATGGTGGACGTGGCGTCCGCAGGTCCAGCCGCCCGGCACGGTCCTTGTATGCGTTGAATAGATACATATTTCAGAGCGTATGTGGGGGAACCAGCGTTCCGGAGGTAAACTTGTCATGATGAACAGCTCCCATAATGTCCGATTTAGTTAAACTTGCGATAGAATCGGGGCCGAAAATGTTATAGAAGTCGGCTGCCCGGAGAACTATACTTATTCTGGGCTGTAAGCCCTACTCATATCATAAGTAAAAAAGCGGGTGAAGGAAATGGCAAAATTAGAGTCAACCCTGGATTATTCCAAGTGGTTTGAAAATGAGCAGGCAGCGAAGATAAAGCCGATGAGCCTGCTGGCGAGGCTGTTCAGGAATCATGGAAGCAAGGTCGCACTATCGGCTTTTTACTATACACTAAAAGCACTTCCTGTATGGGTGCTGCCTGTGGTCACAGCAAACATTATCAACCTTGTCAGCTATCCGGACCGGCATTCCTTGTCGGAATTCTGGATTAATCTGGCCGTCATTGTTGTGATTATTATTCAGAATATCCCAACGCATACGCTGCATATCAGCAATATCAGCATGGCGGTCAGGCATGTGGAGGCGGGGCTTCGAAGTACACTGGTACGCAAGCTGCAGCAGCTGTCGCTCGGGTATCATGGTGATATGAACGCCGGTAGGCTTCAATCCAAAGTGCTGCGGGATGTCGAAGCCATTGATTTCTTGTCAAGACAGATGATGATGACCATCATTCCTTCTGCGATCAGTTTAGTTATCATTATCGGACTTACTTTGTATCACAGCTGGATTGTGGCGTTGTTCTTTATCCTGATGGCTCCGGCCTCCATTTATCTGGTCCGGTTCTTCCGGGCCAAGATGTCAAGCAGCAACCGGGAGGTGCGCCGGAACATTGAGAGGATGTCAGGTACGGTATCTGAAACGGTTGAGATGATACCGGTGACCCGGGCACATGGACTTGAGGAGGTGGAAATCCGCAAGGTGGATCAGGCTCTTCAGCATATCCGGGAGCGGGGTTACAAGCTGGATGTGCTTGAAGCGTATTTTGGCTCAACCAGTTGGGTAGTCTTTCAGCTGTTCCAAGTAGGCTGCCTGTTCTTCACCGCTTATCTGGCCAGGATCGGCATGATGGAAATTGGTGACATCGTGATGTATCAAGGGTTCTTCAACATGATTATCGGGTCCGTAAGCTCCATTCTGAACGTATATCCCAACCTGGTAAAGGGCTTTGAATCGCTTCACTCCGTATCAGAGGTGCTCTTGTCCAAGGAGACAGAGGAGTATAAGGGGCGCATTAAACCTGATGTCATCCGCGGAGAGTATAGATTTGAGGAGGTGGGCTTCAAATACAAGGAATCGGACCGCCATGTGCTGAGCAGCTTCACGTTAAATGTGAAGCCAGGGGAGAAAGTGGCTTTTGTTGGCGAATCCGGTTCAGGCAAATCCACGATCCTTAACCTGGTTATAGGTTTCTATAAACCGCAGGCCGGCCGAATTTGGATTGACGGGATTCCGATGGATGAGCTGAGCATGCAGCGCTATAGGCAGTCCCTTGCCATTGTACTCCAGAACAATATCCTGTTCTCAGGAACTATTCGGGAGAACATTACATATGGTCTGCCGGACATATCCGAAGATCAGCTCCAGAAAGCTATTTGGATGGCGAATCTGCAGGATGTGATCGATAGTCTGCCTGATGGGCTGGAGACTTCCGTAGGTGAGCATGGCGGGCGCCTGTCCGGGGGACAGCGTCAGCGTATTGCGATTGCCAGAGCCTTGGTCCGTGATCCTCAGATTATTATTCTCGATGAGGCAACATCAGCGCTGGATAATGTGTCGGAACGGCACGTTCAGCAGGCGATGGAACAGCTGATGGAGGGCCGGACCACCTTTATCGTTGCCCACCGTCTCTCCACCGTACGGAATGTGGACCGGATTGTGGTGATGAAGAAGGGTCGGATTGTGGAAAGCGGAACCTATGATGAACTGCTTGAGAAGAAAGGCGAGTTTTATAAATTGAAAAATCTGTAGCTCAAAATATCGACAATGGAGCATTGTCCGGAAAAGCAGCCTGTCCAAGGCTGTTTTTTTGTTCAGTTTCGTTCTGCAACCTTCCAACTTTTGTAAACGTTAGGAATGTGAATTGCAAAATTCTGGACAGGAGGCTTTGAAATGCAAAAACGGGGGTTTTTATGCATTCTGGTACTTACTCTTGCAGTCATTTTCGGGGGCTGCTCTTCGGGTTATGAGAAGAGCGCTTCCTCGGAAAACACCGGGAGTGCGAAAGTAGCCGATCAAGCGGTCACGGCGAATTCATCAGACGCCATCAAAAGAGATGAATCTAACAGCCACACTGCAAAATCGGAATCCGGTACCGAAGAAGCCAAGAGTTCCAAGTCGGGGGCACCTGGCTTCACAGCCGTGCAGGGTAACGCTGAATCAGGCAAGAAGCTGATTTACAAAGCTGACTTATCCATGCAGGTTAAGGACTACAGGAAAGCTCAGGATGAAGTTCGAAGCAAGGTGAAGCAGGCCGGAGGATATATCGTTACTTTCTCGGAGGATCAAAGTGAGAAGCAGATGAACGGCAGGCTGGTCATCAAAGTTCCGGCTGCCGGCTTCAGTTCATTCATGGATGACATAACCAAAATCAAACATGAATCATTATCCCAATCGATGGAAGGGCAGGATGTAACCGAGGAATATGTGGATCTGGAGTCCAGGCTGAAGGCCAAGCAGATTATGGAAGAGAGATATACGGAATTTATGAAGAAGGCAGCCAAGACTGATGATCTGGTGACCTTTGCTAATGAATTGGGTCAGATTCAGGAGGAAATTGAGCAGGTTAAGGGGCGTATGCGATATTTAGACAACAACGTAACCTATTCCACGGTATCGGTTCATCTGTTCCAAAGCGACGGGGCAGCAGCGATTCCAGATTCGGGCAAAGAGCACACTCCGCTGCTGGAGAGGGCTAAGACGGCTTTATCCGATACCCTGAATGTGATGTACCTTCTGGTGCAGTGGCTGCTTGTTGTATTATCCGGTGCCCTACCGGTTCTATTGCTGGGGTGTATCATTGGGGTGGCCGTGTGGAAGGTGCGTGCAGCAAGGGCTCAGCGCAGAGCTGCCAAGCGAGAGTCTTTCCGTCACAATCCCGCCTCGGCCGGGCAAGATCAGGATGAAAAAGCAAGCGAAAAGATAGAAGCTGCAGAATCTCTTGAACCCGAAGACAGAAATACTGGGGAAGCAGCTGAAGACAAGGAAGTTCAGATGCCGGTTAACCAGGAGCAGGATCATAGAGTCAAAGAGTAATTATACGCAGAAGCTCAAATACAAGAGAGAAGTAGAAACCAAAGCAGAACCAAAGCAGAACCAAAGCAGAACCAAAGCAGAACCAAAGCAGAACCAAAGCAGAACCAAAGCAGAACCAAAGCAGAACCAAAGCAGAACCAAAGCAGAACCAAAGCAGAACCAAAGCAGAACCCATTAAAAACCCCAGGATCGAGGTCTAAATAGCCTGCCTGGGGTTTTGCCACATTAAAATTTAAAGATATGTATCGTCTTATGGAGTTTTAGGACTGCCTGATTCATCGCTTCAGCTTCCTCAGCCACAATCTTGATGGAGGCCATCTGCTCATTCATGCTTGCGGATACCTGTTCCGTTCCAGCAGCTGACTGCTCGGTAATGGCCGAAATGTTCTGGATTGCAGCAGAGATTCTCCGCGCGCTGTCATATACAGATTCACTCTCTTGAGTAAAAGCTTCCATCTGCTCCACAATGAACTGGACACTTTGCACCATCTCGCTGAAAATGCCCTGCGCTTCATTGATCATCTCGCTTTGCAGACGGACAACCTCTTCATTCTCCATCATATTCGTGATCGTATGCATAATATCCATTTCAATACTCCGCACAAGTCCAAAGACTTCCTTGGTAGACTGGGTTGACTCCTCGGCTAGTTTACGAACCTCATCCGCGACAACCGCAAAGCCTTTGCCGTGCTCCCCAGCGCGGGCTGCTTCTATCGATGCGTTCAGAGAGAGCAGATTGGTCTGATCTGCGATCTCGGAGATCGTTTTGGTAATCTTGGAGATGCCCTTGGCGCTTCGTGAGAGCTTATCAATGGTTTCGCTAACCTTGCGGGTGGCTTCAATATTTCTTTGCATTCCTTCCGCTTGCTTCTGAGCGGCGCTGCTTCCTTGCTCAACAAGATTCAGGGTATGGGCGGAACGGATGTTCATAGCTTTGGTGGATTCTGCATAACGGCTAACCTTGGTTTCAATATCCTGGATAGCCGTGGTCATTTCCGCAACATCGTTGGAAATTTCCTGGGCTCCTACGGCGAGCTCGTTCGCTGAGAAGGCAACCTGCTGCATAACGGTAGTCAACTCTTGATTCTTCTCGGAGATGCTGCGGCTTGAGCTCATGACCTGACCCGTAATTCCAGCGGCTTCGCGTAGAATCTGGGCCAGCTTGTCCATCATCCCGTTGAAGGAACGGCTGAATGTGCCTGTATTCCCGTTCTCATTAACCCGTTGGGTGAAGTCGCCCTTGGCAATTCGTGAAGTTACACTGTTCATTTCGTCCATGGTCGATGTTAGCGCTTTCTCAATTATGCGCGCAAGCGGGTAAGTTAGAGCAGCGAGCACGACAACCATAATAACGCCAACCAGCACATTCCCCAGGATCAGAAAAGCAGCTAGAACCGGGATTCCGAACAGGGCTGCAACCAAATAACATGATACTGTAATTCGCTTGGACATCGGAAGCTTGTTTAACCATGACATAGGAAAATCGTCCCCCTTTTGATATGACCAGTTCCCACATTATAGCATCGTCCACGACAAATGGTCTAGGTAAAAGATAGGCAAATCCTATATCTATAATAGTTAATGAATCTTGGATTCCTAAGCGTGATTGGGTTAGATTTAAAGACAGATTTGAAGAGCGGTTTGAAAATGACTTCACAGACATCCGATTCAGGGGAAAGGAAACGATGAATATGATCCAACATGTCTTATCCACGCTGCTCCAGACGATTATTCCGTTGTCCATTCCGGTTATCGCTGGGGCGCTGCTTCGTTACTTTATCCACCTGGATACGAAGCCGCTCACTGTGCTCTATCTATATTTCCTCAGCCCCGCAATCCTGCTGGAAACGCTGCTTACGGCTGATATCACGTGGACGGACGTCTATCATACCGCAGGCTTCTCAGTACTGAATTTGCTGCTGCTGTGGGGTGCAGCCCAGTTAATTGGGAGACTGCTGAGGCTGCCTGCCGCAGAGCGGGCCGGACTTACCCTGGTGTCCACCTTCACCAATAGTGTGAATTACGGGCTTCCACTGGTGCTGCTTGCCTTCGGCAAGCTGGGACTGGACAAGGCCTCTGTTTATGTCATCGGTCAGATGCTGATTGTAAATACGGTCGGGGTATATTTTGCGGCGAGGTCTGAATTCTCTGTAAAGAATGCCGTGCAGTCTGTCTTCCGGCTTCCGGCCATCTATGCTGCTGCTTTTGCCATTCTGGTCAGGGCACTGGGCATGCATCTTCCAGAGGGAGTGCAGTCAGGCATTGCGATGGTGGCTGGGGCCTACTCCCCGGTTGTACTTGCCATTCTGGGAGCGCAAATGATCAGCGTAGGAAGGGAAAAGCTGGAGAGAGGGGTGAAGCAGGCATTTTGGACGGGGCTGGTAATCCGGCTGGTGCTGTCGCCATGGATTGCTGCGCTTGTTCTGCTGCTGCTGAACGTGCAGGGAACCTTGTTCCCCGTCCTTCTTGTGCTTGCCTCTATGCCTGTGGCAGTTAATGCGGTGGTCTTGTCCGAGAAATTCAATGCTTCACCGAAGCTGGTATCCAAGTGCATCTTGTATACCACATTGGCTTCATTCGTCGTACTTCCGGTCCTGATAACTCTTGTGCATCCTTAGTGGTTTATTTGCTCTTCAAATACTGCTCGATAAAATTCAAAGCTTTGTCTTTATGAGCTGCTCCGTCACGGATGCCGAGGATAACCCCCGAGTGGGCCAGCGGCAGCTTGGCCGCGAGCGGCGTATTTGAAACATCAATTCCGTAAATGTGCTCGGAAGTCTCTTCGTCGCGTGAGGCCTTAAGAATCTGTGCGTCTTTCAGCCATGGCTTGAAGCGTCCAGAGACTTCCGCATCGAGGGGAATCAATGCGCTGCTCTTAACGATCCAGGCATAAGATTGTTTGTCCATGATGAAGATATCCGGAGTTTCGGTGCTGAGCTGAAGAAGGGCTTTCTGTTGCAAGGCCACGCTTGTCTGCGCCGCCCCTTCGGCAGGCAGATAAGAGATCAAGGCGGTGACTCTTTTCCAATCAGGAAAAGGTGCCTTAAGTGCCGCTTCCAGCGAGGCTGTGGAGTCTTGATTCTCCAGCTGGATGAAATTGCCCATAAGCATCACGGACAGATCAACCGGAGGCAGCTTGGCCAGCCGTTCCTGCTCCGCCCGGTGGTTCAAATACGCATTCACCCCGAAGATGAGTACAATAAGAGCAATGAGGGCTATGAATACTCTTCCTTTGTATAGACGGAAGAAATCGTCGATTTTCTCAGCCGTCCCAGCGAAAGCCTTGTATTTTGCATACTTTTTGCGGGTTAGTTCCTCAACTTTAAGTCTGTCTTGGGTGTTGGTTATGTTTTTGAAGGCTTTCACGATAGGTTCAAACTCTTCAGATGGCTTGGATCGGTACTGACGGGCAAGAACTTCAAACCGCTTCTCCACTTCCTCTCTGGAGGCGGTTTCAGGTAAACCGAGCACTTCATAGGAAATCTTCAAATCAGGGTCCTTTTCCATTCGTATCTAATTCTCCTCTATTGTAGTTAAAGCGCTGCAGTATAATTATACGGCGAGTCCGGCCGAAATGAAAATACGCGTTATTCCAGAGGGGCCGGGTCCTGCCCATAGCCAGTTAAAATAGCTGCCGCCTCAGCAATAATACGCGCCCGGAGTTCCTCAGGGGCCAGCACGCGGACCCGTATTCCATAACCTAGTATAATCTCACACGCGGAATCCAGGGTATTAAACTGTACTTCAAGCCGTGTACCGCTGGAGCCCATGTCCGTGGAGCTGATGATTTGAACATATCGTTCACGGGCAAGTCTTGAATACGCGTCTTTTGCAACAAGCAGGTCGGCCGGGTAAATGGGAAGCCGGCTTTTGAACTCCCGGGTCGAGGCATCCCAATACTCCGCCAGATTAAAGCCGCTTGGACGCACAAAAGAGCCGTGAACAGGTGAAGCTTTGCGTATCCGCGAGACACGGTAAGTCCGGATTTCCCCCTCTGATCCGTCTGTGGCGGCGACCAAATACCAGATCGTTCCCTTGGCGACAATGCCGAGCGGGCATACGACCCGCGACACCTCACCTGAATCTTTGGCATACTCGATCACAAGTTTACTGTCCGTCCATACCGCTTCTTGGATAACCGGAAGAAGGGGGACCCTCTCTGTGGATGGATGCCAGCCGGCTCCGTCAATATGAAGCCGTTCCCTGGCCATTTCGGCGTCTTGGCGCAAAGGCCGCGATGAAGCTGCAAGCAGCTTGCTGGCCGCTGATTTATGCTGATCCTCAATACCCAGGTCACGGAACAGCGAAGGAGAGGCTGCAAGAAGCAGGGAGAGAACTTCCCTGGAGTTCATGCCGGTCAGGTTCGTTCTGTAACCGTCTGTTAGCCGCCAACCGCCTTGCGGCCCACGCTCGGCATATACCGGTATTCCTGCAGAGGATAAAGCCTCCATATCGCGGACAATCGTTCTGGCGTTAACCTCAAGCTCTGCTGCCATTTCGGCTGAGGTCATTTTGCCGTTGTTCTGAAGCAGAAGAACGAGCCTAAGCAGTCGGTCTGCCCTCACTTTAATTCAGCCTCCTTCAAAGTTGTGAGTTTGAATTTATTGTAGCATATAAATAAGACATTGGTTGTCATATATACCTCTCTATACTAAAACTGAGTTTGAAACAGAAGAGGAGGATACATATGAATAAACCTTTGAAGGGCAAGGTAGCATTGGTGGCAGGTGGAACCCGGGGGGCCGGGCGCGGGATTGCTTCAAGACTAGGTGAAGCCGGAGCGACAGTTTATGTGACGGGGCGCAGCAGCCGCGGCAATCTGTCGGAAATGGGCAGACCGGAGACTATTGAGGAAACGGCCGAGCTTGTAAACGCCCTGGGAGGAGAGGGAATCGCCGTGAGGGTGGACCATTCACAGGAATCCGAGGTTAAGGCTCTACTTGAGAAGATTGACGGGGAGCAGAACGGGCAGCTTGATATACTGGTTAATGATATTTGGGGCGGAGAGGATTTAACGCATTGGGATACGCCGTTCTGGGAGCAGCCGCTGGAGGATGGGGTGAAAATGCAGCGGACCGCCGTGTTCACACATATGATCACGTCTTATTATGCTGCCCCGCTTATGGTTAAGCGCGGCCAAGGCCTGATCGTTGAAATCACTGACGGGTTTGATTACCGTTACCGGGGCAACCTCTATTACAGTCTGGCTAAGGTCTCCACCATACATCTTGCAGTCTCCATGGCTGAGGAACTTAGGAAGCACAAGGTCACTTCGGTTGCCCTCAGTCCCGGCTTTCTCAGATCCGAGTATATGCTGGATTATTTCGGGGTTACCGAGGAGAATTGGCAGGATGCCGGGGAGAAAGATCCGAATTTCCTGATGTCAGAGACACCCGCTTATATTGGCAGGGCTGTGGCTGCATTGGCAGCGGACCCGGAGGTTTATAAGAAGACCGGACAGATTCTTACAACCTGGGGTCTGTCTGAGGAATACAGCTTCGAGGATATTGACGGAAGACGTCCCCACTGGGGTAGGTATGCGGAACAGCAAGGATTTTACAAAGATTAGCTAACTTTCGCTTTTGATGCCAAATCGTTCTCTGACCGTGGAAGGTCCTTGTTTGTGGATATGATAGCCTGCTGCATCTGCCGGATGGACATTCCGGTCACCCTCAGATGGCCGGGAAGTGAATCCAACGGAGATCACTAGCGGAGTGCTGACGGCTACCGTTAGTAAGCGGACAATAGAGCAGATGAGCGTGGTCTAAGCCAACACGACCTGTCACGCCGATTGGCTGCATCTGTTGAACATTAAAAAGAGCAGTAACCCCAAGCGAAATGACCGTCCAAAGGGCGGTTCATGCTCACATTATGGGTTACTGCTCTTTGTTGTTATTCTATTGACGGATGGTGACTCTAGTCCCTACCGGCACAAGCGCGGACAAAGCGGTCACATCCTCATTGTACATGCGGATACAGCCATGGGACACATAATGGCCAATTGAGGAAGGATCATTCGTGCCGTGAATGCCATAGTGGGGCTTGGACAAGCCCATCCACAGCACGCCGAATGGACCTCCGGGGTTGTACTGTTTGTTGATAATCGTATACTCCCCGGTTGGTGTTCCGGTCAGCATCCGTCCTACGCCAACCGGGAACCCATGGGTCACTGTATCTCCATCCAGCAGATAGAGCTGGCGTTCAGACAGATCTACGATGATCCTGTATTGCGGCATACACTTCACTCCCTATGGTAGTCACTAGTCACATTCATAATTATTGTATGTGAACAGCCGAAAGGTAGTGACCGCATAGAGGACGACAGGATCTTCTTAAGTCTGCCTGTCTGTCGCCGGGCCTTGAATCCAGCGGAACATTCGCTCGACCGCTTCGAGGTGCTTGGCAGGCGGAAATATGTGCCCATAGCCCGAATAAGAATGGAGCTCGGCGGTCATGCCAAGCTCCATAAGCTTGTGATACATGGTAAGGCCATGGCTGTAGTCGACCTGCACATCCGAGGTGCCATGCATAATCAATACCGGGCAATGAATCCGCTCCGCGAATTGGATAGGGGATCTGGCTGCATAGGCCTCAGGCCGTCTTGCGGGAGTCCCCCCAAGCACGCGCTTCAGCATGCGTCTAAGCGAAATCCGTTCCTCGTAGGTTTTGGCCAGATCGGAGACACCGCTCCACAGAATAAGGCGGTGCGTGTCTTTCAGCTCTGCGGCGGTCAGAGCCGCATTAATGGACCCGCGTGAGAAGCCCATAACCGAAATCCGGTTCTCGTCCACAAAAGGAAGGCTCTGAAGCAGACGGAACGCGGAAAACACATCCTCCCGGTCCGCGCCGCCGAATTCATCCATTCCTTCACCGGTTTCATTTCCCCGGTAACAGGGTGCGAATACAATGTGCCCGTGACGGGTGAAATGCTCCAGCCAAGAGGTTCTGACACTTCCGAAATTGCCCATCCCGCCCCGGCAGTAGATGAACACAGGCCACTTCCGGGACAAGAGATCAGATGAGGTCCTGTTTATGGATTCCGCGGTTCTTATGGCCTCCAGATCAGAATCAGCGCTATAGAAGCCGCTGATCCAGCTCTGAAGCTTAGGCAGGGGAATGTCGTAACCCTCAGGAAGTGCCAAGTATCCCTTAACTTTGTATCCTTCGGAGATATAAGTAATCTTAAATATCATCATAACGGCAGATTAGGCCGGGTTGATCATTTTTTCCGGTTTAACATATTCATCGAACTGCTCTTCGGTCAGCAGGCCTGTCTTCAAAGCCGCTTCCTTCAGAGTCAAATTCTCTTTGTGCGCGAGCTTGGCAATCTTCGCCGCATTCTCATAACCGATATACGGGTTCAGTGCGGTTACAAGCATAAGCGAGTTCTTCAGGTTATGTGCGAGCTTCTCATAATTCGGTTCGATGCCGACCGCACAGTTATCATTGAACGCTACGAGGGAATCGGCCAGCAATCTGACGGACTGAAGGAAGTTATAAATAATGACCGGCTTAAATACATTCAGCTCAAAATTCCCTTGGCTGGCAGCAATACCTATGGTGACATCGTTGCCCAGCACTTGTGCGGCCACCATGGTGATCGCTTCACATTGGGTCGGATTGACCTTGCCCGGCATGATGGAGCTGCCCGGCTCATTCTCAGGGATGGTGATTTCACCGATGCCGCTGCGCGGGCCGCTGGCCAGCCAGCGGATATCATTGGCGATCTTCATGACATCAGCCGCAAGGGCCTTGATTGCGCCATGGGTATAGGCGACTTGATCATGGCTGGTTAGAGCATGGAACTTGTTGGAGGCAGAGATGAAGATTTTGCCTGTGGAGGCGCTGATCTCTTCGGCGGTCTTGTCGCCGAACTCAGGATGGGCGTTGATGCCAGTTCCTACAGCCGTACCCCCGATGGCCAGCTCTTTCATATATTGAACACTGTCGGTAATCATACGGCGGCTCTTCTGCAGCATGTGCTGCCAGCCGCTGATCTCCTGGCCAAGCGTAAGCGGGGTTGCATCTTGAAGATGGGTGCGCCCGATTTTGATAATATCCTTGAATTGTTCCGATTTATGAGCAAAAGTATCCTCCAGCTTGGTTATCGCTGGGAGAAGGAGATCTTCTACCGCGATCACACCGGCAATATGTAAGGCCGTCGGGAATGTATCGTTGGAGCTCTGGGACATATTCACATCGTCATTGGGATGAAGACGTTCTTCAGAGCCTTGTTCCTGTAGAATCTGATTCCCGCGGTGGGCGATGACTTCATTGACGTTCATGTTAGACTGGGTTCCGCTGCCTGTCTGCCAAACGACAAGAGGGAACTGGTCATCCCAGCGGCCATTTTCGATCTCGTCAGCTGCTTGAGCTATAGCTTTAGCCTTCACTTCGGAGAGCTTGCCCAGCTTGTGGTTGGTAATGGCGGCGCTTCGTTTAAGAATGGCAAAAGCTTTGACCACTTCAATTGGCATATGCTCAATCCCGATTGGGAAGTTCTCTCTGCTTCGCTGGGTTTGTGCACCCCAAAGTTTGTCCGCAGGCACTTTAATTTCGCCCATAGTATCTTTCTCAATACGGTATTCCATCGTTATTAATCCCTCCAAATCGTTTGGTTAATTAGAATTATATCATTTTAAAGAAGCCACGGACAGCGTTTACATTTCAGATGCTGGATTGGGGAATACGGGCCTGTTTGTAGGATGAATACGGCTCTATTTGTAGACATAGGAGAAGCGAAGTCAGTCCTATCGCCTACAGTGATAAAGGCGGAATTTCTGAAAGGAATCACTAATGTTATATCAAGGTTAGGGAGGCAAGTGAGGAGAGAGGTGAGTTGAAGGGAAGGGAAAGTTTCTCAAGCCACAAAGGGGCTCCCGCAGATAAGGACTGTGGCTGGGATGTCGAATAAAGAGTTCTGCGGGAATGCTGACTAAGATAACTTGAAAGGTTTCTTATACAATGGATACAGCCATTTGACGCCGCTTGGAGTAAGGGTGTCAGCCAGCAGGTGCGACAGGTAACCCAGTGTGGCTGTGGTCATAATTCCTGGCAGCTGGAGCTGCTGCTCCAATCCCCGGCCGATGGCCCCCCACAGAATGACAGCCCAGACAGTATGAGTCATTCCCCGGTGCTTAAGCCAAGGGGCTATCGCAATGAACAAGCCGAGCCCGCCAAGCCAGGCAAGCTGCCACACTAGAGCGCCATAGATCAAAGCTCCGCCAATGAGACTGACCAGGAAATTGCGAATGATCCCCTCTCTGGTCAACAGGCCAAGCATGAATAGGGCTCCCGAGGCAGCGGTGTATTCCGGGTAGAAGACATTTAGGGTGAAATATTGATATCCCAGAATAGCTAAGGTAATCACCCCTGACCAGAGCAAGAGGCCGCGGATGACCCCGGATACCTTGCCAATCTTGGAGCTCAGCATGCTTGGACCGTCAAGATCTGCGCTGAGTGCGGAGAATGCAGAGACAGCAAGATACAAGGCCGTACTCTTTGGAGAGAACGGATAGTGGGCAGCTGCCGCAGCGCCAATGGCCGTTCCAATAGCCAGATGTGTGGTACCTTTCATGTGTTCCTCCTGCCTGCTCTTGCAGATTAGATTGGCAAACATATGTTTGCCACCAACATTATAACCGTAGAGCGTGGACTGGACAAGGCGAACATTAAAATCTAATAAAATGAGTACTCAAAAGTGGAAGAGAGTGGAATAGCAGCGCTTTCAGACTAACAATCTGGTAGAATGACAACAGAGTTATAATTTTATGAAGCAACAAGTGAAGGGAGAGTTCACACATGGCTGAAGTACAAGCATATCAAGGTGATTATCAGGGCGAAGAAGCGGTCTGTCTAAAGGCCGGACCGTATGAGGCCGTCCTGCTGCCAGGAGTGGGTGGGAATCTGATTGCCTTCCGGGATACCAAGAGAAATTACCGGTTCCTTCGGGAACCGCGGGAAGACGAGATGGACACTTTCAGGCAAGGTCCAGGAACTTACGGAATTCCCGTTCTGTTCCCGCCTAACCGCTACGAGGATGGTAAATTCCCTTGGAATGGCAAAACCTATCAGTTCCCGATCAATGAGCCCGCTACAGGAAATCATCTGCACGGCTTCCTCCACACGATTCCATGGGAAGTGGAGCAGCTTGGCCAGACTGAGCGCGAGAGCTTTGCCACTGTGAAGGTTACAATCACCCGGGAGCATCCGGTCTACGAGGTATTTCCTTTTGAGTTCACAGTAAAGCTTCGTTATACACTGGGACCGGATGGCCTGTCCCAATTGGTAACGGTGAAGAATGAGGGAGCGGAGCCTCTACCTTGTCTGATCGCTTTTCACACCGCCATCAATGCTCCATTTGTCCAAGGTGGAGAGGCCAAGGATTATCTGGCCCAGATTACCATTGGGCAGCGGTGGGAGCTGAACGAGCGAATGCTGCCGACCGGCAAACTCCAGCCGCTGTCCCCCGAGGAAGAGAAGCTGAAGCAGGGGGGAGTGAATCCGTTCTTTGGCCCGATGGACAATCATTACACAGCAGCTCCGCAAGACGGCCGCAACCGTATGGAGCTGACGGATACGAAGCATGGCGTGACACTGGTGTATGACGTAGGGACCTCCTACAAAATGTGGATGGTGTGGAACAACGGAGCGACCGAGGGCTTCTTCTGCCCTGAGCCCCAAATGAATCTGGTGAATGCTCCAAAGGTCAATCTGCCGGCAGAGGAGATTGGGCTTATCAGCCTGGCTCCGGGTGAAATTTGGGAAGAATCGGCACGCTTGTATACCAAAGAATAAAGTGTACAAAACAAAAGCCGTTCTCCATATGGGGGACGGCTTCTTCATATAATATTAGATTGCAATATGATTCTGTTTGATCAGTAGTCGTCTGACCTGTTCCTGGGTTCTGCGGGACACCGGGATGCATTTATCCCCGGAAATCTTATCCTTGAAGTAGAGTGCCTGGTTCTCAATATGTGTGATTTTGTCCAGATTGACATAGAAGTTAGAGGTTAGGCGGTAAAAAGATGCCTCGGATAACAGTTTGGCCTTCTCCGCGGAAGACATTCGCTTCTTTATCGTATAATTCCTCCCGTGAAAGCTGATTAGACCGTAGTCCCCGACTTTGAAATAGTAAGCGTCCAGCTTTGGATTGAAATCCTCGTAAACATTTCGCTGTGGTGTGCTCACTTGTATCATCCAAGTCCCCCCTTTAAATTCTATGGAAGCGTTATCATCGTATCATAAAAATGGGATAACGTGAACCACTTTTTCACAAAAATCACAAATTTATTTGGGCACTTTGTATAACTCTCTTACGATTCAAGTGAAGGGACGGAAATATGATGCGGCAGCTCCACGCTGACCTCCCGGCGTTCCTGCGAGGAACGCAGCACCCCGTCAATGATCGCCTGTTGGATCAGAATTTCCTCACCTGGAATCGGAGCGGGCCGGCCGTCCCTCACGGCCTCGGCGAAATCACGCACCTTCTCGTCGAACAGGTTGATCTCATCATCCTTGAGCAGGATGTCTCTGGTCAGGTGACCAAAATTGTCATCCTGGAACAGCTGCATGGAACCAACCTTGCCCTGCCATACGCCGGACCACGGCCCGATTCCCTGCGGGGTTACCTTAAGTCCGCCATCGGTTCCAAGGAACATAGTTGGCCCTAGAGTGTCCATGTGCATGGCCCAGGAAATTTTGAACTGAAGGACCATGTCATTCTCGAACCGGATCATGGCTACACCGAAGTCTTCCACCTCAAACTTCTCCGCTTCGGGGTGATAGCGTTTGTTCGTTCCAAAGTGATTTGTCGTAAAAGCCGATACGGTCAAAGGCCGCGGATGATTAAGTGTGTTCAGCACGAGGTCCAGGGAGTAGCAGCCGACATCGGCCATAGCTCCGGCTCCGGCCAGTTTTTTGTTGATGAACGTGCCGCCAGGCATCCCTCTGCGCCGCCCTCCACCGGTCTCAACATAATAAACCTTGCCCAGCTCGCCTGAGCTGACAATGTCCTTCATGAGTTTCATATTCGGATCATAACGGGGCTGGAATCCGATCGACAGCATGCCTCCGGTCTGCTTGGAGACATTAACCATATCGATAGCCTCGGCAAGGGTAACCGACATGGGCTTTTCCAGCAGGACCTGCTTGCCCGCCCGCAGGGCATCCACCGAGATTTGATGATGGGAGACATTTGGGGTACAGATGCTGACCGCATCCAGTTCATCCAGTCTAAGGAGTTCGTGATAATCAGTGAAGGCCTGCGTTTCTTTGAGATTATACTGTTCTACGAAGGACTGAGCCCGTCCTTCCATAATATCGGCAACGGCAATGATGTCGACAAAAGGCAGCTTCCGGTATGCCTTGGCATGAGCTCCCGCAATACCGCCTCCGCCAATGATTCCTACTTTGATGGGTTTCATCTGTATTCACTCCTGAGCTTAAATTGATCTTCCAGATACCTTATCATATCCCGAATATCTGTTTCATCCCCGACTGTCCGGTTTATGCTTAATAGATAATATTTAAACCAAATACATAATTCTATATAAGTTGAATTTGAGACTTGCTTGTAAATCAATAGATCAACTTATTTAAGTCAAAATTCTTATGTAATTAGGCTCATAAGCATAACTTTAGGTTGCTTCTAAATAAAAGGATCGGAGGAGATGTTATGAACGAGCAAATTCGTTGGGGCATTATGGGCTGTGCGGGAATTGCAAAGGATTGTGTCATGCCTGCGATCGCAGAGTCTTCAAACGGGGTAATCGAGGCGGTAGCGAGCCGGGGAATTGAGAAAAGCAAAGCGCTGGCGGATCAGCATGAGGTTCAGAAGGCATATGGGAGCTATGAAGAGCTGCTCCAAGATCCTGAAGTGGATGCTGTTTATATTCCGCTCCCGAACCACCTGCATATGGAGTGGACCATTAAGGCAGCTGAAGCTGGAAAGCATGTTCTGTGTGAGAAGCCCATAGCCCTAAGCGCATGGGAGGCGGAGCGCATGATTAAGGCCTGCTCGGATGCAGGGGTTCTGCTCGCTGAAGCGATGATGTACAGGCACCATCCGGTGCTTCAGCGGGCCCAGCGTTTGGTCACCGGTGGTGGTGTCGGGGAACTTCGGGTTATTCGAGGTTCATTCACCTATAACAATCCAGGTCAGCTGGACAATATCAGGTACAGAGCGGACTGGGGAGGCGGCTCGCTTTATGATGTGGGTGGCTATCCGCTCAGTGCTGCGCGTTATTTCACAGACTTGGAGCCTGAAGCCGTGACGGTGAATTCCTTCTTTTCCAAAGACCACGATGGGGTAGACATGATGTCCACCGGACTGGTTGAATTTGCGGGTGGGCTGACGATGACCTTCGATTGCGGGATGTGGGCGGAGGAGAGACGGTGTCTTGAAATTGTCGGTTCGGAGGGCAGGATTGAAATTCCTCATGCCTTCTCGGGCAAGGAGCAATCCGGGTATTATCTGTTCTCCAGCGGTGAGCTGCAAGAATACCGTGAGGCGGCCGTGAACGCATATGTCCGGCAAATTGAGGATTTCGGTAAGGCCGTACTTGGCCATATGCCGCAGCTGTTCCCTCCTGAGGATGCCCTGCAGAATATGAGGCTGCTGGAGGCATGTCTTGTCTCGGCGAGAGAGAGAAGAAGAGTAAGCCTCAGATAGATCCTGATCTGCGCCCCAGACTGGACTTTTGATTCAAATTGAGAAACAATAAGAAAGATGGGGTATGGGTATTGAACCCTTGAAGGATACATAAGGAGGAATTCTGTTGTCTGAACAATTAAACCGGCTATTGCTGTTTATAGGGTCCTACGCGGAAGCCGAAGGGCCAGGGGTTTATGTCTACGAGCTGAATGAAGATAATGGGGCGCTTAACCGGCTCGATCAGGTGTCTGGGCTTGCGAATCCGACATTTCTGAACGTGGATGCTGCCAATCATAAGCTGTATGCAATTACTGAGGCTAAAGTTGATGGGAATAAAGGAGGTGCGGTTGCCTCTTTCGAGATTGACTCTGCAAGCGGCAAGCTGCAGGAGCTGAACCGGGAAGCCAATCTTGGAAGTACGACTTGCCATATTAACCGGAGCAAGGATAACCGTTATTTGGTAGTCTCCAGTTATCATGGAGGCACGGTGGGGTTGATAGAACTGCTTTCGGACGGCACCGTTGGCAGACTGCTGGATACCAAACAGCATACGGGCCAAGGGACTAATCCTGAACGCCAGGAAAGGCCGCACGTGCATTCCGCGTTCTTCAGCCCTGATGGCAGATATCTATTCGTTTCGGATCTAGGAATTGATGTGGTTCGGACTTATACCATTAATGAGGAGAGACGGTCTTTGGAATTCCACGCGGATACTTTGCTGCCGCCGGGTTCAGGGCCTCGCCACCTGACATTCCATCCAAGCGGAGAGTATGTGTATGTCATTAATGAAGTAAATTCCACCATTGCCGCATTCAGCTACGACAAAAGCTCTGGAAAGCTGAGCGCCTTAGAAGTCGTGTCGACACTTCCCGAAGGCTATCAAGGTGAGAATATTACCGCGGAGGTTGCGGTATCCCGCGATGGACGGTATCTCTACGGCTCCAACCGGGGGCACGACAGCATCGTCGTTTATCAGATTAATCCGGATACCGGAAATTTGAGTTATGTGGAGCACGTTTCTACAGAAGGGGGGCATCCCCGTCACTTTGCATTAACGCCGGAAGGCAAGTTCTTGGTTGTGGCGAACCGGGATTCCAACAACCTGACTGTATTCCGGGTCGATGTGGAAACAGGCCGGCTCACATTCACTGGGGAGACGGCTGAAGTGTCCAAGCCGGTATGTGTACAGCCTGTAAGATTTTAATTAAATCAGATAAAGAGGAAGAAAGCGGCCTGCGGGGCCGCTTTTTCTTGTGAGGCAGCAGGAGTGAATATTTAACAAGATTATTGAATAAAAATCATTTTAAATATTGTAAATTATGGAATTGGTGGTATATTGAAGATGGGACGTCCCAAATCCATGAAGTGACGAGAGGATGAGTTGATTTGAAAAAGAGAACGCTTTCCATGCTTATGCTTGTGCTTGTGTTGATCTTCGCCGCAATTCCAATGGCTTCAGCTGCTTCTTCCCAAACCAGCGTCCAAATTACAGGACAAGGAAATCTGGTCTTCTCAGGCCTCTTGCATGGCGGTCATCTTCCATACTATGGACCTGAAGGTTCATTCAAAGTCACAAATTCAAGTGGACAAGTTGTTTTCTCAGATTATCGGGCAACCAACTCAGACCCCGGGTATTTTTTATTCAAAGTGCCCAATCTACCTTATGATACTTACACCATAACAGGCACGGCAGAGACTCCGAATACGTCTGTCGAGTTCTACACGCCTTCATTCTAAATTTAACCCGTTCAAACAACCGCAGCCATGCGCAGGCTGCGGTTGTTTATTGTACAATCCTTCAGGTTATACCCATCATACCAGGTTTAATCCAGGGGTTAGTCTCTGAACAATCCGGAAGCACGCACGCCCTCCCAAAAGGTCAGAAACTGCGGGATATCCATCTGCTGGGCCGCATCGGACAACGCGGTCTGCGGGTCAGGATGCACCTCCACCATAATGCCGTCTGCACCTGCGGCGAGAGCTGCCTTGGCACAAGGGAGCATAATGTCCTTGCGCCCGGTGGAGTGGGTCACATCAACAAGCACAGGCAAATGGGTTTCCTGCTTGAGCAGAGGAACCGCAGAAATGTCGAGCGTATTCCGGGTCCATTTCTCATAGGTTCGGATTCCGCGCTCAATGAGCATGACCTGAGGGTTCCCGCTAACTACAATGTACTCCGCTGCATGGACGAATTCTTCCAGCGTTGCTGAAATTCCCCGCTTGAGCAGAATAGGCAGCTTGGATTCTCCGGCCGTCTTCAGCAGCTCGAAGTTATGCATGTTCCGGGCGCCGATCTGAATGACATCGATATATTGGGCGGCCAGTTCAATATGCGCCGGATGAACAATTTCGCTGATGGTGGCCAGCCCGAATTCATCCGCAACTTCTTTTAACATGCGAAGACCCTCAATACCAAGGCCTTGGAAGTCATACGGAGAGGTTCTCGGTTTGAAGGCTCCTCCCCGGATCACCTTGATTCCGGCCTCCTTAAGTGCGGAAGCGACCGTGCGGAGCTGCTCGTAAGACTCCACGGAGCAAGGGCCTGCAACCATGACTTGGGTGGTACCGCCAATTTGTGTATCCTTGAGTTCGATAACCGTATTCTCCGGTTTCTTCTTGCGGCTGACGAGGAGCTGCTTCTTGTGATCCTCTTCCTGGAGGTTCAGGGAGGCTTTGAAAATTTCCTTGAAAATATGCTTAACTGCCGCATCCTTGAATGGGCCTGGATTCTGCGCCGTCAGCTCATCAAGCATCGTGCGCTCACGAACGGGATCAAATTTGGGAATTCCTTGTTTCTCCTTCACTTCACCAATCTCTCTGGCAATTTGGGCCCGCTCATTCAGCAGGCGAAGCAGCTCAAGATTGATTCCATTAAGCTTCTCACGCAGCAGTTCTAATTGTTCATTCATGACTTATTTCTCCTTTTCTTTTGGAATTATATATTTTGAAAATAAAAAAAAGGCCGCCTATCAAGGGACGGCTTAATTAGCCGCGGTACCACCCTTGTTAGACAACCATTGTGTAATCTCGCTCAGCACGGTAACGGTGTGGGGCCGGATATCCCTACTTAGCCTGTCGTATCAGGCTGTTCAGCATATCGACTCGGGAGCGAACTTCGGCAGCGCGAGATCTGCGGGCCGCTCTCAATCTCCGGCTGGCCCGTCCCTGTCAGAACGCCTCTGCTTACTTTTCTCCGTCGCAGTCTTTGAGGACTACATGCAGTTACATGAGATTATAGGTCTTGTTGGCAAGCTTGGCAAGAGCATGGTAAGTCGCTATAAACAATTGCAGCGTTAGTGCGATAAAGGTGATGATTGTTAACTACTTGGTGTTCATATAGCGGGCCAGCTCGGAGGAAGTCGCCTGTAAGGCCGGATATTCCAGGTTTAGACCCTCCAGGGTCTGTACAAGAATCCGGAGAACCATATAATTGCGGAACCATTTCTGATTCGCAGGTATCCAGTACCAGGGAACCTGGTCTGTACTTGTGGAAGCCATCGCCTCCTCATAAGCTTGCTGGTATTGGTCCCAGTATTCCCGCTCCAGCAAATCAGCCGGGTCAAATTTCCAGAATTTACGGGGCTCCTCCATTCGTTCATGGATTTTCTGAAGCTGCTTTTCCTTGGAAATGTGAAGGAAGATTTTTATGATTTTCGTACCTTCATCGGCAAGCATGGACTCAAAATGTTTAATATGTCTCAGCCGGTGCTTTAGCGTTTCTTCTGCAGCCGTTTTATGAACCCAAGGAACCAGCACATCCTCATAATGAGAACGGTTGAAGGCGGCGATGTAACCTTTGGCTGGGGTATACTTGTGAACCCTCCAAAGGAAATCATGCGACACCTCCTCCAGGGTCGGCTTTTTGAAGCTGGTGACCTGGAAGCCCTGCGGATTGACACCCGAAAATACATGTTTGATCGTTCCATCCTTGCCGCTTGTGTCCATCCCTTGCAAAATCAACAGGACAGAGTGCTTTTTCTCGGCATAAAGCACGTCCTGCAGTTCAGCAAGCCGCTTATGGAGTCCTTCCGTTTCTTCTGCAGCTTCGTCTTTGCTTTTGAATGATCCGGTGTCAGAAGGATCGGCACTGCTTAGAGAAAATTCATGTCCTGGTTTGATCAGAAAATTTTTTAAATCCATGGCTATCACCCCTTATTGATACGTATAAACAAACTGATTGTACAATAATCATTAATCGAACCTATAAAAAATGCATCTTTATCTGAAAAATGTTGTTACTATTCAGGATTTGGCCCGTATTGATAGGAGTAACAGTTGCTATCTTGATTCGGAGCAGTGGACTGGATTAAGATGGAACCAACTACAAATATAAAAAGACGGGGTAAAAGGAGCCATAGCTTAATGAATTTTTTCAAGGAGATGTTTCAAATTGCGGGAGTCAGGAGATTTTTTGCACTCGTTTTCCTGATTCTGGTGCTGTATCTGTTCCGCAGCATGCTGAACCTGATTTTGATCACGTTTATTTTCACGTATCTGATTCACCGGCTTCACAATTTTATTATCAAGAGTACAGAGAAGACAGTCAGGCTTAACAAGACGTTTACCGTAGCATCCATCTATGTCATCATCCTCAGCCTTATGGGTTATGTCATATACAAGTATTCCCCGGTGCTCGTTGCAGAATTAAATGAACTCGTAAATCAGGTCATTTCCTTCTATAACAAGCCCCCTGTTGACATGCCGAGCAACATGATTGTCGATTATTTGATGGAATATTTGAAGAAGATCGACCTGGGCAGTTATGTGGACAAAGGGTTGGATTTCATTCTTAAGACGGTTACCGATATCGGTAAATGGGGCTTGAATCTTTTTCTTGCGATTATCCTTAGCTTGTTCTTCCTGCTTGAGAAAGAGAAGGTTGCGCGCTTCACCTCCAAATTTAGCGAGAGCAAGGCTTCTTATTTTTTTAATGAACTTCAATACTTCGGTAAGAAGTTTGTTCATTCCTTTGGTAAAGTCATTGAGGTTCAATTTTTGATCTCCCTGACGAATGCCGTACTGTCTACTATTTTCTTGTGGATTCTAGGATTCCCTAATTTGATCGCACTTGGAGTAATGATCTTCCTTCTTGGTCTGGTTCCGGTTGCGGGCGTGTTTGTCTCGTTGATTCCGCTGTGTGCCATAGCGTTTAAGATCGGCGGCATTACTAAAATTATCTACGTGCTGGTTATGATTGTCGTACTCCATGCGATTGAGGCGTACTTCCTTAATCCGAAGTTCATGTCCTCAAAGACGCATCTTCCTATCTTCTACACGTTCACCATCCTTCTGGTGTCCGAACACTTCTTCGGAGTATGGGGGCTGATCGTCGGTATCCCAATGTTCATGTTCATGCTTGATATTCTGGAGGTTCCAGTAGGTGTAGGCGTTCAAGCATCCGTTCAGGCGGCGGTGCCTGTCATTGAGGATGAGGGCAAGAACAAATCGAAGAACAGGCCGTTAGACTAACTTCATCGTTTGATCAACACTAAATAATGAAGACCCGATCCATAGACCGGTGCTGCGGTCAGATCAGGTCTTCATTATTTTTATTTTGGCGTCGTAGAAGCGTTGAAAACGTTGAAATTCCTATCCCCTTTTCAGTACAATTCAAATAGATAAAAACGGCAGGTGAGGAGGAGGGCCAAGATGAGAGCTTCCGTGGATAGTATGACTAGCGGAGCCTCGTTTCGGGTAACAGGTCATATATGTGGGGCAAAACGACAAGTGGATACATAAAGTTGAATGGATTTTCATGCAGATCAAAGAGATTGCCCTGATGCTTAAATTTGAAGATCCCCCTGTAATTCTCCAGGAGATTCAAGCGGTTTACCGGAATTTCGGCTAACCGCTACCGGGGCAGCATTTAATTATGAGGAAGATGATAGGAGAGCGGTCACAATGACGATGCAGCAAAATGAAGCTGTTCTGGGATTAGATATTGGCACGACTAGCCTGAAGGCCGTGTTATTCGGCCAGCGTGGCCGTGTGGTGGCATCCAGCACGATCGAGTATCCATTAACCCATCCGAAACCGGATTACGCAGAACAGGACCCTGAACACATTCTTCAGGTACTGATTGAATCCGTAAGGCGGGTACAGAAAGAGAGCAAGGCTAAGGGCTATACCATTAAGTCAATTGGATTCAGTACAGCGATGCACTCCCTGATCGCCATGGATGCCCAGGACATCCCCTTAACCCCGGTTATAGTCTGGACGGACAACCGGAGTATTAAACAGGCAGACAAGCTGAAGAATGAGCTTGGCGGTCACGAAATATACCGGCGTACGGGAACACCTATTCACCCTATGTCGCCTTTAGCCAAAATACTATGGATGAAAGAGGAGGATCCGGGCACATTCAGCCGGACCCGAATGTTCGCAGGAATCAAGGAGTTTGTACTGCACAGGTTGTTTGGCAAGTACCTGAGCGATTACTCCATTGCTTCAGGTACCGGGCTTATGAGGTTAGAAACCTTGGATTGGGACCAGGAAGTGCTGGAACTGCTCGGAATCAGCCGTGAGCAATTGCCTGAGCTTGTGCCAACTACCCAGGTGCTGACGGGAATAAAGGCCTCCTACGCCGTTGAAATGGGCATTCCCGCGGATATCCCTTTCGTAGTCGGGTCAGCAGATGGAGCCTTGGCTAACCTGGGCGTAGCGGCAACCTCTGCCGGGGAAGTCGCTGTTACGATTGGTACGAGCGGAGCTATTCGAACCGTAACAGATAAACCCGTAACGGACGAGAAGGGCCGCACGTTCTGTTATGCATTTCCCGATGACAAGTGGATTGTGGGAGGGCCGACAAACAATGGGGGGATTATGCTGCGTTGGCTCCGGGACCAGTTCGCAACCCCTGAGATTGAGGTTGCCCGTAAGCTGGGAATAGACCCATACGATCTCATGATTAAGTATGCCGAGAAGGTGCCAGCGGGTTCGGAGGGCTTATTGTTCCTTCCTTTCCTTACGGGTGAGCGGGCTCCGTATTGGAACGCGAACGCGAGAGGAACCTTCTTTGGAATCAGCCTGAGACACCAGCGGGAGCATTTCATTCGTGCGGTTCTGGAAGGCGTGGTGCTTGGGTTATTCTCTGTCGGTGTGGCGCTCCGCGATATGACAGGACCCGCCAAAGAGATTATTGCTTCCGGTGGATTTGCCCGTTCTCCCGTCTGGCGTCAGATTCTCTCAGACGTGATGGGCAAGGAGCTGCTCGTTCCAGAGGTGGCCGACGCCTCGGCCATGGGGGCCGCCGTGCTTGCTCTTTATGCGATAGGCGACATGGATTCCCTGGCAGAGAGCCGTTCCTGGGTGCGTATCTCACACCGGCATGAGCCGGACCTTAAGAATAGTGAAGTCTACCTGCAGCTCTATTATATGTATGAGCGTTTATACAGCAAACTTAAAGATGAATTTGATATTATGGCGGAGTTCCAGCGAAGTGGCGGGTTTGGGACAGAACGGGATTAATAAGATGAGCTGCCCAGCGGGCAGCTCAAGTAAGGTTATTGTCCAGAAGTTTTCTGGTTAACTTGATTCTGGTGTGAACGAAAGTCTGGCGTGCTGCCGGGTTTATCCGGGATGGACTTGCAGCTGCGGTTGACCGCTTTTTGAATTTTGCCGGGTAGCATGGCTTTGAACTTGTCAGCCTTGTCTTGGCTGAGCTTTCCGTCTTTGACACTCTGGTCAATTCTTGCTGTAATGGAGGTCTGCAGCCTGCCCACATATTCGGCTTCGCTCCAGCCCTTCTTTTTGCTGGCGATCTGAAGCAAGGTCCTGCCTTGTTTGAGCTCAGCAACGAGTTCCTCCTGTTTAACCCCAAGAAGCTCGGAGGTCTCGCGGACCAAATGACGGTAGAAGTGGCCAGGGTGCCTTCCGTGTCTGCCTTCGGTCTGGTTCAAATCAGTTCCCGGTTGTCTAATGGCATAAGGCTCGCTTAAAGCGGAGACTTTGCCCGCGAATGCGCTCCATGCGGCACCTGCGGTAAGCAGTATAACCGCCAGGGCACGAAGCAGCTGGGATATATTATGCTTGTTCATAGTAGTTTCCACCTTTTCTTGTTGAAGTATGGTGAGCCGTTTGCAGTGGGACATTAGTAAGTGTGGACAACAATACATAATTCATAAACCGGTCAGATTTAAATTTTGCATTAATTTTAGGGTAATGATGTTAATAGCAGCCCAAGGAATAGGAGGGATGGCCTTTGACGTTTGGAGCGAGAATGCTGAAGACCGGGATCGCGGTGACTTTGGCTTTATATTTAAGCGTCTGGCTGAATTTGCCTTCACCGGTTATTGCCGCGGTCGCTGCCATTTTTGCGATGCAGCCCTCCATCTACCGGTCATGGAGATATCTGATTGATCAACTTCAGACGAATACCCTCGGAGCAATTTTAGCGATGCTTGCAGGAACCGTCTTCTCCAAAGAGCCGATTGCAGTGGGATTGGTATGTATTCTGGTTATCATGATCTGTCTTAAGCTGAACATGGGAGACACAATAGGGATTACCTTGGTCACGGTGGTTGCCGTGATGGAGGCGTCAGGCCAGTGGCAGTTCGCGCTGAACCGTTTTGTGCTCAGTCTGGTGGGGATCGTCTCGGCCTTCGTAATCAACATGGCGGTATTCCCTCCTAAGCCCCGCGTCCAGTTCGTCAGTCAGATCCGGCAGACCTTCAACCAGCTGTCTCTGCTGCTTAGAACGGTTATCTCTGACGAGATTAAAGAGGCGGTATTCCGTAAGGAGAAACGGGAGCTTGAGGATTCCATCAATTCACTTGGAGATAAATTCAAGCTGATGGAAGAAGATTTAAAGAAGCTGAAGACACCGAAATTCAGTGACAGCCGCAAGCTGGTAGTCTATAAGCAGATGCTGAATACCCTGCGCAAAGGCTACGAAGTGCTGGACGCAGTAGAACAGCATTATTTCCAGGCGGTCAGACCCGAATCCATTAATCAGGAGTTCGATGCCCATTTGGAAAGGCTGATCCGGTTTCACGAGCATATCCTGCTTAAGTTCGATGACAAGCTTAAACCGAATTTTCTGGAGGCCGAGCTTCTGGAACAGGAGAACGATGATTTTCTGAGAAGAATGCTGGATCATTACGCGGAGAAAAGAGTCGGGGTGCTCAGACTTTCGATTGTGTCAGCGGAAATGTATGACTACGGACACCAGCTTGAGCGTCTCAACCGGCTGTCTGATCATTCGTCAATCTCACCGGATGAGAGCTGAGCTTCCTGAAGTCGCTATAGCTCCTCTCCGTAGATATTAACCAGTAATATGAAACAACACAAAAAGTCCCGCCTGAGGCGGGACTTTACTTTATAAGTCATAACCAGAAGTATCACGACATACTGCACGGTGGTCCGAAATTGATTTATAACCAAAAAGCTGGTAAAATAAAAAATGGACTCAACACATATATGAATCCATAGAAATCCTAGATAAATTTTAGCACATATTAATGAGATTGTCAATAGGGAGTTTGTACAGGAAAAGGGGCGAATTCACTTGAGTATTACGGAGCAGGATTGGAAGGATGAGCAACAGCGTGTTAATGACGTCACCTCACTCATTTCAACACGGATTAAGCGGCTGGAACATGAGGTTGGAAATGTCCGTGGCGATGTAGTGGAAATGCGTAAGGATTTCTGGGATGAGGTCACCATGAACTTTAGTGAAGCGGATGATGTCGGTGAGACGTCCACAAGCCTGCGGCAGCAATCTGAAATTCTCTCCGACCGGGAGCGCAGCCATCTTCATGCTTATGCGGCCCTTGGCAAAATGAAGCGGCTGTTGCAGTCTCCTTATTTTGGCCGGATTGATTTCACAGAGAACGGTGAGGGAACCGAGTCCATCTATTTGGGTATTGCTTCCCTTCTTGATGACGGGGATGAACAATTCCTTGTATATGACTGGCGGGCCCCCATTTCGAATCTGTATTATGACAGCACGCCCGGTCCAGCTTCATATGAGACTCCCTCGGGAGAGATCAGCGGGAATATTGAGCTTAAGCGGCAGTATGTGATCCGGGATAGCGATATCAAGCTGATGTTCGACACCGGGGTAACGATCGGGGATGAACTGCTGCAGGAGGTTCTCAGCCGTTCCTCGGACGCGCAGATGAAAAGTATCGTTGCGACCATCCAGAAGGAGCAGAACCGGATTATCCGCAATGACCGCAGCCGCATGCTGATTGTTCAGGGGGCGGCGGGAAGTGGTAAAACTTCAGCAGCGCTTCAGCGTGTGGCCTATCTGCTGTATAAATACCGGGAGCAGCTTACGGCTGAGCAGGTCATTCTGTTCTCTCCTAATCCTATGTTCAACAGTTATGTATCCACGGTACTGCCGGAGCTGGGTGAGGAGAATATGCGGCAGACCACGTTCCAGGAATATTTGGAGCACCGGATCGGCAGGGAATTTCAGCTCGAAGATCCTTTTGTCCAACTGGAATATGTCTTGTCAAGATACGATGACCCGGATTTCGAACACCGGATTGCAGGTATACGTTATAAATCCTCCCAGCAGTATTACAATGTGATTAACAAATATAAAGAGATGCTGGAGAAGAAGCTGATGCAGTTCAGGCCGCTAAGATTCCAGGGCCAGGAAGTGGTTAGTGCTGCGGCGATTCAGGAGCGGTTCTATGCGTTTGACCCGTCGGTCAAATTGGCGAACCGGTGTGAATTGCTGAAGGAATGGCTGCTGAAAGAACTTGCCGCTTTCGCCAAGGGTGAGCTTCAGGCTCCATGGGTGGAGGGGCAGATTCAGCTGCTGGATAGTGAAGAATATCAGCGGGCTTATCAGCGGATGCGGCGCAAGAACCGCTCTAAGAGTGAGTCATTCAGCGATTATGATGACGAGAAGACTATTTTGGCCAAAATGGTTGTCAGCACCCGGTTGAAGCCGCTGCGCAAGTGGGTCAAGGCGCTTCGGTTCGTGGATGCCAAGAAGCTGTACGCCCAGCTGTTTGAACAGCCGGAAGTGATGAAGGAGCTTAACGGGGGAACACTCCCTGAGTATTGGGCCGAGATCAGCAGTTATACGCTGGATAAGCTTAAACAGTCAGAGCTTGCTTATGAGGATGCGACCCCTATGCTGTATTTAAAAGAGCTGGTACTTGGCTTCCGCTCAAATACTTCAATCAGACATGTCTTTATTGACGAAGCTCAAGATTACGCTCCGTTTCAGTTGTTCTTCCTGAAAAGGCTCTTTCCAAGGGCGAAGATGACTGCGCTGGGTGATCTGAATCAGGCCATTTATGCCCATGCGTCCGTGCTGCAGCAGTCTTCAGTCCTGGCGGATTTGTACGGAGAGCAGGAGAGTGAGCAGATCGTCTTGACCCGGAGCTACAGATCTACGAAAGAGATTGTAGAGTTTACGCGCGGCATGATCCCTGGCGGGGAACGTATCCAGCCATTTAACCGGAGCGGAGACATGCCGCAAGTCCGCTGTGTGGCTGATAATAATGAGCTTCACACTTTAATACACCAAGATATCGAAAATCTCCGTGAACAGGGTTATGAGACCATCGCGGTGATTTGTAAGACAGCTGCAGAAAGTCTGGAGGCATATGAAGCGCTTAAGGAAATCCCTTTCATTAAGCTGATCAAGAAGACAACCTTGAATTTCGAACGGGGGATTCATGTTATCCCGGCCTATCTGGCAAAAGGGGTAGAGTTTGACGCCGTCCTGATCTACGATGGTTCCTCATCGGCTTATGCCCGTGAGACGGAACGGAAGCTATTCTATACGGCCTGCACGCGTGCCATGCATTTGCTGCATATTTACTCAGTTGGAGAATTCAGCTCCTTCATTACAGATACAGAAGCAGGTACGTATCTTACGGCTGATTAATCATGTTCTCCGCTGAATATTCTCTATGCTAATCATCCACAATAACAGGTATCCGAGCCCTGCTCGTCATCTGAAAGGTGGTCCGAAAAGCATGGATAACAAAAAAGGGGATCTGATTGCGCTTGCTTCCATTCCGCTCATCATGACCCTTGGTAATTCAATGCTTATTCCCATTCTTCCGGAGATTTCCCGGAAGCTTCACGTGAGCTCTTTTCAAGTCAGTATGCTGATTACAGTTTACGCCGTTGTAGCTATCATTCTCATTCCGATTGCCGGTTACTTGTCTGACAAATTCGGCAGAAAAGCGGTGATTATACCAAGCCTGATTATTACCGCGCTTGGCGGTGGGGTATCCGGGGCCGCTCCATGGTTCGGAGATGGGATGATGGTGTATTGGATTATTCTGGGAGGAAGGTTCCTTCAAGGTATTGGGGCGGCCGGGGCATTCCCCATTGTCATTCCTCTCGTCGGGGACATGTTCGAGGATGAGGAAGATGTCAGCAAAAGCCTGGGATTGATTGAGACCTCCAATACGTTCGGCAAGGTGTTAAGTCCGATTCTTGGAGCTCTGCTGGGCGCCTGGTTGTGGTATCTCCCGTTTCTGACGATTCCTGCTCTTTGTCTGATTGCCCTGCTGCTTGTGATTTTCTTGGTGAAATCACCGAAGCGGCGGGAGGAGGTGCCCTCGCTGGGTTCCTTCCTTCATTCAGTAAAAGGGATTTTGAAGGAGAAGGGACGCTGGCTGTATGCCATCTTCGCCATCGGCGGAATCTGCATGTTTCTCTTGTTTGGGGTTTTATTCTATCTGTCGGAGCAGCTTGAGACCAAGCATCATCTGGATGGTGTGCTAAAAGGGCTGGTGCTGGCGATTCCTCTTGCGGCCCTGTGCCTGGCCTCATATATCACAGGTAAGAAAATCGGTAAAAATAAGGTGTTAATGAAATGGTCCAGTGTGATCGGCATGGTGCTGTCGACGGCCTCCTTATTCGGCATCAGCATGTTCAATAACATCTATTTCGTGATTTCGTGTCTGATTATATGTGGTGCAGGAATTGGAATTGTGCTGCCTTGTACGGACAGCCTGATCACAGAGGGAATCGAGAAGCAGCAGCGGGGGACGATCACTTCGCTTTACAGCAGCATGCGGTTTATCGGGGTCTCTTTAGGTCCCCCGGTCGTCTCACTGCTCATTAAAACTACACATATGACCATGTTTTTTGTTATAGCTGGTGTATCCCTTGTTGCGGTGGTTCTGATTCTGTTCGCCATCAGACCTACACCGGACAAGGAGGGAGAGCCTCCTATTAGAAGAAGACATGCGATCCATCAACCTTAACTAGTCTTAGAGCCTGCCGCGAGCAGGCTCTTATTATATGATTGAAGGGTGCCCAGGCCCTTAGAGTTTTGGTATGATAGGAACGTGTGAATCTACATACCGGGAGGACGAGAGAATGAACGGAAAGCAAGCTGCGGGCTATTTGGCCGCCGGATGGGTGGAAGACGGAATGAAAGTTGGCCTGGGTACGGGGTCAACGGCTTATTTTGCGATTGAAAAGCTGGGGGAACGGGTGGCCTCCGGTTTGCGTATTAAGGCGATAGCCACCTCCAAGGCTTCAGAGGATCTTGCGCGTAAATTTAATATCCCGCTGCTTCAAGCTTCAGAGGTGAAGAGACTGGATATTGCCATAGATGGAGCGGACGAGCTTGACGCCGCTTTGAATTTGATTAAAGGCGGGGGAGCTGCCCTGCTGCGGGAAAAATTGGTTGCAAAGCACAGTGACCGTTTCATTGTGGTGGCCGACGGCAGCAAGGTGGTTGACCGGCTTGGGGCATTTAAACTGCCGATTGAAGTAGTGCCATTCTGTTATGAATGGACACTGGGCAGCCTTCAGGAGCGCTATGATGTGCCGTTTGCCCTCCGGGTAAAGGAAGGGCAGACTGTTGTAACAGATAACGGCAATTATATTATTGATGCGGCGTTTGGACAGATCGCTTCCCCAAGGCAGCTTGCAGAGGAATTGAAGCAGATGACAGGCATTGTTGATCACGGTCTATTTATCGGGATTGCTGAACAGGCTGTGGTCGGTTATGAGGACGGACATACGGAGATCATCAAAGCGAATTAGCTTTGCCGAAATGGACAAGAGGACCGATGAATTTGTCGATCCTCTTTTTGCTTGTTCTTAATCGTGCGGGTTGAATGGGATAATTCGAGTTGCAAGTTGACGGGTTAAGTTTCTGCAAAAATTCACTTTAGATATTTGTCCGGGTTTCATTCATGGAGTAAACTATACAGGTGTGTTCGGACACTTGATAAAAGGGGGCGGAATGATGTTGTTGGATGTAAAGAAGCAGGTAGCAAGTCCGGAAATTAGCCAGCTGCTGGAATTTGCGGTGTATCCCGATGAAGAAGCCTTGTCTAAGGCGATTCAGAGGTACGAGAGAGAAGAAGATTTGGAACTTTATGCGCTCAAGGATGAGGATGAGCTGATCGGCATCATTGGTTTCCAGATCGATGAGGAGCGAGCTTTGACGATAACCCACTTGGCGATTTCACCCGAGCACAGGGATCAGGGCTATGGCCGGGGGATTATTCTTGAGGTTTTATATGCGAAGGAGCCCGAACGAATTATTGCTGAGACAGATGAGGATGCGGTTGATTTCTACAGAAGCATTGGCTTTGAGATTGTCAGTCTAGGCCGCCTTGATCATGGAGTAGAACGCTTCCGCTGCACTTATGAGACCGAGCCTCAGGAGGATTAACAGGCGGGTATATGCGGAAATTGGTTCTTTTATACAGGAAGCCGGTCTATAATTGAATAGAAAGCTCTTGCAGCTGTTATAGATTTAGGCTGCATGTTACTTGGAACCAGCAGGAGTGTGTGTGAACACGATCTTGTTGGTTCTTTTGCTGTGAGACGGAAGAGGTACAAGGGGAAAATTTGACTTTTGGGCAGAGTGGAATTATAGTTCTATTATCGAACTGTTTCATAGGTGAATTACCTAGGAGATAAAGAAAGAGGGAGTGGTGTATGCAGCAGCCCAAACAATTGATTGACCGGTATGTTACGGCCTTATCAACGGTAACCAAACGGTTGAATTATGAGATCACCAAGGTGGTTCAGGATGACATGACCGTCGATCAGTATCAGATCATGTATTACATCAATGCGCAAGAGAGATGTACCTCTACTGTGCTTGCAGACGCCTTTTGTGTGGGCAAAAGCTCCATTACTGCAATCATCACCAGGCTCGTGGATCGAGGGCTGATTGAGCGTACACGGGATGAGGATGACCGGAGGCTGATCTATCTGTCGCTGACCGACCATGGGCGGGAGGTTTATGACAAGGCAGACCGGAAGGTGCAGGATATGGTCTCCAGCTATCTTACTCATTTCAACCAGGATGAGGTCGAATCTTTTATTGGTACATTTGAAAAATTAGCCCGTCTGGTCGGGGAAGGGAGTAAGGAGTAAATGCGATTCATATTAAAGGCCAGATGGTGGATCATCCTCCTCTGGGTTGCTGCCGCGGTCGGCTTAATGCTTACAGCGCCCTCTATGTCAGATCTGGTCCGCCAGAAGGGGAATCTGTCGGTGCCGGCCGGTTATTCCTCATCGGAGGCTTCGGAGATTATGAAGGAGCTCTCCGCCATGAAGGGTGGGGGGAAGGAGACTCAAATTGCGCTGGTCTTCCATGAGGACAGCCCTATAAGCCAGAGCGGCAAGGATACGGTAAAAGAGGGAATCGAGAAGCTGAACGCTTCCAAAGACAAGATCGGCATTGTCTCGATCACAGATCCTTTCTCCACGCCGGATGCGGCTGACAAAATGATCTCCAAAGATGGCAAGACAATTCTGACGGCGATTTCCGTTAACCATGACGAACGCAAGCTGAAGGATATTGAGCAGGATATCCGCAGCACCCTGGCTTCTGTGAAGGTCAAGCATTATTTGACAGGCCAGGAGCAGATCAATGAGGACACGGTGGCCAGCTCCGAAAGCGGGCTTAAGAAATCCGAATATTTTACGGTTATTTTCATTTTATTGATTCTGTTTGTAATCTTCCGTTCATTTGTGGCGCCGTTTATTCCACTGCTCACTGTGGGGCTCAGCTATGTGGTGTCCCAGTCCGTGGTGGCTTATCTGGTAGATTCATTTGATTTCCCGCTCTCGACATATACCCAGATCTTTATGGTGGCGGTTATGTTCGGGATCGGTACCGACTATTGTATTCTTCTGATCAGCCGGTTCAAGGAAGAGCTTCAGCATACAGATGACAAATGGGAGGCCATTGTGGCAACCTACCGCACAGCGGGAAGAACCGTGTTCTTCTCCGGACTTGCGGTGCTTGTCGGATTCGCGGCCATAGGCTTATCCAAATTCATTCTGTATAAGTCAGCGGTTGCCGTGGCCGTTGGGGTCGCTGTGATGCTGATTGCGCTGTTGACCGTAGTGCCTTTCTTCATGGCGGTTCTCGGCACAAAGATTTTCTGGCCAGCCAAAGGCTCGCTTGAGCATAAGGAGAATAAGCTGTGGGGCGCATTTGGCATGCTGTCCCTCAAGCGTCCTTGGGCGGCTATGCTGCTGGTTGTGATCTTTACGGTTCCTTTCCTGCTGACCTATAGCGGCAAGGTTTCGTTTAACAGTATGGAGGAGATTGGGGACAGCTATGAATCGGTTAAAGCTTTCAACATTATCTCGGACAGCTTTGAGCCGGGAGAATCTCTGCCAACCTCGATCGTAATTAAAAATAATGAACGTATGGACTCTGCGGAATACATGGCCCTCGCCGAGAAGATCAGCCGCGAGGTTAAAGAAGTGGATGGCGTTGCCAGTGTGCGCGGCCTCAGCCGCCCAACTGGGGATGAAGTGAAGGACTTCCAGCTGACTGAGCAGGTGAAGACGGTTGGCGAAGGACTCGGGAAAGGCAACGAGGGTCTGAATACGATTCAGGAAGGCCTGTCCAAGGCAGGGAATTCCCTTAGCGAAAACGAGCCGAAGTTGAAGGAAGCGGCAGCCAGCACAGGCAAGCTTGTGGAGGGTACCGCGAAGCTGAAGAATGGGATCAGCCAGCTCAGCAGCGGGCTGTCCGCCATTGAGAAAGGTATCCGCAGTGGTTCTACTGGCGCGGGACAGCTTAAAAATGGGCTTCAGCAGGCGAAGAAAAGCGCCCAGCAGCTTGCTGCTGCGCAGAAGCAGCTGCTTGGAGCCTACCAGCAAATTGGCCAGGGAATAGGCTCTATAAGCGGGGGACTTGCCCAGGTGAATGAACAGCTGAGCGGCGCTGCCCAGGGACTTACCGGTCTTAGCGGCAAGTTCAGCAGCCTGGAGAGCAAATATCCTGAGCTGGCCAAGGACCCGGATTACCTGACGATTCGTGGTACGGTGACCGAAACGGGCAAAGGCATGGCCCAAATGGCAGCTGGCCTCAAACAGCTCCAAGGCTCTCTGGAGCAGGCAGCAGGCGGGCTGAAGCAGGCCAATGAAGGCCTGGCTAAAGCGGCGGGCGGCCAATCTCAGCTGGCAGGCGGATTTGACCAGCTGATCAGCGGAATTAGCGCCCTCGAGAAGGGTCTGAACCAGGCAGCCTCAGGTCAAGGTCAAATTATCGGCAAGATTCCGGACGTGGTCAGCGGCCTCTCCCAAATTGAGAACGGCCAGAAGCAGGTTCAAACCGGATTCAGCCAGTTCTCCGGGCAGATTTCGAAGCTGACCGACGGCCTGAACCAGAGTGCTGACGGCATTGCGAAGGTATCTGGCGGTATCGATTCGGCTAAGGATTATCTGAATCAGGTTGGCGGCTCCAACAACGGGCTCAGCGGCTTCTATGTGCCGGATGAGGCACTCAATAACAAAGACATGGCGAAGCTGTTTGATACGTATTTGTCCAAGGACCGCAAGATTATGACGCTGGACGTTGTATTCTCAGATAATCCTTATGGGACCAAGGCGATTAATGAAGTCGACGAGATTAAAGCAGCGGTGAACCGTGCCGTAGACGGAACCAAGCTGGCCAAAGCGGATATTGCGTTTGGCGGTGTATCCAGCTCCTTCAACGATCTGAAGAACATTTCCAATGAGGACTATACACGGACGGTAATCCTGATGCTGGCCGGGATCTTCATCATTCTGGTGCTGCTCCTGCGCTCCATCATTATGCCTCTGTATCTCATTGCATCGCTTGTGCTTACTTTCTATACCTCTCTTGGGGTAACAGAGCTCATCTTTGTCAAAATCATAGGGATATCGGGTATCAGCTGGGCGACGCCGTTCTTCGGCTTTGTTATTCTCGTTGCACTCGGAATTGACTACAGTATCTTCCTGATGGACCGGTTTAACGAGAATAAACACTGGAATGTGGGAGATGCCATCCTGCATGCCATGAAGAACATGGGCACGGTCATTCTGTCCGCAGCGGTCATCCTCGGGGGGACCTTTGCTTCCATGTATCCTTCAGGTGTCATGTCCATGCTCCAGATCGCAACCGTGGTTCTGACGGGTCTGGCTCTCTATTCTCTGGTTATTCTGCCGTTCTTCGTCCCTGTGATGGTAAGAACGTTCGGCAATGCGAACTGGTGGCCGTTTCCGCGCAAGTCTGAAGCGGGTACGGGATCGGAACACAGCAGCCTCAAGCTATAGTGGATTGAAATGAAAAACCGGCAGGTCTGTATGAGTTGAATCTCAACTCCAGACCTGCCGGTTTTGTTATGTAAGAAGACTGCGCATGGCTGTTATAACCTTGTCCGCTTAAGCCAGCTTCTAAGCGCCCATTTGCGTTCATGGCGCTTTTTATATTTGGGAAGCGAGCGGTAGATGGCCAGGGATTCGTTATAGGCTTTACGGGCGTCATCTTTCCGGCCCAATGAGTCATAGGCCGTACCCAGCAGATAGAAGGCCTCGCTGGAGGAGGACTGGATCTGCCCGTACTTTTTTGCATATTCGATCGCTTTTGCCGCATCCTTATGCTTGTAAATGGCTGCCAACCGGAGATAGGACTGGCCATATCTTACACGTTCATTCAGCTCCAATGCCTGGTGCAGATGGCGTTCAGCCTCATCCAGATGACCTAGCCCCATGGCGGCCATCCCCAGATCATCCCAGAACTCTGCGGATTGTTCCGAGACCGGCTCCATTTCTTTTAACAAAGCGTAGGCCTCGTTATACTTTTTCCTTTCCAGCAGCAGTCTGGCAAGATCACGCTTGGCTGAGATGTCATGATGATTAAGAGAAAGCTGCTGACGGAGGGAAGATATACTTCGCAAGCGTTTAATGGGTTTGGTAATGCTGGGAAATACACCGATAAACCGGCGGTCAAGAATATAAATGATCAGCAGCAAAATAACCAATGCCACAAAAGGATTGCCGACAAGCCATACTAAAGCTCCGAATAAAAGTAACTTACTCATGAAAACCTCCATATCCATAATTACTCCCGATTATATCACAATTTACCAACCCGCTTGCCGTATAATAGTTATAGTGGGAATCAGATATAGGGAGCGAGCAGTCTCTTGGAGAGGGGACACTTTGCAATCATGCTCTCATTCTTTTGCTCAAGTGGGTAAATTAACGTATAGCGAAATCATTAAGGAATGGAAGGGATCGTACTATGTACAAGCTGGTATTGGTAAGACATGGCGAAAGTATCTTTAATTTGGAGAACCGGTTTACGGGCTGGACCGATGTCGATTTATCGGAAAAGGGCGTTACTGAAGCCAAGGAGGCAGGCAGACTGCTGAAGCGGGATGAGTTCGTCTTTGATATCGCGTTTACTTCCTATTTGAAACGGGCGATCAAGACGCTTGATTATATTCTTGAGGAAATGGATCTGCTCTGGATTCCGGTACACAAAACCTGGCAGCTTAACGAACGGCATTACGGGGCCCTTCAGGGACTCAGCAAGGAGGCAACGGCGGTGAAATACGGGGCCGAGCAGGTCCATCTCTGGCGCAGAAGCTATGACGTGCTGCCGCCTGCTCTTACGAAGGACGATGACAGATATCCGCGCAATGATGTGAAATACCGGGATGTGCCGGATCAGTTCATTCCTCTTACGGAAAGCTTGAAGGAAACCATTGTCCGGGTTGAGGACTATTGGCTCAAAGTGATCGTGCCCCAAATTAAAGCAGGCCAGCGGGTGATTATCTCGGCACATGGCAACAGTCTTCGCGCTTTGGTCAAGTATCTGGATAACATGAGTGATGAAGAGGTTATCGATTTGAATATCCCGACGGGCACCCCGCTTGTATACACGCTGGATGAGCAGCTCAAGCCTGTTGAGAAGTACTACCTTGGTAGTGAACGAAGAACCGAGAAGAAGATTGAAAAGGTGGCAGATCCCGGCAAAATTATGGAATAACCGCCGCGATTCTAAAATGCCGCATCCGGGTACAAGCCGGGTGCGATCCCTCCTCTCCCGCATAGAATGTCGTAGAGGGAAAGGAGGGGGCTTTATTGCAGACCCGAAGCGACAGCCATGCGCAGGGAATCGATGTCTCCCATTGGCAGGGATCCATTGACTGGAAGAAGGTCCGTGAAGCTGGGAAATCCTTTGTGTTCATCAAAGCAACGGAGGGTACCCGCTATAAGGACGATCATTTTCTGTCTTATTTCAAAGGTGCCAAATCAGCAGGGCTGCTTGTAGGCGCCTATCATTTCACGAGAGCTGCCAAGCCTGCGGAGGTGAAGGTTGAGATCGATCACTTCCTTGCGGTAATTGGGCTGGCAGGAGGATTGAACGCATTTGATCTGCCTTTTGTGCTTGATATCGAGACCAAAGAAGCGGGAACGAGAGCTAACGTTACAGCTACGGTACGGGCCTGGGTGGATGAGTTTCGCAGGCGGACAGGCAAATACCCGCTAATCTACACTTACCCCAGCTTTATCGAAGGATATCTGGACAACAGCTTGAAGGATGTGCCTTTATGGTATGCCTACTACAGCCATGTCCCTCCAGGAAATAAGGCGGGATGGAAATCCTGGGAGTTCCTTCAGTACACAAGTGAGGGTAAGGTTCCCGGTATTAGTGGAAATGTTGATTTGAACGAATATAAGGGAAGCGAGGCTGAGCTTATGGCCGCCTATAGCAAAGGAGACTCTGGCAATAACGGTAATTCCGGTTCCACTGGTGGTAACAGCGGTTCTGCTCCCGCCTGGAAGGAGTCCGGCAGGCAGTGGCTGATTGATCAAGCGGGGATCAGCAGCGACTGGAAGGCGGAGGACCCGGTGGATATCGGAACACTTGGCGCTATTCTGGCCAAACTTCAAGCTAAACAAAAATAAGCGGGGGAGCCTCCCGGAATTATAAAGCCATGAGCCATCCAGGGGGCTCATGGCTTTCTGCTGCTCTAACCCAGGTTTGAATTTGACCAGGAAAGTTTCTCTAGGGAAAAATTATTGCAATAACCTTTTGTTTAGGGACAGCGACAACACTGTTTCTCTAGACCCACTCGTTATCTTTGGTTAAGATGAATGGGCTGAATTAAAAAGCGCGGGAAGACATGTGGATTGATACCAGACGCCATCTTCATGTCTTGAAATATTTGAATAAGGCGGTATGTAAGATGCAGGCAGCAAACAAAACCTTTATTGCAGTGTGGATCAGTCTGATCAGCAATTTATTTCTAACCGGGGTCAAAATTTTGGTTGGCGTTCTGTTCAACAGCCAGGTTCTGATTGCAGACGGGATACATAATGCCGGCGACGTGGTGGCGACTTTCGCGGCGCTAACTTCAACTAGGATTTCGAAAAAGCCGGCGGATGAGGATCATCCCTATGGGCATGGCAAGGCAGAGGTACTCGCTTCCGCCGTGGTCGCCATTATTCTTGCGGCTGCGGCCGTATTAATGATTGTCAAATCAGTTGAGGCTTTTCTCGTTCCGGCTGCCGAAGCAAGCTTTATTGCTTTGATAGCTGCAGCGGTATCCCTGGTATGGAAGCAGGCTTTATATGTATACTGTATCCGGATCGGTAGAACGGAGAACAGCAAGAGCCTGACCGCTACAGCTTATGATCATTTGGCGGACGTCTATGCCTCAGTTGCGGCATGTGCGGGGATCGGGATTGCCCTGCTTGGAGATTATTACAACATTCCACTAACTAAGTACGGTGACCCGGTTGCGGGGCTGATCGTATCTTATTTCGTGCTTAAGCTGGCTTACAAGATGGGACAGGAATCCGTGGATATCCTGATGGAGAAGAATATTTCCCAAGCGCAAATTGAGCAAATTCGAAGCATTGTGAGCGGAATTGAGCACGTCAAACGGATCGACCGGATTCGGGCAAGGGAGCTGGGCAATTATATTATTGTGGATGTCCGGGTGAGCATCCCTAGTGACATGACGGTGCAGCAAGGACACGATGTGAGTAAGGAAATCAGGAATACCGTTAAACGGGAAGTGGATTATGTTGAGGAAGTTATGGTGCACATCAATCCGTGGTATCAGGATCATTTAGCCTAGAGGGTTAGATTGGGTCAAGGGGAGATTTGGGAGGAGAAATACAAGAACGCCGCACAGGAACAGATGATAAAGAGGATGATGATCGCGGCAAAAAGCATGAGGATTCTTTCGAACGAGTCTAATCTTTTCACAGATAATCACTCCCCATTTAAATGTTAACTAATTATACAATAATACCCATATTGCGGGAAGAGACTTTTAAAAATAATTTGCTAGATTTCGAATTTAGTATCCCAAAAGTACTAGAACTTTCCTCTGCACTTCCCTATAATTTAGTTATAAAGTAAAGGGTGGTGCAGTAATTGCTGTCTTCGTTTATTTATTTTGGTCTGAGCATATTTGACGCGCTCGCCATGTTTGGCTTGATCATCTCCCTTTACAAGCTCCCTCTGTGGGATCATCGTTATAAAGTGGCTTTATTTGTGATATTTATCGCATTATATTCATTTATCATGAGACTAGTCATCGGATTACCCCAGTTGGACCTGCCTTTGCAGTATCTCTTTTTTATTTTTTTTCTAAAGTACGTTTATAAATTAAAATTCAATTTGTCGGCTTTTGTTGCCGGGGCAGGCATTTCTGCTTATATGGTTCTTCAGCTGACGATCTATTATATCTATAACTTGGTTGGGGTGTTATACAATAGTGTCTTTAACCAGACCGACGGAGTTCCGGTGTATATTATCCAAATCAGCTCAATTCTTGCCGCATATGGCATCGCCATCTTCTTGAAGGCATTTCGACTCGGGTTTTCGTTCATCCGCTCCCACCACGAGAGTTCTACAGGCTCCTACCCTGGCGAAAATAAATCTTTGCTGGTTGCAGCGACCATATCATCAGTAACGATATTCCTGGTCGGCTTTTTTCTGTATACTGTGGATTCATTAGGTTTCATCATCATGGCTTTCGTAACCTTCAGCATTTCTTATTTCCTCTCCCAAAGGAGCGATTATGAAGGTGTTAGAAGCATTGTCGAAGCATATCTCAAGGAGAATAAAGCAAAGTGATCCGCATGGGCCGGTAAGCCTTGAAGTCATGGAGTATCAGCTGGGAATCTGGCTAAATACTCTCTGTGCGCTATTGCTTACCATTTTGCTCGGATGGGCTTGCGGTATTTTGCCGGAAAGTATAACTGCTTTAGCTGCCTTTTATATTGTCAGACGGTATTCCGGAGGCGTGCACATGAGATCGCTGACCGCCTGCACGATCGTTTCTTCGCTTCTCTTTGTATTGATTCCTTTTGTTCCTATGGACAAGAATATGACTCTGATGGTCACCGGAATAGCCGTTGTACTGTTTCTGCTGTATTCTCCGAATATTTTTGAAGAACGCAACCCATCTGCTATAGATCCTTATTTAAAAATAATTTCTTGCATGTTAGTAGCAGCTAATTTCCTAATTCAGTCTTCTGAAATCGCATGGTCCTGTGCGGTGCAAGCTATTCTTCTCCTTCCTTTATGGAAAGGAGGTGATTCTGAATGAAGCAGTCTTTGGCCCGGAAATTATCTGAATTGTTAGAGAGAAGTGCAATGAAGTCTGCCGCTAGCAATAAAAGCCTAATCGGAGCCCCGCGGCTCCCGAAAGAACTGAAGAAGACTACGTCCTGAATTCCGTATCCTGCTAACCCGGTTTATGTGTAAAAGCTCCGTGTTTCAGCATGTTCAGTCAAGAGATAAATATATAATGAGGAAGGGCCAATGTTCGGTATGAACAGGGCCCTTTCTTTTGATTGAAATTAGAACGTATGTTCCTGTATAATTTAACGGAGGCCTAGGAGTATGGAATTGAGAAGGACGAAGAGGAGGTCGAAGCTGTGCTCCCTGATTTTGAAAGAAAACTGCTTAGAATTATGTACAACTATTCGCTGAAATACCGGAAGATGCCTGAAATGCGTGAGCTTCAGCGTCTTACGGGCAGACACCGGAGTACAGAGATAGAGAATGCCCTGCTGTGGCTGGAGAACCATCATTATATTTCATGGGAGAACAAATCTTACGCCGAGTCTGTGCGGATTGTTCAAGGCTGGGAGCAGGAGTCTGAAGGTGGCCTGGGACGAGAACAACGAAGTCGTGCAGAGTATTGGACAAGAGATTGATAAAAATAATCAAAGTTGGACTGGCGTCCAAGCTTCGGGTGAGGGCTGAGAATACAATGAATTGTATTCTAAATATAGAGGAGGTTTTCACAAATGAGCGAAGTAGGTGGCGGATACGGCGGCGGAGGAATGTTTACTTCAACTGGCGCGATCCTGGTATTGTTCATTCTGCTGGTGATCATTTCCCGTTCTATCCTGTACTAATTAAATCCAAGTGATTTGACACACATCCCTGTTAGGCGTGGTAAGCCTGGCGGGGATTTTGTGTTGGGTGTATTAGTCTGGGGAAGATCTGAGAGCGTGTAATAGGGCATGGGTCGGTAAAAAGAATGAAAAAAGAAGCTGTATGACAGCTTCCCAGAGTATTTACTCATATTAGGGTTTAATAATACCGATTTTTGAGTCTGTCTAATTTCTTATTGATCACGTTTAATTTTGTATTGATTTGGTTGAGGCTTTTGCTTAATCCTATCAGGCCTTCCCCTAAAGCTTTGTCTTTGACATGTCTAAAATGCTTCCGGGCTTCTTTTGCATGTTTTCTGTATTTGTGTACTGCCTTGTGAAAAGAATGATCCATATGCCTGATCTCCCTTCAATGATTTGTAATTGTACAATATAATAAATGCTCTTGGCCGCGGAAGCGTATGGACGAAAACCACATCAAAAAAATATTATAAAAATTCCTATATTAAACTATGAATGGAATAGGTTATTGATATTAGATGTTTGAGGGTTTTGTTAGTAATCAGCATATATGGCTAGTTCCTTTCCCACCCCTGGCACATATGAATACATTAGAGGTGGACATGAATGACAAGTATGGAGGAACCTTAAATAAATCCCAGCTAAGTTGATTTCATATTTACCCATCCATCTCAAAAAAGAAGGGGAACTGTACTTTGATAACAGCGTGAAGGGAGGAAGAGGAAATGTATCTCTATATATACTGCATTCTTCTAGGCATACCGCTATATTGGCTCATTCTCCCAACAAAAACCGTAAAGGCCACACCCCCAAAACTAGCGCCTTCATCTGACGTTCTCCCCTTGGGAGGTGAGCAGCAATAATGCCGGACTATCAGCAATGGATCACATTCGGAGTTTTTGTATGCACCGTTATTCTCCTCATGTGGCGTCCCGGGAGAATTAATGAATCGATCCCAACATCACTAGGGGCACTCATTCTCATCTTGGTTGGCGTAGTAGGTTACAAGCATATCCTTGAGGTATTAGGAATCGTATCTGGAGCCGCGGTCACAATTCTTTCAACCATTGTTATGTCCATTATACTTGAGAGTATCGGCTTCTTCCGCTGGGTGGCTTTTAATCTGGTTGAGAGAGCTAAAGGCTCAGGTGTAAAGCTCTTCTGGCTAATACTCCTTCTTTGCTTTCTTATGACTCTCTTCTTCAATAATGACGGCAGTATACTCATAACTACACCTATCATTATCCAAATTGGTAACATTCTGAAGTTGAAATCGAAGCAAAAAATCCCCTATTTGCTCTCTGGAGCACTGATTGCCACGGTATCAAGCGCACCTATAGGAGTAAGCAATCTGGCAAATCTAATAGCACTCCGCATCGTTGGACTGGATCTAAACCAATATACCGTCATGATGTTTGTCCCCTCTATGATGGGTATCTTATGTATTTCCGTACTTTTGTATCTCTATTTTCAAAGGGATATTCCTCACAAAATCAGCAAAAATCCGATCAGATATTCATTACAGCCAGGGAGCCACCCTCTGCTGCATAACCATGAGATTAGTAATAAAGTAGACTGGTGGCTGTTCAGAGTTTGTATAGGTATAGTTGTTTTTATTCGTGGGGGATTTTTTCTTGCCGAGGATTTGGGAATTCCTATTGAGCTCGTTGCATTAACTGGGGTTGTACTTATGATTGCGGTTAGATGGTATCGAACAAGGAAGGGGATTCGTGATGTTGTGACACAAACACCCTGGCATATTCTGTTGTTCGCCTTCAGCATTTATGTCATCGTCAATAGCCTTCATCGTGCCGGGATGACAGAATGGCTGATAACTTTATTACAACCATTTGCTGAGAAGAGCGAAGCAAGTTTAATAGCCGCTTCCGGTCTGATGCTAACACTTCTCTCGAATCTGGTTAACAATCTTCCGTCGGTTATGATTGGCACTTTTGCAGTGACGGATATGGGGCTGGAACAACAGCCTCTTCAACTCGCGTATTTGGCTAATATCATGGGAAGTGATATAGGAGCATTGTTAACGCCTGTAGGTACCCTGGCCACATTACTGTGGATGTATATTCTTAGGAGTAATCATGTCCCCATTACCTGGAAACAGTATATGAAAGTAACTATAATCGTGATACCTATTGGTTTGATTGTTAGTCTGATGTCCTTATATGTATGGACACAAGTCCTGCTTTGAGAGGAGGATGAGAATGGAGGTTTTTAAGAAATGGTTAAATCAGACCGTTGAGCTTGAGTTGTCTGGATGCACTGAGCGTATCATTGGCGAATTAATTGACATGGGAAGCGACATATTAGTGTTATTCTCGGAATCAAAATTCATTTATATCCCCATTCACCATCTGCAGCATTTGAATCTGGCTTCGGCTGATCTTCAACTGTATGATTCAAGCCGTAATCCTTCGCCCGAACAGGATCAAATTTCATATCGGAAAATGCTAATGAATTCCAGAGGGATTTTCACTGAAGTATCCATTGGCAACAAACACTCCATACACGGATACTTGACCGGCATAATGAACGATTATTTTATCTTCTTCTCTCCAGTGTATGGAAGTGTATATGTGGCTATTAATCATGTTAAATACTTGATTCCTTACCCTCCCAATAAAACTCCATTCGATCTAAGCCAAGATCATTTTCCTGTTCAGCCGGCCGCACTGCCTGTCTCCCGAGCTTTAGACCAGCAAATCAAAAAATTAGAAGGTGAACTCATCATTGTAAATCTGGGTGAGAAGCCCTGTCACGCAGGCCTGTTAAAAACTTTAGAGAATAATATACTTGAAATGATCGATGCTGGTGGAAATATTAATGTTATCCATGCTGATCATATCATGACCATTCATTTTCCTAATAAATAAATTAGAAAGAATGCTCATTAAAAGGCATGTCTTGAGTGATTCGGATGTATTATCCGAGTCTTTTTTATTTCGTTCCAGTTCGTCCCAAATAACAAAAAAAAGACAAAAGCCTTCGTACAAATGCACGATACAAAGGCTTTTGTCCGGGGATCTCTTACGAGATCCCCATCATGGGAGAGGAGAAACCGGACGAAGAGCTTATGGGGAAACGTAAGTCTTCTCCGCGGTTGTCTACGACATTTGTGATGTCGATATCTTTATTGTGTCCGCGCTTGCCCTTTTTATACCTGCATCTTATAAAAAAAGGGAATGTGTGTGGAATCGGTTTTTCAATACGGTAGGAGTATGGTACGATATCGTCATAAAAAAAGCGACACGGCATGTGACGAAAAGATAGGGTGTGACAGAAGCTTGCGCGTAATATCAGGAACTGCCAAAGGCAGGCCGCTGAAGGCCGTACCCGGTACTGGGACAAGGCCGACAACGGACAAGGTGAAGGAGGCCATCTTTAGTATGATTGGCCCTTATTTTGATGGAGGGAAAGCGCTCGATCTGTTCGCCGGAACCGGCGGGCTTGGAATCGAGGCATTAAGCCGGGGGATGGACCGTGCAGTATTCATTGATCTTGAATATAAGAGTCTTGAGGTCGTTAAAGCTAATCTCAAGGCCACGGGTTTGGAGAATCAGGCAGAGGTTTACAAGAATGATGCCGAGCGAGCGCTTAAGGCGCTGGCCAAACGGGAGACAGCTTTTGATCTTGTGTTTCTCGATCCCCCATACCGGCTGAAATCCGGAGACAAGCTAATGGGAAAAATGGACGAGCTTGGCCTTCTGAAGGATGAGGCCACGATTGTGCTGGAATATGAATCTTCATTTGAGTATCCGGAGCATTTCGGTAAATTCAACCGGTTGCGTAAAGCTGAGTACGGCGAGACAGCCGTCTCGGTCTATAAGTATAGGCTTAACGCTAATTCTGCGGACGAGAGCCAGGAGGAAGAACACCATGACGGAATCTAATAACAATCTGCGTATAGCCGTATACCCCGGGAGCTTTGACCCGGTAACTATGGGCCATATGGATATTATTCACCGGGCTGCCAGACAGTTCGACAAGCTGATTGTCGCTGTACTGAACAACTCAAGCAAGAACCCCTTGTTTACGATGGAAGAGAGAAAGGAGCTGTTGCAGCAGGCTACAAGGGATGTGCCTAATGTTGAAGTGGACAGCTTCAGTGATCTGCTCGTAAATTATATGGTGCAGAAGCAAGCGCATGTCATTGTGAAGGGTGTGCGTTCAGTTACCGATTTCGAATACGAGATGCAGATGGCTTCCATTAATCATAAGCTCAACAGTGAGGTTGAGACGATATTTATGATGACCAACCCCAAATACAGCTATCTGAGCTCCAGCGTGGTGAAGGAAATTGCCCGTTTTCAGGGGGAAGTCGTGGATTTGGTGCTTCCTGAAGTAGAGGAAGCCCTTCGGCGCAAATATGCTCCGGCTGCGAAAAAATGACAGACAGCTGATTATCGGGCTGCCCGCCCGCGAAACCGCCAAATCAGAGTGAATACCAGAAGGCTTGCCGTGAACAGGGCCAGGATAACGATCTGCCATTTTACCATACTAAGAATATATGGCCATTCCAGAATGTTGTTCAAGCTGTCCGCCGAAGCTGCTGCAGGTGCAGCCTCTTTGTACACGGGTGCAGCACCGGGGAAAAGGCTGGAGAGAGGTTTCCAGCAAAGCAGGGTTAGACCGAAGGCATAGATGGCGTGCAGCATTCGGGTAAGCAGAAACAGGCCTGTGCCAATCCCCGCTGGACCCAGAACAGCTCTAACCTGCAAATAAGACGATAGACCGCTGAATCCCAGGATGGCTCCCAGCAGAGCGGCTTGGAGTGAAGGGGAAGAGAACTCTGCATTTGCGGCGGCATAACTGCCTAAGTGAACCTCTAGGATTCCCGCAAGCCCGAGCGGAGAACCAAGGCCTGGAATATAGAGCTGAATCATACGGGCAGCAACGGCAAAAATCAGCATATACCCGCCGATCATCATTAAGGTCTGAACGGAAGAAGCAACCGTATCGCCTAGGAGCTTGCCAAAACTGCGCCCGTCTGCCTGACGGGCTTCTTCAATACTTTGGAGAAGAGAGCGGGAATGGTGCCTATCCTGATCTGATGTAAGGGGCGGAGGATTCAACCGCTTTTTGTCCCGGCGTGATAGGATCACATGGAGAGTCATTCCGGCAGCCAGGCCTGTCACGGAATGAACAGCAGCCAGAAGCAGGCCGAGTGCCGGATTATGAAGGAACCCGGTGCCGATGACAACAATGATCAACATGGGACTGCAGAAATGAGCGGCCGAAGCCAGCATCCCGGCCTGTCTGGCACTTAATCGTCCCTGAGCGTACAGCTGGGCGGATGCCTCGGCAGCAGAGGGGAATCCGGCGATCAGACCGAGCGGAATGACCCATCCGGCCACGCCAGGCACACCAAACCCTTTGCGAAGCAAAGGGTCCAGCAGTGTACCCAGAACATGTACCAATCCATAAGCGACTAAGATTTGGGATATGACCAGGAAGGGAAGCAGCCCGGGAAATACGATTCTCCACCACAGGGTCAGACCCTGAAGTGAGGCGTCGAACGCGGCGCCGGGGGACTTGACGATACTGGCTGCGAGCAGAATGGCTCCACCGCCGAATAGAATAGTAACCCACAGCCGGCCTCTCGGCTGTTGTTGTCCGTTCATGAATGCTTCACCTCTTATATGAATAGATATAGAGCAGCCGTGTAGGGCTTGTCTGCGGTATTCACGGATGAAACTGAAAAGGCTAGTACAAATATAATTTATGCATGGAGAGCCTGGAACAGACCAGGCTTGTTCCATAAGGCACTATTTGAGGGAGAGGAATACACAGTGCAGCAGAGAAACTCGAGGATATTTAAGTCGTTACTCTATGTAATGTTGCTGGTGGTTATGGTGTATGTGGTTGTATTCATGCCTACTCCTTATATGGTGAATCAGCCGGGATCGGCTGAAGAAATCAAACCCATGATCCGGGTAGCGGGGGGCGATCCCGAAGAAAAAGGGACATTTATGATGACTACTGTATCGGTGACGTACGCCAACGTTGCGGCACTTATCGCGTCCCAATTCAACAGCCAGGCCCAAATCGTCCGCAAGACGCCCGAGCAGGGGGGCAAGGAATATGAAACCCAGCAGATTTATTATATGAGTGATTCCCAGTCCAGCGCGATGGCGGCCGCATATCACAAGGCGAAGGTTCCATTTAATATCGTATCCGAATATGTATTTGTCGTGTCCTTATCCAAATCTAATCCTCCGAAAGGGGATTTTGCCCCAGGAGATATTATCCGGAAAGTGGAGGGTCAGGCGCTGACCCGGTTCGAACAGCTTTCAGGAATCTTGAAGACAAAGAAGGCTGGGGACCGTGTATCCGTAGAGCTGGAGCGGGATGGGAAGACGCTGAGTCAGCAGGCGGAATTGATCCCGCTTAAGGACCCGGCAACTGGAGGGAATAGAGCGGGGTTTGGCCTGAACATCGGAGAGCTTAGAAAAGTGAAGTCCGTTGATCCGAAGCAGCAGGTCGAATTTGCGCACACCCAGGTGGGTGGTCCTTCAGCCGGTTTGATGTTCACGCTGGAAATTTACAACCAGCTTACCCCGGGAGATTTGAGCAAGGGGTACCGGATTGCGGGGACGGGAACCATGTCAACAGATGGGACGGTAGGCCCGATCGGCGGAGTGCAGTTCAAAATCGTGGCCGCCGACCGGGAGAAGGCCGAAATCTTCTTCGTACCAGAGGATAACTATAAGGATGCGAAGAAGAAAGCAGAGGAAATTGGCACCTCCATGAAGCTTGTTCCTGTGAAGACGGTGGACGATGCCTTGAATTATCTCAGCAAACTGAAGGCTAAAGCCGGATAGGCGGCTGACGGTAATCCCGGAAGATCTGGTCAGTAGCATGATCACTAAAGGCGCCCGCATAGACAGCGGAGGCGGCAAGATCCAGCTCCAGCTGGGGATGGGATAACGTGGACGGTCTCGTGAGGATGAGCAGCGAGGCCGTCTTTTTCATTTGTTTCAGGAGCTCACGTCCTTGTTCTGAGAATCCGAGTACCCGGAGGTAGCCGGGCCCCTCCGCAAGAGCTTCCCTGGTGAAAGCCGCTTTCTTATGCTGGAGCAGTACATGGACCAGCAGGCGCTGCAGCTTCGTATGGGTATATCTCTTGGTCTTGAGCGCCTCGAGCAGATGAGCGACGGTCGGTTGGTTCAAGGAAGGCAGCACCTTCTTAATCCGGTATTCAAGTCCTTCGGTCATTTCATGGATATGGGAGAGCGTTTCAGCCGGGCTGGTCAGAAGCTGATAAAAAAGCGGCCCGCGAAGCGATTCCCAGGTCACTGGCCCACGGCCCGCGGCGATCTCGCGGGCCAGGATGCCGGCGGCATAATCCGGCATGTAGGGACTTGCCTCTGGCAGTCCCCCGGCCAGAATCAGCCGCCGGATGGCGGTCGCGCTGGCGATGGACCCCTCGCCCGGCTGCGCATCATGGTATCCGGCGGCTTCGCGCCGGATCGTTAAGGGCTGGATCGCGCTGCCAAGCCGGCGCAGCGCGATCATATAGTGCAGCCCAAGCGAATTGTTGGGCTGCTTCAAGAGCTCGCGGGCGCCTTCGGCTGCGCCGCCCGCGAGAGTCCTCTCCGCCGCCGCAGCGTAGGCGGCGGGGTAGCTGGCGCCCGTGGCGAGCTCCTCCGCCACGGCCTGGCGCATGGGGCCGCTTTCCTCCGCAAGCGCCCCAGCGAGGGCCTGCAGCTTGTCAGTCCCGCCTTCCTCGCTGCCGAATACCAGGTGCGTGACCAGGCCGGTCGCGTTCAGCAGCGCAGCCGCCCCGTAGGCGAACCACTCCGCCGGCTGTACGGCGTAAGCTACGGGCAGCTCAATGACCAGGTCTGCCCCCATGGCCAGCGCCATTTCGGCCCGGGCCCACTTGGAGACGACAGCCGGTTCGCCCCGCTGCAGGAAATTGCCGCTCATGACGGCGATGGCCGCCTTAGCCCCGGTTTCCTGCTTCGCCCGGTTGAAATGATAGAGATGCCCGTTATGAAGCGGGTTATATTCTACGATTAAACCGACAATACTCAAAATCTGGGCCCCCCTTGGAGAAAAGGTAATAAGTATTAGAAATAATATCATGAACTGCATGTTTTACCGAATAAACATGGTATAATTTACAGACTTGTTCCGAATGGAGGGTTTATATTCCTGCCGGGGATGGGTAGAATGTCTGGAATTGCCGTATAATAAAAGGGGGAGTCAAGTTTATGATATTGACAAAACTCTCTTGAAATCGGTATAATAATTTTTGTTTGTTTGGAGTGATGGATATGCACTTTCAATTTCGTAAGATGGCGTCCACCGACGGCCCTGTGGAACTCCACGAGGCATTGGATGTCCGGCATGTTGCCAAGGACCGCAAGGATATTACCCGTATAAGCCCCCTTCAAGCCGATCTAAAGGCTGTTTATTTGGGCGATAATGAAGTGCATGTACAGGGCAATCTGTCCACGGAATTGGACATGACGTGCTCCCGCTGTCTGAAGCCTTTGAAGAAACAGATCGGTATCGGTTTTGAGGAACGGTTTAAGTATAGCGAGAATGCGGAAGATGTGCAGAACGAGGAAGACGATATCCGCTACATTGCAGAGGATGACGTTGATCTTGTTCCTTTCATAGAAGAAGATCTGCTGCTTAATCTTCCTTTTGCAGCCATCTGCAAGGATGATTGCAAGGGACTTTGCCCGACATGCGGAACCGATTTGAATGAACGCGAATGCGGCTGTGACAGAGAAGTGGTTGATCCGCGGCTTGCGGCACTCAAGGATTTCTTTAAACAGTAATGAAAGAGAACAGAGTTTAGCTTTTCTTGTGATATGGGGAGGATGAAGTTCATCTTAACTTTCACATATCTAACAAAGTCTGATACCTAACTGCTCTTGCAGCAAGGATATGGCAAGGTTGACTTGAATAAGGAGGTGGGAACCATGGCAGTACCTCAACGGAGAACGTCCAAAACACGTCGTGACAAACGTCGTACTCATTTCAAATTGGCTGTGCCGGGCATGGTAAAATGTGAACAATGCGGAGAATTGAAGCTTGCTCACCACGTATGCAAAGTATGCGGAACATACAAAGCAAGAGAAATTATCAAAGCATAGTCAAACAATCAAAGTAGTACCTACATCTTGGATGGGGTGCTATTTTTTTTGGAGAAAACAGGTGATCTGCAGAATTCCTCTTGCGGCAGAGGGATTATCTTTCTTTTTAAATGCGGATGATTTATACTGGAGCTTAGTACCTGGTTCTAAAGAGATCACCGGAATAATAGAATCTTACATTTACTATAGATCAAGCAGGGGGCGATTCTTATCGAACGTTTGCCCAAGCGGGCGAGGCAGCAGCAGCTCGTGAGAATGATTGAAGATAATCCGTTCATTACAGACCAGGAATTGACCCGGCAGCTGAAAGTCAGCATCCAGACCATCCGTTTGGACCGTCTTGAGCTTGGGATTCCCGAGCTTCGTGAACGGATGAAGCTGATGGCTGAGCGAAGCTATGACCAGGTGCGGTCTCTGCCGCTGCATGAAATTATCGGGGATATCGTAGATTTGCAGCTCGACAAGAGCGGAATATCCATTTTTGAAATACGTGAAGAGCATGTGTTCTCCAGAACCGGAATCGCCCGGGGGCACCATGTGTTCGCCCAAGCTAACTCCCTTGCTGTAGCCGTGATTAACGACGAGATCGCTCTGACCTCATCCGCGGATATCCGGTTTGTCAGACAGGTTCATCTCGGGGAGAAATGCATTGCCAAGGCCTATGTCCGTTCCGAGCCGGGCAATAAAGGAAAAGCCAAGGTGGAGGTATTCACCTATGTGGGTGAAGAAATGGTCTTCCAGGGCAACTTCGTCATTTACCGTTCCGGGAAAGAGGAACACAGCGAAGGGGGAACTAAGCATGTTGATAGCTATTGATGCCATGGGGGGTGACCATGCGCCCGAATGTAACGTGCAGGGGGCGCTGGCCGCAGCCAAAGAATGGAGCGATATTCAGATTGTCCTGGTTGGCGATCAAGAGCGGATTGAGAGCCTGCTTACAGAACGTCCGGCCAACCTGAGCATCCGCCATACCTCGGAAGTGATTGGCGGGGAGGACGAACCGGTAAAGGCAGTCCGCCGCAAGAAGGATTCGTCCATGGTCGTTGCGGGACGGATGGTTCGCGAGGGCGAGGCGGACGCCATGATTTCGGCGGGGAACACCGGGGCTTTAATGACTACGGGGCTGCTTGTGGTTGGACGGATGGAAGGCATTGAACGTCCGGCTCTTGCGCCAATGATTCCTACAGTTGACGGTAGAGGTGTACTGGCGTTGGACTTGGGAGCCAATATGGACGCGAAGCCGGAGCACTTGGCCCAGTATGCGCTAATGGGCAGTGTATACCGGCAGCAGGTTCATGGAATAGACAAGCCCAGAGTGGGACTTCTTAACGTAGGCACAGAGGCAATTAAGGGGAACGAGCTTACGAAGGCCGCCTACCCGCTTTTGCAGGAGCTTCCGATTAACTTCGTTGGCAATGTGGAAGCGCATGGCGTGCTGGCTGGGGCTTGTGATGTCCTGGTCTGTGACGGCTTTGCGGGCAATATTCTGCTTAAATCGCTGGAAGGGACTGCCGGAGCGCTGTTCTCCATTCTTAAGGAGAAATTTACAAGCTCTTTGAAGAACAAGCTGGCGGCTGCTGTGTTGATGCCTCAGCTGCGCAGCCTCAAAAGCATGATGGATTATAAAGAGCACGGCGGCGCGCCGCTCCTCGGATTGAGCGGGCTCGTGGTGAAGGGGCACGGCTCCTCCGATGCGGATGCGATCAAGAATGCGTTCCGCCAGGCGCGGATAGCTCTGCGCAGCCAATTGACACAGACAATTTCCAAAGAATTCAGCAGCAGGGAGAGAGTGGATTAAGTGAATAAATTTCGTCCGGTAGGGATTATTGGTACGGGGAAATATGTGCCTGAGAAAGTATTAACCAATGCGGATATGGAGAAAATCGTGGAAACGAACGATGAATGGATCGTATCGCGCACCGGGATCCGTGAGCGTCATATTGCCGCACCGGAGCAGGCTACCTCGGATTTGGCTTATGAGGCGTCCATCAAGGCGCTGAAGTCGGCTGGACTAGCCCCGGAAGATTTGGACCTCATCATTGTGGCTACGGTAACGCCAGACATGACGTTCCCTTCCACGGCCTGCCTCCTGCAGGAGCGGCTCGGCGCCAAGCAGGCTGCCGCCTTTGATTTGTCGGCCGCCTGCTCGGGATTCGTATACAGCTTAGCCACAGCCACGAACTTTATTAAGACAGGCATGTACAATAATGCGCTCGTAATTGGTGCCGACACCTTGTCACGCATTACGGACTACACGGACCGCAACACCTGTGTGCTGTTTGGAGATGGGGCGGGTGCTGTAGTCTTGGGTGAAGTGCCAGAAGGAAGGGGCTTCCTTTCGTTTGATCTGGGGGCGGAAGGAGCCGGGGGTTCCCAGCTGAAGCTGGAAGCCGGAGGCTCCAGACTGCCCGCTTCCGCGGATACCGTTGGTTCCGGCAAACATTTCATTTATATGAACGGGCGCGAGGTGTTCAAATTTGCGGTGCGGGTGATGGGCACAGCTACAGAGGAAGTGCTTCGCAAGGCGGGGATTTCCAAAGAAGAGGTTGATTTATTCGTGCCCCACCAAGCTAATATCCGTATTATCCATTCCGCTATGGAGCGTCTTGGATTACCGGAAGAGAAGTGTGTGATCAACGTGGATAAGTACGCGAACACTTCCGCCGCATCCATTCCTCTGGCTCTGGTAGAAGCTGCGGAAGAGGGACGCATGAAGGAAGGGGACACCCTCCTGCTGGTCGGTTTTGGAGGAGGCCTCACCTGGGGAGCCTCCGTACTTGTTTGGTAATTTTCATATCTAATTTAGGAGTTCTCTCGTTGGCGGGGGCTAGTCGCTCCGCCTGAAGAGGACTAGACATAAGGAGAGCTGGCAATCGTTATGGGGAAGTTAGCATTTGTATTCCCGGGACAGGGTTCCCAAGCTGTGGGGATGGGCAAAGATATTTATGAAGCTCTGCCGGAGGCGGCAGCATTATTCGGTAAGGCCGACGAAGTCTTGGATTTCAAGCTGAGTGACCTGATCTTTAACGGTCCGGAAGCTGAACTCAAGATGACGGCGAATACACAGCCGGCCCTGCTGACTACAAGCTACGCGCTGTACAGCGCTTTTGCCTCACATGGCATAACGCCGGATTTCTTCGCTGGGCACAGCTTGGGTGAATATACAGCCTTGGCAGCCGCAGGGGTCCTCTCGTTCGAGGATGCTGTAGCCACTGTCCGGTCCAGAGGTTTGTTCATGGAGCAGGCTGTTCCGGGAGGACAGGGAGCTATGGCAGCGGTGCTTGGAGCGGAGCGTGGAGCGCTTGCGGCATTATGCCAAGACATCACTTCCGGCGGACATCTGGTTGAGCTGGCGAATATTAATTGTCCAGGTCAAATTGTTGTATCGGGAACCCAGCAGGGAGTTGCTGCGGTCGTGGAGAGGGTAAAAGAAGCCGGAGGCAAGCGGGCGATTCCGCTCGAAGTGAGCGGACCTTTCCACTCCTCACTCATGAAGGCCGCTGCTGAGCGTCTCGAGGAGAAGCTGACTGCGGTCCGCTTCGAGGATGCGAAGGCTCCAGTTGTAGCAAACGTAACGGCGCAGCCGGTTCAGAAGGCAGCGGATATTCCGGCCCTTCTAACTCAGCAGGTCTATTCACCGGTTCAGTGGGAAGACAGCGTGCGCTGGCTGATTGAACAAGGTGTCGATATGTTTGTTGAGATCGGCCCGGGCAGTGTCCTTGCCGGGCTTATCAAAAAAATTGACAAAAGTGTGCGTGTTCTGAATATCAGCACACGGGAGCATGTGGAGCAGGTGGCCGGGACGCTGAAAGAAGATCTGTAAGGGGTGTCTAAGCGGCGTCTAAAAGGCGTCTAAAAGGCGTCTAAAAAGTGCCCATAAGCCTTCGGATCTCTTTCAGCCAGGCCTGCGTAAGCAAAAGCTGGGCAGCGGCTGCTTGGCACCGTTGTCTTCAGTCTTTCGCTGCAGCTGTGCTTTAGATCTGCCTTCAATAAAAGCAGCTCTTGAAAGCGCGATGCCCTTTAGGTGAATTGGCTTAAGCTAAGGGGAGTAAAAGGAGTAAATGCTTGGGAAAGGAGGCACATTCCATGACAAAACCACTTGCGGGTCAGACGGCGCTTGTCACCGGAGCTTCACGTGGGATCGGTAGAAGCATTGCGCTTGCCCTGGCTGAAGCAGGGGCTAATGTGGCCGTAAATTATGCCGGTAACGGGGAAGCTGCGGCAGCGGTTGTCCGTGAGATTGAAGCCTTTGGCGTAAGCGCGCTGGCTATTCAGGCCCATGTAGGTGACAGCGGCCAGTTTGATGCCATGGTGAAGCAGGTGCTTGACGCCTGGGGCCGAATTGACATCCTCGTAAATAATGCAGGAATCACTAGAGATAATCTGATTATGCGTATGAAGGAAGAAGAGTTCGATGCGGTGATCGAAACCAATCTTAAAGGCGTGTTTAATGGAATCAAATCCGTAACGCGTCCGATGATGAAGCAGCGTTTCGGCCGGATTATCAACATTTCATCTGTTGTCGGGGTTCTGGGCAACGCCGGTCAGGCTAACTATGTTGCCGCCAAAGCAGGTGTGATTGGACTGACCAAAACATCCGCCCGTGAGCTTGCATCCCGGAATATTACGGTGAACTGCGTGGCTCCCGGATTTATTGACACGGATATGACGGGAGAGCTTCCCGAAGAAGTCCGCGCTAAAATCCTGGGCGACGTCCCGCTGGCCCGTCTAGGCAAGCCAGAGGAAATTGCGAGTGTTGTTCTGTTCCTGACCTCGGAAGGGGCTTCGTACATGACCGGCCAGACACTTCATGTGGACGGCGGAATGTACATGTAGCCGGCTTGGCTTGGGGACAATAAAGGCAATGAGGGTTTTTAAAAGCGCCTCTATGGCATTTTAACTTTAATTCTCGTATAATACCAAAGAGGAGGTGAACCGGATGTCCGATGTATTGGAGCGTGTAAAACGCATTGTAGTTGATCGTTTGGGTGCTGATGAAGCTGAAGTAACACTTGAAGCTTCTTTCAAAGAGGACCTTGGTGCTGATTCCCTCGATGTAGTGGAATTGGTTATGGAATTGGAAGATGAATTCGATCTTGAAATTTCAGATGAAGATGCAGAGAAGATTACGACCGTAGGTGAAGTTGTAAATTACATACAATCTCATACCTAAGTCATTTAAAGTCCCGTACCTTGTTTAATGCAGGCGGGACTTCTCCTCATCTTGCAGAAGTTTCTGTTCGGAGAGTTCATTAACATTTAAATAGTACACATGAAGTCTATACGAGGTGAATGTGTTTGAAACATAGAGTAGTTGTGACAGGAATGGGAGTCATCACTTCCCTTGGGAAGGATTTGGACACGTTCTGGGATAGTCTTATGAACGGCAAATCCGGGGTATCCCGGATTGATTCGTTTGATGTTAGCGACTATACCACCCAAATCGCCGCATCGGTGAAGGATTTCAACCCAGAGGATTATTTTGACCGTAAGGAAGCAAGAAAGATGGACCGTTTCGTTCAATTTGCGGTCGCTGCGGGCTCTCAGGCCCTGAAGGACAGCGGGATTGAGATTGGCAATAACACAGATGCAGAGCGTATCGGCGTGTCCATCGGTTCAGGTATCGGAGGACTTGGTACCTGGGAGGATCAACACAATGTCCTGCTCGAAAAAGGACCCAAACGCGTAAGCCCTTTCTTTATTCCGATGATGATCGCCAATATGGGCTCAGGCCAAATGTCGATCATGTTCGGAGCTAAAGGACCGAATACCACACAGGTAACTGCTTGCGCCACCGGAACTCACTCCATTGGCGATTCCTTTCGCATGATTCAGCGCGGTGATGCTGACGTAATGATCTGTGGGGGAGCTGAAGCCACCATCCGCCCTACGGGAATGGCAGGCTTCTGTGCAATGAGAGCGATGTCCACACGTAATGATGAGCCTGAGAAGGCAAGCCGGCCGTTTGACACGGGCCGTGATGGCTTCGTCATGGGTGAAGGTGCTGGAGTACTAATTCTGGAATCCCTTGAGCATGCCCAAAAGCGTGGAGCCAAAATCTATGCAGAAGTGGTTGGGTACGGACTTAGTGCGGATGCCCATCATATGACTGAGCCGGATCCGGACGGTGCGGCACGCTGCATGCGTATGGCGATCCGTGATGCCGGACTTAATCCGGAAGATATTGATTACATTAATGCCCACGGGACTTCAACTCCGGTAGGCGACCGTTCCGAGACTTTGGCCGTCAAGAAGGCGCTGGGCGATCATGCCTACAAAGTGGCGATCAGTTCAACCAAATCCATGACCGGACATTTACTGGGTGCTGCAGGCGGGGTAGAGGCTGTGATCTGTGGTTTGTCACTGCAGAACGGTGTTATTGCTCCTACGATCAACCTGGAGGACCAGGACCCGGAATGTGATTTGGATTATGTGCCGAATCAAGCGAGAAAAGCGGATTTAAATATTGCTATGTCCAACTCCTTTGGGTTTGGTGGCCACAATGCCACTATCGTCCTGAAGAAATTCGATGCATAAGGAGTCAGTCTGTTGAGTGGAGATCTGAAGCAGTTACAACAAAAACTTCAAATTCAATTCCAGAACCGACAATTGTTGAAACAGGCATTTACCCACGCTTCCTATGTAAACGAACACCGGTTCAGCCAGCATGAAGACAATGAGCGCCTGGAATTTCTGGGGGACGCTGTGCTTGAACTGACGGTGTCGGAATATTTGTACCGTTTGTTTCCGAACCGGCCGGAAGGGGAGCTTACAAAGCAGCGTGCCGCTATTGTTTGTGAACCGTCTCTGGTTAAATTTGCTGAAGCGCTGGATTTCGGGAATTATGTGCTGCTCGGCAAGGGGGAGGAGCTGACAGGCGGACGTACACGTCCTGCGTTGCTTGCGGATGTATTCGAATCTTTTGTCGGCGCGTTGTATTTGGATCAGGGACTCGGGGCAGTCACTTCCTTCCTGGACAAGCATGTATTCACTCAGGTGGTCTTAAACGGGAAGCTTCAGGTAACGGATTACAAGACGGAGCTTCAGGAGTTGACCCAGCACCATAATCTCGGGACATTGGAGTACCGGATTATCGAAGAGCGGGGGCCTGCGCATGAGCGGGAATTTGTCTCTGAGGTATTTATGGATGGGAACAGCCTCGGCCAAGGGAGCGGACGCTCCAAGAAAGAGGCGGAGCAGCAGGCTGCGGCCGTTGCACTGGAGCGTTTAAGAGTACAGGAGTAGGCGGTCCGGATGGTGGGGCAGACAAGCCCTGTGGAGTTACTAAGGCAGATCAGAATGTAATTCTGGTCTGTCTTTTTTATGTCAGATGTATGAAGGTTTTGGCGAATGGAGTGAGCTGTGGCTGTCAAATTTATTGCCCGTTATTGTATTTCATCGGATTATCCACCGGGGCGTCTTCCAATGTCCATGAGGATCAGCGAACGCTTCCTAACTGCTTTTCGTATTGCGGATCGGCTTCATGTTCACGGCTATGTCATCAAAGTGTCGATGAAGTCCGCGTACGTGTTTTTGCTGATACCCTCGCCATTGTTAAGCACACGAGAGACGGTTGCATTTCGGACTCCAGTTTGCTTCGCTGCATCTTGAATGGTCGTTTTTCTAATTTTGTCATACAATGTTTATCCCTCCATAACGGAAACGATTTCTTTCACTGTCAGATTACGAAAACGTTTCCTATTGTGTTCAATAAAAAGGTCATCTTCCAATATGAACGACATATAAAAACTTGACAAAGTAAGGGAAAAGTGGAATGATTATTTTCGGAAACGTTTCCTATTGTTCCAAAAAAACGAGATATGTCTATTCTAAATTAAATATATTCGGAGGAAAGTATAATGAGCAAACAAAAAGTAGCAGTAATTACCGGGTCAGGTCAAGGAATTGGTAAAGGATTGGCAGAGCGCTTAGCGAACGATGGATTTGCAATTGTACTTAGTGATATTAATGAGGCTACACTGAGCGAAACCGTTAAAGAATTTGAAGAAAAAGGTGTTAACGTAACATCAATGGTTGGAAATGTTGCAAAGCTGGAGGATCAAGTAGCTCTAGTTCAAAAAGCGGTTGACACGTTTGGCAGTGTAGATGTATTCATTAACAATGCAGGCATTGAAGGACAAATAGCTCCTCTTACAGAAGCTGATCCAAGAGCTGTTGATCGTGTATTTGATATCAATGTTAAAGGTGTAATCTACGGTATTCAAGCAGCTGCAAATCAAATGAAGAAGCAAGGAACTGGCGGTAAAATTATTAATGCTTGCAGCATCGCTGGACAAGAGGGATTCGCATTGTTAGGTCCATACTCTGCAACTAAGTTTGCGGTTAAGGGCTTGACACAAGTTGCTGCAAAAGAACTTGCGAGAGACAAGATAACTGTTAATTCCTATTGCCCAGGCATTGTAGGAACTGCTATGTGGGAACGTCTCGATGAGGGAATGATGAAATACTTGGGTACTAAAAAAGGTGAGGCACTTGCAAAATATTCGGAAGGCATTGCACTTGGCCGTACTCAAACTCCCGAGGATGTTGCTAACTTGGTTTCATTCTTGGCGTCGTCTCAATCTGATTACATTACTGGTCAAAATATTCTGAGTGACGGTGGTATGGTGTTTAATTAAGCCGCATCCACCACGAAATAAAAATGTGATTATTGGGTCATTCCACTGTATTATGGAACCGGGAACACTGCTGGCGCAAATTATACAATACGTCTGAATAAAAACAACTATAAGCGTTACAAGAATAAGGTAACGTACCGGTTGACCTTTAACGAAATCAATAGGATGCCCATCAGCCCTTTTACGGGTGGAGGTATAGAGCTCATTGGTTACAAAATTATACCAGATTAGTCCCAGTGTAAAATTGGCTGTATTCTTGCCCAGATGGAAAGTTATGTGCATACATGCGAACCCTCATTAAGGTGAACACCCCGGTAACGGCAAAACACACGCAGAATATCTTGAACTAATGGAAGCGGTGCTGAAAATCAGCACCGCTTATTTTGTATATAAACATGTTGTTTAGTTTCTTCTTAACCTCCAGATCTCCAAAGCTGCGAATTACCACGTTCGCTAAAATGTTCATTGTAATCCATCACATCAAGGTAGAAGGTAGACAAATTTTCTCTGCTGCATCCATGTTCGCATCATCTCGATTCTCTGCTATCAAGTTCATGATCAGATGCCGGTTATTCTGGAGGAGCCTGGTGTGGATGTCTGGTTGGATTAGGGTTGTCTGCAGCGAATTTTGTCTAGTCACACTGGGGCTTCAGTTATGTTACAATAGGCGTTAGAGGTGATAGGGTACGTATGTTTTTGAAAAGAATTGAACTATCCGGATTCAAGTCGTTTGCGGATCGTACTGAAATGGAATTTGTGCGTGGAATTACGGCGGTGGTCGGTCCTAATGGAAGTGGAAAAAGTAATATTTCCGACGGAATCCGTTGGGTGCTCGGGGAGCAAAGTGCGAAATCGCTTCGCGGCGGCAAGATGGAGGATATTATTTTTGCGGGTAGTGATGCCAGAAAGGCCGTTGGTTATGGTGAGGTCTCACTTACGCTGGACAATACGGACCAGGCGCTTCCCCTTGATTTCAATGAAGTGACGGTTACGCGCCGTGTTCACCGTAGTGGGGACAGTGAGTACCTGATTAACAAGCAATCCTGCCGACTTAAAGATATCACTGAATTGTTTATGGATACAGGGATCGGAAAGGAAGCTTACTCTATTATCGGACAAGGTCGTATTGAGGAGATCCTGAGTACAAGATCGGAAGACCGCAGAGGTATTTTTGAAGAGGCCTCCGGAATTGTGAAATATAAATCCCGTAAGAAAGACGCCCGTAAGAAGCTGGATGAAACCGAGACGAATCTGCTGAGGATTCACGATCTTGTCAGTGAACTTGAGGACCAGATGGGCCCGCTTAAGGAACAATCCGAGAAGGCCCTGCATTACAAAGAACTGCGTGAGCAGCTTAAGCATAAGGAAATTTCAATGTATGTGTACCAAATTGAACAGATTCATACTTCCTGGAGTGAGGCCAATGAGAAGCTGGCCAAGCTGCGGGAGGAGCAGCTTACCCTCTCCACCGTTGTTTCTGCCCATGACGCTACTCTGGAGAAGGAACGCTCAGAGCTTAGAGTGCTTGAAGAAGAGATTGAGTCTTTGACCCAGCAGCTTCTGGAGTACAGTGAGAATTATGAGAAGAACGAGGGCTTCGGCGGCCTGCTGAAGGAACGTGCAAAGAATCTGATGCAGAACCGCCAGCAGTTGCTTGATTCCATTGCCGCGAACGAGGAGCGCTATAATCAGCGTGCGGCCGAGCTAAAGACAATGAAAGAGAAGTACGAGGAGTCGGACAGGCTTCTGACAGAGCTGCGGGCGCTGCTCTCGGCGGAAGAAGCCAAGCTGCTCGGGGTTACCGGCGGAATCAGTCAGGCTCAGGAGGAAGCGCTTAAGGGCGATTTGCTTGAAATTATGAATCAGATTGCCCAGGCGCGCAATGAAATCCGGTATGCGGAGCAGCAGAAGGAAGGCGTTGCCCGGAGGATGGAGCGGGCTGAAACCGAGGGCTCCAAATGGCGTGATGAGCAGCAGAAGCTTGCTGAGCGCAAGGCGGAGCTGAACAGCCGTCTGGAGAAGATGGCTAAAGAGATAGCGGAAGTCCGTAAAAGCTACATAACGGAGAGCGAGCGTCTGCACTCGCTTCAGAAGCTGACGGAAGAGAGCCGGGACGGTCTGCGCAAATGGGAGCAGAAACGCGAAGCGCTCGTCTCCCGCCGGGATACGATGAAGGAGATGCAGGATGATTTTGACGGCTTTGCGCTTGGCGTCAAAGAAGTGCTGAAGGCTTCCCGCAAAGGTGCACTAGGCGGAATTCATGGTGCAGTGGCTGAGCTGATCCGGGTGCCGGAGAAGCTGGAGATTGCAGTAGAGACCGCTCTTGGCGCGGCGATGCAGCACATTGTCATGGAGAATGAGGCGGTATCCAGACAGGCGATTGCTTTCCTGAAGCAGCGCCAACTAGGGCGCGCAACGTTCCTGCCGCTCGATGTTATCCGCCCGCGCCAAATCTCCGCTTCGGATAAGCGGACGATGGAGGATGCCGAAGGCTTCATCGGAGTCGGGGCAGAGTTGGTTGGCTGTGAGCCCAAGTATGAAGGGATCATCGGAAGCCTGCTCGGCAATGTAGTGTTCGCGGATACGCTTGAGCATGCGAACCGGATGGCGGCCAAAAGCCAGTACCGGTTCAGAGTAGTTACTCTGGAGGGCGACGTTGTAAACGCCGGGGGCTCCATGACCGGAGGAAGCCAGCACCGGAAGAACAGCAATCTGCTGGGACGCAGCCGCCAGCTGGAGCAGCTGGACCAGGATATCCGCCAAAGCGAGAGCATGATCCAGAAGCTGCGCAGCAGCATGGAGGAAGTCCGCGGGCAGATTGCCCAGCTCGAGTCGGAGTTGGAGCGAATGCGGGAATCCGGGGACCGGATGCGCAGCGAGGAGCAGAGTGTGGCAAGCGACCTGAAGCAGGTCGATCATGAATACAAACATGTGACTGAGCAGTTTGAGCTGTATGGCCAGGAAAAGGGCCATTATGTGAAGGAAATGGAGGAGCTCGATAAGAGCCGGATCGAAGCTGAACAGAAATTGAAAGAGCTGACGGCCGAGCAGCAGTCGAAGCATGATTCCATTCAGGCAGCTGAATTTGCCCGCAAAGCGAATGAATCCGCTAAGGAAGAGCTTCAGGCCCAGTTAACCGGACTTAAAGTACGTGAAGGGAAGCTGGATCAGGAATGCCTCTCCCTGCGGGAGCAGCTTAGCAGGCAGCAGGAGGAATTTAACGCCCAGGAGAAAGAGCTTGAGCAGAACAAACGGATATTAGCTTCAATTGAAGCTGATCTCAAGGAGAACGAGAATCAAAGTGTCCGGCAGATTGAAGATTTAAATGAGTACAAGCTGAAGAAGACCCGAACAAGCGAACGTCTTGATCTTCAGCGGGCGGCGAGAGCTTCTCTAATGAAGAAGCTCGAGGAAGGCGAGAGTGAGACGAAGGATCAGCGGGCTGCGCTAAAATCGGTGGACGAGCAGCTCTTGCAAACCGAGATTCAGGCGAACCGCCTTGATGTGGAGCTCGAGAACATTCTGAAGAAGCTCAGCGAGGATTACGAGCTGACCTACGAAAGAGCGAAGCAGCGTTACACAGTGCCGGAGGATGTGGCTCAGACCCAAGGCGAGGTCAGAGAGCTCAAACGCAGCATCTCCGCTCTCGGTGAAGTGAACCTGGGCGCAATCGAAGAATTCCAGCGTGTCTCCGAGCGTTACGAGTTCCTCAGCGAGCAGAAGAATGATCTCGTTGAAGCCAAAACTACACTGTATCAGGTTATCCGTGAGATGGACGATGAAATGTCCAAGCGCTTTAAAATAACCTTTGACGCCATTCGCCGGGAGTTCGGCACAGTATTCACCAAGCTCTTCGGCGGCGGAAGTGCGGATCTGATTTTGCTTGATCCGTCAAATCTCTTGGAGACAGGGATCGACATTGTGGCTCAGCCTCCTGGCAAAAAGCTTCAGAACCTGCAGCTGCTATCGGGTGGTGAGCGTGCGCTTACGGCAATGGCTCTCCTCTTTGCGATTCTTCAGGTGAAGCCAGTGCCGTTCTGCGTCCTTGACGAAGTGGAAGCAGCTCTGGATGAAGCCAACGTTATCCGGTTTGCCCAGTACCTCCGGGAATTCTCGGAGCAGACCCAGTTCATCGTGGTCACCCACCGCAAAGGAACCATGGAGGAGGCCGATGTCCTGTACGGCGTTACGATGGAGGAAGGCGGCGTATCCAAGCTGGTCTCCGTGCGGCTTGAGGACGATGAGGCTGAAATTGCGTAGCCGATAGGCGGCATGCGATAATAGAGGCAGACGTTTGAAGTCTGCCGATGATGTGAAAGTGCAGTACGATAAAGTGAAGGCTACGATGTACGTAAAAGCACAGTCCGAGAAAGTTTGGGCTTCCGATCGCTGTTATCTTCGGATTTCTTGATTGAACTCACCCCTTGCGGGTGAAATCCGAAGATAAAGGCGAACGCTGGCGCTTCTACAGCTCCAAACTTTCTCTCCCTGCTTTTGTCCTCCCCATCCTTCAATTAAAGGTGGGGAGTAGTAGAGAAAGAGCGGTTCCTCCGGGTAACCGCTCTTATCTGCAGAGCAACTTTAACAAACATTTTGTGTTTGTTAAAGTTTGCAGAACTAAAGCCCATACTGTAGAGATAGTCATCCATATTGTCATGAGATGTGTTAGGGACAGAGGGCATTGGAACATAGTTACTCAAATACACAAGAAAGCGCCCATCGTAGAACGCATCCTGCACGGACAGCGGGGGCATGCACTCTGCCTCATTGATGGCTCCAAGCAGGAGTGCCTAAAGTGAAGCGGGTCCCGAAGGGACGACAAGCGAGGAAATGCACACAGTCGTCCGGGAGCACCAACCGCTAATCATACCCCCAACCTTTCGGGTGTCCAGAGGGCAAGCCCTCTGGGGCCCTCCCTAGTAGGGAGGGTTTGGGAGGGTAGCAGCCAAGCGAGGAACGCACAAAGTTGCCCAGGAGTACCAACTGATAATCACACCACCAAACTTTCGGGTGTCCAGAGGGCAAGCCCTCGGGGCCCTCCCTGTTAGGGAGGGTTTGGGAGGGTAAACACTACTTTAAAGGAGAATTCCATCTGTGAGTTTTTTTAAGAAGCTTAAAGAGAGCATTGCAGCAAAAACCGAATCGGTCACCAAACAGTTTAAAGAAGGTTTGGAGAAAAGCCGGAAGGGCTTCGTGGAGAAGGTTGCCGAGCTTGTAACCCGGCGCAAGAAGATTGATGAGGAATTTTTCGAAGAGCTGGAAGAGATTTTGATTGGAGCCGACGTGGGGGTTAATACGGTTCTCCAACTGATTGATGATCTGCGCGTGGAAGTGAAGAAACGCAAGATCGAAGACGCGGCTGAGCTTCAGCCCGTGCTGTCCGAGAAGATCCAGGAGCTTCTCCGCGGGGATGAGGACAACAGCATTCGGATGAATCCGGATGGGATAACGGTCATTCTGTTTGTAGGCGTAAACGGTGTAGGCAAAACCACAACGATCGGCAAGCTTGCTCACCACTACAAGCAGGAAGGCAAGAAGGTGCTGATGGCGGCAGGAGACACATTCCGTGCCGGTGCCATCGAGCAGCTGGAGGTCTGGGGACAGCGGGTTGGTGTTGAGGTGATCAAGCAGCAGGCTGGTTCAGACCCGGCGGCCGTCATGTATGATGCTGTGCAGGCCGCCAAGCAGCGCGGTGCAGATATCCTGCTCTGCGATACGGCGGGGCGCCTTCAGAACAAGTCCAACCTGATGGAAGAGCTCAATAAAATCTACCGTGTGATCCAGCGTGAAATTCCAGATGCGCCGCACGAGGTGCTGATGGTGCTTGACGCCACCACGGGCCAGAACGCGCTCAGTCAAGCGAAACTGTTTGGTGAGAAAAGCGGGGTTACAGGCCTGGTGCTGACCAAGCTTGACGGTACAGCTAAGGGTGGGATTGTCGTGGCGATCCGCCAGGAGCTCAGTCTTCCTGTCAAACTGGTTGGACTCGGAGAGAAGATGGAAGATCTTCAGAAATTTGATTCCGAGCAGTTTGTGCACGGATTATTTTCAGGCATCCTGAAAGAGGAAGCAGACGAGTCGGAAGCCCAGTCCTAAAAAGGAGGGATGAACATGGCTAACACCCATACTTACCCGCGAAGAGAAGAAATCGCCAATGCGGTTACCCATGGCATCGGTGCGCTGCTCAGCGCGGCGGCGCTCGTGCTCTTAATTGTGTTTTCCAGCACAAAGGGAACGGTATGGCACGTGGTCAGCTTTACCGTCTATGGCATCAGCATGCTGATGCTTTATTGCAGCTCGACGCTTGTACACAGCTTTAAGGAAGGCAAGCTGAAGGATCTGTTTGAGTTTTTTGACCATTCCTCCATCTATCTTTACATCGCGGGAACCTATACGCCGTTTCTGCTGGTGGCGATCCGGGGGACGCTGGGCTGGAGTCTCTTTGGGGTTGTATGGGGGATTGCTTTGCTTGGGGTGGTATTCAAAGCCTATTTCGTCAAAAGGTTTTTGTTCCTCTCCACCCTTTTTTACCTCCTAATGGGCTGGTTAATTGTCATCGCCTGGCAGCCTCTGACGGCGGCGGTACCAGCTGCCGGCATGGAATTGCTTGTGATCGGTGGTCTCATGTACACGCTGGGAACTATTTTTTATGTGTGGAGGGCATTTCCGTATCACCATGCCATCTGGCATTTGTTCGTACTCGCGGGAAGCGTGCTTCATTTTTTTGCAATTTTTCTCTATCTGCTTCCGGTACATTAGGACCGGCAAAGTGGATGTGAAGCTTTAGTGAAGAAGATGTTAAGGGAAATAGCTTGACATCTTCTTTTGTTTTCGTTATGATTAGGTTCGTTGATGAGCTGTAAAGTGTTTTTCCTTGACGGAGGGGAGTGCCCGCTGGTGAGTCAGGAGAATAGGCTTGAGAAGACAAATCGGGTGAATCTCTTATTCGATTTCTATGAACCGCTGCTCACAGAGAAGCAGCAGACTTTCTTGAAATATTATTTCCATGATGATTTCTCGCTGGGCGAGATTGCATCTGAGTTCGATATAAGCCGCCAGGCCGTTTATGAGCATATTAAGCGGGCTGAGCAGATGCTGGAAGTTTATGAGGACAAGCTGGGATTGCTGGGCAAGCAGATGAAGCGTGCCGGAGAGCTTGAGAATCTTCGCCGTCTGCTTGAAGAAGACAATTTTACGGATGTACATAAAGAGACCGCTCTTGATCTGGTTCGGAGATTGCAAGAGTGGTAATGAGATAAAATTTCAATTGGAGGTGACTGACTATGGCGTTTGAAGGATTGACCAGTCGGCTGCAAAGCGTGTTTAGCAAGCTTCGCGGCAAAGGCAAGGTATCGGAAGATGATGTGAACGAAGCGATGCGGGAGGTTCGTCTCGCGCTGCTTGAAGCCGATGTTAACTTTAAAGTGGTTAAAGAATTTATCGCCAAGGTGAAGGAGAAGGCCATCGGCAGTGAAGTGATGGATAGCTTTACACCAGGGATGGTCATCATCGACATCGTAAACAAGGAACTGACCGAGCTGATGGGGGGAAGCCAGGCGAAGCTGGCCAGAAGCAACAAACCGCCAACCGTCATTATGATGGCGGGTCTGCAGGGGGCAGGTAAGACCACTACGTCCGCTAAGCTGGCCAAGCTTCTTCTGAAGCAGAACCACCGCCCATTGCTTGTTGCAGGGGATATTTACCGTCCTGCGGCGATCAAGCAGCTTCAAGTGCTGGGTGAACAGATTCAAGTTCCTGTATTTGCGCTTGGTGAAGGCATCAGTCCTGTAGAGATCGCACGCCAGGCCCTTCAGCACGCCAAGGACAACGGTAATGACTATCTGATTGTCGATACAGCGGGTCGTCTGCATGTAGATGAGCAGCTGATGGAAGAGCTTCGCCAGATTCACGAAGTAACCAAGCCGGACGAAGTTCTGCTAGTGGTGGATGCCATGACTGGTCAGGACGCTGTCAACGTCGCCGAGAGCTTCCACAGCCAGCTCGAGCTTACGGGTGTCGTTCTCACCAAGCTTGATGGAGATACCCGCGGGGGTGCAGCGCTATCGGTTAAAGCTGTAACAGGCTGTCCGATTAAATTCGCAGCCCTGGGTGAGAAGATTGACGCGCTGGAGCCATTCCACCCAGAGCGCATGGCCTCCCGGATTCTTGGGATGGGAGATATGCTCTCCCTGATTGAGAAGGCTCAATCCAATATTGATGCTGAGAAGGCGAAAGAAATGGAGCGCAAGATGCGCAACGCCGAATTTACGTTCGACGATTTCCTTGAGCAGATGGATCAGGTCAAGAAGCTGGGTCCAATCGATCAGATCATGGATATGATTCCTGGCATGGGCAAGGTGAAGCAGCTCAAGGACGTCAAAGTCGATGAGAAGCAGATGGGGCGCGTCGAAGCCATCGTCCGGTCGATGACCAAGGAAGAGAAGCAGAATCCTGATATGATCAACCATAACCGCCGCAAGCGCATCGCGCTTGGCAGTGGTACCACACTCGCTGACGTGAACCGTCTGATCAAGCAGTTCGATGAAATGCGCCGCATGATGAAGCAGTTCTCGGATATGATGGGCGGGCCGAAGGCTGGCAAGATGGCCAAGGCGATGAAGGGTCTGAAAGGTTTGAAAGGCGGAGGAATGAAGTTCCCGTTCCGGTAAGCCTTGATATATATTTTATCCTATTTAAGGAGGTGAATTTCGTTGGCAACTCGTATCCGTTTGAAACGTATTGGTGCTCATAAAGCTCCATTCTACCGTATCGTGGTTTCGAACTCCCGTTCCCCGCGTGACGGTCGCTTTATCGAGGAAATTGGTTACTACAACCCTGTCGCTGAACCGGCAGTTGTAAATATCAATGAAGAAAAAGCATTGCAATGGCTTCAAGATGGTGCTCAAGCATCTGACACTGTCCGTAACTTGCTTAGCAAAGCTGGTGTCCTCAAAAAGTTCCATGAACTTAAGAACCAGAAATAATTGCTGATTCGGAGGGTCTCTTATGGAGCAATTAGTCAGCGTTATTGCGAAGGCTTTAGTTGATCATCCGGAAGATGTGCGTGTGAACGTCGTGGAGAAAGAGCATCTGGTTGTTTTTGAACTGTCCGTGCATCCTGATGATGTAGGGAAGGTCATTGGCAAGCAGGGGCGGATCGCCAAGGCGCTTCGCACGGTCGTCACATCAGCAGCAGTGAAGCTAGATAAACGGGTTACCGTGGACATTATGTCTTAAAAATATACGAAAGAGGGTTAGGATGCATTTCCTAGCCCTTTTTCGTACATGCTGAAGCCATAAGCGGTTAGCGGCCCAGCCCATTTTATATTGACGAGATCAGGAGGAAATTATGTCCGAATCATTATTATCGATCGGTAAGGTCGTAAATACACACGGAATCCGCGGCGAACTGAAGGTGCTGCTCAGCACGGATTTTCCAGAGGTGCGGTTTGCCCCGAAAAGCGAGCTTCTTCTTGTAAATCCCGAGAACCAGCGGAAGATCAAGGTTACCGTTGATCAATCACGTCCCTATAAACAGACTTATATTGTTAAATTCAAAGAATATGGGAATATCAATGAAGTGGAACAGTATAAGGGATGGGATTTGAAAGTAACGAAGGATCAGACGATTGAGCTGCCGGAGAATGAGTACTATTTCCATGAAATTATCGGCTGCCGGGTTGTGACGGATGAAGGTGAGGAGCTTGGGGTAATTGATGAAATTCTGCGCCCAGGTGCAAATGACGTGTGGGTTGTTAAGACTCCCGCCCGCAAACAAATTCTTCTTCCGGTCATTGACGATGTTGTTCTTGATGTGAATGTTAAGGACAAGCTGGTGAAGGTTCATCTGATGGAAGGGTTGTTATAACATGCGCGTGGACGTGCTCACCCTATTCCCAGAGATGTTTGACGGGGTGTTTCATTCCAGTATTCTTGGCAAAGCCCAGGAGAAAGGCATTATTGCTCTAAATGCGGTGAACTTCAGAGCGTACTCGGAGAGCAAACACGGCACGGTCGATGATACGCCGTATGGAGGAGGGGGCGGCATGGTTCTGAAGCCCGAGCCGATCTTCCGTGCGGTCGAAGAGCTGTTGTCCCAGGAAGATGCCGAGCCGGAAGAGGCTTCCAAGCGTCCAGCACGGGTGATTCTGATGTGCCCGCAGGGAGAGCAGTTTACCCAGAAGAAAGCCGAGGAACTCGCTCAGGAGGATCGACTGATCTTCATTTGCGGCCACTATGAGGGCTACGATGAGCGGATTCGGGAGCATTTGGTTACCGATGAGCTCTCTGTAGGAGACTACGTGCTGACCGGCGGGGAATTGCCCGCTATGGTTGTGATTGACAGTGTGGCCAGACTTCTGCCCGGCGTGCTGGGGAACGAGACAAGTGCGGTTACCGACTCCTTCAGCACTGGGCTGCTGGAATATCCGCATTACACCAGACCAGCGGAGTTCAGGGGCTATAAGGTGCCCGACATTTTGCTGAGCGGTCATCATGCCAACGTGGCAGACTGGCGGCGGAAGGAAGCCCTAAGACGTACCTGGCAGCGTCGTCAGGATTTGCTGGAGAAGATTGAGCTCAGTAAGAAAGATCTTCAGTGGCTAGAGGAAATCAGGCTAGAGGAAAATCCTCAAAACTAATTAAACAGTCTTCACCAGGCTTGCTTAAGAAGCTTGATGGAGGCTGTTTTTTTTGTACATAAGCCGGATCGTTTCTGAAGATTCTGAATAAAATAAGGAGATGGATTGTTACAATATGGGGGGAAAGAGGGTAATAGATAGTGCAGCAAGATAGCAAATAACAAGTGAGGGATTAAGCTATGACACAAGACATGCAGCAGGAGCTGTCCAATATAGAGTTGTATATGGAGCCTCAAGAGGAACCGGAGAATCATCAATCGGAGCCGCTGCGCACCGTAGACGACGTGCTCGCCTACTATGCCAGCCGAAAATAATGGGGAGGAATCCTTAATGTATGAACTTCCAGATACGATTCATACCGAGACAGAGTGGATTATAGACACACTTCCGAACGAGTAAGCCTTTCAAATCAGCTCTCAGCCAATTAAAAAGATCATTTTCTTGACGGTCAGACCGCCAGGAAAATGATCTTTTATTATGCGGACATACACCTCATCATGACAATCTCTGTATATTGTTAAAAATGAATCTGTGCGATTGAACCGGCTTTTATTTGCCGCTTTTGTCAATCAGCCTGAAATCGTCATAATGAAATCCTGGGGCTACCACGCAGGAAACGAAGACAGGCTCATCTCCAAGCGGTTTAGCGGTCTGCCATACTTTGGCTGGAACCACGGCCTGGGGCTTCTGGCCGTTTAATACATCAGGACCGAGAATGATTTCTTGGGGATCTGAAGGCTGGTCACCGTCACCGCCCAAAGTAAGCACAAGCGGGCTTCCTGAATGCCAGAGCCAGACTTCATCGGATAGAACCGTGTGCCATTCAGAGAATTCATCCCCATGAAGCAGGAAGTAAATTGATGAGGCGGCATAACGGGAACCGGAGTACTCTGATCCGAGTATTTCCTGGGGAATTTCAAAGGAAGCTTTCCAAAGCTCTTTGTACCATCCGCCTTCCTCATGGGGGGACAGCTGCAGGGCTTCGACTAGTGGAGAAAGTGGTTTATTGGTCACTGCATTATTCCTTCTTTCCTAAATTTACTGGTATCCATCTATATTATTATACAGCTTTGACGAAAGAAAGCCGATAACGGTGATTTCCCGAGGGGAGGCGGATGTATGCCTATTAAAACTGGAAAAGGCTACATCGAGAATTTAAACGGACTTAGTCCGGAAGTGTGGCTCGGCGGAGAACGTGTACAGGGGTTGATCTCGGAGCATCCTGCATTTCGCGGGCTGGTGGAGTCTCAGGCAGCACTGTATGATATGCAGTCAGAAGAATCCTTAAGGGCGACGATGACTTATTTATCTCCTGCAACAGGAGACCCGGTAGGCCTTTCTTTTCTCCAACCCAAGACCAAAGAGGATCTGCAAAAACGCCGGAAGATGATGTCCCTTTGGGCAGAGAGTCATCATGGCTTTCTTGGCCGTTCCCCGGATTATATGAACACGGCTCTTGTAGCCTTTTCCAGCGCAGCTGGCCTATTGGAAGACAAATACCCCAAGCATGCTGAGAACTTGAAAAATTACTACGTCTACTGCCGCGAGAACGACATCACCTTGTCTCATGGTTTTATCCAATCCAAAGCAAGCATGCTGTCTGCTGTAATCAGCGACAATCCAGAACAGTCCACAGCGGCAAAGGTTCATGAAATTAACCGAGACGGCTATGTAGTGAGCGGTTCCTTTATGATGAATACACAGGGAGCCACGTCCGAAGAGATGCTTGTGTACCCACAGCCTATCGCTGTGTCCGAATCGGTTAACCCTTATGCCTTCTTTTTTGCGGTTCCGAGCAATCTTAAGGGGATCACATTCGTCTGCAGGGAGAATACGCTGGCGGGTACGTCCGGTTATGACTATCCTCTTAGCTCCCGCTATGAGGAGATGGATACCTTGGTCATCCTCGATCATGTGTTGGTTCCACACGACAGGATGTTTCTGTATGGGGATGAGGAAATGGCTGTTGACCTGTTTGAAAGAAGTCATTTCCATACCCTTGTCTCCCATCAAATTTTGTGCAGGTATATTGCAAAGACGGAGTTTCTAATCGGTGTGCTGGAATATATGGCCGATTGCCTGGATAAAAGCGAGGATTTTTTTGTCATTGAGAGGGTTTCCGAAATCCTTATCACACTCGAAATTTTGAAATCTATCGTCATAGCATCGGAAGAACAAAGTGAGCTGAATGAGTGGGGGATTATGCTGCCAAGCCCCAAACCGCTCTATGCGGCCAACGCTTATTATCCGAAAATTTACCCTAAAATTATAGAGACAATCCAGCTGCTTGGATCAAGTGATCTGATCATGCTGCCGAAGGAGCAGGATTTCAATTCCCCAGTATCGAAATACCTTGATTCTTATCTGAGCGGTGCCGGGATTGATGCATATGACAAGGTTAATTTATTCCGGCTGGCCTGGGAGCTGGGTGTCAGTGCCTTCGGGGGAAGACAGATGCAGTATGAACGCTTTTTCTTTGGCAATCAAGACACACTTATGACCAGAGCCTACGCCAACCTGTCGGACAGGGAAAAGTATATCGATAAGGTGAAGCAGTTGATGAAGAATAGATAGAAAACGGTCCAGTATTTATTGTTCTAAGAAGTTTTGCAAGAGTCTCCACCTTCTTGTCCAGAGCTAGTGGATGAGCAGGTGGATCTTTTATGTCAAATGAATTCAAATCCCCTATGGTATAATTATCCTTATACATAATTGAAGTGAGGGAGTCCTATGCAAAAAGACAATTTTGGTAATCGAATGAAGGGGTATGAGAATGTATTTAGACAAATACTTCCGCAAAGGCTGCCCGTGATCCTTCGTATAGACGGCTCACATTTTCATACATACACCCGTGGAATGAAAAAGCCATTTGACGAGTCTTTAACTCGTGCTTTTTGGGAAACGTGCAAGTATTTAGCCCAGAATATTATGGGATGCAAGTTGGTATATCATCAAAGTGACGAAATATCTATTTTACTAACTAATTATGATAAGTTAACTACACAGTCTTGGTTTGAGAACAATCTTCAGAAGATTGTGTCTGTATCCGCCTCTATGGCAACTGCCAAATTTAATGAAGTTATTAAAGAATACTACCCCAATCAACCACTTGCCACCTTCGACAGCCGGGCATGGGTGCTGCCCCATGATGAAGTGACAAATTATTTCTTATGGAGACAGCAGGACGCGACCAAAAACAGTATTTCCATGGTTGCTCAAGCCAACTTCCCCCATCATGAACTTGAAGGATTGGACGGAAAGAAGCTGCAGGACAAGCTGTTTATAGAGAGAGGCGTAAATTGGAATGACCTGCCTGTCTGGCAGAAACGTGGTGTGTGTATTACAAAACAGGATTATAAGAAGCAAGAGGCTACGCGAAGCAGGTGGGAAGTCGACTTCGATACCCCGATCTTTAGCCAAGATAGGGAGTACATCAACCAATACGTGTATCTTTCAAAGGATGAATAGCGATGGAATGCATCATTTTCACGGGAATCCAGGCTTCGGGCAAGTCCACGTTCTACAAGGAACATTTCTTTAAAACTCACATGAGAATAAATTTGGATATGTTAAAGACCAGGAATCGGGAAAATATATTTTTAGAGGCCGCGTTGCTTGCCAAGCAGCCTTTTGTGATCGACAATACAAACCCGGCCATTACCGACCGGCAGAAATATATTGAGGCCGCCAGAAAGCATAAATTCAGGATTATTGGCTATTATTTTGAACCGGATTTTGAGTTGTCTATGGAAAGAAATGATCACAGAAGCGGGAAAGAAAGAGTTGCGGAAGCAGGAATCAAAAGTACCTTAAAGAAGCTCGTTGCTCCTACCTACCTGGAAGGATTTGATGAGTTGTATGTAGTTAGAGAGAGGAATGGAAGTTTTGAGATTAGTGAAAAGCCCTAACGCTCATCTTGAGATGTGAAAGTTCTTGCTATGACCGTTGTAATATGATAAAATTTCATTTGTTGTGAATTCGGTGGTCCTCTGCGGATAATGATGAAGAACCTATAGATGTCTTCGGAAGAGGCAAGAACACCTGAGTGGAAGGAGGGAGTCATATATGAATATCGTACAAGCGATTACGCAAGAACAGCTTCGCAAGGATATTCCGAGTTTCCGCCCTGGTGACACTTTGAAAGTGCACGTTAAGGTTATCGAGGGATCTCGTGAGCGTATCCAGTTGTTTGAAGGAGTTGTAATCAAGCGTCGTGGCGGTGGAATCAGTGAAACTTTTACAGTTCGTAAAATTTCCAATGGTGTAGGTGTGGAAAGAACTTTCCCGCTTCATTCCCCGAAACTCGATAAAATCGAAGTGGCTCGCCGTGGTAAAGTGCGTCGTGCTAAACTGTATTACCTTCGCGAACTGCGCGGTAAAGCAGCAAGAATTAAAGAAGTACGTCGTTAATCAATTGATAACGATCCGGGGGCTTGATCTTCAAGCCCCTTTCGTTTTTAATAAAATAGGGTTACATATTGCATCCTAAACATAAAGGGAGGGCAGTGAGCTATGGAGCAGCAATTTCAATCGGAGCAGCCGGATCGTACGGATATAAACCCTGAGTCGACTAAAAAGAAGAAAAATGAAGCGCTTGAATGGCTTAAAGCCATTGTGATTGCGGTTGTACTGGTTTTTCTGATTCGATGGCTTTTATTTGCCCCGTTTATTGTGGATGGCCCGTCCATGCAGCCGAATTTCCACACGGGCGAGCGAATTATTGTTAATAAGATTTTATATGATTTCAGACAGCCTAAACATGGGGAAGTTGTTGTGTTCCATGTACCATCGGAAGGCAGAGATTTCATCAAGCGGGTTATCGCCGTTCCAGGTGACACTGTGAAGGTTGAAGGCGATACGGTGACGGTTAATGGCAAGCAGGTGAGTGAGACCTATATTCAGGAAGCGATTGACGAAAAGCATAAGAGCAATCAGCTTTACAACACAGAAGCTGATTTCCCGAATGAAGAGTTCAAAGACGGAAAGGTGCCGGAAGGTTACGTATTTGTGCTCGGAGATAACCGTTCCAACAGTACCGACAGCCGACGTCTGGGTTTTATCTCCCAGAAAGAGATTGTGGGCCGGGCAGACCTCGTTTTCTGGCCGCTGAAGGATATTCATTTTATTAAACACTAATACTATATAAAATGAACTTTAGAATTAACCGATCTCAGCGCCACAAAAGGGTAACCTTCTTAAGTTCATTTTATATAATACAAGATATTTATAGAATTCCGCCTCCATAAGAACGAACTAAAGACTGATCAGGATACAACGGTCTTTGGTTCGTTCTCTCTTATATGGGTGAGTGGTCGGGAGATAAAGAGGTGAGCAGACAATGACAATACAATGGTTCCCGGGTCATATGACAAGAGCCCGCAGACAGATCCAAGAGAAGCTGAGCCTGATTGATGTGGTGATTGAACTCCTGGATGCCCGGCTTCCCTTGTCCAGCCGTAATCCGATGATCGACGAGATTCTGATGAATAAGCCGAGGCTGATTGTGCTCAACAAGTCAGACTTAGCAGACTCATCGGTTACCGGTGAATGGATTGACTACTTCAAGCGTGAGGGACATACGGCAATAACCGCTGATGCCTCATCTGGTCAAGGCATTAAGGAAATTCCAGTAAAAGCGAAAGAGCTTATTAAGGAGAAAATCGATAGGCAGATTGCCAAAGGAATCCGTCCCAGAGCGGTAAGAGCTCTGATTGTGGGAATTCCTAACGTTGGAAAGTCCACGTTAATTAACCGTATGGCCGGACGCAGCATTGCGGCAACCGGTGACCGGCCTGGCGTCACGAAAGGACAGCAGTGGATCAAGGTGGGTACGGAGATGGAACTTCTGGATACGCCAGGGATTCTGTGGCCTAAGTTCGAAGATCAGAACGTGGGCTACCGGCTGGCTGTGACCGGAGCAATCAAAGAAGAAATATTGAATGTGGAAGATGTCGCTTTTTTTGCGATCAAATATTTGTCCCGTTATTATTGGTCCCAGCTTCAGGAGCGGTTTGAGCTGGGGGAGCCTCCGCAGGATACCGAGAATCCGGACGAGATTGTAGAGGTAATGGAGGCAATAGGCAGAAAGCGTGGCTGTATTGTAAGCGGTGGCCGTGTCGATCTGGAGAAGGCATCAGGAATTATGCTTAGGGAGCTTCGTGCCGGCAAGCTTGGAAAGTTCTCTTTGGAATCACCCTACTAATGTGAAGCGTCGGTTCCCCGGCGCTTTTTTTTTTCGTACATAAGCTAAACGATTTGGAATTAGTGCCTGGACTATTGAAACAATTTACAGGTAATCTGCGTCTATTATTTATAGAATGTGGAAAGGGAGGGAACTAGTTCAACAGAAATATCCAAGAAATAACTTTATAAATGGACCGCTTTAACCGATAAAATTGTTACAAAAAAGAAACGCAGCTTATCATAGCATGTGTTAATCTAAGCAATAGATTAATTAGGGAAAGACAGAGAGGAATTAGGAATATGAAGAAAATCAAATGGATATCTGCCGCAGTTATCGTTCTTGTTCTAGTTCTCACAGCTAATTCTTTGTGGCAGAACGGCAGCAGCAAACATAAAATTAATAATTTAACGCCTCTGAGCACTATTGGAGATATCGGGGCTAGTATTGGAGCCGGGAAAGGCTCAGATAAGCCTGTCAATGTAAAGAGCAGCAAGACAACTCCTTCTCAAGCGACACCTAATAAAATATACTACCGCAACAAAGTGATTGTCCTAATGTACCACGAGGTTACACCTGAGCAAATTGACAGTGGAACCGTACTGGTATCGAAATTCAAACGGCAGATCGAGCTGATGAAAGCCAATGGCTTTAAATGGATTACGATGAAGGAATACAGCGATTTTATTCTAAAAGGAACTCCGGTTCCGCCAAATGCGGTCCTGATGACATTTGACGATGGATATGAGTCATTCTATGAGTATGCTTATCCAGTGCTCAAAGAACATAAGATTCCAGCGACCATGTTCCTGATTGCGAACACAGTGGATAATCCGAAGCATCCGGGAATTCCAAAGCTGACATGGGCTCAAGTTGACGAGATGCACAAGAACGGAATTGATTTCTATAATCATACGTATGATTCCCATATTCTTGCTCCAACCAGTGCATCACATAAATCGTCAAGAGCGGTTCTTGCAGGACCTATGTATCTGGAGAAGCTGAACCGGAAAGAAACGATGACCGAATTCAAGGCCCGCGTCAAGAAAGATTTGTCTCAGGCTCAAGCAATACTGAAGCAGAGGCTCGGGAATAACATGGACGTTCTTGCCTTCCCTTATGGCGCATATACGAAAGAAACCCTGCAGGTATGCCGTGAGCTGGGGATCAAAATTACATTTACTGTCAAGCCGGGAATTAATGCAAAGGGTCAGCTGAATGGTTTCAGAGTGAATGCCGGGGGGAAACAGAACAACCCGGACGAACTGATTAAATTGATGAAGAGCGGGGCTAAGCAGGAAACGAAGAAGAAGCTGAGCAGTCCGTTTGATCTGCTTCATGAAGGTCCTTTTAAAACACTGGAGCAATTGATTGAAGGTGACCGGACACATAACAGTGATTTGGTTAAGCTCAGTGGTGAACAATCCGCGTCTTCAGCCGTAGGCGGGGCATGGGGAGCACACAGTCATGGAGAAGCTGCATGAGTGAAGATATGTTAATGTATGAAAAGCAAATCTGGCAGGATCACTGCCAGTATATTGCTGGAGTGGATGAGGTAGGCCGCGGTTGTCTGTTTGGCGATGTGGTTGCGGCCGCCGTCATCCTGCCTCAGGATCTGGTTATTGATGGAGTTATGGATTCTAAAAAGCTCAGTGAGAAGAAGCGTAATCTGCTTTATGAAGTGATCCTCGATAAAGCGGTCTCCGTTGGCGTTGGATTTGCCGATGCACAGACCATTGACCGGATCAATATTAAACAGGCCACACGACTTGCTATGCTGGATGCGATTGGGCAGCTGTCTGTAAAGCCGGATTACCTTTTGATTGATGCGGAGAAGGTGGATTCGGATATTCCGCAGCTGTCTGTAATCAAGGGAGACGCCCTTAGCCAGACCATCGCAGCTGCTTCGATCGTTGCGAAGGTGACCCGGGACCGGCTCTGTCAAGGGGAATGGGAAGCAATGTTTCCAGAGTATGGAATTGCTGTACATAAAGGTTATGCTACCAAACTGCACAGGGAGCAGATCCTGGCTTTGGGGGCAACGCCTATGCACCGTAAGAGTTTCATGCGTAATTTGTTTGTCCGTCAGCAGGAGCTGTTCTAATAAAACCCGCCGGGAGCCGGCGGGTTTTATTAGTTGAGGAAGGTAAAGCTTAAATATCTTTCTGCAAAGACCGATACATTAGTCATAGATATTAACTCGACGGCTTCATCATAGGCACCAGCGCAGCGGGGTGCTTAAATTATAAAAGCCAGCCATTCGGGCGAAAGGGGGCAGCATAAGGTGAACATCGGTCCAATAGTAAGAGGACTGCTCGGCGAGAGCCGGGCCGGTCAGCCCAAAGAGCTGGAGTTGAAGATGGGGCAGGTTATTCGCGGTGTCGTAATGAGTGTCTCGGATGACGGACAGGAGGCGGTTGTCCAGGTGCAGGGTGTACAGCTAAGAGCAGCCTTGGAAACCCCGCTGGAAAAGGGACAGACCACTCTGCTGCAGGTTCAGCCTCCGGGCAAAGACGGGATGATTGTTCTAAAGCCGCTGAATCTGCCTTCGGCGGCTTCTTTCTCCGAAGCTTCTCTGGCAGGAATGCTGGGCAGCTTCGGGTTGGAGAATTCCCCCGAGAATAGAGAGCTTCTTAAACTAATGCAGACTCAAGGTATTCCTCTAACCAAAGATCAGGCGCTTGCGTTGTCTGAGTCTCTTGCAGGGAAGCCACAGAACGTGCCGCTTGAGCAGTGGGTGCAGTCTGCGGCTATTGCGTACCATCGGGGGCTGCCAGTCACGGCCGCAAGTGTGGCTGGGCTGCATCAGGCGGTCTTTGGGGCACCGCTGCAAAATCTGTTGACGGTGCTTGGAGATCAGGTTGCAGATCTATTGACTGAGCTATTGAAAACGGAAGATCAGACAGGTACGAAGGCACGTGGGCAGGACGCTTCAGGATCAGGGACGCTGCGGGCTGCATCTTCAACAGGAGAAGCTGTGGATCCGGAGGGGAATGCGACAGGTAAAGCAGCAGGAACCCCATTGTCTGTAAGTGCGGGTAACGTAACAGCCGCTTCGGCAGCTTCTGCCAAGGGCAGTGAATTGTTGATAAAGCTGCAGAGCCTCCTGGGAGAACTGCGGGCATTGGGATCTGAGGAAGCCTTGAATTCTGTGACGGTCAAGACGGCCAATACTTCACAGGCCGGCTCAGTCGCGACAGCAACTGCAACGGTGGATACGCAGTCTGCAGCTGAAGCTTCAACAGGAGATGCTGCTGAAGCCTCCATGACGGGGGCGAGGGGCTCAGCTATAAACGGCGGCAATCCGGCCGCTGCTCAGACGGCTCCAGGATTAGCCGGCATGGATGCGAAGGCATTATCTGAGCAGGGGAAGACCGCCGCCCCGCCTGCGGCTGGCGGCGTGGCTAACCCAGCTGCCCCGGCGGGGGCAGCTGCAACGGCTGCGGGCGCTGCTGTGCC
>NZ_LT575476.1:2329868-3734392 GCF_900086655.1 Paenibacillus tuaregi | reverse complement strand
AGGCCGCACCAGCGCGCAGCGGTGCGGCGCAGGCCCTGCCCGGGACGGCTGTGCCTTCCGGGCAGCAGGCACGGCATGGCGCGGCTTTGAACGCGCCGCTGCCGGATGCTTCCGCCGCCGCTACGACGGCTTCTATGGCGGCGGATGAGCCGGCGGCCGCGATACGCGAGACGCTGAAGAGCGTGCTGATGCAGGTGCTGGATTCGGGGGACATGCCGCCGCAGCTTCAAGAGACGGCAAAACAGATGGTGAACCAGCTTACCGGTCAACAGCTGCTGATGAATACAGACCGGACAGCTCCTTTTGCCCAGTTCACAATGTTCCTGCCTTTTACTGGACCGGATGGGGATCAGACCGCTTCCGTGCATATTCAATCACGCCGGGGTAAGCGTGGGGAGCTGGATGCTGCCAACTGCCGGTTGTGGTTTGATCTCCAAATGAAACATTTAGGACAGGTCATGGTCGATGTTCAGGTCGCAGACAAGAAGGTCATTTTAAAGGTGCACAGCGATCAGGAAGCCGTGGGGGCTTTTATCGAGAGCAGACAAGATGAGATTAAGTCAGCTATTGAATCCTCCGGATATCGGCTGTTATCGCTAAAGGCAGAAGCGATGGAAGCTGCTTCTAAGGCAGGAGGGAGCGAGGCGATCCCACCACTGTATGTTCCGCAAGCCTATAAAGGAGTGGATTACCGGATATGAATCAGAAGCCTGAGGATCGAACTCCATCTATGAAGAGAGCGGTAGCCCTCAAGTATGAACCATCCGAGCATGAAGCACCAGTTATCGCGGCTAAGGGGACGGGGCTTCTGGCAGAAAGAATTCTTGAGAAAGCAAAGGAGCACGGCATCCCGGTCCAGGAAGACCCGGCTCTGGTAGAAGTCCTGTCAAAGCTCGACTTGGACCAGCAGATTCCCCCTGAGCTGTATGCCTTGGTGGCTGAGATTTTAAGCTTCATTTACCGCTCGGACCGTGCTGCTGAGAAAGGGCTGAACCGTGGAACATAAACGGGAATATAAGGCAGTCCGCAAGGACACACGCAAGGAGCAAGGGCGGTATGCGGAAGAACTGGCTGCCGACTACTTGAAGAATCAGGGCTACCGGATTTTAGCAAGGAATTGGCGCTGCCGGACTGGTGAACTCGATTTGATTGCGGAGTATAATCACGATATTATAGTGGTAGAGGTCCGCAGCCGAAGCAGCCGTTCTGTTGTTTTTGGCACAGCCGCTGAATCTGTGACCGCGAGGAAGATGAATCAGGTGAGAACGACAGCAGCTGTGTACCTGCACCGTGTGAACCGCTCAGATGCATCGGTCCGATTTGATGTCATTGCCGTTCAGTTCGGACAAGCCGGGCAGCTCGAATCACTTGATCATCTCAAAAATGCGTTTTGACAGGAACATACTCTGTTTGGCAAAGGAGCTTAGTGATCATGTTTACAACGATTAAAGCTTTTGAAGAAACCTGGCAGCGGGAGAGTGGGCTTACGCAGGCTATTCTGGATGTGCTCACGGATCAGTCGCTGTCGCAAGCCGTAACTTCTCAGAACCGCACTTTGGGACGTGTGGCATGGCATTTGGTTACTTCCCTCCATGAAATGCTGTCCCGTACCGGTCTTGACTTTGACGCCCCCCATCACGATGCGCCGCTGCCGGATTCTGCTGAGTTTATCGCACAGAGCTATAAGAAGGCCAGCAGCGCTCTGCTTCAAGCCATTTCTGAGAAATGGACAGACAGCAGCCTTCAAGAAAAGAACGATATGTATGGAGAGCAGTGGCGTAATGGCGCAACTCTTACGGTGCTGGTCTATCACCAGATTCATCATCGTGGACAAATGACTGTATTGATGCGTCAGGCAGGTCTGCCAGTTCCGGGCATTTATGGTCCTTCTCTGGAGGATTGGAACACCATGGGAATGGAGCCGCCGGAAATTTAATTGAAGTTCCTTGAAGGAAATCAAATTACATAACTGACGAATAAGTTGAAATAGAAGAGGCTGCCTACAGGTGGTCTCTTTTTGATATTCTAATCAAGATAGAATCACGGGTTGCACTGCTCAGTTCCTATCATCTATTAGATAGAACGGGGTATACTTCCTCGCTTCTCCAGAATCAATTCACCCTTTTGCTTATTCCTCGAACCTTCTTTAGTTCAACTTTATTAGTTGGGGAAAAGATAGAAATAGACCATTCACGGTGAATGGTCTGTTTCTATTTCTATTCTTAAGCTCTGATCGATGAAATGAGGGAGCTGGTTAATATAGATAATGCGTACCAAAAGGTCTTGAAATGTATCGCGGAATGCTGACCGGCAGATTCTGATTTAGCGATTAAGGCCGTTTTGGGGAGTGACGTGTTCTTTATTAGAACGATAGGCTGCCGACCATGAACAGACCTACAGTCCTGCCTGCGGTTCTTGTTAGCTCCAGCTCTAGCTTGTACTTCTTCTGTCGAGCTGCCTGTACTGAATAGCCTCAGCCACATGAACGGAAAGAATCTCCTCCGAGTTCTCAATGTCGGCAATCGTCCGGGACAATTTCAGAATACGATCATAAGCGCGCATGCTCAGTCCCAGTGCTTCAAAGGTTGCTTTCATCATCCCCTCTGCTTCCTTGTTAAGCCTGGTGAAGCGTCGCAGCGTTCTTCCTGACAGCTCGCTGTTCCAGGAGATGTTGTGCCTCCGGTAACGGTGCTGCTGCAAAGCTTGGGCAGCCAGAACCTTCTCTCTCATTGACGATGAAGAAAGAGGAGAGGGATCATACGGCCAATCCCCGGGCCTGGGCACTTCAACCTGCAGATCAATCCGGTCTAGTAGGGGACCGGAGATTTTGTCGCGGTAGCGCAGAATTTTGCCTGGTCCGCAGGTGCACATTGGCAAAGGCGGTTCAGCCCCTAAAAATCCACACGGACACGGATTCATCGAGGCAGCGAGGATGAAATGAGCTGGGAAAGTGAAGGCTGCCCTCGTCCGGCTTATAGTTACGGCCCGGTCTTCCAAAGGCTGTCTCAGTACTTCAAGCGCACCGCGTGAGAATTCGGGAAGTTCATCCAGGAACAGAATGCCTTTGTGGGCGAGGCTAACCTCACCCGGCTTGGGAATGGTGCCGCCGCCGACAATGCCTGCGGCTGAGATCGTATGATGCGGAGAGCGGAAGGGTCTTGTACGGATAAGCCCGGCCTCAGGCTCCTTAAGTTTGCCAGCCGCACTGAAAATTTTGGTTACTTCGAGTGACTCCTCTTGCGATAGAGGCGGGAGGATGGTGGGAAGACGGCGGATCAGCATGGTCTTCCCTGTCCCTGGGGGACCGATCAAAATGATGTTGTGCATGCCTGCGGCTGCAATCGTTAAGGCCCGTTTTACATGAAGCTGGCCTAGCACGTCGCTGTAATCCTCTTGCGCTGAGGATTGAACAGCCAATTGGGCTGGCGGAGCGGGGAGTGCTGGCACCTCCAGGTGCCGCATTGATTCCAGCTGATACGTTCCGCCTCCACTCTTCGAGAGCAGCAATTCCTGGTGGTCCTCGGGAACCAGCTCTCTTAAATGGCGCAGCCCATATACCTTAATCCCACCCAGCAGATGGGCTTCCTCCGCGTTTTCTCTCGGGAGCAGGACTGAAGTGAAGCCTTGGCGCTTCGCTAAGTCTACCATCGACAGCACGCCCGATACCGGACGGAGACGGCCTTCAAGGGACAACTCTCCTATCATAAGAACTTTCTCATCTTGGGGAAGCACGATTTGGCTGCTTGCAGACAGTAGGCCGAGGGCAATAGCCAGGTCAAATGCGGAGCCTTCTTTCCGCAGATCGGCAGGGGCCAGATTAATCGTGATTCGCTGGAGCGGAAACGTGAATCCGCAGTTTCTGACGGCCGAGCGGACACGTTCCACGGATTCGCGGACAGCTGAGTCAGGCAAACCAATGATGGAGGTCTGGGGAATTCCGCTCGACAAATCCACCTCAACTTCAATCAACACGCTGTCAATCCCGTAAAGACAAGCGCTGTATAGTTTGCTGTACATAACAAAAAAACACCCTTTCTCTGTTCATAATCAGACCTGCAGTGCAGACTGATATCTGAGGAAAAAAGGTGCTTCCTTAATATTTCCATATGTAATAAATTCTAGTTGGTTTTGGTTATAAGTCAAGATTTATTTATGGACTTTGCTACATAACTATAAAAATGCCTCGTATGATTTGGACACGCTGCTTCCACTGCCATATCAACTAGGTCGATGATGCATAGTGGTCTAAGACGTATTCGCGTCTGCACGTCTCAAGATATCAGGAAGTCGTAAAATGTAAAGGCAGTACTATCAGCATATCCCGAAAGGCATGTCCGTGTGTCTTATTACTTGTAAATTGACATGTAGTTTGGTTTTAAAAGTGCAGCAAAGTTCTTGAAGCAGCTGCAGTAAATTCATCATTGCCTTAACATTCGTGTTGGCCTTTTTGTGATGGCTGGGAAATTAGACTGGACTGGTAAATACCCCCTGCAGAAGCCTGTTTTTGCTCAAGATAGCCGTTAGTCTAGCAGGCTATAGTTATCCGTCCAAGCGAAACTTTAAGTAGACCCGTATTCTGTAGACAAATCTACAGGAGGTGTATATCATTGGATTGCTTAAAAAAGCGCCGCAAATGTAAAGTTGTTGTCCATCATCATAAAAAAAAGAAACGTCGCATCATTAAAAAAATCGTAAAGGTAAACTGTCCTCCCCCAAAGGTTAATGTTACGGCCCCGGCAGGTCCCCAAGGTCCTGCAGGTCCCCAAGGTCTCCCTGGAGCACAGGGCCTTCCCGGAGCACAAGGCCCGCAAGGTCTTCCTGGAATACAAGGCCCTGTAGGTCCACAAGGCGTGCCGGGACCCCAAGGTCCAGCAGGTCCAGCAGGAGTCGCTTCATTTGCGTTCTTATGCAGCACAGTTGATCAAACTGTTGCCCCAGCCCCAACTCCCGGAGGCCAAGGGGGCGCCGTCACCTTTAATGATTCTCTAATAAACGGACCGGCAACCTCCTTCACAAGTCCTTCTACCGTCAATATCCTGGAAACCGGCTTCTACAACATCAGCTGGGAAGTGTTCCCTACTGCCGGAAACAGTGCATTCGGCCTGTTCTTTGATCCGGATGCCGCCGGACCGCTGCCTGCCACACTGGTTCTTTGCAGCAACTATGGCTCCGGTGCAGGCAATAACCCTTATCAAGGTCAAGTTGTAGCGAGGTTAACGGCCGGAGGTACTCTGACTTTGAACCGGATTGATAATATGGGCACACAAACCCTTCAGGCAAGCATAGGCGGGGGAACGCCTACGGTGAGCGCTTCGATTGTTATAGAACAATTGGCGACGGCTTAAACAAGTTACTGACAACACTCAAAGATTATTTGTAGTATATGTACAAAAAATCGCTCTGCTACTAGCACAGCGATTTTTTGGCATTTGGTAGGGGATTTTCTTTTGATTCTTAAGGCGCTTTCCCAATATTTCCGTATGTAATAAATGCTAGATGGTTTTGGTTTTAAGTTAAGCTCTATTTCTTTATAGCCAGGGTATCGGCAACGAAATCATGCAGGGTCTGTTTCTTCGATGTCCAAATACACAACAAAAGCCCGATCCCTAGAGTTAGTAAAGAGAGAGGGGTGGAGAACGTTCTGGCAAGGGCTCGCAAAAAAGAAATACGTTGTCCTTTTGTATCCGTAATTTTGATTGACATGGCCATTTTTCCCAGTGTTCCTTGCGTTGAAGACGAGATCATCAACGCTTCGTAGAGTGTCAACACGGCTGACAGAATAAGATCGTACGGATTAAACCAAGAAGCTGTTGTCGAAGCAGGCTGATGTTCGAATAAATAACTAGAAGGTACGACTGGAGACGGAGTGCTTTTAAAGTAATTAAATATGATAATCAGAGGCAAGAAGACCACGAAGTAATCAATTAAGCTGGCCGCCACTCTCCTCCAAAATCCCGCGTAAGGGGTTCTGGATTTGTTTTTAGCAGCGGAATTAGGTCTTCTGATGTTACTCCCTTGGCTCTCAGAGCCTTTTGGGATTGCCGCCATTAAATCATTTGCGGTGTGGCTCGCAAACCGCCCGAATGGTTTAACATCTCCCTGATGAGTCTTTTTGGATTTAACATGGTTATACAGTTTAGTTTGATCTTCAGACAAGATCGCTTTTTGTACACGTTTAGGTTTAGGCTCAAGTAATGGCTCAGGTATAGGCTCATGCTCAAGCAGTTCTCGCTCATCACTTAAATCCAACGGCGCAGCACAGATCATACACAATTCATTGGATTGATCATTTTGGCCGCCGCACTCAGGACAAATTTTCATAGATTCCTCCGGACAATGACTTATAGAAGAGATTTCCTAAGCACATTGTACTATGGAACCAGGAATACGAATAGAAAAAAAGTCTTAAATCATTCTCAACACGCGATGAAACCGATATCAAAAACAGTGTAGAATTTATGAACTTTTTAAGGAAAGCGTTTTAAAAACATGATACAATATTGTGGGTTTGAAATTATATGGAATTTTCGTACCCTTAATAACCGCCCGTTGATAGGAGGATTCTAGAGTGAATATCCATGAATATCAAGGAAAAGAAGTCCTAAAGCAATATGGAGTGACCGTTCCGCAAGGACGGGTGGCATTTACGGTGGATGAAGCCGTGGAAGCAGCCGAAGCACTGGGCAGCCCAGTGGTCGTGGTCAAAGCTCAAATTCATGCAGGTGGCCGCGGTAAAGCCGGCGGTGTCAAAGTAGCCAAAAATTTGGATGAAGTGCGGACCTACGCAAGTGAAATTCTCGGCAAGGTGCTGGTAACCCACCAGACTGGACCGGAAGGTAAGGAAGTCAAGCGTCTCTTGATTGAGCAGGGCTGTGACATCCGTAAAGAATATTATGTCGGCGTGGTCGTTGATCGTGCTACAGGCCGTGTAGTCCTGATGGCGTCGGAAGAAGGCGGCACGGAGATTGAAGAAGTTGCAGCTGCGACACCGGAGAAAATTTTCAAGGAAGTTGTGGACCCGGCTGTAGGACTTCAGACGTTCCAAGCCCGCAGATTGGCTTATGCTATCAATATTCCTAATGAACTTGTGGGCAAAGCTGTGAAGTTTATGCAGGCCCTTTATACGGCATTTATAGAAAAAGACTGCTCCATCGCCGAGATCAATCCGCTTGTCGTAACAGGCGACGGTGAGGTTATGGCCCTGGATGCGAAGCTTAACTTTGATTCCAATGCGCTGTTCCGCCACAAGGACATTCTGGCGCTCCGCGATCTGGAAGAGGAAGATGCCAAGGAGATCGAAGCATCTAAATTTGACCTGAGCTACATTGCGCTTGATGGCAATATCGGCTGTATGGTTAATGGTGCTGGCCTTGCCATGGCAACGATGGATATTATTAAATATTACGGCGGAGACCCTGCCAACTTCCTGGATGTTGGGGGCGGTGCGACGGCTGAGAAAGTTACGGAAGCTTTCAAGATCATCCTGTCTGACAGCAAGGTGAAGGGGATCTTTGTTAATATCTTCGGCGGAATCATGCGCTGTGATGTTATTGCAGAAGGGATTGTTGAAGCCGCGAAGCAGGTGTCCTTGGACCGTCCGCTTGTGGTCAGACTCGAAGGCACCAATGTTGAACTCGGCAAAAAAATCTTGGCTGAATCGGGACTTGCTATCGTCTCTGCGGATTCCATGGCTGATGGAGCCCGCAAGATCGTAGAGCTCGTATCATAATACGGAATTTAGAAGGAGGCTTTGGATATGAGTATTTTGGTCGATAAAAATACAAAAGTTACCACCTCAGGTATTACGGGAGCAACCGGTCTTTACCATACAAGAGGGGGGCTTGAATACGGCACGCAGATGGTCGGCGGCGTAACTCCGGGCAAAGGCGGTACAAGCCTGGATATCACCCTTGAGAATGGCGAGACGGTAACCCTGCCGATCTTCAACTCGATTCGTGAAGCCAAGGCGGCTACAGGAGCAACCGCACACGTGATCTATGTGCCGCCAGCTTATGCCGCAGATTCCATTATGGAAGCTGTGGATGCGGAGATGGAACTGGTCATCTGTATAACAGAAGGTATTCCTGTACTCGATATGGTTAAGGTTAAACGTTACATGGAAGGCAAGAAGACTGTTCTGATCGGACCGAACTGTCCTGGAGTGATTACTCCTGGCGAATGCAAGATCGGAATCATGCCTGGATACATCCATACGCCGGGTCATGTTGGCGTAGTATCCAGAAGCGGGACCTTAACTTATGAAGCCGTTCACCAGCTTACTACCCGCGGGATTGGACAGTCCTCGGCGGTAGGTATCGGTGGTGACCCGGTTAAGGGCTCGGAGTTCATCGATATCCTGTCCCGGTTCAACGAGGATCCGGACACCTATGCTGTAATCATGATCGGTGAAATTGGGGGTACAGCTGAAGAGGAGGCTGCTGAGTGGGTTCGTGACAACATGAAGAAACCAGTTGTCGGATTCATTGGCGGAGTGACCGCGCCTCCAGGCAAACGCATGGGCCATGCGGGTGCGATTATTTCCGGTGGCAAAGGAACGGCCAAAGAGAAGATCGAGAAGCTTGAATCCTGCGGCATCAAGGTGGCTCCAACTCCAGCGGAGATGGGCTCCACTTTGGTCAGTGTTCTTGAAGAGCGCGGGCTTCTCAGCCAGTGCACAACACACTAAGATAAGATTGCCACGCGATATGGTTGAATACCCTGTATAACGGGTCACGAATCATAGAGTTTGGTCTTTTAAGGTAAGCAACCTTTTTCTCCTTCTGGAGAGAGAGGTTGCTTTTTTACATAAATACGAATTATTGGGCTGACTGCTGTGTTTAATAGAAGGAAGGAGCTTAGGATGAAACTAAATAGAAGAAGGATACTGCTTGGACTGCATGAGAGCGCAGGGCTCGGATGGAGAAGTATTGAGAAAATATTATTGGGGAACCAGGATTGGGAGCATGCGGCAGAATTTTCGGCCCGGGATTGGGTTCACTCAGGACTGACGGAAGTACAGGCGAAGCGGATGACAGAAAATTTCACTAACGAATGGATGGAACAAAGAGAGCAGCAGCTGCGTAATAAAGGAATAGACTGGATCACCTGTTTGGATGAAGATTATCCTATGTTAATGAAGGAAAGCAGCAGACCTCCTTGGGTTATGTACTTGCTTGGGCGCAGAGAACTGCTGTCCTCCTTCTCCATAGCCATGGTCGGAACCCGGGTGCCGACTGCTTATGGCCGCAAGGTGGCGGAGCAGCTGGCTGCCGATTTATGTCATAGTGGGGTGACGGTTGTCAGCGGACTGGCAAGAGGAATCGACGGGGTATGCCATGACTCGGCACTCCGCTGCGGAGGTCCGACAATTGCTGTGCTGGGGACTGCGATTGACAAGGCTTACCCTCCCGAGCATAGCGGGTTATACCGGAGAGTTGCGGAGAAGGGGCTGATTGTGTCAGAATATCCTATTGGAACGCCTCCTCATCCGGGATTATTTCCCCAGCGGAACCGCATTATTGCGGGACTTACCCGCGGGACCTTGGTCGTTGAAGCCGATGTCCGGAGTGGATCGCTGATCACTGCTGATGCGGCAATGGAAGCGAACCGGGATGTTTTTGCTGTTCCGGGGCAAATCACCTCGCCGAAGAGCTGCGGAACCTTGAATCTGATTAAGCAGGGGGCCAAAATGGTTACTTCTGCTCAGGATATTCTGGAGGAATACGGCAGAGTGGACCAGTTGAATGTGACGGGCTTAGCTAGTATGAACGAAGGAAACAAGTTGACAGAACCGGAGCAGCGCATATACCATATGTTGGAGCAGGGGAGCGCAAGCTTCGACGCCCTTCTGTTGGCGACAGGCTGGGACTTTGGACTTTTGCACTCAGTTCTGTTATCTTTAATCATAAAAAAACAGGTTGTGCAATTACCTGGTTCAATTTACAAATTAATATAGTTTAGACACAGGTGAGGATTACGTAATTTAACTATATATGGTGTGAACTTAAATAAGATGCACCCACATGGCTCTGCTGAGCCTCTAACTCTTATTTAGTAATGTTACGGAGCTTGTACCCTATGGAATGGATTTAAGTGGTTGTTTATTGTTTTGAGAGGAGGATGAACCTATGGCGGATTCACTTGTTATTGTCGAGTCGCCCGCGAAAGCGAAGACGATCGGCAAGTATTTAGGCAGTAAATATATCGTGAAAGCGTCAATGGGTCATGTTCGGGACTTGCCTAAGAGCCAAATCGGTGTAGAGGTTGAGAATGATTTTAACCCGAAATATATTACGATCCGCGGCAAAGGTTCTATATTGAAGGAACTGAAGGATGCCAGCAAAAAAGTTAAAAATATCTATCTGGCGGCTGACCCCGACCGCGAAGGAGAGGCGATTGCCTGGCATTTGGCGCATGTGCTCGATGTGGATGCATCCAAGAGCTGCAGGGTCGTCTTTAATGAGATTACTAAACAGGCGGTCAAGGATGCCTTTAAGACACCGCGCAAGATTAATATGGATCTGGTCAATGCCCAGCAGGCACGGCGTATTCTCGACCGTCTTGTGGGATATAAGATCAGCCCCTTGCTTTGGAAAAAGGTAAAGAAGGGCTTGTCTGCCGGGCGTGTTCAATCGGTTGCGGTCAAGATTATTCTGGACCGGGAGAATGAAATCTCCGAGTTCGTTCCGGAAGAATACTGGAGCATAACCGCTCTGCTGCAAATAGACGGCACCACCTTTGAAGCGAAATTTCACCGCTTCAAGGGAGAGAAGATGGACCTGTCTAATGAGGATCAGGTCAATGAAGTGCTTCAAAGCATTAAAGGAGCTTCTTTTAAGGTTAGCGAAGTTAAGGAGAAGGAGCGTCTGCGCCATCCTTCGGCACCCTTCACCACCAGCTCCATGCAGCAGGAGGCTGCGAGAAAGCTTAACTTCCGCGCTTCCAAGACCATGTCGGTTGCCCAGCAGCTGTATGAGGGGGTTGAGCTTGGCAAGGAAGGAACCGTTGGTTTAATCACCTATATGCGTACTGACTCGACACGTATAGCGGTTTCCGCCCAGGAAGAGGCCAAGGAATATATTGTAGGTAAGTTTGGCGAACAATTCGTTCCTGAATCACCCCGCCAGTATTCTAAGAAGGCGGCGAATGCGCAAGAAGCGCATGAAGCGATCCGGCCGACATCCGCACTTCGGGATCCAGAGTCTATTAAATCTTTTTTGAGCAGAGATCAATATAGATTATACAAGCTGGTATGGGAACGTTTCATGGCCAGCCAGATGGCTTCGGCTGTTCTGGATACGCTTTCCGTAGATATTGCCGCAGGGGAGGCAACCTTCCGGGCTGTCGGGTCTAAGGTGAGATTCCCCGGGTTTATGAAGGTATATGTGGAAGGCAATGACGACGGAACGACAGATGACGATAAGTTCCTTCCACCACTAAAGTCTGGAGATGATCTTAAGACTGAGAAGATTGAACCTAAGCAGCATTTCACCCAGCCGCCTCCAAGATATACGGAAGCACGCTTGGTGAAGACGCTGGAGGAGCTTGGCATTGGACGTCCAAGTACCTACGCTCCAACACTTGAGACGATCCAGAAGCGCGGTTATGTGGCCATTGAGGACAAGAAGTTCATGCCAACCGAACTCGGTGAGCTCGTTATTGAGCAGATGGAGCAGTTCTTCCCTGAAATCCTTGATGTGGAGTTCACCGCTCATATGGAGGGGGATCTCGACCATGTGGAAGAGGGCGAGGAAGATTGGGTCAGAGTCCTCAGTGAATTCTATGAGTCTTTTGAGAAGAGACTCGAGGTCGCTGAGGAAGAGATGAAGGAGATCGAAATTGAGGATGAGGTATCCGATGAGATCTGTGAGAAGTGTGGGAAGCCGCTCGTCTACAAGCTTGGCAGATTTGGCAAGTTCCTGGCCTGCTCGGGCTTCCCGGATTGCCGGAATACCAAACCGATCGTTAAGGACATCGGGGTAACCTGTCCTAAATGTAAGGAAGGTCATGTTGTGGAACGCCGAAGCAAGAAAGGGCGTGTGTTCTACGGCTGTGACCGTTATCCGGAATGCGATTTCGTCTCCTGGGATAAGCCGTCACCAAAGCCATGTCCAAAATGCGGCTCCATGCTGGTGGAGAAGCGTAACAAGCAGGGGACCAAGCTTCAATGCACGGGTTGCGACTATGTTGAAGCTGTGGAAGACAACGAAGACGAAGCATCCGAGTAACCATACACTTCTCTTAGTGGGTGGCTTGGGAATTATCTAGGAGGTTATGAATTTGACAGATCAGACAAGGGTTACCGTGATTGGAGCCGGTCTTGCAGGCAGCGAAGCAGCCTGGCAGATCGCCAGCCGCGGTGTCCCTGTGACTCTATATGAAATGCGCCCGGTTGTGAAGACACCGGCCCACCATACAGACAAGTTTGCTGAATTGGTGTGCAGTAATTCACTTCGGGCTAATGGCTTGACCAACGCTGTGGGTGTTCTGAAGGAGGAGATGCGCCGTCTGAATTCCCTGGTGCTGAGCTCAGCCGACAAGAATGCGGTTCCCGCGGGCGGCGCGCTTGCGGTAGACCGGGATGGGTTCTCCGGCGATATTACAAGAACTTTGCATGAGCACCCGCTGGTTACAGTCGTGAACGAGGAGCTCAAGGAAATTCCTTCTGAAGGGATTGTGGTGATCGCGACAGGACCGCTGACCTCACCTGCCTTATCCGAGCAGATCAAAGCGTTGACTGGTGAGGAGTATTTCTATTTCTATGACGCTGCGGCTCCTATCGTAGAGAAAGATTCCATTGATATGGATAAGGTATACCTGGCCTCCCGATATGATAAAGGGGAAGCGGCATATCTTAACTGTCCGATGAATGAGCAGGAGTTCGATGCCTTTTATGAGGCCCTGATCTCGGCAGAAGTGGCTCAAGTCAAGGAATTCGAGAAGGAAATCTACTTTGAGGGCTGCATGCCGATTGAGATCATGATGAGACGCGGCAAGCAAACGGCCTTGTTCGGTCCAATGAAGCCGGTTGGTCTGGTTAACCCGCATACCGGGACGCTTCCGCATGCGGTTGTGCAGCTCCGTCAGGATAATGCCGCCGGAACCCTGTACAATCTGGTCGGCTTCCAGACCCATCTGAAATGGGGCGAGCAGAAGCGGGTATTCTCGATGATTCCTGGACTGGAAAATGCAGAGTTTGTCCGCTATGGTGTAATGCACCGCAACACATTTATAAATTCCCCTACTTTGCTGGAGCCGACCTATCAGTCCATGAAGCGGCCTACGCTGTTTTTTGCCGGTCAGATGACTGGGGTGGAGGGTTATGTGGAGTCTGCGGCTTCCGGGCTTGTTGCCGGCATCAACGCGGCCAGAGCGGCACGTGACCAGGAGGGGATTGTATTCCCTGAGGATACAACCCTTGGCAGCATGGCGAGGTATATCACCACCGCTGACTTTAAACATTTTCAGCCGATGAATGCCAATTTTGGTCTATTCCCTAAGCTTGAGGGGAGATACCGGAAGAAGAGCGAGAAGAATGAGGCGCTTGCCCGCCGGGCCCTGAACAGCCTTGAGCAGTTTATAACTAGCCAATCCATATAAATACTATCCGGTTGCCGTCCTAATTCATTAGGACGGTGTATCTGTTTTGCGGTGTTGAAAGTATACATGTACTCATAAAGTAAGATGAGGTGATAACCATGGAAATGTCTTTTCATGCAACTACGATTTGTGCCGTTCGCCATAACGGTCAAGGGGCGATAGCCGGAGATGGCCAGGTTACTTTTGGTGAAAGTGTCATTATGAAACAGACGGCCAAGAAGGTAAGAAGGTTATACCGGGGGCAGGTATTGGCCGGATTTGCCGGTTCCGTGGCGGATGCCATTACGCTATTCGAGAAGTTTGAGGGAAAATTGGAGGAGCATCACGGCAACCTGCAGCGGGCTGCTGTCGAGCTGGCCAAGGACTGGCGTCAGGATAGAGTTCTGCGCAAGCTGGAGGCGTTAATGATTGTGATGGACAAAACCGGTATGCTTCTCATATCCGGAGGTGGAGAGATTATTGAACCGGATGATGACGTGCTTGCAATCGGTTCAGGGGGGAACTTTGCCTTGTCCGCGGCGCGGGCCCTTAAGCGTCACGCTGCGAGTCTGAGCGCTTCGGAGATGGCTAGAGAGTCGCTCAAGGTGGCTTCGGAAATATGTGTGTACACCAATGGTAACATCATCGTCGAAGAACTATAAGAACTTGAAGAGCCGGGAGGGAAATCGATGACAAATCAGGCTTTAACCCCAAGACAGATTGTAGCTGAATTGGATAAGTATATCGTCGGCCAAAAGCAGGCCAAAAAATCGGTGGCGGTCGCTCTGCGCAATCGGTACCGCCGGAGTCTGCTGGGTGAAGATGTCAGGGACGAGATCGTACCCAAAAATATTCTCATGATCGGGCCGACTGGGGTGGGGAAGACAGAGATTGCACGCCGGCTGGCGAAGCTGGTTAATGCGCCTTTTGTCAAAGTGGAAGCCACAAAATTCACCGAGGTTGGTTATGTGGGCCGTGATGTGGAGTCTATGGTGCGTGATTTGATTGAGACGTCCATCCGCATGGTCAAGCAGGAGCGTACAGAGAAAGTCAAAGACAAAGCTGAGGAGCTTGCCAACGAGCGGCTGGTCCAAATTCTGGTGCCGTCTCCGAGCAAGAACAAAAACCAGCGCAATCCGTTTGAGATGCTGTTCGGAAATCAGCAGGGGGGGACGCAGGCGCAAAGCAGCCAGGATGATTCTGAGGTGGAGAGCGGTGTAGCCGAGAAGCGAAGACAGGTGAGATTCAAATTGCTGGCCGGTCAGCTTGAGAATGATACCGTTGAGATCGATGTGGAGGACAATGCGCCTAACATGCTGGATATGTTCGCTGGCCAAGGCAACGACCAGATGGGAATGAACATGCAGGAGATGTTTGGCTCCCTCATGCCAAAACGGACCAAGCGCCGCAAGCTGACCGTTAAGGAAGCTCGTAAAGTCCTCACGCAGGAGGAAGCTAACAAGCTCATCGATCATGATGATGTGGTTCAGGAATCCATCAGCCGTGCGGAACAGTCAGGCATTATCTTCATAGATGAAATCGACAAGGTGGCCAGCCGTGGGCAGGGCTCGGGGCCAGACGTATCCCGTGAAGGGGTACAGCGTGATATTCTGCCAATCGTGGAAGGTTCCACGATTATGACCAAATATGGCCCCGTCAAGACGGATTACGTGCTGTTTATCGCTGCCGGTGCCTTTCATGTCTCCAAGCCTTCGGATCTGATTCCCGAGCTTCAGGGGCGTTTTCCAATCCGGGTAGAGCTCAGCAGCTTGTCCCTGGAGGACTTTGTATCTATACTGACCGAGCCGCAGAATGCGCTTACCAAACAGTATATTGATCTGCTTCGGACCGAGGACATCGAGATTGAGTTCTCCAGCGAAGCGATCCGGGAAATCGCCAGCATTGCGGCTTCAGTGAATGCGAGCACCGAGAATATCGGCGCGAGAAGACTGCATACGATCCTGGAGAAGCTGCTTGAGGACCTGAGCTTTGAAGCTCCGGAACTTACCCTGGATAAAATGGTAATTACCCCGCAATACGTAAATGAAAAGCTAGGGGATATTGCCAAAGACCGAGATTTGAGTCAATATATACTATAGTTCTTTTTTACAAGCAAGTTACCGACCAAGGTCCTGCACTCAGGACTAAAGGGTCGGTTTTTATTTTGCCGAAAAATGAAGGACTAGATATGTCAAAAATTAGCGATAAAGATAGAATTCCGATAAATTATAGCTATTATTATATTAAATTACCAAATTTTTTAAAAAAATAGGGCTTTTTTCTCATTGTATTCTAGGCCATTCTCTACGAAACTTAGGATATATGACATTATTGGATGTTTTGTTATAATAGGCCAATAGAAATAGCAGTAATTCAGATGATTTTGTCGAAAAAAAAGGAAAAATGACGTAGAATATGGTAATAGAATGTGGTAATAGATATACATGAAGATTACATCGATCTGGGGGGACATTAACGTGCAGTTATTAAATGGTGCAGGATTCGAACGATTGGAGGGGGCTCTGAAGGCAGCTAATACTAGACAAAGTGTTGTTGCCAACAACATTGCCAATGTGGATACACCCTACTTCAAAAGATCTGAAGTTTCTTTCGAGAGCTTGCTGCAAAGTCAGATGGAAGACGGTACAATGGTTCTTCGGGGGAGACAGACAGATCCGAAGCATTTTGCAATCGGTCCTGTAAATAATGTGCCTGATGCACTAGTCACCACAGACCAATCGACTTCTATGAACAACAACCTGAACAATGTGGATATTGACTCCGAGATGTCCTCACTCGCTGAGAACCAGCTTAGATATAATGCATACATTGAGCAGCTTAACAGCAGAATCAAAATGATGCGAACTGCCGTGGAAGGGAGAGCTTAAATTTGAAACTTAACAACAGCTTTGGAATTAGTTCTTCAGCACTAACTGCCCAAAGGCTCCGGATGGATGTAATTTCCTCGAATATTGCCAATGCGGAGACCACCCGGGCTCAGGTGGTAAATGGTCAAGCAGTCCCATACCGCCGGAAGATGGTAGTGATGAGTCCCAACGAAACCGAGTTCGGGCAGACGTTGAATACAGCTATGAACGGACAAAGCAAGGTAGGTCAAGGTGTAAAGGTAACCGCCATTCAGGAAGACCAGACAGCATTTAAGCCAGTATATAATCCTTCGAGTCCAGATGCGGATAAAGATGGTTATGTATATATGCCAAATGTGGACGTACTTAAAGAAATGGTAGACATGATCTCGGCAACCCGTTCTTATGAAGCTAACGTGACCGCGCTAAATGCTTCTAAATCCATGGAAACGAAAGCACTGCAGATTGGGAAATAGACAAAATAGAACAGGTTAGGAGAGTGTCACATGATTCAGAATACTGTAGCAAGTGCAATTAAGCCTCTGGAACTAGTCCAACCCCAAGCAAAGTCCACACCGGCTACTCCATCAGAGACGGTCAAGGACTTTGGATCCTTCCTCAAAGACGCCATAGACGGTGTCGCCAATCAAGAACAAAACGCCCAGAAGATGGGAGATAAGTATCTTACAGGCCAAGTCGACGTAGATCAGGTCATGATCGCCTCTGAACAAGCTCTATTGAGTTTACAGCTTACTTCGCAGGTCCGTAACAAGGTGATTGAAGCTTACCAGGAGATTATGCGAACGCAAATGTAATTCAATTTAGCAAAAGTTTCGGATGAGGTGACGATGTGAATGAGAGAATTGCCCAGTACAGAGATAAAATAAGCCAGTACTGGAACCATTTTACCAAAAAACAAAAAATCCTATTAATATCTACCGTTTCCATCATTCTGCTAGCCATCATTCTACTCACGATGCAGTTCTCGAAGACTCAATATGAGGTAGCATTTACTAATCTGGATTCAACGGATGCAGCAGGGATTATTAATTACCTAGAGACAAGTAAAATTCCGTACCAGCTGAGCGCGGATGGCAAGAGTATCTCAGTGCCAAGCACACAGGCTGCCCGTGCCAAAGTGGATGTCGGCTCACAGGGAATTGTGAAGAACGGATCCATCGGCTTCGCCGGGACGTTCGGATCAAGCTCATCTCCGATTGGAATGACGGACAATGAGTTTAATGTAAAGTATAAGACTGCCTTAAACGGTGAAGTCGAACAGCTGCTCACCAACATGCAGGGAGTAAGCGGGGCAAAGGTGTTAATCAACCTTCCTGCCGAAAACGTGTTTGCAAGCCCGGATGAGCAGGAGAAGGCTTCAGCATCTGTAGTGCTGAGTTTCAAACCAGGTTTTCGCCCTGATCAGAGCGCGGTAGACGGTTATTATAACTTGATTAAAACCGCGGTTCCTAATCTGCCGATTGATAATATCACGGTGACCAGCAGTGACGAGAATGAGCTTCTTGCCACAGGAAAAGGCGGTAAGGCGGGCAGCCTGACCGGAGCCGTGCAGGAGAATATGCAGCTTCAGAAGAAATTTGAAAACGATGTGCGCCAAAGCGTCCAACAGTTTCTTTTAAAGCTTACAGGACCTGACAAAGTAAACGTTCTAGTGGCTTCCAAGCTGAATTTCGACCAAGTGAGCCAGAAAGAAAATCTGGTGACTCCGGTAGATACGGAGAACATGAAAGGGATCGAGATCAGTGCTCAGAAGATCCAGAAGAGTTACACAGGTCAAGGCAGCCCCAACGGAGGGGTTGCAGGAACGGGTCAAACAGACGTACCGGCTTATCCTGGAACTTCAAGTTCCTCGAATACCTCATCAGATGAAAGCACATCAACAATCAACTATGAGGTTAACCGAATTAGCAAGGAAATTGTGCAAAGTCCCTATACTGTAAAAGATTTAACCATTAATGTGATGGTTGAACCACCTGCCGGGAAAAATTCTTTGGATACGACTACCCGGGATGCGATCCAAAATGTACTTAAGAATATTGTAGCCTCATATTTGGCTGATTCTGGTATTACTTATACAGACGCTGATTTGATAAAAAAAGTTTCGGTCTTCTCGCAAGCATTTGGTACAGACGCCGCAACAGCCAGTGGTTTAAGCTGGTCAAGCCCGATCGTATGGGGCATAGGTGCAGCTCTTCTTCTCGCCGGAGCAGGAATCGGATACTTAATTTATCGGCGCCGCCGGGCCAATCAGGAAGAAGAGATCGAAGAAGATGTTCCTCTTGCCATGCCAACAGAGTTTCCGTCCATTAATTTGGAATCTGTTACTAACGAAAATCATGTTCGCAAACAACTGGAAACGTTGGCGAAGAAAAAGCCGGATGAGTTCGTCAACCTACTTCGGACCTGGCTGGCTGATGAATAGAGGTGAGCGTAATGTCAAAAACACTTAATCAAGGAATGAACGGGAGACAGAAGGCGGCCTTGCTTCTGATCTCACTGGGACCGGAGGTCTCCGCCCAAATCTTCAAACATCTGCGTGATGATGAAATCGAACAGCTGACTCTCGAAATTGCGAACGTTCGTAACGTTAGCAGTACAGAGAAGGAAATGATCCTTGCTGAGTTCCATCAAATCTGCATGGCTCAGGAATACATCTCCCAAGGTGGTATCAATTACGCCAAAGAGATTCTGGAGAAAGCACTGGGCACACAGAAAGCTTACGATATTATCAACAGACTGACGGCCACGCTGCAGGTAAGACCTTTCGATTTTGCCCGCAAGGCTGAGCCGAACCAGATTTTGAACTTTATACAAAATGAGAACGCTCAAACTATAGCATTAGTTTTATCTTATTTGCAATTTGAACAGGCTGCTGTCATTTTATCTTCTCTACCTCAGGAGAAACAAGCAGAAGTGGCCCGCAGGATCGCTGTGATGGATAGTACTTCACCGGAGGTTATTGCTCAGGTTGAGCGTGTGCTGGAGCAAAAACTGTCGGCAACGGTAACTCAGGATTACACAAGCGCAGGCGGTATCGAATCGATCGTTCAGATTCTGAACGGTGTAGACCGCGGAACCGAGCGGACTATTCTGGATTCTCTGGAAATCCAGGACCCAGAGCTTGCGGAAGAAATCAAGAAGCGGATGTTCGTATTCGAGGACATCGTCAACGTGGACAACCGTTCTATTCAACGTATTATCCGGGATATCGAGAACGCGGATTTGCAGCTTGCGCTTAAAGTGGCAAGTGAAGAGGTTCGGGAAGCTGTATTCCGCAACATGTCGAAGCGGATGTCGGATACGTTTAAGGAAGAAATGGAATATATGGGCCCTGTAAGGCTGCGTGACGTTGAGGAAGCTCAGACCCGAATTGTAGCAACGATCCGCAGACTTGAAGAATCAGGTGAAATCATAATCGCCCGTGGCGGAGGAGATGACATCATTGTCTAATCTGATCAAATCTACTCAGTACGTTCCTGTCGAGATGCTGAAGCAGCTTGATCTATCCAAGCATTACCCGCATCCGGCGGATCAGGATTCCGTGGACAGTCAGCCGTATTCCTATGCGGCTGAGCTGAACCGCCTGAAGAATGAGGAAGCCGAGGAAACCCGCAGAGTAATGCTGAACGATGCCAAGGAATTTGCGGAAAGACAAATTCGGGAAGCGTCGGAGGAAGCGGAGCGGATTCTTGCTGAAGCCAAAGAACAGATTGAGCTTTGGTGGCAGGAACGCAGGGAGCAGGATGAGCATTTGGTCGAGGCTGTGAAGGCAGAAGGATTCAATCAAGGGTATGAGGAAGGCAAGGAACATGCGTTAAGCTCACTTGAGGCGGAAATTAACGGCATGATGGAAGAGGCTCGCAGTGTTCTGGAGCAGGCCTATCAGGCCAAAGAGCAGATCATTCAGGAAGCCGAACCATTCCTCGTCGATCTCAGCACTTCGATTGCCGAGAAGGTCATTGAGAAACAGCTTAGTCTGGAGCCTGATTATATGATGGATCTGATTAGGAGAAGTTTGGCAAGGAAGCGGGATCAGGGCATTCTGACCCTGTGTGTGGCTCCGTCACAGTTCAACTTTATCCAGAGCGCCCGCGAGGAACTGAGTCTTGCGATTGATTCCCAGGCCGAACTGCAGATTCTTCCGGATTCAACGGTGAAGGATCGTGGATGTGTAATCCGCTCCTCATTCGGAAGCATCGACGCAAGAATTGATACCCAGCTCACCGAGATTAAGAAAGAGCTGATGCGGATTTCACTCCAGGGAGATGAGCGGGGACAGCAGCATGAAGAAGCTTAATTCCGACCGGTATATCGAACACTTGAAGCAGTTGGATCCCGTAAGAGTTAACGGGAAGGTAACCCAGGTCATTGGGCTGATGGTTGAGTCTGAAGGCCCTGACGCCAGCATTGGGGATGTTTGTTACATCTATCCGACGAAATCTTCTGTCCCGCTTCAGGCTGAGGTAGTCGGCTTCCGGGACAATAAAGTGCTGCTTATGCCACTTGGGGAACTGCAGTCCATTGGTCCAGGCTGTGATGTGGTAGGGACTGGCAAACCGCTGAGTGTTCAAGTCGGTTCCGAACTGCTGGGAAAAGTGCTGGATGGTCTTGGACAACCGCTTGACGGTTCCATGCTGCCTTCCAGAATGGGTCATTATTCTACGTATAACAAGCCAACCAACCCTCTTAACAAGCCCAGGGTCAAAGATCCGATCAGCATCGGAGTCCGGGCGATCGACGGGCTGCTGACTATAGGCAAAGGACAGCGTGTAGGTATTTTTGCCGGCTCTGGGGTGGGAAAGAGTACCTTGATGGGCATGATTGCGAGAAACACTTCAGCGGATGTCAATGTTATCGCGTTAATTGGAGAACGCGGTCGCGAGGTGCTGGACTTCATTGAACGTGATCTCGGACCGGAGGGTCTGGAAAGGTCCGTGGTGATTGTGGCCACGTCCGACCAGCCTGCTCTGATCCGGATGAAGGGTGCCCTCATTGCAACGACCATCGCTGAGTACTTCCGTGACCGGGGAATGAACGTCATGCTTATGATGGATTCGGTGACCCGGTATGCGATGGCGCTTCGTGAGGTTGGGCTTGCAATCGGCGAGCCTCCGGCGATGCGTGGATACACACCATCCGTTTTTGCGGCGCTGCCGAAGCTGTTGGAGAGAGCGGGAACTGGGCCGACGGGTTCGATTACTGCCTTTTACACGGTTCTGGTCGATGGGGACGATATGAATGAGCCTATCGCTGACGCTGTGCGGGGGATCCTTGACGGGCATATTGTACTCAACCGGAATATTGCGAACAAAGGCCACTTCCCGGCGATTGATATTCTTGCAAGCATCAGTCGGGTGATGAAGGATATCTCTCCTGAGGATCAAATCGAGGCGGCCGACAATCTGAAACGTCTAATGTCGGTCTACAAGGATTCAGAGGACTTGATTAACATCGGTGCTTACCAAAGGGGCTCGAACGCGGAAATCGATGAATCCATTGATGCGATTCAGAGTATATGGGATTTCACCAAACAAAAGGTGCATGAGAAAGTTACGCTTGAGGAATCTGTGGAACGTTTGATTTCAGAATTTGTGGGGAGATGACCGTAAAACATGAATTTCAAGTATATGTATCAGAAAGTGGTCGATTTGAAATCGAATGAGAAGACTCAAGCGGAATGGATGCTGTCCGCAGCGATTGGTGAACTTCAAGCCGAACAGCGCACTTTGGAGCAACTGATGGAAGACAAGGCAAGAGCGAATGAGGCCATGCTGTCGGAAGGCGGATCCTCGATGCTTCGGCTGCAGGAGCTGCAGCGTTATGTGGAGCATTTGGACCGATGCATTAAGAAGAAGCTTGAGGATATCGAAAGTGCTGAGATCAATGTGGAACACAAGAAATCGCAGTTAAGCTCCCGGCTGCTCGACGAGAAGGTGTGGCTCAAGGCAAAAGAAAAAGCGAAAACCGCATTTGAGCAGCAGATCCTGCTCCGGGAACAAAATGAGCTCGACGAGATGGCCACCGTCCGCTTTGCCATGAAAGCCCGGTAAGACGGGCAGACTTGACTCAGGTAAAGGAGGGATAGAGTTGGCAAAAGTGGTAGTAGAAGAAGAGGAGAAGGAATCCGGCGGCAGAGGCTTTGCAAAATTTCTGTTTATCGTTACGCCGATTCTGTTCACTGTGGTTCTGGTTGGAGTTCTGCTGACCCTGTTTAATGTGAACTTTAAGAATGAATTTCTTAGAATCGGCAACAGTATTCCAATTGTGAAGGACTGGATTCCTGATCCGAGCACCAGTGCGAAACAGGCAGAAAGCTCAGAGGAAACAATCAAAGGACTCAAAGAGCAGGTATCCGAGAAGGATGCGAATCTCAAGAAAGCTAACGACGAGGCGAAAGCCCAGGCAGATAAGGTTAAGGAGCTTCAGGCCAAACTGGACGAAGCGAATCAGTCGGTCAGCGATAAAAAGGCCGAAGAGGCTGTTAAGCAGGCCAGTGATTATGACAAAGAAGTGAAAAAGCTGGCTAATCTGTATGGATCTATGAATCCAGGCAAAGCCGCAGCGATTCTAAATAATTTGACAACCGAAGAGACGGTTCAAATGCTTTCGGTCATGAGCAATGAGAGCAAGGCAGCGATCTTGGAGAAGATGGATCCTCAGAAGGCGGCTGATGTCTCCATTCTGCTTAAAGATGTCAAGCCGTCAGAGGACATGGCCATCGCAGCGCTTCAATCGAGATTGAAGAAGGATGCAGCCAATACTACAGACACCACAGCTAAGAGCACAACCGGACTCACGGATGACCAAATCGGCAAGACGTTTGCTGCAATGACACCAGATAGCGCCGCCAAGCTTCTGCTTGAGACGGATAAGACAAGTCCCGATAAGACACTGAAAATTCTCAGATCGGTGGATGATGCTTCCAGATCCAAAATTTTGGGAGCCATGAACGACGCGGATAAGACCCGGGCAGCCAAGATATTGAATAAGCTGTTGACCAAATAACAAATCATCCAAGACATCCAAATTGTTGAAAGGAGGTGAAAAATTACATGAGCTTAATTATGAATTCGTCTATGGGAAATACAGCACCTGCGTCAGCCCAAGGTCAAGCAGTTGGAAAGGCAGCCCAGGCAGCAGGTGGCAGTGATCAACCAGCGCAGGGAGCAGCTCCTACCTTTAATCAGACACTTGTTCAAATGCTGCTTGGAGCCTTAGGCGGACAAGCGGTACCTGTTCAGGCGACCAACACTGCCAGTCCCCAGGGGACGATGTCCTTAGGTACAGATGCCGCTGGACAGAGTGACTCTGAATCTGCGGCGCAGAATACAGGACTGCAAATGCTGTCGGACCTGCTTCAGGGAGTTGATAGTTTGGATGAGGCGATCGCTGCCGATCCATCTATGATGGCTATGCTCCAAGGCTGGCTTCAACAGCTGCAGAGTCTAATCCAGCAGATGGCCTCAGCAGGTGATCAATCAGCCAGTGGGGAATCTGATGCTTCGAATCAGGAACTTCCGGTTATTGCCCAGCATGCGGAAACTTTGCGGTTTGCTGTTCAGGATGGTTTGCAGCAGCTATTTGCGCAGATGCAAATGCAGCCGGAAACCGCCGGTAAAAATCTGCCACAGATCCAGACGCTTCTACAAACTCTTGGCAATGTACTGCCACAGAATTCGGGATTGAAACAGGGAACTGGCACTCAAGCGACAAGCTCATTAACTGGGCCAGCTATAACAGCAGCTGATCTTTCTAAAGTACTCCAAGGTTTAAAGGACCCGGCGAATGCGAACATGCAGGGCCAGACCAGCTCTGATATGGATTCTCAGGCTGCACCTGCTGTTGTCATGAACATGAGCAAGAATGCGGTTCACAAAACGGATAACGTTAATGCTGTGTCAGCTAAGGCGCAAAGTTTGACTTCTGCCGAAGAAGACTCTGCTGCGGAAGGCGTGGATAAAACCACGGATGCCAATGCCGTTGTAACCGCAGGACAGCTGCAGATGAAGGATAGCGGCGTTCAGCTTGCCAAGCCCGTGCAGGCGGCGGTGCATGTAGAGCAATTTGCCAAGGAAATGAGCGGCTTTGTGGTAAACAAGCTGGAGTTTGTGAAGCAGCATGGAATGACCGAAGCGACCATTTCTCTTTTCCCTGAGCATTTGGGTCAGGTTGATGTGAAGATTACGATGCAAAACGGACATTTGATTGCCCAATTTGCAACAGAGCATGCTTTTGCCAAGGATTCGCTGGAACAGCAGATGAATCAGCTTCGCTCCGCGCTTCAAGCTCAAGGCATCCAGGTCGAGAAGCTGGAGGTTACGCAGAACCAGTCTTTATCCTCCCATATGTATCATGATGGAAGACAACCTGGAAGCGGCACGGGCCAGCAGAAGAATAACGGCAAACAGCGTGAAGCCACAGGAGAAGATGCACTTGCTGCTGCAGATATGACCGAAGAGTGGAACGAGTGGATCCGCGAAGTCCGTTCCAAGGAAGAGGATTACGGAAGCTCTTTTGTCGCCAGAGCATAATAAGTCAGCACCCATCACACAGAAAGGAGGCATAACATGGCAGACATCACCCAGACCAATGTAACTTGGCCCAATTATTCCAAGGAAAATGTAGCAAAGGCCGCAACCAAGAACAACCAGACTATGGGCAAGGATCAGTTCCTTAAAATTCTTGTTACCCAGCTTGGCAATCAGGACCCGATGCAGCCTCTTGAGGACAAGGAGTTCATTGCCCAGATGGCGCAATTTACTTCCGTGGAGCAGCTGATGAACATCTCGGGCCAGTTAACCGCCATGAATCAGAATCTTGGCAACTTATCCGGGTTAATCGGTAAAGAGGTAACTTGGCTGGACAGCACTGAAATGGGCGAGTATGACATCGAGACAGGAAAGCCGATCGTCTCCACCACGACGTCCAGCGGGACTGTGGATTCCATCGTGATCCGAGGCGGTGTACAGTACGCTAAGGTTGGCGATAAGGAAGTGGCCATAGACAAAATCACCAAAATCAACAACGCAAAAGAGACGACACCGGCAGCAAATGCCAACGGGTCGGGACAATCATGAATGATCCGATTTCGGTAGGGCGCTTATACCCGGGCAAAATCCCGCCAAGTACGCTGCAGCGAAGCAAACCGGCAACGGGTGGCGGACAGCAGCAGGTATCGTTCCAGAATTTACTGAACGACCAGATTGTGAAGTTCAGCAATCATGCCGTCAAACGGCTGGAACAGCGGGGAATCAAGCTTAAACCTGAACAGTTGGAGCAGATTGGCTCTGCCATTGACAACGCGGCTGCGAAAGGATCGAAAGATTCATTGATTCTTATGAAAGATATGGCGCTGATTGTCAATGTAAATAACAGGACTGTAGTTACGGCCATGGATGGCAGCAGCATGAAAAACAATGTTTTTACACAAATCGATAGTGCCGTGATTATTCAATAGTCAACTGACTTGGCTGGCCCGGATTCGGAAGCCAAGCTAAGCTGCCGATCGACTGAAGCAGCTTACAAGGTCCAACACTTAAGGAGGAATTATTTAATGTTAAGATCCATGTATTCGGGTGTATCAGGTATGCGCGGTTTCCAAACCAAGCTTGATGTGATTGGTAACAATATTGCGAACGTAAATACCGTAGGTTTTAAATCGGGCCGGGTTATGTTCAAAGATATTATGAGCCAGACCGTGTCGGGGGTTACTACTCCAGAAGCTGGAACTAAGGGTGGGGTTAACTCCAAACAAATTGGTCTTGGTACTTCCATCGGTTCAGTGGATACCCTTCATACCGGGGGGAGCGCGATGACCACCAACAACCCGCTTGATATGCGTATTGATGGAGATGGTTTCTTTGCAGTGAAATTAACGGGTTCCCAAACTGATTTCTACCTCACCCGTGCTGGTGACTTTCACCTGGACGCTACCAGAAACCTGGTTACTTCGGACGGTATGCTGGTATGCAATTCAGATGGGGAGCCGATCAAGCTCGAAGATAACACAACTGCATTCACCATCGGGCTGGATGGAACGATTCAGCAGAAGCTGGATGACGGTACCACCAATGGCGATGTCAAAATCGGCGTTGTAAAAGTAACGAATCCAGAAGGGTTGGAGAAAATGGGTGGAAGCTTGTATCGTTACACACCAAATGCGAATGTGGATTTCCCTACCGCAGGTGTAGCTAACGATTCAACTACAGGCACCGGCGCAATTGTAGCCGGACAACTGGAAATGTCCAATGTGGACCTGACTGGTGAGTTCACCGAGATGATCGTCGCTCAGCGCGGCTTCCAGGCTAACTCCCGCATTATTACCACTTCCGATGAAGTGCTGCAGGAAGTAGTTAACCTGAAACGTTAATCTTAAGTACCGGGGGAGGGCACCCCCCTCCTTCGGGAACTTTTTATGGAGGGTCGCCATGATTGCTGTCACACGTTTAAACGGTTCACCCATGTGGCTTAACGCACTGTTGATTGAGACCGTTGAAGAAACCCCCGATACTTATATCACACTGGTTACAGGGAAACGGTTTATCGTATTGGAGAAGTCAGCCGAGATTGTGCAGATGGTGAAGACGTACTACTCGGAAATCGGCATCCATGCGGCAACAATTAAAGTGCAACAAACGGAGGAATTATTATGAAGAAAATGGCGCCATGGATAATCACGATTCTGCTTGCTTTGATTCTGGTCGTGATGGCAGCCTACCTGGTAATGACGATGAACAACAACAAGAACAGCAGCTCGTCAACTAATGCCGCTTCGAAGACTGAAGAGAAGAAGACCTTAAGTGCGGATGAACTCGTTGAAGTGACTAGCACGATGGAGGATGTTAAGACAAATCTTTCAGACCCGAACTATGTTGTAGTCATGAATTTTGCATTTCAAATGAATAATTCCAAGACTAAGGTAGCCTTCGACAAAATTAAAGATTTTAATGCTAAATCCATAATTATCAAAACGCTGGCGGATACGAAGCCGGCTGACCTGACTGGTGCCAAGGGAAAAGACCAGTTGGCTAACAAGCTTATGAATCTGATTAACCAGACACTCCCGGAAGGGAACATAGTTCAAATCGATATTACTAATTTTATTATGACCGCCATCTAGCATATCGATAGAATAGATCCTTAAAGGGGGTGAGATAGTTGGTAGATGTACTGTCCCAGAATGAGATTGACGCCTTGCTTGCAGCACTCTCTTCCGGCGAGATGGATGCAGAAGAACTTAAAAAAGAAGATACGCAGAAGAAGATCAGGGCTTATGATTTCAAAAGAGCCGTCAGGTTCTCCAAAGATCATATTCGCAGCTTAACCAGAATACATGAGAATTTTGCAAGGTACCTTACCACCTATTTCTCCGCCCAGCTAAGAACCTTTGTGCAGATCAATGTTGTTCAGGTCGAACAGCTGCCGTACGACGAGTTCATCCGCTCGATTCCAAAAATGACGATTTTGAACATTTTTGAAGCGGAGCCGCTCGAGGGCAGAATGGTGCTGGAGGTTCATCCCAACGTGGCATTTGCCATGCTGGATAGGCTGCTCGGAGGAATTGGAACGGCTCCTTCCAAAATTGGCAATCTGACAGAAATAGAAACGATCATTATGGAACGGATTTTCAGCAGAGCCTTTGAAAGTCTGCAGGAAGCCTGGAAGACGGTCATTGATATTTCACCGCGAATGGAAGCACTTGAGACCAACCCGCAATTTATGCAAATTGTGTCACCCAATGAGACCATTGCGCTGATCTCGCTGAGCACCAAAATCGGGGATACCTCGGGAATGATTAATCTTTGTATACCTCATGTTGTTATTGAGCCTATCATGCCGAAGCTTTCTGTACACCATTGGTTTGTATCACAGAAGAAATCCCGGGCTCCGGAAGAAGTAGATGCGTTGAAACATCGGGTTAGCAAAGCTGAATTACCGATTATTGCCGAACTAGGGGAGTCTCAGCTGTCCATACGTGAGTTCCTGGGACTTACGGTGGGTGATGTAATCACACTGAACAAACCGGTGCAGGAGGGGCTTTCCATCCGTGTTGGTGAGAGATTGAAGTATATCGGCAGTCCTGGCACACTGAAGGACCGTGTCGCCGTTCAAATTGATGAGATTGTCAATGAAGGAGTTGAAGGTTTTGACGAGTAAAGACTATTTGTCCCAGGAAGAGATCGATGCTCTGCTGAAGCAGGCTGGGCAGGGTGGTTCTGATGAGAAGTCGGTGGACGATTATTTGTCAGCACTTGAACAAGACGCATTAGGCGAGATCGGGAACATCACGTTTGGCAGTGCGGCTACCGCATTATCCACACTGCTAAGCATGAAAGTGGATATTACAACGCCTAAAGTTTCTATTATTACCAGAGAGCGCTTTGAGGCCGAGTTCCCTAAGCCGCATGTGGCTGTCCATGTTAATTATGTGGACGGATTCGAGGGGATTAACTCTTTGGTCATCAAGACCAGAGATGCCCAGGTTATAGCCGATCTTATGCTTGGAGGCAGCGGGAATCCGGCAGATGAAGAGCTTAATGAAATTCATGTGAGTGCCGTGCAAGAAGCGATGAATCAAATGATGGGCTCTTCAGCGACTTCCATGTCAACGATATTCAACCGGTTTGTTAATATTTCGCCGCCGGGTATTGATATATTGGACATAGAAAGTGGAGATGGAGTTAACAGCCTTCCGCCCGATGAGACGCTGATAAAAATATCTTTCCGGCTCACCATCGGAGATTTGATTGATTCGACGATCATGCAGCTTCTTCCGGTACAGTTCGCCAAGGATATGGTTAACAGCCTGATTGGCGGTGGATCATCCGAGTCAGCTCCGGCTAAGAAAGAAAGCGCACCTGCGGCCGAGGCTCCATCCGCACCCGTGAATCAAGCGCCGCCAGCCGCATATCAGCAGCCTGCACCTACAGGCCAGCCGCCAATGCAGCAGCAGCCGGTACAGCCGCCTTATCAGCCGCCGATGCAGCCGCAGCAGGATTATTACCCGGGGCCGCAGTATCCGCAGGACCGTCCTTATGCGGAGCCTCAACATTATGGCGGTGTACCGAACCGGAATTACAATGTGCAGCCTGTTCAATTCTCGAATCTGCAAGCGCCTTCCATGGGACATGTAGACGAAAATAATTTGAACTTACTGATGGACATTCCCCTTAAAGTCACCGTAGAATTAGGAAGGACCCAAAAACAAATAAAGGATATCTTAGAACTTTCACAAGGATCCATTATCGAATTAGACAAGCTGGCTGGTGAACCTGTCGACATCTTGGTGAACAACAAACTAATCGCTAAAGGTGAAGTAGTCGTTATTGATGAGAATTTCGGCGTACGCGTCACAGATATCGTAAGCCAGTGGGACCGCATTCAAAAATTACAATAGAGAAGGTTAGGGAGGATTTAAATCAATGGCAAATCGAATTCTTATCGTGGACGATGCTGCATTTATGCGTATGATGATCAGGGACATCCTGACTAAAAATGGTTTTGAGGTAGTAGGTGAAGCTCAAGATGGCGCTCAAGCCATTGAGAAGTACAAAGAGCTTCGTCCAGACCTGATTACTATGGATATCACGATGCCTGAAATGGACGGGATTGCCGCTCTTAAGGAAATCAAAAAGATGGATGCAGGCGCAAAAGTGATTATGTGCTCCGCGATGGGACAGCAGGCTATGGTTATTGACGCCATTCAGGCCGGCGCCAAAGACTTTATCGTTAAGCCTTTCCAATCCGACCGTGTGGTGGAAGCAATCAACAAAACACTGGGCGTGTAGGAACGGCCTATGAACCTGGCTACTCCGAATCAGACGGGTTTTGACAGCGGCAATTTCTACTCGAGCTTAATCACGGTCATTGTTGTGCTCGCCATTATTATCGTTCTGATTGTATTATTGATTCGTTTTTTGGGAAGACGCAACCGCTTCTTTTCCAAGACCCGCTCAATCCGTACGATTGGTGCTGTAGGTCTTGGCCCGAACAAATCTCTTCAGGTTATCGAGATCGGAAGTACTGTTTATCTTGTGGGTGTTGGTGAGGATATTTCATTGCTGGATAAAATTTCCGATCCCGATGAGGTTGCTGTTCTCTTAAGCTCCTTCGAAGAAGAGACGCAGGAGTTCGGCAGCCTCTCATCCGCCCTTTCCGGCTTAGTATCGCGGTTCCGTAAAGAGCCTCCACTTGAAGGGGAAGATTTGGAGGAGACGCCTTTTCACGAGGTATTCGAATCCAAGCTTCGCAAACTGCCCAACCGGAAGCAGCAAATGGAAGATCTGCTGCAGGACGACCAAACTAAAGATCGGTAGAGGGTTACATGAAGAAAAAGGTCATTATTATAGCTTTGCTTATGATGGTTCTAAGTGTTTTTTTCGCCACGGTAGCGTCGGCGGCTGATCCAATTCCTAATATTAATGTACAGATTGGGGATTCCGACGGCACGAAGCCAAGCACGAGCTCCCTATCCATCCTGTTGATCATTACGATACTCAGTGTGGCTCCGGCCATACTGGTATTGATGACAAGCTTCACCCGGATTGTGATTGTGCTCGGATTTGTAAGAAGCTCGCTGGGGACGCAGCAGATGCCTCCAAACCAGGTGCTTATCGGACTGGCCTTATTCCTGACTTTGTTTGTAATGAGCCCAACATTGTCGCAAATCAATGATGTGGCCCTTCAACCTTATCTGAAGGGTGAGATTTCACAGACGGTGGCTCTCGAGAAAGCGGCGGTGCCTATGAAGAAATTCATGTACTCCCACACAAGGAATAAGGATCTTCAGCTGTTCATGAGTTACACCAAAACGGAAAAACCGAAATCCTATGAAGACATTCCTATCACAGTTCTTGTTCCGGCTTATGCGATCAGTGAACTGAAAACAGCTTTTCAGATGGGGTTTATGATTTTTATACCATTCTTAATCATAGATATGGTAGTTGCCAGTACACTTATGGCAATGGGTATGATGATGCTCCCTCCGGTAATGATCTCACTGCCGTTTAAGATTCTGCTGTTTGTACTCGTGGACGGATGGTATTTGGTCGTCAAATCTCTATTAATGAGCTTTGGAACATGAGAACTCTATCAGTCGAATTGGCAGATTAACGCATACTAAGAGAACAAGGAGGACGGTTATGAGTTCGGAGTTTATTATCGGGCTGGCCGGACAAGCCGTATACACAGTCCTTAAGGTTAGCGCACCGATGCTGATTTTAGGATTGGTTGTCGGTCTGATCATCAGTATTTTCCAAGCTACGACCCAAATTCAAGAACAAACGCTTGCGTTTGTTCCTAAGATCGTAGCGGTCCTGCTGGCACTCTTGTTGTTTGGGCCCTGGATTCTAACAACCCTGGTAGATTTCACTTCTGGAATTCTAAGTAATCTGTCCAGTTATATTGGTTGACCGGTATGAACACGGATATGCTGCTGCAGGGTTTTTCTGTTTTTATGCTTATCTTTTGTCGAATCGCATCGTTTTTTGTGGTAGCGCCGATATTTGCCTCCCGGTCGGTGCCGGGAACCTTCAAGATTGGGCTCTCTGCAATGATTGCATTATTAGTGTATCTCGTAAGCGGAATTACACAGACTGTGCCGACAGACTTAAGCTATATCCTTTTAATTGTCCGGGAAATAATGATAGGTTTACTGATGGGCTATACGGCGTTTCTGATGTTCACGGTGATCCAAATGGCCGGAGCCTTTATTGATATTCAGATCGGGTACAGCATAGCGAGTGTCATTGACCCTATGACAGGGGCTTCCTCGCCAATCATCAGTAATCTTAAATATATGATCGCAACTCTATTATTCTTAAGTATTAACGGGCATCACTATCTGCTCCAGGCAATTATGCGAAGTTACAGTTGGATTCCACTGGACAACCAATTTTTTAACAAAATCTATAACGGGAATATATCTGAATTTTTAAGCAGAACTTTTAGTGAATCTTTTGTTCTTGCTTTTCAGATGTCCGCTCCTTTAGTAGTAGCTTTATTCTTAACCGATGTGGCACTTGGATTTCTGGCGAGAACGGCGCCGCAGTTTAACGTGTTTGTTATCGGGGTGCCGCTCAAAATTATTGTAGGGCTTCTGCTCATGGTATTCCTGATGCCAAGTTTGATCTACGCATTTGAATATTTGTTTCAAGTACTATTTAAATCACTGGAGAATCTGATGGGTGCCATCGGTCAAAGACCAGGTTAAACAAGGGGGAGGGAGTCACTTGCAGTTAAGGTATGCACTTGACCTGCAGCTGTTCGCTGGCGACAAGACAGAGAAAGCCACCCCGAAGAAAAGGCAGGATGCCCGTAAGAAAGGGCAGGTCGCCAAAAGCATGGACATCTCGGGAGCGCTGATTCTGCTCACTTCCTTTCTATGTTTAATGGCCTTTGGCGAGTTTATGAAAACAAGGATCTTAGCTCTATATACCGACGTTTTTATTAACCGGTTATCTATGGATGTCACAAAAGAGAATGTGATGGCCCTGCTGGGGGATTACGGGGTTCAAATTTTGCTCCTGCTTGCGCCGGTGTTTGTTGTAGTAATTATCGTTGGACTGGTCGCGAATTTTGCCCAGATCGGTTTTATGCTTAATGGTGAAGGCCTTAAGATGAAGTTCAGTAAATTGGATCCGATAAAAGGATTCAAGAATATCGCTTCAATGAAATCGCTTGTCGAGTTTCTGAAATCTATTCTTAAGCTCACTGTTATCACTTACCTAGTGTACACGACGATTTGGGGAGCCAGAGGGGATATCGCCAAGCTTGGGCAGCTGCCCGTGGAGGACACGTTTTCTTTTGCCGTCAAGCTGACTGTTGAGCTGGGGATTAAAACCGCATTTGGCCTTTTTATCCTCGCTGTCCTGGACTATGTGTATCAGAAATATGAGCATGAGAAAAGTCTTAAGATGTCAAAACAGGACATCAAGGATGAATATAAGAAAATGGAAGGCGATCCGCTAATCAAAGGAAAAATCCGTGAACGGCAGCGCCATATGGCCATGCAGCGGATGATGCAGGAAGTTCCCAAAGCGGACGTGATCATTACGAACCCGACCCATTTTGCGGTTGCGCTCAAATATGACGGCACGCAGATGGAGGCTCCACAGGTAGTCGCCAAAGGGCAGGATTTTGTCGCCTTGCGAATCAGGGAGATTGCCAAGGAGAATGGGGTTACTATTATGGAAAACAAGCCGCTCGCACGAGCACTGTTTCAAAGATCTGAGATCGGGGACAGCATCCCGGCGGATTTGTTTCAGGCCGTAGCTGAGGTACTGGCATATGTATATAAGCTTAAAGGAAAAGTCAAATAAATGGGGATCGGAGGCGGGACTACATGAAAATTAAAGATATTTCGATACTGCTCGGAATTATCGGCATCGTGCTGATGATGATCCTCCCGATCCCAACATGGCTGCTCGATGTGCTGCTCGTGATCAATATTTCACTAGCTATGATGATTCTCTTGGTTGCTATGAATACAAAGGAAGCTCTGCAGTTCTCCATATTCCCATCGATGCTGCTGATCACCACCTTGTTTCGTCTGGCGCTCAACGTGTCGACGACCAAGCTGATTCTGGGACAAGGCGAAGCAGGGCACGTCGTGGCAACGTTCGGAAGCTGGGTATCCCAGGGGCAGCCGGTTGTTGGATTTATCGTCTTTCTTATTCTGGTTGTCGTCCAGTTCATTGTCATTACGAAAGGGTCTGAGCGGGTTGCCGAAGTAGGCGCAAGATTCACACTCGATGCGATGCCAGGGAAGCAGATGAGTATCGATGCGGATCTCAATGCAGGATTGATCAATGAACAGCAGGCCCGGGAGAGACGCCGCAAAATTGAACGCGAAGCGGACTTCTATGGAGCTATGGATGGAGCCAGTAAATTTGTAAAAGGGGATGCCATCGCGGGCATCATCATCCTGGTCATTAACCTGATCGGGGGGTTCATTATTGGTGTCGCCATGCACGGGAAGCCGTTTATGGATGCTCTATCCACATATTCGCTGCTGACCATCGGGGATGGTCTCGTGAGCCAAATTCCAGCGCTCCTGATTTCAACTTCAGCGGGCCTTATCGTGACACGTGCTTCTTCGGAAGGCAATTTGGCTGACGACATTACGGGACAGCTCTTTATTTATCCAAAATTGATTTACATCGTTTCAGGTACAATCACCGCATTAGGTCTCTTTACACCGATCGGAGTTCTTTCTACTGTACCTCTGGCAGGACTCCTGGCTTATGCGGCTTGGCGTATGCAGAAGAATATGACTCAAAAACAGGTGGCACAGGAGCAGCAGGAGGAGGAACAGCAGATCGAGGAAGTACGCAGTCCGGAAAGCGTGATCAATCTTCTTCAGGTCGATCCGATCGAGTTCGAATTTGGTTATGGATTGATCCCTCTGGCAGATGCCCAGCAGGGCGGTGATCTGCTTGACCGGATTATTATGATCCGCCGGCAGTGCGCTCTGGAGATGGGGCTTGTCGTTCCGGTTATCCGCATCCGGGATAATATCCAGCTTAGGCCTAATGAGTATGTGATCAAGATCAAAGGCAATACCGTAGGCGGTGGTGAACTGCTGCTTAATCACTACCTGGCGATGAGCCCGGGTTATGACGACGATTCCATTACGGGCATTGAGACACAGGAACCGGCGTTTGGACTTCCGGCACTTTGGATCGATGAACCAACGAAGGAACGTGCTGAATTGTCCGGTTACACTGTGGTGGACCCTCCATCCGTTGTGGCCACACATCTGACCGAGATGATCAAGCGGCATGCGCACGAGCTGCTTGGACGCCAAGAGACGAAGACGCTGATCGACAATCTCAAAGAAAACTATCCTATTCTCGTGGATGATCTGATTCCATCTGTTCTTTCAGTGGGTGATGTTCAGAAAGTGCTGGCCAAGCTGCTTCGGGAGAAAATATCGATCCGCGATATGGTCACAATTTTTGAAACGCTTGGGGACTACGGCACTTACACCAAGGACCCGGATGTGCTCACCGAGTATGTAAGGCAGGCACTGTCCAGACAGATCACCCAGCAGTTTACCCAGCAGGGGGAGACAATGAGGGTAATTACCGTAGGTCCAACGCTTGAGAAGAAGATTGCCGAAAGTGTACAGCAGTCTGATCAGGGAAGTTATCTCGCGCTTGATCCGGTATCCACACAGACCGTATACCAGAAGCTTACAGAGCAAATCAACCGTCTTATCCAGTCGGGACAGCAGCCGATTGTGCTGACCTCTCCAACCATCCGCATGTACCTGCGTCAGGTGATAGAGCGGACGATGCAGGATATTCCGGTTCTGTCCTACAGTGAGCTGGAGCCGAATGTTGAAATCCAAAGTGTCGGAGTGGTGAACCTATGAGAGTAAAGAGATATATCGTTGAGACTATGCCCGACGCGATGCAGAAGATTAGAACCGAGCTTGGGAAGGATGCGGTGATTCTAAGCACCAAGGAGATGAAGGTGGGCGGCTTCCTGGGTCTGTTTCAGAAGAAAAAAATTGAAGTCATCGCGGCTACGGAGACGACGGATTCCGCACAGCAGCCGGCTGAAAGCAAACCGCGCCAAGCGGCTTACCCTACCGCCGCTCCCGTTGCAAGAGCTTCTGTTCCGGCCGCTTACCGCAAGTCGGCACAGATTCTCACTGAAGACAGAAGAAAGCAGCCGCCTGCTGTTCCGTCCACGCAGCCTTTAAGTGTAAAGGCTCCGTCGCAGATGGAAGCGGTGCCGGAGGAGTTCAGAAGCGGGACTTCGGAGATTGCGGCTGAAGCCTTGATGGCAGAGCGGCATGAGGAGTCCAAACCGATGGTCCAGATTGCCGCACGGGATGGATCTCATCTTCAGTCATCACCAGCCAAAGAGGACAAGCTCTTGGAGGAAATCCGGCAGATGAAAGCCATGATGACCAAGCTCACAGCACAGGGCAGCGGTGAACCCGAACTGCCTGAGCCACTGCTCAAAGTTCAGCACCGTTTGCTGGAGCAAGGGGTGTCATCCGAACTCGCGGAGGAATGGATTTCCAACGCGTTTTTGAACTGGACTGAGGATCGGCCGATGGAAGACCAAGACGCATTTGCGCTCATCCGTGAACAGGTTAGAGCTTTCCTGAATGGACGGGTCAGTGAAGGTATCTCAGATTCCACAAAAATTGTGTATATAGCAGGTCCGACTGGTGTAGGAAAGACAACGACCATTGCCAAGCTGGCGGCGGATCAAATTTTCCGTAAATCCAAAAAGGTTGGCTTCATTACGGCGGATACTTACCGGATTTCTGCCATTGAGCAGCTTCGTACCTACGCTTCCATTCTCAATGTTCCGATCGAGGTGGTTCAGTCTCCTGGGGATGTGCACAGAGCCGTTCAACGTTTCCAGCACTGTGATCTGGTTATTATGGACACAGCAGGCCGCAACTACTTAAATGAACTGTTCGTTGCAGAACTCCACAGCCTTCTCTCCACGGATGAACAAAGTGAAACTTATTTGGTGCTGAGCCTTACCTCGAAGAGTCAGGACATGATGAAAATCACCGAGAACTTCAGCCGGTATGGTCTGGATAAAGTGATTTTCACCAAACTTGATGAAACGGAGAGCTGCGGATCGATGTTCAATCTGGTTCGGGAATATCCGATGGAGTTTAGTTACCTGACTAATGGTCAGAACGTACCTGATGATTTGTTAATGGCCACGCCCGAATTGTTGATTGAAGAGCTTCTGGGAGAGCGATCCGAATGAACGATCAGGCCGAATCACTCAGACAATTAGTATCGTCAATGGAGCAGCAGGACACGCCGAGGACCCCAAGAAGCGCAAGAATCATTACCGTCAGCAGCGGAAAGGGCGGCGTTGGCAAATCCAATTTCACTTTGAATTTTGCCCTTGCACTGCAGGCTCTGAACAAAAAAGTACTTCTCTTTGATGCAGACATCGGAATGGCGAATATTGATGTGTTAATGGGGGTAAGGCCCAGATACAATCTCTATCATCTGTTAAAGGGTGAGAGAAGCATTCGGGAAATTATGGAGAATGGCACGAACTCGCTTCCCTTTATTGCGGGAGGTTCTGGACTGACGGAGCTGTTCAGCCTGTCCGAATCGGATCTGAACTACTTTACAAGCCAGATCGAATCGGTTTCGGACGAGATGGACTATATCATTTTTGATACCGGAGCAGGCCTGTCGAAGGAGACGCTGAAATTTATTACTGCGGCTGATGAGTGCCTGGTGGTGACAACACCTGAACCTACTTCTATCACAGATGCTTATGCGCTGATCAAGGTGGTAGGGGGAATGGAAGCTGCGGTGCCGTTCCAATTAATGATAAATCGGGTTGAGAATGAGAAAGAAGCAAGACAGGTTGCAGACAAAATATCCCTTGTTGCGCGTAAATTTCTGAATATCGAGATTCCGATGCTCGGGTTTATGAGCGACGACGCCCATGTTGTTCAGGCGGTGAAAAAACAGGTTCCGTTTTCGATCGCTTATCCTAACTGTTATGCGTCCCGCGATGTTGAGCGGATTGCAGCAGGTTACATTGCTAGCGGTACAACGCAAGATGCAGGTGCCTTGACGGGAATCAAAGGATTTTTACACAAATGGCTCAAGCGGACAAAATGATTCTTCAAGATGGGAACAGGAGGAGACGACATGAGGCCCTATCGCATTTTAGTTGTTGACGATTCGGCATTTATGCGCAAGATTATCTCGGATTTAATTGAGCAGGACCCCGATCTTAAAGTGGTGGGAACTGCGCGAAACGGACAAGAGGCCTTAAAGCGGATTGCTGAACTTGAGCCTGATCTTGTAACGATGGATGTGGAAATGCCGGAGATGAACGGGCTTGAAGCGCTCAGGCAGATTATGTCGGCAAAGCCGATTCCCGTGATCATGCTGTCCGGTATCAATGAAGAGGGCATGCGCGAGACGATTATGGCGCTTGAACTGGGTGCGTTTGATTTTATCCGCAAGCCTTCCATAACAACAAGCTCTCAAGGGGTTGGCGAGGTCGGGCAGGCGCTTAGAGAACAGATCAGGACGGCCATGCAGGCTGAGGAACGAAGACAGGCGAGAAAAGAGGCAGAGGCATCTGCCTTGAAGCAGCTTTCAAGCCCAGTCAAGCCATCCGTTCAACCACCGGAGAGCCGGCAGCGAATCGAATTATCCTCATCCGAGGCGGGTTCTCAACCCGTGCCGGATGGCTTGAAGACGGATAGCCTGAAGGAGCTTAAGGAGAACCCACCATGGCCGCCTGTGGCTGGAACATCCAAGCCGGCAGATTCCCAGGCATCGGCTGCGAAGCCCCCGGCGGTTCCAAAGCCGGAGCCTGGTAAACCGGCACCCAATCCATCAGCGCTTAGTCCTAAGCCAAGATCAAATAAGGATAAGCAGGAACCTGCACTTCCAAAGAGCAGACTGCCTTCTGTGGGAAGCGGCACGGCAGCTCAAGATCCCGCTGCTGTGCAGAACGGCAAATCATCTGATCTTCAGCCTGACGCCGCCAAGTTGGATAACCGGCCATCTAAGACGCAGAAGCGGACTTCGAGCTACAGTGATATCGTGGCCATCGGTTCTTCCACAGGCGGCCCTAAGGCGTTAAAGACCGTTTTAGAGATGATTCCAGCAGACTTTCCCGCACCCATTATCATTGTGCAGCATATGCCACCGAACTTCACACACTCCCTAGCCCAGCGGTTGAACAGCTTAAGCCCGCTTCAGGTAGTGGAAGCCAAGGATGGGATGGAGCTTCAGAAGGGCTGGGCCTATATCGCACCGGGCGGTTATCACATGACCGTCAAGGCGGGTCAGGGGAATGGATACAAGATTGTCTTGAACAAGGATGAATTGCGTAATGGTCATAGACCTTCCGCCGATGTTATGTACGAGTCACTTCTTCCCCTGGAAGCTCTCAAGAGGCATATCGTCCTTCTGACAGGGATGGGAAGTGACGGAGCTAGAGTCATGAAGCAGCTTTATGACGCTGGAGTGACCTCCACCTTTGCAGAGAGTGAGGAGACATGTGTTGTTTATGGAATGCCGCGATCTGCGGTGGAGTTGAAATGCGTAAGTTATGTTTTACCGCTTTATGAGATAGCACCGAAACTGGTACAGGTAGTGAAATAACGGGAAGATATCCTTGAGGAGGTGTCTCACGATGGACATGAATCAATATTTATCCATGTTTATTGATGAGTCGAATGATCATCTGCAATCGCTAAATGAAAAAATGCTGGAGCTGGAGGAAAGCCCGGAAGATATTTCGATCGTTCAGGTTATCTTCAGATCGGCCCATACACTCAAAGGGATGGCTGCAACGATGGGGTTTGAGGACCTTGCATCCTTGACCCACCAAATGGAGAACGTGCTTGACCTGGTTCGTAACGACAAGCTTAAGATGCAGGATTTCATTTTTGATACGTTGTTTAAAGGGCTGGATGCACTCCAATCCATGGTTCAGGATATTACCCAGGGCGGAGAGGGCAAGGAGGATGTGAGCTCAATTGTGGCGGCATTGCAGGCCATCGTCCGCGGGGAGAACCCGAACGCCTCATCGTCTGCAGCGCCCGCGCAAGCAGGCAGTGGGGCTGCCGTTGATAATTCCATTCAACTGGATGAATTTCAGTATTCCGTCCTCGAACAATCCATTTCTGAAGGGCACCAAGTGCTCTATATTGAAGTGTCCATCCGTGAAGATTGCCAGCTCAAGGCCGTGAGAGCCTACATGGTGTTTGACCTGTTGGAGCGGTTTGGCGAAGTGGTCAAATCCCACCCATCAGTCCAAGATATTGAACAAGAGAAGTTTGATCACAGTTTCTCGCTCTACTACATAACGCAGAAAGAGCCGGCTGAGCTGGAATCCATGATCCTGAACTTGTCCGAAATTGGCGGAGCGAAGGTCGTTGCGCTGGATTCGGAATCTCTGAGTCAAATGTCTCAAAGCGGTGCCGCTGAGGCCGCAGCTGCAACAGAAGCCCCGTCAGCAGCAAAACAAGAGACTGCGGCGCCTTCCACGTCCGAAGCATCTGCGGCCTCCAAACCGGCTGCCCCCGCTGAGAAGTCTCCGCGCAAGGCGGCAGCAGCGCCTTCGAGAACGATCCGCGTCGATATTGACCGGCTTGACGTTCTTATGAATCTATTCAGCGAGCTGCTGATTGACCGGGTCAGACTGGAGCAGCTTGCCGGTGAGATCAAGAGAACGGAATTGACTGAGACGGTTGAGCACATGAGCCGGGTCAGCACCGACCTGCAGAATATTGTCTTAAAGCTTCGTATGGTGCCGGTGGATACGGTGTTCAACCGCTTCCCGCGGATGGTCAGAGACCTTGCGAAGTCCTTGAACAAGAAGATCGATCTTGTCATTCTTGGCGCCGAGACCGAGCTTGACCGTACTGTCATTGATGAGATCGGGGACCCGCTGGTTCACCTTCTCCGCAATGCCGTCGACCATGGTGTAGAGACCACAGCTGACCGCCTGGCGGCAGGCAAGTCTGATACGGGAACGGTTCAGCTGAAGGCCTTCCACAGCGGCAACCATGTGTTCATCGAGATTGAGGACGATGGATATGGGGTTAACCGGGAGAAGGTCGTGGCCAAAGCCATCAAGAATGGGGTTATCCGTGCGGAAGAGGCCGATTCGCTTACCGATGACGAAGTGGCCCAACTTCTGTTCGCCCCCGGCTTTAGTACTGCGGAAGTCATTTCCGATATTTCCGGCCGTGGTGTAGGTCTTGACGTTGTCAAAACGAAGATTGAATCGCTGGGCGGCACAGTTGTCATTACTTCCAAGTGGGGCCAAGGCACGAAATTTTCAGTGCAGCTGCCGCTCACATTGTCGATTATCTCCGCCATGCTGATCAAGCTGGGCAGTGAGAAGTATGCAATTCCGCTCTCTTCCATTGTGGAAACGGGTCTTATCAAGCGGGAGCAGATCCGTTCTGTTCATGGCTATATGATGGTTCCTTACCGGGATGCACACATTCCGCTTTTGTCTCTGGCAAACATTTTCGATGTGGCTGATTTTGATGAGGATGCTGAGGAAGAGACAGAGATTGTTGTTATCCGCAAAGGGGAGCGTCTTGCGGCGTTAACGGTAGAGGAATTTATTGGCCAGAACGAAATCGTCATCAAAAACTTAGGCAAGTATCTTCCTTCCATACCTGGTGTTGCCGGTGCAACTATACTGGGTGACGGACAGGTTGCACTCATTATAGATCCGAATACATTTATTAAGTAACGGTCAGTCAAGCAGAGGAATACCGGACACCATCTAAGGAGGAAATCAACCATGGGACAAGACATTAAAGTAATTGTATTTAAGCTGGGACATGAGGAATACGGGATTGAAGTGGACAAGGTTCAGACCATTGAACGAATTATGCCAATTACACGGGTTCCTAAGACATTCGCGTTTGTAAAAGGGGTAATCAACCTTCGCGGGGTGGTCATTCCTGTCATTGACCTGCGCGGACGCTTTGGACTTCCGGAGGCTGAATTTACCGAGCAGAGCCGGATTATCATTGTGAACGCGGAGGAGCTGGAGGTTGGCTTCATCGTGGATTCTGCAAATGACGTCATTGACCTGAACACAGATATTATCGATTCCCCGCCAGAGGTCGTGGGTGGCATTAAGGCCAAATACCTGGACGGGGTGGCCCGCATTTCCGAGGAGCGTCTGCTGATTATGCTGAACCTTTCCGAAGTGCTTAACCGGAGCGAAATCATTCAATTGGAAAGTCTTGAGGGCTAAACTGTGGACTTGTTCAAGGATTTTGCCGAATTTAAAATGGATATTCTCAAGGAAATCGGCAATATCGGAGCGGGTAACGCCGCTACCGCATTGTCATGCCTCCTGGACAAGCCGATTGACATGGCTGTGCCAAAGGTCCAAATGCTTCCATTTGAAGCCATTGCGGAGAAGGTTGGGGGAGCAGAGACGATCGTCCTGGCGATTTTCTTCCGGGTTGAGGGGGATGCCCCTGGGAACCTCTTCTTTATCCTGAGCCCGGAGGCTGCCAAAAAGCTGCTTCACCGTTTGTCTACCCTCGAAGTGGAGAACGATGAGGAGTTTACAGAGATGGAGTGGTCGGCATTGTCCGAGATCGGGAATATCCTTGCCGGCTCTTACCTTTCTTCCCTTGCTGATTTCACACGCTTATCCATGTCTCCTACTGTACCCGCCCTGGCTATGGATATGGCTGGAGCTATTCTTAGCTACGGACTGCTGCAGTTCGGGGAAATGGGGGATGATGCCCTGCTGATCGATACGACCTTTATCGAGGGGCACCAAGAGGTGGAGGGTCAATTTTTCCTGATCCCTGACCCTGAATCCTTTGATCAAATTTTCACCGCGCTGGGAGTGCCTAAGAACCATGATTGACCAACAGCGTGTTGTTAAAGTGGGTATGGCCGAATTTGACGTCATTGAAAAAGAAGGGTTGATCCGCACGACTGGACTTGGTTCCTGTGTGGGAGTCACCCTTTATGATCCTCAGGTGAAAATTGGAGGCTTGGCCCATGTAATGCTTCCTTCATCGGATATTGCCCGTGAGGGAGCGCTAAACATCGCCAAATATGCAGATACAGCAGTTCCTGCAATCTATCAGAAGCTGATTGAACTCGGAGCATCGCCTAAACGTCTTGTGGCCAAGATGGCCGGGGGCTCCCAGATGTTCAGCTTCGCTGGTAAAGGGGATGCGCTGCGGATTGGTCCAAGAAATGTGGAATCGTGTAAATTGAAGCTGGATGAGCTTGGGATCCCTCTGATTGGGGAAGATACCGGAGGGAATTATGGTAGAACGATAGAAATGGATTGTGAAACGGGTATATTATTCATACGAAGCGTACAAATGGGTAAAAAGGAATTGTAGCCATGGCTGGAAAAATAGGGTTTAACTGGTTGTTTGGAGCAATAGGATTTATAATTACCTTTATAGTATCTTTTTCAAATAATATATTAGTTACGAGTGTGGTGCGCAGCTGCATTGCCTTTGTTGTATGGTTTGTATTGGCATTCGCCCTGCGGTGGCTTCTTGGGTTTCTAGCCTCTCCGCCCGCCGAGCCTGAGCTGCCTGTGATGGAGGCTGAGCAAGAGGAGGAGACGGACCGCGGAACCGTTCTGGATATGACTACGCCGGACGAAAGTGAAGAGTTGAATGATCTGTTGAAGCAAAAGCCGGATGCTCCTAGCGAACCCAGCGGATTCTCACCTTTGAACCCGCCGAAGCTCGTCAAGACATCGGAGCAAGATCCTGAAGAGCTGGCTAAGGCTCTTCGTCACCTGACAGAAAAATAAGGAGGGTGAGACCATTGAACGAGCGCAAATCCATGCCTCTGAACAACGCTGATCTCTGGGAGAGATGGAAAGAACACGGCGATATTGAGGCCAAGAAAATGTTGATCGAGAAACACCTCCCTATTGTTGACTATGTGTCGGGCCGCCTGGCTGTTGGACTCCCAAAGAATATTTCCAAGGACGACTTGGCCAGTAACGGTGTAATGGGACTTATCGATGCTGTTGAGAAGTTTGATTACAAGCGCGGACTGCAGTTCGAGACCTATGCCTCATGGAGGGTCCGCGGTGCCATATTGGACGGGCTGAGACAGGGGGACTGGGTTCCCCGATCTGTCCGGGAGAAAGCAAAGAAGATTGAAGAAGGATATCAGCAGCTGGAACAGCAGTATCTGCGCTCGGTATCCGATGCCGAAATGAGCCAATATTTAGATGTTACCGTTCAAGAGTTTCAGCACATGCTTCAGGAAGTTGCGGTAATGACCCTCTGTTCGTTGGAGGACCCGATACGGGAGGAAGACTCGGAAACCCGGTTATCCGTTCTCGTTGATGAAAAAGCCAAGAACCCGGACTATAAGGTTCGAGAGTTCCATTTAAGAGAATCATTGACTAAGGGAATCGAGAAATTGACTGAAAAAGAACGTACAGTCGTTTCTTTACTTTATTATGAAGATTTATCACTAAGTGAAATTGCGGAGGTTATGTCTTTATCCCCTTCGCGGATTTCTCAGTTACATTCCAAAGCGATCCTTAGGCTTCGTGGCACCTTGGATAAACAGCGGGATCTGTTGATGCAAGATGACTAGAGTATTGTATATGAAGGAATGGGGGACTTGGGATGGGCGAGCAGGTTGGTATAGATTTGAAGCAGTATGTAGGTTTGAGTTTTTCTAATGACAAAAGCGAGGCGTTCCTGCAGCTGATTAAGGATGAAGAAGGCTTAGCCTGCAGCCCGGAATCACTGGAACAGTTTTTGCTGGCGAATGGTGTGAATTTTGGTATCCAAAAGGATGCTCTAGTACGGTTTGCGGCCAATCCAGGAGGATATGCTTTCACGCCTCTGCGGGTAGCAATAGGTCAACCCCCGGTCAGCGGCGAGGATGGTTTCATCCGCTATGCCTTGTCCATCGATCAAGAACAGCACCGTCCCAATGAGAATGAGGATGGAAGCGTGGATTATAAGGATGTTATCCGGCTTAATAACCTGCAGAAAGGCCAATTGATCGCGGAGCTGGCGCCTCCTGTGCCAGGCAAGCCGGGCAGAGCGGTAACCGGTGAAGAAATACCTTGTAAACCCGGTAAGGAAGCAAGATTTAAAGTTGGCAAGAATGTCGTTCTGAACCCGGAACAGACGGCGATGTATGCCGCCATTGACGGATTGGTCACCAAAACGGACAAAGGGAAGATCAATGTATTCCCGATCTATGAAGTGAACGGGGATGTGGATTACACTACCGGGAATATAAGCTTTATCGGTACTGTAATTGTTCGTGGGAACGTGTTGACCGGATTTCGCGTTAGCGCCGCAGGAGACATCAGGGTTATCGGCGGTGTGGAAGGTGCGGAGCTTGAAGCTGGAGGCTCCATCGAAATTACGGGCGGTATTATCGGTTACAACAAAGGCCTTGTCAAAGCAGGCCACAATGTCAAAAGCTCCTTCATTCAAGATGGGAACGTACATGCAGCCGAGGACGTGATTGTATCTCAGAGTATTATGCACTCTAATATCCGTGCCGGACGGGACGTTCTCTGTAATGGAGCCAAAGGACTTATTGTCGGCGGCAACATTCAGGCCGGAGAGAAAGTAACCGCAAGGATTATCGGCAACCCGATGTCCACCACGACAACGGTCGAGGTAGGTGTCCTTCCGGAGCTCCGCAATGAGCTTGCGGACTTGAGACTGGCATTCAAAGAGAATATGGGAAGTCTCGATAAGACAGACAAAGCACTTGCTATTCTGGATCAGCTGGCTTCGGTTGGAAAACTGACAACGGAGAAGATGCAGATGCGAGCTAAGCTGAGCCTGACCAAGAAGCAGCACCTGAGAGAGCAAGCTGAACTTAAAGAGCGGATGCTGGAGATCGAAAAGTCTCTTGAAGATACGAGCAAGGCCAAGGTACAGGTGTTAAAGATGATTTATGGTGGCTCCAAAATAGTTATCGGCAGATACACGAAATTTATTAAGGACCCAGTCTCCCATATGACTTTTTATTACAGCGAGGGAGATATCTCGATGTCCTCTTATGTCTAGGCCTCCAATTTTAATAGTGGGGTGATTTCATGGATTTTAAAGCGGTTGAACTGCAAATTGCCGTCCCACGGACCAGTGAAGCAAGCCGGATTCAGCAGGAGGCTCAGCATAGTCCAATGCATCACCAGCATACTTTAGAGGGCCAGAATATGAAGCGCAGTGACCGCGAACGTAAGCGCAGCGCTCAAGTGGACGAATCGTCGCAAGCGGTGGTTCGGGACGGCCGTCAATCCTCTTCTGGGGAAGCAGGCCAGCAAGACAAGCAGGAAGCTTCCTCAGAGCAGGTTAAGGAACACCCTGCTGAACACCCGTTCAAAGGACACAACTTTGATCTTTCTTTATAATTTATTTGAACATGCTGATGATTAACTTATGTAAAGGCACCTAACGGTGCTTTTCTTATAACTACAACATAACAATAAAACGGGTGAACATTTATGCCATTAGGAAATGCATGGGTTTATATAGTCCTTCTAGGAGCCGCGGCGATTGGTTACGCTCTCTTTCTGCCAAAGCGCAAACCAGCGGCAGATCAGGCTTCGGGAGCTGCCGACGTGGAGGCCGCTCTTGAGCACTATATGTCTGAGATCGAACGGGAGAATAACGAACTCATCGAGCTTGTAGCCCAAATGAAGCAGGAGACGGCTTCCAAGATGATGTCGCTGCAGGAGCAGGTGGCTGAGCTCAGAGGACGGCTGCTTGATGTTGAGAAAACGGCTTCGCTGCAGGAAGCGAGGATGGAAAAGCTGGAATCCGTGCCTTCAGTACCTTCAGTGCCCGTCACATTAGAAGAACCGGGTGAAGTCCCGGTAGAGGAACCGAAGGCTCCTGCTGTTCCACGGAACACCGTGCGTGACCGGTATCCCGAGCTGTTTAATTTCTATGAGCATGGGAAATCGATTGACGCCATTGCGAAAGCGCTGGATATGCAGCGCGGTGAAGTTCAGCTGATTCTTCAACTTGCCAGCAAGGAGGAGAAGGCGGAATGAAGAACCGCACATTTTTGCTCGGACTAGGTGTCGGACTCATTGCCGGTGCCCTGCTGCTTCAGATCATGCTGATCGGACAGGGGACGGCGTCCAGCCAGCTTCTTACCGCGCAGCAGGTGAAGGAGGCTGCCCAGAGGTTTAACCTGAAGGTGTATGACGAAGCGGAAAAGGTGTACACAGCCCAGGAATGGGAAGCCAAAGCAAAGGAAGCAAAGCCGGGAGAACAGGCTTCTTCTGAAACCAAGAAGCCGGTAGAACCAAAGACACCGTCTTCCACCACGGACCCGGCTAAGCCGGATTCGGCATCAGCTCCGAAGGAGCCAGCCGCGCCAGACGGAGCGGACAAGTCTTCCACGGCGCCTGATACGCCTAAGACGACTACTCCTAAGCAAACGGAAGCTCCCAAGAAGCCGGAGACGATCTCTTTTAAAATTTCATCGGGGGACACCCTGAGCAAGGTCGCGGACAATCTTAAGAAATCAGGCATTATTGACGACAAGAGCGCCTTTATCCAAAAGGCAGTAGATAAGAAGTCCAATTACAGATTGCAGACCGGAACTTACAGCTTCGAAGAGGGGGAGTCCGCAGCCTCCATTATCTCCAAAATCACCTCAAAGCCGTCCGGGAAATAACATTCCCGGTGCGGCTTTATTCGTTTACCGAGATTTTATTGCAACGCTAATCTAATTGTGATATATTAGTTGACGGTGTTAAAACACACGCTGACTGATTCTGTTAACGGTGCTTCCTGCGGGAAGTTTTAATGGGAGATGACATCAGCGGAGGGCATCATACTAAAAAACCAACTAGGAGGTGTGTGAAGATGGGAGTTATCTCCATGAAACAACTGCTTGAAGCAGGGGTTCATTTCGGTCACCAGACACGTCGCTGGAACCCAAAAATGGATCGTTATATCTTCACTGAAAGAAACGGTATTTACATTATTGACTTGCAAAAGACAGTCAAGAAAGTAGAAGAAGCTTACAACTTCGTAAAAAGCGTGGCTGAAGAGAATGGTACTATTCTTTTCGTCGGCACGAAGAAACAAGCTCAAGATTCTGTTAAAGAAGAAGCTGAGCGCGCTGGTCAATTCTACATTAACCAACGTTGGCTCGGAGGTACTCTGACTAACTTCCAAACCATTCAAAAACGTATCGACCGTTTGAAGACATTGGAAAAATGGGAAGAGGATGGCACTTTCGCAGTTCTTCCTAAGAAAGAAGTTATCATTCTCCGCAAAGAGAAAGATCGTCTTGAGAAATTCCTTGGCGGTATCAAGAACATGAAGGGCTTGCCAAGCGCACTCTTCATCATCGACCCTCGCAAAGAGCGTATCGCGGTTGCTGAAGCCCGTAAATTGGGTATCCCAATTGTTGGTATCGTAGATACGAACTGTGATCCGGACGAAATCGACTATGTTATCCCAGGTAATGATGACGCGATCCGCGCTGTTAAATTGCTGACAGGTAAAATGGCCGATGCTGTGATCGAAGCGAACCAAGGCGAACAAACAACAGCGTAAGATAGAACGTTTAGACATGATCTGAATGAGATTCATTCAGGATGCATGACACAAACGATGAATTAAATGAAAAGGGTGGTTGGTAGGTGCTAAAACCTCTCACTACCCTTTTTTTAAAGGATAAAATTAAGGCTACACCCCAACTATACAATTGGAGGTAATACAAATGGCAGTAGATGCAAAATCAGTAAAAGAACTACGTGAAAAAACAGGCGCAGGGATGTTGGATTGCAAAAAAGCGCTGGAAGAAGCAAACGGAGATTTGACAAAAGCGGCTGAGCTGCTTCGCGAGAAAGGTCTTTCTGCTGCAAGCAACAAAGCAGGACGTATCGCAACTGAAGGTGTGGTTCAATCCTACATCCACGCTGGCGGACGTATCGGCGTACTTGTTGAAATCAACTGTGAAACTGACTTCGTAGCTATGACAGATCAATTCAAAGAGTTCGCGCGCGACATCGCTATGCACATCGCAGCTTCGAACCCTAAATTTGTCCGTCGTGAAGAGGTGCCTGCTGAAGAGATCGAAAAAGAAAAAGAAATCTTGAAAGCTCAAGCGCTTAACGAAGGCAAACCTGAGAAGATTGTTGAAAAAATGGTTGAAGGCCGTATCGGTAAATACTACGAGGAATACTGCTTGCTTGAGCAATCTTTCGTAAAAGATCCGGACAAAACCATCTCCCAATTGCTTAACGAGAAGATCAGCACGATCGGAGAGAACATCTCCATTCGCCGCTTCGCTCGTTACGAGCTTGGTGAAGGTCTTGAGAAGAAAGTCGACAACTTCGTTGAAGAAGTATTGTCCCAAGTTAAAAACTAATTTTTGTTTGCGGAGCTACCTAAAGAACATTAGTATGTTAGATCATTCCGCAAGAGCGTATAATATAACTAAATGCATGAACAAAAAGATTGGAACACGCCGTGTTCCTTCTTTTTTAACCAAATGGCCTTTAGAAATCGGTGATTTAAAGTGGAGGGTTTGCAATTGGAACAGCCTGTATTTAAACGTGTTGTCTTAAAGGTCAGCGGAGAGTCTTTAGCCGGACAGAACGGCTACGGTATAGATGCCGAAACCATTACCTCCATCGCAGAGCAGGTTAAGGAAGTTGTGGAGCTTGGCGTGGAAGTTGCGATTGTGTGTGGAGGCGGAAACATCTGGCGGGGGATTGCAGGCAGTGCTAAAGGAATTGACCGTGCCACTGCGGACTACATGGGGATGCTGGCTACTCTGATGAACTCGCTTGCCCTGCAGGACGCACTCGAACAGATTGATGTGCCAACCAGAGTTCAGACGTCTATCGCAATGCAGCAGATTGCTGAACCTTATATTCGCCGGCGGGCAATCCGCCATCTTGAAAAGGGACGTGTCGTCATCTTTGCGGCAGGTACGGGTAACCCGTTCTTCTCCACCGATACGACCGCGGCTCTTCGCGCAGCAGAGATTGAAGCTGAAGTGATTCTTATGGCTAAGAACAAAGTAGACGGTGTCTACTCTGCTGATCCATTTGTAGATCCGACTGCCGAGAAATTCGAGCAGCTGACTTATATGGAAGTGCTCAGCAAGAACCTGGGAGTTATGGATTCCACCGCTTCTTCGCTGTGCATGGACAACAACATTCCACTTATCGTATTCGCGATAACGGAGCAAGGAAACATTAAACGTGTCGTTCTTGGTGAGAGAATCGGCACAATCGTTAAAGGGAGTGTAGACTAATGCCACAATCGGTTAAGAAAAATGCCGAAGAACGCATGGAAAAAGCCATTCAATCTTTGAAAAGAGATCTGCTTACGCTTCGTGCAGGCCGTGCGACTCCGTCCCTGCTGGACCGGATCCACGTGGACTACTACGGTGCATCTACCCCGCTTAATCAATTAGCGAATATTAATACACCGGATTCCCGCACACTGCTGATTCAGCCTTGGGACAAATCCTCCCTGGCGGATATCGAACGTGCGATTCAGAAGTCGGATTTGGGATTAACCCCTGCCAATGACGGGTCAACCATTCGTTTGTCGATTCCTCCTCTGACAGAGGAGCGCCGTGTAGAGCTCGTGAAGACAACCAAGAAATATGGCGAAGAAGCGAAGGTTGCAATCCGCAATATCCGCAGAGACGCCAACGACGATATCAAAAAGATGGAGAAGACGGACATCTCTGAAGATGAATCCCGCCGCCACCAGGATGATATCCAAAAAACGACAGATAAATTTATCGCGGAAGTCGACAAAGTGCTCGCTGCGAAAGAAAAAGAGATTATGGAAGTTTAAGAGACGTGAGCGGCCCCTCCTTTTATGGTGGGGTTTGTCTCTTTTTCATCACCGCTTGGAGGAAAAGGAATGATCAAAGTATTTCAATCCTTGTGGAATAAAAAACAAGAGAAAACTCTTCCGAGCTTGTCCAAGGACAATGTTCCAAGTCATGTTGCCATCATTATGGATGGCAATGGGCGTTGGGCTAACCGCCGCGGTCTGCCGCGGATTGTCGGGCACCAGACCGGAATGAAGGCCGTTAAGCGTGCGGCGATCGCTGCGGACGAGATCGGTGTTAAATATTTGACGATGTATGCCTTCTCAACAGAGAATTGGAAACGTCCCAAGGACGAAGTGGACTTCCTGATGCGCCTGCCCGAGGAGTTCCTGGCGATTGAGCTCGAAGAGCTGATTGAGAAGAACGTGCGTATCCATATGATGGGGCATCCGGAGGATCTTCCTCCTCATACGATTGCCGCGATGGAGGAAGCGATCAGCCGTACCCGGAACAATACGGGGCTGGTGCTTAATTTCGCGCTTAACTATGGAAGCCGCCGTGAGCTCAAGGAGGCCTTCAGGAAAGCCGCGGAGGATATCGCTGCCGGAAGGCTGTCACCCGAGGTGTTCACGGAAGAATGGATTGATTCCCACCTGCAGACATCAGGAATCCCTGACCCGGATCTTTTGATTCGTACGGGCGGTGAACTCAGGCTTAGCAACTTCATGTTATGGCAGTTGGCCTATAGTGAGCTGTGGTTCACAGATATCTATTGGCCGGAGTTTGGGCGCGATCACTTCTATCAGGCGATTGCGGAATATCAGAGACGAACACGCCGGTATGGGGGACTATCTTAAGCGGACGGAGGTGGACATCAGTGAAGCAGCGCATCATTACCGGTTTAGTCGCAGCAGTTCTTTTTTTAGGACCTTGTTTGGCAGGTGGATTATGGTTTCATGGTTTGGTTCTAATTATGTCGGTCATTGGATATTATGAATTTGTCCGCATGACCAAGACATCACCTTGGAGCGGAGCGGGTCTCTTAGGCTTCATCGGTGTCATTTTACTTGTCTTCCCGTGGAAGCTGCTGGGCAGCCCTTTTGTTCCAGATACGCTTCAGCTGATATGGCCGCTCATGCTGTTATTTCTGTTTGTCACCGTGGTGTCGAAGAACCAAATTAATATTAACCAGGCTGCACTGCTGTTCTTAGGCGCGGTGTACATTGGCATCGGATTTTCCTACATCGCGGAGTCACGGAATACACCGGACGGACACGGCCTGTTCTGGACTTTTTTGCTCTTGTTCTCAATCTGGGCGAGTGACGCGGGAGCGTATTTCACAGGCCGGAGATGGGGACGCAATAAACTATGGCCGGCCATTAGCCCGAACAAAACCGTGGAAGGCGCATTGGGCGGTGTGCTGATTGCCATCGTTGTTGCGGTTCTGTTCGCCATTTTCTCAGGCGGGCTTCTTTCTATCGGACTAGCCATACTGCTTGGAGCTTCTTGCGCAGTGATCGGCCAAATGGGCGATTTAGTTCAGTCTGCTTACAAAAGAGTGTATGGTATCAAGGATTCCGGCACACTGCTGCCGGGACATGGCGGTATATTAGACCGGTGCGACAGCTGGATCACCGTATTTCCTTTTGTACATATATTGATGCTTCTTCCTTTTTACTAAGGAACAGAGATGAATGACAAGAGATGAGAGGGTAAGTGATGAAAAAACTGGCGGTCATCGGTTCAACCGGTTCGATAGGAACACAAACACTGGATGTGGTTTCGGCCCGTCCTGAGCATTTTCAGATTGAAGGGCTTGCTGCAGGCTCCAACCTAAAGCTGTTTCTGGAACAGGTGAAGCAGTTCAAGCCTAAAATAGCTTCTGTGGGAAGCAAAGCGCTAGCAGATGAAATCAAACCTTTCCTGCCCGCTGGGGTACAGCTGTGTTATGGCCCCGAAGGGCTTGTTGAAGTGGCGGCCGGGACGGATGCCGATACGGTAATTACCGCTGTTATGGGCAGTGCCGGTCTTCCAGCAACGCTGGCAGCGATAGCTGAAGGCAAGACGATTGGTCTTGCCAACAAGGAGACGCTTGTTACCGCTGGTCATATCGTGACCTCGCTGGCCAAGGAGAAAGGAGTTCCACTGCTTCCGATCGATAGCGAGCACTCGGCTGTCTTCCAGTGCCTAAATGGGGAGAATAGATCCGATGTTGCTCAAATTACATTGACGGCTTCCGGCGGCTCGTTTCGCGACTTAACTCGTGAACAGCTGGCCGATGTGACGGTAGAGGATGCGCTTAAGCACCCGAATTGGTTGATGGGAGCCAAGATCACTATTGATTCCGCCACCATGGTGAATAAGGGGCTGGAAGTCATTGAAGCTCATTGGCTGTTTGACGTGCCTTACGAGCAGATCGGCGTTTTGCTTCATCCGGAAAGTATTATTCACTCCTACGTGGAGTTTCAAGACAGCAGTATCATTGCACAGCTGGGCAATCCGGATATGCGGGTACCCATTCAATACGCACTGACTTATCCAGACCGCTGGACTTCTCCTTCACGAAGATTGTCACTTGCCGAGGTTGGCAGCTTGCATTTCCAAGAGATGGACTTCGTCCGCTTTCCGTGTTTAAGACTTGCCTTTGAATGTGGTAAAATAGGTGGTACCGCAACTTGTGTGTTCAATGCGGCCAATGAAGTCGCCGTTGCACGATTTTTGAGCAGGGAAATTCCGTTCCTGAAGATTGAATCCATCCTGGAAGAAACGGTATCCCGGCATGTTCCGGTGATGAATCCGGATTTGGATGAGATTCGTGAAGCGGACAGTTGGGCACGGGATATGGCTGCCCGCTTGTAAGCAGCTGCGCAGCGGGCTGGTAGTAGAGCGCGTGTACACTCTGATCCGGAAATAGTATGAATCAAGACAGGAAGACGAGGCTATCATACACGGCGACCTGTTAACCAAAGGAGGATGCGCTCGATTGGAAATGCTGCAAATTATAATTTTAACGGTGCTGATGTTCTTTCTCATCGTGACCGTTCATGAATGGGGACACTACTATTTCGCAAAACGCGCCGGAATTCTGGTGAGGGAATTTGCTATAGGCTTCGGTCCCAAGCTGTTCTCTTACAAAAAGGACGAGACTCAATTCACCCTCCGGCTGCTGCCTTTCGGTGGATATGCCCGGATGGCTGGAGAGGATCCAGAGCTGGTTGCCGTGCAGCCCGGTCAGACTGTGGCTTTGCGGCTGGTCGATAACGCTGTAACCAAGATCTATCTGGACCGGCTGGATAACCGTAAGAATGTTATTCGCGGAGAGGTTCAGTCCGCCGATCTGGAAGATAAGCTAAACGTGGTGCTGGATGTGGACGGAGAGAGTCAATCTTACAATGTTCACCCGAAAGCGGTTCTCGTCGCCAAGAATAAGGATACGCAGATCGCCCCGCGTGACCGGCAGTATGGTAGCAAGACGGTGGGGCAGCGGGCCTTGTCCATTTTTGCAGGCCCTTTGATGAACTTTATTCTTGCTTTTGTGTTGTTTGCGCTGCACACCCAAATGGCTGGGATTCAAATTGAGAACCCGTCCTATCTGGAGATCGGCGAGGTGACCAAAGGCATGCCTGCGGATGAAGCCCATCTGCAGAAAGGCGATATCATCGACACGATTAACGGGGTTAAGGTGGGTGCCGACCGTGACAATATGATCAAGCTGATTTCTGAATCCAAGGATAAGCCCATGAACTGGACGGTAATCCGGGAAGGGAAACCGCTTGAGGTTACCCTCACTCCAAGGTCAATGGCTGGCCAGGAAGGCGGCAAGGTAGGGGTAAGCCCGGTATTTCCGACCCGGAGTGCTGGGTTTGGGGAGACGTTTACAACAGCAGGCAAGGACATGGTAAATACAACGGATATGATTTTCCTCGGGTTCAAGCAGCTGATTAATAAATTTTCCATGAACGATCTTGGCGGTCCGGTCCGCACCTTTGAATTAACAGGACAGATCGCGAAGCAGGGCATTGAACAGCTTACGTATTGGGCGGCGATCCTGAGCTTGTACTTGGGGATTTTCAATCTCTTGCCGATTCCTGCACTTGATGGAAGCCGTCTGGTATTCTTGGGGGTTGAAGCTCTAAGAGGCAAGCCGGTGGACCCCAACCGGGAAGGTATGGTGCATTTTATAGGCTTTGCAATGCTGTTCCTGCTTATGATTGCGGTGACGTACAATGATATTTTACGTCTGATTAATGGATAGATAGATAATTTAGGGTTATTAACGGGAGGACAACGTTTCTTATGGCGAATGAAGATAAGCAGTTTGTGACTGAAATTACACCTCAGCAGGAGGATTTCTCCCGCTGGTATATTGACGTAATTAAGAAAGCCGATCTGATGGATTATTCACCGGTCCGTGGCTGTATCGTATTCAAGCCGGACGGGTATGAGATTTGGGAGCATATTCAGGATGAGCTTGACCGGCGCTTCAAGGAGACCGGACACCGCAATGCCTACTTCCCATTGTTCATCCCGGAAAGCTTCTTCCAGAAGGAGAAGGAACATGTGGAAGGCTTTAACCCCGAGCTGCCTTGGGTGACTGAAGCGGCAGGGGAGAAGCTGGAGGAACGCCTAGCGGTTCGCCCGACTTCCGAAACCATGATCGGACATATGTACGAAAGATGGATTCAGTCATACCGTGATCTTCCGGTCCTGATCAACCAATGGGCGAACGTTGTCCGCTGGGAGAAGCGGACCCTGCCTTTCCTTCGCACAAGTGAATTCCTGTGGCAGGAAGGCCATACGGCACACGAGAACGAACAGGAAGCCCGTGAAGAAACGATGAAGATCCTGGAAATATATCGCGACTTTGTGGAGAATTATCTCGCGATACCTGTAATCGTGGGACAGAAGACTCCTTCCGAGAAATTCGCCGGCGCGGTCGATACGTTCTCGATTGAGGCGATGATGAAGGATGGACGTGCCGTTCAAGCAGGCACATCGCATTACCTTGGAACGAATTTTGCCAAGGCTTTTGAAATTAAATATTTGAATCGTGAGAATGTGCAAGAGTATGTGCACACCACTTCTTGGGGCGTAAGCACACGCCTGATCGGTTCACTGATTATGGTGCATGGGGATGACCGGGGGCTTGCTCTTCCTCCGAAGGTGGCTCCGAAGCAGGTGATGATTATTCCGATTGGACCTCCTAAAACCCGTGATCAAGTGGTGGGAAGAGCCGATGAGCTGTTCAACGAGCTGAAGAAGGCCGGCATTCGCGTCGGCATAGATGACCGTGCGGATGTGCGTCCAGGCTGGAAGTTCAACGAGTATGAAATGCGCGGCGTACCTGTGCGGCTTGAGATTGGACCACGGGATATGGAGAACGGCGTATGTGTTCTCGTCTCCCGGATCAGCGGAGAGAAGAAAGTGATTCAGCAGGAGAATCTGGTCCAAGAGGTTGAGGCCATGCTGGATCAGGTTCACCATGAAATGTATGAACGGGCCAAGACGTTCCGTGAAGAGCATTTCTATTCCGTGGACACTCTCGATGAGATGAAGGCGAACATTGAAGAGCAGCGCGGATTCACGTTGGCTGGCTGGTGCGGATCTGAGGCCTGTGAGGATACAGTCAAGAAGGAGACGGGAGCTACAAGCCGGAACATCCCATTTGAACCACAGGTGAAGAAGCATACTTGTCTGGTGTGCGGGGAGAAAGCCGAGCATACCGTAGTATTCGCCAGAGCCTACTAAGCTGGCTGCTCTGTGAAGCGGGCAGACCGCTAAGAGCAACGATCGCATCACATATACGCCAAAAAAGGAGGCTTCCGGCAGTAGGTTGATAGGGCATCATAGGCCCGCAACTATCCGTCTGGAAGCCCTTTTTATTCCTTTTTTATAGAGGCAAAAGGGTGAAATGATTCCGGAGAAGCGCAGCGTCCGCCTTTGTCTCCGAAATGCCCCTACTTGGATATCTAGTTCAAGCATTTCGGAGACAACAGCGGCCTTAAAGAACACTCGGTATCGCAGCCGTCCGAAAAGAAATCCGTGCACAACAGTGACATTAAAGAACGTTTCACCTGGATGCCTTATTCGTACAATCATTTTTTCAAATTTATATAAGAAGGCAGTATGAGGGGGAGGGGAATATGAGCCAAGCGGGGGACAAAAGAACACGGTTTGAGCTCTTGATGAAGCAGACGGAAATTCCGGGCGCTTTAATTGATGCCCATTTCCTGGATGGTGTAATTGAGCAGGTTGAAGTAAGCCGGAGCAACCGGGCTTGGAAGATTGTAATCCATAAGGAAACCCTGGTACCTGGCCAGGTATACCGTACATTTTGCCTGCAAGTGCAGGAGAAGATGCAGCATATTTCCAAGATATCGTTTGAGTTCCGGTACGCCGGGTCGGTCACGAGTAATCAGATTGTCTCCGAGTACTGGAAATTGTTTCTCGAATGGGTGCAGCGTGAAGTACCGTCGGTCAATGGATGGATGTCCAGAGCCACCTTCGAGGTGGAGCAGGATCTGGTTGTCATCTCTATGACCGATGCCACCTCGCTCGAGCTGGCCAAGAAGAAGGGAATTGACCGTGCGGTGGTGACGTTCTTTGAAACGTATTTTGCCCTGCCGCTTAGAGTGAAGCTTCAGACTGCAGAAGGTCCAAATGAGGCGTTTGAAGAGTTCCAGCAGCGGATTGTTGAGGAGGAACGGGAAGTCATCCAGCAGATGATGACCAGCATGGAGCCGGAACCCGAGGAAGTCGACGAGAGCGGCGAAGTGGTCAAGCTGCAGGTGGGTTATGAGATCAAGGAACAACCGGTACCGCTTAAAGATATTCAGGATGAAGAGAAGAAGATCACAATCCAAGGCACGATCTTTGGCCTGGACAGCAAGGAGTTGCGTAACGGTAGCACGTTGTTCACCTTCTATCTTACCGATTTCAGCGACTCGCTTCAGATGAAGATGTTTGCGAAGACCAAGGAAGACTTGAAGATTATGAGCCTGCTGGCGAACGGCAAATGGGTGAAGGCACGCGGCCGGGTTGAATATGACCGGTTCATGCAGGTTCCCGAGCTGGTCATGATCCCTTCAGATCTGAGCGAGGTTAATGCACCTCCTGGACGCAAAGACAATGCGGCGGAGAAGCGGGTGGAGTTCCATCTGCACACCACGATGAGCACGATGGATGCCGTTACACCGATTGACCAATATGTGAAAATGGCTGCGAAATGGGGCCATAAGGCGATTGCGGTCACGGACCATGGCGGCGTTCAGTGTTATCCGGACGCGGCCAAAGCGGCCAAGAAGAATGGCATCAAGATGATTTACGGGCTGGAAGCAAACGTGGTGAATGATAATGTGGCCGTTGTGCTGGAGCCGCGTCCGATTGAGCTTAAGACAGCTACTTACATTGTGTTTGACATCGAGACCACAGGTCTATCCGTAACACAGAACAATATCATTGAGATTGCTGCGGTAAAGATGGTGGAAGGCAAGGAAATCGGCAGATATGCAACGTTTGTGAATCCGCATGAGCGAATCCCTTACAATATCCAGCAGCTGACGAATATCAATGATGAAATGGTGAAGGACGCTCCTGATGTGGAGCCGGTACTGAAGGAGTTCATAGAGTTCGCCGGCGATGGGGTGCTTGTGGCCCATAATGCCAGATTTGACGTGGGCTTTGTGAATGCTAAGCTGAAAGACCTCGGCATGGAGCCAATGCAAAATTCTGTGCTCGATACATTGGAGCTGGCCAGACTGCTGCATCCGACACTTAAGAATCACAGGCTGAACACGCTGGCTGCTAAATATAAAGTTTCGCTTGAGAATCATCACCGGGCGATTGATGATACCGTAGCCCTTGCAGAGATCCTGGTTGGTCTGCTTGAGGATGCAGCCAAAATCAAAGGAATCATGATGCTTGATCGCTTGAATGATCATGTCGGCAAGGACTTGTCCAACGTCCGTCCGTTCCACTGCAGCATCTATGCGCTGAACATGACAGGCAAGAAGAACCTGTTCAAGCTGGTCTCCATGTCCCATACCGAGTATTTCAAGCGGGTGCCTTGCATTCCGAAATCCAAGCTGGTGGAAATGAGAGAGGGCCTGTTGATCATCTCCGGCTGTGAGAAGGGCGAGTTCTTCGAAGCCGTGCTGAATAAGTCGGTGGAAGAGGCTGAGGAGGTTGCCCAGTTCTATGACGTGCTGGAAATTCAGCCGATCACGATGTATATGCACTTGGTAGAGAAGGGACTGGTCGGCAGTACAGCCGAGCTGGAAACCGCCATTCGCAAGGTGTGCGAGATCGGCCGCAAGCTCAGCAAGCCGGTCATTGCTACCGGCAACGTGCATTATCTTGAGCCACGTGACAAGCTGTACAGGGACATTACGATACACGGTATCACCGGCTTCAGTCCGCTGAAGGATATCCGCAAGCCAGATGCCCATCTGCGGACAACGGAGGAGATGCTGAAGGAATTTGAATTCCTGGGCGAGGATAAAGCCTACGAGGTCGTGGTTAAGAACACGTCGGAGCTTGCAGATTCCTTTGAAGAACTTGAATTGTTCCCTTCCAAGCTGTTCACTCCGATTATTGAAGGGGCGGATGAAGAAATCCGCCAGACCTGCTATGACACAGCGAAATCTTTATATGGGGAGGATCTGCCCGAAGTTGTAGTGGCTCGGCTGGAGAAAGAGCTGGAGCCGATCATCAAATACGGGTTCTCCGCCAACTACCTGATCTCCGAACGCCTGGTGAAGAAATCAAACCAGGACGGCTATCTAGTCGGTTCCCGGGGGTCTGTCGGCTCCTCGGTAGTGGCGACTTTCCTGGGTATTTCGGAGGTTAACCCGCTGCCTGCACATTATCTATGTCTTAATAAAGAGTGCAAATACAGTGAATGGTTCCTGGACGGAAGCATTCCGAGTGGATTCGACCTTCCCGATAAGCCTTGTCCGAAATGTGGGGAGAAGCTGAAGGGAGAAGGACAGGACATTCCGTTTGAGACGTTCCTGGGCTTTAAAGGGGATAAGGTTCCCGATATCGATTTGAACTTTTCCGGTGAATATCAGCCTCATGCCCATAATTACACCAAAGAGCTGTTTGGGGAGAAAAGTGTGTTCCGGGCGGGGACCATCGGTACGGTGGCGGAGAAGACCGCTTTTGGGTTTGCCAAGAAGTACGAGGAGGAACATGGAAAGAAATGGCGGGGGGCTGAACTCAACCGGCTCGCATCGGGCTGTACCGGGGTTAAGCGGAGTACGGGGCAGCATCCTGGTGGTATTGTTGTTGTACCGGATTATATGGAAGTCGACGATATCACGCCTGTCCAGTATCCGGCGGACGACACGTCTTCGGATTGGAAAACCACTCATTTTGATTATCATGCCTTTGATGCGAACCTGCTTAAACTCGATATTCTGGGACACGATGATCCGACAATGATGCGGATGCTGCAGGATTTGACGGGTGTGGACCCAACCACGATTCCGATGAATGATCCGAAGGTGATGAGCATGTTCAACTCGACGGAGGCGCTCGGTGTGACCCCGCAGCAGATTCGTACGCCGGTAGCCACTTACGGGGTTCCGGAAATGGGAACCAAATTCGTACGTCAGATGCTGGTGGAGTCACAGCCTTCGTCCTTTGCCGATTTGCTTCAGATCTCTGGACTCTCCCACGGGACCGGGGTATGGCTCGGAAATGCCCAGGAGCTGATCAAGAACAATACCTGCAACATCAAAACAGTTATTGGTTGTCGTGACGATATTATGCTCTATCTGATCTACAAAGCAGGTATGGACGCGAGTCTGGCTTTCAAAATTACGGAAAGCGTGCGTAAAGGGAAGGGGCTTCCGCCCGAGTGGATTGATGAGATGAAGAAATGCAAGGTGCCTCAGTGGTATATTGATTCCTGTCTCAAAATCCAGTACATGTTCCCGAAAGCCCATGCGGCCGCCTATGTTATTTCGGCTGTACGCACGGCTTACTTCAAGCTGTATCACCCTATTGAATTTTATGCCACATATTTCTCAGTCCGGGTCGCGGACTTTGAACTTGAGCTGATGTGTCAAGGGTATGAGGCGATTTACCGGAGAATCGAGGAGATTGAGCAGAAGGGGTTCCAGGCGCTGCCGAAGGAGAAGAATATGCTCCCGATGCTGGAAATGGCTTTGGAGATGACTGCGCGTGGCTTCCGGTTCAAGAATATCGACTTATACCGTTCAGATGCGCTTAAGTTTATCGTGGATGGGGATTCCTTGATTCCGCCGTTCTCCGCCCTGGCGGGGATTGGGGATAATGCGGCGCGCAACATCGCTGCTGCCAAGGAGCAAGGGGAGTTCCTGTCTATTGAGGACTTCCAACAGAAATCCAAAGCGAGTAAGACGGTAATTGAGCTGCTCAGCCAAATGGGCTGTTTCCGCGGATTGCCTGAAAGCAACCAGCTTTCCCTCTTTTAGGAAGAAATATCTGTGTATGGTCGCGGCTCAGACTGGAGCCTAAATGCGTACAAGCTCATGTGCCGCAAGGACTTTGGGCGGGTACAGTCAGGGTATCTTACTTGTCAGTGTTATCCGACTATGTTATAATTTTTTTGGTAATCATGAAGATAGAACCGTTGTGTAAAGAGTGGGGAAACCCACTCTTTACTCTTTGGTATATAGGAATGAAGTTTCTCTTGGAGGTATGAACGCTTGAGCACACCTAAAATCAAAGCGCATGTTGAACAATTGGTACAGCCTTTTCTGGAGGATAACGGCTTTGAATTGGTAGACATTGAATACGTGAAGGAAGGCAGCAACTGGTTCCTGCGTGTATTCGTCGATAAGGAAGGCGGCATCGATATTGATGACTGCGGCCGCATCAGTGAGTATCTCAGTGAGCAGCTTGATGCTAATGACCCGATTCCGACGGCTTATTTCCTGGAAGTGTCTTCTCCTGGAGCGGAACGTCCACTGAAGAAGCCTGAAGACGTGGCTAAAGCTGTTGGCAAAGATGTATTTGTGACTACATACGAGCCGATTGATGGTCAGAAGGAATTTGAAGGCAAGCTTCTTTCTTTTGAGAACGAGGAGCTGGTTGTGCAGTCGGGTAAGAAACAGACCGCCATTCCGTATTCGAAGGTTGCCAGTGCGAGACTGGCTATTATTTTCTAGAACAAATAGATGGGTGAATTATTGAAAGGGGGAGCTTGAGGCAAATGAGTATGGATTTTATCGAAGCTATGAATGAATTGGAAAGAGAGAAAGGAATCAGTAAAGACATTTTGTTTGAAGCCATTGAAGCTGCACTGATCTCCAGTTATAAACGCAACTTCAATACAGCACAGAATGTTCGTGTGGACATGAACCGTCACACCGGCGCAATCAAAGTGTTCGCCCGCAAGCTGATTGTGGATGAGGTGCTCGATTTGCGGACGGAGATTTCTCTCCAAGCTGCGCGTGAGATCAACCCGCATTTCCAACTGGATGACATTGCGGAGATTGAGGTGACTCCCCGTGACTTCGGGCGCATTGCGGCACAAACGGCGAAGCAGGTGGTAACCCAGCGGATTCGTGAGGCGGAACGCGGCCTCATTTATAACGCTTTTGTAGATAAGGAAGAAGATATTGTAACTGGAATTGTGCAGCGCCAGGATGCACGGAACATTTATGTGGACCTCGGCAAGGTTGAAGCGCACCTTCCGCTGAACGAGCTGATGCCTAATGAGAAGTTCAAGCACGGCGACCGTATCAAAGCTTTTATCACCAAAGTGGAGAACACGACAAAAGGGCCGCAAATTCTGCTCTCCCGTACACATCCGGGGCTGCTGAAGCGGTTATTTGAACTGGAAGTTCCTGAAATTTTTGATGGGGTTGTTGAAATTCGTTCAGTTGCCCGTGAAGCTGGCTTCCGCTCCAAAATTGCCGTATATTCCCGTAATCCTGAGGTGGATCCGGTCGGTTCCTGTGTTGGACCGAAGGGGCTTCGCGTTCAGACGATTGTGAACGAGCTGCGCGGGGAGAAAATTGATATTGTCCGTTATTCGGAGGATGTGCAGGAGTATGTAGCCAACGCGCTAAGCCCATCCAAAGTGCTTGAGGTTGAGGTGTTTGAAAACGAGAAGATGGCCCGCGTGATTGTGCCTGATTATCAGTTGTCGCTGGCTATCGGTATCAAAGGCCAGAACGCGCGCCTTGCGGCCAAACTGACCGGCTGGAAGATCGATATCAAGAGCGAGAGCCAGGCGGAGCAGGAATTTGGCAGACCTAAAACCGCAGCGGAAGAGCTGCCGCAAGATTCGGTTTCCATAGATTAACGCAAAGGCGGGGACATACAGATGAAGCCAAGAAAAGTACCGCTTCGTAAATGCGTCGCCTGCCAGCAGATGATGCCTAAGAAGCAGTTGATCCGCGTAGTAAGAACGCCTGAAGACGAGGTTCTGATTGATCTGTCCGGCAAAAAATCAGGCCGCGGTGCCTATCTCTGCGGCCAGGTGTCCTGCTTCAAGCTGGCGCATAAGAACCGCGCGCTTGACCGGGCGCTGAAGGCTCCGGTCAAGCCTGAAATTTATGAGCAGCTCGCCCGTGATTTCGTTGCAGTGGAAGAGGAATTCACCGCAATGGCAAATCAGGACGGCGGTGACGATGAGTAAAGTATTCTCCCAGCTCGGATTGGCCATGCGGGCAGGGAAGCTCGTTACCGGAGACGAGATCGTATTAAAGGCCATTCGTTCTTCCGAAGCTAAACTAGTCATTCTTGCCGGGGATGCGTCCCTGAACACACAGAAGAAATTTCGCGACAAATGCGGGACATATAAAGTCCCTTTAATCATCGGATTTAAACGGGATCAGCTGGGTACAAGCATAGGCAAACCGGAGAGGATTGTGCTGGCTTTGACGGATCAGGGTTTCGCAGCGATGATTCGAAAAACAGTGAGTAATTTGTCGGAGGTGGAGTATATTGAGTAAACAAGATAACAAGGATAAGCTCAGAGTATACGAATATGCTAAATCACTAAATATGAGCAGCAAAGAAATTATTACCATTCTTAAACGGTTGGACATTCCGGTCAACAATCACATGAGTGTGATGGAGAATGACGCGGTTTCCCGGGTGGAGAAATTCTTTAAGGATATCAAGACGAATGCGGCTGTCAAAAAGGAAGGTTCCGATTCCAGGGTTGCTCAGGCCAAATCGCCGGCCCCGGTCTCCGCAGGAGGGGACCCTAAGCCGAACACCCAGACTAGAGAACAAGGTGGACAGCGTTCCGAACAAGCTGTTCAGAGAAATGAAGATTCAAACAAAAATCAACAGGAAAAGCAGGTACGCATGAATAATAATAAATCCCAAAATCAATCGAATAGAAGTGCACAAGCGACTCAAGTCCGCAATAATCCGTCTTCAGGCGGAAGAGAACAGAACCAAGGACGTCCCCAGCAAGGAAACGGTGGACGCAATCAAACTTCTGCCGGCGGTCAAAGCCGTCCACAGGGCGGAGGACAGCATACTGCGAGTACACCGCGCCCTCAGCAGAACCAGAACCGCAGTTCCCAGCCGCAGGCGAGAACCGCATCTTCAGGCAATGATAACTACTCTTCGAACCGTGGCCAGGGTCAAGGTCAGGGGCAGAAGAGAAACAACAATAACGGCAGACCTGGACAAAAGCGGTTTGACGATAACAAACCAGGCGGTTATAAGAATAACCGCGGCGGGAAGAATAACCGTGGCAGAGGGCCTCAGCAGCCTGAACGCCGTGAGAAAATCGATAATACACCGAAGAAAATTATCGTTCGTGGTGAGATGACGGTTGGGGAAACCGCCAAGCTTCTTCATAAGGACGCTTCCGAGGTCATTAAGAAGCTGATTTCCCTTGGAGTAATGGCTACGATCAACCAGGAGCTTGATCTGGATACGATCCAGCTGCTGGCCGGGGATTATGGAGTAGAAGTCGAAATCAAGATCCACGTGGAAGACGACCGCTTTGAGAATGTCGAGGAGACGGATGATGAGGCGGATCTGAAAGAACGTCCACCAGTCGTTACCATCATGGGTCACGTTGACCACGGTAAAACGACCTTGCTTGATGCGATCCGTTCCACGAATGTAACTGGCGGCGAAGCCGGGGGGATTACCCAGCATATTGGTGCTTATCAGGTCGAGATCAATAACAAGAAAATCACCTTCCTTGATACACCGGGTCACGAAGCGTTTACAACGATGCGTGCCCGTGGTGCCCAGGTTACGGATATCACAATCATTGTTGTAGCTGCGGATGACGGCGTTATGCCACAGACGGTTGAGGCGATCAGCCATGCCAAAGCGGCTGGTGTTCCAATCATCGTGGCTGTCAACAAGATCGATAAGCCGGAAGCCGATCCAGACCGCGTCAAGCAAGAACTGACCAACTATGAGCTCGTGCCCGAGGAATGGGGCGGTGACACGATCTTCGTGAACGTATCCGCCAAGCAAAGAATCGGTCTGGAAGGACTGCTTGAGATGATCCTTCTGGTAGCTGAGGTCAATGAGTACAAAGCGAACCCGGACAAACGCGCACGCGGCACAGTTATTGAGGCTGAGCTTGACAAGGGCCGTGGCCCGGTTGCCCGCGTACTTGTCCAGCACGGCACACTCAAAGTCGGCGATGCTTTCGTGGCAGGTAACTATTTTGGCCGTGTCCGCGCTATGGTTAATGACAAAGGACGCCGTCTGAAAGAGGCTGGTCCATCAACTCCAGTTGAAATAACAGGTCTGACGGAGGTTCCGCTTGCCGGTGATCCGCTGATGGTGTTTGAGGATGAGCGTAAAGCCCGTTCTATTGCAGACAAACGTGCGATTACCCAGCGTCAATCCGAGATGGGCGCGAACTCCCGCGTAACCCTTGATGATCTGTTCAAGCATATCAAGGAAGGCGAGATCAAAGACCTGAACGTTATCATCAAAGGTGACGTGCAGGGCTCTGTTGAAGCCCTTAAAGGCTCCCTTCAGAAGATTGAGGTTGAAGGAGTCCGGGTTAAGATTCTTCACAGCAGTGTAGGTGCGATCACCGAGTCGGATATTATCCTTGCGGCGGCTTCCAATGCGATTGTGATCGGCTTCAACGTCCGTCCAGAGCCGCGTGCTAAATCCGTGGCTGATGAAGAGAAGGTTGATATTCGCTTGCACCGGGTAATTTATAATGCAATCGAGGAGATCGAGCAGGCCATGAAGGGAATGCTGGATCCGGTTTATAAAGAGAGTGTGATCGGCCACGCTGAGGTCAGAAACACGTTCAAGATCAGCAAAGTGGGTACGATTGCCGGCTGTATGGTAACCTCCGGCAAAATCACGCGTTCGGCTGAAATACGCCTGATTCGTGAGGGTATCGTTGTATTTGAAGGCAAGATCGACTCCTTGAAGCGTTTTAAAGACGATGCCAAAGAAGTGGCCCAAGGTTATGAGTGCGGGATCACAATTGAGGGTTATAATGACCTCAAAGAAGGCGACGTTATTGAAGCCTTCGTGATGGAGACAGTAGAACCGAAGTAAGTGAGGTGGCAGCATGGCTAAGAACCGTACAGGCCGCGTAGGCGAACAGATTAAGAAGGAACTCAGCGTCCTCATTCAAACGGAAATGAAAGATCCGCGGATTGGTTTCATCACCGTAACAGGCGTGGATGTGACAAACGATTTGTCCCAGGCTAAAGTATATTTGAGCGTATTTGGGGATGAGGAGCAGAAGAGCTCCTCCCTGAAAGGTCTGGAGAAGGCCAAAGGCTTCCTCCGGTCCGAGCTCGGCAAACGGATTATGCTCCGGCATACCCCGGAACTGATCTTTAAAATTGATGAGTCGATTTCATACGGCAGCCATATTGAGAAGCTGCTAGGGGATATATCTCACGAAGATAAATAAGAAGGTGACGGCCATGCAGACCCATGAACGGGAGCTCCAGGATGCCCATGCATTCCTGATGGAGCATGATGATTTCTTGGTAGTATCGCATGTACAGCCGGACGGAGACGCAGTCAGTTCCACCCTTGCGGTGGGCTGGCTTCTCTCATGTCTGGGTAAAAATTACGTGATGGTCAACGAAGGGCCGATTCCGCGCAGAATGTCTTATCTCTGGCATGCGGATCAGATCCTTGACTTGTCAGTGACGCCCCTTGAAACTACATACAAACATGTGATTTGTGTGGATTGTGCGGATTATCAGAGGGTGGGGCATACACAGAAATATTTTGCCAAGGATGCACTTATACTCAATATTGATCATCACCCGACCAACGATGCCTATGGGACCGTTAATCTTATTCATCCCCATGCGGCGGCGACGGCTGAAATTTTGCTTGACCTGGTTGAGTATATTGGAGTTGAAATGACAGAAGATATCGCTACAGCGCTGTATACAGGGCTGCTTACCGATACCGGAGGCTTCCGTTATTCCAACACAACACCAAAGGTTATGGCAGCAGCTTCCAAACTGCTTCAGCACGGGGTGGATGGCCCAGGTCTGTCTGAGCTTCTCCTTGAGCAGCTCACCTATCCTCAGCTGCTTATCCTGACCAAGGCCTTGAACAAGCTTCAGATGAGTGAAGACGGGAAGATAAGCTGGGTAAGCATTACTCCCGAAGATATGCTGGAGACTGGCGCAGCCAATGAAGACCTGGAAGGCATCGTGAACTACCCGCGCAATATTCAGGGTGTGGAAGTAGGCATGCTCTTTAAGGTGATTAACGATCAGGCGGTGAAGGTGAGCCTGCGTTCTGCGGGCAAAGTGGATGTGGCAGCCGTGGCTCAGAGCTTCGGAGGAGGCGGACATGTCCGTGCAGCCGGCGCCCGTATTGAAGGAGCTCTGGAGGATATTATTCCAAGGGTGTTAGAACGGGTGAAAGAGCAGCTATGAGTGAGTATGAAGGCGTACTGCCCATCCATAAACCGGCAGGGTTTACTTCACATGACGTGGTGGCCAAAGCGCGCGGCATATTGAAAATGAAGAGAATCGGCCACACAGGCACGCTCGATCCCCAGGTAACGGGAGTGCTTCCCCTCTGCCTTGGCCGGGCAACCCGTGTGGTTGAATATATGCAGGAGATGCCTAAAGAATATGAAGCTACCCTTGTTCTCGGCATTGCCACAGATACCGAAGACCTCACCGGAGCTATAGTTCAGGAGACGGAAGAAGTTCCGGTCACTAAAGATCAGGTACTTGAAACGCTTCGGAAATTTACGGGTACGATCTCGCAGGTCCCCCCTATGTACTCCGCATTAAAAGTGGATGGCAAGCGTCTGTATGAGCTTGCGAGGGAAGGCAAAACTGTAGAGCGCAAGTCCCGCAAGGTGGAGATCTATGAACTGGAGTTGACCGGATTTGAGCTTGATCTTCCAAGGCCAACCATTTCGTTCCGTGCTCTTTGCTCTAAGGGAACCTATATCCGTACCCTGTGTGTGGATATAGGCCGGGAACTAGGGGTTCCGGCCTGCATGTCTGAGCTTAAACGGACGATGTCTGCCGGAATTCCGCTTTCCCGGTGCCTGACACTGGAAGAGGTGGAACTGTGTGTCCGTGAAGGGAATCTGCAGCAATATTTGATTCCTGTTGATCAGGCGGTCTCTCACCTGGCTTCCCACCAGGTGTCCGCTGAGAAGGTCAAAGCTGCACTTCAAGGCCAAAGGCTTAGCTGGACAGCCGTTAAGCCTCAGGTAATGGGGAACGAACCAATACGCTTGTATGATCCTGATGGCAATTTTCTTGGGATTTTCCACAAAGAGCCTGAATCAGGAGCCATTGCTGCGGTAAAGGTTTTTCTGCCAGGACTGTAACAGGCGGCGAGCCGAGTGTCCGGCTTGAACCTGAATGAACACCAGGGCGCTTGGTAGTTCGAAGTAAGAGTAATTTAGCGGAAAATGCAGGTGAGAAATTTGGAGACAGTACACATATCCTATCCACTATCCCAGGATATTATTGAACGATATTCAGGTCCGCAGGTGTTAGCGCTCGGGCAGTTTGACGGTGTGCACCTGGGACATGCCAGCGTGATTCAGATGGCGATTAAGGAAGGGGCCTCACAGGGAATTCCTGTTTCGCTGATGACCTTTCACCCTCATCCCAAAGAAGTTATGAAGAAGGGGGATTATGAGGGGTACCTGACACCAACCCGCGAGAAAGAAAATCTGCTTCGTTCCATGGGGGTTGATTATCTCTACGTCGTTGAATTCAATCACGAGTTCTCGAAGGTGAGCCCACTGGAATTCGTAAACGAAATGCTCTTCCCGCTGCGGATTCATGCGGCAGTTGCAGGCTTTGACTTCCGCTTCGGCCATAAGGGAGAAGGGGATGTTGATATCCTTAAGCGTCTGGGGGAAGGGAACTTCCAGGTCTATACGGTCCCTCCTTTTGTTATGGGCGGGGAGAAGGTTAGCAGTTCAGGCATCCGCAAGCTGCTTCAAGAAGGGGATATCGCTCTGGCCAATGAATGGCTGGGACGCCGGTATGCTTTGTCCGGAACGGTCATCAACGGGGAGAAGAGAGGACGCACCATCGGCTTCCCTACAGCCAATGTCGAGCTTTCCGAACATTATGTCCTTCCCAGAAAAGGGGTCTATGCTGTAACGGTGGACTACGAGGGGAAAGTACTTCACGGCGTGATGAACATTGGTGTGAAGCCCACATTCCACAGCGGAGTCAGCAAGCCGTGGTTCGAGGTTCATCTATTTGACTTCAGTGGTGACTTATATGGCCGGACCTTAAGGGTTGAGCTTGTTTCTTACATCCGGGAGGAGCGCAAGTTCGGTTCGATCGATGAGCTGATCGCCCAGATCACCAAGGATGCCGACACAGCCCGCAGGTTGCTTGGAAGCCTTGGAACTGTAAGGTAGCTTCGGGTATTTGCATGATGATCTGAGGCAGTATATACAATGAACTTTAGACTTAACCGGTCTCAGCTTCGATCCCGAGTGATTCTGAAGAAGCGTAGCGTTCGCCTTTGTCTCCGAAATGCCCCTGTTTGGATATCTAGTTCAAGCATTTCGGAGACAACAGCGGCCTTAAAGAACACTCGGCATCGCAGCTCCACAAAAGCGTAACCTTCATAAGTTCATTTTATATAGAGTATAAGTTTACTTTTGTCCCAGAGGTATGATATACTAATTAACGTTATTCGCAGGCATGGCCTGTGTGATGACTATAACCTTGGCTTGGTTGTACGTTCTCACCGGCGGCAACGAGGCTGATGGCGATTATAATGAAGGAGGTGAAACAGGATGGCATTGACTCAAGAGCGTAAGCAACAATTGATCGACGAGCACAAAACTCATGAATCCGATACAGGATCACCTGAGGTGCAGATTGCTATCCTTACGGAGAACATCGTCAATTTGACGAACCATTTCCGTTCGCATAAGAAAGATCACCATTCACGTCGTGGTCTTCTGAAGATGGTAGGTCAACGTCGTAAACTTCTTGCTTATTTGAAGAAGAAAGACGTTCAACGCTACAGTGCGCTGATCGAAAAACTCGGCCTGCGTCGTTAATTTAATCTTGTTTAACACCCAAAGCAGCCTGGTTGCCGCCGGATGCGCTTAATCAAAGCGAATGGTGGCAGTCGGGTTGCTTTTTACGATAAAGCGTTTTCGTGAGGAACAGCTCATCATCTAATGTAAGTCTGCTCCAGAACGGAGCTTTTTGTTCTCTATGATCATCATGAATCAGGGACAAGCAGGAGATAATGAGAGATATCCCGAACATATATTTTTAGGATGAAGACAAGGAGGAATCTCATGGAAAACCATGTGAAAATGCAGCTCGGAGGTAGACCCCTGAGCCTCGAAACAGGCCGGCTTGCTAAGCAGGCTAATGCTGCAGTAACCGTTCGTTACGGGGATACGGTTGTCCTGTGTACCGTTACGGCTTCCAAAGAGCCAAAGGACCTGGATTTCTTCCCGTTGACGGTGAATTATGAAGAAAAGCTGTATGCGGTAGGGAAAATTCCAGGCGGATTTATTAAACGGGAAGGACGTCCAAGCGAGAAAGCGATTCTGGCCAGCCGTCTTACAGACCGCCCGATCCGTCCATTGTTCCCGGAAGGCTTCCGCAATGATGTACAGATCGTCAACTATGTAATGAGTGTGGACCAGGACTGCGAACCGGAAATTGCGGCAATGATCGGAACTTCCGCAGCACTCAGTATTTCTGACGTTCCATTCAACGGACCTATCGGCGGTGTTGCGGTTGGGCGTGTTAATGGAGAGTTTGTAATTAATCCGGATATTGCCCAGCAGGAAAGCAGTGACATCTATCTTGTGGTAGCCGGAACGAAGGACGCCATTATGATGGTTGAAGCTGAAGCAAATGAAGTTCCTGAGGAAATCATGCTGGAAGCTATTATGTTCGGACATGATGAAATCAAGAAGATTGTGCAGACCATTGAAGAGCTGGTTCAGATTGCAGGCAAGCCTAAAATGGAAGTTAAGCTTCATGCTGTCAACGCAGACGTGAACCGGGAAGTTCGTGAATATGCGGCCAAGCGCTTGGTTGAAGCGGTAAAAGTGGCCGAGAAGCACGCACGTCAAGAAGCAATTGATGCGATTAATGATGAGACTGTGGCCTTTTTTGAGCAAAAGTACATAGAATCACTGGAGCTCTTAAAGGATGTAAAAGAAGTTCTGCATGATATCGTGAAAGAAGAAGTCCGTCGTTTGATCACGCATGACAAAGTGCGTCCGGACGGTCGTAAGTTGGACGAAATTCGTCCAATTGAATGTGATATCAACCTGCTGCCTCGCACACACGGCTCCGGTCTGTTCACACGCGGCCAGACTCAAGCTCTCAGTGTATGTACACTTGGCGCCTTGGGAGATGTGCAGATTCTCGACGGGATTGATCTGGAAGAATCCAAACGGTTTATGCACCACTACAATTTCCCTCCGTTCAGCGTAGGTGAAGCGCGTCCGCTTCGTGCTCCTGGACGCCGTGAGATTGGACATGGTGCGCTTGGTGAGCGTGCCTTGATGAAGGTCATTCCTTCAGAAACGGAGTTCCCATACACGATCCGTCTGGTATCCGAGGTTCTTGAATCCAACGGTTCCACGTCTCAGGCAAGTATCTGCGCAAGCACACTGGCCATGATGGATGCTGGGGTGCCAATCAAAGCGCCGGTAGCCGGTGTAGCCATGGGTCTGATCAAAGATGGGGAGCATGTCTCCATCCTGACCGACATTCAAGGTATGGAAGATCATCTCGGCGATATGGACTTTAAGGTAGCTGGAACCAAGGAAGGCGTTACCGCCATCCAAATGGATATCAAGATTGACGGTATCGACCGCTCTATTCTTCAAAATGCGCTGGGACAAGCAAAGGAAGGCCGGATGTTCATCCTTTCCAAAATGATGGAAGTCATCCAAAAGCCAAAGGAAACTTTGTCGCCATATGCGCCTAAGATTCTGACCATGAACATCAACCCGGACAAAATCCGTGATGTCATTGGTGCAGGCGGTAAAATCATCAATAAAATTATTGAAGAAACCGGCGTAAAAATTGATATCGAGCAGGATGGACGTGTCTTCATCGCATCTGCCAACCAGGAGATGAATGAGAAAGCCCGTTCGATTATCGAAGGCATTGTTAAAGAAGTTGTCGTAGGTGAAATCTACACGGGTACGGTCAAGCGGATTGAAAAATTCGGGGCCTTTGTGGAAATTTTGCCTGGCAAAGACGGTCTGGTGCATATTTCACAAGTATCTACTGAGCGCGTGGCTAAAGTGGAAGATGTCCTGGCAATCGGCGATGTCATTACGGTGAAGGTAACGGAGATTGACCAGCAGGGCCGGGTTAACCTGTCCCGTAAAGCCGTACTTACAGCCGAAGCAGCTAAGTAAAATAAATAAATAAAGCTCCCTTTGATAAGGGCTAGCATGAAAAAAGAGGCAGAGTGAAATTGTTCTGGCTCTTTTTTTGTCTTTCCATCCAAGTGAGGTGTACAGGCGCATAATCTGAAGGCTATTCACATATGATGAGGACAAACTGGTTTGGAAGGATGAGCCTGTATCATGGATCGGAAAAAAACAACGGTGATCATCGTAACACTAAGCTCTATTTTGGTGCTGGGTCAGCTAAGCGGAGTCCAGTCCTTTGTGGACCGGTACGGGCCTGCCGCCAAGGGGCAGTATGCTTTCGAGCTGTTTGGAAGCGGCCAGGAGGATGGGGCACTGCTCTCTATGATTAAAGTGGAAGCTGAGAAACGCAGAGTCCCTCCTGTTGATGCGGTGAACGACCGGGTCTGGAAAGCCATTCCCGGTTATAATGGCCTTGAGGTCGATATTGATAAGACCTACCAGCGGGCACTCGGTTTAAAGAAGGAATCCGCGCGAGGGAACCTAGCCGTAGATCAGATCCCATTTGTATATAAAGAAATTCCGGCCAAGATCACACTTGATGATCTGGGTCCGCTGCCGATATACCGGGGAAATCCCAACAAGAAGATGGTCTCTTTTATGATCAATGTGGCCTGGGGGAACGAATTCATCGTTCCGATGCTGAATACACTGGATGCGGCAAAAGTGAAGGCCACCTTCTTCTTGGATGGAAGCTGGCTGAAGAAGAACGTGGAGCTTGCTAAGGAAATTCAGAAACGGGGGCATCAGATTGAGAACCATGCCTATTCCCATCCAAATATGAGCCAGTTAAATGAGAGCAGAGCTACCTTGGAAATCACCAAAACCAAAGACCTGCTCAAAGAATCGCTGGGGGTAGACAATAAGTGGTTTGCTCCGCCTTCAGGAGATTTCAATCAGAACACGGTTCAGCTTGCTGCCGCTCAAGGTCTGAGAACGGTGCTCTGGACGGTTGACACGGTTGACTGGATGAACCCGCTTCCGTCCAGTGTGGTCACCAAGATTGGCAAGAAGGTAGAGGCGGGTTCTCTCATTCTTATGCATCCGACCAAGTCTTCCATGAATGCTCTTCAAGGCATGATTGACGTGGTTCGTCAGAAGGGGCTGCAGCTTGGCACCGTGGAGGAGACTCTGTCCCCGGCAAGGCTTGGCAAGCCGCAGAGTTGAGCATTTTGCCTTTTTTTGATAGGATAATGGTGCATTTATAGAACTTGATTATAACCGCCTAACGGTGGTATGGATGTTTAGGAGGGCCTATCGTGAGAAGATTACAGCTGAAAAACGGCCTTCGGGTGGTTTTGGAGAAAATCCCCACTTGCCGCTCCGTCTCGTTTGGCATATGGGTGAAGACAGGATCGCGCAATGAAACGGCAGGGATTAACGGGATTTCCCACTTTATTGAGCACATGCTGTTTAAAGGCACGGAACGCTTTAGTGCCAAGGATATAGCAGAGCAGTTCGATGCAATTGGCGGGAATGTTAACGCATTTACATCCAAGGAGTACACCTGCTATTATGCCAAGGTACTTGATGAGCATCTGCCCATCGCTGTAGATGTACTCTCGGACATGTTCTTCCGTTCATTATTTGATGAGGGGGAGCTGGCCAAGGAGAAGAATGTCATTTTGGAGGAAATCTCTATGTATGAGGATACTCCGGATGATATGGTGCACGATCTGGTGACCGAGGCAGCCTACGGGAGTCATCCGCTGGCTTATCCGATTCTCGGGACAGAGGAAAGATTGTCTGGAATGGGACCCCGTGATCTCAGAGACTATATGAAAGAGAAATACACCATTTCGAATACGGTCATCAGTGTAGCGGGCAATTTCGACGATCAGCTGATCACCGAATTGCTTGAACACCATTTTGGCGCGTTCTCAGAAGAAGGCAGCCCCTCGGTCTTGGAAGCTCCTGATTTTCTAGGCGGACTTCGCTACCACAAGAAGAAGACTGAACAGAATCATATCTGTCTGTCCTTTCAGGGACTTCCGATCGATGATGACCGGCAGTATGCGATGGTTCTGCTGAACAACGCCCTCGGCGGCGGAATGAGCTCTCGCCTTTTCCAGGAAATCCGTGAGAAGCGCGGCTTGGCTTATTCGGTATATTCTTATCACAGCTCCCATGCGGACAGCGGATTGTTCACGGTTTATGCAGGAACGGCGCCGAAGCAGACCAAGGATGTGCTTGAGCTGACTAAAGAAATTCTGCATGAGACGGCCGTTAAGGGGCTTAGCGAGAGTGAGCTGAAGAAAGGCAAAGAGCAGCTTAAGGGCAGTCTGATCCTTAGCCTGGAGAGCACCGGCAGCCGGATGAACCGGCTGGGTAAGAACGAACTGATGCTCGGCAAGCACTATTCACTGGATCAGATGATTGAGCGGATTGAAGCTGTGCAGATGAGTGACATTCGCTATGTGATTGACAAAATGTTTGAACATCCGTACTCCCTGGCTATGGTGGGAGGATCGGACAAGGTAATACATGGATTGAGGAGAGATGAACTTGTCGTATCTGGTACAAATTAACCGTCTTCCAGGCAATGAGGACGTGGAGCTTCCGAAGAAAATGTCTGAGCTTGCTTCGGGTTTTGATCTGCATGCCGCAGTACAAGAACCCGTGGTTCTGGCGCCTGGTGAGCGTAAGCTGATCCCGACAGGAATCGCTATCGCGATGCCCGGCGGATTGGAGGCACAGATCCGTCCCCGCAGCGGACTGGCCTTTAAGCACGGGATTACGTGCTTGAATACTCCTGGGACTATTGACGCCGACTACAGGGGGGAAATTAAAGTCCTGCTGATTAATCTTGGACAGGATGCTTTTGCTATCAACCGGAATGAGCGCATCGCCCAGATGGTCTTCCAGACGGTTCCCGAGGTGGAGCTGGAGCAGGTGGATCAGCTGGATGATACAATCCGCGGTGCGGGTGGTTTCGGACATACAGGGAAATAGAAGTATATGGATGTTAAGAGCTTGCATGCCACGGTTATAACCTGGCTGCAGGCTTTTTTTTGCTTTCGGGCTTAGACGGCTTTCACCCCTTTCCCGGCAGGTGCATAAGATGCTCTATATGTGCTGTTAGGAAAGGAGTGATCTCCTTCATGTTTACCGGGCTGACTATTGTGTTCCTCGGTGGAGATGCGCGCCAAATCGAAGTGATCCGCAAATGTGCGGAGCTTGATGCCAATGTGAGAATTGTGGGTTTCGACCAGCTTGAGGAGCCTCCAGGAGGCGTCACTCTGGAGACACTCACCACCGGGCTGCTTGCATCTGCAGACGTGATTGTGCTGCCGGTGGTTGGAAGTGACGAGAAGGGATCGGTCCCGGTTCATTTCTCCAAGGACCCGATTATTCTTCTTGAAGAACATTTTGCGGCAATGCCAAAGGATGTCATGATTTACACCGGTATGGCCAAGGAGTTCCTGCGCAGGCATACGGCCAAGTATGGGCTGCAGCTGTTTGAGCTGCTGGACCGCGACGATGTCGCGATCTATAACTCCATTCCAACGGCTGAAGGTGCGTTAATGATGGCGATCCAGAATACGGATATCACCATTCATGGTTCCAATTGTGTGGTGCTTGGACTTGGCCGGACCGGGTTTACTTTAGCCCGGAATTTGCAGTCATTGGGTGCGGTAGTTAAGACAGGAGTCAGGCGGCACGACCATTTCGCCAGGGCGGTTGAGATGGGCTGGAAGCCTTTTATGACAACGGATTTGGCCGACCAGGCCTCGGATATCGACTTGATTTTTAATACAATTCCGACTATGATAGTCACAGCGCAAATCATTGCACAGATGCCCCGCCAGGCAGTCATTATCGACCTTGCTTCTGCTCCCGGAGGAACGGATTTCCGTTACGCGGAGAAGAGAGGCGTCAAGGCGCTCTTGGCTCCCGGCTTACCCGGAATCGTCGCTCCTAAAACGGCTGGAATTATTATGGCAAATTGTATTTGTCAGTCGATCATGGAACAGAAGATACGGGGGGATGTTCAATGAACTTGCAGGGAATAACGGTAGGTTATGCCATAACAGGCTCACACTGCACATTTGCGGAAGTGATGCCTCAAATTCAGCGTTTAGTGGATAGCGGGGCAAACGTGATTCCCATTGTGTCACAGTCGGTAATGACTACGGATACGCGTTTCGGCACTTCTGAGAGTTGGCAAAAACAGTTGAAAGATATTACAGGGAATGATATCATTTCTACAATTGTCGAGGCTGAACCGCTGGGTCCTTCCAAGCGGTTGAATGTGCTGGTCATTGCGCCGTGTACGGGCAATACTACCAGCAAGCTGGCGAACGCCATGACAGACAGTCCGGTCCTGATGGCGGCCAAGGCACAGCTTAGAACCGGCAGACCGGTGGTTCTGGCTATCTCCACGAATGATGGTCTTGGCTTCAATCTGGCCAACATCGCCAAGCTGATTGTAGCCAAAAATGTTTATTTCGTACCTTTCGGGCAGGACAATCCAACCGGAAAGCCAAATTCGCTTGTATCCCGTATGGATCTGGTCCCTGAAGCGTGCTACGCAGCATTGCAGGGGCAGCAGCTTCAGCCTGTCATCATTGAACACTCACAGCAAGCCTGACTACTGTAATAATGACTTATTATATATAGTAACGATTAGAGAAGGGGAGACGTGCCAGATGAGTAAAACGAAATTGAATGTCGCGGTTGTAGGCGCGACGGGTGCTGTAGGAGAACAAATTATCGGACTATTGGAGAAGAGAGATTTCCCGATCGATAAGCTGAAGCTCTTATCTTCGGCCCGTTCTGCAGGAACCCGCGTGACTTTTAAGGGACAGGAGATTACCGTTGAAGAAGCTGGCCCGGACAGTTTTGAAGGAATCGACATCGCTTTATTCAGCGCAGGCGGAGATGTGAGCAAGGAGCTTGCTCCCCATGCTGTACGCCATGGAGCTGTAGCTATTGATAATACGAACGCATTCCGTATGGATCCAAATACTCCATTGGTTGTCCCTGAGGTCAACGCAGACCAAATTGACGAGCATCAGGGAATCATTGCGAATCCGAACTGCTCCACAATCCAGATGGTAGCGGCGCTAAAGCCGCTGTATGACCGTTACGGTATTTCACGCATTATTGTATCGACTTACCAGGCGGTATCCGGCGCGGGCAGCCGTGCTATCGACGAGCTTCACCGTCAGACTGGTGAAGTTTTGAACGGAAATGCGGCAAATCCGGATATTTTGCCTGTAGGTTCCCTTCCTGTGAAGCATCAAATTGCTTTTAACGCGATCCCGCAAATTGATAAGTTCCAGGATAATGGATACACATTGGAAGAAATGAAGATGGTCCGTGAAACCAAGAAAATTCTGAACGATGAGTCCGTGCTTGTTACAGCGACCTGTGTCCGCATACCGGTTGTTTATGGGCACTCGGAGTCTGTCTATGTGGAACTCAAGGAAGATTACAACCTGGAGGAAGTCCGCTCTCTGCTCGAAAATGCGCCAGGGGTAACTGTTGTGGATGACCCGGCTAACCAAGTGTACCCGCTTGCGACGGATGCCGCAGGGAAGAACGATGTCTTCGTTGGACGTCTCCGCCGTGATCTTACCAATGAGCGCGGTCTGAATCTGTGGATCGTGTCCGATAACCTGCTTAAAGGCGCCGCTTGGAATGCGGTGCAGATTGCAGAGGTTATCGCTGCAAATAAATCGAAGTAACCTTATGTCATACGCTCCTTTCTTCGGATAGGTGGCGTATGTCTTCTTTTGACAACATACTGGAGGAATAGCAATGCGCATCATGGTGCAGAAATTTGGAGGCACATCTCTTGCAACTGCGGAAGCAAGGGAACATGTCGTACGTCATATCCGCAGAGAGCTGGAGACAGGATACCGTCTCGTCGTCGTTGTATCCGCCATGGGCCGGAAGGGAGACCCTTATGCGACGGACACCCTGCTGGAATGGGTAGCGGAGAATGGGGGGGATCTGCCGGTACGGGAGAAGGATCTGCTGCTGATCTGCGGTGAAATCATCTCTGCAACAACACTGTGCGGGCTGCTTGAACGGGAGTCGATCTCTTCTGTAGTTCTCACAGGAGCTCAGGCTGGATTCCGCACGGATGAGCAGTTCGGCAATGCACGTATTCTGGATGTGGTCCCGGCACGAGTACTCGATGAACTCAGCAGCAAGGATGTCGTGATTGTAACCGGCTTCCAAGGGCAGAGCCTGAACGGAGATTTCACAACCCTGGGCAGAGGAGGAAGCGATACTTCGGCAACCGCGCTGGGTGCGGCTCTGCATGCGGAGATTGTGGATATTTATACGGACGTTAATGGGATTCTGACAGCTGACCCCCGGATCGTAGAAGATGCCAAGCCTCTATCCTATGTGAGTTATGCGGAAATCTGCAACATGGCCCATCAAGGGGCCAAGGTCATTCACCCTCGGGCTGTAGAGATCGCTATGCAGTCCAGTGTTCCTGTACGTGTCCGCTCGACCTTCTCAGATAATGTGGGTACCCTGGTGGCAAATCCGGAAGGCTTCAAAGATGTTCAGACCGGCATTGTGGACCGTTTTGTGACAGGCATCGCCTATGTGAGCAACGTGACCCAGATCACGGTAGAAGCTGGCGAGCAGGGACCGCATCATCTTCAACTGGATGTGTTCAAGGCCATGGCTGAGAACTCCATTAGTGTGGATTTTATTAATGTAACCCCTGCGGGGGCAGTTTATACGGTATTTGACAGCGACAGCATCAAAGCGGTTGCCGTGCTTGAAGAACTGGGGTTCAAACCGAAGGTGCTGAATGGGTGTGCCAAGGTCTCGGTCATCGGCGGCGGAATTAACGGAGTACCGGGAATTATGGCCAAGATCGTTGAAGCCTTAACAGAGCATCATATCCAAATCCTTCAATCGGCAGATTCGAACACGACGATTTGGGTACTGGTTCACAAAGAGGATATGGTTCAGGCGCTCCGTGCCCTGCATACGAAATTTGAGCTTCATCGGTAGTTAACGTGTATTTCAGGCTGCATGCTTGTTAAATAATGAAGGCTTCATAACAATGCTTAAGGAGGAGTTAAGGTGGATTACGGAAGACTAATCACAGCCATGGTCACCCCATTTGATGAACAAGGGAATGTCAGCCTGGAACAAACGGCTAAGCTTATAGACTATCTGATCGAGGAACAAAAGTCGGATGCCTTGGTGGTATGCGGAACTACAGGAGAGTCTCCTACGCTCAGCGATGAGGAGAAGCTGCAGCTTTTTGAATTCACGGTCAAACATGCGGCGGGCCGCTGCAAGATCATAGCTGGAACAGGCAGCAACAATACGGCGCATTCTATCCATCTTACCGCTAAGGCTGAGAAGCTTGGTGTTGATGGAGTGCTTCTGGTTGTTCCTTATTACAGCAAGACCAATCAGGAAGGCTTATACCGGCATTTTGAAGCTGTTGCCGCTTCGACTAAGCTTCCAGTGATGCTCTATAATATTCCTGGCCGTTCAGTCATTAATATGACTGCTGAGACGATCCTTCGTCTGGCTGAAATTCCTAACATCACTTCGATCAAAGAATGCGCCCCGCTCGACCAGCTGGCCGAGGTGGCTGGCCTGGCACCAGAAGGCTTCAAAGTATATTCTGGCGATGATGCGGCTACACTTCCGGCACTTGCCGTTGGTGCATATGGAATTGTGAGTGTCGCGAGCCATTTTATCGGCGAGCCGATGCAGCAGATGATCCATGCTTACCTTGAGGGTGAGACTGCTGAGGCAGCCAAGCTCCATCAGAAGCTCTTGCCTATTTTCAAGGGCTTGTTTGAATGCCCAAATCCCGTTCTCGTCAAATCCGCTCTGAACGAGCGGGGAATTGAAGTCGGCTCTGTTCGCCTTCCTCTTGTGCCACCGACAGACGCGGAAGCTGCCCGTTTACGTGAAATTCTGTAGTCTTAGGACCGTTAAATCCGGTCTCAAAAGTTAAATAATTACCCGAATGTTAAAAACCGCTGCGCTCTTTCAGGCATCGGTTTTTTTGTTGTTGTGCAAGGTAACGTTAACGGGTGATCCTTGACTGACTTGTTTTTTGCCAATTTGATCATGTATAATGGGGTCAAGTGACTGGGTGCGGTATATTTTTGAATATTAATTATGTGCGGATTTGTTCTAAAGAGAATCTTTAGGATTTAGTTCAGTCTGCATAAATCGAAATGATACGACGTCCAATACATTTAGGAGGGTTAGATTCACTTGTCTAAAAAAAATAACATCGATAAACTAACGATCTTTGCACTGGGCGGCGTTGCAGAAATCGGGAAGAACATGTATGTGGTTCAGTATGCCAATGACATCGTTGTCATTGATGCCGGCCTTAAGTTCCCAGAGGAGGATATGCTGGGGATCGACATCGTAATTCCTGATATTACTTACTTAACGGAGAACCGTGATAAAGTAAGAGGCATTGTCCTGACTCACGGGCATGAAGATCACATTGGCGGATTGCCTTATGTTTTGAGGCATCTGAATGTTCCTGTGTACGGAACGAAGCTGACTTTGGGATTGGTGGAGAATAAGCTTAAAGAAGCCAACCTTCTCGGGGATACAAAGCGTATCCTGATCAACGCGGATTCGGAAATCCAACTGGGCTCAACACTGAAAGCCACTTTCTTTAAGACGAACCATAGTATTCCGGATTCCGTAGGCGTCTGCATCGAGACACCGGAAGGTAATGTTGTGCATACCGGGGACTTTAAGTTTGATCATACACCAGTCAATGGTCAATTTGCGGATTTGCAGCGTATGGCTGAAATTGGACAAAGAGGCGTACTTGCCCTGCTGTCCGATAGTACAAATGCGGAGAAACCGGGCTTTACGCCTTCGGAGAAGAATGTCGGCGTTGTTCTTGGAGATATCTTCCGTCAGGCACAGCAGCGTGTTGTAGTTGCAACGTTTGCGTCAAATGTCCATCGTATTCAACAGGTATTTGATGCCGCTTTCGCAACCGGCCGCAAGGTGACGGTTATCGGACGCAGTATGGTGAATGTGGTATCCATCGCATCTGAACTTGGATACCTGGATGTGCCAGACGGCATTCTGATTGAGCCTGAAGAAGTGAACAAGATGGCCAGCGACCGGGTTGTTATCCTGTCTACAGGAAGCCAGGGCGAGCCCATGTCTGCGCTGACGCGGATGGCCCGTTCCACACACCGCAAGGTTGACATTCTGCCGGGGGATACGGTAATTATTGCAGCTACACCGGTGCCAGGTAATGAGAAATATGTTGGACGCACAATTGATGAGCTGTTTCGTCTTGGGGCAGAGGTGATCTACAGCGGCTCCAACTCCGGGGTTCACGTCTCCGGTCACGGCAGCCAGGAAGAGCTTAAGCTGATGCTTAACTTGATGAAGCCGAAGTACTTTATACCTATCCACGGTGAGTATCGTATGCTTCGCAAGCACGCTCTGCTTGGGGAATCTGTTGGGATTCCGCGTGAGGATATTTTCCTGATTGAAATCGGGGATACGGTAGAAATCCAGAATGGTGTGGCACGCAAAGCCGGTAAGGTTCCTGCAGGCAATGTCCTGATTGACGGACTAGGCGTTGGGGATGTCGGCAACATCGTACTTCGTGACCGCAAGCTGCTCTCCCAGGATGGTATCCTGGTTGTAGTAGTTACGCTAAGCAAACAGGATGGCACAATCGTATCCGGTCCGGATATTATCTCCCGCGGATTTGTATATGTAAGAGAGTCGGAAGGTCTTCTTGAAGAAGCGAACCGCATCGTAACCAGCACCCTTGTACGGTTGATGAGCGAGAACGTCAATGAATGGGCTTCTCTCAAAACGAATGTGAAGGATGCGCTGGGCCGCTTCTTGTATGAGCAGACCCGCCGCAGACCTATGATTCTTCCAATTATTATGGAAGTATAATACAACTGATTAGACGGGCACACAGTCGCCCCCTTTCCTGCCGGTAATATTGGACGGTTCCTAGTGGGAAAGGGGGCTTTTCTATGCCCACAGCCGGGGAAGATGGGCCATGCATAGGGTGGTAAAGGTTGACGGCATACTACTCAGGAGACTGTAGATCATGCATACAGCAAACCAACAGAGCGGAAGGATGAAGATAATGTACAAACCGCAATTATCCCATGGTTATTCTGAGTTCCGGATGGAGCTTCCTCCACAGGAAGCCCCGGCTGAGAAGAAGCCACCCGTCATGGATTATATTCAGCAGTTAGGACAGACCTCGGTACCGGTAGCTGAGGTATCCAATCTTTATTGCCTTACCATAATCGGGCAGATTGAGGGACATATTGTGCTCCCTCCGCAAAATAAAACGACCAAGTATGAACACTTGATCCCTCAGCTTGTCGCTGCTGAACAGAATAGGCAGATTGAGGGCATTCTGATTATCCTCAATACTGTTGGCGGAGATGTGGAGGCAGGACTTGCCATAGCCGAGATGATCGCTTCGCTATCCAAGCCCACAGTCACGGTGGTGATTGGAGGCGGACACAGCATCGGAGTGCCTATTGCGGTTTCTTCGGACTATTCTTTTATCGCGGAGAGCGCCACGATGACGATTCATCCGATCCGTATGACGGGTCTGGTCATTGGGGTACCGCAGACCTTCGAATATATCGAGAAAATGCAGGAGCGGGTGGTGCGGTTTGTGACTTCACACTCCAGAATCTCTGCAGAGCTCTTCAAAGAACTGATGTTTAAAACCGGAGATCTGAACCGGGATATCGGCACCGCTGTCGGAGGGGCGGATGCGGTGAACTATGGTCTGATTGACGGCCTTGGAGGAATTGGTGAGGCTTTGAATCACTTAAATAAACTAATTAAGGAGCGTAAAGAAGTTCAGGCAGGGGGCTTGACCCAATGACCCATTATACTGTTATCCCCTGGGAGCTGATATGGGAAAATGCGGACGTGGAGGAGGTCTTCACCGAAGTAGAGATGAACGGAGTGCTTCTTCAGGTCCGTTTGGAACCCGGCAGCAGGGCGACCATTGTCCGTATCCTTCGTGGTGGTCTGGAAGATTATCTCAATCCCTGTTATGCGCCCGGCCAGGAAATTGTCTACCTTCCTACACTCCTGAATCGACGCTAAGCGACAGCTTATTTCTATAGGTAGCCCCGGAGGATTATGGTATAATAATCTTCTGGGGGTGGTCCTTTTGGCCAGAAAAAGAAAAAAGAAAAAAGCCACACTGGGCAGTGTGCTGAAGTATGAAATCTACGGGATCATCCTGATCACATTATCAATCATCGGACTTGCTGGAGAAGCCGCTGTTGGACATACATTGTTTAAGATGTCCGCGATGGTGCTTGGCAAGTTTTACTTTGTCATTCCCCTGATAGGAATATATGTAGGGCTTACCGTAATGATTCACCGGAAGTGGCCATCCAAATGGAGCTCAAGACGAACCGGGGGAGTTCTCCTCGTTCTTGCTTTTACATTGATGAGCACGATTTCGGCTATGCAGACCAAGCTTGCTCCTGTGCTGCCTTTGACTCCGACTAACATCTTACGTCAGATTCACCATGATCTTCAGTTTGCGCTGACCCAGGTAGGCACGGGAGTAGCGTCCATGTTCAATTTGGATATTAGCGGAGGTTATGTTGGGGCGCTGGAATTTATCTTGCTTTATGTTTTGTTTGGGATCACGGGCGCCAAGTTAATGATGCTGGTGATGTTTGCGATCAGTTTCATGTTAATTACGAACTTATCCTATGTTGAGCTGTTTAGTATCATTAAAGATCGTACAAGCCGCACGGCAGCACTTCTAAGCAAGAAGTATCGGCTGCTTCGCCCAACCCCGGTTGCTCAAGGCACTAAATCTAAGGAACGGCCGGTCAAAATTACTCCTGCTGTTGATGAGATGGAGGAAGATGAGGATCACTTCCCTGAGCAGGAACAGGAGGGCGTTCGCAAGAAGCCGGTGTTCTTCCAACTGCTCGGATTTAAGGAGAAGAACAAGCAGGAAGAGACGCCAGCTGCGGAGAACGGGACATCTGGGGATGCGCCTGAGGATGTGGACTGGGACGGGGTGTATACCTCGGAAAATGCGGGGCGGTCTCCTCTTGAAACGGAGACCGCCCATCAGAATCAGGAGCCGAGTCTCATCATCCGTGACTTCTTTGACCAGATTAAACGCGAGGATGTCCGGGAGGAAGACAAGGACGACCAGACGGCAGACATGGATGATAGGGAAGATTCCCATTCCTATACTCCATTTGATCCGGATGCTGGCGGATCGCCCTCTGCCCATGCGGAAGAGGGGCCTGAGAACGGTGATTTGCCGGGTGCGGTCCAAGGCCTTACCCCAATTCCCACACCACCTCCGAAGCCTGTACCTAAGCCGTACAAGCTTCCTTCCTTTAAACTGTTGTCTAAAGGCGTAAGCGGAGCCAAAGCAGGAGACCAGGCGGATTATATGCAGACGGCCCGCAAGCTCGAGGCTACACTTGAGAGCTTTGGGGTACGTGCCAAGGTGCTCGAGGTAGTTCGGGGTCCGGCAGTAACCCGTTATGAAATCCAGCCTGATATCGGGGTAAAGGTAAGCCGGATTGTGAACTTAACCGACGATATTGCGCTTGCTCTCGCGGCTAAGGATATTCGGATGGAAGCGCCTATCCCGGGTAAATCGGCGATTGGGATTGAGGTTCCAAACAGCGAGGTGTCGGTGGTCACCATGCGGGAGGTAATGGAAACTCCAACCTTCCAGGATGCGGAGTCCAAAATGTCCATTGCGTTCGGAAGGGATATTTCAGGTCAGACGATCGTTGGCAATTTGGCCAAGATGCCCCATCTCCTCGTTGCCGGTGCCACGGGTTCAGGTAAATCCGTGTGTATTAACGGCATCATCACAAGCATTCTGTACAAAGCCAAGCCGGATGAGGTTAAATTCCTCATGGTAGACCCGAAGATGGTTGAACTTAATATGTATAACGGAATTCCCCATCTGCTGGCTCCAGTCGTCACCGATCCCAGACGGGCTTCGCTGGCTTTGAAGAAGATCGTTGTTGAGATGGAGAAGCGCTACGAGATGTTCTCCAAATCAGGGGCACGTAATGTTGAGGGGTATAACAATATGATGAAGGACAATCCGGCAGCCGTTCTCCCTTATATTGTAGTCATTGTTGACGAGCTTGCCGACTTGATGATGGTGGCCGCCAATGATGTGGAGGATGCTATTGCCCGTCTGGCCCAGATGGCGCGGGCGGCTGGAATCCATTTGATTATTGCGACTCAGCGTCCTTCTGTAGATGTTATCACAGGGGTGATTAAGGCGAATATTCCATCACGTATTGCGTTTGGCGTGTCTTCGCAGGTTGATTCCCGGACGATTCTGGATATGGCGGGAGCGGAGAAGCTCCTGGGACGCGGCGACATGCTCTTCATGCCGATGGGCGCTTCCAAGCCGATTCGTGTACAGGGTGCGTTTATGAGTGATCAGGAGGTTGAAGCCATTGTTGATTATGTTCGCGGCCAGGCGGAAGCGGAATACGATGAGACTTTAATCCCTGAAGTGGACGACTCTGTCCAAGAACCTGAGGAACAGCTTGATGAACTGTATGATCAGGCGGTTCAAATCGTGCTGGAGGCGAAGCAGGCTTCCGTCTCCCTGCTTCAGAGACGCATGAGGGTAGGATACACACGTGCGGCCAGATTAATTGACTCCATGGAAGCCAGAGGCGTTGTAGGGCCATATGAAGGAAGTAAGCCGAGAGAAGTGTTAACCTCTATAGAGCAGTACAAACAGCAGAATAGAGTGAGCTCATAGGCTTGTATATCTAAGTTAGAGTGCGCATGAAGATGCGCGCTCTTTTTTTGCATATTCTTTATTTGCGAGAGCAGAGCCTAAGTCAGTGCATAGGAAAAGGCAGCTGTTGTCATACTAAAGTTACCATCTTACCAAACAAGAGAAAGGCGGACTTGACGTATGAACAACAAGAAAATCTGGTTGACAGCCGGGTTGGTCTTTTTATTGGTTTGCACCCTGTATGGAACCTACCAGCTTAGAAAGACAAATATGACACCGGCTGCGAGTGACAAGCAGGAGAATACCCTCCCGGCATTCAGCTCCCAGGTGATTAAGCTGGGGTCGTTCGGGCAGGATGTATATGAGCTGCAGGGCAGGCTTGCCTTCCTGGGATATTATCATGGGGAGCTTGACAGCCATTTTGGTGAAACCACCAAAAAAGCTTTGAAATGGTTCCAATCCGAATTCGGAATGACTCCGGATGGCTTGGCTGGTGCGAAAACAAAGCTGATGCTGTACAATGCGACCAAGGATTGGGTGCCGAAGGCGTCCTCCTACAATCCGAACCCAGACCAGAATACAAATGAGAATACGGAAGAGCAAAATGCGGGCAACAATCAGACAGGCAAGAACACAAGTAATAATGAGAGCAGCACAAGTAATAAGGAAAGCAACACGGGTGAGCTTTCTTCTTCCAACCCGCTTGGGCTTTCGGAGAATGACCTGAAGATTATGGCAAACGCGGTAAACGGAGAAGCCCGTGGGGAACCCTTTGAAGGACAGGTTGCGGTGGCCGCGGTTATTTTAAACAGGGTAAAATCCCCGAGTTTCCCGAATACCGTATCGGGTGTTATTTTTCAACCCGGTGCCTTTACAGCCGTGGCAGATGGACAGATCTGGCTTGAGCCGAACGAGTCATCACGAAAAGCTGTAAGGGAGGCCTTGAACGGCATGGACCCATCCGGAGGATGCCTGTATTATTTTAACCCGGAAACGGCTACATCGAAATGGATCTGGACAAGACCTCAGATCAAAACGATCGGCAAACATATTTTCTGTATGTAAAAGTAAAGCTTGACAACGAAGAGCAGCTCAGGGTTCCCCTGGTTGCTTCTTTACTTTGGAATGGTATAGAATGGATTTAAATTTGCCGTTATTATGCAGATGATGTGACAATATACTTCATCAACAGTCTCTCGTAAAGGGGTTTTGTCCTTGAATAAGATTTTGTTTGAGCGCGGAAGCGTAAACCATATCCGAATTCATGTAATGCCGACAAAAAGGTTTAAAACGTTTGCGATTTCTGTATATGCCGGGATTCCCCTTGAAGAAAAGACGGTGGCAACAACCGGTCTGATTCCGTTTGTTCTCCGCAGAGGTACGGTGTCCTATCCGGAAACAACACAATTCAGGGAGCGGCTTGAGAATCTGTATGGCGCCGGCTTCGGTTTCGATATTTACAAGAGAGGCGATCACCAGATCGTGCAGCTCCGCATGGATACGATTAATGACAGCTTTGTACAGAGTAATGAATCGTTATTGGAGCAGTCCTTCTCCTTTCTGGGAGAAGTGCTGACTGAGCCGGTAACTGAGAATGGAAGCTTCCGTGCCTCTTATGTAGCAGCAGAGAAGGAGACCGTGCGTAAGAAGCTGGAATCGATTATCAATGACAAGATCCGCTACGCGGCCGAGCGCTGTCTCGAAGAGATGTTCCGGAATGATCCTTACCGTCTGCATCCGCTTGGCAGCAGGGAAGAGTTGGCCGCCATTACACCGGAAAGCTTGTATTCCGCCTTTGGCAGCTGGGTGGAGAACGCAAATCTGGATCTCTATGTGGTCGGGGATACAACGCTTGAAGAAGTTACCCGGCTTGTGGAGAAGAGCTTTAAGATCAAACGGACGGAAGCCAGACAATACACTCCAACGAATGTGAGCTTTGAGACAGGGGATGTGCATACGGTCGAAGAGCGTCTTAACGTGAATCAGGGCAAGCTGAATCTTGGACTCAGAACCCCGATTACATACGGGGACGACAAATATGCTACCGCCTTGCTGTATAACGGCGTTCTTGGCAGTTATCCGCATTCCAAGCTGTTCATTAATGTGCGGGAGAAGGAAAGCCTTGCTTATTACGCCTCCTCAAGATATGACGGTCATAAAGGAATGGCGACGATCCAATCCGGGATTGAAATTGCCAATTATGAGAAGGCGCTTGAAATTATTAAGAATCAGCTTGAGGCTATGCGCCAAGGGGAAATCAGTGATTTGGAGCTGAATCAGACGAAAGCGATGATTCGGAATCATATTGTGGAGATGCAGGATTCCGCTTTTGAAATGATCGCTTATGATTTTAACAGGGTCATTTCAGGTAAGGAACGCAGCCCGGAAGAGCTGTTGGCCCAAATGGAGCAGGTTACAGCCAGCGATGTGAAGGAAGCGGCTCAAACGTTCCACTTAAATACGGTATACTTCTTAAAAGGCGAAAAGGAGGAATAGGCTGTGGACAAAATTCATTACGAACAGCTTCAAGAGACACTGTATCACGAAGTCATGGATAACGGACTTCAAGTCTACGTCCTTCCGAAGCCGGGCTTCAAGAAGACCTATGCCACATTTACAACTAAATACGGCTCTATAGATAATCATTTCCGGGTGGAGGGGCAGGAGGAAATCTCCGTGCCTGATGGAATCGCCCATTTCCTGGAGCACAAAATGTTTGAGGAGCCTGAAGGTGATATTTTTGCCACGTTTGCCTCTCAAGGCGCTTCAGCCAACGCATTTACCAGCTTCGACCAGACCTCTTATCTGTTCTCGGCCACTGAGAATATCCCGGCTAATCTGGAGACATTGATTAATTTCGTTCAAAACCCTTATTTCACAGACCAGAATGTGGAGAAGGAAAAAGGAATTATTGGCCAGGAGATCGGGATGTATGCGGATAATCCGGATTGGCGTGTATACTTCGGACTAATCGAGGCGATGTATAAGACGCATCCGGTTCATATTGATATCGCGGGAACGGTGGAGTCGATTGGTACGATTACCAAGGAAACTTTGTACACTTGTTATAACGCCTTTTACCATCCAAGCAATATGCTGCTCTTCATCGTTGGGGGAGTGGAGCCTGAGGAAGTATTCGAGCTGGTAAGAACTAACCAAGCGAAGAAAAACTATCAGCCGCAGGGCGATATCGATCGTCTGTTTGAGGATGAGCCTGCCGGAGTAAATGAGCGTCGCCGTGTTACCCGTCTCCCGGTATCACTTCCGAAGTGTCTCTTCGGGTTCAAAGAAACCCGCCTAGGGATTACGGGGGAAGAACGAGTCAAGCTGGACCTGACCACCAAGCTGGTGCTGGATCTGCTATTCGGTTCAAGCACGGAGCTGTATCAGAAGCTGTACGATATGGACCTGATCTCAGACAGCTTCGGCCACGAGTATAACAGCGATCCGAATTATGCCTTCTCCGCTATAGGAGGAGATACCCGTGATCCGGATGAATTGCTCCGCGTGGTGACTGAGGAGATCAATACATTGATGGAAGCCGGATTTAAGGCAGAGAACTTCGAAAGGGCCCGCAAGAAGAAGATCGGCGGTTATTTGCGGATGATGAATTCTCCGGAAAATATTGCTCATGAGTTTACCCGCTACCGGCTGCGGGGTGGGGACTTTTTTAACGTGCTTCCACTTTATGAGTCGATCACGCTTGAAGATGTTAATCAGCGCTTGAGAGATCACATTAATTGGGATCAGCTGGCGGTGTCGCTTGTGGTGAGTCCGGAATGATTTTGGAAGCTGGGAGAGAGAAGAGCATCAAGAATATGACCGTATTAATTACGGGAGCAAGTCGGGGAATTGGCGCGGCCATTGCTGAACGATTTGCCATGGAAGGATTAAGTGTGATTATCCACTATGGCAAGTCCCATGAGAAGGCGAATGAAACCGCCCGCAAATGTATGGCCCATGGAGTAAAGGTACTTACCCTTAGTGCTGACTTAAGATCGAAGGATGATATCCTGCGGATGAAAGAGAAGCTGGATGATCATGGTCTATACCCGGATATTCTGGTCAATAATGCAGGAATTGCGGGGTATGGCATGCTGGAGGACTTAACGGAAGAGCAGTGGGACGAAATGATGAAGGTGAATTTAAAAGGTGTTTTTCTGTGCACACAGACATTTATGCCTTTTATGATTCGGCAGCGGTTTGGAAGAATTATTAATGTATCCTCAATTTGGGGGATGTCGGGAGCATCCTGCGAGGTTGCTTATTCTGCGGCCAAAGGTGGCGTGAATGCATTCACCAAGGCGCTGGCCAAAGAGTTGGCCCCTTCGATGGTCACCGTGAATGCTGTAGCTCCGGGTGCGGTCCGCACGGATATGATGAACAGCTTTGAGGAATCCGAGATCCGCCGGCTGGAGGAAGAGATTCCGGCCGGCCGGCTTGCTGACCCAGATGAGGTTGCCTCGCTGGTGTATTTCCTGGCTCTTCCCGAATCAAGCTATATTACAGGACAGATTATCAGCCCTAACGGGGGCTGGATTACATAATCATATCCAGCCCCCGCATTGCATAATTAGGTTCCAAGAATCACATATTACAACTGTTGATCTTAAATCTTAACGCAGTGCGAAGGAGGATTTATCATGTCAACAGTGCTGAGCAATTTCGATTCATGGAAGAAGTTCCTTGGTGACAGGGTGAAACATGCGGAAAGAGCAGGTCTAAGTGAGGACAGCATTTCCAACTTGGCCTATGAAATCGGCGGATTTCTTGAAGAGAAGGTCGATCCTCAGAATGCATCCAACCGGGCTCTCAAAGAGATCTGGGATGTTGGTAATGAGGAGGAGCGCAGAACCATTGCCCGATTGATGGTGAAGCTTGCCAAGAAATACTCGTAGTTCAGCATTGGAAAAGCTCCCATTTGGGGGCTTTTCTGCCATATACTGAGCTGCACTTGCCTTTCATTTTTATTTTATATATCATTAACAAGTATATGTGTTCAATCCAAGATGGTTAGGAAATGAGCCATCGTTTTTGGCTGTTTTTAGCGATTGATGTAGAGATGGCAGGATTTGAATTAGGTTTTGTCGAAATATGCAGCAGTATGGATAGGGAGAGGTGAAGCCGGTTGAAACAAACTCAATGGTACATGGAGTACAAAATACATAGAAATCGGCCGGGACTTTTGGGGGATATTGCATCCATGTTCGGTATGCTTGGAGTAAATATCCTGACGATTAACGGGGTAGAAGGACAGACCCGCGGTATGTTGTTGGAATGTGAGGATGACGAGAAGATTGCGCTTCTGGGCCAGATGCTTGCGAAGGTAGAGAGTATCACGGTGTTAGCTTTGCGCAGTCCAAGGCTTGTGGATATTTTGGCTGTGAGACACGGCCGTTATATAGATAGGGACAGCGACGACCGCAAAACCTTCAGGTTTACCCGCGATGAGCTTGGGTTGCTTGTTGACTTTTTGGGTGAATTATTTAAGAGGGATGGACATCAGGTTATTGGCCTGAGAGGTATGCCCCGAGTGGGCAAGACGGAGTCGATTATCGCTGGCAGTGTGTGTTCGATGAAGAGATGGACATTTGTCTCGTCAACCCTGCTGAGGCAAACGGTTCGGAGCCAGTTGTCTGAGGATGAGAACAATCCTAACAACGTGTTTATTATCGATGGGATCATCAGCACGATCCGGTCCAACGAGAAGCATTACCAGCTGCTTGAGGATATCATGTCCATGCCTTCCACGAAGGTTATTGAACATCCGGATATTTTCATTAAAGAATCCAAGTATGAATACAGTGATTTTGACATTATTATTGAACTTCGAAACAATCCGGAAGAGGAAATCGTGTATGATACGTTCACCACACTCTATTCGGTTGATGAATAACAGCTTGATCAAATATTTACAGGAGGTGATGGCATGTCGGATCTGGGCCAGCAATTGAAGGAGGCCAGACTTCAAAAAGGTTTGTCGCTGGACGATGTTCAGGAAATGACAAAAATCAGGAAGAGATATCTCGAAGCCATCGAGGCTGGAGATTATAAGGTTCTTCCAGGAAGCTTTTATGTGCGTGCTTTTATTAAGACTTATGCGGAAACAGTTGGTGTGGATGCCGATGGGCTGCTAGAAGAACACCGCAAGGATGTGCCGGTAACTGAGCCGGAACCAACCATGGAACCGGTGATTCAGAAAAGAAGAAGCAGTCATGCGGCAAATGAGCGGAATTCGAAATGGCTGTCAACGACACTGATGTGGTCTTTTGCGGCGATTATCGTGATTGTAATTTACATTGTAATATCAAGTAATTACAGCTCGAAGGATAACAAAACCCCGGACCCAACACCGGTGACGACGAATACGAAGACCCCTAACACCGCTACACCACCTAAGACAGAGACGACCACACCACCGGCTCAGGGCGGTAATCAGAATACGGGGCAAGGCCAGACCGGAACCAATAACCAAGGTCAGACCGGGGCTAACCAAGGCCAGAATAATTCAGGTACTGGAACAGGCGACGGGACAAATGGAAGCCAGACGGGTACTGGAACGGACACTACAGGTACGGGAGCCGTAACAGTAACACCTGATGGCAAGAAGGGCAGCACGACTGTGTTCAAGGTTGCAAATACCGGGAATACACCGGTTAAAGTGGAAATCAAAGCTTCCGGTAAAAGCTGGATGGATATCCGCAAAGGAACTTCCCGCGGGGAGAAGCTTTATTATAAGAGTATTGAGGATGGAGAAGTGCAGACCTTTGATCTGGGACCGGAAGGGCTCTACATCAAGTCGGGTAACTCGAATAATACAGTCATCACTGTCGGTGGCCAAGTAGTCACAGACGGGAAGAACACGACCAGAATTCAATTAAAACTCGATAATGGTACAGGGGATCAAGGTTCGGGCGATGGAAGTACCCAGACATCTAACTCCACAACCGATGGCTCCACAACAGATGGCTCCACAAACAGCACGAATAACGGCACTGGAGGAACTGGGACAGGTTCCGGTACAGAGAGTGGGACAAATACTCAATAATTTAGCTGCGCATAACGGTGCTGGCGGACGGATATCCTAAAGCTAAGGTTGGCCGTACACAACATCTTATATCGGTACAAGAGGGTGTCCCCTTCATATGACTATTAGCTGGATTATCACAGGTCTTGGTATTATTCTCACTTTGCTGGGGTATTACTTAACACCTGATGCGTGGGGGTACGGACTGTCAGGCTTCGGTCTTGCCCTCGTACTATGTGGAGTGTTTGATCTACTTCTACTTCGCGGGATATCTAGGCAGCAGAAATATTAATCAGAACAGGCGTCCTTCACGGCTTAAACCGGGGGACGCCTGTTTGTTTTTATAATGTAGCCGGTGAAGCGCAAGAAATACGACCTTAGGGGAAACGGTTGGACTTCAAATCCAGTTTTTGTTTTAGATGAACAAGCAAAGCCTCGAAGTGAAGACAACGAGTGAATCGCAAGAAAAACAACCAGGAGTATCGGTTGGACTTCAAATCCAGTTTTTGTTTTAGATGAACAAGCAAAGCCTCGAAGTAAGGACGACAAGTGAATCGCAAGAAAAACAACCTTAAGAGTATCGGTTGGACTTCAAATCCAGTTTTTCTTATAATATTAAAACATAAGAGTAAGAAGGAGTTGTGATCAAATGAGTAATGAGAGTTCTTTTGATATCGTATCCAAGGTGGATATGGCAGAACTGACCAATGCGCTGCAGCAGACCGAGCGGGAAATCGAGACCCGGTTTGACTTCAAGAACAGCAAGAGCTCCGTAACCGTGGAGAAGGATGTCCTTGTAGTAGTATCCGACGATGAATATAAGCTGGCGTCGGTTATCGATATTTTGCAGACCAAAATGATCAAACGCGGCCTGCCAATCAAAAACCTGGAATATGGCAAGGTGGAGCCGGCTTCACTAGGTACCGTTCGTCAACGGATCACCCTGAAATCCGGAATAGACCAGGATAATGCGAAGAAAATCAATGTGCTGATCCGTGACTCCAAACTGAAAGTGAAGAGCCAGATCCAGGGAGATCAAATTCGTGTAACGGGCAAAAGCCGTGACGACCTTCAAAGTGTTATCCAAATGCTTCGGAAGGCAGACCTGCCATTGGACCTTCAATTTACAAATCTGAAATAAAGTATGAGGTCTCTTGATATGCTGCTTTTGCATATTTATGAGGCCCTGCTTCATTTTGACAGGGTATAGACCGTATATTATACTTGTAGGGATTAAATCTGGAACGGCATCAGATCATTGGGGGTACAAAATGACAGATAGATACGGTTGTACTGTGCAAAGAATTGTTGAAGGGAACTTTGTTCATTTTTTTACATATTCAATCGATGACATGCCAGGGGAGGGTGTCCAATGAATTTGCCCAACCGGATTACGTTGGCCCGTATATTTATGATACCGATCATGCTGGTCTTCCTGCTTGTGGACTTCGATTGGTGGTCCTACCCGTTAACATGGGGTTCTTACACGCTTCCATTAAATCATCTCATTGGAGCGTTGCTGTTTATTATCGCTGCAAGTACCGATGGAATCGACGGTTATCTTGCCCGCAAGAACAATATGGTGACCAATTTGGGGAAGCTTCTGGACCCTCTGGCAGACAAGCTGCTTGTGGCGGCAGTATTGGTTTCGTTGGTGGCAATAGGCAAATGTGATGCCTGGATTGCGGTAGTTATAATCAGCAGGGAATTTGCGGTTACCGGGCTTCGGGAAGTGGCGCTTCTTGAAGGTTCTGTTATTGCCGCCAGCAAGTGGGGTAAATTAAAAACGATAACCCAGATCATTGCGATTTCAGCGCTGATGCTTAATAACTTTCCGTTTGCGTGGGTATCTTTCCCGTTTGACGAGATTGCGATTTGGATTGCAGCCTTGATTACGATCTATTCGGGAATCGATTATTTTATTAAGAACAAGAAAATCCTATCTTTCTCCAAAGTCTAAACCAATTCAGAAGCGGATATTTGTGTGCCCTTCTTATGAAGGAGTTGTGACGTTCAAATGAAAGCAGAAATTATTGCTGTAGGAACAGAACTGCTGCTCGGCCAAATTGTAAATACCAATGCCCGGTATTTGTCGGCGGAGCTTGCCGCATTAGGAATCGATGTGTACTTTCAGACGGTAGTCGGTGACAATCTTGATCGTCTCCAGCAGGCAATCCGAATTGCCGAGGAACGTGCGGATCTGATTATTTTCTCCGGCGGGATCGGACCGACCCAGGACGACCTGACCAAGGATGCCTTGGCGGCAAATCTTGGACGCGGGCTGCATATTGACCGTCAGGCTATGGATCATGTTGACCGTTTCTTTAAGGACAGAGACCGTCCAATGACAGAGAATAACCGCCGTCAGGCGCTCGCTATCGATGGGGGAACCCCGCTTCCCAATGAGACAGGCCTTGCTGTCGGAAATGCGGTCTCTCAGGCCGGGAAACACTACATTGTCCTGCCGGGCCCTCCCAAAGAGCTGATCCCTATGTTCGAACAGCAGGCCAAGCCGTGGATTCTGAGCCATGTGCTTACGGATGAGACCCCGCTTTATTCCAAAATGCTGAAATTCGCCGGTATCGGGGAATCGGCCCTTGAGACACAGCTGCTGGATTTGATTGAAGCCCAAGGCGATCTGACGATTGCTCCTTACGCCAAGGAGAGCGAAGTGACTATACGCCTCTCTACCAAGGCTTCGCTTGAAAGTGAAGCGCTGGACAAATTAGATGACATGGAAAAGATCATTGAGCAGCGCTTGCCTGAATTCCTGTACGCCAACCGGGACGTGCCTATCGAGCAGGTCATCGTTGAAATGATGACGGAGATGAATTTGACCGTTAGCGCAGCCGAGAGTTGCACAGGGGGGCTTCTTATGGAAGCGATCACCTCGATTCCCGGGAGCGCAGCCGTTTTCTTTGGCGGAATTGTCTGTTATTCCAATGAAATGAAGAAGAAGCTGCTGAATGTGCCGGCCGAGCTGCTCGAAGGTGAGAACGCGCCGGGGGCAGTGAGCAAAGAAACCGCGGAAGTGCTTGCCGAGCAGGTACGGATCATTACCGATACGGATTTCGGTCTTTCGGTTACCGGGGTTGCCGGTCCTGCTTATTCGGAACGCAAGCCTGTGGGACTGGTGTATATCGGCATCTCGGAACGGAATGGAGCGACGAGATCCATTGAACTCAACCTTAAAGGAAACCGAGATACGATCCGTTTGAGATCAGCCAAATCTGTGCTGTATCACCTGTGGCGCCGTTTGAAAGAATTGAACACCCAGGCTGAATAAGCTCAAGGAACAGGGCTTGCCCTTTTCTTGCAGACGAAGTCATTCTAAGTTATAATCTAGATACGGAAGAACCGTGGCGAACGAATAGCGATTGCTGCGGTTCTTTTTTGTTGTTTATTTGAGAAGTGCGGCATCAGGGAGAGAGGTGTCCATTTCAAAAAAAACGAATGTATGTTCTAAAAAATGCTTGGCAAACGCTTCTAAACACGATACAATTATATATGTAAAGCTTTCCTGTATTTATCATTTTGAAGGATGTGAGCTAATGTCAGATCGTCGTGCAGCGTTAGATATGGCGCTTCGTCAAATAGAAAAGCAATTCGGTAAAGGATCTATCATGAAACTTGGGGAATCTACCCATATGCAGGTGGAAATTGTTCCCAGTGGTTCATTGGCTTTGGATATAGCACTTGGCACGGGAGGACTTCCTCGGGGCCGGATTATTGAAGTATATGGACCGGAATCTTCCGGTAAGACAACGGTTGCCCTTCATGCGATCGCAGAGGTGCAGAAGACCGGTGGACAAGCTGCATTCATTGATGCGGAGCATGCCCTTGATCCATCTTATGCGGGTAAGCTGGGCGTTAATATCGATGAATTGCTTCTGTCTCAGCCTGATACAGGCGAGCAGGCGCTGGAAATTGCCGAGGCTCTGGTACGCAGTGGCGCGGTTGATATTATTGTTATTGACTCCGTTGCCGCGCTGGTTCCTAAGGCGGAGATCGAAGGCGAGATGGGGGATTCCCACGTAGGGCTTCAAGCAAGATTGATGTCCCAGGCGCTGCGGAAACTCTCGGGTGCAATCAGCAAATCCAAGACGATTGCGATCTTTATCAACCAGCTTCGTGAGAAGGTGGGCGTAATGTTCGGAAATCCGGAGACCACTCCTGGTGGGCGCGCTCTGAAATTCTACTCCACGGTTCGTCTTGATGTGCGCCGTATTGAAACGATCAAGATGGGCAATGACATGGTAGGTAACCGTACAAGAATCAAGGTCGTTAAGAATAAGGTGGCCCCTCCATTCAAGCAAGCGGAGATTGATATCATGTATGGTGAAGGGATTTCCAAGGAAGGAAGCCTAATCGATATCGGTGTCGAACAAGATATTGTTGATAAGAGTGGTGCCTGGTATTCCTTCTCAGGTGAACGTCTTGGACAAGGCCGCGAGAATGCCAAGCAGTTCTTGAAAGAACATCCGGAAGTAGCGGATGTCATTGAGAATAAAATTCGTGAGGCCAGCAATTTGACGAATGTGGTGCCTGCAGCTTCAGCAAGTGAACTTGAGGAAGAGAGCAAGGAAGAACTTGCACTGTTCGCAGACGAATAAATCATAAATAACGGCGCTCTGATCGAAGGTATCTACCGGAGACAGGGCGTCTTCTATTTAATTTCGGGGAGACAGACTTATGGATGAGCGATTCAAGACAAGAGGCTGCGGCCAACAATCTCCGGTCAGCCGGAAATCAGAGCCTTCGCTTACCGAGCGGGGGATTTACGATATTTCAGAATACCTTCCTGATAGTCCGGAGGATACTGTTGAGGAGGAGAAGAGGGACGGTCTTGCTGATTTTCCTGAAGACGAGGCTCTGAGCATAACCTCTGTTGAAAGCTTGAAGAAGCAGAAATACCGTTATCTTATCCGGTTTGGCCCGCATGATCTTGAGGTTCATGAGGATGTCATGATTAAGTATAGAATGATTAAGGGGAACTCCTTTACCAAATATGATCTGCTGGAAATTATAGCCGCCGATGAGAAGCAGCAGGCTTATGTGGAGGCCCTGAACTACCTAAGCCGCAAGCCCCGGACAAGCAAGGAGATTTCGGTTAGGCTTAAGGAGAAAGGCCGGGAAGAAGGCATTATACAAGAAACGGTTGCAAGGCTAGAGAAAGAGGGTCTGATTAATGATGCCCTATACGCACAGGAATGGGCTGCTCAGCGTGTTCGGAACCGGGGCAAGGGTAAGATGTGGGTCAGGCAGGAACTTCGCCAGAAGGGGGTTTCCAAGCCTCTGATTGAGGAAGCTCTCGGGGGTGTTCCTGAAGAGGAGGAATACGATAGCGCCTTGGCGATGGGTGCCAAGAAGTGGCGACAGACCAGTGGGGAAGTTATGGATCGGAAGCGGAAGACGGGTGCTTATTTAATGAGAAGGGGCTTCTCGGGAGCACTTGTTTCCAGGGTGCTGCGCTCATTGATACAGGATCAGGCGGATTCGGAGGAAGAAGATGCCGATTTGGACAGGTTCGATTGACTCTACAGATAGCCAAAAGCCTGTCATATGCTTGACAATTTCTTTCACCAAATAATAAAATGAACATGAATCTGTAAGCATAGAGTCCCTTTTTCCTTCCAAAGAATGTGACTTCTATATGAGGATTCTAGTTACCAATTAGGATAGTATACTGCCTGACAGGTTCTGCGGGTTTTCCGCAGAATTCAACATGAGCAGCTTTCTGAAATTGGCATGTGTACATCGTTTTATTTGTATGATGATGAATGGAACATTATTGACAACTGCACACATCCCAGGGAATGCCTTGGACTAATCAACGAGGAGGTGAACAGAAATGGAACCTTGGATTTCGATTATTCTCGTTGTAGCCGCACTATTCTTTGGGTTCGTGATCGGATATTTTATTCGCAAATCTCTTGCAGAAGCTAAAATTTCCAGTGCTGAACATGCTGCCAGTCAGATCTTGGATAACGCAAGAAAAGATGCAGAAGCGCTGAAGAAAGAAACGGTTCTTGAAGCTAAGGATGAAATCCACAAGCTCAGAGCCGAAGCTGATAAGGACATTCGTGAACGTCGGAATGAAACCCAACGTCAGGAACGACGACTGTTGCAAAAGGAAGAGTCGCTGGATAAAAAATTAGAATCACTGGAACGCAAAGAAGAACAAGTGGCTAACAAAGAGAAACGAATTGAGGAGACTCAACAGCAAATCGATTTGATCTACAAAAACCAGGTCTCCGAGCTTGAACGTATTTCCAATCTCACAATGGAAGATGCACGCAGCATTATTCTGACTAACGTGGAACAGGAAGTGCGCCATGAATCAGCTCAACTGATCAAAGATATCGAACAGCAGGCGAAAGAGGAAGCGGATAAGAAGTCCCGAGAGATCATTACACTCGCGATTCAGCGTTGTGCTGCAGACCATGTAGCTGAAACTACAGTATCTGTTGTCACCCTGCCTAACGAAGAAATGAAGGGACGTATCATTGGACGTGAGGGACGGAATATCCGGGCTCTAGAGACACTTACGGGGATCGACCTTATTATCGATGATACTCCGGAAGCGGTTATACTGTCGGGCTTTGATCCGATCCGCCGTGAAATTGCACGGACTGCACTTGAGAAATTGGTTGCGGACGGACGGATTCACCCTGCGAGAATCGAAGAAATGGTTGAGAAATCACGCAGGGAAGTGGATGAGCGGATCCGTGAATACGGCGAGCAAGCCACATTTGAGGTAGGAGTACATGCTCTGCATCCGGATCTGATCAAAATTCTTGGAAGACTGAAGTTCCGGACAAGCTATGGACAGAACGTGCTGAAGCACTCTATGGAGGTAGCTTATCTGACTGGACTTATGGCAGCAGAGCTCGGCGAGGATATCGTTCTCGCAAAACGTGCCGGACTTTTGCATGATATTGGTAAAGCGCTTGATCATGAAGTGGAAGGCTCTCATGTTGAAATTGGCGTAGAGCTGGCGAAGAAGTACAAGGAACATCCGGTGGTGATTAACAGTATTGCTTCGCACCATGGTGATGTGGAAGCTACTTCAGTTATTGCTATGCTGGTAGGTGCGGCTGACGCCCTCTCTGCAGCAAGACCTGGAGCCCGCCGTGAAACCCTTGAAACGTATATCCGTCGTCTTGAGAAATTGGAGGAAATCTCCGAATCGTTCGAAGGCGTTGAGAAATCGTATGCGATTCAAGCCGGACGGGAAGTCCGTGTAATGGTTCAACCAGAGAAAATTGATGATGCCGAAAGCTTCCGCTTGGCCAGAGATATTACGAAGATGATTGAAAGTGAACTGGATTATCCGGGACATATTAAAGTAACGGTCATTCGTGAGACCCGGGCGGTTGAATACGCAAAGTAAAGGATATGCTGAGAAGTGGCCCTGTATGGGGCCGCTTTTTCATTGAGGGGGACTTGAGGGGTGATTCAGGTCTTCCTACATAGAAGGGAATGAAGTACATGAAAGTGCTGTTTATAGGGGATATCGTAGGGAATACAGGCCGTAAGGCACTTAAGGAGACACTGCCTTCGCTGAAGACGAAATATAATCCCCACATCATTATCGCCAACGGGGAGAATGCGGCAGCTGGACGCGGAATTACGGAAGCCATCGCCAAGGATTTTTTTGATATGGGGATTCATGGCTTGACCATGGGGAACCACACTTGGGACAATAAAGAAATCTTTGATTTTATCGATGATGAGCCAAGAATGGTCCGGCCGGCGAATTTCCCTCCGGGTACTCCAGGACTAGGAAGCACGGTCATTAAGGCAGGGGGCAAAGAACTTGCCATTGTGAACCTCCAGGGCAGAACTTTTCTTCCAGCGATAGATTGTCCGTTCCGTGCGGCCGATGAAATCGTCGACCGGTTGAGACAGAAGCATAAGAACATTCTTGTGGATTTCCATGCAGAGGCTACCTCCGAGAAGATTGCGATGGGTTGGCATCTCGAAGGAAGAGCGTCCATGGTCGTTGGGACGCACACTCATGTGCAGAGCAATGATGATGTGGTTCTCCCCTTAGGAACAGCCTATATCACTGATGTGGGCATGGTAGGTTCGCGTGAAGGCATTTTAGGTATGGAGAAGGAGGCTGTGCTGCGCAAGTTCAAGACCCAGCTTCCGGTCAGATTTCAGGTGGATTCGGGAAAATGGCACTTCCATGCGGTCCTTGTTGACATTGACGATGCCAGCGGGCGGGCCGTCAGCATCAAGAAGATCCGTCTACGTGAAGATGAATGGGTGATGGATTAGAGAAGCCGCCTTGCGGGTAAGTACTTTACTGGAAATAATAGGATGAATAAAGAAGGAATTTTTTCACTTTACCCGAATAGGATTAATTAGTGGAAGCAAACCATCATTCCCAGGAGGTACTTACCATGGAGGTATTAAAAGTTTCAGCAAAATCCAATCCCAACTCCGTTGCCGGCGCGCTAGCAGGAGTGCTCAGAGAACGTGGCGCTGCTGAACTTCAGGCTATCGGAGCGGGTGCCTTGAATCAAGCCATCAAAGCCGTTGCAATTGCCCGGGGATTCGTAGCTCCTAGCGGAGTGGATTTGATTTGTATTCCCGCCTTTACGGATATTGTCATTGATGGAGAAGATCGGACGGCGATTAAGCTGATCGTAGAGCCGAGATAATCCGTACAAAAATTCGGCCTGTTTACATTCGTAGACGGGCTTTTTTGCGTTTTGGCACACCCTGGCCTTAGAGTATAGGGGAAAGCGCCTAAATTTTGAATGAAAGGCTTGTGATTCTATTGTCTTACGAAGTTATCGATTTTCATTGTGATGCACTTTACAAAATGCAGTTCGACTCCGGGATTTCCTTCAGCCAAGACTCCCGGCTTGATGTGGATTTGGACAAACTGATCAAAGGCGGTGTACAGATCCAGACATTTGCAATTTATATTTCAGAGAGGCTGGGACCCGCGAGATTCCATCACGTGCTTGATCAGCTTGATATTTTCAACAAAAAGGTTGCCGGGGCAGGGGTAAGGCCACTATGCTGGGGGGAGGATTTGGACCAGCTTCGTCAAGTTAATCAGCCCTTGGGGCTGTTGTCCATAGAAGGCGCAGACGGCTTGGAAGGAAATATGCAGTATCTGCGCATTGCATTTGAGCAGGGTGTCAGGTTCCTCGGGTTAACCTGGAACTTTGCGAACTGGGCCGCTGACGGCGTGATGGAGCGGCGGGGGGCCGGCTTTACGAACAAAGGCCTGGAATTGATTTCCGAGTGTCACAGACTTGGGATAACGCTGGATATTTCGCATCTGTCCGTCCAAGGCTTCTGGGAGCTGGTGGATATGGCAAACAAGGCACAGAAGCCGTTTATTGCATCCCACTCGAATGCCTATCAAATTTGCGCCCACCCGAGAAATCTGAGGGATGATCAGATCCAAGCGATTATTGAGATGGATGGGAGAATAGGCATAACTTTCGTCCCGTATTTTGTCAAAGCGGGCGGCTCAGTCCAGATTCACGATCTGATTCGTCACATCGAACACATCTGTTCCTTAGGTGGAAGCGGGCAGCTTATGTTTGGTTCGGATTTCGATGGGATAGACTCTTATATAACGGGACTTGAGAATCCCGGATGTTACCCGAGTTTGATCGGGGAATTGTTAAGGTATTACCCTGAAACATTGGTTAAAAGTTGGCTTTTTGGAAATGCCGAATCCTTCCTGCGGACCCATCTTCCCAAAAGAAAGAAAACGCTTTAATCAATCTTTTGTAGAGATCGTTTCGATCGAAAACAACTATATGAAAATGTCGAGAAAACGCTTGCTTTTTAAACGCGGTAGACATAAAATTGACATGGTTATGAAACAGAATTTTCATAACTGGCATAGGTCTTTAGATATACCAATGCCTCTAATTCTTTGAATCAAGCAAATTTATATCTCCTAGTGATACGATTGAAGGGGTGGGCGATCTTGATTAGTCAATTATCATGGAAGATCGGTGGACAGCAAGGTGAAGGCGTTGAAAGTACCGACCGGATTTTCTCTACAGCTCTGAACAGACTGGGATACTATCTGTACGGTTACCGTCATTTCTCCTCACGGATTAAAGGCGGACACACAAACAATAAAATTCGCATCAGCACAAGCCCGATTCGTGCAATTTCAGACGATTTGGATATACTGGTCGCATTTGACCAAGAGAGCATTGACTTTAATGCCCATGAGCTTCGCGATGGCGGAGTTGTCGTGGCTGACGCTAAATTCAATCCGACTGTTCCGGAAGGAACAACGGCTAAACTGTTTGCAGTTCCAATTACGGCGATTGCCGAAGAGCTTGGAACATCTTTGATGAAGAATATGGTGGCTTCGGGCGCATCCTGGGCACTGCTTGGACTGCCTCTCGAAGTATTTAATAAAGCGGTTGAAGAAGAATTCGGACGCAAAGGTCCGGCTATTGTTGAGAAGAATATCGAGGCAGTGCGCCGCGGAGCAGAATACGTTCTGGAACTTGCAGGCGGACCGCTGGAAGAGTTCAAGCTCGAGCCTGCTGACGGCAAGCAGAAGCTGTTCATGATCGGTAACGATGCGATCGCACTGGGAGCACTTGCTGCCGGATGCCGCATTATGAGTGCGTATCCGATTACTCCAGCTTCCGAGATTATGGAGTATCTGATCAAGAAACTGCCGAAATTTGGCGGTACGGTTGTTCAGACCGAAGACGAAATCGCAGCCATTACTATGGCGATCGGCTCGAACTATGCGGGCGTAAGAACGATGACAGCTTCAGCAGGCCCTGGTCTTTCCCTTATGATGGAAGCTATCGGCTTGGCTGGTATGACAGAGACACCAGTCGTTATTGTTGACACCCAGCGCGGGGGACCAAGTACAGGTCTTCCAACGAAGCAGGAGCAAAGTGACATTCATGCTCTGATCTACGGAACACACGGTGAAATTCCTAAGATCGTGCTGTCCCCAAGTTCTATTGAAGAGTGTTTCTACGACACCGTTCAAGCTTTCAACCTCGCTGAGAAATACCAGGTACCTGTTATTATCGCGACAGATCTTCAGTTGTCATTGGGTAAACAGTCCTGCGAAATGTTGGACTACAGCAAAATCGTAATCGATCGCGGGGATATCGTGACTGAAATTCCAGCCCGTGAAGACGGATCTCTCTTCAAGCGTTACGAATTAACGGAAAGTGGCGTTTCTTCCCGCTCCCTGCCAGGAACGAAGAATGGAATTCACCACGTAACCGGCGTAGAGCACGATGAGACAGGACGTCCTTCGGAAAGTCCGGTTAACCGCATCAAGATGATGGATAAGCGTCTTGGCAAACTGGATAATATAGAAGTGGAGAACCCGGTTCATGTTCAGGCGCCTTACGAGGATCCGGATCTTCTGATTATCGGAATGGGTTCCACCGGTGGAACGATCGATCAGGCCCGCACGCATCTGGAAGCCGAAGGCGTAAAGACTAATCATATGACTGTTCGCCTGCTGCATCCGTTCCCGGTAAAAGAAGTTCTACCTCAGATTAAAAAGGCTAAGAAGGTTGTTGTTCTTGAAAATAATGCGACCGGACAACTTGCCAGCCTGATTAAGCTTAATGTTGGACACGAGAAAATCAACAGTGTTTTGAAATATGACGGTAATCCGTTCCTGCCTTCAGAGGTTTATGCTGAGAGCAAGAAAGTGCTGAGCGATGGACCATCTGCTCAGAAATTAAGTGAGGAGTTGGTGTAAGATGGCAACTTTTAAAGAATTCCGCAACAACGTCAAACCGAACTGGTGCCCAGGATGCGGCGACTTCTCCGTACAAGCGGCGATTCAACGCGCAGCTGCAAACGTTGGTTTGGAGCCTGAGCAGCTTGCCGTAATTTCGGGTATTGGCTGTTCCGGACGGATTTCAGGTTACATCAATGCCTACGGTCTTCATGGTATCCATGGCCGTGCGCTGCCAATTGCCCAAGGTGTTAAGCTCGCTAACCGCGATCTGACTGTTATTGCGTCCGGTGGGGATGGTGACGGCTTTGCGATCGGTATGGGGCATACCGTACACGCGATTCGCCGGAATATCAACATGACTTACATCGTCATGGATAACCAGATCTACGGCTTGACTAAAGGCCAGACATCCCCGCGTAGTGGTGAAGGGTTTAAGACTAAGAGTACTCCAGAAGGTTCAATCGAGACGACGCTGTCACCGCTTGAAATTGCGTTGTCCGCTGGAGCGACATTTGTTGCCCAGTCCTTCTCCAGCGACCTGAAGCAGCTCACTTCCCTTATCGAGCAGGGAATTCAGCACGAAGGCTTCTCCTTGATCAACGTATTCAGTCCGTGTGTGACGTTCAATAAAGTGAATACTTATGATTGGTTCAAAGAGAACATTATCAATCTGGAGACCGTGCCGGATTACGATCCGAGCAACCGGGTGATGGCCATGACCAAACTGATGGAGACAAACAGCATGATTACGGGCCTGATCTACCAGAACAAAGAGAAGAAGAGCTACGAGAACCTGGTTCCAGGCTTCCGCGAAGAGCCGCTGGTTAGTCAGAACCTGCAGCTGAGCGAGAGCGATTTCGACAAGCTTGTGGCAGAATTCAAATAATATTATGGCAAAAGGCGGCAGAATTCTCTGCTGCCTTTTCCTTTTGTTTAAGAAAGTTGTATAATGGGTATCGATTTGAAAGACTATAGAGATAAAAAGAGGAGTTGGCACTCTACCATGAGTAAAACTGTATCAGTAGGTGTATCTGCACGTCATATTCATTTAACCCAGGAGCACATTGAAGCTCTATTCGGACAAGGCTACCAGTTGACGGAATTTAAGCCTCTATCCCAGCCGGGACAGTTCGCTGCGAACGAAACTGTAGCAGTCATCGGTCCTAAGGGCCAGTTCGATAAGGTTCGTATACTTGGGCCGGCTCGTCCCGCGTCCCAGCTTGAAATCTCCCGTACAGATTCATTCGCGATCGGTGTGAAGGCGCCTGTCCGTGAATCCGGTAAAATTGAAGGTACTCCAGGCATCACCGTCAAAGGACCAGCGGGTGAAGTGGAATTGGAGCAGGGAGTGATTGTAGCTGCCCGTCATATTCATTTCCATACTTCAGATGCGGAAAAATGGGGAATCAAGGATCAGCAGCTGCTTAAAGTTCGCTTAAGCGGTGAGCGTGGACTGATTCTGGAGAATGTGATCGCCCGCGTATCGGATTCCTATGCGCTGGACATGCATATTGACACGGACGAAGCCAATGCGGCAGGAGCCAAGACTGGCGATACGGCTGAAATTATCGAGTAGAATGGAGAAGACGGGACTTTAGTGTCTCGTCTTTTTGTTTTACGTAGAGGTGGTGAGGTAGGCGTCATTGCAAGACGGATTTGGGCTTCCGATCGCTGTTATCCTCCGATTTCCTGATTGAACCAGGATTAGGCAGCGGATGAAATCGGAGGATAAAGGCGACCGCTAGCGCTTCTTCAGTCCCAAATCGCCTCTCCATGACTTCCCTCACCGGCTTCGGTGGACACAAAGAACAGACAGACGGAGAAATTCCGTCTGTCTTTATGTGGGGAAGAGGTGGTGAGGTAAGCGTCATTGCGAGTCGCGTTTGGGCTTCCGATCGCTGTTATCCTCCGATTTCCTGATTGAACCAGGACTAGGCAGTGGATGAAATCGGAGGATAAAGGCGACCGCTAGCGCTTCTTCAGTCCCAATCGCCTCTCATGACTTCCCTCACCGGCTAAGGTGACACAAAGAACAGACAGACGGAGAGATTCCGTCTGTCTTTGTGTATGGGAAGATGGTGAGGTAGGCGTCATAACAAGCCGTGTTGGGGCACACTTAACTTTCCTGCCGCTCAATCGCAACCGCGTGGGCGATACAAGGAATCGTTTCTTTTTGCTGGGAGGATAGAGGGGAAAGCAGGGCTCCGGTCGCTACAACCAGAATGCGACGAAGCTCACCCCTGCGCATTCTTCTTAGCAGATGGCCGTAGGTTACTACCGCAGAGCAGGCGCATCCGCTGCCCCCGGCCTGGACATTTTGCTTCTCATAATCATAGATCAGCATGCCGCAGTCCTGGTATGTCGTTTGTTCGATCGGGAAATTATGCTTTTTAAACAGCTCATTGGCAATAGCGTATCCAACCTTGGACAGATCCCCGGTGACAATTAGGTCATAGTAACCAGGCTCAAGCTGCATATCGCGGAAATGGGCTTGTATGGTATCAACTGCGGCCGGAGCCATAGCTGCCCCCATGTTGAACGGATCGCTGATGCCCATGTCCACTACCCGTCCAATTGTAGCCGAGGTAATCGCAGGCCCGTCTCCCGACCCAGCTACAACAGCGGCACCCGCTCCGGTAACCGTATACTGCGCGGTAGGAGGTTTCTGTGAGCCGTACTCCGTCGGATAGCGGAACTGCTTCTCAGCACTCGCGTTATGGCTGCAGGTTCCGGCGAGCACATAGTTGGCTCCTCCGCTGTTCGCTACTAACGCTGCGAGCGCTAGTGATTCCATCGAGGTGGAACAGGCACCGAACAAACCGAAATAGGGGATGGATAGCGTACGGGCGGCGAAGCTGCTGCTGATGATCTGATTCATTAAATCCCCGCCGAAATGGAACTGAATATCCTCTTTGGTTAGACCCGCATGTTCGATCGCAAGCTTACAGGATTCCTCGATAAGGGTCTTCTCGGCTTTTTCCCAGCTGTCCTGACCCAAATACAAGTCCCCATGAACAATGTCGAAATCTTTGGCCAGTGGCCCTTGTCCCTCAAATGGACCTACAATGGTCGAGGTGGATATGATGCGGGGTTTGTTCTCGAAAACCCAGCTTTGATGGCCTTTTAGCATAATTAGGAACCTCCAGTCGATCCAGGTATGAACAGTAAGTGGATTAAGGCAATAACAAAGGCAGCAACAGTACCGAAGACAATAACGGAGCCGGCGAGCTTAAACATGCCTGTTCCGATTCCAAGCACAATACCTTCTCTGCGGTGTTCGATGGCCGAGGAGGCCATCGAGTTGGCAAATCCGGTTACCGGCACAGCAGTTCCGGCCCCGGCCCACTGGGCGATTTTGTCATAGAAGCCAAGGCTGGTGATGACAACCGAAATCAGGATAAGCACAGCGACTGTCGGATCACCGGCTTTCTTTTCATCAAAGCCTCCATAGTGGATAAATGCCTGACGGATGCATTCTCCAATAAGGCAAATGAGTCCCCCAACAAGAAATGCCCGAATACAGTTGCTGAATACAGGACGTTTGGGTTCGTGTTTGTCCGACAGTTTTTTGTAATCTTGCTGGACAGGGGTCAGTTTTTTGTTTTGGTTTTTTTGTTTGTGCTTTTTATTCGACATGATCTCTGACTCCTAACTTTTAAGCAGCGGTTTGGTGTTCTGGATAACCTTTTCAAGCTTTGCCGCACATTGCTCGAACATCTTCTTGCTTGTCTCATCCTTAGTAGAGAGAGCGAACAGCTCCAGATCCGCTTCGCATTTCTTCAGATTGGCAAGCAGGACAGGCTTCTCCTGGGGCTGTGGAACTTTAATCTGATCATCGTATAAATCGACATACAATTGGCCATATGCATCCACCTGGCCCAGAAACACGTTATCCAAGGATACGCCAAGCTTATCAAGCTCTGTCTTCAGCCAGCCCATGCTTTTCCCGATTGTGGCCAGCGGCTCTTCCATAGCTACACCATCAAGAATTACGGCCTGAGGTTCAATCTCCGGTGCAACCTTGATCCCCAGCATGGAAGGGGTGAGCGGCTGGTTTTCTTTCTTCAGCAAAGCGTTAATTTCCCCATTTGGCTCCATCACCGCAAATTCAACCTCGGCTGCTTTAAAAATGCTTTTCTTCCGAAGCTGTTCCATCAGCTCTTCATTCGTTAGCTTTTCTTTCTTCAGATTGTCTTCAAGTATTTTACCGTCCTTGATCAGAACCGTGCCGCTACTGTCTATAATTCCCCGTACTTTCTTGCTCTTCAGCTGGAGATATTCTATACCTAAAGACACCGCAACCCAGACCGATAACGAAATTACACCAAGAGACCAATGGCCATCCAGCTCCAAGGAAATAGTGGCGGCCAGGTCCCCGATAGTGATCCCGGTAATATATTCAAAAAAGGAGAGCTGGGATATTTGTCTCTTACCGAGCAGTCTGGTCAGGATAAAGAGGAAGATGACGGCGGCGAGCGTTCTAACTATAACTTGTAACCAATCTGGCATTACAGTAACTCCCTTCCTACTTATGGCGGTGTTGGACTCTTCCTTTGCATTATTTGTTTTTGGGCGGCTTTCTAACAAAGTATTAAGTGGGTATCCATCAACTTTTTTCCATGGGATGAAAAGATGGCCGAGGGGGTAAATTATCACCTAGAAGAAGTCAAGGAGGTGATTCTAGGTGACCGTAGCATCCCAGGTAAAAACGACTGTTGCATCGCTGAAAAGCGCTCAAGCCAACCTTGAGCAGTTCGCATTGAACACACAAAATCAGGAAGCCAAAAACTTGTTCACAGAAGCAGCTGCGCAGACGCAGCAGATTGTGAATCAAGTGGAAAGCCGCGTACAACAACTTGAAAATGAAGAGCCTCAATATAAAGGATTTTAATCCGAGAATATGAGTTACTGTTCCAAAGAGCCGCCCGGTCACCGGGCGGCTCTTTGACTTGCGCTTAGGGGCTGTAACCTAGATTAGCGTTATCAGATATGGTATAATTTGATGCAATGCTTTTTTGCAGTATGATCCCCTCAAACAGGAAAAAGATAGATGATTTAAAGGAGTGAACCGGAGCATGACAGAGAATAAGAAGGATTACTCCAAATATTTCGATTTCTCGGATGCCAAAGTGATTTCCGAAGACGAAACCGGGAAGAAGATTCGGATTCGCGGTCGTGAAATTCATATTATGTCTGAACCTAACCACCGCCAGGAGAAGCAGCGGGGTAAGGAAGAGGTTAAAGTTCTATATGAGAATACGGTTCCTGAAGGATTCAGGGAGCTGGGCAAAGGTAAGCATTATCTGATTTATACTTACGGCTGCCAAATGAATGAGCATGATACAGAGACGATCAAAGGGCTCTTGGAAGAAATGGGCTATATGCCAACCGAAGAGCGCAAAGAAGCGGACATTATTCTGCTCAATACTTGTGCAATCCGTGAGAACGCTGAGGATAAGGTATTCGGTGAGCTGGGTCATTTGAAGACGCTGAAGCTCGAAAATCCCGAATTACTGCTGGGTGTATGCGGCTGTATGTCCCAGGAGGAGAATGTGGTTAACCGCATCCTGCAGAAGCACGGATTCGTGGACATGATCTTCGGCACCCATAATATCCATCGTCTTCCCCACTTGATCCAGGAGGCCATGTTCAGTAAGGAAATGGTGGTTGAGGTGTGGTCCAAGGAAGGCGACATCATTGAGAATTTGCCGAAAAAACGCGAGGGTATGCGCGCCTGGGTGAACATTATGTACGGCTGCGACAAGTTCTGCACGTACTGCATAGTTCCGTTTACCAGAGGCAAGGAGCGCAGCCGAAGACCAGAGGACGTTATTGCCGAAGTCAGGGATTTGGCTAGACAAGGGTTCAAGGAGATTACTCTGCTTGGACAGAATGTGAATGCTTACGGTAAGGATTTTACAGATATCCAGTATTCCTTCGCCAATCTGATGGATGATTTGAGGCTTATTGATATTCCCCGTATCCGTTTTATGACCTCGCATCCGCGTGATTTTGACGATGATTTGATTGCTGTGCTTGCTAAAGGCGGCAATCTTGTGGAGCATATTCATCTGCCGGTCCAATCCGGCAGCACGGAGATTCTGAAGAAAATGAGCCGGAAATATTCAAGGGAACATTATCTTGAGCTTGCCCGCAAGATCAAAATGGCCATTCCCGATGTGGTGCTCACTACAGACATCATCGTTGGTTTCCCGGGGGAGACGGACGAACAGTTTGAGGATACCCTATCCTTGGTCCGCGAAGTGGGATATGACTCGGCGTATACCTTCATTTATTCTCCCCGGGAAGGTACACCGGCGGCTGTGATGGAAGACAATGTTCCGATGGATGTGAAGAAGGCACGCTTGCAGCGCTTAAATGAGGTCATCAATGAGAACAGCCGCAGAAGCAACGACAAGGTTGCTGGTACGGTTGTGGAAGTGCTGGTCGAAGGCCAGAGCAAGAATAACGCAAATGTCCTTGCGGGGAGAACCCGCAGCAACAAGCTGGTTCACTTTGAAGGATCTGCCGATCTGATCGGAACCTTTGTGCATGTCGAGATTACGGATTCCATGACCTGGTATATCAAAGGGCATATCGTTCCCGAACAGGTTGAAGCTGTTTAATGAGCTTTACGAGAATTGGATATATTTAAGTTGGGGGGAGTTGTATGATGGAACAGGCTAATAATGTTAAATACAACGATTGCGGAATGCCGACATACGATACACGGGATCTGGTGATCCGGGAAGATATTATGGCCAAAGCCAAAGAGCTGGCTGAGCTGATCGGCACAAGTGAAGAAGTTCAGCATTTCAAAAAGGCTGAAGAGAAGATACGTCAGCACGAGCGGGTACAAGGCCTGATCCAGAGCATCAAGAAGAAGCAGAAGGAAATTGTGGCTTTCGAAAGCTTTGAGAACAAAGCGATGGTGGCTAAGATCGAGAAGGAAATTGAGGAGCTTCAGGATGAAATTGACAGCATTCCGCTGGTAACTGAATTCCAACAAAGCCAGAGCGACATCAACTACTTGCTGCAATTGGTGGTATCTGTGATCCGTGATACTGTGTCGGAGAAAGTTAATGTCGAGGCGGGAAGTGAAGCTGCGCCAAGCAGCTGTGATTAAGGAAGGAATGTGCGGGAGGATGCTTCCGCACTTTTTTGGCTATTAGGGATGATCTGACAGCTGGAGGGATGACAACTTGGAATGGGAAGAGATCATACAGCGGAGTGAGGATTCGTTCTGGGGACTGCTGGGAGGAAGAGTGCTCAGTGTCAGTCCAAGCAAGGTTGAAGCGGCACTTACAGCGCAGCCCAAGCATTTGAATTCAGTGGGTATTGTCCATGGGGGAGTCTTGTCGTCGTTGATGGATCAGGTTATGGGCTTTGCCGTAATAGCGGCAAAAGGTGGATTGCAGGGAGTAACCACTCACTTGAATGTGAATTTTTTAGCTCCTTTGGGTGTGGGTGAGCTAATAATTACGGCCTATCCGGTACATGAGACGCACAGAACAATGACCTTGCACGCCGAGATCAGGAATGCGAAAGGGGAGCTTGGCTGTATGGCTACGGGCACCTTCCGGCTGCCCCGAAGTACACCGAAGAAGCAGCCTGAAGCTTAACAAATAAGATGACGTGGTGATTGTAATGATAAGTGAACAGGAACAGAATACGCCAGCCTATGATGCGAAGAAATATAGAACGCCTGACGGAATTCCGGCCGATATCGTCATGTTCACCCTGACGCGGCAGGAGAGGAGGGCAGCGACCAAATCGCTTCCGAAGTTCGATCTTAAGGTTATGCTGATCCGGCGGAAGAGCTGGCCTTTTGCAGGGGCTTGGGCACTTCCGGGAGGCTTTTCCCAGGAGGATGAGTCTTTGTATGAAACCGCGAGCAGGGAACTCGAAGAGGAGACGGGAGTTGAAGCCAGACATCTGGAGTACTTAGGCGTGTACAGCAAGCCGGGACGTGATCCCAGAGGATGGATCATCTCCCATGCATTTTTTGCTCTGGTTGAAGAATGGGTGCTCGAGAAGCGGAAGGCGGCCGATGACGCTCAGCAGGTGGGTCTATTCACTATGAAGGAAGCGCTGGAGGAGCTTGAGCTCGCGTTTGACCATCGTGAAATTTTGCAGGATGCTTATAAAAGAATTCAGCAGCAGATGCTGCAGACGACTATTGCCAAGCAGTTTCTTCCAGAGCATTTTACTCTAAGCGAGTTGTATCAGGTTATACAGACGGTTGTGCCGGATTTTGCCGAGCTGAATTTCATCCGCAAAATCACCTCAACCCGCAGCAGACAAGGGATTCTGGAGGAAGCCAGGGACGAGAACGGTGAACCCCTGTTGTCCAATCAGTATTCCCAGCGTCCTGCACAGCTGTACCGGTTTACCGGGTTCACCCCGCAGCTGTCCATTTATACTTAAAATATTTATGGAACGAAGGTAAAATGAAGGGGATTTCATTCCATAGGTTTAAGGAGATGAGAACATGAGGGCCTTAATCGTGATTGATTTCACGAATGATTTTATGGACGGAAGCCTGCCTGTTGGGGAACCAGCTGTGGTGATTGAGCCCGTTATTACCCGGTTGACAGAGCAATATATGAACCAGGAGGACTTCGTTGTTATGGCGGTGGATCTTCATGAGAATAACGACATTTACCACCCTGAAGCGAGACTGTTCCCGCCGCATAATCTTCGGGGGACGAAGGGCCGTGACTTGTTCGGTTCTTTAAAGGATGTATATGAGAAGAACCAAGACCGGATTTATTGGATGGACAAAACAAGATACAGCGCCTTCTGCGGCACTGATTTGGAATTAAAGCTGCGTGAACGGGGGATTACGGACGTTCATTTGGTGGGGGTGTGCACGGATATTTGTGTATTACATACCGCGGTGGATGCCTACAATAAAGGCTTTAACATCACTGTGTTTGAGGACGCCGTCGCCAGCTTTAACCCGGCAGGGCATGTCTGGGCGCTGGAGCATTTTAAAGGCAGCTTAGGAGCCGAAGTACGCCGAAGTCAGGATTAACCACTCATGAACTGCAACAAATGCAATGGAAGCAGAGAGGAAGAGATCGATGCAAACAACCAGCTTGGCACTGCATACCGATAAGTATCAGATAAATATGATTTATGCCCATTGGCTAAATGGAACCCATCTTAGAAAAGCGGTGTTCGAGGCATATTTCCGCAAGCTGCCGTTTGGCAACGGATATGCCGTGTTCGCCGGACTTGAGCGAATTGTAAATTATATTACAAATCTTAAATTTACGGAACAGGACCTCCGTTATCTGGAGAAGCAGGAAGAGAACTATAAACCCGAATTCATCGAGCTGCTCCGCAATTTCAAATTTGGCGGAAATCTGTATTCCATGAAGGAAGGCGCATTGGTGTTTCCAGATGAGCCTTTGATCCGGGTTGAGGGAAATATTATGGAGACCCAGCTCGTTGAGACCGCCATACTTAATTTCATGAATTATCAGACCTTGATTGCGACCAAGGCGTCCCGGATCAAGCAGGTGGCGGAGCAGGATAGTCTGCTCGAATTCGGCACACGCAGAGCTCAGGAAGCAGATGCGGCCGTATGGGGAGCCAGGGCGTCCTACATATCCGGATTCGACGCAACCTCGAACATGCTGGCGGGGGAGCTGTTCAATATTCCTACAAGGGGAACGCACGCCCATTCCTGGGTACAGCTGTTTGATAACGAACAGGAAGCCTTCGAAATGTACGCCAAGGCTATGCCGGACCAGGTGACCCTGCTTGTGGATACGTTTGATACTCTAAGAAGTGGGGTGCCGCACGCGATACAGACGGGCAAGCATCTGGAATCGATCGGCAAAAAAATGGTCGGAATCCGGCTGGACAGCGGTGACCTTGCTTACTTGTCGATTCAAGCCCGCAAGATGCTGGATGAGGCTGGACTGGATTATGTGAAGATTGTGGCCTCCAATGACCTGGATGAGAACACGATCTTCAACCTTAAAGCACAGGGTGCCAAGATCGACATCTGGGGGGTCGGGACCCAGCTGATTACAGCAGCGGACCAGCCAGCCTTGGGCGGAGTGTACAAGCTGGTTGAGCGTGAGAAGGACGGCCGGATGGAGCCGACCATCAAAATCTCCGGGAACCCGGAGAAGGTGACTACGCCGGGCAAAAAAGAAGTGTACCGCATCATCAGCAGCAACAGCAACAAAGCCATTGCCGATTATATCAATCTGCCTCATGAGGACAATCCCCGGTCTGGTGGCAAGCTGAAGCTGATTAATCCGCTTCACCCTTATATCCAGAAGACGGTCAAGCACTTTTATGCGGTAAAAATGCTTGAGCCTATCTTCGTGGAAGGCAAGCTTGTGTATAGTCTGCCGGATCTGGATCAGATCAGACAATATCATAAAGAACAGCTTCAGCTGTTCTGGCCGGAATATCTGCGCAAGCTCAATCCGGAGATCTACCGGGTCAGCCTGAGTCAGATGACATTGGATTTGAAGCAAAAGCTGCTTGAAGAGCATATGAGCCAGCTGGATACCGAGGAATAACATATATAAAATAAAATTAGCTAGATCAGCAGAGTAGCTTCTGCTGGTCTTTTCTTATATGTCCATGAAATATTTCTCGGGAAAGCGCAGGATCTGCGAAATATCGGGTTTAACCGGAAAACGTAAACTTGTCCTTGTGCAAAAAAGCACCAATAGTGTGATATATTTTATAAGTAACCAATAGCAAATATGTTAATTTATAGCTATTCAAATCCCTATAAACAGTTTAAAATAACATTTATTGTTGGTGATAATGTTACAAAATGAACTTTAGAATTTACCGATCTGGGTAACCATTATAAGTTCATTTATATAGATTATTGGGAAAGGAGCTTGTGACAAATGGTTAGGGCAAACAATAAATTTGCGATAACTATACTAGTTTTATTCTTTTTAACATCTATAGCTGAATTATTGTTGGGGAGTGAATCGAAGGGCTTTATATATGGAGCCTTAGTCTACTTGTTCTTTATTTATTCATCCCAAATTACAAAATATGACTATATTTTTGCAGGTAGTTTGGTATTTGGTCTGATTATATATGTCTCCACTATTTTTTATAAAAATATAGCTCTAAATAATTGGATTTCAGTATGGATTACGGGGTTGGCGTTATTTATTTATTTTAAAAAAGGTATGAATCATAAGTAAGGTGAAGTTAGAAATGAGCAAGGCGATATAGTATCCATGGGCACTCATGAGGAATCCTGCGGCAAGCAGTCATTATAAAGAATTAAGTGAGAGTGATACCCTGTTCGTGTCCGTTTCCAAAATTATGAATAAGATTAAGCAGGCCAGTAGATTAATTTCTGCTGGTCTTTTCTTATATGCCCAAGAAATATTTCTCGGGAAAGCGCAGGAACCCTGATTTACCGGGTTAACTCGGCAGGGAGGATGGAGAGTTCACTCGATATGCCGAATTTTATGGCGGTTTGTGTCATAATTTGATATAGAGATGGAGTGAATAATTATGATTAGGGGGTATGAGAGATGCAATCAGCTTTTCGCGCATTTGTGGTAGCTAAGGATGAATCAGGGTTTAGAGCGGGGGTTGAGCAGGTGGGGATCAACGCCCTGCCGGAGGGCGATATATTAGTCCGCGTTCAATACTCCAGTGTGAATTATAAAGATGGTCTGGCAAGCATACCCGAAGGCAAAATCGTCCAGCGATATCCGTTCATTCCCGGAATCGACCTGGCCGGCGAGGTAATCGAGTCGGCAAACGGTGAATTTAGTCCCGGCGACCGGGTGCTCTGCACTGGCTACGGGCTTGGGGTCTCCCATGAAGGCGGTTATGCCGAATATGCAAGGCTCCCGGCAGCCTGGCTGGTCCGGCTGCCGGAAGGGCTTACCGCGAAGGAGGCGATGACCATCGGCACGGCGGGGTTCACTGCCGCGCTCTCAGTGGACCGCCTGCTGCGCGCCGGACTTGCGCCGGAGAATGGCCCGGTGCTGGTCACCGGGGCCTCCGGCGGTGTGGGCAGCATGGCCGTCGACATTCTCTCGAAGCTGGGCTTCGAGGTGACGGCCAGCACGGGCAAAGCCCCGAAGGAGGCGCTGCTGCGGGGCCTTGGCGCGGCGGAGGTGATCAGCCGCGTGGATCTGGTTGCGAGCGCGGCGGCGGGCGCGCTCGGGCGCGAGAGATGGGCCGCCGTCGTAGACCCGGTCGGCGGGCCGGGCACCGGTGAGCTGCTCAAGGTGGTCCGATACGGCGGTGCCATCGCCGTATCAGGGATGACCGGCGGCGGGAAGTTCGAGTCGACGGTGTTTCCTTTTATTCTGCGCGGGGTGCAGCTGCTTGGGATCGATTCTGTCATGTGCCCTGCCCAGCTGAGACAGAGCGTATGGGACCGGCTTGCCGGGGAATGGAAGCCGATTCGTGCATTGGAGCAGGCCGTTACGGAGGTAGAGCTTGAACAGCTGCCTCAGGCGCTGGAAGCTGTTCTTGCAGGAAAGTCTGTGGGCAGGCAGGTTGTCCGCATAAGCTAAAACGGACCGCCGGAAAAGACTTCCGCACAGGATAATTCCCTGTTCTCCGGTTCATCCTAATCTTGATCAGGATTATAATAGATCCCGTGTAAAGAGGGAGGAGCCGAGATGAGGAAGAAGGCAGCCTTCGTGCTGTTTTTAATATGCATATGCATGCTGGCTGTCAGCCTGGGCTGCAGCAGCAAGGTCAAAAATATTGCCCAAAGCGAGAATAACCGCTACAATATGGCGGATTACCAGAAGGGCAACCAGAGAGCAAAGAATGCGGGACATGGGCTGAATACCGCATTCCTGTCCAAGCTGAAGAGCGAGTTCGGCAGGGAAGGCATGCCGCTTACACACGAGACCTATGCTGAAGGTACAAACGGCCATATCAGCTACAGCTATTTTATTAACGGAGATCCGCGGCATTTTGTGATTGCCCATGCCTTCCCGTCCGAAGAGTTGAGGGTACGCAAAATGGCGGAAATGTACAGCGGTCTGGAAGCGAGCGGGGATGCGCATCACAAAGCTTCCAATGCTTCCGTATTATATGCCCGGTCTAATACAGCTCTTGTGTACGCTTCCCAAACTGAGAAGAACGGTCCGTTCAGCAAGCGGATTGAGCGGATCTTCAGGTTGTTAATGGGTTCATCCTAAGTAATGTACAGGTCTGGTCTATATAAAAATTCAAAGCAAACCACCTCCTTGTCCAGGGGTGGTTTGCTTTGTCATGCCTCCGTGATGCCCCATGTTGCCTTCGTGATGCCCCGTGATGCCCCGTGATGCCTCCGCTCCGTCATGCAACTACTCGCGTGCTGGGAGCTGTGCTCTTGAACAAGGCTCAGTTCTGTCCTATTTCTTATAAATCTCCCGCATGACATGCCTCAGCTCCGGGAGAATAATGCGCTGCATGGCCAGCTTAACCGCTCCTTTGGAACCCGGCATGGAGAAGACGGCGGTATTCCCGATTGTCCCGGCAATAGCCCGGCTTAAAATAGCGGCAGAGCCGATATCCTCTGTGAAGCTGAGATACCTGAATATTTCCCCGAAGCCTGGCAGTTCCTTGCTCAGGAGGCTGCGTACGGCCTCATATGTGGTGTCGCGCGGAGCAATTCCAGTCCCACCGGTAAGCAGCACCGCCTCTACCGAAAGGTCTGCGGCCGCTTCACTAAGCAGCCGGCGGATGTCTTCATAATCATCCTGCACAATTTGGTAGCTGTGAATGATGTATCCCTGCTCTTCCAGCAGAGTCTTCATTAGCGAACCGCTGGTGTCGGTATCCGGGGTTCGGGTATCAGAAACAGTAATGACTTTGCATCTCACCGTGTCCGGGGCTTGGCTCCGGTGTTCGTCTACGGATCTTAGCATGATCGAGTCCCACTTTCTAAGAAAAGATGATTAATCTACCTCATTTTAACACATTCCTTTTTGTGCCCTCAAAAAAAGGAGGTTTCTGTCGTAAGGGGAGGGCCCGCTTGCATCCAAGTGCAGCATATAGTAAACTCCCTTTCAAGGAATTGGAATAGTAATGGGGGAACTACCAAATGCGTGAGCAAGAGCACAAGCTGCCTGTATATATTTTATCCGGATTTTTAGGGAGTGGGAAAACTACACTGCTTCAGCAGTTGTTAACCTTCTGGAAGGAGCAGGGGCTGCGTCCTGCTGTCATTATGAATGAGATTGGGGACGTGAATCTGGATGGGCTGCTTGTCCAGCAGGAGGTCCCAATGGCCGAGATGCTCAGCGGCTGCATCTGCTGTTCGATCCGTGCGGACCTGGCTGGTGAAATGGCCGAGCTGATTATGAAGGAGCGTCCGGATGTGATTGTGATTGAGGCAACCGGAGCTGCCAACCCGATGGAGATCCTGGATGGGGTGGCCGAGGTGGCCCTGTATCAGAAGCTGGAGATCAAACCGATGATCACGGTGGTGGACGCCCCGCACCTGCTTGAACTGGCAAGGTCACAGAAGGGTAAGACGTTCCGGTTAATGCAGGATCAGATCCGCTGTGGCTCCATCCTAGTGCTTAATAAGACAGACCGGGTTAGCAAGGAGGAAGCGGTAGAGCTTGAGCGCCAAATCCGGAGCTGGAACCCGTATGCAGAGATCCTCCCTGCGATTCATTGCCAGATTGATCTGGAGCAGGTGCTTCAAATGAAAGGGCAGATCAGTTCACACGAGAGTGCCTTTAGTGGGAGTCAGGGGAAGCAGGACGCTGGCTTCAAGGATGCGGGTTCGAGCTTGAATCACGAGAGGGGCGATTGGGCGGAGCGCAATAATGGCTACACCTCGAACGCGGACAGCCATTCACATGGGGATGACCCGTCATCGCACGGTCACAGCCATGCTACGCATGACCATGTTACTGTGTACACCCATTATTTTAACGGGCCCATTCACAGTGAACAGTTTGAACAGCTGATACGGGACCTGCCAAGAGATATATATCGGGGCAAAGGGGTGTTAACCTTCTCGGACACGTCAAGCCGGTTCTTGTTCCAGTATGCTTACCGGGAATCGGATTACATGAAGATTAACCCGCAAGGAGATATCCCGGATGTCGCCGTATTTATTGGCGAGCATTTCGATAAGCAGGAGCTGGCGGATAAGCTGACTGCGTTGGAAGCCAGGGAGCATGCGGCTGGGAAACAGTGACAACAGCCTGATTTTCGTTTCAATTCACGCAGAGAACGGTAATTAAATATATACGAAACCGAGCATGTTCGAGAATATGAACTTTTCAGGAGGATGAATACGATGACTCATGATCTGCAATATCGGGAATATATCGAAGCCAGTCTTCAGTGCATGAATGCTTGTAATTATTGCTATGTCTCCAGCTTGAAGGAATATGAATTGGCCTCATTAAGAGATTGCATTCGCCTGGTTCGGGAGTGCGCGGATATATGTATGTTTACAGCCGATTCTTTGTCCCGGGGAACCATCTTTGCCAAGGAGATTATGGAACTCTGTGCAAAAGCCTGTGAGGCATGTGTTGCCGAGTGCTCCAAACATGAGCATGACCACTGTCAGAAGTGTGCGGAAGCCTGCAGACGCATGATCGAACTCAGCTGCCTACATACCGTTTAATTGAACCTTATATGCAGCCGATAGCCTGGAACCCCCTGAAGGAAGCGGGGTTTCAGGCTATTGCTTTTATTTATGATTCCTAAATACACTCACGAGTTGTCATTCCGATTTATTACGCCAATGCTCCATCATCTTCAGGGTCAGCAGTCGAGGCGAAATGGTTGATAAAACGCCTTGCACTTTTAGTTAAATAACGTTCTTTCATCCATACGATTCCAACATCAGAATGGAAATTAGCGTCAGTCAAGCGGATTGTACTAATCTGCTCTATAGGAAATGCACGCATGACGGACTCAGGCAGGACAGTGGCACCGATGCCTGCGGCCACCAAGGCGATTATAATTGCAACGCTGGAACATTCGCTGATAATCTGCGGCTCAAACCCGTGCCGGCGGCACTCCTCAAGCACCTGCTTATGCATCCGGATCGTATGATCCGTCTTCAAGGTGAGAAACGGCAGGCCCGCGAGTTCCCGCATCTTCATGCCTTCGGACTCATCCCGGGTAAATGCGGCGCTTGGAACCACAGCCACATAGGGGTCGGAAGGAAGGGGCATAATTTCTACAGGTTCGGAAAGCTTTGCCTCAAAGGGGAGGCGTGCAACGATAAGCTCAATGGCACCGCGGATTAACTGTTCACCCAGAAGAAAATGATCTCCTTCTATAATTTTAAAAGTAACCTGGGGGTATTGCTCGCGGAAGAGTTCGATCGGTTTAGGCAATAAGGAAATACAAGAGACGACGGAGCCGATAGATAGCGACCCGTGGATTCCTTCGTCAAGCTCTCTCACTTCCTTGAGCACCTCACTGTATTGGTTTAGCAGCGACTCGGCACGCTGCTGGAGCAGCTCGCCGGACGGGGTCAAACGCAGATTCTTGCCGCTGCGGTCGAATAAGGTTACGCCAAGCTCTTGCTCAATAAGCTTGAGCTGCCTGCTGAGCGGAGGCTGTTCCATATTCAAGGATTTAGCCGCTTTTGTAATCTGGCCTTCCCTTGCAATGGCAAGAAAATAGCGCATTTGCCTCAAGTCCATAAGCATTCCCCCTTAATATACTTAAAAGGTATGTAAACCCGACAAAATTAATCCTTTTCAATATGTATAAAGTAATGATACCATTTAACTAACTAAAGTGCAGCAGTGAAGGAGCGTTAAGAATATGGCATATACAATCAAAATTGAAGAATCCCATAGCAAGAAGCAGAAGCCTGCAGATCATGAGCTCGGTTTTGGCAAATATTATACGGATCATATGTTTATTATGGATTATGATGCGGGTCAAGGCTGGCACTCACCGCGCGTGGTTCCTTATCAGCCGATTACGCTGGACCCTGCCGCCAAAATCTTTCATTATGGGCAAAGTGTGTTTGAAGGCCTTAAGGCTTACCGTGCCGAAGACGGCCGGATTCTTCTGTTCCGCCCCGACCGGAATTTCAAACGGCTGAATCTGTCCAACGTCCGTCTGAGCATCCCACAGCTGGATGAGGAGCTGGCGCTTGAGGCGCTGCTCAAGCTGTTAAACGTGGACCGGGACTGGGTTCCGTCCTCAGAAGGAACTTCCCTGTACATTAGACCGTTCATCATTGCAACGGAAGCGGCGCTTGGTGTTGCTCCGTCCACCCAGTATAAATTTATGATTATCCTCTCGCCAGTCGGATCTTATTACGAAGAAGGTATTCATCCGGTGAAAATCCACGTGGAATCCAGTTATGTCCGTGCGGTAGCGGGTGGTGTTGGACATGCGAAGACCGCCGGCAATTACGCGGCTGGCCTGAGAGCCCAGGAGGAAGCGACGGACAAAGGGTATTCCCAGGTTTTATGGCTGGACGGGGTTCATAGGAAATATATCGAAGAGGTTGGCAGTATGAACGTCTTCTTTAAGATTAACGGCAAAGTCATCACGCCAGCATTGAATGGAAGTATCTTGGACGGCATTACCCGGAATTCAATACTTGAGCTGATCAAGCAGCAGCAGATTCCGGTGGAAGAACGCCAGATTTCTATGGAAGAGGTTTATGAGGCTTACCAAAATGGCACTTTGGAAGAAGCCTTCGGTACTGGAACTGCCGCTGTGATCTCACCGATCGGCGAGCTGCAGTGGCGGGATGAGAAGCTTGTCATCCATAACGGACAGACCGGAGAGCTTGCGGCCAAGCTTTACGATTTGTTGACATCCATCCAATTGGGACGTATCGAAGGTCCTGAGGGCTGGGTGGTTGAGCTTCCAAACTCATAATAGGTTGGTGACCCGTTTGCCATGATGGCGGACGGGTTTTTCTTTATTGATAAAATCATACGTTTTTGAAAAGGATAGGAACGGCTTCTCCTTCCTGTTATGATTATAGAAACTCTTGTAATTTGAAGGATGGTTCGGTAATGAAGGATGTTAATGGGATGGACAGCAGCCAGGCCAAAGAATTATTCTCCTATTTCGGCCTTGCCGTATATTATTCCCAGGCCTTGGAGCACCAACTGGCCAACTTGATTATGCTGATGAAGGTGGCGGATGGCAAAGTCTTTACAGAGAAGGACCTCGAAGAGCTGTTTCAGCTTAAGCTGAGCAATTCACTTGGGCAGCTGGTGAGAGAGATTCAGCATAACTTTTCGTTCTCTACAGAAGAGACAGAGCAGCTTACAAGACTGTGGAAGCAGAGAAACTATATCGTGCATGATTACTTCAAGGAGCGGATTCATGACACATTCACGGCGTCCGGAAGAGCCGCTATGATTGAGGAGCTTAAGGCGTTCAAGGATGAGGCCCGTGCTCTGGAATGTAAGCTGCAGCAGTATTCGGCCCAGCTGTATGAACTTGTCAAGGTGGAAGATTAATGCAACCTTTTGAATGGAAAAGCCGTTAGGAGGGTGGAGGTGTTCATAATGAAAAATAAAACTAAAACCTTGGCGGCACTGATCCTCAGCTGTTCGCTGCTCACCGTCTCCTCGGCTTCCGCATTCTCGGATGTTCAGGGACAGGACTCTGAGGTGATCAAGTCCTTGCAAAGCCAAAATATTATTCAGGGCATTACAAAGGATAAATTTGCCCCACAAGGGAAGCTGACTACGGTTCAAGGCATTCATTTGGTAGTAAAGGCGCTTCAGCTTAAGCCGAAGCAGGATTCGGAACCGAAGAAAGGGGCCCCTTGGTACAGTGAATCGGTTCAAATCGCCAAGGATAACGACATTCCGGTGGATTTGGCCTCGAATCCTTCAGCTGAGCTTACTAAGGAACAATTTGCGCATATTTTGTATAAAGGTATTCGGGCTACAGGAAATTATCCGCTGATTAAGATGTATATTAAGGTGGCGGATGAGTCGGATGGAAATCCGGAGTATCAAGGAAGCATTCAGAACCTGCTGCTGTCGAAGATCACAACGCTTGATAGCAAGTTGAATTTCCACCCTAAGCAGAAGATTACAAGAATTGAGGCTGCTGTTATGGTTTATAAAGCGATTCAATTTGTAAACAGTCATAAGGAGAACCAGACTGGCGAACAGCAGGAGGTCACTTTTACTTCTGAGAAAGTTAATGATGGGGTGAATAAAATTGTTCTGTCCCGTGGGATGCAGCCGAATCCAGGATATGGAATCCATATCAATAAAATTGAATTCAAGGATGAAGCTAACGCGGTCGTATACTATGAACTGACCTCTCCTAAACCGGGCATGGTGTATCCGCAGGTGATAACGGAATCAAAGGCGGAGACGTATATCTCCAGTCAATATAAAGTTGAAATTGCGCCTTCCAAATAAAGATAAGCCGCTCCGGCATGACCGGAGCGGCTTATTTATTTGCATCAGCCCATTAATATTGTATGAGTGCTTCTTTATCTATTTAGACTCCGCGCGGGACTGTATTGAGGGCCACCGGTTCCGGCTGAGCTGGCTCGGTAGCCTTCTCTGCGGCTGCGCCAAGCTGAAGCTGGTACATCTGATGATACTTGCCGCCCATGGACAGCAGCTCTTCGTGGGTGCCGCGCTCGACAATCTCACCGCGGTGCAGCACGAGAATTTGATCGGCACTGCGGATCGTGGACAGCCGGTGGGCGATAATGAACGTCGTCCGGCCTTTCTTCAGCACCTCGAGTGCGGATTGAATGAGGGCCTCGGTCTCTGTATCGATGTTGGCCGTAGCTTCATCCAGGATCAGAATGGCCGGATCAAAGGCCAACGCTCTGGCGAAGGAGATCAGCTGACGCTCCCCTGCCGAGAGGGTGCTGCCTTTCTCAATTACAGGCTCATCGATACCTCCTGGAAGATGGGAGAGAATGCGCTCAGCTCCAACGTCGCGAAGTGCTTTTTGCACGGTCTCTCTGGAGATCCTTGCATCTCCAAGACTCACATTCGAGGCAATAGTGCCTGTGAATAGGTATGGATCCTGGAGCACGATGCCCATATGCTGGCGAATCCACTGCTTAGGCAGCTCGGTGACGGGCTTGCCGTCAATCGTAATCATACCCTTTTGAGGGTCATAGAACCGGAACAGCAGGTTGATGATCGAGCTTTTACCCGAACCGGTATGACCGACAAGGGCTACCGTCTGACCTTGCTTGGCGGTGAAATTGATGTTCTTCAGCACATAGTCTTTTTTATAAGCGAAGGAGACATCCTTGAACTCCACATTGCCCTTGTAGCGGGGCATTGAACCGTCCGTTACATTTTCTCCCGGCTCGTTCATGAGGGTAAAGACGCGTCCGGCGGACACCATGGAGGAATCCAGCGCAGCCAGTTGGTTAACCATGCCTGTAATCGGCTGGAACAGACGGCCCAGAATGTCGACAAAGGCATAGAGGACACCGAGAGACACCACGCTTGATGCGCCGAGTGCGGAAGAGCCGAAGTACCACAGGATAATCGCGAACGAACCACTGCGCAGCACATTCACAAGATTATGAGAGGTGAAGGAGTTCAGATTGAGCATTTTGTTCTGATATTTCATATAATCGTTGTTCAGGGCTTCGAATTCGGCCTTGGTCTGTTTCTGCCTGCGGAACACCCGAATGATGGACATCCCTTGGATGGATTCATTAATGATTGCATTAATCTCACTAAGTCTGGAGCGGATAATGGTATTGTATTTGGTGGCAATTTTACGATACAGCACGATCCAGCCGATAAGGATCGGCACAACGAACAGACAGACGAGCCCAAGCCGGGCATCGAGCAGGAACAGGGCGACGTATACCCCAACGATGTTAATAATGCCGGTAAAGAAGTTGGACAATACAGCGATAAACAGATCCTTTACCGCCTCGGTATCATTGGTCACTCTGGATACGACCTTGCCCGCAGGCAGGTTGTCAAAGAAATGAACCGGCAGGCGCTGGATGTGGGCATATACGTCCAGTCTCAGCTTCTGAATGACCCGGTTGGCGGAGGACTGCAGCCAGTAGGTCTTCCCGAATTCCATCACAATGGTTACAGCCAGGAAAGCCAAATACCAGCCGAGAAGCTGAAGGACACCCGGAAATTCCGGCTTGTAAAATGCAAAAATCTCCGACCGGCTTAAGGGTACGGCCGTATAGGTATCGGTCTGTGATCCGTGAACGATGGAAAGCTTGCCGTTCTCATAACTCCGTTCGCCGTCCTTGGTGCTGACTTGGCCTGTCACGGCAACATATTGACTGCCCACCTGAAGAATTTGAATCGCCTGCCCGGAGGCTTCCCCAGGGGCAAATCGGTCTTCCCGTTTGTACAGCTGTTGGTTGAACGAGACGGTATACGCATCTGCTTTATCCGTCTGCAGGTAAGATTTCTCAATGGCAAGCACATGATCATCGATCATGGTCCTGGCGATGAACGGACCGGCCAGGTCGGCCGCAACTCCGATCGCCAGCATAATCAAAGCCAGAATAAATGTTTTCTTGGCGGTCAAAGCATATTTAAAGAGTGATTTTCCCGTGCTAGTGTGCAATTAAGACACCTCCTTAGTCTGTAAGATTGGATTCCACCTGCTGCCTATCGTACTGTTCACGGTACCAGCCGTTTTGTGCGAGCAGCTCTTCGTGGGTTCCTTGTTCAGTAATTTGTCCTTTCTCCAGGACAATAATATGATCCGCATGCTCGATAGCCGAGAGGCGGTGGGTTGAGATTAAAGTGGTTTTACCGGAACGCTGGCTCCGGATATTCTCAATGATCCGTGCCTCGGTCCGCGCGTCGACTGCGGATAACGCGTCGTCCAGGATCAGAATCTCCGGATCTGCGATGAACGCTCTGGAGAGGGAGACGCGCTGCTTCTGTCCGCCGGACAAGGCAACGCCCTTCTCTCCGACAAGTGTATCCAGTCCGTCCGACAGCGTCTGCAGATCCTGATCGAATGCAGCGGTGCGGATCGCTTCCATGATCCGTTCGTCTGAAGCTTCATTAAGACCGAACTGGATGTTCTGGCGTACGGTCTTGGAGAACAGAATCTGCTCCTGAGGCACGTAACCGATCCAGGAATGCAATTGATCTGCAGCGATGTTCTGCAGCGGCTTCCCGGAAATCAGAATCTCACCGGTACCCAGGGGATACTCGTGAAGCAACTGCTTAAGCAGTGTGGATTTGCCGCTTCCGGTCCGCCCTACTACGCCCAGCGTCTCACCAGGGCGAAGCGTCAGGTGAATATGCTTCAGGTTATCCGTGGATGATGTAGGGTAGCGGAAGGTTACATCCTTGAACTCAATTCCTTCAGGCTGCTGGACCTCTGCAGGCTGGGGTTGATCTTCCACATCCGGTTTGGTGAACAGAATTTCGTTCACGCGGTCCAGGGAAGCCCCGCCGCGCTGCATGATATTGATCAGTTCGCCAATGGCGAACATCGGCCAGATCATCATCCCAAGATACATATTGAACGAGACGAGTTCGCCAAGTGTGAGCTCATTGTGGAATACAAGATAAATCCCGTAAGCAAGCCCAATAGCATAACTGATTCCGACACACAGCCGGATGGTAGGCTCGAAATAAGCATCAACCCGGGCGACAGCCAGGTTCTTCTTGTATACATCATCCGTGACCTCTTCAAACCGTTTCTCATCATTGCGTTCCTGTACATAGGCACGGATGACACGGATTCCGGCAACCGATTCCAGCACCTGGTCATTCATATCCCCGAAAGCGTCTTGGGCAACTGTATAACGCTGGTGGATGACTTTACCATAGATGCTCATGGCAAGGGCAATGAACGGCAATGGAATGATGGCTGCTAAAGTCAGCTTCAGGTTGATCACCGTACTCATCGCGATGAAGATCACGGCCAGAAAGACGGTGGAATCGGCAAGCGTAAGTATCCCGAAGCCGGCAGTCTGCGCCACGGACCGAAGATCATTTGTAGCGCGGGCCATCAAGTCCCCGGTACGATTACGCTCGAAGAAGGGAGGCGTCATCCGAAGCAGATGGTCCATGAATCTTGAGCGGAGCAGCCGTTCGACCAGGTTAGATCCGCCAAACAATTCGCGCATCCATATGTACGTGATCAGATAAATAAATAGAAGCATGCCAATAATCATTAGAATGTACTGAGTTAATGAGGACCAGGTAATCGATCCGTTAACAATTTCATCGATGGCGTTCCCCAGAAGGCGAGGTGGGGCAAGCTCGGCAATCCCGGCAATAATCAACAGCACAAGACCGATGGTATACCGCTTTTTTTCCTTTCGGAAAAACCAGCCCAGGTTTTTGAGAACTGAGAACATAGGGTTCCCTCCTTTGGTTCATTTGTAATTTTTGTTGGTTTGAACACTGCAAAACGACGGAAATTACACAAAAAAGGCATATCGTCCGTAAACGATATGCCTTCTTAATTTAAGGTCACATAGCATGCGTACGTCACTTGACAACAAGTAACCGCCGCAGAACTATTAAGATGCCCGTGAGATGAGCAGGACTCAAGTTCAGCTAAAGCCATTCCGATCCATTGCAGGGTTACTTCCGGTATTCTGTTTTGAGTTGCCCGCATGTACAAATGCGCTCATATGTGCAATTCTAAACACCGTGATCACCCTTTCTTTTTTGGAAATTTGTTCAAATTGCTTCGTATGCAGACGATTTTATCAGAAAATTTGCAAAACTGTCAAACTTATTTTGTGTGTTTTTTAAAAAAGGACGTTTGGCATTCTTATCCCGATGGTCTAGAATAGAGGGGGAAGGCGCATGTAGGAACAGTTAGGAATAGTTCCATTACAGAGTGAAAACGAAGGAGATGAACTGATGATCCACGTGACCGAATCAGCAGCAAAGTGGTACAAAAAAGAGTTGGAGCTTCAGGAGGGGCAGGCGGTCCGTTTCTTCGCCCGCTATAGTGCCGGCGGCCATATTCATCCCGGATTTTCCCTAGGTATTGGAGTGGAGAACCCGGATACGCCGGGATGTGAGATTGAAGCGGAAGGCATCAAGTTCTATATGGAAGAACAGGACTTATGGTATTTGGAAGGGTACGATCTGAAGGTTACTTACGATGAAGCTTTGGACGATATCGCCTATGAATATGTAAAAGTCAAGGACAAAACAGCCTGATTATATTCTCGAAGCAGCCTTAACAGGCCCGCAAGCTGCGGGCCTGTTATCATGTCTGGCGGCTGTCACCCCACCGGTTCCTCCAACGCAAAGTGAAAGTCCTGAATATCATAGACCTGAACCGGGATTTCCGCCTCGATGATGCGGCTGATCATTTCCGGCTGGTCTGTTAGAACCGGAATTCCTTCCCTTTGGGCGGTCAGAACAATGACGGTTTCAATCGGGTCAAGGAATTCGCCGTATTGCTCGTTGTCCAGTGCATGTACGATGGTTAAGGTAACCGATGGTCCGAGCAGAACGGAAGGGCTTTTGGACCAGGGAATGCTGAGGGCCCGTTCCAGCTTTTTACGGTTCAGCGGTTCTTCCAGATAGGCTGTCAATTCAGCAATCTTGTTCTTCACATACTGGTCATCGCTCAGGTCCCCCATTAAGGGCTCCGGACTGCTTTGGAATTCGTATAATTCCATAATGGTAGGGTAAGGCACAATATATTCGACTGCGGCGGACGGAGCGGTCAGCTCCCCGTAAATCGCCAGCATGACGGCTTCAATTACAAATCGATGTGACATGAACATCCTCGCATTCTTCAATTTATCGACTAGAGTATAACATAACCCCGCTTCAAAAACAGCCGTGCCCGCATTTCGCGGGAAAGGCAGCCATGAGGACAAGTTGTTTATATAAAATGAACTTTAGAATTAACCGATCTCAGCGGAGAGGACGATGTATTCTGAAGAATCAAAGCGTCCGCTTTTGCCTCCGAAAATGCCCCTACTTGGATACCTAGTTCAAGGATTTCGAAGACAACAGGGGCGTAAGAACACTCGGCATCGCAGCGCCCGACAAGGGTAGCCTTCATAAGTTCATTTTATATAGATGCGGGAGTCTTTTGAATTCATCATAATTTAATGAACCCGATAAGGGAATGGGCCTCTATATAATTGGGTAAGGGCTGGGAGGGGTATTTCGATTTGCACGGGATTAAAATAATTCAACTGAGGGAAGTGCGCACCTTTTGAGTCATTGGAAATCATATTTTAGATTTGTGAAGCCTTATACGAAATGGATTATTGTAACCCTATTGATTGGAATTCTGAAGTTCGGGATTCCCTCGCTGCTGCCGCTTGTGCTTAAGTATGTGGTCGACGATGTGGTGCTTAATCATGGCTTAAGCACCGGGCAGCAGGTTCAGCATCTGCTGATTGTGCTGGGGATAACCCTGTTTTTGTTCGTGATCGTCCGCGGGCCGGTTGAGTATATGCGCCAATATTTTGCCCAGTACATCACGGCCCGGATTCTGTATGACCTTAGAAATAAGCTGTACGAGCATCTCCAGCGTCTGTCTCTGCGGTACTATCAGAATACGAAGGTTGGGGAGATCATCTCCAGGTTCATCAACGATGCCGAGCAGACGAAGAATATTGTGGAAGTTGGGATGATGAACGTATGGCTGGACTTGTTTACGCTCATATTTGTACTCGGATTTATGTTTTACCTGGATCCGGTGCTTACGCTTGTATCCATTGCAATTATGCCCTTATACGCATTATCGGTGAAAGTGCTGTACAAGCGCCTTAAGAAGCTCACCAAGGACCGGTCTGCGGCGCTGGCCGGGATTCAGGCTTATCTGCACGAGAGGATTCAGGGAATCTCTGTGATCCGAAGCTTTGCGCTGGAGAATTATGACCGCAAGCAGTTTGGGGGTACGAACGGCGCTTTCCTGGAAAAAGGGCTTGCTCAAAGCCGCTGGAATGCCTGGACCTTCGCCATCATAAACACGCTTACCGATATTGCTCCGCTGCTTGTCATCGGTTACGGGGGATATCAGGTGATCCAAGGACATTTGACCTTAGGTACTTTCGTTGCGTTCTTCGGTTATTTGGACCGGTTGTATGCCCCGCTCAAGCGTCTGATCAATTCATCTACTGTACTCACTCAGGCATCCGCTTCGTGGGAGAGGGTGAATGAGCTGCTGAAAGAGCCTTATGATATGGTTGACGAACCTGGATCGGGTATGCTGAAGGCAGATTCCTGCAGTGTGGCCTTTAAGCAGGTCTGGTTCAAATACCATGAAGATGGCGAGTGGGTGCTGAAGGATATTTCGCTGAACGTCAATCCAGGTGAGACGATTGCGTTTGTTGGTATGTCCGGGGGAGGCAAGTCATCCCTGGTGGGATTGATCCCCAGGTTTTATGACATCCAAGAGGGCTCCGTACAGGTAAACGGGAGGGATGTTCGTGAGTATACAATGCAAAGTCTCCGCAGCCATGTCGGCATGGTGCTGCAGGACAATTTCTTGTTCAGCGGTTCTGTAAAGGATAATATCCTGCTCGGGAACCCCGGAGCTGGTGAGGAGGAAGTGATGGCTGCAGCCAAGGCGGCCAATGCCCATGAATTTATCCTTAAGCTCCCTCAAGGGTACGATACTGAGGTTGGGGAGCGTGGAGTCAAGCTGTCGGGCGGACAGAAGCAGCGGATCGCCATAGCCCGTGTATTCTTGAAAGATCCGCCGATTCTTATACTGGATGAGGCGACTTCGGCGCTGGATCTGGAATCTGAGCATTTAATCCAACAGTCCCTTCGGGATTTGTCCACCAACCGGACTACACTGGTGGTGGCGCACCGTCTATCCACCATTACACATGCTGACCGGATTTATGTACTGAAGGATGGCGAGGTAGTGGAGTCGGGGTCACACGAAGCGCTAATGGCTGAGAATGGCGTTTACGCCGGTCTTTACAGCATTCAGAAACTCCAGGCTTAAGAAGCCGGATACAACAACTGAAGTGGATTACAAATAGCCTTCTCTGGCCGCACTGCGGAAGAGAAGGCTTATTCACTTTTTATAATTAATCGCAATTAGGATCTATATTAAATGAACTTATGAAGGTTCCCCTTTCGGACGCTCCGCTTCTTCAGAATCCCTCGTCCTCTCTGCTGAGATCGGTAAATTCTAAAGTTCATTTTATATATCGCAATTTAAGCTTACCCTCTGCCAATCAGCAGGGATAATAGTCCCGCCGCGATCAGCGGGCCAACCGGCACGCCCTTGAAGAAGGCGACACCGAGGACCGTGCCAATCAGCAGACCGGCCACAACCGTAGGCTGTGTGGTCATGAGAGAGGCGCCGCGTCCGCCAAGATAAGCGACCAGAACACCGACCCCGATCGCACACAGTGACTTCCAATGGAAGAAGGAAGCCCACAGCATCTGGGGAGACAGCTTGCCGCTGGCTACAGGGGACATCACTCCTATGGTGAGAACAATGATGCCAATAGTCAGCCCGTACTTATCCAGCCAGGGGAACACTTGGTTAGCCTTGGTAACCCTGAGCAGCAGCAGGACAATCATCGCGATGGTGATCGGGGCATTTCCGCTGAAGATGCCCAGGGCTGCCATAAGAAGCAGCAGAAGCGCTGTGATATCAATCGGGGCCATTTTGTTAATCCTCCGTATTGCGAATGGATGTGATGTGGCTTGCGATGAGCTTGCCGTGACCGCGTCCGGTTTCGATAAACACTTCATTGGCGTTGCGGCCTGAAGCTACCACACCGGCGATATACAAGCCGCGGATGTTGCTCTCCATCGTCTCAGGATTAAAGACAGGCTTATCCATATCCTCGGACATTTCAACTCCTGCCGAAGCAAGCAGCTTGCGGTCCGGCCGGAATCCGGTGAGGGCCAGTACGAAATCGTTAGCCAGCTCTGTGGTTGTCCCGTCCTGCAAGGACTCAATGATGACCCGGTCAGGAAGGATGGATGTAACCCGGGAGGAGGTGCGCATTTGAATGCGGCCTTTCTCAATCATGGCTTCGAAGATAGGCCTTACCCACGGCTTGATATGGCTTGAAATGCCCTCTCCCCTATACACGATCGTGACCTCCGCCCCTACACGGATGAGTTCCATAGCTGCGTCCACCGCCGAATTACTGCCTCCAATGATGGCTACCTTCATTCCGGTATACGGGTGGGCTTCCCGGAAATAGTGGGTCACTTTATCCGTTTCTTCACCCGGAATTCCAAGAATATTAGGATGATCGAAATACCCTGAGGATAGAATCACATGTTCTGCCGCATACTCCAAATCCTCACCTGAGCGGGTTCTTGTGCGCACGATGAAGGTCCCGTCCTGCTGACGGTCGATCGACACGGCTTCTTCATAACAATTAATACGCAAATTGTAATGAGAGGCGACTCTCCTGTAGTAGGCTAACGCTTCGTGGCGAAAAGGCTTGTCTGCCGGCGTCACAAAAGGAATGTCGCCAATTTCAAGCAGCTCTGACGTACTGAAGAACTGCATATGGGTAGGGTACAAGTAAATGGAATGTACCACATTGTATTTCTCAATTACGCGTACAGATAAACCTTGACGTTGACATTCAATTGCGGCCGAGAGCCCACAAGGTCCGGCTCCGATAATAATTACATCTTCCAATGGAAGTCCTCCTTCTTGGGTAAGTCAAATTCTAAACGTACATAATGAAACACTCTAATCCTACAGCAATTGAAAATGAATTTCCAGCGTTGACAGCAGTATACCGTTTAGATTAATATCTAATTAGATATATATCAAATTAATTTGTAATTCCACAAAAGGAGGAACAGGTCCATGCAGCTTGATAAACTCGTAGCTTACCATAAAGCGCTCGGAGATCCGACCCGGCTGCGGCTGCTGATGCTGTTGTCTGAGGGAGAAGCCAGTGGTCAAGAGCTTGCGCGAAGATTGAATTTATCCCAGCCAACGATCACGCATCATGCTGCCAAGCTCCGGCAGGCTTCGCTTTTGAACGAGAGACGGGATAAGAATACGGTCTACTTCTCGATCAATGCTTATTTTATGGATAGCTTTGCTGAGGCTACACGTCAGTTCATCTATAACAGAAAGGAGAAGGTGGAAGGGATGGAAGAGAAGAACGAAGCCCTGAGAGATACCGTGCTGCGCAATTTTATCGAGAAGAACGGGCGTCTGAAGCAAATTCCAGCACAGCTCAAGAAGAAGCTGATTGTCCTTGAGCATATGGTGTCCAGACTTGAACCAGGACGCAAGTACACTGAGAAGGAAATCAACGAATATATTAAACCGTATCATGACGACTATGCCACATTAAGACGTGAGTTGATCATGCATCAGTTCATGTACCGGGAGAAGGAACAGTATGAGCTCAATCCGAAAGAAATGTGGGCGTCCTGGGAGTCCTTAAAGTAGTCATTTCGGTGAACGCCTGTAAATAAATGGGTGATTTCGTACAATTGTGAGAACAATGGTTACAAGTTAGTCATATACCATATCCAAAACAGCCATTTCAGGATACAATAATAATGTAAGCGCTTCCTGATCAGACTTTTAATACAGGGAGGTATCCATGATGCTATTTTGGAGAAATAAACGAAAATCATCCGATCGTGCCGTCATTCATGCGTCACTGGAAGACATAAGAAGAGCTGTATTGAAGTATGAAGACGAAATGCCCGCTCCAATTAACCGTATTTCCCTGCTTCAGAGTGATGGAACGTTGGACGTATCCAGATTAAGCAGGTATCTGGGCGGAGTGCCTGATCAGAAGTTTTATCTTTCTAGAGAGACCTATGAGATCTTCCCAGAGGAAGAACGTCATATCCCGTATTACCTGGATATGGTGCAGAACGCCGTGGATGATTATTTGAACGAAACGGGCAAAATGCCGGTGGTCGAAGGCTCCCCAGAGCTGGAGGTTGATTTCAAGGTTCTGATGCAGGAGCACTATCTCAAGGAAATGCCAACCATTCCCTTGTATGTGACTGAGCAAGAATTGATGCTGACCCATCGGCCGGAAAGAGCAGGGGTACAAGGGAATCAGCAGGATTCCTCGGTAACGATCCTCGAACTGTAGACTTTGGACTGCAGGATAAAAGAAGGCGCACATGAGCAGTTAACCCTGCTTGTGTGCGCCTTGTTTATGTCCTTAAATTTTGTTATTTATTATTCATCGGGAGCCATTTAAGAACATCTCTGATCCGGGCATCCCAGTAATCCCAGTTATGTTCGCCAGGTCCCTCTTCATAAATATAATCCATCCCCGACGTGCTTAAGGCATTACGAAATGCCACATTCTCTACATAAAGAAAATCTTCGGTCCCACAGGCCTGATAAAGCTTTGGCTTGACTGAAGCCGTTGACGAGGTCCGCTCCAGCAGGTGGAACAGATCATCTCCAGTTCCGGTAATATCCTTATCCCCGAACAACTGGGTATACAGCTCTGGCATGCGCTGCTTAATTGTCCTTATGTCAAGGGCACCGGATAAGCTAGCCGCTGCCGCATACCGTTCCGGATGGCTGAGGGCCAGCTTGAACGCGCCATATCCGCCCATGGACAGGCCTGCCACAAAATTATCCTCTCTTGCTGCCGATATAGGGAAGAAAGATTGAGCGATTCTAGGCACTTCTTCACTGATAAAGGTCCAGAAGCGTCCACCGCTGACCATGCCCCCATTTGTCATATTCGTATAAAAGCTGTGAAACACCTGAGGCATGACCACAGCGATGCCAAGACCTGCCACATAACGCTCGATTGCTGTCTGCCGAACCCAGGCTGTGTCATCATCAGATAGCCCATGAAGCAGATAGAGGACCCGATATGGGCCGGATTGCTGCGGTGAATCTGCCGGACCCGGTTCCGGCAGGATTACGGACATTGAGGTGTTTAGCCCGAGGACCTCGGAGAAGAAGCGGCATTGAATATAAGCCATGTATAATCAGCTCCTGTCTATAGTGTATGTACAGTTCCATTATAAATCCTTAGAGTGAAATCTACTATTGTGTTTCTATTCACGTTTATATATGTTTATTCAATACATTATTTAGAGAGAGGGTGAACCCGGAAATGAAGGAATGGATTGAAGAAATGAATTTGAATGCTTGGCCTGCGCTGCAAACTGTGTTGTACGACGGTTGGGTGCTTCGCTTTGCGGAGGGCTATTCCAAACGGTCGAATTCGGTCACGCCTCTATACCCTTCAAGGATGGAAGACATAGCAGCCAAAATTGACGAATGTGAGTCTATGTACCAGCGTAACAATCTTCCCCCTGTATTTAAAATCACGCCGTTTGAAACCTCGGAACTGGACATGGCTCTCCATGAACGAGGATATCAATCCGTGGATATTACCCTGGTATTAACCCGTGACTTGACCGAAAATACGATTAGGGACCGGTGGCTGGGGGAAACCTTGCGGAAGCATGTTACAATAGAGAGTAGAGTTAGTCATTCCTGGCTGCAGCAGCTGTGTCAGTTCAACAGCCTGAAGCAGGAATATATGGACACTGCCTATCGGATGCTCACGGCAAGCCCTCTTCAGCAGGGCTTTTTCACTTTGTATGACGGGGAAGAGCCGGCAGCTTGCGGCTTTTGTGTTCTACAGGCTGGGCATGCGGGTATTTATGATATTGTAACCGATCCGCGCCGAAGAAGACGCGGGTATGCTGAGGAGCTGATTCAGCGAATGCTGATTTGGGCACAGTCAAACGGAGTGTCACACGCTTATTTGTTGGTGGTGGAAGATAATCTGGCTGCAAGAAAGTTGTATGAGAAGCTTAATTTCAGTGAGTTATACAAATATTGGTACCGAGTGAAATCGTCTAACTGATCCCCATGTTAGAGTCTGATTGAACGAGGAACTGCGAACAGCAGGAAGATCACACCGAGGTGAACAAAATGGAGTTTTCGTGGAAAAAGAATCTGTACGTTCTATGGAGCGGCGTATTCTTTTGCAGTATGGCATATTCAATGGTTATCCCTTTCTTGTCTTTATTCATTAGTCATGACCTGAAGGTGAGCACGAACGTGTCTTTATGGTCAGGTCTCACCTTTGGAATTACCTTTCTGGCCGGAGCATTAATCGCGCCATATTGGGGTTCGCTGTCCGATAAATACGGCCGCAAGCCCATGCTGCTGCGCTCGGGGTTTTGTCTCTGCCTGGTATATGTTCTGACCTCCCTGGTACAAGACCCTTATCAGCTGCTTGGAGTACGTATTCTGTCAGGACTGCTGGCAGGGTATGTTCCTTCGGCGATTGCCCTGGTGGCGACCAATACACCGGAGAAGCAGGTGGGCTATTCCCTGGGCATCATGTCAACGGCAAGTGCGGCTGGGAATATCGTAGGCCCGATGATCGGCGGCTTCCTGAGCAAGTATATTGGTTACAGGGAATGTTTTCTGGTTGCAGGCGGGGTGGTGTTGGTCTCCGCGCTGATCGCCCTGTTTTTTGTCAAAGAAGAGAACTTCCACAGGGACCAAGCCCGCTCGCATGTACTTGATGATTTCAGAGAGGCTGTGGCCAACCGGCCGCTGATCAGGCATCTGACGGTCGTGCTGATTGTAACTACATCCGTCATGGTGCTTGAACCGCTGCTGACCCTGTATGTGCTGGATCTTGGCGCTTCGATGGGCAATGCGTCCCTTAGCTCGGGAATTATATTCTCTGCCGTAGGTATTGCCACGGTCATTGCTGCCCCGATATGGGGAAAGATCGGTCAGAAGATCGGCTACCAGAACACCTTGATTATCGGTCTGGTCGGCGGAGGACTGGGTAATTTACTGCAGCTGTTGTTCCACAATCTTTACGGATTTGGTATTCTCAGATTTATGTATGGGCTGTTTTTTGCGGCAGTATATCCTTCTTTAAATGCCTTGATTGTGAAGACCACAACCCCCGATTTCAGGGGCCGGGCTTTCAGTCTGAATCAGTCCGCCAACCAGCTTGGAGGCATGGCTGGACCTATTGCCGGTGGAGCGGCGGCTGGCTTCATTCCAATCTCCGTCGTCTTTGTGTTGAATGGGCTGCTGCTTCTGATGACCGCTGGGGTGCTTAAGCTGAATCATACCCGAAGAATGGTGCTTAAAAAGAATACGGCTGCCAAGTTGTAAAAGACTAAACATCCGCTAACCTGGATTTAACCGATCCCGCAGACCAAGGCTGCGGGATTTTTGGTATATTCTCAGGTGGCATTCAGGCTTTATTAAGGAGACTCCTCTACAATGAACTTATTCAGGGAATATAGCCAGCGAGAGGAGCTTGAATATGGCAAAGCACAATAAATGGACAAAGTGGAAAGCAAGCGCGGCTGGAATCCTTGCGGCAGGACTTGCCCTGCAGTGGGTCAAATCCACGGCAGCCTTCGATACCGCGCAGCAGGCGGCAGCCGCTGGGGCCACCAGCAGTACACCCGCTCAAAATGATTCATCAAGTGATACTGCGATCAACGATTGGGACCGCGGTTTTGAAAATAACAATCAGGATAGTGGGGCCAGATTCCATGGGGGGCACCATAGAGGCGGCGATTTCGGGTCTGGCAGCAGCGACTCTGGCCTCGGAGGAAGCGACTCCGGCCTAAGCGGAAGCGATTCTAGCACCGATAACGGGGATTCAGGCAGCTCATCTCAGGGGAGTACGCCTTCATCGAATTTTGAGACTCATTCGGGTGGTTCATGAGAGGTTTGCTTCCTCAAGTGAAAGCATGGAAGACGTCGTTTCGGGCCATGAATACAGCGGTGGAGGTTCATTTGGCCGTTAGGGATGAACAACGCTTTAGAGATTTGGTGTTCAAGGTACAACATTGGTTCGAGATCCAAGAGAAGAGATTCAGCAGGTTTCTGCCTGATAGCGAGCTCTCCAGGCTGAACGGCTCCAGCGGCTGGGTCAGTGTATCCCTGGCTATGAAGGAAGTATTAAGCCTGTCCAGACACTTCTCCAGCTTAAGTGAAGGGATTTATGAACCGGCAGTCCTACCCGAGCTAAAGCGAGTCGGATACACTCAAAGCTTCGAGCAGCTCTCATCAGCTGATCAATCCCAAGATGTGTATGACAGCGAAGAGACAAGATTTGGATACAGAGAGTGGGCGTTTGATGCGGGCAGCAGAATGTTCAGGAGGGGATCTGGAACAGCGCTTGACCTGGGTGGGATTGTCAAAGGCTGGTGTGTGTACGAGATCGCACAATGGCTGAAAGGGCAGGAGGACGTTCAGGCTGCGTGTGTCAATGCGGGCGGCGATCTAACCGTGTGGAGCCGTTCGAACCAGCCGGTGGATTGGAGCATTCGGATTGAGAACCCGTTCAAGCCGGATGAAGACCTCGGAGGGCTGCAGATTAGAAACGGCAGCGCAGCAACATCAAGCCGGCTTAAGCGGCGATGGGTAAGGCGCAGCGGCAGGGAGGCTCATCATTTAATTGATCCGAGAACGGGTTCTTCCGCCGAAAGTGACATTGTACAGTGCACGGTAACCGGGGGCCGTCTGCCCGAGTGTGAAGTTATTGCTAAGTGCATGTGCATTCTAGGGGAAGTGGAGGGTTTGGCTTGGCTTGACCGCAGGAATATAACTCACGAGATGCTTTGGATGGATCTTAAGCAGCGCCTTCATTACCGGGGCAGCGAGCAGCAATGCCAGATGGCAGCGTTCCGGGCGACACCTGATGTCGTTCACTTTTACCCGGAAATATAGGCAGGATTACAGCAGGGAGGTTATTTTACTATGGCAGATTGGTTTATGTCCTTGCCCCTTTGGGGGATCATCAGAGTTTCAGGAATTTTATCTTATTTGCTTTTGTTTGCGGGGATGATGCTCGGGATTCTTCATGGAATGCCGGGAAATAGCGGAAGGACGAGGGCGGCGATGTTTAAATGGCATACCCGCTGCACCTGGTCGGGATTCCTGATCGGAATTGCCCATGGAATGATCATCTATGTGGATCAATACAGTCCGTCTACCTGGAGGGAGATCTGGATTCCATTTACCGCCCACATCCACCCGGTAGCTTCGGGCCTTGGCACACTAGCTGTGTATGGCATGCTGATTCTTCTATTAACCAGTGATTTGCGGAATAAAATAAAAAAACCTCTGTGGTATATGATTCACCTTTTGTCTTATCCTGTATTTCTCATGTCCTTATTCCACGGACTATTTACAGGAAGCGACACTGGCTCGGCTCCCATTAAATTGATGTATGCTCTTACTGCCATTGGATTGGCAGGGGTTACCGTATACAGATTCACGCTCAAGAGTGGACGTTCGAAGCCTGTCAAATTGTCGAGATAACCCGGTTTTTCCTTGCCGGACAAGGCGTTTAAAACCTAATAAAACGGTTAAATAACAAATAACCGGGCGGAAGGAAAATAGTTCCTTTGCCCGGTTTATCTAACTATAAGGAGAGGGTTGACGTGGCTATTGACCGTTTTATACTCAGAAAGCTGGAGAGCTGTCATCATGAGTCAGTCCGCCGTAATTTACTCGCATTATTCCTGATCCGTGTTGAGAAAGCCTGGAACAAGGAAGAAGCCCATAGAACAGCGGTATAACCAGTAACCAGCTTATCTATGGGCCTGTCCACAATGTATGGGAGTTTCTTATCATGCAGGTTCTATTAGTTTTTTAATACAACGATAATGCCAGGGAGTCAAATTCGCTTTTGCTGTGCAAAATGGCTTCAGAGCCTTCAATTTCAATACTGATTAAGGAAGTTAAGCATTTTTTAAGGGCTCTCTTTCCTGTTGTGAACTTCTTCTCAAGTGCGCTTGTCAAAAGTCGAAGTGTTCTTTGAATAGGCTGTTTGCTTTCAGCAGCGAAATAGACGGGAACCAGATTGTTTTGGAATTTAATCAAGATTTTCATTCTAATCACCTCTATACAGTGGTTTCATAATACAATACTAATTCACGATTATTAAAATAAGCTTAAAAGAACCTTATAAGTTTCTAAATAAATTGTGATCATCTTGGGGACGGCTTGCCGCCTCTTTTTGCTGTTTACCCGCATGGGCTATAATTGACTCTTTTACCCGTCTAAGTAGTCAACGTTAAAGTCATATTAAAGGTTTCGTACCGTGTTGAAACTAAGAGGAATTACCCATTTTTATGGGCATTTTGTAACAATTGGAGTTAGAGCACCAAGCCAGGGGGTGGGGAACAGTGCTATGATTAGAACAATAGGATCTTTTCATAGATTTTCATTAAGGAAGGAAGGTTCTTAACCACGTGATATTGACCGTATGCAGCGGCAGGGACCAGGCAAATTGGTTCGATATTGAACTCTCTTTGGAGACCAAGGCCATTGACCTGATCAGAGAGCTTCAGAGCGAATCTGGGCTTTCAGGCATTCTAGATGATGAGAAGGTTGGATGTATCCTTGAAGGCAGGCATCCTGATGGTACATGGTTCCGGGTTCAAGGGGACTGTGAAATAGGTCTTAGTGGTCTTACCGACGGGGATTACGTCCGAATTCAGCGGACCTACGGCACGGTTGACATGGAGCCTTAGCACCAGGTTGAATCCTGCTATACAAATGTAAAATGCAGCCAGGAGGAGTGTCATGAGCACGCTCTATCAAAGATCACCCAGAATAAAAAAATCGCTTGAAGCCGCCCGGTACGAAATTGTAAAGCCACCGGATCTCCCTGCAAGGCCAGTAATGTCACCACTGCTTTTTGTAGGGCCTTCGGTCATTGCTGCAGCCGTACTTTCATTCATAATATATATTAATTTCTCAAGGTCAGAAATCAGCGGGATGATGGTCATATCCGAAATCCTCGGCATCCTGCTGGCTGGCTCCTTGTTCGCGGTGCCCTTTCTGGTGCACCGGTCACAGCTTCGAAGGTACGCCCTGAGCGCAGGCGAAAGAGAAGCCAAGTATAGAAGACGTCTCGATAAAATAAAGCTTGAGCTTGAAGCGCTTGCCGATGAACAAAGACAGGTTATGCTCGAGGTCCATAATCATCCGGAATCCGCGATCCTCGTTGCGTCCGAAAGATCACCGTCTCTGTGGGAGAGGTCTCCTAGAGATTCGGACTTCCTTGAAGTGAGAGCAGGCACAGGGGACGTGCCTTTTAAAGTAGATATTCAACCGCCCCAGAAGGACGGCTTTACCGAAGACCCCTTAACTCATCTTGCCGGGCAGCTCGCCAGGGGCTTTAGCGTAATCCCGGATTGCCCTGTTACCCTGCCGCTGCCGGAAGCAAAGGTAATCGGTATTGTCGGGGAACCGGAGGATACCAGCAACCTGATCCGGGCTGTTGTTGCCCAGATTGCCATCAGTCATTCCCCGGACGAGGTCAAGCTTGCAGCATTTATTAACGAAGGCTTGCTTCAGGAGTGGAGCTGGCTGCGCTTCTTTCCCCATGTATGGAATGAGGGCAAAAAGCGGAGATTTCTGGCGGGAAACCGGCTGCAAGCCCACGAGCTGGCTGAGAAGCTGTACCATTTGATCCAGCCGCGTATAAGACAAGATCAGCCGGTCAAAACGCTGCAGGACGCGGGTCCATGGTATGTAACGGTAATTACAGATAGCCGTCTTGTTGAGGATGAAGCACTTTACCCGCTGCTGCTTGATCAAGATGAATCCCTGCAGGCATGCACCATAATTATGGCGGATTCTACCGAGAATCTCCCTAGACAGTGCAGACTGATTATCGAGTGTGACGGGGCTGAAGCGGAGTATTTGTACCGCAATCCGGATGGTACGGTGATGAACCGGCGGATGATAGTCGACCGTTTGTCTGTACAGCAAGCAGACACCCTTGCGAGAACGATGGCTCCCATTGAGCTCAAAAAATCCGCGGCAGGTGAAATTCCTTCAACGGTTACGCTCTTGGAGCTCCTGGGTGTGCATGAGACCGATGGACATCAACTTGCAGATGTCTGGGAGCGTCACCGCTTTCCCCAGCTGCTTCCTTTGCCGCTCGGAGTCAGAGCGGGTGGGAAGGTTATGCAGCTTCAACTTCATGACAAAATTGAGCGTCAGGGCCATGGACCCCATGGTCTGATTGCTGGGATGACCGGTTCGGGCAAGAGCGAGCTGCTCCAGTCCCTAGTCAGTGCGGCTGCGATGAATTATCATCCGCATGATATTAATTTCCTGCTGATTGACTACAAAGGCGGGGGAATGTCCAACAGCTTGGAGGCTTTCCCCCATGTGGTCGGCACTTTGACAAATCTGGATAAGCGGTTGATTCATAGAGCGAAAATTTCACTGCGTGCGGAGCTCGTCCGCCGGCAGATGATTTTGAAGGACGCGGGGAATCTTCAACATATTGATGAATATTACCAACTGAAGAGAGAGGAGCCGCTCCCGCATCTTATCGTTGTCATTGATGAATTTGCCGAGCTTAAGCGTGATCATCCTGATTTTATGGATGAGCTGATCAGTATAGCCGCGATTGGAAGAACCTTGGGGCTTCATCTGATTCTTGCAACACAGAAGCCGTCTGGTGTGGTGGATGACAAAATATGGAGCAATGCGAGGTTTCGCATTTGTCTCCGGGTGCAGGACGAGAGTGACAGCCGGGATATGATCAAGCTGCCGGATGCAGCCTGGATTCATACTGCGGGTCGCGGTTACTTTCAAGTGGGAAGCGGAGAGGTGTTTGAACAGCTGCAGTTCGCGTGGGCGGGTGCGCCGTATGAGGGATCAGGCGCGCCGAAGCAGACACAAATATCCAAAGTGGCTTTAAATGGGGAAAAGCTTCCTATCGGAAGCCAGACAACCCGGGAGGCAAATGCAAATCCCGCGCCGAAGCAGCTTCAGGCCATTATCGATTATGTCCGGCAAACCGCCGACCAGCTGGGAATTCAAAGGCTGAAAGGACCATGGCTTGAGCCGCTTCCCGAGATGATTGGGCCTTTGGTTGATTCCGGGGAAGAGTCTGGGGACCAGCCCCTTACTGCGGTTGTTGGCTTGGCCGATGATGTTGCCGAGCAGCAGCAGATTGCAGCACGTCTTGCTGTAAGCGAAGGTCATCTTCTGATTTATGGAATGCCAGGTTCAGGCAAGACGACATTCATTCAGACTTTCCTGATGTCCCTCGCCAGACGTTACACCCCTGAGAAATGGTCCGGTTATATTGTGGATATGGGAAGAACGATGCGGGAGTATGGCAATCTTCCACACATCGGCAATGTAATCACTCCTGAAGACCAGGACCGGATGGCGAGACTGTTCCGTTATTTGGCCAAGGAGTCCAACGAGCGCAGACAGCTGCTTATGGAAGCCGGTGTGAAGACGGCGGCTGAATACCGCAGGCTTGTCCATCAACCGCTCCCTGAAGTTGTTACGGTGATTGACGGTTACTATATGTTCAAGCTTTCGTTCCCCGCTCAGAATGAGCAGCTTGATGTTCTTCTGCGGGAAGGGCCGGCCCTGGGGTTGAGTTTCCTTGTTAGTGCAAACCGGCTTGGAGATATTCCTGAGAAGTTCAGAAGCAGCATCTCCCGGACCGCGGCTTTCCAAATTGCAGATCCGCATGATTATCCTTATATGGGGCTCCGGATTGCTGGAGCCGGATTGGAGTCCGCTCAGCCTCCGGGCAGAGGGCATTTTAAATTGGACGGCAGGATCATTGAATTCCAGTGCTCTCTCCCTGCGCCGGGAGGCACAGAGTCGGAGGTTAACGAGCAGCTGAAGCAGCAGATTGCTGAGCTCGACAGCAGTTGGAGCGGGAAGCGTCCACAGCCGATCCGCGAGCTGCCGGCATGGATTGCCCTGCACGGCTTATTAGAACAAGGCGGGAGGAATACCCAGGCTTCTCTTGGAATCCGGGTGGAGGATTTGAGCCCGCTTGCAGTGGATTTGGACTCAGGTCCCCACTATATTGTCGGGGCTCCGATGGAAGCCGGCAAAACCACCTTCCTGATCTCGTGGATTTTATCGCTTGCGTGGAGTCACACACCGGAGGAAATTGCTATATATGCTGTCGATGGCCGTCATTCCAGCCGGGAGATCAGCGGGCTCTCGCAGGTGCCTCATGTTAAAGGCTGTGCAAGTGGGGACAAGGGACTCGCAGCCATTGTGGATGAATTGCTGGACAGCGGGGAGTCCAATGCAGCCCCGGATTCTTCCGAATTAAATTCACCAGCTAGAAAAGTGCTGTTCATCGATGATGCGGATGTGCTGGCACGCCAGATGCAGGACTTCGCCCTGAAGGACAAGCTGACCAGTCTGGTCCGGAAATCCAGGGAGCTGGGTGTGCATATTATTCTCTCAGGTGTACTTTCGGATTTCCCGACTTTCGGGGCCGACTGGTTCAGCGAAATCAAAAACTGTCAGAGCGGGTTCCTGCTTGGCAGCAGGGATGCCAATGATTTATCCTTCTTCCGCATTCCAATTGCCGAGGCTCAGGCTGTTCCAGGTGAGCTGCCGGTCCTGCCTCCAGGCCAAGGGTATTATGTGAGAAGGAAATATGAGAAGTTCAAAGCAGCCCTGCCATTTGACAGTGTCTGGACTAGAGCTGACTGGATCAAGGCAATAAGCGAAAGATGGAAAGTGTTAGTCGGAGAGGAGGTGGGATAGATGGTGACGGCAAATGCCTCACAGAAAGCTGTAATTACACTAGAGACCAAAGAGCTGTTTTTCCTTGCGGGAATTCTGGGCTCAGACAGGCTGCTTGGCATCGATGATCCTTTCCGTGGTTATCTGTCGGAGGAAATTGCCGAGGAGTGGGAGAGTGCGAAAAATTCGCTATTAAGCAAAGGGTACCTGACTCAGGTAAATAACGGGGTGGAATTGGAAATGTCTCCCCAAGTATTCTCCCAGGTGGCCATAGCAGGGCTCGCCGAGCGCGCTTGCTGGGTTAGGTACACGAACGAGGATGACAGCTTTGAGGGATACCTTCATGTGACCGATGAGAAGGTTGTGGAGGTGCGCAAACTTTCTGATGCCGCGCGGGAATATCAGCTTGTGGAGATCGGAAATGTCAGACAGGCCAGCGATGATCTGGTTAACCGGATGCGGTGGAATATCGGGTCTCCAGAGAACATGCCAGCCCTTCTGTTATCCCGGAAGCAGTTCAACGAGCTATATGAGAACAGCGAGCACTTGAGCGTTGAAGAAATCAGCTCGGAGCTGGCGGAGTCCACGGATGACCAGGAAGGAGCGTGGGCGCTTGCCAAGTGTCTCAAGACAAGAATATCCGACGGGGAGCTCCAGCTGTCTGTATGGAGTGGTACCGATTGGGAGACTCAGGGCGCAGCGTTTGTGGTGAATGAATCCATGAACTGGCTCATTCGTATGAGTACTAAAGATGATGAGGACTGGTTGATCGCTACGCCGACAACTAGAGAGCAGTTCCAAAATATGCTGCTGATGTGGTTTGAACGACCTTCTGAAACAGAGGAAAGGTGATTATGATGCGTATAAGAATGGAACCCGAGCAAATGCGGACGCTTAGCAAAAACTTGTACCAATCCGCTGAACAGCTGCGCCAGATGGCCGCGAGCCTGAATCAATTGCTGTATCCCCTCAATCAGGAGAGTGGAACTCTCGGAACCGTTTCAGAGCAATGGCAGCATGCCCATCGTATATCCGAGCAGGTTCATGCCGAGCTTTACCGGATTGGCCAGTTTGTAGAGACGAAGGCTGACGCATTCCAGAGCCTGGAGAATGAACCAGGCACGCTGCAGAATGGGGCTCAGATAGCGGCTGTAGGTAGTGCTGCAGCGATGTTCGCCGGACTTTTTGCTGTAAGAAATGTCATTCTTCCCGGAAACTATGAGATGCAGGGTGTGATATCCAACCCGGAGTCTGCCGTGCAGGCTGTCCGCAATGAGAAACATCAGAGTTCGCCCGCAGGTCAGAGATGGGAGGTTCATCCGTCCTCGGCAGGTCATTCAGCCGGACATAAAGGGAATTCAAGCAATTCGTCCCTGCCGCATCCAGGCTTATCAGGCAACAGCCCAGGTTCTATGGACCGGGAGGAGCAGGAGCTTTTGCAGGCCGCGGTGAATAACCCTCATGCCTGGAAGTTTCTGAATCCGGCGGCGGCAGTTCCCGGGCCCTTGAAGCTGCGCAGAATTAGAGTTGTTCCAGGCGGAAAGAGACAGACAAGCATCAGACATTTGGACAAGCTGTTGGGTAAGCTGAACTCCAGCAACTTAATCGAGGATAACCGGAGCTCAGATCAACAATAAATTTCTTTAAATAGCAAGGAGGAACACACATGGCAGGACGTATCACAATTAGCCCCGAACATGTGGAGCAAATCGCCAAGCAATTTAAGATGAGCAGTGAGGAGAGCAGGCAGATTGTGTCTAATCTCGCGAATGCGGTGCAGGGAATGGAGCATGAATGGGAAGGTGTAACCAAGCAGCGCTTTATCAAGGAGTTTCAGGAAGCGGACAAGCAGATGAAATCGTTCGTGCAAATTCTGGACTCCATCAGTGAGGAGCTTATTGCTATTTCGCAAAAGTTTCGTTCCATCGATCAAAGCCATAATTAAGAACAATTTATTATAATTTATACGGAAGAAAGAGGGAGTATTAATGTCGTTTCAGCCTAACCCGGGGGATGCAATCGTTATTAATCAAATAAAATACGTGGTCGATCAGCATCCTGCAGCCCCCGGCATGGCATACGCCCAAGCCGGAAGGCAGGGTACGGTCTATAAACTTATGCCCGAATCAGGGGATATCCAGGGGGCCAAGGCGCTTAAAATATTCTATCCTAAGTATCGCAATCCAGCCTTGGTGTACCAATCAGAGAAGATGGAAGTCTTCAGCACCCTTCCCGGGCTCAAGGTGTGCCGGCGCGAGGTGATTACGCCTGAGAGGAACGGGGAGCTGATTGCACAGTACCCGGATATGTTGTATGCGGTTCTTATGCCATGGGTGAACGGGTCTACATGGATGGATGTGCTGGCTCATGGGGACCTGCTCACCGCTAAGGAAAGCTGGGAGCTGGCCAAAGGTCTTGCCGCGGTAGGCTCAGGTATGGAGCAGAAGGGTCTTGCCCACTGTGACTTGTCATCCCCGAACGTGCTCCTTCCAAGGCTGCGAAGGGGGAGCGATCAAGAGGAAGGGTCCGCCGTGGAGCTGGTTGATGTGGAACAGCTGTACAGCGCCAGGCTCGATCCTCCCGATATTTACTTTGCCGGCTCGCCGGGTTATGCTTCCGGGCTTCCGGTTCACCGCAGTACAGGAGGACCCTGGCATGCCTATGCCGACCGGTTCGCAGGTGCGATCATTCTGGCCGAGATGCTGAGCTGGTCTGATCCGCAGATTGTCTCGAATGCCTGGGGGGAAAGTTATTTTGACCCGGATGAGATGCAGACCCCAAGCGAACGGTATACGCTGATGACCGAGAGCTTGGAGAGCCGTTGGGGGAAAGGGGCTGCAGAACTGTTCACACGGGCATGGCAGAGTGATGATGTACGGAGCTGCCCAACCTTCGGTGAATGGCTTGTTGTCATTTCGGGAATGACCCCGCAAGAGTTGGACGAGACGCCAATACTGGCTGAGCAAGCCGGGCCCCCGGCTTATGAGGAGCAGCCGCTGGTCCTTGATCATAGGCCATCAGAGGTTCCCGATGATCTGACGCTCCCTGAATTGATTGAATGGTCAAGAAATCAGGAGATGAACGGGAATACGGTGCTTGCCCGGCAGGGCTATCAACAGGCTTTAGCGGATTCTTCCGCAAGTGAGGAAGTACATATAGAGCTTACGGCTGCTCTAAGCCAGATTGCGGCTGCTCAGGAACCCGCTTCCCCCAAGCAGCAAGAAGCTGCCGTACCTGTCAGCACGCCCAAGAACCGCCGTTGGTATTATGCGTATGCGGCGGGTGCAGCTCTGCTGTTGATTCTGGCCGGAATTGTGGTTACTCGTCCCTGGGCAGGTTCAGGCACAGGGGATGGCGTCACGAATCAGGCGGAGCAGTCGGTGAAACGCCCTGTACCGGCCGCTCCGGCCGCTAAGCCTTCCGGGGACCAGGTGGCTAAGCCGAATGCGGATGCAGAGAAGATCGCCGAGGCTGCCAGGGCGGAAGCTGCCGCAAAGGCTGCCAAGCTGGAGGAAGAACGTAAAGCCCAGGAGAAGAAAAAGCAGGAAGAGGCGGCTAAACAAAAGGCCCAGCAGGCTGCGGCCCAAAAAGCACAGCAGGAGAAATTCGACCGCCAGCTGCAGTATGAGAAATATTTGATTTGGAAGAAGGACAGGGATGAGCGGCTGGCCAAAGAAGCCGCACAGGCCAAAGCAGAGGCAGCCGCGCAGGCTAAAACAGAGGCCGCCCGTAAAGCTAAGCTGGAGCAGCAGAAACGCGAGAACGCGAAGAAGGCCCAAGCCCTGCAGGCCAAGAGGGACCAGCAGTCGGTGAAGCTGAATGCTTCGTTCAATCAGGCTTATAATGCTTGGAAGGGTGGCAAAGACGAACTGGCCCGGGCTTATGCCTGGCAGTTCTTCGATATTTATAATAACGATTCCGCCTACTTTGGTAAGAACGCCAAGCTTGCCAAACGGGCATCCGGGCTTAAGAAGTATCTGGCGAAGAGCAGTGCGGGAATCCCCGATATTTAAGTCCTAACTTGGAACGACTAAAGGAGATATATGTAGTATGAAGTATACGGTTCAGGCTTCACAGCGAACCCCTGCCTTGATCATTTACCTGATTGACATCAGCGCATCCATGAACCTGTTAATGGAAGGCCGCCGCCGGATTGATATTGTATATGAGGCGTTGTCTCTTGCTGTTAGACAGATGGTGTTCCGTTCGACCAAAGGCAACCGGCTTACTCCCAGATACCGCATAGCGATTCTAGCCTATAGTGATGAAGTTTACGACCTGCTTGGCGGGGTGAAGGGCATTGATGAAGTAGCGCTGCTCGGCAAACTGCCGGAGCTTTCCCCGAAGAGATTCTCAGATTCGGCGAAAGCTTTTGCCCAGGCTGAGAAAATCCTTAAGGCTGAGCTGCCTGATATGCAGGGCTGCCCAGCTCCTCTGATCTGTCATATGACGGATGGAGTGACCACCGGTGATGATCCTGAGCCGATTGTGAAACGGATTATGAGTATGGGCGTCGAGGACGGGAATGTGCTGGTGGAGAATATATTCATCTCGGACCATGTGTTGGAAGAGCCTATTCAGGAGCCACGAAGATGGAAAGGAATAGGCAGGGACACCCGGCTTAAGGAAGGGGCAGGTCTGAAGCTGCGGGAGATGTCATCGGTGCTGCCGGAGAGTTACCGAGAAATGCTGACTGAGGCGGATTATCAGCTTGCCCCAGGGGCTCTAATGCTTCTGCCGGGGAACTGCGCAGAGCTGGTATCTGTTGGATTCCAAATGTCCGCAGCAACGCCTGTCCGGTAAGGATAGATTTTGATGAAAAAAAATGCCCAAACGGATACCGCCAATTTTGTATGGACATGCAATCAGGCTAAGCCATGTCCTCCAGCTGCTGTGGAAACACCAAGGTTCAACTGCCGATACTCGTTCAGCCCATCTGATGAGAGCTGGGAATCGGGTGAGAACAGCCAGGATTATCTGGCTGTCGGCGTTAGAGGGAACGTCTGCTGGTTTGTCTTATGTGACGGGGTCTCCCTGTCTTACCGGGGGGACTTTGCCGCCAAGTACTTGGGAAGCCGGTTGTTCGAGTGGCTGGGGGGTACACAGGAGCTGTCCAGGCATGCTTTTGACCAAGTTCTTACGCAAATGGTGCCCGATGCCGCTGAAGAGACGGACCGGCTCAAGCTTCCGGCCGATATGCCAGCCTTACTGAGAGAGGTTCTTGAAGAGAAAAGGCGGCGAGGGGCGGAGACGATGTACCTCTGCGGACGAATCGAACTGCCTGAAGCGGGAAAGTCTGAAGGAAAGGTCTGGCTGGCCTGGCAGGGGGACAGTCGGCTCAGGTGCTGGTTATCCGGCAGAGAGCTTGTGATGGACCCTGCCCGTTTCCTCACCGGGGAGAGGTGGTCCGCCAAAAGAGGGACCATCGGGGGTGGACCCCACTTCCACCAGCAGCCGCTCGCTGGGGATAACCGGGAGTACAGGCTTATGGTCTACAGCGATGGGTTGAAACGGCTTGACCACTGTGAGACCCTGTCGGATATTTACCGCCGGATACAAGCCAAGCTGCCTTTGGAGGACGATGCCTCCTGGCTGGATATATCTTGGATTGCATAAGCAGCAGCACCTATTCAGATGGGTGCTGTTTTTTTTTATTTCTAGAAATTAGTGGATTGTTGATTTAATCCCTATCGTTTTTGGGTAATCTTGTGACAGAAGCTGGATGCTAACTAAGTCCATTTACTAAACCCCAAAATATAGATAGAAGGAGTGCAGAAATAATGCCCCATAATCAGAACAATCGACAACGTTTTCAAGGAAAAACGGCTATAGTAACAGGAGCGGGTTCCGGAATTGGAAAAGCTACGGCAATCCGGCTGGCTCAAGAAGGGGCCAAGGTCGCACTATTCGACTTGCAAAACGACCGCACCCGGTCGACCGAACATGAGATTAACCAGATCTTTCGAGGTGTATCGCGCTCCTTTGACGTGGATGTCTCCGATCCGCAGCGGATGGAGAAAGCTGTAAATGAGGCTGCCTCCTACTTTGGAGGAATTGATATCGTATTTGCCAATGCCGGGATCAACGGGGTGCTTGCTCCCATCGAAGAAATGGGATTCGAGGATTGGGAGCGGACGCTGCGCATTAACCTGAACGGCACTTTTTTGACGGTGAAATACACGGTCCCTTACCTGAAGGAAAAAGGGGAAGGCAGCATCATAATTACGAGCTCCATTAATGGAAGCGACCGCTTTGCCGGGTTTGGCATGTCGGCATACAGCACCACAAAGGCGGGGCAGGTGGGTTTCGCGAAGATGGCTGCGCTTGAACTTGCCAAATTCAAGATCCGGGTAAATGTGATCTGTCCGGGTGCCATTGCAACGAATATTGACCAGACTACGGAAGCAAGTGATGAATTGAAGGAGATCGTCATCCCTGTGGAATATCCGGAAGGCAGCCAGCCGCTGGCTGACGGACCGGGGCAGCCCGAGGATGTGGCCGATCTGGTAGCTTTCCTTGCCTCATCGGAATCCAAGCATATCACAGGTGCAAGAATCGTAATTGATGGAGCAGAATCATTACTGTAACCTTTTATGAAGAGAGGAGCTGTGAGGTTTCATGTTCTCCTGGCTGGCGGAACAGAGAATAACAGAGGCGATCGACAAGGGAGAGCTGGATGATCTCCCTGGACAAGGACAACCTTTGCACGTTGAAGACTTGTCACATATCCCCGAGGATCTTCGGATCGCCTATAAGGTGATGAAGAATGCGGGGTATGTCCCCGAGGAATTGACTCTGAGAGGTGAATGCCTCCATCTTGAAGATCTGCTGCAGGCATGTGAAGATCCACAGGAAAGGCAGCAGTTGTACCGGAAGCTGAATGAGAAGACCGTGCGGCTGAGGATGATGATTGCCGAACGGGGTATGTCCGATAATCCGGCGTACAGGCAGTATGAGCCTGCATTAACCGAACGTATGAAGTAACATAGTTATCCTAGGGCCGCTGATGTTGGTATAACCGCAGCGGTCTTTTTACTGTTCATTTTGACAGTTGGGATAAGCTCCCTTTATGATTAATTGAACTTATGTTGGTTGTACAAGCCTACGGAATATCAAGGAGAAGTGATCGAAAGTGAAGTTACCGATAGATGAGGTCATCCCCGGGCTGCAAGCCGCGCTTGCAGGTAACAATTCAGCCGTGCTGGTGGCTGAGCCGGGTGCAGGGAAGACAACCCGGGTGCCGCTTGCGCTGCTGGATGAGCCTTGGCTTAAAGGGCAGGGAATCATCATGCTGGAGCCCCGCAGGCTGGCCGCGAGATCAGCGGCGGCGTATATGGCCCGGCAGCTAGGCGAGCAGGTAGGCGAGACGGTAGGTTACCGGATCAGGTTGGACAGCCGGGTGAGTCAGCGAACACGAATTACTGTCGTGACGGAAGGCATTCTGACCCGTATGCTGCAGGCGGACCAGGCGTTGACTGGGATTGGGCTGGTTATTTTTGATGAGTTTCATGAACGCAGCCTTCACGCGGACCTGGGGTTGGCTCTGACCCTACAAAGTCAGGGGATTCTAAGGGAGGATCTGCGTATTCTGGTGATGTCGGCGACCCTCTCGGCAGAGCCGGTGGCGAAGCTGCTCCATGAAGCTCCTGTTATCCGCAGCCAAGGAAGAAGCTTCCCGGTGGAAACCGTTTATCTCAGCTCACCCACGCGGGAGGGTGTTGAGGTGCTGATGGCAGACACCATCCGTACCGCCTTGGCTAAGGAGGAAGGGAGCATCCTTGCCTTTCTTCCCGGCATCCGGGAGATTCGTCGTGTCCAGGCGGCACTCAGCGGCAGGATTCCTGGGGATGTCGACCTTGTGCCGCTGTATGGGGGCATGCCGCAGCAGCTTCAGGCCGAGGCGATCCAAGCACCGAAGTCTGGGAGGAGGAAGGTCGTACTTGCCACGTCAATTGCGGAGTCCAGCTTGACGGTGGAGGGGGTTCGTGTCGTGATCGACAGCGGCCTCCGGAGAACGGAGCAGTTCTCGGCACGCACCGGGATGGGACGGTTGGTGACGGTGAGAGCCGCCAGGGATTCGGCTGACCAGCGGCGAGGCCGGGCAGGCCGGACAGCTCCCGGAGTGTGCTACCGGCTGTGGACGGAGCCGGAGGACAAACAGCTGGCCGGGAAGACGGCGCCGGAAATTCTGGAGGCGGATCTCAGCAGTGTGGCCCTGGAGCTTGCGGTATGGGGCGTGAAGGAGCCTGCAGAGCTGAGCTGGCTTGACGAGCCTGGTGAGGCGGCCTTTAATTACGCCCGACAGCTGCTTGAACAGCTGTCAGCCCTGGAGGAAGCCGGTGTTATTACTGCGCACGGGCGGCAAATGGCGGCTTTGGGCCTTCATCCCAGGCTTGCCCACATGCTGCTGATCTCCGCCGGAATCGGCTATGGCAGGCTGGCCTGTTATCTGGCGGCCCTGCTGGAGGAGCGGGACATATTTCCGCGAAGCCAGCAAGGCCTGGACGCGGATCTGAGGCCGCGTCTGGAGGTGCTGGTTCGGGAAGCCGCGAGGAAGGGAGCTCCAAGCGGAAGCGGGGATCTTCGCGGAGCCGGGCCGCAGGATGTCCAGCGGCTGTTGACCCGTGCCCGTCAGTGGGCGTCCCGGCTTCCGGGCCATGAAGGCGAAGACGAAGTGGCTGTGGAAGCAGTCGATGAGCTATGCGGGCTGATGCTGTCTTTTGCCTATCCCGACAGGATTGCACAGCGCCGCACTGATGGCAGGTATCTGCTCCGCAGCGGGAGAGGAGCAGCTGTTGCTGGCGATAAATCCGTATTCCGGGAGCAATATTTGGTTGCCGCCGAGGTGGATGATGATGGGCCGGAGACTGCGGTTCAGCTGGCCGCTCCCCTGACAGAGGAGCAGCTGAATGAGTATTACAAGGAAGAGATGACAAAGCACCTTGAGATCAGGTGGGATGACTCAACCGGCTCTGTACGTGCGAAGAGTCAGCTTAAGCTTGGAGCGATAATCGTCAGGGAGAACTCCAACGTTCAGCCTACAGAGGAACAGATTCAGCATGCGTTATTGGATGCCATTAAGGACGGGGGAATTGCCCTGCTTCCATGGAATTCGAAATCGCGCCAGCTGCAGGCTAGAATCCGGTTTATGAAGGAGCATGGGCGTGGTGACTGGCCTGATGTCTCTGACACGGCACTTGAGCGGGAAGTTCATGAGTGGCTTGCCCCGTACATCGCTGGCTTCCGGAGGAAATCTGATCTGCAGAGGCTGAATTTACATGCAGTGCTTGAGAGCCTGCTGAACTGGGAGCAGAGGCAGGAGCTGGATAGGGAAGCTCCTACGCACATTACAGTTCCAAGCGGATCACGGATTCCAGTCCAGTATGAGGGTCCGCAGGCGCCATATGTATCCGTCCGTCTTCAGGAGCTGTTCGGCCTGATGGACACGCCACTTCTGGCCTATGGGCGGGCAGCGGTTACTATGCACATCCTCTCTCCGGCTTCCAGACCGGTGCAGGTGACATCAGATTTGCGAAGCTTTTGGGAGAGTACTTATTTTGACGTGAAGAAAGATTTGAAAGGCCGCTATCCTAAGCATTACTGGCCGGACAATCCATTTGAAGCGACGGCGACCCGGCGGGTCCGTCCTCAAGGTGGGCACAAATAAGAGGTTGACCTGGTTGATTGCTGCCTGAGCCGGGTAATGATGGGGGAACGATCAAATCAAAGGAGGCAGTTAAGATGGCTAAAAAAATTGTTGGTGTATTTGATACCGATCGTGAAGCAACTGCCGCAATTGAATCCCTTCAAGCTCAGGGGTTCCGTTCGGATGAAATTTCAGTAGTAACCAAGAACCGGGATGACCAGACAGCAATCAGTGAGGAGACAGGCTCTAAAGCACCTGAAGGTGTAGCCACCGGAGCGGCTACGGGCGGTGTGGTTGGCGGTGTAGCCGGACTGCTAGCCGGATTAGGACTGCTCGCGGTTCCGGGTGTTGGCCCGATCCTAGCGGCTGGGCCGATTGCGGCAACATTGACTGGCGCGGCAGTGGGCGCTGGTGCGGGCGGTCTTGTCGGCGGTTTAATTGGTCTGGGTATTCCTGAGGATGAGGCGAAGGAATATGGAGACTATGTGGATAACGGCAAAATTCTTGTCCTAGTGGACGAGGATGACCGTGGCCGTACGGTCTATGATACATTCCGGACGAACCGTTCCTTGAACGCGTCCCGTTATAATAATTATACGGATACTAATCCGAGACTCTAAATTTACCAAGCACCAAGAGACCCCGGCATTCACTTACGCTGGAGATCATATGAATATACAAAAAGAGTCCACCTGAATCTTGGCGGACTCTTTTTTGTATAACATTAGTGAATAATCCCGCTTTTTTTGGCTTTGCTTACCAGTGGAGCGGCGAGGCGGTTGATTTGCTGCTTTAAGCCGAGCCCAAGTAATAAGGCCAGCATGGCATAGATGAGGAGGATAAGGATATCCCTTATCACCAGATCAGGCACCATGCCGCCGACGGCCTCTCTTAGCAGTCCGATTCCGTAAGTGAATGGGAGGAAGGGATATATTTTTTGGAAAAAGAGAGGGGTTACCTGGATGGGAAAGGTTCCACCCGACCCTGCAAGCTGGAGCACCAAGAGTACGATGGCCATCGCCTTGCCCACATTGCCGAAGACGGAGACCAGGGTGTAAATCATCAGCATAAAGACTAGGCTGAGCAGCAGGCTGAACAGGACAAAGGCAAGCTTTTCTTTGGCATAAGTCCCGAGAATGAAGAGATCCCCCGTAGACACAAAGACAGACTGCAGCAGAGCCAGAGTGCCGAAGGTAAGAAAACGTCCCAGATAAACTTGATAACTTTGGAATTCAGAAGGAGAGTGGACTTCCACAGTTAGCATCGAGACAAGAAGCAGCCCTCCCACCCATAATGAAAGGGTTGTGAAGAAAGGGGACATTGCTGAGCCGTAATTAGGAATCGGGAACAGCTTGTGCTCAGTCAAAACGACCGGTTCTGCAAAAAATTCGCTCTCCTTCTGGTAATTCAACTGGAGCAGCCGGATCAGATCTTCCAGCCTCCCGTCTTTCTCAAACGCTTTGATCCGCTCGCTGATCTTCTTGATGCTTGCTTCCGCTGACGGAAGCTGGCCTCTGACCAGCTCCGCATTTCTTGTGCCGACAGCAAGCCCCTTGGACGCATCCGTCAAAATTTTCTGTACCTTAGGGAGCGAGTTCTGGGCATCGGTCAGCAGGGAACGGCTGGTTGCTGCAGTTTCCTTCGCCCGGCCTACAGCTCCGCTGATGGCTGGTACAATTTCGCTGTCATAGCTGCTGACGAGCTGGTCCAGGTCCCCGGAGAGCCGGTTGGATGTTTGAATAAAAGAATTAACGAGATCGTCGGCATTCGCACTGCCATTTTGTACCGCCTGCTTGAGCTGGCCCAGCTTCGTTCCCAGGGACTGTACGCTGTCCGAAATGCCCCGCATATGATCGGCAACGCGGCTGAGCGGGCCGCCTGGATTCAGCTGGCTTAGCCTGTCTATCAGGGAAAGGAAGGTCCCGGCAGCATCTCTCGCCTTCGCGAGATCCTGCGAGGCTATCTCAAGCTTCGGCAGCTCCGCGCTTAGCTCTTCAGGCTTCAGGCCTTTAAGGTCAGCAGCAATCCTGCTGGCTGCTCCGAGGCTGTCTCTGGTCTGAACAAGCGCATTCTTAATTTGAGGGGCGGCTTGATCCAGTGCAGAGCCGGTCTGGTCAAGGAAGTGTATGAGGCTGGATGCGAAGTCAACACCTTGACCCGCAAGCCGTACCGCATCAGGGATTTTTTGCTGCACTTGAGCAACGATTTTCTGGCCTTCTGCCAAATCCCGAACCGCAGTATCTGCCGCCTGGTTAATTTCCGGGAACATGGAGACAAGCTGGAAGATCAGCCCTTTCATTTTGTTCATTAAAGGCAGCTCTTTTTCCAACTCCACACCAATTTCATTAAAAATTTTGAAGATGGTGCCGTTTGCGGTTTTTACAAAGTTGCGGTTCACTTCCTCTGTAACGGAGCTTGCCCCCTTGGAGGTGATCTTAGGCGCGACGGCATTGATCTTCTCGTTAACACTGTACAGAATTTCAGCCTTGACCGGTGCGGGAGTCAGGACACTGGCGATGTGTGTGGAGAAGTCAGCCGGAATTTCAAGGGCGGCATAGTAATCCCCGTGTCTAAGCCCCTTTTGGGCTTCATCATGGGGGACAAATACCCAGCCTATGTTGGTGTTTTCTTGAAGTGACTTTTTGATTTCATCGCCCAGATTGAGGTGTTTGCCTTGGATGACGGCCCCCTGGTCCAGTGTGGTTACGGCAATCTGAACCCCTTGCGTGGAGCTGTAAGGGTCCCATGAGGCTTCGATGTTGAACCAGGCATACAGCGATGGGAGCAGCACAAGTCCCAGAATAATTACTGCTGAAGCCCAATTGGTTGTAATATTACGGATGTCCTGTTCGTAGATCGACCATATTTTTGACATGCTGACCGCCTATTTAGTAAGAATTTTGCATAGTATTGCTGAAATAGCCCCAGATCATTCCAATGTGAATGAAAAAGAAATCAATCTTACTGAAAATGAAGAAAAGGAGTGAACCCATTGGGTATTTCCGTTAAAAAGATATTTCTGGCCGCAGCCGTTCTTGGACTGAGCGTGACTGTCAGCGGGTTTACTTCATATTCTCACGCTGCTGCGGAAGCGTCCGGCCTGTCTATGAATCATTGGACTAAGCCCTCGGAGAAGGGAAGCCTCCGTCCATTATGGAGCATTCCCGCAGCTTCGCCTATTCCGGAGAATAAGGAACTGCGGGAATCCCGGGCCGCAGCAGGAGATGGTCAGTTCTATATCGTTCAGCAGGGTGTGCTCAAGGCCTTGGATGCGGCTGACGGACAGTTACGGTGGAGCTATGGAACGGATTTGAATCCCAAAATTGTTTACAGCCAGGGGAGCTTGTACGGCAGCTCTGAGGACGGGACTATATTTGCGGTAAATTCAAAAGGAAAGAAACTATGGGAATCGGCAAGAACGGTCACCAAAGCGGGCAAGCTGGTGCCGGCAGGTGATACGCTTTACGTTCTTAGAGGAATTGATATTTTTGCTTTTAATATTCACACAGGCCAGCTCAGATGGGAGAATCACGACACGTTCGCTGCGGATGGAGGAATGGAACTTGCCGTGCAGGAGGGTGTCGTATTCCGTTCATATACAGGGGGGATTACCGGATCTGCGGGTACGTTAAAAGCATTTGATGCCAGTACGGGTGTCAAGCTCTGGGAGCGAAGCGGAGTTAAAGTACCTATTCTGATTCGGGATGATGCGGCCTATGCCGTATGTGAACCGGGTCCGTTTGCCGAACCTGAAGCTGAACTAAAGCTGACGGCGCTTAATGTTAAAAGTGGGGAGATCAAGAACAATTATCTGTATAACTGGTCACCAAGACCGTTGTCGGGGATGCGCGGTTATACGGCAGAGGCTGTTATAGAGGGGGATTTACTGTATGCGAGCCACAACGGCCAGACTGTGATTTATGCGCTTTCCCAATACACCGGGGCCGGGGATCAGCCGAAAGAAATGTTTGCCGGGCAATTTCAAGACATTGTACAGCCTTTGCCGGGCAGCTACAGTGACCGGATTTTTTATGAAGCCAGATCAAGTCTGCCTTATCTGTTATTAAAGTCGATCCATATTAAAGACAAAAGTGCGGTGACATACAATATTGACAATCCTGCTGCCCAGATCAGTATCTTCGGGAACGGAGTATATGTGGGGCAGATGGATGGGAAATTCCGGGCGTTTGAACTGGGCAGCGGTGCAGGGGTGTTTACTGTGGAGACTGACTCACGCAATTATGGCCCTGTTTTGTTTGAGAAAGGGTATATGCTAATCCAGACTGATAGTCAATTTCTGGGGATTAAGATACCGGATAAACTAAAATGAAACACCTATATAAAATGAGCTTTAGAATTAACCGATCTCAGCGGAGAGGACGAGGGATTCTGAAGAAGCGGAGCGTCCGCCTTGGTCTCCGAAATGCCCCACTGAATAGTTATTATTTTATATATTCGCTAAATATTTAGGGATAAATTTGACTAAAAACTCATAGATTATGGCGCTAAAAATAGAAATTTATCCTTTTTTAGACGGGTCAATTATGTTTAAATGAAGATGTAAAAGCTACCAAGTTGAAGTGATGAAAGTCCTTTTAACGTTCGTAGCTTTTTTTCTGCCTTAATAGTGGCTAAGGTAGAATGTAAACGCATTCATAGTGGATATGAAAGGAGGCAGATACCGGGACAGGCACAAGTTGCCCGTGCTGTGAACAGGTTTAAACCGCTGCCGTGATGAGGCAGCTATTTTCTAATGAAAGGTGAGTTAATAACGAGAGAAAAGACGGGTAGTACAAGCTATATTAGTTGAACCAAAGAAAGATCAGGGGAAGAGGCAAAAGGGTGAGATGATTCTTTTAAGACGTTGCGTTCGCCTATGGGAACAGGATCCTACCGTATTGAGATGTTTAGATCAAGAAATCGGTGAACAGCAGCGATCTTAAAGAACAGTTCACCCGGACGCCTTTAACCGTATTAATCACTGTTCAAACTCTAGGTTGGCTTGATAGTGGCTTCTTTTTGTGCGCATTTTTTGCTCTATGAAGTTCATTCGTCCATTCATTTTATAGTTTACAAGGAGGATTTTGATGTCAAAAATTAAAACCAAAGGCGCTAAAACGGGCCGCTTTTTAGCTATTCTTGCTTTGACGGCTGCCCTCGTAATGCCTGTATTGTCGGCAGGCCCGCAAAGGGCGGAAGCGGCCGGTGGTTATAAAGTCGTTGGGTATTATCCATCATGGGGAGCCTATGGACGGAACTTTAATGTAACGGATATCGATGCCTCCAAGGTGGATTTCATCAATTACGCCTTTGCCGATATCGCCTGGAACGGACGTCACGGAAACCCAGATCCGACGGGGCCAAACCCGACTACTTGGCCGACACAGGACGAGAAAGGGCAGACGATCAATGTTCCTAACGGCACGATTGTTCTTGGCGATCCCTGGATCGATACCCAGAAGAACTTTGCCGGAGACACCTGGGATCAGCCTATCGCTGGTAATATCAATCAGCTGAACGTCCTTAAGAAGAAGAATCCTAATTTGAAAACGATCATTTCGGTTGGCGGCTGGTCTTGGTCCAACCGCTTTTCGGATGTGGCTGCAAGTCAATCTACCCGTGAGACGTTCGCCAAATCGGCCGTTGATTTCATTCACAAATTCGGGTTCGACGGTGTGGATCTAGACTGGGAATATCCGGTGGGCGACGGACTTGCTGGCAACAGCGTAAGTCCTGCGGACAAGACAAACTACACTCTTCTGCTGCAGGAAATCCGCAATAAGCTGGATGCTGCAGGAGCCAAGGACGGCAAGCATTACTATCTGACGATCGCGTCCGGTGCAGGCCCTAATTTTTCCAATAACACGGAGCTTGGCAAAATTGGCGCTATTGTTGACTGGATCAACATTATGACGTATGACCTCAACGGTGGATGGGTGAAGGTATCCGCCCACAATGCACCGCTGTACTATGATTCGGCTGCCCAAGCGGCAGGTGTGCCCAATGCTGACACCTTCAACGTGGATGCTGCCGTTAAAGGTCATCTGAACGCTGGCGTGCCAGCGAGCAAGATCGTTCTTGGACTTCCTTTCTACGGCCGCGGCTGGGATAGTGTAGGTTCTGCGAACAATGGCCAGTATCAGACTGCGAGCGGCGCTTCGCAAGCTGGAACTTGGGAGAATGGCGTATTTGATTTCAATGACTTGGAAGCCAATTATATCAACAAAAACGGATACACCAGGTACTGGAACGATACAGCCAAGGTTCCTTATCTCTACAATCCGTCCAACAAGCGGTTTATTTCTTATGACGATGTGGAATCCATCGGTTACAAGACGGCTTATATCAAGTCCAAAGGACTTGGCGGCGGCATGTTCTGGGAGCTGAGCAGTGACCGTAACAAGACACTTCAAGCCAAACTGCGCGCAGATCTCGGCGGTCCTGTGAGCCCTGGCGACACCCAAGCTCCAACGGCTCCAACCGGGCTGAAATCCACAGCCAAGACAGCAAGTTCTGTTACTCTCTCCTGGTCCGCTTCGACGGATAATGTAGGGGTAACTGGTTATGATGTATACAACGGTTCTACCCTTGCCGCAAGTGTAACTGGCACTACGGCCACAATCATCGGCCTCAAGGCTAATACGGCATATTCCTTCACGGTAAAAGCCAAAGATGCCGCAGGCAATGTGTCCGCTGCAAGCGCGGCCGTAAGTGTGACTACGGACAACACAAATACACCAGGCGACACAACAGCTCCTACGACTCCAAGCAATCTGGCCTCCACTTCCGTTACAGCTAACAGTGTGAGCCTGAGCTGGACAGCATCCACAGATAACGTGGGTGTGGTAGGATACGATGTTTACAACGGCAGCACACTCGCGGCAACTGTAACTTCACCAAGTGCAATGATCAGTGGTCTTGCGGCGAACACGGAATATACTTTTGCTGTTAAAGCGAAAGATGCCGCGGGTAATGTATCTACAGCGAGCAATGCGCTTAAGGTGAAGACAAGCGATTCAGGCTCTGCCATCAAGGAGTGGGCTCCGTACACAGCCTATACAGCAGGTCAACTGGTAACTTACAACGGTAAAACGTACAAAGCGCTTCAACCACACACTTCACTTCAGGGCTGGGAACCTAGCAATGTTCCTGCGCTGTGGCAGTTGAACTAACGGTATTTTTATTCCTGTAGACCCTGGTATATTGCGGAATATAGGCAATAAGAACCGTGAAAATGATGAACGCTTACATTTTTCTGTTGACGGATATGAGCGATTGATTTATGATTAGCTCATAAAAGAAAAACACTTAAATGGCGTGTTACCGTAACGGGCATGAGCCAAGGAAAGTAAACCTTATTTTATATGGTCCTCTTTCCTTGGCTCTTTTTGATTTTTCGTAATAAGGAGGGTTTCAAGATCATGAAAGAACCGGAACTTCTCCAAGTTCAACGTGTAATCGGTAACAATGTCGTTATGGCTCAAGGAGGGAAAAACGGCAAAGAATACGTTCTCTTGGGAAAAGGTATCGGATTCGCAGTAAAGGGCACAGGGACTATTGAAGCAGATGATCCCCGGATTGAGAAGCGCTTTAAACTTGAGGACAGGGAACAATGGAGCCAATATGAAAGCTTGATGGAGGACTTTGACCCCAAAGTGGTGCATATCACGGATGAGATCATTAATTATATCTCCACAAGTCTTCCAGGAAAGCTCAATGACAAAATATACTTGGCTCTGCCAAGCCATATTCAGTTCACCGTGTACCGTCTTCGCAACGGAATGGACATTATTAACCCGTTTCTGCAGGAAACGAAGTTGTGCTTCCCTAAAGAGTTTGAAATCGCTTCCAAGGCGGCGGGAATGATTAGTGAAGCTTTTAATATTCATGTGCCTGAGGATGAAGTGGGGTTTCTGACTTATCACGTGTACTCTGCTGTGAGCAATGTGCCTGTCGGTCAGCTTGTGAAGGCTTCCAATATCGTCAATCAGCTGCTAGAGATCATTCAGCAGGAGAAGAAGATTACTTTTCAACAGGGCAGCATGAGCCATGTTCGCCTGATGCTTCATCTGCGTTATTCGCTTGAACGTATCCTGCTAAATACCAAGGTGGATAATCCGTTTGTCAATCATATCCGCCTCGAGTACAGGGAAGAATATGCAATGGCAAAGCGTCTGGGGAAAGTGATGGAAGATGAGCTCGGCAAGAAAGTACCAGAAGAAGAGATCTGTTATATTGCTATGCATTTGTACCGATTGTACCGGACTACTAACTAAACATAAATACATGAAGGTAGGGGACGCAATATGTTTTCAAAATGGAGAAAGAAACATACTGAACAGCAAGTTTTGGAGATTTTAGCACCAGTGACAGGAACGGCCGTTACTCTGGAATCTGTACCGGACGAAGCATTTGCTGGAGGACATATGGGGAAAGGGATTGCTATTGAACCTACCGAGGGCAAGCTGATCGCTCCGTTCGATGGAACAATCGCACATGTCATCAAGTCTAAACATGCGGTGATGATGGAGCATTCCTCAGGATTGCAGTTTTTATTTCACATCGGCGTCAATACCGTCTCTCTCAAGGGAGAAGGTTTTATAAGTCATATACAGACAGGCGATGCGGTAAAAGCAGGACAGACCCTGATCGAATTCGACATCGAAAAGATCAAGGAAGCCGGTTACCCTGTAGTTACACCAGTTATAGTAACAAACGCTGATGAGCTGACAGATACACTAGAGGACAGCCTCGGACCGGTACAGGCCGGCAGAGATGTCGTTCTGAAAGCGATTTTAAAGGCTTAGGCCAATATATTTGAAAGGGTGAAGTAAGATGTTGGCATTTCTTCAGAAAATCGGGAAGTCCTTGATGCTCCCGGTTGCAACGCTCCCTGCCGCAGGTATCTTACAGGGATTTGCAAACATTAACTATGTTAAAGATTTGCCGTTTGGTTCATTCGGTGAGTTCCTGAACCAGTACTTTGCACCGTTCCTGAATGCAGGGGCGGGTGCGATCCTTGGCAACTTGGGTATCCTGTTCGCCGTCGGGGTCGCGATTGGTTTGGCAGGAGACGCCGTAGCGGCTCTCTCCGCAGTAATCGCTTATCTGGTTCTGGGTAAAGTGCTCGCTCAAGTACCACAATCGTTTGAATTCCTGGGTAAAGACACCAAGCTTGATATGGGGGTTATCGGTGGTATTATTTGCGGTATGGTTGCCGCTGCGATGTATAAGAAATATCATAATATCAAAATGCCGGATTGGCTTGGATTCTTTGCGGGTAAACGTTTTGTGCCGATGGTTACGGCGTTTGCCATGCTCATCCTTGGTATTATTTTTGGTCTGATCTGGGGACCTATCCAGCATGCTCTGGATACTTTCGGCCAATGGCTGGTTGATCTTGGCGGCCTAGGAAGCTTCCTATTTGGTGTGGCTAATCGCTTGCTCGTACCGTTTGGTCTGCACCACGTATTGAATAACTTCCCTTGGTTCCAAATCGGAAGCTTCACGAATGCGGCAGGTGAGGTTGTACATGGTGACGTAGCCCGTTTCCTGGCAGGGGATAAGACAGCAGGTATGTTCATGGCTGGATTCTTCCCGATTATGATGTTTGCGCTTCCGGGTGCGGCGCTTGCTATCATTCACTCTTCAAAACCTTCAAAACGTAAAATTGTAAGTTCTATCTTCATCGGTTCTGCTATCGCTTCGATCCTGACAGGTATCACAGAACCTCTTGAATTCTCATTTATGTTCGTAGCTCCACTTCTGTACGGTGTTCATGCCATCCTTACAGGTGTGGCTGGCTGGGTTATGTATGCTCTGAATGTGAAGCTTGGATTCAGTTTCTCAGCGGGCCTGATTGACTACCTGGTTAACTGGAAGAATGAAACGAATCCACTCCTGCTGATTCCAGTCGGTCTCGTATTTGCAGTCGTGTATTATCTGTTGTTCCGCTTCCTGATCAAGGCGTTTAAGCTCAAAACTCCGGGTCGTGAAGATGATGCCGACGATGTAATCGCTGATGCTTCTGTAGACAACAATGCTGCAGTTGTTAGTCAGGGTGACAGCAAAGCGGCCAAAATCTTGGCTAACATTGGCGGTGCGGACAACATCCAATCCATAGATGCATGTATTACCCGTCTGCGTCTGGTTGTAAAAGACGAAAAAGCCGTAAACGATGCAAATCTGAAAGCACTGGGTGCTTCCGGAGTTATGCGCCTGGGTAAAGGCGCGGTACAGGTTGTATTCGGACCTCAATCCGAGGCGATCAAAGACGATATTAAGAAACTGATGTAAGTTGATATAGCAGGGTACTCGAGAAACAGGGCGGATCAGCTCCGCCCTGTTTTTTTCGCTTAATAGCTAAAACGTGTGAACGACAAATAAGTTTCATTTATTTATCTTGCTTCACCCCAGGCCATATCGTATATTCGGACGAGAAGGTTATTTATACACGGTTAGGCAGGGGATTTATGTGTCATACAGGCAGATTAAATGGATTATATTGATTGTGCCTTCCATTATTGTAGGGTTGTGGGAGTTTGTTAGACACCAATTTTTAATACCATATATCTCAATGGGACTGGGTAACTTTATTACCCCGGTTATTTTATTTGTAGTCAGTATTACGCTTCTGTACCGTCTGTTTGCACTGCTGGAGCGGGTACAGGAGGAATTGAACGTGGAGCGGGCCCAGAAGGCCGAACTGGAAGCCAGAGAGCAGCTTGCAAGAGAACTGCACGATGGGATCGCCCAGTCCTTGTTCCTGCTGTCGGTCAAGATCGACAAGGCTGAACGCCAGATGACCCAGGCAGGAGCCGCAGGAGGTCTGGATGAACTGCGCAAAACCGTACATGAGGTGAACAGGTACGTGCGTCAGTCGATCTCCAATCTGAAATATCCTGGAGACCGCAGCGAAGACGGTCAAGTAACGATGGGACACCGGGTTGGCCATTTAGCTGAAGAGGCCCAGGTCCAAGCACAGGTAAGCTGGAACCTTGATGAGGCTGGATTCACAGCGAGAGAACAAGTGGAGCTACTGGCGTGTATCCGGGAAGCTTTGTTTAATGTAAGAAAACATGCTTCGGCTAGCAAGGTCATTGTGAATGGGGAAGGGAACAGGCAGGCGTGGCATGTGGACATCAGGGATAATGGGACAGGATTCAGAAATAAATCCTATCTGGAGGACCGCGACAAGTATGGGATCAAGATTATGCGCGAACGAACAGAGGAGATGGGATGGAATCTGTCCATAAGCTCGGAAGAGGGAAGCACGCTGGTTCGAATTGAGAGCAGAAAGGGGGAATGATGATGAAAGCACGTGTACTGGTGGTCGATGATCATGCCCATGCGAGGGAAGGAATCTGTGATATTTTGGCGGAGGACTCTTCATTTGAGGTTATTGGAATGGCATCTAGCGGGAAAGAGGCCGTGGAGCTTACGGAGAAATACATGCCTGATCTTATCCTGATGGATATTCATATGCCTGGTATGGATGGGCTGGAGGCAACCCGGACGATCAAGCTCAGGTTCCCCTATGTCAAAATTGTTCTGATCACCGTATCGGATGATGCCGCCCATTTGTTTGAAGCTTTAAAGCAAGGGGCTCAGGGCTTTCTGCTGAAGAACTTGTCTCCGTCCACCTGGGTTGAATATTTAAGAGCCATTATGACGGATGAAGCACCGATGTCCAGGGATTTGGCACATCAAATTCTTCAAGAGTTTCCGGCAGCCCCTAGGCAGGAGGTAGGAGATCATCCACTGACCAGCCGGGAGAGGGAGATTTTAGACTGGGTAGCCAGGGGATTAACCAATAGGGAAATTGCAGGAGAATTACAAATATCTGATCAAACTGTAAAAAACCACTTGAAAAATATTTTACATAAGTTACAATTGGAGAATAGGGTTCAATTAACCCGGTATGCTCTGGAGCAGGGCTGGGTTACTAAACGTACGACTAACTGAATCACAGTTGCAGGACTTGAAAGCATCAAGTCGCTTCCTTGGGTACAAGGTGGCGGCTTTTTTTGTTTTTACAGATATAAGAAGGACTGTATGCCTAAGCCATAGAAGTAATAAAGTACTATCCTATAATTTTCCATTTTGTAACCCATTTGGCTGATTATTTGAGATGTGAATACATATTTGAGGAGTGTGCAGGTATGAAAAAAAGGTTGGCATTATCTCTGTTGGCGGTAGGGTTTCTTACATCAGGGCTCACGGCTAGCCCTTGGATTGCAGCAGCTGAGGGCTCTAGCGGCTTCAAGGACAAGCTTCCAGGATGGGCCAAAGCCGATATCGAATATGCTGCGGGAAAGGGGTATATGAAGGGGAATGAGAAAGGAAATTTTCGTCCGGAAGCTACGATAAGCCGGGCTGAGTTCGCGGCGATTCTCGCACGTGTCTCTAATAATATGCCAGATGAGGGGAAGACAGGCTTCAGCAGTATTCCCGGATGGAGTCAGAATGAGGTCAATGTGGCGGTAAGCAAGGGATTTATCTCTCCTGGCGATTATCCTAATGGCTTCAACCCGGACACACCGCTGACTCGCAGGGAGCTGGCGAAATGGGTTGCTTCCGGCCTTGCGGCGAAGGACGAAGACTTCAAAAAAGCCTTGGCCGATACAGCGGATACCCTTGTTCCGGTGGCGGAGTATTACAAGGGTGGGCTGAATAAGGCCGACAATCCGTATGTTTCTGTTGCTTTAGGAACAGGCCTGATGGCAGGCTATCCGGACGGCCGGTTTGGTCCTGGTCAGACGACGACCCGGGCAGAGGCAGCGGTGATCCTGCGGAGGTTTGAAGCGATTCAGGATAAGAAGCCGGAGGCATTTCAAGATTTGAAAGAGATGCGGGAGGTTGGGCTGACGGGCACGAATGCGATAAGTTTGGGGTTTAAATATGCGAAAGATCAAGATGGTAGAGAGGCTAATTTGAATAGAATAAGGAATGTTCCATATTCTTTACGAAACAACATCGGGACAATTAAGGTGAATAGATTTATTATTGCAAATGCTTTCAAAGCTATAGATGTTAAAAACTTGTATGGAAAGATGTTTATTGATAAGAGTTATGGTACTGCTTTTAGAATGAATACCGATCATTATGAGGTTTTTCTAGAATACTCCTTAACTTCTAATTTGAATAATATGGATGCTGAAACTTATTTAAGTTCGACGACTTCTCCGTTCCTATGTCTTCCTGGGTTTAAAAGTGGAACAGTTGAAAAGTACGGGATCACATCATTGCCAATACTAGGTCTTATCTCGAAAAATAAATTCTTCAAAAAAGGAGTTGAGACTAGATATTGGGGAGCAGGTTTTGTTAATAGTAAGGTTCTTAAAAATGGTGGAATGAACGGGGCAACTATAACGATAAATAATAAAAACTTCGGTATCTACATGGAATGAAGTATTTCCAAAGTTGAGGGGACTAAAAGTGAAATATTTTAAACGGAGCATATTAGTATATGTAGTTTTTTTAATGTTAGCCTCTTCTTTTCATATCCCATCCTTATTTTTAATTACACAAATTGCAAATGCAGGGGGGATAATAAAAGCAGAATTAAAAGATGCAGGTGATCTTAAAGAAGAAATTAGTGAACCGAGAAAAGCAGAACAAACTTGGGTTAGGGATGGAGAAGTTGATGCGGACGCAAACCCAGGGGTCTACCTTTATCAGAATGATGATAAGGATTGGATTGCAGAGACTTATAGAGGAACAGTCATTTATAAATCAGTAGGCTCCCCCAGTTCACCATATCCAGAAAAAGGCCCGTACTTTGAAAATAAAATCAATATGACAAAACCAGAGTATCTTCCCAAAAGTGATTATAGACTACTCGATAAAGAGTATAAGAATGCAACTAAAATGACCGATCCAAAAATAGTTGGTGCAAATAACATCACTTCCTTAGAGGACCAGACAAGTACAACGCGTTCATTAATAATTCCCGATGGTGCTAACTTAATTATTACTTCGTCTATAGGAGGGGATGCAGACAGGTACTCTCCACCTGATGCCTATATCTGGAATAAACACGAGAAGTTTTCAGGTAGCAAATGGAGTGTAGGATACACTACTAGAGTCCACGTCACTTGGCGAGCTAGCTATGTTGAGAAAAAGAAAATTACTCTCACCGGTGCAGATAGAATTGCCGTAAATAAATCAACAAAATATAGAGCAGGAGTAGCCACATCGGAAGCCAAAAAACCATATGGTACTCCTGCAGATGTGTCATCGAGAAGTGATGTGGATTGGAAATCCAGTGACACAAGTGTGGCTACAGTAAGTCCTTTGGGAGAAGTGAGGGGGATAGCTAAGGGGACATCTACGATCAGTGTGGACTGGAGAAGCGGGAAATACTGGCTTCATACCGAGAAAGTTATAGCTGTGGATGTAGATGATAACACACACCCTGGGCAGCCATCTGGCAGCGGCTCCTGCACACCAGTTATCAATCCGCCCTCTATGGGAGCGAACCCAACAGCCTCGTTCATGAATCCTAACTCTACCGGCGAGATTTTGAGCGATGATGCCGCGAACGGACGGCATTTTGACGCTGTTAAGGCTATCCCGACCAGTGAGCATCTATATGCACAGGCCTGGGGCCTGAATTATTTATTCCAAAACTCCTTCGCAAACATGAAGGGAACTGTGGATTACCGCTGCAAGGTAGATGTGAAGTATATTCGCAAGTGGAAAGAGAAGGTTCCAGACACCAAAGGCCCTGACGGGAAACCGGTCAAGCATGATGATAAAGACAGGAATGACGAAGTCAACAAGCCCTATACCTTTGAATTGACTCCCCGAAACTACGCCTACTGGGAGATCAAAAAGCTGGAGGTCCTAGGGATCAATCGAGCGAAGCTCAAGAACTATGCTCTGCCTGGGGATGAAGTGACTTTAACACCTTCTGGATACACACCTCCAAGCGTAGAAGTTGAGAATCACAGTGACGTGAACGATCATGTATTTCCTAAGGAAACGGGAGCAATTAGCTATACCCCTCCGGTGCTAGAGACGACGGGTTATGACCCACCAGATGTTCCTAATGACGAAGGTACATTAAAAGGAATAGCCGAAGCCCAGACCAGTGAGCCTGATGTTAAGAACGACAAGTTGATTTTTAACGGACAGACCATCATGAACGATACTACCGTGAGCGGTTCAGGACCGGCCCCTGGAACTATTCCTGCCCCAACAAGAATTCCGGATAAAGTACTTTACCAGGATCGGCTGTTAATCAGCAGCAGCTTGCAGAATAGAGCTAATACTGAGAGCAGCGGAACTATATTTTACGAGCTGCTTCCCGAAAACGTAGACGGTGGAGAAGATAGGGGATTTTCGATAGAGCGTATTAACAATGTAACCGTACATACACCTGTCGTTAACTATTCTTCTGTATCGGATGACCAGGCACATAATCAGAAGACCGTGCCGAGCAAAGATAAAGCAGCTATAATTCTGGATCGGCCTTTTGTCATACATATGCCCACATCGGGTCAGCACATTAATGAGCCTGGCTATGGGAATCGTGATTTCGCTAAATATTTCAAAGCCAAGCAGGCGAGATTCCCGTTTGATGTCTACGATGCAAACAAGATGAGCTATATTTACAAAGGCACATGGATAGACATCCCGATAACCCAAGAATATACGACATTCCAAATGCCCGTATGGGTGGATGAGGGAAGCTATAATGTGGAATTACGGAGTATTGCCGAGAATGCCCCTGCTTCTTTTACGGAACAGAAAAATGCAAACCTTGATCTGGCCCATCATACGGCTTCCGAACTTATTCCAGTCGAGGTAATCGGGAGGGTGTATGATTTCCATGTCACTGATATTGCCGACTATTTATGGGAACAAGTATTTCGACTGCAGAAAGGAAGCACTGTGCCTACGGGGAATTCCTATTGGGTTGGTCTAAATGGAATTGATGGGGAGCGTAGAGGGAACAGTCCTCCGTTCACACTTCCTATCCGTCCTGGTAGCCACCCCGATTGGGGATATAAGAATGCAGCCGTCAAGACAGGCTATCATTTCAAATTTGATTTGAAGAGTAAGGGAAATATGTTTGACGTAAGTGACTCGGTTCGTATAAAACCAACCTTTTACTATACGAGCGAGAATGGGGAGACAAGGTTCCCGGTAGATGTATATTATCAGAGTGATACCCAGAATTTTGTAAAAATAGGCTCGCCGGATGATAAGGTTGAACGGTACGTTATTCTGAACGAACGCCTGCGAAACGTTCCGGTGGAAGAGTTAAATGATACGGCAAGGTATAAATTTGATCATTATTACAATTTTGGACAGGTTGCCGATATTGGCAGAGAGCTATTCATTCAAGAGTACAGGACTAAGGTGTCCATGAAAAAAACACCGATTGGAGGGTATGGAGCCTTGATCCTTCCAGATGGAGTCCGTACATTTATTGGTCCTAAGGAGGGCATCCCTACCAGAGTTGACCCGGATAGAGCAAATGCCTCAGTACAGAAATGGTATGGGGAATATAGTCTTCCTGCTGATATCTACGCGGTACCAGCCGGTACGAATCTGGCTGAGTATGGGCGGACTCACGGCGGGTTGACGAACAGAAGTCCGATATTCTTAAAGCATGGTTATTTGATCGTCAACTTTGATATTGAAACCATTGACCAGGGAAATATTAAGGAACCACGTTTACAGTATATTCACGCTCCTCTTATGAATCAGTGGCAGCTGGAGGGATATTCGCGAAATATTGTTAATCCGTATGGACAACGGTATTCGCTGCTTGATGGAGATGCCCTGTTCTACCATGTGGACAAGTCAAGCCGGGATGATTTCTGGTCAAATGTTACCCATTAGTTGTGGTCATCCTGCTGCGAATATGCCTGCAGAGCTTGAACTACACACCCCTTTCCTTACGGGAGAGGGGTGTCTTTAGTGATGTACCAAAGAACCAAAGAACCACGAACGACGAACCGATAAAACCAACCAACCAACCAACCAACCAACCAACCAACCAACCAATACTCAAACAAACAAATAACCACAAAATGAAAATTACAACATGTGAAAAATTCACAATGGAAAAACAATTTTAATTCCCTCCCTACTTACTATCACTCCTAACCCAACCAATCCACCTCCTCAATCATTTTCAATAAAGAAAAACAGTGAATTGACCACTATTATGAAAATTTCATATAATAACTCTATAGAGTCTCAACACTTAGATAAGGAGGGGACAAATATGGCATTTATGATTGCTCAAAGAGCTTTTTTGAAACTATACTTAATCAAAATGGTGGAAGAGCGCCGTGGATATGGATATCAAATGTTAGAGGATCTTAAGCTGGAGTTTAAGCCTTACGGTTATGTACCGCCCCAAAGCGAGATTTACCGGGCGCTTCATGAGCTTGTTCAGGAGGGCGTGCTGTACCGGACCAAGAAGCTTAAAGGTAACGATCCCAGTGTAGATTTTCAGGAGATCGTTCTGTATCATTTCACAACGGATGGAAAAGACAAGGCGGATCTCTACCGCAAACAGGTCAAGACGGATCTCGACCGGTGCCTGGGGATACTCCATAAAGCGGAGCAAGATAATTTCAGTTAACGGGCAATAGCGGTGAGTGAGAGATTTGAGCTATTTGGTTTGTTTGATTTTGCCGCAGCGGTACATTTAAGGAGATATAAACGTGAACAACAAATTTATACTGCTCCGTGACCGGATTCACGGATTTTCGAGCCGCTATATCCAAGCTGCCTTGGTAGTTTTTCTTATGAAATGGATTCTGATTGCGGGCATGGTAGGAATTTTAGCAGGAAGCGCCTCAGCCCTATTCCTGGCAGGCTTGGAGCTGGCTACGGACAGCCGGATGAGTCATCCATGGCTTCTGTACCTGCTTCCAGTCGGAGGAGCCTTCATGAGTTATTTGTACTATAAATATGGAAAAAATGCCGGGAAAGGAAATAACCTCATTCTGGAGACCATTCACCACGGCAAAGAAACTATTCCTCTTCGCATGGCGCCTCTGGTGCTTGGCGGAACGATCCTGACCCATCTGTTCGGCGGTTCAGCGGGGAGGGAGGGAACTGCGATTCAAATGGGCGGCAGCTTGGCAGCCCGGCTTGGACGCCTTCTTCGTCTGGATGCCGTAGATACCCGCATCATTCTGATGTGCGGAATCAGCGGCGGATTCGGCTCCGTCTTTGGCACGCCCCTGGCGGGAACCGTGTTTGCCCTGGAAGTGCTCGCTATCGGAATAATGCGCTATGAAGCACTGTTGCCTTGTTTTATTGCCGGATTCGTTGGCAGCGTGGTGACTGATGCCTGGGGGATTCACCATGTGCATTTCAACATAGGAAGTGTACCGGCGCTGTCATGGCTTGTACTGCTTAAGGTGCTTATCGCATCGGTTGCATTCGGGCTGACCGCCCTTCTGTTCAGCACACTAACTCATCGGGTCAAAAAAGTCTATGCCCACTGGATTAAACATCCTGCCCTGCGTAGCTTTGTAGGGGGGATTGTTATCATCCTGCTGGTCTTTATTTTCGGAAGCCGGGATTATTTGGGGCTCGGCATCCCTTTGATTGAGCAGGCTTTTGGTGGACAAGTGCCGGATTTTGCGTTTCTGGCCAAGCTATTGTTCACCGCTCTAACGCTCGGGGCCGGCTTTCTCGGCGGGGAGGTCACCCCGTTATTCGTAATCGGGGCAACGCTGGGCAGTACACTAGGCGCAGTGTTTCATGAACCGTTCGGATTCTTTGCCGCACTCGGGTTTATTGCCGTATTCAGCGGGGCGGCCAATACGCCGCTGGCTTGTTTTGTCATGGGAATCGAATTGTTTGGTTCTGGGGCTTCGGTCTACATGCTGCTTGCCTGTATCGTCGCTTACTTGTTCTCCGGGCACACGGGAATCTATACCTCCCAGCAGGTGGGTGCGTCCAAGTCTAAGCTGTTCATCTTGAAGGGCGGGGAGACGCTGTCTGATTTAAATAGGAAAGAATGAGTAAAAATCAATTGTATTGTGCAAAAGGTTGATGTATAGTTAATCCAAGTAAACATAATTGGATAAAAGGGAATAGGTGTCTTAAGCCAGACGGTTTAAGACTTAATAGGGAAGTCCGGTGTAAACCCGGCGCGGTCCCGCCACTGTAACAGGGGAGTCAAATACAATTGTTGCCACTGGCTTATACCATGAAGCTGGGAAGGTTTGTATTTGATGCTGATCCTGAGAGCCAGGAGACCTGCCTATTCTAACAGCACTGATGTACCTACGGGAGATAGGGAGGTGTTAAAGTTCAGCCACCCTTTCGTGCACTTATGGGGCTTTCTTTAACCTACCCTTGGTTAGAGAGAGCCCTTTTTTGATTATGTTTAACTACAAATATTACATGATGGGGGTAGGACATGGGTAACTTACGCAGCGGTAATCTCGGTTTTCCGCGTATCGGAGAGAACCGGGAATGGAAGAAGGCCATTGAGGCTTTTTGGGCAGGCAAGACAGATGAACAGGAACTTCATCAGCAGCTTGAAGCAATCCGTCTTGGCAATTTAAAGCTTCAGCAGGACAAGGGCTTGAACATCATTCCTGTGAATGATTTTACTTATTACGATCATATCTTGGACACCGCTTCGATGTTTGGGGTTATTCCGGAGCGCTTTGGTTATCAAGGTGGAGAAGTTCCATTGTCGACTTATTATGCGGTTGCCCGCGGGAACAAAGAAGCAGCAGCTAGCGAGATGACCAAGTGGTTCAATACTAACTATCATTATATCGTTCCGGAATTATCAGGCATTAAACCTGAGCTGACTGTGAACCGTCCTCTTCAAGCGTACAAGGAAGCCAAGGAGAAGCTGGGGATTGAAGGTCGTCCGGTGCTGGTAGGTCTGTATACTTTCCTCAAGCTGTCCAAGGGTTATGATACGTCCAAACTTCAGGAAGTCATTGATTTATATCTTCCTCTCTACATTCAGGTGCTTACAGAGCTCAAGCAGGAAGGCGTACAGTGGGTTCAGATTGACGAGCCGATTCTGGTTACCAGTGTCGATGATCAGGACCTTGCCTATATAAAATATATTTATACTGCAATAAATCAGCAGGTAACCGGGTTGTCCGTGCTGCTTCAAACTTACTTTGGAGCCCTCGAACATTATGCCCAAATTACGGAACTCCCCGTTCAAGGGATTGGCCTCGATTTCGTTCATGATAACGGCCATAACCTTGATTCACTCCGTCAGGTTGGCTTCCCGCAGGACAAGACGCTGGGTGCCGGGATTATTGATGGACGGAATATTTGGCGTGCGGACCTGGATCAACAGGCCGATCTTCTGGCGGAAATTAAGACTTTGGCCAAGGATGCCGACATTATCGTACAGCCTTCAAGCAGCCTTCTGCATGTGCCGGTAACCCTGCGCACAGAGAACAAGCTGGATTCAGTTCTGCAGGGGGCACTGGCCTTTGCTGAAGAGAAGCTAACCGAGCTTGTCCTGCTGACCCGCGAGGCGAATGGGGAGAAGGTTGAGGAAGCGTTCCAGGAAAGCCGTAACGCATTATCCGCCCTGGCATCCTCCCCAGCACGTAATAAGCCAAATGTAAGACAGCTGCTGGAGCACATCTCTGAACAGCCTTCGAAGAGAGAGCATGAGTTCTCCGTACGGAGAGTGGCTCAGGAGAAAAGATGGCAGCTGCCGTTTCTTCCGACCACAACGATCGGAAGCTTCCCACAGACCTCGGAGGTTCGCGCTGCCCGTCAGAAATGGCGCAAGGGGGAGTGGTCTCAAGAGAAGTACAGCGATTTCGTGAAAGAGCAGATCCGCGACTGGATAGAGAAACAGGAAGAGATCGGAATCGATGTATTGGTGCACGGGGAATTTGAGCGGACGGATATGGTTGAATTCTTCGGAGAGAAGCTGGCCGGGTTCGCATTTACAAGTGGGGGATGGGTTCAATCTTACGGCTCCCGCTGTGTTAAGCCGCCAATCATTTATGGGGATGTCGACTTCCTGGAGCCGATGACGCTGGAAGAAACCGTGTATGCCCAATCCTTGACCAAGAAGCCGGTCAAAGGAATGCTCACCGGTCCGATTACGATCCTGAACTGGTCCTTCGTAAGAAGTGATATCAGCCGCCAAAACGTCGCATATCAGATCGCTTTTGCCCTACGTCAGGAAGTAGAGGCATTGGAGCAAGCTGGCATTGAGATGATTCAGGTGGACGAGCCGGCTCTTCGTGAGGGTCTGCCGCTGAAAAGATCTGACTGGGACAGCTACCTGGAGTGGGCAGTACTCGCATTCCGTCTAAGCACATCCACGGTCAAAGATACAACTCAAATCCATACCCATATGTGCTACTGCGAGTTCCACGATATTATTGATTCCATTCGGGCTCTGGATGCGGACGTTATCTCGATTGAGACTTCACGCAGTCACGGGGAGCTGGTTCATAGCTTCGAGGAACACACCTACCCACTGGGAATTGGCCTCGGGGTATACGATATTCACAGCCCGCGTGTTCCTTCCGTGGATGAGATGGTTTCCATGATCGACCGGGCGCTTCAAGTGCTTGATCCGATGCTGTTCTGGATCAATCCGGACTGCGGACTCAAGACACGGGGGGCGGAAGAGACCGTCGCCTCCCTGCGGAATATGGTAGCCGCTGCCGAGAAGTTCCGCGAATCTTATGCGAAGGTTCAATTATAGAACCGCAGATGTGATCGTCCAGTATTACCGGCAGCGAAGCATGGCTCACTCAAGAGCCATGCTTTTTTACATTAACCAAGCCTACTACACCCGAATATCCGGGCAGGTTAAGGGCAAATTACTAAAGATGCTAATGAGGGCAAATTCTTTTGTTGACAAAATAGTAAAAATAACAGATACTTTATTTATGAAAGTTACATTATAAAGTTCAAGTTGTTGAACACATACATTTAGGAGGTTATTCGTAAATGGCACATGTATTATTTATCAAAGCAAACAACAGACCTGCCGAACAGGCTGTAACTGTAAAGCTCTATGAGAGCTTCGTGAAATCTTATAAGGAAAACCATCCTGACGATCTGGTTACTGAGCTTAACCTGTTTGAGGCAAATCTTCCTTACTACGACAACGATATGATGACAGGTCTATACAAGCTCGCTAACGGCTTTGAACTGACAGCTGAAGAGCAGCGTCTGGCTGATCTGGCAAATACTTACCTGGACCAATTCCTGGGTGCCGACAAGGTGATGATCGCCTTCCCGCTTTGGAACTTCACAATCCCAGCCCAGCTGCTTACTTACATGTTCTACCTGAACCAAGCTGGCAAGACGTTTAAATACACAGCAGAAGGTCCAGTCGGACTTGTTGGCGAGAAGAAGGTTGCGCTGCTTCAAGCACGTGGAGGCGTGTATTCCGAAGCTCCAATGAACGCTGTAGAAATGTCTATGAACCTGGTGAAGAATACGCTGGCGTTCTGGGGAGTGAAAAACCCTGAGTCGGTTATCGTGGAAGGGCATAACCAATTCCCTGACCGTGCGGAATCCATTATCCAGGATGGGGTAAAAAGAGCCGCTGAGCTTGCTGCGCAATTCTAATCATTTTCTAATCCCTAGCTGAATAGATTGATCATGAAAAAGAGCCGCTATGGCTCTTTTTTGTGTTTCAAATGACGTTGGGAGGTTTGAATTCAAGGAAGCATAACATGCTAATGAGCAAGAAGTGAAAGCGTATTAATTTCAGTTGCCAAAGTGACTTAATGACCGTATACTCTCACTATACCAACGAAGGGAATGCACACATATGACTGAAAGTGAAATGATAATTAAACTGTGTCTTGCGCTGTTGTTCGGTCTGTTTATCGGGATCGACCGCCAACTTAAACAGAAGCCGCTGGGGATCAAAACGAGTATGGTTATCTGCGTGGCGAGCTGCCTGGTGACGATTGTATCCATAGAGTCCTTTGAACGTTTTGCCGGTCCCAAACATCCGAATATGGACCCGATGCGGCTGGCCGCGCAGATTGTCAGCGGAATCGGTTTTCTGGGTGCCGGTGTAATCTTAAGAAGAAGCAATGATGCGATTTCAGGCCTTACCTCGGCAGCGATGATCTGGGCCGCCTCAGGGCTTGGAATTTCTGTCGGGGCCGGATTCTATGTTGAAGCGATAGTTGCCGTGATTCTACTCATCATTGCGGTGAACTTTGTGCCCTATCTTATCAAATCAATTGGACCCGAGAAGCTGAACAAGCGCGATGTCTCTGTCAAAATTGTGATGGAAACCAACGACTATATGACCGACCTGATCCGCTGCATTGAGCGCAAGCGGGAACGGGGCAAGCCCTCCGAAGGCCCCATGCACAAGATTAGACGTCTGCGGATTAAGGACCTTGAGGACGGCAGACAGCGGATTGATATGGTGATTGCCGCACCCGAGAAGGAGTACACAACGGAGATCTACTATTTTATTAAGAAGATAGATCATGTGGTTAGTGTGGAGATTGAGCAGTTGTAAGCTTGGGGAAAGCCAAGGTTTAAGTTCAGTTAATATTGATCGGTTATTCTTTTCCTGTGGGGGACCAGGTGCCTCCTGTTATGTGTAGGAAAGGAAGAGAGTTATGAACGATACAACTACAGTTCTTAAGAAAAAAAATTCATTGATGGGATTAATCCGGGAGACCAAACCTTCCATCCCCGCACTGACTTTTGCGATTATGCTCAGTGTTATTTCTACCTTGGTAGGGCTTGTTATCCCAATGTTCACCAAAAATCTGGTTGACGGCTTCTCGCTATCTACCATCAGTCCTGTTCAGATTGTGCTGATTGCCGCCGCTTTTATCGCCCAGACGATTGCGGGAGGCGTCTCCATCTTCTTGCTGAATTATGCCGGCCAGAAAGTGGTTGCCACACTTCGGGACAGGCTGTGGAAGAAACTGCTTGTCCTCCCGGTTTCTTATTATGACAATAACCGGACTGGCGAGACAAGCAGCCGGATGACGAATGACACCCTGATCCTCAAAACGTTGATTTCCGAGCATGCCACATCGTTTTTTAGCGGAGTCATTTCGATTGTGGGATCGATAGGCGTACTATTATACCTGAACTGGCGGATGACGCTTATTATGTTCACAGTGATTCCTATTGCTGCTTTGATTTTGGTGCCTTTGGGACGACAAATGTACAAAATCTCCAAGGGGATGCAGGATGAAACGGCTGATTTTACATCAACGATTAACCAGGTGCTGTCCGAGGTCAGACTGGTAAAGGCATCCAACGCCGAAGGGCGTGAGTATGCCAACGGGAAGGAAGGCATTAATAACCTGTTCCGGTTCGGGGTGCGTGAAGGCAAGGTCAGTGCCTGGATTGGCCCTGTTATTTCCCTTGTCCTGATGATGCTGCTTGTGGTCATTATTGGATATGGGGGCATGCAGGTATCCAGCGGCGCATTTACCGCAGGGGATCTGGTAGCTTTCATTCTTTACCTGATTCAGATTGTGATGCCGATGACGCAGCTCACCACATTTTTCACCCAGTTTCAGAAAGCCAAAGGGGCAACAGAACGGATCATTGAGACTTTAAATGCTGAAGAAGAAGATTACACCCAGGGCAAGGAGATTCTCGATGCTAACCAGCCGATCCGGGTGGAGAATGTGTCTTTTGGCTATAATGCCGAAGAGACCATTCTGTCGAATGTTTCTTTTGAAATGGAGCCTGGGAAAGTGACGGCCATTGTTGGGCCAAGCGGAAGCGGCAAGACGACCATGTTCTCCCTTCTGGAGAGGTTCTATATTCCGAGTGGGGGAAGAATTCGGCTTGGAGAGCAGAATATTGATGAATTCTCGTTAAGCGCTTGGCGCAGACAAATTGGATATGTGTCACAAGATAGTCCGATGATTGCCGGTACCATTCGGGAAAATCTGTGTTACGGCATTGAACGCGAGGTAAGCGAGCAGGAAATATGGCATGCCGCTGAGATGGCTTATGCAGATCAGTTTATCCGGGAGCTTCCCGACAAGCTGAATACCGATGTGGGGGAACGCGGGGTTAAGCTGTCAGGCGGCCAGCGGCAGCGCCTGGCTATCGCCAGAGCTTTGCTGAGAGATCCCAAGCTTCTGATGCTGGATGAAGCCACCTCAAGCTTGGACAGCCAATCTGAGGTTGTCGTTCAGAAAGCTCTCTTAAATCTCATGCAGGGGAGAACAACCGTAGTAATTGCCCATCGTTTGTCCACTGTGGTCAGAGCGGACCAAATTCTGTTCATCGATAAGGGCAAGCTGACAGGGAGAGGCACGCACAATGAATTGCTCGAGACACACAGCAAGTATAGAGAGTTTGCTGCCCAGCAGTTCCAGAACTCCCGTCTGGATGAGGAACCAATTACCGGGAAGACAGGTGAGTAATGATGGCACGGATTATGGTCGTTGATGATGACCCTCATATCAGGGAGCTGGTCAAGGTCTTTCTTGAAGCAGGAGGCATGGAAATTGTGGAGGCCTCGGACGGGCTTGAAGCATTGGCTCTCCTGGAGAAGGAAAGGATTGATATGGTCATTTTGGACATCATGATGCCGAATATGGATGGCTGGCAGCTGTGCAGGGAGCTTCGGGCTCACTATGATTTTCCGCTGCTTATGCTCACAGCCAAAGGAGAAACCTCTCAGGTTGTGCGAGGCTTTGATCTGGGGACAGATGACTACCTGGTCAAGCCTTTTGAGCCTCCTGTACTGGTAGCCAGAGTGAAGGCGCTGCTGAAGCGGTATCAAATTTCAACCTCCCAGGTGGTTGCCGCCGGCCGGGTTCAGATGAACCGGAGAACCTATGAGGTTACTTTGGGGAATGAGCTGTTGACGCTGCCGCTCAAAGAATTCGAACTGCTGTTCAAGCTTGCAAGCTACCCGGGAGTCACACTGACCCGGGATCAGCTGATTGAGGAAATCTGGGGGTACGATTTCGAAGGGAATGAGCGGACGCTGGACGTGCATATCAACCGGCTGCGGGAGAGGTTCGACGAAGAGAAGTGCGGTTTCAAAATACGCACGATTCGCGGGCTTGGCTACCGCCTGGAGGTTATAGATTGAAAAAGTTCAAACAAGTTATGAAGGACGTTCTCGGGTTAATTTTATTAGCAATATTGGCCGCCTGCTCAGCGACGGTCGCTCATTATATTATTGCAAAGTACGAAGGCCGGCCCTTTATTGAGGGATATGTGCTTGATTTAATCTTTTTTGGCTCGGGTTTATTCTTATTTATTATCACGATTGTTATCATCAGCCTCTTCTTCCGGAGGCGGGAGATTCGCAAGTTGAATAAAATTATTGAAGCAATGAAGCGTTTATCCAAGGGGGACTTCTCTGTCCGGCTGGACAGCAAGGAATATCATGATGAAGGATTCGAAAAAGTGGTTGAGATGATCAATGAGATGGCCAGCGAGCTGGGAAATATGGAGACTATGCGGCAGGACTTCATTTCAAATGTCTCTCATGAGATTCAATCCCCGCTGACTTCTATCGGAGGGTTTGCAAGGGTCCTTCTGGAACAGGATAAGATTAGCAGCGATACGAAACGGCATTATCTGGACATTATAGAGTCGGAGAGTCAAAGACTATCCAAGCTTAGTGATAATCTGCTTAAGCTGACTGCTCTGGAATCGGCAGAGCCTATTTTTGAGAAGATCCCCTATCGCCTGGATAAGCAGATCCAGCGGGTAGTGCTTGCATCAGAGACGCAGTGGAGCGCTAAAGAGCTGAATGTGGAGCTTGATCTGGAGGAAGCTACCATCAAGGCCGAGGAGGACCTGATGAGCCAGGTCTGGATTAATCTTCTGCACAACAGCATCAAGTTTACGAAGCCAGGCGGATGGATCAGAATTGAACTGAAGAAAACAACCGGTTCGATCAAAGTGAAGATATCTGATAACGGGGTAGGCATTTCGCCTGAGAATATGCCTCATATCTTTGAACGTTTCTATAAAGCGGACAAATCCAGAAACCGTGAAGCGGGGGGGAGCGGGCTGGGACTTTCCCTGGTGAAGAAAATTGTGGAGATTCACGAGGGAGAGGTGTCAGCAGCAAGCGTCCTGGGGGAAGGGACTCAATTTACAGTAACGTTATACAAGTAACAAGGCAAAAGAAGAGGGATAACCCTCGGCAAGCACACAAGCACCGAACGGTGCTTTTTTTATTGTTCCCATTGTTCAATTTTAGAAAATTGAGGGTTGTGTTTTCTGGATTAAGGAGATACAATTAGCTCATCATTAACTTGTACGTACAAATAGGTTATTTAATACATAATAAAATTACTTGTACGTACTTTCAGGGAATGACTTTAGCTATTTAAATGACTAGTAGGAGGCGTTAGTGAATGGCTTTGAAACCGCACTCATTTTGGTTGGTTACAGGTAGTCAGCATTTATATGGGCCCGAGACCTTAAAGGAGGTCGCCGAACATTCCCGAATCATTGCGGAGCAGCTCGACCAGGATCCAAGGTTCACCTTTCCCATCGTGTTTAAACCAATTGTAACTACACCGGACGAAATATATAAGCTGATTCTTGAAGCGAACAGCGACGAGTCTTGTGCCGGAATTGTGACCTGGATGCACACCTTCTCCCCGGCGAAGATGTGGATTGCCGGACTATCCCAGCTGCAGAAACCGCTGCTGCACTTCCATACCCAGTTCAACCGGGATATTCCTTGGGAGACGATGGATATGGACTTCATGAATCTGAATCAATCAGCCCATGGGGACCGGGAGTATGGCCACATTGGGGCAAGGCTGGGAATTACCCGCAAAATCATAGTTGGACACTGGGAGGACGATGAGGTCCGTGATGGAATCGCGGGTTGGATGCGAACAGCGGCCGCCTTTGCGGAGAGCCGCAAGCTCAAAGTCGCCCGGTTCGGAGACAACATGCGTGAAGTGGCGGTTACAGATGGCGATAAGGTAGAGGCTCAGATTAAGCTCGGATGGTCTGTAAACGGATACGGTGTTGGAGATCTGGTGCAGGTGCTGAATGACGTTAGTGATGCAGAGATCAATTCCCTCCTTGGCGAATATGCGGACCAATACTCGATTACCCAGGCGGGCTTAACTGCGGGACCCGTAAGGGATTCAATTGCTTATCAGGCCAAACTTGAAATTGCGCTGAAGCGGTTTTTGACAGAAGGTGGATTCGGAGCTTTTACCACGACGTTTGAAGATCTGCACGGACTCAAGCAGCTTCCTGGTCTTGCTGTGCAAAGGCTGATGGAAGCGGGTTACGGATTTGGCGGAGAAGGGGATTGGAAGACAGCCGCTCTGACACGAGTACTCAAAGTGCTGTCAGGCAACAAGAGTACATCCTTCATGGAGGATTACACGTACCATTTCGAGCCCGGCAATCATATGATCCTTGGTTCTCATATGCTTGAGGTATGTCCTACCATTGCAGCGACCAAGCCTTCTATCGAGGTTCATCCACTTGGAATTGGCGGCAAGGAAGATCCTGCGCGCATCGTCTTTGACGGACAGGATGGGCCGGCGGTCAATGCTTCCCTGGTGGATCTGGGACATCGGTTCCGTCTGCTCGTCAATGTTGTGGATGGTGTCAAAGTACAGCAGCCGATGCCAAAGCTTCCGGTTGCACGGGTGCTGTGGAAGCCGCAGCCGTCCCTTCGTGAATCGGCGGAAGCCTGGATTCTGGCCGGCGGTGCTCACCATACCGTTCTCTCGTACGCGATTAGTGCGGAGAATCTAAGCGATTTGGCAGATATGGCAGGAATCGAAGCGGTCATTATTGATAAGAACACAACGGTTCAGCAATTTAAAAAAGAACTGTTATGGAGTGACGCAGCCTACCGTCTGCAGCGATGAAATCTGCTTCGTTCACCCAGTCTGTGTTACAATAACCGGTAGATAACTAGAGCGGTGGCTGAGGTGACGTAATGAGTAATAGACGAATTCCTAAGTATTTGCAGTTGAAAGATGAACTCCTGTCCTGGCTGGAGTCCGGAAAGCTGGAGCCAGGCAAACAGTTCCCTTCGGAGAACGAGATCTCCGAACAATTCAATCTTAGCCGTCAGACTGTCCGTCAGACGTTCGGGGAGCTTGAGAAAGAAGGCTGGCTTGAGCGGATTCAAGGCAAAGGGACCTTTGCAAGAAATCCCGGCAGGCGTGAAGGGGAACAAGTCAAGACGATTGGGATTATTACAACGTATATATCAGACTATATTTTTCCGCACATTGTCCGTGGAGCTGAGGCAGAGCTTCGTAATCATGGATACCGTCTTTTACTGTCGAGCACAGACAATAAGAAGGAGAAGGAAATGGAGAGCCTTCAGCTTATGACAAGCCAGCCCTTAAGCGGGCTGATTATCGAACCGACGAAGAGCGCGGAAGGCAATCCAAATCTAAGTTACTTTCTGGATCTGCAGCAGAAGAACATTCCGTATCTCATGATCAATGAGAAGTATAGGGAACTGGAGTGCCCCAGTCTGAGAGTGAACGATGAGGCCGGAGGACATAAGGCCGCACTTCACTTGCTGGAGAACGGGCATACCCGGATTGCGGGTTTCTTTAAGAGAGACGACCTGCAGGGTGTCAACCGGTTAAAAGGCTTCCTGTCCGCTCACCGCGAATATGGAATCACCGTTTCTCCGCAGTGGGTAGTGACATACACGACAGAGCAGAAGCAGGATTTTCCTTTTCAAAAAGCAGTGGAGCTGCTGCAGAGCGGGGAACAGGACCGGCCCACAGCTATGGTGTGTTATAACGATGAGCTGGCTGTGAGTTTAATGGAGGCGGCAGTCTCGTGTGGGTTGCGCATTCCGGAAGATGTTTCTTTCATTGGCTTCGATGATTCCAGTCTGTCTTCGGGTACAAGGCTTACAACTTTAACTCATCCCAAAACAGCGATGGGGGAACTGGCCGCAAGACAGTTGATTGCTATGATTGAGCATGGAAGCTCATTTGAGGATACCGTATTTGACCCGGAGCTGGTTATACGGCAGTCGGTATATAAAAGGAACTAAATGGTTAACGAAGAAGTCCCGATGCGGACTTTTACACCAACTTGTACGTACAACATTTTAAGATAAAGGAAGTGTCTGTACATGCTTGAATCACTGAAACAACAGGTCTGGGAAGCCAACCTGGAATTACCGAAACACGGTCTGGTGACTTTTACCTGGGGAAATGTAAGCGGGATCGACCGGGACAAGGGACTCTTGGTTATTAAACCGAGTGGAGTGCCTTATGAGGAGCTCCGGCCAGAACATATGGTTGTTGTGGATTTGGAAGGTCGTGTGGTAGAAGGGAGCCTGCGCCCTTCCTCTGATACACCTACTCATGTCGTGCTGTATCGCTCTTTTGCGGATATCGGCGGTATTGTGCATACCCATTCTCCTTGGGGAACAAGCTGGGCACAGGCAGGAAGAGCGCTGCCAGCCTATGGGACTACGCATTCGGATTATTTCTATGGGGAAATTCCGGTAACACGTCCGATGACCAAAGCGGAAATCGAAGGGGAATATGAGCGGGAGACCGGAAATGTCATTGTGGAAAGATTTAAGGATCTTGACCCGAACCAGGTACCTGGGGTGCTTGTTCATGCCCATGCCCCGTTCGTATGGGGGAAGGATGCCCATAATGCTGTACACAATGCAGTAGTGCTGGAGGAAGTAGCCAAGATTGCCGGACGTATGCTTGCGTTGAATCCGGATTCAGCGCCTATGGATCAAGCCTTGCTGGACCGTCACTTTCTGCGTAAGCACGGGGTGAACGCTTATTACGGTCAGAAGTAGCTGTTATTATAATCTGTAATTTGTGAGGAGGAAGCCGACATGGGAACAAAATATACCATCGGAGTTGACTACGGGACACAATCCGGGCGAGCTGTTCTCGTTGATCTGTCGAACGGTAACGAAGTTGCCGATCATGTCACACCGTATCCGCACCATGTCATTGACGAGTACCTGCCTGGTTCGGGAATCAAGCTGCCGCATGACTGGGCGCTCCAGCACCCGGATGACTATCTGGAAGTGTTAAGAAAATCAGTGCCTGCGGTGCTTCAGCAATCAGGAGTCAATGCGGATGAGGTTATCGGGATCGGGATTGACTTTACGGCCTGCACGATGCTGCCAGTTGATGAGGCAGGGAAGCCGCTGTGCTTCCATTCGGAATATGCGGACCAGCCTCACAGCTGGGTGAAGCTGTGGAAGCATCATGCTGCGCAGCCTGAGGCAGACAAGATCAACCAGATTGCCGCTCAGCGGGGGGAGGCCTTTCTGCCGCGGTATGGCGGGAAGATATCCTCGGAGTGGATGATCGCGAAAATTTGGCAGATTCTGGATGAAGCTCCGGAAATTTATGACAAGGCAGATCTTTTTCTGGAGGCAACGGATTGGGTCATTGCTCAAATGACGGGCAAGGTGGTCCGCAACAGCTGTACAGCCGGTTATAAAGCGATCTGGCACAAGCAGGACGGATTCCCAAGGAGGGAATATTTCAAGGCGCTTGATCCACGGCTTGAGCAATTAACGGATACGAAACTTCGTGGAGAGGTGGTCCCGCTAGGATCTTCAGCAGGTGGACTTACGGAAGCCATGGCTGAGCTAACAGGCCTTAAGAAGGGGATTGCGGTTGCGGTCGGAAATGTGGATGCGCATGCGGCTGTCCCAGCCGTAGGCGTTGTAACTCCGGGCAAAATGGTGATGGCGATGGGCACCTCGATCTGCCACATGCTGCTTGGGACCGAAGAGAAGCAGGTGGAGGGAATGTGCGGTGTTGTTGAGGACGGCATTATTCCAGGATTGTATGGATATGAAGCCGGTCAATCCGCGGTGGGCGATATTTTCGAGTGGTTCGTAGAGGAATCTCTTCCGGCATATGTCCAAGAAAGTGCGGAGAAAGAAGGCATTGGAGTACATCAATGGCTTGAACGGGAGGCTGCGAAGTATCAGCCGGGCGAGACAGGATTGCTTGCGCTGGATTGGTGGAACGGGAACCGCTCTGTCCTGGTTGATACCGACCTGACTGGTCTTATTGTGGGCCTTACTCTGCTCTCCAAGCCGCAGGAAGTCTATCGTGCTCTACTTGAAGCTACAGCGTTCGGAACCCGTAAAATTGTGGATGCCTTCCACTTTAATGGGGTTCCGGTGGATGCTCTTTATGCATGCGGTGGACTGCCGCAGAAAAACCGCTTACTCATGCAGATTTATGCCGATGTCACGAACCGCGAAATCTTTGTTGCGGATTCCAAACAGACGCCGGCCCTCGGCGCCGCGATGTTTGCTGCAGTTGCAGCGGGAGCGGAAGCGGGCGGTTATGACACCATTCTTGAGGCTGCTGCAAGTATGGCCAGAGTGAAGGAAGAAACCTTCAGGCCTATTCCCGAGCACGTTGAAATCTATGAACGGCTGTATCAGGAATACAGCAAGCTTCATGATTACTTTGGACGGGGCGGGAATGATGTGATGAAACGGCTGAAAGCGATCAAGAAATCCGCAAAATAGAAGGGGGAGAATATCCATGAGCGGTATATCTGAGGAAACAGCTACGGCTATTAAACAGATATCATTACGCCGGGGAGCCATCCGGGAAGTACCTGGTTATCTGCTGGAACGGAACTACTTGAAGCCGCTGATGGTGGCTGACAAGAACACGTATCAGGCAGCAGGTGAGCTTCTCTCAGACCGCCTTTCCCAGTCGGGAGTTCAAGCGAAGATCATGCTGCTGACTCCCAATACAGCGGGGGATTATGCCGCTGACGAACAGACAATTGTAGAAGTGCTTCAGAGCTTGGAGCCGGATCAGAGGGATTGTCTGATTGCGGTCGGCTCCGGGACAATTCATGATATTGTTCGTTTTGTCAGTCACAAGACCCGAATCCCCTTCGTCTCTGTGCCGACAGCTCCATCCGTCGACGGGTTCACTTCATCTGGGGCCCCACTTATTCTTCGAGGTGTAAAAACGACCGTGGCTGCGGTTCCTCCTATTGCGATTTTTGCTGATCTGGGCATTCTTATAAATGCTCCCCAGCCGCTGATTGCCGCAGGATTCGGAGATATGCTGGGCAAATACACTTCCTTATTCGACTGGAAATTCTCCCATCTTACCGCCGGGGAACCCTATGATGAACAAGTAGCTGCCATTACGGAGCGCGCTTTAAAGTCGTGTGTGGATCACGTGGAGCAGATCGGCAGCCGGACAGAAGCGGGTATTCATACCTTAATGACCGCTTTAATTGAATCGGGAATTGCTATGCTTTTATTTGGCCAATCTCATCCTGCCTCTGGGGCGGAGCATCATCTGTCCCATTACTGGGAGATGGAATATTTAAGGCGGGGAAGCAGAGCTCATCTTCACGGAGCGAAGGTGGGGGTAGCTTGTGCGGAAATCTCCCGCTTGTATCATAATGCTGTGGACCAAGGCGTCTACCCTGGCAGTGAACCGGAGGAATTAAAGAAATTCGGTGCCCAAATTCGCAAGTGGGTGGATGATATCCCGTTAGAATCCGAGATTCGCCAGTTGCTGAATACGGTTCATGGGCCTGTAAGCAGAGTGGAGCTCGGCATCGATGACCAGCTGCTTGAGCGAAGCCTTAACGAAGCTCACAAGCTGCGCCCGCGCCATACTCTGCTTAGAGCTCTGAACGAGGCCTAACAATTAGCTGCTTATGTAATAAAGGATCACATCTCTTGTGTAAGTTGATGTGATCCTTTTATAAGATTACCTCATTTCGGCAGCATTGATCATGATTGATAACGATCTGCTTCAACTAACTGTTTGTCCATTTATTGCTCCTCGACGTTATACAAGATTCTTGCAGACAAGTCTTGGGCATAGTTGCCGAAATATTTGCCGTAGATGGTCAGACCCCGCTTATTCACCGAATTATCCGTGACGGCAATACGGAAAGTCAGCTCACTTTTGTAGTCTAACTGAATCTGATCCAGTGTTACATCCGAGATCCGGCAGCCGTCGATGAAGCTTCCTTCATTGTTGATGCGAATCAGCTTGAGCATGCCGTATTGGTTCAGGTGAGGCGGCCACCATTCGGGATTAAAGGTGCCACGGGTGTCTCCGAAATCGCCAGGACTTGTCCAGTATCCCAGCTCTACCCCGTTTAGGTAAAAATAAATGTCGGAGGGATAATTGTCGCAATAACCCGGAGCCTCGGAGCCAAGCTCCATGCAGAACTGGATCTCACGGAAGGTCTGGTTCGGCTTCAAATAGTTGGGTATGCGGTACTCCAAATATCCTTCAGACAGCCATATGATCTCGGAATCGATCCGCTGGGGATCGGCAAAATATCTTGGGTCATCAAAGTCCCCGATGATGCTGTCTTTGGTTGCAAGCCCACAGGTTGGCGTGACAGAATAGTCGCTGTAATGCCCAACCTTGATATCAACTTCGTAAAGGTTCTCCGTTTCTTTGCTTTGCAGATCGATAATCAGTTTATCTTTGTTCAAATAGCACATTTTCTGAATCCCGTGTTTGCCGACAGAGGTATTAATTTCAATGAGTCCGCTCTCTTCCAGCTTCTTGATATGCATAGTAATAGCCCCATTGCTTAAATTCAGCCTCGTAGCCAGGTCATTTAAGTTCAAAGCTTGGTTCTTAGACAGCAGTTCGAGGATCTGAATTCTAATTTCAGAGCTTAACGCCTTGAAAATATCAATTCCACTCATTAAGTCCTTGATGTATATCATGGTTCTTGAACCTTCTTCCAGTAATCATTTTAGATAATCATAAACTAAATTTTGATTAAAATAAAGATTAGGCTCTAAATTTATTATTTTCTTTAGAATCAGAGAATTTTTTTGAATTATTCTTCGATTTATTTTATATTTATCTAAATATAAAGATTTATAAAATGAGTAAATAACGAATAATATAAGATTATTCCTCTTTATTTCATAAATACATAAAATGTTTTAGATATTATTGTTTACAAGGAGGTGCATATGTGATAATTTATAAGTGTAAGCGGATTCATTAACTATATAATAAATCATTTTAAACTTCATTAAAATGGATGGTGAGCACATGTCATTATCAGAACTTAAAGCAGGAATGGTTGTGGACAAAGCCTTCCGGATCGCGGAGGTCGACAACCGTATATACGGTTCCTTCATAGAGCATTTGGGCCGGGCGGTCTATGGAGGTATTTATGAACCCGCTCATGTAACAGCTGACCCGGAAGGGTTTCGCGAGGATGTCAAACAGCTTGTCCAAGAACTGAATGTTCCCATCATACGTTATCCAGGCGGCAACTTTGTCTCAGGCTATAACTGGGAAGATGGCGTAGGACCTGTTGATCAGCGTCCCAAACGATTGGATTTGGCTTGGCGGACTACGGAGCCTAATGAGGTGGGGACCAATGAATTTATGAAGTGGGCCAGGGAAGTAGGTTCAGAGGTCATGATGGCAGTCAATCTCGGTACCCGCGGCGTGGATGCGGCGAGAAATTTGCTGGAGTATTGCAACCATCCAGAGGGCAGTTATTGGAGTGACCTGCGCCGCCGGCATGGATATGAACAGCCGCATGGCGTGAAGACTTGGTGCCTCGGGAACGAGATGGACGGCCCTTGGCAGATTGGTCAGAAGACCCCACAGGAGTACGGAAGACTCGCTTATGAGACTGGAAAGGCTATGCGGCTGGTTGATCCATCGATAGAGCTGGTTTCCTGTGGGAGCTCAAGCACGGGAATGCCGACTTTTCCTGAATGGGAAGCCATAACCCTCGATCATACATACGAGATTGCGGATTATGTGTCCCTGCATCAGTATTACGGGAACAGAGACAACGATTCGGCTAATTTCCTGGCACGGACGATGGATATGGAACATTTTATCCATACCGTCAGCTCGACCTGTGATTACATCAAAGCGAAGAAGCGGAGCAAGAAGACCATGATGCTTAGCTTCGACGAATGGAATGTCTGGTACCATTCGAATGATGCGGACGCCAAGCTTGAACCCTGGAGTGTAGGACCTCCCCAGCTGGAGGATATTTATAATTTTGAAGATGCGCTGCTGGTTGGGAGCATGCTGATTACTTTCCTCAGAAATGCGGACCGTGTCAAGATTGCCTGTCTGGCCCAGCTGGTCAATGTGATTGCGCCAATCATGACCGAGAACGGCGGTAGAGCGTGGAAGCAGACGATTTTCTACCCTTATCTGCATGCCTCGCAATACGGCAGGGGGGTGTCGCTAAGACCGGTGGTGGACTCTCCTAAATATGATGCTCAAGATTATACGGATGTTCCTTATTTGGACAGTGCGGTTGTATATAACGAAGAGCTTGAGGAATTAACCCTATTCGCGGTGAACAGGCATCTGGAAGAGGCGCTTGAACTGAAGTGTGATGTGCGCGGGTTTGAAGGGTACCGTATTGTGGAGCATATTGTCCTGGAACATGAGAATCTGAAGGCGGTTAATACGGCTGAAGAAGAGAGTGTAAGACCTCATACTCAAGGCAGCTCGACATGGAATGGCGGATATGTAAATGCCCGTTTGTCTAAAGCTTCATGGAATGTGATCCGCCTGCGCAAAGTCTAGGGAACAAAGGTATTGGCCTATTTGAATACGGTTCCAAATCTTTGATTTATTAGGAGGGGTTCTAGTGATAAAGAAAAAAGGTTGGTTAACATGGATCTCACTGATTCTTGTGTGCTCCACCGTACTAGCAGGTTGTGGTAAGGGAGGGTCAAGCAGTGCCGAAGGCGGGACTAAGGAATTGACGTTTATGTTCCGCGGAGGACCTGATGAACAAACTGCCTACAAGAATGTGGTTAAGCAGTTTGAAGCTGATCATCCGAATATCAAGGTCAAAACTGTAATTACAACAGGTGACCAATATGCAACCAAATTAAAAGCCGCCATCACAGGTAATAAACTTCCCGACGTGTTCTATTTTGAATCCGGCGATCTCAAGGCTTATGTCAACAGCGGAGTTCTTATGAACTTGACGCCATATATCGAGAAGAATAAGAACATCAATCTGAACAATATTTGGAAATATGGTGTTGATCTGTACCGCTATGACGGAAAAATGGCTGGTCAAGGTGATATCTATGGAATGCCTAAAGACGTAGGGCCATTTGCACTCGGTTATAACAAAACGATGTTCGAGAAGGCTGGAATTCCGCTGCCCGATAAGGATAAGCCGATGACCTGGGAAGAATTCCTGAAGGTTCAGAAGGAGCTTACCAAAGATACGGACGGAGATGGAAAGTTGGATCAGTTCGGCTCCGGTTTTAACATTAACTGGGCACTTCAGTCCTTTGTTTGGAGTAATGGGGCGGACTTCCTGGATTCCTCCAAGACCAAGGTAACGGTCGACGATCCTAAATTCGCTGAAGCGCTTCAATACCTTGCCGATTTACAGAACGTAAGCAAAGTTACTCCGACGATCGCAGATTCCCAGACGCTCGATACGTATCAGCGCTGGATGAAAGGGCAGCTGGCCTTCTTCCCTGTGGGGCCATGGGATATGTCTACTTATGAGAAGCTGCCTTTCGAATATGATCTGATTCCTTACCCAGCCGGGTCAACTGGCAAATCAGCGACCTGGACCGGTTCACTCGGGATAGGGGTATCGAAAAAGACCAAGTATCCGGATGAAGCAGTAGAGCTGGTTAACTATCTGACTACTTCCAAAGCAGGCATGGATGCGCTGGTCAAAGCGAAAGTCCAAATCCCTAACATGGTTGATATGGCCAAAACATGGGCGGCAGATACCTCAACCAAGCCGGCGAATAAAGAGGAATTCCTTCAAATCGTTGAGGAGTACGGAAGAGCGTTGCCAGGCAACTATACCTACAATGCGGAATGGTACAACTTGTTCTTTACGGATATCCAACCTGTTCTTGATGGCAAAATCACTGCAGCAGAGTACGTGAAGCAGGAACAGCCAAAAATGCAGAAGCTGCTCGATAAGGCGATTGAACAGGAGAACAGATCCAAGAAGTAATGACTACCCGGAGAATAAATGATGTTAGCTGCCGAATCCGGCTAACATCATTTTCAATTCCGGCATCCGAAATTGAGGTGAAGGCATGGAAACCAAATCAAATCTGCAGCTTCAAGACCCTGCAGCTCAGACGAAGCGTGGGGCAACCAAATCCAGATTGTATCGAAAAGAAAAGATATATGGCTATCTATTTATCCTTCCTCCTGTTCTGGGACTGTTGATTTTCACGCTGTTTCCGGTTATCTATTCCGTCTATGGGGCTTTCACTGATTGGGATGGCTTGGGACAGATGACCTTTATAGGGCTCGGTAATTTTAAAGAATTATTCTCGGATGAGTTGTTCTATAAGGCGGCTTTCAACACCATCTATCTCATGATCGGGATTCCGATCGGATTGTTCCTGGCACTGCTCCTAGCCCTTGGACTCAATCGCAAAATCCCAGGCACAACAGCTTTCCGGGTTATCTATTACGTGCCTGTAATCTCCTCCCTGGCTGCGATCTCCATTCTTTGGAACTGGGCCTACAACGGGGATTATGGCCTTGTGAACCAGTTTCTGGATCTCTTCGGTATTGACGGACCGAACTGGCTGGCCAATAAGTACACGGTGAAGCCGGCCATCATCATCATGACGGTCTGGAAGGGGCTTGGCTACACCATGCTTTTGTATTTGGCTGCGCTTCAGAGTATCCCAAGAACTTATTACGAAGCAGCAGAGCTGGATGGGGCCAGCGGCTTCAAGTCGTTCCGGCATATTACTTGGCCAATGGTTAAGCCGGTAACCTTCTTCATTGTGGTTACAAGCATAATCGGCGGATCTCAAATCTTTACGGAAATCAATATCATGACATCCACCGGGGGAACAGAATATTCTTCCGCATCTGTTGTCTTCTATATTTGGCAGAAAGCCTTTGGAAATCTGCAAATGGGTTACGCATCCGCTATGGCCGTCGTTTTGGGGCTTTTCATATTTGTTGTAACTCTGATCCAATTCAAAATGAACGAGAAATCGTCCTACGAGATGGACTGATCACAAGGAGATAGGAGCGAATATGAATATGTCCCATTCACAAAAGAGACGGCTGGCCAATACAATCATTTTTATCGTTCTGGCTATCGGCGCAATCGTAATGATTGCCCCGCTATTATGGATGCTTACCACCTCTGTTAAAGATAAGCAGGATGTATTTGCACTTCCACCCAAATGGATTCCGGATGTATTCCACTTTGATAAATACGTGGAGATCTGGGAGAAGGGGCCGCTGCTTACCGGGATTACAAACAGTTTAATCGTGGCGGTGAGTGTAACGGTCGTGGGCACTTTCACATCGAGTCTTGCCGCATTTGCCTTCGCCAAGCTCAAATTTCCGCATAAGAATAAGATTTTCTTGCTGCTGTTGTCTGCGATTATGATTCCATATCCGGCAGTCATGATTCCCCAGTTCATTATGTTCTCAGAGCTGGGATGGGTGGATACGCTGCTGCCTTTGATCGTACCGGGATTGTTCGGGAATATCGTGATGATCTTTTTCATCAGACAGTACCTGGTAAGTGTACCTAACGAAATTATTGAAGCTGCCAAAATCGATGGAAGCTCGTACTTCAGGCTGTTCTCCACAATTACGTTCCCCTTAATCAAACCTGCGGTTGCGGCCCAGCTTATTCTTTGGTTTATGGGGATATGGAATGATTATCTGGCACCTATTATCTATCTAAATTCACCGGAGAATCAGACCCTCCAGCTTGTGATTGCTAACTATAATGCAACCTATGCCATACAGACGGACTATCCTCTGATCATGGCCGCTTCAATTATCGCGCTGCTGCCTGTTCTTATTACATTCTTGGTGTTCCAGAAACAAATTATTGAGTCTGTAGCGATTTCCGGAGTTAAGGGATGAATCCTCAGGCTAAATGGAGGGCAATTATGGTTATTCCTATGCTTCTTTTGTTCGGGGCAAGCGGATGTACGGCGGATAATGCCGCTCAACCTGTATTTCCACCTTCCCCAGGGGAAATCAAAATGTACGATACCTCGGCCATCGATAACGCTGCTGCTTGGACGATCAACAACGCTCATGATCCAGGCATTGTTAAGACGGGTCAAGGATATTACGTATTCTCCACAGATGTGAAGGTAGGAGGTGAAGCGAAGCCGGGTGTGATGGTACGCAAATCTGACGATCTCATCCATTGGAAATGGGTGGGGCAGGCTTTCCCGGATGTGCCTTCTGAAGCCAAAGCATGGAGTGGTGCTGTTGGGCTGTGGGCACCGGATGTTGTGAAATATAAAGATACCTATCGTCTCTATTACTCAGCATCCACCTTTGGAAGTAGGCAGTCGATGATTGGTCTGGCAACATCTCCTTCCATTGAAGGGCCTTGGACCGATAAGGGTGCCGTCATACAGACCCGAAACGAGGACTCACTTAATGCCATTGATTCTAATGTAGTAACAGATGCGGACGGCAGAATGTGGATGGTGTATGGCTCGTTCTTTGGCGGAATTCACATCACTCAGCTCGATCCTGAAACTGGAAAGCCTGCGGAACCCGGCTTCGGCACCTTGATTGCGGCCCGTGACCGTGTTACTGAGGATGGGGCAGTGGAAGGCCCCTATATCATCTACAACGAGAACTATAAGAAATATTACTTATTCGTCTCGTATGACTCTTTATTTGAAGATTACAATGTGCGTGTTGCAAGATCGGACTCCATCACAGGTCCCTATGTGGACTACAACGGGAAGGAAATGACAGATACGTCTTACGAGCCGCAGTATGAGATAGGCAACAAAATTCTCGGTGGTTACAGGCTTGGTGAAGATGCCGGATGGATTGCACCGGGGCATAATTCAGTGCTCAAGGATGGGGACAATTACTTCATCGTTCACCATGCCCGAGGTGAGTTGGATAAGAACTGGTCCTATCTGCATGTGCGTAAAATTCTATGGACAGAAGACGGATGGCCGGTTGTATCGCCCGAACGCTATGCGGGAGAGACGCAGCAGGATATCCCTAAGTCTCTGATTCCGGGCGGATGGGAGTACCTGGTTATGGATAAGTTCGTTGATGGTCAGATCCAGTCCAGCCACATCAAGCTTGGAGCGGATGGCACAATCGAAGGATCGGTGGAACAGGGGAAATGGTCTTTTGATGGCAAGTTCACAATGACATTGACGTGGAATAACCCTGTGGAAGACCGGAGTAAGGTTCAGCGGGTTCAGCTGCTGCCATCTTGGGATTGGGAGAGGAATCGGCAGACGCTTGTTTTTACCGGAATGGATGGGAACGGGACTGCGGTCTGGGGCAAACAAGTAGATTCTAACCAATAAATATAGAGTGGGGAGGGCAACTAAAATGATTAACGTAAAGCTGAATGCCGGAGAGAAAAAGGGGACGATAAGCCGTCACTTGTACGGACATTTTGCTGAGCACTTGGGCAGATGTATATATGAGGGACTATGGGTGGGGCCAGACTCTCCAATACCAAATACGGAAGGAATTCGGAATGATGTGCTTGAGGCCTTGAAGCGCTTGAACATCCCGGTCCTACGTTGGCCAGGCGGGTGTTTTGCCGATGAGTATCACTGGATGGACGGTATTGGTCCTGCTTCAGAACGTGCAAGAATGATCAACAATAACTGGGGTGGGGTTGAGGAGAATAATCATTTTGGCACACATGAATTTCTGCGTCTGTGCGAACTTCTGAATACAGAGCCTTATATCAGTGGCAACGTAGGCAGCGGCACTGTTCGTGAAATGCAGCAGTGGGTGGAGTACATGACCTTTGACGGTGAGTCGCCGATGGCCAACCTACGCCGGAGAAACGGCCGTGATGAACCTTGGGCGCTACCTTTCTTCGGGGTAGGGAATGAGAACTGGGGCTGTGGCGGGAATATGCGTCCGGAATATTATGCGGATCTTTATCGGCATTACTCTACCTACGTACGTAACTATGGTGGAAATAAGGTATATAAAATCGCCTGTGGTGCAAATACGGATCATTTTCAGTGGACTGAAGTGCTGATGCGCGAAGCCGCCGGACTCATGGATGGACTCAGTCTCCATTATTACACCATCCCGTCAGGCAATTGGTTCGCCAGCAAAGGCTCGGCTACGGAATTTGACACAGATGAGTGGTTTGCCACTCTCAAAAACACGCTGTATATGGAAGAATTAATCATTAAGCATTCTGAAATTATGGATAAATATGACCCGGAACGCCGGGTAGGGCTTATTATCGACGAGTGGGGAACTTGGTGTGATGTGGAGCCTGGAACGAATCCGGGTTTCCTATACCAACAAAATACCCTGCGTGATGCACTTGTGGCAGGCATCAATCTGAACATTTTCCACAAGTACTGCAGCCGGGTGAAGATGGCCAATATTGCCCAATTGGTGAATGTGCTTCAGGCCTTGATCCTTACCGAGGGTGATCGTATGCTGCTGACCCCAACGTATCATGTGTTCGATATGTACAAGGTCCACATGGATAATGAGCTGCTCGAGCTGGAGTTCGAAAGTCCAAATTATATTTATAATGGCGCATCCATCCCGCAGATTAGCGCTTCAGCTTCCATGGATGGGGAAGGAGCGATTCACCTGACGGCATGCAACCTGCATCACGCAGAAGCAGCGAGCTTCAGCTGCCGTATTGAAGGTTTCAACTATAGCAAAGTGTATGGCAAAATTTTGACTCATACTTCACTAAACGCACATAACACGTTTGAGCAGCCGGACCTTGTGGCGCCTGCTTATTTTGAAGATGCTGAGCTGAAGGACGGGGTTCTTGAATTTGAACTGCCTCCCGCTTCCATTCTAGTGCTCACACTTAACTAAGATGACTATCAGTACTGGAGTCAAGCATGGCATTGATGGGTGCAAAGGCTGCTCAGCTAGTGTTCGGGTAAGCTCTGAAAAGCTGGAACAAATGATTCAAATGGCTGTCCAGAACCGTGCTGCCGTATCTGATGAGGAATATGCCCGGCGTCTGGATACGTGCTGGAACTGCCCGTCACTTCAATATGAATCAACCTGCAGACACTGTGGCTGTCTGGTTGCGGTAAGAGCCAAGCTAAGCGATTCCATCTGCCCGTATCCCGGGCAATCAAGATGGTAGAAACATAAAATTTCGCATGTATAAGGAGACAAGGGAAATGGACAGAACCAGAGAATACAACAATCCATTAGTGGAACAGCGGGCTGATCCATGGGTATACAAGCACAGTGATGGATATTATTATTTTACCGCCTCGGTTCCTCAATATGACCGGATTGAAATCCGGCGTTCGGCTACACTTGAAGGGCTGAGAGACGCCATGCCCGTAGTGGCTTGGCGTAAGTATGAGACAGGCATGCTGAGTGCCAACATTTGGGCCCCTGAAATTCATTATATTCAAGGGAAATGGTATATCTATTTTGCGGCTGCCAGAACTACAGAGACCCAGGATGGCCTGTTCGACCACCGGATGTATGCGCTTGAGAACGAATCGGCCAATCCGCTTGAAGGGCAGTGGGTCGAGAAGGGGCAAATCAAGACGGCTTGGGAGTCTTTTGCGCTTGATGCGACCACATTTGAGCATCAAGGAAGCTTGTATTATGTGTGGGCCCAGAAAGATCCGGAGATCGAAGGCAACTCCAACCTGTATATCTCCAGGATGAGCAACCCCTGGACGCTAAGCGGACAGCAGGTCATGATCTCGACACCGGAATATCCCTGGGAGATTGTCGGCTTCCGAGTCAATGAGGGAGCGGCTGTACTCAAGCGGAACGGACGGATCTTTATCAGCTATTCGGCAAGCGCAACGGATCATAATTATTGTATGGGTCTCCTGTATGCCGACGAATCCTCGGATTTGCTGAATCCGGCGTCATGGACCAAATCGCCGGTGCCCGTATTCCAGACCAACGAAGAGACAGGGCAGTATGGACCTGGGCATAACAGCTTTACGGTGTCAGAGGACGGCCAGGATGTCTTGATCTACCATGCACGAAATTATAAAGAAATTACCGGGGACCCGCTGTACGACCCGAACCGCCATACCCGGGCACAGGTATTTGATTGGAATGAGGATGGGATGCCGAATTTTGGTACGCCGGTTAAAGATACACAGATCAGATAAGCCTGGAAGATTGGCTCAACAGGTTATGAGCAGCTATAGCTATTAAATGAGATAAATATTATTCTGCAACAAGGAATACCTTCTCTTCTATGGGGCGAAGGTGTTCCTTTTTTTGTTAACTATGAAAAGAAGCTGAAGTCAATAGAGATGCATTTCATATGGGACAAAATGTATCTTTATTAGTTATTTTCTATATAATTTCACATATTTCCATATTATACAGTCTATATTTCTATTTCAGTGAATAACTATAAATTTGCGTTGACAAATACCAAGTAATCAAATAGGATATAATAAATTTAGTAGACAAATGAAAATATTGGGGGAGTTATTTTATGAAGAAATCGATCATGTTCATCTTCGCGGCAGTTCTGTTCATCTCCTTGGTGGGATGCTCATCTGGAGGTGCTGATACGAAATCCGATGCGAACGCTGCATCTGGAAAAGAAGACACAGGCAAGAAAAAGAAAATTGCCTTGGTACTCCCCGATAAAATCGGTGTCAATCCATTCTTTGAAGAAATGGACAAAGGGCTCAAGAAAGCCGGAGAAGAATTCAAAGTGGACACGAAAACCATCGAATCCACCGACCCAGCAGCATTTGAACAAAATCTGCGCACAGCGGTTGCGGAAGATTATGATCTGATCATTACTTCATTATTTACAGCTGAGGATGCTCTGAAGAAGGTGGCTGCTGAGAATCCAGACAAGTCTTTTGCCATTATTGATACGTCTATCGAGGCGCCCAACATTCGAAGCGTCGTATTCCGCGAATATGAAGCGTCTTATCTGCTTGGAGCCGCTGCGGGTCTTGCGACAAAGACCAACGTTGTAGGCTTGGTTGCGGCCCAGGATGTTCCGCTTCTGAAGAAATATACGGTCGGATTTGAAGAAGGACTGAAATCTGTGAATCCAAAAGCCAAGTATCTGGTTAACTATGTCGGCAGCTTTAATGACCCGGCTAAAGCCAAGGAGCTTGCTCTGGTGCAATTCGGACAAGGTGCTGACTTTATCGCCGGTGCGGCAGCTGTATCCGACCTTGGCGTATTCGAAGCTGCTAAGGAGAAAGGATTCTACACGAACGGTCAAGATACGGATCAGACCGTAGTAGACCCGGAACACGTGGTGCTCTCCCAGTTGAAAGAGACTTCAACGGCCGCATATGAGACCGTGAAGGATTTCGCAAGCGGAAGCTTTAAATTCGGTACTGTGGATTACGGTTTGAAGGAAAATGGAGTCGGACTGACCTATGTGACCCGTGACAGTCAGTCGCCGCTCAGCCCGTTTATCGGACAAAAGGTAGTGGACGACGTGAAGAAAATTCGTGACGATATCGTCTCCGGCAAAATTGTAGTCAAAAACCCACTGCAATAAGAATCCCTCTAAGGAAGCCGGCTGCTCATCCAGCAGATGGCTTCCTTTTTTGATGTGATCAAGCTTGAGAAGAAAGGAGACCAGAGGGCACATGCTGCTTGAGATGGAGAAGATGACTAAGAAATACGGAGCTCTGACGGCAAATCATGAGGTGGATTTCAACCTCCGCAAAGGAGAGATTCATGCCTTGGTTGGTGAGAATGGGGCAGGCAAGACAACGCTCATGCGAATTCTCTATGGCATGGAGCAGCCCACCTCAGGGGTTATTAAGGTAGACGGTAAAGAACGGCAGTTTGGGACTCCTGCTGATGCGATACAGAGCGGGATCGGGATGGTGCACCAGCATTTCATGCTGTTCCCGTCCTTCTCCATTGCGGAGAACATTGTGATTGGCCGGGAGCCGGGTACGGCTGGGAGGTTTGACCGCAAAGAGGCCGCTCAAGTGGTCAGAGAGCTGTCCCAGCAATATGGGATGCCTGTTGATCCTCTGATGAAAATCGGGGATTGTTCGCTTGGCGTACAGCAGCGCGTGGAAATTCTGAAGGTGCTGTATCAAGGGGCGGATATTATTGTATTAGATGAACCAACGGGCGTCCTGACACCACTCGAAGTGAAGGAACTGCTTGCAGCGATCAAGGGACTTGCGGCAAAGGGCAAGAGCTTTATTCTGATCACCCATAAATTGCACGAAATCATGGACGTGGCGGACAGGATTACCGTCCTGCGCGATGGGAAAGTAACCGGTGTGCTGAATACGGCAGACACCAATGCGGAGGAGCTGTCCCGGCTGATGGTGGGCAGGGAGCTTGCTGAATTTAAGAAGCAGCCGTCCGTTCCAGGAGATATCGTTCTGGATGTGGACCAGGTTACCCTGCAGGCGGGAAAAGGAAAGCCTCTGCTGGATCAGATCTCCCTCCAAGTCCGTGCTGGAGAGATTGTAGGGGTCGCTGGCATTTCCGGTAATGGCCAATCCGAATTAATACAAGCCATTACTGGGCTTGCCAGGATTGATAAAGGAAAGGTCAGGCTTGCCGGGCAGGATGTGACAGAGTCCTCTGTGCGGGAGATCCGGAATCGGGGGCTTGCGCATATCCCGGAAGACCGGTATATGTGGGGGGCTGCAGGCGAAGCTTCCGTGTTCGAGAACGGGCTGATGGGTTATCAGCGCAAGCATCAGCGGTTTGGCTTTATCCAAGGCAAGCGCAGCCGGAAAATGGTTGCGGATTTCATTCGGACTTTCGGCGTGAAGACAAGCTCTCAGGAGACTAAGGCCCGTTACTTGTCGGGCGGGAATCTGCAGAAATTAATCGTAGCCCGTGAGCTTGGACATGGAACGCCTTTTGTGATTGCGGCGGAGCCAACCCGGGGAGTGGATATCGGTGCGATGGAGACGATTCACGGGGAGCTATTGCGAAGAAGGGAAGAACGGGGCGGTATTCTGCTGATTTCCTCAGAGCTCTCGGAGATTCTCAAGCTTTCTGACCGAATTGTTGTCATGTACGATGGCCGCATTACAGGGGAGCTGCGGACCGAAGAAGCGACAGAAGAGAAGATCAGTTTATTGATGGCGGGGGGAGACATTCATGCACAATCTTAAGCAAAATGCCAAACAGCTGATCCATCCTCTGGTAGCCATTGTGCTCGGGCTTTTAGCGGGTGCCGCAGCGATCTTGGTAGTGGGAGGATCTGTGACTGAGACCTTCGCAGAAATGTGGAAGGGGGCTTTCGGTAATTTTTATTTCTTCACCAATACACTTGCCCGGTCAACTCCGATTATCCTTGTGGGGCTTGGCGTTGCGGTTGCGTTCAGAGCGGGGTTCCTCAATATGGGATCAGAAGGACAGATGCTGCTTGGCGCCTTGGCTGCCTCCCTGACAGCCATCTATATGCCAGGCCCTGTGTGGATCAAGATTCCTGTAATTTTTGCAGTGGGTATGATCGTAGGAGGGCTGTACTCGGCCTTTGCCAGCTGGCTGGATACCCGGTTCCGGATGAACCTGATCATTACCACGCTGCTACTTAACTATATTGCCCAGTATTTAACGGGCTATCTGGTGTCCTATCCTTTCAAGGATACAACAGGCTCGGCCGCGTTGGCACAGACTCAGATGGTGGACAAGAGCCTATGGCTCGACAAGCTGTTTAAGGGCATGAGCGTACATACCGGCTTCATTATCGCGATAGCTGCTACGCTGATCCTATATGTCTTTATGAAGTATACCGTATCCGGTTATGAGATCCGTTCCCTGGGCAGCAATCCCCGCTTCGCCGCCTACGGCGGAGTTAAACGGGGCCGCTTGATGCTGTTCAGCATGCTTCTCAGCGGCGCATTTGCGGGTCTGGCGGGTACGGTGGAAGTGCTGGGCACCCAGTATCGTTTCCTGGATGGGGCACTTTCGGCGCCCAACTATGCTTTCACCGGAATTATGGCCGCGATGCTGGCCAGTTCTAATCCTATTGGAACAGCCTTAGCGGCGGTTCTTCTTGCTGCTCTTCAGACAGGCGGAATGGGTGTGGAGCGAAATACGGATGTCCCTCTGGAAATCTCCAGTGTCATACAGGCCGTGTTGATCCTGTTTGTTACGGCCCGTATCAGTTACAGCTTTATTAAGCGCAGGAAGGGGGGAGCAGCGAGTGGATCAGTTTCTTGATATATCGTTATTTAATTCAACCATACGCATGGTGACGCCTATTTTGCTGGCGGCCTTGGGCGGGGCGTTGTGTGCACGCGTGGGCTTTTTCAATGTCGCTCTGGAGGGAATGATCCTGACCGGCGCATTTACGGCAATCGTAGGGAATCACTTCTTCGGGAACGTTTGGCTTGCCGTGCTGTTTGCTGCGGGTTGTGTAACTTTGTTCTCATGGCTGCTTGCTTTTATATCCCTTCATCTGAAGGCTAACGAAATTATTGTAGGGATTTCCTTCAATTTTCTGGCCGCAGGACTAACCACGTTTACACTAAGGGCGCTGTTTGATGTGAAGGGAGCCTATTATGACAAGAACATGACTGGCCTGCCTACCTGGAATATCCCCGAGGTTCAGGATATCCCGGTTCTTGGCGGAATTATCTCGGGCCATTCTCCGTTAGTGTACTTGGCTTTTCTGCTGGCTGCCGTGATGCAGTACTATTTGTTCAAGACCAAATCCGGCTTTCGTCTGCTGGCATCAGGTGAGAATCCCGTAGCGGCCCAGAGCCTTGGGATTAAGGTGAGAAGGATCCAGTATGGGGCCATTCTCGCAAGCGGGCTGTTGTGCGGCTTGGCTGGAGCCCAGCTCTCCCTCGGTCAGGTGACGATGTTCTCCGAAGGGATGACAGGTGGCCGTGGATTTATTGCACTCGTAGCGACCATGCTCGGACAGAATAATCCGCTTGGAGTGGTCGCATCCAGTCTGCTGTTTGGATTCATGGACGCGATAAGCATCCGGCTGCAAGGATTCTCGCTGCCTACTCATTTCACATTGATGCTGCCTTTTGTCGTGACCCTGATTGCTATGTTCTTCTTCAAGGATAAAAGTTACCTGCAGCACTCCAATAAAATTAATGGCAGGTCATAGGGAGGTTACTCATATGCACAACAAAGCGGAACGCCTGAAAAAAATGAAGTCCCCCGCCAAGGCAGCGCCGGTCAGCCAAGAGCTTGCCCATCGGCTGCCGCCTGGCCAGGCGTTAACGGACCGGTTCCCGATTTTGCATGAAGGTGATGTCCCGCATTATAATACTTCGACTTGGAAGCTGAGGGTATTCGGTGAAATTGAAGAAGAGAGGACCTTCTCCTGGGAGGATATCCTGTCCCTGCCGGTGACTAAGGTCCGGTGTGATATCCATTGTGTTACCCGGTGGTCCAAATTCGATACCGAATGGGAAGGTGTGAGATTCTCCGATCTGGTCCGTGAGCTTGGTGTGAAACCGGAGGCGGCGCATGTCATGATTCATGCGGATCATGATTATGACACCAACATCCCGGTTGCCGATTTGATGAGGGATGATGTTCTGCTGGCTTACCGGTATGATGGCAAGCCGCTGACCGAGAAGCATGGCTGGCCTCTGCGCCTGGTTGTACCGCATCTGTATTTCTGGAAAAGTGCGAAATGGATTCAGGGCATTGAATTTATGAAAGAAGACCGCCCGGGCTTCTGGGAGCGCAACGGGTTTCATAATACGGCTGATCCGTTCAAGGAACAGCGGTTCTCCGGCGAATCGATCCCGATTCCGGAAGATGAATGGACAAGAAAGGAGTTTGATTAAGATGGCCCTGCTGCCTATATTGCTAATTAACCCGGAGGATCTGCCGGAGCATGTGATTGTATGCGGAGATCCGCACCGCGCCAAGAAAATTTCGGAGAAGCTGGATAATGCGAAAGAGCTGGCGTTCGCCAGAGAATACCGGACATTTGTAGGCGAATATGATGGCGTTCGCCTCGGTGTTGTAAGTCATGGCGTAGGCTGCCCTGGAGCAGCGGTCTGCTTCGAAGAGCTGGCACAGGCTGGAGTCAAAACGCTGATTCGGGTAGGGACAGCAGGTTCCTTCAGTCAAAAGTTTCCGAAAGGAAGCTTGATCGTAAGCACAGCTGCCGTCCGTGAGGACGGATTGACCCGGCAGCTTGTTCCGTTGGCATTCCCGGCGGTATCCGACAGCACTGTGACGGATACGCTGTATGATACAGCCAAGGAATTAGGGGGAATCGTAGGCAAGGGAATTACGGCGACAATTGATGCCTTTTTCCCAGGAGTTCTGGAGCTGCCTACGGAAGTCTACAAGAGAGCCGGGGTTCTTGCGGTAGAAATGGAGATTTCAGCTCTGTTTGTTATTGCCTCTTTAAGAGGGATGAAGGCTGGAGCCATTGTGGCGCTTGATGGAAATGAAAGTGCGGAGCAGCAGCCATATAATCCTCATACCGACGAAGTGGTATTAGCCGTGGAGCGGGAGATCGATGCGGCTCTGATTACGCTTGCCAAGCTGGCACGGGCTGAGGGTGGGCAGTAATTATTTTGCCACTTGGGTAATGGTTAATATGAACATGAAATGACTTACTGAAATAGGGCTCTGATTTCGCATGTTGCGGATCAGAGCTTTTTCAATCAACCGGGAGCAGTAGGTAATCCGGGGCAGTCTGAAATAAAGATGAGCTTCAGCCGATATATAAGCTGTAGATGACACAGCAGTGAAGGAGTGGGGTAGGAAATGAGACTTAAACGGGGATTATTTGCGGCATTGCTGGTGGCCGTAATGGTTCTAATCAACGTGGCCTCCACAAGCCCGGTGGAAGCAAAGGCTAAAAAAATGACGGTGAAGTATCCTTCCGGGGCGGTGTACTACGGAGAAACAAAGAACGGAAAGCCAAGCGGCCAGGGAACCATGACTTGGAGCAAGAACAAAGTTTACACAGGAAACTGGGTGAACGGCCGCAGAGCAGGCTTTGGCAAGCTGACAGAGGTCAAGAAGGAGAACGGAATTCTCATTAAGCAGGAATACATAGGCAGCTGGGTGAATGACAAGAAAGAGGGTGAGGGCAGGCTCATCATGAAGAGCACCGAAAACTCTAGGCTTTCCGAGAATGCTGTTCAGCAGGGGAAATTCAAGCAGGATGCACTGGTATCGGGCTTTATCGTAAGGCATGGGGATTACGATCCGCCCTACTCCTTTGAGTACAAGGATGATAAGCTGCTCCTGCGGATAGACGGCGATCTGTCCGGGATCAAGCAGGTTTTGGACAAGCAGAACTTCTTCTCTTTTGAATATAAGAAAGGGAAGGTGTACCGGCAAGTGGGTGTTGGGGATGAGTATGATACCGTGGAATTCGGTAAATTTCTGAAGAGCATTAAGAAGGAAGTTAAACCGTATCTGGAGATGTTCCAGAAGCTCGGTGCACAAGTATAAAATCAGGTTAGACAGCAAGGAACACTTTCCACCATTCCGGCGGGGGGTGTTCCTTGTTTGCTAAGTTCAATAATCCAATCAGCGCTTAGACTCATTTTAAAGATCAGCGTTGGGTGTCAACTCCCGCCTGGCGCTCTCAAGATCACTTTATAAACTTCAATTGCGCGCATTCTAGACGACTTCAGGTCTACTATGGCATGAGGACGCGGCTGATGGATCTCTTTTGCTTTCAGAATGTATTTATTAAGAACTTCTTAACGCTTTCTTAACCTTTTGTTTGAGAACGCAATAGGGAATCATGTTATGATTATTTCAGACAAACTCAATGATAAGGGATGAAGAGTATGGATAGACACATACTGATCGTCGATGACGATGACAAAATTGCAAAGCTGATTGAAATTTACCTGCTTAATGAGGGTTACGTTGTCTTTAAAGCGGAGAACGGCTATAAAGCGCTTGAAATTATGCAAAACGAGGTCATACATCTCGTGGTGCTTGATATTATGATGCCGGGTATGGATGGGATCGAGGTATGCCTTAAAATCCGCGAGACCAACATGACTCCTATCCTTATGCTTAGTGCTAAGGACGGAGATATGGATAAAATCACCGGTCTGATGACCGGAGCGGATGATTACATGGTGAAGCCTTTTAATCCGCTGGAGCTTGTGGCGAGAGTGAAATCTCTGCTCAGGAGAGCATTCTACAGCGCCCAACCCGCGATTACGGCAAGGGACCATCTGATCGAACTGGGCTCTCTTCAAATTGATAAAGAGACCCATTCGGTTAAGGTGGATGACCGTACCGTTAAGCTCACCCCGATTGAATTCAGCATCCTCTTTCTACTTGCCAGCCAACCTGGCCGGGTATTCAGTTCAGAGGATATTTTTGAACTCATATGGAAAGACAAATACTTCGAGAACAATAATTCAGTGACCGTGCACATCAGCCGGCTCCGGGACAAGCTGGAGAAGGAAATGCACGGAGAAAAGCTGATTCGCACCGTATGGGGGGTTGGCTACAAAATTGAGATCTAGCTTAAGTTTTTTTAAGTGGTTCTTCTGGACCGTGGTGGTATCCGCAATCCTGTGCGGGCTCCTCTATGCACTGGTTAATTATTTATACTACAACAATGGGGCCCTGACATTGGGGAGGATTGTTCGCGGATTCTATTATGGAATCGGAAATCCGCAGATTTATTATGTTGCTTCCATTCCTGTGGTGGTGGTTACAGCCATTTATTTGTGGCGCAGGGAAAGCCGGCGGCAGGAGCAGCAGTATCTTACCTTATTGATCGAGGAGGTTCATGAGCTCGAAGAAGGCCAGCTTGACCGCAAAGTTACCGTCCGTTCAATTGGTAAGCTGGGTCAACTGGCGGCGGATATCAACCGGATGATGGAGCGGTTAAGAATCTCGCTTGAGGAGGAACGGCGTGCGGAGCAAACCAAGAATGAACTCATCACCAACGTATCCCACGATCTTCGTACACCGTTAACGACCATTACAGGTTACCTTGGGCTTATCGATCAGGATCGGTACCGGGATGAGGTGGAGCTCAGATATTATAACAATATGGCTTATGAAGAATCTTTGAGATTAAAGCAGCTGCTTGAGGACTTGTTCGAATATACCCGTCTACGGAACCGGGAGATGACGCTGAACAAGACCCGGATTAATCTGGTGGAGATGCTGCATCAGATCACAGCCCAGTTCCAATGGCAGTTTAATGAGAGCGGAATGGAAGCAAGATTATCATTCGAGAGTCCCCAGATGATCGTAATTGCCGATGGGGATAAGCTCAGAAGGGTGTACGAGAATCTCATTTCCAATGCGATACGTTATGGGAATGACGGAATCTATCTGGACATTAAGGGCCGGATTGAAGGGGGCGAGGCCGTTATTGATGTCATTAATTACGGCGAACCTATCCCGGATGCCGATCTGCCGCGGGTGTTCGAGCGGTTCTACCGGGTGGAGAAATCCCGGGACAAGAATACGGGGGGCTCGGGGATTGGGCTTGCCATTGCCAAGCATATTGTGGATTTGCACCACGGGACGATCCGGGTGGAGAGTGACGAGGAGAGGACTGTATTTACTGTAAGAATTCAGCAGAGTGAATAAGAATAAACGAGAATGTTAAGTTTGTAAAACGAAAAAGCATGGTTCACCGTTGTTAGGGTGAAGCATGCTTTTTTTGTTGGATTGCCCCGCTAAACGCCGCTTTTTGGGAATCGATACACTTTTAGAACTTTCTTAATATATTCTTAATATTTTCTTAGCTGGGCCGAAAGCTATAACCCTGATAATAAGGGTAACAAAAGGTTCGGGTTAAGGAGAGAGCACAATTGATAAACCGCAAAGTAGTGAGAGTCGGAGCCATTCTTATTCTTCTTTTGCTCATTATTGAAATCAGCTCAGGTAATCTGAAAACACATGTTTCAACTTTAGTGCACAAAGTCAATCAGCAATGGAACCATATATTCGGTCCTCCTCTGCAAGGGCTTGAGGGGGAAGGGCTGCTTCTAATGGATGAGGACACAGGGGACATCCTGTATGCCGAGAATGAGACCAAACGATTGTATCCGGCCAGCACAACTAAAATTCTAACGGCCCTGATCACCTTGGAGAAAGGAAATCCGGACGATCTGATTACAGTAGGAAAAGAAGCCCGGCTAAGAACGCCGGACGAAAGCTCGGCAGGACTGGAGGAAGGGCAGAAGCTCAGATTAAAGGACCTGGTTGCGGCGATGCTGCTTCCTTCAGGCAATGATGCGGCCAGAACCGCCGCATCCTACATAACACGTATTGATTCAGGCCAGCAGATGTCACCCGAAGAAGCCGAGCAGTATTTTGCAGAACTAATGAACCAGAGGGCACGGAAAATTGGGGCGGATTCGTCTCATTTCGCCAACCCGCATGGACTGCACAACGCGAACCATTATTCAACCGCCAAGGATATGGCTCTGATTGCCAGAGAAGCCATGAGAAATGAGGTCTTCAAGAGTATTGTGGCAGAGAAGCGTCATAAATCGTCTGAATCCGCTGTCTCGTATATGAATCGCAACAAGCTTCTTCAGAGCGGAAGCGAGTATTATTTCCAAGGCGCGGATGGAATTAAGACCGGACATACGGATGAAGCAGGTTATTGTCTGGCAGCTTCGGCAACCAGAGGGGGCCAAAGGCTTATCAGTGTAGTCCTGCACTCCACAGCCGAAGGGGTATGGAAGGACTCTGGCAAGCTGCTGGAGTACGGATTTAGCCAAGTTAAGAAAGGGAAAATTAGACATCACGCATGATTTAAGCAAAAGGGGAGAGAACGATGGACTGTATTCAATTCGAGAAAATATATAGAGACTACAAGAAGGATGTTTACCGGTATTTGCTGTACCTGGGCAAGAATCATCATTTGGCAGAGGACTTGATGCAGGAGACCTTTGCAAGAGCCTATGTTCATTTGAAACCGGAACACGCGGAAAGAGTAAGGCCCTGGCTGTTAAGAGTAGCCTACCGGGTATTCATTGACAAGATGCGCAAAGAGAGTCGTCTTCAGTATTTCGATACAGAATATTTCAATGATCTGCCTGAGGTGGAGACACCGGAGACGAGTTTTATCAAAAAAGAGAAACATGAAGCCGTATGTGAAATGCTGTGCTCTTTGACGGAAGTTCAGAGACAATCCGTTCTTCTCTATGACTTCAAAGGCTTCTCTTATCAGGAATCGGCCGATATGATGGGCATTGGATTATCGAGATTCAAAATCCTACTCTATCGTGCCCGGCAAAAACTTCGTAAAGAGCAGCATAATCAGAATGTATTTCAGAGTCTATATTCGGATGCAATCTAAAGATTTCGCATGTCCTTCTTAACGTGTATAATTTAATGAACCAAGCTAAGTTGATTTATGTAGTTGAGAGGAGGATATGGGTGAATCAGCAATTTGAAATTGTGTCCGTGAATACCGGCAAGGTACAGCCGCTCATGAACCACTCCAAACCTGCGAACTCGGCAATTGTCAAGCAGCCGACGAAGGAAGAACTGTTCTTGTCCGAGCTGAATTTACAGGGGGATGAACAGGCGGATCTGGTTTTCCATGGGGGAGTGGACAAAGCGCTTTGTGTTTATTCTTTTGACCATTACCCATTCTGGGAGAAGGAATTCGATATTGATCTGCCGCTCGGGGCCTTCGGTGAGAACTTAACTGTCAAAGGTCTGACTGAGGAGCAGGTATGCATCGGAGATACCTTCCAGTGGGGGGAGGCTGTGGTGCAGGTTAGCCAGCCGCGAAGACCCTGTTATAAGATTTCAGCCAGATATAATATTCCCCAGTTTACTCTTAAGGTGACAAACACGGGGTATACCGGATTCTATCTTCGCGTTTTGAAACAGGGGATGGTATCGGCAGGAGAAGCTTTGGTACGACTACAGCGTCATGATGCCGGGATTACCATTGCAGAGGTTAACCGCATTACGCTGCATGACAAGTTGGATCTTGAAGGAGCTAAGCGGCTGGTTGATCTCGAGATTCTGGCAGATTCGTGGCGTGATTCCTTGGCCAAGCGGCTCAAAGATTAAAATTCCAGCTTTGTTGTGGTATCGATGGGACGCGTGCTAACCTGGATACGGAAATCATTAATTTCCTACATAAATGATTAAGGGGACTATCCCTTGAGCCATTTGCGGCTTAGGGACAGCCCCCTTAATTTTGTTATGAGATAATATCATGCGGGATGTTATATACAAAATTTCATTGGTTTCAGTCTTCTGTTAATTGGCTGAAGGCTGCTGCTTGGCATCGTTCGTTCCCGGAGTGGACTCTGCAGTATCCGGCTGGGGATTATCTTGCCCGGATACGTTGTCCGCTGGCTTCGTATACGGCTTGACCACAATCACATTGGCGGTAAAGGTATGGCCTTGGTAAACCGCGGTAATTTGAGTCACGCCTTTACTTACGCCTACCAGGCTTCCATCCGGCTTAATGGTGACTACTTTTGGATTCTTGGAAGTATATACTGTATCTGAAGTCACATTGGTGATCTTGCCATTCTTATCCTTGAACAGCGCTACGGTCTCGAATTCCTCACCTACAAGCAGGGAGTAATCCTCAGAATCCAGGAAGAAAGTGCCTTCAGGATTGCCGGGGTCTGGAGTGCCCGGCTTGACAACGACCTGGACGCTGTTTAAGCCCTGAACCGGAACTTGCCCAGTTGGAGTCTTAATTACAGCAGAATCAAGTTTAACCTTGTAATCACCCGCCACAGGCGATTGGAAGCTCAAAGCTGCCAGTTGGCCCGTTCCCGTAAAGGTGCCCTTATTTAAAGTTACAGAGTAGTTGAGCTGTTTCCCACCAGCGGGTGTATTCACAATCTCCTGCTTGACGACAGCATCCTGTACATCCGGGAATGTGGCAGGGTCCAGCTTGACCTCGCCCAGCTTCAGATTATCCGGGTAAATCACGCTGAAGGAAGCCCCATTGGCGCTTGCAGTAGTTGAGAATTTGATTCCAACGTTGAAGCTGGTATTTGTCTTCACTTCCTGGACTGCAGGGTCTGCGTACAGGGTAGCTGGTTGCTGCTGTTCTTGCTTGACGATTTCAAATGGTGTCAAGAGACCGTTTGAAGCAGCATCGTATGCATAGACTTCATAGGTGTTGTTGCCACCTTCATAGACAGGCACCTCCACGCTGAAGCGTCCGTCATCCCCGATAACTCCATCGTATTGATTATAGTGGCCTTCCGGATCGGTGGCCAGGACGGCCACGCCGATGACTTCCGAATATTTCACATTCGGCAGCACATCGAGCAGAGTATCACCGAGAATTTGCCCAGAGATCGTTCCTGTCTTGCCATCATCGTGGATGACCAGCCCCGGCTTGTTCACAGCGGCTTTTGGAGCTTCCCGGTCAACGACAAACGGGGAGCTTTGCTTTTCCAAACGGGAATTTGAATCATGGATCACAGGAGTCAGCCAGTACAAGCCGTCCCGCAGCGTCTTTTCCTTGCCTTGGGCGGTGACCTTGGCATCCCAATCTATGATTTTATAGGTATCAGGGTTATGGACGGGCTTCTCATGAAGGCCGTTATAAAGAATCCCCTGATCGCCTTCTTTATCACTGCGGACTATGAGGTCGAAGTCCTTGACCGGGAACGTAACGTCAAAGGAAACATCCGTTGCGTCTGCCAGATAATCCCCATTTGGTGAGAAAATGTCGTTAGAGAAACCTATATTTGTGATTTCGTCAACCTTGTAGGACTCGCCTACATATACACTTGCCGGAAGACGCAGAGTATGACCATCACCTTGCTTCACCAGAAGTACTTGTCCTTCGAATTGGCCTTCCGGTGTTCCTTTCGGAATATCAAGCTTCACGGTGAAGGTGGTCTGATTCTGGCCGGGCTGTAAAGTAACCTGCTGCTTAGCCGACACAAGGGTAGGTGCATTATTGCCTTGCCCGTTCCATTTCACCTGCACATCATATGTTTGTTTGGTTCCGGCAATGTTCTTCAGTGTAATCTCCTTGGTTACCGACACACCTGCTGCCCGCTGTCCGAAAGACAGACTGCCGGTCTGATAATCCCGGGTGGACGAGCCCTGCAGATCAATAGGGAGCGTTTCTTTAACGGAAGCGATGGCTTCAGCAGAGAGAGCATTAGCCAGGTCTATTCGTCCAGCCCCTTGAAGCTGAACAGGGTATGGCGTGCCTGAACGATCGTGGATCTGTACGGCATTGTTCGTCAACAGGGCCTTGATCTGTTCAGGATCAAGATGCTTCTCTTTGCGTTCGGACTTGGAGCGTTCGATCAAGAGTGCAGCGGCGCCGGCAACATGCGGGGAAGCCATGCTGGTGCCTTGTAAGGATTCATAAGCTTTGCTGTAATCGCCGTTCCAGGAAGGCACGGAAGAAGTAATAGCTACGCCTGGTGCAGTGATATCCGGCTTAATGGTATAATCCGGCAGGGCAGGTCCACGTGAGCTGAAATCGGCAAGCAGATCCTGTTCTCTGACGGAGCCGATGTGGACACGATAGCCTGATTTCGAAGCCTTTTCTTTCAGCTTCAATCCATCTGCTTGAATGATCGTATAAGTTGGCACATATTCACCAGGATTGCCTAGTGTGGCCTGGATCTCGCCAGGGACATTATTGTATATAATGAGACCGGCCGCACCTGCGGCTTTGGCATTGACCGCCTTATCATGGAACGAGATGTCACCGCGGGACACAAGCGCGATTTTGCCTTTGACATCAATCCCGTCATAATCCGACGGCTTGCCAAGGCCTGCGGGAACAACCTCCCAGCCCTCTTTGGTATCCGTAAGCTCTGGCGAATAAGTGGTAAGGTAGGCGTACAGATCGCTCAATTCATCGGACTTGAAGATTGGAGTATCCAAAGGCGGTGTAGAAGCGCCAACGGAAATCGCCAGCTGCGAGCCGCCAGGGCTGCCTACAGTTGCGTCTCCGGGTCCGTCATTGCCGTTGGCCACGGCAACTTCGACACCTGCTTTGACCGCATTATCAAGAGCGATTGTATCCGCTGTATATTGGTTGTTATAGTCTGAGCCTAGCGACAGGTTCAGCACATCATTTCCGTCTGCCACAGCTTCTTCGACAGCAGCGATGACATTCTCACTTGTTCCGCTGCCGTAAGGTCCGAGCACCCGGTAGACATACAGATCCGCTTCAGGAGCCACACCTCTTGCCCAGCCTTCCTTGCCGCTTGGGTCCGAAGGATTCCCGCGGCCCACAATAGTGCCGGCAACATGGGTCCCGTGCTGGGTTTCATAAGGTTTGCCGTCCCTTGGAGGCTTAGTAGGGTCCGGTTTGGTTTCAAACGGGTCCTTGTCATTGTCAACGAAGTCATATCCGCCTTTATAGGCTCCTTTAATGCTTGGGTGGTTATAATCGATACCTGTGTCTATGACGGCGACTTTAACGCCTTTGCCTTTGTAACCCGCATCCCACCAGACGGGAGCTCCCGTGTGGGGAACACTGTTATCAAGAAGTGGTCCCACTTCTCCGGTTGACTCATCCGGAAGCGCGTGATATTCCAGATTCGGATATACCGCCTTGACGCCAGGAAGCTTGAGCAGGCTATCCACCTGATTGCCAGGGAGTTGAACGGAGTACCCGTTGAATGCTTTGGAATATTCACGTTTGATCGTCAGATTGCGGTACGCCTGGGCGGCGGTCTTGAACTTGTTATGTTCCACCCGAACCCGGCTGGCATGATCGGTGAGACTGGCTCCAGGGGACTGCTTCTCATAGACCTTAATCGGTTCGTTCTCCAATTGAACGATGACCGTCGTCAGGCTGCTGCTGTCACTGGAGGGCACAAAATTGCGGGGAGCAAGGTCTGAGGCTTCAGCTGCCTTAAGAGAGACCTCCACCTTCGACTGCGGCAGATTCAGTTTAGGATTAAGCCTAGAGTGTACTTTGGAGTTGGACGTGAGCTGAGGCTTCTGTTCAGGTGCCGCGAGAGCCGCTCCAGGGGAAGCCAAGCCAAGAATGAGCGATGCGCTAAGAATTCCGACTAACCATTGCTGACGTGAATGGGATTTCAATGGGTTTCCTCCTTCTTGAATTGAATTCTTGTAAATTTACAAGGCAGACATACGGCCAGGTATAACGCTGAATGAAGGGCACAGATTTTCTCTGGAGAGCTTATCCGCGTACGCTGGATAAGGAAGAAATCTGGGCATATTTCGCGGGTGCCTGGTATATGAATGGCTAGTTAAGATATAAAGAGTTTACATATTTTTGACAGAAACCGAATCCTACTGGTTAACTATGTTATTTATGGAAGCAGATAAGGGGAGAATTTAAGATTTATGCTCAAAAGAAGTCGAATACTCGGACTCTCTGGCTCGAAACGGCGGGCTCAACCTACCAAAGTCCCTTTTTTATACGAACTTGGTTGGACACTTTTCTTGCAGCTTTGAATAGGGAATTTAGGGGGGAGGTATCATTTTAAACTAGATTCATAGTTCCACAGGACCTTGGCAAGGGTCCATTGAAATAAGGGCGGAGAGCAAAAAAATTTACCAAAGGTAAATAAACAGGTGTCCGCTTAAACAAAATTAGACAGGAACTCTATAGATATTTCAGTTTGTTAGAGGTATGATAAATGATACAACTTTTAGGGAGGGATATTGTATGGTACCGCAGCGCGTCACCCTAGTGACTTTGGGAGCATTATCCATGCCGGAGCTCAGAGCCTTCTACCGTTCACTCGGCTGGGAAGAAACGCCGGCAAGCAATGATCAGATCAGTGTGTTTACTACTGCGGGAGTCCTATTGTCCCTAATCCCGCAGGAAGAATTGATACGAGATGCCGGGCTTGAGGCTGCTGCGCAGACAGGGCCAGGGCGGAGCTTCGGCGGTATGGTGCTCGCCATTCATGTCGAAGAGCCAGAAGAAGTTGATCAGGTGATGGAACAAGCCGCGAGTGCAGGAGCCAAGGTTCTGCGCAGTCCGCATGAAGCGTCGTGGGGCGGCCGAACCGCGTATTTTGCCGATCCGGAGAATCATGTGTGGGAGGTTTCTTGGAACCCTTCAGCCCTCTTTGACGAAAGCGGTGCCATGATCTCAATTTAACCCTATTTAAAAATGAGTAGAACGTCTGCCAAAACTGGTACTTTGGGGACGTTCTTTTTTTGTGTGTAATCGTATGAAATGAGATGTATAAATATCCCACCTCAATTTCGGACCATTTAAAGTCGTTGTCTTTTAAATGCCTGCCCCCTACTATGGGGGTTAGAAAGACCAGCTCAGCCGACTTTAAGATCAGATGAGGTGATTGGTAGTGAGAACAGTACCCGAATTGGAGAAGCGCTTAAGCGAACCGTCTGCTGAATTGGCCGCAGATCTGGCCCGGTTGGATGGAGATATTCTCGTGCTTGGTGTTGGCGGTAAAATGGGACCCAGTCTGGCGAAGTTAGCCAAGCGGGGAGCCGAAGCTGCCGGGGTGAAGAAGAGAATCATTGGAGTGTCCAGATTTTCTTCAGGATCTCTTCAACAGGAATTGGAACAGGCAGGAATTGAAACTTTGCAGGCGGATCTGCTCAATGACAAAGCTCTGAATGCGCTTCCAGATATACCTAATGTTATTTATATGGCGGGGAACAAATTTGGAACTACGGGAAAAGAATATTTCACCTGGGCCATGAATGCTTATCTGCCCGGCCGGGTGGCTGAGAAGTACCGTAATTCGAGAATCGTATCTTTCTCCTCAGGCAATGTCTACCCCCTTACCCCTATATCTCTTGGAGGGGCATCTGAGGAGCATCCGGCAGGGCCAATAGGCGAATATGCGCAGTCCTGCTTGGGCCGGGAAAGGGTGTTTGAATACTTCTCCAGGGAGAACGGCACACCGGTAGTGAATTTCCGCCTGAACTATGCAATTGATCTGCGTTATGGAATTCTGCTGGAGGTCGCAAGCGCGGTGAATGAAGGCCGCCCTGTGGATTTGAATATGGGTCAGGTGAATGTAATTTGGCAGGGGGATGCCAATGAAATGGCGATCCGTTCCTTGCTGATCAGTGATTCTCCTGCAGTTACTCTTAATGTAACCGGTCCTGAAACCGTTTCCATCCGCTGGCTTGCGGAGAGATTCGGGGAAGGGCTCGGGAAGACACCTGTCTTTACGGGTGTAGAGAAAGATACCGCTCTGCTGAGCAATGCGTCCAAAGCGCATAAATTATTCGGATATCCAAGGGTTTCCCTGCGGCAGATGATTGAGTGGACGCTTGAATGGGTGGAACATGGCGGCGAGACGCTGGGCAAGCCGACCCACTTCCAGGAAAGATCAGGTGCATTCTGATGGCTGGCGTGCGTGAACTCGAACCGTCTGTACACCGCCTGCTGCATCGGGGAACCGCAATTCCCGCTCACCCGCTGGCCTTGAATGCGGACCGGAAGCTGGATGAACGCAGACAGCGGGCCTTGACCCGGTATTATTTGGGCTCGGGGGCAGGTGGAATCGCGGTCGCCGTGCATACAACCCAGTTTGAAATCCGCGATCCATCCGTTGGGCTGCTGGAGACCGTGCTGCGGCTTGCAGCTGACGAGGTTGAGGCTGCGCGGCTGAACCGTCCGCTGATCAAGGTGGCCGGAATCTGCGGCCCGACTGACCAGGCGCTGAGGGAAGCGGAGCTTGCAGCCAAATACAATTATAACTTAGGGCTGGTAAGCACTGGGGGACTTCAGGATTACAGTGAAAGTGAGCTGCTGAGGAGAGCCGAGGCTATCGCTGATATCATTCCGGTGTTTGGTTTTTACTTGCAGCCGGCTGTCGGAGGAAGGCCGCTAAGTTATTCCTTCTGGAGAGAGCTTGCGGAGATTCCTGGGGTCCAGGGAATCAAAATGGCTCCTTTCAACCGATACCAGACGCTGGATGTGGTCAGGGCCGTAATGTCATCCAGCCGCAAAGATGAGATCGCCCTCTATACGGGGAACGATGACAATATCGTTGCGGATTTGCTGACTACCTTCCGCTTCACGGAAGACGGGACGGTGTATGAGAAGAAGATCGTCGGCGGTCTGCTCGGACATTGGGCGGTATGGACCAAGACCGCGGTTGAGCTATTGGAAGAGATTATCCAGCTGCGCGAGAGCGGAGCGGATATTCCGGCGGAGCTGCTGACCCGGGGAGCACAGATTACGGATGTGAATGCGGCTTTGTTCGACCCCTCCCATGGATTTCACGGCTGTATCCCGGGAATTCATGAAGTTCTGCGAAGACAGGGGCTTCTGGAAGGCCGATGGTGCCTGAATCCAGAGGAAGAGCTCTCGCCAGGACAAATGGAGGAGATTGACCGGGTGTACCGGCAGTACCCTGATCTTAACGACGATGCTTTCGTCAAGGGGCATCTGAAGGAATGGCTTGGCGATGAAATTTAAATCGGTGTTTGATATTATCGGCCCCGCCATGATTGGCCCTTCCAGTTCACATACTGCCGGGGCGGCGCGGATTGGCCGAATGGCCCGTCTGTTGTTTGGCCGCCCGCCCGCCAGAGCGGAGTTCATATTGTACGGCTCGTTTGCAGGAACGTACAGAGGCCATGGGACTGACGTGGCCCTCGCGGGCGGGGTCCAGCTGTTCGACACCTTTGATCCACGAATCAAAGATGCGCTTATCCTGGCCAAGGACACGAACCTGGATATTGTCATTACGACTGCAGATGATCCGGAGGAGCATCCCAACACTGCCCGGGTGATCCTGGAGGATGATCAAGGCAGCTTGGAGATCAAAGGCATCTCGATCGGCGGCGGCAAAATCGAGATCAAGGAAGCCGGTGGTTTTGAAGTTAATCTTACAGGAGACAGCTGGACTCTGCTGGTGTTCCACGAAGATCACTTTGGCATGATTGCCTCCGTGGCTCAGGTACTGGCCGATCACCAGATCAACATCGGGCGCATGCAGATGTCCCGCAAGGGCAAAGGCCAGGAAGCCTTGTTAATGATTGAGACCGACCAGCCTATGGATGACCTGATCGGGCAGCAGGTGGCCCAGTTCCCCCATGTCGCTGGGGCTCGGATCATTCCTCCCCTATAAACTTGCTGAAAGGAGCTGCGGAGTATGAACTTCAAGTCGATTGAACAGCTGGTCCAGCTCGCCGAGCAGGGGGGAATCCCAATCTCCGAGGTGATGATCCGGGAGGAAATGGGCGCTTCTGAGCTTACCCGTGAGCTGGTCATCGGCAAAATGCTTCAGCATTTGGATACGATGGAACAGGCGGCTCAGAGAGGAATCACCGAGGATGTCCGCTCGCGCAGCGGGTTGACCGGAGGAGAGGGCAAGAAGCTCTCCGCTTATGCCGCTGCTGGACAGAGCATTTCCGGCTCGCGGATGCTGAATGTGGTCAGCCGGGCTATTGCCACCAATGAGGTGAACGCCGCCATGGGCACGATTGTGGCTACCCCGACGGCGGGAGCTTGCGGGGTGATTCCCGGCTGTCTCTTCGGGCTGGCTCCAGAACTTGGCGCGAGCCGGGAGGCGATGGTTCGCTTCCTGTTCACGGCGGGTGCCATCGGCTTCGTGATTGCGAACCAATCGTTCATCTCGGGCGCGGCCGGCGGCTGTCAGGCCGAGGTTGGCTCCGCATCGGCCATGGCTGCGGCCGCTATTGTCGAAATGGCCGGCGGAACTCCCCGCCAGGCCGCCGCCGCCGCTGCCATCGCGCTGAAGAATACGCTCGGCCTTGTCTGTGACCCGGTTGCAGGCCTCGTTGAGGTTCCCTGTGTGATGCGCAATGCGATGGGAGCCGCCAATGCGATGGTGGCGGCCGACCTGGCGCTGGCAGGAGTTCACAGTGTGATCCCGGCGGATGAGGTCGTTGCGGCAATGTACCGGGTCGGCCAGGCGATGCCGGGTACCCTGAAGGAGACCGCCATGGGCGGGCTTGCGGACACCCCGACCGGAAGAGCAATCAAGCAGCAGTTATTTGGCGGCAGCAATCCGCCGGATTCATCGACTGAGAGAGAGGAGGGCTGACCATTCGTGCATAAGGATCTTGAAGAGGGAGGGCTTGCGCTGCCTCGATACTACTGGTCAGAGCAGGATCATGACTTTATGGTTGCTGCCAGTCTGGGAGACTGGCCGGATGAGGTGGCGGAGTTGCTGCAGCGTGCAGATCTAGCCGTAGATCAGACGTTTATTTTTACCCACCGCTGGGATATGGAGCGCTGTACGGAGCCCGTGCATTTTGAAGGGGAGATCAATTGGAATTACAGGCACCATGATGATCTGGAATGGCTGGTGATGCTGAACCGGGCCAGATATATGGGTGAGCTGGGTCAGGCGTACCTCCTGACCAAGGAAGATAAATATGCGGAAGGTTATATTCGCATTATGAAGGATTGGATTCGGCAGAACCCGCTTACGCTGGAGGAGCTGGAAGCCAGCGAATCCCGTTCCTTTAATGTAAAAGACACCTGGAGAAAGCTGGACAGCGGAATCCGCATCACCCACTGGCTCAAAGGATATTTCTGTATCCGCAGCTCTTCCTTATGGGGGGAAGAGGAAGAGGCTTTGTTCCGGTCTGCCGTACACCTTCACGGGGTATACCTGAACCGGGCATATACCTCCCATGACAGGCAGAGCAACTGGGGCTACCTGGAGACCAACGGTCTCTTCCAGCTGGCGCTTCTGTTTCCGGAATTTGAGGAGTCGGCGGTGTGGCGTGAAACAGCGGTCAGACGGCTTCATGAGATGGCCGAGATTCAGGTGTTCAGCGACGGCATGCATAATGAGCAGTGCACGATGTACCATCATGAGGTCCTTCACTGCATTTTCGAATCAGTATGGTTGGCTGAGCTGAACGACTACACCCTGCCGGACCGCCTGCGCTCGACGCTGGACCGGATGTATACAGCTACACTCGCCTTTGTACAGCCGGATGGTCATCAGCCGATGCTTGGTGACAGCGATGGCACCGATGTGCGGGATGTGCTGAGCCGGGGAGCCTGCCTGCTTGGACGGGGCGACCTCAAGAGCCAGGCATACCAGCATCTTGATCTTGATGGGATCTGGTATTTCGGAGAGACCGGGTATCAGCGGTATGAAGAGCTGAATCCAGTTGATCCAGCATTCTGCTCGGTGTGGCTTCAGGACAGTGGCTATGCGTTTATGCGCAGCGACTGGTCCAGGGATGCGAGGTATCTGCTGTTTGATGCCGGCCATATGGATGTGATCCGGGCCCACGGCCATGACGATCTGCTGCATTTCAGTCTATCGGCTTACGGCCAGCAGTTCCTCATAGATCCAGGCAGATGCACATATATGGAGAATGAGGATCGGCGGTATTTCAAAGAATCGCTGCAGCACAACACGATTTCCGTGGATGGCAAGACCATTTCCGAGTATGTGGACTCATGGAGATGGAAGCACGAAGCCCAGCCGCTCGGCGCAATCTGGCGCAGCAGTGATGCCTTTGATTATGCGGAGGCCGGACATGACGGTTATTGGCGGCTTGATCAGCCGGTTCAGATTAAACGGCAGATTGTGTTCGTCAAGCCGAATTACTGGTTGATCGTGGATACTCTCCGGTCGCACGGGGGTCACGAGTACGAATTGCCCCTGCATTTTGCTGAAGGTTTAACGCTTACCCAGCTCAGGGAGTCGGGGGAGATTATCGCTTCCGCCGATCTGAATGGAGCCTGCGCCAGCCCTGTCCTGCGGGTGATCCCGCTGACTCCGGTGAACCTTAGCATCGAGTCATCATGGGTATCACGGAATTATAACGAGAAGACGCCGGCCGTGAAGGCAGTTCTGGGGCAATACGGTCAAGGCACTACCCGGTTTATTACCTTGTTCTACCCGGAAAGGCCGGATGAACAGACGGATCTTGAAGCCCGGCTTGTCCAGTGTGCGGACAGCTATGGCCGTACGGTTGGAGAGGAGGATGCGTCGGTAATTGAAATCAAGCAAGGGAATAGGGTGGATACACTTTTATTCTCCCATCAGGGACCTAAAGGATTTCAGTTCGCCGGGGTTCACCTCACAGGGGAAGTGCTTGCCGCGCGGCAGTATGATGGCCAATTGCCGGAAAGCTGGGTTCTTAAGGTGTAGGAAGCAAGGGGAATTCGCCCATGTGGATAGATGCGGTGGAATGAACTATAGAATTTTACCGGTCTCAGCGGAGAGGACGAGGGATTCTGAAGAAGAGGAGCGTCCGCCTTTGTCTCCGAAATACCCCATTGGATATGTACTCCAAGGATTTTGGAGACAACAGTGGTCGTAAGAACATTCGGCATCGCAGCGCCCGAGAAGTATAACTTTCATAAGTTCATTCTATATAAAAGAGAACTTCAGATTGCGGTGGGAAGATTCTACACAAATGTTGACTTCAGATGGTCATCGTGAGGGGGCGAAGACTTCCTCTCTCTTTTCCTCTAAGATTTGGAAGCGCTTCATTCTCGGCATGTCCCATTTTACACGCTGCTGTCAGGGATCTCCATTCTCGTTAAAGACCGGTTCCCGGCATATTAGCGTACAAAAATATAGGCTTGGCACAGCTTCATTACGGTCTGATTATGGACCTCGACCCATAAATATGGATTAAAGCAAGTTTAGTGTCGTGGATAAAAGTAATTAACAAAAAAGTTTGGAATTACTTTTATTTATAAATTTATTAAGGGGGCTTACCATGAAACATCTGACTTACAAACGCGGTGTTCTCATCCTTGCGGTACTCATGTTATCATCCATGATCTTGTCAGCTTGCTCTGGTGGAGGCGATAAGAAAGGCGCCTCTGGGGATCAGGTGGAACTCAGACTAGGGTATTATTCTTCAGCACAGACCGATGCCAAGATGCAGGAGCTCGTTAAGAAGTTCCAGGATTCCCATCCCAATATCAAGGTCAAGACGGAGTCCTCTCCTTACGGGCAGTTCTTTCAGAAACTTGATACACAGATTGCTGCCGGTAATGCACCGGATGTCTGGCTGTCAGATGGGGTACTTGTCCCTAAATATGCGGAGCGTGGTGCGCTTAAGGACCTGACCGAGCTTATCGGCAAGGATTTGAAGCATGATGATTACTACGGACTCGATTTCAATAAAGACGCTGCGGGCAAATATTGGGGAGTGCCGCAAGGGATTCAAATCGGGGTTCTCTATTATAACAAGGACATGTTTGACGCAGCCAAGGTCACTTATCCAACCACAGACTGGACTTGGGATGATCTTAAAGCTGCCGCAGAGAAGCTGACGCTGGACGCAGCGGGAAAACCTGCGACAGATCCGCAATTTGACGGTAAAAAGGTAGCTCAGTACGGCTTGACCTTCTTCAGTATCACTGAAGGCTGGATGCCGGTGCTCAAATCGTTCGGTGGCGGGGTGCTTGATCCGACCTTGACCAAGTCAGTGATCAACTCACCAGAGAACAAGAAGGCCCTGGACTGGATTGTTGACGGAATGAAGCGTCATCTGCTCCCGACTCCGGCCGATCTCAAGAGCTTCCAGAGCAATATGGCACCGTTCCCGAGCAAAGCGGCAGCGATGCGAATCGGTATCTATGCGAGAACACTTGATGCGAACAACGCCGGTCTTAACTATGATGTGACGCTCCTGCCTAAAGGTCCTGATGGGAAGCGCTTCTCCCCGGTTATTGCGAACAGCTGGGTGATCAATAAGAAAGCAGAAGGCAAGCTGGGAGATGCAGCCTGGGAATGGGTGAAATACTGGGCTACGGAAGATGAGGCCCAGAAGGAATGGGCTTCTCTGGGTGAAGCCGTGCCGGTGAAGAAATCCGTTGCGAATTCCGAGCAGTTCCTGAACGGCAAGCCAGCCAACAAGAAGGCATTTCTGGACAGCTTTGAATTTGCGGGCACGCTGGACGTTAATGCGGTATGGAGTGAATGGGTGGGCAAATTCAATGACAATATCAACCGGGCCTTCCAAGGTGAAGTCCCTCCAGACCAAGCTCTGTCCTCAGCGGATAAAGATGTGCAGCAGGTGCTCGACGAATTCTATAAGAAGAAATGATGAATCCGTAATATCCCGGGTACCCGGCGGTCCTGTCACAAGCATCTGACAGGGCTGCCCGTATCCATTTAGGCATATGGAAGGATCTGCACGATCACTAAGCTTGAACATCAAGTTATATAAGATGAACTTTAGAATTAACCGATCTCAAACGGAGAGGACGAGTGATTCTGAAGAAGCGCAGCGTCCGCCTTTGTCCCGAAAAGCCCCACCGGATATCTAGTTCAAGCATTTCGGAGACCACAGTGATCGTAAGAACACTCGGCATCGCAGCGTTTCTAAAGGGTAACCTTCATAAGCTCATTTTATATAACCAAAGACCATACCACTCCATTAGGTGTCCGGCGGCTGCAGAATCAGCCGGTATCCTTAAGAAAGTGAGAGAATGTGATGGAAAATACAGAACTCGCGCCTGCCCAGGGCAAACCGGGAGTCCGCGCACGCAGAAAGAAGCTGAGTAACGACGGCAAATGGGGACTTCTGATGGTTGCCCCCTACCTGATTCACTTTATCGTGTTTGTTCTGGGATCGCTGCTGGCTTCCTTGTATTTCAGCTTCTCGGACTACGATATTCTTAACCCGCCGAAATGGACGGGACTCGATAATTATACGAGGCTGTTCAATGAGCCTATCTTCTGGAAGTCGCTGGGCAACACGCTCTATTTCGCTGTGCTTTTTGTTCCTCTACAGACCATTCTGGCGCTGATTCTAGCCACCGCGCTTAACCAGAAGCTCAAGGGTCTTAAGCTGTTCAGGCTGGCTCACTTTCTCCCGGTTATTTCTTCCTGGACCGTTATCTTGTATGTGTCGGATACGTTCTTCAATACACGGTTTGGTCTGGCGAATGATTTGCTGACCCGGATGGGTCTGAGCCCGCAGACATGGCTCCAGGATCCGCATCTGGTTATCCCGCTGCTTGTGCTGATTGCGGTATGGAAAGGGATAGGCTACATTATGGTTATTTTCCTGGCTGGCTTGCAGAATGTGCCTTCCGATGTGTACGAGGCCGCGGAGATAGATGGGGCAGGTACCCTGAAGAAGTTCTTCCACATTACCGTTCCGCTGATTTCAGGTACCACCTTCCTGGTCATTGTGCTCAGCACCATCTCCACCTTCCAGGCATTTGAGCAGATCTATGTGATGACGGGTGGTGCTCAGGATGCGACGGCGGCCGGGGGACCTAACAATTCTAGTCTTGTGCTCATGATCTACCTGTACCGTGAGGGATTCTCCTTCCTGCGGATGGGATATGCTTCTGCGATTGCCTGGGTGCTGTTCGTGATTCTATTTGTTCTAACGATCATACAGGTCACCCTGCAGAAGAAGTGGGTGCATTATGAATAAGCGCTTGACTACCGATGATGCAAGGAGGAGATTCCTCAAATGACCCAATCCAAGGTGCGCAAGACCGTCAGTTATCTTGTCATGACGATCAGCTCGTTAGTCATGTTTCTGCCCTTTCTGTCTACGGTGTTCAACTCATTGAAAACATATGCCCAATTTACCTCAGTGCCTCCCAAATGGTTTCCTAACCCGGTCCAGTGGAGCAATTACAGTGAGGTATGGAAGCTTGGGCCGTTCGCGCAATATATCTCAAATAGCGCGATCGTTACCGTATTGTCCGTAATTGGGGGGCTCATTTCCTGTTCCATGGTGGCCTACGCGTTCGCCCGGATTCAGTTCCCGTTCCGGAATACCTTGTTCATGGTTGTGCTGGGAACGATGATGATTCCTTCGGTAGTGCTGATCATCCCGCAATTCGTTATTTTCAAATCCATGGCGATGCTGGATACCCTTACTCCTCTATGGCTGCTGGAATGGCTGGCACAACCTTTTGGCATCTTCCTGATGCGCCAGGCGTTCCTGGCAATCCCCAAGGATTATGAGGAATCTGCCAAGCTTGATGGCTGCAATCCGTTCCAAATTTATTGGAAAATCTTTATCCCGATGTGTAAGCCAACCTTCGCAACCCTCGCCGTCTTCACATTCATGACCAAATGGAATGAGATTCTGTCACCGGCGATCTTCCTGACCTCCAAGGAGAACTTTACTCTCCCAATCGGGATTCTGTCTCTGGGGGGGCAATACAGCGGGGGTGAGCAGTACGTGGTTGCCGCTGCGCTGCTTAGTCTGATACCGATCCTGCTGGTGTTTCTGTTCGCAGAGAAGTATTTTGTGCAGGGCAGCAACTCCGCGGGAATTAAATAGGGGGGACAATTCATGGAATACAGGGTTGCGCTGGTGGGAGGAGGCATCATCTCCCGCAATCACTTGGATGCGATAGCCCAGCTGCCTGAGCTGGCAGGCGTGGCCGTAGCCGATCCGAATCTGGATAAGCGTCTGGCATTGGCCTCTCAGTACGGAGTCCGGGCGTATAAGGACTATCGGGAGATGATTGAGCGGGAGAAGCCGGACATTGCGGTGATTGCGGTCCCTCACCATCTGCACAAGGAATGTGCGATTTGGTGCTTGTCGCAGGGATGTCATATTTTGCTGGAGAAGCCGATGGCACTGAGTGTTCAGGAATGCGACGAGATTATTGATGCCGCCGCCCGTGCCGGAATGGCCCTCATGGTTGGGCATACCCAGCATTATCTGCCCGCGAATATCCAGGCCAGGCGGCTGATCCGGGGCGGGCAGCTCGGCAAGCTGATCGCGATTCAGGATACCCGTCACCTGTATTATTACCGGGATGAGCGTCCGGGTTGGTTTTTTGAGAAGATGAAATCGGGAGGCGGCATCATGATGAATCTGGGCGCCCACTCGATCGATAAAATCCAATTCCTGACCGGCAGCCGGGTCAGTCGGATCAGCGCGGACCTGACGTTCTATGGAACGAAAGGGGATGTCGAGGGCAGCGGTGTGGTGTTCCTTAAAACTACAAGCGGGCTTGCCGCCACTATTGTCCAATCCGGCTATGAGGGCGTATCCGGTGACAGGACGGAGCTGATCTTCACACAGGGCATGGCCAGATTAAGTCCGGGCAAGGGATTGTGGGTCTCACGCGACGGACAGTATGAGCAGGTGGAGCCTGAAGATCAGGAAGACCCGTTCGTCCTGCAGTTCCGTGACCTGCTTGAAGCCATCCGCTCTGGGGTTGACCCGGAAAGCTCCGGAATCTATGCCCGGTCCGTTATTGCCGCAATTGAAGCTGTATACCGATCAGCTGAGGAAGGAGTGGAACAATTCCTTGAGCCTGAATAATCCGCCTGTCTGGAAGTACAGTATGTGTTCGACAGGGCTGAAATCCCGTTCCCTGTCTGAGGTGATGTCCACTGCCCGGGATGTGGGGCTGGATGGGGTTGAATTATGGACCCAGCACGTTGAGGATGCGCTGAAGTCCGGGGAAAGTCTGGGCCAGATCAAGGCTCGGCTGCAGGAGACTGATCTTGAAGTGCCGGCTCTGGCCGCGTATACCAGCTTCTCCAAGGGACCCGAGGAGATCGCGGCAGACTTGCGCGAGATCGGGCGTGCAGCGGAGCTGGCCAGGGGGGTTGGAAGCCCGCGTATTCGCACCTTCGCAGGCCATGTGCCTTCGGCGGAAGCGGGATCGAAGGAGTGGGAGGCGGCTGTGGGCGGCATCCGGCAAGCTGCTTGTATATGTGCGGCTTCGGGAATCCGGCTCGCGGTCGAGATCCATAACCGTACCTATGTGGACCGGTTGGACTGGATCAAGCGCCTCGTGGATGACGTGAATGAGGAGAGCCTTGAGCTCATTTATGATCCTTTCAATCTGTTCGTGGACCACCAGGATACTCTCCCAGCACTGGAAGTATTGTACCCCTGGATTAAGCATGTGCATTTCAAGAATTACCGTTGGAATCATCAGAATTGGGGTCTGAGCGTACCGGTTCCGATTCTTCAAGGGGATTGCGATCATTCGCTGATCATTAGCCGATTGGTGGAGCTTCAATATGAAGGATTTATTTCATTTGAATATTTCGGAGAAGGCTGCGCGGATCTGGCCAGCCGTTCTCTTACAGAGATTCGTAATTTTCTGTCCTGCCCCCCTCGCCTATAGCCGACAAAGAAACGGAGATGACCACCATGTCACTTAATTTGAAGGTTGCTGTCATTGGTCCGCAGGATTTGGTACAGGCGGTTATGGAACTCGGCTCGAAATACGAGGGATTCACGATGATTCCAGCGGCTTATCAGCATGAGAGGGATACCGTGAAGCTGGTCGCGGATTTGGCTGACCAGGCCGACATTTTTCTGTTCACCGGTCCGATTCCATATCAGATGGCCTTAAAGATCATCAAGGATAAACCTATGGTTCATGTTCATTATTCCGGGACAGCTCTGTACAAGGTCCTGTTCGATCTTATCCGCAGTGGGGTGCTTCATGCCGGCGATACTTCAGGCCTTCAGATCAGTGTGGACGTACTGGAGCGGGAAGAGATTGAAGAGAGGCTCTCCGAGATCGGAATGAGTGACAATGAGCTGTATGTGAAGTCATATAAGGTTGGTCAGGAGACCGACGAACTTGTGTCTTTTCATCATGATCTGTGGACTGAAGGCAAAGTCAAGGTCACCGTGACCTCGGTTACCTCGGTCTATGAACGGCTGAAGAAGCTGAATATTCCGGTATACCGCGTCGTGCCGACCCGTTCCTCCATCCGGGACTGTCTGAACCGGGCCCTGCTTGAGGCAAAAAGCCTGAAGTTCAGCAGCTCGCAGATTGCCGTTGGAATTATGAATATTGATAATTTTATGAAGGTCTCCAAGGAAGTATCCTCGGAATATGAGCTGCAGCGCAAAAAACTTGTGCTTCAACAGATCCTGCTGGATTACGGGGAGGAAACGCAGGCGCTGATCAAATGGACGGACGGGGACGAGGTTTCCTTCATAACGACACGCGGAATTATTGAACAGACAACAAAGAGGTTTCAGGAGGCCCCGCTGCTGCTGGAAATCATGGAGAAGCTGCAGTGGAAAGCCAGCATCGGCATCGGCATCGGCCGCACGGCGAATGAAGCGGAAGGCAAGGCCAGGGAGGCGTTGCTGAAGGCGAAGCTGAGCGGTGGAGGCAACTGCTTCCTGATCATGCAGGATGGACTTGTATACGGTCCGATGGGATCTGAGCTGATTCTGGAATATTCCATCCGCAGCGAGGACCCCCGGCTGTTGTCCATTGCCAAAAAGGTAGGGCTCAGCGTGGGAACCATCAATAAGCTGCAATCCTTCTGCAACCGGCTGGGAACCACGACGTTCACGGCTTCGCAGCTTGCCGAAGGTTTCGGCATTACGCTGCGAAGTGCACGCCGTATCATGGCGGTGCTGGAGAAGTTCGGGATTGCCCGCATCGTAGGGGAAGAGCAGCCGGCCGGCCGCGGCCGGCCCCGTCAAATCTATCACTTAACCTTAGAAGGAGCAGGCCATGAACAGAAATAGTCTATGGGCACAAGCCGTATCACTAGGTGAAGAGATTACAGCGGCACGCCGCCATCTGCATAAATATCCGGAGCTGGGCTTCGAAGAAGTGCTGACCTCGGCCTACTTGGCTGAGGAGTTGAGCAAGCTTGGCCTGCTTGTGCGCACAGGGGTGGCGGGCACGGGAATTATCGCCCTGCTGGAAGGGGCAAGTCCCGGCCCGGTAATTGCCCTGCGGGCGGATATGGATGCTCTGCCCCTGGAGGAGCAGACCGGACTTGCATTCGCATCCGTCCATGAAGGCCGGATGCATGCCTGCGGCCACGACGGGCACATGGCCATGCTGCTTGGCGCAGCGAAGCTGCTGGCCGGCCTCAAGGGGGAACTTGCCGGAACGGTCAAGTTTATTTTCCAGCCGGCCGAGGAAATGCTGGGCGGTGCCCGGCATATGATTAGAGCGGGGGCTCTGGAATCGCCCCGCGTGGATGCGATTATCGGCCTACATCTGTGGCCGGATTTCCCGACAGGCCAGTTCGGCCTGAAGGAGGGCACGATCATGGCGAGCATGGACCATGTCGACATTACGGTTCACGGCCGGGCAGGTCACGGAGCTGCCCCGCATCAGGCCGTCGACGCAATCTATGCGGCGTCACAGGTTCTTACGGCGCTGCAGTCGCTGATCAGCCGGGAGAGTGATCCGGCTGATCCGGTTGTACTGAGCATGGGTTCCGTGCATGGTGGAAGCCTGCCGAATATTATTGCCGACCGGGTCGAGATGAAGGGCACGGTCCGTGCGGTGCGCCGGGAGACCCGGGAGTATATGGCGCAGCGGATTCCGGAACTGGCGGAGAGTGTCGCCAGGGGGTTGAATGCGAGGGCCGAGGTCCGCTATGAATTCGGGTACCCGCCAACGGTGAATGACGGGGAATTGGTCCGTCTTGCTGAGCTGACCTTGGAAGAAGGGCCTGGCAGGTCATCTGTGAAGCGCCTCGCCCATTCCCAAATGACAAGCGAGGACATGGCCTACTATATGGAGCGGGTGCCGGGAGCTTTTGTGCTTGTGGGGACCGGAGGGGAAGGTCCTGGAGAATTTCCGCTTCACCATCCCCGAATGATGATTGATGAGCGTTCGCTGACACTGGGAGCCGCATTCTTGGCGGACTATACGGTCAGGCTGCTCCGCGAATTTCAGAACAAATTTTCAGTAACGGAAGAAATTTCAGCCTCGGGGACAGGAGACAGCATGCAGCATGTGGAATAGAGTCTTCAAGGACCTTGATCATGTTACAGGGGGTTGAAGATGATGGATGGCCCTATCTTACCGGCCGAGCCGCTAATCGGCAGACAGACGGTATCCCGAATCGAGGCGGATTATGACCGCTTCCGGGAAGGTATGCCAGATCAAATTGAACAGTATATTTTGGAAAAGTATGGTGTGGATGTCTCATCACGATATGGAATGACCCGGATTAAGAATCCGTTTGGCAAAGCGTCCGGCCAACTGTCGGTAAATTTGGAGCAGGTCAAGGCGGATGCCAGAGCAGGTCTGGGCTTTGTTGTGCTCAAGACCGTGATTGCCGAGAATGAGGAAGGCCAGCGTTCCATGAAGGAATGGGCGGTGAAAGAAACGCGCATGGTGGTGAACCAGATTACCGGCAAGGAGACCGGCGAGCTGGGATGGAACGTAACCTGGAGGGGCAGAGGATGGTACGGTACGCTGTCGGCCTACCTGGACTTTTTCCGCTCTGCCCTTGCTGTAGGCAGGGCCCACGGAATGGTTGTGGTCCCGTCATGCAAGTATCATCTGCCCTGCCGGGAAGAGGCCGGCTATGCGCTGGATGAATACCGGCACACCACACGGATGCTTCTTCAAGTGTGGAATGAGCAGCCTGGAGCGGGACCGCTTCAAATGGAGAAGGATTTCAGCCCGACAGTAGCAGGGTCGGGACTGGCGAAGCAGCAGAATACAGTGCTGGAATGGCTTAGACAGGTGCCCTACCTCATCAAAACGGCCGCAGGGGACGCCGATCTCCAGTTGGGCATTAAGCTGATGAACACGATGTTTGACGACCGCTTTCAGCTCGAATCCATCCGCACTTTGCTTGAAGAGGGACCGGTCAGGCCTGACTATGTGATCTATGCCAACAGGCTCTACGACTCGCGTCTCAAGTTTCTAGGCAAGGAAGGCGCTGCCTACGGAGGACCGGACCTGAGCACACGGAATCTCCGCATTCTCTCCCGCTTGCGCAAGATGGAAGTGCTTGGGAAGCTGAAGCATCCGGTTCCCCCTCTGTCAGGCACAGGCAACATTCATTCTGGTAAAATGGCCGTGGAGTACGGGCTGCGGGGAGCCGAGAGCCTGCAAATGCATACGATATTCCAGCGTCCGAACTCCGCCTTTGGCATGCGCACCGGCAGCAAGACGGAACGTGCGCTGCATGAGCTGTATTTCCATCCGAAGGATGGGCTTATCACCTGGATGCTGCATGTGAAGGAGCATCAGGATATTACCGGTCCGGGAGGAGTTATAAGGTTCAGCGATGTGGCTTCGTGGTACCGAAATCAGGGTAAGGAATACTTTTTGTACTTGCTGTAGGAGGGATCAAGCCTATGCATGATTATCAGCGGATCAAAGAACGGATTATGGGGGGCCTGATTCCTGCTGTTCCCGTTCCCCGTTCGGCGGATGGCGCTATTCACCTGGAGGCCCATGACCGGTATGTGCGTTATATGGCCGGGCAGCAGGTTGCAGGGGTTGCCGTATGGGTTCATACAGGGCGGGGACTGCATTTGCCGCACCATGAGCGCGAGTACGTGCTTCGATCGTGGAGGAAGCAGCTCCGGGAGGAACAGCTGGTCATCGCGGGTGCCGGGGCAAGGATTGACCCTATCTGGCCCGAAGAAAGCAGAGTGGACCGATGGAAGGAATCTGCCCGCAGGATGGCGGAGGAGGCAATGAGGTGGGGGGCGGATGCGATCCTTGTCTTCCCCCCGGCCATCTTCCGGGACCTTTCGCCCGAGGTCCGAGATGAAGCGATCGTGGAGTACCACGTCAGTCTGGCAAATGAGGGCTTTCCTTTGATTCTGTTCTATCTGTATGAAGAAGCCGGAGGCATTGTGTATACCCCTGATGTATTGAGAAGATTGATGGAGCTTCCCCAGACTATCGGTATCAAAATGGCTTGCCTCGACAGTGTCATGACGATGCAGGATGTGGCATCCTTGCTGGAAAGGGAGTTTCCGGACAAGCTCTTCATTACCGGGGAAGACCGGATGTTTGGGTATTCAGTGATGCGCGGAGCCAAAGGGGCGCTAGCCGGTCTAGGCGCGGCCTACCCTAATATTCAAACGGATATGATTAAGGCGTATTTGAATGGAGAGGCAGATCGGTTTCTGGAGCTGTCTTCCAGGGTGGACGGATATGCGGAGGCGGCCTTTAAGGCCCCGATGGATAAATATATTCTGCGGATGTTATGGCTGCTGGTCATTGCGGAGGTCATACCGCCGGAAGCAGCGCATGATATCACGGGTTACGAGATGAGCCAAGATGAAGTGAAGTCCTTGCATGAGGCTGTCTTGGTGAACCGGCTGTATTGACCCACAATGGGATATATTTTACGATTGTGTATCGTCTGGCTGTCTTCTCCGGGATGCCGGCTTTCTTGTCCGGTCCAGGTCATCAACAATTTCATTCATTTGTTCTTTCAGCTGATCCAGTGCGCTGCGGAAGCGTTCCCAATGAAAAGGGTGCCCGACCGTGGCTTTTTCGGCTTTACCGATCAGCAGAAGAAGCTCGGAAAGCTCGTCTTTGAATTCCTTGCCGTGGCCTTCGCGTTCAATCCGGTACAGTTCCTTGCGGTAGGCTGAGGCCCCGTACAGTTCCTGAATCGGAGTATCCTTCAGGAACTGGCGGCCAGTCTCAGTCAGGCTGTATACCTTCTTGCCTTCAACCGCCTCGGCGGATATCAGCTTCCGTGCTTCAAGCATATTTAACGTAGGATAGATTGAACCGGCGCTGGGGACATAGATGCCTCCGGATTCTTCTTCAAGCGCTTTGATCATTTGATACCCGTGCTTAGGCCCCTGGCTTAACAGCTCCAGCAGGGCATATTTAACACCGCCTCTGCCAAAAAAACGTTTCTTCCGCTCGTGTTTGCGGGTATTTTCAGTCAAGTGGTCTTTTTTCTCCATGTTGCTGTTCCCCTAATTAATTACATTTTGATATATATTAAATGAACTTATGAAGGTTACCCTATTAGGGACGCTGCGACGCCGAGTGTCCTTACGACCCCTGTTGTCTCCGAAATGCTTGAAATAGCTATCCAGTGGGGCATCTTGGAACAAAGGCGGACACTCCGCTTCTTCAGAATGCCTCGTCCTCTCCGCGGAGATCGGTTAATTCTAAAGTTCATTTTATATCTAGTATAAATTATGAAAATCTCGTTTCATAGGTAAAATTATCCTTCTCACGGGTAAGTATCAAATATGTGCCTTCTTTTATTTCACCTATGGATTTCCTATAATAGACATGGCAGAACTAATGAAAACACTGAAGGAGGATTTACATGCCTAACCATTTACAAGATACAGTGGAACTAAACAATGGAGTACAAATGCCGTGGTTTGGTCTTGGCGTATGGCAGGTTAAGGAAGGCGACGAAGTGCTCAGCTCGGTGAAGGCAGCAATCCGTAACGGATACCGCAGTATTGATACTGCTGCTGCTTACAAGAATGAGGAAGGCGTTGGACAAGCCATTCGCGAGGCGCTGGAGGAGAACGGGCTTAAGCGTGAAGATCTCTTCATTACAACTAAAGTATGGAACTCCGATCAAGGATACGAATCCACTCTACAGGCGATTGACACCAGCCTTAGCAAGCTGGGCCTGGATTATGTGGACCTGTACTTGATTCATTGGCCTGTGAAAGGTAAATATAAAGATACATGGAAGGCGATGGAGAAGTTATATCAGGATGGCAAGGCTAAGGCGATTGGCGTATGCAACTTCCACGTTCATCATCTTGAAGATCTGCTTGCCGATGCTTCAGTAACTCCAGCCGTCAATCAAATTGAGCTTCATCCGTACTTGAGCCAGAAGGAAATCCGCGACTTCTGCGATTCCAAAGGAATTGTAGTGGAAGCTTGGTCACCGCTTGCACAGGGAAAGGCCCCTCAGGACGAGAAGCTGAAAGCAATCGGTGAGAAATATGGAAAAACTGCGGCCCAGGTCGTTCTCCGCTGGGATCTGCAGCACCGGATTATCACGATTCCGAAGTCGGTCCATGAAGAACGGATTATCAGCAATGCGGACATTTTCAATTTCGAACTGAGTCCTGAAGACATGGCTGCTATTGATGCGCTGAATCTTAATGAACGTACCGGACCGGACCCGGACAATTTTAACTTTTAATGCAGCTCAATTGCAAGAGGCTGTGCCTGAGATCGTAGAGATCTTGGGCACAGCTTTTTTGCTGAATCAGCGATTTACGTGGAGCGATGGTTTATTTACAGCTTGACCCAGGCAACAAGCCCATCGGGTTGATCCGGGTTGATGCCTTGGCGTTCGGCGCTGGCCAGAGCGGCGAGTTGCGGAATGAAAATGAACGGGATGCCGTCCAGCGGTTGTTCTGTCGTAAACGCGAGGTCGAGGAATTCATGCGGCAGTACCCCCGCACGATCGGCGAACCCGATGACGGTAGCTCCCCGCTCCTTAATATCACGCACCAGGTTGTGCTGATGCTGAATGCCGCTGTCTGAAAAGGCGGCGATAACCAAGGTGTCCGGGCCTACCGTCACCATCGGACCATGACGCACGTCAAGGAAATGGTAAGCATGAGCTTGGGTTGCCTCGGATGTTATGGGTGGATGAATCCAATCAATACCGCCGGGGCGCTGCTGCTCATTTAGCTATTAACCCTATGCTACAGCTAGAGTCCTTTCCCTCCAAGGGGGGTCAGCTGCACGGCCTCAATGCCTGCAATCAAGGGCTTGGCCCGCCCGATGGCAGCTTGAGTATCCTCCTGCTGAAGGGAGGCGTCATGTGCGACTTTACTGCTCCAGACCTCGGTGACCCACACCGTATCCGGTTCATTCTCTGTGACATGAATCGCGTAAATCAGACACTCGGGTACAGTTTGTAGGGAATCAGCCGCATTCAGAAGAATTTGGGCAAGATTGTCCCGTTCCCCGGGGACAGCCGTGAATTTCACATTCATCCCATATTTACTCATGATCGTCACTTCTCTCTTAAGAATTTTTGGATCATAGCATGCTCTTATGTATTATATCATTAGCCTAATCCTTCCAGAAGGAGTGGCTGCTCCCTGTGTAGAACTTGTTTGTAAACGGCAATTGTTAAAGGGGGGCATCATGAGAATAGAGCTTGCGGGGATATCGGATATTCCATATATTCTTGAGCGTGATAGGCATCTTCCGCCAATGCTGGTCCGTCAGAAGATTGAGCAGCAGGAAATCTACATGCTTCGTGACGAAGAAGATCAGGTAATTGGCTGGCATAGATATGGATACTTCTGGGATAACATCCCTTTTATGAACATGCTCTGGATCAATGAGGAATACCGGGGGCAGGGGATGGGCAGAAGCGTGGTTGCTCACTGGGAACGGGAGATGTATGCTAAGGGATTCCGACTCGTGATGACGTCAAGCTTATCGAATGAGCAGGCCCAGCATTTCTACAGACAGCTTGGATATATGGATGCGGGGAGCCTGCTGCTCCAGAACGAACCGATGGAAATAATTTTTACCAAAACATTAAATGCGATAATAAATTTTAATGAAGAGAAACTGTAAATTTATACAGTTTCTCTTTTCTTTGCTGCGAATTTGTGGCATGATTCCATTTAAAACCTAAAAATAGGCTGTATAAAATGAACTTTAGAATAAACCGATCTCAGCGGAGAGCCGAGTGATTCTGAAGAAGCGGAGCGTCCGCCTTTGTCTCCGAAATGCCCCTGCTTGGATATTAGTTCAAGCATTTTGGAGACAACCGTGGTCGTAAGAACACTCGGCATCGCAGCGCTTCAAGGGTAACCTTCATAAGTTCATTTTTATGGATTTTATTTACAGAGAGAAGGAATGGAGGGAGATTTCTTGAACAAGGCAGCTGCCGTTGTTAAGTCGGCCGTAAATCAGGCCACAGTGTATCCGATTTTGTTCGCCGTCAGTATCGTGCATCTGCTGAATGATGCTATGCAATCCGCCATACCGGCGCTGTTCCCGGTGCTTAAGGACTCGCTCTCACTGTCCTATGGACAGATCGGCTGGATTACGTTTGCCATGAATATTACGGCATCCGTTCTTCAGCCTGTAGTGGGTGTCTATTCAGACATCAGGCCGCGTCCCTTTATTCTTCCCTTCGGGGTCATCTTCACCCTGCTTGGGGTCGTGCTCGTTGCATTTGCTCCAGGTTACATATGGATGCTGCTTGCCGTGACCTTTATTGGGATTGGGTCCTCGGTGTTCCACCCCGAATCCTCGCGGGTTGCTTATCTGGCCGCAGGACCGCGCCGGGGGCTTGCCCAGTCGATCTTCCAGGTGGGCGGCAATTTCGGCAGTTCACTGGGACCGCTGATGACCGCGTTGATCTTTGTTCCGCTGGGGCAATTCAGCGTGATCTGGTTCAGCATCGCTGCGCTGATTGCCATTGGAATCCAATACCGGGTAGCCAAGTGGTACAGTGCTCAGGATCTACAGCCCCGTAAGAAAAAGACTTCTGTTGAGCATACGGGCACAAGACGAGCCTTATCCAAAGCGGCTGTGGTTGGAGCCATGATTATTCTGGTTCTGCTGGTCTTCTCCAAGAACGTTTATATGGTCAGCATCACGAACTTTTATTCCTTCTTCCTGATTGACAGCTTCGGAATCTCGAAGCAGACCGCCCAGTGGTTCTTGTTCGCCTTCCTGGCTTCCTCTGCGGTTGGAACCTTCTTCGGCGGGCCGCTTGCGGACCGTTATGGAAGACGGAAAATCATTTGGCTGTCCATCCTGGGAGCCGCGCCATTCTCACTGCTGCTGCCGTATGCCAGCCTGTTCTGGTCTGGAGTGCTTGTCGTGTGCGCCGGGTTCGTACTATCCTCAGCCTTCTCGATTATTGTGGTCTACGCCCAGGAGCTGCTTCCGGGCAAGGTTGGTTTGGTATCAGGCCTATTCTTCGGGCTTGCGTTCGGTCTTGCCGGAATTGGCTCTGCCGTACTGGGTCATTATGCCGATGCCACGAGTATTGAAACTGTAATGAAAATCTGCGCCTTTCTGCCGCTGATTGGTCTGCTTACGATCTTCCTGCCGAAGGACCATGAGCTGGCTTAAATAAAAGGGCTGAATCGGGTGGCTTAAAATTGCGTTTGACAACCGTTATGCCAGGCCACACCGCGCGTTGGGAGGCGGGGAGCTTCGCGTGGTACGGTTGTTGCCGCCCGAGCGGCACAGGCATGAGAAATAGTGAGCGTTTAAATATAGAGAGGAGGGAATGCCATGTTCAAATATTCCATCGACGATGATTTATTCCTAAAGCTGCTTGAGCCGCGGGATGCCGCGCGTTTATTTGAGCTGATCGTTCATGACCGGGAGATGCTGGGGGAATGGCTGCCTTGGGTGGCATTCACACGTGAAGCAGGGGATACGGAGAATTTTATCCGTTCCCAGCTTGAGGTGTATGCTAAAGGACTTGGTGTGTACTGTGGTCTTGTATATCATGGCCAGATCGCGGGCTGCATCTCGCTTCAGGATCTGAACCTGCCGAACCGCAAGGTGTCGATCGGGTATTGGCTGGGCTCCGACTATCAGGGCAAGGGCCTGATGACCAAAGCGTGCAGAGCCTTGATTAACTATGCCTTCCAAGAGCTTGAGCTAAATCGGGTGGAAATCCGGGCAGCGGTAGATAACAAGAAGAGCCGGGCGGTGCCCGAGAGACTGGGCTTTACCCAGGAAGGGGTAATCCGGGCTTCAGAGCTGATCGGGGACATCTATGTGGATCATGTGGTCTATGGTATGCTGGCAGGGGAATGGACGAGTTGACGGGGAGCGGGCGCTCGTTTTCAGAGCTTTCCGAACACAAGCCGAACTCCTAAATAAAATCAAGGGCCGTCTTTGGGGACGGCCCTTCGTATGATTAGGTCAACCAGATTACTGGTTGGCCTAATCTTTTGTTTTTTGCGCAGGGTATAGGTCATGCCAAATATCTGGCAAGGGAGATCAGACCCGTAATCGTGATTACATTAAGAATGGTCGAGATCAAAATTGTCTGCGCGGCAAAATCTGGTTCATTCTGATATTCTTCGGCGAGGATGGAGGTGTTGACCCCAACCGGCATACCGGAGGCAATGAGCAGGGCTTCCGCGGGAATTCCCCGCAGTCCAAGCAGAAGAATGAGAACGAATCCGACAGCAGGAGCGAACAGAAGACGCATGACCACGCTAAGGTATACCTCAATCCGGTCCAATCTTAGCGGATATTTAATGATCTGGGCGCCAAGTGTCAGCAGAGCAATGGCGACCATGGATTGTTCCCCGTACTGCAGCGGCTGGTAGATAAACATGGGCAGCGGCACACTGAAGATATGCATAAGCAGTCCCAGTACAAGCGCGTAAGGGACCGGCATTTTCAAAAATCCGATGACCGCCTGTTTATACAACCCCTCGGTCTTGGCGCCCTGAATGGAGATTACGCCATAGGTGAAGGTTAGCAGACTCTGCATCGACATGATCAGGGCCTGGATAGAACTGGCCAGGGGATCGCCCCGGAAAGCCAGATTATTAATCGGCAGACCGTAGTTGCCGGAATTGTCGAGAATCAGACTGTTGGTGAAGGCGGCCTTCATGCCGCGGCTGAACTTGCGTTGGCGGGAGATCAGCGTCCCGGCGCCATAGAGAACAAGGACATACAGCGTGTAGAATAGGGCCACACTTCCGAGCAGCGCCGGGGACATTTCCGAATGATACATGCTGATGAATACAGCAGCCGGCGTAATGTAATAAAAGTTGATTTTGGTTAACGTATATAGATCAAGCTTGAATACATACTGCATTACGGAGCCGATTCCAATCAGAATAAAGATCGGCAGAACAACTTGAACAAGGATGACGGCAATCATGGTGAGTTCAACTTCTTTCCTAATAATCAGGTGGGGGCAAGATCTGCCCGTGCGCTGATCATTATACCAGATATCCGGGTGAAGTGCCGGGGAATCATCTCGGCTTATTGGGGGCTGGTATGAGATTGCCGTGCGATCTGCCTGTATTGGTTTGGTGTCAGCCCGACGATCCGCTTGAACAGCTTGTTAAAATAAGCGGGATCATCATAACCAATCTCTGCGCCGATATGATGAATTTTCATCCATGGGGCCGTCTTTAACAGATGCTTAGCCTGATTGATCCGCACATCAATAATATAATCCGTCAGTGTGAATCCGGTCTCCTGCTTGAAGAGCTTGCTTAAATAGCTTGGAGTCAGATAGACCATCCGGGCCAGCTCATTTAGGTCGGCTTGCTGATTATAGTTGGCCGAGATCCACTGTTTCACCGTCTCAACCGCATTGCCTCCCATTAACATCCGTTTGTTCCGGATTTCTGTGAACACCGACAGAAAGGTGTCCATAATTTCTGATTCCAGTTCAGTGTAGCTCATAACAGCAGATAGCACCTGTTTTAGGTCAGAAGACGATTCGTATACCATTTGAAACTCTTGCAGTTCATTTGCGGCTGTCTCCCGAATCCATCCAACATATCTCAGGTAGCTTTCCGGCTCGGAATTTTCTGTCTTTAACAGTACCAAACCTTCCTTAATCCGTTTCATGATCTGGTTGATATTCAGAATTTGCAAATCATGGATCAGTTCAGATTTGTCACCGGTCAATCTCTGCAGCACATTTGTTGAAGGCAGGCTGATATCCTGGATGTGGGCAATATACCGGAATGATTCGCTGTATATTCCCTGGCCACAGGCCCTGATGGATTCCAGGTAAGCTGTGTACAGTTCAGATGCAAGGTGATAGGAGCGGCTTATGCCGATATGAACCAGGATTTTAGATGAGACAGAGGATAAGATGGCACTGCACATCACCTGAAGCTGATCATAACTTGGCTCCTTATCCGAGTAACAGATCAGAATATGCATATGCTCATGAAGCTCCAAGACATCCGTGTGCATTACGGTTTCCATTTTAAGAAGCGAGTCTTTAAATGCAGTTAAAGCGATGGAGCTGTTCATTTTTATGGCAAGCAGGGTGAAATAGGGACAGGGCAGTACCAACTCAGATAGAAGAAAATCGGAAGAAGCCCTGCTGAGTAAGACAGACAGCAGGATGCCTTTACGCTGCTGGTCCTCTTTCTTACGGGTATTCTTCCGTTCCTCATCCAACCGGTATAGAAGCGCGAACAGCTGGTCTTTGTTTATAGGCTTGAGCAAATAGTCGACAGCAGAATAACGTATCGCTTCCTGAGCATAGCTGAATTCTGTGAAGCCACTCATCAGAATAGACCGGATATGCGGATAACTGTCTTTAAGTTTGCGAATCAGTTCAAGGCCGCCAATTTGGGGCATGCGGATATCGGTAATGACCACATCGACAGCTTCAAGATTGAGATCATGAAGCACCTGTTCCCCGTCCGAGCAGCTGCCTGTGATTAGAAACTCGGGGTTCTCTTTCTGGATCATGCGGGCAAGTCCTTCCCGGATGAGTACCTCATCATCTACAATTACGATACGCAGCAACGTGTTGTCCCCCCTGGTTATTTAGTATTGTCTTCGGTCTCGCACAGGGTTGGCCCTTTAATCTGAAGTGTGACACTTGTACCGACGCCAAGCTCACTTTCAACCTGAAGTCCATAGGAATAACCATAATGCAGGCACAGGCGTTCATTTACATTCCGCAGCCCGATTCCGAAATTCTCTCCAGGCTCCGCGCTTTGAAGGTTGTTGTTCAGGGCCAGAAGCTTATCTTGGCTCATACCTACTCCATTGTCTTTGATCAGGAACATCGCGTTGTCATCCCGGCTCCAGGCCGTAATGGTAAGAAGCCCGGGTCCGGATTTCTTCTCCAGGCCGTGGAAGACCGCATTCTCCACGATGGGTTGAAATACAAGCTTGAGCACAGGCAGTTCCAGGAAAGCATCCGGGATGTCAAGCTCCAGCTCGAATTTTCCCGGAAAACGGATCTGAAGCAGCTGGAAGTAATTTGTCACATGCTCAAGCTCCTCAGCTATGGTGACAGCCTCTTCACTGCGGCTGATACTGTACCTCATTTGTAGTCCCAGCAAATAAGTAAGCTCGGCTACGCGGGGGTCATCATTACTCTCTGCCAACATTCGAATGGACTCCAGCGTATTATAAATAAAATGAGGATTGATCTGGTTCTGAAGCGCACGCATATCCGCCTTTTGTTTACGTTTCTCTGTAATAGAAACCTCCTCAAGCAGATCCTTGATCCTTGTAATCATCCGGTTGAATTGGTGGCCGAGCAGCCCGATTTCATCATTATATTTCGGCGTTAACGAGACTCCGAGATTGCCACGTTGGACTTGTTTCATCAGACGGACCATTGATTTCAGCGGCCGGGTCAGCGCGTAGGAAATGATCGTAGCTACGAGCAGGGCGAACGCCAGGATGATTAAAGTGGTCAGGATAAGTGCCGAACGGTTCTGTTCGAACGAGGACAAGATATGATTAAGCGGGATGCTGTGCAGCATGATCCACCCGGTTTCCTGTGATACCTTGTATACGGTTAAATACTCCTGTCCTCCAATCTCGGACTGGAAAGATCCTTGGTCAAGCTTGGCCTGCTTCAGAAGCAGGCTCGATTGCTTGGTCGGGTCGAATCCACCCTTATCGTTGTTGGCAAACAGGATCTTGCCCTGGCTGTCGACAATCATGGAGCTGCCTCCGGTAACTTGGTTTACCGGTTCGAAGGTTTGTTTGAATATTTTGATATCTGTATCAAACGCGATGATGCCTATATCCTTAAGGGTGCTGGCAGACTTGACGGTCCGCAGGACCGTAAATACCTCTTTGCTTCCATTGGAATTGGCGCGGATAGTATGCCTGCCTGTAATGATCGGGGCCGCACCATTATTTCGAATGAGGCTGTTCCACTGCGCAAGCTGCTCGTAGGGATACAGCTCGGTAATGGTCGTGTTCTTGTCATAGAAGACCGATCCGAATTTATCGACCAGATAGACAGCTGAGATCTCTTCCTTGGTATGGTTCAGATAGCTGAGAAACATCCCGATACTGACGTTTTTGTCCCAATTGGTACCCTTTTGCTCCAGGTAGTATTGAACTTCCTTGTTATATAACGGGAGAACCGTATATCTTTTTAGATCCGCCACATAGCTGTCCAATGTATTGGAGGCATTGGCAGTCATTTGTACGGCGTTGTTTGTCGCATTTTCAAGCACAGATTGGAGAGTTGAGCGCGCTGAAAGGTAGGTTACATAGGTGATCGGCATAGATATCAGAAAGACAAAGATGACGATCAGCTTTTTTTGCATGGAAAGGTTGGCAAGAAATAACCAGCCTTTGAGCAGATTACCCCGTATAAGTGAAAACATGGATGAACGACCTTCCTCTCCATTCCCCAAGCTACTTCACAGCGCCGCTGGTCACTCCCTCGAAGATATATTTCTGCAGGAATAAATACAGAATGACCGTAGGCAGCAGAATGAGCAGAATTGCTGCGCAGATCAGATTCCAATCCGCTGTATTCACACCCTGGAACCGCATGAGCACGGTGGTCACCACACCTAAACTTTGTTTAGGCATATATAGATAAGGAATATACATATCGTTGTAAATACTGATCGTCTTTAAGATGACCAGTGTAGCGGTCGCTGGAGTCAGCAGCGGGAAAATAATAGATCTATAAATCCTGAATAGGGATGCGCCTTCTACCATCGCGCTCTCGTCCAAATCCACAGGAATATTTCGGATGAATTGCAGGTACAGAATGATTTGAATGACGTCGGCACCAACATATAGAATGATAGGCGCTCCCAGGGTATTGTACAACCCCAAGCTTTTAATGATACCGAAAGTAGCTACCTGGGTCGTAATGCTCGGGATAATGGTTGCGACCAGATAAGCTCCGAACACTACGGGCTTCAGCTTGAAGCTGAAGCGTCCCAGAACGTAGGCTACCATTGTACCAAACAGAATGTTTAGCGCAAGCGCAACAACAATGATGACCAGTGTGTTGCTGAACCCGCTTAGCAGATGTCCCCGTTTGAACACGGTGACAAAATTCTCGAAATTAAAGAAGCTGTGGGGCAGTTCCATTGAATTGCTGGTATTGAACTCATCCTTGGATTTGAAGGCATTAACAATGACGACATAGGGAGGGAAGAGAACGACAAATACCCCGGCAAGCAAAGTTATATACTTGAGAAGGCTTATGAAGTTGAACTTTGTGCTTTTCATGTTATTTGTTACCTCCCCTGTTGAGAACAAGCTGCTGGATCAAGAGGACAAAGACGACAAAGAACAGCAGAATAATACTCATCGCTGAGGCAAGGCCATAATTGTTATAAGCAAAGGCGGTGTCCACAACCCGCTGCACATACGTCTGGCTGGCTCCGGCCGGGCCGCCTTTCGTAAGCACGAAGGGAAGATCAAACACTTCTAGGGCACCAGTGACGGTAAGGAACAGATTCAGTTGGATGACCGGCTTCATATTAGGAAGGGTAATTCTCCATAACGTTTGCATGGAACTCGCCCCGTCTATCTTGGCGGCTTCGAAGATATCCTGTGGAATAGCCTGTAAGGAAGCGATATAAATCACCATGTTATAGCCCATAAAACGCCATAAGCCGGTGGAAGCCAGTGAGTAATTCACCAGGCCTTCGGTTCCGAGCCAGCTGGTATCGGAAAGACCGCTAAGGCCCAAGCTGCCTAATAAAAGGTTAAGGGAGCCGTTAGTGGTATCAAATACATAACCAAACATGAAAGCTACGGCTACGCCGTTCATGATATAGGGAAGGAACAGGAGAATACGGAAGAAGTTCTTTCCCCGAAGTCTATTATTTAGAACGACGGCAAAATAAATGGCGATGATGTTCTGGATGATCCCCATGACAAAGTAGGCAAAGTTATGCTCAAATACTTTGAAAATATCCGGATTGGCGAACACCTCCCGGTAGTTGTCCAAGCCGACCCACGGCTTCTCAGGGCTGTAGCCGTCCCAGTTGGTGAAGCTGTAATAAACCAGCTTTATAGCCGGATAATAGGTAAAGGTGGCAAGCAGAAGCAGGGGGACGGTCAGGAAGGAGATGATAATGATCATTTTCTGTTTTGAGTAAGATAGGCTTCCAAACATCCTCAGACCTTCTTTCTATAGATCTTCAAAAGTTATAGGGAAAATGGATTATCCATCAGAAGATAATCCATTTTCCCTGGTTTTTCTGGAATTAGTGTTTCACTTCTTTTCTGGCTTTGGCCCATGCGGCATTCCATTTATCCAGCACTTTCTGCGGATCAGAGGCAAGTACAAATTCCTGTGCTACCGCTGGCAGATCCAGCTGTGCCTTGTTGCTGATGTCTGTTACAACAGGATCATCCACTGTACCTTCCTGGAGCTTCACGCCGCCCGACTGGAATTCCTTCAGCTGAGCCAGTTTGGATTCTTTGTTCTTAAGAGGCGGAATGAACCCGGCGAAATCCTCATAACCGGACTCTTCAATCATCCATTTCACAAATGCCTTGGCTGCGTCCACATGCTCACTGTCTTTGGCGACCGCATAGAAGAAGTCAGGACTTAGAGCAGCAGATGGTTTGCCAGAATTGTCATATGGCAGCGGGAAGAATCCGACATTGTCCGAAGTTGTTCCAGCCCCGATGACCTGGTTGATAACCCAGTTCCCGAGGAAATACATTCCGAATTTGCCTGCGGCAATATCCTTTTTGGACTGCTCCCAGTTCGTTGAATTGATATCCTTCTCCAGGTAACCTTTCTCGTTAAGCTGGCGAAGGAGTCCCATCGCTTTGCCGTAACCATTGTCCATGGTGAACGGGGTATCTGTGTTGAGTTTATCATTCGGGAAGTTCGGGTTGTTCTCAATTACCCTGGGAAGATCATACACCCAGTTGTTCAGCGGCCACTTATCCTTGAAGTTCGAAGCCAGCGGAACGATGCCTTTCTGCTTGAGCTTCTCACAAGCAGCCAGGAATTCATCCCAGGTCTTGGGTACCTCTGTAATTCCTGCATCTGCGAAAGCTTTTTTGTTATATACGATACCGGAAGTGGAGTTGCCGGAAGAAATTCCGTACAGCTTGCCATCGAAGGATTTAAAGTCTTTGAAGGTTACTTGATCATTAAGCCCGAGATCGTCTAGTGGAGCAAAGTACTTAGGAAGATCCGAGTTCGGGATTGTTGGAATGAACATTACGTCTGGCAGCTCCTGGCTGGCCATGCGAACTTTTGCCTGCTGATTGTAGTCTGTCTGGGAAGGCTCAAGCTCGACTTCGATATTAGGGTATTTTTCATTGAAGCGTTTCAGATACTCGTCGTATTCCTTGCCAATCATATCCGTACGGTTGGTCAGGAAGGTGATTTTGCCGCTGATGTCCGAAGCGTTTTTAGACGTTTCTTGATTGGATTTGCCCGGGTCTGCAGCAGGTGTGTTCCCGCTTCCAGAATTGTCCGAGCCGCAGCCGGAGAGAAGGAGGGACATGACCACAGCCATGGAAACTCCCGTTGAGAATAGCTTTTTCTTCAATTGATTCGCCCCTTTTCATGATTGATAGCGTTTACAAGGCAATTATATAGCTGGAGAGTTTTTCGTTTAAAGGTACTCAATTGTGATTTATTGTCTTCTGTTATCCTGTTTGCTTAAAGACCTTGATAGGCCCAAAGAATAACTATAACAAAGTACAACGAATCACAACATAGTTCAATAAAAGGGAAATGATGGGTTTCAGGTGGATCTGAAATGTAGGGCGATGGACGGAGGAAGGGATTCGGATCTAAATTAGAATTAGTGAGATAAGAAACAAACCTAACCCTCTGGCCATTATGGCTGGAAGGTTAGGTTTGTTGGGCAAGATTATTTGCTTGTACAGAAACGGTTAACGTCCTTGATAAGGATTTACGACCTGGACCTTTGCGGTGAACAGCTTGCCGCTATGTAGTGCGGTTACCCGGGCAAGGCCAGGCTTCAAGCCGGTGAGATTGCCTTGGCTGTCCACCTGAAGAAGGTCGGGCCGTTCGCTTATGTAGATTACGTCATTTGTAACTCTCTTCAAAGGGCCTTGACCGATCTTGATGTAGGCAGCGGTGTCCAGGGTGTCACCTACTGTAACCGAATACTCATCAGAGTCCAGAGTAAAGTGGAGTATCTCTGGCTGTGTGACTGGCGTTCCGTCTGGATTTTTAACTCCGCCCACGTCCGGTATTCCCCCTGGGTTGCCAGGAAATAAAATTATAACTTCGTCCGGATTTCCTACTCCACCGACATCAGGTATTCCCGGATTGCTTGGCAGAGTAGTCGCCCCTCCACCTCCGACAGTATAGTCCCCACCTGTAGTTGGCTGTCCAGGGAACGTAATGACCACAGTAGATGTATTGTTGGTACTGTTCTCGATCACAGGAATCTCGGCAGAGGCATATCCTGTTCCCGGCACAGCCATGGCGAGAATGAGGCCTGTGAGTAAGGCTGTGGTCTTGCTGCTGATGCGCCTGGCTGGTTTTTTCATAGAGCAAACCTCCTTTATATTTTTGCAAGGATAGTCCTCTACCCTTATTACAATTATGGATAATTTATCCTGGGATTTATAGGGACTATTCTATTATTTATTGGTATAAGTGCTTCCTCCCTAAGTTCCTAAACTCAGAAAATGCTATAATGGATAAGGTTGCCCTAATACAAACATAAATTCAGGAGGCGTTATCTATTACTACAATACTTATTCAAGAGCATTTGGAACCTGAAACTTTGCCAATGGAACTGCTGCTGCTGGCAGATCCGGATGAGCAGATGGTGCAGAGTTATATACATAAAAGTTCAGTGTACACCTTGGTTGTGGATCAACAGATTCTTGGTGTCTGTGTTCTGCTTCCGCGTTCGCCGGAGGAGGCGGAGATTGTCAATATTGCGGTGCATGAACAAGCCCAGGGAAGAGGGTTTGGCAAAAAGCTTCTTCAGCACACGATTGACTCTGCCCGGAAGGCGGGCTATCGTCTGCTGAAGGTAGGCACAGGCAACTCCAGCCTGAACCAGCTGGCATTTTACCAGAAGAACGGATTCCGCATCACTGGCGTGGAGCGGGATTATTTCGTGAAGCATTACAGTGAACCGATTATGGAGAACGGGATTGCCTGCAAAGACATGATTCTGATGGAAATGGAGCTTGGATAAACGATAGAGGTATTGAATGAAATGGAGGAATAAAGCAGTATGCTTAACTATAGACCGATGACACATGAAGATGTGAAGTTGATCTCTCATATTGACCGTTCGGAGTATATTGAGAAGATTTACCGTATGGAGAATGGAAGTGTGAAAGAAATCCCTGCAGGCCATGAGTGTGGAACCTGGGATCAGCACTACTTGGAGGAGCTGAAGACCCGGTATCTTGAGCAGCTGTCGGATGGAGGGTACGCCTATGGGGCTTTCGATGGCGATAGGCTGGCTGGTTTCGGCGTGCTTGCGAACAAGTTCCGCGGCAAGAATCAGGACCAGCTGCAGGTTGACCTGATGTATGTATCAAGAAACTACCGCAGACAGGGAATTGGAAGGACGCTGATGGATGAACTGAAACGGGAGGCGCTCCGCCGCGGGGCAGCCTATCTCTATGTCTCCTCCACGGAGACACAGTCTGCCGTTAATTTCTATACCCACTGTGGCAGTAAGGTAACCCAGGAGGTTGACCCGGAGCTATTTGAGCTTGAGCCTGAGGACATTCATATGCTGATCAAGCTTTAAGTGGATGAGGCTGTATTAAGATAAGGCGGTGAACCATGCAATTTTGGCGCAAGTTATGGGTTTTCGGCTGGAAAGAGGCTTTGTCCTGCGTGTTCCCGGTGATCATCTTCGCATCCCTGGCTGTCACCAAAGTCGTTCAAGTGCCTTATGTACCGAGGTACGATCTTATCCTTATGATCTGTATCGTAGCCCAGGTAGCAATGGTGGTGTTCAGCCTGGAGACTTTGGATGAGCTCAAGGTAATCTGTTTGTTCCATATTATTGGGCTTGTTTTGGAACTCTATAAAGTGCACATGGGTTCCTGGTCTTACCCTGAACCCGGGTGGAGCAAGTTCTATGGTGTTCCCTTGTACAGCGGGTTCATGTACGCGAGTGTGGCGAGCTACATCTGTCAGGCCTGGCGCAGGTTTGACCTGAAGATTACAGGCTGGCCGGGGCGAGTGCTGCCTTGGGTGATCAGCGGTGCGATTTATTTGAACTTTTTCACCCACCATTATATTGGTGATTACCGATGGATTCTAATTGTGCTGCTGTGTGTCATATTCTATAAAACACAAGTTTATTTCAAGGTAGAGGAGCGAACTCTCCGGATGCCGCTGCTGCTAAGCTTCCTGCTGGTGGGCTTCTTTATCTGGCTGGCGGAGAATATATCCACACTTCTGGGCGCGTGGCGCTATCCGGATCAGGAGCATGCCTGGCAGATGGTGCATCTCGGCAAGATCAGTTCCTGGTTCCTGCTCGTGGTAATCAGTCTGATTATCGTGGCTCAATTGAAGCATGTTAAAGGGCAACGCGACCGGAAGGAATATGTCATAAGCGGGACCCAGCAGCCGGAGTATAACTCGGAATCTATCAAGCGGGAGAGTTGACGAATGAAGAGAAAAGGATATCTGTATTATTTGATCTGGACGATAGGTGCTATTCTGCTGCTCTATTATGGCAATCAGTACCTGGACGAGATTGCCCGCAAAGGCCAGGTGGATTTCAACATTAAAAGAAGTTTATGGGCAGGCACCTTATTTGCCCTGATTCTTGGTATTTATCTAAGCGGCCTGTTCGGACTCCCTGGCAGGGCTAGTTTCAACAAGCCGATGTTTCTAGCCGTATTTCTGCCAAGCTTTGTCCTGCTGGTGTATGTTGTGGCTGCGTTCTATTTCAAGCTGCCTTTATATCCTAAGTATTTGAAGCTGATCGATCAGCACGGTCATTTCTATTTGGGGGTAATCAGTGGGATTTCCCTGATTAAGAGTCTGTTTGAGACACGAAGATAACAGAGCTTTCTTGCTATTGAAAAAACGGCCCCTCCCAATGATAAGTAATCATACAGCAGACTGGACGGCTTTTTTTGCCTTTGGGTTGGGATTTCATTCACCAAATAAATAATTCAAGAAATCCCAAACTAGCAGCGTTGGGAGCTGTCGTTCGTTCCCGGAGTTTTTTGAACACAAATCGAACTTTTATACGAAATCAGGTGCCGTCTGAGAAGACGGCACCTGATTTCGTTCTATCCATTATTTTGGCACAGAGGCACGGACCACTTGAACAAGCGCTCTGTACGAGTGTCCTTTGTATTCAGCGGTAATGTGAGTGATTCCCGCGTGCACCCCGATGATGTTGCCGTCCTCGTCATACTCCACGACTTTCGGATTGTCACTCTTAAAGGCTGCATCCTTGGTCACATCATGAATCTTCCCGTCTTTATCCTTGAAGAAGGCAATCGTGTCCAGAGAGGTCCCGGCAGTTAAGGAATACTCGTCCGAGTCCAGGTAGAAGGTGCCTTCACCATCCGGATTTCCATTGCCCGGGGTCTCGGATACCTCTACTTTCAACTGCGCCTGAAGCCCTTGATATACGGCAGTGATGGTGGCGCTGCCCGGCTTGATGCCGGTAATCTGACCTTTCCCGTCTACCACAGCGATATGCTCGTCATCCGAGGAGAACGTGACTTCATCCGTCAGTCCGGTTGCGCTTCCGTCGGAATAAACCGCATTCACTACAGTGGGGGCATGCTCGCCCACCGAAATTTTTTTGCTGGAGTCGGTGAATTTAATTCCGGTTAGAACCGGGTCTACCTGAGGCTGGTCCGGGGCAGCGAGCTTGGTCAGCTGCAGAAAATATTTGTTATTCTCATGAGCCTGCCCGGTAACCACAAACCCTCCGTCTGGAGCATAAGTCCCTTTGCCGATTCCATACAGGTTCGCATCACCAAAAATTAATCTATCCGCAATTTCCCCACTTTGATCCAGCAGCAGGATTTCAAAGCGGTTCTGCTCATCAGGATAGGAGCCTTTCTCATTCTGCCCAATCAGTGCATATCCGTTTTTGGTGCGAGCAAGCTCGGTAAAGAGTTCACGACCATCTGGCGAAGTGGAGCTTTTCTCCCAGATTACTTCACCGGAGGCGTCTGTCTTGGTCAGAAGGTTCACGTCATCTTTCGTTCTGCTGGCGATTAAATAACCGTCGTCATCCGAAGGAATGATGGCGTATGCGCTGCGCCCGGAATTCGGCTGGGCATATTTATGCGTCCAGACTTCCTCGCCGTTGGCATTCAGCTTCGTAGCAATGCCGGCGTCATCCTCACCAGTGCCAATAACAGAGTTAAGGGTGCCTACCGCAATCGTTCCGCCATCTGGTGTGGCAATCACATCGTTAAAATACTGATTGCTGCCGAATCTGAATTTCTTATACCATAGCTTTTTGCCTTGGGCATCTGTCTTAAGCACATAAGCCGGAGCTTCGCCATAGGAAGTTACACTGTATCCCGTTACAACAAATCCGCCGTCCTCGGCTTGAACCACAGATTCCCCATATTGATTGGTATATCCGTCACCATATTCATTCTCCCACTCCACGTTCCCTTGGGCATTCAGCTTGGCCAAGAAGACAACATTGTGTGGCCTGCCATCATAGTTTTTAGTCGCTCCACTGACAATATATCCACCGTCCTGGGTTGGAGCCGCTTGATGCGCATACGTATATTCCGAGTCTCCGTGCTGAATTTTCTGATCCCACTGCACCTTCCCAGAAGCATCAAGCTTAAGGACGTATGCTTTGGTGATTCCGTACCCTGAACCTGGGTCTTCTTCAATGTCACCGGTGACGATGTACCCGCCGTCCTCGGTGGCGGTAACACTGCGTCCGTTGGAATTTAACTGGTCCTTGCCATACTGGTGGGACCACTCAATTACTGGCTTATGAGCTGAAGCTGAGGCTGATACTGGAGAAGCGTAACCCGGGTTGATAACAATACCTGATAGGATGGCAAGACTTGCCACAGCATATGAAGTTTTTCGAATGATAGATTGGAACAAACTTCGACACTCCTCCCAAAATTTTAATTTACGGTGGGACAAAAAATAATACCTAATATCCATTATTAAGGAGTCCGAATTCTTTGACTATCCCACTATATACATAAATTTTCCGGGAAATGGTACTGGATTTTCATAACCTTAATTGATGCTTTGGTATCAAAACAACAAGTACTTAAGCATCAGAAGCAAGCAAGTGGGCAAGGGGGAGAACGCTTGCGGTGATTTGGCATAACAGCACATGCGGGTTTACTATTAGAATTACAACGTTGGTAATGGCGTATCTGTGGAAAAGTCAGTTTCGTTTTAAATTTAGAAATAAATATTGCGAAAGAGGGGTAAAGGGATGCGTAAAATATTGATTTTTGGTGGAACCCGCTATTTCGGTAAAAAATTAGTCGAGCTTCTTCTCCAAGAAGGCGAGCACGATGTCACCATCGCTACCCGGGGAAATTCACCGGTCATCTTCAGCAAGCGGATTAAACATCTTACACTCGACCGGACTAACAGGGCAGATCTGCTCGCCCTTACCTCTCAGGGGGATTGGGACCTTGTGTACGATAACATATGCTACTCATCTGATGACGCCCAAATTGCTGTCGACGCCTTCGAAGGTCGGGTCGGACAGTACATTATGACTTCGACGCTGTCTGTGTATGAGCCTGTAGGGCGGGCAGTTATAGAAGATGACTTTAACCCTTATATTTATCCCATCAAAAAAGGAGCTTCTTCGGACTTTACTTATTCTGAAGGTAAGAGGCAAGCAGAGGCCGTTTTGTTCCAAAAGGCTCATTTTCCTGTTCAGGCCATGAGAATACCCATTGTGCTCGGTACGGATGATTATACGAAAAGACTGCATTTTCACGTACACCGCATCCAGAAGGGCACTTCGATAGGTGTGCCCAATCTCGATGCGAGGCTCAGCTTTATTTCTTCGAATGAAGCAGCCGAGTTTCTGGCCTGGCTCGGTCAGGGCTTGGTGAAAGGTCCGGTTAACGCGGCATCCGAGGGATCGATTTCGGTGCGTCAGATTGTAAGGACCATAGAAGAAGCTACCGGGCGGACTGCCATAATTAAAGGGGAGACCGGGCCGGAGAACCAGTCCCCGTTCGGGGTCCCGGCTGATTGGCTTATGGATACCAGTAAGGCCGTTCGTGCTGGATATAGGTTCACTCCGCTTGCCAGCTGGTTTCCGAAGCTCGTACAAGCGATTACGGATGGGCGCGCATAATCGGCAAACTAGATAGCCTACCTTTATTCCTCGAACTAGAGAATTTATAATAGAGGGACTACGTTGACAATTGGAGGATTAAATCTATGAGAATCGGTATCGTCGGACTTGGGGGTATTGCTCAGAAAGCATACCTGCCTGTAATCACGGCCCGCGGGGATATTGAGCTTGTGTTCTGTACCCGGAATGAGGAGACTCTGCATAAGCTTAGCTCGAAATACCGGGTAGGGGAATGCGTAACCACGGTGGATGAGCTTATTGCTTCAAAGGTAGATGCTGCCTTTGTACATACCTCCACAGATTCCCATCCTGCAATCGTGGAGAAGCTTCTTCTGGCGGGAATTCATGTTTATGTGGACAAGCCGATTGCATACACCTATGAAGAGTCCCGCCGGATTGTGGAGCTCTCCGAGCAGACCGGGCGAATTCTAATGGTCGGGTTCAACCGCAGATTTGCGCCGATGTACGCTCAGGTTAAGAAGGAGCTGAAGGAGCCGGGGCTGGTCCTTTTACAGAAGAACCGCCTTCACCACCCAGATGTGGCGAGACGGTTTGTACTGGATGATTTTATTCATGTTGTGGATACTTTGCGTTTTCTGGCGCCCGGTGAGATTAAGAGAACCCGGGTATCCGCCCGGATCCAGGAAGGCAAGCTGTATCATGTCCAGCTTCAGCTTGATGGGGACGACTTCAGCTGCATTGGCATTATGAACCGGGACAATGGAATCGTGGAGGAGATTCTGGAGGTTATGAGTCCAGGGGATAAGCGGGTTGTCAAAAATTTAAACACAACCATCGAGTACTCTGGTGGAGAAGAGAAGCACCGGGGCTTTAACGACTGGGACCCTAATCTGTACCGCAGAGGATTTGATCAGGTGATTGAAGAGTTCCTGTCCGCAGTGAGAGAGGGAAGAGGCCCTTCACCTTCGGCAAGGGATGCGCTGCTTACCCATAAGCTGTGTGAAGAGCTTGTCGGGGAGCTTGAGGCTGAAGGTGCGGAGCCTTGGGATAAATAAGGACTATAAATCAATAGAAAAGAAGATAACTACGCCGCTCTCGGAGACGAGGGCGGCTTGTTTCTTATACACACAATAAACTGCCATAAACCACTATATTTATTGTTTACATTGACGTTGCGGACAATTGTCTGCTAATATACATCGTGCGGACAATTGTCCGCGACACGGAATTAAATCTCTTACTTTTTCCCAAGAAGGAGGCGGACGAGTTCCGAAGATAACCATACTGCGGAGATTTTCCTAAATAGAGATACATAGGGAGGAATAACAATGAATACAGGAAGTGCAGCGGTTGGTGCCGCACCCATAGAGAATATAAAGCGGCTGCCCATTGTCATTTCGATGATGATCGGGGCATTCCTTGCCCTGCTTAATGAAACGCTGCTCGGGGTAGCATTAACCGAGCTGACGAAGGAACTAAAGGTTCCTTACTCTACAATTCAATGGCTCACCACGGGCTACATGCTGTTAATCGGAATTCTTGTGCCTGTTACGGCGCTGCTTATTCAGTGGTTTACCACTAGACAGATTTTTATCAGTGCGATGGGCTTGTTCCTAGTCGGAACCTTGATCGCGGGCTTGTCACCAAATTTCACCGTTCTGCTGATTGCGCGTCTGGTTCAGGCGCTCGGCACAGGCCTGCTGCTGCCGGTCATGATGAATACGATTCTGACCATTTACCCGCCTGAGAAACGTGGAGCGGCCATGGGAACGATAGGACTGGTCATTATGTTCGCGCCGGCAACCGGTCCAACGCTGGCCGGCCTTATCCTGGATTCGCTTAGCTGGAGATGGCTATTCTTCTCGGTTGTGCCGCTTGCGGTATTTTCGATCATTTTTGCTTTCATTTATCTGCGGAATGTGTCTGAGGTTACACGGCCCAAAGTAGATCTGCTGTCCATTCTGCTCTCTACGATCGGATTCGGAGGCATTGTGTATGGATTCAGCAGTGCGGGAGATCCTGAGATCGGCTGGTCCAGCAGCTTGGTTATCATCTGCCTTGTTGCAGGTTTCATTGGTCTGCTGCTGTTTGTTCTAAGACAGCTGAAGCTGGCAGAACCGGTGCTGGATATCCGTTCCTTTAAATATCCGATGTTCTCGCTGGCCGTCATTCTGATGGTCATCCTGATGATGACCCTGTTCTCCACCTTGACTCTTCTGCCCATGTTTATGATCAGCGGACTTGCGCTGACGGCTTCCACCGTTGGTCTGATTCTCCTACCAGGAGGCATCATTAATGGATTGATGTCACCGATTACGGGGCGTCTGTTCGATAAATTCGGGCCTAGAGCCTTGGTCATCCCAGGGATTGTGATCATGGTGATCACCCTCTGGCTGTTCACCCAAGTCTCTACATCGACAGAGATATATGTGATCATTCTGCTTCATATTGCACTCATGATCGGGCTTTCCATGGTGATTATGCCGGCCCAGACCACAGGGCTTAACCAGCTGCCGCGTCATCTGTATCCGCATGGAACCGCGATTATGAATACGATTCAGCAGGTGGCCGGCGCTGTTGGGACTGCGCTCTTCATCAGCATCATGTCCTCAGGCCAAGCCCGCTATCTCAGCGGAGTGAAAGATCCTACCAATCCCAAGCAGATCGCAGAGGCGATGACCTCAGGAGTACACAGCGCATTTTGGGTTGGGGCAATTCTTACAGTAGCCGCCTTCATCCTGGCCCTGTTCATTCGTCGAAGTGCTATTCCTCAGGAGAAGTAAGAGGGATGCCGGTCCGGTGGAGGGATTGATCCTTCATAGGGGTAAGGGTTACAATATATAGATGTTCTGTTCATATGGATGGCATCTATCCATATCATACCTGCTTAGAAGGAGAACTATGTATATGCCGCTTCATGAAGAGAGTAGAGGCTCCCTGGAAATCAATGAATTAATTTTGAAGAACGCGAGACAGCTTATTGAACAGCGCGGCGTTGACAAGGTAAGCATGCATCAGATCGCCAAGGCATCAGGGATCGGGCAGGGCACCTTATATAGAAGGTATGCAAGCATTGGGGACATCTGCCTTAATCTCATTGAGGAGAAGCTGTGCGTGATCAAGGAGGATATCCGGCGTGGAATCGAGGAGCCTTCCCGGTCCACCGAAGAGCGGATCGGACAGGTTATTTTGAAGTGGGTCCGGTTTGTAGAGGATGCCATGGTCTGGATTGGCGCTCTGGATGAGAGCTGCCACAAGCTACAGAGAATGGGTTTTGAGTTCTCTGAATCTCATCCGTACGTGTTCATCTTTGGAACCTTGAGCCAGTTGTTAAATCAGGCTGCGGCAGCTAACGAGATCGGTCCATGTGATACCTGTTTTGTGGTGAATGCGTTCTTGTTCTTGTTAGAGCCGGATTGTTATATCTACCTTCGGAAATCCCGCGGTTATACACCAGATGAAATTGCGGATAAAGCTTATGATCTATACTTCCGCCCTTTATTTAAGAATGTGAAGCCATCTTAACCCCGGTCATATGATTTAAAATAAACAAAGAAGAAGCGCCAGGAGCATATCCGGCGCTTCTTCTTTGTTTCCGTTACAGCTTGGAGCGGTGCCCCGCCCGGCGGACAAGCACATAATAAAATCCGATTGCGCATACATCCGCTGCGGCGATTACAATGCCCATCGGGACCGCGGTATGGCTGCCTCCAATGCCAACCAGAGGCGCGCAGGCCGCGCCCAGCACGAAGGGCAGCAGCCCAAGCAGCGCCGAGGCACTGCCGGCGGAATCACCCTGTTCCTTCATGGCGAGCGGAAAGCTGGTGGTGCCGACAATCCCGACAGAGGCTACAACGAAGAATAGGGGGATCAGCACCGACAGCAGCTGCTGAAGATAAGTAATATCCAGCAGCAGGATGACGGATGCGGCAGCGGCCAGACTGAGGCCACAGACGAGCAGCTTCTCTTCGGAAATTCGTCCGGCCAAACGTCCGGTCAGCTGACTGGCCGCAATAATGCCGATGCCGTTGACTGCGAAGATGACGCTGTACATTTGAGGCGATACGCCAAATACCTCCTGCATGACAAACGGGGAGCCGGAGATGTAACCGAACATGGCTGCCGATACGAGGCCTTGGGCAATTGTATATCCCATGAATACCCGGTCTCTGAGCAGTCTGCCGAAGGTGGAGAAGGTCTGGCGAATGCCTCCGGTGGCTCTCCGGTGCTTCGGATGGGTCTCGGGCAGCCCGAAATAGACGGCGATCAGCATGATGACCCCAACCGCAAATAACACGACAAACACCCCTCGCCAAGGGAAAATGCGGAGCAGTTGCCCTCCTATTATTGGCGCGAGAATTGGGGCCGCCCCGTTAATTAACATGAGCAGGGAAAAGAACTTGGTAAGCTCTGTCCCCGAATATAAGTCCCTGACAATGGCCCGGGACAGAACAACTCCCGCTGCGCCCGACACCCCTTGAATCAATCTTAGACCGATAAGTACACCAATACTGGGAGCAAAGACACATAATATGGATGATACAGAATAAACCCCTAAGGAGATCAAGAGAGGGGAACGTCTTCCCTTAATATCGCTAAGCGGTCCAACAACCAGCTGTCCGAGTGCAAGCCCAAGCAGAAATGCGGTTAAGGTCAGCTGGGTCAGAGACGCTGTGGTATGTAAATCTGTCGCGAGCCGCGGCAGTGAAGGCAGATACATATCGATGGATAACGGTCCGAATGCGGATAATGACCCTAAAATTACCGCTGTCCATAACCTTCGGGAACGCGATAGCTGCAGCGAAGGCGCCGGGTTGTTAATAATTGTTTTATCCATGAGCCCTTCACCTTTCCTTTCTGAAAATAAATTGATACCGGAGTGGTTACAGTTGCCTGAACCAGATCTGATTATTATACAAAGATGAAGAAATGTAAAGGCTATTTATACAATTCACGTTGTTACCAGACGTTCCCCTGTTTAAAAGTATAGGACAGGGTACTGTGTTAGATAGATAAAGGAGGCTGTGTGAGATGAACCCGAAGTGGTGGAAAGAAAGTGTTGTATATCAAATTTATCCGATCAGCTTTAAGGATGCGAGCGGAGATGGTATAGGGGATCTGCGGGGAGTCACATCCAAGCTGGACTACTTGAAGGATCTCGGAGTAGATGTGATCTGGCTGTGCCCCATTTATAAATCACCTAACCACGATAATGGTTATGATATCAGCGACTATTGTGATATTCAGCCGGAATACGGCACGATGGAAGATTTCGACCGGCTCCTGCGTGAGGCTCACAGCCGAGGGATGAAAATTATGATGGACCTGGTTCTTAATCATACTTCGAACGAGCATCCCTGGTTTATTGAATCGAAATCGTCAGAGGATAATCCCAAACGGGATTATTATATTTGGCGCAAAGGAAAGAACGGAGGCCCCCCGAACAACTGGGAGTCCTATTTCAGCGGCTCCGTATGGGAGTATGACTCCACAACCGACAGTTATTATTTGCATTTGTATGCAAAGCAGCAGCCGGATCTGAACTGGGACAATCAGGCTGTTGTGGATGAGCTCCACGATATGATCCATTGGTGGCTGAAGAAAGGGGTGGACGGCTTCAGATTTGATGCGATTGCGCATATTGTGAAGGCCCAAGGTCTGCCTGATGCGGATAACCCGAACCGGCTGCCTACTGTCAGGGCGTATCAATTATTTTCAAATCTGGACAAGGTGCATACGCTGCTTCAGAATCTTCATGACCAGGTGCTGTTTCATTACGACATTATGACGGTTGGAGAAACGTCGGGGCTAGGCCCGCACCAAGCGCTTGACTATGTGGGTGACACCCGGCGCGAACTGAACATGGTCTTTCAATTTGAACACATGTATTTGGATGCCGAGTCACCCGGCAGCGGCAAATGGAATATCAAGCCATGGAACTTGCTTGAGCTGAAGAAAGTGATGAGTGAATGGCAGACGGTGCTCCATAATCAGGGCTGGAATGCCAACTATCTGGAGAACCATGATCAGCCCCGCTCAGTCTCCCGGTTCGGCAATGATTTGAACTATCGGGTTGAATCCGCCAAGATGCTTGCGACCTTTCTTCTGACTCTCGAAGGGACGCCTTATATCTTCCAAGGGCAGGAAATTGGCATGACCAACCCGTCGTTTGCCTCTATTGAGGATTACCGGGATGTAGAGACGCTGAATTTCTACCATGACATGCGGGAGAAAGGGATGCCGGAGGAGAGCATTATGAAGGCGATTCGCAAGAAGAGCCGGGATAACGCCCGGACTCCCATGCAGTGGGATAATAGCGAAAATGCCGGTTTCTCCAAGGCTCAACCATGGATTAACGTGAATTCCAATTATATGGAAGTCAACGTGGCAGCTGCCCAGAAGGACCCGAATTCCATTTATAATTACTATAAGGAGCTCATCGCCCTCCGGAAAAAATATAAAGTGATCGTTTACGGAGAGTACAAGCTGCTGCTCCCGCTGGACCCCGAAATCTATGCCTACACCCGGACATGTGAGGATGAGCGTCTCCTGGTCATTCTCAATTTCTTCGATAAGCAGCCGGTTTTTGAATGGCCGAGGGAGATCAACCCAGAGGGTGCCAAGCTGCTAATTTCAAATTACAAACCCTCTTCTAATGAGAACGTGAATAAGCTCACTTTGCGTCCCTATGAGTCAAGGGTATATTTATTAGACAGCTAACCTTACTTGCGCGGCGGGTATTTCCAAGTATGACATTCAAGGAGATACCTGCCGTTCTGGTGTTTTGTTCCCCAGGGAACGGTGTGATAACATGAAATAAGTTAGTAAATCTGGAAATTGAGGTGATTGTCGTATGAAAAGAATCCTGGATTGCCGGGCCTCTGACTTCCGCCAAATGAACCGGGAACAGTTGAAGCAGTCCATTATCGCAACGGAAGGAAGAACGATTATTTCCGAGAATGTGGTAACCTTGTCCCTGCTTCCGGAAATATCAAATGCGGAGCTGTCCAAAGCTTTTGGGGCGGATATGATCCTGCTTAATCTGTTTGATGTGTTCCATCCGCAGGTGAAAGGTGTGGTGCCCGGTAACTCCTTCCATCCGGATGCGGATGTGGAGGCCGGTCCTGACGAGGACATTGTGGGGAAACTTAAATCGATGACCGGCCTCCCCATCGGTTTGAATCTGGAGCCGGTGGACGACAAGGCGGACGCGGTGGAATCCCTTTTCAAGCTGCCGGAGGGGAGAAGAGCTACCGCCAAATCTCTGACGAAGGCTAAGGATCTGGGCTTTGACTTCATCTGCCTCACTGGGAACCCGAAGACAGGGGTTACGAATACACAGATTGAAGGAGCTATCCGGCTGGCTAAGGAACATTTCGGCGGCCTGATCATTGCGGGTAAAATGCATGGTGCGGGGACGAAGGGAAGGGTAACGGACCTGGATGCTTCGCTCCGGTTTGTAGAAGCCGGGGCAGACGTTATCCTGCTGCCTGCTCCGGGTACCGTTCCAGGACTTCGTGAGAAGGAGCTTGCGAAGATCATCACCGCTGTCAAAGACAAAGGTGCTCTAACACTGGCCGCGATCGGAACCAGCCAGGAGGGCGCGGATGAGGCGACCATCCGGGAGATTGCGCTTAGCGCCAAGCGGGCCGGGGCGGATATTTTCCATATTGGGGACGCGGGCTTTGGAGGAATTGCTGTTCCAGAGAACATCCAGGCTCTATCGATTGCAATCCGCGGCCGTCGTCATACCTACATTCGGATGGCTGCATCGCCATTAAGATAGGAGGGGATTTCCATGATCGTGGGCGTGGTATCTGATACACACATGCCAAGATCGGCCAAGCGGCTTCCTTCCGCATTAATCGAAGCCTTCCGGGGGGCGGATCTCATTCTTCATCTTGGGGACTGGGTCACGATGGATGTGTATGAACAGCTTGCCGCTCTGGCGCCTGTTGAAGGCATTGCGGGCAATAATGATCCAGAGGAGATTATCGGGCGGTTTGGCCACCGCAAAATCCTCAGCTTGGGTCAATACCGAATCGGTCTGGTGCACGGGCATACTCCCTATACGGGGCGGACCACGCAAGAGCGGGCCTGGTTATCCTTTAAGGGAGAGCAGGTGGATGCCATCCTATTCGGTCATTCCCACCAGCCTTACTTGAAGGAAGAGAACGGGGTCTTGTTATTCAACCCCGGTTCGGCTGCGGATAAACGGAGAGAGCCCCGTTATTCAGTGGGTATTCTTAAGATTAGTGAGAGTGGAATAGAAGCCGATCATATCTTCTACGATTCAAAAGAATAGACACCCCATTCAACACAAAAAGCCTGATTATCCAGGCTTTTTGTGTTGAATACGTTACGAACCTCGGCCGGGTTAATCCCCGTCACTCACCGTTGTCCGGTTCCGGCCGTCTAATTTAGACTGATAGAGCGCCCGGTCCGCTTGCCGGATCAGCTCATGAGCATCCAGCGCATGGTCTGGGAAAGTTGCAATCCCGGCCGAGATGGTAATGGCCTCGCCGGTTGGACTTTCCGTTGTGGCAAGGATCTTCCTGACCCGTTCCGCTGTTCTTAACGCATGGGATGTCTCCTCATGCTTCACGAGAATTGCGAATTCCTCTCCTCCGTAGCGGAATACGTGACTATCTTCCCCGCTTACCTCCTCCATGAGCCTTGAGAGGAATCTAAGCACTTCATCCCCGATCAAATGACCGTAAGTATCATTCACTTGCTTGAAATGGTCGATATCCAGAAGAACTAGAGAATATGGCACATGATTGCTGATCCACTTAGTCATGACTTTGTCAAAGGCTTTGCGGTTAGATAGCCCGGTTAGTCCGTCTACATGTACCTCGTCCCTTAGCTGATTCATATCTTCGTTAAAGTTATGAAAGGCAATTCTAACACTGCGGTATAACAGACGGACTTCATAATAGCTGGACCTGATTTCAGGAAGTTCCCTGCTCTTATCCAGATTAATGGTCGCTTCTTCCGAATAGTTAGCCAGCATATGCAAAGGCTTGGCAATCCGGCTTGCCATCCACCAGCCTACGAGCAGGATGGGGATGAGGAAGATCATAGATTGGGACAGCATCCTGCGGATTAGATCGGACAGAGGCCCGTCAATGACAGAGACCGGGGTCTGAGCTACGATCCCCCATGAGCTGATAGGGTCGAATGCATAACCCGCGAAGAAATCATGCTGCTTGGAATTGGTCACTCTTTCGGAACCATAATTCCCTTTGAGGACTTTTTGAACAACATGATTCTTGCTGACGGCTTGCCCCACACGGTTCTTGTCCGGGTGGAAAATGATATGACCGGTCTTCTCCACAACAAATACATAAGAACCGTTTCCGAAGAAATGCTCTTCAAGAAGGGTGTTCAGCACATTCTTCTCCTCAAGATAGATCGTTCCGCCAACAAAACCCTTATATACGCCTTTGGAATTAAAGATAGGCGCCGACACCAGAATAATATAACGCCCTGATTTGCTTAGGTAAGGTTCTGAAATGAAGGGAGCCTTAGCCTTTATCGCACGCTTGCTCACCTCGGATGTCAGTTTATCCCCTTGGTGAACCCCGGATGTGTTGGGGCTCGTGGCCTGAATCACTCGATCCTCATTTGCTATAAAGATCGAGTTGAAATACTGGCGGTTCTCCTGGAACAAATCATCCAGAAGAGCCGAGTTGGAATAAGAGCCGCGTTTAAGAATGGCGGTTATGGCAATCAGGTTCTGCCTCATGGTCGTTAGCAGATTGCCTGTATTGGCTGCAAGTTTTCTTGCGTATTGATCATTATTTTGCAGATAGCTTGAGATTAAGGAGGAACGATTCACCTGAATGGCAGAGATAATTTCAATGATCATAGTAAGCACTACCGCTGAAATTACAAGCACACTGATGCTGAAGCGAAGAGTAATCCCCTTTTTACTTAGAAATTTCAAAATTAAATCCCGCCTGTAATCATATTCTTAAGTATAAAAAGTGTCACTTTTTGACGATGATAATTCATTATACATGATCTTAGCACCGTGCAGGCAGATAGTTCGACGAATGAATCAAAGGTAATTTGAAAAGCTGAAGAAGCTCAAAAACGATTGGATAGAACAGGAGTTTGAATTTACCTGGAATGTTTAAATATAAGTTTGTAACTACAGCACATTGCTGCTTCATTAGAGACAGGAGGAAAGGGAGTGACCTACGACTGTATTATTGTCGGAGGAGGAATAGCGGGTCTTCAAGCCGCTATTCAGCTGGGGCGGTATTCCGCCCACAGTATCCTTGTCATTGACGCGGGCCGCGGACGGTCGAGCCTGTGCTTAAGTTATCATAATATTCTTGGATGGCCGGAGGGAATATCGGGAGCCGAGCTGCGCCAGAGAGGCCGTGCTCAAGCAGCCCTCGCTGGGGTTAAATTTACGAAGGATACCATTACAGAAGCGAACAAGACGGGGGGCTTGTTCTGTCTTAAGGGACAAGGGGGAGCGGCTTATGAGGCGCGTACGCTCCTGCTGGCAACAGGGCTGATGGACCGTTTCCCTGATCTTCCGGGACTTGTACCGACGCTGGGCAAATCTGTATACGTATGCCCGGATTGCGACGGCTTTGAAATACAGAATACCAGCACGGTGACGATGGGCTCCGGAGACAGCGGGGCGAACATGGCTCTGCTGTTATCGGAACGCGCCCGGACGATGGTCTATATCAACCACGAACGGGCTCCGGTAAAATCTGAGCTGCTGGCAGCCATGAGGCATAAAGGCATTAAGTATATAGAGTCACCTATTTACCGGGTGCTTGAGGAGGAAGGAAGGATTCAGGGTGTGCTGCTGGAGAATAAGGATCTGGTCCCGGTGGAACGGGGATTTATCTCATTTGGTGGTAATCATGTTCATTCTGAATTGGCTGAATCACTTGGCGCTGATCTCTACCATAACCGGCATGTAGAGGCAGACCCCCGCACACGAATGACCCGGGTTGACCATTTGTGGGTGGCCGGTGATCTTGGTGTTCATGCCGAGCAGGTCACGGTAGCTATGGGAGATGGGGTCATGGCAGCTATCTCAATTAATAAATCGCTTAGGGAAATGAAATCATGAATCATTCTGCTGGGCTTTTTGGTAATTTTTGAAACATATTTGCCGTCTCTACGTTTAAGAAATTGGATAACGAACATAGGGAGGCTGTGTTAATGAAAAAATTGCTACTGGTGCTCCTGACCGCCATGGTCATTGGAGGATGCTCTGGCAAGAACAGCGGCAGCGTGACGGATTCCGCACAGCAAAGCAATCAGAGTACCCAACAGGACAATAACCTACAAACAGATCAAACCAGTAATACAGAAGCGGCAAACCACACAGATCCTAGGGAGGAGAACAAACAAACCAGCAGCGCTTACATCTCCAAAGATACATCCGAAACTCCGACCGTCATAAGCCTGGACGAAAGCTCCGGGAAGATCAGGTTGGCATCGAGTTCCAAAGAACAAAGGAAGACATCCCAGGCCAGGAAAGCCCCAGCAGCTCAATTTTTAGACACAAGTAAGCTGCCAGACACATACAGCTTTGCCGACAAAACCGGCAAATATCTGATCCTCTATTCAAATACTACTGATACGAAGATGGACAGAGCCATTGGGGATGGCGGTAAAGTACTGACTATTAAATATGTGAGGAAGCAGGACTCGAATAGCAAAAATGATGGCAGGGAATGGGCGAAGAACTTCGATAATATGGCTGGTGTTATCTATCAGGTTGTAGGAGGCAAAGCGGTTCCAAACGACACCTATTATTTGGTGAACAGCAAAAAGGTGAATGTGAAAGCAGTTCTTCCGGTTACGAATGAGATTAAGGCGAAAGTGGAGCCTTCAGTCAAGATGAAGCTGGAGAAGCTGAAGTCCTTGAAGCTAAAGAACATTTGGGAGATAGCCCATTTTGGGAAGGGCAATAAGGTTTACGTGGCCGAGTTCAAGAAAAAAGGCAATAAAGTGACCGCCTCGATCATTCTTAAGACCGCTTCAAAGCTGGTCACTAAAGACTACGTAGCCGATTATGATCCAATAACAACATGGAGAGTCGATGATGGTGGGGAAATTGTGCCGGAGAGCTTCTCTTTGCTGTTCTCGGCAGTGACCAAGCAAGGTTATCTTATTGGAGTGAAATGGGCAGGGGCAGAGGGGGAGACTACTGATCTCCTGAACCAGACCTCCACAGAGCTCAAAGAAATTGAGCAGCAGACGAATGGCAGATATATGGTGCCATAAATGAATAATTCGAAGTAAACCCAATGACTGGATACGATTTAGTATCCGGTCCTTTTTTTGAGACCTGTCTGTCTGGTGCTGTATAATTGTGGAAAATGGACTAGGAGGTTTCTTATGGATTTAAGATGGCTTGAGTGGGCGAAGCAGATCCAGGCAATCAGTCAAAATGGACTGGCCTATTCCAAAGATATTTACGATCTGGAGCGGTTTGAACAATTAAGAGAGTTAAGCATTGAGATTTTAAATGAATACTCAGACGTAGAGCCAGCCGTAATTAGGGAGCTGTTCGCATCTGAAACCGGGTATGCAACGCCCAAGGTGGATATCCGTGGGGTCATCGTGAAAGAAGATCAGGTGCTATTAGTACGCGAGAAGACCGATGGGGGCTGGGCTCTGCCGGGAGGCTGGGCGGATATTGGTCTATCCCCGAAGGAAATCGTTGTTAAGGAAGTGGAAGAAGAGGCGGGACTGAAGGTTGCACCTGTCCGGCTGCTTGGTGTACTGGATAAGAAATTTCATCACCATCCGCCATCACCATACCATGTCTACAAAATATTTATATTATGTGAGGCGGTTAGTGGGGAAGCAGCATCAGGAATCGAAACGTCGGAAGTGGGTTACTTTGCGGAGGACCAGCTTCCAGAGCTGTCACTCGAGAGAAATACACCGGAGCAAATCAGACGCTTGCTTCAAATGGTAAGAAACCAAGAGACCGAGTCTTTATTGGACTAGAGCTCGAATCGGGTATGTCGTTATAGTTGCTTGTTCATACAAAGGTGTGCCCTATAATTTGTGAGTATAACCAGTTATTTAAGCTCTATTAGGTACCTAGCTGGATTATCAGAAGCGGATCTTGTTTATATATATCTTGAATAGGAGTACTTACTCGCCCCCGAGCTAAGTGATTCCGGTAAGGTTAATCTGTTCTATTGTTTGTGAGGCGGATTAACCTTTTATTTATATTAATCTTCTGAAAGAGGCCTAAGAAACGGCTCCAGGAGCATATTCATATTCTTATAACCGTTGCCGGAAGTCTGGACCGGACCCGGATTGTAGAGGAGGCTATTGTATGAACAAGAAAGAAGTGGTTGCCATGCTTCTGGCCGGCGGGCAGGGCAAAAGACTCAAAGGGCTCACCAAGACCCTGGCGAAACCTGCTGTCTATTTCGGCGGAACATACAGAATTATTGATTTCCCTCTAAGTAATTGTTCGAACTCAGGCATTGATACGGTGGGTGTACTCACCCAGTATGAGCCATTAGTGCTTCACTCGTATATTGGGGTGGGCAGTGATTGGGATATGGAACGAAAAGACGGCGGCGTATTTGTTCTTCCTCCCCATGAACGTGAAGATGGCAGCAGTTGGTATAGAGGCACCGCAGATGCTATTTTCCGGAATCTGAAATTTATTGAACAATACAATCCCGAGCACGTGCTGATTCTATCCGGTGATCATATTTATAAGATGGACTATGACGCCATGCTGGAGTACCACAAGGCTAAGAATGCGGACTGCACCATTTCGGTGATCAATGTCACCACGGAGGAAGCCAGCAGGTTCGGCATTTTGAATACAAACGAAGATCTGAGCATTTATGAGTTTGAGGAGAAACCGAAGCACCCGAAGAGCACGCTTGCATCCATGGGAATATACTTATTCAAATGGGATGTGCTGAAGAAGCATCTCTACGAGGATGAACGGAATCCGGAATCCTCCTTTGATTTTGGCAAAGATATTATTCCGCTGATGTTAAGCAACGGCAAGGTTCTCTATGCTTATCCTTTTGAAGGCTACTGGAGAGATGTCGGTACCGTACAAAGCTTATGGCAGAGCAATATGGATCTCTTGTCTGATGAGCCTCCTCTTGATCTGAACGATCCCTCTTGGCGAATTTATACCCGAAGCCCGAACCAGCCCGCCCAGTATATTGCACCGGAGGCCGAGGTCTCCAATAGTATGATCAATGAAGGATGTGTTGTACACGGCTTGGTGGACCATTCGGTTCTGTTCTACGGGGTGGAGGTCGGAACGGGCAGTGTGATTACGGACTCCGTCATTATGCCTAATGTGAAGATCGGGAACAACGTCCGGATACACAAGGCGATTATTAATGAGAATCTGGTTATCCCGGAGGGTACTGTTCTTGAGCCGAACCCCAAAGATTCCGATGAGATTCTGTTGATTACGAGCGAAGAATTAGGCACAGCCGGTTTAGCAGACGACCAAAAAACTCCAATCCCAATAAATCATTTATAATAAAGGCGGTGTTCTAGGCATGTCAGAATTAATGGGCGTTATCAATCTTGATCATGAGCTGGATCTATTAAACGAGCTGACGTATTTCCGCTGCGGCGCCGCAGTTCCATTTGCCGGAAGATACCGTCTAATTGATTTCGTGCTGTCGAATATGGTGAATGCGGAAATGCAGGATATCGCCGTATTTGTCCGGCGCAAATACCGTTCCCTGATGGATCACTTGGGTGAAGGCAGACCTTGGGGATTGGACCGCAAGAGAGGTGGCCTATTCGTTCTGCCTCCTGACTGGAACGATGCCTCCGATACCTCCCACGGCGATTTGCAGCATATACGCAACAATATGGATTTCTTCAAGCGGGGGAAGGCGAAGTACATTCTGCACTCAGGAAGTCAGCATATCAGCAAGGTGGATTTCTGCGATGCCTATGATTATCACCGCAAGATGGGGGCCGATGTGACGCTGATTTATACAAAGGTAGATCAGCTTGAGCCGGAGCATGATCCGTGTCTGAGACTTGAAGTGGATGGTCAAGGCTACGTAACCAATATACATCACGAGAAAGACCATCCCAACGTGTATATGGAAATGTTCATTATGGAGAAGCAGTTTTTTCTCGAGCAGGTCAGATACTGCATCGCCCATGGAGACAGCTATTTTTTCAGGGATGCGATTCAACGTAACCATAAGCAGCTTAAGATCGCCGCTTATGAGTATAAGGGTTATCATGCGGTAATTAACTCGGTCGAAAGCTACTATAAGAACAGTATTGAGCTTCTGTGCCCGGAAAATTACACAAGTCTATTCAAAGAACGCCCTGTAAATACGAAAATAAAATATGAGGCACCTACAAAATACCTCGACAGCGCGGCTGTTAACAATTCGCTGGTCGCTAACGGATGTGTCATTGAGGGAACTGTGGAGAACAGCATTCTCTTTAGAGGGGTTAAGGTGCACAAGGGTGCGAGAATTACTAACTCCATTGTGATGCAGAAGTGTGAGATTGGCGAGAACGCCGTAATCGAGAACGTGATTCTGGATAAGGACGTGAATCTTCCGCCTGACCGTATGCTGGTCGGAGATGTGAGGAGACCGTTTGTTATAGCCAAGAGCAGCACACTTTAATTACTTACAGAGTGCCCGACAGGAGGATTTATTTTGTTCACCGATAAGGAAAGCTTTAAGCAGGTATTCAGTGACAGTCTAATTGGAGAATTGGGGACACCACTTGAAGAAGCGACGAGCTCCGACGTATATAAGGTACTTAGCGGATTAATCCGTGAGTATGCAGGCAAGGATTGGGCGGCAACGAACCGCCAATATAAGCAGCGGGGAGAGAAGCAGGTTTACTATTTTTCCATGGAGTTTCTAATTGGACGCCTCTTGGGAAACAATCTGCTGAACCTTGGAATTCTGGACATCGTCCGTGATGGCCTTCAGGAGCTGGGCTGGAGTCTTGAAGAAATTGAGGAGCAGGAGGCCGACGCCGGGCTGGGGAACGGGGGGCTGGGCCGTCTGGCCGCCTGCTTCATGGATTCCCTGGCTTCGCTGCAATATGCGGGTCATGGATGCGGCATTCGTTACAAATACGGATTGTTCGAACAGAAGATCATTGATGGGGAGCAGGTGGAGCTTCCGGATTATTGGCTGCAGAAAGGAAACGAGTGGGAAGTCAGACGCGCGGACAAGACTGTTGAAGTCCGTTTCTGGGGCCGGGTGGAAGCGCATGAAGAGAATGGCCGTTGGATATTCGAGACACACGATTACGAATCTGTATTGGCCGTACCTTACGACGTGCCTGTGATCGGGGCCGGACACCATCATGTCAATACACTGCGGCTCTGGAGTGCGGAGTCTGCCATGCTCGGCAGCAGCAGGGGAATGGCTTCCAAGCACTATGATTATTATAAATTTCTGAACTATAACCGCTCAGTTGAACAAATCTCGGAATTCCTGTACCCGGATGACTCCCAGTATGAAGGCAAGCTGCTTAGATTGAAGCAGCAGTATTTTCTTTGCTCGGCTGGACTTCAGAGTATACTGAGAACCTTTGAGAAGCTCGGTCTTCCTTACGATCGGCTGCCTGAGAAAGTGTCCCTGCATATTAATGACACACATCCCACGCTGATTATTCCGGAGCTGATGCGCATCTTGGTGGATCAGAAAGGCTATGGCTGGGAACAGGCATGGGATATTACCGTACGGACGGTATCCTACACGAACCATACGACGCTGAGCGAAGCTCTGGAAAAGTGGCCAACAACCATGGTCAGAGAACTGCTGCCCCGTATCTATATGATTATTGAAGAAATCAACCGGCGTTTCTGCCTGATGCTGCATGAACAGAATCCGGACGATCAGGAACGGATTGACCGTCTTGCCATAATTGGTGGAGACCAGGTCAGAATGGCCCATCTTGCCATCGCGGGAAGCCATAGTGTGAATGGGGTTGCGGCTCTTCATACCGACATTCTGAAGAAAAGGGAAATGAGGTTATTCTATGAGCTGTATCCAGACCGGTTCAATAATAAAACGAACGGAATCACACACCGCCGCTGGCTGATGCATGCGAATCCGGGACTTGCTGAGCTGGTTACGGAGTCTGTTGGCAGCCGATGGATTAGGGAGCCGCGTGAGCTGATCCAAATCGAGAAATACCGGAATGACTCCGGCTTCCAGGATAGAATCCACCTGATCAAGCATCAGAATAAACTTAAGCTGGCGGCATATATTGAAGAGAAAAACGGAATTCGCGTGGACTCGAATTCGATCTTCGATGTTCAAGTGAAGCGTCTGCATGGTTACAAGAGGCAGCTGATGAATATTTTTCATATTATGCACTTATATAATCAGCTTAAGCTGAACCCTAACTATGATCTGGTTCCACGAACATTTATATTTGGAGCCAAAGCCGCACCAAGTTATTATCTGGCCAAGCGGATCATTAAGCTGATTAATACCGTGGCCGATACCGTTAACCGGGACCCTGATGTTCGAGATAAGCTGAAGGTGGTATTCTTGGAGAATTATTCGGTATCCTTGGCCGAGAAGATTATTCCGGCGGCAGATATCAGTGAACAGATCTCCACTGCTTCCAAGGAAGCATCCGGTACAGGGAATATGAAGTTTATGATGAACGGGGCTGTAACGATTGGCACGCTGGACGGAGCCAATGTGGAGATGCATGAAATGCTTGGGGATGATAATATGTTCATCTTTGGCCTCCATTCGGATCAAGTGCTCAATTATTATCAGTATGGTGGGTATGACGCCAGAGGCATTTATTTGAGTGATGAGCGTATTCACAGGGTATTGGACCAACTGGTGGATGAAGGTCCTTTCTGCACATCACCAAGAGAATTTGAGACCTTGTATGATTCTATTCTGAATCATAATGATGAATACTTTGTGCTTAAGGATTTCGCCCCTTATGCCGAAGCTCACCAGAGAATAGATGCTGCTTACAGGAATCCGAGGGAGTGGCTCAGCAAATCAATTATGAATATTGCCCACTCCGGCAAATTCTCCAGCGATTGTACGATAGAACAGTACGCGTCAGAAATCTGGAGAATCAACCCGGTTCACGAGTTGACCTTGAACTGATTCATTATATTTATAGAAAGGGGCTGTCCCTAAAGTCATTTTACTTAGGGAGGCCCCTTTGTCTGTTCTAAGGACGCTGCGGAACGAAGATTTCCTCCAATCGCTGTTGTCCCCGAATATCCTGAACTCCTTCTTAAAGGAAGATATATCGGGGACAAAGGCGACCGCTACCGCTTTTCCAGAAATGCTTCGTTCTCTCCGCTGCTTCGTGCGTCCCCAATAGAAACACAAAAAGAAACCGTTAAGTCATCATTTACGTCTATACATAGCGGATTGCTCCTCTCGGCAGATTGCCAAAGCCGTTCGTGAAAGGTCATGTCATGTAGTTCGCCCGCAGACAACGAGCGGATTTTCTGCCCTTGACCACTTTCGTTTCTGAGCGGGTGTAAGACACCCTCGAGACGGTCTTTACCCCCGCTTGCAAAAGTGCGGACTGGTATATAATAGGGTAAGTACCAATTCGGAAAAGAAAGGTTGGATGGAGCATGAGCTATACAAATACGTTCATTTATATAGCGGAAGACTGTCCGGTTGAAACAAGTGTAGTTCCGGTCTCAGGCAGGGCGAAGAAGACGGCTTATGAGATTGAGTACGAGCTTTTGTCAAAAAACCCTTATAAGTTCACTGAAGAGGATTTGCTCTACGAAATTCATATCCGTCATAAAGAGCTGCCTGAAGATTATGTAAGCAGTCATGCGGATGAAATTCGTGCTGAGCTGTTCAAGAAGCCGCATGCGTGCCTAAGAGCCTCCCAGCTGCCGAAGAAATACGGGTGGGGTATCCACTATGATGAGCAGGGCAGGATTGCAATATATGGAATGGAGACAGAGCAATACCGCGAGTTCACCCAACCAGGGGAAGGCAAGCCGTCCCTGCTCCCAGCTATGCGATCCAAGCGGGCCAAATGACTGGGCAGGGCAGGGGCTGACCGAACTTGTTAGACAAAAGGCTCGGCTGCTGCATCAGCTAGTATTCTTCGCTGCTTCCATTTGCGAAGAAGCACGCCATGCCGAGGGGAGAAGAGAAGGGCTATCACAAACAGGAACCCAGCGGTGCTGACCATGCTCCCAGCAATGGATGCATCCAGAAACTGGGCAGCATAATAGCCGGCAGCCGAGCTTATACACCCAATGACCACACTGTAGATCATCATCCGCCCAAGCCTGTCGGTCAGAAGATAAGCCGTTGCAGGTGGGACAACCAGCATGCCGACGACAAGTATGGCGCCCACGCTTTCAAAGGAGGCCACAGTGGTGACGGAGACCAGGCTCATTAAAAGGTAGTGGAACAGCGCCACAGGAATGCCAACCGCCGCTGCAAATGTCGGGTCGAAGGATGTAAGTTTGAACTGTTTGTAGAAGATGCCAATGAGTGCCACGCTTAACAGCAAGGCAAGCCCAATTCCCCAGACCGCTTTCGGACCCATGTCCAAACTGCCAAGTTGTAGGGTATTCCACGGAATATAAGCAATTTCCCCATAAAGCACACAGTCCAAATCCAGATCAATATCCCTTGTGTAGACGCTTACCAATATAATGCCGATGGCGAAGAGTGCTGTGAACACAACTCCGATGGAGGCATCCGACTGCAATCCGCTTTGATGGATGAGCTGGATCAGCAGGACGGTGACCAGACCTATGCCTGCGGCCCCCAGCAGCATGAACAACGAATCCCTCGATCCGCTGACCAGAAATGCGATTACAATCCCAGGCAGCACAGAGTGACTGATTGCATCCCCGATCATGGCCATTTTACGAAGAACCAGGAAGCAGCCCACAATCCCACACGCACTGGCTACAAGCGCGCCTGTAACAATAATCCATAAATCGCTCATAGGGCTTTCTCCTTCCGCTCCAGCTCGTACCCTGCTGTGGACGCAAGCTGTTGGGTGTATCTTCGCCTGGCGGTTCTGTGGATGAGCAGCTTCGATACTAGTCCTCTTCCCGGTGCAAAACCTAAGGAGACTAGGAATACGGCAGTAGAAGCAAGCACCGTTAACGGACCTGTAGGCAGGTTGCTGCCATTAGCGCTGATGAAGGTGCCTGCCATACCGCTGAGTGCCCCGAATAGACCGGCGAGTACCACCATAACACCGAGCTTCTCGGTCCAGTATCTTGCCGATACGGCAGGGGTAATCAGAAGAGCCGCCATTAATACGATGCCAACGGCCTGAATGCCGACCACCACCACAACGACCATAAGGAACATCATGAGCTGGTCCAGGAAGGCCACGGGGTAACCCAGTCCACGGGCGAACCCCGGATCGAAGCTGAGCAGCTTAAATTCCTTATACAGCAGGGTGCATATCCCTGCGAGCAGCAGGGAAGTTACTGACATGACCATGACATCATCCCCAACCAAGGAGGCAGCCTGACCGAATAGGAATTTATCTAGTCCACTCTGATTGCTGTTCCCGCTGTGTTGAATATGGGTCAGGAGGACCGTGCCTAAACCAAAGAATACCGAGAGTACGATGGCGAGTGCGCTATCCTGCTTAATCCGCGTATGTCTGGTAATGTACCCGATGCCGAAGGTAGCGATGAAGCCTGCGGCTGCCGCACCAATCAGGAACAACCCTATGGACTTGGAGCCGCTCAGCATGAATGCGATGCACACCCCCGGCAGTGCGGCGTGGGCTAGGGCGTCCCCCATAAGCGATTGTTTGCGCAGGTAGGAGAAGCTGCCTATGATTCCGCTGCTGAACCCGAGCAGCATGCATCCGAGGAGAATCCACCTGGCATTTGGGTCTAGAAAAATAATGAACCAATCGGGCACCTTGTTCATCCTCCTTGCTTCTTAAGTTTGGTTAATTAATTCGCTATGCGCGTCCCGCTCAAGAATGGCCAATCGCCCGCCATAAGTACGCTGCAGATTGTCAGCGGTAAATGTGCTGTCCACAGATCCAGAGGCGACAAGCTGCACATTCAGCAGAACAACCCAATCGAAATATTCCTTTACCGTGTTCAAGTCATGGTGAACCACAAGCACGGTCTTGCCCTGTTGCTTAAGTTCATTTAGCAGGGTGATGATCGCTTTCTCCGTGGCGGCATCTACCCCGACAAAAGGCTCATCCATAAAATACAGGCTGGCATCCTGGGCCAGAGCCCGCGCCAGAAATACCCGCTGCTGCTGACCACCGGACAGCTGGCTGATCTGCCGGCCGGCATAATCGGACATGCCGACCTTGGCAAGGCACTCCATGGCCATCCGCCTTTCCTGCCCACCTGGACGCCGGAACCAGCCTAAATGGCCGTACCGGCCCATCATGACCACATCCAGCGCGCTTGTGGGAAAGTCCCAGTCAATCGATTCCCGTTGGGGAACGTATCCGATAATCTTGCGCTGCTGAGCATAGGGCTTCCCATAGATGGTCACGTCACCCGACAGGCGGGGAATAAGACCCAGCACAGCTTTGATCAACGTGGATTTACCTGCCCCGTTCGGACCGATAATTCCGATCAGGCTGCCTTCAGGTGCGGTGAAGCTGATGTCCCGGAGCACCGGTTTCTTCTGATAAGCAGCCGACAGGCCGCGAATTTCAAGCGGACTATGATTCATTGTTGGAACCCTCCTTACTATAAAAGAAGATTATTTTAATGCGCTGACCATGGTCTCCACATTATGTCTGACCATGCCAATATACGTTCCTTCCGGGGAACCTTCTTTACCCATGGCGTCGGAGAACAGCTCTCCGCCGATCTTAATCTCATGTCCTTTTTCCCTGGCCCCTTGAATTACGGCATCGATCGCCTTGCGGGGCACGCTGGATTCGATGAATACAGCTTTAATTTTGTTCTCCACCAGGAAGTCCCTTAGGTCGGTTACATCTTTGGTGCCGGCTTCGGAAGCGGTGCTGATTCCTTGTAGCCCCATCACCTTAAGATGATAGGCGTCCCCGAAATAACCGAATGCGTCATGAGCAGTTACTAAAACCCGGCTTGACTCAGGAATTGTGCTGATTTTTTCGCTTATCTCTTTGTGAAGCGCATTCAGCTCGCTTAAATAGCGGTCAGCGTTCTTTTTGTAATCCTCTGCATGGGTCTGATCCTTCTGAATCAGCGTGTCCCGCACCGTACCAGCCGCTTTCATCCATAGACTGACATCAAACCAGATGTGGGGATCATACTCGGTGTTCATGAGCGCGCCAGATCGGAGCAGTGACCGGTCAATGGGATCAGACACGGCCACTGTGGTTTTCTTCTTTGCCATGTTTTCAAAGATTTCAACCATTTTTCCTTCCAGATGAAGTCCGTTGTATAGAATGATGTCAGCCTGATCAAGCTTGCGGATATCGCCTTGGGAAGCTTTGTAGAGATGCGGGTCCACGCCAGCGGACATTAGACCGGTAACCTGCACATGCGGGCCACCAATTTCCTTCGCAAGATCCGCTATCATACCGGTGGTGGCGGTGATTTTCAGCTTCCTGGTATCCGGCGAAGAGGAAGCGGAGTCCTTGCCGCAGCCTGAGACAAGAGCAGTCAGACTGATCAGCAGCGCCAGGGCTATGAGTTTGGGCCCGGCAGATCTCTTTTGGCGTGGGGAAGTAGATTTGTTCATTTTGTTCTTCATCTCCTTTGGATTTAAAGTAACTAGGTAGCCAAGCAGGTTTCCTATCTGCATATATGTTTCCTTAAGGAAACATTAAGGGCAAAAAAACACGTATGTATTTTGTTACAACCACAATATTAGCATACAGCAATAATTATGCGTGTACAACAAAATTTTTCCTTAGGGCAAAAAAGATTTCCTGTAATCCCCATATCACACACGGTTTGCGCTCTTTACCATCCACAATATCAAGGTATAATAATTTTATTGAACGAGGCTTCTTTCAAAATAACCTTACCGGAGGCGCATCATGTCTACAGCTTCATATTCAATAGAAGATGCTCAATTAAGCGATCTTGTACGGATCGTGGAAATCTATAATTCAACGGTTGCCGGCAGACAGGTTACCGCGGATCTGGACCCGGTCACCGTGGAAAGCCGGGTTCCGTGGTTCCATGAGCATTCTCCGGATTTTCGGCCGCTTTGGGTGCTTCGAATTCATGGGGAGACTGCGGCCTGGCTCAGCTTTCAATCGTTTTATGGCCGGCCTGCCTATAACGGTACAGCTGAAATCAGCATATATATTGCTGAAGAGTACCGGGGGCAGGGAATTGGGAAAATCCTGATTCAGAAGGCGATTGAGGAATCCCCCCGATTGTCCTTGTCCCGCCTTGTCGGGTTTGTTTTTGCCCACAACGAGCCAAGCCTGGCTCTCTTGAAGAAGTTCGGATTTGAACAGTGGGGGCATTTGCCTGAGGTGGCGAATTTGGATGGAGTGTTGAGGGATCTGGTCATTATCGGAAGAAAGATTTAATAGCTTTGAGAGAGCGAGAGCAGCCATTCAGTCCTGAACAGGCTGCTCTTTAATTCGGTCAGCAATCGTAACCGCAGTGTTCTACTCTTCTCTTGACCACATAATGATGGATTGGAACCGGTACAAGGTGAATGCGCTCTACCACTTCAATCTCATGAAGTACCGGTACGGGTTTAGGCTGATACACATCTTCATAGATCACCTTGCGGTCTCCTGCGATCGGTTTTGGACCTTGACAGTTGGAAGGTTGCAATGCCATTGTTGAACAACTCCTCTCCCTGGGATAATACACATCATATTATCCATAAGTCCAATTTGTATGGACGTTTGTAAGGGTTATCCCAGATAAATTGTTGACTATGAGAATCATTATCAATAAAATGAACTGTAGACTTTATAAGCTGCCAGCGTTGTGCACGACAGCAAGTTCTTGCATACGCTAAAAGGAATGATAGAATTGTCAATTTCAGCAAAAGATTCGGCTTTATCCGAGCTGCAGAAGAACAGCCGGCCTTGGATCGCAGGCATGGTCCTGCTCGGAGGACTGGCTGCTCTCACGGTGTTAACCTTTGTGTCGATCGCAACCGGCTCAGTACATATTCCACTGGAGACCGTCTGGCAGGCGGTTACCCATTTCAACCCGGAATCGCAGCTTCACCAAGTTATCCGTGAACTGAGGATTCCCCGGGCAATGACAGGCATCCTGGTTGGGGCTTCATTAGCTGTGGCAGGCGCCTTAATGCAGGGGATGACCCGCAACCCGCTTGCGGATTCCGGACTTCTGGGGCTCAATGCGGGTGCCGGCTTTGCGATTGCCCTAATTTTTGCTTTTGTTCCAACCCTGCATTCAGCAGGGCTTCTATTCTGTTCCTTTGCCGGGGCAGCTGCCGCTGGCGGAATGGTGTATGGGATCGGAGCGATGGCAAAAGGGGGATTAACCCCATTCCACCTGACTATGGCAGGAGCAGCTGTCAGCGCGTTGTTTGTCGCCTTAAGCACAGGCATTGCTGTATATTTCAATATTGGACTGGAGCTTTCTTTCTGGTATGCGGGGGGACTTGGGGGAGTGAAATGGACCCAGCTTGACATGATGTATCCATGGTCCATTGCGGCTCTGATCGCTGCGCTGCTTCTTTCACGCCAGATCACACTCCTGAATTTGGGAGATGAAGTCGCCTCAGGGCTTGGCCTGCGGACAGGGTGGGTGAGGGCGGCGGCCCTGCTCATCGTGATGGTTCTAGCGGGAGCCAGCGTTGCTGTAGCCGGTATGATCGCCTTCGTCGGTTTGGTGGTTCCTCATGTAGCCAGAGGTCTTGTGGGAGTGGATTATCGATGGATCATTCCTTGCTCGGCTGTGCTTGGCAGCCTTCTTGTGATCACTGCAGATGTTGCCGGCCAGTGGATAAATCCGGCTTATGAGACTCCGCTTGGTGCTGTGATCGCCCTCATCGGCGTCCCTTTCTTCTTCTATTATATCCGGCGGTCAGGAAGGGGATTGTGATGAAGAAGATGATGCTGTCTCAGGGAGAGACACGCAGGCATACCCGGGCCATGTGGGTGATGGCTGTTTTTGCAGTATTAATTGCAGTGATGTTTCTGATCAGTATGAATTTAGGCCAGATCCGGCTTACGCCAGCGGAAGTATTCCGTACTGTAGCCGGGCACGGAACGGCCAAGCAGGAATTGATTCTGTTTGAATTCCGATTACCAGAGATTATTATTTCCATTCTGGTGGGAGCCGGGCTTGCGCTTTCTGGCTGCCTGCTTCAAGGGGTTACAGGGAATGCCTTGGCAGAACCGGGGATCCTTGGGATCAATTCCGGTGCCGGATTAGCTGTACTCGTTTTTGTTTATTTTTATCCCGAGGAGCTGCTTGGTTCTGTCTATCTGATGCCGGTCTTGGCACTAGCGGGTGCTGCGGCTGCGGCCGTGCTCATCTATTCTCTTGCCTATAAAAAGGGGCAGGGGATGTCCGCCATGCGTCTTGTCCTTGGCGGAATCGGCACGGCTGCCGGAATCAACGCCCTTACGCTGGTGCTGTCACTGCGGTTAGATCCGCAGAGCCACCAGTTGATTTACACCTGGCTGGCCGGAAGCATCCGCGGCACGGATTGGACCTATGTTGCAGCGTTCCTGCCTTGGCTCATAATTCTTATCCCTTATGCGTTATATCAGGCTAGAGTGCTCAACATTCTGACGCTGGGCGATTCTTCTGCCATGGGACTCGGCACCTCTATAAACCGGGCACGCTTTCGGATTATGGCGCTTGCGGTTGCCCTTGCAGGGGCTTGTGTTGCTGTGGGAGGCGCCATTTCATTTGTAGGGTTAATATGCCCGCATCTGGCCCGGCGGCTGGTTGGTCCCAAGCATCAGCTGCTCATTCCCGCATCCATGCTGTGCGGAGCCCTGCTTATGCTTGTGGCCGATGCTGTGACCCGGGGGATCGCCGGCTCCGCGTCTTTACCGGTAGGTGTCGTCGTTGCGGTTATCGGTGCACCCTATTTTCTATATTTGCTGGCCAAATCAAGATCATAGACACTCCAATTTTCCAGGAAAAGAGTGGTGGACTTGCTCCGTCGATTTTTCAGCTATTACAGGCCTTACAAAGGTCTGTTTCTTATTGATTTCTGCTCAGCTATTGTGGCGGCTCTTCTGGAGCTCGGCTTTCCTATCGCAGTCAATTACGTGGTGGACAAGCTTCTTCCCAAAGGGGACTGGTCCCTCATCGTCATGGCTTGCAGTGCACTCCTGATTATATATGTTCTAAATTCGTGGCTCCAGTTTGTGGTGACCTATTGGGGACATAAGCTGGGGATCAACATTGAGACCGATATGCGCAAAAAGCTGTTTGAGCATCTTCAGAAGCTGAGCTTCCGCTTCTTCGACAATCATAAGACCGGCCATCTGCTGTCACGTTTCACAAATGATTTGTTCGAGATTGGGGAGGTTGCCCACCATGGCCCGGAGGATCTGGTTATCGCCATCATGACTTTGGTTGGAGCATTCCTGCTTATGCTGTCGATCAATTGGAAGCTGGCTGTGCTTACGTTTATCATCGTTCCAGTGATCCTCTGGCTGGCGCTATACTTCAACCGGAAGATGACCAGTGCTTTCCGCAGAATGTATACGGATATTGCTGACTTTAATGCCCGTTTGGAGGACAATGTGGGCGGAATCCGCGTAGTCCAAGCCTTTTCGAACGAGCAGCATGAGAAAGAGCTTTTTGCCATTAATAATCAGAGATTTCGTCTAACTAAGATTTTGTCTTACAAAATCATGGCTTTTAACACGTCCCTCAGTTATATGCTGATGCGGCTGGTATCGCTGTTTGTGATGATTTGCGGCGCTTGGTTTGTTATTCGCCATGAGCTGACTTACGGTGAGTTTATTGGATTCCTGCTGCTGTCCAACGTGTTCTTCCGGCCAATCGAGAAGATTAATGCGGTGATTGAGACCTATCCCAAGGGAATTGCCGGTTTCAAACGGTTCATCGAGATTATGGATACTGAACCGGATGTCCAGGATTCACCGGGAGCACGGGAGGTCAGCCATCTTAGAGGGGATATCGTTTATAGAGATGTTGTTTTCGGATATGAGGATAAGGAACCAGTGCTAAATAAAGTTAGCCTTTCAATCCGAGCTGGGGAGACTGTAGCTTTCGTAGGCCCTTCGGGTGCCGGCAAAACAACGCTCTGCAGCCTGCTGCCCAGATTCTATGAAGTTCAAGGAGGCTCAATATCCATTGATGGCACAGACATCAGGGATATGACCCTCTCATCCTTGCGCAGACAGATTGGAATTGTTCAGCAGGATGTGTTCCTGTTCTCCGGCTCCATCCGGGAGAATATTGAATATGGGCGGCTCGGTGCCTCTGAAGATGAAATATGGAGAGCGGCAAGGCACGCACGTCTGGATGATTTCATCCGGTCTCAGCCAGATGGCATGGATACGGTTATCGGAGAGCGGGGAGTTAAGCTGTCTGGAGGACAGAAGCAGCGGTTGTCCATTGCCAGAATGTTCTTGAAGAACCCGCCAATACTTATCTTGGATGAAGCAACATCCGCTCTGGGCACGGAGACGGAGGCGGCTATTCAGCAATCCCTGTCTGAGCTGTCTGCTGGACGGACCACACTTGTTATTGCGCACAGGCTCGCCACGATTAAGAATGCGGACCGTATTGTGGTGGTGACGGAGTCGGGCATTTCCGAGCAAGGGGCTCATGACGATCTGGTTGCGGCCGGGGGGATTTACAGCAGACTGCATCAGGCGCAGTTTGGATCATAGCGGAAACGATATGGGGTTGACGGAACATTATTATGGACCGGGCAGCCCCTTTGTATTATGTTTAAGATGTGATTTGCTTGATTTATTTGACTAATATATGAGCGGTTGGGCTGGAAATGGCCCGAGATGCAACTTAACTTGGAGGCGGATGAACATGAGTGCTCATGAGATTGATTACCGGATTATTGGGGAAGAAATGCAATGTGTGGAGATTCAGCTGGACCCTGCAGAAAGCGTGGTGGCCGAAGCCGGCAGCTTTATGATGATGGATCAGGACATCCAGATGGAGACGATTTTTGGTGATGGCTCCAGAGGCAATGGAATGATGGGGAAATTGATGGGGGCCGGCAAGCGGTTGTTGACCGGTGAAAGTCTGTTTATGACGGTGTTTACCAACGAGGGGCGTTATCGTCAAAATGTTACCTTTGCATCTCCTTATCCGGGAAAAATCATCCCTCTTGATCTGCAGCTGCTTGGCGGAAAAATCATTTGCCAGAAGGATTCCTTCCTCTGCTCGGCAAAAGGAAACAGCATCGGTATTGAGTTCCAGCGGAAGCTGGGAGTCGGCTTCTTCGGTGGCGAAGGATTCATTATGCAGAAGATTGAAGGGGATGGCTGGGCATTCGTACACTCGGGCGGTCTGGTGATAGAGCGGACTTTGAATCCCGGTGAGGTGCTTCGTCTGGATACAGGTTGTCTTGTGGCTATGACCGCCGGGATCGACTACGATATCGAATTTGTAAAAGGGGTCAAGAGCGCGCTCTTCGGGGGTGAAGGTCTGTTCTTCGCCACGCTTCGCGGGCCAGGTAAAGTATGGGTACAGTCCCTTCCGTTCAGCCGGATGGCAGATCGTGTCCTTTCAGCGGCAACTTTTGGCCGCAAGGATGAGGGAAGTATTCTTGGCGGTTTGGGGAATTTGTTTGAAAGATAATTTACAGTTTTTAACCGTATCCTTTGTGAAGACTTCTTCGTGTACTAATGAAGAAGGTTTGAAAAAGGAGGAAGACAAATGTCATATCATTCTAGCAGTGTAGAATTAAATGGCGTAAGGCCGAATTTGTCAGAGCTTCGGTCAACACTGCTCAGATACTGCCTTGCGCTTACAGGTTCGAAATGGGACGCTGAAGATTTGGTACAGGATGTATGCCTGAAGGTCCTTCCTATGATTCAGAATACTCCTGATAAGGAGTTTGCCCAAGCATATATGTTCAAAGCTGCACGAAACAGATGGATCGATCATGTCCGGCGCCACAAAGTACTGAGCCGTAAACTGGAGGACTTCAGACCTGACCCGGTGTTACAGGAAGAAGTGGACCAATCCGAGATTGCTGAAGCCGTGGTCCGGGTGCTGAGCTGTCTGTCACCATTGCAGCGCTGTGTATTTCTTCTCCGTGACGTTCTAGGTTATTCTTCACCTGAGGTGGCTTTGAAGCTGAATATGACGGAAGGAGCTGTCAAATCTGTGCTGTACCGGGCAAGAACAGCTCTTGCAGCCCTTCGCGGTCAACCTATCGAGATTTCCCATGAGTTGAATGAGGACAGGGAGCAACTCAAAGCAGAGGTGCAGCAGTATCTGCAGGCCCTCAGCCGGGAAGATGCCGCTATGCTGATTCAGCTGATGCACAACGAGGTGGGCGACCCATCCTCTGTAGTGAATGTGTTTAAGAACCGTCAGAGCCTCCGTCAAGGCGGCTTACAGAAGGCGCAAGGGATGGACACTGGCGCTCCTTCAAACGCCAGTTTCATGGCAGCATAAGTTCATTTCTGTTAGTATCACAGCCGCATAACCCGGTTATGTTGACCCATTTCATGGCACAATCCATCTTGTGCATGAGATGGGTCTTGTCATTATGGCTTATGTATGGATTCTGCTTCGCAATGTAAACAATATGAAAGATAGGTAGTTTGAAATAAAGTGGGTAATTTGAAAATTCATGGGCTGTGGATATAAAAGTCTTTAATTCACTGGCAACCTCCTTTATAATGGTAAATAGTTTGTTGTGCAAACGATTGCCGAAGCGAACAGAATGATTATTTTCGGGGAGTGAGTCTGCTTGTCCGTACAGCTCGAAAGGAATGTTCATATTGAATATGGAGATCCTGCAAGAACCGCAGGTATCTCTGTTTTTTCACCGGAGTTCGATGATCACTACTTTTATGATGGTGATGATCTGGGCTTCAGATACAGCCGGGAGCGGACCAAGTTCCGCCTGTGGGCTCCTACGGCCACTGAGGCTTTTGTTGTATTGTATCGCACGTGGGACGGGCGCTCTGACAGAATTATTGCTATGGAAGAGAGTGTTCAAGGAACCTGGACTGTTTCCATAGGAGAGGACCTTAATGGTTATCTATATACGTATCTTGTTCGCATCGGAGATCAGTGGAATGAGGCTGCCGATCCATACGCAACAGCGGTTGCGGTTAATGGGGACCGGGCGGCCATTATCGATTTGGCCCAGACCGATCCGGATCGCTGGACTGCGGATAAGCCTGAATTCGGTAAAGCTACGGACGCGATTATATATGAAGCGCATATCCGGGATTTCTCCATTCATCCAGCCAGCGGTATTACACATAAAGGAAAGTATTTGGGTTTAACCGAGAAGGGGACGCGGGGGCCGCAGGGAATCAAGACCGGTCTTGATCATATTGTGGATATGGGGGTCACCCATGTTCAGCTGCTCCCGTTCTATGATTACTCTACACAAAGTGTGGATGAGACCCGCCTTGACATTCCTCAGTATAACTGGGGGTATGATCCTAAGAATTACAATGCTCCAGAAGGCTCCTATGCTACCGATCCCTATACTCCAAAGACCCGTATTCGCGAGCTCAAGCAGCTGATTCAGACTCTTCATGATGAGGGACTCCGCGTTATTATGGATGTGGTGTACAACCATGTTTATGATGGATATGTCGTGAATTTTACAAAGCTCGTTCCCGGCTATTATCTGCGCTATAATGATCGGCAGGAGTTTTCTAATGGCTCGGGCTGTGGAAATGATGTGGCCTCCGAGCGCAAGATGATGTCCAAATTCATCGTGGAGTCGGTTGTACATTGGGCGACGGAGTACCATATCGACGGTTTCCGTTTTGACCTCATGGGCTTGCTTGATACAGCCACCATGAATGAAATCCGGCGCAGGCTGGATATGATCGATCCATCCATTCTGACCATAGGGGAAGGGTGGATCATGGAGACGGAGCTTCCTTCCCACCGCAGGGCCAATCAGCTGCAGGCGGGAGAAATGAAGGGGATCGGCTTCTTTAATGATGTTATCCGGGATGGTCTGAGAGGTCATGTGTTTGAGGCCAGGGATAGAGGTTTTGTAAGCGGGGGAGAAGGGCGCGAGCATGTGGTCAAAATAGGCGTAACTGCTTGTATCCCCTATGATGACTGGATCAAGGGATTTGCGCATGAGCCTTCCCAGACGGTCAATTATGCCGAATGTCATGATAATCATACGTTATGGGACAAGATCCTGGTATCAGTTGATGGCGAGGAGAATGAACTCCGGCGTCAAATGCACAGACTTGCTTCCTCTATTGTGCTGACAAGCCAGGGCATCTCCTTCCTTCATGCAGGCCAGGAATTCTGCAGAACGAAGTATGGATTCGAGAACAGCTATAATCTGCCTGACGAGGTCAACCGGGTGGATTGGGAACGCTGTGCTGAATACCAGGAAGATGTACAGTACATGAAAGACCTGATCAAGCTCCGCAAAGAGCATCCCGCTTTCAGGCTGGAGACGGCCGAGCTGATCCGGCAGCATCTAGTGTTTGAAGCCAGCCCTGGCAGAACGGTCGCGTATACCCTCCGCAATCATGCGGGTGGTGACTCGGCACAGCATTTATACGTACTGTACAATGCTAGACAGGATCTAGTTTCAATGGATCTCCCTGATTTAGGCGATTGGAAGGTGCTTCATGGTTCGGAGACGGTGCGCCATATAAGCGAAAGTAAGCTTGAGGTTCAAGGGATCGGCATGATTGTTCTTGCCGTTATCGGCTAAATCCGGTAGGTAAATAGTAAAGAGACAGCCCCAGCTATATCTGGGAGAGCTGTCTCTTTTATTTATGCAGGTAAGTTACACGGTTATAGCGTTTGGACCGCCTCTGGGTCTACAGCTCTGTTAAATCCAGTGATTCACCCGGTTTAAGCGCATGACCCTTCAGGCCAGCCTGCTGAAGCTTATTGACGAATTCTTCCCCGTTTTGCTCGATTGGAGGGAACGTATTATAGTGAATAGGAACCGTGTGTTTGGCATGAATCCACTGTGCTGCCAAGAGGGCATCGTCTGGCCCCATGGTGAAGAAATCCCCGATTGGGATCAGCGCCACATCGATCGGATGACGGTCTCCAATCAGCTTGAGATCACTGAACAGCGCGGTATCCCCGGCGTGGTAGAGAGTATGTCCGTTCAGTTGTACCAGAATCCCTGCCGGAGCCCCGAGATAAAGGTTAACCCCGTCTTTGGTTATAGATGAGGTGTGCAGTGCAGGAGTAAATTTAATGGTCCCAAACGGAAGCTTCAGAGAACCTCCCAGATTCATGCCGATTGTCTTAAGGCCCAGGCTTGTAAAATAATTAGCGAGTTCAACGATACCTATAATGGTTGCACCATTTCGGCGGGCGATCAACTCCGCGTCTCCGATATGATCCGAATGTCCATGAGTGAGTAGGACGTAGTCTACCTTGATGTCCTCGGCGCTTGCAGCTGCCAGCGGGTTTCCGGTAAGAAATGGGTCAATAATAAATTTGTGAGTTCCAGTGTCTACATGAATTGTAGAATGTCCCAGGAAAGTCATTTTCATTAATTCTCACCTCATCAGTTAAAATGTTAATTTTCAATCAATTTACTAAAATATAGTAGCACACCTTTGCCCATCGAATCAAAGAAGATAGATTTATGAAAGGGAGTAAGCGAATATGGAGAAACTAAGGCTCGGCGTGCTGGATCTTGCCCCAGTTCTAAACGGGTATGAAGTAGAGGATGCAATTCAGGAGACAGTTCGCCTTGCTCAAATGGCCGAGGAATGGGGCTACGAATGGTATTGGGCTGCCGAGCATCATGATCTGGAGGGACTTGCTTGTCCTTCTCCAGAAATACTTCTAGCCCACATTGGAGCTAGAACGAGCTCAATCCGCCTTGGATCTGGCGCGCTGCTGCTTCCTCATTACAGTCCCATGAAGGTTGCCGAGTCTTTCCATTTATTGTCCTGTTTGTATCCAGGAAGAATTGACCTTGGAATAGGACGGGCTCCAGGAGGGCCAGCTCATGCATCTATGGCTTTAAGTGGTAACTTTCTGCAGCATGTTGCCGAAGTGCCTGCTTCTTTAAGGTCTTTAACAGAACTATTAACGGGGGAGTACCGGTATGAGGGCGAACAGGTAACGGCTCGTCCGATGCCAAAAGAGCCTCCAAAGGTCTGGATGCTTGGAACAAATACGAAGAGCTGCGGGTACGCAGCAGAGTTCGGAACAGGTTTTGTGTTCGGGCATTTCATGAGTGATCAGGATGGCAGTGATATTCTAAAAGCCTACCGGGAGCAATTCAAACCCGGGAAGCTCAGGGCTTCTCCAGAGACTATGGTTGCGGTCTCGGTTATTTGCGCTGAGACGGATGCCCTGGCGGAAGCGTTGGGCCGGGCGTCCAAGGCTTCATTAGTTAGGACTCTGGTTGGCAGCCCTGAGCGGATACTAGACAGATTGAGGGAAGTGCAGTTCACACTCTCTAACGACAGTTTCCTCATTGTAAGTCCGCTGCAGGACTACAACCACAGACTCAATAGTTACAGGCTTATTGCCCAAGGGCTTTTTCTTTAGGTGATTATTTTCTTTTTGCCCGAACCAGTTTGATTTGCTTAAGCTGTTCAGCGGTTAAGGAACGGATGTACTTATTTTTATCTTTCGCAGGAATCTTTATAGTCTTTACAGTGCCTGTTCCGCTTGGGCGGGCTACCTCAGTGCTGAACCGCTGCATGAACCATCTGATTGGATAAGCGATGGACAGCCGTCCATCACTGGAGCCGGCGTAATTAACGGCTGCCGCATAATTTCCTTGTCTTGTCAGCCATACTGATCCGGAATCCCCAGGTAATGATACGGGGCTGCTGCCCTTCACCACGGTCTGGTCTTTGAAAGTGACTACGGATAGATCCGCGTAACCTTCATAAGAGATTTGCACATCGGTGTGAATGGAGTCCACGGTTCCATTGACGAGGCCAGTGGTACGGCCTACTTTTTTAAACTTGTCACCGACCCGGTAAGAGGTAACGTATCCGGGGATCACGCCAATTTGGGCATAAGTGGGGCTCAGCAAGCTGTTGCGGGTTGGAATGGAAGTGGCGGCATCCATAAAATTAGGCCTTGTGCTGCTTATTTTTACAAATCGGTCAAGGTGTCCTACCCGGTCCTTGGGTGAGGTTCCCCCATCAGCTCCCCCGGGTTGTATGGTTACGGAGTATTTGGATGAATTGGTTGCATTGAGTACGTGGTTATTGCTTAAAATGTATTTTTGATTACCTGAGCGGCTTCTTACAATAAGGCCTGCGGTACCGGATACGTTAGGGGTGCCCACACTGTAGCCTGCAACGACAGGCCGTATTCTTCCTGTAAGATCCTCTGTCGCTTTCGCATGTAGGCGGAATCTGGAGGTTTTTTTGTAGATCACAGGTACGGCTAGTTTCTTCCCCTTAGTGGTTACAGTCATATGAAGTTTCTTATTAGTATGCGCCGTAAATGCCTTGTCAGTATAGACAATAACGGCTGCTCCAGATTTAGGGTTCCGGGGATTATTCAGGCCGACACCTATTCCATGTACGCCTTTTTTCTTCAGCATCTGTCTAGAAAGCTGTTCTTTTAACTTTAAAGCCGCTGAAAAACTGGCCAAGTCGCATCACCTTTTCTATGGGTTTAGGATAGTTTATGTGGAGCAGCAGACAGGGTGATACAAATGACATCCATTTTACAAGTTGATCATGTTCTTAATAGCCGGCGATTTAAAGGTTGGATTTATTTAGAAAGATTCTTTTTTTGAAATAACACTTGCAATTCACTTGGGTTCCATGATATATTCTTATTCCGGCCGATTGCTTGGTAAGTAATTTGGCGGGAGCATGAGAGTAGTTCATACAGTTTCAACTTCGTAAGAAAAGATAAACTGGTAAAAATTATGACTTGCTTAAATGCTTGGTAACATGATAATATATAAGAGTTGCTGCTGAGACGCCGAATGGCAACTGAGTAAGCAACGAATGAGAAATTGATCTTTGAAAACTGAACAACGAGTGAGATACAAGGTTGAAGAACTTCGGTTCTTTAAATCGAATGAGAAGTAAAATTCTCGTCAGATTCAAAATGAGCAAGTCAAACACTTTAATGGAGAGTTTGATCCTGGCTCAGGACGAACGCTGGCGGCGTGCCTAATACATGCAAGTCGAGCGGACTTGATGGAGAGCTTGCTCTCCTGATGGTTAGCGGCGGACGGGTGAGTAACACGTAGGTAACCTGCCTGTAAGACTGGGATAACTACCGGAAACGGTAGCTAATACCGGATACGCAAGTTTCTCGCATGAGGGATTTGGGAAAGACGGAGCAATCTGTCACTTATGGATGGGCCTGCGGCGCATTAGCTAGTTGGTGAGGTAACGGCTCACCAAGGCGACGATGCGTAGCCGACCTGAGAGGGTGAACGGCCACACTGGGACTGAGACACGGCCCAGACTCCTACGGGAGGCAGCAGTAGGGAATCTTCCGCAATGGACGAAAGTCTGACGGAGCAACGCCGCGTGAGTGATGAAGGTTTTCGGATCGTAAAGCTCTGTTGCCAGGGAAGAACGTCCGGTAGAGTAACTGCTACCGGAGTGACGGTACCTGAGAAGAAAGCCCCGGCTAACTACGTGCCAGCAGCCGCGGTAATACGTAGGGGGCAAGCGTTGTCCGGAATTATTGGGCGTAAAGCGCGCGCAGGCGGCTATGTAAGTCTGGTGTTTAATCCCGGAGCTCAACTTCGGGTCGCACTGGAAACTGGATAGCTTGAGTGCAGAAGAGGAGAGTGGAATTCCACGTGTAGCGGTGAAATGCGTAGAGATGTGGAGGAACACCAGTGGCGAAGGCGACTCTCTGGGCTGTAACTGACGCTGAGGCGCGAAAGCGTGGGGAGCAAACAGGATTAGATACCCTGGTAGTCCACGCCGTAAACGATGAATGCTAGGTGTTAGGGGTTTCGATACCCTTGGTGCCGAAGTTAACACATTAAGCATTCCGCCTGGGGAGTACGGTCGCAAGACTGAAACTCAAAGGAATTGACGGGGACCCGCACAAGCAGTGGAGTATGTGGTTTAATTCGAAGCAACGCGAAGAACCTTACCAAGTCTTGACATCCCGATGAAAGCTCTAGAGATAGAGTCCCTCTTCGGAGCATCGGTGACAGGTGGTGCATGGTTGTCGTCAGCTCGTGTCGTGAGATGTTGGGTTAAGTCCCGCAACGAGCGCAACCCTTGATTTTAGTTGCCAGCACTTCGGGTGGGCACTCTAGAATGACTGCCGGTGACAAACCGGAGGAAGGCGGGGATGACGTCAAATCATCATGCCCCTTATGACTTGGGCTACACACGTACTACAATGGCCGGTACAACGGGAAGCGAAGTCGCGAGATGGAGCGAATCCTAGAAAAGCCGGTCTCAGTTCGGATTGCAGGCTGCAACTCGCCTGCATGAAGTCGGAATTGCTAGTAATCGCGGATCAGCATGCCGCGGTGAATACGTTCCCGGGTCTTGTACACACCGCCCGTCACACCACGAGAGTTTACAACACCCGAAGTCGGTGAGGTAACCGCAAGGAGCCAGCCGCCGAAGGTGGGGTAGATGATTGGGGTGAAGTCGTAACAAGGTAGCCGTATCGGAAGGTGCGGCTGGATCACCTCCTTTCTATGGAGAATCGCTTCCTGCGACGGAAGCATTCAAATATTGCGGTTAGCGCAAGCTGCCGTAACGCGGTTGACTGAAAGTCACCGTATCCCGCTTTGCATCGCAAAGCAACCTCTCACTCGTTGTTCGGTTTTGAGAGTTCAACTCTCACANCGAGGTAGATAGGCTGGGGGTGGAAGTGCAGCAATGCATGGAGCTGACCAGTACTAATCGGTCGAGGGCTTATCCAAAAAATACCCCGAAGGACGCAGTTCCTAGAAGGGTGCGCAAGTTCGTTTCGTATCTAGTTTTCAGGGAGCAAACCTCATTTCTATTCCGAAGCAAGCCTTCGGTTAGAAGGAACTAGCTTTCAGCATTTGGCGATGCTGAAACCTGAATTAGTTTTTCTGAAGTCAGAGATTCACCTGAGATAACTCAGAGAGCAATGACTCGGAAAATCATGTTTGGTGGCGATGGCGGAGGGGTTCCACGCGTACCCATCCCGAACACGACCGTTAAGCCCTCCAGCGCCGATGGTACTTGGACCGCAGGGTCCTGGGAGAGTAGGACGCCGCCAAGCAAAGTAAAACCATTGTTGGTAATCCAACAATGGTTTTTTTGTTACCAGGATATTTTTTTACAGGAATAAGGTTGTCAGGATATTGAGCGGCTGCTGAGGATTTGTACTTGTGATTAGCTCTTCACAGTGGTCATAACTGTTCACGGACCGCCATTAACCTGGGTGATGATGTTGTTCACCTGGAGATGCCCGGCTGCAGGGGTATCGGGAAAAACCTGAATCAATCGCACGCCACCAATCTTAGGATGATCCGAGGTAATTTGATTAATTCCAATCCAGCTTTTCCAAAACGTTGGGCGCTTATCAAGGGCATCTTCCAGTATGCTTTTTAGATTTGTTATGAATCGGTATGTACCGTACGCCAGAGATAGTGGGGGGAGAAAAACCGTGTAGACCGCCAGACTCTGATCATCCTATTTTAGGAGACTCCCCGTACTAAATAAAAGAAACCCTGCTCGCCAACAAAGATCAGGATTTCCCGATAATCTGAAGAAGATCTGCTAGAGGCAGATCTTCTTCTATACTTTAAGAGGAGGTAGTAGGTGGAGTCTGTCGACGTCCTCTTAAGGTATAATTACGAATGCGGCATTATCGGCAGGCACGGTAACTTCACGATATTGAGTACCGTCGCTGGAGAATGTGCGGACGATATAATCACGGTTAGTTGGTGTGGAAATACGGGAGAAGACGACCACACCGAAGCCGTCAAATCTTGCTCTTTGAATAAGTCTGCCGGAAGTGGTGCTGACTGTAGCGAAAAAGCCTGTTGTGTTGTATGGGTTGCCAGAGGTGTCGGCCCATACGATCGTCAGCCTGCGCAAGCGTTGAGTAGGCTTTAAAATTCGGCCGTATTTGGACGCATTAAGTTTACGGCCTTTTACTTTGAATAAAGAGCGGGAAGGACGTTTTGCCATTGGAATGTCACCTCCTTAATGTGGATGTGATATTACATGCTAATATGAAGCTTTTAGATTGTGCGATAGCCAGCAATTGATATAAATGGTCTATAGTAGTGTTGAAGAATTATAGTTTAGTAATTAAGGAACGATAACAAAAGCGTCATTGCCCCGAGGCACAACCACCCTGCGAACTAAGTTGCCTTCACAGGAATAAATTTTCACAACGTATGCTTGCTTGGTAGGTGTTTTGATTTTAGAAAAAATAACGACACCCCGACTGTTGAACTTGGCTGTTTGGATAAGCTCGCCTGAAAGAGTGGATGCGGTGGCCAGGAACCCGCTGGTTCTGTAAGGCTCCCCGGTAGAGCACGCCCAGATTACGGTAAGGCGGAGCAGCCGGCCCGAGGGTTTGCAGTGCTTATGTTTATTTACATCCAGTTTGCGGTGTTTTTTGCCTCTCCAATTACAGGATGAAGGATATACTGCCATTAGACTTCACCTCGCTTTAGATGGATTTAATATAATAGATGCTGGTGGGGAGAGAAGGGATTGTACATCTAAGTCGTGGGGATAGAAATGGATTTATAGCTGGATAAGAGATTTTTTTCACATTCTCGTAGATGTTGTCAGGGAAGTGGGGTAGAATATAAGCACAAAATTGTTGATGCCAATCAAGTCATTGGATTTGTGACGGCAGAGGGAGCTGCTTGTTATGAACAATATTAGTGTTTTACGCAATACGAAGCATCGGAAGCTCTTGTTCAGTGCAGGGTTAAGCTGGATGTTTGATGCGATGGACGTTGGGATTTTATCTTTTATCATCGCGGCGTTAACCGTAAGCTGGCATTTGACTCCCGGGCAGGTAGGTCTGCTCGGAAGTATCAATTCCATAGGAATGGTGTTTGGAGCGGCCTTTGCCGGTTATTTCGCGGACCGTTACGGAAGGAAGAATGTTCTACTGTGGACTCTGCTGATCTTCTCGGCAGCCAGCGGACTATCCGCACTTGCAGCAAGTTTTACCGTGCTGTGCGTACTTAGGTTCATATCCGGCGTTGGCTTAGGCGGGGAGCTGCCTGTTGCTTCCACACTGGTATCTGAATCCATGCCTGCCGAGGAACGGGGGCGGGCGGTTGTGCTGCTGGAGAGTTTTTGGGCGGCGGGATGGATATTAGCCGCGCTCATATCTTATTTTGTCATCCCTCAATATGGCTGGCAGGCGGCCTTTGTCATTGGTGCAGTCCCCGCACTCTATGCCATCTATCTTCGCCGGGCAATCGATGATTCGCCCAGGTATGAGAGGATGAAGTCCGAAGTCCGCTTGACCTTCCGTGAGAAGCTTGGGCTGGTCTGGTCTGCCGGTAACCGGAAGACCACCATCATGTTATGGATTCTGTGGTTCACCGTAGTGCTGTCTTATTATGGGATGTTCCTATGGCTGCCGAATATGATGGTGCTCAAAGGATTCAGCTTGATCCGAAGTTTTGGTTATGTGCTGATCATGACGCTTGCCCAGCTTCCAGGTTATTTCACAGCTGCTTATTTCATTGAGAAATTCGGCCGTAAATTTGTGCTTGTCACTTATTTGGTGTGTACGGCGCTAAGTGCCGTATGGTTTGGATATGCCTCATCCGAAGGCAATCTGCTTGCAGCCGGGATATGCCTGTCCTTTTTCAACCTTGGTGCTTGGGGAGGCTTGTATGCGTACAGTCCTGAATTATATCCGACAAGAATCCGCACAACAGGAGTTGGCCTGGCTACTTCCGTTGGCCGGATCGGCGGAGTGATCGGACCGCTGCTTGTGGGCAGCTGGGTTGGCGCAGGAACCAGCATTAGCACAATCTTTGTTTTCTTTTTTGTTGCGATCCTTGTAGGAGCTGCGGGTGTCCTTTTTCTGGGTAAAGAGACGAAGGGGCTTGAGCTGCAGGATTAATTCTAGGGTGGGAATCACCAGTAGACAGGACTTTAATTAGTGACAGGCTTCGCTAATGTGCGGAGCCTGTCTTTTGTATAAACTTATCATGCTAGGAGATACAATCGAGGACCGGTAGTATTTGTGTGCCAGGAATAGGCTGAAGATATCCTCCTTCCCTACCAAGTCATGGTGAACTAATGACATGGAATCCTAGTTCATAGTAAAATGTGATAGAAGATTTACATATTGAACTCCAATAACAATAAATTATGTCGGAGAGGAAAATTGGATCATGTCAGAACATGAAGAACCAAAGCAATCGTCCCAGACCGGGTTGAATACCGGTGAGTTGTTAAATGCTTTAATGGCTTTAAAAAAGGGAGATTTCTCGTACAGAATGCCGTATGATCACACAGGCATCGCCGGCAAAGTAGCGGATACATTTAATGAAATAATGGATATGCAGGAGAGTCTGGTTCAAGAGGTTCAGACTGTAGCCAAGGTTGTAGGCAAGGAAGGGAAATACAACCGCAGGTTTACGCACAAGAACACAGGCGGCTCCTGGGAAGTGGTTTCCGAATCGATTAATGGGCTTGTAGCCGATCTGATTCAACCTACCAGCGAGATGGTACGGGTAATCAACGCGGTAGCCCAGGGAGATTTATCCCAGAAGGTGGACTTGGAATTTGAAGGGAGACCGTTAACTGGTGAATTCCAGCGTACGGCTACCAACATCAACATGATGGTTACACAGCTCAGCACTTTTGCATCCGAGGTAACCCGGGTAGCCCGGGAGGTGGGTACTGAGGGGATGCTTGGCGGACAGGCTGATGTGAAGGGCGTATCAGGGACCTGGAAAGACCTTACAGATAGCGTAAATAACATGGCGACGAATTTGACGGACCAGGTGCGCAATATCGCTGCGGTGACAACAGCCGTAGCAAAAGGCGATCTGTCCAAGAAGATTACGGTTAATGCCAAAGGCGAGATTCTTGAACTGAAGGACACGATTAACACCATGGTCGATCAGCTTAGCACCTTTGCGTCCGAGGTCACGCGGATGGCGCGTGAAGTAGGTACCGAGGGTAAGCTTGGCGGTCAAGCCAATGTGAAGGATGTTTCAGGTACATGGAGAGACCTTACTGAAAGCGTTAACGACATGGCGTCCAATCTAACTGACCAGGTGCGGAATATCGCTGTGGTAACGACAGCGGTAGCGAATGGGGACTTGTCCAAGAAGATTACCGCAGACGTTCAAGGCGAGATTCTTGAACTGAAGAACACAATTAACACCATGGTCGATCAGCTCAGCACCTTTGCGTCCGAGGTTACCCGGATGGCCCGTGAGGTGGGCACTGAAGGGATTCTCGGTGGTCAAGCTGAGGTTAGCGGAGTGGCGGGAACGTGGCGTGATCTGACCGAAAGTGTTAACTATATGGCGAGCAATTTGACGAATCAGGTGCGTAATATCGCGGAGGTCACGACGGCGGTAGCCCAGGGAAATCTGTCCAAGAAGATCACCGTTGATGCCAAGGGCGAAATCCTTCAGCTGAAGAGCACGATTAATACGATGGTGGACCAGCTCAGCAATTTCGCTTCTGAGGTTACACGGGTGGCCCGTGAGGTATCCACTGAGGGCAAGCTCGGCGGTCAAGCCGATGTAAAAGACGTTTCAGGCACATGGAAGGATTTGACCGACAGCGTGAACTTCATGGCGGGTACACTTACTGATCAGGTGCGCAACATTGCGGAAGTGACCACTGCGGTAGCAAAAGGTGATTTATCCAAGCATATTACGGTCAATGCGAAGGGTGAAATCCTTGAGCTGAAGAACACGATCAATACGATGGTGGATCAGCTCAGCACGTTTGCGTCCGAGGTTACGCGTGTAGCCCGTGAGGTAGGCACCCTGGGGATGCTGGGTGGACAGGCCCAGGTTAAGGGAGTTGCCGGAACGTGGCGCGATCTGACCGAAAGCGTTAACTACATGGCGAGCAACTTGACCAATCAGGTGCGGAACATCGCGGTTGTGACAACGGCAGTCGCCAACGGGGATTTGTCCAAGAAGATTACCGCGGATGTCCAAGGGGAGATTCTTGAGCTGAAGATCACAATCAATACGATGGTGGATCAGCTCTCCACCTTTGCATCCGAGGTAACCCGTGTGGCCAACGAGGTTGGAACGGAGGGCAAGCTCGGCGGACAAGCCCAGGTTAAAGGCGTTGGCGGCACATGGAAGGACCTCACGGAAGGGGTTAACAGCATGGCCCGCAATCTGACCGATCAGGTGCGGAACATCGCGGATGTGACAACAGCCGTCGCGAAAGGGGATCTGTCGAAGAAGATCACCGTTGATGTGAAGGGTGAGATTCTCGAACTGAAGAACACCATGAATACGATGGTGGACCAGCTCAGCAACTTTGCCTCCGAGGTTACGCGCGTAGCGCGTGAGGTGGGCACGGAAGGTAAGCTTGGTGCTCAGGCTGAAGTGAAGGATGTTTCGGGAACCTGGAAGGATCTCACTGATACGGTCAACTATATGGCCAGCAACTTGACGATTCAGATGCGCAATATCGCCGGTGTAACCACAGCGGTAGCGAATGGGGATCTGTCGAAGAAGATTACGGTTGACGTGAAAGGTGAGCTGCTGGAGCTGAAGAACACGATCAACACGATGGTGGATCAGCTCAACTCCTTCGCATCTGAGGTAACCCGTGTGGCTTCCGAGGTAGGTACAGACGGCAAATTGGGCGGACAGGCCCAGGTTCGGGGAGTAGGCGGGATCTGGCGTGATTTGACCGAGAATGTAAACATCATGGCGACGAACTTAACCGACCAGGTGCGGGGCATTGCCAAGGTCGTAACCGCGGTCGCCAACGGGAATCTGAAGCAGAAGCTGACCGTGGATGCCAAGGGCGAAATTGCCGAGCTGACCGACACGATCAATAACATGATTGATACACTTGCAACTTTTGCCGAACAGGTTATAACGGTGGCCAGAGAGGTAGGGGCCGAAGGAAAGCTGGGCGGGCAAGCAAGCGTGCCGGGAGCAGCGGGAACGTGGCGTGATCTGACCGATAACGTTAACTACATGGCGAGCACGCTGACAACCCAGGTACGGGCGATTACCAACGTGGCCACTGCCGTGACGAAGGGCGACCTGTCGCGGACCATTGATGTGGCGGCAGCCGGTGAGGTTGCGGCACTCAAGGACAATGTGAATGAGATGATCCGTAATCTGAAGGAGACGACCCGGATTAATACGGAGCAGGACTGGCTTAAGACCAATCTGGCGAAATTCTCCCGTCTGCTTCAAGGACAGAGGGACCTCTATGCCGTCAGCCGGATGATTCTGTCCGAGCTTGCGCCACTGGTATCCATGCAGCACGGCGTTTTCTATATTAATGAGCCCGTTGACGGTGAACCGGTGCTCGAGTTGTTTGCAAGCTACGCTTATCAGCAGCGCAAGCATTTGTCTAATGAATTCCGCGCCGGACAGGGCTTGGTTGGTCAGTGCTTGATCGAGAAGCAGCGTATTCTGTTGACCAATGTGCCAGGGGATTACGTTATGATTTCTTCCGGTTTGGGAGAGGCCACGCCGCTTAATATCGTACTGCTTCCGATCATTTTCGAGGATCAAGTGCTGGCGGTGCTAGAGCTCGCCTCCTTCCGGCAATTCAATGAGATTGATCTTGCCTTCTTGGATCAGCTTACCGAATCCATCGGAATTGTTATTAACACAATGCAGGCGAATCAACGGACTGAAGAGCTGCTGATGCAGTCCCAATCCTTGACGGAAGAGCTTCAGAAACAGCAGATGGAGCTTCAGAATACGAACGAGGAGCTGGAGGACAAGGCCAAGCTGCTGGTCATCCAGAAGGCCGAGGTGGAGAGTAAGAACAATGAAGTCGAGGTAGCCAAGCGCTTCCTGGAGGAGAAGGCGGAGCAGCTCGCCCTTACTTCAAGATATAAATCGGAGTTTCTGGCTAATATGTCGCACGAGCTTCGGACTCCTCTGAACTCTCTGCTGCTGCTCGCCGAGCAGCTGGCTGAGAATCCCGATGAGAACTTGTCCGATGCCCAAGTGAAATATGCTAAGACGATACAGGATGCCGGTATGGATCTGCTGAATCTGATTAATGACATTCTAGACCTGTCCAAAATTGAATCCGGGACGGCTTCCGTTGATCTAAGTGAAGTTTCGCTTACCGAACTGCTTGAGAGTCTGGACCGCTCCTTCCGACCATTAGTTGGCGACAAAGAGTTGGAATTCAATGTGAAAGCCGACGACGATGTGCCGCGGAACATTGTAACGGATCAGAAGAGACTCCAGCAAATTCTTAAGAATCTGTTGTCCAACGCGTTCAAATTCACCGAGAGCGGACAAATTTCCTTACATCTGCGCAGGGCGGAGGAAGGGTGGAGCGAGGATCAGGAGGCCCTAAATCAGGCGGGTACGGTTCTGTGCTTCTCGGTAAGCGACACAGGTATTGGCATACCTGATGATAAGCAGGGAATTATCTTTGAAGCCTTCCAGCAAGCGGACGGCAGCACGAACCGCGAATATGGCGGCACCGGACTGGGTCTTGCGATATCGCGCGAAATCGCGGCCATGCTGGGTGGTGAGATCACTCTGTATAGTGTGGTGAACAAGGGAAGCATCTTCAATCTTTACCTGCCGGTCGATTCTGACACTCAGGAGCCCGCGCCGACCAAGAAATATGTGCCTGAAGTCATTGATGTGGCACCACCAGAGGTGATCCGTTTTACGCCGCGCAGCGAGATTATGGATGACCGGGACAGTATCGGACCGGATGACCGTGTCTTCCTGATCGTTGAAGATGATCTAAAGTTTAACGAAATCCTGCTTGGTGCCCTTCACAAGAAAGGGATCAAGGCGATTATCACCACCAAAGGCTCCAACGCACTGGAGCTGGCCCGCAAATATCTGCCTGCAGCGATCACGCTTGATCTTCGACTGAAGGACACGGATGGATGGCTTGTGATCGAGCATTTGAAGAATGACATGGACGTCCGGCATATTCCAGTCTGTGTAATCACCGTGGAGGAGGACGAATTTGAGCTGAAGCAAAAAGGAGTCCATGACTATCTGTGCAAGCCGGTAACGAATGAGGAGCTTGAGAGTACGCTGGACCGCTTGAATGCTTTTGCCGATAAGACCACACATACCTTGTTGATTGCCGTTCATGACGAGCAGCGCCGTCAAGATTTCGTGAATATGATCGGTAACAAGGATCTCAAGATTACTGCAGTGGATACTTCGAGAAAAGCGCTCAATCAGCTTAAATCAAAAGAATTCGATTGTGTCCTGATCGATAACGATATGCCGGATATGAACACGCTCCGCCTAATCCGGGAGATGTATATGAAGGTTCAGAACAAACATGTCCCTGTTGTAATTTACCGGAGCAAACGGTGGACTATCGAGGAAGAGAACGAACTGGAGGAAATGAATAAGACTGCGGTAATTAAGGAAGTCAAATCCATGAACCAGGTTATGGATGAGACCAGTCTATTCCTGCACCGCCGTACTATAGATTTGCCTGAAGGTTCCAGAGAGAAGCTTGTTAAGCTGCATCAGTCCGACGAGATGATTAAATATAAGAAAGTGCTTGTTGTAGATGACGATGTGCGGAATATTTTTGCCCTGATGTCTATCTTGGAGCGCCATAACATGAAGGTCATTGCGGCGGAGAACGGGCAGGAGGCCATTCGGATTCTGGAAGAGACACCAGATATCGAAATTGTGCTGATGGATATTATGATGCCGGTTATGGACGGGTATGAGACGACAAGAGCGATCCGGACAAAGCCGGAGTTCAAGGATCTGCCGATTATTGCACTTACCGCCAAAGCGATGAAGGGAGACAGGGAGGAATGTCTGGAAGCTGGGGCTTCAGACTATATTACCAAGCCGGTGAATAGTGCCCAGCTGTTGTCGATGATCCGGAGCTGGCTTGATGGGGGACAGAACTCATCAGAAGAAGAACAGAAATGAGTCTGGCCCTTTAGTAGCGGAGAATCTCCAAAGAACAAGATTTAGCAAAATAAGAAATCAAAAGCACCCACAGCGGATTCATGCCAGCTGTGGGTGCTTGTATGTTTAGGACTAGGCCAATAGTAAGTGAAATTGCCATGAAATTTTGTCCCACACGTGAGCCTTTATCCGCTTGTCCTGAAGCTGGAAGCCGAAACATAATTAAGTGTCAATAGACATATTAACTGAAGGAGGAGTAATAATAATGATCAGAACCGGCTTTGCAAGCAAGAACGTTCGGTGGATTTCCCATTCCTTGATCGCGCTTACCCTTAGTTTGTCTGCAGGCACGCTTGTTTCGGCTGAGGAGACTCAGCTAGGAGCAGCTACAGTGGTATGGGATAAAGATGTGGCGTTGGCTTCGGATTCAATTTATGAACATGGTTCAAATGAGATTCTGGCAGCCTCGGTTCAGAGTGACCAAGTCAACATTAGTTCGGTTAACAGCTCCGGCATCAAAAAGTCCAAACTCAGTTTTAACAAGCACAGCCTTGGGTATCTGGCCTCCTTCCATCAGACTAACGGCGGCGGATATATTTCAGTAGGCGGGGCTTCGGTACTTAAAGTGAATGCTCAGGGGGGCAAGGACTGGGAGTATAGTATTCCCAAGTCAAACACTTATCTGATGTCCGTGGATCAACTGAATAACGGAAATTACATTACGGTAGGGACCACACCGGGCTTAAACGGAGATAAAGACCAAATATTAACTAAATTTTCGGGCAATGGTACCGTAATCTGGCAAAAAACATGGAACAAACCTACGGAGGACTCCGTTAGCCGTGTCATGCATACGGCAGATGGCGGGTTTGTCGTGGTTGGAGAGTCCTCTGAGGCGGGCACCAATAACACCAATATTGTGATTTCCAAGTATACAAATACAAGCAAGCTTGAATGGGAAAAGACGCTCGTTCCTTCCCAGGACAGCCAGAACCTGTGGACGACAGGAATCATTCAGGATTCTGACGGTTATGTGCTGACCGGCTACTACAATCACCCGAATCCTGATGGCGGTGTCCGTTATCTTACTACTGGCTTTGTACTTAAGACCGATATGGCTGGAAATCTAATCTGGTCGAAACCTCTCGCCAGCCAGTGGGACCGCAGTCAAGTGAATGATATTGCACTGGATTCGGACGGAGGATACCTGATTACGGGCAAAGTGAATGAGGACTGGCATGGGACTACTTCCAAGGAATATGTGGCACATCTGGACTCTGCAGGGACAACTCAGTGGGAAACCATAGTCAACCGGACGAACTCTATTAACCGTGGAGCTGCAGTTCAGCCAATTCAAGGTGGAGTTCTGGCCATTGGCAGTGCAGATCAGACGGTTAAGGCTACCAAGCTGACAACAGGTCAATAACAACTCTAAATATACAACGTTAATCTTTGTTGCACCTTCATGAAACCAAGATAAGCTCTCCTACGTATATATTTAGATATATGAAATGGACGGGAACCGCCCTTCCAAGTTCATTTCATAGGACATAATTTATATTCATCAATTAAGGAGAAGATGTTTTGTGGAAAGTGACAGGTATGGCTTAAATTTAGTTCTTATTGCAATTTTAATTTTTCTAACCGCATTTTTCGTGGCTGTTGAATTCGCGGTGGTCCGGCTGAGAAGCAGCCGGGTGGATCAAATGATTGCGGAAGGCCGCAAGAATGCGACCGCGGTGAAGAAGGTGATCGATAATCTGGATGGTTATCTGTCAGCTTGCCAGCTTGGGATAACGATTACAGCGCTGGGTCTTGGTTGGCTGGGCGAACCAACGATGGAGAAGATTCTGCATCCTATGTTCGAGTACTTAAATGTATCCGAACAGGTAGCCGGGCCTGTATCCGTAATTATTGCCTTTGCGTTGATCACTTACTTACACGTGGTGGTTGGTGAACTGGCTCCAAAGACATTTGCAATCCGCAAGGCGGAAGGCATTGCGCTTATTACGGCCAAACCGATCATCTGGTTCAGCAAACTCATGTATCCTTTCATCTGGGCTCTAAACGGATCGGCTAATCAGCTCGTATGGATGTTCGGCGTTAAACCGGCTTCCGAGCATGAGGAAGCCCATTCTGAAGAAGAGCTGCGCATTATCCTAAGCGAAAGTTTGGAGAGTGGAAAGATTAATCAGACTGAGTTCGGGTATGTAAACCGGATCTTCGCATTTGATAATCTGATGGCTAAGGATATTATGGTGCCAAGAACAGATATGGTGTGTTTATATACAGGCAAGACCCGGCAGGAGAACCTGGAAATTATCAAGGAGCAGCAGTATACCCGTTTCCCTGTAGTCAAAGACAGCAAGGACAACGTGATCGGAATCATTAATACGAAACAGTTCTTTCTTGCTTACGAGGATAATCCGGATCTCGATATTTCTACCCTGATGCAGCCTGTAATGGCTGTTCCGGAGTTCATCCATGTCAATACGCTGCTCAAGAGACTGCAAAAGGATGGAACGAACATGGCCATTCTTATTGATGAATATGGGGGGACTTCGGGTCTTGTCACCATTGAGGACATCCTTGAACAGATTGTGGGCGAGATCAGGGATGAGTTCGATACAGAAGAAGAAGAGGATGTAAAAGTATGGTCACCCGGGCACTTGACGGTTAACGGCAAGGTGTCCGTTACGGAGGTCAGCAGCCATCTGACCAGCGAGATTGATTCTGGGGATTGGGATACCATCGGTGGATGGCTGTTTGCTCAGAACAGCGAACTGGCAGTAGGTGAAAGCTATGTTCATGATGAGTACCGGTTTACTGTGCGCAGACGGAAGAAGAACAGGTACCTTCAAATTGAAATTATGCATAAGGACGCGGTTCCGATTGAATTAGACGCAAAAGTATAGGCAAGCGAAAGACACCCGGCCTATATTGAATGTACAATAGAAGCGGGCGTTCGTTCTTGGGGCATTTCGAACACAAACCGAACTTCTCAACAAAATCAGGGGCCGTCTTTTGGACGGCCCCTTGTTGTTTTATAACTAGTCTTCGTCTTGCAGTTCCGGGAGATCCGGGAGTTCTGACGAATCTTCATCAGTTCCAGTCTCGATTTGATTTTGATCCTGCCCATCTACTCCATCATCAGGATTGAACTCATCCGGTACCGTTCCGGATTCAGGTTCAAACGGCTGTAATTGTTCCTCGGTCAGAGCCTTTGGCTGTGCCGGCCATACTGCGGTTGCAGTGTGCGGGGTGTCATAGGCGGAAGCCCAGTAGTAGCCTGGGGAGAGAATCCGCTGTGGTGCAAAGCCCGCTTGGCCTGCGGCTGTAGGGACTGCTTCGGAATCCGCATAGGCAGTTTTGCCTGGAGCTACTTTGAAGTTTACATATTTACCTCCCATATAGGTGAACCTTCCAAATACCTGTGCCGCAAGCTCTTCTTGGGTTGCGTAATCCTTCATTTTGAGGGTGACTCTGGCTTTGCCTGCGTTTAGAGCAACCTGCATCGATCCAATAACCATGGGTTTTAAATGTGTTTCAGCTGTGGTGGCTGAGGTTATTCTAGAGTATGGGCCTATATTTCCACTGATATCGACCGCTGCAACCCTGTAATAATATGTGGTGCCTGGAAGCAGTCCCTTATCTGTGTAATCCAGGTTATACGATTTCCCGGCATAATTGGACGGCTTCGGTGTGAAATTAGGCGAAGTGCTTCGATAAATCCGGTATTCCTCAACGTCGGAATTATCATAAGCTCTACCATAAGTCAATTTAATGGTTTGGTAATCAAAAGTCTCTGCCACCGGCCTTTTGTTTATAGGAGTAGGTGGTTTGGTATCTGCGATCTGCGGTTTCCAGAACACAGCATTAGGTCCCCACTCAGTTGGCAGCCAGCGGATAGAGTCATAATGGTGCATTGCGATTCCACCAAAGCCTGGGCTGTCTTTGAATTTCTGATATACGGCCGCCAAAGCACTCTCCATATAGGTTCTACCCTCTTCCCGGAACGTAATGCTCTCCGGGTCACCACCGTTTGCAATATCGAGTGTCTCAACACCGACGATGACGGAGTTGGGTTTCCCAATCGAATCTGCATACGCGATTTCACCTTCCGCTCCGGCGATAATCCCTGTACTTGAATCGGTATAGTCCATAATGGAGATATAATCGGTAATGTCTTGAACATGCTGGGATAACCACTTGGTCTGCCCGTTCCACGTAATATCATTTGTGGCAGCCGAGGTGTCATACCATCTTGGAATTGCGGGACCAACAGGAAGGTTCAAGCCGGAAAAGTTCCGGCGGTCCATCATCGTCTGGAGCAGATCGAGATATTCCAATTGGAGCTTAGGTTTCTCAGTGCCAAACTCACCAAGAATATAAGGCTCAACGTCCACATTCACGCCATCGAATCTTTCGGAAGGTGAGGAGGAGAGGTTGAAATTAATGACCTTTTCAATTTCATTGATTGCGTGTTTCTGATACCGCTTATAACTTCCGAAATAAGGAGGGACAGTTCCACCGGCAATACATGCCTGGACTTTCAAGCCTCGTTCATGTGCCCACTTCAGGAACTTTCTCACTTCCTTGCGTTTATCTTCAAGCATATCCACCCCTTCATGAGGGAAGACACCCATATAAATGGTGGTAATGGCTCCTGAGTTAAAGGTAGATGTGTCACTGGTCATCTGATCCAGGGCGGTTCTTGAGCCAGGATTCAGGATGAGATTGTAGGCCGCTTTCTCCCACAGCCACATCGCCCGGTCCTGCTTCTCCACAACAACCTGCTCATGGATTCCTTCACCTGTGTATACATATCGCGTGGAGCTTTTGCCGGTATTTTTCTGGTTGTCCGTGGCCCTAGCCTCAATACTTAGCGTCTTATCTCCAGCATTCTTGGTATTGTAAACGTATTCATAAATTTCGCCTTTAAGTTTTGCTTTTTTCCAGGAGCCTCCGTTAATACGAACTTGGACCGAACTTAGTGGATTTCTTGCCGTGGCTTTGACTTGAATGGCAGCTTTGCCTGTAAGCGTGCTTCCGTCTTCCGGACTGATGATTTCGACTGCGGGGATGTTTGCTTCAGGGTGGTCTACATGAATGGTTACGAATGGGGTGGATATGCCATACCGGGTATCCGGGCGAGTCCCTCCGGCAACAATTTCGATTGGACCGTCATAGGAACTTGTATCCAAATCGTAATACCAGGTTCCCGATTCGGTTCCGGTGGAGTCGTCTTCCATGTGCGCGTCAACTCTTTTGGCACCGTTAATGATTAGGCTGATCTCGTAGACGTCTGAGTAATGGCCGGTTACACGTACAATGGTGTCTTCAGGGGATGAGCCGTCCGTGGGTGAATCAATGGTGATGGATGATTCGGCATAGGTAGTGGGGAGATTAGGCAGGTATATTGGGAGAAGGGTAATGATTAGGGAAAAGACGACAACGAGTTTCATGAGCTGGGGGACCGACAGCAACTTTCTGGACGCCGTTCTGACCTGCAGCATATAAAGCCGCCTCCTTTTTTATTCAGTTGGGGTTCATAGAAGATGTGTACCGTTATCATAGAGCCATCCTCTACTAACAACAATCTCCGTATATCGTCCTTTTAAGTCAAAAAAAAACCGGGTCTTTCACTTGGAAAGTACCCGGTTCCTCAGCCCTTTATATATGATTCTTCACTTAATTGGTATACGACTTCTCAACAAGGGCCTTCCAGCCGGTATAATCATGAACCGCTAATCCACCAAAAGAAGAATACGTCTGAGCGAGCTCCTGGAGCTTAATGAGCTCCTGATTCATAAAGTCGGCTCCTTCTTCGTAGAAGGAAATGGCATCTCCTTCAGGCGTATTGTTCGTTTCAACACCGGTAAGGACTTTCTTGCCCAAGGCTGCACCCTCTGCAAGAATTGCTTTGGCAGCGTTAAACACTCCAGAGCCGGTATCCCTGTAAGACATGAGGGTAACAGAACTGTACTGCTTGAGCATCCAGCTGCTGAGAGTGGATGTACCGTCCGGAACCTTGAAATTATTCAGCCAGAAAGGAAGATCGGCAGCAATGGGAAGCTTCAGTTCGTTAGCTTGTTGGACCATATACTGTACGTTACCCTGCCATTGGCTGATTACTGACTTTTGATTCGTAGTCCACTGGGACAGCAGATAAGGTTCAATGTCCACGTGGATGCCTGCAAATTTCTCATTTGTGCCGGCAGATGCCTGGTAATTTGCAATCCATTTAAACAGGGTAGTCAACTTATCGCGTTGAGTGAGAAGTGCCCAAGCCGAATTTCCGTCCAGTGCATGAACTTCAATGTTTTGTGCAGCTGCTTGACGTATAAAGTTTCTATAGTACAGACTGTTCAGCTTGCGGTCAATTTGCAGATAAATGACATTGACGCCTTGATTTTTGTAGAAGCTTATAACATCCGGTCCTGAAGCTTTGATCAGGCTGGTATCCCATAACCAGGATGCTTTTTGATTCGTGGTCTCCGCGTTCGCTTGTTTCAATGTGGAGCCTCCCAGAGTGAAGGTCAGCAGTAAGACGGCAATAAGCAGGTACAAAGGCCGGACTAATTTTACTCTCATCATAGCTCTCTCCTTTAGATGTGGTAAATCCTTCATAAGAGTCAAATTTAACTAACCGAAAAGTCCACCTTTCTGATGTAATAGTATGATTCTGCCTCCCTACTCCTAATCCCAAATTTGGAAGATACTTAAGTCGAAAGAAGCGTTATTTATAATTTCGTCACAATTTTGTACCGTATTTATAGGCCTTTGGAATCAATATATCGCATTGCTTTGTATTTTGATTTAATATATGTCGTATAGTCTAAAAAGTGATTATAAAAATCATAGAAGAGAGGTTATGAATTTTTGACTAAATCCATTGCATGGGTTACTGACAGCACTTGCACCCTAGACCCCGTTTATGCCAAGGAGAATCATATCTACATCGTTCCGCTCCGGCTAATGCTTGGAGATGGATGTTACAAGGAGTCCGTGGATATCACCGCGGAGGAGTTCTACGATAAGCTGAGGCTGCATGATAAGGCTGGCAGCTCACAGCCCCCTATTGGAGAGTTCGTGGAGTTATATGAATCTTTGAAAGACCGGTATGATGAGATTATTGCTATACACTGCTCATCAGAACTGAGCGGAACGCTGAGCACGTCCATTCAAGCAGCGGAAATGGCGGAGGTTAAGGTTACTGGCATTGATTCCAGGGCTGGAGCTTTTCCACTGCGGGAAATGATCAAGGCAGGGATTCATTGGCACAAATGCGGCAAGACTGTTTCAGAGATCAAGGAAAAAATTGAGCATATGGCTCACAACCTTGCATTCTATGTAATACCCAGCAGTCTTCAAAGACTGCATCGCAGTGGTAGAGTATCGGGAACCCAGCTGCTGGTCAGCCAGCTCCTGAAGATCCATCTGCTGCTTAAGTTTGAGAAGGGCAAGGTTCTTGCCATAGACAAGATCAGAACCTTCAAGAAAACCAAACAAAAAATGCTGGATCATCTAAAGCATGATCTTGGCAAGATTAAAGATGTCTGTATTATGCACGTGAACAACCAGGCGGAAGCCGAAGAGCTGGAGCGGGAAGTGACCGTTCTTGATCCAAACTTAAGGACAGAGATCATGACCTTTATTCCCGTGGTAGGCATACTTGCCGGCGAAGGAACGGTGGCCATGTCGTGGATCCGGGAGCAGCCGGTCGTTTAGTGTTTTAGATATAGGAATTCAATGAGGAGCCTTCTAGTAGGGCTTCTTTTGTTTGCTCGTTTACTACTGAACAGGCGGGTAAATACATAAAATTGCTTCGTTGTAGCATACTTCTGGTAAACCAAAGAGAAATGGGGATTCCAAAGCAGATGGTTACCTTTGGCGTGCAGCATTTTTCCAAACTACTGATCTGTGCCAGCATTCTTGGTCTGTGCATCTCATGCAGCAGCGGCAAAGCACAAAATCAGTCTGAAGTTAAACCGAAGACCCTCGGAAAGGGCGCTTCACTTATCAGAAAGGACATTTATACAGATGCGAAAGGCAGCAGATGGGTGCCCTTACGATCAGTAGCCGCTTCGCTGGGGCTGAACTACAAAGAACGGGGAGGTATAGCTGAAATGGGTTATACCGACGTCATGTACCGGGTAAAGGTGGACCGTGGGAGAAGCAGTGCGATGGGAAAAAACGTCAGACTGACAAACCCGGCGATCATGCGGGACAATCAGGTCTGGATCACGCTTGAGGACGCCTCCAAGCTGCTGGGCACTACGGTGAAGGTAACCTCTAAACCCGGCCGGCTTGAAATCGGTCATCTGCCGTCGATTCAGGGTCAGGGGGCACCACAGAAGGGAAGCTTTCAACCGTTCAGCTCGGTGGACGCTCAGGAGCTTATCGCTTACGCTAAGCGATTCCTTGGGGTGCCTTATGAATTTGGTGCGGGTGACTACAGCGTAACTAAGACATTCGACTGTTCTTCATTTACGCGTTATGTGTTCAAGCATTTCGGAGTGAACCTTCCAAGACTTGCAAGCGAGCAGGCAACGATGGGCACAGCTGTTAACCGCAGTGAGCTTAAAGCAGGAGACCTGGTGTTTTTCACCGTTCCGGGACGCTTTGAGAATGATAAAATCCCTGGTCATGTAGGCATTTATGCCGGAAATGGGTCGTTTATTCATACCTGGGGAGCGCCCGGAGTTCAGATTAGCAGCTTGGATACGGGATATTGGAAGGGTGTTATTTTATCGATGCGAAGAGTATTATGAGACTTGCAAGTGTATTCAGCTTAGCCGTTCCCTTTCCGGAGCGGCTTATTCAGGTTAATTTTTTTTGGAGTAACAGTATCTGTATTTTGCAGGATATTTGAACTAATTTCGGAAGATAGAGTCCTGCATCTTTTAGGTCTATACGATCAAAAATAGGATCGAATTGTGTTTTACGCATTGTCGAATAGGTTAATATTGGTATATGCTAGCTTTTGTTATTTTATTTTTTAAGTATTTTAATATTTTGTGAAGGGACAGGTGTATTTTGAGGCGAAGAAGAGGGCTTACACAGAGGCTGGGGGCAGCCGTAATTGCTGTAATGTTACTAGGGATGAGTGCCCCATATCAGGTGAGTGCGGAAGAAACACAGAGCACTTCATCAGATTTGAATTATATTGAAGGTAAAGGCCAAATGGTTAATATTGGGAGCAACCTGGCTGAGCTGAAGCTTGAACGGGGTTTTTATTTCTTGAACGCGGAAGACACGAAAAGAGCAGTGCGTGAAAGTGGTGGGATTGTAGACGGAACAGAGGCAGGAATGCTCATACCGGAAGATGACAGCTGGACGCTCCTGTTTGATTATGAAAAAACCGGACATATTCCAGATAGCGAAAAGAATGAGATTGACGCTGATGACCTATTACAGAGCTACAGGGACGGCGTTGCGGAACAAAACAAGAAACGTTCTGCCGAGAAACAGCTTTTTGTGGATAAGTGGGAAACACCGCCGAAATACAATGAGACCTTACATAGCTTAACCTGGACTATTCAAGGACATGATGCCAAGAACGAGCCAATCATTAATCACAACATCCGGCTGTTAACCCGTGAGGGTACGATTTCCGCAGTCATCGTTACGGATCCAAACATGCTGTCCGGCGCTAAATCCGTGGTGGAGAGCCAGATCATTCCGGCGCTGAAACTGAGACCCGGCAGCAAGTACGAAGATTACGATAAATCAACAGACAAAACTGCAGAATATGGTCTTGCAGGGTTGGTGCTTGGCGGGGCAGGAGTATATGTAGCCAAAAAGACAGGCCTGCTCGCCCTGCTGCTCGTCTTCCTTAAGAAAGGATGGATTCTTATTGTAGCTGCCCTTGCGTTCGTGTGGAATCTGATCCGGGGTAAACGCAAAAAGAAAAATGAAATGCAGCAGGAACCTCCTCAGCAGGATCCACCTTCGGAGAATCCTCCAGATCATGGAATGACGATTAGATAGAACGTATTCATCAACCGACATACAAACAAAGACCGCTTATGGGTAACATGCCCGTAAGCGGTCTTCTTGTTCCTACCCGGTTTATTCCTCTGTGCCACTGTCACTGATTAATCGGATCATCTCGGAATTGGATAGGTCGTTACGCTCCACGTACTGCTGATCTCCCCGTTCGAACCGGTACCTAACACCTACCTGGGCTACGAAGAAGGAGGATGTGGTTAAGGATTCCACCTCAAATAACAGGGACACCGTCAATTCGCCGCCAGCTGGCAAGGAGCCAAGCGGGATTCCAGCCGCAAGATTCGGGGAAGGAAGACTGCGCCCGTTAAGTGCTGCCGTCTTCAGGAAGATCGGATTTACAGCCACGAATGGTCCGGTAAGAAGCAAATCCTCCATGACGACATTACCCTGGTTGGTAATTACAACCGTCAATGCAAGCAGGTTGTATTCCTCTACTTCATGGGCACTAACTGCAAGGACAATGACGGGCCGGGCATCCCGCAGGATAATTGTGGAGATGGTAGAAACAGCGGATTCACTTAATATTGCCCCATCATCCAAGCGCACCGTATAGGAAACCACCGCTTGATTGGACTGCGCGGCCTCTTGGGGGATGGAAACAGCTTCAACTTGGAAAGAGACGGCTGTATTCTGACCAGGCCATAATGTTGCGATGGAGATGCCGGCGTTAAGGGCGGATGAGAATTGGGCATTTCCGCTTACCGTTACACTTCCCGGCTTAAAGGCCAGGCCATCAGGCAGTGTGTCGGTTAACAAAAGATTCTCTGCAGGGACACCGCCAACATTTGTAATGGTTATCGTGTAGGATATCAAGTCTCCTAAAAGCGCGAACTGACGGTCTGCCGATTTAGCAACACTTAGCAGCGGTGACACGACAGGTACTCTGGAAGTATTGGATGCCTGTACGGAGGTGATCACTCTGCCGCTCGGCAGAGCAAATGAAATTACCGCTTCGGCGGTGTTGTTAATGATTCCGGCAGTATTCTGGTCGGACAATCTTGCCTGGAAGACCACCACTGCCGAGGTGTCCGGCCAGAGGGAACCTATTGGAATCCCTAAGGACAGATCGGTCAGGGAGGAAGCAGCCCCGCCTATCGTCAGACTTTCCTGCTCGAAGACAAGACCTTCCGGCAGGGCATCTTTTAACACGATCTCGGCTCTGACGTTCCCTTGATTCACAATGTTGATTGTGTACGTTAGAGGCTGACCCGATCGGATAAATTCAGTACTGGTCTGTTTGGTTACGTTTAGATTCGGGCTAAATAACGGGAGAGTAACCAGGTTGGTAAGGAGTTCAAGCCGATCGCTGCCCATTGTATAGTGGATTACGGGCTGATTCTTGATAAGGAAGCCGGCCTCTGGGTTGCCTTGAACGGTATCGTATTGGATAAGCAGAGTCTGACCTGGTTCGATAACTGAAGCAATTTGTACCTCCCCGAACACGTTAGGATCGGCAACCACCACACCGTCTACAGCGAATGTACCCTTCACAAGAGTGGCGCCAGAAGGGATGAACCCTGAAATTGCAATGTTTGCTGCCTGAGAACCTGCTTGGTTGGCTAAAGAGATAGACCAAGGGATACGTTCACCCGGTATGGCTTCAGTCAGGGGAGTCTGAAGAACGGCGGTGACCCCTGAGCTAAGCACCTCAACTTCGATTGGCTCAGAATAAGCGTTCTGTGTGATCTGCCTTCCGTCAGGGAGCTGGAAGGAGAACACTGCCTGAGCTTGGCTGGTAATGCTGCCGACCGCATGCCGATTCAGCACAACTACCTGATAGGTTACAAGAGCCTGATCCCCAGGATATAGGGTGCCCAGAACAACCTCACTGGCCATGGAGGCCCCTGCTTGCAGGACGCCATTGATTGTTAGACTGTTTGGCACAAACGAAGTACCTTCCGGTAAGAGATTCATCAGGAGGACAAAGGCCCCTATGTTACCCGAATTTAGAACCGTGAGGGTATAAGTCACCTGATCCCCTGGAGCTGCAATCAGTACGCTGGCCTGCTGCGTAATAGAGATAATCGGCTGATACAGCGGCATGCTGACTATGTTGGAGAATACCGTGCTAAGTGCTTCATCTTCCTGAAATGACAGGGAGGCCTGATTGCTTAGCTGCAGTGAAGCAGGGATCGAGACCACATCGGCTTGGAAAATAATCTCGGTACGATCCCCGGATTCAAGCGTACCGAGATAGAGTCCGGTTTCGGGATCGGCACCCGGCACGGATATGCCGTTAATAATAACACTGTTCGGCACCGTCTTTGTGCCTTCCGGCAGGAGATCCTGAACCACAGCTTCCGCTAAGTTGTCTTGGTCCTTATTGCTGACGAATAACGTGTAGGTGATCCTGTCGCCCAGAACGGCAAAGGAAGCGCTCGCCTGCTTGGTTAGAGACGCATCGGCGGATGGAACCGCAACTTCGACCGTATTGGATAGAAGCTCGCCGCTTGGAGTTCTTCCATCAGGCAGAGCAAACTGGAAGCTTGCAAGAGCCTGGTCAATAAGCAGGGAAGATGGCGGAATTGACGTGACCAGAACCTGGAACTGCACAGTAACCGATTGTCCCGGCCCAATAGGCGCAGTAGGCACGCCGGACTGAGGATTTAATCCCGGCTGCGGAATGCCGTTAACGAGTACACTGTTTGGCACAAGTGTGGAGCCTGTCGGTATTGGGTCGGAGACCACTGTGGAGGCGGCAATGTTGCCGGTATTAGTGACCACAATTTTGTAGGTCACAAGATCTCCAACAGTCGCATTCGAAATACTGCTGGACTTGGCAGCAGTAAGGATCGGCTGGTAGATCTGCACGGTAACCGTGTTGGATACTGAACTGCCTGAGAAGGATCCACTGGTAAAGCTGGCCGCAGCTTGATTGGCAAGAATGTAATTGCCTGGGAGCGAGGTGACACGCACCTGGAAGGTAACGAGCACTGTAGCTCCAGCGGCAATACTTGAGATTGGGATGCCAAGAACTGGCGAGACTCCGGCTCTTGCCGCCCCACCAACAGTTACGCTCCCCTCAATAAATATCGAGCCGGCGGGAATTGGATCTGACACGACCACATTGGTTACCTGAGAAATTCCATTATTCGTCAGAGCAATCGTATAGGTTAACACATCTCCGACTACAGCTGTTGTCGAGGTCACACCCTTGACGATGGACACATCTGGTGAAGACACAGGAATGGACAGTACGGGTGAAACGGCATTTCCTGTTAGTGTTCGTCCATCAGGCGGTTGGAAGCTGAATTGGGCACTCGCTTGATCGGACAGGAATTGTGGACTTGGAAGCGAAATGACAACCGTCTGAAAGGCCAAGATGCCGCTGGCTCCAGGTTGTATTATGCCAACGGAAACCCCGGCGGCTGGGTTAGCTCCCGGAGTGGGAATCCCATTGACCAGTACGCTGTTCTCAATAAACTGGGAACCGGCCGGAATGTTATCACTCAATGTGACGGAAGCAGCCAGATTTCCTGTATTGGTTACCGTCAAGGTATAACCGAGAGCGTCTCCCACAGAGACTTTTTGTACACCTGCTTGTTTTGCCACTGTAATAATGGGCTGGTATACAGGTACGGTCACATTTTCCGAATAGGATGTTCCGGTGAAGGCACCGCTTGTATAGGTAACCGCAGCCTGATTAAGCAGCTGCAGGGGAGCCGGCAGTGCATTCACAGCAAACTGGAAGGTTACAGCTAGCGAAGCTCCAGGTGCAAGACTGTCGGCCGGGATTCCCTCAATTGGACTTGCACCCGGGAGCGGGCTTCCGCCCAGCGTTACACTTCCAGGCACAAATGCGCTTCCGGCAGGTGCCGGATCTGTAATCAGAAGATCAGTAACCGTATCGGTACCATTGTTGGTGAGGAGCACGGTGTAGGTTACCTTATCGCCAACTACCGCATCGGCAGCCCCCGCACTCTTAACGACATTGATATTAGGAGCGGAAGTGGTAACAGATACCGGGCCTGAAGCGGCACTGCCCGTTATCGTTCGCCCATCCGGGGGACTGAAGGTGTAGGTTGAGGTTGCCTGATCCGTCAGCACCGGAGGTGAAGGAACTGAGGTGACTTCTGTTTGGAACGTGATCGTTACAGAACTACCGGGATTGATCGGCCCGACAACAATTCCCTGTACGGGGCTGGCACCTGGGACAGGGGTGCCGTTCACCAGCAGACTGTTCTCAATTAGGGTCGAACCAGCTGGAATATTGTCGAAGATGGTTGCCATAGCAGGCACATTGCCTGTATTTTGGGCTGTAATTGTGTACAGAATTCCTGTACCCACCTGGGCTATAGTCTTGTTCGCCGTTTTCGTAAGGCCAAGGATAGCTTGATAGACGGGAACTGTGGTCTGGTTGGACAACGAGCGGAAGGGCAGAGCTCCGCTGGAGTATCCGACAGCAGCTTGGTTCACCAGCACAGCTGGTGATGGCAGGGAGATGACTCTGAATATAAAACTGACAATAACCGAGGCTCCCGGTGCAAGTGTGCTAACCAAGATTCCATTGATTGGCGAGCTCCCGGGGGAGACAATCCCGTCAATCAGCACACTTCCCAAGACAAATTCTGAACCGGTTCCGGGCAGATCGGTAATGACTATGTTTGTAACTTGTTCAATTCCGGCGTTAGTAATGTTCAGTGTATAGGTAATAGAGTCACCAACGACTGCATCCTGTGCGGAGGTACTCTTGACAACGGTCACATTTGGCGCGGATACCGGTGTGCTGAGCAGCGGTGATACTACACTGCCCGTAAGTGTCCTTCCGTCCGGAAGCAGGAAGGTATAGGTTATGGTTCCTTGATTATTCAGATATGGTGGCGAAGGGACGCTGCTTACCACAACTTGATACGAGACGGTGATACTCCCGCCTGCAGGAACAGTACCAGTGTTAATGCCTGACGACGGATCAGCTCCGGCCGAAGACTGGCCGTTGATCACAACACTGTTTGGTACAAAGGCCGCTCCTATCGGGATAGGGCTGGTTAGAACTGCGGACGCCGGTGTATTTCCTGAATTGTTGACTGTGAACGTGTAAATCACCGTATCCCCAACCGTCGCATTGGCCGTGCTGCTGGCCAGTGTTACATTCAGAATCGGCTGGGATACCGGAATGTTCACTACATTCGAAAGCGATGAGCCTGTGAACGCACCTGAATTAAAACTAACGGTTGCCAGATTGCTGAGACTTCCTGATACCGGAATACTGGTGGTGGTTACTTTGAACTGAACCGTAACGGTAGCTCCAGGAGCGATCAAGAGGATTGATATACCCTGAACCGGGTTCGCGGCGGGGCTGGGTACCCCATCAATTGTGACGCTTCCAGTTACGTAGGTGGCACCTTCAGGGATCGGGTCCGTTAGAATCACATTTGTTACATTTTCAAATCCCGTGTTGGTAGCCTGAATCGTATAGGTTACTACGTCGCCGAATGCGGCATTGGTTAGATCAGCTGATTTCATCACGGACACATTCGGTGCAGAGACAGGCACACTTACAACCGGTGAGAGCGAAGAACCTTCCCGTACTGCGCCGTCTGGAGGGATGAAAGTGAAGCTGGCGTTAGCCTGATTCACCAGATTGGCCCCAGCCGGAACACTTGTGACCGTCACGGTAAATGATAATCCAAGTGTGGAATTGGGAGAGATCGTGCCTAAATAGATGCCTATGGCTGGATCGGCTCCCGGAACGGAAGTTCCCCCAATAATCACGCTGTTCTCAATAAACTGGCTGCCGGGTGGGATGGGATCACTCAGAAACACCTGCGCCGGATAGTTCCCAGTGTTCGATACACTCAGCATATACGCAAGAGTATCCCCAACTGTCGTCCGGGCCAGACTTGAAGATTTGGTTACCGTAATCAAAGGCTGATATACCGGAAGCACCGTTTGATTTGATACAGATGACCCGGTGAAAGACCCGGAAGTATAGGCTACCGTCGCCTGATTGGCAAGCTGTGCCGGGGTTGGCAGACTGGAGACCTGTACCTGGAAGGTCAGCACGGAGGTGCCTCCAGGAGGAATTATGCCTACTGGAACTCCAACACTTGGATTGGCTCCTGGCACAGAAATGCCGTTGACCGTGACCGAGTTCACAATGAAAGCTGCTCCAGAAGGAATTGGATCGGTAATTACGGTCGCCGTCACATTCTCGAGACCGTTATTCACAGCTGTAACCGTATAAGTGATGATGTCCCCAACAGAGGCATCCGGATCGCTGGTGGTTTGCGTTACCCTCACATTCGGTGCCGAGACTGGAATAGCTACGGGATTGGATTGGGCAGAGCCGTTAAGCGTCCGCCCGTCAGGCGGCTGATACGTGAAGAAGGCTGTTGCCACGTCTCTTAGGGTGCTGTCTCCAGGAATAGAATTGACCACGGTCTGGAATGTGACAGTGGCATTCCCGCCTGGGGCTAAGGTGCCGATGGAAATGCCGGAGGCCGGATTCGCACCCGCAGCTGGTGAGCCGTTGACCGTTACACTATTCGGAACCAGACTTGAGCTGCTGGGAATAATATCAACGATCGTGATCATTGCGGCAAGATTCCCGCTGTTATGGGCTTGAACAGTATAGGTGACTGTGTCGCCAAGTGTGGCGTTCACAGAGTTTACAGACTTAACAAGACTGATAATCGGCTGATATACAGGTGTAGCTACCGTATTTGATACGGAAGAGAAAGAAAGGGTCCCGCTGGTAAAGCTGACGGTTGCCTGATCATTTAGTACAGTTGTTGCCGGGAGGCTGTTAACCACAACCTGAAATGAGACCGTGGCAGGCGCTCCAGGTGCGAGAGTTCCTATAGGAATACCCGACACCGGGCTTGAAGGGCTTGACGTCCCGTTAATGACCGTGCTGCCTGGAACAAAGGAAGCTTCAGCGGACACGATATCGGTAAGTATGACGTTCGTGACATTCTCAATTCCGTTATTGGTGATGGTCACGGTATAAGTGACGGTATCCCCAACAACGGCATCCTGGGCTGAGGCACTCTTCAAAACGGTCACGTTCGGTGACGAAACCGGAATACTTACTGTGTTGGAGAGTGAGGAGCCAGGCACTGTACGACCATCTGGAGGCTGAAATGTATAATTCACCGTTGCCTGATCGAGCAGTAAGGGTGGGGTTGGCATGGTTGGAATCACCACCTGAAAAGTTATGGTTGCCGCTCCTCCTGGAGCGATAAGGCCTGCTTGAATTCCCGATGCCGGATCAGCACCGGGCACAGGGAATCCGTTCAGGGTAACACTATTCACCAGCAGCGTCGAGCCAGCGGGAATCGGATCAGTGACAACAGCCTTAACGGCAATATTGCCGTCGTTGCGGGTGTTAAGCGTGTAGGTCAGAATATCACCGACGGTCGCTTTCGCTTGAGAGTTTGTTTGGCTGATCGTGATAACGGGTTGATAGACATTCAGACTTACGCTATTTGATACGGTACTTCCCTGAAAGGCTCCGTTCGTATAACTTACGGTCGCCTGGTTGGTGATCGTAGTAACGAACGGTTGCCCTGTTACTCTTAATTGAAAAGTGACTGCGGCACTTGCTCCGGCGGCCAAGCTGCCAACCGGGATGCCGGTTACCGGATTGGCTGATGGAATGACAATACCATTCACGGTCACACTACTGCTCACAAATTCCGTTCCTGCAGGTATGGGATCATTGACCACCACACTTCCAACCGTCCCTGATGCGTCCCTGTTGGTGACGGAGACTGTATAAGTCAGTATATCGCCTACAATCGCATCGGCTGCCCCGGTGCTTTTGATTACCCCGATGTTCGGAGCGGCTGCGGCAACGGAGACCTTATTAGAAGCAGTGGAGCTTGAGAAGATCCGTCCATCGGGCAGGGTAAAACTTGCTGCCGCAACGGCCTGATTGGTAAGTGTTGGCGGGGCAGGCAGGGAGGTAATCACTGCCTGAAAGGTCACCACGGATGAGCTTCCACTGCTTACGGTTCCGATCATAATGCCTGTCTGCGGATCTGTTCCAGGCTGTGGAGTTCCGTTCAGGGTCACACTGTTGGTGACGAAGACCGCTCCAGAGGGAATGGGATCGGTAACTGTCACATTTGTGTTGAAGTTCCCGGTATTGCTGACAGTTATAGAGTAAGTGATGGTGTCCCCTACTGTAGCACTGGCAACACTTGCCTCTTTGACAGCACTGATCACAGGCAGGTACACGGGAATGGTAACGGGGTTCGACAAGGTTGTGCCCGTGAAGGTTCCACTAGTGAAGCTGATGCTGCATGTGTTGCTGAGCTGACCAGAAGCAGGGACCGAGACGACATTCACGGCGAAGGTTAGTGTAATGCTGCTGCCCGGAGCAAGCGAACCCACCGCAACTCCCGCCGCCGGATTGGCGCCAGGAACTGCGCTGCCCCTCACTGTAACACTCCCCTGGACCAGGGAGGAGCCTGAAGGAATCGGATCTGTGATCACCGCATTGGTTATGGTGGCTGCTCCTGAGTTGGTTGCTGTGATTGTATACACCACGGTATCACCCGGAGTAACCGATGTATGGTTCGCGCTCTTGGCAATAGCCACATTAGGCAGACCCACAGGCAGTGTAACAGTGTTTGAGCTGGATGCTCCACTTAAGGTTCTTCCATCCGGCAGCTGGTAGCTGTAGCTCGCATTGGCCTGGTTCACAATTTGCGCCGGCGATGGGAGAGAGGTGACATTAACTTGAAAGGTAATAACTGCTGTTGAGCCAGGGGCCAAAGTTCCCGCCGCAATACCCGCAGCCGGACTGGCGGATGGCTGGGAGATCCCGTTCAGGGTCACGCTGCCTGCAACAAATACCGCCCCGGGAGGGATGTTGTCGGTGATCACAGGAACGACCGATATACTGCCAGGATTCGCTGCTCTAATGGTATACGTGATGGTGTCTCCTACTGTGACTTTGGTCACGGCGGTTGTCTTGGTTAAAGTCAGCACGGCCTGATAGACCGGCAGTGTGACCGTATTAGAGACGGAGAACCAGTTAGACGGTCCTGTTGAGAAGCTGGCGGTGGCCTGGTTGCTGATCTGGGCGGAGGAGGGCAAGCTGCCTACCAATACACGGAAAGCTATGACTACCGTACGGCCCGGAAGAATGGAAGTTATGGAAATACCCGTGGCAGGATTCGCATCACGAGTGTTTCCGTCCACGGTCACACTACCGGCAACAAGAGACGTCCCGGATGGAATTGGATCGGTTACAATCACGTTGGTTACGGATGATCCGCTATTGTTGGTTATAGATACCGTATAGGTGATGGTGTCCCCGAGGACAGCATCTATGGCAGAGGCGCTTTTGACAACAGAAACGCTGGGATTAGACACCGGGATTTGCAGGGTGTTGGAAGCTCCGCTGCCGGACAGTGTCCGGCCGTCCGTAGGAAGATAAGTGTAGGTATAAGCAGCCTGATCCACCAGCTGGGAGCCGGCTGGAATCGAGGCTACAACGGTCTGAAACGTTAGCGTTACGCTTCCGCCAGCGGATACAGCTCCGATATTAACTCCGGCCGCCGGATTGGCGGAAGGCAGAACCGTCCCGTTCAGTGCGACACTTCCCTGGACAAAGGTTGAACCTGGCGGGATCGGGTCCGTTAATACCGTATTGGCCGAGATGCTGCCGGAGTTGCTGACGACAATCGTGTATGTCACGGTATCCCCAACGGTTGCAGCCGCTGTGCTCGCACTCTTCACCGCTGACAGCACGGGCAGGAACACCGGCGTCGACACCGTATTGGACGGAATTGAGCCGGAGATCACAGGACTTGACGGCAGGCTCTGGAACGAGAAAGCAACCTGTGCCTGATTCGAAAGCTGGGGAGGGCTCGGCAGCGATGTTACCTTAATCTGAAAGGTTACCGTCACAGAGCTCCCGGCGGTAATTGTGCCAAGCGAGATGCCCGCATTCGGGTCGGCAGCCGTTTGTGTGGTTCCTCTGACCGTCACACTTCCTGCGACCAGAGTAGCCCCGGAAGGGATGACATCCGTCAGGACAGCGCTTGTGGCACTGGCAGTACCTGTGTTGGATATCGTAATTCTGTAAGTGATCGTGTCGCCTGGAACGGAGACGGATACATTTGCACTTTTCACAACGTTAAGCAGGGGAGCATTGATGTCAATTTGAATCCCATTCGCATTGACCAGATACGTATCTCCGGAGGTGGTCAGCTGTAAAATGGCACTGGTCTGATTGTTAATCAAGGTTGAGGAGATATCGACATTGGTGATATCCCACCCCTGTCTGCCTCCATTTACATTTGTCCCAGGAGTGCCATTGATCGCATTTACGTTTCCGAAGGAGCCGCTGGTGTCGAGTGTGCCATCATCCTTGTTAATCTGGGATGCAAAAAAGTTGTTCGCAAAGTTGTTGGGACCGGAAAGCGCGGTAAGATTGCTTGTGGTCGGACCAAATAAAGCCTGGTCTCCAGTCCGGTTCGCATCCCCCTCTTGGGAACTTATCATGGTCCTTCCGCGTAATATTCCTGAGGTTGGGGTCGCAAATCCACTCACCACGACATTGACTGCGCCTGAGGTGGAGCGTATGAGTTCAGCCCCGACCCGGAAAGACAAATTACGGAAGGGCAGCGCGGGATTCTGATACACAACCGCGAGCGTCCATCCCGCATGATTGGCTGTTGTAGAATCCGGAACAGCAACCGTTCCGACAATGCCTCCGGCCGCGTACACCCCGGCTCCCGCTGCGGCGACAATCGATGTCACATTAGCTGAGCGCACATAGGCATAACTGGCCGGGGAGGTGCTGAGTACGACATTGGAAGAGGTTGCAGAGTCCGGTGATACTGAGGTGGAACCAGCGGGAGTGCTCAGACTAATCGGATTATTGATATTCTCAGTCAGGTTGACACCGTTGTTTACGTAAGTCCCTCCCCAGATCAGCTCCGCATACAGAACCGTACTGCCTATGGGCAGTACCAGCACAGCGGACGAGCTGTTCAGGGTATAGCTGGAAGTTGTTCCTGCAGGATAGGAGCCATACTTTAGCGAGGTGTTGGTTGTAATGAACGCCCCGATGCTGTCAATAGTACCGGGAACTCCGGCGCTGTTGGAACTGCTTAGTCCAAGTGTATTGCCGGTGAAGGTGATTGCCCCTGTCTGGTTCGTCACATACCTTTGGATAAAAGCCATTTCAAATTCCTGCTTTCAGAGAGGAGTAATAAGTTCTTAAGAAATCTATATGTTCATAAGGAATAAGAAATGTGACATAAGGCTGCATTAATCGAATTTAGACAAATGGTCTTATCTGGTTCAAGCCGGGTCCGTATCCCCTGTACATGCATAATCTGAAGAGAAGCGTATCTCTAAGCAAATGGGGGAGTGAGTAAAATGCTAGATTCGGAGTTTCGTGGAGTTTACGATGCGGTATTCAGTCTGGGCTCCAACTGCCAGACCGCATATCAGCTGCGACGGCTTGGTCTGAGGCAGGAGGCGGGGCCGCTGGACTGGTTCATTTCTAATACACATAAAGGTCTGGTCTCTGTATTGGAGAATCGTTTCGAAGATTTCATGGAACTGGAACATATGACATTGGTTGGGCAATTCCAGACTTGCTATTGTATTAAAGATGAGAAATATCAGATCTTCTCCTATCACGACTTCCCGGTAAAGCTTCCCCGGGACCGATGGTCCGAGGCCTACCCGGAATTCCATGAACGCCAGCTTCGCAGGCAGACAAGATTCCTGGAGGCCGCACGCAGTCTTGAACGTCTGTTGTTCGTCCGTCTGAACTGTTCCCCGGATGAAGCTCTGCAGCTTAATGATCTATTGACCAGTCTTGTGACTCACCAATTCACACTGCTCGTAGTAAATACCCGGCAGGAGCTGGGCTGTGAATCGGCTCCAACGATTAAGGACGCCATTGTTACTGCGGAATTATACAAAGGAGAGGATTGGCGGGGGGATGATGTCAGCTGGGGAGGGCTGATGCAGCATATTAGACTGCGAAAAAAGAGTATATAAAATGAACTTTAGAGTATACCGATCATAGTGGAGAGGACGAGTGATTCTGAAGAGACGGAGCGTCCGCCGTTGTCTTTCAAAATGCCCCCCTGGATATTTATTTCAAGGGTAACCTATATAATGTTTTATGGAGGAAATTCTTATATATGATCTATGGTTCCAATGATAGAGGTGGTATAATCAGAAATTGGTAGAATTGGTATAGAGGACTTATAGAACTAGAATCAGTTTGAAGAGAGGCATGTGATTGTTATTTTATTCCCACTCAGTTATCAGGAATGGTCCGAAGAGCAGTCAAAGGTAATACGGACCGTAGAGTCTCTAGACATCTCTGCTGATGAATTGTTTGTTCATAAGCTTGTGGACGGCACACTGCTTCATAACAGGCTGTGGGCTCACATTTCCAATGAAACAGAAGACGACAGGATGCATTTTATTTATGTCAGTCCCTATGAACCGGATTCACTGCCGGTCTACGGTCACACGATCAATCAAACAGCACTTGGCCAGGTGAAAGTTACGAGCCTGCTTGGAGCTGAGTTCGTCTATTGGAATGGCCGGGGTTTTGAAACCCGCGATCAAACCGGGACGCTGACGCTTGGCAATATGGAACTCGCGCGTATGCTTCTGGATCACTATATGGTTCGCGGAGGAATTACCTATGAGGTGATTTATTCGGTATTCGATATGGACCGGAGGAAGGTTTTGTTCTACTTGAAAGATGAGGTGGAGGCTTAAATGCATCAGGAGCAGCACATGAAGAAAGATAAGGGGCGGGCTGGAGATGTGGTGAACAAGGGCCGAATGCTAGCGTTCGCCCTTCTTCTCACGGTACCCGCAGTGCTGTCCGGCTGCGGTCAGCAGGATGAGTGTGATCCGGACTATGATTCCAACTGTGAGTATGATTCTAGCAGCGGCCATTATTACTATGGCGGAGGCGGGGGCGGGGGCGGAGGATATTACAGCGGTTCCTCGAGAAGCTCCGCAAGCCACAGCGGCAGCCATAGCGGTTTTGGGAGCGGGTCCCACTCCTCGTTCGGCGGTTGACACGATGATCAGGATATATACGCCCGATGTCAACGGCGAGGAAGTATTTGATTCCGAAATTACCGGGGTCATCCCCTATTACCGGATGTATGGGGCACAGTACTGCCTTCCCTCATTTGTCCAATACACGTCTTGCGAAGCCGAGAAGCTGAGGTCTGCCTCGCAGGCAGTCCACCGGATTTATACCAAAGTGCTGCGATTTGCCCAGATGTACCTTCCTGACAGCTATCTGATCGGACAGCTAGGGCTTGAGCCCGCAATGATTCCTGCAGCCCGCATTGCGCTGCCGTTTACCGGCATCGAGCGGCAGGATTGGATTATGAGTGAGCAGGGCATGCGATGCATTGAGAATAACACGGAGACCCCGTCAGGAATTCCGGAAGCAGCCTTTCTCGAGCGGGTTCTGCTGTCGCGTTATATGAAGAACCCACAGCATACACCAGGTCCCTCAGCCGGGATGGATGCTTTACTATCCAGGGTGTTTGTTGAAGCTGTGGATTTCTTCGAGAAAGAGGGGTTGGGCAGAGCGGTCACATTTACTTGTCCCGAGGGCATTATTGAGGACTTGCATAACACCCAATATCTGCTCCAGCGCTGTGAGGAAGCCGGTCTGCAGGCGAAATTTGTCCCGCTGGAAGAGCTGAGGATCATTCCGGAACAAGGACTGTACCATAACGGGGAACAGATTAGCATTCTGTACAGGCTCTATCCGCTCGAATTTCTCGTTCACGACAAGGATGAGACCAGCGGGGTTCTTGTAGGGCAGGAGCTCCTCAGGCTCGCTGAGCAGGGCAAGATTGGGCTGATTAACCCTCCTCAGAATATTATTTCCCAGAGCAAGGGGTTCATGGCTACCATCTGGTCGCTTTATGAACGAAATGAGTTGACACGGGATTACCTCGGCTTCACTTTGTTTGACGAAGAGGACGTCCAAGCGATTGAAGATTACCTGCTGCCGACCTATTTCACCCCCGAGCCGTTTCTCCGCTCCGGAATTCCATTTGCCGCCAAGGGCTATTGGGGAAGAGAAGGCAAAGGCACAGTTCTGCATGACAAGGAATACTCTGCTGATGAATCCCCCTGTTTGCCTGATGGGACAGTTTCCGCGCAGGCAGCTGAGAATGAGGATGAATCTTCCTATTATGATTCCCAACCGAAAATATTCCAGAAGCTGCACCCGATGATGCAGGTCACTGTACCCACTGAAAAGGGCGATTATGCAGGTTATTTATTAACGGGAGTTTACGTGCTTAACGGAAGATATGCAGGGGTGTTGTCCCGTATTGGCGCCAAAGTTACTGGAGATATGGCTTATTACTGCCCCGCTGTAGTAAAAGATTGAAGGCTGCATAACGAACTTGGTGATTACATATTCAGGAGGAATGGATGATGAAGGATTTCGTCGGGGATTTGGCCGACCTTGGTATAGGTCTGCTAATTTTACTTGTTATTCTGCTGTTTGGTTATGCGGTATTTAGCCTGCTGACCCGGTTCAAGGATAACGAGGAGATTGCTAGGGGCAACGAAGCCGCTGGCATGTATATGGGCAGTAAAATGCTGGGACTGTGCATCATCGTAGCTATGGTCTCGTTCAGCAGTCATTCTTGGGTTCAAATGCTGATTTGGTCCGCTGTCGGCATCGTTGCCTTGTGTATTGTCTATCTGCTCTTTGATCTGGTGACCCCTAAGACCAAGCTTGGGGAAGAGATCGCCAAGGGCAACATGGCGGTTGCCCAGCTTCTTAGAGGGATTATTATCGGTGTATCTCTGGTTCTTGGAACCTTTCTAATGTAAAAGAGATTGGGAACCAGCCCGAACTGCGGCTTCCAGTCTCTCCTCTTCAAGATTGCGGCCGATGAAGACCAAATAAGGCTTTACGTTTAATGAACTAATCTGCCACACATACCGTTCATTGGAGCCTTGAACCAGATACAGATTTCCGTCTCCTGCGGGTACGTAGCCTTTGACCCGGACCAGACCGGAGCCTAACGCGGCGAGCGATTGCGTGAGCGCCTCGCGGTCATAGGATTTGTCCGGCAGTGAAAGGGTAACACTGCTTAAACTGGAATAGGAGGCAGCTTGTGACGGAGCTGCTGGTGAGACCATCTTGAAGGGGGAGCAGGATGCTTCGTAATCTTTAGCGAATGCTCCTCCCTGCTGCGGTTGGCTCGCAGTGCTAGGAGAAGGCAAGAGTGCCGCTTCGGCTGGCCATATTTCTTCGAGTTCGATCCGGCAGTGCCGGGCAGGGACTATCTCCGCCTGCGGATTCAGCTTCCGGACCGCTCTTTGAATCTTCTCCAGATTGGAATCACTCACCGTATCTATTTTGTTAATGATCACGGTTCCGGCAGTTTTAACCTGGCTGCGGAGCGTATGGATCAGCTCCCGGTCCGAGGAGAAGAAGCTGCTATATTCCAAGTAGCGCTCCGCATCGATCACAGTCAGGATATGGCTGATATGAACCCGTGAGCGAAGCGCAGGCTGAAGTAGAGCCCGCCGGATTTGATCAGGGTCCGCTACTCCGCTGAGCTCCATGACCAGAAAATCGGGGGAGGCCTGAAGCAAGCGGGTGACCCCGCCTTCAATTTCACTTCGCTGTGTGCAGCAGATACAGCCATCCAGGAGCCGGTTGATTTGTATCCCGGGCATTTCCTCTTCCAATATGCGGCCGTCCACATCATGCCGCCCCATCTCATTCATCAGAACTGCCGCTCTGATCCCTCTCACTTCAGCTTCAGCAAGGATTCTGAGCAGCAGAGTGGTTTTGCCGCTCCCCAGAAATCCGCTCAGAACAACGACAGGAATATCCTTCATTTCTTATTCAGCTCCTTGGTTAGTTTGGCCACAGAATCATCATTAGGATAAATATACGGGGTTTTCGGTTGATGAATGGTGCGGATATTGTCCGCTTCTATACTCATCAGCTCTTTGCCTTGACTAGTGGTGATGTGAATTCTGCCCTCAATCTCCACCCAGGCATCCTTGGCGAATTGAACGGGCTTCTTGGGTTTAATGAATACTCCGAACGGGGAGGCGTCTGCTGTACAGCACAGAACCAGGAATCTGCCCAAGGCAAAAGCGCCATGTTGATCCAAGGAAGTGTCTGAATAGACAAATCCGCTTAGACGGACTCTTTTGCCTTCAAACTGCTTTTTGAACAAATCCAGCGCTCCGATCGTTTCGTAGAAAATATCCGGCCTAACCTCAATCACCGGCTCGGTATACAGAAGCCGAGCAAGCTCGGTGAATTCCTCGTTGTAAATATCCGGGGACTTGAATTTTTCCTTCAGAGTCTGTTCCGCACTGTACTGGCCGGTCAGCGCCATTCCTTTCTTCCGGGCCGCCGCCGTGCCCAACGCTTGATTAGGGAGAAGGAAGCCGAGCAGCAGAGGGATAAGGAATATCCCGTAAATCAATGTATTTCTGAATAGGGAAGGCGATAACGGATGGTCACAGTCACACAGATTTCTGCTGCGGCCAAAGAAGGCTTGAAACAGCAGCGTAAGGGCAATTATGACTAGTGGAATAGGGCACAGTCTGACCCATACCTCCATTTTTGGCGCTATGAAGTAGTGCAGGGACTCATTCCGGTCAAGCATATAGATATAACATGCGATTCCAGATAAGACGATGGCGCGAATCAGGTAGTGGGTCCGGATGACGGCGGGTTCATTCAAGGAGCTTCCCTCCTGACTAATTCAAATGGAGCAGTACCCGATCCGTGAGAAAGCTCAGCACAAACACCAGTGAGAGGATCAGGAATGCCAAGAAAGCAACAAATCTGGCTTTAAACGCGGACAGCAGCAGCATCAAATTTTTGAAGTCCAGCATGGGCCCAAGTACCAGGAATGCCAGCAGGGAGCCGGAAGAGAAGGAATGCAAGAAGGTGGATGCCACAAAAGCGTCCGATGTCGAGCACAGCGACAGCACGAAGGCAAATCCCATCATGAACGCGTATGATCCAAGCGGATGTGAGCCGATGGAAGTCAGGCTGTCCTTGGCGATGAAGGTCTGGATACCTGCGGTCAGAAGGCAGCCGAGGATCAGATATTTCCCCACCGCGAACAGTTCGTCCGCCGTATGGACAAACACTGCTGTAATGCGGCCGCCCTGGTGGCGGTGGCGGGGCATGGATTGACCGTTGATTTGGGCCAGCGACATCTTGAGTGGTGAGCTTCTCATGGTTGCATACAAGATCAGGCCGATGGCGGTGGCCACGATCAGGGCCAGTCCCATTCGGGCATACACCATCTCTGGATGGGACCGGAAGGCGGCGTAGGTTGATCCGTAGACAACCGGATTCAGGATAGGCCCGGCTAGAATGAACACCATAGCCATGTAGACCGGCATGCCTTTCTGGATTAACCGGCGGACAAGCGGGATCATGCCGCATTCACAGATTGGAAAAATAATACCTGCCGTGCAGGCAATCAGAATCGCGAGCAGCGGATTGTTTGGAACCCAGCGGCTGATCATCTGCTCCGGGATCCAGAGATGAAGCAGGGAGGAGAGCAGGGCTCCCGCAAGAACAAACGGAATGGACTCCAGAAAAATTCCGTTAAAAATATTTTTGAAGGTCACCGCCGACTCCGTGTTTAGCATGCGAAAAGCCGAGGGGGCAAACAGGATTACACAGACGAGCAAAAAGGAGAAGGGGACGAGTACGGTCATATATTTGGGAACGGCGTATTTTTTCATTGGAAAGGCTCCTCGGCTGGGTTAGAATTCATACTGTCCGTATAAAGCGGATTCTCTCTTAACGGTTTTCTATATCAATCTATGTGGGACAAGAGTGGAATAGTACTTTAAAACCGAGGGGAAAAGGCTAATAGAAACGTCTATACTACAGATGTGTTTCTAATAAATTAGGAGAGGTGCTTCCAATGTTCACTGTACTTATTATAGAAGATGATTCGAAGCTTACAGAGATGCTTCGTTCCCATATTGAGAAGTATGAATACCGTACTGTCATCGTTACCGATTTCAACCGGGTCATGGACACTTTTCATGAGACTAAGCCAAGTCTGGTGCTGCTGGATGTGAATCTTCCAAGCTATGACGGATTCTATTGGTGCAGACAGATCCGCTCGGTCTCCAATTGTCCGATTATCTTCATCTCCGCAAGGGAAAGCCAGATGGATCAGGTGATGGCGCTGGAGAATGGGGCTGATGATTACATTACCAAGCCGTTTCATTACGAGGTGGTTATGGCTAAAATTCGCAGCCAGCTAAGAAGAGCCTATGGGGCCTATTCCACGACTCAGGAGGAACGAACGGTCATTCTGGATGGGCTCGTGCTTTATCCTGAACGTCTGCTTATGGAATTGTCGGACCGTAGAGTGGAGCTGACGCATAAGGAGGCACTGCTGATGGAACTGTTGATGCAGCGGAAAGGAAGGGTAGTCAGCAGGGACAAGCTGCTTGACCGGATGTGGGAGGATCAGCATTTTATTGATGACAATACACTTAATGTCTATATCACCCGTATCCGCAAAAAGCTGAAGGAGCTCGGGGCGGGGGAAGCGATTGAAACGGTCAGAGGTGCGGGTTATATGCTAAGACCCCTATGGGTGGAGGAGCCATGAGACTTTTCTGGAAGGATCAACTCCCGGTAATTTTGGTCTTTGTTGTGCAAACTCTGCTGGTTCTCTCCATTTACTGGCTGTCCGGGAACCGTCAGCCTCGCATTGCGCTCTACAGCTTGATCGTAAGTATAGCTGTGCTTGCCCTCTACTTAATTTTGCGTTATATCCAGCAGCGAAGGCTGTATCACCGTCTCACGAAACCTGCCGGTACATTGGAAGAGATGCTTACCGGGACCGGAGACAGCCCGATGTCCGAGGCATTCAATGAACTGATGAAATCCCAGTACACCCTCTATCAGAATGAAATATATACCTATACACGCAAGATGGATAACCATACCGCATTCATGAACCGCTGGGTGCACCAGATGAAGACACCGGTGTCCGTACTGCAGCTGATGCTGAAGGATCGGGATGACGAGCTGTCTGACAGCATGCAGGATGAAGTAGACCGGATTCAAAAGGGGCTTGAAATGGTACTGTACAATTCCAGACTGGAAGAGTTCAGTCACGATTTTCACGTCGAGCAGGTGAATCTGTTGCATGCTGTGAATGGCGCGATCGCCGAGAACCGCAGATTGTTTATCCGCAAGGCAGTTTACCCGGATATTCAGATAGAACCGTCCATTCAAATCTACAGTGACAAGAAATGGTTGATGTTCATCATCGGGCAGATTCTGACGAATGGAGTGAATTATTCAGCCGGAATATCGGACAAAATCTCCTTATCCGCTTATGAAAGAGGCAGGTTCCAGGTGCTTGAGATTACGGACTATGGAATCGGAATAGCTAAGGAGGATCTCCCGAGGGTGTTTGAGCCGTATTACACGGGTCAAAGGGGAAGGCAGTATAGCGAATCCACAGGAATGGGACTTTATCTTGTCCAAGAGATTTGCAGCCAGCTGGGTCACCGGGTGGAGCTGGAGTCAGAGCCTGGAGCAGGCACGACCCTCCGCCTTATTTTTGAACCCGAACATAACCTTACAGGATCGTAAGATTCCGTTAAGTTAAATCCATGGTAGCGGCACCAAGGGTTCTGTAAAGTATAGACATAAGAAATAAAACCGGGGGGCCGTAAGGCACCGTTGTTAGAGAAAGGGGTTATCTTATGGATATGCTTCAAATTAAAGGATTAAGCAAGGTATATGGCGGCGGAGTCACAACCCGCGCTCTAAGTGATATTGATTTAAGGATTGCAAAAGGAGAGTTTGTTGGTATTATGGGTCCTTCAGGCAGCGGGAAGACAACCCTGCTCAACATGGTCTCCACCATTGATGTGCCAAGCTCTGGAGAAGTGCTCATTAACGGCAGCAATCCCTATCTTCTGAAAAAGAAAGACCTCGCCATATTCCGGCGGCGCCAGCTTGGTTTCGTATTCCAGGATTTCAACCTGGTGGACACGCTGACCATCGGGGAGAATATTGTGCTCCCGCTTACCCTCGACAAACGTCCGATCCGGGAGATGGACGCCAAGCTGGCAGCGATCGCGGAGCGCCTTGGAATTACAAGCATTCTGAAGAAGCGGGTATATGAAGTCTCGGGAGGCCAGCGTCAGCGGGCGGCGATTGCCCGTGCAATCATCTCTTCGCCGTCCCTGCTGCTTGCGGATGAGCCGACAGGGGCACTTGATTCCAACTCGTCAAGAATTGTGATGGAGACACTGGAGGGAATCAATAATTCCGAAGGCACGACGATGATGCTGGTCAGCCATGATCCACTGGCTGCGAGCTACTGCCACCGGGTCGTCTTTATTAAGGATGGCCAGTTCAGCAGTGAGATCCGGCGTGGGGACAGCCGACAGGCATTCTTTCAGAAGATTATAGACATGCTTTCTTTCCTGGGAGGTAACGCTAATGAGCTTTCTTCAATTCGCGTTTAATAATGTAAGGCGCAACGCGAGGGCTTATTTTGCTTATTTTCTCAGCAGCGCCTTTATGGTGATGATCTTTTTCACGTATGCCATGTTCATCTATCATCCGGTTATTTCACATACAGAGATCGGCCGGATGGTTGGCATTGGCATGGTGATTGCCGAGTACATTATTTTCGTTTTTTCGTTTTTGTTTGTGATCTACTCGATCAGCACCTTTCTCAAGGCGAGAAATAAGGAGTTCGGGATTCTGACCATTCTGGGTACTTCCTCCGGGCAGTTGAACAAGCTGGTGCTGCTCGAGAACATGCTGATTGGCGCATTCTCGATTGTCGTCGGAATTCTGTGCGGTATGGTGCTCTCCAAGCTGTTTCTGATGCTGTGTGAAAGTGTGGTTCAGATCGGACATCTGCCGTTCTATTGGCCTGTGAAGGCGATGCTTCTTACCTCGGGAGCGTTTCTCGGACTATTCCTGGTTATCTCCTTGTTCACACTCATCTTCATCCGGCGCAACCGGGTTCTAGAGCTTCTGCAAGGAAGCAGCAAGCCGAAGAAGGAGCCTAAGGTTTCCATTCTCTTGGCGCTAATTGGGGTTGTGCTCTTAGGGATTGCAGTATTCGCGCTTCTACCATCGAAGCTCACTGAGAACAGCTTGATGGTGGCCGCTTTTACAGGTATCCTCGGGACCTACTTCTTCTACACCCAGATTACGGTGCCACTGTTAAGGATGATCAAGAGGAACCGGAGATGGGTATGGCGCGGAACCCGCTTGTTATGGATTTCAGAAATGAGCTACAAAATTAAGGACAATGCGCGAATGCTGTTTATGGTCACTGTAGTTACGGCGCTCGCCTGTATGAGTGTCGGGATTGTCCTGGCCGAGAATATCCAGATTAATGATAAGTTTACGAGAAATCCTTTTGCCGCTTCTTATTCGGTTTATAAAGACAAGGATGTCGAAAATGATCTTCGCATATATGAGGCGGAGTTTAAGAAAGCGGGTATATCTTTCGAGAAGATTAAAACACATTCTCTTAGTACTTATGTGGAGGGAGTCCAGAAAGGCAGCTCTGAAATCATCTCGCTGGATGAAATGAACCGTCTGCTTGAAGCCATGAATTTGCAGCCAATAGGGGCACTCGCTTCTGGAGAAGCTGTACTTGTCTATTCCAAGGCTCAAGACCTTCCTGAGGAGTATAAGACATTGAAGAAGGTAAGCTTATCGGAACCTGTTAAGAGTGAATTTAAGGTGGCGTCTCACCTTCAGACAGATCAATACTTCTTATATGATCCCGTGATTGTCGTAAACGGGGAGACGTTCAAAAAGTTCCAGAAGGAGTACAGCAGTCTCAAGTCGTACACGAGATCAACCCGGTACTTCTATCATGTACCCGCATGGCCTTCCAGCCGCGGGGGACTTAGTCTGACAGATCCGGAAATGGTAATTGGAAGTAAAATAGACAGCTTGAATTCAGAGCGGATGCAGAGCGGACAATCGGAAAACTTCATGTCAACAAGAGGGGGAGAATACGCGCAAAACAAGGAAGTAACCTCACTGATCAGCTTTGTTGGAGTCTTCATTGCCGCGATCTTCTCCATCTCTTCGGCAAGCTTTCTGTATTTCAGATTGTTCAGTGATCTGAACCAGGATCGGAAGATTGTTCATAGTCTGTCCAAGGTGGGGCTGAGTATGAATGAGATGAACCGGTCAGTAACCCTGCAGATTGCAGTATTGTTCTTTGTTCCAGTGGTTATAGCGATTCTCCAGACGCTGCTGGTGCTGTCCCTGCTGGGCAGCCGGTTTGGCCTTGGCGAAATGATGACCCCGGTCGCATTAACCGGAGCGGCTTTTCTTGGAGTGCAGTGCATCTACTACTGGATTGTCCGGTCCAGATATATGTTCCAGCTTAGAAAAGTTATGGTGTAACCTCCGGATACGGATGAAGAACTTCAAGGACACATATACTTATGAATAAGATAACAAAAGAGTCGGAAAACCGGCTCTTTTTGCTATTGCATGATGTGCAAGATCAGCATAAAATAAAAAAACCGGCCAAAAGGCCGGAATAATTGTAAAACAAAAGTTGAAAAAAAGTAAGTTATTTGTTACAATTAAAGATATGTCATAAACATATTTTTCAAAAAATAATGTAATTTCATATTACCATAATTTTTCCGGTTTGTCAAATGAACAAGGGTGAAAAATTAGGTAACTATTGTTAATTTTCATACGTTGTTTTGGTTGAAGGGAGCGGGATGATGGAGAACGGACAGCATACTGAACTAGACACAGATCTAACACTTGAGCAGGTGAAGGATCAACTGCTTGTACAAGGCAAGAAGGAATCCTCGCTAAACTATAAAGAAATTCTGAACAAGCTCGCCCCGTTCGATCAGGATCAGGATCAAATTGACGAGTTTCTTGAACAGTTAGCCGAGAATGGGATTGACTTGGAGAATGATGCTGATGAGAATGTCAGCTTCAATTCCGATGATGCGAAGAACGATGACATGAATTTTGATGATGATCTTTCTCTTCCGCCGGGGATTAAGATTGATGATCCTGTGCGCATGTATTTGAAGGAGATTGGCCGTGTGCCTCTCTTGTCCGCAACTGAGGAAGTAGAGCTTGCGAAGCGTATTGAACAAGGGGATGAGGCGGCCAAACGGCGGCTCGCGGAAGCTAACTTGCGGCTTGTTGTCAGTATCGCACGCCGTTATGTCGGGCGCGGAATGCTGTTCCTTGACTTGATTCAGGAAGGCAATATGGGTCTGATTAAGGCGGTAGAGAAGTTCGATTACAACAAAGGCTTCAAGTTCAGTACCTATGCCACATGGTGGATTCGTCAGGCTATTACCCGGGCGATTGCCGATCAGGCAAGAACCATCCGGATTCCTGTCCATATGGTGGAGACCATTAACAAGCTGATCCGTATCTCCAGGCAGCTGCTGCAGGATCTGGGGCGCGAACCCACGCCGGAAGAGATCGCCAAGGAGATGGATCTTAGCGTGGAGAAGGTCCGCGAAATTATGAAGGCCGCCCAGGAACCGGTATCTCTGGAGACTCCGATCGGGGAAGAGAACGATTCCAATCTGGGGGACTTCATCGAGGACCATGATGCGATGGCCCCGGCGGACGCGGCGGCTTACGAACTGCTCAAGGAGCAGCTCGAGGAAGTGCTAGATACACTGACTGAGCGTGAAGAGAACGTGCTTCGTCTGCGGTTTGGCATTGATGATGGCCGTACCCGTACGCTTGAGGAAGTCGGCAAGGAGTTCGGCGTAACCCGTGAACGGATCAGACAGATTGAAGCCAAAGCGCTCCGCAAGCTGAGACATCCAAGCCGAAGCAAGCGCCTTAAGGATTTTCTGGAATAGACCATTGACAGGGAAGGTGTAAATATGGGCACAGGATTTTTGATCCGCTGCTTGAAGTGTGGGCAGGAGCATACCATCACACCAGGCCGTCGCAGTCATCGTAATGAGGCCATTGAATTCGGCACGGACAATTATGGGGCCGACCAGATTTCCTGTAAGTGCGGGCATGCTCTTGAGGAGGTCAGCCGCTTTGAGGGCGGAGACTTTGAAGGTGAGTTTATTGTGGAGTGGAAAGAGCTTCCGTAAACTTTCGCAAATATTAGATAAGCCATGGATCTCCCTGACGGGAGACCCATGGCTTTATTTGTTTACAGGGAAGCCAGACGAACCGAGCGGGCCGAGCTGGGAAAGCCGGGTATTAATGATGGCCATTTCTTCGGGAGTCTCGACCATGCCTCTCTCGAACCAGCGCTGAAGAATGCCCATATTGACCGACAGCACATATTCATTAATATAATCTGCCGGAACAAGGCAATCTTCGTCTTTAATCTGCAGCTTGACTCTTTTATTCTCCAAGTGTTCAAGCATCGATCTTTTCATCTTGAGGGGGAAGGAAGGGTCGCCCTTTGGCCCCAGAATGACTTTGAAAAACCAGGAATTTGTCCTGAAGTACTCATATACCCGGGTGACATGGGGGTTGGGATCGCAGAGATATTTGTTGTTCTGGATTTCAACGGGATTAAACTCCCTCATAATCTGCATCCAGCCCTGGATCATGTCCTCCGCACATTGGTCCAACAGATCCTGTAAATCGCGGTAATGCAGGTAGAAGGTTCCCCGGTTCAGCCCCGCTTTCTCCGTTAGCTGCCGTACACTGATCCCGTCATAACCCTTGATTTCAATGAGCTCAATCAGCGCTTCCCGCAGCATCTGCCTCGTTCTTAGAATACGCCGGTCCACTGTTTCTTCCAATGATTCTCGCCATCCTTTCATATAAATCAACACATAGATATCCTTGTGTTCATTAGTTGACATATTGTTCCACACTGATTATTGCTTTTCAATACCCTGCTATCTACAATAACAAAGTGAGTGTTAATCAACATACCGTCTATTATCATTATACATATTTTAGTATGCGGGCATAGATAAACACTCACACTTCATAGAGAGAAAAAATCAGGAGATGATGGAGGGATTTAACAATGAGTTCATCAAAAACTTCCGCCGTTCAAGGCGAAGTTACAATCAGGCAATTGATCGCGCCCCTTATGGCCGTCATTGTAGGGATGTTCATGGTTATTTTGGACAGTACAGTGGTTAATGTAGCCCTGCCTAAACTGGTAGAAGATTTCAACACCACTGTTTCGACAATACAGTGGACTGTGACAGGATACACACTTGCTCTGTCCGCGGTAATTCCGCTTGCGGGCTGGATGACAGACCGGTTCGGAGCCAAGCAAATTTTTCTGATCACGATAGCCTTGTTTACCCTAGGCTCCGTATTATGTTCATTGGCTACATCGCCGGAACAGCTGATTCTGTACCGGGTAATTCAAGGTCTCGGCGGCGGCATGGTCGCGCCGATCGGGATGGCTATGGTATTTCGCTTGGCTCCTCCAGAGAAGATGGGTTCCATCATGGGGATGCTCGGCGTACCAATGCTGCTTGCGCCCGCACTGGGGCCGGTTCTGTCCGGCTATCTGGTTGAGTATGTATCGTGGCATTGGATCTTTCTGATCAACCTTCCTGTAGGAATCCTGGCAATGATTGTGGGTATTAAGTTCCTGCCGAAAGTTGAACGTAAGACAGTGCCTGCTTTGGACATTCTGGGTATTATTCTTGCTCCAATCGCATTCTCCATGCTTGCTTACGGTGTCAGCGAAGGTGGGAAGAGCTGGACATCTACCGAGACCTTGATTGGACTGATTGTAGGAGGCGCAGCCCTGCTGATCTTTATCTTTGTTGAGCTTCGCCAGAAGCAGCCTCTGCTTGAACTACGGGTGTTCGGGTCAAGTGATTTTACCCGGGGGATTATTATCGCCTGGATCTCACAGATCGCACTCTTCGGCGCCATAATGATTATGCCGCTCTACTTGCAGCAGGTCAGAGGGTACAGTCCGCTTGAGAGCGGCCTTACTGTGCTCCCCCAAGCGCTGGCGTCAGGGCTGTTCATGCCGATTGGCGGCCGTCTGTTCGATAAAATTGGAGCCAGACCTCTCGTTATTACGGGCCTGTCCATTATTACCGCCGCACTTATGCTGCTCTCAAACATCGCTGTGGATACAGCATCGTGGTACATTATTACCGCGCTGACCATGATGGGAGCGGGAATGGGCTTGTCCATGATGGCGATTAATACCCATGTGCTTCAATCTGCTCCAAGAAAGCTTGTAAGCCGGGTTACTCCGCTTACCACTGCAGCTCAGCAGGTGATGGTGTCGTTTGCGGTAGCCGGATTGACAGGTTATCTTACTTCGAGAATCACGGATCATGTTGCTGAGCTAAAAGACCCCGTTAAAGGTGCCGTTGCTGCTTATGGGGATACATTCATGGTGGCAGGTTGCATAGCTGTGCTCGGCGCGCTGATTGGAATCATACTTCGCAGACCTAAGCGGCAGGAAGATGCCCCGGCACCAGATGCCGAGCAGTCTAATTCTGCTATGATGATGAATCATTAACGTTTTATGGAAACATAAGTCACGGAATAGTCGTGAACGAATGTGATAAATGTCATTGAATTTAGAAATTTTTTATTTCAATTTGATAATATCAATTTAACGCTTACACTCCTTTTGTCATAAGGCAAGAGGAGTTTTTTTTATTCCAAATCGTTCCTTTTCCTCATGAAATCTTAGCGGGGAAGGACCTTTGGGGTTATTGACGATTATTTTCGGCGGGTGTAAACTAGCTAAGTTGAGTTTGATCGCTAACAAGATGTAACCTTATATACTTTTTATAGAGAGATGATCTGGAGGGATAGTTGTGGATGCAATGACATTTGTGTTATTTGGAGCCACTGGGGATTTGGCTAAAAGAAAAATTTACCCTGCGCTCTACAATTTGTTTATCGATAATAAGCTGCCGGAAGGTTTCTCAGTCTTCGGACTCGGAAGAAGAGAAATATCCAAGGAGGACTTTCAGGCCAGTGTTAGGGATTCGCTCCATAAGTTCTCCAGACGACTCGGTATCGGTGATCGTTTGGAGGCTTTTTTGAGTTCGTTCCGCTATTGCTCTCTGGACGTGAACAAGTCTGAGGACTACAGCAGGCTGTTACAAGCTGTACAGGAACGTGAAAATGAGCTGGAAATTCCGGAAAACCGCATGTTTTATCTTTCGGTATCCCCGGAATACTTTGGGACAATTGCACAAAACATAGATCAAAGCGGACTTGGTTCGGGTAAAGGATGGAGAAGGCTCATTATTGAGAAGCCGTTCGGTCATGATCTGGAGTCCGCACGAGCTTTGCATGACAGTCTAAGCCAGGCATTTACGGAAGATGAGATTTTCCGTATCGACCATTATCTCGGCAAGCCGATGGTTCAGAACTTAGAGGTATTAGGATTTGCTAATCCGGTGCTGCAAGCACTGTGGACAAACCGGTATATTGCGAACGTGCAGATTACGGCTAACGAGCTGGTAGGTGTTGAAGACCGGGCCGGTTATTTCGACCAGGCCGGCACCATACGGGACATGTTCCAGAATCACATGCTTCAAATTTTGATGATGGTTACCATGCATTTGCCTAAGCGCAGCACGCCGGATGAAGTGCGGATGAAGAAGCGGAACATTGTGGAGTCGCTTCGTCCTATTCCGAAAGAAGAAGTCATGAATCAGGTGGTTCGTGGGCAATATAGCGCTGGTGAATTGAATCAGCAGGTCCTCCCCGGGTACCTGGAGGAGAACGGAATCAAACCGGGTTCCCGCAATGATACTTACGTGGCTGCGCGGCTTTGGATCGATACCCCATTCTGGAGCGAGGTTCCATTCTATATCCGTACGGGCAAAAGAACCCACGAGAAATCAACACGTATTGTGGTTGAGTTCAAAGAGCCGCTCAAGATTGCCTCTGAGAGCGGGGAAGAGACAGCGCCAAACCTGCTGACGATTGAGATTAATCCTTCGGAGAGCATTACGCTGCAGCTTAATACGAAGAATGCCGAGAACGGCGGCAAGCTTGAGCCTGTGCACATGCATTTTACCTCAAGCTCCAAGGATGCGCCGGAGGCTTATGAGAACCTGATCTTTGACGCGATGCGCGGGGATTCCACGTTCTTCGCCCATTGGGACGAAGTGGAGCTCAGCTGGAAATGGATCCAGCCGGTTCTGGAAGCTTTTGAAGAAGATATCATTCCACTGCATCTGTATCCTGCTGGTACGAACGGACCGGAGGCGGCCCATAAGCTGCTAGCTGAAGATGGATTCAAGTGGTGGTAATAGATAAAGATATAACAAACATTTCAGGAGGAACATGACATGAAAATCGGTCTTATTGGACTAGGCAAAATGGGACTTAATCTGGGTAAAAACCTTATCGATCACAAACACGAGGTTGCGGCGTTCGACTTGAACGCGGCAGCGGTAGCTGAAATGAAAGAATACGGAGCTGAAGGTTATGCTAATCTGAATGAGCTTGTTCAGTCGCTTCCAGCTCCCCGGGTGCTCTGGATCATGGTTCCCCATGGTGTGGTGGATTCGGTTCTAAGTGATGTTAAACCCCTTCTCAGCGAAGGCGATATTGTAATTGAAGCGGGCAACTCCCACTACAAGGAATCGATTCGCCGTGCAGAGGATTTGAAAACATCCGGCATCTACTATATGGATGCAGGAACCTCAGGCGGTATGGAAGGCGCCCGCAACGGCGCATGTTATATGATCGGTGGCGATGCGAAAGCCTGGAGTATCGTTGAACCTGTCTTCCGGGATACAGCGGTGGAGAATGGATATCTTTACGCGGGTCCATCAGGCAGCGGCCACTATCTGAAGATGGTCCATAACGGCATTGAGTACGGAATGATGGCTGCGATTGGTGAGGGCTTTGAGGTGCTGGAGAAGAGCTCTTTCGACTTTGATTATGAGAAGGTAGCCAAGGTTTGGAACAATGGTTCGGTTATCCGCTCCTGGCTGATGGAGTTGACTGAGAATGCGTTCTCGAAGGACAGCAAGCTTGAGGGTATCAAAGGGGTTATGCATTCTTCCGGCGAGGGCAAATGGACTGTGGAGGAAGCTATGGACCTTCAGACTGCAACTCCGGTTATCGCCATGTCCTTGCTGATGCGTTACCGTTCCATGGACAACGATACGTTTACAGGTAAAGTCGTTGCCGCGCTTCGTAATGAGTTCGGTGGACATGCTGTAGAAAAAAAATAACTCTATTTCATAAAGGGCCGTCCTAATGACCGCCCTTCGTATTATTAGGTCAACCATATTACGGGTTGGCCTATTTCTTTTAGATGCTCTGCGACGGTGACAGCCGGGAGAACGTATTTGAATATTCAAAATAGTTTTAAATTGTAGCTATTAGAATCCTCAACATTGATGTTCACGGCCACCTGATCAAGTTCAAACCGGCGTATGATCGGTCTTTGCCCATGGCCGGGCAGCTTTTTCCACAGTTTATTGTTCCTCCGGTACAGGATTTCCTCCAGTCCATACAGATCCAGGTCTTTGTCTTTGCACAGCTCAAAGTTCCGGATGATCTGCTGTTTGATCTTGCTCCTGCTGAGCTCTTTAATCTTCTCCTTGGAAATGCCGGAGTTGTGGTCAATCTCATTAATTTTCCCTGTGATGCCGAGCTCGATGGAGGTGTGAATGACTCCCCGGCTTTCAGCCAGGGTAATCTTGGGTTTAGGCTTTGTTAAATAAACGACAGCCTTTCCTTGGACCGGGTCATTGATTTCAAGTGGGAACTGCTTGAAACCGTCGAAATTCACATACCGGGCTCCGTCAAGCTGCTCTCCCTCGGCGCGGCCCCAACTCTTCCCTTTGGATATGACATATAGCCCGTTCATGCTTGAGAGGCTAAGCAGCTTATTGTTCATGGTCCAGGTCTTGTTGCTGCTTGATATGGCAGGCAGCAGCACTGTGGATCCGGGCTCACGTATTCCCTTCATGAGGTGAATGACCCGGATCGGCGGTACATAAGACAGCTGATAATAGCCCCGGACAGGGTCGAACAGATTGGTGCTGAGAGCAGAGTGATTCAGCAGGGTCTTGGAAGAAAGAATGGAGCTGATATCCTCATCTGTGCCATATACCCATGACGTATAACGCATTTCTCCAGAGCGGAACAGGCCGTTAAATACCTCGGACAGCTTGGTATCCAGCACGGATTTGGAGAGGACCACGGCCTTCACATGAGTCCAGAGCGTCTGCTGCTGGGAGGTTGGATATAATTGATTAATGGCCGACAGAATGGAGCTGCCTTCTCCCCTGCCTATGACCAGAGCCGATTCCTGGGGTGAATCGGATGGCCCTTCCTGTTTGGACAGATTGGCGAAGTCCAAGATTTGCGCATATACCACGTAGTTGTGATGGACATAATCAATTCCCATCGCGGTTACAAAGTTTATGCTTTGAACCTCCTTGCTGTCCCAGCAGCCCCCCAGGAGGAGGGGGAGAAGGAGCAGGATCAGAGCTTTTTTGAGTTTCATGAGCGGTCTTCCTTCCTTGTATCATCCTGAGTTTGAAGATACTCAGGCCGCTTCTTCATATCTCTGGCCGGCTTCCTGAAGAATGCCGGAACGAAGTCACTCTTATTAAACGGGGATACCGACGATAAATAAGGAACCCCAAAGTTCTCCAGACCAGCAAGGTGCAGTACAAGGCCGATTACTGCGATCAGGAATCCATACATGCCAAATAATGCTGAGAGGATTAGAATCATAATCCGGATAATCGCAGTAGTCCCGCTTAAAATCTGGTTGACGAGTGAATGTGTGGCGATGATCGTGATTGCGACCATAACAATCATCGTGGGAGAAGTGATTCCTGCCCGGATGGCGGCATCTCCGATAATGAGCCCCCCCACTACGGTAATGGTCTGGCCAACAGCCTTGGGTAGACGCCGGCCCGCTTCGCTGAATATCTCGAACAGAAAGAGCATCATAAACGTCTCCATAGTAACGGATAATGGAAGTCCGTTCCGCACGTTGTTGATGGTGGCCAGAAGTGGAAGCGGCACCTGTTCCAGGTTGAAGCAGGTCAAGGCCAGGTAGAATCCCGGGAAGAAGAGGGCAATAAATAGTCCAGTAAACCGCAGCAGTCTCTCGAGGGTCACAATATGAGAAGGGGTATTCGCATCCTCAGCGGATATTAACAGATTCAATATACTTACAGGAGCGATAAGGGCCATGGGTGAACCTTGAAACATGACGGCAAACCGGCCATTCAAAAGCGCATTTACCACATAATCAGGTCTTCCTGTATAGTCAGCCAAAGGAAACACAGTATATTTATTGTTCTTTAGAATATCCTCGATATATGCAGTTCCAATAATAGCATCCGTATCGATACTCTGGAGTATGCCCCGGACCTCATCAACAATAGCCGGATTAATTATGTCATCCACATAGAAGAGTGCGATGCTCGTATGTCCCCGGCCCTCAATTACAAACTGCTCCACACAGAAAGAAGGTGAGCGGAGGCGTTTGCGGATCAATGCCGTATTAACAGTCAACTCTTCGGTGAACCCGTCACGAGGGCCGCGGATCGGGGCCTCTGTTGCCGATTCTTCTGGTGTTCTAGCCGGTGGGTTGGCGATATCTATGCTCAGAAATACTTGGAGCCCGGCAGCATAGATCACCAGACTGCCGCTGAATATCTTAAGGGTGAGTTCATTGAGCAGATTATCTTCACCTATAATGGTGAGCGGCAGGGCGTGTCCTCCTTCGATAGACTCCCGGCTTTGGAACTGTTTATCTGTGAACATCGTCTCCAATCGGGGCAGAATAAACTGGTTCAGCTGCTTAATATCTGCAAGTCCGTCGTTGTAGATTAATAGAAGCTGCAGACTGTCCGACTCGCTGCTGACATGGAACCGGTGAAAGACCACATCGGCATTGTTGCGGAAATAGTCTGTCAGGAATTGTTCATTCATGTTCTCCATGCTGGGAACAGTTTCAGCTTGACGCATGAGGCTCCTCCTTTTTGCGGCTCCCTACTCGTACCACAATCCAAAGAATGAGAGTTATACTGGCAATAAAAACGGTATTAAACGGAAACACCAAGCTAAACATTAGGTGATTGAAATTAACATCACTGATGGGCATAATGCCCAGTAGAATCAATCCTCCTGCCATCACTGCCCAAAGTCTGACCTTTAACGGTCTGCTCTTAATATTCCATACATTAAGTGCAGCATACATGGCTAGAGAGATTCGGATAAACGCTCCTGACAGCCATTGGTAGATGGAGAAAAAGTCTGTCTGAGAGATATACTTGCCCAGACGGACAATCCGCCACTCCTCATATGCGGGGTATCTGAGCATCTGCGCCTCATAAGGATTAAATTCGACAATGGCGCCCGTCAAAGGGCCGAGGGTCAGTCCGACCACAATTAAGCTTAGAATCAGGAGCTGCTTCCTCTTGAAGGCGGACCTAAGCTCCGGTTGAATAAACAACAGAAAGAAAATTTCGAAGGAACCGGAATTCGCGTAAATTATACCTTTCAACACTGGTGGCCATCCGTTCTCCAGCATAGGGAAGAGTTGGTGATAGTCCTTTAATTGGAGGTTGGCCATCGCAACATAGAACCCGAGAATCACTACAAAGGGAAGGAGTATTCCGGAAGCGAGTCCTAGCGCTTTAATTCCCTTGATTGCGCCAAAGTAACACAGGACAACCAGGCAGCTCACGGTAAATATTTTTGGAGTAAGCGGCAGAAACGTTATTTTAGTCCACATTACGGTTTCAAACAGCGTGCAAAATGCCACACCAAAGAAAAATAGCATGATTAGGCACTTGAATAGATACCCAGGCAGACGGCCAAGATGGTTGTCAATCCATTCAGATATAGTATGTCCCCGGGTGAGGTGCGAAATGGCAAACAGGAGCAGCGAAATTACGAAGAGGGGCACGGCGGACAGTAAGACAGAGATCCAGGCATCTCTCTTGGCTGAGCTTAACAAGGCAGGGATAATAAATACATGATTGCTTAGTCCTACCGCAAGCATGAGCATCATGCTGGCTTGCAAAACGGAGGGTTTATAGGCGTTCATTTATGGCAACCTTCTTTCCATCCTGTTGTGGAGCTGATGCAGGGTATTTCTGTATTATGCTGAGAATGATGTGATTTAAGTCATGTTTTGTTAAATAAACCAGATGGTTCATGGCATCTTTTGTGAATTGTTACCTTTTTGTTTAACTCTTCACGGCTAGATAAGATATAATGGGATATATTGCTGGTTCATGCAGGGCACCCTGCCGGCTGTTTTTGGCTCCGGCGGGGTGTTTTGTTTTAGTGGGGCATATGCAGCGGGAGAGCTTGGGAACAAACTAAGAGATAGGAGATTCATGGGGATGAATTTAAAGAGATATCATTATATTCTGATTATTGGAAGTATCATTATCCTGTTGTCCATCATCAATCATATCGCTGTTCTCCAGAGAGAGGCGGCCAAGAATGAGGCGAGCAAGACGGTGGTGGTAAAGAAGCCGGCACAGAAGCCACAGGAGCCTGTTCAGGAGAAGTTTAAGTTCCGTGAGATTTATGATGTTAAGATGGAGAGCAAGAAAGTTGCTTTAACTTTTGACGATGGTCCCGACAGCCGGTATACGCCTCAAATTCTGGACATTCTTAAAGAAAATGATGTAAAAGCAACGTTCTTCCTTGTTGGCCGGCAGATCCATAAAGATCCGGATATGGTACGGCGGATTTATGATGAAGGACATGAAATTGGGAATCATACGATTAATCATCCTAATCTTAATAAAATGAGTCCGGAAGAAATAAAAGAAGAAATCGAGGGTAACAATGAGAAGATTAAGGAACTGACGGGTCATACCCCGGTATTGTTCCGTTCCCCTTATGGCAATGCATCTGATGAGGTTAAAAAGGTGCTTGAGGAGAATAAGATGCTGCTGATCAACTGGTCTGTAGATACCCGCGATTGGAAGGCGGTAACCCCGGCCACCATTCTGGCCAACCTCAAGAAGGAGGTCGGACCCGGCGGCATTATTTTGCAGCACAGCTTTGGCGGCAAGAAGGTCCGGAGCACGGTAAAGGCGCTTCCCGAAGAGATCAAATGGCTTAAGGAACAAGGCTATACTATGGTCACAGTTTCTGAGTTAATTGCCGGAGAGAACAAGTAAAGAGAACAGTGAATAACAAAGAAGAGGTAGGATAGTTCTTATGTCAGGAAAAAGGTGGTTTACATCGGCTTTCGCAGCGGGGCTGCTGTGTATGGTTGGATTTGTGCTTATTGCCTACTGGATCAGTGATCATCAGATCCATGTGTTTGATGATAAGGTGATTGGTTGGGTTCAGGGTATGGAATCTCCTGGGCTAACCGTGGTAATGAAATCTTTCAGCTGGATCGGTTCAGGCATCCCGGTTGCGGTAATAACGCTTGCCGCTATCGTCATTTTATATTTTGTGCTGAGGCACCGAAGTGAACTTGTTTTTCTTGCTGCGTTGGCCATCAGCTCGTCCTTAATCAACTCGATTATTAAAGCAATCTTTAGAAGAGACAGACCCACACTGCACCGGATTGCGGAAGCGAACGGGTTCAGCTTCCCGAGCGGCCATGCCATGGCAACGATAGCCTTGTATGGGGGGCTTGCTTTCCTGCTGTGGAAGCATGCCCCCAAGCTGATTGGGCGGATTCTTATCATCCTGATCAGTCTGGTCTTCATAATTGGAATCGGGATCAGCCGAATCTATCTGGGTGTTCATTACCCGAGTGATGTCCTTGGTGGTTATCTGCTCACCGGCGCTTTATTGGCTATTTTCATTTGGTATTACCAGGGCTACCTGGAGCGCAGGGGCAAGAAGCGTCCCTAACCTTTCTCGGGAATACGCACACAAGAGCATGGCTTGCAGACTTCCGTAAACTGCGATAGTATTCTTCATAGCGATAGAGACATGATCTATATATGATAGACACCCGTAGAGAATTGGAGTTCAGCTATGAAAAAATTCAAAAAGTTCTATATTGAAACAACAAGTATTTGCAACCTGGCCTGCACCTTCTGTCCACCGACGAAAAGGCAGGCCGGTTTTCTGAAATTGGAAGATTTCAAGAAGACACTGGATGAAATTAAGCCGCATACGGATTATATTTATTTCCATGTTAAAGGTGAGCCGCTGCTTCATCCGAAGATTGACGAGATGCTTGATATTGCCCATGAGAAAGGGTTCAAGGTCAATATTACAACGAACGGTACCTTGATCAACAAGAACCGCCATAAGCTGCTTGGCAAGCCGGCTCTCCGGCAGATGAACTTCTCCCTTCACAGCTTTGACGGCCATGAAGGCTCAACCGACCGCGACGGCTATATTATGAGTGTTCTGAATTTTGTGAAAGAGGCCGTGGCGCAGTCGAATATCATTATCTCGCTCCGGCTGTGGAATCTGAATGAGGATAACATTACGAATCTTCAGCGGAGCCGCAACCGGGAGACGCTTGAGTATATTGAGCGGGAATTCAACCTGGATTTCAAAATTGTGGAGAAGGTGAGCCCTGGCAGCGGGGTTAAAATTGCCGACAGAATCTATTTGAATCAGGATTATGAGTTCAAGTGGCCTGACCTGAAGGAGGAAGAGGATCACGGTCCGGGCTTTTGCCATGGTCTTCGGAACCAGGCGGGCGTTCTGATCGATGGCACTGTGATTCCGTGCTGCCTGGACGGTGAGGGAGTAATCAAGCTGGGGAATATTCATCAGAAGCCCTTCTCTGAAATTATTGAGGGTGAGAGAGCCAATAACATGTATGACGGCTTCTCCCGGCGCGAAGTGGTGGAAGAGCTGTGCCGCAAGTGCGGATACCGCAAAAGATTTGACCTGGCTCCCGGAGAAGTGGGAGCGCTAAGTTCATAGAATATGAACACGTCTGAACTAGCCGCCCTTGAAGTGCTGCTGATTGATAAACTATAACCGGGCTTTAATAAGCCGTTTTGATGTGGTGTGGTAGGCTGTCTCTGAAACCAGGGACGGCCTTTTCTTTTGTGAGATGGTACAGAGCCGATTTTCGGGTGGCCGGAAATTTGTGCTATGATGTCTAAAGATGTAGGAAAAGAGAACGAGTTAAGCGAGGGAGAACGATGGCACTCAAAACGACAAAACCTAAACAAAACTATATAGCGGGAATTTCACTTGGGGTCATGGGAGTAGGGTTTGCAGCCACTCTTCCGTTCCACGACGGGTCATTGGGGCTGCGCCTGCTCCAAGGCGGCTTTGAGGCGGGTTTGGTGGGAGGATTGGCTGACTGGTTCGCAGTGACAGCGCTGTTCCGTCATCCGCTGGGTATCCCCATTCCCCACACAGCGCTTCTGCCTAAGAACCGGGAGAAGCTTACCGGAGCGGTAATTTCCATGATTGAGACCGAGCTGCTCCGCAAAGAAAGCATCGGAGAGAAGATCAGAAGCATCCGCATTGCGGAGCTCGGACTGGCTAAAGTCAGAGAAGGTGTCGAGGCGGGAAGTTACAATCAAGTGATCTCCGCAGTGCTGGCAAATGTTATACAGCATATGCCTGTGGCAGAGATCAGCAGGGTTTTCTCCCAAGAGATCCGTCAGTTGGCGGACCGTTTGGATGAGAAGTGGATTATACATAGGCTGATGGAAGAAGTCACTGTACGGGGCTATGATGAGAAGCTTCTTGATCTGGTGCTTGAGCGGGCTCATGATTGGGCTGCCCGGATTGAAACGCGGGATATGCTCGGAAGGATAGGCATAGAGCAGATCCAGCAGCTTAAGATGGGCGGCCTTATGCAGTTCGCGGTTAACGCATTTATTGGCTACTTGAGCGAGGACAAGCTGGGGGATATGATCCAGAACTTCATTCTTGGACATATCATAAACTATAAAGATCCGGACAATCCAAATCGGGCGAAGCTGCTTGCGCTTCTGCATGCTGAGCTGAGAGAAGCGGTGGATCGTCCAGGCTTCCTAGAGGAGGTTAGGGGGGCGAAGCATCGCCTGTTGGATCAGTGGGTATCTGAAGACAAGATTGAGGGTTATATTCAGGGTCTGCTGAATCGAGCTGGACAGTTCGTAATGAGTAGTGAATTTCATACAAAATGGCTGACCCCATTTCTGCTCAAACTGCTGGGAAATCTAGAGGGCAGCCCAGAGCGGATTCAGCAGGGAGAAGAATGGATTCAACGGCAGATCATCGGATTCATTGAGAAGCATTATTCCAAGATCGGCGCATTGGTCAGAGAGAACCTGGATAAGCTGAGCAATGAGGAACTGGTCACTTTTATTGAGGGAAAAGTGGGCCGGGATCTGCAGTGGATTCGGATAAATGGTGCGATATGCGGCTTCCTAGTTGGAGTCGTGCTGAGTGCGGTAAGGGCGCTCGTATAAGCCTTAAAGCTTCCGTCTAACTTAGGGTTAGGCGGTTTTTTAGGCCGTTATTCTTGAAATTCGGTTTGTGTTTTGAGGTAGGGCATGTAATAATTGAAATTTGCTGCCGCAGAGCGCGGCGGTCAAAGATTATGCGGGTTATTTTATTTATTGGGGGCAAAAAAGAGTGGAGCGTTACCCTTTTCAATACGATCCATCACAGCCGTTCATTCCACAGCTGGGTGAATGGGTTGCTGACGTGTTCTATGACATACTTCCGGAAGCAGGCTTTGAGATCCGGGACGAACAGATTTTTATGGCCTATCAGCTGGAGAGAGCCTTTGCCGAGAAGAAGACCATTTTTGCTGAAGCCGGGGTAGGTACCGGAAAGACGCTGGTATACCTGCTGTATGCCGCGGCATATGCCCGCTATATGCGCAGGCCAGCGATCATTGCATGTGCGGATGAGTCCTTAATTGAACAGCTGGTCAAACCGGAAGGTGATGTGGCCAAGCTGATCCGCCACTTGAATTTCGCCATTGACGCACGGCTCGGCAAATCGCCGGATCAATATGTATGTCTGGTTAAGCTGGATGAAGCCAGGGCCAAAGAGATGGAAGCAATGCATTATGAGGAGATCTATCAGGGGTTTCCAAGGTTCGTTACGCACCCTGGGACAATGCAGGCTTTCCATGCTTATGGAGACCGCAAAGACTATCCGCATTTGAATGATGAGCAGTGGGAGAAGATCAGCTGGGACCCGTTTCAGGACTGCTTCGTCTGTGACCGGAGACATCGCTGTGGGCAGACTCTATCCAGGGACCATTATAGAGCTTCGTCCGATTTGATCATTTGTTCGCACGATTATTATATGGAGCATGTGTGGACCTATGAAGGCCGCAAGCAGGAAGGCCAGCTGCCTCTTCTGCCTGAACACTGCGCAGTGGTATTCGATGAGGGTCATCTGCTGGAGACGGCCGCCCAGAAGGCACTCAGCTATAATCTGAAGCATACCGTATTTGAGGAGATTATTACCCGGCTGCTGCAGGGGGAGATCAGGGAAAGCCTGGCCGTACTTATTGATGAGGCTATTCAGCAGAGTGAACTTTTGTTCATAAGCCTGGAGCAGAGCAGCAGGGCCGTAGCAGGCTCAGACCGGATGCAGGTGGATTTAAACAACCGGGTGCTCAGTGGGATCGCAGCCTTCCGAGGGCTGCTTGACCGGATTGAAGAAGAGCTGGTCTTCGAGAGCGAGCTGTACACGCTTGATGACTATCAGCTCCGGATTGTAGAGGAGCATTTGGAAATGATGCAGAAGGCCTTGAGCCTGTTCCAGCGTCCAGAGCCGCCGATCTGCTGGACAACCCTTCAGAGGGGGGAACTCACCCTTTCCATTATGCCGAAGACGGTTAAGGAAGTGCTCCGGGACCGGGTATTCAATCTGAACATTCCCATTGTGTTCTCGTCGGCAACCCTGTCCGTAGACGGTTCATTCCATTATGCGGCCGACAGTCTGGGCATTTCCGACTATCTCTCCTTCTCGGTGGATTCCCCTTATAACTATGAGGAGAAGATGAAGGTGTTTGCCCCTGCCTGGGAACAGGAGGGGGATTTTGCGCAGAAAATGAGCCTAACCGCAAATGCCCTAAAGACAGCTCAGGGCGGAGCTTTAATTCTGTTCCGGACCATGGAGGAGCTGCGCCAGTTCAAACAGGAAGCTGGACGAAGACCGGAATTAGCCGGCCGGACCATCTACTATGAAGGGGATCAGGAGATCAGTCATCAGATCGCCAGGTTCCAGGCGGACGAATCCTCCATACTGTGCGCGGTAAGTCTATGGGAAGGACTGGACGTGCCTGGACCATCGCTCTCATGCGCGATCATCTGGTCGCTGCCCTTCCCGCCGCAGGATCCGGTATTTATGGCCAAACGGCAGTCCGCCAGAGACCCGTATGCGGAGGTTGATCTTCCGTATATGAAGCTTCGGCTTAGACAGGGGCTTGGCCGCTTGATCCGGACCTCATCTGATGAAGGATCAGCAATTATCCTTGGCGGAGCACTGCATGTGCAGGACTCGGAGTTGGCGGGACACGTGCGTTCTTTGCTGCCAGAAGGGGTTATACTTCAGGAGTTGCATGGATAGAACTGCATGAATAGAACGGCATGGATAACCGAAAGGACTTAAGCGAACAGATCCAAGCTATGCGAAACGAAGGTGTGGGTAGAAGAGAGGACTGCGTCTATAGATTCGGTCACAGGCATCATCATTACATGAGCTGTGTCGGAATACACTTATAATCTGACAAACTCTTTATGTTCACTACCTATATGCCCCTTAGCGCGCTGCCGGAATCAGATACAAGAATACGCAGATCTGCGTATTTAACAAGAAGACTCCCTATCCGTTTTGATGGAAGGGAGTCTTTGTTGCAATCATAGAACCGGGTTACTCTGATGGCCACTGAAGCTTGGCCGGATCGATTCGCGGCACTAATCCTTCATCAGCAGCAAGGCTTAAGAGGTGGCTAACCGCGTTGTAGCCATCCTCGCCCAGATTGGCGGTGAACTCATTGACGTACAGGCCGATATGGGCCTGAGTAACTTCTGGCGCCATCTCCTGGGCATGGTTTGCGACATAGGAAGCGGATGCTTCCGGGTGCGCCCAGGCATACTGTACGGAAGCGCGGATCCATTCCGCAATGCGGGGCAGGTCCAGGGAGCGGCGGGCGATGATGGCGCCAAGCGGGATCGGAAGACCTGTGGTCTCCTCCCACCAGCTGCCCAGATCTGTCATCAGCGAGAGTCCATATTCGGGATAGGTGAAACGGGCCTCGTGAATAACCAGTCCCGCGTCGATCTGCCCATCGCGTACCGCAGGCATGATTTGATCAAAGGGCATCACTACAATTTCGCCCACACCACCTGGCACATTCTTGGCGGCCCAGAGACGGAACAGCAGATAAGCGGTGGAGCGTTCACTCGGGACAGCTACCCGCCGGCCGCTAAGTGTAGACGGATTGGCAGGTCCGGCTGTGCCGTCCTTTGTCAGCACAAGGGGGCCGCAGCCGCGTCCCAGGGCTCCTCCGCAAGGCAGAAGCGCGTAATCGTCAAGCACCCAGGGCAGTGCGGCGTAAGAAATCTTGAGGATCTCCGGACCAGTCTTGTCGATCGCCCAGTTGTTAGTGATGTCAATATCCGCATAAGTGACCTCAAATTCTGGCACATCCGGGATTAGACCGTGGACCAGAGCATGAAAGACAAACGTGTCGTTCGGACACGGGGAGAATGCAATGTTCATTGAAGTACCTCCTGAAGCTTAGTAAAAGCGCTCTCCAGCGCCGCCAGCGCGTCGCCGATCCGCCAGGCGGCACGATCGCGCGGGCCTACCGCATTTGAGATTCCCCGAATCTCAAGCACGGGAAGGCCCGCCTGCTGCGCCGCAATGGCCACGCCGTAGCCTTCCATGGCTTCGGCGGCGGCGCCAGGGACACGGCCGACCAAGTCATCGGCCGTGCCTGCGGTTCCGGTTGCGGTCGTTACCGTCAGTATCGGTCCAAGATGGACCGTGACTCCCGCAACCTGCACCGCTTCCGTCCAGCGGGCGGCAAGCTCCGCTGGAACAGCTATGCGGGACGAGCCGAAGCCGAGCTCGTCCACACTGGTGAAGCCGTCCTGGGTTTCTGCGCCCAGGTCGGCTGCAACAATGCTGCTGGCCACAACAACAGTTCCCGTGGCCGCCACATCCGCGAAGCCGCCGCCGATTCCGGCGCTGATCACCAGATCATATACGCCGTCAGATTCGGCGAGGATTCTTGCGGTGCTCGCGGCAGCGGCTGCCGAGCCGACTCCGGCCAGATCTACCTTGAACACCGTCTGGCCGTTCTTCTTCTGCAGCCCCCGCAGGACGGCTTCCTGTTCGGAGGCAACCGCCGTCATGACCAGGACACGCCGGATTGGGGTGTCGATTGAATGATTATTCATAGGGAAGTTCTCCTTAATTCTGATGACGGTACAAGGCTATTTATTTAGTGTAAGCCAATTTTCATCAGCCGACAACTCCGGGAAGAATATATATGTATTGACATAGGGATAGGCGGAAGGGATATAATATGCGAGACCAATACAGAGAGATTTACATTGGATAGGGTGCAGCGGGGTGAGGTATCCACCTGCTGCAAGATGAGGAGTGATGTTAGTTATGTTATCGCGCTCACGAACAGCGCTGCTTTTAGCATTTCTGGTTCTGGTGTGGGGGATCAACTGGCCGCTGTCCAAGCATGCCTTATTGTACTCACCACCCCTCCTGTTTGCCGGGCTGCGTTTAATTATCGCAGGAGTGCTGCTGCTTATAGTTGCGATTCCGAGGTTCAAGAAGCTCCGGTTCAGGGAGACCTGGCCGCTCTATTTAATCTCATCCTTGTTCAACATCGTGCTTTATTACGGTCTTCAGACCGTCGGGCTTAATTATCTTCCAGCGGGTCTGTTCTCAGCGATTGTTTTCCTTCAGCCGGTGCTGCTGGGAATCTGCGCCTGGCTGTGGCTTGGCGAGAGGATGTATGGCCTCAAGATTGCGGGTCTCGTTCTTGGTTTCCTTGGTGTAGCCGTAATCGGCGGGGGAGGATTGACAGGAAGCTTGTCTCCTGTGGGTGTAAGCCTTGCGCTTGCAAGTGCGGTAAGCTGGACCTTGGGAACAGTATACATGAAGAGGATTACAGACAAGGTGGACGTGATCTGGATTACAACGCTTCAGATTCTGATCGGCGGCATTGTGCTGCTCGGTTATGGCTTAATCACCGAGAAATGGTCTGATATTCAGTGGAATACCTCTTTCATCAGTGATATCTTGTTCATCTCGGTTTTTGTGATCGCCATCGGATGGCTGATCTTTTTCAAGCTGGTTGGATCGGGCGAAGCCAGTACAGTAGGGTCCTACACATTTTTAATTCCGGTGATTTCGATCATCTGCAGTGTATTATTTATGAATGAGTCCCTTACCATGAATCTGATTGCCGGGTTTATTATGATTGTGGGAAGTATCATTCTGGTTAACGCTACCGGTAAACGAAGAGCGAAGCAGTTAACCCGTTAGGCGATCCGTATTTGGATGTGAATCATAAAAGGGTGTCAACCGCCAGCCAGCGGAAGACACCCTTTTGTTTTGTGCTTGTTATGGATTGATGAGAAGGCAAATACTGAGGATGCTTCTATGATTTCGTTTGTGAGAATGAAATCAAGCTGCCGCTTTGACAGGACGTGCCGACCGTTCCCGGAACATGAAGAAATACATTAAGGAAGCGATGATATATAACCCTCCAGTTATGCTGAATGTGTAGGCATATCCCCAATAGGTTCCATACGTAGTCACAAAATAGGATTGAACCGGTCCCATGGTTGCCCACCCCAGCATAAACGCCGTCTGCATCAACGAATTGGCCACGCCTCTGCGTCGGTCTGAGACCCTATCGATCATAATCGAGGATTGGATTGGATTGGCCGCATTCATTAGCGCCTGTCTGAACAGAAAGCTGATGGAAGCCACTGCTAGCAGATTGGTGAAGCCGGTCAGCATCAGGAACGGCAGGGATAGCAGCTGAAAGATCACCACGGCCTTCACAGGCCCCACCCGGGCGGCGAGTGAGGGTCCAATCAGCATGGATACGATGGTCATTACCTGACCCAGGGAGATCAGGATACTCATCGCGCTGAGGGAGACGGAGAAGCGGTTGGTGAAGTATAAATTAAGATAAGGAACGACGAGGCCCGATCCGAGTCCAATGAGCAGCTGGGCAATGATGAACTGGGAAATGAATTTGAAGTCCTTGGTGCGGCCATGGGTCCCGATTCCCTCTTTCAGCGGAGACCGATCATCATTTCCGGCTCGTGCTGCATCTGGGCTCTTGGAAGCTGCCGAGGCATCCGGGCTTGCTCCCCGTGGTGATTCCGTGATGAACAACAGGGGAATGACAGCGGCAAATGTAGTGAGGCTGCCGATAAGCAGCACGATCCGGAGACTCACGAGTCTTGTCGTGCCCATGGCTTGAAACAGGTCGGCCAGAAAGCCGCCGCCCATGCTGCCAAATACCTGGGATGCGAGCACTACCGATGAGAAGAAGCTGAACATGCGCAGACGCTGGGCTTTGCTGATGTTCTCCGCGAGAAAAGGAATGGCCAGCACCTGAAAGATGGAAGCAAACAAGCCGACGGCTACGGACAAAGTGATCAGGCTGCTCTCAGATCCTAGGAAAGAGCGGCCGAGGAACAGGATGCCGCTGAACAGGCTTCCAATAATCAAGAGCCGCTTGCGGCTCGACCGGTCCCCGATCAGCCCGATAGGGACGAACATCAGAGCCGTGGCCAAGGATTGGACGCTGACCACTCTCCCGTTCATCGTATCCCCGTACCCCAGGCCCTGGATGTACAGGTTATATAACAAGGAGAACAGCCCGCTGCCGATCTGATAAAATATATTCGCAAGAAAAAACAACCGAATATTACGAGACCAGCCTCGGACTTCAGCGACGGTATTAGGTATGAATTGCACAAAGGTTCCTCCATTTGCCATTTTCAGTTTGCTGTATGTCATTGGAGACTGAAGAGGACATCAGTCTAAGACTTATTGACCGGTTGATAATTAATAAGATTAATATACCAGAAATAAACGGAGTTTAGGCAACCTTGTGTCAAATTCGGTGAATTCATGACAATGAGGCTTCATTTACGGTATGCTTGCAAGGAAGGCTACGGAATGAGGAGGACGCTTGACGCCCTATGGATACATCAGAACTATTATCATATATGACAGAAGAGAATCTGACAGGCTGGATTGAACGGTTCAGAAGCTTAGGCCCACTGCCGGGAATTCTGCTGCCCTTCTTGAAATCATTTGTCCCGCCCCTACCTACGCTTGTAATTGTGGGGGTAAATGCCGCCGTTTACGGAATGTGGCAGGGGTTCATCTATTCCTGGATCGGTATGGTTGCCGGTTGTCTTCTTACGTATCTCATTGTAAGACGAATCGGGAGCCACCCTTGGCTTGAGAGGCTGGCGAACAAGCCCAAGGTGGCCAAAGCCCGCAAGTGGATCCAGTACAACGGGTTCAGCTATGTGTTTCTGCTGAGTTTATTTCCGGTAGGGCCCTTTGTGGTCATCAATATTGCCGCCGCATTGTCCGGAATGAAGCTGCGTCCTTTCCTGCTGGCTGTGCTTGTTGGCAAGGGAATTATGACTTTTGCCGTATCCTGGATTGGAGCGGATATCGCAAATTATATGGAACATCCGGTGGAGCTGCTGTATATTGTTTTGTTTGTAGTTTTATCGCTTGTCGTTATGAAGAGAATCGAAGCCTGGTTTGCAAAGCAGGAGCAAACCCGGATAGCAGAGCAGCCTGGAAGACAGGGGTTGGATCAGTCCTAGTCGAGGCAGGGACAACTGAATTTCATGGATAAGAGACTGGGGAAGATGGGCTTCCACAGTCTCTTTAATTTTAACGTTCCACAAGAGGTTGACCAGGTAAGCTCATGGTATCAGCACCCTATTGAGGGAAGAGGTCAGAATCAAGACTGGTCCCTAAGAGGTTCCGCCGATTGTTGAATTGTAGAAAGCATAATAAGTATCCAAGAAGATTGATGAAGTTGAATTCCTATGAAGCGAAGACCCAGAGGCTGCCGTGTATATTGGTTCCTCTCTCACTACCAATTTTGGCTTAAATGGTATAAATTATAATGGTAGTTTAATAGAGAGATGAATCGGAGGAATCAGGTTTTATGTACAAAAAAATTACAGCATGGTGTGCGCTCGTCTTTTGTCTTGTTTTTGCCCAGACTGCTGCGGCGGCAGGAAGTTATACCGCGGTGCTCGGAATTAACGATGACCTCGCGCCGTTTCAGCCCGAGATGAAAGAGGGGACCTACTATACACCGGTCAGAGACCTGGCTTCGGCTCTTGGCCTGAAGGTATCAGGAACATCGGAGGAGATTCTCCTGACCGATTCCAATAGCAACACGCTCCTGTTGAAGCCGGCGGAAAGTAAGGCAGTGAAAGCAGATGGCACGGTGCAGGCGGTTAAAATTCCTGTAAGTCAGGGTAAGACTCTGGTCCCGGTTGCTTTAATTGCCAGAGATTTCGGATACATAGTCTCCTATCAGCCGGGAATTAGACTGCTTAGACTGGTTGGTTCCCAGGCCTTGTTGAGTGATCAGGAATTCACAGCGAAGTTTGATGAGGCAGTGGCTCTGAATAAAGCCAAGAATACGCAAACAGAGAAGGAAATCAAGGCGGAGAAGGACCGTGCTGCCCAGCAGGCCAACAAGGGGAAGCAGAGCAAGCCGGTTGACAGTTCTAAGAACGGTCAGGTAAAGAAGCCGGTCAAACAAACAGCCAAACAACCCGTGTACCTTACCTTTGACGACGGGCCTACGGCACATACCGGACAGCTTTTGGACATACTGAACAAATACGATGCCAAAGCCACCTTTTTCATGTTAGGCAATCATATGGATACTTATTCGGCTGCGGTAAAACGTCTTGTTCAGGAAGGTCATCAGGTTGGTCTGCACGGAATGACTCATGTGAAGAACAAATTCTACAAGTCTCCGGCTTCCGCACTCCAGGAGATGGAGGATGATAATGCTCATCTGTACAAGGCAGCCCAGGTGAAGACCAGCCTGGTCCGTTCACCTTACGGCAGCAAGCCTTATTTGACCCAGTCGTTCCGGGATAAGCTGGTCTCCAAGGGCTATCATATCTGGGATTGGAATGTGGATTCCTTGGACTGGAAGTACAAGAGCAACAGCAAAGCGATCTATAACGGGGTCATGAAGCAGGTTCACGCACAGCATCAGAAAGGCGCCGCACCGATTATTTTGATGCATGATCAAGTGGATACGCTAAAAGTGCTTCCAAGCATATTGGCGGCTCTGAAGAAAGAAGGCTACAGCTTTGAGCTGATTACTTCTGATATGACACCTCATAATTTTTGGCATGATGAGCGTTAAGCTTTAAACGTTACTGAAGACAGAGTATGCAGCCCTGGGCGCATACTCTGTTTTTGTATATGAACATATATATCTTGTCGACAGCTAATGCAGTGCCAGAAACCAAGATCAGGATGATAGCTTGAATGAAGTGAAAGGCGTGGGAACTCTCCGTGCATAGGGTGTGGTGATTTTCCCGGGATTGCACTATAATTTCATACTGGAACATCTATAGAGAGCGGGTGACGAACTATGTTGGCTATCGAAGTTGAGGATTTAAGGAAAACTTTTAAAGTACAGCGCAGCCGCCAGGGCCTCAAAGGGGCATTTCGGGATTTATTCAAGCGTGAATATCAGGAAGTGGCTGCGGTTAAAGATATCTCTTTTCAAATTCCCCAAGGGGAGATTTGTGGATATATCGGTGAGAATGGGGCAGGCAAATCCACTACGATCAAGATGCTGACCGGAATTCTGGTTCCTACTTCAGGACAAATCTCCGTCGGCGGTTATGTGCCGTATTTGGAGCGGGAGAAATTCGTGCGTAATATCGGAGTGGTATTCGGTCAGCGGAGTCAGCTATGGTGGGATATCGGTGTCATTGAATCCTTCCAGCTGCTTCGCAAAGTATATCAGGTCCCCGAGCAGGAATATAAAAAACGGCTGGACGAGCTGGTTGAACGCCTTCAGCTTCAGGATCTGCTCAGCCGCCCTGTGCGCAAGCTCAGCCTGGGGCAGCGGATGCGCTGCGAGCTGGTGGCGGCGCTGCTGCACAATCCATCTATCGTCTTTCTGGACGAGCCTACGATTGGCTTGGATATTGTTGTGAAATCCGAAATCCGGGATTTCCTGAAGGACATGAACCGGGAGCACGGTACAACAATTCTGCTGACTACGCATGATTTACAGGATATTGAGGCGCTCTGCTCCCGGGTTATCATGCTGGATGATGGAAGCATTATTTATGACGGCGGGTTGGAAGAGCTAAAGACCCGGTGGGGAACAGGACGAGAGGTGCTGTTCCAGTTCGGGCGCAGCACGAAGAAGACGCTGCTGGAATCATGGACCGGGGACATGCCGGTCAAATGGTCGGCAGAGAATGACCTGAATGCAAAGGTATGGATTCCTCTGGAAATTAACGTGTCGGATGTGCTTGGCCGAGTGGTGGGACAAGCCGACATTACGGATATTAAGATCATTGAGACGAATACGGACGACATTGTCCGCAGCATTTACCAGTCGGGATCTGCGGAGAAGAGCGAAGCGGACTCAGCTGGTTCGGCCAAAGATCAGGTGGCCCATGTCTAGACTCCAGTTCAGCGCTTATTTTGACTTCATCCGCATCCGGTTTCTGACGATGCTCGCATACCGCGTTAATTATTACTCGGGCATTCTGATCTATACATTGAACATTGGGGTGTATTATTTCACCTGGAAAGCGATTTATGGAAGCGGCGGGGAGCTCGGCGGGTTCAACGCAGTGCAGATGACCACCTATATTGCGGTATCCTGGATGGCCCGAGCCTTTTACTTCAACAACCTGGATCGGGAGATCTCTGCGGATATCCGTGACGGAAGCATTGCGATCCAATTCATCCGGCCGTACAACTATATGCTGGTCAAAATGATGCAGGGACTCGGGGAAGGCATATTCCGGTTCTTCCTGCTGATGATCCCGGGGATGGCCGTCGCCCTGCTGCTGTATCCGATTGAGCTGCCGACGGCCCTGTCTTCATGGGCAGGATTCCTGACTATGCTGTTCCTGAGCTTTCTGATTAACTCCCAGCTTAATATCATTACGGGAATTATGGCCTTTTTCGTGGAGAACAACGAAGGGATGATGCGGATGAAGAGGGTCATCGTGGATTTGTTCTCCGGCCTCATCGTGCCGATCAGCCTGTTCCCAGGCTGGCTTGCCAAAGTGCTTGAATTTCTGCCCTTCCAAGCGATTACCTATCTGCCTGGCTCGGTGTTCACCGGCCGCATTCAAGGCGTGGGCATCTGGAATGTGCTGGGGATACAGCTCATCTGGTTTGTGCTGCTGCTGATTCCGATGATCTGGCTGTACAAGCTTGCCCGGCAGCGCTTGTTCGTTCAAGGAGGTTAATAACGCGATGTACTATTTAGGCCTGATCGGAGAGTATTTGAAGAACTATATGAAATCACGGCTAACCTACCGTGCTGACTTCTGGGTGGAGGTTATATCGGATCTGCTGTTCCAGGCGACCAATCTGATCTTTATTTTTGTCATCTTTATGCATACGAAGAGCCTGGGGGGCTGGAGCGAGAACGAAGTGGTTTTTGTGTACGGGTTCTTTATGGTTCCCTACGGAGTTTTCAGCTGTTTCATTAACCTGTGGGGATTCAGTGAGCGGTATATTGTAAAAGGGGAGATGGACCGGATCATGACCCGTCCGGCTCACAATCTGTTTCAGATTTTCCTCGAAAATGTGGACCCGCCAGCTCTGGTTGGATCGGTCATTGGCATCATCATTATGCTCATCAGCGGCACTAATCTCGGTCTTGGCCTAGAGTGGTGGACGATTCCAGCTATGATCATCCTGACCTTAAGCGCGGTGGCGATCTATACTGGGATTTACACGACGCTAACTTCGCTGTCCTTTTATTCGGATGCGCCAACGGGGATTCTGCCTCTGATGTACAATATCCAGGGCTATGGGCGCTACCCGGTCACGATTTACAACCGGGCGATTCAGGTTCTGCTGACCTGGATTATGCCGTTTGCCTTTGTGGGCATCTACCCGGCGTCTTTGTTCTTGCAGCGGGAAGAGATGCAGCGGATGGCGTATATAACTCCTGTCATGGGCGCCATATTTCTGGCTATTGGACTGACTGCTTGGAATTACGGGGTTAAGAAGTACAGGGGAGCCGGATCTTGATAGCCTGAATAATCTCCGAACCACAATTGTAAGCTCATAATATCTGGCCGTTCCTATGGAGGAGCGGCTTTTCATTAGGGGTCAAATTGACACTTAATATAAAATAACATAAACTATCAAAAGTTATTAGGTACATATTAATCTTGGGGAGTGAGCCAGATTGACTTCAGGTAATCAACAGGTTATGGGGCTTCGGGAACGAAAAAAGGCTAAAACGATGGCCTCGATTCAGAAGCACGCGCTCCGTTTGTTTCGTGAGCAGGGATACAATGAAACTACGGTTGAACAGATCGCGGAGGCGGCTGAAATTTCGCCTAGTACGTTCTTCCGTTACTTCGCGACCAAGGAGGAAGTGGTAGTCCGCGACAACTACGATCCGCTGCTCGTCACTTCCTTTGAAGCCCAGCCTGAAGAGTACAGTCCCCTTCAGGCCATAAAGAATGCCATGTGCGGCGCTGTATCCCGATTCTCTGAGGAGGAGCTTGCCGCAATCAGGGAGCGTAATCAGCTGATTATGGGCATACCTGAGCTTCGGGCAGCTTTGATTGGGAATATGACCCAGACTATGGAGCTGGTCTCGGGTTTATTGGCGAAGCGTTCTGGACGAAGCGAGGATGATTTTGCGGTTAGAACGATGGCTGGTGCGATCGTTGGCGTCAATATTTCGGCGATGATGCAGTACGCCGAGGAGCCGGAGACGAGCTTTGCCCAGCTGCTGGATGAGGCCCTGACCAGCCTGGAGACCGGGCTTCATCTGTAATCAGATGAGCCTAAATAAAATTAGGTATGTTAATCTCAAAGGACCCGGCGGCAAGGCTGCTGCCGGGTTCTTTCTGTTCGCGAAATTAGGGCAGTGACAAGCCAAGCTAACCCTTCATTTGCCAAAGCTCCTCCGCGTTGATGGGAGATTGCGTAAGTTTGGTGACTGAAGGATTGAGATTATAGGCACTTTAATTCGTTTAATAAAAAGTAGATGCTGTATAAGCTTGAGAGTACCAAGGGAGTTTAAGGAAGAGTCTGAATTCAGCTAACTATCATAAGAAATGAGGTAACCAATATGAACAATAAAGTAAAGCTGGAGCCGGCAGCAGAGAAATTTGTGAAGGATACCGCGAATCCGCCCTTCCTGTTCGATCTGGGTCCCGAGAAAGGAAGGGAGCAGGTGAATCAGGTACAGTCCGCGGAAATTGAGAAGCCCCCGGTCAAGGTGGAGGATCTGGAGATTCAAGCAGGACCTGGAGGCAAGCTCTCCCTTCGGATCGTCCGGCCTATTGATGCGCCTGACAATCTTCCAGTAATTGTCTACATCCATGGCGCGGGATGGGTGTTCGGCAATGCCCACACCCATGATCTGCTGATCCGCCGGTTGGCGGTCGAAGCCGGGGCGGCCATCGTGTTCCCGGAGTACAGCTTGTCACCGGAAGCCAAATACCCAACGGCAATCGAGGAGATTTACGCGGCAGTAGAGTGGGTGGCGGCTGAAGGACGGGAGCACGGGCTTGATCCGGATACACTTACGGTGGCTGGCGACAGTGTCGGCGGCAATATGACAGCGGCCATTACCCTAATGGCCAAGGAGCGGAAAGGGCCATCCATCAAGCAGCAGCTGCTCTTTTATCCGGTGACGGATGCTTCCTTTGATACGGATTCGTATCATCAGTTCGCTGAGGGGTATTTCCTTAGAAGAGACGGAATGCAATGGTTCTGGGATCAATATATTCCGGACCAAGAGCAGAGAAAGGAGATTACGGCCTCCCCGCTGCAAGCTACCACGGAGCAGTTGAAGGGGCTTCCTAGGGCTCTGATCATTACGGGAGAAGCGGATGTGCTTAGAGATGAAGGAGAAGCCTATGCCGCCAAGCTCAGAGAAGCCGGCGTGAAAGTCACCGCGGTCAGATTCCAAGGCATCATCCATGACTTCGTTATGCTTCATGCCTTGGCGGAGACGGAGGCGGCCAAAGGCGCCATCACTTTGGCAGGGGCCTGGCTGAAGGAAGGCTTCAGATAAGTGATTAAAGAGTGATACTAAAGTGAGAGGGGGCTGTGCCCTCCTTTTTCATTTTAAGCAATCCAACAATCGGGCCCGAAACTTGCCCGAATAATTGAAACCTTTTGCTCCAGAATGCGTCTGACAGTTAGGATTAATTTGGAGCTTCAGGAGGAGAGAGAGAATGAGTAATAAACATGTTAGTTCGATAACCAAAGCTTGTCTCGCTGTAGGCTTGTCCGCAGCGGTTACGGTTGGAGCAGCCGGGGCTTCCCTGGTTTCGGTAAACCCGGCATCCGCAGCTGGCTCAAAGACCGCGGTAAGGGTTTCGCCGACCGATGTATACCAGACTTTTGAATCTTATGTTAAGAAATCATCCAAGCTTGCCCAGGCAAGACAGTATTTGATCAAAAATATCGGCAAGGTTAGTCCTGCACGGGCGACCACTATGGTGCTTCATCTGGAGAATGCCCAGAAAGCCCAGCTGGAGTCAGTAAGTGAGAAATTCTATCCTTCAAATGTGCAGAAAGTGCTGGATTCCGCTTACCGGAAGAAGAAGGACCTGAGCTACACGGCGCTCCTTGGACAAATTAAGGATTCCAAGACACGCAAGCTGCTTGCGGAAGCCCGGGACAAGGGATATAAGGTGGGCACGGGTGAAGGCATGTATTTCCTGACGATGGATTATGCCGGGTTCAAGCAATTCGGGCGGCATGTAACCAAGGATATTGCCGCTTATATTGACATTATGGCTGAAGAGACGAACAAACCGGCGTTGTCGGATGCGGCGGTTGTCATTAGTTGGAGTGAGCTGATCAAGCGTGGGCTGGCTATGGAGAGCTTTGTGAGCAAGTATCCAGGCTCGAACAGGGCTAAAGCTGTTGCCCTCGCTTATAACGGAATAAAGTTTAATATCTTCTACGGTTCAAGCAATACTCCTGTGTATAAGGAGAACAGCAAGAACGAATACACTACATTGAAGCCTGAGATCCGCAAAGCCTATGAAGCGGCTGTGAAGCAGGGAACGAAGAACAGCAAGCTGCTGGCTTCCATCGGACATGTGCTGGAAATGCTTAAGAAATCGGATGAACTGTGGACTAAGGAATTGGATCGTTATCTTAAGAAGCAGGTTGGCGAATAACTGTAATGGCCGTCAAGGTCTTTATAACTTGATTCATCATAGGCCTGAGTGGACGGTGTCCGCTCAGGCCTTTTTACAATTCCGAATATCCAGGACACCCTGAGCTTTGCGCCCGGAAGCCTGGTATAATAACATAGACTATGAATTTTACCTGAAGCGGGGATGATGGATATCCTCTTATGGTAATAGATCAGCCGTGGATTGGAAAGGATGTAGAACATGGATAATATCACAGAGTACAGTGTGGAACAAGTTAAAGACCCTTTTGGGATTCTGCCAGGGAAACGTTATGAATTTATCATGGATATCCAGGTGGATGAGGACGATGAGCTCTACTCTGAGCATGGGATATATTTGAGAGTGATTTATGGCGTTGAAGAGAGTACACAGGGGATCGTCAAGTACCATATTCATGAACGGGTAACGGATAAGTATCTGGATTTTGACCTGGAAGACGATGAGCTTGCCGAGGTTGAGGCCTTTTGCAGGGAGCATTATAACGAAGCAGACAACTAATCGATAAGGGCGGTGGTCAATATGAGCAGGAACAACATCTCTGTACCTTTTGGGTATGAGCCGCCGGTGGAGACGAGAAAAGGCACTCTGATCTACTATGATACTTTTGAACACGTTTCCGAGCAGGAGCTTGATCTTGCAGCAGACGTTTCCGTGAAATTGAACTTCGTCAAGCTGGTGCTGTACCCCTTGCATGAAGAAACTGTGCGAAGAATGAGCAAAGAACCTGTGGCCCCCTATCATAAACGGGAGAAGCAGCTGATAGATTGGAAGAGCTCTTCCGGCAGACAGGGCGTCGTACTCGAGACATTGGAAGGGAAGCGGAAGAAGTATACACCTGTCGAGGCAGCTCTCCGGCATTTAACCGAAAAATATGCCGCGCCTTTCTTTCTGTATATTACACCCGAGACAGCTAACCAGATTGCAGGCTATTCCTCTTTCGAGGAATGGATTGTCAAGCTTCGGCTGCTATTAACAGCCGCGCCAGCCCATCCGCATCCCAGACTTGAAAAGTACCGTCACCGCTGGAAGACCCTTGAAGAGGCTCTTACAGAACAATAAACACACTAAGGAACAGCGGGAGATTACACATCTCCCAGCTGTTTTTTTGTTGGAAAAACCGGACTTGGGCAGGAGTTGTTCTACGTCTGAAGGATGAGATCAGATTCAATCTCCAGGCTCTGTCAATTTCATGCCAGAGAATGGCGCGCCGGGGACACGGTCCATTTATGATAATATTTGGAAAGTAAAAATATAACATAGAAAGGATAGAACTGAAAGTTATGAAAATGTCTGTACCCGTTCGGGTAACATTAAAATCGTTTCTAGCGGCAAGTGTCCTGGGAGCATCCATCCTTGGAGGGTCTATTAAGAGCACGGCGGCAGCTGCCGCCGGTAAGGGGCCAGAGACCGCACAAGAGGTTGAGGCATTCGCTGATGAGTTCTTTAAACGGCCTGAAATTCAGTCCAAGCTCACAGGGGCCGCATTTGTCGTAGTATCAGGAGACAAGGTTCTTCTGAACAAAGGCTTCGGCTACGCAAACTTGGAGAATAAGCAGCCGATCAAACCGGATGAAACGGTGTTTCGGATGGCATCCATCACCAAGGTGTTCACTGCAGCCGCAGTTATGCAGCTTGTTGAGGAAGGGAAAGTGGATCTTGAGGGAGAGGTAGCCCCTTACCTCAAGGGAGTAAAGATTCCTAACCAGACGGGAAGTCCGCTCAAGGTCAAACATCTGCTTACACATACTACAGGTTTTGATTTTACAGATAACTTGCTGCCAAACAGCACGGATCTGTCCAAAACCAGTTCTTTGGAGGGCTTTATTAAGGATTGGATGCCGTCAGTTGTCCGAACACCAGGCGAAGCCTACCGGTATGATAACTTTGCCTCGGATTTACAGGGATATCTGGTTCAGTCTGTTACCGGACAGTCGTTTGAAAAGGTGGTTCGTGACCGGATCTTTAAGCCCCTACATATGAATCACAGCTCTTTTGAGATTGGAAAATTGGATCTGAAGCAGTTGGCAACCGGATACGACAGCAATAATAAGCCGATATCTCCTTATACGTTTACCCCAACCATCTCCCCAGCGGGAGGAATGCTGGCCACCAGCAGCGATATCGCCCAGTTCATGCTGGCCCAGTTGAACGGGGGAAAGCTCGGGAGTTCAACCATTCTGAAGCCTGAGACCGTGGCGAACATGCAGAAAGTGCATGTTGGCATCAGTCCCGAGCTGCCGAATATGGGCTATGGATTCGAAATGTTCTATCAGAAGTATTACAATGGCCAAAATGTTGTCGGTAAAAGCGGGGATCTGCCGGGGTATCATTCCTACATGTGGCTGCTGCCGGATAAAAAAGTGGGCGGATTCGTTGTCACAAACGGCGAAGCGGTTGATGTGCGTACTGATTTGTTCAAAGCATTCATGGATCGTTACTATCCGGCGGACGGTAAGCCGGCAGTTGAGCTGCATTCGACGAAGCAGGAGCTGGCCAGGTTTGAGGGCTCATTCCGGTATTTACGGATTCCGATGCTGATTTTTGATGTGAAGCTTGAAGATGATCATTTGATCCTAACCACTCCGCTGGGAGACGTGAAGCTGAAACAAATAGGCAAACTGCTGTTCCAGGATGAGAACGGACGGCTCGCCGCATTCAAGGAAGATAATAAAGGGAATATTACTCATCTATACTATCTGCTTCCTGATGCATGGTCCGAAAGAATTCCGAAGACGGAAAATTATTCTGATGTCAAGCCAGATAGCCCATATGCGGCATTTATTCAGGATTTACAAAAGCGTAGAATAATGAAGAACACTTCCTCTACCTTTGAACCACAGCGTCCAATCACCCGGGGGGAATTCTGTGCTGAGCTGGTGGGATTGATTGGCATTAAACCATCTGTTAACCCGGTCCAATTCAACGATGTTCAAGGGCATCTCTATGCGCCGCAAATTCAGATGCTGGCGGAATTTGGTGCTGCGACGGGAACGGCGCAAGGAAAATTTGAGCCCGACCGTGCCATTACCCGTCAAGAAGCGGCTCAGTTAGTTATGAAGACCTTCCAGATCTTCGTTCATTCCCCGGTAAAAGCAAAGCTAAGTGGTGAGACGGACCCTTGGGCCATAGAAGCCGTGCAATTTGTGGCTGGAGCTGGACTGTACGGTCCTGAGGTTAAGCAGGAAGCGGATGGATCGGTAAATTACCGTTCGCGGGATGTCATGCTGCGTCAGGAAGCGGCTGCGCTGCTTACCAAGGCAGTACCTTTTCTGCTTGTTGAGATGACCAAAGGCAAAAACCTGTAATTCAATAATAGATCTGTGTATGAGAAAGAACCTCTCTATCCATGATGTGGATGGGGAGGTTCTTTTCTGGTCATCTTGTAGGGATCAATGTCCTGTAAGGATCAATGTCGCCTTAGTCTTCCGTGCCTTTCAGCCGGGTATTGAGGGATTAATCTTGTGTGGATGATTTGGAGTCCTCTTCAACGTAAGCCACGGGCTTGGCCACCCATTCATCAGCTTCCGGTTCTATATCAACACCATTCTCCATTTTCTTCTGCTCGGCAAGAGAATCCCTATCGTTGTCTTGTTGGTTACGAAGCTTATCTTCAGATTGTTCTGGCATGGTAATTCCTCCTTGTAATGACTGATCTGTACAACCTTTATTTATAATTACCCGAAAGACAATTTTGCAAACGTAAGATCTGATTAGAGGGAGAAAAGGCTATTGAATGTTGAAGATGTTAGGCTATCTAACCTGGGTGTCCGCCGTGCTTGAAATAGCCCCAGTGCATACAATGTGGGTGTATACAGGGTGAATATCCCCCAATGTGGGAAGGGGTGACTGAATTGAGCCTTCAGGTAAGAAGAAGAGTCATGAATAAAAAGTATCGGATACGTCAATTGAAGAAACAAATCGAGCGGCTTACGAAGCTAGGTGGCTGCGATCATACAGGGCACCGTAACCATGGAGTTGACCAGGCTAACCGCTTCATGGAAGCGAACGTGGACAAAGTGTCCAGAGTGAGAGGTGTACGGGCTTTCTGAGGATTTTTAATCTAGAAGCAACATTGCAACCACATTGGACGTCAACTAACTTGGACATAACCGGTGGTCATTTTCGCTTTTCGATCATACAGCCGGTGTATGTTCTACATATTCAGGTAACATCCAGAAACGGCCGCTTGAGATCAAATCACAGAAAGAGACTGCGGTAGCGAAAGACCCAGCGTGTTATTTCCAAGTCACATGATATATAAAGTAATCAGCATGAAGCGGCTCCAAGAAATAGGGAACGCTTTGTTGAGATTGGAGGGGTTATGATGTACAGGCTCTTTATTCGGTCCTTGTTGGCAAGCTGTTTAATATTTGTTCTGTCTGGCTGTGTAAGCCACGATGAGAAGCCTAAGCTGCCTGGCCCCACGACGCTGTCCAAGGTTTATCCTGGGGATATCGATAAAGTGGATCAGATTATTCTTCGCGACGGTTCAACAGGAGGGAGGATATACGTCCAGGATAAACAGGAGATTAGGGAATTTCTCGATAGGATTAAGGATGAAGTGCTCAGTCCTGACCCTAACCAAGAGGATCGGGTTGGTTTTATATACGGTATTACCCTTCAAGAAAAAGAAGAGACCAAGCTTGCTTTTACCCTAAATTCCATTCAGGGAATTTACTATCAGGATAATCCCGGTTTCAGAGAGGTTGTTAGGGGGATCTTTGAGAAGGCGTTCAATAAGAAGTTCGGGTACTGAGACATTGTGTAGAGTGGATGCAATGCTGAAGAGAATTTTTGAAAGGGAGACGGACTGTACATAAGAGGTGATTTGGAAGCTGATTCAAGCTGATTAGGTTGATTAATGCTGGACAAAAATGTGGTTGTTGGAAGCTAAAAGAAGGGGCTCCTCCATCGTCATGATTACGACGGGGCAGGCCCTTGCCTTGGTTATAAACCTTCAACCGTGATGTTCACAGGCTTACGTAAAGGAAGTGTTCGTCTTTGTGACCGGACTTCAACCTTTTAAATTTAATCCAGAAATCCGGGAACAACTCTACATCATAGCATGAAGAACAAAGTTAGCTAAGAACAACGCGGTGATTACATACATAACCACCTTGACTTCCTTGCCCCGGCCAGCAGCAAGCTTGGCAGCAGGGTAAGCAATGAAGCCAAAGGCCATTCCGTCTACAATACTGTAAGTGAACGGAATCATAACCATGACCAGAAAGGCGGGGAACGCCTCGGTGAAATCCGTAAAGTTCATGTCCTTTACGTTCTGCACCATCAAGCTGCCTATAATGATTAGAATAGGCGCAATTGCGCTATCTGGGATATAAGTCAGCAGCGGGATGAAGAAGAACGTGGCGCCGAACAGACACGCGGCTACCAGCGGGGACACGCCGGAACGTCCTCCGGCTGCGATGCCTGCGGTCGTCTCGGCTGCGGCCACAGTAGGACTGCTGCCGAACAGGCCGGCGCCGATATTGGACAGGGAGAGCGCACGCAAGCTCCCCTTAAAGGTCTCAGGTCGGCCGATCATCCGCGTCTGTGCCCCAATCAGGCCGATATTTTCGAATACAATAATCAGAAGCAGCAGGAAGACCGCAATCCAGAAGGAAATGGTCAGAATCCCTGGATAGAAGCTTAGTTTGGCAAAAATTTCCCCATACTGCTCCAGGGGTTTGCCTTCTATCTTGGCAGCGGCGGGATGTACACCTCCCAAAATATAAGCCAAGGCCGTACCCACCAGGATGCTGATCAGCAGATCGCCCTTCACTTTGCGCACAAAGAGCACAAGAGCAAGCAGCAGGGTGACACAAGCCGTAATCACGTTCGGATCGCTGAAATGCCCTATCGTCACAAAGGTAGTCTGATGAGCAATGACAATTCCGCTTTTTTGCAGCCCGATAAAAGTCAGGAACAAGCCGATCCCTACACTGATGCCATGCTGCAGATTGTGCGGAATCGCTTCACTTATCTGTTTATAGAGTGAGGTGAAGGCCACAATGGCGAACAGCAGTCCGGCGACAGCAACAACAGCCAGCGCTTCCTGCCAACTCAGCTTCATGGAATGCACAAGAGTATAAGTGAAGAAGGCGTTGATTCCCATGCCGGGAACAACGATGATGGGTGATTTGCCAAGAAAGGCCATCAGCAGGCAGCCTGCAATCGAAGTGAGCAGCGTTCCCACCATGGCGGCTTGCAGCGGCATTCCCGCATCACTAAGAATCGATGCGTTCACCATGACTATATATACGACAGAAAAATAAGAAATCAGGCCAGCTGCGATCTCTCTTTTCCAATCGTGCTGTCCAGGCAGATACCCCAGACTTTTGGACAGCAGGTTTTGTTTCATTGTTTTGCCCCCATTCAATAAGTCAACATCACTTTACAGCAAGAGTAAGCATACAGCCGCATGCATGGATTAGCAAGCCATTTAATGTAAGTATATCCAAGGGATGCGGGATTCCAGTACGAAGAAGGATGAAGATAGTGCAACAGAGCCTCCAGATAATGTTAGTGATGCGCCGCAAGCTTGCTTATAATGGTAATAACAGCAGTTTTTATCTTTAAATTAAAGGTCTTAATCAATCTTCTGTAAGCGCTTAACAACTTGTCTGCAATTTGATTATATGATGCGATCGGGGGGATGTGCCATGATGAAAGTAATGATCGTGGATGATGAACCAAAAGTGAGGGAGGGTCTTACCCGGTTGATTCCTTGGGAAGCTTACGGCTATATGATTGCAGGGACTGCGGCTAATGGATTTGAGGCCTTGGAGAAATATGATGAGCTGCGGCCGGATCTGGTGGTAGCCGATATCCGCATGCCCGGTATGGACGGGCTTCAGCTTATTCAGAAATTGAGGGAGCGGGATGCACGGCTGCATATGATTATTCTCAGCGGATATGCGGATTTTGATTATGCCAAAAAAGCAATTAACCAGCGGGTCGACGGCTACCTGCTTAAACCGGTGGATGAGGATGAGCTAATTACTTATCTGGAATCGATCCGCTTGAAATGGGAAGCGGAGCAGGAGAAGCTGGAATGGGAGGACAGCACGACCATCCGTCAATGCGGATGGCTGATTGAGGCCTTGCTCAGTGGGAGCAAGGAAGATGCCGATACTTTTCTCGGCCAGGCGTCCTCCTGCGGCTTCGATTGGAAGGAGTATCAGGTTCTTCTTCTGGATCTTTACCCCTCCGGAGAGGGGAACCCACTCGAAATGGAAGAAGCTGCAGAGGAAATCCGTGTTTATTTCGAGGATGGGGGCTCGGGCATCAGCTTCCATTTGCATTCGTATCTTGGGATTGTTCTGAAACGACCCATTCTAGGGGAACAAATGAAGCGGGAGCTGATGCAGGAGCTTGATACAGTTCTTACCGGGTTCTGTGTTGAATTCACTGCTGCCTTGGGCACGATAGTCCGTGACCTGAAGGATATACCTGCTTCTTATGAACAGGCAAGGGAGCTGCTTCGTTCGGAATTCTTCATCGCTGGGCTGCCCGTATTAAGCCCGGACAATTTAAATCAGATCACGCCGTTGGAGACTGAGACTGCTGAGCTCAGTTCAATTGAAGATCGTCTCTATTATGCAGTTGATCTTGGTGATTCTGAGCCTGTGGCTAATCTACTGAGAACTCTCGGCCGCACCCTGGCCGCGGAGGGCAGAACAGAACAGGAAGTGAAACGGTACTTCGCTGAACTGATTACGGGTCTGCTCAGCAAGCTAGCCATGCGCAACTCCGATCTTGATGGTCTTCAGAGAAAATATGCGGAATCCGTCTCCAAGCTCTATCAGCAGCGAAGCTTGGAGCAGCTGATCAGGCATGCCGGGCACATCCTGAGTGAAGTGTCCCGCCATATTGACCGCAGCCAGCAGCAGGATATTAAGATCATGCTGGATATGATTCATCGCAATTATGCTGATAATCTGAAGCTTGAGACCTTGGCCGGCGTGTTCAATTACAACAATGCCTACTTAGGCAAGCTGTTCAAGAATGTGACCGGTCAATATTTCAATACGTACCTCGATCAGGTCCGGATGGAGCATGCCAAGCGGATGCTTCAGGAAGGTCTTAAGGTATATCAAGTGGCAGAGCGGGTGGGGTATACGAATGTTGATTATTTTCACAGCAAATTCAAGAAATATGTCGGGACCTCCCCATCCGTTTACCGCAAAGAAACTGATCCGGTGCGAATCAAGGAAACACATCCAATTTCTATATGAAAAGACCGCTAATTGTTCAGGTACTCGTAGAGCTGTAAGGGCGGTATAATTGCTGCAAAAAAAGAGAGAAGGTGCAGTATGACTTCTGCAAACGCTTACCTATATCGATTCCAGAGTCCCGATCTCCCTTTGGAGGAGCGGGTGGCTGATTTGATATCCCGCCTCACGCTTGAGGAGAAGATTGAACAAATGTGCCAGTATCAGGCTGAGGTGCCCAGGTTGAACCTGGCTGCTTACAAACATGGAACCGAGGGAGCACACGGCGTTGCCTGGCTTGGTGAAGCCACCGTTTTTCCGCAAAATTCCGGGCTCGCCTGTACCTGGAACCCGGAGCTGATGAAAGAGATCGGCTCGGTCATTGCGGACGAGGCCCGGATCTATCACAAGAAGGACCCAAAGGTCAACGGGCTGACCATCTGGGCCCCAACTGTGGATATGGAACGGGACCCGCGCTGGGGCAGAACGGAGGAAGCTTATGGGGAAGACCCGTACCTGACGGGACGCCTCACCACAGAGCTGGTCAAAGGAATGCAGGGGGAGCACCCTTTTTACTATAAGACGGTAGCTACCCTGAAGCATTTCTATGCAAACAACAACGAAGTGAACCGTGGAAGCGCATCGGTAAGCATTGACCCGCGCAACAAACGGGAGTATTACCTCAAAGCCTTTGAGCCAGCCTTTCGAGAAGGCAGGGCAGGCTCAATGATGACGGCCTACAATGCGGTTAACGGAGTTCCCTGCAACGTGAATCCGGAAGTGAATCATATTGTTAAAGGTGAATGGGGAATGGATGGCTTTGTGGTAGGAGATGCCGGAGATGTGCTGGGTACGGTGAACGACCATCGTTATGTTCATTCTTATGCCGAAGCCGTGGCGAGATCCGTGAAGAACGGGATTGACAGTATTACGGATGACCAGGAAATTGTCGTCCGGGCGCTGCAGGATGCTCTAGAGCAGGGACTCCTGGAAGAGGCCGATCTGGACAGAGCGCTGCAGAATACCTTCCGGGTGCGGTTCAGGCTGGGTGAATTTGATTCAGTGGACCGGAACCCTTATGCGGCGGTGGATGAATCCCTGCTCTGTGCTGAAGCCCATTCCCGCTTGTCGAGAAGAGCTGCGCAGGAAGGCATAGTTCTGCTGAAAAATGATAACCTGCTCCCGCTGGGTAAGGAGCTGGGAAGTCTGGCTGTCATTGGCCCATTGGCGGATGAGGTGCTCACGGATTGGTACAGTGGAACTCCAAGCTACCGGATCACCCCGCTTCAAGGCATCGCCAAGAAGATGAAGCATGCCACAATCCGTTACTGCAGCGGAAGTGACCGGGTCCGTCTGCGTTCTCTTGCGACAGGCCGGTATGTCGCTATAGGCACCGGGGAAGCCGAAGCTTGCGAGCGGCTTGCAGCTCTGCACCAAGAGGCGGAGCAGGCGGCGGTGTTCAGCCGGACCGACTGGGGCTGGGGCAGCGAGACACTCCGTGAGGAAGCGGGTGGCAGGTTCGTTACCGAGAGGGACGACGGATACTTGTATGCCTCCGCTGAGGAAGTCCGGGGCTGGTTCGTGAAGGAAGCCGTGAGCTTGGAAAGCGGTGCGGATGGAACATGCCATTTCAAGAATTGGCAGGGACGAGAGGTGTGTGCCAGGGAGGACGGAAGCCTGAAGGTGAACACCGGGTCCCCAGTTGATAACTCCCAAGGGGATTTCTCGGTAGAGGTTGTCAGCGATGGAATTGCCGAAGCGGTGAAGGCGGCCAAAGCTTCGGACGCAGCCATTATTTTTGCAGGCAATATTCCGTTTCTTAACGGCAAGGAGGAAGTAGACCGCCAGGATATTACACTGCCTCCGGCGCAGCAGCGTTTGATTCAGGCTGTGCTGGACGCAAATCCCAATACGGTGGTGGTGCTGGTCAGCAGCTACCCTTATGCGGTGAACTGGGAGCAGGAGCACATTTCGTCCATCCTGTATACGTCACATGCCGGACCCGAGCTAGGCTCGGCGGTTGCGGACGTATTGTTCGGGGATTACAATCCTGGCGGACGCCTTGCCATGACCTGGTACCGTTCCAAAGACCAGCTGTCTGACATCATGGACTACGATTTGATCAAGGGGAAGCGTACTTATCAATACTTTGAGGGACCTGTCCTGTATCCGTTCGGCCACGGGCTCTCCTACACAACATTTAACTACACTGAATTTAATGTGAGTTCATCTGTTATGAGTCAGGATGGGGAGATTGAGGTCACCGTTTCCGTGAAGAACGAGGGCCATCTAACAGGAGAAGAAGTGGTGCAGCTGTATGTCCGGGCGGATAGGTCCCGCGTTCCGAGACCGATCAAATCATTGCGGGGCTTCAAGAGGCTGGAGCTTGAGCCGGGTGAGAAGGCGGAGGTAGGCTTCCGGCTGAAGGCAGAGGATCTGGCCTTCTGGGATGTAACGCGTGATGGTTATGCGGTGGAGCCGGGAACCTATACGGTCATGGTCGGCAGTTCATCCCAGACGATTCATGCTTCAACGGGGATCACCGTTGAGGGTGAGCCCATTCCTCCAAGATCGTTCAGCCGGGATGTGTTGGCGGAGAACTTTGACGACTATGAAGCCGTGTACTTGGACGAGTGCAGCGAGGGCGGAACTTGTGTCCGAGTGAAGGGCGAGGAAGGCTGGATTTCATTCTGGGACGTGGAGCTGGCTCTTCGTGAAGGGAGAGACCTGGTGGTGCGGGCCGCCGGATCGGTACCCGGCGCAGTTCTTGAAGTCCGGTTGGAACAGGCGGATGGCCCCTTGATGGGAGCTGCTCCCGTGCCTCCAACCGGAGGCAGGCAGGCTTGGACCACTCTTCGCGTTCCTTTGAAAGAGGCTTCCGGTCGCTATAAAGTTTTCCTTGTTCTAAAAGGTGGGGTATCCATCAGCAGATTTAGATTGGAATAGAGGGCAGTTCATCCCAATGTCCTAAGCATCAACAAAGCGGCTTCCTCTAAGAACGGGAAGCCGCTTTGTTTGATTTTATGAGTGGGCATCTGAGCTGGTTGTACGATCAACCTGCGTGGGCTGTTTAGGCTGGGTCACAGCAAGATCAGCTTTATAGCCTGCTGGAATATAAGTTGTAGCACTGACCTGAGTGATAACCTGGGCATTCAGGCTGCCTTTTTTGGGCTGGACAACTTTAGTATAAATTATCGCTTGTTTGCGATCGTGGTCAAACGAGATGGAAGCGATCTGCAGTCCGTAACCCGGGCTCGGGGCTGCAGCACTTACGGTGATTTTGTTGATTTTGTCATCCATGGCTTGGGAGTTTAGACCGTAGTCCTGAAGCGGGGCCCCACTTGCTTTAAGCTCATCTTGCATCCTGTGCATAAAATCCACACTTTCGTTAAGCCAGCGGGTGGCAAGGCTCTGGGTAACCGGAGACTTCGGGTTGAAGCCCAGCTTGTCGTCAAGCAGGGAAACTCCGCTGTTCAGCAGGTACTGAATGCTGTCCATGTAAGCGGGGGTGATAGAATCCCCGTCTTTGATCACGTTGTAGCGCATAATTGTTGGATAATTACCGTTAAGATGAATGGCCTGGGACAGCAGGTTCGCATACTGCTCGCGGGTCATGGATTGATCCGCCTGCACATCCTTCGGGATGCTGAGCCCGTTCACTTGAGCGATTATAAACGCTTCAGAGTACCATGCGGAATCCTGAAGCTTTGTGAAATAATCGGATACCTTGGGTTCCTTAATGAAGTTATACCCGTCCAAGGATAGATTAAAATGGCTGACAATCGCAGTTATAGCTGAAGCGTAGTCCAGCTTGCCCTGGGGATCGAGCTTGCCTCCCGGAGTCTGGATAACCTGAAGCTTGCCGGCCGAAGGCTCTGTTGTGTTCACATCGGCGAGCACGCTGGCTGGAATGGCTGCACCCAGGATAACAACTAGGCTGAGCAGCATGATGCTGAATTTATGTTTCATCTCTATCCTCTCTCCTCGCTGGAGTAATTTTCTACCCTACCAGACGGGCCTTTCCGGCAAAAGGTTGCAGCTTGAGCGGGTCTGCGCTCCCCTGCTATCAGAGGGATATTCCTTTACGGAAAGCCGACGGAGGGCATTTCATGATTTTCCGGAATACCCGGATAAAGTAGCTGATATTATCAAAGCCCACTTCGAGGGCAATATCGGAAATTTTCTTATCCTCCACCCTCAGCATTTCTGCCGCCTGTCTGATCCGGTAGCTGTTGATGTAATCCACCGGGGTCTGCCCGGTCATGGATTTGAAGAAGCGGCAGAACTGTCCCTCACTCATCGGGATCAGGTCCGCCAGCTCCTGCAGACGGATCGGGCGGTCATAGTGCTGCTGAATGTGCAGAATCACCTTCTTCAGACGCTCAAGCTTAACGGCTGAACCGGAGCGGTTGAGGCTGCGGTCACAGGCCAGCCCACTGACGGCCAGCTCTTGAAGCATAAGCAGCAGCCTGCCTTTAACGGCGGCTTCATATCCTGGAGCCTTCAGGGTGCAGGCTGTCATCATGGATTGAATATGCTTGAGCAGTTCCTGGCCAGCTGACCCGGAAGGCTGGATCAAGCGGGGGAAGGTGACCCGCCGCTCCTGAAAGGGCAGGATCACTTGATCCTGAATAATGTCGTATTGGGCACTTGTGAGTAAGCCTGGGCCAAAGACGAGGGCGAAGAACTTGCAGCCTGCCCCGCCCAACGCATGACCGGCATGAATATCTCCGCCGTCGATAAAGACCGCTTCGCCCGCCCGAACCGGAAAGTGCTCCTCATCCAACTGGAAGAGCACTTCACCCTCGAGCACCAGGAAGATTTCGGACTCCTCGTGCCAATGGCAGTCCAGCACATGTTCACCTGGTCCGTATTCCATGTGGTACGCTCCGAAGGGCTGAAGATGACCGCTGTGAATGCGGCTTTCTTTTAACGTGCTTTTCAGCTGGGGGTCCATATCATTCACCTCGTCAATATTGTGTTATATAACCGTTCAATAATATAAGATTTGCATAACAGATATCAGTATAATGCGAGTATAACGCTTTCATTGGATTTTGTAAAAGTATACAGAAAAGGCAGTGAGGACAAATGAAATTCACCGATGGCAACTGGCTGATCAAAGAAGGTTATACGCTGGATAATGCGGTACAAATCCACGATTGTGAGGTAACCGGAAGGACCTTGGCCGCTTATGTATCGACAACGCCGCTGAACGGGCGGGGCACGATGATTAATACGACCCTGCTGACCGTGAAATTTCATTCCCCGGCACCTGGTGTAATCGGAGTTAAGCTGATTCACTTCGACGGAATCCGGGACGCCGGACCAAACTTTGAGCTTCATACGGACAGCACACATCCGGTTACCGTTATGGAGAATGAGCAGGAGGCCGTCTTAACAAGCGGGGACCTGAGTGTGAAGGTGTCCAAGGGAAGCCAGTGGTCTTTTGATTTCTATAGGGGTACACAGCGGTTGACCGGCAGCGGGTTTAAGTCTGCAGCTCATATCACGGACAGCCAGGGGCGGACTTATATGCGGGAAGAGCTTGATCTGGGCGTGGGCGAATGGGTGTATGGATTAGGAGAACGCTTCACCGCATTTCAACGGAATGGGCAAATCGTCGATATTTGGAACCAGGATGGAGGGACGAGCTCGGAGCAGGCGTACAAGAATATCCCGTTCTATCTAACCAATAAAGGTTATGGGGTATTCGTGAACCATCCGGGTCTGGTCTCTTACGAGATCGCCTCTGAGAAGGTGAAGAAGGTCCAGTTCAGCATAACCGGAGAGTCTATGGAATATTACGTCATCGATGGGCCTTCGCCCAAAGAAGTGCTGGGACGGTATACCAGTCTGACAGGGAAGCCTGCGCTTCCGCCAGCCTGGACCTTCGGGCTGTGGTTGTCGACTTCATTCACGACAAACTATGATGAAGAGACAGTGAACACTTTCGTTGACGGGATGGCGGAAAGAGGCGTGCCGTTGCATGTGTTCCATTTTGACTGCTTCTGGATGAAGGAATTTCACTGGTCGGATTTCAAATGGGATGAACGTGTATTCCCGGATCCTAGGGGCATGCTGGCAAGACTCAAGGCTAAAGGGCTGAAGATCTGTGTATGGATCAACCCGTATATTGGACAGCGCTCGCGCCTGTTCGAGGAAGGGAAGCGGCTTGGTTACCTGGTGAATAAGCCGAACGGCGATGTGTGGCAGTGGAACCTATGGCAGCCGGGCATGGGGCTGGTTGACTTCACGAATCCTGCTGCTTGCGAGTGGTATGCAGGTTATCTCCGGGAATTGGTGGATATGGGAGTAGACAGCTTTAAGACTGATTTCGGGGAGAGAATACCGGTGGATGTCGTCTATCACGACGGTTCTGACCCAGAGAAGATGCACAACTACTACACATATTTGTACAACAAAGTGGTATTCGGCGTGCTTCAGGAGAAATTAGGCCCACGGGAAGCAGCCGTATTCGCCCGCTCCGCAACGGCCGGGAGCCAGCAGTTTCCGATACACTGGGGCGGCGACTGCTACGCGGACTACGAGTCCATGGCAGAGAGCCTCCGCGGCGGATTGTCCCTAGGACTATCCGGCTTCGGCTACTGGAGCCATGATATCGGAGGGTTTGAGAACACGGCCCCGGCCCATGTGTTCAAGCGGTGGCTGGCTTTCGGCCTGCTTTCCAGCCACAGCCGGCTGCACGGTAGTTCCTCCTACCGTGTGCCTTGGGCCTACGATGAGGAAGCGGTGGTGGTCACCCGCTTCTTCACAAAGCTGAAGTGCCGGCTCATGCCTTATCTGTATCAATCCGCGGTACAGGCATCGGAGCAGGGGGTACCGATGATGCGGGCCATGCTGCTGGAGTTCCCGGATGATCCGGCCTGTGAACCTCTGGACCGTCAATACATGCTGGGCGACAGCCTTCTGGTTGCACCTGTATTCAGTGAGCAGGGAGAGGTTCAATATTATATTCCAGAGGGGAACTGGACCCATCTGCTGACAGGCGCGGTAGTTACTGGCGGGCGCTGGCTTAAGGAAACCCATGATTTCTTAAGTCTGCCGCTGTACGTCCGGCCGAATTCCATTGTGGCCTTTGGCAGGGAGGATACAGAGGTGGATTACGATCTGGCGGATGAGGTTAAGCTCGTCATTTATGAACTGGAGGATGGTTCATCAGCACAGACTTCTGTATTCGGCACTAGCGGGGAGAAGGAGCTTGAGGTCTCCGCCCGCAGGGACGGCAATAACATTTATCTGGAAGCCATAGGTGCAGGCAAGGCGTTCCGGGTTGTCTTAAACGGCAGCAATGCTCTGAGCATCGTGGAAGGACCAGCGGAGCAGAAAGATCATGAGGTCTATGTTCAACCGGGCTTGACCGAAGTTTCCCTGCATTTAACGGTATCCTAAATAGAAATTCATAGAAGAAGAGGCTCCTTTTTATGCCATAAAAGGGGCCTCTTTTGCTTCTGATATAATAGAAATTGACAATTTATAGATTAGGGGGATCTTTATGTTAGAGCGGATGGCGAGATTGTCCAACAACCTGAAGATGAAAAACAAGCTGATTCTGTCCTTTATTCTTATTGTAATGGTGCCTGTCCTGATTATTGGAGGTACCGTTACTTTTTATTTCCGGGAACAGGCGCTGGATAATGCGATCGATCAAGCAACGAATAACGTTGAGAAGATCAAGACCCAGACGCTGAACATGCTTCGCGTACCTACTGATATTTCCAATAGTCTGCTCTTCGACGAAGGCTTGAAGGAGCTGGTAAATACCCGCTATGAGGGTGCGCTTGATTTGACAAAGAGTTATTTGTCCTACACTAAATTTAAAGATTATGTCCGTCAGTATAAAGAAATTTCAGGCATCCGCTTCTACATGGACAACTCTACGCTGGTAAACAATCTGGAATATATTCCTCTTGATGAGCAGATCAAAAAGACTCACTGGTACCAGAAAGCAGCAGCCAACAAAAATATCGGCTGGTTCTATATTCCCGATGTGGAGGCTTCCCCGGTTCACAGGCTGAGCTTGGTCAGGAAAGTAATCTTTCCCGAATACCATTCCAGCGGGATCCTGATGGTCGAGATGGATCAGGGTGAGCTCAACGGCATGCTTAGGCAGGAGCAGTTCGATACATATATAGCTGATGAACAAGGATACATAATCGCCGCGAGCAAGCCGGTCATGGTGGGAAAGCTGATGAAGGACTTGAGCTTGGGCCTGGGCACAGATACGGAATACAAGGGAGCCTACAAGAAGGTTCTTAATGATAAAGCTTCCTATGTCATCACCGACAACCTGACACCGGACGCCAGCATGAACGGCCTGCGGATTATCTCTGTATTTACAACCGAGAGCATTGTGAAGGATGCCAACCATGTAAGTATGATGGGGTTCTGGTTCATGCTGCTTGTGCTCGTGATAGCCTTAATCTTTGTATACATTGTATCGGTTTTAACTACAGGGAGGCTGCTTCGGCTCAGCCGTCAGCTCAACCAAGTAGCGCTTGGCAAGTTCGATGTCGTGTCGACAATCGATGGCAATGACGAGATTGGACAGCTGTCCCGCCAATTCAATTACATGGTCAGCAGCATCCAGCAGCTGATGCGGCAGGTGGTAGAGAAGACGGAGCACAACCAGGCGCTTGAAATCGCTCAGAAGGAAATCACGCTTAAAATGATGGCAAGCCAGATCAATCCTCATTTTCTATTTAACGCACTGGAATCCATCCGGATGAACGCCCTTCTTAAAGGAGACAGGGAAATTGCTCAAGTTGTCCGACTGCTGGGCAAGCTGATGCGCAAGAACCTGGAGGCTGGAAGAGAGAAGACAACCCTCCAGGAGGAGGTTGAAATGATCAGGTCTTATCTGGAAATTCAGAAATTCCGTTATGAGGAACGGCTTGACTATACGATCATCGTGGATACAAATGCGGACAAGGTTATGATTCCGCCGCTCATTATTCAGCCTCTGGTGGAGAATGCGGTTGTGCATGGCATGGAGGACAAGCCGGACGGGGTTCAGGTGAATGTCCGGATACAGGAGATCGGGCAGGGCAGGATCCGGATTGAAGTTGAAGATAATGGGACCGGGATTACAGAGGAACGGATGGATGAGATTGTTCGGTATATTTCCGGCCCGGAGGATAAGGAGAAGCGGAGTATTGGACTAAGGAATGTGCATCAGCGGTTATGTATGGTATTCGGCCCCTCGGCCGGACTACATATTCGGAGCAAAGCGGGAATCGGGACAACGATATATTTTGAAATTCCGGCAAAGGAAGCGTAATCTCTAATTTTTATATGGTTTTCAGTCAAATCTGTCGGGTATTTCGGCAGCGCCTGCCCCTATACAATTGGAGTATAGATGAGGGGGGAAACCAGACGTGAAAACGCTAACAACAACCAACAACCTCCAGGCTGAAGGCGTAAGCTTGAAGAACCCGCAGAAGGAGAAAAAGCCGAAGAAGGGAAGCTTGTGGCGAAGTGTCGTCAGGCAGAAGTACTTGTATATGATGTCTATCCCGTTTGTAATTTGGCTCTTCATATTCAGTTATGTCCCGTTGTGGGGATGGACAATGGCCTTTCAGAACTACAAGCCTGCACGAGCCTTTTCGGAGCAGAAGTGGGTGGGATTCAAGAATTTCATTGAGCTTTTTCAGGACGAGCGCTTCTATCTGGTGCTGAGGAATACGCTGGCTATGAGCATCATGGGAATTGTCGCCGGATTCATTGTGCCAATTGTGTTTGCCATTCTGCTCAATGAGCTGAGGTCCATCAGGTTCAAGCGGACGGTTCAGACGATATCTTATCTTCCACACTTCGTCTCATGGGTGGTAGTAGCAGGGATTATTACGAAGCTGCTCTCTATCGACGGCGGAATTGTGAATGAGATCCTTATCTCTCTTCATATTGTGGATCAACCGATCCAGTTCATGGCTAAGGGAAACTGGTTTTGGGGAATTGTAACCGCTTCCGACTTGTGGAAAGAGACGGGGTGGAATGCGATTATCTATCTGGCGGCCATCACCGGAATAGACAAGGAACTCTATGAAGCGGCACGGGTAGATGGAGCAGGCCGCTTCAGACAGATGTGGAACATTACTCTGCCAGGAATCCGGCCGACCATTATGGTTCTGCTTATCCTGTCGATCGGACACCTGACCAGCATTGGGTTTGAGAAGCAGATGCTGCTGGGGAATAGTCTCGTGACGGATTACTCAGAGGTGCTGGACTTATATGCGCTGAAGTACGGGATTCAAATCAACCGTTTCTCCTATGGTACAGCCATCGGGATGTTCAATTCGGTGGTCAGCATTATTCTCCTCTTCACCGCCAACGGACTGTTCAAGAAATTCACGAAAGAAAGCGTTATGTAGAGAGGAGAGAGGAATATGGCGGACCGGGCATTTAATTCAACCCGATCAGAGAAATTGTTTGATATCTTCAATTATTTCTTTCTAACCGTTGTACTGATTGTGACACTCTATCCCTTTATAAATGTTCTGGCGATATCACTTAATGATTCTACCGATACGGTTCGTGGCGGCATTTACATTTGGCCCAGAGCGTTCACGCTGGAGAACTATCAGACGATTTTCAACTATACAGGCCTTATTCAGGGCCTGAAGATCTCGCTGCTCCGCACGATTGTAGGAACTGTACTTGGTCTGATCGCAGCGTCGATGCTGGCATTTACTCTTAGCAGGGCGGATTTCCGGGGCAGAAAATTTATCTCTACCTTCGTCGCGCTTACGATGTATTTCTCAGGGGGAATCGTTCCCGTCTACATTCTGATGCGGGATCTTCATTTGATCGGTACGTTCTGGGTATACATTCTGCCAGGGCTTGTCAGCGGATTCAACGTTTTCATTATCCGGTCGTTTATTGACGGCCTTCCGTATGCCCTTCAGGAATCAGCCAAGCTGGACGGGGCTAATGATTTCACGATTTATTACAGAATCATCCTCCCTCTCTGCAAACCGGTTCTGGCCACCATTGCGCTGTTCCTGGCCGTAGGGCAGTGGAATTCCTGGTTCGATACGTATCTGTACAATGGAACCAAGCAGCAGTGGACTACGCTTCAGTATGAATTGATGAAAGTGCTGCAGAGCACACAGCAGGGCGGGAATATGGTCAATGCCAACGATCTGGCGACTCAAATGGCCCATGTCTCACCGGATTCAATCAAAATGGCGATTACGATTGTGGTCACCGTTCCGATTCTTCTGGTATATCCATTTCTTCAACGTTATTTTGTGGGCGGAATGACCCTTGGGGCAGTAAAAGCCTAATGGTTCATAGGTTGAACACGGTGAATTCAGCCCGTCAGGCTGATCACATACACAAGCGACTTAATATGGCAAGGGGGATAAAAATGAAGATTAGCAAAGCGTCAAGACTCGTAGCGCTGGTTCTGGCAGGTTCGTTAATGCTGGCTGGCTGCTCAAGCTCGAAGGACAATCCAGGGGCAGCAGATACGGGCAAAGCCGGGGATACGGAGTCCACAGCTCCAGTGACCTTTACCTTCTTCGGTGCGGATGCAAGTCCCAATTGGAACAACATGAAGGATGATGTGGGACAGGAGATCACGAAGAAGACTGGAGTTACCATTAATGCGGAGTATGATGTCGGCAGCGGGGGTGGGGACAATAAAGTCTCCCTGATGGCGGCCAGCGGGGAGTATCCCGATATGATCTTTGCCAAGGGTAATCTGGGCATGCTGGTTGATGCCGGAGCGATGATTGATCTGACCGATTTGATTGAGAAGCATGCTCCGAATTTGAAAAAGATTTATAGCAGCAACATGAACCGGCTGAAGTACAGCAACGAGGACCCGAAGATTTATTCGATTCCGACGAATGCCGGCGTGGATAACGTGGTGTTTGATGCTACCGGCGGCTTCGAGATTCAGCATCGTGTTCTGAAGGAGCTGGGTTATCCCAAGGTCAGAACGCTGAAGGATTATGAGAACGTGCTCAAGCAGTATGTGGCCAAGCATCCGACAACCAATGGACAGCCTACAATTCCGCTTACACTTAATGCGGATGATTGGAAAATTATGATCACAGTGACGAACCCGGCCTTCCTGGCGACCGGAGCTCCGGATGATGGGGAGTATTATATCGACCCGGCAACTTATGAGGCGAAGCTTCATTATAAGCGTCCGGAAGAGAAGGAGTACTTCCGCTGGTTGAACCATATGTATACTGAAGGACTGCTGGACAAAGATACATTTATTCAAAAGGACGATCAGTATAAGGCTAAAATTTCAAGCGGACGGGTGCTCGGCCTGATTGACCAGGAATGGGATTACCAGGATGCTGAGAATGCCCTTAAAAGCTCAGGCAAGAACGAGTACACTTATGCCCACTTCCCTGTAACCATTTCCGAGGACATTAAGGATAAATCCATGCAATCTACAGGGTTTGACGGATATGGCGTTGGGATTACAACTTCCTGCAAAGATCCGGTCCGTGCTATTAAATTCCTGGATTGGCTGGCTTCAGATGAAGGTCAGGTTCTCCGCAACTGGGGGATCGAAGGGAAACACTATAAGGTGGAGAACGGCAAGCGGGTTATTCCTCAAGATGTGCAGAACCGAAAGGTCAACGATGCCTCCAACTTCGCAAAGGAGACAGGAATTGGATTGTATGCAGCTTTCAGTGCGCGGTATGGTGACGGTGTGAAGGATTCCACAGGCAACTATTACACCACGAACTTCCCTGAACAGATTGTAGCCAGTTATTCAGATGCCGAAAAGGAATCATTGAAGGCATACAAGGCTACTACTTGGAAAGATCTGTTCCCAAGCGAGAAGGAATTCCCGGTTAAGGAATGGGGAGCTGCTTACAACATGACGGTGCCTACAGACGGGGAATACCAGGTCATCTTCAAGAAGACCCAGGATATTATTCGCAAAAGCATTCCGGAAGCCATTCTTAGCAAACCGGGAGATTTCGACCGGGTCTATGACAACTTCCTGGCGAGTCTCGACAAGGCTGGCGCTCCTAAAATGGAAGCCGAATATACCAAGCTGGTCAAAGCCAGAGTTGCGCTTTGGACTGGTAAAGATGTGAAATAATGAAGCAGCAGCCCGGGCATTTGTCCGGGCTTTCTGTTCGACAGCAGGAGGATGAGTATGTATCCGGTTGAGGCAGGAAATGAAGAGCGGCTGTGGTACAGACAGCCAGCCGAAAGCTGGGAAGAAGCGCTTCCGGTCGGCAATGGGCGCTTGGGTGGCATGGTTTTTGGAGGAGATGAGCTGGAGAGAATTGCGCTGAATGAGGATACGTTATGGTCAGGATTTCCCAGGGACACGATGAACTATGAAGCGATCCGCTATTTGGAGCGTGTAAGAAAGCTGATCCGCGAGGGAAGCTTTGAGGAAGCCGAACAGCTGGTGGAGCAGGGCATGGTGGGAAGGCGGACGGAGTCCTATCAGCCGCTTGGCGATCTATGGCTTCGAAACCACAGATTTACCGGAAGAGAGCAGGGTTATACTCGCAGCCTCGACCTGAAGCGGGGGGTAGCGGCCGTCCAATCCGGCAAAGGGGGAGCGCGGTTCTACAGAGAGGTGTTCGTCAGTGCGCCTGATCAGGTTATGGTCGTCAGGCTGGAGGATACCCAGGGGATTGATGTTACGGTTCAGCTGAGTTCCCCGCTCCGGTATACGGTTCATGCCGGAGAAGCCGAGCTGGTCTTAAGAGGAAGAGCGCCTTCGCATATTGCAGACAATTATGCCGGCGATCACCCACAGCCCATTTTGTATGAAGAAGACCGGGGAATCAGCTTCGCTGTGCATCTGTTCGTGGACGCATGCGGAGGGAGTCTTGAGGCTGGGGAGGAAGGGGCTCTGCGTATTCATAATACCGGGTCTGCCGTACTTTATTTGACGGCGGCAACGGACTTTGAACGGTTTGATGTGATGCCTGGCCGATCAGATCCGGAAAAGAAGAGCCGGGAGCAGCTGACAGCCGCGGCAGGTCTTGGCTTCAGCCTGCTAAGGGAGAGACACATCCGGGATCATCTGGATTTATTCAGCCGCGTGTCGCTGATCTTGGGAGGGGAGGAGAGCGAAGCGATACGGCGGCTTCCGACCGATGAACGCCTGAAGTTATATGCTGGCGGGGGCAGAGACCCGGAGCTTGAAGCTTTGTATTTCCAGTATGGCCGCTACCTGTTAATGGCTTCTTCAAGACCAGGTACTCAAGCCGCACATCTGCAGGGAATCTGGAATCCGCATGTTCAGCCCCCCTGGAACTGTGGATATACGACCAATATCAATACACAGATGAATTATTGGGCAGCTGAAGTGTGCAATCTGGCCGAATGCCATGAACCGTTGATGGACTTGATCGGGGAGCTTGGCGCCAGCGGCAGCAGAACCGCCCGTATTCACTATGGAGCGCGCGGCTGGGTCGCCCATCACAATGTGGATTTGTGGCGGACCTCAACCCCTTCCGAAGGCCGCGCCAGCTGGGCCATGTGGCCCATGGGCGGTGTGTGGCTGTGCAGCCACCTGTGGGAGCATTATTTGTATGAGCCGCATGACCTTCAGTTCCTGCGGGATACAGCCTACCCCCTGATGAAGGGTGCGGCAGAGTTCTGTCTTGATTGGCTGGTGGAAGATGCTGAAGGGTATTTGGTCACCAGCCCATCTATTTCCCCGGAGAATGAGTTCATTACTCCTTCGGGAAATGTGTGCAGCATATCCGAAGGCTCTACGATGGATATGTCGCTTATCCGCGAGCTGTTCAGGAATTGTGCCAAGGCGGCCGGGCTTCTTGGTATTGATGGAGAATGGGCAAGTACCCTGCTGACAGCGGCTGGCAGATTGCGCCCCTTCCAGATTGGCGGGGACGGCCGGCTGATGGAATGGGCGTCCGAATTTCAGGAAGCTGAGTCCGGTCACCGGCACATGTCCCATCTGTATGGCCTTCATCCGGGATTTGAGATCCACCCGGAGCATACGCCGGAGCTGGCCGAGGCTGCAAGGCTTGTGCTTGACCAGCGGATTGCCAGCGGCGGCGGGCATACCGGGTGGAGCTGTGCCTGGCTGGTGAATCTGTACGCAAGATTGGCTGACGGGGAGTGGGCGCATCATTTCCTGCGCTCCTTGTTGAGCAGGTCCACGTATCCAAATCTGTTCGATGCCCATCCTCCGTTTCAGATCGACGGAAATTTTGGAGGAACCGCTGGAATTGCTGAAATGCTGCTCCAGAGCCATGCGGCTTATATAGACCTGCTGCCCGCCCTTCCTTCATCGTGGAGACAGGGAGAGGTTGCCGGTCTGAGAGCCAGGGGAGGATTTACGGTGGATGTGGAATGGGCAGCAGGCCGCCTAGTTCAAGCCCGGATTACTTCCGTTTATGGCGGCTCATGCAGGGTAAGGTATCGCGGAGAGGCACTGCAAGTGGTGGGAGGTACGGCGGTGACAGAGCCGGGCGGGGTGCTGGTCTTTGCCGCTGCGCCTCACAAGCCTTATACGATAAAATTGATATAAATTTCAATTCAGAAGGGATGGGAAAGAAATGATTAACACCAAGCTGCCAAAAATCTGGTATGGCGGGGATTACAATCCTGAACAGTGGGAGCCCGCCATCTGGAGTGAGGATGAACGGATGTTCCAGCTTGCCGGGGTGGATGTGGCTACGCTTAACGTATTCTCGTGGGCACTGAATCAGCCAAGTGAGGATGTGTATGATTTCAGCTGGCTGGATGAGCAGATGGACCGCATGTCCAGAACCGGAGTATACGTCTGTCTGGCAACAAGCACGGGGGCACACCCGGCATGGATGGCGAAGCGTCATCCGGATGTTCTCAGAGTGGATAGGATGGGCCGCAAGCGGGCCTTCGGTGGAAGGCATAATTCTTGTCCGAACAGCCCGACTTACCGCCAGTATTCGACCAGGCTTGCCGGCAAACTGGCCGAGAGATACAAGGACCATCCGGCACTTGTGATTTGGCATATCTCCAATGAGTATGGAGGGTACTGCTACTGTGATAACTGTGCTGCTGCCTTCCGGGTATGGCTGAAGGAACGCTATAAAACGCTGGACGCACTGAACCGTGCTTGGAACACGAGATTTTGGGGACATACGTTCTACGATTGGGATGAGATTGTGCCTCCAAGTGAGCTCAGTGAGGAATGGGGGCATAACCGGACGAACTTTCAAGGCATCTCACTAGACTACCGTAGATTCATGTCTAACAGTCTGCTGGAGTGTTACAAACTGGAGTATGAGGCCATCAAGGAGTTTACCCCGGATATTCCGGTCACTACCAATTTAATGGGGCTGTACCCGGAACTGGATTATTTCGAGTGGGCCAAATATATGGACGTGGTGTCATGGGATAACTATCCCTCGCTCGATACACCGGTCAGCTTAACCGCGATGACCCATGATCTGATGCGCGGACTAAAGCATGGTCAACCGTTCATGCTTATGGAGCAGACCCCGAGCCAGCAGAATTGGCAGGCTTACAATTCGTTAAAGCGGCCGGGTGTCATGCGCCTGTGGAGCTATCAGGCGGTGGCGCGTGGTGCGGATACGGTGATGTTCTTCCAGCTGCGTCGGTCCATCGGGGCATGTGAGAAATACCATGGGGCGCTGATTGAGCATGTGGGACATGAGCATACGCGTGTATTCCGCGAGTGCGCCCAGCTCGGCAAGGAACTGCAGGGACTTGCAGACTCGATTCTTGATTCGCGAAGCGGGGCACGGGTTGCCATCGTCTACGACTGGGAAAACCGCTGGGCGATTGAACTATCCAGTGGACCCACTGTGGCGCTGGATTATGTGAAGGAGGTCCACAAGTATTATGACGCTTTATTTAAGCTGAATATTGCCGTGGATATGATCGGTGTCGATGCGGATCTTTCCCCGTATGATCTTGTAATTGCTCCGGTTCTCTATATGGTTAAGCCGGGGTATGCCGGCAGAATTGAAGAGTTCGTGGAAGGGGGAGGCACTTTCGTAACCACTTTCTTCAGCGGAATCGTGAATGAGAATGATCTGGTTGCCACCGGAGGGTATCCGGGTGAACTGCGCAAGGTTACAGGAATATGGGCTGAGGAGATTGACGCCCTGTTCCCGGATCAGAGCAACCGCATGGAGATGCGGCAAGCCTGGGGGGAGCTGGAAGGAAGTTATTCCTGCGGGCTGCTCTGTGATCTTATTCATGCCGAAGGAGCGGAGGTGCTAGCGGAATATGGGGAGGATTTCTACAAGGGCATGCCGGTTCTGACCAGGAACCGCTATGGTCAAGGAACCGCCTACTATGTGGCGAGCAGCCCCGAAGCCGCATTTCTTGAAGGATTCCTGAGTAATTTATGCCAGGACAAAGAAATAGCTCCCCTTCTCGCGGATGTGCCCCGAGGTGTGGAAACAGCCCTGCGGGTTAAGGGGGAGTCAAGGTACTTGTTCGTCCTGAACCATCTTGCAGATGAGGCCCAGATCCAAATTGGAAACCAGGTGATGAGGGATTTACTGAGTGGCGAACAGATAAAGGGCCAGGTATCGCTGCCGGGAAGAGGGGTGCTGATTCTGGAGAGCATGTAAACATTTATTTGTTCAAAATGATATGGTTTTCGAGATATATTGGGAAAACTATGAGCCGCGAACCTGAATTCTGCCCAAATACAAAGAAGAGGCCTACAGCCGTGAATACGACTAGTAGGCCTCTTTTTTGTTCAGATCCGTCAACAGCAGTTAGTCGACATCTGTAATCTTCCACTTTCCATCGGTTTGTCTAAATACAATGCCGACAGAGGTGCTTGAACGACCGTTGGGGTCTGACAAATAACGGAATTCCACGTAAGCCACGAGTTCATTCGGATCTGTGCCCTTCTCCAGCCGGAATCCGCTGATCTTCGTGATTAGGCGGTTTCCCAGGTTCTCCAGCTTAGGGAATACAAATTCGTCTTTCGCGAATAGCGTCTTCAGCTTGCTCAAGTTTCTCCTGTTGAGGGCAGATACGTATTCGTTGACCCGCCCGGCGATTTCACGCTCCAGGCTTCCTGTGGCGTACTTGTTCACCGATAGCAGCGCGGGCTTCAGGATAATGGTTACGTTCTTGCTGGGCTCCAGCCAGAGGACTGACTGGCCGAACGCGCCGGTTGCCGCCCTAACGGGGACATAGGTGACCCCGTTTCGCACAATGACCGGCTTCAGGTCTGAAGCTGCAGGCTTGCCATCAATCCAAAGGCGTACTCCACCAGATGGTTTCCCGGACACAGCTGATAACGGGGTTCTGATCAGAACACTCTGGTGTTTCGCATCCCAGATCAGCGCTTCCCCCAGCAAGGCTCCAACAGCCCGCAGAGGCAGCAGTGTGATCCCTTGGTAAGAGATTGGCTGAAGAGACGGGTCGGTCACGGGAAACCCGTTTACAGAAAGGGATAGAGAGGCTGCAGGCTGAACATTCACCGGGAAAGACTTGTGAAGCCGTGCCGGTGTTATTGTTATTGAACCCGCACCCGGATGAATCGCCCCAAGGCTTCCATCCCAAGCCTCCCCATAAACGGGAAATGTAAATTTAAAATCATACCGCGCCTGATGCGAAGGCCCCCGGTAGATAAGCAGCGCCGACTTGGAGGGGAATTCTGCTCCGGTTGCGGACTCGGTTGGGGTATAAGAGTTAATTTTGCCTGGGGTCCAAAACACATTTACTTGGCCATCTTCTACAAGATCATCGGAGCCACTGATTCGGACGGGGTCACCAATCCGGAAGCTGGCTGGACTCAAGGAGGCCGATTTCCCCATAACAAACAGGCTGGTCAGCTTGGTTAACTGGGCATCCGCTAATGATATTCTGGTCTCCTTATATTCAAGGACTAGACCGCCTGAATTTTGAGGGTTGTAGAGCAGGGCATTCGAACCGTCTTTAAATGAAAGGTCGACCTTGTAGCTGAAGAAGCTGTTTGAGCTGTCTCCCGGCTTAATAGTTTCTTTGGTACCCTTTGCTGTGAATTGATTGATGAAGCTGGATATCTCGGTCAGTGCCTGTTTGTCTGCTTCCCTGCTGCCGAATAACGGGCGATAGGTCAGATCTGCTTGGGACAGGGTGGCTTGGCGGATATCTTCAGCTTTGATATTCGTGAGCGATTGTTCTGCTGCCGATACCACACCATGGCCAACGATGTTTGAATATGAAGGGGTTAACGTGACTCCGACCGCTAAAGTGAACATGAGTATGTACTTGGCTGCATGATTTAACTTCATAACATCAACTCCTTTAGTTTGAAAAAGAATACAAGAGTAGACTAACGGAATAATCATATATCATCTGTGATTTACAAAATTTACAAAACTGTTAATGAACACGGGAGGTTTTCTAAGAAAACTCAAGCAAAAAAGGCTATCCGCCGGGGGTTCAAATTGGTATAGTAGTAATAGTTTTTATTCCTAATTTTAACCAATCTATCAATATCAATGATGAACTTACAACCAGCGACAGGAGAACCAGGATGCAGTTTCCCGTATACATTCATATTGGAAAGTTAGTGATTCACCCTCATTTTTTGTTTGAGACACTTGCCTATTTCTTGGGATTCAGAGTTTACCTATGGACCCGGCGCAAGACGGAGGTTCCGGTCAAAAATATGTTTTGGGTGATTGTTGGTGCCGCGATAGGAGCTGCTCTTGGCTCCAAGCTGCTGTTTTGGTTTGAGAATCCAGAGCTGTTAAAGTCTATTGGAAGCCACTGGACGGAACTCATGGCCGGTAAAACGATTGTTGGCGGGCTTCTGGGCGGCTTGATCGGAGTAGAGCTGGCCAAGAAAATGGTTGGCATTACGCGCTCTACAGGGGACGATTTCGTATTTCCCTTGCTTTTTGCGATTGGAATCGGCCGCATCGGGTGTTTTTTAACCGGGCTGGATGACCATACCCACGGTATTCCTACGAATTGGATCACGGGCTTCGACTATGGCGACGGGATTCCAAGACATCCTACACAGCTTTACGAGATCGGCTTTTTCCTGGTGTTCGGGATCGTCTTGTTTGTGATCAAACGAAGAAGAGCAGCCCGGGGCTGGCCGCTGGCCGACGGTGCCATGTACCAGGCGTTTATGTTCGGTTATCTTGCGTTCCGGTTTTGCGTTGATTTTATTAAGCCGACGCCTCACCCATACCTGGGAATGAACAATATTCAAATTGCGTGCCTGCTTGGCATGCTGTATTTCATATTTGGCTATCATACTCAGCCGGTTAGGAAGGAAAGTGTGTCATGACCACAAAAAACAGACCTTATCTATTCTACGAACTCACGAACAGCATCTGCTCTAAATGCCTCAAGAAAGTGGAGGCCAAAGTCATTATTGAAAATGACCGGGTGTATTTATCCAAATACTGCTTCGAACACGGCCGGGAAAAGGTGCTGATCTCCACGGACGTAGAATATTTCAAGCGCTGCCGCGAATTTATCAAGCCAGCGGAAATGCCGCTGCACTGGAATACTCCGATCCGCTACGGATGCCCGTATGATTGCGGTCTATGCCCGGATCATGAGCAGCACAGTTGTCTGACAATCGTTGAGATTATCGACCAATGTAATTTGAAATGCCCGATCTGTTATGCCGATTCGTCCCCGGAGAAGAAATTATGGCGCTCTCTTGAAGAGATCGAACGAATGCTGGATGCCGTCGTCCGCAATGAGGGGGAGCCTGACATTGTGCAGATCAGCGGCGGGGAGCCGACCATTCATCCACAGTTTTTTGAAATTTTGGACATGGCCAAGACGAAACCAATCAAGCACCTGATGATTAACACCAATGGAATCCGGATTGCCCAGGACCGGGAATTTGTCCGGCGGCTGGCGGAGTATAAACCAGGGTTTGAAATTTATTTGCAGTTTGACAGCTTTGATAAATCCACGCTTCAGGAGCTGAGGGGGGCCGACCTTCGGCAGATTCGGAATAAGGCGATTGAGCACTTGAATGAATTCAACATCTCGACCACCTTGGTAGTCACACTTAAGAAGGGGCTGAATGATCATGAAATCGGGGAGATCATCCAGTACGGTCTCAAGCAGCGGGCGGTTCGGGGCGTAACTTTCCAGCCAATCCAGGCTGCTGGGCGCCTCGAGGAGTTCGACCCTTCCAAGGACCGCTTAACCTTAAGTGAAGTCCGTCAGCAGATTATTGATCAGTCCGGTGTGTTTCAGGCTGAAGATATCATTCCAGTTCCATGTCATCCCGATGCACTTGCGATGGGGTACGCGCTGAAGATGGGTGGTGAAGCCGTACCGCTCACCGGAATGATCGATCCGCAGATTCTGCTGGAGGGAGGACGCAATACAATTGTGTTTGAACAGGACCAGGATCTTAAAAAGCAAATCTTTGAACTGTTCTCTACGGCTCATTCTCCAGAATCCTCGGCATTATCATTAAAAAGTCTGCTGTGCTGCCTTCCACTTGTCCAGGTACCAGAGACAGTCAGTTATGACAATGTATTTCGCGTGATCATCATGCAGTTTATGGACCCTTACCATTTCGATGTCCGCTCCGTCAAGAAATCGTGTGTTCATATCGTACATCCGGATGGTAGAATCATTCCGTTTGATACGTATAATATCTTCTATCGTGGAGAGTTGGAGAACCGGCTTAAGGAGCTGAAGGCGGAAATGGAGGGGGTCAACCGATGAGCGATGAGCACGACAAACGGCCTGAAGGGAAAAATGATGCGGACAGGAATGCGGAATCTGTAGAGGGTTCTAGTGACCGGGAGCCATCCAAGTCAGTGCCCCCGTCCTCCCAAGGCAATGGCCATGGATTAGAGTATGGACAGGGACTTGGACTTGACCAACAGCCTACACCTGGCTATGAATCCTATCCTGGCGCCTGGAATGGAGTGCCCGGTGCGCCGCCTCCCCATGAACCGGAGCGGAATCATTCGGCCGAGGTGTTTAAAGGACTGGCCATTCTGTTTCTGCTCCATTTCCTCCATGCTGCCTTTCCCGCAGCGATCTTTGTCATCGGTATTTCTCAGATCGTATACTTAATTCCGGCTGCGATCATTGCGTTTAACCGCAAACGAGTTGGAATAGGGCAGGGAATCCTGATCGGCGGAGCGATTACCTTCCTGCTGAATGCCGCCTGCTTCGGAATAATAATGGGCAAATTCTAAAAATAATGACCACCTGAGCGGGTGGTTTTTTTCTTTATCTGGAAGTTTTTCCGTCTCTTGTTGTTCAGATTATTGTTTGATTATGCTACGATCTTTGTGATTTTTCTTATTTCATCTATTGGGGGAACATTATGAAAAGATTAAAGCGGGCACTTGCCGTATCAGTGGCTTCCGGCGTGATTTACCTTGGAGCACCACTAAGCACACATGCTGCAGTAGATTTCACCGATATTCAGGGCTCATTTGCCAAGGATGCCATTTTGGAATTGGCTTCCAAGGGAATACTGAATGGGGTGAACACAGGCAGCTTCAATCCTGCCGGAAAGATCGAGAGACAGGATTTCGCTATCATTCTCGCCAAGGCATTGAAGCTGGATACCAGCCAACCGCCTGCTTCGCCAAGCTTCAAGGATGTTCCCAAGGATCATTATGCCTACGCAGCGGTTGAAGCCGCAGTCAAAGCCGGTCTGATTAAAGGAACAGGCGATGGGTCATTCGGAGGCGGAACCAATCTGTCCCGCCAGGATATGGCCGTCCTGTTCGCCAGAGCACTGAACCTGATTGTAGGTAAAGACGTGGTGACCGGGGGAGCAGCCTATTTGAATTTCTCAGATGCAGCTTCTATTTCCGATTACGCCAAGGATGCGGTAGGCGCAGCGTTTAAGCTGGGTTATCTTAATGGCAGCAACGGCCAGTTTAATCCCACGGGGGCGGCAACCCGCGAGCAGGTTGCAAGCTTGACTCAAAGATGGCTCAGCACTTCTGATACGGTGCAAAAGCAGGAGGCAGCGAAAGCTGAAGAGGCAAAGAAAGCGGAAGAAGCGAAAAAAGCTGAAGAAGCCAAAAAGGCGGAGGAGGCGAAAAAGTCTGAGCAGCCGAGCACATCTTATGTGCCGCCAGTCTATTATCCGACCACACCGACTCCTGAACAGCCGCCCGTGGCAACTCCGGAAATTCCACAAGCTCCTTCCGATCTGGCGCTGCATTATTCTGTAAATGCAGACTTGCCGGGACTGACTCTGCCAGAGTTGACCTGGACGGCTAAGCCGAGTGTTACTTATGATGTCTACTATTCCAGTGTGTCTGGGTTAGAATACCAAAAGATAGGTCAGACAGAATCTGGTTCATTCCCACTCACCAATAAGTATTTCCAAGGTACCGCTTATTTTGTGGTGAAACCAAGCGGAGAGGGAACGAAGTATTCCAATGAAGCTTCCGTTCAATTCAAGCCGGAAATAGCCGAGTTTAGATATTATAATGACGGCGGGGCTACTCTAGAGTGGATGCCAGGGGATGTGAACGACCGGTATTTCATTTTCTACAAAGAACCGGCTGGAGCACAATACCGTCTGTTAAATCTTCAACCAGCCACAGCTGATGCAGGAAATGTAAATGGTGGCAGCATCTCTTCTTCATACATTAAATACATGATTGAAGGATTTAACGGAGGCAAGCCGCTTACCGGATATTCCTTCTTCTTGCTCAAGGTTCCTTCTTCAGCGGATCAGCCAGGCACGGTTATTACATCATCTGTAGTCACTGTGCAAGACAGCACTAATGATTCCGATGGCGGGCAAGATTCAGGCTCCGACCAAGGAGGAACGACTGGCCAGACACCTCCTCCGGGTACTGGTGATCCAGGCACCACAGATCCGGGTACCACGGATCCAGGCACTACAGATCCGGGTACCACGGATCCAGGCACTACAGATCCAGGCACCGCGGATCCCGGCACCACAGATCCAGGCCCTGCAATTCCAGGCACCATGGATCCAACTCCATAGAAAGACACCTAAAACCCTGACTGCTTCGGCGGCAGGGTTTTCTCGTATCAAAAGTCACAACAAAAAACAATTAAAATATAAACAAAAACATTTTATTAACGTGGATTTGATGTGTAGTTAATAAATGGCCTCTATACTGAGTTTGTTGTCTGAAATGAACCTATCAAGGTATTGGAGGAGAAGAAGAGAGCATGAAAAAATGGACGGGTCTATTAGCAACTATGCTTATGCTGGTGTCATTCCTGGCTGCTTGCGGTCAAGGAACGAAATCTGAAGGAGCGAATCAGCTGAAAGACCAGAGTGCTGGTGCCGGGAAAGAGGCGGCGGTTTCGGGAAGCAAAGAGATAACGGTGTATACCGCGCTCGAAGATGATCAGATTGAGTCCTACCTAGAATCTTATAAGTCTACTTATCCTGATGTAAAGGTGAATGTCGTCCGCGATTCCACAGGTGTCATTACAGCCAAGCTGCTTGCAGAGAAAGATAATCCGGTAGCCGATGTGGTGTGGGGAACAGCCGCTACAAGTCTGCTGGTGCTTGACCAGAACGGAATGCTGGAGCCTTATTCACCAGCAGGCGTTGAGAAAGTTACACCGGAATTCAAGGATTCGCAGAACCCAACTCACTGGGTTGGAATTGATGCCTGGGAGACTGCCTTTGCGGTAAATACGGTGGAGCTTAAGAAGAAAGGACTGGCCATTCCACAGTCTTATGCTGATCTGATTAAGCCGGAATATAAAGGTCTTATTGTTATGCCGAACCCGGCTTCTTCCGGAACAGGTTTCTTGACGGTATCTGGTCTGCAGCAGCTGCTGGGTGAAGAAGAAGCTTGGAAGTACATGGACAAGTTGAATGAGAATATCGCAACCTATACACATTCGGGCTCGAAGCCGGCGAAGCTGGCCGGTACAGGTGAATACCCAATAGGTATTTCATTTGGTTACCGTTCTATCCAGGAGAAGAAGAAGGGTGCTCCGGTCGAAGTTGTATTTCCGAAGGAAGGCTCCGGCTGGGATGTGGAAGCGAACGCTTTGATCAAGAAAGCCGACATCAAACCTGAAGCCAAGCAGTTCCTCGATTGGGCGATTTCTGCCGAGCCGATGAAGAAGTATAACGAGAATTACGCCATCATTTCCATTAAAGACGACGCTGCGGGCATCCCGGAAGGTTACAGCAAGGATCCTGTCAGCCAATTGATCAAGAATGACCTGAATCAGACTGCCAAGAACCGTGACGCCACGCTTGCCGAGTGGACAAAGCGCTATGACTCGAAGAGCGAGCCTAAACAATAACAATAACGAACCTGAATGAAGGAGGAAAGCCCATGCCAGACCCCTATTTGGCAATTCGAGACATCCATAAGGCATTTGGCACATTTACAGCGCTGGAACCCATCCGGATCGATATTCAGAAGAATGAATTTGTTTGTCTTCTAGGTCCGAGCGGATGCGGCAAAACGACGCTGCTCCGGATCATTGCAGGACTGGAAGCGCCGGATGGCGGTAGTATAACGGTTGCGGGCAGGGATATCACATCCCTGCCTCCAGCTAAACGGAACGCAGGCATGATGTTCCAATCTTACGCCTTATTCCCTAATCTGACTACCGCCCAGAATATCGCTTACGGTCTCAAGGAGAAGAGAATGTCCAGAGCTCAGATCAGCGAAAAAGTACACGAGGTGCTTGCCATGGTTGATTTGGAGCATGCCGTGGACAAATACCCGGCTCAGCTGTCAGGCGGCCAGCAGCAGAGGGTAGCTTTGGCCCGGGCGGTTGCACTGTCCCCGGATTTCCTGCTGCTTGATGAACCGTTATCCGCACTGGACGCCAAGGTCCGTCAGAAGCTGCGCAAGGAAGTGCGCCGGCTGCATGATCAGCTTGGCATGACTACGATTATGGTGACGCACGACCAGGAGGAAGCGTTAACCATGGCAGATAAAATCGTCGTGATGAACAACGCCAAAGTCATTCAAACCGGTTCGCCGGAGGAAGTATACGAGCAGCCCAAGACCCGTTTTGTAGCGGACTTTATCGGTGCTGTGAATTTTATGGATAACGGGTGGCTTCAGCATCCCGAATATGATAAGGACAGCGAGCTTGGCATCCGGCCGGAGCATATCCGGATCAGTGACCGGCCAACCGCATACAGCCGCGAAGCCGTAGTAACCGACTCCGAGTTCAGGGGCGCGTTTTACCGGCTGAGTATCCGGCTTGCGGCACACCTTGGCGGGGAAGAACCGATTTATGTGGATGTGCCGGCCTCCTTTGCGAAGAGACTGCACGTGCACAAGAATCTGAAAGTATATGTGGAATTTCCAGAGAACCAAATCATCGGGTTCGGCACACCCCGAAGCGGAAAGCTGAGTGTTCCCGTATGAAGACCACACAGGGGGCACATCTATTCACCACGGGTGCAGGCAGAGACCGTTTCATTCAGCGGACCGCCATTTTCGTTATGATTGCCGGCCTGTTGATTGCCGTTCTGGCACCGCTGATGTCTTTGTTCAGCAGAGCCTTTACAGACAGGGGAGGGCAGTACATTGGACTGGGGAATTTCGCGAAATATTTTACAACCTCAGCATCCATGCAATCATTCCAGAACACGATGTTTATTTCCGTTGCTTCATCTGTGATTTCCGTAGCGCTGGCTCTTGGGTTCGCGTTCACCTTAACCCGGACGGCCGTTCGGGGCAAGCGGTTCTTTAAATCCGTGGCCCTGCTGCCTTTATTCGCACCAACCATGATGCATGGAATCGGACTAACTTATCTGTTCGGGCATCAGGGGATCATCACAACGGGGTTCTTCGGGGCATTGCCATGGGAATGGAAGATCGACTTATATGGACCGGTCGGAATTATACTTTCCGAGGTCATCTATACCTTCCCCCAAGCTTATTTAATTCTGTTGGTGGCATTGTCCTTTGCGGATTACAACCTGTATGAAGCCGCCGAGACCATGGGCGCGGGGAAGCTCCGTAAATTTCTGACTGTAACTGTGCCCAATATCAAATACGGTCTGATCTCATCCCTGTTTGTGTGCTTTACGTTGTCATTTACCGATTTTGGAGCACCCAAAGTCGTAGGGGGACAGTACAATGTCCTGGCTACCGATATCTATAAGCAGGTGATCGGCCAGCAGAATATGGGCATGGGAGCCACTGTGGGAATTATTTTGATCATCCCTGCAATCTTGGCGTTTATTGTGGACCGGATTCTGGAAGGGAAAATGAACTCGGCTATTACAGCGAAATCCGCTCCTTACCGGACAGGAAGGAACCGGCTGCGTGACACCCTTCTGTTCACTTATTGCCTGATTATTTCAGGGGCCATTCTAGTGCTGACCGCAACGGTATTTGCCGCCGCTTTTATCAAGACCTGGCCATACAATCTTACGTTCACGCTGGATCATTTCGATTTCAGCAAGGTGGCGGGAGAAGGTATGAAGCCTTTCTGGACCAGTTTGAAAGTGGCTGCCTGGACCGCGGTGATTGGAACAGCAGGCACTTTTATGGGAGCTTATCTCATTGAGAAAACAAGACATTTCAGGCTGCTGCGTCAAGCCGGATATTTTTTGTCGATCCTGCCGCTTGCGCTGCCGGGCATGGTGATTGGTCTAGGGTATATTTTCTTTTTTAACAATAGGGATAATCCGCTTCACGCCATTTACGGTACAATCTGGATTCTGGTGCTGGCGAATATGGCCCATTTCTATTCCGTTTCGTTCATTACAGCCACCACGGCGCTGAAGAAGCTGGACCGGGAGTTTGAGATGGCTTCAGAATCTATGGGCGTCCCGTTCTACAAAACATTTGCCCGGATTACGGTTCCGATTTGTTTACCGGCAATTCTGGAAATGACAATGTATTATTTCATCAACTCTATGGTTACGGTCTCTGCCGTGATGTTTCTGTATGCGGCGGACTTGAAGCTGGCATCTGTATCGATCGTGAATATGGATGACGCGGGCGATGTTGCCCCGGCGGCCGCCATGTCGATGCTGATTGTCATCACGAATATCGGGGTGCGGATGATCTACGAGCTCGCCACACGAGGGGTTCGCAAGAAATCGGCAGCCTGGCAAAATAGGGAAGGTTAGGTGAGAGGAATGATTAAAGCAGTTATGCTCGACTGGGCGGGAACCATGGTGGATTACGGCTGTTTCGCTCCGCTTCATGTGTTCGTTGAGGTGTTCGCCCAAGCAGGGATTGAAGTCACAGCTGAAGAGGCCCGTAAGCCGATGGGGCTTCTGAAGAGGGATCATATTGCGGCGATGTGCCAAATGGAGCGCATCTCGGCATTGTGGGAGATCAAGTATGGACGCACACCGAATGAGCAGGATATCGACAAGCTGTACGCAGAATTTGAGCCGCTTCTGTTCAGCACATTGGAGCAGTATGCACAGCCTGTGCCAGGAGCAGTTGAGCTTACAGCACGCCTTCGGGAGCGCGGCATTCAGATCGGCTCCACGACCGGCTACACCCGGGCTATGATGGATATCGTATCCCGTGAAGCCGCTGCCACAGGCTATAGACCAGACTACTTGGTTACACCGAGTGAAGTACCTCAAGGCAGACCTTACCCTTGGATGATCTACAGAAATGCGGAAGCGCTGAATGTGTATCCCATGTACGAGATCGTCAAGGCCGGGGATACAGTCAGTGATATGCAGGAAGGTGTAAATGCGGGCTGCTGGACCGTAGGCGTGATTCTGGGCAGCAACGAACTCGGGATGACCGAGCAGGAAGTACAGGCATGTGACCAGCTTGAGCTGGAGGCCAGGAAGGCTGCTGTGGCAGCAAGGCTGCTTGAAGCCGGTGCCCACTACGTCATCGAACAGATTGGGGATCTTGACCGTATTGTGGATGAAATTAATGAGAGGCTGGCAAGGAGGGATCGCCCATGACTACGGCATCATCAACGAATCAGACTGCTCTTGGAGATAATCCGTATCTGCTGCTTACTCCAGGACCATTATCCACCTCGAAGACGGTAAAGGAAGCTATGCTGCGGGATTGGTGTACTTGGGATAAGGACTATAATGAACTGGTGCAGAGTATCCGGTCTCGGCTTGTTGAATTAGCTGGCGCCAGCACGGATGAATATACCGCGGTCCTGATGCAGGGGAGCGGAACGTTCAGTGTGGAAGCGGTAATCAGCACGGTCATGCCATCTGAAGGCAAGCTTTTGATCCTGACCAATGGCGCTTATGGCAACCGGATTGCAGAAATCACACGTCTGTACAATATTGAGGCCACCGTGTTGGACTTTGGGGAAGTTGTTCCTGTCTCTTCCGAGGCTGTAGACCGGATTCTGGCTGAGGACAAGAATATCACCCACGTTATATTTGTCCACTGTGAGACAACCACAGGGATGCTGAATCCAATTCATGAGATTACCTCCATAGCCAAGCGTTATGGCAAAACCATCATGGTCGACGCGATGAGCAGCTTCGGCGGAATTCCGCTTAACATTCAGGAACTGCATATCGATTACCTGATCAGCAGTGCAAATAAGTGCATCCAGGGTGTGCCTGGATTCGGATTTATTTTGGCAAGAACGAACTCTTTGCAGATGTGCAAGGGCCAGGCCCGAACCGTGTCGCTGGATTTGTACTCCCAATGGGAGACGATGGAGAAGGGCGGGGGCAAATGGCGTTACACCTCACCGACGCATGTTGTCCGGGCCTTTGATCAGGCGCTTAAGGAGCTTGCCGAAGAGGGCGGGGTAGAAGCCCGTTATGCCCGTTATAAGAATAATCAGCAGCTTCTCGTAAGCGGAATGAGTAGGCTTGGGGTAGAAGCGCTGCTTCAACCAGAGGTTCAATCCCCTTTTATCACAGCGTTTCAATTCCCGCAATCTGAACACTTTAGTTTTGAAGAGCTGTATGCAAGAATAAAACAAGCAGGCTATGTGATCTATCCAGGCAAAATCAGTGCCGCCGACACATTCCGGATCGGAAACATTGGGGAAGTCTATCCGGAAGATATTGAGAATCTGCTTCAAGTTATAGCGGATAACCGGTTTTGGTAGACTCCTTTTTTTATCGATAAAGTTCCAAGCAAAAACACAACAACAAAACCTCGGTCTGGGGAGGATAAAGTTGAATGAAACGCTCCATACGCTCAGACGTTTCGGTTCCCGGGTGGGGGATTCTATGTGCTTATACCCGTAATGTGAGTACTCTCATGGCTAGTGCTGCCGAACTGATTGCAAAAGAGGAGGTCACCCGGACCGGAGTGATTACACCTAAGGAAGCGTTTGTGAAACCGGAGAGGTCATTTTTAAAGCACTGGAGAAGAGGAACATCCTCATTCATGAGCGAATTAATGAACTATAGAGGGTAAGTATAGATAATACGCCGGATTGGAGCTGGAGCTTCTGTATGTCTTTAGTAGGTGAAGAGAGAAAACAGGTTATTCTGAATATGATTAATGACGCTGGAAAAGTCCGTACGAACGATCTTGTCCGAACGCTGCAAGTATCTTCGGAGACGATTCGCCGTTATCTGGAGGAACTTGAGGAGGACAACCGTCTGAAGAGAGTGTACGGTGGGGCCGTCAAGATGACGCTGGAGCGGGAAGAGCTTCCACACGGGAAGCGGGAAGTCCTCCGGGCTGAGGAGAAGAGAAGAATTGGCCGAGCGGCTGCCAATCTCGTGGAAGACAACGATGTCGTGGTCATTGACGATGGCTCAACAACCCAGCAGATGATTCAATTCCTGATGTACAAGAAGAATTTGACGGTGCTGACCAACTCAGTGCCGGGACTGAATCTACTCATAGAATATACGAACAAAGAGCTGTTCGGTGGGGAAGTGTTCTTCCTCGGCGGCAAAATTGATGCGAAGCATTACAGAACCTGCGGCTCATTAACGGGAAGTATGATGAGCAGCTTTTATGTGAACAAGGCTTTTCTCTCAATTGACGGTCTGCATCCCCGAAGAGGGATTACAAGCTATGATGCCGACAGGGCCAACCTGTCACGGGTGTTCATGGAACATGCCAAGCAGAATATTATCCTTACCGACAGTTCGAAGCTGGGGGATACCAAGCTGTACAAAATGGCTGCTATAAAGGAAATCGACACCATTATTAGTGATGTTCCCGTACCATCGGAGTGGGCAGAGGAGCTTAAAGACCTGGATGTGGAGTGGATTACGGCTGAATAAGCGGAGATTCCCCCACTTGCAGACACTCCTAGTGCCCCGCGTCGTCTACGACATCACGAGCAAGCCGCCGGCGACGTTCAAATGAGAGTCATGAAAGAAACTCCGAAAACCCGCTACATTAAGGGTTTTCGGAGTTCTTTTTTTAGAATCAGCCTTACACAGGGCTGGTCTTCATTTCATAGATTTTTTGGAGTGTATGGACATGCTTTGTCTTCTCGTCATCATCCTCTGTGTGGAGATACCCCTCCACAAGCCTGTATCCGAATATGAGAAGGATCAGCTCGTATACGCAATGATCGGCGATTAGAGATATATCCGCATGCTCTGAGAAGCCTTTGTAGTATGCGGGGACACACCTGTGGTAGTATTCGACCATGTGATCAATATCCGCTTCATCGGCAATCAGGCTTGCGAGATCCTCGCCCAGGTAGCCCCATCCGGATGTGTCCCAGTCGATGAGTGCAAATTTCCCGTCGGCATAGATCAGATTGGTCACCCAGAAGTCCCGGTGACACAGCACAAGGGGCAATTGTTCTATGCGGGCGAATATCTCGTCTGCGTGCTCATCGATGTCGATAATCATTTGCCGCACATGCCTCGGGAATTCGCATTCCTCAGAGCGTATATAATCATAGACGACCGGCCAAGACCGGTAATGCAGATACGTATTCTTCATGAACTCCGCACGGCTCAGGTTGGTCAGACTCTGCAGCACAGCGGGCTGCTCCGCATACAGTTTGCCTTGGTAGCGTCCTAACTCCAGCGCGGCCTGTTCATACATGTCACCGGTCAAGTCTAAACCGGTTACGCCATCGATATATTCCAGCCACAGCTGGAATTCATCTTCTTCGGCATTGATTTCGGCATGATAACATGTCGGCCAGCGAAAGGCATCCGAGAACGTCGCTCCCAGATCAGACATATAGAGATCATACTCCCGGCGCCATGAACCCGGATCGCCGTAACGCTCCCATTTCTTCTGGATTTTCAGCACGATACGGTACAGTAATTTTTCACCATCCGCGGTTTCTGTGATTCCCGTTACCAGGTACACATTTCCTACAGTTCCGCCCTGTAACGGCATGGTTTGGTAGTCAGCTAAGGTGACATCCTTCTTGAACCGTCGGCTTAATGCATAGATCAGCGTTTCATATTTAAAATTCATTTCTTTGATCCTCCGTTTTTCTTCGTTTGCTTGCTCCAGATGCCCATCGTTTTGCCCTTAGCCCTCTTCTCGATGAGGTAGCCCGTTTTATTCTGGATATACTTGTTCTCATGCTGCTGGGCAACGTAATGCTCCCACCGTTCACGCGGCAGCGAACCATCGGCAAGTGCGGCGTGAACGGCACAGCCCGGCTCGGCCTGATGGCGGCAATCCGCAAATCGGCACCGCGGGAACCATTCCTCCACATCGCTAAAGTTTGCGCGTATGCCTTCGTTAGCATCGAAAAGCCCAAGCTCACGCATACCCGGCGTATCGATAACCATAGCACCGGAAGGGAGCATGAACAGCTGACGGTGCGTTGTCGTATGCCGCCCCCGGCTGTCGACCTCGCGGATCGCCTGAACCTTCATTACGTCCTGCTTTATCAACGCATTGAGTAGAGATGATTTACCGACGCCGGACATGCCGAGAAAGACGACGGTTTTACCAGGCATCAAGTAGGGAGCGAGTTCGTTCAGCCCCTGGCCCGTATGACTGGAGATCGCGTAAACCGGCACATCAGGGATGCTTTGTGTGACTTCTGCGAGCGGGAGATTATAATCTGGGACGAGATCAGATTTGGTCAGAATGACGACCGGCTGTCCGCCGCTCTGCCTGGCTTGTGTGAGGTACCGCATGATGCGAGGAACGTTGAAATCCCAGTTCAGAGAAGAAATAATAAACACATAGTCAAAGTTGGTTGCGACGACCTGTTCCCGGATGGTTTTGGCATAGCTTGCGGCATGCCCTGAGTAATCCGCGCGTGAGAACTTGGAGCGGCGGGGCAGTACAGTATCGATGAGAGAATCTCCACTCTCGTTGTAGTGCAGCAGGACAAAATCACCGACGCACGGAAAGTCAACGCGTGTTTCCGCGCTGTGATAGAACGATCCTTTGAGCACCACGGTGACTTCGCCGCGCTCAGTCATGACCGTGAAGCGCTCGCGCCGAAGTTCCGTCACCCTGCCGGGCATTAATCCGCCCCGAATTGCTTCAATATTTGTGTAGCCATAGGTTTTTAAATCTATCATGTTTTTGGTTAGCTCCTTTGATATTGTTTTTTGGACGCAAAAAAGCCACGGACAAGCAGCCTCTAAAGAAGCTGCTGTCGCGCGGCATCAGGACGCAAAAAAAGATACGACCTTCATCGTATCCTGCAAACAGCAATATTCACGAAAGGTTACTTTGGATGGCATACCAAATAATACGGGTGTTTTTCCCGCTTATGTTCGCATATGCCTACTATTCAGTTTAAGACGAAACCACCATATAAGTAGCTGCCATTAAAACCATCTCCCTTCGTGTCAGGAACTTGCTTATCGCTAAGCTGTCTATAAAATAACCTGTTTTGGAAAAAAATCAACAACACCGGATTAATGAATAATTGCTCCCTGAATTAAAACAATTAAAGCTCTATTTCACCAGCTTGATCTTGCTCTAGATGAACAAGTGGAACAGGGGAGTAAATAAACGTATCTCCGTCGTTTTCAAGCTTGTATATGATACAAAACAAAGCTGAACCTCGATGATCGCCACTCGGTATAGAGAAAATCATGGCTGGACAACGCAGCTCAGCAGAATGAACGATTGTACACAGATCTTTATAAGTCACAGCAGCAAGGTTGTCGATATCAACGAGATGCTGTTGACAATCCCCGATAACATGCATGTAATACTCAATACTCTGGCTGTACTTATTCGCAAAGCTCATCTTATACTCCTCAATGCTGAGAAAGCAGCACTCCCAATCCAAAGGTGGGACACTTAATACATAGCGATAGAACTTCAACTTTCTGATTCCTCCTCTTACGAATCGAGCGATTATACGTGATCATTTAAGTATATAGGTATTTTTGGAAAGATTCCTCCTATTGAGTATATACACAATAACCGGGGGGATCATCCCGACAAGAGTATTGAGATTGTGACCCAACCTGTGCCGGGATTTTGATACCGGCGTTGTTTTTTTGTACATATATGGCTTCTGCTGATCTAAAACTGAGGATTTTGTTTATTTATATCGTATACTTAAGTTATCAACTAAGAATAGTCGTTATCCAAATTAAGGAGGCTAGCAATGGTATCCTCATCCAGACAGATGGCAGTATTCAAACAATTCTACAAAAGTTCATCCACAGGAGTCGCTGTGATCGATGGCCAGAATCACCGGTTCTTAATGGTTAATCCGGCTTTTTGCACTATGCTGGGATATTCCGAAGGTGAACTGTTGGCGATGAGCTATACCAAAATTAAGTTTGATGAGGATTCTGAATCCGAATTAAGTTCATTTAACCCAACACCTACAGACCTTCAGACGCAGGAGGTGGCTGTGTTTGAAGGGCAATTTGTTCATAAGTCCGGAAAAATGGTGCGGGCAAGCACGACGCTGTCTTCGGTTGCTGAAGAAGGCTCTTCGGAACCGGCATGCATTCTAGCACAGTTTGTTTCAATTGCGGAGCCTCATATGTCTGAGCAGCAGCTTGAAATTAATCATGATTTATATAATTTGATTACCAATAATACGCCTGATCTGATTTCCGTCAGCACCCCGGATGGGTTTATCACTTATATGTCTCCCTCTTGCGAAACGGTGCTTGGGTATGACCCGAGCGAAATGATAGGCAAGCACAGAACCCTGTTCTACCATCCGGAGGATGCGGAACAGATGAAGCGTGACAATGCCTTATATTCAGACAGTGATGTCTACCGGAGACGGGTAAGACATAAGAACGGCCATTATTTATGGCTGGAGACCTCGTTCCAGATTGTAAGGGGTGAGCGTAACCATATCGAGCGGATTCTCGCTATTGGACGTAACATCACAGACAGAGTGAATTCAGAGAAGATGCTTGCCGAAGCCCAAAGGATAGCTAATATAGGCACGTTTGATTGGGATATTCAGAATAACAAAGTCCATTTCTCGGAAGAGATGCGTAGGATTTTCGGATATGCAATGAATCCGGTTGATACGATGGAGTCTGTTATGGCCTGTCTGAGCCCTGATGATTTAAAGATGATTGGGAGGGCTTATGAATCGGCCATTCATAACGGTGAGAATGGGGAATGCGAGTATCGCATGACCAAGCCGGATGGAAGCCTGCGAATTGTATACTCCAGATGGAGAGTTGAGATTGACCATGTAAGTGGTAAGGCAATCCAGATGGTGGGGATGGTGCAGGACATTACAGAGCGAAGAGAGACGATGGACAAGCTCAGAGAGAGCGAGCGGCAGTTTCGCTTAATTTCGGAAAGTTCATTGGATTTCATTTCCAGGCATGCTCCTGATGAAGAGGCGACCTTTCTGTATGCTTCTCCAGTGTGCCGGACCATGCTCGGTTACGAACCAGCGGAGATGATTGGACAAGCCGGACTGGATTTTATCCACGAGGAAGACCAGGACGCCGTGAGATATTATCTGGAAATGAACAGAATGGGTCTGGGGCCGGAAACCGTAGTCTACCGCTTTAAGCGAAAAGACGGCACTTATGTCAGTTTTGAAACGGCTTCGATTTATGCCTACGATGAATTCCGGCAGGTGGAGGAAATCATTGCAGTATCCCGGGACATTACAGAGCGTAGACAGATCGAGCTCAGGCTACAGGAGAGCCAGAGCCGGTATAAGTCTTTATTTGAATATAACCCAGAGGGGATTTTCGCCATTGATCTTGAGGGCAATCTGATGTCAATGAATACAAGTATGGAATCCTTGATCGGATACTCCCGTGAGGAAATGATAGACAAGCCGCTAATTCCGCTGATCGACCCAATGGATCAGGAGGCGACCCGAGCTGCGATTGAGAGTGTGTTTCGCGGAAGCACGAAGTCTTGGGAGACCCGAATGTATACACGTACAAAGGACTTGGTTGATGTCAGCCTTACGATCCTGCCGATTGTAGTCAATCACCAGATTGTCGGTGCATATGGAATTGCGGGTAACATCTCCTCCCGTAAGAAGTCGGAGCGCCTGCTTAAGGAGAGCGAGAGCCGTTATAAGTCTTTGTTCGAAAATAATCCTTCTGCAGTCTACTCCATGAATCTGGCCGGAGACTATTTAACGGCAAACGAGAATCTGGAGCTGCTGACAGGCTATGCTCTAGATGAGCTGATCGGTAAGTATTTCGGTCCTTTGGTACCGGATGAATTCATATCTAAGACCTTGCATCACTTTGGCTTGGCAGCCCGTGGATTCCCGCAGAACTATGAAATATCGATCCGTCATAAACAGGGGCATCTGGTTGATATTTCGGTAGCCAATATTCCAATTATTATTGATGATGAGATTGTTGGCGTGTACGGAATTTCCAGTGATATTACGGAGCGCAGCGAGTATATCAAGCAAATTGAGAAGCTTAGCAATGAGTACACCTTGATTCTGAACTCGGTTACAGAAGGCATCTTTGGGGTGGATAACGATGGAAGAGTTACGTTCATCAATCCTGCTGCCGCAGCCATGCTCGGCTACAGTCACCGCGAGATTATCGGACAGTATCAGCTTGACTCAATTCAGATGACCCGGCTGGATGGAAGCCATTATGCCCCTGGTGAGACACCCATCTATGTGGCGGCGAAGGAAGGCCGCTGGTATCAGAGCACGGAAGAAGTATTCTGGAAACAGGATGGAACCAGCTTTCTGGTCGAATACCGGGTCAGTCCTTTGATAGATAAAGGTGAGCGTAAAGGAGCCGTTGTCGTCTTCCGTGATGTCACGGATGAGAAAGAGATTATCCAGGCTAAGGAATCGGCCGAACGGGCCGACCGGGCCAAATCGGAATTCCTGGCCATTATGAGTCATGAGCTGCGGACACCAATGAACGGAATCATTGGAATGACCAGTCTGCTCGAGAGCACAGAACTGGATGAAGAACAGCGCGAATATACCAATATTATCGTTCAGAGCAGTAATTCTTTGCTGCATATTTTGAATGAGATTCTTGACTTTAGTAAAATTGAGGCTGGCAAGATGGTTCTAAACCAAGACCCGGTTAGTCCGGTTCATATTGTCAAAAGCGTTGTTGAGCTCTTTGCTCCGCGTGCCGAGGAGAAGCAGATTGAGCTTGTCTATCACGTAGATATATCGGTCCCAAGCCTGGTCATTGGGGATGAGGTGCGCCTTCGTCAAGTATTGATTAATCTGCTTAGCAACGCGGTCAAATTCACGGAGAAGGGCAGAATCAATCTTACGGTCCGCGCCAAACACCGTTACAAGTCGTCTGACGGGATCGTGCTGGAGTTCTTTGTAGAAGACACAGGGATTGGAATTCCTCTCGATCTTCAGGGTCAGCTGTTTCAATCCTTCTCCCAGCTCCATCCCTCTATCAATCGTAAGTATGGGGGAACCGGCCTCGGTCTGGCGATCAGCAAAAAGCTTGTTGAGCTTATGGGTGGGTCGATTGGCGTGGAAAGTGAAGTAGGAAGAGGTTCCACCTTCCGGTTTACGGTTTCCTCGGGTCTTTATCATGAATCGGGTGCAGAGGAAGAGGAGCAGACTCCCCGGACAGATATGGAAGCCAATGCCTCGTTTAAGGAGGACGCTTGTCCAGCTGCGGAACACTTTGAACCGATCCAGATACTTATAGCCGAAGATCACCCGGTGAACCAGAAGCTTCTGCATACGATACTCAGCCACAGAGGACATCATGCGGATATTGTTAGTAACGGAAAGGAAGCGGTGGATGCTATTTTGAGCAATAACTACGAACTGGTCTTCATGGATGTGCAGATGCCTTTAATGGATGGGCTTGACGCTGTGAAGCTGATTCGTTCCCATCCCGGGTATGAGAGCCGGCCCTACATCGTTGCCGTAACTGCTTTTGCCAGGCATGAGGATAAATTGACCTGTCTGGCCAGCGGCATGCAGGATTTCGTAGCGAAGCCGATTGATATGTCAGAGATCGACCGGGTCCTGATGGAGATAATTTCCTCAAGGAAAGGGCAAAATAGTTAAATGAGCCGAACATCGCCATGGTTGGCGGAGGGTTCCTGTTCGCTTCTAATTAAATATATCCAAATGTCCGCAAGCTCTTCGCAATGGTGTAAAATAGTTAGCAGATGAAAAGGTCACACATACAGTCAGGCCACGGTAAGGAGGCGAAAGTGGGATGAAATCCATTTACATGACAATCATGGCGGTCCTGGTTGTATTCACGGTAATCGGCTGCACGGCAAGTGGAGATATTTCCGAGACTCAAGCAGAAGCGGATAATATGAGGACCCTTGACTCAGGGCAGGCGGCCGTTGCTCCAGCTGTCGACGAAACGCCTGCGGAAGCCTCTAAGAAATATAGTATGCCGGAGATTGTTCCGGTTCAAGTAAATGATGACAAGGTCAGCTGGCAGGCTGGGGACGTGAGCTTCACAGGGCATCTGGCTCCGTCATCGGAAGACCAGATTTCGGGTAGTATGGAAATACGCGATACGTCCATCACCTCAGGAGGCAAGGCGTTTAAGCTCGAATTGAATCCACTGCCAAGTTCTGTCTCATCGGTCACTTTGTCGGCGGACCACCGATATCTAGCCCTTCATTATCAATTTAAGGAGGGTTATAAGCTGATCATCATGGATCTGAAGAAAGGCGATTATTACCCGGTGAATGACTATTTCAGCCGGAACGGCAGAGGGACTGTGAATCTGATTCATGCCTATAATTGGTCCCCGGAAGGCCATGAACTGGCTTTATCCTATGGTGAGCAGAATAGAAGTAGTGTTGCGGTATATGATACCGATTCACGAATGCTTCTCGATATCGCGACCCCCCGGGTCTATAAGAATACGGTAGCTATACTTTGGGGCGAAGACGGGAAGGGCTTTGATTTCGTGAATGGGGATGAGTCCGGGAATTATGTGCTCTATCAATACACGCGAAAAGGAAACCTGCTTCAAGAAGCTGGACCCGTGAGCGCTAGTGACCTTGAGCGCTTTGCGGAGATCAGCCCTGCTTATGCAAAATAACACAAAGAGAGGGGCCGTCCCTAAAGACGGCCCCTCTCTTTGTGTAGGAGTTCTGTTTGTGTTCAAGAGGCTCCGGACCGCTTCTTCTTAGGCTTTGCTGGATAAATAGATGGCTGCGGCTGCAAAGGTCACCACCGTAGCTGCAACATAAATCCAAGAAAGCTTGCCCAAATTTCCTTTTGTCCGCCGGTCGTATTCTGGATTGCTGACCTTATTGGCCTTGGAATGACCAATCAGCAGGGTACCCAACCCGCCAATCACTGCTATCACTATGATAAGGATGTAAGGCAAATGCTCCATCATATTCACACCGTCCTCACCCATTGTGTTAATTCAAGATTATAGGCATCCTTACTAAATTGCAATCTTTGATTCTAGAACCACTAGGCAGCGCCGTTTCCCCAAAAATTTATAAACTATCCTTGAATAAAACGCTCGTTATAGGGGTATCGGTGTCGGGGTAGGCGGAGCATAACCTTCTTTGTATTGCTCATCGATGATTCTCCGGATTTCCTTCAGGGATTTGCCCTGTTTTTTCATTTCAGCAGTCGTTTTTGCAGTTTCAAGACACACGCCGCACCGGGTTCCATGGTCATCCCACAAGACGGAGCCGTCCTTGTTGATCTCTGAGATAAAACAATTCAAATTGCTCTTGTGCCCGGCAGATTTCCCACACCCGCAATAACATGGAATGGAAGAGAGGATATCGGAAACGGAGGCCGCTGTTACGTAACCCGATTTCACCTCGGTAGAAGCCTGACTTAAAAAGGCGGGCAGCTTATCCAGCGAGACGGTCTTCTCCTGAAGGTCGCCACTTGCGGTTTGCTTTACATGGTCAGATCCTGAATGTGGCTTAGGCTGCTGCGAATCCGTAGACTGGCCAAAGCCGCAGGCGGATAGGATCATGCCGGCTCCAAGGAGAGAGGCGAGGGCTGTATAGATCCGTTTTTTCATAGGAACTTAGGTCTCCTTTCATCGCTAACAAATATACATATACCTGGTATGAGTATAAATGAAATTGAGATAGGTTTCCAGCAAGTTGGAAGTTTAGAAGAGTAACTCTGTATTTGAATGTAGTACAATATACGAAGGCAACAAATAGATGAAATGGCCCATTGGGCACTTATTTCAAGTATTTCGGAGGCAACCGTGATCGTAAGATTACTCGACATCGCAGCGCCCGAAAAGGGCAGCCTTCATAAGTTCATTTTATATAGTAACAATCACTTGAAGAGGAGGATCATCTAATGATCTATATTGCACTGCTAAGAGGGATCAATGTGGGCGGAAACAACAAAATTAAAATGGCTGATTTAAAAAAGGCACTGGAGGATGCTGGGTTCATGCGGGTCAAAACTTATATTCAAAGCGGAAATGTTCTGTTTGAATCGGACAAGACGGAGGCGGAGCTGGTTCCAGAGCTTGAGGGGATTATTCACACCGCATTTGGCATTTCACTTAAGGTAATCCTGCGGACTGCAGATGAACTTGACCATCTGATTACAAACACTCCATATGCGGGTCATACCCTTGCTGAAGGGGAGAGCTTTTACGTAACTCTGCTCGGTGAGCCTCTGCCTCAGGAGGAGCTTGTAAAGCTGAAGGAGATGGAGAACGAGGAGGATCAGTGCTCCGTGGTAGGTCGGGATGTGTATTATTTGTTCCGTAAAAGTATTTTGGATTCCAAGCTGGCTGGGGCGATGAACAAAATCAAAATCCCATCCACCACAAGGAACTGGAATACGATGAACAAGCTGCAAGCCCTGGCTAAAGAAATGAGTCAGCAATAAACATTATAACGTTATATTTACCTTGTTGAAATTATGTGCTACTCTAGCATTATTAGCAGCTTATAGGAAAGGGATGGCTGTTAGATGCCTTTTATATGAGTGAGCAGAGAGTGGACAGATAATAGGATGAGGTGATAGGGCTTGGGTGATAAGGTTGTGCTTCGTAATGTGAAGACCGTCAATGGGCATGCCGTTGACATTGTCATTGCATTCGGGAAAATCGTCGAAATCACACGGGCGGGAGAAGCGTCAGGCAGTGAGATCAGGGACTGCACCGGGCAGTACGTGTCCAGCGGGTGGATAGATATGCATGTGCATGCTTTTCCAGAGTTCGAGCCCTACGGGGATGAGATCGATGAAATTGGGGTTAAGCAGGGGGTCACCACCATACTTGATGCGGGAAGCTGCGGCGCGGACCGGATCGGGGAACTAAGAGGCAACGCGGAGCGTGCTCACACAAGGCTGCTGGCTTTTCTAAACATCTCTCATATCGGTCTCGAACGGGTGGATGAGCTTTCCCGTCTGGAGTGGATTGATGTGGAGAAAGCACTTCAGGCTTGCCGTGACCATAAGGAATTTATTGTTGGACTTAAGGCGCGGATCAGCCGGAGTGTTGTGCAGAGAAGCGGAATTGAACCTCTGAGATTGGCAAGGGTACTATCTTATGAGACCCATCTGCCCATAATGGTGCATATCGGCTCCGCTCCTCCCATGATAGAGGAAGTTCTGGAGTTAATGGAGAACAAAGATATTATTACCCATTACCTTAATGGGAAGCCGAATAATTTATTCGATTCACAGGGCGACCCGCTGCCAGAGCTCCTTGCGGCATTGAACCGGGGGGTTCATCTCGATGTGGGGCACGGCACGGCCAGCTTCTCGTTTAAGGTGGCTGAGTATGCGAGAAAGGCCGGAATCCGGCCCGACACGATTAGTACGGATATATACCGCGCCAACCGGTTGAACGGTCCCGTATACAGTCTGGCCAATGTCCTGACCAAGTTCCTTTATTTAGGTTACAGCCTTGAAGAGGTGATCTATGCGGTGACGGAGAAAGCCGCTAATTGGCTGAACAGACCTGAGCTTGGGCGGATTCAAGCAGGGGATGAGGCGAACCTGACGCTGTTCGAGCTTAAACCAGGAAAAATCACCCTTACCGACTCCGAAGGCGAAGAGCGGATTGCGGATCAGTATATTGAACCGAGAGGAGCTTTTGTAAATGGCACATTCACTGAATGCTAAATACGGTCTTAAGCGGGTTATCAATGCTAGTGGAAGAATGAGTATTCTTGGCGTATCCGCCCCTACGGATACAGTGATGGAAGCGATGAAGCAGGGGGGCCAGCAGTACGTTGAAATTGCTGATCTTGTTGATAAGGCCGGGGATTATATAGCTGGCATCCTAGGATCTGAAGCCGCTGTTGTCGTCAACTCGGCGTCCAGCGGAATTGCGCTCTCCGTGGCGGCAGTGGTGACCCAGGGACAGCGCCGGGCCAGTGAGAGATTGCATCAGGACCCGATTGCGAGAAATGAAATCATCATGCTCAAGGGACACAATGTCCAGTATGGAGCTCCCGTGGAGACAATGGTGTACCTTGGCGGGGGGAGCCTTGTGGAAGCCGGTTACGCAAATGAAGGCCGTAAATATCATATTGAGGATGCAATTAACGTCAATACTGCGGCGATCCTGTATGTGAAGTCCCACCACTGCGTGCAGAAGAATATGATTTCTGTGGAGGAGGCCTGGGAAATTGCCCAGAGACGCGGAATTCCACTGATTGTGGATGCTGCTGCAGAGGAGGATATCCAGAAGTATGTGCAGGTATCCGATCTGGCCATTTATAGCGGGTCCAAAGCGATTGAAGGGCCTACCTCCGGCATTGTCGGTGGCAAGCGCAAATATGTTGACTGGCTCAAAGTGCAGCTTCACGGTATCGGTCGAAGCATGAAGGTAGGCAAGGAAACGACCTTTGGACTTCTGCAGGCACTGGACGAGTACATGAGCAAGACGGACAAAAGTGAGCAGGAGAAGGCTTCTCTCAAGCTGCTGGAACCTCTTGAGGCTCTGCCAGGCGTTAAAGTGACGATAGTGCAGGATGAAGCTGGCCGGGCGATCTACCGGGGCCGTATTCATATTGATGAGCAGGCGGCAGGACTATCGGCGGCTGCGGTGAACGACCAACTGAAAGATGGGGAGATTGCAGTCTATACACGTGATTATGGTTTAAGACAGGGGTATTTCGACATTGATCCCCGCCCGCTGCAGGGGGATGACATGCAGGTGATTGCAGCAAGAATCCAGGAAATTATAGGAGGCAAATAACATGTCCAATATCGAGAAACGTATGTACAAGAACCGTGCAGCCCTAAACGTGCTGGCTGGAAGTATTGAGAATGCGAAGGAAGTATTCGAGGCTGCGGAAGGTCATGTGGTTGTTGGAGTTCTGTCCAAGGACTACCCCAATGCCCAGGAAGCGGTTAAGGCGATGCGCGAATATGGAGCGGCCATTGACGATGCTGTCTCGATTGGACTTGGTGCTGGAGACAACCGCCAAGCTGCGGTTGTAGCTGAAATTGCTAAGAGTTATGAAGGAGCGCACATCAATCAGGTATTCACGGCGGTTGGCGCTACGCGCGCAAATTTAGAAGGCCGGGACAGCTGGATTAATGCGCTTGTCTCTCCAAGCGGACGGCCGGGCTATGTGAACATCTCCACCGGGCCTATCAGCGCAGCGAATGCGGATCATGCCATTGTACCCGTCCGGGCGGCGATCGCACTGATTAAGGATATGGGCGGAAATGCGCTGAAATATTTCCCGATGCAGGGACTTAAGCTGGAAGATGAATATCGTGCGGTAGCAGAAGCTTGTGCGGCCGAAGGTTTTGCCTTGGAGCCGACGGGCGGTATTGATATGGACAATTTCGAGCGGATTGTGGAAATTGCTCTTGAAGCTGGAGTTCAGCAGGTCATTCCACATGTGTACTCCTCCATTATTGACAAGGCAACCGGAAATACGAATGTGAATGATGTTAAAGTTCTGCATGAAACGTTGAAAAAGCTGGTTGACCGTCATGGCTAAACGGATCTCGGCCTTCGGCGAGGTCATGATGCGGCTTCAAGTTCCGGGGTATGAGTCATTGGTCCAGGCACACACCCTGAACTTCACATTCTCCGGGACAGGGGTCAACATTGTCTCGGCCTTGTCCAAGTTCGGCCACAAGGGTTACCTTGTGTCAACGCTCCCTTCCAATCCGGTGGGAGAAGCGGCCCTCGCTTATTTGCGGAAGCTTGGAATTTCGACCGATTACATCAGCAGGAACGGCAAGTATGTGGGGATGTATTTTTTGGAGAACGGCTTTGGGGCAAGACCGGGCCGGGTGACTTATACGGACCGGTTGGCCAGCAGCTTTAATACGGCTGCAGCGGACAATTATAACTTTAAAGAAATTGCCGGGAATATGGACATGGCCCACTTCTGCGGGATTACCCTGGCTATGAACGATGCTGTCCGCAGTCAGATGAAGGCATTCGCATCGGAGATGAAGGCCGCTGGACGCACCGTGGTTTTTGACTGTAATTACCGGCCTTCACTTTGGGGGGATAACGGTTACACAGCCGCCCGCCCGCACTACGAGGATATGCTGCGGATGGCGGATATCGTGATGATGAACGAGAAAGATGCCATACTCATCCTCGGCATGGAGACTGAGCAGACGGACCGGATGGCCCAGCTCCAGCATTTGATTCCGCTGGTCGCGCAGCAGTACGGTATCCGTACCATTGCAGGCACGCACCGGGTTGTCAATTCGGACAACACACACTCGTTGTTAGGGTATATTTACTCGGAAGAGCAGTTTGAGTTCTCACGTCTGCTCACGTTCTCAGTCTACGACCGGATTGGAGCTGGGGATGCGTTCGCCAGTGGGATCATACATGGGGAGGCACAGGGCCTCCCTGCTAAGCATACCGTAGAATTCGCAGCAAGAGCCGCAATGCTGGCTCATACCGTGGCTGGAGATACGCCAACTTCAACTGAAGCTGAAATTCTGCAGACAATGACAGAGATTGTGCTTGATGTAGAAAGGTAGGGACCTGAAATGTCCATCAATCGGAATAGAGGACCCTTGTATTTGCAGGTCAAGAAAGCTATTAAGGATCGTATTCTGCATGGGATTTATCCGCTGGGTTCATTGATCCCCTCCGAACCGCAGCTGGAGCAGGAATTTGCTGTAAGTAAAATGACAGTGCGTAATGCGGTGAAGGAGCTGGCCCAGGAAGGTTATGTGGAGAAGCGCAGCGGAATCGGAACCAAGGTTATCCGCAATACCTCCTTCTCCAAGCTGTCAAAGGGCAAGCGCTTCACTGAAGTCCTGGTGGAAGAAGGGCATAAGATTCAGAAGAAGCTGCTGAGCCTTAAGGTCATTCGTACGGAGGACAATTCCGAACTTTACGGAATGTTCGGGGATATGTGCTTGCAAGTGAACCGTCTGTATATTCTTGACGGCCACCCGTATGTTCACTACACGCATTATCTTAGATCGGTGTTTTCCGATGAAGACCTGGGCGATCTGGACCATCAGTCACTCTATGAGCTCATTGAAGAGCACCATATTGAGCTGGAGAAGTTTAGAGACAGCTTTACCGTTGCCGAGGCAACGGAGGAGCTGGGAGAGCTGCTGCTGATTCCCCAAGGCAAGATGCTGCTGAAGAGGATCAGACATTCCTATGATTCAAGCGGAGTGCTCATGGAGTACAGCATCGGTCATTATAACACAGAGCTTCAGCATTATCTGGTCAATTATGATGCCTAATCTATAATGAAGTTTTCATCCGGATGCTTTCATCCATATGTAGCAGAATAGTACCAAACCGTGAACAGTCAGGATCATCAGCCTGACTGTTTTCTTTTTTTATGTAACCTTTTACCGGAATGGGCCATCTAATTAGCAGAATTTAGGAAGAAGTTAGTCAAGAGAGGGGATTGCGCATCTTGAACACAGACCAAGAATCTGAAGTAAGAAGGGCTCAGGCAGGAAGCCAGGCCTCCTTCATTAATCTGATCAAGCAATATGAGGTCCAAATGTATAATGTGGCTCGCTCGATTGTGAAGAAGGATGAAGATTGTGCCGATGCGATGCAAGAAACGGTGCTTAAAGCCTACCGATCCTTGATTAATCTCGAGAATCCGGCTTTTTTCAAAACATGGTTATTCCGCATCCTGATTAATGAATGCAACCTGATTCTCCGGGGGCGCTCCAAAGTCTTGAGCTTGCACAAGGAGGAGGGCTCTTATCATAACACTTCCGTTAATGCGGAAAGAATGGATTTGCGTGATGCGGTATACCGCCTTGAAGAAGTGTCCCGTACGATTGTGATTCTTCATTACTTCCGGGACCTGCCGCTGCGTCAGGTGGCTGAGCTCATGGATATGACAGAGGCGGCGGTCAAGACGCGTCTTCACCGGGCGAGGCACACATTAGCTGAGTGGCTTGTCGATTCTGCGGAAAGGAGGGTTAACATATGACCGGCGGACAGCAAAATTTGAACCAGGAGCTGGGGAAATTGAAAAAGGAGGAGGCAGAGCATTTGCCAGAAATGATTCGTCAGCGTATGGATTATCTGTATGCACATTTGAATGAAGTGGATCAGGGGTCAATGAGGTTGGGATCAGAGAATGGCCAATCTCAGCATATGAAGTTAGGTGAATTAGATCAGATCACAACAAGACCGAGCCTTGTGAAGCGCGGATTGAGGACATTACTTATCTCCATCTCCGCAGCGGCAGCGGCAGGTGTGCTTATTATCGGATCTGGCTTTGTCTCTCCGGTCATGGCGGAGGCTCTGAGGCATATCCCGCTGGTGGGAGGTATATTCAGCACTTCAGGAGATGAGGGGCTTAAGGCCGCAAGTAAGCAAGGGTTATCGACCAATGTGAATCTCAGCCTTGAACATGGCGGGGCAACGTTAACCATTTCAGATCTACTATATGACGGAAACCGTCTGTCGATGGTGCTGACCAGGCATACCGCTGATGGGAACAGCTTATCCCTGTCTGATTGGCTGGGCAATAAGAACTGGAAGAAGGGAGAGGGGATCAACCAAATTGAATTTACCGTAAATGGCGAACGGGTCAATACAAGTATGGGAACGTCCAAAGCCCAGAACGATGAGTTTAATTCCATTATCATTAACACAATGGATGCGGTTCTCTTAAAAGATAGTACTACTGAAGTTCAGCAGATTCCCGAGCAATTTGATCTTGGAGTCCGGATTTATGATGCCAAGCAGGATTATTGGTACAGCTTTAAAATTCCGGTTAAGAAAGCGGGACAGAACAACATTCTGATCCAGCCTACGGAGACAAAATCATTAGGAAATAACACCTTTAAAATTTTGAAGCTCGAAATGACACCAGCTACCGTTCGGCTGGATGCTCAAATGGAAGGGAAGTCAGGCGAAGATATTAAAGAGATTGCTAAGAAGCTTCCGGACAAGTACAAAATTGATGGGTTTATCAATATCAAATACGACCTGGCAGACGATAACGGAACCCTGCTAAAACCTCTTGGGGCAACGGGAAATGGGAGAGGGGATATGTACTGGTTCACCGGTACCTATGAGCCACAAACAAAAAGACCTAAATCTATTACTGTGAAGCCTTTTACCGAACGAAACGGAAAGAAAGTATATATTCCAGAGCTGGAGTACGTGCTTCCTGTGCCAAGCAAATAATGTCATTACTTAGTAAATAACACCTCACATACCCGGTTTGGAATTGGGGTTTTGAATCGGGATTGTCGGAATAGAAAAGGAGAATAAGAATATGAATATGAAACCTATGAATCTTAAGGGAAATGCGAGTAAAGGAAAATTTCTGAAAATATGTACTTCGGCTGCAGTAGCCGCTGTCCTGAGCGTGTCGCTTCTTCCGGAATATCCGGCACAGGCAGCATCTCCTGTAAAAGCTGTTAAAGCCAAAACCTCATCACCTGCGAAAAGTGGATTTAGCCTGTCTGAAGACGCAGGTTTGAGGGCGGCCAAAGAACTTGGCCTATCTTCTAATGTGAATAAGAGTGTAACTCATGACAAAGTTACTTTTACGGTCTCAGATTTTATCTACGACGGAAATCGGGTGTCCTTTGTATTAACAAGAAAAGCGGCGGACGGCACAAAGCAGTCTTTCCAACAATGGTTGGATGGCTCAAAGAAAATTGGAGACCCCGCAAATCATATTTCTTTTCTTATCAATGACAAGCCTGTGAATACCGGAGGGGGTTGGTCTTGGCTGGAAAAAGGAGGGGCCTCTAACTCGTTGCTGATAAGCACCTTGAATTCTGTCATTTTAAAAGATATGGAAACTACCGAGATTCTACAAATTCCCGATCAATTTGAACTCGGAGTAAAGATTTATGATGCAAAGAGGAAGCATGATTATGTGATTAAGATTCCTGTTAAAAAAGCAGGAAAACAAAATATTCTGTTTCAGCCTGAGGAAACAAAGATTCTTGGAGATAATGTTCTCAAAATATTGAAGCTCGAACTGTCGCCGATCAGTGTCCGCCTGGATATGGAAATGAAGGGTAACTCGGGAGAGGAAATCAAAGATATTGCAGAAAAACTTCCGGATGAATACAAAATTGATGGATTTGCCAATATCCAGTTCGAGCTTGTGAATGACAAGGGAACTGTGCTGAAACCTAAGGGGGCAAGAGGGGACGGGAGAGGGGATATGTACTGGTTCTCCAGAATGTATGAGCCTTTAAAAGAAAGAGCGAAGTCTATAACTGTAAAGCCTTATTCCGAGAGAAACGGCAAGAAGGTGTACATTCCCAAGGCAGAGTTTGTACTTACTGTACCCAATAAATAAACTCATTCAAAAAAACCGCCCCTCGCAATCAATGCGGGGGCGGTTCTATTTGTGTGCTGCTTAAACAACCATTTCAGCCTTCTCACGGCATTCATCGGAGCAGTAATGCTCATGCTTCTCTTCACAATCCGGGCAGCTGATGTGCTGAAGATTGCAGACCGGGCAGTTGACGTAATGGTCACTCGCTGTCCCGCAGTGGAAGCACTTGCCTACTACGATATCCTCGTCCGTCCGATTGATAGGCACGGAGATCCGCTCATCGAATACATAACATTTGCCGTCGAACAGGCGACCTTGAACTTCAGGGTCCTTGCCGTAGGTCACAATGCCGCCCTCTAACTGGGCAACATCCTTAAAGCCCTCTGACAGCAAATAACCGGATAACTTCTCACAGCGGATACCGCCGGTGCAGTAAGTCAGGATTGTCTTGTCCTTATGTTCGCTGAGATTGTCCTTGATCCATTCCGGGAATTCACGGAAGGATTCGACCTCAGGACGGATTGCGCCGCGGAAATGGCCGATATCATACTCGTAATCGGTCCGGCCGTCCAGTACGATGACATCCTCACGCTCCAGGTGGTCGTGCCACTCCTTAGGAGAGAGCCGCTTGCCGCTAAGCTTGTTCGGGTCAAGCTCCCGGTCGTTAACCCGGAAGGTAACCAGCTCCTGCTTATGACGGACGAACAGCTTCTTGAAGGCGTGGCCTTCAGACGGATCGATCTTGAACACGATATCCTCAAACAGCGGGTTGGCCCGCAGATCGCGCATATACTGCTCGGTATGCTCCACAGTGCCTGACAATGTACCGTTGATACCTTCTGCGGCAATCAGAATACGGCCTTTGATCCCAAGCTCCTTGCAGTACTGCAGATGTTCAGCCGTAAAGGCTTCAGGATCATCGATATGAACGAATTTATAGAACAGCAGAATCTGATATGGACTGGACATATAAAATCACCCTTGCTAAATGTATTTAAATTCACACCGCGTGACTGCAATAGTCCGCGCAGCAATTGGACTGAGCTTAAAATAAAACCAAAAGTAAATTCTATACCTAATCTCCTGATTCGTCAATTTGCAATATCTGCATAGGCAACAAATGTCCCCATGCTGACCTCTACTTATAATTCTCCGTTATCTACAAACCAATGTGCCGTCTTCCACAATCTAACCCTGTTTGTGTTTGCTTCATTTATAACCTCATTCCGGCCAAGAAATACGGCAGGTTAGCTAAGATTACCTGATTGAGCAGATGAAGGTTGAGGTTATATACGAAGTAACCATATCAGAACAGGAAGCCTACAGAAATGGGGGATAATATGCAGACCGTATGGAAGGGAGCCGTCAGCTTTGGACTGGTGAACGTCCCTGTGAAGATGTTCACGGCTACGCATGACAATGATATCCCGATGAAGATGCTTCATAAGGAGTTCAACGTACCGATCCAGTACCACCGGACCTGTCCGAAGTGTGAGGAGAATGTCAGTTGGAATGAGATTGTGAAGGGGTATGAATATGAGCCGGGACATTATGTGACTTTTGACAAGAAAGAGCTGGAGAAGCTGGCCTCCGAAACTTCACGCGAGATTCGGATTCTGGATTTTGTGGATCTGAAGGAGATTGACCCCGTCTATTTCCAGAAAACTTATTATCTTGCGCCAGAGGAGAGCGGGACACATGCCTATAATCTGCTGGTTCAGGCGTTAACCGATACGAAGAAGATCGGTATTGCCAATATCAGTCTACGTTCGAAGAGCAGCCTGGCGGCGGTTCGGATTATCGATGGTGTGCTGTCTATGTCCACCATGTATTATGCAGAGGAAATCCGCCCCAAGGAGCAGATTCCGAACCTGCCTAAGGAGGCAGAAGTGGACGAACGCGAGCTGGAAATGGCCAAGATGCTAATCGAGCAGCTTGCCGCACCTTTTGAGCCTGAGAAATACGAGGATGAGTATAGAGAGAGGCTGATGGATGCGATAGAAGACAAGGTGGAAGGCAAGGAAGTGAAGTTTGCTCCTGAAGAGAAGAAGACCAATGTTATCGATCTGATGGAGGCGCTGAAAGCAAGCTTGAAACAGAGCCAGGACGCTGCCGGGAGCAAGAAGGAAGCTTCAGGTACAGAAGCGGCTAAGCCAGCGGCCAAGCGGACAAGCAAAGCCAAAGCTTCTTCCCGCTCCTCTTCCAAAAAGACCAAGACCACATCCTCCAAGGCAGCGGCCAAACCCCGCCGGAGAAAGACAGGGTCTTAACCGATGCATATGCATCCTTTTACGCCCATGTCCCCGATTCTGACCGAACAGCTGCCTTCCGGCGGGGAGTGGATATACCAGCTTAAGTGGGACGGCTTCCGGATTCTCGCCTGGGTAGATAACGGAAAGGTGGAGCTGTATTCCAAAAAAATGCTGCCCAAGAACCGGAATTATCCGGATCTGGTTGAAGTCTTATCGAAGCTGCCGGGCACTTTTCTGATAGATGGGGAGGCCGTTATTCTGGATGGCCATACCGGCCAGCCAAGCTTTCAGCTGATGCAGCAGCGGGACAAATTAACGGACGCGTCGCTGATCCGCCGCTCGGTCGCAAGGCATCCGGTCCAGTACATTTTGTTCGACCTGCTTCGTATCGGAGATGAAGATCTCCGCAATCGTTCTTACACAGAGCGTAGGCGGCAGCTTGAGCTGCTTGCCGATGGCTGGAAGCCTCCGCTTCATTTGGCGGAACAATTTGAAGACGTGGACGGGCTCTGGAGCTGGGTGACCCAGCATGGCTGGGAAGGGATCGTCGCCAAGCGGTGTTCCAGTAGGTACAAGGAAGGCAAGGAGCACAAGGACTGGTTCAAGCGGAAGACCATCCTGCATTTTGACGTGGCCATTGCAGGCATCATCTGGAAAGAGGGACGAATCTCCAGTCTAGTCATGCAAAAGCAGGGACGCTATTTCGGACGCGTCTCCTCCGGGCTGAATGAGCGGGTGAAGCTCAGGCTCAGGGAGCTTCCCGCCGGAGCCGGAGTAGAGGCTTATTTCCCGGTGCTGCCAGAGGGGCTTAGGAATGCGGAGATTCACTGGCTGGATGAGCCGCTTGAAGGGCGGGTAACCGGAAGGGAGATCACGGAGCTGGGTCTTCTTCGCCATCCTAAAGTCATTGATCTGGGAGGGATTCCTTTATGAACGGGGAAGATACTGGTGTAATTGAGGTGGAAGGTTATGAAATCAAGGTGTCTCATCCCGGGAAAATGCTGTGGGCGGAGCTCGGCATACATAAAGCGATGTACCTGCAGAAGCTGATTGCTCTGGCTCCTTACCTGCTGCTGTACTGCAAGAACCGGTATTTGACCACCATTCGTTATCCGAGTGGGGTGGGGGGGCAGTTCTTCTATCAGAAGAATGCGCCCAAGCCGCTTCCCGAATTCGTCTCCACCGCCACACATGACGGAGTGGATTATATAAATCTCAATTCTCTGCCAACCCTGTTATGGCTGGGGAATCTGGCCGCTCTGGAATTTCATCCGTCATTTGATTATATCGGAAGAGAAGAGCCTGCGGAATGGGTGCTGGATATTGATCCGAGTGAGCAGCTCGTTGGCAGGCTGATGGAGGCCGTTAGTCTGATTGGGGAGGCACTGGAATCGATGGGCATTCAATCCGTCCCTAAGACCAGTGGAGCTACAGGCATTCAGATTGTGATTCCGATCCGACGCGGGTACACCTTCGGGCAGCTGCGCATGCTTGGGGAATTTCTGGCCAGGTTCCTGACCGAGAAGTATCCCGATCTGTTCACCACAGAGAGAATGATCCGGGAGCGGGACGATAAAATTTACATTGACTATGTTCAGCATGCACCGGGTAAAAGCCTGGCTGCCCCGTACACACCAAGAGGGCGTGAGCACGCTGCGGTATCCACACCTCTGCTTTGGGAGGAGGTCCGGCACGGCGTTGATCCCAAAGCATTTAACTTGCTCACGATTGAGCGGCGGCTTGAGCAGTATGGGGATCTGATCTCCACCGTTGCTGAACAGTCGCTGGATGACGTGCTCGCTTTTGTCAACATAAAATGAGGCTTCCGGTAATCGATTACAATGCTGAATACAACTAAGGAGTGTGAAACCCATGTCTGAGATCAACAAATTCATTCATACGACACCGAACCCTGACGGGGGTTGGGATAACCAGCAGGATGGCGAGAAGATCAGTCATCACCGCACAAAGGAACAGGCCGAGAAGAGGGGCCGGGAGGAAGCTAAGAAGGAAAAAACCGAACACAAAATTCATAACCGGGATGGCAGGATTTCAGAGTCGAACAGTTATGGGAACGATCCTTTTCCACCGCGAGGGTAGGAAGAAGCGGGTAAGAATACAATTTAGGGGGTGAGAAGATGGATCAAGCCAATTTTGAGGAAGCCCGGCGTGCGGAAGAGACTTATCACAGCAAGCTTTATCAGGAGAATGAGATTCTTGAGCAAGGGACTTGGATGTCGCAGCCCATCCCTTTGGTTATGGAGCTTCTTGACCGTCTTCGCCAGCATAAAAATGTGGTCTCCGTACTCGATCTGGGCAGCGGGGCAGGGCGAAACACGATTCCGCTTGCCCTGCGGCTTAGAGATACGGACAGTAAGGTCGTTGGGGTAGATTTATTGGAGGAAGCTGTGAGCAAGCTGAAGGAGAATGCCGAGGAATACGGTGTCAGCCGTATCGTGGAAGCCAGAGTGGGAGACGCGGAAAATATAGATTACGGCACCGGGCAGTATGATTATATCGTGGCCTGCGGCTGCCTCGAACATGTGTCTTCGGAAGAAGCCTTTGTACAGGTGCTTGACCGGATGAAACGCGGAACAAGGCTTGGGGGCATTCACTGTATCGCCATGAATACGAATGTTCAAGAAATTGATCAGAAGACGGGCCGGGAGCGGGATACACTTATTGAACTTAATCTATCCTCTCAGCGTGCCGTGGAACTGCTGAAGATGGCCTACAAGGACGGCTGGAGTGTGCTTGAGGAGAAAGCCGTGCTGCAATCCATCCAGGAAGACAAATATGAGACTCCGACCGAATTTCGGGCACAATCGGTCACCTTTGCTGTTCAGAGAATGAAATAGCGCTGTTAAGGAATTGGGAGGGACTGGTGTCACGGTTAAAGGCACCAAAAGTTATTAAGCAGGTAAAAAGAAACAGGTCAGGCAGGGCGATGAGCCCGGCCTGACCTGTTTGGTATGTCGAGAAGAACTGATATCCAGCCTGGAATCTTAACCCAATCGGGAATGGACATCTCTGGTGGAATCAGATATCATGAGAACAAACGATCGCATGGAGGCGGCTTATGGAAGCTTTGAAAGAGGTATATTCAAGATCTTTTTTTGAACAATTTGTCAAGGTGGTTAAGCGGGAATACCCTCCTTTTGATAAAGACCGCTTCTTTGAGCTGATCTATGATCAGGCTTGGCCTGACCGCGAGCTCAAGATGCGAATCCGCCATGTCGCTGATGTCCTGACTCAGACTCTGCCTCCCACATATGAGGAGGCGCTTGGAATCTTGATGCGTATCGCCCCGGAATGCAGAGGATTCGAATATTTGTTCCTCGCCGACTTCGTAGAGCTGAATGGACTTGGCGATTATGAGAATTCAATCAAGGCCCTTGAAATGTTCACCGTTTGCGCAAGTTCGGAATTTGCGGTAAGGCCTTTTATATTGAAAGATCCTGATCGGATGATGGCCCAAATGCTGGCCTGGTCCACTCATCAGAATGAACACTTGAGAAGGCTGGCCAGTGAAGGGTGCAGGCCAAGACTGCCCTGGGGAGTTAGCCTGCAGATGTTCAAAGCGGACCCTGGTCCTATTCTTCTTATCCTGGACAATCTGAAGCAGGATTCTTCAGAATATGTCCGCAAGAGCGTGGCTAACAATCTGAATGATATATCTAAAGATCACCCGGAGCTGGTGCTTGATATTTCCAAAAGGTGGTATGGTCATCACCCACATACCGATTGGATCGTCAGACACGCCTGCCGCTCGCTTCTTAAGCAAGGGAACCCGGATGCGCTGGGTTTGTTTGGACTGGGAAATGCCGAAGGTATTGATGTTCACCAGTTAGTAACTTCCACCCCACAGCTCAAGGTAGGGGAGGATCTGATATTCTCATTCCATATTCAGAATTTATCCAACGATCCCCGGAAGCTCCGTATTGAGTATGAAATCGGTTTTGTGAAGAAGAATGGAAGTCTGTCACCGAAGCGGTTTAAACTGTCTGAGAAGATGTATCCGCCCGGTACATCCAGCGTATCAAAGAAACATTCCTTCAAGCCGATTACTACAAGGGTCTATTACGCCGGGCAGCATAAGCTGTCCGTTATCATTAATGGACGGGAGGCAGCTTCGGTCCCGTTTAACTTAATGGACGGCAATCCATAGGTTGGTGGCCGATAGGGGTACAATTCTCCTTAGAGCTATCTGTGAGCTGTGGAAGAGGTTGAAAATGGCTTCTGGGAGAGCTCCTTGACCAACTGCCCTATAACATCCACTACCACGCCGGGTTCATCGTGAATAATGTAATGACCACTGTTCTTGGCCACAATCAGCTTGCTGTCTTCGGATATTTTCAGCAGGTCTCTTTGACCAGCCTGCCAAATCTCTTCGATTTTGCGTCCGGCATCCGGGGATAGTCCCATCTGTTTGACTTCAGGTGGAATTTGTCCACGCGTGATGACCCGCACCGGAAGCTTGCCCAGATGCTGATTTTTCAGCCGCTCCTCGGTTATTGGGATGTTCTTGGCTTCTTCATCTACAGCATCAAAATATTTAGGCTGTGCAATAACGTTCACAAACACATCACGGTCTTCTTTTCTTACAAGTCCTTCAAGCAGTATGTCCTTAAACAACCTCATCGCTCCCGATTGCTTCAGCAGCTTGGAGATGCCCGAAGATGGTGTAGGCTTCTGAAAGTGCTCCTGTTCCAAGATAGGAGCTGTCTTCAGGTCATCACCCACGGGTTTTGCGTCGACAAGTACAAGACCAGCCATTTCTTGTTGGTATTCTTGTGCGAACAATCGGGCGTACATTCCCCCCAGAGAATGTCCCACAATAATGTAAGGTCCCTGGATGCCTTCACGCTTAAGCGCGGTATGAAGCTCTTGCGCAATATTTGGCCCTGTTCGCGCAGTCACAGCTTTGTCGCTCCAGCCAAATCCGCCCCGGTCATAGCTGACAACTGTAGCAAATTTGGCGATCTCATCCGGAATCTTTCTCCAGGACTGGCTGGTTTCTCCTGAAGCGGCTTCCAGGAGAATCGTCGGCGATCCAGTCCCCTTCTTAAGAATGTGCAGCCGGAAGCCTCCCACATCTACGAGCTTTCCAGGAGGCGGATAATCCGCTTCAGCCTTCTTGGAGGCATACCACTCATAGCCAAAACTTGCCCCGACAAGAATGAGCATAAAAGCGAGAACGCCCAGCACAATTTTGATCCACCTGATCTTGTGTAGTTTCCGGGGCTTCATAATTATTTTTGTGTTTTGTTCGTTAGGTGCAGTCATGTTCGTCTCCTTTGTTAATTCGCTTTAGGATGAAATGTAATAAGACACATTGAAGCAGAAGTAGAATAGCGAGTGCTCCCAGTACAATTTTGAGCCACCTTAATCTACGGGGCCGCCGGGCCCCTGATTTATCCACCGATATATGTCTGTAAAACAGGTCAATTTCTCCCTCCTTTTTTTAGTACAATGTATTACGAAAATCAATATAGCACATTGTATTAAATAAATCAAAACGATATAATAAAGACATGCCAAAAATCGTAGATCATGATAAACAAAGACAGCTTGTAGCTGAAGCCGCGATCCGGGTTATCCGCAGATCCGGGCTTGAGCAGGCAACAGTTAGAAATGTCGCAGTGGAAGCCGGGTTATCGGTCGGTTCCATGCGTCATTATTTCTCAACTCAGGCGGAGCTTTTTGCATTTTGCATGACCTTGTTTCGTGAACGGATTGAGAGAAGGATTGAGATGATGTCATTCAGCGGTCCGGTTCTGCTGGAAGTAAGGAATCTGATTCTTCAATTCATTCCAGTCGATGAAGAGAGAAAGACGGAAATGGAGGTATGGTTGTCTTTTAACGCAAAGGCCTTGATCCATCCTGAACTCAGGCTGCTCAGTCAAGAAATGCATGATGGGTTGTACAAGGCCTCCTCAATTGTTATCGAGACGCTTAGGCAGCATAAGCTTGCTAGACCGGATCTTGATCCTGAGATTGAGACGGAGAAGCTGTATGCGCTGATCGATGGGTTGGCGCTGCATCAGATCATGCAGCCCGGAAGATTATCCAGTGAACGGATCGAGCATATGATTGATGAACACCTGCGTATGCTGTGCGCCAGGTAAATAATGGGGATTACACCGGACTGGGAGGTAAGGCGGCTGAATTTATTTATGAGCCCTTGGAAGGATTTCCACGTCTTGTCCTTGTGAGATGAGAGAAGAGAGGATATCATATGGATGAAGCGTTTTCATTTGAAGGTAATGGAAGGGGTCTGAAAAGCCATGGCTTTTAACAGTATTATTCTTCGTCTTGAACTGGATCATAAGCTGGTGAATTTCGGCGACGTGGCATCTGCGGTAAGCGATTCCGGTGGAGACATCATATCCATTGACGTGATTCGTCCGGGATCTGACATCTCTGTACGTGATATAACGGTACAAGCCGCTGATGAGAAGGAGAAGCAGATTGTGGATTCCCTGCGGAATTTGCAGGGCATTACCATTGTGAACGTATCCGACAGAACTTTTCTGGCTCACTTGGGTGGTAAAATCTCGATTCAGCCAAGCATGCCGATCCGCAACCGGGACGATCTCAGCAGGGTGTATACTCCTGGCGTGGCCCGGGTATCAATGGCAATACATGAAAACGTGGACAAGGCTTACTCTCTTACGATCAAAAGGAATACTGTGGCCGTAGTCTCAGACGGTACGGCGGTGCTTGGACTTGGGGACATCGGCCCCCATGCCGCTGCGCCGGTTATGGAAGGAAAGGCAATGCTGTTCAAGCAGCTTGCTGATGTTGATGCCTTCCCGATCTGTCTGGACACGAAGGACACGGAAGAGATTATCCAAATCATTAAAGCGATCAGTCCTATCTTCGGGGGCATTAATCTAGAGGATATCAGTTCCCCGCGCTGCTTCGAGATTGAGGCCCGGCTCGCAGAGGAACTGGATATCCCGGTGTTCCATGATGACCAGCATGGGACAGCGATCGTTGTTATTGCCGGACTTATCAACGCGCTGAAAGTGACCGGCAAAAGAATGGAGGATATCCGGGTAGTTGTGAACGGAATCGGCGCGGCGGGTGTGTCCATCTGCAAGATGCTGCTCGCATCAGGTGTAAAAACACTGATTCCGGTGGACAAGGATGGCATCATTGTGCGTGGCGGAAAGTATCCACACCCGATGTGGCAGTGGCTCTCCGAGCAGCCGCAGGTTGAGGATAAGCCGGGCATCCTTAAAGATGCGATTGTTGGCGCCGATGTGTTCATCGGTGTATCCCGGGGGAATGTGCTGGATGCGGCCGATGTGGAGAAGATGGCACCTGGAAGGATTGTGTTCGCCATGGCGAATCCCCAGCCGGAAATTGAGCCTGAGAAAGCACTCCCGCTTGTCAGCGTGTTCGCAACCGGAAGAAGTGATTACCCGAACCAGATTAACAATGTGCTCGTATTTCCGGGAGTGTTCCGGGGGGCGCTTGACTGCCGGGCTAAGGTCATCAATGAGCAAATCAAGCTTGCGGCCGCCCACGCGATAGCTGATGTGGTATCTGATTCTGAGTTGAATGAACAGTACATCATTCCAAGTATTTTTAACGAGAAGGTAGCCATGAGTGTCCGGCGTGCGGTAATCGAGGCTGCCATTAGGACAGGTGTGGCCAGAAGGACACCGCCGGATATGAGACCCCAGAAGTAATGCCGCTAAGATAGATTAGCCAGATTCTTAAAGTGCAAGTGTAAGTTTAAATGCAAGCGCAAGTGCAAGTGTTGAGGCTCCCATGAAACGTGTGCAAGCCCGCTGATTCTAGCGGGCTTTTTAAGCGTGTGCACTGCTTCCTGTGCGCACGATGCGTGGTTCGGGGCATGCTTGGATGGCTGGTCGGCCATATGCACATTTCGCTCTTATAGGTTAGGTGGCAGGTTAATTGGCAGAGGAGGCTGGGATGAAAAGAGTTCTGAATATTGATATTAACAACTTGATAATATCAAATGAATGTATTATTATGTTGTTAATAACAAAATGATACTAACAAGAAGCGGAGGGTTTATTTGACCTTAAACCGTCCGGGCAGAGTGAAGACAGCGTTCCGGCTCTCTTTTGCTCCGAGAATTCTCCCTTGTTCGAGTATCATCCATACCTGTAGGAAAGCGAGGCTGGAGATATGTTCGGATACAAATACGTAAAGTTTCAACCAAGTGACTATGTGATGAAAGTAAGAAATGGCAGAGTGGTTAAGGAAGGAGTCGGCCTATCCTTTTACTATTATGCGCCTACAACCTCAGTGGTAGTGGTTCCCGTATCCTCGATCGACGTGCCGTTCATGTTCGAGGAGATTACAAGGGATTACCAAACGGTCACGGTCCAAGGACAGCTGACCTACCGGATCACCGATTACCGTAAAATTACGGAGGTTCTGAATTATACCTATGATCTTCGCAGCCATGCATACATTTCCGATGATCCCGCCAAGCTAGCGCAGCGTGTCATTAATACAGCGAAGGTCCTGACAAAGAAGCACCTGGAGCAAATGCCGCTGAAGGAAGCGGTTCAGGCCAGTGAGCGGCTGGCCCAGAATGTGACGCGGGAAATCCGCGGCAACGAAGAGATTGCCCAGCTGGGGATCGAGCTTATGGGCCTGTCGATTCTGGCTATTCTCCCGAACCGTGAGACGATTCGAGCTCTTGAGGCGCAGGCAAGGGAAGAGATATTGAGAAGTGCCGATGTGGCCCTATATGAACGGCGGAACGCTTCGATCGAGCAGGAGCGGCGTGTGAAGGAGAACGAGCTGAATACAGAGATCGCGATTGAGATGAAACGGCGCCAGATCCAGGAAACCCAGCTTGAAGCCGAGCGGTCGATGAGACAGAAGCAGAATGAGATGCACGAGGAACAGTTAAGGTTCGATACGGAGCTTGAAGAGAAAAGGCAGGAATTGATTAATCTGACTGCCGCCAATCAGAGAGCCGAAGCGGATGCCAAGGCGTATGAGCTTACTGTGGTGATGAAGTCGCTTCAGGAAGTCCAGCCAAGTGTGCTGCAATCCTTGGCTAATATCGGGATGAAGCCGGATAAGCTGATTGCGATCGCCTTCCAGGAGCTGGCAGAGAATGCTGGCAAGATCGGCCAGTTGAATATTACACCTGATCTCCTGCAGGGAATTATGGCCGGTTCGGCCGACGGGAGGAACGCAGACCAGAGGAGATGATGGCGATGAACCAGCCGTTAACTGAACGCAAGATTGTCTTGATTAAACGACGGACCCGGCTTGAAGATTTGGTTGTACGATACAATACTGTACAACAAGCAGAGTTCTATATTGAGCGGCTTGGCGCGGATTTCAGCGATTATACCCGGGAAGACAGGGTCTACCGGGAAGCTCTGGCCGAAGCAGCCGGTTTGCTCTCGGATGTGGGCCGGGTGCAGATTCTGGACCGGGACCATGTGCCGAATTTCATCTTCGGCGAGCAGGATATTATCGTTGTGCTTGGTCCGGATGGATTAGTAGCCAATACGCTGAAATATACGGAAAGTCAGCCGCTGATCGGGGTGAACCCTGACCCGCACAGATGGGATGGGGTGCTGCTGCCCTTTTCAGTGCGCGATCTTAAGCTGATTATTAGGGATGTAATTTACGCCAGACGGACCATACAGGAGGTGACCTTGGCCAAGGCTGAGCTCAATGACGGCCAGTATCTTTACGGGGTGAACGACCTGTTTGTCGGGCGGCGTACGCATGTATCCGCACGGTATGAGCTTAAGCTGAATGAAGCGGCGGAGCAGCAGTCGTCCAGCGGTGTGATTATCTCGACCGGACTTGGCTCGACCGGCTGGCTCAAGAGCGTACTTGCCGGCGCGGCAGGCATTGTCAGCCGGGCGACTCATCAGCCTTTGAAGCTGGCTGTGGAAGATATTCACCGGAAGGAGCATGAGCCTACAGGCGGACACAGGGAGGCTGAATCAGCGGATCAAGCCCGCGCCGCCTGGGATTCACGCCATCTCTATTTTACCGTGAGGGAGCCTTTCCCCAGCAGAACTACGGCGGCAAATCTGGTGTTTGGCAGAATTGAAGAGGGAAGTCCGCTGCGTATCGTATCCCAGATGCCGGAAGAGGGCGTGATTTTTAGTGACGGAATTGAAAGTGACTATCTGGAATTTAACTCAGGGGTCGAGGCGGTTATCCGCCTGGCGGATAAGAAGGGACGCCTAGTAGTATAGAAGACGATAAATGAGTTGGTAGCAAGGGTTGGTGGATTAACGATTCCCCGGCGGGCCTGGCCGCTTTCATTTTGGAGTATATGAAGAAAGGAGAAGACACGGCGCTGTGTCCTCTCCTTTTTATTTTGCGTCCTTATTTCACAGCTGGAATCATTTCAACAGGGGAGCCTTCTGACGTCTTCTTATCATTCATCCGGAATACGAACCAGGCTGCCGGCAGAAGAGCCACGGCTCCCAGAAGCATGAAGCAGGTCTGGATACTAAACAGCTTGTACAGGAACATCCCGGCAAAAGGCCCAAGTGCGCCGCCCAGATTGTTAAGCAGAGCAACATCGGAGAAGAAACCCGCCTCATCCTCATGCTTCTTGGATTCTTCAATGGATAAAGTCTCTTGGGCAATCCCGGTGAAGCTTCCGATCAAATCGCGCACGATTTGAAGGCCAAGCAGAACTGCATAGGTGTGGGACAGGCCGTACAAACAGACGGTGCACATCAGCAGGGCATACCCGGTCAGCAGAGTGTTCTTGTAACCGAATCGCTTGATCCACCGGCGTCCTAACGGGATGCATACCGCGGATACCGCACCAGAACAGATGGAGAATAGGGCAATCTGCATATTGCTGAAGTGCAGCACGTTCACATGATAGATCACCCAGAGCGAGCCAGGCAGGGCGCTTCCTACAGCCATGAGGCCCACTAGCATCAAGAACGGGGTCGGTTTCTGAAGCGGGCGTTTCCAGCGGAAGCTGATCTTCTTGGATTCTCTTGGCGCCAGGCGGGCCATTAGATTCATCCCGGTGAAGGTGCAGACTGCCCCAAGGATCATACAGACGAAATAGTTATATGGAAAAATGCTGTCAAAGCGGTCCAGTAGTGTACTGGCGCTGTAGGAGCAGACCATAGTGACACCAATGGCGATAATGCGGATGTTTCCAAATAAGGAGGACATCTTTGCCTCTTCCACGTTGTGCTTGATCAAGGAATGCTGCTGGACATTCAGGATCATCACCACGATGCAGTTGATTGACCAGAACAGAAGAATCCAGGTAATGGAATGGGGCAGAAGCACGGCGAAGGCAATGCATAGAAAAGCAAGCTGGCGGATAATGCCTGCCGAGTAATATACCTTGAACGTACACGGCAGCAGCCGGGTGACGAACACTACGGAAAGAGCCGACATTAGAGGCGGCAGCGAGGTGGACAACGTGATTTGAAGTGGCGAAGCTCCCATACGGGCAATCAGAATGGGCAGGAACATGAAGAACAAAATATTTTTCATGTTTTGAAGGACGGCATCGAGGTAAATCCTTGTTTCGGCTTTCAAGCTGTCATCTCCCGGAGGTTAAAGTTGATGCATGTAAATTCGAATGCTTTGTTTTACATCGGAATTCATGGTCCGGAAGTGAATAAAAGCGGCTGTGTTTTTTTAATAAATACAAAAAATGATGCATTTCGACCTTGCTTGGTTAAGTAATAGGAAGAAACAAACTACTGCCTAGGGGGATACATGATGAAAAAGGAAAAATCAAATCAGTCTTGGGTCAAGCTGCTTGCCATTCTGTGCAGCCTTTCGATCCTGGCCGCATGCTCCGGGGGAACGTCCGGCGGGCCGGCAGGTGCAGCCTCACAGACGGATGCGGGCACATCCACGGACGGGAAAGTGGTGCTCAATTATTGGACATGGTGGGGATCGGAGACCCGTAGACCGATCATTGAGAAGCTGGTGGACGATTTCAATAAGTCACAGGACAAAATTTTCGTGAAACACAGCTATTATCCCTACTCGGATATTTTCACTAAGGAACTGGCGGCTGTCAGTGCCGGTAATCCACCAGATATTATGATGAATGACATAAATACAGTTCAGCAGCGTGCCAGCAAGAAGCAGGCAACTGATTTATCCAAATACGTCGAGCGGGACAAGGTGAAGGACCGCTTCTTCCCTGAACTATGGAAGACTGTTTTGTACCAGGACAAGCCATATGGGCTTCCGTTCAACACGGATACCCGGATGATGTTCTATAACAAGGATGACTTCAAGGCAGCGGGTCTTGATCCGGAGAAATTCCCGAACACTTGGGATGAACTCGAGAAGACAGCAGCCAAGCTGGATAAGAAGAGCGGGGATAAGTACACCCATATCGGATACTCCCCGCAGTTCAACTCGGACTGGAACTTACTGCAGCTGAATTTCGACGGGGGACGCAATTTCTTCGCCGACAACGGCAAACCGGTGGTTAACGCGCCGGCAAAGGCGGAGGCCATGCAGTACATTCTGAACAACGCGAAACGTCTTGGTCAGAGCAATATTGATGCCTTCAAAGCTGACTTCGGCAGCAAGCAGGCGAACCCGTTTATTGCCGGCAAGGTATCTATTTGGACGGATGTAACCAATTTCTATACGCAGATTCGGGATTACGGCCAGAATATGAACTTCGGGGTAGCTCCGCTGCCGGAGACCAAGGAAGGTGCTGGACATTACAGTGTCGGGGGCGGATTTGTTATTGAGATTCCGTATGGCTCCAAGCATCCGGATGAAGCCTGGGAGTTTCTTAAATACATGACGGATGTGCAGGCTCAAACCTATTGGGCTGAGAAGAACTTCGATAATGTGGCCAATAAAGAAGCCTCCAACAATCCGGAGCTGCAGAAGAATGCCGTGTATAAAGCTTCTGTAGACAATTTGGCCGTGACTAAAATTACTCCTAATCCGCTGAGTGCGCCAGATTATATCAATCTGATCAATCCGCAGCGCGATGCGATTATGCTTGGCCAGAAATCGGTTCAGGAGGGGCTGAATCAAGCTCAGGCGGATGTCGAAAAGCTGATTTCCAACAATAAATAAAAGGTCTATCCCAGAAAGAAGGTGGGCAGCATGGCCCGTACCGCACTACGCTATCGCGGCAGTGCTCTCAGCCGCAGGGAAGCCTGGCAGGGATATATATTTGCAAGTCCATGGATTGCAGGGTTTCTGCTGTTCACAGCAGGTCCCATGCTGTTCTCCCTATATGCCAGTTTTACCAATTATGATATTACTTCAAGAATGAATTGGATCGGATTGCGGAATTATGAAACGATGTTTAGTCATGATCCGCTGTTTTGGAAATCGCTATGGAATACATTCTATTATGTAATTATTAGTGTACCTCTGCAGACAGCGGGTGGTCTGCTGCTGGCCGTTGTGCTGAACCGCAAGGTTGCCGGTATCCGGATATTCCGCACAGTCTTCTATCTGCCGTCCATTCTGTCGGGTGTAGGCGTATATGTGCTTTGGATGATGCTGCTGTCCCCGAGCGCTGGACTTGTGAATCTCATGCTTGGCTGGGTCGGTGTGGATGGACCGGCTTGGCTGACTGACCCGGCTTGGACGAAGAACGCTGTGATTCTTATGAAAATATGGGGAGCGGGAGGCATGATGCTGCTCTATCTCGCAAGTCTCCAGTCTGTTCCGAAACGGCTGTATGAAGCGGCTGAATTGGACGGCGCAGGCCGGTTCCGCAAGTTCTGGCATGTTACCCTGCCGATGATTACTCCGGTTATTTTCTTTGAGATCGTAACCGGGATGATCGGAGGATTTCAAATCTTCCAGGAAGGCTATGTGATGGGGTATAACAACGAGCCGGGCGCGCCGATGAACTCGCTGCTCTTTTACAATCTGCACATGTTTCTGAAAGCCTTCAAAGTGTTTGACATGGGTTACGCGATGGCGATGGCCTGGTTCCTGTTCTTGATTGTTCTGGCACTCACCCTGGTGAATCTGATCTTGTCCAGATTGTGGGTGCACTATGAAGGGGGGGACCAGTAATGAGTCTGGTAGCTTCACGAAGGCACGGAAGTATCAGCGGGGTTAAGCAATCACCCGGGGCTATGCGCAGCAAGGGAATGTCCATCCTGCTGTTTCTGTTCATGACGGCGATAGGTCTGCTGCTTCTGACACCGCTCTTCTGGATGATTTCCACGTCACTGAAGTCCATGCAGGAGATTATGTCCTATCCGCCAACCCTATTCCCCAAGGAGGTTCATTTAGAGAATTACCGTCATGCTTGGGAGAAGGGGAACTTCGCCCGGTATACGCTCAATACGCTGCTGCTTGCAGGCATCGGGGTCTTTTCCCATGTGCTGTCCAATACGTTTGTGGCCTATGGATTCGCCAAAATCAGGTTTCCGGGTAAAAAACTGCTCTTCTCTATCATGCTCGGTACGATGATGATTCCAAGCTTTGTTACACTCATTCCGCAATATATTCTGTTCTCCAAGCTGTCCTGGATTAACACGTATTATCCATTGACCGTACCCGGCTTCTTCGGAAGCGCCTTTCAGATCTTTCTGATCCGCCAGTTCTTCATGACGATTCCGAATGAACTGATCGAAGCGGGCAAGGTGGATGGGGCAAGCCACTTCCGCATATGGTGGAGGCTGATGCTGCCTTTGTCCATGCCGGTGATAGCCACCGTGGCGATCATGACCTTCCAGGGAGCTTGGAATGACCTAACCGGCCCCCTGATCTATATCAATTCGGAGTCCTTGTTCAACCTGCAGATTGGTCTGCAGACTTTTAAAGGAACCGAATCAACCCAGTGGCACTATCTGATGGCAGGCTCGGTGATTGTTCTGCTGCCCGTCGTTCTCCTGTTCTTTTTCTTCCAGAAATATTTCATTGAAGGCATGAATATTACGGCGGGGACGAAGGGGTAATGTTCACACAGGTGGCCTAGAGAGCGAATAGCTAGTTTAAAGCGATAAGCAGGAAAAACACCGAATAAGACACTCAAGTTGAGGAAAGTAAGACGTTACAGGAGATACGAAAATCCCAGGCTGATAAAGGCGGATATACATGGCGGGCATTCCACACCTCAACATATATTACTATCAATTCACACACGAGGAGATGGAGAAATGCCGTTTCGTAAGGTCAAGAGCAAGCTGCTCAAAGCCCGCGCTATGCAGAGATCCAGGGTTCTTCGCCCTCATCTTCCCGAGACACACGGATATCACCCGTACCATCTGCGAAGAATGCTGCTTCGTTATCCGTCGGTTTTTGTAAAACCGGACAACGGAAGCCAAGGGGTCGGTATCATTAGAGTAAAGAGGGCTGGAAGAGGTATCGTTGATATCGGATGGGATTTAAGGAGTATGAGAGTGAGAGAACGTTCCGCCGCGGATGCGCTCAGAGGGCGTATGCACCGGGGAAGATCATATATCATCCAGCAGGGGATTCCGCTTGCACGGTATAAGAACAGGCTCATAGATATTCGGGTATATATGCAGAAGCCGGATTCAAAGTGGCATATCTCGGGTAAAGTCGTCCGGGCCGGTGCGAAGGGAAGGTTCCTGACGAACTACAGTCAGGGAGGGAGACCGGTAGCCTTGGAGGCTGTCCTAAATGCCATCCATCACAACTCTGCAAAAGTCAAAACATCCCTGAGGAAGATTGACCAAGTGTCCTACGGGGCGGCGAGAGCGCTTGACCAGGCATTTCCGGGTATCCGTATTCTTGGCATCGACCTGGCACTGGACAAGAGTGGACGGATCTGGATTATTGAAGCGAATACAAGACCGGGTTTTGAGATGTTTAAGCACTTGAGGGACCGCAGCATGTATCAGACTATTATACGAAGGGAACATATCATTGCATCCAGATATACAGCCCCGGCAAAATGGGCTCCCGCCCCAACCCTTAGGAGGGGCCGGCACTCTAGAGTCTATTCGCCCATAGGCCGCCGAATGAAGCTTCGAAATTACAATGTGACAAGACTATGATTTGCATTGAAATCTGTAACCTATATGGAAATTAACCAAGATTTTGGCTGGCTATTAGTCTTTTAATTTGTTACCATCAACCCTGTAACAATACACACATATTGTAAGGGGATAACCAAAGATGAGTATATATAATTTCTCTGCTAAAGCAATGAATGGAAAAGAAATTTCTTTGGAAGCTTATCGTGGTAAGACTTTGTTGATTGTGAATACGGCAAGCCAGTGCGGATTTACCTTTCAGTATGAAGATTTACAGAAGCTGTATGACCGGTACAAGGACAGAAATTTCTTAATCCTCGGGTTTCCTTCCAACCAGTTCGCTGACCAGGAGCCGGGGAGTAATGACGAGATTAATACCTTCTGCACTCTAAATTATGGTGTGAATTTCCCAATGTTTCAGAAGATCGATGTGCGTGGAGAAGAAGCCCATCCTCTGTTCAAATACCTGGCTGGCTCCAAGCCATTTGAAGGTTTCAACCACCAACATTCTGTGGCGAAGCTCTTGATGGCTGTGATTCAGGAGAAGCATCCGGAATATATGGAAGGGGATTCGATTAAATGGAATTTCACCAAGTTTCTCATTAACTCGAGTGGTGAGGTTGTAAAGAGATTTGAAGCTACTACGGACCCGCTTGATATGGAGCAGGATATTGAGGAACTTCTCGCTTAAATTTGATACAGTCTATTATACTAAAAGCCTCTGCCTTGGCAGAGGCTTTTAGTATCCCGTTCAACGGGTATAACCCAGCATCCCGTGCGGAGTGGTATAATTGAATTTTGTCGGGACTAAATAGAGAGACAGGAGTTAGGAACCAGTGAACAGAGAGCAATTTATCCGCGGAGTCAAGGACTGTGTCCCTACATTACTGGGCTATTTGAGCATTGGCTTTGCGGCAGGGATTATTGAGAAGACGGCAGGTCTCAGCATGATGGAGGTCGGTCTTCTGAGTGTAATGGTGTATGCGGGCTCAGCGCAGTTCATCTTCGCGGGCATGATTGGAGCGGGGAGTTCTACGGCAGGTATTGTGGCTACCGTGTTCTTCGTGAATCTAAGGCATCTTCTTCTGAGCGCTGCCTTATCCCCGTATTTCCGGCATCTATCGCCAATTAAGAATGCCTTAATCGGTATGCTGCTTACCGATGAGACGTTTGGGGTGGCTTCCGCTCAAGCCTCTCAGACTAAGCAGTTAAACAACAGCTGGATGCAGGGCCTGAATCTTACCGCATATTTGAACTGGATTGCTGCTAATCTAGCCGGTGCCTATTTGGGGGAATGGATTAAGGACCCTGAGAAGCTTGGACTAGATTTTGCGCTTCCGGCGATGTTTATCGGCTTGTTGGTGCTGCAGATCGTTCATCGGAAGAGGTATACGGTCGATCTTGTGGTAGGATTAACTGCGGTGATCGTGGGGGTTATTTGTGGAATTTGGTTATCTCAGAGCGCAGGTGTCATTGCGGCGACAATCACAGCGGCAACAGTGGGGACGGTGATTGAGAGATGGAGATAAGATGGGATATTTTTGTGCTGATCGCAGCTTGTTCCCTGGTTACGGCGCTTCCCAGGGTAATTCCGCTTGTGCTGTTAAGCCGGATTGATTTGCCAGAGCCGCTTCTGAGATGGCTGGGACACATTCCAATTGCGGTGATGGCTGCATTGGTGGGACAGGAGCTTATTCATGCGGAAGCTGGCTTTAGTCTTCATGAACATCTGGATCTGGCTGCAGGCGTGCTCACATTTATTGTTGCTTTCAAAACCCGGAATCTGCTGTGGACGGTAATCTTGGGTTGTTTATTTGCTATGGTTCTCCGCCTTCTGGCGTAGACCCGCACGGTGGTTGCGCTCATCGGGTTTATTTAGAAATATTAAAATGGCTGTTTAGTCCGGTTGAGCATACTTGGCCTGGTGGGGGTTGATAGGGGAAGATGCAGGAATTGGTTGTTGCTGCGAGGAATAGGGAAGAGACCGGCCAGAGTTAGCCGGTCTCTCTTCATGTCAGAAATTTTTGTTTACCTTAACCAGCTTCTGGTACAGAGTAATTAGCTGGGTAAGCTCCTCATCTGTCAGCATATCAAAAAAATGGGCGAACTGGGCGCGGCCCTGGCTCCGGGTCTGATGAGCAAGTGCCCTTCCGGCGTCTGTGATGGCCAGATGAACGGCACGGCGGTCTTCTTCATCGCGGATGCGCTGAATGTAACCAGCCTTGACCAGCTTATCGGCGAGACCTGTGACTCCCCCGGTGGTCACCTTTAGAACCGCGGCTAATTTGGAGGGATTAAGTGGGCCCTCCTTATCCAGAAGCTCCAGAATAAGTTCGTGGTTGCGCGAAAGTCCATAGGTATGACGCTTATTCCATTCCTGCTGCCACATTTGATAATGGTCATTGTACAGCCGGGATAACTCTTTTAACAGTTCTATACGGTTCATAAATGAAAAGCTCCTCACAGTGCATAGAAGTATGAAACCTTGCTGGTAATATGAAAATGGGTAATAGAAATTTTAGGCTAACATACAATGTTATCGATAATAATATCACTAAGATATTTACTATTCAACCACATGATGTTCAAATTCATCCGAACAGGAGCTGAAGCAAATCATGACAGGAATTGAGGTGAACTGGGGGGTAACCAGGGTCCGTCTAAGTTGGAAAAGACAAGATGCCGGTTATGAGTCTGGTGGGCGGATATTGATTAAACCGGAAGACGCAGGCAAATACCATCAAGGCTGGAATGAGGTGTATGAGGAAATACTACAATGTGCTATGTCGGTAAAGCATGTAGAAGGCCACAATAGCAAAGCGCCAGCCCAAGGATAGTTTCGCTTGGATTGGCGCTTTGTTTACTTTTTGCAAAAAAGCCGCACATTCTGCTGTAAGATTGCTTGCTTTCGGAACGGTCTCCTGGGGCCCAATGGTTACTGGGCAAAGCCCACACGTGGGCGCTGGCGCTCCTTGGTGTCAATACTGATGGACCGGATGGAGGTAACGGGAATGTACAAGGACTGATATTCATCAGCGTAGTTGATAAAGTTCTCTTCAATGGCCTCCAGAATACCGCCTCTTACACAAGAACCATCAAGAAAATGTATGGTCACTTCTTTGTTAAGCAAATGGTTTAACATCAAATCACCTCCTCGACTAAATCGATGTAATGACTTTGTCAATAATTCCGTATTCCAGAGCTTCCTGCGCTGACATGAAGTAATCCCGATCCATGTCCCGCTCAACCTTGTCATATGGCTGGCCGGTTCGGTCCGAGGTAATTTGAACGATCTTTTCCCGGATTTGAAGAATCCGCTTCGCACTGATCGCAATGTCGCTGGCCTGACCCTGGGCTCCTCCGTGGGGCTGGTGGATCATAATTTCGCTGTTTGGAAGAGCGAACCGCTTCCCCTTGGTCCCGGCAAGCAGAAGAAGGGAGCCGAAGGAAGCGGCAAATCCCGTACATATTGTCTGGATATCCGGTTTGATATACTGCATGGTGTCATAGATCCCGAACCCGGCTGAGGTGGAGCCTCCCGGGCTGTTAATATACATAAATATATCCTTCTCAGGATCTTCCGCCGATAGAAACAGCAGCTGGGCTGTAATGCTATTGGCAAGTTGGTCGTCAATGGCGGAGCCGACAAAGATGATCCGGTCCTTAAGCAGCCGTGAATAAATGTCATAGCTTCTTTCACCCCGGCTGGACTGTTCTACAACATAGGGGACATAATGACTCATTTCAGGCACCTCCGTTGGTTTGTGCAAAATGGTTTACGATCTGTACACGAACCAATGCGGAAAAAGGATACGGTGTGATGATGGGGATGCGGACTTGAATGAAGCCGGGTCTCAGATGAATTTGAAATATTGGGGGAAATGGCACAGTAATTAGGAAGAAGCTGGCCCGAAATGGATTGGGGAAACCTTGGCATGAAGAGTGACCATCATACTTGCAGCAATTAATTAAGAAAGATGAAGAAGCAAGAGCAGCAAGACCATGGCCCGAGGGACATGGTCTGCATGGCTTCTTTTATTACTTGTTGGTACTGTGCTGCTTATTGGGCAGCTGTGAACCCGGATTTCCCTTGGCCCGGTGCTTATTCTTCTCCGCCTTTTTCTGATTGTCGTGGACCTTCTCCACGAATTCGTGCGTGCTTTCAGACATCCTTTGTGCCTCCTTAGAGTTAATATCCTTGTTACTATAACCAAAGAAAGGGAAGTTCATGAAATGCACCAGAATAAAAAGAAGTATAACTACATGTGCTACAGCATATGCTTGCGGAATTCTGGTTTCATCCGCTCATTAGAATCTACCCGAATTGACGCTATTCCTACCCCATTTAAACGAGTGCTAAGATGAGGTGCGGTGTTTCGTAATCTTGCTATTACATCCTGGAATCCTCCCTGAAATCCGCAGCAAAGGGTATACTATGTATAGTGGCCACAATGTTAATAGGGCAAGGAGGGATCTTGATGAAGGATGAGTACTGGACGGCAATAATCAGCAATGATGCCGCCTACGATGAGCAGTTCTTCTATGCGGTAAAGACCACAGGTATATTCTGTAGACCGTCCTGTAAATCCCGTGTGCCGAACCGGGGCAACGTCCGAATCTTCAGAAGTGCGAATGAGGCGCTAAGGGAGGAGTTCCGTCCCTGCAAGCGCTGCAAGCCCACGGGGGAGCGGCTGCCCGATGAGGACTGGGTGGAGCAGATCACGACATGTATCCAGTCGCATTATAAGGAGAAGTTGACTCTCCATATGCTGGCCGATATGTGCCATGGTAGCCCTTATCATCTCCATCGGACATTCAAGCGCATTACGGGCGTTACACCTGTTGAATATATACAGAGTTACCGGGTTGGAAAAGCCAAAGAGATCCTGATGCAGACGACTTCGTCTGTACATGAGGTAGCTTATTCTGTAGGCATTCCGAGCGCCCCGTATTTCATCACCTTATTTAAAAAAATAACGGGTTATTCACCTGCCGAGTACCGGCAGAAATATAAACTGGAGCTTATGGAGGAACCAATATGAAAACAGCAGCGGCGAACACCATCTATTGGACCCTGTTCGAGGATGAAGGATGGCAGTTCTATATGGCGGCAACACCTCAAGGTCTGTGTTATGTGGGATCGGAGAACAGGCCTTATGAAGAAATGGCCGCATGGCTCATCCGGCGATTCCCAGGTGCTGCTATCGAGTGTAATGATCAGCATATGAAGCCCTATATTGACGAAATGAAAGAGTATCTGCGGGGAAGACGCACCCAGTTCTTAGCCCCGCTTGATTTCTACGGCACTCCTTTTCAGGTTGAGGTATGGAACGCACTGCGCCAAATTCCTTATGGTAAGACTTGTTCGTACTCAGAGATCGCTGAGACTATCCAGAGACCAGGAGCGGTAAGGGCTGTTGGGGCTGCAATTGGAGCCAATCCTGTCCTGATCTCCGTTCCCTGCCACCGGGTGATTGGAAAGAACGGCAGCCTGACTGGCTACCGGGGCGGACTTCAGATGAAAACCCGGCTGCTTGAGGTTGAACGGCGGTGGTCAGATGAAGATAGAACACGGCATGCCTAATAAAATTGCAGATCAGGTTGCCAGACTGGATTGGAACAAACTGCAGGGAAGCCTTGACGAGCAGGGGTATGCCAAGCTGCCGGCTCTGCTGGATGAGGAAGGGTGTGATGTCATCATCCGCACCTATGAACAGGACGAGCTGTTTCGCAGCACGATCGATATGGGCAGGTTCAGGTTCGGGGACGGAGAATACAAGTATTACTGCAATCCGCTTCCCTCATGGCTTCAGGAATTAAGGACAAGTCTTTATCCGGAGCTCTCCAAGACAGCCAACCGGTGGCATGAGCAGCTTGGGAAGGAGTTTAGATACCCCTCCAATCTGGATGAATTTATCCAGAGGTGTCACCAGCGCGGCCAGACTCGTCCAACACCATTAATACTGAAATACGAGGCCGGTGGATACAACTGCCTGCACCAGGATTTGTACGGGGAGGTGTTCTTCCCTTTCCAGGTCGTGTTTGCCCTGAACCAGTATGGGCTGGATTATGAAGGCGGTGAGTTTCTTCTGGTTGAGGCGCGGCCAAGAGCCCAGAGCCGGGGCCGTGTGGTTACCCTTAACCGGGGAGAGGGACTGATCTTTCCGACCCAATATAGACCTGTATCTGGAACAAAAGGATACTACAGAACCACACTTCGGCATGGAGTAAGTGAGATCACCGCCGGTATGAGGTACAGTTTGGGGGTGATTTTTCATGATGCCCTATAAACTGCTGAATAAGTACCCCAAGACCATGCTGAACAAAGGAACAGGTTTTCTTGCGGATTACACGCATTCGCTGAATCCCTATACCGGGTGCTCCTTCGGATGTGCTTATTGTTATGTGCGGGGAATGCCGGTATCCACCTTCCGGGGTGAGGAATGGGGAAGCTGGATAGACATTAAGAAAGAGGCGGCTGGCCTGCTTGAGAAAGAGCTTGTAAGAGCCAAGTCGAAAGGGAAAGTGACCATCTTCATGTCCTCAAGCACGGATCCTTATCAGCCGGTTGAGGTTCAGGAGAAGGTAACCCGATCTCTTCTTGAGGTGATGGCTGTAAATCCGCCGGACTTCCTGCTCGTCCAGACCCGCAGCCCGCTGGTCCAGCGCGATCTGGATTTGTTCCTAAAGCTCAAAGAACGCGTAAGAATAAGCATGACCATAGAGACGGACCTGGACGAAATACGGAAGCAGTTTAGCCCATCTGCGCCTCCAATCCCTGCAAGGCTCAAAGCTCTTGGTGAACTGGCCAAATCTGGAGTTCCGGTTCAGGCGGCAATCGCTCCTGTGCTTCCGAGCAGCGCTGCTTTTCCGGATGTTCTAAGGTCCGTGGTGGATCGGGTATGTCTGGATGATTACTTCATGGGTGATGGAAGCGGGGGAAGAAGGACTCGCGGATTAGGCATAGGCTCCATATATGAGAAGCTGGGCTTGGAGGATTGGTACGGGCCATCCGCATACCGCATCGTGTATGAACGGTTATTAGGAGCCTTCGATGAGGCCCAGATCCGGATTAGCCGGGAGGGATTTGCACCTTGATAGGCCAACACGGGATCATAAGTAAACCATCTGGTTGGATTGTGACGAACAGCGTAATGTATAAGAAAAATTAACGGTTTACAAAAAATAAACGTGCCGGGAGAGGGGTTGCCCAACCTGGCACGTTTATATTTTGCAACTGAGATTTGTATGTAACCGGATACAGATACTTTTTTATTAAAGATTAAGTTTAGGTACTAAAATAAATGACGAAAAATGTCGATGAAAGGAGAGTGGAGAAATTTCGAATGGGGGAGAGTCGAGAGACGAATGAAAAAGATAAAACAAATAGGGACTAAATCAGCAAGGGGGAGTGAACAATCCGGGGACAAGGCAGGAGAAAAAACGGTGTTCTTTTCCATAAAGAACAAGCTGATTGGGGCATTTGCCATTATCCTGGTTGCTCCTACCATACTCCTGTCATACGTGTCGTATCAGACAGCTAAGGAGAATGTGAACGAGCAGATGACGGCTGCGGCCAATGGGAATGTGAGACTGCTGGATTCCTTGCTGAATGATTTCTTTAACTCAAAAAAGAAAGAAATCGAAGTGTTATCCCAGCTTGCCGACCTGAGCAGCGTTAAGTCTGACAATGGCACCAACATTGGGAGCAGCGAAAGCGTGAAACGTAATCTTCTTATGTATAAAGCAGCAGAGTCGGATACAGAAAATGTTTTTATTGGGACGAATGATGGACTGTACCTCGACTCGAACGCTGTGACCAAAATTGCAGCGGATTACGATCCGAGGGTGCGGGGCTGGTATAAAGAGGCGCTTGCGAGCAAGGGCAGCATTGTGGTGACATCTCCTTATGAGTCAAAGGCAAGCGGAAATCAGGTTGTCACAATTGCCAAGGTGAGCAAGGATGGCAAAGGCGTCGTGGGTATGTCTGTAACGATCAAACGACTCGCTGAAATTACAAAGAGCGTTCAGATTGGTCAAAAGGGATTTGTGTTCCTGATCGATAAAGATAAGAAGTTTGTCTATCATCCGGCAAACAAAACGGGGTCTACGGCCAAGGAAAGTCCGATGTTAACAAATCTTTACAAAGACAACAACGGGAATTTCAGTTATGAGAGCGACGGTACCCTTAATAAAATGGTATTTACGACTAACCAAACTTCCGGGTGGAAAATCGCCGGAACCATGTATGAATCAGAAGTGGCGGACCAGGCTGCACCAATCTTGAGGTCCACTTTTATTGTCCTTGCCATTTCCCTGCTTGTCGGAGCGGCTATTGTAACCGTGATTATTGTAGCCATTCTCCGGCCGCTGCGGAGAATCAACAGAGCCTCATTGCGGATCAGTGAAGGTGATCTGTCCGAAACCATCGAAGTGGTACGGCATGATGAAATCGGATTGCTTGGAAAAAACTTCAATCAGATGGCGGCTTCCCTTCGTACCGTTCTGCATAAAGTTAATGATAACGCGATGCAGCTTGCGGCTTCCTCGGAGCAGCTGTCCGCCAGCTCAGAACAAATTGCGGAGGCAGGGAAGCAGGTGGCTCTCGCAGTTCAGGAAGTTTCCAGTGGTTCAGCCCAACAGGTGAAGGAAATCAATACAACCGTCAAGGATTTGAATGGAATAGGCGGCCAGGTTCAATCGATCTCGCAAAGCACGCACGAAGCGGCAGAATCTGCCGGACATACCGAGCAGACGGCCAAAGACGGTAATCAAGCGATTCAATCCGTTATGAACCAGATGAAAGCTATTGGAGGAACCGTCAGCAATCTTGCTCAAGATGTGACCACGCTCGGAGAACGCTCTAAAGACATCGAGGCCTTCACCCAGGTGATTACTACAATTGCTTCACAGACCAATCTGCTTGCGCTGAATGCTTCCATTGAAGCGGCGCGGGCTGGGGAGCAGGGTAAGGGCTTCGCCGTAGTAGCTTCCGAAATCAAGAAGCTCGCGGAGCAATCCAGCAGCTCGGCGGCTCAAATTGCCGAATTGATCGCGGGAATCCAGCGTGATTCTGGAACGACTGCGGCAAGTATGGAGCAGGTGATCCATGAAGTGAAACAGGGAATTGACATGGCTGATACGGCAGGCGGTTCCTTCGAGCATATTCTCGAATCCATTGCCGGAGTTGCCCAGCAGATCGAGCAGGTATCCGTGGCTTCTCAGGCTATGGCGGCGAATTCGGATAAAATGCTTGGCTCAATCGGAGAAGTTGCCGATATCTCAGAGGAGACGGCTGCCAGCATTGAGCAGGTGGCGGCAACAACGGAAGAGCAGCTGGCCTCCATGCAGGAAATCAGCGCATCTGCGGCAATGCTAAGCAAGATGGCGGAGGAGCTTCAAGAGACGGTAAGCAAATTCAAAATTTAACAGATAGCAAGAGAGAGCAGCCAATCAGCGGCTGCTCTCTTTTTCATTGTTAAGATGGTTTTCAGGGTCTGGTTCTGGATACTGAACCAGGGCGCTCTTTTAGGCAGGGCAATAATCTGAGCATCTTAGGCCATGATTTGGAGCAAGCCTGTGGGCTGTTTCCTCGTTTCCTGGTTCTCTGGTGGAAGAACTGTAAATCGTGATACGATAGGACCACAGCAGATAGAGAGGATGGTAGAAAGTGGACAAGGATTTTCAGTTGTTATTAAAGAAGTATGCGGAGCTTGTTATAAAGGTAGGCGTTAATATCCAGCCTGATCAAGTGCTTATCATCCAGGCTCCGATCGAGACTGCGGAATTCACACGTCTGGTTGTCGCCAGCGCTTATGAAGCAGGGGCTAAATATGTCCAGGTTGAATGGGATGATGAGCAGGTGACCCGAATCCGCTATGAGAAGGCGCCGGACTCATCTTTTGCCTATTATCCGAAATGGCAGGCTGATATGATGGAGCAGCTCGCCGTAGGTGGAGGTGCGGTCCTGCATATTAAAGTGCCTGATCCAGAGTTGTTCCGGGGAATAGATTCCTCCAAAGTATCCACCGCGGTAAGAGCTGCAGCAGTGGCCCGGGAGAAGTACTCTTCCTATGTCCGGAGCAATAAGGTGACTTGGTCGCTGATTAAAGCCCCTACCCAGGCATGGGCGGACAAGGTGTTCGCGGATCTGCCGGGAGATCAGCGGATCCAGGCAATGTGGGAAGCGGTGTTCCTGATGAACCGGGTTGATCAGGATGATCCGGTTGCGGCATGGCAGTCCCATATCGCGCAGCTGAAGGAAAGCCAAGAGCGAATGAATCGCAAGCGCTACAAGTCTCTTCATTACAGAGCGCCCGGAACGGATCTCAGAGTAGAGATGCCTGAAGAGCACTTGTGGCTTGGCGGGGGAGACGAGAATGAAGATGGGATCTATTTCGTGGCCAATATGCCGACAGAAGAAATATATACCATGCCTCTGCGGACCGGCGTGAATGGCGTGGTCAGCAGTACACTTCCACTCAACTTGAACGGCCGGTTGATTGAAGGTATTAAACTTACATTTAAGGATGGTAAAGTCGTTGCTTATGAGGCACAAACCGGGCTTGAAGACCTGGCCTCTCTGTTGGAAACTGACGAAGGCGCTTCTTATTTAGGCGAGATGGCTCTGGTTCCGCAGGATTCGCCGATCTCAAGAATGGGCCGAATCTTTTATAATACAGGCATTGATGAGAATGCTTCGTGCCATTTTGCCCTTGGCAGCTCTTACCCGGTCAATATCAAAGGCGGAACGAAGCTGAGTAAAGAGGAACTGTTAGCTCGAGGAGCAAATGTCAGTCTAACGCATGTCGACTTTATGATTGGCTGCCCTGAACTGGAGATTGACGGCGAACTCCCGGACGGCACGATTGAACCCGTGTTTCGTCAAGGAAATTGGGCTTAATAACCTGATCTTGTCCGGGGAAAGCCTGGACAGGACTAACAGAACCACAAATACTCTAGCGGTTTTGTTTCGGTAAAATTGGCAATAACGTTCAAGAAAACAGCTATTAAGAAAGAGACACCTCAAATTATCTGGGGTGCCTCTTTTTTGTTATATATGATCGACTTACACGCCTTGAGGAACTGGTAATCCGAGCCCCTCAGCCACACGGGTGCCATACTCCGGATCGGCCTTGTAGAAATGACCAATTTGGCGGATTTTAATTTCATCCTTATCTACAGGGGTCATTGCCGCAACAATATTGGCTACAAGCCGCTCACGTTCTTCCTCGCTAAGAAGGCGGTACAGATCACCGGCTTGGGTGTAGTGGTCGTTATTGTCGTATGGAACACTGTCAGCCAGACCGGATACGGCGAATGGAGCTGGCTTGTGAACCGGCGACTCGACAGCGCCGCCGTAGCTGTTCGGTTCATAGTACACGGATGATCCGCCATTTCCGTCCGCTCTCATGGCGCCATCGCGTTGATTATTATTTACTTCCGCAACCGGACGATTAATTGGAAGCGTATTGTGGTTCGCTCCCACACGGTAGCGGTGGGCATCCGCATAAGCGAAGATGCGTCCTTGGAGCATCTTGTCAGGTGATGCTTCGATACCCGGTACGAAGTTTCCTGGAGAGAGGGTAATCTGCTCCACTTCTGCAAAATAATTATCCGGGTTCCTGTCAAGAACCATGCGTCCCACTTCAATCAGTGGATAGTCCTTCTGGGACCATACTTTTGTCACGTCAAACGGGTCAAAACGGTAAGTGTCGGCATCTTCAAACGGCATGATCTGCACATAAAGCTTCCAGGCTGGGAAATCACCGTTTTCTATGGCATTAAACAAATCCTCTGTATGGTAATCCGGGTGTTCGCCAGCCAGCTTGGCGGCTAGCTGCACGTCCATGTTCTTCACACCCTGCTCAGTCTTGAAATGATATTTGACCCATACGGCCTGGCCCTCCGCATTCACCCATTTGAACGTATGGCTTCCGAATCCGTGCATATGCCGTAACGTGGCTGGAATCCCCCGGTCCGACATAAGAATTGTCACCTGATGAAGAGATTCCGGGGACAAGGACCAGAAATCCCACACGGCATTCGGATTCTTGAGGTGGGTCTGCGGGTGGCGTTTCTGGGTATGGATGAAATCCGGAAATTTGATGGCATCGCGAATGAAGAAGACTGGTGTATTGTTCCCTACCAGGTCATAATTGCCTTCCTCTGTGTAAAATTTCACAGCAAAGCCGCGCGGATCACGAACGGTGTCCGCAGAACCCAGTTCACCGGCCACCGTGGAGAAGCGGATAAACAAAGGAGTTCTTTTGCCAACTTCGGACAGAAACGCCGCTTTGGTGTAGCTTGATACATCTTGGGTCACTTCGAAGTACCCATGTGCTCCGGCCCCCTTGGCATGAACGACCCGTTCGGGAACTCGCTCCCGGTTGAAGTGGGCTAGCTTCTCGATCAAGTGATAGTCTTGGATTAGAGTGGGACCGCGGCTGCCCGCTGTCATGGAGTTTTGATTATCGCCGACAGGTGCGCCGGTGCTCGTAGTCAAATGTTTCGGTGTAGTCATTCAGTAATCAATCCTTCCATTACAATATAATTAAAATTGTTTTTAGACTTAATCTAAATCATGTGTTTATTATAGCATGGGCTTTTCGGCTTCATCATGAGGTTTTCATGAGTTTTTGATGAACAATGTGGGGGACAGGGCATCGGATTTATTGTGAGAGGGGAGTGTGGGTTAAACGATGGTTCATGTAAGTGGGGATCTGCACGAGAGTAATCCGGAAATCGCCAGGCTTGGTGCTCCAATACCTAGACGATTCCCGGTTTCTGTTCCAGGACTAAGCCTCATATTCAGCCGGGGCTTTGACTAAGCTTGCGAATACAGCACCTGTACAGCTTGCCAGCTCAGCAGGCTGTACTTCCATCTGCATTCCGACTTTTCCCGCGCTGACGGCAACTGTATTCTGGGAAGCCGCGGATATATCTATAAAGGTGGGATAATTCTTCTTCATCCCAACGGGTGAGCAGCCTCCCCGCACATACCCGGTAGAAGGTAAAAGCTCTTTTACCGGAAGCATTTCAATTTTCTTCTGTCCTGCTGCCTTGGCTGCTTTCTTCAGGTCCAACTCTTCCGCTACTGGAATGACATAAACAAACAGCTCGTTCCCGGACCGGGCCACCAAAGTCTTAAATACAGTCTCCGGATTAAGGCCAATCTTCTCAGCCACGGCTGTGCCGTGAATTTGGCCGTCTTTGTTATCATAGGTATGAAGCGTGTAGCTGATGTGGTGACGGTCCAGAATACGCATGGCATTGGTTTTTGATATTTGCAAATTGAACAACTCCTCTATCTTGGAAATCTATGATTAATTGGTTGAATTGAAATACCTGCGTGCGTCGGATGTAACCCCTGACACCGGGTGCTCGTAGTTCCCGCGGGCTTTGAGATTGTCCCAGAATTCGGCGTTAACCGGCTGCTGGCGGACAAGCTTAGGAGATACCCCATATTTCTGCTTAAATAATTTGTGAAAATAGGAGTACGTGCCGAAACCGCAGCTTTGCGAAATATGCTCGAGACTCCAGTCGGTGTATCTTATCCGTTCCAACGCATTGGACAGCCGGATCTCTTGGGCATACTGGATCATCGTATAACCAAGCACCTCTTTGAATAAATGTACTGCTCTTGACACGCTCAGCCCGGCCATCTTAGCAACATCCTCAATGCGAAACGTCTCTAGTGCGTTCTCTTCGATGTAACGCTTCATGCTGCCCACCACCCAATTGGTGCGCAAAGGTGAACCTGGCTTGGAGCAGCTCTGATCGGAAGCCCGGTCAAAGATCAGACACAGCGCACACAGCAGGTGCTGGATCAGTTCAGTTCGGCTTCCCTCCAGCCGATGCTGTTCAATGGACAGCTGCTGCCACAAGGAGACGATTCCATCGTCCAGGTGAACGTGCTGATAAGCCTTGCGGGGCATCCGGTTCCACCATTCGTCCACCCATTTCCCTTCACAGAGCAAATAATAATCTCCGCTCTCCGTAACTCCCTTGTACTCCTCTACATGCAGCTTGTACATATCTCCTGGTCGATACAAGAGCAGATCACCAGGCTCAATCTCGCGCATGGCCCCGTCCACCCAGGCCCGGCACCGGCCCAGCACCTGCAGCCGGAACAGGTAGAACGGAGGGCTGTTCAGATTGTTTTTATAAGACTTGGTATGTAGAGAATAAGCGCAGGCATGCAGCCTTACATCCATAGTGATCACCTTTCAGCCAAATAGTAGAGGTTTTGAACTAGATCGGATATTTATGTTACTGGCATATTTAATTATAATATTAGCAAATCAAACAGGTTCATGGAACGGTTGAACCTATAGAGAAAAGGTGAATGACAATGTACAATATGATGATCGCGGATGGTCATTCCAATGCTTTAATGGATATGGATTGGAGCACGGAGAAGATTGGGCAGATACATACGGCATTTCATGTACAGGAGGCACAGCAATTGCTGCAGAGGCACGCGATTCATATCCTGCTGCTGGATATCAAGAGGCCTTTCGAAGGAGGTTTTGAGCTGTTATCCTGGGTCAGGAAGCAGCATCCAGCGATTCGAATTATTATATATACGGCACAGGCAGACTTTTTCGATGTCCAAAAAGCCATGCGTTTCGGTATCAGCGACTACATCCTGAAGACGGCTGATATTAGGGAGCTGATGGCCTCGGTAAAACGGGTCGTCCGGGAAATTGACAAGACGGGAAGCATGCTCACCTGTGGGATTAGGTAACATTTGAATTGTACAAGAAGATTTAATGTTGACCCAATAAAATAAACTAAGTGGATTGGAGGCCGTCCCCCGGACGGCCTTTTTGGTGATTTCACGGTTCCGTAATAAGGAGTGATTTGTATTGTCTGGTACAAATTGGATTTATTATGCTTTGTTTTGTAAAATTAAGAGGGAAGGACAAAGAAATATATGTAAGGGGTTGAGAATGTGCAGGGTAACAAGCAGTTCAAAATCGCTTGGTGGTTGAAATCTCTGGTAATTCTGGTCATCGTGATAGCTGTTGGCTTTGTTGGTTTACTGCCGATCCGGGCGCCTGAGCCCTTAGGAAAAGATGCGGCGGCAGACCAGTTCTCATCAGCCCGTGCGGCTGAGAAGCTCGCTGTGATTGCGAAGCAGCCACACCCGTTGGGATCAGCAGCGCAAAAGGAAGTCCGGGATTATCTGCTCTCTGAGTTGAGACAGCTTGGGTTACAGCCGGAGGTTCAAAAGGCAACGGTTAAGTACAAGCGGTATCCGGATAAGACCGAAACTGAAGCTGAAATTGAGAATATTCTTGCCCGCATCCCTGGAACGGATAATAGTAAAGCACTTATGCTTACAGCTCATTACGATTCGGTCCCTACGGGTCCTGGAGCAGGTGATGACGGATCAGGGATAGCGGCAATTCTTGAGACTATACGGGCTATAAAGGTATCCGGAAGCCTGAAGAATGATGTTATTGTGCTGATGACGGATGGGGAAGAGATGGGTCTGCTGGGCGCAAAGGCGTTCATGAAGGAACATCCCTGGGCAAAGGATGCGGGGCTTGCGCTTAACTTTGAGGCGAGAGGTAACCAAGGCCCTTCGCTTATGTTCGAGACAAGTGACGGCAACGGATGGCTGGTCCAGGAGTTTATTAAAGCGGCTCCAACTCCACATGCCTATTCACTCATTTACAATTTATATAAAATGATGCCGAACGACACCGATATGACAGTTCTCCGCAGAGGGGGCCTGCAAGGATTGAACTTCGCGTTTGGTGGAGGGATAGATGCCTATCACGGTCCGTCTGACACCCCGGAGAACCTGGACCCGGGAAGTCTTCAGCATCAGGGCGAATATATGCTTGCCTTAACACGACATTTCGGCCAATTGGATCTGACTACACCTCCTCAGGAGAATCGGGTATTCTTCAACGTGTTCGCTTCGGTTATGACCAGTTATCCGCAGTCTTGGGCGATCTGGCTCGCTGCGATTGGTGTGCTCTTGTACGCTATTATGATCTGGCTGGGCCTGCGGTCTAGAGCGCTCAATGTGAAAAGGACCGGAACGGCCTTTCTGCTCTCTGCGGGAACCCTGCTGATTGTGTATGGGGTCATTACCCTGGTGTGGAAAATGGTCCGCTTCATCGTCAGTGACCAGCAATGGGCAGCCATACTTTTGGATTCTAAAATCAGTGACTACTCCTTATTCGCACTGCTAATCTTGACATTTGTTATTGTTGCGGCTGCAGCCCGCCTTATCTCCAAGTACATAAACAGCCTAAATATGTGGGCAGGCACACTGCTCCTATGGGTAATAGCATCCATCGTCACCGCACTTTATCTTCCCGGAGGAAGTTATCTTCTGATTTGGCCGCTGTTGTTCAGCACGCTCGGTCTCCTAGCCAGCTTTAAGTGGCATAAGAAGAGCCCTTGGTGGATAAATACTCTCGTAGCTGTACCGGGGATACTGCTGTTTAGCCCTATCCTGTATTTAACTTCTACGTTAATAACCTTAGAGGCGGCCCCGGCTATTTGCGCGCTGGGAGCTTTCACAGCAACTCTGTTATATCCGGCCTTGATTGAGTATGAGCATAGGCCATCTGTAATGAGAACTGGAAGAGCCGATATTCCGTTACAATAAAACGTTCATTCTGCAGAGTAGACGGCTTATTGCAAAAAATAAGCACAGCGCCAGTCCAAGGGTGTTACCCTTGGGCTGGCGCTGTGCTATTTTTACCTTCTATTTGATCAAGAAATCCAAAACTAGGCAGCATTGGGAGCGAGGCGTTCGTTCTCGTAGCTTTTCGATCACAGGCTGAACTCCTAAACCAAATCAGGGGCTGCCTTTCTGTACGATCCCGTTTCGGTTTTAACTGGGAGGGGATTGGTTAATTTTATAATTGACAACTTGTATATACAGGTCTATCATTAACGGAGTATTTAACTTGTATATACAGGTTAGTGATGTAAGCGCTGCAGTTAAGGGTTTACATCGTTGTTTAGGAATGAAAGTTAAAAGGAGGAGTTTATCCTTGAAGAATAGCAAAGCTCATGATTGGTGGCGAAAGTCCACGGTGTATCAAGTCTATCCCAAGAGCTTCAATGATACGACGGGCAGCGGTGAGGGAGATATCCGTGGACTCATTAACAAACTTGACTATTTGAAAGATCTCGGGATTGATATTGTATGGCTTCAGCCTGTCTACGTCTCCCCGCAAAATGATAACGGTTACGATGTGGCTGATTACTGCGCAATTAATCCGGAGTATGGGACGATGGAAGACTTCGATGAGCTGGCTGCCCAGATTAAGCGCAGGGACATGCACTTGATGCTGGATATCGTTGTGAACCACTCTTCGACGGAGCATCCTTGGTTTAAAATATCCAGACAATCCAAAGATAACCCTTACCGGGATTATTACATTTGGAGGAATCCGGGACCGGATGGAGGGCTCCCGAATAACTGGCAGTCCAAGTTCGGCGGCCCGGCTTGGCAGTATGATGAAGCAACGGGCCAGTATTTCCTGACTCTATACGATAAGACGCAGGCCGATTTGAACTGGGAGAACCCGAAGGTAAGGGAAGAAGTGATGAAGCTGATGACCTTCTGGGCGGAGAAAGGGGTCAGCGGCTTCCGAATGGACGTTATCAATCTGATCTCGAAAGATCGGAGCTTCCCGGATGATGACGGCAGTGTGCCCCCTGGAGATGGACGGAGGTTCTACACAGATGGACCAAAGGTTCATGAGTATGTAAAAGAAATGTACGATCGTGTATTCGGTCCATACAATTTGGTGACCGTTGGCGAAATGTCCTCCACCACGATGGAGCATTGCTTGCGGTATTCCAACCCGGCGGAAAAGGAATTCTCCATGACCTTCAATTTCCATCACTTGAAGGTGGATTATCCGAACGGCCAGAAGTGGGAGCTCATGCCATATGACTTCCAGCAGCTCAAGAGCTTGCTCTCCAACTGGCAGACAGGCATGCAGGAGGGAGGAGGCTGGAACGCCCTGTTCTTCAACAACCATGATCAGCCGCGGGCTTTGTCGAGGTTTCTGGATGACGGGGAATACCGGGTGGAGAGTGCCAAGCTGCTTGCAACTACTTTGCATGGACTCCAAGGCACCCCTTACATTTTCCAGGGTGAGGAGATTGGGATGCCAAATCCGAAGTGGAACAGCATTGAGGAGTTCCGGGATATTGAATCGAGAAATATGTACCGGCTTCTCCAGGAGCAGGGCAAAACAGCGGAAGAAGCCTTGGATATTATCCGCGAGCGCTCCAGAGACAACTCCAGAACCCCGATGCAGTGGGATGACAGCCCCCATGCCGGATTCACGAGCGGCACGCCCTGGATCAAAGTGGATGAGCGCTATCCGCTAATAAATGTGAAGCAGCAGCTCCAAGATCCTAACTCCGTTTACCACCATTACAAGAAACTTATCGCACTTCGCAAGGAGCTGCAGGTGTTGACGGAGGGGAGATTCCAGCGGCTCGATGAGGAGCATCCGCAGGTTTTTGCATACGCTAGAATCAGTGAAGGGGAACAGCTAGTCGTACTGTCCAACTTCAGCAGCCAGGAGACGGTATTCAAGCTGCCTAAGAGCTTCCACGACAAGTATGTGGCAGGGAAAAAGGCAGAGATGCTTATCGGCAATACCGGGGCAGCGCCTGGACTTCAGGCGGAAACCCCTCTAACCCCATACGCTTCCTATATGTGGGTAATAAGAGGATAAATGAGGGCGGATTGCCCCTTAATTATGAAGAGCAAGGGAGCTGAGTGGGATGGCGATCAACAGACAAAGCGTTGAACAAATTGTTCAGGCTGTTGGCGGAAAAGAAAATATTGAAGCTGCGACACACTGTGTGACCCGGCTTCGGTTTGTACTGCTAGATGATTCCATCGTGGATGAACAAGCGTTGGAACGCAATGAATTGGTTAAAGGGCATTTCTCGACTCAAGGCCAGTTCCAGGTTGTCATTGGACCAGGACTGGTGGATAAGGTCTATGATGAAATGCTTGAAATCACGGGAGGCGAGCGTGCTTCCAAGGATGAAGTGAAGAAAGCGGCCGGGAAGAAGATCAATCCGGTTCAGCAGGCCATCAAAACGCTGGCAGATATTTTCATCCCAATACTTCCTGCAATTATAACTGCAGGTCTCCTGCTCGGGATCAACAATATTCTGACCGGTCCGGATATTTTTTATAAAGGGCAGTCCCTTGTGCAGGTCTACCCGGCGTGGGCTGACTTCGCATCGATTATCAATCTAATCGCAAGCACAGCGTTTGCATTTCTGCCCGCATTAATTGGCTGGTCGGCCGTAGTCCGGTTCGGTGGAAGCCCGCTGCTTGGGATTGTGCTCGGACTTATCCTGGTCCATCCGGATTTGCTGAATGCTTACGGTTACGCCGAAGCTTCTGCGAAGGGAGCTATCCCGATGTGGAATCTGTTCGGGTGGCATATTGAGAAGATTGGATATCAGGGCCAAGTGCTCCCTGTACTGGTATCCTCCTATGTGCTGGCCAAGATTGAGCGCTTCTTGAATAAAAGAGTTGCCGATTCCATCAAACTGCTGGTTGTAGCGCCCGTTGCACTTCTCCTAACAGGGTTCCTGGCGTTCACCGTAATCGGCCCAGTTACCTTCGGGATCGCCAATGCCATTACTTCGGGTCTCGTCTATATCTTCCATGCATTCCCGTTCTTAGGAGGTCTGCTGTACGGCGGCCTGTACGCGCTGCTCGTGGTTACCGGGATGCATCATACCTTCCTCGCGGTGGACGTACAGCTGATCGGCAGCCAGGGCGGTACCTTCCTGTGGCCGATGCTGGCCCTGTCTAATATTGCCCAGGGTGCGGCAGCCCTTGCCATGCTGTTCGTTCTTCGGGAGCAAAAAGCCAAGGGTCTCGCGGTAACCTCATCTGTATCCGCCTTTCTGGGTGTCACTGAGCCGGCGATCTTCGGGGTTAACATCCGTTATAGATACCCGTTCATCTTCGGGATGATCGGTTCAGCCATAGGGGGAGTTCTGCTCACCTTGAATCATGTGCTGGCTTCTTCTATCGGGGTAGGGGGAATTCCAGGATTCTTATCCATCTTCCCTAATCAATGGCTTGTATTCTTTGCGGGCATGGGGATCGTTCTGGTTGTTCCCTTCTTGCTAACGGTTCTGTATGGCAAGGTCGTAAGCCGGCGCAATTCAGAGGCTTCTGTGGGGGAAAATCAAGCCGAATCTGCTCACAGCACAGGAAATAAGGCATCTTCTGCAGATGGAACCAAGCCCGCATCCGCTGGGGTTCTGGAAATCCGCTCTCCGCTCACCGGTAAGGCGATCGCGCTGGAGCAGGTGCCAGATCCTGCATTTGCCGAGAAGCAGATGGGCCAGGGAATTGCTATCGAGCCGACTGAGGGCCGGGTAGTAGCACCTTTTGACGGGAAAGTGGTTCATGTGATCAAGAGCAAGCATGCTGTTATTTTGGAGCACCAGAGCGGGGTTCAAATTCTAATTCATATAGGCATTGATACGGTCTCGCTGAAAGGCAAAGGGTTTACAGTGCATGTCGAGGCTGGGGATGAGGTGAAGGCCGGACAGCTGTTAATTGAATTTGACAAAAAGGAGATACTGGAGGCAGGTCTCCCGCTGATCACTCCGGTCATAATTCCTGACGGGCAGGATGTGGTTGGCAGGGTAGAGGAGCATCCAGACGGTCCGGTTAACGGCAACCGTGATGTTATTCTCAAAGTTCAGCTTTCCTCTTGATGTCAGACGGTAATTGTGGTCTTGCCTTAAGAAGCGTGGTCTTGATAAGACTGCGCTTCTTCTGTCCATACGCATTATGGTAGACTGTAGAAGGTGATCTAAGTTGAACAAAAATATATACTTGAATATTTACAATGATTACGCGCAGCAGATTCAAAGAGGTTTGCTGTCTGCCGGAACGAAACTTCCATCAGAGAGCGAGCTTGCCGAGAAATACACGACAACGAGGGAAACGGTACGCAAAGCGCTTAACCTGCTCTCCCAGAACGGCTATATTCACAAAATGATGGGAAAAGGGTCGTTTGTGCTTGATATCGGCAGGATGGATTTTCCGATTACCGGTTTGATCAGCTTTAAAGAAATGTCAGAGCGAATTGGCAGGCCCTCCCGGACGATTGTAGACAAGACCAGCATCATTCAGGCCCCGGAGGAAATTGCCGGTTTTCTTCAAATCCGCGTGAATGAGCCCGTATGGGAAGTGATTCGGGTCCGGGAAATCGAAGGGGAGAAGGTCATTCTCGACAAGGATTATTTCCTGCTTGAAGCGGTTCAATCTCTAACCAAGGAGATTGCTTCCGGTTCGATTTATGATTATCTGGAACACACGCTGAACCTGGTGATCAGCTATGCTAAGAAGAAAATCTCCGTGGAGGAAGCTACGGAAGAGGATATCCGTCTGCTTGATTTAAAGGGGATGTCCCATGTGGTGGTTGTGCGGAATTTCGTTTATCTCGAGGACACCACCCTGTTTCAATACACGGAGTCCAGGCATCGGTTGGACAAGTTTCAGTTTGTCGATTTTGCCCGGCGTATTCATTAGTTTGTGTGTAGACATATAGCAAGGCGCCAGCCCATGGATAATCCTTTGGACTGGCGCCTTGCTTACTTTTTTGTAAGAAGCCGTTTGCACTTGGCTGTAAGATTACTTGCTTTTGAGACGGTTCTTTTCGGCATTATTTTTTGCGGGCATAGGATTTCTGTTTCACAATTCCTTTGGACGTCAGCTGGTATACCGTAACGTCATAGATACCGCTGTGCCGTTCGGCATTGGAATCCTTGGCCGGGTTCCACTTCGGATTCAGACGTTCCATCGCCACTTCGAAAGAGTCGGCCTTCAGAAATTTAGAGGTGACATCAATTCCACTAAATTTCTTCTTCACAAATACTTTGCCGCCTGCATGGACACCGACCAAATCCACGCCCATTCCACCGCTGGCTCCGATATAGTAAATGGTGTACAGGAAAGTATCCCCACCTGAGGTCAGTGTAAACTGAATATCTCCGCTTCCTTCAAAATCGTTCTTCCCTGTCCAGACCTTCTTGCCAGCGTGCTTGATCACAGGGAACAGGCTGTCGCCCGGCTCCTTGTCAATGGTCAGACCGTTCGGAAGCTTGACTGGCAGCTTCTTCGGATTCATTGCCAGCTGAACCGCGGGATAGACCTTGGCAGTGTACTTGGGGGAAGCCGCCCCTGTAATGCTTGCAGGCACGAGCATGGCGAAGACAAGTACTAATAATGCGAGTTTTCTCATGATGTGTCGCTCTCCTTCTGATGGATAATAGGAATATGTACCTATGTTATTATCGACCAGAGGGTTTGTTTTTGTTAGATACAGCCGACTCTAATTGCTTGGGATTTAGTCCCCACCGCCGCCCCCGCATCCGCCTCCACATGAGGAGCTTCCGCCACAGCTGCTGTTTGAACTGCAATTGCTGCTGCTGCAATTGCTTCCGGAGCAGCCGGAGTTGTTCGAATCACCTCCGCCTGAGCCGCAGGCAGAGGCAGAGGAACACCCGGAGCTATCTTTGCGGTGAGGATCTTCCTGCGGGACCATATGATCCACGAAATTATCCGGATCGTTCATGGAGAAGAATACCGCCGAGGCCAGCAGCAGATCGGTATTCTGGAAGTCCATGCGGTGGTCCGCCGCGAGCTTATCCCCAGCCATTCCAACACGGAAGCGGAGGCCATCCAGCACAGCATCAATCGCTTTGCGTGCAGCCTCTGAATGCTCATAAGCCCAAGTGTTGAACCGGCTGTCTGAAGTTAATCTGGAGGCCGGGTCCCTGTAGGGTTCCAGTTCATCCTTTGGCAGGGGGTTTCGGAAGAAGGGCCCCCAGATTAATGCGCTGTGGTGATTCCAGCCGAACAGCTCCACATAGATAAGATCGAACCAGGCCCGTTCCGCTGGCATGGGTCTTGAAGGCTCACCGTTTGGCATATGATGCAGCATTTGACCGAGAAAGCGGGTCGAGAACTGCTGGTACTCATAGGTATACATCAGCATTTCGTGCCATACCTCATCCACCGCATTGCTGAACATGGGAACCTGCTTGAGTACGGAGCACATCATGAAGAAGCGGCGGAGTTCCATCCATCGCCATTCATACTCGTGTTCCGTCATATTAGGATATTCCTTCAGAACCCTGTCCTTAAGAGACGAGGCCCAGGATTCGGGAATGGCTTCATTCAGCGTCAAAAACAAATCATAAGCAGGGCTCTCCGGCTCAGCAACAGGTGGGGCGGGCGGGGCCTTGCGGAGCTTTCTGGAGAGGGGTGAGGACTTCCGGTTATTCCTGTTCTTGATAATAAATCCGAAGAGAAATAACAAAACCACAGTTAATAAGATAAGAACGATAATTGAATTTTGGTTCATTAGCATGCTCCCTCCAACAGAAGATATTTCCATTATCCCAGAAATAACAGATTATGCCTATAAATATATATGTATTAGCAGATGAAACGGAGCAGGCAAGATCAGCATTTGGAAGAGCCGTCCTCTTTGGAACGGTTTCGTTCTAATTTGGAAGCAGATTGGATTTGGAATAGCAGCATCCGCTATAATTCAATGTAAGGATCTGCCAAATCAGATAGATTGGAAGGAATGATTGTTTTGGAACAGTGGGAATATAGAACGCTCAAATTCAAAACAGGCGGCTTTCTCGGCGGCAAAATCGACGAGGAAGAATTTGAATATGCCCTGAATACATACGGCCAAGAGGGCTGGGAACTGGTATCCTGCTTTGACACGAGCCAGTCACAAGGGGCCTCGCGGGATATTATCGTTGTTTTTAAGAGAAGGAGACAAGTGTAACAGAGCTATGGAATAGGGTTGCAGCTGTACGACGTATGGGACATCATGATTGCGAGTTGGTTTCTTAAACCTTATCAGGTTCGTGAAGTTTTATGATTTAGGTAAGAATTCCGGAACGTTGTGCCGAGCTAAGAAGTTTAGTGGTTTGGTGGTCACGTTGGGATAATCAATCGGTTAAAGGAGCCTTGCCGTGTTCATTTTGAAAAAAATCACAACCTGGTGCCTGATCGGTTCTATCGCAATTTGTGTGCATCATAGTCTGGGTTACGATAGCAAAAGCCTGCTGTTATTCCTGACCTGCCCTGTTCTAGCAGAATTAAGCGGATGGATAACCGGCCTGAATATGAATCCGGCCACGAACGTCTATGTGAAGCCGTTATGTTATGTGATTCATTTCAGTTTCTGGCTCGTGGCAGGGGTTTTGTTGGATATAGCTTTGACCAGATTCATGAAGGCTGTGCGCAGCCAATGAGCATGCGGTGTGAAGGTACAATAAACAGAATTGCAGGAACCTGTATGATTGCAGCTCATGACGGGCGTGGTGCAGCGCTTGTCCCTTTTTCCAATAATTAGAATTGCAGAAACCTGCGTGATTGCAGCTGTGAGTGTCGAGCCTGGCTCCCAAGGGAGGCCAAGCTCTTGTACTCGCGAATCACCAGAAGCTTGCTTCAAATACGGGCTGGCTATAACAGAAACTCGACCGGGGGTTCGCAGAGACTCAAATAGGTTATGGTTAAAATTACCTTGTAAGCGGTTAATTAAATCTGTTGTCAAAATGAAAAGCATGTGTTATCTTGAATAAGTAACCGGTTACACACATTAGAGGTGAACAGGAAATGAGCACAATTAAAGATGTTGCTGCCCATGCGGGAGTCTCGGTTGCCACTGTCTCCAGAGTCATTAACGAGACTGGTTATGTACATGAGAGCACCAGGCAGAAAGTGGAGCAAGCTATTAAACAATTAAACTACTCGCCCAATGAAGTGGCGCGTTCGTTATTTAAACGGAAATCGAAATTGATCGGGCTTCTGCTGCCTGATATTACGAACCCCTTCTTCCCGGAGCTTGCCCGTGGGGTAGAGGACCGGATGCAGGAGAGCGGGTACCGGTTGATTTTTGGAAATAGTGATGAAGATGAACATAAAGAGCAGGATTATATACAGACGTTTACGCAGAATAATGTGGTTGGAGTGATTTCCTCCACCAACGATCACACTGCGGATACTTACAGCAAGCTGAAGTTTCCTGTTGTGTTCCTGGACCGTACATCGGGAGACAAGCCCTCCGTGTATGCGGACGGCAGAGAAGGCGGACGCATGGCTGCCCAGGAGATGATCTCCAGAGGGAGCCGGAACATAACGGTTCAGCAAGGTCCTAAGCATGTTAGACCCGCACAGGACCGGTTCGAAGGCGCTGTGGAGGTTCTGGAGAAGTCGGGGACAGCATTTCAGGTCCAACTGACAGCTTCATTCTCATATGAGGAAGCCGGCTTGAAGGCGAAGGAGCTGTTTGCGGAGTATCCATGGACCGACGGCGTTATAGCCAGCAATGATATTGCCGCCGCAGCGGTGCTTCATGAAGCGCTGAAGCTCGGGAGGAAGGTGCCGGAGGAGCTGCAAATTATCGGCTTCGACGATATCCCCGTAAGCAATCTGGTGTACCCTTCGTTGTCCACGATTCATCAGCCGGCTTACGAGATGGGAAGAGCCGCCGCCGAGCTGCTAATTGAACTTGTAGAGCATGGACATGCTCATCAACATATTATTCAACTGCCCGTCAGCTTTGTTGAACGGGGCACGACAAGAAAGGCGGATTAAATATGGCGAAGATAGGTGTAATCGGAAGCTGTTCCATGGACTTGGTTGTTACCTCCAGCAAACGGCCTGGCGCAGGTGAGACTGTGCTGGGGGAGAGCTTTAAGACAGTACCTGGCGGCAAGGGAGCGAATCAGGCTGTGGCGGCAGCCCGTCTTGGCGCCGAGGTGACAATGATTGGCCGGGTGGGTGAAGATGGCTTTGGCCAAGAGATTTTAAATAATTTCATGGCAAATGGTGTTTCTGTAAGCAATGTGGAACCGGTTACAGATGCGGAAAGCGGTACAGCTCACATTGTGCTGGCTGAAGGTGATAACAGCATTGTGGTTGTAAAGGGAGCGAATGACCGGGTAACTCCTGAATATGTGCAGATGAAGTCGGAGGTGTTGCGGGAGTTGGATATGGTACTGATTCAGCAGGAAATTCCTGAAGAGACTGTGGTTCTTGTAAGTCAACTGTGCAGCAAATTCGGGATTCCCCTGATGTTGAACCCGGCACCGGCCCGGGCTGTTCCATCGGAAGTCATTGAGAAGGCCGCCTATCTGACGCCGAATCAGCATGAGGCTTCGCTGCTGTTCCCGGATATGAACATTCAGGAAGCGCTCCGCATGTATCCGAACAAACTGTTTATTACGGAAGGCTCACAAGGTGTCCGGTACTACGATGGAGAGAAAGAAGTGCTGGTTCCGACATATAAAGTGGAAGCCGTGGATACTACAGGTGCGGGAGATACCTTTAATGCAGCCTTTGCGGTAGCTCTGGCGGAAGGCAAGCCGGTATATGAAAGTGTTCAATTCGCGAACCGGGCTGCTTCGCTGTCGGTAACCAAATTCGGCGCACAAGGCGGAATGCCAACCCGCGCGGAAGTGGAGGCGAGTCTATAATTATGAAGAAGCAAGGGATACTGAACAGTCACATTGCCAAAATCCTGGCGGATCTCGGACATACGGACCAAATTGTAATTGCGGATGTCGGTCTTCCGGTTCCGGAAGGGGTTCCCAAGATTGATCTGGCTCTTACCTTCGGTCTTCCTGAATTCCAGCAGGTGGTTGATCTCATTGCCGAGGATATGGTCATTGAGAAGGTCATCATAGCTGAAGAGATATACAAGGATAATCGTAAGCAAGCCGAATATATAGAGAACAAATTTAAGGACTGTGAGATTGAAGCTCACACGCATGACGAGTTCAAAAATCGGACGCGGCAGGCAAAAGTCGTGATCCGTACAGGAGAAGCGACGCCATACGCCAACTGTATTCTGCAAGCGGGTGTTCATTTCGGTTAAGGAGGAAGTCATCATGCATATTCAAATGAACCATATTCATAAATCCTTCGGTACCAACCGGGTATTGACCGGCGTTGATTTCGAGCTCCGGGAGGGTGAAGTGCATGCCCTGATGGGGGAGAACGGAGCCGGGAAGTCCACGCTGATGAATATCCTTATTGGTCTTCATCAGCGGGATGAGGGCACGATTGTCATCGACGGGCAGGAGAAGTATTTCTCCTCGCCTAAAGAGGCGGAGGAATATGGAATCGCTTTTATTCACCAGGAGCTCAATGTTTGGCCGGATATGACAGTGCTTGAAAATTTGTTCATAGGCAAGGAAATCAGGAACAAAGCCGGATTTTTGAATACCAAACAAATGAAAACGCTCGCATTGGAGCAGTTCCGTAAACTGTCGGTGACGATCCCTCTGCATCAGGAGGCCGGTGAGCTGTCCGTCGGTCAGCAGCAGATGATTGAGATCAGCAAGGCGCTGATGACAAACGCCAAGGTTATCGTCATGGACGAGCCGACAGCGGCTCTGACTGAACGGGAGATTCAGAAGTTGTTTGAAATTATCGCTTCATTAAAAAGCCAAGGTGTCTCCGTGGTCTACATCTCTCACCGGATGGAAGAAATCTTCGCCATCTGTGACCGGATTACGGTGATGCGGGACGGCAAGACCGTGGATACGAAGGAGATCCCCCATACCGATTTTGATGAAGTGGTCAAGAAAATGGTCGGCAGGGAACTGACCGAACGTTATCCCGCAAGAGAACCGAAGCCGGGTGAAGTTATTCTGGAGGTTAAACAGGCGGGAAGCAAGGGACGGTTCGAGAATGTCAGCTTTCAGGTAAGAGCCGGAGAAATCGTGGGCTTCTCAGGACTGATGGGAGCCGGCAGAACCGAGATTATGCGGGCCATCTTCGGCCTGGATTCGCTGGACAGCGGAGAGATTTGGATGCGCGGACACAAAGTCAACATACGTAAGCCCGAAGATGCCGTGAAGCTGGGCATTGGCTTCATTACAGAAGACCGGAAGGATGAGGGTCTTGTGCTGGATTTCTCAATTCGCGAGAACATGGCCCTGCCAAGCTTGACGAGTTTTGCCTCCAAAGGCTTCATTTCCACCACCAAGGAGCAGGAGTTCGTTGATATGCTGATCAAACGTCTGCAGATCAAGACCCAGTCTGGCGAGACTCCAGCCCGCAGCCTGTCCGGTGGTAATCAACAGAAGGTCGTTATTGCCAAGTGGCTGGGAATTGGGCCGCGACTGCTTATTCTCGATGAGCCGACACGTGGGGTTGATGTTGGGGCTAAGCGTGAAATTTACCAACTGATGAACGAACTGACGGACAGAGGGGTTGCCATCATCATGGTATCCTCGGAGCTTCCCGAGGTCCTTGGTATGAGTGACCGGATTATGGTCATCCACGAAGGTAAATTAAGCGGAGAATTGTCCTGTGAAGAAGCCACACAGGAAAAAATCATGACACTAGCAACGGGAGGCAAATAAAATGACAACTCTTAACGATGTCAACACAAACACCACCAAGAAATTCTCTCTGTCTCAAATGACGCAAAAGCTGGGCCCGCTGCTTGGACTAATCATCCTCATCGTGATTGTATCAGTGCTGAATCCTAGCTTTCTGGAGCCTTTGAATATACTCAATCTGCTCCGCCAGGTCTCGATTAATGCCTTGATTGCATTCGGCATGACGTTTGTTATTCTGACCGGAGGCATCGATTTGTCGGTCGGCTCAATTCTGGCGCTCTCGAGTGCGTTTGTCGCCAATATGATGGTGTCCGGTTTTGACCCAATCATTGCGATAATTATCGGCTGTCTGGCTGGTGGGGTAATGGGTGCAGTGAACGGTCTAATGATCACTAAAGGTAAAATGGCTCCGTTTATTGCCACGCTGGCTACGATGACGGTATTCAGAGGTCTGACCTTGGTGTATACGGATGGTAATCCGATTACAGGTCTTGGCAACAGCCTGGTATTCCAATTGTTCGGCCGTGGCTACCAGTTCGGTATTCCAGTTCCGGCAATCACGATGATTCTTACCTTTGCCGCACTGTGGGCAATTCTGCACAAGACTCCATTTGGCCGCAAGACGTATGCGATCGGCGGTAATGAGAAAGCTTCTATTGTATCCGGTATCAAAGTGGATAAAGTAAAAATCATGATCTATTCCCTGGCAGGGCTGCTATCAGCTCTGGCTGGCGCAATTCTTACCTCCCGTCTGAACTCTGCGCAGCCAACTGCGGGAACCTCTTATGAGCTTGACGCCATTGCGGCTGTAGTTCTGGGTGGAACCAGCTTGTCCGGTGGACGCGGAAGAATTGTGGGAACGCTGATCGGTGCGCTGATCATCGGGACCTTGAATAACGGACTGAACCTGCTGGGCGTATCTTCCTTTTACCAAATGGTCGTTAAAGGGATTGTCATTGTCATCGCTGTGCTCATCGACCGTAAGAAATCCGCTTAGAAGGAGACGACTATTATGAAAAAAGTAACGTTAGTGCTGATATCTCTGATGCTTGTGTTGATGACAGGCTGCTCGCTGGAGCCCCCGGGCTGGGCCAAGCCCAAGGCAGTCAGTGACTTGAAGGAAGCTAAGATTGGCCTGTCGATTTCAACATTGAACAATCCGTTCTTCGTATCCCTGAAGGATGGGGTAGTGGCTGAAGCGGCAAAACTGGGGCTTAAAGTGATTGTGGTGGATGCGCAGAACGACTCCGCCAAGCAGAGTAATGACGTGGATGATCTGATCCAGCAAGGTGTTAATGCACTGCTGATTAACCCTACGGACTCGGCGTCGATCTCGACTGTGGTCCAATCGGCCAACAACCTTGGAATTCCGGTGATCACGCTGGACCGCTCAGCTGATAAGGGTGATGTGAAAGCCCTCGTAGCCTCGGACAATATCAAAGGCGGGCAGATGGCCGCCCAGTATATTGTGGATCAGCTTGGCAAGGATGCCAAGGTGATTGAACTTGAAGGTGTTCCAGGCGCATCCGCAACCCGTGAGCGGGGCAAAGGATTCCATGAAATTGCCGACAAGCAGCTGAAAGTTATTGCGAAGCAGGCCGCTGATTTTGACCGTACAAAAGGCCTGAACGTCATGGAGAACCTGCTGCAGGGGAACCCGGATGTGCAGGCGGTGTTCGCTCACAATGATGAGATGGCGCTTGGCGCGATTGAAGCGATCCAAAGCTCGGGCAAGAACATTCCGGTCATCGGCTTTGACGGCAACAAGGATGCGCTTGATTCCATCAAGGCTGGCAAGCTTACAGCTACAATTGCCCAGCAGCCGGAGCTGATTGGACAGCTTGCGGTGAAGGCAGCGAAGGACGTTCTTCAAGGCAAGCAGGTTCAGAAGTCGATCCCGGCTCCGCTGAAGCTGGTAACGAAATAACGAAATTGCAGCAGGATGAGAAGCCGGACAAAAGGTCTGGGCTGAAATCAAAATACGGCTTAAATTTAGAACTGGCAGGTACGTAAAGCACTATCGCCAAGCTTCTCAAGAAATCCATGTTCATTAAAGAACCTCCAACCCGCTAATGCGGAGTTGGAGGTTCTTTGTGTGTGAACTCGTGCGGGTAACACGATTAACCTGAATAAGCATGCAGATCTGCTTAGGATGCGCAGCCTGCACACTCGATGTAATTATCTCCGACCGCCTTGCTAATGCTCAGAAGATCGCCCATTTGAATGTCGTCTTCTGTTGTGAACTCATAATCGTAGGCGGTTTCCAGCGCAAGCTTGGCCGCTTGTTCCTTGCTGTCCGCCAAGACGCTGATCTGCTCTTCCTTGCCGGTGGAGATCACAGTGTAGGCAAAGGTATAACGCAGGTTTTCTTGTTCCATTGCAGCACCTCCTAAGAAGACAGTATGGATTGCTCACTTCTCAAAAAGAAGCGTATGGACATTATACACTAACCTTTAGTTACTTGCATACTATATTAAATTAATAAACGGTTAGCCGTTTCTTTAACATGCACTCTACATCGCTAGGGAAAATTCACGTTATGAAATTGACATACTTGAATTAATGTAAAATTAAGAAACAATTGGAAGTTCCTCTGCGTCTGATAATATGATCCGCCTAGAAATATAGTCGGTTAAGGAAGTTTGTAAGATTGGGGGAATGATTTGGAATGAAAAAATGGATGCCAACCATCATCACTGCAGCTCTGTTGGCAGGCGTAGTTAGTACGGGAAGCACTATCCAAGCCAAGGCGGCTCTAAGTTCGCGGGAGCAGGTATACATCAACGGTGCATTTCAAGAAGATGCGCGTATACAGAATGGAAGGGCGCTTGTCCCGCTTAGATCGCTTAACGATTCGGATGAGCTTACTTACAACTATGATGCCAAGACTCATGAAGTGACTGTGAGGAGCAAAGACGGAGGAAAAGTGATCAAGCTGAAAGCCGGCTCGAAAACTGCTTTGGTGAACGGTAAATCAGTTAAGCTGAACCAAAGTATTGTAAATCACAAGGGCAGAACCTACGTGCCTCTTCGCTTTGTAAGTGAAGCGCTGGGCGGGATCGCCTATTACAACGCTAAGGACAATAGGGCAATTGTCCGGACTCCAGCAGGACAAGCCGAGTATGAGACGCTGATGAAAGGCGATCTTACAGCGGCAAGAAATGTTGCCATTAATCTTCAGCGGGCTTATGATCCAGGATTATGGTATCCGCAGGGATATGGATATTATACCTATATTGTGTTTCCTGAAGGTCAAGCTCTGCAATTCTCAAGAAAGCACAGATCACTTACCGATTACCTAAAGGTAAATCGTGATGGTCTTTTGGAAGTAGTGTACGAGGAAAATGACATAGGTGGAACGAAGCCCAAAACGAGGGGAATTAAGCCCAAACGCGAAGGAAGTTTTGTTTATTTTTACTATGATTTAATGGGTGGTGGTCTTGATTATGGTAAGGGTAAATTTAATAGTGAGGAAACGAAGCTGGGCTTTATTGAAGACTCTAACGATCCGGGAAACAAATATCCAAGGGCGGTGCCCGTCGAAGGTGAGGTACGAACAGATTAAGGTACGGCAGCAATCCGATTAATCCCGGTTATTTATGTACAAGAGGGTGTCCAAAAGTCATCATGAATGACAGAGGGACACCCTCTTGTATGACGAACAGACGAAAGTATTTAATTATTCTCGGGATGATCCGACTCTACAAGATGCTTAAGCATCGAAAGCTTGTTCTCCCAAAAACGTTCATAGTAATTCAGCCAGCTTTTTACCTCGGATAGCGGCCCGGGATCAAGCCGATAGCGGGTTTCGCGGCCGACTTTTCTTTCCTTTACGAGACCGGCATCGGCAAGAATACGCAGATGCTTGGAGACCGCTGTCCTGCTGATCGGAAAATGCCCACTGATGACGTTAACCGGCATCTCCTCTTCCACCAGCAGTTTCAGGAGCTTTCTCCGGGTAGGATCAGCAATCGCCTGGAACACATCATGCCTGGCTGAACTGCTGTTCAGATCAGGCCTCGACATATTTGCCGAGGCGTTGTCCGATTTCTCCCCAGCCGCGGCTCATGTTCGTGTGAGGGCCTTTATCAGCCGCATCCCAGCCTGCATGGGTGAGGGTGAACTCCGTGGAGCCTCCAAGATCCCTCAATTCAAAGGTGATAACCCAGCTCTTGGCCCATTTGAAAGATAGGCGGTTCGGGGGATCAAGCTCGGTCACTTTGCACAGATTCTTCCCCCATGGACCCGCATCCAGGTAGAATTCCGCACCTTCGATAGGCTGGAAATCGTTAGGCATGAACCAGGCTTCCATGCCTTCGGAAGTCGCGACTGCGTCCCAAACCTTTTGGATAGGGGCATTAAAAGTAAACGTATGACGAATGTCGGGCAGAGAGTTAGGTGTAGTTTGATCCATGATGAAGTCCTCCAGTTAGTTAAAGTGTCATTAAGATTTGTTAGGCTGCATGCTGCGGATAGCTCGAGGCCCTACTTTTCACTATTATATGCAAAAAAACAGGCTTTTCATCGAACCATATAAGTTGAACTTGAGAATTACCAAAAGGCGAGTTGTGAAAACATTTCACGCGGCTGCTTTCCTAATTAATCACCTAGTCCAACTTAATCAGCAAGCATATGAAACCAAAAGGTTTCGCTTTTGCATTATATGACACCTAAAGGTTTCGCGTCAATCCCCAACTCTGATCTAGGTACCCAGATATTGCATGAAATCTCCATAACAAGCTCATGTTAAAGCATGGAGGTGATCGTGATGACGGGCAGAAATAATAAGCCTAAGAATGTGGGGCCATCCGCCACACCTTCCCGGCTGGACCAGTATGGACAGGAGATGGCTGAGGATATGATTACGAAGGTAACCATTAAGCGGAATGGCTCCAAACGGGAGGAAAAGTAAAGCTGAGGCCGCAACCGGCCTCATACTAAGGCGAGTGTATCATAAGATACACTCGTCTTATTGTTACATAGCTTTAGAAATACACTCAAAATCTGTATTATAAACCCTATTTGAGAACTAATTCGTACTTGTCATTTGGGTTGAAAATAAGTTGCTTTTGGACAATTAAAAGAAGCAGCGGCAGAGCAAGACTTGACAAATAATGTCTTAGACTGCCGCTGTTATTGAACTAACGTTTCCCGTTAGTTCAGTCCATCTTCAGTTCGATTGTTTCTGATTTGTCTTTTGTCTGCACAACAACTTTTACCTTTGAATTAGATGTAGGCGAAGTAGAAGAATCAAAAAGAATTGCATAGATTGGAGGATTCCTTTTAGCGGTAATTGTTCCAAATGATCCTGTCTCTTCATCTATTTGGTACTGAATTGTCACTGCCCCTGTTGGAAGCTCATCTTTACCATTGTAGATAAAGTACCCTCTGGTACTCACTTTCTCTGAATCTTTGGATTTGTAGAAGTACATCACTGCTCCCCAGTTGTCCGTATGACCTTTGAACTCATGGAGATATTCAAGCTTTGGATCATTTGTTATATCGGTCATTTTATCCTTTGTAATCCCGCCGTAGTAATCCTTTTCTTTAGAGCAGCCTGTTAACACGATAAGTAATATAAGCATGATTGCGGTCCACTTCACTAACATCTCTCCTTCTTGGAACAGGTCCGCCGTTTTGTCGGAAATTCCTGTAAATTCCATATTATCCAATGCCAACTAATACGCTATTAATGATGATTTTGCTGCGCTAAACTGCCCGTTAGCTTAATTTAGCATTATCAGTCTACAACTATATTTTCCAAGTTTATCAAGACCTAAATTTAAGAAAGATAGATATATTACAGGGTTTCACATATTAGTCATGACTAATATGTGAAACCCTTTATGTTCAACTATCGTTTCCCGTTAGATCAACAAGTAATAGGGTTATCATGTATTATAATAATGGAAATTTAATGAAGGGTAGTGTTTTTTAATTGAAAACTTTTTATTGTGATCTGGAAATCACTTTAGATGTCATTGGCGGGAAGTGGAGGCCTCTTATTCTGTATTATTTAATAAAAGGTCCTAAACGAACCGGTGATTTGAAAAGGCTCATACCCACAATATCTCAGAAAATGTTAGTCCAGTCGTTGCGGGAGTTGGAGAGTGCTAATTTGATTATAAGAAAAATGTACAATCAGGTACCACCAAAAGTGGAATATTCAATATCAGAAATGGGTATGTCACTTGAACCCACTTTGCGAGCTCTTTGTGATTGGGGCCAAAATTATGCAGAGAAGAACTTGAGCAAGGATGAATATCGGAGATTAAATGTAGAATAGAGTAATTTCATTGACCCATTTATTCTGCACTTCATCACAATTATCACTTTTTAGTTACTATATAACCTAAAAGTACGTACTATTTTAAAAGTTATAGATGGAACATAATAAGACTTGTGGCCATGAAGAAAATCAAAGAATTAATAAAAGGAGTCGTATGTAGGTCGATAAGTTTTTGGAGGTGCGTTATGAAATTTGGCTTTATGGGTGCTGGAACAGTTGCTCAAACGCTGGCGAAACATCTATTGCTTCACGGTCATGAAGTTATTCTCAGTAATAGTCGTGGTCCCGAAACGCTCTCAGATCTGATAAGCTCGCTCGGTGCTGGCGCAAAATCCGGAACACCGTCAGAAGCAGCTGAGCAGGACTTTGTAATATTATGCGTGACGTGGGCGCAAATGCCTGCTGCTTTGTCAATGGTTCCTGACTGGACAGGCCGCGTTCTTATTGATGCTACCAACCGTTTTGAAAATACGGAACATCTATTTGGTGAATGGTCAGGAAAGAATTCAAGTAAAATCGTAGCCCAATATGCTCCGGATGCTCATGTAATTAAAGCTTTTAACAGTGTTCCGATGGAATGGATTAAGGATTACACGGAGGAGAAGCCGAAGACTGTCCTGTTCATGTCCGGTGACGACATCCAGGTAAAAAAGTCTTGAAAGAAATTTGGGAGAAGATTGGCCTTGCCTGTATTGATCTTGGTTCTTTGAGCCAGGGCGGTCTGCTGCAGCAAATAGGAGGACCTCTCGCCGGATTGAATTTAAATCTGCTGGATCAATACACTGTACGATAACGTTATTCTATACTGCAACTGGTTTATCAATAAAAGTTCAAAGGAGTTACTAATATGGGTAAAATACTTATTACTGGAGCAACAGGTAATCTTGGCAGCAGGACGCTAAACCTTCTTCTTAAAAAGGTTCCGGCAAATCAGGTCGCTGTATTGGTACGTGATCCACAATCCGAAAAAATCGATAGGTTTGTTAAAGAAGGTGTGGAGGCCCATCAGGGCGACTATTTTGATTATAACTCCCTTCTGCGAGCTTTTAATGGTGTTGACAAAGTCATGCTTATCTCCGCGCAAGCATTTACCGACCGTAATACGCAACATTTCAATGTCATCGCAGCTGCAAAGCAGGCTGGTGTTAAACAAGTGATCTTCACGTCGATCATACGAAGAGAAAATTCAAATCTTATTGTGCCCGAAGTGTCGATGTCAGACTTATTTGCTGAACAAACGCTTAAAGCATCCGGATTAGCTTATACCATTCTGCGGAATCCACCGTATCTTGAAGTCATGCATATGTATTTCGGAGATGCGCTTAAAGCCGGCGTGCGAGTACCAGAGGGTTCCGGCAAAGTTGCCGCTGCATCTCTGGATGATTTGGCGGCAGCTAACGTAGCCGTTCTCACCCAACACGGGCACGAAAATAAGTCATACACTCTAAGTGGCAGCGAGGGAAGCTCTTTTGCAGACATCGCTGAAGCCCTCTCGGAGATTAGTGAGATGAATATCCCTTATGAGGCAGTTAGCGAAAAAGAATATATAGACTCTATGGTAGCGAATGGCTTGCCTGTTTTCATGACTGATTTTTTATTAGGCTGGGTTCGAGGAATCAACACTGGAGAATTTTCGGAGACATCCGGGGATCTTGAACGTCTGATTGGCCGAAAACCAATGACATATAAGGAATTCTTTAAATATCAGTTTTCTAAAGTTGAGGATTGAAAGCTGGGTATGTTTTAGACTAAATTTGAAAAAGAAACAGCGACAGCCAAGAACAAGAAAATTGACTGTCGCTATTTTATTGAGCTAACGTTTCCCGCTCGGAATGACTTATAATTCGCTTTACTACTCGTTAAGGTCTACCTCTAAACCGTTTAATTGCATCCTCAGTCACTGGCTCAAAGAATGGCCTTTCTAAATAAAAGAACCGCATCGACGATAGCGCCGCGCGGTCCCCCTGCTCTTTACTTAATAGAATCAAATGTAATTCATAAAGAGATATTCTGTTTCTTTTCGTCGCTCCTGGCCAAGTTCAGCCTTCACAACTGCCCCCACTCTGGTGTCCACCGTTTGAATGTGAAAATCAGCATATAAGTCAAGGATGAAAGGATCCCCGTAATAGGTTACAAGGCACTTCCCCTTTAATATTATGCAAAATTCTAGCTAGCTCCATGTGATCTGACTTTGTTAAATTTCAAATAAACAACCAAATTTAGAAACAAATAGGCGAAATATCCGTCTAATTATATACCCCCAAAATAATAAGAGAACTAAGCCATAATAGCGTGAAAGGAAGATGTACAATGAAAAAGTGGATTCCATCCGCCATTGCAGCAGTTCTACTCACAGGTACAGTCGGTCTTGGAAACGTGGCTGATGCCAAGTCATCTGCAAGTATCAAGGAACAGGTATTTATTAACGGAATAGTCCAAAGTGACGCCCTCGTCGAAAAAGGAAGAGCACTCATTCCTCTCAGATCCTTGAACGATCCGAATTGGCTGACTTACAATTATGATGGCAAGACCCGTACGGTAACGGCCAAGAGCAAAGACGGCAGCAAGCTAATCCAGCTGAAAGCTGGTTCAAAAACCGCAACGGTCAATGGCAAACAAGTCGCGCTCGACCTCAGTGTTGTGAATAAAAAGGGCCGTACTTATGTGCCTCTGCGCTTTGTCAGCGAAGCATTGGGTGGGACTGCCTACTATAATGCCAAAGACAAACGGGCGATTGTCCGGACCCCAGCGGGACAGGCCGCGTTCAATATACTGATGAAGGGTGATCTGGTGGATGCACGTAAGGAGGCGCTTAAACTTTTTGCATTGAAAGGACCTGATGATTGGACTCCTCAAGGGGAAGGCTTTACCACTACTTACCGATTCCCGGAAGGCCAAGCATTGCAATATTCCCAAACCTATAAGCTCCTGACCGATTACATCAAGATCAACGACGATGGAATTGCCGAAGTGATCGGCCAATTGGATGAGAATGAAGGAAAGTCGAAAACAAGAGGCGCCAAGCCTGACTACAAAGACGGTTATGTCTATTTTTCTGACAACTGGATGGGGGATACCCTCCACTATGGAAAAGTAGATTCAGCCGGGAAAGACACAAAGTTGGGACAATTCAATTACACTCAGAATCCGGAATATAAAAACAATTCAATTGTTCCTATTGAAGGGGAGACCCGCAAAGACGCAAAGTAAATGATCTAAAGCTATAATTGTTCAACTTATAATTTAAAAAGCGATTCAAGATAAAAGAGGCTGCCTGACTCCGTGCTCATTGCACGGGATCATGGCAGCCTCTTACTTATTAACACAGAATATCACATGTAATAATTGTTGACACTAAAGCGAAATGAAAATACAATCAGATAAAGTAACTTTGTGTGTGAGGAGAACTGACATGGATGTCTTAGATGATTTATACCACCGGACAGCTTTTCATATTTCCGCTGAGAAATTAATTCTTATCATACAATCATTGACCGCTAAAAAACAAGATGAGATTGAGTATTTTAAGGATAAAATCGCGAGGTATGAGCAAAAGCGCAGAAAAGAGGAGGCGGCATATCAGTCATTATCGCCTCTGCGCAGATTATTTACCGGTCGTCCTCCCAGCCACCATCAGGCGGTCGAATATATGGTTTATGTCAAGGAACCTTTCAAGAAGATTGAAAAAGTAAAGAGAGAGATCCAGGACTTGAAGCGGGTTCTTGAAAGAATTCAACAGAATCCGGCATCCCGGGAAATTGTCCTGTCCCATCGTCTGATTGATGAACTGGCTTCTTGGGTGGAAAGCGAGGAAATAACTAATGAATATTGAGACCTTACATACGGGACTTGACACCGTATGGGTCGTGCTTACAGCGGCCATGATTCTGCTCATGGAAGGCGGCTTCGCTTTGGTTGAGGCCGGCTTTGTCAGGTATAAGAACAATGTGAACATTATTATGAAGGTATTTGCTGATATAACGTTAGGAACGTTATGCTATTATGTTCTTGGTTTTGCGCTTATGTATGGCAAGGATGTGATGGGCCTCATCGGTTCCAGCGGATTTCTGCTGGGAGGCGACTTGTCCCATTTGAAATTCTCTATATCGATAGACACGTATTGGCTGTTTCAAGCAGCTTTCGCTATTGCCGTAATTTCTATAGTCTCAGGCGCTGTGGCTGAACGGATTAACTTCAGGGTATACCTACTCTATATTGTGCTAATGACCGCGCTGATCTATCCGATTGCAGGCCACTGGGTATGGGGGAGCGGCTGGCTTGGCGCGCTGGGGATGCGCGACTTTGCAGGTTCGGCCGTCATTCATGCGCTTGGCGGCTTCTCCGCGCTGGCTGCTGCAATCGTCATTGGCCCGCGCAAAGGAAAGTTCACGGCCAAGGGCTCTAGTACAATAGCTCTGCCCAGCAATCTTCCGCTTGCCTCGGTCGGCGCGTTTCTGCTGTGGTTCGGCTGGTTCGGCTTCAATGCGGGAAGCACACTTACGGCAACCGATGTTAGGATTGGCCATATTGCCATTGTCACGATGCTTTCCGCTGCGGCAGGGGGAGCCACCACTATGGTGTATACCTTAATCCGCTATAACCGCTCGGATGCGTCATCCGTGATTAATGGATCGCTGGCTGGCCTGGTCGGAATTACAGCGGGCTGTGCATTTGTCAGCGATGGGGCAGCTATTGTGATTGGTGCGGTATCAGGACTGCTCATGATGGCCGCCACAAATTGGCTGGAGGCAAGGAGGATCGACGATCCGGTCGGTGCCTTTCCCGTACATGCAGTGTCAGGGATGTGGGGGACTATTGCCACAGGATTATTTGCCCGGGATGAAGGATTATTCTATGGACATGGATGGCATCTGCTTGGAATTCAATTGGTAGGTCTTCTTGTCCTATGTGCTTGGGGCTTCCTGCTGACCTGGGCTGGACTCAAGCTGATCAACCGCTGGGTTCCCGTCCGCTCTACGGAGGAAGAGGAGGAGATTGGACTGGACATCAGCTATCATGGGGTAATGGCGGCTCATCAGGCGCATGATTTCATTGATGATGAAGACAGGTATTTGAAGGATTTTATGAGGGGCAGAGATGACCGGGATTGACCTGGAAAACTCACGCTACGTGATGCCTCTCGGTAGAATTCATATAGAAAGAAGGAGTGCATCGGAGAATGCGCTCCTTTTCTTTTTTAATTAATAGGTTTTAAGAAAATTTTAATAATTGGTTCACGGCATGTTTACTATTTTTTTCTATCCTTAGTCATGTAGTTCAATACAATCTCTAAGGAGGACAATATGAACAAGAAATGGTTAACTATCGGAGGCGCGGTAGGACTAAGTGTTGCAGTGATGGCTGCTACCGGAATGAGCGCCATGGCAGGAGCTTCGGGTTATGAGGCTTACAAATCCGCACTGAAGAGCACGCACAGCATCCAGTCCGCAACGGTCCAGAGCGCCGCATACATTCAGGACAACGGCAGCGATCTTGCCAGCTTAAAAGGACAATTCCAGATTAATTTTACTAACGGGAATTCGAGCGGGAATGTAGAATTCAGTTCAGGTGGAACTCAGAGAAATCTCGGTGTCTACCGGCAGGATGGTCAGACTATCCTTAAACCGGCTGAGGGGGATACTTACTATGTGGCGGAGGGAGGCAAACATAAACACGCACCAAGACCGCACACGGCAGATCCTGAAACCGCAAAACAGGTCGAGTCGGTGATCGATACGCTTGTCGGGAATATGAAGGATTATGTGAATCTTGAGCCGAACTCAGACGGCTCGAAGCAAATTTCACTTCAACTGGATCATGCACAAATTCCATCCATTGTTAACACGATCGCCCCGCTGGCCATCAAAGAGGCAAGCAAACACAGGGAAGATGCGGGAAATTCCAAGCCGGGTACAGGATTGCCTCTAGCTGAGCTTAACGTTAAAAACTCCCTTCCTGAGCTAACCACTCAGATTCAAATTGAACAGGTGGTAGTGAAAGCTACCATTGATTCTTCGAATCATATCAAGCATCAGGAAGCCGATCTGGTGATATCTGGGGCGGATAATACCGGAGCCGGACATAAATTGAAGATTCACCTACAGGCGGATCTCTCAGAACTCAATAGCACCACCCCCAATAAAGTAGATCTGAGCGGCAAAAAGGTACAAAAGCTGAAGCAGGTAAGACATGGTGAGTCTGCCTTGACGGAGCAGCGTTAATTTCCAAGAACGAAGAGACAGACAGGTGCTTGCCCGCAAGGCCTGTCTGTCTTAAATCGCAATCTTAGGAGGATGTTATGTTATGGGGAGTATTCTAAAGACAACTGAGCTTAGCAGGCAGTATGGGAAGGATAAGGGGATTCACGGGATTGACCTTGAGTTATATGAAGGTGATATCTATGGGCTGTTGGGTCCAAATGGGGCCGGGAAAACCACGTTTCTGAAGCTGATTACAGGATTGATTAAGGCGGACCGGGGGGAGATCAGCTTATTCGGGGTTCCAGGTGCAGATGGCCTGCAGAAAGGGATGCATCAGCTAGGGTGTATGATTGACTCCGCAGATTTTCATGATTATTTGACTGCGAGGCAGTACCTATCTACTGTCGCGAGGTTCTATCCCCATGTAACGGGCATGCAGATCGACGGAATTCTGGAGAGAGTAGGCCTGCTGAATGTCAGGAATGTCAAGATCAAGAACTTTTCGACGGGTATGAAAATGAAGCTTGCCCTGGCAGCGGCCGTACTGCCTTCGCCCCGGTTTGTCGTTCTGGATGAGCCGACTAACGGACTGGACGTTGAGGGAATCGTGATGTTTCGAGAGTTAATTCAAAGTATGAACAGGGAAATGCACAGCACCTTCCTGGTATCGAGTCATATGATCCATGAGCTTGAGCAGCTCTGCAACCGGGTGGGGATTGTACAGAAGGGGAGAATCGTGATGGAGGGGGAAGTGAAGGAGCTTCTTGGATCGGGGCAGACGTTAGAGTCCTTTTATCTGGGAGTCCTTCAGGGGAGTTCCAGGAACGTGGAGGTGCAGGATGTCTAATTGGAAATCAGCCTATGTCAATGAGTTGGTCTTGATGATGTACCGGAAAAAGGTGGTTATCATCGCGGTGTTCTCCGCCATTCTGCCGGTGTTGGCCGCACTCCTGATGCGAAGTCTTCAGCCGCTGCTTGGTTTATTTGCGGTAAGCTCGTCGTTCCCGGTTGAAATGCTGGGCCTCTTTACAAGTGTTTGGCTGCCGCTAGTTATGTTAACCTTAACTGCAGATCTATTCCCCCAGGAAGTGTCCGGGCGCACGCTTAAGCTGATCTTGATTCGTCCGGTGACCCGTCTGCAGGTATTTCTTGGCAAGGTTGCTGCTCTGGCTACAGTTATTGGTGCGCTCCTTGTGATTTCAGGCTTAGTCTCGTACTTATGCATGGCTGCGGCAGGAACCTCAGCCGGATTCAGCGAAGTTCTATTAACAGCGAAGGCATATCTGGCAGGCTATGGGGCCATGCTGGCCATACTGACCCTGTTTGTGTTCGTAGCCCAGTTTTTCAAAAGTGTCAGCGGGTATATCCTTGTCATGATCAGTTTGTATGCCGCGATCAAGCTGGCGCCCTTTTTGAACAGCTCGATTGCCGCTTTTTCTCCAGCTTCTTATACCGGATGGCACCTATTGTGGTTGAGTCCTTATGTCAGCGGGAGCAGGCTGTTGACGGGGGCATTATTTCTGACAGCCAGCTGTGTGCTGTTCCTTAGCCTGGGTTATTACAAGTTTGATCGCAAAGATCTCTGAAGAGAAGGAAGATGCGTATGTCCATCCGGTTAAAATTAATCCTGTCCTATGCGGCGATGCTGGTCATTCCGCTGTTTATGATGATCTTTACAGCCATTCTGCTGACCTTAGTCTTCAGAGGAGACTTACAGAACATTAAAGATCAATATGGCACACCAGATAGCAGTTATGAAGTCCATAATATTGACCGCATGCTGAAGGAGGTCCGGAGAACTGCGCAGAATAGTCCGTTATTATTTAAGGATTCGGCATATTTGAATGAAGTACAGATGGAGCTTAAATCGAACAGTGCGGATATACTTGTTCGAACCAAGGATGAGTTAACTTATATTCCGTCCACTTTTCAATATAGAGACTTCTTGCGTCAGCTGCCGGGATATAAGTGGACCGGTTATTCCGTTAAACGTGAACCGATACAGCTAGGCGCCAAGGCTGCTGAGCTGTCCCAGTATGATTTTTCATTTCCGGACGGACAGCAGGGAAGTGTATTTGTAATCACCAAGGTGAACCCCATTGTTAATTTTGCCCAAAAGTTCTTCCCAACGCTGTTTATTTCACTTATCCTTGTCCTGATACTCACACATACGCTGCTTACTTACTTTGTATCCCGCAGCATTATCAGGCCGCTGCGCGAGCTTAAGGATGCAACCAAACGGATTAAGGATGGAGACCTTGATTTCAACTTGAAGATTGCGAACAAAGATGAAATCGGCGAACTTAGCCAGGCCTTTGAGCAAATGCGAGTAAAACTAAGAGAGTCCATTCAGACTCAGCTGCAGTATGAGGAGAACCGCAAAGAACTGATATCTAATATTTCTCATGATTTGAGAACGCCGCTTACGGCGATCCGTGGATATATAGACGGAATTGGAGACGGTATCGCAGACACGCCTGACAAGGTGCAGAAGTATCTGGATATTATCTCATTGAAGGCCGGAGAGATGGATCAGATGATCGATGAGCTGTTTCTGTATTCCAAGCTGGATTTGAACCATCTGCCGTTTCATTATGAGAAGATCAATCTACGTTCATTTTTAACGGATTGGTCCGAAGAGCTGGAATTTGAATTGAATAAACATGGAGTTAACTATGACGCGTATATTCGAATTGATCCCGGTACGGAGATTTCAATTGACCGTGACAAGCTCCGGCGTGTATTCTCGAATATTATCAGCAACTCCTTGAAATATATGACTAAAGATGAGAAAAGAATCACTCTGAACGCGAATGTAGCAGGCGGGGAGTTTGTCATGAAATTACATGATAATGGTCAGGGGGTTGACGCTGAGGCTTTACCGTTCATATTTGAAAGGTTCTACAGAGCTGATCCTTCCCGGAACAGTCACACAGGGGGGAGTGGACTTGGTCTTGCCATCTCCAAACAAATCATAGAAGGTCATGGAGGATCGATCAAGGCGGAAAGCATCAAAGGGGAGGGTACAGGCATCACGATTACACTTCCCCTTATTCCTAGTGAAACGGGTGAGCAGGCTTGAAGAATATTCTGATTGTTGAAGATGAACAACTAATTGCCGAGCTGCAGAGAGATTATCTGGAGGTAAGCGGCGGATTTAGTGTGGATCTTGCCGCAGACGGTGAGCGGGGTCTGAACCTGGCTCTAAGCGGACAGTATGACCTGATCATTCTGGATCTCATGCTTCCGGTGTTGAATGGCTTTGAGGTCTGCAGAAGAATCCGCAATGAGATGAACGTACCTATTCTTATGGTTACCGCCAAGAAGGAAGATATTGATGTAATCCGGGGACTTGGACTTGGCGCTGACGATTATATTACGAAGCCCTTTAAGCCGGGGGAGCTGGTGGCCCGGGTGAAGGCTCATCTGGCGAGGTACGACCGGCTCACAGGGAACAAGACAGGTTCCCCGGAAATACGTATACGCGATTTAATGATTGAACCGGACTCCAGGCGGGTGTATCTTCAAGGTCATGAGATTAGTCTGACAACCAAAGAGTTCGATCTGCTGCATTTCCTTGCAGTCAATCCGAACCGCGTATTCAGCAAGAACCACCTGTTTGACCGGGTATGGGGTATGGAGGCCCTTGGCGATGCTCAAACGGTGACCGTTCATATCCGGAAGCTGAGGGAGAAAATTGAGACCAGTCCGTCCAAATCGGAATATATCGAGACCGTATGGGGAGCGGGGTACCGGTTCCGGTTATGAAGAAAGTCTGAGTAATCAGGCTTTTTTATTTTGGATATATGAATAAATTCATCTGTTAAAGAGGGAGAATAGGGAACGATTCTATTCAAGCTGATAAGTTATTGAAGGAGGTCGTTCTTTTGTATTTCTACAAAGAAGATTTAATTAATGAAATTGTCCCTGATAAGCCGGACCCTGCTGCAGCCAAGGTGCTTCAGGAAGTTTTGGGCGGTAGATTCGGGGAGATGCGCACGCTGATGCAGTTCTTTTTTCAGAGCAACAACTTCCGGGGGACAGAAACGCAGTTCCGGGATTTGATCAGAGGCATCTCGCTTGAGGAGCTGGCTCACGTGGAACTGGTACAGCATACGATTAATCAGCTCTTGAACGGAGCCGGGGACGACGCAGCCGGGAATGCTGGACTTGATGGAGCTCCGCTGGATGAGGCTGTCAAGCATGCTAATCCGCATCATTTCATTATGGGTGCGCAGAGCTCGCTGCCTGTGGATGCCGCTGGAAATCCGTGGATGGGGAATTATGTATACGCACACGGGAACCTGATTAGTGATCTGCTCGATAATCTGGTACTGGAATCTACAGGGGTACTTCAAAAGACCCGGATCTACGAAATGAGCAGCAACAAAACATTCCGGGAAACCTTGGCCTTCTTGATCGTCCGGGACAATGCCCACCAAAACGCCTATGCCAAGGCGCTCGAAGCCCTTGGTGTAAATTGGGGTAAGCTGTTCCCGGTACCTAATTATGATATCAACAAGTATCCGGAGTGCCGGAAGTATGTAGAGCGCGGGTTCCATAATGCCCAGTTCAATTTCAGGCTTGACCCTACACGGATCGGGGAGATTTTCCAGGGCGAATCACCAAGCCGGAACAACGGAAATCTTGAGGTAACCATTCCGCCGGAAGGCTACCCGCTGCCTACACTGCCTGAGATGCCGAATGAGCACAGTCCCGGACTTACGGATTTGAACCGTTAATTGATGTGATTGAATGATGCAAATTGAATTGAAATTCTGAATTGAATCTTTGTAAAGACCTAGACCTTGCCCAGCAGGGTCTTTTTGTACTGCTATTTTTCATGGGAAGAACGGCTGCTTTCAAGGGGAGAAAATGAACAGGAAAATTCTGCTTATCAACAATCGAATTAAAACTTGTTAAGGTTATATAGATACCTGCACGACAATCAAGAGAATACTTCAAGAGGTGATGAACGAAGATGGCTAGAAAGCAATGTCTGTTCTGTGACGGGATTGTTTCGATTGTAACGGAGGGGGAGTATGACCGGTTTGTCAGTTGTCACTGCTCTCCGACTGGAGATTACCTGTTGGAGCGGGGCAGCTATAATTCCATCCAGGCATTACCCTATCAGGACAAGAGACAGATTCTTCATGTGGTGTCCGCCTACATCAGGGAGATGACCGGTGCCGGTAAAAAAGTGAGGATAACAGCGGAGGGCTTAAATGACATTATGAATTCGCCGGAAATTCCAGTCACGATTGAGGACAAGGCTGGTCGGCTGCTGTTGTATTTATACAAGAATTCTGGAGCCCCTGATGATCCGGTCGTGATCCGGCCCCTATCCCACAGCTTTAATCTGACCTACTCGCCTAATCTGCAGGAGCTGGTGTTTATTATCGACCGGCTTGTCAGTGAAGGTTCCATTTCCAGGGAAGGGGGAACCTTCAAGTTAACCGCCAAAGGTTGGAAGGAAGCCGAAGCCAGGGCAGGCGGCAGGAAGCTGAAAAGCTGCTCCGTTATCATGCCTGAAGGCGGCCTTACGGTGGATTGGCAGGAGAAAGTGCTGTCCCGGCTGGAGCAGTGTGGCTACCAACCGCATATTTGGCGTGAGGAAGTAGACGCGAGCTTGGACATTTCCCCTGTTGAACTGATTCATGAGCGGCAGCTTGTCGTTGCCGATGTGACCAAGCCTTCACCTGACGTATATTATGCCGCAGGGATTGCGGCAGGAAGCAAGGTGCCGGTTATTTGGACAGCCAGACAATCAGAGTACGAGCCATTGCCGGCGCATGCCAACCATATTCGGCCGCTGGTTTACCAGTCTGCGGAAGATCTGGCTGAGAAGCTGCAGCAGAAGCTGTTATCCCTGTAATTTAATTCGGATTAAAGTCTCTCCATGATATTGGAATAACTATGACAAGAATTGTCGCTATTACAAGCTAAAATGAATTATGACAACAGATTGTCTAACCAATATTCAAAATTTCACTTAAAGGAGAGGGATATGATGAATTTCCAATTAACCCCGTATCTTATGCTTAACGGTACAGCCAAGGAGGCCGTTCAATTCTATCAGAAGGTGTTGGGGGCCGAGGTCGTGTTCATTCAAACGTTCGGGGAAGGTCCAGAGGAGTTCGTAAACAGTCTGTCTTCCGAAGAAAAGGGGCGGATTGCCCATTCCGTTCTGAAGATTGGTGACTCCGCGCTTTATGTTGGTGATGTGGAGACTCGCATGGCTCCGGTAAAAGGTAACCAGATTATGCTCTGCATAACTACGCGGGATGTTAAAGAATCGCAGCGGCTTTATGAACTGCTCCAGAAGGAAGGAGGGGTTGTGAATCAGCCGCTCCAATCCACCTATTTCAGCCCATCCTACGGGGTAGTTACCGACCGTTTCGGTGTGACCTTTCAAGTGTTCACAAGAAAATAAGATAACGGTTAACCATCGTGGCTCTGATGTACAGGCTTTCCTGTGCATCAGAGCCATTCTTTCTTTAAGCCTCAATTCTCATAGAGAAGGGGCAAGGTACATATATTGTAGGAAAACTGGCTGAAGGGGCTGGGTTCTATGAAATCAAAGCTTCTAAATTCACCGTTCACCTATGCGCTCGGTATGCTGGCTATGATGATCCCGGTCCAGGCATTCAGCGCATATTACAGTTATTATTATGTAGAGAAGCTCGGCCTTGCAGTAGGTCTTGCCACTTTGGCGAGGACGATCTTCCTGATATGGGACGCGGTAGACCAGCCCATATTCGGCTATTTGTCTGACCGGACGCGAAGCCGCCTTGGAAGACGGAGGCCGTGGCTGATCGCGGCCACACCGCTGTTTGTGATCAGCTTTGTGATGATTTTCGCAGTTCCTCAAGGGACAACCGGAATGGGGCTGTTCATCTGGTTTCTGTCCGCGTTAATATTTTATGAAACCGTCTCCACAGTCTTATGGGTCAATTATGGGGCGTTGTTTCCGGAATTATTTCAAGGAGACCGTATTAGGGCCAAGGCATCTGCGGTCCAGCAGGTGTTTCAGATTGCCGCTCTGCTGATTGCCTCAGGCTTGACGTCCGTGCTGATCTCTCTTTATGGTTTTCCAGGGATGAGCATAGTGTTTGCTCTAGTATTTGCTTGCTTAATGGTCTTATGCATCATTACGATCCGAGAGCGGACAGACGATGTGGCCCAGGAGCCGTTGAAATTCAAAGAGGCGTTTCGTCTGACGCTCCGCAATAAGCCCTTTTGGATATTCAACATCGCTAATTCGTTCGCCCAGACGGTGAACGGCCTGCTTAGCTCGATTATCCCTTTTTACGCCAAATATGTGCTGCACATTCCTGAAGACCAGGTATCGCTGCTGCTGGCTTCTATCTTCGTATCCGTCATCCCACTTGTCGCCGTGTGGTACTGGCTTATCCGCAAGCTGGGAGGCACCGCCGGCTGGCGGCTGTCGCTGGCTTGTTACGCGCTGTCGGTTATTCCGCTCTGGTTCGCTTTTGACCTTGGCAGCGGGATTGGCGCCGGAATTGCGGCAGGCTTTGGACTCTCCGGCTTTCTGGTGACACCAGCCGTGATCAGCGGCCAGATTATTGACCGGGACGCAGAGGAGACGGGAGAGAGAAGAGAAGGCATCTATACGGCGGTGGCCGGCTTCATTACCCGTTCCAGCGGTCTGCTCTCCGCGCTGGCCTTCTGGATCGTGGGGGCTCTATTTGGGTATGTGAGCGGGGATCAACCGGGCTCTCACCCGGAAGCAGCTTTCAAGATCCTGGTCAGCGGTGTTCCGTTTCTTCTGCTGGTCATTGCTTTTCTGATCTCGCTTGGTTTTAAGCTTTCAAATGCTGAACGGAAAGGGGACTAACGCTTGTGAGCAAATATTTAATTATCAATTGTGATGATTTCGGTCAAAGCAAGGCAGCGAATGAAGCGATAATCCAGCTGCTCGAAGAGGGGATGGTCTCCTCGGCGACCATCATGCCGCCCGCCCCAGCCTTTGAGGAGGCGGCGGATTGGAGCCGGCGACACGGCAGAGGCAGGATCGGCCTTCATCTTACTTTTACCAGTGAATTTGCGGGTTATCGTTGGGGCAGCTTGACGGGAAGGGCTTCCCTGCGGGACGGGGAAGGATATCTGCCCCTGACCGTTCGCGAATTTGAAATTCAGGCTGCGCCGAAGGATGTCAAAGCGGAGATGCTGGCCCAGTTCACGGCTGTCCGCCGGGCTGGGATTGAAATCTCCCATGCGGATAACCATATGGGCAGTCTGTATGGGCTGGAGACGGGCCGGAGTTATCTGCCCATGGTGTTGTGGCAGTGCTCCCGCCGCAGAATTCCTTTTCGGCTGTGCCGGAACATATACGACAAAGACACGCTGCTCTCCGGTATACCTGGAGTGGAAGCAACGCTGGCCAAGATCGTACGGGTAGCAGATTTGATGGGGGTTCCAATCCCCGATTACCTGTTATCCCATCCGTATACCCTGCAGGAGGGCGAGACCTATGATACTTTCAAATCGAGCTTAATCCAAAAGCTGTATGAGCTTCCCTATGGGGTCAGTGAGACGTACATTCATCCGGCGGTTCACGATCCGCAAATGCTAAAGCTGATCCCTTCCTGGGAGAAGCGGGTGTGGGAGTACAGATTGATGCTGGACGGGGATTTCAGCTATGCGCTTAAGGATGCGCGGGTGGAGCTGACCGATTACCATTACGTTAAGACGAAGCTTAGAAGGTCTAGAGCGGTGAGCCTTCGCCGGTTTATTTTTCCCCGGTCGACTTGACGTGATATGATGGATTTATCGTAGTTGGTGAGAAATGGACAGCTGAAACCTTGTCAGGCTTTCAAGTTTGGGTGATGAACTTAAAAGCGGGAGCAGTGCGTGCCGCAGCGGGTATTATATGTTTATAATCATGATATCCTATCCAGAGCCCGTATTTTAAATGAAAGGATGATAACGATATGCTGTCTACACAACAAAGACTCAGCTTGCTTGAAGAAAGGCTAACCAGCGACCATCACCGTGATCTGTATATGCAGACCAAGCATCTCATGGACAGTCTGGATGCTTACGAAGAGAAGCACCGCAGGATCGTTAATATTCAGGCGATAGAGGGAGGGATCAAGCCGCAGCACGAGGTGGAGCAGGTTTTCTATTCCACGATCCGCGACTTCCGGGAACAGCTGCTTAGAACGCTGGAGAAGACTGCAGAGGACCTTGAACACAAATATGATAAAAGCTATCATAAGCATTACCAAGACGGCGTTGATTAATATGCATCAGCTGTGAAGCTGTGTCTTTTCATGGGAGTCTAATCGGATAAGGGGATAGGGGCAAATGACATTCATCGGGGATAACGATATCGTTCTATTTCAAGGCGACAGTATTACGGACGCTGGACGTGATTATTATGATGAGCGCTCGCTCGGCACAGGTTACGCTTTAATGACCGCAGCTGAATTTGGGCGCAGATACCCGCGGAAGCAGGTTCAATTCTTAAACCGGGGAATCAGCGGGAACCGTGTGGTGGATCTACAGGGCCGGTGGAGGGAGGACTGCCTGAAGCTTCGGCCTACATGGGTCTCCATTTATATTGGCATCAATGATACCTGGCGCAGATATGATTCGAATGATCCGACCACGGCCGAGTCGTTCTACAGAGACTACCGTGATTTGATTGTTCAGACCAAAGAGGAGCTGAATGCGAATCTGATTCTGATGGAGCCGTTTGTTCTGCCTGTTCCAGAGGACCGGTCTGGATGGCGGGAGGATCTCGATCCCAAGATCCAAGCAGTGAGGGAACTGTCCAGGGAATTCAAGACGTTTTATGTTCCGCTGGACGGGTTGTTTAATGCCGCCAGTAGTCAGGTTTCTCCCGCATACTGGGCGGAAGACGGGGTTCACCCCACACCCGCAGGCCATGCGTTAATCAGTCAAGCCTGGCTGCAAGCCGTGCAAGCTTGATTCGACAGTTTAGTCTTAACAATAACCAAAGCCAATCTGCCGCAGATTGGCTTTTTTATGTCTTTTTAGGGGAGGATCATAACTTTGCACTAATTCCGGGTAAATATAGAATGACGGTAACAACCAGGTCAATACGGAAAGGAGATATCCATATGACACATGAGCAAATGGAACAATGCATGGAGGAATGCATCCGCTGTATGGCAGCCTGCAACCGGTGTTACACCGCTTGTCTACAGGAAGAGGATACGGGCATGATGAAAGAGTGCATACGCCTGGACCGCGAATGTGCGGACCTGTGTTCCTTTACGGCAAACGTGCTGTCGCTGGGCAATTCCTATGCCAAGCAGTTGTGTGAAATGTGCGCACAGATATGTGAGGCATGTGGTAACGAGTGCAAAAAGCACAAGGCAGAGCACTGCCAGCGCTGTGCTGAAGCGTGCTTCCGTTGTGCCGAGGCATGCAAGGCGATGGCTGCATGATGTGGGTTCAGAATAACCTCTTGCCTGATTAAAAGGAAAGGGGTTATTTTTCGTGGCAATAAAAAAGTGGATTTCGAATCGCTTAATTCATTTCTCAGTAATTTTTTTAAGCTCAAAAATAGATGCTCCTGATAACAAGATAAGCCTGTCGTTATTAACAACAAAAAAACTTACACTTACAGGTATGCTAAGCTTTGTAGAAGGGTCACTTATATCTATTGCTTTTATAACATCATTTATATTTAAGTCTGGTATATCTATTTTATATAATCTATAAAAAGAGTCAGAGTTATAGCATGTCGTTGTAATTTCATATATTGGATTTTGTAGTTCATATTGATAATCATTATAGTTTTTAAGTCCTTAACAATATTTATGAATAAGCTTAAGTTTATGTTATCTAAATCAGAAAACATATCTATTTGAGTCATCCTGGAAGAAGAAATAAACGGAATGAGGTAACGCAGAGCGGACATGATGTCTCCAGGTATTGCCTGATATAGCTAGATATTACTTTAATCCTGGCTCTATTAATGATAAAATATAAGAACGTTAGTTCTTATTCTGAGGAATGGGTTTTAAAAACACTGTTTCATTTCTCATTATTGAGTAGGAGCGATCGCTCTATAAACAGTTGGATGGGGATATTGATAACAAAGACTAAAGTTTATACTAAGAATACAGAAGGTAACCCAAACATTGTCTTCCAGAATATGGGTGGGTGCATTAGGCCTGAACTTTACATGGGAAAGGGGAACAGCCTTAGCATGATCACAGACAGATATGCCGAGATCGATCATGTCCTGCACTATATCAGACAAAACCTTCATGAACCGGTGCATCTCTCCAAGCTTGCCAGCCGCGCAGGCTACAGTCCGTATCATTTCACCAGGGTATTTAAAGAAAGAACGGGGCTATCCCCGCTCTATTACGTCTCTTCGCTTAGGCTTCAGAAAGCCAAGGACCTGCTGCTTCACACCCATTTGAGCATTAGAGATATCGCTCTTGAAATAGGGCAGCAAAGCCTTGGCACGTTCACTTCGAGATTCACGAGCCGGGTTGGCTTAACCCCATCGCAATTCCGGAATTCTACAATAGATGCTGACTTGCATCTGAGATCCTTGCAGCAGGTTGGGGAATCGAGTCAAACCTTAACTTTCTCCACAGCGTATGGGGTAGTTGAAGGGACCGTTGTTACTGATCATCCTTTCCAAGGAATCATTCTGCTCGGATTGTTTGCGAAGCCTATTCCGGAAGGACTTCCGCTGCATGGGACTCTTCTGTTCTCACTCGGCCGATTCCGGTTAACCGGTGTCAGACCAGGCACTTATTATCTAATGGCGACCTCGGTATCCTGGGGAAGTAAGGCCGTGGATGTGCTTCTGCCGCACCATACGCTCCGCACAAGATCCAGGGAGCCGGTTGTTGTCCGTCCCTATGAGCCGGTCCCTGAGCAGAAGGTCACCCTGTACCCGCCAAGATTTGATGATCCGCCCATTCTCATCTCACTTCCCCTATTGATGCAAAATTATTTGAGCAAGTCTCTGAATTACAGCAATCGGTAAGAAATACAAAGTTTCTTCCTGTGCTAAACTAACAGAATCTTCCCTAGCCAACTATATCAAGATTGGCTGTTTATGCCGCGATAGGAGGAGCTTTGATGGCTAAAGTGATTTTGGATATGAGCATGTCGCTGGATGGATATATTTCCGGCCTGAGCGGGCAAAGCAGCGGCCTTCATGATTGGTTCTACCACCGTAACGATCTAAGAAACGCTCAGATTATAGATGAAATGGTGCTAGGTACCGGAGCGATCGTGATGGGAAGGAGAACCTATGAGCTTGGGGATCACATGGACGGGTTTGTGCACAATCCCTTCAGAGTTCCTCACTTCGTACTGACCCACAGCACGCCGGAGCGCCCGGCCAAGGGGAATATCCGGTTTGTTTTTGTCACGGATGGCACCCATAGTGCTGCTGCACAGGCCAAGGAAGCCGCAGGTGGCAGGTCGGTCATCATCATGGGTGGAGCACATACAGCCCGGCAGTATATCGAAGCCGGGCTGATGGATGAGATTCACATACATATTGTTCCTGTACTGCTTGGAGGAGGAATCCGCTTGTTTGAGTCCAACATAGGAGGAGATGGCGGATCTTATCCGCTCGAGGTGATTCAGGTAGTAGAGGCCCCCGGGGTTACCCATGTGAAGTACCGCGTGGTGAAGTAGAGCGGTACAAGAGTTAGGGGGTTGTAAGGACATTAATCACCGCCAGTCCCTGGACTGGCGGTGATTAATGTTTATATTATTTTGCCGGGTCTTCAGGGAACTTGGCCGGGTCAAAATATTCATAAGCGAGGATAACTCCGTCCTTGTCCGTTTCAATAACGGTAAGTTTCTTTTCTGTAGCTTGGATTTCCGTACCGGAAGTTAAAGCCCAAGCATTAGCCCATTCAAAGCTTTCGCTTTTTTTCTTGCCGATCTCGGCACTCTTCATAGTATTTAAATAATAGTACACATGGCCTTCGGGTAATGAATCAAAACTCACTTTGTACATCCCAGGAAGCTGTTGATTGTCAGAGAGTTCAATAGTTATCCCGCTCGAAAGGCCCTTAGCACGCAGGACCTGGTCCTCACTAATCTTGAAGCTCTGATATCCGATGACTTCCTTGGTTGCTGTGTTATAACTGATCACTGTGATGACGTTACGGGAGTTCGCAATAGAGATCGGATTGGCCTCACTTAATATGTCTCTCTCCTCACCTGAATTCCATCCTAATGTACCGTTCTCATCCGAGTTGTAAGCCAGTCCTATTATAGCGGAAACGGGCTCAGCAGCGACCTGATATTTAAAGGCGGTGCCTTCAGGGTGCTCGCCAATTTTGGGCTGTGTCTTATTCCAGTTTCCTTCTTCGACATTCGGCTTTACAAAGCTGACAGTACTGTTCAGCCCCGGATTCTCCACCTCCACTTTCCGTACGATGGGGGAGATAACGTTGCCGGCAAGGTCGGTGACTCCGCCAACCTGAATTCCCGCATCTCCTGTAAAGAAGCTTGGCACAGAATACAGTCTGTTATCAATTGAGAATGTTTGTGGGAAGGTTAAAGTGACCTGCTTCTTATCGCCTGACAGAACAGCTGTAGATGCTTCTGGCAGGTTAATGGAGCTAGCGGCATCCTTAACAAGTTTATAGGAAGACAGGTTAATGGCTGAAGTGCCACTCAGAGCTTCGGAAAAGCTTAGAAGTACGGTGCTCTCACTACCTTTACGCTTAATTGAGAGCAGCTGGGGAGCCGTGGTGTCTGATGGTGGCGTATAACCGCCTCCGCTGCTTGGGGGAGTATAGGTGCTTCCGGTACTTCCGGTATTGGAAGGAGGAGCGACGGGCGGAGCCGGGAGCAGATTTCCTTTTTCAATGGCCACGGGTTTGTCGGTCTTCAATGTCTTCCCTGTTATGGACTGCAGCCCAACTATAGAGACCGCGGGTCGATTGAGCAAATCTTGGCTGAGAGGCCCGTCGAAAATAATCGTAAGAACCTTTCCGTTTGTGGATAACCTGAATTGAGCCTTAATTTTATCGAGCGGTTTGCCGTTAATAAGGATCTTAGACAGGTCTACTTGGGAGGGCTGAAGGGAAGCGCTGAAGGTAAGGGTAAGCTCATGCTGTTCGGTTACAGAGGCGCTGAGAAGCTGGAGCGGGTCGAGTTGAGTCTTGGTTTCATAACTTGACAGCACAAGATCATTACGATTGGCAGTTCCTGTCCAATTCATATTCGCCTGTTGTTTTAAAAGTTCCAGCTGCATTGCTAAGCCTACATAGCCTGCTGCCCATTCACTAACCGTCCCTTTTATACTCAAATGCTCATTTTTAACGTCTAAGCCGAGGACGCGCACCAGGAATGCCGCAAGCTGCTCCTTGGTTACTGGGCCGTCCGGATTGAATGTATCAGCTTTGCCATCCCCATTCGTAATCCCCGCTTGCTTGAGCGCTTCAATATAGGGAAGAGCGTAGCCATTAGCAAAGTCATCTGGCTTAACATCTTTAAAGCTGGAATTTTTTAGGGAAGTATCCACCTTCAAATTAAGGATAAGGGCTGCAACTTTGGCAAATTGCGCCCGGGTCATTGCATCGTTCAAGCCAAATCTGCTGTCCCCTAGCCCATCGAATATACCTGCACTGATCAAGGCATCAAATTTGGCTTTGGTCGCAGCATCCAGGTCTTTTAGATCCGTGAAGTCCGCGCTGGTCTTCGCATGAGTAAGCGAAGGGACTGACAAAGTAAGCAGAAGAGCAGCTGCCGCGGAATAGACAATCTTTTTCATTCAATCAACCTTTCTGTAAGTGATGTTTCGTAATATTATAGTGGAATTTAGAAAAAAGTGGTATATGCCTTATGATAAAAGTTATAGCACTAATCGATGGAATCATGTATATTGTCTCATTTCCTAGTTGTAACAATGGGTTGGATGTTGTATATTTAATGCAATCATTGCAAGCAAGCACTTGCTTGCAATGATTATTTTTTCAGCATGGAGGTCGGTATTAATGGATACACAACATATTCAAGGAGAACCGCGTGAGCGGATATTAAACGCAGCAGCTGAGCTGATTAGGCTCAAAGGTTTTAAAGCGGTAACAACTAAAGACTTGGCGAATTCAGCGCGGGTAAATGAAAGTACCATATTCCGCCAGTTTGGGAACAAGATGAATGTGCTCAGCGCGTTAATCGAACGATTCTCTTATTATCCAGGGATGAAAGATGTCTACGAGCATCATATAACATGGAATTTGCGGGAAGACTTGTCCCGGTTCGCTACTGCTTACCAGCAGTTCATGCGGGAGAACAGCGCACTAGTTCTAATTGGCCTAAAAGAAGCAGGGGTGTTCCCTGAGCTGGATGAACGGATTGCCGGGGTTCCGAAGCAGACCAAAGAAATTCTTAAGTCATACTTAAGCCAGATGTACGAGAAGGGCTATATTGAGCGGCTGGATTTTGAAGCGGTAGCCATGAGTTTTATTTGGATGAATCTGGGGCATTTTCTTTCAAAATCCCTCTATGGAGATACAATCAGCCTGGTAACCGACGAGGAGTTTATTGGCTCCGGGGTGCGCATTTTTGCGGATGGCCTACAAAAGGGGAGAGAGTAACATGAAAATTGTTGACGTGATTATTGTCGGAGGTGGCCAGGCAGGCTTGGCTCTGGCCTATTACTTAAAGCAGAAAAACTTAAATTTTATCGTTCTGGAGGCCAATCCGGCTATTGGGGACAGCTGGAGAGAGAGGTACGACTCTCTGCGCTTGTTCACGCCAAGGAAATTCAGCAGTCTGCCGGGCCTAACCTTTCCGGGATCTCCTGGCGGCTGCCCAACCAAGGATGAGGCGGCCCGTTACCTAACGGATTATGCTGAATACTGGAACCTGCCAGTGAGAACCGGGATTAAGGTAATGAAGATAGTGAAGGAAAATGAGGGATTTACCGTACATGCCGATTCGGGGGATTTCTATTCACGCAATGTGGTAGCAGCAACGGGGCCGTTTCAGCAGCCCTATACACCAGCGTTCTCCAGCTGTCTTGATTCTGATGTTGTGCAGATCCACTCCTCCGGGTATAAGAATGAGACACAGCTTAAGCCGGGGAAAGTATTGATTGTGGGGGCAGGTAACTCGGGGGCACAGATCGCCGTGGAGTTGGCGGGAAGCCGGGAGGTCTATCTTTCTTATGGGGATAAGCTTTACTTCAAGCCATTGACCATCTTTCGCAAAAGCATATTCTGGTATTTTGACAAGCTTGGTCTAATTAAGGCCGGATTGAACACGAGAGTGGGCCGCTGGATGAAGAACCAGCCTGAAATTATATACGGGACTGAACTCAAATCACTGCTGCAGCAGAACAGGATTGTGCCAAAGGCGAGAGCAACAGAAGCCACGGGAAACACGATCGTATTCCAGGACAACAGCCGGCTCCAACCCGAAAATGTAATATGGGCAACCGGCTTTCGACTCAGCTATCCATGGCTGCAAATTCCAGGCGCTTTGGACGATCGGGGTTATCCGCTTCATAATCAGGGGATAAGCCCGGTCCCAGGACTTTATTTCCTCGGTCTTCCATGGCAGACTTCCCGCGGTTCGGCGTTGATGGGCTGGGTTGGACGGGATGCCGCATATATTGCCAATCAGCTGTCCTAATGATTCGTGCTTGCAAGGATTAAGGGCTCTAGTCTGATTCTTGAGAAAGCGGTTTCTTTCTTATGTGAAGTATGTTATAAGAATAGCGTATGGACTTTTTTTATAGAAATTCTAATCACACACAAATTTTTAACATCACTTAAGAAGAGATCGGGAAGTATTTCGAGACAAGCTGGAATACTATAAAGGATGAGGTGTGTACAGCTGCTGATATCGAATGGATTGTGAAGAGCGAGTCGTCCGCTGACGAATCATGGACACTTATGCATGAGCATTTAAGCAAGCAGGAATTAACCACAATAGCACTCTGGGGGAATAAGCCATGTCAGAAATGAAATTTCGTACAGAGAAAGATTTTCTGGGAAGTAAAGAGGTTGAAATTCATGCCTACTATGGCATTCAAACACTGCGTGCAGTCGAGAATTTCCCGATTACCGGCTACGCGGTTCATCACGAGTTAATTAAGGCCATGGCCATTGTTAAGAAAGCAGCCGCTTTGGCCAACATGAAGATTGGCCGCTTGTATAAAGGTCATGGAGAGGTCATTGTTCAGGCTGCGGAGGAGATTATTCAAGGACAGTGGCTCGACCAGTTCATTGTCGATCCGATCCAAGGCGGCGCAGGGACTTCCCTGAACATGAATGCGAACGAAGTGATTGCGAACCGGGCCCTGGAGCTGCTCGGCAGGGAGAAAGGGGATTATGCTTATCTAAGCCCCAATTCCCATGTGAACATGGCTCAGTCAACCAATGATGCTTTTCCAACCGCGATTCATATTGCGGTGCTGTCCTTGATGGAACAGCTTCTTGTGACAATGCGCAATATGCATCAGGTGTTCGTCAGCAAAGCCAATGAATTCGATCATGTGATTAAGATGGGGCGCACCCATCTTCAGGATGCGGTACCTATCCGTCTCGGACAGGAATTTGAAGCTTATTACCGGGTACTGGAGCGGGATATTCTGCGGATTGAGAATTCAAGACAGCACCTGTATGAGGTGAACATGGGAGCCACGGCGGTCGGCACGGGTCTTAATGCTGATCCGAAGTACATCGAGCTGGTGGTTGAATATTTGGCTGACATTAGCGGATTTCCGCTTCAAACCGCGGTCCACTTGGTTGACGCGACACAGAATACGGATGCTTACACCGAGGTCTCCGCTGCCCTTAAGGTGTGCATGATGAATATGTCCAAAATCGCAAACGATCTGCGTCTGATGGCTTCGGGGCCGCGCGTCGGGTTCAACGAGATCTCCCTGCCTGCGAGGCAGCCGGGCTCCTCTATTATGCCAGGCAAGGTAAATCCAGTCATGGCCGAGGTCATTAACCAGGTTGCCTTTCAGGTTATCGGCAATGATCATACGATTTGTTTGGCCTCTTCTGCAGGGCAGCTTGAGCTTAACGTGATGGAGCCGGTACTGGTTTTTAATTTGATCCAATCCATTAGTATAATGAATAACTCCTTCCGCGTGTTCACCGAGTATTGCCTTGCTGGAATTGAGGCTAACAAGGAGAAGATGGCGGAGGATGTGGAGCGAAGCGTTGGCATTATCACCGCTGTGAACCCGCATCTGGGTTATGAGGTAGTATCGCGGATAGCGCGTGAAGCCATTCTTACCGGAGAATCTGTCCGGGCGCTGTGCATCAAATACAACGTGCTGACCGAAGAAGAATTGAATTTGATTCTTGATCCGTATGAGATGACCCATCCAGGAATCGCGGGCGCGGAAGTATTTTACCGGGATGAGCCGAGGAAATGACCACTAATGCTGTCGTGACAATATAAAGCTTAAAGCAAAGAGACCCTTTATGCGGAACTCCGCATCAAAGGGTCTCTTTATTCGTTCCGGTTAAGTCCTTCGCGGTGTCATAAGCCGGAACTGCTGCTGCTGATTAATTAGCGATAAATTCCTGAACCCACTCACCGTTATAATAAGCCACACCAATCTTGGTATAGTTAGGACTTAGAATATTCTGTTTGTGGCCCGGGCTGTTCATCCAGGCATTCATAACCTCTTGAGGTGTTTTTTGACCTTTTGCGATATTCTCGCCTGCATACGTATACTGGATTCCGTACTGCTTCATCATATCGAACGGTGAGCCATAAGTAGGTGAAGTATGATCGAAGTAGCCTTTATTATACATGTCTTTCGCTTTATCCAGGGCCATGGAAGACAGAGCTTTATCCGCGGCAAGCGGCTTCACTCCGGCTTTGGCACGCTCTTGGTTGACCAGTGTGATGACCTGATTGGCATAAGCAGATTGGGAAGTTCCGCTGCTGGCTTGTCCGCTGGATGTATTTGTATTTGTTGTATTAGATGTGCCAGTTCCCGCTTGGCCAGACGTAGTTTTATTTGCTGAACCACTATTAGTCTGATCTGTTGTGCCAGTGCCTGCTTGGTACTGTCTTGCCCACTGCTGAAGCAGGGCCTGCAGGGAGGCGTTCTGCTGAGTGCTGAACGTCCAGTACGTGGTGTTCTTGGTAGTGCCTGTGTCAGCGGCAGCGGATGCGGATGCGGCTCCAGCTCCCACAACCATGCTGAGTGCCAGTACTCCAGTGATCAGTTTTTTTCTAAAATGCATTCGTAAATCTCTCCTTTTCATAGCCTGCGAGGTTAGCTGTCGGATTAGGGTCAAAGAGGCAATCACCCTGCCAAAGAATAGTGGCTTCACCCCGGTAAATGGGTCCCCCGTGCTTGGTGTACAAGCTTCGGCTTAGTTAGATAGGGTCCATAATCCAGACCATTATGGCCTGTTTATGAACCAGGTTCGATGAAATTGTAACATAGTTGTTACTTTCGGTTCATTGCGCAAATGTTTCCACCTCATACTGAGCTATTCAATAAATTACATAAGATATTTCTAAATAAAATTTATCTTTCAACCGATATATTTTTGTTCGACAAATTTGAAAAAGGATGTAGAGAAATGAAACAAACCGTGCAGACCGTCTGGTTGCGGTGGCTAACGGCAATATCAGCCGTGGTATTGCTGAACGCATGCTCAACGCAGCCGACACATCAGGCAGAACAAGATTTAAAGAAAACAAAAGTGGGGATCATGCTCTCGGATGTTGGGCTTGGGGATCAGAGCTTTAGTGATGCCGGGTTCAATGGACTGGCCAAGGCCAGGGACGAGAAACGGATCATATTTGATTACAGGGAGCTTCAGGATACGAAGACTTATGAGGCCGGACTGGAGCAGCTCGTACAGGAAGACAGCCAGCTTGTGATCGGGCTGGGATTTGCCATGAAGGAAAGCATGGAAAAAGTCGCGAAGAAGCACCCTGACCGCCAATTCCTTCTCGTTGACGAGAAGTCGGAGCTGCCGAACGTGGCATCCATGACCTTTAAAGAAGAAGAAGGAAGCTACCTCGCCGGAGTAGTTGCCGGCCTTGCCACACATACCGGAAATATCGGCTTTCTTGGTGGGGTAGACAATGCGCTTATACATAAATTTGAAGCCGGATTCCGTCAGGGGATTAAGGCGGTTAATCCGGAAGCTAACTTGACCACAGCTTATGCCGGGGACTTCGGTAAGGCAGATCTAGGCAGAGAGTTTGCGGATGAGATGATCGATAAGCATGATGTCGACACGATCTATGCCGCCGCCGGATTTACCGGAGTTGGTGCGCTGCAGGAAGCGGAGAAGCGGAAGATTCACGGGATTGGTGTGGATACGGATCAGTTTTTTGTTGCGGAGAAAGCGGTGGTTACGTCCATGGTGAAGAACGTGGATGTGGCCCTGAACACAGCTGTGAAAGCTTTCGTGGACAATCAAGGTCATTTCAAAACAAAGGATATGGTGTTTGGCATCCAAGAGGGCGGTGTTGGCCTTGCCCAAATCAGGGCGATCCAGCTCAGTCCCGGGCAGATGGCTGCGATTGAAGAACAAAAACAGAAGCTGATCAAAGGCAGCATTTCCGTCAAAACCAACTAAATTTGCGCACAGAAGGGGATTTACAGCATATGAAACTCCAAGGTAAATTGGTGCGCAATGCGATGATTTCACTTATCGCATCACTTGCACTAGTTGCTTATATTATTGTACAACTTCTCCGCATCAATGATCAGAATCAGGACCTTGTTCCCGCGATGCTGAATGTGGAGACTCTGAACGGGTATATGATCCAGGCAGGACAGGCAATTAACAACTATTCCACCTCCATGTCGGAGAGCAATAAGTCGGACGCGGTTAACCAGCTGAATCAGACAGCTAAGCTGCTGGCCACCCTGAATGCGGACATGTTGAAATCCGAAGAGGAGCAAGCGGTCTTACATCGCATTAATGATAAATTCTCGAAGCTGAAGAAGGCTGCGGAGACGGCGATGAATACGAAGAACAGTGCCGATTCCAAGCGGGAATCGTTCCGGATTAAAGGGATTCAGAACGATGTGTATATGCTCAATCTTCAGACGAAGGCGAACTATGCCGCATATACCGATCAGTTAAGCCGGAGCATAAGACTTACCTGGCAGCTAGCCCTGGCTGGGGGTATTGTGCTGCTCATCGGTGTCGGGCTGTTCAATACAGTTGCTGCCCGGCGGCTTGTTAATCGGATTCGGGAGCTGAATGAAGCGGCAGGGCATATGGCTGAGGGCAATCTGACGATTAAGCTTCCAGAGAGCCGGGGCAAGGACGAGCTTAGTGAGCTGAATGCCTCCTTCCGGCTGATGATTGATAACCTTCGTTCTATTGTGATCTCTGTAGAACGGGCTGGTGGGCAGGTTGTCCGGATGTCGAGGGACCTGGAGCAGAACAACCAGGTGATGCAGGAAGTGGTGGACCAGGTTGCCGTGTCAACCGAGGAGCTGGCCATAGGCAGTCAAAAAGTGGCCGAAGATCTCAGCGTAACCGTGTCGCTTGTGGATGAGATGCAAAGCAAATTCGAAGCAAACCTTGCTGATACGGCGCTCTCTGTTACAGACAGTCAAGAAGCGCTTGAAGTGATTGAGCAGGGAGGCAGCATCATGAAGCAGCAGCTTCAGGTTGTTGCGGATAATCGTGCTGCTATTGTAAGGGTAGAGCATACCGTACAGGATCTTGAACAGCATACAGCCGAAATTACAAAGATGACCCACCTGGTATCGGAAATTGCAGCTCAGACAACATTATTGTCGCTTAACGCCTCCATTGAGGCAGCTAGGGCCGGTGAAGCGGGAAGAGGCTTCGCCGTGGTTGCCGGCGAGGTTAAGAAGCTGGCCGAGCAATCCGGCCAGGCCGTGCAGCAGATTTTCGCAGCTGTACAAGGAATTTCCTCCGCGATGGACAAGGTGAAAAATTCGGTCAGTCAGAGTCTCGAACTATCCAAGGACCAGGAATCTGCTGCTTCCCTAACCGGAGCTTCGTTCGCGGAGATAAGTGCTAAGGTCCAGCATATCGCTGCCCGAATAACAATTCTTGCCGAGGAGATGAATGCCTCACAGAAGATTACCGTGCAGGTACAGGATGCGACCCAGAACATCAGCGCCATTACAGAACAAGCGGCCGCAGGCAGTGAGGAAATTACGGCCTCAACGGTCGAACAGAAGCGTTCCTTCGAGCAGGCAGGAGAACAAGTCAGAAGAATGAGAGAGATTGGTGAAGAGCTTCAGGAGGAGCTCAAAAAATTCAAAGTGGAGGCCTAAGCATCGTCAGACTTCTTCCTACTGTAAGCAGAGGGATTCAGCCTCAGGTAACTGTACAGCGACCGGAAGAACAAGTAACATAAAGGGATGTCCGCTCCAATGTCTTCAACATGAATGTTCAGAAAGAAGGTTGTTCTTTTGGCAAAATCTTTATATTTTGCGCTTATCCTGTTAAGCCTGATTTGGGGAGGTTCGTTCTTCTTCATTAAAAATCTGCTGAATGACTTCGGCCCTTGGGGAATCGCTTTTCTTCGATCCTCCTTCGGGTTCTTGCTCATTACAGCCGTGATGCTGATCATGCGGAAGCCTTTCGGTTTACGCGATATCAGATGGCTGCCCACCTTTGCGGTGGCGATGGTCAATATGGCCGTCCCATGGACCCTCATTGGCTTCAGTGAGACCAGACTGGCGAGCAGTATGGCATCGGTCCTTAATGCAACAACTCCAATCTGGACGATGTTGGTCGGGCTCTTGTTCTTCGGGGCTGTCTTCCGGCGTATTCAATGGGTGGGCATGGGGGTAGCACTCGTTGGATTGATCATCCTGCTGGGTATCCGTCCCGGATCATTCATCAGCGTAGACCCTCTCGGGTTCGCCACCATGATTGCCGCAACCCTGTGTTATGCAGTTGGCACACAGCTGTCCAAGCGCTATCTTGGCGGACTAAGTATGTACCAGCTCACGTTTGGTACACTTCTTGGCGCTATGACAGGCAGCGGCATTCTGGCCTTTTCATTCGAAGGGGTGAACCTGGCCAGGGTCGCTGAGCCCGCGAACCTGTTCGGTCTATTGGGACTAGGCGTTTTCGGATCAGGTGTAGCCTACATTCTGTTCAACTATATGGTGCTCCGGGGCAGTCCAGAATTTGCAACATCGGTCACCTATCTGGTTCCCGCCACGGCAATGATTTGGGGCTACACGCTGCTTCATGAACCGATCGGCTGGAACCTGATCGCAGGGCTCGTGCTGATTCTGGCCGGAGTGTTCATTGCCAGCCGGAAGCCAGGCAGCCTGGGAAACCGGCTTCGTTCAGCGGAGTAAATACGATTACAAAATAAGGGTAATCCGAGTCATCTTCTGATGACCGGGTTACCCTTTTTTGTACATTTCAGCATTTATCACAAGTCAGTACAAATCCCGGATTGCCGATAGCCTACACGTTTCAATAGGAATTCCAACTGGGACATCCGTGATCTTCCCGGTTTACCCCCGTCCGCCCATGAAGCTCGGATATTTCGTCATGCCCCCATCGGCGAAGAGCGTTATCCCCGTTACATAGCTGGCTTCTTTAGACGCCAGCCAAGCGGCCACAGCTGCAATTTCCTCCGGCGCACCGATGTAGCCCATAGGAATCATGGAGACCACATCGGCCTTGGCTTTTGGGTCCGCAAATTTAGCGGCGTTAATTGGGGTGTTGATTGCGCCCGGACCGATCCCATTTACCCGGATTCCTTTGGGAGCGAACTCAAGGGCTAACGTCTCGGTAAGCATCTTGATTCCACCTTTGCTTGCAGCGTAATGGACAAAATGCGGCCATGGAATTTGCTCATGGACACTGGACATGTTGATAATGGACCCTTTGATCCCTTTATCCAGCATGTAATGGATCGCTTCTCGGCTGCCTAGAAAGGCCCCCGTCAAGTTCACATTAATCACCTTGTTCCAGTCGTGAAGAGAGAGCTCGTCCGAGTCCACCTCGTTCTCCACACCGGCATTGTTTATATAGACGTCCAGGCTGCCAAATGATTTGTCGGCTGCCGCGACCAGCGCCTTCACATCCTCTTCTCGGGTAACGTCCCCTTGCACAGCGATGGCCTTGCCTCCGGCAGACTCAATATCTTGGACCAGTTGTTCCAAAGTTTTGTCTTCCCTGATGTAGTTAATGACCACATTGGCTTTCTCCTGGCCAAACCGAAGAGCCATAGCTTTGCCTATGCCTGTTGATGCGCCAGTGATGACTACCGTTTTTCCCTGAAGATCTGTGTACATGAATTATGCATCTCCTTCGGTTAACGTTTGGTGAAGCCCATCATAACCCCGCCTGCGATAATCAGGCAGCAACCTACAATTACAAATACCATCTGCCGCCTGGATTTCTTCTCCCCCAAGAAGAAGATCCCTCCAAGTGTTGAGATGATGATACCGGTCTGTGACAGGGAGAAGCTTGTTGCTTGTCCAATATGGGGGAGCGACAGCAGCAAGCCTAAATTACCGATTCCCCACCATAGTCCCGTAATGATATTCCGCACCATATACTTATTAAACGGGCGATGCCTGTAAGTTAAGAGCAGGGTTCCTGCTGTAATTCCGATCCCTTGAGGGAGAACGGCTGACCAGCCGTTGATATCGTACCAACGAATGAGGCTCACGTAGACCAGATAGCCCAGCGTGGATAACAGCAGTATTCCGGTACCATGGCCCATTGCGGCTTTCTTGTCGTTGCCCGGATTATCCTTATCACGAACAACGGTGAATACCGCACCGGCAATAATACAGATAATTGCGGCAGAGCCCAATATAATGGTGAACATGGAGCTCCATTCATGGAATACCAGAACTCCAATTAAAGCAGTGGCTACCAGCTGCATTCCCGTTGACAGAGGAACCGTCCGTGAGACGCCCAGATACTGAACGGCACGGAGCTGGTTGCTCTGACCTACCGACCAGAACAGGCCGGAAACTATGCCTACAGTCCAGGTTAAGGGGGACATGGGAGGACTCTTAAATACATAAAGAAGGACAGAGAAGATCAGTGCTCCGAAGCCGGTTCCCAGAACCTGGCTGTAAGCGTCTCCCCCGAGTTTGGAATTGAAAAAAACAATACTTCCCCAGCACACGGCCGGCAAAAGAGCCAGTAGCAAATACATGACCGGTTTCCTTTCTTCTAGGCAGGGTTTCAGTACAGAACTAATGTGTTACATCTCTTTGGAACTTATACCCTTAAATGAAGCGAATTTAACATTTGTAGTTATTTAGAACAAAGCCGCTTCTGAAATAACACCATTAATCTCAAAAAAAAAGCAGCACGCCGTGTACTGTAGACACAGCGCGCTGCTTCAACAAATGATTTTACCGCTTTTTGATTAGCAAATACATAAAGTATGGGGCGCCAATCAGGGCTGCCATAATTCCTGCCGGTACCCCATCCGGGTCCGCCAGATTCCGGCCGATCGTATCCGCCATCACAAGCAGCCAGCCCCCGCTCAAGACCGCAACCGGGATGGACAATTGGTTGCGTGGGCCGACCAAAGCTCTGGCAATATGCGGAGCCATTAATCCGATGAAGGCAATCCCTCCGGTAACAGCCACTGCGGAAGAAGCTAAGGCAACAGCGGCTATCAGCAGAATGATACGTTCCCTCTCTACAGGCACCCCTACACTGATGGACACCGGCTCGTCCAGGTTGAGGAGGTTAAGCTGGCCTGCTTTATACAGGGTGAAAGGCAGGAGGACAAGCAGCCATGGCAGCAAAGCCCAGATGAAAGGCCAGTCTGCTCCCCAAATGTTTCCCGCCAGCCATTTGGATATAAAGTCCACTTTCTGACGGTCGGCTGAGGAAATAATGACGATCATAACCCCAGAGAGGGCCATGGAGAAGCCGACACCGGTAAGCACCAGCCGGACAGGCTGAAGACCGGCGGATCTCCGGTAAGACAGCCAGTAGATTAATGTGGCAGCTGCCAGGCCGCCGAGAAAGGCTGCAAAGGGAAGTACATAGGCCAGAGAGCCAACCTCCGTGGAAAAGAACAAAAAGAATACGGAAATTGCCACACCGGCGCCTGAATTAATTCCCACGATGCCGGGGTCTGCAAGATCATTGCGTGTAACCCCCTGGAGAATGGCGCCCGACAGGGCCAGTGCCATACCGGACAACAGGCAGATCACAATCCGGGGCAGGCGGACAGAGAACAACACAAAATCCTCAGCAAAAGTGCCCTGCCCAAACAATGTGGGCAGAAGCCGGCTGAAGGAGAGGGAGGAGTAGCCAATTCCCATACCCGCAATGATGGTGGCTATAATCAGCACAAGCAGACCGCCGATGACTTTAGCCTGTTTTTTATGTAGGTTTAGATTGGGATTCATTTCAGCACTTTGCCTCCTTTACGCACGATAATCAGGAAAAATGGCAGTCCCAGTATGGCAATAATGGCCGCCACCGGGGTTTCGTAAGGGGGATGAAGCGTCCGCCCAATCGTGTCTGCGGCGAGCATGAATGCCGCCCCCAGTATGGCGGATACCGGAATGATATGCCGGTAGTCCCTGCCAACAATGGACCGCACGATATGCGGAATCATCAGCCCTACAAAAGTCAGGTTGCCAACCAGAGCGACCGAAGCTCCAGCCAGGAGGATGATGATCACAAAGAGGATTCCCTTGATATAAACGGTTCTTTGACCCAGCCCAGCGGCTACCTCCTCATTTAAGCTTAGAACGGTAAGCTGCTTGGATAGAACTATGGAGGCCAGAGTTCCGGCAAGAATAACGGGGGCAATCGCACCAACCTGCTCCCAAGTGGTCCCCATCAGCCCGCCGGCTGTCCACATGGAGACGTCCTTGGATATTTTGAACAGAAGGGCAACCCCTTCGCCAAGGGCGTATAGAAAGGCGGTGACCGCGGCTCCGGCAAGCACAATCCGCAATGGGGAGAAGCCCCCTTTCTGGGTGGCGGCAATCCCGAACACCATCAGGGCACCCGCTGCGGCTCCAATGAAACAAGCCGCCATAATGCCAAGATAGCCGGCCGAGGGCAAGAAAGCCAAGGTAAAGGCCAGAGCCGCATTTGCCCCTGTCGTCAGGCCGAGCAGACTCGGGTCGGCCAGCGGATTTCGGGTGATTCCCTGCATGATGGCTCCGGATACCGCGAGCGCAGCGCCGACCAGCATCCCGGCGATCTCGCGGGGCAGCCGAATCTCCCGGATCATCGAGAGTGTTTCAGTGACCTCTCTGGAGGTAAGCGCCATCCATACATCCTTCAAGGAGGTATCAGCAGCCCCTAACACGATAGCCAGAATAAACATACAGACAAAGATGGCAATGGAGCACAGAAGCTTTATGGCGAATAATAGCGAACGTTTTTTCGAATGGTTCATCTGCTGTTATCTCCCGAGAAATTTCGAGATGAAGAAGTTAAGCTGATAGTCCAGTGTCATCGCATCATTGAAATAAAATTGTTTGGCATTGGCTTCAAAGACCCGGTTATTCTTGACAGCAGGAATATTCTTGTAGGTGTCTGTATTCTGGAAGGAGGTATCTCCATCCGTGTTTTTGCTGAAAATAACATAGTCACCGGCATACTGCGGAAGCACTTCGGCAGAGAGCGCATAATAACCGTCCTTTAAAGCCATCTCCTTCACTTTTTCAGGCATCTTCAGCTTCATAGCCTGGTAGATAATCTCAGTGCCGCGTCCCCAGTTGTCGCCAAAAACATACAGCTGCTTATCAAAATTCTCGATAACAGATACCGTTGAGTTCTCGCCAATCTTAGCCTTAATTTCTTTACCCGCCTCTTCGGCACGTTTCTTGAAGTCTTCCACCCAAGCCGTCGCTTCTTTCTCCTTGTTCAGGAGCTTGCCGATCTCGATGTATTGGGTAAGGTAGTCAACTTTACCGTAAGTATACGTAACGGTAGGTGCGATCTGCTTAAGCTTGTCTAGATTCTTACTGGTGGAGCTGCCGATAATCAGATCAGGCTTCAGCTCGATAATCTTCTCGAGGCTTTCATCCGAAACTTCCGGCACGTCCTTAAGTTTGTCAGCGAAGAGGGGATTCTGTTTGGACCAGGAATCCACACCGACCATGTTCACATTTAGAGTGAGCAGATCCCCGGTATAAGCAGTCAGAACCACAACACGCTGAGGATTTGCAGGCACCTGCACAGGACCGTTTTCGGATTTGTATGTAATAGTGGAAGCGGTGGCTTCCTTAGAGGTATCAGGAGTCTGAGCAGATCCGGAAGTATTATTGCAAGCACTTATCAACAGCAGAACAATCAATAGAAGAGGGGCCGACCATTTTTTCATCATAAGAGTCTCCTTTAAAATAAAGTAATTGATATTCAGTTAATGATAATGATTATCAGTATCAACAAATGATACTTTAAATCGATCTATGAGCAAAGTCAATATTTTTTTGCGGAAGCAGCTTAAGAAAAATGTTCTACTAAGCACTTGTCCGCTCGTTGTGCAAACACCCTGGGTCGTGCTATAATACAGACCGAACGTTCAGTATTATTATGAACTATCTATTCTGATACTTGCTGGAGGCTTTTTAACATGTCATTGTTTACTAAAAACCGGGGTGCGCTGCTGCTGTTGATGCTTAATATTTTTCTTGTCTTTACCGGAATAGGCCTCGTTATTCCGATTATGCCTACGTATATGAACGAGCTGCATATAAACGGCAGCATGGTTGGACTGCTGGTGGCCGCTTTCTCGGCGACTCAGCTTATCTTCTCACCGCTTGCGGGCAGACTTTCGGATTCCTTGGGCCGGAAGAAAATGATCGTATCCGGAATGGTTATATTTGCTTGCTCCGAGCTGCTGTTTGGTGTGGTGAGCACATCACCGCTGCTGTTCCTGTCAAGGATGCTGGGAGGTATAGGTGCCGCATTTATCATGCCTGCGGTCATGGCTTATACAGCAGATATGACAACCTCAGAAGAACGTGCCAAAGGTATGGGCTTTATTAACGCGGCAATCACTACCGGATTCATTATAGGACCAGGAATCGGGGGTTTTATTGCGGAGTATGGGATTAGAGTACCGTTCTATGCCGCATTTGCGGCAGCAGGAATCGCTGCAGTGATCACACAGCTTGTGCTTCCTGAGTCTTTGACTTCCCAGATGAGAGAGGATGCCAAAGCTAAGAGCCTGGGCGTCAAGCAGAATTTGCTCGCACAGCTGGTTCAATCCGTACGGGAACCCTACTTTTTGAGTCTGGTTATTGTGTTCGTTATGTCATTTGGACTTGCTAATTATGAAACGGTATTTGGTCTCTTTGTTGACCATAAATTTGGATTCACACCAAGTGATATCGCATTTATCATAACTTTCGGTTCCATCTCGGGCGCGGTGGTTCAGGCAACGGTCTTCGGCTGGATTCTCAATCGTTTCGGGGAAAAGCTTGTAATTTCAACCTGTTTGGTAACCTCATCTTTGTTCGTACTATTGACTTTATGGGTTCAGAGCTATTGGATGATTGTCGTTGTTACGTTTATTGTGTTCCTGTCCATTGATATTCTTCGTCCTGCTATTGGTACCCAAATGTCCAAGCTGGCTGAAGAGCAGCAGGGCTTTGTGGCCGGATTGAATTCGGCCTACACCAGTCTTGGCAACATTATAGGCCCGGTGGTCGCGGGTTATCTGTTTGACAAAGACATTAATTTTCCGTACATCTCGGCGGCATTGGTCCTTGCATTAAGCTTTGTTCTGTCTCTTCTTGCCGGCAGAGGCAAGAGATCGGCTGCTCATACTTCAACTTCATATTCCGATTAAGGAGAATTTATGGTTTAATTTAATCAAGTGTTAAAGAACTAAAGTTTAGACCCTTTGGATTGAATTTAACTGTATATGAGCTGACTACAAGTAATCGGAGATGAAGTTATTGAACAAGAAACAGCTGCAAAGCGAGAGTACCAAGAAGAAGGTCGCGGATTGCGCCCGGGCTCTGTTTGTCCGCAAAGGATATGCGGGAACATCCATCGAGGATATTGTATCCGAGACAGGCAGCAGTAAAGGAAATATTTATTATCACTTCAAGAGTAAGGAAGGGCTCTTTCTGTATCTGATTGATGAATGGGAAAGGGACTGGGACCAGAAGTGGCGGGAGAAGGAGGTTCATTACCACTCGATCAAGGAGAAGATGTACGGCTTCGCTGAACACATGGTCCTTGAAGATTTGAACCACCCTTTAACCAAGGCAGCTCAGGAGTTTTTTAACAACGATCAGATGGAGCATGATATTGAAGAGCGCATTTCCAAGCTGCTTTCATGCCATGTTGAATTCAACAAGCAGCTGATTAAGGAAGTGCTCGGAGACACGCATCTAAGTGAAGATCAGATACATGGCCTTTCCGTAATTTTTGAAGGGTTGTTCATCGGCCTCAATCAGATGTCCAGGAAACTGAACGTGGATGAGGCACTGGCTCTTTATAAGCAGTCTATAGATGTCTTTCTGTATGGCATTGAGAACAGCAAATAAATGGAATGACACATTAGAGTCCTTGATGGCCGGATCGGCCTCCAAGGGCTTTTTTTGGCTTGAACAAATGATGACGGGTGGCGGATCCATTTAATGGAATGTGTGAAGCTCACTATGGAGGGTAATTGACTTATAAAGTTAAGTGCTAGAGTTTGGAGAGATGGTTATAGGGGAGGAAAACATATGCAGTGGAAAGGAAGAAGAGAAAGCTCGAATGTTGAAGACCGCAGGGGGATGAGCGGCAAGTCCATGCTGGGAGGCGGCATCGGCGGCATTATTATCGTACTTCTGGTTACGCTGCTTGGAGGAAATTCCGGAGATCTGCTGAATCAAATCACGGGGACGGTTACTGGAACGAATGCACCCTACGAAGCCACCCAGGAAGAGCAGGAGCTTAAGGAATTTGTATCCGTAGTCCTGGCAGACACCGAGGATGTATGGTCGGACATCTTTAAGCAAAGAGGCATGACATATGAAAATCCGACTCTTGTGATTTATAGCGGCAGCGTGCAGTCCGCTTGTGGAACAGCTGGTTCTTCTGTGGGCCCCTTCTACTGCCCGGGTGACCGCAAGCTGTATATTGATCTTAGCTTCTATGACGAGCTTAAGCAGAAATTTAAGGCGCCGGGCGACTTCGCCATGGCCTATGTGGTTGCTCACGAAGTGGGTCATCATGTGCAGACTTTGCTGGGAACATCGGATAAAGTTATGCCGCAGAGGGAGAAAGTGAGTGAAGCGGAATACAACAAATATTCAGTCAGATTTGAGCTTCAAGCGGATTATTACGCGGGAGTATGGGCCAAGCACGATCAGGGTAAAGGCGTGCTTGAAGAGGGAGATATCGAAGAAGCATTGACAGCGGCAAGCGCGGTTGGGGACGATACACTGCAGAAGCAGGCCCAGGGTTATGCGGTTCCCGAGAGCTTCACCCACGGGACCTCAGAGCAGAGGAAGCGCTGGTTCTATAAAGGATATCAGAACGGAACTATTGAAGGCGGAGATACCTTCCATGAAGCACAATTGTGATTGATGAACCAAGGGACTCCATGGAATCAAGTGTACAGAAGCCTGGTTGCGGTAATGAACTAGAGCCAAGAAACTGCCACTGTTAATCAGGGCGGATTCCTTGGCTCTATTTTGCTAATTGTAACAGCCTTGTTTGCGAACGATGAGTCTAACGGGAAGTTAGTTTCTTGATTTGCTGCTCGGCATTTGAGTCCAGAAGTCCCCCATGGTAACAAATCACTTTGCGCACGGGCAGCTCTGCGAATTTGCTTAGGGATTCCGTAGCCAGCTTCAAATCCGGTGTCATCTTCGGATTAGGGCCATGCAGCTCGACGCCTTGAAGAATCATGGCATCACCGGCAATGAGTGTCTGGCTTGGCTCATGGTACAGGCTGAGATGACCCGGGGTATGCCCGGGGGTATGAATAACCAGAAGCCCGCCTCCATATGGGAGATGCTCGCTATCCTTAATCATTCTGCTAATCTTCGGACGGGTACTTGGCGAGAAAACCTGCTCAAACTGAATACGGTCTTCCACGGTCAATGAGCTGAGCAGCGTCTCGCGGCGTTCGGAGCTCACTTTAATCAGCGGCTTGATCCCTTCAATATATGGGGCATCCTCTTCATGGGCTAGGATCTCCAGATTTCCGGCACAGATAAACTGCGGAAGACTGCCAATGTGATCAATATCCTGGTGAGTTAATATAATCGTGTCTAGGGCGTTTACATCGATTCCCTCGCTTGTCATCTGCTTAAGAATCATATCCCGGCTTCCAGGCATTCCCGTGTCAATCAGAACGGTGTGTTCACGGTCATAAATAACTACCGGATGAATGGTCATGGTCGTGTCCCCTGCCGGGTAGACCAGATCCAGTATAGCAATACCTTCAGAAATTCTCATTATACACCAAGACTGGAAACAGCCTTGACTCACCTCCTTAATGCTTAAAAATTCCTGTTGTTAGAAAAACGTGTGTTCATTATATGACTCCTAGGTTTTCGGTGTCAATTTTGCCAGGTGAAAGGGTTTGACAAGTATAAGGTATGAATTTAATATACCTATAGGGGTATATGTATACAGCAATGAAATACCTCACACTATATCACATTTATTTTATGGAGGTCATATCAAATGTCAGCATCACAAATTCCTGTAGATTCCACACTGGATTGCAAGGGGCTTGCCTGCCCCATGCCTATCGTCAAAACAAAAAAAGCCATAGACAATTTAAATGCCGGCCAGATTATTGAGATTCAGGCTACGGATCAAGGGTCTGTGGCAGATATGCAGAGCTGGACCAGAAAGACGGGTCATCAATATTTGGGCTTAGTAGAGGAAGCCGGATTACTGAAGCATTACATTCGCAAAGCGAGTCCTGATGAGATGAAGGAGGACAAGATGTACCCAAACACAGCATCCCATGAGGAGTTAAGCCGGAATTTAGGAGAACCTGGTCTTACTGTGCTGGATGTCAGAGAGCCCGCGGAATTTGCATTCAGCCACATTCCCGGGGCGCTGTCCATGCCTTTGGGGGAGCTCAAGGCAAGGTATAACGAGCTAGACCAAGAACACAAGATTTATGTGGTCTGCCGGACAGGCTCACGCAGTGATCTGGCATGTCAGCAGCTGGAAGAGTTCGGATTTGACCATGTGTGGAATGTGACCCCAGGTATGACAAAGTGGCAGGGAACTACAGAGAAGACAGTCTGACACGCCGGTGATTTTAATTTAAAAGGAGGCATTAACATGAACGCTAGTGTTGTTCATCAAATGGATGCAGCGGAATTAACCCGAATGATCTTGGAGCGGGAGCCTCTCTTCATCCTGGATGTGAGAAATGAGGAGGTATTTAATAACTGGAAGATTGAAGGGCAGAGCGTGGAGGTCATCAATATTCCTTACTTTGATCTGCTGGATGGTGTAGATGAGTTCATGGACCGGATTCCTCAAGACATGAAGGTTCTAATTGTGTGCGCGAAGGAGGGCTCGTCCCAATTCGTGGCGGAAATGCTGGCTTCAGCAGGACGCTCTGAGGTCTATTATCTGGCCGGAGGCATGAAAGCGTGGAATGAATATCTGCACCCTGTCAAAATTAGCGATTTGCAGGGCGGAGGAGCCTTGTATCAGTTTCTAAGAATAGGCAAGGGCTGTTTGTCTTATCTGATTATTTCAGAAGGAGAGGCCGCAGTCGTGGATGCCTCCAGGTTGACCGAGGTGTATGAGAGCTTTGCCCGACAAGCGGGGGCCCGGATTATACATGCATTGGACACACACCTTCATGCGGATCATATATCCGGCGGCAGGAAGCTGGCCGAAAAGACCGGGGCTGTATACTGGCTGCCACCTAAGGATGCAGACGAGGTTGTTTTTGATTATTCAGGCCTAGAAGAAGGCCAGACCCTAACCGTTGGGTCCGCCCGGATTCAGATTAAGCCGGTGTATTCACCCGGCCATACGATTGGGAGCACGTCTCTGCTGATCGACGGACAATTTTTGCTTTCAGGAGACATTCTGTTCATGCAATCCATCGGACGGCCTGATCTGGCGGGTAAAGCTGAGGATTGGGTTGGAGATTTGTATACGACCTTGCATAAGACTTATAACTCCCTCGCTGAGCATCTGATTGTACTTCCAGCGCATTTCGGCAAGATTGCCGAGCTTGGCGATGGAGGCAGGGTGGCGGCAGCCTTGCCGGAGCTGTTCCGAAGTAATCCTGGCCTTCAAGTACGTGAAGAAAGTGAGTTCCGGGAAATGGTGACGGCAAATCTCCCTGAGCATCCAAACGCCTATCAAGAAATTCGCCAGATCAATATGGGGAAACTGCAACCGACAGAGGAAGAGCAAAGGGAGATGGAGACAGGACCTAACCGCTGCGCGGTGCATGATAACTAATTTAATCCAAAGCACTAATGAAGTTATTTCAATTTTTACGTAGGGTAACTATAATAAATAAGCGAGCACGCTTCAGACGTGTTCGCTTATTTTGCCGGGTCATGTATAATTCTTACGCCCAAAGCAGCGTGGATCTCTTCCTTATAACTGCATGCCGGGCACGATTTACTGCTGCTTATGGAATCATAGGATGTGGTTAACGTTCCGCCGCACTTCGGACATTTATGTTCGAACAAAGATTTAAGTTTATTCAACAGGATTATCACCTATTTCTGATGAAATTACTTGGTTTTAATTATAACTGATTTTTTGTTTTTCGTACAGCACAAAAATACAAAAGGAGGGAGGGTTACTGTGGATTTCTTTTTGTATTTGACCATGATTGGATTAGGGTTTGTTGGCTCTTTCTTCTCTGGCCTTCTCGGGATTGGCGGAGCCATAATCAATTACCCTCTGCTCTTATTTATACCTGCCGGATTAGGGCTCGCACATTTTAACGCACAGGAAGTTTCTTCGATCAGCATGTTTCAAGTGTTCTTTGCTTCCCTTGCGGGTGTGATTACTTATTATGTGGGGAACAAGCTTGGCAGTAGAACTCAAGAAGCTAAGGTGCATACCGGGCTTGTGCTTTATATGGGAATCAGCATACTCATTGGCAGTCTTGCCGGTGCAGCCATCTCCAAGTATTTGAGCAGTGAATCCATTAACCTGATCTATGGGATACTAGCGGTCGCAGCCGTGGTTCTCATGCTTATTCCTGCTAGAGGGGTACCGGAATTATCAGAGACGGGAACGATTCAGTTCAACAAAATCATTGCGGCGTCCTCAGCACTTATCGTAGGTATTGTATCGGGAATCGTCGGAGCGGGTGGAGCTTTTATACTCATCCCCATTATGCTCACAGTGCTTCACATCCCAACCAAAACCACGATTGCTACTTCACTTGCGATTGTGCTCATTTCCGCGATCGGGGGAGTGGCAGGGAAGATCACAGCGGGGCATATTCTCCTATGGCCCACATTATTCACGGTTGTGGGAAGCTTGATGGGAGCCCCTTTGGGTACAAGGGTAAGTGCAAGAATCAATGGCGCTTACCTCCGTTATGTATTGGTAGTGCTTATCTCTGCAACGGCAATTAAAATTTGGAGCTCTATTATCTTGTAATGACTATGCGTATGTCAAATGTGCTTGCCGGCAAGCAGGATATCTTTGTATAATACCTATACGGGTATTATGTATGATAACGATGTATTTTTACGAGGAGGAAATGATCCATGGGATTTAAAATTGATAAAGAAATATCGGCACAGGAACTATGGGAACGGTTGAAGAGGGGAGAAAAGCCTGTCATTGTAGATGTTCGTGAGCCAGCGGAGTGGGCCGAGGGACATATCGAAGCAGCCAAGCATATTCCGCTTGGCGAACTTCTTGAGCGCACGGGTGAGCTTGATCCGAAACAGGAGACGATTCTGGTATGCCGAAGCGGCAACCGTAGTGGTCTGGCATATGAGATGCTGAAGGAAAAGGGCTTTAAGGTGGTTAATATGACCGGCGGCATGAACGCTTGGAATGGCGATCTGGCATAAATAAAGTGAACCAATAGCTTGGAGGGAGGCTGGAGATGCTTGTTCTGATTATACTTGCTGCGGTTTCTGCACTCTGGTATATCCGAGGCATATGGCCTGTTAAAGGGTTGTCTTATATTGATCCGGATACACTGCGCCAGTCAGATAGCAAAGGGGATCAGAAGTTGGTGGATGTGCGGGATGCCTATGATTTTCAGAAGTGTCACCTGCAGGGGGCTATTAATATCTCGATTGGTCGGCTGCCTTTTGTATGGAGGAAAGAGATTTCTTCCGGGGATTCGGTTGTCATTCTGGCCGATAGCCTTCGGAAGAGCAGGAAAGCAGCGAGAATCCTGAGAAAGAACGGGTTTGAAAATCTCAAAGCTCTGCGGGGCAGTTTATGTGATAATAGAACATCTTAAATTATATGTTAAAGCCGGTCCTTTAGGGGCTGGCTTTTGTTGATTAATCAGGCTTGCAAAGCTGGATAGACATGGAATATAATTTACTTACCGGTCGGTAAGTAAAAAAGGAGTGGAAGTATGCACACTTATGAGCAAATTTTAGAAACAGCTTATATGCTTTTTGCGCGTAATGGCTATGAGAAAACGAGTTTGTCCATGATTGCCAAGGAAGTTGGAATATCCAAGCCGGCGATTTATTATCATTTTCCATCGAAGGAAGCGTTATTTACGGCTTTGCTTGATGCCGTTTGTGAGGAAATCCGCTTTGAGAAATATTTTAACCCGGCCGAGTTCACGGCGGATAACTTCACTGAGAAGCTGATCAGCTGTGGATTGAAGATGATTCAGGATCAGCGGGAGAACACGGAATACTCGCTCTTGATGAAGGAATTCATGATTCAGAGCACGCGGGATCATCAGATCCTGATCACGGTACAGGGTGTCATTGAATCCTATCTGAAGGGTTTTGAGAATCTGCTGCGGTACGGGGTTTCATTGGGGGTTCTAAGCGAAGAGGGAATTAGGACGAAGGCCGAAATGCTCACGCTTGCCATTGATCAGATGGATAACTACATGACATTGGGCATTCAGCTGGATTACGAGGGGCTATGGCGACATTTGGTGAGTCAGATTAACCGCTAAGGAGAATGAATGAATGGGTGCTGAGAGAATTACAGGCCTGGATTTGGCCAGGGCACTGTCCATTTTCGGAATGATTATTGTGAATTTTAAGATTTCTATGACGGCGGATCAAGGGGGACCGAACTGGCTAATTGGTCTGGCAGGACTATTCGAAGGAAGGGCATCTGCTGTGTTTGTTGTATTGGCTGGTTTCGGCTTTACCTTAATGACTCGAAGAGCAAGAGCAGGCGATCAGGAGGAGCTGTCCGGCATTCGGCGTGTAATATGGAAGAGGTCGGTTTATCTTGCGCTGCTGGGCAGCCTGCTGCTGTGGTTTGGCTGGACTGCGGATATTCTGCACTACTATGCTGTGTTTTTGTTTATGGCTTCCTTTCTCATCCGGGCACAAAACTGGTTACTCGCGATGCTGACAGGGGTGCTTGTGGTTGGCGGACAGCTGCTTCAATTCATGATGGATTACACCAGAGGGTGGGATGGAGTGTTTCATGCGTATACGGAATTCTGGACGCTGCCAGGGTTTCTCCGTAATCTTGGATTTAATGGCTTTCACCCGGTGGTACCATGGTTTGCCTTCTTCCTTATGGGGATGCTGCTTGGCCGCAGCCGCCTCTCCAATATGAAGATTAGGAGAACCTGGATGCTGGGATCTCTCGCTGCCCTGTGCGCAGCGGAAACTCTGTCTATATTCGCCATGAAGATAGGTGAGGGGTACATTGGCAGGGAAGCGGTGGTGTATTTGTTCCAGACGAAGCCGATGCCGCCTAATTTTTGTTATATGATCTCGTCGATAAGTTCGGCAATTGTCTTTATTCTGTTCTGTATGGCTGTAACTGAATTCAGCCCGGCCCGCCGCTTGGTTGGAGCTTTGACCCGCACAGGACAGATGGCTCTGACCCATTATGTTATGCATATCATTATCGGACTGGGTATTCTTGAGTTATTGGGGATTCTCGAGAACGGATCGCTTTCGTTTGCGGTCATTTATTCAGTAGGATATTTTATTGTGGTGGTCTTCCTCTCCGTATTCTGGGGAGCACGGTTCACACGTGGGCCGCTTGAAGCTGTCATGAGAAAGCTATAAGTCCAAGTCTCTCGAATTGGGTCAAGGCGAGATTCAAGATCTATTAAAGCCTGTGTTACCCGGCAAACGGATTAGAACTGCTCAATTGCACTCCGGGAAACCAAGCAATGAATGCATAACTAGGATCCGCGCATGATTGGCCGTCCAATCGCACACACTTTGGTTGTACTACATGTGAGGAGTGTGCCTATCTATGACGAAGGATCAGGAGATACTGCAAAGTATACGTAAACTGGCCAAGCCTCTTCATAGCGGGGATTCGGTGAAGGAACTCGTGGAGCGGGCTGGAGGGGTATCATTTGTGCTTCTGGGAGAAGCTTCTCACGGAACTTCCGAGTTCTATACCCAGCGTGCAGAGCTCACCAAGAAGCTGATTCAGGAGAAAGGTTTCCGGTTCATTGCAGTTGAGGGGGATTGGCCCGCCTGCTATACCTTAAACCGGTATGTGAAGGGGTATGTTGGTACCGAGACAGATATAGGGCAAGGGTTCAAGGACTTTAACCGTTGGCCCAGCTGGATGTGGGCGAACCGGGAGATTAGGGAGCTGGCCGGATGGCTGCGCGATTACAATCAGAACAAGGCGGACGAGGATAAGGTCGGTTTTTATGGAATTGATGTGTACAGCTTATGGGAATCTATGGATGAGATCCTGAGGTATTTGAGTGGGCGGGATTCCGCTGATCTGGAGGCGGCTAAAAAGGCTTTTGCCTGCTTTGAGCCATTCAGCAGAGATGAACAGTCTTACGGCGTATCAGCATCTCTATATGGGGAGGGATGTGAGGATGAAGTCGTAGCGCTTCTCGGCAGACTTCAGGACCGATGGAAGGCTGCTTATCCCGAAGACCGTGAGAATGCACTGAGTTTAGAGCTTAACGCCATGGCGGTTAAGGGGGCGGAGGATTACTACCGGACTATGATCCGGCATGATTCGGAGTCTTGGAACATCCGGGACCGTCATATGGTCCAGGCGCTTGAGAAGCTGATGGAATTCCACGGGCCGGATTGCCGTGCAGTAGTGTGGGAGCACAACACACATATTGGTGATGCCCGCGCCACGGACATGGCTGGGGAAGGGATGGTGAACGTAGGCCAGCTTCTAAGGGAGAAGTACGGCGAGAAAGTCTACGCCGTCGGACTGGGAACCTATCAAGGGACTGTGATAGCAGGAAGTTCCTGGGGGGCTCCTTTGAAAGAAATGCGGGTTCCCGAGGCTATCCCGTCGAGCTGGGAAGAGCTGCTGCATCGGGATTCCGCGGAGGATAAGCTGCTTATGCTTGAGAAGGATGACCCTGTATTGAGCAGTGTTGCGGTGGGACATCGGGCGATTGGAGTCGTATATCATCCCGACTGGGAGCGCGGCAATTATGTACCTACTCTCATTGCCAGGAGATATGATGCCTTTATCTATATCGACAGGTCCAAAGCATTGTCCCCGTTAACCACAGACCGTGTGAAGGCCTAGGTGAGGCCATGCAAGCGGCTGCAGATAAACGCTTGCGACCCAAACCACCAGCGGTAGACAAACCCGGCTTAGATCTCATCATAGAAATCTGAAGGCTCAAGGATCTAGAAGGGTGTAACCCGGTCCAACCTCAAACTCCGTGAATCCGGCCATGCTGCGTGCTTGGAAATGGATTGGGGATTTGCTGCCAACAAGGAGAATGTTCTTGGCCTCACCAGCACTTTCCCCAGGAAGGATGAATGCAGCAGTATGCGAATATACTTCCTGGAGTGTGGTGTGAATAGCCTGAATAAGCGTGTCATTGCCGCTTCTGCCGAACAGATTCAACAGGACTGAGCCCCTTGGACCAAGCTTGGCTTGGGTAAGGTGGAAGAATTCCCGGGTCAGCAGGTGCAATGGGGTTCCTAGCTCTGTGAAGGCATCCACCAGGATGTAGTCCAGATTATTATCCAACTCCATCTTCAGCAGCTCCCGTCCATCACCAATGATTACATTATCGCCTGTGTAACCGAAGTAATCTCTGCTGATGCCGAGAATCATGGGGTTAAGCTCTGCAACCTTAAAGCGCTTGTCAGGACAGTGCCCAGAAATAGCGCCGATTCCGTGACCGACCATGAACACATCCTCGTAATCCGGGTTGTTTATCTCCATAAGATGAAGCAGCGCTCTTGGATATTCAAAGACAAGCCGGCCTGGTGCATCAAGATCAATGGCCCCTTGTACAGCCTGGTTGGCGAACTGCAGGATGCGAAAGCGGCCTTTGTCCCCGAATAACTCAGTCGTATCAGCCACCATGATTTCTTGATCTGGGCTCACGTCATGGAATAAAATGTTCACGTCTTGGTTCTCCTCTGTATTGATCTAGACAGTATAACATGAAGGACATAAATAAAGAGAGACCAGGGAGGTCTCTCTTTAGGTTTAACACTTATTTATTGCTGAATTCCATAAATCTTGTACAATTCATCAAGCATCAGATTGGCTGCTTTAATGCCTCCTGCGGTGTTCCAGATTGCATCGTCTACCTTATAAGCGTGGCCGCTCTTCACAGCGCCAAGGTTTTTCCAGAGCGGATCATTAATCCATTCCTTCTCCGTCTCATTCGCTTTGCCATCCCCAGTATCATAGGTGAAATAGAACAACCGGTCCGCATCAGCCTCAGGCAGCCGCTCTTTGGTAATCTCGTCTACAAATTTATCTTTAGCATTCTTAGTCATTTCTGTTCTGGCCAATCCGATTTGATCAAAAATAATGCCAGAGAAGGTATCCGTGTGGTAGACCCGGGTCTTGCCAGCCATGAAGCGGACCACAGAAACCGTCTCCTTCAGTTTATCCCCAGCTTTGGCTTTGAAATCTTCAATCCGTTTGTCAAAAGCGGCCATCAGCTCGTCACCTTTGGCAGTCTGACCCAGCGCTTCCGCATAGAGCTTGAAGTTCTTCTTCCAATCCCCGCGAAGGTCCTCCGCCATTACGGTAGGGGCGATCGCTTTGAGCTGGTCATAGACTTTCTCCTGGCGCATCTTATTGCCGATAATAAGGTCTGGCTGAAGCCCGGCAATCAGCTCCATGTTAGGCTGACTCTCTTCGCCGACTTCGGTAACGCCTTCCATATCAGCCTTGATATGCTCATACCAAGGATTGCCCGTCCAGGACTTCACGGCGCCTACAGGTTTGACTCCGAGAGCCAGGAGCGCTTCAGTTCCTTCATTAGTAAGAACGACTACTTTTTGCGGAGTTCCTTTAATATCTGTTTCACCCATGGCATGTTTCACCTTGCGAACTTGATCGTTAGCCCCGGTAGAAGCCTCCGTGTTATTGGTCTGAGACTTGTTCTCCGAGCCAGGACTATCTGATGCGTTCTTGGAGCCGCAGCCTGACAGAATAACAAGCAGTGTAAGGGCAACTGTGCCTAACTTGGCCGCCCTGCTTAAGTAAGATGTACCTCTGGTAAACATTAAATTCTCCCCCTAAAACTTATGTAGTGTGTTGTCTGAGAATCATTATCATTAACAATATCAAACTATACCGGGAGAAGGAGGAGACTGTCAATAAAAATCTGAGAATGATTCTCATATTCATTGACAATGGGATAAGGTTCTACTAAAATTCATACAGAGTTTACTAAATTACATATCTGAAGGAAAAGAAAGTGGACAAACATGAAAGTCATATATTTAAGCATCTTACTGGCTGCTCTTGCAGGGGTAGTGGTATGCAGTGTTGCCTTTGGAGTCACAAATATTCCATTTCATAACGTATTGGAATCATTCCTTCATTACAACGGGAGCAATGAACACCTGATTATCCAGACCACCCGGGTGCCAAGAGCCCTCATCGCCGCTTCGGTGGGCGCATGTCTGGCGGTAGCCGGTGCAGTGATGCAGGTCATGACCCGCAATCCAATTGCATCCCCAAGCACGCTTGGCGTCAATTCGGGTGCGACCTTCTTCATTATACTGTCGGCGTGGTGGCTGGGCCTATCCGGACAGCAGTCGTTCACTTGGGTTGCATTAATTGGAGCCGCGCTCAGCGGAGGCTTGGTATTCTTTATGGGAAGCATCGGCAGGGACGGAATGACTCCGGTCAAGATCACTTTGGCGGGTGCGGCGATGACGGCTTTTTTTGCCTCATTGACTCAAGGTCTTATGCTTACGGACGGTAAAATGTTTGACCAGATTCTCGTCTGGCTGGTCGGTTCAGTAGCAGGCCGAGATATGGCGCAGCTGCAGGCGGTGTGGCCGTATATGACAGTTGGCATGTTAATTGCTCTGCTTCTGTCACGCCACCTCAATGTGCTGGCGATGGGGGATGACATGGCCCAGGGGCTGGGGCAGAGAACCGCTTATATCAAGCTGTCCGGGGCCGTAGCTGTGATCCTGCTTGCTGGCGGATCTGTTGCCGTTGCAGGTCCTATCGCATTTGTGGGAATCATTATTCCCCACATTGTACGTTACCTCGTCGGTTCGGATTACCGGTGGATTCTTCCTTACAGCGCGGTGCTTGGGGCTATCCTGCTCGTGAGTGCCGATTTGGGATCACGGTATATCGCCATGCCTAAAGAGGTGCCCGTAGGTGTAATGACAGCGATTTTGGGAGTACCCTTTTTCGTATATATCGCTCGGAAAGGGAGACGAACATGATGAGCAAATACAAATCTCTCCGTTCGGAGCGTGCTGGATTTTCAGTCCTTGTTGAAAAGAAAACGGTATGGATCACCCTGATCCTGCTAATCCTGTGCGCAGCCGTAATGGTCATCAGTACCGGGTTAGGGAGCAAGTGGATCTCGCCGATGAGTGTGATTAAAGTGCTTATGGGTGAAGGGGAGCCCATGCATCAAGTAATTGTGGAGAAGCTTCGGCTGCCGAGAGTGATAACCGCGGTGCTGGTCGGCGCGTCTCTTGCAGTGGCGGGAGCTGTGCTGCAGGGAATCATTCGCAATCCCCTTGCTTCCCCCGATGTGGCGGGAATCACGGAAGGCGCTTCATTCGGCGCGGTCCTGTTCATCTTCCTCTTCGGTGGGACCGTTCCGATTCACTGGATGCCGCTTGCATCCATCCTGGGCGCTATAGTGGTTACGGGACTTCTATATGTACTGAGCTGGAAGAAAGGTGTAGATCCGTTAAAGCTGGTTCTCATCGGGATCGGCTTGTCCGCTGCGATCAAATCGGTGTCCTATATGCTGATTATCGCGGGACCGATGCAGCTGGCAGAGCGTTCATTAACGTTCATGACCGGCAGCATCTATGGGGTAAGCATGGACAAAGATGTGCTCACGCTCCTGCCCTGGACAGCCGTTCTGCTTGGGCTTACCTGGCTGCAGGCGCGCAGCGTCAATATCCAAGCTTTGGGTGATGACGTCGCCCAAAGCGCCGGAGCCCGTGTCCAAAGGCAGCGTCTGGTTCTGATCGCCCTAAGCGTGGCTCTTGCGGGAGCGGCTGTGGCGATCGGCGGAGCCATTGCATTTATTGGCTTAATGGCGCCTCATATGGCCCGCAAGCTGGTAGGCTCCTCCTTCGGAAGTGTGCTTCCTGTGAGCGCTCTGCTGGGCGCGTTGATCCTGCTGCTGGCCGATTTGGCCGCACGGACTCTGTTCCTTCCGCGGGATGTTCCTGCGGGAGTGCTAACTGCCGCGATAGGCGCCCCTTTCTTCATGTATTTGTTGTACCGGAATCGGAATCGAAATTAGCTGTGGAGGGATTCAAATGAGCAGTCTTGAGGTACGGGAGCTCGGCCTGTCTTATGGTGACACGTATATCTTCGAAAATCTGAATTTAAGCATACCTAAAGGGAAAATTACGGTCTTCATCGGCAGCAACGGCTGCGGTAAATCCACGCTGCTCAGATCCATGGCCAGGCTTCTAAAGCCTCAGAAGGGCTCTGTGTTTCTGGACTCCAGAGAGATCACGTCCATGTCCACGAAGGAAGTGGCCCGGAAGATGGCCATTCTTCCGCAGGGACCCACAACACCTGAAGGGCTGACTGTGCTTCAGCTTGTGAAGCAGGGCAGATATCCTTATCAGAGCTGGCTGAAGATGTGGTCCAAGGAAGACGAGGACATTGTACAGAAGGCGTTGGAAGCAACAGGTATGACGGATTTAGCGGAACGCACCGTGGATTCGCTTTCCGGAGGCCAACGTCAGCGTGCGTGGATTGCCATGACGCTGGCACAGGAAACACCGGTGATTCTGCTGGATGAGCCAACGACATACTTGGATCTCACTCACCAAATTGAGGTGCTCGACCTGCTGTATGAGATGAATGTCCGCGACAACCGCACGATTGTCATGGTCCTGCATGACATCAATCTGGCTTGCAGATATGCTGATCATATAGTGGCGGTCCGGGAGGGGCATATTGAAGCGCAGGGACAGCCGGAAGAGGTAGTTGATGCGGAGCTGATTGAGAGGGTGTTCCGCTTGAAATGCGAGATTATCCCGGATCCCTTGTATGGGACACCGTTATGTATCCCGCATGATAACAGCAGACTGAGAGCGGCCAAGGCCGCGGCTCGTGCCGATAAAGGGACTAAGCGGGCAGACGCTTTCGTCACCGTATAACCTCAAATGGAAGATTGTTCTTGGTCACGTCCCGGGTTATAGTTGGAATTGCGCGGGCTCAAGCAACGGTTGACGTAAGACCAGCATAGTAAACTCACATAAAGGTGCTCATCAGCTATTATTGTGGCTTGTGTGCACCTTTTTTAGATGTTTAACCGAAGTTACCAGCAGTATTCAACAAGCGGACAGATATGCAGCCGGGTGATCGGGGGTATAAGACATTTGAGTGAACTATTAGGAGCTCAGGTATAAGGAATCCGGAATCTGATCATCTGAGAAAAGAGAGTCAGCACAGGACGACAGGCATCTGTCATATATGTGTTGGGAGGTTAGCAGAGTACAGCTGCAATTGTAAGGTGCGAATACATGGCACATGGTTAATAATATACAGATCGTACTTATGAAACTAAAAAGGTCTAACTCACGTAAATAGTAGCTGAATGAATATGTACAACAATGAATAAAATCATGATTTGGGAGGAAACGTCCACAGTGAATGCAGACGAAAGTAAAACCAGCTTTAAGGAATTATTGAAGAAGGGGAATACCTCATCCGCGTTAGCGGCGATTGGAAACACAGGGGTTGCCATTGTAAAAGGAGTTGCAGCTGGATTCACCGGCAGTGGGGCTATGTTCGCTTCCGCCATGCACTCAACGGCAGATGCTGTGAATCAGGCTTTTGTATTTGCGGGGAGCGTGCTGTCAGAGAAGAAGCCGACCCGCCGATTTCCGACAGGCTTTGGCCGGGTCATAAATCTGTTCTGTATGGTAGCGGTTATTGTTGTAACCGTCATGGCTTACGAGACTATACGTGAGGGATTCCATCTACTATCCCACCCATCAGAATCACACGGATTCTGGCTGAATCTAGCCATACTTCTATTATCGATTGCAGTGGATGGATTTGTTCTGATCAAAGCCATGAAGGAGATTATGCATGAGGCCCGGGTGGAAGCCAAGGGGGCTGCGGTCATCCCGGCAGCGTTCCGCAATGTGGGCAGAGCCGCTCCACCAACCCGGCTGGTATTTTATGAAGATCTGGTGGCAACAACAGGTGCATTTCTGGCTCTGATCGCGGTCGTGGTGACTTCGTTAACGAGCTTCACCTTGTTGGATGGGATATCCACCATTCTAATTGGATTCTTGATGATTGCCGTTGCCTTTCGGGTAGGCTACGACAATATGGTTGGCCTGATCGGTGTGTCCGCCCCACCTGAGGTGGAGGAGAAGGTAGCTAAAATTATTTTCTCAAATGCTAATGTAACGGATATATATCAATTGCGTGTGATGCAGGAAGGCCGCTATTATCATGTGGATGGGTTAATTGAACTGAAGCCTGGATTAACGCTGGCGGATGCGGATGATATTAAATTCAAAGTTAGAGACAGCCTGCTTCAGGACCGGGATATTGCGGATGTGACCATCGGCATTATTGAGGATAACGGGGTTCGAGATTGGAATCCCTCGGCGGATAAGCTGTAAGCTGCGGCGGCAAAGATTGGACTGTTCCCGGTGGGAGCAGTCCTTTCATACTTTTTAGGTCAACCAGAGTTACTGGCCGGCCTATTCTTTTTACGCTTGACTCTCCCCTAAGAGGAGCCCTTACACTGATTCTTGTCAGAAGGAGGTGAGCAGCAGATGTATACGGTAAAAGAGGTTTCGGAGATTTCCAAGGTTACGGTGAAGACTCTGCATCATTATCACAAGCTTGGACTATTGATACCGGGCGGGATCAGTGAGTCGGGTTACCGTCTTTATGGCACACCTGAGCTGGAGAGGCTGCAGCAGATTCTTTTTTATAAAGAGCTGGATTTCCCGCTAGCAGCCATTAAACAGCTCCTTGATGGGGAGCCGGACCGCCTTGAAGTCCTGCAGGAGCAGAGAACACAGCTTGTTGCAAAAGCACAACGATTAAACGAAGTTGTCCGGACACTGGACATCTCAATGATTTCAGCAATGAAAGGAGAAGCTATGAACCCAAAAGACATGTTCAGCGGATTAGCAGGAGAAGAGGAATGGAGAGAGGCGCTTGCGCAGCAGGAGCAGTACCTCAAAGACACATATAACTATGATATGCTGGGCAGCGAGCCGATTGAGGTGGAAGAAATGAATGCTCAGGCGAAGGAAGCAGCTCACTTTATGAGCAGCATGGCAGAATCGTTAAGAGGGAAGGTAAGGCACGATGACAGCCGGGTAACCGGGTTGATCCGCAATCACCTGGAGTTTATGAGCCAGCACGGGCATTCCTTTAGCCCAGCTGATTTTGCGGAACAGACCCGCTTTTTTATGCAGGATGATTTTCACAGAGAGATGCTGGAGTCTCAGCAGACGGGGCTGGCTTATTACCTCGTAGCAGCGGCATCTGCATATGCGGATGGTGAACAGGCCATTCTGTGATAGAATTAGGCTATTCGAATGAGTGAAGAAGGTGTATAAATTGATTCTTGTAAGCTCTTGTCTCGCAGGCCTTGAAGTGAGATATAACGGAAGCGGCAGTTTGGATAGGCGAATAACGAGGTTAATTGAGGAAGGTCAAGCGGTAACCGTATGTCCTGAACTGCTCGGAGGGTTCTCTGTTCCAAGGGAGCCAGCGGAAATTCAGGGCGGTGATGGAAACGACGTGCTTGAAGGCAGGGCTAAGGTGGTCGAGCTCTCCGGCAGGGATGTGACAGAAATGTATGTGGCCGGAGCGTATAGGACCTTGGAGATTGCCCAAGAGATGGGCGCATCAACCGTTGTGTTGAAGGAGTACAGTCCATCCTGTGGAAGCGCGATGATCTATAACGGGGAATTCTCGAATATGAAGGTTGAAGGGATTGGCGTTACCACGGCGCTGCTGAGGAAGCATGGAATTCAAGTGGAATCAGAAATTTCCTGGCTTGGATCAGGGGAGTGATCAGAGCAATGAACAAACAGAGCCGTCTGCACTGCGCAGAGGCTCTGTTGGGTTTAGGCTTTCTTTTTAAATTTGAATACCGACCAGATGGACAGGAAAATCACAAGTGCGATACATACGCTGATGCTGATACGGTTCTGAGCATCCACTACGAACAGTACCGCGATCACGGTTAACGCTGCTATGGTAAGCACGGTGATATAGGGGAATCCCCATACCTTGAAGCCAGGCTCCTTCGGATATTGCTTTCTCAATTTGAGCTGGGACAGGCAGATGCAAATCCATACCAGAATTACCACAAACCCAGGCACGGCCATGAGCAGGCGGAACAATCCCTCCTGTGAAATATAAGCCAGCATGGAGCCGACCAGCAGAACTACCGCACAGAAGATTAAGCTGTTCATGGGCACACCGCTTCGGGAAAGCTTGCGCAGCCTCGAGGGCGCTTCCCCATCGCTTGCCATAGAGTGAAGCATCCGGGTAGCTCCATAGATGCCTGAATTGGCAGCGGACAGGACGGCCGTTACCAGTATGAAGTTCATCAGATGAGCCGCTCCTTGCAGTCCGGTTGATGACAGCACCTGCACAAATGGACTTGTATTCCCGCTTAGCTGGTTCCATGGAATCAATCCGCAGATAATCAGGATGGGCAGGGTATAGAACAGGATGACCCGCAGGATAAAGTTCTTGACCACTTTAGGCAGAATCTTATCCGCATTCTCAGCTTCAGTCAGCGTTAGGCCAATAAGCTCTGAACCCCCATAGGAGAACATAACCACCAGAAGGGCGGAGAAGATCGCGGTCCATCCATTAGGGAAGATGCCGCCATGCTCTGTGTAGTTCTTCAGTCCATGAACCTGGGGGTCGGGAATGATTCCGATAAGGATGCAGGCTCCCAGAACAATAAATACAATAATCATAAAAATTTTGATTCCGGCCAGCCAAAATTCCATCTCCCCGTAGCCACGGACATTCATCGTGTTGATCAGAACAATGAACGCTGCGCTGGCAAGGCTTAGCACCCACAAGGGAACCCCGGGCAGCCAGTATTGAAGAAAGCTTCCCGCGGCAATAACTTCTATAATACATACAGCCAGCCACATGAAGCAGTACAGCCAGCCAACAACAAAGGAAAGTCTTTCGCCGTAAGCTTCACGGATAAACTCTTTCATATTCTTGTTTGTGTACACCGTGGCCATCTCGGCAATGGCCCCCATGACAACCAGTAGAAGCAGCCCGGCAAAAACATACGAAAAGATAACACCCGGGCCAGCGAGACTGATCGTTTCTGAGCTTCCTTTAAATATTCCGGTTCCGATTACGCCGCCCATAGCCATGAAACTGATATGGCGCGGCCGCAATTTCTTCTGCAGTGAGTCTCCTGATGACTTCAATTCTGTCTGATCCCCCTTATGACTAACAGGTTGTCATAATTAATGTGATAAAGAAACTTAAATTTCATATTACAATAAATGTCCTATCTAGGATAGGCCATTGTCTGAAAAATAAAACTCTTGACGAGGTAAATGAAAGCGGTTAATATAAAACACGTAAATAATACGTTATATAACGTTATATAAAAGGAGAGAAGAAAAATGAACGTACAAAAAGTTATCCAGACAATCAACAAGCAGACGGAGAATGGGATTTCAGAGGTATATCTAGTGGCTTGTGGAGGGTCTCTGGTCGACATGTATCCCTCTAAGTATTTTCTGGACAGTGAAGCACGTAAGATCGTAGGAGGGCTGTACACTGCCAATGAGTTTGTACACGCGCTTCCCAAACGGCTAAATAAAGACTCGGTTGTTATTGTCTGCTCACATGGGGGGAATACGCCGGAATCCGTGGAAGCGGCCAAAACAGCTAAAGAACAAGGAGCACATACGATTGGCTTAACTCATAACCGGGAAGCAGCCCTGTTGAAATATTCGGATCATTCCTTCATCTACGAATGGGGTGAGGAAAGTGACGTTAAGAACAATCCTATGGCAATTATTATGGAATTGACTGTGGAAATTTTAAACACAACCGAAGGTTATGCGGCATACGAAGCGTTCCAAAGTGGATTGAACAAAATAGGCGGAATTATAAATAGCGGCAAGCTGCTTGTTGCCGAGCGCGCTCAAGCTTTTGCCGACAAATATAAGAATGAGGATTTGTTCTACATTTTATCGAGCGGGGCATCTTACGGCCATGCATACGGCTTCGCAATTTGTTCCCTGATGGAGATGCAGTGGCTGAATGCATCCTCAATTCATTCTGGAGAGTATTTCCACGGTCCGTTCGAAGTAACAGATAAAGAGACTCCATTCATTCTGTTGATGAATGAAGGACGTACACGTGCTCTGGATGAACGTGCTAGAATCTTCCTTAACCAATACGCCGGGAAAGTGGAAATCGTGGATGCGAAGGAACTCGGAATTAATACCATTGCGGATGAAGTAGTTGAATTTTTTAATCCGGTATTATTCTATAGCATTCTATGTGTTTACCGTGAAGCGTTGGCCGAAGTCCGGAATCATCCACTCGAAACACGCCGTTACATGGGCAAAGTGGCATACTAAATCGAGGTGAAAATAGCATGAAAGTGCTGGGGATAGGAGATAATGTCGTAGATAAATATGTTCACCTTAACCTAATGTACCCTGGTGGAAACGCAGTGAATTTTAGTGTCTTCTCAAAAAAATTAGGCGTCGATGCAGCTTTTATGGGGACGTTTGGCAATGATCAAGAGGCAAGGCATGTTGAGCAAGTGCTGCAAGAGCTCCAGATCGATGTATCCAGATGCCGTCATTTTGACGGCGAGAATGGATGCGCCCGTGTAACTTTGGAGAATGGGGATCGGGTATTCCTCGGAAGTAATGAAGGCGGAGTAACCCGCATGTATCCTCTCCAGCTGACCGAGGATGATAAGGCTTATATTCGCAACTTTGCGGTTATGCACACCGGTCTTTACAGTCATACAGGCCATTTGCTTCCAGAACTTACTCAACTCGGGGTTCCACTTTCCTTCGATTTCTCTGATGATTTCGAAGAAGAGCAGGTGGATAAGTATATAGGTTATGCGGATTTTGCGTTCTTCTCCTGTAGTCATTTGACTGATGAAGCGGCACAGGATTATATCAGGTCCAAATGGGCGGGGGGAAACCAATTAATCATTGCGACCCGTGGAAGCAGCCGCAGTATGGCTTACGATGGAACCCGCTTTTATTTCCAGGAGCCCATGGTTGTCGAAGCTGTAGATACGATGGGAGCAGGGGATTCCTACATTGCCGCCTTTCTCATTCATTGCTTGAGAGAAAAGAACGTGCAGGCTGCCATGATCGAAGGCTCCCGCTTCGCAGCCGAGAGCTGCCTGGTAGAAGGGTCATTTGGCTACGGAGTCCCTTATAATTAAGGAGCGGTCACCCGCTTGTGTAATGGTACGGCGTTTGTTACTCTTTATAGAGTAGTATGGATGGAATCATCTGTATCTATAACGTTATACGAACAGGCGAGGGTTAATATGTTAAATCCAGAGCAAGCTGAACCATTATATATTCAACTGAAAAAAGCAATTCATACGGCGATCACTAATGAGGAATTTAAGCATGGGGAGAAAATTCCGACAGAAATAGAGTTAAGCAACCGGTTTAATGTAAGCCGAATTACCGTTAGAAAAGCCGTTGAGGAACTGTGTCAGGAAGGGTATCTTGTGAAACGGCAGGGTAAAGGAACCTTCGTGAATCAGGCGAAGATAGGGCGGAAGATTGAGCATGTTATAGGTTTTACGGCGGCATGTGCAGCTAACGGAATATCATCGCATAGTGTTGTTACGCAAAAAGAGGTTATAAAACCCGATGCAGATGTGTTGCATAAGTTGGGCTTGGAGCCGGGGGAGCTGGTAGTCTTTATTCAGCGGAAGAGATACGGAGGAGACAATCCGCTAATGCTGGAAAATAACTACTATCCATACAAACGGTTTGCATTTCTTCTTAACGAAAGCTTGGAGGGTTCATTGTACGAATTGTTACGGGAGAAATACGATATTGATCCTTGCCAGCCTGGCGAGACAACACTTGAAATTGTTCTGGCAGATGAACAGAAGGCCAAACTTCTGGATACGGCAATTGGCAAGCCATTATTTTATATGTACACGATGATCAATGATCAGAATGGACAGCCGGTTCATGTGGGCAAGCAATATATTATCGGTGACCGGTATCAATTTACACTTTAATGGAGCCGTTCTTTGGTGGTGGATATGGTTACTGCTTCTATACATAGGGGAGCAGTCTGTATTCCCTATAACATAACGTTATGATACGTCATGGATTAGAACGGCTTTTTTTTCAGATATATAAAATGAACTTTAGGTCGTAAGAACACTCGGCATCGCAGCGCCCTAAAAGGGTAACCTTCATAAGTTCATTTTATATAATGGCTAATTCCTAAATTTGGCATTTAGGTAATAGGTTCTCAATCAGAGAAGGAGGCATGGCTTATGGTTAAGAACGCAGCAGATCTTGTTCTTGTATCCAAGGCTATATTTACCGGAGATGGTGATGTCCCTATAGAGGGATATGTTGCAGTTAAGAATGACCATATTGTTGCTGTGGGCCAGCCGGGGCAAGAGAGGGAATGGATCGGACCTGATACTAAAGTGTTTCTGCTTGGGGATCAATTGGTAATGCCGGGAATCCATGATAACCACGTGTTCTTTACGGGTTATATGTCGATGCACCGGGGGGTTGATCTTTCCAATACTCAATCTGCTTCTGAAGCTTTAGATTTAATGGTTAAATACTCAAGCACTCTCCCCCTTGGAGAAAATGTATACGCTTACGGTTGGGACCTCAAAACATGGGGGGAGCTTCCTGATCAATCCATGTTGGATACGGCCTTTCTGGATCGTGCGGTTATTGCCATTAACCGAAGTAAGAACTGGTGCTGGATGAACCAGTTGGCTATAGATAAGTACCAGTTCCAACCTGGAGAATGCAGTGCTGAGGCAAGAGCCCATCTACTGAAAGAAATGCTGGGAGATACAGACACGGTTAAGAGGGAATTCCTTGATTTTTGCAGTGTGCTGGCGGAGCGGGGGGTTACCTCCATTAAAGACATTGGATTTGATGATTACAGTGGCATGCTGCAGGTTCTGTCCTCACTCGAAGAGGAAGGGCGGCTGCCGCTACGGGTTCATTTCTCACTAGAACCAGTGCTTGATGAGCTAGATGCAGTGACCGGTCTGAAATATAAGGAGCTCTATTCCAGTGACCGTCTCAGGTTTCAAGGTTACAAAATCATGCTGGATGGCGTAGTGGCCGATCACACAGCGGACATGCTGGAGCCTTATGCGGACATGCCAGGCGTCACCAATCTGAGGCCGGTGGATTACGCAGCTATCGAAGAAGCTGTTCTGCGTGCTGACCAGGCTGGATTGAAGTGTTGTCTGACTGCTGAAGGTGACGCAGCAATCCGCAAAGCTGTAGACATTCTGGAGAAATGCAGACAAGTTCACGGAGAACGGGATGCTCGGCATTCCATAAGTGATCTGGAGTATCCACATCCTGATGATCTGAAAAGGATGGCATCCAACGGAATTTTCGCTGAAATCTATGCTCAAATTCTGCTCCTTAACCCATCCCGCGAAGAATCCTACATGGCTGAAGTCGCAGGGGAGGAGAATGCATCCAAATTCTATGATTATCGCACTATGCTGGATTCCGGAGTGACTATAACCATTGGCACTGACCTCCCCCTGTTTATGACGAGTGTGCCAGATTCTATCTTTGCCGCAACGGTTAGGCGGTTTCCTGAGGGTTCAGCAAGTACGGATTGGTATCCTGAGAAGGGACTGCCCTTGGCTGAGGTGTTAAAAGCCTGGACAATCCATGGAGCGAAGCACGCCTTTATGGAACATAAAGTGGGCACACTGAAGCCAGGCAAATATGCGGATATTGCAGTTTTTGACCGGAATCTGTTCACGACAAAACCAGAGCAGATTAGGGAAGCAAAAGCTGCGCTTACAATTGCAAATGGAAAAATCGTACATGACAGAACGTCGGGGTAATGATGACAGGTGGTTGGAAGGAGAACTAGACCATTATAAGTAAGACGTTCTATAACGATATTACTCTGGAACGAGGGATTCTTCAATGGAAGCGACAAATAAGAAGAAAAAATGGGCTTTACCTCATAGCTACACCCTCATCTTCTTTATTATTATTCTCATGGCAGCATTAACGTGGATTATCCCAAGCGGCCAGTTCAAGCGGGAAGAGACAACCGTAAACGGCATTACCAAAACCGTAATTGTTCCCGGCACCTATCATACCGTTCCGAAAAGCGGTGAGGCTGGAGATTTAAAACAGGGAATCCCCCAAATACTCAGCGCTCCGATGCAGGGGGTCATTAATGCTGTCGATGTGGTGTCTTTTGTCCTTATCGTGGGCGGAGCCTTTGGAATTATCCTGAACACCGGAGCAATTGACAGGGCGCTGCTTGCCCTCGCCCGACGATTGAAGAATAGAGGAATTCTTGTCATTCCAATTTCTATGGTGATATTCAGCCTAGGCGGCTCAACCTTTGGGATGAGTGAAGAAATCATACCGTTATACACCATCTTTATATCGCTGATGTTTGCATTAGGCTTCGATTCTCTGACCGCAATTCTCATCTTGTTTTTGGGGACTCAAATTGGATATGTCGGTTCTACCACGAATCCATTCTCTGTGCTAATCGCTCAAGGGGTATCCGGCATTCAGGGCAATCCGCAATTATGGCTGCGTTCGATTGAATGGCTGGTATTCACGGGTGTATCGATCGGGTTTACGATGTGGTATGCACACCGGGTAAAGAAACATCCTGAGAAGTCGATTGTATTTAATAATGACCTTATCAATCGTCCGCTCTTTCTAAAAGAAGATACCGGAGAAGAGGTTCACTTCTCGTTGCGGGACAAGCTGATTATTATCGGCTTCGTGGTCACGTTGGGTCTGATTGTCTGGGGTATTCTTGCCAAGGGCTGGTATATGACTGAAATTGGTGCCTTGTTCCTTGCTCTTGGGTTATTCGCTGGAATTGTATCGCGAATGAGCCAGAAACAAATGGCTGAGAATTTTGTTAAAGGCTGTTCCGAATTTGTATATGCGGCAGTCATTATCGGACTGGCACGCGGAATCCTCGTTATTGCCGAGAATGGAATGATCATTGATTCAATTCTGAATTATTTGTCCGGCTTGCTGAGAGGACTGCCCAGCTATTTATTTACAACCATCATGCTTCTTGTTCATAATCTGATCACCTTTTTTGTCCCGTCTTCTTCGGGAGAAGCAGCATTGACTATGCCTGTACTCGCTCCATTAGGCGATCTTATAGGCATCAATAGAGAAGCAATAGTTACGTCGTATCAATTCGGGAATGGACTGACAAATCTGATTTCGCCAACGGGCGGAGTTCTATTGGCAGGGCTGGCCATTGCACGGATTAATTTTGGACAGTGGCTGAAAGTAATAATGAAACTCTTCCCAGTCCTCTGGATCATCGCTGCCATTTTTGCTGCTCTATCAGCATATGCAGGTATGTAATCCTTTTTGAATCATTACATGGCAGAACCCTTGGTTAAATCGAACCGGGGGTTATTTTTTTGTTATGGAAATCAGGGTGCCGGGTCTTCTAGGAATGAAACAGCAAGATAGGGAAGGCTTGATCCAGAAATATGTGCTATAACTAGGATAACAAAAAAACACGAACCAGTAATAAACATGGAGGGAGAAGCTTGTCACATACGAACATATTTGAATACGGGCAAGAAGAGATGGAATATCTCTCTCAAGCTGATCCCATACTTGGGCAGGCTATTACGCGGCTTGGGAAATTGGAGCGTAAAGTCATGCCGGATATGTTCTCGGCCCTTGTTTATGCCATAATCGGACAGCTCATCTCGGCCAAGGCGGCGGATACGGTATGGGGCCGCATGCAGAGGGAACTTGGGGAGATCACTTCCGGAAATTTGTCTGGGTATACTGCAGAGCAGATCCAGAGCTGCGGTATTACACGGAGAAAAGCTATTAATATTAGACAAATTGCCCGGACTATTGAACAGGGGGAGTTCTCTCTTGACGAGCTTCATTCACTTCCAGATGAGAAGGTAATCGCAAGGCTGACCAGCTTGCCGGGCGTAGGCAGGTGGACAGCTGAAATGCTGCTGCTGCACGCCCTTCAGCGCCCGGATGTTGTCAGCTGGGGAGACATAGCGATAAGGAGGGGGATGAAGAAGCTGTATCAGCTGGACCAACTGGACAAGGCACAGTTTAATCGTTACCGCGAGAAATACGCACCTGTGGGGTCCGTGGCTTCTATTTATTTGTGGGTGATTTCGTTTGAATAATATGATAAAAGAGGGGGATTGCAAATGAGTTCTAAATTGAATGACCCATCAGTTGGCCAAAGCCCGCTGAAGAACAAGATTGGAAGCGTGTTTCTTCCCGTTCGGGATATCGGGCAAGCAAGGGAGTGGTACAGCCGGATACTCGGCTTCAACCCGGCGGACGCTGAGATCATCGCTGGACACCTGTGCCCGCTGCCTATGGAGGGAACAGGTCTGATTCTGGACACCATGCCGATGTGGGGAGGCGCGGAGGAGGGAGGTGCACCGAGCATCAGCACTCCAGCGTTCATGTTTCTCACGGACGATCTTGAAGCGTCCTACAAGTTCATGCAGGAAAATGACGTCACCTTGGTCACAGAAATCATGTATGAGCAATGGTTCGTTATTCAAGATCCGGACGGGAACAAGTTAATGGTTGCGAAAGAGTAACAATGAAAGCCGCTGAGGAGCGGCTTTTATCATTAGAATTCACTAGGTGCTAATGATCATCTTGTATCCTAGGAGGTCTTCTTCTTGCGAAACTGACCGCGAACCAATGCCAGCAGCACATAGTAGATAGGAATCCCGTTAATGACCACCCAGTAAAGGGAGTAGCCAAATTGTGAAACGTCACTCTGGAACAAAGATATATCCCGGTTGTATTGGAAGGCTGACACCACTGAGGTTCCAGCAAGCATGATGATTAATGGCACCTTCTCCTTAAATTTAAGCAGATGTGACAGGCAGGTTGCCCCCACATAGAGCAATAATGCGTCATGTACAATCATGGATGTGCCCCATAAGCCGATAAACACCGGATCGGCGTTGCCCACCAGACCTGTAAAGGAGGTGCCCCTGATGAGCTCGAGGACAGGGTATTTTACCATACTGCCAAAATGTGGGCCTAAATTAAGGAGCACCAGCATCCAAGTTATCAGAACGGTGGAGACCACCAGCACATTTCCCAGTAGTAAGTTACGCAGTGTTGTTTTCTTGAAAACGAGATGGGGGGTAATAAACAGGAAGACAAACCATTCGCCGATCCAGGAAATTACATTGATCACATCTTTAGCAAGAATTTTGGTGTCAAAATGGGTGAGCAGCGCACTCAGCATTTGATAATCCGCATCTCCGGCAAGGATGTACAGGATAAATAGAGTCGCCAGAACAAGAATAATAAAGGAGGCATCCCCGATATATACCAGCGTTGAGAACCCCCATCTTGCTGTAATCATAGTAATCAGCCCGATGAAGAGATTAATGAACCAAGCCGGGGTCTCTCTCATATAGACAGATCCATAAAATAAAGTGAACTGTTCAATATCAAGGGAGACATAATATGTGCTCCAAAGTACGAGCAAGAGAAGCACAATTCGGTGCCCCCATTTGCCTGCGATCTTCTCACCTGCCTCAGTCCAGGATTGACTCCCTGTAAATAGACCTAATTTGTAGGTGCAGAATATAAGCACCATATTGATGGCCCCCCCGATCAATATAGGAATCCATCCTTGATAACCAGACGTAGTAATCAGAGGCGGAATCATAAAGGCAAGTGGGATCGTAAGCATATAAATTGTTGCGAACCGAAACATTTGAAACGAAGTTGTACGCATGTTTCATATCCCCCTCATACTGAGAATTGCCTTATTCCAGTCAGAACCAACCTGTAACAAACAGGAGAATCCGGTTCGGATTAGGCCACCATGGCAAAAAATTGCCTGCTGTGTTCCACACAAGCAGGATGGACAAGACCCACCAGAAGACCCGCTTATCACGTGAGCTTGGGCTCTTGACCCTAATCCACTCATAGATTGCGATACCTGCAAACAATATGGCCAGCATAGGGTCTCATCCTTTCCATAGTATGTCGTCCGCCGGGAACCCTTATGGCTTATTGGTCAAGTATCTAACATTCATTGTAGTCTTGACCTCGATCTCCACCTTATCCTTGTAATAATCCGTCCAATCCTCCCGTATCCGTTCCCATAGACCGGGATACTTCCATTCGAGCAATAAGCCCAGACCCAGTGCATCCGAACCCAATTGCCGGGTCTGATGAAGCGCCCGTTCTAAATCTAGTTTTACTTTTGCATTTAGCTGAGTTGTGATAATGGAGTTCAGTTCTGTTTCGTCTCGCTGTTTAGAATCTTTCTTATAAAGGAGATCCCCAAATCCCGTAAGCGTAATCGTATATCTTGGAGTTCCATCGGATAAAGTTACTTTTTTTGTTGCCTTAAGATCAGTAAACAGCACGCTTGCCCGGCTATCCCCCTTGTCCCAATAGACCGTATAGGCCAGCCTGTCGAGCCTGCCGGTAGCCCAGGCTAGGGCCCGGGCTTCTTCAGCTTCAAGTGTGCCTTTAAACTTGTCGTGTTGATAAAGGGCCGCGCCTCGGATCCCCACCCATTCCTCTGATTTCCCGTTCTCACTTGGTGTGGGTTGAGTACCAACCAACATGTAATTGGTGACGAAGCCAACCTTCGAGCTATTCGCAATTAAACAGTCTCTCACGGTTGTGCTGAACATTACATGCTGCAAATTCATTTTACGGAGCACCTCGGCAGGCATCTGTTCGTACAGAGGGATTAAATCTGCCACTTCCCGTGCCTTTCCGGGGGCTGTTCCAAGGAAACTGCTGATATGAAATGCGGGTTCCATCCTGATCCAGTCGAGCAAGTCTCCGATTCCCTCTTCAGCATAATCCCGTCCCACGATGATTTCACGTGTATGCCCAAAGTTCAAACGACGTGTCAGATCTTTCTGTAAATCCATGAATGCATCCGGAATCGTATCTCCTGTCTTGGAGATTATCGCATAAGGCTTGCCGCCGCCGCTTCCGCCACTTCCAGCCTGCTGACCGGACATCATCCGGTTTGGCAGAGGACTGCTGATTGTAAGTTTTACCGTCCCCGGCTTATCCCCTTTATCAACATAAATGGCAAAGACAAAGATCTGCTCATCGATCTCCACCTTGGACCAGCAGCCGGTAAGAAGAAGGAAAGGCAGGAGGAGGAGCAAGCGTCTTACGGTACTCATGTGGAATTCTGTCTCCTTGGATCACGCGAAGTGTAAGCACTCGATCTTGACTTCATGGTTGGGGAAGGCACACGAACGAATACATCCTTCCAGTCCTTTAGGATGAGCGGTGCAATCGGCTGCATGTAGGGCGTGCCGAACGATTTGAGGCTGACAAGGTGCCCGAATACGACAAAGGTGCCGATGAATACACCTATTAAGCCGGTTGTTCCTCCCAATATAAGCAGCGGGAATCTTAGCAGCCTAAGGGCCAGCCCTAATTCATAGTGGGGAATGATATAGGAGGCGATTCCGGTAATAGAGACGACAATGACCATCGGCGCGGACACAATGCCGGCCTGTACGGCGGCTTGTCCAATTACAATGGCCCCGATAATGGAGATGGTCTGTCCTACAGGCTTGGGAATCCGGGTGCCAGCCTCACGTAATCCTTCAAAGGTAAGCTCCATGATCAGGGCTTCGGTTAATGCAGAGAAGGGGATATTCTCCCGTGCTGCAGCAAATGTAAGCAGCAGATCGGTCGGAATCATCTCCGGCTGAAAGGTAGTGATGGCAACGTAAAGGGATGGAAGCAGCATAGAGATGACGGCGAAGAGCAGCCTGACCATACGGATCCAGGAGGCGGACATAAAGCTCTGGTAATAGTCCTCGGAGGACTGCATAAGCGAGAACAATGTGACCGGAACGAGCAGAGCTGAGGGGGTCCCATCCTGCATAATTCCTACCCGGCCCTCCAGCAATGAGGCTGCAACGGAATCCGGGCGCTCGGTGTACTGGAATTGAGGAAATGGAGTTTGGTTTCCCTTTTTTGTCTGCTCAGAGGTATAACTGATTCCCAGTACTCCGTCGAGATCCATATTGCGCATTTCCTGATCCAGGTCCCTAACGATATCGGGCTCGCACAACCCTTCGATATAGACAATATAAATGACCGTTTTGGTGTATTTACCAGCTTCATAACGGATTGTTTTCAAATCAGGATGTTTGATCTTATGCCTTAACAGGGACAGATTGCTGTTAATGTCCTCAATAAACGCTTCCTGGGGACCGATCACGACGAGTTCATTTTTTGATTCGGAAACGGCTCTCTTCTTGTATTTTACAAGGTTGAACATGAAGATCTTGTCGGATTCACTTAAATACAGGAGAACTTCCCCTCTAACCAAGTGATCAACGGCATCCTCAGCAGACTTGGCTACTGTGGAGGGCATCGGAATTAACATGCCCTTATTTAGCATGCTGACGATGTTGTCTTCGCTGGATTCCGAAGCCGCGGCTTCCTTAATCAGAACATCAGCGATTCTCTGATGCAGGGTCTGCATATTAATGATGGATTCTATGTAAATAAGCACACAGGTGTGGCCATGGATGACAAAGCTCATCTTGTTAACATCTTCAATGGCTGCAAGCAGCTCATTAATTTGTTCAAGCTGGGTTCCTTCTGTGTCCATCGGCTGCACCTCCTGTCATTTTAAGAATTGGATTTAATTAGAATGCCAATCATGAAGCCAACTTATACAGATTCAGGAAGGATTTACATTGCTTTGTGTGAATTACTGTGTTAATTTGCTGATTCTTCTGCCTGCTTGCTTTATAATGATAGGGTTGGGACAAATTGCCTTATTTATATGAAAAATCATCTCATTACATATCAAGATGGGGAGTGGGGAGAAGTGTCTGATGTTTAGAAGCCGGAGATTCAGTATTCGTCTCAAAATCATATTGGGGTATTTCCTTATTGTATTATGCCTTGGTGCATCGATTGTGCTCTTGAACAGCCGGATTACAGCCATGGAACGGGAAATTGATTTCATTACGGATCACGATATGGAGGTCCATAATCTGTCGAATCGGATCGAGAAACATGTGCTGGACATGGAAACGGGGCAGCGCGGCTTTATGATTACCAAGGACGACAGTTACTTGGAGCCGTATAGAAGCGGCAAAACCGAGTGGGTATCTGATTTTAACAAGCTGTATCAGCTAGTTGGGGACAATCCCGCCCAGCAGCGTAACCTTGAGGCAATCAAGGTGAACATCCAGCAGTGGATTAACTTAGCTGGGGACCGAACCATAGATTTAAAAAGGAACAACAATACGGCCGAGATCATCCGCTTCTTCAAAGAAGACCCGGGAAAGACAATTATAGATGAGCTCCGGGGGCAATTGGGACTGTTCAGGGATACAGAGAGCAAGTTAACCAGCCAGCGCGTTGATGATCTGGATCAGAAGAATGCTGATTTTAAAACCGGGTTATACCTGCTGCTTGCTTTTGTCACTGCTGTATCTATTCTTGCGGCACTGCTTATTTCAAGGACAATTGTGAGGTCCATTGAGCAGGTAACCAAGGCGATCGATGAGATTGCCTTATCGGAGAATAGGATAAGCCAGCAGCGGATAGAGATTCGGACTCGTGATGAAATTCGTGATCTTGGTGAGGCGACCAATCGGCTGCTGGATAAGCATGAGCAGGAAAATTGGCTCCAAACCGGGATTGCTGAGCTGGCTACATCGTCTCAGGGATTCTCTCTTATCTCCGAGCTTGCTCAGGCGTTTGTAGCAAAAGCAGCTTTGCTGTTACATGCTTCTTATGGTGTGTTCTACCGCCGGATGGGGGACACTCTGCATAAAGAAGCCGCTTTTGCCGGGCAGGCTGGAGGCTCGCCTGCGGATTCCTTCAAGATGGGTGAAGGGCTGGTTGGGCAGAGTGCACTTGAGCAGCGCAGCTTTCTGCTGGGTACCGTCCCCGATCATCATGTGAGGATTACAACAGGATTGGGAGAATCCCTGCCCAGCAGCATCCTGATTGTGCCCGTAGTATTTGAAGGCAAGGTCGAAGGGGTTATCGAGCTTGCCTCAGTAGATACATTCACTTTACTTGAACAGGAACTGCTTGAAGAAGCATGCAGAACCCTGGGTACGGCACTGAACAGCGTGGCAGCACAAATGGAGGTGAAGCGGCTCCTTGAAGAATCTCAGGCGATGTCCGAGGAACTCCAAGCCCAGACGGAGGAGCTGCAGCAGCAGACAGAGGAATTGCAGGCCCAGTCCGAAGAACTGTTCTCCCAGCAGGACGAACTTGAACAGATTAATCAGGAATTGGAAGCCCGGTCAGTTGAGCTGGAGAACCAAATGCGTCAGACTGAAACGATTAAAGAGCAGGTAGAAGAGCAGAACAGAAAGCTGGAGCAGCAGACGGTAGAATTAAAGACCGCTTCCCGGTATAAGTCAGAGTTCCTTGCCAATATGTCACATGAGCTCCGTACCCCACTTAACAGCCTTCTTATCCTGTCACAACTGCTTGCGGACAATAAGGAAGGCAATCTTCAGCAGAAGCAGGTGGATTATGCGAGAACGATCCATACTTCGGGAAGTGATCTTCTGAGGCTAATCGATGAGATTCTGGATTTGTCCAAGGTAGAAGCAGGTCAAATGAAAGTGGAGAAGGAGACGCTGTGTCTGGAAGAGTTGAAAGAGGCACTGCAGCGTAATTTCGAGCCGGTGGCCTCGAAGAAGGGAATTGGATTTACGATAGAAGCGGAAGATGGGGTGCCTGAGACGGTATATACCGATGGGCATCGGCTCCAGCAAATCTTAAAGAATCTGTTGTCAAATGCTATTAAATTTACAGACAAGGGCAGAGTATCTCTGAAAATAACTACGATACCTCGTTCAGACGAGGTATCCCCGCAAGAACACGAGAGTTATCTTGCTTTTGCTGTAACAGATACAGGCATTGGTATTGCCAAGGATAAAATGGACCTGGTCTTCGAGGCGTTCCAACAGGCCGATGGCACGACCAGCAGAAAGTATGGCGGCACTGGACTTGGCCTGACAATCAGCCGTGAGCTTGCCGGCTTAATCGGAGGCCATATTGAAATTGAGAGTGAAGAGGGCCGCGGCAGCACATTCACTCTTTATATTCCGAATATTGAATCCGGCCCATTCCTAGCAAACTGGGATGAACCCATTCAAAGTGACGGTGTGAATCCAGTGCATACCCCATTGAGGAATGAGGTGCTCATCCCGGATGTTGAGCTTACGAATCCGAGTCTGCTCGTCTCTTCAGAGATCGAGGATGACCGGGAGCAGATCAAGCCGGGGGATAAGGTGCTGCTGATCATTGAGGATGACATCCATTTTGCCAAGATCATGCTCGATATTGCCCGTTCGCGGGGCTTCAAGGTGTTAGTTGCGCTTCAGGGAGATAAGGGCTTAGCCTTGGTACATGCATTTAAGCCGGACGCGATCATGCTGGATATCCAGCTGCCGGTCATCGACGGCTGGTCGATCCTGGAACGTCTGAAGCAGAATCCTGAGACACGCCACATTCCAGTCCATGTTATATCTGTGGTTGATGAGCAGCAGCAGGGGCTTACCATGGGGGCGATGGCCTACCTGAAGAAGCCGGTGAATAAAGAGAATATTGAGAATGCCCTGTCCCGGATTGAATCTTTCATGAACCGTGAGATGAAGCGGCTGCTGATTGTGGAGGACGACCTTGTGCTTAGGGACAGCATGGTTGAATTGATTGGTCACGATGATGTACTCATCACGGCGGTATCAACTGGGGAAGAGGCTTTAAGAACCTTGCAGGTTGAGCATTATGACTGTATGGTGATGGACCTTGGCTTATCCGATATCTCCGGATTTGAGCTGCTAGACCGGATTCGGCACACAGAGCGGCTTCACGAGCTTCCGATTATCATTTATACCGGGCAAGAGCTGGACATGCGGGAAGAGATGGAGCTGAAGAAGTACGCGGAGAGCATCATTGTCAAGAATGTAAGGTCACAGGAAAGGCTGTTTGACGAGACCGCACTTTTCCTTCATCGGGTGGAGGCGAATCTTCCGGAAGACCGCCGTGAAATACTGAATAAGCTGCATAACAGTGAAGACGCATTTGACGGCAAGCGAATTCTGCTGGTTGAGGACGATATCCGGAACGTTTTTGCGCTGTCCAATGTCCTGGAATCGCACAACCTGGAGGTTGTTTTTGCCGAGAACGGCCGTGAGGCGCTGGAGCTGCTTGAGAAAGATTCCAACTTTAACCTGATTCTGATGGACATTATGATGCCTGAAATGGACGGGTATGAAACGATGAGAGCGATTCGGGCGATGCCGCAATTCCAGCATCTCCCGATCATTGCCCTAACCGCCAAAGCGATGAAAGAAGACCGTCAGCTATGCATAGATGCAGGAGCATCGGACTACATCAGCAAGCCGATTGATACCGTAAGGCTGATCTCCATGCTGAAAGTCTGGCTGTACGGATAAGAAGAAGTTAGCAGGCTTAGAAGTGGATTACCTGAGTTATATGGAATAAAGATCGGGAATAGAGTCTTAAGTGATGCAGATTTGTTGATCGGGCCGCGTATACACGCGGCTCTTTTTCTGTGCTAAAGCGCATTTATCAGATTAACTAATGGAACCTATAAGATCATTCAAATTGACCCGTCCTCGTTGATGTGATACCGTTCAACTTAGTAGATTTTTAATTAAGTCGATCTAAATTCTAGGAATTAAAAAATCATGCAAGCTACGTGAGGTGGATATTGTTGGAACTCCAAGTTACAAACAGTCCTTTCAGCCAGGAACAGGCAGAGCTTCTTAACCGCCTGATCCCTACATTAACAGAACATCAGCGCATCTGGCTGACAGGGTACATTGCGGGACTTCAAGGGCCTGCACAGGTGCAGTTGTCCGTGCCGGCCGGTATTCCTGTACATTCTGATTCTACCACCCCTGTTCAGGCGTCAGCAGCTTCCAAAGAGGTTACCGTTCTGTTCGGCTCTCAGACCGGGAACAGCGACGGACTGGCGAAGAAGCTGTCCAAGAAGCTTGAAGGCCTTGGGTTTGAGGTAACCGTCTCTTCTATGGGAAGCTTCAAGACCGCCAATTTGAAGAAGATTGAGAATTTGCTCATTGTGGTCAGCACCCAGGGCGAGGGAGAGCCGCCGGATAATGCGATTCCTTTCTACGAGTTCCTTCATAGTAAGAGAGCGCCAAAACTTGAGAGTCTGCGATATTCGGTTCTTGGGCTTGGAGATACTTCCTATGAATTCTTCTGCCAGACGGGGAAGGACTTCGACAAGCGCTTGGAAGAACTAGGCGGGAAACGCTTGGCTGACCGGGTGGACTGCGATGTGGATTTCGAGGAGTCGGCGCAGGCCTGGATGAGTCAGGTTGCTGAAGCGCTGGGACAAGGGGCAGCTGGTCAGACCACAGCGGTTAGTGCAAGTTCGGAAGGGGTAACTGTGCAGGAATCGGAGTATTCAAGAAGCCATCCTTTCCATGCGGAAGTTCTTGAGAACTTGAACCTGAACGGCCGCGGATCGGACCGCGAGACCCGACATATTGAAATTTCTCTTGAGGGATCGAATCTTCAGTATGAGCCTGGCGACAGCTTGGGCATCTATCCGGAGAACCATCCGCAGCTGGTGGCAGAGCTGATCACAGCGATGGGCTGGAACCCGGATGAGCTTGTGCCGGTGAACAAGAACGGGGAGCAGAAGCCGCTGCAGGAGGCGCTTCTTCGTCATTATGAGATCACGGTATTAACGAAACCTCTGCTGACTCAAGTGGCCGAGCTTACTTCTAATTCGGGTCTAACGAAGCTGCTTGCAGAAGGACACGAACAGGAGCTCCGAAGCTATCTTGCCGGGCGCGATCTGCTGGACCTGGTGACGGATTACTCGCTGCAGGGAGCTCCGGCACGTGAATTTGTGGCTCTTCTCCGCAAAATTCCGGCAAGGCTGTACTCCATTGCCAGCAGTTTAAAAGCGAACCCGGATGAGGTGCACGTAACGGTACGTACCGTTAGGTATGAGAACCACGGTAGAAATAGATACGGGGTCTGCTCAGTTCAGCTGGCAGAACGAATCCAGCCGGGAGACAGCCTGCCGGTATTTATCCAGCATAACCCGAACTTCAAGCTGCCGGACAATCCGGATACCCCAGTGATTATGATTGGACCTGGAACAGGAGTTGCTCCTTTCCGCGCATTCCTCGGGGAACGTGAAGAGACAGGGGCATCAGGGAAGACCTGGCTGTTCTACGGTGACCAGCATTTCTCTACAGACTTCCTGTACCAAGTGGAGTGGCAGCGCTGGCTCAAGGATGGCGTGCTTACCCGTATGGATGTTGCCTTCTCAAGAGATACCGGCAAGAAAGTCTATGTTCAGCACCGGATGCTGGAGAAGAGCAAGGAATTGTACCAGTGGCTTCAAGAAGGCGCTGCGGTATATGTGTGCGGAGATGAGAAGAAGATGGCCCATGATGTGCATGCGGCACTTGCAACTATTCTTGAGCAAGAGGGCGGGCTGAGCCCTGAAGAAGCCGCTGTTTATTTGACAGACCTGCAGCAGCAGAAACGTTATCAGCGGGATGTCTATTAATTCTGGGGACATGCCAAAGATCACGAGAGGAGATATAAACAATGTCTGAAAATAACCTGTTGTCCAAGAACAGCGCTCCGCACAGTGATGTGGAGGACATTAAACGCAGAAGTAATTACTTGCGCGGCAGCCTGGTAGAGACTCTCCTAGACCCGATTACCGGGTCCATTCCCGAGGATGACAACCGGCTGATGAAGCATCATGGCAGCTACATGCAGGATGACCGTGACCTGCGGAACGAACGGGCCAAGCAGAAGCTGGAGCCGGCCTATCAGTTCATGCTTCGGGTACGAGCCGCCGGTGGAGTCGTAACTCCGGAGCAATGGCTGATGATGGACCGTGTGGCACACAAGTATGCAAACGGAACGATCCGGCTGACGACTCGGCAGTCGTTCCAGCTCCATGGCGTACTCAAGTGGAACTTGAAGAATACGATCCGCGAAGTGAATGACTCCATGCTGAGCACACTTGCAGCCTGCGGTGACGTGAACCGGAATGTGATGTGCAACCCGAATCCTTACCAGTCCGAAATTCATTCGGAGGTATACGAATGGGCCAGCAAGGTAAGCGCTCATCTCGACCCCCGCAGCCGGGCCTACCATGAAATTTGGCTGGATGGGGAGAAGATTGTGGACAGCCGTGAGGGCGTGGAGCAGGAGCCGATCTACGGACCGGTCTATCTCCCGCGTAAATTCAAGATCGGCATAGCTGTTCCTCCATCGAACGATGTGGATGTGTTCTCTCAGGATCTTGGCCTCATTGCCATTATCGAGAACGGCCGTCTGCAAGGCTTCAACGTTTCCGTTGGCGGGGGCATGGGAATGACTCACGGTGATCCGAAAACCTACCCTCAGGTGTCCAAAGTCATCGGATTCTGTACACCGGAGCAGCTGATCGAGGTGGCGGAGAAGACGGTCACGATTCAAAGAGATTATGGCGACCGGTCTGTGCGGAAGCATGCCCGCTTCAAGTATACGATTGATGACCGCGGCCTTGATTGGTTCGTGAACGAGCTGACCCTGCGCCTGGGGTGGAAGCTTGAGGAGGCACGTCCTTTCCAATTTGACCATAATGGAGACCGTTATGGCTGGGTTAAGGGCAGCAACGGGAAATGGCATTTTACCCTCTTCATCCAGAATGGCCGTGTGAAGGACGAGGAAGGTTATCTTCTTATGACAGGCCTCAGAGAGATTGCCAAGGTGCATACCGGGGATTTTCGCCTGACACCAAATCAGAATTTGATCATCGCAAATGTAAGCACCCAGAAGAAGAAAAAGATTGAATCCATGATTCAGCAGTTCAATCTTACAGACGGCAAGCATTATTCTGCCCTGCGCCGGAATTCGATGGCGTGTGTGGCGCTTCCGACTTGCGGGCTTGCCATGGCCGAATCCGAGCGTTATCTTCCTTCACTGATGGATAAGATTGAGCCTATGCTGTCCCAGCATGGCCTTCAAGACGAGGAGATCGTTATCCGCATGACAGGTTGTCCCAATGGCTGCGCACGGCCTGCCCTCGCGGAACTCGCGTTTATCGGCAAAGCTCCGGGACGTTACAATATGTATTTAGGCGGAGGGTTTTCAGGCAACCGTCTGAACAAGCTGTTTAAGGAGAATATTAACGAAGCTGAAATTCTGGAATCTCTGGAGCCAATCCTTGCACAGTATGCGAAGGACCGGCATCCTGGTGAGCATTTTGGGGATTACGTGATCCGCGTTGGCATCGTGCCCGAAGTGACCGACGGACAGAATTTTCATGCGTAAGCAGTAACTGAATCTAAGAATAAATATCTCTTCCGGTTTGCGTGGATGCGGCCGGAGGAGATATTTTTTTTAATAAAATTCGACAAAAGTCTTGTTTTGCATTAAAGATATGGTACGATAATTTCATCCAGACAAGCTCAGCTGTCTGTTGCAAATAGAACTTTACACGATAATGGCAAACCTGTCGAAAGGCAGGGACGCAAAGCTATAGGGCCTTCTAACAAGATGGCAGCCTAGCCACCGAAGGGAGTTTTATAAGATGAAGCGTAGTGTTGTTTTTTTGTTGTCTTTTTTTCTGTTGTTGTGTGCGGTTATGAATGGTGGGACTGCAGTTAGGGCCGAGAGCGGGACCTGGCTGAATGATACCCAAGTGGACAAAGGTGTTATTGGGATCAAATACACTGTGAAGTCTGGTGTCAAGACGAAAGTGCTAATTGCCAAAGGCAATGAGAAATATACATACAGTCTACTGCCAGGTATCACTGAGGAGAATTTTCCACTTCAGCTGGGAGACGGAGAATATGCAATCAGTGTTCTTGAACAAAAGAGCAACGGCAAATATCAGGTTATTTATGAAGCTTCCGTTAACGTGGAGCTTGAGGAGCCAACCGCGGTATACCTTAATTCCATTCAGAATGTGAAATGGGCACAGGCGGGCGCCGCAGTTGCCAAGGCCAAGGCTTTAACGAAAAACTTAACAACGGATGAGCAGAAGGTCAAAGCGATTTATAACTTTGTGGTGAATAATATCAAATACGATAAGAAGTTGGCCTTGAATATTCCGGCTGATTACATACCGCAAATTGACCGCACGTTAACAGTGGGCAAGGATACCTGCTACGGTTATTCCGCTTTGTTCGCTGCTATGCTGCGAAGTGTGAATATTCCGACGAAGCTTGACATGGGCAAGACAGCTTATGTAACTACATACCATGCCTGGAATGAAGTGTATATGAATAACAAGTGGGTCGTTATCGATACTACAGTTGATGCAGGCTGGAAGGGAACCACAACAAAATATCAGATGATCAAAGACGCAGCCAAATATACTGCGGATAGACAATATTAATAGTACAAGAAGCCCTGGGTGCATACTCTGGGCTTCTTTGCAGAAACAGATTATGTTATTCTAGGCTCGTTGGGAGAAGTACTGATTATGATGTCTAAGGAGTAAGAATATGAAAGTGATCCTGGTGGATGATGAGCAGTTGGCCTTAGATTACCTGGAACGGCAGCTGAAGAAGCTGATTCAAGTTGAGGTTGTGGGAGCTTATACCGACCCTTATACGGCCAAGGAAGAGATTCTAAAGAGGGATGTACAAGTTATTTTTCTGGACATCAGCCTTCCGGAAATCAGCGGATTGGAACTGGCTGAGCAGCTGCTGGAGAGCAAGCCAGATATACATATTGTGTTCGTTACAGCATATAACGAATATGCAGTTAAAGCTTTTGAAATCAATGCGCTTGATTATATTGTTAAACCCGTTCGTGCCGAGCGTTTATCCAAGACCTTGGCCAGAATCGACGGGCTTTTGAAATTGAAGCCGGATGTGACCAGTCACTCCGATTCCGATACACCGCTAAAATTAAACCTTCTTCGGCAGGTATCTATTGAAGTGCAGCCGGGTCAACCTGCATTGCTTCATTGGCGGACCACCAAAGCCCAGGAGCTGTTTCTATATTTAATTCAGCACCGGGGTCAGCTGGTTCGGAAATCAACTCTGATTGATCTGCTGTGGCCGGAGTACGATCCGGACAAGGTATATGCCCAGCTGTATACAGCTGTTTACCATATCCGCAAAACGCTGGAGCCTTACGGCACCTGCTTTCAAATCTCCAATACAACCGAGGGTTACCTGCTCACACTAAGTCAGGTTATGATTGATGTGGAAGAATGGGAGAACAGGCTGCAGGAGAGCACTCCACTTAGCGCGGATACAATTGATGATCATATTGAAATCTTAAAGCTGTATACAGGGGATTACTTGCAGCAGTATGATTACTGGTGGGCGGAAAGTGAGCGACAGAGATACAAAGCTTTATGGCTCTCGGCTTCTTATGCTCTGGCTGAATGGTACAGTTCGCAAGGGGACACGGGCAAGGCCGTGGCGCTTTACACAGAGATTTGCGGGCTGCACCCTCAAGAGGAGAAGGCTCATTTTGCGCTGATGCGGCTGTATGCGGAAATGGAGAATGCCATGATGGTACGCAGACAGTATGAAACTTTAGAGACGATATTAGCTGAAGAATTGAATGAACAACCGGGGCAGTCCATTCAGAACTGGTACCGGGAATGGGAAGCGGGTCTTTTACGGTCATAATAGCGTTTTACATATACAGTTAGCCACCGGATAACCGGTGGTTTTTTTGCTTTGTCCAGAAATTGTATAGTTTCTTTCTTTATAATCCTTACGGTGGGAGAACGAGTAGGGTATACCGGAGGGATAAACGTTGAGAATTATAAGAAATTTTCGGATTTCACCCCCTTTCGGATTCAAGGGGCTGGAACTCGCTTCACTTCGTGAAATCAATATTGCCAAAGAACCGGATGTTCAATATCAGAGAGGATTTTATATTAACTTTCAGGGGAATATGCTGGGAGTTGTGGCGACACCTGAGGGACCGGAATTCTTTTTCAATTCTGATACTTACCTGCTTGCGGGAGATAACTATCAGTTTCGCTTAAAGCACAAGCAGGACGAGAGCATATTCTACTTCGACTGGAATGGGGCCAGTGTGCTGCAAATCAAATATTACCGCATGCTGGGGGGACGGGTTGAGGAAGATCTGGACCGGAATATGCATGAGTTCCTCAATTGGCTCATTAAGGCCGCCAAGCGCAAGAAATTCAAGTCATTCTATACTGTGGATGACGATTCCCCATCTACCTCTCACGCCAGGGAAGCTGATCCGGTTCGTATTGGGGATCGGGTGAAATAGCCGCCAAGCTGTCTTAGGCTGGCCCGGTTTCCGGATGATTGTAGAGAAATTGTTAAGTTGCTTGTTCTACTATTGTAGTTGTCGATTTTGTATCTAATTGCTGGAGGTGAAAGAGCTTTTAAAATTAACAACAAATTAATAGATAGGGAGAAATGGTAAAAAAGCATGAAAAAAAGAATATCTGTAGTCATTTTTGCATTAATCCTCCTGATACATAGCCTGTTTGGGCCGGCTGTTGCTTCAGTCAGCGCAGATGCGGCAGCACTTCCAGAGAACATAACAGCAGCAGGGGATCAGGGGACTGGAACAACCGGGACAGCCGCTCCAGATGCTGTGGTGGATTCTACGGCTGACAAACCGGATGCGGTGGATTCAACCGCTGACAAGCCGGCCGTGGCGGAAAAGGCTAACATTCTCACTAAAGTTGTACTGAAGGATAAAGAGGGTACGGTTATTGACGCCGTGTACAATCCTGACCGGGAAGGCCGTACGGAAGTCGGCTCTGCCGTGACCATCGAGTACAACTGGGCATTAGAGAATAATCATGGTTATAAGAATGGGGATACCTTCGAGTTCACCATTCCGAAGGAGTTCAAGCTCTATAATGACATTTCAGGCAGCTTGGACGAGGCAGGAACGTTTCATGTTGATTCTAAAACGAATAAAGTGACGGTTAATTTCAATGATTTCGTCGAGGGAAACTCCAATGTCAGCGGCACATTGAAAATTGCCACGGAGTTCAACAAAGACACCATCACTGAAGACACCGAGGTGAAGATTCCGTTCCCGATTAAGGGCGGGGATCAGGTTGCCATTGTCTTCTTCAAACCGGTAGGCGGCAAGGTGCTTGATAAGAAGGGTCAGCCAGAAGGTTCGAAGAAGATTAACTGGACGGTCAATGTGAATACCGTGCTTAACAAAATCGACAATGCGGTGATTACTGACAAGACTCCGGACGGACTTAAGCTGGATGCGGCATCATTTAAGGTTTATAACCTTAAGGTGAACATGGATGGCGGCTCCACACTTGGCGATCTTGTTGATCCGGCCAGTTATATCTTTGAATCTGAGAATGACGGTTCTTCGTTCAAGCTGAGCTTTAAATCGGGTTCAATTAAATCAGCCTATCAGCTCCAATATGCGACAGATGTTGTAGGGGAGACCGAAACTAACTTTACAAACACAGTTGTCTTGAATGATAAGGAACAGGCATCAGCAAGTGTGAATATTCCACGTGAGAAGCCTCTGACGAAGGAAGCTTCCTATGATAAAGAGAGTCAGACCATCACTTGGACAATCAACTACAACTTTAACGAGAAGAAAATTGCGCAAGCGGATGCCAAACTCGTTGACCGGTTTGACAGTGTTGTTGAATTCGTTCCTGGCTCCTTGGAAGTTAAAGAAAGAAATTCCGGTAACGTTCTTAAAGAGAATGATGACTATAAATTAACTCCAGTCGACGAGAAGGACAACAAAGCCGGATTCGATCTTGAATTCACCAAGGATGTAAATGTGGGCTACGTGATTACCTACAAAACCAAAGCCAAGGAACGGGTGTATGAAAATACTCCGGTAACCAACAATGTCACTACAGTGGGTAACACTTCAGCCACGGGTAAGGAAACCCTGGTGAGCCTTATCGGCAAGAAGTGGAATAGCGGTGTCGATTACAAGGCTCAAACCGCCAAGTGGACGATTGTAGTGAATGAAGACAAAGCGGCGATGACCGGGTTAACCATTACCGATTCATTCCCGAATGGCGGGTTGGAATTTGTTCCGGGTTCCTTGAAGATTAAATCTTCAGATGGGAATGATTATCCAGCAGATAATTATACCGTTAGTGCAGATAAGCCAACGGAAGGTTTTGTACTTACATTCAAGGACAAGGTTGCCGACAAGCTGACCATTACCTATGAGACCAAGTACAGCAGTGATTGGTTTGCTGCAGGCAAGAATGTGTACCGCAACCAGGCTCTGATCAATTGGGTAGAAAGTACCCTCAAGGATCCTGTCACTGTGGTTGCTGATTTCAAGCCAAATGCTCAGACGACCAATAATGGTTCCAAGAGCGGTTCCTATGATGCAAGCAAAAAAGAAATTACTTGGGATATTACGGCGAACTACAACCGTAAAGACTTGAAGAACGCGGTAATTTCAGACAAGCTGCTTCAAGGACAAACTATCGTTAAAGATTCCGTGAAGGTCTATGAATTGACCATTAATGCAAACGGAAGCATTACAAAGGGCAGTGAAGTCGACAGCAGCAAATACAAGGTTATAGCTCCAACTGCCGAAAATGACAATGAGCTGAAAGTGGAATTGGGAGATATCGATTCAGCTTACTTGGTCACTTTCAAAACAACCTTTGATGCTGCACGCCTAGATCGCGAAATCAGCAATGAGGCTGATCTTACCAGCGATGGGGCTCCGGCTTACAAGTGGGGAGCTAAGGTAAATATTCCTCAAGGCGGCGTGTATGTAAGTAAGACTGGTGCTCAGGACGGAAGCAAGATCAACTGGCAAATCAAAATCAATGAAGGCCAATCTTATGTTACGAATGCCAAAATCATTGATACACCAAGCGCCAATCAAATTTTGGATGAGGCCTCCTTCAAGCTTTATGCTACCAAGGTTGCGCCAAACGGGGCACTGACCCGTTCGGATGAACTGAAAAAAGACGTGGATTACACTCTTGTAATTACAACCGATGCCAAGGACCAGCAGTCGTTTGTCCTGGCGTTTAAGAAAGAGATCTCAACAGCATACATTTTGGAATATTCATCCCAGATTGCGGTTTCCGCTGACCGGGAGAAGGTTCAGAATACCGTAAGCTTTGAGGGCGACGGGTTCAAGGTTGAATCCAACAAGACCAGCAAGGAGATTGAGGTGCGTACATCTTCCGGCTCCGGCTCCGGTGTCGGGGAGAGAGGAAGCATTGAAATCACCAAGGTGGACAAGAATGATCCAACCAAAGTGCTGGAAGGCGCCAAATTTGTTCTGTATGATGCCGCCAAGAAAAGACCGGAGATCATCAAAACAACGGATGCCGAAGGTAAAATCCTGTTCAGTAAGCTCTTGTACGATGATTATGTATTAGAAGAGCTGGAAGCACCTGCCGGATATGTCGCGGACCAAGCCAAACTTAATATTAAGATTGACTCCACGATCAAGCAGGAGGCTAACGTTAAGAAGATTACGGTTACAAACAGCAAAAAGCCAGTAACACCACCGGTGACACCGCCAGTAACGCCAGTGGACCCACCGGTAACACCACCAGTAACACCACCAGTAACACCACCGGTAACACCTCCGGTAACACCTCCGGTAACGCCGCCGGTGACTCCACCAGTGACACCGCCGGTAACACCTCCAGTAACTCCGCCAATCATCACCGGACCTGGAGTCGAGGAGCCAGGCAAGCCATCGACTACAACACCGGGTGGCAAAAAGCCAACCAAGCCGCAGCCGGGCAAGAAGGATCCTAAAGAAGTGGATCTGGATGAGAACGGCAATCCGCTCGGAGGTGTAGATGGTGACAAAGCCAAGGATAAATCCAAAGGCAACCCTAACCATTCAAATGCGCCTATGCTCCCAAAAACGGGTGAAGAAAGTGATTGGCCGGTTTATATGGCCGGACTATCACTCGTATTAATCGGTTTGTGGATGCGTTTAAAGCGCGCTGACAAGTTTTAACTGACAAAGACCTGGGAAAGAGACCTTTCTCGGGTCTTTTTTTGCTAGAATGATGAAGGTGTTAAAGAAGGTTATGAAGGAAGTCGAGAATTTGTTTAGATACAAGTTGTATTTTAATACATATAAGTTGAACTAAAGAAAGATCAGGAGATTGGCGGGTGTCTTCATCCGTACAATCATTTGTTCAGCATACACAGCAAATGATTCATGAAGGAGTTATTTAATTATGCGAAAGTTATCATATGTGGTTATTCTGCTGGGGATTGTCATTCTCTTGACTCCCAAAATCATAGAATGGCGGGCCGATATGGAACAGGATGAACTGCTTAAGCAGGCTGAGAGCCAGGAATACAACAAGGAGCATCGGCCAGCTGTATTGAAGACAAGCAAAGCCAGCAGTTTGGAAAAGGTCTCACGCTTATTAAATGAAGGGGAGAATGGACAGGGCAGTGACCCGTCTGCAGGGCAGGCAGATGATTCATCTTACAGTGAAGACGAACATCTAATCGGAACGATCACGATAGATTCTATTGATGTTAAGCTCCCTATTCTTGAAGGGGCTACCAAAGAGAATATGAGCCATGCCGCCGTACATTTGCCGGAAACCTCCTGGTTCGGAGAGCCAGGCAATGCGGCTATTGCGGCTCATCGGGCGCACAAGGCCGGCCGCCTGTTCAACCGTCTTAATGAGGTGAGCAAAGGGGATAAGGTCGTAATCAAGTCTGGTGGCAAAGTCTTTACATACACGGTGTATAAAAAATGGATCGTGCTGCCAACGGAAGTCTCCGTGCTTGACCCGGTGGGACAAGAGAAGCTGCTTACTCTGATTACATGTGACCCGCTCATTAATCCTACTCATCGCCTCATTGTCCAGGCGAAGGAGGATGAATAGGCCATTCTAAATAATTTCGTGTTCTTCAAAGGAATTCACTAAATTTTGTCGAAACTGAAGAACATGATTATTAAACACAAACTAATTTTTATTACCTTTATATTTCTTTTTGTATTAACAGGACTAAGGCTGATTTGGTTTGAGGTGAATGAGCCGCCTGCCCATCCTAGTGTGGAGAGAGGGAGCTTGGATCTCAGAGGGTGGAGCCTGCCGGATAACAAATCTATCCCTCTTGATGGGGAGTGGGAATTCTATCCCGGCAAGTGGATACAGCCCGGGGGCCCAGAAGGCGGGACCGAGGTCAAGCCGGCCCCTGGCTACATTTCCGTACCTACCCCGTGGAACCAGTCCATTCGCTCCACATCATCTTACGGCTATGCTACCTACCGGATGAAAGTGTGGGTTAGCCGTATCAAAGAGCCTTATTCACTGAAGATCAACAGCATTCAGACCGCGGCCAGGATCTATGTAAATGGAGAGCTTCTGAAAGAAGCAGGACATCCAGCTAGTGAGCTTTCGGAGAGCCTACCCCGGAATTATCCCTATACGGTAAGTTTTATCCCTGATCAGCAGGAGATTGAAATTATAGTTCAGGTATCCAATTTTGATTACCCGGACAGTGGGGGGATTGTGGAGTCTGTCCGGTTTGGCACCGAATCAGCAGTAAAGCATGAACAACAATTCTATGCGAGAATGCAGATTGCAGTATACACCATACTCATTCTTCATGTGCTTTATGCCGGAATCCTAAGCTTAATTGGTATACGCAGCCAGACACATCTGTTCATGTCCCTGGCCATTCTTTCCCTGGTGTTGTCCGATCTGGTCGATGGCAGCAGGTGGCTGCTTATTTGGATGCCCCTAACCCTGGAGTGGTCATTAAAGCTGAGTGTGATTGCTTACTTGAGCGGTACGGCTTTCCTAGGAATAGGATTCAAACAGCTGCTGCCCACCGCAGCGCAGGCCAGCGTATGGAAGTGGGTTATCTATATAAGCGTGGCTGCTGTTATTCTTATACCTTTCCTGCCTCTCGTGGTATTCCTGTGGCTCGCTAATTTCTTTAGGCTGCTTATGGTCATTAATATCATTCGTGTCATTTATCTAATCTTTCAATTTGTAAGCAAACAGAAGGATGCCGGGGTATTCCTGCTGCTCACAGCTGTGAGCATAGCTTCCTTCATCTTTTGGACGGTTGTAAAATATGTGTTCTGGCATCAAATGCCTTATTATCCTTTTGACATTATTTTTGCTTATCTCGGTTTTGCAGGATTCTGGTTTATCCGCTTTTTCCAGGCTCATGAACAGACTCAAAGCTGGACTCGGCAGCTGAGAGAGGCGGATAAGCAAAAGGACGATTATCTTACCATTACTTCCTTAGAGCTACAGGCCCCACTGCAGGGGATGATCGGGATGGCCGGGTCCATTCTCGAAGAACGGGGGACAGTGATGAGTGCAAGAAGCCGGGGAGATCTGGAGCTGATGATTCAGGTAGGACAGCGCATGTCCCTAATGCTTGGTGATCTGCTGGATATCAAGCGGCTTAATGCCCAGGAGATTCGCCTCAGCCGGAAAAGTCTGTCCCTTTCCCCGGTCGTGACCAGTGTATTTGATATGCTCAGGTTTATGAACGAGGGCAAGAAGGTGGAATTTGTTCAAGGGATTCCTGCAGACTTCCCTCATGTGGATGCCGATGAGAACAGACTGGTCCAAATTTTGTTCAATTTGGTGCACAATGCCCTTAAATTTACGAATGAAGGACTGATTATGGTCTATGCGGACGTAGAAGACAGCATGGTTCGGATTCATGTTGAAGACTCCGGTATAGGCATAGATGAGGATATCCAACAGATTATATTTCTTCCTTATGAGCAAGGAGATTCAATTAGTACTGCGGCTCTAGGAGGCTTGGGACTTGGGCTTAGCATTTGCAGACAGCTGGTTCACCTTCATGGTGGGGAAATTACCGTGAGATCCAGTCCCGGTAAAGGCTCAGTGTTTACATTTACCCTGCCTCTTGGATAGAAGTTCGCTTACTTCAAGGCGTTCTCTCATAACATAAAAGGATGGTTCCAGATTGCTGACTTCAACTAAATTGCTTCCCAAAAGAAAACTAATTCTGCTCACTGCTGTATTTCTTCTTATACTGACGGGAATACGGCTGCTGTGGAATTATGAGCTGAGGGTTCCTGATCACCCGGAACCCTTGTCAGGTGTTGTTGACCTGCGCGGCTGGCAGTTCGACGATAGTAATACCATCACCTTGAATGGGGAATGGGAGTTCTATCCGAATACATTTCTTGCGCCGGGAACTTATCAGCATAAGCCCAAGCCGGTCACAGCGGTTGTGCCAGGGATATGGGATCATGTTACAGGTACGGGCAGTTCTATTGGCTTCGGAACCTACCGGCTTACTGTTCTTCTTGATCCTTCGGAGCAGATGTACGGAATACGAGTCCCAAACATTCAAACAGCTTCCAGATTATACGTGAACGGACAAGAGCTTGGGGTCATGGGCCGTCCTTCAGTAACTAAAGAAGAGAGCAAGGCAAGAAATGTGCCCTACTCCGTCTTCTTTCGCAGTGATAAACCTGAAGTTGAGATTCTGATCCATGTCTCCAATTTTGACCTTCCTACTTCAGGAGGGATTATTCAGTCTCTTAGATTTGGTACCGATACAGCGGTAACTCGGGAAGCCTTTTTCTCGGAAAATCTACAATTCATTGTATGTATTGTAATTGCCCTACATGGTATTTACGCGGCTATTTTGTACTATCTTGGAGTACGCGGTAAGGAGCTGTTCTATTTCGTAGGTATTGTGGTTACTGTGCTGCTTGCGGTTCTCATGGATGATGATAAGCTTCTGCTGCAGTGGGTCCCCATTGGACTGGAATGGTCTACAAGACTGAGAGTGCTAGCCTACATGGCGTGTGGTGTGTCGTTATTTTTCTGGGTTAAGACATTTACAGGCACGAGAACCAGCTGGTTTACACGCGGATACGCCTGGGTAAATGTGTTATTCACCATCGTGATTGTTCTGGTTCCAATGGAATGGATCAAGCAGGCGGCTTCTTTTATTTTGAGGAGTGTTATGATTGTCACGGTCATTACGGAGATCAGGCTGATGGTTACGGCTATTTACCGGAGAGAGATTACCGCGGTCTTCCTGCTGTTATCTGTGGCCGCTGTTTCCGCCAACAGGGTATGGGGCACACTCAAAGGCATCTTTTGGCCGGATCAGCTGTTCTATCCATTTGATCTGATTATTGCCTTCCTGGGTCTTGCCAGCTTCTGGTTTGTGCGCTTTGCCCAAATGAACAAGCAGGCGGAGCAGCTGGCGGAACAACTCCAGAAAGCAGACAAGATCAAGGACGATTTCCTTGCCAACACCTCCCATGAGCTCCGCAATCCGCTTCACGGGATGCTGAATATGGCACAGGCCGTCCGGAGTGAGGCTCATAGTGAGCTCGGCCCGGAACATAAGAATCGAATGGACCTGCTGATCCAGGTCGGACAGAGGATGTCACTTCAGCTGGACGATCTGCTGGATGCCGCGCGGCTCAAAGAACAAGAGCTTCATCTGGTTAAGAAAAGCATCAGCTTCTCGGCTGCGGCCTCGGGAGTTATAGATATGCTCCGGGTTGCCAGTAACAGCAGCCCCGTTGATGTGCAGCTTCGCATACCGGATCAGTTTCCTTACGTGATCGCAGATGAGAACCGGTTGGTTCAGATTATTTTCAATCTGCTTCAGGAAGCTCTGAGAGTGACACAACAAGGAGCTATAGTGCTGGAGGGCAGCGTTCGAGAGGGAATGGCCGCGTTTCGAATTTATTCGCCCGCTGCGGATTGGGAGGAAATAAAGTGCTCTGCCGGGGCGGAATTAAACAACGATCAGCAGCTCAGAATGAACATTTGCCGCCAATTAATCGAACTTCACGGCGGCACATTTAAGGTGATTACCGGGGAGGCGGATGCATGTGAAATTGCCTTTTCCCTTCGTGCGGATTTCAGCCGATCAGAGAACCGGCTGGGGTCAGATGTGAGTATGGATTCCGAGTTCGAGCCATGGGATTCAGATGAAGGGGCAATAGGCTCAGTTCTGGCTGAGCAAGAAGCCGCCGTTACAGCGGAGACGAGAGCCCGTCACCGAATTCTGGCGGTTGATGATGACCCGATTAACCTGAAGGTTCTGGGCAGTATTTTAGGTGGAGAGGATTATCAGCTTGTTACGGCCACCAGCGGCAAAGAAGCCTTGGATCATCTCGAACAAGGAGAATGGGACCTGGTTATCTCAGATGTGATGATGCCTCAGATGTCAGGGTATGAGTTGACCCGGACTATTCGCCGTCAATTTTCTCTCTCAGAGCTTCCTGTTCTTCTATTAACCGCACGAAGCCAGCAGGAGGACATACAGGCCGGATTTCTATCAGGGGCGAATGATTACCTGACCAAGCCTGTCGGTGGGATTGAATTGAAATCCAGGGTTAAGGCTTTGATTGATCTTAAAGAATCGATCAGCGAAAGACTGCGCATGGAAGCGGCATGGCTGCAAGCCCAGATTCAACCGCACTTCTTGTTTAACACCCTAAATTCTATCGCCTCTTTAAGTGAGACAGATACGTCAAGAATGGTGATTCTCCTGGAAGAGTTCGGAAATTACCTTAGAACCAGCTTTGATGCGAGGAACCTGCAGCGCCTGGTTCCCATCTCGCATGAACTCCAGTTGCTTCGGTCATATCTGTATATTGAGCAGGAACGCTTCGGCAGCAGGCTGAAAGTGGTCTGGGAAGTGCCTGAGCCGCTCAGCGTGGAGATCCCGCCGCTTTCTATCCAGCCGCTTGCGGAAAATGCGGTGCGTCATGGAATATTACAACGTGCCCGTGGGGGGACGCTGACGATACGGATTACTGAGCATCCTCAGGAAGTTGCCATTGTGATTAAAGATGATGGGGTTGGGATGGATCAGGCTACTCTTCTGTCGGTTAGAGGGGACGGTTCAACGTCCCGGAGACGCGGAGTCGGAGTCCAAAATACGGACCGCAGATTGAAACGTCTTTATGGACGGGGGCTTGAGATCAGCAGCATACCGGATCAGGGGACAACAGTGGCATTTTCAGTTCCCAAATAAATTACCATTCTACAAACAAATCACGAGGGGTTGATTGTCATAAGCCGGAATATAAAGACAGCGTATATGATCTCAGTTATTCTAATTCTGTTCCCATTCGTGATGGCAGGAATAGCTCTCGCCACCTCGATGAACACGACAACGGGATTTGCACATTATCTGCTGCTGCTGGCTCCAATGGGAATGTGGATCGGTGTGATTATGCTGATCATCACTTTAATCGTGCACAGAAGCAAGATCAGGAAAGCTGAAGAGGAGCTGGAATAATCATCAAATTCAGGGGGAAGGACTTATGTGGATTTATATAGTTCGAAGAACCTTTCAATCGATAGTGGTGTTGCTGCTAGTCTCTCTTCTATGCTTTACGCTTATGCATATGATGCCGGGCAACCCTTGGACGTTCGTGGGTATGAAGCTGGCAGACCATATATATGCGGAGGAACAGATCCGGTTGCATAGCCTTGATCAACCGATATATATACAATATATCCTTTGGCTGAAGGGGCTATCTACCGGTTATTTGGGCCAGGATTATAATGGCAATGCGATTGATCAATACATATGGAGTTATGTTAAGAACAGCTTAATCTTGGTGGGGACTGCATGGCTGCTCTCGATCATGATCGCTGTACCCTGGGGGATTTACAACAGCAGGAAGCCATATGGTTTGTCCGACCGGACAGCCCTGCTCTTGAGCCTGACGGGGCTCTGCATTCCCGGTTTTGTGCTCGGCTATTTGCTACAGCAGATCTTTGCCATGGACTTGTTTAACATGGACTTGTTATGGCTGCCTCCCAGCGGTATGCACACTCCTTCCAAGGAAGGCGAGGTGGGGGATTTGTTAATCCACATGATACTGCCTGTCCTCACACTTACCATAGGGAATCTGGCATATTATTTAAGGTTTGTCCGCAACAATATGATAGAGGTGCTTCCGTCTGAGTTTCTATTAACGGCCCGGGCTAAAGGGGCTTCGGAGAAACGGATTATTTATAAGCATGCCTTTAAGAACGCGGCTATTCCGATGGTGACTATGCTGGCTATGGATATTCCGGTCATGGTGGGCGGCTCGGCCGTGATTGAGAACGTCTTCAATTGGCAGGGGATTGGTTTGCTGCTGGTTTGGACCGCTCAGAACAGAGATCTTCCGGTGCTCCTCGCGATTATTATGATCGTATCCCTGGTGGTTATCATCGCAAATTGGATCGCAGACATTCTGTATACATGGATCGATCCGAGGGTTCGTCTCACAAGAAGCTCACGCTGATGGGGCAAGTTACGTGGAGTCATATTTATGTTAATCCAGAAGCAGGCTGGTTATTCACCCCAAGCTAAACATCGTTCAGCGGTATAGACTACCCGGGGGTGAATAGTACGGGGCAATCGTTTTGTGGTACAGTAATAAAAAATCATGGAACGAGGTCAAAGCAATGCTGCAAAAGTTCGGATTCTCTCAATATGAGAGTAAAGTATATGAGGCGCTGGCCTCCAGTTCACAACCGCTTGATGCGAGTATGATTGTTAAATATTCGGGTGTGCCGAAGGCGAAGATTTATGAAGTTATCTCAAGAATGGTAGAGAAAGGGATGGTTCTAGAGACCATTTCTGAGAAAAAAAAGCTGTATGCTTCCCTGCCGATCCATCTGGTGGTTGAGAAGCTGACTGCCGAGTTTCAGACAGATATTGAGCAGCTGGAGCAGCACAAAATCAAAAAAGAACTGGTGGACGACCATGTATGGAGTCTGAAAGCCGATACTTCCATTGAGACTCAATTGAAGCAGGCGATGATGGAAGCCGGAAAGTCTATCCGTTTCTCTGCCTGGAAAGATGACTTCCAGAAGTATCTGCCTCTGTTGGAAGAAAAGGAAAGCCAAGGGATTTTAGTGGAGGCGCTCGTGGTCGGAGATTTGAAATGCGGCCTCTCTAATCTTGTAACTATGCAGCCTAATGAGGAACACACTTTGCTTGAAAGATTCAGGCTGCTCATTGTGGACGATCTGGAAGTCATCTTTGCCGGGGTTGAGGATGAGGCCTGGCAGGCGATTAAGACGAGATCCCAGCCGTTTGTTCGTGTTTTTACAGACTATTTCTATCATGACGTGCTGCTCACCAAGATTACAACCAAGTACAAGGATGTTCTGTCCAAGGACAAGGAAATCATGGCCCAGTTGCTGCAATTAAGATATTAGCGGATAGCGCCAGTTGGATTCATATAAAATATGGATAGATTTACAAGGCGGATAGATCAGTTCTATCCGCCTTTTTTGTGCCTGCTCAAAATAGGCTTGCCGACAAACGGGAAATAGGTTACTATTTCGGTAGTAACCAAGTGACGGATGATCGCAACTATGAGAGGAGCATAAGCAATATGAATTTCAAGATTTACATTCTTGCCCTGGCTTGTTTTGTAACTGGCACCGTGGAGCTAATCGTAGGAGGCATCTTAGATTTGATCGCAAATGATCTGAGCATCTCCTTAAGCACGGCGGGCCAATTAATTACCTTATACTCGGTTATATTCGCGATATCGGGGCCTTTGCTGCTGGCAGCCACTTCTAAGATAGAGCGTAAGAAGCTGTATCAAATGGCGCTGCTTGTTTTTATTATCGGAAATGTTCTATCCACTCTGAGTCCCAATTTTATAGTCATGTTGGCAGCTAGAGTTCTCTCAGCGGCCAGTAGTTCGCTGATTGTGGTCTTATCCATAACCATGGCCTCGCAGATGGCTGAACCCAGCCATAGAGCCAGAGCTATCGGCATTATTTATATGGGGGTAAGCGGCTCGCTGGTGCTTGGGGTTCCGCTGGGCATGATGCTGGGGAACGCGTTTGGCTGGCGTGCGCCTTTCCTGATGATCTCAATTCTGTCCGCATTGTCGATGGTGGCTATTCAAGTTTTCATAACCAAAACGCCGCCGGCAGCTACAGTTCCACTTAAGGAGCAGCTGAAATCACTGAAGAGTGGAAAAATCATTTTCGGGCAGCTGATCTCTGTACTGATGCTTACCGGGCATTTGACGTTATATGCTTATTTAACTCCGTTTCTTCAGGAGACCTTACACATCAATGCTTCACTACTGAGTCTTTTCTATTTCATATTCGGAATCGCGGCGGTATTTGGCGGGGGAATTGGCGGATGGGTTACCGATAAATTTGGAGCGGAAAAGAGTATTCTGGCTATCGTAAGCATCTTCGCTGTAGTTATGTTTCTAATGCCAATATCCACGGTATCTATGTATGTTTGTATGCTGGTCATGATGATTTGGAGCATGCTTAGCTGGTCGATCTCTCCATCCTTGCAAAGTTATCTGATTAAGTCGGCACCGGAATCGGCTAATATCCAGTTGAGTCTGAACAGTTCCGCCTTGCATATCGGGATTGCTCTAGGCTCTGCAGTCGGAGGTATTGTAATTGAGAAGTCCACGGTGTATTACAACGCCTGGGTCGGAGTAGGATTTGTGCTGTTAGCCCTTGCTGCAGCTGTACTGTCCATTAAGTCATCGGCAAGACCAGAGCCGAGAGCGGCTGTTAGCAGCTCATCCGGAATCAATCAATCAGCTTGAATGGAGGGGAATCCCGCAGCCGAAAGGTTCGGTTGTAGGGCTCAAATGAATGAACTGTACCATGATGAGAGCGCAAAATGTATGGCCTTGACTCTGCTCATGATGCCCGGGCCTAATCCCGGTTCCATATCCAGCCCAATGGACACAGAAGATAGTGCTCTGGCCGGCTTCTATCGCCAGCTTGACAGTTTGAGAGAAGATTCCTGTGTCCATGAGCTCCTGATTCACGGAAATTTTGATTTGCTTGCACCTGAAGATGCCCAAATCTTCGCTTATGAGCGTTGCCTGAAAGGGAAAAGGCTGTCCCTGATCGCTAATTGGAGCTCAGAACCTGTAACGTGCAGGATGACAACCGATTTGGCGGACGGGGTGGTTCTGGCTGCCGTCTATTCCGATACCCATCCTTCCGAGACGATGCTGCTCCGTCCTTATGAGGCTTTTGCAGTCCTAAAATAATCTGAAGAAGCCGCGTGAACCAGCACGCGGCTGTTTTTATGAAAATAGGTATTGACAAAAGAAGAAATCCATAATATCTTTAATTAAAGATATTTGTTGCAGTGAATAATATTGTGAGGAGGTGAATGGACATGGCTTTTGAAATCGGAGATGAAGAGAGCATATCATTGAAGACCTTCGTAGTTCTCTCGAAGGCGTATAAAGCGGTCATGGACCGGGCGGTGAAGGATATGAAGAAGTACGGCTTGTCTCCTTCTGAATTTACGATTCTTGAAGTGCTGTACACGAAGGGCAGAATTCCACTCCAGCAGATTGCGGAGAAGATTCTGATTACCAGCGGTACGATTACTTATAACATTGATAAGCTGGAGAAGAAGAAGTATATCCGCAGGGTTCCTTGTGAAGAGGACCGCAGAGTTATCTTTGCTGAACTTACAGCGGAGGGCAATGAGTTGTTTGACCGGATTTTCCCTGAGCACGCCTCAACGATTCATGCTTTAACCGAAGGACTGTCTGCAGATGAGAAGCAGGAAGCGATCCGTTTGCTTAAGAAGCTGGGTAGAGGGGCGGAGAAACGTTAGTTGAGCTAACGGATTTTCTCTGTCATAAATCTTTAATTGAAGATTATTAATTTAAAAATATTGGAGGATGATTAAGATGATGGCATTAGGGATATTGGTGATTCGTATAGTAGTAGGATTGTTGTTTGTGGGGCACGGGGCACAGAAGCTGTTCGGTTGGTTTGGCGGTCATGGTATTAAAGGAACAGCCGGCTGGATGGAGTCGATCGGCATGAAACCAGGTGTAGCAATGGCTGTCCTCGGCGGACTTATGGAGCTCATTGGAGGAGTTCTGCTTGCAGCAGGCTTATTCACTCCTGTGGCAGCTGTTCTGATTGTATTGACCATGCTCGGGGCTATTGCTAAGGTTCACGGTAAGAACGGGATTTGGGCGACCGCGAACGGTTACGAATACCCGTTGGTGCTGATCGCTGTAGTGATAGGAATCGCGCTAACCGGTGCGGGAGATTACTCGCTGGACGCTTTGATCAAATAAGATGAGCTTTGTGCTTATCATTAAAAAATTTAGGGAACCCTCCTGCGCGAGGGTTCTTATTACGCTTGATTCCAATCGTGTCGGGCTATATCAAAGAAGGCTCCTTTCACCCGTGGGTGAGGAGCCTTTTTACATGTTGAAATTATAAGATAACTGCGCTTATAGCTCCGCAGAGCAGGCCTAACACGATAACGGAACCGGTGACAAACCATACCACCCTGCGGGGGAATGACCGGTAGACCATCAGCAGGGACGGAAGACTGATAGACGGGAGAGTAATCAGCAAGGCCCCGGCTACGCCAGTACCGAAGCCGAATGACAGGAACGTGCCGATAATTGGAATTTCAGCGGCAGTCGGGATGACGAATAAGGTACCGGCAATGGCGAAGATGACGATGGCCAGAACCGTGTTCATCCCATGCGCTCCAAGAGCCGGGAACATCCACGCCCGTGCTGCACCGAGCACAAGAACGGTGATCAGGTAAGCGGGCACGATCGTCAGGAGCAGCGTCCCCACACTTCTAAGCCAGAGGGTCAGGAATGAGCCTGATGGCTCGTCCGGCTGGTCAACTGCCTCCTGAACTTGTTCAGGAATGGGAGCTTGTCCCGCAAGCCTGCCGGCGAAATAGCTCACTGCGAAAGTAAGGATTAAACCAAATCCGATCCGCATCAATGTGAATTTCCATGACAGCACAAAGGTCATGAAGATTAAGGTTGCCGGATTAAGCACCGGGTTGCCGAGCCAGAAGGCCAGGGCCGCGCCGACAGACACATTCTTCTTGCGAAGGCCTACTGCAATCGGAGCCGCACAGCAGGTGCACATCATGGCTGGGAGCGAGGCGATTCCGCCAAGGGCTGTGCTTTTGAAGCCAGCTTTGCCAAGTGCTTTGAGCAGCCATTTTGCGGGAAGCAGGACTTGAACCAAGGACCCGAGCAGGATTCCGAGCACGGCAGCCTTCCATACGGATTTGAAATAGTCCACGGCATAATCCCAGGCGGATTGAAACGAAGGAGCCGGTGCGGCAGCCTGATCTCCCGTAAGAATGGATGAGCCGATGGTGTGCTCGGCCGCAGCTTTAAGGGCCTTGAAATAGTAAGGCCACCATTTAACATAAGTAAGTCCTACAATGGCAATGATGACGAATAGCATCGTAAACCATACCTTTTTGGAACCGGACGGGCGTTTGTCTTTAAGTAATGAGTTGTCAGCATGGGATGACATAACGCGAAATAACCTCCGTTTATAGTAAATTTCAAGATTCAAATTATAGCATGTGGAAATTAATAAAGTAACTTATTTTTTGTGCCAATTGTTGAATTGGTGTAAAATTAATCGTACTGCATGATTCGTGAGTCTGCGTTATGATGTAGGATGATGACCTATTCTAACTTTAAGGAGCTGAGTCAACATGTCTCAAGCTGGAAATATAAAATTGACTTCACTCTCCTCCAAAGGGGGATGCGGCTGCAAAATCGGTCCGGCCGATTTAATGCAGGTTCTGCGCACATTGCCACCTGCGGTACATGATCCCAACCTCCTGGTCGGAACGGACACGAGTGATGATGCCGGAGTATACCGTCTTACGGATGACATTGCCCTCGTTCAGACACTGGACTTTTTCACACCGATTGTGGACGACCCTTATTCGTTCGGACAGATCGCAGCGGCCAATGCGCTCAGTGATATTTATGCCATGGGCGGGAAACCATTGACTGTTCTTAATATTGTAGCCTTCCCTATTTCCGTGCTGGACAAAAGCATCCTGGCGGATATTCTGCGCGGCGCAGGCGATAAGGTGAAGGAAGCAGGCGCCACGCTTGTCGGCGGCCACTCCATTGATGACAAGGAGCCTAAATTCGGCTTATCGGTAACTGGAACGGTTCATCCGGATAAGGTTCGAACCAATGCGGCCGCCCAGGCGGGCGATCATTTGATTCTTACCAAACCGATTGGCGTCGGCATCCTGACAACTTCCATTAAGAAGGACCAGCTGACCGAAGAAGAAACAGCCCGTGTGGTATCAGTCATGTCAACCTTGAATAAGACCGCTGCCGAGATCATGGAGCCTTATGAGGTTCATGCCTGCACGGATGTGACGGGCTTCGGCCTGCTCGGACATGCTTCCGAGATGGCTAAAGGCAGCGGGCTAGGTCTGGTTATTCGCAAGAATGACGTTCCCGTGCTGCCAAGAGTACGGGAGCTGGCCGAGAGTGGCTTCATTCCTGGCGGAACGAAGAATAATTTTGCCCATTTGGAAGGAAGCATCCTGTTCCCTGAGCAGTTGGATCAGATTGACCGGTATATTCTTTGTGATGCGGTAACCTCAGGCGGGCTTCTGATTTCTGTTGCTCCGCATCAGAGCAGTCAACTGCTGGATGAACTGCGTGGGGCAGGGGTGGAAGCCGCTGTGATTGGCGAGGTCACGGGGGAGCATCCGGGACAGATCAAGGTAACGGCCGAAAGTCTGTAAGCTAGGGCTCGGATGTTGGGTGGAACAGGCAGTTAACAACAAGAGGTGGGATTAGCGTTGTTTCAAGATATTACGTTAGAAGAGTTAAGAGAGCTGAAGCAGAAGAAGAAGCTGACGGTGATCGATGTTCGTTCTCCTTCTGAATATGAGGATTCCACGCTCCCTGGCAGTCTGAATATTCCCTTGTTTAATGATGAAGAACGGGCGGAGGTCGGCACGCTGTACAAGCAGACCAGTGTTCAGGCAGCCAAGGATAAGGGGCTTGAGATCGTCTCTGCCAAGCTGCCGGCTTTTATCCGTGAGTTCGGAGCGATTGAAGGGGATAAAGCGGTGTTCTGCTGGAGAGGCGGCATGAGAAGCAGGACCACTGCGACCGTGCTGTCCTTGATGGACATTCACGCCTACAGGCTGGTTGGCGGTTACAAGGCCTACCGTAAATGGGTGCTTGAAGAGCTGGAGAACTTTACGTTTAAACCCAAGTCTTTGGTTATCCATGGGAATACAGGAACTGGGAAAACTAACCTGCTGCACCGTCTTAAGAGCAAAGGTTATCCTGTGCTTGATCTGGAAGGCATGGCAGGTCACCGCGGTTCTATCTTTGGTCATATTGGGCTTAAGGCCAACAATCAGAAGACCTTTGACAGCCTGCTTCTTGAAGAACTGAAGAGACTAGAGGACGCTCCGTACGTTCTGTATGAAGCCGAGAGCAAGCGGATCGGTAAGGTAGTCATGCCTGGATTCCTGGCCGAGCAGAAAGAAAACGGCACCCAGCTGTGGATTGAAATGCCCCTCGAAGCCAGAGTGGACATTATTCTGGAGGACTACCAGCCAGAGCAGTACAAGGAGCAGTATATTGCTGCCTTCCGGCGAATCAAGTCCCGGATTCATGTTCCTATCGCCGCCGAGATTGATCGCTGCCTGCAAGCGGATAGGTTCAGGGAAGCCGTTAGGCTAATGCTGGAGCATTACTATGACCCGAAATACGACTACACTTCCCAGCAGTATGATGGGGAGGAGAAAGTAGTTTTTAAAGTGAATAACCTTGATGAGGCCGAAGCTGCAGTGATTTCATTTCTGTCCAGCCAGCCGGAAGGAGTCTCAAGTATAGTAACGGGGTAGACTCTAACTATTAATAGGTACAAGATTACGTTGTTTAAATAAGCTTCTTCCTGCTTGTTGGCCGGGGGAAGCTTATTTTTTATATTGGCCTGTCTTGATACTTGTTTGGAATCCAACCGTGAAGAGTTATGGCATCTTCTAAAAGAGGGTGGTATCCTTATTATAGAAGGGCACATTAGAGCGGTACAAAGATTATAGATCAGTCCTATAGTCATATCACATGAATAACATTGGAGGAGCCAAATGCTGCAGATTAAACTGCCTAAGGAAGACAAGGATGTCATTATTCGGAGTGTTCAAACCTATTTTGAAGAAGAACGTGGGGAGAGCATTGGGGAATTAGCAGCCGAACAGCTCATTGATTTTATGATCGGGGAGCTGGGGCCTGCTGTTTATAATAAGGCAATTGAAAATGTCAGAAAGATGATCTTCGAGAAGAACAGTCAAGTAGATGACGAACTGTACGCTCTGCAAAAACCGATTCAGCGAAGATGACGGGTATCGATCTCTCATTTTTTGAAAGTCTGTTACATACTAAATTTAGAATAGCGAGGAGTCTGACGGAAATGAACAAACCTACGAATCGGGAAGTCATTGAGCAGTACATAAGCGCCTACAATTCCTTTGATGTGGAAGGAATGATTGGCTTGATGAGTGAAGATTGTGTATTTAGGAACATTGCTGGCGGTGAGATGGACACGGAAACCAAGGGAATTCAGGAGTTCAGACAACTTGCTGAACAGTCTGCGGGTGTATTCTCAAGCCGGTGTCAGACGGTAACAAGCTATCTGGAGTCGGAGAGCGGGGCAGAGGTTGAGATCGACTATAAGGGGAAATTAGCAGTAGACCTGCCTAATGGTTTAAAGGCTGGTGACCAAATCCAGTTAAAGGGCAGGTCCAAATTTGAATTGTTGGATGGTAAACTGGTTCTAATTGAAGATTACAGCTAGGGTTTCTAACTCGTGAATAGAGATGTTGGTCAAATGGTGTTAAAAGTCCGCGTAAAGCGGATTTTTTAATGTGTCCCTGTAAGCGGCCTACTTAGGACATATGTCCTTAATAAATATGATTCAAGAATTCTGGGAGCAACAGCAACTCTAAAGAACATTTCGCACGTTTTCCTTACGTGTAAGTCAATAGTTCAACATATATTACAAGGAGGGCAAAGAATGACTACAACAATTGATAAAATTGCATGGCTGCATCTTGTAGATGGTCAGATCCTGGGGGCCCGCTCCAAAGGCAAAGACACCTATTACATTCCAGGAGGAAAAAGAGACCCGGGAGAGTCGGATGCCGACACCTTAATCCGGGAAATTAGAGAGGAGCTTTCGGTCCGGATCAAACCGGATACGATCTCACACTTTGGCACATTTGAGGCGGACGCTCACGGCAAATCAGAGGGTATCCGGGTGAAGATGGCCTGCTATCAAGCGGATTTTGAGGGTAATGTTAGTGCAGCTTCGGAAATCGAGGAGCTTAATTGGCTTGGATATAAGGATCGCGATAAGGTGTCTCCGGTGAGCCAGATCATTTTTGACCGGCTGCATGAACTGAAGCTGCTGAAGTAGCCAGATCGAAGTTGAATCCGAGCAGCGATAAGCGTCTTGTCTGATTCAGAAGAAGCGAAGCGTTCGCCTTTATGACCGGAATACTACCTTATAAATCGAATTGAGAAGTTCAACTTATACAGTGTCTTTTTGCTGCGAAAAAAGCTAATATAGTTAATGGATATAATAAGATGATCTGAACTTACCATTACGGAGTTAGATCAGTAACGAAAGAGAGAGACAATGGGGAATAAGCGGGATAGGTTCCTGATGTGGACCTGCTTGATTGTGTTTGTGTTAAGTCTGCTGGTTATGATTATCCATGGTAATACACTGCTGTTAGGAAGCTTAAATAAGCTGGATAATGATGATGTGCGTTATATTCGAAGCGGCCGGTATCTGCTGGAGACCGGACATTTGATTTATTATAATCCGGTAACGACTCCTTCCGCATTTATTATGCCTGGGCTGCCGTTGCTTCTTGCCGGGGTAATGAGCATCTTTGGCACGGGCGAAGCGGGCATTTATGCTTTCCGGGTTCTTCAAGCCCTCATGACGGTTGCGACCGTGGCCGTGTTATACAGCTGTTCATTGAAACTGTTTAATAGGCAGGCCGCTAGAATTGCTGCCGTAGCGGCTGCTGCTTATGTGCCCTTGTATTATGCGGGGAATTTGGTGCTGACGGAAACGGCCTTCACGCTGACTTCCGTATTGATTCTGTACTGTTTCATTGTGGCCTTAGACAAGGGGAGAGTCTGTGATTATATCCTGCTGGGATTATCTATTGCCGCAGCCATTTATTTCAGACCGACCGCAGCCCTGCTTCCGCTGGCTATAGGAGCAGTCTGGCTGCTGAAGAAGTACAAATTCAAGACGATGCTCAAGCATACGGTAGTTCTATCTTTGACGATTGGAGTCTTTCTGGCTCCATGGTGGATCAGAAATTACCAGGTCTTTCATCAGTTTATTCCGCTAACGAACTCGTCAGCGAATCCTCTGCTGCTCGGTATGCTGATCAACGGTAATGAGCCAGCGGATTTTATCCGGGACCATCCTCAGATCTATGATACGTACCGTCACGGCAGTGAGCAGCAGCAGAAGGAATTGGCCTGGATGATATTTAGATATCAGCTGACACATCATCCGTTTATTTATGGGGCCTGGCTGTTGTTCGGGAAGCTGATCCGGCTCGTCATTCTCCCGTTCTACTGGGCGCCCGTGATGGGAGTCCCTTTCTGGCTGACCGGCTTGCAGCACTTAGGCTATTTGGCTCTAGCTATTGTTGGGCTGTGGAGGATGCTTAAGCTGAGCGCTCAAAGGTTTATAAGCTTATTTGCGGTTACAGCTTATTTCATTATTATCTACCTGCCTTTTATTACGATGGAGCGTTATTTCTACCCGACCATGCTTCTAATGATGATTCCGCTAGCTTATGCAGTTCAGAGCATGATTGAGAATCGTCAGAACAAGCAGAAGGGGCAGACTGGTTCATCCAGCTATGATGTGAACCTGGGCGCATAGTTAAAAGCCAACATTTACTTGGATATAAGTGCTTACTCTTGGTAGAAGGCGCTTGTATCCTTTTTTATTTAAATGAAATCTAATTAAAATGAAGGCAGGGTGTTCCAATTCTGCTGAGTTACCTTAAAAATTTTGTTATATAAAATGAACTGATGAAAGTCATCCTTTAGGGGCGCTGCGATGCCGAGTGTTCTTACGACCCCTGTTGTCTCCGAAATGCTTGAACTAGAATCCAAGTAGGGGCATTTCGGTGACAAAGGCGGACGCTCCGCTTCTTCAGAATCACTCGGGATCGAAGCTGAGAACGGGAAATTCTAAAGTTCATTTTATATAGGTGGAAATATTTTCATCAAAGCGTAACCTTTTCTGACTTTGGATAGTCTAATGTGATGGGAAAAACTAGTTCGATCACTTACATAAAGGATGTGCGATTATGAATGTTCGTCAGCGGTTTATTTCAAAAGTGGTTTGTCTAGGGATGGTTATCATGCTGCTACCCATTCACGGCTATGCCGCCGAATCAGTGGCTCCATTAGAACTTAGGAATAAGGAGGAATCTATCCCTTGGAAGGACGCAAATAATGGTCTAGTACAGGTATCCAATTCTCAAGAGCTGCTTTCTGCTTTAAAGAGTGCCAAGCCTGGTCAGACCATTGTGCTGGCTAACGGGAGTTATACGGCTAAGGAATTTGAGCTTATTAATGTTAAAGGAACCGAGCACCAGCCGGTGTTAATTAAGGCGGCGAATCTAGGAAAGGCAGTTATTACAGGTAAAACATCATTTGAGATTAGGGACTCTTCATATGTCACGATTGAAGGATTAAAGTTTACGAATTCTGCTTCTAAGGGAGTGCTGCTGAACGGATCAAACCACATTCGAATCACCCGTAATCAGTTTGCCTTGGCAGCAACCGGTTCCGCAAGCACATGGCTGCAGGTAAGCGGGTTGAACAGTCATCATAACCGTATTGACCATAATGATTTCGGGCACAAGTCAGACAAGAATCCTCTGATCGGGTATGAAGGGGATGGGAAAGGGAACATTTCACAGCACGATGTGATTGAATATAACTACTTCCATGATATCGGGCCATGGGTCTCAAACGGAAAAGAAACGATTCGTCTCGGCTTATCCAAAATCTCACTGTCTCACGGATACAACGTAATTCAATACAATTTGTTTGAGAATGCGGACGGCGAGCCGGAGATGGTCTCCGTCAAGAGCAGCAGCAACACGGTCCGGTATAATACGTTTAAGACATCAAAGGGTGGCTTGACCTCTAGACATGGGCATAATAACAGCTTCTACGGGAACTTCTTCCTAGGGGATGGCAAGGAACCGGAACAAGCGGGGATTCGGGTATACGGTAATGATCATAAGATTTATAACAACTATATGGAGAAGTTGACCGACTACTCTATTATCCTCGACAGCGGTGATTTTGATGGGGGCTCCAAGGGTAATCCGGCAAATCCAAGTAAGGATGATCTGAAAGCCCAATGGAAAGTTTACCGGGCAATGGTAGTTAACAACACGATTGTTAACAGTGCTTCCGGGATTACAATTGGATCAGGTAAGGAGTATGATCCTCAGGATAGCATAGTGGCTAATAATATTGTAATGAAATCAGGCAGTGTCTTGTTTAACGAGGCAGCTACAACAAATACCCGGTTTGAAGGAAACATCGGTTATGGGGGGAAACTGACCAACAAGGATCGAAAGAAAGATGAAATCTGGAATACGAATCCCCAGTTCATGACGATAAACGGGCTTCAGAAGATAAGTTCATCCAGCCCAGCTGTTGATTATGCCAAAGGCAGTTATGTATTTGTAAAAGAAGACGTGGACGGTGAATTGAGAAATAAGAACGATGCGGGTGCTGATGAATATTCGAACGCCTCCTCTTTTGTGAACCATCCGTTAACCACCAAAGAGGTAGGTCCAAGCGCTCCATAACATGTACCCGTTAAATCCTTACCCTAAAGGCTGGCACGAAATGTGCCAGCCTTTTGTTGTTCATTCACCGCAAAGATGATGATATAGTGGCTTCATAGTATTAGACATCTGATATATATGAGTCATCTCTTGCGCGTTAGCGCCCAGAACAAGAGGGCAAGCAGGCTGACCATGGCTCCCAGCCCACATACTCCATACCACCCGTTGCTGGCATATATATGGGTAGATGAGATGGACCCAGCTGCACTGCCGAGGGAGTAGAAGATCATATACCCAGCTGTAAGCCTGCTCCGGGCTTCCGGCCGTGTGGCCAGAATCAAGGTTTGATTCGTAACATGTACCGCCTGTACAGCGAAATCGAGCAGGATTATTCCTAGGACCAGCACAAACAAAGATTGGTGCACGAGGCTGATGGGGAACCAGGAAACCAGCAGCAGGGCCAAGGCGAGGCCGGTAGTGCGCTGCCCCAATCCCCGGTCCGCCAGCCGTCCTGCTCTAGAAGCGCCAAGTGCTCCAGCGGCCCCTGCCAGCCCAAATGCTCCAATGCCACTATGGGATAGAGAGAGCGGAGGGCTGCTTAAAGGGAGGACGAGTGAAGTCCATAAGATGCTGAAAGCGGCAAAGATCAGCAGAGCGAGCACGGCCCGGATTCGTAGAATCGGCTCTTCCAAGAAGAGCTGAAGCACAGAGCGAAGCAGTTGGAGATAAGAGATTCTCTTGGCTGTGGCGGTTGGCTTAGGAAGCAGTAAGCTTAGTACACCAGCTAAAATCAAAGTTAGACAGGCTGAGGCAAGATAGACAGATCTCCAGCCGGCCAGGTCAGTCAAGGTTCCCGCAAAGGTTCTTGCCAGCAGGATGCCGATCACAACACCACTTGTGACCATTCCAACGATCCTGCCCCGTTCGGCCGGCTTTGCGAGATCTGCCGCAAAGGCAACGAGAGTTTGGGTTACCACGGCAAGCAGGCCGATGACAGCCATCCCGGCAAACAGCATACTCTCATTACGTGAAAACCCGACAATCAATAGGGCTACCACAGAGATTAGCATTTGCAGGGGGATGAGCCGATGACGGTTAAGCAGGTCACCCAGCGGAACGAGAAGCAGGAGTCCAGCTGCATAACAGAGCTGTGTAACTGTAATCACAGAACCAACCCAAGCAGGCTCCATACCGAATTCCAGGGCCATCGCATCCAGCAGCGGCTGGGCGAAATATATATTGGCTACGGCAAGCCCGGCGGCCACGGCAAACAGCAGCGCCAACCGGGGAGACAAATACCCGGCCGGAGCGGATAAAGCGATGGCTTGATCTCTTAAATCTTCATGGATGCCAGATCTTAAATCGTCGTTGCATCGATCGGATCTTCCGCTTTCTTTTTGATTTTCGTTTAGATTGTGAGTGTGCAATCTTCTCCCTCCCAGTCAACATATTGTGCCGATGAGTATATTATACCGAACGGTACAATTTGATTTTAGCTAACTATAAATTGTCAGAAGGTTATTTGTCAATCCTGACTTTTCAAGATGGATTCCAATGTTCACTTCATTGACAATTGACAAGGAAGAGCGGCGATGCCTACACTCATTACATACCGTTCGATATGAAAAGAGGGTTCGAAATGGTGAGAAAGCGTGAATTTGATGAGGAGCAAGCCTTGGACGCGGCAATGAGGCTCTTTTGGGAGAAGGGATACGAGGCTTCTTCTTTAAGCGATTTGACGGCCGCCATGGGGATTCAACGGCCGAGTCTATATCTTGCTTTTGGCGATAAACAAGGACTCTATGAAAAAGCGTTAAACAGATATACCACGGCTCATGAGGAGACAGTCCGCGGTGTGCTTGAGAAGGGGGCCTTTGTACGTGAAGCATTTCGGGCTTTGTTCGAAGAGACCATCCGTACGGGGGATGAAGATGAAGCCATACGAGGCTGCTTTTGCATCAATACGATCGTAGAGCTTGCCCCGCATAATGTCAGATTTGAACAAATGTCCCTTGAGCATCAGCTTCGGCTTGCTTCAATCTTTGAGGAGACGCTGCAGAGGGGAATACAATCGGGTGAACTCGATTCAGCTATGGACATCTCTACTACAGCGCGCTCTTTGCTAATCTCGTTTATTGGCTTGACCGTTCTAATGAAGTCCAGTCCTGACCCGGCATTTATGAATAGCGCCCTAGATGGCATACTTTCTTTAATCCGGTAACTAAGCTTGGTAAGCCTTAATTGAGCTATGAATTAAATCACAGCAGAACATAAGGGAAGAATGTACTGTGAGTTGGATGAACAGCCCGAAGCAGATTTTATCTAGATTTGGTTGAAAGCAGGGAAAGCAATGTTACTACCGAGGGACAATACGATGTGGCAAGAAGCTGAACAATTTATCCGAATTTGTTACCAAGAGCTGGGGAAATCCTCCCCGGAGACGGAGAACAGGCTTGCTTTAATAAAACAGGACTTACAAAGGCATGGCTCATACACACATACCTATGAAGAATTGGTCCATGGCGCTAAGATGGCTTGGCGCAACAGTGCCAAATGTGTTGGACGGTTATTCTGGCCTTCTCTTGAAGTGTTGGATAGAAGGGACGTATCTACTGAAGCCGGGGTAGCTGAAGCGCTGCTTCAGCACATGGAATGGGCGACTAATCATGGGCGGCTCCGGCCTTTGATGACTCTGTTTGCGCCTTTGCATGAGGGGAAGACACCGGTCCGAATCTGGAATCATCAGCTAATCCGCTACGCTGGATATGAGACAGAGCATGGAGTTATCGGAGATCCCGCTTCAACCGCATTGACGAAGGAATGCCTGAAGCTGGGCTGGCGGGGAGAAGGCACACCATTTGATGTGCTGCCGCTAGTGATTCAGTTGGGTGATCGGAAGCCCCAATGGTTTCCTATTCCTGAGTCATATATTTTGGAGGTTCCTTTGGTGCATCCCGAGGTAGCGGCATTTGCAGATCTGGGACTACGTTGGTATGCCGTGCCCATGATATCGGATATGAGGCTGGAGATTGGGGGCATAACCTACCCGGCTGCGCCTTTTAATGGCTGGTACATGGAGACAGAGATCGGTGCAAGGAATCTTGCCGATGTTCATAGGTACAACATGCTGCCGGCTGTAGCCGAGGTGTTCGGTCTGGATATGACCACGAACACTTCCCTGTGGAAGGATCGGGCGCTTGTTGAGTTGAATCGGGCCGTGCTGCATTCCTTCAAGCAACAAGGAGTCAGTATTGTGGATCATCATACGGCTTCGGATCAGTTCATCCGTTTTGCGAAGCAGGAGGAAGAGGCCGGAAGGACTGTGTCCGGCCGTTGGTCGTGGCTGATCCCCCCGATGTCCCCGGCCGCAACTCAGATCTGGCATAACAGTTATAATGATTTGCAGGTGAAACCCAGTCTGGAGTATCAGACAGCTCCTTATTTGATAGGGCCGGCGAATCACGCGGAGCAGCCAGAGAAGCCAGAGCACCCTATGCGCCCGGGGCAGGATAATGGTGCTGCTGATTTCCCAAGCCAGAAGAACTCCGGAGCACCTTCTGTAGAAGCTGGTGCAGCCTTACGCTGCCCATTTCACAAGGAGTAGGGAGATTAGGCCCTAGAGAATGACTAACCGTTCATATTTACATAAGGAATCTTCTTGTTTATACACCGCATGGCGTCTGCCGTGGGGTGTTTTTTTCACGTTCTTATGAGAGTGTAAACTTCAATGGGGAGAGCCATATGGGAAAAGTACAAAGATTGAGCTTGGTTTTGTCCATTGCCATGTAGAGGATGATCAATTTAATATTGATAATGAGAATCAATATCACAGAATGATCTCAATTGTAATAAAAGGTGGAGGCTATGGCTCGGACGGCAGATTATCTATATAAGCAAGAGGCAAAAGGTAGGGCCAAGCTGCGGACACGCCCTTGGGCGGTAGTTCTAATTCTGATTGGAGGATTGGCTGCCCTTGTGTTCAGTATCGCGCTGTCTGTTTCATTCGGAGCGGCAGATATCAAGTTCAGCTTTGTATGGGATGCGGTTTTTCATTATAATCCCGATCTGGTCCAGCATCAGATCATTATGGAATTGCGTCTGCCGCGTGTGCTGGGTGGGGCGATGATAGGAGCCAGCTTTGCGGTGGCGGGGGCTATCATGCAGGGCATGACCCGCAACCCGCTTGCGGATTCCGGGCTGCTCGGACTTAACGCAGGCTCAGGGTTCATGCTGGCGGTTTGTTTTGCTTTTTTCCCTGGACTGCCGTTTATGTACTTGATCTTGTTCTCGTTTCTCGGAGCGGGTATTGGCGCCGGCCTGGTATATGGAATAGGTTCCATGTCCAGAGGCGGTTTGAGCCCGGTACGTCTGGTATTGGCGGGCGCGGCGCTAAGCGCGTTAATGTCTGCGTTAAGTGAAGGCATTGCCCTGTATTTCCGGATCGGACAGGACTTGGCGTTCTGGTATGCCGGAGGTGTGGCAGGAACCAAATGGGACCAACTTGAAATTATGTTTCCCTGGATCGCTGCTGCGCTCGCGGGCGCTGTTATGCTGTCCCGGTCTATTACCATGTTAAGTCTGGGTGAGGACATTTCACGGGGGCTGGGTCAGCGGACTGTGCTGGTTAAGCTGGCCGGAACGATTATCGTATGGATCCTCGCCGGGGCAGCCGTGTCGGTTGTCGGTGCTGTGGGTTTTGTCGGACTGCTTATTCCGCATATCACCCGCTATTTGGTAGGAGTTGATTTCCGCTGGATTATCCCATGCTCCGCCGTGTTGGGCAGCTTGCTGGTGATTATGGCCGATCTGGCGGCCAGGATGGTCAACCCGCCCTATGAAACACCACTGGGAGCTGTGATTGCCCTCTTGGGTGTTCCATTCTTCCTTTACCTGGCGCGTAAGGAAAGGAGGGAACTGTAATGGGGAGTTCCTCTGGACTTATAAAGGAAAGGCAGGCTGGAAGAAGGAATATTAAGGTAGTCCTTACACTAGGAATGCTTATCATTGCCGCATTTATCATTAGCATGAATACCGGGTATATTCGTTTATCACCCCTAGAATTGATGTATACCCTACTAGGCCAGGGAACCCAGAAACAGTCTCTGATTCTATTTGATTTTCGTCTGCCGCGGATAGTCATTTCTGTGTTGATTGGAGCCGGTCTGGCCGTATCCGGTTGTATTATGCAGGGTGTCTCACGCAATGCTTTGGCTGATCCCGGGATCTTGGGCATTAATTCAGGTGCGGGGCTTGCTGTTCTGCTATTTATCTCGTTCTATCCGAGCACGTCCTCTGCACCGGTATTTCTGCTGCCGGTTCTTGCGCTTCTAGGAGCGGGAATGACGGCAGCGCTAATTTATGGACTTGCCTATAAACGGCATCGTGGATTGCTGCCAACAAGTTTGCTTCTGACAGGGATTGCGGTTGCGGCTGGAACCAGCGCAGCGACGATTGTGCTTACTTTAAGGCTTAACCCTGAGAAATACCAGTTTGTAGCCACCTGGGTGGCAGGCAGTATCTGGGGCAGCAATTGGAAGTTTGTGCTTGCGCTGCTGCCTTGGATACTGCTGTTAATTCCGTATGTTATTTATAAGTCGCGTGTATTGAATGTGTTGAACCTGGGAGATATGACCGCAGCCGGTCTTGGGGCACCTGTAGAGAGGGAAAGACTGAGACTGCTTGGTGCAGCTGTGGCTCTGGCAGGAGCATGTGTCTCCGTCAGCGGTGGAATTGGATTCGTTGGTCTGCTCGGCCCGCACTTGGCCAGACGGCTTGTCGGGACGAAGCATCAGATTCTCATTCCTGTCTCTGCACTGGCAGGCTCATTGCTTGTGGTGGTGTCGGATACCATCGCACGAATTATTCTTCAGCCTACTGAGGTCCCTACAGGTATAGTGGTTGCGGTAGTCGGCACCCCTTATTTCCTATATTTGTTGTCCAAAACAAGATAACCAGCCTACCGCGCATTGCGGTTGCTGTAAGATACCGATCATTCAAGAAATAGGATAAAGATTTCAGTCCATTACAAGCCAGGAGGGAACGGGATGACAAGTTCTTTGGAATTATACGATGTGACCATTATTGGCGGGGGACCTGCAGGAATGTATGCCGCCTTTTATAGTGGAATGAGGGATATGAAGACCAAGCTGATCGAAGCGAAGGATGAGCTGGGCGGGCGTATGCGCATTTACCCGGAGAAAATGATCTGGGATGTCGGCGGTTTTGCGCCAATCCAGTGTGAACAATTGATCAGACAGCTGGAGCAGCAGACTATGGTGTTTGATCCGACCTTGGTGTTCGGGCAACAAATCACCGGGCTGGAAAGGCAGGAGGACGGGACCTACCTGCTTATCACCGAGTCTGGGGAAAAACACTGGACGCGTACCGTCATCCTTGCTGTAGGACGTGGTATTCTCAAGTTGGCCAAGCTGGAGATTGAAGGGGCGGAACGCTTTGAAGTGACTAATCTTCATTATACGGTTCAGGAGATTGAGGCTTTTCGCGGGAAAAAGGTACTGATCTCCGGAGGTGGAAATTCCGCAGTAGATTGGGCTAACGAGTTGGAACCCATTGCGGCCCAGGTCACTGTCGTGCACCGTCAGGATCGCTTTGGCGGCCATGAGAAAAATATTGTGCGCATGAAGGAGTCCACGGTGGATGTTCGTACCCGTCATGTGGTAGCAAATCTGCACAGCAGTGATGGCAGAACTATTGAGAAAGTTAGCATCCGCCATGTGGACCGTGAGGAGACTGAGCGGCTGGAGGTTGATGCTGTTATTGTCAATCACGGGCTGAAAGCAGATTTTGGCGGAATTACCGGCTGGGGATTGAACATGAATGATTGGAATGTGTTCACTAGCAGCAAGCTTGCCACTAACCTGCCGGGTATATTTGCCGCTGGTGACTTTGCGGCTTATGACAGTAAAGTCAACCTGATTGCGGGGGCTTTCCCGGATGCGGTTCTTGCGGTCAATAGCGCCAAGCTGTATATGGACCCTGCGGCACCAGAGGTTGCCTATGTGTCCTCGCATAATAACCGGTTCGATGAGAAGAACCGGGAGCTTGAGACAGCGGAACAGAAGTAAGTTAAGGTACAAGGTGGAAAGTACAAGGCCCAGGTGTAAGGTACAGGTGTAAGGTGCATTCCCCCTCTCGGCGGCATTAGCCGGGAAGCCCGGAACAGGGCTTCTCTACGGCGACCGGGCAGGGGGATTTTTTTGTAATTAGCAAAGCAAGAATGAGGCATTAGCCAAAGCAGGCGTGCTGCTTGCTCCTGGTGGTCTGCAGCCAAGCTCAAGTGTAATCTGAATTTCTTATCCCGAGTCTGGCGGGAAGGCCAAGGTGAACAGACGGGCCATTTACGGAAATCAAAGAAATGATTGCCAAATGTTTGATGGCCTGCCAGAGAGTAAGACATTGAAGCTCCGCAAGGATTCTGCAATCGACTCGGCTCAGCTGGTATCGTGGCTTACCCAGGCTTCAGATCAGCTATAATTCCCTACCAAGGGCTTAAATGTTAAGTTATATGCTTTGGCCAGAAGAGCCGTATTTTTTAGCACACTCTTGTGAAGCTGCTCCCACATGGCGTCATTTTTGGCCTTATACTGGGCGAGCCAATCTTTGGCCTGCTGTTGTCTGCCGAGAAGATCTCCAAGCAGCGTTATGCGCTCTTCTAATGGAGCAAACGTATTAAACGTTACCGTTGGTGCAATCTTGGCCAGTTGACTGTACTCTTTCTCATCCGTATTGGCGGTTAGTATAATATCCGGATTAAGTTCAAGCGTCTTCTCCAGGTTAATGGGATATGTCATTTGCTCTATATGTTTCAATTGTTCCTCAAAGATGAATCCTTTGATAAAACCGCCCCCGACAGCATCCACTTTAAGAGCTAACAGATCACCGAACGTTTCCCCGACAAAAATGACACGCTGAGGTGAAACAGGGATCTCCACTTCGTGGCCTATATAATCCTTAATTCTTCCTCCTGGATAATTTATCGATGATAATCATTATCATTTAGAGGTGATAATAATAGATTTAGTCCTATAACTCAATGGACAAAAACAAGATGCAGATTTTACTTTGTACAAAAAAACTATCCGTTTGACCAGTTTTTATTGATAGATCCCTGCATGCTTGCGAATCTGAACGGGCAAAAAATCCGAAACCAACAGCGATGGGAAGTAACTGAATCCCGTTGTTCACTAAACCTTCAAAGGAAATGAGGGTTAATAGCTCTTTCGAGTCATTCTTAACCAAAGCTCTGGCCAGTATGATCAATGATATAGACAGTATCCAATATTTGTTGATGGCGAGATCGCTGAATTTTATGCCCAAGGAGGAATGTAATGCTTAAAAACCACCTGAAGCTATTATGGATGTTGGGGATGATTCTCCTCATATTGCTGGGCGTATCGGCACCGTCTACGGTTGCCTCAGCGGCTCATGATCACAGCCATCATGGTTCAAGCACAGATACAAGTTCAGGCGCCAGTACTCTTAGCACCCAGGGTCAAATGAACCCGGAGACAGCGGGTGCAGACAATGGGCGGCTTGAGACTTATAAGAGCCATCCAGATCAGGCGGAGGCCTATCCTGCCGAGGTGAGCACGGGTATTTATATTTTCTCGGTGTTTTTTACATTAGGGATCACCTTGTTTGTTATTGCGAGAATCGGGAGATATGGAAATGCTCTGCCCCAGATGTCCGGCATGATGGCGGCGATGGCAATTGCGATGATGGCCGGACTAGTGGTAGGCACTGTGGCAGGGGTTATGCTGGAGACCATGTTCGCTTCCACTTGGGTTGGTGTGGCATTCGGGCTGTTAACCGGTTATGCAGCCGGCAGGAGGCTGAGCATGTTGGCTGTGCTCGACGGCATGCTGTCCGGTATTATGGGGGGCATGATGGGAGCGATGCTTGGTGTGATGGTCATTCAGGATCATCCAGTGCTTACAGTCCTGTTCATGGATGTGCTGCTTATCTTAATTGTGATGGCTCTGAGTTCTCTTTGGAAATTCAGACCTTCTTGCTGTACTGAACCAGACAACACTGAAGAGGAACTTGGCATAACAACAGGCTGAAGTCCTACATGTCTTGTGGCAATACAGGTGAAGATTGCGAATAAGGAGGCCGTGATGGAAGACAAAATCGTGATAAATATTACGGGGATGACCTGCGCGGCATGCTCGGGCCGTGTTGAGAAAGGGTTAAGCCGGCTTCAGGGGGTCTGCTCAGCCCAGGTGAACTTGGCCACGGAGAGCGCACTTGTGGTATATGAGCCGAATGAGATTAGTGCCGAAGCCATCCTGCAGAAGGTGGATTCTATAGGATATAAGGCCGCTATAAAAGATACATCCGAGCCTGCAGACAATGACCAGAGGGAGTCCCGTGCGAAGAAAAACGAGCTGATTCTGGCTGCCCTCTGTTCCATCCCTCTGGTCTGGGCCATGGGGGATCATTTCGAGTGGTTATCCTTCCTGTGGGTTCCCGAGATATTGTTAAATCCGTGGGTTCAGCTTGCGCTGGCTACTCCTGTGCAGTTCCTTGTCGGAAAATCCTTCTATACCGGAGCGCTGCATGCTCTCCGCAACAATGCCCCCAATATGGACGTGCTGGTCGCCCTGGGGACTTCAGCCGCTTATTTCTACAGCATTTATCTGGCTGTCCAGTGGAGCGTGGTTCCCCAAGAGGGGAAGATCATGCTTTATTTTGAGACAAGCGCACTTCTGATCACTTTCGTTAAGCTGGGCAAATGGCTGGAGTGGTTAAGCAAAGGAAAAACTGGCTCAAGCCTTGAGAAGTTAAAACAGATGCAGGCCAGATCAGCGATCCGAATTGAAGGGGAACGGGCTGTTGAGGTTCCGATTGATCAGGTGATGGTCGGAGACCGTATACAGGTTAAGCCCGGGCAGTGTATCCCAATGGATGGCGATATCCTGGACGGTGAGGGATATGTGAACGAGGCAGCCTTTACAGGGGAGAGCATGCCGGTATTCAAGAGACCTGGTGATTCTTTAATCGGAGGGACGATGAACCAGAATGGGGCGATGACCCTAGTCGTTACACGAACCTCAAACACCTCGCTGCTCTCCCAGATGGTCAAGCTGGTAGAGGATGCCCAGCTGTCCAAGCCGCCAATACAGCGGATAGCCGACTCGATCTCTGAATATTTTGTGCAAATTGTGGTCTTCATCGCGGTGATGACCTTTATCATCTGGTTTGTCTGGCTGTCACCCCGCGACTTCGCAAGTGCCTTGGAGACGGCTATCTCGGTACTCGTTATCGCCTGTCCCTGTGCTCTTGGCTTGGCAACGCCCACCTCCATTATGGTCGGCTCGGGCAGGTCGGCAGAGCATGGCATTTTGTTTAAACATGGGGAGTATCTTGAGGCCCTGCACAAATGCGGCACGATTGTTTTTGACAAAACAGGAACCTTAACTGAAGGGAAACCCACTCTTATTCATTATGAAGTTGTGAAAGGAACAGAACGTCCTGATTCCGAGCTTCTGTTGAAATATGCCGCAAGCGTGGAGCAGTACTCCGAACATCCGCTTGGGCGTTCTATTGTGGCCGCAGCTGAAGAAAGGAAGATCATACTGGGCCAGGTGTCGGGCTTTCAGTCCGTACCGGGCAGCGGAGTACAGGCGTTCGTGGATGGGCAGCGGGTCCTCATCGGTTCCGCTTCGTACCTGGAACAGAGTGGCATCCCGGTTTTAAGATATACGAGTCATGCTGAGAAATATGAGCTTGAAGGCAAAAGCGTGGTATGGGCTGCTGTTGGCCTTTATTTGATCGCTATGCTTGTCATCGCCGACCCGCTGAAAGAGGAAACAGCGGCGGTGGTGGATCGGCTGAAGAAGATGAATAAACGGCTTGTCATGCTGACAGGAGACAATGAGCGTACGGCGTTAGCTGTTGCCAAGCAGGCGGGGATAACTGAGGTGATTGCCGGAGTTCTGCCGGATGGGAAAGCTAGGGCGGTCCAGAGTCTGAGGAAGAAGTCCAAAACTAAAGTGGCTATGGTGGGAGATGGCGTGAATGATGCTCCCGCCCTGGCTGAAGCGGATTTCGGGATCGCTCTTCACAGTGGTACGGATATTGCGATCGAAGCGGCGGACATTGTGATTATGCATGACAGCCTGCAGCGCATACCGGATGCGATCCTGATCAGCAGATGGACGATGGACAATATCAAGCAGAATATGTCCTGGTCACTCGTATACAACGGGATAGGCATACCTATTGCGATGAGCGGGATGCTGATGCCCTGGGTTGCGGGTGCCGCCATGGCACTTAGCTCGGTTGCGGTGATCACGAATGCGCTCCGGCTGAGACGAATCAGCTTCACTGCAAAATAGAGGAGGAGAACAGCCTTATGGATATGAAACAAATGGCGGAGTATGACTCTATATTTTTAGCGATTTTCTTTGTGGTTATGGTCGGCCTGTGTGCAGGCGTATGGTTTGCATTCAAGGTGAACCGGAAAAAGGATACGGATGAGTAAGAAAGGCCAGCACCCGGAGTTCCAATCGACATACTGAGAGGGGGGATCTTCGTGCACACCCGAGTGCTCGTTGTGGATGATCATATATTTGCTCAGGAGGCGGTTTGTGATATTTTATCAGGCTGCCATGGATTTGAGGTGATCGGCGTCGTTAGCAGCGGTCAGGAAGCGATTGATTTCACCGAAATGATGATGCCGGATCTGATCCTGATGGACATCCAGATGCCGGGACTGGACGGACTGGAAGCCACACAGCGCATCAAGCTGCGATTTCCATATGTAAAGATCGTGATGATGACAGTGTCCGATGATGTGGTAAATCTGTTGGAAGCACTCAAAAGAGGAGCCCAGGGATATCTGCTGAAAAATCTCGCTCCCTCTGCGTGGATTCAATATCTTCAGTCTATCGTGAGTGAGGAAGTCCCGCTCAGCAGGGAGCTGGCCTTTCAAATTTTGAAGGATGTCTCCCTGTCCTCCCGCAGAGATGCCGGCGAGCAGCTTACCCTGAGAGAGAAGGAAATACTTAACGGTGTAGCGGCAGGTCTTACGAACAAGGAGATTGCCGAGGAATTGAATATTTCGGAACATACGGTGAAGAACCATCTTAAGAACATTTTGCAGAAGCTGCAGGTCCAAAACAGAGTCCAATTGACCCGGTATGCGCTTGAGCAAGGTCTTGTAAAGGGGAATAACTTCCTTGATAACGATTAGATTTCGTCGGAACAAGAGGATGATCGGGTGCGGCTGGCCGGTGAAATATTTCAAAGTTAGCAGAGATAACAGAGATTGCAAAGATAACAGAGTTCGCAGCTTCTTGCTGCTTGTATTTCTACTGTCTGCTGGCGTGGTGGCCCCTGTGCATTTCAATTACGCATCTGCTGCTCCTGATCAATCATCCAGCCCGATCCCGCTGCAGAAGATCATTGACGGAACCGCACCAGGTGAGGAGGCCGTTCTCCCTGAGGGTGTTTATGAAGGGCCGGTAGTGATCAAGAAGAAACTGAAATTACGCGGTGAAGGAGAAGTAACTTTGGTCAATCGAATCCCTTCTCCGGCAGTACAAATACAGGCTGAGGGGGTGGAGGTCTACGGAATAAGGATTGATCAGCTGGAAGCCGGTGAATCCGCCGCAGTTAAGGTAGTTGGCGATGATGTGAGGTTGGAGCGGCTTACTATAAACACCCGTGGCTACGGGATTATGCTGCGTGACTCTGACAACGGGATAATCCGGCAAAATGAGATCACCTGGAAAGGCAACGTCGATACGCCAAGCGATAACAAAGGAAACGGGATTGATCTATACAATTCGCACAGGAACCGGATTGAAGAGAACCAAGTTACCCGGGTACGGGATGGGATTTACATTGAGAACAGCAAGATGACACAGATCACCGGAAATGTTGTATCACAGTCCCGTTACGGTATTCACTGCATGTATGCGGACGGGGCCCTAATCCGTGGTAATCAGGGGGAGTACAATTATACCGGCGCCATGATTATGGGGGTTAACGATTCACGCGTCATCGGCAACACCTTCCGGCTGCAAAGCTCCAATGTGAATGCGCAGGGGATTTTATTATATGATGTGCACCGTTCAGTAGTAACCGGGAATCAGGCTGAGGGCAACCGGGTAGGGATCTATGTTGATCTGTCCACGGATAATCAGATTGATAGAAACTATCTTCAGCGCAACTTCCTTGGACTGCAGTTGAATAAGTCGAAGAATAACCGGTTCCAAGGCAACAGCTTCATCGCGAACGTGCTGGATGCAGTCGCATCTGGCAGCGAAAACAACAGAATGAACGGCAACTATTGGGATTCGTTCAAGGGACTTGATCCCGACAAGGACGGGACAAGCGATGTCCCTTATGCCATTAATCCGTTCTATCAGCAGCTGATCGAAAGCAACTCGGCTTACCAGTTATTTTTTCAGTCGCCGGGGATGATCTTCCTCAGCGATTTACATATGAGCGATACACAGTCTTGGCTCACCGATCAAGGGCCCGGGATGAAGCCCAACTCTGGAAGTGTCCGTGAGGGTGCGATGAATTATCAGGGAGCTGTTCTTGCAGCAGGAATCGTTATGATGCTTGGAGCAATTTATATTATAAGGTTGGGGGTCAAACGACATGAATAAAAAATTATGGAGCGCGGTATTTCTACCGCTGCTGCTCCTCGGAATGATATGTATTTCAGCTTGCGGGAAGACGTATGAGGCGCTCCCAATAGATGAGAAGGTGGATATTTGCGCAATCTGCAATATGCAGGTGAAGGATGACGCTTTTGCCACACAACTTACTACGAAAGACGGGAAAACTTACAAATTTGATGATATCGGATGTATGCACAAATGGAAGGAGCAGAACGGCACCGGGAACATCGGTATGGATTTCGTGCGCGATTACAATGACAAAGCCTGGATCGAGTACAGTAAAGCCTACTTTGTATATGACTCCTCGATCCGCACGCCGATGGCCTACGGGATACTCAGCTTTAAGGACAAAACCTCAGCAGAGGCTTTTGTCGCTGAACAGGGGATAGGGAAAGTCCTCACAGCCGAAGAGCTTAATCAGCACAATTGGAAGCAGAGCAAGGCTATGGACAATATGGATCATATGAAGGAACACACCGCTGAAGAAGGGGATAACAAGCAGCATTCTGATATGAAAGACAGCGGCGGCCATAAGTAGCCTCGGGGGTGGACCATGAATGATACGTTGCAGGTCGCGCTGCGGGAGATTAAGTCAGGATTCCGAAACCCATGGGCGTACTCTTTTCTCCTCTTATTTACGATATTCAGTATCAGCCTGTTGATGATTCACTCTCAGAGCTTTATGGAAGGGTATACAGGAGCCACAGGCTCCATGCTAAACCTCATTCTGTATCTGCTGCCCTTGATGACCTTGTTTCTGGGTTCCTTTTCTCTTACTTCCGAGAAGGAAGATGGCAACTGGCAGCTGTTATCAACCTACCCATTAAGTACGCTGTCATTTATTACCGGAAAATATATCGGTTTGGCCGCGATGCTGCTCGCCATTGTCTGTTTTGGTTATGGCATTATGGGTGTAGTTGGCGTGATTACCGGCCATCCTTTTGGCCTGCTCACTTATTATTTGTTTGTCGTGTTCTCTATTGGACTGGTACTCCTATTTCTAGCTGTAGCGATGGTAGTTGGTTCTTGCTGCAGCAACCGTTGGCAGGCCTTGACTGTTTCGGTGTCCCTCTGGTTCTTTGCGGTGATCGGCTGGAATTCCCTCCTGATCGGTTTTCTGGGCTGGCTGCCCTACGTGTGGATCAAACCTGTGTTAGTGGCACTCACGATCTTGAACCCCGCCGAACTGGTCCGTCTCTTTGTCATTATTAAGCTTGGCGGAGGCTCTGTATTAGGGCCGTCGTATTACAGGTGGGTGGACTGGATTGAGCAGCCGGGAGGCAGCTACATATTTGCCGGAGTATGTCTGGTCTGGATCATTGCCTCGATCGGCCTTGTGTATTGGATTTGGGAGAGGGGGCGTACCCGTGGATAATATTGCGGCGGAAGTATCGGGTGTCTCTAAAGTAATTGGAAAGAAGCCGTTGGTTCAGAATATAACGTTTCAATTGAGGAAAGGTCATGTGGTTGCTCTATGTGGTGGCAATGGAGCGGGGAAAAGCACTGTGCTGAGAATGCTGGCTGGAGTTACGCAGCCAACAGTGGGTGAGATCACCGTCCATCATGTACATTGGAGGAAGGACCGAAGGCGATATGCCCGGCATATCGGTTATATGCCGGATGATTACCAATTTAATCAGAGTCTGACAGCAGGTGAGGTGATGTCCTTCTGGGCTGAGCTGCGGCAGGTGCCGCAGGCTAGAGTCACTGAGGTGCTTAAGCTGGTTGGACTCGCAGACAAGCGCGGCCTGCTTGTGAATACGTTCTCCAAGGGAATGAAACAGCGCGTTTTGTTTGCCCAAGCCATCCTGGCCAAACCGCCTTTATTGATTATGGATGAACCGACAAACGGATTAGACCCCTATTGGATGAGAGAGCTTACCACGCTTCTGCATGATCTTAAGCAGGAGGGGCATACGGTGCTCTTCTCCACACATCAGCTTGATCTTGCGGGGGAGGCGGCGGACGACATTATTTTCATGAATGGGGGCGGGATTGTTGGGGAAGGAACAACCGCCAGCATTAAGGAGAAGTATGGCTCTGTTCAAGATGCCTTCAACTCTAGTCTAGGATTGTAAGGAACGGAGGGTGAAGGTGATGTTGAACGGTTCCGGGTTAATAGCGCGACGTGTTATAACCCTCGTGATTGGGGTGGCCGCGATCGCGGGTGTCTTGTATTCAGTCAGCCACTTTCTGAACAAAGCTGGATCTGAGCAAGACAAGGTTAGACTCGGACTTGGGGAGAAAGCTCCCGATTTCGAGGCTGTGAATTCTCTGGGGAACAAGGTACGGCTCTCGGATTCAGAAGGTCAAGTGGTATTGTTAAATATATGGGCTTCCTGGTGCAAGCCATGTGTAAAAGAAATGCCGCTGATTCAGCAGGTTATTGACAAAGACAAGAACAAGACCGAAGCCTGGTTCATAAATGCTGGGGAAGCCAAGGGAACAGTAACCCAGTTCCTTAAGAGTCATGAGTTTCAATTTCCGGTTATTATCGATGTAACTGGAAGGATAAGCAGCCTGTATGAGGCACACAGCCTGCCGGTGACTTATATTATCAACAGGTCCGGGAGGATCAGCCGGATTATCCCAGGAGAGATTGAGGATGCCGCCCGTCTGCAAGCATGGCTGGATGAGGCGGGCAGCAGAAGCACCCGGCCCTGATGAACTGGCCGAATGCGTATATATAGGTGCTGGAGTAAGGGGCCTGCTTAAAGGCAAGTAATCATACAGCAAATTGTGCCGCTTCAGAGCAAAAAAAGTAAGCAAAGCGTCAGTCCAGGGAGCATCCTTGGGCTGGCGCTTTATTTTGTTATCGTGGGCACAAAATTAGAGGTTTGTTTAAAATAATATTTCAAAAATATATAATCATTATTGAAATATTATTTCAAAAGATGTAAACTGATTTTACAAAGAGAAAGCGCTTTTATCACGGTGATTGGAGGAGGAGCTTCTTGATTGAAAATTTAACGACTGAAGGCAGAAACTTGCTCACACAGGATTTGGATCAACTGAGCACATGGTCAGTATTAAAGCTGATGCAGGAGGAGGATGCCAAGGTATCACTGGCTGTTAGGGAGAAGCTGGGGGAAATTGAGCGTGTAACACAAACCGTGATCAAGAGCTTCCAGGCGGGGGGAAGGCTAATTTATATCGGCGCTGGAACCAGTGGCCGGATGGGCATCCTTGATGCGGTTGAATGTGTCCCTACTTTTGGAACTGATCCTGAGATGGTCCAGGGAATCATTGCCGGTGGAGAGACCGCGATCTACAGGGCAGTTGAGGGCGCGGAAGATTCACCTGAGCTGGGAAGGGCGGATCTAGAGAAGGTCGGGCTGACTAAGGAAGATACTGTACTTGGTATTGCGGCGAGTGGAAGAACTCCATATGTGATTGGTGCGCTCAAGTATGCGAATCAGGTCGGGGCATCAACGGCCAGCTTATCCTGCAATGCCAATGCTGAGATTAGCCGCTACGCTAAGTACCCGATTGAAATTGTAACGGGAGCGGAAATTCTAACCGGTTCAACCCGGTTGAAGGCGGGCACAGCGCAAAAGATGGTACTGAATATGATCTCCACGGCTGCGATGGTCGGGATGGGCAAGGTGTTCAGCAACTATATGGTGGATGTGCAGCCCACCAACGAAAAGTTGATGAGAAGAGCCAAAACGATGATTAGCCAGATTACCGGCTGCAATGAGGAGACCGCGGCTGAATACTATGAGCGCAGCAGGCATCAGGTCAAGCTGGCTATATTAATGCTTCTGACCGGGTTGGACTATGAGGAAGCGAAGGGGAAATTAACGGAATCTCAAGGCTTTATCCGCAGGGCAATCGAGCATAAGAAGGAGCTGTAGTCATGGGGAAAGAGAAAGAGCTGGCCTTAAATATTCTGGAAGCCGTAGGGGGCATCGGGAATGTAGAACGGGTAACGCATTGCATGACAAGGGTGCGCATTACTTTAAGACAAGATGAGCTTGCTAACGTGGAGAAGCTGAAGAAGGTCCAGGGTGTGATTGGCGTTATTGAGGAATCCACCCTGCAGGTGATTGTTGGGCCGGGGATTGTTGAGAAAGTTGCTGGTGAGATTGCGGTGATTAGCGGGGTTGAACTGGGTGAACCGATTCCTCTCAGAAGCGATAATGCGATACAAGAGCCGAAGTTGTCCAGTAAAGAAGAGGTTTCCCGGATAGCTGATGAGAACAAAAAGAAATATTCCAAACGGAATGACACGCCTGTCAAGAACTTCCTGAAATCCATTTCCAATATATTTATTCCTTTAGCGCCTGCTTTCGTGGCTGCAGGTCTGTTAGCAGGAATTACGGCAGTTATCTCCAATCTGATTACGGCGCATTATCTCAGCGGCGAGAGCTGGAGCCAGTTCAATCTGATCCTAAATGTCATCAAGAACGGGATTTTCTCGTACATGGCCATATTTGTCGGCATCAATTCCGCCCGCGAGTTCGGCGCAAGTCCATCGCTAGGGGGATTGATTGGCGGGGCTACACTTCTTACGGGAATGAAGCCGGAGCTTCCGATTCGCAATCTGTTCACGGGGGAACCGCTCATTGCCGGACAGGGTGGTATTATAGGCGTAGTACTCGCTGTATGGATTCTGGCCTGGATTGAGAAAAGATTACACAAGGTTATACCGAACTCCATTGATTTAATTGTTACTTCGTTCCTAAGCATTATCATTACAGGTCTTATAACCATCTTCCTGATCATGCCGTTTGCTGGTTTTGTGGCGGGCAACCTGCTGATCGCCGTCAATTGGATTTTGTCGGTCGGGGGAGCCTTTGCCGGATTCATTCTAGGCGGGATATGGCTGGTCATGGTCATGCTCGGGCTGCATCATATCATGACACCGATCCATATTGAGCTCATTAACCAGACGGGAATGACGGTACTGCTGCCGATTCTTGCCATGGCAGGGGCAGGCCAAGTAGGCGCGGCCCTGGCACTTTGGGTTCGTTGTTACAAGAACAAACAACTTACGAATATCATCAAAGGGGCACTGCCTGTTGGGGTGTTAGGCATAGGGGAGCCGCTCATTTATGGAGTCACACTTCCGCTCGGCAAGCCTTTTGTCACAGCCTGTCTTGGCGGAGCCTTTGGGGGAGCGATGATTGGCTATTTCGGCAATGTGGGGGCGATTACCATCGGGGCGAGCGGGGTTGAGATGCTGCTCTTGATCGCTGACGGCAAATGGTGGGTTTATTTACTCGGCCTCGTAACCGCTTACATCTTTGGCTTTTTGTGCACGTTTCTATTTGGTGTTCCAAAAGAAGCGAGGCAGCCAAAGGGCGTATAGAGCTCTTGTAGGTGGATTCATATCATGAAAGAGGTGTTAGACAGGTGAACGGAGTACTCGTGTCTTTAACGGAACAACCGGTAGAGACAACATTAGATTATCTCGGATATATGCACGAACACGGCTTTCGGTATATTTTCACGTCACTTCAAATGCCAGAAGAGGACCCGCTCGATTTGCTGGAGCCACTTGGCCGGATTGGGAGCTTTGCGGGTGAGCACGGGATGATATTCATGGCCGATGTCTCCCCGCGGGCCTTCGAGAATTTCTCCCTCGCCGAGCTGAAGTCAAGCGGAGTTACGGGTCTTCGCATTGATTATGGCATGGGAAGCCGTGAAATTGCCGAGCTGAGTCATGAGTGGCTGGTGGCGTTCAACGCCAGTACCATAGACCAGGAATTCCTGAGCGAGCTAAGGGAGCTAGGAGCGGACTTCTCGTCGCTTCAGGCGTGGCACAATTATTATCCAAGACCGGAGACGGGACTGGACTTTGACAGCTTCACCAATCGTAACGCCTGGCTGCAGGATCAAGGGCTGCAGGTTGCGGCTTTCATTCCCGGGGATGGGGAGCTGCGGGGCCCTCTCCATGAAGGACTTCCCACACTGGAACAGCACCGGGGACAATCTCCTTTTGCAAGTTATCTGGAGCTCTATCAGAGCGGCAAGGTTGACCATATTCTCATCGGAGATTTATCTCTTAGTGATTCGACCATGCAGCAATTTATTGCCTGGAATGAGGGGGTGGTCCTGCTCAGAGTTCATGGGGCGAGACCGTCACATGTCTGGACGCAGGTGCATCATAATCGTCCCGACATAGCCAGAGATGTGATCCGTTCAGAGGATGCGCGCAGGAGCTATAGCGCCGCTATTGAGCCAGAGAACTGTGTGGAGCGGCCAACGGGGGCTCTTACGTTGGATAACGATAATTACAAGCGTTACAAAGGCGAGTTCCAGATTGTGCTTAACCCGCTCCCGGCGGACGAACGTGTGAATGTTATTGGTTATGTAGATGAATGGGATATCCCATTATTGCCTTTCCTGCAAAGAAGCGGACATCCATTTAAGTTCCTTGTCACGATGGACAAAGGCAGATAAGATAGGATTACCTGATAAGGGAAACTCACCTTAATTCTGGATTAATATATGGAGGCGTTACTGTTGGGTGTTGGTCAAATTTTATCCCGAATTGAAAATGTGCTTCCTAAATTAACGCAATCCGAGCAAAAGGTAGCCAGGTTCGTTCTCGCAGCTCCAGATGACGTGGTCTTTATGTCCGTTCAAGAGATGGCCCTGCAGTGCCAGTCGAGCAGCGCGTCTGTAGTGCGTTTCTGCCGCACTATCGGATTGAAGGGCTTCCCGGAGCTCAAGGTTGCGCTCTCCGCGGACCTGGCTCAGGAGCAGAAATCAGGCTACTATGACCTGAACAAGAACGAGAATACTACAGATCTAGTGGATAAAATACTTTCCAACGCGGTTCAGTCGCTGAAAGATACAGTCGGCCAATTGGATGTGAAAGTTATTGAAGAGGTGGCCAGGGAGTTGTACAAGGCACCGGTAATCTTTGCTTTTGGTGTAGGAGCTTCCGCGCTGGTCGCCGAGGATATCTCACAGAAATGGCTGCGTCTGGGTAAAAATGTGTACTCATTCCGGGATGTGCATGTTCTGACCATGGCTATGTCCACCGCGCCTAAGGGCAGTGTGTTCATTGGCGTTTCATATAGCGCGGCCACCCCGGAGGTTCTTCAACTTATGAAATTTGCCAGAAAGAACGAGCTGACTACCGTGAGTATCACCGGGTTTGGGCGAAGCAACCTGTCTGATATGAGTGATTTCAATTTGTTTACATCCCTCGCGCCCGAAGCAAAGGTCCGAAGCACGGCTACCAGTTCCCGGCACAGCCAGCTGTTTCTAATTGATGTGCTTTATTACGTATACGCTTCGCTTGATGTTGATTCTTCAATGGAGAAGATCATGAAGACTAGGCAAGCGGTTCATGAGCTGAAGAATCTGGAAGGTCAGGAGTCCCCATGAAGCCGTGAAGAGGCGATCGTCATCCTTATTCATTCGAGGGGCTTAATTCCAATTAAAAAATAAATGCAGCAGCCGTCTGGAATTTAGATCCAGGCGGCTTTGTTTTAATTCTATATTTTGATATCTTGCGGTCTTATTCCCGATTCCAACACATCAGCCCACCGCCTGTGTTAAGGTAATCCTGAATTTGAGAAAAGAAGGGGCAGTGACATGCATACTGTAATCGAACCTAAAATATTGTATTTCGGTACATCTGTTGTATTAATAAGCTCGTTGAATGAGGATGGCACGGCTAATCTGGCACCGATGTCTTCGGCATGGTGGCTTAACCAGTCCTGTATGCTTGGCCTCAGCAGCAAATCCCAGACCGTTCAGAATATTATCCGGGAACAGGAATGTGTACTCAATCTCCCATCCGTTGATTTGATTCCCGCAATTGACCGGCTGACCTTACTAACTGGAAGGAATCCGGTCCCTGAATCCAAAGCAGGGCGGGGTTACCGCTTTGAGGCTGATAAATTCGGTGTATCCGGTCTGACCCCGCTGCCCGCTGAACTTGTCCGGGCACCGCGGGTGAAGGAATGTCCGGTCCATCTGGAGGCTAAACTTGTGAAGATACATTCTGTTGAGGAACCAAGCTCCCTTGTTGCTATAGAAATGCGGGTTCACAGGGTCCATGTTGAACAAAATCTTCTTATGGATGCTTCTTCTAGCTATATTGACCCGGCAAAATGGAAGCCAATGATCATGAACTTCTGTGAATATTTCGGGCTTGGACCGCAGTTATCCCATTCCAAGTTGGCTCCCGTGTTTGGCCCCGTCTCATCCACATAAACTGTATTAGTGAAGCTTGCATAAGCAGGTGGCCGCCAGCCGAAGCTCTTGCAAGCTTTATTGTTAACTTAGAGTTAATAATAGGAGACATGGAAGGATCAGATTAACATTTGTTTGACCCTGGTTTTATGTTCCCGGAACATGGATTGCCTAATATGAAGAAATGTCCAGGCGGAAAATTTGTCGAAGGACTAAATTAAGGCATCTATTGAGAGAGGGAGAGAGTTTTGAACAGCAGGAGTCTAAATTTACGCCGGTGGTTATCCGCTGTGATGATCAGCAGCATGGTGCTTGGGTCAGCGTTTCCTGCGGCAGGGGCGGCAGATGAGGCGAATTCCAATGTACCTTCAGTTACCGCTCCAGGCGGGCCCGTGGATGAATCGGCCGGCCCAGGAACAGAGGGAGATGTTCCTGCGAAAGACAATTCAGAGCAAGCGGCAGAGCCGCTCGCAACTCTAAAGATTGAGCATACGCCAGCCGTGACGGTTGAACAGCATGCCGATTATCTGATAAGCGCTGTTATTACAGGGGGAACAGAGCAGATAAATGCTGTTGTGTATTTCTCTGTAGACGGAAAGCCTGAGCAGTCTATTGTACTTACACGGACAGGAAGCGGCATCTACACGGCCAGCATCAGCCAAGACAAGTTAAACGGAACCACACTGACCTACCATATCGAAGCCAGTGATGAGCAGGCCAAGCCTGATCTGTCGCCTACATACACGGTAGCTATTCACGGGGCACCGAAGCTGCTCGCAGAGCAGGCCAAACTACCGTCTCTGCTGATCACGCAGATTGTTCCTGATACGAACAATGTGCCGGAAATCTTACCGGATGGGACTCCATCCAGCAGCTCGGTTGATGGCTATGAATCGATTGAAGTGTATAACAATACCACGGAGGAAGTGGATTTTAGTCAATATAGTTTCTACTACAAAAATGGTTCTAAACTGACCGAATGGCCGGTTAATCCGGGTACCAGCGTAAAAATTCCATCCCGTCAGGCAGTTGTCTTCTGGGTTCAGAACGGCAGCAACCAAGGATTGAGTGCAGGCGACTTTAACACAAACTACAGCAATACGGATTACACCTCATCTTTGGAAGAAGGAAGAAATCTGTTCCGCCTGCAAGGCGGCAGCGGTATGGCGAATACAGGAACCCGCTCCTTGATCATACGCAACAAGCAGGGGGTAGATGTAGTTGAGGCGGAATATACGATCGCAGCCGGGAATTCAAAGGCCAATCATGGTATCCGCTTCGGTTATCCCGTGGACGGAAGCACCAAGATGATGATGGAGTCCCAGCCGGAGTCCCTGCCCGCTACTCCGGGCCAGCCGCTGGAATCCCAAATTCCAGCGCAGCCTTCTACTCCCGAGCAGCCTGGTACGGGTACAGTCCAGATTACCCATGTGCCTGCGGCCAATGCCGAGGGTCTGAAGGATCTGCCTGTAACCGCCCAGATCCTGAACCAGGCAGAACCGTCTGGCAGCGGACTAACGGCTGAGCTGTTGTATAAAACTCCTTCCCAGGCGAGGTATACGGTCATTCCATTCCCTCGCAAGGGTGGGGATGAATATTCGGCGGTTATTCCCGGGACCGCACTGGCCGAATCCAAGCTGGACTATAAGATCCGTGTGAATTCAACCGAGAAGGCATATTCGGTGAACGTAAATCTTCCTGGGTTTGACTCATCCAAAGCACCGGTTCTGCTCGTGACTAAGGTGGTACCTAATACCACCAATGTTCCGGGAACATCATCTGACGCTTATGAATTCATCGAGGTTTACAATAACACGGACCAGCCGATTGATTTTAATAACTATAAAATTTATTACCGCTATCCTGACTCCGGCGTCCAGGCCGATGTGAAATGGCCGTCTAATAAAGAACAATTCGTAATTCCCGCCGGAAAATCGGTTGTATTCTGGATTAAAAATGGAACAAATGACAGCTACACAGCTGATGATTTCAACACTTTTTACAATACATCGCTTGTCCAGGATAGCAGTCTATTTACGATTAATAGTGCGGGAATGGCCAACAGCGGACGCCGTGCTATCGTAATTAAGACGAACACAGAGAAAGAAATCTCAGCCGCTTATTATGATGCAGATACGGTATATGAGGGCGGCTCCAAGGGAGACGAGACGAAGGAAAATACTGCGCTTCTGTACAAATATCCGGTCAGCGGCACCTCAATGATCAAAACGAGCTCTGGCCTGGTTAAAGCTGTTCCTGGCGTGGAACCTGACTCCGTACCGTCCAGCCCTGTGCATGTCGAGCCGGATCTAGCTGCACCCACCGTCAAAGATCTGACGGGTTTAACCTCGATTGATCAGTCTGGAGCTTTGGACCTCAAGGTGGATGCCAGGGATGACAAGCAGGTCATCTCCGTGAAAATCTACATTAAATCAGATAAACAACAGGATTACGTAGAACATAATTTGTCAGAGGACTACAGCGACCGCCTTTATCACTACAAGCTGTCATCTGCGGATTTGATCGGGAGAAAAACTCTTACTTACTATTTTGCTGCTTCAGATGGAACCCATGTTACAGAGTCGGATACTAGAGAGGTGTCCATCACAGGAGGGCCAGGTCAAGAACCTCTCCGCCTAAACTTCAAGGATGGGGACTTGGTCAAAGATACCCTCACGTTGAAAGGAACAGCGCATGGGACGGACCCGGGTACTCTTAAGCTAAGTATAGATGGCAATGAAGTCACTCAGGGAACGTATACAGCACTTGAGCATAATGCGTATTTTGTCTTTGATGCCAAGAATGTCGATTACTATTTCAAAAACGCGGTGACGATGGGGGAGCCTGTTCCAGGTAAGGAAGAGGAGACGATCTTGTATACCTTTATGGACCCGATTCCAACGTATACGACCTTGTCTTATCCAATTGATTCAGACCGGCTGAAGCTTGGTACAGACAATGTCATCTATATCCGTGCGGGTTCGAAGTCATCTCCGTTTGATCCTCGGCCAGAGGAGAATAAAGATGATTTTGAAATCAGAAATGTCCGTCTTCTGCTCGCCGACGGAACGGAGGTATGGGACCCGGCTTACAGCACACCAGACAAAGAAATTAAAATGGGCGACAGTGCCGGCAAATCCGAATCGATTGGCTTCCGATTCAACCTGACAACCTCCATGCTGGAGTCCAAGGCATACCGCTGGGATACCAAAAACTTTGCGGATGGGGTACACCAGATAAAAGTTGAGAATCAAGGTAAGTCCATTGCAGCCAAGGTGACTGTTGACAATACGCCTCCATCCATTAAACCGAATCTGGAAGAGGGCAAGGAGTACCGGGGAGCCTTTACGATCAATGCCGAAATTATAGATGCGTTTGCTGGTGTGGATCAAGTTGAAGTGAAGCTGGACGGTAAAGTTATCCAACTGACGTATGCTACAACCTCCGGGGCCATGAAGCCGGGAGCACATGAATTATCTATAAAGGCTAATGACAAAATTGGCAACACCGCCGAGAAGAAGGTAACCTTTCAGGTTCCTAACGAGAACCCGTTAGCGCCTGAATTAGTGGCTCCTGCCCAAGGGCAGATCAGCTTGGGAACGAGTGCGAAGTTAACCGTCAAGGTGCAGGACCCGACAAACGACAAAATGAAGATCAGCTTCTATAAAGGGTTCAAATATGACGCTAACCGCACTGAAGGATTTACGGGTTATAAGAATGCGTCCGTAACCGAGCCACCGAAAGACAAGATTCCAGCAGGAGAGCAGGCCATGACGGCTGAAGAATACGCTCAAATCAGCAAAGTGGATGGTAAGTATCTGATTAATGATTCTGATGAGCAATTTCCTTACCAGCGGTTTGAGGTTAAGCTTGATCCTTCGGTGAAGCCTAGCGATCAGGTAGAGATCGAATGGAAGGGCAAGTCGTTCGAAGGTCGGAAAGTGAGCTTGTATGCCTGGAGCAAATCTTCCGGCAAATGGGAGCAGCTTGATCATGTAATTGCCGGAACTGAGGATTTCCAGCTTAAAGCTACAGTTAACGCCGGCAAATATGCTGACGGGCAAGTCATTCAAGTGTTGGTGCAGGACGAGATCGCCTCCCCAGCCGCCGCTAAATCAGGACCTATTTCCGAAGATCCGTATGATTTCTCGTTTGTATGGATGTCCGATACCCAATATTACTCCCAAAGCTTCCCTTATATTTATCAGAAGAATGTAAAGTGGATTGCGGACAATAAAGACAAGATTAATTTGAAATATGTGATCCATACAGGGGATATTGTTGATAAATCGTATCAGGAATATCAATGGCAGGAAGCCGACAAAGACATGAAAGTGCTTGAAGATGCCGGAATTTCCTATGGAGTCCTTGCGGGAAATCATGACGTGAACCATCAGGAGAACGACTATACGAAATACTGGGAGTATTTTGGTGATGCCCGTTTCAAGAATATGCCTACCTTCGCCGGTTCATACGAGAACAACCGGGGTCACTATGATCTCGTGTCTGCTGGAGGAAATGATTTTATTATCGTCTATATGGGTTGGGGACTTGGAGACAAAGAAATTGAATGGATGAATGAAGTCGTATCCAAGTATCCAGAACGAAAGGCCATTCTATGTCTGCATGAGTATATGCTGGTCTCGAACAACCGGGCACCTATTGCGGATAAGATCTATGAGAAAGTGGTTATTCCGAATAAAAATGTGTTTGCGACGCTATCCGGACATTATCATGATGCCCAGCTTAAAGTGGATGAAATTGATGACAACGGGGACAAAGTGCCCGACCGCAAAGTCTATCAAATGCTGGCCGATTATCAAGGCGCGCCGGAAGGCGGGCTTGGGTATATTCGCCTGATGCAGTTTGATATGAAGAATAACAAGCTTCACATTAAGACGTATTCTCCGTATCTGGATAAATATAATTTCTATGATCCGGCTGAGGATCCAAAGTATCAAGGCAAGGATGAATTCTCACTGGACCTGGATCTTCAGCCGCGTACCAAACGCGTGGCTACCGATTATTTTGGCGTAAGAGTCTATACGGACCAGCTGATTGGAAGCAACCAGAATGTAGAGAGCGGTAATCAGACTTCGGTGATTTGGAACGCTCTTAACCCGAACAGCTACTTGCAATGGTACGTAAAAGCGGAAGATGATCACACGGGTAGTACGCTGTCTGATATCTGGGGATTCTACAGCGGTACCGCGAATGATGCTGGAGGACAACCGAGCAATCCTGGGAACAGCTCATCCGAAGGCAAGCCGCAGGTTCCGGTTCCCCCTGTAAAGCCTACCACGCCTGAAGCTAAGCCAGGTGTAATTGAGGTAGGGCCAGCAGCGGACGGGACTTACACCGTTACTAATGAAGCATTGAAGAAAGCCGCAGTGGAAGCAGCTGACGGGAAAGTTCAGATTCAGTTGAAAGGTACATCTGGTGCACTTCAGAGTTCGAAATTACAAGTGGATTCGGCGGCGATGCAGGATGTCAAAGACCGTAAGCTGACCATTGAGATCCTCTCACCTTTAGCCGTAGTAACACTGCCAAGCTCATCCTTGCCTGAGAGCATCGCGGGAGCCGATAAGCTAGTCGTAAACATTGACACTACCGTGAATCCAAGTATCAAGACTAGCTTGGAGCAGGCATCCGGCAGCCGTGGGGAGTTCACTTCTAACGGACTGGTCTTCACTCTGGGAATGACGCTGATCAAGGGACAGTCCGAGACCGTGCTCCGTGAAATGAGAGGACCGATTACGATCATACGGACGTTGACCGATGAACAGAAGAAACAGCTGAATCCGGATTATGCTGGTGTATACAAGTTGAATGCTGGAAAAGCCGAATATATCGGTGGTCAGTTTAACGGATCCACCGTAAGCTTCTCAACCGAACAACTTGCTGAATTCGTCATTATGGAATATCACAAGCAGTTCGTAGATTTGACCGGTGGCTGGGCAGATGGATTCATCACCAAACTGGCAGCCAAACATATCATTACCGGCATCGATGAAACACATTTCGGGCCTAATCAAGATATTACCCGTGCGGATTTTGCAATTCTGGCGGTACGGTCATTAACGAAGGAAACCTCCCAGGCTGGCACCACTTTTGCAGATGTAGCGTCAAATGCTTACTATTCCGCATTTGTTGCCAAAGCAGCAGAGCTGGGAATTATGCAGGGCAGCGGCGGTAAGTTCCGCCCTGGTGACCGCATTACCCGTGAAGAAGCGGCAGTTGTCCTGGTCAAGCTGGCAGCGCAGATGAAGAAGACATCGGCGACAGGAGTGAGCCCGGCAGCTTTTGCCGACGCAGCTCAAGTCTCCGACTGGGCTGAAGCTGCCGTAGGCCAAGCCAAAGCGCTGGGCTTGATTAACGGCAAGGGTGGCAACCGCTTTGACCCGAAAGGTCCAGTAACCCGTGCAGAGCTGGCTAAAATGCTCTACAAATTGCTTGAACATCCGGTAATTACAAACTAATATCATAGAGTGCAAAAGAGACCCTGCGGGGTCTTTTTTGTTTGTATTTTATCGTGAAAAAACATTTTCTTAATGAATCAAGTGACCAAACTGATACCTGGGCGGTCTAATCCATATACAACATCACAGAATAGAGGGAGGAGGAAAGGATCGGTATGGATATCACCAAGGAAATCAAGCTGGCACAGCAAGGAGACCGGGATGCTTTCATCGGCCTTTTCCGGCAGATCGAGTCCGGGCTTTACGGTACTGCACGAGCCATGGTCAAGAAAGAAGAGGATATTGCGGATGCGCTCCAGGAGACAATCATGAAGGCTTATAAATCCTTGGATACACTACGTGAACCGGAATTCTTCCAGACCTGGGTTTACCGGATTCTTATTAACGAGTGCAGCAACATACTAAAGAAGAGAAGCCGCAGTGTAATTATGGATAAGCTGCCGGAGGCCACAGCTGCGCCTCATGCTTCAGATTCCGTTGAGATGCGGATGTTGGTCGATAAGCTGGAAGAGCAGCTGAGGATTGTAACTGTGCTGTATTATTTCCAGGACATGCCCCTGAAGCAGGTTGCGGATACACTGCAAATTACAGAAGGTGCGGTCAAGACCAGGCTCTACCGCGCCAGAAAATTATTGATGGAGGAATTAACCTGCTCGGAGGAAGGGAGTATGAAATATGAATCACTTTGAGATAGATAAACAATTAAAAGCCGAGAAATACAATGAGCCGCCAATTTCCAGCTACGTGAGAGGAAGATTGGAGGATGCGTATGCGGCCCTTCCAGCGAAGATCACGGAGCCCACGGCAGAGACTAAGCGAGGATGGAAGAAGCGGAGAGTTTGGGTTCCGGCTGCCGCTGCGCTTCTCGGAATCAGCATATTTGGCTCTGGATTTGTCTCACCTGTTATGGCAGACTCGATCCGCCAGATTCCTGTGATCGGCAGCTTGTTCAGCTCGCTTGAAACCGATTGGGGCTTAAGGAACGCGGCACAAGAAGGTCTTACCCAAGCAGTGGACAGCCATATCGCTTATCAGGATGTGAAGCTTCAGGTGTCGGAAACGGTGTACGATGGAAGGCGTGCTGTTTATGCCCTTCATATCTCCGCCCCGAACTTGAAGGATGGGATGTATGATACAGGCAAGAAGAAGGTTAAACTGAGCAATGCTATAGAGGATATCCGATTCCAGGTGAGTACCATGGATGGCCGCAATACAGGCGAATCCCTTAATCAGGGCTTCGGTCAATATTGGGGAGGGGGCAAGGATCATCCCGATACGATAATATATGAGCAGACGTTAACCCAAGCTTCCGGCAATACACAGTCGGTGCCGGATACTTTTGCAGCCCGGGTGGAAGTGAAGCTCGCTGGGTTGGATCATACTTTTGAATTGGATGTGCCATTCACCAAAACGACGGATAGCACAGTTCATCTACAGCCGGGTGTCATCAAGACAGCGGGTGAACTGAAATTTAAAGTGAAACAGATTGAGGTAACACCTGTTACCAGCACATTGACTTATTCACTGGAGAAGTTAGGGGAAGCCCCTTTAACGGAGAAGGGGCAAGACGAACTGATCCACACCAATATCGCCGTTTATGATGATCAGGGACACCTGCTTGACCGTTTGAGTGGGCAAGGGGAAATTAAGGGGAACACCTTTGAGAATACGGCTCATTATGCTACGGTAAGCATGAATACAAAATATCTTGTTTTGAAGCCATATAATAGTAATGGAGATTCGCCGGATGAAGTGAGTCAAGACCAGCTGGTTCGCGGGCTGGAAGTCCGGATTGATATTCCGGGCAGATGAGTGATCTCGATATCCGGTTTACGATCGGACCGTTCCCTGCGCTCATCCTCTTATTCGGAGTTCTACTTGCTGTACTTTTATTGAAATACAGATTTTCTGCCGCAAATCTAAAGTCTTGGAGGCAGCTGTTGTTCTCTACCTGCCTAAGTTTGTATTTAACAGGTGCAGCTTATTTTGTATTCTTCCCAATCGATGTAAATATAGGGCGATATGCATCACAAAATCCTTGGTATAGCTCTATAAATTGGATTCCTGTCCTCACCATCGATATCAAGTCCTTTGTTCTAAATATAATTCTCTTTATACCTTTCGGGGTTCTGGCCCCGCTGGCCGCAGGGAGATTGGGAAGCTGGAGAGGTATGGTCAAGGCGTCCTTACTCCTAAGCTTGTCAATTGAAGTTATCCAGTTTATTGTTGGACAGGCATTGGGAAGCTACAGAAGCACTGATATTAATGATCTTCTTGCGAATACCCTTGGAGGGGGAGCCGGATATATGGTGCTATTTCTTGTGGTCAAGAACACATCATTCAGAAGGCTGCTATTTAGAAAGGACAGCAGTATGAATTCTTAGAAGGCCAATATACATTAAAAGGAGTGCCCCATCTGCCAAGGGAGCTTGGCTCGGTGGGGCACTTCTGTCTTTGTTTGGATTATTGACGGTGCAGGTTAGGGAAACCCATGGAGTTGTTCTGGTTATCCATGAAGCTAGATACAGGTTGGGACATGGAGTTGGCCATTTGCTGTGCCAAGTTGGAGATCTGCTGAAGCTGCTGCAATGCAGTCTGATGGCCTTGAAGGGCATTCTGAATCATTTGTGCCGCTTGATGCTCACGCTGAGCGATTTGCTCCAACTGCATGGCGTTGTTCTGCTCCTGTTTAAGCAGTTGTTGATAGGCAAGAGAAGCTTGATGGGTTTGTTGGGTCAGTTGATGGATAATTTGGTTAATTTGCTGGCTTTGGGAAAAGTGATTCATGTGTATAACCTCCTAATTTGTCCATATGGGTTGCCCTGAGGTATTATGGCTGAAAGCTGACAGTACTATGCAACCATTCGGCATCAGTTGGATTCGGCCAATTTATATTGCGTAATTGGTAAAAGTCTGATATTCTCTCAGTGACTTATTAAACACGTTTAATAAGGTCGGGAACGAGGTGATTTCACATAAACCACAAACAAATTACTGCGCCTAAAGAACTGAGAACTGTCATTGTCCGCGGCATCCGGTCGGCTCTTCTAGAACTGGGCAGCGCAACAAAGGCAGAACTCTGCCAACACTTGGGAATCAGCTTTCCTACGGCAAGTAAATTTCTGGCTCAACTGCAGAAGAGGGGGGAACTGATTGCTGTAGGATACGACGATTCCAGCGGCGGCCGAAGAGCCAAGCGATACGCCTATCATGCGGATTATATGCTGGGTCTTGCCATATTTATGGAGAAGACGGAGACCAATTATGTTATCTTCAATTGTCTGGGCGAGATTAAAGACGAAGGTACTACAGCAGGCGCTTTGGAGTCTGATGCTGAGCATTTAACTCAGCAAATTGCAGGGATGATAGCGAAATATCCCAAGATTAGTTCAATAGCGATTGGAGTACCGGGTGCGGTTAATAACGGCAGGATTATTTACATACCAGGTTATGAGCACTTTCGTGATCTTAATTTAAAGCTGCACCTTGAATCAAGGTTTGCCATCCCTGTTGTCGTTGAGAATGACATGAATGCGGCCGTACTTGGTTACAGCAGGAACGGAGCTGCCGGAAATTCTTTGCTGGTTTATATATGTTTTGGTCAAAATGGACCGGGTGCCGGCCTCCTCATCAATGGCGATGTGGTGCGGGGGAAGAGCTTCTTCACCGGGGAGGTTTCATTCCTTCCCCAATATGAACATCTTAACTTTGGGCAGGCATTAAGCAGACAGGGGCGGGATAAGGCCAGTAGCCTGCTTACCGATGCCCAGGTTGACGCAATCAGCCGCTTGGTAGCTGCCTTCACCGCAATCATTAATCCGCACACGATCATATTCAGTCGTGATGAGGTAGAGATATCCTCATTGGAGCGGATCACGAACAGAAGTGCGGACTATATACCGGGTGAGCATTTGCCGAAGCTGAGCCTAGGCAATCTGAAGAAGGACTACTTGGATGGCCTGCAGTATCTTGGACTCGAGCTTATGATTTCTGGAGCAGGAGAATCGCCGTTACTATAACATTGGGGGATAGCGCAGATGGCAACATTTTTTCTAATCATTATTTATTTGGCATTTATAAGTCTAGGCTTGCCGGATTCATTGCTCGGCTCGGCATGGCCGGTCATGCAGCCGGAATTCCATGCCCCGCTGAGTACAGCCGGCATGTTATTTATGATCGTCGCGGCGGGCACGATTGTATCCAGCTTGGCCAGCGGCAGGATGCTGAACCGGTTTGGGACCGGAAAAGTAACTCTGATCAGCTGTATAATGACCGCTGGGGCTCTGCTTGGTTATGCAGTGTCCCCTTCATTAATATGGCTGATCTTGTTCGCAATCCCACTTGGTCTTGGGGCGGGATCTGTAGATGCGGGATTGAACCATTATGTAGCGGCGCATTACAAAGCTCATCACATGAGCTGGCTGCACTGTTTCTGGGGAGTTGGGGCTACACTTAGCCCCCTCATTATGGGGCACTTCATTTCGGGCGGGAACGCCTGGAGACAAGGTTACCTTACTGTAGCCGGAATTCAGTTTGGCCTGGTGGTTATTCTGTTCCTGACACTTCCTTTGTGGGATAAAGTGGCGAAGATCAGCCAGAGAAGCCAACAGGAGGAACCAGAAATCCTGGGTTCTGGTCATCTTGAGGAAGCGGCCCAATCAGCTAGACCTTTGGGGATCAAAGGGGTTAAGCTTGCCTTGTTCTCCTTCTTATTCTATTGCGGTGTGGAAGCAACGGTCGGATTGTGGGGAAGCAGCTTCCTTGTGAGCATGAAGGGGCTTCCAGCCGCAACTGCGGCTCAGTGGGTTTCGTTCTATTATGGCGGGATTACCGTTGGGAGATTTATTACCGGCTTTATCACATTTAAGCTCAGCAACCGGACGTTAATTCGGGGAGGGCAGCTGCTGGCTCTTGCAGGAGCCGTTCTGCTCGTTCTTCCTCTGCCAGCCGGTTTTTCTCTTGCGGGGCTGCTGATCACAGGCCTTGGCTTGGCACCCATATATCCATGCATGCTGCATGAGACACCAGTGCGTTTCGGTAAGAAACACGCTCAGACCATCATGGGCTATCAAATGGCTGTGGCCTACACGGGCAGCACGCTGATGCCGCCACTTCTTGGTTTCCTTGCTTCATCTATATCGATCAGTCTATTTCCATTCTATATTGCGGTTTCTGCCGCGGCCATGCTCCTGCTGTCCGAGAGGCTGAATCGTGTTCTGACAAGAAGAGCGGCGATTTCAAGTTCATCCATTGACATATCGTAAATTATCAATATAATAAACAGTATGAAACCCATTGAAGTATTTAAAGCATTGTCGAATGAGTCGAGAATACAGATTTTGCAATGGTTGAAAGAGCCAGACGTTTATTTTACACCTCATGAAGGGATTGATATGACCGAGACAGGGGTATGCGTAAGCCAAATTACCGATAAGTTGAATATGACCCAGTCCACGGCATCCCAGTATTTATCCATTCTGCAAAGAGCGGGGCTTATTACAACCAAACGAATTGGCAAGTATACGTATTACCAAAGAAATGAGGAGGCTTTGCGGAGTCTGGCTCAATTCATTGAAACTGAAATGTAGTTTATGAAAGACTGAATTTCTGTTTAAGAATTCAGTTTTTCTTCCCGTAAACAATTCGATAATTCGCGATTTATCTGTATATCGTTCTGCTTATTATTCAGTTTATCATTTTATGCAGTTTTTTCACTTAATCATATCGGTAATTCGCGAATTATCTTTATATAGATCTAAAACATAAATTAATTACAGGAGTGATTGAAAACATGTCTTTTCGCTGGAAAGTATATATTTTGGCTCTAGTCTCCTTCTTGGTGGGGACCTCTGAATATATAATATCCGGAATTCTTGATAAGGTAGCAGTATCCTTCGGGGTTTCCATAGCTGCGGCAGGTCAGTTAATTACCGCCTTCTCTCTTGTTTATGGAATCTTTACACCGATTACCATGGCTTTGACGGCCAAGATGGACCGGCGCAGGCTATTGCTGGGAGGTTTGGGCTTGTTCGCCGCAGCCAATCTTTTAGCATTTGTGCTGCCTGGATACGGCTTGTTTGTTGCGGCTAGAATGATTATGGCGCTTGGTGCTGGTGTGGTTGTGGTGACAGCGCTTAATATCGCAGCCAAACTTACCCCGGAAGGCAAAAAGGCGAGTTCCATTGCTTCGGTAATCACAGGTTTCACCGCATCCTTGATTATCGGTGTTCCGCTTGGCCGGATGATAGCGGATGTGCTTGGCTGGAAGTCCATTTTTGCTGGAATTGCACTGCTCTCCATTGCGGCCATACTTATTCTTAGACTGACCATTCCACAGCTTCAAGGCGATAAGCCTATCCCGCTTCGGGAACAATTGGCTTTGCTCAAACGGCCGGAAATTGCGCTTGGTTTGTCGATTACATTTTTCTGGCTGGGCGGATATTCGATTGCCTACACATATCTGTCTCCGTACCTGCTTAAAGTTTCGGGACTTGGCGACAGTTATATCAGTGCGGCGCTGCTGATTTTCGGTATTGCAAGTATGATCGGTTCGAAACTTGGCGGGTACAGCACAGACCGCTGGGGCGTTCACCGTACTTTATTCGGGGGAATGACTCTCCATATCGCCATGCTGCTGCTGTTGTCTTTTGTCGTAAATGCCTGGGTGGCCGTGTTCGCTGTATTGCTGTTCTGGTCCTTGGCGGCATGGTCCACGGGCCCTACGCAGCAGTATCATATAACCACGCTTGCTCCTGAAGCATCCGGAGTTATGCTTGGACTGAATCAGTCAATGATGCAGCTTGCGATGGCGGCGGGAGCCGGGGTTGGGGGAATAGTGGTTCAGCGGATTTCACTGTCTTCTATAACCTGGTTTGGAGTAGCTGGTGTTGCCATTGCTATTCTCGCGACTTTGCTGCTCTATCGTCTAGGAGCGGCCCGGAAGCTGGAGGTACAGCAGTCCATGTGATTTAAATGATTCATAGAAATGCATCGAACCTCATAGGCAGATTGAGCTGATTGTACCTGTTAGAACTGATGGGTATCAGGGACAATGTTCATGATGTTTCACCAATTTAAAGGAGTGATGCAGATCTATGATGATTTTACGGAAAAAAATGAAAATGCTCATCTTTCTCTGGGCAGCGATTGGCCTCTGGACAGCTCAGTCTCACACTAGCTCCGCAGCGGCCCCCTTATCCGGTCTTGAGAAGGAATGGTCCCGGCTGTATGGGAATCCCACGAATTACAATGAACCTCGGAGTATTGCGCCAACAGCCGATGGGGGCTTGGTTATTCTTGGAGAGTCAACGCCGCGTGACGGGTATATTACGAAACTCCACGTGATCAAGACGGATAAAGAAGGACGGGTGGAGTGGGAGAATGAATATTTTGATGATAAATATGATACAGAAGCGCTTCATGCTTATAATATACAGCAATTAGAAGATGGCAGTTACATGATTGGTGGTGCTGTCAAGGATGATAGCGGGGGCAAGTTCGTCTATCGCGCTTACCTGCTTAAGCTAACTTCTGCAGGCCAGGTTGAGTGGGGCCAAATGTACGGCAATTCGCTTGATAACCCGGTCAATCATGTAAAGAGAACAAGCGACGGAGGTTTTATCGCAACGTCATCCACCTACAACGTTTCGGGGACCGCACGAGCTTACATCCTAAGGACGGACCAGAATGGTGCAAAGTTATGGGAACACTATCTAGCATATAATGAAAATGTCCCATTCAGTGACGACCAGCGGTATTACGCTGCGGTGGAAGCTTCAGATGGAGGGTTCTGGGCAGTAGGCAGCACAAGTAAATTCGAGTCTTCCAAGTCATATCCATTATTAGTTAAATACGATCGTTCAGGAAAGGTACAATTTAAGCGGATCAAGGACACGGAAGATTGGGGAATGCAGACTTATACTCACATCGTGCAGGCATCTGAACGAGACGGGTATGTGATGCTGAATGCGTCTGGTCTGTGGAAGGTTAACGAATCGGGACAGACTTTATGGTCCAAGAAACTGGCGGACACCACACCTGAGCTGGCTAACATCGTCTTATATGATCTCAGGTACGCTTCGGACGGTTATTTGATCCAGGGAAAAGTAAGAGATACGGGGACATTTGTAACCTTAAAGGTAAATTCCAAGGGGACTATCCTTGATACCATTCGTCAGGAGATTCCCGGTTATCCTGCATCCGATAAGAATACAGCAGCGAGGCAACTGCCGGATGGGAGTATTGCTGTGTTAAGCGGGACGGTCAATGCCGAGCATTTGGAGCTTTCCAAATGGGGCCAAGAATCAACAGAGAATCCAGGGGGAAGCGAAGGCTCTTTAATTCTGGATTCAGATGAGTACTCTCTCACTATGAATGACACCATTGATATAAATGCTTATTTTAAGACTAAGGACGGTTCAGTTGTTCCGGTTACCGCGGAGACTAAGTTCACCACTCTGCATCCGGAAGTTGCCTCGGTTGATACCTTGGGCAATGTTACCGGCCTGGCTCCGGGACTGACCCAGCTAATTGCGGAGTATCAGGGGTATACCTGCTCGGTGCCGCTGCTTATAGTACGTCCTTACGTACCTAATTAACGGAAATACATGAACCCGATGTACATGATTAGATGATGTGCATCGGGTTATTTTCATATAAACAAATCGACACTCTTTAACCCCCGGTGATATAATTACCATTAGATTACTTCTAAGGGATTTATATGCCCCAAATCCAATGAGACACTGATGCATTTCCTCTTACTACTCTTCATCTAGAATGCAGCCGCCAACATTTAAATTAACTTGCGTACCGTATTGTGATCCGCTGCTAGACCCATTTCTCTACTAATTCTGCTAGTCTTCACTTACCCCACTGTACACGCATAATCCAGCCAATCTGTTAAAAATTGAATCTATAGGAGGGATACTCCGGATGCCCAATCTCCGCATCATGAACTGGAACATTGAAGTACTCAGCTGGACTAAAATTAATGTTCCAGGGATGGCCGCGGCAATCGCCCGAACTATTGTCAGCCAGGACATCGACATCGTCATTATTGTGGAAGTCAGACTCACCCGGGTCTATCGTGTTATGTCTCTGCTCTCGGCCGCACTTAATAACGAGGCGGTAGCCATTAATCCCCTCCGTGTGAATGACTATAAGGGGTTCTTCCTTTCCTACAGCACAGGTTCAGAGCGTTACGGCTTCATTGTAAAAGATCTGGATACCATTCGGCCTGTGGGACTGGTAGCCGGGAATGGGCAGGACGGAAGTGCTAACTATCCGGTCTCCAATCTTAAGAAGAACAGCTGGACGGTGTGGCCGAGTAATGATTGGACAACTACAGCTTATCCGGTACAAGCTGGCAGACCTATGATTCCGCTAGTGGACTTATATGCTGTTTCTCCGCGCCGTAATAACCCAGCCCGCTTCAGAGGACAGGCCCAAGGAAATGGACCAAACGGAGGCAGCGGGTACTCTCTTGGAAGAGGGTTCCGCATGCCATGTCTGGCCATGTTCATGGTACATACTGCCGCCGGAGAATACCTTCTCCCAATTGTGTGCTGCCATTATGCGGCCGTCCGGTCAGGACGGAATTTTCTTGGACAAGGGCAGGTGAACCAGTTGATGTTCCTGCATATTTGTCAAATGTTTGATGACACAGTTGCGGTGCTGGCCGGAGGGCCACACAGCCATTTCATTGAGGTGGATGGCAACGCTGTCAGGGTTGAAGAGCTATTTTTTACCGGTGATTTTAATATGGATTTCTTAGAGAACGACCCTAACGGTACTAATATTCAGATGACCAACCATTCATCATACCGTGCACTCACGCCTACCCTTGAGCAGGGGGGATCCGCTGCTCCGGCCGCTTTGCCCGCACCCCCAGAAGCGCCTGTGCCTGCGGTTCCTTACACGCCTCCCTTTAGCAATGGCCCCTTAACCAACACGATCAATCAGCAGCAGCTAAAAGCTGCGGTGACCACTCAGGGAACAATATTAAAGAAATACAATGCAGGTGTGGTTCCTGCTTCAACCGATGCTCTAAAAGGTGCCGCTTTTGACAACTTCTTGTATGGCGGAACGGTTGCAAGCACGGCTGCTATTAATTTTGGAACCGGAGGTGTAGATGCCGGAGATGTTATTGACGTACCCGCAAACATAGTCCAGACCGGCGGAGTAGCTAACAATTCGGATATCGATGTATCCGGCGTGGCCGCTTATTATGCTGCCCGCACGAAGAAAAAGGCGCATCTTGCGCCGAGTCTGCAGGCGAATCAGGCTGTAGGGCCAGCTCTAACGGTGAATGACCGGTTAATTGGCGCCAGGCTGATCAGCGATCATCTGCCAGTTATTATTGATTTCATCTGTCCATAAAAGGGGGATAAAATATGGATTTTGCCAGCTTGAAGCAGTTCGTGCAGCATGCGCTGGAAACCTCTCCGTTTGAAATCTCCGGAGGAGAGCTGATCTCGAGGGCAGTAACGGCCATGCTCAGCCGCAGCTTTGGTACAGATAAGTTCAGCTTAAGCGGAGCCAAGGTCAGCGGACAGACGGACAGATCTATTACTGTTCAAGGTGCTGTCCTCGAATCCTACTCGGGATTTAGCGGACTTCAGGGGGAGATTGTTTTTACCGCAGCTGAAGAAGCTGTTCAGGTGGTCATACGGCTCTCCGGATTCCAGCCTGGCTGGAAACTTTCCGATCTGTACCCTCAGTTAGCTGGCGGCGTATTCGATCTGTTCAATTATTCAGGGCCGGTTATTCAACTGGATTCGATGGGCGGAGCGGCATTTCCAGACAGCTATCCCGAGGTGTATGGATATGTGCCAATCTCTGACACGATGAAGAAAGGGCTGGCACAAAGCATAGGCTTTGAGGCAGCGTTAACTTTAGCTAAGAAGGCGAGCGGACTTGAATGGCTGCTTGCTGCAGAAAGCTGGGGACTGTCGGGGCAGATTGCCAATTTCCAAGATCAGACGGCCGCTGTGCTGGCTTCTGTCCCGCAGAAACCTCTTGAAATCGCAGGTTTCAAGCTTCCATTCAAGCTTAACCTAGTCTCTGTCATCCTGGAACCGGTCAGCCCTGGTGATCCCTATACCACCGCGTGCTTGCTTCAACTTGAGGCAGATATTGAAAGAGACATCGGCAGAGCGCAGCCGCTAGTGATTCCCGTGTATATCCGCGAATACTCCGGCCGGATGAATATTGTGGCTGTCGAAAGCCGCCTTTCAGGACCGACGTCGATCCGAATGAGTGAACTCCCCAGTCTGATAGGCAGCGGCAGCTTGGATACACAAGTCCCTGGCTTGCTGCCCGCTTTGGATGATATTCAGTTGGAGCAGGTCGCTCTGACCCTCTCCGCAGCCAACCGCGAGCTGCTGAGCGCCAGCGCCACCATATCCTATAAGAATGACAGAGGCTGGGCCGTTCTTGACAATATCCTTGTGTTCAAGGGCATGCAGGTTACGTTCGATTATGCACCCGGCCAGGAAATGGCACTGGAGACCACGGTAGCGTGTACTGCCGTATTGTCTGGAGGAACTTTGGATGCATCCATTCTTCTGCCGGATCTGATCTTTACGTGTGAATTAACTGATGGTGTTATTGATATCGGCAGCATGATTGAGCATGCGGCTGGGGACCTGAAATGGCTGCCTCAGATTCAATGTTCTGATCTTAAAATCTTCGGGAACATCAAAGAGGGGAGCTACCGCTTCCAAGTCACGGTAGACAGTGATTGGAGCTTTCAGATAGGCCAGAAGAAGCTTGTGTTTACGGAAATCAGCTTGGATATTTCGAAGACCAGCCAAGCGGTCAGTGGTGAAATTACGGGGAAGTTTACCGTTGCAGAGCTTCCGCTCTACGTGATGGCGGAATACGAGACGGGTGCTGGCGCGACTTTGACAGGAGGGATAGGCGGCAGAGCAATTGGACAAGGTCTTTCCCTTACGAAGCTGACAGGTGAGATTCTGTCCTTGTTCAGTGTTTCTCTACCGGCACATGCTCCTGAGCTTACCCTAACAGGGCTGAATTTGAGCTTTAACACCAAAACTCATGATTTCAGTTTTATGTGCTCAAGCGGGTTAACCCTTGCCGAAATCCACTTTGACCTCGTAGTGGAAGTTAGCGTCGTTCATCAAAATGATAACCCCGATGTTACGTTTAAAGGTTATTTCTGGGTTGAAGATTCTGAATTTGAGCTTGATTTCATGTCAACGGAGATGAGCAAAGTCATCCAGGCCAGCTGGAGTCTGGCGAAGAAGCCGCATGATGATGCTGACGGGGATCAGGCCAAGCCGCTTGGACTCGATACACTCGCGCGTGCTTTTGGGCTGGATGCTGAACTTATTCCAGAAGGGCTGGATTTGGCCTTGGCCCGTGCATCGTTCCGTTATGATCTGTCAAGTGGTGATTTGGTATTAACAGCGGAATCAGCTCATTACGGCAATGCCGTATTTATTTCCAAGAGAATATCGGACACATCTTCAATTCAGGGCTTTCAGAGTGGTCAGAAGGAGCAGAACGGCCAAAGCGAGCAAGATGAACAGGATAAGCAGGATGAATTCAATCCTCTGAATGGACTGAATGAGCTGAATTCGCCGGGAATGATCCGGGTGTTCGCGTTCGGTCTTGACATCCCAACGGCTGTACGGCTCGCGGATTTGCCGCTTGTCGGCAGCAAGCTGCCGGAAGCGGAGCAGCTTCAGATCCGGGACTTCGGTTTCTGGTACGTGTCTCATGCTGTATCCAAGCAAGTTGTGGAGCAGTTAAACGGGCTCGTTACACAAAGCGGAACAACCAGACTTCCGAAGCTCCAAGATGCGGAGCTAAGTGCTCCAATCTGCTTGCAGGCAACACTTCAGCTTGGCGAGGACAGCACGCTGCTGCAGCTTCCGCTAAGCGGGCAATCGGTCAAGAAACCTAAACCTGTGTCCCATACTCAGCCCCTTGCTGCTGACATCCCGGGAACCAGTATTTCAAAGACCAGTAATTATCCTGCTCCAGCTAAAACAAGGGATACCCTAGCCCCTGCTGTTGATCCGACCAGCTGGTTCTCTATTCAGAGGACCTTTGGCATCTTTACGTTTAAAAGGATCGGCGTCAGATACGAGGGAGGCTCATTGACCTTTGTCCTGGATGCCTCCATTGCTCTTGGCCCCTTGAGCTTCTCCTTGGATGGATTGTCCATCTCTTCCCCATTGACCCGGTTTGCTCCTGTGTTCGGACTCAGCGGTCTTGGCCTCGAATATAACCAGGCTCCAATTGAGATATCGGGGGCGCTAATGAGAGTTCCAGGCAGTCAGCTGTCCGAGGACGTCAAGTTTATGTTCAATGGAACGGCTGTAGTCAAAGCGGAGGGATTTGCCCTGGCGGCGATCGGGTCCTACGCCCAGATGACCTCGGGTGATCCATCGCTGTTCATTTTTGCGGAGCTGGATGCGCCTTTAGGTGGACCTCCGGCTTTGTTCGTAACCGGACTTATGGGTGGATTTGGCTTCAACCGGATGCTTGAGGCTCCGGCCCAAGATGAGGTGTTGGGATTCCCGCTGCTTGCCCTTACCGAGCCTTCCCAGCCGGGGCGGGGTGATTCCCCCCGGGACCCTATGCATATTCTGGATGTTCTGCAAGGCAACGCCCCTATTGTTCCAAACGGCGAGAAGAAAGCTTGGATAGCACCTAAACCAGGAGAATACTGGTTGGCGGTGGGTGTTCAATTCACATCTTTTGAACTGGTCAGAACCAAGGCCCTGCTCATCGTTGATTTCGGCCGCGAGCTCCAATTTCTGCTTCTCGGGTTATCTTCCATGCAGCTGCCTCAACCGGAAGTAAACTCGCAGACTTATGTGAATCTGGAATTGCAGTTAAGGGCGGTGCTTCAGCCGAATGAAGGCTTCTTCGGATTGTCGGCTGTACTCGGCAGCTCTTCATATGTACTGTCCCGCGATTGCCATTTAACCGGAGGTTTTGCATTTTATTTCTGGTTCGGGGAGAACGATCATGCTGGACAATTCGTGTTGACTCTGGGCGGGTATCATCCAGCCTTTAAACCGCCGGAGTTCTACCCTCAGGAGCCTAGACTCGGGATTAACTGGGCGGTAAGCGACAAGGTATCCATCAAGGGCGGGGCTTATTTCGCCTTGACTCCTTCTTGTGTCATGACCGGGGGCGGACTTGAAGCGACCTTCCACGATGGAGATCTGCAGGCCTGGTTCACTGCTCATGCGGACCTGCTTGTGAACTGGCACCCGTTCAGCTTCCTTGCCCACATTGATGTTGGAATCGGCGTAAGCTACAGGCTGAACCTGTTGTTCTGCCACAAAACGATTTCCATTTCACTTGGGGCGACCGTTGATATGTGGGGGCCGCCAACAGGCGGGGAAGTTCATGTGAATCTCTCGGTAGTTTCGTTCACCGTCCATTTCGGCTCATCAGGAGCCGATCAGAGGCAAGACCCGCTGTTGTGGGATGAATTTACGAAGCTGCTCCCCAAACCAGAGGATATATGCAAGATCACGATTGCAAACGGGCTGTTTAAAACGCTGGAAAATGACGGGGAAGAGAGTGGACAGACTTGGGTGGTACGAGCGGGAAAATTCCGCTTTTTCACTCAATCAGCTATTCCAGCAAGTGAACTGCGCACAGGCAAGAATAGAGTCGAAACCACGGTTGAAACGCTGCATCATGCTGAATTAGACAACGGAGCCGTAGATCAGCCAACAATTTCTATAAGGCCAATGGATCTGACGGGGATTTCGTCGGTTCATACATTGAATGTTACCCATGTGGACTCGGGAGCACCGATGGATACCTGGGCATGGTCGCTTGTCCCGCGCTATCGGAACGTTCCTGAGTCGTTATGGGCTGTTCCACCCGAGCCATTTACCCAGGTGCCGGGTAGGCCGGAGGCGAAGGTGCTTAAAGACCAGCTGGTCGGATATGATGTTCAGCCTCCGATCTCACAGCTTGGATTCACCCGGGGTGCAGCGAATCTGGAGGTGCTTGGCGGGGAACAAGTGGCTGCTGGAGGATACCCCTTATCCCCGAATGCGGTGGAGGCTGGCACCTATAATCCGGCTGCTGCAGTAGATACGGTTGCTCAAGTGGCAGCGTTAATGAAGGATGAGGTCGTTCTGTCAAGGAATGCACTGCTGCAAGCGCTGCGGTCGTCAGGTCTGTACAATGGACCGTCCGGGTCGCTTGACCGGTATGCTGCGGAAGCCGCACATTCATTCAGTGATCCGCCCATGAGGCAATCTTGAGAGGAGGGGAAGATATTGCCGGAGATTAACACGAAGGCTGCAGGGGACGGTCAGATCATATTCTATGATAACTACACGCCTGGACTTGAAGCAGGACTCTGGAAAATCGAAGTATCCCACCAGCTGACCCACATGAATAAAGCTGTGAATACGGATCAACTGGGAGCAGTTCAGACCTTTGTGGTTAGCGCCCCACAGTTCTCATTAGATCCCTCACACATTGCTTCTGTCTATCCACCGGATGGCAGCAGCGGAAGATACGGGGAGGTGCTGCCGCATATCGTCCTGAGCGATCCCCATCTTCCTTGGGAACGCCGAATGCGGACCAAGGCATTACAGACCAGGAACGAGGGGGGGACCGATGTCGTCACGGATTCGAACGACCCCAAGGTTCCCTGGCTGGCTCTCCTTGTTCTATCTGAGCAGGAGCTGACAGCGGGTGTGGATGTCCATCTGCAGAACACTCTTACCCCCAATTTCAGCATAACGGCAACGGTGGGGGATTTTCTTAAAGAAGAAGCGGGTGTTCTCAAGCCCGCCATCGTAAAAGAAGCGGATGTTAGCCTGGCGGAGTCCTGCTCCTATATCCGGCTCCCTGTGCGGGTATTTCAGGACATTGCACCGAGGCTTGATGAGCTGCGATACTTCAGCCACTGCCGGCAGATCAGCGGAGTCGCACAAGGCTCCCCGGTTCAGAAAGAGGGAAGTGGGGATATGGTATCGGTCATTTGCTCGAATCGGTTCCCTGCCATGCTTCCACCTGAGTCGGACAGACCTGTAAGAAGTATCGTACACCTGGTCTCTATGGAGGGCTGGGAGGGGAAGTTGGCTGACGAAGCAGACTTTGCGGGCTATGACTACGTCTCGTTGTTATCGCTGGCGAGTTGGAGCTTTCAAACTCTTCCCGACCATTCGCAAGACTTCCATGGTCTGATGAACCACATTGCCGGGGTGGCCCCGGGTGACATGTGGCTGCGATTGCCACAGCCGCAAGGTGACGGTCCCGCCGGGAGTTCGGAAGAGAAGGAGATGACCCGAAGGATTCAGGAAGGCTTTGTTCCGCTTCCTTACCGGACGAGATCAGGGGAGGACACCTTTGCCTGGTACAGGGGGCCTCTGACACCACTGCTGCCGAAAATATTGGAGAAGCCATCTCCCTTCTTCACGGCTGACTCTGCCATCATTTATCAGGAGGCATTTGGTGTGTTCGATATGTCTTTGGCCAGCGCATTTGAGATCGGCCGGGCGATGGCTCTTTCAGATAAAGTGTTCGGTGCTAAGCTTCTGGATTTCCGAAGACGCGTTCACCGGCTGAGTGACAAGCAGTATTACCGGCTGAAGAGCAGCCTATTTGACAGGAGTCAAATCTCAACTGCCCGGCACGACAAGACACTGCAGGATACCTTGCTTGGAGTGCTGGACAATCAATTGGCCGGTCATATTGCGGAAGGTGTGCGTTTGACACGGGGGCTGGAACCTGAGGAGCTTGCCGAGCTACAGGAGATGGTTCCGTTACAATCGATACAGCAGTTCATGGCAATGCCGGAAGCGAAGCAGGCGATTGAAGATCAGGTCAGCAATGACCTGCTGCCGGTTGCCGAATGGCTTGCAGATCTTGTGCTGCTTCAGGGAATTCCTTTCGATTACCTTGTAGCAGACGAACGGATGCTGCCGGTTGAATCCCTGAGGTTCTTTTATATAGACAACAATTGGATAAGCGCAATGCTGGACGGGGCGTTAAGCATCGGTCTGGAGTCCAGCCGTCACACCAACTTCCATGATTTGACTCAGGACCTGATTCATGGGGCTGCTTATGAAATCACAGGCCGCTCCGCAGCTGATAAAGCCGGGACGCCAGCTGACGGTTCTTCATCTGAACGGATCAGCGGAATGCTGCTCCGCTCGGCTGTGGTCTCAGGCTGGCCGAATCTGGTCGTTCAGGCGTTCCATACAGACGGGTCTCCAATGAAGCTGCTGCGAATGGAAAGGTTATCGGCGAGTGTGCTTCTCTGCTTGATTGGCGGAATACCTGCATCCATCCAGATCAGTGAGCCTCGTGAGGGATTTGGCTTTGGTACGGATGACGACGGATGTATTGCCCTTCGCAATCTGCTCTCTCCACAGCATGATAGCGATCCGCAGCTTGGACAGCAGTTCGAGCAAGCGCCATTGTTTCAGGTAAGAGATCTGAAGGGAGAGAAAGCCTGCTGCATGAGGGGTTCAGACAGCCATGTGCTGAATTTGTCCCCGGAATCCGGGAACGGACTGCTCGGCATGTTAAAGGCCGGACTGCAGCCTTATATGAAGGGGCCGATTAATGCATTAGGACCGGCTGATTTTGCGCTGCTTATGATGAAGGAGCCGGAGTATGTCAAGCTAATCTGTCAACCGCAAGAGATGAAGGAGGAATCCCGGCGTGGCTGAGACTGAAATTATCGTGCCGGTGGAGCTTGATGCGCTTCTTGTCAACAAAGGTGTGTTGGCAAGAGACGGGTTCCGCCGCTGGCAGTATGACTACACGGCACTGGAGAAATTCCATAGTCCGGAACCTTTGGCCGGAGAACGCAATATCGGAGGAATGCAGGCAGGTGTGTACCTGCACTGGACACTTCCCCGTTCATTGAGGCATGGCGTGCAGCGGCAGGGGGAAGGGATCAGCTATCCGTTGGTGCCGAACCGTTGGCTGATTGTTCGCTTGAGCGGGCAGGAGCAGAGAAAAGCGGCAGCATGGGTGCTCGAAAGTGACTGTCCCTACACAGCTCATGTGAAGGGTGTTGGGACGGAGCAGACGAGCATGTACCTGGCGGATTCTAATTTGATCCGTATGTGGCAGAGCAGCCCGGACCCCTACCGCAGCAGCATTTCACTTACTCCAGATGCGGACAAGCCGCAGGTAGCCAATATAGGGATTCCGTTTCCTCTGGATTCAGGCTGGAGTGAACGGGCGGCGGATGCCATGTTTCTGACCGCTGTGGCACCAGGGAACTCTTTATTCGCATCATATGTTTCTCATAATGCAGGTGTATTCTCGTTCTATGACGATCTGGCGGGAATTAACCAGGATACTCTGAGTTATCAGGTTATTGGATGGTATTCCGACCCAGCCAAAGACATCATGGCATCCTGGAAAGAATCAGCTGGCTCGAGTTCCGATGAAGCATATGCCTCTTTATTGGACCAATTGGAGTGGACGTATAAAGGGTGTGGGGATCAGACCTCGCCTAGGGGCTCAGTCAGTCTTTATGAGGGCATGGTATTCAGTCTTGTCTGGGACCGCGACGGAGAGCCGCCGAAAGACGATCCCCTGAACGCGATCCGGGAGACCGGTAATCTTAACGTGGCCGTTGGCAATACAACCGCAGATGCTTTCTCGGCTCTGCTCTCTGTTCAGCTGGCCGCAAAGGGCTATGATACGAGAACAATCCCGCTCCTGAGAGCTCTGCAATATGACATGCTCCCTGCGCTCAATGAAGTGAACGGAGATGTGCTCTTAATGAACCGGATTCATGGGTCCTGGTTCGGTTCCAAATCTGGAGGATACAATTGGGCTATCGTTCAATCAGCCTCTGGTGAAGGCACAGAAGCGGAGCTGACACCGGAAGAGGCGGCTTGGCTTAGCCAACTGAATGCAGATCAAGCGGAGCTCGATGAATCGCTTCAAGCCTTGTACCGGCTGCAATGGGAGCTGAATGGGCTATGGCTCAAGAGAGGCCTTGATCCAGACAGCATGTGGCCTTCCTCTCCTCCCGGAGTCACGAATGCCAAGCTCGATCAGGAGCTTGATCCAGCCAATCCGGACAGCAAGGCAGGGCAGGCGGCTGCCCTGCTGCGAAAGGCAGCAGGCTTGCTCACCAAGGTGCCCGGACCATTGACCGGTGAGATGGGAACTGCTCAAGAAGCTTATCAGAAAGGTATCCAGCTCTTTGCCAAGAAGAAAGGGCTTGGCAGCGGCAAGATGCTGCTTGCGAAGGCTGCACCGAGGTTCTGGCTGGCGAATAACCCCGTGGTTGTCCTGTCAGGTGTGGAACCGCCGCCAGCCTTTGATCCTGACAAATCGCTTGTTGTCAGACTCCCGGAGGAGATTATCAGCGGGTTTCATGTGAAGGGAAAGCCCGTGGACAGCCGCACGGCCCGCTCGGCTGTGCCTCAGCTGAGCACGGGGGCGCTGCCTGCGGTCGTTCCTCAGCTGCTTGAAGAGTTTGTCTTCCTCGACCCGGCATCGGCTGCGGCTTTGGCGGCTGCCTGCGGGATTTCAGAAGCCGATGTGTTGGCGGTAATCAATAAGCGGAGCACTTCGGATTACACGGGGACGCTGCCTGCTCTGGCCGCTATGTGGCGTCAGCCCTGGAATCCGATGCTGATGGAATGGAAGGCCAATTATACGCATGTGCCTTATTTAAGCGGACAGACAAGGAACTGGATATTTGACGGACGTGAGTATAAGTATTCACCGGCAGCCGTTCAAACTTCACAAGTGGAGAACCGGGATATCGGAGGAATTTCCCTGCTTAGTCCGCATGCTCAGCTTATATTCGGCTCCAAGCTTAAGGATTTTATTCAGCATTATGATGACGATCATCAGTTAACGGAGCTTTATAATGAGATCGGCTCGGTTAGTGGATGGAAATATCTTGCCCAGGAGCTGACCGGATTCCAGGATATGATTGCGCTGCGGGATGGACGTGCATTCCGGCGTCCCACCACGAAGGACATACTCGGCACTGGCCCGGTCCAAGTGGGGGCCGGTCAGCTGATGGGCTACGAGGATATGTCGGTGCTCCCCGGCCCGTATTCCGGGCAGATTCATGATGTTCCATTCCTCCCGAATGGAACCACGCCCGGATTTCATGGTACAAGGCAGGGGGAGATGTACTTCGAGGAACTTCTGCTTTATGACAAGTTCGGACGAGTATTGCAGGTCATAGCTTCGGGCAAAGGTTCCGGGCTGTATAACGCGCAGAATTTTCCGCTTCTTAAAGATCAGGCGATGAGCGGGGACAACAAAATTAACAAGCAGATTGCTTCCGTCGTATCGCTTCCGCCCAGACTGCTGCAGCATGCCCGTCTTAACGCGCGGCTAGTTGATGGCATGTCAAGCAGCAAATCAGCCGCAGCTGCTGAACGATCTTCCTTGGGGTTAGCGAATCCGGTCTGCGGATGGGTCATCGCGAATCATCTTGACCACAGCCTGCTTCTCTATTCGCCGGAAGGTCTCGCACTTGGCGAATACAGATTGTTGGTTGAAGGGCAGGGAAAACGGAACGGGGAATGGTTGGCGCCGCCGCACAATGAAGTTGCGGTGCTTGATGATGTGGCCCGGTTCGCCCCGCACATTTATCAGATGATCACCTCGCCACAGCTTGCTGAGGAGGCGAACTTCAACGCTTTTCTCCGCGCCATTGATTCCACACTTTGGACTGTAGACCCACTAGGGAATCGGGATGACCAGAATCTGACCGTTCTGATCGGCCGGCCTTTAGCTCTGGTTCGGATGTGTCTGCAGCTGCAGCTGGAAGGTCCGCCTATCAGGGATGCAAGCTGGACTGCGACCTTTGATACGGCTGATCCTGAGTTTGTAGATTTCCCGTTCGATGTCCGGCTCGGCGATTTGGAGACAAGGCAGGATGGGGTTATTGGTTATTTCTTGGAAGACGATTACAGCACGTTCAACAGCTCGGCTGATCCAGAGGAGGAAGAATCAGATGAGCCGCAGTCTTATCTTCGACATATTGGAGCCGATCTAACGAATGGAACAAAGAACTATTTACAATTAAAGTTTCAATCGGGTAGTGAAGCCTTCGTCAGTCTCCTGGTTGATCCCAGGGCGGCTATTCATGTCTCGACCGGAATCCTGCCTGTGAAGGAAGTGACGATCCCGTCTGCCTTCACTGACCCAGCTCTTAGCAGCATGGAGACCACATTTCGCGTTGGGCCACTGCTCAGCCGGATAATACAGACTCCAGCCCAAGCAGAAAAGCCTCCTGTCTTCCCGCTGGCGGTCCGTTATCATTCGCCGGTTGAGCAGAACGGCTCCTGGTCATGGTGGGAGCGTAGTTCTGACAAGGATTGGAACGGTTACGAGCTGTTAAGTGCAGGAGATGAGGCCCGACTCGAAAGCGGGGCTGTTACCCTGCGCGACGGCGTCCTGCAGCTTGCAATCAAGCTGTCCGATCATCAATTCAATACCCCAAATAAGGAGTGACGATAATGGATAATCTGAATAATTCAATGGATCAGCCTTTCTTGGTGGATGAAGCGTGTCTTCTCACGTATCGCTTCTCGACGAATCCAGCTCCGCTTCAGACATCAACAGTTCAGTCCGCAGCTGCAGCAGTCATCAATCTAGGGGTATTCCGGGAGAACAGCTCCATCTATTGCAGTGCGATTGATATCGCCGTGCCGATAGGGGCAGCTTCGACTGATCTGTCGGAGAAGACACCCAGCCCATCTGTCAATACGGGCAAATGGACAGTAAATAGCACTGTGATTGTAACCGGGAGGGAGCTAGGGCTGGATGATGAAGGCAATTATGCCGTCTTCTCCTTTCAGTGCAGGGAGGCTTCTGATTATGATCTGGACTATAACTTGGTTCTCGGACTGGAAGTTATGGTCAATCAGCAGCCCGGGAACTTCGAATATTTAATCCGGGAGAAGTCTGGGACAACCAATAATCCTAATCAATTTACACCCAAGTCCAGCTCCTTTGTTCTAATGAAGAGTCCGCCGCAGTTTTATCTGCAGAATTTCATAACCACCGCAGCAGGATCTCCTACTGTGCCGACCACGTCTTTTGCGAATGGCAGCAGCATCCGGTTTGCCTGGGAGAGCAGCGGCACGTTCTTTCAGCTATTCCAAAGCGGTAGAACAGAACCAGTGTATAGCGGAACAGCAACAACCTGTACGCTGCAAAACGGTGTTCATACCGATACCACCTTTGTACTTGTTGCCTCAGTGACCGCTAATCCGGGGCAAGACAGTCCGGCGGGAGGTTATGAGCCTATCTACTTGTATGATGCCATCACTGTGACGGTAAGCAATCCGGACTTAACACCGAATACGCTTAAGGCCGCTGGGAATATTGCAAGCGACGGTCAAATCCACGGAAACTCTCTGGTTGTGGATAGCACTTCTGTTCTGACGGGAGCTGTAACAGTAGGAGACCCGAACCACCCGGCTATGGTTACCGTTAATGGAAGTGGATATGTGGGCGGAACTTGGGACGTCAGAGGGAGCAGTACTACGAGAAATTTGACAGTGTCCGGCACACTCAGTGTAAGTGGAGGTACAGTACTGGAGAATGTCAACGCCAATGTGATCAGTGCTGCTCAAGTATCTGCGGTAGGCTCGCTAACAGCAGCCGGCATCTCCGCTTCCGGTTATGCTCAGAGCTACGGGTTCACTACAAATGGAGGCCCCGTATATGTTAATAATGTAGGAAATAATAACGGCCTGCGTGTCTTCAATAACTCGTCGCAGTACTACTGTGCTGGATTTACGAATTCTGCTCAGCGGAAGGACAACTATATTACCGGGATTATTTCGAGGGTACATAACAGTAAGGACTACGGATTTGGTACCAATGGCCGTTGTGTAAGCCTCTCGTCCAGCGCGCTTCAGACCCACCTCCCTACCCGTCATGGATATAAGGTCGTAACTTCGCCCCTTTCTCCCTATGCCGAGGTGCATCTTAACGGGACCGGCAGACTTGAGAATGGGAAAGCTGTGATTTGGATCGGAGAACAGGAATCAGATATGGTCTTCCATGCTGAGGAAGCTACCTACCGGGTTCTGTTAACACCTACTGAGGGCTGTAACGGCTTGTTTGTCAGCAGCAAGGCCCAGGATTGTTTCACTGTTGAAGAATTAGGGCAGGGCCGCAGCAGTGCGGAGTTTGACTGGTTCCTGATTTCACGCAAGCCCGAAGGGCTGGGATCAGGTATCATGGAAGCATTACCAGAGGAACTGCCCCAGATGGCAGATGGAACGGAGCCAGAGGGGATTACAAACTAATTTATGCGCAAGCCCAAATATCCTGGAGAACAAAGCTTTTGTTCTCCGGGGTATTTGATTTTAGAGGTTTAATCTCTTTTATATCCCGCCTGTAGCTGTTATGTTAGGGAAGGGTTCGTATTTTTTAAAAAAAAGGGGAGCATGTTCAGTGAACAATGATCTGCTAGTTATGTCCCATTGTATATTTCCGGCTGCGGATATTTCAGCTACTGCCAGCTTTTATGAACATAAAATGGGTTTTCAAGCGGTTTCCTATTTGGATGCGGCGGAGCCTCATTTCTGTCTGTATCGTGACGCAACTGAGATTATATTAACTCAAACTCAGGGACAAAAGGTCATTCCTAACCGAGAGCAGTACGGATATGGGTATGATGCCTATTTTATAACCAAAAACCAAGTTGAGCTACAAGAGGAGTTTGTCAAATCTGGAGTTAAGATTATTAGGCCGCTAACGGTTACAGATTACAATAATCGTGAGTTTGTAGTGGAGGACATTGATCGTAGATGGATAGCTTTTGGAATTAAGGATTAGGGACTAGAGAGTAATCTGGGAGGAAGAATTATGAATCGAACACTGGTTTCTTGGGAAAATATCGGAACAGTTCCGAGCAGCATCAGATCGTATCTGAAGGGTGCCCAATTTTATGACAGCAGCTGCTCAGAGCAAGCCCAAACTCTGTATATCGAGGGAACCGAGCGTTTGTTCCTGAAAATAAGTAAAAAAGGCACGCTTGAGCGGGAGCGCATCATGACGGATTTTTTGCACAGCCACAAGCTTGCCCCTCAAGTCATTGCGTTTGATTCCGACAAAGATAAGGATTACTTATTACTAGAAGCACTGGATGGAGAAGATTGCACCGCAGAGATCCATCGTAAGCACCCGGATCGGTTAGCCGGAGCATTGGGCGGTTATTTAAGGAAGCTGCACGAACTGCCGCTGGCAGGCTGTCCTTTTCCAGAGAGAACGGCTGAACTGATTGGAGAAATGACAGATAAAGGAATATCCGCAGATGATCTCGATAAGTTCGGTTATATTCCAGAGGACCGTGTTGTAATTCACGGGGATTACTGCCTGCCGAATGTAATTATTATGGACCAGTTTGAATTGCAGGGCTTCATTGACCTGGGCAGCGGGGGGATTGGGGACAGGCACTACGATATTTATTGGGGACTGTGGACACTGAGGTATAACTTCAACACGGAGCGTCTCGAGGATCTGTTCCTGGATGCCTACGGGAGACAGGATGTTGATCCGGACGGCCTGAGGTATTTTGCCAAGTTGGTTGAACTTACAGATTAAATGCTCGGAAGTCGTAATAGTTAAAAAACAGGGGTTGGTCTATCTTATACAGACAGATCAGCCCTTGCCTGCTTTATACACTCGGTAATCGCTTTAGTTACAATATCAGGTTCAGAGAATTGTGGGAAGTGACCACTGCCGGCTGCAATGAGGTGTGTGGATTGTCCGCTTAGCTTAAGGAAATCCCGTTGATTAATTCTTCTAATTTCAAAAGCGCTCTCCGGCATGAACGGTGGTTTCTTACCACCTGATACAACGAACAAAGGCACCTGCGGAAAAGCCCCTGCTTTGGCAATTTGTTCAGCGGTTTCCTCAACATAATGGACTTCATTCCATTTACGGTGGGCCGGGAAAGCATCAAAAGCACCCAGCAGTTTGTTAATTCCCCGGATGATCGGGCCCTGTGCCGTATTGATGGATAAGTCCAGAGGATGGCTGGAGTCCAGTAGTACAACCCCAGCGGTCTGACCGGGATACAGCCGGGCGAACAGGTTCGCATACAAGCCGCCAAGGGAATGTCCCACCAGGATAAAGGGGGGAGCAATGTGAAGTTCTTGTAACAGCTCCTTTAGAGTGCTCACAACCGCCCGCCCATGCTGGGGAGCCGTTGGCTTGTCGCTGCCCCCAACTCCTAACCGGTTATATGCGACAACCCGGGTCATCTCCGCAATATCGTGGTAGATCCGAAGCCAACCCTCGATAGGTCCGCTGCCTCCATTAATTAGAACCACTGTAGGTGACCCCGCCCCAGACAAGGAATATTCCAGGGTTCCATACTTGGTCTGTACTTTGTTTTTTGAAAAAGACTTCATCTATACACCCCATTCGTTACGAAAATCTCCAGTGATGGAATTCAAATTGCTTTTCTAGTAAATATCTATGATCAATATAACTGACTAGGCTTTCCTGCGATCGAACGAAAAATAACTTTTACCTTAATCTTTACAGGAACATCGTGGAGATAGTTAAGAGAGTGGAAAGGTTTGATAATTCTACATGTTCCAGAGTAATTAATTACTTTAAAATCCATAAGCGTTGAAAGCGATATAGATCTTTAGAACTAGGCTGGATTGTCCGATATCTATAGGTATGCATACTAAATATGGAATTAAAACCAAACTATTCAGCTGAATCCAAGCCAATCAAACATCCGGCTGGATCACGGGTGCACGCATACTTATCGGGAGGTTCATACATTGACGATGATTGGGATTGATCTAGGAACAACTAACAGTGTGGTTGCCTGCTATACCAGTGATGGGGCCAAAATTATACCTAACGCGCTTGGAAGGAACTTGACTCCTTCGATCATCAGTATAGATGAGGATGGCCAGATTATTGTGGGAGAGGTTGCGAAGCAGCGGATGATTACTCATCCGCATTTGACAGCTTCACTATTTAAAAGATACATGGGCACCAACAAAATGATTCAGCTTGGTGAATATCGGTTCAGCCCTGAAGACTTGTCCTCCTTTGTGCTGCGCTCTCTGAAAGAGGATGCCGAAGCCTATCTCGGCTCATCAGTGACAGAGGCTGTCATTAGTGTTCCGGCCTATTTCAATGATGCCCAGCGCAAGGCAACCAAGCGGGCAGGACAGCTTGCCGGTTTGAAGGTAGAGAGACTGATCAATGAACCAACCGCCGCTGCGGTCGCATACGGACTACATTTAGAGCAGCCTAATACCCGCTTTCTTGTATTCGATTTAGGAGGGGGAACCTTTGACGTATCCATCCTTGAGAAATTCGAGGACTTGCTTGAGGTTCAAGCTGTGGCTGGTGACAATTACCTCGGGGGCGAAGATTTCACAGATTTGCTGATTCAAGAGTTTATGGCTGTCCAGAAAGCCGGTGCTGTAGATAAAGAGGATAATAAGCTCATGGCCGCAATTCGCAAACAGGCTGAAAGCGGCAAGCGAGAGCTTTCCAAGGGAAGGACTGTGGATCTGAATATTCATGCTAATGAGACGCTAAAGCCTGTTCGCATTACTCCAGAACGATACGAATCAATGGTTAAGCCGTTGCTGACGAAGCTGCGCCAACCGGTAGAAAGAGCCATCAGGGATGCGGCGGTCCGTCCTTCGGAATTGGATGCGATTCTATTGATTGGCGGCGCTACCCGGATGCCTGTCATCAGTTCATTTGTTGCACGGTTATTTGGGAGACTGCCATCCGCCCATATTGATCCGGATGAGACAGTGGCGATTGGAGCAGCCATTCAGGCCGGAATGAAAGCAAGAAACCAAACGCTGCATGATATTGTATTGACCGATGTATGTCCTTATACGCTGGGTATAAGCAGTTCCATAGAGATCAAGGATGGCCAGTACGAATCAGGACATTTCTCGCCGATTATCGAACGGAATACCGTAGTCCCTGTCAGTAAAGTAGAACGCTTCTGGACACTTTATGATCTGCAGCGTGTAATCCATGTCGAGGTCTACCAAGGGGAAAGCCGGCTGACGAAGAACAATATTCTACTTGGCGGACTTAAGCACAGCGTCCCACCAGCTCCAAAAGGTCAAGAGGCTATTGATGTTCGGTTTACATACGATATAAATGGCATTTTAGAGGTTGAGGTTACGGCTGTCAGCACAGGGGAAATATCCCGTATTGTGATTGAGGAGAATCCTGGTCAATATACAGCAGAGCAAATTGAGCAGCGTTTCTTAGAATTGTCTGATATCAAAATACACCCACGCGACCGGATGGAGAACAAGCTGCTGCTTGCGCGTGGTGAACGGATTTATGAGGAGAGCCTGGGAGAGACAAGGCATAGGGTTGCTTATTTGCTGAACCAATTCGAACAGGTGCTTGAGAGACAGGACGTGAAAGAAGTTCGGCTTGCCGCAGCTGAATTTAAAAAAATGTTAGAGGAACTAGAGAGGATGTCTGAATTCTGATGTGGATTTGGAGCCTGCTTGGAATAGAGCCAACGGATGACCTTGCAGCAATAAAACGGGCTTACGCGGCCAAGCTGAAAATCTACCACCCTGAAGACGATCCCGAGGGCTTTCAGAACCTCCGTCAGGCTTATGAACAAGCTATCCACGAAGCTAAACAGTTCCTCATTCGTGGAACAGTTCAAGCTGAGCCCGTAATAATGTGGGAGTTAGACGAGATGGAAGAACCAGAGGATCTTGCCCAATCCGAGGTAGAGCCCTTTCCGATCGTTTACCCGGATTATGAGGAGGATGAGGAGGGGGCTATTGAAGAGGCTCCTGAGGATCTCGAGTCACAGGTTATAACTCCTCCATGGCATATGCCAAGAGTGCTGGCCAACCAATTTCTGGCATGTGTCGCCCACCTTTATGATGATATTAAAACCAGGGTGGATCTGGATCAGTGGTCCATCCTGCTGCAGGATAATACTTATGAAGGTATAGAAACCCGCCAGCTGCTTCAAGTTGAAGTGCTGGGACTGTTTAAAGAAAGGGCATGGGCACCCGCTCCGGTATGGAGGCTCTTTAATGAAGCTTTTTCATGGGCAACTATTGAAATTGAGCTTCAGCGGATTTTTCCATTGGAGTATATCGAATTTATCCGGAAGCAGATTGAGCCTTATTGGGATCTGGAATATAACACTTTAGTCCGTTCGGATATCTCATTACAGGATATCGAGCACTTCTTGAAGTCAAGATTTACAGCGCAGATGGCATTAGCTGAAGGTGACTTGGAGGAAGCGGGCCGGTGGATAGGCGAGGCCAGAGAGATTATAACGAACGATCCGGATGCCAATCGCTTGAGCGGGGAGTACTGGATGCGTCTCGGTAATTATGAGGCTGCCCTACAGGCTTATCAGCAGACGGACCCGGATCCAATTACAGGGCCGCCGGATTTAAATACAGAGATTCATAAAGCTCAGGCCCTTCTTCAGCTGGGTTACGTTGAAGAGGCATTAGCTGCATTTGAGTTCGTTCTCACCTACCTTCCTGGGGATATCCACGCCTTTAGAGGCCAAGCCCAGTGCTTTGAGCAGCTTGATCGGTATGAGGAGGCCAAGCAAATTTATTTGCGTATCCTTGCGGAGTGTCCTTGGGATCTTGATGCCGATATCCGTTTGATTGTGCTTGAGAGAAGAATTGAACAACAATTGCAGTTGGAGGCACAGCATCCGGATAGTGCAATCCAAATCAAAGCCTTGCATGAATTAGCTGAATTATTTGCGGACAAGGGCAGACATATGGAGCTTGTCTCGGTATTGCAGCATCTGGAAGAGATATCACAGCTTACCCAGCGGCAAAGCTATCTTATGGCATATGCCCTTCACCAGCATGAGCAGTATGATCAAGCGGCTCCTTATTTCAAGACGGTGGTTGAACAGGAATGTGTTGACGACGGGGGATTAGCTGCAGAAGTCTGGTATCACGCCGCTACCAACGCGTTTATGCAGGATGACTATCATCTGGCCGAGCAGCGATATCACCAAGTGGTTCAGCTGGAGCCGGATCATTTAGATGCTCTAAACCGGATTGCAGACGTTTATTATAAATTAAAGAAGTATAAAGAAGCCATACACTATTACAAGCTCTTTCTTGAGCTCGAAGAAAGCCTGCAGATACATGCAGCGCTTGGGAGCTGTTATTATTATTTGGATTGTTATGAAGAGAGTGTGCATCATTTCTGCCACGCTAATCTCGATACCTGGGAAAGCTGCTATTACATTTATTATGAATATTATGGATACTCTCTTCGGAGATTAGGCAGGTTAAAGGAAGCGATTCTAGTACTTGATATTGCATGTGAATCCACTGAGCGCCCTTACGTTTTTTACAATAAGTGCTTTGCTCACTATGGTTTGAATCAATATGAACAAAGCTTTCAGAATGGCAGCAAGTTTTTAGAATTAGTTAACGATGAAGACGATCCATATATTTATATGATCCAAGGTCTAAACTGTATGAATCTTCAAAGATGGACAGAGGCAGCTGATTACTTTGCTGAAATGATCAACCGCATGGATTCGGAGACAAAGCAAAATGCCATCTATTACAAGCTGTATGCCGCCGCTTTATTGGCTGCACGCAGATTCCAGGATGCGCTTGATCCATTGAATGAGGTCCTTAAGCTGGACCAGAAGAACAAATGGGCGTATCTGCATATCCTGCGGGTTTTTGCTGAGCTGCAAGATTGGAACAGGCTGCTCAGAGCGGTGAAAATGTACTTGGAAGTGTTTAATAAAGTACTCGATGAGCGTTATGTAGGCTATTATGCCGGTATCTGTTTCTACTATTTGGGCGGCTACAGGAAGGCATCGGAATTCCTGGCGTATGCTTATGGGGAGGGACTGCGTGGAGACACGAGCAGCTACTACAGTCTCACGCTATGCAGTCTGGGGGAGTATGAGAAGGCTCTGACTTTATCCCGTGAGCTAATGGATAGCCATCCCACCCATCCACAGTACAAGTCTCGCCTTGAATATGTGGAACGACAAGTAAGCCGAAGTAAAAATTTGCTTAAAAGACTGGGGTCATCTTTATACAAAGATCCAAAGCCAGAGGCCATAAACCTGGACTTTCCCGATGTGTTAGATGATCCTCAACTGCGTGAAGAATTACCAGGGGTGGTGATTTCAAATGATACATCAACTTAGCATAGGACAGAAGTGGGCTCTTGCCATTGGCGAGACCTTGTTAAGCTTGAATGGCTATAGCTTTAATAATAACTATTATTTCATTATGGACGAGGAAGAAACTGCATCGGCTGCAGATAGACTCTATGATTATTGGGATATTAATGATAAAGAGTCGGCCTGGTCTACGCTGAATATCTTATATGAGGGCGGCCATAATACAAGATTTTTTAACTTGCACCGGGATAGGCTGTCCATCATGAGTCCAGATAAACAGGAGCAGTATATTTCCACATTTACTGAGCAAGAAAGTAAAAATGAATTATTAATCATCCAGCGCTATTATGATTGCTTGCCGCGATCCGGTATTCATGCTTGGGATTTGGGCAGGGCTTCATATGTGTGTTACACTTGCTTGCAGCTTAATTATATTGAACATGATAAGGCATGGTCGTATCTGATGAAGAATGCTGAGCTGGCCCAGCAATCCTACGCGAGCTGGCAGGAATTTGGCACAGCCTACATGGTTGGACGTCAGCTTTGGGCCGGGGAGCTGGATCAGGAAAGAACTGAGGAGCATCAATGGCTTATTCGAAATCAGTTCTCGGATCCGAATGGACCGTGGCTAATCCTGCCTTGGGATACGGACTTAAGAAATTGAACAGTAAGGATCAGACTGCCGGGAGCTTCCCGGCAGTTTTTGTGCGGGAATGATGCCTGGAGTATGGGGAATTTGATGGCTGTTGCCCACACGCTCCCCATAATGCGGCTTTGATGGATTGATTTATTGAGGGTAAGCAGCTTGTTAGTGCTGCCGCCTTTGACAGGAAGAGGTCTTCCTTCATGGAGGTTGTCCTATTGTCATCTGATAGAATATACTTGAAGTGTTTTATCTACATACATTTAAGCCAAGGAGAAGAGCTTATGAAGAAGATTATACTTGATGTAGACACTGGCATTGATGATTCACTCGCAATTGCCTATGCTGTACATTCACCGGAGCTTCAACTCTTGGGAATAACCACGTGTTTTGGGAATGTAAGTGTGGAAGAAGCTACGCGCAATACTCTGGTGGTATTAGAGCACCTAGACAGCACCGTGCCGGTTATACCGGGTGCCGGGAAGCCTTTTGCCAGGGAACCGATTAAAAAGAAAGCTGTCCATATTCACGGGGAGGACGGAATTGGAAATACGCTGACCTTGGAGCCAAACACCCAGGCACAGCGGGACCAGGCCGTGAATTTTATGATTCAACAGGTGAACAAGCAGCCGGGTGAAGTCACCCTTATTATGGTCGGACCACTTACCAACCTTGCGCTTGCCTTGAAGCAGGAGCCGGAACTGGTGAGCCGTGTGGAAAGAGTGGTTATTATGGGAGGGGCTGTGACGGTTCGTGGAAATGTCACTCCTCATGCAGAGGCTAATATATATGCAGATCCGGACGCTGCGGAGGCAGTATTCCGCTCAGGCATTCCAATCACTTTAGTGGGACTGGATGTTACGATGAAGACCCTGCTGCCGCTTGAGGAAGTAGTCAAGTGGAGGGAGAAGGGAACCAAGCTGGCCGATCTCCTGGCGGACATGACGGAATTCTACATTGGTGCCTACAAGTCCATCTATCCATCCATCAAGGGCTGTGCGCTGCATGACCCGCTGGCCGTGGCCGCTGTTACTGATCCAAGCTTTGTAAAGACCGTACCGATGCGGTTGAGTGTTGAGCTCCAAGATACCGAGTCGCTGGGTCATATTGAGGGAGTCCAGCTAGACGGGTCAGGCGAGGAACAAAGTGTGGACGTATGTATTGAAGTGGACGCGGAACGTTTCCTGGAGCATTTTTTAAGCAGAGTTATATTATAAATAACAGGAAAGTTGCTCATTCATACTGGTACCGGAACTGTCCGAGCGGCTCCTCTCCGGGTTCGGACTTGTGGTTTCCACGTATGGCTTCCTGTTTTCGCAGCTCTAGCTAACCGGCTTCTCGTTATACTTGAAGCAATTAATCTAATAGCAAAGCGTAAGCCTTGTCATCAGAGATGACAGGGTTTGCTTGAGTTGTTGTACGATGTCCAGGATAAAGATGCGGTTTGGGAACGAATTAATGAGGTAGAATAATGGAAAGCAGCTGAGCGCTGCGGATGGAACTAGTTTCAGCGTTACCGGCCAGGGACTGATCATGGTTGCTTAACAGGAATACATAGGAGCACCGTGCTGCGGAACCGGAATTCAAAATTTTGGATTGGTAATAAATTTAATAATATGATATATAAATTCGGGTGAAGGCAAATTTGTTTGTTGTCATTATCATAAATCACAGATTAAAGATTTAATTAACAGCTGTTTAAGAAAGAATGCTGAATGGGTAACTTTCTTAAGATGTTGTTTTATAACAAGAGGAGGACACCCTATGAGAAAACTGAGGACATTTATGTTTATTATGTCCCTGGTATGCTTATGCTTGGCAGGCATGCCCTATTTGACGACTGCGGTTCATGCGGAGCCCGCTTCGGTGAAAACATACCAGATCGGGACTGACGTGACGTTCGCCCCGTTTGAGTTTGAGGATGAAAACGGTAAATTCGTCGGAATTGATATGGACCTGATGGATGCCATTGCCAAGGATCAGAACTTTAAATACGTCATTAAACCGCTGGGATTCAATGCAGCCGTCCAGGCTCTGGAGGCTAATCAGGTGGATGGCGTTATCGCCGGAATGAGTATTACGGACGAGCGCAAGGCGAAGTTCGATTTCTCTGAGCCTTATTTTGACTCAGGTGTCGTTATGGCTGTTCGCAAAGGGCAGAACGAAGTTAAGTCATATGACGATCTGAAGGGCAAAAAGGTCGCGGTGAAGACCGGAACCGAAGGCTACAGATTCGCGGAATCGATTTCAGCCAAGATCGGCTTCACTATTGTGCCATTCGATGATTCCGCACAAATGTATGAGGATGTGAAAACCGGAAACTCGGTTGCTTGTTTTGACGACTTCCCGGTACTTGCTTACGGGGTGAACCAAAACAACGGCCTGGAGATCGTTACTCCTAAGGAAAAAGGGGCTTCTTACGGTTTTGCGGTCAGTAAGGGGAAGAACCAGGAGTTGCTTCAGAAATTTAATGCCGGCTTGGCCAACTTGAAGGCGAGCGGGGAGTATGACAAGATTACTGCTAAATATCTCGGTGAGAATGCCGCAGGACCAGCTAACCAAAGCCGTATAGGCTTGATGCTGAGCTCGCTGCCTTCCTTGCTCAAGGGACTGGGTTACACGGTCATGTATGCTATAATCTCGTTATTCTTCGCGTTCATCTTGGGACTGATCTTTGGGTTTATGAAGGTGGGACGCAACAAATGGCTTCGCGGCATTGCCACTGTATTTGTGGATCTGTTCCGTGGTATTCCGCTGATTGTGCTTGCTTTCTTCATCTATTTCGGAATCCCGCAGGCATTTGGCTTCACAATGCCGCTGTTCCTTGCTGTAATTCTGACGCTCAGCCTGAATGCGGGTGCTTATGTGACCGAAATTATCCGCGGAGGAATCCAGTCAATTGACCGCGGCCAGATGGAAGCAGCACGCTCACTGGGACTTCCTTACCGGAAGGCGATGACCAAGATCATTATCCCTCAGGCGATTCGGATCATGATTCCAGCATTTATCAACCAACTGGTGATCACGCTTAAGGATACGTCCATTCTGTCCGTTATCGGTCTGGTGGAGCTGACCCAATCCGGTAAAATTGTTATTGCCAGAACGTTCGCATCCTTCGATATCTGGCTTGAGGTTGCTATCTTATATCTGATCGTCATTACGGTTCTCACCAAAATTTCGAGCCGCTTGGAAAGGAAGGTGACACGCCATGGGTAAAGTCCGGGTTGAAGGTCTAAAGAAAAGCTTTGGAGCCAATCAGGTACTGAAGGGCATTGATATGCAGGTTCAAGAAGGCGAAGTGGTCTGTGTTATCGGACCCTCGGGCTCAGGGAAGAGTACGTTCCTGCGCTGCTTGAACCGGCTTGAGGATATCACCGAGGGGACTGTCATCGTTGATAACTTTGATATTAACGATCCAAAGACCGACATTAACAAGGTCCGTGAGAATATCGGCATGGTGTTCCAGCACTTCAATCTGTTCCCTCATTTCAGTGTGCTTAAGAATATCATGTTCGCACCTATGGAACTGGGCAAGCAGTCTGCGGAGGAGGCCCGCTCCACGGCGCTTCGGCTCCTGGAACAGGTCGGCCTGAAGGATAAGGCTGACGCGTATCCAAGCATGCTATCAGGCGGGCAGAAGCAGCGGGTTGCCATTGCCAGAGCACTCGCCATGAATCCGGATATCATGCTGTTCGACGAGCCAACTTCGGCGCTTGATCCTGAGATGGTCGGTGAAGTGCTTGGTGTTATGAATGACCTGGCTCACAAAGGTATGACTATGGTCATCGTTACCCACGAGATGGGCTTCGCCCGTGAGGTAGCAGACCGGGTTATTTTCATGGACGGTGGATATATCGTGGAAGAGGGCACGCCAGAGCAGGTATTCGGCAGTCCGAAGAATGAGCGTACCATCAGCTTCCTGGAGAAGGTTCTTTAATCTATCTCAGAGTACGATGGTTAGCTTAACAAAAGTCCCCTCAAAGCGGACAGTGACTTGAGTTCATGATAAAATGAATCAAGTGCTGATCGCTGGAGGGGATTTTTTGTGGAGAACGTCAAAGGAAAGCTGCACGCCGCCCTTATATGGGTGCTGATGGCTTTAGTTGTTGTTTCTGCTTTTTGCTACGTCTATAAGTTCCCCCAAGAGATTGACATGCAGTATCCCGCTGTAAAATATAAGGTGGGCCAACCGGCTACCGCTCAGCAGATTACGGTTAAAGCTAAAGGAACTCTGTATCGGCCCTTATTCAGGGACCCTTATTTCAGCGGTAAAATGATCATTGACACCTACGAATATACAAGCAAATATAATCTGTTGGATATCGTATTCCACCAGGATATCCAGCATGGGTATGGCGCCGTCGTTTATGAAACCGTGGAGAATGGAAGGCCTATTCTGGAAAGCCTCGGAGCTATGTGGATGAAAAATGACTTAGAACAATTCAATATTATTGCCTTTGAACCTATAGGAGAAGACAAAAAGATAGGTGGAGATTTAAGAGTGTCCGCACCTGCCCGCACGTATGAGGAAGCCATGATCATAAATCATGATTTATACAGGGAGTAGTGAATTATGAATGAGCGTCTGAGGTCCGTGCAGCAGCGGGCCTTTTTCTATTTTATTGAGGGAAGGAAGCCGGACGCCAAGCATTTTCACGGAAAAAATAAGCCTATTCAGCATACATAACTTCTTTGCAGTCAAGTTTACTGAGAGTGTATTTTAATGAATTGTAAACCTGAATTAAAATTTTGGGTTTACAATAAGAGGGCGCAAAGATATAATGACTTTACGTTAGATGTCGACACTAATAGTAAATCATAGATATGATCTATTGCGGAGGTAATTTGTGTTGAGAACTAAAGAAATGGTGCTTGCCGCGTTATTTGCGGCATTCATAGCGGTACTAGGCATGATCCCGCCCATCCCGTTAGGATTTATTCCCGTGCCTATCACCGCTCAGACTATGGGGGTTATGCTGGCCGGATGCTTTTTGGGCAGGAAGACGGCTACTCTCAGTATCATTCTATTTATTGTGTTGGTAGCTTTAGGACTGCCGATTCTGTCGGGAGGACGCGGCGGGCTTTCTGTCCTAGCCGGACCTACTGTAGGATACTTATTAAGCTGGCTGTTAGCCGCTTACTGTATCGGCGCATTAACGGAGAAGGTATGGCCAGCGCTAAGAGTATGGAAACTGGTAGTGATCAATATTATCTTTGGTGCAGTGCTGGTGAGCTTGATCGGTGCACCAATCATGGCCCTGATTACACATACACCGATCTGGGTGGGGTTGGTGAAAGCAGCCGCGTTTCTGCCTGGGGATTGTATTAAAGCAATTATTGCAGCGGTCATTGCGGTGCAGCTTAAAGCGATCAGCCCTATCGAGGATAAGGTGAACAACTCTTAATGGATACATATATGAGACAGTCTGGTGAGAATCCGGATCTGAATCTAAATGTCGTCTCCTATATCCTCCGCCAGGCAGCCGATAGGCCGGGCTTGGCAGCCTTGTCCCACAGCCAGGGCAATCTTACCTACTCAGATTTAGCCGAGCGAATCAAAAGAATCGCTCAAGGGCTGAAGCAGGCGGGGATAAACCGGGACAAGGTTGCAATCTTATCCACGAACCGGGTCGAATTCGTAGAGGTTTTCCTAGGGACCATTTATGCCGGATGTGTACCGGTACCTTTGGACCCGAAATGGAGTTCGAGAGAAGTTCATGCTGTACTTCATCAGTGCAAACCGGGCATTATCTTTACAGAAGCTTCCTTGGCGGATAGATTAAATATACTGAAGAGTGAGAGCATAGTTCTCACTTTTTCTGCTGATCACGCAGGCACGGGCTCGTATGACAGCTGGCTGGCCCGGTTCACCCCCGAAACCGAAATGGAGCCTGCGAATGAACTGCTGTTTATCGGCTTTACATCAGGCACAACGGGGTTGCCTAAGGGGTTCATGCGCTCGCATGCCTCCTGGATTTCAAGCTTTAGAGCAACCGAAGAAGCCTTCCGGCTGAGTCGAATGGAGCACATTACAGCGCCGGGGCCGTTTGTTCACTCGCTGTCCCTGTTTGCATTGATGCAGAGCCTATACAGCGGAGCAACTTTTCACATTGTCCCGCAGTTTGAGGCGGACGAGGTCCTCCGGCTGTGTGAGCGTGTTCCGGACATGATTCTGTTCGTGGTTCCAACGATGATTGAAGCTATGCTGCGGCTGGCCAAATCAGGTTCAACGAACATTCAGGCCATAATCAGCTCAGGCGGAAAATGGACCGAAGCCTCAAAGGAAGCCTGCAAGAAGGTATTTTGCGAGGCCAGGCTGTATGAATACTATGGTTCATCTGAAGCGAGCTATATCAGTTATATGGATGTTTATGACGATATTAAGCCAGGGGCGGTGGGCAGGGCCTTTCCAGGTGTTGAGGTCTCCATCCGGGACGAGCAGTTTAGCGAGGTTCCTATAGGCGTGGTTGGGCAGCTGTATATCCGCAGCCCGATGATGTTCCTGGGATATTATCAACGGCCTGAAGAGACCGCCGCCGTTTTCCGGGACGGATGGCTCGAACTGGGCGACTATGCGTCTTTGGACGAGGATGGTTATTTGCATCTGGCCGGCCGTTCCAAAAATCGAATGATCACCGGGGGACTGAATGTATTTCCCGAGGAAGTGGAAGCCGTTCTCCAACAGCTGCCTGATATCCAGGAGGTAATGGTGTTAGGTGTACCGGATGACTACTGGGGGGAGAAAATTACCGCGCTCGTCAAGTGGAGAGGAGAGGGACGTCTCAGCCTTGAAGAAATAAAAAGCTACTGCCGCCGTTATCTGGCCGCGTATAAAGCACCAAGGCAGATCATTACCGTGGATGAGTTCACTTATACAAGCAGCGGCAAAATCTCCCGTTATGTGATGAAGCAAATGGTGAAAGGGTGAGGTTATGACCGAAGCGGTCATTGTCATAGCGAAACGAACACCTATCGGCAGATTGGGTGGGCACTTAAGCACGCTCGAACCGGAAGGATTGCTGGCACCGCTAATCCGGCACATTGCCGCAGAAACCCAGCTGCCGCTGGACATGATTGATGATGTTATCATCGGCAATGTCGTGGGTCCTGGCGGCAATATCGCCCGGGTGGCGGCACTGGAAGCCGGGCTTCCCGTAACGGTGCCGGGGGTGACGGTTGACCGGCAGTGCGGCTCCGGCCTGGAGGCCATTAATATCGCGGCCCGGCTCATCCAGAGCGGGGCCGGCGAGGTGTACCTGGCGGGAGGCGTTGAGAGCACAAGCCGTGCACCTTGGAAGATGTACAAGCCGCAGAGCTTGGCCGGTACGCCGCAGCTGTACACACGAGCCCATTTCACGCCCGCATCCTATGGGGACCCTGACATGGGAATTGCGGCCGAGAATGTGGCCCGTAAATTTGCGGTTTCCCGTGAGGATCAGGACCTCTACACCCTTGAGAGCCATCAGAAGGCCGTTCATTCCCAGCAATCAGGGCGTTTCGAACAGGAGATTGTGCCTCTTCAGGCGAATGGAAAGTGGGTGCACGAAGATGAGTGTCCGCGGACAGATACGAGCCTGGAGAAGCTGCACCAGCTTCGGCCGATTTTCATGGAGGAGGGCACGGTAACTGCCGGGAATGCTTGTCCACTCAATGACGGAGCGGCGATCGTGCTCATCATGTCCAGACGGAAATGCCAGGAGCTTAAGCTTCGGCCGGTCCTTCGTGTAGTCGATGCCCAGGCAGCGGGAGTCGACCCAGAGTACTTGGGGATTGGCCCGGTTCCAGCGGTTCAGCGGTTGCTTCGCCGTCAGCAGCTTTCGGTGGACGATTTGGATGTCGTAGAGTTCAATGAAGCTTTTGCCGCCCAAGTGCTCGCCTCATTAAGAGAGCTCCGGATTCCGGTGGATAAGGTGAACCGCGGGGGCGGGGCACTGGCGCTCGGGCATCCCTACGGCGCATCGGGCGCTGTCTTAATGACGCGCCTCTACTCCGAAATGCTGCAGCAGCCATACCGTATTGGGCTTGCTGCCCTCGGCATAGGCGGTGGCATGGGCCTGGCCACCCTTGTGGAGGCTGCTGAATGAAGATAGTGAAATTCCGTGTACATGTCACGGATTCGTTAATAACCCAATTCGCAAACAGCATTGACGCGCCTTTACGCACCCAAGGCGGTGTTCTGACTGCTCCGCCCACCATGCCCGTTATTTTCTGGAAGATTGATGATGCTCCATGGATCGACACTGAGAGGACTTGGATTCATGGATCGCAGCGTTTCGAGTATCAGGCACCGATCGTGTCAGGCATGACCTTGGATTGTGAGCTGATCCTGACCAAGGTGGAGACAAAAAGAGGCAGACAAGGGGAGCTGACTTTGTATACTCATACTCTGGTCTGTTCGTGTTCCGGCAGCCTTATCGTTACAGCGGAAACGGTATTAATTTCAGGCGGGTGAGAAGATATGAGAAAACAAATCACGGCAGAAGATATTCGAAGGTATGCGGCCGCCTCCAAGGATATGGCGGACATTCATCTGGATGACGAGGCCGCGCAGAGAGCGGGCTACAAGCGGCCTATTGCCCATGGGATGTATATCATGGGATTGGCCCAGTCCATTTACGCCAAGGAGCATAAGGGAAAATGGATTCAGAGCTGCGGCATGAGATTTCAGGCGCCGTTACCCGTTGATACAGCTGTCGATTTTGTGTATGAAGAGCAAGGCGGGAGCGTCCTGGTTACAGTGACGACAGAGGATGGCGAGCGGATTGCGACGGGAACTCTTACGGTGAAAGAGGGAGTAACATGGCTAGATCAGCTTTGATCACCGGGGCCACCCGGGGAATAGGGCGCAGTATCGCTCTTGAACTCGCACGAAAAGGTTACCGGCTGATCGTTAACGGCACCAAGCCGGAGTTAATCGACAGCCTTGTACATGAAATCCGTCAAGCGGGTGGCATAGCGGTGGGTATCTGCGCTAATATCGCGGACCCCTCGGAGGTTACCCGAATGGTGGAATATGGTACAGCCAAGTATGGTTCTATTGATGTGCTGATCCACAATGCCGGTAATTTGCGTGACCGGAAATGTGTGGAGATGACCGATGAAGATTGGCACTCCGTCCTAGATGTGCATTTAAACGGCGCGTTTTACTGTGTTCAACGGGTTCTGCCCTACATGACGGAGGGGGGCGGCGATATCCTCCTAATGACCTCGACAGCCGGACTTAGCGGTTCCGCAGGTCAGTTGAATTACAGTGCTGCGAAGGCGGGTCTCCTTGGCATGGTCTGGACACTGGCTGCCGAGCTGCGGGGCAGCCTCATAAGGGTGAACGGCATAGCACCGGCAGCTTTAACGGATATGACCAGGCCTGTGATTGAGCATCTTGCCGATAAATACGCCAGACGCCAAGAGCCGTTTCCCGAGTTCTGGAAGGTGGGGAGCGCCGAGGATGTTGCCCGGTTCGTTGGCGATCTGCTGGATCAGCCGGACCCGGAGCTGACAGGTGAAGTATTCGGGGTGAATGGGCGCAAGATCACCCTGTGGCAGAAGCCGAGTCCTGTCTTCTCGGAAGACGGCGCGGAGTCGTTCTTCTCGGCTTGGAAGCGTTAGAGGAGCGTTAATCAATGTTAACATTCAACCAGGTCCATTATTATTATAAAAAAGGGCATCCCCTTATCGACAACATGAGCTTTACTATTCAGCCGGGTGAATTTGTTGCCATTATTGGTCCTAACGGTTGTGGGAAGTCCACGCTGGCGCGGCTGATGAATGGTCTGATTCTACCGAAGGAAGGCCATGTGCGGTTTAAGCATTTGGACACCTCAAAACCTGCGGATCTTGCAGAAATCTATAAGAGGATCGGCTTGATATTCCAGAACCCGGAGGACCAGTTCATCACCACCACTGTGATGGATGAGGTGCTGTTTGGCATGGAGAATATCCGGGTGCCTAGAGAGGAGATGGCAGCCCGTTTGCAGCATGTTCTGCGGGCGGTTCACATGGAAGAATATATGCATGCGTTGCCCCATGAGCTGTCCGGCGGTCAAAAGCAGCGAGTTGCGATTGCCTCGATCTTGGCGATGCGGCCGGAATGCATTATTTTTGATGAAGCCACGTCCATGCTTGATCCTCAGGGGCGCGAAGAAATCATGTCCATGATGCATGAGCTCCACCGTCAGGGTATGACGGTGATTCACATTACCCATCACATGGAGGAGGTACTGCATGTGCAGCGCGTACTTCTTATTCAGGACGGACGAATTGAGTTCGATGGGGACCCGCTCCATTTTTTTGAAAACGTATCTCTGGAGGATTATCAATTAGAAGCCCCTTTTGCCGTAAGACTGCATAAGAAGCTTGGTCTCAAGTCATCATTGATGGCCAATTGGAAGGAGATGATTCGTTCCCAATGGTCCTCGAGCTAAACCATGTGAGTGTGAACCTCGCAGGCAAGAGTGTTCTGAAGGATATCAGCTGCACCATCCATGATAACCGGTGGATCTCGATCATTGGACAGACCGGGGCTGGCAAATCCACATTTGTGAAAGTGTTGAAAGGGCTGATACCAGATATTCAAGGGGAAATTAGGATTAATGAGCAGCCTGTGCCGACTGACCGTAAAGGATTCATTCAAGTGAATCCGGATATCGGTTTCGTATTTCAGTTTCCGGAGCATCAAATCTTTGAAACGACGGTGTATAAAGAGCTTGCTTTTGCCCCCAAGATTCGGGGTTATTCCCCTAGTCAGATTACAGAGGCAATCCATCAGATCCTTCCCCAGGTCGGGCTAAGTCAAGAGATTCTGCAGTACGCCCCTTTTCAATTAAGCGGGGGACAGCGAAGACGAATCGCCATCGCTTCGGTGCTGCTGATGAACCCTAAGGTGCTCATCCTGGATGAACCTACCGTCGGCCTTGACCCTCAGAGCCGGGCTGCGCTGCTGCGCATGTTCAAGACCTGGCAGCAGCAGGAGGGACGCACCATTCTGTTCGTCTCTCACCATATCGGCGATGTGGCTGACTACTCGGACGAGGTGATGCTCTTCCACGAAGGCAAGCTTTTGGAGCATCTGGACGCCCGCACTTTGTTTCTTCAACGGGCCGAACTGCTGGAGAAGGCCGGACTGCCTCTTCCGGAGCCGATATCGCTGCTGAAGCTGCTTGAAGAGCTAACGGGCAGAACTATTGAGGTCGAAAGCTGCCGGGAGCAGGACATTTTTACCAGGATATTACCCATTTGGAACGACCGGAGAAATACATATGACCAATAATATATTATTAGGACAATATATAGAGACAGGATCGATACTGCACCGGTTGGACCCGCGAACCAAGCTCGCAAGCCTGTTTGTCATTATCCTGGGCTTCTTTACGCTGGATTCCTTCCTGAGTTATGTCTTCGCGGCCGCCCTTGTTGTTGCCCTCATGATTTTGTCGGAAATACCGCTTCGGTTGTTCGTCCGAGGCTTAAAACCGATCCTTTTTATCCTGATGTTTACGTTTTTCTATCACGCTTTCGTGACAGAGGGCACTGTGATCTGTTCATGGGGGGCCATCCACGTGACCGTGGAAGGCTTGCAGAATGGAGCGAAGTTTGTTGTCCGCATAGTTCTGCTGATCTTGCTCGCCTCTGTGCTGACGCTGACAACGAAGCCTTTGACCTTGGCGCGTGGCTTGGAGAAGCTGCTTGCGCCTCTCTCAAAATTGAAGGTGCCTGTGGAACAATTCTCCTTAATGATTGTGATTGCGATTCGTTTCATTCCAACGATCATGCAGGAGCTGGACCGGATTCTGTTGGCCCAGAAGGCCAGGGGATACGATGTCCAAGCTCTCAGGCTGCCAAAACGTGTTTTTGCCTACATTCCGATTCTAATTCCCCTGTTCTTCACTACGATTCAGCGCGCGGAACAGCTGACCCTGGCCATCGATGCACGGGGTTATGGCAACGGCAGGGGAAGAACGGCGTACCATCAACTTAGCTTGAGCCGTGCAGATTATTTTGCGGGCCTGAGTGCTGTCTTTGCCTTGGTGATTCTCCTGTTCATCCGAATAGCGGAATGATGTGGTGGACTATATTATGATTTTTTATTAGGCAAGAAGGCTATAAAAATAAGTGAGATTAAAGTGAAGCCGACTGTCCACATAAATGTATGATTAAAAGCCGTGTTCCGCATCGAAATATTAATAACAGATGTAGAGGTCAATTGATTTTGCAGGATGATGGCAAGCACCGAAGCACCAAAAGCTCCACCGATTTGCTGTAGAATCCGAGTGGCGCTGCTGGCATGCGGGACCTGTTCCTTACTTAATCCTTCATAAGCTGTTGCCATAATAGGGAGCATAACACCTCCAAGTCCTCCACCACGCACAACGAGGGCGACGGCAAGCAGAAGTTCACTGGTATGGGTTCCGCAAAAGGCAAATGGGAGGGTTCCGAGTATGGTTAGAAGGGTACCGAAGAGCACCGAAGAGCACAATCCATCGAGAGCCAATTGTATCTGTAAGTTTGCCTGCTAATGATCGCGTCAATAACATCCCTATACCTTGAGGAATCAATAATAACCCTGAAGCGAGAACACTCTCTCCGCGAACCTGTTGATAATAGAGAGGTAATAATAACATGCCACCATATGAAGACAGACCTGATAAGAACAAAAGACAAGAAGATGCGGTAAAGGACGTGCTTTTAAATATGCGTATGTCTATGACGGGATTGTGGGATTTTCTTAATGCATATAGGCAGAAGACCATTAGAAATAAAACTCCTATGACAATAGGGAGGATGACTGAGCTTTGAAAAAAGCCGTGATCTGAGCTGACTTTGGTTAGCCCATAAATAATCAGCACGATACTAGGTGATACTAAGAATAAACCGAGGATATCCAGTTTTTGAGACTGATTTGTGACTTTATCTTTGGGTAAACCCCATGCGGCTAGAATTAGAGCAATTAAACAAATAGGAAGATTGACATAAAAAATCCAACGCCAGTTAAGATAATTAATGATAACCCCGCCTAATACAGGTCCAAGAATAGGCCCGATAAGTACAGGTAAACCCACAATAGCCATTAATTTACCTAAGTTCACTCCGCCAGCCGCCCGCACAATCATGGTCTGCATGATGGGCATCATCAAACCACCGCCCATTCCTTGAACTACTCTAAAGACGATGAGACTTCCCACATTCCATGACAAACTTGATAAAACAGACCCAATGAAAAATAAACTTAAAGCCAATATCCATATCTTTTTACCGCCAAAACGATCAAGTGCCCATCCAGAAATAGGAATAACAATACCGAGGGCGATTAAGGTTGGTTTTCCAAGTCTAACTATAGAAGGGGTTGCTGCTCGGGCACAAACAAGTAAACCGGTTATTTATCGGCGTTGGCCAAATCGCGAGGAGCTTGTCTTGGCAGCAATTCAGAGAATTTTACCGGCGCCGCCGAACGAAGTACCTAATACGGGCGATCTGCGAAGCGATGTCATCATCGTACTGAATCGTTTGAATGAAATGCTCCGTCAAATTGGGCCAGAAACGATTAATGGATTAATGTCTGTTCTAACAGGTATCCCTTTATCTGAACTGATCAGTTTTCGAAGAACCAGTACCATGCAAACTATTCTGAATCGGGCAGTAGAGCGTGGAGAAGTTAGGCGCGAAAAAATAACCCTGCGAATTTCAAGGCTGCCTGTTGATCTTGTCAGACATGAGGTGTTGATTACCTATGAACCTGTGTCACAGGACACAATTGCTGAAATTGTAGATGAGATTTTTTTACCCCTAATAAGATGAAGGGATTCCATAACAAATAAGCTTGAGCGAAATCAGGTAAGTACTTGGGTCCGAATCTGGTGCTGCATGATTGCTGTATAATTTCGGAAACTGATATTTCCGTTTGTTGAATGGTGACATGAAGGGAATTATTATTCCAAGATGGCCATGCTTCTGCTTGTTGAATCCGGCGGAAGCTTGGGATTTTGTGATGTCGCACAATTGCCGGAAAAGATCTGTCTGATGTTGGATATTTATACGGATTCGGACCGGGAATAAGGTGATTGAAGGAGCACTGCACTTTTTTAAAGTTTGTTATTGACCAATCAATAACAAACTGATATAGTGAAATCATCAAGTTAGTAATTGATCAATCACAATTGATGAAAGCGGTGGTGAAAAATGCTCGACCTGTTGGTCACAGACGCGAACAACAATAGTTAGAGGAGCTATACTTATAACAGTTGCAGGGCGGATTTTCTTAAAAGGGTTGTAATTGATCAATCAATAATTGGAGGAGATTCTTATGAGTTCCATGGTTCAATCGGCAAAAGCGAATTCTCGTGCTATACCGTATCGGTGGTGGGCGCTGATCGCACTGGCGTTAGCTCAATTCCTAGTCGTTCTTGATGCATCCATCGTTAATATCGCGCTTCCCTCTCTTGGCTCAGAGCTTCACTTAAGTACCAATACGCTGAGCTGGGTCATTACGGCTTATGTACTGCCTTTTGGAGGTTTGCTGCTTCTAGGCGGAAGGCTGTCGGATCGATTCGGGCATCGAAAATTGTTCATGACTGGAGTCGCTGGATTTGCACTTGCTTCAACCGCAGCAGGAATGGCTACCACGGGAGCCTGGCTGCTCACAGCGAGAGCGATTCAAGGAGCCTCAGCTGCTCTGCTCGCACCGGCAGCGCTCGCTCTCGTTACCAAGTTGTTTGCAGATCCACAAGATCGTGCTAAGGCGCTCGGCATATGGGGCGCAGTTGCGGGTACCGGCAGTGCAGCGGGCGTCTTGCTGGGAGGTATGCTGACGGCTTCGTTTGGCTGGTCTGCGGTGTTTTATGTGAATGTTCCTATAGCAGGATTAATTCTAATTGCGGTTCCTTTCCTCATCGGCAGGGATTCACTCGGCGAACGCGTAACTCTGGATATGTCGGGCTCGGTAGTGGTAACGGCAGGCATTGTAGCTCTTGTAGCCGCGCTTTCCGGAACAGAGCAGGTCGGCTGGACGTCCCCGCAGACGCTGATTCTGGCAGGATTGGCGGTTGTATTGCTCGGGTCGTTCATCTTCCTTGAGAAGCGTGCTTCAAATCCGCTTATGCCGCTGAGCATCTTCCGCAACAAGTCGGTTACGGGTGGGAATCTCGCGATGTTCCTCATCGGAGGAGCGACGACGGGGCTATTCTTCGCACTATCGGTTTATATGCAGCAAGTGCTTCATTACGATGCATTAAAAGCAGGGCTCACCCAGCTCCCGCTGGCCGGTGCGCTGGTCTTAATCGCCGGAGTAGTTCCCGCACTGGTTAAGGCAATTGGTCAGAGCAGGACACTGGCGACATCGCTGATCCTGATGGCCGGAGGGCTAGTTTGGCTATCTTTATCGCCTAGTGACGCAACGTTTGTAGCCAATTTGTTAGGACCGTCCATCTTGATCGGGATCGGATTAGGAGGCGCGTTCATTTCCGGAACGGAGCTGGCGGTTCACGGTGTGGCGGACGGGGAAGCAGGGCTTGCGAGCGGCTTGGTTAATACAAGCCAACAGATCGGCGGAGCGATTGGACTTGCAGTACTGACAACGGCGGCATCGTCTCGAATCGATCACTTGTTGAGTCGTGGTGCTGCCGAAGCGCAAGCATTAACCGGAGGATTCTCCTGGGTATTCCTCGGGGCCGCCGCATTTGCGATTATCGGAGCGATAGTGGTTCTTGTGGTTGCAAGGCAATCTCGTCGCTATAAGTAAGTGACTAATCAATCACAAAAAAATACGGCACCGTTACAGTTAGGCACCAAGTCAGGCAGTCTTAAGAAATCGAAAAAACTAAATTTAGGGTGATTAGAATGCTAAGAGCAATGGTAGTGAGAGCAGGGAGTGGATGGGGTAAGGCGCTTGTCGAGCAATTAATCGGGGCGAATGTCGAAGTTGTTGCCTATTCGGGGTCACAACGGAAGCTGGAATCGCTGGAAAAGGCCTTCTCATCTTCTTCGCTTCTACGAACAGCGAGAGGAAATGCCAGGAATCGTAGCGAGCTGTTAACTGCCGCGGAAGGCGTTGACGTGATTTTCTGCGGAGTTTACTTAACCTACGATGACAACCCGGAGAAGGTGGGGCAGATGCTAGAAGCTGTTCGAAGCATTGCCGCAGTGACCGGAGCCAAGATGGTTACCCTCGAAGGGGTTTATCTTCCCTCCAATGAGATGGAAACAGTGAACTCGATCCACTCAGGTGCCACTTCCATGCGAATCTTCAGTCCAGAGTTGTACGGCGGGACCGCTTCGAACACACTGATTCATTACGCGCTTCGCAAAATCGTTCAAGGGAAACCCGTCAAGCTGCTCATTAATCCATCAGTCAGAAGAGACTATCTATACGTGGACGATGCCGCCCGGTATGTAATGGAGCTGGCTCTGATGGAGTCTGCTTATGGGAGCGATTGGTATCTTCGTGGCAATGGACTAATCTCGCAAGCGGAGCTCCTTGATCTGGCCGGTTCAGTCGTTCAAGCTGTGCCACGCTTCGAGCCAATCGGAGGCTGGCAGCGTCGCCTGCTTCAGTGGTATGAGCCGAGGGCAAAGAAAATACTGGATCGCTATGAGCGGCTCGGCAACGAATTTGGATCAAATGGCACTGAGTATGGTGGCGTATTGTCAACTCCTTACCAAGAAGGAATAGCTTCAACGGTAAAACGAATGTTGGCAAAGCAAAATAGTGTTCATTAATTATTTACTCACAAAAAGTATAAGAAGTTTAGGTTAGTAATCAAACAATTAATTAAAATCCAACGAAACGAGGTCAATGAAATGGAAAAGTCGATAGTAAATGGGGTATCCGGCGTGACAGGATCGGAGAACGGGAAAGAATTGCTTGTACAAAAGGGCATGGTCGATGTTGACCGAAATGCACAGGTCATCGTTGACCTATCTATTGAGATTGAAGCTTCTCAGGAGACTGTGTGGCAGATACAGACTGGCATCGAACAGTGGCCGACCTGGCAGAAGGATATCACGCAAGTGAGATTATCCGGTCCGATCGCCTCTGGGAGCATGTTCCAGTGGGAAACTCATGGGCTGCAAATCAACTCAACCATCCTTGAGGTTGCCCCCATGAAACGAATCGTATGGGGAGGTCCGGCTCATGGTATCGAAGGCGTTCACGTGTGGAGCATCACGCCCATAGCTAAAGGAGTACTTGTGCACACTGTGGAGTCCTGGGACGGCCCGCCTGTTGCAGCTGACCCCAACGGCATGAGAGCCGCACTCGAGGCATCACTGAAGGCTTGGCTTGCCGCCCTTAAATCAACAGCCGAGAGCTTGACAACCGAAGAATAGTAACTGATTAATCAATCGTATTACGAGGGGGAGTAATTCTGAATAGAAGAAAAATTGTAAAACGCCTGATTTATTTCGTCCTTCCTTTGACTTTGGTGCTTCTGATCGGAGCGGTGCTTGTTACTTATTTTTGGCAGATGCGGCTTCAGAAGCCTGAAGAGATTAACATGGCTTCCCATCAGATGGCGGCAGGCATGACCAGTATGGCTAACATGGGGGATATGAAGGACATGGAGCATATGGAGGGTATGGAAAATTCGTTGTCCAAAGGAGGAATGGTGCCTTGTGACTCTATCACGATTCCCGAGTCATCGGCTCCGATTCGCAAGTTCGATCTGACGGCCGCCCGGACAACATTGAAGCTGGACAATGGCAAGAACATCGAAGCTTGGACCTTTAATGGCATGTCTCCGGGGCCGGAACTTCGTGTAACGGAGGGGGACCGAATTGTTATTACTTTGTATAACAAGGACATCGAGGATGGCGTTACGATCCATTGGCACGGAATCACCGTTCCGTGCTCACAGGATGGTATTGCGGGAGTAACACAGGATGCCGTGGCTCCAGGGGAACAGTTCACGTACACGTTCATCGCAACAAATCCGGGCACCTACTGGTACCACTCCCATCAAATGAGCTCGATTCAGGTAAGCAAGGGACTCTTAGGCGCACTCATCGTTGAGCCCAAGAAGAGCTCCAAATCCGATACTTCAATGTCAGAGGCAACGGCTCTTTATCAACAGCTGGATTCTTCAATGCTGGTGAACGGAAGCACAAGAGGACTGACAATTCCAGGTAAAACAGGCGAACTGATTAGGCTAAGGCTGATTAACTCGGGCAATGAAACGATGGAATTCAGTGTCGATGGAGCACCCTTTCGGGTCATGGCGATGGATGGCCACGATTTGCATGAACCTGGTCTGCTGAAAGAGACGATGGTTCCGATAGGGGCGGGCCAGCGTTATGATCTGCTTATCCAAGTTCCGGAATCGGGTAAAGTCGTCATCAGCAGCCCCTCGGCTGTGGACTTACCGATTACGATAGGGAGCGGAAGCCAGCCACAGCATAAGGAAGGCGGACAGCTGTTCTCGTATTTCGATTATGGAAACCCAGTACCTGATGACCCCGTCCTGCAGCTCAAGCCCGATCGGCATTTTGAGCTTAAGCTCGGCCAAACTCTGTTTACCAAGTCAATTAATGGGAAATCGTTCCATGAGATTCCCACGATGACCGTGAAGGAGGGGGACCATGTTCTCATCACCGTCTCCAATGAAGGCGGAGGTGATCATCCCTTTCATCTTCACGGACATGTATTCCGGGGCTTGAGTAAGAATGGCTCAGCCCTGCAAGGCAGCCCGGTATATCTTGATACGCTTCTGACGAAGGAGGGCGAGACTTACGAGCTGTACCTGGAAGCTGATAATCCGGGCCTCTGGATGATACATTGCCACAACCTCAAGCACGCTTCAATGGGCATGAGCATGATGTTGAATTACGAAGGTATTACGACGCCATACCGGGTAGGAACCAAGTCCGGCAATCTACCAGATCTATAATGTTAGCATTCCTGTTATTTAAAAAGGAGCTTAAATTCATGACCAAAGACGCGAAAACATCCCTCAACCGCCGAGCCGACATTATCTCTGCGGCGATCGAGGTATTTGCCGAGACCGGTTATTACAAAGCCACTACAGCACAAGTGGCACAGCGGGTTCAAATCTCACAGCCTTACGTGTTCCGCTTCTTCGCGACCAAGGAACAGCTGCTTCTGTCAGCACTTGAGGTTTCATGGATGCGAATCATCAAGTCCTTCCGCCAAGTGATCGAATCCGCGTCTTCGGAGCGGCTGGAAGCCGAACTGATCGAAATCTACGAGGAAATTTCGGAAAGCCATCGCAATGAAATGCTTCTACAGATGCAGGCACAGGTGATTCAAGAAAATCCGATCCAGGAAGCCATGCGTTTTGGGTTCAGGGGGGTACATCGAATGGTACTTGAAGCTTTCCGTCAGGCAGGGGACTCGAATCCTAAAGAGAGTACGATGCTGTTCCTAGCCCGAGGGATGCTCTGCAACCTTGCCGAAGCCATCCGCTTGCCGGAACTGAAGGAAAGGTAAAGAAAGCAGTTAGGCTCCGATTAAAAGAATAAATTCGTTGTTTGAAATTGGAATTTACGGAGTGACATTTTGGATGAATAGGGGATACTGGGTACTTGCTGCTTGGCCTGCCAATATCTCCTATTAGCAATCCTAATACCTGATCTTTTAAGTGTGGGAAAATTAGTTTGTACTGCCCTCAAATTCTTCCAAGACCTTCGATTTGTCGCCATGAACCTTTTCCAGGTGATCCTCTCCCCAATAGCATAAATGGTCTAGCGCAGGCTTTAAGCCCCAGCCGTAGGACGTTAAAGTATACTCCACTCTAGGCGGAATCTCTTTATAGACCTTTCGTGCAATGATCTCGTCCTTTTCCAGACCTCTTAGCTGAGTGGTCAGCATTTTTTGCGTAATGCCAGGCACTAACCGTCGAAGCTCAGAGGTCCGTTTTGGCCCTGTCATCAAATGATAGATGATTAAGGGCTTCCATTTTCCCCCCATTACTTCTAATGCCGCCTCAACTCCAACTGTATATTTCTTTCGAACACTATTTTTCTTCATTTCCGCCATCTCTTATTCCTCCGCTAAAAAAGGCTGTGTTTTTGCTAGGAGCCTAACTTCCAGGGCACTTGTCTAGGGCACTTCTATGTTCCTAAGGTACATTTGTGATCCTATAGAACTTGAAAGTGCGTACTTCCAGAGCGTTTTTGTACTGTTTATAATAGCATCAGCCATTGATCATGGCTACAAATCAGCTGTGGAGAAAGGTAGTGGTGATACAAGTATGAAAGTATTAACCGTTGTGTCTCACCCGAGACAAGATTCCCTGACCTTTAAGGTTGCAGATTGTTTTGTACAAGGTCTTGCCGAGGCTGGTCATGAATATGAAATATTGGATTTACACGGGATTGGCTTTGATCCTGTTTTAAAAGGGGTAGATGAACCTGATTGGTCCGCAGCGGAGCAGACCTTCTCCCCTGAGGTGGAAAGGGAAATAAGGCGAATGCGGGAGCATGATGCCTTGGCTTTTATTTTTCCAATTTGGTGGTGGCATTTGCCAGCGATGCTGAAAGGTTATATTGACCGTGTATGGAACAACGGATTTGCGTACGGTGCGAACCAGCTTCATCATCAGCATGCTTTATGGATTGGATTGTCGGGCGTGTCCGAAGAACAGATGAAAAAGCGTAATTATGGCGAAATGATCACTCATCTGCTTAATGTGGGAATTGCGGATTACTGCGGTATTTCAAGCTCCAAGGTTGAATTATTATACGAGACCTTGGATTCCAACCCTGAGCATTATGAGATGCTGCTTAACCAAGCTCATCAATTAGGGGTGAATTATGCCAAGGAACAGCGGCATTAAGTTATTCATGGGAAGTAAATGATTGAAGCGGGAGTCAATCGGGGCGGAGGGGGCGTATGCAGATTAGCGACACAAGGAAAGGGCAGTTTTCGCTGTCCTTTCTTGACCGATATGAGGATAAATGCATGCGTGATGCTTCTGAAGTTCATCAGTGGCTGCAGACCGACTCTATATTATTTTCTTGTTCTTGTCACATAGGGATAAATCGGATCTCTTAATTCGAACTCATACGTTTCGCCATCCACAATGCCTACAACCTTTTGGCTATCATAGAGCTCTAACAGAAATCCAGCCATTTCTTGTGCTGTATGAAACTTAGGGACTGCACCTTCATATCTAAATTCATCTATATCCAAAGAACGTTTAGCAAATTCTGTTTCTGTTGCAGCCGGAGCTAACACTTTCGCCTGCATAGCAGCTCCTTTGTTGCTCAATTCTTGAGCTAGGCCTTCTGTAAAGGCACTTACATAGAACTTAGTTGCACAATAGGTCACAGCATCGGCAACGATCGTATAACCGCCCCTGGATGAAATATTGATAATTTGTGTTCCTTCAACCTCTGCATAATCCCGTACATAAAGAGAGGACAAAATGGTTAGAGCCTCTATATTTAAGTGAAGCATCGTCTCAATTTTATTTAAATTTTGTTCCCCTACAGAAGCATAGTTTCCAAAACCAGCATTGTTGATCCAAGTCTCAATTTGATAATTCCGAAGACTTTCGTAAAATTCATATACATTTGCTGGGACAGATAAATCAACCGTGCGAATGATCACATCCAGACTTGAGTTAATTTCGGCCACTTTTGATTTTAGCTCTTCCAATTCCTCCGTTCTGCGGGCTGCGATGATCAAGTTTTTACCACGGGACGCAAAAGCAATAGCCGATTCATATCCAATTCCCGAACTTGCACCTGTAATAACTGTATACTTCATATAATCTCCTCCTGAATTTAAGCTATTTCGTTTTGTTGAGAACGAACATTGAGTAGATTATACTGATTAGAGTGAACTCTAAGTCAAGTTATAAATTCAGTCGGAGGTTGCGCATGTTCACCATTGGGGAAGTCGCTGAAAAGTTAGGAATAAGCACTCATACATTGCGGTATTACGAAAAGGAAAACATTATTATTCCCGTTCGGGATGCAAGCGGGGACAGAAGATATGACGATTCTCATCTGAAATGGCTGCAATTTGTTATCAAGTTAAAAGAAACCCAAATGCCTATCGCGCAAATTAAGAGGTATGCCTCATTGGTCTTGGAAGGGGAGCATACCACTCAAGAGCGTTTAAACCTTTTAGAAGAACATAGAAACTCTATTAAGCAACAAATCGGAACTTTACAGGCTGCGGATGAGATGCTTGAACATAAAATTACCGCATACAAAGTTTTTATGACTAAGTGAAAGGTTACAATAACTTGCCGTTACGATAGTACAGGGAATAGGGAATCTTGATTTATTGGGAAGGAGAAGGTCTGAACTTATTCAGTTATACTAAGTAAGTCTGTTAAAAAGGAGAGTTACCTATGACGTGGAACACACGGCTGACCGAGCTGCTGCAAATTAAGTATCCGATCATTCAAGGAGGACTCGCTTACCTGGGCTACGCGGAGCTGGCTTCCGCCGTTTCCAATGCGGGAGGGCTTGGCCAAATTACGGCGATGAGTCTTGCCGGCGCTGAGGAGCTGCGAAGAGAAATCCAGCGGACTCGAACATGGACAGACAAGCCATTTGGAGTCAATTTTGCCATGGGTATGCACAGCGCGGATTTTGAAGAGCGGGTACAGGCCGCTATTGATGAGAAGGTTCCAGTTATCTCGATAACTGGCGGTAACCCTACGGGGATCTTAGAGATGCTTCAGCCCGCTGGAATCAAGTCATTGGTCCTCGTCTCCTCCCGGAGGCAGGCGCAGAAGGCTGAACAGTTGGGCGCTTCTGCTGTCATTGTTGTGGGACAGGAGGGAGGCGGCCACTTGGGACGTGACGATGTTGGCACGATGGTGCTCGTTCCCCAGGTGGTCGATTCCGTTAGTATCCCTGTGGTGGCCTCAGGCGGGATTGGTGATGGCCGGGGATGGATGGCTGCCCATGCGCTGGGAGCGGAAGGGATAGAGATGGGTACTCGTTTTATCGCGACAAAGGAGTGTGTAGATGCCTCAGCATCCTATAAACAAGCACTAGTTGATAGCGCCGAGACAGATACAACAGTAATCAAACGTTCTATCGGTGCGCCAGGCAGAGTATTGCGTAATGCGTATGTGAATCAGATTTTGGATATTGAACACAGGACTCCTACATATGAAGCTCTAAGAACTTATATTAGCGGAGAAGCCAACAAACGTTGGATTTATGAGGGCCGCCAGGAAGAGGGCTTTGGTTGGGCCGGGCAGGTGACAGGCATGATCCACGACATTCCTACAGTTGGTGAATTAATCGGCAGAATGGTTAATGAAGCAGAGGGAATACGGAGGAAATGGGCAGCAGGGAATAATTCATAGGGATATGCGGATCTTAAATATAAAACGTGTAGGAAAAAGGAGAACAGATGACAGAACATCAAACAGAGGCCGAATTCGGATGGAACTTTGATAACAGTTACGCTCAATTGCCAGAGATATTTTATAGTAAAGTCAACCCCGTTCCTGTCAAATCCCCGAAGTTTGCTGCGTTTAACCAGTCGTTAGCAGCATCTCTCGGGCTGGACGGTCCAGCGCTCCATAGTGATGAAGGAGCTGCGGAATTAGCGGGAAACAAGATACCTAAAGGTGCTCTTCCCCTGGCACAAGCCTACGCAGGACATCAATTCGGTTACTTCACGATGTTAGGGGACGGCAGGGCGGTTCTGCTCGGTGAGCAGATTACCCCCTCTGGGGACAGATTTGATATCCAGCTTAAGGGTTCCGGAAGAACTCCCTATTCGCGGGGCGGTGACGGACGTGCGGCACTAGGACCTATGCTGCGTGAGTACATTATCAGTGAGGCCATGCATGGTCTTGGTATACCAACTACCCGCAGTCTGGCCGTTGTGACCACCGGACAGGTTGTACAGCGAGATACGGAGCTGCCGGGTGCTATTCTGACGCGGGTTGCTTCCAGTCATATCCGGGTAGGTACCTTCCAATATGCTGCACAATGGGGATCTAAGCAGGACCTTCAAGACCTGGCTGATTACACTTTGCAAAGGCTGTATCCAGGATTTGAAGGCGCTGAGAACCGCTATTTGTACCTTCTGCAGGAAGCGGCCAAACGCCAGGCCGCACTGATTGCGAAATGGCAGCTCGTAGGATTCATACATGGAGTGATGAATACCGATAATATGGTGATTAGCGGAGAGACCATTGATTATGGTCCTTGTGCGTTCATGGATGCCTACGATCCTGCAACCGTATTTAGCTCAATAGATCGTCAGGGACGTTATGCTTATGGTAATCAGCCACATATTGCCGCATGGAACCTTGCCCGATTTGCCGAAACGCTGCTGCCCCTGCTGCATACCGAAGAAGACGAGGCAATCAAAATGGCAGAGGGCGTTGTTTCGAATTTCATGGAGGATTTTGAACAGCATTGGCTATCGGGGATGCGTTCGAAGCTGGGCTTATTTGGCGAAGAGGATCAGGATAAAGCTCTAGTCCATGATCTGCTCACGCTGATGCAGAAGCACGGGGCAGACTACACGAATACGTTCCGGTCCCTGACCTTGGATAAGCCGGAGGACACCGTGATGGATAACACGGCGGAATTTGCGCAATGGCTTGAACAGTGGAAAGCCAGATTAGGCCGTCAGGAGCAGACACGGGATGCTTCAATTCAATTGATGCGCCAGAGCAATCCGGCGATAATTCCACGCAACCACCGGGTGGAAGAAGCTTTGGAGGCCGCGGAGAATAGGGGGGACTATAGCGTTATGGAGAGACTGCTTGCCGCTCTTTCTAACCCTTATGAGTATTCTGCGGAGCAGACTGAATACTGCACCCTGCCCGAGCCTTCCGGACAACGTTATCGTACCTATTGCGGCACGTAACTCAAGTATAATAAGGATGTTAGAAGCCTGGGGTAGCCGGGCTTCTTCTTTTTGTGAGTTGTGCAAAGGTTATCTAATACAATATATTAATAAATAATCTGAAAAGAGCAGGGAGGAAGAAAATATGAACCTGACCTCAAAACAACGAATCGTGCTGCTGCTCTTAACCAATGAATGGCAGACGCCGATACAGATTGCGGGCCAGCTTTCTAAAGCAGGGGATTTGTCCGACGTACAACAGGCACTCAAGGACCTTTTGAAAGAAGGATTAGTGCAGACGAATCCAACTGTTCTCGGGTTATATCGGCTAACCCCGGAAGGCACAGCTATGAAAGAGTCGGAATTGAGTTAGGTAGAATGATGTGCAGCTTACAGAGAAGCTAAGTCCTCTCGAACACCAGATGGATATTTTTTGGAAATTCTATAGCTACATGCTCTAGACCCTATACATAACAAGCATTCATACCGTGCATAGTAAGGTTGACAACTATTCACAGTCATTGGAGGTCTTTAAACCATGAATGTCCAAAGAGCGCAGGAAATAGCTTCTTCCCCTGTGATGGCGAGTGTGTTATGTGAGGGAACTCAGGTCTATATACAGCATGTGGACGAGCAGACCCAAACGGCACGGATCTATGCATTGAACAATCCAGAGGAAGAACGGGAAGTACCTTTGTATACGTTAACTGAGCAAAATACGGGATTTTAAATTTAGAATTACTTGATCAGACGCTGACTGTAGGCTCAATCACTGTTATAGAGTTACGGTCTGTGTTGAGATTAACCATTGCGCCAATCGGTATAGCTGCTTTATAAACCCCGTGACCGCTTGCAAGGTTCGTGATCAGAGGCTTGCCAAGCGGGACGATGAATTCGTTGATCAGGTCCTCGTAGGATACGCCATACGCTGCTTGGCAGCCGGTGCATTCACCCATGATGATGCCGAGGCAATCGGTTAATTTCCCAGCCAGCTTCAAATGATTCAAATATCGGTACACGGTATTGGTAGGCTCGTGGGTTTCCTCAAGAAACAATATTTTACCCCGGGTATCGATTTCAAATGGGGTGCCAAGCGTATCTACAAAAGACGTCAGATTGCCGCCCACAAGGGGGGCTGACACATTCCCTGCTACCCGGCTTACCAGCGGAATACCGGGTGGATTCTGTATGATCCGATTTGAGGAGTAAAGTGATGTAGCGGAAAAGAACTGGTTAAAGTTATAATCCGGTGTTCCAGATTTGAAGTCAATCAACAGCAGGCTGTGGAATGTGATTAAACTGCCATATTGGTACAGCACATTTAACAGAACAGTGATGTCGCTGTATCCGCTAATAATTTTCGGATTGTTTTGGATCACAGTAAAATCAAGGTAGGGAATTATCCCATCAACGCCTGTACCGCCTCGGGTAGGCAGAATCATCTTCACCTGCTTGTTCTCAAACATCATCATTAAATCGGAAGCACGCTGCTCATCAGTTCCGGCAAGGAATCCATTTTGTGCATAAACATAGTTCCCCATTACAATATTGAATCCCAGTGCTTTGAGAAATTGAATGCGGGCGTCAATGATTTTAGCATCGAGCGGGCTGCCCAAGGTGACAATTCCTATAGTATCCCCTCTCTGGAGCAAAGATGGACGATTTGGCATATGATTGTACCTGCTTTCCATAAAGTGAGCGTTCTGTAGAGTATATTGATGGAAACGGTGGGTCATACGGAGAAAATGAGAAGCTAGGCTGCAAAAAAGAAAAGGGGCTGGCTCACAGTAATCTGTGAGTCGGCCCCTTATTTGGAATGCTTATGATTATGTCAATGATTACCGAGTAACTGTAACGTAATAAACAACTCTGAGGCCGCTGTTCCATTCAGCTACAACGGTTCCTTTACCCTCGGAAAATGCAGTTAAGTTACCATTGCCATCTAAACCAAGACAGTTGGTTGGACTAGCAACAGAAATAGTAACACGGTCACCTGCGATCTTTCTGCCTTCCCCAACTCTCATTGAAATGTTGGAGTAGATGGTGTCTTGAGTCACGGCTTTAATAGATTGGTCATTCTGGGCTGGTGCGGCGGATGCACCTGTAGTAAATGTGCCGACAGACAAGATAGTTGCTGCTGCTGTTAGTGCCAAGATTGCTTTTTTCATTTCTTCATCTCCTAGAATATAGTTTGAAGCTCATCTAGGTGTCTTACTAAATCTATCATAATATTATTTTTACCAATATTCAACAGTTACAGTATTAAATGTAAATTAAGTTATATTTCAATTAGATTACAGATGTTGACAGCATCGAGCACTTTCACCCAGGTGGCCATACGATTTCAATTAATCGATGGCAAAGCCAAAGCACTTGTATTGGTGAACCTGCTCGAACCCCAACCGGATAGCCAGCCGTTTGGATGCTTCGTTGTCCAAGGAGCAGTCCCAGTAGGGGGTAATGCCCTTTTCAAGTAATTCCTTGACCACATAAGCCGCTAAATGGGTACCGATGCCTTTGTTCTGAAATTCAGGAAGGATTTCAATCCCTATAGCATGTGTATGGCCTGTAACAAAACTTGAATAACACATACCTGTCACCGCCGAACCTTCTAAAGCCGCAAAACCATATCCTTTCTCTGTGAAGTCGGAATAGGTTGACCAGAATAACCCGATATTCTCTTTGACTAATTCCACATGCTGAAGATCAGAGTTTTCCCATGGTTCCCTTCTTAGATTAATGGTTCTAATCTGTTTAATGCTTGCTTCAGGCGGCTGACGGAAAAGTTTAAAGACCATTTGCTCGAATTTGTACAGGTTTCTGGAGTTAAAGATCATTTCCATGTTCCAGTTATCGTGATGACCAGATACTTCAAAGTGAGAAAGGCCGTACTCTCTCATTCTTGGAAAAATAACTTGTGAGATTTGTTGGTCCAAAGCATGGATGAATCCAGGATTCATATGATCTCCTATTAAGTAAAAGCCCTGCATCCCCTTACTCCAGACCAGTGCGCTTTGCGGGTTGTCCGGATCATCGGTAAATATCCAGCCTGGATTATTTCCTTCAATTATCGAGAGAATTTCTGGATGAGGGAATCCGTCACTTAGCAGCGGTTTAACTTTGTAATAGGTATCGCAGGTCAATTCAAACATCTTCAAATTCTCCTTATCTCGGCGGCTCATGAATATTTTTTCTATCCTATGTACAGAATAGGTGTCACTTCATTTAAGCAGGTGGGACCAATCAATGAAAATACTCACGTATGGTTTAATGCCGATAGTACTTAGCTTAATGTGCTTGTTCGGCAGCAGGGAAGCCTCTATATTGAAACCTCAGGAGTCCCAATCAGCCTCCTTTTCTGTACCGATCCTGCTCTACCACTCGGTATCGGAGGATGGAAACGATGCACTCAAGATTGCTCCGTCCCGGTTCAAAGAACAATTGTCCTATTTGAAGAGCCAGGGCTTTCATCCCATACACCTCAAGGATCTGCTGGCGTACTGGAACGGAGGGAGACCACTGCCCTCAAAGCCAGTGATCATTACCTTGGATGACGGGTATGAGGATAACTATACCGCTGCATACCCGATTCTGCTTCAAACTCATACGCGGGCAACTATATTTGCGGTAACCGGCAGTATTGGAACAACGGGCCGGCTTACTTGGAAGCAGCTGCGCGAGATGGAAGCCTCAGGCTTAGTGGACACCCAATCCCATACGGTGACCCATCCGGATCTTACTAAGCTTAGTGAAAAGGATAAGCTTGCGGAACTAGGCAATTCGAAAGATGAAATTCTTAAGCACCTGGGGCATCAAGCCATTGCCTTGGCATATCCATATGGCTTCTATGACCAACATACTATACAAGCAGCTCAAAAAGCGGGTTACCTGCTCGCTCTTACGGTAGAGGGAGGATTCGCCAAGCCGGAGCAGGGCAGATTCGCTCTTCACCGTATCCTTATTACAGGTGATATGACTCTTGATCAATTCAAGAGTGTGGTTACCCCGAAATGATCAATTGACCAGTGACAACTTCGTTCAAGTATTGAATGAATTTCGGCCTGATGTAACAAGCTAGGATGGTAGTATATATAACGCATTCTAAGGAGGATACCTGAATGGCCGATCAGAAGAGCAGAAGAGAAGCTGCCTGGAAGTCACGAAAGCAGGAAAGGCATCCCCATGGAAAAATCAAATCACTGAAAGAATTATCCAGTGAATATGATGCGGAGCATAACTACACAAACCGTTAATCAAAAGCGAAGCGGCTGCTGGATAATCATCTGGCAGCCGCTTCGTCTATAAGATGGACGGGTAAGGGGAGTCATTTGTTACACTTATCGCAGGCCCGTTTCTAAAATTATCCAAAATGATGCTGACTAGGAGTAGCATGTAAACTGGAAACCCGTTTCCTCCTACGATATAATGAGGCTTAGTGCCAATGATCAACTTGAAAGAGAAGGACGGACCATGTACATGATTGATAACAATCCACTAGAAATGATGAAGCTTCTGCAAAAGAAGCTGAAGCGATTTATGATGATGTATAAATTCGCTCTGCAGGAAGTAGAAACCAAAATCAAAATTTTGCAGGAGGAGTTCCGGCTGCTTCATGATTACAATCCGATTGAGCACACTAAATCACGGCTCAAAACACCAGAAAGCATTATGAAGAAGCTGTACCGACGGGGAGGAATTGGCTCCTTGGAGGATATTAAAGAGAACATCCGCGATATTGCGGGCATCCGTGTTACCTGCTCTTTTATATCAGATATATACCGGATTAGTGAAATGCTTCAGGCCCAAAAGGATGTTAAGGTTATAGAAATTAAAGACTACATTAAAAAACCTAAACCTAATGGGTACAAGAGCCTGCATATGATCGTCGAAATCCCTGTATTTATGTCGGATGGCGAAGTACCTGTATATGTGGAGATTCAAATTCGGACGATCGCTATGGACTTCTGGGCGAGCTTGGAGCATAAAATCTTTTACAAATATAACGAATCTGTGCCTGAGCGGCTGCTGGAGGATTTGAAGAATGCGGCAGATACCGCTTATGAGCTCGATTTGAAGATGGAAGAGCTTCAGCATGAAATGGAAGAAATCAAGCTAGTGCAACAAACTGACAGCAGCAAGGATTGGCAGATGCTAATAGATAATCAAAAGTTCGGCATTCCTGAGGACCTGCTTAAGTTACTGTCCGGAAGTGAAAAAGCACCCACAACTTCATAATTGAAATCTGACGTGAGTCAAATCATAACACCTTCAAGGGAATAAGCCATGTCGTAAGATATGGAGATAACAAACACTCGGAGGTGTTTTTGCGTTGTCTATATAAGTCAGCTGTCGATAGAAGTGAAGAAGGAAGCCATTAAAGTAGGGCTAGCTTTCTTGCCTGTGCGTGCATAAATGAAGCGGAGGACACTTGACGGCTTCCCGCTAACGCATTTACACTGACGATGATTTAAGGCATATATTTTGTAATGATTGGAGTGAAGCGAATGGAACATCTGATAAGCATTGTGATGCCAACGTATAACCGGGCGCAGATCATTTCCGGCGCGATCGAGTCCATCCAACGTCAGTCTTATGCCAACTGGGAGCTGATTGTCGTAGATGACCGAAGCACGGATCAGACGGAAGAGGTGATCCGAGAGTGGACGCGCAAAGATGCGCGAATACGCTATATGTGCAATGAACGGGAAAAAGGACCGGGGGGCGCGCGAAACACGGGTATGCTGGCTGCGCATGGCGAATATCTGGCGTTTCTTGACTCCGATGACGAATGGTATCCGTGCCATTTGACCGACAGCATGAGGACACACGCACTGACAAAAGTGGATATCAGCTTTGCGTTATGGGTGGAATGCCACGGGGATATGACCTCCTACAACTTCGACAATAAGGTTGAGCGGAATTTGCTGAATTCGATGCGAACGACGTTCGAAGCATGGAATGACGGAGAAATAATTGTATTCGAAAAAGGTTTGTTTGAGGCGTTTTTGTCGCATACGCGGAATTTTTTTCAACTGAACACGATGGTATTCCGCCGGGAGCTGCTGGACGAAGTTGGCTTGATCAACGAACATTTTTATCTGGGGGAAGATACGACTTATCTGCTTCGCTTTTTCGACAAATACAGAGTTGCACTTCAAACCAAACCTCATTCCGTCTACCGGGAGTCTCCCGACAGCCTCTACTTCTTCTGCGACCGCTGGCAGCTGGATCCTGACACCATTCATCTTAACGAGGAAATTTATAAAAAAATCGAAGGACTTAGCTTCAAATCTATCAAGGTTCGTGAGCATATCCGGGATTTGGTTGCCCAGTCTGATTCCATTCGTAAAAAAGCGAAACAGCTCTCTTATATTGACATTGGCATTGCAAGCAAATATTATACGCTCAGCTATTTGAACCGCCATGACCGTAAAAAAGCGCTCCATTATTGCCGACAATCCCTTCGTCACAAAGTTACTATTTTTAATCTGGTTCTGTTTGTTAAGCTGGTGTTTTCAAGCAAGAGTGGAAATGTTTTTTTGCATAAGGCTCTTAATCTCTGGTAAAGCTGCTAGAAAATAGAGGAATTTACCCCTTTATTGTAAAATTATCCCCCTATCACAAATGAAAGTTTAGCTCTACTATAAAAGTAAGTTGCAAGAAGTTTCCTGTTAATAAGGGATTACTTGTTTCACTTCATCACTTTAATCAATTACCGCTACACCCGATTACACGGCGTGGATTTTCCCCTAGGCAGCGCTGAACCGTCTGTAAGGCTGCTGCGATGTACAAGCCTTGTACAAGCCTTGTACAAGCCTCATTTTTTTGTTTCTACTGTAAGAGTGTTGATCAACTCAACCCGCACGATTGCTTAAACCTGCCTAATTAGCACGACCTCATTCATTAGCATGAGCTTGCCCAACCAGCAAGATTCCACACAACAAGCATGAGTTTGCCCGTCAACATGCCCCCCTCACAATCGCATGAAATAACCCATTCAGCATGATCCCACACATAAACATGAACTTGCTTATTCCGTACGAACAGCCACCCGAATTTGTTTGCAGAGTTTCATTTGTTAAGCCGCTTAATTGCTCCATCTTTTTCTATTTCGTTGGCACAGAAACAATGCAGGTTTGTTTGCTTTAAGTTTTTATTTTTCCAAAGACTACTCCACAAGGAGAGTGAATTCATGTTTAGAGAGATGCATAAGTCCAAAATTCACCGTGCTGTCGTGACAGAGGCCAATTTGAATTACGTAGGAAGCATAACCATTGATCAGGATATTTTGGATGCATCGGACATCCTGGAGAACGAGAAAGTGCAAGTGGTCAATATAAATAACGGAGCCAGACTGGAGACGTATGTCATAACGGGCCCTAGAGGCTCGGGTGTGGTTTGCTTGAACGGTGCCGCTGCAAGAATGGTGCAGCCGGGCGACCGCGTCATTATTATTTCTTACGCGATGATGGAAGAATCATTAGCCCGCACGTATCGTCCGCATGTCGTCATTGTGGACGAGCATAATCGTATCGTAACGGAGGATTATCAAGAACTGCATTCCACAACGGTGTGATAAAACACAGAACGGAGGGCTGCCGACGATGAGAACCATCCGTAATTTGTCCGGTGTATTGCTGGCACGTAAGGAAAGCGATGCGGGAATCTTATTCTGCGAAAGCAATCAGGAGCGCTATTTGTCGTACGGCCAATTACTTGCACGGGCCGGAAGGGCGCTCCATCTGCTGCACGAGCGTGGCCTTGGACCAGGCGGCTTTGCCGTTATGCAGACGGAGGATAACGAACGGTTTATCCTTCTGTTCTGGGCTTGCGTACTTGGCGGCATTGTTCCCGTACCTGTGACCGCGGCGCGTACGGACGAAGGACGCAAAAAGTTGATCCAGGTATGCAAGCAATTGGAAGCGCCAACATTGCTCTGCGATGAAGAGCTTTGGCCGGGAATTCAAAGCTACGCTTTGAAACACGGGGAGGAGGAGGTGCTGGCTCAGCTCGAGTCCAGCAGCCTACGGATTGCGGAGATACTTGCAGCGGCAGCGGATGCAGGCCGGCCCGAGGCTGAGCCTTATGACGCAGCCGAGTCGGACACCGCATTTATTCAGTTTACGTCGGGCTCTACCGGAGACCCGAAGGGGGTCGTGCTGACGCACGGCAATCTTCTATCGAATATGCACGCCATAATTCATGGGGCTCAGTCAACGGAGCAGGACTCTTCGCTTAGCTGGCTGCCGCTGACGCATGATATGGGACTCATTGGTTTCCATCTTTCACCCCTGTTTTGCGGAATGAATCAGCTGCACCTGCCGACCTCGACGTTTGTGCTTCATCCGATGAAATGGCTGGAATTAACGCATAAACATCGGGTGACCTGCCTCTCTTCACCCAATTTCGGTTATGTGCATTTTCTACAGCATTGGAAGCCGGAGGGAGCGGACGGCTGGGATTTGTCCTGCGTCAGGCTGATCTTTAACGGGGCCGAACCGATATCAGCCGTCCATTGCCGCGATTTTCTGGAGGCGATGAAGCCGTACGGGTTAAAGGGAAATTGCATTTTCCCGGTATACGGGCTTGCGGAAGCAAGTCTGGCCGTGACGTTCCCAGGGACGGAAGATCACCTGAATACCGCTCTGCTTGAGCGTAGGTCGCTCGCTGTCGGACAGCCTGTACGAATGGCCGCGCACGGGGATCCAACTGCAATCGAGGTCGTCGAGCTGGGTTTCCCTGTACAAGAGTGCGAGGTGCGCATTTGTGACGAAGCGGGGACTCCTTCGGCGTCAGGCAGCATCGGCTTGATTCATATTAGAGGCCGTAACGTTACAAGCGGCTATTATAACCGGCCTGATGTAAACAAGGTGACGATTTCCCCGGACGGCTGGCTGAATACGGGAGATTTGGGTTTCTTGCTGGAAGGGCGTTTATATGTGACTGGCCGTATGAAGGACGTTATTTTCGTCAATGGGCAAAATGTGTATCCGCATGACCTGGAGGCATTGATCAGCAGCCTGAAAGGGGCGGAAATCGGGAAAACGGCGATTGCCGCTGTTCAGGATGAGACGGCTAAACGGGATGCGATTGCCGTTTTTATTCAGCATCGCGGCAAGATCGGCGGATTTATACCGTTGATGGCCGAGGTGAAAAAGCTGCTGAATAGATCGGCCGGTCTGGACGTTGCTTATGTTGTGCCTGTTCGGCGAATTCCGAAGACAACCTCGGGCAAAATTCAGCGCTACGTATTGGCGGATGCGCTGCGCGAAGGCGAGTTTGCTGAAGCGCTTGCCGAGCTGACGGAACTTGAAACGGCAGCCACTTTGGAGCAGCGTGCTGTGGAAAGCGACGATATCTTGAACGGGGATGCCGGCTTGGAGCCGGCAACGGTGGCGGAGCAGCGGATTATGTCCATCTGGCGCGAGGTGTTGAAAAAGGATCACATTGGCCGGAAGGACGGATTTCTTGAGCACGGAGGCAATTCGCTCAAGGCAGCTTATGCTGCCGCTAGACTTCAAGAGGCGTTTGGCATAGAGCTTACGCTTACCGAGCTGTTTTTGCATGATACGGTCAGTTCGCTGGCCGCTTTGCTGGAGCAAAAGGCGCAGAAAGACGATGGAACTGCAGCTGTCGTCCCTCCGCCAGTAGCCAAAGCAGAGGAGCAGACAGTTTATCCAGCGACCTCGGCGCAAAAGCGGCTGTTCATTTTGGAACAGCTGAATCCGGGGCTGCTAAACTACCATCTGCCATTTGCGGTCCAGGTGAAGGGCCCGCTCGATATTGAACGATTCCGCGCGGCATGGCGGTCGCTTATACAGAGGCACCCCGCGCTGCGGACGTCTTTTTATATGGAAGATGGCCATGTGATGCAGCGCATCGAGCGGGCAGTCGAGCCGCCGCTTGCTGTCGTTGATGGAAGCGGCTGGCTGGCGGATGAGTTGGGGCTGCGGCAGCGCAGGTTCCTGCAGCCGTTTCGGCTGGAGCAAGCGCCGCTGCTGCGTATGGAACTTGTGCAGCTGGGGCGCGAGTCAAGCGTGCTGCTGCTGGATATGCATCATATCATTACGGATGGAACGTCGATGGGCATTTTGATGTCTGATCTTACGAGGCTTTATGAGGGGTACGCGTTGGAGCCGTTGCCCATTCATGGAGGGGATATAGCACTGTGGGAGGAATTGGGCGGAAGCAGCGGCGGCTGGCTGGAGCATCAGAAGCTGTATTGGCGGGAAATCTTTCGGGATGGCGTGCCGTCTCCGGCGCTTCCGTCTATCCGTCCAAGACCGCAGACGCCAAGCTATCGCGGGGCAATTGAGCGTTTCGAGCTGGAGCCGGAGCTTGTCGGATCACTGCGGGCATTGGCTAGACGCGAGGGCGTAACCCTATACACTGTTCTGCTTTCGATTTATTATACGCTGCTTGCGAAATATACGGGCGATTCCGACATCGTTGTCGGCACGGCATCCGCTAGACGGGTGAGGCCGGAGCTGCAAAGCGTAGTCGGAATGTTCGTGAACATGATTCCGATCCGCCTGCGCGGGCAAAGCAGTTTGCGCTTCGATGATTGGCTGAAGATAGTCAATGGAGAGACGCTGTCGGCTGTTGGCAGCGGGGATGTGCCTTATGAGGTAATAGCCGAGCTGGCGAATGTGAAACGGGAAAACGGGCGGAATCCGCTGTTCGATACAGTGTTTACGCTGCAAAATATGGAGCTGCCCGAATGGAGGAACAAGGAGGTTGTTTATACACCCCAAGCGATGGACAGCGGTTCGGCCAAGTTCGACCTGACTTGGGAGTGTGTGGATAACGGGGTTAGTATCGCATTTGCACTGGAGTATGCACTGGATTTGTACGATGAGCGGGCCGCCGCTCAACTGGCCCGGCATTATATAGCGCTGGCCAGGAAAGTAGCCGGGAAGCCCCATGCGGTGCTTGGCGAGCTTGATCCTGTTGATGCTGAAGAACGGGAACGGCTGCTCCGGGTTGGCTGTTCATTCGCCGCCCCGCCGCAGAAGCTGTCGCTGCACAGGCTGTTTGAACGGCAAGTGGTAAAGACACCGCAGAAGATTGCCGTTGAAATGGGCAAGCGGGCGTATATCTACAGCGAGCTCAACGAACGTGCCAACCGGTTCGCGCGCGTGCTTGCACGGCGCGGCGTCGCATCGGGGGCGAAGGTGGCACTGATGCTGCGGCGCTCGCCCGACATGATTGTGGCGATATTAGCTGTGCTGAAGGCAGGAGCGGTCTATGTGCCGATCGACCCGCAGTATCCCGAAGAGCGGATCTTGTTTATGCTCCAGGATACAGAAGCGAAGACGATCGTGGCTGCGGCTGCAACGATGGAAATGAGCACCCGGCTTGCCGGAGGGGGATTAGATTTCGCCCATATAGATGTTGTCGATATAGACGAACTCGATACGAGATGGACCGGCGAGCCTGACCATGATCTGGATATCAACGGCTCGGCGGACGATCTCGCTTATATCATGTATACATCCGGTTCGACGGGCAAGCCGAAAGGGATTATGACCTCGCATCGCAATGTGTCCCGGATTGCCGTCCATACCGATTATGTCAGCATTTCGGAAAATGACGCGCTGCTGCAGCTTTCCAACTATGCCTTTGACGGCTCAACGTTCGATTTGTACGGAGCGCTATTGAATGGCGCGAAGCTGACGCTGGTCGGTGAGGAAGAGGTTGCCGACGTAGTGCGGCTGACAGAGCTGATTGAGGATAGAGGCATTACCGTATTCTTTGTGACAACGGCGCTGTTTAATACGCTGGTGGATCATGGACTGGAGTCGCTTCGCGGCTTGCGCCATATTTTATTTGGCGGAGAGCGGGCTTCTGTGCCGCACATTCGCAAAGCGCTCCGCGCGCTTGGACCGGGCGTGCTGCTGCATGTCTATGGCCCTACGGAAACAACGGTGTTCGCTACCAGTTATAGGGTCACTGAGACATGGGACGGACAAGGAACGGCCAGCGTGCCGATCGGTGCTCCAATCGCGTGTTCGGAAACACTGGTGCTGAATGAGCAGGGCCGACTGCAGCCGGATTGGGTTCCGGGCGAGCTGTGGATTGCGGGTGATGGTGTCGCATCCGGCTATGTGAATTTGCCGGAGCAGACCGCTTCGAAGTTTCGGCCGCATCCGTTCCGGGAAGGCGAAACCGTCTATAGAACCGGCGACTTGGTGCGCCGCTTGCCTGACGGAAATTTGGAGTTTCTGGACCGGATCGACAACCAGGTCAAGCTGCGGGGTTACCGGATTGAATTGGGCGAAATCGAAAGCAGGCTGCTGGATTGCGCGGGCGTTAAGGAAGCGTATGTGGCGCTGATCGAGAATGACGGCGCGCCTTATCTATGCGCTTATATCGTTGCGGAGCATGCCGATGCACATGCCAGTGTTCGGGGCCAACTGAGAGGCAAGCTGCCGGCATTTATGATTCCCGCCGCGTTTGTGCAGCTCACGAAGCTGCCGCTGAACGCAAACGGCAAGGTGGACAAAAAACGTCTGCCTGCGCCAGAGCGCACGATCCAATATGAAGCACCCGCCACAGATACGGAGATCCTTGTCGCAGGGTTGTGGCAAGATGTGCTTCATGTGCAGCAGGTTGGTGTGCTTGACCACTTCTTCGAACATGGCGGCCATTCCCTGAAGGCGGCCGTATTGACCTCGGCAATCTACAAAATTTGCCGGGTGCGCATGCCGCTTCAGGAAATTTTCAAGCTGCCGACCGTCAGAGAGCAGGCGGCCTGGATCGACAGGGCTGCGAAGGAAGCCTACGAACCTGTTGCAGAGGCTCCAAAAGCTGCATCCTATCCGCTCAGTCCGCAGCAGCGGCGCATGTTCTTGGCGGAAGGATTGGCTGACATCGGACTAACCTACCATATTCCGCTTACGCTTAAACTCTCAGGTGTGGTGGATGAGACCCAAATCGGGTCAGCGCTTCGGAAGTTGATCGAACGGCATGAGCCGCTGCGGACCTCCTATCATTGGATCGGCGGTGTTCCGGCCCAGATCGTGCACGATTCGGCCGCCTTTGTTCTACAAACGGCGGAGCTTACAGATACGCCGCTGCAGGAATGTATATCCAGGTTTTTCCGGCCACTTGAGCTTGCCGCAGCGCCGCTGCTTGCCGCGTGTTACTGCCGGCCTGAATCACAAGGAGCAGAGGCCTATCTGCTGCTGGGCATCCATCACATCGCGGCGGACGGCATATCCGTCAAGCTGCTGCTGGAGGAGCTGACCGCTTTGATCGACGGCGCGGAACTTGAGCCTCTGGCACTGCATTACAAGGATTATGCTGTTTGGCAGGAGCGGCAGTCTGGCTCAGAGCGGGCCTTGACAAGCCGGTCGTTTTGGAAAGAGCTGCTTGCAGAACTGCCGGCGCCGCTTGATATGCCGCTGGATCGGCCGCGCGGCGACCGTCAGACTTTTGCGGGCGATACGCATATCTTCCACATTCCGGCGCCGCTCACGGCACGGCTGAAAGAGACGGCCGCAAGTGCTGGAGCAAGCATGAACAGCCTGCTTTTTGCGGCTTACGCGCTGCTGCTTAAAGGAACTACGCATCAGTCGGAATTTGCAATCGGTTCTTTGGCGGCAGGCCGGACGCATCCGGACACGGTCCGGATGATCGGGATGTTCAACCAGTTTCTGCCGATTCGGATGCGGGTGGCGGACGAGCTGCCAATCCTTGCGTTTGTCGGTGAGACCCATGAGCGTTTGCTTGCCGCATACGAGCATGGCGATGTCAGCTTCGAACACATGATGGAAGAGGCAGGGTATCCGCATGATCCGTCCCGCAACCCGCTGTTTGATACGATGTTGATCGTTCACAACCAGTTTGAAGACGAGAAGTTGGCAGTGCGCGGCGACGGTTGGAACATGGAGCTCTTGCCTTTCAGCCACGGAACATCCAAGCTGGACTTCAAGCTCGATCTGTATAGCGATGGCGAAGGCGGTCTGCGGGCGGAGCTGGAGTATAATACGGGATTGTTCCATAAAGGGACGATGGAGCGGCTCGGGGCACGGCTGCTTTACATTTTGGAACAAACGGCTGCCAGCCCAGGTCTGATCTGTGGCGATGTCTCCATGACAACGCCTGCTGAAGTAGCCGCCATTGACGCATGGAATGATACGGTATATCCCTACCCTGCGGAGAAGACGATTCATGGATGGTTTGCCGAGTCGGCCCGGCGATGGCCGGATAAGACGGCGGTTCGGTCAGCCGAAGGCTCGCTGACGTACGGAGAGCTGAATGATCGCGCCGAACGTGTGGCTTCCGTGCTAAGAGGCAAGGGGGTTGCGGTCGAAACAATAGTGCCGATTGCCGCTCAGCGCTCGTTATCCATGATGATTGCGATCATGGCGGTGCTCAAGGCGGGAGGGGCCTATTTGCCGATCGACCCGGAGCATCCGCCTGAGCGAATCCGCGCCATTCTGGAGGATAGCGGGGCCAGGCTGCTCCTGGCGGGGGCCAAGTGGATGGATACACTTCCGGTCTTCCAGGGAGAAACGCTCGATCTGGACGCGCTTGCGGCAGCTGCGGCCGCATTGGAGCAGCCGAAAGCCGAAGAAGACACGGACCTGTCACCTCAGGCAGGCCCTGAGCATTTGGCATACGTCATTTACACGTCAGGCTCCACCGGCAAACCGAAAGGCGTAATGGTTGAACACCGCGCGGTGATCAACCGGCTGAACTGGATGCAGACGGCTTATCCGCTGAATGAACGCGATGTTATTTTACAAAAAACGCCGATTACGTTTGACGTTTCTGTGTGGGAGCTGTTCTGGTGGAGCTTGGCTGGCGCTTCGCTTTATTTGCTGGAGCCTGGCGGGGAGAAGGAACCGCCCACCATGCTGCGCACGATAGAGGAGCAGGGGATTACAGTTATGCATTTTGTGCCTTCCATGCTGGGCATCTTTGTGCCCTATGCGGCGGACAGCGGCAGAAGCGGCGAGCTTTGTTCCCTGCGATACGTATTTTCGAGCGGCGAAGCGCTCAAGCCCGCGCATGTCGCAGGTTTTTACAGCTTGATGGAGCGCGGCGGCAAGTGCCGGCTCATCAACCTTTACGGCCCGACGGAAGCAACGGTCGATGTCAGCTATTACGATTGCCCGGCTGCTCATGCAGGTACGATTCCGATTGGCAAGCCAATCCATAACACCCGGCTCTACATTGTGGACGAGCGAATGAGACCCCAGCCTATCGGTGTGGCCGGTGAGCTGTGCATTGCGGGTATTGGTCTTGCCCGCGGATATCACAGCAGGCCGGACTTGACGGAGCAAAGCTTTGTTCCGAATCCGTTTGTCCAGGGAGAGAAGCTGTACCGTACCGGGGACCTTGCAAGGTGGATGCCGGACGGCAATATTGAATATTTGGGGCGCTTTGACCACCAGGTCAAGCTGCGTGGTCTTCGCATCGAATGCGGCGAGATCGAGCATGCGCTGCTCTTGCAATCAGAAGTCCGCGATGCCGTGGTCACGACGGTGACGAACCCTGCGGGAGAAGCGGCTCTTTGCGCATATCTTGTGACAGCGGACGGGAATGCGCCGAAGGAAGCGAGCCTTCGGGCCGCACTTAAGGAATTGCTGCCAGAGTATATGATTCCTGCGCATTTTGTTGCCATGGAGGCGCTCCCGCTGAGCCCGAGCGGCAAAGCCGACCGCAGCCGCCTGCCACAGCCCCGGTTCGCTGAACTGGCGGCTTGCGGCGAGGCACCGGCTACAGCAACGGAGCAGCAGCTGGCTGAGCTGTGGCGGGAGGTGCTCGGTCTGGGTGCAAGCGGGCTGGACAACCCGGCGGCGATCGGGAGAGAAGCCCATTTCTTCCAGTTGGGCGGCCATTCCTTGCGCGCCGCGCAGCTTGCAGGCTTGATCGAGCAGCGTTATGGAACGGCGTTTGCGATGAAGGATGTGTTTGGCGCCCCTCTGCTGCGGGAAATGGCGGCCCGTATCGACAGTGCGTCCCCCAAGCGGGCCGCAATTATTTCCCCGGCGGAAAGTCGGCCGTTCTATCCATTGTCGCTCGCACAGAACAGACTGTTTGTGCTGCAGCAGCTTTACCCGGGCAGCACGGCCTACAATCTTCCGCTCGCTCTGAACCTGACGGGTCAGCTTGATCAGACCAGGCTTCGCAGGGCGATTCAAGGGCTGATTGACCGCCATGAACCGCTGCGCACCAGCTTTGACTGGGCAGACGGCAAGCCGGTGCAGTATGTCCATGAGCGGGTCCCGTTTGAACTCGCCGTGCATCCCTTGATGGATGCAGAGGACTTGAATACATTTGCGCGCGCTGTCGTCCGTCCATTCGATTTGCGACAGGCCCCGTTAATCCGGGCGTTTCTTGCAACAGATGGTGAAAGCAGGCATACACTCCTGCTGGACATTCACCACATCGTCGCCGACGGCGTGTCCATGAATGTGCTGGCACGCGATTTCGAGCAGCTGTATCGGGGCGGCTTCTTGCAGCCGCTGCAAATTCACTATAAGGATGCCGCCGTTTGGCAGCAGGAGTGGATGGCATCGGAGGCGAGAGAGCACCAAGAGCAATACTGGGCATTCCAGCTGGCAGGTACACTTCCTGTGCTGCAGCTGCCGACCGATTATCCGCGTCCGCCAGAACAAAGCTTTGAAGGCGCCAAGCTTACGGTGCCGATTCCGGCGGAGCTTGCCGAAGAGACTGCTGCGGCGGCAGATCAATGGGGCGTTACGCCATTCCATATTTGGCTTGCCGCCTACCATACATTACTGCATCTGATGACCGGGCAAGACGATCTTATCGTTGGCACGCCGGTTGCCGGCCGCTTCCATCCCGCAACCGAGTCCCTGGTCGGCATGTTTGTCAATACGCTGCCGATTCGCAGCCAGCCATCCAGCGAGCTCTCGTTCAGAGCGTTCGCCCAGCAGATCAAAGAAGCTGCGCTTGCCGCGCTGGACAATGGCTTGCTCCCATTTGAGCATATGGTGACGCTGCTGGATGTGCCGCGCGACCTGAGCCGCAATCCGCTGTTTGACACGTTGTTTGTTATGCAGCATATGGAGGCTGGACAAGCGGCGGCGGACGCTTTGCAATTCGAAGTGCAAGTGCCGGACAATCGCGTATCGAAGCTGGACTTGACGTTTGAGATTGCGGATCAGGGGGCCAGGGGCGCAGCTTTGACGATCGAATATGCGACCGCACTGTTTAAAGAAGACAGCATACGCAGAATGGCAAAATGGTATTTCCGCATTATCAGCCTTGCCCTGGCCGAGCCGGAACGGCCGCTTGGAGGAATCGGGCTGCTAGGCGCTAGGGAAGCGAAGGAGCAGAGCGAGGCGTTCAATCGCACGGCTGCGCCATATGCAAGCGGTGATACGGTAGAGGTTTACCTCGAAAGACAAGCGATGGAAACGCCACAGGCCGTTGCGGTTGTATCGGAGGACGGAGCGTTGACGTATGCGGAATTCAACCGGAGATCGAACCGGCTGGCGCAGGCGCTCAGAAAGCAGGGCGTCAAGCGCGAGGAGCGCGTAGCCGTAGTGATGGATCGAAGCCTGGAGATGATGATTGCAATCTTTGGCGTGCTGAAGGCGGGCGGAGCTTATGTACCTGTTACGCCAGGCTTACCGGCGGAACGAATCCGCTACATGCTGGACAATTCCGGAGCCAAGCTTGCCTTGACGAAAGGCAGGGCTCGAGAAGAGCTGGAGACGTTCCTGCCATGTCTTGATGTGGAAGAGACGCTGGCACAGGAGCAGGACGACTTTCCTGTAAAGAAGCTGCATGATTCAAGTTCGCTTGCTTATGTGCTGTATACTTCGGGATCGACCGGCCAGCCGAAAGGCGTCATGATCGAGCATCATTCTGTTGTCAACCGGATCGGCTGGATGCAGAAGCAGTACGGACTGGACGCAAACGGAGTCATTATGCAGAAGACGCCGATTACCTTCGACGTATCGGTCTGGGAGCTGATCTGGTGGAGCTTTGCGGGAGCCAAGCTTGTGCTGCTGCCTCCGGGCGGCGAGAAGGACCCCGTGCTTATGATGGATACGATCGCCCGGCATGGCGTAACGACAATGCATTTCGTGCCGTCGATGCTGCACCTGTTTCTGGAGCATCCCGGCTTGCAGCGCGGCGAAGCCAGGCTGGAGAGTCTGAGGCATGTGTTCGCCAGCGGCGAAGCGCTGACTTGGGATCAAATACGGCGGTTCCGCGAGCGGATTGGAGTACCATTCGATGTCAGGTTAGTGAACTTGTACGGCCCGACCGAGGCGACGGTTGACGTTTCCTATTACGATTGTTCTGACGATGATTTTACGATTAACGATACTTCAGTCAACGTGCCGATTGGCAGGCCGATCGATAATACCTCACTTTATATCGTGAACGAAGTGATGAAGCTCCAGCCTGTTGGCATTGCGGGGGAACTATGCATCTCCGGCGTTGGCTTGGCTCGGGGGTATATCGGCCGGCCGGATTTGACGGAGGAAAAGTTCGTTGCTAATCCGTTTGCGGAAGGTAGTCGGATATATCGGACAGGAGACCTTGCCAGATGGCTGCCTGACGGAACGATCGAATATTTGGGCCGCATCGACCATCAGGTAAAAATAAGGGGCCAGCGCATCGAATGTGGGGAAATCGAGTATGTGCTGCTCGGTCATCCGGCGGTTTCGGAAGCGGTGGTCATGAAGCGGGAAGCCGCAAGCGGAAGCGAATATTTATGCGCGTACATCGTTTGCTCCGGACCTGCGGATCATCAGGAATTGCGGGATTATGCAGCGCTCCGCCTTCCAGATTACATGGTTCCGCAGGTCGTGGTGGAACTGCCAGCCATGCCTCTGTCTCCAAACGGAAAAATTGACCGGAAGATGCTGCCGAAGCCGGAGATGGCGGCGGGTACCGACACTCCATTTGTCGAAGCGGCCAGCGATATGGAACTTGCGATTGCCGCCGTATGGCGCGAAATTCTGCAAAGGAACGACTTCGGCGTCCATCATCGTTTTTTCGATGTTGGGGGAGAATCGCTGCTGCTGGTGCGGGTGCATCAACGGCTGGAGGAGTTGTATCCCGGCGCTCTTGGCGTCACGGATTTGTTCACTTATCCGACGATCGCATCGCTGGCGGCTTATCTGGAGTCGAGAAATCGCGAGCTTGCGAGCTGGAGCTGGAGCGGTCTGCCGGTGGCGGACGACTGCGTCAGTAAGGGCTATGCCGCGGAGCGTATCGGTTTCGTTCAATTCGAACTGGACAGGGCGGTTGCCGAAGGGCTTGCGGAACTTGCGGCATCCTGCTCGGTGACAATTGAAGCCGTGGCGTATGCTGTATATCTAATCTTCTGGCGCGGCGAGTCCGGTATGGATCAGCTTGTGCTTCCGGCAATGACGGACAATGGGCTGATTGCCCCTAAGCAAATCGACTTTACGGAGGTACGTGATTTCGATACACTGCTGCGGCATGCGGCCAAACGGGTGAGCACAGGAGAATGTTACACCGCTCGTCAAATCAAAAAGCAGCCGCAAACCGAAGCCGGATTTGCCTTGTTCCCGCTGTTTGCAGGAGCAGCGCAGCATGGATATAAGGATCGTGAAATGCTATTGGAACGGTTTGATATTGTGCTGTATATGGATGGCGCTGCCGCACTAAGCGAAGCGGAAGGGCCAGAGCTTCGCGGGGGATGGACGTACAATGCCCGCCGCTTCGACAAGGAGGCGGTGATGGATTGGGCCTCCACCTACCTGGAGCTGATGCAGAGGGTGGTCGAGCAGTATCGTGCCGCCGCCGAAAGGGCAGACACGGGGGCTTAGTTTGGGCCAAACGGGGCTGAGCCTGACCCTGGGAATACATCTGACAGAAGGAAGAAAGGAGCTTTCCTGTGAAAAAAGTGTTGACCATGATAGGAAATATCGCGCTTTATCTCGGGGTCTTTTACGCGCTGCTCTACCTGCTTCGCTCTACTTACAATTACGAAGCGACGCTTTCCTTCGCCAAGTTTCTGGATCACAACCCAGCCATGTTTATGGTTGTTCTGTTCACGCTGATTACGCTTGTGTACATGCTTATCTTTCGCATCAAAGGATGGATCTGGCCCCATGCGGAAAAAAGTCTCTTCCGGGCATCGGGCTTCAGACGGCTGAGCGCCTCGCGCGTCCTGCTCATGATTGGTCTGGGTCTAGCCGGGAGTTTGTTCAGCATTGGCCTTATCGTCATTGACGATATTGCCCGGCAGTTTCCATCCATTCCCGCACTTGTAGACGATCTGATCAAGGGGGATTCGATTTGGTACGTTATTCTGGGCGCTGGTTTGATCGGGCCGGCATTTGAAGAAATATTGTTCAGGGGACTCATTTTTAGTGAGCTTCGCAGGGTTATGCCGGTATATGCGGCCTTGGTGCTGCAAGCCGGGGCATACGCCTACTTCCAGCCGAGTGCGGCGCTTTCGGTCATCAGCATCGGTTCGGGCCTGATTTACGGGGCGCTGTATTTGCGCACCGGGTCACTGTGGGCGCCTATTCTGGTACAGAATACGGCCATGGGCACCATCTTTCTTTTTAAATACATCGGGTTCTACGAATGGTTTGACAAGCTGGGCGATGTTTCACTGTATGTTATTACAGCGCTTTGTCTGGCTGCGTTGATTGGAGGTTCCGTTTATGTATGGCGGACCTCAGGCAATGGCGGCATCGGTGCACGCGCCAGTCAAGCGCTGTTGGCTGACGGGTCGCCCGCAGCACACAAGGGGGTATGATCGCATGAAGGCATGGGGAATGATGCTGGCTCGCGTGGCCGTTGTTATCGGTTTGTATTTTGCATGGTTTCTTGCTGCACAGAAATTATTTTTTGATTACGTTTACCCCAGAAGCACCTGGTTTGAGCAGAACACGGTAACTGTCATTATTTTGAACGATATAGTGGGTTTGCCGCTCATGCTGCTGGCCTGGAGGTTTATTTTCAAAGAAAATCTGTTTAAGGCGGCTAAGTTCCGCGTGATGGGCGGCAAATCGGTGGCTATCGCTTTATGGATTGGGCTTGGAGCCGGTCTGTTTACGGTCGCTTTCTCCCGGCTTCCCGCCATTGCATCGGATAAGTACAAATTCCACGAATTATTTGATTACCTGAACCGCGCGGAATGGTATGTATTTCTGGTTTTCCTGATTCTCGGAAATATTTACAAGGAGACATTGTTCAGAGGCATACTGATGAATTCGTTCAGACGCGTGCTCCCGGTCTGGATCGCAATAGTGATCCAGGGCGTGTTGTATGGGGCATTGTTCTTTCTTGGAGACATTCCGCTGTCGCTGTATGGTTTTCTTGGCGCGGTTATTTTTGCACTCTTGTATGTCTGGTTTAAATCCATCTGGGCCCCGATTGCCGCGCAAGTCGCCTGTCAGGGCAGCCAGTATTTGCTTTGGCATTACGGGCCGGAGACAACGGACGTTACCGTTATGTCTGTCGTAATGGCTGTGGCGGTCGCCATGATAGCGGTTGGCATATTCCTTGCGGTCAAGCATCGCTCTTCGGTCTCCGTGCCGCCGTCCTCCAAGGTGGTGACGACGCCGTGAAGGGACTGCGAATAGCGGGAAATACCGTCTTATATTTGGTTATTTATGCGGGGATTGTGATGCTTGTCAATCAGGCACTCTACAACTGGATCGGCAATCCCGTTCTGAAAGATTGGATAGCGGGAAATTCCGGTATTGTGATGATTGTATCCAATATCATCGTGCTTGCAATCTATTCTCCTCTGCTGCGCTGGCAAAAAATTTCGCTGAAGGATTTGGGTTTTGTTCCTGTGCGCGGCGGATCACTGCTGCTATCCGCAGGAACGGGTGTCTGGCTGGGCTTGTTTATTGTCTCGTTTACCCGTCTTCCGTGGATAAAAACGAACTTCCCGGCCATTTCGGATCTGGTCGCTTTCGTTGCTGGCGGCAGCCTGATCATTTTTGTGCTTGGAAGCTTGCTGCTGGGGTCTTTGCTGGAGGAATGGCTGTTCAGGGGGATGCTGTTCCATACGCTTAGTCAACGTCTTTCGATTCTGTGGACAGTTATTCTCCAGGCCGCATTGTTCGGCGCGGTATTTATGAATGTGACAGTTGGCGCATTTGCGGGTCTGGGCGCGATCGTTTACGGCGCCGTTCGCGCCGGCTCGCATTCGCTTTGGGGGTCGCTTGCGGCGCATGTGTGCAGCACAGCCACCTTATATATCACGCTGCAGTGGGCGGGCGGTTGGCAGTCCGGTACGCTTGGATTATTAGCCCTGATTAGCGGGCTTGGCATCGCGGCGCATGTGTTGCTGCTGCTGCGCGGGATCGGCGGAAGGTTGGGAAAAGGACTAGCTGTCAGCGATTCTATTATTAGCTAGGAGGGAAGGGCGCTATGTTTCAACTGGATTTGCTCGATATCAAAAAAGACACGTCCGGGCGGAAGGAGCGGAGTGGGAGCTCTGTCTCCAATGTTTCCCTCAAGGATATAGCGATCATCGGGATATCCGCCAAGCTGCCGCGCGCGGAATCGCACGAAGCCTTCTGGGAGCTGCTGCGAAGCGGCAAGGATCTAGTTGGCGGGTTTCCGGAGTCCCGCAAGGAGGAATTGAAGCCGTATTTACGCCGCATGGAGGCGCAATACGGCTCCGTTTCCTTTTTTGACGGGGCGTATATCGAAGACATTTCAGGCTTTGACTATCCTTTTTTCCGGCTTTCGCCCAAGGAAGCCTCGCTGATGAGTCCGGCACAGCGCCTGTTCCTGCAGACGGCCTGGGGCGCACTTGAGAATGCGGGGTACGGCGGGGATGCACTGCATGGTTCACGCACCGGCGTCTTTATCGGCTATAACGGGGACGCGCTGCATGATTACAAGCGAATCATCGAAACGCTGGACCCGGATGCCTTGTCCATGGCGGCGCCCGGCAATTTGAGCTCCATGATACCGAGCCGGATTTCATATTTGCTTAATTTGCGTGGGCCGGCCATCAGCGTGGACACGGCCTGCTCTTCCTCGCTGGTAGCAGTTCATCTGGCATGCCAATCCATCCGCAGCGGCGAATGCGAAGCGGCGATTGCCGGCAGCGTTAAAATTAACGTGCTGCCGCTGGATACCGGCATACGGCTTGGCATCGAGTCCAGCGATAACCGGGCCAGAACGTTCGACGACTCGGCGGACGGAACAGGCATCGGCGATGGTGTGGTTGCGCTGCTGCTGAAGCCGTTGTCCCGCGCACAGGAGGACGGCGACCATATTTATGCCGTCATCAAAGGCAGTGCGATGAATCAGGACGGCAGCTCTGTTGGCATTACCGCCCCGAATGCACTCGCGCAGGAGGATGTCATCGCACGAGCCTGGCAGGATGCGGATATTGATCCCGAGACGGTGACGTATATAGAGGCGCACGGAACCGGAACCCCGCTCGGTGACCCGATCGAAATCGATGGGCTGACACGAGCCTTCCGGAGATATACCGATAAACGGCAATTTTGCGCCATCGGCTCACTGAAAACAAATATCGGCCATCTCGATCACGCTGCCGGCATTGCAGGGCTGCTCAAGGCGATTCTGTCGCTTGTTCACAAGCAGTTTCCACCAACGCTTCATTACCTCTCGCCGAACCGCAGCATTCCGTTTGTGGATTCGCCGGTTTATGTCAATGATGAATTGACGCCATGGGAGACAGACGGCGGGGTAAGAAGGTGCGGAGTAAGCGCGTTCGGCATGAGCGGGACGAATTGCCATGTTGTGCTGGAGGAGGCTCCCGCCGGGAGGCCACCTGTTCGTAAGGATCAAGAAGAGCTGATCTGCTTGTCCGCGCACAGCATGACGGCGCTGGAGCGGCTCGTGCTGCAGATGCGGGACTGGGCTTGGCAGCATCGAAGCGATGAGAACCGCAGCCTGGCCGACCTTTGTTACACCTTAGCCGTTGGCCGGGGAGCTCATCGGTATCGCCTGGCGATTGTGGCAAGCAGCTGGGAAGAGCTTGCCCAGACCTTGCATGCCGCTGCCGAAAGCGGTCTTACCGGCCTTGCATTGCCGAACGTCCGCTTTGGGACGGCCCAATCGGCAGCGGTTGGGAATATGCGGCAGCAGCCCGGTCCAAACGAACGAGAAATGGAAGCGCTTGAGCTAGGCCAACGTTATGTGGACGGATATGAGATCGACTGGAAGGCGATCTATCTAGGTCAACGCCGACAAAGGCTGCCGCTTCCGACGTATCCGTTCGATGCTCACCGTTGCTGGGTGCAGGAGGCGCACACTGCTGGGGCGGCGCTGCATACGCCATTTCCAGCTTTAAGAGGATATTTGCTAGGTGGAGATGCTCCTGAGGAGCTTCAGCAAGAAATGAATGAAACGTTTGCCAGATGGCAAGCCATGCTGGAGCGAAGCAGCGGGATGACGGGGCAGAACCGCTGCGGCGTTGCGTTAACCGGGGAGCGCTCCGGCCTTGAATGGGAGCAGCATATCGCAGATGTCTGGGGGGAGCTGCTCGGTTATGACGAGCTGCCTGCAAATGCCGGGTTTTATGAGCTGGGCGGAGATTCGATCATTGCACTCAAAATTGTAAACCGGCTCAGCGAGCTTGCGGGCATTCACATTCAGGTGGCGGATTTGCTCGGGCATGCGGATCTGCCTTCCTTCACGGCGCTGATCGAGCGGCGGCTCAGGGAGAGCGGCGCGGCGACTGGTGGCAATGGCAGATCAGAAGCGTCTCACAGGCATGCCTGGCGGATGAACGTTCAGGCGTCCGACTCTTTGGCCGGCGATAAGCTGGAGCCGATTCGCAAGGCGGCCCCGCAAGAGCATTATCCGGTTTCATCGCCGCAGAAACGCATGTACTTGCAGCAGCAGGCGATGCCGGATGATCGCAGCTATAATTTGCCCGAATTGCTGCACTTGGACGGGGCTATCGATGGAGACCGCCTGGAGGCCGCCCTTCAGGCCATTGTAGAGCGTCACGAGACGCTTCGCACTACCTTCCACGTCATCGACGGAGAGATCAGGCAGCTCATCCACGCTGACATTCCTTTTCGCCTGATTCGCATAGAGGCCGATGAGGCGGAAATGGACAGCGTGCTGCAGAGCTTGTTCCTGCCATTCAGGCTCGACACGGCTCCACTGCTCCGTGCAGTATTGCTGACGCTGGGACCTGAGCGTCATGTACTGTTTCTCGATATGCATCATATTGCATCTGACGGGATGTCGGCAGGCATTCTTTTGTCCGACCTGATGACTTTATATCAAGGAGGTTCGCTGCCGCCTCTGCCGCTGCAATACAAGGATTATGCGGTATGGCAGATGAACAGGCCGCTCTCCGGGGACGACGAACGGTATTGGCGCGAGCAATGCCGGGGCGACTGGCCAACGCTTGAGCTTCCGACCGATGCCCCGCGTTCGTCCGTCAAAGGCACGCGCGGCGAAACGTTCGACGTGTACGTCGGGGCCGATTTGGTGGCGGCTGTCCGCAGCCTCGCGGCCGAATCGGGCGCAACACCGTTTATGGTGCTGCTATCGGCGTATTACACGTTCCTTGCCCACTATACAGGGGCGGAAGACATCGCCGTCGGCACGCCGATTGCGGGACGGAACAGGCGCGAGCTGGAAGCGATCGCGGGCATGTTCACCGGCACGCTGGCGCTGCGTGCTTATCCGAGCGCGGACAAGCCGTTTAGAGCTTTTTTGTCTGAAGTGAAAGAGATGGCAACTGGGGCTTACGCCCACGCCGATTTTCCATTTGAGGAAATCGCGCAGTGGATGGATAGAAGAGATGCCAGCCGGAGTCCACTTTTTGACACGATGTTTATCATGCAAAACCTGGGTATTCCAAACGCTTCAACGGATGGGTTGTCGTATCGCCACCAGCGCTTTGAGCATGGCACGGCCAAATACGACTTGATGATTCAAGCCGTGGAGAATGGGTCGGAATTGCGGCTTGTCGTGGAATATAATACCGATTTGTTTCGCCGTACGACAGCCGAGCGGTTCATGCGGCATTATGTGCAGCTGCTGCGCAGCGTGACGCTTCGTCCCGATGCCACGCTCGGCGAAGCGGAGATGCTGAGTGAGGAGGAGCGCGTGCACATGCTGGCGCTGGGGAAACGCGAAACGGACTTTCCACCGCCTCGCTGTCTGCATGATTGCTTCAAAGAACAGGCGGCAACGGTTCCGGGCCTCCCGGCTGTATCTTGCGGCGGTGAATCCATGACCTATCGGGAGCTGGATCGCCGCAGCGATGAGCTGGCGCGAACCTTGCGCGCCAAAGGGGTGGGACGCGGCAGCGTAGTCGGCATCATGGTGGAGCGCTCGATCCCTATGCTGACCGCCATGCTCGCCGTCATGAAAGCCGGAGGCGCTTATATGCCTGTAGATCCGCATTATCCCGAGGAGCGCATCCGCTATATGCTGAAGGACAGTGGGGCGGAGCTGGTATTCGCGGACATCGCGCGTACCGGAACCACGGACGCCTTGCCAGCTTCCTTACAGGTGCTGGACATAACAGATGAGATGCTGTTCTCCGGTGGAGACGATACTTTTGTCGCATCGCCGCAGGACCCAGCCGATCCAATGTATGTCATTTATACCTCCGGTTCTACCGGTCAGCCAAAGGGTGTCATTGTTCCGCACCGCAGCTTTTACAACTTCGGACATTCGCTCAGGACGTTTTTCGATGGACAATACGGCGAGGGAGACAGATGCCTAAGCCTGACCAATATTTCGTTTGACGTCAGCGTAGCAGAGCTGTTTATGCCGCTTATGTTCGGGGGTTGCACAGTGCTTTACCCGGAGCCGAGATTGCTTGATCCACGGCGAATTGCCGAGGTGATTGCGGAGGAGCAGATTACATTCGCTTATTTGCCGCCGTCTTTGCTGAAGGAGGTTGCCCTGCTGCTGGAGCAATCGGCTTCCGCGATTAAGCTGGACAAAATGCTCGTTGGGGTAGAGCCGATTAAAGATGAAACACTGGAGCTGTATACGAAGGTCAATCCCGAGATTCGGATTATTAATGGCTATGGCCCGACAGAGACGACGGTTTGCTCCAACATGTACACATACAAGCCGGGCGCTTACCGCGGGGGTTATGTGCCGATTGGCGGGCCGATGCATAATGTCGAAATTTATATATTTGGCTATGGTGGCCAGCTTGCTCCTGTGGGTGTGTCTGGAGAGCTGTATATTGCCGGAAGCGGCCTTTCGGACGGTTATGTGAACAAGCCGGAAACGACAGCCGAGCGCTTTTTGCCGCATCCGTACCGCGAGGGCCACTTCATGTATCGCACCGGCGATATCGCAAAGTGGCTGCCGGACGGCAACGTGATGTATGTGGACCGGGCCGATCAACAGGTGAAAATCAGGGGCGTGCGGATTGAAATAAATGAGGTTCGCTCGCAATTGATTTCCCTTCCCGAGGTGGAGGATGCGGTTGTGGTTGTCCGCGAGCAGGCAAGCGGCGACAAGGAGCTGTGCGCATATGTGGTCGCTTCGGACAAGCTCCCTTCACGGGAATGGCGAAGAAAGCTGAGAGATAAGCTGCCGGAGGCGATGATTCCGGCCTTTATCGCGGTGATTGATGAGATACCGCTGACGCCCAACGGGAAAGTGGACAAGCGCGCCTTGACGGAGCTGGAATCCGGGCTTCAGGAACGAGGAGAGCCGGAGCTGCCGCGAGACGAGATGGAAAAGCGTGTCGCCGCCATTTGGCAGGAAGTGTTGGGCGATACGGCGGGGACGATCGGCATTCACGACGACTTCTTTGAGCTTGGCGGGCACTCCTTGAAGGCTGCCATACTGGCGGGCAAGCTGCAGCAGGAGACGGGAGTTCAGATTCCGCTTAGTTTGATATTCGAGCTTGCCTCCATTGCGGAAATGGCTGCCTGGCTGAAGGAGCGGGACGGCGCCGCTGCTGTGTCCGAGCCGATTCCAAAGGCGGAGCGGCGCGAGTGGTATCCGATGTCGCGCGCTCAGCGCCGCCAATATATGATGCAAATGCTGGCTGGAGACGCCACGATGTATCATGTTCCGTTCGCGCTCCGTTTGCAGGGCAGGCTGGATGCTAAGCGGCTGGAAGATGCGTTTACGGCGCTGATCCACCGCCACGAAAATCTGCGGACGACCTTCCATATGATAAAGGACGAGTTCAGGCAAGTGGTTCAACCGCCGTATGCCTTCAAGCTTGAGGTGCTGGACCCTGCATTGATGACCTCGGACGAGGAGGTGCGGGAAGCGCCGCCGGACAGTGGCGAGGTGACGAGGTTGATGGAAGTGTTCCAGCGCCCGTTCCAGTTGGACAAGCTGCCGCTGCTGCGGGCGGGACTGCTGCGGCTGAACGAGGATGATCACCTGCTGCTGCTGGATGTTCATCACATTATTACAGACGGCGTCTCCTCCGGCCTGCTGGTGAATGAGCTGTCGCAGCTGTATGCCGGACACGCATTGCCGGAGCTGCGGGCGCAGTACAGCGATTATGCGGTGTGGCAGGAAGCCGAATCTGCAAATGCCGCTTATGCCGAGCATGAGCGGTACTGGATGGAGGTCTTCGAAGGCAAGCTTGCTGTTCTGGAGCTGCCGACGGACCGGCCGCGGCCGCCTGTGCCGAGCTATAAGGGCCGCCGCCATTCGTTCCGGTTGGACGCTCGGACAACTGCGGAGGTGCGAAAGCTGGCGCGGGAAGCGAAGACGACGCTGTATACGGTGCTGATGGGCGCTTTTGCCGCAATGCTGGCCAAATACAGCGGGCAGGCCGAAGTGATTGTGGGCACTCCCGCCGCCGGCAGGGAGCATGCTGATACGCATGGGCTGATCGGTATGTTCGTCAACACGCTGGCGCTGCGGATCAGGCCGGAAAGAGACAAGACAGTACGAACCTATATAGCGGAGCTGCATGACCATGTCGTAGGGGCGCTTTCGCGCCAGGCGTACCCTTTCGAGGAGTTGGTCGAAGAGCTGAAGGCTGATACGGACAGAAGCCGAAATCCTTTGTTTGACGTTATGTTTGTCCTGCAAAATATGGACCGGGCGGTGATGGAAGCTGGCGGCCTCGTCTTTGGCGAAATACCATTTGAGACTAGGACAAGCAAGTTCGACCTGACTCTGGAAGCGGTGGAGCGGGAAGTGGAAATCGAGCTTCAACTGGAATACGCCACGGATTTGTTTCATGAGGAAACCGCGCGCCGCATGGCGGAGAGCTATATCGTACTCGTGCGGGAGTTGTGCAGATCTCAGGATCGCACGGTTGGCGAGCTTGAGCTGATGAGTGAAAGCGAGCGGGAGCAATTGCTGGCTCTGTTAACCGGAGGGAGCAGGCCGGTGCAGGCCGCGAGTAGAGAGGGGAGCAATGGTAGCATGGAAATTCGAGCTGGGAAAGGCATCACGGATTGGCAGGGAGATGCGGCAGCGGCTTCCGTGCATGCAACAACGGAATGGACAGGGTTTGTGCAGGAAGTGGAACGCCAGGCAGCGCGTACGCCGGATGCGGTGGCGATTCAATTCGGCACGGAGTCGGTGACGTATGCAGAGATGAATGAACGCGCGAATCGGCTTGCTCATGCCTTGCGGGCGAAGGGTGTGGGGCCAGAGCGCATTGTCGCGCTGATGGCATCCCGCAGTCCCCTGCTGCTTGTCGCTATTTTGGGTGTTCTGAAAGCCGGAGGCGCCTATGTTGCAATAGATCCCGCTTACCCGAAAGAGAGGATCGGCTGGATGCTTGAGGATTGCGGTGAAGCGCTTCTGCTGACGGAAAGAGAATATGCAGGAGTTGTAACGAGTGCCGCTGCCGAGTGGTATCTGGACGATCCGCAGCTGTATGCGGCAGACAGAGGCAATCCGGAGCCTGGCCATAAGCCGGACCATTTGGCGTATGTGCTGTATACGTCGGGCTCGACTGGACGTCCCAAAGGCGTGATGATTGAGCATCGCGGGCTGGATCATTTCATCAGGGGCTTCCGAAACCGGCTTCCGTTTGAGAAGGGCCAGAGCATCCTGGCGATGGCGTCGGTCTCCTTTGATATTTTTGTTGTTGAAAATCTGCTTCCGCTCACACTGGGTATGCGGATTGTGCTTGCGAGCGAAGAGGAACGGGGCGATGCCGCCTTGCTGCAAGGCCTGATCGATATGCACGGCGTCGATGTGCTGCAAATTACACCGTCGCGTTTCAAATGGTGGATGAATCAGCTGGGCGAAACGGACGGATTGCAAAAGCTGCGCATATTGATGATCGGGGCGGAGCCGCTAACGCCCGATGTGCTCGGCAGGCTGCGAGCCGCTACCGGAGCCAGATTGTTTAATTTGTACGGTCCGACAGAAACGACGGTGTGGACCTCGATCCGTGAAGTGACCGAGGGTGAAGACATTTCGATCGGCACGCCGATCGAAGGTTCCGTCATGATGGTGCTTGACGAAGGGCTGAAGCTGCAGCCGACAGGCCTAACCGGCGAAATTTGCATTGGTGGGCCGGGCGTCGGGCGTGGATATCTCAGCCATCCCGAGTGGGATACCGCTTTTGTACCGAATCCGTATGCGCCGGATGAACGCATGTATCGCACAGGCGACCTTGGGCGCAGGCTTGAAAATGGGGAGTTCGCTTATGCGGGACGCCGTGATTTCCAGGTGAAAATCAGGGGCCACCGGATTGAGACCGGTGAAATTGAGCAGCAGCTGCTTCGCCATGAGCAGGTGAAGGAAACGGTCGTCATCGCATTTCAGGAAGAGGATGAGGAATATGCGCTTTGCGCGTATATCGTCATGCATAACGACGCGGCAGCGGGTGCGGAGCAAGGCGGAGAGGCTCCATCCGGCCAGTTGACCGAGCAGCTGCGTGAATATCTTGGGGACAAGCTGCCTTCGTATATGATTCCAGCCTTCATGCTCGTTCTGGATGCGATTCCGCTTACGCCAACGGGTAAAATCGACAGAAGGGCGCTGCCGAAGCCGGGACCATCTGATCTCGGTCAACGCGAGCTTGTTCCGCTGTCAACGGATACCCAACGCAAGCTGGCGGCGATTTGGAAGGAGCTGCTCGGTACGGATGCGATCAGCGCCAAGGACAGCTTTTTCGACCTGGGCGGACATTCCCTTAAGGCGGCGGGCATGGTCAGCCGCATTGCGGAACGCTTTGGCATCCAAGTGCCGCTGCGGGATATTTTTATGAATCCTACACTTGAAGGTTTAGCGGCCCATCTGGACACCAGCGGAACCGTGGCAGCCGTCAGCATTCCGAAGCAGCCGGAGCGCGAGCATTACCCGATGTCGAGGGCACAGCGCCGCCAATTTATGATGAGGCTGATCTCGGACGAGGCAACGATGTACCATGTGCCGTTCGCCGTGCATATGCAGGGCAAGCTTGATGTGGAGCGGCTTGAGCAAGCTTTTCTTGCGATGATGCGCCGCCATGAATCGCTCAGAACGACGTTCCATCACGAGCAGGACGAGTTCCGTCAGCGCGTTCATGCGGAGCCGGTATTTACGCTGGAGCGCAGCGCCAAGCTGAGAATGGCGGCGGGCAAGCTGCTTGCGGAAGGAGGAGACGTTGGATTGTTCGGCGGTATCAGTGCGCTGATGCAGCGCTTTATCCGCCCGTTTGATCTCGGCAGTCTGCCGCTGTTCCGGGCCGGACTGATTCCGCTTGGCGAGGAGCGCCATTTGCTGCTGCTGGACCTTCATCATATTATTACCGACGGTGTCTCCGTCAGCGTTCTGCTGCAGGAACTGACCACACTATACGGCGGCGGGGAGCTGCCGGAGCTGGATATCCAGTACCGGGACTACACAGTATGGCAGGAAGAACGAATCGGCAGCGAGGCCTACATGGAGCATGAGCGCTACTGGCTGGAGGCGTTTGAAGGGGAACTGCCGACGCTTGCGCTCCAATCGGCCTTGCCAAGGCCTGAGCTTCAAAGCTTTGATGGCGGTCTGATCGACTTCATGCTGGATGAGGAGCTGACGCTCAAGATCAAGACGTTTGCGCGTGAGCGCGGCACGACGCTGTATACGGTGCTGCTCGGGGCTTACTCGATGCTGCTGAGCAAATGGAGCGGTGCTCAGGATATCATTGTCGGCACGCCGGTAGCGGGCCGCAATCATGCGCAGCTGGAAGGGCTGATCGGGATGTTCGTTAATACGGTTGCGATTCGCAGCTTCCCGGAATCGTACCGGACCGTTGGTGATTATTTGTCCGAGCTGCATGAGGATGTACTGCGGGCGCTGGAGCACCAGGATTATCCGTTCGAGGATTTGGTGCAAAAGCTCGGGATCGAACAGGACCGCAGCCGCAATCCGCTGTTTGATACGATGTTTATTTTGCAAAATATCGATCGCGTCGCTTACCGTTCAGGCGGCATTGAATTCGAACCCAAGGAGTTCGATCCGGGCGTCAGCAAATTCGATTTGACGCTTGAAGCGGCGGAGAGGGACGGAGGATTCCGCTTTGCGCTGGAATATGCGACAAGTCTTTTCGGTGAAGAAACTGTCCAGGCTTTGGCGGAAGATTATACAAATATCCTACGTGCTCTGGTCGAGAACGGAGCAAGCCAAAAAATTCACGCTGTGCTTGCGGCAAACAAGCTTGCCTGAACCAACATTCTGAGCCTAAGGAGGCGGCGAACAATGAAGCTGTCGATGAAGAGGAAACCGTTTAACGAGTTTTGGATGAACTGTATGCTGAACCAGGCGTTTTCCATTGCGGTGTCCGAGGAGCCCAGCTACAGGGATGCGGCATATTTGAACATTTATCGTTACTATCCTTGGGAGGCTGCAACGGAGGAGGACTTCCGGTATCCGACAATTGACACGCTGTATTATATGGACGATCCGGCCAAATTCCCGCTGTCACAGGTAATCCGCTATATCGAACCCGGTCATTTCCGCAGCAAGGAGACGGTGCTGGAGGAGATCAGGGCGATGCTGGATGGCGGACGGAACTTAAGCGTAATTGTCGATCTGTATGGCTGGCTTCCGGGCAGCATGGCCTGGAAAAAGTTCCATTGGAACCATTATTCGCTGTTTAACGGATACGACAAGGAGCGCGGTGTCTTCTATGTCATTGACGATACGCTTGCGGGCTACGAAGAGCACGAGGTTCCGGAAGAAAGGCTGCTCCAAGCGTACGGCAACTCAGAATACAATGTGAACCCTGCTTATTTGGGGCCAGCCTTCTATGTATACAACCTGCAGGAAAAGGTTCGGCCTTACGAGTTGAAGCTGGCTGAAGTGGTGGAAAATGCGAAGCGGCTGGTGAGGGAGCTTGAGGAGTTTTCATTAGAGGGCATGTGGAATGTAGGTTCCGACCCGGAGAAGAAGCAGGCTCGTCTGACCTATGGCATTATTGGCGCCAACATTATTTGCAATCGGCATATCGCCAACATGTCGCTGCTTCGATCCATGCGGGAGAAGAGGCTGATCAGCGAAGCGCTGCATGAGTCGCTGTCTAGTCAGCTTGGTGTAGTGAAGGACGGCTGGGACCTGGTGAAGGACCGCTTTGTGGCGGGAGACTTCGAACGCGGCAGAGAGCTGGCCTTCGCGGAGGAATTGTTTGAGAAGGAAAAAGCGTTCTGGACTACGCTTGCCGACGGGGCTTAAAGGCCGCTTGTGTCAACATGTTACCCGGGAGGCGAGCTTTATGACGATATCTTTAATTTGTTTGCCGCATGCAGGGGGCTCCGCACAAGTGTACAAGCGCTGGGCGAACCAGCTGCATCCTGGCGTGCGTCTGGTGCCGGCCGAACTGGCGGGCAGAGGAAGCCGCATGGGCGAGCCGTTCTATGCGGACGCGGCGGAAGCCGTGGGGGATTTGCTGCCGTTGGTGCTGGAGACGGCACTCGGCTCCGATTCGTATGCTTTATTCGGTCACAGCATGGGCAGCCTGCTTGGGTATGAGATGCTGCATGCGCTGTGGGAGGAAGGATTTCCGCTGCCTGCGGCAGTCTTCCTCTCCGGCAGAGGAGCGCCGCATTGCGAGCAGGAGGAGGCTAGCCGGACCCATTTGCTTCCGGATGACGAGTTTATCGAGGAGCTGAAACGGCTTGGCGGCATGCCGGATGAGCTGTTCCGGCATCAGGAGCTGCTGGATATGTTTATGCCGATCCTAAGAGCAGACTTCAAGCTTATCGGCGAATATGAGCCTCGGATGCGGCCGCCGCTGCCGCTCCGGCTCACCGTCTTGAGCGGCAAGGATGACGACTGCGTCAAAGGCCCGCTCAGTGAATGGGACCGGTATGCGACGGAAGGCTGCGAACTGATGCTGTTTGAGGGAGGACATTTCTTCCTGCATGAGCGGGAACGTGATGTTGTAGCGGTGATCAACAAAATGCTGACCGAGGCGCCTGCCCCGATCTGATCCGTAAGGAGCGTGATGGAACATGCTGAACAAACATGCGATATGGTTTCCCGGTCAGGGCTCGCAGCGCACCGGAATGGGAAAAGCACTGAGCGAGCAGCATGCGATCGTCAAATCGACGATGGAGGAAGCGAACGAAGCGCTGGGCATGCGCCTTGACAGCCTGATGTATGAGGGACCGATGACGGAGCTGACGCGGACTGAAATTGCCCAGCCCGCCATTCTTGCGCTTGGTGTGGCCATGTATCGCGTCTACAGCCAGGAATGGGGGTACCTGCCTGTGATGGCTGCCGGCCATAGCTTAGGCGAGATTACTGCTCTTACCTGCGCGGGGGCCATAGCGTTCCCGGAAGCACTCCGGCTTGTACGCCGCCGCGGCGAGTTGATGCAAGGGGCCGCTGCTGCGGGGGTCGGCGCGATGGCGGCGGTGAACGGGCCGAGTTCGGATGTTGTCGCCAAGGTATGCTTGGAAATTAGCGCAGGCTGTGCGGACGGAAGCCGTATTGTTGTGGTATCGAACATAAATTCAGAGCAGCAAACGGTGATTTCAGGTCATAAAGAGGCCGTGCATGAAGCGTCCGAAAAACTGTCTGCCCATGGGGCCGCAGTCATACCGCTGCAGGTAAGTGCGCCGTTCCACAGCCCGTTGATGGCCCCGGCGGCTGAGCAATTTGCTGAAGTGCTGAGCCGCGTCCCGTTAGGAAAAATGGACTTTCCCGTTGTTTCGTCCTTGACGGGTCTGCCTTACGGAGATACGGCAGAGATCGCGGGTAATCTGGCAAGGGGATTAACAGAACCCGTCAATTGGCCGGCGGTCCTTGCATTTCAGAAAAGCATTGGCGCTGCCGCTGCCGTGGAACTGGGTCCAGGTACTGTATTGAAACGGCTGGCACCAGTGAACGGCCTGCGCGTATTCGCTTTTGATGATATGGAGGATGAGGCATATCTGGCTGCTGCAAGCCGGCGAACGGATGCTTATTCAATTGAACTGCTGAATCGTTGTCTGGCTATCGCCACTTGCGTCCGCAACCGCAATTGGAACGCGGCCGAATATGAACAAGGCGTCGCTTTCCCTTACCGCGGCGTGCAGCAGTTGGTCGAGCGGCTGCGTGAGACGGGGGAGCAAGTGGCAGAGGCGCATGTCCGGCAGGCACTGACGATGCTGGAATCGGTGTTCCGCACCAAAGGCGCGTCCGCCGAAGAGCGGGTGCGGCGGCTTGCCAGACTGCAGGGTGAGTTCGGTCTGCGAGGCTTGCCAGGTATTGCTGCCGACCGATCCGACCGATCATACGCGGGTAGTCTTTTATAGGAAGGAGCGGGGTCATGGGTATTCGGCTGGCTAATGACGAGTCGGATCAGGATGAAGCCTGGCGCTATGTTGAGCTGCCGTCTCCTGTAGAGATTTTGCAGACCTTGATCCGCTTCAATACAACAAATCCGCCAGGTGAGGAAGCCGCATGCATCTTGTATATCCGGCAGCTGCTTGAGGAGGCGGGTATTGAAACGCGGATTGAGACGCTGGATCCCGCCAGGCCCAACCTGCTCGCCAGGCTGAAGGGCAGTGGAGCGGCAGCGCCGCTATTGCTGTACGGGCATGTCGACGTCGTTGGCGTAGACAAGCAAGTCTGGAGCCGTGACCCGTTCGGTGGCGATATCCACGAAGGTTTCGTCTGGGGACGGGGCGCTCTGGATATGAAAGGAGGTGTGGCTATGCTCGTATCGGCTTTCCTCCTCGCGCATATCCGCAAGCTGCCGCTTCGCGGCGATCTCATATTGGCGATTGTCAGCGATGAGGAAGCAGGGGGCGAATACGGGGCTTCCTTTCTGGTTGAGCGGCATGCCGATTATTTTAAGGGCGTAAAGTATGCACTTGGCGAATTTGGCGGCTTCGCGTTTCATGCGCTGGGGAAAACATTTTATCCGGTTATGGTGGCGGAGAAGCAGCTGTGTTGGCTCAAAGCGACGATTCGGGGAGATGGGGGACACGGCTCCATGGGCAAGCCGGGAGCTGACTGTATGGCGCAATTGGGGAGCATGCTTCAATCGCTTAACAGGAATAAGCTGCCGATCCATGTGATACCGGCAGCCCGGTTGATGATTGAAGGCATGGCCGACGCGCTGCCGCTGCTTCCAGCGCTACTGCTGAGGGGGCTGCTGCGTCCCCGGCTGGCAGGCCTCATTCTGAAGCTGCTGGGGGAAAAGGGAGGAACGTTCGCCCCGCTTCTGCGTAATACGGTCAGTGCGACCGTCGTTCGCGGCGGCGAGAAAATCAACGTTCATCCCAGCGAAATTACGGTCGAGCTGGATGGCCGAACGCTGCCGGGCGTCACTCCGCAGCAATTTATGGACGAGCTGCGCCGCTTTGCGATTGATGATTCGATCGGGCTGGAAGTGCTGCGCCATGATCCATGCGCCGCGGCTCCTGACATGGGGATGTTCGGTTTGCTGTCCGATGTGCTGAAAGAAGCGGATCAGGAGGCCGTTCCGGTGCCGATGCTGCTGCCCGGGGGAACGGACGGAAGATGGTTTGCGAAGCTTGGCATCCAAACCTACGGTTTCCTGCCCATGCCGCTGCCCAAGGACATGCAGTTTACCAAGCTGATTCATGCGGCGGATGAACGTATTCCCGTAGAAGCGGTGGACTTTGGCACAGATGCGATTTACCGGGTGTTGGAGCGCTACGGTGTGCAGCCGCTGTCATCAGATGGTTAGAGCAGCTTGTCATACATTGCCCGGAGGAGAGAAATCAACGGTCAGGGTGAGTTCAGGGCGATTCTCGCTGGGACAGACCCTTTAACATGAGACAAAATCAAAACATCTTCAAGAGGATGGAACCCTGGCGTAAGATAGGGAGATAATCTTGGAGGTGTTTTTGTGTTTTAGGAACAAGTTGGGTTATCCAGTGGAATGAAGATGCAAGCGATCGGATCGAGATTGACGGGTGTCGCCGTGGGCATGGTTATGAAGCGGAGAGACCGAGTGATCCTGAAGAAGCGGAGCGTAGGACTTTGTCTCCGAAATGCCCCATTGGATAGTTATTTCAAGGATTTCGGAGACAACAGGGATCGTAAGAACACTCGGAATCGCAGCACCCTAAAAGGGTGACCTTTATTAGTTCATTTTATAATAGATAAAGTAGTACCACGTGTCCGAAAAATATCATAGTGATTTAGACAGCGCATATACATCTCCAAGCCTACTAAAGCGGCTGTCAAAGGAAAAGGCATTACCATAAAGCATGCCCCGAAGGATACGCCCATTGATAATGCTCTCATTGAATTGCTTTTTACGTTAAAGTCATAAACCTTCTATCACGAATAAACTTCTACACCGACTGGAATCGGCGAGCAGACCGTTCGAGACTACATTCCATTCAAACAAAACTAAACAGCCCAGTCGCCGATTCATTTACACCGATTTCTTGTTCCGCAGAAGAAGCGGATAAAACAGGATGCCGCTGACAATCAGGACGACACCCAACAGGAATGTCTTAAGATCTGCGTTACCTGCAACGATAACCCAGAGAGAGTATATAGCAGCTAGGACCGCGATGATGCCCTCGGTTACCCGTTCTTTTTGCAGGGAGTAAGTCTCCCCGGTCCAGATCAGCTTGAGATGGTAAAGCGAGGCGATCAAATAGGGTACCAAGTAGGCGAGCGTGGCGATATAGATGATAAAATCAAACGCTGCCGAGATAGATCCGGAGATCGTGGACAGCAGCAAAATTTGGCCAAGTGTGTTGGACACCCAAAGCGAAACCGTTGGCATGTCTTTACTGTTCTCTTTGGCGAACGACGTTAGAAAAACTCCCAGCTTAGCGGCCTGGTATGGTACCTCGCTGCTCAGCAGCACCCAGCCGATCGTAGACCCGAGCAAGCTGATTAAGCCAAGCCCAGCCAGAAGTTTGCCCCCGATAGGTCCGAGCACGGTGGAAATGCCGTCTACCAGTGGGTTCTGGGAGGCGATCAGTTGATCCTGTGGGAGCAGGCCCATAGTCAGGATGCTGATGCCGACATACAGCGCAATGGAGATTAGCAGCCCTACGATGGTTGCCCAGCGGATATCCTGCTTCCTGCGGGCCCGGGCCGCAAAGACCATAGCGGATTCAACCCCAATGAAAGCCCATAGCGTTGCGACCGAGGCTCCGTTTATCTGGGAGAGAAGCCCGAGCGTTTCTCCGCTGCCGTTCGTACGTGGGGCCACTAGGGGTCCGATTTTGCTCTGATCAAAAGCAAAAAGGGCGATCACAATGAAGAGCGCAAAACCAATAACTTTTGTTGCGGTAGCGATAAAGTTCAGTTGCCCTGCGCCCTTCATTCCCTTGAGACAGATGGCATGTGTTCCCCATAAAAGTACTGAGCACACGAGGAACGTAAGAACGTTGCCTGCTTTTAACGTAAAGCTTCCAAGCGTCAGCCACACCTTGTCACTGGTAAGCACCGGGAAGAAGGTGGACAAATAGCTGGTAAAAGTTGTGATCACCGCAACAAATCCTGCGATATTGCCAACCCAATAGCCCCAGGTGGACATGAAGCCGGCCAGCAAGGCGGCGTGGGAGCCTTCGCGGAATAACTCCTTTGCGTAAATTTGTGGCCCCCCACTGAGCTCCGGCTTTCGGACAGCCAGACTGCCAAAGACAAGCGCCAGCATAAGCACACCAAGACCGGTAACGCCCCATCCCAGCAAAACACCCGCAGGACTCGCCGCTTCGGACAAAGAGCGGGGCAGCATGAAGATTCCCGAGCCGACCATATTGCCAACCACAAGGGCCGTTAGAACCCAGAAGCCTAGTTTATGTCTAGTCATGATGGTAAACCCCTTTTGTAATAATTTGAATTAGCCACAGGATAATAGAAAAAACAAACTGACAGATACCTATAATACACTTTCTTCTGGTAAAGCACCAGAGAAAATTTTCAGGGATCTGCCGAAGTATGAAGCTCATCGCTGCCATTATGGCGGAGTGAGCTTTATTTTGTAAGAGCGAAAGGGAACAGCGGGTACGAGGTGTCTTTGCGAATGAGATGCAAATTAACATGGATGGGCTCCCTCGTCCAATCATTCTATAAACGTGAGGAATACTATATTGATAGTGCTAGGGGTCAATGACCCAATTGGCATTGCTTAAGAAATAGGGACAGCTGATGAAAATCAATTGATGAATGTGCTTGTATACTGCACATATTTGAGGTTGGGAGTTGATAAACTTTTATATTTACATCTAAATTCTCAGTGGAAAGGAGCGATGGAATGTCCTTTTTCTCAACTGGTCCAATTGAAAACAACCCTGTGGGTGGGGTCAGGACGACTCAGCAGCTAACCGTTAAAATCGAAAATCGTGATCTTGTAAACTCAGGCACAGTCCAAGTACATGGATATGTACTTGACACCGCAATGACTCTATATGTTGTCGATCCTATTTCTGTAAGTCCGTCTGAAGTGGTTACAAGAAATTATTATGCAAATCTGGATGCTATAAAGTTCGATTTCACAACGGGAGGACCCGCACAGAATCAGATTGTGATTTCCGTGTGGGGTAAAGATGATACCGGCCAGCTTCAAGCTGCCCATCGTGTAGTTAGAGAGGAACTGTAATAACCAATAGTAAAAGGAGAGGGTTATCAAAATGGCTTTTTTCTCGACCGGACCGATAGAGAACAATTTAGTTGGCGGTGTAAGGCCTACTCAACAATTAACGGTGAAGGTTGATAACCGCAGTTCGATAAATACAGGAACTGTTTTAATTCGGGGATATTATTTAACTACAACAAGAACGCAATACGTGCATGATCCGATTGTACTTGGCCCGAATCAGGTCATAACCAGAAATTACTATGCTGATTTGGATACGTTAGATTATGAATTTATTACAGGCGGCACCGCAGAAGCTGAAATTGAGATCTCCGTATGGGGGAAAAATGCGGCCGGACAGTTGGTCCCAGCACACCGTATTTTGTCCGACGAGCTGATTGGATCGGACGTTGGTATCGGACCGACTGGGGCAACTGGGCCTTCAGGTGCTACAGGAGCCACAGGAGCAACCGGTCCTGCAGGTGCTACCGGATCAGGAGCCACGGGAGCAACCGGAGCAACAGGCGAAGCAGGAGCCACAGGAGCGACCGGCGAAGTAGGCGCCACGGGAGCAACCGGAGCAACGGGCGAAGTAGGCGCCACGGGAGCAACTGGAGCAACTGGAGCAACTGGAGCGACAGGCGAAGCAGGAGCCACAGGAGCGACCGGAGCAACAGGCGAAGTAGGCGCTACGGGAGCAACTGGAGCGACAGGCGACGTGGGAGCCACGGGAGCGACTGGAGCGACAGGCGACGTGGGAGCCACGGGAGCTACCGGAGCGACAGGTGAAGCAGGAGCCACGGGAGCAACAGGAGCAACTGGAGCTACAGGCGAAGCGGGTGTTACCGGAGCAACCGGAGCAACAGGCGAAGTAGGAGCCACGGGAGCCACGGGCGCGACCGGAGCAACAGGCGAAGTAGGAGCCACGGGAGCCACGGGCGCGACAGGCGAAGCGGGTGCTACGGGAGCAACCGGAGCAACAGGCGAAGCAGGAGCCACGGGAGTAACTGGAGCGACGGGCGAAGCAGGAGCCACGGGAGCGACCGGAGCAACGGGCGAAGTAGGCGCAACGGGAGCGACTGGAGCGACAGGCGAAGCGGGAGCCACAGGAGCAACCGGAGCAACAGGCGACGTAGGCGCCACGGGAGCGACTGGAGCGACAGGCGAAGCGGGAGCCACAGGAGCAACCGGAGCAACAGGCGACGTAGGCGCCACGGGAGCGACTGGAGCGACGGGCGAAGCAGGAGCCACGGGCGCGACCGGAGCAACGGGCGAAGCAGGAGCCACGGGAGCGACTGGAGCGACGGGCGAAGCAGGAGCCACGGGCGCGACCGGAGCAACGGGCGAAGCAGGAGCCACGGGAGCGACGGGCGAAGTAGGCGCCACGGGGGCAACAGGAGCAACTGGAGCTACAGGCGACGTGGGAGCCACGGGCGCGACTGGAGCGACGGGCGAAGCGGGAGCAACTGGAGCTACAGGCGAAGCGGGTGCTACGGGAGCAACCGGAGCAACAGGCGACGTAGGCGCCACGGGAGCGACTGGAGCGACAGGAGCAACTGGAGCGACGGGCGAAGCAGGAGCCACGGGCGCGACCGGAGCAACGGGCGAAGCAGGAGCCACGGGCGCGACCGGAGCAACGGGCGAAGCAGGAGCCACGGGAGCGACTGGAGCGACGGGCGAAGCGGGAGCAACTGGAGCGACAGGCGAAGCGGGTGCTACGGGAGCAACCGGAGCAACGGGCGACGTAGGCGCCACGGGAGCAACCGGAGCAACAGGCGAAGCGGGTGCTACGGGGGCAACCGGAGCAACCGGGGCAACAGGAGCAACTGGAGCTACAGGCGCCACAGGAGCCACGGGAGCAACTGGAGCGACGGGCGAAGTAGGAGCCACGGGGGCAACCGGAGCAACAGGCGAAGCGGGTGCTACGGGAGCAACTGGAGCTACAGGCGACGTGGGAGCCACGGGAGCAACTGGAGCGACGGGTGAAGCAGGAGCTACGGGAGCCACCGGAGCAACGGGCGACGTAGGCACCACGGGAGCAACCGGAGCAACAGGCGACGTAGGCGCCACGGGGGCAACCGGAGCGACAGGCGAAGCGGGAGCCACGGGAGCAACCGGAGCAACAGGCGAAGCCGGAGCCACGGGGGCGACAGGAGCGACCGGCGAAGCAGGAGCCACGGGAGCAACTGGAGCAACAGGCGACGTAGGCGCCACGGGAGCAACCGGAGCAACCGGGGCTACAGGAGCAACAGGTGAGACCGGGCCAACCGGGCCGACGGGACCAACTGGAGAAACAGGGCCCGTAGGGCCGTAGGCTGGGCTGGATTTGAAATTAAGAAAAGCATCGTTGTAGAGCGGTGCTTTTCTCTTATTTCTTAATCTGAAAGCATAAAATATGGGGGTACATCTGCCAAATGATAACCATAAGTTTATGTATGATTGTAAAAGATGAGGAAGAGACGATTGGCCGGTGCCTGGATTCAGTCAAACACATTGTGGATGAAATCAACATTATTGACACAGGATCCAAGGATCAGACCAAAGCGGTTGTTTCCAAATATACGGATCGAGTCTATGATTTTGAGTGGATCGAGGATTTTGCTAAGGCAAGGAATTTTGCTTTCTCGAAGGCAACTAAGGATTTTATTTTGTGGCTGGATGCGGACGATGTATTTCTCGAGAGAGATCAAGATCAATTACTTAAGCTAAAGCAAGAGCTTGATCTTACTGTGGATTCTGTCACTATGGAGTATCACTTGGCTTTTGATGAATTCGGCAATGTCACTTTAAAGTCTGTCCGAAACCGGCTGGTGAAGAGGAGTAATCAATTCCGGTGGGTGGGTGCAGTCCACGAATATCTGGAAGTCGGCGGAAATATACGAACGAGTGATATTGCAGTTACACATCAAAGCATTCGGCACGACACAGACCGGAATTTGCGAATCTACGAGAAACAGTTGGCAGAAGGGTGTGAGTTTACTCCCCGGGATTTGTTCTATTTCGCTAACGAGCTGCGGGACCATCAGCAATATGACCGAGCAATTGTATATTACGAGAAATTTCTATCAACGGGAAAAGGTTGGGTAGAGGATAATCTCTCAGCCTGCGGGAAGCTGGCGGATTGTTATTATGCAGTGGGAGACGCTGAGAAACAGCTGGAGTCTACGCTCAAATCATTTCAATATGATCAGCCGCGCCCGGAATTTTGCTGCCGGTTAGGGTATTATTTTCTATCCAAGCACCTGTACCAAGCAGCTATATTCTGGTATAACCTTGCTGCTACAATTGAGCTTCCAAAAGAGAATCTGGGATTTAAAAATCCCAGCTATTCCACTTGGCTGCCGCATTTGCAGCTCTGTGTGTGTTATGACCGGATAGGCGAGCATGAGTTAGCATACAAACATAACGAAGAAGCCCGGCGCTACCGGCCTACGGACGACAAGATTTTGCAGAATAAAAAGTATTTAGAGTCTCTCTTGACCCAAGAGGTTGAATCCCATGGATAAAGCCCGGGTCCTGGTAGCAAGTCCAATCTATCAGAAACCTGAAGTATTACAACCATTTCTGGAATCGCTTAGCCGGCTGGAGCAGTCAGAAACGGAGTGCTCATTTCTCTTTGTTGATGATAATAAGGACATTCAATCCAGCAGGCTTCTTCAGGAATTTCAAACTGCGCATCTTAAAGTGACTTTAATCTCCTCTAGGTCAGAAGCGGATTATGTGACGGATGATCGTACCCATTACTGGAATGAAGATTTGATATGGCATGTGGCAAATATTAAAAACATGATTTTACACTACGCATTAGAACAGGGGTTTGACTATGTATTTTTAGTAGACTCCGATCTTTTATTATATCCCCAGACGTTGGATCACCTGGTTTCGCTTGGAAAGGACATTGTTTCGGAAGTATTTTGGACCAAATGGCAGCCGGAAGCAGGTGAGCAGCCTCAGGTGTGGCTAAGTGATGAGTATACCCAGTGGAGGCAGGTTAGAGGAGAACAGCTTTCCGAAGAAGAGAAGCTACGTCGTTACCATGAGTTCATTGAACAGATGAGAACCCCTGGAGTATACGAAGTAGGCGGATTGGGGGCATGTACCTTAATCAGCAGGAAGGCGCTGCTAACCGGTGTGAATTTCAAGCAAATTCCTAACCTTTCCTATTGGGGGGAAGACCGGCATTTTTGCATCAGGGCCGCCGCACTGGGGCTTCAGCTGTACGTGGATACTCATTATCCGGCCTATCATATTTACCGTTCATCTGATCTGGAAGGAGCTCCAGAATTTATGTCCAGGTCGTCGGCATCAGATGTTGGGCAAGCATCGGCCCATCCATTCATTGACACCCCTCACATTAGAATGGGGAGTCATAACAAGTTAACACTGACTATGATTGTCAAAAACGAAAGCGGCAGGTATCTGGAAAAAGTGCTTGCCGAACACAGACAATATATTGATGCCGCAGTCATCATTGATGACGGAAGTACAGACAACACTTTGGACCTTTGCAAAGAATATCTGGAAGGAATTCCTCTGCATTTAGTCAGCAATACTTCCTCCAAGTTCTCAAATGAGATTGAACTGCGCAAGCAGCAGTGGCGCGAGACTGCCGCAACCCAGCCGGAATGGATTCTAAATCTGGATGCGGATGAGATGTTTGAGACAAGATTTGTTAAGGAGCTGCCCAAGCTGCTTAACCAGACCCATACAGATGCGTTTTGCTTTCGGCTGTATGACTTCTGGGACGAAGAGCATTACCGGGAGGACCAATTCTGGAACTCCCATCAGACTTACCGGCCGTTCCTCTTAAGATACCGTACCAACTTCGAATATACCTGGAGAGAGACACCTCAGCACTGTGGGCGGTTTCCGAATAATATTTTCCAGCTGCCCAATGCGCTCTCGGATATTCGTCTTAAGCATTTCGGATGGATGAAGAAGGAGGATCGTATCCAAAAGTTCAAGCGGTATATGGAGCTGGACCCAAGCGGTGAGTTCGGATCGATGTCGCAATATTTATCAATTCTTGACGAGCGTCCGAATCTGGTCCGGTGGATCGAATGAAATTTTTGAAGCCTCAATTTTTGAGGCTTTTTGCTTTGATTTACAACTTTTTCTATTTAAGCCCGTCTAATAAGGAGGAAGTAAGTCTAAATAGAAGCCGAAGGAGAATTAAATATGCTTTTTAAAAAAATCAGTAAGGCTATCTTCCTTGCCACGATTTCAGCCAGTCTCTCTATAGGTGGAACCTTAGCGATTCCTAATTCGACTTCCGTTTACGCTGAGTCTACAGCGAAGCAGCCGAACAAGGAAGTCGCCAAGATGTACAGAGTGAGTCATGAGCTTCAATTTGACCTAAAGGGAACCCGGGCTAAGCTCGAGGCCGCTATCGGGTAGCTATTAACAGTCCGAACTATCTCCTCATTGCAGGGAGCGGTTATGTCTCGGAGCAATGGGCCGAGTTAGTTGTGGAAATTCCATAATGACAGCTTCTGAACAAGCACGAGGAGATGTACTTATACAAAATGCAAAAAGCCTGAGCTGGTCATACCTTTGTCATCTTGACGGGGGTATACCCATTTCTCAGGCTTTTTGTTATCTCTGAACACTGTCCTTAAGCAGCTTACGCAGCTTCCTGTTTCTCCAAAATGGGCAGGGTGATTCGAACTACTGTGCCATAGCCTGGCTCGCTCTCGATGCGAACACCATACGGGGAACCGAACAGCAGTTGGATACGGCTGTGGACATTGTTGATGCCGATTCCAGACAAATGCTGCCTTTTCTGCTCATTGATCTGATCCTCAACCGCTGACATGCCGATTCCATCATCGATGATTTCAATGATCAGGAACTCATCCTGCCGGCGGATGAAGACCTGTATATTTCCACTCGGGCAGCCAGGAAAAGCATGGAAGAACGCATTTTCCACAAACGGCTGGATGATCAGCTTGGGAACGAGGAGCTCGGAGCAGCTCTCTTCAATTTCATAATGGACGGCGATCTGCTCGCCGTACCGGATCTGCTTGATGTTAACGTAATGCTGAAGGGTTTCAATCTCCTGTTCCACAGTCACGCGATCTTCTGTAGAGCCGAGGGTACTCTGCAGCATAGAAATCAGACTGTTGATGGTCTCGTCAACTTGGTCGGTACGGTTCATTTTGGCCAAATATTTGATTGAGCTTAAGGTATTGTACAGAAAATGTGGATTGATCTGCATCTGCAGTGCGTTGAGATCCGCTTTCCGCCGCTCCTGCTGCTCATAAACAAGCTTCTCGGTATACTGGTCAATTTTGGTAATAAACCGGTTGTAGGCTTTTGTTAATACGTTCGTCTCATAGCTCCCATCCTCCTGAAGCGGATGGTATTTCAAGTTATCGCCTTTGGAGTCCCGCATCGTTTTGACCAGATTATTCAAAGGTCTGGTTATTCTCCGGCTAAGCGAATAGACAAAGATCATACTTATGATAAGGATGAGGATAACTACTTTGAGAATTTCAGACGAAATCCTGTACAGGGATTTAAAAGCCGTTAACTGATCAATCTCCTCTACCAGATACGCATTATACTCAGGCAGAAAATAAGAGATGTACGTTTGTTTCTCATCTGTATCAGACCAGACCCCCTGATGCTTAACAGAAGTATCCGTGGCAATGGATAGAAGAGACGTATTCTTCTTGCTGATCAGCTTCTTGTTATTGCTCGACAGAACGGTACCGTCGGATGATATGAGCGAAATATGGATGCCATCCGAAATATAAGGTTTATATTTCCGGTAAATATTAAGTTCGTCCATGACAACGGCAACATAACCATACATACGGTTCGTTGTTGTATCTATTAATGGCTTGGCTGCAAACAAGTAATTATCATAAGGAACGGATTCCGAGAATAAATCTAGGCTGCTGTAGTACTGAATCCGATTCTGAACCTGGCCATTATGGTTCATGAATTTCGAGACGAAGTCCTGCGGGATCTTGTCCCATTTGAGAGAATTGCTCGAATAATGCCTTCCGCCTTCACCGGGAATGCCGGATACGATGATGTGCGAATTCTCGGGGCTTAGATAGTCTTTATAGAGATCCATGTATCTCCCGAGCGCAATCACAAGTTTAATCTGCTCCAGCGGTGTGTTGGCCGGCTTCGTGATATAATTCCTGAACTCCTTGCTTCGATTGACCTGAAGCATGGTGTTGACGACTTGATCGTGGTAGCTGAGCAAGTCATCTTTCATGAGGTTCATGTTGGCAGATGCATTTCGTACGACCTGATCGAGCAGAATGCGTTCCGAAATGGATGACGATGCGAACATCAGGAGGACCGAAATCAGGATTGTACCGGATAACATCAGGATTAGAATTTTGATAAAAATGCTGTTTTTCCGAAACACATCATTCACCTGATCTCATGGCAAGAATATGATTGCGGTGCTCGACAGGTGTCATGCCAGTCACCTTTTTGAATACTTTAGAGAAATAATTATGATCTGAGAATCCGGTTAACTGACTGATGTGGGATACGGATAGGTCCGGGTTGCGCAGCAGCTCTTTGGCTTTATCAATCCGCACCCGATTAATGTACGTTGTTAAATTTTCATTCGTCCGCTGTTTGAAATAGGTGGATAAATAGCTGTAATTCAAATGGAACTTGTCCGCCAGCTCTGACAAGGAGATTTCACCCGCATAGTTCTGGTTTACGTATTCATAAATCTGATGCAGAATCTTGGACTGAGGATCCGCCTGGCGGATGACAGCCTTCAGGTTATCCATAAATTCGCAGTAAACGGTCTCCACCTCATCCCAATCAAAAGCAAGATCAATCCTCTTAAACAGCTTAAGCTTGGAGGAATTAAGCTCTGATAATGGCTGCTTCATCTGTTCAAGCGTGCTCATTGCGGAATAGATAATGTTCTGGCATAACCGCTTCAGGCTGTATTCGTCATATGCTTGCGTGGCCCGGATATGGTCGAGCAGGGCCTGGCACTGATCTGCTGCGTCAGCAATAGCAAGCGAACGAATGGAGGAAGTGAATTGAGCCTGATCAAATAGGACTTTATCAGTATCACGCTTGATCTCATGCTCGGCAATACAATGCTGCCCAGGAAAATAAATGAGCTTCCCCATGCAGCCTGATAACCATTCATGCTGGGCGTGGAGCTGGCCCAGGCTGTCAAATTCCTGTGAGAGAATGAACTTAATGAAAGAAAGCGATTTCATAGCATTCCGCGTAAATGCATCCAGGCAGACTGCCACATGACCGGATTGATTAGTATCATAATTGACCAGCACAAGGCATTCATTTTTTAGAAAAATGCAGGCATAGTTGCACCCGACTAGATGGTCCTGGGCAAGCCTGATAAGGACCTGTTCAATTTGGGCTTGTGTGTACTGAGTTCTGGACAGCAGGATGGACGTGCTTGCTTTCACCATGCGATAATGCTCCCCAGGGAAAGTGTCCCGCCACGGCTGTGAATCGTAATTGATGCTCTCATTAGGATTGGTGTCAGCGCTAAGATATTGCCCGAGCTTTAGGGCAGCATCGAATTCTCTCGGACTCGCGGTCAATGGGCCGGTCCCCATCTCACCACAAAGGGACTGGATTAAGGAAATCAGCTCCGTCGCTGAAACCTTCGGCTTCAGCAAATAATCGTTAACACCGTATTTGAATACTTCCCGGACGTAATCGAATTCGCTATAGCTGCTAAGCACAATGACTTTAATGTCGGGATGCTGTTTGCGCATCAGCTTGGTGAATTCAACCCCGTCCATAACGGGCATAACGATATCTGTAATAACGACATGCGGACGAGCCTTGTCAATCAGCTCCAAGGCCTCCTGCCCGTTGGAAGCTTGAGCGACAATCTCGATGCTGTATTCACTCCAATTACATAGATGCATGATCCCTGTTCGTAAGATGCTCTCATCATCTACAATCATGACACGGTAGGCTGCGGAGTTCTCTATCATGATGGAAGACACCTCGCTGAAAAATTAATATTCCTTATCATATACCAAACCTTAGCTACCGTCCAAAGCAAACAAAAATTAATCCTATAATCTGAAAAAATTACTAGTAAAGCGATTTCATAACATTCAAAAACAATAATTTGTGCTAATAACCAAAGAATTAAGCTTATACAGCGCACCTCTGGATTTTTTACAATACCTGTGAAAGAGCTAAAGCGTTTACAAAACAGAACAAAAAGGGGTTGTACAGCATGGCTAAGAAAAAATGGTTATCCGTATTTGTGCTTGTTACGATGGCAGCGTCGCTCCTGGCGGGTTGCGGTTCATCGGGATCAGAATCAAAAACAGCGGAGGGCAAGGAAGCAGGAAATTCCTCAAAGAAGAAGGTTGTTGCGTGGGCTTGGGACCCATCCTTTAACGGGGCGGCTTTGAAAATCGCGAAGGAGCTGTATCAGAAGGAACATCCGGATTTTGACCTGGAAGTTGTGGACATGGCCAAAGCGGACTTGGAACAGAAGCTGAATACGAACCTGGCATCCGGAGTAAAGGAGGGCCTGCCTGATATCCTGCTCGTCAATGATCCGAATATCCAGAAGTATGTAACCGCTTATCCGAATACCTTTGCGGATTTTACAGACAAGGTGGATTTCACGAAATTCTCTCCATATAAAGTGGAGGCGCTCAAGATTGATAATAAAATCTACGGCGTTCCCTTTGATATCGGCGTAACCGGGATGTTCTACCGTTCCGACTACCTGGAACAAGCAGGTTATACAGCCAAAGACTTAGAGAATATAACCTGGGATCAATACATTGAAATCGGAAAGAAAGTCAAAGAAAAAACAGGCAAGTACATGACAACCATCAATCCGAACGATGAGGCGCTTACGTCCATTTTATTGCAGTCGGCAGGCTCCTGGTACATTACCCCTGACAATAAAGGGAACTTTGTGAACAATCCGGCAATGACAGAAACGCTGCGGGTATATAAAGCGATTGCGGATTCCGGGATAGCGAAACCGGTGACTGGCTGGAGTGAATTTGTCGGCAGCTTTAACGCCGGCGATGTCGCCACGGTCGTATCAGGCGTATGGCAGGTGTCTTCCATTATGGATGCGAAGGATCAAAGCGGCAAATGGAGAGTGGCTCCAATTCCTAGGCTGAATGTAAGCAAAGCTGTAAACGCGTCCAACGAAGGCGGCTCCAGCTGGTTCGTATTTAACGATTCCGCGAACAAAGACCTGGCCATGGACTTCCTGGCCAAGACAATCGGCGGCAGCAGTGAATTCTATGAGCGTTTCTTGAAAGAAAACGGTGGGGTAGGTTCCTATATTCCAGCATTCTCTAGTGAAGCTTACGGCCAGAAATCAGACTTCTTCGGTGGACAATCCATCTATCGCGATTTCACGAAATGGTCTACAGAAGTTCCGGGAATTACCTTGGGGATGTACACACAAGAGGCCAAAGACGCCCTTAAGAATGAACTTCCTAACATTCTGCAAGGTGCGGACTTAACCAAGAGCTTGGCTAACATCCAGACTTTATTCGAACAGCAAGTGCACTAAATAAAAAGTTAGCAGGTGTGAAACCATGGAACGAAAATGGAACAAATCCACGCTGATGGGATGGCAGTTCGTCGCATTACCTTCAGCGCTGATCATCATCTTTAGCTTTTACCCGATGCTTCAATCGCTGCTGCTGTCTTTCCAATCAGGCAAAGGTACTGTATATCACTATGTGGGCTTGGACAATTATGTCCGGCTGTTCTCGGACCCGATGTTCAAGCAAGCCGTGTTGAACACCTTGTTATACCTCATTATTCAGGTTCCGATCATGCTTATGCTGGGCCTTGTGATTGCCCATTTGTTGAACAATCCGAAGCTGCGCTTCAAGGGCTTTTACCGTACGGCAATCTTTCTTCCTTGTGTTACTTCACTGGTATCGTATGCTGTGCTGTTTAAAAGTATTTTTGCTGTAGATGGCATTCTGAACCAGATGCTGTTATCCTTACACCTTATCCATGAGCCCATTGCGTGGCTCATGGACCCCATCTGGGCGAGGGTGGTCATCATCACGGCCATCACTTGGCGGTGGACGGGATATAACATGATTTTTTACTTATCTGCTATGCAAAATATCGATCCCAGCATTTACGAAGCAGCGTCGATCGATGGCGCCTCGAAGACCCGTCAATTCTTCAACATCACGGTGCCTATGTTAAAACCGATTATTTTGTTCACCGCCATCATCTCAACCAATGGTACACTGCAATTGTTCGATGAAGTGGTGAACCTTACGAAGGGCGGACCAGGGAACGCCACAATGACGATCTCTCAATATATCTATAATCTATCATTTGTCTATACACCGAACTTTGGTTATGCCGCAACGGTATCCTATGCAATTGTAATTATGGTTGCCGTGCTCGCGCTGCTCCAATTGAAAGTAGGGGGGGAGAAGCGTTGAAAAGGCTGACAACAGCAGGTGTGCATCTGTTTCTTATCCTGGCTTCAGTCGTCTCTTTATTCCCGTTCGTATGGATGTTAATTGGGATGACCAACAGCTCATCTGATATCCTGAAGGGAAGATTCAGCATTGGTTCGAAGCTCATGGACAATGTCCACAAGCTGATGGAGATGACGAACCTTGGGGCCGCGTCCTGGAATTCAGCAGTCATTGCCATTATTGGGACATTCGGTACACTGCTCTTAAGCTCAATGGCAGGGTACGGCTTTGAAATCTATCAATCTAAAGGCAAGAGCCGTTTATTCGGGCTGCTCATGCTGTCTATGATGATGCCGTTTGCGGCCGTTATGATTCCCCTGTTCCGCATGTTCAGTGACATGGGGCTGCTCAATACACCGACAGCGGTTGTTATGCCAACGATCACAACTGCTTTTATGATTTTCTTTTTCCTGCAAAATACGAAGTCATTCCCGCGTGAGCTGCTGCAGGCCGGACGGGTGGATGGTCTAACCGAGTGGCAGTTATTCACCAGAATCTACATGCCAACGATGAAGCCAACCTATGCGGCTGCCGCGATCATCACTTTTATGAACTATTGGAACAGCTTCTTGTGGCCATTGATCGCCCTGCAGACACAGGAGAAGAAAACGCTGCCGCTCGTTGTTTCCTCGCTGGCCTCATCTTATAACCCTGACTACGGGATTATTATGGTGGCGATTGTCATTACCACGCTGCCCTCTATACTTATTTTCTTCCTGCTGCAGAAGCAGTTTGTGCAAGGAATGTTAGGCTCAGTGAAATAATCGTGATCCGAGGTGATTGGAATGAAAGAACGGTTTCGGGACCGGCTGCTGCACGGTGCGGACTATAATCCGGAGCAGTGGTTGAGTGATCCCCAGATATTAGAGCAGGATGTCCAGCTTATGAAACAGGCGGGCTGTAATGTGATGTCCATCGGCATCTTCTCCTGGGCCGCATTGGAGCCGGAGGAAGGTCGTTATGCGTGGGAGTGGATGGATCAAGTGATCGAGACCCTGCATGCGCATGATATTTCCATCTTCCTGGCAACGCCTTCTGGAGCCCGGCCCGCATGGCTTGCACAGAAATATCCCGAGGTGCTGAGAGTTGCTGCCAATGGGCAGCGTAACCGCTACGGGGCACGCCACAATCATTGTTACACGTCTCCGGTTTACCGGGAGAAGATTGGACAGATCAACAGGCAATTAGCCGAGCGTTATGGAAAGCACCCGGCCGTTCAGCTCTGGCACATTTCCAATGAATACGGAGGAGAGTGTCACTGTGAGCTGTGCCAAGAGGCGTTTCGGTCCTGGTTAAGACAGAAGCATGGGACGCTTGATCGTTTGAATGAGCAGTGGTGGACCACATTCTGGAGTCATACTTACACGGAGTGGGCGCAGATCGAATCCCCGGCACCTCATGGCGAGAATGCGACCCATGGGATGAACCTGGATTGGAAGCGGTTCGTCACCAATCAGACGCTGGATTTCATGAAGCATGAAATCCAGGCTGTAAAGATGGGCAATCCGGAAATTCCTGTGACCACGAATTTTATGTATTACTATGAAGGGCTAAATTACTTCAAGTTCAAAGATACCGTGGATATCGTATCCTGGGATAACTATCCGACATGGCACAAGCGGCCTGATGCCGAGATCGCGATGGATACCGCCATGTATCATGATCTGATGTGGTCGATCCAGCGTAAACCGTTCTTGTTAATGGAAAGCTCGCCAAGCAGCACGAACTGGCAGGGGGTATCCAAGCTGAAGAAGCCAGGCATGCACCTCTTGTCTTCCATGCAGGCTGTAGCCCATGGCTCCAATTCGGTTCAGTACTTCCAGTGGCGTAAAAGCCGCGGTTCCAGTGAGAAATTTCATGGTGCGGTCGTATCCCATGATGGCGGTCCAAACACACGCGTATTTCAGGAAGTGGCTGAGCTTGGAAGCCTCCTTCATGAACTGGCGGGGGTGGCAGACACCGGAAAGTCCGCTGAGGTAGCCATCGTCTATGATTGGGAGAACAAATGGGCTGTCGAAGACGCCCAAGGTCCACGGAATCTAGGCATGGGCTATAAGGAAGAGGTTCAATTGCATTATGGAGCGCTGACTAAGCAGGGAATTAACGTGGACTTCGTAGATATGGAATGTGACATCCATAATTATAAGCTAGTGGTTGCTCCGATGCTCTACATGCAGCGTTCCGGCTTCGAACAGAAGCTTCGCAGCTTCGTGGAACAGGGCGGCACGCTTGTGATGACCTACTGGAGCGGCATCGTGAACGAGAACGACCTTGTACATCTGGGTGATGCTCCGCATCAGCTGACAGATGTAGCCGGGGTTGTCAGCGAAGAAATCGACGGTTTGTATGACCATGAGCTTAACCATGGCTGTATGGTTTCAGAGGAAGAAGGCATAGCCCTTCAAGGATCGTATTCCTGCTCCAAGCTCTGTGACCAGCTGAATCTTAATGGGGCCGAGGTTTTGATGGTCTATACCGATGATTACTATGCCGGGCGTCCTGTGCTGACCCGCAATAGCTACGGAAAAGGTAAGACTTATTATATTGGGAGCAGGTTCGAACCCGGATTTTACGATGATTTCTACAAGGATCTGATTCGCCAGCTCACCGTTTATCGTCCGGTTGATACGGATATGCCGCAAGGTGTATATGTAACCTCCCGTTCGAATTCAGAGGTTGAATATCTGTTTCTGCTGAATTTCACTGGAGAAGCTCAAGTTGTTGCCCCGTTAGAGGGATGGTCGGCTGTTACACGCGATATTGACTTAAGCCAGGGCTGGACGGCGGCTCCATATGAGGTTTTGGTGGCCAAGCGCAGCCTATAGGTTGAATTGAAACTGTGTTATAACTGGCAGTTATCTTAAAAGATCAGATTAAAAGCTTCATTCCTTGCAATAAGGAATGAGGCTTTTTGCATCCAGTAAACTTATGATGGATTCTGTGCGGTTTCGTTAGGGATGCTGGGTAAACTAATCAGAAGAGTAATTATCAATGTAAAGGAGAGATTACCCTGATTCACAGCGAGTTAAAGCCATTTCCACAGGGGTTCCTGTGGGGTTCAGCCTCGGCAGCCTATCAAATTGAAGGTGCTTGGAACGAAGACGGGAAGGGACTGTCTGTGTGGGATGTATTTACGAAGATCGAAGGGAAGACTTATCAAGGAAGCAACGGTAATGTCGCCATGGATCATTATCACAGATACCGGGAAGATGTTGCCCTAATGGCCGAAATTGGGCTGAAGGCTTACCGCTTCTCGGTAAGCTGGCCGCGAATCTATCCTTCTGGTTATGGCGAAGTGAACGAGGCTGGCCTAAGGTTCTATGACCAATTGATCGATGAACTACTTGCTAACGGTATTGAGCCAGTGCTTACTTTGTACCATTGGGATGTTCCCCAGGCACTCATGGATGAGTATGGAGCTTGGGAGTCAAGACGGATCATTGACGATTTCAACCGGTATTGCATTACTTTATTTGAGCGTTATGGGGACAGGGTAAAATACTGGGTATCGCTCAACGAGCAAAATTATAATACCAACCACGGATTTATTACGGCTATGCATCCGCCTGGTGTTAAAGACCGCAAACGCTTCTATCAGGCGAATCACCATGCCTTCTTAGCCAATGCCAAGGTGATTCAGTCTTTCCGCAAATATGTGCCGGGCGGGAAGATCGGCCCGAGCTTTGCATACTCCCCAGCCTACCCCTCTTCAAGCAAGCCGGAGGACATGCTGGCTTTCGAGAATGCGGAGGAGTTTACGAATTACTGGTGGCTGGATGTATACTGCCTTGGACAATATCCGCAAATTCCGCTGCGCTATCTGCATGAACATGGGCTGGCCCCTGAATTTGAGGAAGGTGATCTGGAGCTGCTGCGGCAGGGGAAGCCGGATTTCGTGGGCGTTAATTACTACCAGACAATCACTTATGGTGATAATCCACTTGGCGGAGTGACCGAGGGCAGGATGAATACAACAGGGCAAAAAGGAAGCAATCAATCAACCGGGATTCCCGGCTTGTACAAGACAACCTCAAACCCCAACCTTGAGACATCCAATTGGGACTGGGCGATTGATCCCATCGGCCTGAGGATTGGACTGCGGCGGATTACGAGCCGGTATGGTCTGCCTGTATTCATCACGGAGAACGGCCTCGGTGAATTTGATAAGCTGGAATCAGATGATAAGATTCATGATGATTACCGGATTGATTACCTGAAGTCCCATCTGCTTCAATGCCAGCAGGCGATTAACGATGGGGTGAATTTAATCGGGTATTGCAGCTGGTCCTTTACCGATGTGCTTAGCTGGTTGAACGGCTACCAGAAACGGTATGGATTCGTATATATCGACCGCAACGAAACGGAGGAAAGATCACTTCGGAGAATCAAAAAGGACAGTTTCGACTGGTACCGTGAGGTGATCCGAACCAACGGGGCGCATCTCCACTCTTAAATAACAGTAAGATCAGAGGGTGGCGGTACAGGGATAGTGCATCTCTCGAAGCTGTGGAAAACGCGGCTCTAATGTTGACCATTTGCAGACCCGAATAACATGGTTTGTGCTTACATTGGGCATATTAACCGTAGAATGGTTCAAGTTTGAGGGGGATTCCATGAAAATATCGCTGAACAAACAGTCTATTCTGCTCCTGAGCGTGAATGGATTGTTTGTGCTTGCTGGAGCGTTATCGGGGACGTTCTTGAATGTGTACTTATGGAAAAGCAAGCAGGATTATTCGATGATCGGTTGGTTTACCATCAGTCAACAAATAGCGCTGGGACTTACATTTTGGATTGCAGGCAAGTGGGTGAAAGAGCATAACAAAATGAATGCGCTGCGGCTTGGAACCGCGGTGACGGGATTGTTTTATTTGTTGGTGTTATGGGCCGGCAGGGAAGCCGTAAATTACATATGGCCGCTTGGCATCCTGCTTGGAACCGCCCTCGGTCTGTTCTGGCTTGCTTTCAATGTAGTGTACTTTGAGGTAACGGACCCGGATAACCGCGATCTGTTCAACGGTTGGGTGGGACTCCTTGGTTCAGTGACTGGTATTGTAGGTCCTTTGTTATCCGGTTGGATTATATCCCGGCTAGAGGATGATCAAGGTTACCGTGTCATCTTTACGATATCGCTGGGTATATATGCGGTCAGTGTTGTGTTAAGTTTTTTCTTGAAAAAACGTAAGGTGCAGGGAACTTACAAATGGCTGGAACCGTTCCGGCGTTTGTCCAGCAAAGGGGACCCCTGGCGGCTCGTCGCACCGGCTCTTGCCGCACAAGGAGTGCGAGAAGGTGTATTCTCCTTCTTAATCAACTTGCTTGTCTATGTTGCTACAACACAGGAGTCCAAGCTCGGACAATTCTCATTTATCACTTCGGCCGTAGGGCTGGGCAGCTTCTGGCTCGCCGGAAAATGGTTCAAGCCGAAGCATCGCTACATGGGCACCCTGGTCGGTGCGATTCTGCTTGTTTTGGTTATTCTGCCCTTGCTGTGGAAGGTCGGGTATAATACCTTGCTTATTTTTGGGATTGGGACGTCCCTGTTTCTGCCTTTGTATATTTTACCTATGGTATCGGCGGGTTTTGACCTGATGGGCACAAGTGGGGAGAATGTGGACAAGCGGGTAGAACTGGTTGTTCTGCGTGAACTCAGCCTGATGGCTGGAAGAATCGGGGGCACACTTGTTTTTATTCTAATCCTGTCCTTCAGTCAAACAACGAGCACTTTAACGTGGCTTATCTTGGCTCTAGGCACGGCTCCGATAATCAGCTGGATTAGCATGCGCAGGCTTCTTAAAGCGGGAACCCGTAAAGCATCCTAATAAAAAAAGCCTCGAATCCGAGGCTTTTTGTGTGTACTATTGGAACCCATAATGCAGATTGGAGACAGTGATAGCCTGTCCGCCAATAATAATCTTGTAAGTGCCGTATGGTAAGTTCGGAATTGAAGCATTGATCGTTCCACTTCCGCCAGCAGAGGTAAAGATCTTGTCGTATACTTCTTGTCCATATTGGTTGCTAACATAAACTTCTGCGTACGTCGAACCTGAGAAATTCGCCGAAATCACTAACTGGCCTTGACCTGTAGCCTGTACACTTGTAGCAGCCGATGCGGATAGAGGTACAACAATAAATAGGGCGAAACAGAGGAACAACATGGCTAAAACTCTACTCTTCATTATTACACATCCTTTACCATAATTTAGGGCACATCATCAAATTAGCACATTAATGTAAAGGTGTAAACGGATAAAATTGTCAACTGAATTTAACCTGCAGCGATGGGTGCAGCATACGCCTTCGGAGCCTTTTCGCGAGCACAACCGGACTCTTAAACAAAATCAGGGGTCGTCTTTAGTGACGACCCCGTTCCTTTTAAATACACTTTATTGGTTCAGCAAATCATAAACATCTTTATATTCGTAGCCATGAGCCTCGGCAACCGCTTTGTACGATACATAACCGCCTACAACATTGATTCCTTTGGCTATCGCTTTGTTGTCCAACGCGGCACGCGCGTACCCCTTGTTGGCTATCTGAAGCCCATAGGGTGTGGTTACGTTGGTAAGTGCCAAGGTGGAAGTGCGTGCAACAGCACCCGGTATGTTCGCCACCGCATAATGGATCACGTCATGCTTTACATAGGTCGGATTATCGTGTGTGGTAATCCGGTCAATGGTTTCAATAGAACCCCCTTGATCAATAGCAACATCAACGATTACGGAGCCAGGACTCATGGATTTCACCATTTCTTCCGTTACCAGTCGTGGAGCGCGGGCACCAGGAATTAATACGGCACCTACAACCAGGTCGGCATTCCGGACAACTTCGGCAATATTATAAGGATTGGACATTACGGTTTTGACCCGTCCGTTGAATTGGTCGTCCAAGTGACGCAAGCGATCCGGGTTAAGGTCAACGATGCTAACATCCGCCCCAAGGCCGGCAGCCATTTTAGCTGCATTCGTGCCCACGATGCCTCCGCCGATTACGGCTACTTTCGCCGGCTCCACACCAGGAACACCGCTTAGCAGAATTCCTTTGCCGCCATGAGCCTTTTCCAGGAAATGTACCCCGATCTGAATGGACATTCGTCCAGCCACTTCACTCATAGGCGTGAGCAGGGGAAGACTGCCATTATCAAGCTGTATCGTTTCATATGCAATTGCGGTTACTTTCTTCTCCACAAGCGCTTGGGTCAGTTCCTTCTCGGGAGCAAGGTGAAGGTAAGTGTACAAAATCAAACCTTCGCGGAAGAAGCTATATTCCTCCGGGAGAGGCTCTTTAACCTTGACAACCATCTCGGCGGACCATACTTCAGCCGCATGATCTTTTATTTTGGCACCTGCTTTGGCGAAATCCTCATCCATATATCCGATCCCGGCGCCAGCCCCGGTCTCAACCCAGACCTCATGGCCAGCATGGGTGTAAGACAGCACGGAGCTTGGTGTCATGCCCACTCGGTACTCGTTGTTTTTGATTTCCTTTGGAACGCCTATAATCATGGTAAATCTTCCTCTCTTGACAGGTCCCCTATGGGTAGCGTGCCTGGATTTAAATTTAATTATAGACCTCGTAAAGGTGATCTCCACTGGACAATTTGTAAGGAAAGCTGTCAGTTAATTTTTACATTGACAATTCAGGATGAAGCAGTTGATAAGCGCGTATGGCCACTTGGAGGGCCAACCGGTTCTCTGGAGACATGTAATCTTGGCCGAGCAATTCTTCGATTTTCTCCAGACGGTAGTATAAGGATTGCCTTACGACAAAAAGCTGCTGCGCGGCGATCTGCTTGGAGCCGTCACAATCCAGGTAGACTTTTAACGTTCTCAGGAGCTGGCTGCCCCTTTTCTTATCATAATCAAGGATTGGGCCGAGGTATCTATCAATGAACACATGCATAATTTGTTTGTCTGTAATGTTAAACAGCAGTTGAAAAACTCCAAGCTCGTCAAAAAACAGGACATCCTGGTGCAGTGTGGGTGACAGGGAGATGGCCTGAATCGCTTCTTGATAGCTGACATAAGCCTGCATAAATCCTTTGTAAGCCTGCCCTATGCCAATGGTCAGCCTCATATCCTCATCTGATTTCAACTCCTGGATCAATTGAAAGGCATGCCGCAGTCTCAGCTTGGCAGATTTGCCGCCGACTCTGTCAAATATCATGACAACCAGCCTGTTATTCTGCAAGGTGATCAACGGATGAAAGGCATACTGCTCAAATATGGAGCGAACGCCAAGGGACAGATGGATACCGTCCGTTTCTATACCGGAGGTTTCCGAAATTTTGCGGGTATCCTGTTCCAGGCCAAAATCAATTAGACATACATAACAATTCAGCTCATTCAGTATGCCGAAATCCGTTCCAATTAATACTTTAATCTGTTCTTCCTCACGAATTCGCAGATGGAGCAGATCGTCCACCCATAACGTTTGGGAGTAGAGCTTGCGTTCTTCCATATATCTTTTGCGAAGTATATCCTGAGCGATGGACAGTGAAGCCGAGTCGAGAATCAGATATTCAAATTCCTGGGGCTTGCGGTCTAGAAGAATGACGAGATGCGCCCACGTCTTACCAAGAGCACCGACCGGCTGGGCAATCAGAGTTCTCTCATTCCATTCCTTTAGGAGAGGAGAGAATGAATCCCGGGCTTCCTTTTCTAGGAGATTCTTTAACGTTTCCAGCCACTCTTTGGCTTCACTGCGTTCCATTTGCGGCACGAAAGTGGGACTGCCATCCGACGGCAAGTAGATGACCTGTGATTTAATGCTGCTATGAAGCAGTTGAAGCACCTGGGAAACGCCTTGAGAAGTAAGGGTCATCCGGTGAAACTCACGGGATACTTTCTCCAATCCCCTAAGCACCTGATGGTGCTGATTGATCAGATAAGAATGAATGTCCTGGGTAATATCAATAAACCGGACAGACTGGGGAAAAATAATTAAAGGGAGCTCGTGCTCCTCCGCGAGCGTAATCCATTCTTCGAGAACTGAGTTCACATAGTGGCCCATTTCGATACATAAGCAGGATACATTCCGCTTGATGAGCTGGTTCATATACAGCTGAAATAACCCGATATCCTTCTTGAATGCTGCTCCGGTGGTCAATATCATTTCTTCCCCCTGCAGGAGTTCCTCAAAGTCTATGACTTCAATGATATGAACCCAGCGGACCGGGCGATTCAAGCCCTTCTCGCCGGCGGCAATGTAGGCATGCTTAAAATGATGCCTCTCTAAAACTTCCTTAACGGTTAATTGATAATTAGGATTCAATATATTCCTCATCTCTTTTCGCGCTAAAAAGTGAAGGTTGAATTTGAGCCTAGTCTAGTATACCGCAAAATGGAAATTTGCTGACTGGATAATCATGATTTCATAAATGGTATCGGATTTTTGTTTTATTACAAATATCTTGCTTGTTCAGGCTAAAAAGGGTTACACTTTTTTGTAGGATTAATCAAACAAAACTTCGATTCTGCGTATGCTGCTCCAGGCTTAAGCTGCGGCCATCTGCATCAGGCAGGATAAGAAGGAGAGGTAGAGATGCTTGATTTAAGTGTGAAGGACCCTGATAAATTAGTTGCGGTTGCGCATGCGCTGTCTACGCGGGCCCGGGTTGATATGCTCCGATTGCTTAATACGAGAAGCATGAATATTATTGAGATTGCGGAAGAATTACAGCTGCCTGTATCGACAGTAGCGAATAATGTCAAGATACTAGAGGCTGCCCAGCTTCTAACCACTGAGTTACTGCCTGCGGTTCGTGGGGCTATGAAGGTATGTACCCGGACCTACGATGATATTCATATGAACCTGAACCCTTCCATTCAGTCTAATAAAGCTCCTTACGGATTGTATGAGATTGAACTTCCGATCGGTCACTACAGCACCTGTGAGGTTTACCCAACCTGTGGCATGGCTAACTCGGACGAGATGCTTATCCGCGAGGACGAACCTGCCAGCTTCTATCATCCGAAGCATATCAGCGCTCAAATCATCTGGTTCCGTCAAGGTTATCTGGAATATTTGCTGCCGCTTGAGCTTCCAGAGCAAGTGAAGATCAAATCACTGGAATTCTCCATGGAGATTTGTTCGGAGGCTCCTAATTATGATAATGATTGGCCCTCAGACATATCGGTGTGGGTCAATGGGGTGGAGATTGGAATGTGGACCAGTCCTGGAGATTTCGGAGACCGCAGAGGGAAGCTAAATCCTTCATGGTGGTTGGATTGGACAACCCAGTATGGCCTTCTCAAAACCTGGAGGGTAGAAGAGGACAGAACCACGCTGGACATGAAGAAAATTTCGGATGTGGGTATTAACGACCTTAAATTAGAAACGCAACCCTATTTGAAATTGCGCATCGGTGTTGACCCTTCTGCTGTGCACAAAGGTGGGGTTAATCTATTTGGCAGAGAATTCGGAGATTATGAGCAGGATATTAAAATGAGAATTCAATATGATCCAATATCGGAATGAATGGACAGGACTTTGTTACATCAATCATGTAACAAAGTCTTTTTTTATTAATTAGTTACAATTATTTTAAATGAATGCGTTGACATTTGGTGAAATCACCATTAATATACCCGTATAAGAACAAAAAATATGTAATAAAACAATTTATTTGTTCTTAAAATACTTTACTTAGAAACTGGGGGGTACACATGAGAAGGAAATTCAGTACATTGATTGGTGCGCTATTCTTGTTATCACTTATCCTTAGTGCTTGTGGCAGCAGTGACAATTCTTCGAAAGACTCCGGTGGTACATCAAGCAACAAAACAAATGAAACCGCTTCAACCGGAAGCGGAGAGAAAGTAAACTTGTCGTTCTGGACCCTGTTTGACGGCGGTGACGGTGACAATATGCAGGCGCTGGTGGACAAATTCAACCAAGAACACCCGAATATCCAAGTGAAAAACACAAAGCTGGTATGGGCTGAATACTACACGAAGCTTATTACCGCAGTTGGAGCAGGCAATGGTCCTGATATCGGAATTTCCCACATTTCCCGGCTACCTGACTTAATCAATCAAGGTGTTGCTACCGAACTGGACGAAGCTGCGAAGGAAGCAGGGGTTGACTGGAGCACATTTAATCAGAATATTCTGGATGCTTCCGTCTACGATACCAAGCATTATGCAATTCCTATAGATACACATCCCTTCATTATGTATTACAACAAAGCTCTTCTGAAGACAGCCGGGCTTCTGGGTGAGGACGGCAAGCCGATCATTGAGCAATCGGCTGACGGATTCATCAAATTTCTGACCACGCTCAAAGAAAAGCTGCCAAAAGGCAAATACCCTTTTGCACTCTCCAACACGAATGACGATCCTTTCCGGTTATGGTGGGCACTGTATTCCCAGCAAGGGGGCAATGATGTTGTGTCCGATGATCTGAAGTCGCCGGAAATCGATACGGCCAAGGCGGTCAAGGCGGCCGATTATATCAAGGACCTATATCATAAATACAACTTCATCAAGCTAAATGATCCGGATTTCTACAAAACATTCCAGAGCGGGAATGCTGCCATCATGATGACTGGAGTATGGGCTACAGGGACTTGGGAGAAGACAAAAGGTCTTGAGTTCGGAGCAATGCCGATCCCTAAAATTTATGATCAACAAGCAACGTGGGGGGATGCTCATACGATCATCCTGCCAACAACCACCAATGAAGACCCTGAGAAACGCAAAGCTGCACTCATCTTCGCGAATTGGATCGCCGACAACGGGCAAATCTGGGCCAAAGCTGGCCACATTCCAGCCAAACCCGCAGTGTTCGACAAACCGGAATTCAAAGAAATGCCTTACCGCAGTGACTATGTCTCTGTAGCAAGTACAGTTAAATTCCCGAAACATTCGGATAAGAACTGGCAGATTCGTGATAATGCGATGTTCAAATATCTGAATGAAATTTGGTCCAATAAGATGTCAAGCACCGATGCTTTTGGTAAGATCCAGACCGAAATTACGAAGATTCTAAGCGAGTAATCAAGCTTTGACTTTCGTTTCAGGCGGCTTGTGAGAACCTGCTCCAAGCCGGCCTGAAGCACGAAACGAGGTGAAGTAAGCATGAAAAAACTTCGGATAGATATGCAGGCGCTCCTGTTTCTGCTGCCTTTTCTTATTGTATATGTACTCTTTACGATATGGCCTATGATCAAAGGTATTGAAATGAGCTTTTACAAGTGGACCTTGATCAAAAAGCTGAAATATGTCGGTTTTGACAACTTTAAGCGAATGTTTCAAGACGACCAATTCTGGGCAGCCGTCTGGCATTCAACCATATTTGTATTTTTGACAACACCAACGATGATCGCTTTGGCTATTGGGCTGGCACTGATAGCTAACCGGAAATCCCGGCTGCAGAAGCTGTATCGCAGCGCCTTTTTTCTCCCAAGCATCTTGTCGGTCTCCGTGGCATCCTATCTAGGACTGTTCATGTTCCAGCCGTATACGGGATTCATTAACGGATTTCTTCACGCACTGGGGATTCTGCCGGAAGGCAAAGAAGTGTTCTGGTTGACTGAGCCTTCTCTTGCCTGGATTGCTATCGCTGCACTAACGCTCTGGTGGACGGTTGGCTTTAATTTCATCCTGTATTTATCTGCTATGCAAGAAATCCCGGACGATATGTACGAAGCGGCTTCACTAGATGGGGCAACCCGGGGTCAGATGTTTTGGAGAATCACCCTACCTATGTTGAATCCGATCACCCGCACCATACTGATGCTGCAGATTATTGCTTCCTACAAGGTGTTCCTGCAAATATACATCATTACAGGCGGCGGTCCACTGGATTCGACAAGACCGATTATCCAGTATATCTATCAGACCGGCTTCCGTAAGAATGATCTCGGTTATGCGGCAACGATGTCATACATGCTGTTTGCGATCCTGCTCGTTCTCTCGATTATTCAATATGTAATTAGCAATCGGAAGGAGGCAGTCTAAGGATGAAATGGGTATATCGAATAATTTCACTGGCCGCTGCCTTCGTGTTCCTTATTCCGTTAGTCTGGATGATTGTGGTCTCTGTTAAGGAGGAGGGGATGAAGGTGTCGGGTACGGTTGATTGGTTCACTCCTCCGTATTCCTTCGCGGTTTATTCCCAAATCATCGGTGGAACCAAACTGCTGCAATGGGTATGGAACAGCTTTTTTGTAGCGGGAGTCGTTACAATCTTAACTGTACTAATCGCGGCAATGGCAGGTTATGCGATGTCTAAGATCAGGTTCCGCTTCAGATCCGTCATGTTCTTTGTCATACTTGCCGGTCTGTTAATTCCAGGTGAGGGCATTATTATTCCACTGTATCAGGTTGCCAAAGACATGCATTTGCTGAATTCGTATCAGGGGCTGATTTTCACCGTGTTGGCCTCTCCGATGGCTGTTATTGTACTTAAAAGCTTTTTCGATGGAATTCCGAACGATTTGATTGAAAGCGTGCAAATTGACGGGGGAGGGACCTGGCGGATCTTCCTGACCATTATGCTTCCGCTTACCCGTCCAGCACTGGCATCTATGGCTATTCTGACCTTTATTGGCTCGTGGAACAATTTCCTGTGGCCATTTCTATCCATCACGAACGATAAGTTCTTCACACTGCCGATGGGAATTCCGACCTTGATGAGTCAGTATTCAGAAGATTATGTAAAGCCTATGGTAATCAACACGCTATCCTCCATTCCAATTATTATCTTGTTCCTCATCTTCGAGCGTCAAATTATTAAGGGTATCAGCTTGTCCGGCATTAAAGGATGAGTGGTATATATAAAGGAGTAGAGAAGAATGACAGTAACAAAGCGTAACGAGTATCCACGCCCACAATTTGTTCGTAAAGAATGGATGAGCTTGAATGGGGAGTGGGATTTTGAATTTGATGATGATTCCGTGGGGGAGAAGGAAGGCTGGTATCGAGGAGGTCATGATTTCTCCCGGCAAATTCAAGTCCCCTTCTGCTATCAGAGCCAGTTAAGCGGCATAGGAGACACCTCGTTTCATGACATTGTCTGGTACCGCAAGAACTTCTCGATACCAGAAGAATATGCGGGAAGACGACTGATTCTGCATTTCGGGGCCGTGGATTATGAGGCCAAAGTATGGGTGAATGGATGCCTGGTTGCGGTCCATGAGGGCGGTCACACCCCATTTCATGCGGATATTACGGATGTCCTCGTGGAGGGGGATAATACCGTTATAGTGAAGGCAGTAGATTACAGCCAGGACTTTACGCTCCCGCGTGGCAAGCAGTATTGGGAAGAGGAGTCCATGGGCATATTCTATACACGTACAACAGGGATATGGCAGACGGTATGGCTGGAACCCGTAAGTGAGACTCATCTGAAGCGTATCCGGCTTACGCCAGATATTGATACCAATGAGATCGCCTTACAAGCTTTTATTCAAGGTCCCTTATCTGAAGGGAAGATTCAGCTGAAATCGGTGATTCGGTTTGCCGGTGAGCTTGTGTCTGAAGATATTTTCTCCGTATCCGGCAATAACGAATTCCGCAGGATTAGACTGCAGGATTTCAATGATCATCACCTTGGCCGCTGGTGGTCACCGGAAAAGCCAAATCTGTATGACATTGAGCTTACTTTGCTTGTTAACGGCCAGGCCGTAGATACCGCCTCAAGTTATTTCGGCATGCGCAAAATTTCCGTTGAGGACGGCGTTGTTCTGCTTAATAACCGGCCTTATTATATGAAGCTAGTTCTTGACCAGGGGTATTTCCCTGAGGGGATATTGACCGCTCCTTCAGATGAGGATCTGCGCAGAGATGTTGAGCTGACTAAGGAAATGGGCTTTAATGGAGCGCGCAAGCATCAGAAAATTGAAGATCCAAGGTATCTATATTGGGCCGATAAGCTGGGACTGTTGGTTTGGGGGGAAATGGCCAATGCTTATAAATTTACAGAGAATTATGCTGGTCAGATTACACGGGAGTGGATACAGGTCATAGAACGCGATTACAACCACCCTAGTATTGTGGCGTGGGTCCCGCTTAATGAGAGCTGGGGTGTCACTGACATTTTGATTGATAAAGCACAGCAGCAGCATGCGCTTGCCCTTTACCATACGACTAAATCGCTGGATACTACCCGCCTTGTAATATCTAATGATGGCTGGGAACTCGTCAAGACGGACCTGGTTACGATACACGATTATGAATGGCGGCGTGATGTACTGGAGGATCGTTATTCTTCTGTAGACAAGACTCTTTCCGCACGCCCCGGGAATCGATGGATTCTGGTTCCTGGTTTCCCTTATGAAGGCCAGCCGATTCTGCTCACCGAGTTCGGGGGAATATCGTTCAAGAAGGGCAGTCTTCAGGAAGGATGGGGCTACTCCGGAGCTTCCAGTGATGAAGACTTTATTAAACGCCTGGCGGATGTTGTGCTTCCAGCTCTAAGCTCGCCAGTGCTGCAAGGGATCTGTTATACCCAACTGACAGATGTGGAGCAGGAGATTAACGGACTTCTTACTTATGACCGCAAGCCGAAGATTCCTCTTGAAATCATCCGGAAAATTAATGAAGGGCAGCAGCCTTAAAAATAAACAGAACGTCAAGATCCTTGATTATGAAGGGCTTGACGTTTTTTGTTATTAGGAAGGGGCGTATTCATATAAAAATGATGTGATATAGACTAATTATGGAACCACTATCACTTAAGTCTTGGTAGCCTCTATAGGATTTAATAGACTATACTAAGTGGAGGTAGATTGAAGGAGGAATTTGGGATGAAATACATACTGAAAAGAACATCATTCATTGTTGGGGTCACACTGACCCTACAAGCCGGAATGGGGAGCTTCGATACGTCAACAGCCTTAGCAGCCGGTTCTACTCAAAGTCCTACAGTGATTACAGCCATTGGATCGGCTGCCTTCACGGCTGGCAATAACACGAGCCCGGTCCCCGTCACTATTGACTCCAGCTTGACGATTACAGATCCAGACAGTATTACACTTGAAAGCGCAACGGTCGCCATCACGGGGAATTTTCGATTAGGGGAAGACGTTCTGCGTTTCATTAATAACGGGGCAACCATGGGGAATATAGTAGGAAGCTATAATACCGCTACTGGCGTGCTCACATTGACATCTATAGGTGCTACAGCTACCTTGTCCGAGTGGCAAAGCGCCTTACGCTCTGTAGCGTATACTAATGTGGCCATTACGCCAAATACTTCGCCTCGTACGATTAGTTTCAGCGCATATGATGGCACGAATAACAGCAACAGTGCAGCGAGAGCAGTTACTGTGACCGCTGTGAATCAGACGCCAATCGTGACCACGAGCGGTGGTCCAGCGACTTTTACAGCTGGCCCCGCCGCGACTCCAGTCGCTATCGACAGCGTTCTGATAGTAACGGATTCGGACAATACAACCCTGTCCAGCGCCACGGTCTCCCTTACGGGCAATTTTCATTCAGGGCAAGATGTCCTGGGTTTCAGCAATGATGGGACAACGATGGGAAATATAGTAGGAAGCTATAATAGCGGCACTGGCGTACTGACATTAACCTCTTCAGGTGCAACAGCCACCTTATCCCAATGGCAAGGCGCCTTGCGCTCTGTAACTTATAGCAATACGTCGATCGCCCCGAATACGTTAACCCGTACAATTAGTTTCAGCGTAAGTGATGGTACGAATAGCAGTAACGGTGCAACGAAGACCGTAGACGTAACCTTGGGCACGGTAAACCAAGCTCCCAGCGTGGCAGCAAGCGGTGGCTCTACCACATTTACAGCTGAGGATGATACAGCTTCAATTCCTGTCGCGGTTGACCCTGGATTAACAGTCGCAGATCCGGACAGCCCGGTTCTGAAAAGCGGAGTTGTCACGATCACAGGCAATTTTCATTCCGGTGAAGATGGACTTGCATTTACCAATGACGGAGTGACAATGGGGAATATTTCGGGCACTTACGACCAAGGCACTGGTGTATTAACCTTAACCTCACCGGATACATCAGCCACATTAGCCCAGTGGCAGAGCGCCTTACGTTCAGTTGTTTATACCAATAAGGCAGCGGCTCCTCATACGGCAGCCCGCACAATCAGCTTCTACGTCAATGACGGGGTCGCTGATAGCGGCAGCGTATCGAAGAACGTTACAATCAAGGCGCTTAAGAGCATTACCGCGAAACCGCAAACCGTAAGTGTTCAAGCAGGTCAGACCGCCTCAGTTGCGATTTCCGCTCTTTATTCGGAAGGACCGGAAACGGATGTGACCTCCAAGGTGAAGTGGACTGTTCAGTCACCGGAATTGGCCAGTATTTCAAACGGGACTATAACGGGTCTTAAAGCAGGGACTACGGTCATTACCGCAGTGTACGGGACTCAATCTGTAGGAATTAACCTTACGGTAACTCCTAAACCAATCGTCGAAAATCCGAACCCAGGCTCAAATCCGACCCCAAATCCGAATCCTGTGCCGCCTTCATCGTCTTCGGATAACCCAATTCCTGTGAAGCCGCCAGCTGCACCGGACCCGGTAGTCCTGCCTTCGAAGAAGCCTTCTGCTTTCAGCAATTTGGTTGATCTGGACCGTCTGAAGGATGCTGTTCAAAAAGCCTTGGAGTCCGGGAAGTCTACCGGTTTCAAGGATACAGCATCGCACTGGGCTAACAATGATATTGCGCTAGCCTCCAGGCTTGGCATAGTAAATGGTTATGGTAATGGAACCTTTAAGCCGGATGCGCCGGTTACCAGAGCAGAGATCAGCGCGCTTGTTGTCAAAGCATTTGCTCTGGAGCAAGGAAGTGGTGTGAATACATATCCGGATATTAAGAACTCATGGGCGAGGGAGTTTATTGAGGTTCTTGCTTCAAAGGGTATCCTGAGTAGCTATCCCGATGGAAAATTCCGTGCGGATGAGCAGATCAACCGGGCTGAGATGGTTTCGATCCTGTCGAAGATTGTAACCCTTCAGGATGACAAATCAGCTCTTGGGAACAGGTTCATTGACGTAGCCCCTGAGTATTGGGACAGCAAAAATATTGAAGGTGCCGCAGCTGCTGGATTAATTCAAGGGGTGGGCGTTAACCGCTTCCTGCCAAATGGCCGCCTCACTCGGGCGGAAGCCATCACGGTGATCATTCGTATGTTGAAACAAGATCCCGTTATCAAGGGCTTGCTTCAGTCCTAATTCAGGAGTAAGCCGACTCAACAGAACTCAGGTTTTTTATACAAAAAAGCCTCCGGCCCCCCCCATAAGTTCATCTTAAAGATGGACCGATGGGGTTGTATGCCGAAGGCGGCTTCTTAACCGAAGCGGGAAATCAAGTTATGGGAGATAAATCCAGTAAGATTCATCACGGTCAGTAGATGAAATGACATTTTTCAAGAAATAAATCTTGCCCCCATGCAGACAAGTCTGATCGGAGAGGCCAGCAAGTTCACCTGGATATGCTGTGCTTGTGCCGTTATTGGTCAAAAATCTGTAATTACCCCATTTCGCAGGTGTGCTCCAGCCTACGTGGAAAGGTGTCGTCTGCGGGGTTTGTTTGGGTTGACCAATCGTTGTCAGACGTTTTACTTTCATCCCGTCCAGATTCTTAACATTCGGGTAATTCACGACATATAGTTCGCTGTTGCCAATCAGATAACGAAGCTTAAGATAAGGCTCGTTGGTCTTGTAGTATACCTTATATCCAGAAACCGTCTGGCCTGCGGTATATGGTTTGCTTGTGTCATACCAATAGCCAATGTCACTGCTTCCGGGACCTTTCTCTTTCGTGGCACCTGTTGAAGGGGTTCCGTGGAATAATGGGAACCATGCGGTTGGATATTGACCAACTGAGGATGAAGCTGTACCAAAGCCTACCTCTGCATAGCCTCCACCAACACCGTCAAATCCAGTATAGAGATATCCTGCCTCACCGTATTTATTTGCTGTTGCAATATCATAGGCGGGGAAAGTGATATCATCTGCGACTGCTCCCGTATAGCTTTTGCTGGCTGAGCTTGCTGGGGTAGTCAAACGGTGAAACGCTCCATCCCCTGATACATTATTCTGAAGATGTATTCCTCCGCCCGGAAGATTAGGGGTGGCTTGAATGGAGACGTCATGGTTAGATGTAAATAACGAATTTCTTTCAGAAGACCCGTCAGTATCTTTCTTCTCTTCAAAAACAAAATCCTTGGTTATGTCTCCACGTTCGGAGTTCTCTGCAGAGACGAATGCTCCATCACTATCGAAATTGACAATAGTCACTTCCGCATTCTGCAGCTTTTCGATATTGTCCTTAAGGGCAGGATCCTGAATGCTATCCAATGAAGCTGTCAAGCCGTTGGCATTTAACGATTGTCTAAGACCCGAAGGCACGTTATGCAGTGCCAACTCGTCCTGGATTGCTTCTTGGATATAGGCACTGAACTTATCGTTCTTGGGCGCTTCAGCATGAGCACTATAGAGCGGCGCAATACTCATAACTAGCAGTGACGATAAGAGAATCTTGGTTTTATTAAACATATAAAACAAGCCTCCCATTCATGTAATGTTAGTTGTCTGCATTTCATGAGGTTATATGAAAGCTGGCCAGCTATTCATAGCAAAAACAGGAATACTTTAGAAATATATGTAAATATTTACCTTGTACAAGTTATTCTAGTAATTAATAACATATTTGTCAATTGGATTTTGCGATTTATAACAAAGTTAATAAATTCCTGAATGCAAGGGGGAGTTGATTTATATGTTTCCGCTATTAGAAACTAAGAGATTAATCCTAAGAGAGTTGACTGAGGACGATGCAAAGGACATCTTCTCTTGTTTCTCCAATAAACAGGTAACACGTTATTATGGCCAGGACACTTTGCGGAACGTGAAGCAGGCCAAAGACTTGGTTGAGTTTTTTGATGATAATTACAAAGCAAAAAGAGGGATACGCTGGGGGATTGAGAGGAAGGAAGCCAAGGGAATCATCGGTACCATTGGATTTAATGCTTGGTCTACCAAACATAAACGGGCCGAAATAGGCTATGAAATTCATCCGGACTACTGGAGGCAAGGTTATGCTTCTGAGGCGGTGTCCAGAATTATAACGTATGGCTTTGATAATATGGGTCTGACCCGCATTGGTGCTGTTGTGTTCCCTGACAATACGGCCTCCAGTACTTTACTGGCAAAAATGGGCTTTCAAAAAGAAGGGGTTCTTAGGAACTATATGTATCAAGCTGGCATAGCCTATGATACGGATGTTTATGCATTGCTCCAAGAATGTCAAAATTAAAAATATCCTTATTTAGACGATTTTCGCACTTTTTCTACCCGTGCTAAATCGTTTATAATTATTAGATAGTAGTAGATATTTTAATCCATTAATAATTATAATAGACTATGTAAGGTTACCATTCAGATAGACAAGAGGTGTCCTAAGTGGCGGCTTGCTTGTTATTACACCCGGGCAGGAACGTCATCTCTTTTTTTGCAAATACAGGGATAAGGAAGGTTGTCATGAGCAATTTACAGAAACAAACAGACGTTATCTTAATTGGGGCCGGAGCCATGAGCGCAACTTTGGGAGCATTATTGAAAGAGCTGGCACCGGAATGGGAAATCAAAGTATTTGAGAAGCTTGCAAGCGCCGGGGAAGAGAGCTCTAACGAATGGAATAACGCGGGTACGGGGCATGCTGCACTGTGCGAGCTTAACTATACAACCGAAAAACCTGATGGATCCATAGATATTAGCAAAGCTATAAAAATTAATGAACAGTTCCAGATTTCAAGACAGTTCTGGGCTTATCTTGTGAACAGCAACCTGATCCAGAGTCCGCAGGACTTTATTATGCCGATCCCTCACATGAGCTTGGTTCAAGGGGACAAGAATGTGGCTTTTCTAAAGAAAAGATTTGAAGCGCTATCAAATAATCCGCTGTTTCAAGGAATGGAATTTTCCGACGATCCAGATAAACTGGCGGAGTGGATTCCGCTTATTATGGAAGGTCGTACATCGGATGAACCTATTGCTGCGACAAAAATCGACTCTGGGACGGACGTTAACTTTGGTGCTTTAACGCGCATGCTGTTTGATCACCTGCAAAGCAAAGGCGTACAGGTACACTATAAGCATAGTGTTAAGAATATTAAGCGCAGCAGCGAGGGCGGATGGCAAGTTAAAGTGCAAAATATCGATAGCGGCACAACCGAGTACCATACTGCGAAATTCGTCTTTATCGGTGGTGGGGGCGGAAGCCTGCCTTTGCTTCAGAAGACCGGCATTCCCGAATCCAAACATATCGGGGGATTCCCGGTAAGCGGATTGTTCATGGTGTGCAAGAACCCGGAAGTTATAGCTCAGCACCACGCCAAGGTATACGGTAAGGCTAAGGTGGGGGCTCCTCCGATGTCTGTACCACATTTGGATACCAGATATATTGATCATAAGAAGTCACTGTTGTTCGGGCCGTTCGCCGGTTTCTCACCCAAGTTCCTGAAGACAGGCTCTAATTTTGATTTGATTGGTTCTGTTAAACCGAATAATCTACTGACCATGTTGGCGGCTGGAGTAAAAGAAATGAGCCTAACCAAATACTTGATCCAGCAGGTTCTGCTCTCGAATGAGAAACGGTTAGAGGAACTGCGCGAGTTCATCCCGACGGCCAAGCTTGAGGATTGGGATATCGTGGTAGCAGGCCAGCGTGTGCAGGTTATCAAAGATACAGAGACAGGCGGGAAAGGTACTCTTCAGTTTGGTACGGAGGTTGTTAGTGCCGCTGATGGCTCGATCGCCGCTCTTCTGGGAGCCTCCCCAGGGGCTTCTACTGCCGTTCATGTCATGCTTGAGGTGTTAGAGAAGTGCTTCCCGCAGCATATGAATGAATGGAAGCCTAAGATCAAGGAAATGATTCCGTCTTATGGCGTGCATTTAGCGCAGAACGCGGAGTTATTCCAGGAAATTCATAACGCTACAGCACAGTCACTCGGCTTAATCAAGAAAGAGCCGGTCTTTAATTAATTCAAAAATGAAGAATTAGTGGTCTCTACTTCATAGCAAGTTATAAATTAGCGCGTCAAGAGCCTTTGATTATTACCTGATCAAAGGCTTTTTTGTGCTTCATATTCACTTGGATGTGATCCTTCACCATCCTGCGCAATTACACCACCAGCTAGGCTCCTGCATACGATGACATTGTAGTTGAATTGAAACATCGGAAGCGGGGGAGCGACGTGAGTATTCAAATGCCAGGGTACCATCAACAAGTGTTGTATCAAGCCGATCCAAATGTAGTTCATAATCTGAGGCTTATGCGGGACAGAGTGCATCATATCTGCAGACAGCATATGAATCAAATCGTTCGAATTGAGACGATGGATGGTCAAGTGCTGGTGGGAAGGATTATGAATTGTGATAAGGGGATAATGTACCTGGCTGTATCTAAGCAAGGGGGATATCGTGCGTTCTTTGGAAGTCCTTTCTCGAGTCCAAGCGATGAGCTGATATTGACACTTGTTCTTTATGAATTGCTTGTGATCACGCTGCTGTACACCTGAATCAAAAGCAAGAGCCTCAGGAAATCCTGGGGCTCTTGCTTTTCGATATTTACAATGAGGACAAACTTAGAACGTTCTCAGCACAATTACCAGCAAGATGTAAAGCACCAAAATCACCGCTGTGGAAGTGAAAAATGCTCCGTAACCTACATTACCACTCATTTATATTCCCTCCCTTAACGTTTTCTACACTCACTATATGCCTCATGGATGATCATGGATTGGTCATTTAACCAGTTCTCGTTTTTTAGGAAGATTTTTTTTGTAAATGCAAAAAAAAACGTTGAAAAAAACCTGCCATATAAAATGAACTTTAGAATTAACCGCTCTCAGCGGAGAGACCGAGTGATTCTGAAGAAGCGGAGCGTCCGAATAATTCAACCAATTTAAATTGTACACATCTTGGTGACATCTTGGTGAAATGACCGTCACATTCATACATTATATTTCTTCTCAGAAGTCGTTCATTCATGAGGAGGAGCTATGATCAGTCGTAATAAACGAAGAAAGTCTATCAAAGGCATTTATATTCTGCTCATACTATTTATTGTTTTGTTAGGACTCAAATTAACTTGGCACAACGATTCCTTAACAGGGAAGCTGATCTCTAATCTTGCGGAGAGAAAAGAGACAGCTATGACGGTATCCCCACCGAAAATTGTAAATAAAACGAAATACCGGATCGTTGTTGATGCTGGCCATGGGGGCAAAGATCCGGGAGCGCCTGGAGCCAGCGGGGGCCATGAGAAGATCTTTAACTTGGCTCTTGCCCAGCGGGTATATCAGCTGCTGAAAGAGGAACAGATGTTCGAGCCCCGAATGACCCGAACGGAGGATCAGTTTGTTGAATTGCAGGATCGTGCAGCTATTGCCAATGATTGGAATGCGGATGCACTGATTTCGATCCATGCCAACACGTACAAAGACCCAAAGATATCCGGGACGGAAACTTTGTATCGCCATAGTGACAGCATCCCCTTGGCAGAGATGATTCAGGAGCAGGTGTCTAAAGCGTTAGGTTTTCCGGACCGCGGGATTAAGATGGAACAGCTCAAAGTCTTGTCGTTATCAAAGATGCCGGCGGTTGTGGCAGAGATAGGGTACATTACCAATCCGGAAGAGGAGGCCATATTGCTGTCAAACAAGGGACAAGATTTGGCGGCTCAAGCTATTGTGGATGGGTTAAAGAATTATTTTGGGCAAAACGGTTCCCTTAACCCGCCCAAAACTGAAGAGTCAAGGCAGATTCCGTCACCTCCTGCCCTGAACCAAAATCAATATAAAATTGAAAATAAAGTATATTTCGACGGTTCAGCAAAAGACGGGAAACAGGTAGCCTTAACGTTTGACGACGGTCCTGATACCATTGCAACCCCTAAAATCCTCGACATCTTAAAAGAAAACAAGATCAAGGCAACCTTTTTTATCCTGGGAAACCGGGCCAAATCCCATCCTGAGCTGATCCGTCGCATCGTAGACGAGGGGCATGCAATCGGCAATCATTCCTGGTCCCATCCTAATTTTGACAAGACTCCTATGAATGAAGCCATGAAGGAGATCGAGGACACACAAGACGTGATTGAAGACGCAGCCGGAGTTCGTCCTATTCTGTTTCGTGCTCCCTATGGGGCGCTGCCAAAGGATAAATTAAATGCGATCAACAAAATGAATATAGCGGTAATAGGATGGACTGTAGACACGTTGGATTGGACGGGGGTGTCTTCGAACAAAATTTTGAGCCTGGTCCACAAGCAGTTAAGGCCGGGTGGCATCGTGTTGCAGCATTCGGCCAACGGAAAAAAACATATGGCCAACACGATTGAGGCGCTTCAGCAGATGATTCCTGAGCTTAAGGAAAAAGGGTATAGCTTCGTTACGGTCCCGCAGCTTCTGCATCTGCCTGATTCGCAGTCGCAGTAGAGAAGGAACGGGAGATCAAGTCCTGGAACGAACGCTTAACTATTCATGTTTTTTGCTTCTACTATGTGATAAAATCGACTCGAATACAGGCTAAATAACGAATAAGGAACGGAGAACTTCATGACGAAGACGAAAATTCTCATCATTGAGGATGAGGAGCCAATTGCCGATCTGCTTGCTTACGGACTAGCGGCGGAAGGTTTTGAGACCTGGACCGCGTCAAGCGGGGCGCAAGGCATAAGCAGGCTGGAGGAATTTAAGCCGGACCTGCTTCTGCTGGATTGGATGCTCCCGGATCAGAGCGGGCTTGATATATGCAAAAAGGTTACCGCAAACTACAATATCCCCATTGTTATGATCACCGCCAAGTCTGACATTACGGACAAAGTTCTCGGGTTAGAATTTGGTGCAGACGACTATATAACCAAGCCGTTCGACCTGCGCGAAGTTATCGCCCGAATCCGTACTATTCTCCGCAGAGTGGATCAAGCTAACACAGATGAGCGGAGGGACGATAAGGAGAATATCATCCGGTTTAAAGACATCGAAATTGTGGCTGAGGAACGGCTGGTGAGGAAAGGCGGTAATCTGGTTGAATTGACACCCAAAGAATTTGATCTCCTCATGACGTTATGGCGGCATAAGGGTAAGATCTTTACCCGCTCAGAGCTGCTTGATTTCGTATGGGGGTATGATTTCGTCGGTGATACTCGGACGGTAGATACCCATATTCAGCGGCTCCGTAAAAAGCTTGACGCAGGTGGCCTAATCACGACCGTATTTGGAATTGGATACAAATTCGAGAAACAGGCGGAAGAAAGATGATTCGGACGATCAGAGCCAAATTTATTGTAGGTTTTTTTCTCATCTTTTCCCTTTCATTTCTGGTGCTCAACCAGACGGTTAAGGAAGTCATCCGGACAAGTAACCAAAGAATTGTTACTTCGGATTTGACTGGGCTCAAAAACAACAGCAACGTCTATGTACGCCAAGCCTTCCTGATCAATCATTTTACGAATAACAAGCTATATTTCGGCCAAATGGCTGAGGAGATGGTGAATGACCTGAACCATGCCACCGGAAGCAGTGTCAGTGCTTATACGGTGGATGGTGTTTTGTTGTTTTCCTCTGACAAGTTGAAGTTCACCGGGCGGGGGGACGACGATCTCAAACAGGCGATCGCTGGCCGCACCGCGTACAACATCACTTATGATGGTGACCAAGGTGCGGTTCTATTCTCTTATCCGGTTGTCATAGATGGCACGAAGGTAGGCATTTTGCGTTTTGCGAAAGACTTTTCCTTACTCTATGAACAGAGCAAAAGAATATCGGAGATCATCTTCTATATCGCATTAGCGGTCTTTGCCGCGGCATTTCTGTTCTCTTATATTCTGTCCAGACATATCACAGTACCGCTGGTCAAGCTGACCCGGGCTTCCACTGAGGTGAAGAACGGAAATTTAGATGTGCGCATCCATTTCCGCCGGAAAGATGAAATCGGCCGTCTAGCCGTTAATTTCAACGATATGATCAATCGGATTAGCCGCCAGATTTCAACTATTGAGAGCGACCGGGACCGGCTCAAGGAGTTGAATGAACAGGAAAAGCGGTTCTTCGACAATGTGACGCATGAGCTGAAGACGCCATTGACTTCCATTCTAGGCTATGCGGAAATAATCCGGCAGAAAGGGGAAGCTGACCGCGTTTTTTTTGAAAAAGGTATGAATCATATCGTACAGGAGAGTAGACGGCTGCACACTATGGTGCTGAAGCTGCTGGAAGTATCCCGCAGTTCTTCAAATTTTGGCGAGTTTGAGAAGGTGGATTCGGGCCAAATTTTGCATGAAGTTTGTGATTCGATGTCCTTCCGGGCCAAGCGCTACAAGAAGCGGATCGTCTGTGAGGTGGAGGAACATCTGTATGTGAACGGACAAGCGGATCGGCTGCGTCAGCTTTTTATTAATCTCTTTGATAATGCGATCAAATATAGCTCGCCGCAATCCGTGACCTCTGCGAAGGCAGAGCTTCACTCAGGACTCGTGCGCTTTACTTTCACTAATCCGGGCGATCCGGTACCACCTGACCAGATGGAGAAGTTGTTTCAGCCGTTTCATTCGGCAAGCCGTAGGTTGATGGAAGAAGGCAGTGTCGGTCTTGGTCTGAGCATCGCCAAATCAATTGTCGATGACCATGGCGGGAGCATCCGGTTGGTTAGCCAGGAGGGGCAGTTTAAGGTTTACGTGGAGTTACCTTTTCAGAAGGAGGAGGAGTCATGATACGCAAACGGCTTGCCATATTGCTGGTGTTAATTTCTATTATATTCCTCCTCTCTGGATGCGGTTGGGGACCGAAGTCAGAGACAATTGTTATTCCTGGTACTGAAGATGAGCATCTTGCCGATTCTGGCAGCAAGCCGTTTAAAGTGAAAACTATTTATCGCCTCCCGGTAACAGATACAGCTCAATTACTCGGTTGGATGGATTCGGAATCTGTTGTCGGTCTATTTCGGGAGGGGATTGTCACAACCAGGGATATGCCGGATAGCTTGCAGCGGCTTGCGCCTCCTTATAAACAAGTCGAAAAAATGCAAAACATGGACAATGACCTTGGGTATTTAAAGTTGTCTCCAAACGGAAAATATATTATCGGGTTTAAAAAAGCGCGTGATGGCATAGTAGTTAAGTTGATTTCACTTTCTAATGGAAGTGAGAATAATATAGCTACCTTAGTACCCTCTGAGGAGCAGCTCTTGACCAAGCTGGAGTGGTCGGATAACAGCAGATACATCTCCTATCTTGTTGCAACAGACACTGACACTGCCCAGGGCAGATCTAGTAAGACAGAAACCAAATATCCCCCAGTCAAATTGGCCGTATATGACACCATGGCTGGTCAAATTAAACATTATCTTCTTAAAGGCCGTCAATTCACATACAGCGTTTCCGGGGCGAAAATATCGGATGATGGGCAAAGCGTTTTGATAAACTGTGGTCCGAGTGAGCTGAATACCAGCATTGCGATGGGGACAATAGACGGTACAAGTGTTGAAATTCAATACGAGCATCAGATGGATTCCGAGCAGATGACTTGGATGAACAAAGATCAGTTTGTATTTCTCGGAACCGAGGGAGTGCTGTATGAATACGACCGGCGGAATAAGGCCCTTACCGTCCTGCTGGAGAGGGTCCTCAGCTTCCAATTATCGCAGGACAGGAAGTATATTGCCTACTCCCAGAAAGACAACGACTCAGTCTCCATCTTTGCAGGAAAGCTTCAAGGTAACAATGTCCTGTACAAAGAATCGGTATATCAAGGTGTCTCTCCGGCAGAAATGTATTGGAGCCTGCAAAATAACAGCCTTCTGGTAATAGGACGAAAAATGTACTCAGCTACCAAGCAGTCCGTGAAATCAGCTCCAATTCCTGACTCGTCTAATCAGCCTTTTATCATTAAGTTTCAATAGTTCGTTCGGATCAATACAAATATCCTCTCTATGCAGCTGATTGAGAATAAAGAGCCATCCCGTGAGGATGGCTCTGTTCATTAGTTCGGTACAGAAGCCCGAACTACCTGCACTAATGCTCTATATGTTTTGCCCTGATATTCGGCAGTGATGTAGGTGATCCCGGCACGAACCCCGTTAATATTGCCATCCTTGTCATAGTCAACGATAGCCGGATTCTCGCTCTTGAAGATGGATTGCTTGGTGACGTCATGGATTTTGCCATCTTTGTCTTTGAATAGAGCGACTGTGTCTATTGAAGTTCCTTCAGTTAAGGAATATTCCTCTGAATCCAGATAGAATGTTCCTTCCGGGTCGGGGTTGCCGCCGCCTGATTTGGTTACTTCAATCGGAAGCTGAGCCGTAAGCCCCTGGTAGACGGCATGTATCACGGTGCTGCCCGGTTTAACCCCGGTGATCAAACCTTTGGAGTCCACAGAAGCCGTATTCTCGTCCTCCGAGGTAAAGGACATGGATTCCGTGAGAGCTTTTTCCGTTCCATCGGAATAGCGGGCTTTTACCGAAGCGGTTGCTGTCTCGCCGACAGCGATTTGTTTGCTTGTATCTGAGAAGGAGATTCCGGTTAAGACAGGCTCCACCGGTGTGTCTTGACCAGAGGTCTTGGCCACTTTCAGAAGGGTTTGATTGTTTATTTTAACCGCTCCCATCAGTACAAACTTGCCATCTTGTGTTACGGTTCCCTTGTCAAGATTAGATAGATTCGGTTCTGTAAAAAGAATCTTGCCCAGAATCTGTCCGTTGTCATCAAGCTTTAAAGCTGCGACCCTAGTCTCTGTATCAGGATAATTTCCCGTGCTTTGGGCACCAAGCAAGGCATACCCTTGGCCAAAACGAACGATTTTATTGAAGAACTGACCTTTAGAAGCCTCGAAAGATTTCTCCCAGATTACCTCACCAGACCCATTAATTTTGGTCAAGTAATTTATACCATCTCTCGTTCTGCTGGCAATCAAATAATTATCCTCATTTGCGGAAATGATGGAATACGCTTCACGTCCAATCGGGAGGAATTTCTTGGTCCAAACTTCATTTCCGTTCGCGCCTAGTTTAGTAACAATAGCCCCGTCATCTTCATTGCTGCCGATAACCGTTTTAACGGTACCCACTGCAATTGAACCGCCATCGGATGTAGCGATGATGTCATTATAGTTCTGATAGTTGCCAAACCGGTACGTTCTATTCCACAATTCTTGTCCGTGAGCATCGGTCTTCAGCACATAGGCTGAGTCCTCTCCTGAAGCGGACAGGGTATAACCGGTAACCACGAATCCACCATCCTTGGTCTCAGCCACAGCGTCCCCCGACCGATTGGCTCCACCCTCAAACTCGCGCTCCCATTCTACAACACCTTGAGCACTAAGTTTGGCCATGAAAACAACATCACGTGGTCTATCATCATAGTTTCTGGTAGTCCCGCTGACGAGAATTCCGCCGTCTTGGGTCTCCACTGCATCATAAGCCTCTGTGTATTCAGACAGGCCATGTTGAATCATTTGCTGCCACTGAGTGACACCGGCAGCGTTCAACTTAAGAATGTAGGCTTTTGAACCTCCGAACATTTCGCCCTGAGTGTTGCCAGCTATAATATAGCCTCCGTCAGAGACAGGGATTATGCTGCGTGCTGTTGTGAAGTACTGATTCTTTCCGTACAGGTAAGACCATTGATCAGGATCCCCATGATTGGGGGTTTCGACTACTTCTACTTTAAGCTGGGCACGATGCCCTTCGTAGACTGCGTTGATCACGGTGTTGCCCGGTTTAATCCCAGTAATGAATCCTCTGGAGTCAACGATAGCTACACGCTCATTTTCTGAGCTAAGGGATACGAACTCTTTTATCAATTCTTTGGTTCCATCCGAATAATGCGCATTTACAAGTGCGGCCGTAAGTTCACCAACTCCAATCGTTTTACTGGAATCTGTGAAGCTGATACTTTCCACGGTTGGTTCTCCAGGTTGGCTGTTTACGGCCAGCTTGGTAACCTGTATGAAGGTATTGTTTTTTGCGCCTTTTGTTTCTCCAAGCAGAACAAAACCGCCTTCCCGTGAAACGGTTGCACTAACCATCCGTTCAAAATCTTTGACACTAAATGCACTCTGTTTCAGGATCTTTCCGGTATCATCTATATTAAATAGCTCATATTTTCTTTCTTTAACATTCGTGGAACCTTTCTTATATTCTGAGAAGAGGGCATACCCATCATTAGTCCGGACAACTTTCTTGATAAAGCTGCTCTCCGGAGTTGGGTCGAACTTTTTATCCCACAGTACTTTACCATTTGCGTCAATCCGGGTTAGATACTGATCTTGCTCCGTGCCTGTGCCGTAGATCATATAACCGCCATCACCGGAGGAAACAATTGAAAATGCCATGCGTAATGAATCAGGTTCAGACAGCTTCTTGGTCCATACTTCTTCCCCGGCCTCGTTCAGTTTCGTGATGATAGCACCCATTTTCGGGTCGTTGTAATGTCTATCATGCTGGCTGCCCACCGCGATGGAACCGCCATCTTGAGTAGCAATAATATCGTAGTAGTCATTCTCGTCGTTAAAATTGAGCTTTTTGAGCCAATTCTGCTGGCCCTTAGCGTCTGTTTTAAGCACAAAACCATATTGAACATCCGGCCAATTCCAGGATTGGCCTGTAACTACAAAGCCGCTATCTTTCGTCTCAGTTACGGACATATCTGACACACTGAAAGCATGGTCATAGTCTTTCTCCCATTCCACAGTACCTTGTGCACTGAGTTTGAGTAGAAAGACAGAATTTTTTCCTTTTTCAGTTTCAGCCGTCCCACAGACTAGAAACCCGCCGTCCTTAGTCTCAATTGTTTTATCCACCGAAGTGGATTTGTTATTATGCTGAATTTTTTGTTCCCATTGCAGTTTCCCGGAAGAGTCCAGCTTCACAATATAACCCTGTAAATTTGGTGAGATGGTGATGGTACTGGTTACAATATAACCTCCGTCTGAGGTAGAGATTACGTCGCTGCCTCCTACATACCATTGATCCATGCCATACTGCTGTGACCATTCGACCACAGGTCTGCTTATCGCAGAAGATGCGTAACCGTGGCTAGCTGCGATACCCGAGACGAGGGTAAGGCTGAGAAGTGCAACACTTGCTTTACGAATAATAGAACGAAACACGCTTTAACACTCCCTCCAAAATTTAAGTGATGATGGCTTATTCTGGAATGCGGATTCTCTTAATCATTATTAAATAATCGGGAGGGGGAGGGAATCCAACCTTTTTCATATATTTGGCAAGCTGCTAACTTAAGTAAGTTTTGAATTTCAGATTTGCAGTGCTTTTTAAGTACAGATCTAGTCAGTTAGTCATACAACCTGTATGCTCGAAGTTCAATTGAGACCATGCCAGTTTAGCAAGCATGGCAAAAAGGGAAGGCCCCATTCAAAGCGAATGTGGACCTCCCAAAATTTGCTGTACCTCTCTTATAAGTTCAAGGCGTTATCTTGGCACAGAGTCACGAACAACCTGCACTAACGCTTTGTAGGTCTTGCCCTGATATTCGGCGGTGATATAGGTGATGCCTGCACGAAGGCCGTTAATGCTCCCGCCCTGATCATAATCGGCGATCACCGGGTTCTTGCTCTTGAAGGTGGTCGCTTTGGTGACATTATGGATTTTTCCGTCTCTATCTTTGAGGAAAGCAGTCGTATCAAGAGAAGTACCTACTGCTAAGGAGTACTCCTCAGAATCCAGATAGAATATTCCTTCCGTCTCGTTGATTACTTCGACTTGGAACTGAGCCGTATGCCCCTGATAGTCGGCATGGATTGTAGTGCTGCCCGGATGAATACCGGTAATAACACCCTTAGAGTCCACGGTGGCGATATTCCCGTCTTCTGAGGTGAAGACTACAGAGTTTTTAAGAACCTTTTCGGCTCCATTAGAGTAACTGGCTTTTACGAGGGCTGTTGTTTGTTCTCCGATGACAATCTTTGCGTTCGGATTTGCGACTGAAATTCCGGTCACAACAGGGTCACCAGGTGGATGTTCCGTTCCTGTGCTCTTGGCCGCTTGCAGAACGGTTTTATCTTTACTGGCTTTAACAGCTCCTATGAATACAAATTGCCCATCAGGGGATACGGTACCAACATCAAGACCAGATAAATTAGGCTCTGTAAAATAAAGATTGGCTGCAACCTGTCCATGGTCATCAAGCTTTAAAGCTGTGGACTTGCTCTCCCTGTTTGGGTAATCTCCCGTTGTAAGGTTTCCAAGTAATACGTATCCTTGGCCATAATGGGAGACTTTATAGAACTGTTGGCCCTCCGAGGCCTCATAAGATTCCTCCCAAATCACTTCACCGGATGCATTAAGCTCAGTTAAATAATTAACACCGTCCGTCGTTCTGCTCGCGATTAAGTAATTATTCTGCTTCGTTGAAATAATAGAATAGGCTTCGCGCCCAATCGGGGCGAACTTCTTGGTCCACAACTCCTCTCCGCCTGGGCTCAGCTTAGTAACGATCGCTCTATCATTTTCATTGCTGCCTACATAGGTGTTGATGGTACCGACAGCAATGGAGCCGCCATCCGGTGTGGCTAGGATATCATTGTAGTTCTGGTTGCTTCCGAACCGAAAGCTTTTCTCCCACATAAGCTGCCCATGGGCATCCGTCTTCAGCACGTAAGCTGAGTCTTCTCCAGAAATGGAGAGAGTTCCGCCGGTAACCACGAACCCGCCATCGGTAGTCTCGTCTACGGAATACCCCGACTTATTGCCACCACCATCAAAACCTTTCTCCCATTCAACAAGACCTCGGGCACTGAGCTTGGCCAAGAAGACTTGATTACGCGCACGCTCATCCTGGATTCTGGTGATCCCGCAGACAACAATCCCGCCGTCCTTAGTCTCAATAGCTTTTAAGGGCAGGGTGTATTCAGAGAGGCCGTGCTGAATTTTTTGCTGCCACTCCAGGGTGCCACCAGCATTCAGCTTAAGGATATAGGCTTTGGTACTTGAGTAAAGTTGGTCCTTGGTGTCCGCTATTACAATATAACCTCCGTCTGAGGCAGGGACTATGCTCCGTTCCAGGATGTAATATTGGTCTTTCCCGTATTGATATGACCAATGATCGGGATCTCCGTGGTTCGGATTTTCGAACACTTCTACGTTTAGCTGGGCCTTATGGCCTTTAAAGTCAGCATGTATTGTAGTACTGCCAGGCTTAATTCCTGTAATGAATCCTTCGAGATCAACAGCAGCTATCCCGCTGTTATCTGAGGTGAGGGATACAGAATCGATGACGGCCTCTTTGGACCCATCCGAATAATTAGCCATGATGATCGCAGCTGTGTGTTCACCGACAGCCATCGTTTTCCCGGTATCGGCAAAGCTGATTCCCTCCAAGGTGCGTTCTCCCGGCTGACCGTTTGGTCCAGCGAGCTTGGTCACCTGCATAAAGCGATTATAATCGGGACCCTTCACGTCGCCTAACAGTATAAATCCGCCATCCTGTGAAGCGGATAATCCTGTCATGCGATCAAAACCTTTGACGGTAAAATCCGTTATGTCCAGGGTTTTCCCGGTATCGTCCAGCTTTAAGAATTCATATCTTCTTTCTTGAACATTAGAGGTATGACTATATTCCGAGAAAAGGGCATAACCTTCTTCAGTTCGAACAACCTTCTTGAAAAAGTCAAAATCCGGTGTTGGATCGAGCTTTTTCTCCCATTTTATATTGCCGCTTGAGTCAATTCTGGTTAGATAATGATCATCTCTGGAAGATTTGCTGTAGATCACAAATCCACCGTCCCCCGACGGGGCGATTGAAGATGCCATGCGCAGGGAATCCGGTGTTGACAGGTTCTTGGTCCAGACCTCATCACCGTCCACACTTAGCTTGGTGATCACAGCGCCTTTATTTGGATCATTAAAGTAGGTGTCGTATTGAGTGCCAACTGCAATTGAGCCGCCATCCGCTGCAGCTATAATATCTGCATAGTACTGCTCATCGCTAAATTTAAGCTTTTTGAGCCATACTTCCTGCCCCTGAGTATCTGCTTTCAGCACAAAAGCATGCTGACCATTCGGCCATCCATAGCTCTCACCCGTAATTACGAAGCTGCCATCTTTCGTCTCAGCCAAGGACAACGAGGATGCACTAAAGCCAAGGTCAAATTCTTTCTCCCACTCCAGAGCTCCCTGGGCCCCCAGCTTAATTAGCAAAATATTGTGCTTCCCGCTTTCACTTTGAGTACTCCCGGTGACTAGAAACCCACCGTCCTTTGTCTCAATGGTTTCATTGGCTGTTGTAAGTTTGCGGTTATCATGCTGAATTTTTTGTTCCCACTGCATCTTTCCGGCAGGGTTCAGCTTCAGAATATAAGAACTTCCAGCTGATGCGCTAAAGTCGCCGGTAACTAGATAACCTCCATCGGATGTAGAGGTGACGTTACGAGCAGCTAAGTATCTCTCATCCATGCCGTACTGGCGGGACCACTCAACTACAGGCTTTTCGGCATTGGAAGAAGCATAACTGTGACCAGCTGCAATACCTGAGGCAAGGGTGAGGCTGAGAAGAGCATAACTGGCTTTACGAAACAGAGTACGATACACTTGTGACACTCCTTTCAAGATTTGGGGATAGGATTGTCTTGACCAAAGGCTCCTCTCAATTATTGAGTAAGAAGAAGAGGATGAATATCCCACCAACATCATAACTTTGGTAAAAAGTAGCGTAGGGAGAATAGAACTATACATATGTCTTTTGTACAACTACTCATAAAAAGCTATTGACCCTCACACTAATGTCAGGGTTTATAATGAGTTTGTATCGTCCAGGAAGGGAGCGACTTTGATGAAAATAGGGGAACTGTCTGCGTTAACTGGAGTGAGCATCCGCTCGCTGCGCTATTATGAGCAGCAGGGCCTGCTTGTTCCCAGCCGCCAAGAGAATGGTTACAGAGACTATTCGCCACTCGCGGAGGAACAGGTTCGTACCATCCAGTTTTATTTGGGTCTCGGCTTGTCTACGGAAGAGATCGCCGGTTTCCTGCAGTGCGTACTGAAGAATAAAGAGGCGTTTTGCCGGGAAGTACTGCCGGTCTATCAGCAGAAGCTTGCCGAGATTGATGACCAGATTCATTTGCTGAAGAATATCAGGTCGAATCTCGAGGAGCGCATACGCTCGATCCTGGACGAACGACAAATGGATGGACAGGAGGAAGAACGATGAGTATATTAGCTGTAGATGAAAGAACTTTTGAGGGTAAGGTGAGGGAGCAGGGGGTAACGCTTGTTGAGTTTGGTGCAGTATGGTGCCCGCCGTGCAAGGTTTTGCTTCCGATTCTTGATGAATTGGCAGGGGACTATGGTGAGCGGTTAACCGTGTTAAAAGTGGATTGTGATGAATCACCGGCGGTTGCTGCTGAGTATGGAATTATGTCCATGCCAACGGTTATTGTGTTCCATAACGGGGAGCCTGTCGACAAGCTTGTTGGTTTACGGCCAAAGAATGTGTATGAATCACTGATTGAGCGGTATCTATAATTAGGTATGAAATAACCCAATTATATATATAACGGGCAGCCTTAGCGGGTTGCCCGTTTTTTTTTGGTAAGGGAAGTACTATGTGCCTTCTGGCAGCGGGATGAATATGGCGTCAGTCCCTGGGATGCTGAGCACATCAGCCAGGCATATTGGCATCTGCAACAGAACCACGAAGCTGTTGAACATCCAGCATTGGAGGCCGTCCGTACATACGGGCATATTCCCGGCTGAATTGTGACGGGCTCTCATAGCCTACGTGGAAGGCCGCGTCTGAAGCTTGCATGCTTTCGGTCAGCATTAAACGCCGGGCCTCCTGTAGACGTACCGTTTTTTGGTATTGCAGCGGGCTCATCATCGTGACACGCTTGAAGTGTTTATGAAAGGCCGACGTGCTCAGGTTCACGGATTTCGCCAACTTTTCGATGATCATCGGGCGGTCGTACTGCTGGTTTATGTACTGGATGGCTTGAGAGATACTGTGCGCATGACTGCCAGCGATCGCAAATTGATGGATAAGAGCACCATGCTCGCTTTGAAGCACCCGGTACAGGATTTCCCGGATGAGAAGCGGGGCAAGGACCGGAATATCTTCCGGTGTACTGAGCATCCGCATCAGCCGGATTACAGCTTCCAACAATGCGGGAGATGTCTCGTTAACGGTTATACCCCGGCCGGATTCCGGAGGAATGGAACCGGAATGCTGCATCTCTTTGAAGATGTCCAGGATCACATCGGTGTCGAAGCACAATTTCAGGCTCAAATACGGAATCTCAGGTGATGCTTCAATAATTCGGCCGATAATCGGGAGTTCGACGGAAGTGACCAAATAGGTGGAAGGATCGTACCTATAAACTTCGCCAGCCAGTGCGGCCGTCTTCGCCCCTTGTGCCACGACACAAATGGATGGCTTATATACAGATTCCATCGGTTCCGATGAATCTGTGGCATGCATTAAACTCAGAGAAGGCACAGCTGTCTGATATGTACCGCTGGACGGAGCGTGCTGACGGATCAGGAGTGTTAATTGCTGCAGCGCTTGCTCCATGTGCAGTGAATTATTTACGGTATCCATGGTTGCGGACTCCCTTCAGGAAGAGTATGTTCGTATATTTCTTATAATAGCGAGAGTGAAGAGAATTAGGCAAGGATCGAACAGGGATGTTCTAACGGTCAAGTACACTCAATTACTATAATAAATTCGTAAACATAAACAAAGGAGAGAATGAGTATGAGTATAAATGAGCAAGTAGCTATTGTAACCGGGGCATCACGGGGGATCGGACAGCAGATTGCGGTCCAACTGGCACAATCCGGAGTGAAGGTTGTTGTCAATTATTCCTCAAACGCAACTAAAGCGGATGAGGTCGTTAAGACGATTGAGCAGTCTGGCGGCGAAGCGATTGCAATCCGTGCAGACGTTAGTAAAGTGAGTGAGGTGGAAGCATTATTCTCTGAAACACTGGAGCGGTTCGGACGTGTGGACATTCTGATTAATAATGCCGGCATTATGGAAGGTAGAGCCATTGCGGATGTGACAGAAGAAGACTTTGACCGGAACTTCGCGGTCAACGTTAAAGGGACTTATTTTGCATGTCAACAGGCCATGCAGCACATGGCCGAAGGCGGAACAATTATAAATTTCTCTACCTCTGTGGCTGGGGCGATGCTCCCTACATACAGCATTTATGCTGCAACTAAGGGGGCAGTCGAGCAGTTGACCCGTCAATTAGCGAAGGAATTTGGCCCGAGAAACATCGTCATTAATTGCATTGCACCAGGCCAAGTCGCTACCGATCTATTTCTAAATGGGAAGTCAGAGGAGTTAGTTGACTCTTACCGCCGCATGAATGCGTTTGGACGCCTCGGTGAACCGGAGGACATCGCAAATGTCATTGAACTGCTTGTCAGCGGCAAGGCCCGGTGGATTACAGGGCAGACGATTCGCGTAAACGGCGGGTTCAATTGATGGAGCAACCTTTATCTCAAAATTAAAGCTTAGGTTGATAACTAAGAGAAGCTGCGATCTTCGCGGCTTTTTTCTGTTTCAGATCCTATTATAGGAATTGTTGAAATTTGATACCTGTCCGAATTATTGATATATTCCCTAAGAACGAATATGTTGTTCGATATTTACTTACATACAAAACAGTAAGATATTGGAGGTTGCAACAATGGAAAAAGAGCTGAATAGAGCAGTTGATTTACGAAAGAGTAAGAATTACTTAGAATCGAACGAAATTCTTATGAAGCTGGTTCAGGAATTCCCCGATCATGCGTCTATTAACTATCAATGTGCCTGGAGTTTTGACCTATTAGGAGAGGAAGCAAAAGCAGTACCTTTTTACGAAAATGCCATCCGCTTAGGATTGTCTCCGGGAGAATTAGAAGGAGCTTTAATAGGGTTAGGAAGCACTTATAGGACTTTAGGGAAATATGAGGAGTCAAAAAGGGTATTTCTAAAGGGGATCGAAGCCTTCCCACATAATAGAGCGATCCAAACCTTTTACTCCATGACGCTTTATAACTTGAACGAGCATAGTAAAGCAATGGAGATGTTGTTAAAATGTTTAATCGAAACGACAAAGGATACGAAGATTTTAGGTTATAAAAATGCAATTGAATTCTATTCGGATAAACTAGATGAAGTTTGGGAGTAACGGCGAGACGCCGGGGGTGCCTGAGGCGATGAAGGATAAAGTCATGCATTTGAGGATGACCGTGACGGGTGCAAATTCGCTTATGATCTCCGATTCTTTTTAGCCGGTCTCGTATAATCGCAACGTGGATGTTTACCAAATCGTAAGGGGGCGCAGCCCCCTGCCTAGAATCTGCTAAGAGGTAAGGGGCACGCGGCTCTACACTACCTTAGCTCCATAAGAGCGGGTCAACAGCACACACTGTCCGCTGTCCATTTTCACACCCGTAACTGAAAATGATTTGAAGTCAATTCCCTCCAAGCTAGCTCCTCTCAGGTCAGCCCCAATGCGGTTGATTTCTGTAAAATTCTGATTCATGCGCTGATACATAAGATTCCCTCCGAGGTGTTTGCAAGATGTACATAGACGATTCTAATATAACACGTGTATGTTAAGGCCCATATAACCGTTACTTAGATGTCAAGTAGTTTATTTGTGTCTAAGATGTGTGTATTATTTTAATATTGCTTTATAGCAACCTAGATTAAAGGAGGTTTTAAATATGAAAATTCTACTGGTGGGTGCTTCAGGAACTTTGGGAACCGCCGTTCACAACGAGTTGGGAAAGCGGCATGAGATCATTACTGCTGGACGGAAAGGGGCGGACATTACCGTGGATATGTCTGATCCGGAGAGCATCGTAAATATGTATAAAACGTCCGGCATGGTAGATGCAGTAGTTTGCACTGCCGGTCAGGCTTATTTCGGTCCGCTTAAGGAATTAACGCCCGAGTTGAATGAAATCACCATCTCCGGCAAACTTAAGGGTCAGATGAACCTGGTGCTGCTTGGACTCGACTATGTTCGGGATCAGGGCAGTTTCACGCTGACTACCGGTATTATTATGGATAGCCCAATTATTGGAGGCGTCTCATCGGCAATGGCCGGAGGGGCGATCAAGGCCTTTGTGCAGTCGGCCGCCATTGAAATGCCAAGAGGAATCCGCATCAATAATGTAAGCCCGAATGTACTGGAGGAATCGATGGACACTTATGGCCCATACTTCCCAGGTTTTGAACCCATACCGGCGCGGAGAGCAGCGCTTGCCTTCCAGCGAAGTGTTGAGGGTGCTCAAACAGGGCAGACCTATACGGTGTACTAACGGATGAAACAACAACATTTGGGATTTCCACATCGCAACCCCCTCGCTGAGAAGAAGGTTACCTGGCTGGAGCTGTTTTACGATCTGCTCTTTGCTGCCGCTGTATCCAAAGCGGCACATGTCTTGATACATGTGGAAGCCGGCGTAGTTCCAATAGAATACTTAAGCAAATTTGTGCTCATTTTTGTGCCGATCTGGTGGGCTTGGGTGGGACAATCCCTCTTTGTTAACCGGTTTGGGAAGGATATTTTTTCGCACCGGATCTTTTTGATCCTGCAGCTATTTTTTGTGCTGATTATGACAGCGAGCCTGTCGGTGGATTTCGATCAGTACTATATCCCATTCTTCATAGGATACATCGGCTTAAGGGCTATGACAGCCATTCAGTATCTCTCGGTACATAAAAGAGAAGAGGCAGACCGGAGGGTCACCGCCCGTTATCTGGGAAGCCGGTTTTGGATAGGACTTGTGGTATCATCGTTATCCTTATTTTTTGATTCGTGGGTCCGTTATGTCCTTCTATATGCGGGAATTGCCATAGACATCCTGCTGCCGATCATCGGCCGGCAATACTTGCGGAAAACACCGACCCAAACACATCATTTGTTAGAGAGGTTCTCGCTGTTTACGCTTATTCTTCTTGGTGAATCCGTAATCAGCATTCTTAGTGTTCTGCAATCGGGTATCATGACCTGGGAATCGATTCTGTTCGCCACAATAACCTTTATCTTAATCATTGCGATCTGGTGGCAGTATTTCGATAATGTAGAGAAGAAGGTGAACAAGGAGATTGAAACCGCAGGGCAGACTATTATTTACGGCCATTTGTTTATTTATCTATCCATGTGTATGATTGCGGCTTCGATCAAGCTGTTATTCTTGAACCAATTAAATGAGTCATTTAAGTTAGTGTTCATTTTTGGCTCGGTATTGATTTATTTTCTGTCAACCTCATTGGTCTTCCACAGATACAGACATGCGGAGGAGCGGTTGAAGTTCTATCACTTGGTGTTATTTTTGGGATTACTGGCCGTATTTTTTGTAGTTGATTTGTTATTCCCACTGCCTAATTACATCATTATTGGGGAACTGGCATTGTTTTTTATCGTGTATGCGAAGTTGACATCTTAAGGGGGGAGATCTTCCTCATAGCCGATTTGAAGGTTGTCTAATTTGGGGGGAATCAAGGGTCAATATCCCCCGTGATCATATCGCTTAGTGCCATCCCTTGCGGGACCATAGGGTACACAAGCTCATCTTTATCAACAACAAAATCAATTAAAACAGGCCCTTTTGTCTCCAGGGCTATCTGCCATACCCGCTGTGCTTCCTCCGGGGTCTGAGCTCTCAGTCCTGTTATGCCATACGCCTCCGCGAGTTTGACAAAATCCGGGCTGCCCGACAAATCGATATGGCTGTGTCGTCCCTCGTAGACAAGCTCCTGCCATTGCTTGATCATGCCTAAAGTGCGATTGTTGATCACAACTATCTTCACTGGGATTTGATGGATGGAGCACACGGCCAGCTCTTGTGCGCACATCTGCATCCCACCGTCACCATTGATTGATATGACGGTTCGTCCGGGATTGCCGATTTGAGCGCCGATGGCAGCGGGAAATCCGAATCCCATTGTACCAAGCCCCCCTGAAGTAATCAGGGTGCGGGGATGGTTAAACCGGCCAAACTGCGCGGTCCACATCTGATGCTGTCCGACGTCCGTCGTAACAATGGCTTCGCCTTGGGTGGTTGCAGCAATCATTTCGATCACATATTGAGGCTTGAGCACCTGCCCATCCGCCCGGTAGTGGAGAGGATGGAGCATTTTTATCCGGTTCAGATCAGCGATCCATGATGCGGTAGGGCTGGAAGAAGTGGGACTGTCTGCACCCGAATCTGCCCGCAGCTCATCAAATAAGGCACGAAGCACCATGCAGGCATCCCCGGTAACCGGGATGGTGGAAGACACCAGCTTGCCTACCTCGGCGGGATCAATGTCGACATGGGCAATGACCGCCTGCGGCGCGAAACCTTCAAGCTTCATGGTCACCCGGTCATCAAAGCGCGAACCGACTGCGACAAGCAGGTCGCACTCCAACAACGCCCGGTTGGCGGCATAAGTTCCATGCATGCCTGCCATCCCAAGCGAAAGAGGGTCTTTGGAAGGAAATCCCCCGATTCCCAATAGCGTTGTCGTGACGGGGATACCCATGTGCCGGGCCAGTTCCGCGAGCGCCTGTTCAGCTCCTGCATGGATAACACCTGCTCCTGCCAAGAAGAGCGGTTTCTTGGCCGTCCGCAAGGCTTCGGCCAGCCTGGCGACTTGATCCGGCCGGAAGGCAGGAACCGGCCTGTAGCCCCTTATAGAAATTTCCTCCGGATATTTAAATTCGGCCACCTCAGCGGACACATCTTTCGGAATGTCAACCAGTACAGGCCCTTTACGCCCCGAATTTGCCAAATAAAAAGCTTCACGGAGGACCCGCGGCAGTTCATCTGCCGTCCGAACCATATAACTGTGTTTGGTTACCGGGAGGGTCATACCGACGATATCGGCCTCTTGGAATGCGTCGGTGCCGAGCAGCGGCGTAGCCACATTGCCGGTTATAATGACCAGTGGAACACTGTCCATATGTGCGGTTGCAATACCGGTGATCAGATTGGTCGCACCTGGTCCTGATGTGGCTAGGCATACACCTGTTTTACCGGTGGATCGGGCGTATCCGTCTGCGGCGTGGATGGCTCCTTGCTCATGCCGGGTCAGAATATGCTTGAAATCCGGATTTCCATACATCGCATCATAAATATAGAGCACCGCACCCCCGGGATAACCGAAAACGCACTCAACCCCTTCCAGTAGCAAGGTCCGCAGCAGGATCTCCGACCCACTGATTCGGTCTTTCTTTAACAGTCGTTCACGATCCATTGGATTCATGGACACTCACCCCTTCGTTATCACGGTAACATGTAAGAACGGGAGGGAGTACTATCCATACTGTTACTTTGATAGTATACTTTTGGCTAAGAATTTAACCGGGAGCGAACCCAACATGGAGACGATAAGAGATGTAATGATCAGGCTTGGGGCCGAGGAATTCACGGGAAGAGTATTTGAGTGCCAGTATTTTGGCAGGATGCTGGAAGCCCGGAGTGAAGGAACGGCACGCATATTAAATGTGTATGGTACGGGCGGCATTGGCAAAACAACGCTGCTCGCGCGTTTTGGCCATCTGGCTGGGACATCAGGGGCTAGGTTTATGCTGATGGACATGCGGGATTATATGGGCAACCCGAGTCTTTTTATGGAGGACTTGGCGTCCAAGCTTGGCTGGGACAATGGGAAAAGCCCAAGGGGGACCGATCTTGCTGGTCACGTTCTGGAGCAGCTTAATCGCAGTACAGAGGGGAAAAAGGTAGTACTGGCACTGGATCAATACGAGGAAGCCGGAAGCATGGATCCATGGCTCCGTGAAACTTTTCTTCCCGGTCTCCGGTCCGACCTGCTGATCGTTATTGCAGGGAGATACCCCCTCGGCGGCCCTTGGAAGCTGTCTCCCATATGGAGAAGACTGATCATCTCTCTTCCACTGGCCGAATTGCAGTATGAGGAGGCAAGAGCCTATCTCCGTCAGCAGGGGGTTACGGACGAGTCGTTAATTGATCAGCTGTGGCTGCTCTCATCAGGACATCCGCTTTCTTTATCGCTGCTCGCTGTTAGCGCGGGGGGCGGTCAATTCCGCGACAGCCATAAGCGGGAAACACTCGCGGAGCTTCTGCAGTATTGGCTTGAGGAGGTGCCTGACGAAATACTCCGATCCTTGGTATATGCGGCATCTATTCCCCGAAGCTTCGATCTTGAGATGCTGCAGCGAATGATGGAGGCAGAGCTGCCGGACGGAGTATTCGAACGTTTGATCAAGCTTTCTTTTGTCTGTAGCTCTGCGAGAGGCTGGCAGCTGCATGACCTTGTCAGGGATGCTGCCCGGCAGACTTTCCGTGAACGGCAGCCGGATACGTTCACCCTGTATCTTGATCGGCTGGCAGTGGTTCTTAACGATCGGATTCATTTGAAATTAGCAGAGGGGACGAGTGCAGCCCCGGATATATATGAATTGATCAGCCATTCGGGCCATCCGATCCTGCGTGCGCATTTCCGGTACAATCGCAGCTCCGCGAATTATTGGGAGCCGGTGACGGAGAAGACCCTGCCGGAGATGGAGAAATATATCGAACGGCGGAAGGTAACAGCCAAGACGGCGAGAATCGTATGCGCAAATCCGGACAACGATGAGTGGTTCCATTATAAGTTGACAGCAGAAGAGAGCCTGCTGCGGCTATCGGGATGGGATTCGGCCGAAGTGGCCGCATTTGGACTTGATTCATTCCGCCTGCTGCGGGGGCCGGACGGCGATGTTCTCGGGCTGGCGGTGATGCCGTCTGTCCGAGCCGACACACTAGCCTATTTACTGCGAAACCCGCTGTCGGCCCCGTTTTTCCGTTTGCTGCCGGAGGAGCACATCCTTCGGGGCAACGAGTCATTCAAGTTTGTCTTTGCCGTGGACGTTCTGGATCCGGAAAGCCGTGATTTGCGTTCGGACAGTGTTAATCTGATCATGGAGCATGTTTTATCGGGGACATGTCTTGCCGCTTGCCCTCCAGCACTGCCCTTTTTCCAGAATTCTCATATCAGTATGGGCTTTGAACCCGTAATCGGCATAGAGAAGCCATATATCTACAGGACTGGCATTCACGCTGCGGCTTACCAATTGGATACCCGTGGGAGGAAGTTGGAGGCATTTTTAAAAAAGGTAGCACGCTTTAGGGCAGGAAATGGCTCTGCCCAGCAACACTATCGTATGCCTCAGCATCAAGTGGAAGAGTCTCTGCTAAGCCGGTTGACTCCCAGGGAGCTTGAAGTCGCTGAACAAATTGCCCGAGGATTTACGAATAAGGAAATTGCCAGCTCTTTGTTTGTTAGCGAAGCGGCTGTCAAAAAGCATTTAAACGCCATGCTGCAAAAGACAGGCCTGAAGAACCGGACGCAGCTTGCAGCCGAGCTGCTGAAATTGCGGGTAGACCGCGTCTGACCCGTAAAGATTAGAAGGGGCTCCTTTGCAGCAGTGTGAATATCTAGGATCACAGAGGGTGCTCGTCCAGATTATAACAGCCTATAGGATTCCAATAACTTAAAAGGAGAAACCCGAACCGAGATGGCGGGTTTCTCTTTTATAGGTTTACATGGTTTCATCTTTTGTTTTTACTGTTTCAGTATTTTCTCAGCTTGCAATCTAGGCTCACTTTTATAAATAGTGATCTGGTATTGGGATATCATGCTTTTTGATCTGTAATAGACTGTGCCGGTTAGAACAAGGGGCAGGAAGCTAAGTCCTAACCGTTCACAGGAAACCAACCAGTTAAGAGTGCTCCACCGTCTGGATGATTATGTGCGGTGAGTTCACCCCCGTGACGACGAATGATTTTTTGGGAAATCGTTAATCCTAATCCGCTGCCTCCGGTTGACCGGTTTCTCGATACCTCACCACGATATAAAGGTTCAAACACCCGCTCCAGCTCTTCTGAAGAGAACCCCGGCCCAGAATCACGTATCGAAAACTTTACATGGTCCCCATCTTGAGAACACTCAATTGTTATTTTACCGTGAGCAGGTGTATGTCTGACGGCATTATCCAAAAGATTGTTCATCGCACGCTCTACCAAGTGGGCGTCACCGTTAATGGTACAGTCACCCGCAGAGTGAATCGAGACCGGGATGTTCTTGTGCTGAGCCAGCGGGCCTAGGCTGTCCATTGATTTTCTGAGAATAAGACTTAAATCAACGGCGGTGCTGTTTAGTTTGGTCTCCAAATACTCCATTTTTGTGAAAGTAAAAAGCTCCTCTACAAGCCGGTCCAATTGCGTTGATTTCTCCTTACAAACCGCCACATACTTTGCTATTTTGTCCGGTGATTGAGCAATCCCTTGCTCCAGGCCATCCAAATATCCTCGTAAAGCGAATAACGGAGTCCTCAAATCATGTGCAACAGCTGCAATGACGAATTTGCGTTCTGCTTCTAATTCGGTTTGCTTCTGATAAGCCTGTTGAAGCCCGTTCACCATGACTTCATACCCATCCCGTACTTCCTTGATTTCGGTGATCCTGGATAGCGGTAACTGCACACTCCAATCTCCCACGGCAATTTGTCTAGCCCCCAGACTCATCTTCTCCAGAGGCTTAAGCAGAAGCCTCCGCATGCCAATACCAATAATCAGGAAGGCCAGCAGCAGTCCTAGAAACGCTGAAATGACCTGAACCTGTCTGGAATCCACATTTGGAAGGTATAGGATGACCTTGCCGATGATGTGGCCATCCTCCAGGATGGAGAACCGTTCGGTTGACAGTGATGCACTCTTGCGGTCCGGGTTAGAGGAATATATCTCCTCATCTGATGCAGTAAGAATAACCGCATCCATTCTCGCCAGCTGCAGCTCTTTATGCAGTTGGCTTTGCCACTTGGAATCCATCCATTGATCTGATCTCACTTCGATCTGATGAATAATGTCCGTCAATTGTCTTTGGAGCTTCTCGTCTCGCGGCGAGTTTTTGGTGAAGTTTATTGTGTTTGTTTCCATAAAGTGAGCTGTAACGAAGAAAATCCACGGCAGGAAAAGTATAACTACTAAGCACAGTATCATAAAGGAACGAATGCGGAGAGTTCTCATCATTATCCTCCATCAAAGCGATAGCCAATGCCCCAGATATTGATTAAATATTGCGGCTGATTCGGATCGGATTCGATCTTCTCCCGCAGCCGGCTGAGATGAACCCTGATCGTGTGTCTATCGCCAATCCCATCCCAGAATTTAGCGAGCAATTGTTCATATGTAAAAACATGCCGTGGGTGTTCTGCAAACAACCGGAGCAGGTCATATTCCCTTGGGGTTAGGGCTACGAGTGCTCCGTCTACCAGAACCTCTCTTGTAGAAAGGTTTATTTTGATGCGTCCATAGTCGATCACCCTGCCGTCCATAGGCTGCTGGGTAGGGGAGCGGCGTAGTACAGCCTTTACTCTAGCAACGATTTCCCCGGGAGAGGCTGTTTTGACGATATAATCATCCCCGCCAATGGTAAGCCCCCGAATTTTGTCCACATCATCGCTGCGCGCACTTAAGAACAGAATAGGAACGCTGCTCTCTGCCCGAATCCTGCGGCACAGTTCAAAACCATCCTGTCCCGGCATCATGATATCAAGGACAATGCAGTGGATCGTATTCTGCTGAAACAGGGACAAGGCTTGAGTGGTGTCGCAAGCTGTAATCACGCGAAAATGCTCATTTTCCAAAAAGTCTTTTAATAGTTCGACAATACTCTGGTCATCATCGACTACAAGTATCGTATTTGCCAAATTCATGTATATCCCACCTCTGCCTTTCAGTGTATCACTTTTTGCGGTCAGAACTATCGTAACTCTCGATTTTGTAATGAGTTGTTTATAGTTTTGTGACTTTTTTATACCCTTGTTTGAGATACTCATTTGTTATGATTTCCCAAGCGAATACGAAGGGAGGTATAGTTATGCTGAAGGTTCAAGTTGTGCTGTTTGATGGCTTCGATTTGCTGGATGCCTTTGCACCTTATGAAGTCTTTTGCGCCGCGTCTTTGTATAGTAAAGAACCGGTAAACGTAGAACTTGTCACCGCTGAAGGACCTAGGTCCGTGGCAAGCGGTATTAACGGGTTGAAAATTGATGCAAGCGGTACACTGAGTCCAGATCAAGGAGGGATCATTATCGTGCCTGGCGCGTCCGGTGACGTAGAGGGGGATGGCCCCAGCTCGGTTCCGGCGATTCTAGTCAAGGCTATGAATACGGAGCTGACCCATCTGGTTGGACAGGCGCTCGGACACAAAGATACCCTGGTTGCCACAGTGTGCGGCGGTTCCCTGCTGCTGGCGATGGGAGGACTCCTGGAAGGCCGGCCGGCGGTAACGAATCATCTGGGCATGGATTTTCTGGGAGCCACCGGAGCAGTTCCTGTAGCCGCACGGGTAGTTGACGACGGGAACCTTGTTACTGGCGGCGGCGTCACCTCGGGACTTGATGTGGCTCTGTATCTGGTGGAACGTGAGCTTGGTCCAAGGATCGCACACGCGGTAGAGCAGTTGTTTGAGTATGAACGAAGAGGAACGGTTTGGAGGAAGGTTGGAGCAATCCCAGGAGCTGTGAAATCGACCGGTGACGAAACGGATAAGACGGGGAGCATCAATATCGCCGTAGCGAATAACGACCCCTTGCGCGGCGCCTCTGCTCAGGAATCTGTCTTTGACGGAGACTGGGACACGACAATCTCTACACCAGTGGGGAAAATGCATGTTAAGCTATCAATATCAACAATAAATGGAATGATCGAGGGTAAGGCCACACAAGGGGAGGAGACCCTTCAGTTGATTAACCCTGCATATCAGGGCAGCAAGCTTACCTGGTCCTTGAAAATTACAAAGCCTATGCGCATCAATTTGAAATTCGAAGTTGCTGCGCTCGGAGATGAAATGACCGGAATCGTCAAAGCCGGATTGCTTCCAGCATCCAAATTAATAGGAAAGCGGGTATCCTCACCTTAATGAGGAATTGCAATAATACGCCGCTGTGGAGGTTCAAGACTTTATGAATATACGTAAAACACTATACGGCCTATTAGCCGGAGTTAGTATTTTGTTCATCTTATATGCCTTGATAACTAATTATATTGTTGATCCTGGTGCCACGGACTTTTTAAGCCATAAAACAGGACTTAAGCGCGCACTTCATCTCCCGGTCTGGTTAAACGTTATGTATGTGCATGTTGCGTTTGCCTGTATAGCCATGGCGTCGGGACTGCTGAATTTTTCGAATCGGTTCTTTGCGGCAAGCCGCAAGCTGCATCGCGTCAACGGCTACATATACTTCGTGTCCGTGCTTGTTGTAGTTGTGACATCCGGTTATATGGCACCCTACGCCACGGGTGGAAAAATAAGCAGCATGGGGTTCAACGTGCTGAATATCATTTGGCCGGTAATGACTATTGTGGCTCTTGTACAAATCAAGAAAAAGCAAATCAACCGGCACCGGAATTGGATGATCCGAAGTTACGCTTTCTGTTTTACGAATATGCTGATTCATCTGATCACCTTTCTATTCCACCAGGGCTTCGGCCTCGTCTATGCGACAAGCTATATCATTGGTGTGTACAGCTCCATTGTACTGCTGTTATTCATACCTAATGTGATTATCCGAGCTATAGGCATGCGCTCATAACCGAATGGTACTCATCCATTTAAGCTGAATTTTCCCTTTCAACTTTTTCTTATCACTTTACAATACAAGTAGAAGAGAAGAAGGGGATGCATATCATGTTGATGGAAAGTCCTAGCATTATTTTAGTTACAGGAATTATGGCTAGTGGAAAATCTACAGTAGCCCAGCTGCTCTCCGAACGATTTGAGAAATCGGTGCATTTGCGGGGGGATATCTTTCGGAGAATGATTGTGAACAACCGTAAAGAAGTGAACCCGGATGCAGGGAATGAAGAGCTCGACCAGCTCCGGCTGCGATATCGGCTAGCTGCACATTGTGCGGAGGAGTATGCCCGAGCAGGCTTTACTGTTGTAGTCCAGGATGTCGTTGTCGGAACTGTGCTGAATGATTTCTTATCTTATATCAGAAGCCGCCCTGTATATGTTGTGGTGCTTTGCCCAGATACGACGGCGGTCGCCTTAAGAGAAGCCGCCCGTTCAAAGAAGGGATATGGGTTGTGGAGCGTTGAACAGCTAGATCGTGTGTTACGGGATGAGACACCCAAGGTCGGTCTATGGCTGGACTCATCGGAATTGACCCCAGAGCAAACGGTTGATGAAATTATTATAAGGTTACAGACTGAGGCATTAATCCAAGACTAGCGCCAACTGCTAATTCTTGATATACTTTTCCCATGTTATGGATAGGAGGTATTATTTATGGCAACGATGAATTGCTCATTTGCTAGGAAGGCCTCATGCAAAGCCTGATCAGGGGCGATACTTTGCGTGAGGTGCGATAGGCTAGATTCGATCGCCCAAACTTTACATTATCGTTTCTAATAACAGGCTTTGCACCTTATATTCATTTAAGAAAAATAAGGGGCTGAAAGCTATGAAAACACCATTTATTAGAAACCATCAATTTAATACGATTAAGAACCAAGCGGAATTTCTTCAGAAAACACTGCGAAGCGTTGCGGACCAGCGCGTCTTGGAAACTGTAAGGTTTACCGCTGCTGCGAACATTGTTGAAGCTTTCACGGATCTAACAGTGGATCAGCAGCAGATGCTGGAACGAATATCCACCTTCGAGACGGCATACGATTTCCAGAGTTATCTTAACGCGCTAGAACCTTATTTGGAGCCATTTCCGCCGATTACGCTGAAGCAGATTCAGAAGTTATTCCCTAAACATAAAAAGCTGAAGGTGCCTGACTTGCAAGCCATCGACTTCCGCTATCTTACGTATTTGAGCTGGGTCGATATTGCGGCAAACAAGCTGTTCATTGTTTATCCAATGGATGGGAAGTTCGTCGGGATAGAGGGAAGAATCACACCAACCCACAAAAAAGGGTACTGCCTGTTCTGCAATCGGCACCATGAGCTTGCATTCTTCACAGTCAGAACCAGACCTGCTATTGCTTCGCCGGACAATATTGCTGCCATTGGCCATTATGTATGTATGGATAACCAAGAATGCAATCAGTCCATTACGGATACCGGTGCACTCGAGAAGTTTATTTACACGGTTCGCAAATAACTAACCAAACAGCCTTCGTCCGGTCTGTCGGACGGAGGCTGTTTTTTTGTGGGCAGAATGCCTAGAAAAAGCTTGAGTCTTTTTTAGCGTGCTGGATAGGGTCATTATTCCGTGAGACTGTCATTTTTGATAGTGATGAAATGTAATTGCTTTCGCGTGATGTTCTGTCAATTTCTGCTTTGTGACGATTTATAACTAGGTGACATGACGGAAGCTGGGTGACAATGATGACAAGGCGAATGACTCATGACACATGGATCATTAGTGTGTGCATGAGGATGAATGTCGCTTAAATCTATCGTTGAGGTGAACATGATGAACAAAACGTTGCACATTGGAGTGGCCGCTATGGTCAGCGCTTCTCTACTAATTGGAGGATTTACACAGGAAGGGGGCGTCCAGTCGGTGGGAGCTAGCAGCTCATCTAAATCGGTCCAGCAGAACCTTATCCAATCTATTGCTTCACAGGCGAGGCCATTTAAAACCACCGACCCTACAAAGTCACTTGATGATCTAAAGCCGCTTAAGAATATGATCGGCAGCGCCCGATATGTTGGACTAGGGGAAAGTACACATGGAAGCTCAGAGATTTTCAACATGAAATTTCGGCTTGTGAAATATTTGGTTACAGAAATGGGCTTTACGAATTTTGGACTGGAAGAGGATTGGGGAGTTGGCTTAAAGGTTAATGAATACATCCAAACCGGAAAAGGAGATCCTAGGAAACTGTTGAGACTTCTATATCCGACAGATGAACATGTAGCTATGTTAAAGTGGATGAAAGATTATAATGCCAATCCTGCAAACAAGAAGAAGATTCAGTTTGTCGGGCTTGATCTAAAAGCGTTGGATGAAACAGTTTTTAATAAAGTGATTAACTATGTTAAGCAGCATCATCCTGAAGTGCTGGATGAAGTGAAGAATAACTATACAGAGCTGGCCAAGGCAAGCGGGAACTTGCAGGGTTATGTGAAGCTTACACCTGAGGAGAGAAAGAGTTTTAACGAACAAGCGAGGAAGGTGGTGCAGCTGCTTGATAAGGTGACCAAGCAGGGAAGTGCAGAGAGCAATACATCCGAGCTTGTCTGGGTGAAAGCAACAGCAAGAGTGATTGAGAACTTTACATCCATGACGATTCCAAGTGATTACACGGGCCTCATCAAGCTTCACGAGCAGTACCTGGCTGATAATGTCATATGGGCTCAGACGGCCTTAGGCGGGAAGACGATCTTCTCGGGTCATAATACCCACGTTGCCAAAGGGATTGTGGATAAGAAGTTATATCCTTACGTAGCGGGTAAGATGCTGAAAGAGCGCTTAGGTGATCAATATGTCATCATGGGAAGCACGACTTCAGAGGGCAAGTTCACATTATATCGTGAGTACGACCCAAATACCGGAAATGGAAAGCTGTCAACCTATGAAATACCGAAGAATGTGAACAGCTTCAATTATACACTTGGAAAAGTGTCGCATGATAAATATTTACTCGATTTGCGGCATCTTCATGGAAAGGCCAAATCATGGGTTCAAGAGAAGCGGAAGATCCTGAGTGCAGGAGCGCAAGTTTTTTCGAAGGATGACCTCTATTATGATGCGTCCTTGAAAGAGCAGTTCGATATTATTTTTCACATTCGTAAAACGAGTCCTTCCCATATTAAATAAAGCGTACTTGTTGAGTGCTAAATCTTGAGTTCAAATAGGAGGCCGTCCCAAAGGACGGCCCTTGATTTGGTTTAGGGGGGCGATTTATGTCGAAAGGCTCCGGGAACGAACGCCAGTCCCCATCACTGCTATGAACGAGACCTGTCAAGCAGCTGCTGTAACTCCCTCGATTTTCCCCTTCCCCTTTCACTGTTGTTTTTTTACTTTCAAGGGGATGAAATCCAAAACCAAAGGCGAGCGCTAGCGCTTGGCCGCAGGTCGTTCGTCTATTAAGCAGCTTCAGTGAAATCACCCACCAATTTACCTGATCCTATGGACTGTAAATTGACCCGTTGAGGCATGTAAAGCATTGGCGGCCTCCGCAGGATCAAGTTGAGACCGGCGTTCCACCGCATAGCGGAATTCATAAAAGCCACCTAAAGTCGCTTTGAAGTTGGTCTCCCAATAGTTTGTCAGAAGCCACGCATAAGGGAGAGGACGGGAGCCTTCGGCTTGCGCTCCATGAAGCTTGCGCGGTCCGTGTTCCAGTGAGCCTAGCTGCACCAGCGGGGTGTCGGTCATCGACACCAGGAGCGCTTCCCGGTCTGAAGGCGAGTGCCAGAATACCCCTTCTTGAGCACAGGTGTAATCTAGGCAGCTGCCTGGAATCTGGTCTTTCCATGGCCGGAGGAAGCAGCCTGCCTTTTCCACATAGAGCTCGGCTTGCGGTCCCATGGAGAAAGGTAGAGCAACATACAGGTTCTCGGGAAGCCAGACGCTATCCTTATGGAGCCGGATAGATACTTCAACGCGGGGCTGATTTGCGAACATTTTGAGATGAATCGCATAATAGCTCAGGCCCTTCACTTCGAAAGTCAGCTCCAAGAGTGCATATAGTGAACCGTTATCCAGCACCTTAGCCCGGACCAAGCGCCCGGTGTCCCGCTCTACATGACTGCCTTTCCGGTTGCGGCCCATCCGTGACCGGACGGCACACATCTCAGGCGGGGTATGTTCGCCTTGAACCGAAGTTACCTCATATACTGGTGTAAATGGGGCGTGCTTATGCCCAGCATCCATCAGGTCACAAGAACGGGTCTTATCCGTCCAGGAGGTAATTCCCTTGTTCAAGGCCCATTCGATCCGGAAAAAATCAGATTCAATCGAGGTGTCCCCAATCACAACTGGATAGGACGCCTCGGGTAAGGCCCAAATGTCGCTGATTCCTTCGCAAGCGATCGGCTCATTGTTGCGGGCTGTCACGATTGGAGAAGGTTCATCCGCTCGTTGAAGCGGACGAATGTGCAAAATGCGTGATTCATCTGGCTCCAGTGTGAGCTCTGTGATAAGGTGCCGTCCCGGTGACAGTTGGTAAGGTATGGATGCTCCCGTCGATTCATCGATAAGCTCGAACGGCTTCTGCACAATCGTTGTTTCCCAGCCATCCAATGGAATTGCGACTTGAAGTGAAGCTTGCGCCGGTTCGGTGTTAATCACCTCGTAACGGAGGGGACGACCGGGGGCCAGCAGGGCTCCATTACGGGCGGCGAGAGCTTTGTCCAATGCCCGGTAAGCTCGTGTGCTGGCCTCTGCGGCATAAGCTTGCTTGCGTACCTCCAGCATCTGCACTTGAGGGTGCCAAGGCTCATATACAGACGAGTGGAAGCCCCAAGTATGCTCGGCATACATGGTTAATGCCTGGGCCGCTTTATCTAAATCTTCAGGGGCTACCACCTCATCACCCGGGTTCAGCCGTTTCACTTTCCGCAGGGTCCGTTGCGCGTCACGGTACACTTGGGTATGCATCGCTGTCGAGGCAACCCCATCGGTCCACCAGTCCGGCCAGTCGCCTTGGTGAACCGGCAGGGAGGACAAGTCCTCCTGTTTCAATGCAGAGAAAAATTCGGAGAGAGTGGCCATCTTAATCGTGATCCGGTCTCCGTGCTGCTCATTCCACTCGGCGATCCATTCGGCGATCTCCCCATTCGGGGAGGCGTTGTCGGTTCCTAGGCCCGAGATCATAACTGGAACGAAGGAATAAGGATAAGTCTCCTGTTCCAGATTCCATAAGTAGCGGTTAATCCGCAGGGCAGCAATTTCATTGTGACGGTGCTCTGGCTCCACCAAGTTATGCTGGAACTCATCCTTGATAATGTATTTGCCTAGTGCGCCCGGACAGAAGGCAAGCTCATTGCCGAACATGTAATGCTCCCCATTCCAGACCAGAAGCCGTCCGCCGTCTGGAGCTTCCCACCAGAATGGGGTTTGTTTACGTCCAAGCGGGTACATGCCGTGATGGGTGTGTATGCAGGAGAACAGATGCTCAATGTCATTCTGCAGAAGGCTGGAAGCATATCCCCAGCTGTAACCGTTGATGTCGGCCGTCATGGCGCTATCAATCCGGTGGCCGAACGATGAAGCATACTGCTGTGCCTTGCTGTGATTCCGAAGGAGAAGATCGAAGTCCGGGAGCTCCGTCATATTCAGATACGTTCCTGACAGCTCGATCTGTCCCCGGGTTACAGCCTGCTGGAAAGCTTCTTGTTCGTCAGGAGAAGCTTCCTTCAGGAACTGCTCTACAGCCCAGAATGTCTCACATGTCCAGCGGAAGGATTTCCATTCCGGATGTTCCTGTGTATGTGCAGTATTGCAGATCTTGAGTGCCTGGCGTATAAAGTCCACATGATACTGCTCGATTCGCTCCTGTCGTTCCGTGTAACCGATATCTGTATGTGAATGATGAATAACATAGATCGTCCAGGGACGGGAAGGTGCATGTGGTTGCTTGGTAATTGTACTCATAAATGTATAACCTCCAATTAGATTGGGTGAATTTAAAAGTTGTTCTGCGGGTCCGTCTGGATCGTTCCGAACAGCATATGAATCCCGCGAAATACATCCGACATTGCATCCGGCAGCGCAAGTGTGGGAGCGTAGGATGAACCAAGTGCTTGACGAAAGCTTGCTTCCCATAGAGGGAAGCTGGCCGAGATTTGGCCTCCAAGCACAATATGATCCGGCTTGAAGGCTGCTGCGTAGGGAAGCAGCATGTCTCCCAGTTTGGTCCCGTAAATATGAAATAAGCGCAAAGCTTCTTCGCTGCCTTGCTCTGCTGCTGCCGCCAGATCAGCTACATCGGCGTCCTCTATAGCGATTCCTTCGCTTGCGGCCATACGCAGAATGCCTCTTCTTCCGAACTGGTTGTCTACGATATCATCTCCGTAGGGCTCGTTGTAGAGCATTCCACTCTTCGGCAGCCCTTCCATGCTCGTAATCATTTGCTTGTCAGCTATGAAGACCGAACCCACTCCCGTACCCAAGGTAAGGCATATTAGTCTTTGAGAAGGAAAACGGAGAGAAGTGCCCAATCCAAACATGGCAGCATCATTGCCAAACTTTATCCCGGCAAAAGCCAGGCAATCAGCCACGATGCCGGGGGAAGAGATCTGAAGCCGCCTAAATTGCGCTTGGAGCAGGTCATGGACGGACAAGCGGTATAAGTTGTCGTACTTACCTACTCCCTGCAGATGTGCTGTGCCCGAGTTGTAATCGAAGGGTCCGGGAAAAGCAAACCCGATCTGAACCCGGTCTTCCGGGCACAGCGGACGGGAAGCGGTAATAAAATAATCCAGCAGCTCCACGCATACAGCGGCAATCCCCTTAATCACAATATCCGCCGACGCCTGGGAATTCGAGGGCCGGCAGATGAATGAGCCGGGCACGACTTGGCCGTTCATCAGTATTGCTCCTTTTAGGAACGTGCCTCCGGCGTCGAGGGCCAGCGTAAGCTCAGCAGGGAAGCCATGGAGACCGGCCTCCTTGGCGCCATCTCTATAGGAATCCATGGCCGGCCTCCACATCAGCTGCCTGAGGTGTAGGGAGCAATGGATGTTCCCAATCCGGATTAACACGGGCAGCAATCAGGGTGCAGGGAGTGCCAGACAAATTCTCAAGGCGATACGGGCCTACACTTGCCGGGATAATGAAAGACTCGGCATAACCCCACTCGAAGACACGCCCTTGACCATCGAGAGGGATAAGCCGGACACGTACACCCTCCACAAGATTTAGCATGACGAATTCCCCGTTCGTTTCGGATGTCCATGGGCCATACAGGGTTAGTCTATGAACCTGGAAGAGAAGATCCTCCCGGTGACCTAATAGCTCTTCAGTGCTCTCACCTTGGCGGCTTATGAGCATTGGCCGTGCAATGAGTCCTTGGGCTGCAGCGCTCGTGTCCATTGCATCGTTAATGTTATGTCTGGCGTGTTCGGGGTTCATGGGTCTTGGACGGCCATCCTTATCCAGCCGCAAATAGTCATAGATTTTGAACGTAAACCACCAGGTGGTTGAGGAAATTTCCAGAACCAGATTGTCCTTTCCTGAGCAGTGGACGGTACCCGGAGGGATCAGATACAGATCACCGACGGAAGAGTCATACTCATTAACATAGGAAGACACTTCAAGTGGATCTTGATGACGGTGGGCATTCTCCACGGCTTCGAGGAGATCCTTGCCGGTAACCCCATCTTTTAAACCAAGATACACCTTGGCACCGGGTGCACTCTTCATGATGTAATAGGACTCTTGCTGGGTCATGTGCTCGTTGAAGTGGGTTTCCACATAATCCTGTCTTGGATGGACCTGCAGGGACAGTCTGCCACCTTGCATGGTATCCAGATAATCAAACCGGATCGGGAAGTAACTGCCGAACAGCTCTACGTTCCGCACTCCCAAGATATCCTTTGGAGAAGCTTCCATGAGCAGTGTAAAGGGAACCTCCAGTATGGTGTCCTGGATGCCGAGCAGAAGCGTGTTCTCAGGTGCGATGGGTTCAAAGCTCCACGCACAGTTCGGCCATTCCTCCGGGAGGCCGCACAGCTCTTTCAGATACTGTCCGCCCCAGATGCCAGGGGCAAAGAAAGGCTTAACTCGAAAAGGCTGTTGGCCAGTCTGACGGAGCAGTTCCTTTAAGGATGAGGGGCGCAGCCATTTCGGCTCCTCCGAACAGTTCAAGTCCATATAATAAGCTTCCACATCCGGTCGGCCGGCATAGTAATCTAACCAGCTGCGTCGGTAAGTCTCCCAGACAGGCCATTCGAGGAACAAGCAGTTCTTATAGGTTTCCACCGGATCCTCAGAACGGCCAAAACCGAAGCTGCCCATCCCCTGGGCATGACACTGCTGCTGATTCTCGCGGGAGAAGTCGGCAAAGAATCGCAGATCAGGTTCCCTGCCTGCCAACATGGAAGCGCCGGGTCCGTATAATACGTAAATTCCCTTCCCGTTGTCGAACCCGGATACCCTACTATTCAAGGCTTCCCGGGTACCGCTTTGAAAGTATTGGCCTGGCAGAACATCGGTCGCTTTGTATCCGAATGCCCGGCTATCGGTTAGATAACGGGCCATTTCAGCACGCAGGTCTTGTTTAGGCTTCAGATAATTAGAGGTAGGGTCAGAGGTAAAAGAAATGCCTTTCTCCCCGCAGATCTGCCGAAGCCTGTTCAGCAGTGAATCGAAATTCGCACCGTGGGTTCCATCAAGTGTAACGAAGATCCCATGGTCCTGTGCATTCGCTGTATAGCTCGAGATCACAAGTGAACACCAGGTGCTGATTCCATTCTGGATCATTTTTTGCTCAGTCGGGACACTCAGAACGTTAACCGGGTGTGTCTGGAAGGTGGTTAAAGATGTCATGAAACAGTAAATCCTCCCTTACTGGTTGTTGGATAACAACTTCATTGTAGAAGGTAAGGGAGGATTCGTATTTATAAAAAGAGGTAGTGTTTTTGTACAATCAGGACATGAGGGGATTAGGACATGTTTAGGACATGCTGGAATCGGAGCGTCCTTCGTTAAATTGGGAGCGCCGGAACCTGGCCGGGGATACGCCAAGTTTGGTTGTAAAAACGCGGGTGAAGTAGTGTACGGATTCAAACCCGCTTAGTACAGCCACTTCTTTGATTTGCATACTTGTATTCAGAAGCAAATGTTTGGCCTTTTGCACACGCAGTTCTTGCACATAATGTACGAACGATTGATGGCCGTACTTACGGAAGAGCCGTGTCAAATGGCGTGTTGTGATATGTAGATGCCCTGAAATCCGCTCCAGCGACAGGGGTTCATTCAGATTGTCCTTAATAAACAACTCTGCTTGACGAAACATAAAATGACCTTCATCGTAAGTTTCGGCAACGAAATGGTCTGCATTCAAAGCAGGACCATGCGCGGTGAGAATAGACAAAATAAGTGACAAGGCCATGCTATTCAGAACTAGATTAGGGTACTGAATTCCAGGCGAATTGGAATGAAAGAGAGAGATCAGAGACACCCAGAGGAGGCCTGGTGTGGGATTCAACTCTTCCTGCAATACAGGGCTGCCAAGTTTGGCGAGCTGCTGAAACGCAAGGACATAATAATCAGAACTTGAGATCTCATCGGGCTCAAATGCAACATAGCAAAGGGATAGGCCTTCCGCGCTCTTGATCTGGTGCTGGATACCGGGTCTGGAGAGAAACAGGGTGCCAGACTGAAGGGGGAATTCGACACCCTCTTCCAGGTAGTAGCCGTTCCCAGTTAATACATAACACGCCTCAAAGAAAGAATGTTTATGCTCCATATTGTCAAAATGGCGGGGCATAAATCCCCAATAGTGGATTTGTATGCCCAGCTCGGGATTCTCCACGCGGATTACGCTGCGGTTCAAGACCGAGTTGGCCCGTTTAAAGGATGAGACGTAGGCAAGCTTGTTGTTCGGCATAGAAAAGGTTCCTCCTCAGGATGTATACAGGAAACGAGCTGTTCATTTTGAAGGACATGATTGAAATATGAAATATAACAGGCATCGATGCTGCCTATTTGTTGATCATAGTCCAATCATGCCAAGGGATCAATTAAAAATCAAACAGCACACGCCGAAGGGGAGCGGCGCGCGCTGTTTGAATCACTCTGTTATTGACTCCAATTCGTTAGAAAAGTTAGGAACCAATCGAACCAGCTTATCTGGCGTTCCGTCACCATTCTTGTCGCCATTGTTGCTGGTCACGAAGTAAAGCGAACCGTCCGGTGCTTCAACGATATCACGAATCCGGCCGTATTTATTCACGAATAAGTAACTGAGATCGTTGCTGCTAATTGTCGGTTTGCCGTTCTTCTCTCCAATAGCCATGCGAATGATCTGTTTGCCTTTTAAATTAGTAACCAGAAGATCTCCTGCCCACGGCCCTTTAGTCACAAAGGTAATGCCTGAAGGCGCCCAAGTTGTGCCGCTTGCATAAATGAGTGGAGGCGTGATGCCTGGCTGATTCTGGTTTCCGCCCTCATATTTAGGCCAACCATAATTGTTGCCCGGCTCGATGAAGTTAATCTCGTCCTTGGAAGCCTCACCATGCTCTGATTCAAAGAGACGGTTCGTCCCAGGCTGCCATGCTAATCCTTGCGGGTTCCGGTGTCCACGGCTGTAGATCGGGGAGGAGGAACCGAACGGGTTGTCGCTTGGAATGGTGCCATCTAGGTTCAAGCGGAATATTTTCCCCCCGAGATAAGACAAAGTGTCATCTTTGTTTCCGTAGTTTCCGTCAGCAAAATACAGCTTCTTGTCTGGACCAATTTTCAGACGGCCGCCATTGTGATAGACCGCACCCGGAAGATTAGTCAGAAGAACCTTGTCTATGGTTGCTTTATTGTTATTTTCAATCAGACGGACAACCCGGTTAGCTACTTTATTGTCAGATGTTTTGTAGGAATGATAGATGTAGATATAATGATTGGTGGCGAAATTAGGATCAATTGCAAGTCCTAGCAGTCCGCCCTCGCTCTTAGGCATATAATAGAAAGGATCGCCCAAAGTGATGACCGGTGTTGATTTCAACTTCCCATTCTCAACGACACGGACTCGTCCGCTGTTGCGTTCAGTGAAGAAAATACGTCCATCTGGTGCGAAATCGATAGCCCATGGCGTTTCCAGGTTGTTAGCGACAACCTCTGGGGTATAAGGATCGGAAGAGGTGGGGTTCGTTTTAACTGACAAGGCTTTGCTTGCCCCGGACACATTTCCTGCCAAGTCCCTGGCTTTCACGGTGAAACTGTAAGTGGTATTCGCCTTAAGTCCTGTTACATTGAAGGATGTGGCGGGTGTAGTGCCAGCCAAAGTATCGTTTCTATAAATGTCGTACTCATAGACACCAACGTTATCCGTGGATGCCGTCCAGCTCAGATTAATGGAGGAGGACGTTTTGCTTGGACTTGTTAATCCTGTAGGGGCAGTGGGAGCCTGTGTATCCGTTTGATTTGTCGTTTTCACGGTTAGAGGGCTGCTGGAATTCGAGATATTGCCCGCTGTATCTCTGGCCTTTACCGTGAAATTGTATGTGGTATCCGGCTTTAGACCGGTAAACGTGTAGGTCGTAGCTTTTACATTTGCCTTCACCAACTCGTTGTCTTTGTAGACGTCGTAGTCTTTTACGCCAACATCATCCAGAGAAGCGGTCCAGGATATGCTGACTGAGGTATCTGTTACACTGGTTGCTTGCAGGTTAGTCGGTTCGGTAGGCGGGAACACGTCTCCTGAAGCATTGACTTTCACCTTGTCAAAGGTGGCCGTGCTTAACTTAGATTCATTATGGCTGGATACAGCCAATCCCACATAGAGCGAGGAATTCATGTTAAGCGTCAAATTGCCCAAATCTCCCCAGTTCAAACCGTTGTTGGATACATAACCTTTGATGACGTTGCCTTTGCGTTCCAGCTTGATCCATGCTGGGCTCGTCGAAGCAATTTTCTCACTTTGCATCGTTCCGCCCGTCTCAGTGCGGTATTGGAATGTGAATCCGTTGGAAGGGGTTAACAGCAAATCGACATGTTTGGAATCCGCCTTCAGCGTTTCTCTAATCATGATGCCTGCCTTCGCGAAATCGTGAGAATTCGTCTGAGAAGAGACTAGGGCTACAATAGAACCGTCGCCCGTCCAAGGCTGATACACATAATTGAACTGGTCTGATTTGCCCCAGATGTCCTTGCCTGCTCCGCTTACCGTGAATTGATCGGCCGCTGGATCGTAGGAAGCGCTGCCTGTTACGGTAGGGGACCCGATATTTTGCTGTTTCCAAGGGCTCGGGATGGCTGCTGTTACCACGGCTTCTTCAGCTTCAGTCTGGATTTCAGTCTCTGTCTGGACTTCAGTTTCGGCAAAGCCTAATGCAGGAAATAAAGTGAGCAGCATACAGATGCAGAGACTTAAAGCCATTATTTTGCGTCTTGTAATCATCGCTACACTTCCTTTCAAGTTTTTTGGAACGACAAAAGGGTGGAGCTTTGGCAATGAACAAAATTTCCTCCTTTCCGAAAGTGAAAGTTAAACCGCTTATACTTTCGAACTCTACTTTACCATATATGAATAAAAAGGCTGTCGAAAGCTGAGGGATGAAATTAATTTTTTGAGGAGTTTTATTCATAAGTGAAGTTTGGAAGTTTTACGGGATGAATGTAATGAGATAGACTGGAATCAACAAATTTTGAAGGGGAGTGATCCTATGATTGACCACCCATCAGCAGTGGAGGTAGAGAGCGAAGAGAAGAATGTGCGCCGTCACTGGCTTGATTTCATGATCATCCCTTCAAAATTCGAAATTCCTCCGATTCCCGTAAACTATGTCAAACGGCAGCGGCTGCATAAGAAGCTGAGGGGGGCGCTGAGACGAAGGCTTACTCTCATTGAGGGACCACCCGGGTCGGGGAAAACAACACTTGTCAGTGGATGGAAGGAAGAGGCACCGGCTGCACTCGCTTATATCACCCTTGAGGAGGCAGACAATCATCTGCTCAGGTTCTGGCTTCAGGTCATTGCTGCCATGGATCAGGCTGTGCCCGGAACTGACGAGGGCCTGACGATCCGGTTCATCGAGCATTTCGTGCAGCAGCCTTCCCGGGCTTTGGCAGAGCTAAACGCCACGTGCGCCCAGCTGTCAGAGCCATTGATCCTCGTGATTGACGGATATCATACGATTGAAATCGCGGAAATCCATCTTATGCTGACAGATTGGCTTTATAGCTTGCCCGAGCAGCTTCATATTATATTAATTACCCATTCGGAGGTTCCTCTCAAGCTGCCCAAACATCTGGTTTACAATATAGGCTGGCCGGAACTGGCTTTTTCAGTGGGAGAAATAAAAAGGCTTTACCAAAAGCTGAATTGGCCGGCTGTTACCAGGGAGCAGGCACTCCAACTGCAGAAAGAGACGGAGGGCTGGGCACTTGGTCTGCATATGTTAAGTACGATTCCAAACTCCGGGAAGCAAGAAGGGGAAACTTCTCAAGCGAGCCTGGAAAATAGTATTTTAGATAGGCAAATTACGGTGTGCGGGCGTATGATGGACCAGTTAATGTCCAGGTTAACGCCGGAGACCATTTCTTTTCTTATGCGAACGGTCGTGCCGGAACGCTTTAATGAATCGCTAATCAGGGATTTAACCGAAAGCCCGGAACCGGAGCAACTGCTGGCCGATTTGGAGAACGAAAAATTGTTATTCCAACGAATTCGCGAGGGTTCAGACGTATGGTACAGATATCATCCGCTGATTGCTCAGAAGCTTCGTAATCTTCTGCAGGAGCAGGATATACAGCTGTGGTGTTCCCTTCAACGGACAACGGGAACTTGGCTGGAGAATAACGGATTTCCCATGGAAGCCATGGAGCACTATATGCGGGGAGGCCACTATGATGAGGCGGGACGGCTGCTTGAAGTCCTGTTCAATCAGTTTATTCTTTGCGAAGCCTGGACACTCCGGCGATTCTTTGCCAAAATTCCCGAAGAAACGATGCAAAAACGGCCGAAGCTGTATCTGTCGTCGCTCTTTTTTACCGTAGGTGAGCAAGGTCCACAGCGGACACTTGAGCAGCTGGATTCGGTCGAGTGGAAAATTGCTGCCGGTCAAGGGGAGCTGAGTGAGGCACAGCGGGCTTACGCTATGCGGGTGATCAAGGTGATGCGGGCCTATGTGTGTATTTTCAAACAGGATTTGCACGGGCTTGTGTTCCACTTAAATGATTATTTGGATCAGGGCTATTCACCTCAAGATGAAATATTCTCTTATATTGATTATCAGCAACGCCATTATTCCCGGTTAAGAAGTTTCCCAGGGATAACGGGCCGCCTGCTTTCGGCGGAGCACTGTTTTGAGCCAATTATGCGGCGCTGGTCAAATATCCGTTCCTATAACACAGGTTATTATGCAATTGGTTATGGGGAACTAATGTATGAGCACAATCGGATGAGAGAAGCGGAGGAAGCGGCCGCTCTAGCCCGTTCAATTGGGGAAGAAATGGGAGCGGATGCATTAATTGTTCCCGCCGCGATTCTGCAGAGCCGAATTGCATTCAGCAGAAAGCAGCTGCAGTCTGCACTGCAGATCCTCAGTGAAGTCCGTGCAGGTCTGAGTGACAAGGCCGCTCGGGAGTGGTCTCTTGTATTGGATGCTTGTGAAACGAAGCTGCAACTGCAATCGCCCGCAGGAGATCCGGTAGCGGGATTAAGATATCTTAGCTCTTATTCCAGCACGCTTATGGAAGACAGCACTTCTAATGAGCTGCTGGTATCGCTAGTTCTCGCACGGGCGCTGATCTTTAACTCACAGGATATGGAGTCCCGGCCTTTGTTGAAACGTATTCTAAAAATTGCTTCCGAGCAAGGCTTAATCATGGAACAGCTGGAAGCCTATGTGCTCCTGGCATTGCTCTACAGTAAACTGGGCAAAGACAGTTTGGCTGCCAGAACCTTCGGTAAGGCTGTTCAACTTTCGGCACGAGAGGGTCATCTTCGCACTTATCTCGATGAGGGAGCCGCGCTTCGTAAAGTAGCGGAACATTACCGTCAGTCTAGGCAAGCTTACAAAATGGAGGAAAGACAGGTATCGGTCCGATATATTGACCAAATTTTGTTCGCTTTTGAGGCTCAAGATGCGCCAACCGATAAGAAGACGGTTGCGGACCGCAATCCGCTCAGTGACATGGAGCGGCGAGTACTGCTCGGTGTTTCGAAAAGATGGACCAGCAAGGAAATCGCCGGTTGGCTGGGGGTAAGCACCGGGACTGTGCATACTTATATTCAACGAATTTTCTCCAAGCTGGAAGTGAATAAACGCAAAGAGGCGGTTTTAAAGGCATACCAGTCAGGATGGCTCGATACGGAATGATGGGTATGTTGTGGTGTGAAATACTCCCAAAATTATAGACAAACCTTAAGTTGGATCAGGATTTATTAAGGATTTGTCTATAATTTTAGGGGGTTTTTTTGGTATATGAAAACAATTAACTTAAATATGAACTAAGAAAGGGAGGGAGAGAAGATCGATATTTAAAAGGATGGATAGTTTGAAAGACCTAATTACTAGATTAAGTTTATTGTTGTTCAGCGTACTGGCTTTCTTAAGCCTTAACCTGGGGCCTGGAGGCAGAGTGATGGCCTTTTCCGACACGGAAAAGCATTGGGCCCGGCAAGAAATTACAGCTTGGGCCGGAAAGGGCTGGATTGAAGGGTACCCCAATCAGACTTTCCGGCCTGACAAGGGAATTACACGGGCTGAAGCTGCGGTACTGATTAACCGGGCGCTGAACATTCCGAATGGTCAAGTTCCGCCATCTGTGGTTTATCACGACATGGTGCAAAACCGCTGGGATTGGGGTCCGCTTACAGCAGCGGTTGCTTCAGGATACATGCGTGGTTATGACGATGGCACAATGCGGGCTGACCAGCCGGTAAGCCGGCAGGAAATTGCTGTGATGCTGACGAGATTTGTACAGATCCAGAGCACGAAGGAGGCGAAGGCAGCTTCTTTCGTGGACCCTCTGCCTAACTGGAGCAGAGAAGCTGTTGAGAATGCAGTGCGTGCAGGCTGGATGCATGGTTATCCTGACGGGACCTTTAAGGCTGATCATCCGCTTACGCGGGCAGAGGCCCTGGTCATTCTTAGCCGGTTCAAGCTAGCGGAGGGAATGGACGGGGAGGTACGCTACACCAAAAATGGGATCTACGGTCCCGAGAAGGGCCGGCGAATCATTGATGGCAGCGTGATCGTGGATGGTGACGGAATCACCCTTCGGAACATAACGATTAACGGTGACCTAACGTTGTCTGAGCGAATCGGAGAAGGGGAGTCCTTGCTTCGCGGTGTTGTGGTTAAGGGCAAGGTTGCCGTACTCGGCGGAGGAGAAAACTCTATCCACCTTCAGGATACCGAGATTTCCAATCTGACCATTGGCAAAAAAGGCGGCGCCGTACGTGTGGTGGCGAAAGGGAGATCTGTTGTAGAGGAGGCTCAGCTCCGGTCTTCCGCTGTATTGGAAGAAGAGCAATTAACGGGCCCGGGCTTCAAGCAAGTACTCATGACTAGCGATATGACAAGTAACAGTCTGCTGCGGATTCGCGGACAACTCGATTCGCTGGCCGTTCAGTCTGCCGGCAGCCACATGAAGCTGGAGCGGGGAAGCATTAAGATTCTGGATGTACTAGGGGATTCCAAGGACTCGGTCATTAGCCTTGAAGCGGGATCACAAGTGGAGAAGGCAGGAATATCCGGCCCGGTGGCTTTCAACGGACAAGGAAAAATATCGTACGCCGAAATTCGCAATTCAGAGGTGCGTTTTGAACGCAGCCCGGACCGGGTAAGTTGTCTGGCCGGCATCAGCCATTCCCTGTGTGGTGTCCGTACAGAAAGTCCGGCTCCGCCAACCAATTCTTCCGGTGGCAGCAGCCCGGGAAATGAAACCAAGCCTGCTACAGTTACTGCTTTGGTCTACGAGCCGAAACAAATCGTGTTGACCAAGGCGGGTGAGCAGGTTCAGGTGAAGCTTGTGGCCAAGTGGAGTGATGGCAGGACATCGGACGTAACCACCTCTGCGAAATGGTCTACTGATGATCCTGGTGTTGCTGTAGTGAGTGGAACAGGTCTTGTTAAGGAGAGCGGCGAGGGACAGACTTTCATTCGCGCGCTTTATGAAGGAGCTGCTGCTCAAATTTCAGTAACCGTGGCTTACCAAACGTCTCCGCCGACCGTAACGGAACTGGTCTATGAGCCGAAGTCCATTTACCTAACCTCAATCGGCGGGCAAGCGCAGCTTCAGCTGTCGGCGAAATGGAGCAATGGGAAACTTGAGGCGATCACTAGTAAAGCGAAGTGGAGTTCGCTTGATCCGAAAATCGCAGCGGTGAATAGCGGTGGCTTGGTTGAAGCCGCAGGCGAAGGAACTACGCAGATTAAAGCGGCCTACGAAGGGTTAACCGCAACAATCCCAGTCCATGTGTCGTTAGCAGGCGTGGTTGAGAATGCGGCGATGGTAACCGCGTCGGTCAGCACATCTGCCCCGGTCGTGGGAAAATCCAACTCGTTTACGCTAACCGTTCAGAAATCGGATGGAACGGTGGATACCAGCTTTAACGGTACGAAGCGGATAGCCTTGAGTCTAAGCGGCGCGGTAAGTGTGTCTTCGCATGGCTACGGTTCTTTTAACATGGAGCCGTTGCTGCGTCCTGAGCTTGAAACCGATGTTGTTTTTATGGATGGGATTTCAACCTCTGAGCTTATCCTGTTCGTTGCCGGTGCACAGACGATGACTTTCACCGTAGAGGATGTGAAGGCTCCCAAGGCAAGTGTGGCTGTTACGCCGACCCCTGAAGAGGCAGTCCGAATCTTTGTGAAGCACCTGATCACGGATGGAACGGCCCGTTCAGGCAAGCTCTTCTTAAATCTGGTTGTTGATCTATTAGACCCGTATGATAACAGGGCTGCCACAACCAAGAGCGTGAGGGTCAAGGCTGAAAAACAAGGGGCGAGCGGGCCTGACATTGAAGGTGTGAACGAAGCAGCTTCTGTCGAAGGCCAGGCGGTGTTCCGAGAATTGTATGGCCGGGGAACAGGGACATTAAATCTGACAATCCAGGCTGATGGTTTGCCGGACGTAGAATCGAGTCCTATTACAATTCAAGCCCCATTCCAGGGAAGCGGCACCGCTGACGATCCCTACCAAGTTAGCTCGGCAGAATTGCTGAATGAGGTTCGTTATTATCCAGACGCAGCATTCAGGCAGACGAAAGATATTGATCTATCATCCTACTCCGAAGGGGAAGGGTGGGTCCCCATTGGAACGGGACGAATTGATAACGGACAGTTAACTTATGATTCTTTTCGGGGGACCTATGATGGGGGCGGATTTACCATTCGTCACTTAACGGGCAAAAATGAGCGTGGTTGGCTCGGATTGTTTGGCCACATCCAAGGATCCAAGTTGACTAATATTCATTTGAAGGATTTGCAGCTGGAAGGAACTTTTTACACCGGTGGTTTGGTTGGACAGGCTTGGTATAGCACCATATCAGACAGCAGCGTAGAAGGAACCATCAGCGGAACTTCGGTATTTGGGGGACTGGCCGGTTTCATTAACGAAAGCGTAATTGAGCGATCTTCAGCAAAGGTGGAGCTAAGTGCAACCCAGGCATCCTCGAGCGTGAAGTTGGCGATCGTCGGATATATCGGTGGACTTCTTGGAGGAATGGACTACGCTGCCGTTAAGGATTCTTTTGCAGAAGGATCTTTAATTACGGACGATGAGGATTATAATTCGGGGGTTGGCGGATTAGTCGGGTTTATTTGGGGACCGAGCAGGAATAACAAAGGTATGATTGACGGTTCCTATGCCAATTTCGATATCCAAATGAAACGGGGAACCCGGGTAGGCGGATTAGTGGGAATGAACGACAGTAATACACTATCCAATACGTACGCCAAGGGTAACATTGAAATTGAGGTACCGTCGTCTCTTATGAGTGGAGTAGGTGGGCTTGTTGGCACACAGGTAAACGGCTTAACCAAAAACTCTTACGCAGCCGTTGCGATATCGACAGACCTCAGTGAAGTTACCGGGGGCCTCACAGGTCTCTCCATGGATAATTCACAGTATGTTTCTTCCTACTATGACAGCCAAGTATCGAAGCAATCCGATACAGGGAAAGGCATCCCGCTCAGTACGAAAGAGATGTGGAACAAAACAAACTACGTAAATTGGGAATTTTATAAATCGTGGTACGTGAATGGAGATTGTGGCTATCCTTATTTGATCTGGCAGAAGAATGTTCCTGGCACAGCTTGCTTTCAAGTCAAGCTGCTGGAGGAAGGACCGAAAACTCAGGGAAAACTGTTTGAGCTGTTGATCACTGGAGCCAATGATGCATCCGGGACGCCATTAAACGGATTTCATATCGTTGAGGTTTTCCTAAGCACAAATCCCTCCAAGCCTATCATATCTACTCAAGTTGAGCGCTTTGAGAACGGAGTGCGCAAAGTGACCTTGTCCGTTCCCGAATCCGGAAAAGTCAATTTGATTGTTAAAATCCAAAATATTCAGGGATACCGTTCCCTGGATGTTGAGCTTGGGCCGCACCCTTTCGATGGTGGAAAGGGGACGAAGGAGGAGCCTTTCTTGATCAGTACGGCAGAGCAATTGGATTTGATTCGGGATTATGCACGTTCCTCTTTTAAATTGACCAAGGACATCAACTTGGATGTGGCCCCCTACAATACAGGTTCGGGTTGGCGGCCAATTGACCACAGCCAATATTTCCGGGGTGTGTTCGATGGGGATAACCATACGATCCGGGGGTTGACGATCAGTAATACGGACAACATTCCTACGGGCTTGTTCGGCAGGACACAAGGAGCAGATATCCGTAATTTACATTTAACTCAGGTGAACATCAGGACGGGTGCGCCGGACGCAGGGGGACTCGTAGGCAGCTTTTATTACGGTCAGATCGAAAACGTGTCTGTTCAAGGGTCAATTCGATCAACGGCTCATAATGTTGGCGGCCTGAGTGGATTAATGTATGGTAATGCCAAATCAGTAGCTATTGATATGGACTTAACTGGCTTGTATACCGTTGGAGGAGTATCCGGACTGCTGCAGGCTGGCAGAAGTATTGAAAGCGCATCTGTCAAAGGAAGTGTATATGCAATTTCAGTTGTTGCCGGAGGAATCGCTGGTAATACCGTGCCCGGCAGTGTCATCCTTAACAGCTATTCCACAGCCAAAGTTACAGCCTTAAAGCAAGTTGGAGGAATTGTGGGTGCTGCGTATGGAACGATTCAGAATTGCTATGCGGCTGGTGTGATCGAGGGCGGTTCTCTAACAGGAGGTATTTCCGGCAATTTGAACGGGGTTGTTACCGATTGCTACTACGATATCAAAGCAACAAGCAGCAGCACAGGTGGCGGAGAGCCGAGAACAACGGAAGAAATGCAGAAGCAGTCGACTTACGTAAACTGGGATTTTGCTCAGGTATGGAAGATCGATGAAGGAAGGGGTTATCCGACATTACAGGGACCACCTTCTTAAAGATCAGGTTAGATAAACTTAAGGGATTTGTTAAGAAATTGAATGAGGAAGAACCACTGATGAGAAATAAGTCAGTGGTTCTTTTGGCTGGAGTGGCATCACACGATGTTAAGAAGCTTAAGCTTTCTGGGATGTTCAAATCCCTAGTCGACTCAAAGGGCGCGATACGAAATTTCATCAACACAGATTTGATTTTATAGTAAAATGAAATTTGTGGAATTTATATTATAGAATAGAGTCGGGTGACTCTAGAGGATGGGGAGTTAATGAGCAAGTGAAAAAGTTATATGCAGCATGGTTTGGCAGCTATTGGAGTCCTTATCTGGTCATGGCCCTGGCGGGTATTCTCAGCGCAGTCTATTTCGGAATCACCAATACGGTATGGGCCGTAACCGGTGAATTTACCCGTCTGGGAGGCCATATCCTGGAGTTCTTCGGAGTGGATATATCGGACTGGGCATATTTCGGCCTTGTCCATATGAACGGAACGACCTGGACGCGGACCGACGGCTGGATCGTGTGGGGCATGTTCATCGGTGCTCTTGTTACGATTCTGCTTAGCAGCAATTTCAAGATCCGGATGCCGAGACAGAAGCGGCGGTATATCCAGGGATTTGCCGGCGGAATCATCGCTGGCTTCGGAGCTCGTCTGGCTCTTGGTTGTAATCTGGCCGCTTTCTTTACTGGCGTGCCGCAGTTCTCGCTTCATTCCTGGATCTTTATCGTGGCTACCGCTGCAGGTACTTTCCTGGGTGCGAAGCTGGTCAATGCAAGATGGTGGAAGGGGAAGCCTGTCTTGACCAAAGGGGGCACCGTGCCGCAGGTAAAATCGGGTAAAAGCCGCCAGCCAATCATCGGGGCTGTTCTGGGGCTTGCCTACATCGGACTCATCGTATACTTCTATGCGAATGGCCGCACCATGCTCGGGACAGCGGCCCTGTTCGGAGCGGCGTTCGGCATCCTGATCGAGCGGGGGCAGATCTGCTTCACGTCCGCTTTCCGCGATCTATGGATCAGCGGCCGGGCCACGATGACCAAAGCGATTGCGGTCGGGATGGCGGTCAGTTCAGCTGCTACACTGGTCATTATACTTGTATATGGCCTCGATCCGATTACCAAAATTGCCGCCCCAAGCACCCTTGTCGGTGGAATCCTGTTCGGGCTTGGTATCGTTATGGCTGGCGGTTGTGAGACCGGCATGATGTACCGGCTGATGGAAGGGCAGGTGGCTTTCCTGCCTGTGTTTATCGGTAACATCATTGGAGCTACTGCTTTGGCTTACGCTTGGGATCATCTGGGTGTATTTAACCTGCTGGTGAAGAGTGGCTCACCTATCAACCTGATTAAGGTTATGGGCCCGGCGGCCGCGCTAATTGTTACGCTTCTTGTACTCGGAGCCGGATTCGCTATCGCTGCATACTGGCAGAAGAACTACCGCTTCGGCGTTGGATTCAAGAAAGGAGGTACAACCCATGTCCGTTGATTTAACATTGGATATCCGGGGTGAGTCTTGTCCTTATCCTGTTATCTATACACTTGAAACACTGCGTGATATGAAGAAAGGGCAGACCCTTCAAGTCATCTCGGATTGTCCGTCCGCTTTCCGGAATGTGCCAGAGGAAGTCGTGAAGCATGGCTACACAATGGCACAGGAGCCTGTCAAAAACGGCCAGGAGTTCAGCTTGTTTATCCAGGTGTAATTTTTGAGAATCCTGCCGGTAATCAATCTAGAGAACAGCAGCATCGTCATCTAAAGAAGCCGCCAAACTGGCGGCCTTTTTTTGTTTACGTGCATTAATGGCCATTTTACACAATTCAGGAAAAGTGAAAATGGCTCTTGCTTATAACTTCCGGCTCAAATGTGGCTAAGGTATAATAAGTTATATATAGCCGCTTAAGGAAATTTGTTACAAAACAAATTACAACTAATGGGAACTTTGAAGAAGCGGAGGCGTATTAATCAGAGAAGGAAAAAACTATTTATCCCGATAATACGTTACAAGTATAAGGAAATTATTTAACGGGTTAGTCTACATCGTTAACATATAAGGAGCAGTTTGCAGCCGCAACTGCTCCTTATTTCTAAAAGAGACGAACATCGTTATCCATCAAGTCACTCTTTGAAGGAGGTGAATTTATTGGAAACTTTATTCCTGGTCTTGTTTCTAATAGGACTTGTGTTCGCTGTGTTATCTATATTTGTAGGTGACATCTTCCATCTTCATGTTGACGTTAGTGGCGGGCATTTCCCTTATTTATCACCAACTACGATTGCTGCATTTATTACTGTATTTGGCGGGTTAGGTTATTTTCTTATTATAAATACGTCCTTATCACAAGTCCTCATATCGGCAATATCTGTTTTTGCCGCAATCGTGGTTTCGGCCTGTATGTTCTTCTTTATTGTAGTTCCTCTTCAAGCTGCTCACAAATCGACCGCTAGGTCTGCTAAAGACTTAATTGGTAAAAGCGCTGTAGTCGTTTCGCCAATCACTGGGGATTCCAGGGGTGAAATTGTATATGAACAAGGTGGAACAAGGCTTAGCGCACCAGCAAGATCAAATAGTGGCGAAATGATCTACAAGGGAGAAACGGTGATTGTTTTGGATGAAGCAGCAGGCACGTTTCTCGTAGCAAAATTATAATCAATAATAGGGGGTAAAGCATGAATTTGGATTGGACAATTCTTGTTCCTGTTGGTGTTGTGGTTGTATTAATTTTGTTGGGGATTGTGTTTGCTACAAGATATCGGACTGTTAAAGCGGATGAAGCTATGATTATTACGGGGGCAATGACGGGAGAAGGGCCAAAAATAGTCAAGGCAGGGGGCTCTTTTGTATGGCCAGTCATTCAAAATGCGGATTTCTTATCTTTGCAGGTGCAAACACTTGATATTAAAACACCTGAGGTGTACACCGTAAAAGGTGTGCCAGTAATCGTGGACGGCGTAGCACAAGTCAAGATCAAGGGCGATATTGAATCGATTTCAACGGCGGCTGAACAGTTTCTTGGCAAACCGGCTACCGAACTTCAGAACATTTGCACACAAACCTTGGAAGGGCATCTAAGAGCCATACTGGGTACGATGTCTGTTGAAGACGTTTACAAAAATAGGGATGAATTTGCGAGACAAGTCCAGGAGATCGCAGCCGATGACCTTAATAAAATGGGTTTCCAAATCGTATCCTTCACGATTCGGGATGTGCGGGATCGTCAAGGTTATTTGGATGCTCTGGGTCAAGCAGAAATTGCAAGAGTCAAGAAAGACGCTGAAGTTGCCAAAGCGGAAAACCAGCGTGAAGAGTTAATCAAAAAGTCCCAAGCGATTCAAGAAGGGAAAATTGCCGAGTTCGAGGCGGCAACTAAAATTGCCGAAGCTGAGAAGGAAATGGAGATTAGAAGGGCTGACTTCAAAATAGAATCCGACCTGAAAAAGGCCGAGGCTGACATAGCTTATAAGCTGCAAGAGGCAAAGTCCTTACAAGCTGTGACAGAAGAACAAATGAATATCAAGCTTATCGAGAAGGGTAAACAAATTGAACTGGATACCCGGGAGATTGACCGGAGAAAGAAAGAGCTTGAAGCAACGGTAATGAACCAAGCCGATGCTGACCGTTATGCAGTGGAACAAGGGGCCAAAGCCGAACGGTTTAAGACTGAACAAAAAGCTGCAGCCGAAGCAGAAGCTATTAAAATTGAAGGTTTAGCCGAGGCTGAGGTCGCTAAAGCCAAAGGCCTTGCTGAAGCCGAGGCCAAGGAAGCACTGGCTGAGGCAATGAAGAAATATGGCGAAGCTGCTATGCTTGAAATGTTATATGCTGTATTACCGGACGTTGCCCGTGCTGTTGCAGAACCACTCGGTAAGACAGAGAAAATTGTTATTGTTGATTCCGGCACTGGTGAAGGTGGAGGGGCAAGTAAGGTCACTGGTTACGTAACTGACATCATGGCTAAACTTCCGGAGACCATGCAGGCGTTAGCGGGAGCGGATATTACCCAGATCCTCCGCAATATCTCTTCACCTAAAGAACCTTCTCCCATTGAAAAGGAACCCGTAGTAGCTCAAGGCGTTGAATCCAGCACTTATTAACGGGGCATTATAATTAAATTCTTAGGAGCAGTTTGCAGCCGCAACTGCTTCTTTTTTTGTAAGGGACTTGTATAGTCCGTGTCAAAAAAGACCCAGCTATTGCGAGATAAGCTTTGGCTGGGTCAGACCTGTACAAATTCCAAGCGCACAATCACATCAGAGATTCATGAGAAGATTCGAAAGGCCCGGCAGGTCAGTGGCTGCTAGAATCAGCGTTTGACCCATGCCTGCTTAAGATCCATTTCTTCAATGCATTCTGAGGTGTCGTGTCTGCTGTTGTCAATCAGCGGTGTTACCGCATAAGCATCCATTTCTTCCGCGGAGTGGGGCCGCAGGATCGGATTTAGCAATTCCAGATCGTTTGTCCTCTCATCGAGCCAGAGGGCCATGTCTTCCTGGGATAGAATCGCCGGCATCCTGCTCTCAAATTCGTCGATCAGCGGATTCGCTTCTGTCATAACCAAGGTGCAGGTACGAAGCGGTTCCCCGCGGGTATCCTGCCATATTTCGAATAAGCCGGCCACACCGAACATGCTGCGGTCTTTCATAACTACCCGCACGGGATAGGTCTTCTTGCCGTCTTGCTTCCAATAGTACAACCCATTGCACGGGATTACACACCGCTGCTTCTCTACCATTCGCCGATAGGTCTTATTCTGATGCACATTCCTTAGATCCGCATTGACCGCATCTTTACCCCAATAAGGAATGAATCCCCAGCGGAACTCATCCAGAATTCGTTCCCCGTTCTGCTGCAGCACCACAGGGATATGCTGGGTAGGGCTAATGTTGTAGCGGTTTTTGTAATAGTACATCACCCGTTCGATTTGAAAATGCTCCTGTACCTCCGGCAGCTCGGCTGCCATAGAAAAGCGTCTGCACATAAAATTCTCAGCCTCCCTTTATTCCATATTGTTTGCCAGTGTAGGAAAGTTATTCATAAACGGATTTAGACATTTGTTTGAGAAAGTCATTGCAATTTGCATTCGGATTGTATATCATGGATACTACAAGTCCATAATAAACATAACATATTGAAGGGGGAGTAGAATGCAGTTCTCCAAAAGCACAGATTACGCCCTTCACGCATTAATTCACTTAGGCCTCTCGGAGAGCCGCAACAATGTCGGGATTAAGGAATTAGCAGGAACACTTGGCGTTTCGGAGAGCTATTTATCCAAAATCATGTCCAAGCTGAGACAGGATGGTATCGTCCGTGCTGTTCCGGGGGTCAACGGGGGTTACGAGCTGGCACGGCCAGCCGAACAGATTACTTTTCTTGATGTTATTCAAGTGATTGAAGGAAGACAGCAGCTGTTCGAATGCTCGAATTTGGGCTCGAAGCAGCATCAGTTGTTAGCTGAGGAAGGAGCTTTACAGCCGGGACAGGATCGTCCAAGCGAATGTCTGGTAGAGAGGGTAATGCTCGGTGCGGAGCAGCATCTGCACCAATACTTGCGGGAACATACGATCCAGACGGTATTGAATGAGGCGGCTAACAAAAAACAATGCAGCCATCATGAACACAAGAAGTGATACACTTCTTGCAGTTCAATTATGGATATCTTAGATCTATGGAGGAAGCTAAAATGTTGAAAAACCAGCTTTTAGATGTGCTGATTATTGGTGGAGGACCGGCTGGGCTAAATGCGGCTCTAATGCTGGGACGGGCCAGGAAACATGTAGTAGTGATTGATGATAGCCGTGCCAGGAACGCTGTGACTCGCGAGACTCACGGGTTTCTGACCCGTGATGGCGTAAGTCCAAGTGAATTTCGGCGAATTGCGAAGGAAGAGATTAGTGCCTATCCTTCGGTTTCTTTTGCCGCCGATACAGCCATTTCGATTACGGGCACGGACGGTGATTTTCAAGTTATGACCGCTGGTGATAACACCTTTGCCAGCAAGAAGGTGTTGTTTGCCATTGGAATGAAGGATCAACCGCTGGGTATCCCTGGCCTGGCTGAGGTATATGGAAAAAGCGCCTATGTATGCCCCTATTGCGATGGCTGGGAATTAAGAGATCAGCCGCTTGTTATCCTTCACAAGGGAGCCGATCTCATGCATTTTGCTCCATTGATCTCCGGATGGACGAGTCAATTAACGGTTTGCACGAATGGCCCTGATGAGCTGACGGACGCTCAGCGTGAGGAAATCAAGGGGCATCAGATACCTATCTTCGAATTGCCGATAAGGTCCATTGACTCTGTAGACGGAATTGTACAGCAGGTCGTTCTTGAAGACGGGACAGCTATTTCATGCCGAGGGATCTTTTTTAAACCGGAGCTGGTTACAGGTTCGGACTTGCCGCGGGAAATTGGCTGCGATATTACGGACGCAGGAACCATTGTGGTAGATGAGTTCGGGAAAACAAGCGTGCCAGGTGTCTATAGCGCAGGAGATGCGGCATCACGAATGCAGCAGGCCAGTGCTGCAGCCGCGATGGGGGCGTTTACCGCTGCGGCTATGAACAATGAATTGAATTTGGAAGCCTGGAAGAGAAACGGGTGAAGCCTTCTTAGCGAAGGCTGCCCATGAACTTCGGTCACAATAAATTAGAACGGGAAGAGAGGGATAGTTATCAACGACTTTTTTAATGAGGCCATGTGGGAGAAAGCGTGGAAAGACCATGGCGACACCCTTGTGAACAATATGAGAAAGGCCGGGATCGAACCGGCTAGAGCTTTTGATCAGAAGGCAAAATCTTTTAATGAGCAATCATTTAATGAGGAGGGGAGAAAACGGTCAACACGGATCGTGAACTGGATAGAAGGACAAGGAGTCCAATTCGAGAGCGCCTCTGTGTTGGACATTGGCGCCGCCTCGGGAGTATTCACGGTACCCTTTGCGGAACGGGGGGCCAGTGTTACTGCCGTGGAGTCATCTCCCCTGTTGGTCGAATTACTGAAGGATAACATCGCAACATTTGCCGAAGATAAGGTGAAGATTGTACACGAACCCTTCGAGAATATTGATGTTAATGCCAGAGGCTGGAGCCAGGCCTTTGATCTTGTTTTTGTCTCGATGTGCCCGGTCATTTATGATTGGGAGAGCGTAGAAAAAATACTTTCATGTGCGAGGAAGTATTGTTACATCAGCATGCCGGCAGGTTCTACAGAGATCAGTCTATTGACTGAAATCTGGCCGCTTGTTACCGGAAAGCCCTTTAGCGTAAAACATACGGAAATGGGATATTTGCTTCATCTCCTGTATCTCAAAGGTTATTCCTATGAGTCGCTTGTAACTAGGGAGACGAAAACGACGGAGTTGTCAAGAGAAGCGGCTTTAGAGGAGGTAATGACCTGGCTTCGTATTCACAGACAGGCTCCGGATGAGCGGATGCGGAAATTGGTTGCAGACTATCTGGATCAAACCTATCCTTCAGGCAAAATAGTCGTTCACCAGAGTGGCCGTTATGGCAAGGTGCTGGTTCGATTGCAGGATCAACAAATGTACACGAGAGAACGTTGAGTATTGATTTTACGACAAGCCTCATCTTACCTATAAAAGATGAGGCTTTTGCATATTCAATATTTTGCATATAAGCATGGTTTGCCTAAATCAGCGGAATGGCCGCCTTAGTCAGAATGCAATTGTAATTTTCTTCTAGTTACAGCGCATATCGAGGGAAGGTACTATAATAGTTGTCCTATACTAAAGACTTAGCAAGATAAGAATCGAATCCTTTTATAAGTTGAACTATTGATCTAAAAGTAATGCAGTCATGTGAAATGTTCTTTATGGTCGTTGTTGTCGTTGTTGCTCCCAGATTTCTTGAATAAAAAAGATTGTTACATAAATACACAGCTTAAGGAGGCTCCTACTCATGAAGTCTCATGACTCCGACCGTATTAAAATCCCGCCAGGATTTTGGGCAGGATTACATCAATTAGGATTAACAGCCCACGAGGTAGCTCGCAAAGCAGGCCTCTCGTTCACCGTGATAAATGAACCCGTTGTTACCTCAGCCGAATATATCGCGATCTGGCAGGCTTTTAACGATCTCATGGGTGACACGGCCAAGGGAATTATCGGGCTTGTACAAGCTTTTGAATCAGCACAATACCCCCCGGCGATCTTAGCGACTTACCACGCCCGGGACTACCGAGATGCCTTAAACCGGATGGCCCGGTACAAGCAAATGTGTCCCCCCGAGAGCTTACGAATTACAGAGAGAGGCGAGGACTGTGTAATCGAACTTGCATGGGTGCAGTCCGAGCAGGCCGGTCCCCAGATACTGGTTGGCATTACGCTGGCGTGTCTATTAGAGCTGGGGCGACGGGGCACAGGCCAACCTTTGAAGGCACGGTCAGTCGAGTTTTCAAGTTCCATGGGTGATGTGCAGGCCCTTGAAGCTTACTTTGGCTGCAGTGTCCAGACGGGTACCCAATGTAACTGTCTGACGCTGAATCGAAGTGATCTTGACCTCCCCTTTGTCTCGTACAATGAAGAGTTGCTGAAGATTCTGACTCCTGCTCTGGACGATTCACTTGATGAGCAGCAGCGCAGCCGCTCAACTGCCGATATGGTTAAGTGGATTATGAAACGCAGCCTTACAGGCGGCCGGCCCGACATTCAAGCTATCGCCAAGGAGCTCGGGATGAGCGGCCGAACTTTGCAGCGTCGGCTTACTGACGAGCACACGAGCTTCAAGCATCTGTTAACCCAAGTTAGACATGAGCAGGCACTGGAGTACTTGGCAGACCCTGAGCTTGATATTAAAGAGGTGGCTTTCCTGGTAGGCTATGAAGACCAGAACTCTTTCTACCGTGCTTTCCGTCTCTGGGAAGGGGAGACTCCTTCAAATTGGCGTACTGAACATTTAGACGCAAACTCGAGGCCAGAAGCACGGATGGGATGAAGGATATTCACGAAATCTCAACCTTACCCTCTGCAGATCCTTATACTTAGCAAGTTGTACCCCATATCGATTGGCGTGTTTCACAAGAACTTTGACGTCGTAGGCTAGTTACTGAATCATCCTGACAAGTTACGATAATCTCTATCCGGAGAACAAGGATCATACTTAGCTTTGAAGAGGAGACATGCAGGATGGATATGGGATTAAACAATAAAACAGCCTTAGTTACAGGATCGACGAAAGGTATAGGCAAGGCCATTGCCATTGAACTCGCCAAAGAAGGCGTGAATGTACTCATTAATGGACGGAATTATGATGACGTAGAGCGAACGGTAAATGAAATCAAATCAGACTTCCCAGATACCTTTCCACAAAACGCCGCAGCCGATCTGGTGAATATCGAGCAAAGAGAAGCTTTATTTGAGAAATTCCCTCATGTTGATATTCTAGTGAACAATATGGGGATCTATGAAATCATGCACTATGAGCACGTTAACGATGAAGTATGGGAGACCTACTTCCGTACGAATGTTCTTGCTGCGAACGGGTTATGTAAATTTTATTTGCCCAAAATGTTGAACTCGGATTATGGGCGGATTATCTTTATTGCGAGTGAAGAAGCAATTATGCCTTCAGGTCAAATGCCTCAGTATTGCATGACAAAATCAGCGTTATTATCCTTATCAAAGAGCTTATCTAAATTAACAAAGGGAACCGAGGTCACTGTAAATACGATCATGCCGGGACCAACTCTTTCTGAAAATGTACAGCAAATTATTGAGAGTGTATATCCCGATGAGAATATGACTTTTTTGCAAAAAGAGAAGGACTTTATGGCTGCGAACCTGCCTCAATCCGAGATCCAGCGATTTATCAAGCCTATTGAAATAGGCAGGCTTGCTGCGTTTGTATGCAGCCCTTATGCATCCGCATTTAAAGGTTCACCAATCCGCATGGATGGGGGAATGGTTCCGACTATTTTTTAACATGCCTTTGCGAAAGGAATTAAGCACTTCAAACCTGAAAAGTACAGGGACACCTTAGTGATAAGGTGTCCCTGTACTATGAGCGGTACTTAGATGGCTTACAAGCCGGATTTACTTTTGGCTAATTTGGGTTTGGGCTGCCGTGGAAGAACTTGAGTTCTTACCAATTCCCATTTGATTCAGGTATTTGCCTAGGCCGCCGGAGCCCGATTTGGTAAAGTTCTGTACCTGATTCATAAGCTTCTGCCTGGATTCCGGGTTTCTCATCAAATAGGCGGCGCCAGCTGCTGCTGCAGCAAACATCAGTTTCTTGTTCATGGTTGGACACTCCTTTATGTTAAGACTAATGACCTGTGTATGTAATGAACTTTACCCGCTCCTATCGGATTTAAACATGGCAGCACTCAAATTAAGATGAACCCTATGATAAGCCCTATTGTGTATGAAAGCGGAAGAAGAAGGGTATATAACAGAAGAGATATTATAATCCAGAGGGGAGCCATGCGAAATGAGAGACACGGTTCAAGAGGGCAATGCCTTTGTAATTAAAGAGAACGGCAGCGTGATCGCCGAGGTTACCTTTCAGGCTGCGGGTGACCATACGATTGTTATTGATCATACTTATGTTGCAGAAGAAATGCGGGGGCAGAAGCTCGCTGAAGATTTAATCCGAAGAGTTGTGGAGTATGCCCGGGAGAGTAATCAGAAAATTATTCCTGCTTGTTCCTATGCCGATGCTCAATTCCGGCGGCACAAGGAATATCAGGACGTCTGGCAGAAAACGTAGAAGATTTCAAATCATAAACCGAAGTGGTATAATTTAGATTCTGGACTTGATACAAAGCCCTTTTGAGGAAGGGCTTTTTTTACATTTTGAACAATGGAAGCGGGGGAAGATTCGATATGATTACTTTAGGTGTGCTTGACCAGGTCTATATTTCCGAAGGTCACGGGGCGACAGAGGGATTACAGCAGTCCACCCGTCTCGCACAGGCAACAGAGGAGCTGGGCTATTCGCGGTTCTGGGTATCCGAGCATCATTCCATGCCAGCGCTGGCTTTCTCAAGCCCGGAGGTTCTGATTGCTCATCTGGCAGCAGCGACATCCCGAATTCGTGTAGGTTCCGGTGGAATTATGCTTCCCCACTACAGTGCATATAAAGTTGCCGAGAATTTCCGGCTGCTGGAGGCTCTTCACCCTGGCCGGATCGATCTCGGCCTAGGCCGTGCACCCGGCGGGATGCCGCTCGCAACAAGAGCGCTCCAGCAGGATAAATACGTGGATGTAAACAAATACCCACAGCAGGTACTGGATATCATCGGGTATTTGCACGGTTCACTGCCGAGCGGGCACCAATTTGAGAAGCTGGTGACCTCTCCGGTGATCCCGACCGCTCCCGAGATTTGGCTGCTTGGGTCAAGCGGGGAGAGCGCCAGACTTGCTGCCATGCTCGGAACGTCCTATGCGTTCGCAGAGTTCTTCGGCACGCCGGGTGGAGAAGCGGCAACGCGGTATTATAACGATCACTTCGAGCCAAATGAAGTGCTGCCAGACCATCCGCGATCGATGATTGCCACCTTGGCTATCTGTGCGGAGACCGAAGAGGAGGCGAACCGGCTGGCATTCAGCAGTGATTTGTTATTCTTAGGAATCCGAACAGGCCGGGAGGTTCCTTATCTGCCTTCCGTGAAGACCGCAGAGAATTACCCGTACACGGAAGCGGATCTGATGCATATCCAGGAGATTCGCAAACGGCGGATTATCGGAACGCCGGACCAGGTCAAGGACAAGCTGATTCAAATGAGCCAGGATTTCAGTGCCGGAGAGATTCTGATCACGAGTCCGATTTATGATGAAGAAGCCAGAATACGTTCCTACCGGTTAATTGCGGAAGCATTCGGGATGAAATAAAAGTGGAAAGAGCCGCTCAAATCATTGAGCGGCTTTGTTTTATATAGGTTAATAAAATCTGACCTGAAGCAATTGAACCTCTTACCGGAAGGTCAGCTCTGGTACTGAGGCAATCATACGTTTTTTGATTTTCTCCCAAGGTTGAAGCGCCTTCTTGAATCTGTCTCTGGATTTCGATGAGCTCAAGGGAATGATCTTGAAATTACGGTGATTGCTATAGTAATTATATGTCGGTATGAATGAGGGATTCTTAAGCGTGATCGCTACCTTGCTGCCTATTACGGTCTTTACCACCTCGATTGCTCCTATTCCGCCGATTAAGCGGTCAATCTTCTCCTGCGCGGACAAAAAGTTTCCGAGGGAATACATGACATAGGTCTTGGTCCCATTCTTCCCTTGCACCCAGGCGGGCGGCTGAAGCACATGCGGGTGACTGCCGATGATGATCCGGACACCCATATCAGATAATTGCTCAGCCAGCTTTCGTTGAGCGGAATTAGGCACAGGCTCATACTCGGTACCCCAGTGCATCGAGACTACAATGATGTCCGACAGCTTTTTTGCTTTTTCCACGTCGCTCTTAATCTTCCCCAAATCGATCAAGTTGACCAGGTATGGCTTCCCCTTAGGGACAGGAATGCCGTTGGTGCCGTAAGTGTACGCCAGGAAAGAAAATGTAATTTTGTTTCTCGTTAAGGTGCGAACGGTGCTTGCATCATCCTCAGACCGGAATGCGCCGGTATAAGGCATCTGCAATTTATCCCAATAGTTCAAAGCGCTGCGAACCGCTTTCTCTCCCCGGTCGAGCGTATGATTATTTGCAAGCGTAACAAGGTCCACACCAGCTGCCTTCAGGGCATCACCCACCTCATGAGGACTGTTAAAGGAAGGATAACTCGAAAGCCCGATTGCCGTTCCGCCAATCATGGATTCCTGGTTCGCTACGAGAATATCCGGCTCCTGTGTCATCTCTGCTACTTCATCGAAGATAGGGTTGAAATTATACTTCCCTTTTGAGGTAACAGCATCTTTGTAGACAGGACTATGAATTAATACATCTCCCACCGCAGCGAGGGTGACCCGGCTAATTACAGGTTGGCTGTTTAGGGGAAGTGGGCTGATTAATGAAGCCGGAAGGAATGGAGGCGGTACTCCGCTTTTTGAAGGATATCGACTTATGGGCTCCTTCTGGCGCTGGTTTGAATCCAAACCGGATGATGTCCCTCCAATAAAGCAGCATAGCAGTAGGAGCAGTCCGGCTGTATAGAAGGAGGATCTAATTTTCAGACAGGCACCCCCTTGCTTAAAGTAATTTCGAGGCAATACCAAAGATTATGATGGAAGCAGGGAAAAGAGACATTCCGCCCGGAAATATAAAGGTTTTTTATTTGCGTATTGATAATATGTGGAAGGCATGATATAAATGAGATATAAAAGTGATATCACATTGATATGAAATTGAGCGTTGAATTTAAGGGGGAAATGGGAATGCAAGAGAAACAAGCGTTTCGTATTGGGGGTCTGCTCTCTGCAGTTATTCTGTTGGTGGTGGCTGCCGCAGGGGTACTGTTAGTGATGAATGGACAGAAGGTGGGGGCCGTAGCCTTTGTCATCTCCGGTTTATTGGCATCCAGCTTTGTTATCGTAGGACCCAATGAATCTAAAGTCATCACCTTTTTGGGTAAATACGTAGGATCAATTAATGAAGCGGGGTTTTACTTCACGGTTCCTTTCTCGGCCCGCAAGACAGTTTCACTCAAAGTCATTAACTTTAATTCGGAGAAATTGAAGGTTAACGATGTTTCGGGCAATCCGATTGAAATTGCCGCTGTCATCGTGTACAAGGTTACGGATTCAGCGAAGGCGGCATTCGGCGTGGATTCCTATGACCGTTTTGTTCAGATTCAGAGCGAGACCGGACTTCGTCATATTGCCAGCAAATATCCTTATGATAATCATGATGTGGAGGGAGTACAGTCTCTCCGTGCCAATGCGGACGAGGTTGCGAATGAGCTTCGTATCGATCTGCAAGACCGTCTAAGTATCGCCGGGGTTGAGGTAATTGAAGCCAGATTGATGCATCTGGCCTATGCTCCGGAAATTGCTCAGGCCATGCTTCAGAGACAGCAGGCTTCAGCCATTCTCGCAGCGCGTAAAATTATCGTTGAAGGTGCTGTTGAGATGGTGAGATCAACGATGGCCTCGATTGAACAAAGTGGTGTGGCAGAACTTGATGATGAGAAAAAAGCGCAGATGATTAACAATTTGATGGTAGCAATGGTTTCCGAACGGTCTGCCCAACCTATCATTAACACCGGAACTATTTATTAATGGCAAGAAAGAACTTCCCGCTTCGTCTCGATCCGAAGGTGTATGAAGCTCTGGAGAAATGGGCACAAGATGAGCTTCGTAGTGTTAATGCACAGATTGAAATCATTTTGCGCGAAGCACTCAAGCAAAAGGGACGAGATAAATAACTCTTGCGGCTGGTCATATCCGGTACCGCAAGGAGCACAGTTGAACCTTGGAGGTATAACCTTCAAGGTTTTTCTGATGTTCTGCGAAATTAACTATTGACAACTTTAGCTAAAATAAATAAACTAAAAACATCAAATATCTTTAATTAAAGATTATTAAATTAAAAATTTATTTCTTACAAGTTTAAAAACTGTTTTTAATGAAAAATTATCCGTAAACTCATTTTAAAATCAAAAAAGAACGGAGCGGTTCAAATGATGAAGAATACAGCTGGGATTCACCATATTACGGCGATTGTAGGCGACCCTCAGGAAAACGTTGATTTCTATGCAGGCATACTGGGATTACGAATGGTCAAACAAACCGTTAACTTTGATGATCCGGGAACCTATCACTTTTACTTTGGCAATGAGGGAGGTAAACCAGGAACCATTATTACCTTCTTCCCTTGGCCAGGTGCTTATCCAGGCAAAATTGGAGGAGGCCAAGTGGGTGTAACCTCTTATGCCATTCCTGTAGGCGCAATGGACTTTTGGAAAGATCGGCTTAACAAGTTTAAAGTGCCTTTTACCGAACTGGAGCGGTTCGGGGAGCATTACCTCGAATTTGATGATCCTCACGGACTTCATGTAGAGCTTGTTGAGAGAGAAGCCGGGGAAACAAACCATTGGTCATTTGGCGGGATCACTCCCGAAGTGGCGATTAAAGGCTTTGGCGGGGCAACGCTGTTGTCCACTCACCCTGCAGAAACCGCTAAATTGCTGGAGAAAGTAATGGGTCTTGAATTTGTTGCACAAGAAGGAGATATTGCGAGATATCGTTCTACCGCTGAAATCGGGAACATCATTGACTTGAAGCTGTCTGCTGTAGAGCGCGGAGAAATGGGAGTTGGGACCGTTCACCATATTGCCTGGAGAGCAGCGGATGATCAGGACCAGTTGGAATGGCAGGACCTCGTTCATAGCCGTGGATATGGAGTAACACCGGTTCAAGACCGAAACTACTTTAATGCCATCTATTTTAGAGAGCACGGTGAAATTCTGTTTGAGATTGCCACAGATCCACCAGGCTTTGCTCATGATGAATCGTTTGAAACGATGGGTAGTGATCTGAAGCTGCCTGCACAATATGAGCCGCATAGAGATAAAATTGAAAAGGTGCTGCTTCCTTTTAAAATAAGAGAGTTGGACTAATCCGGGTCCAGAAAGGGGATGGAGGGTTTGATATCAATAAATCCAACAGAGCAAACCGAGAGGGAGAACTATAAGCTGCTGATCGGAAGTATAATTCCAAGACCGATTGCTTTTGTGACTACACACTCTGAAGATGGCGTTTTAAACGGCGCGCCCTTTAGTTATTTCAATATTGTATCATCCAATCCTCCGATGGTCTCCTTATCCATCCAACATGCGGGAGACAAGCGCAAGGATACGGCAAGAAATATATTAGACAACAAAGAATTTGTTGTTCATATTGTTGACCGCGAAAATGTGGAGCAGGTGAATCAAGCAGCAGCTAACCTGCCTCCCGAACAAAGTGAAATTTCTATGGCTGGATTTACTCCGGTCGATAGTTTAAACGTTGCGGTGCAAGGCGTTAAGGAAGCAAAGGTTCGGATGGAATGCATATTGGAACATCATGCCGAATTCCCAGGTTGTGACATGTTCATAGGAAAAGTGGTACAATTCCACTTGGATGATAGAATCTATGATCAGGGAAGAATTGACCCTGGTAAACTAGATGCAGTAAGCCGGTTAGCTGGAAGCAGCTATGCAACAATCGGGGAGCTATTTTCTATCGAAAGACCCCGCTAAAGGGGCATCGTAGTTAATTTATAGCCGTTTAGGAGAGGATTTATCCATGGAATTTAATCAAGTTGTTAATGAAAGACGCTCAGCGGTTAAGTTTATACCGGACACGATCATACCCCGGGATGAGCTTGAAGAAATGTTCAAATCGGTCAAATTGGCTCCGTCCGCATTTAATCTTCAACACGCCGCATATGTTGTAGTGGACGACCCCCATATGAAAGAGCAGCTGTATGAAGCTGCGAACAAGCAGTATAAGATCAAAACAGCATCGGCCGTGATTGTCGTGCTCGGTGATATGGATGCTTATAAGAACGTAGCGCAAATCAACGAAGGATTTCTAAATCTAGGATTTATGAATAAGCAAGAATATGATATGACCGTGGAATCGGTTACCCAATTCTATATTGAACGCGGGGAAACCTTTATGCGTGAAGAGGCCATACGGAATGCAAGTCTGTCGGCTATGCTCTTTATGCTGATTGCCAAAGACAGAGGCTGGGATACATGCCCTATGATTGGTTATGATCCAGCAAAGATCGGGGAGATTATTAACCTGCCGGACCGGATGGTTCCAGCAATGCTGATAGCCATTGGCAAAGAGGATACTTCGAAGATACGTCCGCGTGGATACCGTAAGCCAACCGGAGAGTTTGTCGTATATAACAGCTTTTAAGTAAACAGGAATAATTTGAAGAACATAACATTAGGGGAAACCGTGCGAGTGACCTCACCCATTTGGGGGAGGAGGTTACTTGCTCGGTTCTTTTTTTATTTCAAAAGGGCCCACTTATTGAAGCACAATTTGGATTTTTAATCTCGTTCCTTGAGAAAAGATCAACGTTGGAAAAAAATGTTGACATCCATATAGTTAGGTGCCATACTATATTCATGAACAACGATTATTTACAAATGAATGACTTGAATGCTGTTCCTTCACTTGCGCAATCGAAGCGCCAGATCGACCGCTATAACCTGGACGTAGATGCACAAGCCGTACTTGTTGCGTCCAGGCTAATGGCGGCAGGGGCGAAGCTTGGACACGCTGCGGAGATCCATTTCTCCAGATTCGGTTTATCCACAGGGAGATATCGCTTATTGGCCGATTTGGAAGATCACGAAGGGGAACAACTACCATCACAGTTGGCGGAGCACTTAAGTGTTACTCGTGCTACGGTTACAGGGCTTATCGAGGTTCTGGAACGAGATGGACTCGTTTCACGGCGAGCCAGCTCAGTTGATGGACGACAAAAAGCGGTGATTCTGACCGAGAAGGGGGCAAAGAAGCTTCAAGAGATGGCTCACGAGCATTTTACCCGGTTAGAAGCGATGGTAAGCTTGCTAACTCTGGAAGAGCGCGGGGTCTTTCTCGATCTGTTAGGTCGCATTACACAAGGGATGTCAGCTCTAACAGACGAATAAGCGTCATGTGAGAGAATAAATACGATCGTGTGCATGAAGGTAGTTGGGGCTAGTTGGACTAGCCCATTTTAATCGCCATATAGTTAGGCGGCTAATTATATAAATGTAATTGCAGCCCTTTGATCATGAGAGGATGGAAGAACGACTATGAACAAGATGAAAAATGCTGAAAAGTTGGGTACTCGTAAATTTGTGCTTTGGCGTGAAGTGGTGATGGCTTATGTTTCTCCAGCCTTAATGGCAGGTATTGGAGGGCTGATTACTGGAGATAGGGGGCTTCAACTAGGGGCATTAACTACGATAGGAGGCACGTCAGCGTTAATAGCATTGATGCTTGGTCTTTGGCTCCGAACACGCGGAGGGTCTATGGATCAATCCTGGATGCTCAGAGTGCCTCACTTGCTCGTTGTTGTCATATTTGGATTGGGAGGGGGGATGTTAGGCCTGGTTGCAGCGTGGGCCATATCGGATTGCCTGAGCAGTATGATCTCAATCGGCCACATGGCCTGGGTTCAACGAATCCCGATTGATTTTCCGTTATCGGGAGTGATCGCAAGTGTAATCATAACGTGGCGATGGCGAAAAACTGTCAAATCGAATCGCCAAAACTAAGTATTCATACAAAGGAGAAGATGAAAATGATAGGAATTATTGGAGCAACAGGTACGATAGGAGAAGCCTTATTAAAGCGTTTGGTAGAGCTTGATGTGCCCGCCCGTGCGCTTAGCAGAGAACCAGAGAAGCTGCGGGCCCGACTAGGGGAGAAGGAGCGGTCTATGATTGAAGTAGCATCCGCTGATGCTGCCGAACCCGAATCGCTGCGACAATCCTTAAAGGGAGTCAGCCAGCTCTTCATGGCCATGTCCAACAGCCCTAAACAAATCGAGCTTGAGACTTCAATCATTCAAATTGCTGTCGAATGCGGTGTTGAGCATCTTGTCAAAATTTCAAGTCCTGCATTTGAGGAAAAAGCGCCAGTAGCTATAGCTGGTTGGCACCAAGAAATTGAGCGCATTTTATCAGATTCGGGTCTCCAGTACACGGTGCTGCGTCCCTATGCTTTTATGCAAAACCTTCTGCGTTTCGCCCCTACTATAGCTGCGCAAAATGTTTTTTTCGGCTCCATGGGGGATTCCTCCTGTAATTTCATTGACTGTCGCGATATCGCAGACGTTGCTGCAGAAGTTCTTACAAACCGAAAGTCATCTGGCCAAATCTACACGCTTACGGGCTCGGAGACCTTTAGCTATCCTCAGATTGCCAGCATGCTTACTGACTTGCTAGAACGGCCAATCCGATATATTAACATTCCTTCTCAGGAATTATATCGGAATTTAATAGAACAAGGTCAACTGCCACCTTGGATCGCAAACCACGTCATCGAAATCCAAGCTATGGCAACCGTTATTCCGGAAAGACCTACGGACACGATCAGGCATTTGCTTAATCGAGAGCCCCGTACGCTAGCAGCTTTTCTGCATGAGCATAAAGAAGCATTCCGGTAACGGCTCAGTGTAATCAGTGCCGGAAGGCCTTCCGGTCACCTATAAATTCAGTTAAAGGCCCATAAGCCCCAAAAACCACTGCCCGCCTCCTTTTTGGAGTGGTAGTGGTTTTTAATGTTATCTCTGGAAGCTTCTACTATGCACTCCGCCATTCTCTCAGCAGCAAATAGATCATATAAGGGCCACCTATCATAGCTGTGATCAGCCCACAGGGAATTTCCACCGGGGCAAGCACGGTCCGGCCTGCAAAATCCGCGGCAAGCACCAGAAGTCCGCCCAGCAGGGCTGCCGTCGGAATCAGGATGGCATGCTTGTTGCCGACGAGCGTACGGGCAAGATGTGGGGCGACCAGGCCAACAAAGCCGATTGTGCCCGCAGTTGCAACGGAGGACCCAGCGAGCGCTACGGCAATTCCGAGCAGCACGGATCGTCCGTAGTGCACCCGGTAGCCAAGCCCTGAGGCTGCCGCGTCGCCTAAGCCAAGCAGGTCGAGCTGCTTCGAGAATAACCAAGCGAGCGGCAGGAAAACAAGAACCCATGGCAGATAAGGCCAGAAGTGCTCCCAGCTTCGCCCATACAAGCTGCCGGTCATCCAGATGGAGGCTTGCTGAACCAGCCGGATATTGCCTGACAGCGTAGCCACCGTGATAAGTCCCTGGCAGATGGCTGCGATGCCGATGCCCACCAGTACCATCCGGATCGGCGAGAGACCTTGCTTCCAAGCTAGAATGTAGCAGAGGAGAGCGACCAGCAGTGCGCCCCCGAACGCCATCCATGGTAGCCAGTTCAGAGGGACGTCCAGCCAGACGATGGCCGCTACCGCAGCAAGCCCTGCTCCGGCGTTCAAGCCAATCACTCCTGGGGAGGCGAGAGGATTCAAGGTAACTCCTTGCAGCAGCGTGCCCGCTACGGCCAACGAAGCTCCTACTCCCAAACCGATCAATGTCCGGGGAAGACGAAGCGTATGTACGATAAAATCATGCTCTGGCAAGCCGAAACCTAACAAGGAGGCCAGAGTATCCCCTAAGGCGATGGGATATTCCCCTGTTCCGATCTGCAGCACCACCAGAAAACCAAGCAGCAAAAGAAGCGGAATATGAATCAGCGGCAATAGCTTGCTTGGTATCATCCGAGCTTCCACTCCTTCCTCCGTGCCAGGTAAATAAAGAACGGTGCCCCCATGAAGATCGTCATGATGCCAACTGGTACTTCACCCGGGTGAATAATCACCTTTGAGGTTACATCTGCGAGCAGGAGAAGCGCAGCCCCTAAGAGACTGGAGTGCAGCACAATCCACCGGTAATCAGGCCCGCTTAGACCTCTTACAATATGAGGCACTGCAAAGCCGAGGAAGGCTATAGGACCTGCAATAGTCACACAACTGGCAGACAAAAGAATGATAAGAACAAAAAGCAGTCGCTTTGTTGACTCCAATCTCATACCAATTCCAACTGCCATGTCCTCACCTAGCTGCAGCGCATTCATTCGCTTGCCCAGAAGTAAGGCTCCTATCATCCCAATGGCGATAAAGGGCATCCCCTGAAGCAGTTGAGGAAGGCCCTTGCCCGCTACCGAGCCGGCCAGCCAGAATCGCATCTCATCAATGGAGCGCTCGTTCAATAACAACACGCCCTGTGTTGTTGATCCAAGCATTAACGACACCGCTGTACCTGCCACAACCACCTTAAGTGGGGTGAGCCGTTTCCCGCCCACCGAGCTTAACAGGAGGATGAACCCAGCAGCTAAGGCTGCTCCCATGAAAGCAAAAGCATGGCTCACCCAAAGCGCAGAGCCAGGCAGCAGAAATAAGGATATAACGACAGCCAAGGCTGCTCCTTGATTAATGCCCAGCAGTTCCGGAGAAGCAAGCGGATTGCGGGTCAAGGCTTGCATGCACACGCCAGCAACAGCCATGCCTGCTCCAACGACAAGAGCAATGAGTGTGCGCGGAAGGCGTACAGATGAGATGATCAATTCATGATCAGAGGAGTGAGATCCGAATAAGGCTGACCACACGGTGTTTAAAGGAATCAGCAAGGATCCTGTTGAGAGGCTGGCTAGAAACAGAATGATTACAGTGAGGATACCCATAAGGAGTAGGGGGAATTGCTTTTTCATGATTCCTCCGAATAAGAAAGGATTGACATTACAGAGTTGGTAGATTTATACTTCTACTCAAATAAAGATAATGATAATCATTATCATTTATATTCAACAATACATATCTTACCAAATGGGAGAGTGGAGTGTCAATGAAGAATCCTTACAGTAAAAAGAGGCGATTAGGTACGGCTTTATTAACCGTCGTACTAATGGTCAGCGGTCTGTTATCAGCCTGTTCGACTACGGGAACTAAAGGGAGTTCCGGAGCTCAGCAAGCCACACAGCCGTCCGGGCAAGCCTCAGCAGCACCGCACAAGATTATTTTTAAACATGCTATGGAAGAGACAACGTTAGAGAGCACTCCTGCGCGGATCGTTGTCCTCGATAATGGGGCGCTGGATAATCTGCTGGCATTAGGGGTAAAGCCGGTTGGTGCGCCCACCGTTCAGCTTGAGCAGCCTTATCCTGACTACTTGAAGAATCAAACCGGAGGCATAACCAACATCGGTACGATTGATGAGCCGAATCTGGAGAGCATTGCGAAGCTGAATCCTGATCTCATTCTAGGCAGTAAGGATACTCATGAGAAAATTTACAATAAACTAAAGCAGCTCGCACCTACGGTGTACGTTGATACGATCGGCTACACATGGAAAGAGAACCTCAAACTGCAAGCTCAAGCTGTAGGGAAGGAAGCGGAAGCAGCCAAGCTCTTAGACAGTTATGAGAACAGGCTGAAGGACTTCCGATCTCAGATGGGGGATAGGATCAACACAACCAAGGTATCCATTCTCCGTCCAAGAGCAGATCATGTGCGCATTTATTTGAAAGAATCGTTCAGTGGAAGTATCGTCTCGGATGCAGGACTACAGCGTCCTGCTGCACAGCAGGGCACCGGATTGTCCACCAATGCTGGGGAGGAGCAGATAGCAGACATGGCGGGTGACGTAATTCTGTGGTTTAGCCGGGATAAGGAGCATTTGTTGAAAACCAAACTGGTGAACAATCCGTTATGGTTGAAATTGGATGCGGTGCAATCCAACCAGGTTCATGAGGTCTCCGCAGAAACTTGGCTGAGCGGTCTCGGCGTTCAGGCGGCAAATCTTGTTGTGGATGACTTGTTTAACGTGCTGCTGAAGTCGAAGTAAAGAAGCGGATTTAACAGAAGGGGGCTGACAGCTAAGGCTGCGGCCCTTTTTTTTCGGAGGTGTGGATTATGGATTATTGTCAGCGCATTACGATTGTTAGCCGAAACGGGTCTATCGAGGAACAGCGGCAAATGGCGGAGCTGCGACAGATCATCAAGGACAAACTGCAAACGGCAACTTGTGATACGGAGATACAGTGTTACTGGGAGCAGCGGCTGCAGGATACAGCTGAGGAGAATTACGTCCTGTCGGAGGTTACGCTGCCCTTAAGCGGGCGGCAAAGGCAGATTGCCGAGCTGTTGTGTGCTCACCATTCTATCAAGAAAATCGCAGCCCAGCTCCATATCTCTGAACATACTGTAAAAAAACATATACAGAATATGAAAAAAGAACTGCAGATCACGGGGAGCGGATTGGATTTTGTCTATGAGCTTCAGAAACGGTGGAAAGGAGGGAACTAATAACACATTTCTACTTCAATCGGAGTATAAAAATTATCTTTTTAGGTAATTTACATATTTTCCCTATCTCAGCTATGATATAACCGTTAGATGATAATGATTATCATTCTTATTACAAGAAGGAGGATCTCCGAATGGGAGTGACCGAATCAAATCTCTCCGGGCTTTGTGATGCTGACTTGATGAGGGACAAGCAGGGGCGTTCAAGCGATATACACGCATCGTTAGCAGATTGTATGGGTCAAACCCCGCTTGTGCGCTTAAGCAGAATGTTTCCAAATGAGCATCATCAGGTGTTCGGTAAGCTGGAATTCATGAATCCGGGTGGCAGCATGAAGGACCGGCCTGCCCGGTTCATTATTGAGCAGGCCTTCAGACAAGGCATCCTGCATGCCGACAGCCATATTATCGAAAGCACCTCCGGCAACTTGGGCATTGCGCTGGCGATGATGGGCTGTATTTACGGCTTGAAGGTTACCTGCGTGGTAGATCCAAATATAAGCCGTACGAACCTAAAAATCATACAGCTCATGGGGGCATCCGTTGAGATGGTTGAAGAGAAGGATGCGGCAGGGGGTTATCTGCTCACTAGAATAGAGCGGGTTCGCTCGCTCCTGCAAGAGATTCCCTACTCATACTGGATAAATCAATATGCGAACGAATGGAATTGGATGGCTCACTATCACGGGGCAGGTGATGAGATTGCGAAGGCAGTATCGAAGTTGGATGTGCTCGTAGCGGGAGTCAGCACCTCGGGAAGTATTATGGGAACAAGCCGTCGGCTTAGGGAAAAGTTTCCGAATCTTCTTGTTGTGGGCGTGGATGCGGTGGGTTCTGTCATATTCGAAGGGGGTCCCAAGGGGAAGCGTTCGCTGCCCGGAATTGGGGCAAGCCGGGTGCCAGAGCTGCTGAACCGCGAGGAAATTGATAGAGTGATTCATGTAAATGACTATGAATCGGCGAGAGCTTGCCGGGAACTGGTGCAGAAGGAAGGCATATTCGCTGGGGGCTCTTCCGGTTCGGTCGTAGCAGCCATTCAAAAGCTGCTGCCTGAGCTGGATGAACCGTCACATATTGTGACGCTGCTGCCGGACCGGGGAGACCGGTATATGGATTTGGTATATGACGATACATGGCTGAATGCAGTTAAGGAAAGGGTGGACAAGTATGTCAATAACTGAAACAGTGAAGAAGCTAAAGATAGGTACAATGCTTTATTTGAGCAGGCAGGATATTGCCGCCGCCGGAGGGGATCAGCCGGAGCTCTATGCGGATGTGATCGAAGAGGCGCTATCCCTTCACGCAGGGGGTAAGTACGTTCAACCTTTGAAGCCATATCTAAGGGTGCCGGGGGAGGACGGTAAGGAGGGCCATATTGCCGACCGGATTATTGCTATGCCGTCTTATATAGGCGGAGAGTTGAATGTATCGGGCTTGAAGTGGATCGGAAGCAAACACGATAATCCGGGTGCCAGGGGACTGGAGAGAGCGAGCGGAATCATCATATTGAACGATCCGGATACCAACTATCCGATCGCTCTGATGGAAGCAGCTCTCGTCAGCAGTATGCGGACGGCTGCCATCACCACCGTCGGGGTGAAGTATTTGGCCAAGAAAGGTTGGTCATCGTTAGCGGTCATTGGCTGTGGACTTATCGCTGGACGACAACTTCAATCGGTATGCAAGCTGTTTCCACAGGTGAAAGATGTTCACCTGTTCGATATTCACACGGCATCGGCACATCGGATGGTAAGTCTTCTTGTAGATCAGTTTCCGGGTGTAAATTGGCATGTGGAGCCATCCGCAGACGCAGCGGTGCGATGTGGAGATGTGGTCATCCCCTGCACGGTAACAGACCAGCCGTATATCAAGTTCGAATGGCTGCGCCCGGGAGCTTTTGTCAGCAATATTTCGATTATGGATCTGCACAAGGAAGTATTTCTCCAAGCAGACAAGGTTGTAGTCGATGACTGGGAGCAGTCCAACCGGGAAAAGAAAATTATACATCAGCTCGTTCAGCAGGGACAATTCTCGCGGGATCAACTTCATGCCGAGCTCGGCCAAATTGTTCGCGGGGACCGCGTGGGTCGAGAGCGGGACGATGAGATCATTGTGCTTAATCCAATGGGAATGGCACTGGAGGATATCGCTTGCGCTTACCGGATTTACGAGAGAGCCCAGGAGAAGGGCATCGGCTTAACACTTCCGCTGTATGAATAGATGTGCTTGGCAGCATTGGTGTACTGTCAGCAGTAAGTGCTTCGGCAGGGCTGTTGATGACCAAGGTGGTTCCTGTTAGCCGGGTCACTCCTGCTGTGGCTGCCCGCGAAGAAGCTATCACGCAGATGAAAGGATGCGAATTATGCAGGATAACAATACAGCCCTTCAGTACGCAGAGCAAGCTGCCAGCACGCGGCTGCTCAACTGCTATTTAAGGGAGACTGAGACTCGACGTGAAATGAAGAATCCGTATGAACTGCATTTGGTTCGATCGGGCCGCTCCTTTCGTTTGAATTTAAGCTGCGTATCCTTAACTGGTCACCATCGTTATGTGTTTCCAATATGGGGAAAAGGCGCAGGGGAAGAAGTTTTTCATGAACTGGAATTCAGCGAGCTGCTCGACTACATCCTAGAAGAGTTAACGTTAGCCTCCAAAGAACCCATCAGCAGTGCAAAAGAGATAAAACTTACATTGCAGGAGAAAGTTTTAAACAGTGTGCGGAAAACCGCACTTTATGTTCTGAATAAGGACAAGAGAGCTGCAAACGAACTTGATTATGGCTACGTGCGATCCGAACAGAGCTTATACTTCGGCCACCCGTTTCATCCTACACCCAAGAGCTCTGAGGGCTTCTCTCCAGATGATGTGGAACGGTATGCCCCAGAGCGGGGCACCGCCTTCCGGCTGGAATACTGGCTCGTTCATCCGGAGCTGTTCCATGAGGATTGGTTGTCCGAGTCCACCTTTAAAATGACGTGGCTTGCTAAAGAGAAGGCTCTTGTTGCTGCGGCAGCTATGGAGCATGAGAAGGAATACCGGCTGCTTCCGTGCCATCCGTGGCAGGCGGCTTATCTTAAGCAATCTCCTGCCGTGCAAGCGCTCGGCGAAGCAGGTAAGCTGCGATGGGTCGGCAGTTTGGAGAGTGAGCCCGTGTACCCGACGGCGTCTGTTCGGACAGTTTGGTCACCGGATCAGGGGCTCTTCTTGAAGCTGCCGCTGCATGTGCATATTACGAATTTTGTCCGTACCAATTCGCCGGAGCAGTGCCGCAGATCTCTGGATGCGGCTCGTGTTTGGAAAGTCATCAAAGCTTCGTTTCAATGCGAAGGCTTTGGGATTCTACAGGAGTTCGGAAGCTTGTCTATTCGGGGTGCGGAGCTAGTTGGGGAGACCGCGGTGCTGCTCCGTGAGAGTGCCGCTGGGCTGATATCGCCACAGGAGCAGTGGCACGTGGCCGCGACCATGCTTGAGGATGAGCTGGAGCAGCCGGTCTGGCTGCCGCCCACTGGGAAAAAGGCGAAGATATGGGTCGAAAGGTATACATCCATCTATTTATTCCCGGTGCTAAGGCTGTTTGCCGAAGAGGGCTACAGCTTGGAAGCTCATGTGCAGAATACGCTGATCTGTCTGGAGGACGGCTTGCCCGTGCACTGTCTGACACGTGACCTGGAGGGAGTAAGTATCTCCAGCAAGGTGGCGGAGGCGAAGGGGTGGGTCGATACCGTTATTCCAGCAAACAGTCCAGTTCTGTACAACGAGGAGGAGGCATGGTTGCGGCTTCTGTATTATAACCTTACGAATCATATGAGTCATATGCTTGCTGCGGTCTCTCGCAGCTCGGGTGTGGATGAGGCGGTGCTTTGGGACATTACCTTCCGCGTACTCTCAGACTATGCCGAACGGGGCAGCGACAGTGTGCGGTATTGGGTGAAAAGGTTAGCCGCAGCACCTACGCTGCCAGCTAAGGCGAACCTGGTTAGTTGGTTTGCGTTCAAGGGAGATTCACCAGAATATGTCGATCTTCCGAATCCATTCTATCAAGCTGCGGTGGTAGAGTCATTTGCCGCAGGGGGAGAGAGGTGACCATCACATGGAGACAAATGGCACAAATTTAACAGCTGCCAGACGACGGGTTATAAGGCAGCTTATAGAGTCGATGCTGCATGAGGGCATTTTGAAGCAGGAACAGATAAACAGGATTCATGAGGGAACTGTTTCGGTTCCTGGCACGGAACGTCTATGGAGCTTGCTCGGAACAAGTAGGGATGGAAAAGTTGTAGAGTATCGGTTCCAAGCCTATGCGGCATACGGTTTCAACCGAATCCGGATCATAACGCCGGTTATGAGAGTCGGGGAGAAGAGTGGGGATATGGAGGGCCGCGAGGCCGTGTCCATACCATTGCTGCTAAGTGAGCTGCTGCCTGAGGAATTGCTCGTCTCCGAGGGCGAGAGGCTGGCCCATTTTATCAAAGAGCTGGAACATACAGTCCGGAATGATTCATTCCACCCGCTGCAGGAGACGAAGAGCGAGCACAGCTATACGCTAACTGAGCTGGAGGCCCTCACAAGCACTGGACACCCGTATCATCCAAGCTACAAATCCCGAATTGGCTTTAATTTGCAGGACCACAAAGCCTATGCCCCCGAGTTTGCTCCAATCATCCGTTTGGAATGGATAGCTGTCCATCGGTCGTATGCTGAAGCGCATACATTAAGCACTATAAACTATGACGAACTGGTTGAGGATCAGCTGGGGCCTGAATGCATGAGCAAGCTGTCAGAGCAACTGCGGGCAGCGGGCGGGGATACAGAAAGCTATTTGCTTATTCCCGTGCATCCTTGGCAGTGGAAGAACGTCCTCTCTTATGCTACCATCTCACTGCAGGAGCAAGGTATTCTAGTGTGGTTAGGTCCTGGTTCTGAGAGCTACCAGCCATTGCAATCCATTCGCACTTTGGCGAATGTGTCGGCTCCAGAGAAGCCGAATGTGAAGCTTTCGATTCAGATTATGAATACATCCGCTCTAAGAATCATCGGTCCGCACCATGTTCGCAACGCATCAGCCATCTCAGAGTGGCTGCATCAGATTTGGAGTGAGGATAAGTATCTTCGGGAACAGTGCAGGGTGATCATACTACGCGAAATCGGCGGTTCAACCCTGGTTTATGAAGCTCTGCCCCTTCCACTGGAACGGCTGCTGAATGGATCGATGAGTGCGGTATTCCGGGAGAGCATAGAGAGGCTGATAGGCCCGGGAGAAGAAGCTGTGCCCTATACTTTGGTTACCCACCGGGATACTGTTAATGGTAAGTCAGTGATCCAGCCATGGATCGAGCAGTACGGCCTCGAGACTTGGACACGGAGGCTGCTCGAGGTGACGCTTCAGCCGCTGCTTCATCTGCTGTTCTGCTATGGGATCGGTCTTGAAGCACATGGGCAGAACATGGTGCTGTTGCATAAGAAAGGCTGGCCCGAGCGCATTGCCCTAAGAGACTTGCCGGGCGGTACCTGTGCGGTTAAGTCAGGGGAGCTTTTTCCGGCCCGGCCGGAGGTGCCGGATCTGGCCTGCAGGCAAGGAGATCCACAGCATCCGATCCTCGAGGAGGAACTAGAGGAAGTCCGAAACTACTGGATGGATGGGCTGCTTCATATTCAGCTCTACGAGGTGGGCATATTTCTATGGGAACATTTCAGGCTGCCTGAGGAGCATTTTTGGGCATATGCTGCACAAGAGGTTCAGAAATATCAGCAGCGATTCCCCGAGCAGGAGCAGATATACGACCTTTTTCATCTGGAAGCGGAGACGGTCACCGTGGGCCGGTTGACTGCCAGGAAAATATGGGGGGATGAGTCAGATCGGGAGCACCAAGTCCCGAATCCGTTAAGCCCATGGCTGAGACAGGATAATAGAGTACAGGAGGGTGAGCATGCGTATGGAAGCTTGGGCTCAGGCCGCTAAGGAATGGGCTGGAGCGAGGCGCAGACTTAGGAGGACTTCTGCTGAAACTTCGGAGCCAGTGTGTGCCTTCGTCTATGATCTGCAAGGGTTGAAGAAGCACGTATCGGATACGGTAGGCAGGCTGCCAGCTTATTGTCGCATGTATTATGCGATGAAAGCGAACAGTGATGCCCGGTTGCTAACGGTTATTCGGCCTGGGGTACATGGCTTCGAGGCAGCTTCCATTGGAGAGGTTCGCAAGGCGCGGGAGGTGGATCCGGATGTGCCTGTTATTTTTGGCGGACCGGGAAAAACAGACGAGGAGCTCCAGCAAGCGCTTCGGCTTGGGGTTGAACGCATCCATGTGGAGAGCTTGCATGAGCTGCGGCGGCTCTGTTACTTCGCGGATACACTGGGTTTGGATATAACAATCCTGCTAAGAATCAACCTTCCTATTGAGCTGCCCCAGGCTACTCTGCAGATGGGAGGCCGCGCTACTCAATTCGGCATGCAGGAGAGTGAGCTGCACGAGGCGGCAGCAATTCTTGCTGGGCAAAATCGTGTGCGGATGGCCGGATTTCACTTGCACAACATCTCCAATCAGCTTGATGCAGAGGCGCATCTGAAGCTGATGGAGCAGTATATCACCTGGTCCAGGCACCAGAGGGAACTGTTTGGTCTCAGCAAGATCATCGTCAACGCAGGCGGTGGAATTGGCGTCAACTACAGGCAGTTGGACCGCCAGTTTGATTGGTACAGGTTTACGGAAGGATTGCAACGGCTTGGCAGGGAGCATGCAGAAGGGGTACAGCTTGATTTCGAATGCGGGCGATATTTGACTGCTTTCTGCGGCGTATACGTGACAGAGGTGTTGGATATTAAGCGAAATTATAACAAGGCCTTTGCCATTCTTCGTGGAGGCACACAGCACTTCCGGCTGCCGGTATCCTGGAAGCATAACCATCCATTCGAGGTGGTTCCTGTGGAATCGTGGCCGTTTCCTTTCCCCCGGCCGGGAATCGAGCATGAAAAGGTCACTCTGGTGGGACAGCTCTGTACACCTAAAGATGTATTTGCTACAGACGAACCTGTCCGCAGGCTTCAATGCGGTGATCTGGTGCTGTTCGTGCTGGCCGGTGCTTACGGCTGGACCATCTCACATCATGACTTCCTTAGCCATCCTCATCCTGACATGGTGTACTATTAGATGCATAGAGCCGCTAGAGGTTTCTTATCTGGCGGTTCTTGCTGTCCCTTGGAAGAAACTTGGAGAGGCGGTTGGATTCTGTTCAATGTAATGAAATAGGGAACAGAATAAGAGAGAACCACCGCAGGATGAAAAATCCAGCGCGGTGGTTCTTTTTTTCTCACAACTCCTATGCCATCATTATGGAGGGGGCGATGAAGAATGTTCCAGGATTTCAAAATGGTCGGTGACCGTCCTGCCGCCATACAAGTGAAAGAATATGTCAAACGACTAATTATAAAAGGTGCACTGCAAGCAGATCAGAAGCTGCCCTCCACACGGGAGATGAGCGGTCTTCTAAAAGTAAGCCGAAATACAGTTATAGCAGCTTACGAAGGTCTGGAGGATGACGGATTTACATATGCGGTTCCTGGTAAGGGCAGCTATGTAACGGCTGCGGTCGGCCAATTGGCCGCAGATCAAGCAGGTGCAGATGGCTCCGAAGCCTGGCAGATCGACTGGAAGGCCAGAATGAACGATTATGCCGTATCGGCTGTGGACATGGATTTGATGAAGCAGGGCATTCGCGCTAAGAAAGGAACGATTTCATTTACAAGCATCGCTCCGGATGAGCATTTGTTTGACTTGGGAGATGTAAAGCGGGCGTTCCTGGATCGGATGGCCATTGAAGGACAGGTGCTGCTTAACTACGGCTATGCCAAGGGCTACAAGCCGTTGATCGAATACCTGATGCGTTATATGGAGAATAAGGGTGTCGACATCAACGGCAAGGATATGCTCATTACAAGTGGATTTACAGAGGGCTTTGACATTGTGCTGTCAGCCCTTCGTCCTTCCACGCGCCGCGGTGCGGCAATTTGTGAGAATCCCACCCATCACACAGCAATCAAAAATTTAAAGCTGCAAGGTTTTGAAATTACCGGCATTCCAATGCAGCGCGATGGCATTGATGTGGAGCAGCTTGAGGTGGTATTGCAGAAGCAGCCAGACCATTTTGATCTGGCCTATTTAACGCCATCCTATCACAATCCTACCGGCATCGTGATGTCGCCGGCTAAGCGCAGTGCCATTATACAATTAATGATGCGTTATCAGATTCCGGTGATTGAGGATGGATTCAATGAGGAGCTGCGCTACTCCGGGGCGCACGTTGCTCCATTAATAGCGGCAGCAGGACAAGGGAACGGAGTAATTTATATCGGCAGTCTCTCTAAAGTTCTGTTCCCTGGCCTGCGTGTGGGCTGGGTGCTAGCAGACCGGTCGCTTATAGACAATCTGGAGAGCATTAAGCGTGCACGCACGATTCATACATCAACCTTTGACCAATCGATATTGTATCAGTATCTGCTTAACGGAAATTTCGATAAATATGTCAAAAAAGCACGTTTGGAATATAAGCGCAAATATGAACTGACAAAGGGATGCTGCGAAGATTACCTTCCAGAGGCTGAACTGTCCGGCGATGGGGGGTTGCACTTGTTTCTTACCCTGCCGTCTCAAATTAATGCACGTCAGCTGCTGGAAGCCTGCACCGAACAGGGGGTTATTTTTACTCCGGGAGACAAGTTTTTTATTCAAGAAGGGGAAGGGACGAATACAATGCGGCTTGGGTTCTCACGGGTAGCGGATGAGGATATCAAACGGGGTATCCAGGTCATTGGCGAACAACTCCGCAGCCTCCCTAAGATATAGTCAATGTTCCCTAACCGCTAATGTTGATTTATTAAGAATAAGAGGTGTCATTATGAAAATTGGGGTTATTATGGGTGGTATTTCTTCTGAGCGTGAGATCTCCTTGCAGACTGGTTGTGAGATGATCCGCCATCTTGACCGCGGTCGCTATGAACCGGTTCCGATTGTCATCGATCAGCGGGCGGATTTAATCACACAGGTGCGCCAGGCAGGTATCGATCTTGCACTCTTAGCGCTGCATGGTCAATATGGCGAGGATGGCACAGTGCAGGGAGCACTCGAAACCCTTGGCATTCCTTATACAGGCAGCGGGGTCCTGGCAAGCAGCCTCTGCATGAATAAGCAGCTGTCCAAGATGATCTTAAAGGCAGCGGGTGTGCATACACCCGAAGGTCTTTGCTGGCAGGGAATGAATGATTACAATCCGAAGGTGGTGCAGCAGCTTGGTTATCCGGTTATTGTGAAGCCGAATACAGGGGGATCAAGCATTGGTATCCAGCTTGTGCATCACGAGAAGGAGCTGCTGCCAGCTGTCCAAGGCGCTTTCAGTCTGGATCGGGCCATCTTGATTGAGCCCTATCTCAATGGGGTGGAGCTTACCTGCTCGATTGTGGACGGTGAACTACTACCTATTATGGGCATCCAATCTTCCCACTCAGAGTGGTTCGATTACCGGTCGAAATATGAGGCCGGTGGTGCTGAAGAGATCGTGATTCAGCTTCCTTCTGATGCCGAAGAGCGGGTGCGCGAGGCGGCGCTTGCCAGCTATCGGCTGCTGCAGTGCAAGGTCTATGCAAGGGTTGATATGATGCTGTATCAGGATATACCTTATGTGCTGGAAGTCAACACCCTGCCGGGAATGACCGTGAACAGCCTGCTTCCGAAGAGTGCAGCAGCAGCGGGAATGACCTTTACCCAGCTGCTTGACCGTATTATTGACTGCTCGCTCCACGAGAGGAAGCAGGAATGGAGGCTGGAGCAGCATGTATAGTGATGAGAATACAGGGCGCTTTTTGTCGTCGTGTGTACGAGATATCCGGCCATCGGGAATTCGTGCTTTTTTTGATCTGAATGCCGCAGGTGAAGATATTATTACCCTTGGAGTCGGAGAACCGGATTTCGTTACCCCGGCGAGGGTCCGTGAAGCTTGCATTCAGGCATTGCGTGACGGGCAGACCAAATATACTTCAAATGCCGGCTTAATGGAGCTGCGGGAAGAGCTTTCGGCCTATCTCGCGAGCTGCTTCTCACTCTCCTACGACCCTGCGCAGGAAATCATGGTGACTGTGGGAAGCAGTGAAGCCGTGGACCTGGCGCTGCGTGCCGTAATCAATGCGGGTGACGAGGTGCTGATTCCGGCGCCAAGCTATATTGCTTACGAACCGATCACCCATTTGCATGGCGGCAGAATTGTCGAGGTAAAGACAAAGGCAGAAGAACAGTTTAAGCTGACCCCACAAAATTTAGAGGCGGTGATTACCCCTCGTTCAAAAGTTTTGATGCTCAATTATCCGTGTAATCCGACCGGAGCAATTATGACGGAAGAGGATTGGCTTCCGATCACTCAGCTCATCTTAAAGCATGATTTGGTTGTCATATCGGATGAGGTGTACGCCGAGCTGACTTATGGCAGAAAGCATGTCAGCATTGCCTCCCTGCCGGGTATGAAGGAGCGCACGATTGTCATCAGCGGTTTTTCTAAAGCTTTTGCGATGACAGGCTGGCGGGTAGGTTATGCCTGTGGCCCAAGTGACTTGATTGCCGGCATGTTGAAAATACATCAGTACACGGTGATGTGCGCGCCAACCCTTGCCCAGATCGCAGCGCTCGAATCGCTGCGTCATGGTTTGGCTGTGAAGGATGAGATGATGGCAAGCTACAATGAGCGCCGCAAGCTGTTTGCAGCTGGTTTGAGTTCAATCGGGCTGATCTGTCATGAACCTGAGGGGACATTCTATGCCTTTCCTTCCATTGCATCTACCGGTTTGTCATCTGAACAGTTCGCTCTTCAGCTGTTGACAGAAGCGAAGGTGGCAGTCGTGCCGGGACATGTATTCGGTTCGGGTGGAGAGGGCTTTATACGCTGCTCCTATGCAACCTCTCCTGCGGATTTGGAGAAGGCGCTGGATCGGATGGAACGTTTTATGAAGGTGGCCAAATAGATTTTAGCTCAAGACAGGAAATGAAAATGAATAGATTTTTTTTGAAAACCGTGTTTAGCACGGTTTTTTACTTTTTGGCTTGTGATGATTGGATTAAATAAGCTAAATGTAAGATTACAAGTTATTCCATTAGAACGAGTGTTAAAATTGTAGAGATTAAAGCTAGAATAACAAATTAATTAAATCTCATGGAGGATAAATTGTAATGATAGGCTCCAATTTTAACGTAGATAATATTCCAGCAATTTTGTGGGGGGACAAGTCGGATAAGTTATTTGTAGCGATTCATGGCAACATGTCAAATAAGGCAGATGACTCGATTGTTATGTTTGCAGAAGAAGCAACCGCGGCGGGTTATCAAGTGCTTAGTTTTGATTTACCTGAGCACGGTGACCGTAAGGGTGACAATTATCTGTGCAAGGTTCAAAACTGTGTCCGAGACCTTAATACAATGATGACCTATGCAAAATCGTTATCTAACAATATAAGTGTTTTTGCTTGTAGCATGGGAGCATATTTTAGCCTATTAGAATATAGCAAGGAGCCGTTGAAGCAGTGTTTGTTTCTCTCACCTGTGGTAAATATGGAGCGTATTATAGATAATATGATGACATGGTTTAACATAAGTGAGACTCGATTAAAGATAGAGAAAGAAATTTCTACACCTATTGGAGAAACTCTCTATTGGGATTATTATTGTTATGTAAAAGAACACCCTATCGTTGCTTGGAATCACCCAACATCAATTCTCTATGGTTCAGCAGACAACTTATGTGAAGCTGACGTTGTATATAAATTTAGTGAACGTTTTAACTGTGATTTGCAAGTAATGGAGAATGGAGAACACTATTTCCATACGGAAGAACAACTGCAGTATTTCAGACAATGGCTGAAAAAACATATACTTTGAATGGTTCCGGAGTGACACGTTCCCAAGGAAAAGAGGAACTGAAAGAGTTCGGAAAGGTATCCGATTTAGTGGTGAGCTTGTTGAGCATCTCCTTCGTTCTGTGGGGAGCTACCTTCAAACCTCGGGTGAAAAAGGGATCAGCGATTATATCGTGTGGAAGTAAGAAACAGGTGACGCTTTCCTGTTCCTTCTTCACAATCCTAAAGGTGAGGAGGCTTTGGACTTTGCCGGACCAGTCCTCGTACCGTTATCTACGGTGCAACGTGATTCTCTAGCTAGTCCAATTTCTTACACATGTTGTACCAAATCTCTCCACCATGCTCCGAACCAGAGATGCCGTAATTGAGGTAACCATGGCTTTCATAAAAGCCGATTAGGTTCTCTTTACAGGTAAGAGTAATCGTTTCACGATGGTTCTTACTCGATTCCCTTTCCAAATGCATCAGCAGCTTGGATGCCAAACCACGCTTTTGAAAATGTGGATGCACCGCTAATCCTAAAATGCTCTGATGCCCGCCGGATGGCGGGTTTTTCTTTATGTTATTGAAAAGGTCATCAGTTATGAATGCTGTTTCGATGACCGGACCATTGATTAACCCTGCGATTTTGCTATCTTCTTCAATAACATAAAAAGTATCAGGGATAAGACGAATCCGCTGTTCAAAAGCTCCCCGTGTAGCAGCCTCTTCTTTTGAGAAACAAAGCTGTTCTATGACTGCAAGTTGGGGCAAATCCTCGATCCTTGCATTTCGTATTTTTAACATAAAATAAGAACCATCTTTCTTTTTTATTAAAATATAACAAACTTTAAGCCCCCAGACTCGGCTTCTTTGTTTTAATGATACATACTTTTTTCCTATAGTGCGGACAAAATTTAGTGATTTATGAAACCCCATGGGCACTTAGTGGACGAACAGTGTAGCGCCTCTGTTTTTGGCTGTGGGTTGTACAAGCCCCAAAAAGCGATCTTGACAAGATTGAATAATAATGGTTATTATGGACTCATGATATCCATATATTGATTTTATGGTTTTATGTTCTCCTAGTCAGGTAGCTGGAGTGAATTGTAGTCACAAGAGACCGTAATTAAGGAGGGGTTAGGAAAATGTATAATTTGGAAATTTCTGGAGGTCATGAAGAAATCATTGATGTGGCAGTGATAGGCGCAGGCGCTGCAGGATTAAGCGCAGCATTATTTCTCACTCGTGCCTGCCGCCGAACCGTCATATATGACGGAGGCCCAACTCGAATTTCGACAATCGGTAAGATTCATGAATTCCTAGGACATGAGGGAATTACACCAGCAGAATTTCAAGCTCGTGGGCGCTCTGAGGTCGATAGCTACGGTGGTGAATTTCGCAGCGAGGCTGTATTGAAGATTGAACCAAGATCCGATGGGCTCTTTGATGTCTTGGGCAGCCAGACCCAAATAACAGCTCGAGCAATAGTGCTGGCGACAGGCTTAGTCGACGTGCTCCCTCCTGTGTCAGGTCTGAGAGAGGGGTTGGGCAGAGATGTTCATCTGTGCCCATGCTTCAGCGGTTATGAAGTTCGTGACAAAGCTTTTGTAGCCTTTGGACTACCGGAGCGTCTAGCTCAGTTTGGCAAATTCCTTACAGCGTGGTCGTCTTCTGTAACTGTTGTAACCCCGTACGAATTCGATCCAGAGACTCGCAAGCGACTTCGCGCGTTTGGTGTGATTACGGTTCAAGATGAGGTGGCGTCCCTGAAACGGGAAGCGGACCAACTTGTCTCTGTCCTCACAGCAAGTGGTATGGAACTGCCATGTGAAGCGGCTTTTGTCGCCGCTCCCTTCAAGGCTGCGTCGGATCTCGCAGCATCCCTCTGTGAAGTGGATGAGGCTGGTTTTGCGATTACCGATGCTAATGGTAGTACGAGCCGGCCTGGAGTATGGGCAATTGGAAATGCCACAGATAAGCTCAGTCATCTTGCTCATTCAGTAGCCGCGGGTGCTAATGTTGGACCTTGGATCGTTGACTATTTGCTTGAATCGTCCTTATCTTCGAAATAAATGGATTGGATTCAGCCAATTGTGGCGCGAACAATGGAGCGATAGGGATTGAGTCAACTATCAATAAGATGGATGGAAATATAAACGGAATAAAGACTTGTACTATCATATGTAAAAGGAGCAAGGCTGCTCATTGCTAGAGGCCTTGCTCTTCTTATTTATATATCGCCAGATGATAAATTGGCACTTTATAACTGATCCTATTATAGTTCGGGTTATCAGAATTTTTAATATAGTTACAAGGGTACCCTAACAATCCCAATAACAATAAACGACTTTGTTATTATAGTTATCTGCTTTGTTAGCTTATTGATTGCTATGAGAGGCTAAATTTGCAATAATAAGAGCAGTAATTATAGAGTGGATCGAAAATAAAAGAATAGGTGATCGGATGAAAAGCAAAGTTACTGTCCAGGAGATTGCGGATTTTGTAGGCGTATCCAAATTTGCTGTCTCCCGTGCGCTTGCCGGAAAATCTGGAGTCAGTGACAAGACCAGAGAGACCATACTAAAGGCGGCGAACGAGCTTGGATATTTCAAGCAAGAATCTAAGCGGGGCAGGCAGGAGCATAGAGTAGAGCAAGAACGAAGATGGAAAGGGAATATTATAGTGTTATTCCCCAACATTCGGTATCAGAACCGGGACTCTCTGTACTGGGGGCCAATTTTTGATGGCGTCTCCGCAAGACTGAATGAACAAGAGATCGATATTATTACCTTAACCGAACCCTCGACTGAGGATATCTTCACATTGATTAATCCGGAAGCTGTGAGCGGGATTATTACTGTGGGAAGCGTTTCCTCCTCCATTCTGGCAGAGATTGACCGCCTAAGCATTCCCGTGGTCATGATTGACCATATGGACCCGGTCTTGAAATGTGATATGGTCTTCACCGACAACTTTATGACCATGACTGAAATGATGACCTATCTAGTATCCAAGGAGTATAAGAGCTTTCAGTTCGTTGGTAATCCCAGCTATGCTCCCAGCTTCCGTGAACGATGGACAGCCTATCGCGCCTTCTTGAGCGAGAAGGGTCTTGAGGACTCCCAGGTTCAAGGCCTGATATCTCCGGCAAGGGATGAAGTATCGAGGACGATTATGGAGATGAACCCCCGGGATCTCCCTGAGGTGTTCGTATGTGCAAACGACAAAATGGCCTCGTTCGCAGTTGAGGCTCTGACCGCAAAAGGGATTAAAATTCCTGAGCGTTGTGTGGTAACAGGTTTTGATCATATCAATGTGGAGCTTCCTCTTCTGGCAACAGCTCACGTCAATAAAGAGCGGCTTGGAATACGTGCCGTTGATCAGATTCTATGGCGGGTAGAACATCCGGACTTTGCCTATGAGCGCAAGATGGTGTCGGCTGATCTAATTGTTAATGAAGAATATGGCCGGAAGCAGTAAATAGCAACGTTATCATGTTTAAAGCCGAGACCCTCCAACTCAGACGGGTCGAATAAAAAGAAACGCATGGGAAGAGACAGCATTTCCACCGGGAAGGCTGTCTTTCTTTATGGATTCTATTGTTGTACCAAAACCTAACGAATAATAACAAAACAAAAAATCAAATTATTATAACTTGTTATTGTAATAACTCCTAACAAATGATACATTCGTTATGTAATTGTTTGTAATTCAACAAAACATAAGTGCGATCCGATTGAGACCATAACTCCATAGGAGTCGGGATGGACCCGCACAAGGGAGGGAATTATGAAAGCGGTTTTTTTAAAGGAATGGAGATTTAGAGCTTGTGATGAGGAAGAATGGCATCCTGCGGTAGTGCCTGGTTGTGTTCATACAGATTTGCTCCGGAACGGGTTAATTCCTGATCCCTTCTATGGAACGAATGAGCATAATTTGCAGTGGATTGATAAAAAGGACTGGGAGTATCAGTCCGAATTTGAAGTAGACCCGGAATTGATTCAGCTGTCCCGGATTGATTTGGTATTTGAGGGCCTTGATACTTATGCTGATGTTTATTTGAATGAGCAGCCTATTCTCTCGGCGGATAATATGTTCCGCACTTGGAAGGTGAATGTGAAAGAGCAGCTAAAGTCCGGGCCCAATACGCTTCGTGTCCGCTTTCGCTCCCCGATTCTTGAGGATCTCCCCAAGCTTGAGCAGCTTGGTTACGCCCTTCCAGCTACGAATGACCAGTCTGAGCTTGGGGGTCTCGGCGATAAGAAGGTTAGTATTTTTGCCCGGAAGGCGCCATACCATTATGGCTGGGATTGGGGCCCGCGCTTTGTAACCAGCGGAATCTGGCGTGAAGTCCGCCTCGAAGGATGGTCACAGCTTCAAATTACGGACTTATATATTCGTCAGGATGAAGTTACCGCTGAAGCGGCCAAGCTAACTGTTATGACTGAAGTTAACGCAGAAGCGGAATGGACCGGGGCACTTCGCATTACAGCTGGAGATGAGCAGTGGGAACAGCAGGTTGAAGTAAAGGCTGGACAGACAGAGCTCCATATCAATATAGAAATAAAGAGTCCTTCCTTGTGGTGGTGCCAAGGTTTAGGAGAAGCAAATATGTACGCTTTTAAAGCGGAGCTGCTGTCCGATGAAACCCCTATTGCTGAGCGCAGCGTCAGAACTGGGCTGAGGGATATACAGCTAATTCGGGAGAAAGATGAGGCAGGCGTGTCTTTCTACTTCAAGCTCAATGGAACCCCGGTTTATGTCAAGGGAGCGAACCATATTCCGAATGACAGTTTTACAACAGAGGTTACCCGTGAACGGTATTTGCATGAAATTGTGACCGCTGTAGAATCAAATATGAACATGCTTCGTGTTTGGGGCGGCGGCATTTATGAAGAGGATGTCTTCTATGACCTCTGTGACGAATATGGTCTTCTGGTGTGGCAGGATTTCATGTTCGCCTGCAGCATGTATCCGGGAGATGAGGCGTTCTTAATCAGCGTGGGTGCTGAGGCGAGAGATAACGTGAAGCGGCTTCGCAATCACCCTTCGATTGCATTATGGTGCGGCAATAACGAGATTGATTCGGCTTGGGCTCACTATGTGGAAGATGCGGGCTGGGGTTGGAAGAAGGACTACAGTCAAGAGATTCGCGAGAAGCTGTGGGCAGATTACCAGGCTATTTTCCATAAACTGCTGCCTGAGGTTGTCTCTCAATTGTCCCCGGATATAACGTACTGGCCATCTTCGCCACTCCGTAACCTCACTGGGGATCAGGAACAGCATGCTTACAAAACAACGGGGGATGGGGACATTCATTATTGGGGCGTGTGGCATGCAATTGAACCGTTCGAGAACTATAACAAGAACGTAGGGCGCTTCATGAGTGAGTATGGCTTCCAATCCTTCCCTGAACTAAAGTCGGTTCTTGAATATGCACCGGAAGAGGCGCTTGAGCTGGAATCCGAGATCATGCTGGCCCATCAGAAGAATGGGCGCGGAAATCTGTTGATCAAGGAATACATGGACATGTATTTACCTGAGCCGAAAGACTTCAAATCATTCCTCTACATGAGTCAGGTTCTTCAGGCGGAGGCGATTACGATGGCCATTGAGGCTCACCGCCGCAGCAAGCCTTACTGCATGGGTACGCTGTACTGGCAGATGAATGATTGCTGGCCAGTTGCTTCATGGGCGGGCATGGATTATCAAGGACGGTGGAAGGCTCTGCAATATGCGGTGAAAAGAAGCTTCGCTCCCGTTCTGCTGACGGTTCAATCCACAAAGGATACCATCACCGTTCATGCTGTCTCCGATCTCGGAACAGTGGTTCAGGCTGAGCTTGTTACCGAGCTCCACTTGAATGTAGGCGGGCGGGCTGTCTTAAATTCATATTCAGTTACTTTGGCTGCGGGGGAGTCTGCTGAGATTCTCAGCATCCCGAGATCAGATCTGCTCGGAGCGCATGATCCTCAGCAAGTGGTGTTGACGGCAAGTCTGAAGATAGGCGAAGACATCATCGCTACAAGGCAGCATTATCTGGTGCCAGAGAGAGAGCTTAGGCTCTCTAAACCTAAAATAACCCTAACTGAAAGCCAAGGTCAGAATGGTGTTCCCGTGTACACCCTCGAGACAGATGCTTTGGCTAGGCAAGTATGGTTGTCCACACAAGAAGAAGGCGTATTCTCCGACAATTTCTTCGATCTGATTCCAGGGCAGCCAAGGACTGTGGAATTTAAGCTCCGCAAGCCGGGAGTGGGCAGCTTCGTACCAGCCGCGGCAGGCGTCGTAGAAATACGGTCAATGGCTGATTTTGTGGATGAGGAGTCATTGGTACAATGTATTCAAGCAGATTCTGCCAAGTAGATTTTCTGGCCATGTTATATCATTGTTGAACAGATCAACTCATTCCCTGGGCTATTCCTAGGGGATGAGTTTTTTGTTATGGTAGTTTAAAGTGATTAAAGAAAAAGCGGACTCTTTTTACTTTATTTTTAGATCAAGGAGGGGGAAATCATGACAGAGACGTATGTATCCCCTCATAGCACATGCACAACAAAGTGCCGCACTGTGGTTTGCTTTTTTGCCGGGGTGCTGACGTATCGGGATAATTTCGAAGATGCTGCCTATGAGATCGCCCAAAGATATCAGAATGCTAAAATTGTAATGATCTTTCCCTACGGTGCAGCAAAAAGCACTTCAAGTTGCTCGTTAATGCGTCTGTTAGCCCGGCAGCTTCCACAAGCCAGCTACGACCTGGTACGTGGCCGCTCCCGTCGGGTAATAAATGCAGCACAAATCATCCGCGAGCATACATCTGCTGCGGATCAGCTAATCCTTATCGGGCACAGCGCCGGAGGTGTTATCGCCTACCGGACAGGGCTTTGCTTGGAGGAAAAATACGGCTTTCAGCATATTCAGGTGTTCGCGGTGGGGAGTCCAAAGTTTTATTTGAAGGATATCCCTTATAACGAGAGGTTTACCTATCTAATTGGCCAACAACCAGACAGGGTTACTCAAATTGGAAGTTGGCAGAAACCTGGTTCTCGCGTATATCGGAGAAGGCCTGGACGTGAAGTTCAATTGGACTTTAATCCTGATCATCAGGGATGGCGGTTTCATGCTTCCTATTTTCTGAAATCGGTATGGACGGACTCGAACCAAGTGTTTCATGCCAACTCAGAAGACCTGATTTCTAAAATTCATGAACTGTGCCCGTTACCTGACGAATGTCGTGATAGTCCAACTGGCATCTAGTGATCCACTCCCGTGAGCACGTTTGGTTAAAGTGCCTATAATGTATGGGCATCTTCATGTTTAAGGCGTAAGTCAAGAATGGAGAGCTTTTCTAAGGAACATATAGATATACTGTAGGCCAATTTGAATGACAGGTTGTCGGGTGGGAACGCTATGCTCCTTTGGGGTGTAGCGTTTTTTTTTGCGTTTCGGTGTAGAAATCGGGAAGAGGGAGGGGGCCGGATATTTGGGGTTGTTAATGAATGAACGAGGTAAGGGGGACAGCTGATTCATAATCTAATGTAAGAAAACATAACATAAATTAAAATGTTGCATGTTTAATAATTACTTTTTTAACCAGTTGTCAATTCGTTTTGATTTCGCTTACACATAATTAATCACGAACTTTAATTTATATTTTAGATTTTAATGTTCGTATTTAATTGAATTTAGTTAATTATTTTTAATTTATATTGAATTGATTATTGAAATAAGCGAAAGTTTAGTGTACTCTATTGATTAATTAATTCGTGTTATGTTAATTGACGCAATTCAAAAGATAATATGTGATTTGTTCGTTTCAGCATTATTTATGTTAGTTTATATTACATCAAAGTGCATCTAAATTGGGAGTGTGGAGCGCAATGAAAAAGAAGATCGTTCTGGTGGGAAATGGAATGGCTGGCGTCAGTTGTATTGAGCAATTGCTTAAAATAGCACCGAACCGATACGAAATTACGATTTTTGGCAGCGAGCATCACCCGAACTATAACCGTATTTTGCTCTCTTCCGTGCTTGCCGGAGATGCCGACATGAAGGACATTGTCATCAACGACTGGTCGTGGTATGAAGACAATCACATTACGCTGCATGCTGGTCACACCGTGAATAAAATCGATACGGACCGCAAGCTGGTCAGCACGGACGGAGGCATTAGCGTGCCTTATGACGAGCTGATCCTCGCAACCGGATCGCTTCCTTTTATGCTTCCTCTCCCGGGAGCGCACAAAGAAGGTGTCATCGCCTTCCGTGACATCAAAGATTGCGAAACGATGATCCAAACCGCAAAAAACTATAAAAAGGCAGTCGTCATCGGCGGTGGTCTGCTCGGACTGGAAGCCGCGCGCGGCCTGCTAAATCTGAACATGGAAGTATCCGTTGTTCATATCAACGAATATTTGATGGAACGCCAGCTGGACCGGACGGCGGCGCTGCTTTTGCAGCAAGAGCTGGAGCGTCAGGGTATGAAGTTCCTCTTGAAGAAGAATACCGAAGCGATTCTTGGAAAAAAACGCGTGAACGCCGTCCGATTCACCGACGGCTCCGAGGTAGAGGCAGACCTCGTCGTCATGGCGGTCGGCATTCGCCCGAACATTGCGCTGGCGAAGAGCAGCGGCATTGAGATCAACCGCGGCATCGTTGTGAGCGATTTCCTCGAAACGAACGTGCCGAACGTGTACTCGGTCGGCGAATGCGCCGAGCACCGCGGAGTCGCCTACGGTCTCGTCGCTCCGCTTTACGAGCAGGGCGCGGTGCTTGCGAAGCGGCTTGCCGGCGTGGAGACCGCCGGCTATCAAGGCTCTGTCGTGTCGACGAAGCTGAAAGTATCGGGCGTCGACGTGTTCTCCGCCGGGCAGTACGCCGACGGACCTGACACACGTGCAGTGAAGGTGCAGGACGATTTCGAGGGCATATACAAGAAGGCCGTCATTAAGGACGGCAGGGTGATCGGTGCCGTATTGTTCGGAGACATCAGCGACGGCTCCCGCCTGTTTGCCATGATCCGAAACGGCGAGGATGTGTCCGGCAAGGAGAAGACAGTGCTCCTCGGCGAAGGTGGAGGCGGCAAAGCCAAGTCCGGCGTGGAGCTGGTCGCCGCGATGAGCGACGACGAGATCGTCTGCGGCTGTAACGGCGTATCCAAAGGCGCGATCGTACAGGCGATCAACGAGAAGGGATGCTCGAGCGTGAACGATATCAAGGCGTGCACGAAGGCATCCGGCTCCTGTGGAGGCTGCAAGCCGCTAGTGGCCGACGTCCTGACTTACGTGCTGGGCGCAGACGGTGTCAAAACCGTCAAGGAAGGCATCTGCGGCTGCACGACGCTGAACCGTGATCAAGTGGTTGAGGCGATCCGCAGCATGCACTTGACCACGTCCCGTGAAGTGATGAACGTGCTGGAATGGTCAAACCCGGAGGGATGTTCCAAATGCCGCCCGGCGCTGAACTACTACCTTGGCATGGTATGGCCGGAGGAGCACGAGGACGAAAGAGAATCCCGATTCGTCAACGAGCGCAACCACGCAAACATTCAGAAGGACGGAACCTATTCGGTGGTTCCGAGAATGTACGGCGGTGTAACGACGCCGCAGGATTTGAAACGGATCGCCGAGGTTGCTGAGAAATACGAAGTGCCGCTCGTGAAGGTGACAGGCGGCCAGCGGATCGATCTGCTCGGCGTGAAAAAGGAGGACCTGCCCGGCATGTGGGCCGACCTCGACATGCCGTCCGGGTATGCGTACGGCAAAGCCTTGCGCACGGTGAAGACATGCGTCGGCTCCACGTTCTGCCGTTTCGGTACGCAGGATTCGATCGGCATGGGCATCCAGCTCGAGAAGAAGTTTGAGCGTCTGAACACGCCGGCCAAGGTGAAGATGGCTGTATCCGGCTGCCCGCGAAACTGCGCGGAAGCAACGATCAAGGACTTTGGCGTTGTGGCGATCGACGGTGGCTGGGAGCTGCACATCGGCGGCAACGGCGGCACGAAGCTGCGGGGCACGGATCTTTTGTGCAAAGTGAAGACGGAAGAAGAAGTAGTGGAATGGTCCGCTGCTTACCTCCAGTACTACCGGGAGACGGGCAAATACAACGAGCGCACCTCGGAGTGGGTGGAGCGAGTTGGTCTCGACACGATCAAAGCGGCGCTGGAGAAGAGAGAAGACCGCGAAGCACTGGTGGAGCGCATTGAACATGCGCTGAGCCTCATGAAGGATCCATGGAAGGAAATCATTGAGGAACGCCAGCTGCGGGCGACCTTCGAGCCGATGGAACAAAAGACGATGTAGTTGGTCTTGAAATAAATGTAAGCATGTTGATGAAATGAACTGGAGAGGATGGCGAATATGAAACGGATCAGGATTGGGAACATTGCGGAAATCGCGGAGAAACGGGCAAGAGTCGTCCGAATCGGATCACTTGAAATCGCTGTATTCAAGCTTTCGGACGGTGGAGTCAAGGCGATCGAAAACCGATGCCCGCATAAGGCGGGAAAGCTGTCAGAGGGCATTGTGTGTGACCACCATGTATTTTGTCCGCTGCACGATTGGAAAATCGACCTCAATGACGGTCTCGTTCAAGCGCCCGATGAAGGCTGTGTCGCCTCTTTTGCAGTAGAAGTGGAAGAGAAAAGCGGTGAATTGTGGCTGCACATCGAGGAAGAGCGCATTCTGGCATCTTAAGATCCGTAGAAGGATAGGAAAGTAACCGAATGGAACGCATAGGAGCGGATAACCGATGAGACAGAACGGATCAACGAACGCATTGACATTATCCACACTGGCTATGACCGCTTCATTTGTTATTTGGAGTGTGTTTTCACCGATAGCCGGGCCCATTCAAGAGCTGTTTCAGATCACTAATATTGAAAAAAGTATCCTGATCGCCACACCAGTGCTGCTCGGCTCCATCATGCGCATCCCGATGGGCGTTTATACGGACCGGTACGGCGGACGGCGCATCTTTGCACTGGCGATGTTGTTTCTTGTCTTGCCCCTGCTGCTTGCAGGGTGGACGCAGTCTTATGGCGTACTGCTGCTGTGCGCCTTGTTTATCGGCATGGCCGGCAGCACCTTCGCCGTATCGTTAACTTACGTGTCGCGTTGGTTTCCGCCGGAGAGACAGGGCTTTATCCTCGGGCTTGCTGGACTTGGCAATTTAGGGGGTGCGTGTGCCAACGCTCTGGTTCCCGTTGTATACAACCGGTTCGGGCTGTCTTGGGTTTTCTGGGGACTGGCGGTCATGATCGTGATCGTTACGATCATTTTCTGGATTGGCACGAAGGAGCTGCCGGCACCGGCAAAACCAAAGACGATGCTGCAATCGATGGAGGTTTTGAAATATAAGCCGACGTGGTATTTATCCGTCTTTTATTTTCTGACGTTTGGTGGATTTGTCGCTTTCAGCAGCTATTTGCCCACGTTTTTGAAAGAACTGTTTCATTTGACAGCTACGGATGCCGGGTTCAAGACGGCGGGCTTTGTTGTCATCGCCACATTAATCCGGCCGTTTGGCGGCTACCTTGCTGACCGTTTCGGCTCGCAAAGGGTGCTTGCCGTCGTCTTCGCTGGTGTTGTGCTTTGCAGCCTCTGCATGACGGTAACGTTGGACAATTTTGAGCTGTTCATCATGACGTGTATCGTGGTATCCGCGCTTCTTGGATTGGGGAACGGAGCTGTGTTTAAAATGGTTCCGGAGGTTTCGACCGGCAATACGGGTGCTGTGACGGGTATTGTTGGCGCCGCTGGCGGCGTCGGAGGTTTTTTTCCACCGATTGTACTCGGAATGATGAAGGATTGGTTTGGGTCTTACTCACTTGGCTTCGTGCTGCTCATGCTGTTCGCTTGCGTCTGTCTGTGGATGAATTATGCCGCGAAGCGGATGAGGCAGATGAAGCAAGCGCCCGCTGCTTGACCGAGGCTAAAGATTATTCAGCAATGTAGTAACTTCGGCTGGGGAACGTGGAGGTGTTAAGCCATGACGAAACGGAAACTTGTTTTAATAGGAAACGGGATGGCGGGTGTGCGCTGCGTTGAGGAAATATTAAAGCTGGCGCCGGGGCAATTTGAAATCACGATATTTGGCAAAGAGCCGCATCCGAACTATAACCGGATTATGCTGTCCAAGGTGCTGCAGGGCGATACAAAAATCGAAGATATTACGATCAACGATTGGCAGTGGTACAGGAACAATGGCATCCGGCTGCTCTCGGGCGAAACGGTGTGCCGCATCGATACGAATCGCAAACAGGTCGTAAGCGAGTCCGGGATTACGGCGGATTATGACGACCTGATCATCGCTACCGGCTCGCTGCCGTTCATGCTCCCGCTGCCGGGAGCTGATAAGCCGGGCGTGACGGCGTTCCGCGACATTAACGATTGCAACAAGATGATGGAAACAGCGAAATCGTATAAAAAAGCGGTTGTCATCGGCGGCGGCTTGCTCGGCCTGGAAGCAGCTCGCGGCTTGCTCAACCTCGGGATGGAGGTCAGCGTTGTCCATATTTATCACCATCTCATGGAACGGCAGCTGGACCCCACCGCAGCGGAGATGCTGCGCAAAGAGCTGGAAAGCCAGGGCATGCGCTTTTTCCTGGAAAAGCACACGGAGAGAATACTCGGTAAAAAGCGGGTGGAAGGTCTGCAATTCAAGGACGGCTCGAAGGTAGCGGCCGATCTTGTTGTCATCGCCGTAGGCGTGCGGCCGAACGTAAAGCTCGCTGCGGACAGCGGCATCAAGACGAACCGGGCGATCGTCGTGAACGATTACATGGAAACGAATGTGTCCAACGTTTACGCGGTCGGCGAATGCGCCGAGCACCGCGGCATGGTGTACGGTCTTGTTGCTCCGCTCTACGAGCAGGGGAAAGTGCTGGCGAGCCGGATTTGCGGTATCGAGATGGAGGGGTATCACGGCTCCATTTTGTACTCGCAGCTTAAGGTGTCGGGTGTTGAAGTGTTTTCGGCTGGTGAGATCCGCGACTCCGACGTTTCTACTTCATTGAAGGCCTACGACGGCATACGCGGCACCTACAAGAAGGTGACGGTAAAGGACGGAAAAATCGCCGGTGCGGTGCTGTTCGGAGACAGCAGCGAAGGCAATAAGCTGCTCGGGTACATCAAGCAGCAGGCCGACGTATCAGTGCTGGAAGAAGCAGCAGCGGGGACAGTCGCCGGAACCGGAGCGGACGAAGCGTACGTCTGCGCCATGGCGGATAAGGAGACGATTTGCTCCTGCAACGGCGTCCCGAAAGGAACGATCGTGGAAGCAATCCGTGAAAAAGAGCTGCAGACGTTCGAGGAGGTGCGCGCCTGCACGCGAGCGTCAAGCACATGCGGCGGCTGCAAGCCGCTCGTATCCGCGCTGCTCAAAGTGACGCTGGAGCGCGCGGACGAGGCGGAGCCGGCGAAGAAGACTGTGTGTGCGTGCACGACGCTCAGCCACGCCGAGGTGAAGGTGGCCGTAGTCAGTGGGGCCTACGTCTCCGCTCGCGATGCGATGAACGGGCTTGGATGGTTAAGCGAAGAAGGTTGTCCGGTATGCCGGGCTGCGCTGCGTTATTATATCGGCGCACAGCTGACGCGGGTTCGTGGTGGCGCTGCGGGGACTTGGCAGGCCAGCAGCGGGGAGATGCCGCCTCTTGTAGAATGCGGAGTTAGCGGAAGTCGGCTGCAAACCGGTGAAGCGTCGTTCGCGGGAGCGGCTGCACACAGCGCGGACGGCGGTGCGCCGCCTGCCAGCCGGGGCCGCGAGCTGGCCATGATCCGGCCGCTCGCAGAGGGCGGCTGCGCTGTTACGCCGCGCATGTTCGGCGGCGTGACTACAGCCGATCAGCTGCGGCGCATCGCCGATGCGATCGATGCCTTCGGCATCCCGCTCGCCAAGCTGTCCGGCGGCGCGCAGCTGGACCTGCTCGGCGTAGCGCCGGAGCAGGTCCAGGCCGTCACCGCCGCGTTGGGCGGGGCGGCGGCGGGAGCCTCCTACGGCTGGCCGATGGCCGCCGTAGCGACCTGCGCGGGCGCCTACGACCGCGGCGCCCTGCAGGATTCGATCAGCCTGGGCGCTCAGCTGGAGCGCAGGCTGGAGGGCTTGCAGCTGCCGACGGCGGTCAGCGTCGGCGTCTCGGCTAGCCCGCTGCACCGCGCGGGCACGCTGGCGAAGGACGTCGGACTCTCAGGCGCTCCCGGCGGCTGGGATTTATACGCCGGCGGCAGCGGCGGAGCCCAGCTGAAGCAGGGCCAGCTGCTGCTCGCCTCGCTGGATAGCGAGGAGGCACTTGATCTGGCGTCGGCGCTGCTCCAGCTGTACCGCGAGGAAGCGGACTTCGGCGAGCCGACCGGACAGTGGGTCGACCGCATTGGACTTGTACAGCTGCGTGAGTTGCTGCTGGACCGCGACAATCGAAGCGCTCTGCTGCACCGCCTCGAGCAGGAGCGCGGAACAACGATCCTATCAACAGCCGCTGGCTGCTTATACAAGGTGATATCATGAAACATTTCAGCGAACTTAACGGGGCTGCTTCGGCAGTCTCCTCACTCTATCTGGCGCCGGAAGGAATGTCGGCTTCGGCCGAATTGTCCGGCAGCAGCAACTCATCGGCATCGCTCCCTAACGGACCCGCTTTCGATTCATCTTCGGATTCCTTTTCCACAGCTTCGGCTATTCTGCAAAAGTCTTCAATGGCTTCGGGCTCCTCTTCCGGCACCCCCTTAACAAGACGGGTGATGGACACGCAGTGCCCATTCTGCAGCGTGCAGTGCAAAATGCAGGTCATCGAGGAGTTTGACGCGGACCTGCGCAGCACTTACACGGTGCTGCCGAGGCCGAATAAGGCGTCGGAAGGGCGTCTTTGCATCAAGGGGATGAATGCATATCAGCACGCGCTGACAGGTGAGCGGATTTTGTATCCGCTGGCGAAGAAGGACGGACAGTTCGTCCGCATCTCCTGGGAGGAAGCGTACGTGCTGATCGGGCGCAAGTTCGGCGAGCTGCGCGGCAAGTATGGCAGCGATACAATCGGCGTATATGGCGGCGGGTCGCTGACGAACGAGTCCGCTTATTTGCTTGGCAAGTTCGCACGCGTTGCGCTGAAGACGAAATATATCGACTACAACGGCCGGTTTTGCATGTCGGCGGCCGCCTCGGCTGGCAATAAGGCGTTTGGCATCGACAGGGGGCTGACGAATCAGCTGGCGGATATCGAGCAGGCAAGCTGCATTATTTTGGCGGGAACAAATATCGCTGAATGCCAGCCGACGCTGATGCCTTATTTTACAAGCGCGAAGGAGAAAGGCGCTTACCTGATCGCCATCGATCCCCGGGACACCGGGACGACGCGGGCCGCCGACCTGCACCTGCGGGTGAAGCCAGGCATGGACGCTGCGCTGGCGAACGGCATGCTGAAGGTTATTCTGGAAGAAGGGTTGATTGACGAGAGCTTCGTACGTCAGCGCACGAAAGGCTTTGAGGAGCTGAGGGCGCATCTTGAAGCTCAGGATCTGGGACAAATCGCGGAGCTGACCGGCGTATCCGCTGAACTGATCCGCAAAGCTGCGCTGGCCTATGGTAGAGCCGCTACAGGCATGGTATTTACGGCGCGGGGTGTGGAGCAGCAGACGGACGGCTACATGGCCGTGCGCAATTTTCTCAACCTCGTCCTGCTTACCGGCAAAATCGGCAAGCCCGGCTGCGGTTACGGTGCCGTGACCGGGCAAGGCAACGGGCAAGGCGGCCGCGAGCACGGGCAAAAGGCGGATCAGCTCCCGGGTTACCGCCTGATTGAAAATCCTGAGGATCGCGCTTACGTAGCGGGCGTCTGGGGCATCGATCCGGCCGAGCTTCCGGGCAAAGGCGTCTCGGCTTACGAAATGATGGAGAAGGTGCATGAACAGGAAATCCGTGCTTTGTTCGTGATGGGATCGAACCCGATTGTGTCGAATCCAAACGCCAATTTCGTGGAGGAAGGGCTGCGCAAGCTCGACTTCCTCGTCGTCGCCGATATGCTGATGTCTGAAACGGCGCGTCTCGCCGATCTGATTTTGCCGGTAACGCCTTACCTGGAAAACGAAGGGACGCTGACGAACCTGGAGGGACGTGTGCTGCTTCGCGAAGCCAGCCGACCGGTTTCCGGCGAGGCGAAGCACGATTGGCAGGTTCTGTGCGACATCGCGAAGCTGCATGGCAAGGGAGCTTATTTTACGTTCTCGTCGGCTGAGGACATCTTTAATGAGCTGCGGCTAGCGAGCAAGGGCGGTATTGCCGATTACTACGGCATTACGTACGACCGCCTTAAGAAAGAAGAAGGTGTTTACTGGCCCTGCCCGGCCGAGGAGCATCCGGGCACGAAACGGCTGTTCGAGCAATCTTTCGCGCACGCGGACGGCAAGGCGGAGCTGATCGCGGTGAACAATCATAGGCCAAGCGAACAGACAAGCAATGACTTTCCGCTGTATTTGACGACAGGCCGAGTGCTGACGCATTATTTGACCGGCGTGCAGACGCGAAGAAGCCATTCGCTTGCCGCGCGCGACGTGGAATCGTTCATGGAGATTCATCCGATGGCTGCAAAGCGGTACCGCATCGAGGACGGCGAACTGGTGCAGCTGGAGTCGAGACGTGGCAGTATTTACGTTCGCAGCCGGTACAGCACCGATATCCGGGAGGATACGGTGTTCGTTCCGATGCATTGGGGTGATACGCAGTGTGTCAACAAGATTACGAACCAGGCGCTTGATCCGACGTGCCGCATGCCGGGCTTTAAAGTATGCGCAGTCAAAGTCAGCCCGCTGAGGCTGGAGTATGTATAATATTGTAACAAGATTGGAATTTGTGTTTTATCTTTCTTTGAGGTTACCCGCCTATAATAATAAAATGCAGCAACGGTTGCCAGAAAGGCGCAGCTCCTCTAGAAAGGAGATTGCAGCGGAAGTGCTGAATGACGAAAAAATGCCGGGAATGGCGCTGCAAGTATGGCTTTTTGTATAAAATGCTCACCGATCGCTCCGACTAATGAAGGAAATGCAGGATGCTCCACAAACTAGCGAGAGGGAGCCTGCAGGCTCCCTCAAGTTTCAGTTAATTAGTATTAGCTCTTTGGTGAAACAATAATTTTGATCTGGCTTTTCTCTTTGATCAGCGTCTCAAAGCCTTCCTCTATAATGTTAGAAAGGGAAATCTCCTTGGTCACCAGCTTGTCCGCTGGGAAATAACCTTGCTGCATCAAGCTGATGACGGCAGGGAATACATCACGGTAACCGATGATACCGGCGATATTGCGTTCCTTCAATACAACCTGGTTAGGATGAATGGAGGCTTCACGTTCGAAAATGCTGACTATCATCACTTGGCCGCTTATTTTTGTGGAAGAAATAGCTTGATTTAACACAGCAGGGACACCAGTGACTTCAAAGCAAACATCTGCTCCGCCTTTTGTAAGGCGTTGCAGTTCGGCCACAACATCGGTATCCGCTGGATTCAGGCCGATCGCGCCGAGCTCGATTGCCTTGTTTCTTCTTTCTTCGGAAAGCTCCACAGCATAGATTTCAGAAGCGCCGGACGCTTTCAAAGCTTCGATCAGCAGCAGCCCGATCGGGCCGGTACCGAATACCACCGCGCGATCGCCAACCTTGAATTGGCTCGAACGAACAGCGTACAACACAACAGCTGACGGTTCAACCAACGCGCCTTGCTTATAGGACAAGCTGTCCGGTAGCTTGTGAACCATATGCTCATCTGCTGCTACATACTCGGAGAAGCCTCCGCCCCCGCCAGCAAGACCGAGAAAGCCCATTTTATCGCAAAGATTGTATTTGCCATGTCTGCATGATTCGCAGGTTCCGCATGAGAAAATAGGTTCTACTACGACGCGATCACCGATTTGGAACCGGGTTACGCCAGTACCCACCTCTACGATTTGACCGGAAAACTCATGTCCCATGACAATAGGTGCTTGTTCATTCGTTAATGGATGGGGTGTGCCCTCAGGAATAAAAATTGGGCCTGCCGCATACTCGTGCAGATCACTTCCGCAGATGCCGCATGCTTCAATCCTGATTTTGACTTGTCCTTCCTTCGGGGTGGGCTCTTCAATCGTTTCAACCCGTAAGTCCTTTACACCATGCCATCTTAAAGCTTGCATATTGTTCATCTCCCTGTAGGAATTAAAAATAATAATGGGTCATTTCCTATTCATGAAAACAAATTAGGAAACGTTTTCGAAACTTATAATGTCACAATATCGACAAACTGTCAAACGAAAAAGCCGACTCAATGTGCTAATTGTAATAGCCAACATCCGCAAGCCTCCGTTTATATTTAGCTTCACTATATAACTGCGTTTGAAAACATGTCCCCTATGATATAATTAAGAAAATTGATTATAACTAACAGAATTACATGGAAACGATTCCGGACATCGAAAGGGACATTTTATTATGACTTCAAATAGAAAAGTTACGATTGAGGATGTTGCGAGGCAAGCTGGCGTGGGGATCGCGACCGTCTCAAGGGCACTTAATAATAGCAAAGGCATCAGTGCCAAGACGAAGCATAAAATTCTGCAGGTCGTAGAGGAAATGGGATTCACGCCAAATACTGCAGCCCAGAGTCTCAAAATTGGGCAGACGCGCCAGATTGCGCTGGCTGTTCCAGATATCCGAAATGCCATCATTCCTGATATTGCCTGGTCGGTGGAGCAGGCGGCCAAACAACACGGCTATCGGGTGGTCCAGATCAATACGCTTGGGAATGCTCGTCTTGAGCTTGAAGTTTTGCAGGAGTTGGACAAGCTGCATGTAGACGGGCTGGTCATCATGCCATTAGCGTATCCTGAGCAATTGGAGCCGATGATTAATCAAACGAATATTCCGGTATCCGTCATTAACTACGGGAAAAAGATGAGTGAGGATCTTCAAGCGGATATCGTCGGCATGGCCCGTCAGGAAGGTAAGCTGGTGATGGATCATTTGCTGCAGATTGGCCGCAGCAGAATCGCTTATGCAGGTGCCCCGAAACACAAGATTGAAGAACGGTACCTTGCTTATGAACAGGCGATCAGCCATGTGGAGCCGTCACTGGTTTATTTCGGGGAAGATTTTTCGTTTGAAGCAGGACGCCAGGCGGCGAACTATTTTTACAGCCTGAAGCTTATGCCCGATGCCATCTATGCTGTGAATGACATGGTGGCGATCGGCATTGTCAACAGGCTCAAGGAGCTTGGGGTGCGGGTGCCTGAGGATGTAGCAGTTGCAGGCATCGACAACAATTTGTGGGCAACGGTCACAACACCACAAATCACTTCCGTCTCCATTATGGGCAGCGAGGTAGGGCGCCTGGCGGCGGAGCTTCTGCTCAAACGCATTCAATCCCCGAACACATCAGGCTATGAGCGGGTTGAATTCGAACCCCGGCTTATTGTGAGAGAGTCAAGTGTAAAGATGAACCCTTATGCCGGTGTTGAGGGGGCATTCCAAAAATAAGAGAGAAGACGTTCAAAGGGAGTGAGAGGGTTGTCCAGCTTAAGCGGGGGGGATTGATCGTTCTGGACGCGAGCGTTCCTCACAGGCTGATTGTTGAAGAGACTTGCCGGATGCTCAATGTGGAGTTCGGGTTCGTGAACAAACCGGGCTACGCACCCCCGATCAATCAGATGGCCCAAAAGACAAGCAGTCTGAACGAGCTGATGGAGAACACCTTCAGCAGTTTGATTTTGTCGGATACCGGCGAGATTTACCGGGTGCTGAAGGCGTTGGTCATGGAGCTGGATCAAGCAGAAGCGGATGACAAATACATCGTGCATCTGCTTTTCTGTGAGCTGCTGCTTCGGGTGGCTGAGCAGCGGAAGGAGCAGCTGAATGCCCGTGAAAGGCCGGTGCAGCTGTATGTGCGAAAAAGCATTGAATTTCTGCATCAGAACTATGACCGCAGTATTCAGGCCAAAGACGTTGCGGCCGCCGTCAATCTTCATCACGGATATTTGCAGCGGATTTTCAAATCGCATACCGGCCGGACTTTGACCGACTACCTTACGATGCTGCGTATGAAGAAAGCCAAGCAGCTCCTTGGGCAGAGCGATATCTCGGTTGCCGAAATAGCCGACTATGTGGGGATCAGCAGCAGACAGTATTTCCACTTATTATGCCACCCGCAAGTTCAGCTGATGAGGGATGTGCCGCTTCTGTTCCAAATCCATATTATTGCCGCGTTTGTTCTGTTCGCCTCGATTCCATTTACTAAGCTTGTGCATATGTTCTCGCTCCCAGTAAGGTATCCGGCGAGGGCGCCACAGTAATACCGCTCACGCAGCGGATATAAGCGCAAATCCAGAATATAGTCCACCAGACCAAATTATTAGCTATGTTCTGTGCGGGACGTAACTGTTTATCGGAAGGGGCTGCCCCAAAAGGCAGCCCTTATTTTGTATAGGAGCTCATCGTGTGTTCGAAAGGCTCCGAGAACGAACGTTACTCCCATCGCTGTTAGCTTTGGATTTCTAAAATTATTTTCAGCGGATGAAACCCAAAACTAAAGGCGACCGCTAACGCTTGTCCGTAATCGTTCGTCTCTCCGCAGGTTCGGTGAAAGGACTCCAAAAAGCAAATCAAAGCAAAACTTTATTATTCAAAATGTGATCCCACGCATTACCGCTTCATTTCAATCGTGTAAATTTAAAGTGTAAGCTAGCTAAAATGAACTTTAGAATATACCGATCTCAGCTTCGATCCCGAGTGATTCTGAAGAAGCGGAGCGTTCGCCTTTGTCTCCGAAATGCCCCTACTTTGATAGCTAGTTCAAGCAATTCGGAGACAACAAGGGGCCTTAAAGAACACTCGGCATCGCAGCGCCCCTAAAGGGTAACCTTCATAAGTTCATTTTAGATAACCTAAACTTTCAAAATTTGATTCAAATCCTCCTTTTCGTTTGGCGGCCATAATAGAATGTGGTTATTGATAAACATTATCAATCAAACATGGGAGGTTACGAAATATGACTACACAGTTCAAACAAATCGCTGAGGAAACCTACTGGATAGGCAAGATAGATAACCGTCAGGTACCTTTTCACCGCTTGGTTCTAACAAAAGGAACAACTTATAATTCGTACTTGTTAAAAACGGGCAAACCGACAGTGATTGATACGGTGGATATGGAATTCGGCCGTGAATATGCCGAGTGCCTGAGCACGATGATTGATCTTCAGGAGATTCAATATATTGTAATAAACCATACTGAGCCGGATCACTCCGGCGGGCTAGCCGCACTGGCCGCCAAAGCAGCCAATGCCACCATTGTTTGTACCGAGATCGCGGTGCCAGAATTACAGGAAATGTACAAACTTCACAGCCGAAATTTCCTGGTCGTCAAGGACGGAGATACACTCGATATTGGAGGAAAAACTCTTTTATTCAAAGAGACGCCTTACCTTCATACGGCTGAGACGATGATCACCTATTGTATCGAAGATCAAATTTTGTTTCCTTGCGATATTTTCAGCACACATGTGGCGGTGGAGAAGCCATTCAGTGATGAAGCAGGGTTTGATATAACGGAAGATTTTATAGGCTACTATAAGGCCATTATTCACCCTCACAGAAGATATGTAAGAACTCTTTTGGAGGCGGTCAAAGATATGGAAATCCGAATGATCGCGCCTTCCCACGGATTTATGATCCGGGAGGATATCCCAAAATATATCGGGTTATACGCCACGTTAAGCCGCGAATCTACCCAAGGGAAAAAAGCAGCCATTGTCTATACGACAATCAAAAACAGTACGAAAAAGATGGCGAAAATTTTACAGGATTCCTTGCAGGAAAATCAGATTGAGACAGAAGTCTGGGATGCGGATAAAAACAGCACCGCCGATATACTAAGCAGCATTGCTTCAGCTGATGCCGTTTTTGTCGGCAGCTCTACCAAATATGCGGATATGATCGGGAACCTGGAGATTATCCTTAAGGAAATGCAACAGATGAATTTGGAAGGCAAGCTTGCCGCAGCCTTCGGCTCGTACGGCTGGAGTGGCGAAGCCATAGAGGTTATCCAGGATTATCTGAATGGAACCAATATGACGGTGCAAAGCACATCTGAAGTCATCAAATCCACGGGTATGACCCATGTGGAATTTCCCGTGAGAATCCGATTTTCACCCAAAGAACCCGAGAAGGTTCAGAAGATCAGAAATGCGGCTGAGTTTGTCTCGGACTTACTGCTTAGCTCAATCTAGAGAGAGGAGGAATACCTGATGCCGAAACATTTTGTTATTGTTGGAGGCGGAGTTGCTGCTGTACATGCTGCCAAAGCGATTCGTGATCAAGACGGGGAAGCCGAAATATCAATACTTGGGGAAGAAAGCCATCTCCCTTACAATCGGATCAAGCTAACCAAAGGTCTGTTTACCGACCTGCACAGCGAGAAAGTGCTGATCAAGAAGGAGAAATGGTACCAAGCTAATCGGATTACCGTGAGGATTTCAACCCGGGTTATTTCGATCCACCCCGACCGTCAAGTCGTAGAAACCGCGGATGGACAGGGTTTAAGCTATCATAAGCTCTTGTTGTGTATGGGAGCTAAGAACAGGGCGCTCGGGATTAAGGGAGACGGCTTAGGCAATGTTCACACCATCCGGGATATGAGCGATGCTGAACGGCTTAAGGAAGGTCTCCGGCAGGGCAGTCGTGTTGTTGTCATCGGTGGGGGTGTGCAGGGACTCGAAACAAGTTGGGCGCTTCATGAAGCAGGTTATGAGGTTACTGTGATCGAAGCTTCTCAGCGCCTGATGGCCCGGCAGCTAGACGAAAGATCCTCGGATCATCTTAGAGAGGTATTAGAACGTAACGGTGTAAAAGTTATTCTGCAAGCTGGTGTCGCTCTTATTGATGGAGCAGAGTCAGTGACCGGAATTATGCTGGATAATCAGACTTACCTTCCTTGTGATCACGTTGTCTACTCCATCGGTATTGTGCCCAATACTTCGCTGGCAGCTGAAACGGGTATACAGGTCGGAAAGGGCATTATCGTAAATGAAAAAATGGAAACAAGTGCTCCACATATATATGCCGCAGGCGATGTCGCTGAATTTGACGGGCACGTGGAAGGGCTGTGGGGCGGAGCTATCGAGCAGGGACGGATTGCGGGCAGCAATATGGCTGCTGAGGGAACGATTTACCGTAGAGCTGTACCGGTTACCTTGTTTAATGCTTTTGGAATTTCCTTATTTTCAATTGGTTATGTAGATGAGCGACAGTGCGACTTCATCGTATCAGGGGAAAATAATGGGGTATACACGCGTCTCTACGTGAAAAATAACACAATGATTGGTGCCATATCATGGGAAGGGGCAGCTGCTTCTCTAGCCTATAAAACAGCCATTGAGCAAGAACTCAGCCTTTCGGGGATTAATTTAGCAGCAGATAGCAGTATTGAGGGAATCATGAACGAGGTGCAAGTCAGATTAAGCTATATAAAATGAAATGCCCCACTGGATAGCTAGTTCAAGCATTTCGGAGACAACAGGGATCGTAAGAACACTAAGCATCGCAGCGCCCGAATAGGGTAACCTGCATAAGTTCATTTTATAAAAACCAACAATTTTAGGGGAGATGATTGTGATGAAAAAATACATCTGCGAACCATGTGGTTATATCTATGATCCGGTAATTGGAGATCCTGACGAGGATGTACCCGCAGGCACAGCATTTGAAGAGCTGCCTGAGGATTGGGTGTGTCCAGTCTGTGGTGAGGATCAAAGCCACTTTGTACCGGTCGAGGGAAAATAATCTTCTATATAAAATGAGCTTTAGAATTAACCGATCTGAGCTTCGATCCCGAGTGATTCTGAAGAAGCAGAGCGTCCGCATTTGTCTCCGAAATGCCCCACTGGATAGTTATTTCAAGGATTCCGGAGACAACAGGGGTCGTAAGAACACTCGACATTGCAGCGCCCTAAAAGGGTAACCTTCATAAGTTCATTATATATAACACTCCTAAACGGAAGCAGGATAGTACAATAACACGAACAACAGGGGGGAACGTTATGAATGAGCATTCCTGCCAGCACGCCGCTGAGCCATGTACCCGTAAGGTACCGATTTTTGCTGCACTGACTGACGAAGATCTCTCCAGGATCAGTGCCATGATTAAACACCGCAAGTTTGCCAAAGGCCAGCCGTTAATTCTGGAAGGTGAGCCATCAGATACGCTGCATATTATTCAGTGGGGTCATGTTAAATTATCGAAAATGACTCCCGAGGGCAAAGAACAAATCCTGCACGTCCTGACTAATGGGGATTTTTTTGGAGAACTGAGCATTTTTAATAGTGACGAGCTTAGCAACTTCAGTGCCTATGCCTTGAAAGATACTAATATCTGCATGCTGACCCGAACAGATATGGAGCAGTTGATGACAGAAAATCCGGAAATTTCAGTCAGAATTTTGAAAAGTGTGACCAAAAGATTGGCCCATACGGAGAATCTGGCACAAAGTCTTGCGACCAAAGATCCTGAAATACGCATAGCCTATATGATCATGGAGCTCAGCGACAAGTACGGCAAGCTACGCAGCGGGAATATTCATATTGCCCTCCCCCTGTCCCGTGAGGGAATCGCCAATTATGTCGGGGTAACGAGGGAAACTATTAGCAGGAAATTTTCAAAATTTGAGCAGTTGGGGCTTATCAAGCTGGTTGGGAATAAGAAAATGATTCTTCTGGACCCCGCAGGAATGGAGAAAATTTATGGGGGTTAGATTAAGCCGTACAATCATGGGAGGTGGCTGCTATGAATCAGTTCACATTTGAGGATATGGGCTCCATCGCTAGAGAACAACTAGGCAATCAGGTTCCACTTGAGTTGTTCCGGACGATTCGTCTTATCGGCTTGTATCAGGGATTACCTATGGGGGGAAGGGGCACAACCCTGACAGTTGGCCGAAAGATTGGCGAGAGCCTTCCTGTCGATAGCTTGGAAGAGTTGATGGAGCTGCTGCAGCAGCTGAAAATCGGGATTCCAAGAATATTGGAGACTAGAGAAGGCTTCATTCGAATGGCGATGGATGATTGCTTTTGCAAGGGATTACCCGTAATGGAAGAGAAGATGGTATGTGATTTGGAAGGGGCGATCATGGAAGGGGCATTAAACCGAATCCGGAACACTAGGGTCAGTGTGAGAGAAACAAAGTGCAATGTAAGTGGCCATTCGCATTGTGAGTATGAGATCCGTTACTAGGGTTATAGCGTAATTAACAACGTTGGGTATTATGGCTGTAATAGAAGAGAAGAATTCAATATATGAACGGAGGAAACGAATTATGGAAAAGAAAACGCTGGTGGATTACACAGAATTTCGCGAGGACTCTTTTACAAAAAAGGTGCTGTTTAAGCAAGAGGATAGTGTAGTATTTACCCTGCATTTTAATCCTGGACAATCCTTGCCAAGCCACAAACATCCGGGAACAGATGTATTTATTCTCGTTACTGATGGGTCAGGTGAAGTGACTGTGGATGGAAACCAAGTTGCGATGGTTAAAGGCGATGTTATTCGCGTAGAAGGCGATGAATCCTTCTCTTTTACAAATATAAGCAGTGAACAAACAAGTCTTTATGTTGTCTTGACGAAGCTTCCTGATGAACGATATGCGCAAAATGTATAAAATTTAAACTCAAAATAATAAGGAGAAGCCAGAGCCTAAGATGTCGGTCTTTTCTTCTTTTTGGATATGGTTTATATTTTGGGTAGAATTTGCCGAAAGAAATGCTCCTTGGAGGGGGAATCGATGAGAAACTTAGCTCGGACAGTGTTTTCTTTGATTATGTTATTAATCTTATTTACTGCGGGTTGTGAAAATCCAAATTCCCGGAATATGGTTGATGATGGGTTGGCAGTTAATTCAATTTCTTATGGTCTTGGTGGAGATATTAAAAAGACTACGGTATCTTACAACTTCAATCTTTGGAATAAGACAGGTAAGTCAATAAAAGTAATTTCAGTAATACCCGTTATATCAAATGATTTAATAGAAAGACTTAATGGCCGACCAATGGTGAATGAAATAAACAGAACGATTAAGGGGAATTCAGCGGAAGTTATTACAGGTTCGTTTTATTTAGACACTGAAGGATTAGATAAAGATCAAATTGAAAGATTGAATGTTAAACTACAAAAGTTTCGTATTATCACAGAGCAAGTGATTGGAATTGAAAAAAATAATTATTAAGTAACTTTCATCAATAAAATGTTATGGATGCCGCGGAAACGCGGTTTTTTTTATTTCTAAGAACAATGTGTCAGATTGCCGCAACATACTCAAATTTATTTTAGCTATGATACAAAAAGTGTGAAAAATATCAAAGAAATTTGAAGAAGAAACTTGCAGAATAATATAAAAGATTCTATAAATACGAATATAACAATTAATGTAAAATACAAGTAAATTCTATTTAATAAAAGAAACTATGTATTTTTTATGTATTTTATCCCGAATATTAGTTTTATGTGAGAAATTATGGTAATATTGGTTATAGAAGAATTCGATTTGAAATTACACCAAATCTACAATAAGACATAACATTTTTATCTGGCGGAGGGATCCAATGTCAAATGATATTGATTTTTCAGATAAAAAGACAGATATCGCAATTATAGGTGTTTCTATAAGATTACCAAGTGTCAGAAATGTAGAGCAATTTTGGGATTTCATTAAGAATGGTGAGGAAGTACTTTCAGATGTCTCTGGATTGAATAAAGAATCACTGAAGGGAAACTCCGGGAATCGCAGGCAATTTATTCAGACGAACAGCAATATCAAAGGGATAGAGTATTTTGATAACTCTTTTTTCAATATTAACGCGTCAGAGGCTTCTTGGATGGACCCGCAACATCGCTTGTTTTTGGAACTTGCATGGGAAGCTTTGGAATCAGCCGGTTACGCAGATAGTGGCAGGAGAGATATCACAGGGGTTTATGCGGGGGTATATGCCAACTACTATTCTATGTTTCATCTTCTTCCACACTTGAATAACGCACAAGCCGCCATGAATTTGCAAATACAGATTGCTAGCGAAAAGGACCATGTGGCCACGATGACGGCATACAAGCTTGGACTTACCGGGCCAACACTCAACATCCAATCCGCGTGTTCAAGTTCCTTGACGGCAGTACATATGGCATGTGAAAGTTTACTGACCTATTCCAGTGACATGATGGTGTGTGGGGCGGCGACCCTCAGCATTCCGCAGCTCGCAGGTTACGAATATCAGGATAACGGATTGCTTTCCTCGGATGGTCATCTTAGAGCTTTTGACGCCTCGGCAACCGGAACTATATATAGTGATGGAGCCGGTTGTGTTGTACTTAAGAGATTTACAGAGGCATGGGAAGATGGAGATACGATTTATGGTGTGATCAAGGGGTCCGCTATAAATAATGACGGCTCGCAAAAGGCAGGATTTGCCGCTCCGTCCGTAAACGGCCAAATTGAGGTTATCGAAAGAGCGATGATGGTCGCAGGGGTTCGTCCTGAACAGATCAGCTATCTGGAGGCGCATGGAACGGGAACGCCGATGGGCGATTCCATGGAGCTTGAGGCTTTGCATGAGGTGTTTGGCAAAAGCACGTCAGAAAGCGCTTTCTGCTCGCTTGGATCGGCCAAATCCAACTTTGGCCATACGGGGCCAGCAGCAGGAGTGATCGGGCTGATTAAGACGGTAATGGCGCTGAAGGAGAAGATCCTTCCTCCAGCGATCAACATTGAAATACCTAACGACCGTCTTGCTACGGGGAGCAGCCCGTTTTATTTAAATCCAATCCCGCTCGAATGGAACGCCAATTCGTCTAGATATGCGGGTGTAAGTTCATTTGGTCTTGGCGGGACGAACGTCCATGTTATCGTCGAGGAGCCGCCAAAGGCTATTTCATCTGCGCCGGTACGGAAATCCATGCTCTATGTTGTTTCTGCGAAAACGCCGGAAGCACTCCGCAGGCACAAGGACGAGATACAGACCGCTCTCAATTCCGCCTCTGACAAGCGCTTAGCGGATGCGGCTTATACACTCCAGACCGGACGCAAAGTCTTTGAACATCGAGGGTTCTTTATCGCTTCTACGAACGACCGTCTTTCCAATTTAAAAGAAACGAAATTTTATACGAATAAGTCCAAGGATGTAGTGCCAAATCTGCAGTTTAACTTCCCGGACCTCACGGAAGAAATGGGAAGTAACGATATCAGGCGAGTTCGGGAGGATCCCCAATTTCATGAGGATTGGACTGAAGTTGAGAAGAGGGTAAGTCAGGCATTACAGACAGAGTTCGTCTTAGTTGATGCAGCAGCCTGGGATGATATTCAAGCAGCATTAAGCACTTTTATTTTGCAAATTGTTATATCCCGGATGTGGCGTCGTATGGGGATTTCCCCGTCATTTTATGAAGGAAGAGGGGCCGGTTTGTATGCCGCTGCGGCAGAATCTGGCTGGCTGAAGCTCGAGGATGCTGCCTATCTGTATGTGTGTTATGTGCAGGCGCGGCGGCTTAAGGTTACAGATCAGGAAGCCTGGGTAGATCGTTACCATGGCCGGTCGGCTAAGCTTAATGCGGGGTTTCCTCCCGGTTCGTTGGTCAGGACGGCTGATAATCCTCGTGAAGATCAGAGCCAAGTGGATTGGGGAGAGCGATTCGGCTCGGAACTTCTCTTACAATTTTTGGATGATTCGCCACAAACCATAATAAGCAATGAACAGTCAAGCGAAATAGTAAAGTTGGTTGTGGGACCTAGTCCATCCATTTCAGGTGGAGATATACCCGAAACGTCCCAAGTAAACGAAACCGCAGCAGAAGATATATGGGACAGGATTAATTATTGCCTGGGCTGGCTCTGGATGGAGGGCTATTTCATTAATTGGCCTGCTTATTATGGACAGGAGAAGCGCCTTCGGATTCCCTTGCCTACATACCCATTTGAGCGGGTTCGGTGCTGGGTGGAGCCGGAGCTTGACCGGGAGTATAATGCTGCCGCGAAGCCGGCTGCTGAACAGGTTCCCTCAGTTCCCCTCAAGCTGTCTGAAGATGAGCTTATCGGATATAAAGCGCCCCGAAACGGGACAGAGAGGGTTCTGGTTCATATTTGGGAGAAGCATCTTGGTGTCACCCCAATAGGGATACAGGACAATTTTTACGAGCTCGGCGGCAATTCCCTTCTAGCTGCATCTTTGAACGCAAACGTGAACGAAATATTTAATGTAGATATCGGGTTGGAAGTATTCCTTGGGCATCAATCCATCGAAGAATTAGCTGAAGTGATAGAATCCTTTTTTATGGAATCCATTCCTCTGAAAGGTGGCTAATCATATGCTAGTGGACAAGCCGGTTGTATATCGTTTGTGTCACCCTCAAAAAAGAATTTGGTATAACGAGCAGTTCTATCCTCAAACAGCTGTAAATCACATTGGCGGGTGTGTCCGCATATTGGGCCCGTTGAATTTTAAAGCTTTGGAGGCAGCGATCCATTCCGTGATCCAGGCTCATGACGGCCTGCGGCTTCAGCTCCAGCCTCATGATGAAGAGCCAGTTCAATATGTTGCTGCTTATAACCGAGAAGCACTGCCTTTTTACGATTTCTCGATACATCCGAATCCCAAGACCGCATATGATGCATGGGTAACAGCGGAATCGCAAGCTGCGTATAATCTCTATCATTCACCTCTTTATCACATAGCAATGTTCAGCTTGGGAGAGCAGGACAATGGTTTTCTGATCAGAGCTCATCATATCGTATGTGATGGGTGGTCGATGGATGTTCTGACCAAGCATATCTTGAACCGCTACCAATTGATCTGTACACAGGATGCATCTGAACCGGAAGCTCCCCAACCATCTTATGTGAAATACTTCGATATGGAGAAGGAGTATTTGCAATCAGAACGCTTCAAGAAGAATCGCCTATATTGGGAAGAGAAGTTTGCCAAGCTGCCTGAACCGTTATTTGAACAAACGCCCCGTAACCCTTCAGGGAAACGATTAACCCGTTTGTTGGATAAAGAGGCGGTCACGCGGCTGAAGGATGCCGCCGACAAGCACCAGGTGTCCTTTCCTATTTTCCTGGGAGCTGCATTCGGAATATTGCTGTCCCGCTACTATCAGAAAGATGAAGTCGTTCTGTCGATGCCCATTGCCAACCGGAATCCCATTACCAAGACCACGGTAGGCATGTTCACGGATAATCTTCCTTTAACGATTCAGGTCAAAGAGAATATGCCGCTGCATAAATTTCTACGAAACACCAAGCGGGAATACATGCATAATTTGGGCAACCGGAAATATCCGTATGATTTGCTGGCAAGGCAGCTCCAACTTCGGAAGAAAGGCCGCTCTGCCTTGGCCCAAGCCTCATTTAACTACTATAATACACATCTCAAGACAAGCTTGGGGGATTCCTTGATTATCAATGAGGAGTTCTATTCGGGTGAGCAGGCTTATCCGCTGCAGCTGATGGTTAAAGATTGGTCGGATGATGGCACCCTCCAGTTCAGCTTGGATTATCAGACAGGTCTGATTCAGGATTTCGAAGCTGAGTCCTTGCTGGGCTCCATGCTGCATTTGTTATCTGCGATGGCATCCAGTCCAGATTCCTGGATTCATACGCTTCCGCTCCTGGACAAGCCGCAGTGGGAAGCGGCAGTGGAGCGATATAACAGTCAATCCGCCCATTTCTACGACGAGAATCTTACGGTGCTGGATCTGTTTAGGGTTCAAGCGCGTAAACATCCGGGGCATATTGCAGCCAGTTGGGATGAGAAGGAAATGACCTACGGCGAGTTATGGGAGAAGGTGCATCTTGTATCCTCAGTGCTCGCGGCCAAGCTGAATATTCAATCTGGCTCAGCGCCGGTTGCCATTCGTATGAGCCATTCACCGGAATTGATCATCGCCATCTGGGCTGTTATCAAGGCGGGAGCTGCTTTTGTGCCGATTGCAATAGATGCCCCCCGTTCCAGGGTTGAATATATTCTTCGGGATTCGGAAGCCGTGTATATGCTATCGGATGAAGATACCGAGGAATGGAGCGTTCCCGTTATTCATATTCCAGCACTACTCAGCCGGTTAGACAATCGGGAAGAACTGCCCAAGGTTGTCCCATCCGGATGCAGCGTGTTTGATCCTGCTTACATTATTTACACATCAGGTTCTACCGGAGAACCCAAAGGGGTTAGGATACGTCACCTCAGCCTCGCCAATTATATTACTTGGGCGGGCTCGGTCTATCCGAAATCTGATGATGATGTCTTCGCTTTTTATTCCTCACTATCTTTTGATTTGACGCTTACTTCCCTGTTTGTTCCTTTGACGAGCGGGGGGCAGCTTAGAATTTATCCTCCAAGAAATCATGAATATACTTTAAGTCGTATTCTTCAAGAGAACAAAGCAACTGTAATTAAATTAACACCCTCACACCTTGCATTGCTGCCTGACCGTCAGCATCCTAATGCCGTTTTGCATACACTTATCGTTGGCGGTGAGAGTCTGAAGACAAGCCTTGCTGCGAGAATTCAAGAGAGATTCGGGCCTTCATTGTCTATTTATAACGAGTATGGTCCGACCGAAGCGACCGTAGGCTGCATGGTACATCTGTTCAACTCAGTAACCGACCAGGATTCAGCAGTTCCTATCGGCATACCTGCGGCAAATGCAAATCTGTACGTTCTTGACAAGTATCAGCAAATGCTGCCTCCCGGGGCTGTGGGGGAATTGTATATATCCGGCTGCGGTGTAGCTGATGGGTATATCCACCAGCATGAATTAACGGCAGAACGGTTTCTTCCAGACCCATTCAAGGAAGGCAATAGGATGTACCGTACCGGTGACCGGGTGCGGGTCGGTGAAGGTTACCTGATGCATTATTTAGGACGCCATGACGATCAGGTGAAGATCAGAGGGTACCGGATCGAACCGGCGGAAATCGAACATGCCATACTCGGACTGGGTGGAATCCGGGATGCTGTAGTATTCACAGCGGGGGAGGACCAACATGCCGAGCTGCTTGCATGGGTGGTTAGCGGTGAAGAGGAGGCTACCCGAATCAGGCAAAAGCTTCTTGGCAAGCTGCCTGCATTCATGATACCGGATCGGATTATAGCGGTCTCCGAAATCCCTCTTACCTCGAACGGAAAAGCTGATAAGCAGCAGCTGCTCCAAATGATCCATGGTGGACGGAGGACCTGGGAAAGCAGGTATGAAGCCTCAACCTATTCAGACCATCTTTTGTCAGCGATAAGAACCGTGCTGGAGAATGACCAGATTGGGGTTGAAGACCAATTTTTTCAGCTTGGAGGGGACTCCATAAAGGCTATTCAAGTGTCCAGTCTCTTAAAAAGCCAGGGACTTGATCTGAACCCTGCTGCGATATTGGATTATCCCTTAATTAAAGATATGCTGCCTCATTTAAAACAAGATTTCTGTGCGGAAGAGCAAGGAACCGCTGAAGGCGAGGTGGTGCCAATTCCGATTCAGTCCTGGTTCCTCGACCAGCAATTCGAGAATCCGGATCATTATCTCCAGTCCATCATGCTGGAGGTCGCGGACGGAATTTCGGCCGGTGTTATTGCCGATGGAATGAAAACCCTGATTCGGCATCATGATTCTCTTCGTTTGTACTATGACGCTGAACGAAAGAAGCTTTTCTATAACAATAATCTCCCATTGGATGATTTCACTATAGAAGTTATAAAGGTGAATGCCCAATCCAAGGAAGAGCAGGACATGGAGCTTCAGCAAAAATTAACGGCGTTCAAAGGGCAAATCCGGTTATCCGATACCACTTCAACCCTCATCAAGGCGTGTCTTATCCTGTATCCGGATCGTAAACGCCGCCTGCTGCTTGCTGCCCACCATCTTTGCATTGATGGGGTATCCTGGAGAATTCTGCTGGAGGATCTTGAACGTCTGATCGGCTCTCGCCAGCCGCTGCCTCCGAAGACGACTTCATTCCAGCGTTGGTCCAAGGCGCTTGCCGAGCGTTCCCTGCCAATATTCCAATCCGAAACTGATTGGTGGAGGCATAACGGTGAAGGTGAGACGCCGCCGTTACCGAAGACAGATGGACATCAGAAGCCTCTCAGAAGCAGGTGCTGTAAGCAAACGATATATTTTAACACGGAAGATACTACCGTGATTCTTCGGGGACATTCAGACATGACTGCCGCTGAGCTGATGCAGGTTTCGCTGGTGATGGCCTGGCATGATGTGTTCCAGTGCAAAGAATTGACAATGTGGTTGGAAGGACACGGCAGGGAGGCTTTGTTTGCCGATCTGAACATATCTCGAACCGTAGGATGGTTTACCAGTCTGTATCCAGTGAAATTCGAGCTTGAATCAGTCCGGGGAGAGCACGAAACAAGCCGTTCAATCCTCCGCCGATTGAAGCAAGTCCCTCATAGAGGGGTTGGGTACGGCGTCCTAGCCTATTCCCTGAATCAGATTCCCCTTGTAGAACCTCAAATAGTGTTCAACTATCTAGGTGAATTTTCGCAGCTGGAGGAGGGGATTTTCAAGATTGTAAATGAAGCCTCCGGGCCTGATGTTGCACCAGAGAATCATTTCCCGTTTCTCTTGGAAATGAACGCTATTGTGATGAACAGACAGCTTCAAATCGAACTCACGTATTCCCCTGCTTCCTTGGACTCGGACCGTATGGAACAGTTGGTCTGCAACTACCAATCGAAGCTGCTGAATCTTCTGCAGGAACAGGATCATTTGAGTGAGGAAGAGTTCATGTTGACGCCGGACGATTTCGATGCGGTAGATCTGACACAACAGGAACTGGACACATTATTCAAGTAAAAGGGGGAACGGGATGAGCCTTCGACGTGTCTTCATACCGCTTCTGGTCTTTATATGTACGGTATTCCCTTTAACGGGTGCAGCTGACGCGGCCGAGCTTGATAGGCCAACAATCGATAATTATGTCACTTCGATGATGGATAAGGACAACCTTCCGGGCGTTTCTATTGCCATCGTAAATGGCAGCGAATCGTACACTCAAGGATACGGTTTCTCCGATCTGGCTGCCAGACGGAAGGTTACCCCGGATACGCTGTTTGAACTTGGATCAAACAGCAAGGCATTTGCTGCGTTAGGAATTCTACTGCTCACGGAGCAAGGGAAGATTGATCTCAAAGCGCCCGTAACCCGTTATCTTCCCTGGACCGAATGGAAATTCGGGCAAGAGAAGGTTGAACCGACGGTGGAAGACTTCTTACACCAGACAAGTGGAATGGGCAGTAATTCTATTGCACTGATCCAGCCTTCCAATCACGACAAGGCTTTGACAGATACTGTGCGGAATCTTGCGGCTCAATCCCTGTGGTATAAGCCAGGAGAACAGTTCTTATATTCAACTGGCAATTATGACGTGCTGGGGGCTGTTATTGAGGCGGTTAGCGGCCAGTCCTACGAATCTTTCATGGCCTCGCAAGTGATCAAGCCACTGGGATTAGGCCATACCTATGCGGGAATCGCGGCTCTGCCTCCGGATGTCAAGCTGTCAAGCGGGTACAAGCTGGGCTTCACCGGAAACCGTCAATATATTGCTCCAACCTACCGTGGCAATATACCGGCAGGGTACATTCTATCCAATGCAACGGACATGGCTCAGTGGCTGAAAGATCAGCTTGGGCAGCAAGAAGGTGTACCGGAATCTTTAAGGCGTGCAATTGAACAGTCTCATGCGCCTGATAACAGGGTGAGAGCAACCTTGACCGAGCCCTATGACTCTCCGTTTCGGTATGGAGGCGGATGGCTCGTATTCGATCAGGCTAAACAGCCCTATTTGTCCCACAGCGGGAACAATCCAAACTTCTCATCCTATGTCATTCTTGATCCAAATCAGAAGATCGGGATCGCTGTGATGGGAAACCGGAATTCAACTTATACCTATGCCATAGCCCAAGGGCTGCGTGATTTGCTTACGGGCAAGCAGCCAGTTGGAGCGTATCAGGACACAACAACATCCGTTAATTTAGGAGCAACAATTCTATTTATTATCGCTGATCTGCTATGCATCTGGATGCTTTACAGAACACTCAAAGTTTTATTCGCGATTCGCCGGGGCAGACGGTCCTTTGCCGGGCACTCAGCAGGGGTATATTTGAAATCGGTGTTATGGGCTTTCCTTGGCATCGTCATACTTGGTGCCGCATGGTATATTCCCCAGCAGTTGTTTTGGGGGTACTCCTGGCCATTTATTATCGTATGGGCTCCCTTTACGGTTCTCCCAGCGATGATTTCTGTGGGCGTAACCGCAGTATTGTTCGCGGGCTTGCGGATTACTTCCACCTTGTTTCCAAGAAGACACAACGATCGGCCTGCCAACATGCCGGTATGACGTAACTTTTTAGAAGGAGGAGATGGTTTAATGCGAATCGGCAATATCCCCGATATTCAGAATTTCAAGATGTTGTTGGACCAGTCCAAGGAGAAGGGACTTATAACGGCTTGGGAGCTTCCTTACGAGCAGCTTTTGACCCGGCTGCAGGCGGCTATCTTTTTCTTCAATTCAGCTTCACAAGATGTTCCGAGCGAACTGTATTCGCTATTTGCAGAGTATCCTGGCCTTACTATTCAACGCAATGAAGGGACCATGTCCTCAATGGATTATCAAATTTCATTTCAATAGGAAGGTGTCAAGAGGGGGGCCAGTATGAAGATCAGACTGTTTACGATTCCTTATTCCGGAAGCTCAGCATCCATCTATTTGAGTTGGAAGCGCCTGCTGCCCGATCAGGTTGAGGTTGTTCCCCTGGAACTGCCGGGGAGAGGCAAACGATTCGGTAGCAAATTATGTCAAAGCATGTCCGAGCTTATTGAAGATTTGTACTCCCATATCCAGAATCAATTGGACGGGCAGCCGTATGCGGTATTCGGGCACAGCTTAGGCGGACTGGTTGCCTATGAGCTATGCGTGAAATTAATGGAGAACGGGCATCACCTGCCGATGCATTTGTTCTTGTCAGGATGCAACCCGCCGCATCTGCGTTATGGCGAGGAGAACCTTCATACGCTTCCAGATGCGCTTTTTCTTCAGGAGATTGCTAAGCTGGGAGGCATTACCCCGGAATTACAAGTCAATCCGGAAGTCATGAGAGTCTTCGTTCCAATTATCAAGTCGGACTATAAAATCTATGAATTGTATGCAGGGAAGGGAACAGCGGTTAAGCTGCCTATCGACTTTTCTGTCCTGGCAGGAAAGAACGACCCGCTCATGCCGGTAGAAAGCGGAAGAGAGTGGAAGAAATACACCAAAGGCTCTTTCAGAATGACCGAGATGGAGGGCGGACACTTTTTTATTCATGACCAGTTGGACCATGTAATTAACGCAGTGGAGAGTGCACTTATTGTCCATAAGTGAGGAGGACTCCGGATGAAAATCGATAAAAGCGACATTCAAGATATTTGGCCGCTACGCCCTGTGCAGGAAGGAATGCTGTTCCACTATTTGAAAGGTTCGGAAGAAGGCAAATATGTGGAAAGCCTAATGCTCGGGATTGAAGGAGCCGTGGTGGAAGAATGGTTCACACAAGCCTGGGAGCACGTGTTTCAAGCTAATGAAGTGCTTAGATCTGTATTCCGGTGGGAGAAGCTTAGAAACCCTATTCAGCTCATCTTAAAAAACAAACGGCCCCTGCTGGAAATTCACGATTGCTCGGAGGAGACTCTTACATCAAAAAGGGAGCAAGCCATCCGGGATCAGGAACGCTCCACAAAGTTCAATCTGGCCGAAGAAACAATAAAAGTCTCCTTATACAAGTTCAATAATGAATGCAGGCTTTTTCTTACCTATCACCATATTCTCCTGGATGGGTGGAGTCTGGGTGTGATTATGGAAGAATGGCTCAGCACATACCGCGCACTTTCTGAGAATAAGACACCCGTCAAGCGGCATAAACCTTCGATGAAGTCCATTTTGCTCGCAATTCAGAAGAATCAGGATCGTCAGGCTGAAGCGCAGTTTTGGGCCGATCATTTAGCAGAATATGAGATCAAACAGCCGGTCCAACCCTTTTACAAGCCTAATCGCCATGAATTTAAAAAAATCAGCCACTGTCTGTTACCGGAGACGTTATCTGTATTACAGGGGTTCTGCAAAGATTCGGGGATGTCTTTAGCCACTTTCCTATACGGAGCTTGGGCTATGCTGATGGGACGCTTTACTTATACGGACGATGTAGTTTTTGGCACGACCGTATCCGGAAGAGGTATGAACGTACCCGGGGTGGATATGGCTTGCGGAATGCTAATTAATACCGTGCCGCTTCGAATCCGAAGTCTTGGAGAGGAAAGCGTAGAAGATTATTTCACAAGAGTACATAGGATGCTGGCTCTCCGGCGGCCTCATGAATGGGCCGGATTGTCTGCCATCCGCCAGGCTGCAGGATTACAGGGACCAGATGAGCTTTTTGACACCCTGGTTGTAATTGAAAACTATCCGCTCGATAAGAAGCTGATCCAACAGCCGGATGGAGCCCCTTTCCCGGAAAAGGAACTGCATTTCAGTTCTTATCACATGGACGAGCATACGCATTATCCGCTTACGCTTCTGGTTAGAACCGATACGGGACTTACTTTGGATTTTATATATGATGATACCAAATATGAATATTTTGTTGTTATGCAGATGGCGGAGTGCCTGGTAAAGCTGCTTCTGGATTTGGCGTCCCAACCAAAACGCAAGGTAGCAGAGATTGCATTGGTGAAGCCGGATTATCCGCTTCTGAATGGAAGCCTAACTCCTTATCCATCCGAGCTTCAGCTGGACGTTTTGAGCATTCCGCAGCTATTCGCAGAAATAGCAGATCAGCATTCTGCCCGAACGGCAATCATCTACAAGGATCGAACGATAACTTATGGGGAATTGGATGCATTATCAAGTATTATAGCGGCTGAGCTTAGAAGGAGAGGGGCGGGGCCCGAACAATGTGTGGGCATCCAGTCCTACCGCACACCGCTTACGATAGCCGGATTGCTGGGGATTCTTAAGTCTGGTGCCGCTTATGTGCCCATACACCCGGATTATCCATCCGAGCGCGTGCAGTATATCATCAAGGATACCGCAATGAGTCTGCTTTTGGCTGAGCCGGAATTTACGGCAAAATATGCGGAGTCTACCGGTATTGAAGGCATAGATCTCCAGGAGCTTCTGCGGGAAGGGGCAGATTGCAGAGTGCGGCTCTCAACTGAAGCTTACCGGACGCGGGGAACCAGTCTTGCCTGTATTGTGTATACGTCCGGATCTACCGGAGAACCCAAAGGAGTCATGATTGAGCATAAGGGCATTGTAAGGCTGGTAAAGAACACGGAATTTGTAGATTTTAACCCTACTGATGTGGTTCTTCCGACATGTCCGTTTGAATTCGATGTATCCAATTTTGAGATTTGGGGAGCGCTGCTCGGCGGAGCTGCACTCTGTCTACTGCCGCAGGACAAACTGCTTATGCCGCAAGTCCTTAAGAAGACGCTGCTGGAACAACGGGTATCCCTCATGTGGATGACGACACCTCTGTTTAATCAGCTGGTCGGGATAGATGCTTCTCTATTCAGGTCGCTTCGTTACCTTATCGTTGGCGGAGATACGTTATCGCCTCCTCATGTTAACAAGGTAAGAAGGGCATGCCCTGAGCTAACTCTGGTCAATGGTTATGGTCCATCGGAAAATAGCGTGCTGTCCACCACAATGCAGATCACGAAAACTTATGAAACCCGTATTCCAATCGGCCAACCGGTTACGCGTTCAACTGCTTATATCGTAGATCGTTACAACCATCTCTTGCCGGCAGGGGCCATCGGGGAATTATGTGTAGGCCTGGAAGGAGTGGCCAGGGGATATTTGAACAAGCCGGAGCTGACAAAGGCGAAATTTATACCCGATCCCATCTATCAGGGCTATGTGATGTACAAGACCGGAGATCTCGCCAGATGGCTGCCGGATGGAAACATCGATTTCTTTGGCAGAACTGACCATCAAGTCAAGGTAAGGGGGTACCGGATTGAACTGCAGGAAGTAGAGACTGCAATGAGCCGCTTGTCTGGCATAAAAGCGTGTGTTGTACAGATTACTCAGGCTAAACACGGCGAGAAGGAACTGACAGCTTATTTCGTATCCGGGCAGAAATTGGAGATTTCAAAAATCAGGGAGGAGCTTTCACAGCAGCTACCGGCTTATGCGGTACCCACAAGATACATTCAGGTGGACGCCATGCCGCTTACGCTGAACGGGAAAATTGATAAGAAAGCGCTGCTTCATCTCAACCATGATCCTATTGAATCTGCCAAGCCTGCAGCTCTGCCTGGTGTATTTATGGAGCAAACTGTTCTGGAGATCTGGAAGGAAGCGCTGGGAGTAGAGCAGATCGGCCTCGATGATGCATTCTTCGATATTGGGGGCAATTCGCTGTTAACCATTCGGATCAGCGACAAGATTCATCAGGCTACAGGAATTGAGGTGTCAGTCACCGATTTGTTCCAATACCCCACAGTTCGTGAACTATCCGCTTATCTGTCCAACCGGCAAACGAATTCGCAAAGGGTAACCTCTGAAAATATAAACACCCGTGAGCATTCGGGACAAAGCCGAGATATCGCTATTATTGGCATGGCCGGCCGGTTTCCTGGCGCAGATAACCTTCAGATGTTCTGGCAGCAATTGCAGCAGGGCAAGGAGGGCATTACTTTCTTCACGGAAGATGAGCTTCGGCGCTCCGGTATCCAGGAAGACCTGCTGAAGCGCCCTGAATATGTAAAGGCTAAAGGGATGCTGGAAGGAATTGAGTACTTTGATGCGGGGCTATTTGGATACAGCGGACAAGAGGCCGAGGTTATGGACCCGCAGCTTCGTCTGCTTCACGAATGTGCCTGGGCGGCACTTGAGGATGCAGGTTATGATGCGGATCGTTATCAGAAAGCTATCGGATTGTTTGTTGGCGGTACGGTAAATCTGGGTTGGGTAAACCAATTATTTCATGCTTTAGAGGATGACACGGAACGCTGGAGGGCCTCCCATCTGAATGTGCATTCCATGAGTATGCCGATCTCCTACAAGTTAAATCTGAAAGGACCTTCTCTTACGGTAGAAACAGCCTGCTCTTCTTCGCTTGTGGCGGTTCATCTGGCTTGTCAATCGTTAATCAGCCAGGAATCGAGCATCGCCATGGCCGGAGGAGTCTCGGTAACCGTGCCGAAAAAGTCGGGGTATCTGTACCAGGATGGGATGATTAAATCCCCGGATGGTCATTGCCGGGCTTTTGACGCCGAAGCGAAAGGAACGGTCAGCGGTGACGGTCTAGGAATAGTTGTACTCAAACTGCTGGAGGATGCTCAGCGCGACGGAGATCATGTATATGCGGTGATCAAAGGATCGGCGGTGAACAACGACGGAACACGCAAAGCCGGATTTACCGCACCGAGCGTCACGGGACAAAAGGAGGTTGTGGCTGCCGCGCTTGAGGCGGCTGCAGTATCAGCCGACTCGATCAGTTATGTGGAGGCACACGGCACAGGCACACCGCTCGGAGACCCGATCGAAATCGAGGCACTATCAAGCTTCTTTCCGGCAGGGCAGGAAGCAGCTACGGCAATTGGTTCGGTCAAAAGCAATATCGGCCATCTGGATGCGGCGGCCGGCATTGCCGGATTGATCAAGACGGTCTTATCCCTGCATCATAAGCAGCTTCCACCAAGCCTGCACTATAAGGAAGCTAATCCGAGAATCCCTTTTGATCAGACTTCATTAGTGGTCAACGGGGAACTGCGGGAGTGGGTTCCAGCTCAAGCCTATCCACGCAGGGCGGGAGTCAGTTCTTTTGGAATCGGAGGTACGAACGCACATGTAATCCTTGAGGAAGCGCCCGCTGAGAGCAAGAAGGATGCCGCAATCGGCAGTGAGCCGAAACGGTATTCTAAAGAGATTTTTGTATTCTCAGCCCAGACAGAACAAGCATTGCATCGGAAGTGCAGGGACATGCTGGAGGTTCTGGAACGAATGCCGGCCCTGAATTTACATGACATTGCTTATACACTCGCTCTGGGAAGAAAACAGCTTAACACCCGTATTGCCTTGGTTGCTTCTACCCGGCGAGAATTGTGCGAGAAGCTGCAAGCTTATCTGAGCGGAAATACAGCACCCGTAAGCATCCAGCCTGAGCGGCATGTGGTGTTCCTGTTCCCGGGACAGGGTGCACAGTATTCGGGAATGGCCCGGCATCTGTATGAATCGGAACCGCTGTTCCGGCAGGAGATGGACCGCTGTCTGGAGATCGCCAGATCAGTTATGAGCTTTGATCTGTCAGAAGTATGGCTGCATGAGCCGAATTCGGAACAAGCAGACAGTTCGCGTATTAGACATAGCGGAGAGCTAACTGCCATCGACCTGACCGAGGCCGCGCAGCCGCTGCTGTTCATGGTGGAGTATGCGTTGGCCCGGCTCCTTCAGCAGTGGGGAATACAGCCGGCCGGCATGATAGGGCACAGCCTTGGTGAATATACAGCTGCTTGCCTCTCCGGCGTCCTGTCTCTTGAAGAGGCTATCAAACTTGTGGCCCGCCGTTCAACGCTGATGCAGCAGATGCAGCCTGGAGAAATGCTGAGTGTAAACATGGCCGTTGAGGGTCTGGAGGATTTACTCCGGAACTGGCCGGAGCTGTCCATTGCGGCCAGCAACGGACCTGAGCTGTCGGTCATTTCAGGCCCGGCTGCCTCTATAAGCGGAATAACCGAAGAATTGCGGCAAATGGGGATTGAGCCAATTCGGCTGCAGGTATCACATGCTTTTCATTCCGCAATGATGGAGCCTATGCTTGGCGAATTTGGGGAGTTTGTCAGGGAAATGAAGTTGTCTGCACCTCAAATCCCTTATGTGTCTAATTTGACAGGGGAGTGGATTACACCTGAGCAGGCCGCCGATCCGGATTATTATGCATCTCATATTCGGGGAACTGTCCGCTTTAGAGAAGGCCTTGAGACGTTATTTGCCAGTCTGAAGCCGATCTTCCTTGAGGTTGGACCAGGAAGGACCTTGAGTCAGCTTGTGCGTCATCAAGGGGACGTTCATGGCTCATTAGCTGTCATTGATTTGATTCCCCGTCCGCAGGAAAAGTCGCTGGGAGAATCTAAATGGCTTGAAGGACTGTCGTCCATGTGGATGAACGGGGCCGAGTTGGACTGGGAAGCATTTTATCGGGATCGGCCGGGCAGACGAATTCCTCTTCCCACATATCCGTTTGAAAGACAATTTTACTGGATGTACCAGCTTGAAACAGATCATTTGCATGTAACGCGGGCCTCAAAAACGAAAGAGGAGCAGAGGAATGTTGCAAGCTGGGTTCATGTTCCGAGCTGGATCGAATTCGATCCATTTGTCCAGGAAGCTGCAAAGCCATCGACTGGAGAAAATCCTACAGTTTTGCTGCTCTGTGAGCCAGGCTCCTTGAATGACCGGTTACTCCACCAGCTCAATAAGCAGGATCAGCAGGTTATCCTGGTTCATCCTCACCCAATCTTTAAACGTGTCTCAGACAAGATGTACTTGCTTGATCCAGGAAATCCGCTTCACTATCAGCAGCTGTATGAATATTTGGTGGAAAGCGGCGAATCGCTGCCAGGCCACATTATACATTTGTGGGGTATGGGCGGAGAGCATGAATATGCCGTGCCAGGTGAGGATGACCGCCAGGAGATTCTGAACCGCAGCTTGTACAGCGTAATATATCTTGTTCGAGAGGCGGGGAAGACTTCGGCAGCAAGGCCAATCCAGCTCATCTTAGGAACCAGCGGAATGGAACATGTGCATCAGGAAGATGAAGTGAATCCATTAAAAGCTCTGCTGACTGGAGCAGCAAGCGTGATTCCGCTTGAATACCCGAACTTTCATGTCAATTCGCTGGATTGTGATAGAGAATCTCTGGATCAGCTAGCAGGGCAGCTGCTGATGATGCTCGCCAAATTCAAACAAGAAGATGATGCTGTCAAACCGGCGTTAACCCGTTACGCCTTCCGCCAACGGCAGGGGTATATCTATCAGCTCATGCACAAGGATGATGGACCATCCAATCCATCTATGCCCGTGCTCCAGCAAGGGGGAAGTTACCTGGTTACAGGGGGACTGAGCGGGATTGGCTTGACGCTTGCCCACTATCTTGCGGAGAAATATCACGCCAAGCTAACTCTGATTGGGCGCTCACTGCGCGAAGTAGAACAGGAAGTCAAGCGTATGGAGCACCATGGGGGACAGGTGCATATTGAAAACGCGGATGTAACGGACCACAGTGCCATGCAGCGAATTGTTCATGATGCCGTATCGCGATATGGCGCCCTGGACGGCGTGTTCCATGCGGCGGGAGTGGCTGATATCGGGGGGATGCTGCATCAGGTAACCCGTGAGCATGTAGAGTCCATTCTGGCCCCTAAGGTTGAAGGGACTATAGCTATTTTTGAAACTATGAAAAGGTTGGCTATCCCTCCGGCATTTCTAGTTCTATTTTCTTCGGTCAGCGGCAGCTTTGGGGCGTTCGGCCAAGCCAGCTATGCTGCGGCCAATGCTTTTCTTGATGGATTCGCCCATGCGTGCCGGAATGAACGGATACGGGTGGTTAGCATTGACTGGGATACCTGGAAAGAAACAGGTATGGCCCTGGATGCTGTAAACCGGCACAGGGGGACTACGCATATGGAGAAAGCTCTTGTAATGGAACCGCTGCGCGCGGCTCACCCCTTGCTTTCCAGCCGGAGTTATACCAGATGGGATACGCCACTACAAGAGATAGATAGAGAAGACGCGAAGATTGGCATGATCACTTACATCTCTCATCTGTCTGCTGATCGTGAGTGGGTCTTGAACGAGCACCGACTGCTCGGCACCTCTGTGCTGCCTGGAACGGCGGTACTGGAATTGGTTCGGGCAGCCTTTGTGGATCTGACGGAATCACAGCAAATAGAAATTCAGGAGCTGCTATTTGTAAGGCCGATGATTGTGGAACTGGAAGCGGAAATCAGGACCGTATGGCTCCCTTCGGATGGGGAGAAATGGTTGTTTGCCGTCCTGCTGAGAGGGGAGGATGGGCAGTGGTATGAACATGCCAAAGGAACCGCCTCATCTTTGCTGCCACAGACTGGCGACTGTAACCGGACGGAACGTATGAAGTTCATGCTTGGCCAATTGCGTTCTAAGGGGGATATCCCCGAAATACGCGTAAAGAAGGGGGACAGATCTCAAGGTCTGGAGTACGGTGCGCATTGGAATGCTATCCGGAGAATTTACCTGGAAGATGAGATGGGGATCGCCGAGCTTGGTCTGACTGGTGATTGCACTACAGATGCTGCGGAATTCGGCGTACATCCTGCCGTAATGGACCGGGCGACAAGCTTTATGGATACAACGGATGGGAATGGGGGCTCGTACCTGCCATTTGCTTATAAGAACGTGCGAATCTACCGTCCCTTTACTCCAACAATCTATAGCTGCTGCCAAGTAAGCAGGAACAATGAGGATATGAAGTCATTCTCTTTGGAGTTATGCGATGAAGAAGATCAGCTGCTGCTGGATATCGGCGAGTTCATCATGAGCAGAGTCCATAATGAGGCCGCGGATGCCCAAATACCTGTGGGTCCAAGCATGAGGCTTCCTGCGGCAGGTAACAGCCGCCTGTCATTATCTGAGCCCGGGAATCTTGATCAGCTGCACTTTTCAACCGAATACAGGCATGCACCAGGTACGAACGAAATTGAAATCAAAGTTGCCGCAAACGGCCTTAATTTTAAGGAAGTGTTATATGCGCTCGGGATGCTCTCACTACCTTCCTCCCATACATTCGGATTCGGGTTGGAATGCGTTGGTACGGTAACCCGTGTTGGAGAGGGAGCTGCCGGGCTTAGACCGGGGGACCGGGTCATGGCCATCGCCGGAGGAAGCTTGGGGAAATATGTATGCATTCCATGCGATTCGGCTGTGCGCATCCCTGCCAAGCTTTCCTTTGCAGAGGCCGCAACCATTCCGATTTCATTCATGACGGCTTATTACTCTCTAGTTGTTCGCGGTCAACTGTCATCTGGGGAAAAGGTATTGATTCATTCTGCAACAGGCGGTGTCGGGTTGGCAGCCGTGCAAATTGCCCAGTGGATTGGGGCTGAAATCTATGCGACGGCTGGTACTGAAGAGAAACGGGATTATCTTCGTTCCATCGGAATCCATCATGTGTATTCCTCACGTGATTTGAAATTTGTTGATGAAATTCAAGCGGCCTGCGGCCAAGTGGACGTGGTGTTGAATTCACTCGCTGGAGAAGCGGCTGAGACAAGTCTATCCCTGCTGGCCCCGCACGGAAGATTCCTGGAGCTTGGTATCCGTGATATTGCCGAGAATAAAGCGCTTGGCATGCAGGCATTTGCTAATGGTATTTCCTTCTCAGCCATTAGCATTGATACACGAATTCCTAAATTCCATGAATTGTTCAGTAAAATTGCCGGGCTTCTCGAAGAAAGGGCGATCACACCGCTGCCGTTTGTAACCTATGGTCTCGGAGATGCGGACCAGGCCTTCCGGTATATGGCATCTGCCCGGCATATTGGTAAGATCGTGATCTGTCAAGACGAGTCGGCAGAAAAGCCGGTAGATGAGGTAGTCGGATATGAATCCGGCATCCGAAATGCTGAGGGCATGGAAGCGCTTGAACATATTTTGCGGATGGCGATGTCCGAAGAGGCTGGCGTGCCGCTTCATTACCTCTTATCCGTAACGGATCTGGAGGCGCGGGCGAACCAAACCCAACCGGGTTGGGTGGATTGGACGGCTGCCAAGGACAAACCATCGGGTGCGGCACGAACCAAGAAACGGCCTGTCATGAGCACTGAGTATACTGCTCCAGTATCGGAGAGGGAGAAGCAGCTGACCGATATTTTCATGGACTTTCTGGGACTGGAGCAGATGGGACTTCACGATAATTTCTTTGAAGCCGGAGCAACGTCACTTGATTTGATTCAGATCAATACCAAGATCAACGCACTTAACGTCAAGGATCAATCTGTGGTCAAGCTGTACTCCTATCCAACGGTTTATGAGCTGTGCCGGTATTTGTTCTCTGAGGAAAGCGGCGAGCCTGCAGGTACACTTGCAGAGCAGTCAGTAGACGGGCAGCAGGAGGACCTGAAGAGAAAGGCAGGCCGACTAAAGACACTGGAGTCCATCAAAGGATTGAGGTGATACGGTGAACAACGAGTCAGGAAATTATGATGAAACGGGACTTGAGATAGCTGTTATTGGCATGAGCGGCAGGTTTCCTGGAGCAGACGATCTTGAGCAATACTGGGAGCTCCTGTTAAAGGCGGCGAGCGCGGTTACTTATTTTCAAGATGAGGAATTGATTGCGCAAGGAGTTCCCGAACAGACCGTCCGGCACCCGAACTATGTAAGAGCCAAGCCATACATTAAAAATATATACGATTTTGACGCGGCTCTATTTGGTTACGCTCCTTGGGAAGCACAGAGCATGGACCCTCAAACCCGGCTGTTCCACGAATGTGTGTATCACGCGTTGGAGAATTCGGGTTATCATCCGGATCACTACAATGGGAAAATCGGCATGTACGCCGGTGCCCCGCTTGATATCGAGTGGACCGGAAAACACTTGTCCCACAGCGGCAGCGATTTGGAGATTCTTGAGACAGGCATTGTCTCGTCCAAGGATTTCCTAAGTCAGTTGATCTCCTACAAGCTGAACCTGTCTGGCCCAAGTTATACGCTCTATACCGCCTGCTCGACGTCGCTGGCGGCGATTCACCTAGCTTGTCAGGGGCTGCTGCTAGGGGATTGTAATCTGGCTGTTGCGGGCGGCGTTACTTTAGAACAGCCAAGCGTATCGGGCTACTTGTATGAAGAAGGTAAAATTCACTCACAAAGCGGGGTTTGCCGGCCGTTTGACAGCCGCGCAGACGGCACGATCTTTGGGGAAGGGGCCGGCGCGGTCGTGCTGAAGCGCCTGACTGATGCCATTCAGGACGGCGATTACATTTATGCGGTGATCAAGGGCTCCGCAAGCAACAATGACGGACGGAGAAAAGTCGGCTTTGCCGCACCCAGCCTGGAAGGCCAGAAAGAGGTCATTCGTTCCGCTTGGGAATTTGCTAATATCGATCCTTCAACTATCGATTATATGGAAGCTCATGGAACAGGCACGAAGGTAGGGGATCCGATTGAGTTTGAGGCTTTAAGGCAGGTGATTGGCCAGCGGGAGGACCATCTCCCCATCGGCTCTGTTAAAGGAAACATCGGCCACCTGCACGCAGCTGCCGGCATTGCCGGCTTCATCAAAGCCGTCCTCTCTCTTGAGCGGGAGGTCATACCACCAACGGCCGGTTTTAAGGAGCCCAATCCTCTGCTGGAAATGGAAAACTCACCTTTCTATGTTAACCGGGAGCCGGTGCCTTGGAAGCGGAGAGACAGACCACGCCGCGCGGGGATCAGTTCGTTTGGTGTCGGGGGTACGAATGTGCACTTGGTTCTGGAGGAAGCGCCACAGGTGACCCCGCAGGCTCAGGAGAAGACTCCAGTGATCATGCCATTCTCCGCAAAAAGCCAGTCCTCGCTTCAGACCAGCTTAAGAGAGATGGCAGACTATATCCATCAGCATGACGAGTTGAACCTTGCCGATGCCGCTTATACTCTGCAAAACGGAAGGGGGCAGTTTAACTACCGTGCAGTATGCATAGCCGAACATGCGGGGGAGGCAGCTCAAACATTAGCTCGGATCGCGGAGGAATCAGCCCCGGTCCATTCCATCGAGACGAGGGGCAGCGCCCAGCTTGTGTTCATGTTTACAGGACAAGGGTCGCAGTATCCAGGGATGGGCGCAGAACTGTACCGGGAAAATGCGTTATTTCGTGAAGAGCTGGACAAGCTCGCCGGGAAGCTTGCTCCTAAGTTGGGAACTGACATCAGGCTGTACTTATGTCCCACTGAGGATACTGCTAAGTCCGGCATGGATTTGTCCGAACTGAACCAGACCTGGCTTGCACAGCCTGCGTTGTTTGCACTTGAATATGCACTGGCTCAGGTCTGGATCAGCCTGGGAATCAAACCGGCTGTTATGGCTGGGCACAGCATAGGAGAGTATGTGGCAGCAACTCTTGCCGGGGTATTCTCACTTGACGATGCGCTGGATATTGTGGTGGCCCGGGGGCGTCTGATGCAATCAGCTTCCGGTGGAACTATGGTAGCCGCCGCAGTAGCTGCGACGGAAGCGGCGATGTACACCAGCGATGCAGTGTCGCTTGCTGCGGTAAATGCCCCTAAACTCTGCGTGTTTTCCGGGGATGAGGCCGAACTTGCAGAGAGAGAGAAGGAATGGGATCGCCAAGGAGTATTTCACCGGCGCTTGAACACATCACATGCTTTTCACTCCTCTAAGATGGATGGCATCCTGGAATCCTTTATCGAAGTGCTGCTCAGCAAGACACTGAATGTGCCGAAAACGTCTTTTTACTCCTGTCTTACAGGTGATCTGATCCGGGAAGATATGGCCGTCAATCCGGAATACTGGGCACAGCAGCTGCGGAATACGGTTCAATTTAGTAGAATCGCCGCAAGCTGCTTGGCAGACGAGCGGAATTTTATTCTTGAGGTAGGCCCAGGGAAGACGCTTACCAATCTGGTGGCAGCTCAGGCATCCAGAAACAGGGTTGTGCTGTCAACGCTTGGGTCTCGCTCAGAGCATGAGTACAGGTCGTTCCTTGAGAGCCTTGCCAGTTTATGGATTCAAGGCGTTTCCGTGACATGGTCGGCACTTGACTCGGGAGCCCGCCGGCGGCGTATCCCGCTGCCTTTGTACTCTTTTGACCGTCAGACTTACATGCTGCCATCTCAACCATTGCAGTTGAGATCAGTTCGGCAATTGGATTCAGGCGGCAAGTCCGGCAAACAGCTGCTGTATCAGCCTGTGTGGAGACCAGAGCCATTACCTGCTGCCTCTGCAGAGCGGCCGAAGATGAGCCGAGACCAGCACAGTTGGCTGGTGCTAATGGATAAAAATCGGCTTCAGCCGTACGTAGATCACCTGCTTAAGACCGGGAACAGTTGTATTACCATTGGGCCTGGTGAAGGATACCGCCGCTGCGGTGATGGAGCTTATGAGCTAAATCCTTCGGCGCCTGATCAATTTCATAAGCTGGCCAGTGAGCTGGAGATGGATGGTGTGCGTATAGATCGCATCCTACATGGCTGGTGTCTTGATGATGAGATTTATGATCCATTGTCCGGCGATTCGCAGGCCAATGCTGTTCAACAAGGCTATACCACGTTAATTAACCTTCTATCATCTATGGCGGATAAGGTTCTTAGCGAAGAGGTCCAAATCTTTGCAGCCGCAGCCGGAATTATTGATATTTATGGTTCGGGGACAGCTAACCCTATCCGCCGCTCGTTGATGGGTCCGCTCCTGGTCATCCCATACGAATATCCTGGATGTAGGGTGAAATTAATTGACTTCCGTGGATTATCGGGGAAACGGCTGTTCGATAAGCTGGTACAGGAAACGGCAGCTCCGGCAGCCGGTACAGTCATTGCATACCGGGGATCGACCCGGCTGGTTCAGCATTTTGAGCCGATACCTCATTTGGATTTGATGTCTGAGCTAGAGAAGGATGCAGAGGGACAGGCTGGGGACAAGCAGGTGATTCTATATGTTGCGCCATCAGAGGATACAGGCCTGCGTCTATTCCTCAAATCTATCTCGAGTGCCGTCATCCTGCATGCGAGGGGAGATGATCTGCAGGAGATTGAACAAGCCGTCTCGGATGCGGCAGCAGTTACAGGCCGGATTGACGCTGTCATTTATGAGCCTGAGCTGGAGCCCATGGACATGAGAACGTTAAGGGAAATGACGAATGCAGCTGGACTTCAACATTGGAACTTGAGGTTGAAGGGCTTCAAACACCTGAACACATGCCTCACTGCGTGTGGAGCTGATCTTGGGGCCGGGTGGCTTCTTTCTTCCCTGGCCTCTGTAGTAGGGGGATATGGATTATGCGAGCTCTCCGCCAGTGCCAATGTATACGATGCGGCGGCCCAACAGCATTCTAACCCATCTTTTTCCTGGATGCCGGTCCATCGCGATTTTATCCGGCAGGGAGATCATCCGGTGATTGGCATTACAGAAGAGCAGGCAGCGGCCGTATACAAGCAGCTATGGGATCTGAGGGACCAGTTGAACCGTGCCATCATTTCGGCAGTTCCTCCTGAGGACAAAGTGATAATGTATGCAGAAAAGTCCAAAGTAAAGAACGTCTCTGCTATGACTTTCTTAAGTTCTGAGGGGCTGAAAGAGCGGCCTGGCCATTTAGGGGAGTGCGCTCTTCCTAATACGGAAGCTGAAAAAGTGCTGTGTGAACTTGCCGCAGAGCAGCTCGGGGTACACCCGATAGGAATTGATGATCACTTCTATGATTTGGGAGGCCACTCGCTTTTACTAACCCGCCTTTTGTCGCGGATCAAAGATGTCTTTAGAGTGGATGTTCCTCTAAGCACGATGCTGGAGACACCAACGGTCAGCGGAATGCTGAAGGCGCTTGAGGGGGAATGGGGAAGCCGGGAAGTGCTTGAAGAGATCGCTGTTTCCTATAGAGATTATCAGAAGCTGGTTTACGAAGAGATGAAATAACATCGATTCAAAGTGGAGGTCGATCAAATGAACCAAGTTATGGGAGTAGTAGGATCAGGCGTTATGGGCAGCGGTGTGGCTCAAGTATTCGCTCAGGCCGGTTACGAGACTATTGTGGTTGACCGTTCTGAAGAACAAATGGCACGGACCCGGGATAAAATCCGCAGCAGTATCCGGTTTCAGAAGATGATGACCGGAGCGGCTCCTGCGGAAAGTGCAGAGACTGTATTGGGCCGTATTCAATTCACAACGAACCTGGATGCACTGCAGACATGTTCCTTTATTGTGGAGAATGTTACCGAGAATTGGGAAATCAAACGCGAAGTCTATGAAAGACTCAACTCTATATGCATGCCAGAGTGCATTTTGGGGGTGAATACGTCAGCTATTTCGATAACCAGAGTTGCCTCGCTTGTCCAAAGACCAGAACGAGTGGTAGGGATACATTTCATGAATCCTGTTCCGCTGAAGTCGATGGTTGAGGTGATACGGGGGTATCACACCAGTGAAGAAACACTTACCGTTACTGGACAAGTTCTGCACAGCCTTGGAAAAGAAATGGTGGTGGTCAATGATTCGGTAGGCTTTGTTACGAACCGCGCAATGATGATTTTTGTGAACGAGGCTGTGTTCATGCTGCAGGAGCAGGTCGCTTCCGCCGAGGATATCGATGTCCTGTTCAAGACTTGCTTCGGGCATAAAATGGGACCCCTGCAAACGGCAGACCTCATTGGTCTGGATACGATTCTGAAATCTCTTGAGGTCCTGTATGACGGATTTAACGATAGTAAGTATCGCCCTTGCCCATTGCTCAAAAAAATGGTGGATGCCGGATTACACGGCATGAAGTCCGGACAAGGATTCTATTCTTATATCTAATAGGGAGGCTGATGATTGTGACACATGAAGAAATCAAAAACAAGGTCATTGAATTTTTAACCCGTTCCCTGCGAAACAAGGAGCTTGGTGAAGATGACAACATTATCGATCTTGGTCTAGTACACTCGTTATTTATGGTCCAGCTTATCATGTTTATTGAGAAGAACTTTCATGTGGAAATTGATGACGACGATCTCGATATGGAGCAAATTCAAACTGTAAGACAGATCGTTTCCCTTATCGAACGCAATCAACAGACGGGGGTATCCCTCTGATGGACAAATCGGCCTTGGTCTCTGCGTCCGTTACCCCGGAACAAGTCCGTCAGTTTGTGGAAGAACGTATTGTGCCCCGTGCCTCCGAAATGGACCGGGAGCAGTGTATTCCGCCAGAAGTATTCAAAGAAATGGCTGAAGCCGGACTCTTCGGACTTTCTATTCCCAAAAAATACGGCGGAATCGAAGCCGATTATTCCTTGCTTGGCGTCCTGCATGAAGAGCTGGGACGGGGCTTCGCTTCGGTTCAGAATGCCTGCACTGTGTTTGGCATGGTCTGTAAGCCGCTGATCCGTTTTGGAAACGAAGAGCAGAAGATGAGATGGCTCCCCCGGATTGCGGCTGGTGAGATCATCCCAGCCATTGCCATTACGGAGCCCCATATTGGCAGCGATATTGCCCGCCTTGAAACAACAGCCGATCTTGAAGGGGATCAGATCATTCTAAATGGAACCAAAAAGTATATTACGCTTGGCCAGATTGCTGACCTGTTCCTAGTATTCGCCCGTCTTAACGGCCGTGGTATTGCTGTGCTGGTAGAGAGGGAGACGCCCGGACTTGAAATTTCTCCCCTGCCGGGGCTGATGGGACTTCGCGGAAATATGATCGCTGAACTTAGGTTTGACCATTGCGCGCTGCCAGCAAGCCAACTGGTTGGCAAGGTGGGTTACGGTTTTACCCATTTAGCCAATTATGCCCTAGATGAAGGACGTTACACTACCGCTTGCGGCAGCTTGGGCTTAGCTCAAGCATGTCTGGAGCACAGTTTAGCTTACGCAAGTGAACGGACACAGTTTGGCGAGCCGCTGCGCAAGCATCAGCTGGTGCAGAAGATGCTGTCTGAAATGATCACGGAGGTTAAGGCTACTCGTGAGCTGTGTGCAGCCGCCGGCCGGATGCGGGAGCTTGGAGATCCAGCCGCAATTACAGATACGCTGACCGCCAAATATTATGCTTCCAAGACGGCTGTCCGCGCATCAGATCATGCGCTGCAAATTCATGGCGCATCGGGCTGTATTCATGAAAACCCGGTAGAGCGCTTCTATCGGGACGCGAAAATCATGGAGATTATTGAAGGCACTTCACAAATGCACGAGATTCAGATTGCAAGAACCTACAGCTTGTAACCTATATCTGAACGTGAACAAATGGAGGGGTCTCTATGACCGTTAAATTGGCAATGCTCTTTCCTGGTTCCGGTTCCCAATACAAAGGCATGATGCGCAGCCTGTACGAAGCTTCTCCTTGTGTGAGGACGACCCTGGATGAGGCCGATCGTATTCTTGGTATGGATCTTTCCCGAATCATGATGAATGGAAGCACCGTGAAATTGAACCGGATCAGCAGCATGCTTCCCGCAATTTGCGCAGCAAGTGTTGCTCACTTTCGGTTGTATATGGAGCAGACAGGTATTGAGCCTGCGTACATGGCCGGGCATAGTCTGGGAGAATACTCCGCTTTGATCTGCTCCGGCGCATTGGCTTTGGAAGACGGGCTGAAGCTGGTTCAATTCCGGGCAAAGCTCGCTGAAGAAATCATGGAGACGACGGGCGGCGGCATGAGCATTATGGATCAAGTGAACCCTGATCGGGTTCAGACATTATGCGAGCAGTTGATCAGTCAGGGGCGGAAGATCGGCATTGCTTGTCTTAATTCCTCCACACAGGCAGCCGTTTCGGGCATGGACGATGCTTTAAAAGAACTGGAGCTGCAGATCACGGATGAAGGCGGCAAAGTCACTCATCTCATAGGCAGCGCACCTTATCATTGTGAGCTTATGAAGCCGCAGGCGGAGAAGATGGCGAATGAGCTGCACAAATATCGATGGCAAATGCCGTCTTGTCCGATTCTCTCCAACGTGACAGGACGTCCTTACCAGTCTGTAGAAGAAATTCTGCATTATTTGCCACAGCAGCTGTTTAGGCCGGTGTTATGGCATAAGTCGTTCCGTTATCTTGTGGACCAAGGAGTTGGGGTGTTTCTGGAAATAGGGCCTCAAAATGTTTTAAAGACCATGCTTCTTGAAGAAACCTCCGGTTCACTTCAAATCTATGCCCATGACGAGAAGGCCGATCGGATGAAAATAGCGGCATGGAGCAGCAAAAACACACCCTTTGGAGGTGTGGAATTGCGGTCTTCGCAGGGCGGCAATTCGGAAGAGGATCATCGGTTAAAGGCCTTAACGATGTGTCTTACCCATGCCGTTACGACCCGTAATCATGATCCTCGACCAGGGGCTGGCTCACGTTCTTTGAGAATGTATGAACAGGTCAAACAAATCAAGCAGGAGATCGAAGCGGGTCGCCGGATGCTCACAGAGCAGCATCTTGATGAAGCCTTTGCCATGCTGCTGGCTATATTCGAGGATAAACAGACACCTATGGAAGAAAGAAAACTGCGAATCGAGCAAATTCGGGACAGAACGGGAATCGGACCCTCCTTACAGGGCGTGGGAGGTTCGCCTGATTATAGGGAGGGACAGGTATGAATTTCAAGGTAGAGGATGAATCTCATCTTAGCAAAATTCAAAATTTCAACCTAACCGAGTCACCTTATTCTTCAGAAATCACCGTGGTCAAGTGGCTGGAGGATGCCGCCGCTTCGTCCGCGGATCAGCCTGCAATTTATGATGGCGATCATGTATACACCTACAGCATGCTGAACCGCGATGCAAACCGGTTAGCTCATGCTCTGGGGGAACGGCAGCTTGGGCCTGGTTCCATTGTGGCTATGATCATGCAGCGCTCTTATGCCATGATGGTATGCATCTACGGGGTTTTAAAGGCGGGTGCGGCTTACCTGCCACTTGACCCAAACTGTCCGTCTGCCCGGCTTAAGAAAATGCTCGATGACAGTTCGGCAGCATTGACGATAGTGGAGGATGGATTTAAGTTCCTGGGCTCCGAGCAGCTGAACACGGAACTGATATCCATGGAAGCTTTGGAGCTTGATCGATTCCCTGACACTAATCCCGATGTAAAAGTTCAACCCGGCGATCTAGCTTACCTCATTTATACCTCGGGTTCCACAGGCGATCCCAAGGGCGTATTGGTTGAGCACGGTGGATTGGTTAACCGCATCGAGTGGATGCAGAAGGCATATCCGCTTACTTCACGTGATGTCCTCTTTCAGAAAACCGTATATACCTTTGATGTGTCGGTATGGGAACTGATCTGGTGGACGATTTCAGGCGCTTCTGTAGTTCTGCTGCCTTCTGGCAAGGAGAACGATCCACGGCGGTTCGTGAAGTTGATAGAGAAGCATGGGATCAGTGTAGTTCATTTCGTTCCATCGGTGCTTCGCTTGTTCCTGGAATACATTGAAACGGACTTTGATCTCAAGCGGATCAGCAGCCTCCGTTATGTATTTTGCAGCGGTGAAGCGTTAGCTGCTGATCTGGTTGATCGGTTCCATTCGGTTTTCCCGTATGAACAACCGATCAGGCTCATTAATCTGTACGGTCCTACAGAAGCGACGATTGATGTCACCCATTATCCATGTGAGAGAGACCATGGGATGAATCCGGTACCGATTGGCCGGCCGATTGATAACATACGATTATTTATCCTTCGAGAGGATCTTACACTTGCCCAGATTGGTGAGGTTGGCCAGCTGTACCTAAGCGGTATTGGACTCGCAAGAGGTTATTTGAATAGTCCGGCATTAACTCATGACCGGTTTATTTCCAATCCATATGAGCCAGACGGACGTATGTATCGGACAGGAGACCTGGCTTACTGGAATGAACACGGCGAAGTGATTTATGCGGGCAGAGAGGATAATCAGGTCAAGCTCCGCGGTTTAAGGATCGAGCTGGAGGAAGTTGAGAGCTGTCTGCTACGCTGCGATCAGATCAAGAATGCGGTAGTTGGGGTTCATGTCAATGAGTCCGGTGATCAGATCCTGACGGCATATATCGTTGGAGGCAGCGGTACGGATCTGGAGAATCAACGGGTATTACAAGACAATCTGGCACGTGAGCTGCCTGAGTATGCGATTCCGACACGTATTATCCGGGTGGATGAAATTCCGCTCAAACCAAATGGGAAAGCGGACCGCAGACTGCTCTTCTCAATGAACCAGGACACCGCTGTTACCGCTAAGGGGGCAGAGCAATGATGGATGATGAGTTGTATCTAAAACTGCTTAGAGATAAGGGGATTCGCATTCCAGACAAACAGGGCATTTCAGGTTCAGGGAAGAATGGACCGTTCGATTTGTCGGATGCCCAGCGGGGAATCTGGTTCTTGCAGCAGCTTCATCCTGACAGTACGGCCTTCAACAATGGAACTGCGCTTAAGATCACTGGCAGGCTGAATGTAAACAGCGTACAGACTGCGATAGGCATGATTATGGACCGCCATGAGGTCCTAAATATAAATATTGCCTTGGATCAGGGGGTTCCCAGGGCGATTCCACGAAAGCGGTCGACGGAATTTACATACCTCCCTCTTGGAGAAGACATTCAAAGTCCGGATGATCCCGCGGTGACGGACATGATTACGCAGCTTGCAGCCCGCAAAATGAATCTAGCATCGGACCCGCTTATCTCGTTTACCTTACTTCGTATCCGGGACGATGAGCATGTGCTGGTCATTGCCATGCATCACATCATTTCGGACGGATGGTCCAAGTCTGTATTGCTAGAGGAATTTATTCAGCTGTATGAAGATGCCGTTCTGAATAGACCTTCCCAAATCCAGCCGCTTCGCCTGCAGTACAGGGATTATGTGGACTGGCTTCGTCAGCAGTACGGCCAGCCGAAGTTTGAGCGTGACTTGCAGTTCTGGCAGGATAAGCTTCATGGTGCTCCACCACTGCTGGAGCTGCCGACGGATTTCAGCAGAGGAACAGAAATGAGCAGCCGGGGTGGGCTTGAATATTTTCGGCTGGATGAAGAACTGTACAAACAGGTTCAGCTGTATTGCAGACAGGAGCAGGTCTCCGTGTTCACCTTTTTGCTCACTGTATTTAAAACCCTGCTGTACCGGTACAGTGCAGCGGAAGATCTGCTTGTAGGGGCACCCGTCGCCGGGCGGCCAAGAACGGAGCTCGAAGGGCTGATCGGAATGTTTGTCAACTCCGTAGTCATTCGCAGCTCACCTCACGGCTCTCTGTCTTTCAATGAATACCTCAGCCAGGTTCATCATGAAGCTATGCAGGCATTTACTTATCAGCATGTGCCGTTTGACCGGATTGTCGAGAGACTGAACCCGTCCAGAGAGATGAGCTACCACCCGGTATATCAAACGATGTTTCAAATGGATAACCTTCCAATTCCTCAGATGGAGGTGCAGGATATCCGTTTGTCCGTCATCCCTTTGGACACCGGATTTGCCCAGAACGATCTCACCGTATCCTGCTGGGAAGAGGGAAAGGAGTTAAGGGGGACTTTTGAGTTCAGATCAGACCTGTTTACCAGACCCACGATCCGGCGGTGGATTTCCTGTTATATTCAGTTGATTCGTTCTGTCCTTGCCGACCCGAAGCAGGCTCTTGATCGGCTCACACTGCTGGACCATGATCATTACAGAATGCTCGTAGAGGAATGGAACGACACGGAGCTGCTGGACCAGCAGTCTCATTATATCCACCGGATTGGACAGATGATCATAAATTACCCAGAGCACTGCGCCATTTTGGAGGGTGAAACCTCCATTAGTTACAGAGAGCTGGATTTGATGGCCCGGCAGATTGCATCCAGACTTCTTACAAACAAAGGGGACTCCTACCAGGTGCCTGTGGTGGTATGTCTTCCATCTTCAGCCCGATATGCCGCGGCATGTTTGGCCGTGTCCCGCGCAGGCGGAGTAGTGGTTCCCGTTGATCCCGGGCAGCCAAAGGAACGGATTCATACCATTCTAAACGAGCTTGGAATCTACTATATCATTACTGATCACGGGCATGCCCGCCGGCTGGCTTTTCCTGAGGAAGCGTGTATTATACTTGACCTGCTTGAAGAACCATCCACTGAAGTGAAGGACTTGCAGTATGGCTATCTGACTGAAGACATACCCGGAGATTTGCCAAGGGCCGACAACCTTGCCTATATCGTGTTTACTTCCGGCACAACCGGTGTGCCTAAAGGGGTTATGCTTGAACATCGCAGCATCAACAATCTTGTACATTCTTTTATCTCATCTTATAACGTGAACAAAGAAGACCGAATGCTCCCCGTGACTTCAGTAGCATCGTCCAGCTTTATCGGGGAGTCACTCCCCATTCTGGCTGCCGGAGGCACACTGGTCCTGCCCGATAAGATGACCTTGCTTCATCCCTCCCGGCTGAATGGGTACATGGAGAAGCATCAAGTCACGATGCTCAGCACCGTTCCCTCCATGTTAAGACGGCTTAACGATGAAGCAAAGACCCCGGCCAGCCTGAGGCTGATCTTGAGCGGGGGAGAGAATCTGCTTCCGGCACATGTCAGCCATTTTCAGGGAGTCATGATCGTTAACGGATACGGTTTGTCCGAATCAGGTGTATGCAGCACTTATTCAACTTTCACACCGGACTCCGAAGATTTCCAGCGGGCCGTGTCATCCTTGGGCCGACCGGTCGCCAATCAGCAGGTCTATGTGTTGGATCAATTGATGCAGCCTGTGCCTATTGGAGTTCGTGGACAAATATGCATTTCGGGCTGCGGGCTCGCCAGAGGATATCTGAACCGTCCTGAATTGACCCATCTGAAGTTTGCAGACCATCCATTTGTACCGGGGGAGAAAATTCTGCTTACAGGGGATTATGGAAGCTGGAGAGGCAGTGGGGAACTCACTTTCGGAGGACGGGAGGATCGGCAGGTCCAAATCCGAGGACACCGCATTGAGCTTGATGAAGTGGAGAACCATCTTAACGCCTGTCCTGAGATCGCCGAGGGAGTGATTCATCCTAAACCGGATCATGAAGGCAATCTGCAGTTGGTAGCTTATTATACACTGCGTACGCCGGGCAGCTATACTGTGGATCAATTATCGGCATGGTTGGAAACCCGTGTTCCTTCTTATATGAAGCCCTCCGCATATCTCGAGATGGAGAGCATTCCTTGGAATATGAACGGGAAGCTCAACACCGCAGCCCTGCCCGATCCGGCTAGAGCAGGAAAGCGTGTGTCCGAAGTGCATGACAAACCCGCAACAACAATAGAAAAGCAAATCGCTCAAGTCTGGGGGGAAGTGCTCCATACCAGCAATTTTGGTGTGACAGACAACTTTTTTGACTTGGGCGGGCACTCGCTGCTCCTTGCAAAAGTTCTTGACCAGTTGAATCAACAGTTTGGTGACCGCTTAACCTTAATCAGCTTATTTAAATACCCGACTATTCGTTCGCTGGCAGCATACTTGAACGAGGAGACAGACGATCCATCCGCTGCGACGATTCAAGAGAAGGCCGAGAAGCAAAAAAACGCGTTTAGCCGTTACCGGAGAGTCGCTTCTGCGGCGGCGGCCGTCATCACTGAAATAGAGGGAGGAAAATCATAATGAGTTATCCTGAGCACCCCTATACAGGAAATGAGATCGCTGTAATCGGAATGGCAGGCAGGTTCCCACAGTCCGCTGATATCCATGAATTCTGGGACAATCTGATTAACGGGAAAGAATGCATTACCCATTACTCAACAACGGAATTGGAAGAGGCGGGAATTGATCCCCAAATTCTTCAAAATCCCAATTATGTAAAAGCCAAGGGTGAGATTGGCGGCCTGGATGCGTTTGACGCTTCCTTCTTTGGGGTTAATCCGAAGGACGCCGAGCTCATGGACCCTCAGCACCGGATGATGCTGGAATGTGCTTGGGCTGCTCTTGAAAATGCGGGGTACAACCCCCAGGAAGCTCCCGGCTCCGTGGGTGTATATGTTGGCAAAAGCATGAGTTCTTATCTGTTTCTGAACATATATCCGCATATCCAAAAAATGCTGGCGACCGGCAATCTGCAAGCAGCTATCGGCAATGACAAGGACAGTATGGCCACCACGATATCCTATCGTTTAAACCTGAAGGGACCGTCAATGGCAGTTCAGTCTTCGTCTTCGACCTCGCTGGTATCAGTCTGCATGGCTGCCCAGAGCCTGCTGACGTATCAGTGTGACATGGCGCTTGCGGGAGGAATCACGGTGGGTCCACCGGAGCGGTCAGGGTATATGTATGAGCCGGGAGGGATCATGTCCTTGGACGGACACTGCCGGGCTTTTGATGAGGAGAGCAGCGGTTTTGTTCCTGGTAACGGCTACGGAATAGTTGTATTAAAACGCCTTGATGAAGCCTTAAGAGACGGGGATCATATCTGGTCAATTCTAAAAGGATTTGCCGTTAACAATGATGGTTCGGAGAAAGTGAGTTATACAGCGCCAAGTGTCAACGCCCAATCCGAGGTCATCGCTCAGGCCCAGGCTCTCGCTGAAGTGGATGCCTCCACAATCGGTTATGTTGAGGCTCACGGTACGGGCACCCGAATGGGGGACCCGATAGAGATTCAAGCGCTGTCACAAGCGTTTGGCCATTCTACGGACCGGACAGGTTACTGCCCGATCGGCTCGGTAAAAACCAACATCGGGCATTTGGACTCCGCTGCGGGAATCGCAGGTTTCATAAAGGCCACCTTAATGCTCTATTACAAACAGATTCCGCCATCCCTGAACTTCAACAAGCCGAATTCGGCTATTGATTTTGAGAACAGCCCTTTCTATGTCAATACACGGCTTCAGGAATGGCAGACCCAGTCTTATCCTAGACGGGCAGGTGTAAATTCGCTTGGGATGGGGGGGACCAATGCTCATGTGATTTTGGAGGAGCCCCCTGAGCGGAACGTCGAAACCGCGGAGGATGGCTGGCAGATCCTAACGGTTTCGGCCAAAAACATGAAGTCCTTAGAAGGCAATCTTAAGAATTTAAAAATTCACATGCAGAAGCCGACTGAATACAGTCTTGCGGATGCTGCTTATACCCTAGCCACAGGACGACGTGCTTTTTCCCATCGGGCAGCGTTGATCTGTTCCAGTCGGGAAGAGGCGGCAGAAGTATTAGAACTTGGGAAAAGCTCGGATTGTTTCTACAGTGCGGAAGGCGTATCCACTCAGCGGCCTCTTGTGTTTATGTTTACAGGGCAAGGTGCCCAGTATCTAGGTATGGGACAGGGCTTGTACCAGGATGAAGGAGTGTTCCGGCAGCATTATGACCGCTGTGCCGGGTTGATCCGGCAGCATACAGGAATGGATATCATCCCATTGATGAATTTAGGGGAAAGTGGGACGGGGCTGGATATAGATCAGACCTCGCTTACCCAGCCTCTTATGTTCGCCGTGGAGTATGCCCTGGCTCAGCTGTTGATCAGCAGAGGACTTAGACCACAGGCTATGATCGGTCATAGTCTGGGAGAATATGTCGCAGCAGCCGTGGCCGGCGTGTTCAGTCTTGAAGATGCGCTGCATCTCGTATGCCGCCGGGCGGAATGGATGATGAGCATGGAAAGAGGCGCCATGCTTGCTGTTGGTGTAGACAGCCAGCAGATTGATTCGTATCTGGGAAATGGAATCACCTTGGCAGCGGTTAACAGTCCGGGGATCTGCGTTGTAGCTGGATCGATGAGCGCCATTGAGGAGCTGGAGCAGCAGCTGGCGGGAGAAGGGATTTTTAATAAACGGCTGGTTACTTCCCATGCCTTTCATTCCCCGCTTATGCGACCTGTGCTTGAGCCGTACCGCGAGCTGCTCGCTCAGATCAAGATGAGTGCGCCTTCGATTCCGATCATGTCCTGTTTGACCGGCTCATGGCTTGGAGATGAAGAGGCCGTTGATGTGGATTACTGGACACGCCATATCACCGAACCGGTGTTATTTATGAAAGGCATGGAAGAGCTGCTGGGTGACCCGGAGAGACTTTATATCGAGGTTGGGCCTGGGGTCACTTTGTGTGGCCTGGCTGCTCAGAACCATAAAGCGGAAGCGGAGAGCGTATTTGTCTCGGCTCTGAAACCCAGCAAGCTATCAGACGACGATGGCAAGTACTTGATGCGGACCGTCGCCCAGCTATGGGTGAAAGGATGCAGTATCGAGTGGGATAAGTTCTATGCAGGCAAAAAGAGAAATCGCATTCCGCTGCCGACCTATTCCTTCTCTCATGAGAGCTATTGGATTCATGCAGACCTTCGTGCCGAAGCACTCATTCCACAGACTGGCAGCCGTGAAGACTACCTGAACCGGCAGCCGGAAGCTCCTTCATTAAACGGCTTATCCGCAGGACCGGTCGCCAAGCACGCACGCCCTAAACTGTCAACTGCGTATCGGCCGCCTTCAACGGAGACGGAGAAGAAATTGGTCGAAATTCTTGAAGATCAATTGCGCCTAAGTCCTGTAGGGGTATTCGATGACTTTTTCGAGCTTGGAGGACACTCATTGCTCGCGACACAGGTCCTTGAGAGAATTCATCGAGCCTTAGGGGTACGGCTGCCAATCGAAACGATCTTCGTTCAGCCGACGGTTCGGGAGATGGCTGCTCTGATAGATCCTGCACGCGAAGCATCTGCAGAAAAGCCTGCCATTGAGGCGCTGTTTCATGAACTAGCCGCCATGAGCGAGGCAGTGCCTGCAAACGCCCAGGAAAAAGATGATCCCAAGAAGCATGGAGGGGATGGTTCATGGGACAACAAATAGCCCTGTCTTCTTTACCGCCAGATAAGAAACAGTGGTTTAAACAGCAGATCCGGGAACGCGGGATTCCCGTTACACAGATTCCGCTGGAACAGCTGTCACGCCAAGGACGCAGCTTCCCATTATCTTTCAGCCAGGAGCGTCTGTGGCTTATGGAACAAATGGTCGAGACCGGTTCCAGCTATCATCTACATCAAGCTATTCGGATCAATGGACGGCTGAAGCAAGACCTTCTTGATCAAAGCCTACAGTTGCTAGCGAAGCGACATGATAGCTTCCGCACCTGTTTTGCTCAAGATGATGGAGTTCCCGTGCAATATGTAGTGGAAGACGTGGAAATCCACATACAGCATGTTCTGGTCCAAGGGGAGACCGCAGATGATCAGCTTCGGGATTTGGAGAAACAGGCTGGGGCGCTGATTCATGAAGCTTTTTCTCTTGACTGTGCACCCTTAGTTCGTGTGGGTCTGTTTCAACTCTCCAAGGTAGAGCATGTATTAGTCTTTGTCATGCATCACATTATCTCGGACGGCTGGTCGCTTAAACTCCTGACTGAAGAATGGATACAGCTTTACAACGATCTCGAGCAAGGTCACATGCCTGAATGTGCTGAGAATCTGTACGATTATCCGTCTTATGCAGTCTGGCAGCGTGAGTGGATGGATAGAGATATGTTTCAGGAGGAGGTTCTGTACTGGGAGCAGCAGCTGAAGGGAGCAGATCCTTTCTTCACAATTCCAGCGGATCATGCCCGTCCGAGACAGCTTACCTTTGGCGGGAAGACAATTAGGACACAAGTTGGAGGCGAGAAGCTCGAGGCTTTAAGAGGTGCTGGCCGCGGAGCGGGAGCGACGCTGTTCATGACGCTGCTGGCTGCCTTTAATCTCTTGCTGTCAAGGTATACCGGCAGAAGTGACATCCTTGTTGGCACGCCTACTGCGGGACGCTGCCGGGAAGAGACGGAGTCCATGATTGGCTGCTTTGTCAATAATGTAGTCCTTCGTACGGATATCGGAAAAGCGGACGATTTCAGCCAGGTTCTGAGCAGCACGGCCCGGACGGTCCTAGGGGCACTTAAGCATCAGAACGTTCCGTTTGAAACGGTGCTGGATATCATTCAGCCGGAGCGGGACCCGGCATTTGCTCCTTTATTTCAGATTTTCTTCATCTTCCAAAAGGGTGGAGAATCCCTGCAGCATATGAGGGGAGCGACCTGTGCTCCCCAAGAGATTTCGCAGTCCACCGCCAAATTTGATATGACTCTGGAAGTAATTGAACATCAGGATGAAATGGAAATATCGCTTGAGTTCAATTCAGCCTTGTATACCGATGAGACCGCGAGCTTTTTTCTAGAAAATTACTTATGGCTGCTTGAGCAGCTTCCTTGGGAAATGCACACGCCGCTGTCCAGCTTGAATATGCTGTCCCCACAGGAAACCCAGCGGCTGTTGGCAGCTGCTTCCGGTCCAGGGGTGCAATATCCGGAAGAGGCCAGACTTTACACAATGGCGGATGAGCATGCCCGCTTAACCCCTTCAGCAGCAGCTTTAATCTGCTCAGGGGAAACTTACACTTATGCAGAGCTGATGAGCAAATCCACTCAATTAGCCGCATACCTACAGGACGAGAATCTTACAGGACCTTCCCAGCGGATCGGAATTTGCGCCTCTCCTTCCCTGGAATTGGCCGTCGGAATTCTCGGTATTCTGAAGAGCGGATGTGCCTATATCCCGCTTGATCCGGCATTTCCTGAACAACGCCTACAATTTATAGCCCATCATGCAGGGCTTGACTGTATTCTTGTGCAGAGTTCATCACTGACAGGAATGTTCGAAGGCATAACTTGTGTGGAGATTGGCAGGGACAGCGCTTGCTGGAGGAATGACAACTACTCTTACGAGGAACCTGGACCCGGACAATCCGAGCTGGCTTATATGATCTATACCTCGGGCAGCACTGGACAACCCAAAGGGGTTCCTATAACACACCGGAATGCCGTACATTTTCTACATTCCATGCAGCAGCTTCTCCAGGTCCGGCCTGAGGATTCACTGCTTTCAGTGACGACGTGTTCCTTCGATATATTCGTGTTAGAGCTGTTTCTGCCTCTATCGAATGGAGCCGCCGTCATCTTCCCTGAGATCGGCAGCTCCGGGGATGCACAGCTTTTGATTCGCGAAATCGACCGCTACGCCCCTACCTTCATGCAGGCAACGCCAGTACTCTGGAAAATGCTGATCATCGAAGGCTGGCAGGGTTCAAAGTCAATGACGCTTCTCTGCGGCGGTGAAGAGCTTCAATCCGATCTGGCCGAGCAATTGCAGCAGCGTGGAAGGGACGTTTGGAATCTGTACGGTCCTACAGAAACAACAGTATGGTCACTAGCGTACCGTCTTCAAGATAAAAACAGTCTTCAACCCGTTCCCATTGGCAGGCCAATTGGCCGGACGAACTGTTATGTTCTGGACGGAGAACGCAAGCTGCTCCCGATGGGAGCGATAGGCAATCTGCACATCGGAGGAGATGGAGTCTCCCCGGGCTACCACAATCAAAATGAGCTAACGGCCTTAAAGTTCATCAGTAAGGATTTACTTGATGGTGAGGACCGGTTATTTGATACCGGGGACCTTGTACGCTGGCTTCCTGACGGGAATATGCAGTATTACGGCAGGGCGGATCAGCAAATCAAGGTTCGCGGCTTCCGGATCGAACCCGCAGAGATTGAACAGCGGTTATGTGCGGAGCCTGAAGTTGCAGCCGCAGCTGTGGTAGCTGCCGAAGATGCTTGGGGAGGGCGGACGCTTGTAGCGTACTGGACAGCTTCGGAAACGGGAGCCGGAACAGAATCTGCTGAATATACGGGGAAATGGAAGAGCAAGCTTCGGGAGACCCTGCCGTCCTATATGATTCCAGACCGGTTCATTCTGCTGGACGAGCTTCCGCTTACACCGAATAAAAAAGTAGACCGCCGCGATTTGGCTAAACGACCGCTTTCCAGGGAGGCCGACCCCGGAAATTACCGGGAGCCGGCGGACCAAATGGAGTTCCAGCTTGCGGAACTCTGGGAACGGATTCTGTGCCGCTCTCCCATCGGAGTGGATGACCACTTCTTTGATTTGGGAGGTAACTCGTTGTCTGCGGTAAGGCTGCTTCACGAAATAAACAAGGAAATGAAAGCCGGGTTGACGTTGCGTGAGCTGCTGGAAAACGCCACCATTTTCAAACTGAGCTCACATCTGCGTCACCGGAAAACTGATGGCTTAGACCGGCAGGAGCCTGAGCTGCTCCGGTATATTGCTTCACCTGATGAAGCCTTTGAGCCATTTCCGTTAACAGAGGTTCAGATGGCTTACTGGTCAGGCAGACAGGCGCTAAGTTCCAGAGGACAAGTTGCTACGCATGTGTATCAAGAAATGGAATTTGAGGATTTAGATTTAGAACGACTGGAGCGCTGTTTTCAGCAATTGATCAAGCGGCACCCGATGCTTCGGGCGATGATTAGGCCTGATGGCATTCAACAAGTGTTAAAGGAGGTCCCATATTACCGGTTCGGGAAGGTTGATGCATCAGCTTATACAGAAGAAGCTTGCCAACAGACCCTGGAAGCAATCAGGCAGGAGATGTCCCACTATGTTCATCCTGGAACCTGGCCGATGTTTGCCATCAGAGCCGTTAAGATAGCCGGGAATGTGACCCGGCTTCATATGAGTATCGACCTTATGATTGCCGATGCGCGAAGCTTCCAGATTATTCTGAGTGACTGGGCCAAACTGTACTCCGATCATGATGAGGGATTGCCCGAACTAAATGCGAGCTTCCGCGATTATGTGAATTCCCTGGTGAGCATGAGCTCTCTGGAAGCCTATCAGATTGCCCAATCGTATTGGATGCAGCGGATCGATGGGCTGCCGCCAGGGCCGCTGCTTCCTCTTGCGGGTGCTGTGACCACGGTGGACAACCCCCGGTTCTGCCGCCGAAAAGCAGTGCTGAATTCGGAGACCTGGAGCTGTCTTCGCGAGAAAGCGCGAAAGAGAAATATGACTCCATCAGCGCTGCTGCTGGCCTGTTTTGCGGAGGTACTCATCTTGTATGCCAAGCAGCCGCGGTTCTTGCTGAATCTGACTTTGTTTAACCGGCTTCCGATACACCCCCAATTAAATGAAGTAGTGGGGGACTTTACAACGGTCAGCCTGCTCGAAGTGGATTACAGCACTGCAGCCCCGTTCTATCGGCGGGCTCAAGAAGTGCAGAGCCGTCTTTGGTCAGATCTGGACCACCGGTTATACAGCGGAATTCGTGTGACAGAACAACTTCTACGCCGGGGAATCGTAAGCGAACCGATTCCGGTTGTATTTACAAGTCTGCTGGATATGTCCAACTCGGAATCTTCCGGTTCATCATTCGAGCGGATATTCAAGCTGCGCAACGAAGAGCTCACGGAGTCGCGGAGTATTTCCCAAACTCCTCAAGTGTGGGTGGATCATCAGGTCTCCGAACGGGAAGGGGAGCTGCACTTTAATTGGGACGTGATGGAGCAGCTGTTCCCTGACGGCATGGGAGATGAAATGTTTGAGGTGTACTGTTCTTTCCTTCATCTGCTTGCTTCCAGCACTGAAATATGGGAAGAGAATCTTCCGCTATCCAGCAAGTATGCTGCTGATTTCCAACATCGCTGCAAGCTTCGGGAAATCGGAAAGCTTCACGAAAGTGAGCCCGTATGCGAGGATGGGGTACTGACTAAGGATTTTGAACGCATGGTCCGGGAGAAGCCTGAAGCTCTTGCAGTCATATCACCGAGCCGCTGCCTGACTTATCTGGAATTAAACTCGCTTGCGAATGCAGCCGCCAAAGAGCTGCTGGCTTGCAGGATCAAGCCAGGGAACCTTGTGGCAATCGTTATGCACAAAGGCTGGGAACAGATCGTGGCTGTACTCGCAGCTCTCAAAGCAGGCGCAGCCTATCTGCCGATTGACGCCTCTCTGCCTAGTGAGCGAATCCTTGAGCTCCTTAGTCTCGGGGAAGCTGCGGCAGCATTTGTTGAATCAGGCAACATTGGCAGTCAGCTTTCTTGGCCTGAAGCGGTGGTAAGGTTGACGATTGCAGGGGATGTGGGTGAGAGTGCTTCCGAAGCAGACAACAATCTAGAAGGTGTGAAGGTTAGGCCGAATCAGCTTGCTTATGTATTGTTCACTTCTGGAAGTACGGGAAAACCGAAAGGGGTAATGATCAATCACGCTTCTGCTGTCAACACAATCAAGGACATAAACCAGAGATTCACGGTTGGTCCGAAAGACCGGGTTCTTAGCCTTTCTTCCCTGAGCTTTGATCTATCCGTTTACGATATATTCGGTGCTTTGAGCGTTGGAGCCGCGATTGTGCTGCCAGAACCAGACCGGCTTCGCGATCCTTCACACTGGCTGAATCTAATCAATGCGCATGGCGTAACCATCTGGAACAGCGTACCTGCTTTTATGAGTATGCTTGTTGCTTACTGCCGATCATCCGTGCGGCTCCCTTCGCTAAGAATCTGCCTTCTCAGCGGGGACTGGATTCCCTTGAACCTTCCGGAAGAGGTTCGCCGTTTGAATCTGGATATGCAGTTTGTGTCACTTGGTGGAGCCACGGAGGCCGCGATATGGTCCATTCTGTACCCGGTGGAAGATGTTGATCCATCCTGGGCCAGCATTCCTTACGGAATATCCATGTCAGGCCAGCGCGTGTATGTGATGAATGCGCGTATGGAAGAGCGTCCGGCGAATGTCCCGGGTGAATTGTATATCGGCGGAGTCGGCGTTGCGGCGGGATATTGGAAAGATTCCGAGAGGACCGAGCGTCAATTTATATGTTCTCCCCATACCGGAGAAAGGCTTTACCGTACCGGAGACTGGGGGCGATATGGAGCGGATGGGGTGATTGAATTCATGGGCCGTGAGGACTTGCAAGTCAAGATCAATGGATACCGCATTGAGCTAAGTGAGATTGAAAGCGCGCTTAAATCCTATCCATCTGTGCAACAAGCGATTGTGCTCGTGGATGAAGAGCAGGAGCGAAAGCAGCTCCTCGGCTTTATTACTATGGATAGTACAAATGCAGAAGCTGTGGATGAAGAAGAAATCAAGTCTTTTGTCAAAAGCAAGCTGCCTGGATATATGGTTCCCCGGCGAATACAGGTTTTGGAGCAGGTGCCTTTAACCGTAAATGGTAAGATTGATCGCCAAGCTCTGCTGAAATTATCGGCCGCCAGTGCTCCTGAAGATTGGACTCCCGGTTCTCAACTGGAGGAGCAGATTGCAGCCATTTGGAAAAAACTCTTGGGTGTGGAGCATATCGGTCCTGATGAGCATTTCTTCGATATTGGAGGCAATTCACTAAAGCTGATTCAAATGCAGGCTGAACTTCAATCCCTGCTGAAACGGGAGATTCCGGTTGTCGACTTGTTCAGGCACACGACTATATCCAATCTCCTTGAGTATATCGGAGGTAACAGCGGCATGACCGCGGGACAGATGGCTGAAGCCGAAGCTGCTGCGAGCCGTGCTGAAATGCGTCTGGGAGCAAGGCGAACCCGAAGAAGATGAACTTGACTGGAGGAGAGGATAAATTGAGCAACTTACAAGCTGAGCACGATGTAAGTAATGACATTGCCATCATCAGTATGGTGTGCCGATTTCCAGGAGTAGAATCTGTCGAGCAATATTGGGAGCTCCTCGCCAGGGGAGTGGATGCACTTCAGCTTGAGCCTACGGCATCTGATGATCCCGGAGTAGAGCCGCTGAGCCGGCTCTCCGGCTCCTCGCCTATCCGTGTAAATACTGCGCTTGAGAACACAGCCCGCTTTGATGCCTCTTTCTTTAAGGTGACGGCGAAGGAAGCGGAAATTATGGACCCTCAGCATCGGCTGTTCCTGGAAAGCGCCTGGGAAGCGGTTGAGAAGGCGGGATACAATGCACTTGAATATGACGGATTAATGGGATTGTTTGCAGGCGTGAGCTCCAGCACATATTTGATTAATCATCTGCTCGGGGCACGGGATAAGGAAGAGGCGGTCAGTGATCTGCAGCTTATGATTGGCAACGATAAGGACCATATGACCAGTCAGGTTGCTTACAGGCTGAATATCCGGGGGCCTGTCGTCGCGGTTCAAACCTCCTGTTCGACTTCCCTGGTGGCCACTCATCTTGCCTGTGAAAGTCTGTTAAGCGGACAATGCGATATGGCTCTGGCAGGGGGAGTAACCATCAAGTACCCTCAAGTGCCAGGGTATGTTCATCAGCAAGGTGGATTAACCTCCTCGGACGGTCTACTCAAAGCATTTGATGCCGAGGCTACAGGGACGGTGTACAGCAATGGTCTGGGCATAGTCGTGCTGAAACGGCTGGAAGACGCCCTGCGGGACAGGGATACCATTCATGCGGTCATTAAGGGCTCGGCTATAAACAGTGACGGCGCGAATCGAATCGGTTATGCCGCTCCAGGGGTTGACGGCCAAGCAGCCGTCATTTCCGAAGCGCTAAATATCGCGCAGATTCCTCCTCAGGCAATCTCCTATATCGAGGCTCATGGAAGCGGCACGCCGCTGGGAGATGACATTGAGCTTGAAGCCTTATCCCGGGCTTTCGCTTCTGTGCAGGAGACTCAATTCTGTGCAATTGGTTCTGCCAAGACCAATGTGGGCCATGTTGAGATGGCGTCCGGGATGGCCGGGCTGATCAAAACCGTGTTGGCGTTGAAACACCGTCAGATCCCGGCCAGTCTTCATTTCGAAACTCCAAATCCCAGATTGGAGGAGCCGGGTTGTCCATTTTACGTGAACAACATGCTCAGCGATTGGGATGCGGGCGACTACGGACGAATCGCCGGTGTAAGCTCCTTTGGTCTTGGCGGGATCAACGCACATATTGTCCTTGCTGAAGCGCCAAAGCCTCAGATGCTGGTGGAGGAGAACGATAAAGCGGACTGCGAGCTTCTGGTGATATCCGCTAAAACACGACAGGCATTGAGCCGGATCTGTACTAACTTGGACCGGTATTTAGAGGATTATCCCGGAGCAAATCTCAAGGACCTTGCTTACACACTAAAAACTGGCCGGGCTGTATTTGACTATCGGGCCGCGATTGTTTTCCGGGACAAGGAGAATTTGCAGCAGCAGCTTCGCACTATGAATTTGGATCATGCAGCCAAGCGCGGCCCGGCATCGAAGGAGAAGGTGATCTTTCATTTCTCATCCAAGCCTGGTCTGTCCATGAAAGCGGCAGCGGATTTATACGTGCACAGTCCTAAGTTTCGGCAAATTATTGGGGACCTCTCCCTCGTGATTCGGGAGAAGTATCCTTTTGATCTCAAGGCCGCCATCCAATCGGGCCATGCTGTAAACACAGCGTTAACTGAAAAACTGACCTCCTGGGGAATCCAGACCGCACTCGCCCGCCTGTTTATAGAATGGGGGATCGAACCGTCAGGCATGTCCGGAGAGGGAGTTGGCTATTGGGTAGCCCAGTCGCTTAGCGGAAGATACAGCATTTCCCGCGTCCTGGAGCAGTTGATTCAGTCGGGGGAACAAGACGAAGATCAGCCCTTGCAGATCAGCCCGTCCAGCCTTGAACCGGGTTTTGTGCTCGAATTTGGCTGCCTGGAAACAAATGGGTCTGGCAAATTAGCTGATTTATCGGAGGATGGACCGGGCTGGGTTCAGACACAACTGGCCATCCTGTGGGTCGCTGGCATCTGTCCGGATTGGCGGAGCTATTATGCTCATGAGCCAAGATCTAAGCTGCAGCTGCCGACATACCCGTTTGAGCGCGAGACCTATTGGATTGGGCCTCTAAGTTCAAGTAAGGATTCTACGAGAAGTACGGGTCTCTCTCAGCAAGACGTAAAGGATTACAAGGAATATATCAAAAATGTTTGGGAGAGCTCGCTTGGGGTTGAAATTACCCATCTGGGGGAAACGTTCTTTGAGCTTGGAGGACATTCCCTGCTGGCCACCCAGATTCTATTTATGCTTAACAAAACGCTGGGCACAGAGATTACAATGCAGCAATTTTTCGATCATCCAACTGTCGAGGAGCTTGCCGTCCTGGTTGAGCACCAGGTCAAAACTGGACTGGGATTGTACACGGATCTTCCGGAAGTCGAGAACAAGCTCGCCGAAAGATATGATCCGTTTCCTCTCACCGATGTGCAGAAAGCCTACTGGATCGGACGTTCGGCAGACCTGGATTTGGGAAATGTCTCTACCCATATGTATTTCGAAAACGACATGCCCGATCTGGATATCGCAAAGTTTGAGATGGTTATCAATCAAATGGTTGAACGCCACGAAATGCTGAGAGCTGTGATGCTTCCGAACGGGCAACAGCAGATTTTGCCTATAGTTCCTAAATACCAGGTTCGGAGCTATGATATGCGGCTGGCTTCAGAGGAGGCTAAGATCAGCCATATAGGGTCCCTGCGGGAAGAAATGTCGCATCAGATGATAGATTGTTACAATTGGCCATTATTTGATATCAGGGCCACGGCTCTCCCAGGGGGGATGGTCCGGCTTCACATCAGTGTGGACCTGCTCATCGCCGATGCATGGAGCCTGGAACTGTTGATTCGGGATATCTCAGCGGCTTATCTTGATCCCGCCACTGATTTACGGCCCCTTGAGTTATCGTTCAGAGATTATGTACTGGCATGTGAGCAGATTGAGCACACCGACTTGTTCCGCCGGTCCGAGGCTTACTGGCTGGAGCGTCTTCCTGACTTGCCAATGGGCCCTCAGCTTGAGCTTGTGAAAGACCCGGCACAGATTGAGAAGCCGGAATTCAGAAGAAGACGGCATACGTTAACCCAGGCTCACTGGCAGCAATTGAAAAAGCGGGCCGAAGGCTATGGAATTACACCAACGGTCATTCTCCTGTCGGCTTTTGCCGAGATTATCACCACCTGGAGCCGTAAATCGCATTTCTCGCTGAACTTGACTTTGTTCAATCGGCTGCCGCTTCATCCGGAAGTAACCGAGGTGATCGGGGATTTCACATCACTTACATTGCTTGAGATCGACAATCGGCAGTTGGCGCCGTTCATTCAAAGAGCGATTCGTCACCAGCAGCAGCTTCTTCGGGATATGGATCACCGTTATTTCAGCGGTGTCCGCGTAACCCGTGAGCTGCTCGCAAGAAGCAAAGAGCCGTCCAAAGCTATCGTGCCGATCATTTTCACAAGTATTCTCAATCAGGGCGATAATTCTCAGGAAGAAGTAGCTTCTGCTCTCGCATCTGCTCCCGCCGCCAGCCAGGAGGAACGGTACAGTGTATCCCAGACTCCGCAGGTTTGGTTGGATCATCAGGTCATGGAACGAGGCGGTGAGCTGCATCTCAACTGGGATGCTGTGGAAGAGCTGTTTCCGCAGGGAATGCTGGATGAGATGTTTGCCGCATATTGCCTTCTACTAGAGCTGCTTGCGACATCAGATGAGGTATGGAATCTTCCGCTTCCGCTCAGTGATCGGGCCGCTGCATATTTACCTCACCGTGAGCAGCTGAGTAAGGTTGATGCCTATCACGGTGCGGACAGCCCTTCCGAAACGGCCAAACGGCCAAGTTCACTGCTTAGCAGCTATCACGACCATGTTCAAACCCGACCGCAGGCGGTTGCGATTCTCACACCGGAACGCGAGCTGACCTATGCCGAGCTGAATGATTATGCCGACTATGTAGCCGGCAAGCTCTTGGGCTTAGGGGTCAAACCGGGGGAACCTGTCGCTGTTGTGATGACTAAGGGATGGGAGCAGGTAGCGGCCGTTATCGGCATCTTGAAAGCCAAAGCTGCCTACTTACCGGTTGATGCATCCCTTCCATCAGCCAGAATTGCAGAGCTGCTTCGCTTGGGCGAAGTAAGGGCCGCTGTTGTACAGCCGGACACTAACCAGGCAGAATGGCCAAATCTGCAGACAGTTCCTTTAACTACCGGATGTGTCCCTGAGGGAGCTTATGGAGAGATAGACAACGAAGCCGAAGCGCGGTTGGCCTATATTATCTATACCTCTGGAAGCACGGGGGTACCTAAGGGAGTTATGATTGATCACCGCGGAGCAGTCAATACCATCGAAGCGATGATTCATAAATTTGGAATCGGGCGTGACGATGTCATGTTGAGCTTATCTTCCTTAAGCTTTGATTTGTCTGTGTTTGACCTTTTTGGCATGCTGTCGGCTGGAGGCGCGATTGTGCTGCCAGATAAGGATCGTCTTAGAGATCCTTCACATTGGCTGGAATTGATGGCCAAGACAGGGGTTACCGTATGGAATACGGTTCCTGCCCTGATGAATATGCTCACTGAATATTGCAAGGATATGGACTCCGCGCCTCTTAGCCCCTTACGGCTGGTTCTGCTGAGCGGCGACTGGATTCCGCTTGGCTTGCCGGACGCAATCCAACGGCTGAATGAGCGTACAAAGATCATTTCGCTGGGCGGTGCTACAGAAGCCTCCATCTGGTCCATCTATTATCCGGTTGAACTTGTTCACCCGGAATGGTCCAGCATTCCTTATGGCAGATCCCTTCGGAGTCAGAGGGTATACGTCCTGAATGAACGAATGGAGGAGTGCCCCGTTGGCGTGAGCGGAGAACTATGGATCGGCGGTATGGGTGTAGCCATGGGCTACTGGAAAGATGAGGCACGGACGGAGGAACGCTTTATCCGCCACCCGCTCACGGGTGAAAGACTATATCGCACCGGGGACAAGGGACGGTATGCCAAGGATGGAAATATCGAGTTTTTGGGCCGGGATGATCTGCAGATCAAAGTCAGGGGACACCGGATAGAACTTGGTGAAATTGAGGCCTCATTAAAAGCCCATCCTTTTGTACAGGATGCGGTGGTTGTCGCCCGGGGGGAAGGAGACCGCCAACGCTTATCCGCCTATGTAAAGGTGGATCGCGAACAAGCCTATGGGGTGGCTGGGCTGGAAGGAGAAGAGCTGATTACGGATTCAGTAGAACGCATGGTGTTCAAATTAAGCGAACCCGCTCTACGCAAAGATCTCGGGGGAAGCCGCTACCGTCTGTACAGCTCGGATGATCCGGAGCAATCGATCGCTCCTTATCTTCGCCGGCGCAGCTACCGTCAATTCAAGAGCGAGCCTATCCAGCATGAGAGTTTTGGCAAATTTGTGGCCCACTTGGCAGGACGCACATTTGACGGGCTGCCATTCCCTAAATTTCAGTATGGCTCCGCGGGAGGGTTGTATCCGGTTCAGGTTTATTTCTATCTGAAGCCAAATGCGGTGGAATCCCTGCCATGCGGGCTCTATTACTACGACCGGCGGGAGCACCAGCTTGTTCTGATGGAAGAAAATCCGCAAATGGATCATTTCATTCATTCTCCAGCGAACCGCCCCATCTTTGATGCTTCGGCCTTTAGCATATTCCTGATCGGAAGCATGGAGGCCATCGCCCCTATGTACGGGGAGAAGGAAGGGCTTGGCTACGCAATGATGGAGGCCGGAATTATATCACAGCTTTTGGAAGAGAAGGGCCCGGAACACGGAATTGGCCTAAGCCAGATGGGCACATTGGGGTTTGATATGATTCGTCCGCTGTTCCGTCTGCGCGCAAGCGACGTGTATCTGCACTGCCTGCTCGGAGGAGGAATTGAGCCAAGCCAGATGACTCTGGAAGGGCAAGTCGAGGAGATGAATTTGTATTCTTCAAGCAAAGGTGAGCATAAGGTGAGCAAACCCGATATAGGGAAAGCCATGACGGCGTATTTGAAGGAACGGCTGCCTGCTTATATGATTCCGGCAGACGTGTATGAGTTGGAGACATTCCCGTTAACCCCGAATGGAAAAGTAGACCGTAAAGCGATTGCGGCGTCGGCTGCATCTGAACCGGAAGCGCCTGAGACAACACCAGTTCCATCGGATGAGCAGCAGCTTCCTGGAATGCTTGTGATTCAATCAGACATTATTGACGCCTGGAGACAGGCGCTTGATCGGAATGAGATCAGCATTCATGATAATTTCTTTGATCTTGGGGGCGACTCGGTATCAATGGTAGCCGTATACCGCGAGCTCCAAAGCAAATATGGGTCCCGCCTGACGATGGTCGAGTTGTTCCGGTATACAACCATCAAGGATTTGACGGAGTTTCTGTATCAAGATGCAGACGGGGAACAAGGGAATGAACGGCAGGAGGCTGAGGCGGAGCGTGCGAACTCGCGAAGAAGCGCCATGCAGCAGTTTGCCGGAAAGAGGGGCTCATCAAGATAAGCTTAGTGGTTGAGAGGAAGCTATAACCCAATATGATAAAAATTTGGAGGGGTACTATGTTTAAGAAACTGGTCCTGATGTTATTGGTTATCTTGATTGCATCTCCTGCAGTACAAGCAGGGGCAGCCTCAGCTCCGATCACGGTTAAATGGCACGGTAAAACTGTTAAATTTACCGGGGTACAGCCTTTTGCCAAAGATAAAACGGTCCTGGTACCGATTCGGCCTGTTGCGGGGGAATTTGGAGCCAACGTGAAGCTCGAGAAAAAGGGGAATTCCCAGCAGCTCACCATAACAACATTTGCCCGTACCGCCATCCTTGTCATTGGAAGCAAGCAAATGAAGGTGAACGAAAGAACCTTAAATCTGGATACTGCGCCGCAGATCAAGCAATCCACCGTGCTTGTTCCTATCCAGGCTTTGCAAGAGATCGGATTAAAGGTCAATTGGTCTAAAGCCAAGCGTTCCATTGAACTCAATCCCGAGTTCACGGTGGTGAAGAAATATGTTATGCCTGTCTTGGTCGCGAGCGTACGTTTCCGTGGACAATATGAAGAAATATCAGACGTATATGAGAAACTGGATCATGAAGTTAAAGATCTCGTGAATGCTAGAGGCTTTAGTTTGTACTATGAACAAAACTATGAAAAAGGACATGATACCGAAATTTGCATTCCTGTAAGCAAATCTGTCGAAGGGGCATCCATAGAATACAAGGGCAAACAGCTCCCGGTTACCTTCAAAATTCTCGAAGGCGGATATTTCTTATCCGTTGTTCATCAAGGAACCCCAGATACGCTGGCCAACGTCTGGGCGCAAATCGAGGAATACGCGAAAAATACAGGCGTTAAAATTCTCTCTCCTTCGAGAGAGATTTATGTGCAGGAGGATCTGAAAGACTACCGCAAGCAGGTGACGGAAATCCAGCTTCAATTGAAAAATTAACTTTATAAAATGAACTTTAAAGATTAACCGATCTCAGCGGAGAGACCGAGTGATTCTGAAGAAGCGGAGCGTCCGCCTTTGTCTCCGAAATGTCCCACTGAATAACTAGTTCAAGCATTTCGGAGACAACAGCGGTCGTAAGAACACTCGACATCGCAGCGTCCCAAAAGGGTAACCTTCATAAGTTCATATTTTATATTATTCATTGAAGGAGGTTATGCACATCATGGATAAAACTTATACAGAAGGATTATTTTGCTGGGCAGAATTGGGCAGTACGAATCCTGAAGAGTCGGGAAAATTCTATTCCAAGCTGTTTCCATGGACGGTCCAGGAATCTGTGTTTGGCCATAATCAGACCTATACGGTCTTTCAATACGACAAACAGGACATTGCAGCGATGTATGGCCTTGGCGAAACAACGATCCCTTCCTATTGGGGCTGTTATATTGCCGTCAACAATATTGAGGTGTCCAGCAAGAGAGCAGAAGAACTCGGTGCCGAGATGCTGATTGCTCCAAGGCGTGTGGACGATAAAGGAAGCATGTGCGCTTTCCGCGATCCGACAGGCGCTACAGTCGCACTTTGGGAGGCGGGTGAGCATCCCGGAGCAGGGCTGATTCATGCGCCATACAGTATGGACTGGCATGAGCTGAGCACCACCGACTTGTCAACTGCAGCCGACTTTTATACGGGACTGCTGGGTTGGACCAAAGAGGAAGTCCGAACGCCTACCGGGCCTTATCTTCAGTTCCGGGCCGGAGATCAGTATGCGGCTGGAATGAATCAGATTTCACCCGAAGCAGGAAGCGCGGGCAGCTATTGGAGCATTTATTTTAAGGTTCCCGATTGTGACAGTGCCGTACAAAAGGCGCAAGAGCTGGGAGCGGAAATTATTGTGCCCCCGTACACGGTGCCAGGCTCTGGAAGATTTGCTGCGATTCGCGACCCTCAAGGGGCTTTCTTCTCTGTACAAAGCGGATTCCAAGAATAAATGATGACTTGGGAAGTTGGCTGCAAGCCTTTAGCTGCAGCCGGCTTCCCAGATGTTTTTACATGAACAAGACCGAAAGGACGATGCATGAATCATGTCTTATTTGCAGATTACGAAAGACAACATCGGCACAGAACATATTTGTTGTGCGCTGGGTGCCAAGCAATATGAAGAAGCGGTACGTGAAAAAAAACAATGGCTCCGTGAACGCATGAATGATGGGCTCAAATTCTATCGCCTTAATGACCGGGCCAAGGTATTCATTGAATATTTGCCCGCAGAGAAAGCTTGGGTTCCCATCGATGCCCCTAACTATATGTACATTGATTGCCTCTGGGTTTCAGGACGGCATAAGGATAACGGTCATAGTAAAAATCTGCTGGAGCAATGCATCCAGGATGCCAAAGAGCAGGGGATGGACGGAATTGTTCATTTGTCGAGTAGTAAGAAAATGCCTTATCTAAGTGACAAGCGTTATCTTGAACATATGGGGTTTACGGTAGCAGATCAGGCTGATCCTTATTTCGAGCTGATGGCTCTGAAATGGAATGATCACGCGGCTAAGCCTGCTTTTATGAAATCGATTCATACCAAACCAGGCTCCGACCAAGGCATCTATATCTATTACACAGCCCAATGCCCATTTGCCGTAGGTGTACTGGATGACTTGCGTAAAGTGGCACAGGGGAGAGGGATTCCTTTTCAGACGCATCGGATCACCCGATTGGAAGAGGCCCAGCAATCACCCGCGATTTGGACAACGTTCAGCTTGTTTTATAACGGGGAATTTGTGACACATGAAATTATGAGCGCCGGAAAATTCGAGAAGCTGCTTGAGAAATGTTCGTAATTCCAAATCAGGGTGTCATCTAGTAAGATCGAGGGAGGAGATCGTATGGAATGGGTTTATCAGACCGCTTCGGAGCTAATTCGCCAATTGGGCGAAGGGCAAGTGACGTCCAAGCAGCTCGTCGAGTATTATTTCACGCGCATAGATCGTTTTAATCCCGAAATAAATGCAGTCATTCAGCAGCAGAGAGAAGCCGCATTACAGCAGGCAGAGCTGGCGGATCTTGAACGGGAGGCTGGCACAATCCGCGGTCCTTTGCACGGGCTTCCGATGACAATCAAAGAGTCTTTTAACGTCAAAGGATTATTGACAACCTCCGGAGCCAAACATTTGCGCAGCAATGTTGCGCAGGGCAATGCTCCAACCGTGCAAAGTCTGCTTAATGCAGGTGCCATCATTATGGGGAAAACCAATGTGCCAACCATGACGTCGGACTGGCAGACGTATAATGATATCTACGGAACGACCAACAACCCGTGGGATTTGAGCTTGAGCCCAGGAGGTTCATCTGGAGGCAGCGCGGCTGCATTGGCCGCAGACTTCACCCCGGTGGAATTCGGGAGTGATTTGATAGGCTGCCTTCGTATCCCAGCTCATTATACCGGGGTATATGCCCATCGCTGCAGTCTTGGGGGCATGTCGGTTAGAGGTCACGTCCCTGGCAACCCACCTGATGATCCGAGCGAACCGGATTTGTCAGCAGCAGGGCCTCTGGCACGCTCTGCCGCCGACTTACGCTTAATGATGAAAGTGTTATATGATCCATGGCTTGAGGTGCCAGATCAGCCTGATTTTACTTCGAATACGTTAATCAGCAAAAACAAAATCAAAGTGCTCACCTGGTTTGGAGATGCCGCTCATGAGCTGGATGCACCCATCATACGCAGATACGAGGACTTTATCGCCAAACTGTCCCAGAAGTCAGAGATTGAGGTTCATCGCCAGATGCCGGCGGATATTCGTATCGAAGAGCTGTTTGAGCTTGCAATCCAGCTGTCCGCCAGATTGGTAGGAACCTCATTTAATGCACGGCAGCGGATGGTGGCCAGTCTTGCTTCCCTTGGGCTGCGAATGTCCAAAGCATTCACCTCCGCCTTCCCGGAGGGGCTTGATAGATATTATGCCGCTATGAATGACGGTCCGGCCGAGCAGCGGCGGACAGATCAATTGCGGCAGGAATACCATCAGAAGTTCGCCGCTTTATTTGAGCAATACGATGTGCTGCTTATGCCGGTGAGTCCGGTACTTGCTATTCCGCATATGCAGATGGCCGTACATAGAAGAAGCCTGGATGTGAACGGCAAAGCAGTCGGATACAATGAGCATTTGATTTGGAACGTGCTGGCTACTGTGCTCGGGTTGCCTTCAACGGTTATGCCCCTTCAGCATCGGGAAGGAGAAATGCCTTGCGGAATTCAGATTGTGTCGGGACAATTTCAGGATCATAAAACGATAGACTTTGCGGAAATATGTGAAGAAATTACCGGCGGATTTGTTGCCCCGGCGCCTTATCGTGCTGCAACCGTATAGACTCACGTTCCTTCAATGCTATATTATTATTTTCAAACATAGAACAGCCCCCCTTTCATGGCTGAGCTTAAATTTTTAATTTCACGACAAGCTCAGCTAGGGGCGGGGACCCTTTTAAGAACAGAAAGGAACACAAATGAAAATAGCTGCGGTATACATAGAAGAGTTTAAGATTAATAACGATTGGTTTCGGCGTATGATGGAGCTTATCAGTGAGGGAAGAGCCCAGAAAGTGAACAAGCTGCATTTTGCCGAGGACAAGATTCGATCGATCCTTGGCGAAATGCTTATTCGAATTCATCTGAGAGAAGCATGGGGGATGGAAGATAAGCATATTCAATTTGAGTATAATGAGTTCGGCAAGCCCCGGCTGCAAAACCACCCCCAGCTTTATTTTAATATCTCTCATTCCGGCCAGTGGGTTATAGCTGCTGTAGATGAATGTCCAATCGGATTGGATGTGGAGCAGATCAAACCGATTGATTTGGACATTGCCGAGCGTTTCTTCGCCCCGGCAGAAATACAATATATATCAGATCAATCTCTGGAACGGAGATTAACGAGCTTTTATCGCATTTGGACACTTAAAGAAAGTTACATCAAAGCGGTAGGGAAAGGGCTGTCCATCCCTTTAGACAGTTTTTCGCTGGTGCCTACTGGAGACCGGATTATTTTAAATGCTCCAACAGATGGGGAAGATTGGTTTTTTAGAGTTTACGAGGACTTATCCGGGTATGCACTGGCGATTTGCAGTGCCCATAACAATATCCCTGACCAGGTACCCCGCTTTTCACTAGCAGAATTTCAAAACAAGCTTTTTCAATTTTATGATGAATAAACTAAAATCTTCATATCTTTTCTGGAATGCGGATATATTACGTTTTGAGTTCGAAAGTTATTGGAATAAAACCGCATTCGGTACTAAAGCATCTTCTTCTTCATAAAAACTCTGGTTTCTCATCCAACATAAACCGGCTGCAGCTCGTTTGCAGCCGGTTTAATTTCATCTTCAGGCAGTTTGACAAGTCATTGTATTTTACGTTAAATGAAATGCTACAATGTGAATAAACAAAATTAACGCCATCGGAGGGATGTTTGAAGCATGAGCGAATCTAATCAGGAATACATAATCATCACGGGTGCGAGGGAAAACAATCTCAAAAATGTATCCTTACGCATTCCAAAGCGGAAGATCACGATCTTTACGGGGGTATCCGGCTCTGGCAAGTCATCGATCGTCTTCGATACGATCGCCGCTGAATCCACGCGCTTGCTGAATGAGAACTTCAGCATGTTCGTACGCACATTCCTGCCCCGCTATCCGCAGCCGGATACAGATTCGATCGAGAACCTGAGTATGGCTGTTATCGTGGATCAGAAGCGGCTGGGTGGAGGCTCCCATTCCACGATGGGCACAATTACTGATATTTCGCCCATTCTTCGTCTTCTCTTCTCCCGGGTGGGGCAGCCCTATGTTGGACAAGCTCATATGTTTTCGTTTAACGATCCGCTAGGTATGTGCCCCGAATGTAACGGAATTGGCCGCAGCCTTGCCGTTGATATGAGCAAGGCGCTTGATATGTCCAAGTCGCTTAATGAAGGAGCAATCCTGCTGCCGGGCTATTCGGTGGACAGTATGGATTGGACGATGGCCGTGCAGTCGGGGCCTTTTGATCCCGACAAGAAGCTTAGCGATTATTCCGAGGAAGAACTGGAACAGCTGCTGTACAGCAAGGCGAGGAAAGTGGCTACGCAGTTCGGCGGAAAGACAATTAATATTACAGTTGAAGGTGTCATTGAGAAGTTCACCAACAAATACATTAAGCAGGATGTCAAGACGAAGTCCGAGCGCACACAAAAAGCTGTTGCGCCGTATATCTCCGAGGGTCCATGCCCCAGCTGCCATGGGGCGAGACTCAGTCAGGCTGCACTTAACTGCAGAATCAATGGACTCAACATTGCCGAAATGTCCTCCATGGAGGTAGGCCAGCTCATTCGCGTTATTCGGGAGATTGACGATACTGTTGCCGAGCCGATCGTGAAGTCGCTGACTGAACGATTGCAGCATTTAGTGGATATCGGACTTGACTACTTGACGCTGGATCGTGAGACAGATACCTTGTCTGGCGGCGAGTCGCAGCGCGTCAAAATGGTGAAGCACCTGAGCGGCAGTCTGGTAGATGTCACTTATATTTTCGATGAGCCCAGCGTTGGCTTGCATCCCCGTGACGTACACCGTTTAAATGAGCTGCTCAAGAAGCTCCGTGACAAGGGTAATACCGTAATTGTCGTCGAGCACGATCCGGATGTAATTAAAGTTGCAGACCATATCGTTGATGTCGGGCCACATGCCGGCAGGCGAGGCGGTACCATTATGTATGAAGGAAGCTTCCAAGGCCTGCTGGAATCAGGTACATTGACAGGTACCCACATGAGGCGGCCGCTCCAATTGAAGCAGGATTGCAGGCAGCCATCCGGCAAGCTGCCCATTAAGCATGCCACGCTTCACAACCTGCAGAACGTGACTGTAGATATCCCAACCGGAGTACTGACTGTGGTTACGGGTGTCGCCGGCTCAGGCAAAAGTACCCTGATTAACGAAGTATTCTTAAGCCAGCATCCGGATGCAATCGTCATCGACCAATCGGCGGTAGGCGTATCCACCCGTTCGAATCCAGCAACATATACCGGAATTATGGATGACGTGCGCAAGGCGTTTGCCTCCGCCAGCAAGGTGAACCAGGGACTGTTCAGCTTTAATTCCAAAGGGGCCTGCGAGAACTGCCAAGGGCTGGGCGTTGTATATACGGATCTTTCCTTCCTTGACAGTGTGAAGCTGCCATGTGAAGTATGCGGAGGTAAACGGTTCAAGGAAGAGGTGCTTGCATACAAGCTGAACGGCAAGTCGATTGCAGAAGTGCTGGAGATGACGGTGGAACAGGCATTGGACTTTTTCCAGTTAAAAGAGGTCGTGCGCAAGCTTCAGGCGATGAGCGATGTTGGGCTGAACTATATTACCCTTGGCCAGCCGCTCAGCACGCTTTCGGGAGGAGAATGCCAGCGCATCAAGCTGGCCAGCGAGCTGCATAAGAAGGGCAGCATCTATGTGATGGACGAGCCGACGACCGGCCTGCATATGTCAGATATCGGTCACCTTCTGGAGATCATGAACCGCCTTGTGGATGCGGGCAATACGGTGATTGTCATCGAGCACAATCTCGATGTAATCAGCCAAGCGGATTGGATCATCGATATGGGACCGGATGGAGGCAGCAAGGGCGGCCAAGTGGTGTTTGAGGGCACGCCTCCTCAGATCATGTATGCGGAGCAGTCGATCACGGGAAGATACTTGAAGCAATAATCGATCAAAAATACAAAACTAAAAAACTACTCTTGTGTAATAAACAGAATCAGATATTTTCTTATAACAAGAAGAACCCATGTAATCATGGGTTCCTAACTAGGGCTGCCGACTATGCCGGCAGTTCTTTTTATATTTCAGCATAAAATTTTCAGTCACACTTACAATTTAATGCGTTTCTCAGCTCAATCCAATTCCGATTTATAGGTCTGGCGGTATTTAAGAGGTGACAGGCCGATGATATCTTTGAAAATGCGCCCGAAGTGCGTCATGCTCTCAAAGCCGACCCTTTCGGCAATATCGGCTATTCTTAAAGTGCTCCCGGTTAAGAGCTGACGAGCTTCCTTAATCCGGACATTGTTCAAATACTCGGTGAAGGTGAAGCCGGTATTCTCCCGAAACATTTTACAGAAATAAGAGGGACTGATGAAGAACCTGCTGGAAACGCCTTGGATCGTTTGGGGCTCGTGGTAATTCTGATTCAAATAATCTACAATATCAAAGATTTTTTTATGAATCGGATTGCTTCTGGATGGTTCGGGCGCAGGCAGCGTTGACGTCTTGCGGTAAATGAAAATAAGCAGCTCAAACAGCAGCGTCTTTAAATAATACTCATAACCGGGAGGTTTCTTGTTAAACTCGGTGATCATTTTATCGAAATGCTTCTCAATAAAGCTTTGTTCCTGGCCATTTAAAGGCATGAAATTTCTGCCGCTTGAAAAGCTGGACAGCACATGAAAACTGTCGTTGTAAGGAAACATATCTTCGAGGAATTCTTCCTGAAACAGCAGCGTAATCCGTTCAAAGGTCTCCTTACTTGAATTGACCAATTTATGGATCTCATTCATATTGATGATCAGCAAAGCTCCCCCAACTACCTGGTAGCTTTTATCTTCAATGAAATAGCTGATATCCCCAGAGACCAGATAAAAAATCTCATAACCGTTGTGATAATGACGCGATGGCATGCTTGTGTTATATTTTCTCTCACGACTAACATCAAATTTAGCAGCTTCATAAAAGTCCGAGTGCATAAACCTACCACCACCATGTTATGTTGTGAATTTCATAGTTATAATAACATATGTAGAAAAAATAGAAAATAGATAATATATGTGCGGAAAAATCATATTTTCATATGCTATATTGATAGCAACAAGGCGCAAAAAACAGTAGGTGATGCATAAAGAAAGAAATTACAAAATTGGGTATTTTAAGTTTGAAGTCAGATTTATTAACATTGTGTAAAATTGTAAAATTGTTTTCGGATTTTCGAGTTAGTTTTATTAACATTAGTTAAAAACTGGGTTTTCGAGGTTCCAAGTTAAAGTGGTTTGTAAATTTGGTCTAATAACGGGGGCAGAATAATCATGAAAAATCAAATCTCGAAAAATCGGTTTCTGATGAGTGTGCTTCTCTTGTTTTCCCTTTCCACGGTGCTGTCTGCTTGCGGCGATACATCCGGATCGAATAAGTCGGATAGTGCAGATCCCCAGAGTAATAAGACAGAGATCGTGTGGGTGATGGCAACAGACCCGGATAAAAAGGCATGGCAGGACACCATGATCTCGACCTTCGAAGCAAGTCATCCCAATGTGAAAGTCCGGCTTGAGAATATTCCGTATGATCAATTTGATCAAAAACTGACTACCTTAATCGCCAGTGGCAATGCACCCGATGTATGGAATCCGAACCAGGCGGACAGCGGCTTTGCCACTTATATGAAGATGGGGGCTTTAAAGGACCTGACTCCTTATATCAAGAAGGGGGCCCCCGAGCTCAATACGATGGACCCGAACCTGCTCAATATTTATAAAATTGATGGCAAGTATTACGGTGTCCCGCTCGTGAGCAACGCGACTTACCTATACTACAATAAGGACCTTTTCGATGCGGCGGGCCTTCCTTACCCGACAACGGACTGGGATGACAAGTCCTGGAATTTCGATACAATGCTCGAAACCGCGAAGAAATTGTCTCATGATGTGGGCAATGCCCGGAAGCAGGTTTTTGGCTTCTCCACTGCTTTAAGCGCAAACGAAATGACATGGTTGTTCGGTGGAGACATGTTCAAACCAGAGGCATATACGACTGGCGTAATGGGTGAGCCTGATCTTACGAAGCCTGTGAATATCCAAGCCATGCAGTTCAACGTGGATCTGATCAACAAGTATAAAGTCGCACCAGACGCAGAGACGGTCGAGGCGTCTAAACAACTTGGTGATCCTTTCCTTACCGGCAAAGTGGGCATGTACATCTCGGGAGGATGGGGACTTGGCTCCTATAGACAAGCGGATTTCAAATGGGGGGTTGCTGCTGTTCCATATCACGAGGGCCGCAAGGTCCCATTATATGTCGATCCTTGGAGCATTTCAGCAACAAGTAAACATCCCGATGAGGCATGGGAATTCGTACGGCATTTGGCTAACCCGGCAGAGGGCGGCGGTGCCTACAAGTATATGAATGATGTAGGGAGAACACCTGCGGATACAAGCCTGTTCAAGCTGTGGTATGACAAAATGGGCAAAGAAGTCGGCATGGATCCCAAGGCGTTCAAACAGGTTCATGAAGGTTCGATCAAATATGGACGTGAAGCAGAAAATCACTTGATTGTTAACTTCAATACCATTCTCGAAACGATGAATCAGTCGCTCTATCAGGTGTGGGGAGGCAAGGAGAGTGTGACTGACGGCTTGAACAACTTGAAGGATAAACTCCTATCGCTAAATTTGAATCACTAACAGCAAGAGCTTGAAGCAAATTACACCGGGCGTGAACTACCACCATCTGCGGTTCCCGCCCGGCAATAGGAGGTACCCATGAGAAAGCTTACGCTCGCCATGAAGCGGGAGGAAAGGTCGTTTTGGTTTTTTATAGCCCCATGGTTTATTGGTTTTGTTTGCTTTACTGGGGGCCCTATTATTTTCTCGCTGCTGCTCAGCTTCACTGAATATAACGTCATCTCTTCCCCGAAATTTGCAGGGGTTAGCAATTATACCCAGTTGTTTGGGGATCGGCTGTTTTACAAATCGCTGTCTGTGACGCTTTATTACAGCTTGCTGGCCGTACCGTTTACCATCTTGACCTCATTAATTATTGCGGTTCTGCTTAATCATCGAATCAAAGGGCAGTCCCTGCTTCGCACGCTGTATTACGCGCCCAGCATTGTATCCGGGGTGGCCGTTTCATTTCTATGGTCTTGGCTGCTCAACCCGCAGTTTGGTGTTGTGAATTCCGTACTTTACGATTGGTTCGGAATTGAAGGGCCGGGATGGTTTACGAGCCCCGGTACAGTAGTACCGTCTATGGTTCTCATGCAGCTCACGGCCTCGGGCAGCACAATGGTCATCTTTCTCGCGGCGCTGCAATCGCTCCCGGCAGATTTGTTCGAGGCTGCCTCATTGGAAGGGGCGAATGGCTTCACTAAGTTCTGGAGAATTACAGTCCCGCTCATTTCACCCGTTATCCTATTCAACACTATTATCAGCATGATCGCATCTCTGCAAATTTTTACGGAATCTTACGTGATTACCAAGGGTGGTCCGGACTGGAACTCTTATTTCTACGTCTATTATTTATTCGACACTGCATTTAAACAGTTCCGGATGGGATATGCCTCTGCTCAAGCATGGATCTTATTCCTGCTGATTTTCGCACTCACACTGGTTTCGATGTGGGGCTCCAAAAGATTCGTCCACTATGAATATGACTCGAAGTAAGGAGGTGCCTTCATCATGCCAAGTAAATCGTACAAATATGGCGAAATGCGTCCCTTGAACAAAGTAGTGCTTTATGTTCTTTTGTACGGTGGTGTTCTTTTATTCGCATTTCCGTTGTTTTGGATGCTCTCCACTTCACTTAAAACGATTGGTGAAATCCATCGGGTTCCGATGACGTGGTTTCCTACTGATTTACAATGGTCCAATTTCAAGCAAATCTTCATTGATGCGCCGTTAGGCCGCTTTCTCTGGAATTCCGTATGGTACTCAGCCGTTACGGTAATTGCGGTCGTATTCTCTTCATCGATGGCTGCATTCGCTTTTGCACGATTGCGGGCGCGCGGCAGCCTCCTGCTATTCGGGCTTGTCCTTAGCACGATGATGATTCCGTCTCAGGTCACATTGATTCCGCAATATTTGCTGTTTACAAAGCTGCACTGGACAGGCACATATTTGCCGCTCGTGATCCCGGCTTTTACGGGAAGTTCATTTACGATCTTTCTGATGCGGCAATTTTATTTAGGTATCACGAGAGAGTTGGATGAAGCCGTCAAAATCGATGGGGGTAATCACTTTACGATGTATTTCCGCGTGCTCATTCCGCTATCCATGCCGGCCTTTGCCACAGCGGCTATATTGGAACTGATATCGAGATGGAATGACTTGTTTGGACCGCTCATTTATTTGAACGATATGACAAAATACCCGATTTCGCTTGGTCTGGCCAATTTTACAGCAGCATATGGGGCAACTCCATGGAACCTGCTGATGGCCGCTTCGCTGGTCGCGATTCTACCGCTGTTGATCATCTTCTTCTTTGCACAAAAGTACTTTATTCAAGGAATCGTGATATCCGGTTCTAAAGGTTAACTGATTTATTGAGCCATTATTATGTAGTTATCGGAGGTTTCCCATGAAATTTGATTTCCATACCCATCATGAGCGCTGCGGACACGCAGTTGGCTCGGTTAGAGACTATATTGAAGCAGCAATAGAGCAGGGATTGGACATGATCGGTATCTCCGACCATACGCCACTTTTTGCCTCTGAAGAGGATCATCCTTCTTCAGGCGGATGCATGGCGAAGAAAGAGTTTCCCCTTTATGTTAACGAGGTTCTGAAGCTGAAGGAAGAATATAAAGGAAGAATAGAGGTGCTGCTCGGCATCGAAGCTGATTTCTTGCCGAAGCACCTGGATTTATACCGTTCGGTCATTGCAGCTTATCCTTTTGATTATGTCATTGGCTCCGTGCATGAGTTCGCAGGAATCAGCATCTATGATTCGGAATATTGGGAGGGCTTGACTGCGGCAGAGAAACTGGCAGTGAAAACTTTATTCTATGATTATATCGCTCAGTCCGCGAAATCTGGACTATATGATATTTTGGGTCACGTGGATTCTTTGAACCGTTACTTCTATGGTTACTCGGAGCTGCGCACGGAAGCAGCCGACGACACTTTGAAAGCGATTGCGTCCAGTGACGTCGTGATTGAAATCAATTCCTCAGACGACAATTGGGTGCCGGACGGTTACTTCCTGGAACGCGCACTCCATTATGGAGTTAAGGTGACTTTTGGTTCTGATGCGCACGAACCCGAACGCGTAGGCGAGCATTTCGCAGCGATCGGCAGACATTTATATGAAATCGGCTACCGGGAGTGGGCCGTGTTCCGCAATCGTGAGCGGCTGATGGTTCCGATCGTTCGGTGAACACCGTAAACAACAAGGAGGGCTATAGCCTGATCTTGTGATATACAACATAAGACTTTATTCAAGTCGGGGTGCAATCTTGTAACCTCGTTTGGATAAAGTCTTTTTGCATTCCGTATGTGATATTGATTTAACTTGCAACGCTTGATGAATTATGTTACATTTCTTTTAGTTAGATAATCTAATTACATTGCGAAGGATCAGTAAATGAGAAAAAAAAGAACTAAAGAGCATTTGGCGGATCAACAACTGCCGCCACTTGGTGTTGGACCTTATCTAGAGCTTATGAGTAAGGCCGCCTCCAAAGATACGGAACGTAAATCGGCTCATATGGGACTGCTTATGCTGTGGCTCAGTGACAACGTGCTTGATGTCATGGACCTGGAGTTAGCCCCTTACGGCATTACAGAGAGCAAGCTGGACTTATTGCTTCTGCTTGTGCTGCATGAGGGAAGGGACCTTATTACTCCTTCCGCCCTAGCAGATCGACTCGGCATCAGACGGGCTTCGGTAACTGCTCTGCTCGATTGGCTGGAAAAGAGGAAGTGGATTATCCGCAGCCAGAGCGATCTGGACCGGCGTATGATTCATGTAAGTATTACGGAAGAGGGAAGCGAATTAGTTAAGCAAGTTCTTCCGACCTTCTGGTCAACTTGTGCCTCTTTGGTTGAAGGCTTGACCGAAGAGGAGAGTGCGGCTTTTGAGCAAATTTTAATTAAACTGCACCGCTTGGCGGAGAAACGTATGGGAGGAGGGCGATAAATTTTTTTCGGAATATGATTAGATTATCTAACTAATTTCATATTATTATAATGAAAGAGGTACTATTATGACACAAGCATCCGCTGCCAGCATGGCAAAACGGAATTATTCTTTCATGACAGCTTTGTTGTGCTGGTCAGGCATGGTTATCATGTCAAGCCTATATGTAACTATTCCTCTCATTTCTCTGTTCTCGGATATTTACGGTGTATCTTCCACGCAGGCTGCGGCTGCGGGAAGTATTTTCTCTTTGGGATTTGCCTTAGGTTGTCTGATATATGGAGCCGTATCAGATAAGTACGGCCGCAAGAAAGTGATCTTTATCGGCTTGATTGCCTTAACCTTCGTTTCTTTGCTGCTAGGCACAGTCCACAGTTTCTCCTGGATTATCGTACTCCGGGGATTACAGGGTGCGGCGGCAGCAACATTCTCCCCTGTTGCGCTTGCTTATGCGGTAGAGATGTATCCGGCGCAGAAACGGGTAACGGCAATTGGATTCATAAGTACAGGATTCCTGGTTGCTGGTATTGTCGGGCAAGTCTTGAGCGGGATCATCAGTCAACATCTTGGATGGAACGCAGTCTTTTATTTGCTGGCCGCTGTATATACGGTTACCGCTATTTTGATATTGAAGTTTCTTCCGAAGGATGATATTCAGCATCCGAATTCCAGCATTCTGGAGCCGATTCGGAATATGGGCAGAGTTTTCACCCATAAAAATCTGATTTTCGCGTATTTGGTGGCACTTGTTCTGCTGATGTCCTTCGTTAGCATGTCGACCGTGCTTGGAAATTACATAAGCGGCTCTACATTCGGGCTGGATAATCAGGGGATTTTATACGTTCGCTCCTTTGGTGTTTTGGGAATGCTGATTTCGCCTTATGCGGGACGGCTTGCCGGGCGGTTTGGCACACTGGCGGTATTGCGGGGAGGGGTATTGTTAGCTATTCTCGGGCTGGCCTCTTTGGGGCTAATCTCCAATTTGCCGCTGCTCGTCGTGATGAGTATCATTTTTACAGCAGGCATTGCCCTTGCAGTTCCATCTCTTGTCTCACTCGTTGGTCAATTCGGCGGTAAATCGCGGGGGGGTGCGGTATCGACTTATACGTTTATCTTGTTTGCTGGAACGAGCCTGGGACCCATGATTTCGATTCAGTGCATGAGAACCGCCAGTTACCCACTCACCTTTATCTTGCTGGCGCTTGTGCTCAGTCTGGGATTGTTAGCTGCCTGCCTAATTCGTAAGGAAAGTCCTTCATTATAACATTAAACATGGCTGTAATCTCGTAGATCGCATTTTTTAGGTTGAACCTTATGTGGGCATCCGCTGCTAAAGAGGCGGAAATGTCCACATTTTTGTTAAAAGGTTACTCCTGTTCAGGTGCTGCATCCAGAATTCATGTCGGATTCAAATAACATTATGACATGCACTTATATCACAGTGACATTCCAATCCACAATACTTATCAGATATACTTGAGCTGTCTAATAGCAGGATTATAACTTTATGACATGCCTTGTGGGAGATGTGATAAGAAGATATGTACATATTTCGGTGTTCAAGATCGGTATCCCGTCAAGGAATGAGAAAGGATGAAACCAAATGACTTATACAGCGAACGAGGAGAGATACGAGAAAATGGAGTACCGACGGATCGGCCGGAGCGGCGTCAGGCTGCCAGCTGTTTCGCTCGGCTTGTGGCAAAACTTCGGAGGGGACAAGCCATTTGAGGATAGTCGTGCGATGATATTACGCGCTTTCGATCTCGGTATCACACATTTTGATTTGGCGAACAATTACGGCCCGCCCCCTGGATCGGCCGAAGAAACCTTTGGAAGCGTTCTGAGAAAGGATCTCGCGCCTTACCGGGATGAGTTGTTTATCTCAACCAAAGCTGGTTACTATATGTGGCCAGGTCCGTACGGTGAGTGGGGATCAAGAAAAAACCTGCTTGCAAGCCTGGACCGCAGCCTTCAGCGGATGGGACTCGACTATGTCGATGTCTTTTATCATCACCGTCCTGATGGCGATACCCCGATAGAGGAGTCGATGGGGGCGCTTGCCCATGCCGTGAAGTCAGGTAAGGCACTATATGCCGGTTTGTCCAACTACGGACCGGAGGAGACAAAACAAGCTGCTGCAATTCTTAAGGACCTGGGTACACCACTGCTTGTCCACCAGCCAATGTATTCGATGCTGAACCGCTGGATTGAGAATGGGCTGCAGGATGTACTGGCTGAAGCTGGGGCCGGCACGGTGGCTTTTTGCCCGCTTGGTCGCGGACAGTTGACCGGGAAATATATCGACAAGCTGGAAGCTGAGTTTAAAACAGGCCTTCGTACTCTGAAGCCGGCGGCTGTGTCTGCAGAACGGATTGATAAGTTCCGTTCGCTGGAAGCGGTCGCGAAGCGCCGAGGCCAGACGCTGGCGCAGATGGCTCTGACATGGGCGCTGCGAGAAGGCGGCGTCGATTCGGTGCTGATTGGTGCAAGCCGTGTAAGTCAAATTGAGGAAAACGTGCAAGCGGTTCACGCGGATCCTTTATCAGCAGCGGAACTTCAAGAGATCGACCAGGTTATGCATAATATCGGGGATGTTCCCTGGTAGAACCAAACCCAGAACTTGATTCGATAAACGGACAAATTAGTCAGGGGTTGTTGAAAGACCTATTGACCTGTCTCTTTTAAGCCCATCCCGAAAGTGTGACGGTGAGTGTCCCTTTACTCTTTTAAACATCTTGGAGAACAGCAGCGGGTCGCTATAGCCAACAGAATGAGAGACCTCCACAATGGATAAAAGCGGGTTGTTCAGCAGTTCACCCGCTTTGTCCATCCGCAGGTTAAGCAAGTATTGTTGTGGGGAAACATCTAGAATTTCCTTGAAAAGCACGGACATATAGACACGGTCAATCCCAACCATGCGAGCAACCTGGGAAATCGAAATCCTCTGGTTATAGTTCATTCGAATAAATTCGACCGCTTTACGAATGTATACATCCTTGGGCCGTGGCTCGGGCAGCAGTTGACTCGTTGCGATCAACATTTCGATCCAATCGGCGAGACACCCGAACAGAATGCTCTGTCTTCGCAGTTCAGACGTGTTATGGTTCTCGTCGCAGGCGGATAATTCATCCAAATAAGGATCGGACCAAAACAACGGAGAGTATCTGAACACAGGTTGAAGGGGAGAGATGTGTACCCGCTCAAATAGAGATATAACCCCAGTACCCGAAAAGGCAATCCACGAATAAATCCAAGGGTCGGTTGGGTCCGCCTCCATATAACATAGAATGTCATTGTATACAATAAAACCTTGACCTTGCTGAAGATGAAAGGTCTGACCGCCGATCTGGTACAAGCCCTTACCCGCATGGATGAACATGATTTTGTATTGCCCTTTGATGCCAGGACCCCAAGCGAAGCCGGGTTCACAAACTTGTTTCCCGTGATAACAGTAACAAATATCCATCTGATATGCGCCTCCTATGATATTACATCATGACACATTTCCGTGCTTTTATCAGCAAAACAAACACATATTTTAAATTGACACGTTAGTAGGAATAAGCCATTCGCTGACGTAACATTTCGTAAACCGAAGAATACTTCTTCGGTTTTTTTGTTGGGCTGCTGGACTACTGCCCGATTGATTTGAAATATCTTTTCCAAACTGGCAGGCTTATTCGTTCTGTGGTGGTGATTATACTTGTGCAACTATTCCGAACTCGAATATAATACAAACAAGTGTTCTCTCGCTTTGACGAGGGACGGAAATCGGCAACCCCAGCGCACTATAATCGGAACCATATTGGATGAAGGTGAATTCAAGCATGAAAAGGAAATCAGATGACCTGTTTTTTTCGGAGTTTGATCTTGATGAAGAAGAAACGGGGACGAGCATTCCCGTAAACACTTTTGCGAACCTTGGGATTACTAGGAATGTGTCCGTGGAAAATGAAACCCGGGAGCAGCGCTTTACCAATCAGGCGAAGGCCCTCGCGGACCGCATTGGAGATCCAGCGCCTTTTGTTCCGTTTATGTGTTACTGGCCCACCTATAACGACATGACCGATCCTCAGCAACAATGGTACTTCTTCTGGAGATCAGAAGTCCGGAATAACCGGTTTCCCCAGACGGATTTGTCCTACATTTTTCTTCATGTCTATGAACTTATTAATGGGGTAGGCTGGACCGAGCCCACAAGCGGACTTGCGCAGCTGATCCGGCTATTAACGCACTATGGGGGAACATTTCATCAGCTCCAGAACTATTTGTTTGAGTGGATCTTTGATTTCACTTTAATCCATGACCTAGCTCTTGAGGCGGATCATCTTACCTCACTTGAAAGAGAACCGGAAAGGCTCCCTGGCGAATTTCTTGATATGCTGCTGTTACGCAAATTCCGGGAATCGCCACTCCAGATCTCACTGGACATGCTCTTAACCTTAAGTGATTATGACATGAAACGAAGCCGGTTTTTCCAAGGGGAAGGCAAGGTGGACCTTGAATATTACATTCCTCGTATTATGGCGGTTGTGGATGCTTATATGACCAAAATGTCTGGCATGCGATTAATTGACATGTTCTCTCCTGAAACGGAGCAGAGGACTCAGCGGCACCTATTCCGCAGCGCAATTTATGACAGCACCTTATCCGGGTTCACCACCTCCGTGAGCCGCTTGCCTGTCCGTAATCATACTCCTCTGCGGCAGTACATAACTCAGGTTCTCAAGTTTGCCGAGAATAGGCTCCGGAAACAGAAGGGCTTTAAAGGGCGCTTAAAAGGAATTGAGCTAGAGTCTGAAGTGGAGCTCCTGATTGATCGTTATCTTTCTAAGGAATATAACCGGAAACCTACTCAGTCAGTCATCCAAATTGACACAGAGAGATTGGTCCAGCTGCAGCAGGATACGGAGTATGTGCGTGAGATGTTAACCGTTGAAGAAGAGGGAGCTCCGGCCGAGACATATGAGGAGATCCATACGCATGAAGATTACGTGAGTGGCTTGATAGGTCAGCCGGACAGTTCGGCTATGGATCACCATAAACCCGAGATTCATTCAGCAGGATGGGTATGGGATACGGGAACCCTTGGAGAGGAGTGGTCGCATCTTGCGGAAGCTCTGGAAGAGATTCATTTAAGAGCTTTGCTGACCCTCATGAGTGACTCCCCGGAGCTAACCCGCTTGGCCGAAGATTATGGAACGCTGCCGGCACTTATTATCGATGAGATTAACCAAGCCGCAATGGAGCATATTGGTGATCTTATCGTGTCTGAAGATGGTGTCGTTGAAGATTATTTGGATTACGTGAAGACCTTGAAAGGGTGATGATGATCCTATGAGTGAACAGAAAATACCTAAGCGGCTTACCACGGCGCTTGTCAACTCCCTTACCGCAGGGGTTGTCCCGCGTGTAGGACTGGAGCATGTTGCAGTTGGCCGCAGAGCTGAAGTCGAGGCTATTTTGAGAGATATGGAGAACATAGCGGAGGGAGGAGCAGCCTTTAAGTTTATTACCGGACGATACGGGAGCGGGAAGAGCTTTCTGCTCCAAACGATCCGGAATTATGCGATGGACCGGGATTTTGTCGTCGCGGATGCCGATCTGTCTCCCGAGCGGCGTTTCGTAGGCACAAAAGGGCAAGGCTTAGCCACCTACCGGGAGTTAATGATGCACCTTTCCACCCGGACCCGGCCGGACGGCGGGGCTCTTGAATCTATCCTGCAGAAGTGGATTGCCTCAATTCAGCAGGAAGCGATGAAGGAGCTGGGGCTTCGCCCAGGTGATCCTGCGCTGAACCTGGAAGTCGAACAACGGATTTTTGCTATTACAGCAGAGATGCAAAGCCTGGTGCATGGATTTGATTTTGCGAGGGTGCTGTCCATCTATTGGAACGGCTACAAGCTTGCAGATGATAACCAGAAGCAGGCCGCGCTCCGATGGCTTCGAGGGGAGTTTCCGACCAAGACCGAGGCGAAGCGGGAGCTCAATGTGGGTGTAATTATTGATGATGAGAATTGGTACGAATACATCAAGCTTTGGGCGGAGTTTACGTCACGGTTAGGATATAAAGGACTTCTGCTGTTTATAGATGAAGCCGTTAATTTATATAAAATTACAAATAGTGTCTCCCGGCAAAGCAACTATGAAAAGCTGCTTACCATGTTTAACGATACCATGCAGGGCAAGGCAGCGAATCTGGGAATCTTCATCGGCGGGACACCGCAATTTGTAGAGGATGAACGAAGAGGTCTGTTCAGTTACGAAGCGCTTCGTTCCCGTTTGATAGAAGGGCGATATGCCAATCAAGGGTACATGAACTACACCGGCCCGATTCTTAAACTCGACATGCTGTCTCATGAGGAAATCTTAATCCTGCTGCAGAAGCTTACTCAAATTCATGGCCAGCATTTTGGATATACACCTGCCTTGACCAATGAGGAGCTTATTGCTTTTATGCAAACAGCCGTTGGACGGCTCGGGGCCGATCAGCTGCTCACTCCGCGGGAAGTGATCCGGGATTTCATGGATCTCCTTCACACGTTACACCAGAATCCGGAAGTCTCATTTGCAAAGCTTGTTGGGGAGAGAACAGTTCAGCCAGCGGACGCTGATCCGGATGAGGTTAGCGACTTTCTCTCGGAGTTTGAACTATGACTCAGAATCCATTTTACAGACTTGCTCCGTTTCTCCAGGAATTTATTTATAAAAAGAAGTGGGATTCGCTCAGACCTGCTCAGGTTGAAGCGTGCCGCGTTTGTTTTGAAACTTCACATCACTTACTTATTGCGGCAGGCACAGCTTCAGGAAAGACGGAAGCAGCCTTTTTCCCCGCCTTAACTGAATTGTACGAACGGCCTTCCCGGTCCGTAGGCATTCTTTATATTGGTCCATTAAAGGCACTGATTAATGATCAATTTGAACGGCTTAAGGATCTCCTGCAGAACTCCCGAATTCCGGTATGGCACTGGCATGGAGATGTTTCCCAATCCGAGAAAACGAAGCTCATGCGTAATCCGTCCGGTATTCTTCAGATTACCCCCGAATCACTGGAGGGACTTCTGATGAACCGCCCGAATGCGATCACAGCTCTCTTCGGCGATCTCAGATATGTCATTGTGGATGAGGTTCATGCCTTCATGGGGGCCGATCGGGGAATTCAGGTGTTAAGCCAGATTAGCCGTATTGAGCGTATGACAGGTACTCACCCCCACAGAATCGGACTATCCGCAACGCTGAGCGACTATGATTCGGCAAAGGCTTGGCTGGGTGCTGGAAGCCCGCAGGACGTGGAGGTTGTTACCGCTGGTGCCGGTCGTAAGCTTCGGCTGCGGGTAGATCACTTTTCTTTCCCGGACGCCCGTGACGAGGAACAGGCAGAGCAGCTGGAGAATGTCAGAAAGGCTTACTATAACCATATCTATGACAGCACTCATCTAAAAAAAGCCCTGATCTTCACAAACAGCCGGTCGGATGCGGAGCTGACCACGCTGGAAATGAGAAGGGTAGCCGCCCGGCGGCAGCAACCGGATATATTTCACGTGCATCATGGGAGCATTTCAGCCATGCTCCGGGAGGAAGCAGAGAATGCGCTCAAGAGTGGTCCTGGACCCGCCGTTACGGCTGCAACGCTAACACTGGAGCTAGGTATCGACTTAGGGGAGCTGGAACGGGTCGTGCAGCTCGGCGCGCCTTACAGCTCATCCAGCTTTGTACAGCGGCTAGGGCGTTCGGGCCGGCGTGAAGATAAAGCCTCAGAAATGATGTTTGTCATTCAAGAGGAGGAAGACGAAGAAGCGCCGCTGCCGGCCCGCATTCCGTGGACACTGCTCCGGGCAATTGCCGTTATCGAGCTGTATGTGCGGCATAAATGGGTAGAACCCCTGGAAGCCCGCAAACTTCCGATCGGGACGCTGTACCATCAGACTATGAGCGTACTTAAGAGCATGGGGGAAGCGGAGCCTGGCGATTTAGCGAGGACGATACTGACGCTGCCTTCCTTTAGTGACGTGACTCCAGACCAATATAGAACATTGCTCAATTATCTGATACAAACGGATCACATCCAGTGGACAGAGGACAAGACTCTGATCATTGGCCTGACTGGGGAAAAGATCGTCAACAATTTCCGGTTTTATGCCGTCTTTAAAGATGATGAAGAACACTCCGTCTACAACGGCTCTGAGGAACTTGGTTCCATCACCACCGTCCCGCCGCCTGGTTACTGCTTCTCTCTTGCCGGGAAGCTGTGGAAAGTCGTTGAGGTGGATACGAAACACAAGGCAGTGTACGTTAAAGCAGCCAAAGGGAAAGTCGATACGTTGTGGCTTGGTTCAGGTGGGGATATTCATACCATTGTCACTCAGAAGATGAGGGAAGTGTTGGCCAGCGGGGAGATCTACTCGTATCTCTCACCTGAAGCGGTGAACCGTTTGGAAAGAGCCCGGCGTTTGGCAAGAGAAAGCGGGCTGCTCAAGGAGATTATCGTGCCGGCGGGAGGGGACTCCTTGTTCATTCTTCCCTGGATTGGAAGCAAACAATTCCGCACAATGGAACGGTTACTAAAACACACCCTTTCCACGAGGCTTGCCTTAAGATCGGTTGTACCGATGGAGCCTTATTATATGATTGTGTCAGGGCCAAGCGATGCAGCCACACTTCTTCAGGAAATCATCTCCGCGTGCAGAACCTGCCATGAGGAGCAGCTGCTTGATGACCAGGAGGCTCCATACTTAGGGAAGTATGACGAATTTGTCGCGCCCGAATTAGTGCGAAGCGCTTTTATTGCTGACGGATTGGACCTTAAAGGGCTTGCTGTCAGCTTGGGGTGGGAGCGTATACAGTAAAAGTAAAAGGCAGCTTAAATATTCGTATTTAGCTGCCTTTTTTAGGGCTTGTAGAGCTGCTAAGTGCACCCTCAGGTGCGCCTCATTATTCGTGGGAGCAGGATAGCGTGTTAGCAATATTACTAACAGAACAACAACTTAAGTATCTTAAAACTATGGAGTTATCGTTAATCAACGACTCCCCTTTTTTAACCGTTTTATTAGGTTGAGCTTATAAATTATAAAAAAGCCTTTTATAGCCGCAACTTCGGTTGACTATAAAAGGTTAGCGTCTACAGCATAGCGGTTACTTAGAATTTTTCAGGGAACTGCCTGACAATGCCTTCTGTCAGAATGTCTGCTAAATGAATCATATGAACTTCATTTTTGTCGGTCGCTGCAATATCCGCCTTCCAATTTCCTTTGAGACATTCAAGGACGATTTCCGTAATGAGCTGAAGGTGTGTATACAGCATATCCTGCAGCTCTTTAAACTGCCAATTCGGATTTGCTGCGCTTAAAAATTTGGCGATATCGTCGGCGTTTCTATGCCAATCCGCCTCTAACTTTTTCACATTCTCCTGATTGCCCGCTTTGGCCGCCTCCACAATTTTCGCTGCAATTAGAATATGCTCCCTTAGAAGATCAGCCAGTTTGTTACCGGCGGCTTCCCCATAATAAGGCTTGATCACATTGCCTATGTCCTGCTGGTTCCGCAACAGCCGGTCCAATACGTCCTTCTGGTCGGGACGATTGGATACGGCACTGACAATATAACTTCTTGTCCATATCGTATGATCGATCCAGACCTTCTGCATATCAACTTTCAGCTGCACCATTTTGGAACTTAGGCAAGTTGAGTCCTTCTTTGCATCCGCCGTCCTCGCATGAACAGGTGCTGCTGGTGGCGTCAAGCCAAATACGAGCGCCAAGGCTAGCATCAACGCCACAAACGATTTATTTTTCACATGAATCTGCTCCTTTGTAAGTTTTGCAATAAAACAGGCTGTCTTATTATGGTGGAAATTTCCGGTTTTATGCAGCGATCACAAGATAGAAAAGGGGCAAATGTTAGAGCAAATTCCTATGGGGAAGAATGTGCAGGTAAGTTCAAATATGCGAAAAAAATAAAAGCCTGGCCAATTCGGCCAGGCTCCATAAAAAACAACACAAAAACAGCACTTCATGTTATAATGAAGAGCACTGTTGACAACATTGAGTTAAATAAGTGTGAGACTATAATTACTATTCCTAATTTCATCTTACACCAGTGGCCTCTGATTTGTCAATGCTCTTTTTTTCCAGACAAGACTGAGAAGGAGTGTTCAGAAAATATGGAAGCAAAGGAATGGCAGACCGAACAAGAACGGCTGGAGCAGGTTAGGGAAAAACTGAAGGCGAGGATCGACGAGTTGGAACCGATGGTTACCGGCATGCGTGATCAGGCTGCCGAGATTCGCCGCCGATTCTGGGAAGAAGTAACGGTGAATACGAGTACGGACGAGGACTTTGAAGAAACATTTTATACGATCAAACAACAAGCTGCGGTGTTATCTGAGCGGGAGCGTGGCCACCGGCTTCTGACGCAGCAGTGGAAGAATTTAAACCGGCTGCTCCCTTCTCCTTATTTCGGTCGCTTTGATTTTCTAGAGGACGGTTTGAATCTGAGCGAACAGATTTATATCGGCGTATCTTCCTTCATTGACGAAGATGGCCTGAGCTTTCTTGTGTATGATTGGCGTACTCCCATCGCTAGTCTCTACTACGATTATACCCCTGGTGAAGCTTCTTACATCACTCCGGGCGGACCGATCACAGGTAAGATGGAACTGAAACGGCAGTATCAAATTCAAGATGGACAGATCCTACGTATGTTTGATGCTAACGTAACGATCGGCGACGAGATACTTCAGGAGATGCTGGCTAAAGGTGCTGACTCGCAAATGAAGAGTATTGTATCTACTATCCAGAAGGAGCAGAATGCCATCATCCGTAACGACCATAGCCGGCTGCTCATTGTTCAGGGTGCGGCTGGAAGCGGGAAGACCTCAGCGGCCTTGCAGCGCGTCGCATATTTACTGTACAAAAATCGCGACTCGATTAAAGCCGACCAGATCGTGCTTTTCTCGCCGAATGCGATCTTTAACAGCTATGTATCCTCCGTCCTGCCTGAGCTCGGCGAGGAGAATATGCAGCAGACGACATTGCAGGAGTATCTGGAATACTGGCTTGGCTCATCCTTACGCCTGGAGGATCCCTTCGATCAGATCGAGTATGTGCTGAACGCACAATCAACTCCAGATTATGAAGCCCGTCTTCAGGGAATTAAATACAAGGCGTCCGAGGCGTTCCTGCGGGCCCTGCAGAACTATGCACAGGGGTTGGGAAGGGAAGGGATGCTATTCAACAGCATCCGGTTTCGAGGCCGTGATCTGATCACTGCGGAGCAAATGAAATCGCAATTTTACAGTTATGATCCCTCGTTGCGGTTGGCTAATCGTGTTAGTCTGCTGCAGAAATGGCTTTTGCAGCAATTAGCACAGTTAGAACGCGAGGAGCGAAGGGCGGCCTGGGTAGAAGAGGAGCTCCAATATCTCGATAACGAGCAGTATGCGGAAGCTTTCGGTTCCCTGCATAAGGAGAGGGAAGTCTTCGATATTGCCGAGCATTACGCCGTAGTTTACGAGAAAATAACCAGGAAACGCCGGGAAGATGAAGGCGACTTCGACTTCTCCGAGCGGGAGGAGGATTTGCTCAGCCAAGAGATAGTGAAAACGAGCTTTAAGCCGTTAAAGCAAGGCGTAAAAAAGTTATCGTTTATTAATGTTCAAGGCTTATACGCCCAATTGTTTGACGATGAATTGGTATATCGGGGCATGACGAATGAGGTGGAGATCCCTGCTTTATGGTCTGAAATTTGCAAGCAAACCAAAGAGAAGCTGGGGCAGCTCGAATTATTTTATGAGGATGCGACTCCGTATTTATATTTAAAAGAACTGATCGAAGGTATTCGAACGAACTCGGAGATTCGGCATGTCTTTGTCGATGAAGGCCAGGATTATTCATTGTTTCAATATGAATATCTCAAGAAGCTTTTTCCTCGTGCGCGCATGACTGTACTCGGAGACTTCGGGCAGGCAATCTTTGCGCAGGCTACAAACTTGCAGGAGTCGGATTCGCCGCTGTACCGGCTTTATGGCGAAGCCGAGACAAGTCTGATCCGGCTTGTACGCAGCTATCGTTCAACGCGGGAGATCGTGGAATTCACGAGAGCATTGCTCTCTGATGAGCCCGAAATCATCCCCTTTGAAAGGAGCGGACCGAAGCCTCTTCTTGCCAGAGTAGAAGGCAACAAGAGACGCGACTCCAGATTATTGCAGGATATCGCTGCACTTAAGGCCGAGGGCTTCGGCTCTATTGCTGTCATTACGAAGACCGCTGCTGAAAGCCGTACAGCTTTTGAATCGTTACAGATGCAAGGAGGCGATGGATTGCATCTCATTACAAAGGATACAGCTACCTTTGAGAAAGGAGCGATGGTTATTCCCGTCTATCTAGCGAAGGGTGTTGAGTTCGATGCAGTCCTGGTGTACGATGCTTCGCCTGAAGCTTATGGCCGGGATAACGAACGCAAGCTTCTGTATACTGCGTGTACGCGGGCCATGCATCGGCTTCACCTTTATACAACAGGCGATTGGTCGCCATTCGTGCAGGCATTGCCTGAGGATTTGTACGAGAAAGCAACCTGCTGACGCAGGGGCCTGTTCTTTCGCGGTAAATACGCGATCAAGATTCAGCAAGCAGATGAGCTTCAGTGGCATCCCGTCCGGCTGCGACGACACGAACCATCTGTTCGATGCCTCGTGATCTCGGGTATCATAAAAGGCACTTCGCTTACGCAAGCCGCAGCTGCAGGAATAACGCGCCCACAGCGGGGATTTATCCGATGCAGTCCGTTGATGCTTCACCAGGCGCGAATCGTCTTCGATCCGCCGGAATACTAACAGCCTTGGCCGATAGTTGGCCAAGGCTGTTTGCTATTGCCCAAAGGCGGTAATTTTATTCCGCCGAGGTTTGGTTGAAGTCAGTAGAATCTTTCATTTTTTCCATCTCAGCCAGTGTCATTTCATTGCATAACCGGATAAATTCAAGGAGTAGATTTGTTTCCTGTTCATCATAACGAGAAAGGATCTTTATTGTTGAGTGCATCACTGAATTAAACAAGGGAGAAATTTGGGCCGAGCTGCCTTCAGCAGGTTTGACCACAACACGTCTCCGGTCTTTCGGGTCCTTGTCCCGAATAACATAACCCGCTTGCTCTAATCGATCGATGACATTGGTTACCGCACCGGTTGTCAAACCGGTTAACTGAGCCAATTGTCCGGCGGTAACAGGCCCGGTACGGTTCAAAAAATCAAGGCACTTGTGATCGGTCGCATTCAGGCCTAACTTTTCAGAAATGAGTTGGTGCATCATAACAGCCCGCGCACTGTTTTGACGTAATTCGTGAAGTAACGACTGCTGTGTCGGGGTGAGGTCAGGAAAATCTGGAGAAATAGTTCTTGACATGACAAAACCTCCAAGTTATTATAAATTTAACTTAATTGATTAAGATAAATAATGAATTAAGAAAGTTTATTAATTAAGATTAATTGTGCCTACAGTATACCACAAGGTTAAAGTGTCCGCCAAATTTAAGCTGAGTAAAAAACGAAGAGGGTTCTGTAAGTGGAAGAGAAATTCGCTTTACAGGCCATAAATCACAATGGGAGAGTGAATATAATGAATATTCGTAACGCACAGGGCACCGGAGAGATCGAGAGCTTGTTCGAAAGACTGAAGTTGGCTTGGGACAGAGGAGACGGGGAAGCTTATGGCGCCTGTTTTACAGAGGATGCCGATTATGTTACGTTTCAAGGCGAACATTTGCAGGGGAGAAAGGCGATTGCTGATACACATCAAGAGCTGTGGAACAGCGTATTGAGAGGTTCGGCTTTGGAAGGCGAGATTAAGAAGATTCGCTTTATTACGCCGGAGATCGCGATTTTCCACGGACTGGGCGTCGTCAAACTCAGATGGCAAAAAACGGCCCCGAAGAAAAGAGATTCTATCAATACGAACATCGCCGTCAAACAAAATGGCGAGTGGAAGATAGCCGCTTTTCAGAATAGCCGGATTTCGGGGCCAGGTCTGATGCAAAAATTGTTTATGAAGCTTAGCAAGTAAAGCTTTAATACTATAGGGACACAGCTATAGCTTATAACTTACAAGGTGCTGTATACAATGTTGCGCAGCTTGCGTGTAATCGCCATTGTGCCAGCATCTTTTTTCTGGATCATAAACAGGATCGTCAGACGGTCTTGCGGACTGTTGCTAAAGTAAGGCCCAAGCCAGCCGTCCCAGCCGTATTCGCCTGGACTGCCGATAAAACCAGCCTTGCGGTTATCTGTGATGATGCGCATTTGGTTCCCGTAGCTGTGACCGCACATGGTATGCCAGGTATCAAATCCCTGCTGCTGCCAATCGGTTAGTGCCGCTGATGTCAAATACTGAACCGTTCGAGGCCTCAAGATTTGAACATCGTTTAAGCTGCCTTGATTGATCAGCATAGTCGTAAATTTAGCGGCATCATCAATCGTTGAGGCAAGACCGGCACCGCCCGACTCAAAAGCTGGGTCACGGTCCATCTGGTGCACAATGCCAAGATGGCTTTCCTCATACAACTCCAATCCGCCTTCGCCGTCATCCTGATAGGTTCTCACAAGGCGGCTTCTTATTTCTTCAGGCAGCCAGAAACCGGTATCTTTCATTCCCAGCGGTTCGAATATTTCCTGTCTCAAAAATTGCCCGTAACGCATGCCGCTTACCGTTTCCACAATCGCACCAAGAATGTCTGCCGATGTGCCATACTGCCAGCTTGACCCCGGATCGAACGATAGAGGGCCTTGGCCCAGACGGTTTGCAAATTCCATGGTGCTCATTGGAGTCTCACCGTACAAACGTCTGCCCAGTTCTTGGAACAAAGCATCCGTGTGCTGCCCGGCTTTGTCGGTTCCGCCGTATACTAACCCTGACGTCATGTTCAGCAGGTCATGAATGTCGACCTCCCGGGTGGGCGGCTCCAGCTTGCCATTTCTCTCGACCAGTTGATTTTTGAAACCAGGAATATAGCGGCTTACAGGATCGAACAAGTCGATCTCACCACGCTCCAGGAGAATCATGATTGAAACAGCGGTAATCGGTTTCGTCATCGAATATAAGCGAAAAATTGAATCTCTTGTCATTGGGCGTCCAGACTCAATATCGGCAAAGCCATCTTCATGGTAAAAAGCTTCATTGCCGTCCTGAATCACCATAAAGTTCGCGCCGGCAATTTCCTTGTTGTCGATACTTGCTCTTAACGTTTTTTTCAACAGGTTTGTTATGTATGGGGTTAACATGTCTTCTTGTCTCCTTCTTCGAAATAAGTTCTTTCTATAATTTGGAGGATGATAACGAGCTGTCTAAAAAAATAATAGGCGCTTTGGAAGCGTTTGTATAGCGCTATTTTGCCGGGCTGCACTAAAACGGTAGGGAATCACCAGTTATACCAGCAGAAGACGAGAGTGCTTGAAAATAAAACTGGCGTCGATAGAGTACCGACGCCAGTCTGTAAATTAGCATTAATATTCAATAAAAAAGAACCCGAGCAATTTTCTCAGGTTCTTTGTATTGCATATAAACAAACAGACTGGTATAATCAGTCTGCGACTTTTTAAAACTTGAATTAGGTATAGTTATCTTATCTTACATTTTAATTGTAACATGCAGCTAAACCTTTGTCAAATTTAAATTTCGCAAACTAATGGTTAGGAGAGATTGGGTATGAATTCTTTGGTTCTTGGGTTTCAGGAGATGGATACAACGCAGCTTATGCTCGTTGGGGGAAAAGGGTTGAACTTAGGAGAATTGTCGAAAATCGAAGGAATTCACGTGCCGGAAGGATTCTGTGTTACAACCGTGGGATTCCAAAAAGCCATTGAACAAAACGAGGTGTACCATACTTTGGTGAGTCAACTAACCAGGCTAAAAGTTGAAGATCGGGATCAAATTTCCGAAATCAGCAGCAAGCTTCGTCAGCTTATACTGGAAATAGAAATTCCTTCCGATGTGGCGAAGACAGTTGCTCACTATCTCTCCCAGTTCGGTGAGGAGCAAGCTTATGCCGTCCGCTCTAGTGCGACTGCTGAAGATCTGCCCCACGCCTCTTTTGCCGGTCAACAAGACACTTACTTAAATATCATTGGCATAGAAGCAATTTTGCGTCATATCAGCAAATGTTGGGCTTCCTTATTTACGGATCGTGCAGTCATCTACCGAATGCAAAATGGATTTGACCATAGTCAAGTATATCTGTCGGTTATTGTGCAAAAGATGGTATTCCCTCAGGTGTCAGGAATTTTATTTACCGCGGACCCAATTACCTCAAACCGAAAGCTGTTATCTATCGATGCAAGTTTCGGACTTGGAGAAGCTCTGGTCTCCGGCTTGGTATCTGCAGACTGTTATAAAGTACAGGAGGGCGAAATCGTCGATAAGCGGATCGCAACCAAAAAAATTGCGATTTACGGACGGAAAGAGGGCGGGACAGAGACCCAGCAGATCGATCCGGATCGGCAAAAGACTCAATCCCTTACTGATGCCCAAATCATACAACTGGCACGCATCGGAAGACAGATCGAAGCCCATTTCGGCCAGCCGCAGGATATCGAATGGTGTTTGGCCGAAGATACATTTTACATTGTCCAGAGCCGTCCGATCACCACGTTATATCCGATCCCTGAAACGAATGATCAAAACAATCACGTGTATGTATCTGTCGGCCATCAGCAGATGATGACCGATCCCATCAAACCACTGGGGATATCTGTTTGGTCGTTAACAGGTAACCGATCCATGTTTAAGGCTGGTGGGGGAAGACTATTTGTAGATATCACGATGGGCTTGGCTTCAGCGGCTGGCAGGCAAAATTTATTGGATGTTTTAGGGCATTCCGATCCGCTCATAAAAGACGCGCTTATTACCATCATAGAGCGGGAAGATTTTATCAAATTGGACCCAAATGACCAAAGCGAACTGGGGCCTGTTAAAAGCCATAAGGGGATGTCGGCTGCGGATATTCTGGCTGAAGCAGGAGACGACCCGGCAATTGTTGCTAGTCTGATTAAGAGTAGTGAGACATCAGTATCAGCGTTAAAACAGAGCCTCCTAACGAAATCAGGATTGGATGTATTTGATTGTATCCTGGAAGATATGCAGCAGCGGAGGCAGCGTTCGTCAGATCTGAAGAATTTGAATGTGATTATGGCCGCCATGCATGCTTCAGCATGGATTAATGAAAAAATGAATGAATGGTTGGGTGAAATAAACGTAGCAGACACACTTTCCCTATCTGTACCTAACAACATCACTTCTGAAATGGGGATGGAGCTGCTGGATGTCGCAGATGTGATTCGTCCTTATCCGGAAATAATTGAATATCTACAACAGATAAAGGATGATAACTTTTTAGATGAACTGGTTCAATTCGAAGGTGGGCAGCGGGTGCGTGACGCTATTGCCGCTTACCTCGACAAATATGGAATGCGATGTGCCGGGGAGATTGATATTACAAGAACACGCTGGAGTGAAAAACCAAGTATACTGGTACCAATGATCCTCAGTAACATCAAAAACCTTGAGCCTGGCGCCAGCAAACGAAAATTTGAGCAAGGGCGGCAGGAAGCTTTGGAGAAAGAACAGGACTTATTAGCCCGCTTGAAACAATTGCCGGATGGTGAACAAAAAGCCGAAGAGACAAAACAAATGATCGACCTGCTCCGGAATTTCATCGGTTATCGTGAATACCCGAAATATGACATTGTTAGCCGCTACTTCATTTATAAACAGGCTTTACTGAAGGAAGCGGAACAGCTTGTCCAAGCGGGCGTTCTTCATGATAAAGAAGATATTTACTATCTCTCATTTGAAGAATTCCAGGAAGCCGTACGCACCCATAAACTGGATTACCAGGTCATCAACAAACGAAAAGATGAGTACAGATTATATGAAAAACTAACCCCGCCACGTGTGATCACGTCTGATGGTGAAATCATTACAGGTAAGTACAAAAGGGAAAATATCCCCGCCGAAGCCATTGCAGGTCTCGCTGTCTCTTCGGGCGTCGTAGAGGGACGGGCACGTGTCATCTTAAATATAGAAGGAGCTAATCTTGAAGATGGCGATATACTAGTCACCGCCTTTACTGACCCGAGCTGGACTCCGCTGTTTCTATCCATAAAAGGCTTGGTTACAGAGGTGGGCGGACTGATGACCCATGGAGCCGTTATCGCACGTGAATATGGCCTGCCGGCCGTTGTAGGCGTGGAGAATGCTACCAAACTAATAAAAGACGGTCAACGCATTCGTGTGCATGGAACAGAAGGATATATCGAAATTTTGTAATGGCTGAGTACATCAAGTCTTAAAAACGGGACAAAAAACATCATGCTAGAACGGCAGCCGGTTAAAGGGATCGGCTGCCGTCGTTTTTTATGATGAGAGTCCAGAGATTCCGTTCTCAGCGATCACGATAAATTACCAGCCTACACGGATAATCAGGCCTTTCGGGTCGCTTACTTCAAGATAAGAGGATTGGCCGTTGACATCGTCATATGGAAAACCGTAGGCCAAGCGGTTAATACTGTGATCGTGCCAGAATTTCGCGTAATAATTGGCCGGCGCGGCTTGATAGTATTTTGACACGTTATTCCAATCGCTTGTCGTATACACATGGCGATTAATCGCTGCACAAGTATCCGCATTGGTTAAGGCCCCATCGCAGCGGAAAATATCCTGCGTACTGTATGGAGCGTACCCGCCGAAATAGTTGGCATTAGCGCCACCCGGGGCGAAGGAGCCGTGAATTGGAGCGACGATGCGATAAGGCGCTTGAATGGTGGCCAGCGATTTGAAAACTGCAGGAACTTCAGCCTGATATTTGGTGAAGATTCCACTGCGAGTCTCGGATTCAAGCTCACCTGTAGTTTGATCGAAGGAACCAGATTTGTTAATCAGTCGATGTTGGATGGGGAAACCGAATCCATCTACGCGGGTCGTATTGCCGTGATAGCCAGCTGCATCAATCGTGAACTCGACGAAATCAAAATAAATATCCCGGTTTGGATCGGTTGGATTATTCAGATCCGGGCCAGCGAATCCATCGTTAAAGGTTTTAAGGTACAGAGGAGTACCGACACTAAGAAACATTCGGCCTGCTGTGATCTTAGGCAAGGTTATCCAGGAAGCATCGCTAGCTTTATGGTAAATGTTGGCGTAATTGATGCCGTTCTTGGTTAGGTGGCCCGGCGCATCATTTAAAGCGGTGGAGATGGGAATCAGATTGCCGTTCAGGTCCAGATAGCTCCATCGATTGTTGGCGGGATTGATGCCGAGAACACCCCAATATATTTGTTGGTCGTTGTAGGTGCCTTTGGTACCATTCATGATCTTTACCGATACAGCACCGTTTGGCGGCATGGGGATTGAGGATGGAAGAATGTCATAAATCGAGCCGGAAGAAGGAGATGGTGTGTTACCCGCAGTGTATGTAAAGTCTTCGGTGTCATAGGCTGGGTTTCCGTTATTGTAAGTGAAAGAATACATAATCACGGAGCCGGTGGAAATGCTGGGGATGGCCTGTTCATATCGGGATTTGCTCGCGTTGTAAGCCATTCTGAAATTTTGCTGTGCACCACCGTTCACTTTGTAATGGACATCAACCCAACTTGTGTTGACAGTGGATTTGAACCATACGGTGGCTACGCTTCCGGATAAATCGACACCCCGCGTATAATCCGCTGCTTCGGCTTTCCCAGCGAAGATCGAGCAGCAAGTCAGCAGTAACGACAGGATCAGCAGGCAAGGCATTCCCTTTCGCATGATTAGAGTTCCTCCTTTTAATATGGGGATGATGACCAGCTTCGGATTAGGTTTTAAAATGGCATCCCTCCTTTGGCGTTAACAAAAAGATTATAATCTCATGAATCATAATTTGGTAAGCACTGGAATTTCGGGATATAGCCCACAATTTCGGGTAAGAAATAGTGCCGATTCACCAGTTCCTACTCAAAAGAATTATGGCTTTTTCGCCTTGTGTATTCCCCACCAAACCATAGCGATACATATGAGTAAGCCTACAATTGCCGGTACGAGGATGGATTGCCCGGATTTTCCACCGTAAGCGACGCTCCATGCCATTTTCCCCATAGCAATCAGTACGAGAACAGTCAGTCCGATGCGAACGCTCCTCTTCCAGAAAGCCATTCCCAAAGAGACGAATGAAAGGGGGACAAGCAGAGCCATTATCATTTTGACGAAATCCCAATTGCCCCGCAACCATCCTTTTTCCATTTCCAAAAATTCCATAACGCTTTGATTCGACTCCTCCGGTTTTGGAAACCAGAACATGCTGGTGAAAAGCAAAAAAATCGTTGCAGTCATTCCGCTCCAGCTTTTTTTGAATGCAAAATAGCAAAAAGGAATAAGAAATACCGGTCGAATATACCAGCTTAATTGATTATGATGCCTGTCGAAAGCCCAGTTGAAAAAATCAGTACTGATGGCTGTCAGCACGAAAAAGCTGATGGTCAGCACAGCAAAGACCATGGCCAGCGTTTTATCGTATTTTCGGCAAAACAAGATCATACCTCTTCATCTCCTTAATAGATCGAACTTCAAGTTATTTTGCTGTTCCACCAAGAGCATTATTTAATATGTATACATATTTATTGACATGCTCAGTCAAAGCCTGGTGGTCCCAAGCTGAAACATCCTTGTCCCGAAGCGTTTCCGAGATTGTCAAACTTAGGGTGGCAATAAAATGATGTAATGCCTCCGTATCGATTTTTCCATCAATTTCCCCGGCCGCTTTTCTTTCTTCAATCAGCGAGCGAAAATACTCTGCGCTTTTGCGTATGCTATCACCAGTAATTTCCTTAATCAGAGCAGTATCCCTGATCTTCAAAAAATCTTGTGCAACTTTTGCCATCACGGGTTGCTCAATGTAGAAACGGATACCACCATAAAATAGATCGCGAACAATTTCGGTAAAAGGAGCCCTATTCATTACAGAAAGTGTGGAGTAGTTATGTTTTTGCTGCCCAATTACTTCAACGATTAAATATCGGTACAGATCTTTTATATCATCGAAATACTGGTAGAAGCTTCCTCGAGCAATGCCCGCAGCAGCCACGATCCGTGCAATACTCGCCTTTTCAAAGCCTGAGAGATGAAACTCATTTAAGGAAGCAGAAACAATTAACGATCTCTTTTCAGCGGATAAATTAAAAAACGTATGAGTTGGCATTTGCAGTCCTCATTCCTTTCTTCACTAAAGTGACACTTGTGTCACATGACACTACTGTCACATTAAATCGTTGTAATGATCTTGTCAACTTTAATTCTGACGGTGTGCCTGTGGAGTAGACCTAGCATGTTGCGTTCTCCAAAGTATGTACAGATATTACAATAGATCAAAGTAATTGCTGGAACAAAAAATTTAGAGATTCTCCGAAAATTGGTGAACCGTTCATGGATGAATTGAGGAAAAACCTTCCTTGATTTTGTTGACAGTAGGAAGAAATAAGAAGTATACTTCATATGAATAAATGCTCATATATAGTTTTGTTGAAGAGGTGAGATCAACATATGAAAACTGGTACTTCTGTAGTTAAGCGAAAACTGGTGCTGGAGGGTTTGGATTGTGCGAACTGCGCTATGAAAATCGAGAACGGTGTCCAGAAGATTGAAGGAGTTTCGGCTTGCACGGTGAATTTTGCAAACCAAACGTTGACTATGGAAATGACGTCGGACCGTTCGGATGACATTCTCGAACAGACAAAGAAAAAAATTCGCACACTGGAGCCCGGTATTAAAGTATTGGAGTATGGGGCAGCGGGAAACCACAAGGGGGGATCCTCCAAACATAATCACGCCAATGACTATGATCACGGTGCCGAAACGGCGGATGATGGGCACGGACATTCCCATGACCATGGGGCGCAAAGCGTCAAAGTCATGACCGCCCGGCTAATCGCGGGTCTTGCCATCGGCGCGGCAGCGTTTTCGTTATCCCTGAGCCGGGAACTTGAACTATTCTTGTTTATTGCATCCTATCTTATTGTTGGCGGGGATATTGTTTTTAAAGCACTGAAGAACATCATAAGAGGTCAGGTGTTCGACGAATACTTCCTTATGGCGATCGCGACTGTCGGTGCTTTTATAATCGGGGAATATCCCGAAGGCGTAGCTGTTATGCTCTTTTACCAAGTTGGCGAACTGTTCCAAAGTATCGCTGTCAACCGGTCACGGAAGTCGATCAGCGCACTGATGGATATCAGACCAGACTTTGCCAATTTGAAAACGGGCGACGAGATCCAACGTGTGAGTCCGGAGGACGTGCAGATCGGCGATTTGATTATCGTTCGGCCTGGTGAAAAGGTCCCTCTTGACGGTAAGGTCATTGATGGGAAATCGGCAATGGATACCTCAGCATTGACCGGCGAATCCATGCCGCGTGAAGTGGCTGCGGGTGATGATGTACTGAGCGGATTCATCAACAAAAACGGGGTTCTGACGGTCGTGGTCTCGAAGGTATTCGGGGAGTCAACCGTCGCCAAAATTTTAGATCTGGTGGAGAACGCAAGCAGTAAGAAGGCACCCACGGAAAACTTCATTACGAAGTTTGCACGTTACTATACACCGTTTGTTGTCATTTTCGCCGCGCTACTGGCTGTTGTTCCACCGCTGCTCTTCAGCGGAGCAACATTCTCGGATTGGGTGTACCGGGCTTTAGTGTTCCTAGTCATCTCGTGTCCTTGTGCTCTAGTGGTATCAATCCCGCTCGGCTTCTTTGGCGGTATCGGGGCTTCCTCCAAGAACGGTGTCCTGGTTAAGGGCAGTAATTACCTGGAAGCGTTGAATAATGTGAAGTATGTTGTATTTGACAAAACAGGAACGTTAACTAAAGGTGCATTTAAAGTAAACGGTATCCATCCGCAACACGGATGGACTGAACAAGAGCTGTTGCGCCAAGCCGCTTTTGCCGAAATGCACTCCACCCATCCGATTGCAGAATCCATCAGGGAAGCTTATGCACAGGAATTGAATGAAGATCATCTTTCGGATTACAACGAAATTTCGGGACACGGCATTCAGGTTGTATTCGAGGGCAAAGAGGTGCTGGCCGGAAACGCGAAGCTTATGGAGCAAGAAAATATCGATTTCGCCGCGCCATCTGAGCTGGGTACCATCGTGCACGTTGCGATTAATAAACAATATGCCGGGTACTTGGTTATTGCCGACGAGGTCAAGGAGGACTCGGCCCAAGCGATCCGCTCGCTTAAGAATCTCGGCGTCAAGAAGGTTGTCATGCTGACAGGCGACATCAAGGCAGTGGGTGAAGCGGTCGGCAAAAAGCTCGGTGTGGACGAGGTTCGGTCAGAACTGCTGCCACAGCATAAGGTCGAAGAGCTGGAGAAGATCGATCGCCAAAAATCGGGCAAAGAAAAGATCGTGTTCGTTGGCGACGGCATTAACGACACGCCGGTTCTGGCCAGAGCCGACATCGGCGTGGCCATGGGCGGCCTGGGGTCCGACGCGGCCATTGAAGCCGCGGATATCGTCATCATGACCGATGAGCCTTCGAAGCTGGCTTCCGCGATTCATATCGCGAAGAGAACTCGGAGCATCGTGTGGCAGAACATCCTTTTCGCGCTGCTTGTCAAAGCGGTCTTCCTGCTTCTGGGTGCGTTCGGAATTGCGACGATGTGGGAGGCGGTCTTCTCGGATGTGGGCGTCACTCTGATCGCTGTATTGAACGCCATGCGCGTCTTAAAGATCAAGCCCAATTTGGTTTAAGGAAAGGAAATTAGGTATGAACAATCGCTGGAATAAGCTGATTTATCGAGCGGGGGCTCCGTTTTACGATGTTTTATTTAATGCAGGCCCATTCGCCCGGGCCAGAAAAAAGGTTTTTGCCGATTTGGCTCCGGAACCGGGCCAGCGAGTGCTGCTGGTCGGGGTTGGAACGGGGGCCGATCTGCGTTATTTCTGTGGAAAGAAGCTTGAGATCACGGCGGTCGACCTCTCCGAGGCTATGCTGGCTCAAGCGAAAATAAAAGTAGACGAAAACGAGCATATCCGTTTTTTGGAGATGGATGCGCAGGATCTGAGGTTTAATGACCAATGCTTTGACCTGGTGATAGCGAGCTTGATTTTGTCGGTGGTTCCCGACGAACACAAATGTATGTCGGAGTTAGTTCGTGTGGTGAAGGAGCGGGGAAGAATCGTTATTTTTGATAAGTTCAAAGGTGGGGAGGGGGGAATGCCTCTGATTAGTCGAATGCTGCGGCCGCTCATAGCCTTATTGGGCACCGATATCGGCAGGGATTACCGGTCGATGCTTAAACCCCACCTTGGACGTGTGATCCTTCGCGAGGATAGCCCCGCCATGTTTGGCGAGATGTATCGAAAAATTGTACTCGAGCGTAAATAAGTTGTGTACTTATTAGCCAAGATTGTGCCTTTGAAGAGGCTCAGTCTTGGTTATTTTTATGCTTTAATCTATGTACTATTGAAGTACTTAAACAACTAAACTATTGCAACAAAAGAAGGACTGTCCGGGGACGCTTAAACACGTTGGAGGACAGTCCTGTCTGCTCTCTAAATAGCCAATTAGCGGAAAGCTCCGCATTATCCGTGGCTGGTATGCTGAAGAGTTTGCAGAAAAATTTGCTCGATATGAGCGTCATCGAGTGAATAATAAACCGTTTTTCCAACCTTTCGCCGTTTCACGATTCTGAGGTTGCGTAAATATCGCAGCTGGTGAGAAACGGCCGATTGTCCCATTTCGATGAGTACCGTCAAGTCGTGTACGCAAAGCTCCCTTTTTAAAAGGGCGCTGATGATTTTGACGCGTGTCGGATCGCTGAAAGCCTTAAACCATTCGGCAAATTGAATCGCTGCCTGGTCATCGATAAGCTCCGCCTTGACCGCATCCAAATCTTCGGTTGTGCCTGGGCAGTTCGTATCGCATTCTTCCGCCGTATTTATGGACTTAGTCATTGATTATCACCTTTCTGTTAGGTGTTTGTATCATTATATCAAAAAAGACGTGTTAAACGAAATCATTACAATTAATCGATAGTTGTCATCACAATAACATATAAGATTACTACGAACAAGAATACTAAGCGAAACCGATGAACAGAAGGAGTTAAGGCCTCCTCATAAACATGATAAAATAAGTATGATTGGAGGGTGATTAACTTACGAAGATTACTTATTTCTTGCCCACGTAAGATAAAGAGCATTTTATTATCAAACAGACGAAAATTATCACAGATAGTTTGATTGAAGATTTCGGTTCTCTCATGGTCAGCTACCTTGTGGATAATTTGGATAAAGCGAATCCGGAGCTTATCGCCAAGCTTACATAGAAATTGGAAGAGTTAAAAAACTAGCACTGAATCATCTGACATTAAGAATTCCCCGGCAAAAAAGCTCGCATTACTTGCGCTCAGAATCACGGGTATGGCCGTAGTTTTTTTGGCTGTAGTAAATATGTTTCATCAATTGCGGTTTACGAACGTCCATTTGGCGGGAACAGGGGCTTTCGGGTCTCGCTTCAAGCTGGGTAGGGCCTTTGCAGGAAATCCATGATGCCTCACCAGAGACGGGAGCGGGGGCTCTTGTTATTATACTGTGAGTTATCTTTGTGATCATGAACTGTGAAAAGATGTTAATCTGTAGACATGAGGAGGATAACACTATGACAAAAAACAAATTACTAAGAATGGACAATGTTGGCATCGTTGTAGAATCGCTTGATGATGCAATCTCTTTCTTCGAGGAGATTGGCTTGAAGCTCGAAGGGCGAGCTACTGTTGAAGGTGAATGGGCTGGTCGCGTAACCGGTCTGGGTTCACAGTGTGTAGAGATTGCTATGATGGTTACCCCAGATGGCCACAGCCGACTTGAACTTTCGCGATTTCTCACCCCACCACCGATATCAGATCACCGAACTGCTCCTGTAAATGCCCTCGGTTATCTACGCGTTATGTTCACCGTGGAGGACATTGACGAAATGGTATCCAGACTCACCAAGTTTGGTGCTCAGCTCGTTGGCGAAGTAGTTCAGTACGGGGACTCGTATCGGCTCTGCTACATTCGTGGAAAAGAAGGAATTTTAGTCGGTTTGGCGGAACAACTCGGTAATAAATAGGTGACGGTTAAATGAACAATACTTCACTGATTGGCGCGGCATTAACAGTAAAACGGCGGCCTAACGATACTCTAGCTGCGGGTTCCCGTCATACTCTTGGCATTAAGTCAGACGGCACGGTAGTGGCTGTAGGGGATAATAACTATGGCCAATGTGAGGTAAGCGGATGGCGCAATATTGTGGCGATAGCCGCAGGCAATGTTCATAGGGCTGCGAACACAGGTAACGCCCACACGGTCGGTCTTAAATCTGATGGTACGGTCGCGGCTGTGGGTTGGAACAAGCATGACCAATGTAATGTAAACGGCTGGCGTGATATTGTAGCGGTCGCGGCCGGTTGGCGTCGTACCGTCGGACTTAGATCGGATGGCACGGTAGTAGCTGCTGGTCGAAATAATGAAGGCCAATGCAATGTAGGGGACTGGCGTGACATGGTGGCGCTAGCCGCAGGAGACTGGCATACCGTTGGTCTTAAATCGAACGGTACAGTGACAGCTGTGGGTAATAACCGGTACGGCCAATGCCATGTGAACTGCTGGTGCGACGTAGTTGCGATAGCCGCGGGTTACCTGCATACCGTTGGGCTTAAATCAGATGGCACGGTGACAGCGGTTGGCTTGAACAAGCATGACCAATGTGAGGTAAGCAGTTGGCAGGATATTGTCGCTATAGCAGCAGGTAGCAGTCATACCATCGGCCTTAAATCGGATGGAACTGTGTCTGCTGTAGGGATGAATAAGCATAATCAATGTAATGTAAGTGGCTGGCGTGATATTGTGGCGATAGCCGCAGGCTGCGCGCATACTCTTGGCCTTAAGTCGGACGGCACAGTGGTGGCTGTGGGGGATAATGAACAAGGGCAATGTGAGGTAAGCGGCTGGCATAGCATCCAGCTTCCTGGAAATTAGCTGTTGGATATCCTAATCTTGAATGATTCCTTCATAGTTAAGGCTAGTAATGCGAAATCATAGCTCAATAAACAATGCCAGCCGATCATGTTGAACGGCTGGCATGTTCTTTTTTTGTTGGGGTTTATATTGAACACTCCCTTAAACAATCAACTCAAATCTATCCCCGAGTATCAACTGTTTGGAGCGATGAATTTTTTGGCCGTCCGCATTGCTGACAGTACTTCTGATGCAGAGCAGTGGATGGCCTTCCTCGATATTTAGATAGGCGGCCACATCGAAGGAGGCGTATTCCATTACGATATATTTTCGGGATATACCAAATGTGATTTTAAGTTTATTTCTTAAAATTTCGTACAGGGATTTATGATTTAAATCCTCCTGCAGCAAAAAGGAAAAAGAAGAAGGAAGCCGGGTATATTCCACAGATACAGGGATATTGTCGGCATACCTGATTCTTTCGATATTAATGATTTTATCCCCGGGTTTTAAGTCCAAATGCTCCTGATCCGCAGCTGTAGCCTCTTCAATCACACACTTAATGACTTTAGCACCAGGGACTTTGTTTTGCAGTCTGCAGGTATCGCTGAAGCCAATCGTTTCTGTGACATTCTTCTTGATTTTCTCTTTCGTAATAAAAGTGCCTTTTCCCGGGATTCGCACCAAATATCCATCTGAGGTGAGTGAATCGAGGGCGGTGCGGACCGTGACCCGGCTCACATTGTTGGTTTCGCTAAGCTCCAATTCCGTGGGGAGTTTGTCCCCTGGCTTCAAAGTACCATTATGGATAGAGTCCAAAATTTTGTCTTGCAGCTGTTTATATAATGGCGAGGATTCCGAATGATCAACCATGATTTTACCTCCAAAACACTTTGTATTATATTGTTTTATCCTTGTACTTCTATATTATAACAATATTTACAAGCAGGGAACAAAAAAAGGCGGAAATATATACTTGTTAATTGTATTATAATGTGCTATTATTTCATCAATACATTCCAATACAAATCACCGGTGTGGAATGAAAACAAACTAATTGTATCATACAAGGAGAAGACGATGGAGATAAAACAAATCATTGGAGAAATTGTTGCGGGGAAACAAGAGGTCGGAGGCATTAAGCAGGTTTATTATGTAGCTTGTGGCGGTTCTTATGGCGCTTTTTATCCAGCCAAAACCTTTCTTGAGAAAGAGGCTAAGGACATTAAAGTTGGCCTGTATAACAGCAATGAATTCGTGCACAACACACCTAAATCATTTGGCGAAAATTCGATACTGGTCGTAGCCTCGCATAAAGGTAATACACCAGAGACTGTGAAAGCGGCTGAGCTCGGCAAAAAGGCGGGAGTTCCGGTCATTGCGTTAACCTGGATTACAGACTCACCGATTACGGAGCATGCCGATTATGTAGTGAAGTATACCTTTGGAGAAGGCAAGGATATTGCTGGAGAAAAGACCATTAAAGCCCTGTTGACGGCGGTAGAAGCCTTGAACCAAACTGAGGGATACGAGCACTATAATCAATTCCTCGATGGAGTAGCCAAAATTGATCATATTGTTAAAAACGCTTCCAAACACGTGGCCAAACGTGCTCTGACATTCGCCAAAAATCACAAGGATGATCAAGTAATCTACACCATGGCCAGCGGAGCCGGTTACGGGGCTGCCTACATGGAAAGCATCTGTATCTTTATGGAAATGCAGTGGATCAACTCTTCGAGCATCCATTCAGGTGAATTTTTCCACGGGCCGTTTGAGATTACAGATGCGGAAATTCCGTTTGTCATTCAAATTTCCGAAGGAAGCACCCGACCTTTGGATGAAAGAGCGCTGGAGTTCCTGAACCGTTATGCCAAGAGAGTGGAAGTGCTGGACGCCAAGGATTTGGGCTTGTCCACCATTGACGGCTCCGTAGTAGATTACTTCAACCATTCCCTATTTAACAACGTTTACCCGGTTTACAATCAAGCTTTGGCGGTGGAAAGAGAGCACCCGCTCACAACCCGCAGATATATGTGGAAGGTTGAGTATTGATTTCGTTTATATTTAGCAGCCTCAAAGGGGATTAATCTTATGGAACAATACAAGGTTATCGGCATTGGCGACAACGTAGTAGACAAGTATGTCCACCAGGGTATGATGTACCCTGGTGGAAACGCCTTGAATTTCTGCGCATATGCCACAATGTGTGGAGTGGAGGCTTCTTATCTAGGGAAATTCGGCAACGATCAGATTGCCCACTATATCAAGCGGGTGATGGACGAACTTCGGATTGAGCATAGTCATTGCCGGACTTTTGACGGAGAGAACGGGTATGCGCGGGTTACGTTAAAGAACGGGGACCGTGAGTTTCTCGGTTCCAATAAAGGTGGTATAGCCAAAGAAAAGGCTTGGGATTTCACGGAAGATGACCTGAATTATATTAAACCATTCTCCGTGATTCATACCAGTCTAAACAGCTATATTGAAGAGGATCTGGCCATCTTACAAACCACCCGTGTGCCGATCTCCTTTGACTTTTCGGTTCGCTGGAATGATGAGTATTTAGAGCGGGTGTGCCGGTACGCGGACATATCCTTTCTTTCCTGCAGCCATCTAACGGAAAGCGAACGAGAGAGAGAAATGCGGAAAGCCCAGGCTTTCGGCTCTAAAATGGTGATCGGAACAGTAGGAGAGAACGGCTCATTTGCGTTGTATAAAGATCAGTGGATATACCAGCCGGCCGTTTTAACGGAAACGGTGGATACGATGGGAGCGGGCGATTCATATTTAACCGCCTTTCTTATCGGGATGATTAGAAGTTCGGAAGAAGGCAACATTTTTGCGGGTTCAGATGAGGAAATGCTGCGCAAGATCAAAGCGAGCATGGAGCAGGGAGCCGCATTTGCCGCGAAGATATGCCGGCTTAACGGCGCTTTTGGTTATGGAACAGCAATCCTATAAAGCACCCTCCGACACAAAAAGAGACATATTGCATCGGCGATTTGTAAGCGCATTCAATCAATAGCGGCACAGCTGCCGCAACAGACTAGACAAGCCGGAAAATCACATAAGGAGGGTGAACCTTCATGTTTTGGTTTCAGCTGATCATCATCATTTTGCTCATTTTCTTTGGTGCCAGAAAAGGCGATATATTTATGGGCTTGCTTGGCGGTGTGGGTGTGGCTATCTTTGTTTTTATCTTTCAAGTCCAGCCGTCGGCTCCTCCCATCGATGTTATGTTGATTATTTTAGCGGTTGTCTTGGCGGCCTCCGCGCTGCAATCTTCGGGCGGGCTTAATTTCCTCGTCTATCTTGCAAAAAAAATGCTCAGTAAGTCGCCTAAAAATATTACGATCATAGCTCCGATTATCTCATGGTTGTTTACATTCATGTCGGGAACGGGACATGTCGTCTACAGTTTATTGCCGATTATAAATGAGCTTGCCATCGACAATAAAATCAGACCGGAAAGACCCATTTCCAACAGTATCATCGCTTCCCAGCAGGCAATTACCTGCTCGCCGGTATCGGCGGCTACCGCTGCGATGATCGGATTTATGGCCCCTCTCGGGGTAGGATTGGGAACCATCTTGACGATTGCGATACCGGCTACCCTCCTGGGGGTTGTTGCAAGCGCAGTATTGACGATACGCAAGGGCAAAGAGCTTGAGGAAGATCCGGAATATTTGCGGAGATTGGCGGAAGGATTAATTGCCAAACCGGAGAATGCCGAGGAACAAACAGTTTCCAAAGGGGCAAAGGCCTCGGTTGTTCTCTTTTTGCTAGGAGTTCTGGCAATTATTATTATGGGTTTGTTTACCAAGCTGCGTCCTTCCTGGGCGGCAAACGGTGAGACTACGATTTTATCCATGCCAAACACGATTGAAATTATTATGCTGGTCTGCGCCACACTCATCATTATCTTTGGCCGTCCAGCAATCGAAACCATTCTTAACGGCCCGATCTTTAGAGCAGGGGCGCTGGCGATGGTTTGTGCTTTCGGGCTGGCTTGGATGAGCAGCACATTCATCAACGGTCAAACCGCTTTTATTCATGATCATGTTGCCACCATTGTAAACAGCCATCCCTGGATGCTTGCTGTGATTATGTTTATCGTCGCCGCTTTGACAACGAGTCAGGGAGCCACGACGTTAATTATGGTCCCGATCGCCATCGCCCTTCATCTGCCTCCTTATATCATCATCGGAGCATGGATGGCCGTTAATGCCAATTACTTTTTGCCGGTCGCGTCCCAATGTCTTGCAGCTATCTCGTTTGATACTGCGGGAACAACCAAAATCGGTAAATTTGTATTAAACCACAGCTTCATGATACCGGGATTAATTAATACTTTGATCTCAGTTATTGTAGCTACTTTAATTGGAAGCGCTTTAGTATAAAAGTTTCCATAAGCATATAAGGCTTTCGGAGAAGGATACAAAATCTCGAAATAATGACCTTGAACAAAGGAAGGGGATCGAGAGCGTGCGAATAGCGGGAGTTGGATTCAGCTGCGTGGATGTTTATGACCAATTGAACAGGATGTATCCAACCGGGAACAGTGTCGATTTTGTTATTCATATGCGCAGAATGGGAGTTCAGGCTTCCATGGTCAGTGCGGTTGGGACGGATGCCTACGGCGATATGATGATCGACATGCTGAAAGCAGAGAAGATCGATGTATCCCATCTTGGCGTATGTGAGGGCAGTACGGCGGTGTTTAAGATGGAGCTGAATGGGAATGATCGCGTTCACAAGGAAAAAATCGAAGGCGTTATGGCGCATTTCGCATTGAATGAGGATGACCGGCGATTTATTGCGGAGCACGATGCACTCCACACCAACCTTTCCGGCAGAATCGAGCGGGAACTGCCTTATTTCCGGGAGCGGGGGGTCTCCATTGTGTTTGATTTCTCCACACGAACGAAGAAGGATATTGCCGGGCCGATTTTGCCGGATGTGGACTACGCATTCTTCTCCTATACAGAGGAAGACGCGTATATTAGGGAGTTCATCACTTGGGCTCAGGCGTTAGGGCCGCGTATTGTCATCGCGACGTTAGGGGAGCTCGGCAGTCTGGCTTATGACGGCACAACGTTGTATCGCGGTCAGATCGTGCCCGCAGAGGTTGTCAATACGGTAGGGGCGGGGGATTCCTTCTGTGCCGGCTTTATGTATGGCGAACTGCGAGGCTGGTCCATTCCGGAATCGCTGAAACATGGCGCTCGAACGGCAGCCGGGGTTGTCACCAAATTCGAACCCTACTGAATGAGTACAGACCAGAGAAGAGGTGTTTTCTTTGATTATTGATGTGCACACACATCCAATTTTTCACAAGGCAATTTGCGAGAACAAAGAGACGTTGGAATATCGAAAACGGGAGTTCGGCATATTCAAACAGTCGCCAACTCCTGTCGAATCGGTGCTTCAGGAGATGGACTACAATGGTGTAACACGCTCCGTGCTGCTCCCGTTAGATCTGACGACCAGAAGCGGAGGCTGGATTGTCGCAAATGAAGAGGTGCGAACGCTGGTCGATCTTGCGCCGGATCGGTTTATCGGTTTTGCCAGCGTGGACCCGTATCGCGAGGATGCGGCAGAGGCGCTGGAATATGCGTTCGCCCATCTGAAGCTAAGCGGCCTGAAGCTCCACCCTTCAAAGCAGAAATTTTACCCCGATGATGACCGGTTGAAGCCGCTCTACGAGATTTGCTTAAAGTACGACAAACCGATCATGTTCCACGCGGGTATGAGCTGGGAGCCTGACGCTCCGGCCATCTATTCGCACCCGCTGCGTTTCGAGGGAGTCGCGATCGCGTATCCCGAGCTGCGTATATGCCTGGCGCATTTCGGCTGGCCATGGATTCAAGAAACAACGATGCTGCTGCTGAAATATCCTAATGTGTTCACAGACACGTCATTGCTCCATATGGATAACGCGCTTGACTTCTATACGCAGATATTCAAAGTGAACATGGGTCCGCTCTGGATCGAGCGCAATCTGAGAGACAAGGTCATGTTCGGCACCAATACGCCTAGGTTCAAGGCGAAGCGGCTATTGCCAGCGCTTGAGGCGATGGCATTCCGGCCGAAGACATTACAAAAGATTCTGAGCGGCAACGCAGAGGTTTTCCTGGGAGAGAGGAGGAATGATCGGCCGTGGTTAAATTAAAATCACTTGTGCTCAGATCGACAGCCGAATTTCAGATGATCAAAATCACGAGAGAGATTCAAAGTTTCGTAGAACAATGCGGCATAGCCAACGGTCTGGCGGCTGTGATCTCGGCGCATACGACTACCGGCATTATGGTTAACGAAGGACTTGAATGCGTGGAGACAGATATCGAGGAACTGCTGGAACGTTTGGCTCCTAAAGATTGGCCATATGCTCATGCGCATTTCCTGCCATCGTACGGAGCAACGGGCAGTAACTCTCCTTCTCATCTCAAGTCGATGATTTCCGGCAACAGCTGCATGTTCGTTGTGCAGGATGGGAAGCTGGTGTCGGGCGACGCCCAGGATGTGTATTTGGCCGAATTCGATGGTCCGAAGAGCAGGAAAGTTTACATTCAGGTCATCGGGGAGTAACAGAGGGTCTTGATAGGAAGTGCCATATTACAACCGTTTGTCACAAGCAAAGGAGGAATCTGGTTCATATGATACAAATCTGGCAAGTAGCCGCCGCCAACTATCATTATAAAAGGTATTCCCTGGAATATTTCCTGAATTCCGTCGCAAGGTTAGGATTCCGTAATATTGAATTGTGGGCTTCGGGTCCACACTTCCATTTGGACTACTTCTCACTTCAAGACGTCAAAAGTCTGCAGCAAAAAATAAAAGCGCACGGGTTAAAGGTCATCTGCTTGACTCCTGAGCAATATGTTTATCCAATCAGCATCAGCCACCCCGATCCGGAATACCGCAAGCAAAGTGTCGAGTTCTTTCGCCGGCATATTGAAGCCGCGTCGCTTCTGGAATGTGATAGAGTGCTGGTAACGACAGGCATTGCCTACTTGGACGCCGATGTGACGGAGACGTGGAAATGGTGCCAGGAATCCCTGAGCGAAATCTGCAAAACAGCGGAAAAAGAAGGGGTATACCTTCCCGTGGAGTCATTTACGAGCTTTACAACACACGTATTTAACCAGGCCGAACACATTTCCAGGATGATCAAAGAGGTGGGCAGTCCGAATTTGAAAGGTTTGGCGGATACGGATGTCATGGCGACAACAGGCAAGGATACGATCCATGACTTCATCAGAGAACTCGGAAATGACCTGAATCATGTTCACTTTGTGGACGGTAATCCTGGAGGGCATTTGGTTCCCGGTGAAGGCCGGCTCAATTTAGATGAAGCATTGAAAGCGCTTAATGATATTGATTACAAAGGATACCTAGGCCTGGAATTACTGGACAGAAGATATATTTTAGATCCGGACAAGGCAATGCGGGATTCGCTCGCCTGGTTTGAAGAGCGTTTGTCCTAATCTCTATCTGCGAAAGCGAAAGGAAGGGTAAACCCATGAAAGCAGATATATTTATTCATGACGGCGAAGGCATCAAATGCGTGTACAAAAATGAGAAGTGGCTGGTATGCATCAAAAACTGGAAGCCGGATAATGATATTGACGGTATTTATCGCCTGGAAGTCCACCGCGAAACCGATGAACAATTTATTCTCGTGAAAGGCAAAGCGATCCTGCTGGCTGCGGACCGGGCCGATGACAAATTTGATATTGAACTGATCGAGATGGAGCCAGGAAAAGTCTACAACATTCCTCAGGACACCTGGTTTTATACAATTATGCAAAAAGATACGGTGATGACGTATGTGCAAGACGCCAACACCACGAATGAAAACAGCGAATACTGCAATATGAGCGAAGCAGAGCTGTCTGACGTTAGAACAAGAGCGCTTGAAATATTTAGTCAGTAGACTTAACACTCCCAATCGACTGAGCATTTAACGGTTGGGAGCTTTTATTTTTGGACATTGAAATAAGATGTACCGAGACTGTGTTAGGTTTCCATGTTGCTTATCATAAATTTAACATGGATAATTATTATGATATTGTTAATGCAGCAGGGGTGGGAGGGCAGGCCATGAACAAAGAAGATCAGGTCATAGCCGGTTTCAGAGACTTGTTTAACAAGTTGGTGTGGCTTAATAAGGACAAGATGGAGGATAAGCTTAAGGGGTATAAGCCCTCTGAGGTACATTGCATCGAATACATTGAGAAAAATGAAGATCCCAACGTGACAAAGCTTGCGGAGTCCCTTTATATGACAAGCGGTGCTATAAGCAAAATAACTAAAAAGCTCATAACCAAGGGCATTATCGAAAGCTACCAGAAGCCGGATAACAAGAAAGAGATCTATTTTCGGCTTACTGAGCAAGGGAAAATCATCTTTAACATCCATGAGGAGTTGCACAAGGAATTCCAAGAGCGGGACAAAGCTGTATTTGAGCAGGTAACCGAAGAACAATTTGACAGTATGCTTGGTTTCATAGAAAAGTATAGTAGGCATCTGGATGCGGAAATAAAAAAACAGGGTAAGGATATGAACTCCGAATAAATAGGTATCATGGTAATCAAACCTCAAGCAGTCGGGCTCTATTGAGAACGGCTGCATTTTTATTGTTGCTATTTTGTTGCCAAGGAAGCAAAATGGTGATACGATGTTTTTGTTTCCTAGGAAGAAAAAACGCTTTAAGAGGAGAATTTAAGTGTACAAATTTAGGTCAAACCATGAACAGAACACAGACCAAGCCGTAGATAAACACGCTTTAATATTCGGTCTTATCTCTGTGTTTCTATGCGGAATAGGGTTCAGCATCATTACACCTGTCGTCCCATTCTTAGTACAGCCTTATACAAGCAATCCGGAAGAACAAGCTATAATTGTTACGCTGTTGACTTCAATTTATGCAGTCTGTGTGTTTTTTGCGGCCCCCGTACTTGGGGCTTTGAGCGACAGATATGGCCGTCGTCCTTTGCTCTTAGTATGCCTTTTGGGTTCAGCGATCGGGTACTTGGTTTTCGGTTTAGGCGGAGCTTTATGGGTACTATTTGCCGGGCGGATAATCGAAGGTATAACAGGCGGGAGCATAAGCACCATCTTTGCATATTTTGCCGACATCATTCCTCCAGAACAAAGAACCAAATATTTTGGATGGGTGAGTGCGGTTGCAGGTGTAGGCACCGTCATTGGCCCAACTCTAGGCGGATTACTTGCCAAGCTAGGTTATGCTGTACCGATGTATTTTGGAGCAATAATAACACTATTGAACGTTGTGTATGGAATCTACTATATGCCCGAGAGCCTTGATAGGATGAAGAGACTTAAAGAGATCACTCTTGCAAGGTTGAATCCATTTATACAGCTTGCAGCCATCCTTTCCATGAAAAACTTAAAAAGGCTGTTAATCTCGGCGTTCTTACTTTGGATACCGGGCGGTTCTTTACAGGCGGTTTTTTCGCAATTTACAATGGAAACCTTCAGTTGGAAGCCTGCACTCATCGGGCTCATGTTTTCAATAATGGGCTTCCAGGACATCATTTCCCAAGGATTTATCATGCCAAAGCTGTTGAAAAAACTCAGTGATACACAGATAGCAGTGGCTGGAATGGCATCTGAGATTATAGGCTACGGTCTTATTGCATTATCTGCTTTGTTCTCATTCTATCCTTTACTTATCGCTGGGATGTTTATCTTTGGGTTTGGTGATTCGGTGTTCGGGCCAGCTTTCAATGGAATGCTATCCAAGTCGGTTGACTCTAGCGAGCAAGGAAGAATTCAAGGAGGGAGCCAATCCATTCAGGCTTTAGCAAGAATAATTGGGCCGATCCTTGGAGGGCAACTCTATGTGTCACTTGGACATGCAGCACCCGCTTTCATGGGAATGATTCTTATAGCTGCAGCAATACCCGTTTTATATAAGAGAACACATTAACAAATTGAGTCAGACGTGTTAACAAACCGGCTGGCAATTCCCGATAAAAATACCTATAGTAGTCTTAAAGTATTGCTGTGAATGCTGCTAATTGCAGATAGCAAATTATGGAGGTAAGAATCGTTGGAATTGTTCGAATTTATACTGCTAATGCTGGTGGCGGTCTCATTATCCAATTTAGTGAACCGGTTTATCCCTTCGCTCTCCGTGCCGATTATTCAAATCGCGCTGGGGGTGTTGATTACTTGGCTGCCCTTGCACTATGAGCTGAAATTAAATCCAGAGCTGTTCTTGCTGCTGTTCATTGCCCCTTTGCTGTTCAACGACGGCAGGCATGCAGACAAAGAAGCGCTGTGGAAGCTGAAGAAACCTATCCTTATGCTGGCGCTGGGTCTAGTGTTTGTAACGGTAGCCGTGATGGGTTATTTCCTGAATTGGCTGCTCCCAGTCATCCCGCTGGCGGCATCCTTTGCACTGGCAGCCGCTCTAGCACCGACGGATGCTGTGGCCGTGGGCGCACTGGAGCAGAAAGTAAAAATCCCCCATCAGACGATGCAGATTCTCGAGGGGGAATCTCTAATCAATGACGCGTCGGGGCTGGTCTCATTTCAATTTGCCGTAGCGGCTATGGTCACGGGTATGTTCTCTTTCAAAACTGCCGGGATCAGCTTTATTTCCATTTCACTTGGAGGTATGGTACTGGGCCTGCTGCTCACGCTAGTGAAATATGGCGTGGTGAAATGGCTCCGGAAACTGGGAATGGAGAACGTCACACTGCACATGCTGATTGAGATTCTGACTCCTTTCTTGATATTTATGGCAGCTGAAGAGTTGGGGGTCAACGGCATCCTGGCCGTTGTCGCCGCAGGAATCGCCCATTCTCTCAATTACAAGAAAATGAATCCTGAGGTAGCCAAGCTGAGAGTGGTATCCAAAAGCACCTGGTCGGTCATTATATTTGTATTAAACGGACTGGTTTTCCTGCTGCTGGGCACGCAGCTTCCTGATATTATTCAGACGATTTGGATCAGCACAGAAATAGGGAATTTTGAAGTAATTATGTACACACTGTTATTGACTGCGGCTGTACTCGGGCTGCGCCTCATCTGGGTGCTTCTGATGGATATTTTCCTTGGAACCAAATCACGCGATCCTTGGCAGCTCAGGTTCAAGAATGCACTTATTCTTAGTCTGTCGGGAGTCCGGGGAACGATCACGCTGGCGAGTACGTTGTCCTTGCCGTTGTTTCTTGATGATGGCACAGCATTTCCGGCTAGAGATCTGATTATCTTCCTTGCGGCTGGGGTAATATTGTGGACATTGCTGGCCTCCAACTATTTGCTGCCGCTTCTATTAGGGAAGGAAACGCGAACAGAGCAGGAAGAGGAGGAGACTCAGGCCAAAATAGAGATTCTGACGAACGTTGTTACGGGATTAAACGAACTGACCACAGACCAGAACCGGCTGGCAGCCGCCCAGATCATCAATACATATACTTCCAGAATTCGAACACTCAGGAAGGATGAGAACAACGATAAGGCACAGCGGTCCTTGGGCTTGTCTGTATTGAAATGGGAGAGAGAGAACACGCTGCTTGCGCTTAAAAGGAAAGATGTGCATCCATACACAGCGTACCGTTACCTTGGGAGGATAAACCAGCTGTTGTATATGCAGACAAGAGATGTCCGTTATAAAAAAGAACTCTTCCCCATTAAGCAATGGGTAGAAATGTTCGGGATGCTGAATCCCGTCCGGTTAAGCTTCCGGGAAAGGCGCGCCGAAATAACCAAGCTCAGAACTCAAAATACGGCTTATATCATTAAGCAGCTTAATGCTCGTCTTGCAGAAGGCGGGCCGGATATGGAGACCGTCAGCTCGCTGATTCTGCAATATGAACGTACACTGCTGCGTCTGACGAGAAATGATTCGGACACCTACAGCCGACAAGAGTTCGACAGCTCGTTGGAGGAGATGGCCCGGATCGGAATTCAGCTGGAGAGAGACAATATTCAAGCCATGTTCGAGACAGGGCGGATCTCCAGACAGGGTATGAAGGAAATGAAGCGCGATATCCTCTTCATGGAGCATGATCTGCGGGAAGAGACGAGTTGAGAATGGTCCCAGACTGATGACCAATGAATTGGAATAGCAGAAGCACTCCGGAGGAGGATTAGAGGTAGGGAGTGGATTCGATTTTGATTGTGAAATAATCATCACATATGTAAGGCTGCCAATTAACTTGGCAGCCTTTATTCATCTTCACTTAGGAATACTTACCTATCATTTCAAGTAAATAATTTCGAAATTGTTCAACATAGGATTGCGGCTCTACAATCTGTAAATTTGTACCGAAACCTGCTAAAAATTGAAATCCAATACGGTTTTGAGGAACCTGGATTGTGGCCAGGAAAAGCTCAGAACTGCACTCCTCAATACTTTTTCTGCCATATCTTTCAATGAACTGGTCTTTTATACTGGGGGAAATTAACGCTCTCAAAGTAACTAACTCCGGTTGATAACTGTCTTCATGCTTTTGGTCTAACGAATCATCTCTTAGGTTAAATGATTCTTTATCCAAATGAAGATCTTCGATTCTGGATAATTTAAACGTTCTATATCTCATGCGATGCAAGCAAAACCCCTTTAGATACCAACTCGTTTCGCTAAAATGGAGCTGATATGGTTCCACCGTTCTATTCGTTTTCAAGCCATTTTTATCCATATACTTGAATGAAATGAGCCTTCTCGCTAATATCGCTTCTTGACACCTCTTCAAGGTTTGAACAATTTCAGACCGGCCCTCCCAATCATAAAATGACAGCTGGATTGAACCCTTAGGAGACAAAGGGCTGACCATCGCTTCTATTTTCCTTATAGTCACTTCAACGTCTTCGCTAATTAGAATTTGTTCCAATCCGCCAAGCGCAGTTAATATATTCTCCAAGTCGGAGCTGCTTAGAAGACGTTTATCAAATTTGTATTCATCCATAATACCGTAGCCACCATGAACACCATTGACAGAATAGATGGGGATGTTTGATAAACTCAGGGTTTCCATATCCCGAAGTATGGTTCTTTTGGAAACGTTAAATAATTGTGCGAATTCTGTGGTTGGAACGACATCCTTTTTCAGCAAGATCATGATGATAGATATTAATCTCTCAACCTTGTTCATATCTGCCCTCGTTTATTCTTCCTCAGGATTAAATGGTGACATATAGTTGTCACCTATTATGAATTATACTACATCCATAACAAGAAGGAGGTTTACTATATGTCAGCCATTGTATATTTGAACTTTGATGGGATTGCAGAACAAGCGATTGAATTTTATTCGGAGGCCTTAAATGCAACCGAGGTCAAAAAAGTGAAATTTAAGGATTTCCCACAAGATCCGAACTACCCTTTGCCGGAAAATGAGTTAAATATGATCATGGAGTCTTCCATACAATTCGCAGGTGGGAAGATCATGATGTCGGATATTGTTCCCTCAATGAAGAGTGTAACTGGCGAGTTGGTTAAGGGCAACAATATACTGATCAGCATCGTTAATGAGGATAAACAGACACTGGAAAATTACTTTTCTAATTTGTCTGTAAATGGTCATGTTATCATGCCATTATCTCATACACCTTGGTCTTCGTGCTTTGGAATGCTGGTTGATAAGTTTGGAGTTTCCTGGAAGTTTAATGGGGACGCGGACAAGTTTCTTGATAACATAGTTTCGGGCAAATAATAACTCATTTTTGAAAAATGGTCTTGCAACTGAAGGCCATTTTTTTATATACCGAGGGGGCACGATTTATGAAAAACAGCTATACTTCGCTGATTTTTTTTCTGGCTTTAGGCATATTTGGTATCATTACAACTGAAATGGGTGTGATCGGAGTTATTCCCCAACTCACCGAGAAATTTCACATATCGGCTTCCCAGGCCGGGTACCTTGTCAGTGCATTTGCTTTAATCGTTGCCATCTCAGGCCCCTTCCTGACATTACTCGCTTCGGGAATGAATCGAAAAGCGATCTTACTATCCGCTATCCTGATGTTTGCTATTTCTAATTTGGTGTATGCTTATACAACCAGGTTCGAAGTTATGCTCGCTTTCCGGATTGTTCCTGCGTTTTTTCACCCTGTCTTTTTTTCGATTGCGCTTGCGACCGCCGCCAGCCTGGTTCCTCCCGAAAAGAGCCGTAAAGCGGTGACCCAGATTATGGCCGGCGTTACCGTTGGATTCGCTTTTGGCGTGCCGATTACAACCTATCTCTCTACAAAAATTTCGCTGGAGGCTGCTTTCCTGTTTGGAGCCATTGTGAGTCTCATTGCCTTTATAGGCATCCTGTTCTGGCTGCCTTCAATGCCTGTTAAGGAACGAATGTCTTTTGGCAAGCAGCTCGGCATATTGAGCAGACCTCAGCTGTGGTTAACGATCTTGATCGTGGCGATGATCTTTACAGCGATGAGTTCAGTTTACAGCTACTTTGCCGAATATCTTGGAGAAGTCACCCATATGAACGGTACATGGATCAGTGTAATGTTGATGATCTTTGGCATCACCATGATTGCAGGGAATTTTTTGTTTGGGTTCTTTCTGAACAAAAGCATGACAAAAACAGTCGTTCTGTTTCCACTCATATATGCGGTCATTTACTTATTCACATATTATTGGGGTGCTTATTTTTTGCCGATGGCGGTCATCGTATTTGTGTGGGGAGCTGTGCATTCCGGCGGGCTTATTCTTAGTCAAGCCTTATTGATGACTGACGCGAAAGAAGCTCCCGAATTCGGTAACAGCTTGTTTGTTTCCTTTTCGAATGTTGGTATTACGGTTGGGACATGGATCGGCGGTTTGTTTATTTCCCGGCTGGGCACGCATCAGATCATCTGGAGTGGTGTTATGCTTTTGCTATTTGCTTTCATACTCATCATGATAAAAGCGGGAATTTCCAAATCACAGGTTGAAAAAGCAAGCATGGATTAACGGATATATGATAAATGTATATAAAATGAACTTTAGAATTAACCGGTCTCAGCTTCGATCCCGAGTGATTCTGAAGAAACGGAGCGTCTGCCTTTGTCTCCGAAATGCCTCACTGATATCTAGTTCAAGGATTTTGGAGACAACAGGGGTCGTAAGAACACTCGGCATCGCATCGCCCGAATACGGCAACTTTCATAAGTTCATTTTATGTAGAAAGGAAATTTTCAATAAATATGGAAATCGATCGTTTAATATCGGTAAAATCGAGAGAAGAGTTGAGGTTTTGGCTGCTGGAAAATAGTAAGACTGAAGAATCTTGCTGGGTCTTGGTTAGTATGATGCCCAAATCGGATACGCTCTTATATCTGGACGCAGTAGAGGAAGCGTTATGCTTTGGATGGATTGATGGAGTTAAGAAGAAGATATCTGATGCGGAGCTGTCTCAGAGACTGTCCCCTCGAAGCAAAAAAAGTTCCTGGACTGAATTAAATAAAGAACGTGTCCGCCGCCTCGAAAAGCTGGGGTTAATGACAGATGAGGGAAGAAAGGTTCTTCCTGATATGAATCCTGATTCTTTTACTATCGATAAAGTGATAGAGCAAAGGCTGCAGGAGGATAGGCAGGTATATGCGAATTTCATGGCGTTTCCAGATCTATATAGAAGAATTCGCATCGACACGATACAGAGCTATAAGAATCAGCCGGAAGTATTTAAGAGCAGGTTAGACAAGTTCATTACCAACACAAGAGATAACAAGATGTACGGCCAGTGGAACGATCACGGTCGTCTGCTAGATTATTAATCATTGTGAGGTGATCTTTAGCGTGGAGCCGAATAGCTTAAGCTTGGAATGGACTGGATCAGAACAGTCATATCTTGATTCGCCATCAGTAGAGAAACTTCAACACATAACAGTCGGCAGATATGGCGGGAACACCGGGAGTGGGGCACACAAGAATGAGGATGGTTTGCTAGTATGGCAAAGTAGTTCATGGGAGTTTGCAGCGCTCATTGATGCGCATTCCTCGTGGGATAGTGCAGAACTGATCATTGCCACTCTGAAGGACAAGGAAACTTCGATTAAGGAAATTCTCGATTCAAAAATAGATGTTTTGTTTGACCCTATTGAGCAATTCCTGCTTCAATTATTTAAATCGGATGAGTTTAAAAGTCAATGTCGTTCCCTAGATGGGGAAGCCTCATGCTTAATCTGTATTCGAAAAGAGAACGTTCTTTGGTGGTTCTCCGTCGGTGATTGTCAGCTGTATCTAATTCATGATGAATTAGAGAAGTGGGGGCAGGTGAGTTTAAACCAAAGAAATTTTTACGAATGGATAGGTAAAGTCAATACGTTCGATAAGGCAGTCCCCTGTTACTCACTTGGACGGAGGGAGCTTAGAACAGGAATTAACTATATTTTGATGATAACAGATGGATATTTGGACGCAAAAGAGGCTGCAATTCCAATTCCTGAGCTTTGCCGCTCGGAGAGTTTGGTTGCAGCCTTTCTGAATAATCTACATTGTCAGCAGACAGTGGACAGTACTACATTAGTGCATTGGTCTGTAAAGAATGAGCTTGATGCAGCAATTCCTTCAGATGGTTGTATTTCACAAAGCAAGCCGAAAAAATCCATTGACCATTACCGTCAAAATTAGATTGCCAGTTAAGCCGTTATTCTCATTTCAAATAGAAGCATAAGTTCATTACGTAGTATGCTCAAATTAGGGCTGCCAGCAGAATTGGCAGCCTTTCGTTTGTTTTATGGTAGATCGGCTTCTATACTAAGTGCCAAATAAAAAAATACATAGTGCATTTTTTTTCAAATGAGCCGAACCTTTTTCAAATAAAGCGACAATATAGGGTGTAAGCTTACTCAGGAGGGTCCTCTGAATGCAAAGTGAATACATGTACGATTTACTCGTGAAAATGAAGGATGGGGATCGACAAGCGTTTCATTCGCTGTATGATGCCACCTATCAGAACGTCTACCGTACAGTCTCCTTTCTGGTGGATCACCAACAGGACCGGAAGGATGTCATGAATGAGATCTATATGCAAATGTGGACTTCACTTGATAACTACGATACAACCCGGCCTTTCCAATTCTGGATGCACGGCTTGGTTATCCGTCAAGTTCAGAGATTTCGGGTCAAGAACTGGCGGAGATTCCGGATTTTCGAACGCATCCGTGCACCTGATTATTTTGCCGACGCCTTTTTGAATGATGAAAAACTGTTCACTTTACTAAATATCAGCGGAGCGGAATTAAAACAAGAATTAACAAAAGGGAAATCTGTTGCAGAAGTTGCCGCTTCTAAAAATATCTCTAAACAACAAGTCATTGATGTTATTAGCAAAACTCAAGTTGATCTACAAAATGAAGGTGATCATAGCAAAGTTTCTAAAGAACAATAGATGAAAGCTATTGAACCAAAGGTATTACAAGTTATTGAATACAAAAGCGAAACTTCATCGAAGAAATAACAAATAAGCCCAATTCACAACGATGACCCGTAAGATGGACATGACAAAGTGTCTATCCTACGGGTTCGTTAGGAAGGAGATTACTGACTCGATCTTGATGAATATTAATGATTATTGTTCATTCTAAAAGACTTGTAGAAAGCACGAATATCCTGAGCTAAAAGCTCGGGCTCTTCCATAGCAGTAAAATGTCCGCCGCTTGGGAACGAAGTCCAGCGAACTATATTTAGATTACGCGCAGCCCATTCCTTGGGCGGCAACAAGATATCCGCAGGGAACAATGCGACGGCTGTTGGTACCTCTATATAGTCCAAGGGCGGTAAAGAGTGGGAATTCTCATAGTACATTCGCGCCGATGATCCAAATGTATTTGTAACCCAATAAATCATAATATGCGTGATTAGTTCATCCTTGTTGAATCTATTCTGCAGATTGCCATTACAATCACTCCACGCGCGGTATTTTTCAATGATCCAGCCAGCCAATCCTGCCGGTGAATCGGAAAGTCCATAAGCAAGGCTTTGGGGCCGTGTAGATTGAAGGGACATATAACCTCCTTCTTGCGCAATCCATTCCGAAGCGTTCTTCTTGTATTGCAGTTCATCCTCGGAAAGATTTGCCTGATCAGATGAAGTCAGGAGGTTTCTTATAATGCCGATATCGGTCAGGTGAATTCCGAATACCAATTCTGGATGGTTTGATGCCAGGTATCTTGTAACACCGGAACCAATATCCCCACCTGCTGCAGCAAATCTTTTGTAGCCTAATTCTTCTGTCATTAGCTTGGCCCACATTTCAGAGACGTGATAATTATTAACCCCAGGTTGTTTGGGGGGACTTGAGAATCCAAATCCAGGTAATGAAGGAACTATCACGTCAAAAGAATCCTCAGGGCTACCTCCGTAGCTGGCCGGATCCGTAAGCAGGGGGATAATCTTTTGGTAGCGAAGGTAGCTGTCGGGCCATCCGTGGGTAAGAATAATAGGCAATGGGTTTGGGCCTTTACCACGCTCATGTACAAAGTGTACATCTATGCCATAGATATTGCAGCGAAACTGGGACAAGCGGTTTAACTTGGATTCTTGGGCGCGCCAATCATAATGGTCCTTCCAATACGAAACGAGCGACTTTAAGTAACTTAATTCTGTGCCTTGTTCCCATTCCGCATTCTCTACTTGATCCGGCCAACGAATGTGATGCAGTCTGTATTTGAGATCGTCAAGAATATCATCGGAAACATGAATATGAAAACGTTCAATAGGCATCGTAGTTCCCTCCTTTTGGTGTTACATCGCCATTATATCTTGGACACATGTGTGATACACTGGCATAAGTGAAGCATCTAACTATAAGATTTGATAGGTGATGGCTATGCCACAAATAGACCGATACAAAGGCCGACCCGTTAATATTGAATTTACCGCAGTGGAGGATTTTAGAGTCCTTCCTTATCCTGAACGTCTCACTCTTGTTCTCATTACGACAGGAAGCATAAACGGAACATTAAACGAACGACCTATATCCATTTCCGCTCCCGGTTTTCTTTGCTTGGCCGAAGATGATGATCTCATAATAATGGAGAAACAAGACGTTGCCGAACAGTCCTTTCGTTTTCATCCCGATTTTCTGAACACCATATCCCTTTCCGAAACGGAGGACTACTTGGCGGCAGGTCTGAGAATACGAACAGGTCTTTCACTTTTTCAAAGAGATGATCCTTATATAGCTGTGCCCCGTATCACAGAGAAAGCATATCCGCTTTTATTTGAATGGTATTTTATATTAGGTACGGAAGTGCAGGCCCAAAGTGATGCGCGGTGGGTATGCAGAATAAAAAAGTACCTCATTCAAATATTGGGTTTGCTGGAGGATTTGCATCGGAATAGCGAACAATCACCGGTTGATGCGGTGCTGGAATATATACACACGAACTATTCCAGAAAGATATTTTTGCAGGATCTGACAAATTGCGCTCATTTAAATCGTGTAACTCTTAATAAGCTGTTTCAGGAACGATGCGGAAACACAGCAATAGGTTACTTGCTTTCACATCGTTTGAAGGTTGCATGTGAACTGTTAACTCACACTGGCATGAAGCTTGATGAGATTGCATGCGCTACCGGATTTGAGTATGATACATACTTGATCAAGCAATTTACGGCTAAAAAAGGGATCTCACCTACAACGTTTAGGAATATCAGCCGTAAGTCCGCCGCGGCCCAATAGAATTCATAAGATTATGGGGAATACAAGGTCAATTTAATTTTGGAGGATATTTATGAATCAACGCTTTCGAATTACGAGATCCATGCAGCCAGACACTAGTGATTCAGAGATTTCATTGGAAGAATGCCAAGTTTATTTCTCATCCAAGGCTGATTTTACTTATCAGACGGTGCTGACCATGAAAGGGGAGGAGAGCACCATGTCTATAGAAGGGGATTTCTTTATGTGGAAGCATGGGGAAGCCCTTATTCCATTCAGACACTATATGGGGGATTTGTATGTAGCCGTCTCCCATCAAGAAATCGTGCCCCTCATGATCGAAATTGCAACAGACCTTCGGGCAGATATTGTGGAAGGGTAGATCCAGCGAACCTCAAATTGGAATAACCTCAACCGAAAGTTAAATGACAACAAGGCCTCTCCCTTAAAGACACATGAAGGGAGAGGCCTTGTATGCCTCTGTCTGCAAACCTTATTTAGAAATGTTCTTTCTTCTTAAGAAACGTCTGTCCGCTAAATAAAGGACGAACAGAGACAACATGCTGACACCGATCGGAATGCCGAACGCTTCGTATGAAAAAGGGGCTCCTTCAAGTTTAAAGTGACCTGTGGCACGGTACTCGAGCCGCTTGGCGGCGAATTTCGCCGTCAGAATGTCTTCCTGTCTGGCCAGATCTTCAAACGCTGGTTCCATCGCGAATCGCTCGGGTGAGTCGGTGTGCAGGTAAAGCTGTTCAGCCCCACCACCGTTTTCGGTCCAGTTTTGTATATCACCCGCAGCGACCGTCTTCACGTTCGGGCCAACGAAAATCATTCTGTCGAGTTTCGGAGCATCCGCAATTTGGTATCGGGCAACAAGATTCAGACCGTGCCGGGTCACGACCGGATCGCGTTTACTTGATACCGTTATGGTTGTCGTTGTTCCGGAAGCTCCATATGTGTCAAAAGCAGAGGATAACATGAGTTCGTCCGCACCGTTATATAACAAGATTCCGTCTTTCTTCTTGCTCCATTGAAATGCGTTGTTTAGAATATAGACGACATCGCTCAATCCGGCAGTGAACGGCTCCATTTGCGGATGCTGAACAAAATGGTACGAAGGATAATTCATTTCCTTCGCCACTTTCTTAGCCGTCGGCTCTCCCATTTGCCGGGAGATGACGTATAGGGTTGCATCGATTCCCGAGGTCAGGCCTGCAGACGAGACCAAATTGCCGTCCGCCACGTAACGCTGGTCTCTCTTCCAAGTAACCTCGGTATATTTCTTTTCCAACCTGCTGATATCTCCCCAATGCGTTGCTGCAGATTTTCCATCCAGTACGCCGGTGTCAGCCAGGTTCTCGGCACCATTACAGATGGACAGTAATGTCGTTTCCTTACCTGAGTGTTTCCTAATCCAATCGCGGACAGGCTTGTATTTCGCTTCATCCAAAATCGGCATGAAAGGAATGACAATAATATCCGGACCTTTGCCCGTCAATTGATCTAATTCATCAAAAGTATAATGGGGCACGATATCAAGACCACCTGTCAAAGATTTGACGTTTTTGTCGGGCGCAGCCGCATACACATTGTATGAGCCGGTCATAGAGAACATTTCGTACGGTACGAGGAAATCGAACACCTCGGTCACCTCATTCGCCAACATAACGGCTACTGTAGGCTTATTGGAATCATATGCAGGAGCCTGGACATTTTGTATAGAAGCAGGAACCGGCTTATCGTAAACCGACATAGACTCCTGCATCGTACTCATATAGCCGATCCCTCCGGTTCCTCCTACTACCAAGATCGTAACGCACACGTATGCGATGAAACGCCATACTTTTTTCAAAATTAATCTCTCCTTTAATAAGTAAGTAAATATTTGTTATTAACTTTCTCAATTAAAGGATAATAGATAAAGGTAACTGTAAAAACCTTCCGAAGGCGGTTATTTCCCTAGACTTAAGTCCAGTCAAGGTTTATTTGCGGATATCGGCATGTCGCTACTTTATCATCATAGCTGACCGAATCTTTTTTGAATATGACTCGATGGGACTATTCAATTTGTCTGGACGCAACTATTACTATTTCAGAATATCAGCAATGCTGGAATAAAGAGTGCAAAAAGGGCTTGATCCTTTGCCGGTTTTTAAAATATGAGCCGAATATGCAAAACAAGGGCACTCCAATGCGCCCTTGTTTTCGGCTTTATATATGATTAAGTCTGATTAACCTATTGCTGCGAACCGTTCAACCATACGGATTTGATCGATAAGGAATCCGAAATATTAGTGGTCGGATCACCATCTACGAGAACAAGGTCAGCGCGAGTACCTTCCATAATACGGCCGCGATCGTGAAGACCAAAGCAGCGGGCCGGTTTGGAAGTAGCCGACTGAAGAGCTTCGATCGGAGAGAATCCAGCCTTTACCGGCAGAAAAATATATATGTATTGCCTAAAGCGATTGAACTGATTGAAGACTTTCAAGATTCATTCCGAAAGGTGAAGGAAGAGATCGTTCAAGCCCTTACCGACGAGGAGAAGCAAGTCTTAAAGAATGAATTTGTTGGTCAAAATCAATGAGCGCATATAAAAAAGACGATCCCCTATGAATTGAAACACAAGGAATTCTCCTTTTATTCCAAAACTTGCTATTGTTATAGAGTTTGATTATACTTTTAGCCACTATAGAATCGCCTATTCCAACCTAGGAGGGATTTAAGTTCGATGAATTCAGCTGTCAATTTGATGCAAAAATTCAAGGACCGCGATACTCAGAAAAGGCTGAAAGTCTATCAGGACAAAGTGGAGCTGATCAGGAAACGGAATTTGGAAGCATGGGATGACGGGCAGCTTCAAGCAGAATCCCTCCGGCTGCAAAAAGAAGCAAAGTCGGGTACAGCTTTGGATGAGCTGCTTATTGATGCTTATGCGTTAGTCTGCGAGGCAGCGAAAAGAAAGCTCGGATTACAGCCTTATGATGTCCAGATCATGGCTGCCATCGCTCTGCACGACCGAATGTTGATCGAGCAGCATACCGGTGAAGGAAAAACGCTCTCTGCTGTGATGCCCGCTTATCTAAATGCACTGACCGGCAAAGGCGTTCATGTGTTGACGTTTAACGATTATTTGGCAAACCGGGATGCAAAGTGGATGGGGCCGATCTATCGCTTCCTCGGGTTAACAGTAAACTCGGTTCAAGCGGGCATGAGCCTATCCGAGAAACGGGAAGCGTACGCCTCAGATATAACTTATGTTACGGCCAAAGAGTCGGGTTTCGATTATTTGCGTGACACAATCGCCTTGACCGAAGCCGATACTGTGCATCGTCCTTTCCACTACGTCATCGTTGACGAAGCAGATTCACTGCTTCTCGATGAAGCTAGGGTTCCGCTGGTCATCACCGGCGAGTCGGACACTTCCAGCGAGGATCGGATTCGTTTCGCAGAAGTGGCTCGGCAGCTTGTGGAAGAGGAGTATTACGACTTCGACGAGTTCCAGCGGAACGTGTACTTGAATGAAGCAGGCTCAGCGAAAGCGGAGGAGCTGCTGGGATGCGGCAATTTGTACGATAGCCATAATAGTCATTTGTTAACCTCATTAAACTGCGCGCTGCATGTGGAATTGCTGCTAAAAAAAGACGTCGATTACATCGTCCGGGACGGTAAAATTGAGCTGATCGAAGAATATACCGGGCGCGTGGCGGAGAACAGATATTTGCCGGAGGGGCTGCAAGCCGCGCTTGCGGCCAAAGAAGGGCTGCAGTCCTTAGCCGGCGGGAAAATTCTCGGCACGATCACCCTTCAGCACTTCATAAGTCTGTATCCGAAAATTTGCGGAATGACGGCTACCGCGCACGCTTCCGCAATGGAATTCGAAGCTATCTATCAGCTTCAGGTTGTACAAATCCCACCGAACCGGCCAAACATACGGATTGACCATCCGCATCGGATTTATACTCATAAAGAAGCAAAACTTAAAGCATTAGTACAAGAAATATCCTCTGTCCACGCAACGGGGCGTCCAATTCTCATTGGGACGTCAAGCGTCGAGGAGTCTGGCATGCTGGCGGAAGCGCTAGCCGTTATAGGCGTGCCCTGCCACGTTTTGAATGCGAAAAACGATGCAGAAGAAGCGGAGATCATCGCCAAAGCGGGAGAAATCGGTGCCGTAACGGTGTCTACGAATATGGCGGGGCGAGGTGTCGACATTCGGCTCGGCGGCGGCGACCGCACGCAAGCTGAACTTGTCACCAAGCTGGGCGGGTTGTACGTGATTGGCACACATGTGAACGAAAGCGTGCGGATCGACGACCAGCTTCGCGGGCGTTCTGGCCGCCAAGGCGACCCGGGAGCTTCCATATTCTTCGTAAGCTTGGAGGACGAGTTGCTGCTTCGGTTCGGCATCAATAAAGCGTTTCGCGCTCCCAGGCAGGATGAGGCTCTCGAAGAGCCCGTGCTCCGCAGCAAGATCGCGCATATTCAGCGCGTTATTATGGGCCAAAACTTCGATATCCAACAGGAACTGAACTGTTATTCGGATATGGTGGAAGATCAGAGGCGAATTCTATACGCGGAGCGGCTCAGAATTTTGAAAGGCGAGAAGCCGATGAGCCTTTCAGAGCAGCGGGTACGGCTTTTTTATATCGATGAGTTCTGGGCTGACCACCTGGCATACGTTTCTTACCTTCGCGAAGGCATCCACTTGGAGAGCCTTGCCAGCCGCAATCCAATCGACGAATTTCATGCGCAAATTACCCAAGCGTACGAGCAAATTCCAGCTAAAATAAATAGCGAGACGGCAAAAATGCTTGTAAAGCTTGGAGGTTCGAATGATCCCGCGGAGTGGGAAAAGTTCGGTCTGAAGAGCCCTTCTTCCACTCGAACCTATATTATCAACGATCAGTACATCCAGAATAAGCGCAGCTCATGGGGCGCAATGACCGTATTTGCTTTTTGGATTCGCAAGACTTTGCAGCCGGTGTTCGGATGGTCAAAACTTTGAACGGGACAGTCAAAAATGGTCTGGTAAATTTATAACGATAAGAAGATCAAATTTAAGGCTTACGATACAAGAGCAGATTGCTTCGGCAGCTGCTTTTTTTCTTTATCCAATTTCTTATTTTACAGATTTAATTTCAATGAACGGTATGAGAGTAGGAGAGAGCAACGTGTTAGAAATGGCTTAGTAAATAGTTAGGAAGATAGCGAGGCAGAGTCTAGTCTATTAGGTCTAGGCTGTGTGTTATAATGGTAGAAATGACCACCAAAGTGATGAGAATAATGGAGGAATGTGATGAAAAACGTACGTCATAAGTACCTGCTAAGCCGGATCATGACGATGATCGGCCTAGCTGTGTTCGTGCTTTTACCGGTGATAACAGCCGCCGGAAGCAAGGCTAGTGCAGCCGGAAATGCCGATTTATCGGAAGTCTTCAGGGGAGAAATTTATACTACTGCGTTCGACCCAGGTATAACCAGCTACACGGCTTATTTAGGCAGTTCAACGGATAATTACTATTCCGCTTTTAAGACGGCCGACCCCAGTGCAACCATGCAGTATTCGTTAAACGGCGGAGGCTGGGTAAATCTACTCTCTTGGACGTCAACAGGCAATCTTGGCATCCAATACGGTCATAATACGTTCGACCTCAAGGTCACTTCATCGGACTCTGCGACAACGAAGACATACCGGTTCAATCTGAACCGTGCCTTTCCGAATGATTCATCATTAAGAGGATTGGTTGTATCTTCAGGAACTTTAAATCCCGGATTTGCACCCGGGACGATGGAGTACACGATGGATGTACCTTATACGACGAATAGTCTTTCATTGACGCCGATTTTAGGCGACAGTTCGGCTGCGGTGACCGTCAATCATGCGAGCACAGCAAGCGGTGCTCCATATGGACCGATAACACTGGAGGTCGGCTCCAATACAATTCAAGTGAACGTTACATCGGCGGATGCCTCGAAGAGCAGCTTGTACCAGATTGTTGTCAACCGTGCCAAATCAAGCAACGCCGACTTAAGTGGATTAACGCTAGATCAAGGTGCAGTGTTGTCACCGGAATTTGCAAGTGGTAAGACAAGTTATACCGCAAATGTTGCAAATGCGGTCCATAGCATAAATGTGACACCATCTTTGGCAGACAGCAGCGCCACCGTGACGGTGAATGGCGGCGTGGTCACCGGCGGCGCTCCCACGGCGGTGAATCTGAACGTGGGATCGAACGAAATCAAGCTGGTGGTAACAGCCCAGGACGGCAGCACGAAAACCTATACCTTGACCGTTACTCGTACCGCATCGAGCAACGCAGCCTTAGACAATATCTCGATTGATCAAGGCTCGCTTACGCCAGCGTTTAAACCGTCAATTCTGAATTATTCGGTCGCTTTGCCGAATACAGCCAGCAATCTGAATCTCTTGTTAACAAAATCCGATTTAAATGAGACCCTCTCGGTATCCGGAGCGGTATATCATTCTGAATTGGGCAGTGTGGTTACCTATAATGCAAGCTTGAGAGCTGGCGAGAATCCGATTCGGATTGTAGTGACTGCACAAGACGGCTCGCAAAACACGTATAACATCAACGTAACCCGGGAGAGCCTGTCGAGCAATGCCGACCTAAGCGGATTGTCACTATCGGAAGGAGAGCTAAGTCCGGCCTTCTCCCCTAGTAAGGCGAGCTACACTTCCTATGTACCGTACCGGGTCTCCAGCCTATCGGTAACGGCGAGTGTCTATGAGCCCCATGCTTCGATCAAGGTAAATGGAGAAAAAGTCGACAGTGGACAAGCAAGTAGAGCACTTCATCTAGACGTAGGGATGAATTTGATCCAGGTGATTGTAACCGCTCGAGATGCTACAACCAAAACGTATTCGATTGCAGTAACAAGGGCATCCGATTCATCGGGTTCTTCATCTTCTGGTTCACCGACCGTTTCTACCGTTAATGAGGTTCCCCCTGTAGCGAGCGCCAGCTGGGAGCTTACTATCAATGGCACCCAGCAGAAAGATGCGGCTAAAGTAACCACCACGAACCTAAACAATCAGACTGTCCTTACGGCTGAACTGGATAAATCTAAATTAGATTCCTTAGTGGGACTTAAGGGGACCATCGTTCTCCGTATCACCTCAACCGTAGATCGCGTAGACTCCGTGTTATCAGGCGAAGCCGTGAAGCTTCTGGAGAATAAGCAGGCTGCACTGGAAATCCAGACACCGAATGGAAACTATATGCTGCCGGCATCCGAGCTATTGATCGACTCATTATCTAAGCAATGGGGCGGGCAAACCGAGCTGAAGGATATCACCGTACGTGTGAGCATTTCGAAAAGCAATACAAACATGGTCCGACTCATGGAGGAAACAGCTGGCAAGGAGAGTTTTACTGTTGTCGCACCTCCGGTGGATTTTGCGGTTACCGCTTCATACAATAATCAGACCGTAAATTTTGATAAATTCAGCTCCTACGTGGAACGAGAAATTCCGATTCCGAATGGAGTGGACACGAGCAAGATTACAACAGCCATTGTTCTCAATGAAAATGGAACGACCCGTCATGTCCCCACTTATGTTACTTCTCACGATGGAAGATCCTACGCTGTAGTAAAAAGTTTAACCAACAGCACGTATGCCTTGATCTGGCATCCGGCAGCTTTTGCAGATGTCGAGGGACATTGGGCTCAAAGTGCAGTAAACGACATGGGTTCACGGATGATTGTTACCGGTGAGGATTCGTCCCATTATCGACCGGATGCGACCATCACGCGGGCAGAGTTCGCTGCCATTGTAGTGAGGGCTTTGGGATTACCTGATAATGGCTCAATCTCTCCATTCGGAGACGTGAAGAGCGGCGATTGGTTTGTCGGGGCAGTGGCTCAAGCCAAGGGATACGGAATGATCAACGGTTATGAAGACGGAACATTCCGTCCGTTGCAGACGATCTCCCGCCAGGAAGCGATGGTCATGATCGAGCGAGCGATGAAGATAATGGGAATGACAACGAAGGTAGATGGCCCTGAGGGGGATACTTTGCTTCAGCCATTTTCCGACAGGGCAGCAGTAGATGGGTGGGCCAAAGCAGCGGTCGCAGCCGTAATCAAAAATGGAATTGTTGATGGCTCCAGTGCCGCACTGCTTCCAAAGAAGGAAATTACCCGAGCGGAGACTGCCGCTATCGTGCAGCGCATGTTAGAAAAGGCGAACTTCATCAATTGAATCTTGGAAATTTCATAATGGTTCAGGACGGGACGAAGAGTTCCGTCCTCTTTTTTGTGCGTGGCGGTGCAATCGGGAAGGGGACCTTTATTCATGCTCCGTTCATATTGCATTCATTAAGAGGACATCTTGGTTGGCAAATCTTGAATTACAGACAAGCTGCAGTCCTTACTAAGAAAACCACCCGTCATTCACATATTTCAACATGAATTACGGGTGATTTTGTTATTCCCATCGAAGCCTGTTGAGGTAACCAATCCGGTTAATAGGCTATCGATTTTTTAAATTGAGGATTTTCTTGAGTCACCGAGTTAAAGGTTGCGATCTAACAAAATCCCTGTCTGTTCTGCTATGACACGGGGGGGAACAGACATTCCATTCCTGAACCACCACTCAACGGCTCCTACTACGGCTGCACCAAAAAATTGTAGGATAACTTCTTTATCTAAGCCTTGATTTTTCCCTTCGGTTACATCGACTTCAACCTCATACTCTTGGACGACTAAGTCAAGGAACCGGCTGCGAAAATGAGCTGCACTTTTCGTGGTTAACATAATTGAAAAAAACAGATGATGCTCTGCAAAATATTCGAACCAGATATAATTTCCTACTTGAAAGCTCATTTCAGATGCAGATCGGCAAAGCTCACTAAGATTATTGATGTGTTCTTCAATAATCTTATCCAGCAGGTCATATTTATCCAAATAGTGCAAATATATCGTGCCTCGATTCACATTTGCCCTGTCGGAAATATCCCGGATGGTGATATCATCAAAGTTTTTTTCTGTCATCAGTTCGAGAATGGCCTTCTTGATGGCTTCTTGGGATTTGAGTACCCTTCGATCCACTTTAGTCATGTTTAAAAGTCCTCCACCTTAAAATAATCGGCAATTTCAAATAATTTGTTGAGTAACGCACAGATTGCAAGGAAATGACCATTGTAAGCATATAGTTTCTGTATAAAATTATAAACACGAGTTGATTAAACAATCAATGTTCATTTCGAATATACAAGTTTTTGATTAGATGCTTAATATCAAGTTCTAAGGAGGAGCCCATTCATGAGAACGTGGTCTAAAGAAGAATTGAACAAAATTGCTGAGTCCGATGATCTTCATATCTCTCCTTTCCGTGAAGACGGAGTTACCTATGGTACACCGACCTGGATTTGGTCCGTTGTTGTTGGAGACTCACTCTATGTACGCGCCTACAACGGGCAGAATTCCCGATGGTACCAGGCAGCAGTACAGCAGAAGGCGGGACGAATCACGGTGGCTGGCATGACAAAGGAGGTCGCATTTGAACTGGTTGATGGCGACGAGATCGGCAACCTCATCAATGATGCGTATCGCGCAAAATACAAGGGCAGTCCATATCTCAACTCGATGATCAGTACGCGAGCCCGTTCAGCGACAGTTAAGGTTGTGCCGCGCGAAACCAATACTGATTTACGTTGATGAATCAGCTCGTTTGATATGCGTCAGGAAAAGAACAGGAGGGAAAATCATGGATTATACGAAACTAGGAAATACCGGCCTGGATGTATCCCGGCTTTGTCTTGGATGTATGGGCTTTGGTGACGCGTCGAAAGGCCATCATCGGTGGGTTCTTGATGAAGAACGGGCACGCCCGATCATCAAAAAAGCTTTGGAGCTGGGAATCAATTTTTTTGATACAGCGAATGTTTATGCTGAAGGAACAAGTGAGGAGATTGTCGGTAGTGCATTAAAGGAATACGCAAACCGTGACGAAATTGTCATCGCAACCAAAATCCATGGGCGAATGCATCAAGGTCCCAACGGCGCCGGACTTTCCCGTAAAGCGATCATGAGTGAAATCGATAAGAGCCTCAAGAGACTGAAAACCGACTATGTGGATTTGTACCAAATTCATCGTTGGGATGCAGAGACCCCAATCGAAGAGACGATGGAGGCTCTTCACGATGTAGTCAAGGCCGGTAAAGCGCGTTACATCGGTGCTTCTGCCATGTGGGCATGGCAGTTTCAGAAGGCGTTACATGTAGCCGAAAAAAACGGGTGGACTCGTTTTGTCTCGATGCAAAATCATTTAAACCTCATTTACCGTGAAGAGGAGCGTGAGATGCTGCCGCTTTGCAAGCAAGAGAAAATCGGGGTCATTCCTTATAGTCCGCTCGCAGGAGGAAGATTGGCTCGAGAAAAAACCACGCCTCGTGCCGAGACCGATGAAATTGCCAAACAAAAATACGATGCAACAGCAGATGCAGATCAGTTGGTGGTAGACCGGGTAGCGAGTCTCGCAGAGAAACATGGCGTTCGCCGGGCTCACATCGCAATTTCGTGGCTTCTCCATAAAGAGCCAGTAACTTCTCCAATTGTTGGTGCGACAAAAATATCCCAGCTCGAAGAAGCGGTTGCTGCTCTTTCCATCCGACTAACGTCAGAAGAAATTGCGTTTTTGGAAGAACCGTATGTACCGCACCGAGTCGTTGGGCATTTTTAAGTGACCGTACGTTAGTAGTAGAGCTTGCGTGAATTGATCCCATTGCACTCATATTAGAGGGAAGAATAAATGAACATACTTGGAAAATATACAAAGGAGCTTCGTTATGGATCGAATTGAGAAGAGTCAAGTCACTTATAATAAACTATTTGGCGATGGGGTATCAGCGGCATACGCTACCGATCCTGATTTTCAGGACATTCTTAGCCGCTTCATTTTCGGGGAGGTTTTTTATCAGGGGAACCTGGACGATAAACTACGCGAGCTGATTACCCTGGTCGTGCTTGCAACCAATCAAACCTTGCCACAGCTCAAGGCACATGTGCATGCCGCCCTGAACATCGGAGTTATGCCAACCGAGATCAAGGAAGCAGTGTATCAGTGCGCGCCTTACATCGGCTTTCCTAAAACGCTGAATGCCATTACGGAGGTCAACGACGTTTTCAAAGCGAGAAATATCGAATTACCTCTTGAGAGTCAGAAGCAGGTTGAAGAAGAGACGCGGTTTGACAAGGGACTTGCCGTGCAGGTGAAGATATTCGGGGGACATTATTTCTAAAAATCGGGGAAATGCCCCAGACAATCAAAAGCATATTCAAGATTATCTTTCCGCCTTCTGTTTCGGCGACTTCTATACCCGAGGAGGTCTCGATTTGAAAACACGGGAGTTGCTGACTCTGTGCATCCTAAGCGCACTCGGGGGTGCAGAAAATCAAGTCAAAGCACATGTGCAGGGTAACCTAAATGTCGGTAACAACAAAGAAATGATGATTACCGCTATCACGCATTGCCTCCCTTATATTGGCTTTCCGAGAACATTAAACGCATTGAGTTGCGTAAATGAAATCATTCCGGAATAGGAAGTGCAAAACAAAGGAGACAACAACATGTTTAGAGAAACTTATAAATTAGCAAATGGTATTGAAGTTCCCAAATTAGGTCTTGGTACCTGGCTGCTGGATAATGAACAAGCAGCTCAGGCCGTACGTGATGCGGTATCTCTTGGATACCGTCATATTGATACGGCTCAGGCTTATATGAATGAAGCTGGTGTAGGCGAAGCAATCCGTTCCTGTGGTGTCGCAAGAGAAGAACTGTTCATTATGACAAAGGTTGCCGCAGAAGCAAAGAACTATGATACAGTTACGCAGTCTATTCATGACTCATTAGCCAAATTGGGACTGGAATATATTGACCTTCTGATTATCCACAGCCCACAGCCTTGGAAGGAGTTTCGCGAGGAGAACCGTTACTTCGAAGAGAACAAAGAAGTATGGAAAGCGATGGAGGATGCTTATAGGACTGGCAAGGTTAAGGCCATCGGCCTTTCCAACTTCCTTCAGGATGATGTAGAGAATATACTTGCCAGCTGTGAGATCAAGCCTATGGTCAATCAGATCTTGGCACATGTGGGCAATACGCCATTGGAGCTTATTGAATTCTGCCAGAAGAATGACATCCTGGTGGAAGCATATTCGCCCATTGCACACGGTGCAATCCTTGATCATGCAGAGGTTAGGATCATGGCCGACAAGTATGGAGTATCTGTTGCTCAGCTTTGCCTTCGATATGATGTCCAGCTTGGTCTTGTCGTACTTCCGAAGACGGCAAATCCAGATCACATGAGAAACAATGCAGAGCTTGACTTTGTTATCGGCGACGCAGATATGGAAAAATTGAAGAATATTGAGCCCATCCAAGATTATGGCGAGCATAGCTTCTTTCCGGTATTTGGCGGGAAATTAAAATAAGGAGGGCCAGAGGCTGCTGATCATAACGATGTTTAAAGGAGGAGCCAAAATGGCAAAACACGAAGAGGTAAGAAACGGCGTGATTTTCCCTGTGGGGGAGAAGAATGAAGCTTTTGCACAATATTTTGTGCGACAAAGTTATCTACAGACGTTGGTTGCCGATCCTAACGTTAACGTTGGAGTTGGGAACGTAACCTTTGAACCGGGATGCCGGAATAATTGGCATATCCATCATAATGGATTTCAGCTTCTATTGGTAACCGGCGGCGAAGGCTGGTACCAGGAAGAAGGAAAAGCTGCCCAGTTCCTAAAAGCCGGTGATGTTATTGTTACCCATGATGGTGTAAAACACTGGCATGGTGCAGCAAAAGACAGCTGGTTTGAACATATTGCGATCACTGCAGGTAAACCGGAATGGTTAGAACCCGTAACGGATGAGTATTACAACAATTTATAATAAAAGATCTTAACAGCCGCGTAACTGCGGCTTTTTTGTTGTAACGAATGATATTTTTGTTAGAACCGATGGACTAGAATATGCGCCGTTCACTTCTACCTAATCTAGTTTTTGGTACCTTCACATAAATAATTTTGTTTTTTTTGTTAATTATACAGGTGAAGAGTTGATCAAATTTGCGGTATTTCGGACACCCTGAATGGAAATACATATCACTTTGGATTATCATAACAGGCCCCTGGTAAAAGGCCGCAGAAGGGGATATGTTTCAAATTCGCTAAATAGGTATATACATTACCATATTTCCTTGAAGGGGGACACCTGTTTTGGATGCGCAGTTTTTAGATTTATTGGCCCACAAATATGATACGGAAGAAAAAGTCATAACAGAGATCATCAACCTTGAAGCGATCTCCAATCTCCCCAAAGGAACTGAGCACTTTGTCAGCGATTTGCACGGGGAGTTTCATGCTTTTCAGCATGTGCTAAGAAACGGTTCGGGCAATGTGAAAGAGAAAATCAAAGATTTATTCCGTGATGTTTGGACAGAGGATGAAATCAATGATTTTGCGGCGTTGGTTTATTATCCAGAAGAAAAGATACAGCTGGTTAAAACAGAGCTGTGCAATAAGCAAGCCTTGAACCGATGGTATAGACAAACGATTGAACATATGCTTAAACTCGTTTCTTATGCTTCTTCCAAATATACACGTTCGAAGTTGCGCAAAGCTCTGCCGGAGCAGTTTGTATATATTGTAGAAGAGCTTCTATACAAGACGGATTCGACCACCAATAAGGATCCTTATTATGAGGAAATATACCGGCAAATTATCTCTCTGGGCCAGGTGGATAAGCTTATTATTGGTCTTGCTTATACGACCCAGCGCTTGGTGGTTGACCATCTTCATGTGGTCGGAGATATCTATGACCGTGGCCCTGACCCCGATAAAATTATGGACACGCTGATCAGCTACCATTCTGTAGACATCCAGTGGGGGAACCATGATGTTCTGTGGATCGGCGCTTATGCAGGCTCCCTGGTCTGCCTTGCGAACATTATCCGAATCTGTGCCAGATACGACAATCTGGACATCATCGAAGATGTGTATGGAATTAATCTTCGTCCGCTGCTGAACTTAGCGGAGCAATATTATGATGACAATCCGGCTTTCAGGCCAAAGCTGCAAGCCGGCCATAATTTATCAGAACAGGAAATCCTGCAGATTACCAAAATTCATCAAGCCATTGCCATGATCCAATTCAAACTTGAAATCCCGATTATCAAGAGACGGCCTTACTTTAATATGTCTGAGAGGGTTTTGCTTGAGAAGATCGATTACGACAAAAATGAAATCAAGATCGGCGGAAAAACTTATCCGCTGGAAAACACCTGCTTCAGGACCGTTAATCCGCAGCAGCCTGAACAATTGCTGGAGGAAGAACAGCAGGTGATGGAGAAGCTGCTGTTCTCCGTTCAGCATTCCGAAAAACTGGCCAGACATATGAATTTTCTTATGAAGAAAGGCAGCTTTTATTTAAAATACAACGGCAATCTGTTAATCCACGGCTGTATTCCTTTGGATGAGGAAGGAAACATGGAAGAGATGCAGATTGAAGGCAAGACATATTCAGGCCGTCGGCTGATCGATGTTTTTGAATATTATTTGCGTTATGCCTTTGCGCATCCGGAAGAGACGGATGATCTGGCTACGGATATGGTATGGTACATCTGGACAGGGGAACGTTCCTCGCTCTTTGGAAAGAGAGAAATGACCACCTTTGAACGGTATTTTATCCAAGATAAAGAAACCCATAAGGAGAGAAAGAACCCTTATTATCATTTACGTGAAAATGAAGAGATCTGCCGGAAAATTCTGTTGGAGTTTGACTTGAATCCGGATCATGGACATATCATTAACGGCCATACACCAGTTAAAGAAATTCGTGGAGAGAACCCGATTAAAGCGAATGGGAAAATGATCGTCATTGACGGCGGTTTTTCCAAAGCTTATCAATCCACAACGGGAATTGCCGGCTATACCTTGTTGTATAATTCCTTTGGCATGCAGCTCGTCGCCCATAATAAATTTAAATCAAAAGAAGATGTGTTATGTAACGGAACGGACGTCTTATCTGTAAAAAGGCTGGTGGACAAAGAACTGGAGCGAAAGCTGGTAAGGGAAACGAATATCGGGGAGGAGCTGCAGCAGAAGATCTCAAATTTGAAGGATCTCCTGGAATATCGCTACATGAAATGAAACAGCTGAAATGAAATAATTCTGGAGAGCTAAAAAGATAGCCAACTCAATAGAGTCGGCTATCTTTTTATGTCATATTAAGATCCAATTACCTTACTGGTATCCCGTTTCTTCTTGTCAAACCGTTCTAATTGAAGTAATTTAATTTTGACTGCCATGTTTTGTTAACAATTCTAGCACTTAGTTAATAATGTAAATCAATTAGAACGGAGAACAGACTTGTTATGAAGTCATCATATTTGACTCGCCCTTTTTATTTCCTGTGGACAACCCAAACCGCTGCGAACGCAGCTGATGTACTTTACATTATGGCGCTTACGGTGCTGGTACTCGACCGTACTGACTCTCTCGTATCGGCAGCGCTGATGCCGCTGATGCGCAGCGGAGCCCAAATGCTGAGCAGTCTGATTGCACCTCTATTGATCAATCGCTTTAAGTTAACCAAACTTCTTTTGTTATCACAAGTGGGGCAATTCCTGCTGTTCGTTTGCCTGGCCATTTATTTGCAGCTTAATGGAGAGGCCTCATCGCTTGTTTTGGTCTTTGCGCTCGTATTCGTGATGTCCTTTCTTGACGGGTGGACTACCCCGGCTCGAAATGCGCTTATTCCGCGTCTGGTGACGCATGAGCAAGGGCTGCTTAAAGCCAACGGACTGCTTAGCGTCAGTGATCAGGTTGTACAATTCGCGGGTTGGGGACTAAGCGGCGTAGTGGTTGCATTTATGGGAGCCGGCCACACTTTGCTGTTCACGGTTGCCATTTATGGCTTGGCGGCGGTATTCACACTGGGCGTTAGAGAACCCACGAATTCGGAAGTCGAAGGCATGGGATTAAGCGCGGTGCCGTCTGACGATACATCGGCTCAAGGTGCATCTAGATGGCATCGGCTAACCGAGGGCTGGAAGATGATATGGAAAATGCCTCGCCTGCGGGTGCTTACGTTTATGGATATCATCGACATGCTCGGTGGTTCAGTGTGGGTAGGTGCCTTTACACTTGCATTCGTTCAAGTCGCACTTGGACAAGGTGAAGAATGGTGGGGCTTCATTAATGCCGCTTATTTTGCAGGTACAATTGGCGGAGGGCTGTTGGTACTGTCGCTAACACGGATCATCGGTAACCGCTATCTCGGAACCATGATGATTGGCATGGCGGGTTACGGGGTTCTAACCGCACTTTACGCACTCAACACGAAGCCCTCCATTGCTCTTATTTTTGTCATATTGATGGGGCCTTTCGCAGAGCTCTCTGCTATAAACCGGCGCACCCTGATTCAGCGCAGCGTAACCAGACTGTTGCTGCCCAAGGTGTTATCTGCTCAAGCTTCACTTTTGCATCTAGTATTTTGCATTTCGTTATTAGGTATGGCAGGGCTTGCCGAATACTTCGGGATCGTAAATCTCTATCTGTTCGCAGCCGGCCTGACCATGCTGGCGCTCGTGGTAGGCTTGCTAAGCCTCCGAGCCTTCCGGGACCAATCTGCACATGATAATGTGTCTACAGCTTCTTGAGTGGACAATTTACCCTGCTTCAGCATAAGAACAAAACAAGCAAAAATTTCAGGATACAGGCAAAAAAAATGGCCAACTCACAGGAGTTGGCCATTTTTTACGTAGAGGTGATATTTATTGCTCTATATAAAACGAACTTTAGAATATACCGATCTCAGCGCCCCTATAGGGTAAATTTCATAAGTTCATTTTATATAATCTCAAATTGAAGCTTTTTATTTTGTACTGTCAATTGAATGCAACTCAGATGAACCAAGGTGTAATAGAATATCACGCAATTGATTTTGCTGTTCCTTACTAAGATGCTCAAGTAAATTTTCCGACACTTCCACCATGACTTCTTCTGCCTTTTCAATATGAGGCTTTGCATGATCTGTGAGCTGAAGGATGGTAGCACGACGATCGGATGGATCGGGGTTTCGCGCAATAAAATGCTCCTTCTCCAGTGCATCGATAAACTGGGTAACCGTCCGAGCCTTAATCCCCAGTTTCTTAGCAAGTTCATTCATTCTTATGCTGCCGGCTGAGGAAATCTCCATCAGAACGCGTAGTCTGGGACCGGTTAATTCATCTGGCATGCCGTAGGCTAATAATCCTTTTTCGAATTGCTGCTGAAGATAATGAGTCGTTTTAAGCAGCAGGTGTATTAAGTCATGTGCGGACAGCTCTCCATTGGCAGATGATGCTTCAAAATCAGTCATAAATCCTCCTTGACGTTAAATTAAATAGAGAGTATACTCACTATATCGCGAAATTGATGAGTATACTCATTATGTCTTTACTCCATATTTATCATTTTACTTCATTCCAAGGCTTGTGTACAGGGAGGTGTTATTTAAATTATCCGGTCCACCATAATTGAAGGAGGAATTGATCAATCATGGCAGATGAAACCATCGCACGCCAGGAACAATTTTCAATTCGCAGCATATTGCCTGCATTATTAGCCATTTTAACCGGAATGCTGCTCGTCATGCTGGATAGTACCGTCATGAATGTAGCAATTCCTCATCTAGAAAAAAGCTTTCAAACAGATCTAAAGACGATACAGTGGGCGATTAGTGGGTATACCCTTGCTTTATCTGCTGTCATCCCTTTGGCAGGCTGGTTTTCAGACCGCTTTACAGCAAAAAAAGTGATCTTAACCTCGATTTTCCTTTTTACGGGTTGCTCTGTACTATGTGCAATTGCCGTTACACCCTCGCAGTTAATTTTGTTTCGAATTCTGCAAGGAATAGGCGGAGGCATGATCGCTCCAATCAGTATGGCGCTTTCCTTCAAGCTGGCTCCCCCAGATAAAAGAGGTTCCGTAATGGGGATATTAGGGCTGCCTATGTTAATTGCTCCTATTGCAGGACCTGTCTTGTCGGGATGGCTTTTAGAGTATGTGAACTGGCAGTGGATTTTTCTCATTAATGTTCCTATCGGTATATTTACACTTGCTTGGGGTGCAAAATTCCTTCCAGATTCCAATGTGGAAAAACGTATCAAATTGGATATTTCGGGTGCCATTTTGGCTCCATTGTCATTCTCTTCTTTGATTTATGGTGTGCATATTGGCGGAAGCGAGAATTGGGGCAATCCTTCCTCTATGATTTTTATCATTGTGGGGTTAATTCTTTTAGTTATTTTCATCCTAGTCGAAATCAGAAAAGAAGAGCCGCTGCTTGAACTTCGTTCCTTTCGTTCTCGAGAATTCAGCAAAGGCGTGATCTTAACCTGCTTGAACTGGATGGCATTAGCCGGATCATCTTTGTTAATCCCGTTATATTTGCAGCAAGTTAAAGGATTTACACCCTTCGAATCAGGGTTGGTTGTCATCCCTCAAGCTATTTTATCGTTCACCGGGATGGTGATTGGCGGCAAATTGTTTGATAGATACGGTGTAAAGCCTGTAGTATTTGCAGGACTTGTATTGCTGACGACTGCTTTGGCAGGTTTATCGGCAATTCAGGAACCAAGCAACCTGTATCTGTTGATCGGCTGCATCTCTATTATGGGTCTTGGACAGGGATTGGCAACGATGCCACTCAGTACGCATGTTTTGAAATCTGCTCCCGAGAAATTTATAAGCAGAGTTACTCCGCTTACCACATCTGTTCAACAAGTTTTTGGCTCCTTTGCTATTGCAGCTATGTCGGGATTTTTAACAACCCATATCCAGAATCATACGGCTCAGATCAATACAGATTTGCCAGGAGTACAAGTTGGGGCAATGGCAGCAGGATTCTGTGATACGTTCTTCCTGTCCATGATACTAGCTATTTGTGGTGTAATTATGAGCTTGTTTTTACGCAAGTCTGAAGTGAAATCCAAAAAAATAATTGAAAAAGGATGATTTCGTATGGCAAATGTACTTTTTTTAAGCATTCCCTCACATGGACATGTAAATCCTTCATTAGGGCTGGTGAGCGAACTAGTCAGACGCGGTGAAAAGGTGATTTATTTTTCTTCCGAAGATTTTAAAGAGAAGGTGGAACGAACAGGAGCTATATTTCAAAAATATAACGAAGATTTGAACATTTTCAAAATGGAGGGGATGGGCGGGCTGCTTGATTCACTTAGTAGAATAGCCAAAGCAAGCACTTCTATTGTTGATGATATGTTCAGCAAAACTGCAGGTGTAAAATTTGATTATATGATTTATTCTGCGGCCTTTCCGTTCGGCAGTGTGATAGCAAAAATTCTACAAATCCCCTCTATTTCAACTTGGCCCGTGTTTACTGGACTCAAAGAAATTCTAAATGACCATCATGAGGAAGACGATGATCAAATTGCACCATTTCAAGAGATACTTGGCTCCTATCAAGAGGCTTCCAGCACCTTAGAAGCTGCTTATTCCGTTAATTTGCCCGATAATATCATGCATCTCTTGTTTAATCGGGGGGATATGAACCTTGTCTATACATCGGAATATTTCATTTCTGAATCAGACCGGGAGTTTCTTGAACAATTTTTTGACGGTAAGCTTACGTTTATCGGACCTCCCGTTTATGATCGTAATGAAAATTTAGATTTTCCTTTTGAGAAATTAGCAGGAAAGCAGGTCCTATATATCTCACTTGGTACCGTATTTAGCAGTTCCAACCTCACTCTGTATGATATATTTTTCAAAAGCTTTGCGGATTGGGACGGGGTTGTTGTAATGGCCGCTCATCATGTGAATTTGACGCAATTTGAGATCCCTGATCATTTTATCGTCAGAAATTACGTCCCCCAATGTGAAATCTTAAAGGTTGCCAATGCGGCCATTACCCATGCGGGTATGAATACAATCAGCGATCTGATGTATCATCAGGTGCCCTTTGCAGCGATTCCTCTGGGGGCAGATCAACCGAAGATGGCCCGCCGGGCTGAAGAATTAGGAGCAGCAATTTACCTTGATGCCCAGACCCTTACTCCTGAAATATTAAGAAATGCAATTGAACAAGTCATGAGTGATTCAAGCTACCTTGAGAACATGAGCAAGATCAGTGATTCCTTTAAAGCAGCCGGAGGTTATAAAAAAGCGGTTGATGAGATTTTTATGATGAAAAAAGAAACAGGTATTGAGGGGTGATTGAAATGAAGGGCATCATATTAGCGGGCGGATCAGGAACTCGTTTATATCCACTAACAAAGTCTGTGTCCAAGCAAATTCTTCCGGTTTATGATAAACCGATGATTTATTACCCTTTATCAATCCTCATGTTAACGGGGATTAGTGAAATATTAATTATTTCTACACCAAGAGATATTCTTCTTTACCAAGAGCTTTTGGGAGATGGCACCCAACTCGGTATTTCCCTTCAATATGCGATCCAAGAACAGCCGAAAGGGCTTGCGGAGGCATTTATTATCGGTGAAGCCTTTATAGGTTCGGATTCGGTCTGTATGATTCTGGGAGACAACATTTTCTATGGACAGGGCATCAGCGCTACCCTAAAAAAGGCTGCTCAAAGGCAAGAGGGCGCTACGATTTTTGGCTATTATGTAAAAGACCCTAGAGCCTACGGGGTGGTTGAATTCGATAGTGAAGGCACGGCCATTTCCATTGAAGAAAAACCGCAAATGCCAAAATCGAATTATGCCGTGCCGGGATTGTATTTCTATGATCATCATGTAGTTGAAATAGCCAAGCAGCTTCAACCTTCTGCACGGGGAGAGCTGGAGATAACATCCGTGAATGAAGCCTATATGCAGCAAGGAAAACTCCATGTGCAGCTGCTGGGGAGAGGTGTGGCGTGGTTAGATACGGGGACAATTGAATCCTTAATGGAAGCCAGTCATTATATTGAAGCCATTCAAAAAAGACAGGGATTGTATGTAGCTTGTATTGAGGAAATTGCCTTCCGAAACGGTTATATATCCAAACACCAGTTATTGGAATTGGCTAAACCGCTAAGTAAAATTGATTATGGCCAATATCTCATAGGTATTGCTGAATGACACCCGAATATATGTAGTCCCGCATATTGAATCAAACAATTTACTATATCAAATAAATGTAAATAAAGGTTGTTAATGTTATTTAAACCGGATATACTAGCAGTGTAAGCGCTTGCTTTAGTAGATTTATACTTCTAGATTTCCCTGACGCTGTGCCAAACCAACATAAAGCGAGGTGATTTCCGTCCCGATTGTAAGCTCATTGATGATGCAGGTCAGATCTTCTTTAAAGTGTCTATGACGTTTTCCCAATATGAAGAGGAGGGAACAAGATGCTGAAAAAAGGACTATGCGTAATCATCATGATCAGTCTTATGATTGCTTTAATTCCTGTCAATCAGGCGAGTGCAGCTCCAAACTGGAAGCTGGTATGGAGTGATGAATTCGACGGCAGCACGCTGAACCGTTCCAATTGGACTCCGGAGATTGGCACTGGCAACGGTGGGTGGGGGAACAACGAACTTCAATACTATACGGATCGGTCGCAGAACTTGCAGGTTACCGGAGGGAATCTCGTAATAACGGCAAGAAAAGAAGCTTACGGCGGAATGAACTACACCTCGGCACGAATCAAAACGCAGAACCTCAAAACCTTTACGTACGGAAAAATAGAAGCTAGGATCAAGCTGCCTTCAGGACAAGGCCTGTGGCCGGCGTTTTGGATGCTGGGCAGCAACTTCGACACGGTTGGATGGCCATACTGCGGGGAAACGGACATCATGGAGCGGGTTAATAACAACCCCTTTGTGAACGGCGCCGTCCACTGGGATGCGGGAGGGCAAGCAGATTACGGCAAAGAATCGGGCAATCTTGATTTTTCCCAATACCATGTGTACAGCGTAGAATGGGATTCGAAGTATATCCGATGGTTCGTTGACGGACAGCAATTTAATGAGTTCTATATCGAGAACGGTACCGGCAACACTGAAGAATTTCAACGGCCGTTCTTCCTGCTCTTGAACCTTGCGGTCGGCGGCAACTGGCCGGGTGCTCCGAACAATTCGACACCATTCCCGTCCCAGATGCTCGTGGACTATGTCCGCGTGTATCAAGACAATGGCCAGTCCAGTACGATCAGTAACGGGGTCTATACCTTGGCCTCCAAGGCTAGCGGAAAAGTGATGGATGTCACCGACGTGTCCATGGCAAGTGGCGCCAAAATCCAGCAGTGGACGAATTATACGGCCAGCAACCAGCAATTCCGGATCGAAAGCACGGGTGACGGCTATTACAAGCTTACTGCCGTACACAGCGGCAAAGTTCTCGATGTGCCGAATTCATCAACGGCGGCCGGTGTCCAGCTGCAGCAGTGGGATGACAATGGAACGAACGCGCAAAGGTGGAGAATCGTTGATGCAGGCGGGGGCTATTACAAGCTGGTTTCCAAAGCTAACGGGCTCGTCGTTGACGTATCCGGTTCATCCACAGCGGATGGGGCGGCCGTTCAGCAGTGGACAGATAATGGAACAGATGCCCAGAAATGGGCCTTAACCAAAATCAATTAAGGCACAAATCAAAAGCAGCGGTTTCCGCCAAAACGGAAATTCGCTGCTTTATTGTTATTTAAGTGATTTTTTGATTAATGTAAACATTCGTGAGGCGAAATCCCACTTCTCTATAATATTAAAATCCTGTTCAAAACAAGAATAAAAGGCGTTAACATTACCTCTACCTGTGAGTTTATTGTTTCGTGTCGCAAGTGGGAGACGTCAGCTCGGGAAAGCTGAGTTTGATGATTGTGCCTTCACCGATGTTCGACTCCACTTTAATCGTTCCTTTGTGTGCAGCCACGACAGCGTAAGCAATGCTCATGCCGAGTCCTACTCCATCGATGCCCTCGTCAGTGTTAGTCCCTCGGTAATAACGATCAAAAAGGCGAGATTGTGTCTCCTCATCCATACCCACACCATTATCGCGGACGGTGATGAAGGCAAATTCTCTTTCTCGTTTGAGACTCAGTACAATCTCCGTGCCCGGCGGGTTATGCTTAACAGCGTTGGAGATTAGGTTGTCAAGCAGACGTTGAAACCACTTTGGATTTGCTAGAATTCGAAGAGAAGTTGCACTTTCTTCGAAATCGAAAGCCACGTTTTGCAGTGTTACATCGTTAACATAACGCAGAACGGCACGCCGGACGAATTCATTTAGTTCCAGCGGTTCGAGCTTCTCGCCTGGCGTATGATTTTTCAACTCGAATGTCAGCGAAAAGTCCTGCAGCAGCTCCAACATATATGTACTTTTTTCGCGGATCGCGCCTCCAACCTCTCTCAATTCGTCCTCATTCCAGCTGAACTGTCCACTCTCAAGCAGGTGACCGTAGCCCTGGATAGTTGTGAGCGGGGTACGCAGATCGTGCGAGATGCCTGTCATCCATTCTTCGCGGGATTGCTCCAGACGCAGGCGTTCACTGCGCGCAAAGGCTAGTTTATCCGCCATATCGGAGAAGCCCGCAATTACCTCATGGTACAGCTTATAGCGGGCGCGAAATCGATTGTTTTTGCCGAAAATCTTCCGCCGCTCTTTATCGGTAAAGACCTGCTCGTATTCTCCCCTGCCCATTCGTTCGAATCCTCTCATGAATAGCAGCAGCGGACCACCGTATCGGTAGCCGTGCCAAACCGCGAGACCAAGGGACAGCAGTAAAATCGCTATGCCGATGATAACTGAAATGATAAGGAACGTACGGAATATTGGCTGGTTTGTCGGTTCTTCACTCTCTCGCGGCCGTTCGAGCAGCCACGTATATTTGGAAGAAGGATCATAATAATAAGAGACTTCAAATTTCGATTTAGCCGGTTGCTGACGCAATTTAATCAGGTCCAGTGCCCCGTATGTACGCTTGTCTGACGGAAGTCCGAAGTTCTGTACGATAAGGCCGGTCTCGTCCAAAACAACAAGTGAAGCTCCGATCGATTCCGCTTTATCGCTTAGAGTTTCAGCCACCGAGGTTGGCACCTGCCCGTTTTTCGAGTACAGTTCGTACCATTCTTCAAGCCTTGTTCCGTCTGAATCTTTCCGCCCGAGTAGATATAAATTTCTGGAACCCAAAATCTCCTCATATAACGTTGTGATCTGATATTCATTCAGCCTTCTTGTGTCACTAATACGCAGTAGATCTGCAGCAGAATATTGCTCCGGCATACCCTCTGGTACGTTCAAAGCATATACTTGCTGACCACTTTCGTTGATGATCTGAAGCCAATAACCCTTTTTTTTAAGCTGATCAGGCCAGAAAGAAGGAAGCTGTACGCTGTCGCCTTCGATCGTTGTCTCGACCGATAGCGAATCCAGCAAGTCTGAAGGTAAGTCGCTCTTCAGTTGTTCATTACCGATATAGTACATAATGGTGAATAAAGAAATTAGAATGATGACTAGCACCAGCAGCCAAGTAGTGAAGAGCTGGGCGGTAAAATGAAGTCCCAAGCGCCTCGCGATACGGCTCCGTTTAAATTTCTCCTGCTTTTTCATTCCTTCTCGCCTTTCACGAGCTTATACCCAAGCCCCCGAATAGTCAGAAGATAACGCGGGCAGCTGGGATCCGGTTCAATGCGTTCACGTATTTTGCGGACATGGACCATGACCGTATTATCGTCACCAAGCCCATCGTAGCCCCAGACTGATTCGTACAGTTGAGCTTTGGAAAAAACGATGTTCGGATTTCGGCACAGGAACAGCAGCAGTTGGTAGGCTTGAGCAGGGCAGGGAATACTCCGGCCCCCGACAAGCAGCTCACCAGCGCGTTCATCCATGACAAAGCCCCCGAAATCATACCGTTGCCGGGGATCGACGTTTGGCGCAACAACGGATTGTACCGCTGTTTCAACGACTCCTCGTCTCAGACGTGCCTTAATTCGGGCTGCAATTTCCAAGGGGTTGAACGGCTTAGTAACATAATCGTCCCCGCCTACAGCAAAGCCCGTCAGTCTATCCAGATCCGTCGTGCGCGCCGTCAGATAGATCAGATGCGCGTCGGAGTTGGACCGAATCTGCGGTCCGAGATCAAAGCCGATCCGATCAGGCAGCATGACATCGAGCAAAATAATATCCGCGCCGTATTCGTGCAGAAGCCGCATTCCTTCTTCTGCGTTACCTGCTGTATAGATATTCTCGAAGCCTTCCTTGCGCAGCACGAACTCGATCATCTGCAAGATGGCTTTTTCATCGTCAACAATGAGAATTTTTGCAGAATTCATTGCGAATTTCCTCCTTATCTTCGTGTTACATTTAGACATTGTATCAGAGAAAACTTAACAGCGCTTAAAGAGAGCAGTCTGTTTTGTGCCCTGCGTTAAGAAAACGTTAAGATAAGCTTTAACCCTCATTTAGGACGGGGCGTTATGCTGAAGAACAGAGGTGATTGATATTGAGTACATTTAAAAAGCGCGTCCAATTAATCGACGGACTGCGCGGATTCAGTCTGATGGGCATTGTACTGGCGAATATGCTTATTTTCCAGTACGGCCTGTTCGGCGAGAGCGAGCCCCAGCTATTTGGGATTAAGGGGGCAGACCTCGCTTTCTATTCATTCTTGCATATCACGGTGGTGGGCAGCTTCATGCCAATCTTTGCATTTATGTTCGGGTTCGGCATGATTAAGATGTCGGAAAGCCTGAAAAAGCGGGAATTACGACCGAAGTGTCATCTAACCCGCCGTTTTCTGCTTCTATTCGTTATCGGATTACTGCACTCGACCTTCCTATGGGAAGGGGATATCCTGACGTTTTATGGCATAACCGGGTTCTTCCTGCTCCTGTTTCTGAATCGGAAACCAAAAACGCTGCTGGTGTGGGCCGTACTACTTCTCTCTGGTGCGGGGTTACTTGGTCTCCCGGCTACAAATCCAGCAGATCCCCTAACTGCTATGTCCCAGGATAAGCAAAATTACATCTTGCAAAGCAAGGACATATACGGCAGCGGCAGCTATTTGGAGATTAAGGATTTTCGCAATAATGCCGATCCGTTTGGGGAGACAGATGAGACGTTCATCATGCTTGCTCTCGTGCTTGCCCCGCTTATCACAATGCCGATGTTTCTGCTTGGCATGCGCGCCGCCAGAATCGGAACGTTTGACGATCCACCAGCAATGAGACGTACATATTCCCGCCGTGCCGCGTTCCTAATTCCTATAGGTCTGATACTTAAAACATATGGCGTATTGGCCCAGCAGCTTGGTGCAGGAAGTTGGCCAGGCGTCGGTATTGGAGAAACGCTTGGGGGGATGCTTCTTGCACTTGGCTACATTTACGCATTTGCACTCTTGTATACGGGAAGCCGTCGTGCTGCCCTAATGGCCAGATTTGAGACGGTTGGCCGTCTCTCGCTCACGAATTACCTAATGCAAAGCGCGATCTGCACAACGATTTTTTACGGATACGGCCTAGGACTATTCGGTCGTGCCGGCGTATTCATTGGGGCACTTATCGCAATCGCCGTTTATTGCACTCAGTTGTGGTTGAGTCCGATCTATTTAAAGAAGTTCAGCAGGGGGCCGATCGAACATGTCATACGCATCTGGACTTACCTTTCTTGGAGAGGACAGCCGAAAAAGAAGAGACGAAAACCTCAGAATGCGTTAGAAAGCGAAGGCAACGTCACTAGAGCCGGGTGAATCTATCACGAGCCGAACTAGTGTATTAAGTGATGGATAAAATGCTTGAGGACAGGTATAAAGTGAGATTGCATTCAGGAGAGGGAGGACGGCAGACGCGAGACGTCTGCCGTTTTTCGTGTATGATTCAAATAGTTTAAGATTTCTGGCCTCGGTAAATCTGGGGAAACCCCGTTGAAGTTCCTGCACGGAAAGTTAGTCCGAATTGGGAATATCGTTATATGATTTGAGACAAAAGTACATTAATCTTCGGCGGCAAGATGATATAATTTCATCTTGCAGAGCTGGAAAAAGTTAGGTAAGATGTGTTGGAATGTTCGCTTTAAGTACATAAATGACGAGAACCAGGAGGGCTTATGAATATCGAAGAGATCAAGAAGATGATTAATTCTGGTGACATGTATGATGATGCCGGAAAAGATGTATCCGCACTTAGAGCGCATGCGATTTCGGAATGTCGGAAATACAATCATAAAGTCAATGCCTATAATGAATACGACATGTCCATATTAAAAGAGTTGTTTGCCGAAGTCGGGGAGAACGTATACATTGAATCTAATTTCCGGTGTGAGTTTGGTTTTAATATTTCCATCGGTAATGATGTGTACATTAATCATGACATGATTATTCTCGATTGTAACGAAGTGAAAATCGGCAACGATGTTTATATTGGTCCGAGGGCGGGATTGTATGGAGCCAATCATGCGGAAGATCCTTTTGAACGGGCAGATAAAGGAGTGTATTCAGCACCAATCATTCTGGAAGACAACGTATGGCTTGGTGGAGATGTTAAGATTACGCAAGGTGTGACCATCGGTAAGAATAGCATCATCGGAGCAGGGAGTGTAGTGACCAAAGATATTCCACCGAATACTATTGCGGCCGGAGTTCCGTGTAAAGTCATCCGACCGGTCCGATTCTCTGACAATCCATGGAGAAGACCTGTTGAATAACCTCAAGCCCAGATCTCACACTGAGGAGGATTCCAATGCAGCAATATCAGGATTTCAAATGGCTTAATGAAAGCAGTGTTCGGTTTGAGAATGATGTAATGATTTTACATGCACCTGAGCATAGCGACTTTTTCTGTAATCATGGAGCTTCAGAGGACGGCAGCCCGGAATCACTCTCTAATGCGCCATTTTTCTATACAGAAATATCAGGAGATTTTGTAATGAGAGTGAAAGTGCAGCATGATTTTAAAGATGTATATGACTCCGCTTCGATTATGGTTATGAAGAATGATACGATCTGGGCAAAGTTGTGCTTTGAACTTACGGACTTTTATTCTCATGCTATCGTAAGTGTAGTTACAAACGGGCTGTCAGATGATGCTAATGGCAGCAATGTTGAAGGGAATGCAGTTTGGCTGCAAGTTGCGAGAGTGGGTCGATCCTTTGCTTTTCACTATTCACAAGACGGTTCAGAGTATTTCATGACCAGGTTTTTTAGTCTGCCCGTCGATGAAGTTGTAAAAGTTGGTTTTGTTCCTCAATCACCTACGGGTAAAGGTGGAGATCGAATCTACTCTAATTACTCCCTGGAAAATAGGACTGTAAAGAACATACGAATGGGGAAATAAACTAGAGTGAAAGATAGAAAGGAGCGGTTTGCCCGTTGGCATCTGCTCCTTTTTTCATTAAGTTAACGGCAGGATAATTTGAAATTGCTCACCGTGACCTTTCTTATGAAAAATCCTTTTTATGTTGGACGGCTAGGTAAATCCCGCCAGCTAAAATTGCCAGCGCATATTTGAACAAGAAAAAAATGTTCCACATATACTCATTAGGAAAAATAATGTCACATAGAATTATGGCCAACAGCACATAGTAACTGCTTTTCAAAAAGATTTTATTTGTCCGTTCGTCGTCCTGCCCAATCTTCTTATAATATACATAGGTCAAAATCGCACTTCCAATAAGCATTAACCCACCAAATCCAACGAGAATATTCCAATTTTCTGGAGATTGTTCAGCCCAGGATTTTAAAGGGTAAAAAATTGCGTTAGGGATATCTGAGATAGACTTAATTTTCATTTTGATCATTTCCTTTCACATAAGTAAAAATATCGTTTACATCTACATTAAAAAATTCGGCAATTCGAAAAGCTAACAGCAGAGTCGGAACATAGTTTCCTTTTTCCATCACGAAGATGGTTTGTTTGGAAACCCCGACTTTCTCTGCCAATTCTTGCTGAGACATTCTGGCAAGTACACGATATTCATAAACCTTGTTAGATATCGAATCACCAAAGTCTTTCTTCATGACCATCACCTCATGAGTCAAATTATAAACTTAATTTTTATAAAAGTAAAGTAAACTTATACAAAGTGATTTAATACCTTTATGTTTGCTTAGACTACTTAGATCTAAAAGAGCCAAAATGCACAAAAATCGTTAGAATTGTAGACATGATAAGCGAAAAATATCTTTTGTTAATTACAGGTATGGGTTATGAAAATATAATCTAAACAGATGTTGTGGAAAAGCGCATTCTCCTATCCGCTGTTTCTTCCTGCCCTTACCGCGGATGAACATTGTAGGATTCATTTTTGAACACTATAATGAGTTGAGGAATGTTCAGCATATGGACCAATACTCTCTGCACAAATTTGCTGAAGATGAACAACACGAATCGATTACAAAAGTGGTGATGGAATGGCAGTAACCGTGAAGGATTTGCTGCAGCTGCCTTCGTTTAGAGGATCTGAAGTGGTTGCCGGCAGAAACAGGCTTCATCAGACCGTGTCCTCTTTATCTGTGCTTGAGGTGGCGGATGTCGATTTTTTCTCGCAAATTATTCAAACCGTTCAGGAGGAATGGTATGCCGAGGAGCTGGTGATCAGCTCATTTTATTCCATTAAGGACAGCGTGGAGCATCAGTGCCGTACAATCCAGTACTTGCATGATCTGGGTGAAGTGGGGCTGATTCTGTACTATGTGGGAATCATTATGCCGGATATACCGGATGAAGTCCTTCAGTTGGCTGACTCTCTGGACTTTATAATCATCTGTATGCCAAGAAACGACTATTCCCTTCGTTACAATGAAGTGATTTATGAAGTGATGGAGACAATTGTAAGCAACCAGAATGTGAATGAGCATTTTGTGAATGAATCGCTGGAAAAGGTAACCCGGCTGCCGGAGCACTTGCGGAGCGTCGAAATTACGCTGAAATTGTTATCCGACCGGATGAAAGCCAATATCGTGCTTACCAATTCCAAACTGGATATCATTAACCGGGTCATGTGGCCGCGCAACTCCACCCTGGATGTTTCGGAACTTATTCGTTCGATGGCTCCAGCGATTTTGAACAGTAGAATAGAGGTGGAAATGCCCAAGCTCTCCAGCTTTGTGGAATACAGACGGGTTCATCAGAAGAATGGGGAAGCTCTTTATTTATTCCTCATTAAAGAAAATAGCAAGCTTCCGCCGAAGACGATGGATCAAATCAGCGAGGTTGTGCAGGTGGCCCTTAATTTGTGGGGAGACAAGCATAACGAGGTCAGCGAATATGCCTTGGTCAGAGCCATCGTTAATGATGAAAGCGAGAAAATGCGCCGGCTGGCCAGTCGGCTTCACATCGATGTTTCAGCGATCCAAATGATGTGGCTTGTTTATATTCAAGACTTGTCAGAGGAAAAAACGATCAGAGAAGACTTAAAGGCGCATCTCTCCCAATATTATAAAACGTCAGTCATTCAAACGATCGATCGGTGCATTGTGGTTCTGCTTGGGAACTGTTCCTATAAATATAAAGAGTTTGAAATCGCAGCTGAATATATAGATACGACAAGTCTTGTCTCCGAGATATCAAATATCGTGTATTCTCCGAGAATGCGGAACACACAGGATGTACGCCGGATGTACCAGCTCGTGAACAGTGTAGGCAACAAGGTTCACCGCATCTATCATGGCCGCAAGCTGTTTACGTCGGCTGAATACCGGTCCATGAAACGAGCGATCGACCTCAGCAAGCAAGGGGAAGAAATGATTGAGGAGTGCCTTGCCGTTATAGATCTGATTAGGGATGATCCTGATGCCCTGACAACGCTGATGACATTTCTTTTGGATGCCAAGGGGAACATAGATGAATGCAGCAGGCTTCTATTTGTCCACAAAAATACGGTGAAATACCGCATCAAAAAAATTAGTGAGCTCTTAGGCTATGACATCACGATTCATTCGGAATCGTATGAAATTTATACTGCCTGCATGGTTTATCGTCTGATCCACAGCTGATCAGCCTCCGATGTTTGTCGAATTAGACAAAAACATCGGATTTTTTTTTATTTTAAGAAAAAGACGGCTTTCCTCATTTCTTTTACAATGAGTAAAAATTATTCGAAACAAAACAAGGTTGAGGAGGGAAGCTCATATGAAAGTCATTAAAGAACATCAGTCCTGGTTCAGCCTTGGGATCATCTGGGCCGGCGCGGTCATTAGCATCCCAAGTCTGTTGGTGGGAAATACGCTGATCACAGGCATGGGACTATCCAAGGCACTGCTCGTCACGCTTGCAGGGTACTCGATCATTGTGGTGCTCATGATATTACAGGGGATTCAAAGTACGGACTTGGGGAGACCGACCGTTCAGGTGGCAGCCCAGGTATTTGGCAAAAAAGGGTCACGCACGATTCTATCCATCATCCTGGCCATCGCGTGCCTAGGTTGGTTTGGTATTCAGGCGAATGTGTGCGGTGCGGCCTTAGCCAATCTGCTTGCCGTGTCCGGCATGGATATTCCGGTGCCGTTAGCATCTCTCATCTGTGGACTCATCATGGTCACCTCGGCGGTCTATGGCGTTAAAGTGCTTCGGGTGATCAGCTATATTGCCGTGCCACTACTGGTGGGAATCAGTGTCTATGGTCTTATCGAAGCTTTGACCGGGGATTCACTGCATATCATTCAAAACTATAAGCCTGCGGGAGCAATGAGCTTTACAGATGGATTAGCCGTAACTCTGGGTTCATTTGCCCTTGGAGCGGTCATTGCAGGGGATTATTCGCAATTTTCAAGACAAAGGTCTGATGTTCTGAAAGCCGCTCTATTTGGAATCATCCCAGCAGGTCTGCTGATGATAGGGGCTGGAGCTGTCCTGACGATTGCTTACCAAACCAGCGATATTACAGCAACCTTTCTCAGTATTACAACTCCGTTTATCGGCGGGGTGGTTTTGATTCTGGCTACCTGGAAGACAAATCTCGTGAACGCGATATCAGGCGGGATTGCTTTGATTAATGTATTCAACGTATCGAAGGAAAAAGAAAAGTGGGCCGTCGGCATCGCCGGAACGATTGGCACAGTACTGGCTGTCATCGGGATACTTAACTATTTCACTCCGATTATGTCCATCCTGTCAGCCATGATTCCACCGGTGGCAGGTGTGATGATTGCGGCTTACTGGGTGCTTGGCAAAGGGGATAAGAACCGCTGGCATGAAGTGGACGGTGTAAATATTCTGGGCGTCGTTTCCTGGCTGGTTGGCGCGCTTATTGCCTGTACCCCTGTTGTGCTGTCATTCTTCCCAAGCCTGCCTCAGGTACCGAATCAACCGCTGATTGGGATAGTCATTTCTTTTGCAGTATATTATGTCGGCTATCGTGTATCGGCTCAAAAGACTGTCATATTGGAGGAAAACTAAATGAGATATATAGATAAAACAGCTGTTGAAAACATTGCCGTCGGCGCCGCCTTCTTAGGAACTGGCGGAGGTGGCGACCCTTATATCGGCAAATTGATGGCTCTCTCGGCCATCGAGAAGTTTGGACCTGTCAAACTATACTCGGTGGAAGAGATTGAGGATGAAGACTTCTTTATACCGGCCGCTATGATGGGTGCGCCTTCCGTATTGATTGAGAAATTCCCTAAAGGGGACGAATTTGTTAAGGTTTTTCAGAAATTAGCGAATTACTTAGGGAAAGAACAAATCGCTGGCACGTATCCGATGGAAGCGGGGGGTGTCAATTCGATGATTCCCATCGTCGTTGCTGCTCAGCTTGGTCTGCCACTGATCGATTGTGACGGGATGGGGCGGGCATTCCCGGAGCTTCAGATGGTGACATTTAACCTGGACGGCATTTCAGCGACGCCGATGGCGATTACCGATGAGAAAGGGAATATCGGCATCTTCGAGACCCTTGACAATAAATGGACGGAACGGCTGGCAAGAGTAGCTACGGTGGAAATGGGAGCAAGCACTCTAGTCAGCCTGTACCCAACAACGGGAGCTCAATTGAAGCAAAGCGGTGTTCATCATATCGTGACCCTCTCGGAGCAGATTGGAGAAATCATTACCTCGAAGAACCGGGATGCCAAGGATAAACTTCAAGAGCTGCTTGCCCTTGTATCCGGCTATGAGCTGTTCCAAGGCAAAATCGTGGATGTCATTCGTGAAACCAAGGGAGGCTTTAACCTCGGCCAGATGCATCTTGAAGGAATCGAGGCGTTTAAGAGCGGAGAGATGAAGGTTCATTTTCAAAATGAAAACCTGGTCGCTGAAATGAACGGTCAAGTGGCCGCGTTGACTCCGGATTTGATCTGTCTGGTTGATTACGACACGCTGTCGCCTGTGACCACAGAGAGTCTGAAATACGGCAAACGTGTAAGAGTGGTTGGATTGCCTGCTCATGAGAAATGGAGAACGGATAAAGGAATCGAAACGGCAGGTCCAAGATACTTCGGATATGATTACGATTATGTTCCGATTGAGGAATTAGTGAAGAAGGCGGTGGCTAAAAATGTATAGAATCGGGATCGATGTGGGCGGCACCAACACAGACGCCATCATTTTGGATCAGAATTATCAGCTGGTTCATGCGGTGAAATCACCGACAAGCCTCGATATCAAAACAGGGATTGAAACTTCCTTGCGTAACCTGCTCCAGGAAGCAAGCATCGATAAACACCAGATTACGCATGCCATGTTAGGTACGACACAGTGCACAAATGCGATTGTTGAACGCAAGAAGCTTGCCAAAGTCGGCGTCATTCGTCTGGGTTATCCCGCCACGGCTTCGGTTCCTCCGTACACGTCCTGGCCTGAAGATATGATTCAGAAGCTGTCAGGCAAATATGCTCTTGTGCATGGCGGATATGAATACGACGGCCAAGTACTGGGAACAGTCGATGAAGCTGAAATTAGTACACTGTTAGAGGATTGGCGTGACAATGTGGAGTCCATTGCGGTCATCGGCGTATTTTCTTCGATTAAGAATGACCAGGAGCTCCAGGTCCGCGATCTTATCCAACAAGTGTATGGCCCAGCGTTTCCGGTATCCTGCTCATCCCTGATCGGTTCGGTTGGTTTAATTGAACGGGAAAATGCAACGATCCTGAATGCTGCATTATGCAAGGTCATCGAAACGACGACCCAGGGATTCATTCAAGCGTTAGAGGAAGAAGGGATCTCTGATGCGGCTGTGTACTTATGCCAAAATGACGGGACTCTGATGTCCATTGATTACGCTAAACAATTTCCGATCCTGACCATCGCTTGCGGACCCACGAACAGCATACGAGGAGCTTCTTACTTGGCGAAAATAAAAAATACAATGGTTCTCGATGTTGGCGGAACGACCTCGGACATCGGTGTATTACAGGACGGCTTCCCGAGAGAATCGTCGGTAGCAGTCGAGGTTGGCGAAATCCGCACAAATTTCCGCATGCCGGATATTATCTCTGTTGGACTCGGCGGAGGCAGTATCGTGCGTATGGACGACAACGGTCAAATTACAGTTGGGCCGGACAGTGTAGGCTACAGGATCGGACAGGAAGCACTGGTCTTTGGCGGAAATACGCTTACGACAACAGATATTGCCGTACGGTTAGGGCTCGCAGATGTCGGGGATAAGAGCCTGGTGGAACATCTGAATGAGGATTTTGCGAGAAGTGTACAAGCGGAGATTGGCTCGATCATTGAGCAGGCCATTGATAAAATGAAAACCTCCTCGGGAGACGTCGAGCTGGTGCTGGTTGGCGGCGGTAGCGTGGTCATTCCGGACACGATACGCGGCGTATCCAGCATGATTAAGCCGGAGAACGGGGGCGTAGCTAATGCCATTGGGGCATGTATTGCCCAAATCAGCGGACAATACGAGCAAATTTATATTTACTCTAGAGAGCCGCGTGAGGTATCGCTTAAGGACGCGCAGGAGAAAGCCGTGAAGCAGGCGGTTCTGGCTGGTGCTGATCCGGATACGGTGGAGCTTGTGGAAGTGGAAGAAACCCCGCTCGCTTATCATCCGGAAAACGCGACAAGACTGAGAGTGAAAGTGGTAGGGAACATGAAGTAAGAGGAGGTAAGCTGATTAGAATATGAACCAAAGATAAATTAGAGAATCAATAAATTTACCGCATTTAACAAATAATGAAACCGACAAAGTTCCCTGTATGGAGCCCTTGTTGGTTTTTTTTCTGCGAAGGAACTTGATTTTCTAATCATAAAGATATATGATTGATCCATCAACCATTGATGGGTCAATGAAATGAAGGGGGCTTTATTATCTCTACATGCCATACAGATGACCTGCTGTACCTGCTCATGCATTTAAACAAGCATATTGCGACCCGGTTTGAACGATGTGCTGGTGTTAGTCCGAATCGGCTCGAACTTCTATGCAAACTGACAGGTGGCCAAATTAGCCAATCGGATCTGCAGAAGGCTGTGTCTATTGATCCGGCCGCGGTGACCCGTCATGTTCAGCAATTGGAAGCGGAAGGAATTCTTCTGCGAACAAGATGTGAGAGTGACAACCGGATTACGTTAGTTCAGCTAACCGAAGAAGGCCAAGCTAAAGTAGCGTGGTTTAAAGCGGAGAAAGATCGGTTTCTGGAGGAGCTGCAGGCAGACCTCACGGAATCAGAACGGCTTGGGTTTATTCAAGTTCTACGCAAGCTGAACAACCAGATTCAACTGATGAAAGAAACAAGCAAAACCAATTAATTATAGAGATTAGGAGAGAATAACATGACTGTAACTTCCTTAAACAACGATTTCAAAGAAATTATTACTTCCCGGCGCTCTGTGCGAGTGTACGATCCTGCGGTCAAAATCAGTCGTGAGGAAATGACTGAAATTTTGGAAGAAGCGACTTTGGCACCGTCATCCGTTAATCTTCAGCCTTGGAGATTTCTTGTCATCGATAGCCCAGAAGGTAAAGCGACGCTTGAAGAGCTTGCACCAGGCAACAAAACGCAAGTTACGACCTCATCTGCAGTCATTGCCGTTTTCGGTGATATGAACGCATTTGACAATGCGGATGAAATTATGGGTTCAGCTGTGGAAAAAGGGTACTTACCGCAAGAGATTAAAGATCAGATGATGGCCAACTATACGGATCTTTTTGGACGCATACCAGCGCAAGCTTTTCGCGAAATGATTCTTGTTGATAGTGGTCTGGTATCCATGCAGCTTATGCTTTCTGCTCGTGCCCGTGGATATGATACCAATCCGATTGGCGGATATGACAAATCCAGAATTGCGGAAGCATTTGGTATGGAGAAGGAACGTTATGTACCAGTCATGCTGATTTCTGTAGGTAAAGCTGCTAAAGAGGCACGCAGAACCACTCGTCTTCCTATTGACCGTATTGCGGAATGGAAGTGAGGTTATCCCCATGATTATTATCCATGCAGAAATGAAAGTAAACCGCGAAGCAGAAGCAGAATTTCTGGAGTCTGTACAAGAACTTATTGAGTCCTCCCGCGCGGAAGCAGGGAATGTGTCGTATCAGCTCCTGAAGGATACAGATCAGGACAACACTTATCTCATGGTCGAGCAGTGGAAGGACCAAGAAGCAGTAGAAGCTCACAATGCAAGCAGCCATTTTCAAGCATTCGTAACCAAAGCTCCAAAGTATTTGACAGCTCCACTAAATGTTCAAGCTTTTATTGGTCAACCCATTAGCAAATGAGATCATTGAAGCTTATGAAATGCAAGTGTTCAAGCTAACGAATAACACAGTTCAAAACAACAAAAACAGCTCCCAGCTAATAGATGGGTGCTGTTTTTTTGTACTAATTGTCGAGGAAAAGAACATGATCCTATTGCCAGTATAATTCAAAACTTGATCTAACCAGATGAATATACGGTATCGTATTTATTACAATAATATTGTATCAAAATCCGATAAATTGATTATATCATTGATTTATTCAAGAATTTTGAAATAAATCGTTGACTTAGCTTGGAAGATGCCGATATACTCACGATGTATTCTAAATATATTGGATGAATTGAGGTGGTGTGATCATGAGAGCAGGTGAATGTCCATAAGATCATTCATCTGTGAAAGCGTTTTAATAAAATAGTGAGGTGATAATTTTGATGTTAAAACGAAGTATTGCGGTCATCCTGTGTGTGCTGCTCTTGATTGCCCCTCAGGCGGCATTCGCCTATAAGAACCCGGCATCGCTGCCGGACGAATGGGGACAATATGGTCTTGGCGACCCTTATGTATTGAAGTTTAACGGTACATATTATTTATATGTCAGTACGAGAGATACCGATATCGGAGTCAAAGTATGGAGCTCGCCAGACCTTGTACACTGGAGCTATGGGGGATTGGCCGCAACCGATCCGGTTACGAAGGGAGCTTACGCCCCTGAAGTCGTTTATTGGAACGGATACTTCTACATGTATACGTCTCCTGCCGGGAATGGTCATTACGTGCTGCGCAGCGAGAGTCCGACCGGTCCGTTCACCGTGCAGACGGGCAATTTGGGCCATTCGATCGACGGCAACGTCTTTATTGACGATGATGGCAAGTGGTATTTCTACCATGCGAACGAGGAGGGAATTCTTGCGGCTGCGATGCCAACGCCGACCATGATCGGCAGCAGCGTGAAAACAGGTGCGAGCATGAACGGTTGGACGGAAGGTTCTACGTTGTTCAAGCGCAACGGTAAATACTATATGACGTATACCGGCAACCATGTATTCAGCAAAGGCTATCGGGTCGACTACGCAGTCAGCTCCAACCCGCTTACGGGGTTCGTGCGTGATACGGATAACCCGATTCTAATCAGTACGGAAGGTCCGACTGTCGGTCTCGGCCATAATACAGTTGTCGTTGGCCCGAACTTGGATGCCCGTTATATTATCTACCACAATCTTGAAGGTAAGGGTATTGTCGGACCTCTTCGCCATTTGGGAATGGACCGGATCGTGTTCAACGGGGATAAAATGTCGGTACTCGGACCAACGGCAACCATACAGCCGGATCCGGAGATGCCGGATTTCGAGGATCGGTTCAAGGGTGCGGAACTCAGCCCGGCGTGGAAGAATGCGGACGGTGTCGGCTGGAGCATTAATTCCGGACTTCTGAGGCAGCAAGCCGTCGGCACAAGCAGACTGCTGACCACGGCTGAGACCGAAGGTAACTATACAGCAGAATTCAACCTGCAGCTTGCTGAGTCCAGCAATACCGGCAGTCCGCGGCTCGGGGCAGTATTCTCCTATAAAGATGATAACAATTTCGGCACAGCGCTATTAAATCCGTCGAGCAATTCGCTGCAGACGCAGTTCCGGGTGAATGGCACCGATCTGGGATGGGTGACGAGTACGCTGCCGGAAGGATACGATTATAAGAAGCTGCACAATATCCGGGTTGAGAAAGCAGGAAATACGTTCAAAATCTATGTCGACGGTATGCTGAAGCAGACGCGCAGCATCATGCTTGACGGCGGCAGTATCGGTTACGTCACGGAGAATGCGAAGGCGAATTTCGGTTATGTCGCTTTCAACAACGACGTGAACGGGAGCAGTGATTTTGACGCCGTGAAGCCGGTTCCGGGTCAGGTCGAGGCTGTTCATTATCTGTCAGGCGGCGAAGGGGTCGGGTATCATGACCTGACACCGGGTACAGTCGGCGATTACCGCGGAGATAGCATGGATACAGCCAGAGCTGGTGACAGCACTTCACATATTACCGATTTCGAAAAAGGCGAATGGCTGCAATACCGGCTGAACATCGCGGAAACAGGCAAATACGATATCGACCTTTCTTATAAGGATGCAGCCCTGGGCAGCAAGGTACAGCTCACATTGGATGGTGGACAGCCGCTGGGCGAGTTTGAGCTGGCAGGAGACACTGACACTGCTGATACAGGATGGCAAACCACACAGCTGAGTGGGATAGCTCTCCCGGCAGGTGTGCATACCTTGAAGGTCACTGCCGTATCAGGCAAGACCTCACTGGATAAGCTGTCGTTCCATCGGCACGTGGACGTTCCAGTTCTCTATGATAACTTCGATGATGGCCAGGATGACGGCTGGCAGCGGTTTGAAGGTTTCTGGAGCGTGAAGAGCGACATGGCCAGGGAGGAGCAGGCTTACGATGCTTATCATCCGATCCCTGGTGAGATCGGTACGGTTCACTATATTTCCGGCGGCGAGGGTGTCGGTTATCACGATAATACACTTCAAAACATTGGTGGCGAGTACAGAGGAGATTCGGTCGACATTCGCTCCAATCCGGTCAGCGGCGGTTTCAACGTTGGCTGGAACCAGACAGGTGAATGGCTAAAGTTTAACATTGACGTAATAAAAGCCGGAACCTACAACGCAGAATTTAAAGTGGCTACTACGATGGATGGAGGTCAGATTCGGCTGTGGCTGGACGATACGACAGATCTAACCGGTATCGTAGACATTCCAAAGACCGGTGACTGGAACATTTGGAATGTGGTGCGTAAATCCGGTGTTACCCTGCCAGCAGGTAAACATACGTTGAAAGCCGAAACGGTACGCGGAGAGTTTGATTTTGCAAGTATAGCCATGACGAGGACAGATCAGCCAATACCCGTACCCGGCGTCATCGAATCCGAGCATTACAAGCCTGGCGGCGAAGGGGTAGGCTACCATGATTTGACACCTGAGAACATTGGAGGCAAATACCGCACCGAAAGCGTCGACATTCGATCCGCTGCATCGGGTGATCAGATCGTAGGCTGGAATCAAACAGGCGAATGGCTGAAGTACAATATCAACGTTGCGCAAGAAGGACTGTACGATCTTGACTTGTGGGCAGCTACGACGTTCAAGGATGCACAAGTCCGGCTGTGGCTGGATGACGCGACGGATCTGACAGGCATATTGGACGTTCCTGCTTCCGGCGACTGGAATAAGTGGAAGTCGGTGACGAAATCCGGTATCAGGCTGCCAGCCGGTGATCATGAACTGAAGGTCGAAATTGTCAAAGGCGAGTTCGACATGACGAGAATGTCGTTCACCCAGTTCGATAAGCCGCACGTGCTGCCCGGATTTATTCAGGCTGTTGATTATAGAGCAGGCGGCGAAGGTACGGGCTACCATGATCTGACACCTGATAACATCGGTACGGAATACCGGAATGATGCGGTCGATATCCGCCGAAATGCGGGCGGCAGTTATAATGTGGGGTGGAACGCTACCGGGGAATGGCTGGCCTACAACGTAGATATTGCCAAAGCCGGTGTATATAACATCGACTTTGTGACCGCTACATCGATGGACGGTGCTAAGGTTCGGCTGTGGCTGGACGATACAACTGATCTAACCGGGGAAGTCAACATTCCGAATTCTGTGACCTGGGAAGATTGGGCGACAACAACGAAGCAAGGCGTCTATCTCCCGGCGGGCGAACATACTTTGAAGGTCGAAACCGTGAAAGGTGAATTCGACTTCCAAGGAATACGCATTCACCAAAATCCCGCCGTACCAAAGGTTGCTCATATCGGCGAATATCAGGCAGCGGTGGGCAGCTTCGGGAAAACGTTGATTGGAGATGCCAATTGGTCGAATTACAGCGTAGAGTCTGATATCAAGCTCATTAGCAATACAGGTGACGGAGGTATCCTGTTCCGGGCGAGCAACCCGGCTCACGGCAAGGAGCTGAATCAGAACAATGCGGATTTCGTACAGGGATATGTTGCCTACCTGAACAAAGAGGGCGTTCATCTCGGCAAGCTGAATTACAGCTGGACCTATTTGACAGGGGCTCCACTCACGGTAATGACAGGGGTATGGAAGCATGTAAAAGTCGTTGCGCAAGGTGCCCGCATCCAAGTGTTTGTCGATGATATGAGCAAGCCGGTTATCGACTACACCGACCGCAGCGGCAATCCATTCACATACGGCAAGGTCGGTATGCGGACGTTCATGAATGAAACGAGCTACGACAATTTCACGATTCTCCCTACCCCCATCAACACTCCTGCCATCGGAAAGCTGCTGGAATGGTTTGGCTCAGCCGGTCAGTTAGACAAGAAGACTTGGAAGCAGCTGGATAAAGAGCTCGAGCATGCAGCCGATGCGGTCAGCAGGAACAAACCGGACTGGAAGCAGGGGATCAAGCATTTGGAGAATTTACTGAAACAGCTGAATAAAGAGAAGAGTCAGGAAAAAGTTTCCGAACAAGCAAGAACCATGCTCAATCGCAGCATTAACGCACTCGTTGAGGTGTGGAGCGTTTCTCAAAGTTTCTGAGCCTAATGGTACATTTTTAAGAGCCTGAGAAGCCTGATTTATTCAGGCTTTAGGCTTTTTTTATTTTAATGTAGCCCAAATTATGTCATCACTATTGACAACGCCACTACTACGTGTTACTTTATAGCAGTAGTAAGTAATACTTCATACCAGTATTACAGAATAGCAAGGAGTGATTGTGCTGGAAAATCTTACGGAAATGCTTAAAGGCGTGCTTGAGGGCTGTGTCCTTGAAATTATAAGCCGCAAAGAAACCTACGGCTACGAAATTACACGGCGGCTGAACGCCCTCGGCTTCTCAGATGTTGTGGAGGGAACGGTATACACCATCTTGGTCCGACTTGAAAAAAACAAGTTAGTGGAGATCACCAAGAAGCCCTCCGACATGGGACCCCCGCGAAAGTTTTTCGCGATCAATGATGCAGGGCATGAAGAACTGCGGAAGTTCTGGGAAAAGTGGGAGTTCGTATCCTCAAAAATTAACGAGTTAAAGGAGAAGATACAATGAATTTTTGGGACAAAATCACCGGCAGCGACATGACCAGAGAAATGAAAGCTTTTGAATCGCGGGTCAAAAAACTGCCGGCCGATTATCAAGCGGCATGGAAAAAAATTAATGAACATCTTTGGTCGTACTCCAATTTCTCGGGTCGCAACCTGATGCCGATCCTCGATGGCGTGCTCGGCCTGCTCGAAGAATCGGCGGCGGAAGGACAGCGCGTCGAAGAGGTGCTGGGCGACGATATCAAAGGCTTCTGTTCAGCACTGGCCGGCGAAGAAGGGGCGAAGTCCTACCGCGACAAGTGGCGCGAGCAGCTCAACAATAATGTCGCAAAAAAATTAGGCAAATAGGAGGAAATCATAATGAACATACGGGATATCATCGAAGGCAAAAAAGAGTGGCGGGCGCATGTGGCGCGTGTCAAAGCGCTGCCGCAGGACTACCAGATTGTTTATAAAGAAATTCAAAAATATCTCTTTAAGGTCGGCCCTGTCGAACTGACAGTAGAGTCCAATCATGGACTTGACCATACCAAGGGGGCGGGGCTGCTGTCGGGCATCGTCGATCTGTTTGAAGAGGGCGCAGCCTCGGGAAAAGGCGTGCTCGAAGTGACGGGCACTGACGTAGCGGCTTTTTGCGACGATCTAATCAAAGATTCCAAGACCTACATGGACATCTATCAAGAATCGGTTAACCAACAAGTAAGCAAGGCCATGAAAAAGGTTACGGATAAAACAAAATAAAAGGGGGAATACCGGATGGAAAAAGTAATTGAAGTGAAAGGTCTGCGAAAATCTTACAAGGACACAGAAGTCCTCAAGGGCGTTGATTTGGAAGTGAAGCGCGGTCAGATTTTTGCCCTGCTTGGCTCCAACGGTGCAGGCAAAACAACGATGGTCAGAATCCTTACCACGCTGCTTAAACAGGACGAAGGCACCGCCACCATCAACGGATTTGACGTCGCATCCAACCCCGATAATGTTCGGCGCTCGATCAGTCTGACCGGGCAATTTGCTGCCGTGGACGAAATATTGACCGGGCGGGAAAATCTTATCATGATCGCCAAGCTGCGGCACCTTAACAATCCGCGTCAGGTTGCGGATCACATGCTTAGTCGCTTCGGCTTGACGGATGCAGCGGACCGAAAGGCATCTACTTATTCGGGTGGCATGCGCCGCAGGCTCGACATCGCCTTGAGCCTTGTTGGGAAACCGCAGATCATTTTCCTCGATGAGCCGACGACCGGGCTTGACCCTGAAGCCCGCATCGCAGTTTGGAAAACTGTCAAGGAACTGGCAGACGGCGGCACGACGATATTTCTAACTACTCAGTATCTAGATGAAGCTGAGCAATTAGCCGACCGAATCGCCATTCTCCACGAAGGCAGGATTATTGCGAATGGCACGCTCTCGGAGCTGAAAAAGCTGTTCCCGCAGGCGAAGGTGGAGTATGTGGAGAAACAACCGTCGTTGGAAGAAATATTCCTCGCAATTGTTGGAAAGAAGGAGGCCATCTAAATGGAGACAGTAAAGAATCACTTTTTTAGCGATATGGGCGTTATGCTTGGGCGCTCCATGCGCCATATTTTCCGCAGTATGGATACCATCATTACGGTTTGCATTACTCCGATTGCGATGATGCTGCTGTTTGTCTATGTGTTTGGCGGCGCAATCCGTACAGGTACGGATAACTATGTGAACTACCTGCTGCCCGGCATCCTGCTGATTGCCATAGCAAGCGGTATATCCTATACAGCTTACCGACTGTTTATGGATAAGCAGCGGGGCATCCTTGAGCGGTTCCACTCCATGCCGATTGCGCGTTCCTCCGTGCTGTGGGGACATGTGCTAACCTCGCTGGTATCCAACATCATTTCTCTTGCCGTCATCATTCTTGTAGCGCTCATGATGGGCTTTCGCTCTTCGGCAGGAGTCCTGCCATGGCTTGCCGTTATCGGCATACTCCTGCTGTTCACGCTGGCTTTGACTTGGGTCGCGGCGATTGCCGGATTGTCTGGAAAATCGGTGGAAGGTGCAAGCGCATTTTCCTATCCGCTGATCTTCCTGCCGTTTATCAGCTCGGCCTTTGTACCAACCGATTCGATGCCGACCGTCGTTCGCGCCTTCGCCGAGAACCAGCCGGTAACTTCCATCGTGGAATCCATCCGTGCACTGCTGTCAGGTCAGCCTGTGGGCAATGATATATGGATCGCCCTGGCGTGGCTTGTTGGGATTACGCTCGTTGCATATTTCTTTGCCATGAGAGCGTATAAAAAAACAGGCGTGAAATAGCAAAATTGAAATCCGCTGTGATACGGATTTTGTCCTCCTCAATGAGAAGTATGAAGTACAATGGACGATAATTGGGGGGCAACAATAATTCAAAGAAAAAGCATATTTTCGCTCCATAATGAGGATATCCCCTGTAAAATTTTGGGATTAATGAACAATATACAATCGCAATAAACCGAACAAATTAGGACAAATCGTGACTTTGCTTCCAACGAAGATTTGAGAACGAAAGGATTAATCATTCCTTTCGTTTTTTTCTTTTCAGTCACTCGAAACCAATTAAACGTTTAACTAGTGATTTATTTGAAGTGGAAATAATAGTAAAATAATCCCAGACGAAGAGAGCCTTCCATGGGTACGGAGAGATTTGGAGCAAAATTTGAGAACTAATCAGATTTTGAAAGAGATTAATCTGAAAGGAAGAGAGTGCGATGCGTAAATTTATTCTTTTATTATTGGCCGCTGTGATAATTATTTCAATTTCGTTATTTTACTTTGGATTTATCAGGAATAATAAGGACATTAATGAAATTATAGGATTGGTGGATGATCATTTAATTAGTAAAGGTAATTCAAAAGGCGAATTTAATGTGGCGGTTGAGTATCATTGGGAAAATAAATTGTTTGGTTATAATCCATATAATATTAATGTTTTTTTAACGATGAACAAGATGTGAAATATTTTTATAATTACAATGAAAAAAATAATGAAATATGGCAGGATGGGATAGCGCCAATGAAAAACACAGAAGATAAGAACTTTAAACATACTGAAGATGTACAGTGACTTAAAGATTCATTCTTAAGAAGTATGTTGATTCACTAAGCTAAATTAAGACGGTACTGGTAAAAATACCTGTATCATTAACCAATACTGATGGGAAAAATCCATTTTTTGTCGAAGGTCAAGAGAATCGTCCCACGAAGGACGTTCTTTACATCGTGGGAAATTTTGCTACTAAAGACTCAAGACCTATTCACCAAATCATTCTAAAATTCAATAATATGTTTTACAATCAACATTACTAAAGAAAAGCACGATAAACAATACTTAGCCGGAGGAATCACTTTGTGAGAAAGTTATCATTCTTTATTGCCATTATCGTATTAAGTGCCGTGTTGTCCGCTTGTTCTGCCAATTCATCCATCGCAGACCAAGCGACTATAGGCCTTACGTCCGGCGAGAGCAAAAAAATCGAGAAATACAATGCGTATGTGGGGCTCAATAACTTGATGACGGGCCGAATCAACGAGGTCTTGGTTCATTATTTCAAGAATTTCGGAGTTGATCAACAGCCTGCAATCGAGAAGAACCTCAGCTTCATCATGCTCGGCGTTGCTGAAACGGAGCGGGAAGTTATCGATAAGGCGAACGGCTATATCTCAAACCAACCTGCTTTTTCGAACGTGGATCCTGTAGTAACCAAACTAACACCGGTCATCAAAGAGCTGTTATCCGTCCTGGACGATATGAAAGCTTACTATGATAGTAGAGGCTATGTGGACGATAATTTCACAAAAGGAAAACAGCTGCATACCAAGCTAGTGAGTGCCAATATCGCTTACGAGACTGTCGCCAAACAATACTTCACCGCTTTACAAAAATTGGATAACGAACAGCGTCAGGCTCAACTGCAAAAACTCAAGGATTCAGACCAGCAGATCAGGTATAATGCCCTGAAGTTCATGATAGACGCTGAGGCTGCGGTCATTGAAATGAACGAGCAGGGAATCACCGCCGGCAATGTGTTGCAGCTTGAGATGAAGAAATTTAAAGCCAAATACGACATTATGACGGAAGATTTGAATTCGCTCATGACCATCGCCAAAGACAAGAAACGAATTCAAACAGAAGGGATTAACAGCTTCAGCATCGAGAGCTATGTTCATTCAGCTACTGAGGCAAAAGCGGCCGCTTCGAAAATCATTGAACGCATCAATAAGAAGCAACCTGTATCTGATTCTGACCTGAACGGCCAGTTCCTGAACACTACGGACGGTACACCTGAGAATTTCTATTATCAGCTAAGCAAGGCAGTCGAAAGCTATAATCAAATGAATTAAGCGTATCTAACGATTGAGTCTTTCAAAATATGGAGTCCCATTAACCAACAAGCCTTAGCCGCGAATGGAACGCGGATAAGGCTTGTTGCGTCTTGGGCGCACCGCTCCTCAACGCAGGCCTACCATATGCGAATTCAAAAGTCTAACAGTTAGTTCCCTAATTTTGGGGGTAGCTAGATAACGGAAAGTTTTGTTGAATAAGGTATAAATTTTATGTTTTAAAGTAAAAGTATTTCTTTGTAATGAGAGATGCTTTTATTTTTGCCAAAATTAAAGTGTATAAAATAACAATAATAACATAACTAAAACAATAATAATTTATTGTAAAACGATAAATAACGTGTTAAAGTCAATTTACAACTAAATTCGTGAGGTGCTCTTTATGAAACGGGGAACAACATTCTTTTTGAAGATGGCTGTTATTCTTATTGGAATCCCAATTCTAGCTTTGTGCATATTTTTAGTGCCTAAGATTGGGAGTTTTGCTGGAGAATTGTATCCAGATATTGCTTATATGAAATCTCTTGTTCTAATAGATATGTACGCGGCAGCAATCCCTTTTTACTTAGCTCTGTATCAGGCTTTTAAACTTTTAAGCTATATTGATAAGAACCAAGCGTTCTCGGAATTATCGGTAAAAGCTTTAAAGAATATAAAATACTGTGCCATCACAATCAGTACCTTGTACCTGCTAGGTATGCCGTTCTACCATCTCATGCAGATGAGAGTTGACCCTCCAGGTATTACAGCAATCGGATTGGTCATTATTTTCACCTCCATGGTGGTCGCCGGTTTTACCGCTATCCTTCAACGGCTTCTACAAGAAGCGATTAATATAAAATCTGAAAATGATTTTACGGTCTGAGGTGGAGGATATGGCAATTATTATTAATATTGATGTGATGTTAGCAAAACGAAAAATGAGCGTAACGGAGCTTTCCGAGAGGGTTGGAATTACTATGGCGAATCTTTCCGTTCTGAAAAATGGGAAAGCAAAAGCGGTTCGTTTCTCGACATTAGAAGCGATATGTAAATCTTTGAATTGTCAGCCGGGTGATATTTTGGAGTACAAAAGTGAAGATGACATTAAATAAAAACGGTCAACAAATTATTTAATTAACGGAATACGTTTGTTGAATTTCCAGGGAGCAGATTACTGTGGTAGCTGCTCCCTGTTTTCATTGAAGTAACGGACATGATCGGGCAAAAAATTATATTGTCATCTGTAGCTATTATTCTTACGAAAATGTAAGAGAAAAGGTCAAAGAGTTAGACAAGAGTCATTAACTTATAAAGAGTAATTATTTATAATCCAAACATCAAGTGATTTTTACAAAGGAGCAGTCAAGGTGAAGAAGTTGATAGGTTTCGTATTGGTTATCGTTATTTTTGCAGGTATTGGATTTGGAGTAAAACGTTTTGTAGAAGGCCCATCCCAATCGGCCAATGGAATTCTAGTGATCGGGGCTGATCAAGATTTGAATAAAGTCAAAGAGCTGTACAAAGATAGAAGCAAAGAAATGACCGACTACAAAATGGAGCTAGTTACGACAAAAATAGGAAGCAATTAAGCCCGATATATCAAGTATTCAGTTATTACTCGTTCTATCGCTGAGCAATTCATCAAGAAGGGAATTATAAGAGCCAGACAAAATCCTGGAAGCACGTCTCTTATTTCAGAGCCAGTTACCGACATCAAAGAATTTTCGAATGGTCAAAATTTGTTCTTCTCCTCAAGTGATGCAGATATGAAGAACAACCAAATCGATTTGAAAGGCCAGATGGTGCCTGTACAGTATGTAAAACGTCAGGCGTGGATTAAAGATAAAGTGAACAAGGTTTTCTATGAAATTAGAATCGTCTATGCAGTAACTGATGAACAAGTTAACTTTGTAGATGTCCAAGATTGAGTATAAGAGAATGAAATAATGAATCTCCCATGCCTAGAGCGATGAGGGCATGGAAGAATCTTAATAATGGACAGATATTAATCTCTCCTTGGTGGTATCTTAGCCTCACACATGGGTTCAGACCAAATTTCAGTTCCTAGGCGACCTCTAATATTAGAACCTACTTTTTCAAAATAACCATCGGTTACCTGATGTGTAAATAGCGTGCATGATGTTACATCTAAATTTGTTAAAGGGAGTTGATGGATAAGGGCACCAGTAACACCCAGAGCTAGGATAGGCTCTCCTTGTGGAGTAATGTTTCCCATGGGATAAAGTGAGGACAATACAGAATCTACCCTAGAAAACCAAACCACGGTACCCTCTTCATTACCACCCGTTAAAGATATTTTAGTTGAAATTGCATATTGACCGGTATTGGTAAAAGAATCTGCTGGAATAGCAGCTGCCATACACCACCAAGATTTGCAAATGGGTATGTAGTCACTTTCTCTGCCTTCATAATATTTTTTTGCGGCAAATGCAACTGCCTCATTTCCTAGGGAATGGGAGACGATATAACCTTCAGTAACGTCAAAGCGAAAAATTTTATTAAATAAAGGTGTTAGGTGTCTCTCGCCAGCATCGTGCGCTCGTTGAACTAACTCCTTCCATAACGCGGCAGTGTATATAATATCTGATTCACCTAAGACTACCTCTTGTAGCACTGTCTCAATAGCTACATTGATCATTGTTTTCGTCTCATTTGTGATTTCACTATCATAATTCAAGACATAAATATCAACATTGGGCGGCCGATCGCCTTTAAATAAGTGAGCTGCCTCCTCGAAATACTTGAAAAATTTGTTAGCTTCCTCATGTTTTCTGGCATAACCGGCACCATGTACTAAAATTATTGGCTTTCTATTCCTTCTTGGATCTTCATTATTAACATCAAACTCTTTCCATATGGGCTCTTCTCTTGACCAAACCTCATCAGGGTTGCTTAGAATAAAAAGAGTTGGCTCTGGATGAGGAGGTAATTTCCCAAAAATAAGCTCCTGTACTTTTCTAATAAGTTCTGAGGGAATTATTTTTTTTTCAATTAATGCTCGCACATATGCGGTTTCGTATTGTATAAATCTTTCTGTTGCACGAATCCGTATCTGATCCATTTCTCCAAAACAGTTCAACGTGTGGTCAATATAATCACTCATATCATCAGTTGTGTTTTGAATTAATTTGTCAGCTTCCTTTTTAAAAGCATCTACCGAACCCTTCGCTATATTCTCAGCAGATTTCATATCCCAACTCATGTTCTAACCCCCAATTAAAATCCTTATTTTTTAGAGTATCTGTAATGTTATTTGAATTATTCATTAATTTGCATTTACGGTCCTGACTCGGAACTACACATTTGAATTTTAAACCGAATACATGTAATTCAGAGGTGAGATTAGAGAAGTTGAACTACATTTTGTAAATAATGTGTAGCTCTTTCAATTTGATTGTGAAGTAAACACAGCCTGACCCTATCTTGACCTTAAGTTGAGCACCATATGACGGTTTTTCCGTGATGGTATGTAAGCATAGAAATGGTAGGAATGACACGCACGGCTGCACAGGCAGCGGATGACCGGGGCATAACTCTTCCCGCTGTTTCTGTTTACAAATGAAATAAAGGTCATACTGGACCAAGGAGATTTCAGCATGCTAGTGCAAGCTGATCATGACCGGTTTATCGAAGGACTCGTTATCGATTACTAAATTAAAAACCCGTTGATCTGATGGATACATGATCGACGGGTTTTTAATTTTGATTTGATGTAAAAAATAGCTAAAGCAAATAAGTAAGAAAGAGGACCGAGGACCACCGGCACAAATCCCTGTCCTCCTACGGGAAAAGATAGGACAAGAACATATGTCTAATGACACAAAGTTACCTACATATATACCTTAAGCGGACTCTCTCAAGCTGAAATATCCCGCAAGATCAAATTACACGGCTGTAAGGTAGATGTAAGGCAAATCAATAGATAAAGCCAGCCTGGCAGGATAAGATGGGAAAAAACAAAAATAGAATGTTTATAAAAGGAGAACCGAGATGAGGCTGTTTGAATTGTTGCTTGTTTTGTCAAACATCGGCTTGTTTGCAATAACCGTCCTATTAAAAAAAGGACGGCGTAGAATTCCAGTCTTCGCTGCAAGCGGAATCGCCACACTTTTACTGGTCATTCATTGGACGGTGGAAGGATATAGACTTCAGCTATTATTCTCATATTGCCTAACGATCATTTTTTTAGCCATTTCAGGTTATAGCTATTTCACAAAGACCGGCCCAAAAAAAATTCCACGCTTCATGTTGGGTTCAGCTTATACCGCTATAGCATTAATGCTGGCCGCAACCGCAAGTCTCATGTATGTTTTTCCTGTATTTAAACTACCTGAACCGACTGGCGAATTTAAAGTAGGAACGCAAACTTTTCATTTTGTGGATCCAAATAGGGAAGAAACTTTCGATGAAGCCAGAGACAGTAAGAGAGAGCTGATGGTTCAGGTATGGTATCCGGCTCAAGCTGGCACCGGCAAGTACGCTCCCTTTGTTCCCAATCCCCAGATTTTGCGTTATATGGCTGCGAACTATGGCCTTCCCGGATTTACTCTTCAACACCTGAAGTACGTATCCAGTCATGCTTATTCGGGGGCCGAAGTCTCTTCGGCACAGACTTCATACCCGCTGATCCTTGCGAATCCCGGCAACGGCTCTTCCAGGTTCCTCCACACGTCGCAAGCCGAAAATCTCGCGAGTCACGGATACATCGTTGCCGTGATCGACCACACCTACAATACATTTGCAACCGAGTTTCCGGACGGGCGAATCACGACCAGTACAACCAACGACTTATTCTCTCCGGGCGATGATTACAAGACGAGTAGAGAAAGTCGTGACAAGTTGGGAAAAGTACTAACCGACGATGTGGCGTTTACACTGGATCAATTCGAGCTTATCCAATCGGGGAAGATTCCAAGTCATCTAAAAGGAAGGATTGATCTCGGCCATATTGGTGTGTTCGGTCATTCCATCGGCGGAGCAACGGCCTATGACGCTGCTTACGATCCGCGAATCGCAGTTGGAATAGACCTTGATGGAGGGCTTTATCGTATGCGTGACAGAGAAGGTCTGCGAAAGCCGTTTTTGTTCATCAACTCGGAAAGCTATTTCGAAAAATTAAAAATGGTGTTGGATAGCCGGGTCTACACGGATGATGAGCTTAACCGTATGGGTTCAACAAGAGAGTGGGAGGATCAAGTAGCGGAGGATAAAAAGTTAGAGCTCAAGCGGATGCGCGAAACGGTTGCTTCAGGGGGACAATTCCTCTATATCGAAGCTACGGAGCATTTGAATTTTACGGACGTACAGTACATTTCTCCGATTTTCAAAATGCTGGGCGTTACAGGAAAGATTGCACCCGAAAGAGCGGACTTCGTGATCAATGCCTATATGCTGGATTTCTTCGATAAGCATCTGAAAAATCAAGGCGGAACCTTAATGAAAGGACCGGATAACCGCTTTCCGGAGGTGAAGTTCGCAACCCCGCTATTATAAATTACGGAAATATATTACGGATCAAGCTGCCGATTTTGATATGCTCCCCTTCAAGCAGACAGGTTTATAAATAAACCGCTGCTCGAAGGGGAGTTTTCCTTTATCTAAGAAGAACGAATACAATATGGAACTTTTCGAATATAGCCAAAAGACCTCTTATCGGTATAAAGTGGAAGATGAGTAGGATTCAACCATTCATACTCATAACAGATCCGACGTACGTTGATAAAGTGGTTAGGAAGTAACAGAGATAGGAGCGATAATCTTGATTGAAATTACAGCATCATACGTGGATTCACTGGCTTCGAATGCCGCGGCGATAAAAAATGCACAAGGTCTGGTGAAGAAGCGAAGTTTCGTGCAGCTGCATCAATCCGAAGATGGTACCTTGTTATTCGCGGAATGCAAAGGAAGCGGAAGCTCGAATTACCAATGTTCCGCAGATTTCATCCAACCTGATAAACCGATCCTGCGCTGTTCTTGCCCAAGCAGGCAGCTGCCGTGTAAGCATGCGTTGGGACTGTTATATGCCTACACCGGGGGAGAAGCCTTCACTACCGCCGCAGTACCGGAAGACATTGTTGCCAAACGGGAAAAAGCGGAGAAGCGGGAAGAGAAGAAGTCGCAACAGACGAGTCAAGGGGCGGAACCCAAGCCTAAAAAGGTGAACAAGACAGCGCTCAAGAAAAAAGTCCAATCTCAGCTCGAAGGATTGGATGTGCTCGAGAAGCTGCTGCGATCCTTGGTTCGCAACGGTCTGGGAACGATGGATAAGAAGGTCATCAAGACGATGCAAGAACATGTGAAGCAGATGGGGAATTATTATCTCACGGGCGCGCAGACGGAGTTGCGGCGGCTTACCTTACTGCTCTCGGATGCAGATGATCGTGAGCAAATCTACACAGATGTCGGAGAGCAATTGGCCGTAATGCATGCTTTTATTAAGAAGGGACGTGCCCATTTAACAAGCAAATTGGAAGATCCGGCACTCGCGCTTGATCATGAATCAACGATCGAGGAATGGCTGGGACATGCATGGCAGCTCACAGATCTGAAGGAATACGGGCTGATGAAGGAGCAGGTAGAGTTGGTTCAGCTCGCATTTGTAAGTTATGACGATTCGGCAAGACAAGAGTATGTTGACGAAGGGTATTGGCTGGAGCGAGACAGCGGAGAGATTCATCGAACGATTCAATATCGGCCTTACAAAGCAGCTAAGCTGATGCGTGAAGAGGACAGCTTCTTTGATGCTGTGCGTATTCCTTCCTTATATCAATATCCAGGGGATATGAACCGAAGAGTTCGGTGGGAAGAGATGGCTGTTAGACCGCTCGAGTCGCATGAGACCCTGGATATATCCAAATATGCCGAGCGGTCGTATACAGATGTCATCAAAAAAGTGAAAACCCAGTTGAAGAATCCGCTAAGTCACGCCAATCCGCTCGTGCTGCTGCATGTGGCCGAGGTTAAGCAATCCAATCAAGATGAAGTTGTCATTGCTGATGAATCCGGTCAACATCTCGTGTTACGGGATCACGAATCAAATGGGCATCGGACCCTTCCACTGTTCAAGCATTTGTCTGCATCGCAATTAGAGGATATAAGCATGCTGGTTCGGTTCGAGCACGATATGGACACGGGGCAGTTAACAGCAATGCCTTTAACGATATTGAAAGATACGGAAATGCTCCGTCTCTTGTATTAGGAGGAATGAAGATGAGCACAGACTTACTACAAGAGCTCCATCAAGAGCTTCGCAGAATCTACATCGCAGGAAGCGATCTGGCACTCGGGGATTACCGGCTAAAACGGATGCTGCCGCAATTCCTGCAGCTTGGCGAGCGAGCACCGATTTTTAAGAGATTAGGGGAGGGGATTGCGGCTCTAATTGAGCCTAAGGATGCAGAAAACTATCAATCTGCAGAACAGCTGCAGGATTTGAATCTACTTCTGACTTCCGTGCTTCGTACACAAGGCATAACAACACCGCAGGGTGAGCTTCGGCCACTAGAGAATCACCCCGTATCCTTATCCACATTTCTTTCATATCGCAAGCTGGCTGCTGTGGAGGAGGCGCTTACGACGACAGGAAGCAATCGGTATGAGGTGGTTGCTCACGCATTCGAAGAAGGCATGTTCCGGGATCTTCGTCTGCTGGAGCTTGCCGTTCGAGCGCTGGGGGATCCCTACTCGGAGATCGCTGAATTTGCAATGCAGAAGATCCTTCCATCCTATGGGGCTGAGGTCGTGCCCTATCTGATCGACAGCTTCGATCCAATGGGAGGCAAGGTAGAGAGCCGCAAGCTTCAAGTGATCGGGCAGGCCGGTGGAGAAGACGTATTGGATCTGATCTTTCAGGCAGCTGAAGCCGGGTCGGAGGAAGTTCGTGTGACGGCGATTCGTCTTCTAGCAGCTCATGCTTCCTTTGCGTCAGATTTGCTCACTTGGACGAGAGACAAGAAGAAATCGATTCGTGAAGCGGCCTATCAAGCCTTAGCAGTAATGAACGATGAGGCAGCGGTTGAACGGATCTATGAAGCTTTTGCGGGCAAAGACATCGAAATCGCAGCTGAAGCCGCTGCCAAATGCAGCTCGGAGCAATTAACGGCATGGCTGGTTCGTGATCTCGGTGAAGAGCTGAAGCACCTACTTGAGTACAAAGAAGATAAGAAGAAGGCAGAAGCATCACAGAAAAAAATGAGGCACGTTCTCACCGCTCTGGAAGGGAAAAGGAGCGACACGTTATATGAACTATACCTTGAGGTATCAAGACAATATTCATTATATATTTCTTCTGCTGGACTCGATCTTGTGGATGCCGCAGCACATTACTTGGAACACGAAAATTCCTTGGAAGCTTTGGAAGCTCTATATGCCTTAGAACAACACAATATGCGCTACCTGTCCTATGCCTTCCGTGCTTCGTTCCGGCAGCTCTCGCCATCCGCGTTGTATGAGCACTATGTGCATTCCATTCGTAACAAATGGAAGATGAAAACCAATAAGGAGACCCAGAAAAAACTGAAGCAGTTCCTATCTATACTGGAAGAGCAAGTGATTGCCTATCCCTATCAGCTTTACCCTAATCTGTGGGGCTCCCCTGGAGAGTCAATTTACCTGAGCACAGTGGAAATGATGCCTGTAGAACAGGTCGCACAGCTATGGGATTCGCGTTGGTTAGATTGGCTGATTGAGATCCAGGCCACTCATCTCGTCTGTGTGTTCGCGCGGCCGGACCATACGGAATCGCAGTCATTCCTAACAGAGCGGATGCGAGACATGACAGATCTGCGTCATCCATCCTTGGATATTCTGCTTCTTGGCCTTGAACGAGCGGGGGTAGATGCATCAATCCGGTTGGAATTGCTCATGAATGTGCTTGAACAAAAGCGGGGTGGCAATCTTTACTCGTTCGAAGGCCCTGTGCTGGAAAATTTATATCAGCTGCCTTTAAGTTATCAAGATCGTCTGGCTGATATGATCCAGAAATATCGGTATACCGCTCGCGAACAGCTGCAATATGTATGGAACGAGATGGAAAGAAAGAAGCATGAAGCGGTCGTGACGGATTCTGTGTAATTTTGATCACGGTCTTCGAAATGCGACACAGGATGTCTAGTTCAAGGATTTTGGAGACAACAGCGGTCGTATGAACACTCGGCATCGCAGGGCCCGAACTGTGTAAACCTTGCTTAATTCAATTTATATAGAAAAGATCATTAGGAGATGGGAAAATGGTTACGAGTCAAGAGCAATGGCAAGAGATGATGCGGCTGCCAGCCGAGCAATTATATCAAGAAGAAATAGCTGCTCTTAAGAAAGCAGATAAAGGGAAGGTCCCTGCTGGATGGCAGATGTCCCCGCAATCCGTACTTACGTTCATTACTGGAGGGAAAGTCGGTAAAACGGTGATTACACCTAAATACATTGGCAACAAAAGGCTGATTGAAATGGCCATCGCCACGCTGGTTACTGATCGTGCGCTGCTGTTAATTGGGGAGCCTGGTACGGCTAAATCCTGGTTATCCGAAAATCTAACCGCCGCCATTTATGGAAATTCCGGCCTTGTTGTTCAGGGGACGGCGGGCACGAGTGAGGAGCATGTGCGATACACATGGAACTATGCCATGCTGCTCGCGAATGGACCTACACCGGAGGCGCTTGTGCAGAGCCCTGTGATGCGGGCGATGGAAGCCGGAGGTATTGCCCGTTTCGAAGAAATTTCACGATGTGCTTCTGAGGTACAGGATGCGCTGATCTCGATTCTATCGGAGAAGACGATTTCGGTTCCAGAGCTCAGCCGAGAGGTTAGTGCACGGAAAGGGTTCTCGATTATCGCTACGGCGAACACGCGGGATCGGGGTGTCAATGAGATGTCGGCAGCCCTGAAGCGTCGCTTCAATATTCTGATCCTGCCGACACCAAGCGATATGGACACAGAAGTCGAAATTGTGAAGAAAAGAGTACGTGAAATTGCTTCCTCCTATGATCTGCAAGCCGCTGTCCCTGCGGATGAGGCGCTGATTAAGGTGGTAACCATCTTCCGGGAATTGCGCAGTGGGATGACACTCGATAAGAAGGAGAAGCTGAAATCTCCTGCGGGTGTAATCTCCACAGCGGAGGCAATTTCTCTGCTCACGAACTCCATGGCTTTAGCAGCGAGCTTCGGCAATGGCGACATTACAGATGAAGATCTTGCCGCAGGTTTGCAAGGAGCCATCGTCAAGGATGACGTAAAAGATAAGCTGGTCTGGAAAGAGTATCTCGATAATGTGATGAAGAAGCGCGGCGCAGAATGGCGAGGTCTGTACACAGCCTGTAAGGAGATGAACGAGTGAATAGCGTAGCGGCGGCCGCTGTACATATCTTTGGTGTGCGGCATCTGTCACCCGGCGGCTCCTTGCATCTTCTGGAGCTGCTGCAGGAAGTGCAGCCAACCGCCGTACTCATTGAAGGACCCGCAGATGCGAATTCGGAGCTCCATCACCTAACGAACCGGAACACAACTCCGCCTGTCGCCATTCTCGCTTTTACAGAGGATATCCCTGTTCGAACGGTTTTATGGCCTTTCGCTGCCTACTCCCCGGAGTATCAAGCCATGAAATGGGCAGCTGAGAATGGAGCTCACGCCGCATTTATCGACCTGCCGTCCTCAGTTACGGTTGCGATGCAGCAGCTGCGATCAGAAGCGAAAGAAAACGCGGAGGATAATGATACGGTAACTGGAGAGCGTAGCGATACCGATACCAATTCCGCTTCCTATTTTCCCAACGATTCTTCCATTTACAGTCGTATCGCTGCGATTGCAGGCGAGTATGATTACGATATGTACTGGGAGCGTAATTATGAGCTCAATCCTACCAAAGGGGCCTATCAGGAGGCAATTATCGCCTTCTCTACACAGATGCGCGAACTGACGGAGGAAGAGGAGAGGCAGCATCAACGCGTGGAATACGCCTATAACGCAGTTCGAGAAGCTTACATGCGCAGACAGATTCAGGACACGATTGCCGCAGGCCATGAACCGAACCGCATTGTTGTCGTCTGCGGAGCATATCATGCGTCTGCGCTGGCACACGATTACCATGCCATGACGGATCAAGAGTGTACACAGCTGCCATCCCGGAAGACGAAGCTGACACTTATGCCTTATTCGTATTATAAGTTATCTTCGATGTCCGGCTACGGGGCAGGCAATAATGCGCCGAATTATTATCAAATGATGTGGGAGCGCATGCGGACCAACGCGCTGGAGGAGCTTCCGCATTATTACTTATCATCAATCGCAAGGTGGATGAGGGAGACGGGGAACCATCGTTCAACCGCTGAAGTGATCGAAGCGGTTCGGCTTGCGGAAGCACTAGCAGCTATGCATGGAGGGAGCGCGCCAACCCTTCGTGATTTGAGAGATGCTGCTCAGACGTTGCTGGGACGCGGCGACCTCTCTGTCATCGCAGAAGCGCTCGCACGCGTTGATGTCGGAACTGCCATCGGTTCATTGGCCGAAGGTGTCAGCCAGACCCCGATTCAAGATGATCTGAATCGCCTGTTGAAGCAATTGAAGCTCGAGAAATACAAGACAACCGTGGCGACCGACTTATCCCTGGATTTACGTGAGAATCGCCGGGTTACATCGGAAGACTCTGCCTTCCTTGATTTGAATCGGTCCACGTTATTGCATCGCTTGGCATGGCTCGGCATCTCTTTTGCGAAGCTTCGTCCTAGCGGGCAGGAACATGCAACTTGGGCAGAGCATTGGGTGATTCAATGGTCTCCCGAGGTGGAAATTCAGGTAGTGGAATCGACGCTTCTTGGGGAGACGATTGAAGTAGCCTCTGCGTATGTGCTGCAGCAGAAGTTGGATAGCTGCACAACCATCGCGGACGCATCTTTACTGATCCGTACAGCATGCGATTGCCGTATGCTGGAGCAGATGGAAACCGCACGGCAGACCCTGCAGCGGCTTGCCGCAGATAGCCGTGATGTGGTCCAGATCGCTGCCGCAGCGAAAGAGCTGTCCATGATTATCGGTTACGGCGGCTTGCGCCGCATGGATACCGCACGGTTGCTGCCGCTCCTGGAACAATTATTTATGAGGGCATGCCTGTTCCTCCAAGATGCAGCGCAGTGCAATGACGAGAGGGCAAACGACATGATGTCGGCGATGAATGAGCTGAACCGGATTTCCTTGGAGCATAGCGACCAAGTGGATGAAGCGTTATGGCTTCAAGAGCTACTGCATTTATCCGAAAGGGATGATCGGAATCCGCGTCTCTCCGGTTTTGCTTGCGCCATCTTAATGGAACGTCATGCCATTACCGCTCAGCAATGTGCTGAAGAAGTATCTAGAAGGCTCTCTCCCGGCATTCCAGCAGACCTCGGCGCAGGCTGGTTCGAAGGGGTGTCGCAGCGCAATCGGTATGCCCTTCTATCCCGGCAGAGCTTATGGGAGCAGTTGAATGCGTACATTGTCTCACTGAGCGATGATGAATTTGCTCGTGCGCTCGTGTTCCTGCGGCGGGCTTTCAGCTCGTTCGCTCCGCGCGAGAAAACGATGATTGCCGAGTTATTAGGTGAATTGTGGGGAGTTCATGCCGATCAAGCAGCTGAGATTTTGACGGGGGAATTGAAGGAGGACGAAGTAAAGATGATTGACGAGCTAAATGATTTTGATTTTGAGGAATTCTGACCATGGACAACTATGCAGATACACAGACAGTGACGAGATGGAGATTGATATTAGGCGCTTCTGCCGAGAAGCAGCTTGCGGGCTGTTGTTCAGGCGGGAGCATTGCGTTAACGGAAGAAGAGAGAATTATGGATGAAGCCTTGGCGGCAATCTATGATGATACAGGTGGGGAAAATACGGGGCAGAGCAGCACCGGGTCTTCTGCGGGGAGAAATGCAGGTCTCGGCAAGTCTGCGCCCCGACTATCCAAATGGCTCGGTGATGTCAGACAATGTTTCCCCGAAGATGTCGTCTCGATCATTCAGAACGATGCGATGGAAAGAAAGGGGTGGAAGCAGCTCCTATTCGAGCCTGAAGTGCTAGCCCAAGTAAAACCCGATATTCAATTGGTGGGCACGCTGTTATCGTTGAAAGGGAAAATTCCGGAAAAGACGAAGGACACAGCAAGAATGTTGGTAGCTTCCGTTGTGGAAGAACTAGTCAAGCGTCTCGAACACGACATCCGGCGCGCGGTTACTGGAGCATTGAACCGTCGGCAGCATTCCCCGCTCCCTTCTGTGAGCGGTATCGATTGGAAGCGTACAATTCAGCGGAATTTGAAGCATTATGATCGAGAGAGCCGTCAGATTATACCGGAAAAGTTCTACTTTTTTGACCGGGCACAGCGCAGTCAGGAATGGACGGTGATTCTGGATATTGATCAGAGCGGATCGATGGCGGATTCGGTCATATGGGCCTCGGTCATCGGTTCGATCTTCGCCAGCATTCCTGCGCTGCGTACACGTGTCGTCGTATTCGATACGGAAGTTGTAGATTTGACAGAGCAATGCGCGAACGATCCTGTGGAGATGCTGTTCGGCATTCAATTGGGCGGCGGAACGGATATTAACAAATCTGTTGCCTATTGTGAGCAATTTGTGGAAGAACCGAAGAAGACCTTGTTTATCATCATTTCGGATCTATACGAGGGCGGCAATCAATCCACATTGATACGACGGATGCGTGAACTGCGAGAAGCGGGTGTACGAACGATGTGCTTGCTCGCGTTGTCGGATCAGGGCCAACCGTTCTATGACGAACATGTTGCGAGACAGCTCGCTCGGGATGGAACGCCTTGTTTTGCTTGTACACCTGCGTTACTGCCTGAACTCGTAGAAGGCGCGCTGAAAGGGTTAGATTTAGCCGAACTTGCAAAGCGGGTAGGATCGAAGTCAGGGTGATGCCTTCTGAAGGGTGACATAACATTATCTTATTAACAGCCGCGTAAATCGCGGCTTTTGCATTTTATGACCACCTTAGTGATATGGCGATATCGCTACGAGTGAAATCCGCCCAACGATTTGGGTGGACGATGGGGAACTTTATCGTTAAGACTCCCTTTATAAGGTATACTTAATCTGGCAATGGACAACGCTTAAGGTTAAATATTGTCTTACGCGGGAGGTTATCGCTTCTTGAAATTTGAACTTGGGCGCTGCTTACTGAATGAACGACTAATAGAATCCGGAAAGTCAGCGGAATGGCTGGCAAATAACATGCTTGTTAAACCGGAACGAGTTTACGACTTTATTGACAACAAAAGAGTGATGCCGCTCAAATTTGCCATATCGATTGCTGATTTCATCGGTTGTGATGTTCGTGATTTGTATGAATTAATTCCGAACGAATATGAAGTGAAGAGGAAAAGTCAATATCCTTAATGCTTACTGGAGGTTTCTTCGATGGCAAATATGAACGATGCGGCCAAGGTCAACACCGCAGTTATTCCCGTGCCGAAGCTAGAGGAGGACTGCTACGATTGGTGGGAGCGCCACGAACAGGTGCTGCGGGAGAAGGATAAGATCAACCCGGAAGTTGTCTTGATTGGTGATTCCATTACCCATTTCTGGGGAGGCGATCCGCAGACAGAGGGGATAGAAGGGGCGAAGGAGGCATGGCGATCCGTATTCGCCTCTTATCGAGTGCTCAATCTCGGCTTTGGTTGGGACCGAACACAGAATGTGCTCTGGCGAATCGATCACGGTGAGCTGACCGGCCTAAACCCAACAACAGTTGTAATTCTGATCGGGACAAATAACACGAGCGAGACTGTGAACGCCCGCGCCAACGATCCGGACGAAATTGCGGAGGGCCTGCGGGCGATCTGCGACCGCGTTCATGTCCATGTGCCGCATGCAGCAATCGTCATCATGGCTGTACTTCCCCGTGAGGAGAAGCCGGACCATCCCCGCCGCACATTGATCGCAGAAATCAATGCCAGGTATGCGGAATTAGCCAAGAAACGCAATTACGCCTTTGTTGACATCGGCCTGAAGCTGCTTGAGGCGGACGGTACGCTGACACAGCAAATGGCGTCCGACTTCTGCCACTTGACGGAGCAAGGGTATCAACTCTGGGCGGATGCCCTTCGTCCGCTGCTTCCACAGCGATAGGACGGATGGGCACCCTCTTGCAAAAGTGGAGGGATTGGACTATAATCAATTTCGCAATAGTGATTAGATTATCTAACTAATTTGACCGGTTGAGACGCCGAAGAGCATAAAGTATTCGAGAAAGGGGAGAAGAAGCTGCATCAATCGATGAAGGCAAGGGTGGATGAGGGAGGATAATTTTTTCAAACAAATAGTTAGATAATCTTACTATATGAAAAAGAAATGCAGGTGATGCAAAATGAACAAGAGACAACCCTCTTCGGAAATGTTCAGGGAGCTGCTGGCTCACACAAGGGGGCAATGGCCTCTAATCCTGCTCGCGGCAGTGGCGCTTGTGGCGATTTCCATACTAGAATTCTGGATTCCCCAATTTACGAAAATCGTGTTCGACGAGCTGATTCCCAACCGTCGTTATGACGCCTTACTGAAGATAGGAGGTTATATGATCGGCGCCGCGCTGCTGCTGGGGGTATTTCGATTTTGCAGCGGCTTCATGATGACACTGGTGAGCCAGCGGGCGATTATGCGGCTGCGGAATTTGCTCTACCGGCACACCTTGAGCTTAGACTTGCAGTTTTTCGAGCGCAATCGTACCGGCGATCTGATGAACCGGCTCACAAGCGACGTCAATCAACTGCAGGAGTTAATGTCCACAGACACGTTGTCAATTGCGGCCGATCTGGTCACATTCATCGCCGTGTGCGGCTTCTTGCTCTATGTCGATGGGGAGCTGGCGCTGCTGGTCATTGCAACATTCCCTTTCCTGTTCTTTACGTCGCGTTATTTCAGCGGTCGCATCAAGTCAGCTTACCGGCGCGTACGCCGGAGTTCCGCCGAAACGAGCAATCATCTTCAGGATACGCTATCCGGCATTCAGATGATCAAATCGTTCGCCACCGAGAACGAGGCAGAGCGACAATTCATTCGTTGGAGCGAAGAGAGCCGGGGCGATACGGTGACCGCTTCGCGGCTGTCCACGCTGTTCGCTCCGATCATCGAGCTGCTGAATTTTGTTGGCATGACACTTGTACTGTTATTCGGCGCTTGGCAGGTGATGCGGGCGGAGCTTACGGTTGGCGACATCGTGGCTTTTCTTGCTTACTTGCGCCTGCTGCAAGGGCCGGTTCGCTCGTTCAGTCGCATCGTCAGCCGGGTGCAGCAATCGGCCTCCGCGTATGAACGGATTTACGAGCTCTTGAAGGAGCAGCCGCTCATTCGCAGTTCAACGGACGCGGCTGTACTGCCTACGATTCAGGGAGACATCTTTTTCGATGATGTGTATTTCGAGTATGAAGCGAATGCACCGGTGCTGCAGGATTTCCATCTGCACATCCGAGCGAATCAGGTGACGGCACTGGTCGGCTCATCAGGCTCCGGCAAATCGACGATTGCGCATCTTATTCTTCGTCTGTATGATGTGCAGAAAGGGACAATTTTTATCGACGGGCATCCGCTCCGTCAAGTGGCCTTGGATTCGCTGCGTCGGCAGGTCGGCATAGTGTCCCAGGACGTGATTCTGTTCAATGGTACGATCCGGGACAACATTGCCTACGGCAAAACGGATGCGTCAGAAGATGAGATCGTAGCAGCGGCTCGAGCGGCAAACGCGTTGGAGTTCATTGAAGCTTTTCCCCAAGGGTATGATACGTTGATCGGCGAAAGAGGCGTCAAGCTGTCGGGTGGGCAAAAGCAGCGGCTTTCGATTGCACGGGCGCTGCTGCGAAATCCACGCCTGATTATTTTAGACGAGGCGACGGCGGCGCTCGACACCGAGTCCGAACAGCTTATTCAAGCGGCGCTGGCTCGGCTGCTGCCCGGACGAACTTGCCTTGTCATCGCGCACCGTCTCTCCACGATTCGCAACGCGGATCAGATTGTGGTGTTGGAGAAAGGGGAGATTGTAGAGGCAGGCAATCACGAACAATTGCTGCGCCGGGCCGGACGGTACAAAGCACTGTATGACAAGCAGTTTCCGCAAGCGATCATGGGGACGGGATAATTCTTGATCACGACATCTGATGGAACACCATATGTCTGACTTTCAGTATTGGGTTAAAAACTTCTTGACTATGACGTTAGGTCATAGCGCATAATTCTCTCTATCTAATAAATAGGAGTGAGAGAAATGAATATAAGAACGCTGCGTTCAGACCACATTTATCAAAAGGTTGCCCAAGCTTCGCCTGATGAAAAGCTTGAATTATTCAGAAACGAAATGATGGCTCCCTTTATGAAGCAATGGCAAATTCAGCAGATCCCTTTTAAAGCTGAAGAAACGAATGGTTTTGACGTGATTTCGTTTAATAACATGATGCATCGTTCCCCTGATCAGATTACCCCTCAGATTTCGGCAGAGATTGAGCAGATTTCGTCCGAGACATTTTGGTCAGAGTGTGAGCATGCTGTGAGGAAAAGTCTACATTTATTTATAGAGCAGGGAATTAATCTCCCTGTATCCGAATATTTGTTTACCATTCAGCTAGGGAATCCGGAAAGCCGTGCCTTGGTTATCAACGAAGGATATAGCGGCTTTGGGGGCATTCCGGGGTTTATCTGGGGTACACTCCTGCCAAATGAGTATACGATTCCCCGAATGAAGGCTTCGCTGGCGCACGAATGCAACCATAATGTGCGATATCAATTTATTCAGTGGGATCACACCGTTAATTTGGGCGAGCTCATTGTAAGTGAAGGATTAGCTGAAAACTATGCTACGTTCATGTTTGGCGAAGAATTCCTCGGCCCTTGGGTAACGAGAACAAACGCAGACACACTTAACAAGCGCATCAAGCCTGTCCTTAGAGATCAACTGCAATTAACAGGATTTGATCAATTTGCTCCGTATCTTTACGGAGATGAGATCGCAAAGCTTCAAAACCTTGAACCGGTTAATATGCCTTACAGCGCTGGCTACGCATGCGGCTATTATTTAATCCAATATTATTTAAGAAAAACAGGAAAAACGATTTTTGAGGCCACAATCACACCAGCTGCGCAAATACTAGACGAAGTAAAAGGATTTTGGGATGAAGAAACCACTATTAGCAGTTAAAGATATTGTTCGGATTACAGGCATTACAAGCCGGACCTTGCATTATTACGATCGGATTGATTTATTTAAACCGACATATCTGACCGAAAAAGGGTACCGCTTGTATGATCGAAGCAGTTTGGAAAAACTTCAAACGATTTTATTCTTAAAGGAATTGGATTTCTCCTTGAAAGAAATTGCGGACATTTTAAAGCTGACCAGGCAGGAACAGAAACAATTATTAAAGAAGCACAGCCAAACCTTGTTATCGAAAAAGCAAAGACTAGAAACCATCATGATAGCCCTCGAAGAATACGTTTCGGGCAGTGATATCAGTCACTTACAAATCTTCAACAGTTCTTCCGTTCTACCTTTAAAAGAACAATACGCAAATGAGGCGAGATTCATTTATGGTGAAACAGAAGCGTATCAAGTGTTTAACGAAACAATGGATAAACTATCCCAAGATGAGATAGATGAACGTTATCGATCGATGGAGGAAGTATTCAAGCAACTTGCGTCTTGTATGGATCGGCCTCCTTCTTCCGATGAAGTTCAGCGATTAATTGAGAAGTGGAAAAAAATCCTCATGCAGTTCATGCCATGTGATACAGAGCTGCTGGCTTGCATTGCCGATACTTATAAATCCGATGCACGATTCAATAACTACTTTAATCAATATGGCAATGAGAATTTCGCAGATTTTCTATATCGTGCTATTATGCATCATATATCTCAGTCGGATTGAGAACAATGAAGCCCCGTCAAAATGGCGGGGCTTTACCAGTTATATCGTTAGAGGCACGACTTTTTTATTGACATTACTTGGGTGAAGCAATATTATAAGTATACATATTATATGTACACTTATAAAAGGAGTTTTAATGATGGAACTTGGTATTAAGATTGCTTTTAATGCACCAAAAGAGAAAATATGGGAACACTATGTTGACAAAGAAAAGCGTGTCTTATGGGAGGAAGACTTAGAAGATCTTCAATATGATGCGGAAATAAAAACTGGCACTACCGGCCGAATGAAATTGAAGGGCAGGCCAGCAATGGATTTTGTTTTATCAAAGATAATTGAGAACGAGGTCTATTATGATATGTATTCCATTCCGAACGCAGGAACATTTTATTTTTGTCATGATATCACGGAAGAAGATGGACAACTATTTGTAAAGCATTCAATTTGTTCTGATGAGGATAATGAAATTGCATTAAATGTTTTGACTGAAATTTTTTCAGATTTCCCAAAAGTGTTGTGGAAATTCAAAGAGGTAGTTGAAGCTTAATGGAATTCAACTCAATGTTTAAGAACAATGCTGATGAATCAACTGGATTGTTGTTTGTTAAAACATACAATAAGTGGCATGGTAGAATAAAGTCAGCTTTAAGCCATTTAGGAATAACTCATCCTCAGTTTGTTGTGTTATGTACTGTTAACTACTTAAGTCAATTTGAAAAACATATAACGCAGGCAAAAATTTCAAGCGTTTCAGAGATTGATGTAATGACAGTTTCACAAATACTCCGTACACTTGAGAAAAATGAACTTGTAAGTAGAAAGCAAAGTCCAATAGACTCAAGGGCCAATTCCATTGAAATTGTCCAAAAAGGTTTAGAAATTATCAGTAAAGCTATACCCATTGTTGAATCCATAGATGCTGAGTTCTTTGGGACATTAGAGCCTGAATTGGCACAGTTTAAAGATCATCTAAGAATGATTGCAAATGCCAATGAAGTATGAAGTAAAGTATGGAGAAACAACAACATGTTCCCATTAAAGTCGCTATTTAAGCGGCTTTTTTTGTTTGTTCGGTAGATGTATGAAGGAAAACTATTACTACAAGTAAGAAATAAGATAGCGAAGAGCTAAAAATCGTGAATATGGTCGTAGCATTAGTTAATTAATGAACCTTTTTCCTCTGTTATTTGTTCATATATCAGACGGTAATAACTCCTCCTAATAAGCTTTCACTGGGAGACCGTTGATCTAGAATTTACAGAAGAACGGATGGAGGTGTTTTAAGGATGAAGAGTAACAGGGACCTGTTCGAGGCTTACAAGCAGGATGTATATAAGCTTTGCCGGTACATGACAAATAACGGAGCCGATGCCGAGGATATCTGCCAGGAAGTGTTCATTAAAGCCTTTGGACAGGACCGGAACCGGGTAACCGAGGAAAAGGCATGGTTGCTGCGCATTGCGGCTAACCTGTGCCGGAATCATTACAATCGGAAGAAGCGAGGGGCCCATAAGGAGATTCGCTCCGTCTTCCTCATGAAGCCGTCCATGCCGGCGCAGCCGGAGGACGAGGTAGTGAGGCAGGAGCAGTCGAATGAGTTCGCTCAACTGCTAGAAGGGCTGCCGGTGAAACTTCGTACGGCCCTCACACTCCGTTATGGGAATGGTCTCAGTCTGGAAGAAGTAGCTCAAATAATGGAGATTCCACTCGGCACCGTGAAATCGAGAATCCATAAGGGGTTAGCGCTGATGAGAAAAAAGATGGAATCACAGGAAAGCTACAATAGGAAGGGAGAGAAGTGTTTTGACTAAATCAATGGAAGGGAATCTGGAGCGGATGGGGCGCCAACCTTTGGACGGGGAGCCGGATTATGAGGCCATGTGGAATCGGATCGAAGCACAGCTCGTGCAGAAGAATCAACAAGAGCGTGCTTCCCATCGGGGGATATCTCGTCATAAGAAGAAAGTGCTTGTACTGGTCGCTTCTGTCTCTATTTTGGCGGCCCTTCCGGCTATGGCAGCCGTAAATGGCAGCTGGGACAGCTTATGGAATGGCCGAAGCTCGCTTAACGCTATTGAGCAAGGGCTAGGAGATCGTCTTGATCAAACAGTCACAAGCGGAGATATCCCCGTTACCTTGAACGGAGTGGCAACCGATGACCAGCGGATGAACATGCTTCTGACCATGAATGTTTCCGGTCTTCCTGCTTACGATGCTATAGAGTTCGAGAGGTCGGAGCTGTCAGAAGGCAAGAATAAGGCGGAGCATATACAAGTGCAGCTCAAGCAGGAGCAGGGCCAAGGGCGTCTGTTCGGATTGGCCACAGTACAGAACAAGCTTGGGGAAGAGAGAAAGAGTTACCAGCTTACTCTGGAGAACGTAGTCTTCTACCAGTACCGCAGCTTCCCGCTGGATCTGATTCCAGTTGAATCACAGGACAAGAAAGCAGCGCTTTCTGGTACCCCTGTGTCTTCCGTCGAAATGACATCGGTGATCAGGGAAGGCAACGTTTTCACGGTACGGTATAAGCTTAGCGGTGTAAATTTAGAGGCTGTGGCCAATCCGCATCTTGTACTGACCTCAGGTGGGCAGGTTATTAAAGAAATGTACGCGGCTGTTCTCCCTTCTGAGGATCCGAACGTGATTGTACGCCAAAGCAACTTTGAAATCTCGGATGCCGATCTTAAAAAGGCGCGTTTCGAGCTCTCTGCTCTTGAGGAATCCGGAAGAAAAGAGGGCCGCTGGAACTTCGCCTTCGAAGCCGACGGGAAAAAAGCGGCTCAGGCCATGTTTGCGGTTAAGCTGAATCCGACGGATGATGCCAATGATTCCATGATGAAGTTCACGGAAATGGTGGTTACCCCTCTCGAAATCCGGCTTATGTACGAAGAGGGGGGGCGTTTCCCTGAACCTGGTGTTCCCCTGGTTAATTATGACTCGGTTAAACTCATAGTTGACGGCCGCGAAATGGACAGCGGATCGGGCTTCTGGACGACGAAAGATGGCCGCTTCTACCGCAGGTTCGAGCTCCCGCAGTGGTACGAGCAGAAGGATTGGCGCAACGTGCCCGTCAAAGTGATTCTTTCCGGCAAAAAGGTTCAGGAGCGCGCCAACAAAAATCATTTACTTGAACTGGTTCAGCCTGCAGCCGAAAGAAAGACGGTAAAGACGGAGCTACATGGCACTTCGGTTGAGTTTACTTATTACAAAAAAGGTAAGGATCTGATTGTGGAGTCTTCCTCCAGCGATCCATCGTTTGGGGGCATAACTCAAAGCTACCTTGACATGAAAGGTGAGAGAAAGTTTCCCGAAATGAACCCGAATCCTCCAGGAGGAAATGGGACCAACCACAAAACCGAACGCTACGTCAATGTACCAGAGGGCGACTTGAAACTGAATCCTTTCTTGTACCAGTGGGTTGATCCCAAGGCTAGAGTGGAGTTGAACCTCCGCTAACGTATCAGATGCAGCTTTTTTCTGAACAAAAAAACATGTGTGAGTTGCGATAGAAAAGTGTATCTGTCTCTACTGCTTCTTCCGCTGAAAGGTTAATGTTGTATGCCCGCCAGAACCTATGGCGGGTTATTTTATGTGACGGGACTATTTGAATGGAGTATGCTACCATAAATACGAAAAACTACTATAAGGGGTTGTTTGGCTATGAAAAAGAAGAGAGTGTTTACTGGTACTCTAGCAGTATTATTAGTTTTACCAAGCGCATCAATAGTTTCTGCTCATCCAGGTAGAACAGATGCAAATGGAGGCCATACTTGCTGGACGAATTGTTCAAAATGGGGACTGGAATATGGGGAATATCACTATCACAATGGAGGAAATTCATCCTCGGGAAGTTCATCGTCTTCCAATACAAGTAAAAACAAGTCATCTTCAAAAAGCTCTACACGCAAATCAACAACACCTGCCTACAAATCCTCTGGACTTAAGGTATATATAAATGGTCAAAAGATCAGCTTTAAAAGTGAGCCAGTGATATACCAAAACACAAACCTTGTCCCTTTGCGTGAAATTGCTGAAGGTTTGGGAGCGAAAATTACCTACGACAAAGATAGTGGAACGATTGAAGTCACTAAAACGAGTAACAAGGTTACTTTAACTATTGGGAGCAAAACTGTTTATTACAACGGTACATCCGACATAGCTAGTGCAGCCCCAAAAGTGATTAAGGGTGTTACCTATGTTCCTGTGCAAATTTTTGCCAAGGGGCTAGGCGCAAGGATTGAGTATAGCTCTTCCAGTAACTCACTCAAAATTTCAATTTAATATTTTAAACTAGAAAGGGAGAGACCCCTTGGACTCTCCCTTAAATCGGTTAATTCACGAGAACTCCTTAACCACGGTTTATTCACAATATCACAGCAAAAGAAACGCACTGTTACTATATTGTCAGGTGAGAAGAAACATATATACAATGGAAGTCGCATAAACTGCGGCTTTTTTGTTTATCTTGGCCCGATTACCGATTAGATAGATATCTAACTGATTGAAACTCGGAGACAATTTATTGACAATTTGATTAATAAATGATGATATCTCGGGATTATTTTAAATATACGACATTTAAAAATGGATATATATATATTTTTGAATAAGAAAAATCGAAGTACACGGGGGTTCAAAAAATGAAGAAAAAGTATTTTTCAATCGTTTTGGTTTCAGTAGTAACGATTTTAACAGCGCTCACTCTGGGAGGATGCTCATCTTCATCTAATCAACCTCAACATACGGCCCCAGCAACAGACGTCGTTAAGAAAACACCACCAGCCAAAGTGCCGAACATCCCAACAAACCCACCGGTTGAGTATGAACCTGCCTGGCCGGATCGTACGGTGAAGTCTTCTAGCGGGCATCTTTTGAATAGTTGTGTTCCTGATAAGCTGCACGATAAAGCAACTACATTGACAACCAGCGATGGGGTGTATCTGTCAGCACTTGTGCTTGGCAGCGGAGATAAAGGAGTCCTGCTTGCACACGAGCAAGGTTATAACATTTGCTCTTTTCTTGACATGGGAACGGAGCTGGCAGAAAGTGGATATCTGGTCGTTATTCCTGAATATCGTAATCACGGTGCCTCACAGAATATTCAAGAGGATAATCAACCTATAGATCGTGATGCAGATGCAGCCTTAAGCGAACTCAAGCGATTGGGTGCAAAGAAAGTATTTTTGGCAGGAGCATCATGTGGAGGTAGTACAGCAATCATTGCAGGTGTTCGTCAAGAGCTGCCTATTGAGGGGCTCATTATTCTTTCTTCTCCTGCAAAATGTGGGCCCCACGATGCAATTCCAAGTGTCAAAAAGATTAAAGCACCATCCTTGTTTGTTTTTTCACCTGGCGATTATGGAGGCTCAATTGAAAAAGAAGTGCGCAAATTATATCAAGCATCTGGAGCAACTGATAAAGAGCTAATTGTGGATGAGAGTGGTTATCATGGAACAGATATGTACCATAAAGGAGAGCATGGTGATGCACTAAAATCCAAACTCATTAACTTTGTTAAAAAGAATTTTAATTAAGGTGAGTGGATCGAGTCAGACAGCGTTAAAGAAGAAACCAATTTTTGGATTGTGTGTGTTGTGTGTTAATCTGTCTAATAGGGAACCCATTTAGAGAGAGGGAAGTTACTTGGACAGAAGCATATTATATATTGAGGATAATGAGAAAATAGGCAGCCTGCTAAAAGAAGAATTGGAACAGCGGGGATATTCAGTACAGTGGCTGCTTTCTGGTGAAGGAGCCGAAGAAGAAGTACATCAGCATCAAATCGTAATTTTGGATATCATGTTACCCGGTTTAGACGGATTTACGGTGGGAAAACGATTAAAAAAGGCAGCTCCTGCTGTTCCTATTTTACTATTATCTGCCCGAACATCGGTAAATGATAAGGTCGATGGTTTACAATTTGCTGATGACTATTTAACGAAACCATTCCATACGGATGAATTAGTTGCAAGATTAGAAGTATTAATCCGGCGAAGTGGCGGAATACATACTGAACGCATTTCATTAGGAAATCATATTGAGGTAGATCCAGAAGCCCAAATGGTATTTGACAAACGCACAGGAGAAGAAATTATATTGACAGGGAAACAACATCGAATTTTAATGTATTTCTTACGTCATCCTAATCAAGTTTTACCGAAAGAACAAATTTATGAAGCCATTTGGGAAGAACCTTATCTCACTGGAGACAAAACATTAATGGTACATATCTCTCGTCTGCGTCAAAAGCTGGAACGTAGTCCAGATTCCCCAGAGATTATTGAAACGCTGAAGGGAATAGGCTATCGGGTGAAACTATGAAACAGACTAGATCTTTATTTCGTCGTTTTATAAAAGGACAATTTCTAGTTATCTTCTTTCCTCCAATTGTGCTTCTTTTCTTCTCTGCGTTCGTTGGGGTTGCTATCAATGAAAAAGATCTGAATATCCATACGTTAAATCAATTTTACGTCACACTGCTTATATTTGGTTTTATTATTGTCTCATTTGTTGTCATATCTTGGCTGTTCTTCTTGAGACTTCGTAAACGTCTTGCACGCTTACAGGAAGTCATGTCGTTTTCAGCTCATAATCACTCATTTCCTAAACCAGTGCCTGTCCAAAGTGATCGTATGGATGAAATAGACCAGTTAGGAAGCTCTTTTAATTGGATGATTCAGCAGCTTGAAGACAGCCGCAAGCGGGAATATGAAGAGGAATTATTACGACATCGTCTCATTGCGAATTTATCTCACGATTTACGAACGCCGCTTACCATTCTAAGAGGACATATCACCAAATTAAATAAAGAACCCATGAGTTTGGAAGAGCACAACTCATTAACAGAAATGAACCATACGATTACAAGAGTCGGAGATCTAATGGATGATTTACTTTCCTATACATTGCTTACATCAGGAAAACATCCTTTTCATCCCACTTCAACAGATATTGGACGTTTAGTAAGAGCATCTGTTGCTGCGTGGTATCCTGTATTTGAAGAACAAGAAATTCAGCTAGATGTTGATTTACCGACAGAGCAGACTTTTTATTGGGAAGCAGATCCTAAATGGATGACACGGGTTCTGGATAATTTATTTCAGAATGTTGTTCGCCATGCAGCCGAGGGGAAATATGCAAACATTGTGGTTGATGTAGAAAAAGAACAGATCATTGTTGCAGACAGAGGTCCAGGTATGGATAACTCTCCCTATGAGCGTGGAGCGGGGATAGGTTTATCGACTTCCAATTATATGTTGAAAAAAATGAAACTGAAAGCTGACTTTACATCAAATGCACATGGCACAAGAGTAACGATTGGTAGAGCTTAACCTAAAGTTAACCCAGAAGTAAACAGGCTGATACCCGAGATGTAACTTTGCTTTTTTATAATTAGAACCATAACAGAAAGGAAGTGTTATGGTTGCTTACCATTAATAACTTAGTCAAACATCGCGGAACTGTGGAAATCTTATCAGGGATCAGCTTTAAAGCTAGACCAGGTAGAGTAACTGGTTTTTTAGGTCCAAATGGGGCAGGTAAAAGTTCAACACTTCGCATCCTGCTAGGATTAGATCGCGCCACTTCAGGGAGTGCATTAATCAATGGAAAGCCATTTGCAGAATTACATAATCCTCTAACAACAATAGGTGCTGCACTTGATGGATTTGGAGCTCATCGTATGCGAACAGGACGGGCACACTTGCGTTGGATTGCTCATGCCGCGGGATTGTCCCGCTCACGCGTCGAGGAAGTTCTGGAAATAGTAGGTCTTACGAATGCAGCTGACAAAAGGGTTGGGAATTACTCCCTTGGTATGGGGAGAAGGCTTGGAATAGCCGCTGCGCTGCTTGGTGATCCAAAAATATTGGTTTTAGATGAACCTGTAAATGGACTTGACCCGGAAGGAATTCGGTGGATTCGGACATTCTTACGTGAACGGGCGGAGTCTGGAAACACGGTGTTACTATCCAGTCATCTCATGGGGGAGCTTGCAGAGACTGTGGATGATGTAGTGATTATTAAGCATGGGAGGATCGTTGCAGATGGAACCTTGGAAGAAGTAATAGGTACCCATTCCACGCTGGAGGAAGCCTTTTTTGCCCTGACATCTGAAAGTGCAGGTGGTGTGGTATGAGAGCATTCAAGGCGGAACTATCTAAATTGTTCTCTCTGCCGGGCATTTGGCTTGCCTTTCTTATTGGAGCATTCGCCCCAGCGGTCATTGCTGCTTTGGACAGTATAGCAGAAAAAGAAGAGATTATAGCTGGAGTTAGCACACGGCTATCGGAAATTGGCTATATTGGATTAGGTCTTGGCGTGCAAGGTGTCATTATTCTTGGTGTGCTTGCTGTCAGTAGCGAATATTTGACAGAGAGCAGTGAATCTGGTGGAGGACGACAGATTACAACAAGTTTAACTGTTGTTTCATCCCGGCTTCGTTTTTTGCTGGCAAAAGCAGGCGCTGTGACTGTAATCAGCCTACTGCTCTGTATGGTTGCTATACTGACAACTGTGTCGGCAACTCATCTTATTCTTGGTGAATACACCCCTGCATTTGAAGCATCCAGACTTATTGGTGCAGTTTGTTACTGGACATTGACCGCACTTTTAGCATTTGGGATTACGGTTCTAACTAAGAATAGCATGATCCCGCTTACTGTGCTCCTCATAAATTCATCCCTGGTTTCATTTAGCGTTCTGCTTTCTAAGGTTACAAAGCTGGCGTTTTACTTACCAGATCGAGCTGGCCTTGAACTGTTTATGTTTACGAACGACAGATTTCATCCCCCGTTCACAGGGGGGTTAATCTTATTTGGCTGGGTAGTCGTTTTTTTCATTGCTGCAGCTATTGTATTCCATAGGAGGGACGTTGCATCATGAGTGTCTCTACTAGTAGAAAGATAACACCAATCCTTCGTGCTGAACTGGATAAATTAGTTACATTACCATTGATATGGCTCACTCTTATGGGTACGTTCATTCTTAATTTAGTTTTAGCCGCAGCTTTTACTTCTATTGGTCTGCAAGGGGCAGCCGGAACGCAAAGTATACTGAATATAGGACTTGCTTCTATGGGATATCTTCAAGCAGGGTTCATTATCCTGGGGATCATAGCTACTTGTTCGGAGTATACTGGTGGGCAGATTCGAACTACTTTAACTGCGATACCTTGGCGTGGACTTCAATTATCCGCCAAGCATTTGGCATTGGCAATTATAACCCTTCCCGCGGCGTTTATTATTGCTGCTTCAGGCGTGCTATATACTTTTATTATGATGAGAGACACAGCAGTAGTAGCTGAAATAAACACAATGATAAAAACCTTAGCAGGAGCAGCAGGCTACCTAACCTTAACCACACTTCTCAGTGCAGCTATAGGTGCTTTAATAAGACGAACCACCCCTGCTTTAGTGGTGTTGCTTGGTTATTATTTCACTGTCAGTCCATTGACGAGAGATTCTTTACCTAAATATTTTCCGGATACGGCAGGATATTATATGTATATGCCACCTTCCTCTAATGAGATAAATGCCCTTACACCAATGCAAGGGACTGGTATTTTAATATTATGGACACTGATCTTAATAATAATAGCTATTGTATTTTACTGTAAAAGAGATGCCTAAGTTTAGATTCACAGGAAGTATGAGGGGTGCTACCCTTTAGATATGTGTCGAATCAATTTAAAAATTGATATCTCCTTAAGCTGTCGGCCAGTTTTGCAGAGTACAAAGGAAGGATTTTTTCTAGTTAGTAAAATACTCCATTTGTGATTAGCAATCCGTAAGAAACAATCCAAGTTGAAATGTCCTATAATGTAGTTAATGTAGATATCCCTCATGAACAAAGGAGAACTGAAGATGAGAAAACTCGTTCTATTTTTGCACGCATCGCTTGACGGTTTTGTAGAAGGACCGAACGGTGAAATGGACATTGGCTGGATTTCCTACGATGCTGATTTGGAGAAACACGCGAAAGAAATTCTGAGTACTGCCGACACTGTCATTTGGGGACGTGGGACTTATCAGATGATGCACAGTTACTGGCCTTCTGTGCCTTCGAACCCATCAGCTTCGCAGCATGAACGGAATCATGCCGAGTGGATTGAAAAGACAGCCAAAATTGTTTTTTCCACGACGCTGGAGAAAGTCGAATGGAACAATTCCAGACTGGTGAAAGAAAATGTCGAGGAAGAGATCAAGAACCTCAAACAGCAGCCAGGCAAGGATATGGTCATCCTCGGCAGTCCTAGATTCGCACACTACCTTATGCAGCTTGATTTAATAGATGAGTATAAAATTACGGTTTCTCCCATTTTGATCGGCAGCGGGTTGCCGTTATTCCAAGGTCTCAAGGAGAAGATCAATCTTAAACTTATCGAGAACAAGACCTTTGATTCTGGAGCCATAGGCCTCGTTTACCAGACGGTTAGATGACCTTGGCTCCAAAAGTAAATTACGCGAATAGCTCAATGAAGACATTTGTAGGCAGCCGACCCAAAAGCCGGCTGCTTTGAGTTTCCCGTTCACATTTTGGATAGTAGAGAAGATCAGCTTTTCATAGAGTTTCTTCCTTAATGCTGTCACGGGTTTTGTTGCCACAAACAGGACAGCGTATCCAATCTGTTATATTTACTTCCCATATTGAATTGCTTATTCTCAACAATTAGGAGAAGACGGAGGAATATTTAACAGACTATTTGAAGATAAGATTCAGTTGGAGAAGCAGCAATCTGATCATAACGGATACCGGAAAAAATATTAGAATCATTATCTGTAGCAAGGCCCAATATAGCCTAGAATTGCAAGAGCTTGTCTTATCGACAGCAAGTTACTTTAATGACAACGGTACTAATGAATTTTTTAGTAGAGCACAAGTTAATTGTTATAGAACCTTTCTATGAGGATGGTTCGCTCAAGGACGACTTGGAACTGCGAAGCTCTGATTTAACCGATTTAGGAAATGAATTCTTCAAAGAAATTTTCCCCAAATGGTCTGCGTATATTGATCGTGGCGGAGATGTACAAAAAACAACCATTCTTTTAAAGGGATTGAACAAGCTGCAAATATAGCTGTTCGTTTCTGTCGAGGAACAACAATAAATAGATAACAGCAAGTGGAAATGTTAAGGAGAATATACTCAGTCAAGGATAGGATGAGATATATGAACGAAAAGCGAATATATAAACCACTCGATGACCTCTCAACTGAAGAAGTGATAGACATTCTGAATAGAGATCAGCATGAAGAGCTACTAACCTTGCCCCTTTCCGTAGGACAGAATCACCCTAATTGGAAATTTGCCCAAGACGTTTGCATTCGACTCGCAAGCCATGAATCCTCTGTCGTTAGAGCCAACGCTGTTTTAGGACTTGCATATATTGCAAGAACAAAAGGACAGTTGGAAAAACACATCGTTAAACCAATCGTACTTAGAGAATTCCGTGAGAATCATGAATATCACTGGAGAATATTGGATTCTATAAATGATATTAATCTATTTATGAAGTGGAATATAGCTTCTAAAAGATATTGAGCTCTTAGCCAAAACATTCGGCGTCACGCCCAAGCGGGGCATACTGACGGATAGGTAACCAAGATTGTGTGTTCTAGTTTGGAACTGCAGAAAAGTAGGCCGAATAATTATTTTTGGCCTACTTTTATTATCAAGAGTTTCTCGTCAATATACTTGTTGTATCAATATTCCCGTCTAAATTCTATCATGTGTTTTGTTGCCACAAACAGGACAGCGTATTTCAATCTGTTTTATTTACTTCCCATATACCGTTCCAGATACTCATTTATCTTTTCTATATATTTTGCAGAAAGCTTAGTGTCATTTTGCAGACCGTGTCCCGAATGGGGAAACTCGATATAATCGTGGGGAACATTGTTTTTCTCCAATGCATTAACCAGATGTTTTACTGTTCCGAACGGACATACCTTATCGTATCTTCCATAGGCAGCCAGCGTAGGTACAGCATTTTTATCAATCCACATATACGGTGAAATATCTTTGATTACTTCCTCATATTTTGGCGTTCCAATCATATCTGTTGTAATGGTGTTACCAGACATAACGCTGAATAAGTTTGCTGCTGCCTCTGGACTCTGATCCAAACCATAGGTAGTCCAGTCCTCTGGATAAAAGCTGGACGGCCCGACCATCTCAAAGACCATTTTAATGGGAATAGGAGAGGTATCCGCATCACGGTAAGCATACAATAATGCCAGAGTCCCGCCCGCCGAGCCACCGGAGATAGCCATTCTATCGAGATTGTAGCCTAATTTTTCCGCTTCTGCTTTTACAACGGGGATACTGTTTTTGATTTCTTGAGACATGGTATAAACGCTGGTTTTAGAGTTATTGTTGTCACGCAGCGTGTAATTAATACCTGCGGCAACATAGCCTTTTGAACAGAGCCATTTCAGCATATCGGCGTCATCGCTTTTGTCACCGGATGTAAAACCTCCTGCATGGAGATATACCACAAGACCGTAGGTTTTCTTTGTATGATCCGCAGGAACATACAGGTCAAATTTGTTCTTCTCCTTTTCGCCATATGCGATATCCGTATATACACGACCAACGGAATCATTCCAGTTCACCTGCATTTCTCCAGACAGTGGATTGTATGTCATTTTGATGATTGCAGAAACGGCAAATGCAACAACGAAAACACATACATAAATAAATCCCCATAATACTCTTTTCCTGCCTTTTTCTTTATTTTTCATAGGAAGTTACCTCCGAACAGTGTACCTCCGAGCATAAAATTCAAAAATGCTCGCACCGCAAGCCGCCCCAAAACGGCAGCTACGATGATAACTACAATCAGAATGACGATGCGTTTTTGTATAAGTGTCATTTCGTTAATCTCCTTTTCGTTTTTGTATCAGAACAGCCCTTTTGACATGCAACAGATGTATCTTTTTTTGCGTAACAAATGTATCATTGGTTAATATCAGAATCAATACAACAATAGAAAATGATACACAAAGGATGAAATGTAACGTGGCAGATAAAAAGGTGAAAAACACATATGTGAAGCTTCGAATTACAAATTCACTTCTTGATTTGTTGAAAACAAAAGAGCTTAAGTCGATCTCAATTAGTGATCTTACCTCCACGGCACAAGTAAGCCGCGTTTCCTTTTACAGGAATTATGATGAAAAAGAAGATGTACTAAAAGAGTATCTCTATAAACTTATAGGTGACTGGTATACGGAATCTCAAGAGAGTGGAAGTACTTCTGAAGATGAAATTCTGGGTAGTTTGTTTGGACACTTTAGTAAAAACAAAGATTTCTATCTGCTTCTTAGTCAAAGAAACTTGTTCTATCTTCTGAAGGATATGCTCAAAGAGCTCTTCGGACCGAAACCGGAATATCCAAACTTCGGTGCATATGTGGCAGCTTATTTTTCTTATGGACTGTTTGGATGGATTGAAGAATGGTTTGCTAGAGGGATGCAGGAAACTTCCGAAGAAATGACTATACTACTAAAAAATCGTGATCTAAATCAAAAATAGTTTCCATCAGAAACTTTTTCTATAATCAGAAGCAGTCAGATTCGTTTTTTGTTTGAATATCTTGGCGAACTGTTGAGGGTCTTCATATCCAACGGACTGGGCAATCGTATTAATGGGAGAGTCCGTATTAGCTAGCAGCTCTTTAGCTTTTCTGATTCGCACTTCGGTTAGGTATTCTTTAGGACTCATATTTAATTCCTTCTTAAATAATCGATGTAAGTAAGTCCGGTCAATCGCTAAGGAAGCAGCAAGTTCGGAAATTTGTATGTCCGTTTCATAGTTATTCCGAATGAACTGCAAAGCTCGTACGAATAACGTATTTTTCTTGCTTGCGTTACTGCCTTTTTCTTCGCTAGGGAAAAGGACGCTTAAATGATACAAAATTTCTAATAACTTTGCATTTAATAACAGATCATTGTCTTCTTTTATAAAAGAAAGTTCAATCATCTCACTTAACTTATCTTTAATGGCAGATGCTTTGTCTATATTAAATATGGGATTAAATCTTGATATGGAAGTTCTGTTTAGATATTCTGCTGCGAGTTCACCACGAAATCCTATCCAATATAAAGCCCACGGATGGGTTGAGTCTGCCACGCATTTTACAATTCTATTACGCTCAATAAAGAAAAAATCCCCTTTTTCAAGTTGAAATTCTATTCCTTCGCTAGTGAAAATCCCTCTTCCGGAATGGACATAATGGATCATATAACCACTTCTTATAGTTGGGCCATATGTATGCCCCTTTACTGTTGGATCATAACCTCCTGAGTAGAGATATAACTGACTATTCTCATGATGATTATTAAAAAAGTATCGCATTAGCATCCCCCACAGCCGTAACATTTAAATTAACATTGTCTACATTTCTCCATTTAATGATATCCCAAACGCGCGTAAAATGAAACCTAGCTGAAAGAGCTTACATGCAAAAGGAGGGGCAAATTTTATGGGGAAGAAATATGAGGATATTTCCAGAGATATTGAAAAATACGTTGGTGGAAAAAATAATATTCAAAGCGTAACACATTGTGCTACGAGATTACGGTTAGTTTTGAAGGATAATGATAAGGCCGATTTGAAGAAGATTGAAGATATCCGACTGGCCAAAGGGGCTTTTGTTGCTGGAGACCAGCTGCAAATCATATTTGGTGCAGGATTGGTCAATGGGGTATGTGAAGAGCTTATGGACTACTTAAGTATCGATCAGAATCAAACACCGTCAAAAAGCTCATCCAGTCAAAAAATGAATCCGCTTCAACGGTTTCTGAAGTCCATTTCAGACGTTTTTATTGAAATCATGCCTTGTATTTTAGCAGCTGCGCTATTAATGGGATTAACTTCCTTATTGTCTACAAAAGGTTTGTTCGGGGCTAATTCTATAGTTGAGATGTATCCTGCTATAGCAGGCTTAAACCGAATCATTTCCATTTCTTCTTCAGGAATCTTTGCATTCTTGCCCATGATCGTGGCTTACTCGGCCACAAAACGATATGGGGGGAGACCAGCTTTAGGTTTAGCGATTGGTGCAATCATGGTTCATCCCAATTTAGCAGATGCTTTTGCTGCTGCACAAGGAAATGCCCATGTTGAAACAGTCCATCTTTTCGGACTCAATATTCAATTGATAGGATTCCAGGGCGGAATCATTATTGCTTTAATGATTGGTTACGTTGTTGCTTGGTTAGACCAGTTCTTTAATCGATTATTACCAGATATTATAAAGTTCATTCTCAATCCAATGCTTACCATTCTGATTTCCTCTCTTTTACTCTTTACCGTCATTGGTCCATTAGGTGGAATGTTAGGCAATGGAATAACCAATGGTTTGCTGTGGATGGCAGAAAATTTCGGAGTATTTGGCTATATGATTTTCGCTGGAGTCCAACAGCTTATTGTGATTACAGGGTTACATCACACCTTCGGTGCGATTGAAGGGCAGTTATTAGCGAACACACAAAGAGACTTTTTGAACCCTTTGATGTCAGTTGCGTTAGTGGCGCAGGGCGGAGCTGTCTTAGGTTATATGATACTAAACTTGAAAGACAAAAAAGCTAGAGAAATCAGTATTTCTGCGTTTACGTCTGTACTGTTTGGCATTTCAGAACCGGCATTGTTTGGCGTTAACATAAAATATAGATTCCCACTTTTGGCAGGGTGTATTGCTGGGGCAATCAGTGGTGCATATGTGTACTTCACAAAACTAACTTCCGTTGGCTATGGAACAACAGGCCTTCCAGGCTTCACGATTGTAGATCCAGCGAATAACGGTTATCTTCATTTTGTTATTGCACACTTGATTGCAGTTGGATTAGGCATTGTTTTTTCATATATCATAGGCCTAACTCGAAAAAAATCTGACGCTATTTGAAGAGTTTAAATGAACTAGCACAAAACGTAAGGCGGTGCAAAAATAGAACTCATGATGAGATATAAGAAATATTCTGACATACCGATATCTTTAATTAAAACTGCTGAACTGACACCAAAAAGCAGCTTGTACAGACAAAACTTTCATATTGAGCCAAGCAGCGGATACTTGAATGATCCGAATGGGTGGAGCTATTTTAATGGAAAATACCATTTATTCTATCAATGGTCTCCGCTTCGATATGTAGGAAATTCAGAGGTTTGGTATCAAGGATGGTTCCATATGATATCTGAAGATCTAGTGCATTGGGAAGCTCTGGGCCCAGGCATCGAACCAGATTCTGTCTATGATAGCCATGGAGCATATTCTGGCAGCGCGATAGAGGATAACGACCAATTACTCATTTTCTATACAGGGAATACAAGAGACAAGGATTGGGTTAGAATCCCTTATCAAATGACTGCAACCATGGACAAAGACGGAAGGATTAGCAAGAACAAAACCCCTGGGTTTACAGGATTAATACCAGGTTACACAGATCATTTTCGCGATCCGAAAATTTGGAAAGAACAAAATGCTTATTACGCAATTGTAGGAATTCAAAGAGAAAATAAAACAGGTACGTGCATGGTTCTCAAATCAGATGATGCTATCCATTGGGATGCGCTAGGAGAAATACAAACGAAGCTCACCCAGTTTGGATATATGTGGGAATGTCCGGATTACTTTGAATTAGGCAACCAAGGCGTATTGATTTTTTCCCCACAAGGACTTACAGCAGAGGGAGATAAATATCAAAATATTTACCAAACTGGTTACTTAGTTGGCGATCCACTTAACCGGGAAAGTCTACAGTTCAATCATGGAGAATTTCATGAATTAGATCTCGGATTCGATTTCTACGCCACACAAACCATGATTTCTCCAGATGGAAGAAGAATTTTGAGTGCATGGATGGGATTGCCGGAAATCAACTATCCCACGGAGAAATTTGGATACTGCGGTTGTTTAACCATTCCAAGAGAATTAAACATAAAGGAAGGAAAGCTAATTCAGCAGCCTATTGAGGAACTAAAACAGCTAAGATATGATCATAAACAATTTCATGAGACAATAAATACTAACGAATATTTTATGCTGGAAACAGGGGCATTGTTCGAGTTAGCAGTAACTATTGAATTTAAGAAATCGACTAAATTAAGCTTAGGAATTCGAGCAGATAAACAGAACGAAGCCAGAACATTAATTGAAGTTGATAAAAATGCGAATGAAATTAGAATTGATAGAAGTCAATCAGGAGCCTCATTTGCTGAAGAGTATGGAACTACCAGAACCATTCCCTGCACTATTAGTAACGAAACGAAACTACAAATTTTTGTGGATCAAAGCTCGATTGAAATATTTATTAATGGCGGGGAAAGTGTCGCTTCTGGACGAATATTTCCAAATGAAGATCAGAATTATTTATTCATTGAATCGACTGACGGAGACAGCGCTGTTCAACTAGATTATTGGAAATTAACAAAGTGCTAACTAAGATAGTTCATGATATTCTTATTGATAGAATAAAGCGACAGATCCAAGAAAGGCAGGCACATGTTATGAAACTAATGTTCCCACGCGTGAACACAGCTGAACAAACTGCTGAGGTTGCCCGATTGGCGGCAGAAATATGGCATGAGTATTATATTTCCATTATTACAAGCGAGCAGATTGATTACATGATTGAAAAGTTCCAATCTGTTAGAGCGATTACGGATCAGATCCATCATCTGGGCTATGAATATTACTTGGTCCATAACCATGGCTCCGCAGTGGGATATATTTCGCTCAGACAAGAAGAGGGGAAGCTCTTCCTAAGCAAGTTTTATATAGTTAAGGAATATAGGGGACGCGGCTATGCCAGCCAAGCGTTGGAATTCCTGGAGAAGCTGTGTAAAGATCGAAACCTAAGTCATATTTGGCTAACAGTCAATCGTAATAACAACTCCAGTATAGCGGTATATGAGAAAAAAGGCTTCCAGACTGTGCGGGAACAAATTTCGGATATTGGAAATGGATTTGTCATGGATGATTTTATTATGGAAAAAGAGGTTCTCAATTGGGTCTGAAATGAGGATAGCATGGCGCTACTTCATAAAAGTCCTTATTGTTCATAATTTGGTTTCACCGTAAATTACCCTACAATTTATCAGATTAATGCTGAAGTTGGGCGAAACAGGATATTACATCAGCTAGTGTCGAAAAAGAGAAGAAGCAGGCTACTTCGCTGAAAGGAGACATTGCGGCATGATTGTGATCCCTGATACTTTTATTGAAAGAATGAACGAACTCCACGGTAAGCAAGGCGTAGCATGGTCGGAAGCCCTACCTGGGTTGCTTAACGATTATACAAGCCGCTTCGAAGTCACACCGGAAGCTCCATTTCCTAATTTATCCTATAATTATGTGCTCCGCGCAAAGCTCAACGACGGGAAACCAGTAGTCCTAAAATCATCTTTCATGAAGGATGAGCTTTCTAGGGAAGTTAGTGTGCTACGTGCCTATGAGGGCCGGGGGGCGATTCATGTACTAGATGCAGACGAGGAGTTGGGCATGGTCCTGTTGGAGGGTGCCAACCCTGGTACTCCGTTGTCTTCAATTGAAGATGATGAGCGTGCGACTGATATCTTTTGTAATGTATTTCGCCGCCTTCACCTTCCTGCACCAGCTGGTAGTCTGTACCCGTCCATGAGACAACACTTCGCGGCAATTGAGCGATACCGCGAGCGATTCGACGATGTGAACATTGTCGCACCACTGCCTGAGACCTGGGTGGAAAATGCCGAAGAATGTCTGGCGTATCTTATTACGACCACGAGTGAGAGTCTTCTACTGCATGGCGATCTGCATCATGATAACATCCTTCGCCAAGGCGAAGAGCAATGGGTTGTCATTGACCCCAAAGGACTGATCGGCGACATCCATTTTGATACTATCCAGTATCTGCTTAACTACGAAGATCGAGGCGGTGATTGCGAACAGGTACTGCGGGGGCGGATTGCGATTATGGCCGATCGCCTCGGCTTGGACCCTCGCCGTATCGCAATGTGGGGTGTGGCACGAGGCGTGCTCGAGGCATGCTGGACGATTGAAAACGGAGGGACTGATTGGCACAGGGGCATCCAAATAACTGAGCGCTTCGCTAAATGCCTGGATTGAGGTCTACCCAAAAAGCAGTCCAGAGTAGTTGAGCTAACGGGACACGATAGCATAATAAGAACAGGCTGCCGGCAAATCGACAGCGCTAATGGGCAGTTTAGTTTAAGATCATACGCAGTGAACCGTATCACAAATGGCGCAATTTTTTTGGTAAAAGGTGATGAAGAGTAGAAAAGCTACGTCGGCATGGAAGAGAGGGCTGTGACAGGGTGGAAGCAAGTTGCCTGTCACTGCCTTTTTTAATAGATATTTACCGCTCCCATTATATAGATGCTGGTTAGGATTGAAGCGCGGCGCAAGCAAGAATGTGCTCGGACGAGCGGATTCTGCCAATACGCGGGAAGATGACCTTAATTACGTGTTCATGTTCCTCCTCGCTGAAGCCTGTCATGGCATCTGTCGCAAAAATTACCTGATACCCATGGGCGAAGGCTTCACGCGCAGTGGTATCTACGCCGATACCAGAAGCAATGCCGCAAAGCACAATCGTCGTGATGCCCCTCCGGCGCAACTGCAGATCCAAGTCCGTTCCGTAAAATGCTCCCCATTGGCGCTTGGTAATTAAATGATCGGTTTCAGTGACTCCGATCTCGGGTACAATTTCATCCCATCCAGGCACCAGATTTAAGGCTGGGGGGGCCTGATCCAGCAACGGACGAGGCATATCTTTGAAGTCTTTCGTGGATACGCGAACAAGCCCTACGAATGCGCCTGCCTCACGGAATGCCTGAACCATAGTGGCGGCGCGGGTGACGACTTGCTCTGCCGAGTGAGGGGCATACTGGGTTCCAAGCCACTTTTGCAAGTCGATTACGATTAATGCCGTCTTAGGAAATTGAAACAAAAGTTCTTCCAAGATTAATCACACTCCAACTAAGAAATCGAGTTTGACCCAGCTTGACCTACAGTTTAATATTTTGAAAAATGGGTCAATTGACTCTATGTTCATAATTCTGTACTATGAGTTTAAAACTGTCAAGTGGGGGATACGTGAGGATGAGTGTAACCAAACAGGATATTATTCGTTCGGCTTCTAAGATGTTTAAAGAAAAAGGCTTTCTGGCGACCTCAATTCAGGAAATTGCTCAGGACTGTTCCATTGCAAAGGGCTCGGTGTATAAGTATTTTCCATCCAAAGAGGATTTATTGTGCGCGGTTTTCGACGAGTGTCAGACGGTTTATTTTGATCGGGCTGAGCACCTGAAACAAACTGAGACGGGCACTCCCAAGGAGCGGCTCGTCAATCAAATCGTATTTCGCTTTCAATATTTTATTGAATATAGTCACATTATGGTTGACTTCATAGACCTTCCTATTACGCAGTACGCAACTTTCCGTTTACTAAGGAATCATGTTCGCGCCCGTATGATGGAGTGGCATAGATACTGGCTACTTGAGGTTTATGGTGAGAGAATTGAATCGTTTCTCTGGGATCTAATTTTTATATACCGCGCGATCCTGAAGGACTATCTGCAGCGCATCATCTTCGAGGTGAAGCTACTGTCGATAGAGGATACAGCTTGGTTCATCGTCGATATAATGGATGCGCTAGTCGAACATATGTCTAGGTCAGGTTCGAAGGGGCTACTTGGACAAACCGCATTCACAAAATTTATTCATTCAGATTCAAAGGATTGGAATAGCGAAAAAGAAAGAATTATCGAAGAATTGTTCGGTAGAGTGACCGCGCTGCTTGAGGCTTGGCCCGGCGGGCTCGCTCGGCGGAGGGAACTGCAAGAGATTGTTCAATTGCTGGAGAAGGAGATCTCTCAGACTCAGCCCAAGAGATCGCTCATTCAGGCGCTTTGTGCCTACTTGGAACAAGAACAGGAGCTGAGAAGTCCGGTCATTCAGTTGAAGCAAATTGTCCTGGAAGAGTGGGAAAGCCATATTACATAGAGACTAGTTTCTGCAAAAGACATCCGATCGAGTCCCTTTCGATTTCGCTATAAAAGTGTTGCGGCGAACCGCATCATAAATAAGGGAAAGTTACAAGTGAACCCTAGGCAAAGTATAATAAAAAGAAAATGCCGAGGCAGGTGATAGAACAGTGTGGTTAACGATCAATTTTATACGATAGGACACGTGTCAAGAATATGCGGAATTTCCATCCAAACGTTGCGATATTACGATAAACTTGGATTGGTTAGTCCCAGTCGGACCGATCCTTTTACCCATTATCGTTATTATTCCAACATGGATATTCTAGTGGTAAAAATTGTTCAAGATTTGAAGATGCTACGGCTATCATTAGAAGAGATCGGCAGCATCTTGAAACAGAGAGGTCTAGAAGGATTAAGCTCGGCCCTGAAGGAGAAAAGGAATGAAACGCTGATGGAAATCAGTTATCTTCAATTGGCCGCTGCATCTATAGAGCACCGAATCGGCCAGTTAGATAGTCTGAAAATTCTAAATGAGAAGCTTGCAGAGAAACACATTTTAATTGAGTTGAAGGTATTGTCCGAACGCATTGTCGCATTCGAAAGGAAACGGGCTGTATGCGGAATGGAAGCATCTATTCTGCGCGTTACTCAGCTGTTTGATAAGCTGGAAACGCATGGATTGACTTCACAAGGCCCAATCATGAGTATATATCACGAAAATCTGCTCACATTTGACAGGTCTGATTCAGACATAGAAATATGTATTCCATTGTCTGTGAATGCCCTTCAATATCCGTTCGTTCGGGCATTGCCCAGTGGCGTTTATATTACGGCAACCTACAGCGGCCTTCCAAACGAGGAGTCATGCAAAAATGTATATCTTCAACTTATGGACTGGATAAGTCAACACGGGTATGCCGAATGCGGGCCTGTAATAGAGCAGTATGTCGTTGATTTAAGTCAGATGCGTGATCCAAGCGAGTTCATCGTAGAATTGCAAATTCCTGTAAAAGAGGTATTGACCCTATAGCGACTATAGGGTTTATTTTAGTTTTATACCAAATTCAGGGGGGATTCACGACATGCACTTAATATTAGGCACAGGACCACTCGGAAGATCTGTATTCAGTGAGCTTAGAAGGAGAGAAGAGCCGGTTAGAATGATCAATTCCTCTGGCCAGTCGACTTGGAATGACGGTGTAACCGTTGAAAAAGCCGATCTGATGGATCTTGATCAAGCGAAGGCGGCAGTTAAAGGCGCAACAATAGTCTATCAATGTGCGCAGCCTCCATATCACCTGTGGGAAGGTAGATTCGAGCGGCTTCAAGAGAATATCATCAAGGCTGTAATCGAAGCCGATGCCAAGCTTGTTGTCGCAGAAAATATGTATATGTACGGAGATGTAGACGTCGAGAGGCACGAAGGACTGCCGAACTCGGAACAGACGAAAAAGGGGCGGATTCGTGCGAAGCTTTCAGAGCGGCTGTTAGAATTGTACCGACGCGGTGAGCTTCAGTCCGTAATTGGTCGCGGGTCTGACTTCTTCGGACCTGGCGTGACGGACTCGTCCGCTGGTGCAAGGATGTTTCAGCCGCTTGTCGAAGGTAAGCAAGTGACTGTAATGGGGGATCCCTCTCGGAGGCATACGTATACGTTCATTGAAGATTTCGGAAGAGCGCTCGTGATGCTCGGTCAAGCAGATGATACTTATGGAGAGCCTTGGCATGTGCCCAATGCTGAAGCAGTATCCGTAACAGAGTTCGTAAAGTTAGCCGCAGGGATTGCCGATGTTGAGGCAACGATAAGGCCTATGGGAAAGTGGATGCTCCGATTTGGCGGGTTATTCACCCCAGCAGCGAGGGAAAGTATCGAGATGTTCTATCAATTTGAGAATGATTTTGTTGTAAGCAACCAAAAATTTACGAATCGGTTCGGACAGCAGGCGACAGCGTTGGAAGAGTCTCTGGCAGCAACAGTCGAATGGTATCAAGCCCAAAATTTCTACAGGAAAAGATAGATCAGGCCTTTCCTGAAAACTTGCCGATGCACAGCACGGAGAACCATACAGTAGGTAAAAGTGCGGATCATTACGCTAACGGGACACTATAGCTTAATAAAGCGGAATAACCGATTTACTAAGGAGCGTCAAGGGTCTGAGCTGTACGGATTTGGATGAGTGCTTCCCGGAGTCAAAAAATCAATGCTCATTTTTCGGCGGCACCGCAAGCTGCTAAAATTTATAATAGGAGTAAATAGAGAAAAGGAGGGGGATTGATGGTACCGACATCAACAAAGCAAGAGTACTATCGTGCGCTGCTGGATAAGAGGCCGGAGTATGACGGCGTCTTTTATGTCGGTGTCAAGACGACCGGTGTATTCTGCCGTCCCACGTGTCCGGCGAGAAAGCCGAAATTCGAAAACTGTGAGTTTTATCGCTCAGCAGAAGAGGCATTGCTTGCTTCTTTCCGACCTTGCAGGCGCTGCCGTCCGCTATCGCACCCCAATCAGGTGTCCGATCTGGTACAGTTACTGGTTGACGCTGTAGAGTCGAATCCGGAGAAACGCTGGACAGATAAGGACTTTGATGGTTTATCGGTGGATGCCTCCACCGCAAGGCGGCAATTCAAGAAACGGTTCGGCATGACATTCGTTCAATATGCACGCGCACGCCGAATGGGGATTGCATTCAAGCAAATCAGAGAGGGGGATGCTGTTATTGATGCTCAGCTTACCGCAGGATATGAATCCGGCAGCGGGTTTAGAGACGCCTTTTCGCGCATTATGGGTGAAGCGCCGTCCAAACTCTCACATAACAGGGTATTGAAAGCATCTTGGCTGGACACGCCGCTAGGGCCAATGGTCGCCATTGCCGACGACGACTCGTTGTACCTGCTCGAGTTTGTCGACCGCAGAGGGCTTGAGCGTGAAATCGAACGGATGCGGGAGCAGTTGAAATGTGCGATTATACCGGGCGATACGCCGGCAATTCGCTCAATAGAATCGGAGCTCCAGCGTTATTTCAATGGAGAGCTGGACGAATTCCTAACTCCGCTTTATCTCCTTGGTTCACCCTTTCAAAAGCAGGTGTGGGGGAACCTGATGAATATTCCGGCCGGAAAAACGACTTCCTATGCAGAGCTCGCCGCAGTGGTGGGAAATCCTAATGCGTATCGGGCTGTAGCCCGGGCTAATGGCGCCAATCAGATTGCAATCGTCATACCGTGCCATCGGGTGATCAACCTGAACGGCCAGCTGGGCGGGTACGGCGGCGGATTATTGCGAAAACAATGGCTGCTGGAGCACGAACAAAAGGCCTTCCATAAGCATCCATCTCCACCTTCCGCACAGGAACGAGGTTGAGCCATGAGAGGGACAATGTCGGGAAAATGGTCGGTCTTAATCGTGATCACGCTTGTCTCATTCATAACAAACCTGGATGCTACGATCGTCATTGTCGGTTTACCTACATTGACGGCAGATCTCGACATGTCGATGAGCTTCGGGTTATGGACGATTACTTCCTTTTATATTACGAGTACCGTATTATTGCTGCCGTCGGGAAGATGGTCGGATATCATCGGGGCAAAGCGGATTTTCATCTGGGGTTTCGCCATATTTACGGCTGCGACCACCCTTTGCGGAGCAGCTGGCTCCGGCGAATGGCTGATCGGTTTCCGTTTTCTGCAGGGGGCGGGAGCAGCTATGGCATTGGCTGCATCGACGCCGTTGTTGATGCAGACGTTCCCGCCGCAGCAGCTTGGCTTCGCCATAGGCGTAAATAATATTTCGTGGGTAACCGGCTCGCTGATCGGTCCTGTCGCAGGCGGTGCGCTGATCGGGGAGTTCGGCTGGCGTTCCATGTTCTACGTTGTCGTTCCGTTCGGCATCATCGGCCTTACCGCCGGTATAGCGGTGCTCAGGAACAAAACGTCGGAATCGGAAGAGAAGACGGACTGGCCTGGTGTGTTTACATTCGCCCTCGGCCTGGTAGCCTTGCTCGTCGCGTTGTCCGAAGGCCCCCAATGGGGGTGGACATCCATCCCGACGATCATTTTGTTCGCCGCATTCATCCTGTTCTGGATCGTATTCGTAATCATCGAAATGCGCACCCGCCACCCCCTGTTTCAACTAAGCCTTCTCAACTATCGAACCTACGTTGTAGGACTCGGGATTACGATGAGTTACTGTATCGGTTATTTTGCCGTAACGATTCTGTTGACCTTGTATCTGCAGGAGGCTCAAGGTTTGAGTCCGCTTGAGACTGGCTTGCTGTTCATTCCATTATCGGCCCCTCAACTGTTTACGGCGCCACTGGGCGGCAGGCTTGCCGACAGGATGGGACCAGCCCCCTTGATCCTGACGGGCTCTTCGCTCATCGGTCTGTCGCTGCTGCTGCTCGGACAGCTTGGCAGTGAAATGTCCTATCTGGCCGTAATGATTCCACTCGCCGTCATATCCGCTGCAACGGGACTTTCTTGGCCCTCGCTGGCAAAGGTCGTAATGACGGCAGTTCCTAAGCGGCATGAGGGCGCCGCTTCGGGAATGTTTTGGACTGTCTACAACATGTGCAGAGCTATTAGCCAGGCATTGGCGCTCGTTATCGTGCAGGCTGCAGTTGGTACAGCGCAAGACGGAACGGACATGCTTCGGAATCGGTTAATCCAGGCTACGACCAACGGATTCACTGTATTCTCGGCATTTCTCGGCATTGCCGTCGTTCTGGGCGTGCTGCTGCTTCGGCCGCATGTCCAATCCAGTCGCCATACCACAGACTAACGGTGCTTAAATACATTTCTTGGATGAGGCCTTTATAGTCTTTGGAATATGCACTATTCGGTTTCCTGACACTTTGTGAAAGTGACAGCAACAGCGTTTTTGCCGGCGAGCGAGGAGACGGGGGTTAGGTATATCGGAGAATGCAATTAGAAGCATTCATTATGTTTAAATCCAGTGATAGAGATTAGTTCTTCAGTCAACGTTTCGAAAGGGAGAGAAGCCACTCATTGAGTGGCTATTTTTTTTGTTCTAATAAGTTTGGAGCATTCTCGGGTCAATTAGATAGCACCATTGCCCAGCTTTTTTAATCTAACGGTATACAGAGCCTTCCGGTTCTTACATTCCCAAAATAATTCCCCGCTTTATGACTGTGTGTATTTTGATTTAATCGTAAAACCCGGTCATCTGACCCCTCTTGTATATGCTTATCAAATGATTTGTAAAAAAAGATTTTCAATTAATTATCGGTATGATATAGTGTTGTTACGTAACAATACGTAATCTATTTTGTGCTTCGTAAGTTAATCATCGACGGGAGGTATTTACAATGTATCGGATGGGACGAAGATTGGGCTTGTTAATGTTGGCGGGTTTATTGGTGGTAATGACGGCGTGTAACAGCAATAATTCTACACCTTCAGCCAACGGGAATGGGGATGCAAAAGGCAAGACAACAACGCTAAAGTTTTTTCACCGCTGGCCCAATGAACCAAGAAATTCGTATTTCAATTACATTAAAGAGGAATTCGAAAAACAGAATCCTGGAGTCAAAATTGAGATGGAATCCGTCCTGAACGATAGCTACAAGGAGAAAATCAAGGTTCTTGTCTCCTCGGGGGAAATCCCGGATGTCTTCTCCTCCTGGTCGGACAGCTTTGCCGAAAGTCTGGTCTCCTCAGGCCGGGTTGAAGATCTTACTTCTATGTACAAATCTGATCCGAACTGGACAAAAACCCTGGTTCAGAATCAGATGAAATCCTTCACTTTTGATGACAAAATATATGGTGTGCCTTTTACCATGGATGGAAAGGTCTTCTTTTATAATAAGAAAATATTCAACAAGCTGGGTCTGGAAAAACCAAAGACCTGGGACGAGTTCATAGCCCTGCTGGACAAGCTTAAGGCTTCCGGCTACGACACGCCGATTATCGAAGGCCTTCAGGATTCCTGGGCCGTAGGGCATTACCTGGGCACAATGAATCAGCGGATGATGAGTCCGGAGGTGCTGGCAACCGACTATGCAGGGGGTACAGGCAAGTTCACCGATCCGGGGTACCTACAGGTACTGAAGTATTGGCAGAAATTATCCTCATATATGGGGCCAAACGCGACTTCCGTCAATCATGAAGCTACGAGAAATATGTTCATTGCCGGAAAAGTGCCGATCCACTATTTACAGTTCGCCGAGCTAGGTTATCTGAAAGATAAACCTGATCTTGAGTTTGATTACTTTAACTTCCCTCAGTTCTCCGAAGGGAAGGGGAATGCCGAAGGTCTGACAGGTGCGCCTGAAGGATTCATGATCAGCAAGGAAACAGCCAATAAAGCGCTTGCTGAGAAATTTGTAAAGTTCATTGTCTCTCCTGAGAATGCAGCGAAGTTTCAGCATGATGTAGGTTCTATGACCACTGTAATTGGTGCGGCTACGAAGGAGAATTCCCCTCCGGGAACCCTGGAAGCGATCAAATTGATCCAGAATGCGGCAGAAACCACCCCTTGGCTTGATAATGCAATGGATGCTAGCGTAGCCGATGCCTATATGCGTGGAGGCCAAGCCATTGCCGCAGGTATCGAGACTCCTGAGAATGTGATCAAAGAAGTTCAAGATGCAGCGGCGAAGCTTCCTGCAGTCAAAAAATAGAAACGAAGTGCATCAACTGTGAAGAGGGGCTTAGCTCCCCTCTTTTCTTCTAAGATAAAGGGGAATGCGTCTAACTGGGTTCCCGAGATAAAACAGGGGGAAAGTGATGAGAACAAGAAGAACGATAGCTCCTTATTTGTTTGTCTTGCCGTGTGTGCTGATGCTTGCAGTCTTCGTATATATGCCTCTGATCCAGAATTTCTTCTATAGCTTTCAGAATGTCTCACTGCTGTCAGGAAAAAGCTCATTCGCCGGTTTTGATAACTATAGAACACTGTTCTCCGACCCTGTTGTGGGCAAAGCCTTAATCAATAATGTGAAATATGCCGTCATCTCTTTAATCTTCCAGGTAGGATTTGGGCTGGTTCTAGCCGCCATCTTGGAGGAAGAGTTTCTGAGAAAGGTCTCGACGGTATTCCGGACAATCTTTTTTATTCCCGTTATTATTTCTATTACGGTTATCTGTTTGTTGTTTTCCTTCGTCTATGATCCGACGGAAGGTCTGTTGAATATGTTTCTGCATTCTGTGGGACTTGATGCCTGGGCTAAACCGTGGCTGGGTTCCGGTGATACAGCCATTTATGCCGTTATTGCCGTATCGCAGTGGCAGAGTATCGGCTATTGCATGATGTTGTTCATTGTGGCCATTCAGAAAATTCCGCGCGACCTTTATGAAGCGGCCAAAATCGACGGGGCAGGCAGAGTAAAAATCTTTTTCAGCATCACGCTGCCTCAGGTGAAAGAAATGATTTTTGTAAATTCACTTCTGACCATAACAGGGGCGTTCATGGTATTTAACGAACCCTTTATTCTAACCAAGGGCGGAGGTCCCGGAACCAGCTCCATTACGATTGCGGTTCTGATGTATCAGAACGGTTTTGTCAAAGACAGCATGGGTTATGCCGCGACTATCTCACTGCTTATTTTTGTCATTACAGCAGTGCTTGCGCTCATACAGACATTATCATTCAGAACAGGGAAGGGGGACTGAACATGGCCAGCAAGCTGCCTGTTTACAGACTCATTGTGCTGCTGCCTCTTCTGGTAGGGGTAGTGGTGGTGATGTACCCGTTGTTCTGGATGGTATCCTCATCCTTTAAAAGCTACGATGAAATTTTTGGAGCCGTTTGGAGTCTGCCAAGCAAGTGGTTGTTTTCGAACTACGCAACCGCCTGGACCAAAGGGATAGGCAATTATTTTATGAACAGTGTGATTGTCACCGTCAGCACGATTGCGGGTGTTGTCATCATTGCTTCATTGTGTGCGTATGGACTTAGCCGCTTCCGTTTCCGGTACAGCAAGACACTATTTATGTTTGTGCTCGGTGGAATGATGCTGGACCCGCAGGTGTGCCTGGTACCCCTGTACAAACTTTTACAGAATTTAAATATTCATAATACGTATTTCGCCCTGATTCTGCCCTACATTGCCTTCAGGCTGTCGATCGCAGTGCTGCTAATCCGCTCTTATTTCCTGGGCATCCCCAAAGAGATTGAAGAGTCGGCAACCATAGACGGGTGTTCGGTCTTCCGGACCTACTCCAGTATTTTCCTGCCCATGTCTCTTCCTATTATTATGACTACCATCATCTTTACTTCGTATTATGCCTGGAACGAGTTTCTGTTCTCCATTATCTTTATTGACTCTGACAAATACAGAACTATTCCGTCCGGGCTGATGAACTTTAAAGATGCATTGTCAACCGACTGGGGGGTTCTGCTTGCCGGGCTGGTGATCTCTTCAATGCCGCTTATTATTCTATTTATTTTTATGCAGAAATACTTCATTCAGGGCATGTCTGAAGGCTCTGTAAAAGGCTGAATATCGCACATAAGAACTTGGGAGGATTTATTCATGAGAATAATTGCCGTAGGCGACAATGTTGCGGATTGTTATTTGGATCAAGGGCTCTACTATCCCGGAGGCAATGCCGTCAATGTGGCCGTGAACTGTAAGCGGAACGGATGCCAGGAAGTGTCCTATATCGGTGTATTCGGGAATGACAAGAAGTCCGATCATATTATGGACTCGCTGGATAAGGAAGGAATCAGCTACCGTTATTCACGCAGAGTGTATGCGAACAGCGGCTCGCCCGGTGTGAAGCTGGTCGGCAATGACAGAGTATTCGTACGCGGTGCCCAGGATACAGCCCAGCATGTGCTCCGGCTGCGCCTAACACCTGCGGATCTGGAATATATCGCCGGACATGACGTCTGCCATACCAGCTGTTATTCCAGCATAGAGAGGGAGCTTCCTGTAATTAAGGAACACTGCGATATTTCCTTCGACTTCTCCACAAGGACGGACGAAGATTATTTAAGGCAGGTGTGCCCTTATATTAAATATGCATTTTTTTCGGGTGCAGAGCTTGACTCTGCGCAGATCGAAGCACTCATAAAGACCTGCCACGCGTTGGGAACGGAAATTGTAGGCATAACGTTAGGAAGTGAAGGCGCGCTGTTCTCCAAAAACGGAGTGCAGTACAAACAAGGAGTTACTCCAGCTGATGTCGTGGATACAATGGGAGCGGGAGACAGCTTCATTGCCGGATTTCTGGTATCTTATCTAAAAAAAGGAGTTATGGAAGAGGCGCTGCAGTCCGGGGCAAATTCTGCCGCGTATACCTGCACTTTTTACGGGGGGTTCGGGTATCCCAAACCCATGGGGGAGTAATTATACACTTGAATGCATGGTCACAAGCTGTTCATTGCTTGAACAGCTTTTTGACATGTTATTTATTGCTTACTAAATATACAATACGAATTTGTCGCCTACGATATGCTGTTCCCCGAAATGAATGATTTCCATGTTGGAGGAAACAACGGTGCCCTGGGAGAGCAGCAGCGGATAGCCGACCGGAATCTCCAAGTACTGTGCTTGTGCCGAATCGGCAAATACGGTCTGGATCGATTTGCGCTGGCGCATGAAGGAGACATCACGTTTGGCTTTGATAGTAGCGTATAGCGAACGGTTGTCCAAATTTTCCTGCAGCAAAAAGTTATAAGCATCTGTAAACACAGCGTAATCCATCATTACCGGAACTTCATCGGCCAGCATAATGCGGCGGATCGCTACAAGATTGGAGTTCACAGGAACATTCAGCGCTTCAGCCAGTTTGGAGGTGGCACTGATCTGCCGCTGTTCAACCAATTTGGAGGAAGGTCTAAGGTTGTTAAGCTTGCAAATTTCTGTAAATCCCAATACCGAGGGGCCGAAATTCGCTTGAATCTTAGGTGTGGTGATAAAGGTGCCTTTTCCTTGCTTGCGGTCAAGCAAGCCCTCTTCAATCAGTTCACTGATCGCGGTTCTGACTGTGCGACGGCTGATCGAGTACATTTCGCATAACTCAAATTCAGTAGGAATCTTCTGCCCTGGCTTCATAATGCCTGCTTCTATATCGGATTTGATAATGTCTTTTAACTGCACATAAAGAGGGATAATACTATCCGGCTGTAATTGTCTCATTGCAGCTCCTTTTGAGAACGTTATTAGAGTTCAACTAATTATTATATCGTTGGCAATTATTTCTGTCAAAAAGCCAACCACAGGTAATATATAATACTTTTTTTATTATGTAAACTATTTGAATTTTAGGAAAAGGGGGTTGATTTAAGAGAATATCCATAGTAACATAAAGATACATTACGTTACATAACGTAACAAATAGATATTTCTGGTCTGCCGGAGATATCTACAACAAGAGGAGGAATTTTTCAATGAACCAAGAGCATGTGCAACAACTGGAAGCAGCGATTCAGGCCGTAGCCCAAAGAAAGGTATCCAATTTCTATTTTGTAGCCTGCGGCGGCTCGCTCGCAAACGTTACACCAGCGCAATATATTCTGGATCGTGAGATTGAGATCCCCTCAGCCGCTTATTCCTCTAACGAATTTATTCACCGTTCCCCCAAAGCGCTTGGGCCAGGTTCCGTGGTCATAACCTGCTCCCACTCCGGAAATACCCCGGAAACGGTTGCGGCAACGACATTTGCCCGTGAGAAGGGTGCATTAACGATTTGCCTGACCAATCTGGTGGATTCACCGCTCTGGGAGGCTGCCGAATTCAAACTGCATTACGATTATGCCCCTTATGGCGAGGCTCTCCGCGGGGAAGAGACCAATATGGCGATCCTGTACCGGCTGGTATTCGGAATTCTCCAGACTTTGTATCCGAATGAGAAGTATGCCAACGCGATCAGTTCCATTGAGAACGGCCTGCATGGTGTGTATGAACGGAATAAGGCCTTAACCTTGGAAGCGGCCAAAGCATTCGGACGCACTTACAAGCAGGAAAAGCTGATCTACACCATGGCCAGCGGAATTAACTATTCTGTAGCCTACTCATTCGCCATCTGCCTGCTGCAGGAGATGCAATGGATTCATTCCAGTGCGATCCATTCCGGGGAATACTTCCATGGACCTTTTGAAATTACAGACTTTGATGTACCATTCATCGTAATTAAAGGGCTGGGAGAAACCCGGCCGCTGGATGACCGTGCTTACGATTTCTGTGTAAAATATTCCGACAAAACTATTCTGATTGATGCGGAGACTTTCGACCTCGAGGGAATCTCCCCGGATGTGCGTCCTTACTTTACGAACCTTGTGGCTGGTGTAGTTCTTAGACAGTACGCACAGCATTTATCTGAAGAAACCGGACATGCGCTTTCGGTGCGCCGTTATATGTGGAAGATGGAGTATTAAGATATTCCAGCAAGCTCAATTATGTAGGTAATATTTCTTAAGATCCAAAGAGGAAACGGGAGCGGTAATGTTCCCGTTTCCTTTTGGATTGATACAATGCAACATTGACGGTACCTTTGTGTGATCGAACATAGGGCTTTATCAGTTAGACACCATTCATAGTTTTAGTGAATAAGTGGATAAGTGTATAATGAAGAAAATAGGAACGGAGGGCAGATGGGTGAAGATACAACTATTGGTACTAATCATTTCTATTGCTGGAGTAGTATTAGCGACATTCATTTCTGTGTTTGCTGTGCTTCGATTGAAAAAAAGTCATCAAACGGCGACTGACGAACAGAAGAATAGTGGAAACGCAAACATAGCGATACCGTCTAAAACATTTGAAGTTGAACTCCATCAATCACTTTTTCAGGACTGGGGAAGTGGTGTGGAGGAATCGTTTCAAGGCGAAAAATCTAGTTTTTATCTAGAAGTTAATAATCATGGAAATATCCCAGCAGAAAATGTCATGGTTGAAATTGCGGTTAATTTTGATGAATTAAATGATTTTATGAAAGATCACACTGTTTTCAATGATGAAGATAATCATTCATTTTACCTTTCTGAGGAAGAAGAAAAAGTCTTTATTTCATTTAATAAAGTAGAAAGTATCAAACATGAAATCAATTTTCATCTTGAGAATTTGGGAACGATTCATCCTGTTAGCGCAGAAAAACACGGTATAAAAATACATCTTCCTAAATGGTACATATACTTATTGAACATAAAGGCATTTAATGAAAACTTGGATTTATTCAGTTTGAATATCATATTGGTGTACAAAGATCCGAATAATGAAAGTAAATTATGTACAAAAGAGTTTTTAATTGAACCTGAGATACATATGGCGAAGAGGGAAGAAGAGCCTTTTAATAATAAGGTGAAGTACAGAATTAAGGGTGAGTTAATAATAGAATAACTGTATTGGCCGGTTTATACCGGCTTCCAGTCGGGAGTCGTTCTTATTTGTTTCAAAAGATACTTAACAATACCCTGGCAGCCAGCACGTATACTTGAGCAGTGTTGTTCTTCATTTCATATATTTTTTGAAGCGTATAGACAAGCTTTTTTTGTGTTTAAACGCCCCGATAAATCGAGAATGGAGAGGAGAGGTGTATCAACTATGACAAACAATAATAATCAAATTATCCTTAACATACGATTCAAAGTAAAGCCCGGTAAGAAAGAAGATTTTCGCAAGCAATTATTCTCATTGGTTGACATTATGTCAAATGAAACTAACTTTGTGAACGCCATTATTCATGATGACATGGATCAATCGGAAGACATCGTCATTTACGAGATATGGAAAGGCACAAAAGAAAGCTGGCTGCAAGAAGAGTTTCCTAAGCCCTACCGCAAAGAGTACGAAGGAGTCCTCTCCGAATTGCTGAATGATAGAATGGTTAGCTGGTTAATCCCGGTTGCTGAATGGGGAAGCAACTTAACTGGAGCATCAAAAAAGTAATCCTTAAGAAATTACGGAAAAGAAATGTTAGTGTTTCCTAGATGAAGTCGGCATTCGACGCTTACTAAAATGAGGTCTTTTCTTTTTTTTTGCGTACCATTGTAAACGTTTTGTCGTTTTATTGATATTAGTGCAGATTTCTTCAGACAATCCACTCCATACAGAAGAATAAATAAAGAAGTGATGAACGTTCTAATTAGAGATCATCACTACCTTCCTGATAATGGCCAAGCAGAAATTTTAGGGTTTTAGCTTAAGATGTAGTAATTGTTTTCTTTAAGCAATGGGTAGGTTTCTTTATCTACAACATTAACGTTCGGAAAAACACAAGATCTACAGCGATGCCAAATCGATACTTTCTTATCTAATCAAAACATTACCTATACCCTTGGTAAGGTAGCGTGATACCATATTACTGTTGTCCAAAAATTTCTATTTCCGCGGGGTATCTTAATATATGTGCATTAACTTACAAGATTGGATTCAAGAAGCCGATTTGGTCAGTATGCAAAAGGCAATGTCTTCAGGTGAATGTACATCCGAAGCCCTCGTACTTGCATACATTGAGCGTATTCATAAATATAATCCTCTGATTAATGCTGTTTTAGAGGTCAATCCAGATGCGCTTGAAATAGCAAGGAGTCTTGATCTTGAGCGAAATACAACAGGCAGTAGGGGGCCGCTGCACGGAATTCCAATCCTTCTCAAGGATAACATCAATACGTACGACCGGATGCACACGAGTGCTGGTTCAATCGCGTTGGCTGAGTCATTTGCTCCTGAAGATTCGTTCATAGCTGCAAAGCTCCGCGCTGCAGGCGCAGTTCTACTGGGTAAGGCAAGTATGACCGAGTGGTCGAATTTCATGTCCAATAGTATGCCAGCTGGATACAGTTCCAGGGGTGGATATGTATTGAATCCATATGGACCTGGCAAGCTCTTCGTCAGTGGATCAAGTTCTGGATCGGCTGCTGCAGTAGCAGCAAACTTAGCGGCGGCAGCTATTGGAACTGAAACCGCAGGTTCTATTGTTGGGCCAGCCAGCCAACATTTTCTCGTCGGAATCAAGCCTACAGTTGGGCTTGCGAGCCGTAGCGGCATTATTCCGATCTCCATAAGTCAGGATACACCAGGGCCACTCTCCAGGACAGTCACTGATGCTGCGGCACTACTCGGGGCAATCGTCGGGATGGACGAAAACGATAAGGCGACATGGGCTAATCCGCACCGTACTTTTCATGACTATACATCTTATCTCGACATAGACTTTCTGAGTAAAGCTCGTATTGGGATTCCAAGACATTACTATCGTTCGTTGGATGAAGAAAGACTTTCCATTATGGAGTCCGCCATCGATGTTCTACGTGAGCAAGGTGCAACAGTTATCGATCCCGTAGACCTCCATTTGGAACAGCATCCATGGAACAATGATGTTATCTGCTACGAATTCAAAACGGGCCTGAATCGTTATTTGTCGAAGTTGAACTCGGATATTCCCGTACATTCTCTTCAAGAACTGATTAAGTATAATCAGAAACACGCTGCTTCTGCATTGAAGTTTGGCCAAGACAATCTGATTCGCTCAGAAGAAAATACGTTAAACGAGATGACCTATCAACTTAAACGTCAAGAATATAACCAACAAGCTGTAACAAGAGGGATTGACTATGCACTCGATCAACACGGCTTAGATGCATTAATGTTACCGGGTGACATTGATGGCATGTACATCGCTGCCAGGTTAGGCTATCCACTTATCACGGTTCCTGCCGGTTATTCAGTCAAAGGAACAATTGATGCAAATGGCAATTCGACTAAGGGTCCATTTGGTGTTGTTTTTTCCGGGAGGGCTTTCAGTGAGCCCACGTTAATAGGAATCGCCTATAGTTTCGAGCAGGCGACACTTTCCCGTCGTCCGCCAGAGCTGGGGAAATGATGACCGTGCCATGAGGTTGGACTTAACCATCGCGTTATTAAGCTAACGGGAGACTACAGCTTAATAAATAACCTGAGCGCGGCTGCCAGCCTGGATCGGCAGCCGCGTAGTAATTGCGACGGGTTATATTTTTGTTAAAACGATAATCGAAAGAAATTTAAAAAGCGAAAAGGGCAGGTTGCGGGAAAAGTTTGTTGAGGGACAAAAACATATTCCCATTGAAGTCGCTAATTTAGCGGCTTTTTTGTTTATCGGAACAAGTTCTTGTCCCGAATCGAGAACAAGAACTTGTTCCGATTACCGATTAGGCGTACATCTTACCATCTTTCCATGCAATTTAATTAAGCTCACAGGTAGTGAGCTCTTCCATTAAATACGAATCTACGGAAGAGGAGAAATATTTATTCGGATTGAGGCTGTTCGCTTCATTGCATATAATGAAGGTACAACCCTTCGGGGAGATCGTTAAGGGAGGACGCGATGCACGAGACCGTATTTGACGAAACAATATTTGCAAGCTTGAAGCCGGGCTTAACCTCGTTCTGTTACCGAATGCTAGGCTCCATGGACGATGCGGACGATGCCGTTCAGGAGACGAGTATTCGGGTCTGGCAGAGCTGGAGCACGTTCAGACAGGATTCCTCGTTCAAAACTTGGGTCTATCGGATTGCCTCCAACCTGTGCCTGGACAAGCTGAGACAATCCAAGCGCCGCGCGCTTCCCGTCGACCTGTTCGACCCGGCCGCCGCCATCGTCGAGCCGCGCAACACATTGCCGGACTCTGCCTGGATCTGGCCGTCCCCTGACTTTGGGGGCAATCCGGAGGATCGGCTCGTCCGCAGAGATACCCTTCAACTGTGCTTCATCGCTCTTCTGCAGACCTTGCCTCCGCGGCAGCGCGCGGTACTCATTTTGAAGGACGTATTCGAATGGTCCTCCAAGCAGATCGCTGAAGCGTTGGCGATGTCGCCGGCAGCTGTGAACAGCGCCTTGCAACGAGCCCGAGAGACGATGGACCGGGCGCAGCTTCGCTCGGATGAGCTCAGCAGCATGGACGTTCAACCGGAGCAGGGGCTGCTGTCCCGGTATGTGGAAGCCTTCGAGCAATTCGATATCGCAGCGCTCGTCGCGTTATTCCACGAAGAAGGCTGTATGTCGATGCCGCCCTTCGAGATGTGGGTCCGCGGCAAGGACGATTTGTCCGCTTTCTTTTCGCTTACTCGCTGGCATTGCGAAGGTTCGCGATTTGTGTCCATTACGGTGAATGGCGGTTATCCAGCATTGGCCCAGTATATGCCGGATAAAGACGGCTCCAGCCTGGTGCCCTGGGGCATCCATGTCATCGAAACCAAAAAAAATCAAATCCTGCACGTTCAAAACTTCATTAATACGCAATTATTTTCGCGATTTGGTCTGCCTGAGCGACTCGACCGATGAATTTCGTCATTGGCTTACGTCTATATCATTGAGAATAACAAAACAACGAAAAGCATGAGAGAGGTGTCTATTCAAAATGGAAACGAATCAACCGACGAAAGTAACCGTGCAAGCCGTAATTCAAGCCCCGATCGAGAAGGTATGGCGCTATTGGACCGAGCCGGAACACATCACGAAGTGGAATCAAGCGTCCGAGGACTGGCATGCGCCGAGAGCCGAAAACGATCTGCAAGTCGGCGGCAAGTTTCTGACACGGATGGAAGCGAAGGATGGCAGCATGGGCTTTGATTTTGGCGGAGTCTACGATGCCGTGAAGCAGCATGAGGCGATCGGCTACACCATGGATGACGGAAGAAGAGTGGATATTGCTTTCGTTGATCAAGGCAGCGAGACGAAGGTCATCGAAACGTTCGACGCGGAAAGCTCAAATCCCGTCGAGTTCCAGCAAGCAGGCTGGCAAGCGATCATGGACAATTTCAAAGCCTATACCGAACAAAATTAATCATCGCAAAGAAGACGCCGGGAAGATGCCCGGCGTCTTTCTTTTTGAACCCTAGTACAACCTTGCTCTCCGTTAGCCTTAACCTTGTGCCACATCCATGTTCATGCAGTTAATAGCCCACAGATGGCCGTCCAGGTCCACGAAGCCCCAATGATACATGAACCCATGATCTTCAGGTTCAGCGTGTAATTTCCCACCCAAGGAGAGCGCAGTATTCACGATTTCATTGACCTTTTCCCGGCTCTCGAAGGCCAATGCGATCGTCATCTGAGCATACTTGCTCGTATCGACGGACTCCCTCTCCGTAAGCGTATTAAAGAATGCATGATTGATCAGCATGACCTGCAGGTTGTCGCCAATCACAATGGCTACCGAATTTTCGTTCTCGGGGAATTGCGGGTTGAGCTCGAATCCGAGTCCAGTAAAGAACGCTTTCGATTGTTCTACGTTTTTTACAGGCAGGTTGAAGCTTGTGAATACGGACGTTAATGCCATCTTAAACACCTCTTCGTCAAATTAGTTTGTGTTCATTATGCCTTCGTTTATATAGACGACAGCCGATCCGGGAATTCATCGGTTTCATGGATTCGGAGGCATAAATTTTGAAAAAGACTGGAAAGCGTGAAAAATTCCAGTATGTATTTTAGGTGAATTAATTTACTCTTAGCGTGTGAAACTGGTTCATATCTGGTATAATAATCAGGAAGTACAATGAACTATAGTTAGAACATAAAAAGATGAAGAGGATAGGTGGAACGGCCAATGGCGAAAATAGATCGTCATACTTTTCAGAACAGAACCAGACATATGTCTGCCGATCTGAAGCAAAAAATTAACTCCGGAGCTTACAGTCCGGGAGAATTTCTTCCTTCCGAGCTGGCACTAACAGAACAATACAAACTAAGCAAAAACTCCGTGAGATACGTTCTGGATGAGCTTGTACAAGAGGGATTGATCATTAAAATCCCCAGGGTAGGCACGCAGGTAACCAAGCCTGCTTCCAAGGAAACCATTTATTTTGGCGTATATCCGTCATTGTATAAAGAAGCGGGGATGGAGGAACTAATTAAGCGATTCCACGAGAAACACCCACATATTCATGTGGAAACGATTGAGCTTCCTTATATGAATTCAGACAATATCGCCAATCTTATCAAACTAGGGATTATCGATGCGTTAACTATCAACTTGCAGGATATGTACCAATTCCAAGAGAAAAACTACCTTGATTTGTTTGTCGACCAGGATCGAGACGATACGATATACCCTTTTCTTACACCTTATTTTGAGAAGGAATCGGGTGTTCTGACAGCACAGCCTTTCGTTTACTCACCCGTTATTTTGTGTTACAACAAGGAGCACCTGAGGGAGAAAAGACTTGGTGAACCTAACAGCAGCTGGAGCTGGGATGAACTGGCAGCACTGCTCAGGGAGCTCAAGGCGCCTCATCGCTACAGCATCGCTTTTCAATTATTTTCCATGAACCGGTGGCCCATTTTCTGGTTACAAAATGAGGACGATCCATCTTCGATCGATTCCAGTCCAGCTCAGAACGGAACTCGCTTGCCCTCAGAAGGATTACGCTGGCTCAGGGATCTTGTGACAGAGGAAGGAATATTTCCGCTTGCTTTGGCACAAGGTGAATTCGAAGCCGAGAAATTGTTTAAGGAGCAGAAGGTATCCGTTATGCTAACCACATATTACATGCTGAATGAACTGAAGAATGCGAACTTTTCCTTTGATATCGCTCAACTGCCACATTTTAAGAATGATAGGACACTCCTTCTCTCTACAGCCATTGCTCTCAGTGCAGAATCGAGCCGAAAGGAAACGGCAGCCTGCTTTGTGAATTATCTCACTTCAGATGAGGCACAGACCTACATTAGAAAGTACACATACAGTTTACCTGCAAGCAGATATATTACAGAAACATTTTCAGTGGAGCTTAAAAACAAACCGTCCAGGTTGGAGCTTCATCGAGACTATAGTTCGAAATACGCGACGTATCGCGATCTGTCGATTTCCATGCAAACCCAGATTCGTTTCGGAGAAAGCCTGAAGCAGTACATATCTTATTTAACGGATGAAGAGGGACTCGCTGAAGTGTTGCTTCCGTCTAAAAGTCTCAATCTATAAAAAACGAAAAGAAGTCTAAAAAGCACTGCCATGAGGAGGTGCTTTTTTTTTATTTTTATATGAACTACAAAAGAACCAGTTGACAGACAACTTGGCATATGTTAATTTCTTAGTGAAAATAAATACCACATATGATCCAGTTATAGAACTTAACAAGTGAGGTGACTGTATTCGGATGAAGACCGTGGCTGAATTGGAAGCAAAGCTTTCGGAGGCATCAGACCGGCTAATCAACGACTTACATAAAGTGGACGGGGATCTTTTAATATTAGGCGCAGGCGGGAAGATGGGTCCAAGTCTTGCAAAATTGGCCGCTCAAGCCATCAAGGCGGGAGGGATGAACAAGAAGGTGACTGCTGTATCCCGATTTCAGGATCAGGAGGTGAGGAACGATCTTGAAAGCGCTGGTGTAAAGACGATTTCATGCGATCTTTTAGACGATCAAGAGTTAATGCAGCTGCCTGCAGCGGATAACGTCATATACATGGCAGGCAACAAGTTTGGTACCACGGGTAGAGAGTATTATACATGGGCAATGAATACTTACCTGCCCGGAAGAGTGGCAAATAAGTATAGAGATTCGCGTATCGTCGTTTTTTCTTCTGGCAACGTGTATCCGTTTTCATCAGTTGGTCTCGGCGGAGTGGATGAATCGGTATCCCCTGAACCTCTCGGTGAATATGCACAATCCACACTGGGGAGAGAGCGGATATTTGAATACTTCTCTTACAAGAATGGCACGCCGATGCTGTTGTACCGCTTAAACTATGCCATTGATTTACGTTATGGAGTGCTTCTCGAAATTGCCAAAAAAGTTCACGAAGGCAAGCCGGTGCCGCTTGCGATGGGGCATGCCAACGTAATATGGCAGGGAGATGCCAATGAGATGGCCTTAAGGAGCCTGCTCAAGTGCCAAAGCCCTCCCGAAATTTTGAATGTGACCGGACCTGAAACCATGTCAGTTCGCTGGGCAGCGCAGCAGTTTGCTGAAAGGTTCAGTACTGCGCCAGCCTTTGAGGGAAGCGAATCCGAAACGGCTCTGCTCAGCAATGCAGCTAAGGCGTTTCGCGAATTCGGTTATCCGAGAGTAGGCTTGCTGGAAATGATTGATTTCATTGCCGATTGGGTTGAATCCGGCGGACATACGTGGAACAAACCAACCCATTTTTCGGAAAGGAAGGGGAGGTTCTAATGCACAAAACACAAGCATCCCTTACGCCGGAACAAGCAGCTGCATTCCATGAAGGTCTGGTCATCCCTGCTCATCCGCTTGCCTTAAATGAACGAAGAGAGCTGGATGAAGTCTATCAACGGCTCCTGACAAATTACTATATCGCTTCAGGAGCCGGCGGAATTGCGGTTGGCGTACATTCCACCCAGTTCGAGATTCGGGATCCCAAGGTTAACCTCTATGAACGGGTGCTCCGCTTGGCCGCGGAGGAAACGGAGCAGGCCCGCTTGCAACGGCCTTTCATCAAAGTGGCGGGTGTTTGCGGGGATATGGAACAGGCAACGGAAGAAGCCCAGATCAGTAAAGACCTCGGATATGATGCGGTGCTGCTGAGTATGGGCGGACTTGACGAATGGAGCGAGAAAGACCTGCTTCGGCATACGGAAAGGATAGCCGAAATCATGCCGGTCATCGGTTTTTATCTTCAACCTTCCGTCGGAGGTCGTAGGTTGAGCTTCGGTTTTTGGCAGGCTTTTGCCGAAATCGATAATGTCATCGCTATCAAAATAGCCCCTTTTAACCGGTATCAAACCATTGATGTCGTCCGAGCGGTATGCTGCTCAAGCCGCCGGGATGACATTGCACTGTACACAGGGAACGATGACAACATCCTGATGGATCTACTCACAACCTTTCGGTTCGAAACGGAAGAAGGCATCATTGAGAAAGACATCGTTGGCGGGCTGCTGGGTCACTTCGCAGTCTGGACACATAAGGCGGTCCAGCTGCTGGAAGAAGTGAAACGTCTCCGCAAGCAAGAGGGATCGCCGCTGTCACGGGACTTGCTCACGCGCAGCGTGGAGATTACAGATGCCAACGCCGCTTTTTTTGATCCCGCCCATCAGTTTGCTGGCTGTATACCAGGGATACACGAGGTTCTTCGAAGGCAGGGTCTCATGAGAGGGATCTGGTGCTTGAATCCGCAGGAGACCTTATCCGAAGGACAAAAAGAGGAAATCGATCGTGTATACTGCCAGTATCCTCACCTGAATGATGACGATTTTGTGAAGCAGCATCTGGATGAATGGCTTAGGCCTGCTTCTAGTTCCCAGTCATGAATATCGGAATCATCGGGCTTGACAGCTCGCATGCCCTGACATTCACCCGTATTCTTCACGAAAGCCAGGAGGCTCTTTTTTCAGATGTGACCGTGACGGCCGCATATGCGGGCGGATCTCTGGATTTTCCGCTCAGTATAAGCCGTGTTGACACTTTTGCCGGTCGAATGACGAAAGAATACGGAGTGAGATTAATGCCCACGATGCAGCAAGTTGCTGGAAGCACCGATGCCATCCTTATCCTGAGTGCCGACGGAAGAATACATCTGAATCAGTTCAAGGCGATCTGCCCTTACCAGAAACCGGTATTTATCGATAAGCCTTTTGCTTTGTCAACAGCAGACGCAAGTGAAATCATCAGACTCGCGGAAGAGTTTCAAATCCCTTTAATGAGTGCTTCAAGCTTGCGTTATGCAGAAGACCTGCCCGAAAACACAAGGGGAGACATCTTGGGTGCGGACGTGTACGGCCCGATGCACGTCGAAACGACGCAAGGGCATTATTTCTGGTACGGCATCCATGCGGCAGATCTGTTGTTTCGAATCATGGGTCCCGGGTGCAGGGAAGTGACCGCTTTTTCCACAGATCACGACGATCTCATTACCGGAACCTGGAAAGATGGGAGAATGGGAACGATTCGCGGAATCCGAAGTGGCCCAGAGTCTTTTGGAATAAGCCTGCACACCAGAAAAGCTACCCGGCATGTCCCGCTTGAACCGAGCTACAAAGAGCTCCTAAAGTCGGTCCTGAATTTGTTCAAAAACGGCGTGTGCACGGTGCATCCCTCTGAAACGCTGGAAGTCATCCGGTTCTTGGAGTGTGCAGAGCAAAGCCGTCTACAAAAACGCACCGTCCTCATGGAAATGTGATAAAGCCTTATATCGGGGTGACCCCTTGATTCTAGTTAATCAGATCCACCTATCTGAAGGAGGAATGTTTGATGAAGCTGAAAAAGAGGATTTCCATACTGCTTGCAACCACGCTGTTAACCTCGATCCTTGCCGCATGCAGCAGCGGTACGGACAAAGGCGCTTCTGCCACCTTGCCGCCCCAGAAGCCCGGACAGTACGGTGATACAGGCGGCTTGACTTTGCCTCTTGTCAATGAGCCGACGACCATCACGTACATGCTGCCAAGCAACGCGAAAGACCTCGGTCCGAGCAAACTGGTTGTCCAGGAGCTTGAAAAACGGACCGGTATTAAAGTTAACTTCCAAACCTATTCCCCACAAACCTACCAGGATAAATTAAAAGTCATTGTGGCATCCGGTAAGCTGCCGGACATATTTACAGGACTAAAACCGGCCGAACTCAAAAAAATCGGCAAACAAAAAGGTGTAGTTGCCATCAATGAATACGCGGATCAGCTCCCTAACTTCAAAAAGCTATATATGGAAGAAAACAAATGGGTCATCAAATCCTTCGGCGATGAAGCCGGCAATATATATACCTGGCCTATATATAATCTGAATCGCAAAGTGAATCATGGATTCATGTACAGGAAGGATATCTTTGATAAGCTGGGCATTAAGGAATGGACGAACACAAACGAGTTTTACGAAGCTTTGAAAAAAGTAAAAAAAGCTTATCCCGATTCTTACCCCTATGCATCCAAAAGCTTGGCCAATATCTTCAGGGATTGGGCCTTCGGCTGGGGGCTCGGTAATACGGATCAGTACCCGGCCTATTATGATGAAAAAGATGGAACCTGGAAGTACGCTGCAGTACAGAAAGAGCATAAGGACATGCTTGATTTCATGAAGAAGCTGTACAACGAAAAACTGCTTGATCCGGAATTTTTGACGGACACTCAAGATTCCTGGACGACCAAGATGACGACGGACAAATCGTTTGTCACGTTTGACTGGATTGGACGCCTTGATCTCTTTTACAACCAGATCAAGAAGCAAAATCCAGACTATAACCTCAGGTATGCCAATCCCGTCGGACCGACCGGCCATATCAGATCACTGCCAGAAGTTTCGGATTTCAGCGTTGCCGTAGCCAAGAACAAAAATACAGAAGCTTCGCTCAAACTGCTCGACTATCTGACCAGCCCATCCGGAAGTGAACTGATGACCATCGGGGTGGAAGGGGTTAACTTCGAATGGGGCAAGGACGGATATCCGGTTTACCCGGAACTAAAGGATCTTCCACTTGTAGATATCACCGTGCTCGAGGATCGTTATGCCATGTGGCTGGAAGGAGCTTACCTAAGACCGGACCATCGAAGCATCTACTATCGTTTCTCGGAAAAAGAGCAGGAGGCGCAGGATAAAATCGTGAAGGAGATTCGTTTCGAACCACTTGATCCTATACTTAATTTTACGGACGAAGAAACTTCCAAGATCGCCGAATTGCAGACATCGCTGCAAAAATCGGCTGAAGAATTTAACTCGAAGTATATTCTTGACGCCAGCTATGGTGATGCCGAGTGGGAGAGTTTCAAGAGCCAAATCAGCAAAGGCGGTGTGGAGGAACTGATGACGATCTATAATGAAGCGCAAAAAAGATACAATGAGTCCAAATAAAAGGACTTAAACCTGTGTATCAACTGGAGGGGACGAGGCATGGAACGTTTCCCTCCTTGTGGGAAAAAGTATTGGAGGCGAAAATCTTATGGCAGACATCGGCACGGAACATTCGGCAGTTTACCATAAAGAAGTGCCAAAGAAGAGCTTTAGAAGCCGGCTTGGAAAAACGTGGAATCATATTAAACGCGACAGGCAGCTGCTTCTGCTGTTTCTTCCTTGCATCCTATTCTACATCATCTTTCGTTACGGGCCACTTTATGGATTGATTATTGCCTTCAAAGACTACAGCGTGTTTACAGGAGTGCTTGGCAGCGAATGGGTGGGATTTGAGCATTTCATCAAGTTTTTTACGAACCAGGACTTCTGGATGCTGTTCCGGAACACGCTGCTCCTTGGGCTCTATACACTCATTTTTGGCTTTCCTTTTCCAATCATACTTGCGCTTCTGCTGAACGAAGTCAGAAACAAATGGTTTAAGAAATCCGTTCAAACCTTCAGTTATTTACCGGCATTTTTGTCCGTGGTCATTGTCAGCAGCATGATTATCGATTTCCTCTCTCCGAACCATGGTATTTTGAATCAAGTGCTGGCTGCGTTCGGTTTCGAGAAAAAATATTTTCTCGTTGATCCGGGTTGGTTCCGTCCGATCTATGTCATTTCGGAAATATGGGCGAACGCTGGATACGAATCGATCATTTATCTGGCGGCGATTGCGGGAATCAGTCCTACGCTCTATGAAGCCGCCAAGGTGGACGGCGCCAGTCGTTTCCATATGATCCGCCATATCACGCTTCCCGGATTGTTTCCCACGATGCTCATCATGTTTATATTGAAAACCGGCTCCATGATTCGCGTCGGTTATGAGAAAGTACTGCTGCTCTACAATCCGATGACCTATGGTGTTGCCGATGTATTTTCAACGTATGTATACCGTAAAGGACTGCTTGAATCGAATTACAGTTATGCGGCCGCAGTAGGGCTATTCGAAGCGCTCGTGGCCATGGTGATGCTGCTGTCCGCCAATGCGATCAGCAAACGGCTGGGAGGAAACGGCTTATGGTAGGAGAGCGCAAAATATCTGTTTTTGATGTCATGAATACGTTGATACTCTGCCTTGTTGCTGTAGCGACACTCTATCCCATCGTGTACATTACGGCCGTTTCTTTAAGCGATACAGCAGCAGTCGTTCAAGGTAGGGTGTTTCTTTTCCCGAAAGGTCTGAACTTTGGGGCTTATGCCGAGGTGCTTAAAAATGACACGATTCCAAGAGCCTACCTGAATTCTATTTTTTATACGGCATTCGGCACGTTTGTGAATTTACTTTTTACGGCTGTTGCCGCGTATCCTTTGTCCCAAAAAGGATTTTTCGGACGCAAGTTTTTTATGATGGCCATCGTTCTAACCATGTTCCTGAATCCCGGCATTATTCCCACTTATGTGGTCGTGCAGCAGCTGGGGTTAACGAATTCGGTTTGGGCACTCGTACTTCCCAATGCCATCTGGACCATGGAACTGATCATCCTAAAAAGCTTTTACGAAAACATGTCTTCCCAGATCCGCGAAGCGGCCCTGATCGATGGAGCTTCCGAATACCGGATTCTGTTCAACATTGTCATTCCCTTATCCAAGCCTGCGCTTGCTTCCATCGGACTTTTTTATTTCATGGGTCACTGGAACAGCTTTTTCCTGCCGCTGATTTACTTGAACGACCCGGATAAATATCCTTTGCAGGTCGTGCTGCGGGATATGCTAATCTACAGCGCAGAAAACGACGCGGGACTTGTGGATCGTTCAGCCATTGCCCCTCAGTCCATCAAAAATGCAACCATCGTGCTTTCCATGATTCCCGTTCTGCTCATCTATCCGTTTGCTCAGAAGTATTTCGCCAAAGGGGTGATGCTCGGTTCGGAAAAAGGCTAAATAGGCATAAGGAGGAGCTCTATCTAATGAAAATCGTTGCTGCGAAGGAAGGAAAAGTTACGATACTGCAAGCAAATATCCCCGAACTAAACAAACGACATGTCCAAGTGAGAACCGAATATTCGGCGATTAGTCCCGGTACGGAGATGAGTGCGATTAAGAGATCAGGCGTATCTCCCGTATACCTTGGCTATAGCGCTGTTGGGATTGTGGAAAAAACGGGAAGTGAAGTCAGAGATATTCTTCCGGGAGACCGGGTGGCTTGTTACGGTGTGCCCTATGTAAGACATGCAGAGGTGATTTCGGTGCCGACCAATCTAGTAACCAAAGTGCCTCATCATGTCAAACCTGAGGAGGCCGCATTTACAGGGCTCGGGGCGATTGCCATACATGCACTGCGTATAGCCGACGTGAGGTTCGGCGACAAGGTGCTTGTCGTTGGACTGGGTATTCTCGGTAATCTTGTAGCCCAAATTGCCGCTGCTGGTGCATGTCACACTGCTGCATACGATCTGAGCGAAGCAAGGGTTCAGCTGCTTCAGGAGCAGATGGGAATTCAAGCGGGCTTTTCAAGTGAAGAGGAAGTGGAACGTTTTGTGGTGAACGAAACGGGGGGATACGGGTTTGATTCCATTCTCTTATGTGCTGGCGGACCTGGAGAAATGCTGATCAACAAGTCGCTTGAGTGGCTTCGTGACCGGGGAAAGGTCGTGATTGTCGGTGATTTGTCCATGAAGTTCTCAAGAGATTTGATGTTTCGCAAAGAAGCCCAGGTCCTGATCTCGAGAGCGGGCGGTCCTGGAAGGTACGATATGCAGTACGAGAAGGACAATCAGGATTATCCCATCGGTTTCGTACGCTGGACGGAAGGAAGAAATATGGATGAGTATATCAGGTTGCTTGCTGATAAGCGAATTACGGTAAGTCCTGCTATCACGCATAGGTTTGCGTTGGAAGAAGCGTTTGAAGCCTATGGCAATTACCAGTCCGACTCGGCTCAAGGGGCCCTAGCCACGTTAATCAAGTATTTTTAATGACATGAAGAAGGGGGGAATACATGATGAAAAAGTCTTCTTTCAACCTGATCACCATATTCATGAGCTGTTTACTTGTATTTGCGATGTTTCCCGTCCAGCCTGCTCCTGCCCAAGCGGAGGAATCCAAACTTTCTCAAAAAAACTTCAGCGAACCTGAAGAATTGCTTGTTCCCAACAATTACACGGTAGCTGTCTTTAACGGAACCGTAGGTTACGAGGATGGAAAACCCGTGATGTACGCCACCAGTAAAGGAAAGCCCGGCTTCCTTAATGTGATCGACCTCGAAGAGTACAAACTGCTTCGGACCGTTTCTCTTGCGCCGTCGGAAAGCTCCTGGGCGCATACCGTTGCTCCGAACGGTATGCTATATGTCGCGGCTGAAGGATCGGGTGCAAGATTATGGGAGTATTCGCCTGTCACTCATGAGGCCGTTCAAGTGGCCCAATTTGAGGGACAGTCTGTTTCCAACAGCATTACAACGGATGAACAGGGGAGAGTGTACGTTGGGACTTATCCGGGCGGAAAAATCTGGCAGTATGACCCGGCTACCAAACAAGTGAGGGATTACGGCCGTGTTATTGGTGCGCTTGATCAGGAATATGTCCGATCCATTGCTTACCAGGGAGGATATATTTATGCCGGTACGGCTCATGAACAGATCGTGCGTGTGGATTTGGCTACAGGCGAAAAAACGAATATTGCCGCTTCGCTTTCCGTAAAAAACGATACGGTATACGATTTGAGTACAATCGATAACCGTTATTTGTTCGCCCGTTATACAGATGGAAGTGGTATACCGGGTGAGGGTTACATTTACGATACAACAACAGGAACATGGCTTGATGTGGAGCTCCAGCAGGTAACCGGGCTTCATGCGACCGACTCGGTCGATGGGAAGCTGTATTACATGTCCGAGAAAAAACTGAAAACTTTTGACCTCGTCACACATCAGGTAGAGGAAACTGGCATGACCTATGAGAGTGGATTTAGAGGAGCAGATTGGGTAGAGTTTAAAAACAATCCCGAGCTTCCAGGAAAAACACTCGTTACGGTCCGATATGACGGCGGGGTAGCCATGTTAAATATCGATACCAAGAAAGTCATTGTAAAACCGCCGATTATCCCGGGATTGCCGGGTGTTGTCAATCGGCTTCAAAGCGTATCAAAGACACAGCTGATAACAACGGGTTCACAAGCCAGATCTTCGTTGGTTGACTTAGAGACGATGACGTCAAAACCTTTCAGCATCGGTCAAGCGGACAGTGTATACCCGATTGGAAACAAAGTTTATATGGGAGTCTACCCGGAAGGTGGCTTGTACGTTTATGATCTGAATCAAGAACCGGGGAGCACGAATCCGCAGCGTCTCGCTGTACTCGGGAACGATCAGGAACGGCTTGTCCATATGTCCGAAGGTGACGGTAAGCTGTTTATTTCGACCATCTCCGGATACGGAACATTAGGAGGATCGCTTACGGTCCATGATACCGCTACAGGTGAAACCAAAGTCCATCGCAACGTAGTGCAGAATCAGAGTGTGCTTAGTACTGCCTATGTTGATGGAAAGGTTTTTGGATCAACGACCATTAGGGGAGGACTGGGCTCCACGCCAAGCGAGCAGCAGGCCAAAATTTTTGTATGGGATGTTCAGAAAGAACAAAAAATAAAGGAGTTTACGCTGGATATTCCCGAACTTGTCGATCCTATTTTCATTGGGGACCTGTCTCTCGGGCCGGATGGACTCATCTGGGGAGCGTCCTATGAATATATTTTTGCAATCGATCCGGACACGTACAAACTTGTAAAATATAAAAAAATTTATCCAAAGCTTTATTACACCCAGTGGCATCATCATCCGATGCGCTGGTCTGAAGACGGACTTTTGTATGTACTGTTTAACAATAAGCTGACGGTAATTGATCCGGAAACGCTGGATTTCAAAACATTAACGGATACATCGAGATTTGATCTTGGGATGGATGGCAATCTTTATTTTACTGATTCTGCAACGAATACAGTTCTCTATAGAATCAAGGTCGATGGAGAAATTGTATCCGAACCGCCGGGACTACCTTTGCCAGTAAACAATGCCGGGTTGGAGCAGCCGGAAGAGAGCGGAAAGCTGCCGGGCTGGACCTCCATGTTTGCGACCAGCGGGGATGCTTATTTTGAGCGGAGCGGCAGCAAGAGGTATGCCGGTAATTACAGCCTGAAAACTACGGATCTTATCCGTACCGCCTCCGTAGCGGTGCAAAGTGATCCAATCGCATTATCGCCCGGGGAAGAGTATACCGCAAGTACTCAAATTTATATTGAATCAGGCCAGCCTGGATTCATGTTTCGATTTTATAATGCGGAAGGGCAGAGTTTGTCTACTTTGGAGACTCATCTGGATGAATCCAGGCTTCATCAATGGCAAAAAGTAACCCTCCGCGGTAAGGCACCGGAAGGAACGGCTTATGCCAGGCTGATCGCAGTAACCAGCCGTTATAATATTTCAACAGCTTACTATGATGATTTTTCCGTAACGGTTAAGGATAATACAGCTCCCTTGACTAAAATTACCTTTAATCCACAGGCAAATGAGCAGGGGTGGCACCATGAAGATGTTTCCATAACGTTGAACTCGGAAGGAGCAGCCTCCCTCTTCTACGAAACCACGGGGGCTGAGAGAATAAATCAGCGTGAGACCGCAGGCAGTACCACAGAGTTTAAAGTAAGCGCAGAAGGCATAACCTCAGTAAATTATTGGGCAAAATCGGCTTATGGCGTGTCCGGGGTGCCTTCTACTACCGAAGTCAAGATTGACAAAACGGCCCCTAAAATTCAATTTTCAGGAAAACCCGTCTATGAAGTGGATGATGTAATTCGGATCGAATGCTCTGCTCAGGATGCATTATCAGGTGTATCCAAAAGTGATTGTGATGCTGTGCTTACCGATAGCCCCGCGTATTTGACGGGTATCGGGGTGCACTTGGTTAATGCATCCGCGAGTGATATAGCCGGGAACGCTGCAAAGTCCTCTTTTTCTTATGAAGTGATTCTTACCTATAAAGGCATGGCCGGACTTATTGACAAGTTCCTATCTAACGATCCACAGCTGGCTGAGAGACTGAAGGAACAATGGTTCAAAGTACAAAGAGCCGATGAATCGGGCAATGAGGGAGGAAAAAAAGGAGCACTAAACGGATTTATCTATCAAGTGCAAGCCGAGAGTGGTAAGGGATTAGCTCAAGAACATGCTGAGCTTTTGGTACAGTTGGGGTCCCAAATTTAAATCGATTTGAATGAAAAGCTATTCTCGCAGGATCGGGACCAGGCTTAATTGCGCAATGTGCTTAGGTTTGAGGTAGAAGGTAGCTAATCTGTTCACTAGTAAAAGACGTTGTCATATTGTATGACAACGTCTTTTTTCGCTCCTAATAAACTGATGATGCCTCAAAAAGAGGGTTCCTTTTATATCCCTCTTTTCTTATGATGGAAACAGAGAAAATCTGCTAAAACTGGTTCGATTGTACGTGTGATGTTTAGTAGGTTACAAGTTCTCTTTTGCATGGATTCGTATATATATTTAGGAGGTTTCTGCATGGTGAAAGTACAAGAACGTCGGCATCTAGTCTTGATTGGCAACGGGATGGCGGGCATCAACACGGTGGAACAGATATTAAAACTGGCGCCGAGCACCTACAGGATCACCGTATTTGGAAGCGAGCCTTATCCCAACTACAATCGTATTCAGTTATCGTATGTGCTAGAGAAGAGTAAAGCAGTAGAAGACATCATTCTGAACGACTGGGATTGGTATTTAGAAAACGGAATAGAGCTACATACGGGAACGACTGTAACGCATATTGATACGGAACAAAAAATCGTGAAAGCAGACAATGGTATAAAGGTTCCATACGACACCCTCATTATTGCAACCGGTTCCAATCCGTTTATGCTTCCTGTTCCAGGAGCAGATAAAGAAGGAATTGTAGGTTTCAGAGATATTGCAGATTGCCAGAACATGCTGCATGCAGCAGATCAGTACAAGAAGGCCGCTGTTATTGGCGGGGGCTTGCTTGGATTGGAGGCGGCCAAGGGGCTGCTTAAATTGGGGATGGATGTGACAGTGGTCCATCTGTTTGAGGAGATCATGGAACGTCAGCTCGATCATACCGCCTCGCTGATGCTTCAGGCAGAGCTGGAAAGCCAGGGTTTGAAATTTGCTACCGGCAAACAGACGGAGGAGTTTCTGGGAGATGATCGGGTCAGCGGTATTCGTTTTACCGACGGAACGACACTGGATGCGGAATTCGTAGTCATGGCGGTAGGGATCAGGCCAAACACTGCACTAGCCAAGAAAAGCGGCATTGAGGTTAATCGCGGTATTCTTGTGGATGATTTTATGCGTACTTCAGTACCAGATATTTATGCGGTAGGGGAGTGTAACGAGCATCGGGGTATTACATATGGACTCGTAGCTCCGCTATTTGAGCAGGGGGCTATTCTTGCGAAGTATCTATGCGGAGTGGAGACGAAGCCGTATGAAGGATCTGTGGTATCTACTCAACTCAAAATATCTGGCGTAGACGTGTTCTCCGCTGGTGAGTTTATGGATGCAGAAGGGCTGTCTATTGTGCGGATGCATGATGACTGGCGGCGTATTTACAAAAAAGTGCTGCTGCGCGGCGGACGGATCGTCGGCGGTGTTCTGATCGGTGACGGTAAGGAATCCTCCAGACTGCAGCAGTGGATTCGAACAGGCACCGTGATGACAGAAGCCATTCATGATGCGATTGTGGGACAAGCTTCCGTCGAAACGGGGAATACGGCCGCAGATCTGGCGGATGAGGAAATCGTATGCGGTTGTAATGGTGTGACAAAGAAACACATTGTCGATGCCATTAACGAAAAGGGATTAACCACGGTGGAAGAGATCAAGGTCGCAACAAGTGCATCGCGTTCTTGTGGAGGCTGCCGACCTGTTGTAGAGCAGATTCTTCAATATGTGCTCGGGGACAAATATGATTCAGCGGCGGCGAAACAGGAAGCAATCTGTTCTTGTACCACACTGAGCAGAGATGAAGTCGTGACGGCGATTAAAGAAAAGGGGCTGATCACATCTAAAGAAGTAAGGTATGCGCTGGATTGGGATAACCCGGAGGGCTGCTCCAAATGTCGTCCTGCGCTGAACTACTATCTGGGTATGATTTGGCCCGCTGAGCATGTGGACGAGAAAGATTCACGTTTTGTGAATGAACGGATGCATGCGAATATCCAGAAGGACGGTACCTTTGGCGTTGTGCCGCGGATGTACGGCGGGGTAACCACACCGGAGGATCTCAGACTTATTGCTGATATTGCCGACAAATACAACGTCAAGCTGGTTAAGGTAACCGGTGGTCAGCGGCTTGACCTGCTTGGGGTCAAAAAGGAGGACCTGCCGAAGATCTGGAAGGACCTTGGCATGCCGTCCGGTTATGCATATGCAAAGGCGCTGCGTACGGTGAAGACCTGCGTGGGATCACAGTTCTGCCGTTTTGGCACGAAAGATTCGATGGGAATGGGAATAATCCTCGAGAAGAAGTTCGAGCGGTTAGATATGCCAGCCAAGTTCAAGCTCGCCGTAAATGGCTGTCCGCGTAACTGTGCGGAGTCATCAACCAAGGATATTGGGATCGTCGGCAATGAGGGGGCATGGGAAATTTACGTTGGTGGTAATGGCGGGATTAAAGCCCGACTTGCTGAACTTCTGTGTAAGGTACGGACAGATGAAGAACTTCTGGAGATTGTCTCCGCGTTCATGCAGTACTACCGGGAGACAGGCAAATATCTGGAGCGGACCTCGGAATGGATCGAAAGGATGGGACTTAAATCCGTCACCGAAGCTGTAGTCAATGATCTGGATAACCGCCGGGCTTTGGCTGAGCGAATGGAGGTCGCTCTGGCGCAGGTGAAGGAACCTTGGAGTGAAATCCTGAATAATTCAAATTTAAGGGAACGGATGTTTGAAGAGATCAATGTCTCTACGAAACAGGATTAGAAACAGGAAGGGGCTGCAAGATGGAACCTATATTGAACAGAAATGAATACACGTATTACCTTGTTGGCAATGTAGATGATTTCACGGAGAGACTGGGACGGGTTGTGCACTTGGGTAAGGATAAGATTGCGGTATTCAAGACAACGGACGGACAAATCTATGCGCTTGAGAATAAAAGCCCTGGGCCGCGCGGAGGCACGATTGCAGAAGGAATTATATCCGGGGAGGTCCTGTTCGACCCGATCTGTGACTGGAAAATATCGTTGACGGATGGTAAGGTGCTTGATCCTGATACGGGGCAGGTTCGGACTTATCCGGTTCAGATTCACGGAAACGAGGTGCGAGTTGGATTACTTAAGAATGAGGGAGGGCTGCTCCATGAGTAAAGACCTTCAGAACAAAAAAATTGTCATTGCCGGGTCGCAAAAGACAGAAGAAATGGCGGAGATTATTGAACGAAGAGGAGGAGTCCCCCTTATCCGGTCACTTCAGGGAGTGACATATTCTGATCCGGTTGAAGTGGAAGAGGATGTAAAGCGCTTTATCCGGCAGGGGGCAGACTGGTTTATTTTCACGACAGGTATTGGATTTGAATCCATGATTCACGCTGCGGAGAGGATTAACGCGGTCTCTGAATTCGAAAAGAGATTGAAAGAAACCAAGATTGCCTGCCGCGGTTACAAAACAAACGCCTTTTTAAAGAAATCTGGTATTCATCCGGTCGTCTGTGATGACGATGGAACGATTGCCAGTATGATCGAAAAGCTTGAGGTATTTGATTTTATTGGTCAAAAGGTGTGGATTCAGCTTCATGGCGAGTTGTCGTCGCAGTTATATCAGTTTATCAAAAACAAGGGCAGCATGGATGTTCAGGTCATACTGCCTTATCATTATCAAGCTCCTGAGCAGGAGACGCTTGCAACGATTATGAATGAACTGATTCAGCGGGAAGTGGATGCCGTTTGTTTCACAACAAGAGTTCAAGTCGGATATTTATTTGATTATGCGAGAGAACATGGGCGTGAAGAAGAGGTGAAAGCCGTCTTTGAACAGGATGTACTGGCTGCCGCTATCGGTAAAGTAACGGCTGAAGCGCTTCGAGATCAAGGGATAAGCCGGATTATCGTGCCTGAGAAAGAACGAATGGGTGCTTTAATCGTAGAGCTCGCGAATTATTATGAAGGTCAGCAAAGTGGAGTAAAAGTAGATTAAAAGCGGAGAACACAAATATCTGGAGTAAAGGCAGGAATACAAGGGCTGTCCCACTCGGGGTGTTAGCGAGCAGTGACAACAGTCTTGTCGAGAGGCAAGAACATGATCCCATAGAAAGTCGCTAATTTAGCGGCTTTTTTGTTTTAGCGGTACAAGTTTGTGTCTCTAGCCAAGATCAAGGACTTATACCGATTAAAACCTCATTAAGTAGCATTATGCAGGACAGTTTTTGTATTTCGATGAGATGAATATCTGAGTAGAAGTATTGTGTCTCTTTTGAGTGACTGAAACACACAGATCAGATCAAAGGGGTATTTTAACCTTGCATCCTATGCGACAGGAACAGCTTTAGCAGGTTCTTCAGGCACTGAAAGAATGGATGAAACCAGTACAAAAAAAGGACCTTAAGTGTTCATTTTCCAGTTAGTGGAGGAATCTAAAGTGTCTGTGCTAAGATGAGGGTAAATTATGATTCAAGCTGGGGAACAAGGCTAGAAGGAGTGCACATTGAAGAAAATACTTGTCATTGACGATGAAGTCGCAATCAGAGATTTAATTGAGCTCGTACTGAGAAGAGAAAACTACGTCGTTCAAACGGCTGAGAACGGTAAAATAGCCCTGCAGCTGCTGGATGCTTTTGGGCCGGATCTCGTGGTGCTTGACTTGATGCTGCCTGACTGCTCCGGATATGACCTGTGTAAGGAAATCACCGGGAAACGTGCCGTTCCTGTGATCATGCTCTCTGCCAAAAATGAGGTAATCGACAAGGTATTGGGACTAGAGCTAGGGGCGGAAGATTACATGACCAAACCCTTTGACAATCGTGAATTGCTCGCTCGGATCAAGGTGATTCTGAGAAGAAACGAGAGCAAGGAGGAATCAGGTGAAGGAACAGAAGTGAAATCTACTCGCATCATTCATGAAGAGCTGACATTTGATCTGGAAAGCCGAAGGGTGCTGAAAAACGATGTACCCGTGTCTTTAACAGCCAAAGAGTTTAAAATTCTGGAAACGTTACTCAAAAGGCCAGACAAAATCTTTACCCGGGATGAGCTGCTGCAGATCGGATGGGGCTATGACTTTATGGGGGACAGTCGCAGTGTGGATATGACCATCATGCGATTACGGAAGAAGCTGGAGGATAACGCGGACGAACCGAAGTATGTAAGGACGATCTATGGATTTGGCTATCAACTTGGAGGTGGCGAGGCCTGAAGTATGCAACCCGGTTACTGCTGAATTATTTATTTTTCTCCGTGCTGTCCTTTAGCATCATCATTTTTGCGGTGAATAAAGCCATCGATTACTACAGCTTCATTACCATTGAGAAACAGATGATGGAGAGGGCGGATCTGTCCGAGCTGTCCTTCCGTGAGGTGTTGGCACAGCATAGATCATCGACAGGAGAGCCGCAGACCAAAGAAATCGTCAGACTTGCTCTGGAGAAGCTGAAAGCTTCAGGCAAGGAAGTACGTATCTATGACAGCTCCAAGCAGTTGCTGGGCTTGGCTGTGGATGGCATCATCATTAATGATGGCAAACCTCTTATTTTTGAAAAGAATATTCAGAAAGCCCTGAGCGGCAGTTATGCCTACACCGTAACGGAAGATCATTTGCTTTATTTTGCCACTCCCATTCAGGATCAATACTACCAAAACGCTTATGTGTATGAGTTCGTGGAGGACATTTCCTACTTTTATGCGATTATGGATCAAATCCGTTATATCCTGTTTGCGGGTGCAGGCGGATTTATTGTACTGATTACGTTAGCCAGTCTGTGGATTGCCCGGGGCACAACCAAGCCGATTAAGCTGTTGCTGGGCGCTGCGCAAAGTTTCTCCAGACAGGAGTTTCGGAGAGTTCATCTAAACCGGAAGGATGAGCTGGGCATGCTGGCAGATGGGCTGGATTCCATGGGGCGGCAGCTTCATGATTACATTCAGTACCAGAAACAATTTGTCTCCAACGTATCTCACGAGTTAAAAACACCCTTGGCAGCCATTCGTGGTTTCTCTCAATACTTGTATGAAGGGGAGAACGAGAACAAGGAACTGCAAAAAATCTATGCTCATCTGCTGCAGGAATCGGATCGGCTGACGCGCTTGATTAATGAACTGTTGCTGCTATCCCGATTCGACAAGGCTGGTTCTAACGAACTGGAAGCCCGGAAAACGGAAATGAACGAACTGATTCAGCAAGTCGCAACGAGTATGAGAGCCAAAGCCAAAGATAAAGGAATTGAGATTATATTCAGGGAGGCGGAAGCGGAACAAGAGGATAAGCTTATGACGAGAGTCTACGCCAACGTGAATCCCATGCTGATGTCCCATGCGATCGCCAATCTTGTGGACAATGCCATCAAATATTCAGGCAGTTCATCGCTAATCGAATTGAAGCTTACACATACGCCAAGCGAGGTAATTATACGGATACGTGATCAAGGCATTGGTATCGCGGGCGATGAGTTGGAGAGAGTGCAGGAACGCTTTTACCGGGCGAAAAATGCAAGCACAGCGAACGGTTCAGGTCTTGGACTTTCTATTTGCAAAGAGATTGTAGAGCGATTTAATGGATATATCGACATGGAAAGTCAAATCGGGGAAGGAACGACCGTTACGATTGTGTTACCTCGTGCGTAAACACGCGCAAATAGTTGACGTTACAAGATTGGTACAATTCTGTTATGAGACTAACAAATGCTTTTTTTATAATCACTTCATAAGAAGAAATCACACATTTATGGAGGGATCATGATGAAATGGATAAACAAAGCTACAGCTGTTATCCTGCTGAGTATTTTACTAACGATGGCAATGACGGGCTGTCAGTCGAGTGGTGCCAAGTCGCCAGAAGGGGCGCAGAACTCGGCAGAAAAAAACACGCCCGACGAACAGGCCAAAGGCGGAGGAGCATCAAATTCTACTTCGCCTGCTTCAGAAAATTCGAAAGGACAAAGCGCTGAAACTATTAAGGAAGGTTCGATGGAGAAGAAAGGCAATGTGGTGCTGAAGGAGCTTGCTTTTGTCTATAATGAGATCACCATTGCGATTTCGGATACAGCGAATGAAGATCAGATGGAACAGATGCTGGGCAAACCGGATAACCTGAAGTCTCATACGTACAGTGCCGACGATGGAACAAACATGGATACGTTAATCGGTTTTACAGAAAAGGTTTATACGTATCCTGGTCTGGAGATTAAAACAATCAGTATACCGAAGGGGAAACAAGACTCCATTTTTCATATCGAAATTACAGATCCTAAGTACGCGACAGTGCGAAACATTAAAGCAGGAGATAGCCTGGATACACTTAAAACCGCCTACCCCGAGGGGAAGCTGCTTGGTAATGGAGCCCCTAATGAGGAGGATGACTTCCGTTACGAGCCATCCAATTATGTGGATGTGATGTCGTTTCATATCAAGGATGCCAAGGTGGAGAGCATTCAGATCTACAGCCTTCTGGACTAATATTTAGTGATCGATGTTAGTAAGCCATTCATACGACTCACCTTTAATACCTGTCCGGGAGAGGGCAGGTATTTTTCTCGTTTAAAGAATCGTATCGAGCTGACCGGTTTTTGATCTGTAACCCTCAAGATTCCAATGTAATTTAATTCGTTTACCATAGCTGCAGCCTTGCTTCCAAAATTCTAGCCATCTGTTCAACCATCTCTTCTGGCGTGTATGGCATAGATTGGACGACCCACCACTCAATCAACCCCGTAATGGAAACGGATAAGAATTGCGCCAACACATCTTTGTGGATACCGGTTTCTAATTTCATTTGTTTCACCACCAAAGTGATATTCGCTTCAATCATCTGTGTCATACGGTGTCTGAACGTCGGAATACCTTTATTGGTAATCAAAACGCTATAAATTTCTGCATGCTCTTTCAGATACGTGAACGTACGAATCAGCAGGTCCCGGGACAGTTCATTGGTTGGCCCATCCTCCGGCACACAACTGTCAGCCAGCATCATCAGATACGTTTCCACGCTCTGTTCCAGCAGGTCATATTTGTCTGTAAAATGCAAATAGATCGTTCCGCGGTTGACATTGGCCCGATCCGCAATACCTTGAATGGTGACCCTCTCAAATTCCTGCTCTCCCAGCAGCCCAATGAACGCTTGCATAATCATTTGTCTTGATCGTACGATGCGCCGATCCATAGTTCTCCCCTCTTTCCTGAACACATACATCATTCGTTGTTCATTTCTCAACAGAAACGACAGCAATTAGCCATTGCACCTGCATCCGTTCCAATGATATCTTGATTGTAATCCACAGGTGTTATATATTCAACAACTGTTAATTATAAAAGGAGCGATAATATTGAATATACTTGTGTACGGTGCAGGTGTGCAGGGAAGCTATCTGGCACATGTCCTGGTAAAGGGCGGTCATGACGTGACTGTGTTGGCAAGAGGAAAGCGAGCGGAGGAACTGGAAAAGGAGGGACTAGTCATTCGGCATTACCTTCAGCGCAAGACAACTGTTGATCGGGTTCGTATAATTCGTAGGCTAGAGTCAGGAGACGCGTATGACTTGATCTTCGTCATGATGAAATATTCGGATTTCGGGGCTGTGCTACCGATCCTCGAAGAAAACGTTAGCCGACATATCGTATTGGTCGGCAACAATATGAATACCTACGCCATGCAGGACCATTTGAGTAAACATGGAACGTCACCTAAACAGGTCGCTTTTGGATTTCAAACTACCGCAGGTACACGTACCGACGGACGAGTCATTTGCATTCGTGTCGGCCACGGGGAGATGGTCATCGGGGGTCTGGACGGTCCTGTTCCGTTCCGCTCCCTGCTGGAGCAGGCATTCATGACAACCAAATACAAGCTCAGTTACCATGATCAGATCGATGCCTGGCTGAAAAACCACATGGTGCTGGTCGTGCCCATGAACATGGTCATTCTGTTCCATAGCTTCCAGATGAAACAAGTTGTCCGTGACAACAGGCGAATGCGTCAGTTAGTGGCGGCAATGGGAGAGGGCTTTCGTGTACTTGAATCCTTGGGGTACCCGTTAACCCCTGCGAAGCAGGCGTCTTGGATTACCGGCTATCCAAACTTAATCCGCTGTGCGTTGAAGATTTTCTTCATGCTTCCGGTTAGCAGGTTGATTGATGGGACAGCAGTTGAGCTCACTGCCTTGAATGAGGACTTTACCGAATGGAGGGCAAGGTCGAATGTGCCTACGCCAAACTGGAATGCGTTAGAGACAGATTGCCTTACTCAATCATAGTCACTGCTGCAAGCCATGTGATATATCGTGAAGAGTGATGTCGGGAAGTGTTGAAGCACTTACAGGGCCGTACTTACGGCCTGTCTTTCCGATAGAGAGTGAGAAGAACATTGTACTATTGCCGAAATGGACAAGAACTATCGAGGGACAAGAACATACTTTTTATTATCGACTTATTAAAAGTTCCAAGGAACGTGTGTAGCAAGTGGTACTTGGTTAGGCGCACTCATAGCATGCAGTCGGAAACAATATGTGTTTGGATCGAGCTGAAGCCCTGGCGGGCGGCACGAATGGGCATGTTGGATCACTTGTTTAAGCATCTCCCATCTGGAGTGCCATAATAGGCGGATTTGGGAGCGGTATGCCAGAATAGCCGCAGCCTTCTGCTTCAAACTGCATTTGGGAAGCGAAATGTAGACGGGATGTAAGTTCTGTGCTAAGTCAATTTCCCATTGCAAATCTTGACCATAGTTTAAATACGGCAGATCTTCGTAGTAAATCAAACGGGCAGAGACTTCCAAATCACTAATATTTCGTACAGCTTGTTCAGCCGCAATCCGTACGATACCATGATCCACATGTCTTCCGATTGCAAGCGGAATATAAATATGATCGTAGTCTGTAAGACAGAGACGTGTTGAAAGCACTGTTGTTACCTCAGAAATCAGGTCCAGCTCGGTCTCGTAGTCAGTATGGAACAAATCGTCCAGCATTTTATATAAGGGGGCACCGCCCGGATCTTTACGATAGATACATTCCTGCAGGTCCAGATGAATCGTATCCACACCGAGTAGGTCGCATGCTCTAACGTCCTCTTCCCGGCGCACTTTCATCACGTCGGAGCTGAGCCCGAATTTTTTGTGTAGGATGCGAGCAAGTAGGGATAGAGTTGTGCCAGAACCAGTGAAAACAGTTGCTATGGTCACATGGTGGCCAGCACGAACAAGCGAATCGATATAATCGCCGCATGAAATAATAGCATCGTCCAGATGGGCGGAAACGAACAGGTAGTGATGATTCAATGCTGAACACCTCTTTTTAACATTAATTGGATATATAACTACTATATCATTTATTTAAAATAATGGTAATGAAGTTAAACGGATTCGAGTTTAAAGACAATGTTAAATAGAAAAGATATTGGCTGGCAGAGCCAATCTTAAATTAGGACTGTATTATTAACAACCTTTCTTGCTTTTTCAACCTAGTCATACCCCGAAACAATTAAATCTCCCATTGCTTAATAACTGTAAGAAGAAAATAATGTGTAAAAAATTGAATTTCTAAAAAACCGTTGATGATTAAGTTTCAACGGTGCCGATTACTGATCAGATAGGTAGTTAGGGTTCCATGCAATGAATTTCGTTAAGCTAGCAGGCAGGTTAGTTGAAAAGAATTCGAATAAAATATTATGAAGAAAAAATGCGTGAACAACTATTTCAACTATTGGGTGAGTTAGATTTATGACTAATTTTGTCGTTAAACTAAGGGCAGGATAGTGCGAGCCAGATGTTGTTGGAGGATTGGACTATGAGAAGGAAGAAAGTCAATATCGGCGATGTTTTTATTATTCCGTTTAAAGTAAATCGATACGGTTATGGTGGTAGATTGCTACCCATTGTGTAATTTCTCACTTTTATTCAAGTCCACATCTGCTGAACAGGTGGGGACTATTTGACGCTTACCTAGATTCAGCCACAATTTTTTTTAGCCGTATTCTCTTCCGAAGTCTTTCATCTTCTCAAGAATCGGCAGTAATTTATTTCCCTTGTCTGTAAGCGAATACTCTACCCGTGGAGGAACTTCCGGATAGACCTCACGTTTAATGACCCCATCTTGCTCCAGCTCTTTAAGATGCTTTGTGAGAGAGCCTTGCGATAAACCGCCAAGAAATTTTTTTATCTCCGTATAGCGACGCGTTTCTCCTCTTAGATACCATAATATAAAGTGTTTCCAACGTCCTGAAAGGACATATTGGGTAAAGGATATCGCGTACATATCCCTGTTATCATCGATAAACGCTTTATCAAATCCTTCATTACAGACCCTCATCGATATCCCCCCTAAAGGTACAAAAAGTTGTACTATGTTCATTTATATTGCCCTCTTTGCGGATCCAACGAAAAATTTTATGATAGTGTCAATGTCACCGGGACAGAACAACATTGGCCAATGTTTAGTTAGCAGTCTTAATGTAATTATAGCAAAAAGATGATTCAACTCTAAGCCTGTACAGCATAAAGGAGAGTAGGGAAAGAACACTACGCGAAATATGAGAGTTCCTTATCAATACGGAGTTATTATATCAAATAAATATGGAGATGGATTACATGAATGAAACCATTTCATTGCTTCATAATCATGCATCTGTGCGATCTTTTACTAATAAACCCTTGACAGAAGAACAGCGAGAAGCAATCTTTAAAGCAGCCAGTCAAACTTCATCTTCCAGTCTTCTTCAAGCCGTTTCGATTATTCGAATCACAAATCCTGATCTTCGAAAAAAAGTGATGCAGCTCAGTATGGATCAACCCTATATTGAAGAAGCACCAGAATTTTGGATTTTTTGTGCAGATTTCAACCGTAATCATCAAATTGCTCCAAAGGTGGATATTGAATATATCGAATTCCTATTGGTTGGTACGTTCGATGCTGGACTGATGGCACAAAATGCTTTAACAGCAGCCGAATCCATGGGACTTGGCGGTGTATTTATCGGAGCTGTCAGAGCTAATATTAACGAATTATCTGACCTATTGAAATTGCCGAAGTATGTGATACCTTTGGTGGGATTATGCCTCGGTACCCCGGCAGAAGAAAAACCTGAACTTAAGCCGCGACTGCCTCAATCCATGGTCATGCTGGAAAATCAGTATCAACCACTGGATCAAGAGAAATTAGCCATCTATGATGAAGCCATGTTGAAGTATTATGAGAGCCGCCCGGTTATGGCTCCCTTCACAGTGAAAAGAGTGAAAGGATGGAGTGAGCATATCCAAGATCATCTCCAGAGAAGTATTCTCCCTCAAATGATGAACTATTTGAACAAGCAAGGATATGCGAAAAAATAAAGTAAGCTTAAAGTCCCCATCCTCTGAACAGGTGGGAACTATTTTAAGCCTACCGAACATCACCGTCCGGGCGCGCTCGAAGCTCTAAAAAATAAGTTCGTTGTCTTCCGGGCGCCGAAGTACACTCTCGGGAATTGATCTAAAGACTACTGGAAGAGACAATCGTTGGCGTCTGGGAAAACCAGAGTGACCAGCGTAACCGAGTACTACTAAAAGCCCAACGGGTTTTAATTTTTATTAAAAAATGATGGATGAAAATTTTAGAGGGAAAAAGATATTTGTTTTTTTGTCAATTGTCGAGGGACAAGAACATAGTCTCATTGAAAGTCGCTAATTTAGCGGCTTTTTTGTTTTATCGGACCAAGTTCCTGTCCAGCGTCCAGGACAAGAACTTGGTCCGATTACCGATTAGATGATGATCTAAACAGATTCATATTTGTAGAGCTAACTTAAGGATCCGACCGGCTACAAAGGGAGGGGACGCGAACGTCGGAGCCAGATATTTAAACTCTTGTGAAAGCTGTCGGACGAACGACGTGCGCAATCAAACAGCACATAAATGATGTCGGAGATGGAAGAAACGGTCAAATGAACAGAAACACCGATTCAAAAAATAAAATACTTAAAGAATGATCTTATATCTGATATTACTGGGGGTATAGGCAGATCAGCTGTCCGGGTTCAACAGCTTGCTCTTCTCTTCGGAATGTTCAAAAGCCTCGAGAATGGAAGCGAGCAGACCAGGAAAACGAAGATTCAAGTCTTCCGCCCGCAGAGTCACGATTCTCTGCGTTCCATGAGGACGCACCTGAACAATGCCTGATTCACGGAGATTCTTGATATGATGAGACGCTGTGGATTTGACCACAGGAACGTTAATTTCACCGCAGGGGCGTTCACCGGCTTGATACAGTTCAGAAACGATTAACAGACGAATGGGATCGCTTAGTGCATTAAGTACCGTGGATAAATGAATATCCGCCCGGTCGGGATGATATAAGAGCTTCACGGGAGGCCCTCCTTTTTTTACTGATGATTGCATTATAACACAAACCGTGCTATATTATTTTCAAATTTCGATAACAATCGAACAATAGAAATTGGATGGTGGAGAAAATGAATAAAAAAACAGTACCAGCCGAATCTAACGGACAGGAACCGGCCGTAATAAATGAACGGGCTGTAGTCATTTTACTAGGTGTAGCGATCGTCCTGGTCATCATGAATACCATGATGTTCAATCTGGCTCTGCCTGATGTTGCAGTCGCTTTTCATCTGACACCTGCGTTAACCTCGTGGATTGTCACTGGATATTCGATCGTTTTTGCCGTCTCGTCTATTACATACAGCCGTATTGCCGATTTTGTACCGATCCGCAGGCTGTTCATAATAGGTATCTTGTCACTGAGTCTTGCTGCCATAGCAGGGTTGTTCAGCAACAGTTTCATGATGCTTCTAATTGTACGGCTCGTTCAAGCCACTGGCGCGGGTTCGATTCTTGCGCTGACGATGGTTCTGAACTCCCGTTACATTCCGGTTGAGCGCCGCGGCAAGGCGATGAGCATTACCATGTCCTCCGTCTCGATGGGTCTTGGACTGGGTCCGGTTATTGGTGGAGCCATTGTCGAGTATTTAGGCTGGCATATGTTGTTTGTAGTTACCGCAATCACGATGCTTCTGATACCGCTGTTCGTCATTTTTATTCCAAAAGAGAGTGTGCAGAAGGGGTCTTTCGATTTCCTGGGCGCATTGTTCATTAGCGTGGGCACGACAGGCCTGCTAATTGCCTTAACGAATCATTCCTGGATTGGTCTGGCTGGAGGGATTGTATCGCTTGTGTTGTTCGCTGCCCGGATTCGCTCGGCGAAGGAACCGTTTGTCCTGCCATCCCTGTTCCAGAACCGCCGCTATCTGATCCTGGCAGCGGTCGGTATCGCTGCTTATCTCTGCAGCTTTGCGACCTTGTTCCTGATGCCGCAGATTCTGGTGAAACAGTACAGTCTAAGCGCCATCCAGGCGGGAATGGTGATTTTTCCGGGATCGTTCCTGGCCATGATTGTCTCTCAGCGGGTCGGTCGGTTTATTGATTCTCGTGGCAACAACCCTATTCTTCGGATTATCCCGGTGTTCTTCCTGGTAGCCGTCGTCTTGTTTGCATTATTTGAGGGAAGCTCATATGTAGCCATCATCTTCATTTACATGCTGATGAGCACCTGCTTCACAATTCTGTCGAGCAGCGTATCCAACGAAATTTCCCGTATTCTGCTGCCGGCCGAGATGGGCTCCGGGATGGGGCTGTACCAGCTGCTGCAGTTCTGCAGCGGAGCCATGGGGGTTGCTGCTTCTGCCAGCGCACTGGCGATGCAAAAGAATCTGCCAATGGGCATGGCCTACAGCAATATTTACTGGGGGCTGACCATCATCGTCATCGTATCTATTAGCTGTGCGGTGCTCTACCTGAGATCAGCCATGCAACACCAGCCGCAAGTGTAACTGCTTTAACCATAGCATTTCAAAAGCCTGAAAATCCTGCTGGACGGATCTTGGGCTTTTGTCTTTTTAACGCAATATTTTTCTGTGGTAAGTCCAATGATACTTATTGTCAGCCTATCGAATAGATGTTTAATTAAATAATTGAGATCCAATATACTTACTTTGAATTATCGAAATAAATGACCGACTGTTCCGACAGAGGATTGCGCAGGAATGGCGTGATACCTCTGTCTTTTTGTATATTAATACTAGTGGGATTGAAATGGGTGAGTCGCTATTGTGGCGAAGGAGGATTCCCGATTAGTATTCTCAATGAATCCGCGTTTACTGAAGTTGCTGGAGGGAACCAATAACTTCCATTATTGATTTATCTAATACAATTATTTTGGTACATAAACGAGCTCGCGACAAACAAGAAATCGTTGGTCATGGCCTTATCAATTTTGAAAAATTGATCAAGATATGAAAGAATTAACTGACGATATTATTGAAATTGGGATGGGTTCATTACATTGGCCGAAGAGGAAGGAAATGATGGAGGGATACATATGATAAATATAATTGAAGAGCTTAAGAAAATGTCCCAAAAAAGAGGGTTTGAAAATAAAAACGATTTTCAACAGTTGCTGGAAAGATGTAAGGATATAACGTTGTCAAATGAAGATGTTGAATTTTTAATAGAACTATATTTTAAGGCTAAAAATTTGTACATTCGCAACACAATATTGAAAGCACTTGTGTTCTGTGAAGATATTGATTTAAAGGAATTCTTCTTAAAAGCGTTTAAAAAAGAGCGCTACCTAGACATGAGATTGACTGCAATTCGAGGCTATGCAAAGTATGCGACTGAGAAAGAAGTAGAGAAACTGATGTCTAAATTCATAGAAATTCTGATGAAACGTCCTGAAAGCACCCCTTATAACTTTCAAGAATATGAGCTGCTTCGTTCTGCTTTTGGGCTGCCGTATTTAGTAAATCAATATGGATATGCTTGTTTTATTCAGGCATATGAGCAGGAAGAAAAACAATATAATGCCATGCCAGATGCTTTCAAAGGACATTTTACTTTAAATGAAAAAGGGGATATTGTCCAACTTCGCTCATTAGGAGAAAGCAAGAAGATGCTTGATGAATTTAGGAGCAGAGGTAATTGAAGCTTGAAAGGAAGTGACACTAATGATAAAACAACATCTGTTATTTAAATTCACCAAAGAATTCAACTAACGGGAAACGTTAGTTTAGTAAATCCGAGAAGCAGCCGACCATAGTGATCGGCTGCTTTTGTTTAACTAACGGACAGAATAGCATAATATCGCGAATAATATATACATAAACTGACTCTTCCTATGATACGTTTGTGGAGACGTATTAAGCGGTACATTAGCTTCGAGTACAAACGTTCCTGTCCTTGCGTTTAGCAATCGATTAGTTACTCGAAGTTCTCAATCACAATTTTACCTGTCATACGTCCTTCTTCCAGCATTGCATGGGCTTTACGCAAATTGGCTGCATTGATGGGAGAGAGGATCTGGGCAACCGTAGTTCGTAAGCGTCCTTCATCGATCATACGGGAAACTTCGTTTAACAGGTTGTGCTGTTCAATCATATCCGAAGTCTGGAATAATGGTCTGGTGAACATCAGCTCCCAGGCAAAAGTGACGCTTTTGTTTTTCAGTAAGGTCAGATCAAGCAGCTCATCCGTCTCTACAATGGAGCAGATTTTCCCTTGAGGAGCAATGGCTTCAGCCATATTGACCCAATGCTTCTCCGTACTGTTCAAGCAGAAAATATAGTCAACGTGTTCCAAGCCCAGCGCTTTAAGCTGAGGGAGAAATGCTTCGTAATGATTGATGATGTGATCAGCTCCCATGTTTTTAGCCCAATCAGAAGATTCAGGGCGTGAAGCTGTGCCGATGACAGTCAAGCCAGCGTGTTTGGCCAGTTGTGTCGCAATAGAACCAACACCACCCGCCGCCCCGATGATCAAAATGGTTTTGCCTTCGTTGCGCTCGGTGGCTGCAGACACGCCCAAACGATCAAATAATCCTTCCCAAGCGGTGATAGCGGTTAACGGCAGAGCGGCTGCATGCGCAAATTCCAGTGTTGCTGGTTTAAAACCGACGATTCTCTCATCAACGAGGTGAAACTCGCTATTCCCACCAGGACGGGCAATGCTGCCGGCATAATACACTTCATCGCCAGGTTTGAACAGTGAGGATTCTGGTCCGGCTTGTTCGACGACACCAGCAACATCCCAACCGAGAACCTTTGGCACGTTTTCGGTCCGATTTTTGGGAGCGCGCACTTTAACGTCGACGGGATTAACAGAAATGGCTTTGACTCGGATCAGCAAGTCTCTCCCTGTAGGTTCAGGTACATCCATCATGACGTCCAGCAAGCTCTCAGGTTGATTAATGGGTAAATACTTCAGCAAGCCGATAGCTTTCATTTGTGGTTTTGACATTGTCGTTTCCTCCTTGAATATATATCACTTATTGCTTTCTGGTTGTAATATAACGTATATTAACTATCATGAATAGTACGCACATTAGTGTGATGTAGTATCAATTTGTATACTGTTAAAAGAGGAGGATAAATACATGCGTGACCGCAAATCGGGATATGGCCAATGCCCGAATGAAGAAGGTTGTCCCGTCGAGTATACGTTGGATGTCATTGGCGGCAAGTGGAAGGGTGTACTTTTGTATCATATGATCGAAGGTCCCGTACGATTTAATGAGTTTCGCAGAATATGTCCGACCATTACACAGAGAATGCTGGCGCTACAGCTTCGAGAGCTTGAAGAAGACGGGATCGTACACCGTGAAGTGTACCCGCAAGTTCCTCCCAAAGTGGAATACTCGCTATCGGAATTCGGACGCACATTAGTGCCGATCATTATCGAAATGAAAATCTGGGGAGAAAAACATAAAAATTTATCAAGTGCTACTTCTAGACAGACAGAAAACGTGGTTGAATCCATGGTAGATTCGATGTGACTTTCTCCTTATAACTATACTATTTAAAGTGTATATTTAATTAATTAAAATCCTCTCCCTAGTTCATTGAACTAACGGGAAACGATAGCATGATAACAAAAAAGAAAGCAGCAGATCCATGTGATCTTGCTGCTTTTGTTTACTAACGGGCAGACTAGTTGAATTAGAACCACCGCTGACAAGCAATACACCGTTAATCTTTACGTAATTATGATTAACGGTTTTCATCTATGATCTTATAAGTATTAACGTGAGTTTGTATTTTCTCTTAGTACCAATGTTAAGGATGATATCAGGAGTACTAGTATACTACCTAATAACAACCAAGCGACATTTTTAAAAACAACTAAAGTACGGGCTTGTTAGCTTAAGTTGCTATCTGAGCATTTAATAAGAGAGCTCTGTTATTCGCTAAAAATAGTGATTTTCGCCAAAGGATAAACTACCAACTTAAGCGAATGCAAGAATCTGAGCCGATTACCGATTAGATAAATATCTAACCATGTTTCCATGCAATTTCATTAAGCTAACGGGCAGAGTAGTTCTAAATAAGTTGCCTAATTTATCTTTATTAATGGTACAATTTGCTGTACCTACGTATTTTTCGGCTGGATAGATACGAATTGTGTAAAATGGGAGGGTATTCAAATTAAACGTAAGGAAACGGGATGCAAGCGAGACCGGTTCCGATTCAAAGAGCAAGAGAGTCCGTTCTGTGCGGATGTTGACGGCCGGTATAGCTGTCCGTGGTATAATGGATCCTTGGCCCATGCTGATCAACCTTGATGCGCAGCATCCGGCATTGGCATGGCTTTCCTGGAAGTCGGATCTATTTGTCGTCCAGACCTGTGTTGCTTGCAGTTGTAACGGTACGGTGTATATAGGGACTGATAGGGCAGGGAGAGCCTGCCTGGAATGAACATAATGCAATGTCGTAAGGAGCGGAAGAAACTGACTTAAAGAATCGTTATCATTCAAAGATAAGGAGAGGATAAGCGGAACATGAATGTGGAAGTGTATACGTTAAATGCGTTTGCGAAAGGGGAGCGTGGTGGTAATCCAGCAGGCGTTGTCTTGGAGGGTGACCTTTCGCTGTATGCTGCCGATATGCAGCTTATAGCGAAAGAATTGGGCTTTTCAGAGACGGCCTTTATGGAAAAATCCCTGCTTGCGGATTACAAAATCCGCTATTTCACCCCCGCCAGCGAAGTTGATCTGTGCGGACATGCCACGATTGCTGCATTTGGACTAATGCATTCGCTGGGCTTGGTAAAGGAAGGGACCTCCTATAAGATAGAAACCAAGGCAGGGATTTTGGATGTCGATATTAGCTCTGAGGGTCTTGTTTATTTGTCACAAGCCTTACCACAATTTCTTGAAAGGATATCCTGTGAGGAAATCGCCCCATCTTTGGGGATGGATGCCGAGGATCTGGAAACCGGGTTGCCCATCCAGATTGTTTCGACGGGGCTGCGGGACATTTTGATCCCGATCCGCAGCAGGAAGCTCTTGAATGAAGTTCAGCCAAATTTTGACGCCATAACCGCCATCAGCAAAAAATATGATGTAGTTGGATATCACCTGTTCACGATGGATACTCCAGACGATGCTGCTGCGGAATGTCGGAATTTTGCGCCGCTGTACGATATTCCCGAGGAGAGCGCGACAGGAACATCCAACGGTGCCCTGCTCAGCTATTTGTACCAACATGGCCAACTGTCTTTGCGGGAAGTGGAGCACGTCACGTTCAGACAAGGGTATTCGATGAATTGTCCTTCTGAAATTAAGGTAGGAATGCGCCTGAGCGAGAGCGGTGAAATCAACCAGGTTCGGGTTGGCGGAGCAGTGGTTGGCATTGAACGAAGACATATCACAATATAAGTGAAATCAAACTGGCTGTTTGCAGCTACGGTACCTTACGGGGCAACGGGAGGATTCTGCTACTGGCGAGTCTAGATAGCGGAGGATGCTTGCGTGAGCAGACGACGGGTTAACATTACTTCATCCAAGCTGTCGTTTCCCTTGATTTTGATCGTTTTGCGGCGTTTCTTTCCTTCCTGAAATGTCGAGTTGAAAACGGGGGAATGTCGAGGGACAAGAACTTGGTCCCATTGAAGTCGCTATTTTAGCGGCTTTTTTATTTTATCGGTACAAATTCTTGTGTCCCAAGCCAAGGACAGGAACTTGTACCGATTAGATGTATATCTAAACACAGCATCCAGCGACATACGATACACTCTTTAAAATGGGTCCAGCATTAGAAATTGACCCATCCGATCCAACAACGTAATTTTTTTCCGTATTATGATACGAGTGCATTCATTGAACCACTTAGACTGCAAAATAACTATTTAGATTTAAGCAAGGGATCGATTCGTGAAACTGGCAGGAAATGAGTTGCCGGGTGGTCAGCGTAAGTAATCTCACCCTAATTGATGTATAATCACCCATATTAGTTAAGAAAGGCAGTTGATCATCCTAATCAACGTCATCTTCAGGTAATCGTTAACTGAAGACTACGAATCATCGCACCACTAAAATCGTTCTTTTAATGCATCTTAGGAGGAAATTATGGAATTAAGAGTGCTTCGATATTTTTTAACAGTTGCCCGTGTAGAGAATATAACGCATGCAGCAACGATTCTCCATGTAACACAACCTACGTTAAGTAGGCAATTGGCTGATTTGGAGAAAGATTTAGGAACCCAACTGTTTACCCGTGGGAAAAGCAAAATTACACTAACGGAGGCAGGTATGCTTTTGCGTCAAAGGGCAGAGGAGATCCTTACTCTTGCGGATAGAACGGAGAAGGAATTTAGGGATCAGCATAATCTGGTGGGAGGAACCCTCTCCATTGGAAGTGTTGAATCTTTAACATCTAATGTGATATTAAGTCTGCTAAAAGAGTTCAATGTCGAGTATCCACAGGTTAAGTACCATATTTTTAGTGGAACGGGCGATGACATAAAGGAGCGTATAGATAAAGGACTGCTCGACGTAGGTATTTTATTAGAGCCGATTCACATTGAGAAATATGATTTTATCAGGCTGCCTCAAAAAGAGCGCTGGGGAGTGCTTATGAAGAGCTCATCACCACTCGCACAGAATGAGTATGTAACTTCAACCGATTTAGTCGGGGTGCCTCTGCTCATATCCAGTCGATCTGTCGTACAAAACGAGATTGCAAGCTGGTTTGCCGATGAGTACGCACATCTAAACTTTGTAGCGACCTACAATTTAATATCTAACGTGCTTAACCTCGTCGAACAGGGGTTAGGAACTGCAATTTGTATTGAAGGTGCGCTTGCAATGAAGCAGTCTAACACGCTATGTTTTAGACCCTTTTACCCGGAACTTCAGTTTCCAACGGTGATTGTCTGGAAAAAACATAAGATATTCAGTCAAACTGCAGTACGTTTTTTGGAGCATATCAAACATGCTTTTCAAGCATAATAAAGTATAAATTATAGGTATTGGCTATAGCTGTTTATCTGATGATATTTTAAAGGTGTAATGAATGCAGCCTTTATGTTTTTTAGATAAATAGCTTTTTCTATTGTTTATTTAAAGCGCTTTCGGCTCCATTCATTTAGACGGCAACAACAAGAGGGGGCGGTATGGATGAGCAAGAAATATGAGAAGTTAGCTCAGGATATTGTAGAGAAAGTGGGCGGTAGTGAGAATGTATCCACGCTGACTCACTGTATGACCAGGCTTAGATTTGCACTGAATGACAATAGCAAGGCAGATCAAAATGCGCTTAAGTCGTTCGATGGTGTTATTGATGCTATCGAGAGTGGTGGACAGTTCCAGGTCGTTATTGGGACACATGTTGAAGACGTTTACAAAGAAGTGATCAAGCACCTTAAACCTAACATGAGTTCATCGGAAGAGCCAACTGATGCTAGAAAAGTTAGTGTTTTGGGGAAATTAATTGATTTCATATCTGGAACTTTTAGCCCAATCGTTCCTGCTATAGCTGGCGCCGGTATGATCAAGGCAGTACTCGCGCTACTGATTTTGTTCAAGTGGATATCTAAAGATTCCCAAACTTACTATGTAGTCAGTCTTATGTCGGATGCCATTTTCTACTTCTTACCGTTTCTATTGGCATATTCGGCTGCGAATAAATTAAAATGTAGTCCCGTTCTGGCACTCGTTTTAGCGGGTATTTTACTTCATCCAAACTTGACGCAATTGCGTTTAGATGGGAATGCCGTGAGTGTTTTTGGAATCCCACTAACCCTTGTATCTTATAGCTCATCAGTGGTCCCAATTCTCTTGATCGTTTGGTCACAATCCTATATTGAATCTATGTTTAAGAAGATCATTCCTAATGCAGTAAAAATTATTTTTGTTCCGATGTGCACCATTTTAGTTGCGGGAATTCTCGCTTTAACCGTATTGGGGCCACTGGGGTCATTTTTCGGAACATATTTAGCTATGGGCTTTGATTTATTGGGTGCACATGGTAGCTGGCTGGTTATTTTCCTTGTTGCAACCTTCTGGCCAATACTGGTTATGTTTGGACTGCACCATAATATTGTTCCTCTATCCATCGCTCAAATTACCACATCAGGTTATGAGAATATCCTCGGTCCGGGAGCGATGATCAACTGTATTGGACAAGGTGTGGCGGCATTAGTTGTAGGGATGAGAACCAAGGACAAAGCATTAAAACAAATCTCAGCTTCCAGTGGTATTACAGCGTTGATGGGAATTACGGAACCAGCTCTTTATGGTGTGAATTTACCGAAGAGATACCCACTTGTAGCGGGTATGATTGGAGCTGCCATTGGAGGACTCTATGCAGGGGTAATGGATGTTTCTCGTTATGCGACAGGCGCTTCAGGAATTCCAGCGATTCCGTTGTACATTGGTGAAAATATCTGGAATCTATATAACATTCTGATCGCACTAGTTATAACAACTGTTGTGACGGCAGCACTGACCTATTTGCTCAGTTTGAAATACGAAAAAGACCTACCCGCTCAAAATCCTGTTGCAAGCACGGACGAGGTGAGTGCGGTTCCGGATGAAGTCATTGCAATTAAAGATTCCGTTATTACGACTCCAATCAAAGGTCAGATCATTCCACTCCAGGACGTACAGGATGCAGCTTTTGCTGCTGAGGCCATGGGGAAAGGAATTGCGATAGAACCTAGTGAGGGCAAAGTAATCGCTCCTTTTGATGGCAAGATTGTATCCTTGTTTCCTAAGAAACATGCGATGGGGTTATTGTCCGATGAGGGGGTCGAAATTCTAATTCATGTTGGCTTAAATACAGTGAAACTGAATGGGAAATACTTTGAAGCTTTTGTTGAAGAAGGTCAGAGAATTACGAAAGGACAGACACTGATAACCTTTGATCTGGAAAAAATCAGACAGGAGGGCTATGTTACTCAAACGCCTATCATTGTCACCAATTCCTATAGTTACTCAGATGTAATACCAGAAACCAGTCAGCAAAATGTTGATTTTGTCAATACGTTGTTGGTTGTAAAAGCGTAACAATTATTTAAATTGAGGAGTGTTATAGATGGCACTAAGAGAAGATTTTCTGTGGGGTGGAGCCGTTGCGGCCAATCAATGCGAAGGGGGATATAGAGAAGGTAACAAGGGACTATCCACCGTTGATGTCATTCCGGCAGGCAAGGATCGTGTTCCTGTGTTGCGAGGTAAAATGAAAATGCTGGAATGTGATAATGAGCATTTCTATCCAAGTCATGAGGCGATCGATTTTTATCATCGCTACAAAGAAGACATTGCCTTGCTTGCTGAAATGGGCTTTAAATGTTTCCGTTTATCGTTGGCATGGACAAGAATCTTCCCTAATGGAGATGACGAGCTTCCAAACGAAGAGGGCTTGAAATTTTATGATGATGTGTTCGACGAGTGCTTGAAATATGGGATCGAGCCATTAGTAACGATTACCCACTTTGATGTGCCCATCCATTTGGTGAAAACGATCGGTTCGTGGAGAAGTCGGAAAATGGTTGATCATTATGAGAGATTGTGTGAAACGATCTTCAACCGTTATCAGCATAAAGTGAAATACTGGCTTACTTTTAACGAAATCAACATGTTGTTACACCTGCCTTTCGGAAGTTCCGGGCTTGTCTTTGAAGAAGGCGAAAATGAAGATGTTGTTAAGTATCAGGCTGCTCATCATCAGTTAATTGCAAGTGCAAAAGCAACTCAAATTGCTCGTAGAATCAATCCCGAGATGAAGATTGGCTGTATGTTGGCGGGTGCCAACACGTATCCGTATACGTGTGCACCAAAGGATGTCTGGAAAGCAATGACAAGAGATCGTGAGCATTATTTCTTCGTCGATGTACAATCCCGTGGCGAGTATCCGAATTATGCGAAGAAAATGTTAGAACGAATGAATATTAATATCGTGATGGAAGACGGAGATGAGGAATGCTTACGAAACAATACCGTTGATTTTATATCCTTCAGCTATTATGGTTCAAGGTTAACAAGTGCAGATCCGGAAGTGAATACAAAAACGGCGGCCAACCTGTTCCCAACACTGCGCAACCCACATCTGAGAACGAGTGAATGGGGATGGCAAATCGATTCGGAAGGTTTAAGAATTACATTGAACTCATTATATGACCGTTATCAGAAGCCGCTATTTATCGTCGAAAATGGATTGGGTGCGATCGATACGCCTGACGAGATGGGGGTTATTGCAGATGATTACCGAATTGAGTATTTGCGTGAACATATCCAAGCCTTTATAACCGCCGTGGAGGAAGATGGCGTAGATTTGTTGGGGTACACAACTTGGGGATGTATTGATTTAGTAAGCTCTAGTTCGGGGCAAATGAGTAAAAGATACGGCTTTATTTATGTTGATAAAGATGACGATGGCAAGGGTACATTGAAACGCAGCAAGAAAAAATCGTTTGATTGGTATAAAAAAGTCATTGAAAGCAATGGTAAAGTGCTCTAAACGGATGAGCAATAACGCATAGAGTCATTGGCTTTATGCGTTATTTCGTTCTCCCATACAACGGAGTAAAGACATAAAGGGGTTGGTCGGCCATCCCTCGGTAGAGGTACGCAAGGGACCTTTCTAAAGATAACTTCTCGATTTAAGCCTTGATTTTTTCCTTCGGTTACATTCACTTCAACAGTTCAAGAATAGCCTTCTTGATGGCTTCTTGGGACGTGAGTTCTCTTCGACCCACTTTAGTCATTTTTAATGTCCTTCATCTTAAGATAATCGGCAATTATAGATCAATTGTTGAGTAACGCACACATTGCGGGGAAATGATCATTGAAAGCATATGATTTCTGTATAAAATTATAAACACGAGTTGATTAAACAACCAATGTTCATTTCAAGCCGAGGAGTCCATTCGGGTTTAGCACACACTATAAATGCTTTTGATTGCAGGCTGTACCGATTGACAGGAAAGATCTTAAAACCCAATTACGATATCATCTCGTTGGAAATATGGGGACGGTCCATACTTGGATTCGATGATCAGTACGAGAGCCCGTTCCGTGACAGTATTTTTATACTCTTCAGGGAAAGAAAAGGAGGAACGATCAAATGGATTATACGAAACTAGGAAATACCGGATTGGACGTATCCCGGATTTGTCTTGGATGTATGGGCTTTGGCGAAGCATTGAAAGGCCATCATCGGTGGGTTCTTGATGAGGAGCGGGCACGTCCGATCATCAAGAAAGCTTTGGAGCTTGGAATTAATTTTTTTGATACAGCGAATGTCTATGCTGAGGGAACAAGTGAGGAGATTGTCGGAAATGCATTAAAGGATTATGCGAACCGTGACGAAATTGTTATCGCGACCAAAATCCATGGACGAATGCATCCAGGTCCCAACGGAGCCGGACTTTCCCGTAAAGCGATCATGAGCGAAATCGATAAGAGCCTTAAGAGGCTAAAAACTGACTATGTTGATTTGTACCAAATTCATCGCTGGGATCCAGGCACACCGATCGAAGAGACGATGGAGGCTCTTCACGACGTAGTTAAAGCAGGTAAAGCCCGTTACATTGGGGCTTCTGCCATGTGGGCATGGCAGTTTCAGAAGGCGTTACATGTAGCTGAGAAAAACGGGTGGACGCGATTTGTATCGATGCAGAATCATTTAAACCTCATTTACCGCGAAGAGGAGCGAGAGATGCTGCCGCTGTGCAAGGAAGAAAAAATCGGGGTCATACCCTATAGCCCGCTGGCAGGCGGAAGATTGGCCCGGGAGCAGGCTACACATCGAGCCGAAACCGATGAAATTGCCAAAGAAAAATACGATGCAACGGCAGATGCGGATCAATTGGTGGTAGACCGGGCAGCGAGTCTCGCGAAGAAACATGGCGTACGCCGGGTTCACATCGCACTTGCGTGGCTGCTCCACAAAGAACCGGTAACTTCTCCGATTGTCGGCGCGACAAAAATCTCCCAGCTCGAAGATGCGGAGGCCGCGCTTTCCATTTCATTAACGCCTGAAGAAATTGCATTTTTGGAAGAACCGTATGTACCGCACCGAGTCGTTGGTCATTTTTAAGACAAGGAGATCAGATGATGCCTGTATGTATTAACGAGTTAACGTGTATTTAAATAATCAAATCAGAAAAATACCAATTGGATGGAGAGTAATGAAGATGAAAACACTTGTACTTGTTTTTCACCCTAATTTTGGAGCTTCGCGTGTGAATCGACGCTTGACTGAAGAAATGGAGAAACAAGCTGGCGTTACCGTTCACCGTGTTTATGAGGCATATCCCGACGAGAACATCGACGTCGCAACCGAGCAAAGACTTCTTGAGCAGCACGATCGTATCGTTTTGCAATTTCCCTTTTATTGGTACAGCAGCCCTTCTTTGTTGAAAAAATGGGAGGATGCTGTCCTTACCTACGGCTGGGCTTATGGGAGCAAAGGCGATAAGCTCCACGGAAAAGAACTGCTGCTTGCTATTTCTGCCGGTGCAGCTAGAGAAAACTATTCGTCGGATGGCAATTTTAAATACACTGTTCCAGAGCTGCTACGACCTTTTCAGGCAACCAGTCATTTGATTGGGACACGCTATTTGACACCCTATATCTTGTATGGGGTTATGCAGCACCTATCAGACGAGGAGCTTGAACAAGCCGCCCGTAATTACGTGGACTATGTCCTAAACCCAGGACTTGAGCGGCTTGCTGTGCGGTAATCTTTTTAAAAGGTGTGGCACAAATGAAAAGGTCAGAGATTCGTGGGAGAACCCGATGCATTAGCAGAACAATGAATCGGTCAATTCAACTAACGTAGTAGGAGTTTTAGTAAATGACACATAAAGCAAAAAGAAACAGTCTTGGTTTTGCCCTAATATTGGCAACCTTTTCGGCATTGGGGCCGTTTACCGTCGACATGTATCTTGCGTCGCTTCCGCAAATTGGTGAATTTTTTGAAACAGGGGCATCGGCAGTTCAAGCGAGTTTAACTACTAGCCTGTTAGGGTTAGGTTTAGGACAGTTGATTATGGGACCTTTAAGTGACATTTATGGAAGGCGGCGGCCATTGCTGACTTCCATGGTCTTGTACATCCTTTCCTCGGTTGGGTGCGCTTTTGCACCAAGTATTCAATGGTTTATTGTTTTAAGATTCATCCAAGGGGCTGCGGCGTCCTCCGGACTCGTTATTTCTCGCGCGATTGTTCGCGATCGGTTTAGCGGGGTTGAGATGACTAAGTTTATATCGCTGCTTACGATGATAAGCAACGTGGCTCCGTTAATTTCCCCTACAGCCGGAAGTATAGTCGTATCCTATAGCTCATGGGTAGGTGTGTTTATTTTTTTGGGGGGACTAGGTATAGCATTGACTGGGATAACAACCTGGTGGATAAAGGAAAGTTTACCGATTCAGCAACGTGTGCCGAGCAGTTTCAGAACGTTGATTAAAAACTATAGCAACTTGTTTTGCGATCGCTCGTTTATGGGCTATGCCCTTGTCAACGGCATATTGTTCGCTGGAGTTTTTGCCTATGTTGCGGGCACTCCATTTATCTATCAGAACATATACGGTGTGTCACCGCAAATGTTTTCGATCCTCTTTGGTTTGAATGGCCTTGCTATTATTATGGGATCTCAATTCGTTAAACTTCTTGCAAGTAGGGTACCGGAACGTCAACTATTTTTGATCGGAATCATCACCGCCTTTATATCTGCTGCTGCAATTTTCTTAGTCGTATTGTCACATGCACCTTTATCTACCATATTTATTTCGATTTTTTTATTTGCTTTTTCCATTGGGATAATTGGACCCGTTTCTTTTACGTTAGCTATGGAGTCGCAGGGGCACATTGCTGGGAGCGCTTCGGCAGTGCTTGGTGCATTCCAATTTGCGTTAGGTGCTTTAACGTCCCCGCTTGTGGGAATTGCGGGTGAAAATTCTGCTCTACCTTTTGGAGTCGTTATTTTTTCGACCAGTTTGTTATCCATCATTACTTATATCGTTCTCATTAAGGGTATAAAAAGGTTACCCGGCAACAAAAACAGCTTAAATTCAAATAAATAACCAATCGTTGCCGAAACAGGGGGATTTAGCATGCAAAAGGTTACATTGAACAATGGTGTTGAAATGCCGATACTCGGATTTGGAGTTTATCAAATTGAAGATATAGAATTGTGTGAAGAATCGGTTTATAACGCCTTAATGGAAGGATATCGCTTGATTGATACCGCTGCAGGTTATGAAAACGAGGAAGCCGTTGGCCGTGCCATCAAGCGGAGTGGCGTGCCTAGAGAGGAGATATTTGTTACAACAAAGCTTTGGATTCAGGATGCAGGTTATGAGAGTGCAAAGAAAGCATTCGAAACATCACTTAAAAAACTGCAGCTGGATTATCTGGATCTGTATCTTATTCATATGCCGTTTGGCGATGTCCATGGTTCATGGCGTGCGATGGAGGAATTATTTCATCAGGGGAAGATCAGAGCAATCGGCGTAAGTAATTTTCTAAATGACCGCCTGATGGATCTAATCGTTCATCATGAAATCGTTCCTGCTGTTAACCAGGTTGAAACGCATGTATTCACACAACAAGTAGAAAATGCTCAATTTATGATGGATTTCGATGTTCAGATTGAATCATGGGGGCCATTAGCTGAAGGGAAAAACAACATATTTAAAAATGAACTATTGGTATCCATAGCTGAAAAACACCAAAAAACTGTAGCTCAAGTGGCTTTACGTTGGTTGATACAGAGAGGGGTTGTTGTGATTCCAAAATCCGTTCATAAGGAGAGAATCATCGAGAACTTCGATATCTTTAATTTTGAATTAAGTAGGGGAGATATGGAAAAGATCGCTACGTTAGATACCAAAAAGAGCTTAATCCTATCTCTTCATGATCCTGAAGAAGTGGAGCGGCTCAGCAACATGAAATTTTAATACTAATTTTCAGTAGTGGAAAAAACCTAATACTGGCTGCCCGTAGACAAGAGTTTCAGTAAGAAGGACAAGTTCCTAAGTTTCATACATCAAAAGAAATGGCTTGTTTTATGTTAAACCTTATGTTTAAGCGAGAAATATATTTAGAAAGTGGAGGATGGGTGTATGGATTATATTAAACTTGGAAATACGGGACTAGACGTATCTCGTCTCTGCCTTGGATGTATGGGCTTTGGTGTAGCTGAGCGGTGGACGCACCCGTGGGTACTGAATGAAGAAAACAGTCGCCCCATACTAAAACAGGCATTAGAGCTCGGAATCAATTTTTTTGATACAGCGAATGTATATTCAGACGGTACAAGTGAGGAGATTGTCGGGCGCGCTTTGAAGGATTATGCGAACCGAGACCAAATCGTAATAGCAACAAAGGTTTATTTCAAAATGCACGAAGGTGCGAACGGGAAGGGACTATCCCGGAAGGTAATTATGAGTGAAATCGATAAGAGTCTCAAACGCTTGGGTACCGATTATGTAGATCTGTATCAAATTCATAGATGGGATTACGAAACACCGATCGAAGAAACGATGGAGGCACTGCACGATGTGGTTAAAGCCGGAAAAGTCCGTTACATCGGGGCTTCCGCCATGTTTGCATGGCAGTTTCTAAAGGCGCAGCATGTAGCTGAGAATAATGGCTGGACCCGATTCGTCTCGATGCAGAACCATTATAACCTCATTTACCGCGAAGAAGAGCGTGAAATGATGCCGCTGTGTAAAGCCGAAAAAATCGGCGTAATCCCTTACAGCCCGCTTGCATCAGGACGATTGGCGCGAGATTGGTCGGAAGCGACGCATCGATCTCTAACAGATCAGGCTCAGAAATCCAAATATGACGCCACAGCCAATGCAGACCGGGTGATTGTGGAGCGGCTTGCATCCATTGCAAAAGAGCGGGGCGTTCCCCGTGCACAAGTTGCACTTGCCTGGTTGCTTCAAAAAGAACCAGTTACGGCTCCTATAATAGGTGCCACTAAAATTTCGCATCTCGAAGACGCTACGGCAGCTCTTGCGTTAACGCTCACACCGAAGGAGATGACTTTGCTGGAAGAATCGTATGTACCTCACCCGGTTGTGGGTGCATTGTAAGGATTTCAGTAATCTCATTTTATCGTAATATCAAACAGGAGGTTAGTTATGATGGATCGAATTGAAAAGAGTCAAGTCACGTATAAAAAACTGTTTGGCGATGGAGTGCCCGCGGCATACGCTACCGATCCTGATTTTCAGGACATTCTTAGCCGCTTCATTTTTGGGGAAGTATTTTATCAGGGGAGCCTGGACGATAAACTTCGCGAGCTGATTACCCTGGTTGTGCTTTCTGCCAATCAAACCTTACCCCAGATCAAGGCACATGCCCATGCCGCGCTTAACGTTGGGCTTACACCGATCGAAATCAAGGAAGCCATCTATCAATGCGCACCTTATTTAGGATTCCCGAAAACCCTGAATGCGATAGCGGAAATAAATGAAGTGTTCAAAGAAAGAAACATCCCACTGCCTCTCGAAAGCCAAAACCAGGTTGATGAAAATCATCGATTGGACCAAGGGCTTGCCATGCAGGTAGAGATATTTGGCGATGTGATTGAAAAAAATCGTAAGAATGCTCCCTCCAATCAAAAGCATATTCAGGACTATCTGTCGGCGTTCTGTTTTGGCGACTTTTATACCCGTGGAGGCCTGGATTCGAAAACACGGGAGCTGCTTACGCTCAGCATCATCAGCGCACTCGGAGGTGCCGAAAATCAAGTCAAGGCACATGTACAAGGAAATCTAAATGTCGGCAATGACAAGGAAACGATGATCGCAGCCATCACGCATAGCCTTCCATATATAGGATTCCCCAGATCATTAAATGCTTTGAGTTGCATAAATGAAATCATTCCGGAATAGCCGTGAACAAGAAGAAATTTACCAAGCATACGAAGGAGACAAAAACATGTTTAACGAAACTTACAAATTATCCAATGGTATTTAAATTCCCAAATTAGGTCTTGGTACCTGGATGCTAGATGATGAACAGACAGCACAGGCAGTGCGCGCTGTGATATCTCTTGGATATCGTCATATTGATACTGCTCAGATTTATATGAATGAAGCGGGTGTAGGCAAAGCAATCCTTTCCTGCGGTGTCGCAATAAAAGAACTTTTCATTACGACGAAGGTTGCTGCTGAAGTGAAGAACTACGATGCAGTTACGCAGTCCATTCATGAGTCACTAGCCAAATTGGTGAACCAATGTAAGAGGACAAGAACATATACCTTTTGTAATCCGCGCCTGGCGCGGATTTTTTATTATGGCTTTAGTCAGTTGAGTGCGTGAAACGCGCGAAACAAAAAACCACCCGCTATGCGGGTGGAGGAAACGAGGGTTTGACCAACAAGACCATCCCGATAAAATTGAGATGTTCAGGCTCAAAGAAAGGATGGTCTTAGATGACAAACAAGAGCTATAGTTTAGCTCACACAAAGTGGATGTTGTCGAAGGACAGGAACTTGTACCGATTACCGGAATGGACAAGAACATAGTCCGATTACTGATTAGATGTTTAGCTAAACACAGCATCCAGCGACATACGATGCACTCTTTAAAATGGGTACAGCATTAGAAATTGACCCATCCGATCCAACAACGTAATTTTTTCCGTATTATGATACGAGTGCATTCATTGAACTACTTAGGCTGCAAAATAACTATTTAGATTTAAGCAAGGGATCGAAAACATATAACTCATTCATGAAACTGGCAGGAAATGAGTTGCCTGGCGGTCAGCGTAAGCAATCTCACGAGTTGAATACGCATCTGGGTTACGAGAAGCATAGACGAAAGCGAAAGCTACTTTCAACAGTGGACGGGGCGGATCTATAACTGGGGCCAAATCCTCCTCTAGCTCTCCGTCTTCTTCCCCGATCGCATCGGTCAGCATTTACGCTAAGGTTCCACTGTTGGTGGGTTTACACAAAATTATTGACAGACCCTTACATTACAGGATGATGTGCTATATCCCAGAACATGCTACAAGACCGTTTCAGCAAGTCGATACATGCCTTCCACGATAAGCCTTTCGTCTACCTTGGCAAAGCCCAATACCCATCCTTTGCGTCTACTCTCCAAACAATAGGAATGTAGCTGGTGTACCCGAACTCCGCCCTGAAGCGCCCGAAGGGTCATCGCATCCTCGTCAAACGATTCATCCGCTTCCAGTAGTACATGCAAACCGGTTTCAATCCCTCGCAACGTGAACTTGTCTCCGAGACCACTGGCTGTAATCGCCTTTTGCATGACTTCATGACGACGTCTATAAATATTTCTGGCTCGTCGCATATGGCGCATAAAATACCCATGCTCGATGAAATGTGCTAGTGCCACTTGTTCCATGATCGGGAGGTGGCGATAGGTGAATGCTTGCACGCGAGCCAGTTGTGCAATGGCTTCGGCAGGTCCAACAATTGCGGATATGCGAATGCCCGGCATGGTCAATTTCGAGAAACTCATTAAATAGAGACAATTTTGTGGAAGTTGGCTAAATAAAGTGAGCATCGGATCTCCACGGTACCGGAATTCACTGTCATAATCGTCCTCGACAATCCATGCACGTTGCTGAGCGGCTCTATGCAAAAGCTGTTGCCTGCGTGGTTCTGATAACATTACACCTACGGCACACTGATGAGCAGGGGTCACAAGTATGAGCTTCGCGTCAGCGGGCACCTTCTCTATGACAAGACCGTGCTCATCAACAGGAACTGGAGTAACCTTCATTTGCCGGTATTTCATCGTCATCCAAGCAACGGGATAGCCTGGGTCCTCGACGGTTACGATATCTCCTTTGGTCAAAAGTGTTTGTGCGATGAGATCAATACTGTGCTGGGCTCCGGATGTTAGCAAGATTTGATCCGTTTGCACATGAATCCCGCGTTCTAGCGATAAATATCGTTGGATTTGTCGGCGTAACGGCTCAAAGCCATAAGCATCCCCGTAAAACCAGGAAGAAACATTGAATTGGGAAGAGGCATTCAAATACGATTTGCGCCACGCTTTTAACAACTGCGTATCTACAAAAGGTTGATAGGGACTAAAATCAATGACCGATTCCTGATTATCCTTACTTCTAAACCAGCGTTGGGACTGTTCGACTAGCAACGGCAGTTCAGGAAGCTTTGGCGGATCAAGCGAGGGAGCGCATTTGTCAATGATCTGAAACCAATCATTAACGCGTGTCCCCCCGCGTCCTGATGTTACCGTATAACCACGAGTTAGCAGTTCATCATACACAATTTGGATGGTGGAGCGGGACACTCCCAACTGCTGAGCGAGCTCTCGAGTAGGCGTCAAGAGCTGTCCTGGCTTCCAGACACCATTGGTAATATGATCGATGGCCTGACCGAGCAATTGCTGCCATAGGGGTCTTTTATCGTCCCGGTTTACTTTCAGCAATTTGATCCCCCCCTATAGGATGAAGTGAAATCAGGCCTATTTTGGATTGCTTAAACACATATCTATTGGACGTATGTAACCAATCCACTTATTGATATACTAGCATAGTGTTTTTCTTCTTTGCAATGCTGTACAGTTTTCGCGTAGTGAACGGTCGATGCAGTTTTATATCTTGATTCGTCTCCCGCAGGAGTAGAGGATGATTTGGAGTTGACGATATATTATGCCGTTATTCGTGTGACCAAACCCAACCCTCCGGTTGCTATTCATTTTTCAGGGCTTGCTGTTGAGATTCACCATGAACGAATGCAGGAACGTGGTATATAGTCACATCAGCAAACTTGTTGATCAAAATATTGGACGAGGTGATTTAAATGGCATCTATCGAAATTCTTTCATTATTTAACGATAAGAGGTTTGTTGGAAACCGATGTCTGCATTGGGGACATTTTTGAGCTTGGTAAAGCAATCGTTCAAGTTAGTCAGCCGAGACAGCCTTGTTACAAGTTGACGATCAGGCACGGTGTACCGGATATGCTCTTGAAGGTACAACAAACGGGCTACACGGGATTTTACTTCCGCGTTCTGGCAGAGGGGGTTGTTTCTAAAGACGACGGACTATCTCTTCTTCATCGTCATCCTAAGGAAATTACAGTTTCATTTGCCAATCGGATTATGCACCGAGAGAAGGATAATATCGAGGGCATCAAACAAATCCTCGAAGTGGAAGAATTGTCCTTGAATTGGAGAAATACGTTTCTAAAACGTTTGGCGGGAACCGAGACGGATTCTCGAGAAAGACTGACAGGCAACACGTAAGGCAATGAATCTGGAATGTCGTCTGTCCATGTAGAAAGGAATTGAATCTATAATGAATCTCATTTAAGGCGGTAGGCGGCGGGGCGCCCGTATTTATGAAGAGGGCCAGAGGCGCTTACTTCTGGGATGAAGACGTAAGAGGAGTGATCCAATGAATCTGCAAGATCGTCTGTCCATGGTCGAACATCGCATCCGCGAAGCTTGCGGGCGATGCGGTAGAAGCGAAGAGGAGATCCAGATCATAGCTGTGACGAAATATACGACGATGAAAACCGTGGAGCAAGTATTGTTGTCTGGTATAGGCCATGTCGGGGAAAGCCGTACGAAAGAAGCTCAGTCAAAATATGAGACCTTCCATCCACTAGGAACGTGGCATTTTATCGGTCATTTGCAAACTAATAAAGTAAAAGATATTGTCGGTAAATTCGAGTATATACATTCATTAGACCGCTTATCGTTAATGAAAGAAATAGAGAAGAAGGCTGCTGATTTGAATGCCGTCGTAAATTGTTTTATTCAGGTTAACGTTTCGGGGGAGAAGAGCAAACAAGGGCTTTCTCCGGAAGCTTTATTTTCATTTGCGCAGGAAGTTTCGCGGATGAAACAGATTCGAGTCGTGGGGCTGATGACGATGGCCCCGTACGAGCTCGATGCTGAAGCGACTAGACCGGTTTTTAGAGAATTGAGACGATTACGTGATGAACTTAATGCAAAAGATATTTTTTCCTATCCCGTGCAACATCTTTCTATGGGGATGTCCAATGATTTCGAAGTTGCGATCGAAGAAGGGGCTACCTGGTTGAGGCTTGGTTCGGTATTAGTTGGAGAGGAACCGATTCAGGCGAGGGATGCTTGACGGTCGTGAACAATTCGCTAATCCTTCGGGACGGCCAATACGAGATGAATATTGCGCGACATATTTAAAACGAGAGTTTGCAAGGTGGATCGAGATTATGGATTTGAAATAGACTAACAATCTAAATCGATTGATCTACCGGATATTGCTGACGAGATAGCTCATCAAAACCGCCTTTTCACCAAGGCGGTTTTATTTTGGTCAATTATCAACATTAGAATTTACCGGATAATGGGACTTGAGAATCAACTTTGTTTTATGGATTGCTCAAATACACTATTTTTGGATATGTAGATACAAACCATATTTTGATAAACTGACGTTGTGTTTCACTAATACGCATGGGTATACAGACACAAGCCCGCATTTCCTAGCGGACTGTCTTCGCATTGAAAGGCAGGGATGGTCAGATTAAAGTTCTGGTGTCAGATCAGCTGCTAATGTGACCTTGCTTGGTGTCGGCAGCACTTTTTGAAGACTTGTCGCAGGGTTAACTGCCCATGTACAAGAATAACAGGAGGCGTGAATATGAACACGAACATGAATACAGGTACAGAGCGGGTAAAAAGAGGGATGGCGGAAATGCAAAAAGGCGGCGTCATCATGGACGTGATGAATGCCGAGCAGGCCAAGATTGCGGAAGCGGCCGGAGCAACAGCCGTTATGGCACTGGAACGTGTGCCTTCCGATATCCGCGCAGCTGGCGGAGTAGCCCGCATGGCTGATCCGGCCATTGTGGAAGAGGTCATGAAGGTTGTATCGATACCGGTGATGGCCAAAGCTCGCATCGGGCATTATGTAGAAGCCAAAGTACTCGAATCGTTAGGCGTAGATTATATTGACGAGAGCGAAGTGCTGACACCTGCAGACGAAGTTTTCCATATTAGCAAAAGCGAATTCACCGTTCCTTTTGTCTGCGGTGCCAGAGATCTTGGCGAAGCGCTGCGCCGCATTCAGGAAGGAGCCGCCATGCTTCGCACGAAGGGCGAACCAGGGACTGGCAACATTGTGGAAGCAGTACGTCATATGCGCTTGATCAATGGTCAGATTCGCAAAGTGACGGGGCTGTCTAAGGACGAATTGTATCACGAAGCGAAGTTGCACGCCGTATCGTATGATCTGCTGTTACAGGTTCACGAATCCGGCAAGCTGCCGGTGGTCAACTTTGCCGCAGGTGGGGTGGCTACGCCAGCCGATGCAGCACTAATGATGCATCTGGGCGCGGACGGCGTCTTTGTGGGATCGGGTATTTTTAAGTCAGATAGCCCTGAAAAGTTTGCACGTTCGATTGTTGAAGCGACGACACACTACGAAGATTATGCGTTGATCGCAAGCGTATCGAAAAATTTGGGAACGCCGATGAAAGGAATTGAAATATCCAGTTTGCTGGAGCATGAACGGATGCAGGAACGCGGTCAGTAACAGTGTAAGAAAGCGGTGGTTAATCTGAAAAAGAGTTATTTATTTCCTACCTATAATAAGTTCCCGCTCACACTGGTGAGAGGACATCAAACCACCTTGTGGGATGATGAAGGGGAATCGTATTTGGACTTTATGGCTGGACTTGCCGTTTGTAATTTGGGTCATGTTCCGGAGCGGGTAAAAGCACGGATTCAAGAGCAACTGGAGCAATTATGGCATGTATCCAATTTGTTTCATATCCCGATTCAGGAAGAGTTTGCCGAGAAACTTGTGACGATCAGTTGTACGGATCTTGTGTTTTTCTGCAATAGCGGCGCTGAGGCAAACGAAGCGGCGATCAAATGCGCTCGCCGGTATCACCAGCGCGTGCTGGGAAATAATCGCTACGAGATTATTACATTTGAACAATCGTTCCATGGCCGTACAATGGCTACTTTGACAGCTACCGGACAAGAAAAGGTTAAGGATGGGTTTCTTCCGTTGCCGGAAGGGTTTGTGCATGCTCGCTTTAACGATATTCAGAGCGTAAGAAACAGCATCACGAACAAAACGGCGGCTGTCATGCTGGAACTGGTGCAGGGAGAGAGCGGCGTTCATCTTGCCGAACCCAAATTCGTATTTGAGCTGACTAAGTTATGCAAAGAGGAAGGGGTTCTCATGATCGTCGATGAAGTGCAAACCGGAATCGGGAGAACGGGGAGCCTGTTCGCTTATGAGCAGTATGGCATCGAACCGGATATCATTACACTGGCGAAGGGATTGGCCAGCGGTTTGCCGATCGGGGCGATGCTGGGGAAGGAGAAGCTACAAGAGGCCTTTTCGGCCGGCAGCCATGCTTCCACTTTTGGCGGTTCGCCTCTTCCTATGGCAGCAGGGCTGGCAACGATTGAAACATTGCTGGAGGACGGATTGGCAAAGCAAGCGCAACAGACGGGAGCATATGCGCTGGATAAGCTGCGCAAGGAGTTAAAAGCTTGTCCAGCCATCCGTGCCGTTCGAGGGCTAGGATTGCTGATAGGTATTGAATTTGCCGAACCTGTTGCGCCGATCATTCAGAAGCTGCACCAGAATGGACTTCTTGTTCTAGCGGGAGGAACCCACGTCATCCGTTTTATGCCAAGCTTATACGTAACTTGCGATGAGATCGATCAAGCGATCGACATTTTGAACAAGGTGCTGAAAGAACGCGATGGCAGCGCAAGCGGGACTCCCATATAAGCAAACCTCTGGCGGGCTACTTGTGCAAAAGGATCTCTGCCAGACGCTCAATCCCTTCTTCAATGGCGGCTTCGTCAACTTTAGCGAAACCCAGTACCCAACCTTTCCGCTTGCTTTCCAAAGCATACTGGCTGAGCGGATAAATGCGGATTCCTCTTTGCAGCGCGAGGCTCGTCACGGTTGCCTCGTCAAACGATGGCTCAGCTTCAAGCAGCATATGCAGCCCTGTTTCTGCGCCGCTTAACGTGAAGCGTTCGCTCAAACCTGTCGCCACGATGGCTTTCGTCATGGCTGCGTGTCTTCGCCGGTATATATTCCGCACTTTTCTCATATGGCGCATAAAGTGACCGTGTTCGATAAAATGGGTGAGCGTTAATTGCTCCATAATCGGAAGATGACGATAGGTTAGTTCATGGACGCGAGCGAGCTGACGAATGGCTTCTTTGGGGCCAACGAGGGCCGACATCCGAATACCGGGAGCGATCATTTTGGAAAAACTCAACATATATAACGTGTTCTGAGGCCGCTGACTGAACAAAGTGGGAAGCGGGTCGCCGCGATAGCGAAATTCACTGTCGTAATCATCCTCAACGATCCAAAATCGCTGATCCGCAGCCAAATGCAGCAATTGTTGCCTGCGAGGCTCCGACATAATAACGCCAACCGCGCACTGATGAGATGGCGTAACATACACAAGTCTGGATTCAGGGTGAATGCCGTCTACGCATAGCCCGTGCTCGTCGACCGGGACGGATACAACTTGCATACGCCGGTACTTCATCGCCATCCAGGCAGCAGGGAAGCCGGGATCTTCAACCGAAACGGTTGCTCCTTCATGCAACAGGGCTTGAGCGATTAAATCGAGGCTATGTTGTGCGCCTGAGGTCAGCAGAATTTGATCGACCTCCACATGAACGCCTCGTTCAAGCGACAAATAACGCTGAATCTGTTTTCGCAGCGGCAGATATCCATAGGCGTCACCGTAGGCCCAACTGTCCAGGTCTGTTTCTGTTGAAGCCTGCAAAAAGGATTGCCGCCAATTATTTAGAAATTGCTCATCTAAATACGGTTCATGGGGACTGAAATCGATCTCATCTCTACCCTTTTCTTTGTTTCCGAACCAGCTATGCAAATGGCCGATGGCGGTGTTTAATAGCGGCAATTCTGGCGGAACAGGCCCAAGGGCTGGAACTTCGTCTGCAGAGTGGGGCTTATATGTCCATTCACTAACTCTTGTTCCGCCGCGGCGAGAGGTTACGGTGTATCCGCGACTGAATAGCTCCTCATACACACTTTGGATAGTTGAACGGGAAACCCCAATCAGTTGCGCGAGCTCGCGGGACGGGAGCAGCAATTCGCCAGGCGGCCATTTTCCGGTCGTAATATTATGGATCGCTTGGTCAAGCAGCTGCTGCCAAATGGGACGTTCATCATCTCGGTTCACTTTGAGCATCGGATTCACCTCCAATATTTATTTTGGAATTATGGATTGTTCAGATGAATGGTTTATGGATAGTTTTTTATAATCCATTGATTGCTATACTATCATGAAAATCGTTGCTATTGCAACGCGTTGGTGGGAAGGAAGATGTCTGTGAAATTATTGGAACAACAGGACAAAACAATTGCGAACGCCATTTGGCAAGAAGCAGCACGACAGCGGAATAAAATAGAGTTGATTGCTTCGGAAAATTTTGTGAGCCGAGCGGTTATGGAAGCAACGGGTACGGTACTGACCAATAAGTATGCCGAAGGATACCCGGGAAGAAGGTACTATGGCGGTTGTGAATATGTGGATCGGGTCGAGGAACTGGCTATAGAGCGTGCGAAAACCCTTTTTGGTGCAGAACATGTCAATGTACAGCCTCACTCCGGCGCTCAGGCAAATATGGCGGTTTATTTTGCTTCCGTTGAACCAGGGGATACGATTTTAGGCATGAATCTATCTCATGGCGGCCATCTGACACATGGGAGCCCGGTTAATTTTTCCGGAAGATTCTACAATTTTGTGCCTTATGGTGTTGATGAGAAATCGGGGTGCATTGACATTGAACTTGTGCGAAAACTTGCGCTTAAGCACCGCCCGCGTATGATCGTTGTTGGTGCTAGCGCTTATCCACGGACGATCGATTTTGAGCCATTTGCTCAGATCGCAGCCGAAGTAGGAGCACTTTTCTTTGTAGATATGGCGCATATTGCAGGAATTGTCGCGGCAGGATTCCATCCTAGCCCCATTCCACACGCGCACTTTGTTACCACTACAACGCATAAAACGCTGCGAGGTCCAAGAGGCGGTATCATCATGTGCCGCAAGCCGTGGGCGCAAGCGATTGATAAAGCGATCTTTCCTGGAGTCCAAGGCGGTCCTCTTATGCATGCCATCGCGGCAAAAGCGGTTGCGTTCGGCGAAGCGTTGCAACCGGAATTCAAATCTTATATCGAAAAAGTGCTGGTTAACGCCAAAGTATTGGCTGAGGCATTATTAAATGAAGGGTTAACCGTTGTGTCGGGAGGTACCGACAATCATATTACTTTGCTCGACCTGCGCCCGATCGGATTAACCGGGAAAGAAGCTGAAAGCATACTTGATGAGGTGGGGATTACGGCGAATAAAAATGCGATTCCTCATGATACGGCAAGCCCGTTCATAACGAGCGGCATTCGCTTCGGGACTCCAGCTATGACAACAAGAGGATTGGGACCCCAAGAAATGAAAGAAATTGCTCGGCTTATTGGACTTGCACTTAAAAAACCTGAGAGTTCAGTCGCCAAGGAGCAAATACGAAGAAGTGTGCAGGAAATCACGTCACAATTCCCTTTATATGAAGGTCTACAGGAGGGATAAGCTATGGTCAATACCTATAATTTTAATGCTGGTCCGGGGGCGTTGCCGGCGGAAGTGTTGCAAGAAGCGCAAGAAGATTTGCGAAATTATCGAGGGATTGGCGCATCCATTCTGGAAATCTCCCATCGAAGCAAAGCATACGAAGCCATTCATCATGAAGCACAACAGTTAATTAAAGAGTTGATGGGCCTCTCTTCAGATTATGAGGTTTTATTTCTTCCCGGAGGGGCAAGCCTTCAATTTTCGATGGTGCCGATCAACTTTTTGGCAGAAGGAAAAGTTGCGGGGTATATACACTGCGGGACATGGTCGGGAAAAGCATGGCAAGAAGCGCAGAAAACAGGGCAGACCCTCGTGTTGGCAAGCGGGGAGAAACAAAATTTCAAACAGATGCCCGATCTAAGCAACTTGAATATTCCGAAAGAGATGGCGTATGTCCATCTTACATCCAACGAAACGATTGACGGCATACAATGCCGAAGCTTCCCTGATACCGGACATGTCTCCTTAGTGGTGGATATGTCTAGCGATATTTTTTCCCGTCCCATTGAAGCATCTCGATTTTCATTGATATACGCAGGCGCTCAGAAAAATTTGGGACCTGCGGGCGTCACGATCGTCATTGTCCGTCGCTCTTTGCTGGAGCGCATTCCGGAAGCGATTCCCGATATATTAAGTTATCGCACACATGTCAACCATCATTCGCTCTACAATACACCGCCAGTTTTTTCTGTATATATGGTGAACCTTGTGCTCAGGTGGATTATGAATCAAGGCGGCGTACAAGGGATGGCTGTCCGCAACCAGCAGAAAGCGGACCTTCTTTATCATGTGCTCGACAACAGCGGCGGATTTTATAAAGGATTGGCTTATAAGGACAGCAGATCGATGATGAACGTAACGTTTCGTGCATCCAGTCCAGAAATTGAAAACAAGTTACTTGTTGAACTGGAGCAGGAAGGATTCATGGGATTAAAAGGCCATCGGGATGCAGGACATTTGCGTGCTTCTATTTATAATGCAGTTCCTTATGAGCATTGCAAAGCTTTAGCGGATTTTTTGTCTGATTTCCAAAAGAGGAACAGCTGAATAGCCATTGAACAATGGTCTGGTTCAACTTTAAATTACAATAACTTGATCTTGCTATCTCGTTTTGAAAGGAATTGAACAATAATATGGATCATCACCGTACGCCATTGTTTACTGCTTTGCTTGAGCATGCGAATCGAAACCCGATTCCTTTTCATATACCAGGCCATAAAAAAGGAGAAGGGATGGAAGCCGGGTTTAAAACATTTCTGGGCGAAAATGCCCTGTCCATTGACTTGATCAATATTGCGCCATTGGATGATTTGCACCAGCCTACTGGCGTGATTGACGAAGCTCAGCGCATGGCTGCCCATGCTTTTGACGCGGACTATACATTATTTTCCGTTCAAGGAACGAGTAGTGCGATTATAACGATGATTATGTCTGTGTGTGGGCCGGGCGATAAGATTATTGTGCCGCGCAACCTGCATAAGTCGATTTTATCTGCCATCATCTTTGCTGGAGCTAAACCTGTATTCGTCACACCCGAGAGAGACAGACGATGGGGGATCGATCATGGCGTTTCTGTTCGTTCAGTGAAGAAGGCGATTGAAAGACATACGGATGCCAAAGCGGTACTCGTGATCAATCCAACCTATTTCGGTGTATGTACCGATCTGAAAGCCATCGTTGATTTAGCTCATGATTACGGCATACCGGTACTTGTTGACGAGGCGCATGGGGCATTGCTCCACTTTCATAACATACTTCCGTTATCAGCTATGCAGGCTGGGGCAGATATGGCTGCAACAAGCATGCACAAACTTGGCGGATCGTTGACACAAAGCTCGCTGCTCCATATTAAAAAAGGGCTCATTCAGCGTGAAAAAGTACAAACCATCTTTAGCATGCTGACAACCACATCGACTTCCTATATTCTCTTGGCTTCCCTGGACGCAGCACGGAAGCATCTTGCCTTGAATGGCTCAAAAATGGCAGCAAAAGCGATTCAACTAGCAGAATACGCCAGAGATCAAATCAACCAAATTCCCGGTCTGGCTTCTTTCGGCAGGGAGATTCTGTGGACGGATGCGGCCTTTGATTTCGACCCTACGAAGCTTACCATACATGTCCGAGAGTTAGGCATTACCGGATATGCTGCGGAGGAATGGCTGCGGAAGCACTACAATATTGAAGTAGAACTGAGCGATTTGTACAACATTCTTTGCTTAATCACACCAGGTGATTCGACAGAAACGGTAGTTTGTTTGCTGGACGGTTTAGCTGAACTTGCCAAAGCTCATCAAAACTCAAAAGCGGAAGCTGGAGCCATTGATGTCAAATTACCAGAAATTCCGCTGCTTGCTTTGACGCCAAGAGATGCCTTTTATGGGGAGGTCGAACTCATTCCCTTTGCGCATTCTGCTGGGCGCATCATGGCAGAGTCCGTTTATGTGTATCCCCCTGGTATTCCTATTTTACTGCCTGGGGAAGTCATAGCAGAACAACATATCCGATATATTCATGAGCATCTGAATGTCGGTTTGCCTGTAAGAGGACCACAAGATTTAACTGTAAAAAACATCAAGGTAGTTATCGAAGCCAAGGCGTTTTAACTAAAGGGGGAGCAACTATGAATCTCAGCACAAAAAGAAAGGATTCCTCTTCCATTGCGGCATTCGAGCAAGCCAAAAAAGTGATACCTGGAGGGGTAAATAGCCCTGTTCGTGCATTCTCAATGGTAGACTTACCGCCTGTTTTTGCGGCAAGAGGTCAAGGGGCGCGCGTGTTCGATATCGACGGCAACGAATTTATCGATTATATCGGATCGTGGGGGCCGTTGATTCTTGGACATGCTCATCCTGAAGTGGTAGAGGCGATCAAGGAAGCAGCGTTTCACGGAACTAGCTTTGGATTGTCTACGGAAATTGAAATCAAAATGGCTGAACTGATATGCAGGAGTATGCCGTCTATTGAAATGGTGCGTATGGTGAACTCTGGTACGGAAGCTTCGATGAGCGCATTGCGATTGGCAAGAGGATATACAAAGCGGCAAAAAATCGTAAAGTTTCAAGGTGGGTACCATGGGCATGCCGATGCGCTATTGATCAAGTCAGGCTCGGGCGCCGCTACCCTGGGATTGCCGGATAGTCCGGGAGTACCCGATAGTGTTGCTGCCCATACACTTACAGCGCCCTATAATAGCCTGGACAGCGTCCGCTTCCTATTTGAACAATATGGGGAACAAATTGCTGCCGTTATCGTCGAGCCTGTTGCGGGCAACATGGGGGTTATCCCGCCAGCTCCCGGATTTCTCCATGGGTTGCGCGAGATTACGAAGCAGTATGGCAGCTTGCTTATTTTTGATGAAGTGATGACGGGATATCGCGTAGGTTTTCATGGGGCACAAGGGCTGTATGGAATCGATCCGGATCTCACCTGTCTTGGTAAGATCATCGGAGGCGGGTTGCCCGTCGGCGCTTACGGCGGTAAACGCGAGATTATGGAGCAGGTTGCTCCTGTCGGGTCAATCTATCAGGCGGGCACATTATCAGGCAATCCGCTTGCTATGGCTGCCGGATATCGAACCTTACGATTGCTTGAAGAGCCGGGAGTGTATGAGGAGTTGGATAGAAAAGCGGCCAGATTGACAGAAGGTTTTGCACAAATTGCCAAACTTGCAGGCATACCGCTCAAAATAAACAGGGTGGGCTCTATGTTTTCAGCTTTTTTTGCGGAGCAGGAGGTTGTTGACTACGATACCGCCAAACGTTCGAATATGCAGTTATTTAAAGCGTATTATGCAGCCATGCTGGAGCTCGGTATTTTAACTGCCCCTACACCTTACGAGGTGAATTTCGTCTCGGCAGCTCATTCCGACGAAGATATCGAAAGGACGATCAGCGCTTATTATCAAGCATTAATTAGGATCAGCAATAAGGGGTGATCATTCTGGATACTTCTAACATAAGAAAACTGTTCCTTATGAAGGAGCGCGGGCGAAAGCAGTTCGTTTTATCCATGCAGAACGGGTTGGGCGATTGCCGCGATTTGCTTCACTGGCATGGGGCGGTCGTCATGGTAGATGGAGCGCAGAGCATTCCCGATATCAAGGTGGATGTGCAAGAGCTGGATTGCGATTTTTATGCCTTTTCGGGGCATAAAATGTGCGGGCCAACCGGCATCGGAGTGTTATACGGAAAAAGAGGTTATCTCGAGAAAATGGAGCCGAAAATACTTTAGGGAAGTGGAATAATATGAGAATTCATTACTTGCAGCATGTTCCATTCGAATCACCTGAACGAATATCGGATTGGGTTAAGGACAAAGGCTATGAGTTAACGGGCACTTTATTATACGAAAGCACGCATTTCCCATTTCAGTCGGAGTTCGATATGCTCATCATTTTGGGCGGTCCGATGGGGGTGTACAATGAGGAGAATTTTCCATGGCTTGTCCGCGAGAAGGCGTTTATTAAAGAAACGATCCGGCAGCGGAAGATGGTACTCGGCATATGCTTGGGCGCACAATTGATTGCAGAAGCGCTTGGCGGAAAAGTATATAGCAATCGGTACAAGGAAATTGGCTGGCATCCTGTAAAAATGACGGAAGAGTCTCAGAACTCTGTAGTTTTTAAACAGTTTCCGCAGGAGTATGTTCCTTTTCACTGGCATGGAGACACGTTTGAATTACCTGATGAAGTTAAGACGGCTGCAATCAGTCTTGGCTGTGCAAATCAGGCGTTCGAATACAACGGCCACGTGATCGGGCTGCAATTTCACCTGGAGAGCAGCAATGACAGCATCAAAAAGCTGATTGAACACTGCGGTGATGAAATTGAACCAGGCACGTATGTCCAACTTCCAGATCAAATGATGGATCAGACGTCTTTCCTTGCTCATTCGAATACCATTTTGGTACATTTACTCGATACATTGGATAAGAACAATCGGGCTCCTAATAAGGGGCAAGATTTGGTTTATAAGAAGAGCAGCGGGGAAGTGATTTAAATTTCAGGAGAAAAGGAAGGCTTACAATTACTGAGTTTGTGGAAGATGAGATTGAATCTTATCTCACGAAGCTATTCGAATACTATAAATCATACCAAGTCCAATTCCTATAGAAAGAAGCTAATTACATGAGAAATCGAAGAACCAACAGCCTTAGAGTACCAACGATGAGCCCATCACCTGAGAGTATATCTCCCATACCAATCATACCAAATGACAAAGAGTATGAATTGAATCGTTGGCTATGCGTTACAGCACTTTTTATGGCATCCCTAAATCTCAGACCTGTTGTTTCATCTATTGCACCTGTCTTGGCGAACATTCAACATGACCTTGGCCTAAGCGGCGCTGTATCCAGCTTACTCGTTTCTATTCCGGTGTTATGTATGGGAATACTTGCTCCGTACTCTGTAAAATTGAGTGAAAGACTGGGGATTGAGCAGATCATCACCTTCTCCTTGATGCTGATCGGAGGGAGCACATTTTTACGCCTGTTTATCCATTCCGCTTCATTGTTATTTTTCACTACATTGTTATCCGGTGTGGGTATTGCTATGATGGGACCCTTGTTATCCGGTTATATTAAAAAGCATATGGCTGACAGAGCACCCTCCATGATTGCAATCTACTCAATGGCTCTAGCATTGGGTGCTGCACTTGGTTCAAGCCTTACTTCACCCTTGCATTGGAAGCTTCATTCGTGGCAAATGTCATTATCGGTTTGGGTGATACCTGTCATTCTCGCATTGCCGCTATGGTTTAATGTACTAAAGCGACAGCCTTCTAGCTCTAAACTGAACTCAACCGTTTCATACAGAAAATCGTTAGAACTACCTTGGCAAAAGGGAAAAGCATGGATTCTAGCTGTGCAATTCGGAATGTTATCTCTTGTATTTTATTCCCTTTTAGGTTGGCTTCCCTTAATCCTTATTGGAGCAGGTGCATCCAAACTTCACGCCGGGCTTATGGTTACCTTGTTCGCTTTGATACAAATTCCGAGTGGTACCGTTGTGCAGCAGCTTCTTATAAGACATCCTTCAAGACGAAATTGGCTCATCGTATCCTCCATGATTCAAGCTGCTGGTCTGTTACTTATTTTCTTTTCCACTTATTTATGGCTTGCTGTGTTAATTTGTGGTTTGGGATCGGGTATGCTGTTTGCACTGCTCAACTTGCTTCCGGTTGAACTGACTACTTCACCTGAAGAGGCGGCCTCATGGGCGGCTATGACTCAGTGCATAGGCTTTCTGATTGGAGCGTCTGGACCATTCTTAACTGGCTATTTGCATGATCGTATGGGTCATTTTAATACAGGAATATTGGCAATGGTATTCATCTCTATTGCAATGGGAATTCTATCCCTAACTATGGTGTCTAAAGAAGATTCATTGGTTTTATCAACAAGATAACAGAAAATATCAAAAGAATAGAATGTAAAAATGAACCTGGAGGTCTACATTTATGAGAATTTTCGTTGCTAGGGCAAGTGGTGTTATTGGGAGATTGTTGCTGCCGCAATTAGTACAGACTGGACACGAAGTCATTGGCATGACGCGGAAAGAAGGACAAAGAGAAGCCATTGAACAAACAGGAGCCAAAGCACTTCCTACTGGGAGTGATGACTGTTCTTCCGCCTTGAATATCGGGCGTTTTTTTTGATGTCAGACGACATGTCGAGGGACAAGAACATAGTCGCATTGAAGTCGCTATTTTAGCGGCTTTTTTTATTTTATCGGTACAAGTTCTTGTCCCAATCCAAGGACAAGAACTTGTACCGATTCCCGGAATGGACAAGAACATGAGCCGATTGCCGGTTAGATAAGTATCTAACAATGTTTCCGTGCAATTTCATTAAGCTAACTGCACTAACAAGAACAAGAAACGATAGTTCAAAACAACACCACAGCAGCCGACGATGGGCTCCTCTAAACAGTATCATTTTTTGACATGATTTATCGTTATGATTAACCCATCAAGAAAAAACAAATGATTGATCAAAAAAGGAGCTGGGATGATGGCAGCTATACCCTTGAGGAGAAAGACGGCTTAATCGTTGTAGGTATTGGAACGGAACTGAAGAGCGAATACACGGACTATGCGGGCATGGACAAGGAGAAGGAAAACTTCTGGCGAACAGTGGAGCAGGATGGAAGGCTTGACGCTTTAAAGGCTGTCGCTGCGAACGACTACATCTTTGCTGTGAACGAACTAGTAAACCGCAAGAGGATGTATTATGTCGGCGTCATGACAGAGGCACTGGTACCTGAAGAACACAGAGAGATCCAATTTCCTAAAGGACAATACCTCGTCATTAAAGGCGAAGGGAAAACGTCCGATGATTTGAGTCGGATGCTTACCGGCATTGCCTTTGGTCAAATCTTGCCGGAATCCGATAACTTCGCTTATGTCGGCGGCCCCAATGCAACGGTTGAGATGGGGCAACGTGACAACCTTGTATATGGAGAAATGTGGATTCCGGTTGTGAAGAATTAAATAAACGAAACCAGAGGAGGAATAGAAATGAGTACAATTAAGAGTAATGAAAAGATCGCAAAGGTTGGATCCCGTCATATCGGAAGGACGGCCGTTTATTGGACCGTCACTATCATTCTTGCTTTCTCTATTGCATTAAGCGGGATCGGACAATTGGTGCGATATGGTGGCAATGTCGATTTAGTGACTGATATTGGTTTCCCTTTATATATCACGAATATTCTCGGGACTTGGAAATTGCTTGGAGTCCTTGCGATCATCATGCCAGGTTTCCCCCGTCTTAAGGAATGGGCTTACAGCGGTATGTTCTTTCTAATGACGGGTGCGGCCTTATCTCATGTGTTCGCTCATGATTATGGGGCTGGTGGATTCCATGTTATTCTTCCACTTTTCTATGCCGCGCTTTGCATAGCTTCCTGGGCGCTTCGTCCAAAAAGCCGCAGACTCTAATAAGTCGTGACATTAAGCTAACCCATTCGTGATTCCAATAGACTTCAACTAACAACTGTATAACAAACGTTTTACCGCTAGAGAGCATCATATTTGTATTGTAGCAAAACCGTTACCGCTAATAATTGTACTTTTAATCGCATTAACAATTGAAACAATTCTTGCTCGGACATTATTTATAGCAAGGTTATAGTGGAAGCGGAAAAGGTCTAGGGCAAATAAAAATCAGGGGATAACGTTTATAGCCCTGGAAACAACGATTACTACGGGGTAACCGTTATTAATAAGCCGGGAGCAGAGAAGCTAAAAAAGATATTAGGTAAATGGCTTGAATTAATCGAAGAAGCACCTGACATATTCAGTTTAAGAGGAGATACTGTTTGGAAAGAAGAAGAGAATGAAGATGGCTACTGGGAACAGACGAGAAATTGGTTGAAGCGAGAAACAATGCAGAGTGAATTAGAAGCTTTAATTGACTTAGCTATCAAAGCTTCAGCGAATAACCAATTGATTATTCATTTTGGAATCTAAGATAGCCGATTAAGGTGAAAAACTATTCGGGCCATACGGCCCTCGGTCCGGCAGAGTGATTTCGGGGAAGTGGAAGCAGCCGGACAACCCTGCACTGGCTAAGTCCGTCGGACCCGCGCTTGCACGCTTAAGCCAGTGAGGGTTCGTGAATACAAGAACGTTGTCCGAAAGAACCGAATCATTATAAAAGGATGAAAAGTATGAAAATCAGTTCAAGAATGATTTATTGGATCGGCGGCTCGCCGTGTTCTGGTAAGAGCACTATTGCTGAGTTATTAACTGATAAGTATGACCTAATTTATTACAAATGTGATGAGGCTTATCAAAAACACATAGAAAGATGTAAAGCAGACCTTCATCCAATTATGACCAAAATAAAGGGATTATCAATAAATGGTATTTTTTCACGGCCTCTAGAGCAACAAGTTAAAGAAACAATTATGTTTTATAAGGAGGAATTTGGAATGATTCTGGGTGATATAGATAGAATTGTTTCAAGTAAACCTTTATTAATTGAGGGAGCAGCTATATTGCCTGATGTTGTTTTTCCGCTTCTAAGCAACTTAAATCATGGTATATGGATAATTCCAACAGCAGATTTTCAAATAGAGCAATATTCGAAACGGGAGTGGATTCATTCCATATTAGAAGAATGTCAGGATCCGAATCAATCTTTTGAGAATTGGATGAATCGGGATATTCAGTTTGCCGAATACATCAATAAAGACGCGCATAGCAAGGGGTTAAAGTTAATTAAAGTAGATGGACGTGCTTCAATTGAAGATAATTTGGCAATAGTTGAAGAACATTTTAAATTAACGAAAAAACGGTATTAGCACTTCAGCGATTTGAAAGTATATTCGAAGATGTCGGTTCCTTCGGATAACACCGTTTTCCTGCTGCGGAGCTTACGCTCTTTATTTTGGATGGTACACAGTTTACAATCATAGTTGTCGGACGACAAGAACATATATACAACGGAAGTCGCATAAAATGCGGCTTTTTTATTTTTTGTATAGAAGTTCTTGTCGTTGGCTCAAGACAAGAACTTCTATACAAAGCCGTATTAGGACAAGAACTTCTATACAATTCCGTGATCCCTGGAAATGAACCGGGTTATTAAACTAACGGGCAGTTTAGCGCAACCATTTCTTCCCATTTTCGTATATATGTTGTTCAGATATAGGCAACGAAGAGAGGGATTATAATGAATTTTGGTATGTATAGAAAAGAAATTAATCAAATGATAGCCAGTTTACCTGATGAAGAATTAGTGAAAGTTTACTGGTCCATTGAAGAAATCCGTCAAAAATATCTCTTTACTAAAAACATGCTTGATAAAGGGGTAGTTATTTTAACCTTATTGGAAAAAGAGCATGGAATTATGGACCTTTGGGATAGCTCATTTGCAAAAAATATTAGCGACGAGACCAAAAGTAAAATTCGTTATAATCAGTATAAGTGGCATATTTTTAGTTATAAGAAGCAAGAATGTTTTGAAAAAGAAGCAGCAAGAAACGCATTTGATGCTATGACTAAAAATGAATTATATGTCATGTATCAAAATATTTCAGATATTGTATTTGAATATAATAACGCTAATGATATTGTCGCATCCGATTTTGATTATGAACAAGATATATATATATTTGATAAGAATTTTACATGGACGTACATACACACTCATGAATCAATGTGCGGACCATACTTTTATAAAATTGTTTAGGGATAGTTAAACATCTTTTCAACAGGCTCCCTCATTTGGACAGAAGAGATGGAATTAACCTAACGCAGAACGTTAGGTCAGCGATCCAGGAGCAGTTTGCCGCCGATCCAACTGCTCTTTCTGTCATTAAGTTAACGGGCAGTTATGTTACATAGACCAGAAACAGGAGGATGAGTGTATGGCTATTGTACGATTAGCGACATTAGACGATGTAGATGAACTTGTTAAAATGCGTTGGGACTTTTCTATGGAGGATAATGGGGTTAGTACGGTTAGTTTTGAGGAGTTTCACCAGATTTGTAGCGAGTTTTTAGTTAAAGCGATTGAAAGCAGAGATTGGTATATTTGGGTGGCAGAAGTTGAAAAAAACATAGTTTCACATATGTATTTACAGTTGATACATAAAGTACCGAGACCGGGAAAAACTCGTGATCCTTATTACGGATATGTCACTAATGTCTATACCCACCCAGCTTTTAGAAGCCAAGGTATAGGAGCTGAAATTCACATGACAATGGAAAAATGGTCCAAAGAAATTGATGTTGAATTTCTTATTCTTTGGCCAAGTAGCACCAGTGTTCAGTTTTTTACAAGAAATGGATTTGCTCGATGTGAAGAAGCAATGGAAAAACATTGGTGATGACATACCAAGGCATTGAAGTAACGGGAAACTTTAGTACAACAAGACAAACAGCAGCCGTCAAGCCAGCTGCTGTTCAACTAAAGGGCAGTATAGCTTGGTTAAATCACGAATAATTGGAATATGAAGAATATTCGATATAACGGATGTGTTAATATAGAAGAAGAAGTGTCAGGGTCATAGAAAGTTGCTAATTTAGCGGCTTTTTTATGTTATCGGTACAAGTTCTTGTCCAAAGCCAAGGACAAGAACTTGTACCGATTGCCGGAATGGACAAGAACATAGTCCGATTGCCGATTAGGCTAATTTTGACGGTGGCCGTACTCCAAATGCCTCCGATATCCCGGCGACTATGCAAGTGGATTATGTACGCGTGTATAAAGAACAGTAATAAAATTGCTGTTTCCACAATTAACAAACCGTTGATCTGAATAATGAAGATCAACGGTTTGTTGTTGTTAATTTGAATTGATGTTATTTAGGCTAGGGTCGCATCATACGGGAATGGAAAGTCTCGAGAATGTTTGGGGAATAGTAATTCATAATGAACAGAAATGGAGCGTAGAGGAATGAAAGTATTATCTATGATTCAACCATGGGCGACTCTGCTTGTCCAAGGCGAAACTCTCTATGAAACAAGATCCTGGAAGACCCGGTATCGCGGTCCGTTGGCCATTCATGCAAGCCTGAAAGTCGATAAGCAGGCCTGCAAATATGAACCCATACGTTCTTTACTTGCCAAGAATGGCTATACGGAACAAAACCTCCCTACGGGGGTTATCCTTGCAACTTGCGAGCTTTCCAATTGTTATCAAGTCATCGACGCTAATCATACGTCAGCCATTCTGGATTGCGGGAAGGTTGTGACGGGTGAGGACTTGCTGTTAGGCGATTATAGTCCAGGTTATTTTGCGTGGGAAATAGCGGGTTTCCGTCTGCTGAAGCCCTATATTCCAGCGAAGGGAAAACTGGGACTATGGGAATATCCAATAGACGAAGAGTTGATGATATGACCTATGTAAACAATGAATCCAATTAAAATAATCGAAAAGAAATAATTCTATAAACCGTTATAGTATCTGTAATACAGAGGTAAGAATAAGTAAGGAGCCGTGTTGTAACACGACTCTAGTGTACATTACTACATAAAGAGCAGTCGGCCGCTAGGTGGTGGTCGGAATAGACTGTTACCTTAGGGTGGGCGATCTATTTCTTTTCATGTAAGCAAGAAGCACCAAAATAAAAATGCCGAAAAGGAATATTAATGAAAGTGTTCTGTGCCTCAATGCTTGGGTTTATGGTTATTTCGTGATTGGACTTGCTTTTTTACCCATAATGTAAATTCCAATCCAGCCTAGCAATAATAAGATCTGAGCCAGAGCGACCAGCCACAATACTTCGGTGTAACCTCCTATAATGCAAAATATAGTATTGACTAGGGGGAACCCCACGAAAGTAAACATGATAGGAAAATCTTTTTTGGGAGTGATTGAATAATTAACCTTCCGGTCCCAAAACTTTATAAAAGCTAATGCTAAAATTCCGATTGTAATTACAGAAAGTGTAATCAACATCACCCATTGCATATTAGAGGTTCTTTCGAAGAACGGCCCCATATAATTAAAGAAGTTAGATAAAGGTGAGAACATACACGCTAATGACAGAATGGCCGCCAGAAAAGGATAGATATAACCAATTGATTTACTGTAGCCTTTCTTTTTATGCCACCATTCACCAATTAGAATAAAGATGGTCCAATATCCCGCTATATAAATCCATCCTGTAAAATTCATCACAGGTTCCCCATAGATTTGAGGTTCACCGGCTAGCGGATAATAAGTCCATCTTGCCATGAGTCCATCTGTAGTCTGAAATATCTGTTTAACAGCCACCGGGTCCAATGAAAAGTCAAAAACCATAGCGCTCAATCCCGTAATAAATGGTTTAGTCCAGGACGGTATATTTACAGACTTTAGAACACGCAAAGTTGAATAAATGATCAGAAACTCAATAATAGGGACAGTAATCGGTATATTAAATAACATTAAAATACTCCGCCCATAGGCGTAAAAACCTTCCCCAAGCGATGAAGCAGTAATTTCAAAAACGGCTGCGTAAAAAAACACAAAACCTATAAACTGCAGTAGAACCGTTTTGGGATGTGTTTCCTTATCAAGGATATAGAAAACCATTAGAACAGCAGCAATTAAGACTATAATATCTTGAATTATCCATACAGGCACTACAGTTATATCACCCATATTTTACCTCCATTTAAGTTTAAAAATAGAATTGAACGTTCAAATAAATTATAATTTCACTGTGTTACTTAAACAACAGACTGTTCGATTGAGATATGTTAGTTATCATACAAACCACATTAGATTTGTTCATTATTTTAAATTGGGAGGATATTATGGCAGACAAAAAAACAGATCCAATTCATTATACTAACGGGCAGGTTAGTTATAATCAAAAATTACTATCAACAGAATGGATTCATTAGTTATAATGCGGAGGAATTATTAAATTATTGGAGGGACTCCCAATGAGGAATATAGATTACAATAATTATTTTTGGCAAGATGAGGTTATAAGACTGTGTGCGATACAGCCAGAAGATTGGGAAGGTCACTATATTAACCGTTTCGATACACCAGCACGACGCTTGTTAGAATGCGCTGTTGAGCTACCACCCACGGTTTCAGAAGCAAAAGCTTTCGCAGAGAACTTTTCTGAGTTTTCATCTAATCGACTTATGTTTACAATTGAGAGTTTGGACGGTGAAAATGTTGGAGGAGTTAACCTAAACAGTATCGATGAAAGAAATGGTACCTTTAGTCTCGGGATTCAAATCGACAGAGATTATCGAGGAAAGGGTTACGGTACACGGGCTGTACATATACTCTTAAAATATGCATTCTTCGAGCGAAGGCTTAATAAATTCAATGATTACGTTCTTGAAGGAAACGAGGCATCGGCTGCAATGCTTAGGAACGTAGGATGTATCCAAGAAGGGGTCCGTCGGCAAGTGTTTTACACTAATGGAAGATACTACGATTCCATATTGTTTGGGCTAACAAAGGACGAATATATAGAACGCTACAAAGGTTCAGTGTAATACTTAACCAGGGATTAAGCTCCTAACGGGCAGCATTAGTTATAATGTACGCGGCCGTGCGCCGATTAGCCACGCGCTATGATAAATTGGCTTGTACATTCAGGGCTTTTTTGACCCTTGCCTCAATTATCGTGGCGGTCCACATATTTTTTGTTTCCATGAATTGGATTTCACTGTATGATTAGAGTGCTAATATCATTGGAAGGAATTGAGCTTGATTATGAAGTTACGCTATCAAATCATAATCCTATTATGTATGTTTATAGGACTATTAGGTTGTTCCGACGAGTTGAACGAGGCTAAAAAGAATGCTGATGCTGGTATGCGCATGTATGAGCAATCACAATTATTAGAAGGTGATAATGCGGTACAAGCAGGCCTAAAATGGCTATTCGATATATTGGATGCAACTGATCTTTCTGAGAAGCAATTGGATAGTGAGTTATTGGACAAGCGAAACAACGTGTTTTACTTACTAACCAATACATATATGTTGTCTAAGGAACAAATAGAGGATATCTCGGGTATAAAGGATGATATAACACGCAATAAGAAGATCGATAGTATTTATAAACCAATAGCCGATAAACTGGCTAAGCAGCAAAAAGCAACGGAGTGAAGAAGCAAGAAGTACTCCAACAGCAATTAGCCGAATGTTGAAGGACAAGAACTTGATCCCATTGAAAGTCGCTAAAATAGCGGCTTTTTTGTTTTTGTATTATTTGCCCTTAAAATGGCAAGCCTCAAATTTATTACAAACTAAATCACGCGACCATTGTTATATTATGTGAAAAGGCATTCATTATAGCAGGGGGGGGTGAGATATATGAACAGATGACAAGATGGACTTTACTGCTACCGAAAACGCATATTTGGCGGCTTTTAAAATAATATATGAGGGAGATCAAATTATGAAACGAATTGCAGAAAGTCTCGGAGTTATCTTAATTAAAAAGGTTGCTCTTCTAGCAGTTGCTTTTCTATTTCTTTTCGCCTCCAGCGGTGTTTCCTTTGCGAGCAACGATCTGTCTCTTGGAAATACCAAGCTGCTTAAGCAAGCAGATGTCCTGAAAATTGTACAAACCAACCTAGAGGGCTACATGAAGAATGACCTCCAGACGCATGATAAGAAGCTGACTGCTTCCAAGGATTTCGTTCCCTTGTACGATTTAGATCATAACCTCTTTGCTTACATGGTCCCATTGCTTGAAGAGGGCCGAGAGATCGGATATATCACCGTTGGTGCCATTGAAGATGGCTATGCTACTTACGAGATAAATATCCAGGATAAGGCTGTCAGTGAAATTAAGGCCAAGCTGAAGGACAAAGCAGCTAAGTCTAATGGCAAGGGTGAGGTTGTTTTTATTCCCCCATTAGACTATCTGATTAAAGTGTCCGACCAAGGTCAGGATTTTTATTTTGATCCAGCTAAGGGCTCCATGGATGTCACAGATAAAGTAAAGCAGACGAAAGAAAAGTTAAAGGAAGACTTTAAACGTATTCGTAAAGTCGAAAACAAGAAACACATAAGCGACATGTTGGCACAGACAGTCACTACAGCTTCGGTCACGCAAGAAGACGTGGCTCTAACGGTCGAGCGTAACTATGGCATGTTTGTTCCCGTCGAATATACCACAAACACTTACAGCTACGGCGGAGACCAGAATTGGTACGATACCACGACTAAGAAGGATAGGGGTTGCGGCCCGACCGCCGCAGCTAATCTAACAAATTACCTTGCCAAGATTAAGGATCCCGTAAAATATGGAAAATTGTATGTTGGTAATACAAATTCCAAAACGGATTTTGTGGCCCACATGGATAAGCTATACTCTTATATTGATCCTGGTATGTTTGGCGAGACTTCAGGAACTGACTTTACCTCAGATGTCGAGAGATTCGCTAGGGACCGTGGAGTTGCCCTTAAGGGGGTAACAAACTCTGCCTCGTTTACTCTTGATAATGTTGCAAATTATATTAAAGCCGGTCTGAACATTAATTCACCTGTCGCTACACTTAACACCAAAAAATGGTCCGACTATGAATATGAGTGGCATTGGATGACGATCACAAAGTATTACCGCGATGTTAATGACAATCGTTGGATCGCCGTATCCACTTGGGGTCAGCGGCGCAGTATTGATTACCGTGTCCATTTTGATGCGATGGCTAATGGATGGGTAATGGGCGGAGTGATGTATTTCCAATAAAATTTACTATAGAATAAGGATAGGTCTATGACTGCCCATGGATCTATCCTTTGCATTTAGAGGAGGTGAGCCTGATGAGTAAAATGGTGCCGGTCGTGGTAGTAATCGTCTTTCTCTTAGCCGGCTGCATGACCCACAGAGCTATATCCACGGAACAATTGGATGACTTTAAAAAAACGGTATTTTCTGAGCATAAGGACATTTCTGATCTAAAAATTCAAATGGCCCCCACTCAAATAGAGTTCAATTATTTTCTAAATCGTAAGACAGATAGGGAAGCTGATAAAGACGTCTTTATAAAGACAAAAGCGCTTATTCTTTCTCCAGATTTTCAGAAAACCGTGATTGAGGAGTCTTATTTCAAACATTATTCCAAGGACGATCGACGATATCCCGACATCCACATTCGTTTCTTCGGCGCTCAAAAAGAAAGGTCCGATTATGAATATACAACCTCTTATTATGGACCGGGCGTGGAGGGAAAGAAGGAGCGGCCGATCGACGGTTATAGGACGTGGTATTTTAATGATCTTAAGACAAAAGGTGTTCCAGTAACCCAATGATCTCGACTCCAGAGTGATGACTGTTCTTCCGCCTTGAATATCGGGCGGTTTTTTTGATGTCAGACGACAAGAACATATACAACGGAAGTCGCATAAAATGCGGCTTTTTTATTTTTTGTATAGAAGTTCTTAGATTTAGGGGATTTTCAGTCACGTATTTGCTACCAAGTTAATTCAATAGTTAACGTTAAAAAGATTGTTTCGATTCTAGGGAACAGTCTAATACTTATTTTCCGAGTAATGCAAACATATGTACAAAATACGGGTTTTGTGAATATGTAATAGCAATTTCTTTTGTTTGAAGCAAAACTTTGGTTACAACTATACAACCAGGCACCACCTAAAATCAGGTTAGTGCCTAGTTCATTTTAATGCATCTATACTTTTTACTTATTGAACTTTCAATAATTTACTGATTTCATTAAGATTCTCTGCGAAGCCGATAAACACCTGATCACCGATGACAATGGTTGGAACGATTTGTTTCCCTGTTATTTTTTTTACTTCGACAGCGTAATCGAAGTTCTCTTCACAATTATAATCTTCATAAGAAATGTTATGTTCCTTGAAATACCGTTTGGCAAAGTTGCAATCACTACATGTTGGAATGGAATAGATTTTTACTGCCGTCATATCCTTATCCCCTTATTTTTTAGTCAATCACTGAATAACCTTTGCCTCGGATCGCGTCCTTAATATCTGCCAGCTTTGCTTGCTTCTTGCATGGGATCCCCTCCTTTCAATCGATTGGTTATATTTGTTTCCTTTTTAGCCTTTTATTTTGACCCGTTGTAATCGAAGTGCATTCAGGACGACAGAGACGGAGCTTAGAGCCATTGCCGCTCCTGCAACCCATGGTGCCAACAATCCGATGGCGGCAATCGGAATACCAAGTGTGTTATATCCAAGAGCCCAAAACAGGTTTTGCCGAATGTTCCCCATCGTTTTACGACTCATATAGATTGCGTCTGGAATGCTTGTCAAGTCACCACGCATGAGGGTCACGTCAGCGGCTTCCATCGCAACATCGGTCCCCGTTCCGATGGCCATACCGATATCTGCTGTAGCAAGAGCCGGTGCATCATTGATGCCGTCTCCAACCATCGCAACGGTTTTACCTTGTGATTGGAGTGTTTTAACTTCCTCTGCTTTTCCTTCAGGAAGGACTTCAGCGCGTACATGATCTATTCCAACCTGAGCCGCGATCGCTTTAGCAGTCCGCTCATTATCCCCGGTAATCATAATGACCTGAATTCCCATTTCTTTTAATCGGCTGACAGCTTCTTTCGAGGTTTCTTTAATGGTGTCAGCCACTGCGACCATTCCCGCATATCGGTTATCGATGGCAACAAGCATTGCGGTTTTGCCGGTTTCCTCAAGCCTGGTCATCGTTTCATAAGCTTGCGTTGCCTTGACATCATACTTTTCCATTAAACGACGTGTGCCGACCAGCAATTCTTTACCTTCAACCACAGATTTAATTCCAAATCCAGGAATTGCTTCAAAGTACTCTGTTCCAGGAAGCGTGATTTGGCGTTCCAGGATTCCTGCCACGATTGCTTCAGCCAAAGGATGCTCAGAGTTTTTTTCGGCAGCGCCGACAAGTCTCAGAAACTCTTCTTCATCACCTTCGGTGAGTACATCGGTCAGTTCAGGTTTCCCTTTGGTGACTGTTCCGGTTTTATCCAAGATGATCGCGTTAATCTTATGGGTCTGCTCCAAGTGTTCCCCACCTTTAAACAATATCCCAAGCTCTGCTGCCCGCCCGGAACCGGCCATAATAGAAGTTGGGGTTGCCAAGCCGAGAGCACACGGACAGGCAATGACAAGAATGGCTATTGCTTTTTCCAAGGCTTCTGCAAACTCACCTGGTGTCACGAGGAAGAACCAAACCAGGAATGCCACAATTGCAATCCCTACAACAATCGGAACGAAAATACCCGAAATCACATCTGCCACCCTCTGAATAGGCGCTTTAGAACCTTGTGCCTCTTCTACAACCTTGATAATCTGTGCCAGTGCTGTTTCTTTACCGACCTTTGTAGCTTGAATGCGGAGTATGCCGTTTTTATTGATGGTCGCTCCGATCACCGTGTCTCCAGCTTTCTTTTCTACCGGCAAGCTCTCCCCTGTCAACATGGATTCGTCAACGGATGAGGTCCCTTCAAGCACTAGTCCATCTACAGGCACTTTATCGCCGGGACGAACGAGAACGGTGTCGCCAGTCATGACTTCATCAACCGAAATCGTCATCTCTTGGCCATCGCGCACAACAAGTGCGGTCTTGGCCTGAAGCCCCATCAAGGATTTGATGGCCTCTGAGGTACGTCCTTTGGCGAGTGATTCAAACAATTTACCCATAATGACCAACGTAATCAGAATCGCACTGGTCTCATAATACAAGGATGGACCGTGATGAACGCTGGCACCTGCAGCGAACCATTCCAACGTCACGTACAAACTGTAAAAATAGGCGGCTGATGTTCCTAAGGATACCAATACGTCCATATTCGCGCTTCCATTGCGCAGCGCTTTATAAGCGCCCACATAAAACTGTTTGCCTACATAAAACTGAACTGGTGTAGCTAAGATGAGCTGAAACCACGGATTCATCAGAATATCCGGCATGTAGATCCAAGAGGTAAACGAAAAGTGCGCAACCATACTCCAGAGGAGCGGGAAGGATAAGATCGCCGAGAGGAGCAAAAGTCGTTTTTGATGCTTAATTTCTTGTTTGCGATGATCCCCGGCTTCTTTTGACTCTTGCTTTGTTACCGCTTTATAACCAAGCTGCTTTACTTTGTTCTGCATTTCAGTGATCGAGATATCTCCAGCCGAATATTCCACTCTTGCCGTTTCCATGGCAAAATTGACGGATGCATGAGTAACCCCTGGAAGTTTACTTAGACCTTTTTCGATTCGATTTGCGCATGCTGCGCAAGTCATGCCTTCCAGGTTAAAGTTAACTACCTCTTTGGCAGTGTCGTATCCCAGCTTCTTGATCGTTTCCTCTAATTTATCAGCTCCGATTCTTCCCGGATCATAGGTTACGCTGGCTTTTTCCAAAGCAAAATTGACGTTGGCTGAGGAAACACCCTCCAGTTTGTTCAAGCCTTTTTCGATTCGATTTGCGCATGCTGCACATGTCATGCCTGTGATTTGTAAGGTTGTTTGTTTACTTTCGTTTCTAGCCTGAGCTTCCACGATTCATCACTCCTACTGAATAATGGCAAATTTATTCGTTGTTTTATTTTAGTATACCCCCGTACCCTATATTTAGTCAATCAGATTTTTCTATTTATGTGTACTCCGGTACCCTATAATGGTGATCTAAAAAAGCAGCACCCAGTGCTGCTTCAAACCCACTTATTTCATCAACTTATTCATCGTGGTTAACAGTTCATCGAGTACTTCGGTATCGCCATCTTGTATACGCTCGATGACGCAGCTTTTCATATGATGTTCCAGTAATAGCTTACCCACCCCGTTTAATGCGGATTGGACCGAAGCAATCTGATTCAGAACGTCATCACAATAGGTGTCTTTTTCAATAAGACCCTTGATGCCTCGAATCTGACCTTCAATACGATTCAATCTTGAAATCATATTACTTTTCACTTTATCGGAATGATGACTCTTCCGCTCCGTTTCATCGCTGGAACAGCATCCTGGATCTAGGGTTACCGATTCTTGATTCGTTTCAACTTCAACACTCATTCCATTTACCCCCATTCTTGAAATGCTCGATTAATCTGTGGCGATTCATTAACGTTTCTTATTCTAATTTATGCCCCCCACCCCTATACTGTCAAGTTATGTACACACCATATCCTTTCCAGTTCTTAATTTAAAAATGAAGAACTCCCGCCATTGGGTGACGGCAGGAGTTCAGTTTGAATCACATCGTATTTGACATGGTGGTATCAGCTTGTTTTGAAGTTCGTACAAACAATAGGGTTAACACGGCTCCGGTAAAGGCAACGATTCCGGACCATAAGAAGGCAGCTTGAAATCCGGCATTAAGGGCTTCCGCGGAATGATCTCCCGTTTGGGCAGCGGTTGTGGTAGCCGCGATGGTCACCATAACGGCAAGACTGATAGCGGAGCCGATCTGGTAACTTGTATTAGCTAGACCGGACGCCAATCCCGCCTCGTCGGGTTTTGCTCCGGACATCGCCGTCATCATGGATGGTATATAGGCCAGTGACATACCAAGTGCACCCAAAAGCGATGCAGGAAGCACGTTTATCAGGAAGCTTCCATTCACTGGCGTATTATTGGAGAATAAAATCAAGGAAGTCCCTAGAGCGGTCAGCCCGATGACAATATTTGCTTTCATTCCGAATTTGGCGATTAATTTACCAGTGACCGCGATCATAAAGATGGCAATTAATATGGTCATCGGGAGCAAAGCGACCCCGCCAGTAAATGCTGAAAATTTGAGAACTTGCTGCATGTAGAGATTGAGGAAATACCATAACGGAATCCATCCACCGGACAACATGATCAAAGCGATGTTTCCAGCAGCCAGGTTCGGAGTTTTGAAAATTTTCAAAGGGATCAAAGGTTCTTTTTTGATTGCCTGAATGATAAGGAAGAGGATAAAGAGTGCTGCTCCTGAGATAAGGGTCCATATAGTGGTTGGGGCTCCCCATCCATTATGTTCTGCCGTTACGATACCGTACACGATTAATACCAAAGCTGCAGTGACAAAAAGGGAACCGATAATATCGATGCTGCCTTTTCCTCTTGTCCCTTTCGGCAGCAATCCCAGCGATAAAAGGAGTGCGAGAATCCCGACGGGAACATTGATTAGAAATGTCCATTCCCAGCTGAGCCACTGCGTAATGACACCACCGAGAAATACACCAGCGGAACCTCCAGCAGCAGCGGATGCACCCCAAAATCCCATGGCTTTTCCAAGTTCCTTCGGATTACCACTAAACAGGGTCATGACTATCGTTAAGGCCGAGGGAGCAATCAAAGCCGAACCGAAGCCTTGCAAAGCGCGACCGATATTTAAAACATTCTCATTCCAAGCAAGACCCGCCAGCAATGAAGCTAGGGTAAGAATTAAAAATCCCCACATAAACATGCGTTTATGTCCTAACAAGTCAGATAATTTTCCTCCAAGCAACAAGAGTCCTCCAAAAAAGATAACATAAGCATTAAAAACCCATTGCAAGCTTTCTTGGGAATATCCCAGGGCTTCTTTGATAGCTGGTAAGGCAACCCCGATAATCGATGTATCCATAATCACCATAAAATTCGCAAGGCATAATAACGCTAGTCCCATCCATCGTTTTGGATCAGCCTTGGGAATACTTTGGGTCTGTATTGACATGAGTGGACCTCCTACATTTGAATTCAACCGGCACTTCCTTGATAAGACCCTTATTCACCCGTGACGGCCGTCATTGACGAGTGCTGGTCTCATAAACTACCGGTTGATGAAAATATAGTATAGCCCCCTACCCTATATTGTCAAGATTATTTTTGTCTTGTGTTAGTTCATGATTTAAGTCATGAAGAGAGCACTTTAAGTTCCATTTCAGAAAAGGAACACTTGTGGTGATACCGGAACGTTTTCACTGGACTATTGGCAGTTTGACATGAATTTGTGTACCCACACCTTCATCACTCTCCGCCCACACTTGTCCGCCATGACGTTCTAAGAGTGTCTTTGTTATCGCTAACCCCAGCCCCCCTCCGCCCATTTTCCGGTTCCGCGATTTCTCCACACGGTAGAACCTCTCGAATATATGGGGCAGGTCTTCTGCAGGGATGCCAATACCACTATCGGTTACGGTGATCAGAACGGAATCGGCCATGATTTCCCCATCCAATCGTACATTGCCACCTTTGGGTGTGAATTTTAAGGCATTTGAAAGGATATTGGTCCAAATTTGAACCAACCGGCTCTCATCGGCAAGGATCGTGGCACAGGGGATATAACCCTCTGACAGCTGAATTTCATGTTCTTTAAATGATGGGCGCATCAGTCCCATAACTTGTTCAATGGATCTCTGCAGGGGAACTGCTTTGCGGGATAAGGAAAAGTCACTGGAACTAAAAATTTGCAGTTCTTCTAAGTCCTGAACTAATTGAATCAACCTAAAGATCTCTTCTCGACTTGATTGTATACGTTCCGGAGTTGGTTCCCACACTCCGTCTTGAATCGCTGCCAGATAACTATTTAGCGTGGTCAGCGGTGTTCTGAGTTCATGGGCTATATTCTCAGTCATCGCAATCCTTAACTGCTCCTGTTGCTGTAGCTGCTCTGCCAAATGATTGATGGAGGTCGCAAGCTCGTCTAATTCATCTTTCGGTGCTCCTTTTAAAGGCAATCGCACATCACGCTCTCCTCCCGCCATTACCAGAGTTAAATTTCTCATACCGATTAAGGGTGAAGAAATACGTCTGGCAATATAGATACTCAAGATTAATGCGATACTCAATGCCCCACCAATCGTTAACCCGATCGATTGAATAATAGCTTGCTCCAAATGTGAATTTAACAAATCGGTGGAATGATGGCTCTCTTCCATTTCGTTCCCATATAACTGGAAATGGTAATGGGTAGCATGGATCATTGCAATTGATGCAATGATCAATATAGCGCCGGTATACATAATCAAAAGAATGCTTAATCGGAACGACAAAGAACGCTTCATTGGCTTCCCCCATGAAATCGATATCCGGTTCCAAAGACTGTCTGTATAAACGAAGGTTTTTTGGGGTCGTCTTCAATTTTTTGACGCAGATTTTTAATATGCTGGTCAATGATTCGTGCGTCCCCATCAAAATCATATCCCATAACCAATTCAATCAGTTTTTCTCTGGAGAATGTACGATCAGTGTTCCTAGCCATGACTAGAAGGAGTCTATATTCTGAAGGGGTTAAACCGATCGCTTCGTTTTTAACAAACACCATTTTGGCCTGGTTATCAATGATCAGCCTTCCCTCTCCGTATTCCATCCGTTCAGCCAGAAGTTCCTGCGGATTCGTCCGTCGCAGCACTGTTCGAACCCGTGCGATAAGTTCATTCGGATCAAAAGGCTTCACGATATAATCATCAGCACCGATGGAGAGACCATGAATACGGTGGTTAATCGATGCCTTTGCCGTTAACATTATAATGGGCATCGGACATGTTGCTCGTACCTGTTGGCAGACATCTTCCCCATTCATATCGGGCAGCATTAAATCCAGAATCATCAAATCGAATGTATTTTTTGAGACTTCATGCAGGGCTTCATTCCCGCTGCCTGTCTCCGTGGTTTCGAAGCCGTCTCTTTTTAAATATGCCACAATAACCTCCCTAATTTTTTCTTCGTCTTCTACAATTAAAGTTTTTCGCATGATGGTTACTCATCTCCTTTGCCATCATTTTTATAATTATTCAGCTGCCCTGATTTGATTTATTTTCACCCTAATCAAACAGGCCATTTCCCTGTTTAAAGAAATGACCTGTTGTGGATTTTCTTTGATGTTACGCTGTGATTTGTTTTAAGTGTTCCATGGAAATCCGATTGACGAACTTACTGAATTTTTCTTTGCCTTTGGCGTGAGCCTTATAATAATCAATGAGTTTCAATACTGCCCGAATGACTTGTTCTTCGGTTAGACCTGTTAAAAAAAGCTGAGCCAAAGATGCCTTGATGCCTTTGGAATCTCCGCCCACATAAATATCAAACTTGTCTTTCATTTTGACAACCCCGATATCTCTTAATAGGGGTTCACTCGTTCCAAGGGCGCAGCCGGCATATCCCACTTTGAGCGGAGCTGGTGTTAGAATGCCTGCGATCGCAAGATTCAACTTCTGTGCAATATCTAGTCCCGCATTCTCTGGCCCCCTGCAGAAATTGCAAGCAATCAGGCTTTTGATTGCAAATCCTGAGGGGTTGACCTCGAGGCCAACGCTTCGCAAATCCCGGGTCACCGTATCTTGGGATTCAACCGGAATTTCAATATACAGCTGTCGGAACGGTGTCATTTCAATCTGTTGATCTGGACCCATAATCTTACTGATAGTGAGGAACTGCTTAGCAGTAAATAAGCTTCCTCCAACTTGAACCGGTGGGGACACCGCAATCACAACTTTGTTATTCGTCATTTTCTCACGTCGTAACCTTGATCCTCAATTGCTTCTTTTATGGCGTCTAAGGAAAGTCTATTCTCGTCGAATTTAACATCAACTGAATTGTTCGCTAGATCCACTTTTCCATCGGCTCCGATTTGTTTCAAAGCCCCCTCAATCGAATTTACACAATGCTGGCAGCTCATTCCACTGACATTTAAAGTAATTGTTTTCATGGACCAACACTCCTTTATTTATATTCAATATTAGTATACCCCCCTATAGTATAATTTTCAATATTTGATTTATATTATACGTAGGGGACTTTTTAGGAATCAACGTTAATTACGGCGAATAAATGCGGTTAACTGAAAGCCTTGAATTCATATAGGTATCTTCATAAATTCTATATACCTTTGTTTTATGATGGATAAGGCCAAGATGATATGAATGACAAGGGGGATTCTGAAATGAAGACAGCGATACTTAAAACCTTGGTTGTAGCAAGCTCAATTGCGATCATTGCCACAGGCTGTGCCAAGGTCAACAATATGGAGGGCATGGATCATTCGAAAATGAACACAACACCGGATTCTAATGCCGTTAAACTGACATCCGCCATGAATGTGGTCGACGGTAAGGAAGTTACTATTACAGCTCAAGAAAGCAATCTGGAGGTTTCTAAAGGAACAACGCTGCCTGTGTGGACCTTTAACAACTCGGTACCGGGGCCGCAAATTCGTGTGAAGGTCGGGGACACAGTAAAAATTAACCTCAAAAATGAGATGAAGCAACCTGTCTCCATTCACTGGCATGGGTATCCAGTCCCGAATAACATGGATGGAATTCCTGGTGTGACCCAAGACGCTGTAGAGCCTGGAAAAACGTTTACCTATGAATTTAAAGCTACAACCCCGGGCACGTACTGGTACCACTCTCATCAAGACAGTGTGAACCAGGTGGATAAAGGCTTGTATGGTTCATTGATCGTTGAAGATCCAAAGGATGATTTCGATAAGGATTATACGCTGATATTAGATGAGTGGATGAGCTCTGGGGGCATGAACATGGGTGGAAAAACTGAGGAGTCCACCAGCACCAATATGGAGATGACACATGATTCAAGCAACATGGATATGGGAAATATGGATCATGGCAACATGGATATGTCCGGATCCGATATGAATGTGGATCACAGCAGTATGGACATGAGTGGGCATGATATGAGCATGTATGATATCTACACGATCAATGGGAAATCGGGTAATTCGATAGATCCGTTACTTGTAAAAGAAGGCGACAAGGTTAGAATCCGCCTCATTAACGCAGGATTTATCACACATCAAATGCATCTGCATGGCCATGATTTCAAAGTCATCGCAACCGATGGGCAGCCGGTGAATGATCCTGCTGTCATCCAGAACCAGCTGCTTTCCATTGCACCCGGAGAGCGTTATGATATTGAGTTTACTGCCGATAATCCAGGCTCCTGGTTTTTGGAAGAGCACGGAAAAGCATCGTCTAAAATTCAGAATATGAAAGCTGTCATTCAATACGAAGGCTCAGACGCAAAAACTGATAAATCCAATGCTTCTGACACCACCCTACCTCTGTTCGACCTCGAACAATACGGTAAGATGTCTAAAGCCAAGTTCTCTTTATCTCAGAAATTTGATCAAGTAGTCACATTGAATTTAAATACAGAAATGAAGAACGGCGAAATGGCCTATACGATCAACGGAAAGGTATTCCCGGATACCGATAAAATTAACGTCAAAAAAGGGGACAAGGTCAAAGTGATCTTTGTTAACAAGTCCAATTCGGATGATCATCCGATGCACCTGCACGGACACTTCTTCCAAGTATTAAGTAAAAATGGCCAACTGTTTCAAGGATCACCGATCATGAAAGATACGCTCAATGTGAAGCCAGGGGAAACTTATGAAGTCGCATTTGAAGCAGACAGCCCGGGAGATTGGATGTTCCATTGCCATGATTTACACCACGCTGCTGCTGGGATGGTCACGGATGTGATGTATTCGGACTATCAAAGCAGTTATATCCCTGATCCGAATGTTGAAAATATTCCAGAGTAAATTAACATAAAACAAAATTACGCTGCTGCTTATAATAATAACCATACGTTGACAGATGCTTAAAAATGGTGGAACCATTTCAGGGCTAAAGAAAAGAAGGGCCCAACGGCCCTTCTTAAGCGTCTGTCTCACTAAACTTAGGAGTACCTCTCAATCCTCAATCGCCGCTTTACGGGAATTGATGCGGCGAATCACCTCCGGATCGAACTTCTGACGCCGGTCGTAGGTATACAGACCGTTCACTTCCTGTTCCACGTCATACAGCTGGGTATAACAAAATCCGAACATCATCGGATGATCAAGCAGAGCATTCGTCAAGCCCTCGTATCGCTTGATGAACTCCTCTTCGGATGCCGGCCGGTCGCCGTAGCCCCAAGCGTTGTCTTCCTTCTGGCCGGGGTTCCACCAAATGCCGCCGTATTCGCTGATGAAATATGGTTGCCCGCCATACGTCTGCCGGTCTGGGAACGTGTTATACACCTCTCCGCCGGTTTTCATCGGTTCGTATCTGGCCCGGAACGTTTCCGGATTCTGATCGTAATCATGCAGGTCGAAAATATCCGTCACGACGTGGAAGTTGCCGCTGGTATCAATCACCGGGCGTGTCGGGTCAAGCCGTTTGGTCATCTCGTACACGATGCGCAGCACCTCGTTATCCTGCTTGGCGCCGTCCCGGTCCCAAGTCTCGTTGAACGGGCACCAGCCGATAATCGCCGGATGATTGTAATCCCGCTCCACCCCTTCTATCCACTCGGGTAAGAACCGCGATAAGCTTGCGGTCGTGGTAATGTCAAGTCCCCAGTTGGCATGTTCGCCCCAGACGAGATATCCAAGCCGATCAGCCCAATACAAAAAGCGCGGCTCGAACATTTTCTCATGCAGTCTTGCGCCATTGAATCCAAGGCCCATCGAAATTTCGATATCTTTCCGCAGATCCTCATCCGAGGGCGCGGTATAAATGCCGTCCGGGTAAAAGCCTTGATCCAGCACAAGCCGCTGGAACACCGACTTCTCATTGATCCGGAACGCCATGCCATCCAGCCGCACCGTGCGCAGTCCGAAATACGAATCGACCTTATCAGCAGTCAGGCCCTGCCGTTCGAGCGACAGCTTCAGATCATACAGCCGACCGTGGCCCGCCTCCCACAAATGGACTTCCGATAAAGGCACGGTAACCTTGACGCATGGCCCATGCACCCGGGCCACAGCTTCGCCGACGGCTTTCCCGTCATACCATGCGGAAGCCTTCAGCTCGGCCCCCGCAGCGTTTCCGATGACCTTCACTTCCAGGTGTGCGCATGCATTAGCCGGATCGGCCACTACTTTCATGTCCGACATATATGCTTCAGGCACCGATTCAATCCATACCGTTTGCCAAATGCCAGTCGTGCGGGTATAGTCGCAGCCATGCGAATGGAAGCGTTCACTCTGCTTACCGCGCGGCTGACGTCCCGAGCGGACATCGTCCTCCGCATAGACGGTCACCACGTTGACACCTTCCGTGACATGCGGGCTTATATCAAAGCTAAACGAGGAATACCCGCCGCGATGCATGCCAACGGAAGCCCCGTTGACCCATACCTCGGTTTCATAATCAACAGCACCGAAATGAAGCAGAACTCTGCCCTTCATCCAATCCTTAGGCAAGGTGAATTCCCGCTTATACCAGACCGCAGCCATAAAGTCCTTGTATTCCACACCAGACAGCTTGCTTTCTGGACAAAATGGAACGGTGATCGTTCCTTTGAGATCATGCTCCGGTTGGTGGTAGCCGCGCTCTTTCCCGCTTTTGCCGTGATCAATTTCGAATTGCCAGGCGCCGTTCAAATTCAGCCAGTGGTCCCGCACCCATTGCGGACGCGGGTATTCGGGACGGGGGATCGTGATCGTGGGTTCCATAGTAAAAACTCCTTTTCCCATGATTTGATTTGATATTTCAGAATTGGCTTGCGTATTGCGGTGGTTTGCCTTCAGCCTTTGCTGCATTGTTTTCCCAAGTTTTTTGGTTAACTAATTAGTTAATGATTAATCTATGAGTTCTCACGTAAATATTAAATTAACCGTTAAATTTAGTCAATTATTTTCTTGTTTAGTTAATCATATGGTTATAGAATAGATACAAAACAACTTATAAAATAACATCGGGGGCTCTATGGAAATCAAAGTAAGCCAGGAAAATTTGCCTTTATTCATGGCGTTGGCATCAGAGACGCGTATTCGAATGATCGAAATGCTCGGCAAGGAAAGCCTCAATATAAAAGAAATGGCACATAAGCTGAATCTCTCCTCTGCGATCGTGACCAAGCATGTACAGCAGTTGGAGGAGGCGGGCATTCTCCGCACGGAAATTACCGCTGGCAAGCGCGGCATGCAGAAGCAATGCTCCCTTCGTCTGGAGCAGGCCTCGCTGGTCTTCAAAACCGATGAAGGCCGCCCGGCCGAGTCCCAGCAGGACGGCTACGACGTGGACATTCCTGTCGGGCAGTATGCCGACTGGCAGGTGAAGCCCACCTGCGGACTCGCCTCCGAGGCGAAGCTGATCGGGATGCGCGACGACCCGCGGTATTTCGCCGAGCCCGAGCACGTTAAGGCCCAGCATATCTGGTTCGCCAGCGGTTATGTCGAATACCGCATTCCGAACTACGTATCCGGCAAGAACCGTATCAGCTCGCTGCGTATTTCTTTGGAGATTGGCTCGGAAGCACCGGGCTATGCCGAGGATTGGCCGTCAGACATAACATTTCTGCTCAATGACATTCCCGTATGCGTCTGGACCTCGCCAGGCGATTTCGGCAGCGTGCGCGGGAAGCTGACTCCTTCGTGGTGGGAAATCGGCAGCACCCAGCACGGCTTGCTGAAAACGCTGCTCGTCACCTCTTCAGGTACGTATATGGACGGCATGCGGATGTCCGATGTATCGATGAAGGATATTCCGATCCTGCCTAGAGAGGAAATCCGGTTTCGCATCGTCTCCCCAGAGGATGCCCGTCATGCCGGCGGCGTCAGTCTGTTCGGCAAGCACTTCGGCAACTACGAGCAGAATATCCAGGTGCGGATAAATTATTAAGTAAATGACAAATCAGGCCAAGCGGTCATGTTTTTATAGAACATGCTGCTTGGCCTGATCTTGTTTCCTTGTTTTTCTTTAGAAGTCGGCTTCTAGATTCGTTTATGGAAGGATTCAAAGGCGAGATTGACAAAAAGTGTGGAGAGAAAACGGATTTAATTGAAGACGTTATGCTGCAATATGCCAGAACTGCTTATGTTGGGGTCATTGAGTGGTGGATTCGGAATGGAATGCCCTATCCGCCTCAAGTTATGGCTAAACAAGTGGGAACCCTGTTGGAAAGAAGTCTGTAATCCATGTGGATTTCTGCATACCTGTCAATAAAATCCCCTTTTTTGAACAATTATTTGACTTGTTAATGCCAACTGTAAAAATTAAACTGTAAATGTAAACGTTTGCACAACTTACACACGCGCGTGCAGTCCGTCGGTTTGGTTTGTTCCCTATTATCTGAATTATGAGGAGGATGACCGGTTTGGCCTTTGTCAAAAAAATATGGAAAGAAGGCTGTTTATTTACTCTTATTCTATCCCTCATCCTAGGCACTTTTCTTACTCCCCTCACGAACACCGCCAAAGCAGAAGTTGCATCTGACTTTCAAGCTTACGTAATGGCTCCACTGACCAAAATTACCGATTGGAATGCTTTTCGTAATCAGCTCCAAACTCTGAAGAACAATGGCGTATATGCCCTCACCACCGATGTATGGTGGGGGGATGTTGAGGCTGCAGGTGACAACCAGTTCGATTGGAGTTACTACAAGACGTATGCGAACGTGGTCCAAGAATCCGGCTTGAAGTGGGTCCCTATTCTATCGACGCATGCCTGCGGCGGCAACCCAGGTGATGACTGCAATATTCCTATTCCCTCCTGGCTTTGGAATAAAGGCTCTGCCGATGAAATGAAGTATAAAAGTGAGACCGGCTATGTAAACAATGAAGCCCTTTCCCCTTTCTGGAGCGGAATCGGCCAGCAGTACAACGATTTGTATGCTTCTTTTGCCTCCAATTTCTCAAGCTATAAAGGGTTAATCGCCAAAATATACTTGAGCGGAGGGCCTTCCGGCGAGCTTCGATTCCCTTCCTACTATCAGGCTGCTGGCTGGAGTTATCCATCCCGCGGAAAGTTCCAGGTCTACACAGACACGGCCAAGAATGCGTTCAGAACCGCCATGCTCAGCAAATACGGCTCCTTAAATGGTGTGAACCAGGCTTGGGGTCTTCAGTTGACCAATACCAGCAGCATTAATCCGCCAAGTGACGGAGATGGATTCTACTCTAACGGAGGTTATTCAACCGCTTATGGCAAGGATTTTCTAGCGTGGTACCAAAGTGTGCTTGAGAAACATCTGGACACCATCGCGAGTGCGGCTCATGCCAACTTTGATCCTGTATTCGGGGTCCGGATTGGCGCCAAAATCTCGGGCATTCACTGGCAGATTAACAATCCTGCAGCGCCGCACAGTGCCGAGCATGCCGCTGGCTATTACGATTACAACACCCTGATCCAGAAGTTCAAGGACAATAACATTGACCTTACATTTACGGCTCTGGAAATGTATGATAGCGGGACTTCCCCCGCCTACTCTCTCCCCTCTACGTTAGTGGACACGGTTTCTTCCATCGCCAAGGGCAAAGGTGTGCGGCTAAACGGAGAGAATGCTCTACCAACCGGCAATTTTCAGAAAATTGAAGAGAAGATTTTGAATTGGGGTTATAACGGATTTACCCTGCTGCGGCTGGGGAACCTTGTTAATTCGGACGGCTCGCCGACTGGAGATCTGGCGAATTTCAAGAAGTATGTAATTAATCATGCTACACCTGTCGTGGACCCGGGCGGGAACAACAAGGTCACAATTTATTATAAGAAAGGCTACGCAACGCCTTATCTGCATTACCGTCCAGCAGGCGGCACATGGACTACAGCTCCAGGCACGAAAATCCCTGATGCCGAATCGGCCTACCCGGGATATGGCAAAATCACGGTCGATATCGGGTCAGCCACCCAACTGGAAGCGGCTTTTAATAATGGAAGCGGTACATGGGACAGCAACAACATGAAGAACTATTTCTTTAGTGTGGGGACGTCAACCTACACACCAGCTGCAAATGGATCGGCAGGCACGATTACGGCAGGAGCTCCGGCCGTTGATCCCGGCAATGGAAACACAGCCACGATTTATTATAAGAAAGGGTATGCCACACCCTACATCCATTATCGTACAGAAGGCGGCACATGGACGCAGGTCCCAGGGAGGCCCATGCCCGATGCGGAATCCTCTTATCCTGGATATGCCAAAATCACACTCAATCTCGGCACAGCAAGCCGGATTGAAGCCGCTTTTAATAACGGAAACGGCACCTGGGACAGCAACAACATGAAGAACTATTTTTTCGGTAAAGGCACATCCACCTATACTCCAAATGCAAACGGATCGGCAGGCGCGATATCCCCGGGAGTCCCGGGGTCTGTCCCGGATGGAGGAACATCAGCAACGGACTGGAGCAAGCAAAGCATTTATTTTATCATGACAGACCGCTTCAGCAACGGGGATACTTCCAACGACAATTGGGGAGGATTCGCATCGGTCAAGAATGATCCGGCGAAGTGGCATGGCGGAGATTTCCAAGGAATTATCAATCAGCTGGACTATATCAAGGACTTGGGCTTCACGGCAATCTGGATTACTCCAGTTACCGCCCAGAAGAGTGTCAATGCCTATCACGGCTATCATACTTATGACTTTTACTCCATCGACGGACACCTGGGTACCATGGATAAACTGAAGGAGCTGGTGAATACAGCACACAGCAAGCAGATTGCTGTCATGCTGGATGTCGTCCCCAACCACACAGGAGATTTCCAGCCTGGCAACGGCACAGCTGCGGCTCCCTTCAATAATCCAGACTGGTACCATCATAACGGGAGCATTACAGATGCTGACTATGACTCCAACAACCAGTGGAAGATCGAGAACGGGGATGTAGCTGGGCTTGATGACCTTAATCAGGAGAATCCGGCAACAGCGCAGGAATTGAAAAACTGGATTAAATGGCTCGTTCAAGAGACTAAGGTGGACGGTCTACGTGTAGACACTGCCAAACATATGCCTAAATGGTTCCTGAAGGATTTCGATACAGCCGCGGGTACGTTCACTATGGGGGAAATCTATGACGGCAACCCGTCCAGGATCGGGGACTACTCCAACTATCTCGATGCGGTGGTCGACTTCCCTATGTATTATACGATCAGGGACGTATTCGGCCATGACGCTTCAACAACCAAGATTAAGGACCGATACAGTGAAGATGCCAACTATCGGGATGCTAAGCTTAATGGTGTATTTCTAGACAATCATGACGTTAAGCGCTTCTTGAACGAGGCTTCCGGCAAGCCCGGTGCTTCCTATGACAAATGGCCGCAGCTCAAAGCTGCGCTTGGATTTGTACTGACCTCAAGGGGCATCCCGATCATTTATCAAGGGACGGAGCTCGGATACAGCGGCGGAGCTGACCCGCAGAACCGGGAGGACATTGTGCCGGACGCCAATCATGAACTGTATAAGTATATTGCGAAGATCAGCGCCGTTCGCAGCAGCCATCCGGCCCTGCAAAATGGATCACAGAAAGAAAAGCTTGCAGACGGTTCTTTCTACGGCTACCAACGTTCCAAGGATGGAGATGAGGTTGTGGTAGTCATCAACAACTCCTGGAACACTGCCACCCGGACCGTCTCGAACATCGAGAATATCTCCAATGGTTCCACACTAAAGAACCAGCTTGGGACAGATACAGTCCAAATCCACAACGGTTCCGTAAACGTGACACTGGGGCCTAAGGAAGTGAAAATACTGGCCAAGGCGGGTTAATATGATTTCCTCAGAAAAAAATAGGAGGCGGCTGGTTACCAGCCCCTCCCTCTCTTCTCTATTATTCAAAAAGGACCGTTCTTTGCTCCAGACTGCTTTTCTTGGCTAATTCAATCACCTTAATCGTATTCATCGCTTCACTTGGACTTACAGGTACTGGAGCTTGATCGGTTATCGATTGAAAAATGCCCTGATAGAAGTTTTCGTAAGAACCCGGTATTGTTTCTAGTTTTTTGGTTATCTCTTGTTCCCCAATTTCAGTTGTCAACTCACCATACCACTGCTCTTGGTCTCTCCCCCAACCGGGACTTCCCGGCTTTTTGCCTTGACGAAGAGCATCCTCTTGTGAATCGAGACCAAATTTAATAAAGCTCCCTTTACTGCCGTGAACTTGAAATTTCGGCCCGGAGCTTCTAACTATTGAACCACTGTGCAGAATGGCCCGCATTTCCCCATAATTTAAGATAATATGAAAATAATCATCCACCACGGAACCCGCTCGTTGTGCAAATACATCCCCGTACACGCTTATCGGGTTACCAAATAGATACAGCGCTTGATCGATGAGGTGCGCTCCTAAATCATAAAGCATTCCGGCGCCTGGTCCACTTTGTTCTCTCCATCTTTCTCTAACTTCTGGCCGATACCGGTCAAAATGCGCTTCATACTGATAAATTTCGCCCATAACGCCGGATTCGATACAATTCTTCACGGTCAGAAAATCATTATCCCATCTCCGATTGTGAAAAACGCTCAGCATTTTGTTCTGCCCGCTAGCGGTTTCGATCAGATCTTGTGCTTCTTCTTTTTGGATAACGAACGGTTTCTCAACTACAACGTGTTTCCCAGCGAGTAAAGACTGTTTCGCATAAGAATAATGTGTTGAATTCGGAGTTGTGATGACGACTAGATCAATTCTTTCATCGGATAATAGATCTTCTATAGAAGATGCTACTTCCGTATCTGGCAGCTTTCTTTTCACTTTATCAGCATTCCTGGAGACAATCTTAAGAATCTCCATTCCCTCAATAGATTGGATAAGTGGTGCGTGAAAGGTCTCACCCGACAGTCCATAACCCACAATGCCGACCTTAATTGTATTCATTAGTTATTCCCCGCTTTCTCTGGAGCTTGTTAAGCCTCGAATTTATTTCATTGTATTTATTATACCGAAAATACATGACAAATAATAGTTTAAATAATTACAAATTCAATTATTTCACTTAATTATACCTGGTTTCTTGCAACCTTTGTGCAGGTTAACAATGACAATAAATTGAGCTTGCATTGTATTAGGAGGCAACAAATACTAAAATAAAGGGAGACTAAACAGCTAAGGTGGACAAATATGAATCAGGAAGAAAGAATAAAATCCATTCTGGACTATTTAAAATCAAATCTGAAGATCAGCATGGAGGAAATTTGCTCACTATACGAGGTTTCTTATGATACGGCCAGACGCGATATGGTGAAGATGGAACAGGATGGTTTAATCGTTCGAATCCGAGGCGGTGCTATGTTGCCTGCGCTTACCAAGCATATAAACAGCTATAAAGATCGATTAGAAAACGCTGAGAATAAACGTCGAATTGCCTATATGGCTGCTTCCATCATTCAGGACGGGGACTATCTCCTAATGGATGCAGGGACTACGACACAATACACCACTGAATTTTTAACATCGAAAAATAACATTATTGTGACTAATTCCATCGACATTGCTGCTATCCTATGCGACAAACCTGAAATCACCACCCATTTGTTAGGTGGTGAGCTAAATACTTGGCATCGATACGTATTCGGTCCTCGTGCAATCGAAATGCTGTCCGATATCAAAGTAGATAAATTGTTCTTAGGTGCATGCGGGCTGTCACTCGAAGGCGTATTCGCTTCTACAGTAGAAGAAGCCTATATGAAAAGAGAGATGATCAAAAGAGCAAACCAGATTATTTTACTAGCAGATTCAAGCAAATTTGAAAAAAGTTTGTTTCACCGTGTTTGTCAATTCGATCAAATTGATATGATAGTCACAGATATCGAGCCAGTACAATCATTTGATAAAATTTTTAAGGACTTTGAAGTTAAGGTTATGATTGCGTCCGTCTAGACTGATACACATAAAAAAAGCCGCAACTACTGCGGCTTTTTTTATGTGTATGTTCTTATGGTTTATAGATTAAAAGTCAAAATTGTCAGGGTCTGGACCTACCCGGTGATTCTGATTCAATTCATCAATCAGCTTCATATCTTCTGCAGTGAGTTCAAAATCAAAAATAGCAGCATTTTCTATAATACGATGCTCTTTAGTTGATTTTGGAATCGTAATAATGCCGTTCTGCACATCCCAGCGCAAAATCACTTGAGCTACAGATTTATTATATTTCGCAGCAATCGTAGTCAATACTTCGTTGTCTAATAGTCCACCTTGCATTAGCGGAGACCAAGCTTCCATTTGAATGCCGTGTTGTTCACAGAATGCTCGCAGCTCTTTTTGAGTTAAACATGGATGATATTCCACCTGGTTGATTACCGGTTTAATTTCTGCGTCTTTCAACAAGTCTTCAAGATGATGGATTTGGAAGTTGCTTACACCAATCGCTTTTACCCGTCCTTCTTTATAAAGCGTTTCTAATGCACGCCATGCTTCTTTATATTTGCCCTCAACAGGCCAATGAATCAGATATAGATCGAGGTACTCGAGTCCAAGCTTTTTAAGGCTTGTCTCATAAGCTGCGATTGTCGATTCATTGCCTAGATCAGCATTCCATACTTTTGAAGTAACAAATACCTCTTCTCTTGAGATACCTGCTGCTTGCAATCCTTCACGGATACCTTGACCTACGCCTTCTTCATTTCCATAAATCGCTGCTGTATCGATACTCCGGTATCCATGTGTGATGGCTGCTTTAACCGCATTTACAAGCTCTGGCCCCTCTTCTACTTTAAATACCCCGAGACCAAATCCTGGCATGTCCACACCATTGTGTAGAGTCACTGTATCTTGCAAATTCTTTATCATTGAAAATTCCTCCTAAACTAAACGATCTGCCGGAACTAATGATTTTGCTATTTAAAATTTTGACTGACCTTGCCGGCGAAATCTATTATGTAATAGGACAAGTGAAAATAAAAGTACGTACTTTTTAGTGCTATAGGTACTAAAAAGTGCCTATCCAGTTATGCAGCTGGAAGAGTCTATTCATAACATTACGGTTATTAATCCATATTATTAAAAACATTTGGAGGAATACACATGGAACTTCATTTGCAAGGAAAGACAGCTCTGGTTACAGGGTCTACAGCAGGTATCGGAAAAGCGATCGCCACATCATTAGCGGCGGAAGGCGCCACCGTGCTTATCAATGGCCGCAGTGAGGAGAAAGTAACCAACACGATTAAGGAAATTCGAGATAGGCATGCGAGCGCTAAACTCGAATCCGCAGCTGCGGATTTGGGAACAGAGCAAGGGTGTCGACAGATAATTGAGAAATTCGCTGATGTTGACATTTTGATTAACAACCTTGGCATATTCGAGGCTGCCGAATATTTTGATATTCCTGATGAAGATTGGTTTAGATTCTTCGAGGTCAACATTATGAGTGGGGTTAGGCTCTCCCGTCACTATTTAAACCGAATGATTGAGAAGAAAGAAGGCCGGGTCATCTTTATTGCCAGCGAAGCAGCTATCATGCCTTCACAAGAAATGGCTCATTATAGTGCAACCAAGTCTATGCAGCTCTCGATTTCCCGGAGCTTAGCGGAGCTGGCCAAAGGAACGAATGTAACGGTCAATACCGTTATGCCTGGTTCCACTTTAACGGAAGGAGTTGAGACATGGTTAAACACGCTCTATCCTGATGAGAAAATGACTGTAGAAGAAGCTGAGAAACGATTTATGAAAGAGAATCGGCCAACCTCGATCATTCAAAGGCTTATTCGGCCAGAAGAAATAGCCAACCTGGTTACCTTCCTAAGCAGCCCCCTTTCCTCGGCCATTACCGGTGCTGCTTACCGGATTGACGGAGGCCTTGTACGCAGCGTGTTCTAAGATTCACTCATAGAAATGGAAATGGATTGAGGAATGTCCTCAATCCATTCATTTTTGTTTTCACGATTTCCTCGCGGAATCGTTAGCTGTCTAGTATTCTCCCTTAATTACAAAGAACGAACCCCGAATCGTTCCAGCTAATTTAGATTTCTGTCTGGCAAACTTAAATTTCCCTTCTAGCTCCTGAGGGACTTCCATCCCCTCAGACAGCTTAAAACCAACAGCCCGCTTCTTAGGATCATCAATCGTGTACATCACATTGAGTCCGAGGCCATCTTCATAAAAAACATAGGCCATTAGGATATTTTCCACCTGAAAACGGGACGTCTCTAAAGGCTTGGCCGCGAACTCAATATCACGTTCTTCTTTCAAAATCCGGTTCACGTAATCCAGCGTCTCCTGGCTCTCACTGGCGGGAACGACCGTAAACTCATGTTTGTATTTGTTCATGTAGTAACGCGCTTCATTAGCCCGTAGTCCAGCAAGCGCCTCAGCTACCGGTGAAGACTCCAATCCAACTGTAGACACATTATTAAAATCAACAACATAGGACATGTTCATTCCTCCTAACAAGTTTTGCGAGCGTTACAAAATCTGTTTACTTCCTTACAACGGGAATCCACATTTCACCAAATACTACACCGTCCCGCTGTCCCATCTCAACTGCTGCATTCGGCCCCCCAACATAGGCAATGTTATTTGCTTCTGGCAGGACTTGACCAAAGGCGATGCCGGCAAGCTGATTGCTCAGCTCCTCAGCCGTCTTCGCTTCCCCTTTAACAATCAGGTATTCCCCTTTAGGAAACTGAATAATTCTTGATTCTTCCGGTACCGACTTTTCAGTCATAACGCCAGCATAATACATCATCTTGTTATTGACTGCCTCGCTCACGGCAAAAATATAGTCATTTATAGCTATGGACTTTAAAGTATCCAGTCTTCCATCTTGTTCTACGGCTGACCAAAAGTCTGCCTTTTCCTTGTTGATGCCTGCATAGTCGGTATAATCGCTCTTCAGCTTAGTTCCAATTCCCAATACAGTAAAGCTGTCTTTTTCCTCAAGAGTATACTGTGCCATATTCAAAACCATCCTTTTTCTCAAATTTTCAAATGATTTGTCTTTTCACTTGATGGGTTTATAATAACCTTAAATCATGTCAAAAAGTGATACTGTTTAGGAGGCCCCGATGAGAAAAGTAGAACGGATTAATATCATCATGCGGTATGTCAACAACCGCGCCCACTTTACCATTTCTGAAATCATGCGGGAATTTAACATCTCCCGGTCAACAGCAATTAGAGACATTAGAGAAATTGAATCACTAGGGGTCCCCCTTGTTGCAGAAGTTGGAAGGGACGGGGGCTATTTTGTCATGAACAACTCTGTCCTTCCCACGGTTCGTTTTACCGATAATGAGATCAAAGCCCTCTTTATTGCGTTTATGGCTACAAGAAATCAACAGCTCCCCTATCTTAAAAGCCGCCAGTCTTTAGCTGAGAAATTACTGGGACTTATCTCAAAGAACCAGCAGGATGACCTTGTTCTTTTGAATCAAATCCTGCTATTTGAGGGCACCAACCCTAACAATCCTGACCTGCTTGATCTATCAGACCTGCCTCACCCTATGTTGGAAAAACTCATCCAAATCCTCCTTTCAGACAGCTATCTATCGGTTGCCCTCCAAGAAGAGAAGGAAATCGTGTCTTACCCCATCTATCTCTTGCACCTTTATCGTGAGAAGAGCCTGTGGCTAGTTGAAGGTTTTGACTTGGATGAGAAGAAGAGGCGGACCTTTTCTGTCGACAATCTCGTCACAGTAGAACCCTACCCAATCAAAAAAAGATTAAGTAAAAAGAAAATTTTAGAACTCATGAAGCAGGAAGAAGCAGTCAATCTTGTCCTTGAGCTTGGCCCCAAAGCGATCGCTCAGTTCAGAAAATACCATCCTTTAAAAGTTTCAATTTCCTATACGAACCCCTACCAAACCACAGCTATTCTGCGGACTTTTATTAATGTTCATAAATCCGAAGAACTGAACGAAATCACAAATTGGCTGCTTTTCCTGGGTGGAGATATCAAGATCAGGGAAATGCCAGAAGAAGTGTTGGAAGGTATGCGGGAGAGATTTAGCTTATTTTGCCCATAAACATCCCCAGTTAAAACCAATTTTTTTCCAAGAGAGATTTAGCCAACGGTAGATGTTCTAGCCTCTTGTCTAATGAAGAATGTATGTATTGGTTCTACTATCCCTTGAGTGCGTGAAAACAAGGCGGCCGACCTCCTCATAAATAGAAGGGCAGCCAGCCTTAGTACTGCGTTAAATGTTGTTTTGTAACAGCAGCCTCTTGGAATTGATTTCTTGCTGTCGTTGGCCCAAAGCGGCTTAATTCACGCCTCCAGCATTGCAATTAATTTGCGCAATAAAGCCGGCTCTTCCTCCCGGAACTGGTTAAACCGAAGCCTCAGCCGCTCGAACACTTCCTTATCTTCACGGATTTCGTGACGGATGTACTGATCTCTCAGCTTCATCGCCCTTTTAGTGATATCCTTGTAGCCTTCAACCAGCTCCTCATCATAGGGGATGATCTCCTCTTCGACCAAATAGGCAATCCGCTCACTCATCATTTTCTTATGCTCCCACAGGACATGAAGGTGTCTCACATCACTGCGGCTATCCAACCGGGGATCGCTGCTCTCTACGGCATCATAGTACATTTGCAGGTAGTCGTATACTTTAATTCCGAAGGCTTCCACGTCGTCGGTATTGTAATTAATCCGGTTTAAGTGGTTCTCCCCGTTAATATAATCCCGCAGCTGATCGAGGACAGCCGTTTTATCGAATGGATACGGCGAATGCGGTTCATATTTAAAGAAATACGTATGATGATCAGCCGTGACGTTATCCCTCAGAAGATGTCTCATAGATTGGACAGCCTCTATGAACTCCTGAAACGGGATCTGCAGATTGCGGTATACTCCCGTATAGTCGAACATGGAAACATAGAAGAGACTTTCATCCCAATCGAAACCGTATATAAAAAGATGATGAGGAAACGGCTCCTTCTGATAGTAGGGGGCCGGTGATAGCTTGGACTCATCCAAAAAGACGATGCAATAATAACCGCTCTTGATCTGGTCCGCGAAAAATCTGGGCCAGTTGTCCATGGCGAGACTCTCCATAATCGTATAATTAACAGAGCAGGTGAGCAGAAACGGATTGTTAAAATTCAGTTCGTTGGGTTTGCCTCTGAAAAAGTCCATATAGCAATGGCTGCCGTGCTCCAGAAATTTCTTGGTGCAGGATAGCTGAATAAAATTGCTGTAATACCATGGGATGGTTTCTTCATGGGCGCTGGTAATCGAAAGCGTGTAGGCCCATCGTAAAAATCCTTTAAGTGGCGGATTCAGCACTGGAAGCTGAACGGCATTCATATAATACTCCCCCCTTTTGATGAGTATTCTGGAATCGTGACTGGCAGTGTTCCTGTAGGCTTCAGCTTGCCCATCAGAACGAGGGATAGAGCCTGCAAAGTATGCGGATGGGGCTCATAACAGGCAAGGAAGCCCTTGGCATCCGGGAATGCCGCGAGATCCACGGGGTTGCGCAGGGAGACCGGAATAACCTTGGACTTTCCTGTTAACAGCTTGTCCACCAAAGCTGGCTGGCCAGGATTTGAAGCCGTGTGGAACACGCCCACGACGATCTGATCATAATTTGCGGCCTCTGAGATCAGAGCCTCAATCTCATCCGGTCCCGGACTGCTTCCGTACATACGCTCCTTAAACTTGGCTGTAATAAACGAGCACAGTATGTCCCCAAGGGTGGCATCGTATATCGGTTCATCCTCGGATTTACTGGCGGCAGCTACTTGTGGCCAGAGCACTAGCGTGTCCATCTCGGGAGACAACCCGCAATAATCCGGTTCCCGATTCACAGCGGTGATGCTCATCTCGCGCAGCCGCTCAATGGCCCGGAGGGTTTGGGGTTGCTGCAGACGACGGCTTACCTCTTCCCAGCTAAGCTCCCTCCCCTCGACAATGTGGCGCTCCTTAAGATAGAGGATTCGTTTCACAGAAGCATCAATCCTCTCCTCCGTCAGACGCCCTTCCGCCACCGCACGCTCCAGGGCCGCCACTGCCTCCAACTGGCTTTGATAAATATGACTGACAAGATGAAGGTCCGATCCGGCCAGTACAGCCCGGACGACGGCCTCGCCCACGCCGATCCCCTGTGTTACAGCATCCATCTCCATGCAATCGGTTACAACAAGGCCGTTAAAATCAAGCTCTTCCCGCAGCAGGCCTGTCAGAATTTCCGGGGAGAGCGTGGCTGGTACAGGCTTGCCGCCAGTGAGCACCGGAACACCAACGTGTGCCGTCATAATGGCTTCGGCTCCGGCCCGTGCAGCCTTATGGAACGGCACAAGCTCCACGAGCCACAGCCGTTCAAGGGAATGCCTCAGGACAGGCAGCTCCGCATGGGAATCCGTCTCCGTATCGCCATGGCCGGGAAAGTGCTTGATGACGGAGACGATTCCCCCGTCCTGAAAGCCCTGCATGGCGGCGATTCCCAGCTCTGCGACAAGCTCCGCATCGTCTCCGAACGAGCGGACATCAATAATTGGATTCCGCGGATTAACATTGATGTCTACTACAGGCGCGAAATTCATATTGATGCCAAGTGTCCTCAGTTCCTCCGCCGTTCCCTTGGCGGCTTCGTAAAGCAAGCGGGGATCACGGGCCGCTCCCAAGGCCATGGCCGCTGGCAGCTGGGCGATGCCCTGCCTTAAGCGGACAACCATGCCTCCCTCCTGATCCGTCCCGATCCATAGCGGGATGCCAGTAGATGACATCGCCATCCGTTGGAGTTCCTGTGTTAAGGCAAATGACTGCCGGGTAGTATCCAGGTTACGGGAAAATAACACAACTCCTCCGGCGAAATGGTTGTGCAGCAGGTCCCGAATATTCGCATCCGGTGTGAGACCCTCGAAGCCAACCATCAGAAGCTGGCCAATTTTCTCCTTCAGTGTAAGCTCATTGCACGCTTTCATGTTGGTTCTCCTTTGACCTTACAATTGTGTCCAATCGAATAATACTCCCATGAAATCGGATCTGCGATCGACGAGCTGGGAATAGACGGATACGGCTTCGAGCGGGCTTGCTTGTTCTGTAATGAGTTTTTTCACATCAAGTTTCCCACGGGCGATGGATTCAAAAATGAATCCATCCATATCCTCTTCCGTCCAGCCTTTAAACCCCTGCATCAACCGGCCATGGGCCCCTAGGATACTGACAGAATTAAAAACCACTTTGGGCCCGACCGTCTGCTTGGAAGGTTCCGTTGTATCACCAAGCAAGATGACTTTGCCGAGCTCCCGGGTTAACATCGTGCAGTAAGGCAGCACAGGATAAGAACCCGTCACATCGTAGATTGTGTCCAGCATTCGGCCCCCGGTAATCTCCTCGATAGCTTCGAAGGCTTCGGCTATCGGAAGATTCAGCAGATCCGTTGCCCCGTTGTTACCGGCTTGCTTCAATCGAAGGGGTTCCGTTCCTATCGCTACAATCTGACGAGAGCCGCTCATAGCAAGAAGCTGGATGACTAGCTGACCAATCAGACCGAGCCCAACAACGCCCACTCTTTCTCCGAATGCCGGTTCGGCGCGCAGGACCCCGACCAAGGCAACCTTTGCAACCTGCGTAAACACCGCTTCCTCATCACGGACTGAATCAGGAATAAGAGCCGCTTCTTTCTCGTTGGCAAGAAAGAACTGGCGGTGTCCAGCCGGACAGATAATCCTGTCACCAGGCTTCATCCTCTCAACCGCAGCTCCTGTCTTCAGCACTTGCGCGGCCATAGAGTATCCTGGATAAAACGGGTACTTGACCCAAGAAGACCAGACGGTCCCCTCATCGAATTGACCCTGCAGACAAGCCAGCTCCGTTCCCGTGCTAATCAGTGACTTCTGGGCTGCACATAAAATTTGTCCTGGTCCCGGCTCCTGCACCTGCTCCTCAACTAGTTCAACGCGGCCTGGCCCCTGAAATACGCAATTTAACGAAATGCGGCCTTGAGTATTTGTAAGGTTGAACATGCGTATAACACTTCCTTTTCTACATTCAGGATAGAAAGCATTAATAACTTTAAACGCTTAAATTCCATTGTTATAAAGAAGTACGCATTTCGAGCAAATCGGCATTAAGCCGCAGGCCACAACCTCGCGCTGTTTGCGGAGATCTTCGCCGTGGAAAATATCCGCCACACTTTCTTCATTGAGATTGCCAACGCTGAATTCGGGGAAAAACTTACACGGATTCACCTTGCCGTCCGGCATAACATCCATCCGGTTTGAGATCGAGAAGCATTTGGTCCGGTTCATGGCCGGCTTCTCACTGCCCCGGATAAATCCTTCCACCTCTTCGGGTTCCAGTGCAGGCTGATAGCGGATACGGATGTTCCATACCCTTGAGTTGACGCGGTTAAGCTCTTCAATCAATGTATCGAAATTGTCAGGTGAGATGTGAAAGGTGAAGGAATGCCAGCTGTTCTTGTGGTCGTCGGCAAAACGGGAGGCGAGATGCGGGAAATGAGCATCAAAGTAAGTGTCCATTTTCTCCGCCGTATCAGAAGGGATATACCAAGGGAAGCAGAAGTAGACGGAATCTACACCCATCTCTTCAAAGAACTCCATGAAGCTGTAAAGCTGGCCGACCATCTGGTCGTTCACCGTCAATGCAACAGACACTTTGCCTTTATACAAGCCTTGCTTCTGGAGATCCAGCAGCAGCTGTATGGCGTGGATCACTTTCTTGAATGTGCCTTTGCCCCGGATCGCGTCGTTCTCCTTCTCGAAGCCCTCCAGGCTGACCAGCATGACCAAATTCTCCGACATTTTGAGAATGGAATCCAGCTTCTGCTCAATGAGGATCGCGTTCGTACAGATCGTCGTGTACCGGTCTTCTCTAGCCAGCAGCTCAGCCAGTTCATCGAACTTGGAATAGAACAGCGGCTCCCCGCCCCACAGGAATACACGTGATTTGCGCTCTCTCGTCTCAAGCAGAAGCTTCTCCACAACGGAAATCTCGATCTCATCATTCTTCACTTCTTTGGCGAATCCGTGATGGAAGCCTTCCGGATTCCATTCGAAGCAGTGCTTGCAGCGCAGATTACAGCCGTTATTCAGCTTGATCCCGATCTCATAAGGCACAGGGGCTGCATAAGTGGGGTCCTCCCGGCGCTTTCTTTCTGTTTCCGCCAGCGGAATCAGGGTTCTTTTCATATTACGGAATGTCAGTTGGTCAAACGTAACTGCTGTTTTCGGCTGCATAAATTTCCCTCCCAAAATGATTGATTTTTGATCGCTGCTCCAGCAAACGTCTGCTAATCTCTTTTAGAAGATGACCGGAAAAGCCCTGTGCTTTCCAATCCGCATAGCGGATACCCAGACCGCAGGTTTCCCAATACGTCAAATTATGAAGCTCATGGTCGCCGAACGGCTCCAGCATGACAAAAGGAACTCCAAGCGACAGAGAATCGTTCAGCGTCGCTCCTCCCGGCTTGCTAACGACCGCCGCGCAATTCCGCATCAGATCCGTATAGGCGGAGTAATCTCCCAGCGGATACTCGCACAGAACGCCGTCCTTGCGGACATAACGGACCATTGGCGGAAACGTATGCTGCCCTTGGGCGTCCCTGCTCCACGGGTTCCAGGAAGCTTCCGCTGCGAAGTAGCGCGTGACCCCGTCGTCCTCCTCTACTTCGGAGGGATCGTAGACGATCACATCAAGACTGTAGCCGACTGTGCGAAGCTCAGAGATTGTACTGGCGTAAGTGCCGATTCCCCAGCCGCCACCGTGCACCAGAACGCGTCCGGTGCGGTTCCCGTAAGGCAGCGGCTCCGCCTCGTCTGAAGCGATATAGCTGCTCGGGGAAAGCTTCGAGGGCTCGTAGAACCAGATATTATCGTAACTGGGGTACAGCTGCTTGTGCACCTTAAACGAAGGGGTGTCGAACGCATCGAGCCGGATCAGCCGGATGTCGAGGGGCATGCCAGCTGCAGCCTTGTAACGATCTAGGATCGGCAGCCAAAAGCCGGTAAAGGCGGCAAACCGGGAGGCCCCCGCCTGTTTCCAACCTTGCACCAGTCTCTGAACCGCTTCCTCATCCAGGGAAGAGTCAATAGGCTTGGCCAGCTTATGACCCATACGGGCAACAGAGAAATCCGCATGGAACGCTTTCTTGGTAGAGCTGATCCTGTTCCGGACTTCCTCGTGATACAGGTTCTCCAGAACTTGAACTTCTGTTCCGATTCCTCTGCCCTGCAGGTAGGTGTGCAGGTGCATAGCCGGAATGTACGCGCCGAGCGAATTCCCCGACGCCAGTAAGGTAACCGAAGTTGAAGTCATACGCGGCCTCCGAGTTCCAGATTTAGTTGTACACCTTAACGGGCAAGTCAGCGAGCAGCTGCCTCAGGCCTTCGGCCAATTCGCTGCGGTGTCCGTCATCCCGGCCCACCACAGATACATAGAGCCTTCCCTTAGGCAATCCCCGCTTGGTCAGTGTTCCATCAGCAATACGGCGGCGGGTCAAAATTTCATTGACCATTAAGGTATTTGAAGATAGAGGAACGATGCCGTACCCTCCCGGGGCTGTCAATAGAAGATCCGATTCACGCAGAGCATAAAGCAGCCTCTCGAACTCGAAGCCTTCTGGAAGTCCAAGGGACAAGAACGTAAGCCATCCGTTATGGCCGAACGGTTCCCAGTATCTGTCGAGATAAGCGTTGATCAGGCCCATGGATTTGCGGGCATTAATCTCCACAATGGGTACGACTTCACCGTCGTCCAGGATCATGGAGTCGAAGCATACGTAACCGTGATAGCCATCCTCCCTTAGAATCCGGAGCGCTTTCTGGATCACACTGAAATAACCGGCATTCTCCAGCAAGTCCATGAAAGCTTGATCCGCTTGGATGGAGCCCCCGTAATTTTGCTGGTGATTAATCATACGCTGAACAGAAATGAACTCCTTCTCACCGCTCTCGCGGATGAACCAGTGAGAACTGAAGTCGGTCTCCTTCCTAAGCAGCGGCTCCAATAAGAATTGGCAGCGTAATCCGCCAACCTCTTGTTTCTGCAGGTGCGCTGCGATCCTCTGCTGCATAGCTTCGCTGTCGATAAGCAGGTTTCCCTTCCCGGAAACACCGAAGGGATCTTTCAGCAGGTATGGCCCGCGCTTCAGAAGGGCATTTCCGGCCAGCTCGAGCTCCACCGCGCTGTTCACCTCAGTGCCATGGCACTTCTCGCCAATCCTGGCCAAAAGCCGGTTGGAGTATATCTTGGAGTTCACGCGCACAACTGTCTCCAGGCTGGGCAAAGGACCAAATGGTCCGGCGGCGTGCAGGTAATCTTCCGTATCTGCCGTGATGGCATACGGGGACAACAATTTTACAGTGTTAGTAACTACGTCTTTATCAGGTAATTGGGTTTGCCGTAGATTTTCGTCGGCATTCATAGGAGAGTTAGGTACTGGTAAGGATGCATCCTGAGGATATTTGGAACCGGCTGTCTGCAGCACCCTGTTAGCCGGCTGTACAAGCTGAGCCCGATCAGCGGCCAGCCTGAACATACATGTTTTGAAAACGTCCGGTTCAGGCAAGGGCTGGTTCTCATCGTTTAAATCATAGTAATAGCGGTTTCTAAACGAAAAACCCAAACCGTTCAGATAATCGTGCAGCACCGGATCGATCTTGCAGCGGCTGTGGAGATCATCCTCCGGCCGGCAGAATGGAAAGAGCAGCTCGTCCATACACAGGACAATCGATTCCCGGTCCTTGTCAGGCATTGCCGGAAGCCGGGCCAGTCCCGGGTCCCTCCAGCGGGTTTCGGGATCAAAGTTACCCATCACGATTTTGGGTATCATGCTGACGTCACGGCTTGGCATCTTCATACAACGGCCGCTCCTGCGGGGTGCAGCTTTTTAGAAAAGTGATAAAAGCGTCAATAGATTGGAGATGTTCGTAATCGAATTGGTCATAGTCAATCACCACGTTTAACTGATTTTCGACTTTGAGCATAAACTGGATCATTTGGAGAGAATCGAGGCCAACATCGTTATTCAGATCTGTTTGAGGGGACAGGGTTTGGCGGAATTCCGGCTGCTCTTCTTTGATAGAGCACAAAATGTCAACGATTTTATCGTACATAACTACACTCCTTTAAAGGGTTAATGTGTGAGGGTACAACCGAATCCTTGCATTTACAAATTCCATTAAATTAATACTAGGTACTAATCTGCTGTATCGCCTCCCTTTCCCATAGTTACAATTATTATCCTTGTCATGTTAAAATCTGTCAATAAAAAATAGAGTTCATAGAGTTCGTTTTTTTCCTCTTACTTAATTCAGAACCAATTAGGCGTACCGTGAATAAAATCTAAGGAATCACTTTAATCATGAAGGGAAGGTTGAAATGGAAGTCCCTATTCAAGGTTACCTTGTTCACTCCGATAACTCGGATTCTTCTCACTCGCATAAACTGTACATTACCTCTTGGGATGGCCGCCCCGTCCATACGCATCATTTTTCCGGCCATACCTCGTTTGATGTGGGTCACAATCACTATTACGCGGGAGTGACTGAACCCGCACCTTCAGGCGTGCAGCACGTACACAATTACATGACCAGAACGTCCTTCAACGACGGCCACATTCACAGCATTAGCGGTACAACGGGTCCGGCGGTGCCTCTGCCTTCGGGTGGGCATTACCATTTTTTCGAGGGTTATACGACTGTTGACGGGAGAGTACCTCACAGGCACGCATACCACGGGCGTACAGGGAACGAGGATTGAGAATGTGAGGAAAGAAGGCCCCTTCAGCTGTAGCTCAAAGGGCCTTCTATGCATATGCTTAAGTTCTAACTTTAACAAATTTCCTAAATAAAAAGCGGACAAGAGGACCCACGATGAACAACTGCCATTTTTATGATTTTTTCCGGACCCACAACACTATATTTAACACTCCTATAGACAGCAAAATAAAAGAATAAATAACCATGAAATGAGATATGCCCGGCTGGAAGGCAAATGCCACAGACCAAGGTGTCATTAGTTTCGGAAATCCGATAAGTACAGCCACAGGTATTACCAGATAAACGATTGCAATCCCGGCCTTTACGGCATAAGTGCGCCATCGGTTCCTTGCCTTATCCACAGTTTCTTCTTGGTCAATGTTTCTCTTCCTTCCAAACATCCACTTTAACGGCAGTATCGTAGTTATAACAACCAAAATTAAGAACAGAACGATCCGAAGATGAGTCCTTTTCATGCTGGGCAGGTCCTCAACATTCGGTTCCTGTCCTTTGAGCAGCTTAAGAACTCCAAGCGGTACCTCGTCGTAACTGACGATACTATCAGCTGAATTCAGCAGAAGAACGATGCCGTATTCTCCCTCCATCGTTAGGTAAGATGAAGTATTCTCGGTTGAACCGCTGTGTTCAACTCTCTTGTCTGTAATGCCCCAACCCATCCCATAATAGGCTTGGTCCCCAGTATAAGCATAGGGCTGATGCATCTCTCGCACACGATCTGGGGGCAGCACGCTTCGTTCCTTATAGCGTCCCCCATTCATCTGTGCAATCAGGTAATGCGTCATATCCTCAGCACTGGAGATTAGGCTCCCATCCGGAACGCCAGCAACCCGATCTTTTCTAAAAGTTGGAACGACCATACCAAATACTGATTGATACCCGGATGCAAGCCCATAGGCTCGGGCCTCAGAAGCATAGGCCGTGCTGTGGCTCATCTTAAGCGGCTTGAATATATGTTCTTTCACATAATCCCCGAATGTCTGACGGGAGACCGCTTCAACAACCCCACCCAGAATGGCGTAGTTAAGATTGCAGTATTGATATTTAAAGCCCACAGGCGCAGCGAGCGGAACATCCTTCATTTTACGGATAAAATCCTGCAGCGGGATATCATCTGAGACGAGGGTTACTTGTCCTTCATAGGTGGACAGACCGCTTGTCTGCTCAAGCAGATGACGAACCGTGATCTTGGCGGATGCGGTTTCATCAGCCAAGCGGAACCACGGCAAATACCGCTGAACGGGAGCATTTAGCTCGATCTCCTTTTTATCAACCAACTGCATTACCGCCATGGCCGTAACCGATTTCGATGTTGATCCCAGCACAAATGGGGTTTGCGGGGTAACCGGCCCCTGGCCAGGTCCTGCTGTGCCGTAACCTTTCGTATATAAGACGGTCTTTCCTCTAACAATCCCAACGGAGGCTCCGGGAATACCTAGACGGTCCATGGCCTGTTCTATGTAAGCATCGACCTTGGAACTGTCAAATTTCGATTCAGTTCCTGCCCTCGTGCTAGGCACAAGGCTTGATAACAAGAATATCAACACGCATATCCAAATTAACTTAATGGCCCGTTTCCTAAATTTATTCCACTCCAAATACATGACGTCTTCTCCCCTAACTTGTAGATGTCACCTCCCCATGCGGTCAGCCTGAGCCTAGAAGAATATGTCCGGCTGTAATAACGCACCTGATACATGAGGTAGCTTCGAGCCCCAGTATAAAAAAGGAATTCGACATCCATGTGTACAGAACATTACATTTAGAGCTTCATATACCGTAGTGGAAGGATAACGGTGAAGGTCGTTTCAATGCCTGGCTGGCTTGTGACCTCCACCTTTCCATAATGGAGATCCACAATCTGCCGAACAATGGACAGACCAAGTCCATGCCCGCCAACCTGCCTTTCTCTGGACGGGTCAACCTTATAGAACGGCTTAAATATTCGGCTAAGTTCACCGCCAGGAACGCCGATCCCATTATCGGTGACGGACATCGAGACCACCTGGCCTGTCTGTCTTGCGGTAAGTATAATCCGGCCTCCGGTGCTAGAGAACTTGATGCTATTGCCGATTAGATTGAGCCAGACCTGAAACAGCTTGTCTTCGTCTGCGGTAATTGTCACCTCCTCAAGCCTCAACTGCATCTCCAGTTGGAATTCAGACCATTTCGGCTCCAGCCGGATTACGGCCTGACGAAGCTGCTCATCCAACCGGAAGCTGCGGACCGAGGACAGCTGTTGTTCATGCTCCAGACTGGTTAATTGGAGGAGATCGCCGCACATTCTGGACATTCTGTCGCTCTCCTCTTCAATAATACCCAGCAGGCGATTCCGGCTGGCTTCGTCCAGCCTCTTGTGCCGGAGCGCATGGGCATATCCACGGATATTGGTCAGAGGTGTTCCTAGTTCATGAGACACATCGGACACAAATCTTCTCCGAATTCCATCCATTCTCCCCAGTTCAGAAGCCATAGCTTTAAAGCTGCGGGTAAGCTGACCAATATCATCATTACGCGTAGAGTGCAAATCGACCTCGAAGTTGCCTCTGGACACAGTTTGTGAAGCCTGGATTAACAGCCGTAAGGGTCTGACAATATAGCGTGCCGCAATGACTACTAACACACTGCCTAGAACGAAGACAAACAACTGCAAATATTGAATCTGAGTCCCCGTTTCACTCAGGAAAAAATCCAATTGAGCCGTCATAAAAAGGACATGGGTTAAGCCGCCGAGCTCAAATGGCAGCCCAATTGTAATATGATCCTCCCTTTTGGAGACATCCCGATATATTTGTTTGGATTTCAATACGTGGCGGATCCCGGCTTGAATATCCGGCAATTCCTGTGCAGGTTCCGTCCCCGAAGTGTACACTTGCTGTTCGCGGTTGTCGTAAATTTGAATCGCGTAAAACGGAATGGAGCCACTAGCCTCCATAAAGAGGCTGCCATTTTGCCCGCCCAGCTGCTTGTAAGCCCTGATCATACTCTGGGCGTGAACAATCATTTTGTCCTGGACAAGCGTATCTATCCGGTTCTCATAGAAATAGTTGATAATGCTGCCTCCCACAACCAGACTCAGGCTTACCACACCTATAAAGCTAAGCACAATACGGGCATAAAGGGACTTAATCATGGTCTGTCTCCAGTCTGTACCCTATACCACGCATGGTCACAATCCTAAAGTCATCCGTATGATTCCGGAAACGGTCACGTAACCGCTTGATATGGGTGTCTACTGTACGCTCATCTCCCATATACGAGTAGCCCCAGATATCGCGGATAAGCATATCACGGGTGAAGATTTGTCCCGGATAACTAGCCAGCTTATAGAGCAGCTCGAACTCCTTAAGCGGAAGAACCCATTCTGCTTCTGGATTGGTTAACTTGACGAGATAACTAATCTTGTCCAGCGTTATGCGGCCGAGCGTCAGCTTATTCGAGAAAGAAACTCCATATCTTCTAAGCAGCGCTTTCACCCGCATCACCATCTCAATGGGCTCAAACGGTTTGCAGATATAATCATCCGTCCCAAGCCGGAATCCCTTGATAACGTCCTCCGTCTCACTTTTGGCTGTAATCATGAGAATCGGCTGGCTTCCCTTTTCCCGCAGCCTTTGACATAGCTCCCACCCATCCATTTCGGGCATCATAATGTCAACAATACTTAAATCCACGGGAAAGTGTGTATAGTACTCCCATGCTTCTGTGCCATTTTGCTTCTCAACAACTTCCATTCCTTCGTCCTTCAAAAATAAACCGATCAGCTCGCGGATGTACGGGTCATCATCAACAACCATAATCTTTGTCATACCTTTTTCTCCCCACGCTTTATTATTTTGGTAATTATATCATTCATGATATGAATGAATTTAAACTCAGCATGAACGGGAGATTACGAAAGAACCTGCCTGCACAACTCTCCGAATCACCTCAAATTCAAACAATAAAGTCACCAAATTAAAAACTCCACAGGCTGCAGCCTGCGGAGGAAACTTATTCTATGACACGCCAAACCTCTATCCAAACCCTTGATTGGATTGTTGCCGTACAAACCAATGACTGGTCGCTAAGCTCACCAGATTACTGCTTTATGCCTTTCTCGGATAACCGGGTGGCTTTGACCAGATAAGTGGCAAGCCATGGAAGAACTCGGGCTAGCCCCGGATATAACCGGTTCGTCTTGGCAAAAGCGAGCTTCTGAATCCGTCTTGCTCTGCTCAGAAGCTGCGTAAATTCAAGCGCGGCCTCCGCCATATAGCCCTGCTCCCATTCATTAAAGCTTACTTCCCCTCTCAAATATTTGTCCGTCCATTGGCTGCACAATAGTGAGGATCGAAGAGCAATGGACATTCCATCTCCACATAATGGAGGTATCACAAGCATAGCATCTCCAATGTGCGGAAATTGGGACCAGGGCTCGGGAACTTCAGAAACCCGGATTGGAGCAATGGACACCTGGGTACCCGGAACTGGAGTCCCTTCACTCAGCCTGGCGCCAAATCTTGTATTTTCCCGGGATGCTCCGCTCAGGATGTCCAGCACCGATTTGCCAGCACGCTGAACCGTATCCAGAGGCAGTAGGGCGGCCACATTGACGAGCCCATCTTCGATTGGAGAAAGACCCACATAACCTCCTTGACAGAAATACAGCTCGACCTGCGAAGGAATACTAATCCCCCGGTAATGGGATTTAACACCAACATAGACCGTTTCATCCTGGCTTTCACCCGAAGAAGCCAGACCACGTGGTTTTCTTGCTCCATAAGCGCCAATAACGGCCTTTGCTTCGTAGCGGACCAGCTGCCCCTCCTGTCTTGCTTCAACCTCATAATATCCATTCGGAAGTTGCTTAACTCCGGTTATGGATGCCTTGGCTGCAATCTCTGTACCAGATCTACATGCCTGTTCATGGAGAAGACGGTCAAGCGTGAAGCGGCTGATGCCGATGGCTTGGCCTGGCAAGGGGGCTTCGATTACTCCCCCATGAGGCATGATGATAACTGCCTTGTCTATGGTGCTGGGAGCGATCTGTTCGACAAGGAGATCCACACCCAGAAACTTTAGCATTTCCTTTGTCTCCGGTGACATGAACTCACCACAAGTTTTGTGACGGGGAAATGCCTGCCGATCAAGCAAGACCGTTCGGTGTCCACACCGGGCCAACTGCAGCGCACAGCTGCTTCCCGCGATTCCCGCACCGATGACTAAGACGTCGATTTGCTTCAACAAGGATTAGCACCGCCTTCATACTATGCATTACGTGACTAGTGGGAAATACCTTTGGCCGGGATAACTACGGAATACCTGAACAAGGGCTTCCAGGCATAGGTCATGGAATCATGTCCGAGCTTCGCTTTTAACTGCTGCCAATCCGTGTTTCTGAACCCCTTGGCTACGGAGAGAGGCCCGTCGTGACGGATATAGCGGTTGCGGGAAATGAGCCGGGTTGTTACCCATACCGCAGAGTATGATAATCTGTGCCGATGAATATCGTTAATCACTACGCCATATCTGGAAGCTCTGAGCATATGCGATATGATGTCAATCAGCTGCTCCCCTTCAAAATGATGAATGAACTGGGCTCCCGTAACTATGTCCGCGGATGCATCCGCCAGCTCCCTCACATCGGCCTGGCGAACCTTAACCCGTGGTTCGTGCCTGAAGAGCAGCTTGGCTTCCTCGCAGGCCTCACGGGTCATATCGACCAGGGTGACATCCAGCTGAATCCCCTTGTGCTTAGCCCACCGAAGAAGCCTCAAGTTAACGTCCCCCGAGCCAGCACCAACGTCCAGAATGCTGAGTGTGCCAGGGCATCCGGCCAGAGTCCACAGCTTCTCAACCCCGTCCTTGGTAGGTCCCGGTGCCGCGAATATTTTGTTCAGACGCCTCAGGTGCCGCAAAGCTTCACGAAGTTCGTCTCCCCCCATGGAGAAATCATCCATGAGTTCATCCTCCTGCGCCCGGTTGGATAAGGCTCTAAAGAAGGACATGATCCTGCTCCAGGTTTAAGGAGGAATACGACGGAACATAGGCAAAGCGCATAAGCTCTGCGGTTAGACCTGGACCGAACGCCATGGCCACACCCTCTGTTAATTCCCGGCTGTTGTCTCTCATTTCACGCCGCATCATCTGCAGTACGAACATAATTGTCACGGATGACAAATTGCCCGCGGTTCTCAAGATTTCCCGGCTGTATCGGGTCTGATCAGCTGTAAGGCTCATCACAGATTCCACGGAGTCAACGATTCCCCGTCCACCTGGATGGATAGCCCAAAGCTCAGGCAGCGGGTCTCCCTGAAGCAAGTGTTGAAGCTCTGCCTCAAGATGCGTGCCTAGCAGCTTCGGAATCCGCGGGGATAGATAGAGATGATATCCGGTATTGCCAACCTCCCATGTCATATCCTCGGTAGAATCGGGAAGGAGTACAGAGTATCCCGTGCTCAACGTGAGAAAGTGCTTATGCTGCAGCTCCGGGGCTCCAATCACACAGGAGGATGCGCCGTCACCGAAGAAGGAAGCGGCAAACAGCGCCTCTCTTTCCTGAATAGGTTGAAAATGAAGCGTGCACAGCTCCACACACACCACCAGAACCTGTGATCCGGACGCTCCGTGAACGACGTCACGTGCCATTTGCACCGCTTTTAGACCGGCCGCACAGCCTTGAAAAATAAGTGGAAGCCGGTTCACACGAGGGGACAACCCTAACTCCTTGATCAGCATAACATCCAGGCCCGGCAGGTATTGGCCAGTACAGCTGACCGTAATGAGATGCGTAATCCGCTTGGGTGACATGTCCGCCTCAATCAAGGCTCTCCTGGCTGCCTCTAATCCAAGAGGAAGTGCCTTACGCTGATATGTATGCATCCGCTCTTCAGTTGTCGGAACGTCGATCTTATCGTCTAAAGGGAGGTAACGGCATTTCTCTGGCTCCCCAAGATAGCTTGGATCACAGGTATACCTTGTCTCCACACCACATGTCTTGAAGATCCGCCTGGTGAAACGGGCCAGGTCTGGCCTGTCCTTCAACGATGAAGCAATAAGATCAGCAACGTCAGACTGGGAGATGGAATGGGCCGGCAGGGCTGTTCCAATCCCCAGGATGGCTGGCTGAGAGCTGATGATCGATAATTTCATTTTCAAACCTCCTGTAACAGATTGACACGAATTAACATCTCTTACCCTGAACCGTATTACTGTAATCTGACCTATTGGATATATTTCTCTTGTTAAAGGTAGGATATCCAAACCCAGGAAGTCGAATTCCACAGTTATTTAATTCATGATATAAATTATTAATCTAATTATTTGTTCTGGCTTTAAGGCCTTCAAGTGAAAGCAGAAAATATGACGAACCCTTAGAAAAACAAAACAGCGACAACAAAGGACCGTGAAATAAGTCCAAGACTGTCGCTGTTTTCGCATGCAAAAAAACGCCCGCAAATACGGGCGCTCTTTGGCGGACAAATCAGCTGAATCAGTTATCCGGTGTCCACCAGTTGCCGGATACTACGATCATGCTAAGAAGACGAATGCTGTTGTCAAAATAGTAGCTGTCAGAGGTAGGAGAATCCACGAGTTCGGTCCACAATTTGTTGAGCCACTGCTGATTGGATGAATCCACCATAGCGCTTACGGCAAACGGTGCTGTAAAGGCGATCGCATGCGCTTTATCATATACCTTGCCGTCAAGCTCGTAACCCGATGCGATCTTGGTCGGATTACCGCCAGTCGCTGACTGAATCCAGCTGTTCATCTTGCGAAGCTGATCCAGTGCGCGGGTATCTCCACTAACCAGATAATCGGTTGCAATTCTCCAAGGCGTGCGGCAGGAGTTCCAGCTGTAAATATCGTCAGTATCCTCTTCCAGGAATCCGTCAGGAGCTGGAGCGTAACTACCGTCGGATTTGCGAACCACAAAGTCAGGCAGCAGCCCAGTCTTTGGTGAGTATTTAGAGAAGATAGCATTGATGATTTTGTACGTAGTGTCAGTAACCTTATCCCACTTCGAATCACTCGTTGCTGCCTTGTATGCTTTCAAATGATTAAGCATGAAATCAGATGGACGTGTTCCCGGACCGAACTCGGAATCGCTGTCCGAAGCCCAATCCCCCAACTTTAAGTGAAAATTCTTGGCGTGAACATCGCTTTTCATAATCGCGTTGATCATCTTCACTGCTTCAGCCTTGTAGTTAATGGAGCCGGAGCTTCCCCACTGCTTGTCTGCCAAAAGCAGGGAGTAAGCGATGTCCATATCCCCATCAGTAGCAGAGTTATCCCCATTGGAATCTACAATATTGCCTGATGAGTCCTTCTTCTGCTGCCAAGCCATCAAGGCCGAATTGATTGAACTTGGATGCGCTTTATAGAAGCGGTATAATCCGTCATAATAGGTTTGGGCTTTGGAATCATAACCTGCCATGTAGGCCGTGATCAGCATGCCATAACCATGTCCCTCGGAACAGGAAACGATCTCAGGCGCGACTATTTTCTCCAGGTTATAGTATACGTAATATTGATTCGAGATCTTGGGATGTTTGATGAGATACTTGGCTTTCCATTCATCGTATTTCTTGGTTACCTGCTGGTCGAGCTGAGCCTGAGTGAAATGGTTGGGTTTAATTGTGCCTGATAAATAGGAAATGTGCTGAGGGAATGGTTTGTTGATAGCTGCGGCAATTGCGGATGATTCTTCCACACTGGCGCTAGCAGCGGCTTCAGTCTGATAGGATGGAGCCAAGCCTGCATCTGATTCCAAAGCCAGAGCTGGCCCTGCAGCTAAGCTGCAAATCAAACATGCGGATACACTTAATCCAAGTAATTTCTTGTTCATAAATGCGTCTCCTCTCAAATTAGGTTTCCTGCCTCTCAGATATCCCTGCAACTTGTAACCTTATGAGTTTGACTGCCCCTCCCCCCACCTCCTTAAGTTACGTAACCTCATTCATCAAATTAAAGCGCTTTAATTTTAGAACAAAAAAATCAGCTGCTCTTCTCTGAACCCTTAGTATCTTTGACGAAAAAGAGAATGTAAGAGTAAAGCAGCAGCTGATTTCACTTAAAACAATAAACGCTTTAATTTTATGTGTCAACCGGAAATTTGTAAAAATCCCACTTCTTCTATACTTCGATAATAATTGGAAGAATCATTGGCCGTCTCTTGGTTTGGCTGTAGATAAAACTTCCAACGCTGTCCTTAAGCGTCTGTTTAATCAAGCTCCATTGACTGATCTCCGATTCACTCAAACCGTTCAATGTTGTCATCACGAGTTCGTGAATCTGCTTCATCAGCGCTTCGGAATCACGCACATACACGAATCCCCTGGAAATAATCTCAGGTGCTGCCATCAGATGTCCCTCGGTCTTGCTGTACGTGGTTACAATGATCAGCATGCCATCCGACGAGAGCTGCTTGCGGTCGCGCAGTACAATATTGCCCACATCCCCAATCCCGAGCCCATCTACCAGACTGTTGCCGGAAGGAATTTTTGGCCCGAGATGCGCCATGCCACCCTCAACCTGAACGGTATCCCCATTGTTAACGATGAATACATTCTCAGTTGGGATGCCTACCGACTCGGCCAGAATCCGGTGCTGGTAGAGCATCCGGAATTCCCCGTGTACAGGAATCAGATAGTCAGGCTTCATCAGGGTTAGCATTAACTTTAGCTCTTCCTGGCTTCCGTGCCCGGATACGTGCATCCCGGCAGCACTGCCGGACCCGTATATCACACGTGCACCGATCACATATAGATTGTCAATGACCCTGGCTAGATTGCGCTCGTTCCCTGGGATGGCCCCGGCAGCGATGATGACCGTATCCCCCGGCAGGATTTCAATCTGCTGATGCTTGGAGCTCGCCAACCGGGACAAAGCAGCCATCGGCTCGCCCTGGCTGCCCGTGCAGAGAATTGCAATTTGTTCAGGGGGAAACCGCTCCGTATCCCCTGCATCGATCAGCAGCCCATCCGGCATCTTCAAGTACCCTAGGTCCTTGGCTACCGAAACTACATTAACCATGCTTCGTCCCAGGAGAACCAGCTTTCTTCGGGTCTCTACGGCAGCATCAATAATTTGCTGAACACGATTTACGTTCGAGGCGAACGTGGAAATAAACACCTGCTGCTTTGCCCGGACAAAAGCTTCAAGGATATGGTCACCCACAACCCTCTCAGAAGGCGTAAAGCCTGGTCTTTCCGCGTTTGTGCTCTCCGACAGAAGCACTTTTACTCCCTGCTTGCCGATTTCGGCCATCCGGTGCAGGTCTGGAAACGGCCCCGTCACCGGAGACATATCAAATTTGAAGTCACCAGTATGAACAACGTTCCCTTCCGGTGTTTTGAAACAGATGCCCAGGCAATCGGGAATGCTGTGGCTGGTGGTGAAGAACGAAGCCTCAATGCTCCCTGCATGTACTATAGAATCGGCATTAATGGTGTGAAGTTGAGCCTGATTCAACAGTCCGTGTTCCTTTAATTTGATTTTAATTAAGCCAAGTGTAAGCGGGGCTCCATAGACCGGTATGTTGATCTGCTTGAGCAGATACGGGATGCCCCCAATATGATCCTCATGGCCGTGGGTTACGATCAAAGCTCTGACCTTCTCCTGATTATCAAGCAGATAACCGATATCCGGCACGATCAAATCGATTCCTGGAAGGCTCTCATCGGGAAACTTCGAGCCGCAATCAATCACAACAATATCTTGGTCATATTGAATAAAGTACATATTTTTACCGATTTCATTGACGCCCCCCAGCGCGGCAATAAACAATTTGTTCCCTGAAAGATTCAACATTTAGCCCTCCCTGCCCCAATAGATGAGACCTTATTAGAGTAATTTAGAGTAATGATTTCCTCTTGCGTTTATTATTGAAATCTGGGGGAAACTTATACACTATTGGTCGGGAAACATACCAATTGGCATCAGGGGGTTCGTTCATGTCAACCAAACACATTAAGCTTACTTTTATGTTCTAGACATTCAAACTTCGGTGAATTGCATCCAGGAGCCGATGCGTCCGGTCGCAGCCATATTCCCAGAACATCACTCCAGCCAGATTATTGCTTTTCACATACTCGCACTTATGCCGGATCGATTCCTCATCATCATACGAGATAAAGCTGGTGCCATTGAACAAATATGGGGCACATGCTTCGGCATCCCAATAGCGGACATATCCGTTCTTATTGATGTATTCAGCTTCAAGCTGGGTATAATCCGGCCCATAACCTCCTGTACTGCCGGCCATTTGATGCAGCCCATTACTCCTGTCAGGAACCTCATGCCAGATGCGTGAATAGAAAGCCACCCCGATCACAATCTTCTCCCTAGGGACACCTGCACGGATAAACATATTTACAGAGAAATCCGTACTGATCCGGAACAAGTCTCCGGAAGGGGTGTACAGATTGGTATGATGTCCTGTCAGGATTTGAAAGCCGCCACGCATGTCATAGGTCATCAGTTGAATGAAATCCAGATATTTCTGAACCTCAGCCATTTCCGTGCCGTCCACATAATACTGGTCTGCACCTGCCGCTATAGTGAGCAGGTAATGTCTCCCCTCCTGGTCTCCCAAGTGGTCCAGCGCCTGCCGGAAAGTCTTCAGCAAAAGAGTAAAGTTGTGCTTATCCTCCGGACTTGCGGCAATACCTGCCTCTCCATAGCAAGGGTATTCCCAGTCCAGATCTATGCCGTCCAGTGGGTAGCTTGTCAAGATTTGTACGGCTGAGGCTGCCATGTCCCCTCTCCCTTTCTCCGAGGAAGCGGCCTCCGAGAAGCCGCCGGCACTCCAGCCGCCTACGGACAAAATCAGGCGGAGATCGGGATGATTCCTTTTGATATTTTCCAATAAATCAAGGTTATTCAGATGATCCACGGAAATTACACCCTCTACAACATGTCCAAAAGCCACATTCAGGTGGGTTAACTTACCCAAATCCTCCGTGGTTAGTTCTGGCAGCTTGTCATCCACGACATATCCGGCAGCGATATAATGATGCTCCATCACTTGACGCCCCCTTCTCCGCTTAGTCCCCAACTCAATCTGCTCAATCTGTTCAACAATTGCCAAGAGTCCTGGCCAGTTCCAATCCGGTAACCTGATGACGAGAAGCGAATGCGGTGATTCCCATCAAGGACAAACAGATGTGGGAAGCCTGACTCCTCTGATCTAAGGGTGGAGGCCACCGAATCAAGCATTTGGTGGCCATGATCTCTTACCAGTACCGTATTCACCGGCATACTGGACAGCCGGGACGCATCAAAGGCCGGGCTGCTGCCAGCGCTGCCAAGAATGAGGATCACCGGCACGCCCAGATCATCAAATGCGTCTTTCAGCTCACTCATTTCCCGTATTAAATGCTGGGTTGGCTCACGCTCCGGCTCAATCCAAGCGACCAAAGCGCCAGACATGCTGGTGAGCTCACCCAGGGTAAGAACCCTGCCATCCATGAAAGCCAGCCTGGCGTTACGATCCAGCTGACCTAGTACCGGGATCTCTTCACTCTCCTCGCGGAAGCTTAATTTGTGGGTAGTCTCTTCACCGGCTAGCAAGGGGAAATAACTGAACCTTACGCGAACACTCCCGTCCGGAAGGCGGATACCCGTTGTCATCCGGTAAGCTCCTGGTTCCACTTCAAGCGGATTTTGGCATAAGTCTTTGGCTGCATAAGGAAAAATCAGCGTTTTATACCACCCACTCTCCAATCTGGCCAGCGTAAAGTTCTCGTAATATGAAGGAGTCACATGCCCTTCTCTTTGTGAATCAGACTGAAGGATGAGCCTCGCCGCAGGAGTGTTGTGATCTCCTGACACAACGTCTGGTACAGCATCCTCCCATTTCCCGTGTGACCAATACTCCGGCTTAAGCTCACTCGGGTGAAGTCTTGCCGGAATTCCCAGGCTGCGGCACAAGGCCACAAAAAGAATGCCCACCGAAATCTGATCACCACGCTTGAGCTTGTAGGTTCCCGCTGCAGTCCCTTTTCCGAGGAGCCCAGGAAGATCTCCGTCAACTTCAATTTCATTCGTTAATCTTCTCATAAGTAGTGCAGGGTCCGCTCTAAAAGTGGCGGAATCATAAGGAGAATAAGCCCTTTGGAATAACTGCCTGTATGGAGCGATCATCTCAAACCATACCCGTGGACATAAAACGTAGGGTACAAAGATGTCCTCTGGGAACTCGTGCACATGCGTAAGTCCACCCGTCAAATGATCGTCCAAGGTCTCCCGGAAGGTGTCAATCAAGTCCTTCTCGTTTAAGCTTTCAAGCAGAAGAAGCGGCCACTCCCCATACTCGGGGCAGCGCTCCAGCAGGAAGATATACAGCTCCCGGCCGTTCCCCCTCGCCTTTCTGAGCACATCCCATAACCGGTCGCATGAAAGTCCGGTCGAGCGGGCCAGCTCTGAAACCTGCTCTTCCTGGATGAATGTACTCTCATATTCTGAGCGAAGCCTGCTCCCTTCTTCTAGCCGAAGCTGATGCTGCGCCAGTAATTCATCAGACATGGGGGCATGAGCTTCCCCGGTTCCTTCTGGCGGAGGAACCATATCCAGATCAAGGGTCCCTTCCGGTTGGCCGGATTGATCGAGCACAATTTCGGCATGATCCCCATCTGCTGCGGCCGCCTTCATTTCGCCCCATCTGCCATCTTTAACGGCGCGGACAAGCAAGTCGCCATGCCCTGTCTTGAAGGAAACCATGCCTTCTTCATTCGTAAATAAAGAGGCAAGCGGGTAGAATTCGGCCATGTTATAAAGCTCGAAATGTACTTCCGCGCCCGCTGCTGGCGTCCCGTTCGAGCCCGTAACCAATATGCTGAGTGTTCTAGTCTTGGCATATCCCTCCAATAGATTGATCTCGGTATAGGTGTCTTCCCGGAGTGTAATATCCTCCGGACCTGGATAATCAGCCAATACCCGGGTGTTGACCAGCATTGCCCGGCGTGAAGGCGGTGTGAACCAGCCCCGGTTCAGGCAGGGCTCCGGCTCACATGCCCCGAAGTAGTACCACTGCCCGTCAGCCCAAGCTTCCACCCATGCGTGGTTGTCATCGCAGTGGGCCCAGCGCGGGGTATACACCTGCCGCGCCGGAATCCCTATGCTGCGAAGCGCCGCCACCGCCAAGGTGGACTCTTCCCCACAGCGGCCCCGAGCGCTGCGGATTAGCGTCAAGGGGGAAGCTGTGCGCTGATCGCTTGCGATGTACGTTGCCTTCTCGTGGCACCAGTAATTCGTTTCCAGAATGGCCTCTTTCATCGACAGGCCGCGGGTTCTTCCAGCAAGCGCCCCATACAGAATACCCCTGGAATCCTCAATGTTCTCGGTATTCACCCGGTAAGGCAGCACAAAGTGAAGAAACAAATGGTCAGGAACCAGGTGTCCCCAAGCAACTTCATCCCGGACTTTCAGGGTCTGCCTTACATGACTTAAGAATAAATCCCCGTCGTAATCGGCCAGATCATTAACCGGCATAAAGGCATACAAATACTTCAGCGCCCAAATCTCTTCCTCGGTTAGCGGCTCTTCGAATATATCGAACAGTTCATGTTTTCTAGCACGGCCCACCTGCTGTCTATTCAGAAATCGCTGCTCAATTTCATATTTGGTCTTGGTATCTAACGAATGAACAAAGCTGTTAAGGGTCAATGAAATTCACTCCTTCCAAAGTTTTCCGTCCTCCCGAATGCTAATCAGGGAGTTTCCATCTGCGGACGGAAGCGATATCTGGAACAGACTGCGGGTGACCTCAATCTGCGGTAACGTGTCTGACTCCCATGTCTCGTTATCCGCAATTTCATGGATGTTCTTGGTGAATACACCATGTTCCTTATAATAATTTCGCTGGCGATAATACAAAGTTCTCAATTTCCACTTGATAATTTCATCAGGTGGAAGAGTGAAGGAGTCAGGGTCTTCAGCTTCCGCAAACAAAACATATCCCCACAATTCGGGATAATGCATATTGATGAGCCCCATTGGTGACCATACCCAATTGTCCTCTGGCAGCGGCCTGCCCGTATCCGGATCAAGAACTTTGCTGTACTTCCCATCTCTGATTTCAACCTTCCACTGTACGCGGGAGAAGTTCACCCTCCAGAATTCACCGGGAACCGGAACCCGTCCTTCGGGAGCACACTCGCGCAGACTTGACCAAGGAAGTGCACACTCCACGCTCCACTTCCGGTTCTCCGCTCCCGGCTTGTTCAATTCCCCATCGATATGGACGGCTGTCTTAAGCCCCTGTATATCCCAGCCGTTCACAGGCGGTCCGCCGTCACGGTATGGCTTGATCAGGAGCAGGTCCCAAACGGTATTGAGTGCGTTAACCTCAAGCTCATAATAGTGATGGCTGTCCCCATCCGGGTCAATAAACACCTCAAAGTCGTTATCATGAAAAATGACCGAGTCCCTCTCCGTAAGAGTGGCCCAAATCTCGTCCTCTTCCAGCTCCGCCCCAATATAGAAAAATTGTTCGTCCCAGAGCATCTTTACCCGGGTCCGCTTGGACGGCCTGGGGCGCAAATCGCCCTCGATATCTACGAAATCCTCGGTCCACGCGGCATTCGCCCAAAAGGGCTTCTCGATTCTTCCGTCCAATACCGGCTTCTGTACCGTATGGCGGCATACGTACTGTTTCGGAGCATATTGTATCTTTGGCTCCGGTACTCCGCTCAGTTTCATGATTCTACCTCCAGCTCCTTTGTTGGAATCTCTATCTATTCATCCTATTCATCGTCGGCGTCTCATCATCGGGTGTCCTGAAGCCTCATTTCTTGATGCTCTGCTAGTTGTGGCTAACTACCGCTCCAGAACTCGATCTCACCATCCAGCTCTAACTTCAGCACGGTAACCTGATCGTGGGCGTCCTCTTTAGACATATAAATCCAAGTGGTTCCGGGGATATCAAACCACGGTACACCTCCATGTATTTCATATTCCAGTTCCTTGCCGGAATGAAGCACGGTGATCTTGCGAATCGAATTACATAGGCCCTTCAAGCATATATTCTCTTTAGGATCGTCATATACAAACAGGTATAAGATCTTTCTGTCTTTGGACAACGTGCTGCCGCCAAGATAATACCGGTTCATAATCCCTTCGGTGGTACCGTATACCGCCTCTTCATGTGTCCGGATCCAGTCGCCGAGTCCAAGCAGGATTTGCTCCTGCCGTGGGTCGAGCGTGCCATCTTCCTTCGGCCCGATATCCAGCAGCATATTGCCGCCCATGGAGATACAATCACAGAACATTCGAATAATCTGGTTTAACGACTTGTACTTATTGTCGGTTGGCACATAACCCCACGAGGAGTTTATCGTGGTGCAGAATTCCGAGGGCCCTGCCGGCCTTGTAATGGGAAGTCCTTGCTCGGGTGTCTTGTAATCGCCATAGCCCTGTAACCGGGAGTTGATGATCACATTCGGGTTCATAGACAGCAGATAGGTTTTGAAATCTGGCAAATTCCACTGCTCCGCACTTCGTTCCCAATCCCCATCGAACCAGAGCAGATCCACTGTTCCATAGTTCGTCATAAGCTCACGAAGCTGGTTGTTGTTGAACTCCAAAAACCTCTTCCACCGTGCTTCATCCTGCTTCCCCCCAGCCGGGCTGGAATATGGATTTGTCTGGGCCGGATTCTCCGGTTCCTTTCCCCCTTCATACACGGTTGGATAATCCGGATGCGACCAGTCAATCAGCGAGAAATACATGCCAAGGCGGATTCCTCTTTTACGTATGGCTTCCGCATATTCCTTAACCAGGTCCCGCTTGGCTGGCGTTCTGGCAACCACATTGAGGTCACTGTATTTCGTATCCCAGAGCGCCACACCATCGTGGTGTTTGCTGGTAAGCACAGCATATCTTGCTCCAGATTTCTCAATCAGGTCCGCCCATTGATCAGCATCATAATTGGACGCGGTGAATCCCTGCAATTGACTCATATATTCTTCATAAGTGATCCTGCCGTTATAGAACGACCAGGACTCCGAAACTCCATTTACTGCATATATCCCGTAATGGATGAAAATACCCAGCTTCGCTTCCTCAAACCATTTTTGCATTTTCGGCTTGCCTCCTCACAGATTTTCACAATCTTGTAAATCCGTCTTGTAATTCTGCCTTTGGCTCTATGTGCAAGCCCCGATTTTGTTGCTATCATAATAGGAACAACAGAGATTTGCGTTCATAGGAGGCGGTAAAATGAAATCCAATTACTTCCGATCCAAGCTCTTTCTCAAATATATTTGGTCTTATCTGTTCATTTTGCTTATTCCTTTAGTCCTGATGACCATCCTGATCTACCGGAATGCGGTCGAGAGCCTTCGCTCGGAAATCGAGCAGTCCCGCTCTTCCCAGCTGACCCAGACCAAAATCATCGTTGACGGACGGATGAAGGAGCTAAATGACATTGCCTCCCGCGTCTCGTATGACAACCGCTTAACCCCTTACCGGGTGCATGATCCTATATACAGTGGGGAAGCCATTCAGGCGCTGGATCAATATAAAGCCACCAGTTCCATCATCAGTGAAATGTATTTGTACTTTCACAAAGATTCCAAGATCTACTCAAGTAAAGGTCTCTCTAATTTCGAGGTCTTCGCGAAGACACTCAGCTTCCACAATTGGAACAAGACCTCCTTGCTGAGCGATCTGAACAGTATCCAATATCCGACTATGAGGCCTGCGGATACAGTTAACCTGACTCCTCATAGGCAGGAGACCATGATGGCCTACCTTATTCCGATTACACCGAACAGTCCCCACCCGCACGGTACAGTGATGTATCTGATCAAAGAATCCGAGCTAACCAGCTTGATCGATTCGGTTCTGGGAAACTTCCAGGGACTGAGCTACATTCTGGACAATCAAGGACAGATTCTTGCCAGCAACCGGCAGGGTGAAGGGCTGACGGAGGCCGAAATGAAGGAGATTTCGGAGATGAAGCCTGGCATCTTTGAATTGACCCTAAATAAGAAAGCGCTGTCAATCGTGTCGGTGAAATCAGACAATAACGGCTGGACTTATGTTACCGTGATGCCCAGCGCCCAGTTCTTCAGCAGCGTCCTTCATGTACGCAGCTTCATCATCATATTGTTCGTCATTCTGGTTCTTATTGGTGCGGGAATCGCGCTCATTCTGGCAAGAAAACAATATCAGCCGATCTCCATGCTGGTGGAATTTGCGGCTTCCAAGTCCAGTGCAAAACAAGTGGCTGATCGGACCCCGGTTAACGGCGGCAACGAGCTTGACCGGATTCGAACTGCACTGCAGGAGTATGGCTCACGGATTGATCTGCAGGAGTCCTTTGCCCGCAATCACTTATTGTCCACCCTGTTAAAGCACGGAAATGCGCACAGCCTCTCCCCTGAGTTTCAGGAAGCGCTGGATATTCATTTTGATGGCTCCTGCTTTTTTGTGATGGTCATTGGCTGGGAACCTTCCGGTGATCTGCAGGAAGACAGGCTGGAGCAGGAACGCCGGGATATAACCGAACTGCTCACCCAAGTGGAATTTCCAGAGATGAACGCGGCAGCTTTTGGTGTAGAGCTGCCACAGCTGGATCAGCTTGCACTCATCATCAACTTTAATCCACTAGCAGAAATGGACAGATTCCATCAGGTGCAGCATATCGTCGAAGCTGTCCGAAGCATACTGCTTGAGACTTTTGCGGTTATTCCCAAGATAGGTGTGGGCAGCTGTTACCACAGTCCGAGTTACTTGAACCAAACATTTATTGAAGCCTGCTCCGCATTTGATTTGAAGGTGTCCTCCTTATCCGGCACGGTCACTTACTTTGAGAAACTGACATTTTCTATGGATAACCTGACCCTATGGATTCCAAGCAGCTCGCTAATGAAGCTGTCCCAAAGTCTTAAACAGGGAAGTTTGGAGGTTGCCGAACAAACGATACGGTCGGCTCTTCATAATCTTCATGTCTCTGAGCTGCCCGTGCTGCTTAAGCGCTGCATTTGCTTTGACGTACTGAACACCCTGCTAAAGACCGCTTCCGGTCTTGGAATTCATCAATTCGTTCAGGATGTCGATCCCAATCTGATATACAGCCAGTCCCCAGAGGAAATTGAACGGGGCCTCCTGGAATTGGCAGGCAGAATCTGCAATCAGGTTGAGCAGAACAATAAAAAGAAGGAACAATCCCTGATTGACCAGATTGTGGCCTATATCAATCACCACTTTACGGACCAGGCCTTGAGCCTGGAGGCGGTAGCGAGCGAATTTTCAGTATCGGCTGCCCATGTCAGCCGCTCATTCAAAGAGAAGACGGGCGTCAATTTTGTGCAGTATATTTGGCAAAAGCGGCTGGATGAAGTCATCCGGCAGCTTGTTTCTACCACCGATCCACTCAAAGAGATTATTCAGAGGGTTGGATACCTCGATACGCCTAACTTTATCCGCAAGTTCAAGAAGGAGACTGGGCTTACCCCAGGCCAATACCGAAAAATCTACTCTGGCACCTCCCCGGACTCGGCCGCTGCTGGCCAGCAGTCCGACGCTTAAAGATACAGCCAACACCCGGTCTCTTGCAGACCGGATATGTTGGCTGTTTTTTTGCCCGGTTAGGCGCTACTTACCAGAGTTCCAGCGGTCATATGCCGCCTGATAGAGCTCTACAATGCGGTCTCCGCCCATCTTTTTCACTTGAGCGATATATTTATCCCAGTTCGATAAAGGCTCCTGGCCGGTGATGAACTTCGCTTCCATCTGCTGAACGTAGGTGTTTAGGTCTGAGAGAAGACCTGTTGCTTCCGCCTGCTCTTCATTAGTCAGGTACACGTTAGGGAACGGCGACTTCGCAATAGGAACGAGCTTCTGCTTCGTTTCTTGGTCAATCCACTCATCGAAATCGGTCCGCAGGCCTTTGACAACTTCCGGATCATTCATACCTGGGGTCAGGATGCCGTAGTTCGGTGTAATGGTGCCGCGATATTCCTCCCGGTCTCCTCCACCCGGAACAGGCAGCCACTCTTTGACATGATTAGCTTTGTCTTTATACTTCCAAAGCAGGTTCTCCGGTCCTTGTGAGAACAGGGTTGCCCCATCATAGCTGTACAGGTAATCAATCCAGCGCATACTGGCTTCTGGAGCTGGATTACTGCTAGTGATCGCAAAAGTGCCGTTAGAGCTTATGCCCGGATGCTTGCCGTACACCGGAGAGCCAGGAATCTCGCTCTTCACCGGGGTCATGAGCGGATTGTCCGGTCCAGGCTCGCCGCCCAGTGTGAAGTAAGGGAACCAGTCGCTGAACAAGGCAACCTGGTTGTTCTTGCCTTTGGCTTTCTTCTGCTCATCGGTTTGCGAGAAGGTCTCGTGGTCGAGCAGGTCCTCCTTCCATAGACGGTTCATAAATGTGAGATAGCCCTTATACCCTTCTTCCTGCGGCGCGTAATGGACTTTGCCACCGGCATCCGCGTAATAGGTCTCGCTGTACATTCCCCAGAATCCGAAGAAATACATGCGCAGGTCGTCCAGCTTTACTGAAGTAAGAGGGATTTCATCCTTCTTGCCGTTGCCGTTCGGATCTTCATTCTTCACCCGCTTCAAGAGCGTATACAATTCATCCGTTGTCTTAGGCAGCTCAGTCACCTTGAGCGTTTTCAGGAATTTGCCGTTATACCACATCGGCCCACGGTACCATATCGCAGCTGTATCAATAAACGGCAGGGCGTACATGTGCCCGTCAGGTGTGGTGAACGACTTGCGGATATCCGGATGCTCATCCAGGATCTTCTTCAGGTTGGGAGCATAACCTTCATCAATATATTTCTCTAGGGGAATCAGCACCCCCTGCGAGCCATAGGTCACCTGCTCCGCTGGCTTCAGATCGGCGGCATAGAAGATATCCGGGAGATTGCCGCTCGCAAAGACCAAGTTCTTCTTGGTAGCAAAGCTGTCGATCGGGGCATTCTGGAATTCAAGCTTGATGCCCGACAGCTTCTCCATCTCCTGCAAAACCGGCATCTTGCTCCAATCGGCAATCCCGGCATCCTGGGACATAACCTTCAGGGTAACCGGCTTGTTTACAATCGGGAAGCCTTCCTTCTTCACCCCATCCGTACTTCCTGCATTTGGGGATGCGGTATCCGCTTTGCCTGAACTGCACGCGGACATCAGGGATGCTGCCAGTGTGAGGCTTAGAAGTAAAACAGACGCTTTGCGAAGTTTTCTCATTCAATAACTCCCCTTTTTTAATTGGTATATGAGTAAGATCAGCCCTTAACCGAACCGATCATCACACCTTGAACAAAGTACCTTTGCAGGAATGGATACACGGCGATCACAGGTACGGTGGCAACAATAATCACCGCATATTTGACCAGTGCCGCAATCTGCGCTTTATTGTTCAGTGCGGATGCAGTAGCCGCATCCATCACACTCCCTGCTTGCGCGGACATCTCCTGAAGGACAAGGATTTGTCTCAAGACCAGCTGAAGCGGATATTTAGCCGAATCATTCAGGTAGATCAGCGCCGAGAAGTAGCTGTTCCAGTTACCCACGCCGTAGAACAGAGCCATCACAGCAATGATCGGCATCGATAAGGGCAGGATGATCTTGACGAACAGCCTGAGATTCGTACAGCCGTCCATCTGAGCCGCTTCCTGAAGCTCTTTCGGAATGGACGTCTGGAAGAAAGTCCGGGATACAATGATGTTCCAGATGGATGCAGCAGACGGAATGACGATAGCCCACATGGTGTTCACCATGCCAAGCTCTTTCACAAGCAGATAGGTCGGCACCAGCCCCCCGCCGAAGAACATGGTTACCATGAACATACCCATGAAGAAATTCCGGCCCAGAAAATCCTTGCGGCTGAGTGCATAAGCTGCGGGCAGCGTTACGATCAGATTGATAGCTGTGCCTACCCCGGTATATAGAATAGTGTTCGCATAACCCGACCAAATGCTCTTGTCCTGAAATACCCTTTGATAGCCTTCAAATGTGATGCCTTTAGGCCACAGCCACATTTCACCGGAACCGACAAACTTCGGATCACTGATTGAAGCGCTGAGCATATAGATGATCGGATAAGCCACAAGGATAAAGGCTAACCAAACATAGATATAATTGCAAATCAGAAAGATTTTGTCCCGGCCGCTCTCTCTCACTGCTGTTGTCATCAGCAGTCCCCCCTTTCTGCACACGTTAGTACTACCATAAGCTGTTGCTCTCACTTGACCGCCGCACCATCTGATTCACGGCGATGAGCAGGATGGCATTCACCAGTGAGTTGAACAGACCGATCGCTGTCGAGAAGCTGTACTGTGCGTTAACAAGACCGGACCGGTAGACAAAGGTGGAGATCACGTCCGAAGACTCCATGTTAAGTGGATTTTGCAGGAGCAGAATCTTCTCAAATCCGACCCCGAGCAGACTGCCCATATTCAGAATTAAAAGAATCGTCATCGTGGGCACCAGGACGGGAATGTTAATATGCCTTACCCGCTGAAAGCGTGACGCCCCATCGATTATCGCGGCCTCATGCAGGCCGGGGTCAACTCCAGACAATGCCGCAAGGTAGATAATCGTCCCCCACCCGGCACTCTGCCACACTCCTGAGAAGACATACATTGTCTTGAACCACCTCGGATCAGTAAGGAAATCCGGAGGTTGTATCCCAACCCACTCCATGATATGAATGATAATGCCTGTAGTAGGTGACAGGAATGTGATGATCATGCCCGCCATAACCACCACCGAGATGAAGTGAGGCGCATACGTGACAGTCTGGGCCATTTTCTTAAAGAAACCGCCCTTTACTTCATTAAAAGCCAGAGCCAATATAATCGGAATCGGAAAGCCGATGGCCAATTCATACAAGCTGATACTTAACGTGTTCCAGATCAAATCCCAGAAATAATAGGAATTGAAGAATCTCTCGAAATGATCAAAGCCAACCCATGGACTGCCAAGTATCCCTTTGCTGGGGATGAAGTTTTTGAATGCAATCTGAATTCCGTACATCGGCAGATAAGAGAAGATAAGGAAGTAGAAAAAGGCGGGGGCAATGAACACATACAGCTCCCAATTTAAAATGATCCTTTTCCAGACCGTTCGTTTCACCTTCCCTGGCTCCCGTATGACACTGCCCGCAGCGATACTTTTCGTATCCTGCATAGAATCACCCCTTTTGTGTTTATAATCCACAGCTGATTCAAGCCGGGTTCCCTGCTGCGCAGCGTATACAATGGAAGGAGATTTATCTGACTGCGGCTCCGCTTCGTATGCGCTTACATTTCAACGGTATACGAGAGTTTGCAGCTCCGTAAATATGTTATTTCGAACCTGATTGAAAGCGCTTTATCCATCTGGATTGCACTGTCATTGGCCAGCCCTATGACAATTGCTGAATGTGTGGTTTTTGATCCCGGTTAATGCACGTGTAAACTGACAATTTGTGATATATCGCAGCGAACTTACATACCTCTTCTTAGTAAACAGCTGCAAAAATACAAAGAACCCGAATCCTAAGATCCGGGCTCCTTGTTTTAAGTTAGGGCTTGAGTGTCTTCCAGTATTCATATGCGTGAACAGCAATCCCTGTATAGGAATCGTACTTACTGAGAAGAGTTGGAAGCTTAGCTAGTTCTCTCTCAAGAATCGCGCTGCCCAATTCATGGAAGCTGACGTAAGGACCTTCTGAGCTGACTTTGGTCTCGACGGCGAGAACGACAGGCTTGCCCAGTTCGCTGCCGAAGGCGAGTTCTTCCTTGGCCATGTCTGCAATACCGCCGATACCGGACGCATAGTTCCGGAAATCCATAATAGTTACATGATCCATCTTTTGAATGAACCATTTGCTGATTGAAATTCCATCCTCGTCTTTCACCTTGTATCGGTCCAGCCATGCTGCAATGTCTACACTAGTCTGAAGCTTAGAATTTTTCTTCACTTCTCCGATAAAATAATTCATGTTGCCGGTCCACTCGTTAATAACTCGATCAGTCGCCGACTGCCAAGCCGGGAGTACCCATGGCTCTACATCAAGATGGATACCAAAGAATCTTTCATCCGCGTCGACAAGCCGGTTATAGTTCTTCACATAATTAATTAATTTGGTGATCTGCGCACGGTTCTCGGTAAAGGCATAACCCGTGTTGCCGCCCATGGCATGCACTTCGATCCCTGCTGCGGAGGCCTTCTTCATGAACGGACGGTATGCTGCATAGCCGTAGTCCACATCAATGTGCAGATACAGTACATTAATCTTCTTATTCTTGGCAAATGTGAGAACTTCATCCGGCCGGTTAACTACATCTCCTGCCTCCCAAATATACGTAGCTCTTATATCAGAGCTACGGTTGACCGGCTTAGCCTCCGGTACCGGGGAATCCGGTTGAGTCGGTTCAGGCTGAGGCACCGGAGTTGGATCCGGTTGCTGCGGAGGCTCTTGACCTGGGTCCGGTTGAGGTACCGGGTCAGGTACGGGAACTGGAACTGGAGCAGGAGTTACAATGTCCTGCTTCATAAGCGCCGCCCAGCCCTCTGCGTCGTTAATCGCGGCTCCGGCATACGATCTCTCACTGCCGAACTGATCATTCACTTCCCAAAGCGCATCATCAACTAGTTGAGGATCCTTGCCGTAGAAGGATGCATCTGTGCTGCTGGCATCCTCTCTCGTATTCAGCGCGACAACAATTTGTCTGCCCAGCGAGGAAGCCATCTGAATCTGCGGCCGTACACTTTCTATAATTCCACTCTTGTCGTATACACTCGTCTTATAATCTAGAATCGTAACATGATTAAATGATTTGATGAACCATTGCAGAGTTGTGTCCCCGCCGGGGAGCTTATCTCCTTTTAACCAGTAAGGGAGATCAATTCCGAGCTCTGTCCCTGGAAGCTTGGTTGCGGCTGCGGTTATGAACTCCTGAAGATTCGACTTCCAAGAATCCATCACCTCAGAGGCTCCGGTAGTCCACTGCGGAAGGGAATACGCCTCGATTCTCAGGTGCACACCTTTTATCTTTTGATCCGCAGCGGCCTGGGCATTGTATGCGCTAACCCAGCTAACCAGGTCAGTCAGCTTAGACTTGCCCGCAGTTAATGCCCAATCAGCACTGCCGTCTAAGGCATGGACTGCAATGCCCCGCTTGCTGGCATTCGCGATAAATTGCCCGTAAACCGTGTTTGGTATCGACCTGTTAACTTGCAGGTAAATGACGTTCACACCTTGTGATGTGGCAAAATCCAGCAGTTTCCCTCCACCATTCTCGATCAGCTCCGTCTGCTTCACCCATGTCGCTTTCACATCATGCCTGGAAGAGAACCCCGTGAGCATGGTAGCTGTGATGACCAACAAGACAATAGCTGCCCAAGAAAACATCCGTTTCATTATTTTCCCCCTCTTATTCGTTAAAATTGGATATGGAACCGACGAAGAAATTTATCGCTCCATGTCTTTTTTTATCGGATTTTGACGAGTGGAATTTAGTAATTTCTACATATTCAGACTAATTTTCATTAATTTTTTTAATATTTTATACACTACGCAATTTCTATTCTAACTTGGTTAATAACATAAAACAAATAAACCGATCCAAAGGATCGGTTTACAGTGCTTATTTACGGGATTAATCTACGATTTCCTCGACTTTTTCAGACAAGAACAATTTGTACAGCCTTACCGTAATAATTTTGATGATCATATATACCGGGATGACCAGAATCATGCCAAGAATTCCGGCATACTCCCCGCCGATTAAGAGCAAAATCACCGTAGTCAGCGGGTGAATGTTGATTGTTTTGCCATAGATATACGGGGCGATCAGATTCCCTTCCACCTGTTGTGCGACAACGATGACAATGAGCACCCACAGGGCCATGGATGGGGATACCGTAAAAGCAACGATGAGACAAGGAATAGCTCCAAGAAAGGCGCCCACATATGGAATGAAATTGAACAAGGCTCCTATAACAGCGAGCAGGAGCGGATATGGAAGTCCAACAATCCAAAATCCGACAAAGCTCATCACCGCCAGGATCACCGCACTGATAATTCGACCGGAGATGAAGCCGCTGAGCGCAGCATCAATGCTCTGCACAACCTGAGCTCCATCACGGGCGAACCGTTTAGGCATGGCTCTGACAATCGCCGGGGAGATCCGTTTGTCCTCTTTTAGCATGTAGTACAGAATAATTGGCACGGTACCAATGATTACAACAAAATCACTAATAAAGTTAAAGAAGTGGGACATATACCCGGTAACCATCTCTACCGCACCGTTAATATACTCCGTGATCTTGGTCGAAATCTGGGTATTGCCTGAATCGATCATGGACAAGAAACGGCTTTTCTGAATCAGTCCGATCTGGGTACGGACTCCCTCAAGCAAGCTTGGCAGATTGCTGATGAACTCCTGAACCTGCTTCGTGAGCGGAGGCCAGACGACGAAGAAGAAGAGTGTAATCAGTCCCGCAAAGCATAAATAGATCAACAGCACGGATAACATCCGGTTTACGTTTTTGGTATCCAAATAATGCACGATCGGACGAAGCAAATAGTAGAGAAAGCCTGAAATCGTCAGCGGCACAATAAGGATTTTGACGAAGGTGACCACCGGATTGAAGATAAAACTGACTTTATGTAACAGAAAAACAATCGTTAGCAGCATGATAATGCCTAGGCATGTGCGAAAAAAAGGTTTTTCCAGCAAAAACATCCCTCCCTATTCATGTATTGGTCTCAAAGACCTTACTCCTCGCCCGGCAGCGTATCCATCGCTGCATCCAGCAGCCGGTCGAACCACTCGTCATCCTCCTCAATGCGGGCATCAACCGCTAACAGCTCGTCCTCATCCCCGGATTCATTTGCAAAATGGAGACTATAATCCCACTCTTTCCCCCGTTTGCTGAAGAACGTAATTTCATAGTCCTGCTTGTGCCCGATAACCTTAAATACGGTTCGTCCCAGATAAGTTTCGTCCTCTTGCCGCTGCATAACTGCGCTAATTAACTCAAGTTCCACTTTGCCTTCTCTCCTTCGCATTATCAATAGCTTCTATTATTGTATATCCATTGTTATACTGGCATAATCAGAATCAGCTGCAGTATGACATTTGGAGTATGACCTATTATCCTAAATTTTAGAAATAGATTGCTGTAGGTTCACGCTATATCGTATCATGTTTTAGAAAGTCATTCATTTCTTTTTATACCATATCCGAATTAGCATTACCCGCATTTGGTGACTACCTAGTGAAGAGGTGTCTACATCTTGAAAACAGCTATACGCTTCCATCATACCCTTTCGCCCTCCAAGGTTCTGACGGCAGGCTTCGCTATCATTATCCTGACAGGAACAATTCTGCTGTCACTTCCGGTTTCTTCGACTGATGGAAATCGTATTCCCTTGTTGGATGCATTCTTTATGGCCACCTCTGCTACGTGTGTAACCGGCCTTACGGTCCTTGACCCGGGCACAGACCTGACTCTGCTGGGGCAGCTTGTCCTGCTTGTCTTAACCCAGGTGGGCGGTTTGGGTTTCATGACCATGGGGACTATCATTGCGCTGGCTTTCAACAAACGTATATCATTAAGAGAACGGCTGATTCTCCAAGAGGCTATGAATTACAACTCTATGGAGGGGCTGATCTCACTGATCCGGCGCGTCATCATGTATTCTTTTGTCATCGAAGCCGTTGGTGCCTTCTTGCTCTCAAGCCGCTGGGCGCTGGATATGCCGCTTACCCAGGCTGTGTATTTCGGAATCTACCACAGTATTACGATGTTCAACAATGCGGGTTTCGATTTGTTCGGGCAGGTTACAGGCCCGTTCTCGGGTTTAAGCGCTTATGCCCAGGACCTGTATGTCAATCTCGTCATTATGGGCTTGATCTTTCTTGGCGGAATTGGTTTTGTGGTGATGTCGGATCTTCTCGAATTCCGTGCCAAGCGGAAATTAAGTTTGCACTCCAAAGTTGTTCTCTCTTTCTCTCTTGCTCTTGTTGTTCTAGGCGCGCTTCTCATTTACATTATGGAGCGGACCAATGAACATACCATGGGACCACTTGGGGAAGGTGGGCGTATCCTGGCCTCTTTCTTTCAATCGGTAAGCTCGCGGTCAGGTGGTGTCAGCACGCTTGGCACAACGGATATGAATCCGTCAACCCAATTTCTTCTAGTTATTCTGATGTTCATTGGAGCTGCTCCCGGCTCTACAGGTGGTGGAATTAAAGTAACAGTTTTTGCTGTACTTATTGGAGCTGTGTTCGCCCTCATCAGAGGCAAGGACGACATTGTAATGTACAACAGACGGCTTGCCAAAGATACGATTATCAAAGCGGTCACCCAAACCTGGTTAGCTTTATTCCTTGTCATATTCGTTACAATGGCGCTATCTGTGCTGGAGGACCGCAGTTTTTTGCCTATATTATTTGAGACTACCTCCGCCTTTGGCACAACCGGGATGAGTCTTGGGCTTACCCCCATGCTCACACCGGCTGGCAAAATCATTATATGCATCGTAATGTTCCTTGGAAGGGTAGGGCCCCTCACTCTGGCCTATGCACTTGCTCCCCGGTCGTCTAAGGAGCTTTACCGTCATCCTGAAGGCAGAATCACCATTGGTTAGCCAATTTACAGAGTCGTGCGTATATACCTTTGAATATAAAACAATTGAGGAACGAACCAAACCTTCGTTCCATGGGAGGTTAATCAGATGAACAGCTTAGCTTATGCCCTGCTAGCCATGCTTGTCCGTAAGCCGTGCTCCGGTTATGAGCTTGCGGAGATGCTGGAAGTATTCTGGCAGGCCAAGCACAGCCAAATTTATCCGCTGCTGGCCAAGCTTGAGAATGACGGGTATTTGACCCCAGAGAACGTGGAGCAAACCGGACGGCCCAACAAGAAGCTGTATCACATCACCGATTCTGGCAGGGACAAGCTCAAAGCCTGGATGGATAAGGCCCCTTCCATTCCGGTTAGCAGAGATGAATTTCTAATTAAGGCTTACTCCATCTCACTGACAGATTCTGCAACAGCCAACCGGTTGTTCGAGGACCGGATCACTTATTACAAAGACAAGGTTTATAAACGGGAGAAGCTGATCCAGGAGATGGAAGCGGAATATGGGCCTGACTTAAAAAATCTGGAGCATCAAATCTTCGGAAGATATATTGTTCATCAGCGCAAGCTGCTGATGGAGCAGCAGGAAATTGCTTGGTGCAGGTGGGTGCTTACCTTAATTCGATAATGAATATAAGCTTTGCCATTCACATGGTAATGTTTATAATTCCACGCGGTAAATAGATGAATTATATTTTCTTTATAATTAAGTTTCCTGTAATATAGTACCTGTAACTTAATTGAATGGAGGTCAATTCCATGTCCGATTTTCAACAAAAATTGAACAAATATGCAGAACTGGCAGTTAAAGTAGGTGTCAATGTACAGCCAGGCCAGACGCTGGTGGTCAACTCCAGCCTGGAAGGCGCTGAGCTGGTGCGCCTCATTGTGAAGAAAGCCTATGAAGCCGGAGCCAGAACTGTCAAGGTGAACTGGAACGACGATACCGTTACCCGTCTGCGGTATGAAATGGCCGCTGAGGAATCTTTCCTTGATGAGCCAAAATGGTATGCGGGCGAAATTCTGGAGCTGGTTGAGAACGGAGCTGCCGTGCTTCACGTCATCTCTTCGGACCCGGACTTGCTGAAGGGAATCTCCAGTGAGCGTCTGACCAATCACCAGAAAACTTATGGCAAAGCCATGAGCAAATTCCGTCAATACCAGCAAGCGGACAAGTTCAGCTGGTCCATCGTTGCTGTCCCTTCTGCCGCATGGGCTGCCAAAGTATTCCCGGATGTGCCGGCAGATCAACAGGTTGACAAGCTGTGGGAAGCGATCTTCCGCACCGTTCGTGTGGATCAACCAGATACGCTTGCTGCCTGGGATGAGCATGTGAAGAATCTGAATCAGAAATCGACGTACTTAAACGACAAGAACTTCAAGAAGCTTCATTACATAGCTCCAGGGACGGATCTTACGATTGAACTTCCGGAGGGTCACCTCTGGGTTGCTGCGGACAGCACTAACGAGCGCGGACACAAGTTCCTCGCCAATCTGCCTACAGAGGAAGTCTTCACCGCACCGCATCGCACAGGTGTCAACGGGAAGGTGTCCAGTACGAAACCTCTGAGCCATGCCGGCAATATTATTGACGAGTTCACCATTACTTTTGAGAATGGCCGGATCGTCGATGTGAAAGCCAAACAAGGCGAAGAAACTTTGAAGCAGCTCGTCGAGCTGGACGAGGGCTCCCACTATCTGGGCGAAGTTGCCTTGGTTCCGCACGGCTCGCCGATTTCTCAATCGAATATTCTGTTCTATAACACTTTGTTTGATGAAAATGCCTCAAATCACCTTGCGATCGGCAGCGCCTATGCCTTTAATCTTAAGGACGGCAAGGCACTATCCCAGGAAGAGCTTCATGAGCGCGGCTTGAACACAAGCATTACGCATGTGGACTTTATGGTTGGCTCTGCGGAGATGGACATCTTCGGCATCACAGCTGACGGGGAAGAAATCCAGCTGTTTAAGCAAGGGAATTGGGCTATCTAAGCTGAGATAAGTCAAATAAGGATGCATTACGGCTGTTCTAACTTCAGGCCGGATGCATCCTTTTTTTATAACGATTATAAAGGCAGTCTGATCGGCTGCTTGTTTTTAAAATATACGATTTCCTCATAACCGATCGATTTAGCCATAATCACCGCTTCATCCAACATCGTGCCGATGTCGTCTGGAAAATGGGCGTCTGAGCTAAGTGTCACCGGAACTCCATAGCGGTACAAAACTCTGAGGAAATTCGGACTCGGACACATCTCCTTAACCGGATAACGGTAAGCGAGACCCGTATTAATTTCCGAGGCGACTCCCGCATTAGCCAAAGCCGATGCAACAGCTTCATACCAACCCAGCAATTTGCCCTCCGATGGGCGATAGCCAAACACTTTCAGGTTATCCAAGTGGGCAATGAACTGGAACAAGCCGCTGTTCACGGCTTTAATCACCGTCTCAAAGTGCCGGGCGTACAATTCATGAAGCTGCTGTTCCTTAAAATGATGCTGGGTTTCCGGATTGTCGAAGCCCCAACCGTTAAGAAAATGCACCGAACCGATAATATAATCGAACTCATATTGGGAGAGCAGCTCGCCCAGTTCCACTTCCCCGTCCTCGAAGTAATCTGCTTCAACTCCAACCGATAAATTCCCATAGAACCTGGCGGCGTTCTGAACACCTTCCAGATAATCGCGAATGGAATATATACATACCTGATCGAGCCATTCCCTTTGAAGCCTCCCGATGGGGCTGTCATCCAGCAGCATGTGCTTCTCGTAATAGGGCTTAAATTCCTTAAACCGGTACAGATGATCTACAACGCCAAAATAGCTGATCCCCTCGCGTGAACCCTGTTCCAGGTACTTGGTGATCCATCGTTCCGAATAACAGCCCTCCTCCATGCGTCTTGAGAGCTGACGCACCACAGATTGGACTGCTTCCAGACTGTTTGGACTTACCGACTCCGGTGTCCGCCGTGTAGACTGAAGAGCCTGACATGTGCGCTGAAGCCAATTTAGACTATAAGGCCCTTCTTCCAAGTGAAAATGAAAATCTACCTTCACATCAATTCCCTCCCGGATGTTCTCCATTAAACTTAAAGCCTGGCACCTTGGTGTAGATCATCTCTTCCGTTACTGGAAGAGACATCATCCGGCACAGCAGTGGAGCTATGGTGAGCTGCGGAATATATTGATCTGTATAACAGCCTGGCTCGAACATGGAGCCTATGCCATAAAGCGGAACATCCCTCTCTTCCTCTCCCGTCCCACCATGCTGTCCATCCTTGTTCATGCCATGATCGGACGTCACGATGATCTCGTACCCGAGAGACATCCAGAGTGGAAGGAATGTCGCCAGAATCATGTCGGCTTCAAGCGCCTTCCCCCGGTACTCCCTGGAATCTGAGGAGAACTTGTGTCCGATATCATCAATTCCCATGGGATGGATGTATAGGAAGTCAGGGGCATGCTGGCGCCGCAGAATCTCGGCATCTACAAATAAATGAGAATCGGGATATCCATCGTCAAAATAAAACTTGCCATGCTGGATCGGCAGCTTTACGTCATGCTGCTCCCGGTCTTCAATCCGGTCGAAGGGAGCACGGTTGTACAGCTCGCTGACCCAGTAATAAGCAGCTGCCGCTGTAGTCAACCCCTTCTCCGCAGCCAGATGAAACAGGCTCTTCTGCTTGGATAATCTGACGATATGATTTGCAGTAATGCCGTTCACCGAGCTAGGAGTACCGGTAAGAAGCACTTCGTACAGCGGTCTGGATAGACTGGGAAGCTCGGATTTCACCTTGTAGCAAGCGGCCTTCGAGGCTTCAACCAGATGATTCAAATACCCCATCGACGCTCTTGCAGTTTCGTATTTGAGCCCATCTAACACAATCATAATAACCTTGGCCATGTTCCATTCCTCCTGTTCTTCTCTTTCCTTCCGTTGTTATAAAATAATTACCCGCTGCCCGGTGTAATCCACTCTACCTTCTTGCGCTTTATGAATTCTTGCCAGGAAGGCGGAGGATTCTGATCGGATACGATCACATCACACTTCTCCAAGGGCATAATCGGAGCGAATGTATTAATCCCAAACTTGGAATGGTCCGCAAGAACAACCACTTCTTGAGCCGCCTCCGCAAATACACTGGACATAGATGCTTCATTGAGGTCATAATCCGTGAACCCGTGGGTGAGTGAGACACCACCTACGGAGAGAAAGGCCTGATCGATATTGAACCCGCTCATCATCCGCTCTGCAAGGATACCTGAGACAGACAACTGCCTAGAGCTTGCCTCTCCGCCCAGAATGATCACCTTCCCATCGAACAGGTCACGGCTCAGCGCCTCCAGCAAACAGGATGCAACCGGAATCGAGCCTGTTAAAATCGTTAAACCGGTCCGCCCGGAAATGGCTTGCGCCATTTCAAGTGTGGTCGTTCCCCCATCAATCACGATGGTTCTCCCATCTTTGACCAGCCCGGCAGCGCGTCCGCCAATAGCCTTTTTCTCGGCGGCATGCATATTCTGCCTTTGGGTGTATGGGGCTTCATCACTGCGGAATGAGGATTTGACGGCCCCACCATAGACTCTACGTAGGTAGCCCTGCCGTTCAAGCACTTGAAGGTCTCTACGGATCGTCTCCATGGAGACACAGAACTGCTCAGCCAGGGGAGCAACCATGACCTTGCCCTCCCGCTCCAGTTCCGTTAGAATTCTGGTTTTTCTGCCTTCTGCCAATACAGACATGACTTACACCTCACCGGCCTCAAGCGGAATACAAGCAGCCAGTTCAAACTCTATCTGGACAGGCTCTCCATCGTGAGCTTTGGTTACCGGTGATGCGTTAAGCATATCCGCATGAAGCTTCACCCCATCCGCTTCAATCTGATAGCGGATTATATTGCCCAGCATCACAGACTCAAGCACCACACCTGTTACGGTTACAGAAGGCCCTTCCTCCACTGCCCCCTGTTGCCGGTCAGAGGTGCCGGCACGCTCCGGCGTCACCGTCACCGCCTCTGGACGAAGCGCATAGTATATGCCTGAAGCAAGCGGCTGTCTCGTAAGCCTCATCAGGTCTTCCGCGGCTATGACGTTATAGCTGCCGATAAAGCGTGCCGCGAACTCATCTCTAGGACGCGAGTAGACTTCATCCGGTGTGCCTGTTTGCACGATCCGTCCCTGATTCATCAGACAGACTTTATCCGAGATTGTAAGGGCTTCCTCCTGATCGTGGGTAACGAACAGCATCGTCATTCCTACCCGCTTCTGGATCTGTCTTAGCTCCGTACGAAGGTGCTTGCGGATCTTGGCATCAAGGGCACTGAGAGGTTCATCCATCAGCATCAGCTTCGGTTCCACAGCCAGTGAACGGGCCAGGGACACCCGCTGCTGCTGCCCGCCGGACAACTCATGAGGATAAGCTTTGGCTTTATCCTCCAGGTCCACAAGCTGGAGCATCTCCCCGACCTTTGCTTTGACCTGTGCCCCGCTCTTCTTTTGCATCGAAAGTCCAAAAGCGATATTGTCATAGACATTCATATTGGGGAACAGGGCATACGATTGGAATACCATTCCAACGTCCCGGTTTTTCGGAGGAAGCCCGGTAATGTCTCTTCCCCCAAGAACGATCCTGCCCCGGTCCATGCCGGTGAGCCCGGAAATACATCTGAGCAAAGTGCTCTTCCCGCACCCGCTTGGCCCGAGCAGGGTGACCATTTCTCCTTCATTCACTTCAAGATCCAGTTCCTTCAGAACCGAAATCCTGTTAAATGTTTTATTCACTTGATTCAGGAATAAGTAGCTCATAGATCTGATCCTTTCTTAGTTACTGGTGTGGATTGTTTATACAGAAGACCGCTGAGCGCAAGGAGAAGTCCAGAGAGGACGAGAATAACAAGAAAATAGCAGATGACCACAGCACTTGCGACATGCCCGCTCTCAATCAGTCGATGGTACAAATAAATTTGGATGGTCTCGAACCGGCCGCCCACGAGTAGATTGGCAAGCACAAACTCACCGAACAGAATGGAAAATGACAGCAGCACAGAGACGCGGATTCCCGGCAGAACGTTGGGAATGATGATTCTGCGGAAGGCTTCAAGCTTCCCGGCGCCGAGCAGTTCCGCTGCTTCAATAAGTTCCTTGGCTCGTACGGTCCGCATACTGTTGCGTATCCCCTGGTACATATAAGGAAGAACGGCGACAAAATATACGCCAACCAGAATCCAGATCGTACCGGAGATCGCTACCGGACCAGAGGAATACAATTTGAGCAGTCCCACAGCCATCACCACAGGCGGGGCGGCATAAGGAATCAGCACCAGGATATTGAGCAATCTCTCCAGCTTGGGTAGGTAGACTGTGACAATAAAGATCGTTGGCAGCATGACAACAACACTGAGAATGACACTTAGGAAACAGATCCCCAGCGTTCTCCACATAGACTCCTGGAATCTGGAATCAAGGAACAATTGACGGAACCAGTCCAAGGTCCACTCATCTGGAAGAATACTGCTCTGCCAAGATCGGGCTAACGAATAGATTAAGGTCGCTATAAGCGGAAGAATCAGATAGATCATCGTCAGGGTAAGAACCACCGTGGGAAAGACGCGCCCTTTTCTTTCGTTCTTCATCCGAGATCCCTCCTTACCCGCTTCATTAAACGGTCATTAATCCATAAGCTCAGAATCATGGTTAAGCCAAGCACCATGGCCAGCGCGCTGCCAAGCTGCGGCCTTGTTATGACCTCACCGGCAACAAGGGAACTGATCCGGATGGCAAGCAGATTGTAGTTGGCACCGACCAGCGCATAGGCTGTGGCATAGGCCCCCATGGCATTCGCGAACAGAATGGTGAAGGTTCCTGCCGCCGCAGGCAGCAGAAGAGGCAGAGCAATACGGCTCCAGTACTGGAAGGCTCCCGCTCCGAGCAAAGCCGAGGCCTCCCTCCACTCCTCCCGGATGCCGTAATAGGTCGGGTAGAGCAGAAGCGCCGCAAGCGGAATTTGGAAATAAACATACACAAGAATCAGACCTGACCAAGAATACAGATTAAAGCCCGAGAAGATGGAAAGCCCCCAATGCTCGAACAAGAGCGTAAATACCCCGTTGCTGCCAAGCAGGATAATGTAGGCGAATGCCAGAGGAATCCCGGCGAAGTTAGAGGTCATATTGGAGATCATTAGGACGCGTGTCCGGGTCCGCTCCGATACCCGGGTGATCGCATAGGCTATGAACAAGCCGGCAATGATTGCAATGAAGCTGGATGCGGCAGAGATCAGCACGCTGTTCTTGATTGCCTGAAGGTAGAACATCTTGGTGAACGCCGTGACATACTGCTCGAATGAAAAGCCGGTGCCCTCATCATTCTTGAAGCTTTCTATAACTACAGAGAGCGCCGGCAGAATCTCAAAGGCCAGAATTAATATACAGAAAGGAACCAACGCCAGCAGCAGCTTGGTATCCACTCGCCGTTTCAACATGAGGATTCTCCTTTTTAGCCGAAACAGTTACTTCCCTGTTGGAAAGTAACTGTATGGTGAAAAATTCGTTGCAATTTTGAGCTGCGTCATTTAGTTCATATGGACAAGAACTCTCTCCTGCCACAGTTCAGGAATCTGCTTGGAAGTGGCTTCCCATGCCTTGAAGTCCTTGATCGGCTTCGCAGTCTTGTACGCTTCGGTAGGCAGCAGCTTGGCGGCCACATCTTCCGGAAGCTTCACGCTATCCCGGATCGGACGGGCAAAACCTTTGGCAAGGTTGATCTGTCCTTCATCACTCAGAATATATTCACGTGTCAGCTTTGCCGCATTCGGATGAGGCGCATATTTGTTGATGATCGTTGCGTAACCGCTGACGACACTTCCTTCAGTCGGAATGGTAACCTCATAGCTGTCAGGCCCTAACTGAGCCCGGTAACCCAGCGCGTTGAAATCCCAGAGGAATGCGACTTCCACCTCACCTTTCTCCAAGTTGGCCAGGGTCAGATCGGTCTTGGCCAGACGTCCGGCCTTGGCAAGCTTTTCAAAAAAAGCGATACCCGGTTCGATATTTGTCTCATCTCCGCCGAAAGCTATCGCGGCAGCCAGAACTGCGCTTTGCGCCTGGGCGGCTTTGGTAACATCGCCAACCGAAATTTTATAATTTCCTTTAAGAAGATCATCGAAGCTTTTTGGAGGATTAGCTACTTTTTTCGTGTTGGTCAGGATCGAAATCGTCCCCTGATACCCTACAACCCAGTGTCCATCCTTGTCCTTGGCCCAATCCGGAATCTCGTCCCAATGGGAGGTCTTGTACGGCTGGGTAACCCCTTTATCTACGGCAACTGGGCCAAAAGCCATACCTACATCCCCCAGATCGGCGGTGGGCTTGTCTTTCTCCGAGTCAAACTTGGCAATCTCCTCGGCACTCGACATATCGGTATCCGTATGCTTCAGTCCATACTTGGCCGTAATATCGTTCCAAGTATCTTTCCAGTTCGCCCATGAATCCGGCATACCTACACTTACAATTTCCCCTTCCGTCTTGGCCCCTTTCTGCAATTCCTCCAGACTGACAACCGCTCCGTCTCCGGCTGATGCGCTTGCCTCTGTCGAAGCTGATTTACCGCAGCCGGACAGCATGGAACCGGCAAGTATCACAGCGGCTAACCCCATAAAAGCTTTTCTCACTGATTTTCTCCTCCTTGAACCTCATGTGATTTGTTGTGACTTTATGTTGTTTCCGTATGACTTCATTGTAGGATGGCATCATCAGCAGCATTTCAAGTGGAGGTAAACCTCATGTTAATTTGCAAATTAAGCAAATATACTGTGGAAACAAGAAGCGGCATCAGCGTTTACAAAACTGCAGTTCTCGTCTCTTCTCTTCAGGCGAAGCTGCGTCATAACAACGGGCCGGAGGGTAAGTAAGGATATATCAGAGACAGGAGGAAGCCACAATGAGCCATTTAACCGATTCACAACTGAACAAGCTGGAACAGAGCCTGCTGGAAGAGAAGCAAGAGCTCGAGCATCATTTCGAAGGAGATGATACCGAGGTTGATCATAATGAATCGCTTCGTGCTTCGACGGGGGAACTAACCGCGGTGGATAACCATCCAGGCGATGTCGGCACCGAAACGTTCGAGCGGAGCCGGGACATGGCGATCGATGACAATTTGGACTGGGAGCTTGAGCAGATCAATCATGCCCTCGAGCGGATTAAATCCGGTGAATACGGGACCTGTGAAGTCTGCGGAAAAGAGATTCCTTATCTGCGCCTGCAGGCCCTCCCTTATACGGCCTTCTGTATTGACCACACGCCTGAACGCAAGCTATCGGACGATCGGCCTATTGAAGAGCAGGTGATGACGCTTCCACCCAAGGGGGCTGGTGAGCATCGTCAGCAGGATGCCGGACGTTTTGACGATGCAGATGCCTGGCACACGGTCCAGGAATACGGAAACTCGGACTCTCCGGCCATGGCCGCCAAAAGAAATGTCAAAGATTACAATTCCATGTCCACTGATGAGGAATAATCCGATTCAGTAATAATTAGGATGAATGGCACTTCCGTCTGGAAGTGCCTTCTTTTTGTCAGCTATGCAGCTGTGACACTTTCTCGTAATACATATCTTTACAAGGAAAAATGAGGTAAAATGACTAAAGCACACCACCCACTCATCCATCTGTCGATACTGCCAACTAGGTTCAGGTGGTTCTTATGTATTAAATAGCATTGCAGGTAGAGAGGGGATTACCATGCCGGAGAAGTTGATCTATCTTCTGGCTGCCAGTTACCATGATCTCGATGAGATCATTCAGGAGCAGGTTTATTACAATTTTTACGAGCTCGTGTATGGCATGATCTTATACATCGTGAGGGATCATTCGGCAGCAGAGGATGTTATCCAAGATGCTTTTTTGAAAGTCATTCGTAAGAAACCCGCCTTTGAAAGCGAACAAAAAATGAAAGCCTGGTTAAAGGTTGTTGCCAGGAACACAGCGATCAATTATTTAAGAAAAAATAAAAAATTTCGTAACCATTTAGATTCGGACAGTGTTTTTATAAATACAGAACCTTATAACCCGGAGCCTTCCGTCGAGCAGACCGTTGAGGCCAAAATGCTGGAAGAAGCTATTATCAGCTGCCTGGAGAAGCTGAAACCAGAATACCGCCAGCTCGTTGAGTACCGATGGAAGCAAGGCCTTACTTATAAAGAGATCGCAGATGAATTGGATACGGATGAAGATGTCGTCAGACAGAGACTTTACCGGGCAAGAGAGAGTATCAAGAAGATGCTGAAAAAGGAATGGGGTGAGATCGATGCGAAGAAATTCAACAAGGTGGGATCCAGATTGTAATGAACAGCTGGATCAGCTGATTCATGATGCCCTCTCCAGGGCCCCTCAATATTCAGTACCTACTGAAGAGCAGAAGAAGACTTCCTGGCTTGAAGTAAAACAGAAGCTGGACATGGAGAAACGGCGAAACCGGATCAAAACCAAAATGCAGTGGTTCAGCGTTGTTGCCGCATCCATCACACTGGGAGCCCTGCTCTTCTCGCCTCCGCTAATGACCCAAGCCGTATCGCCTTTCTATCAGCAAATCAAGCAGATGGGAACGGGACTCATTCAAGTGGTCTTCGGCAAAGATACGTACGTCGATACTACCCACGCGAAGACCGCTCCTCCTCCTGACGTTTATCGTGAGGATCAGAGCAAAGCCTTCATCAAGCTGGGTGAAGTAGATAAGCTGGAGCCTCAGCTGGTCACGTTAGAAGAAGCGAAGCGCAGTCTGTCATTCCCCCTTCCTAATCTTCCTTCTCTACCTTCACGATTTCAGTTGGAGAACATCTCTTTATTCCAGACAGAGACGGATAAGCCGGCGGGATGGATCGAATTCAGATACAAGACGAGGGATGCGAAGCTATTCTGCATCAGTATGAGAAGAATGGAAGGCAACCGGAGCATCAACTCAACCACCACGGTAGATACACGTGAAATTAAGCTTGATAATGGGGGCAAAGCTTTTTTTTCCGGTGGAGAGCTCCCCCAGATTAAATTTATGGAAGATAATATCTATATTCATATGTACGGAGCCCTAACGGAAGAAGAACTTCTGCAGGCCGCGAATCAAATCGGTAATTAAGCTGATCAAAATATTCAAGGATTCAAACCAACCGCGATGGGAGCGGGCGTCTCCTCCTTGAAGCCTTCCGAACACCAACGAACTCATAAACAAAATCAGGGGCGTCTCTGCGACGGCCCCTGATTTGTCTTGCTAACAGACTCGTTTAGCTGCCTAGAAGTGAATTGCTGTAGACAACGGACTGTTCATAGATTCCGCCCTGGCTGACCCAAAGTACGGCCTTCGCACGATAATAGTACCCGCTCTTAACCTCAAAGTTAGCGTAGCCCTTCAAGTTGCTTACATTAGAGTCGCTTAAATTCACTGAAGGCCCATCCTCCCAATTCGTGCCTGTCCACCGCTGCAGGGTAAATATGATGCCCATGGATTCTACCTTTTGATTCGCAATCGTCTCCGCAGTACATTTTACTTTGAGTGACCCATTTGACTCAATGAGTACATTGCCCCCATATAAGTACTTGTTAGCTGCTCCGAGGATATATGTATTTGTCTCCTGCGGCGGCGGGGATGTGAGCGCAGCGCCCTTACTCGCTTCCGCGCCCACACTTACTGGCGCTGCCAGCAGCATGAACACCAAGATGAAAGACAGTACTGCAGATGAAGCCAATCGTTTTGAAACCTTCATAACTAATCTACTCTCCTCATTTATATGATTACTACAACTAATTAACATCATCGAAAGAAGAGTAGTTACATAGTTAGCAAAAAAATGTTGAAAATTAGCGTAAGTTGTTAGGATTATCAGCGCTTCTCTCTTATACTAAATGACAAGCCACATAATGGCCGCCGCCGGCATCGCGAAAGTCGGGAACTTCCTCCCTGCATCTCGCTTCCGCAAATGGGCACCGGGTATGAAACTTGCAGCCGCGCGGCGGGTTAGCCGGACTTGGGATGTCCCCTTTAAGAACAATCCGCTCCCTCTTTAATTTGGGAATAGGAACAGGTACAGCTGAGAGCAGCGCCTTCGTATAGGGATGAAGCGGATTGCGGAACAGTTCATCCCTGGATGCGGTCTCAACCATGGACCCCAAATACATAACACCGATCCGGGTGCATAAATGCTCCACAACACTAAGGTCATGGGAGATAAATAAATAGGCAAGCCCTCTGGTCTCTTGTAGATTGCGGAACAGGTTAATGATCTGGGCCTGGATCGAGACATCCAGCGCCGAGACCGGCTCATCCGCAATAATGAGATCCGGGTTCAAGATCAGCGCCCGGGCGATGCCAATCCGCTGCCGCTGACCGCCTGAGAACTCATGCGGGAACCGGTCGATATGGTAAGCCGACAAGCCGCATGATGCGAGCACCTCCTGAACACGCTCCCGGATTTCTCCCCGGTCAGCCAGGCCATGGTCGAGAAGCGCTTCACCAATCGCATCACCTACCCTTACCCTTGGATTCAAAGAGCTGTAAGGGTCCTGAAAGATCAGCTGCATTCGGGGCCGAAGCTTCCGAAGCTCCTGCGGGGCAAGATTATAGACATCGATTCCCTTGAATTTCACTTCTCCGCTCGTCTTATCCGTTAATCTGACGATGGTTCGGCCTACTGTGCTTTTTCCGCTGCCGGACTCGCCTACCAATCCAAAGGTTTCCCCTGGTCCAATCGTAATGGAGACATCGTCAACCGCCTTAACATAACCCGTAGTTCTGTTCAGAAGACCGGACTTCACAGGGAAATATTTCTTCAAATGTTGAACCTCGAGCAGCTGCTCAGGCATACACTTTCGCCTCCTCGTACAGCCAACAGGCTGCCTTCTGCTGTTCCCCAACCTTCTTCAGATTTGGTTCTTCCATACGGCACACAGCCATGCAATGCTCACAGCGATCGTGGAAATAGCAGGACGGCTGAAGCTCCAACGGATTCGGCACCTGCCCGGGTATCGAATACAGCTCATCCTGACGCTGGTTAATCACCGGTTTAGATCGAAGCAGGCCCTGCGTATAAGGATGCTTCGGGTTGGCAAATAGCTGGGTAACCTCGCCCTCTTCGACAATTTTGCCGGAATACATAACGATGACATAATCCGCCATTTCAGCGACAACCCCCAGATCATGGGTAATCAGCAGAATGGACATGTCCGAATCCTCTTTGAATCTGCGAAGCAGATCGAGGATTTGCGCCTGGATCGTAACATCCAGGGCCGTAGTCGGCTCATCAGCAATCAATAGCTTTGGGTTACAGGAGATTGCGATCGCAATCATAATCCGCTGCAGCATGCCCCCGCTAAGCTCATGCGGGTAGCTCCGGAAAATCTGCTCAGGACGGGAGATTCCCACCTGTTCAATTAACTCAATAGCCCGGGTGTGCGCATCCCGGCGGCTTAAGTTCAGATGAACCCGAAGGGGTTCCACAATCTGTTCGCCAATCGTAATCACGGGATTCAGAGATGACATTGGCTCCTGAAAAATCATGGCGATCTCATTCCCCCGCAAATGGCGAAGCTCATGTCTGTTCAGCTTGGTCAGATCACGCCCGTCAAAATGGATCGATCCACCGGCCACTTTCCCCGCCGGACCCTCGATAAGCCCCATGATGGACATCGCCGTAATGCTTTTGCCACAGCCGGACTCTCCCACAATGCATACCGTCTCCCCTTTGCGGACATGCAGACTAATGTCATCAACCGCCTTGATCGTTCCTTCTTCTGTTTTGAAATGTGTGCTTAGATGTTCAATATTCAGTAAATCGTTCATCAGATGTCCACCTACTTCTTCTTTTTCGGGTCCAGCACATCCCTCAGACCGTCGCCAAAAATATTGATTGCGATAACCGTGATAAATATCGATAACCCCGGAGGAATCCAGAGCCAAGGACGGTTTTGGAAATCGAGCATATTGTTTGCCGCATCAATCATGTTCCCCCACGTTGCTGTCGGGGGCATTACGCCAAGTCCAAAGAAGCTCAGCACGGACTCCATCAGGATGGAACCCCCAATATTCAAGGTGGCTATAACAATCAGAAGCGGCACAATGTTCGGGAGCAGATGATGAAACAGCTTGCGCTTCGCACTTAACCCCAGGACAGTAGCAGCCTGCATGAACTCCCTCTCCCGCAGGCTCAGCATCTGCCCCCTCACAAGACGGGCAAGAGAAGGCCAACCAATTAGACTAAGCATGACCATTACGATGTACATCCGGTACTCTGTCGGCACCTTCCACTCCGAGAGTAGAGCCCCGAAGATAAACAGCAGCGGCAGTCCAGGGATCGTCAGCAGAAGATCCGCAATCCGCATAACCACCTGGTCAACAATCCCTTTGAAATAACCGGCGATTACACCAAGCAGCGAGCCAATCAATACGGACAGTACCATAGACGCCAACCCTACAGTGAGTGAAATTCTCCCTGCTTGAAGAACACGCGTCAGGACATCCCTGCCCAGTCCGTCCGTACCGAGCCAATGCCTCATATTAGGGGGACGGTTCATGATATTCATATGAATTTTGTTGCTGGCATATGGAGAGAAGACCGGTCCTATAAAACATGCCAGGAACATAATAACTACCACAACGAGGCCAATAACAGCGAGCTTGTTCCGAAGCAGCCGCTGCATGGATTGTCTCCAGATCGATGACTTCGCACGCTCTTGTCTGGCTGATCCTCCCGCAGTAATCTCACGGCCTATAGATGACATGGTGATAACCTCCTTATTGCAGCTTGACGCGCGGATCGGCCACATGATAGAGAATGTCCGACAGAAGCGTCCCAATCACAGTTAATACCGCGATCAACATGGTGAATCCTACGAGCAGAGGGTAATCCCTTAAGCCGAAGGATTGCATATACAGCTGGCCGATCCCTGGCCAGTTGAAAATTTTCTCTATAATCAACGAGCCTCCAAACAGAGCCGGAAGCTCAAACCCAACCAGCGTGATCGCAGGCAGGAGGGCATTTCGCAGCGCATGCGTGAACAGCACTTTTCGCTCGCTAAGCCCTTTGGCCCGCGCCGTGCGGATATAATCCTGCTTGATGACATCAATCATGTTGCTGCGGAAATACCGGGTCAGCGAGCCCAGCCCCAGCAGCGTCATCACAATTACAGGCAGGGTCATATGCTGAATCACTTCCTTGACATAAGCAAGCCCTGTGGAGCTGCTTCCGGTTGTAAGCATTCCTCCTGGCGGAAGCCAATGAAGATCAACGGCCAAGGTCTTAATAAGGAATAACCCTATGAAGAAGGACGGCAGCGACATGGCTGCAAAAATACCGATCATCACCAGCGTATCGAACCAGGAATACTGCTTATAGGCGGCGATCACACCAATAATGACCGCAATGACCCAGGTCAGAAATGTTGAAACGACCGCAAGCAGGAACGAATTCCAGATATATTGATTAAATAGAGTTAATACCGGGGTCTGCTGGGACAACGAATAACCGAAATTACCGTGCAGAGCGTTCTTCATCCAAATCAAATAGCGCTCCAGCAGCGGTTTGTTCAGGCCGTAAATCTCTCTGAGCTCCGCTTTCCTCTCCGGAGATAACTTCATGTTCCCGCTGATGAAATCCCCCGGGGTAAGGGCATACAGGCTAAAGACCAGGAAAGACGCAGCCAGCAGGATAACCAGCATATAGATAAGTCTTTTTGAAATATACGTGCTCATGACATGCTCCTTCATCTACATTCCCGGCTCCGCCCCAACCAAGCTTTGCGGAGCGGGAACAAATTCATGGTTACTTGCTGAGGGACCATTCAGGCAAACTTTCAGAAATTCCATTAAACGGGCTTACGCTAAGATTCTGAATCCGGCCATTATAGCCATATACAGTCTTCTTGTAGCTGGTAAAGATGACCGGCAGCTCATCGTTCAGAAGCTGGAATATTTCTTTGTAAATTTTCTTGCGTGCTTCAATGTCCGTAGTGGCAAGTGACTGCTTATAGAGCTCGGTAAATTTCGGATTGTTGAACCCTTTCACATCTCCATTCGGCAGGAACATAGCCAGCCCGTCAGAAGGATCACTCAGCATCGGTGTAGAGAAGCTGGCCATGTCATAATCCTTGCTTTCCACTTTAGAGACCAGCGCATTAAAGTCTGCAAACACTTCAGGCTGGAAGTCGATGCCCAGCGCTTGGAAATTCTCTTTTGCAATCGGAATGAAGATATCGGTACCTTTGTTCTTTGAACCCAGGAAATGAATCGTCAGCTTCTTGCCATCCTTCACCCGAATTCCATCTGACCCCGCCTTCCATCCAGCCTCATCGAGCAGCTGCTTTGCCTTCTCCAAATCATGTTTATACGGGTTAATTCCTTCCTCCGTATAAGCCCAGGATATTGGTGATGCAGGAATGTTAGCGATAGCCCCGGCACCTTGAGCAGCATCCACGTAAATGCTCTGGCGGTCAAGACCATAGGTCAGGGCCTGCCTTACCTTCTTATCTTTTAACTGTTCATGTTCAAGATTTAACTGAAGATATCCATACGAGCTTGGGGTATAAGACAGAATGTTGGCGAAGCCCCGAGCTTTTAACTTATCAATGTTCTCCTGGGTGGCACTGAAGCTGGCAAAATCAATCTCTCCAGTCTCCAGATACTGCCAAGTATCCCCTTCAGACGTTTTATAGATGAAATGCTCCGTTTTGGGTTTGCCTTTGTAATAATACGGATTAGCCACAAAACGAACTTCCTGACCAGGTATGAATTTCTCCAGCGTATAAGGTCCTGTTCCCACCGGAGCCAGATACAGCTTCTTTATGTAATCAAGATTGCCAAATTTGTAATCCTTCCCGTAATAAGCCTTTGATAGAACAGGGCCGCCCAGCGTAGTAAGAGCGGTCGCATTTGGCTGTTCCAAGGTAACCGAAATGGTTAGCGGGTCAATCACCTTAATGCCGGAGATTGTTTTGGCTTTACCGGCTTTGTAGTCAGCCCCCCCTTTCACATGAATCACATCGACTGCTGTATCCCCGGAGTAAGCTTTATCGTGAAGGATAGTCCATGTAAAAGCTACGTCATCCGCGGTAACCGGAGAACCATCACTAAACTTCAGATCTTTGCGCAAATGGTATGTAATCGTTAAGTTATCTGGCGAGATGTCCCATTTCTCGGCCAGATCAGGTGCAGGTACACCTTTGTCATCCGTAGTGACGAGTGAGGATTGCAGCTGTGAATTGACATTACCGTCATACCCGCTCTGGGTAAAATAGGGGACAAATGCTCCGGCAGGATCGGTCAGACTCGCAATAATGGTATCCGTCCTCTTCTTGGCGGCTTCCGGAAGCTTAGACAGGTCTGCCGCTTGGATGACCTGGCCATTTGCTTGCTCCGACGATGCGGAGCCCGTTGTCGTTGTCGCTGTTGGATTCGTTACTGCTGCGGCTCCAGATGCCGGTGCAGCATCATCCTGATTATCGGAGCAAGCGCTGAAGAGAAGTGAGCTCGCCAGGATTAGAGAAGTCAATAAAAGTGTGCTTTTTTTCATAGTATCCTCTCCTATGCCAATGAATATAATATATTCCGATCAGTTAACTATGCATTGTGATCGATACAGCTATTATATGTATCCGTCCTGGTTCTGTAAAGAGAGAACTGACACAAATTTCTCCACTTACAGAAAATTTAGTTCTTAAAGCATACATAAAAAGCCCTTTCTCCCTAAGGAAGAAAAGGCTTTGACTGGTTTATTCCCCGCTTATATATTCCAGCAGATTTTTTTGGATCTCCTCTAGGGCTCCCGGCCTTAGACTATATTCGGTCAACGTCTCTCCCTCGAAGTGGGCATAGATCAATCCGGCCCTCCTAAGATTGGAGATGTGGTCGTGGGTAATCCCCTTGGACAGCTTCATATGTCTGACGATCTCGATGAAGCTTCGAGGCCCCTGATGTAAATACCGGAGAATCTTGAGACGGCTCTTCTCGCCTATACTGCGCAGCATCCGGTAATTCTGCGGATTCATTACATCCTTGTTCTCAGGGAAATACACCCTTGCCGAGTAACAGCATAAGGTTAGCCTACCGTAGTAATTAATCACATTAATGGGCTGAAAATGATACTGGGGAATTAGAATCACTTCCTCCAGTCCTTGAATCGGCTTAAACACCAGCCCGTTAGTTGTCGTATCAACAAACTGCTCGGTGGAAAGGCTGGGGAGCTGCTCAAGTCTCCTTCTTTTCTCTTCCTGCAAGGAGATGAGAATATCAGGGTTAATACTGCTGAAGTACGCATGATTCCACTCTTCGAAGACCCGAAGCGTTCTGGCTCGGAAGCTGCTCATGTTGTCGGGAAAATAACTGCTGTATTCGGCAATCTTCTCATACATATCCCCAGGGCTCAGACTCTCCAGCCACTTAAGAAACCCCCTAACATCGGACTTGTCCGGGCATAAATGAACGAGCAGGAAGGTAAGTTTCCAATCCGCATCAATCGCCATTTCGCTTAAAGCTGTGGCGAATTCGGGAGTCAACTTCATCCGGGCAGCTTCAGCCCAAGCTGATGAAAGATCCGTTTTCTTATAAGAACTTCTGCAAATGTATGCATGAAGGCTGTTTATCAGTTCATGAACCGGTTCAAACTGCACATCAAGTCGAAAAGCCAAATCTGTTCACTCCTTCCTTATCACATTATAACGTGAACGCGCTAAAGTCACTACATAGTGATGCGGCACATATTGTATATGTATTTGGGTACAGATGAAAAACCCAGCAAATGAATATGCTGGGTTCAACTGAGAAATGGCTATGCACCTGCTTCTTCCAAGGGCAAGAGCTCCTGTTTGAGCAGCTTAATCCGCGATATTCTCTTCTGGTCTGTCTCTTCGACAATAAAGGTGTGTCCCTCAAATTCGGCAGACTGTCCGATTCTGGGGGGAAGCACTTCAATTCTGGAATACAGCCAGCCACCGATCGTGTCATAATCATCGGAGTCCATTTCAAGACCAAAGCGGTCATTCACGGCCTCAATCAGCATCAAGCCGTCAATGGAATAGATATGTTCGCTGATCTGTTCGAAACCAGGGCGTTCCTCGTCAAATTCATCCTGAATCTCTCCGACGATCTGCTCCACGATATCCTCCAAAGTCACAATTCCGGAGGTGCCTCCATACTCATCAATCAGAAGCGCAATCTGTGTCTTGCCACGCTGCATGCGTTTCATCAGATCGCTGATGGGAATGGAATCGGGAACGGTCATCATCGGCCTGAGCAAATCCCGATAGTCCGAGCTTCCCGTACGAATCAGGTCTTTGATATGAATGAAGCCAATAATATGATCTTTATCATTGTCGCATACCGGATAACGGGTACGCATACCTTCGAGCGCGATTTCCAAATTTTCTTCAAGTGTATTTTGTGAATATAAACAGATCATTTCCGTGCGGGGGATCATGATCTCCCTTGCGGTTGTATCAGCGAACTCGAAGATGTTGTCCACAAGTGTAAGCTCCGTGCTGTCCAGCAGTCCGCTCTCACTGCTCTCCTTCATAAGCACCCGGATCTCCTCTTCGGTATGGACATTGTCCTGATCGGATGCAGGGTCCACACGCATCAGACGGAGCAGCGTATTCGCAAGTCCGTTAAGCACCCAAATGAAAGGATAAGCAATCCGGTAAAAGATAGACATCGGACCGGCCGACAGCAGGGTGATGTTCTCCGCTTTACGGATAGCAATGGCTTTGGGTGCAAGCTCACCCAACACGATATGCATAACAGCAATCAGAACGAAGGCCACCGTAAACGAAACACCATGCACGAAGGCGGTTCCCCAGCCCAGCCAGGCAAATAAAGGCATCAGCATCGAGGCGATTAACGGGCCGCCCAGCCATCCGAGACCGAGTGAGCATAAGGTAATTCCCAGTTGGCATGCCGAGAGATAGGCTTCCGGATGGTTTACCATTCCTCTGGCAATGCGGGCGCTGCGGTTCCCCTCTTCAGCCAGGGCTTCAATCCGGCTGCTGCGGATTTTGACCAAGGCAAATTCAACTGATACAAAAAATCCGTTTAAAATCACTAAAACTAAAATAAGTCCCACTTGCAAAATACTTGGTAAAGGGTCACTGTCCAATACGTTTCCTGTCCACAGCTAGGCTGCGCGGCGAACAGGTGCACCTCCTTCGCGGTATAGAATACAAATTAATAATTCAGAGTTAAACTTCCTGCAAGTATGAACATTCACGAAGTTCACTCCATATTATTATATAATTATACCTTACACAGTCAAATTTCGGGATATGTCACTTCGACGTTAGGGTCACCCACATATTTATTCGGGTCCTACGAATAAAGGACCGGGAATCCTTAAGCTGTACGCAAATAATCCCCCGGCCAGCATGCCAAAGGGGACTACAGCGGTAAGTTAATGGATCAGCGCGTTCCTTGTGCAGGGGGATTCCCAATTACACCAGGGTATTGATAGACAAGCGGCTGATCAAACGTGGCAAAGTCCAGGTTGACCATTAGCAGAATCGTACGCACACCTGTGTTCGGGTCACTGATAATAATGTGATCGCGGCCAGCGGCTTCCAGCACACCCTTAAAGATCTTAGCATTCCACTCCCGGTTGTTCTCATACGTCATATAGAACGTTCCGACTTTACCAAGATTCAGACGTAGGATATTCTCGATAAAAGATTGCTCGGTTAAAGATGGTGGTGTAGCCACAATGGTCCCTTGTGGTGTGATCTGATTACCGCTGGCTACGGGTGGAAAAGTTCCCATGTTCGTGCCCACATTTGGCATATTCGTACCCATGTTTGGCATATTCGTACCCATGTTTGGCATGTTCGTTCCCATACCAGGTCCCATAGTTGGTCCCATACCAGAGCCCATTGTAGGTCCCATTGTGGACCCCATAGTGGCGCCGCCCACCTTATAAGTCACCGGACGATATTGCGGGTTATACATTTGTCTGTTTCCTCCTCGGATATAGGTTGGTATTTCTTAATACACACTCGGACAATCTTCAGCCGTTGGTGCAAAGAAGCAATGCGCTTTGTACCTGCCTGTATTGGCCTGGTTATACCACGTGTCCGGGCAATCTCCCTGCGGGCGGAAAAACCACAGCGCGTTTGTGGCTGGCCAGGTCCGTTCGCCGCCGATGGCGCGCTGGGCGAGCCTGAGTTCTCTGTCCCGCGCTTTTTGGTAAAAGTAGCCCTTCTGGGTAGACTCAAATCCCCCTGGAGACTGGAACACCATCTGATTCATGGTCCGGATATTCTTGAAGTCCAGGCAGTCCGCCAGAATCCGGTTCACCCCCACATTGCCCACCATCAGCATGCCGGGCTCCTGATCTTCCTCGGCTTCGGCGCGCATCAATCGTGCCAGCAGCTTGACATCTTCTGAGTTTGCTTTGATGACCGCCACGCGGCTTTCCTCCTTCAAAACACTTCATCAACGGTATATCCTATGTGCATTCGCCCATTTTGTGACTAAAAAATACACTTTTTCTGCCCGAAATTTTAATTTTATACACAGGAAATGATTGCGATACCAAGTATGTACATTTCGTGTCTATTCCTATGGACGCGCTTTCATGAATAGCATATACTAAAAAAGAATCTGTAAATTACTCTTACATTTTGGACTGGACTAAAACGGCTGTTAAGTTCATCTCTTTAGTTCATTTCATAGAGAAGTGCTTTATAAGTCGGCAGAACTTTTAGGAGGTACTTTCATGAAAATCGCAATTATCGGTGGAGGTTTAGCTGGTTTGACCGCCGCCGCCTATCTATCTGAAAACCGCGAATTGGAAGGCACTGTATTTGAACGCAGCCCGCAGCTCGGGGGCCGGGCTTTTACTTATCAGAAATCCGGCTTCACCCTTAATTATGGAGCACATGCGGTCTATGGAATCGACCGCCACACGCTTCATCATATGGAAGAGGATCTAGGACTGGTATTTGAGAGCAAGCAGGTCGACAAGCGCAAAGTTGTGTATGCGAAGAATGATCACCTCACCCCCGCTCCTCTCGATTTTGTGAATATTATGAAAACCGACGTTCTGACTGCAATGGAGAAAGTACGTTTTGTGGCCGAAATCGCAGCGATTGTCGGAAATGTTCATCACCTGAAGAACTATCCGACTCTGGGTGATTACCTGGATAAGTCCAATGCGGCTGAGGATGTCAAAGAACTGTGGCAGCATCTGGTCTGCTCGAATTTCTTCATCACCCCCGGGGATGCCCGCAAGGTCTCAGGCGAAGTGATTGCAGAATACTATCATAACCTCTTCCTCTCTTCCAAGCCGGTCAATTATATCCTTGGAAGCTGGGCAACCATCACCGATCAGCTTCAGGACAAGATTAACCGCAACGGGAACTGGAACATCGCCTTGAAAGAGCCTGTAGAATCCATCACGCAAGAAGGCGGCCAGTTCATATTGAAGACGAAAGCCCAGGAAGCCGCAGTATTTGACAAGGTCATCATCGCGACTCCCGTTCAGCAAGCTGTGAAGCTGCTTGAGAATTCGGAATGGGCACAGTACCTAGAACCGTATCAGAACAACACATCCACTGAAGTTATGGTTTACGATTTGGGTTTCAAGGAAATCGTCGCCCGCCCGTTCCACTATATCAGCGACATGACCAACAAGATGTTCATCAGCGACGTATCCGCAACTGACCATACCGTTGTTCCTCCTGGCGGCCAGCTTCTGCAGGGAATCGCCTATTTGAATGACGACTTCAAGGATGAGGATGAGCGTAAAGTATATCTGGAGAAGAAGACTGCTGGCATGGAGTCCCTGTTCGACAAGTATTACCCGGGTTGGCGCGAAGCTGTAGAGGTCAAGCGGGTATCCAAGAAAGCCATGGTCTCTAGTGTCAAGAATATCAGCACGAACCGTCTCCTCCCTAACCATCTCCCGAATGTGCCATTCTACTTCTGTGGTGACGGATGCGAAGGTAAAGGCGAACTCGCCGAAAGAGCCTTCTCTAGCGGCCGTAAGGTTGCCCTGAAGCTCTTGAATCAATTAATCAAGCCAGAGCGGGTTACAGGATAGCCGGCAGATTTATCGGATCGCAAATTCCAAAGCTTGCTTAAAGCAGACTAACCCTCAGGCTGGCGCCTGGGGGTTAGTTTTTACTCATTTGCTATTCAGCCCTGCCCTTGTTACCAACTGTTTAAGCAATCTGAATCCTCCATGATCATAAAAGACCCCATCCTTATCGGGGAGGACAAGGTCAGACGTAATTAATACATATTGGAATGGCGCCTGTCATTTCTGTAATTCGGAAACGCGCCTGCAGCCATTCTTTCAGTCCGTTTGAAACCCAGATAACGGCTCCCCTGTAGGGTAAGCTTGCCTTCATCTCCTTCAGCACACTGGCCAAACTCTTCCCCGCTGACGCGGAACTCCAGACGGTCTCCGCTTTCAACCTCAAACGTCACATAATACGTTGTGCTGGAATGGTGCGCAGCGGAATCCTGGTCATGATGATGTGCGACCATGGTTCGCTTGCTGCTAATTACGGAATAGACACTGAGCACAGGCTGCTTGCTGTTTCGAAACCAGCGGTACACCCCACCAGACACGGTTAAGAGCGCGATAGATACGAGAACAATGAGAAAAATAGGTAGGAACGTACCGGCGATGTCGAAGACTTCGAAGCCAGAATGCATGATTTCTGCCCCCTTTCTACTGCGCCGGAGGAAGCACTCGCTTCCCGCACTATCCATGTATATGCGCGAGCCTGGCAATCTTGTATTCCCTTGACCCGAAAAAAGGACAAATTACAAAAAAACTGACACGGCTTGTTCAAAGCACGTGCCAGTGGACTCCACCGTCCTGGGTCTGCAGCAGAAGAGAACGTTTGAGATTGTTATTCTGTACAAGCAGCCACCCGACTTTTGAGGAGTAGAACTGAAATTTCACAACTTCCGGATATTTTGTCATCGTTTGTTTCAAGACTGAGCTCTCAGGCAGCTCCTCCCATTTGGTACCCTGGGTCGTTGTATGATAAACCTTGTTGGACTGCAGCGCCCATCCCTCTTTGCTGTTCAGGAAAGTAGGCGACAGCATCTGATTCACTCCAGTCTGCCAGCCGATAGGAAACGAAACGAAATTCCAAGTTTCACCGGCATCTTTCGTATAATATGCATTAAATTTCGTCTGGGCTTTACGGTTGCAGCCAACCGAAATCCAGCCTTCCTGAGTTCCCCCTCTGAAGAAATACGGGGCGCTGCTGATAAATCTGGAGCAGCCTTGATACTTGTCCTTGTTAAAGAAATTCGTGTTCTCCTTCCAGCTCATCCCCCCGTCTGTCGTTCTGTGCAGATGCGGGATGCCATTCAGAATGGAGGTGGCATAACCATGAAGCTCATCAGTGAATACCATGCCGCTGAGCGCCCCAAAAGTCGGACTGGAGTTATCTCTCTTCCCATCTTGGCCAATCAAACTGCCCATAATCTTCTCCCAGCTCACCCCACCATCTTTGGTCCGGTAAAGTGTCTTATGCATGTCCGGTGCATTCAGATCATCCTCTGTGATGATCCATCCGACATTCTTGGAGACAAAAAAAATTGCGATGGATTTGGCCTGCTGTGGCAATGAGGCCAGTTTCCAGCTGGCTCCTCCATCCACCGTACGCAGAACTACCGTTTCCGCTGATCCGAGTGAGTTGCGAACCACCCACCCTGTCTGCGAATCAATAAAGAAGATATCCTTGCCATATTGAGGGTTGCTCTGAAATTGAACAGATGACGAAGGGGATATATTGGTCCACACTTTGCCGTTATCCTGGGTTAGATAAAGACGCAGTTCATTGCGGGTGGAACCCCATGCGATCCCCGTCGTATCCGATATAAGCTGAAAATCAGACAACCGGGTCTGAATTTGATATTTTTGCTTGTCCGGAGACTTGGCGTTTTCGTTAATCTTGCTGTTGGAATTTTGATTAATTACGGTAATTGTCTGTCCGGAGTCCTGAATTTCGTCTTTGGGTGGAATCAGAGCTTCATTGGATTTATCAGAAGTACAGGCCGTTAACAATAGACTCATAACGAGCATAATCAAGGTTATTGAGCGCCAAGAGGTCAAAAGTCTGTTCCCTCCTCAGAATTGTAGTAAATATAGAATTGTAGGTACATCAATATATTATAGCATAATCTATCTATCTAACCGCAAATCATGGTCATAATCTTGTATCTTTCCCGAAGTTAGCCACAATGTGGTGGTCAGGCTTGTATACTGCAAACGAATATCCTTTCTGCTTCAAATAAGCGATAATCCGCGGCAGAGCTTGAACCGTTTGCTTCTTCTCGTGCATCAGGATGATTTCCTGCTTCCGGTGAATTTGCCGTTTTACCTGTTGTACCACCTTATCCGGCTTGCCGGTATAACTCCAGTCTTGGGAATCAACGGTCCAATCCCACATTTTGAAACCCGCATGAGCTATATCCGTACGAAAGTTATATCCAATTTGCGGGGCACTTCCGTAGGGAGCCCGGATTAATGTGGCTTTAAATCCTGTCAACTTGTAGAGCAGGGCCTGTTCCTGTTTGAATTCATCAATAAAATGACTGGAACCTCCGTTTTTGTATAGCTTGTTGTAGTTGTGGCTCATGCTGTGCAGCCCGGCATAGTGTCCCTCCTTGAGCAGCCGTTCAATTGAAGACTGATTATCACGAAGCTGGGTTCCGATCATGAAAAAGGTAGCGTGAATCTCATTTTCCTTAAGAATATTGAGAATCTGCTCCGTATATTCATTAGGTCCATCATCAAAAGTGAGGTACACTACTTTAGTTTTTTGATTTGAGTCAGCGTTTAAGACTTGCGGTTTATTGTTCTCCCCCGAGATTACCGCTTTGTTATTACCACTGTTCGGGGTTTTGCCACTGTTCGTCTGATTTTGCTTGGAATCTTCCGTCCCAACAGGCTTCACGGTGTTCGGGCTCTTCTTCTGATCTGACGGTCCACCATCATTCGTCTTCTTAACACCAGCATCTACTTTTTGAGGTTCCTTGGAGTGGACGGCGGCAAGCTTTGGAAGCTCCGCTCCTGACTTATCCTGTTTCATATTATATGTAAGGATAACTGTCGTGGTTATAGCACCCAATAGCACCAGATTGACGGCTATGATAAGTCTGTTGCGTTTCTTTCTTCCCAGCTGAGCTCTCTCACTGCGTGTCTTGTTACTGCGTTCCATGATGATGTTCACCGTGTTCCTCTCTCTATGTTATATCAATAGGATAATATAATTATAGATGAGGAATCTTACAGAAAGGTTACACCTATGGTTACAATCTCCTAAACTATTAGTAAATGGCTAATTAGTTAACGTAATATATATTATGTTAACTTTTATTTATTGTTTGTCATTTTTGTGTACAATAGAGTTATCCTGCTTCTTCCTCGCTTACATAATTTAAACATCGCGTTGTAATCTGGTGCTTATCGGGTAAAAATGGGGAGAGCAGGCTGATTGATCACACATAATAACGATCTTGCCAAGGAGATGATTTTAATGAAACCATCCAAAACGGGTTCAAGCAGAGTTGTAATTATTGGAACAGGAGCTGTCGGAGCGACCACGGCTTACACCCTGCTGCTCAGAGAACGGGTATCCGAGCTTGTCCTGATTGATGCCAACCATGAGAAAGCACTGGGAGAAGCACTTGATATGAACCACGGTCTTCCTTTTACAGGAGGAGTTAAATTATGGGCCGGAGATTACAGCGATTGCGCGGGAGCAGATATTGTTATTATTGCTGCTGGGGCATCCCAGCGTCCAGGAGAGACAAGAATCGATTTGTTAAAGCGTAATGCTGGTATATTCGACAGCATTATTCAGAATATCGTGAAGTACAACGATCATGGAATTATCCTGGTAGCCACCAATCCTGTAGATATCCTGACTTATGTATCCTGGAAAAAGAGCGGCTTCCCCACCAACCGGGTTATCGGCTCAGGCACCCTGCTCGACAGCGCCCGCTTCCGCTATTTGATCGGCCAGAGCAAAGGCATTAACCCGCGCAGCATTCATGCCCACATCGTTGGTGAGCACGGGGATTCCGAGCTTCCACTCTGGAGTCTTGCCAACGTGGCTGGAGTTGGACTTGAATTCGAAGAACAAGAGCGTGAAGATATTTTCTCACGGACAAAGAATGCCGCCTATGAGATTATTAATGCTAAAGGCTCCACTTCTTATGCGATCGCGCTCGCCCTTGACCGGATTGTAGTCTCCATTCTTCAGGATGAGGGCTCTGTGCTTAACGTGTCTACGCTGCTCACAGACTATAATGGAATCTCTGATGTCTATCTTGGGGTACCGAGTATTGTGGACCGCTCAGGAGTGAGACAAATTCTCGACCTTAATCTGACCGACAAAGAGATGGAACAACTGCAGGCTTCTGCAAACAAATTGAAATCTGAAATCGAGAAGCTTGAGCTTTAAGATCACAGAAGGCAAGCGGCCCCTTTTCCAGCGGGCCGCTTGTTTCTTTCTGTCCAGCTATAGAAGCTCCGCCTAACCTGCCGTGGCCAGCTAGGATTGGATCGTTATATTACCTTCCCGGTCCGGGCCGCTCTGCCGCACGGCAAGCCGATTCATCGCATCCAGATAGGCTTTGGCACTTGCTTCAATGATATCCGTACTGATTCCCCGGCCCCCAGCTGTATCCTCCCCCATCCGAATCACAACATGAACTTCTCCAAGCGCATCTGTTCCTTGGGTAACCGAATGAATCTTGTAATCCTCAAGCTCGGTGACAAGCCCTGTAGCCTTCTCAATTGCGCGGTATACCGCATCAACAGACCCATTCCCCACGGAAGCCTCTTCGATGCTCCCCCCGTCCTCTTTGAGTATGCGCACAGCGGCTGTTGGCAGCGAACGGTTGCCATAAGAGACTTGCATGCTGTCCAGCTTGAAAGGCACTGGTCCCTCTGTAACATTCTCCATAACCAAAGCCCGGATATCCTCCGTAAGCACTTCCTTCTTGCGGTCAGCCAGATCCTTGAACTTGGCAAAAGCAATATTCAGCCGCTCCTCATCCAAGGTGTAACCAAGATCGATGAGGTGCTCCTTAAACGCATGGCGCCCAGAGTGCTTGCCGAGCACGAGCTTGCTAGCGCGGACCCCAATCGTCTCAGGTGTAATAATTTCATAGGTCTGCCGGTTCTTCAGCATCCCATCCTGATGGATTCCCGATTCATGCGCAAAAGCATTCGCCCCTACGATGGCTTTATTCCCTGGTACGGTAATGCCGGTCAGCTTGCTGACAAGCCGGCTTGTGCGGTAAATTTCGCTTAGATTAAGTGTGGTCTTTGCTCCGCCATAACTGTCACTCCGCGTCTCAAGAGCCAGGGCCACTTCCTCGATCGCCGTATTACCGGCGCGTTCACCAATCCCGTTGATTGTGCCTTCAATCTGATCCACGCCGCCTTCAATCGCCGCAAGCGTATTCGCGGTTGCCATCCCAAGATCATCATGGCAGTGGGTGCTTAGCTGGATTCGTTCAATCCCGGCTACCCGGTCCTTCACTGTCTTAAATATGCGTCCGAACTGCTCAGGAGTCGCAAAGCCGACCGTATCAGGCAGGTTGACCACCGTGACACCAGCCCGAATGGCGCGCTCCGTAACCTCGCAGAGGAAATCCACTTCTGTGCGGCTGGCATCCTCAGCGGAGAATTCTACTTTGTCAAAGTATTTACGGCCATACCGGATTGCCGCTTCAAGAGTATCCAGCACTTTGGCTTTATCCATCTTAAGCTTATATTCCCGGTGAATAGGCGATGTTGCAAGGAACAGATGCAGGCAAGGGTCCCCCGCATTCTTCAAGGCTTCTCTGACTGCATCAATATCCTGTTCCCTTGACCGGGCAAAAGCGACAACCGTAGCATTCTGAATGACCTTGGCCACCTCCTGCACACTGGCTACTTCACCTTTGGAGGTGATCGGAAAGCCGGCTTCAATACGGTCAATTCCGAGCCGTTCCAGCTGTAGGGCAATCTCCACCTTCTCCTGAGAGGTCAAGCTAACTCCTGGCGATTGCTCCCCGTCCCGCAGCGTTGTGTCCAGTACATAAATTTTGCGCATGTTCATTCCACCTTTTCTTGTAATTTTATAAAAAAAACCTCCTTCATCCCCAGCTGCAGATTAGACTGCAGCTGGGGCGAAAGAGGTTCTTCTTCCACGATACCACCCAGGCTTTGCTGCAGAGATTCTCTGCAGCCTCAATGAATTACGGTTCACACCGTAATTCTGCACACTAACGGGTGCCAACCGGTTCCTCCTAACCTGCCTTATCGTTAAGCTCTAAGCAGGTTTCAAAAGAACAGCTCCAAGGCGAGTCGGCTTCGGGATTAAGACGATGATCTCAGCGTGCTCATCGCTCTCTGGGCTTAAGTGCCCGCCTGCCTGCTCCTTGTCATTGCGAATGTCGTTATTTGAATATAAAAAAACCCTATCATCCCTGCGCCAATATAAGACGCATTACAGGGACGAAAGGGGTTATCTTCCGTGGTACCACCCATGTTCACAGCAGATCCATAGGGACCGCTGCCTCAGGAGATCCAGATTAAAGTGCTGCTGGACCTTGATGCACGTTAACGGGTGCCATCCGGCTGTTCTTAGAGGATAAATATCCGTTCAGAACAGCAGCTCCAAGGCGAGTGGGTATCGGCATTATGGCGGAAATTTCAGCGTGCTTCCCGCTCTCTGGGTCATAATCAACCGAAACCGGCTCCTTTTCACAGCCAGTAAATTAAAAGGTTGCTGCTATTATATGCATGAATCAGAACAATAGTCAACATCTGGATGAATAATTTGTTGAAGTTCGATAAATCCGCGCCGCACAAGGGTTATTCTATATAATTAATATGATTAACTAAATTAATTAACGATATGAATTATATGATTTTCGCTCTAATTTTGACCTTCATCCTCAGTATAAATCCTCAGGTTCTTCCGTCTTTTTCTCCAAAATCCTTTTGGCTACCACTTCGAAGGATTCTGGCTGAAGCAGCTCCACAGGGGAGAATCCTTTATCAAAAACGAACGAGTCTCCTTCCAGGACTACCGCATAACGTCCATTTAATTTGGCAATATGGATCTGCTCTCCGAAGTCTGCGAGTCTGCCCCGGACCATAGTATCTCCCAAACGGAACTTGAGTTCAATTTCGGGTTTGATCTCAATAATCCTCTCAGCAGCTTCAACTACAGCTTCCGGCTCCCATTTCTCTTGAATATCCCGTTTCTCACTCGCCGCCCAGAACTCTAACTCCCGCTCGACAGACTGGCGCTCCTCATGAGTTTCATCCGGCCACTTAGTCTCCACATAATCCTGAACGAAATTCAGCACTTGATCATTTACGATCTCGGGAATTGACTGCTCGTAAGTAACGAACTTTAGGAAGTCCTCGAAATAACGGGCATGTGAGGACTGATGGATTTTAAGCTCCCATTCCTCGAACATCCCTTCTTCCGGCATATACGGATATTGGATCGATTTCATATTCCGTGCACTGATCGCCATTTCCACCTCATTAACCAGGCTCTTCTCATCAGAAATCCGGGCGATTTTCTGTTCGAAATCACATTTCAGCAGGAAAATGATCGGCGTATCGGAGTGGGTGGCCAGCTCTGCTTGCACAATAATCATGGCACCTCCACGTACCGCACTGGTATCCAGATAGCTCCGCATCAGATCGTCACATGCGTTCTTGAAGTCCTCCTTCTCACTTGCCGCCCGGAGCCGGGTGAATAGATTGAAGTTCGGATTGCTGTCCAATTCATGGCCGGGTTCCACGATGAAGGTCCCTATCTTGGTGGGCGCCTGCTCAACAGAAGGGTTCTTCTCCACCTTCCGTTTTGCGATTCTGGTAAATTCCCCATCCAGAAACTTCTTAATTTCGCTGTCCACGTATTCATAGCCATCCATAGTCTGGTAATGCTTATAAGACCGGGTGCCTTGGGACTCACTCCCTTCCACCTGGATAACAAAGAAGGACAAAAATTGAATTGAGAATTGCATAAATAAGCTCCTTTATATAGAGTAAATGAATTTAGCGCAGCGATAAGTTTACATAATATTTATTATGTTAACATGTTTGATTAAAGCGGAATTTTTACATCCAATCTGCCTACGGCCTCTTCTTTCTCCCGGCTCGTAATATGGGTATATATCGTCGTAGTTTGAATCGATGAATGGCCGAGAAGCTCCTGCACGGTCCGAAGATCGGCCCCTTTTCTTAATAGCATCGTGGCAAAAGAGTGTCTCAGCTTATGACTGGAATATGCCACTCTTCGCTCGGGAGGAATCTGCTGTTGGAACCGCGCAAACGTATCTGCCGCAATCTGCTGTATACACCGGATTGACAGCCTTCGGCCTTTTTGGGAGATGAACATTGCCGTCTCTTTGGCTCTCCATGGGTTCAGCCTCTCATTCACGGCCAGCTGCAGCACCTCGCTTACAGCTTCTGGAACTGGTACCGAGCGCCATTTCCGGCCTTTTCCGTACACGTTTAACAACCTGCGTTCCGGATTGTAATCGGCAAGGTTAAGTGAGTGAACCTCTCCAACCCGCAGGCCCATATACGCCATCAATAGGAACACCGCCAGATTGCGGAGCCTGTGCTTGCCTTCAATGGACTGCATAAATCTGCCCAAGTCATCTTCATCCAGAAATACGGGAGCGCGGTGCTTGTCCATTTTGGATTTCTTGATCCCTGCAGCAGGATTGTCCTTATACAGCTCTAGTTCGATTAGCGCCTTGAAAAAACAGCTGACCGAAGCATGCTTCCGATTCCGCGTTGAATCGCTCACTCCCCTCTCCCGAACGGAAGATAGGAAAGACACGATGTGAAACTTCTTCACACTTTTCAGTTCTCTTCCACCTAAAGTGCTCAGGAACTCCCGTACATCGCTTAAGTAGGATTTTTGAGTATAAGTCGTATACCCTGCATCTTTCATCCAAATCAGGAAGGCCTCAAGTTCGTCGGCATACCATTCATTAAGGGAATCCGGCATATGTGACGCCCCTCTTTCTCTGCAAAATCTAATTCTATCACAGCTGATATCAAAATTGGTCATAGAATTGAATCTATCAATTGATCGCTAGCCTATGTAGTTAGAACATAGTCGTTTAAAATCAAAACAGCGTATAACATATATTATACGCTGTTTTTGAAAGGATTTCACCAGTATCCTATAAGTACCGGATCGCCACGTCATGAAAGCCTCCGCTCTTGAGTTTAGGCATCTTCACCTGCAGAGATCCCAGCTTGAAGGTAGCGCTGCTTTTTAGCGGGTTTACGGGAGCGGCCAATGTAATAATCTGCGGTTGTTCCTCTTCATGGCCGCTAAATTTGACTTGGGTGCGGCTTACCTGCACCCACAGGTTTTCGGGGTGAATTTGCCGGGGAACTCTAATTTTTGCAATGATGAAATGATGTGTATCCATAATTTCATGATTCATTTTCCTACTGCCTACTGCTCCTGCATCGAATAGACTATTGCCGGACATCGCTTTGCTGATGGCATCCTCGACGTATTTGTCAACCTCAGATGGGTCCAGCTTGAACTGATCCTTGAAATCCTTGAATGGGAATAGATTTTTGAAAAAAGGATCTTCCCCAAGCCATTCCAGATTTATGCCTTTTTTGGTATCCATGAACTTCGCCGCCCTTATCCCCTTTTTCACAGCTTATGTAGGCTCATATTGGAGAGTGACATCTGGGCTTCCATCCACATACAATATTCTGCAACCCGAAAAAATGGAGCGGATCATCCATCCATTTGAGATTAGAGGTGAAGCCTGTGGTTTCCATTATCGGAAACTTGAAAATCGTCAATGTCAGTGCCAGCTCCACTGTACTCATTGGAAATACAGCTGCAGTAGTGCTGAATAGCGATAATAAGCAGTATGGCGGCGCCAACTCCTTTGCGGTTGGTGATTCCATAGGAACGGTTATCACGAATAACTCGGCGAGCAGCACGAATACCATGGATTCCGATCTTGTGGACCAGGTTGGAGGCTTGGGCTAAGAAATGAGGGAGATTATGAGCTATACGGTTCACCAGACCATTACCATACATTTGATCCGGATCAATAATATGACCAACTCATCCGTCCTGCAAATTGGCACCTCCGGTTCGATCAACGCCCATTCACAAGTCCAAAACGCCGAGCCTCCTGAACCGGTAAGTGAAGAACAGCCTGATCTGGAACCAATTCCCAATAATAAGACGCCGTCCTTAATCCTGCTGCCTGATCCGGTTACTGGCTTGATTCAGGGACCAGCTGGGGAAATGGGCTTAAGCAGCAGTGCAGCGAATGCATAGAATTGATTCCCCCCTCTCCGCATAAACTTCATCAGGAAGGGGGAGGCTGCAGTGCATCCATACTATTTTCAGCAGATCATCAATCAACTTCAGTCTATTGCTGCAAAGTTGGACCAGTTCGAGGAGACCATTAAAGGAATGTCACAAACCATAGAGGGAATGAAGTCGCGGGAGCCCGCCTCAGCTGACCGGGTTCAGTATCATTTTGACCTTCTCAAGATAGAGAAGCTCGAAGGGACTTTAAATATTGGGACGGCTCCCGGGAATGGCCAGTCAATAGACCAGATTGCTGTAGGTGATCAGCCTGCAGCGTCTCCCGAAGCCAAAGATTCAGAAGTGGCAGATATGAACCAGAAAATAAAAGCTCTGGTGTTAAAGTACATTGATGAAGAAGTACCCGGGCTGTTCGATTATATGTTAAGTGTCCACCAACTCACATTAAGTGACGAGTACAAGAAACAAGTATTTGATGATATCCGCAGGCAAATTAACGACCGAATTGCCATCTACGCCAAACAAGTAAATGCACTTCCGGACATAACGGATACGAATCAGAAAATAGATATGGTGACTGCGCAATTAAAACGCGATATCCAAACCGCTCTCAATTATCATATTGAGCAAACTCTTCTAGGGAAGTGAAGGATTATGAAGCTAACTGTAATAAACAAAGATTTATATGTGGGAACCGTCCGAGTGGTCAGTGTAAGCCGCTCTTCCCTCATCCATGCCGGAGATTCTCAAATGCTTCAGCTCTACTCGCTGTATGACTCCAGCAAGGAAACCTTAAGCGGACCAAAGCCAGTGCTGCTGCCTCCCGCACATCAGTTTGGATCATCATGACCAGAGCACTTAAAGTAGAGCAAATCTATATATTAAACGTATCCGACAGCTCCGCCGTCGTTGGCGGCAGTACAGCGAACGTTCACGCCTGCTCTAGGACTATCTCCGTAGAGAGGAGCATCCCCATCTTTAGGCATGGGGAGGGCAGCTTCTCTGATTTCTCAGTTTTCAGTAAAGCTGGACCTGATCTGGCTGAATCTAATATTTCAATGTTTAGTGTGGATAATACATCAAGCAAGTTGAAAATTGGCATGATTCATGTCAATGAAGTCACGTCTTCATCCGCCATTCAAATTGGAGAAACAGGGCGAGTGGATATGATCAGCAGAATGAAATATTTAAAGCAGGAAAGTGAGATTGTTTCAGATTCCACATTGGCTAAAAGCTTGAAAGTATACTAAAAAACTAATAGTTTACATAATATATTTTATGTTAACTATGAGCTTTTTATATAGTTGCTATATTCCCTGGAAGAAGAAAGCAACTATATTCATATCGTCGTTCAATAGCAGCAATATGGATAGATATTTTTCCTCTGTACGTCCCCCATCTGTTATAAGGTCGCTGTCGCTCGCAGATTTCTTGAATTGAATTCATATCAAAATTATGCCAAAAAAAGTCCCACAAGCTCTCGCCCGTCATTGGATAAATCATGACGATGATGCGATGCGCTTGCAGGACGTCCTTAGTCTGCTCTTTAAGACAGTCTTCTACTCTAGTCTTCCATCTATTTGAACGGGACCCTTTATACAAGTCCGTCCTTACAACGGTTATTCACTCCGGATTAGCCGGTCATACCAGACCGAAGCTGCCGCAAGTAGCCGCTGCGGATAACCATGAAGTACACGATCTGGATGATCGCGAATGCACTGAGCACAATGGCCGACTCCTTGACGAGCGTATAATTGAACATGCTCTGCATGGCCGTCAACGCTACCGCTCCGTGAATGAGTGCTATTCCGATCGGCAGAAAGAACAGAATCGCCATCTGGCGAGTGACGATCTTCGACAGCTCACGGCTGGTCAGCCCCAGCTTCATAATCGAAGCGTACTTCGCCTTGTCGTCGGCCAGATCCGTGTACAGCCGGAAATAGAGAAAGCTGCCGGATGCGACGAAGAATACCGCACCGACGAACAGCCCAACGAACATCACCGCGCTGTAGCCCTGAAGCAGCTGCTTGACGTCGAACGCCAGCGAGAAGAAGCTGTCGTTCTGGGAACGTCCAATCTTGTCGTGCAGCCTCTGTCCGACGGCTTCCGTCGCCTCCAAGTTGTGGACGTCGAACGCATAGTAACCTTCGGATGATTGCGGCGCTGGCAGCCGCGCGAAGCGGTCATCATCCACAACGTAGTATTTGCTGTAGCCTGGAATGAAGAACGCGGCACTCTGCGTGATCTGCAGCGGTTCCCCACCGCCCTCTACGGCTAGCTCCCGCTCGATGGTCGACTCACCCTTCTCGTCTTTCTCCTTGCTAAACTGGATTACCGCCGCCTCATTCACCCCCAGCTGTAGTGGCTTGCTCCCGGCAGCCTTAACCAAGCTGTTATATTCCGACTCACTTACGATCATCACTGCTCCGTTGCCGCTGGTCAGCTTATAGGAGCGAAGCTCGGCCTTCAGCTTGGTAAAGCCAATCCCTTCCGCGCGGAGCTCCCGTTCGATCAAGTCTACCGCTGCAGCGGACCGTTCGGGTGAGTTGCCCTTATATGAGGAGTACTCGAAAGCGAACGGTTTTTCGATTGACTTCATAAGAACCGTCTTGAACCCGACAAGGGCACCGATCGCCGAGAATGCGACAGTAGACAGCACCGTCACGAGAAAAAAAGTGCGCGCATTGTCCTTCATCCGATAGGCTAGATCAGAGAAGAACAGCAGGTTTGTGCGTCGCCAGAACAGCTCCCGGTTGCGCTTTAGGGCGCGAATCGTGTACACGCTCAATTGGGTGAACAAGAAGTACGTGCCAATGACGACCATCACCGTTACCGGCAGCAGCGCATACACCACTGCTAGGCGTTCAACGGCCAGCGACACGCCATATCCAATGCCGATCAACACAAGCGCCGCGAGCGACAGCCAGATCGAAGCATGCGGCTCAGGACGAGGCTTGCTGGACCCTTTAAGCAGATCAATCAGCTTGTTGCCGCGAAAGAACAGCACGGTAAATAGCGAGATGAACAGAAAAAGCAGCATAAACGCAGCGAAGGTCAGAGCGAGCGCCTGATACGGCATGTAGAAGGGCAGTTTCTCGTCGATCCCGATTAGCGACTCCGCCGCCAGCAGCAGCAGCTTGACCAGTACAAGTCCTGACGCGATGCCGGCCAACGTGGCGCCTAAGCCGATCACCATATTCTCAATAAAGACGAGCCTCCGCAGCTGCATATTAGTGATGCCGAACATGGTCAACAGCCCGAACTCCTTGCTGCGCGACTTGATAAAGGCGCTCATGGAATACAGGACGAAAAAGAAGGAAAACACGTAAATGAGCCCCTGGGCGATTTGCAGTGCGATCGTCGCCGAACCGCCGATCTCTGCCGGCGCCAGCCCCGGATGAAAGGCGAAGACGCCGTAGACGAAAAACACCATTACCGCGAACGCACTGCTAAGAAAATACGCCATATACAGGCGCTTATTCCGCATGACGTTGTTAAACGCGAATTGTCGAAAGGTCATGCGCATTCCCTCCAAGCAGCGACAGCATATCGATGATTTTCTGGAAAAACGCCTGCCGGCTGTCTCCGCGATGAATCTCGTTATACAGTTCACCATCCTTGATGAACAGCACACGGTGGCAGTAGCTGGCTGCCACCGCATCGTGTGTGACAAGCAGCAGCGTCGTGCCGTCCGCCTGGTTGATTGCCGTTAACGTCTCCATGACATCCAAGGACGACTTGGAATCGAGATTGCCCGTTGGTTCGTCAGCCAGGAGCAACTTTGGCTCATGAATGATCGCCCGGGCGATCGCCGTCCGCTGGGCCTGCCCGCCGGACACTTCATAAGGCCGCTTTTCCAGAATGGCGGTGATCCCTAGCTTGTCTGCGATCGCGTGCGCCTTTTCCACCATTGTAGACACCTTCGCGCCTTCCAGCGTCAACGGCAGCACGATATTTTCCAGAATCGTCAGTGTGCTCAGCAGATTGAAGTCTTGGAAAATAAAGCCGAGCTGCTGCCGGCGAAACTGGGCAAGCTCGTTATGGCTCAGGAGATGCGGATTCTGCCCGTCGATGAGCACTTCGCCGGAAGTCGGCTTGTCAATCGTGGCAATTAGCTGCAAAAGCGTTGTTTTGCCGCTGCCCGATGGTCCCATGATGCCAACGAATTCGCCTTTCTCGACGCTGAATGATATATCGCCTAGCGCCTGCTGTGTGACCTGGCCGCCGTAGATTTTACCCAGATGAGTCGTTCTCAGAAGTTCCATATTCTCTCTCCTTTTTATGCAACTAATGAATTCTTGTTCCTCATCTTAAGTATACGGAGGCCCGCCGGGCGAACCAATCGGCGAAGCTTTCATTCAGCTTACATCGATGTAAGGTTAGGCACGGTCCGGAAGTGAACCCGGACCCGGGTGCCGACATCAACGGTCGACTCAATCTGAAGCGAGTGGCCAAGTCGGCTGCATACCTCTTGCGCCAAATACAGTCCCATTCCCGTTGACTCCCGGTACTTACGGCCATTCTCGCCGGTGTAGAACGCCCGGGTCACCCGCTTTAAATCGGCCGTTGTTATGCCGATGCCTTCGTCGGCCACCTCTAGCACGGTTTCCGGGCCTTGGCGCCAAGCTCGAACCGCAACGGTGCGGCCGCGGCCCGCCGAATATTTAATCGCGTTCGACAGCAATTGAGCCAGCACGAATCCGATCCACTTCTCGTCGGTCGGCACCGTCAGCTCGTCATCCACCTCAACTTGAGGGTATAAGTTATTGACAATGAACATCCGCTTGTGCTCGTTAACCGTTTTTTGCACGACACGCTTGAGCGGCACAAGATCAGCCTGGAAGTCCTCCTCGAACGTCTCCAACCGTGCTGCATGCAGCACGGTTTCAAGCCCCCGCCCAATCCGGTCTGCTTCGTCGCGGATGTCGGACAGCCGCTGATCACTCTCGTTCTCGGTCAGCAGGTGGATGACCGAAAGCGGCGTTTTCATTTGATGAACCCATTGGGTAATGAAAGTCGCATGCTGGCGCCGCCGGCGCTCCATCTCCATGATCCGGGCCATACACAGCGCATACTGCGCCTGAAGTAATTGTCTGACCGCCTTAGCGATTGGGGCGCCGCCACCAGAACCGGCCGCCGACTCGTCCAGTACGGTTAGCGGCTCCTCAAGCCGATTGTACATCTCCCGGTGGCTGGTATACCGCCAACAGACATACACTATCAAAGTGACCATGCCGAGAAATACCGAATAGAGTGCGGTATATACATTTCGATATCCGTCCAGCCAGTAGACCGCCACAATCAACGTCAGCTGAACAATATGCATGACAAGCAAAGGCCAGTGCTCGCGAATCATCAGCTTCATCCGGGCTCACCCAGTTCATACGGCTCCAGCACCAGCTTGTAGCCGGACCCTCGCACGGTCTCAATGCTGCCCGTAACCTCCAGCTCCTGAAGCTTCTTGCGAGCGCGGGCGATGTTCACATTCAGCGTGTTCTCATCTACGAACTGCTGGTCGTCCCACAACTTCTCCAGGAGCACTTCACGGGTGACTACCAGCGGATAGCGCTGCAGCAGCAAGTCCAGCAGATCCGCCTCCTTGCGCGTCAAGGTCACGGTCGTTTCCTGCCACTTCAGTTCAAGCCGTTCAGGATAAAGCGCGAGACCGCCTTGCTCGATCTTCTTTTCCCGTACTTCCCCCGCATATTCGCCGTCCACCCGCCGCAGCTGGCTGCGCACCTTGGCAATGACCAGCTCTTGGTGAAACGGCTTGGTCATATAATCGTCAGCACCGTATTCAAGCGCCATGACCTGATCCATGTCACTCGTGCGGGCGCTGATGAAGATGATCGGACAGGTGGACACTTTACGAATCTGCCGACACCAGTAATACCCGTCATAACTCGGCAAATTGACATCCAGCAGCACAAGATGGGGCTCGTATTGCTGGAAATGTGACATTATATCTTCAAAATCATCCGCACACCGCGCTGCCAACCCATACTTCTCCAAACAAACCCGCAGCAGCGAAGCCAGCTTCGGATCGTCCTCCACAATCCAGATGCGGTACATTATCTTTCCCCTCCTACCCGTAACCGTGCCCCACAGAAGCACGGCTCCTATCTGTTCTGAGTGAACTGAACAATTATCTCTATACTATCATAAACGCAATTGCTGGTAATCGTTACATGACCATCGATGGCATGCTTGTCTAAAAGAGAAATGGCGTCACCTTATTTATATACCATATATTGGATACGGTTGCTGCTAACTTGTTCTGTTTGTTCGAACACTAAATACGTGGTTGGGGAGCATAAAATTATAAGTAGCTAGATATGGATATGGGTTATCTATTATGAATTTTTCATATAATGATTTTTTCTTACATTTTTCTCTATTGTTGCTGCGCGGCTTCCCCTGCCTCATAGGTTCAGTACTAAATTATAGTCTAGGGCAATTTAGCTCGTATTAATGAAATGCTTCTGCCATTCCCGTGCTTCTTGTTATTGGAGAAAATCACTTTATTCTTCTTAAGCCTGCCACTTCCCTGTAGAGTAAAGCTCCCCCTTCACTGTCCCCCTACTTTTTTCCGCTGCTTCTCTATCAGGATATGTTGCGAATGCTATGCTGGTCTATTCCTCCTGTAGATACATTAATCTCTTTCCTCTCGCATATCTTGCTATTGTGAATTTTTCATATGATGTATTTTTCCAATCAAAAACCCAATCCTCAGATAGATTGGGCTGATGCAGGTATGTAGAAACAAAGGGCTGGATACCTTGCAGCACCTCTCACGAAGAGAATCGCTGGGTAATTTGCCGATTTTCGAAATGGCTGTCCTCTTCATAATTTCCAGCGGTATATTTCTTAATAATTTTACGCCAAAACATCTGCGCAGGAAGGTTCGTGCTAATTTGGGAGACCAGCCAAGTCCCCTGGTATTTATCGAACAATTGTACGGCTGCATCGCTGCCAATGCCGAGCCTGCGGTATTTTCTAAGGACAAAGAACTCCGTCATATAATAATCCGCATTTCTCCTGCCTTCCAGAAGCTCTACAGAAGCAAAACCGGCGATGCACCCACCTGACTTGAGCAGATATGGTACGTGCCTAGAGCTTGCGTCCCACCACTTATCCAGGTCCGGATAGGGTGGGTACGAACCCGTAGCTCCATCCACTTCCAAATCCAAATAAGTGCTGAAATCATATATATAGAACTGCATCAAATTTCGGAGTATTTCCTTCTTGTCCGCTCCCACCTGGACCAATTCAATCCGCACTTGTCATCCCCCTTAGGTTAACAATATAAATATGTTAGAATAAAAATAGTATTTGGACCTGTGAACCGTGTTAAAAAGGAGCTGTCTATGAACTTACAAAAAATTTCCGATCGTAAAAAATTGGATGAGAAAGTCATCCATATGCCATGGTTCGTACAGCAGTTCATTGATTATAAACTGCCGGACCTGTCTCCATCCACGCTGCTTGAGTATATCCGGGATTATGAGCAATTCTTCGGTTGGCTGCGGGCTGAGGGGTTGTCAGCCGCTGAATCGAATTCCATGGTGACCCTTCAGGAACTTGAGGTGCTCCGAATGGATAATATTGTTGGATACCGTCTTCACTTAACCACCAGACTGGAAGGTCATAACTCCAGAGTTACCGTATCCCGCAAAATGTCCTCGCTGCGTTCCCTATTTCATTATTTAAGCCAAATTGCTGAGGACGAGGAGTTCTATCCTCTGCTTAAACGCAACATCATGGCCAAGGTCGAAATCAAGCGCATCCACAAGCCGAAAGACACAGCCGCCAAGCTTAAAGGAAAAATTCTGGAAGAAGATGAACTGCTGGAATTCATCGGATATATCCTTGAGGGATATGGCCGGGACATCGAGAATAACAAACAGGCCTTGTACAGCTATGAGCTGAACAAGGAACGGGATGCTTGTATTGCCAGCCTGATCCTTAATTCAGGCCTGCGGGTATCCGAAGTTGTCAATCTGAATATGGATGATATCGATCTCTCCAACAAGCTTTTGTATGTATACCGCAAGGGAAATAATGACGAAACTTTCAAGACCCCTGTCTATTTCCGGGAACAGAGCAAGGATGAGCTGCATGCCTATTTGGCGATCCGCAGCACCAGGTATCGAACTCCCAAGAAGGAGAAGGCCTTGTTCGTTGCCCTTCCCAACGGTCAACAAGAGGGCAAGCGAATGACGAAACGGGCCATTCAAGCCATGATCATCAAGTATGCCAGCCGGTTTGGCAAGCCATATCTGACTGTGCACAAGCTCCGTCATTCCTTTGCAACAGACTACTACTTACAAAATGATATTTATAAAACAAAGGAACAGCTTGGACACGCCTCAACAGAAACCACAGAAGTATATACACATCTCACCGACAAAACGATGTCCGATGCGATTGAAAGACGCTCTGATGACTAGGCACCCTGCCTCATCTGGGCGTCCTTCCATTCTCACAACCCACATTCCATTCGGATAAAAGCAGCAATTTCAGCCGTATCTCCGATGTCAAACCTTCTTAATGATGACTCCAAATTTAAGGGTGAGTCCCCGGCAGTAAAAGATGGCCAGACGGCTGTCCCGCGGGTGCCTGCCAGCTTGCGCAAGAGCTCCGTATCTTCTTCCCTTCGAATAAGCACAAGCTTAGGATAGTTTTCAAACTTAAACCCTTCGACCAAGATTAGATCGTATTTATTAAAGTTGTCAATCAACTCTCCCAAAGAGCGTTCATGTTCTTCCACCACCGCGGTGCGGTTCTGTGAAGTTATCGCCACGGCGGCGGCTCCGGACTTGCTAATCTGATAGGTATCGGTCCCTTCCCTATCAATTTCAAATCCATGATAGTCGTGCTTAATCACCGCCACCCGAAGACCTTCAGCCGTAAATTGGGACACCAGCCTGGACACAAGATGGGTCTTCCCGGTATTTTTGTAACCTACGATCTGGAAGACTGGCGCGCCCGGCCTGCTCATATTGAACTCCCCGCTAATCGGAGCACCTTCACTTTGGTTCCTGCCTCAAGCGCTTCTGAAGCAGGTGGTACAATAATCAAACAATCTGAATCTTTGATCGTGATCATCACACCGGATTCATCCAGACTTGCCGGGTGGGCGATTAACTGCCCGTCCTCAACCTGCAGACTACCCCTCACAAATCGCGTAAAATTATTAATTTTATTGTACCGTTGTCCCAGAACAGCAGTTATTTCCGTCAAATAGGGCTGCGTGTTGCCCTGCATCATGCCAATGGCCGGGCGTACAAACAACTCACAGCCCACAAAGCACGCTCCCGGATTTCCGGACAGGGCAAACAGCATTTTGCCGTCCTTGACTGCTGCTGTTGTTACACTCCCGGGGCGCATCGTCACTTTATTAAACAGCATCGTCACATCGTCGTCACGCACCAGATCAGCCATAATATCGAAGTCCCCAACGGATACGCCCCCGGTGGTTACCACGATATCATAGTACTGGAACGCTTCCTCCACACGCTGTTTCGCAATTTGCAGATCATCGGGTATCGCATCAAGGATAACCGGTTCTCCCCCGGCATCGCGGATCTGGCAGGCCAGCATATACGTATTGCTGTTGCGGATTTTCCCGTCTTGAATGGGCTCCTCAATGCCCAGCAGCTCAGAGCCTGTAGAGAACAAAGCGACCCTGGGGCGTTTATATACCTGAACCTGATGAATTCCGAAGGTAGCCAGCACTGAAACTTCCCCGGCGGAAATGACCCTTCCCTTTTTCATAATCACATCGCCTTCAGAGAGCTCAAATCCGACAGGAGTGATGTTCTTCCCGGGTTCTATCTCCCGCTTCAGTTGGATAAGCGTCCGTCCCTGGTTCTCCATAGCTTCGGTCATTTCAAGCATTACAACCGCATCGGCCTGGTCAGGAACCTTAGCCCCCGTCATGATTCTGGAAGCGGTGCCCGGCACTATAGCAACGGAAGGCAGCGAGCCAGCTGGAATCTCATCCACCACCTCCAGCAGGATGGGATTTTCTGTGCTTGTTCCCAAGGTATCACTGCTAATGATTGCAAAACCATCCATTCCTGAACGCCGGAAATGTGGATATGGATGTGGCGCGGTAACCTCCTGTGCCAGAAACCTGCCCCGGGCATCAGCTAAATCAATGATCTCGGTATCTCCTTGCCTAACATGCGCTTGAATTAATGCCTGCGCTTCTTTTACTTGTATAGCAGAGCGGTGCATTTTAGACGAAGGATTTGGATTAGTCATGAAGGAGCCCCCTTGATTGTCGACAATTTAAACTTTAGTGAAAGAATAATCTATATAAGTTGAACTTGGAAATTACCCATAGGTAAGATGTAAATGATATCACACTACTTATTATCACTTATCATGCTTAGATTGCAATCTTAATTAACAGAAAAAGCATGCACTGAGTGCATGCTTTATTCCACGGACGGTGAGTTCACTATCGCTTCCTTCTCGTAATACCACCGGACCCTGACCGTGTCTTAGGTTTGGTTATGGATTTCTTAGGTGATGAATACGAGCCGGAGCTTGAACCGCTGCCATCCTTGTTTCTTGTTATACTTCCTCTGGAGCCGGACCCGGAGCTGCCGTCATAACTGCTGCCGCCGCTCGATCCTGATCCTCCGCGCCTTGTAATCGATCCCTTCTTCTCTACAGTTAGAGGAGGGGCTGCTTTCTTATCATCCTTCGTAGGCGCATGATAGTCCTGCTTGGGCTTATAAGTATCCTTGCTAGAGTACCCGCGGTACGAACCATGTCCACCAAAAGTATCAAACAGGCTTCCAATTAAGGAAGCAGCAAGATAACCCTGCAGGAAGCTGGAATCGTAATTATTCTTAACATACTGTTCCGAATCCACTTCAATTAGTGTATCCTCTGGTTTTTTCGGGTCCTTTTGCAGATGATAATATTCCTTGCCATAAACCAGGAACATATGATCATCGTTCACAGGTGATTTCTGGTCGGGCTCACGCTCGGCTATAATATCCGCAGCAACTTCCGGAACCTTCTCCCCCGCCGCCCTGTATACGTAAGAGGTCGAATTCCCCTCACGGTTAACCGATTCCAGCGGGTAATTCTCCTTTACATTTGGAGTTCCGCAGCCAGCCAGCAGGGAGACCAGAAGGCTGAGAATCAGAGCCAGCTTAACATATAAAGATGAGCCTTTCTTCACTATATATCACTCCTAAGAGGCACGGATGACCTTCACATCTCCCGGGATTGTTTTATCCCCTTCATAGAGCATAAACCGCCCATCCTGCCATTCAATCCTGAGCAAACGATAATCGTCGGATTGAAACTGCCATACATGCTGTTCTCCGCCTTGGCGGAAAGGGGTTCTGCCTTTGATATGCACATTCCCCTCATATTCCTCATCCAGATGGTAGGATCTATCGTCCAGATCTATGATTGTTGGCACTTCATTCGGATTATCGAGCCGCCCGTCAATGGGCTCGTATAAAGCATACTGCAAAATTTCGCGCTCTTCAATGTGCAAATAACGTATATCGTTGCCGTCCTGCAAGGACAGCATCGCCGCGTTTCTTCCCGGGTTGCGAACGCTTCCGACAACCTCATAAGTTACAAGCGACACCTCACAAATGTCCCCTGGGCTCAGCTCCAGCATACTCTTCTCCCGTGCCGGGGGTTCTGGCTTGGCAAACAATCTGCCGATTCTCTTCAATACACTCATATGCTCAGGCTCCTTATTTCTCATGTTCAGCTTCCGCTACGAATAATAGGCTTCTCATAAACGAAGGAGAAACAATGAATTGTCTCTCCTTCGCTCATCAGCGTATCGCAGATGATTATTTCTCGTACTGCTTGAGCAGGGCAGCCAGCTCATCCTCAACCGCTTTATCCTTATTCAACTCAGCGAACTCATCATCAAGGGATTTGCCTTTATTCGACAGCTCATTGCTGGCTTCAGCCTGAGCTTCCATCTGAAGCATCTTCTCTTCCATACGTTTAAGTCCGGCAGCAGCCGTATCAGAACTCATACCGGAGAGCGATTTGTTAATTTCGTTTTGCGCTTTGGCCGCATTATAACGGGCAACCAGAGTCTCGCGCTTGTTCTTCATTTCGGTAAGCTGCTTGCGCATTTGGTCCAGCTTGTCACGCAGATTGTCTGCTGCGGCTTTGTTGCTTTCGTAGCTTGTTTTGTACTCGGCCAGCTTCACTTCAGCAGCCTTCTTCTCTTCAAGGGCACGACGGGCCAGGTCGACGTTCTGTGCTTGAGCCGCCGCATGGGCCTGCTCATTACGCTTCGCAGCGAGAGCTTCCTGCTCTTCATAAAGCTGCTTGAATTTCTTCTCGATAGCAATTTGCGCGGCTACGGATTTCTCTGCGTCTTCCAGATCTTCCTGCATATCCCGAATATATTGATCCGTCAGTTTAATCGGATCTTCGGCTTTATCGATAAGAGCGTTAATGTTAGACATCGTTAGGTCGCGTAATCTTTTGAAAATAGACATTTTGAATTTCCTCCCAGGAATAAATATGTTTTATGATTAGGTTTACGCAGCAAGTGGGAAGGACGTTTCAAATTTCTGCAATATTTTTTCGCCCTAACCGTTTGCCTCTCTGCTCTTATCATAACTTGAAGGAGATTCGATTTGCAAAAAATTTTCCAATTCACGCTCAGCCAGCATGCACACAGACTCGATTTGACTTGGACTCAAGTGATCATAGTGAATTCCCATGACAATCGTTACCGTCCGGTTCAGCCGCATGGATGCCTGTAGGGCAAAGTCTGCGCTAAGAAGCTGCTCCTTATGCCCAGGAATGGCTGTCGTATGAACCTGTGTCCCTGCCTCTGTTCGGTAGGCGGTCGATACAGCCCCAATATGGGCTTCCCCGCCCGTAATTAACAGCAGGATATCCCGGCCCACCTCCTGAGCCACCAGCCGGATTCCTTCCTTGCCCATAAACGATTCAAAGCCGGACATGTATTCATCCCCTTAGTTACACAATTCCCCGGATTTCGTCCAGCGAACAAATGCCCTCCGCATTCATAAAATCAATCAGCCCATTCAGCAGCTCTTCCCCGGCCTGCGGGCGGATGAAATTATGTGTGCCTACCTGGACAGCGGAGGCCCCTGTCATAATGAACTCCACGATATCCGTAGCGCTGGATATACCTCCTGCTCCGATCACCGGCAGGTTCACCTGACAAGCTACCTGGTGGACCATGCGCAGCGCAATCGGTTTAACCGCTGGGCCAGACAGACCAGCATATTTGCTCTGAAATACACTCTTGCGGGCATACACATCAATCTTCATGGCAGATATCGTGTTGATCAGAGTGATTCCATCTGCCCCTTCCTCTTCACACATCCCAGCCATTCCAACCAGATCCTCCGCGTCCGGCGACAGCTTGACCAGAAGCGGAATTGACGTTGCGTCCCTTACTCTTTGTACGACCTCTCTCGCGTCCCTCGTCTTGATTCCATAGGCGGCTCCGCCCTGCTTCACATTCGGACAGGAAATGTTCAGCTCGATCATGTCCACGGCTCTGGCTCCTCTGGCTTGGCGTACCCTGCAGTCTTCACTGATCAGCTTCGCGCCTTGGACGTATTGGTCAATATCGTCGCCACCCAAATTCACAATTCGGACCAGATCCAGCTTCTCCCAATCGTTCGCTTCATTCGCGAGAAACGCAGGGATACCAGGGTTCTCAAGCCCCACGCTGTTCATAATCCCTGACGCGGTTTCATATATCCGCAGACCCGAATTTCCCTGCTTTGGATTTAGCGTAAGTCCCTTTCCCGATATTCCGCCAAGCTTTGAGATATCGTAATATCTTGTATACTCCTTACCAAATCCAAATGTGCCTGAAGCCATGATAAGAGGGTTCTTTAGGCGTACTCCTGCTATAGTACAGCTTAAATCAAGCATCGATCTCCACCTCCTGGGCGGTAAATACGGGTCCTTCCACGCAGGTGCGCCGATTGCCCGACTTCGTCTTAACGCTGCACACCAGGCATGCGCCAATTCCGCAAGCCATTCTTTTCTCAAGGGACAGATACAAATTCCCCTTATACCCCTGCTCGGTCTGCATCCTCTGCGCTGCTCTCAGCATTCCTTCAGGTCCGCACATATAAATATGATCATATGAATTCATACTCAGCTGATCGAGAATGCTGCCCCCAACAGTTACCTGCATGGACAATCCCAATGACTTGAACGCCTGAATTACATAAGGTTCCTCCCGAAAACCTAAATATAGATCAGGCCGCAGTAAATGACTTGCCGTATAATACAGCGGGGCGATCCCAATCCCCCCACCCACCAATGCAGATCTTCCTTCATGTATAGGAAAGCCGTTTCCTAGCGGTCCCGTGAGTTCAATCTCATCTCCCCTTCTAAGATGGGCGAACTGTCGTGTTCCTTCACCAACAACCTGATACAGGAACTCAATATAATGCTTCTGCTTCTGCAAATCGAAGATGCTCAGCGGTCTTGGCAGCAGTGGCAGCCCCCGGTCTTTTCTCACCATAAAGAATTGGCCCGGCTTACCCTCGTATTCCCCGGCCACCTTCATCCGGAACACATCGTGTGACACCTGTATATTTGATAAGATTTCAGCCATTTGCACGCTCCCCCTTGTTCCTATAAAATGCCCTTTTCTGCTGGAGGATGCCGTGATATTCCTCACTCGTCAGCTTTCTGTGGATAAAAGCAACCCCGTAGGGAAATAACAACACGTATCAAACTAAGGAAAAGGGGGAGATTCCTAATGCGATTACGTACTACTGCTCTCCTGCTGACTAGTATTTCGGCCTTGCTGCTGTCGCTAGTTACCCCAGCGGCTATCGCATCTCCGGACAAGCAGACTCTGTCCAAAATCAGCCCAGAGTCCAATCAGGAGTCTCTAACTCTAAGCGAGCTTAGAAAAAAATATTCAGAGACCTTCAAGTTCAGAGGACCTCATATTAAACAAGTTGCTTTAACCTTCGACGATGTTCCAGATCCCAGATTCACCCCGCAGGTTCTAAATATTCTCGCCAGACATCACGTCAAAGCCACGTTCTTCGTCGTTGGAGCACGTGCGCAAAAACACCCTGAACTCGTCCGCCGTATACATAGAGAAGGACACATGATTGGCAACCATTCTTATAATCATCCTTTATTTAAGAACCGCGACCTGGCCTATTTCCAGAAACAGATCCTTCGTACCGAGAAAATCATCAATTCTATGACAGGTGTAAGACCCAAACTGATCCGTCCTCCTTACGGAGAAATTAATGAAGATCAGCTCAGATGGGTAAAACGCAGCGGTTACAAGGTCATTAACTGGAATGTGGATTCGAAGGATTGGAAAGGACTGAACAAAAGCGCGGTTAAAAGCAACATTCTTCAAGCCGCAGGGCCAGGGTCCATTATTCTTCAGCATGCCGGTGGCGGCGTAGGCGCAGACCTGTCGGGAACGATCCAGGCGCTGCCTGATGTGATTTCCGTGCTTAGAAAGCAGGGGTATACTTTTGTGGATTTGAAAAGGCTTCTTCACACTCAGGAGTCAAAATAAAAAGAAGAGGCCAAGCGGCCTCCCTTATCCTGCGGTATGATCACAGTCAGTATGATCAAATACAATCTATGTTACTTGATGACGTAAAGTTTGATATCCTGGAAGCCAAATGTGTTTACAGATTCCTGGCTGCCCGGAATGAAGATATCGATCCGGCGACCTTTAATCGCGCTTCCCTGATCAGTCGCAGTGGCTACAAATGCGTTCTTCGGCAGGCCGCTATGGCTGTGTCCGGTCACGAGCACCTTTGTACCCATAGGAATGACTTTAGGGTCTACGGCAATCGTACCGAGCGTCAGCGGATTCCCATAATAGTCTACAGGACCCCATCCATTCTCGCTGGAGTGGGCTGAATAGGCGGTAGCCACCACATCGATCGTCTTAGAATAGTTGAAGGTCTTGCCCCAGGCTTCCACGATCTTATCAGCTGTAAATACCTTAAGTGAGGCAATCGGATCCTGCTTCAGGATAACCGGACTAGAGACTGCTGCCTCTGCCTTAAGACTGGTTGGAATGTTAAGGGGCAGGCCTTCATAAATATTCGTCGGACTTACACCCGGGTTCGCATTCATCAGGTTATCTACGGATATTCCGTATTTTTTGGAGAGGAGATAGAATGTATCCCCTTCCATAGCGGTATGTACTGCGTCAGCATGGGCAGGCGCCATATGTATACATGCGGCAATCCCTAGTGCGGCTGCAACCGTTTTCGCGGCAAGCGCCAGTTTGTTCTTTTTTGTGGACTTGTAGTCATTCTTAGATGTCATTGTAATATCCTCCTTTTAACTATGCCTGCGGAGTTAGCTGTCGGATTCGGATTGAGGATACAACCCGGCGCCGCGGATAACCGGCACTTCACCCCAAGGATAAGCTCTGATCTCATCTCGTACCTAAGCTTGATCCGCAAATCATCCCCCGCACCATGTTCTGGTTTCGGCATTACGAATATATCACAATTTTGTAACCAATCAAGCAAGTAATTCCTGGAAATCACAAATTGAAACAGTTAATTATTACAAAAAATTAAGATTTTCTGGAGCGTTACTGCCCGTTTCACTGCTGTTTATAGCGCTGCTTTAGGGCAGCAGGTCTTTCTTCAGCACGCGGCTGGAATATAAGAAGACCCGGAGCAAAGCTCCGAGCCTTTTTGCTGTTGGCAAACGATTTGTGTCCTAACTGTAGACAACCCATCAGCAGAAATCTCGATTAAGAGGCAGGATCACCTTCTTACAAGTGATTTCTATACAAAATCTTTTTTTGTAAATCATTGTTGCTCTCTGTTTTGCAACCATTTTACCGTCCCAACGAAACCTATTACTCCTATTAAAAATACCAGCAAATAACTAGTACTCATCAAGGGAAACAAAGCGGCTCCGCTTTCCTTCAAATGCAAAGCAGGTACAGACCAAGGCAGATAAGCTCCAATGGTGGTAGGTCCGAACACCAATGCCAACATTAAAGTTGTAAATGCAAAACCGATCGGCATCAGATAACCACGCGATATACAGGCCAATAGAGCAAGTGGTGCACTTAATAATAGGTGGAGAGCACCAATTATTAATATTAGGAACAAATAATGTTGTGCTATCGCAAAAGAAAAGCCCGGAAGTCCAATAAAAAAACCCAGCATTAAAGCATAAACAAAGCTGATCAACATCATTACAAAACACCAGAATATAATTGCGACATATTTGGCAATCGCAATTTCACCACGCGATACAGGCAAAACGAGCAAATCCTTGAGCGTCCGGTCGGAATACTCACGGCCAAATGTCCAACTTGTTACCATTCCAAACCCCAGCAAACCAAACACGGATGAATACAAAAACGCAGTCCGTTCAAAAAAAGAAGACCAATTGGGCTGTCCTAAGAACAACGTGATGACAAACAATATAAACAGAAGCATACCCCATAAAACAAAGGACCGACGCAATTTGTAAACTTCAACGCTGCAGGCTGTCAACAATGATCTCATTCGGTCCCCTCCTCCTCAACTCCGATTACTTTGAGAAAATAATGTTCCAAATTCTCTTCTTCAATTTTAAGCATGGTGAGCGGTACTTCATGATGAGCAAGCAATCTCGCAATATGTTCGGGGTGCTTCACGGCATGTTCGTCGGGCAGCACAAAGCAGTTATTCGATGTCGAATGTACCGCATACCCGGAGTCTGAAAGAATAACTTGAGCTTTCCGAGTTTCCTTCGTTCCGATCATCAACTGCTTTCGGCGGATGGTTTCAAAGTCTTTGGTTGTCAGTTCTTCAAGCAAGACGCCCTTGTGAATAATGCCGATTCGAGAAGCCAATTTGGACATTTCCTCAAGGATATGGCTCGATATAAACACGGTAACCCCATGTTGAGATGCTAGAGATTTCAGCATTTCCCTTATCTCCACAATTCCGGCTGGATCAAGTGCATTCGTTGGCTCATCAAGAATCAGAACGTCAGGTTTATGAATTAACGCTTTAGCCAATCCAAGTTTCTGCGCGTTACCAAGTGACAAATCTTTTGCCTTACTATCCGCATATTGGGTCAAATTCAGTTGCTCCATAATCTCGTCAACGGCCCTCGGAACCGGTAATCCTCGCAACTTGGCCATCAAATTCAAATTTTCCCTAACTGTAAATTGAGGATAGGCATAAGGTACTTCCACCATATAACCTACCCGTCTCGACAAATCAGGATTCCCGTTAGCCCAGCGCTGACCAAATAAATACACTTCTCCCGAAGAGGGTTTGCTTAAGCCGAGAAGGGCTCGGATGGTTGTCGTCTTCCCTGCACCGTTTAACCCCAAGAATCCATAGATTTCTCCTTTCTTAACGGAAATTGAAACGCGATCTACAATGACTCTACTCCCGTATTGCTTTGTCAAATTAACGGTTCGAATAATATCTTCCATAATAACAGTCCTTCCTATTGCCTAATTAAAGGAATAAAAGAGCCGGCGGCCATACGAGATGTTGAATAGATCCCTACCGGCTTTGTCCAAATCAGTTTGCGCGATAAATGGAATTCAAGTAATTCGAAATCGATGCTGTATCATCAAGGGAAGTACGCAGTGCGATGTAACCGTCGGGTCGTATCAATACGAGTTCTTCGCTTGTTACATCGTAAATTCGATAGGCATTCCCTGCTGAGTCGATTATGCCTTCCACCCCTTCCACATCGGTGGCAGGATGCAATGCACATGGAGCTCATCGCTGATGAAGTTCATCAGAGAAGGATGGATATCATTTGCAAAAGCCAAGAGCGTCCAGTGCGGGCCGCGCAAAAGGTCAAAGACACTTCCTGCAACGCCGTTGCCTTGCAGACCCGTAGCATTAGGAGCACGATCTCCCGGAAATGAACGGGTAACATTTATTTGATCAGACGGGTGGGTAAGAGAACTTGACCGATAGGAAATGAGAAGCCCGCTCGTCAGATCGTCGGATACGGTGCTCAAGGATTGGGACAACTCGCCACCTTCAGTTGCCGTTCCTACAATCCCTCCCATCTTCTTTGTGCTGTCCTCGAGCACGGCTTGAGCCACAGGGCGGCGCTCCTCATCGTACGTGTCGAGCAAGGCGGTGTCCGCACCGCGTATGACAGCCGCTAGCTTCCAGCCGAGGTTATAGGCGTCCTGTATCCCCGTGTTCATTCCTTGACCACCGGCTGGCGAATGAACATGAGCGGCATCGCCGGCAAGGAAAACCCGGCCATTACGGTAACATTCAACCATGCGGACATTGATCCGGTAGATAGACAGCCAGGATGCATCCGTGAGCCGAACACGTCCGGCACCGGCTCGCCGGTCAAACGTCGCTTGGTACACTTCTAGCGACGGTTCCTCCGGTTCCTCGATCTCTTCCGGAATTGTTGCCTGCAGTTGCCAGATGTCGGATTTGGGCAGCGGTGTTACCCCGACCATCCCCTCCGGAGAGGTCCAGATATGGATATGGTCACGATCCAGCCCTTCCAATCGCACATCGCCAAGATACCACCGCTCATGATCGTGTGTTTCCCCAACCAGTGGCAAATGAATAAACTTACGGATATTGCTTTTGCCCCCATCAGCGCCGACTACATAACGAGCATGAATTTGCTCTTCTCCTTGAGGTGTATTTACGGTCACCGTAACCCCATCCGAACCCTGAACAAGTCCTACAGCTTCCACTCCCAACTGGGCTTGACCGCCAAGCACTGCATATCGGTCGCGCAATGCTTTTTCCACATCAAATTGAGCAATCCAGATCGGATCACGATAGGGTGTCTCAAGTTCGGCGCTGGCTGCAACGGTAATAGCAGGTTTGTCCACACTCCTGCCATTTGCGGTATAATAACGAACAGGCAAATCCCAAACACCTGTGTCAATAATGTAGCGAACGGCCTCCAAATCATCGAGGACTTCAAGCGAGCGAGGCTGGATTCCTTTGGCACGAGATGCAACGTTATAAAAGAGGCTTCGTTCAATAATAAGATGGTCGACGTTTCGACGGGCAAGGTCGCAGGCAAGTGTAAGCCCTGTGGGTCCGGCCCCGACAATGAAAACATCAACACAAGACGGCATAGTGTTCATGGATAGAATCCTCCTTGATCATCAATGATTTGATATGTTACATTAACTACACTACACCGTGCAGTGTAGTTTGTAAAGCGTAACTCTAACCGATTTCTGATAATGCTCATAAGGGGAGAACGTAAGTATGGATAATACGGAAAACAAGAAAATCAGAAAAGGCTCTTCAGACAAACGAGCTAAAATTATTGCGGCGGCACGAAACCTGTTTCTTTCGGATGGATTTAATCGTTCCAGCGTGGATGCGGTCGCAGCTAAAGCGGAGGTTTCCAAACGGACAGTTTATGATTATTTTGGCGATAAACAGAATTTACTGCTTGCCGTTGTGGAAGAAACTAGTTCGGCAGTTCTAGACATGATAGAGCAAGGGATTTCAGACCACCTCTGCGAATTCGAGGATCTGGAGCAGGCACTCATCTTATTTTGCGAACAAGTCGTAGCTTCTGCGAACGGTTCGTCCGACTACACCGCTTTGAACCGTCTGGTTATGGTGGAAGCCGCCAACCTACCAGCCTCGTTTTTAGTAAGTCTGGATAACGCGACGGAAAAAGGGATTATCAAGAGGTTTACAGAGTTTGGACAAACAGGCTTGCTCAATGTGCCCGATCCGGAGATGGCTACAAAGCACTTTGCTGCATTAACGTTTTTATTGGTATTTAATCAACCTAGAAGAACAGAGACATTGGATGAAGAACAAACCAAACGTATCATCACTGATGGCGTACGCGTCTTTCTTTGCGCTTATGGACAACACATCGTTCAAAAGGAAAATCAAGTATCTTACTGATCGTCGATTTTGCTTCACTATATTAATACAAAGGTCATTCAGGGAAGCTATGAACGCATTGGCGCCAGAGCCATCATCTTCGGCATACATGGCGAGTTGCAAGAACCTGGGCTGCAACAACAGCCCAACGGGCAAGTGCATTGAATTTATCGTCAATGCGATTAACGTTTGGAACACAGTATACCTTCATCAAGCAACTGAACACCAATTCCTTGAGCGGATACAAATTCAGAGTTCTGGCCTCTGGCGCGATTTTGCATAATCCGATTCAAAATATTGTCCGGCACAACCAAGCTTGTGGCGTGTAGTTTACCGGATTCGCTAATATGGAGTATTCGGATCTTATATCATCCTCAAAGTTGACGCGCTTGCTCCGTTGATAAAGAAAAAAGCTTCCTATGACAAGGAAGCTTTTTTTCTCACTTTCGTATTTTCGAGTAAAAAGTCAGATCTGACATACCATTAGCCGGTTTATAACAGGGCTAAAGTTATAGCACTTTACTTAGGAAATCCTGAGTCCTTGGATGTGTTGGTGTGCCGAGTACGACTTCTGGTGTGCCTTGCTCAATGATTTTACCCTGGTCCATGAAAAGAATCCGGTCCCCCACTTCCCGGGCAAAGCCCATCTCGTGAGTGACAATAACCATGGTCATTCCCTTCTCAGCCAATCGTTTCATGACATCCAATACCTCGCCGACCATCTCAGGATCGAGTGCAGAGGTAGGCTCATCAAACAACATGACGTGCGGCTCCATAGCGAGTGCTCTTGCAATGGCAATGCGCTGCTTCTGTCCACCGGACAGCTGGGACGGATATGCATCCTTCTTGTCCTCAAGACCAACGGTGCGCAGAAGCTCCATGGCAATGCTCTCGGCTTTATCACTGCTAAGCCCTTTAACCTTAAGAGGGGCCAAAGTGATGTTTTGCAGCACCGTTTTATGCGGGAACAAATTGAACTGCTGGAAGACCATGCCCATCTTCACACGGGTTGCGTTGAGGTTATGCTTAGGGTCGGTAATCAGTTCCCCCTCGAAGCGGATCTCTCCTGCGGTTGGCTGCTCGAGCAGATTAAGGCAGCGGAGAAAGGTGCTTTTGCCGGAGCCGCTCGGGCCAATGACTACAACGACCTCCCCCTTCTTAATTTCCGCATCAATGCCTTTGAGAATTTCCAGCTTGCCGTACGATTTATGCAAATTTTTAATGGATATCACTAGTTCTCAGCTTCCTTTCCAGTACACCCAATAGTTTAGAGAGTCCAAATGTCATGATGAAGTAGATCACGGCGGCCACGAGCAGCGGATTCAGACCCGCAAACGAAATGCCCCGCACTACCTGGGCTTGGAACATCAGATCGGCCACACCGATGAAGGAGACGATGGAAGATTCTTTAATAATCGTAATGAACTCATTCCCTATCGCCGGCAGAACATTCTTAATCGCCTGTGGCAAAATGATATACCGGAACGCCTGGCTGCTCGTCATACCGAGAGACCGGGCAGCTTCGCTCTGGCCTTTGTCAACGCCTTGAATACCCGCACGGAACACCTCGGCCAGATAGGCAGAACTGTTGATGGACAAGGTAATAATCCCGGACTCCAGCGCCGTGAATTCGATGCCGAACGTAAGCGCAAAGCCATAATGTATGATCAGAAGCTGAACCAGCATTGGCGTACCGCGAAGAATTTCAATATAGGCTACTCCAATCCAGCGAAGAACGGCCAGCTTATTCATGCGCAGAAGGCTGATGAACAGACCAATAATAAAACCAAACAACACGCCAAGTGCAGAGAGCAGCAGCGTATATTTAATTCCCGCAATGTAATATTCTTTATAGTCCCAGAAGAAAGAGAAGGTGTCTTTGGAAGCTTGCTTACCATTTACCATGGCGCTTGCTTCATTAACGAATTGCTCTACCTTACCTTCTTTGGTTAAACGGGCAAGCGTATTGTTAATGCTATTGAGCAGCTCGGGATTATTTTTCTTCACACCGATGGCATAACCGTAATCTTCCACTTCAGGCACGGCATCAGTAATCGCGAACGCCTCGGTTAAGTTGGCCTTGGCCACGGGACCTTCAATGATCGCCGCATCGACACGTTTGGTCTGCAGCTGCATCAGAATATCCGAAACTTTATCCAGGGATGTAAGCTTGGCTCCCTCAATTTTTTGTCCAATTTCCTCCTGCAGGGAGGACTTCTGAACCCCGATTTTTGCGCCTTTCAGCGTATCCATCGTGTTATATTTATCTTTGTCTTCCTTACGAACCATAATGGATTGATTGGCACGGTAGTAGACATCTGAGAAATCGATACTCTTTCTGCGTTCCGGCGTTGGGTTCATTCCCGAGATCAGGAAGTCGACACGACCGCTCGTGAGGGCAGGCAGCAGACTGTCAAAGCTCATATCTTCAATCTTAAGCTCGGCCCCCATGTCCGCGGCAATCTGCTTGGCGATCTGGATATCAAACCCTAAAATCTGGTCTTCCCCATTAATCATCTTATGGAACTCATAAGGAGGAAAGTCGGCACTGGTTCCCAGTACAATGGTCTTCTTCGTTTCAACAGCCCCTGTGCCAGATTCCGCGTGAACGGGCTGAATTATACCCGTCCAGGATAATCCGAAGATCAGCAGGGCAATGATCGTCATGTGTAATTTTCTCAATTTTGTTATCTCCCCTTGCCTTTATAATAGTCAATTAATCAATGTAGGACTGAGTCATTATAAATCATCATGTATTATTATGCAATATAACAATTCCTTTTTTCTTCAGTGGAAAATCACACCACTTCAAACACAAAAACGGCATCCCTTTAGGATGCCGTCGGTTGACAAGTTTATTCTGTTATCCCCGTCAATCTTCTATAGATCTCAAGGTACTCGTCCGCAGACACATTCCAGCTGTAATCTCCAGCAAAAGCGTTCCGTACCACCTTCTTCCATTGGCCAGGCTCATGATACATATGGACCGCTCTGCGAATCGTGTAGAGCATGTCATGTGCATTAAAGTGGTTGAACGAGAAGCCATTGCCTTCCCCCGTAAACTCGTTAAAAGAATGAACCGTATCGTTCAAACCTCCCGTCTCTCTGACCACAGGAATGCTGCCATAACGAAGCGCCAGCAGTTGGCTGATGCCGCACGGCTCGAACTTCGAAGGCATCAGGAAGATGTCACTTCCTGCGTAAATCCGGCGGGACAGGCCATCATTGAATTTGATCTGTGCGGACAGCTTCTGCGGATGGCGGCCAGCCGCTTCCCTGAACCACTGCTCATATTCATGATCCCCTGTGCCAAGGACAACCACCTGCACATTATCAAAATACAACAGCTCATCAAGAACTCTTCGCACCAGCTCTAAGCCCTTGGAATCCACGAGCCGTGTCACCATCGCAATCAGCGGGATGTCCGGGTCAACAGGCAGCCCAAGTTCCTGCTGCAGTGCAGGCTTGTTCTCCCTCTTCTTGCTGAGGCTTGTTCGGTACCGGGCGATAATTTCCGCATCTGTTGCCGGATTGTACAGCTTGGTATCTATGCCGTTAACAATCCCGGACAAGCGCCCGCCAAGCGAGCGAAGCAGCCCATCCAGGCCATAACCATAGTGCTCGGTCTTGATTTCCTCCGCATAGGTTGGACTTACGGTGGTAACGTGGTCTGCATACACTAGGCCTGCCTTAAGATAATTCACATTGCCGTAATACTCAAGTCCGTCCGGGGTGAAATAATCATGCGGGAGATCCAGCAGATCAGGAAGCACCTCATAGGGAAAGATGCCCTGGTAGAGCAGGTTATGTACCGTGAACACGGTTTTGATGGCTTGATATGACGGGTTATGTGAATAATGATGCTTCAAGAACACCGGAATCAGAGCAGTATGCCAATCATGACAATGAAGAACGTCCGGATAGAAATCAATATACGGCAGGATCTCCAGAACTGCGCGGTTCAGGAATGCAAACCGCTCTCCATCATCCCCATATCCATAAATCCCGTCTCTCCCGAAATAAAATTCATTATCGATGAAATAGACCGGTATTCCTTCAAAAGTCAGCTTTTCGATCCCGCAATACTGGGACCTCCAGGCAAGGGGAACCTCTGTAATATTCACCGTTTCAAGCTGAGACCGGTACTTCTCAGGCATAATTTTATATTTCGGCATCACGATTCTTACATCGTGGCCAGCTTTAAGCAGTGCCTTTGGAAGCGCACCGATAACATCCGCGAGCCCGCCCGTTTTGACAAATGGAATGGCTTCCGCAGCTGCAAACAAAATCTTCACGTAGTCTTCCTCCTTTGGGTCGTTTTCCGCCCTTTTGGCGGCTCCTGTTTGGAAGCCTTCGGCGGGGTATCCTGCTTTTTCACTGCACGGCCTTGCTTCTTCCATATGGTTATACTAAGCGGCGGCACTTTAAGCTCCAGGCTGCTCTGCTGTCCGTGCCACGAAATCTTCTCGGATTTCACGGAAGTGGTATCAATCAAGCCCATACCTCCATATTCTATGGAGTCACTATTGAACACGAGCTCATACGTGCCTGGTTTGGCAATGCCAACCCTGTAATTATTTCTGAGAACTGGCTGGAAGTTAATGATCACCATCACGCTGTCTGACGCCCTCTTTCCCTTTCGGAAGAAAGATATGACACTCTGGGAAGCATCATGCGGCGATATCCACTCGTATCCCTCAAAGGTATGATCCTGCTCCCATAGCGCTTTTTGCTGCAGGTAGAAGTGATTGAGGTCGGCAGTATACTTAAGCATCTTGCGGTGGGATTCATAGTTCAGCAAGAACCAGTCGAGCTCGCCCTGATCTCTCCACTCGATGAACTGCCCGAACTCACCACCCATGAACAGAAGCTTCTTTCCCGGGCTCGTAAGCTGGTACCCGAGGAGCACACGGAGGCCGGCGAATTTCTCTTCATAATTGCCCGGCATCTTATCAAGCAGGGATTTCTTACCGTGCACAACCTCATCATGGGATAAGGGCAGTGTAAAGTTCTCGGAGTAAGCATACACGATCGGGAACGTGAGCAGATTATGGTGCTGCGGCCGGTCATAAAAGTCCGTCTCCACATAATCAAGTGTGTCGTTCATCCAGCCCATGTTCCATTTGTAGTTGAAGCCGAGGCCTCCATCATGAACCGGAGAAGTCACCTGCGGCCACGCACTGGATTCCTCAGCCATCATGAGCGCGTGCGGATAGTGCTGAAATACCGCTTCATTCAGCTGCTGCAGGAACGCAACAGCCTCCAGGTTCTCGTAACCGCCATGCTCATTCGGCACGTATTGACCCTCACCCTTCTCAAAGTCAAGCCGAACCATACTTGTGACCGCATCCACCCTGAGCCCGTCAAAGTGATACATGTCCATCCAATACAGGGCATTGGAGATCAGGAAAGAGCGGACTTCCGGCTTGCCGAAGTCGAAGCTGAGTGTCCCCCATCCCGGCTTATCGGCCTTTCTGGGGTCCGAGTATTCAAACTGCGGGGTTCCGTCAAACAATCGGAGGCCGTGATCATCCCGTGTAAAGTGGCCTGGTACCCAGTCCAGAATCACCCCGATGTTCGCCTGATGGCAGCGGTCCACAAAGTACATAAGGTCCTTCGGGCTGCCGTAACGGCTCGTCGGAGCGAAATATCCGGTAATTTGGTATCCCCATGACAAGTCATAAGGATGTTCGGCCAGGGGCATAATTTCAATATGCGTGTAGCCCATTTCTTGTATGTAAGGAATCAGCAGATCGGCCATTTCACGGTACGTGTAAAAGGAGCCGTCCTCCTTCTGCCGCCAGGTGCCAAAATGAATTTCGTATATATTCATCGGCTTCTGATATGGAGCTCGGTTCTTGCGCCGCCAGGAGGCATCATTCCAGGAATATCCCTCAAGCGACTGCACCACAGACGCTGTTGCCGGTCTTACTTCAGCATGGAAGGCATAGGGATCTGCTTTCAAGAAGGTCTTGCCATCCGGGCCTGTAATTTCATACTTGTAAAATGTTCCTTCTGCAATTCCCGGGAAAAAGCGAGTCCAAAGCCCCGAATCGGGCATCCTATACAAAGGATCGTTCTCTCCCTTCCAATGATTGAAGTCAGAAGCAAGGCTAACTTGCAGCGCATGGGGTGCCCACACCGTAAACCGGACACCAGGGATTCCTTCCTCAACTGTAAGATGGGCCCCTAGAGAACGGTAGCTGCGGTATAAGGTTCCTTCATGGAACAAGTATACATCCAGAGGCGAAATTGCATTTTGCTGATTGATGTTCTCTGACAACTCTCCACCGCCTTATTTAAACATAGTCCACTTAGTTTATTACCCCAATCATACACGAATGAATTAACAAATTCCTGCAGGAAAATAAAATTGTAATTTTTCATGGAATTAACAATAAAATAGTTTCAACTGTAGCCCATTTCGTTTACTAAGTACTACACTGACATAATCCTTGGGAGGGAAACGTAATGAACAAGAAAGAATGCATTGCCATGCTGCTGGCCGGAGGAGAGGGTCGCAGATTATCCCCACTTACGTCCAAGCAGGCCAAACCGGCCGTGCCGTTTGGTGGTCGATACAGAATAATTGATTTTCCTCTCAGTAACTGTGTTAACTCAGGTATTGATACAATTGGTGTACTTACCCAATACGAGGCGGAATCACTTCACTCACATATCGGAGAAGGAGATGCTTGGGGCCTTAAGCAGGAAGGCCAAAGCGGGATCACACTTCTCCCATCTTACAATACAGGTTCTGAGGAATACGCTGGAACCGCCGATGCGATTTATCAGAATATCGAGTACATCGATGCGCAGAATCCTGAGAACGTGCTGATTTTGTCTGGCGATCATATTTATCATATGAATTATCGGGAAATGCTTGAATTCCATGTGAGCAGCGGCGCTCCAGCTACCATCTCGGTTATGCCTGTACCTTGGAATGAAGCTCACCGGTTCGGAGTCATGTCCATCGATGAGGAATTCCGGATTACCGAGTTTGCCGAGAAGCCGGAGGAACCGCAAAGCAACCTGGCTTCCATGGGAATTTATATTTTTAAATGGGATTATTTGAAACAGCATCTGATCGAGGATGCGAAGAACCCGGAATCGTCCCATGACTTTGGTAAAGATGTAATCCCTAACATGCTTGCCGGAATCACATCGCTTTATGCTTTTGAATTCAAAGGCTACTGGCGTGATGTAGGTACGGTAGACAGCTTATGGGAAGCACACATGGACCTGCTTGATGAGTCCAACGATTGGAAGCTTCACAACGAAGCATGGCCGATGTACACGAACGAAAAGGCGGTTAGAAAAGTTGCAGCCAAACACCGCGGGATTCAGTCCAGCGGCTGCCTGATCCATGATAACTGCACCCTTGACGGCTACTCGGAACGTTCGGTGTTGTTCGGTGGAACCGAAGTTGGGCGCTTCAGTAAAATCAAAGACAGTATTATCATGCCCCATGTGAAAATCGGCCGGAACGTGGTCATTGAACGGGCGATTATCGGAGAAGGTGCTGTGATTAAGGACGGAGCGGTGATCAAGGGCACAATGAACGAAATCATGGTCATCGGACCTGGAGAGACCGTGGTGGCTAAACCCGCTGTCAGACCTCAACCGGCCAGATTGCTTAAAGAAGTTTATGACAGCGCAAGCCGTCTCCGCGCTGGTGGCATGTCATCTTAAAGCATGAAAAATGGACCTTCGGGTCCATTTTTATTTTTTTCTTGGCAAGTTCCTTCCCTGTTTGGTTACACAACTGTATTCCTAAAATTATGCTCATTGTTTCTACGCACAAGGTTTCATCTCAACACACAAAAGAAGCGGATCCGCAGATCCGCTTCTTTTGTGTGTTGAGGATAACATTGATTCATCGGAGCTTACGGTTCTTCCTGGTACAGCTCCTCCCATTCCCTGCGAAGCATGCTCATTTCGAGCATACTCCAGTACTCATTGCGGTAAAGAGTTTTCTCCCGCATCAGGCCTTCCTTTCTGAATCCTGCAGACAGGTACAGCTGGATAGCCGGCTTGTTAAAATCAAATACCCCCAGCGTAATCCGGTGCAAATTCAGTGCCTGAAATCCAATCCTCAACATTTCCACAATCATCGCCTTGCCAATTCCCCGTCCCCGGTAATCCGGATCTCCAAGAATGACCCGGCTGATCCGTGCGGACCGGTTCCTCCGGTCAATCTGTGATAAGCTGATATGACCGATACTCTCCCCGCTGTCCCTGTGTATGACTTTGAAGATCAGCTTATCTGATTTCCAGGGAAGATTTGCGCCTTCCATATAAGTGCGCATGTCTTCTTCTGTCAATGGATACGACCAGTTCCCTCCCGCCCACTGCAGCTGAAAAGCTTCGGAAGCCGACCACCGCTGAAGCAGGTGGAAATCCCGGTCATTGAAATATACAAAGTCCACCAGATCGGGGTCCCGTACTGGAGCCCTGAATTCCCACTGCTCATACAGATTATATTCACGTCCATTCTTCAGGGCGGTCCCCATGTAGCGGAAGCCCAGGCGTTGATAGAAGCTGTTCAGCTTCAAGTTCTGGGCTAAACAGTCGAGGCGCAGACCCTTGCCGCCATTCTCACGCGTACGGTTCGAGGCCCACTCCACAATACGGGCGCCAAGGCCCCCACTGCTATAGGCCCGTCTCACTGTAAGGCGGTGCAAATAGTTGTATCCTCTGGAATTTCGCATTCCCCAATAATCGGGGTCGCTCTGCTGTAATGTAAACATGGCTGCAGGCTGAGTCTGAGCGTATACGATATAGATTTCCCTATACTCGAAATAAGACAATATCTCTTCCATTGTAAATTGTTCGGGTGTCCATTGATAAATACCTTGCGAGATCATCCATTCTGCGGCTTCAATCAACATTTGGCAAATCAGATCAGCGTCTTCTCGTTCTGCCAGGTGAATATCGAACTGTTGGTCTGGCAGTTTCAGCACTCCTGTAGGCTTGCTCATGACAGATCATCCTCTTCTCCCGAATCGTACACATTACATAACGGATAGCTCATCCTCTTCCTTATTTAATTCATCCAGCAGCGGCAGCCGTACACTCACCGTGGTTCCGACTCCAAGTTCACTGCGCATCTCCATGTCCCCGTTATGCAGCTCGACCAGCTGTTGACTTATCGCAAGTCCCAGGCCTGTTCCCCCACCTTGATGGTTAACCTGGAAGAAACGGTCCTTCACGCGGCGCAAATGTTCCTCACTAATCCCGATTCCACTATCAATAACCTCAACAACCGCCCATTCGTCCTTAACGCTGATATCCAGATGAATCCAGGACTCCTCCGTAGAGAACTTAATAGCGTTATCCACCAGGTTCAGAAACACCTGCTTGAGCCGGTTACCATCGCCTAAGACCATGACTGTCTTCTCGGTATGTTCATCCAGCTTAATCTTAATACGCTTCTGTTCAGCCTTAGCCCAGACATTCAGCATCGTCTCCTGAAGAATCTCCTTCAGGTTAACATGGCCGATGACCAGCTTCATTTCATTCTGTTGAAGCTTCGAGAAATCCAGCATTTCCTCTACAAGCCCAATCAGCCGGTCCGTCTCTTTCGCGATAATCTGCATCCCAATCTTCGTCTCCTCCGGATCGAAGCCCCCCGAAGTCAGCGTCTCACTCCAACCCTTAATCCCCGTTAGCGGAGTCCTGAGCTCATGCGAGATCGATGAGATGAAATCATCCTTTATCTGATTGCCGCGCACGATCTCCTGGGCCATATAGTTCAGCGTGCTGGCGAGCTCGCCAAGCTCATATTTATATTCACCCTTAACGCGGACATCGAATTTACCACGCGCCAGCTGAGCGGATACCGCCCTGATGTTATTGATCGGCTTAACGATCGAATTGGCAAGTCCCATGCTGAACAGCAGAACTACCGCAAGAATCACCACACCAACCAATGCCGCAAGCAGGGTAATATTCAATAGCTTGGAGTTAATCGGCTCCATGGATGTGATATATCTTATGACATATTTGTTCTCCCCCATCACCTGTATGGGACTCGATACAGCCATAACCATTTCTCCGGTCCCCGGTTCACGGCCAATCCATTTGCCAATGTTATTCGTCAGCGCTTGGGTTAAGTCACTGGTCTGAACCGGCTGATCCGGCTGGAAAGAGCTGTTGGTGATCAAGACGTCACCTTTGCGGTTAAGGACCTGGAGCTCCGTACTAGCCAAGGCAAACCGGTTCAGGATATCCCGGTAATACTTAAGGTTCTCACTTTCCGTATTCTCCGTATTGGTATTGTTATAATTGTCCGTTACCATTGCGGCATGATTGGCAATATGGCTGTACACACTATCATAATAATAAGTCCGGATGGCAAACATGAAGATAATTTCGACCAATAGAAGGGTCATAAATACTACGATAAAATAGTGAAGAACGATCTGACGACCGATCCCTTTGCTGATCATTGACCCTCGCCCTTCCACTTATAGCCGTGTCCCCAAACCGTCTGCAAATAGGCCGGATCAGACGGGTTCGTCTCAATCTTTTGCCGGATTCTCCGGATGTTCACATCTACAATCTTAGGATCTCCCATATACTCCTTGCCCCATACATGATCCAGAAGCTGATCCCTGCTAAGAGGGGTGTTCTCCTTCTCCAGGAAATATTGAATGAGCGAGAACTCCGTTGGAGTCAGCTCAATCATGGTACCATCCTTCTTAAACTGCTTGGTAATCAGATCCAGCGTGAAAGGACCAGAGGTGAAAGATACCTTGGCACTGGTCTCTCTATATACATTAACCCGCCGGAGCAGGGAATGAATACGGGCGATCAGCTCCGTAGGACTAAAGGGCTTGCTGACATGGTCGTCCGCCCCTACGGACAAGGCATACACTTTATCCTGCTCCTGAACCTTGGCTGTGAGGAAAATGATGCCGATCCTCTCATTCGTCTCCCGGATGCGCCGGCAGACTTCGAAACCGTCGATGCCCGGCACCATCACGTCAAGAAGTGCAATATCGATGTCCGGAACGCTGGTCAGCTTGCTCAAGGCTTCATGGCCGTCGGCCGCTTCCAATACTTCAAATCCGTTGCGTTTCAGATTGATGACAATAAAGCTGCGGATGGACTCCTCATCCTCCAGAATAAGTACTTTACTCAACACATAACATCCTCTCTATATAGAAACAAATCACTATCTTATATTTTTCTTGATCATATCTGAGCCATAATTCGTCTTGTACGCAATAATCTGGTCGTTATCGCGCTTCAGCATGGACCATTCGTTCTTAGAGCTTTCCCACTGAGATGCCGGTATGAATTTGATCTCCGCAACCTGCTCGTTATCACTCAACTTCACAAACCGCAAATATTGGTCCATAACGGAATTCGGGTCCAGCGTAATCTTGTTCTTGAGATCATCCGGGAAATTAAACACAAACCGCCCCTCAGGATCGAGGTACTGCTCCTTAATTAACTTCATGTTCTTGAGATCTTCCGAAGGTACGGTCTCATCCCATTGATAATAATCCAGAAAACGCGGAGGTTTATCAAGGATGACCTTCTCCCACCCGGGAGGGACACGAAGCCTTCCCATCTCCAGAATATCGTCGTCATTAACGTCCGAGCTGCGGATAGGCATATCGTTCAGGTTGTCATCCTGATCGATGACATTCACAAGCTTGTTATTATTTAACACAATCAGAGTGGAATAAGCGGAATGCGTCAAATACGAAGCATCCAATATAATCCCGTGCTTGTTCTTCGTGACCTTACCGGCTATCGCATTCAAATATCCGTTGATGTTGTTGCCTAATTCAAGCTGGTCCAACGGCTCGGCTTGATTGTTAGCCTTGATCTGATAACAGGTCACCGTATTGTAATCATTTTGCTTAAAAGCAACTGTGGTCAGTTCGACGAGATCATCATTGTTCAAGTCATCCAACAAGTAAATGGTGTAAGGAGCCTGCAGAATCTTCTCCACCTGGCCTCCGTTATACGCATAAACAGCAAGTGTGTTCGGGTCCGTTGGATCTACCACCCCGAAGGCAGCTATGATCTCCTTCTTCCCGTCATGGTTAAGATCCTTATACTCCAGAGACAACAGATTCTTGCCTGCCGCCTCGAATTTCTGTTTGACAACCCACGCATTACCCTCTTCTTCAAGAATCATGCCCTGTGCGTTGCGGTCCCCTTTCAAACTTTCAAAAAATACAACTGCTTCCAAATTGCCGTCATTGTTAAGATCTGCCGTCTGAATCGAGCTGATCGAATTCCCGTCCCTCGTCTGCAGCCTCATCTCCTGCGGAGTATAGGCATCCACCGCACTCCTCAATGACTGCTGACTCGATAACAGTTCAGGGGGCTTCATTAACAATTTGGGATCGGTAATAAGATCACAGCCGCTTAACACAGCAAGACATAAACATCCTACTGCGATAAATATCCACCTTGCATTCACCAACCCAATCACTCTTTTCATCCTATATCAGCTGCTTCTCTTCCTGGGTCAGTCTTCTCCCTGTCACATCCCACTGCAGCCGTCCTTGATTTAGTCCCCAGAGCCTTGTACAGTATTTCTCCGCAAGCTCCAGTGGAAGAACGGTAATTACCGTTGCCTTTTCTTCCTTACATAAATTCTTTAACGTATCAAGCACCTTTTCAGTTGCGAATTTATCTAAACCAATTACTGGTTCATCCGCGGCGATCAGGTTCGCCCCGTGCACGAGCGCCCGGCAAATGGCGACCCGCTGCCGCTCGCCTCCACTTAATTTGCCTGCTTTGACGTGCGCTTTATCCAGAAGTCCGAATTTTTCCAGCTCATCCATGGCCCCCATGTAATCATCCGAACGAATCATACCAGTCACCCTCCGGATCAGTGGCGTCTGGCCGGCCTGACCAATTATCACATTCTTCAATGCCGTTTTCTGAATGTTCAGCTCAGGGTTCTGTTCCAGATATGCAAATTTGGACCGGAACTTAGATGAGCCTCTTCCCCCAGACTTAATGATCTCCTTGCCATCAAACACATATTTGCCTGAATTCCAGGGCATCCGCAGGGCAAGACTGCGCAGAAGGGTACTTTTTCCGCTTCCGCTTGGACCCACTACCCCGATCATTTCCCCTTGCTCAAACTGCAGATTAATATCCTCCAAAATCTTCTTCTTCTCTGCACCCACAGTGATGTTCAACTGACTGACTTCAATCATGCCCAGCTCTCCTTTATCCCCCTAAATCTCTATTCTTTATTCTATCTTATCTCTATCTTGTTTGAAAGCATCGCAACTGCGGTAATAATCAGGTGGTCAATTGTTTATAGTGGACAACTCACAGGCGCAAGGGGGATAATGGATAAAGAAAGCAATTTGGGGAGGTTACCTTTCACATGGCTTATAATGTAAAAGTAGACGTATCTCCAGTCTACGAACTGCTTGGAAGCTTCCTGGTTCATGTCGTCCGCAAATGGACAAGTAATATGGATATGGGACCGGAATGGATAAGCACCATTGAATCACGGCTTGACGAAGCTACCCGGGCTGCATTTGCAGAGGCGGCTTCCTGGCCATTTGATGATTATGACGTGCTGTACGCATGGGCGGTGGAGCGCGGTCGGAACAACGAAATCCTGGACTTCCTCAAAGATCTGGAACTATCCAGCCCAGAGCAGTTGTGCGGCAGGATCATACAATACATACCAGGGCTAACACCCGAGAAATCAGCATTAATCCGCAACAATTATGTCCCCCTGCTTCATATCTGGTATGACGTTTATTTTAAGGATATTGAACCGCTATACGTTCCTCTTCTTGAAGAGGACGCTGCTGAGAAACTTACGCTGCTTGATAAAATGGAAGCCGAAAGCCTGATCGATTATGCATCCGGCGGATTGGTGGTGCCTCAGGAGCTGCCAATTGAGCAGGTTATCCTGCTTCCCATTATCCACTTGCGTCCCATCAACACGTATTGCTTCTATAACAATATGCTGCTGATTCAGTACCCTGTGGATTTGCCGCTGGAGGACCCAAATGAGGCACCTAACGTCCTGCTGCGTCTTACCCGGGCATTAGCCGCGCCAGAACGGCTTCGTCTGCTTCGTTACCTGGCGAATGAGCCCAAGACGCTCTCGGAGATACAGCTGTTTCTGAATGAGTCGGAAGAGAATTTGATGGTTCATTTAAGACAGCTGAGAATAGCCGGTCTTCTACAGGTTCATCTTGGTGGAAATAATCAGGAGAAGTTCTGTCTCCGGCCCGATGGGATATCGGAGCTGCAGATTTTCCTGGAATCCTACATCCAAATATAACGCGGCTAAGCTTGATATAATAAGCAGATCAGATCTACATAAGAGAGGAGCACCCTGCTTTGAGCGCTTATACGTTAAGACAGCACATTATTTTTGACATGGATGATACCCTCATTCACTGCAACAAATATTTTGAAATGATTTTGAGCAGATTTACCGACATCATGCTGGATTGGTTCCAGGAATACCGCCTGACCGGGAAAGAGATCCGGGACAAGCAGATTGAGATTGATGTGGCTGGTGTCCTGAAATCCGGATTTGCCAGCAAACACTTTCCTCTGTCGTTGATTGAGACCTATCACTACTTCTCCAGATTAATCGGCCGTCCCATTCAGCTTGCTGAGGAGAACCACCTGATGGAGCTTGGGCTGAGCGTATATGAGCAAGAGATTGAACCCTATCCAGGCATGGTGGAGACCTTGGAAGTGTTGACCCGCCAAGGACACGAGCTGATCTTGTATACAGGCGGGGAGCAGGCGATCCAACAGCGGAAGATCGAGCAAATGAAGCTGGCTGCTTATTTCCAGGAGCGGATTTATATCCGCCAGCACAAAAACCAGGAGGCCTTGGAGCAAATTCTGTCCTCCCGCCATTTCGACAGAGACAATACCTGGATGATTGGCAACAGTTTGCGGACGGATATTATTCCCGCTCTAGCCGCTGGAATTAATACGATCTATATCAAACTTCCGAATGAGTGGGCCTACAACGTCGTTGAGCTTAAGAATAAACCTTCAACCGCGATGTACACCGTATCCTCCCTCGAAGAAGTCCCCGATATTATCGCGCAAAGCATCAGCGTCAAACCAAACACCAACAAACGGACCCTTTAGAGCAGGGTCCGTTTGTTTCATTTTATTCCGCTTTGTCCAGGGCAAGCTGCCCTGTCTCATGATCCAGCAGCTTGATGCGGGCCTTGTAGTCCATATCTCCATCCTTGAAAGTCAGAAGCTGAGTTTGACCCTTTTCAAGCAGGGCGGTCAACATACTCTGGGAAACCTTCTTGCCTGAGAACTCCTTCCAGATGACGAATCCGCACCCCGCCTTGAAATGGGTGCATCCGTACCCCTTCTTGCCTTCAATCAGCTGTCCACCGCACCCCGCCCGCGGACAAGGTCCAAGCGGTTGACGGACGGATGAAGAAGCTCCCGCCGTGGCCGTAACTTTGGTTTGACTGGCCATCCTGGAGCCTGCTTGCGATGCTGGCCGTTTGGCTGCGCCGGCCTGTCGCCCTTTGCCGGCAGGCTCCGCCTCCCCTTCGAAGCGGGAAGGCGGAGCCATGGGCTGCGAGCGCACCTTATCAATAATGGAGACCGTAAACTTCTTGACGTTCTCCATAAATTTCTCACCGGCTGCCTCGCCCCGTGAAATTTGGTGCAGACGCCGCTCCCACTGGCCCGTCATCTCCGGCGAAGTCAACAGCTCAACTCCAGCATGGCGGATCAGTTCAACCGCGGTCCGGCCTTTTTGCGTGACCGTTATTTTCTTGCCCTGCATGGTAATGTAGCCGACCTTCTTGAGCCGTTCGATCGTGGCGGCCCGGGTCGCTGGCGTACCCAAGCCGGCATCTTTCATGGCATCCCGCAGCTCTTCATTCTCCAGCTGCTTGCCCGCGCTTTCCATCGCTTTCAAAAGCGTACCTTCTGTATAGGCTTTAGGAGGCTGAGTCGCCTTCTCTTTTACCTCGGCTTTACGGCAAACTACAGGCTTGTCCGGGTCCACCTGGAACGGTTCACTAACAAGCTGCTCCGCTTCCTCTTCTTCATCCTTCTTCTTGCTTTTGGAACCGGATTTACGGCCTTCCTCGGTTCCCTGGCACACCTTCCAGCCTAACGACAGCAGTTCTTTAACATTGGTCTTAAAGATCTCGCTTTCAACTTCAGTAAGCACCGTGTGCTGTTTGTACTCAGCTGGGGGATAGAATTGGGATAGGAACCGCCGGATCACAAGATCATACACGTTCTGCTCCTCCGCGCTTAAAGAGCCGGCCCGTTTTAGAGTTGGAAGAATCGCATGGTGATCTTCCACACGTGCAGGATTGCAAACCGATTTGTTATTTTTGTGTACCAGTCCAGGGCTGGCGCCGTTAGCCAATTCCTGATAGCTTGTAGACTTCAGCATATGAAGAGCTTTGTGCATCCCCTCAATATTCTGCTCCGTAACATAGTTCGAGCTGGTACGCGGATAGGTGATCACTTTATGCTTCTCATACAGCGCCTGTGCGATATCGAGCGTCTTCTTCGCAGAGTACCCGTATTTCGCATTAGCTTCCCGCTGAAGCAGGGTCAGATCGTACAGCTTGTAGGGGTACTCCTTTGTATCCTTAACCTCGTACCCAGTAATCCGGCCTTCCTTCCCCTTCACCTTACCCGCAATCCGCTCCGCCTTCTCCTTATCTGTCAGACGGTCACCCTGCCAGGACCCGGAATATACCCGGTCCTCCTGATGAAATTCCGCTTTAATCTCGTAATACGTGAGAGAATCAAAGCTTTCGATCTCTTTCTGCCGATCGTAGATCAGAGCCAGAACCGGAGTCTGGACCCTCCCTACAGACAGCAGCTCCTTATGTTTGGTAGTGAACGCTCTCGAGGCATTCATGCCCACAAGCCAGTCGGCCTCGCTGCGGGCCCTTGCGGCAACAGTTAGGTTGGCGAACTCCGAGCTGTCCTTAAGCTCGGCAAAGCCCTTCGCTATACTCTCCGCAGTCAAATCGGAAATCCACAGCCTTCTTACTGGCTGGGTCAACCGAAGCTGCTGCTGGATCAAAGCGAAGATGTATTGGCCTTCCCGCCCGGCATCACAGGCATTTACGATCCGGTCCGCCCGTTTGGCCAAATCCCCGATAATTTTGAGCTGATCCTTCGTCTTCGGATTCGGCACAATCTTGAAATGCTCCGGCAGAATCGGCAGATCCGCGAAGTTCCATCGTTTATATTTGGGATCATAAGCATCCGGCTCGGCAAGACCCAGCAAGTGCCCGATCGCCCAGGTAATGATATACTGCTCTCCCTCGAGATAAGACCGGTTATTCTTCGCCTTCGGTTCAATGACCGCGGCAATGGTCCGTCCCATATCCGGCTTCTCTGCGATGACTAACGTTTTCATGGTGAGACGCTTCCCCTCTCCCAAGATCTTCTCGGCAAAAAAAGAGCCGCGCACAGCGCAGCCCCGTTGCATTCTATTATTATATCATTACACCAGAACCGTTGCACCCATCAAATACTTATCGACTTCACGGGCAGCTTCGCGTCCCTCGTTGATGGCCCATACCACAAGGCTCTGACCACGGCGCATATCGCCAGCAGCAAATACTTTGTCCACATTGGTGTTGTATTTGCCATAACGCGCCTTCACATTTGAACGACGGTCCGTCTCCAGAGACAGTTCATTGATGATCGTGTTCTCCGGTCCGTCAAATCCGATCGCGATCAGCGCTAGCTGAGCCGGGAATACGCGTTCCGTACCTGGAATCGGCTGATAAATCTTGCGTCCGGTTTCATCGACAATCCGCTGAATTTGAACGGTATGCAGCTCCTTCAGGTTGCCCTGCTCATCCCCCACAAACTTCGTGGTCATGATGGAGAACTCACGCGGATCTTCCCCGTAAAGTGCCTTGGCTTCCTCTTGGGCATAATCCAGCGTGTATACGTTCGGGAACTGCGGCCAAGGGTTTTGGATCGGGTCCCGCTCGAGCGGAGCCTTTGCATGTGTACCGAACTGGGTGATGCTCTTGCAGCCATGACGAAGCGAAGTAGCCACACAGTCAGAACCGGTGTCCCCACCTCCGATAACGATAACGTCTTTGCCTTCTGCGGACAAATAATCGCCATCTTGCAGGCCGGAGTTCAGATAGCTGCGAATCGTGCCGTTAAGGAACGGCATGGCATAATGCACTCCATTCAACTCGCTGCCTTCAATATTAAATTCCCGTGGTTTGGTCGCCCCTCCGCACAGGACTACCGCATCAAACTCATCAACAAGCTGCTGCGCAGGAATATCCCTGCCAATTTCCGTGTTGGTGATAAATTTCACCCCTTCTTGGACCAGAAGGTTCACACGTCTCTCTACAACGGACTTATCCAGCTTCATTGTCGGAATTCCATACATTAGAAGCCCACCGACACGGTCTGCCCGCTCATATACCGTTACCTCATGACCTGCCTTGTTAAGCTGTGCTGCACAGGCAAGACCCGCTGGTCCAGAGCCAACCACGGCTACACGCTTACCTGTACGCTTCTCGGGCGGCTGTGCTACGACCCAGCCTTCTTCAAAACCGCGCTCGATAATAGCTTCTTCAATCGTCTTGATTGTAACCGGCTGTCCGATCAAACCTACCGTACAGGAGCCCTCGCAAGGGGCTGGACATACACGGCCCGTAAACTCCGGGAAGTTGTTCGTCTTATGAAGACGGTCAAGCGCATCCTTCCATTGTCCACGGTAAACCAGATTATTCCACTCTGGAATCAGATTGTGGACCGGGCATCCCGAGGTTCCCCCAGTCATATCGATTCCGGTGTGACAGTATGGTGTACCACAATCCATACACCGGGCTCCTTGTGTCCGGAGCTCCTCTTCCGAAGCATGTTTATGGAATTCCTCCCAATCCTTAACCCGTTCAGAGGGACTGCGGTCTCCCGGAAGCTGTCGCTTAAATTCCATAAACCCCGTAGGTGTAGACATCTTACTTTCCCCCATCTCTATATTCGTATATCTATACGGAAGTAGAATGCAGCCATCACAAGCCATCCCATCTTCACCATAAAAAGAACAAAGCACAGTTTAACCGCCCTGTTCCCTTTATATTATATGATTAAAATTAATCAATAAAAGTAGAACAACTGATTATATAGATCCAGACAGCCGGGTGACAAGTTCTTCCGATCGCTGTTGTTCATGGATTTCTTGGTTAAAACATTTGCTATAAGCTGAGATCCGTTCACAAAGGCGAGCGCTACGCTTCTCCAGAATCCTTCCACCCTTTGCCTACTTCTATACTGTTAAAATATTTTATCACTCACGACAAAGCATATTAATGGACTTTATTCATAATAGTTTGCATTATTGCGCAACTGCTTTAACGCGTTCATAGGTTACAAACCGATAATCATATGGATTCTTCTCGTCCCGAATTCCCTGTACCTCATCCGTGAGCTTGAACGAGGACCAGTCCAGTTCAGGAAAGACTACATCCCCTTCGATATCCTCATCGATAAAGGTAACCAGCAGGCGGGTGGCATATGGCAGGAAATGCTCAAACACTCCCGCTCCACCGATGACCATAAGTTCCTCTCCGGGCCCGGCCAGCTCTAAGGCTTCAGACATGGAATGCACAGTCTCCGCTCCATCTGCCTGAAATGACTTGTCCGTTGTCAGAATCACATTCCGGCGGCCTGGAAGCGGCTTTGAACCGATGGATTCCCACGTCTTTCTTCCCATCAGCATCGTCTTGCCGATTGTCTGGGCCTTGAAGAAAGCCAAATCCGCAGGCAGCCGCCACGGCAGCTTGTTGTCCCTGCCGATTACACCCCCCCGGGCCATGGCCCATATCAGTGTAATACCCATCATTTGACCCCCTTTTTCAAAATGTCTAAACGGTCTTCTGTCCGCTTCCACCATCCGTTGTCACACAGTAGAGTTAGACGGACACCGGCGCCTTAATAGCCGGGTGGTACACATAGTTTTCAAATTCGAAATCCTCATACTTATAATCAAAAATAGACTCGGGCTTCCGCTTGATGACCAGCTTCGGCAGTTCATATGGTGTACGGGTCAGCTGAAGCTGCACCTGCTCCAAATGATTGGTATAGATGTGCACGTCCCCGCCGGACCAGATGAACTCTCCAACCTCAAGATCACACTGCTGAGCCACCATATGTGTGAGCAGAGCATAACTTGCAATATTGAAGGGAAGTCCCAGGAACGTGTCCACCGAGCGCATGGTCAGCATACAGCTTAATTTCCCGTCAGCCACATAGAATTGAAACACAAAATGGCATGGCGGCAGCTTCATATTCTCAATCTCAGCCACGTTCCAAGCACTCACCAGATGACGGCGGGAATCCGGATTGTTCTTGATGCCCTCGACCACGTTGGTGATCTGATCAATCACACGGCCATCCGGGGTCTCCCAAGAACGCCATTGGGAGCCATACACAGGACCGAGATCCCCGTTCTCATCCGCCCATTCGTCCCATATCCGGACTCCGTGTTCCTTCAAATAAGCGATGTTGGTGTCCCCTTTAAGGAACCACAACAGCTCATGAATTACTGATTTGAGATGAATGCGTTTGGTTGTAACCAGCGGGAACCCTTTGGACAGATCAAAGCGCAGCTGACGACCAAAGACCGAGATTGTTCCCGTACCTGTGCGGTCGTCTTTCCGGGTCCCGTGTTCCTGAATATCCTTAAGCAAATCCAAATAATTTTGCACGATCCACACCTCCGACTTTCTCTTATGTAATATATCATGATGCCGCCCATCTTGTTAACAGACAATAAAAAGAAAGGCAAGAACGCGGGCTGCGTTCTTGCCAAAATATGTTCAATTTCGCTTAAGAGACCCGTGTCCATGTGCACATAGGAGTAACAAGATTAACGGGAAATGACGTGGATTGGATGACCTTCCACAAGCTCTGCAGTCTCCATAACAATCTCACCAAGTGTTGGGTGAGCATGGATTGTAAGGGAGATATCCTCAAGAGTTGCTCCCATCTCGATGGCCAGGCCAAGCTCGGCAATCAAGTTGGATGCTTCAATACCTACGATTTGTGCGCCAAGAACCAGGTTGTTCTCTTCATTCGCTACAATTTTAATGAATCCGTCTGGAGCATTCAGAGAAGTTGCACGGCCATTACCCGCAAACGGGAATTTACCGGCTTTCACTTTGAAGCCTTTCTCCTTAGCTTCCTTCTCGGTGTAGCCAACACTGGAGCATTCAGGATCTGTAAATACAACAGCCGGAATCGCTTTGTAGTCAACTACAGATGGCAGGCCAGAGATCGCTTCTGCGGCCACTTTACCTTCGTAAGAAGCTTTGTGGGCCAGCGCAAGACCTGGAACAATATCGCCAATCGCAAAGATGTTCGGGTTGGTTGTGCGTCCTTGATGGTCAACTTTAACCAGACCACGGTCGGTCAGTTCCACACCCGCAAGATCAAGACCCAGATCGCCATCAGTATTTGGACGGCGTCCAACAGTCACCAGCAGATAGTCTGCAGTAACTTCTTTGCTCTCTCCGTTGACGGAGTATTTCACAGTCACGTTCTTATCTGTCTGCTCAGCACTTTCCGCCTTCGCATTTGTCACGATTTCAATGCCGGTCTTCTCCATGCTCTTCGCAACAAGACGGGTCATGTCCTTGTCGAAGCCAGGAAGCACAGTGTCCAGACCTTCAATGATCGTTACTTTAGTTCCGAATTTGGAGAACATTTGACCAAGCTCGGCACCGATGTAACCACCGCCGATAACGACGAGGCTCGAAGGAATCTCTTCAAGCTGCAGCGCTTCGGTGGAGGACAGGATACGGCCGCCGAATGGGAACGGCTTAAGTTCAATCGGACGGGAACCTGTTGCCAGGATACAATGTTTGAACCGGTAGCGTGGGGATTCGTGTTCATTGAAAGCACGCGCTTCGGTTTCGTTAATGAACATAACCTCACCGCTGAATACCTCGATCTTATTGCCTTTCAGAAGTCCAGCCACACCTTGAGTCATCTTCTTCACAACACCATTTTTGAAAGCTTGGGTTTTGGAGAAGTCAACCTTTACGTTGTCTGCGGAAATCCCGAATGCGTCGCCATGCTTGGCAGCTTCATATTGGTGAGCCGCGGAGATCAGAGCCTTGGATGGAATACATCCACGGTTCAAGCACACGCCGCCAAGCTCGGATTTATCCACGATTACTACTTTTTGTCCCAGTTGGGCAGCACGAATGGCTGCCACATAACCGCCGGGACCGGCACCTACGACCAATGTATCGATATCAAGAGAAGCGTCTCCTACTACCATTACTTACACCTCCATAACCAGCAGCTCAGGATTAGCGAGCAGTGATTTAATGTAGTTCATAAAGTTTTGAGCTGTTGCACCATCAATCAGACGGTGGTCGAAGCTAAGGGACAGAGCCATTACTGGAGCAACTACGATTTCACCGTTCTTCACAACTGGTTTCTCGGAAATACGTCCAGTACCCAAGATAGCTACCTCAGGATAGTTAATGATTGGGGTAAAGAACATACCGCCGGCAGAACCGATATTTGTGATCGAAATTGTGCTGCCTTTCATTTCGGCAGGGCTCAGCTTGCCTTCACGGCCGCGTGCAGCCAGGTCACGAATAGCGTCAGCAATCATCCAGATGCTCTTACGGTCAGCATCTTTAATGACTGGAACGATCAAGCCGTTATCTGTATCGGTAGCAATACCGATGTCATAATGCTTCTTGTAAACAATTTCGTTGTTCTCTTCGTCAATGGAAGCGTTAAGCGCCGGGAATTGACGGGAAGCCGCAACCAAAGCTTTAACGATGAACGGCAGGTAAGTCACTTTCGTGCCTTTCTTCTCGGCGATTGGTTTCATGCGGGTACGGAACGCCACCAGCTCAGTAACATCCACTTCGTCCATGATAGTAACGTGAGGAGCTGTGTACGCCGATTTAACCATAGCATTGGAAATCGCTTTGCGGATTCCTTTGAATGGAACGCGCTCTTCTTCCAGATGCACAGCACCTGTTGAAGCTGCCGCTGGAGCTGCTTTGGCTTCAGATTTAGCTTCTTGAGCCGCTGGAGCTGCAGCCGCACCGCCGCCGTTCTTGAAGGCTTCAACATCTTCTCTGGTGATCTTGCCAGCATTGCCTGTACCCGTTACTTGAGTCAGATCGATGCCTTGCTCACGTGCGAATTTGCGAACGCTAGGTGTAGCAAGCACTTCCTTGTTCGGAGCCGCAGGAGCAGGTGCGCCAGCTGCATCGCCTTGCTTAGCTTCGGACGGGCTGTCAGAAGCAGGGGAAGATTTCGTATCCGCTCCGCCTTTCGCCGCATCAGCCTCTTGGCTTCCGTGCTGTTCAGGGGCGCCTTCTTGCTCAGGAACTTCGCCTTCAGCATCGATAACGGCAACTACGTCGCCAACGCGGAAGATCGCGCCGTCTTTACCGAATACTTCTTGAACTGTACCGTTCACAGGACAAGGAACTTCTACTACTGCCTTGTCGTTTTGCACTTCCATGATGATGTCATCGTCGGTTACTTTATCCCCTGGCTTGATGTGCATTTTGATAATTTCGCCTTCATGCAATCCTTCGCCCAGTTCCGGGAAACGATATTCAAATTTTGCCACCTAGAAGACCTCCTTATAGTCCGGTTGTTAATTAAAATTCAAGTACTTTGTTTACTGCGGAAATCACACGAGCTGGAGATGGAAGCCACTGATCCTCGATTTGGGCAAATGGATACACGGTATCCGGACCTGCCACACGAAGAACTGGCGCTTCGAGGTGAAGAATAGCCTTCTCATTGATTTGAGCAATAACTTCCGCAGCGATACCCGCGGATTTCTGAGCTTCCTGTACAACGATGGCACGGTTGGTTCTCTTAATGGACGCCACAATGGTGTCGATATCCAGAGGAACCAGGGTGCGCAGATCGATAACCTCAGCTTTAATGCCCTTTGTTTTTTCAAGTTCTTCAGCCGCTTTAACTGCGGTGTGAACCATCAGACCATAAGCAATGATGGTAACATCGGAGCCTTCTTTAACCACGTTCGCCTTGCCAAGTTCAACAGTGTACTCACCATCTGGAACTTCAGCACGGAAAGCATGGTACAGATTAAGGTGCTCCATGAAGAAGACAGGGTCATTATCGCGAATCGCGGAAATCATAAGACCTTTAGCATCGTATGGGTTGGAAGGGATTACTAGTTTAATACCCGGTGTTTGGGCAATCAATCCTTCCAGGGAATCCGTATGAAGCTCAGCCGCTTTAACACCGCCGCCAAATGGCGTACGGAATACGATAGGCGCATTGTAGCGGCCGCCGGAACGGTAGCGCAGACGCGCAGCTTGAACCAGAATCTGGTCAAGAGCTTCAAAGATAAAACCTACAAATTGAATCTCGGCAACAGGACGGAAGCCCTGGATACCAAGACCGAACGCCAAACCGCCAATCGCGGATTCAGCCAGCGGCGTATCGAATACGCGCTCTTCCCCAAACTCTTTTTGCAGTCCTTCGGTTGCGCGGAATACGCCCCCTACATTACCTACGTCTTCCCCGAAAAGCAGGACATTGGCATCGCGTTTCAATTCCACGCGCAATGCATCGCGAATCGCTTCTTTCATGTTCATTTGTGCCATTGCTAGATATCCTCCTATAAGTCAGGATTGGTTCCTGATTCAATGAAATAAGTTGAACCTCACCGGCATAAACCGGCAGTGCAATAACTCCCCTTCCGGTCAGTAAAAAAACAAACGGGGAGTATTCGCGGGATATATTATTGGAAGTCAGCCTTTTGCTCTTCCAGATATTTCGGAGTGGTTTCGAACATGCTGTCAATCAAGCCTGGAACCGTCATTTTCTCGGTTTGTTCCGCTTTCTTGATCTGCTCGTTCACTTTTGCTTTCGCTTCTTCTTTCACACGGGCAGTATCTTCTTCAGTCCAAAGACCTTTCTTCTCCAGGTACTTGGCAAGACGTGCAATTGGGTCCTTCTCACTCCACTCGCCTTCTTCTTCCTTCGTACGATACTTGGAAGCATCATCAGACAGGGAATGCGGACGGAAACGGTAAGTAACCGCTTCGATCAAGGTAGCACCTTCGCCGTTGCGGCCGCGCTCAGCAGCTTCTTGAACAGCTTTGATTACGGCAAGAACATCCATACCGTCAACCTTCACGCCTTTAATACCGGCTGCAACCGCTTTGTGGGCGATGGAAAGAGCCGCAGTCTGCTTGGAGAATGGAGTAGTGATCGCATAACCGTTGTTTTGCACAAAGAAAATAACCGGCAGCTTGTAAACACCGGCATAGTTCAGACCTTCATAGAAGTCACCTTCGGAAGATCCGCCATCCCCTGTATAAGTAATTACGACCTGCTTTTGTTTTCTGAGCTTGTAGCCCATTGCAATCCCCATTGCATGCAGGATTTGTGCCCCAATGATAATTTGCGGCATAAGTACATTGACACCTTGAGGAATTTCACCGCCGTGTTGATGCCCACGGGAATACAGGAAGGCTTGATACAATGGAAGACCGTGCCATACGATTTGTGGCATATCACGGTATCCAGGACATACAAAGTCATCTTTCTCTAGCGCAAACTCACTGCCAACCATAGTAGCTTCTTGGCCGGATACCGGCGCATAGAAACCAAGACGTCCTTGGCGGCCCAAGTTCACAGCACGATCATCCCAAGTACGGGTAAATACCATACGGTACATAATTTCTTTCAATTGATCATCAGTCAAGTCAGGAAGTTTATCTTTGTTTACGATTTCACCAGCAGGTGAAAGTACGGACAGCGTGTCAACGTCCTCCGTATATACTTCATAAGGAACCTTGCTCATTATCTTCACCTCGATAAAAAATTTGAATATCATGTTCCACTGTTATAGAATTATTATACATCTGTTTCACCACTTAAGTCAAAGGATATACTTTAAAATGTGTTCAACCCTGATTTTTGTATGTATAACAGATGAACAATAATTGTATAACACATTAAAAAAGGAAATCCTCCCTTTTTCCAAGACATGCCTAGGGGTATCTTACCTGATCAGGCTTTCAAAAGCAAAATATCAAGAGACGGAGCGTGAACCATCCATGACCGATTCGCGGTACCTAAAACGGACGATTGTGAAAGAAGTCATTGACAGCAAGTTCTTGGGGGAACAGCGTTCTTTGCGCATTTATCTTCCTCCAGGTTACAACGAAATCCTCAGCTATCCTGTAATTTATTGCCAGGACGGTGAGGAATTTTTCAATTACGGCCGCATTGCGACCACGGCCAACCAGCTTATCCTGGATGAAGGAATCGATCCGTTTATCGTAGTTGGAGTTGAAGTAGACACAAAGGTCCGGACAGCGGAATACGCCCCATTCGGCCATAGGTTTGAGGCCTACACATCCTGTTTCACACAAGAAATCATTCCCTTTGTTGAACGCAATTATCCGGTTAGAACCCAGCGCGAGGAGCGGATATTGGCGGGAGATTCACTTGGCGGTACCGTATCCCTGCATCTGGCTATGAAAAATCCGGAGCTGTTTTCCAAAATCATCAGCCTTTCCGGTGCCTTCTATATTCCGACCCAGGAACTCGTGGTTCAGGAGAGCGATCTCTCAGGCTTGTCCCTGTATATGATCGTCGGCCTTCAGGAACGGGACTATCAGACAGATACCGGTATTTATGATTTCGTGGAACTGAACCGGAACACCAAGGCCCTGCTTGAAGCACGGGGAGCCAAAGTCCACTATCTTGAAAAGGACGGCAAGCACCTGTGGGGCTTCTGGCAGAAGGAGCTTCCCGAAGCGTTGATGTATTTCCTTAAATAAAATGGTTCAGCGTGAAAACGCCGGAAGTCGATGCATATCGATTCCGGCGTTTTCTTGTTCCTATACACTTTTAAAGCAAATTTGCCATTATGAATCCACATGCTGTGAATGCGGGGTGTATTCTTTGAGGGAACGTCTTGGAAGCTTCCATTTATAATGAACGGACAGCATTCTAAACAAGACTACCGCGGCGAACAGCAGCAGGAGCTGCCAAGTGTTCTGGGCAATTCCGAACCCTACGACCGCTCCACCCACCATTGCCCACACAGCATAAATTTCATCACGCAGCACTAGCGGCTTGCGTCCAGCCAGCAGGTCGCGGATAATCCCTCCGCCGATTCCGGTGAGGACCGCCGCCACAATAACAGCGCTCATCGGGTGATGCATTTTGGTTGCATAAAGCGCCCCCTGTATGGCAAAAGCCGAAAGTCCGATAGCGTCAAAAAGCGCCTCCGTCCTTTTCCAGTGATGAATCCATTTGAGCGGAAGCACAAAGGCCACAAAAACTGACAGGTTCGCCAAAATAATCAAATCCCCCTGGGTCCAAAGCGTGGTCACCGGCACTCCGATGAGCACATTGCGGATGATCCCCCCGCCAAATGCGGTTACCAGGCCAAGAACAAGCACGCCAAGAATATCGTACTCCTCCTCCATCGCCACAAAAGCTCCAGACATAGCGAAGGCGATAGTTCCGATAATACTGAAAATATCAAAAATATGCATCTGTTCTCTGCCCCTACTCTCTCGACTCTTTGCACGACTTTTTTATTGTAATCCGGCGCTTCAAAATTGTGCAAGACATAAAGTTGTCCTATACTTAAGAAATAGAACTTACGTTAAGGTGAGAAAGGAAGTGCAGCATGGCGCCAAAACGGGTTTTAATATTTACGGGTGGGAATATCAGTCCGGACAGCATCAAGGAAATCCGGCAGGACGACTTCATCATTGGAGCGGATAAGGGGGCATTATTCCTTGTTCAGAATGGCATTAAACCCGACATAGCTGTTGGAGATTTTGATTCGGTTACCGCTGAGGAGCTTGAATTGGTTCGTCAGAGCTGCGGGGAAATTATCGTGTGTGATCCAGTGGACAAAAATCTAACCGATACAGAGCTGGCTTTCGATATGGCCATTGACCAGCAGGCACCGGAAGTCATTATGATAGGGGCCATGGGGTCAAGGCAGGATCATTCTCTCTCCAATATTCAGATGATGCTTCGGGGGCTGCAGCATCAGGTTGTCAGCTCCATTATAGATGAGCATAACTACATTACACTCACAGGCTCTTCATTGGTTGTTGAAGACCGGGGATTTACATACGTCTCGCTTCTTCCTCTTACACCTGAAGTTACCGGCATTACGCTTAGCGGATTTATGTACCCTTTGCAAGATGCCACCATTAAGATGGGGCAATCCTTAGGCATAAGCAACCGGCTTACCGGCCAACAGGGGAAGATTCAGATTGAGAGCGGACTTCTATTGGTCATCCAAAGTAAGGATTGACTGTATCTATTACAATGACAACATTGTAATTCTCCAAATTAAAAGTTTCAAACGGTAAAAAGCAAAGAACCCTTGTCCCTCAAGGGTTCTTTGCTTTTGTTTTACAATGTAAACGCTGTTAAAGTTAAAGATTTTGTAACTTTAATGATATTTTAATAATTATCCTCAACCTACTGCCAGGCCTGGCCCGATAAGGCCATCTCCAAATTATAGGTGGTAAATAACCTGCTATACTACAGCCATACCCAACAGAAAAGAAATTTGGAGGTACAACATGAGAACACAGAATACATTATTCCAAAAAGTATTGACTCTAGGGCTGTGTGCTGCAGTCACTTCTATAGGATTCTTTGCAACAGGTGCTGCTTCCGTCCATGCTGCTTCATCTACGGTATCCGTTCAGGCAACCGCAACTTCTAAAGCTCAAAAAGCGATCACCCTCGGTAAACGATACCTGGGCGTACCTTATAAATTCGGTGCTTCAACTTCTACTACACGGAACTTTGACTGCTCTTCCTTTACGAAATATGTGTTTAAGTCTGTTGGAGTTACCCTGCCCCGTACGGCAGCTGAACAATCCAAGTCCGGTGTGGCCGTATCCCGCTCGAACCTGAGAGCCGGCGATCTCGTATTCTTCTCCAGCGGCAGCCGTGCCAATGGCAGAAATGTGACTCACGTGGCCATCTATGTAGGAAACGGGAAAATTCTGCACACTTATGGCAGCCCGGGTGTGACGTACTCTAACCTGAATGCCGGCAACTGGGACCGCACTTATCTGAAAGCACGCCGGGTTCTTTAATTAGAACAAAGAACAAAGAACGGCTATCCTAATCCTACCAAACAAGCTGATCCTGTCTGACAGGGCCAGCTTGTTTTTTCATATTATTAATGAATCATGTAGCCCATTCCCCGCACGGTATGGATGATTTTACGGGGATACCCCCGGTCAATCTTGGTTCTCAGATGACGGATATATACGTCAACGACATTGGTATCCACCCGGAAATCATAGCCCCACACTTCCTGGAGCAGTTCCTCTCGGCTGCACACATGATTCACCTTCCGCAGCATGAAACACAGCAGCTCGTATTCTTTCGGAGTCAGCTTGATATGAGTATCTCCGCGAAATGCTTTCCGGCTTTTTAAGTGAACGGTCACATCTTCAAAGTTCAGCACTGTCTCCGCAGGGCCCCTGGCCATATAAAAAAGCTCCAGCAGCTTACGAATCCGCGCCAGCAGCTCCTCAGGCGGCCTCGTCAAATCCACATAGTCATGGGCACCTTCCTGAAACGCCTTTACAAGCTCTGAAGTTGAAAGATCCATGGTCAGTACGATCACTGGACATTGTATGGCAGATGCGCCGTCTTTTAGCTCACGTAAAAAATCAAAAACATCCATATCCTTCAGTTGCGTGCTTGTCAGAACCAATGTGGGGATTTCTTGCCGAATCCTATCCAATGCCTCGATGCCGCTCTCAGTATGTCGTATTTCAAAACCCGCCTGATTTAAAGCTGATGTCAGCTCCTCACACGCCCCATCCAGCTCACCGACAATCAGTATCCACTCATGTAAGACGGTGTCCGACCTCCTTTTGTGCCCTTGCTTATTTTGGCACACAAAAAGAAATCCATACTTCTCGCGGGAAGTATGGATTTCTTAAGTATGGGTTTCTCAATTTGGATAACTATACAACCATTTTTCCGTTTGACCGCGAACCCTTGGTGTACTCACAGGTTTAAAAAGCTTAATGGAGATCGGCTTTTGCCGATTGCACCGCTTCCTTGAGCCGCTTGGCTGCGGCTTCCGGGTCCGCTGCCCCTGCAATGGCTGATACCACAGCAATGCCGTCCGCACCAGCCAAGATCAACTCGGAAGCCACTTCGCCATTTATACCTCCTATGGCCGTCATAGGAAGCGTAACACCGCTGCTCCGGATGTTGCTTAGAATGGATGGTCCTTTGGCTTCTTCGGCATCCATCTTGCTGAGGGTCGGGTAAATAGGACCAACCCCAATGTAATCCGCTCCAAGCTCAGCTGCGGCCCTAGCCTCTTCGACAGTATGTGTGGACACGCCTAAGATCATGTGCTTCACTCTTTCGCGGATCATCGCATGATCCCCATCATCCTGCCCCAAATGCACCCCGTCCGCTCCAATTTGAATCGCAAGCCCCACATCATCATTAACAATAAAGGGGATTCCGTGATGATGGCAGACATTTCTTAATTGCATCGCCAGCATTAAACGCTCGGTATGGTGAAGGGACCGCACTCCCTTTTCCCGGTATTGGAACAACGTAATCCCGCCCCGGATGGCTGCTTCAAGCACCTGAACAGGGCTTCTCCCCCTGCAATTTGAACTGCCCATCACCAAATACAAGCTTAACAAGTCTCTATTCATTTGACTCAAGCTATCTCATCCTTCCGGTGTCCAGTCTGCTCCGGTATGCCCAATGATTCACCGGTCCATGGCCGGCGCCCATGCTGATCGGCTGGCTGATTGCCGCCTCTATGAAGCTCTTACCCAGAGCCACAGCTTCTTGGACAGAAAGTCCCTGTGCCAATCCGGAGGCTACAGCCGAGGATAATGTGCACCCCGTTCCATGTGTATGCCTTGTCTTGTACCGGGGGCCGGAGAACCAGAATTCCTCAGTGCCTGTAAACAAATAATCCTGGGAAGTCTCACCTTCCTCATGAAAATGCCCGCCTTTGATCAGCACACCGCCGACACCAAAGCGGGAAATCCGCTCAGCCGCAAGCCTCATGGAGTCTTCATCGACTATATCCACACCAGTGAGCAGCCGGGCTTCCGGAAGATTTGGCGTAATCAGCCGGGCTAACGGGAGCAGTCTGTGGACCAAATCATCTACCGCCTCATCCTGAAGAAGGGAGGCCCCACTCTTGGACAACATAACCGGATCCACCACCAGGTTGCGCCATTCCCACCGCTTCACACTTTGTACAACCGCTTCAATGATCTCCGAGCTGTACAGCATGCCCGTCTTCACGGCATGGGGTCCCAGATCCTCTCCAATTGCAGTAAGCTGCCGTCTAACCGTCTCAGGGGGTAAGGGAAACACATCGGATACCACAACCGTATTCTGGGCGGTCACGGCAGTAATGACACTCATCCCGTAGACGCCAAGCTCCTGAAAAGTTTTGAGGTCGGCCTGAATGCCGGCACCACCTCCCGAATCCGAACCGGCAATGGTTAACACACGCGGTATACTCATATCTGACCGCCCTCCTTTTGCCAATTAACCGAAGAACCGATGATAAATCGTTTTAGCTTCCATGATATCCTTGGTTCCATGAACCATGGCGCGCCCGTCCTTAAATAGCACCAGCCGCTTATCGCCCATCGTCAGCGAGACAAGGAATGGATTGCGTTCTACCACCCCTTCATTCAGCTGGCTGAGCACTTCCGCTGTCTTGCTCAAGTCAATCTCCCTGCGAACAGGCGGGCGGATCTGAACGGTATCTCTGCCGCACAACACTTCGGTCTTCTGTAAGTTCCCGGAAGATAAATAAGGATAAGTCCGCTCTGGGCCGCAGGAGAGACAATCTGGCTTCCTGGCACTTCCGATCTTAATCGATGCTTGTTCATTACGCCACAAATCAAAGGAGAGCAGGGTTCCCCGGAGCGCCTCTTTGCTGCCGGTTAGCAGCTTCAATGCCTCTGTGGTCTGATGTGCCACCACGGTTTGAACCGCAGAGGGAATAATGCCTGCTGTATCACAAGTGTCCCCACCCAGGGGAATTGCGCCAAGCAGACAGTTCAGACACGGAGTCTCTCCCGGGAGAATGGTGTATGTAATCCCATAACTGCCAACACACCCTCCGTAAATCCAAGGGATTCGGTGTTTCTGGGAAATATCATTAATCAGGAGACGGGTATCAAAATTATCGGTGGCGTCCAGGATCAAATCGACCCCAGGCAGCAAATCCTCAATCTCCTGCAAGGTCACATCCATGACAAAGGCCTCTACTGTAACTTCCGAATTGATCGCGAGAAGCCGCTCCTTGGCCGCTACAGCCTTTGGCAGCCTTGCTGCCGCGTCAGATTCAGAGAATAGCTGCTGACGCTGCAAATTGCTCCACTCCACATAATCACGGTCCGCGAGCACTAGATGTCCCACTCCCGCGCGGGCCAAAGTCTCCGCAATCCCGGTGCCGAGCGCGCCCACTCCAACAATCAGGACTTTGCTTCCCAACAGCTTCAGCTGACCGTTCCTGCCAATTGGAGTGAATCTTTCTTGTCTGGAATAGCGGTCTGCACTTGACCTGCTGTCTGTGCTCCCGGTTGAACCGGCAGAACCGCGTTCCTCTTCATTCATGTTGTAATCATCCCTTCCTGCGGACTGCTTGCCGCAGCATATCTTTTTACCGGAATCCGCCCCGCTTCAAACCCCAAGCGTCCGGCCAGTACCGCCAGCTTCATCGCTTCAGCCATCTTCACTGGATCAGCCGCACCCGAAACAGCCGAATTGAGAAGCACACCATCCGCTCCAAGCTCCATGGCATAAGCGGCATCCTTTGGTGAACCAATGCCCGCATCCACAATCACTGGCACCTCGGCCTGTTCAATAATCAGCTCAAGATTAAACGGATTGACGATCCCACGTCCTGCCCCGATGGGTGAAGCTCCCGGCATAACGGCATGCACACCTAGCTGCTGAAGTCTTTTGGCCAGAATAACGTCATCAGAAATATAAGGTAGAACTATAAATCCTTCCTCAAGGAGAATTTCACACGCTTTCCAGGTTTCCAGCGGATCTGGAAGCAGCGTACGGGGATCTCCGATGACCTCAACCTTGATCATATCACAAAGTCCGGATGCTTTCGCGAGTTTGGCGATTCGCACCGCCTCCTCTGCGTTCTCGGCACCCGCTGTATTCGGCAGAAGTGTGTACCGCTTCAAATCAAGGCGTTCCAGAAAATGTTCCTCACGCGGGTTGGATAGATTCAATCTGCGTACCGCGAAGGTTAATATTTCCGTCCCCGAGACTTCCACCGCCTGCCCCTGTACATCTAAGTCACTAAACTTTCCGGTTCCCAACAGCAAACGGGAGTGGAACTCATGTGATCCAATTGTTAACATCATTAACCGCCTCCTACAAAATGTACAATTTCTATGGAATCCCCATCCGACAATAAAGCCTCTTCATGCTGATCCTGGTGCAGAATATCATGGTTTTGCTCCACCACCACGGTTTTGACACCCAAATCCAAGCTTTCCAGAAGATCGTGCACCGTTCTGATTTCCTGGTCTAACGTCATGATCTGACCATTGATCCGAATCTTCACAGCACCATTTCCCCTTCCCTCTGTCTCTGATAACGGTCCGGACTGAAGGGCTCAAGATTGACCCCGGGTGTGGCAATTCCCTCCATTACATTAGCCAGGATGCTTGAGCTTACCGCACTCATCAGCACTCCGTTACGGTAGTGCCCGGCTGCAGCGTAAAGTCCGTGAATCCCTGAAAATCCACCCAGATACGGAAGTCCGTCGGGTGTCTTCGGCCTGTGTCCAGACCAGGCCCTGATAAATTGACTGGACCGGATTTCAGGTATGTACTCCGAGCCTGCGCTTAACAGCTTATACACGCTGTCAGCCCTAACTCCAGACGAACGATCCCCTGAATAACTGGTCGCTCCAAGCCACAGCTTATTTCCTGGTTTGGGAACGATGTACACATTGCGGGCATACAGCGTACTTGTGAGCAGCGGTGATTCAGAATGGACCTCCACGATCTCCCCCTTAACCGGCTCAAGGGGAAGCGTTAGCCCCAATGGCTGAAGCAGCTGGTCCATCTGCCAGCCCCCGGCAAGCACTGCCTGCTCACACTCCAGTAAGCCCCTGGATGTCATAACTCCTTGAACCGAGCCGTTGATCTCACGAATCTCCGCAGCTTTAGTTTGCAGCAGGAGTTCTGCGCCTTTGCTCTGAGCGCTGTACGCTAGAGCTTCCGTAAGTCTGGCAGGAAGCAGCTGGGTCTCCTCTGCCCTGTAAACCGCTCCATGAAGAGCTTTGCACAGAGCAGGCTCTGCTGTCTGCAGCTTCTCAGGCCTCCACCATTCGCCGGAGCAATCAGCCAGCATGCCAGCATGCAGCTCCTCCGCTTCTTGGGCGTCTCTTGCCGGAACGAGGAATCCCCGCTCGTTCAGACCAGCGTCGATACCGCTAAGCTGCCGCAGCTCGCGGATGACGGAAGGAAAAGCATCGCGGCTGAGCCGGGCCATGCTCTTAAGCTCTGGATGCTCGAAATGCTCACAATCCGCAGCCAGCATCCCAGCTGCCGCTCCGGAAGCTCCCGAAGCCAATTCCCCCTGTTCCACAAGGGCCACCTTCTTGCCCCGCTTCGTTAACTGATAGGCAAGAAAGCACCCGATTACTCCGCCGCCGATGATGACAGCATCATATCTGCTGCTCATTTTCTCTCCAACTCCTCTCGTAATAAACCACCGATGGTCTCTTTAAGCAATGCCTGCTGATATTGCCCGGCTGCCCCAGCCGGATCTGGCGAGCCCATAACGCCCGACATCACGGCAATCCCGTCGACACCTGCCTGAAGAACCTCCGATACTCTGCCGGGGGTGATTCCCCCAATTGCAATTACCGGAATAGCCGATGGCCCGCACAGGTTAGCAAGTTGATGCAGCCCCCTTGCGGTTAACCCTTGTTTCGACGATGTCGGATAAATGTGGCCATAAATACAATAATCTGCTCCCTGACCGGCCGCCTCCCGCAGTTCTTCAGCATTGTGGATGGAGCGTCCGATCATTGTACGGCTGCCTACTACAGTCCTGGCGCGGATTGGGGAAAGGCTCTCCCCACCCAGCTGCACACCTCCGAGCTTATAAGCTTTGGCAATATCCGCCCGGTCATTGATATACAGCTTGCCCGCAGGCATCCCGGCTTCAAGGAGCTGCTCCACCGCATAAGACAGCTTATAAGCACTCCAGCTCTTTTCCCTGAGATGAAAAGCATCAAGATATGGATGAATGGCGATAGCATACCGAACAAGTTCAGGCACATCTTTCGTTCCGTCTGAAATGACATGAAACTTAGGCAGACCGTTCATTTGCTGCTTCCTCTCCATAGGTATAAATTAAACGCAGCCTGTAAAAGCGCACAAAAAAGCCGCTCTCGCAGAGAGCGGCTGAACGTGTATATCAAAGCAATGAAGCTAAGCTCTGAGAACCACCTTACACCGGCTTGAATGGCTTACATTGCTAAGCTGGTGGAATGCTGGTTCCATCACGATTACCACTTCCCTACGCTGGTATAACCCAGATCAGGTGCAAAGGGTCCGGATGCTTAAAGCTTCCATCTCAGCCGAATTTGGCCCCCCTAGTGTGTAACTATTAAGTTAATGACAGTGTAACATGTTTTGGAAACAGATTGAACCCTAAATTCATGAACAAGTTTGTTCACAGGTGTGAGTTACACCTGAGTTAAGCTTTAATCAGGCTTTTTTTGTTGACCAAGCTTCCACGTCCCAGGTTTTGGTCACCCAATCCTCATAGAAGTCAGGTTCGTGGGAGACAAGGATCACAGTCCCTTTGAATGCCTTCAGTGCACGCTTTAGCTCTTCCTTCGCAACGACATCCAGGTGATTGGTAGGCTCGTCAAAAAGAATATAGTTCGTCTCGCGCATCATCAGCTTGCAAAGACGGACCTTTGCCTGTTCTCCCCCGCTAAGCGCCTTAAGCGGCCGGGTAATATGCTCATTCTTGAGACCACAGCGGGCAAGATGCGCACGGACCTCGTGTTGGTTAAGGTGAGAGAACTCATTCCAAACATCATCTATCGGAGTGATGTTCTCAGCCTTGACCTCCTGCTCGAAATAAGCCGGGAACAGAAAATCACCTTGATAGATTTTTCCGCTGATCGGTTTGATTTTGCCAAGTATTGTTTTAAGCAAAGTTGATTTACCCACACCGTTACAGCCAACAATTGCAATTTTGTCCCCGCGTTCGATGATCATCGACATCTTTGGAAGCAGTGCGTGGGTATAACCGATTTCAAAATCAATGCCTTCAAACACCGTTTTGCCGCTCGCTCTGGCCTCTTTGAAACCAAATGTCGGCTTGGCAGCTTCTTCAGGTCTGTCAATACGCTCAATCCGCTCCAGCTGCTTCTCGCGGCTCTTTGCCCGTCCCGAAGTGGAATAACGGGCTTTGTTCCGCTGAATGAAGTCTTCCTGCTTCTTAATGAATTCCTGCTGCTTCTCATAAGCGTCAATATGTTGATTCTTATTGATGTCAGCCATCTCCAGGAACTTCTCATAGTTGGCGGTATAACGGGTGAGCTTGGCAAATTCAAGATGGTAAATGACATTAACGACCTTGTTCATGAACTCCGTATCATGGGAGATCAGCATGAAAGCATAAGGATAGTTCTGCAAATAGCTCGTCAGCCACTGAATGTGCTCGACATCCAGATAGTTGGTAGGCTCATCGAGCAGCAGCACATTTGGCTTCTCCAACAGCAGCTTTGCAAGCAGCACCTTGGTGCGCTGCCCACCGCTAAGGGCTGAAACATCACGGTCAAGGCCGATCGCGGATAGACCCAGGCCGTTCGCCATTTCCTCAACCTTAACATCAATTAGATAAAAGTCGCCGATATCCAACTGCTCCTGAATGTCACCCATCTGAACCAGCAGCTCTTCCAGCTCTTCAGGCGTGGCATCTCCCATCTTGTTCGTAATCTCCATCATTTCCTTCTCAAGTTCAAGAAGAGGTAGAAAAGCATCTTTCAACACATCACGTACCGTCTTGCCCGGAGTCAGCACGGAGTGCTGATCCAAATATCCATAACGGACCTTGGGAGTCCATTCGACCTTGCCGCTGTCTTTAAGCAGTTTCCCGGTCAATATATTCATCAGTGTGGATTTCCCCACACCATTTGCACCCACCAGACCCACGCGCTCTCCGGCCAACAGGCGGAAAGAGACATTTTTAAACAATGTGCGGTCCCCGAAATTATGGGAGACATTCTCTACTGTTAATAAGCTCATAAAAAAGTACTGCTCCTATCTGTATAATTAATAATTTTATCTCAAGTAAAGGACATTCAAGATTTCATTTTAGCATAAGAACCAGGTTTTCTGAAACAAGGTGTTCAAAATTTAATCAGCTGTCACTGTCCTCATCAGCCAAATTTCATTATAAAAATGCAACAGCATCTTCAGGAAATTCAGATCTTCGATTTATTTATCAAAATCTATGAAAAATGTCTCTTAAAATTGGTAAATTTGTGTTACAATTGCTATGTAACTAATATCCAAATAATCCCTTATTTACATATTTGTATATATAGTTGCTTTTTATTTCGAACGTTTTGTATTCGCTTACAACTTATGTCGTTGTTTCGATGTTTATGTAATTTACTCAAATCTTCATCTGTTTCCGGTATAAGCTCTTAGGAGTTTATATAAATTCTCTTTTTAGAAAGGAGTTGAGGCATTCCCATTGATATCTGCCTGAACGTATTTCTAGCGTCAACCCGCATCTGAGTGACAACAGAACACTTCGTTCAGCAATACTCTAAAAACCCAAATTCGAAGGAGGTAACTTATGACATCCATCCGTTTATCCCAATCACCTGTATCCAAACTTGCCGCTGTCGCTATCTTTACCCTGCTCTCCGTAGCTCTGATGATTCTGCTGTCGGACAAAGCATCCGCACACGGCTACGTTGAAGGGCCTGCCAGCCGTGCCGCTCTGTGTAAGTCCGGCCAGAACACCGACTGTGGCGCTATCGTGTACGAACCTCAGAGCTTGGAAGCTCCAAAAGGCTTTCCTGCAGCAGGGCCTGCTGACGGCAAAATCGCCAGTGCTGGCGGAGCGTTCCCTAAGCTTGATGAGCAATCGGCATCCCGCTGGACTAAAGTGAACATTTCTTCCGGTACGAACACCTTTACTTGGAAGTTTACTGCGGCTCATGCCACAAGCAACTGGAAATATTACATCACTAAAGCAAACTGGAATCCAAACGCAGCCCTGACCCGTGATTCCTTCGACCTGACTCCATTCTGCTCTGTGAACTATGGCGGCAAGCAGCCTCCAACCTCTTACACAGACACTTGTAATGTACCCGCCCGCAGCGGATACCATGTTATCCTGGCTGTATGGGACATCGCTGACACAGCAAACGCTTTCTACAACGTAATTGATGTTAACTTCAGCGGCAGCACCCCTACCGATACTCAAGCTCCTACAGCTCCAACCGGACTGACTGCATCTTCCAAAACTGCAACAAGCGTATCTCTGTCTTGGGGCGCTTCTACTGATAATGTTGGCGTGACAGGATACCGCGTTTTCAATGGCTCCAGTGTCGTTGCTAATGTATCTGGCTCAACTTTGAACTACAATGTAACCGGTTTGACTCCTAGCACAGCCTACACGTTCAGCGTAAAGGCCATTGATGCCGCAGGAAATCTTTCCGCTGCAAGCAATACTCTTAACGTAACTACGGATGCCCCTCCAGCCAATGACACTGTGGCTCCAACAGCTCCAGGCGGACTTCATGTGATGGGGACTCCAACATCTTCCAGCATCAATCTGATGTGGAATGCTTCTACTGATAATGTAGGTGTTACCGGCTACCGTATCTATCAAGGTACAACCCTTGTAGCTACAGTCTCTGGCACAACTACAAGCTATAATGTCACCGGCCTGACTGCTAATACATCTTACACTTTCAAAGTCCATGCCTTTGATGCTGCTGGCAACCAATCTGCAGCGAGCACGGTAACCGGCAAAACTGCTGATGCTTCTGCTGCTCCGGCTTGGGCAGTGAACACAGCCTATACAGTTGGATCACTTGTTACTTATAACGGCTCTGTATACGAGTGCCTTCAGCCCCATACTTCCCTCGCTGGCTGGGAACCATCCAATGTTCCAGCCCTCTGGAAGCTGAAATAACTAAGCTTGCAATAACCTATTAACCCTGTTATGACAACACCCCCAAGTGCTGAAGAGCTTAGGCTTTTCACGCTTAGGGGTGTTTTATTGACTTCAACTCTGATCACTGCAACCGGGTAGCGAACTGTCTCATAACATATCTAGTTTTTTCTCAATTATTACTTTGTTTTTCCTTGACTGGGACACCTGGCTTCATAGTAACCCTTAGCAGCAGCTTCCCGCTCGTGGGTAAATACCTCCTCCAATTTGAACTCCTGCTTGCAGGTATCCCTATAATAGTATTTGAGTCCGTTCACAGGATGAGTACCTCCATAGATTACCGGCCGTTTAAGAAGCCGGCCTCCGCCAAGCCCATAGTTGTTGTAATACTGATCTCCAATGGGGATTCCCTGGAGGAATACAAGCAGGCCGATATCATTCAGAGTATTGATCCACTCTTCTCCTGAAATAGTTGGCAGGGTAAAGGTGTAGTCAATGCCCAGTCTGGACGCATAGCGATTATGACTATTCATCACTCTGGCTAAATCCTCCTCAATAGCCTGAACGATGACGGTACGTCTTTTCGCCTCAAACAAATCCTTGTCCCGAAGCAGTGGAATCGAACCTTCTTCATAGAGTTGATCCCGGCTTCCCTTCAACCATTTCGTTTCTGACGCCTGATATACAGTAGTGTGTTCATCCAATGTGAAGTGAACGATATTTCCTGCTTGATCCGAGAAGGCATATGGCTTTTTGGATGTCCAGCGATAATCCCCTAACTCCTCACCTTCCGAACTCTGAAAGCTATGAAAGCTGTAGATGTAGTACCCGTCATAATCAATTACAACAACAGCTGGGATATACGTAAGAAGGGCCATTTGAGCCGCCCGGTCATCTCCTATACCGAAGTTCATATATAACGTACGCAGCATAGAGTCCAGCGCCTTCTCCTTATTCGCTCTAAAAAACTTGGTTGAAGCATAACCCGGCTCGTATTCCTGGAGCGCGTTCTCGTTCAGCCTGCTTCCTCCATCCTGGGCAGCGGTCCTTAGTGCAGAAGTATACCGCATGCTCAGCTGCTGAGCTTCCATTCTGTTATGGCTGTGCACTGAATTTATCCAGAAGAAGGGGCTAACTATAAGGATAAAAACCACCGCTAGATCAGTAATCTTCATTCAACACCATTCCCCCGTAATGCAAGGGGCCCGCCTCAGCACCCTGAGCTGAATTATAAAGGAAATTGGTTAGTACGGTTAACGGACTGAGACCTTTGCGATGAATGCTAACTGTAAAATAGTCCCCCGCTTCCATCTTGTACTTGCGTCTCAGATCCTCCCTGCTTAAAGCATTTTCCGGAAATATGGTCCTCTCCAATTCATCCGTATAATGACTCTCATAATGAATAGAATAATTTTGCTGAAACGTTGTTTTGTCCGCCGGGTCGACATACTCAGGATGATATGTCTTATGCCGATGCTCCAGCTCAACTTCATAGAATTCCCCAGCTCCCCCGAGACTCCGCCTGAAATCCTCATACATTACCGGCGAAATATATCCCTTGTTTCGTACAGAGTCCACAAACTCTGTGAGGCTGTTATATGCAACTAGCAATGATATATCCTCCTGCCTTTGAGCCTGCTGCATTGCAGGGACCAGATACAGCAGCATAACGGCAAGCAAGGCTGCGAGTATTTTGGATATAGAGTTAAACATACTGCTTCCCCTTAATTCATTTTATGAAACGCAATATGGACTACCTTGCCCGAAGCTCCCCAGCTGTAGCTGACCCCGTATGCACCGTCCAATTGGATTTGCTGTATCAGGCTTGCCTTTAATTCTTCGGAACGGTTAGGGTATACACGCCCTTCCAGCTCAAGGCCTATAGAATCGTTCGCGGAATCCTGAACAAAGCAGATGATTTGGGCACCTGTATAATGTTCACGCTCTGTTATGTTTGATGGACTCTCGTATAGGGTTCTCATCTGTGGATGAGTCTGTATTCCCGAGGCATCCAGCAGCTGCTCGGTATGCCTTATTCCCATCCAGGTGTACACAAGAGCTCCTATCCACAGGGAGACTCCAATCGCAAGCCAAATAATCCGCCTCGTACTCTCCAGCATTATTTAGCCGTATTCTGAGTGAAAATTAAGCCCCGCACGACATTTGAACTGTCTTTAACAACCTGGGCCCTGAACTTTCCGCTGGGGTTTACATAATTCGGACTCGTCTCGTCCCAGGAGACACCGGCGTCTGTATCGCTTTTTCCGATTACTGAACCGTAGCTGCCGTCGGAAGCATCCCCCACATTTAAGGATGAACCGTACCATACCCCGCTTTTGTTTTTTCCTGTATGTACTTTAATGCCGAATTGGCCTTTATCCTTAAATTTACGGATGGCATTGACAACTTGAGACCCGCTGATTGAGGTATCATCATACACAGTAAAGGATGCCTGGGCCAGCTCAGTCTGAATATCGGAAAAATTGTTTTGTGCGGTTTTTGTAGCTTCTTGAGCGGAAATGAACAAGATGACAACAATCGTAATCAGGGCAATTGTCAGAAAGATCCCTGCCGCCACTTTTAATGCTGTAGATGCATTATTCATAAATTAATTAACCTCCAACTGGTATATAATTAAAGTTTCTGAATTTGCTCATAATACTGGCTCATCTGGGTAAAGCTCATCCAGATCAATGGAATGACCAAATACATAAATATGAGGGAGTACATCGGGATGAATCCGATCATTCGGCCTAAGCCCGCCTTGCTGTCCAGCATCTTGTCGTAATCCAGCCTTCGCTGTTCAAAACGGTAGGACATCTCGCCTTCCAAATCATCAAAAGCCCGGCTGATCGGGATTTTCTCCACAGCAAGCAGCAGCTTGTCCGTCAGCCGTTGAAATTCAGGAAAGCCAGCCTCCTCCCTCATCTCGAGGAGGGAACTCTCGGCTCCAGAATCATAATGAAGCAGACACTTCTCTATCGGATTTTTAAATACGGCCGCATAGGAGCACATCCACTCTAAAATCTCCTCCACGGATATACGGTCCATCTCCCTTAAAATCGTAATCATAGTCTGGAACTGGTATACCTCGTGCCTCATCTCCATCGCCCTAACTCTCCGCTGAAAATACAGCAGCCATAAAGGGAGACAGTAACCCAAATATCCAATCCCCAGAGCCAGCAGCAGCTCCCACCATTTCAAGTACTCATCACGTAACCGCTCCATCTTAACCATCAGCCGGTTAACAGTTGCCGTGATTTCATCCTTCGTAAGCGCCTTGGCTGACTCCGAAGAAGCCACCGTCCGTGATATCATCTGATATCTCTCATTCCTGTCGTTGACACTCCCAAAACGGTTGATCCATACACGATCCTGCTCCGTAATTCTCCTGTTATTAAGTGCTTCTTCCTGTGAGATTGACCCAAAAACCACCGAGCTTTTTGGAGGTTCGGACAAGATCCGATGCTTCTCGGTAGAATGCAGAAACATACTCAGCAGGAAAGCGGCCAAGAACCCGCCGGCAAAAAGAAGAACCCGCCTAACATAAAACCACTCTGGGGTAAGTCTATGTCCTGTGTCGGCAAGCAGTCTTTTTACCCGCTCATATCCTGAAGACCTTCGGCCCGGTATTAATGCCCTCCACAAACCGTTAATACCTCTCATCTCATATATTCTCTGCTCCCAGCCTGTTCTTGTGCCTTCGGACCGGTTTGATTTCTCATCCAGACTGCTTAATTTCTGCAGGAAAACATAAGAAACGATAATTAACACATAGATCGCAAGTTTGGTCATCAATCCATATTTGCCTAGATAGTAATCCTCCATTAGCGGAAAGCTGCTTCGCGCCCATACTTCAATAGGTTTGGTGAAAAAAACGGGAACCAATGCAATCACATGAAGCCCCCGCAGCAGATAGTCCAGCTTAGTTCTTCTTAACATATCCAGATGGATCTCCTGGGATAGGCTGCTGATCGCCTTCAGATAAATCGAGCCCTCCTTCTTCACCCTGTCCCCGTACTCCATAATTAAATATGAAATACCGGCAAATGATTTCAGAAAGCGGCTGGGACAAGTCAGATAATACTTGTCCAGCTCCTCTTCAGGTTTTGGTGAGACCAGCGCATCCGCAATGGCATATCCGTGTCTAGCAATCTCTTCTTCCGATTCCTCAGCAGCTTCCGTAAGGGCTTCTTCAACGATTCCGTGCCGGTGATAGGCGTGTCTGACCTCAGTGAGGTAACTAGCCATTTGCTGGAGAAGCTTCTTCTCAATCCGGTTAATGTATGAATCCACAAACACATTGTTCAGTACGATGACCGTAAGAAGAAGCGTCAACAAGTACAGCCAATCTGGATTAAGACTAAACAAGATGCCTATGCTCAGGCCAAAAATTAATATCGCAGCTGTTCCTGCCGCCATGGTATGAAACCGAAGTTCAAACTCATCATACAGATTGATAGCTGCAATTCTTTTTCGGACCTTGCTTAAGTAAGTACGAAGTAAAGGAACCTTCAGGCTAAAGACATACATGGATAGCATCCACAACTTGAAACTGCGGGACCACGCAGAGGCGTTCGGAGATTCTACAACGGTAAATGAGCTTTTCCTTTTTCTTAGTCCCATTAATTGAATTACTATGACAACGATGCCAAAACCCACCGCCGATATTGCCGCAATCCAGATCAGCCAGCTCTTAAGCTCCAATCTGATCACCCCAATGTCTGTTTAGAAATAACTGAAAGCTTCTTGCGTCATCTGGGGTCATTTGATCTCTCATCTCCTGCAGACAGCGATCTGAAAGCTTACCGGCGGGGATGTAGCAGCCATTATGATACTCAATGATATTCCGGCTCATGGATGCATCGTCTTTTACACACTCCGTAATCCGTTCAATATAACGGTTCCCCTCCATGTCCGCCCTAAGGTGAATGTTGAAATCAATCACACTGATAACCTGGCGTTCTGCCATTTGCTCATCCCGGAACATTCCGGATTTGAGCAAGGAGTTACGGAGGGACTGTATAAGACCGTCAAAAGTCTTAGCATGGTGGGTAAACACGGTAAATAAACTGGCTACCTGAGCCATTTGGATCATCCAAGTTGCCACTTCATCAGTAGCAACCTCACCTAAAATGTTCACGGTCCCGTCTGTTTTCTTCTGCAGATCAAGCCCTTCCTGCCCTGGAATATAATCAGTCTCCCGGAAGCTTAGAATATTTCGGCTGCTGTACAGATTCCTTAAATGCAGTTCAAAGGACATCTCCTGCACCCGCAAAGTATATGAAGCATAAATATGCTTGACCATTGCCATAAGAAGGGTTGTTTTCCCTGAACCCTGAGCCCCGGTAATTGCGGTAATCCGGCTGCCCTTCATAAGATATTTGAGAAGCTGGACCGGAAGCTCGCTATGCTCACCTCGAACCAGCTGCTCAAGAACCGCAGATTTAACATCAAACTTACGTACGAAGAATGCCCATGATTCCGCAAAAGGGGGTCTGACCACAACTACCCGGGACCCGTCCTTCATTTCATTTACTTTATAACCGGTTGTCTCCGACAGCTGGCCGGGAAGATTATATTTATATATGTTCTGACAGACTCTCTTCAGCTCACTTTCACTTCCGAAGGAGAGAAAGGATAGGCGGATTGACTTTCCTTTATAGAAAATCCAGACACTCTCAAAGCTCCTGGGTATATGCACGTTATTCCCATTCATGTTCATTGCCGGAAAATAATCTGTCCGCTCCTTGGTCAATAATAGCCCCGTCTGCTCAGTAACACCGCTGACTCCCCCGCTTATCCCGTCAATTCGCTGATCCCGCAGTTCATCCGCCACAGAGAAGCCTTTATACTGCTGATAGATTCGCTGTACAATAATATCCAGCTTTTCTTGGAACAGCAGCGGTCTGTACTCCAAATAAAAGGCATGTTTAATATCCTCGGCAGTAATTTCAAACCTTTGCTCCTCCCCATGCCGATCCCCTCTAATCCGATCGAGCTCATAGGTCTCAATTAGAGTGCTCATGGCCTGCTCGTCATGACTGGATTTGTATAAATACAGGAGGATTTCGAACTGATCTTGTACCGACAGCAGATGGGCATCCTCGAACGGTATGACCTTATTGATATTAATCTCATTTATGCCGCAGGTAGTCTGGAGTAAATGTGCAATTTTAACCTTCACGTAGGCCTTGTCAGCGGCATCCCCTGACACACATCCCTTTAGCGCTTTACGGAGTTCTGCCCTCTGATTTTGTCTTCTCCGGTACTCCTCCTCACCGTAATACAAGTCCTGAAGCTGCGCCCGGCTTAACTGGTGAAGGGACAGTTTGATGATCTGTGTAAGATTATTCAATACAAAATAATCATCAGAGTCTTCTTCTGGCGAGTCCTGGCGGCTTGCGGTCCACAGTTTTACAACAGGATATACAGCACAGAGCAGTACTATGCTTCCTATGATGAAAAGATTCAGATGACTCCCCATCTACGCCCCCCTATTTGAACAGGGCACCGCATTTAAGTCCATCATCCCGATCAGCCGGGCAGACACGGCACGGATGCTCTCAATATAGTGGGCGGCATTCCCTTTCGAGCGAGAGATTCCATAGTGCCGCTGGTAGAAAGCCATGACCTGCCCCGTGTTCCATGAATTGGCAAATTCTCGATTGTAGGGGACACCAAGTATTGGATTCTTCCACCGGAATCTGCGCCGAATATTGGCAATTGAGATGACCTGATCTGCATCGTAATTCGTAATAACGATAAGATACGGCCGGCTCTGCAGCAGCGAGCTCTGGTTGGCCTCTTCAAAAAAGGTTTCCAGCTGCCGAATGTTCTGCTTCACGACAACAACTACAACGTCCCCCGTCTTCAAAGTGTTCTCCGCAAATGAGCCATCCAGCGGAGTATCCAACATCAGCAGATCATAACAGGCATTTGCCGTCTGCAGCAGATGCTGTACACCTTCTTCCTTGTGCAAAATCAGCCCTGCTCCCCCAAACTCAGGACCGTAAGCCAAGTCAAGCCTGCCCTGAATAAGTGAAGCTGTATAATCCGAAATATTGCCCGGATGAAGCAGTCTTGCGGATGCCATTCGGAGCAGGGCGTCCATGCCCTGATCTTTGAAAGCAGACAATAGACCCTCTTGGCGGTTCCGAAGCTTAAATGCCTCATCAATGCCGGTTCCCCTCTTTCCAGTCTGGGCCAGCAATATCCTAATCTTATAATCCATAGCGGTTATAATCCCCAGAGATACAGCAATTTCAGCCGCTCCGCTATGTGCATAATCCCAAAAAGTGACTGTACTCATGCTCTTCTCCTATCCGCGTACCGGACAGCTTTTCGTGTCAAGCCTCTGTCCCACTTTGTAAGCTCTTCTACCAGTTCTATTAGAACCCGCTTATATGCGCGCGTAATTCTCCTGATCTCAATCGTGCCTGCATGTTCGCCTTCCAACCTGACCGCCACATTCCCTTCATCCAGAGGTATCCGGACGGGCTTGGCTTCCCAGCAGATCGGCAGACTGCTGACAAAGCTTGAAATATATTCATCAGTCAGCTGGCTGTCTACACTGTGCATGTATACCTTTTTGACTCTCCTTCCGACCAGATCGGGATACAGTTCCAGCAGCGATACAAACTGTTCTCTGCCTTTTTCCAAAGCATACCGCCCTAGGCCCGTCACCCAAACAATCTCGTCAGCCCCTTCCCACAGGTCCTGATGGCCGAAAGAACCGTTATCCATATCATACAAAATATAATCATAAGCTAGCTCTGACTCCCCACCCTCATCCAGCGCACGATACAAATCCAGCGAGTCAGCAAATCCGGTGGCCACATCCATACCGCAAAACTCGGCAATCGGAAGCCCGTCGGATTCCATCGCCATGGCATACCTGTATCTCAGCTCCTTAGAGGTATCCACAAGAAGAACTCTCTTCCGGTTGGCAGCCAGTATTCTTCCCAGATACATCAGAAGCTCCCGTTTATCACATGCTCCGATAAATATCCAATGCTTCACCTGATTTCCTCCTTGTTATTCGCCACTACCGGTTGGTCTCCCGATTTATTCGAACCGGGCGCAGCCGCTGTCCCCGCCTCTCTTGAAGCCTCATAGTATTCGGACTGCTTACCCTCAAACTCCGATGCCGTCTGAGGGGTCAGTGCACTCAGATCCTTCTCCAGCAGCGCCCTGGAGGTGATGCTAAGCCCATGCTCCGCACGCTTAAGAATATTCGGGTCCTTCGCAATAAGCTTCAGCACCTCTTGATTCGCCGGGTAAGTCGGGATAGCAGAGGTTTGAAGTTCGGGCTCAACATAGGTCAAGGCATATATGGATGCTTTATGCAGATATGCGTCAACTACCGCACTGGAAAGGGACAGAATTTCAGCTTCAGATAAGGTTAGTGTCATAGTTGACGACTTAAGGTCTTTCACTTTCTTCTTAGATAGAACAATGTAATCCTGGCCGGTGGGGAATTGAATCCTCACATCGACCACATCCTTGGTTTTCAGCACAAACGGAATTTTCACAAAGCTGATCTCCCGGTTCCTAAGATCGTCAGCTGCGGGCTCTTCCTCATACAGCAGGGAGTCCGTGATCAGGGTGCTTTTTCTAAGCGACACCTTGGCGATTTTGCCTTCAATTTGCTCTTTGGACACAACATAATCGGCGGGCGTCCGGTCCGAAGGAAGCTCGATGAGCTTCAGATCACTCGCCCCCATCTTCTCTCCAGCATCGATATCACGTACAGGAATCCAGCCTTGAATCCGCTTCCCAGCCTGCTCCTGCTTCAACCGGTTAATCTCCGCCCGGTAACGGGCTTCCCTTGCCTCCTGCTGCCTCTGACTTTGATTCTGGAGGGACCCAATCCAGGTACCGGCCAAAATTCCAGTTGTGACTGCACCAGCCAATGCCGAATAGATCAAATGTCTGGTCCGCTGCCTCAGTCGTAACATCAACTTCTTCCTCCCCACATTTTTCGGTGAAATTTAAATTTAAACCGCTTCCCGGGCTTTTGGGCCTGGAGTATCGGACGGCATAAATTTTCAAGTACTTGTACGGTCTCCGGACTGGGCTGAAAAGGATCATCTTCAAATGGAATCGGCAGCAGTCTCGAAGTGCCTAACTTCCTCCTTAGATGATGGATCACCTCCAAAGACACGGCGGGTACCACATAGATCCATTTGCTGTGCGGATAAGCGGAGGACATCCGGCAAAAAGCAACCAGATCCTGAAACCTCCATTCAGCACCTGAGCCGATAACAAGCGAAATATCCGCCCTCATAAACTCCTCGAACGCCTCCTTACTGCGGTCATTACCTAAATCAAGCACGACCAGCCCGTCCTCACCCGAGATAAGCTCCAGCATCTCCATCCGGCTGGGCCTCCGGCAGTACCTGACTCCCTGTAAAGTGAAGTGACGCTCGGCGGACTGTCCGCTTATTTCATCCTTTCTGCCAGTCAAAGATTGGAGTCTGGAAAATGCGTTTGATTTATCCGAAAGCTCAAGCAAACACACCTCTTTGAAATGCCTTTGCAGAGAGTAGCCCAGCATGATCGCGGTATGAGTGGACCCAACCCCACCCGATACGCCCATAATGGCGATCACTCTGGTTCTGGAAAGCTCGGAAGCTCCAGACCCGGAGCGTTTGGAATCGGAGTACTTCAAGGCAAGAGTCTGCATCGCTTCCTGCAGTTCCTGTACCGAGGAATACCGCTGCTCCGGCTCGTATTGAAGGAGCTTCCTGATCATCGCAAGCAGCTCCGGAGAGCGGGCAGGTCCTGATGAGCTCTTCAGCCTCTGATCTGTTTCCTGCCTCCATTCGCTCTCCTGCCCGCCGGTTATCAAATATAGAAGCAGTGCTCCCAGTGAATACAAATCTGTTCTCGCATCGGTCTGCCTTCCTCCATATTGTTCAGGCGCAGCAAACCCCACCGTCCCGAGCTTAACCGTATCTTCAGGCTGATCCTCCTTGAATTGTCGGGCAATTCCGAAGTCTATGAACCGGATACCGCCTAACCGGTCGACCATCAGATTAGAAGGTTTAAGGTCCCTGTATACCACCGGAGGATCATGCTGATGCAAATAGGCAAGACCTTCACATATCTGCTCCGCGATTCGCAGTATCTCCGCATCCGTCATTCCCTCCGAACGTTGAATCATATGCTGCTCCAGGGTAAGACCCTCAATAAAGTCCATAATCAAATAAGTGTAACCCTCCGGATCAGGAGGAAAAAAATCCACGATATGCGGAAGCCTAGAATGGTTCAGCCTGATAAGAAGCTCCGCTTCTTCCTCAAGATTGGCATACTGTTCCGGAACCGTTATGGTCTCTTTGATTGCCCATTTCTTCCCTTGTAACCTAAGATCGGTTGCACAATAGACATGGCTCATTCCTCCGCTGCCAACCCGCTTCTCAATACGATATCTGCCCCCAAGGACTGCGCCTGGCATAAGCTTTGAAGGAAACTGCAACAACTCTCCCCCTTTCAAGGACAACAAAAAAGGGAAAGCATCCATGCTCCCTGATCAGTTATGTTACCTGACCAAGGATGCTTGGAATACTTTCCCTAAGCGGCCTTTTGTATAATATTGGAATTAGTATAGTTCAATCGGCATCTAAAAGTAAAGCAAAATTTTTCCGCCTATATAAAATGAACTTACGAAGTTTACCCTTATGTGGCGCTGTGATGCCGAGTGTTCTTGCAACCCCTGTTGTCTCGAAATCTTTGAAATAACTATCCAATGGGGCATTTTCTAAAGTTCATTTTTTACATTAATTAACGGCATTAATATTTAATCATATATAACGTAATTTCATCCCGGTTATGGAACAGCTGCTTGGCCCGCTGAATCTGCATATGGGCGTTCTCAAACGTGTCCATCACTTCCTTGATCAGGGCTAGCGGCTTTTTGCTCAGCAGCTTAACCGTCACTACCGCCGTCCCCCCCGGTGAAAGGCTGTACAGCAGCCCGGTTACCAGCTTGGCCGTCAGTTTCGGACTCCAGCTCATATCGCAGACCAATAAATCAAATTGATTGTCGCGGAACTTCACGCTGTCCGCATTTTTCTGCAAATAGGTTAACCGTTCTGAAGCCATTAACGAAGGGTGCATTTTCGCAGGGTCCACGGCAGTTACTCTTAGCCCCCGTTCCAGCAGAAACGAAGTCCAGCCCCCAGGTGCTGCCCCGATGTCTAGAGCATCCCGGAATGAAGCAAAGTCAATCCCAAATACCTTTTCCGCTTCAAGCAGCTTGAACTTGGCTCTGGAAATCTGACCCTCCTCCTTCTGAAACCGGACAGCCCCTCCATTCCAATCCGACAGATTATCCCGTGGGGCGGAAATTCCAGTGAACATGGCATTCTCCGTGACCAGAACGGAAACAATCCGCTCAGCATCTTTAACCACAAACTCCTTCACCACGTCCGAGATTCCCATCTGCACTGCCTCTTTCAAATCATTAGAGGTTCCATCCCAGCACTGATGGGACGCCTTGCGCGCTTGAACGGTAACATGTGCATCATGCAGTTCGTGGAGATGCTTTAAGCAGGCTACCAGCTGCTCCATAGCGTTCTCTTTGTCCCCGTTTACGATTCCGATCTGGTATTGAACCGGAAAAATATGACGCAAGAAGATAGGCTGCTCCATGCGCAGCCTTTCCGTTGCTTCACCCACCGAAACATCCAAAGTACCGAGGAAGATCTCCCCTGGCACCAGTACGGTGCTTTTTACCGAGCCGAACTTCCTTCTTAACTCTTCCTGTGCATACGGAGCAAATCCATGATTTGCCGTACAAATGAACCGGGATGAATGTCCCGATACCCGACTCTCTATTTCCTCATGACTGATCAAAAGCCTAAAACCTCCAGTATTTTGCGTTTGTTGCCGCTTCCTTGGTCTATTTCAACTTACGGGTCACCTGGTGGGCAATTTCATCCAGACGTTCAAACGGCACCGGGCCGTTATGAATAATCACATGGTCGGGCTTGCTGCTGTACAAAGTCTCATACATGCTCATTTTGCCGTGCAGACTAGAGGTATGGAGGAAAATTTCCCTCGCAAACAGACCTTCACGAGCCATGACCGCCGCAACCTCGCCTCCAGACATCCCTTCCGGACCCATATCATAATCAAGTGACAGAATATCAACCTCAGTGGTCCGAAGAACCTCAAGACATTCCTGGCCGCTTCGCACCAGGGTGAATCCTGCTGGACAACGCCGCATATCATCCATATATAAGTGGATCACAAGTGTTCTTCCCTTCCCCAACTGTGTAATCAGCTTAAGCTTCAGCCCAAAGACTAACCTGCTCCATATCCCGTTTATATGTACCATCTTCCCCGGTTTCGCTCTCAAGGATGAAGGCTTTATCTCTAATGTCCAAGGCAGTCAAAAGCTTGCGGAACCCTGCCTCTCCAATATATCCATGACCGACCCTGGCATGGCGGTCCTTCCGCGATCCAAGTGGATACTTGGAATCATTTAAGTGAATGACCCGCACCTCTTCCCAAAAGCCGAGCTTATGGCCTTTCTCCACAAAAGAATTATCCTCAGCCCCCTGCCACACACCTGCAGCAAAAGCATGACAGGTATCCAGGCAGAACCCGATATGTTCAGGCGACTCACATAATTTGCGGATTTGGGTCATTTCCTCCATGGTCATTCCCATGTCTCCGTGGTCCCCCGCCTGATTCTCTATCAGCAGCTTGGCAGCGCCGCTCCAGTCACGAAGAACCTCGTTAATACATTGTATAACATTTTTGTATCCCTGTAAGGGGTTTCCAGCCTTAGATGTGCCAAAATGAACAACAATACCTATAGAGCCGCAGGCTTCAGCAATGTTCAGGTCATTTCGCAAAGACTCTACGATCCGGCGGTAGCCCTCGGGATCTTTCTGGGAATCCACAGCAAGGTTGCTGGGGTAGGGCGTATGGGCAACAGACAGGATATCGTTCTCTTTACACCATACCCTGCATTTCTCCGCATCTCTAGGATCAAACGCCTTCACTCCCAGACTCCGTGGATTTTTGGGAAAATACTGAAACGCGCCGGCTCCCATTATGGAAGCCGTTTTGGCAGCCCCTGCATATCCCCCGCGTATGCTTAAATGCCCGCCTACCTTAACCTTACTTGTCATGCTGGCATTTCGGGCAGAAAAACACCTTTCTGCCGCCGATTTCACTTTTTTCAATAACCCCGTCACATCGGATACATCCCTCGCCCGCCCGGTCATAGACCCGGCAGAGATCGTTGAAGCCTCCAGTGAGCTTATCTTCCTTCGTCAGTGGAAGTTCAATATAACCCCCATGCTCAGTGGCATGCCTGAAGACAGCAAGGGTGGAATGATACAGCTTGGCAAGATCATCCCGGCTCAAGTTTTGAATTTTGCTGGAAGGTCTGAGCTCCGCTTCAAAAGCAATCTCATCCGCATAACAATTACCGATTCCTGCAATCACGTGCTGGTTAACCAGCGTGCTCTTGAGCGCCCCGCGCCGCTTCGCGAACAGCTGAATGAACTTCTCCTCCGTCATCCTGCGGTCGATGATCTCTGGTCCTAGATCGGACAGAAATTCATCACTTTCCTTAGCACTGTATAGGTGTAGATAACCGAGCCGAAGACCCATGAAATATAACGTTTGATTTCCAAAACTGATCTCCACCTGTGTGCTCCGCTCAGGTTTATCCTCATCCGTACCTAAATAAAGAAGTCCGCCCAGCATCAAATGAAGCAGCAGCCTCCGGCCGCTGTCCAGGTGGAACAGCAAGTGCTTGCCCCGCCGCTCTATAAATATAATCCGGGTCCCCGTCACTTCGCGAATGAAATCAGCGGAGTCCTTGTTGATTGATTTCTCCCTGCCCACGGTCACTTTCGTAATAGGACGGTCAAGTATAAGCTGGGATAATTGAATTCGGTAATTCTCCATCTCCGGAAGTTCCGGCATAGATCATCTTTCCCTTCGTCATTCATGTTTCCTTCTTCAGCTCATAATAAGCTGTTTCAATTCATGAAGGTCAGTGCAAATCACATCCGGCTGTACACCTGATCTCTCCATGTATGTATTTACATTATCCGTGGTCGTTACTCCGGTCAGAATAAGCACCGTACCGCAGCCGGCATGGACACCTGCTGTGATGTCAGTAAGCATATTATCTCCAATAACGGCAACTTGCTTCGGGTCCAGACCAATCCGGTCGGTAGCGAACTTCATCAGAATACCAGAAGGCTTCCCGATGACCACTGGCTCCTCACCGGTTGCCGCCTTAATGGAAGCTGACAGCGTGCCCGCCCCTGGCATCAGCCCATCTTGGGAAGGAAGCAGGAGATCCGGATTGGTCAGGATATACGTTGCCCCTGCCATAATCCACCTGGCGGCCTCAGTCAGCTTATCGTATGTAAAAGACCGGTCAATCCCCTGCACGACATAATCCGGATTGTCCCCGGTCAGCTTCAAACCAGCGTCTTCCACTGCGGCATTAAGCCCTCGCTCGCCGATCACAGCAACCCTGCATCCTGGAGACTTCTCCGCTACATACTGTGCCGCCGCTACCGCGGATGTGCAGACCTGCTCAGCAGATGCCTCAATCCCCATTCCATTTAAATGCTCGGCAACCTCCTCCGGTGTACGCGAGGAATTATTAGTTACAAACAGAAACGGAATCTCCCTTTCATTAAGCGTACGGATCAGCTCATCCGCACCTGGAATCCGCTGAGTGCCGTGATATAACGTTCCATCCAGATCTATTAAAAAACCTTTCCAAGCCTTCATGTCCCTCTCTCCCCAGCTGTCACTGCTTGGACTGTAGTCCAGCAATACATGAATCTGTACCTCATAAATTCATTTCTCATCTCTTATTGTAAAAGAATCCCCATGTGCGGGCAAATTCACAAGAACCATGGGAAAAGCGTGCAAATATGCCTGTCACCGTCGAACCCTAGCGAAGGTTGAAAAAACCTTGCTAAGTCCATGAAAAACTTTGATAGGGCATGTCATTTCCTGCGCTTTCCCGGAAAATAATTTTAAAATTTCCTAGATTATTCCCCGTCTCCCCTGCAAATCGGCACAAGTTCATGCTCCTTGGCCAGCCGGGTATTCGGGAATATGGAGCTGGCTTCTTCTAAGAGCGGACGAAGCTGATCCTCATCTTTATAACGTGAGCTAAAATGAGTCAGTATAAGTTCTTTGGCGCCTGCTTCTACTGCCGTCTCCGCAGCCTGGAGAGCCGTACTGTGATGGTAGTTGTGTGCAGTCTCAGCAAGCTCATGCAAAAAGGTCGCTTCATGCACCAGCAGATCTGCCCCTCTTGCCAATTCCACCGCAGCCGCGCATGGGCGGGTATCCCCGAGGATCGTGATGATCCGGCCCTTCTTCGGCTTGCCAAGGACCTGATCGGCATGAACTGTTCCTGCCTCAGTCTCGATACTCTCCCCCTTCTTCAGTTTTCCATATAAGGGTCCAGGCTTCACACCCAGCTTCGCCAACGCTTCAAAGTCCAACTTGCCAGGCCTGTCGAGTTCAGTGATGCGATAGCCATAACTGTCAATCCGGTGATCCAGCAAAGCTGACTCCACACGAAACGTCTCATCTTCACAGATAAGCCCGCCCGCATGCTCCTTAATGATCAAATCATAATTAATATGAGACTCGCTGATCCCAAGCGACATTCTCACATATTGTTCAAGCCCCTTCGGTCCGTACAGAACAAGCGGGGAATCCCCGCCTTGATAAGACCGGCTGGAGAGAAGACCTGGAAGACCGAATAAATGGTCTCCATGCAAATGTGTAATGAATATCTTCTCCAGCTTGCTCAGCTTCAGGGGCGAACGCAGCACTTGATGCTGTGTGCCTTCCCCGCAATCAAAGAGCCATAGGGTACGTCTTTCCTCCAGCATACGCAAAGCTACAGAGGTGACATTCCGCTGCAGCGAAGGCACACCGGCATTCGTCCCCAAAAAATAGAGCTCCATGTCATCAACCTTCTTCCGCTTCCTAGATTTTTAGCCGATGTAACAAAAATCCTCCGTTCCCGGAGGATTTTGTGTTGAAGCCTATTTTATACCATCAGCTTATGCCTTCTCAACATTGAAATACTGGGCTTCCGGATGGCTGAACACCAGCGCGGACACCGAAGCTTCCGGTTCCATCATGAAGCCTTCCGTCAGCTCGACCCCAATATCCTGCGGTTTAAGAAGATCGAACAGCGGCTCCTGGAGTTCAAGATCCGGGCAAGCCGGGTATCCGAACGATACCCGGATGCCTTGATATCTCGCTCCATGGCGCTGCTTCATCGTCATATCCGCCGGATCAGGGAAGCCCCAGCTGTCTCGCATAATATGGTGAACCCGCTCGGCGAGTCCTTCCGCCACCTCAAGGGCGGTGGACTGTACAACGTGGGAACGGAGATAGTCGCCTTTCAGCTTCCAATCCTCAGATAGCTGGCGGACACCGTGTCCTGCCGTAACTACCATAAATCCAACGTAGTCCATAATCCCGCTGTCCACAGTTTTCAAATAATCCGATAGACATAGGTAAGGTTCAACCCGCTGGCGCGGGAAGCTGAACGTCTTCAGCACTTTGCTGTGATCCTCAGGATCATAAATCAAAATATCATTGCCTCTGGACTGGGCAGGGAAGAATCGGTAAATTGCGTGAGCTTGAATTATCCCCTTGGTAACCGCCTCATGCAGTACCTGGTCCACTGTGCTTTTCAGTTCCACTGCCTTAGGGTCCTGCTGGGCAAGAAGCTGCTCCACTGAACCTCGCAGGCCCAAGTGATGACCAAGCAGCATCTGCATATTTACATACGGGATAATATGGTTGATCGGGTAGTCCCGCAGCACGTGACGATCCAAGTCGGGCGGAAGATAGACCGGAGCATCCGGCGAAATGTTCGAGCGGACCGCACGGGTCAGCTCCGGCAGGACGGTCTTCACCACTTCCTGTTCGCCAGCTTCCTTCTCCGCCTCGAATTCGAGCCGCATCTTCTCCCTTTGACCAGGGTCCATCAGCTTGTTGGCCAGATCAAGACCATCCATCGCGTCTTTGGCATAAACGACAAGACCGTTATACTCCGGGCGAATCCGTGTTTTCGTGAACTTGCGCGTCAAAGCGGCGCCTCCAACCATAATCGGCACGTCGATCCCGGCATTCCGCAAATCTTGAGCGGTAGATACCATCTGCTGCGCGGATTTGACCAATAGTCCGGACAATCCGATCGCATCGGCTTTCTGTTCGCGGAATGCTTCAATGATACGTTCCGGTGGTACTTTTATACCCAAATTCACAATTTGATAACCGTTATTGGACAGAATGATTTCCACAAGATTTTTGCCGATATCATGGACATCCCCTTTAACCGTCGCAAGCATAATCCGGCCTTTAACCGAGCTCTCGTTCTTCTCCATGAACTGCTCAAGGTAAGCCACAGAAGCCTTCATAACCTCCGCACTCTGAAGCACCTCGGCCACAATCAGCTCATTGTTGTTGAACAGACGGCCGACTTCTTCCATTCCTGCCATCAGCGGCCCGTTAATAATCTCAAGCGCAGTGTATTTGCCCAGTGCCTCCTCAAGATCAGGAATCAGGCCTTCCTTAGTTCCCTCAACCACATAGGAAGCAAGGCGTTCCTCAAGGGAGAGATTGCTGATCTTCTCCTTCTTCTCTACCTTCTTATTACGGAAAGCAGCTACGAACAGAGCCAGAGTCTCATCATTCGTATTGTAAATAAGATCTTCAGCAAGCTTGCGTTCCTCTTCTGGTATGGAAGCGTACCGTTCCACCTTCTCCGTGTTAACAATGGCATAGTCCAGCCCTGCCTTCGTGCACTCATACAGAAAGACCGAGTTCAGCACTTCACGGCCAGCTTCGGGAAGCCCGAACGACACGTTGCTGATTCCAAGTACGGTATGACAAGCAGGCAGCGCCTGTTTGATAAGACGTATTCCTTCAATTGTTTCCTTGGCCGAGCCAATATACTGCTCATCCCCAGTTCCAACCGGAAACACCAGTGGATCAAAAATAATATCTTCAGCCTGCAGGCCATACTTATTAACTAACAGGTCGTGAGAACGCTTGGCTACCTCAAGCTTGTCCTCCCGGGTGATAGCCTGGCCGCGCTCGTCAATCGTTCCCACCACCACAGCAGCTCCGTACTTGTGAATGATCGGGGTCACAAGTTCGAACTTTTCTTCACCATCTTCAAGATTAATGGAATTAATTATCGATTTGCCCTGGCAGTATTTCAGTGACAGGTCAATCACCGCAGGGTCCGTTGTGTCAATCATGAGCGGGACTTTAACCTTCTTGACAACAAGCTCCAAAAATTTCTTCATGTCTTCCGTCTCATCACGGTCAGGGTCCTGCACACAGACATCAATCACCTGGGCTCCGCCCTTGACCTGGGCACGGGCGATTTCAGAAGCTTCTTCATATTTCCCTTCCACGATGAGCCGCTTGAACTTTCTTGAACCAAGAACATTTGTCCGCTCCCCAATCATGTAAGGACGGTTGTCCTGCTCAATATATACGGGCTCAATCCCCGAAATGGCCGGCGGATGCGGATCGCGATCGATGTCGCGAGGCTTGTACAGCTTCATTTTTTCCGACATCGCATAGATATGCTCCGGCGTAGTTCCGCAGCATCCTCCGGCAATGTTCAGCCAGCCCTTCTCGGCAAAGGCTGCCATCTTCGTTGCGAGCGAATCCGGCGACTCATGATAGTTGCCGTTCTCATCCGGCAGACCCGCGTTCGGATAACAGCTGATGGCCGTGCTGGCCATCTCGGATAAAGTCCGGATGTGGTCGCGCATGAATTCGGGACCTGTTGCACAGTTAAGCCCGACTGAAACAGGCTTCAGATGCTCCAAAGACACGTAGAAGGCCTCAATGTTCTGCCCGGCCAGCGTTGTGCCCATCGGTTCAATCGTACCGGAGATCATGATCGGCAGTGTAATGCCCGTCGCTTCAAAAGCACGGCGGATCGCAATGCTCCCAGCCTTAACGTTAAGCGTATCCTGAGAAGTCTCAAGAAGCATTGCGTCCACGCCCGCTTCAATGAGGGCGATTGCCTGCTCTTCATAGCTTTCGATCAATTCGTCAAAAGTTACCCCGCCTGTTACGGATAAGGTCTTTGTTGTCGGACCCATCGCACCAACTGCGTATCTGGGATGGTCCGGGGTTGAATATTTATTTACCGCATCCACGGCCAGCTTAGCCGCGGCAAGATTGATCTCTCTTGCTTTATCTTGGATATCATACTCAGCAAGCACCACCGAGGCACCGCCGAATGTATTGGTTTCAATCAGATCAGCTCCGGCTTCCAAATACTTCTCGTGGATTCTGGAGATGACATCAGGCCGGGTAAGAACAAGTATTTCATTGCAGCCATCGAGTTCTTCCCCGCCGAAATCTTCGGGTTTCAGCTGTTCTTGCTGGATCATGGTGCCCATGGCTCCGTCAAGAATTAGTATTTTTTCCTTCATTCTGGATTGCAGAGTCGGCTTGCTCAAGTTCATTCCCCCCTGTAAAACGCTAGATTTAAGTGTAGCAGAATAACCCGCTTAAGAAAAGGGATTGCCGGAAATCCCCGTATTCCAGCCGAAGTGTTTCAACTCCTTTTCACAGGCAAAATAAGGGTCGACACACCTAGGTTTATCCTTTATAATTTTATCTAAATACCAAATGAAAGCGGGGTAATCCCATGGCGGAAATAAGAATTAGAAATACGAACGAATTGATTACCGGTGAAGAGAACGTTCGCAATTTCCTCAGTCAGTACGAAGTGATATATGAGCACTGGGATATCAGCAAACTGCCTGCCCATCTCCAGGAAAATTTTTCATTGACTGATGAACAAAAAGCTGAGGTTCTGGCCACCTTTGAAGCTGAAATCCAAGATTTGGTGAAACGCCGCGGCTACCGGACCTGGGATGTCATTACCCTGTCGGAGACAACGCCGAATATCGAAGAGCTGCTTGCTAAGTTTGAACAAATTCATACCCACACAGAAGATGAAATCCGAGCCATTGTTGGCGGAGCTGGAACCTTTGTTATCAAAGGCTCTGAAGAGATCGGCTATTTCGATGTGAATCTGCTCCCCGGTGATTTGATTTCCGTGCCAGAGAATACGGTTCACTTCTTCACCTTGACTGATGAGCGCAAGGTTGTGGCGATCCGCCTGTTCGTTGAGGAGAACGGCTGGATTGCTCATCCGTTTGAAGATCCTTCCTTCCAGAAAGCTTAACCAAAATTATACTAAAAAAGCTGTCTGCCCATCCCCGGATGAGCAAACAGCTTTTTTTGATATTTGATAAATATATTAGGGCTTTACTGTAAAATCCGCAGATGGCATAGAGTGCTGACTATTCGCAGTCACATGAGAGATAACATGATAAGTACCGGATTCCGTGAAAGACTTCACCATGACATACTTGCCTTCTCCTGTTGAGGTAACAGTAATCTTACTGTGCTTCTCCGTCCCCTCTTTCCACAGTTCAAAGGTGACTTCTTTGGCATCATTAATGTCTTTGCCGCCCTGGGTTACCTTGGCTTCAAATGAAATCTTCTCGTTCACTTTCCCCTCTGTAGGCGTAACGGTCAGTTTAACATCCAGTGGAGACAGCATATCATCATGACCTGAATGACCGGAGTCTTGATTGCATGCCGTTAATATCATTAACAATCCAATGAATGCCAAAACCAGCTTCAACGGACGCAGTCTCAATGCTCCCGACCTCCAAGACCGTCAATGATCTTATGCAGTTCAGATAAGTGTCTGATCTCATACGCAGGGACAATCTCGTCCGAGCGAGTTCTTCCGTCGCGGTTCACCCACACGGAGTGAATCCCTGCACTTAGCGCCCCTTTGATATCAGTGGTAAGCTTGTCCCCCACCATCAAGGCTTCGGAAGGTTCAACACCAAGCAGGCTGAGCGCATGCTCGAATATGCTTGGATCCGGCTTGCCCTTGCCAAAGGACCCGGAAATAATAATTTCATCGAAGTATGGTGCCAGCTTCGGTACCCCGTCCAGCTTCTCCTGCTGGAGAGCCGGGCAACCGTTGGTCAGCAGCAGCAGCTTGACCTCACCCTTCAGCTCATCAAGAATTTGAAAGGTCTCTTCATAGACATGTGGGCGATTGCGGCGTTCTGCCCCGAACTGTTCGGCAAGCTCGCCAGCGAGCTCCTCATTATCTACCCCAACGGCGAGCAGCCCCCGTCTCCAGGATTCTTTACGGTAGATAGGAGCCAGCTTCTCCATCGCCCGAAACTCCGGCTGTTCCCCAGCCGTGAAGTTCCCCCATAACCCCTCGAAGGGGTTGATCCCAATCATTTTTGTAAAAGGAAAAGTCTCATAAGATTCATACAACGCTCTTGCTTCCTTACGGACAGCTTCCTCAAGACGTTCTGGCTTAACACCTGCAACTTCGGCAGCTTTCTGGCAAGTTGACTCAAAAGCTTCCTTTATACTGCGGTCGTCCCACAAGAGTGTATCATCCAGATCAAAGCAAACAGCCTTTATCGACATTTCGCCCGATTCCCCTTTTCTAATGATTCTCTACTGTAACATTGTTGGTCTTGCCGAATTCCTTCAAGCGCTCGCCCATAGCAGCTGTATCAAAACGGTTGCGTGAACGCGAGAAGTTCCACTTCTGTCCGTTTCCTTTTGGCACAATGCTAACCATTCCTTGCGAGAGGACAATTTTCTGAATGCTCTCTGCAGACAGCATGCGGTCTCTGTTAAACTTGGACGTATACAGCGCCTTTTGCCCGACGCGCAGATAGGGTTTACGGATGAAGACAACAACCCCGAGCATGATGTACAGCCCGATGGTAATCCAATAGAGGAATGAATTAATTTCTGTATTTTTCCCAATAAAGCCTAGGGAACCATACATCCCCCCGAACAGAATTAAGACGACCGGAAGGATAATATTACGTCCTTTAAAAGTATCCCCTTCTCCTTTGACCCCAAGCTTGCCGGGCTGCACTCCTTGTTTCTTTTGCTGCATCAAAATTTTCTGCCTGTTCTTTTCTACCTGCTTCTCAAACGAACGTGCCATGTGGCTGCTTTCCCCCTCTGGTATGAGCATGATCATCTATATGTTTTTGATTATATCCCAACATAATAAACGGAATCTTATCCGCAATGTGAATTTCTTATGTCAGCTATGTATATCCGGCAGAGCCGGACTGCTTAGTTATCTACAATTTCAATGGAGTCCAGCTGCTGACGGAAATTTTTGCGTATATTACCCAGGTAGATCTCCCGAAGTTCTGCTCTTTCGAGGGTCTCTTCCTCAGTTAATCCTGACTCTTTATGTTTACGCGCAAGCTCATTAATGCGCTGTACCAATTGGTCGATGTCCATATCCCATACTCCTCCTTCACTTCAGGCATTAACTCTTACTTTGACATGTGAAAAAGAGCTTGTCAAGGATCGCGGAGTCCTCGAAAAGCTCTTTATAACAACAAATATATTAATGGGCAGGAAGCATAAGCACATCGCCCGCTTGGATCTCACTCGATGGCAGGTTGTTCTCCTGAATTATAGCATGAATGAAATCGCGTATATCTTCACCTTCACTCTTATTAGAGGAAGCAATACTCCAAAGAGAATCGCCCGGCTGAACAACAACCTGCTCTAGTTCGGCAGGAGTGGGACGATCGCTAGAGGACGCAAAAGCTGTGATCATGCCTGTACAGGTTACAGCAATCATGCATACTAATAGAACAATGCGAAAAATAGAGTTTGAGAAAGATAGATGCATCTTCATTTTATGTTTAACAGGCTGCGCCGGTACTGATTCATAAATACTTTGGTATGTAGAATATCTTAACATAATCAATCACTCCAAACGTTTGTTCTTGTTTACTGAATTCAATATAACACGAACATTTGTTTCGTTCAATAGTTTTTTAGAACAATTGTTCGCACATTTGGGTGATGACATTTTTATCCTATTTAAACGGATCATCTCTATATATTGGCATCAATAGACCCATTTCGTAACGCTCCTTTCCATTTATCCTGAATATTCCACAATAAATTTAGAACTAACGTTTGTACGAACGGAGGTTCTATGTTATAATTTTTCCAAACGTTACTAAATGGGGTTGATAACATATGTCGAAGGTTTCCAGCCGTCAACAGGCGATACTTGAATTTATAAGAAACGAAGTCCGCATGAAAGGTTATCCGCCTTCCGTCCGGGAGATCGGAGAAGCTGTAGGTCTTGCTTCCAGTTCCACGGTCCATGGTCACTTGGACAGGCTTGAGAAGAAAGGGTTCATCCGTCGTGACCCTACCAAACCTCGAGCTATTGAATTGCTTGGCCAGGAAGATTCGGAGAATTACAATCTGTTCGCTCACACGGTTGCCCGTGTTCCTGTGGTAGGTAAGGTAACCGCGGGTGTTCCTATTACAGCCACCGAGAATATTGAAGATTATTTCCCTCTGCCTAGCCACTATGTTGGGGACAAGGAAGTCTTCATGTTATCGGTTGTTGGTGACAGTATGATTGAAGCTGGTATTCATAACGGAGATTTTGTTATCGTCCGGCAGCAGCAGACTGCGGATAACGGAGATATTGTGGTGGCTATGACTGAGGATGATGAAGCTACGGTCAAGACATTTTATAAAGAGCGTGATCACATTCGCCTCCAGCCGGAGAACCCGACATATGAGCCGCTCCGTTTAAAGCATGTAACTATTCTCGGCAAGGTCGTTGGTCTATTCAGAGACATTCATTAATATTGGCCGGTAAATCTAAGAAGAGGATGCCTATTTGGCATCCTCTTCTTCTCGCTGCATATCCTGTTATTCTCTGCGGTGCGCCTCTGTAGACGACGTACTATTTAATCTCCTCGATCCCCATGATATGGTCAAATGGGATAGGGCCAAGCTCCCTACTGTCACTGCTATTGTTCCGGTTATCACCAAGAACAAAGATCGAATTATCCGGCACCACCCATTTCTGATCTGGTGCTGGATTCATTTTCTCCTTAATATAAGGCTCATCCAGTACAGTTCCATTCCGGTATACCTGCTGATTTTTAATTTCAATTACATCCCCAGACTTGCCTATAACTCTCTTAATATAAAAAATATGTTCGTCTGTCTCACCTGCAATGAACTGAATCAACGGGTGCTCCCGGACGCTATCCATAAAGCTGCGCTCCCTGTTGATACGGCTATCGATGACCACAATGTCTCCATAAGCCGGCATATGTGAGAATGTTCTAGCCAACTTGGAGGCATAAACTCTCTGTTTGTCCTGCAATGTAGGTTCCATGGAATGCCCCTCGACTTTATAAGGCTGAAATACAAAAATACCTATGAATAAAGTCAGAGCAAATGCAATCGCAATCGCAGGTATGTAGCTCACTACAAATTTTATAACTTTCATGCCTCGCTTATCCTCCTATGATTTGTTAAAAGAAGTATATCATCAAATAATTTACCAGTTCAAATTTTTCTCCCTTTCATGAGCAGTATATTGATTAAACAAAAGAAAGACCGCAATTTGCGGTCATCCAAAATAGCTGCTAATCTCATTTAGCCTCTAATTCGCTTTCTGTCACCCATTTATGATTTTTGACTTCGTCTCCGCCCGTAGTGGGCGTGTAATCGATCATATAGACAACGGTCTTCTCACCCGAATCAATCGTGCCGGAGGCTCCTTTCATACCCGGCATATGATCCGCCAATATCGTCACCTTCTCCCCAGGCTTAAAAGCCTTATCTCCAGCGTCCGCGATTTCTTGCTGTACCACCCATCTGTGGTTCTTCACTTTCTCTCCGCCGTTGGTCGGTGTATAAGTCACCTCGTAGACTGTTGTATCATAGGCACCCACAATAGTGGCTACAGCCCCCTTCATCCCTTTCATATGATCCGCGGTGACTACAGCTTGGCTGCCTGGTTTAAAAGCAGGATGCTTAGCTTCTTGCATTCCTGGCGGCAGCTCACCCGAGCTTGAATGGCTCATTTCAGAATGATCCATCTCTGTTGCCTGCTGCTGTTGTTCTGCTTGTGTGCTGATACTTGTCTTCTCTTGATCTACCGAATGATCACATCCGCTTAGCGCCAGCATGAATGCTGCTCCAAGCAGTACCGAAGTCTTTTTCATTTCCTCAACACCTCTATAGTTTATTTCTTCGCTCATTCACAATATACCCATATGGGGTATATTTATAACTACAGGGGATTTCGAACGTTTTTCTGAGTACGTGAAAATTGTTCCAAATATGTACTTAATATAGCCATATAAAGAAGCGAGGGTGTTAAATAAAAGCGGAATTAAAAAAAGCTTTGCCGGCGTATACAGCCGACAAAACCTTTTCTCATCTAAAATTAATTAGCCTCATCACATGAGTAATTTCGTTAAATGGAATAGAAACAACTTCGCCTTCCCCGTGAAACTTGATCCCATCCTTTGACCTTAACTCACATGGCAAGCCTATTCTGACTTTACCGTCTCTCGTTTTTAAACTAACCATTTGTTTCATGCTGCAAGCAATTTTTAATTCATCCAGGTACATAAACTCCCTCCAATTACATTTATCTATGTATGTAAATAAGTCTCTATTTATATTTCGGTATATTTGCCAAATATTTCATGGTAAATATTTAATATTATCGCTATAAAGTAAAGATTTAAATTAATTCAAAGACACCAACCGGCTTTGTGAGGTCTCCGGCATGTTGCATCTGAACTTGTAGAAGTCTTTATCCACTAAGGGCCTTGGCAATATTAAATATCCAAATAAAAAAAAGGCCCCGGTAAACTACCCGAGGCCCTTCAACTTAAGATTTATACAGATACGTTCTGTCCTGATTGAGGTGCTTTCTTGGAAAGAATCCCCATAAACCCGCCAACTACAAACAATACAGCGGAAAGGATGTAGAACATAAAAATACTGATAAAACCTGCAATCCGCTAATTAGCATTAACCAGCCGGCAACTTTGGGCTTAGTCTTTGTCATAGCAGCTCCTACAATTCCCAAAATACTAAATAACAGAGCAGAAATGCCTAGACCCGTAATTTGCGAAGTTCCCGTACTTGAAAAAGCTGCGTCCACTCCTCCTACCATCATAGCAAGAACAGACGCTACAATTCCAAAAATACCAGCTATTAAACCCATTGCAAACATTTCGGTATAAAGGAGTTATAGATAGATAACCTATTTCACACTCTAAGGTAAGAAGAAAGCTTAAGCAGGTTTACTGCTGGATGTGCAGGTTCTCTTGTGGTCTTTCGTTCTTTATCTCACCAGCATTGTAACCCTTCATGCTGCAATATCCACTGAATTCGTTTACGAATAAGAGTTTTCTGCGCGAAGCAATATGGTGATTTTTCAGTATCCATACCAGAATTTACGCTGTACACAAAGCTGTCGAATCTGTCTAAGACAGGATTCCATTAACTAGAAAGTGTTTTGATTTTTCTCAAGTTGTCGGCTCAGTACCAAGGCAAAATAAAAAGAGCCGTAGAGTTTCTTCTCCGACTCTTTTATCTAATTTTTTAAGGATGAATTCTAATGTAGAGATTGTATTGTTCTAAAACAAATTTAGTTGAGTCAACTATAAGATATGCTGTTGCTCCGTTAGGAATGAGAACATCCGTATGCGACTGACTATTCCCTGGGCCGCTATAATAAGGATAAGAGATACTAGTCTCAAGTCCATTAGTATACGCAATTTGTAATCCTAATCTAAACGCATTTTGATTACCCACTGGAGCAAGAAAAGCACTTAAATATTGATCTTTTCCTGTTGTATTAGTCCACTTATACCAGTCTTTATCTTCACTATTTGATAAGAATAGGCTGAAATTCTCGCTAGTACTTGGAATTGTAATTGCCTGAGTTTTTGTATCTCCAACCCCCACTGCATAAGGCGTTACTTCAGCTGCAAAAGCAGATTGTGACACAGTAAGTAACATCAACGAAGTTAAAAGAACAGCTAAACTTTTCTTAAGTTTCATGCTCTTCCACCTTTCACTTACATATTTAATCGGCCCGATTCCTCTCTATTATAAACGACATAATATGCAAATTAATGAGTATCAATTCCTAAATATTGTAAAAATATATATATTATTGTATATTCATAGTCCTTCTCAGGTCCTATAACATAAAAACCCGCCTTACGGCGCCGTCCCTGTCTACTATTGCACTGTACTGTTAACCACTCCAGAAACTACTTCCTTGATCTGTAGCTACATATAATTTCAAAGATCTCTGATAACAAAACACTTGATTTTACAGTTAAAGAAAAGAGTGAATTGTTTGGTGATCCAAAAATATTCAAATCAAAAAGAAAAGTGAAATTCCAAAGATATACTTTAAATCAAAAAAGCGTGGGCTTTTGGGGGCAGCCCTAAAAATGATACTCCACCTCTCATAATGCTCCCAAAAAAGAAAACCCCCCGACGCTTACTGAAGTGCACTGTGAAGTGCACCCCTTAGAATAGACATTGGAAAAACCCCCTGGTTAATCCGATGAAATCTAAGGGGTGCATTTTTATGGCGATTAAAGGACAGAAGTTTAAATCATATACTGAAGAAGATAAGAAAGAGGCAATCCGACTACACGTGGAAGAGAAATGGACATACAGACAGATCACTGAACATCTTGGGATCCAGGATAAGGATAGGGTTAAGAAATGGATGCGTAAGTACAGAGAACTGGGTGAGTATGGACTACTGGATCAGCGAGGACGCCGAGATGAATATATGGATCAGGATCGGTATGTTCAAAGGCTTAAACAGGAGAATGACATGTTAAAAAAGTGTTTGGAAATCTGGATGCAGGAGGTAAGGAAGAACGCTTTAAACTCATCGAGCAAGCCGTAGGCCTAGGAGGAATTGCGGAGTTGTGCCAACTCTTTGGCGTCTCCAGAAGCGGTTACTACGCCTATTTGAAGCGAAAAGGGGACGAGCGCAACGCCGAAGCCAAACAACAAATTCGTAAAGTCTACAAGCGCTACGAGGGAAAGTACGGGTATCGGCAGCTCCAATTGTTCTTGTGGCAAGATGACGGCATATGGATGAACCACAAGAAGATTCTGCGCCTCATGCAAATGCTTGGGCTTCAAGCCAGGATTCGCCGGAAACGTAGGAGGAACGGGATGAAGCAGCAGGCTGGAGATCGTGTGGCAGAGAACCTGCTGAAACGAGACTTTACGGCAGACAAACCCAACCAGAAATGGGTAACGGATGTGACCCAATACCGGGTAGGCGAACGCTGGCTCTATCTCTCGGCGATAAAAGATCTGTTCAACAATGAGATTATTGCCTACCAGCTAAGCGAACGTAACGATAACGAGTTAGTTCTCCAAACGTTTGCCAAGCGAAAAGACGTGACCGGAGTGGTCGTTCACAGCGACCAGGGATTCCAGTACACGTCTCATGCATACCATGACATGCTGCCAAAGGTTGGCGCCCAAATCAGCATGTCACGCCGGGGCAATTGCCTAGACAACGCCTCTATGGAGAGCTTCTTCTCGCATCTTAAAACGGAAGGGCTCTACCCTTATGATATCCGAAAAATGGCGGAGGCACAAAAGAGAATTAAGAAATACATTCAATTTTACAACCGAAGACGACCACAGCGTAAATTAAAAAAACTGACGCCGGTAGATTACCGACGCCAGTTTGCTGCCTAGGTGTTTTTTTCAATGTCTACTAATTGGGGGCTTGACCATACAGCGCCAGGGGTTCCACCTATTAGTACAGCGTAATGTATTGATCGCGTTCCCATTGGTGAACTTGGGTACGGAACATATCCCACTCGATTTCCTTCAGCTCGTAGAAGTGAGACAAAGCATGGTCGCCTAGAGCTTCGGTAATAACCTCGCTGCGGATCAGCTCGCCTAGAGCTTCTTTCAGATCCGACGGCAGGCTTGGAATGCCTTCTTCCACACGCTCTTCCTCAGACATTACATAGATGTTGCGGTCAATTGGATCAACGAGAGGAATCTCATTCTTGATCCCGTCAAGACCTGCTCTCAACATCACAGCCAGTGCCAGGTAAGGGTTGGCAGCCGGGTCCGGGTTACGTACTTCAACACGAGTCCCAAGTCCACGGGAAGCTGGGATACGGATCATCGGGCTGCGGTTGCTTGAAGACCAAGCTACATAGCAAGGAGCCTCGTAACCAGGAACAAGACGCTTATAAGAGTTCACGGTTGGGTTAGTAATTGCCGCAAACGCACGGGCATGCTTCAGGATACCGGCCATATAGTGGCGGGCAGTCTGGCTAAGTCCCAATGTGTCGCTTTCTTCATAGAACGAGTTCACATTTCCTTTGAACAAGGATTGGTGACAGTGCATACCGGAACCGTTCACACCGAACAATGGCTTAGGCATAAATGTTGCATGCAGTCCATGCTGGCGGGCAATTGTCTTAACTACCAGCTTGAATGTTTGGATTTGATCGGCCGCTTTAACCGCGTCCGCATATTTAAAGTCGATTTCGTGCTGTCCTGGAGCTACCTCATGGTGAGAAGCTTCAATTTCAAAGCCCATCTCTTCAAGAGTAAGTACGATTTCACGACGGCAGTTCTCACCAAGGTCTGTCGGAGCAAGGTCAAAGTATCCGCCTTGGTCGTTCAGCTCCATTGTAGGATTACCCTTCTCATCGGTCTTAAACAGGAAGAACTCAGGTTCCGGACCTACATTCATGGATGTATAACCCAGCTTTTTCGCCTCTTCCAGGTTGCGCTTGAGGATACCGCGTGGGTCCCCTGCAAATGGAGTGCCATCCGGCATGTAGACATCACAGATCAGACGGGCTACACGATCTTCTGTTACCCATGGGAAGATGACCCATGTCTCAAGATCCGGATACAAATACATATCAGATTCTTCGATGCGGACATAACCCTCAATGGAGGAACCATCAAACATCATTTTGTTGTCCAGAGCCTTCTCCAGCTGACTTACAGGAATTTCAACGTTCTTGATTGTACCCAGCAAATCAGTGAATTGCAGACGAATAAAGCGTACGTTCTCTTCCTTGGCAATGCGAAGAATATCTTCTTTAGTGTAACTCACGATACCCTCTCCCTTTGTCATAAATAGTGATGTTTACTCTTACTTGAAAAATCTGGATAATTCACCTTGAATCAATGAAACTTGACCTGGTCTCTTGCCTGTAACGAGTTCCTGCTTGAGCATACGATAGAGCTGCGAGTCCGTCAGAACCTTTCGTTTCTCTTCGGTGTCATTCGTAATTACAGTCGCTTCCTGGGATTCTTTGTTCACCGGATTCATAACCTGCTTGATGCCTGCGATGTTAACACCTTTGTCAATCAGAGCTTTGATCTCCAGCAAGCGCTCAACGTCGTTAAAAGAGAACAAACGCTGATTACCTGAAGTTCTCGCCGGCACGATCAGCTGGTGCTGCTCGTAATAGCGGATTTGACGGGCAGACAAATCAGTAAGCTTCATTACGATGCCAATTGGAAACAAGGCCATATTTCTACGAATTTCATCACCCATCGCTCTCAACCTTCCAGTTAATTAATCATAATCCCATTCTATGTTACATACCCTAACACTGTCAAGCATATGTTAGATAATCTTACAGTACATTGCGGTTAATCATATTTTGCAGGGCCGTGAGTATTCCATACTTCACATGGGAGTAGGTAAGCCCTCCCTGCATATAAGCAATATACGGCTCACGGATAGGAGCATCCGCAGACAGCTCCAGACTTCCTCCTTGAATGAAAGTGCCTGCGGCCATAATGACAGGATGCTCGTATCCAGGCATGTCCCATGGCTCAGGCACAACATGCCCATCCACCGCAGAGGCACGTTGAATCCCCTGCACGAAAGCAATCAAATGCTCAGGAGAAGTAAAAGAAATCGCTTGAATTAAGTCTGTCCGGGGTTCATGCCATGCAGGCTTGCTCACAAATCCGGCTAACTCAAACACCGCTGCTGCCAGAACACTGCCCTTTACAGCTTGTCCGACAATGGTTGGAGCGAGGAACAGGCCTTGATAAATCCCTCTTGTCGTACCAAGCATGGCCCCTACCTCACCGCCGATTCCAGGTGCGGTTAGTCTATAAGCCGCAAGTTCGACGTACTTGGCTTGGCCGCATATGTATCCGCCAGTCTCGGCAAGTCCCCCGCCGGGATTCTTAATCAGCGAGCCTGCTATCAGATCGGCGCCCACCTCAGTTGGCTCCTTCTCTTCCGTAAATTCACCGTAACAGTTATCCACGAACACGATAACATCCGGCTTGATTTCTTTAACCTGCTGTATCATTTGAGCAATCTCGCTTATACTGAAGGACTCACGCCAATCATAGCCGCGGGAGCGCTGAATCCCGATCACTTTAGTAGCTGGAGTGATGAGCCGCTTAACTTCATCCCAATTAACTTTTCCGCTCTCCAGTAAGGCAGCTTCCTGATAACGAATTCCATAATCCTGTAGTGAGCCCGTCCCGTCCCCCGGCTTTCCGATCACTTTATGGAGTGTGTCGTATGGGCGGCCGGTTATGTACAACAGTTCATCTCCCGGTCTTAGCACACCAAACAAAGCCGTTGCAATCGTGTGTGTTCCCGAAGCAAAATGCGGCCTTACGAGCGCTGCCTCGGCGCCGAACACATCCGCATATACCAGGTCCAACACCTCACGTCCCCGGTCATTGTAGGCATAACCTGTAGAACCGGCAAAATGAAAGTCACTTACCTGTTGCTTCTGAAAGGCTTCGATAACTTTCCACTGGTTCACGTCCACGATCTTGTCAATCTGCTTGAGGCGGGAGTCAATCTTTGCTTCTGCCTCTTCCATCCAATGTCTTACTTGCTGCGAAAAAACTGCCATCCTAGTATCCCCTCGTTCTTAATCTGCTCACACATATGGGATGGACTAATGTCCATCCCATACCGCTGTCATTTTCTTTAAGCGTGTACTTCATATTCCTTCAACAAATAACTGTTCTTCTCATAGTCGGCTTGATTCAGCCTCACCTCGAACAACAAATCCTCATCCTCGAAGTCCTGATTCAGAACCTCACCCACCCGGTATATAACAGAGCTTAAATCACCGCGGGCAGCCGGAATCCGGAAGGTCACGGTATCCCCGGTCAGGCGATCTTGAATTACCTGTCTAACCATCTGCAGATCGTGTTCATCATAAGCGCTGATCTTCAAATGATTCTCGTCCGATGGAAGCAGCTGAAGCTGTTCAGGTGTGCACAGGTCCTTTTTATTATACAAAATCACCTGAGGTGTACTGCTTGCTCCCAGTTCGTCCAGTATGCGGTCAACCACCTTCATCTGTTCATCCCGGGTTTCAGCGGAAGCGTCTACCACGTGCAAAATCAAATCCGCCTCGTTGGCTTCCTCCAGAGTAGCCCGGAAAGATGCGACCAAGTCATGCGGCAAATTCTGAATAAACCCGACCGTATCCGTAATGACCACCTCTTTGCCGCTAGGCAGTTCCATCGCTCGGGAGGTTGGGTCCAGGGTTGCGAACAGTTGATTCTCAATGTATACATCAGCCGCTGTAAGCTGCTTCAGCAGCGTGGATTTCCCCGCATTGGTGTAACCTACCAGCGCAACCTGAACCACGCCGTTCTCCTTGCGGCGCTTACGGTGCAGCGTGCGGTGCTTCGTCACCTCATCAAGCTGCTGCTTGAGGTCGGTAATTCTGCCGCGAATATGGCGGCGGTCGGTCTCAAGCTTGCTCTCCCCCGGGCCACGGGTTCCAATTCCACCACCGAGTCGGGAGAGGTTTTTGCCATGCCCGGATAACCGGGGCAGCAGATAACTGAGCTGAGCCAGCTCAACCTGAATGATACCCTCACGAGTTTTGGCTCTTCCCGCAAAAATATCCAAGATCAGCTGGGTGCGGTCAATAATCTTCACATCCAGTGCCTCTTCCAGATTTCTGACCTGAGCCCCTGACAGCTCCTGGTCAAAAATAGCCGTATTGGCTTCAAGAGCATCAATCGCAGCTTTTAACTCTTCCACCTTCCCTTTGCCGATGAACCAACGACTGTCAGGAGTCTCCTTGTTCTGTACGATCACGTCAGCAACTTCCACACCCGCCGTCTCTGCCAGTTGCACCAGCTCATTCAGAGAATGCTCGGAGTTCACACCGCTACGCTTCACCTCATTGGTAACAAGACTGACAAGAACGGCTTTATCAGGCAGGGTTGTATTTGTGTCAAATGTTTCATTTCTCATAGATTCATTGCTCCTTCAAAGCGACAACCTTAGCGTATTCCTCACCTGTCATCTGCCTTTTTCAAATTTGAAGTCTTCTGTTCGAATGGTCATTAATTCAAGCTTGCCCGGAGAGCCTGATGAATATTGATGCAGCAGCCGGACGGCCTGGTGACGGATTGAGCGTTCGATCACATTCCTTACATATCTGGCATTGCTAAATGCAAGCGGGCTCTCATTCTTCTCTGCCATCAGATGCTGCTTCAGTTTGAGTATCGCCTGAGGCATTAAGATATAGTCACGCTCCTTGACCATACTCTCCGAAATTTGAATTAATTGATCAATCGTATAATCGGGAAAATCAATCTGGATAGGGAACCGCGACGGAAGACCTGGATTCGTGTGAAGGAAGAAGTCCATTTCATCAGAGTAACCTGCCAGAATAAGCACAAATTGATTCTTATAATCCTCCATGGCCTTAACTAGCGTATCAATAGCCTCCTTGCCGAAATCCTTCTCCCCGCCCCGTGCCAGGCTGTAGGCCTCATCAATAAACAGAATGCCCCCTAATGCTTTTTTAACCAAATCGCGGGTCTTTTGTGCTGTGTGTCCAATATATTCTCCTACCAAATCGGCTCGTTCCGCTTCTATAAAATGGCCTTTGGTAAGCACCCCCATTTTCTGAAACATTTTGGCCACGATCCGGGCTACCGTTGTTTTACCTGTGCCGGGGTTGCCTTTGTAAATCATGTGATACACCTGTGAACCCGCCACCAGGCCGGCCTCAGCACGCATTTGTGTAACTTGAAGCAGTGCAAAAATCTCAAAAACCAGCTCTTTAATATTCTCAAGCCCGATCAATTGATCCAGTTCCTTCTGGATCTCCGCAAACACGCCTTGATGGTGCATAGCACTCTTGTTCGCCACAGTCGATTCCGGCTCGGCAGCCAACTGAGAGATAACCGGCGGTTCAGTGTTCCGCAGAATTACATTGATTTGCCGGGAGGGCCTATCTTCTGAACGTCCGCCAGCGGCCACAACACGCCCTTGCATGCGGTATCACCTCTTCCTAAAATAAAGGGGCAGCAAACTACTATAAATGTGTATTCCTGTGGTTCGTCACTTATTAGAAGTTTGTTAACTATAGGACAGAGTTTATAATTCCGCTAATAAAATCAGGTGTGGATAGGGATACCGAACCGGTTAAGCTGCCATTTGGTATAGGCAAGAATCTCTCTAATTGTATTCGGGGCCTTGGGCATTACCTTGGATTCTACCACGGATAGCTGGGGATCCATATAATTGAGGAAATGAGCCATTTCAAGTGCTCTCGCCGCATGAAAGGTATGTGTGACAATAACAGCGTTACTAAGCTTCCGCTCCTGCATAAGCCTGCTGCTGTACTCCAAATTCTCATATGTATTGGTCGCCTGGTTCTCCAAGATGATGGCCTCCTTGGGCACTCCCTGCCTCTGCAGATAACTAGCCATACCTTCGGCTTCCGTCAATCTGGACCGTACTGTATCCCGTCCGCCTGATACGATAAAATACTGGAACATGCCGGCCCGGTATTCCTTCAAGCCCTGCTCCAGACGTTCCTTCAGCCCTGGACTCGGCTCGTCGCCCCAAAGGGCAGCTCCAAGAATAATACCTACATCTGCCTTTTTCACCGCTTGAGTAACTGGTGTATTGGAAACCTGATACCAAGCGTAACCAAGCCATAACACAAACATAACAGTTAATACAATAACGGTCTGCGCTATTCTTAATACCAGCGGATGCTTCTTCGGCCTAGCCATGGGAAGGGTCCTCCAGAAATCCGGTGCGCCGATGCTCAAGAGACATCAGGAAATAAGGAAAGGTGTGGGCATCAATGGCATGAAGCAGCTCACGGGTAGTCTGGGAAGCGAGCTCATAGTCCTTCGGCGAGATCTGTCTTTGTGTTAATGCCTCGTCAAGCTCATCCTGATCCAGTAAAAATACCTCTCCGTTCTTCAGTACCACAATATCCAGGTATAAATCATCAAACCAAGGCACCCCCTGATCCGTAATTCCTTGGCTCTTGCAAATATCTATGTACCATTCAATAATTTGCTGTTTGTCATCAAACATGGCTGTAACGATATAATTAGAGTCTTTAGGATAATACTGCAGCCATGAATACCCCTTATCCGCAATCCGGAACGTATGATTGCCATAGGATTTCCACAGCGGCTCTTTAAGCGCTTGTATGCTGTACAGAGTAATATATCCAGTGAAATCTTCGCTCTCTATATATCGTGATGTGAACTGGCGCCGGGTCACCCGGCGCCAATTCGCCCGGTCTCCAAATTTTCGCTTCATGAATATTACCCTTTCACTCTTATCTTACACTCAAGCTTACCATATTTCTCTTTACCGCACCAAATATATGCACCGTTAAAGTTGCCGATCTCATCTTCATTACAGCACAAAAAACCCGATCTTCTATAGAAGATCGGGTCCTTGCCGCAAACCTAAGCGAATTACCCTCCGGAGTTGGAGCCTGTGGTTCCCCCTCCTGTATTCCCGGTTCCGCTATTGGTGCCTTGCGTATCCTTTGTACCGCCGGTACCGTTACCCTGTGTTGACCCGGGAACCGTAATTCCTGTTCCCGGATCAGTAACACCGGAGCCGCTGCCGCCGCCTGTACCATTATTAGTTCCTTGGTCCGTGCCGTCTCCTGACCCGCCATTGTCGGTTTCTGTACCTCCACCCGAACCATTTCCGTTTCCATTCCCGTTGTTGCCATTACCATTGTTATTTCCATTGTTCCCATTACCGTTCCCATGTCCGTTACCATTGTTCTCGCCGTTGTTGCCTTGGTTATTATCCTGACCATTTCCAGTTCCATCCGTATTGCCGTTATTATTTTGGCCAGGATCTGTTGTAACTGGAGGCTCTGCTTGCTGCGTCGAGACTGTAGCCGAACCTGATCTCTCGCTTTCAAGCCCCGTAGCCGGATCAACAAAGGTAACATAATACTCATAGCTGGTATTTGGAATTACCGTAACATCCTCGGCAGATGCCGAATTAGTCTCAAGAAGCTGAGTGAAGTCCGCTTCGGAAGCTTCTTTACGGTACACACGGTATTTCACATTTGGAATGTCGACACCCTTCCAGCTGAGCAGTACGGTACCAGTGTCCTGATTATAAGCCCCAGCAACCCCACTGACGGTGGTAGGCTTCTTAACCTCTTCCTTCTTCTTCTCCTGTAAATCTTTAGGTACAGGGAAGTCCTTGATAGGTACGTCCTTAAGCGCATCCTTCATAATTGCCGCGAACAAGGCGGCAGACTGACCACTGCTGCCTTTGAGCAGATGATCTTTGTCCGGATTATCATAGCCCATCCAAATGGATGCGGTCCATTCTGCGGTGTACCCCACGAACCAGGCGTCCCGGTTGCGGCTGCTCTTCAGGCCTTTAATCCCGTGTTGGGTAGTTCCTGTCTTACCCGCTACAGGACGCGCACCAAGGCTGGCCCGTTTCCCTGTACCGCTGGTTACAACCTGTTCAAGCATATCTGTCATGTAATAAGCGGTGTCCGGGCTGATGACTTCTTCACCCTTCGGCGCATTATACGTGTAGACGTCCTTACCGTCCGGACCTTGAATACTCTTGATGGAATAAGCCGGGTAGTGATAGCCGCCATTCGCGAATACACTGAAGGCTTCGGCCATTTCTAGCGTATTCGTGCCCTTCGTGAGACCTCCAAGGGCTACAGCAAGGTTCGTATCTCTGTCGTCCATCGTAATGCCCATCTTCTTCGCATATTCCACACCTGTCTTGACCCCCACTTGATTCAGCAGCCACACAGCCGGAATATTGGCTGATTCTTCAAGCGCCTGCCGCATGCCAATCGTCTTGGAATATCCGTGCAGGTTGCTAGGGCAATAGTTGCCAAAGCACTGCTTCTCATTGCTAAGATACGAATCCGGTGTGAATTTCTTGGTATCCAGCGCAGGCGCGAAGCTTACGATCGGCTTGAAGGCTGAACCCGGCTGTCTGCGGGCTTCCACGCGGCTGAAGCCTTTGCGCTGGTAATCACGCCCGCCCAGCAGGGCAATCAGACTTCCGTTCTGATGGTTCATAATAACCGCCGCAGCCTGCACCTGCTTGTCGTCCTTGCTTTTCTCAAAATTATCATCATCAGCAAAGGCCTTCTCAACGGCCAGCTGCGCCTGTTTATCCATTGTCGTATAGATCTTGTAACCGCCACGGTTAAGCTGGTCCTCGGTCAGACCGGTCTTCGCCTCGGCTTCCTTCATCACAAAATCTTTAAAGGCCAGGTAGTTCTGACTCTTCTTCGGCGGCGTATAGTCATAATCAACTGCCTTGGCCTTGTCACGGTCTGCCGCAGAAATGTATCCCTGCTCAAACATGAGATCCAATACAACGCCTCTGCGGGTCTTCGACAGCTCCGGATTGGATATCGGGTTGTAGGCCGAAGGTCCTTTAGGCAAAGCCGCCAGTGTGGCAATTTCCCACAGATCCAGCGTTTTTAGATCACTCTTCCCGAAATATCGCTGGGATGCCGCTTTAATTCCATAAGAGCCTTGGCCGAAGTAAATCCGGTTAAGGTACTTCTCAAGAATTTCATCTTTTGTCAGATTTCGTTCTAGCGCCATAGCAATCGAGACTTCCGTGGCCTTTCGGAAGAAGGTCTTGTCTCTGGACAAAAACATATTCTTTGCCAGCTGCTGGGTAATCGTACTACCGCCCTCCACCTTGGAACGGGCGATAATATCCTTCACTGCTGCGCGGCCAATTGACCAGAGATCCACGCCGGAGTGCTCATAGAATCTTTTATCCTCCGTTGCCACAAATGCATTCCTAAGCAGCTTCGGAATTTGATCAATCTTCACCGGCTCACTCTTATTGATGGACAATTCACCCATCAGGTTACCGGAGCGGTCATACACCTTGGATGTTTCGTAAATGGTAAGCTTATCTTCATTCTCTTTAAGTATCTTTTCACCGTTCAGAGACAAGAAGATATAACCTCCAACAGCACATATAATTGCAAAAGCCATCGTAAAAAACATGGTCCAAAGCACACGCTTCGTTGTTACCTTTTTCTTGCCTTTCCCCTTAGGTTTATTTCCCTTGCCTGTCTTCTCCGTCTTATCAGGAGTGTTCGTCCGGGACAGCCTTTGGGGTTTGTTGTCATTCGTAGACATGGTTCTATCTAGACTCCCTTCATGACATTCTCTTTCTCTCTATAGTGGACGGAAAGAAAAGAACAACCTTGCTCAGGTTGCTCTATCTCAACATCATATACCATTTAACGTAACGTGTTCAAAAAAGTTTCATTCCAATCTTACCCTTCAGACGAGGTCTCCTGCATCAAAGATACATTGCGCTGCGGCTGGAAGGTCGAAATAGCATGCTTGTACACCATTTGCTGGCGTCCATCGCTGTCAATCACAATCGTAAAATTGTCAAATGCTTTAATCGTTCCCCTAATTTGGAACCCATTTGTCAAAAATACAGTGACAGGGATGTTCTCTTTACGTAATTGGTTTAAGAACGTATCTTGGATGTTAATGGACTTGTTCATATCGGTACCCCCAATGAGTTTCGATTAGTGTTCTGAAGTATATTCGAGATCGGTAAGGAACTTTCCTGCTATTATAGCACGTACCTTTGCCAAATTCTCCGGGTAATTTTCCGGATGGGTCATATCCACCCAATGAATGTCGCGCATATGGCGGAACCAGCTCAGCTGCCTCTTGGCATATCTGCGCGTATCCCTCTTCAGCTTGATTACCGCCTCTTCAAGCGGAACGCCATCTTCCAGATGCTCCATCATTTCTTTATAACCAAGCCCCTGCATGGCCACAAGTCCACGGGAATATCCCTTCTTCAGCAGTGATTCCACTTCCGCAAGCAGCCCCTGATTCATCATCTCATCAATTCGTGCTTCTATTCGGTTATATAGCAACTGACGGTCCATTGTCAAACCGATGATGCATAAATCATAAGGAGACTGCTTCTTCTGGGAGGCGAGCTGGGAAGATAAGGTCTGGCCCGTCAGATGAAAAATCTCCAGCGCCCGCACGATCCGCCGCTGATCATTGGGATGCAGTCTCGCCGCCGATTCGGGATCGACAGCCTTCAGCCTGTCATGAAGAGCCTCAGCACCATGCACCTCCGCGAACTTAAATTGTTCATTCCGGAAGTCTTCGTCCGCAGGCGCATCGGTGAATTTAAACTCATAACAGACCGACTCCACATACAGCCCCGTACCTCCTACGATAAAAGGCAGATGCCCTCTGGAGGTGATCTCCGGGATCAGCTGGCTGCAGTAGTCCTGAAACAGAGCCACGGAGAACGGTTCATGCGGGTCTAAAACATCGATTAAATGATGCGGGACTCCGTCCATCTCTGCTTCCGTGATTTTAGCTGTGCCAATATCCATGCCCCGGTATACCTGCATCGAATCACCTGAGATAATTTCACAGTTAAACAGGTGTGCAAGCTCAATACTCATTCTGGTCTTTCCGACCGCGGTGGGGCCAACCAGAACCAGCAGTTTCGGTTTCTTAGCTGTTGTCAAGCGCGATCACTCCGTATGCAATTTTGGTATGGGCTCGTTCGCGAACCGTGAATCCGAGCCTGCTGAACTCTCCGCTGTCTCTCTTCTCCTTCATGACGACAGCTCTCCGGGCCACCCGGCAGGCTTCCTGAATAGCGGCCTCTTCCAGCGGCATTCCGTTGGCTAATGTCCGAAGCGGAGAAAGCGACGAGGATTCCATAACCGGCTCCCGGAACATGGGGTCAAAATAGACCACATCCATGCAGTTGTCCGGCATGCCTTTTAACGCATCCAGGTGATCAGCGTGTCTGACTTCAATACGGCGAAGTGCTTCGTCAAACTCTTTTAACCCTGATTGGTAGGTAGTTAAACCTTCCTTCAGCAATCCATACAATGGAAGAGAGCTTTCAAGCGCCGTCACTTTTCCTTCCTTCCCTGCGGCCAAGGAGAAAATGATCGAATCCGAGCCTAACCCGGCGGTGCAGTCCAGGATCTGATCACCCGGCTGAATTCCGGAAATCTCCAGCATATAATCCTGCTCTCCTTTGAGCAGCCTCTTGGCCCTAACAAATGACATACTGGGGTGAAATTCCATTGGCTCGCCATAAGTACCCGCAATCCGGATTCCACTCTCCAAAATAACAAGCACCTTATCCGTCTGATGACGGGATAACAGCTTGTTTAACGAGGTACGGCTGCGCCGCACATAAGGCACACCTAGCTCAGATGCCAGCGCAAGTGCCCGGCTAACTGAATCCGGAGCTTCGTTATCCCCCGTAGTAATAATCAATCCGCTTCCTCCGTTCACATTACACGTTTAAACATTTTCTCCAAATCATAGGTAGAGAAGGAGACCACAATCGGACGTCCGTGCGGACAGGTGTAGGGCTGCTTGCAGGCAGCCAGACGGTCAAGCAAGGTGGTTGCCTCCTGATCCGTTAGTCTCTGGTTCGCTTTAATAGAGGCCTTGCACGAGCAGAGAATCGAGGAACGCTCTCTCAGCTTGGCCAGGTCAATCGCCCGCTCGCTTAGCACCCACTCTGCCATCTCTTCAATAATCGAAGCCTCTTCTCCTTGCGGGAACCAGTACGGATGGGAGATCACCCTGAACGTCCCGCCCCCAAAGTGCTCCAGGATAACCCCGGCGTTCTCAAACCACTGCAAACGGGTTTTAAGCTTCTCGCTATCTGCTGATGTAAATTCCAGAGTAATAGGGATAAGCAGTTCCTGGGAAGCATCAGCGGGATTGCCAAACTTCTCATAATAGTATTCGTAATTCACTCGTTCATGGGCAGCGTGCTGATCAATCAGGTACAGGCCCTCCTCATTCTGTGCTATCAGGTAAGTGCCGTGGTGCTGACCGATCAGGGACAGCTTGGGAAAAGCCGGCATCGCCGGCTTGCTGCCCGGCACGCCGTACAGCTTGTCCGGTGACACGGAAGCGGCAGGAGGAGCGGGACGCTCGTAATCGTATCTGCTGCCTACAGAGGATCGGCTGCTGCTTCCTCCAGCGGTCCCAGCAGGGGAGTTACCCACCGGTCTTGCTTCATCCCCGATTTTTCGCTGATCTGTGTTCCCTGGCGTTTGGGCATATGAAATCTGCTGGGTTGAAGTGTCTCCGTTAGGACCAGCGGCCGGGAGCCCATCTTCAGAACCTCCATTTCGTTCAGGGAGGGAATACGACGGAGTTGCAGCTGCTTCTCTCACCCGGTCATTCTGCGGACTTGCTGCTCCCTCATGAGCACCACCTGGCGAACCTCCTGGTCTTTCCGGGTAGCCCGCGTGCTCTGGACGCTTCTCAGCTTCATGGCCGGAATCGGATACAGCTGCCGGGGTAGCCGTGGATTGAAAGTTGAACTGCTCCTGAATGACCGATTTCGTCTCCCCACGGTTTACCGTTGTCTTCACCACATGAGGAATCAACACCTCCTGGGACAAGACTGCCCGTATGCTTTCCTCCAAGAAGACATACAGCTCCTGCTCCTTGCTGAAGCGAACCTCCAGCTTGGACGGATGCACATTGACATCAACCAGGGACGGGTGCATAGTCAGCTGGAGGACAGCAAGCGGGTAACGGTTGATCGGAAGAAGCGTGTGGTACGCTCTCATCATGGCCGCTTGCAGCCCCGGATTGCGGATATATCTTCCATTAATCATCGTCGAAATTCCACCCCGGTTCGAACGGGTTAAATCCGGACGCCCAATGAACCCTTCTACTTTATAATCCGGGTTCTCGGCCTGAATCGGGAGCATCGCTTTCGCGGCTTGGGTCCCGTAGATTGAAGCAATCACCTGGAGCAGGTCTCCATTGCCAGGACTTTGAAGCAGCACATTCCCGTTGTGCCTGAGCGTAAAAGCAATCTCCGCGTGCGCTAGCGCCTGCCTGTACATCACGTCCGAGATGTGCCCCAGCTCGGTCTGAATCGTCTTCATATATTTCAGCCTTGCCGGAGTATTGTAAAATAATTCCCTGACACTGATATCCGTGCCCTGCGGAGCCGGAGTATCTTCATTCATCTTGAGCGATCCGCCTTCAATGACAATCCGCTTGCCAAGCGAAAGCTCGCTGGTCGAGGATACCAGCTCCACCTTGGAGACAGCGGCAATACTCGGAAGCGCCTCCCCGCGAAAGCCAAGTGTGCGAATCTGGAACAAATCTCGGCCGAGGGAGAGCTTGCTGGTTGCATGCCGGTAAAAGGCTGTCTCGCAATCCTCCGGCTCGATTCCGCTCCCGTTATCTATAATCCGGATTAGGGAAAGGCCTCCCTCCTCCACCGTGACGTCTATCCGCTTGGCCCCAGCGTCAATCGCATTCTCGACCAGCTCCTTCACCACAGAGGACGGTCTCTCTACAACTTCTCCCGCAGCGATCTGGTTCGCAATATGCTCGTCCAAAATTTGAATTTGTCCCATACGTTTCCCCCGCTTTCTTCAAGGAGCTACATGTCCTTCACTTTCATCTTCAAATCATTCAGCAGCTGCATCGCCTGGATCGGCGTCATATTCATTAAATCCGCGTTTTTAACCAGCTTGATGATCTGTTTGGTCCGGGGATCTTCTTTGGCAGCCTCAGGCTTAGCCAAGGCGGGCTCCTCACCGAACATAGACAGCTGCACAGCCTCTTCATGCTGTGAACCGCCCGGAATTAAAGCGGCATCTGGAGCCTCACGCAGAATCTCTGCTCTGACGACAGACCCCTCTGACGCTTCTGAAACCGTCAGATCTGTGCGTCTTTCCTGCAGGATAGCTCCTGATGTCCCGGCTGCTTCAGCTTGCTTCAGCTCATCGGCGCCACCAGCGGACCCTGTCCGTGCCGCTGTGCCTGACACAGCAAGAACGGGCTGCTTGGCCTGATCCACCTCCTTTGATTCGGCTGCATTTTCCAGTGCCCCCACTGTCTTCCCGCCGTTCTCCTGCCTATACTCGGTAGATATCGGCGTTCCCCCGGAAGCCCGTCCAGCCGTTACAAGGGGAGCCGCTTCTTCCAGGCCTTGCAGCAATCCATAAGCCCTGTCAATAATGCTGTCCGGCAGACCGGCCAATCTTGCACAGTAGATGCCATAACTGGTACTAGCCGCTCCTGGAATCAGCTTGCGAAGGAAGTGAACCTTCTCCCCGCTCTCCTGCACCGCCATGCTGTAATTACGAAGCGAATCAAGGCTCGCCTCCAGATGAGCAAGCTCATGAAAATGCGTGGAGACCAGTGCCTTACAGCCAATATGGTCATGGACATACTCAATAACGGCCTGGGCGATGGACATGCCTTCCGTAGTGGAAGTCCCCCGTCCCAGCTCATCAATAATAATCAGACTGCGTGAAGTCGCCTTCTCCGTCATCAGCTGAATATCCGCCATTTCCACCATGAAGGTGCTCTGGCCCCCGATCAGGTCGTCCGCCGCCCCGATCCGGGTAAATATCCGGTCGATCAGAGGGATCTCGGCGGCTGCCGCGGGTACAAAACATCCGATCTGCGCCATGATGACGATCAGGGCAACCTGGCGCATATAAGTGCTCTTGCCCGCCATATTCGGTCCGGTGATCAGCAGGATTCCCGCCTCGTCTTTGCGGAGCTGCGTGCCGTTTGCAATAAATCCGCTGCCTTCCGTCACCCTCTCCACCACGGGATGGCGTCCTTGCTCAATTACAAGGTTATAACCGTCCGTCAGAACCGGCTTCACGAAGTTGCCCTCGCTGCTTACAGCCGCAAAAGAACGGTACACGTCAATTTCTGCGATCTTCTCCGCAAGGCGCTGAAGCCGCGGAATCTCCCGGTTGAGGCGTTCACGAAGCTCGCTGAACAGCGCGAATTCGAGATCAACCATCTTCTCCTCTGCTTCGAGAATCAAAGCTTCCTTCTCTTTAAGCTCTGGAGTTACGTACCGCTCGGCGTTCGCCAGCGTCTGCTTGCGCTCATACCGGCCCTCAGGCAGGGAAGCCAGGTTGGATTTCGTTACTTCGATATAATAACCGAATACTTTGTTGTAACCGATCTTCAGCGACTTGATCCCGGTAGCCTGGCGCTCCGCGCTTTCAAGCTCCGCGATCCAGCGTTTGCCGTTCGCACCGGCTTCGCGGAGCGCATCCAAGTGCTCGTGATACCCCGGCTTGATAATACCGCCATCACGGACAGAGACAGGCGGTTCATCCGCGATCGCCGCTTCAATGGCCTCCGCCAGATCCTCACAGCGGTCCAGTTCGCCCGCAATCCTCCTCAGTGTTGAGGATGCCGAATTCTCGCACAGCTCCTTAATCGAAGGAATCTGCCTAAGCGATTTCTTAAGGGCGATCATATCCCGCCCGTTCGCACTAGAGAAAGCGATTCTTCCGACCAGGCGCTCCAAGTCATAAATTTCTCCAAGCTTCTCGCGCAGGTCTTCACGCAGGATATAACCGGCATGAAGCTGCTCTACCGCTTCCAGACGGTCTTCTATCTGAGACCGCTGAAGCAGAGGTTTATCAATCCATCTGCGCAGCAGTCTCGCACCCATAGAGGTCTCGGTACGGTCCAGCAGCCAGAGCAGCGAGCCCTTCTTGGACCTTTCCCTCACAGTCTCCACAAGCTCCAGATTACGCCGTGTGAACGGGTCCAGAATCATATAATGATTAGGCTCATATGCCGTGATCCGGATCAGCTGGCCCAAGGAACGCTTCTGAGTTTCGGACAGATAGGATACCAACAGGGAGATGTTATGTCTCCGCTGCTCCTCAAGCCGGATCCATGCCGCTTCACCGAACTGTTTGCGGCCGAGATCTTCCTTGTCTTTATCCCAGGCCGTATAAACAACGGGTCTTCCGACCGGATTCGCGGTGGACTCAATCCATTCCAGCAGATGACGGTCTCCGATGATTTCGGAAGGATTATAGATTCCGATTTCATCCCTGAGCCATTCCTGATTGGAAGGAGCTGAAGTAACATACAATTCACCCGTTGAGAGATCACAAGCCGAGACAGCCATAACCCCTTCCAGCTCGGTTACGCAAAGCATATAATTGTTCGCTTTGTCGCCAACCGTTTTACCTTCCATGACTGTACCCGGCGTGATTACACGCACAATTTCCCGGCGGACAATGCCCTTGGCCTCAGCAGGGTCTTCCACCTGCTCACAAATCGCCACCTTGTAACCCTTCTCTATCAATCTGTGTATGTAATTTTCCGCAGAATGATAAGGCACCCCGCACATCGGGATTTTGCCTTCGGCTCCCCCGTCGCGTGCCGTTAACGTAATTTCCAGCTCACGCGCCGCTTGCACCGCGTCTTCAAAAAACATCTCATAGAAATCACCCAAGCGGAAAAACAGAAAAGCGTCCTGTGCGCCTTCCTTTACCTTCAAATATTGTTCAATCATCGGCGTATATTTAGCCATGATGTACCTCCAGCCCATTCTTTCTACAGACTTCTATTATAACAGAAAAGCACAAGGGCTTACGAGGAATCTGCTATTTTCCAAGCTTTGCGGATATCCCGGCGCTCATCCCACAGCCGTCCCGAATCCACCATATCAAGCAGCGCCAATATGTGCCCCCCATTCTCCCGGGAATCGCTTATCCGCCGCAGCTCCTCATTTAATGGGGCGAACGCGGTCCTAAGCACATTCTTGTCCCCGCTGTAGTAGGCCTGGTGCACCTCTGTTCTGCTGAGCGGACGAAGAAGCAGACGCTCCGGGTGCCTCATGATCAGCTCTGCTAGGGCCACTACTCCCTTGGCCAGAGCAGGAGATACGAGAAAGCTGGGAAGCGTCCGGTATTCAAATCCGCCATGGCTCTGAAGACGGAAATCCCCCAGATATCCGTATTTCGGCCGCCGCGCAGCCGCCCTCGGGTCCTCCAGCAGCGTCACGGGCAGGGTCAAATAATTGTCAAGCGTCCTGAGCAGCCCGGCCGTTAGGGGCACACCGCTGAAATGAAGATGTCCGCCAAGCGGAATTCCATGCACAGGCATCCCCCCTGCCAGCCACTCCAGGTCCGTTGCTTCAATTCTTCTGGATGCATATTGAAGCGCACCCATCAGGCTCCGCAGCATCTGCTTGGGATCAGCAGATGGCTGCGGTCGCAATTCTGCAATCGGGTACAAGGTTCTGTCTCCCCTGCGGATCGCATCACAGCCAGCTATTCCAGCCCGATCCAAGTAACGCGATGCGGGAATGATCTTCCCTTCGGCAGGGTGATACAGAAGGAATTCGGGGTCCATGCCAAGCAGCAGCGTCTGACCATGGAGAGCGGCAAGCCGCTCATATTCCTCCACCACCGCCTCTGCGAATCTGCGGACCGCATTTTCCCCCTCAAGATCAGGCATAGCTTGAACGGAGTGGATAACCATTCCGTTTGCACCAGCGGTAATTCCAACCTCACCGAAATCCAGATTAAGTGCGTAGAGGGCTCTTACCGCAGTCTTTTCCAGTTTACGATAGAGCTGTGAACGGCCATGTACACCATCACCTGCCTGATCTTCTCTTGCCTGGCTCAGTGCCCTTTCCGCCCAGCCGTAAGGAACAATTTCCACCGCCTTGAGGTGGAACACCCGCACGATGAACCTGCGTTCATAGATCTGGCCGGAGGCCGCAGAATCCCCGGCATCCCAGCCCTTCCCAAGCTTAGCCTTCAGTCCCGAGCAGTGCAGTCTCTGCTCTTGCTCCTGTACAGACCACGCTAGCAGATCAGATGCCATACTGTTGAGCCATATCCCCCCCTCTTCAGGCGTATTCCCCCTGGACAGTCCCTCCACCGGGCTTGATTCATCAGCTTCAGACGAAGCTATGTTCCGCCGCCTTCCCTCACGCATTCCAGCCTCATTCGCAAGAGCAAGCCTGCCGTACCCCATTTGGGTGAGGATGCCCCGAAGCCGTTCCGAGGATGGGTCACTGCCCAGGTTCAGCCTTAGTTCCATTTCCCCGTCTCCCCCTTATTGGCCTTAGCAGCATTCCAACCATATAAAATGAACTTTTGAAGGTTACCCTTTGGGTTGCTGCGATGCCGGGTATTCTTACGACTACGGTTGTCTCCGAAATCCTTGAACTAGATATCCAAGTAGGTACATTTCGGAAACAAAGACGGACGCTCCGCTTCTTCAGAATCACTCGTCCTCTCCGCTGAGATCGGTTAAATCTAAAGTTCATTTTATACAGCATACTGTTCAAAAAATCCTGCTCAAAAATTTTGCAAAAAAAAGAGGGCTCCCGCCCTCGTCGCTGCTCAGGCAGCTGCATACAATAGAGTATTCTGTTACAGATCGTCATCCAGAAGATCCGGGTCCAAATCGTCATAATCCCCGCCATCCCCGCTGAAGTCAAAGTCTTTGTCTTCGAAGTCGCTGCCGCCCGGAACGACCAGGACATTGATCTTAGTCTCAGCAACCAGTTCAACAGCGAATTCACGCTCTACACGAATGAGTACGCTGCCGTCACCGGATACGCTCGCTTCGACGGTGCTGGGTTCCTGCGTTGCATCCGCGGAAACCTCCACGGACGAAGAGCGGTGTCTGGAGTCAAGATAAGAAAGCGGCACATTTTCCACATAAGACACTTTCTCCTTGGCTACAGCTGTCTGGGAATTCCTGTCATAAGAATACCAGATGTTCACATCGTAAGTACCAATAACTTCAATTCCGTCACCAGCAGCAACCGCTTCGTATTGGTGGTTGATGATCCAGGCCCCCAGAATACTTGTCGGATTGTGTGGCGGAGTCACGGTATGTGTTACGGTAGAGAACTTACGACCTTTTCCGCAGATCGCTTTCGTAATGATCTCTCTACTTTGATATTTCGATGACATGGTTTGAACCTCCTCCATACAAATCAATCATTCACTATCAAGTGTATGCATGACATGGGCGAATGTTGATTAATTGGAGACGGCGAAATAAAGAATATTTAAACAACCCGTATTCGGTCAAGCTCTTCCAGTAGACCGTAATGCCCTGGACCGCTCTGATCTCCCTGTTGGATACTTGCTTTTCTTGGAGATATCCAGATAGAGGGCAAGCTCACGGCAGAGCTGCAGAATCGCTGAACGAATCTCAAATTCTTCCCGGCTTGCTGGAAGTTCCATAGCTTTGAACTCCATTTCAAGCTCCTTAAGCATTTGCTCTGTAGTTCCCGCGTAAATCTCCTGTTTCACATCTAAAGACAGCTGATCAAATAGAACCGCGGTACTCTCACCCTGGGGCATTCTTTGATAGATCTGGGAAATAAGCTGCAGCATACTTTCTATGCGGTCCAGCTGCTGCTTGCGCATATAGAAATAGATCGTCCAAGCTTCATTTGGGGAGATCACCTGGTTATCAAGCGCCCGCTTGGCGGTGGACAAGCCTAGTCCCACTTCACGGCTGGCTTCAATCAGCTCCTGACCGCTCCAGACATAATCTGGGCTGCGTAGCTGACTTGCAATATGAGTGAAGATGCAGGCGAACAATCCGTCCACCTTGCGCCGGATGCTTGTGAGCTTATCCTCTTCATTAGGCATATAAATAAGGTTGACAACCGTGGCACAGCCAAGGCCAATGGTCAGCAGCACGACTTGTGTGCCGAGAGCTGTCATGCTGATATCCTCGCCTCCGAATACCCGGAATACAACAACCGAACAGGTGACAATTCCCTCCTTCAAATTTGCTCTGGCGATAAGCGGAAATCCTACGAGAATAAACACGGCCAGAACCCAAATATGAAAGCCGAACAGATAGAATAAGACCGAAGACATCGCAAGCCCAACAATTGAAGCCAGAAAACGGGAGCTCACCGTCCTGATGCTCCGCTTGCGGGTTACGTCTACGCCCAGAATGGCGAGCAGTCCCGCTGAGAGCGGATTGGCAATATGAAGCAGATGGGCAATAAGAATCGCAAGCACGGTTGCGATGGTCGTCTTAATTACACGAAAGCCCATAGGACACCCCCGTAAGCAGTAGTTTGATAACTTGGTATAATCTATATCCTAATGGATTTGCGGCTTGTCCACAATGAAGCGGTACTCCGCACCTTGTTAGGCCAAATGAAAAGTACAGGACTGACAAACAAAAAACAGGGGCGTTACCGCTCCCTGATCAGTTTGCGTTCGATATATACAACGAGTTGGTACATGGCGGTAGCCGCGACGGCAATAATCACCAGGCTGGATAGTACCAGTGTGAAGTTGAATACTTGGAACCCATAGATGATTAAGTAACCAAGCCCGATCTTGGCAACCAGAAATTCCCCCACAATAACCCCTACCCAGGCCATACCCACATTGACTTTCAAGGTCGACACAATCGCCGGGAAAGAAGCAGGAAGAATCACTTTACGGAAAATATCCTTCCTTCCGCCCCCAAACGTCCGCACTACCTTCACCAGGTTGGGGTCTACCTCATTAAAGCTGCTAATTACAACCAGGGTCGTTATGATTACCGTAATCGACAAGGTGGTCATTACAATCGCGGTGAAGCCTCCCCCGAACAGGACGATAAAGATCGGCCCAAGCGCGACCTTAGGCATGCTGTTAAAGACAACCATATAAGGATCAAGCACTCTGGATAGAAAAGGAGACCACCAGATTACAACGGCAAGCAGCGTTCCGACCAAGGTGCCCAAGATAAATCCGGCCGCCGTCTCAAGTACCGTCATTCCCAGGTGAGGCCATAGTTCTCCGCTCCAGATGTCCTGCCAGATCTGGGCGAACATTTTGGACGGATAACTGAAGATGAGGACATCCACCCATTTCAGCCTTCCCGCGAGCTCCCAGAGAATAATCAGGCTGAGAAGGATGGCAAGCTGCACGGCCAGCACGATCCGCCCCGCCTTGCGCTTGCGAGTCTTGAAATCCTGATGAATCGATTTCAGCCATGTCTTCTTAGAATGCCGGGCATCCCTGGAAAACTCATGGCCTGCCGGTAAATTACGGTCCATTCCGCTCCCCCCTTCCCTCCGATGCCTCGAGCTCCTTCCATATCTGATGAAACAGGTCGTTGAACCCCTCTTGCTCCCGAGCGTAGAACGGCTGGGTCAATCTGATATTTTCCGGCACCTCAAAGGTCCGCCGGATTCGTCCAGGGCCTGCCGCCAGCACGATAACGCGGTCACTGACCGCAATCGCCTCGGCCAAATCATGCGTCACCAGCACCGCAGTTTTGTTCCGAGCGTGCAGTGTTTCTGCGATCAGGTCCTCAAGCTGCAGCTTGGTCTGATAATCCAGGGCCGAGAACGGCTCATCCAGCAGGAGCAGATCCGGCTCGGTGGCCAAGGTCCGGACCAAGGCCACACGCTGCCGCATGCCGCCCGACAGCTGTGAAGGATACAGGCTGCCGGTACCGCCAAGGCCCATGCCCTCAAGAAGCTGGATCACCGATGCTTTCCTCTCCTGCGTCAGCATGCCGCGCAGCTCAAGTCCAATTAACGCGTTATCCAGTATTGTGCGCCAAGGGAACAAGTAATCCTGCTGCAGCATATACCCCACATCCGGGTCTGGGCCGCTCACACGCCGGCCATGAAGAAGCACTTCCCCCCGTGTGGGAACGAGTAGGCCTGCCATAATGGAGAGAAGCGTGGTTTTACCGCATCCGCTGGGTCCAACCAGACTAATGAACTCCCCAGGCTGCACGGATATGTTCATTCCTTCCAGTGCAAGAACGGCTTCCCTGTCTGTCACATAGACATGCTCTACATCTTTTAGCTCAATCACAGCATTCATTCCCACGCTCCCCCTTTCTAATCATATTACTTGTGGCCTCCTGCAGCCTGGTCTGCAAAGACCGGGTCCACGAGCTTCGTTACAGGAACACGCTGCTTCAGTTCACCAGCTGAGTCCATAACATCAAGCAGATTGTTCCAAGCCTTCTCAGAAATCACGGGTGTCTCTGCGTAGGTTCCCTGTTCCTTGTATCTCTTGATGGAACTGGCAAGAATAACTTGATCTGTGTCCTTAAAAAACGGGGAAATCGTCTTGGCAATTTCCTCAGGTGAATGATCGCGGACCCAAATCTGAGCCTTGGATAGGGCGTTTGTGAATTTTTGGATCTGGTCTTTGTGGCTATCCATAAAGCTATTCTTACTCATGTACACCGTGTAAGGGAGTTGGCCGCTCTCGGTCCCAAAGGAAGCCACCACATGCCCCTTGCCTTCCTTCTCAAGGATGGAAGCTTGAGGTTCGAACAATTGCACATAATTTCCTGTCCCCGAAATAAAGGCGGCGGTGATATTGGCGAAGTCCACATTTTGGATCAACTGAAGATCCTTATGCGGGTCGATGCCGTGCTTCTTCAGGGTGAATTCCCCAGCCATCTGCGGCATGCCGCCCTTGCGCTGACCCAGGAACACTTCGCCCTTAAGCGAATCCCAGCTGAAGCTTCCCACATCCTTACGGGAGACGAGGAAAGTTCCATCGGTTTGGGTAAGGCCTGCAAAGCTAAGAACAGGATCGTCTGCCCCCTGCTGATATACATAAATGGAGGTTTCCGCTCCAACTAGCGCAACATCAATCGAACCGGACAAGAGGGCCGTCATCGTCTTGTCTCCGCCGGAAGTCGTTCTCAGCTCCACGTCAAGACCATTCTCTTTGAAAAATCCTTTCTCCAGCGCCACATACTGCGGCGCATAAAATACCGAACGCGTAACTTCCCCGAGCTGGATCTTCGCCTTCTGATCTCCAGTTCCACACCCGCTTAGCAGGGTGCCAAGGATGATCAGATTAACCAGCCATAATCTACCGCGGAGGCTTCTCATGTCCTCATCCCCTTTCATTACTGCTGAGCCCCTTTTCGTCCAACCAGCTAAAGGCTATGGTCCAATGTATGCAGAGGCCTAACAAAAGGTTAAGAGCATACCAAAAAGACTGAACCGGCATACCGCCAATTCAGTCTTGTGCGCTCTTCTACACTTCAGAATCACTCGTTCTCTCCGCTGAGATCGGTTAATTTCTAAAGTTCATTTTTATAGAATTATAAATTGTAGATCGACTTGTACTTCTTCTCCAGATAATCCGCAAGGTAATCCGGGTTCAGATCTTCGCCAGTAATCGCCTTGATCAGCTCGGCAGGCTTCCGGCTCTTGCCGTACTTGTAAACCTTATCTGTCAGCCAGTCCTTAATTGGAGCAAAATTACCTTCCGCAATCAGCCCCTCAAAGTTCGGGATCTCCTTGCGGATCGTATTCTCAATCTGTGCCGCATACATATTCCCGAGCGCATATGACGGGAAATACCCGAAGCTGCCGCCGGACCAGTGCACATCCTGAAGAACGCCCACTCCATCATTGGGTGGAATGATGCCCAGGTACTGCTCATATTTTTCATTCCAAACCCGCGGCAGTTCCTTTACATCCAGATTCTCGTTAAAAAGCATCTTCTCAATCTCATAACGGATGATGATATGCAGATTGTAAGTAAGCTCATCCGCTTCAATGCGGATCAAAGAGTTCTCAACCCGGTTAATAGCACGGTGAAAATCTTCTACCTTTACTTGGGCAAGCTGCTCAGGGAAATGGGACTGGAGCTCACTATAATAGCGGTCCCAGAAAGCGCGGCTGCGTCCGATCATATTTTCCCAGAAACGGGACTGGGATTCATGAATCCCCATCGAGGTGCCTTGCGCAAGCGGTGTGCCGGTCAGCTCAGGGCTGATATTCTGCTCGTAGAGGGCATGACCGCCCTCATGCAGGGAGCTGAACACCGCACTGGCCACATCATCCTGCAAATAATGGGTTGTGATTCGCACATCCCCAGGATTCAGGCCCGTTGCAAAAGGATGCACACTTTCGTCAATTCGGCCCGCATCAAAATCATAACCAATCTGCTCAAGAAGGAATTTACTGAATTTCTCTTGCTGGTCTTTATCAAACAATTGGTTCAGAAACTCAGACTTCGGCTTATCCGGTGCGGATTGAACCGCTTCCACCAAAGGCACCAGTCGATCCCGCAGCTGCCCGAACACTTCATCCAGCTTGGTCGTTGTCAGTTCTGGCTCATACATATGAAGCAGGGTATCATAACGTGTTGCGCGTGGACCCCAGTAGTCGATAAATTCCTGCGTTTTGGCAACAATCTGGGTTAGGTATGGTTCAAATCCCGCAAAATCACAGTTCTCTTTGAACTCCTCCCAAAGCGTCTCTGCGTGTGAGGTAAGTGTCACATACTCCTGATATTTATCAGCAGGAATCTTCACACTGCGGTCGTATTCCTCCTGCACATCTTCCACAATACGCCGGTTTACATCATCAAGCTGCTTCAGCACTTCCGGCCGGTTCAATACATCGAGCAGCTCTCCCATTTCCTGGGAAGTCTGAAGCTTGAAGGACTCGGTGGACAGAACTCCGATCGTCTCGGCTCTAGTCTCCGCCCCTTTTCTAGGTGCTCCTGTACGCAAATCCCAGGCCATGAGGGACACGGCTTCATAATAGCTTCTAATTTTCTTGTTCAATTCCCGAAATGATTCCAGTTTCTGCTGAATTTCCTGCTCCATCTTCGGTTCACCCCAGTCTTGAATTTTGGTGCTCCTCTTGATGATACTTATTACAATCTATATAATCAACTTTTAACAGAGGTTTTATCTAGGACCTCATGCTAGGCATTCATTGTAAGTACAAACGTTATAGACTGGGGAGGAGCAGACGATGAAGATTACATTAGACGAGAACGCGGAGCAGATTATCCATAAACGTCTGGATGGCCGGCCAGGACAGATCCGTCTTCTCTATGATACCGAAGGATGTGGGTGTTACGGAATTACCACATTCCAGATTATCAGCCAGCCCGACTCCACCGATGTGCCTATCGAGAACAAGACCTTCCCTTTCTGGGTTGACCCTCAGCGGGCGGTCTTTTATGAGGAGCAGCTCAGGCTTAAAGGGGATCCCCTAGATGGGTCATTCCGCCTGGAAGGCGATTCACAGATCTACGGGCAAAATGTAAAGCTTAACGATATACGCTGATATTAAAAAAATTAGGAGGGTATTAAACACATGACTAAGATTTCTGAAATCCTGGAATACAACAAAAATTTTGTAGAGAACAAAGAGTACGAAACTTATATTGCAGACAAGTTCCCTGCCAAGAAGCTTGCCATTGTAACGTGTATGGATACCCGCCTGGTGGAACTGCTGCCAAGAGCCATGAACCTCCGCAACGGGGATGCCAAAATTATCAAGAATGCAGGCGCCATTATCTCGCAGCCTTTCGGCTCCGTCATGCGTAGTGTCCTGGTGGCCATCTATGAACTCGGTGCTGAACAGGTTATTGTGGTGGGTCACACCGGATGCGGTATGGCTTCGATCAACGCGGACCGGATGATTGCCTCGATGCATGAACGTGGAATTCACCCTGAAGTCTTTAATACGCTTGAAAATTCGGGCATTAAGCTAAAAAGGTTCCTTCGCGGGTTTAGCTCGGAAAAAGAGGGGGTAATCCATACTGTGGAGATTATTAAAAATCACCCACTACTCCCACCCCATTTGCCTGTTCACGGCATGCTCATTGATTCAACTACCGGAGAATTGGAACTGGTCGTGGACGGGAGTGAACAGGACTAGACATCTCTCTTATTTCTGGCACAGCCTACAGGTCTGTGCCGCTTTTTTTTTATGCTATGAGATGTGCGAAGGGATTCCAGTGAAGCTTACCAAATCTGAGGGTCAAAATGTTCAAAGACCGGGCACCGCATATGGATATGCGTACCCGGTCTTTGTGTGTGTTTAAGCGCTTTAACTTTTGGATGATGATACACCCGATTAACCCAGATGAGACGCTAGTTGATCAGATCTACGGCCTCCTGTGGAACCCATACCCGATCCTTGATCCAAACGGTCACGGCGTTCAGCTTGATCGTCTTGCCGTCCAAAATGGCTACATTCTTGTCAATAGGCAGCTTAAGGACTTGACCGCCTTTTTTCACAACAACAACCGGATTGGCTTTATCCGACTTGTCAATGCTGACCGCTGCTCCCTTGGCCTTCAATTGATCCGCCGAAGCAAATAATGTACTCTCAAGCCCGGTAAGATTGAGGCCTGCCACTTCCTGAATGTACTTGTTCACGTCGACATTCTGAACCACTCCGCTCTTTACGAAGTCGGTTGGCTTGTAGCCTGCCGGATGATAAGCGAACAATCCGATCTCCTCAGCGACATGGTCTTCCGTAGAGAATGACACCCCGATCTTATTACCAATAATTTTACCGATAACTGGGGAGAGGTTGCCGCCAATTCCTTTTCTTACCTGATCCGCTTCTTCCTTGGTGAGGTTGGTGAGACCGTAGTTTTCTGCCAGGATCTTTTTGAAGTTGTTTTTATTGATTTCATTTTCGAAATAATAGCTAGTATGCTTTGCTTTCTTCATAACGGAGACCAGATCCTTGCTGGAATCATAGTTCGTCATGTTAAGGCCGCCAGTGGCATGGTCGGACACGGACAGCACAGCCGTATTTCCATCCTTCTCGGCAAATTCAACCGCTGCCTTGAAGGCTCTGTCAAATGCCAAAGTCTCGCTTATGATCCCAACCGGATCGTTATCATGGCCGTACCAATCAATCTGGCTGGCTTCAACCATCAGCACAAAACCCTTGTCATTCTGCGACAGCTTATCAACGGCTACCTTCGTCATTTCAGCAAGCGTTGGCTGCTGCTTCGGATTCAAATCGAAATCCGCATCCAAGGCCTCAGGATTGAACATTCCCCAGACTTTATTCGTCTTGGTATTCAGCAGACCCGCTTTATCCGTCACATATTCATAACCGTTGGACTTCAGAACCTTCGTTAAGTCTTCCCCATCTTTGCGGTTAATGTCCTTCTTGCCAGGGACCAGATAGCCTGAACCCCCACCAAGCAGCACATCCACACCGCTGTACACCATTTGCTCCGCAATGGAATGGGCGTTGTCTCTGGTGTAGGCATGACTCAGGAAGGTTGCAGGCGTGGCATCCGTCAGCTCACAAGTGAATACGGTTCCAATACTTTTGCCAGCTAATCTGGCCGCATCCATAATTGTTGGCAGAGGTTTGTTCGCTTCTCCCGGTTTAACCTGATCAACCATCGGCATCGTGATGCGTTCAGGAAGGATGGAGACCGTCTCATTCTTCACCTTATGGCCTGTAGCGTACGCCGTTGCACCTGCAGCCGAGTCCGTAGTAAGGGAGTCCGTGGAATACGTTCTTACCAGCCCGCTGAAGTACTTATCGATTGTCAGCGGTTTCCCTTCCTGATACCACCTGGCCAGGTTAACATCGGACAAGCTCATTCCGTCGGTAATGAACAAAATCACGTTCTTGACCGACTTGTTCTGCGGCTCTGACGCCGCAGTAACGCTGCCGTCGGCGCTGGCCAGGCCACTCCCCGCGACGAGCAGACTGCAGGACAGAACCGTGCTGCACAGACCTGCGATTACCTTGTTGCGCATGTGATTAAATCCCCCTCTATGCTGATATGGTTAAGTACGCTACAAGTGTAAAGCAGGTAACTTGGCAGCAGCAGCACATATTCTCTTGTAACCTATCAATTTTCTACATATTTTGTCTTGATTTTCGTAGGGAGCTTCACCCCGATTATGAAATACCGTGGTATTTAAAAACGGCCCAATAAATAAACGACCCCAGAGATTTAGATCCCCGGGGTCATTATTCCTTCTCATTCATCCGCTTGTTTAGAAGCAAGCAGTAGCTTCTTGATCTCCTTTAACTCACCTTCTATTCTATGAAGATGGCTCTGCATATCATCAATTTCCAATTCAGCTTTGTAATTTATAGCAAAATCAATAATCGACTCGTGTTTATCTCTGGCCGCCTGCCGATTCTGGCTCATCATAATGAGAGGCGCCTGAAACGCCGCGATAAAGGACAGGCACAGATTCAGCAGAATAAACGGCGGCTCATCAAAATGAACTTTTATAAATGGAAGTGAATTCCACATAATCCATACGAGAAGAAACACTGCAAAGTATGTGATAAACTTCCAGCTGCCGCCAAACGAAGCGATTTGGTCCGCGAGCCGGTCAGACCAGCTGGTCTTTCTTTGATAAGCATCATCCAGGTGCGAAAGGATGCTTTTCTCATAGCTATCCACTAACCGGTCAATACGGCGAATACTCTCCTGATTCAGCTCAATATCAAAACCCTGAATATTGGATGCTTCATGAATAGGATTATTTTTTTGAAAAAAACTCATTTTGGACATTTCAACTACCTCCTTGTTATAAGGCAGTCAGGTCCAACTTTAAGCCGAAAGAGAGAAGTTGTAACCAACCTCCAATACGGTATTTAGTTTTAACCCGACTGCCCTTAGACTCCTCGGTTCTGGTTCAGATGAATGATGACTACCCATACAGAATGGTTCAACTCCTCTCACATGATCAATTTACAGACTCTTCATTGTACTCATGAAACCACGGCTTGTCACTGCGGTACCTGAATTTTCCGAATAAAAAATGCCCCTCAGCTCACCTGAAGGGCATCGATTTGCACACTAAATATAAAGAAGACATGCAAATAACCGAATCCCCCAAGCCGAGCTTTGGCACTATACGACGTAAAAGAACCCGGTTCTTTAGCCACGTTAAGAAGAGCCTTAAGCCGGCAATTCCTGTTATACCCATTGGCATCTTTCGATGTTTCCGGGCAGTGGCTTGTGTTCGTATAGGAGCCTCACCTAACGAGGACATTTTTTAATTCCTTTGTCATCATAATGCGGACCATATCATCTGTCAATGTCAATATGAAATAAGCCACCCCCCTCGTTTTATCCAAGGGAGTGGCTTCTTATCTCATATTATACTTTCAGCTCTTCATTTGTGCTCTAACTATGCTGATGGCAACACTCTCACAGCCCTGCGATCCGCTGCTGAATGCGCGGAAACAGCCCAAAGGCATTTTCGTAAAATACTTTCTCGTGAAACTTCTCCGGCACAAGCCTGCGGATGAATTCCGCATACAGATCAATCGGTGCGAGCGGCCAGTCGGTCCCGAACAGCATTTTCTCATAATGATCTGAGTAGACTAGCGCCCGGCGGAAATGGTCCATGAACAGCGGCTCGTTCATAAACCGCTCGAAATGAGGCCGATCTCCCACAACTAATCCGGACAAATCAGCGTAGACGTTCGGATTCTTCGCCACCACTTCCGCAGCATCCATTACCCAAGGATCGCCCAAATGGCAGATCATAAAGTTCACACCGCGCTGCTGGTAGGCCAGTTCATCTACTGTGAGCGGATGTGAATATTTGAGCAGACCGTTCATGGAGTAGGTGTCTCCCGTATGGATCACCACGGGCAGCCCGTACTTGGCAGCGAGCTCATAGATCGGTGTGTAGATTTTATCATGAACAAAATAATGATAATACCCGGCATACAGCTTGATTCCAGCCACTTCAGGAGCTTGAAGCCTCGCTTCGATCCGGTCCAGCTCGTCGGCGGCCTGCTTGCCGCTCAGCAGGTTCGGGTTGATGCCGACACATTCCATGAGGAATGGCGGGACACGTTCTTCCAGATCCAGTCCCATCGGATTAGGTGAACTGGAATCGGGAAAAGCTCCCTTGGTCTGCTCCGTGACACCCATGCCGATTCCAAGAATGACATCGTTCTTGTCAAACTCCGCCTTGAGGCCAGCGGCACTATAATCGACTTTGGATTGATGAATCGCCGTTTGATGGAAACTGTCAATGTCCGATAGATGAATGTGGATGTCAATGATCGGCATCGTTAGCCTCCTTTTCACCTTGATTGGTATTAAAAGCGACCTTCAACAAATTACGAACATCTCCCGAGTCCAGAGCGATTCGGCCCAGGATCAGGAAAGCCGGCTGGGTCCATGCGGTTTCCCCGTCTTTAATGGAAAGATGGTGGTACACTTCGTTACAAATCACTTTATTGTTCACATAGACACTTGAGCTTTGATTAGGCGCATGATTCACAATTTGCAAAAAGTTCTGCCTGGAAGCTGCCCCGATCCGCAAAGGCCCCTGCGACTTCACATCGGTTTCCAGTTTCCCTGCCAGATACTGTCCTCCTCCAGGAACTTCTATCGTTCCTTCCGTGAAGACCGGTGAAGGCTTAAGGAAATTTTCGCCCATAAGTGAGAAGTCCCGCAGATACCTCCCGCTTTCGTTGGTCACCGAATGCAGTACACAGAGTACAGGAGTACCCGGCAGCATGAGGTAATATTGGTCGACTGTGATTCCCCGGTTCGCTTCCTGCTTCTCAATGCGGGTTGTCAAGCGAAGCCCCTTCCATACATTCCCGTGGATATCTGTCCGCTCCGCCCAAGCTGCCGCTCGGGGCTCCTGCTGCTGACTGAAACCGCTCATGCCAGGAATGTTCACGCCGAGTCCGCCATGCCAAGGATTCCACCAAGAACGTGGAACTGCTTCCGGGTAGGAGCTGTCCAGCCATTCCTCGTCCTGATATACCATGGAATGCACCACGCTGCCAAAGCCGGACGCTGCTGCTATGGATAGAACTCCGTTGTTCACCGTATACACGGGGCCTGCCGGTCCTTCTTTAAGTCTGCAATCGACGGCTTCATCCGACTGGGGGAACCAGAGCCCCGACCGCTCCTGAATCCGGTCCTCGCCGAGATAGACGGCCCGGAACTTCCACATCGATTCATTTTGCTCAGGTGTAAATTCAAAACTTGCAGAACGCAAATCCTGCTCTGGAAGCAGCTTCAGATCCGCAGCAGCTTTCCGCTCAGGTTCCCCGCTGTTCTGCACGTATAATTCCAAGCTTCCAGCCAGCGGAACCATTTTTCTCTCGAGCAGTTCTACCGTAAGCGGTCCCGCAGCAAACGGATTGCCGCCGCCAACCAATAGTTCAAGATGATCGTCTAACACAGGTACAACCGTTTCCCGCAGCTTCCTGGCGAAAGAACGGAACTCCCACCACTTGGTGAAGGTATTCAAGGCAAGCACGGTTGGCTTCGTCCGCACGACAGCTCCAGCTGAGATCCGGCCAAGCTCCTGCTCCAACCCGAAAGGATATTCTGGGCGCAGCAGCTTTAAGGAAGGGTCCCAGCAGATTCCGCAAGCTGTATTCTCCTGTTTGCAGAACAGCCAGTTCTCGGTAATTTGAGCACTGTCCCAATGATCAGGATGGCTGAAGTGACTATCCTCCATGTCAACATAACGACCTTGATATGGGAGGATAAGCCGACTGCCGAAGAATCCAAAGTTGATAAGTAGACCCATGTTCTCTTCGATATTTTCGCTGCTGGTGTTGTGGACTTCGTGATGAAATTCGGTAATACCGTTCGCAAACAGCCTAGCCATCGCCTTGATTTGCAGTGCAGGATACTCTTCCGATTCGTAGATTGCTTCGAGAACCTGACTCTCCCCTTCCGGGTACAACCTCACTTCCCGGGCCTGTTTCTTCGAGAATTCTTCCGAGAACGGCCTGCCCAGCTTCGGATAGGTCCACCAGAAATTATGATCAGACCCAGGATAATCAATCCACATATGATTCTCATGCTTGCTCAGATGCAGAGAGTATGCCCCGTTCACGGCCACCCATTGATCCCCGTCTTCCCCACCAAATCGGCCATAGCTCCCCTTCATCAGGACAGACAGCTTGGTAGTAAAGGTAACTGCATTTCCTCCTATAGGGACAGTCTTCACCTCTACCTCCCTGGAGAAGAGACCGTAGGAGCGCAAGGTAAAGGGTACCGGAAGCGAGACCTTGCCCTTGGCTGGGATTGTAAAGCGAATCCCCGGCTCTGCCCACTGCAGGCTTTCGTGCACCGGCCATTCAAAAGCAAACTCCGCCTCCGCATCAAAATTATTTTCCACATTTAAATACAGTTCGGCAGGGATGCCTGGATAAAGCTCTTTGGGCGGCAGCGCGATTTTCATTTTTGCCGGGAACTTCGGCGCAATTCCCATGCGGAACTCAGCCCGTTTTCCCCCAATCAGCCATTGGCTAAAGACAACCGGATGGGTTTTCTTGTTGCTTTGCTCCTCTTGAACCGGATCAAGCTCGAATTCACCCTCGAGTACAGCTGATTCCCCCGGCCCGATTGTACGTGATACATCCAGGGCAAAACGAATATTCTTGTCGTCCTGGCCCTTAATCTCAATTGGCAGCACGGAAGTGGAACGGTTCTCGATACGGTAACGAACCTTATAGGTGGAACCAAACACCAGATCATGATCATCAATTTCAGTGAAGATGGCAAAGTCAGGTGTCTCCAGCGCAGCCAACCCGCGCCCTGTCTTCTCGAACACCGCCCGCACCGAGAGGTCTCCCTTGCTCCACGTGTAATCAAAGAAATCAAAGCCGCACTCCCGGCGGCCATCCGGCTCAATCACAAGTTCCCGTGTGCTGTCCGCATACCAATCCAGCTCCTCGAAATAGGGAGTGAGCGCTTCGGTCTGCAGGATGGTCGGGATGAAATTCATCAGGTGAACGGAATCCTCATTTTTTTCCCAGAAGAATCCACATTTCTTATACATCGGAACAGCCTTTGTGTTCCCAGGCCAAGTGAACAGATCCAGCCGCGGCCAGCCAGCCTCAACGGTTTTGCGGACAGCGTTCAGAATCAAATTACGGCCGATCTTAAGGCCGTGATAATCAGGCCGCACATTCAGCAGCGGCACATATAATGCCCCTTCATCAAAACGGTAGTGGGCGAAGCTGCAGAACCCGACAACCTCTTCGCCGTCAACGGCGAGAAAGACATGAAGGTTGGACGAGGATTCCATATTCCGGCTCACGGTATCCTCCGTTTTCTGACTAGTTCCTCCACCCCAGCTTTCATTGCTGAGGTTCCACATTTCTGCTACTGCGCCAGCGTAGGACGGGTCGTATTCAATAATGCGGATTTCCTTCGCTGTGGAATTCGTTGTCATTCTCTCATCTCCCTATAACTTCTTGCGTATGTACTTGGAGTGCTGCTCACGGCTTATTATCTAAACAAATGAAGTGTACTGGCGGATATGACAAAGAGGGGCAGAAGCCCCCTCTTTGTGCTGCTAAGTTCACTTTGCAAGCCGAATTGGATATCCTTGCCATCAACACTAGCATAAACTAACTTTTGTTTCCATGCTACTTTACAGCTATAGCTAATTTTTCCTCCTTAGTCATTTATTTTATCCGGTTCATAAATTCTCTAAAGTGATCATCGATGGCTTTGAATTGGATGTGGTGCAGATAAATGTGATCCATCCATTGGCCACCATGGGATACTCAGCTTAGATTTGCTGTACATTTGACACGACTTGTCCTCTCTTTCTCATCTATGAATCTGTCCATTTACCATTAAGCAGTAACTGCTCATATTTTCCAGATAGTAGGGTGAACGAACTGATTTGCTAATCACAAAATGCCCGAATCTTGTAAGATACACTCATTCAAACTTTTCAATTAAATGATCCACATAGAAAACTGCTGCTTTCAAAGCTATGATCCTTCTCGTAATGTAGGTCCTCTGCCCACTGCCTTCTTTGGATCTCTCAAGAAATGAAGGAAGTGTTAACAGCAAACCCTCCAGCTCTTCTTTTGCTTCGATTAAATCCATTTTGCTGACATCCAGTTTCCGGCCTTCCCAATGTGCAAGAAGCGTATCTAAGCCAAGCTGAGCAGCCTTCATTCGCTTCGCGAGCAACCTTGTCTGTGGCGCATCTGTCTTCATATGAGAGAGTGCCTTTTCCGATTTACGAATAATCGACTCAAACGCTTCAACCGACTGCTGCTTTTCTTCTGCTGTTAAATTGTCCATATACCTATCATCCTCCTACTTTGATCATATAACATTCATGCAATATTTCGTTTTATATCCCAGGAACCGTCGCAGGGACAGCTGTTATTCCATGTAAACTTGTTTACGTACTTTAAGCTTTGACTTTAAGGATAACTTAGTTAAAAATAGATCACGTCTATCTTCCCATCCGCTAAATATGAAATTGGACATAGATTCAGGGATAGCTTCTACTCAGTAAATTTATTGAGACTGTTAAATTTCCACTAAAAAAGCCTCAAATCCACGAAACTGGATTAGAGGCTTTCTTCAAAACACATTTTAGATTATTAATTATCACACATTATCTCCAAGACTCAATCTAGCCACAACCGGGAAATGGTCGCTCGGGAACCTCCCATCGGCGAGATCATTGATAATTCCTGCTGAGGCAACCGTCATATTCCCCCGGCCTAGAACCCAATCAATCCGCTCAGATCCACCCTGCGGGTCCCGGAAATCGTTAAACGATCCCAGATCCTCATTAAAGCGCGTCTTTGTAAGCTCCCAAGTATCCTTAAAGCTCCCCTCTTCAGTCAAAATGTTGTATGGCTGTGAGTGCACATCTGTATTAAAATCACCAGTCAGTAATACAGGCAATGTGGAATCAAAGTCCTGAGCCTCCTGGATTACCAACCTCGCACTCTTCTCTCTGGCATTTAACGACTCATGATCAAAATGCGTGTTCATGTGATAGAACTGCTGATTCGTCTGCAGATCCTTAAATCTCGCCCAGGTTACCATGCGGGTATACATATTGCCCCAAGTAGCGGAGGCGATCATGTTTGGCGTATCGGAGAGCCAGAAATGATTGTATTCAAGCACCTGGAAGCGTTCTTTCTTATAGAAGATGGCTGAATACTCGCCCCTGCTCCCTCCGTCTCTCCCAAGTCCCACCAATCCGTATTCCGGCAGCATCTCCAGCAGGTCACTTATCTGGGCGAATACGCCTTCCTGTGTGCCTATTAAATCCGGCGACTCGCGCCGGATAACATCCCGGACCATCTCTCTGCGGTCACTCCAAGAATGGGGCGGCACGCCTACTTCACATTTCAAATTGTAAGTCATAATCCGAAGTTCTTTTGATGTCATGGTTTGTTCCTCCTGTTGTTGTCACTTAGATAATGATTGATGTTTCTTCCACTTTCTCAGCTTTGCCCGAAAAGATTTAAAAGGGGCCGCTGAGTTGATATGAATCCATCGCACCATCGGCCAGTTCGGCTTGTCCCCTGTCCACTTGCGGACCCCCTGAGTAAACAACTCTTCCTCACTCAGCGTGTCAATCCAATCCAACCACTTCTTCTCCGCTTCCCCAAACAACCGGCGCAGGTCCGCAAGTGAGCAATCCGCATATTGATCATAAAAAGATTGATATAACCCGCCCAGTTGATTCCACTTATAACCAGGAGCAGGCATAACAACGGTTCGCCCCGCTTTCTCATCGCGGTCCCAGCTCATCACCAGATCAAGCCAGCCTAGTTGATAGGCGATAATTTGAGCTGGAGTCCGGTCCACTTCAGGAACAAGAACATCCTTTTGGTCCTCAGGCATCCCTTCATACTCCCCATCAAGCAGCAAATATCCCGTATGTACAGCCTCAATTAACTCAGCTTTGGATTGGTAATCAAAACTCGCCATATTTTCACCATCCATTTTTTTACTATTATCGTAACACAAAGGGCTGCAAAAGCTAAGGAGGACAATAGGCTGATTTCTTACAAATCTATGATAATCTTTTATTTTGTATCTTCGCCTAGAGATCATCTCCAAAGCGTCGGGCGAGTTCATCGGCTGGTGCTGTACTGGAATTAAGGATGGGCTTCCATACCCGAACCGGGAAATTATGTACGGAATCTCAAAAGACTACAGGGGCAAAGGCTACACTACCCAAGCGGCCAAAGGATTGATCGGCTATCTCTTTAACAACAATACTGAGATTGAAGTCCTTAATGCGGTGGCTCTGGAATGCAACCTTCCCTCTATAAAAGTGATCCAAAAATGCGGGTTCAGCTTTAACAGTTTAATTGAATTGGATGGTAAGAGCTATCAGTGGTATACGCTCCACAGTTCGGATTGGATGAATAGAAGTGAATCTAATACTGCCCTAGGCTAACTGGGCTAAAACAAAAATCCGGTGCCGATTCAAATAGAATCGCAGCACCGGATTTATTCGCGCCAAGCTCTAGGACAGAGCCAGCATGGTCTTCATATCTTCCTCAGCAGTTGTGATCAGCTTCAAGCCAAACATATCCACGAGCACATCTAGTACCCCTTGGGAAATGAACTCGGGCGGTTTCGGTCCAATACGGATGTCCTGGATACCGAGACTGAAGAGACCCAGCAGAATGGCCACCGCCTTCTGCTCGAACCAGGACAGCACGATGCTGACCGGAAGCTCGTTCACGCTGCAGCCGAAGGCATCGGCTAAGGCAAGGGCTATTTTCACAGTGGAACCTGAGTTATTGCACTGCCCAAGATCGATATAACGTGGAATACCAGTATTCCCAACCGTTCCATAATCAACATCGTTAAAACGGAATTTACCGCAGGAAGTCGTCAAGATCACAGTGTCATTTGGCAGCGAAGTTGCCAGCTCCCTGTAATATTCCCCTCCTTTACCTGGTGCATCGCAGCCTGCGATGACGAAGAACCGGCGGATATGTCCGTCTTTGACCGCCTGGATGATCTCAGGCGCAAGCCCGATCACCGTCTCGTGATGATAACCTGTAGTTAGAACCTGCTCGGAATCCACATCTGCCGCAGGCAGAGCAAGTGCCCGCTCGATCAACGGGGAGAAGTCGTCATTAGCAATTTTCTGAACCCCTTCCAGCCCTGCAACCTCATACGAGAAGAAGCGGTCGGCATAGGTTCCCTTGATTGGCATAACACAGTTTGTAGTGGCAAGGATCGCCCCTGGGAACTGCTCAAACAATCTGCGCTGGTCGTACCACGCTTTACCGATATTGCCTTTTAGATGTGCATATTTTTTAAGAGCGGGATAGCCATGAGCTGGCAGCATCTCCGAGTGGGTATAGATGTTAATACCCTTTCCTTCAGTTTGCTTCAGAAGTTCCTCTAGCGCATACAAATTATGTCCGGTCACTACGATGCATTTGCCCTCAATCTTATTCTGGCTGACAGTAACCGGCTGTGGAATACCGAACCGCTCGGTATGCGCGCGGTCGAGCACATCCATAATCCGCACCTCGGCATTTCCGACCTTCATAGCCATTTCCAGGTGCTCTTGCGTGTTAAAGTTAGAGTTGGTCAACGTCATATATAGAGCCTCGTGAGTAATCCGGTCGACTTCCGGATCGCTGTAGCCAAGTTGGCGCGCATGTGTCGCATACGCCGCAATTCCTTTTAAAGCAAAAATCATCGTGTCCTGCAAGCTTGCAATCGTCTCATTCTTGCCACATACGCCGACTACAGTGCAGCCGCCATCCGGTGTCTGCTCACACTGATAACAAAACATATCAATATCCCCCATTTCGATAATTGGATCATTGTTATGCTCAGCGTAACAGAGCCTCAGACCTCAAGTTGTGACATTTAGCACACTGGAAAAGAACATTATTTGGCGACAAATTCCCTAGGCTTTGTGTTAATTCCAGTCAAGGAACTGATTGGTATACTACTCATTTTTTGTTCATTTCTTTTAATTGCTCTTGTGCTTCTAATCTCGCTTCGTTATATTTATCGCCTTCTGTCAGCTTAATTACTTCTTGCAACAGCTTTACTTTTTTAGATTTGTCACTAGTTCCAATTGCTCCTCCAGCATATAAAAATATATTAGGATAGTTAACCTTCTTATTTTCAAAAGTCACTAGTATAACCATACTAAGATATTTTTCTCTAGAATTTTTAAAATCCTGTTCAATTACATAATCTCTGGGAATCGGGTATCCAATTTTTTCAAACAAAATCAGATCGTTTGATACATCAGTTTTTTTCAAGGGGAAATTTAATGGTGTTTTATAAATAGATATATTTTTATATTGAGAATAATTTTTCAAAACTAGGCTGATGGATTGATCCAACTGCTTCTTTGTTGACTCATGTTCTGATGATAATTTATCCATCATTTTTTTCAACTTCTGAATACCGTCAGCATCTCCAAGGTCACTGTTCATATATTCTTCAATGCCCTTCAAATACCTCATATTCACATTCACATTTCCGATCATTTCCGACAGCAAAATTACCGTTTTTAAAACCTGTGCCCGGTAACTGTGTTTGGTATTCGGAAAGTCGGCGATCGTTAAGTCCAAATATTTTTTAGCCAATTTGGTGTTTTTTACATTCATTTGCTCAACTGCTTTTATGTAAGGCACAACATATTCTGCTTCAGCTTTTACTAGCTTGACATTTACTGGTGCTTGCTTGTAGCTCATTTGCTTCGTAAGTTGTACTGTGGATTTCTCAGCATTCCCTGCACTGAAATCCGACTTAGCTTCACGATTTGACGTAGAGCACCCCGTTAATACTATTGAACCAACCGCTATGTAAGTCAACAATCTAGACAATTTAGTCATATTAATCTCTCCTACCAAAGAAATAGTCCCTAAAAACCATACTAACACGTGTACCCTTAGAATAATATGGGTTTATTTCCTTATACATGAGAAGAAACCCCTCGTGCCAATTCAAGGGGCTTCAGCGTGCAATTCTTTTAATGCCTACTCATTCAAATAAGTAGTCACCCTGTTCTGGATCAGCTTCGCCACTTCCTCGGCTGACTTCTGGCCGGAGAAGAACGATCTGGACTCATCACTGACAATAGCGACAACCTTTCCCTTGGCCTCTGAGTAATTATTAACGGTATTTATCATCTGTTTGAACTGTTCAAATTCACTGTCCGGCACATTAGCTGTTTTGCCATCTGGAAGCTTGAACGATCCGTTCTTTACTTGTTCCTGAACATCGTCCAGCTTCTTTCCGTTCACGGATTTAACCAGTGAGAATCCTTCCCTGCTTTTAAGTGACTGCGTTTCCTTCGATAACAGATATGCAATGAATCTCCATGCTTCTTCCTTCACGGATGAATTCGCTCCGATGGCAAACTCAGATAACGGAATGATTCTCATCCCTCCCTTCTGTCCTTGTCCGTGAGGCTTCTGTAACAACTTCGGATTGGAAAACAAGGAGTACGGGGTATTAACAAAATCGGCAGGCTGAGACAAGACTTCCGAATAAAATAACTGGGTGCCCGTTTCCGCTGGTTCTGAGCTCATCACTTTATCATCGTACATTTGTTTAACTTCCTGCATTAAGCTCACAAATTCCGGGGAATCAAATTTGCCCTTCTTGGCAGCCTGATCCACGAACTGGTTGTAGCTGTCAACCACCATCTCCGTAAGAATGTAGTCTGGCGGGTTATTGGCGATTGCATAACGGATGATCTGGCCGGACTTATCCGCTTGCAGCAACTGCTTCGATACCGCTCCAAAATCCTTCCAGGTCCAGTTTTGGTCATCTACAGGAACCTTTGAACGGCCAAGTACGTCCCCGTCCCCAATAAAGGCTCGTAACATGAATCCCATAGGTATCGTATACAAACCACCATTCACCTTTAGAGCATCAAGCACATTCATCTGTAGGTCGTTCTTGTTTAAGGTGTTGTCCTTATCCATATACTCGCTCATATTGACTAACAGCTGTTTGCTCATATACTCATTGGTAGGAAGACCCTCTAACTGAATGATATCCGGTCCTTTCCCAGCGAGCATGGCGGTATTGGTTGTTTTTTCATATTTTTCATATTTACTATGATCGTAATTCTCTCCCACTTGTAAAGCAGCTTTGATTTGCAGATCTATATCCGGATTCTTCTCTTCAAAATCTTTTTCCACAGCCTGCATAAATTCTGTTGCCTGCGTCATTGACAAAGTAACCACTGTTTTGCCATTCTTCTTTGTCTTCTCTTTGCTTTCTGTAGACCCGGAACTACTACAGGCGGTTGTTGCCGCCAGAATCATACAAATACTAACCAGCCACAGCTTTCTCTTCATCCTATAATTCCTCCATTATCTATATAAAGTGAACTTATGAAGGTTACCCTTTTGGGGCGCTGAGGTGGGTTAATTCTAAAGTTCATTTTATATAACGTATATATTTTTAGTACGCTCCTTAAACTCAATTACTCCAGACGAATCCGGTTGCCGTCCTGTAACGGCTCACTGCTCTCCAAAATAATCTTGTCATCGTCATAAAGGCCTTCCGACTGAACCATCGTTTCCCTGCCATTGGTTTCAACGGAAGTGAGACGGACCTTACGGGCAACAAACACGTTACCGAGTGCTCCTACCTGTTCCTCAACTTTAAACATATACATGCCCTCTCGTTCCTTGCGAATCGCCCCTGGAGATACCTTAAAGCCCTCTTTGCTTGATCGCTTCTCAAGCTTGATTAATGCTTGCTCACCTCCTTGCAGGCCGGAATCTACCACTTTTATACTCAGTGTCTTCTGGGGAATGGTTAGCGTGCTGCCTGTTCCCGCATCGGCCTCACTCTGCGTTCGCGGCTCCGCCGATCTCATCTCGGTAATTGTGCCTTGACTCATCCGCGGCTTGGGTTCCTGGGATGTAGATATCTCTACCTCCAGCTTCTCCCCAATGGACAAGCCGAGGACGGACAATAGCGGACCATCCAGCGAAATGTCAAATTGATATCCCGAAGTACTGTTTGAGATCACCACATCCGGCTCTCCTCCCCCGGCCATGCCTTTGATGGCACTTACTTTCGTGATTACTCCATCAAAAGGGGCAGTAAGCTCCTTTTGGCTATTCAATTGCTCCTTGAGCCCATTAATTTTGCGTTCCTGCACGGTCTGATCAAGTTTGTGGGCTTCGATATCGCGCTTTGCTGCCCGGATTTTGAATTCATCCCCCTCTGTGGCCGATTGGATGAACTGATCCTGAAGACGCTGAAGTTCGATATTTTGCTTATTCAAGTTGCTTAGCTCATCCTGCAGTTCGCGTTCAGCGGCTTTGCTGTCGTATTGGATAAGCTTCTGTCCCTTTTTAACACGATCCCCCTCCTTCACAAGAACTTTCTGTACTTTCCAGCCAGAAGAATTTGTCAGCCTCGCTTCCGCGACAGGCTTTAGTACCCCGCCGCCTTCATACGTATGTACAAGACTACCTCTAGCCGGTTTTTCAGTGCTGACTTTTGGAAGGGTTAACGATTGCAGTGTGTTACTGAATAAGGTAAAGAGCACCAGTCCCACTACAAATACAATGAACGCAATCATGATCATCCGTTTGCGCTTGCGATCCGAGATCTCTTTTCCTGACTCCATATCCCGCTTTTCTCCTCCTAAGAGCGATGTTGTATATATTTCATCCCAACCTGCAAATTCTCTTCCCCAGTCCTACCCCTTGATCCCGGACAGCTGAACCCCTTCAATAAAGTAAGACTCCGCATATAAATACAGCAGCACCATCGGTGCCATATACAGCGCGGACGCGGCAAAAGCAACACCACGCTGACCTTCATTCACATTGGACAAATACACAGATAATGGCTGTTTGAACGGATCATCCAAAAAAATAAGCGGCTGCTCCACCATGTTCCAATAATCCACAAACAAAAGGATCACCAGCGCGGAAAGACCAGGTTTAACCATAGGCAGTATTATCGTATAAAAGATCCGCAAATGGCTGGCTCCGTCTATCTTGGCCGCTTCGATATAGGCATAGGGAATATGCAGCATGAACTGGCGAAGCATAAACACCCCGAACGCTGCAAAAATACCCGGCAGAATAATTGCACTTGGACTATTCAGCAGTCCCAGTCGATCGGCCATCATGTAATTCGGCACCAAGGTCACTTGAAACGGCATAAGCATCGTCAAGAGATAGGCAAAGAACAGCGCATCACGTCCCCGAAAGTTCAGCTTGGAAAGGGCATAAGCGGCGAGAGATGCAACGAACACTTGTCCGGCGATGATCGGCAGCACCAGGAACACCGAATTCCAGAACATCATTAGAAATTTCGGGCTGTTCACGAGCACTTCGCCATACTGTTCCAGGGACACCAGATCCGGCATCAGCTTTAAATTCACAAATGGCATTTCTCGTCCAACTACCGTCTCGTTGATTCGGCCTATAGGGCCATAGTTGAGTTCAATTTCCTGCTTGGTCGTGAGCGAATTTATAAAGGTAATTCCTATCGGAAACAGCAGTAAGACGGCAAATACACACATCACTATGGTTAATACAATCTTTACAAGGGTTAATCTAACCCGCAATCGTCCCCTCCTCCTTCCTACTCCATGGATCGCCGATGGCGGCGTTCCACCCCGAACAAAACCATGACGATGATGAGAATACCTAGAGCCATCATAGCTGCCGCCGCAGTCAGTTTCTGGATGTCTAGTTCCATAAACATGTTGTTCATATAATGCTGAAGCATATAGATACTGTCATGCGGATAAGCCCCTGCGATCAAATACGTTTCTCTGAACACTTTAAAAGAGTTAATAATGGACATGATGGTTACAAAGAACAGAGTCGATGTCAGATAGACGAGCGTGATGCTTCTCAGCTGCCAGAATCGTCCAGCGCCTTCCACTTGGGCCGTTTCATAATAATCCTTAGGGATCTGCTGAAGTCCCGCAAGAAACAGGATGATGTTGTACCCGATGTTCTTCCAAATATAAATAACGATCACCACATACCTGGCCGCATCCGTCTTCATCCAATCCACACGGCTCTTTCCTAAATAACTCAGCCAGAGATTTAAAGAACCGTTCCAATCGAACAGGATCTGCCAAATCAAGATAATCGAGGCGACGGGTACAACAAGCGGCATTACGTAGGCAGTCCGCAGCCATTTTCGGAAATATAAATTTTTATTCAGAAGCATCGCCAAACCCAGCGACACAACAATCATGATCGGCACACTAACCGCACTGAAATAAAAGGTATTGAATGCCGCCTTTTTAAATGAGCCGCTCGCAATTAGCTCACTGTAATGACTCAGACTGACAGCCTGGCTGTCTCCAGTACCCTCCATAAAGGACTGGAATACCCCTTGGGCAAACGGAATCAGGTAGAACAGCGAGAACCCGACACCACTTGGAATTAAAAATAACCAGGCCACGGCCGCGTCCTTCCGAAGCCACCTGATCATCTTGATCCGCCCCGCGAGCCCCAACCCACGGCAAAAACCCCACATCCTCATTCTCAGTTCCTCCTGCCTTTCCTAGAGACAGATTAGGATAATCTGATAAAAAAAGATGTAGGGTAAAAATAAAGTTTTCCTTAAATTGGCGTTCTATAGTTAAACGGTTGTGCTAGACGCTGTCGCCGCTGCTGGCAATCGGACTTCAAACACCGTACGAATAAAACTGCTCTGAGCTGAAATATGGCCCTGATGCTGATCCACAATATTTTTGGCAATATATAAACCTAGTCCAGTACTTCCTTCCGTATGGTTGCGTGACTTGTCTCCGATAAAGAACTCATCAAAGAGGTGGGGGATTTCTTCCTGAGGGATCGGGTCCCCAAAATTGATAATTTGCACCACTGCCTCACCTTCTTGGAGGTAACCATGGATGTCCACATATTTGCCTTCATGGCCATATCTAATGGCATTCGTGAGCAGATTTGCATAGACGCGGGCCAGCATCTCGCCGTCACCTTGAATCAACAGATTAGGTTCCAATCTAAGACGGGTGGTCAGTTCATTCTTCTCAAGTACGGGATATAACTCCTCGTTCAACTGATGAAGAAGCTGACTGAGATTAATCATCTTTTTCTCCATCTTTAGTTTCCCGTAGTTCATTCGGCTAATTTCAAACAATTGATCGATCAAGGTTTCGAGGCGCTGTGATTTGGTATAAGCAATACTTGAGTAGTGTTTAATTTCATCTACAGTCAGTTCATGGTTCTGCCCGATAAAATCCAGATACCCGAGCACTGAGGTCAGCGGTGTCCGCAGGTCGTGCGCCAGGTTCAAGATCAGCTGCTCCTTACTGTTCTCCGCAAAATCCCCCCGCTCAACCGCCTGCTTCAACTTCTCACCCGCCAAATTGATGTCTCTGGCAATGTGTCCGAATTCATCTTTGGTTGGAATGTCCACCTTACTGTTAAAGTCGCCAGATGCAAGCTGATTGATTCCGTTAGAAATTTGCTGGAAGTAACGGGCGTAACGCTTGGTAAGCAGAAAGAAGAACAAGATGGAAAGCGGGATAAAAATAATCATAAAAAAGTTAATATCGCCAACTTCTCTTATGAAATAACGGACTTGAGTCAGCGGATTCTCGAACCGGGTGGTATGATAATAACCTTGCAAAGCTTTGAAGACCAGATAAGTTATCCCACCGGAGAATAACATACTTAGACCAAACAAAAGAATCATTTTGAACCGGAAGCTTTGGATCATCTTAGCCATTGAACGTATATCCCACTCCCCAAACCGTTTTGATCAGCTTATTTTTATGCGTATCTTCCCCAAGCTTCTTACGCAAGGTACGAATGTGGACCATGACCGTATTGCTGCCCTCATAGTACGCTTCGCCCCACACCTGTTCAAAAATATTCTCCGTAGTGAAGACCTTCTTCGGATAACTGGCGAGCAGATATAAAATATCAAATTCTTTTGGCGTAAGCTCAATAGGTTTGCCATAAAGAAAAACCGTACGTTCCTCCGGGTGAATGACTACTCCCCCTGCCTGTACAACCGAACTCGCCGGGCTCGCTTGTGTCTGCTGATTGAATTCCCTGACACGCCTTAACTGTGCGTTCACACGGGCAACCAGCTCCATAGGATTGAAGGGCTTAGTCACGTAGTCGTCCGCACCGCGGACCAGTCCGCTAATCTTGTCCAGATCCGATGCTTTAGCACTCAAAAAGATGATCGGCATGTAATCCTGCTCGCGAATTTGCCGGGTTAATTCATAACCGTCCATGATAGGCATCATTATATCCAGAATAGCCAAGTCAATCGAATGGGTCTGAACCACCTGTAGAGCCTCCTGCCCATTAGATACTTTGATACATTGATAGCCTTCTTTCACTAAATGAAGCTCTACCAGATCGGCAATCTCCGGCTCATCATCTGCAATGAGAATCGTGATGGTTTTCAAACTTTCCACTCCCTGTTACGTTTTTTCCAATTATAGCAAATATACCAGATTGAGCTGGCTGTGTCTGTTTTGGTGTGACTTTACTTTCTTAATCCAGATTTACGATATGATGTAATATAGAAAAAAGGCCCTAGGAGCTTCCCCCTGGACCTTCCTCTTATCCTATGAATAACAGGAAATTGCTAGATTTAACTGGATACTAGCCGCTCTAATCTACATTTATAACAACCTTTCCCCGGCCATGTCCGAGCTCAACAGCCCGGTAGGCATCTGCCGACCGCTCCAGAGGGGAGACCTGTCGAATATGAATCTTCAGCCTGCCCTGTTCATAAAGATCAGCGAGCTCCTTAAGCCGCCAGGCCGACCGCTGGCTGCGGATGATCCGGGCCCTGTTAACTAATCCTTCTTCAACACCGGAATCCATATCTCGCTTCTGAAATTCGGAACGGACACATCCTTGCTCTCATTCCAGAGAAGCTCCGGCCCTTCCGCCAGTTCATAACTGGACGACGGGAACCATTCAGAATAAATACGACCCCAAATATTCTGGAGAGTATCCGGGAACGGACCAACAGATTCAAAAACAGCCCACGTTGAAGCGGAAACCTCCAGACATGACCATTTATCCGGGCACAGCTCCTTCGTTGCCGCTCCAATGTAATGGTCTAATTCACCTTTTTCGTTCATTCGGCCCTCCGAGAAATTTGTTGAGGCACTGATCAACCCGTAAGGCTCCACATTGGACAGCGCTTTTAATTCTAGAATATCCTCCTCCTTCAGACTCTCCGCCATAGCCGAGATCTCCGGATTAACGCCTTGAAACACAATCGGCACCCGTTTGCTGAGACCTACAATCCGAAATGCTTCTTTCTCCACAATCCTGTAATTCATCTGTTCTCCTCCCTTTATCGTTAACTGGAAGGTCATCCGCGGATAGGCCTTAAGCGGTTGACCGTGATTGCGGGCTTCTGATGGAGTCAAACCGTGCATACCCTGAAAAGCTCTGCTGAACGCATCCGCCGACTGATATCCGTACTTCACGGCGATGTCGAGAATCCGATGTTGTCCGTTGACAAGTTCAAATGCGGCCAGGGTTAGGCGCCTGCGCCGGATATACTCACTTAAGGTGACACCAGCCAGAAATGAGAACATCCTTGTAAAGTGATATTCCGAACAGAATGCATGCTTGGCCGCCTCTTTGAGATCGATCTCCTCCAGAAGATGATCTTCGATATAATTCATGGCTTGATTCAGATTTTCCAGTGTATTCATGAGATCAGCTCCTTCCCGCATATATAAAATAACAAAATCTTTCATCGCCGATCCGACTTTCTGAGCACCATAATGTAGGGTATATGAACTCCTCAAGCGTAAAATGACGCAGCCACTTGAGCTGCGTCACCATGTCGCGTATCCTCAAACCCTATTCCATTGCCTGAGCCAGCTCTGTGAAAATAACCCCCAGCGCGTGAGCACCCGCATCTGGATAACCCAAGCTGCGCTCCCCTACGGCCCCTGCTCTGCCCATCCGGGCAACGATGGAGGCTGTGTGTTCTGCCCCCTGAGCCGCAGCCTCTGCCGCCCTGATAGCCGTAAGCTTCAGGTCTTCCCCTTGAAGAGAACCCTGCTCCCACACTTCTGCAAAAGGAATCAAGGCGTCCATCAAGGTCTTGTCGCCAAGCACCGCCCCTCTGCCGAAGGAGCGTTCCCCAGTGTCCTGTATTCCCTTCACCACAGCCTTCATCATGCCTGCAAAGTCGGAACTGGTAAGCTCCATCAAGCCAGCGGCATATTTGCCCGCAGCCCGGAACCCCGATCCCCAGATCGGGCCGGAAGCACCGCCGCAGTGTTCCATAATAATCAGTGAACAGGCTTGCAGAAATTCACCGATGCTGCCTGTATGCTGCTGCAGAATGTCCGGCCAATCGCGCTTCAGCTGTTTGAAGCCTTTGGCAATGCTCATTCCGAAATCCCCATCCCCCGCATGGGCGTCCAATTCACAAAAAGGCACTTCATTTCGGATGATGATTTCACTCATTTTATCGATCAGATAAATGATATTGTGCAAGGAGAAAGCATTCCCGTTGATCCGGGCATAGGACGGATCGGTCTCGCACATATAGGACGCAGAGGGAGAATCGGCAGACTGGTTTGCAGCGGACAACTCCTCCGGGACTACTGGAAGAAACGGTCCTGCAACCCGAAGCGCGGGGGTGTCACAGTCCGCCTGCAAGTACCGTTTTAACTCATCATCCAATCTAAGCAGAGATACAGAAGCTCCCGCCATATCAATGCTTGTCATATAATTTCCAACAAAAAGCTTAATCACAACGGCATCACGGCTCTGGATCTCCCTGACCACCGCATTTGCCAGCACATACAATTCCTGCAGCGGTGTTCCGCCGAAGCCATTGACCAGTACTGCGGCTTCCTGTACCTCGTGACCTCCTGACCGGATATCCCGGAACAAATCCGCCACCATTCGGGCAGCCAGTTCATTGGCGGGTACCAGAGGCTCTCTACGAATACCGGGTTCCCCATGAATACCTACCCCATATTCCATTTCGTCGTCGCCAAGCGTAAAGGTTGGTGTGCCCTTAGCCGGTACCGTGCAGGATGTCAGCGCAAAACCGATGCTTCTAGTATGATCCGCCGCTTTCTGGGCGATCGCCTTCACTTCAGGCAGGGTTTTGCCTTCCTCAGCCGCAGCCCCCGCAATCTTGTGCACAAATACCGTACCAGCTACGCCTCTCCGTCCTACGGTGTACAAGCTGTCCTCAACAGCGATATCGTCATCCACTTTGATATAATCCACCAGAATTCCGTCTTCTTCTGCAAGGTGGGCGGCATTCTTGAAGTTCATGATGTCTCCGCTGTAATTCTTAATGATCAGCAGAGTTCCCTGTGAGCCGGCAGAAGCTTTTATGGCCTGGTAGACCTGAATCTGAGAGGGGGAGGCAAATACATCCCCACAGACCGCCGCATCCAGCATCCCCTGGCCGACAAACCCGGCATGAGCGGGCTCATGTCCGCTGCCTCCCCCGCTGATCAAGGTTACCTTATCTGAATTCAACTTGCGTTTATGGATAAAATTATACTTTCGGTTGTACTCAAGCTCCGGATGGGCAAGCACAAGCCCTCTGCACATGTCCTCAACCATAGTATGAGGCTGGTTTATAATCTTTTTCATTAGTAAGTTCCCCCTTGTCTGTGATCGGTGAATGTATGGTCAACCTGACCATTCAACCGGACCAAACCGGCATGCCTAGATTAATGAACTTATGTAATCGCTACCAACTATAATACCATTTTTCACCTTCACATTGAATAAGGGGGTCTTGCTGCCTGGCCCCTTTGTGGTATAGCGCAGGTTTACGGAAAGATTTGCATATAAAGCGGTGTCTGGTTATTATGAGAGTGAATCAACTAAATAAAGGAGCGATCTATCGATGCCAGTAGAAGTGTACATTAATTTTAACGGGAATTGCCGGGAAGCCGTTGAGTATTATGCGGAGGTATTTGGCACAGAGCAACCCCATATGATGGCGTTTGGAGATAATCCTCCGAATCCTGAATTTCAAATTCCGGAAGAAGCCAAACATCTGATTATGCATACCCGTCTCACTATCAGCGGCAGCAACGTCATGTTCTCTGATGTGTTTCCAGGCATGCCATTTGTTGAAGGTAATAACATTAGCCTGTCTGTCATCGATACGGACAAGGACAAGATCGTATCCTATTTCAATAAGTTGAAGGAAGGCGGAAATGTCCGCATGGAGCTTCAGGAGACGTTCTGGAGTAAATGCTACGGCAGCCTCGTCGACAAATTCGGGATCGAGTGGCAGTTTAGCCTCGATAGTGGTGAGACCTGGTCCTAAGCACGCCCCTGGAAATAATCGGGGAAATCCAGTACCAACAACGATGGGAGCGGGCGTTCCATTCCGAAAGCCTTTCGAACACAAACCGAATTCCTAAACAAAAATTAGGGGCCGTCGTTAAGGACGGCCCCTTGCCTGTTTATTCGTACAGCATGTATCTTGGCTTACGAGAGGTTAATTCCCGGATACTTCAGCTTCTGCCGCATCCGAATTGTTTCTGGTCCCAACCGCCTTAATCACAAAATTATAAGCTTTGCCCGCATCGATATTATTTACCGTGTAGCTGTAATTGGTCTGTCCACTGACTGCCGGAACATAAACGCTCCAATTCTTGCTGACCTTATCGTTCTTCTCATAGATCCGGTAACCCCTGACCGGCTCTGAGCCTGAGGCTGGCGCTTTCCACGAAATCACCGCACGGTTGCCGGACTGCTTCACGGCGCTTGGATTCTCGACCTTATTCGGTTTACCATCTGTCCGCTTGATACTATACGCCTCATATACAGCGATCGGTTTATCCTTAACCGCAGTATAAGAGGTGAACTTTAGAACCTCATTTGTGATGGAGACATCAATGAACATCTTCTTGTTCGGCTGCTCATTCTTCGCCGCAAAGAAGGTGTCCGCATCCGGGTTCCGATCGTAGAACTTGGAGGCTGCCGAGTTGCCCATCAGGTACACAGTGCCTTTAGGATTTACGACATTTCCTTGTTCATCAATAATGACATTCTTAATCGGAACGTTATTCAGCATCTGATAGGACCGCATATACATGTGGTCGTGCCCTTCAAATACCATATCCACACCCAGTTCATCAAAAACAGGGATCAGATATTTCCGGTAAAACTGAACCCGGTCATCCTCAGCAGTGGCGTTGTCGCCGGATGAATACGGCCCTTTATGCATCGAAACGAACTTCCACTTCTTATCTGACTTCGCAACTGTGTTTCTCATCCACTCCAGCTGCTTCGTGAATTCAGGGTCAGCTTTGTAAGGCTTGACATCCCCCTCATACTGGGAGTTCATCTGCATGAACAAGGCATCTCCGTACTCAAAGGCATATACGGAGCCATCATGCGCTCCTGTTCCTACATCCTTAGGCAGATTGAAGTGATAGAAGAAGTTGTTGTTCGGGTTATCCTCCACCTCATGGTTCCCGATAATCGGAGCAAATGGAACATTGGCGAACTCCTTCTTCGGCACACCAAGGAACCACTGCCACAGCTGCTCCAAGTCCCCGTCGTCCGTCAAATCCCCAGTCAGCAGCACAAACTTCGGATCAACCGTCTTCTCAATAGCCCGCTTGAAGGTATCCTGCCACAACTCGAAATTGGATTTACTGGACCCTTGAGTGTCGGTCACATAGAGGAAATGAAAATCCTGATTATTGGCTTTGTCTGTCATGAAGGAGCCGGTCTCGCTCCAGCCGTCGTCATCCCCGTTACCAACCCGGTACACATACTTAGTTCCCGGTTTGAGACCGCTTGCAATAACCTTGTGACTGGCAAACTTCTTGTATTTCTTGCCGCTTCTATCGCTGGCTGTCATCAACGTTTCAATGACGGTAGAGGTTCCCTCGAATGAAATAGCCGTGTCCCCAGGAAATTCTCCTCCGCCTGCCTGATCAGCCTCAGCAACCTGAACGACTGTCCCTCTAACGGTATCAGCGGTATACCAGTCAAAGGCAATACTGGTCTTAGGATCTCCATTAAATGTCATGTTGAGCAGGGTAGGTGTCTTGTTGCCGGAATCAGGCGATCCTGTTTTAAAGCTCCATGAGATGTCGGCCGTGGTTGGCAACCCGTCGGAAGCCCCCTTAACCATTCCTTTGGGCAGAGTCACCTTATAGGTTTTGCCTGAGGCAAAATTAGCATGGTTGATCTTTACTGTATCGTCACTGCTGAGCGAAGCGGAGACGTTGCCGACCGGACTGTTATTACTGTCTGTAATTGACGGCTTCAAGGCGGAGTCAAGCGTAATTGCCTTGTTGAACTTAACCGTCACTGCCGCATTCAGGGCCACATTCGTTGCTCCTGCGGCAGGTGCCTTGCCGATCTCCACAGTTGGTGGATCTACCGGGCCTCCGCCTCCCTTGCGTGTGCCAGCAATGACAATGTCCTTGATCCGGCTTGAACCTGAACTTGATACCTTGCCTCCACTTACACTTGTTGTTGAATTAACAACCCAGCGGATATACAGCTGGCTCTGATCGCTTGCTCCTTCGGGGACCGGAAGTTGATTAAGCTTGCATTTATTACCGGAGCAGCTGAAATTGTTCTCCGACAGCACAAGGGTCCCGCCGGGAATATCGGTCCAGTTCGTCTGATCCGTGCTGAATTGGACCTTAAAGTCTTTAGGACCCGTGCTGGAAGAAGTCTGTTGGGAGCTTAAGGTAAGATTCTCGTAGCCTTGTGTAGAAAGGGATGCCTCCCAATATTTTGTGCCCTTTCCGTTATCCCAACCCTGATTGCGGACGCTGTTCTCCCCCGGTTCGTACGTATACTTGTCTGTGTTCGTTCCTACATCACGCAAAGATGACAGAGAATGAAACACACCTCCGGTTGCGGCAAACACACCGTTCTCACCCTTGTCTTTAAAGATCCATTCAGCCAACGTTTCTTGGGCTGCGGCGGCTTCAAAGCTCTCGCTGCTCTCACTCTGCTCCTCAGCGCGTACAGCACCAGCCATGTCCATAATGAGAAGCAGAAGAACCAGTCCTAAGCTCAAACCTCTTACGAACCGGTTTTTCGTCGAAGAGTATCCATTTAACATCGATTCATCTCCTTTACCCTTGGTTAGGTGCAATGCGGACTAGGGATAAACAAACCGCCGTCTCTTTCAAGATCGGCGGTTCATAATTTAGGTTTACTGCATTTCCCAGTCTGTAACCTGTGCAATGGCTGAATCCGCATTCTTCAGATCCGTTTCACCCATGTTCATGAGGTTGCTGTACTGCTTAACCCGGTTCTTCCCGTTCGGTGGTTGGTTATAGTCGTTGGTGTCCACGATTTTGGTACGTTCTTTATAAAACTTAGTCATGAATGTCTTCTCGTCTGAGCTGCTTCCTGACTTGGACAGAAGGCCTTGAAGCGTGTTAGAACCGCCAGTCGCCCCATGATTCAGCGCCGCATCCACGAAGGAACCAATCGTCAAGGCAGAGTTGAATCCGCGTTTACGGGCCTGATCCACACTGTATTTGATATAAATGTTGTAGAAAGTCTTCCAAGTCGCAACTTTCCAATCCTCGTCGTTTTGAAGCTTGTTGATCTTCTTACAGAAGCTGCCATCCGTAATGTTAATAACTCCATTTTTATAAGTTCCTTTAATGCCGAGCCGCTTAAACGCTCCAGTTACGGAAGGATTGCTCGCCCCCTTCTCGGCGTCATACTGCTCGAACAGCTCCGGAGCGTCACCGCCTGGATCGTTAGGCCCACCCGTGGTTGCTCCGTAGATCGTCATGGTATAACCGCGGTCGTCTCCAATATCCTCACAATATCCGTAGTACTTCGTCCAGTTCAGATTGTCCTGCTCCGGCTTGTTGACCAGCTTCATGATATTGTCCCACTGTTCACTATCAAGCCCGGTCTTGCTTTTTAGCATATCAAGCACGACTGGAGGAAACTTGGAATCCGAATTCCCGGCAGCAGCAGCCGGCTGCGAGAAAGGGCTCGAGAACAGGCTAAAGGATAAAGTAATAGCAAAACTAAGCATAATCAGCATGGACGATTTCAGCTTCTTAATTCCCTTGCTCCGCGCATTATACAAATTCATCTCTCCCTTTAGATTAATTTAAGCGTTTTAACTAATTTACAGAATTAAACTCCTCCATTTCTTGTTACAAAGCCTGATAATTACCGGGAAAATTGCGTGTCCTCTACATCCCTCCTGTTCTTCCTGAATTTAAATGCGCTTTAATTTTATTACAGAAATGTTTACAGAAGCAGCACATATCCTCTTGTAAATATTAAATTTTTATACATATATTGCTTTCATTTTGTTCCCGTCCTACAATCCATTTTAAGGAGGTGCTGTATGAAACCGGAGTTTTATCAAAGCAACCTTTTTGAGATCAGCCGTAAGACAAGAGTAGTCTCCAGCATGCCTGCCAGCCATTATCATGACGCATACGAAATTTTGTATTTCATTTCCGGAAATCTGTACTACATGGTTGGAGATCAGACGCACCAAGTCGTTGGTGGAACGCTGCTGTTCATTCGGGCAAGTGAGGTTCACAGGCTTGTCAATTCCAGCAGGCATTTGTATGAGAGAATTACGTTGGTATTCAAAAAAGAGTTTCTTCACCCCCTCTGTGCCAGCCGGGAAATTGAGGGCATGCTTTCGTTCTTTGAAAGCGGCATCAGCGCACTTAAGCTTAGCGGCAAGGATCAGCACTTCGTTGAGCATCTTTTTCACAAAATGATTCAGGAAGGCGACAAACAGGCCTTTGGCTACGAGCAGTACCAGCAGATTCTGCTGCTAGAGCTGCTGCTGTTCCTTAACCGTAAGGTCCATGACAGCGGCAGCAAGCATACGGCCGAGACTAACCGGACACATAAGAAAGTACTCGAGATTGTTAACTTTATTGACAATCACTATGCGGAACGCCTGCAGATTTGCCAGATCGCCCAGCAGTTCTCGATCAGCCCCTCTTATTTGAGCCGGACCTTCAAGGAGACAACCGGCTTTACGTTCATCGAGTATCTCAACAATCTGAGAATTAAGAAAGCCCGTGAGCTGCTTACGAGCTCCTCCTACAACATTACCGAAATCGCGGAACAGGTCGGATTTGACAACTGCTCCCATTTCGGCCGCACCTTTAAGATCATTATGGGAGTCTCCCCTCTTAGTTTCCGTAAGATGAACGGGCTCAGCTTGAAAGTCTAAGCGTATATTTAAGGACCAGAGCAGGGCAGCAGGACATAGGCTTGGAGAATTTGTATACACAAAGAAAGCATGCTTGGCTGCAAGCATGCTTTCTCTTGGTTATGAAAGTTATTTATTCGTCGTCGGGCTGGTCCCACTTTCTGGAGTACGCCTTCCGCGTAACCCAAAAGGTCGCCCATATAATGAAGACGGCTACAATCAGGATCAGGAAATAAACTAGGAACAATACATAACCTCCCATGGTCACTTTACATCGCAGCTGCGACTGCTATTCTAGCGTCATTTGCCAAATCCATTTTATTGTAAAGTAAACCTGAGATTTTGGCTACTATACCAAAATTTCTGCGGTCTCCTCAATTAACGCTCCGTTCTCCAATCGAAGCACACGGTCACATAAGGAGAGAACCCGCTCATCATGGGTAACCATCACCGCTGCCTTCCCCTCCGCCTTAACTTCCCCTGCCAGCATGCTGACCACATCATGCCCCCTGGTTGCATCCAGACTTGCTGTCGGTTCATCCGCATACAAGACGGCCGGATTATTCATCCAGGCCCTCGCAATTGCAACCCGCTGGCGCTCTCCGCCGGACAGCTGGTGAGGATAATGCCTGCGGCGATGCTGCAGGCCCAATCTCTCGAGAAGCTCACGTGCCCGACTGACTGCTTTGCCTTTATCCGTTCCCGCGAGCTTGGCCACCAGCAGCAGCTGCTCCTCCACCTTCAAGTAAGGAATCAGATTCGCGCTTTGAAATATGAATCCAATATGATTCAGTCTCAGCTGCTCCAGTTCATGGGCGCTGTGCTCCGAGAGCTTCTCCCCGTCTACAAACACCTGGCCGCTGGTTGGAGTAAGCAAAGCCCCGGCAATGGAGAGGAAGGTGCTTTTTCCTGATCCCGAAGGACCGATAACCGCAACGAGTTCCCCCGCATTCACTTGAAGCGACAGCTGGTCAAGCACCTTTAACTGCGCGTCGCCGTCTCCGTAAACATGGGTAATCTGTTCAAGTATGAGTTTGGCTGTCATGCGGATACCCTCCCTATCGCGTCCAAAGCGTCCACTTTGGCGACTTTAACTACAGAAATCAGCGAACCGGCTACCGCCATCACTACAAACAAAACGCTCGTTAGGACAATGCTGCCGGCATCCAGCTTGAACGGCATCGAATCAGGCAGAAGACGGTTAGCGGCCGCCACGAGCAGCAGGCTGACAGCCAGACTGCTTATGGTAAGCATCAGAACTTGGGCGAGAACGCTTCTCGCCAGATAACCTGAGCTTGTGCCCATCGCTTTCAGAATACCGAATTGGCTTGTCTTCTGAATCGTTATAACATAGAAGAATACCGCAAGTACAAAACCGGAAATGACGAATAGAAATGTAATCATCATCAGCAAACTCCCCTGCTCTTCCTTATAACCGGGAATTGCGGAAATCGCGGATTTCTTACTCAGGATCTGCATATCCCCCAGCTTGGACGCAAGCTTATCCGCCTGACCGTTGTCTGCTTTGACCGCTATTGTATTATAGGTGGTCTCCTCCTTGGCTGTACCTGGCTTAGCTGTGAACTTTGCCTTCCAGCTATCCCACTGCTGCATATCCATATATACAACAGGGGTATGGCTGTAGGATTCGTTTTTGACAAATCCTGCTACCGTCCACTCTGCACCCGTCATTTGATCATGGATCTGGCTGCCAAGCCGGAATCCCGATTCTTTAAGCTTGCTGTCCGCCAGCACTTCATCCGATCCGGTTCTCCTGCTGCCCTCAATCACTTCCGGCATAATCCAGCCCCCCGGGTCTGCGGCGAACAGGGTCACATCCGTCTTCGTTCCTTCCCCGCCTTGAGTCACTGTGGTCATTTGTACACCCAGCGGCTGCACATTCTTTTGCCCGACAATCGAAGCAGCCTGGCTCAGTGTATCTGGGGTAACCACAGATCGCCCAAACCGCTGCCCGGCATCCTTTTGTACGATGAAATAATCCGCTGGCATATTCTCAATGGACGATGCATTGGCGTAAGCAAGGCCCCGGGCCAAGCCGGTCACAAACATGACCAGGAATGACACCAGCAGCATAATGATCACAATTAGCGCATAACGTGTTTTGGCAAATCTCATTTCTCTTAGTGCTAGAAACATGCTCGCTCCCTCCCTTGATAGCCAAAGTATAGGAAGCGAAAATGAACGCCGTATGAACAACAAATTACAAGAGCGGAAGGGAGACCTTGAAGGTAGTACCTGAACTGCTGCTCTCTACTTCAATTGTCCCTTCATGCAAGGAGACAATCTTCTTCACAATGGACAATCCGAGCCCTGAGCTTCCTGAGGCACGCTCCCGAGCACGGTCTACCCGGTAGAATCGGTCAAAGAGATAGGGGAGCTGGTCTTCCGCAATTCCATCCCCCGTGTCCGTAACCCGGACGACACACCGGTCTCCTGTCAAATCAGCTTTGAGATGAATAGACCGGCCTTCCGGGATATATTTGACCGCATTGGATACAAGATTCATCCATACCTGGGACAATAACACCTCATCGCCACTCACTTCAATGTCAGCCGGAACCTCAAACTTCAGAGCAATATCCTTCTCCCCAAGCTGCCATTCCATGACTTGAACAACCTGACGAAGCTGGCTGCGCAAATTGAATTTCTTCTTATGCAGCCCCTCTGAAGCTTGGTCCAAGGAGGACAGCAGAAGGAGCTGCTTGCTCAGGATGGACAGATGCCGGCTCTCCTCGTTGATGATGGAGGCATAATGCTCATATTCCTCTCTCGGAAGGTCCCGATTGAGCAGAGCTTCAGCGAAACCTTGGATGGAGGTAAGCGGTGACTGAATCTCATGGGAGACATTGGCCACAAATTCCTGACGCGCCTGCTCGGCCCGTTCCAGCTCCCGGCTCATCGTGGAGAAATGTTTGGCGAGCTGTCCGATCTCATCGCGCCTTCGAACAGGCAGAACCATATCATAGGAACCTTGGGCTATTCGCTTGGTTGCTTCCGTCAGGCGGGTAATCGGCTTCACCAGGTACCTGGTGCTGAGCAGCATTGCTGCTACACTGAAGACCACAGCCAGCCCTCCAATTAGCGCAAAAAAGATTCTCAGTTCCCCGAACTGGAGCACAACATCGGGTCTCACAAATAGAGCATATCTTTCCCCATTTAAGGTCACAGGAACACCGATGGTGTTTCTCAGGGTATTATCAAAGAACCCCGTGACAAACGGGGTGTTTGGGAAATGCGCCACCCCGTGGTAGATTTGTCCGCTCAACACCATCTGCAGAGATTCCGGCGCCAGGTCCTTCTCCCGGAACGGGCTTCCATAGGAAATCTCCTGCCCTTGTCTGCTTACAAGCAGCATTTCATAACCCAAAGCCGCTGTGCTCCTGAGATAAGCTTTGGCATCGGCCGGGTGGTCTTCAACATAATTCTTCATATTAACAGCGATCTTCACCAACTTCTCATCATTAAACGGCTTCAGCTTCATATGGTAGTAAATATTAGACACGAGAAACCCGGCAAGACTGCTGAAGATGACGGTTGCCAGCGTAATCAGGAACACCCGTGAATAAAGAGATCTCAAGGTGCGCCCACCTCCAGCTTATAACCGATGCCGCGAACGGTCTGGATCGTGAAGTCTTCCTGGTAATCTGTGAAGCGCTGCCTTAGTCTCTTAATATGCACGTCCACCGTCCGCTCATCGCCTTCATAGTCTTCTCCCCAAACCAGCCGGATCAGATCCTCCCTGGAGAACAGTCTTCCAGGATACTGGGCAAGCTGTGCGAGCAGCTCAAACTCCTTCATCGGCAGCAGAATGTCTGAATGGCCATCCGACACCTCATAATTCTGGCGGTCTATGACAAGCCGGTTGAGGCGTATCTTGTCACTGGAGGCAACGGAGTACCTTCGGAACAAGGCTTTGATACGAAACATCAATTCCTTGGGCTCGAACGGCTTGGTCACGTAATCATCAGTTCCCCGCCGGTAGCCCTGTTCCTTATCCGGCAGCTGGTCCTTGGCAGTAAGCAGGATAATAGGAATATCGTACTGGCTGCGGATAAACTCACATAATGCAAGTCCATCCATGTTAGGCATCATGATATCAATCACCGCCAGGTCAACGGCTTCCTGCTCCAGCTTTGCTTTGGCTTCCAGCCCGTCGCCGGCTTGGACGATCCGGTATCCCTCCAGGGTTATCACATGTTGAAGCAGCGTTTGGATATGTTTGTCATCATCTGCGATAAGTATCGTTTTCAAGTCTGTGCCTCTTTTCTGAACATTTCTGATCCCATTATACACAGTTCCAAATCCTAGTCCGAATCTCACCAACAAATCGTCACAAAATATATCCTCAGGCCTATTCTAAGAATCAATAAATGCGAATATGATAATCGAAGCGCTTACATTTGTCACATAATATTCACATTTTATGATGGAGGGATTGACATGGAGACGAAGCCGGACTACAACCGCATATCTGCAAGCCAGAACTTCAAGCAATTAATGTTGAAGAAGAAAAGATTTCTGTTCCCGATGACCCTGTTCTTTCTGGTGTTCTACTTCCTACTTCCTGTGTTGACCTCTTATTCCAAGGTGCTTAACGAACCCGCAATCGGTCCAATCAGCTGGGCCTGGATGTTCGCCTTTGCCCAATTCATCATGACCTGGGCGCTGTGTATGATCTATTCCCGCAAATCCGTGCAATTCGACAAGGCTATTGAAGAGATCAAACAGGAAGCCGCCGGGAGGAAACAAGCATGAATACAACGGCATTTTCGCTGTTTCTTGGTATTGTTGCCATTACGCTGATCATTACCTATTTTGCCTCCAAAAGGACAAAGAGCACCAGTGAATTCTACACCGGTGGGGGCGGATTAACCGGCTGGCAGAACGGTCTGGCCATCGCGGGGGACTACATGTCTGCCGCCTCATTCCTCGGCATTGCCGGGTCCATTGCCCTTGCCGGCTTCGACGGGTTCTTTTACAGCATCGGCTTTCTTGTGGCCTATCTTGTGGTTCTGTATTTAATTGCGGAGCCGCTGCGGAATTTGGGCAAATATACGATGGCTGACATGATTGCGGCCCGTTTCGACGATAAGAAGATTCGCGGGGTTGCCGCTCTTAATACAATAGCCATATCCACCTTTTATATGATTGCCCAGCTAGTTGGGGCAGGCAGCCTGATCCGGCTGCTGCTCGGCCTGGATGCCGTCACCTCCATTGTGATCGTTGGTGTGCTGATGACCATCTATGTTGTGTTCGGCGGAATGACCGCAACCAGTTGGGTGCAGATCACAAAAGCCGTTCTGCTCATGGCAGGCACGTTCATCATTTCGCTTATCGTGTTTGCCAAGTTTAATTTCTCACTTACAGAAATGTTCAACCATTTGAAGACCGCCACCCCGCTCGGTGAGGCATTCCTCAATCCGGGCAACAAGTACAAGGTTCCGCTGGACACTCTTTCATTGAATCTCGCGCTTGTGTTAGGAACAGCCGGTCTGCCGCATATCCTGATCCGGTTCTTCACGGTAAAAGACGCCCCAACCGCACGAAGCTCTGTCGTCTATGCCACCTGGATCATCGGTATCTTCTATATCATGACCGTGTTCCTTGGATTTGGTGCCGCCGCTTTCGTAGGCGCGGATGCCATAACCGCTCAGGACAAAGGCGGCAATCTCGCCGCACCGCTTCTTGCTCAGGCCTTGGGGGGCGATTTCCTTTTCGCCTTCATTTCTGCAGTGGCTTTTGCAACGATTCTTGCTGTGGTTACCGGCCTTGTCCTCTCGGCCGCTTCAGCGTTTGCCCATGATTTCTATGGCCACATCATCAAGAAAGGAACCGCTACGGAGAAGCAGCAGTTGAAGGCCGCTCGCTGGGCTTCGGTCGGCGTATCCGTGCTGTCGATTATCCTGGCTTTGTTCGCCATGAAGCTCAACGTAGCTTTCCTCGTGTCGCTTGCTTTCGCCGTCGCGGCAAGTGCCAATCTGCCGGTGCTGGTCTTCACGATTTTCTGGAAAAGATTCAACACGGCCGGCGCCATCACCGGCATGCTGACCGGGCTTATCAGCGCCCTGCTTCTGGTCGCCATCAGCCCAAGTGTCTGGGACCCGGCTGGCAAGGCGATCTTTACCGGGGAAGCGTTGTTCCCGCTGACGAATCCGGGGATTATCTCTATACCGCTCGGCTTCATTGGAGCGATCATCGGAACACTGCTCTCTTCTAAATCAGATATCAAAAAGTACACCGAGGTCATGGTCAAAGCCAATACCGGCATTTGATGACCTTTGCAGAGTTAAACCTAAAAGAACTGGCACGGGTATCAGTCCGCTGCCAGTTCTTTGTTTAGTTTTTCTTAGTTTGCTGTTTTTTCTTAAGTTAGGATCTTTTCTAAATTATTTTTTGTTCTATAAATATAGTTGAATTCCAAGCAGGACGATGTTCATGGTTGATGCTGATGCTGTAATTGACGATTTGCAGGAATTAGTTAATATCGTCCTATAAACGCGCTCAATTAACCTCATGAATTTATTACTCCTTCCAAGGCCAGAAGAGCTAAGAGGATCTCCACAGTAAGTGGATTTCCCCTAGCAGCTTTAAGCCTCTACCACCTTTTTTCGCGAAACCCATAACCGCCACCCGGTTAACACCGCGGCAAGCAGGCTTATACCCGCCGCCAGACTGAATACAATGTGCATCCCGGCAAGGAAAATGTCAGGACGACCGGGGATCAGACTGATGACATGGTGCCCCGCCTTGCTGCTCATCACACCAAACAATGTGGTAGTAGCTACCGTAATGCCCACCACCATCCCGATATTACGGACCAGGGAGTTGATACTTCCAGCGGTCCCCAGCTCAGTCCTTGGAACCTTGGACATGATCAGAGAGTTGTTCGGGGACTGGAACATCCCGTTACCCAGCCCTAGCATCGCGGTCCAGGTCCCGACGAGTGTCAGGGAGCTTCCCTCGTGAAGGGAGGCCATTCCACATAGGGCAATGACAATAACCATCAGACCTGCGAAAGTGAGCAGTTCCGAACCGATTTTATCCGACAAGGCCCCGCTTAGCGGAGCAACAATGACCATGGTAATCGGGAAGAGCATCAGCAGAAATCCTGCATGATAAGGAGTCAGGTGCAGCACGCTTTGCGTATAGAACGGCGAGATAATGTTAAAGCAGAAGATGCTTACGAAAGTGAGGAATCCGCAGAAAATACTTAACGAGAACCAGGAATTCCGGAACAGCGACAGCTGCAGCAGCGGTTCCTTCCTGCGGGCTTCAACCCATATGAATATGAAGAACACAACTGCGGACAGGACAAGACTAATAATGATCCATGTGTCCCGGTAGCCTACCTGCTGTCCGAGCAGAAGCCCCGCGAACAAGAGGAGCACAAATGCCGCAAACAGAACACTCCCGGGAAGATCCATACTTTTGCGTGAGCGGATTAGATCTCCAGGAAGGACCCGCCATGCGATGGCAATTGCAATCAGGCCGACCGGAATGTTCACCCAGAATATATACTCCCACCCAAGGGAGGAGACAATCACACCCCCGATGCTTGGCCCCGCAATGCTGCCAAGTGACACGAATGTGCCGATTAGGCCCAGCGCACGACCCCGTTCTTTGGCAGGAAAGATGTCGGTTATAATCCCCATGCTGTTCGCCATCGTAATTGAAGCCCCCAGCGCTTGGATCACCCTTGAGACAATAAGAAATGGCAGACTTGAGCTGAAGCCGCAAAGAGCTGAGCCAAGCAGGAATACAATCGTTCCGGCTTTAAATACTTTTATTTTGCCGGCTGAATCGCCAAGCTTACCGAAGAATAATACTGCCGCACAGATCGCCATCAGATAGCTCGTTGCAACCCACTCGGTCTGAGCCATGGCAAGTGAGAGCTTAGCCGAAATCTCCGGCAATGCGATATTGACTATACTGGCATCCAAAGTAGACATAAAGGTAAACAAATTTACAGCAACGAGAATCAGCCACTTCCTGCTCTGGACCGCTTGATTCTCCTGGTAAGTCAACGGAAGATCATTCATCATTATCACCCCGGATACGATTTCGAAATAGTTGCGCACGCAACAATATGTAAGCAAAAACAGTATATCTCATATTAGTTGCGCGCGCAACAATAATAGGATAAAATTTTAATGTTATATAAGATGAACTTTAGAATTTGCAAATCGCAGCGCCCCTAAAGGATCACCTTCATAAGTTCATTTTATATAACTTCTCCTACCTTAAGTAGGATGCCGACAAGGAAGAGGTGTACACATAAAGTGAAACAGGAACCCATCGGGAAGCTCATATCGCAAATTCATAGACATTGTCAAAAAATGCTAAACAAACAGCTTGCACCCTATGGTCTGAGTGGCGGCGGCCAGCACAGTTTTCTAAAAACGATCCTCCTTAACCCGGGCATTAACCAAGACCAGCTGACCCAGGATTTGAAGTTTGACAAGGCCACGACCGCCAGAGCTGTTAAGCATCTTGAGGAAACCGGCTACATCGAGAGGATTGTCAATGAACAGGACCGGCGTTCCCTCTCCTTATATCCTACTCCCAAAGCCAGGGAGTTCCTTCCGAAGCTGCAATCGATCCTGGATGAGCATAATGCGATTCTTACCCGCAACTTATCGTCCGAGGAGCTGAACCACCTTCTGGCCCTGCTTCATCAGATTAATTTAGACACTGGGGAATAGATTTCCCCCGGCTCTTTGGCTTCCATGACCAATCATGGTATCATGATAGGGAATGAACTAAGGAGGAAATATCTGTTGAATAACATAACCGGTAATGAGCTTCATGAATCCAAGGAAGGCATGGGCAGTGTGGTCGTGTCCATTCTGCTCATGATCATCGCATTTATACTCACTCTGTTCACTCTGCTTATCTTCTCCCGCAACTATGATTCACCAAATACCGTTGGAATTTGGGTGCCGATCGGGATCACCGCTGCTGCCAGTCTGGGAGGTCTTATGTTCGGCCGGAATTCCCTGAAGACCGGTGCTGCGCGCGGTCTGTCTATCTTCAGTACAAGCGTGTCTGCGGTGCTGCTGCTCGGCGAGCTTGTTCTTGCAGTACTTCTGCTGGTGAAATAACCAGCCAGAAATTAAGGCAGCACAAAAAGATCTGACAAGACCGAGGCTGTGCTTCGAATCTTTCAGATCTTTTTTTATTTGCTATATATAAAGTTACTTGGCGGGTTTCTGATAGATCCACATATCCCCAATCGGTGTGTTAATCTTGTACCAGCTTCCCCACATCTTCATCGCGTGCGCTTCACTTAAAGTGATGACCGCCTTCGGTTCCGTTGTATAGGGCTCAGTATATACCTTCGTCTCACCTTCAAGCTGAAGGGTCATATCTACATCGGATGCCTCGCCGGCCGGTGCGGTATCCTCATCTGGAGTCGGTTCGACAATAACTGCTTTCTTGTCATAAAGCCACTTATTTCCCGTTGGGGTCTCAACCTTGTACCAATCGCCTGATTTTGCGACTGCCTTCAATACCTGAGGTTTAATCGTGCCTGCACTGCCAGAGATAAAGTTGTTAGAATTGAACAATGGCTTGTTTTCCGAGATCATAATTTGCTTGTTGAATTCCTCTACTGTCAGCTTGCTCTGATTCTTCTTCAGCCATAGTCGATAACCCTCATCCGCTATCCAAAGACCGATCTTCTTATTCAGCTTCCATTCCGAATCAAATACGGACACCGCAAGATTGGTCTCGCCCTCTTTAATACCGATCTCCGGCGTAAAGGCAGGCCGGCCAAAGGTCGTGATGAACCAGTCTGTGTAACCTCCACCCGAAGGGTTAGGCACAGGCTTCACCTGGGAATATCCCGTGATCGCAGAGAACGTATTCGCGAGCTTCTTATCTCTGGCCAGATTGGCGGGCTTTGTATTGAAATTCCAGTAGAGGATATGCCCGGCCGTATGATAGGAAACGGCAATTTCGGGATCAATCTCATACGTGAAATTGACCAATTGCTGATTCTCGCGCGTCTGGAGCGGCTTGCTTCCTTTGTAATTCATCCAGTGCGGAGCCTTGGCCGGGAACTTGATCGAAGACCAGAGCGCAGGGTACTGACGGTTGAGATCGATCCCTTGGGCATTGGCCTTCCAGCGTTTGAAGTTCCGGCTGCCGTCATTCATCTTAATCAGATTGGACCAGACCAGCTGCGGAAAGGCGGGAAGCCCAATCTGCTGCAAAGTGACTCCATCCGGATTCACCATAGGCACGAACCATATCGTGGATTCAGACAAAACGGTTCTTACATCATACCCCTCAAACCTGCTTCCGCTCAGATAAGCCTTGGCATACTGCTCAATCATATACATGTTCAGCGTGCTGGTCAGCCACTCTCTGGCATGATGGGAGCCATTAATAAATATGGTGGAATCCCCATTGCCAAGACTTACCGCCCATTGCTCACGCCCATAAGGCGTCTTGCCAATAGACTTGTAGCGGATTATGTCCGGATAATTCTTTGCCAACTCCTTAATATCCTGCGTCATTCTATCATATGTATAGGTTTCTTTGGGATTTACTATATTCGGAGCCGCATGAACCCCTGATATCCCGGCAAAAGTAAAGCTCAAGCAAGCAGCACCGATCACAAGCCATTTTTTCATGTTCTGCAGTTTCCCCCAAGATGTTATTTGTCTCCTCTCTATATAAAATATCTCATTATATTAACTATTGTCTAGTAAAAAAGACCCTTTCTCGAATTAACAAAAGGGTCCTTGGGTTAATAGTCCTATTACTTTTTATTTAAAGAGTTAATATCAATGAATGGTGTTGCTCCACCTGTCACCTGTGGCATCTGTCCATTCCATTTCTCAATAGCTTTCTCTTGAACCTCAATCTGCTTCAGCTGAACCAGTTCAGGAGTAACCTCCTGCTTCTTCAGTTTAAGTGATTGAGCCTCCGCCTGGGCCTGGGCAATCTTTTGCTTGGCTTCAATCTCCACCCGTTTGAGGTCATTCTCTGCTTTGAGCGCCTGCTGCTGAGCCACCTGCTTGGCTTCGATCGACTGGTTGAAGGCTTCCGAGAATTTGAAATTTACAATGTTAATCTCATTTACAACCAGATCGTATTTCCCCATCCGTTTCGTTAAATGCTCACTAATTTCACCGGCGACCACATCACGCTTGGCGATTAAATCTTCCGCCGGATATCTGGCCGTAACCTCCTTCACAATTTCCTGGATCGCCGGATTGATGATCACCTGGTCGAAATTCCCGCCGATGTTATTCATCAGGTTATAAACCGAATCCTTATTCACGGAATAGTTCACCGCCACATGTGTAGATACGGGCTGAAGGTCTTTGGAAGATGCAGTCGTATCCGTTTCGGCTTTGCTGACCTGAACATTAACCTCAATAATGCTCTGTACAAAAGGAATCTTCAAATGAATCCCCGGGGACAGCACATTATCGTTAAGCTTCCCAAACGTCTTGTACAATCCGACATGCCCATAAGTCACGGTTGCATAAGAATTCAATCCCACAATCACGGCGGCAATAGCAATTACAATCGTTGCGGCACCCACCCGCAAGTTCCCTATTCTTTTCTTCGGTGCTGGTTCTGTTTTCACACAACATCCCTCCCAAATGAATATCCCCACGCCTAAATTAAGCGTCTTGAATCTTAATACGCGAGACCAGGTCGAATGGTGGCAAAAGTTGGTTTTGCAATACGTCTTCTAATTGCTGAAAAAGCCCCTATAGAACCTATCTGCATGCACAAAAAAAGGCTCCTTTGGCAGGAGCCTTTCCAAGCTATAGCTATTATATTTTGGCTAACCACGCGCGGTCATGTCTCCAGGTAACTTCCACAGGCATCTCGAAGAATGAAGTCAAATTCTCATTCTCAAGCACTTCCTTCGTATTCCCGGCGGCGAACACTTCGCCTCTGCGTATCAGCAGGGTCTTGCTAAAGATCGGCAGAATCTCCTCCGTATGATGTGTTACATAAAGCAGGTGAGGCGCGTCCGGCTGCATGGACAGCTCTTCAATGCTGGACAGCAGGCCTTCCTTAGAGATAAAGTCCAGCCCGTTCGCAGCCTCATCCAGGATCAGCAGTTTGGGTGATCCCATCAGCGCCCGAGCAATCAGCAGCTTCTGCTTCTCCCCTTGTGAGCAGGTCTGATAAGAACGACCCAGCAGGTGTGGACAGCGGAGCTGATGCATCAGCTGTTCAGCGCGATCATAATCCTCGGGTGTCGGTTTCTCATATAATCCGATGGATGCAAATTTACCGCTCACCACCAAATCCTCGGCTTTCTCATTCCCGTAGAGCTTCTCCTGAAGCGATGAGCTCACCCATCCGATCGAGCGGCGCAGCTCCCTGACATCCACCTCGCCAAATTTGTGACCAAGCACACAGATTTCCCCGCTGGTAGGCCATAAATAACCGTTCAGCATGTTCAGAATCGTTGTTTTGCCCGAACCGTTAAGGCCAAGCAGCGCCCAGTTCTCCCCTTGGGCTACATTCCAGTTAATATCGTTTAGCAGAACCTTGCCTTCTCTTCTCCAAGAGACATGTTTCATTTCAATGATCGACTGCATCAAATCATCCTCCCCGCCCTTATCTTTGATCTGTTCTGTCTGTAATTTTCGTTATAGTACACCCTAAACCGCTGGCCAGAACTTGTCAATACACTCAGAATCTCCTTTTCCATGAAATGGCTACACCCATCTACTCTGATCAGTTAAAATAATAGGATCAACCTGCATAAGTTAAGATTCAATCCAGGAGGTACTATCGTGATTACTAAACAGCAATGGATGGAGATCGAGCAATTAGAGCGGATCTGCAACAAGCTGGAGAACATTCAGTTGAAGCTAAACTGGGATATGCTCCGGACCCGTAAACCCGACCAACAAGACGATTATATCGCCATCCGGGATGAGAGAATCGTTGGGTTCCTAGGCCTGTACCATTTTGGCAAAAAAATGGAGGTCTGCGGCATGGTGCATCCCGAATATCGACGGCAGGGCATCTTCACCTCCCTTCTGGGGCAGGCGCTGCCACAAGCAAAGCGAATGCAGTACCATGAAATTTTACTAAATGCGCCGGCCAATTCCGCCTCAGCCAAAGGATTTCTCAGTTCCCTCCAGGTCGAGTATTCCTTCTCGGAATATCAGATGACCTACTACAGGCAAAACACGGAAGCTCAGAAAGCTGCTCATCCTGAGAATGAACCAGCCATTCTGCGCCAAGCCAGTCCAGAAGATCGAGCAGATCTGACTGCTCTGGATGTCAAGTGCTTCGATTATTCCGAGTTCGCCGCCGAGCAGTATTATGAAGCGACCATAAACGAGCCAGACTCGGTTACCTATATTATTGAGTCCGGCGGATCGACAGCAGGCAAAGTTAGACTGGTCTTTGAGGATACGGTGAGCTGGATCTATGGCTTCGCTATCTATCCTAAATTTCGCGGCCAGGGCATTGGCCGATATATACTGACCAGGCTGATAGCCCAGGAGACGGCAGCGGGCCGGGATCTGCGGCTAGAAGTCGCTCTGAACAATCCGAGAGCTATGAAGCTGTATGAATCGGTCGGGTTCATCCCAACCGGAGTACAAGACTATTACCTGTACCCTCCGGCAAATCATATAAAATGAACTTTAGAGTTTACTGATCTCAGCTTCGATCCCGAGTGGTTCTGAAGAAGCGGAGCGTCCGCCTTTGTCTCCGAAATGCCCCTACTTGGAGATCTAGTTCAAGTATTTCGGACACAACAGCGGCCTTAAAGAACACTCGGCATCGCAGCACTCGAATAGCGTAACTTTCATAAGTTTATTTTAAATAGAATGGAATTCGTCAAGTTCTGGCATCGAATGAATGAAATGAGGTACAATAAAGTCTAAATGAATTTTAGCTGAAGGATGGAGCATGTTATATGTATATTGCAAAAGACTGGCAAGACTACGAAGTCATGGACACCGGCAATGGTGAGAAGCTGGAGCGCTGGGGCGACATTATTCTTCGCCGTCCGGACCCACAGATTATCTGGCCGATCCAGAAGGAAGACAACCAGTGGAGAGATGTTCACGGACACTACCACCGTAGTTCCTCCGGCGGCGGCGAATGGGAGATGAAGAAACCCTTACCTGAGCGCTGGACAATTTCCTATGATAAATTGAAATTTCATATCAAACCGACCAATTTCAAGCATACCGGTCTCTTCCCTGAGCAAGCAGCGAACTGGAGATGGATGATGGACAAAATTGCGGGAGCGGGCCGTCCCATCAGCGTGTTGAACCTGTTCGCCTACACCGGTGGAGCCAGCGTCGCTGCAGCATCCGCTGGAGCTTCCGTTGTTCATGTGGACGCGGCAAAGGGTATGGTTCAATGGGCGAAGGAGAACCTTCAGCTGTCAGGTCTGGGAGACCGTCCGGTCAGATTCATCACCGATGATGTGTTTAAATTCGTACAGCGTGAACAGCGCCGCGGCAATAAATATGACGCAATTATCATGGACCCTCCATCTTACGGAAGAGGGCCTGGCGGGGAAATGTGGAAGCTGGAAACAAGCCTGTATCCGTTCCTGGAATCCTGTATGTCTATTTTGTCGGACAAGCCGCTGTTTCTGCTTATCAACTCTTATACAACAGGGATATCTCCAACGGTGCTTAACAATATGCTGTCCATGACCATGAAGACAAGATTCGGTGGACGCATCTCTTCTGGAGAACTGGGACTGCCGATCACCCGTTCCGGGCTGCACCTGCCGTGCGGCATTCTTGGACGATGGGAGGAGTAGTTCCCCATGCCATTTCAAGAGGACCTGTCCTCGGATCAGCGGGGAAACTCAGGCATTCCCATCCTGTACGAGGATAACCACCTGCTCGGCATCGTGAAGCCGGTGAATATGCTGTCACAGGAGGATGCTTCCGGCGACCCGGATCTTCTTACAGTGCTTAAAGCCGATTTGAAGGAGCGTTACCAGAAGCCGGGCAATGTCTACCTCGGGCTGGTTCACCGGCTTGACCGCCCGGTTGGCGGAGCCATGATCTTCGCCAAAACTTCCAAGGCCGCATCACGGCTGTCCGAGGCTGTCCGCAGCCGGTCCTTCTCCAAGGTCTATCTGGCGGTCGCCCACGGAGTGCCCACCCGTTCCACCGGCCGTCTGGAGGATCTTCTTCTTAAAGACGAACGCACGAACACGGTGAAGGTTGTGCCTCGCGGTACACCAGGTGGTAAACAAGCTATTCTGGATTACAGAGTGCTGGGTGCACCCGTGAACGGACTAAGTCTGATCCAGGTTGAGCTTTTAACTGGAAGGTCCCACCAGATCCGTGTACAGCTAAGCCACCTGGGATGCCCGCTGTATGGGGATCAGAAATATGGGGCCAAGCTGAATAAGCCTGGCCAACAGATTGCCCTTTGGTCAGCCCATGTCGGGTTCCCGCATCCGGTAACGAAGGAGCACGTCTCCCTTTTATCCTTACCACCGCAGGAGCATCCGTGGAGCAGCTGGCCGCGGACTCTGTATGAACAAGCTATGCGGTCATTCTAACCCTGTGGAGGGGCGGACGGACCTATTAAAACTGAACAGAGCTTTTTAGCGGTTGTTACACCGGAGCTAATCGGGAGAATCCCTCATTTTAACACCATTAAAAATAGAGCTTAGGTCCTTGGACTTAAGCTCTTTCTTTACCCAGTACCGTATCGCTGGAGGAAGTAATTTTGCCAAGCAGGAAGATCAGCAGCTGCTGATTGTGGGATGAAATCTGGTCAAGCACCGAGGTCAGGAAATCATTCCGTATCTGAACACCACGTCTTGTCTCTTCCCGCCCTTTCTCGGTAATGGAAATCCAGACGATCCGCCGGTCTTCCAAGTCTCTCTCCCTGGTAATCAACCCGGCCTTCTCCATCCGGTCAAGCAGCATGGTCACAGCTGCAGGTGTTGTGGCAAGATAAGGAATCAAGTCGGAAGGCTTCATCTTCCTCTGCTCTTCAAGCAGTTCCAGTACCGAAAGCTGTGATTCAGTAAGAGAAGGCGACAGCTCGGACTCCATATGAGTCTGATAGTTCTTGCTTAACTTGGCCCACAGCCGGGCGAAATCCTGTGTATACATTAAATCCCCCCGTAATATTGGTAACGGTCGCTCTTGTTATACTTCATCAGATAAACTTTCGCCATCCGCAGCGATTTTCCTCCCAAGTCTAACCAATTTCTTTTACATGTTAATCATTCGTTCAACTTAGACAACAGAAAAAAGGCATCCCCAAGTAATTTGGAAATGCCCCCATCTATATAAAATGAACTTATGAAGATTACCCTTTTCAGGCGCTGCGATGCCAAATGTTCTTACGATACGGTTGTCTCCGAAATCCTTGAAATAAATATCCCCTGAGCATTTCAGAGACAAAGGCGGACACTCCGCTTCTTCAGAATCACTTGTCCTCTTCGCTGAGATCGGTTAATTCTAAAGTTCATTTTATATAGTTAACATCATTACAAACCCTTTTTAACTTTAAACTTCTCTTGCTTTATCAAGTCATTCACGGTTTATTTAAAAGCAAGTCCAGAATCTCTTCGCCCTTATCCAGCTGGCTCATCGCTTTGCCAATTGCTTTGCGGTCCATTATCGGCGCTTGTTCCGAGCTGAAGCTGAACATTCTGCCTTCCCTCAGCACCGCAGTAATCTGCAGCGGTTCCTTACAGAAGAAGGCCCCGGCAATGCGACTGCCATTCGGCTTCACCCGCTTGCCTTCTTTAAACTCAAATGACTGAATACCCTTGCCGCCCCGGCTTTGGGTTGGATAATCAAGCAGCAGAGACCGCTTGGCATAACCGAGATCAGAGATGACAAGGATTTCTCCCTCATCCCCTTCCACCCATAGGGCAGCGGCTACCTCATCCGCATCCTTGAGCTGAATTCCTCGTACTCCACCGGATACCCGGCCCATGGAGCTGACCTCCTGCTCATTGAACCGGATAGCCATACCGCTCTTGCTGATCAGGAAGATATCCTGATTATTCCGACTAAGGGTCACCGAGATAACGGCATCCTCAGGGGATACTTTAGCCGCGGCAATGGCTCCAGACCGCTTGGACTGGTATTCCTTAAGCTCGGTCCGTTTCACCTGTCCCCGCTTCGTGACGAAGACAAGACTTGCTTCATCCTCGAAATTCTTAACCGGAATAACACTAACAATCCGATCTTCCTTCGTGAGAGGAATCACGTTGACAATGGCCGTTCCGTTGTCTTTCCATTTGAATTCCGGAATTTGGTGCACCGGCAGCAGGAAGTATTGTCCCCGCTGGGTGAAGATCAGCAGGTTCTCCAGGGTATTCACATCAAAGATATGTTTGATGTAATCTCCTTCTTTCACCCCGGAGCCCTCCCGCTCGCCCCCGGAACGGGTGAAGCTCAGCATGCTTGTGCGCTTGATATACCCCTCACCCGAGAGAGTAACCAGAACATCCTCCTGAGTAACCAGCACTTCCAGGTTAACTTTAAGCTCTTCGACTTCTCCCTGGATCTCAGAACGGCGGTCGATGCCGTATTTCTCCCGGATTTCAAGAAGCTCTTTCTTGATCACATTGTTCAGCTTCTTGTTACTTTCCAGAATGGCGCGCAGGGAATTGATCTTCTTCTGAAGATCATCCAGATCCTTCTGCAGCGAAGTGATCTCCAGATTCGTCAAGCGGTACAGCTGGAGTGTCAGAATCGCGTCTGCCTGACGCTCGGTGAACCCAAACATCCACTCCAGATTGTTCTGGGCGTCCTGGCGGTTCTTGGATGCCTTAATGGCTGCAATCACCTCGTCCAGGATGTTTAAAGCTTTTACAAGGCCTTCCAGCACATGGGCACGGTCCTCAGCCTTCTCCAGCTCATACTTGGTCCGGAACGTCACCACTTCACGCTGATGCGCGATATAAGCTTCAAGCATAGCCTTTAGGCCCAGCTGTTTTGGTGTCTTGTTGACGATCGCAACCATGTTGAAGTTATAAGTAACCTGCAGATCGGTTTTCTTATAGAGATAAGCCAGAATGCCCTGAGCATCGGCGTCTTTCTTAAGCTCAACCACGATCCGCAGCCCGGCTCTTCCGCTTTCGTCCCGAACCTCCGCAATCCCTTCAACCTTCTTCTCCAGCCGGATGTTCTCCATGGAGGTAACCAGGCGGGATTTGACGATCTGATATGGAATTTCGGTAATGACAATCTGTTGTTTGCCGCCGCGGAGCGATTCGATCTCGGTCTTGCCGCGGAGATAAATCCGGCCTTTGCCAGTCTCATAAGCATCCTTGATCCCATCTTCCCCCATGATAATACCACCGGTTGGGAAGTCAGGACCCTTAACATAATTCATGATGTCCGCAAGCTCGATCTCTGGCTTCTCCATGACCGCAATGCACGCGTCGATGACTTCACGCAGGTTATGCGTAGGAATTTCGGTTGCAAAGCCGGATGAGATCCCGCTCACACCATTGACGAGCAGGTTCGGGTATCTGGAGGGCAGTACCACCGGCTCCTTGGTCGTGTTATCAAAGTTATCCTTGAATAGAACTGTCCGTTTGTCGATATCCCGAAGCAGCTCCATCGCAATCGGAGACAGTCTTGCCTCCGTGTAACGCATAGCCGCAGCCGGGTCATCATCCTGTGAACCCCAGTTTCCGTGTCCATCCACCAGCACATGCCCCATTTTCCAGGGCTGCGCCATCCGGACCATTCCCTCATAAATTGAAGCATCCCCGTGGGGATGATAGTTACCCATGACATCCCCGACGGTCTTGGCTGACTTGCGGTACGGCTTGTCCGGCGTATTGCCGGAATCGTACATAGCGTACAGAATACGGCGCTGAACCGGCTTGAGTCCATCTCTTACATCCGGGATAGCCCGGTCTTGTATGATGTATTTGGAGTACCGCCCGAAGCGGTCCCCAACAACCTCTTCCAAAAAAGCGGGCAAAAAGTTTTCTAACGAGCTCATTCATTCACCTTCTATTCCTCAAACTCTGTGAAATCCACGTTCTCAACGATCCAGCGCTTGCGCGGCTCGACTTTGTCACCCATCAATGTGGAGACCCGGCGCTCTGCCTTCGCGGTGTCTTCAATCTGGACCTGCAGCAAATTGCGCGTCTCCGGATTCATCGTGGTCTCCCACAGCTGTTCGGGATTCATCTCGCCAAGCCCTTTATAACGCTGGAGCTCAAAGTTCTTCCCGAATTCCTTGAGATAGTTCTGCAGCTGCTCATCCGTCCAGGCATATCTGGCTGTTTCCAGCTTACCGGATCTGCGCGTAATCTTATACAGCGGAGGCTGGGCAATATACACCCGGCCCGCATCGATCAGCGGCTTCATATAACGGTAAAAGAAAGTCAACAGCAATACCTGAATATGCGCACCGTCCGTGTCGGCATCCGTCATAATTATGATTTTGGAATAATTGCTGTCCTCCAGCGCGAATTCCGGGCCAATCCCGGCGCCAATCGCTGAAATAATGTACCGGTATTCATCATTCTTCAGAATATCGGCAAGCTTGGCCTTCTCCGGGTTCATCGGCTTGCCCTTCAGCGGCAGAATCGCCTGTGTCTTGGAGTCCCGGCCCTGCTTGGCCGATCCGCCTGCGGAATCCCCCTCAACGATGAAGAGCTCGGTCCGCGTGACATCCTTCGACTGGGCTGGCGTCAGCTTGCCCCCAAGGTTGGAGCTCTCGCTTCTCTTCTTCCCGGTGCGCATCTCATCACGCGCCTTGCGGGCTGCTTCACGTGCCCGGGAAGCCTGGATCGCCTTCTTGATCAGTACCTGTGCCACCTGCGGGTTCTCCTCCAGGTAGACCTGCATCCGGTCAGAGACAATGGCGTCAACCGTGCTCCGTGCAGAGGCGCTGCCCAGCTGGTCCTTCGTCTGTCCAACGAACTCGACCTCCGACATTTTTACACTGATGACAGCCATCATGCCTTCACGAAGATCATTACCTTCCAGGTTCTTGTCCTTCTCCTTGAGCAAACCGCTCTTGCGGGCATAATCATTCATCACCCGCGTATAAGCGGTCTTGAATCCTGTCTCATGCGTTCCTCCGCCCCGGGTAGGAATCGAGTTGACGAACGAGGCCAGCGTCTCGGTGTAACCCGCGTTATACTGCAGGGCTACTTCCACTTCGACATCTTCCCTCTCTCCAAGAAAATGGATCACGTCATGCAGAACATCCTTGCCTTCATTGAGAAATTGCACAAACTGCCGGGCTCCGCCTTCATAAAAAAACTCGTCGGAACGATCAGACCGCTCATCCTTCAGAACCACTTTCAGGCCCGAGTTCAGAAATGCAATCTCCTGTAAACGTTCCGCGAGTGTATCATAATTCAGACCAATTCCGCCTTGAAACACACGGATATCCGGCTTGAATGTAATTTTGCTGCCCGTACGGTTTGTATTTCCAATAATCTCGAGTCCTGTAACAGGTTCACCCACATGTTCGTTCCCCTGTTTGTCCACCCAATACTCAAAGCGCTGCTTGTGAATCTTACCCTCACGGAAGATCTCTACTTCCAGCCACTCGGACAAGGCGTTTGTTACCGAAGCACCCACGCCGTGCAATCCGCCGGACTTCTTGTATCCCCCGCCGCCGAACTTGCCCCCGGCGTGAAGAATTGTAAAGACTACCTGAGGCGTCGGAATTCCCATCTTGTGCATGCCTGTAGGAATCCCCCGGCCGTTATCAAATACGGTAATGGAACCGTCCTTGTGCATAGTAATGTCTATACGCGTACAAAACTTGGCCAGATGCTCGTCCACCGCGTTATCTACGATTTCCCATACCAGATGGTGAAGGCCCGACGAGCTTGTACTCCCAATATACATACCTGGCCGCTTGCGTACCGCGACTAGCCCTTCGAGCACTTGAATGTCGTCTGCCCCATAACCGGCCGAACCACTGCTTCCCGCTGGCTCATCAGCAAACAAATCGATTTGATCGACCATTCATGCTCCTCCTTTATTGTTTCACTTTATGTATACAGAGGACCTGTAGAATGAAACCTGAATTACCTGTTCCTTGCTTCGGCAAATCGCATGTTTGTCTTCTTGGTTCACACTGTATTAACAAAAACCTTCAAAATGCAAACAGATGTTTTGTTATCCTTGTCCATTTTAATTCAATATATCCTGTTTCGTAAAGACAGTGAATGAAATGATCAGTGAAGCTATCGCCCAGACGGCAAGAACCGTCAAAGAAAACCCTAAGGTCATGCCTTCAATCGGCGCGGGGGTGCCAGCCAAATAATTGGTTAAATCCAAGTTCACCATAAATAGATACTTTGCACTGGTCCAGGCCGAAGCCATATTTGTCAGAATCGTTCCGGCAATAAGAGCGGCCATCATGATCACAATACTTGCCGCTGTACTCCTCACAAGCACAGAGACCATAAAAGCCAGCATAGCCACAACAATGCTGACGAACCAGATCAACCCGCACTGCATCAGAATGTAAACCCACTGCGGAACCGCATGTACGCCAGATAAATCCACGTCTGAACCGTGCAGCTGAAAGCCGGTAAACACCGGAATATTAAAGCCCTTATAACCGAACACAAGCCCGGATATTAAATAACTGACAATGAAAGCCGCCACCACAATCAAGGACACAAACATCAGCAGAGTGATCAGCTTGCTGAGCAGCACCTTCCATCTGCGCACGGGCCTGGTCAGCAGCATTTTGATCGTACCGGTCGAGCGCTCCGACGATACGATATCGGAGGCCACAGCCATGATCAGCAGAGGAATGAAAAGAGTGGCCGCATTATCCATAAATTCGCGGGTAAAGCCCACTCCACCGGGTTCCTGTGGATTCACATCATGCTCCAGATAGTATTTCATCTGCTGGATATAAATGATCCGGTATTTCTTCCATTCCTCAGGCACCCTTGCACTCTGCAGGGAATTCTGATTATCCGTGATCGCCTGTCTTACAGCCAGCCGCCAGTCGGAATTGAACTTCTCCCGGTTGTTTTGAGCAATTTTCATTTGGGCATACACAAAGATCGGCACCAGAACCACCAGAACGAGAAGAACCACATAGAACCGTTTCTTTTTCATCATTTTGATGGTTTCATTCTTGATCAATGGCAGAATGCTACTCAATCGATTCACCCTCCGTCATCTCCAGGAACAGCTGCTCCAGGGTTGGATTAATCTTGTGAACATCTTTTACCTCCACGCCGGCGCTCACAAGCCTCGGTATGATGGTGGAAATCCGTTCGCTGCTGACCTGGGTGACCACCGAGTCCTCTGTCAAACCGGCAGCAATGGTATCATCCAGCACAGCGTGAGGGTCGTCCACCAGCTTAACTCCCTCCTGCAGCAGAAGCTGTACTCCAAGCGGCCTTGGAGACAGTTGCCAGATCACATAATTCGCATTGTTGGAGACCAGCTCCTGCACACCGCCTACCGCAAGCACGCGGCCCCGGCTAATTATAGCAACACGATCACATAACAGCTGAATCTCGCTGAGAAGATGGCTGGATACAAAAACCGCCATCCCCTCCTCCGCAAGCCCCCTGACAAAAGCCCTCAGCTCCTTGATTCCCTTAGGATCAAGTCCGTTAGTCGGCTCATCCAGGATCAGCAGCTTCGGCCTGCCCAGCAGGGCTTGGGCTATCCCCAGCCGCTGTCTCATTCCCAGAGAATAGGTTCTGACCTTGTCATGAATTCGCTGATCCAGCCTTACAATTCCGACCACCTCTTGAATTCGCTGGTCATCCACTCCGGGGTGCATTCTCGCAAAATGCTGAAGATTCTCATATCCCGTCAAATACGAGTAAACCTCTGGATTCTCTACGATGGAGCCGACGTAGGCCAGCGCACGCTCAGGGTCCCGGTTCACATCATATCCGCAAATCCTTACCTTCCCTTCGGTTGGCTTGATCAGATCCACCAGCATCCGGATGGTCGTTGTTTTGCCTGCTCCGTTAGGCCCAAGAAATCCGAAGATTTCCCCGGCCCGGATATCAAAGGTAACATCATCGATCAGCCACTTTTTACCGATTCTCTTCCTAAGGTGCTCCACATGAAGCACAATCTCCCGTTCACTTCGGTCTTCCTGACTGATTAGGGTCAACTCTCCTCACTCCTTACCTGGCTTCTTGTATCACTTCTTCAGGTATTACTCTATTCCTTGAGCAATGCGCTCAGCGATATGCTGATAACCGTCACCATTCGGATGGAAATGATCGTCTGACAAGTATTTTTGGGTATTGCCGACAAAGAGGTCAAAGGTGGAGACGACCCTGGCATTCTCATAAGCATTAACAATTTCAGACGCTTTAAGGTTCCACTCGGTTACCGCTTGGTTCCCAGGCACCCTCATCTCCCGGAGATCGTTAAAAGGATTGTATAATCCCACATATACGAGCTGTGCGGCTGGATTGATCTGGTGGATCGCATCCACAATGCGCTTTAACCGGATTGAAGCCTTGTCTACCTCTGCGGATAGTTCCTTATAAGTCGGAAGCGGCTTGCCGCTGGACACATTCTGTGCCCCTTGGAACAGATCATTGCCCCCAATGGACAGCAGGATCACATTAGCATTCCGAAGCACGTACTGAACGCCAGGCTCGTCCAACGTGGGCAGAAGCCCTTTTGTTGTCATTCCGTTCACACCGAGATTGTTAACAAGATTAACCGGCAGCTTCTGGTTCTTCTGCAGCTCGGCTATCGTTCTGCGCACGAAGCCCTGACCTGTATCGTCACCTGTGCCCTTCGCAAGAGAATCCCCAAGCGTAGCAACGTTAATCTGCTTGCTGCTGGTCTTTGGAGCTGCTTTGGACAGATCACCGCTGGGCACTGGGTTCCACAAGGCTCCGCTGCCTGGAGCCATGACATCCTTAAGCGCATACACGAATCCAACGAGCAAAAGCAATGTGGCTGCAGTGGACAGACCAGCTATCGTTCTCCATAACGCGGATGAAGATTTCATACTGAACCTCCTGATCATAAGTACTCAAACCCGGCTTTTATGTAATAACATAAAACTTCTATTTACAATTTGCAAATCAAATCAAAATATTGCTTGCATTATTTATTAGAACGGAGTACAATGTTCCTTGTCAGTTAATTCGGGTTATTAGCTTAGCTGGTAGAGCAGCCGACTCTTAATCGGCAGGTCGCAGGTTCGACCCCTGCATAACCCATACTTTCTGAAGAAGCAGCGGACAGGCTCCGCTGCTTCTTTTTGTTATGTCATATCCATATACGTCTAAAGTTTGTGATGTCACATCCGCATCCAATCAGAGTTGTTATTACCAAGAGATCAAGACAGCACACATGGACGCTTGCTGTCTATTACCGCTCGCGAGCATACTCCGAACCTCCTGGTAAATACACACCATGCCTATACCTCCCTATGACTGATCTAAAAGTCAAACACCGCCCTCCTTGTGGAGAGCGGTGCCCTGATTATTTTCCGATAAATTCTTGTACCCAGAGTCCGTTATAATAACCGACCCCGATCATCGTGTAATGCGCATTAAGAATATTCTTGCGGTGACCTGGACTGTTCATCCAGTCCTTAACGACTTCTTCCGCAGAACGCTGCCCCTTGGCAATGTTCTCTCCCGCATAGCGGAAGGTGATGTTGTAAGCGTCCATCATGTCAAAAGGCGAGCCATAGGTTGGTGAAGTATGGTCGAAGTAGTTGTGCTTATACAAGTCAACAGCTTTATCCTTCGCCATTCCCCTCAGCTTGTCGTGTACAACAAGCGGCTTCAACCCGGCGTGGGCCCGTTCCTTGTTAACGAGGGCAACCACCTTCGCCGCATTATCCGCTTGAATCTTGGCATATACGGCGGCAAGCTGAACCTGCTTACCCGTCAGTTTGGCTGCAGCTGCGGATGCTTCCCCCGATCCTGCAGTGATGGACAAAGAACAAACGGCTAGGGCGGTCAATAACATACAGATCATGCGTGAAGTCAGCATTTGAAAGTTAATCTTATTCATGATCAATTCCCCCCTTTCATTGCAGAGCTTCTGATTGACAGCAGGCCAACAAGAATTCACCCGAGACAGCAAGTGCCTATGTAACATTTTAACATGGATAGGAAAGCCTTGCATTACCAAAATGTAGAAAAACCACGATTCATAATGAATCGTGGCTGATGCTGTCTATCGTTATTTTTTGGCTGCATATTTGCGCATATCAAAGGCAACTGCGGCAACGATAATAATCCCTTTAATAATGAGCTGCCAGTTCGGGCTTACCCCGATGAAGGTCAGACCATAGTTGATTACGGTGAAAATCAATACCCCGGTCAGTACTCCCGGAACGGTACCAATCCCCCCGGTCGTGGATACGCCCCCGACCACACAAGCTGCGATGGCGTCCAGTTCGTACATGTTCCCGTAGTTATTGGTGGCTCCGCCGGTTCTGGCGGCTTCAAGCACACCAGCAAGACCGTAAAGCGCCCCCGCGATGGAATAGATCCAGATCAGGTTGCGGGATACGTTGATCCCCGATACTTTGGCGGCCTGCTCGTTGCCGCCAATAGCGTACATGTTTTTGCCAAGCCGTGTCTTATTAAAGATCACCCATACCAGAACGGAGACAACGATGGCAATAATGACGATGTAAGGAATGGAGTACTGGCCGGAGCCGATGCTTCCCGAACCCCATTGGGTGAAGTCAGCCCGCAACCCGCCGATCGGCTGGGACTGGTTCGGGTCCATGTCGAAATACAAGGAGTTCACGCCATAAATTATAACCATGGTGCCCAGTGTAGCAATGAATGGGGGGACCTTGAATTTGGATACGATCAAGCCGTTAATCATTCCGAACAGGAATCCGACCGCAATCGCGAGCAGGATAGGAACAAACACTGGCAGCTCAACCAAACCAGGGAAGAATCTTCTCGGGTAGTCCTGAATCTGGAGCATCGACGCCGAGATGACCGCCGTTAAGCCGACCATCCGTCCAGCCGAAAGGTCCGTTCCTCCTGTAATCAGTATGAAGGCCACACCTAAAGCGATAATCGTGCGTGTCGCGGACTGGTTGAGAACATCCCGAAGGGCATTAATCCCGATAAATGAAGGATCATAAATAGCAATTCCTATAATCAATACCACGAGGACGATATAAATGGCATTTTGAGTTATCATGTCTTGTATTCTTCTTGTATTCATAACCGTTGCTTCCTCCCTCTCCCTACTAATGCTGGGCGGCCAAGCGCATAATGACTTCCTCGCTGGCTGTTTCCCCGTCTACAATCCCCGTCATCCTGCCTTCGGACATCACCATGATCCGGTCGGACATGCCAAGCAGCTCGGGCATCTCGGATGAGATCATCACGATGCTTTTCCCCTGCCGGGCAAGATCCGCAATGATCGTATAGATCTCAAACTTCGCTCCCACATCGATCCCGCGTGTCGGCTCATCAAGCAGCAGAATTTCCGGTTCGGTGAGCAGCCACCGGGCAAGCAGCACCTTCTGCTGGTTCCCACCGGACAAGTTCATGATCAGCGCCTTCATGTTCGGGGTTTTCGTACGGAGCTTCTCAATCATTTTGTTGGTCTCCGTTTGCTTCTTCTTCTCATTGAGCAGCATATATGGAGTGACATACCGGTCCAAGTTGGCGATCGCTCCGTTCTCATGAACGGACAGCACCGGGAAGATTCCCGTTGTACGACGCTCCTCTGTCAGCAGGGCCAACCCGTATTTCATCGCATCCTTCGGCGATCTGATCTTAACCGGCTTTCCATGAATAGAAATGCTGCCTGATTCAAGCTCTCTCAAACCGAACAGTGCTTCAATCAGCTCGGTCCGCTGAGCTCCGACCAACCCGCCTATGCCAAGAATCTCGCCCTTCCTCAGCTCAAAGCTCACCTTCTTGAATGACTTAGCTACAGGCGATGTCAGTTCATGAGCCTTCAAAATCACTTCCCCAGGCACATTGTCCCGCTCAGGAAAACGGTGTGTCAGATCACGTCCCACCATTTTAGAAATAATGAGGTCGGTGGTCATTTCGGAAGCTGGCCAAGTGCCGATCTTTTTACCGTCACGCATGATGGTCACATCGTCCGAGATCCGCAGAATTTCCTCCATTTTGTGAGATATATAAATGATGGATACCCCTTTGGACTTAAGATCCCGGATAATCCGGAACAAGTGCTCCACCTCAACTCCTGTGAGCGAGGAAGTGGGCTCATCCATCACGATAATTCGCGAGTTAAAAGAAACCGCTTTCGCAATTTCGATAGACTGTACTTTCGAAACCGACAGCTTACCGACCAGCTCATCCGGCTTTAAGTCAATATCCAGCTGCTTAAACAGCTCCTCTGTGTCACGGTGCATTTTGCCATGATCCACGAACTTAAAAGGTCCGAACCCTCTCTCTGGAAAACGGCCCAGCCATATGTTCTCCATGACATTTCGGAAAGGCACCGGATGAAGCTCCTGGTGGATCATTGAGATTCCATGTGCCAAGGCATCGCTGGAATTATGGATTTCTGCCTTGCTGCCATTCAGGATAATTTCGCCGTCATCGGGTTTATAAATCCCGAACAAACATTTCATCAGCGTCGACTTGCCCGCTCCATTCTCGCCCATCAGCGCGTGAACGGTACCTGGTCTAACCTGCAGGGTAACCCGATCCAGCGCTTTGACGCCGGGAAATTCCTTGGAGATAGATTTCATCTCGAGCATATATTCATGTTCAGCCACTATGTTCGCCTCCTTACTGCCGCTTCCTATCCTATTTGTATACTTGTATACGACTATAAGTTCGTAAAATCCCGGAGGCTCCCTGCATCTTGGCAGAAAGCCCCCTGATCCTACAATTTATAACGAGAAGCTTCTGGTTTTATTGAGCGTCTTTCATGTTCTCTTTGGTGATTTTTTTGTAAGGAATCCAGATATACTGCTTATCTGTAACATCAAACCCAACGCTGTCTTTGGTAATCTCCTTACCTTGACCGAGCAGGGAAGCCAGCTTGATTGCCGCTTTACCTTGGTTGTTGGCGTCATTCAGTACGGTTCCAAGCAGTGTTCCATCACCGAGAGCCTGAAGTGCAGGTGCTGTTGCGTCAACTCCCACAACCGGTACGTACTTGTCGCCTTTGAAGTAACCGGCGGCTTTCAGCGCTTCAATTGCCCCAAGCGCCATGTCATCGTTGTTTGCGAATACAGCTTCGATCTTGTCACCATGAGCTGCGAGGAAAGCGGCCATTTTCTCTTGGCCTTTTACACGGTCCCAGTTCGCGTTGTCTTCGGCCAGCTTCTCAACCTTGATTCCGGCTTCTTCTACAGCCTGAATCGAATATTTCGTGCGAAGCTCCGCATCCTGGTGGCCCTGCTCGCCTTTCAGCATGACATATTGAAGCACGCCGTCTTTGTTCTTATCCGCTTCCGGATGGGCCTTCCAGTAATCTACAACCAGCCCGCCTTCCAGAGTGCCGGACTCCTCTGCTTTAGCGCCCACATAATACACTTTCTCCCATTTCTTCATGTCTTCAGGAAGAGGCTCGCGGTTAAGGAATACCACCGGAGTGTCCTTAGCTTTCGCTTTGTCAATAATGACCCCTGCCGCTGTGCGGTCAACCGGGTTAATAATTAAGGCTTTGGTGCTCTTGGTGAGGAATAAGTCCACTTTATCATTCTGTGTTGGCTGTGAATTCTGGCTGTCCACAATTTCGGTCTTGGCGATCCCGTTAGCATTCTTCTCAATGGAATTGCGCACACCCGTCATGAAGGTGTCGTCAAATTTGTAGATGGCCACACCTACACTCGGCTCCGCTGATGAACCGCTTCCCCCAGAGCTGGAGCAGCCCGCCAGCGCCGCGCCTAGAACCGTTGTTGCCAATACAACCATGCTAAGTTTTTTCATATTTCGTTTGACCTCCCAAGTCTAATATCTTGTCGTACCCTTTAACATTTCGTTTTCCCGTGTATCTCCTGGATACGCTTTCATTATGCCTGACATCCTGCGTTCTGCGAATCTAAAATTCTCATGTGTTTATATAAAAATTCTCATGAAATCTAAATGACTCATCTAAGTGCTGCATGTGGACAAAAATCGCGCCCATTTAGCGAGGATATGCTAATATAGGAAAAGTTTCCAATGATTACATCAAAGGAATCAAAATACAGACTCTTCTGTATCCTTCATCAATCCTGACCCCGAAGCCGGTTATGCAGACAACTTGCTTGTTCAAAGCATGGAAAGACAGCCGTCTGACACTTTACAATCTCTTGCGGATACTCTAACTGCCAAGTTTGTTCAAGGCTCAGCAGGAATTACAAATTATGCTAAGGCAAAGACAAAAGAATTAGACATATATAGAGAAAAAACCGCTGTTTACAGGGCAGATTTCACATCTCCAAATCATGTGGCCGCCACCTATAACAAACCATAAAGGTAACGTGTCCAATACATCCTTTGAGTTCATGATGGACAATTATGATTATTTCCCCGCTGACAGTCCCGAAAGCATCGATTCACTTAGGAAAATGATTGACCAGATGGTTACCACAAAACTGTTGAAAAAGAGCTTGAAATCGTATCAAAAAAATTTGTGCAAATCACTTTTATATCCAGGATCACTGGTCGAAAGCCTTAATGATAACAAAGTCACGATGATCGGTGTCCCTATCACAATAGTGTCCACTAAAAACCAGAAAGGTAAGACCATAGAAACCATAATTATGGCTGTATCTTCAGTTAATTAAGTCGAACGCTCTTTATCCTGGGTTTAATCGTGATAGGTGGATTCGATTTGCAAAATGGCGGTTTTTATTTTTATCACAGCTGGTGTTCTAACAAAATCATAATCACCCGTCAAACGGAAGGAAAGAGCCGATAATTGTGATGTTCTCACAAATTATCGGCTCTGCGTCTTTGCGTCTGGCTCTTTGATACTGACACATTTAATTGTTGTACATTGATTAGGGTTTCCTGTTTACACTTTGGGCAAAACCACGGGAAGTTTTCAAGTATTGTATCGTCTCGAATTTACAACTGTGATTTATTTTTTGCAAAAAGGGCATAATATCCAACTTATTTCCACTTACACGATAGGGAGTAACCAGCAAAAAGCATAGCCGAACAGACAAGTGACTTTGGGAAGCTCCGCCATAACTCGCTCAATCCGTACTTCTTCCCCCAATAATAGGCAAGCGGGATCTAGATTCCACATAACGAAAGGGCGGTAATAACCAAAGGGATGACACTTCCCCGGTTGCTCTGACGATACCTCCCATAATAAGCGCGATACCGAACAAATCTAATGAAATGATTATTGGATAGCTCCAACTTGCTGCATAAGACTAAGCGCATCGGCAACCGCCCAATGCTCGACAATCTTCTTGTCCTTCACCCGCAGAATGACGACTTCTTCGTAGCTAATGGCATTTCCCGATGCAGGAATACCGACAAATTCACCCAAATGCGTACCTTGTGCCGTGAACTTCACCATCACCTTGTCTCCTTCGGCAATCACATCACGAATCATAATTCTCTTATCGGGAAATGCCGCTCGAAACTGTCTCATGGTATCCTTAACGCCTTCCGAGCCGGGTGCCTGGCCCGGAAAGGGATCGTGAGAAAAAACATCTTTATCCAAATAAATATCAATCGCATCCACATTATCGTTGTTGTGTACCTCGTTCAGAAAATCAACACAAATTTTTTTATTCATTTCCATATTCACGTTAGTCCCTCCGTAGCAAGATATTTGCCTGTTATGGAATCAGGAGCATTCAATAATTGCAAGGGAGTTCCCGTGAATGTAACGGTTCCCCCGTTGCTGCCGCCTCCAGGGCCAAGCTCGATAATCCAGTCCGCTCGTTTGATCACATCGACGTTATGTTCAATAACAACGACGGTGTTGCCAGCATCAACTAACCGATCAAGAATTGCCATGAGTTTGGCCACATCGGACATATGAAGTCCGGTTGTCGGTTCGTCCAGAATATAGATGTTGCTTGTGGTGCCCAACTCCATGGCAATCTTGAGCCGCTGGCACTCTCCTCCCGATAAGCTGTCAAGCGTCTGACCCAACGTGATATAATCAAGCCCCACTTCGCTCAGAACAGCTAACATCTTGGCAATAGGCGGAACATCGTTAAAGAAAGCCCATGCCTCAGCAACGGTCATGGTCATCACATCGTAGATGGATTTGTTCCGATAGGTATGACTTAGTACTGCCTCTTTGAAGCCTCGTCCGTCGCACACTTCACAAACAGTTTTGACGCCGTCCATGAACGCAAGGTCTGTCCAAATCATTCCATATCCCTGGCAATTACTACACGCCCCCTCGGAATTGGTCGTAAAGAGAGAGGCGCTTACGCCACTTTCTTTTGCAAACAATGTTCTTATATCGTTCAGTATGCCTGTATAGGTTGCCGGATTGGAGCGACGGGTACTATACACGGACGACTGGTTGATCACAACTGCTTCAGGGTGCTCTCTGGCGAATACTTCATAAATGAGCGAGCTTTTGCCGGAACCTGCCACACCTGCCACAACAGTCAGCACCTTGGCCGGAATATCTACGCTGACATTTTTGAGATTATGGGCAGTTGCCTGTCTGATCGGATAAACGTGCGAATAGGGGCGACTATTTTGTTTTAAGGGCACGTGACTGCCCAAATACTTGCCGGTGAGCGTGCCCGTCTTCTCCAACTCGCGATAGGTGCCCGTAAATAAAACTTCGCCGCCATGACTGCCGGCATTCGGTCCCATATCCACGATATGATCAGCAATCTTCATTACTTCGGGATCATGCTCAACAATCAGAACTGTATTGCCTTTGTCTCTCAATTGCACGAACAGTTCGGTTAGACGATGGACATCGCTTGGATGCAAGCCGACGGTTGGTTCGTCGAAAATGTACATCATTTCCGACAGGCTGCTGCTCAGATGCCGAACCATCTTAATCCGCTGTGATTCGCCGCCAGATAATGTTGATGTTTCGCGGTTAAGACTTAGATAGCCCAAACCGATATCGTTCAACTGCTTGAGACGTTCGCGAAGATGATCCAGAAGCACCGCTACCGATTTGATATGCAGGTTATTCAGTAGATCTTGAAGAAAACTTACTTCCATTGCAGATAAATCCGCGATCGAATAGCCAGTGATTTTGCAATTGAGCGCCTTTTCGTTCAACCGTTGACCGCGGCATAGATCACATGGGGCATTCGTTGTGAATCTCTCGAATACTTGCCGATTCTTCTCCGCCATACTTTCGATGCCTTTATTGATATAGAGCCGTCGAAATTTGGGGATGAGTCCCTCATACTTAGAATGAACATCACCGCCTTGCGAAGGCAGGGCAATCGTCGCATCCCCGCTATATAGCAAAGTCTCCCATTCTTTTTGGGTGTAGTCTTTTAATTTTTTATCGTTGTCGAACAGCCCAGACAAGGTGTATAGCTTCCAGTACCAACTGTTTGGCTTAAAGTTAGGATGCAGGATGGCGCCTTCGTTTAAAGATTTATTAAGATCAAGAAACTTGTCCAGATCAAGGGATACCATTGTCCCCAAGCCCTCGCATTGCGGGCACATTCCCTCAGGGTCATTAAATGAAAAGGCATTGGAATGACCGACGTATGGTTCGCCAACCCGAGAAAAGAGAAGTCGAAGCAACGCATAAATATCGGTAATGGTACCTACTGTTGAACGTGAGTTGCCACCCAGACGTTTCTGATTAATGATTATTGGCGCGGACAAATTGGTTATATAATCAACCTCAGGCTGACCGTATTTTGGCAGGCGATTGCGGGCAAATACGGTAAATGTTTCATTGAGTTGTCGTTGCGCCTCGGCTGCAATCGTATCGAATACAAGTGAAGATTTCCCCGACCCAGATACCCCCGTAAATACAACGATGGAATGCTTTGGAATCGTAATGGAGATGTTTTTGAGATTATTTTCTTTCGCACCTTCAATAATAATCTTATTCTTCATCTTTACCCTCATCGTTTACGTTGTTAATAAATGCCTCTGTATGTTGAATACTGTACTCAAAGAATCCCGTCCAGTAGTCGACGAGCCCCGGCTCCTCTGCAGGTGTGCCACCTTCTTTCTTCGGAAGTGTGCGCATGAATTGATAGATACCTTTTAGATTCTCAAGCCGTTTTCTCTGTGTCTGGAGCAACACCTCGTGTGGGATAAGACGACGAAGCGCAATGCCTGCCGAGTATTTATCCATCTCAAGACTTTCAAGCGCTGTTTCTATCCCCTCTTTCAGTGCTGCATCGCCTTTGCCGGTAATGGCGTAAAGCGTTCGAGCGCCTCCTTTCTCTCCCGGTTCATTTTTGATGGATTGAATGTACTGCTGCTTTTCAAGTTGCGTCAGCGCGTGGTAAATCGAGCCCGGTTTGACGCATGCCCAAGTATCCACCCTCCATTCGGTCAGTTCACGATAAACGACATAGCCATGCGTTTGTTTGCGCAAAGCAATGGCCCCAAGGACAAGCAATTGTGTAGTAATCATAAGAATATTATACACAAACAACTTCATTATTCAAACTTGAATAATAAAGTTGTTTGTACCAATTCAAGATGACAAGGTGTAATTTTGCACATATTTTTCGAGATAATAATAGAAGCCGTCCACTCTGCGGCAAGATCACTTGCATTCCGGGACGGCCTTTTTATTTCTTATGAATATGTTTACGTTTAGTCAGTCCACATACCTGCCTTGCTCCGGCACAGCCACCTTATCAAAGTGACGGGCCAAATATTCCAGCCCTTCCTGTAAAACCTGACCTGACACAGGCTGACCATGCCCGGTTATAGCAAGCTTGGGCCGCAAGGTTGCCAGCTTCAGTACGGATGCCTTGGCCAGCTCCCAATCTGAAGTGAAATACGCAGGCGGGCCGTGCAGCTCAACCTCCTGGGACACAACCGCCAGAGCGGACTCCTGCTTAACGGTAATGATCGCATCACCGGCAATTAATGTTCTGTCACAATCTCTGAACAGTGAAACATGGCCCGGGCTGTGCCCAGGCGTATGAATCCAACGCCACTGCGGCAGGAAAGGAACCGATCCATCTTCAGCCAGTCCCTTTACCCGGTCTCCCAAATCAATAGCTTTATGAGGATATACCGGTGAAATCCTTGCCATCAATCCCCCTCCCACGCTTGGGTCGGCTGGAGGATAATCCTGCTTCCCGGTCAGGAAGGGAAGCTCCAGCTGATGCGCGTACACAGGCACGTTCCACTTCTCCGCCAAAGTGATCACCCCGCCCACATGGTCGAAATGACCATGGGTAAGGATAATTGCTTTAGGCGGACGACTATATATCCGGTCTACTTCTTCCTCCAAGGCTGTAACGGTGGGTCCGAGTCCTGTGTCAACCAATACCCAGTCCCCCCCGGCAGGATGGCCGACCAGGATTACGTTCGCAATCAGCGTGCGTACATAACCAAGGTCCTCCGTAACCTGCTCGGCATCAATCGTTCCTGTTTTCAGTATGCTTTTCCCGTTCATTCGAATCCCTCCTGAACCTCGTTTAAGCCGTTAGGCTGCTTCAGCTTAACCGTAATTTACCCCCGGTTCAGGCAGTCTAATACGCATAAATCAGAATACGGACTCCTCATCGGATGAACAGACCTCACATTTATTTGACAAAAGGGAACAGCAGCTTCTGGTTATCCGGCCACAGCATATTGTCCAAATCAATCAGCTTGGTTCCGGTATCAAAGCGCTCGGGAATGCTCCCTCCCTCTGCCAGCTGTACAGCAGATGCCACGGCCAGGTAGCCGTTGCTGTATGGATTCTGAACCACCATCGCCTGTACAGTACCCTTCTGAAGCTTCTCCAGCATCTCGGGTGGATTGTCAAAGGTAATCAGCTTCACCTTGCCGCCTTTGTGGAGATAATCAATCGCTTTCCCTACTCCTATGGAGGCTTCCGCATTTAGTGCAACGATTCCTTTGATCTCAGGGTACTCTGCAAGCATAGTCCTTGTAAGAATGTTAGCCAGCTCCTCATCGGAGCCGCAGTATAAAGTATCCACAATTTTAAGCCCCGGGAAGCGGGCAATATAATCTGTGAAGCCTTCTTCGCGTTGATCCGCATTACGAGCGCCTTTCACAAAGTTCACAATCCCGATCTGCCCTTCGGTGCCGGTCAGCTCTACCAGCCGCTCAGCCGCCTTTTGCCCGGCCTCATAGTTATTGGCTCCGACGTAAGTCTTCACTTTGGTAGAAGCAACTTCCGCATCCATAGACAGCACCGGAATGCCATGATAGGAAGCCTGATCCGTCACTTGTGCCAGAGCCATATAATCACTCGCCGACAGGATTATCGCATCTGTGCCCTGCAGGGTCGCCTGCTCCATAAGCGCGATCTGTCCCTTGTAATCATTTTCGTTCTTTGGAGCCAGGAAATCCAGCTTGACGTTGTACTCCTTCGCAGCAACCTCTGCCCCCATTTTAACCGTATTCCAGTAATCTCCATGATCCATTTTCACAATCATACTGACTCGGGTAACCGTCTCTTCCTCGGTGTGCAGCTGGCCCGGAATCGAGCATGACCCTGTCGACACAAACAGTACACCTAAGACTCCTAGGCGAAGGACAAAATTCTTCCAGCTCATGCGCTCCCTCCATGATCCGACTCAGCGCTTGCCGGGACAACTGGCAGCTTCACCGTAACCGATGTTCCTTCTTCAAGCTCGCTTTCAAAGGTGAGTCCATATGGCTTGCCATAGTATAAGGAGATCCGCTCATGGACGTTTCTTACCCCAACTCCCGAACCGCTGTCTTGTCTTGATTTCCCGGACAAAATGCCCCGAAGCACATCCTCGGACATGCCGATTCCGTTGTCGGTAACCCGAATGAAGAGGGATTCCTCCTCAATCCAGGCATAGATTCCGATAAAGCCTTCGTCCACCATCATCTCAATGCCGTGATGGATTGCATTCTCAACCAGCGGCTGAAGAATCAGCTTTAAGGTCATGCAGGACAAGGCCTCGTCCTGGGCTTCAATTGCATATTGAAATTTATTTTTGAAACGGATCTTTTGAATAATCAAATAATTGCGGATATGCTCAAGCTCATCCTGGACAGGAATAATGTTGCTGCCTTTGCTCAGACTAATTCTGAAAAACCTGGACAAGGAAGTAATGGTGGTCACCACCTCTTCCTTGCGCCCCATCTCGGCCATTCGTGTAACTGAATTTAACGTGTTATATAAGAAATGAGGATTAATTTGCGCCTGAAGCACCTCCAACTCGCTTTTGCGCTTCGCTTCCTGCTCCAGAATAATCTGATCCATCAGCTCACGGATCCGCCTGATCATCAGATTAAACCGCTTCGATAGCTGCTCAACCTCATATGCCCCGCTTACATCAATGATGGCGCCGAAATCCCCTTTCTCCACCTTTTTAACTGATCTTTCCAGCGTACGAAGCGGCTTGGCTATCCGGTAGGAGACCAGCACAGAGACAATAAGCACGATACTCAGCATAATCAGGAGAAATCCGATCATAAAGGTATTCAGGTCCTTCTTCGTGGTCATGATCTCATCAGCGTACGTTACACCTACGACCTTCCAGCCTGTCGGCTGTACGGTCTTGATCGTAATAATACGCTCCTCCCCGGTGGAATCGTCAGTATAATTGCCGTACTGATAGTTAAGAACCGGTTCCAAGTTCTCATATTTCAGCCCTGCATAGATTAGCTGCTGCTGGGGATGATAGACCATGTTGCCGACCCCGTCGATAATGTATACATAACCTTTCTTGCCCAGACTAACCCGCTTGCTCAGCTCATCAATGGTCCGGAAATTGATATCGACATCCAGAATGCCTTTCTTCTTGGCACCCCCATCGGTATAAGTGATCTCCTTGCTCATGGATACAACCCAACGGTATGGGGACTTAAACACATTCTGGATATGCGGCGCCGAGAATTGCAGCAGCCCCGGGTGCTCCTGCGCCGCTTCGAACCAGCCCTGCCGGGTAAGCCTGGAATTGGGCCGCATCTGCTCGTTCGGCGTATTCCAGACCAACTGGCCATCCTTCGTGAACAGGGCGATCGAGACCAGATCCTGCCTTGTCTTCAGAATGGTGCCTAGTTGGCTCCGCAGCTGCTCTCCTGAAATTAAAGGTGCATTCCCCACACTTTCTTCCACCACCTGAAAAATATCCTTCATGCCCAAAACATAGAATTCCAGATTCGAATTAACCTGATCGATGATCTGTCCGATGTTGAGCACCGTATTCTCTTCCGATGATTTGGAGAACCGGTTATACAGCATAATGCTGACCAGTAGCACGGTAATGATCGTAACCAGCATAAAGCTTAAAGTGATGATGACCTGTATTTTTTTATAATGAAATCGGCTAAATGGCTGGAACAGAACTCTCCAGAATCTCATGGCGCTTTGGCTCCGCTGCGGAACTCCTTCGGAGAGATGCCAAATTTCTTGCGGAAGCAGAAGCTGAAGTAGTTCGGATCGGCGAATCCAACCTTCTCGGCAATTTCAAAAGCCTTCAGTTCCGTATGCAGGAGCAGCTCCTTAGCGGCATCCATGCGGATGCCAAGCAGGTAATTGACAAAAGTCATTTTCATTTCCTTCTTAAAAATTGTACTGAAATATCCCGTACTGATATGCAGATGCTCACATACCCGGTTAATTGAAATATCGCTGTCCTTATAATGCTCCAGGATATACTCCTTGGCTTCCTCCACGAGTCTGTTGTAGCTCGATTCCCTGTCCATAGCGATGGAGCTTCTAAGCTTTACACACAGATCCTTGAACCAGGTCCTGGCTTCTATAATATGTTTGAATTTTGTGATCTCACCAATCCCCGTCCCCCCGCTCCCGAACAACTGCTCAAGATCCACTTGAAGCTCCTTCGCCACCTTCACTGCTGCCGTAAGCATCTCAAGCAGATAAATCTGAAACTCCTGATAAGAAATTCCAGCCTCCATGATCTGATCAAATAAATGATCCAACAAAGCGCGGATTTCCAGCTCAGTTCCCAGCTTAAGACACCTTATAAGCTCCTGCTCGCTTAGTTGAATCTCCGTCCGCTGCCGGGCAGGACGATTCTCCACATCCTCAATCCAGATCACTTTATTCCCACCAAGGATGAGCCGGTAGTCCATGGCCTGTTCCGCTTCCCGGTAGGACAAGTGAACATTTTGCAAGCTGATCTGTACGGTACCCGCTCCTGCTGTCACCGTCATTTTAAGAAACCGTTCAACATTGTGCCTTATTTCCTCCAGCACTTTTAACGTCGTCTGACTGAGACCATCGGAATCCGGTCCCTCACCTGTGCTAAGCAGCACAACCTCATCATGATGAATAAACGTATGGCCGATTGCATACTTCTCCCCAACCTCCGCTGCGATATTCAGGACCGCGAACAGTTCAAGATCCTGGTCGTACATCAGCTTAAGGGATGACAGACCGTCTTCCCTATCCCTCGGCCGGGGGTCAAGACGCAGGATGGACACCATAAATCTGCTGCCTTCCAAGTCCAGGGAATAGGACAAGAGCTTGTCTCGAATCTCTCTCAGCGGAAGCTGCTTGGATACCAACGAGGAGAGGAACATACTTTGAAGCACCGGCAGATTCTTGCGGTAATGCTCGGTCAGAACCTGAATATTCTCTTTGTCCGCGGCCTCTTCGTCCAGATGATCTTTTACTTTCTGCAAAATATCTATGAATTCCCGGGAAGAGAAAGGCTTGAGCACATACTCATCGATCTGAAGCCGAATCGCCTTCTGGGCGTATTCGAACTCCTCATATCCCGTCAATATTACAATTTTGGTCCCCGGATAATGCTCACGTATCCATTCTGACAGCTGAAGCCCATTCATAAATGGCATCTGGATATCCGTCACCACCACATCGGGCTGATGCCGCTCGATCATCTCCGAAGCTTCACGGCCATTCTCTGCGGTATCAGATACCTCGAATCCGAGGGAACTCCAGTCAATTTCAGTAAGCAGGCCTTCTCTGACATCCGACTCATCATCAACCAATATCAATTTGTACATATCATCATCCTTCGAGGTGATCTAACAATTCAAAGAATCTAATTCATGCTGCAACCTCATTGTAACCGTTTACCTTTAATCCCTCAACGGATAGGACATCCAAAACCAAATGGGAGTTGCATCTTGCATTTCCTTTTTTAGCACTTTTTTGTTAGAATAGTGAACTGATTGGTTAAATATGGATAGACCATAAATTTCTAAGAAGGAGATCAACATGACAAAGAAATGGATTACAGCTGTTATTCTAATTGGTTTATTAACAGCCTGCGGGAACAAAGCTGCGTCTGACACAAAGACTGGAGAAGCTGACAACAAACAGCCTGCCGTATCAACAGAAGCCAAGACGCCTTCTACAGATTCGGGAAGCACAAATGACAAACAAGGAACTTCTTCAGACAACAAGCAGGAAACTTCTTTCGAGAGCAAAACTCTTGAAAACGACCAGTTCGCGATTTCTTATCCAAAGGATTGGAGTACATATGATGAGAAGCAGCTGAACAGTCCCCTGATCAAAGCGGCCTTTTATGATCCGAAGCCTGAAGGAAAGTTTGCCAGCAACCTCAATGTAACCGTAACCCCTGGCGCATCTTATACAGCCAAAGATATTGCGGATAACGCGACCAAAGTGCTGCAGGAGAACGGGGAAGCAAATGGCATGAAGGATTACAAGGCTATAGATTTCACCGAAGTGGATCACAACGGCTTCAAAGCCGCCCTCTCCACAGCGAGCTATTCGAACCCGCAATCTTCCACAGACGTTGTGCTCACCCAATTAATTGTTCCAGCCAAAGAGAACACATATGTGGTCAGCTACTCAACCCCTAAGAAGGATTATGATAAAGACAAGGATACCCTGATCAAATCCATTATGGATTCCTTCAAAGTCAAAGAGTAAACAAACCAGAGGACAGCCACCAGATAGGGCTGTCCTCTTTCTTTCGTTAAAGAGCAGAAAAAAGTCATCCCATCAAGGGATGACTATGTGAAGGTTATTTATTTCAAAGTTTTGTAAAGACGGTATCCTGCGCATTCAAATCCGAGCCGTTCATAGAACGGTCTGGCGTCAGGACGGTAATGGTTATCATCCCCGGTGGACAGGAACAGCTCCTGGCTGCCCTTGCGTTTTCCCCAGGCTTCCACTTCTTGAATCAGAGTGGTTCCAATCCCCTTGCCTCTGTGATTCTCATCCACAACAAGTGCGGTAATCCGTGTAACTGGCTGTTTCATTTCATGGGTCTTCAATTGCTTAAGACTGATGGTGCCTACAATCTTGCCATCAAGCTCTGCAACAAAATTCCGATAATTCGGATGATTCTCCAGTGCGGTAAGTCTCTCTTCCATTACACTCACCGTAGTAGGGTAGCGAAGCTGTCTCATTAAAGCCGTGATTTCCTTCGCATCGTGATGTGAACATTTGCGGATTAAGAGTGCCGGAGCACACACCTGATTACTCATTTTCAGCCCATTCCACCTTTAATAGACTTGCCGCTTTTTTGGCTTGGATACGTGCATTGTCCACATCTTCATCTGCACTTAGCGCCACCGCCATCCGTCGCCCCGGCTTGCTGAGCGGCTTACCGAAAATTCTAACTTGTGTACGGGGGATTTCCAATGCTTCATGAAGACCATTAATGATGAATCCTTCTCCCTCGGCTTCCGCTTTGAGTGTCGCGGAGGCACCAGGCGTCAGTACGTGCACACTAGGTACCGGGAATCCCAGAATAGCCCTAACATGCAGGGCGAACTCAGACAGATCCTGGGTCACCATCGTTACCATTCCCGTGTCATGCGGACGCGGGGATACTTCACTGAACAAGACCCCTTCGCTTGTCAGGAACAGCTCCACACCGAACAACCCATACCCACCTAACGCATCAGTAATCCGGCGGGCGATATCCTGAGCCTCCAGCAGAGCCTTCTCCCCCATGGGATGGGGCTGCCATGATTCAATATAATCGCCATCCTTCTGAATATGACCAATAGGTGGACAAAAGATCGTTCCGGATACGGAACGAACCGTTAACAGTGTAATTTCACTGTCAAATTGAATGAAGGATTCCACAATAACTGCGGCTCCTTTGGCACGGGCACCTTCCAGTGCCGCATTCCAGCTGGCTTCTGCGTCTTCAGGAGTCCGGCATACCGTCTGGCCTTTCCCCGAGGAGCTCATTAACGGCTTAACCACACACGGTGTTCCGAGTTCCTTAACCGCTTCTTTTAAGCTGTGCAGACTGTCCGCGAACCGGTAAGCGGCTGTTGGAATACCCAGTTCTTCCGCTGCAAGACGGCGTATGCCTTCACGGTCCATCGTCAGCCTGGCTGCCCTGGCCGTCGGCACCACATGGTACCCTTCCTCTTCGAGCTCGAGCAGCGCAGCTGTGGCAATCGCTTCGATCTCTGGAACAATAAGATCGGGTTTCTTGTCATAAATTAAACTTTTAAGTGCATTCGCATCCAGCATATCAATGACATGTGACTCATGGGCCACCTGCATGGCAGGCGCGTGTTCATAGCGGTCCACCGCAATGGTTCTGACCCCGAGTCTTTGGGCCTCTATGATGACTTCCTTACCCAGCTCTCCGCTGCCCAACAGCATCATCGTTCTGGCACGCTCAGAAAAAGGAGCACCCCACATTCCTCAGAAATCCCCCTTATGAATATGGAACGGACTGTCCTAGGTCCTCCCACGCAGATAAGTGTTTCTTCTTATCTATTTTCCGGGTTTCTTGTCTAGAATGCAAGAGTGCTCTACGAAAAAAATCTTGGATATCCGACACAAAGTTACAAAAATCTGAATTGTGCTTCGATTAATCCACTGTATATTCCCTTCTTCTCCAAAAGTTGGTCATGGGTTCCTTCCTCTTTGATTTCCCCATGATCCAGTACCACAATATGATCGGCATGTCTGATTGTAGAAAGACGATGAGCCACAATAAAGGACGTTCTGCCTTTCAGAAGCACCTTCAGTGCCTCCTGAATCTTAAGCTCAGTCTCTGTGTCAATACTCGCCGTAGCCTCATCAAGAATGAGAATACGCGGGTCGGCCAGAAGCGCCCGGGCAAAGCTCAGCAGCTGACGCTGCCCCATGGACAGCGCACTCCCGCGCTCCTCCACCTCGGTATCATAACCACCCGGCAGCTGGGATATGAACTCATGGGCGTCCACCGCTCTCGCGGCCGCCTCCACTTCCTCATCCGTAGCGTCCAGGCGCCCGAACCGGATGTTGTCCCGGATCGTTCCTGAGAAGATGAACGTATCCTGGAGCACAATCCCGATCTGGCTGCGCAGACTCTGAAGTGTGACATCCCGAATATCATAACCGTCGATCGTGATCCGGCCCTGAGTTATATCATAGAACCGGCTGACCAGGTTAATAATCGTGCTCTTCCCTGAACCCGTATGACCCACCAGGGCCACAGACTGACCTGCCTTGACCGAAAGGTCTATCCCCTTCAGGGCAGCTCTTCCTTTCTCATACTCAAACACCACGTGATCAAACCGGATATCCCCGCGGATGACCGGAAGCGGCTTAGCCCCTTCCTTGTCGGCGATCGAAGGCTTCTCATCAATAAACTCAAAAATTCTCTCGGATGAAGCCATGGCCACAAGCAGCTGATTATACATTTGCCCCAAACGGTTGATCGGGTCCCAGAAATTGCCTACATAGTTGCTGAACGCGACCAGCAGACCAATCGTAATTTCACCCGATTGAATGAGATAGGCCCCGAGCCAGAACAGGATGAAGCTGCCGATTCCGCCCGTGATCTCGATCAGAGGACCAAACATTTGGTTCATGGCGGAAGCTTTGTCCCAGGATTTCTTGCTGTCATAATTCATGGCATCGAAGAAACGCATGTTCTCCTGCTCCTGGGTATAAGCCTGGGTTACCCGGATACCTTGAATAGATTCATTCAAGTGTGAGTTGATTCTAGAGTTCTTCGTGCGCACAACCTGCCAAGCAATACGGATGGTCTGGCGCAATTTGGTTGAAATGAAGAACATGATTGGCACAGTTACCATAACCGCGAGCCCCAGCTTCCAATTGACCAGAAGCAGGATGACAACAATACCGACAAGCTGGACGCAGTCGATCATGAGGTTCACAACCCCATTTGTGAACAGATCCTGCAGGGAATTGACATCGTTTGTCACCCGGACCAGAACAGAGCCCGCCGGTCTCTTATCGTAGAAATTAAAAGACAGCTTCTGAATATGCCGGAATAAATCCGATCTTAGGTCATAGATCACACGTTGGCCAATGATGTTCGTATACTTGATCCGGTAAGCACTCGCTCCCCATTGGATAAGATATAATAGGATAACAGAACCGGTGATGATATAAAGAAGACTGAGACTGCCCTCCTTCACAATCGCTTTATCGATCGCCAGACTTGTTAAATAAGGAACAGTCAGTTTCGTAATGGTCCCCAGAATCATCATGAGGATAATCAGCGGCAGGAGCTGTCTCGCATACGGTTTCATATAAGAGAACAGACGCCGGAACTGCTTCCAGTCAAAGGCCTTGTCGATCGCATCATCGTCTTTGTAGATAAATCTCTCGTTCAGCTCGATTCTCTTCTTCAAGCCCGGATCCTGCTTCCCGGTTGTCTCGGTCTGTGTACTCATGCCGGATTCACCTCATCTTTCCCTTCGGACTGCCTGGACAGAAAGTCTGCATATTGGATTCGGAATACGTCCCGATATGGCCCTTCCACATGAATTAGCTCGTTGTGGGTCCCCTGCTGCACGACCCGTCCTTGATCCATAACCAGGATCAAATCCGCATGTCTCAGCGAGGATATTCGGTGGGCAATAATAAAAGTCGTTCTCCCCCGCATAACTTCCTGGAATCCGGTCTGAATCTCATGCTCAGTTTCCATATCCACCGCACTTGTAGCGTCATCCAGAATGAGGATCTTAGGATTGGTTAAGAGGGCGCGGGCAATTGCGATCCGCTGCTTTTGGCCCCCGGAGAGCCCCATTCCGCGTTCACCTACCACTGTGTCGTAACCGTCTGCGAGTTCCATAATGAAATCATGGGCCTTCGCCAGCTTGGCAGCCCGGATGATCTCCTCCATAGATACATCCTTAATGCCGTAGGCAATATTGTTGCGGATGGAAGATGAGAATAAGAACGTCTCTTGGAACACAGTGGAGATCTGACTCCGAAGCTGCTGGATTTGAATTTTTCTAATATCCGTCCCATCCAGCAGAATACGTCCTTCATTTACGTCATAGGCACGCATCAGCAGCTGGATAATTGTTGATTTACCCGATCCTGTTCCGCCCAGGAAGCCAATCACCGAGCCGGGCTTTGCTTCAAAATTGATGTCTGCCACGGCAGGCATCTTATTCCCGTATGCGAAAGTCACATGATCAAACACCACGTGCCCTTTAATGTTCTCTGGCGCAAGCTGAATCGTATCCGGAGCGTCCTTCACATCGATAGGCTGGTTGAGAATCTCCAGCACACGCTCCCCGGAAGCCTTGGATTGGGTATAGTTATTGATATGGAAGCCTAGACCCCAAAGCGGTCCGATAATGAACCAAATCAAGCCGAAGAAAGCAACTAACTCCCCAAGTGACAGGGATTTATGTATGACGAGTGAACCCCCAAACCCCAGCAGTATAGCAACGCTTACAGAGGCCAGCAGCTCCATAACAGGGAAATATCTGCTCCATAGCAAGGCAGCGAAGATCTGATTAGACTTGTAACGTTCATTTCGCTCAGAGAATTTCTCCACCTCGTGTGGCTCTCTGGCAAAAGATTTGACGGTTCTAACCCCGGTAATGTTCTCCTGAACCGAAGTGGTCAAGGAACTTAAAGCCAGACGCATCTCCTGAAACGCCGGGTGAATCTTGGTTTCAAATTTCCATGCTACAGCCACAAGCAGAGGCATGGTAATCAGAGTAAGCAGGGTAAGCTGCCAGTTAATAGAAAGCATCATTACGGCTCCGAAGCTGACCATAAAGAAAAGGTTCAGCAGCTGGGCAAAGCCAAACCCGATAAACAGTCTGATGGCTTCCAGGTCCCCGGTCAGCCGCGACATCAAATCCCCGGTTTTGGCCGTATCGTAATACCGGAAGGATAGGAACTGCAGCTTCTCGTAGCAGGCATTACGCAGGCGGTATGCCAAAAAATTGCCCAGTCTTCCACCAAAGTAACCGCTTAAAAATTGCAGGAATGCTTTCACCACGATAACTGAAAGCGCTATTAAAGCAAGATACGGTGCTTGCTCATACTTCCCCGGTCCAACCACATCGTCAATCAACCTTCGAAGCAAATTAGGGTACACCAGCCCCAGGGCTGTGGCCGCTGCCAGACATAGAATCGAGAGAATTAACAAGTAGTTCTTCTCCCGATAATAGACGTGCAATTGCCTGAGAACATTCATAAGTCTCCTCCTCGCTGCCAACCGTCATATTATGGAACATTTATGAAGTTTACCATCCTAACTTTAAGGCAGCAAAGAGGAAAATTGTTCATTTAATAGGGTATTTCAGAGCGGATCAGACTTAGGTGATGCTAATCCGGTATCGCCTTCTAAATCCTCCCGAATGCTCAGGATATCTGCCGAAGCTGCTGTTCACTTTCGGCCAGCCTTTTGCCCAGGGCGATTAAGGTGTCTGTCTCGTCTCCAGAAGCTTGAATTCCGCGTAATTCTTCTTCCCACTCCACCCATAATTGTTCAAAGTGATCGGCCATTTCCTCAAGCCCGCGGACCGCCTCATTACAATAGTATGAAGATAAGGTTTCCTGAATTCGGTCTGCCACTTCTTTTACCATATCATCGAGTGGCGCGGCCAGGGCTTCCCGTAGAGCTTCCCTGCCGCTGCCTTCAAAGAAATGCTTCGGATTCTTGAAATAAGACCAATAATCCTTCCAGTTAAACCGGCCAGTCAGCAGCCCTTCCCCTATTTCCGGCGTGGCCCATCCCGAGAATTCCTTTACAAATAAGGACGGCCTTGGTTCGCGGCCCGACTCATGTTCAAGCCATTTGCCGGCCTCCCGGCTGATCAGGGCATCAACTTTCTTCTCCAGCCGCAGGGAAGTGGCAAGAAGCTCGCGCTCCAATTCACCGGATAATCCAGACATCCAATCATGCAGCGATACGGCAAATTTCTTCTTCATATCGCCCCCATCCTCCTGAAGCAGGGATGGATGGAAGAATTCACGGTACAGATCTATAGAGGCCAGACGCACCCGCTGGCGGACGTGAAATACAAGCTCACCGGTCTCCTGAATAATTTCTGGACTGAGATCCGTACCTCGAAGACAGACGAGTGACTCTTGATAGCTACCACGCTCCTGCTCCAGTCGCTGGATCAGCTGCTCCCGTTCGGTCCCGGATTGAGACAGGGCGCTAATGCGCTGCTGTACCCGAAGAAGACTCTGGTGAAGCTCATCGGCTGCCGATGCAGCAGCCAGGCCGCTGAGGTCATGCCCAATGAAGGAATCAAAGACCGAAGCAAATTCTGCGAATCCAGAGACCGACAGGGAAGATTCATCTCCCGCCAGCTTCGCCTCCAGGGCGTTCAAGCTGGATACCGGATAAATCTGAGGACGTTCTATGCCCGCGGTTCTGAGGCTGGAATCCACGTGGGCAACAACCTCATGCAGCTCTTCCGAAGATGAAGCCAAATCGGCTGCATTCACGATGAAGAACATTTTATCAAGCGCAAAGCTGCCTTTAACCCGGCCAAGCTGGGCTAGAAACTGTTTATCGGCGCGGGAGAACGCATGGTTGTAATACGTGACATAAAGAAGGGCATCTGAATTTTTCATATATTGAAAGGTGACACCTGTATGGCGGGCATGAATTGAGTCCGCACCCGGTGTATCCACTAGTACAATTCCCTGTTCAGTAAGTGGACAGCTGTAGTACAAATCGATCCCGGCCACGTAGCAGGCCCGATTCTCTTCGGCCACAAAGGCGGAAAATTCGGCCATGTCCACCGTAAGACTCTCACCGAGGTGGCCCGAATTCTCCTCCCAGCCAAGGGCGGCCGCTTGCAGGAAGCTGTAATGGGACCGTCCAGAGGCTGGAATATCCTTAGCTTTCAGCTTCCGCACAGTGTCCAGCCAGTTATGCTCCTGCCAGGACCCAATCTGAAGCACGCCGAAGGAATAAGCCAGATCCTCGCGCATAGCCTCCGGGCTCTTCAGCTTCACCACAGCTGTGCCGTGGGCGAAGCCGTCCTCCGGCGCGAGAATACGATTGATCGCCGCGGTGGTCGGATGCGGCGATACCGGCAGTACGCGCTGCCCGAGCAGGGCATTCGCGAAGGAAGACTTGCCCGCGCTGAACGCCCCGAACAGCGCGACCGTGAACCTGCCGCGGCGCAGCTCCGCCGCCCGCG
>NZ_LT575476.1:2163962-2329615 GCF_900086655.1 Paenibacillus tuaregi | reverse complement strand
GCGCGCAGCCAGGCTCCGCCGCACGGCCTCCTGCTGCGGGGCCAGCTCGGCCAGCAGCTCGGCGGCGATGCTCATGGCTGCGCGGCGATAGGCCATGGTGACGGCCGCTTTCACGTCTGCGGCATAGTTCAGCGTCGACTCGCCGGAGATGGTCGCACCAGCCTTGACCGGTCCGGAGATCCACTGGATATCCGCCTTTGGAAGCTCGTCACTCAGCCGCTGCTCCCAAGCTGCCGACCACAGCTCATGAGCCTGGCCAAGCTTGCGAATCAAGTCTCTGACATGCCAGTCCACCTGGGCGTTCACCTGATCTTTTAGTTTATGAAACAGCTCGTCCTGGCGGCGCTGCTTCTCCGCCTCTGTCTTGCCTCCGGCAAACAGAAAGCCCATCTTGAAGCCAGGAGCGCGGCTCTCCAAATACAGCTGCGCCGCTTCCCGGATTGGCGGAGTCATCAGCTGGGCGCTGCCAAGCAGCTTGTCCAGCTCCGCGGCGAAGCCGCTCTGGAGTCTTGAAGGCAGCATCTCGTTCTCTTCCGCTTCCCGTTGAAGTGCAAGAATCTCGTCCTCTACCCGCTGGGCCGCTTCCTCGCCCCCAAGCTGTACGAGCAGTTCATTCCGCTCTGTTTCCTCGGTATCTTTGAGCTGCTCCAGATGGCTTTCCGCCGTATGAAATGCGGAACAAGTTAAGCTGTAGTTCACCAGCTCCTCCCGGCGGGTGATCAGTTGGCCTATTACTTGCTTCAACTCTTGCAGCATGCTGTGCGGATGATCCGGCTGCTTCAAGGACAAATAGAAGATCCCTGTGGGCTTCACCTGCCACACGTCAAAAGCCTGCTCAACAGAACGACGATACTTGTCAAAGCTCAGCTCCTGTTCCCGGTGCTTGTCAATTTGATTGACAACGAGATACAGCGGCTTGCCCCAATCCGATAGGCTTTTGGCAAAGCTCAGGTTCGTTTCAGATTGGACATGGTTATAGTCCATGACATAGAACACCACGTCAGCCAGGTGGAGCGCCGATTCCGTGGCAAGCGCATGCCCCGCATCATTGGAGTCCACTCCAGGCGTGTCCAGCATCACTCCATGATCCCCGAGCAGCGGGATATGATCCCAGACGGAAATCCGGGAGAAGTCCTGGCCGTTCCGGCAGTATATTTCAAGCTCATCCAGCGAGGCTTCGATCGGCTCAGGCGCTTGTTTGTCTTCACCTGCTGCCATGGCTTCCGATGCGGCCGATGCAGCCTGTACCTGCGGCACACTGGCCGGGGTTAACAGGGCCCTCGGCGCCCCGCTGCGGATCATCACCACATTTGCACTGGTGGGAAGCGGACTCGCCGGCAGCACTCTTTTGCCGCATAAAGTATTAATCAGGCTGGATTTCCCTGCCGAGAAATGCCCGCAGAATGCGATGGTAATCTCGCCGGACAGGCGCTTTTGCTCAAGCTCATCCATATCCTGTGCGCCTTTCATGTCTCCGGCTTGCTTTAAATGCTCTTTCAACCTCTGCAGCATGGTCTGCAAAGGCTGCTTTGTATGAACTGAGAACGTTTCCATATTTGCTTCTCTCCCGAACTTGATTTTTCTATTGTTTTGTTAAGTGTTATGTGTCAGTTTGCAGTATAAATATGTTCATTTTAGCATTCAATCCGGCTGCGGGGAAACTTATTCGGGCAAAAAAAATAAAACCGGAGTGATCCGGTTTTATTTTTATCTAAAACTATTAACCTGCGGTTACGGCTTCCGCCTCATCCGAAGGAATCAGAATTTCAAATACCTTGCCGTGCTGCAGGATTGTAATGCCTCTGTCTTTGTCCTTCATTACAACGACTTCAGGCTTCTTCGCCATGCGCTCCAGGTAATGTTCAGGCACTTCCCCGGAATCGCTAATCGTTACTCCTTCAAGCTCACGCTCGTCATTCTCACCCAAATTAATCTCGATCACCTGTTCAAACATATCTGAGAATAACTCAAAATTGTCTGTGTAAACGGAAATACATCTCATGAAGTCTCATCCTCTACTATCAATATCATTTTTTGGTCTTGCTCTCTCTATCTTCTCTAAGCTGCGCAGTTTTCATACGCTTTTTGCCTTCCCGGCACACATCAAGCAGCGGACATACCTGGCATTTCGGGGACTGGGCCTTGCAGTGGTACCGGCCAAAGAAAATCAATCTATGATGTGTCAATGTCCATTCATCCCTTGGCACCTGTTTCATGAGCTTCTTCTCAACCTCTAAGACCGAATCCTTCCAGCCAGCCAGTCCCAACCGCTTACTGACGCGCTCGACATGCGTGTCCACCGCAATCGCAGGAACACCGAAGGCATTGGAGACCACGACGTTGGCCGTCTTCCTCCCGACCCCTGGCAGCTGAACAAGCTTGTCATGCTCGGAGGGAACTTCGCCCCCATACTGTTCAATCAGAATTCGGCAGAGATTCTGAATATGCTTCGCCTTATTCCGGTACAGACCAATCCGACGGATATCCTGCTCCAGCTCCTCAAGCGGAACCGACACATAATCCATCGGCGTATGGTACTTCTGGAATAAATCCACCGTCACTTTATTGACGGTCGCATCTGTACATTGAGCTGACAGAAGGACCGCTATCGTAAGTTCAAAGGCGTTGCTGTGATGAAGTTCACAGTGTGCATCTGGAAACATGGCTCCGATACTGTCCAGTATATGGCGGACTGCAGCCGCGTTCATGTGCATTCCTCCCGGCAAAAAAAAGTCTTGATACGGGACTGAATCCCGTATCAAGACGGTCAATCTCAAGAAACTGACTTATTGTTTTTCAATCTCAACAAGCTTGTTATTGTTGAAATATAATACAATATTATCATTTTCTTTGAGGGATTGCACGGTTAATGTGGTGTCGCCTTGGTGAACATATGTGTCCAGGCTCACTTCAAACCGGTAATTGTTATCGTTAAAGTCGTGTTTTACTGTAATAACTTTGGATGAAGCATCGTAATAACTAAACGGACGAACAATGGAGTTCAGTACGGTAAACACGGTTTGACCTGTCTCATCCTTGCGAATTTCAACATGATCCGAATTGGTCAGCGTATTTGCGTTTGTAGTCACCGAGCCATTGCGGATTACTTTGACACCGCCGTTTACCGGATAGGAAGTGTTCCCACCATTAAAGCTCTTCACCGTCACGGTTGAGCCATCCACGCTGAGAACCTTGCCGAGGTTCAGCTTAACCACTTGAACCGATACCACGTTTCTTCCATTGAACGTAACATTAATAACCTGCCCTGCGGTCAGTTCAGATGCCTTAATTGCCTGTCCGTTATCTCCCAGCAGAGTAGCCTTGTCCACATAGAATTCATCGGTAATGCCTTTGGATTTCGCTCTCACCCGGCTGTTCACAGTATCCACGGACACAACCTCGAATTGTACCGGAGTTTTGACGGCAAGCGTCTGCAGCGCATCCTGATTCGCGCTTAGCTGGGCAACAACCGCATCTCCCGGCTTGATATCGGAAAGGGACGGCGATGCGATTCCGTAAATTTCAAGCGGCAGGCTGCTTCCCGTATAATTCAGTGTCATGGTCTTGCCGCCGCTGAGCTGGATCGTCACGGTCTTGGCTGAAGTGTTAGCCGAGACATAAGTACCTTCGTATTTATAAATGATTTGGAGGGATAATGCCCGGTCTCCAATATGTGTGATGCTGACTTTGCGATCCTTGGTCAACAGTGGCTCAATGCCGCTAAGTGTTGGCGATGCAGAATTATAGTCCAGTTTGGTCTTCTCGTCCAAAGTGTACACGTGCAGCTTCTTCGCCCCATCAATAACCGTCAGCGCTTTATACTTGCTGTCATAAGACACCACTGTGGAATCCGTAAGCAGCTCGGATTGTCTTCCCAGCACTTGGATGCGTGTAACCTTCTCCTGGCCATCAAGCGTAATCTCAACCTGATCACCGGCGTTCACATCGGCGATCAGATCATTCAGACCCGCATCGGTAATGCCATCGATCAGAATGGACGGCTTATCAGCCAAGACCTTGACATCCAGGGCTCCGCTGGAATTTTTGAAGGTCAGCAGCTTGCTTCCCGCATTGACATCAACCAGCATGCCTTTCACGGTACGTTCCACACTCTGCGTTACTTCAAGATTGGTAAGCACACTGTTCTTGACGGTGTAATTTACTGCCACATTAGGCTTCAATTCACCCAGCGTAATAATCTGGCTTTGATAGCGAACCAGCGTGTTGTTATCGACTTTATACTGCTCCACACTGCCTGAAGCATCTTTTAAGGTCACCGTCTTCGCATTCTGATCAACGGATTGGATGGTTCCCGACGAAGTTTTATTCACCAGGCCCGACTTCACTTTAACAACCACGGTCTTCTTGTCGGGACTGAACGTCTCCTTCTGGATTTCGATGGTGCTGTCCGCTGTAATGGCTGTCGGTGCAATCACTTTCCCGTTCTGGTCAATAAACTGTGTAGCCGAGTCATATCCATAAGAAGTATACCCTGTCGGTGTGCTGACCCAAATGGTATTTCCCCCGGTTACTTTCGCAAACGTACCTTCGATACTTTCAACCTGCTGTTTAGGATCAGTGACTTCCACATACGCTGCAGAGCCGACTTTATCAATCGCCATTACTTTCGTGAACGGCTTCAGATCACTCTTCGCAATTTTGGTTTCAGAATCGCTTGTGAAGAATACACTCCGGTTATCCAGCGTAAAACTGCGCGTTTTGCCATCGATATACAGCGTCAACTTGGAATCGGTGAGTTCGGAGACAATCCCCTCATACACACCGGCATAACCCGGGTTAATGTACCCTTGTCCACGGCTGAAGAAGGTGGCGATTTGAGCGCGGGTTACCAGACCTAGCGGGTCGAATTTATTGCCTTCCACCCCTTTGGTTAAGCCAAGGTCCACGGCAACGGTAACAAAACCTCTGGCACCATTTGAGATTTTGGCGTTATCCGCAAATGTTGTGGATTTCGAGCCGGCTGCTTTGGCATCCGCTTCTTTGCCGAGCGAGCGCACAAGGATTTTGGCGATCCACTCCCGGGAAGCCTTTTTGGAGCCCCAAGACTCTTTAGCACCGGTTGCGGCGATTTCTTCTGTCTGGTCAATCAGCTTCTGCTGAATCGCCAGCGCGACGTAAGGTTCGTAATACTTGCCTACTTTCAGCTTATCTGGAACGACTGGCTTTGCCGGAAGCTTGCTGTCCAGATTCATGAAGCGCAGAGCAAGGGTGATAGCTTCTTCCTGTGTGATGCTGTCATTGGGACGGAACTTTCCTTTTTCCCCCAGAATAATACCTTCAGAGGCAAGCTTATAAATATGTTTCTCGGCCCAAAAGCCGCTGGCTACATCACTGAAAATGGAGGCTGTTCCAGCTGTCGTTTGACTGGACGTTGATGTTGTATTAGCCGCCGTAGTTGTTGTATTGGAATCCGCAAATGCGGCTGCTCCCCCGCTTAAGCACATTGCCGTAACCAGCATGGTGGAAACCGCCTTTTTAGATTGACGGATACGGCTTCTTTTGTAAGACATTGCATTCTCTCCTTTAACAAAAAATGGACTGCTGTATTCTCATTCGACATACAGCAGTCATATTCCTTTTCTTGCTAATTATTCTCTCGTCATGGGATGCGTCAGTTCGACATGGCCCATCAGCGTGTCGGCCTGTTGGCCATCCACGAGCAGTTCCAGGCTTTTTACCTCGTCAAATTGGAATGCCGTTTTCTTAAGCGCGTCAATGGCAAGTGATTCACCACCTGCACCCAGCCGTGCTTCATCCGGCAGATGGATATCCACAGTCAACTGTCCGTCTTTGAAGCTGACCGACTTGAACTCCACCTTTCCCCAGAGTGCGAAAAGCTTGCTGTCCCCGCTGCTTTGAAGAGACTTTACGGCAGCTTCATATTTATCCTTGGCTTCCGTGTAGGTGATTTCCTTCTGAACCTTCTTCAGCTCCAGCATTTGATCATCCGTGTAATAAGCCTCAATGGTTGTCTTCACGGATTTGGTCTCCGATTCATTTGTCCCTGTATTTCCGGTCTTACCGGTGCTTCCGGTGTTCCCACTTCCATTCGAACCGGAATTTCCTTGAACCTGCTGCTGTCCATTGTTTGCCTCGCTCGGCGTTTTGGACGCAGTCTGGTCGCCACTTGATGTCGTTCCTTCGCTCCCTTGTGTATTGTTGACTCCACCCGCTGACTGAGGCTTCTGGCCACAGCCTGCGCTGATCCCCACAACTACAACAAGCAGCGTTATGATCCATAATTTCCGTTTCACGTCACTTGCTCCTTTCGGGAAACCTACTGTACTTTGAGATATTCTTTGATGCCTGCCACGATGCCTTCAGCCACCTTGTTCTGGAATTCTTCTGTATAGAGAAGGGCCTCATCATTCTTATTGCTGAGAAAGCCGCATTCTAGAAGAACCGCCGGCATCGTAGTTTCCCGTGTTACATGAAGGCTGGCGTATCTTACTTTACGATCAGTAAGCCCGGAGGACTTAACAAGATATTTGTGCATGACTTTGGCAAGCTCCTGACTGGAATTTCTGGTGTAGTAAGTTTCCACACCACTAGCCGCAGCCGGACCGGAATTTGCATGGACGGAAATGAAAATATCCGCCTTCAGCTTCTCCGCTATCTTCACGCGGTCTGACAACGTAGGGTACGTATCTCCACTTCGCGTCAAGACCAGATCGATGTTCTTGTTGTTCTTTAGAAGCGCCTCAACCTTAAGCACCACGGCCAGATTGAAATCCTTCTCTTTCCGGTTCTTCACACTGATTGCTCCAGGGTCCGTTCCGCCATGTCCAGCGTCCAGAACCACAAGCTTCTTGCCGCTCGTCCCCGGTGGGGTTACCGGAGTCTCAGATGACCCCTTGTTTAAGTCCACGATCAGCAGACCGTCACCCGCATTAATTAATTCATAATTTTTAGCCTTATTCAGATCAAGCACAATGCGCACTGTCGAAGGATTATTGTTAAATAAGGAATAGCGCACTTTTGAAACATCCGGATACCCATCTACTTGGATAGACCCATTCTGAGTGCTGTCCAGCATGCCGTCAGGAAACGTATCGTCAAAACGCGCATTTGGCACGTCAATGACAATCCGGTCAGGATCAGCCATCTTGAACACACTCGGTTTCACCTTACCACTTAAGGCAACAATCAGCCGATTGTCGCTAAAGCTGATTCCCGTAATTGACGCGTTCCCGCCAGCTTGTCCGTTTCCAGACCCATTGTTTCCACTGCCTTCACTTGGGGTAATAAGATATACGGATTTGGTCTTGCTCACCCAGGTTACCTTTAAGCCCATCTGCTCACTGATAAAGCGAAGAGGAACCATGGTAGTATCACCTTTGAGATAAGGCGCTACAGGTACGGTAGTTTGAACCCCGTTTACTGTAGCCGCTTTCTTACCCACAACCAATTTGATCGTAGTATCCGCTTTCTGTATGGTTACCGTGCCAGTCTTATTCTCCCAGTTGACATTAAACCCCAGCTCCTCCATGACGACACGAATCGGAATCATTACACTTCCTTTTATTTCTTGAACCTGTCCATTCTTGGATAGACTCAATTCTTTCCCATCCAGATAGATATGCGTACCTGAATCAGCCGCACTTCCTATTCCGGGAAAAGCCCATAAAAAGAAAAATAAAACCGCAAAAAAACCTAATTTCTTCATCCTTCACCCCTACCATTGATGTATTTGTCCCTGGTGATTTCTACATAAAACCTAATCCTTCGACATCAGCCTGGACGCCTATTAGACGCGGTTCCCTATGAAAAGTTGCGAATTTATGCCAACTTTCCTGCCAAAATTTCCAGCTGGAACCCTCTTGTTCTTTATCGTCAATTCCTCGAAATAATTTAGGTTTTTATTGATATGGCAGCTTTTTCAAAAGCTTTCATCCCTTTCTCCGAAACAGCAAGGCGCTGTATTTACTGGATTGTATTACCAAAAAAAGAGAACCCGCTAACACGGATTCTCTCTTTACATACCTCACTTTGCTGATCGGGTCATAGGATGTTCCAACTCCTCGTGCCCCATCAGGGTATCAACCTTGCTGCCGTCAACAAGAAGCTCTATTGTTTTGACTTCGTTAAATTGGAAAAAGGTTCTCTTCAGCGCATCAATCGCTAATACCTCTCCTCCAGCCCCCAGCCTTGCCTCACCCGGCAGTTCGATATCAATGGTCAATTCCCCACTTTTCAGGTCTACAGACTTGAGCTTCACTTTCTGCCATAACGCAAACAGCTTGTCGTCTTCGCTACTTTGTAATGACTTGAATGCCTCTTCGTATTTCTCCTTATCATTCTTATAAGAGATTTCCCTCTGCTTCTCTTTCAAGTCCATCATGTCATTATCCGTATAATAAGTCCGGATGGACAGCGTTTTTTTATCATCCTGCGGGTCCTTCTTCGGCGGTTCGGTCTGATCTTGTTGACCGGCCCCATTTGCTGTATTAGCCGGCTCTTTATTCTCTTGTCCGGTCTGAGCTGTGTCCCCACCGCTTCCCTGTGGAGCAGACGGGGCAGTCTCAGGCTTTTGTCCGCAGCCCACGCTTAGCACAGCCAGCACAAGAAGCACACCGGCAATCCATAACCCTCTCTTCATCCTGGCTTCCCCCTCTTGAATCGAAGTTTACTGCAATCCGAGGTATTCTTTGATCCCTGCGACGATACCTTCCGCCACACGCTCTTGAAAGTCGTCATCATACATAAGGGACTCATCATTTAGATTGCTTAGATAACCAACCTCCAACAGCACCGCAGGCATCTTGGTCTCTCTTGTAACCTGAAGGCTCTTCTGACGGACCTTACGGTCAGGGAGGCCGGCTGCCTCTACAAGATGCTTATGCATCACATTAGCCAGCTCAATGCTGTCTGTCCGGGTGTAGTAGGTCTCTGACCCGGTTACGGAAGGTCCTGCACTGTTCCCGTGCACCGAGATGAAGATATCCGCGTTCAAACTGTTTGCCATCTTTACCCGGTCACTCAGGGTCGGGTAAGTATCGTCACTGCGTGTAAGCATGAAGTCAAGGCCGTCCACATTTTTAAGCAGCTCCTGGACTTTAAGCACTACAGCTAAGGTAAAGGTCTTCTCCACTTTGCCGGAAGCGCTCGAGGCACCCGGGTCTTTGCCCCCGTGACCTGCGTCAATAACGACTAGCTTCTTACCATTGTCACCAGGAGGAGTTACCGGAACCGACGATGAATCGGAATTCAGGTCCACAATAACCAAGCCATCCCCGTCGTTCACCAAATTATAGTTCTTACTGGTGCTCAGGTCCAAGACAAGACGTATTGTTGGTGGTTTGTTGCTGAACTGCGAGTACCGTACCTGCTTCACATCCAGGTAATCGGTCAGTTTCATAACTCCCTGTCCAGAGCTGTCCAAAGGTTGATCCCGCAGAAACGCATCAGAGAACTTGATATTCGGGATATCCACGACAATCCGGTCTGGACCCGTCAGCTTGCTTATCTTAGGCTTCACCTTACCGTCAACCGAGATCACCAGGCGGTTGTCACTGTAACTGATCCCGTTTAAAGCAGCCAGCGAACCTGTATTGGAGCTGTCCATCCCTCCTGATGAACCATCCGAATTCCCTTGAGTGGAACCGCTGCCAGAGGATGAGCCGGAGCCGCTGCTGCCCGGTTTAGGTACTTCAACAGATGACCCGCTATCCTTGCCTGAATTGCTGCCACTGTTCACACTTCCACTCCCGCTGCCGCTCTGGGTTTCAGACGTAGAGAGGAATACCGTTCTCGACTTATTATCCCACAGCACCTTCAGACCGGTCTGTTCTGAGACAAATCTTAATGGAACATATGTAGTATCCCCTTTGGTGATAGGGGCTGCCGGCATGGTGATCTTCGTTCCATTCACCAGGGCCGTTTTCTTGTTTACGGTCAGATCCAGCCTAGTCGTGCCCTGCTGAATATTCACCTTGCCCGACTTATCCCAATTTACGGTGTAGCCCAGTTCTTCCACAACTACCCGTATCGGAATCAGCACACTTCCCTTAATCTCCTGCACCTGGCTGCCCTTAGCCAGCTGAAGCTCTTTTCCATCCAGCTTAATATGAGTACCACCGGACTCTGCGTGCCCCTGCCCAGGCAGCGACAGTAAGAAAAAGAGTAAAAAAGCGATAAATCCCAGTTTCTTCATAATCACCCTACCATCCCATTTTTCAAATTGTTTGCATAGACGACCGACCGGCTGAGCGAGGACAACGAGGGTTAACACTATACGACATTAAAGACGCCACGTTCTCTTAAATGTTGCGAATTACTCCCATTTTATCAGGAAAAAATTTCATTTAATAGAGGGTTTAGAGATACAGATTTGTAATCTATTAAATTATTTTTTGACAAAAGCTCGTTCAGCTTGTTGAAACTTGGCCACGACACGGCAAAAGGCCCTGCCAGGATCATCCTGACAGAGCCTTTGTAATCATGTACCTTGCTTATATACCGGGTAAATTAAGCAAACAGGCGTGCGCTGTTCTTTTGCTCATAGGCTGAGATTTCATCCTCGTGCTTCAAGGTCAGACCGATATCATCCAGTCCTTGCAGAAGGAACTGACGACGGTGCTCATCCAGATCAAAGTTAATAACCAGACCGTAATCGTCAGTAAGAGTCTTGTTCTCCAAATCCACATGCAGCCTATAACCTTCATGAGCTGCTGTCCGCTGGAATAAATCCTCCACCTGCTCTTCGGAAAGCACAATAGGCAGAATCCCGTTCTTAAAGCAGTTATTATAAAAGATATCTGCGAAGGAAGGCGCGATGACACAGCGGAAGCCGTAGTCAAGGATAGCCCATGGTGCATGCTCACGGGAAGAGCCGCAGCCGAAGTTCACACGGGAGATCAGTACAGAAGCTCCCTCGTAACGGGGTTTGTTAAGCTCGAATCCTGGGTTCACGTTCCCCTGCTCATCAAAACGCCATTCAAAAAATAGAAACTGTCCGAACCCTGTGCGCTCAATGCGCTTAAGAAATTGTTTAGGAATAATAGCATCGGTGTCAACGTTGACCCGGTCCACCGGTCCAACGATACCGGATAATTTAGTGAATGCTTCCATGAATTTTGTCTCCCCTCTATTGGATTGTCTGTCTTAGCTGACAACCTCAGTCTTGAAATTCCAATCGCGCACATCCACGAAACGCCCTTTTACCGCAGCGGCCGCAGCCATCGCCGGGGATACGAGATGTGTACGTCCGCCGCGTCCTTGGCGCCCTTCAAAGTTCCGGTTGGAGGTCGATGCACAGCGCTGCCCTGGCTGAAGAACGTCCGGGTTCATCGCCAGACACATGCTGCAGCCTGCTTCACGCCATTCAAAGCCAGCTTCAGTGAAGATTTTGTCCAGACCTTCCTTCTCTGCCTGGATTTTCACACGTCCTGAGCCTGGAACCACAATAGCCGTTACACGGTCAGATACTTTATGCCCTTTGGCCACCGCAGCTGCGGCACGAAGATCCTCGATCCGGCCGTTCGTACAGGAGCCGATGAAGACATAATCGATTTCAATTTCAGACATCGGCGTGCCCGGGGTTAGTCCCATATACTCAAGCGCCTTCTCAGCCGCTTTGCGTTCATTCTCGGTTGCGAAATCAGCAGGGTTAGGCACCTGCGCACTGATGTTCGTTCCCATGCCTGGGCTGGTTCCCCAGGTTACTTGAGGAATAAGAGAATCCACATCGAACTCAACCACGCGGTCATACTGGGCACCCTCATCAGAAGCAAGCTCTTTCCAGCGGGCTACCGCCTCGTCAAAAGCTTCACCTTGCGGCACATACTGGCGTCCGCGAAGATATTCAAATGTAGTTTCATCCGGTGCGATCAGTCCCGCTCTCGCTCCGCCTTCAATCGACATGTTGCAGACCGTCATCCGTTCTTCCATGGACAGCTCGCGAATCGCTTCACCGGTGTACTCAATAACATAACCTGTAGCAAAATCCGTACCATATTTGGCAATGACGCCGAGAATAAGGTCCTTCGCCGTTACACCCGGATTACGCTTGCCGACAAAACGCACTTCAAGTGTCTTAGCCTTGGCCTGCTGCAGACATTGGGTTGCCAATACGTGCTCAACTTCGCTTGTTCCGATACCAAAAGCGAGTGCGCCAAACGCACCATGTGTGGAGGTATGGCTGTCACCGCAGACAATTGTCTTGCCCGGGTGGGTCAGGCCAAGCTCCGGCCCCATAACGTGCACAACCCCTTGATCGATGGTATCCAGATCAAACAGAGTTACGCCGAAGTCACGGCAGTTCTGAGACAAAGTATCGATCTGCTGTTTAGAGATTGGATCAGTAATATTGTAACGGTCTTTGGTTGGAACGTTATGATCCATCGTCGCAAACGTCAGCTCTGGACGGCGTACCTTGCGTCCGCTTAGACGCAGGCCTTCGAAGGCCTGCGGAGAAGTTACTTCATGCACAAGATGAAGATCAATATATAGGATGCTAGGCTTTCCTTCTTCCTGATGAATAACATGATTATCCCAAATTTTCTCATACATAGTTCTCTTCTGACTCATCATAATCACCTCTAATTAGCGAATGTCGCGATCTTTGTGACAAAGGGCCTGGTGTTTAGGTCCGGCTCTTCGTTTCGTTGCATTTACTATAGCACTCCATAGAGTATTATCGGAAATACATAAATACAATGAGTTTGATAGGTATGACCTATAACTTGAAGTTTTATAACGAATGAACCTTGCCTTTACGGGCTCCTAACCAGAATTTATTATAAAAAAAGACCACTCTGGCGCTATACCAAAGCAGTCTCTTCCTCTTTAACCTTAAATTATAAAACAAAGTCACTTCCTTCTTTAACCCTGAGGTTTGTTCCGGCTGAACTCCTCTTGAACAGCCGTAAGCACATCAGCCTCCTGGATCAGCCGTAAACCTGCCAGTGCAAGGGCCTTGGCTCCAATCAGGAGCGCTTCATCTCCTTGACTTGAAGCGGCAGCCTCACGGAATTCGGGAGTGTGTGCGATCAGTTCTTCAGGTCCGATTTTGATATAAGCATGGCTCGTCGGAACCACGTGGCTCACATTGCCCGCATCTGTTGAACCTATGCCAGAGCCCTTCTTCGGGGCAACCTCCTCACCCAATACGGCAAGTTCCTTGCCTACAATCTCATCAAGCGGCCGATTAAGGATAAAATCTTTGACCTCATTCTGAAAACGCTCAATCTTCACCGTGCTCCCCGTTGCCAAAGCCGCTGCTTCCGCAATGTTGCGGACCTTCGCAGACACCACCTCCGTATTCGCCCAGGTGCTTGCCCGGATAAAGAACCGGGCAGAAGCATATTCCGGGATAATATTGGGAGCATCTCCGCCATGGGTAATGATGCCATGAATACGAACCTCAGAAGGCAGCTGCTGACGTAAAGCATTGATGCCCGTAAAGAGTTGAATTACAGCATCAAGGGCATTAACCCCCTGCTCCGGTGCGCCCGAGGCATGTGCCGCTTTCCCATAGAAATGAAAATCCAGAGGGTCTACTGCCAAGGTTGGCGAGGTCAGAGAGGTTGTGCCGGAAGGATGAATCATCAGCGCGGCATCGATTCCCTCGAACAAGCCGTGTTTGACAAAGCTGCCTTTGGCGCTTCCGTTCGGTCCACCTTCTTCAGCCGGAGTGCCGAATACATACACTTCCCCGCCGGTCTCTTCGATGACTTGAGCCAGTCCAACCGCCGCAGCGGTGCTCAGCGTGCCGATGATATTGTGCCCACAAGCGTGGCCAAGCCCCGGAAGGGCGTCGTACTCAGCCAAATAAGCGATATTCGGACCAGGTTTGGAGGAGGCTCTGCGGGCCACAAACCCAGTCTCATGACCGGCCACATTCCGTGTCACTTCAAAGCCGGCTTTCTCCAATATGTTAGTTAAAGCACTGGATGCAAAGATCTCCTGGTTGCCAATCTCGGGGTTAGCATGAATCTGGTGGCTTGTTTCAATATATAGAGCTCGGTGATCATCAATATTTTGCAAAATTTTCTTCTTAAGGGTCTCCACAATCGCTCCCATGTATATTCCTCCCTGATCTTTATAAGAATTAGTCTCGGAAAATTGTTATTTTCCAGCTCTCTTTCCGTCCTCCACCAGCTTGTTTAAGGTGGCCTGTAGTTCTACGGCGGATAGATCCACCACCACATTGGCACCTTTAGAATCTTTCTTAACCTCATCTTCCACATCAGCCTCATGATAGAGATCAACAATAGTTTTGAAGGTGGCGTTATCTTTGTCCTTCGCTTGTGCCGCGAACACATTAATATACGGCTTCGATTGCTCACTCTTAGGATCGTCTTGGAAAATAGCGCCATCCAGCTTCAATCCTGCGTCCGTAGCCACGCCACTGTTGATTACAGATGCTGCCACATCATCCAGTACCCGCGGAGTCTGCTGAGCAGTTACAGGAACAATCTCAATCTTTTTCGGATTGCTCTCAATCTGTTCGGGGGTTACGAACAATCCCACATCCTCGGGCAGGGTAATCAGTCCGGCAGCTTGAAGCACTTTCAAGGCCCGCCCTTGATTGGAAGGATCATCCGGAATCGCGATTTTCGCCCCGTCAGGTATTTCCGGCACATTTGCGTATTTTTTGGAATAAAGGGCCATTGGAGCAATGACCGTTGCGCCAACTGGAACGATATCCTGGTTGTTCTCCGCATTAAACTTGCTGAGGAACGCCAGATGCTGGAACGCGTTCAGATCCACCTCGCCATTAGCCAGGGCCTGATTGGGCAGAATATAATCCGAGAAAGAGATCAACTCAATTTCGATGTTCTTCTCCTTCGCTTTCTTCTTCAGGGTCTGCCAGAATGGATCCTCCGAACCGGACACTCCGATCTTGACATGAATCGTATTCTTGGCTTGAACAGCACTTGAACTATTAGCCGAACTGCAGGCGGACAGAATAGACAACATCACAACTACAACCAAACTTAACTGAAATCTTTTCTTCATATTAAATTCCTCTCCCCAATCCCATTTCTATGAATAGTTAAATCGATCTTAGCGGCGCAAGAACTTGCGGGACAGATAGTTCCCCGCATACTGTGCGGCCTGCACAAGAACAATCAGGATAATGATTGTGACAACCATAACCGAAGTATTAAAACGCTGATATCCGTAGGTCATAGCCAGCGAGCCCAAGCCGCCACCGCCTACCATGCCGGCCACCGCTGAGAAATCAATGAGTGCAATGGAGATAAAAGTGAGCCCCAGGATTAGCGGACCTAACGACTCCCGGATCAGCACCCCAAATATAATTTGAAGAGGTGAGGCTCCTAGTGCCTTCGCAGCTTCAATCATCCCTGGATCAATCGAGACCAGGTTGTTCTCTACCACCCTGCCAATAGCAAAAGCGGCAATGATCGTCATGGGGAAAATGGCCGCCCATGTACCAATGGTTGACCCTATTACAAACCGGGTCAGCGGACTTATCGCAACCAGAAAAATAATAAACGGCACCGGCCGGACCACATTAATAACAAAATTAAGCAGGACAAACAGTATCCTGTTCTCGTACAGACTCCCCTTCCTGGTCAGGAACAATAGAAGTCCCAAAGCCAATCCTAGTATGGAAGCAAATATCAAGGTGACAGCCACCATTAACACCGTTTCGCCTAGAGCATCCACCACTTTTGGCCAAAACGCGCCCCAATCAATTGTCACTTTCATCCACCTCCAGTGCTTCCACAACTGATCTTAGTTCCTCTACCACCTGATGGATCTTAGAGTCCTCGCCAATGAACTCAACGATGAGGCTTCCAAATAATGACCCTTGCAGCTCATTAATGCTGCCGTACACAATATTGAAATCCAAATCGTACTTTCGGGATATTCTGGACAGCACAGGCTCACTTGTAATGCCATCTTTGAAAATCAGCCGATACAACCTGCCCGGATGCTTCTGTCTGACTTTCTCCAGCAGAGATGATGGCAGCTGGTCCTGGATTACAGAACGGATAAAGTTCTTGGTGGTCGCCTGTTGGGGATTGGCGAATATATCAAAGATCGGGCCTTCCTCAATGACTCTACCCTTCTCCATAACCGCCACCCTGTGGCAAATGCTGCGGATGACATTCATCTCGTGGGTGATCAAAAGAATCGTAATGCCGTACTCTTCATTCACTTTTTTCAGAAGCTTCAGAATCTCCCCCGTTGTCTCGGGGTCCAGAGCTGAAGTCGCCTCATCACAGATCAGGATATCCGGTGAGGTAGCCAGCGCTCTGGCAATGCCTACCCTCTGCTTCTGACCTCCCGACAGCTGTTCGGGATAGTACTCCGACTTGTCCTCAAGTCCAACGAAACGAAGCAGCTCTTTGACCCTCGCGTCCACCTGCTCCTTCGGCGTCTTGGCCAGCTTGAGCGGATACGCAAGATTGCCATAGACCGTGCGTGAATTGAAGAGGTTAAAGGTCTGAAATACCATGCCAATCCGTCTTCTCAGATCCTGCAGCTCTTTAGGCGAGACCGTTGTTATGTCACGGTTATGTACAATAATTCTGCCGCTTGTAGGGCGTTCCAGCAGATTCACCAGTCTGAGCAGAGTGCTTTTCCCTGCCCCGCTAAAACCAATAACGCCAAAGATCTCGCCCTGTCCTACCGATAAAGATACATTCTCAACCGCATAAAACGGTTTAAGGTTTAACGTAAACACCTTGCTGACTGCTTCAAATTGGATCAAATAATCGTTCCCCCTTATGATGAAAATTAAACTAATCAGGTAAATATACTTGGTATTTAAGTTACACATTAGGTCACATTCACCTTGAAGTCAATTCATAGGAAAATAGATATTTTCTATTAAATCGCGTAGTTTATCAGGAAAATCTATGTAACCGTTTAGAACCAAACCTATATAAGGTATAATACTCATAGGTATTGCTTATAACTTTGTCATAAATGAGGGATAACATGGAATTCAGACAGCTACAATATACCCTGCAAATTGCGGAAGAGCGGAATTTCTCGCGTGCTGCAGACAAGCTCCACATCGCCCAGCCTTCGCTCAGCCAACAGCTGTCCAAGCTGGAGAAAGAGCTGGGTGTCCTGCTTTTTCAGCGGAATACCAGTACGGTTGAGCTTACCCATGCCGGGGAGAGCTTTATTGCCCACGCCCGAAAAATTGTTGATGCCGTCGAACAGCTCCGTCAGGAAATGGATGACATCTCACAGCTCCGTAAAGGCCGGGTCGTTGTCGGCAGTATGCCAATCACCGGTTCACACCTGCTTCCTTATGTACTGCCCGCCTTCAAGGAGGCTTATCCGGATATTCAGATTTCCCTGCTTGAGGACACCTCCCTTAATTTGGAGAAGCTGACGGCTGGAGGAGGAACCGATCTAAGCCTGCTATCTCTGCCGCTTCAGGAGGATTCGCTTACTTACGAGCCGATCGGGGAAGAGCGGATTGATCTTGCTGTACCGCCGAACCATCCGCTTGCCTCTCTGACCTCCCTTGACAGCAGCCGCCAAATGGAGCTATTGAAGGACGAATCTTTTATCGTGCTCAAAAAAGGACAGGGGCTCCGCACGCTAACGATTGATATGTGCCGTCAAGCCGGATTTGAACCGAATGTGGTGTTTGAGAGCAACAATATTGAGACCATCCAATCCCTGGTCGCCGCAGGCATGGGAATTACGTTTGTGCCCCGGTTCATTGCCCGCGCCAAGCGCAGCGAGTTGATTCCAGTCTATATTCCAATTGACAACCCGGTACCGAGCCGGACCCTCGTGATCGCTTACCGAAGAGGACGCTACCTGTCCAAGGCAGCGGAAGCGTTCATTGAGACCTTCAAGCAAGTGCTGGACGAAAGAATGACCCCCGGCGACTAGCACCGGGAGTCATTCATAAAGCTGTATTCAGGGCAGCCGCCAGGCTCCCCATTTAACTTACAACTACAGTTCATACAACCCCGGACGCCGGTCTTCAAACACAGGAATTCGGCTCCGAACCTCATCCACAAGGGCAAAGTCAATTCCGGCTGTAACAATCTCTTCGCCTTCACTGCCTTCGGCAATGATCTCCCCCCAAGGATCAATGATCATAGAGTGGCCGAAGAAAGCATCCTTGCCGCTGACACCGACCCGGTTGCAGGCGATGACATACATCTGGTTCTCAATCGCTCTGGCCGTGAGCAGCGTGCGCCAGTGATGAAGTCTGGGATGCGGCCATTCCGCAGGCACGAACAGCGCCTTGGCGCCCCCAAGCGCTAGGGATCTGGCCAACTCCGGAAACCGGATATCGTAACAGATGGAAGCCCCTGCCGCCACACCTTCCAGATCAAAGATCACCCTTTGATCTCCTGCCGCCAGATACTTTTCCTCCTCCATCAGACGAAACAGGTGGATTTTGGAATACTCACCAGACTGCTCGCCCTCCCGGTTGTAGGTATACATCGTGTTCCGGACTTCACTGCCGGTCTTCTGGGCAACAGATCCTCCGATAATATTCACTTGATGTCTGCGTGCAAAACCTGACAGCCATTCCCGGCTCTCCAGGCCCTGCAGATCGGCCAGTTCATCAATCTGGGTTAGAGCGTAACCCGTATTCCACATCTCAGGCAACACCAGAACGTCCGGCTTCGTCTCGGCCTGCATGGCTTGCTCCATCCACTGCTCCAGCCGGTACCTATTCACCTTGGGTTCCCCAAGGACGATATCAGATTGAATTAAAGCTATATTAAGCTTAACCGCTTGCATCTCCTCTGCGGACATCTGAATCCCCCTTTCCTTGTTATATTTAATCATAGCCTTATCTGCTTAGGAAAAGCAACGGGGCTTAGTGAATTCATTCTATACAGCTGGGTTAAATCATGTTAAATTAAATGGAATAAACTAAGGACCAAAATGTGTGCGAAACTTCTAATCTGTACGCAAGAGTGAAAGTGGTGACTACTGTGAACAATCCTAAACCTTCCATTACAATACAACCTGCGGATGTGATGGGCCGCCTGCCCAAACAGTTCTTCGCATCCCTTGTGCAAAATGTGAACCGTGAGATAGCCGGTGGACATGACGTGATCAATCTTGGCCAGGGCAATCCAGACCGCCCTACACCGGATCATATTGTCAAAGCCGCACAGGAAGCCGTGGCCAAGCCGCTGTATCATAAATACTCCCCTTTTACAGGCTACGCCTTCCTAAAAGAAGCTGTAGCCCAGCGCTATCTGGAGGATTATGGGGTCACGCTTGACCCTGAGAAAGAAGTGGCCATTCTGTTCGGCGGCAAAACAGGGCTTGTGCAAATCAGCCAGATCCTTCTCAACCCGGGCGATTTGTGCTTGGTGCCTGATCCGGGATACCCGGATTATTGGTCGGGCGTGGCGCTTGCCGGAGCCGAAATGTCCTCTCTTCCACTGCGGGAGGAGAATAACTTTCTTCCCGATTATAGCTCTGTCTCCAGTCAAGATAAGCAGCGGGCCAAGCTGATGTTCCTGAACTACCCGAACAACCCTACCTCGGCAACCGCGCCCCTTTCCTTCTATGAGGATACGGTGCGCTTCGCCGCGGATAACAATATCGTAGTTGCCAGTGACTTTGCCTATGGGGCGATCGGATTTGATGGACACCGTCCGGTCAGCTTCCTGGAGACCCCAGGTGCCAAGGAAGTGGGCATTGAATACTACACTTTGTCCAAAACCTATAATATGGCAGGATGGCGGGTGGCTTTTGCGCTGGGTAACGAGAAGATCATTTCCCTCATTAATCAGCTCCAGGATCATATCTATGTCAGCCTCTTTGGCGCAGTTCAGGAGGCGGCCAAAGTGGCGCTGACGTCAAGCCAACAGCCTGTCACCGACCTGGTGGCTGTCTACGAGTCACGGCGCAACGCTCTCTTTGCTGCACTGGAGGAGATCGGCTGGCAGGCCCGCAAACCGGGCGGCTCCTTCTTCGCCTGGCTGCCTGTGCCGAAAGGCTATGACTCCGCCAGCTTTGCTGAGCTGCTGCTTGAGAAGGCCAAGGTGGCTGTGGCGCCGGGCATTGGATTCGGCAAGCACGGCGAAGGGTTTGTCCGGGTTGGACTGCTCAGCAGTGAAGACAGGCTGCAGGAAGCTGTTCACCGGATAGGCAGACTATCGCTGTTCTAAGCGATTTCACCTTTGCAATGCCACTTTTCCCATGTTATTCTTAACGATAATAGATCAAACGTGATGACGGGACCAGTACGAAAGACCAAGCGGCGCTGTCAGAGAGTAAATTCCTGTTGGCTGTGAGAGTTTACCGCCGCTCTATCGGAATCCTATCCCCGAACGGCCGGCACGAACATGCCGGACAGCTGCCCCTGTTACGGGCTGTAAGTTGGGTGAACCTCAGTTCACCAATAAAGGTGGTACCGCGGAAGTCAGAACTTTCGTCCTTTGCGCTGCAAAGGCGGAAGTTTTTTTATTTATAACCATACGGGGGCAAACCGTTGATCTGGCCCATATCGAACTAAACATGGTAGGAGTGAAATGTCATGCAACAACGTGTCGTCGTAAAAATAGGCAGCAGCTCGCTGACCTCCCCCGAAGGCGGCCTTAACCGGGATGCCGTTCATTTCTTCGCTTCGGAGCTTTCCGGGCTGCGTGAATCAGGCTTTCAGGTACTTCTGGTCACCTCCGGTGCTGTAGCCGCCGGTTTCCGGGAAATCGGTTACCCCGAAAGGCCGAAGCTGCTTCACGAGAAGCAAGCTGCCGCTGCCATCGGTCAGGCTCTCCTGATGCAGTCCTACCGGGAGGCTTTTCAAATCCATGGAGTCCAGGCTGCCCAGGTGCTGCTTACCCGAACAGACTTCTTGAACCGCAAACGGATGGGTAATGCCAGCATGGCCGTGGAAGAGCTCCTGAAGCAAGGCGTGATTCCTATCATTAATGAGAATGATACCGTATCCGTCGATGAGCTCAAATTCGGTGACAACGATACACTCTCCGCCCTTGTAGCGAACTTGCTTAAGGCCGATCATCTGATCATCCTGACAGATACGGAAGGACTGTACACCAATGACCCCCGGATTGACCCGTCAGCTACACGGATTGAGAAAGTGAGTGAATTTACGGACGAATTGTACAAAATTGCGGGCGGCTCCGGTTCCAAGGTCGGCACCGGGGGCATGCGGTCCAAAATTGATGCAGCCAAAATTGCCACCCGCGGCGGCGTGCCTGTATTTATCGGCAAGGGCGGCCTGCCCGGCGAGCTGCTTCGGGCCGTTCAAGGAGACGGGCGCGGCACTTACTTCGAGACACGGGCCTCTTCCCTCCCGATGAAGAAGCAGTGGCTCGGCTTCCTCTCCACCCCGCATGGCACCCTGATTGTTGATGAAGGCGCCGAGACGGCTTTGATCCATGGAGGGCGGAGTCTGCTGCCGGTAGGTGTTAAAACTGCAGAAGGTGCTTTCCACAATGGGGATGTGGTGGAGGTCGTGAATGAACAGCAGGAAGTGCTCGGACGCGGCATCGTTAACTATGATAAAGATCATCTCCAGGAAGTGCTTGGTCTCCCCAGCCACGAAGTGATGAAGAAGATGGATGGAATTCACCGGCTTGAGGTCATTCACCGGGATGAATGGATATCGCTCAAATAATTTTAAGGAGGCAATAAGGATGAGTGAAGTAAAAACCAAAGCGGAGCTGGCCGGATCGGCAGCTGTAATTCTGAATCAATTGACAACGGAGCAGAAGAACGAAGCTCTGCTCATTGTAGCCGAAGCACTGATTGCTGGAGCTTCCGCCATTATTGAAGCGAACCAGGAAGATCTTGAGCGGGGCAGGAAGAATGGCACGCCTGAATCCCTGCTCGACCGCCTTGCATTGGATAATGGCCGGATTGCCGGGATCGCTGAAGGACTGCGCCAGATCGTACACCTTCCAGACCCTGTTGGGGAAACACTGGAGACCCTGGAGCGGCCCAACGGACTTCACATTATAAAGAAACGGGTGCCGCTTGGAGTTATCGGAATTATCTATGAAGCTAGACCGAATGTTACCGTGGACGCCGTAGGTCTCTGCCTGAAGACAGGCAATTCCGTTGTGCTGCGCGGGGGTTCAGCGGCTCTCTCCTCCAACCGCAAAATTGTGGAGCTTATTCATCTTGCGCTGTCTGGCACGTCCATTCCACCGGAAGCTGTACAGCTGATTGAAGACGCGGACCGCTCTTCCGTTGACGAGATGCTGAAGCTGAATGGTTATCTGGACGTGGTCATCCCGCGCGGCGGCAGCTCCTTGATCCAAAATGTTGTTCAGAACGCCACGGTTCCTGTCATTGAGACAGGAGCGGGCATCTGCCATACGTATCTGGATGCCACCGCAGACCCGCAAATGTCCAAGGAAATCTCCCTGAACGCCAAAGTCCAGCGTCCTTCCGTCTGCAATTCGATGGAGACCCTCCTCGTTCATGAGTCCTTCGCATCGGTTTACTTAAGCGAGCTTGCCGAAGCCTTTAAGGAGGCCAAGGTCGAGCTGCGCGGATGCCCGCTCACCCTGCAGCTTGTGCCTTGGGCCAAAGCTGCCACCGAGCAGGACTACGCAACCGAATATAATGACTACATTCTGAATGTGAAAGTGGTTCCTCATCTTGATGACGCCCTGGCGCATATTGCCAAATTCGGAACCAAACACTCCGAATGCATTGTAACGGACAACGACGAGAATGCGGTTCGTTTCTTAAATGAAGTGGATGCTGCTGCCGTATACCATAATGCTTCAACCCGGTTTACTGACGGATTCGAATTCGGCTTCGGCGCCGAAATCGGCATCAGCACCCAGAAGCTGCACGCCCGCGGACCCATGGGCCTGCCTGCCCTCACATCCAGCAAATATATCATCCATGGCAGCGGTCAAATACGGCAATAAAGGAGGACAACCCACGATGACAGAAATGACTTCAAATACAGCCCTCACAAGCTCCAATCTGAATATTTGTTTTTACGGCGCGGGCTCAATGGCTGAAGCCATCGTCCGCGGTCTGATCAACAAATCGGTGGCCCGGCCTGAGCAAATTTCGATGCTTAACCGCAGCGACAAAGGGCGGCTTGATTTCTTAAATACGACTTATGGGGTTCAAGTTGCATCGGATCAACAGGAGAAACAGATAAGGCTCCAGCATGCCGATATCCTGGTGCTGGCAATGAAACCCAAGGATGCTGCTGAAGCGCTTAAAGCTCTTGGACCGCTTCTTCATGAGGATCAGCTCATTATCTCGGTCATTGCCGGTCTGTCCATCAGAACGATTCAGTCCCTGCTTGGCCGCAAGCAGCCCATTGCACGGACCATGCCGAACACGTCCAGTTCGATTGGACTTGGCGCGACCGGGATTTCCTTCTCTTCCGAAGCGGGAACTGAACTGCGCGAGCAGGTCATCTCGATCTTTGAGGCTGTGGGCATAGTCAGCGTAATCCCCGAGGAGCAAATGGACATTCTAACCGGGATTTCCGGCAGCGGCCCCGCTTACATCTACTATATGATGGAGGCTATGATCGCCGCGGGAACCGAGGGCGGACTCACCCCTGAACAGGCCCGCGAGCTTACCGTTCAGACGGTGCTTGGCGCGGCAAGCATGATGCTTCAGACCGGTGAAGATCCTGCACTGCTGCGCAAAGCCATCACCTCACCGAATGGCTCGACCCAGGCTGCTCTTGAAATTTTTGCGGCCGCAGGCTTCACGGATATTGTCAAAGCCGCCGTCCACCGCTGCGCGGAGCGCTCGCAGGAAATGGGCGCGGCTGTAGAGGAGGCTCTGTCATGAGCTTTTGCACAGCAACGTATAGGATTCATGATGCCAAAGCAGATTTCCGCAAAAAAGCCGAGTCCATTGCCGTCGGCATGACCGTTGGCAGCTGGACCGAGCTGCCGCAAATCCAGCAGGAGAATATGCGCAAGCATCTGGGCCATGTTGTTCGGATTGAGGAGCATGAAGACGCTCTGTACGGCCGTTATGCCGATGTTACCATTGCTTATCCGGATATCAACTTCAGCCGCGACCTTCCTGCCCTGCTGATTACCGCGTTCGGCAAAATCTCCATGGACGGCCAGATCAAGCTGCTCGATCTGGATTTCTCCAAGGAATTCTTGTCCGGCTTCCCCGGACCAAAATTCGGGATCGAGGGAATCCGCCAATTGCTGGGCGCACCTGAACGCCCGCTGCTGATGAGTATCTTCAAATCCGTTGTCGGTTACGACTTGGACGGCTTGAAGCAGCAGTTCCTGGCCCAGGCTTTGGGGGGAGTGGACTTGATCAAGGACGATGAAATCCTGTTTGAGAATCCACTTACCCCGATTCAGCTCCGGGCTGCGGAATGCCGTAAGGCCGCCGAGGAGGCGGAACGCACAACAGGCAAGAAGCTGCTGTACGCCGTAAACCTGACCGGCCCTACCTCACAGCTGCGCAGCCAAGCCTTGAAGGCGATAGATTCGGGAGCGACCGCCCTGCTCTTCAGCCCATTGGCTTATGGGCTTGATATTCTGCAGGAGCTGAGCAGCGATCCGGACATCAACGTGCCCATCGCGGCACACCCCTCCCTTGCGGGAGCTTTCTATCCATCCGTGAATTACGGGATCTCTGCCTCCCTGCTGCTGGGCAAGCTGATGCGCACGGCCGGGGCCGATCTGGTCCTGTTCCCTTCCCCTTATGGCTCAGTTGTGATGCCGAGGGAAGAGAATCTGGCCATCCGCCAGGAATTGGTGCGGACCGATCTTCCTCTGCGGACCAGCTTCCCTGTGCCTTCAGCTGGAATTCACCCCGGCCTGGTGCCTCAGCTGCTTGCCGATTTCGGCAGCGATGTGGTAGTGAATGCCGGTGGCGGAATCCACGGGCACCCGGGCGGCGCATCTGCTGGAGGGTATGCCTTCCTCCAGGCCATAGAAGCCAGCCTTCAAGGCATTCCGCTTGAGGAGGCCGCACATACGAATCCGGAGCTGCAAGCCGCTCTGAACACCTGGGGAGGACCGAAATGAGTCACAGCTTGAAACCCGTCGTATTCTGCGACTTTGACGGAACCATCACCGTCAGCGACAATATCGTTGCCATCATGAAACATTTCAAGCCGGAAGGCTATGAACCTATCATGGAACGGATTCTGTCCGGTGAGATTTCCATTCATGAAGGTGTTGGCGCTATGTTTGCCCTAATGCCTTCAACCAGCCGGCAGGAGATCACCGACTTTGTGTTAGGCCAAGCCGGAATTAGGGAAGGCTTCGCTGAATTTTTGCAGCATTTGCGGGATAGAGATATCCCATTCTATGTCACCAGCGGAGGCATCGATTTTTTTGTAGAGCCCCTGCTCGCTCCTTTCAACATTCCATCCGATCACATTTTCTGCAACGGCTCGGATTTCAGTGGGAGCAACATCCGAATCACCTGGCCTCATCCATGTGATGAACACTGTGCCAATGACTGCGGCATGTGCAAGACCACGGTGATGCGAAGCTTCCCAGCGGACCAATACGAACGGATTCTGATCGGGGACAGTCTTACGGACTTCGAGGCCGCCAAGCTGGCGGACCGGATCTATTCCCGTTCCCATCTGACGGAGAAATGTATTGAGCTGGGCGTTCCTCATATACCATTTGAGACCTTTATCCAAATTACAGAAGATTTTATTCGCAGGGAAGGAGCAAACCCATCATGAGCTTTACCAATATTCCATTGGAACAGAAGCTGGGTGTACTGGATGAGCTGCGCAAGGTCAAGGAGCAGTTCGCCGCCCGGGGCTGGTTCCCCGGAACGAGCGGCAACCTGTCCATCCGCATTGGCGACTTCACCCCAGAGGCGTTTTATTTCGCGGTAACCTCAAGCGGGAAGGACAAATCGGTGCATACACCGGAAGATTTTCTGTTTGTCGACGCCCAAGGCCGGCCTTGTGAGATAACCCAGTTGAAACCAAGTGCGGAGACCTTGATCCATGCCGAGATCTACCGGCTAACTGGCTGTGGGGCGATTTTCCACGTGCATACGATCTTCAACAATATTATAAGTGAAGTTTATGGAGACCAAGGCGCAATTCCCGCTCAGGGCATCGAGCTGATCAAAGGCCTCGGCATATGGGAGGAGAATGCCCGAATCGACATTCCGGTTGTCCCTAACTATGCCGAAATCCCAAGGATCGCCGAGCTTATCCCGGGAGCACTGAAACCGGAGATTCCAGGCATTGTGCTGCGCAACCATGGAATTTACGCATGGGGCAAGAATGCTTTTGAAGCCAAACGCCACTTGGAATCGTTTGAGTTCATTTTTGAACATATTTATCACACCCTGGCCCTCCGAAAGTCATAGGACCTTCAGTGAATGGGATTTTATGTATAGTTATGTTACGATAGCAGAACAAGGAAAGAGGAGGCACAGCGGTGCCCCCTCTTTTTTAACCTTCACATCCAGCAGAAAGGAATGAATCCTGATGAACTTCTTCCATCCCTTCACTCTGCTCGTTCTGCTTCTTTTTACCGGTGTAATTATATATATTCTCAGAGCCTCATTGTCCAAGAAAAAATAAAGTCGCCTGGGAGCATACCCACAAAATGCCCATTAAGATAATTCCAATCATATCGTAGTGAATCCGGGTATTCCGGCGGAAGACGGTATGGGCCATGATCTCAAGCCCAAGCAGGATAAAGTAGATAGGCCACCATGCCTTAGCCGCTGCAAGCCCATTCATGCCTTTATATTCCGCGTATAAAATGACGATTCCCAGAATCAACAGCGACACGCCCATGGATACTGATCCTACCCGCCAGTGCCGGGCTCCCGTTCGGACTATCTCCCGGGAACCCGGCTTTTGCATACAAGCGTTCTGACTAGAATCGGTCATCATCCAAATTCCTTCTTTCCATCTGAAATGCTGAAGGTTTCTTCTTACCTCCGGCAAGCAGCCGAATCCCCCCGCCGATAAGTACTACAGAGACAATAAACGGCCGCAAGTACTTCTCAATGCGGTAATTAATACGAAGCTCAGGAAAGTGTACATCCAGGTAAGGAACAATCAGGTTCATGCTGATATAGTAGATACCGAGCGCAAGCAGAAGCAGTCCGAGCAAGTGCTTATGGCTGCCGATCCGGTCCACCAGCGGCTTGTCGACCAAGGGCTCTCTGCCATAACGGCTGATCGTTTGAAGTCCGTCGAAGAAGCTGTAGAACCAGATGAGCGGCAGCAGGAACAAGAACAAGGAGAGCCGCATGACATCAATTATATAAAAGGTGCCGAGGAAAAGAACCATAAGCTGCACCCCTCTTTTTAGCAGTCCGAGATACATGTGGCCCGCTCCCGGAATCATGGACAGCAGGGTCGCAAGCACTTTGCTGCGGCGGCCGCTCTCTCTGCCCATTTCCCATTCGTCAAATAACGTCCGGTCTTGAACCAAGTCACCGGCCTGCTTGCGGTGGATGCACTGTACAGCATCGAACATACAGTACAGCCATATTACTGGCAGAACGCCGAGGAACAGCAGAAACACCGAATCATGCGTAATCCCCGCCAGGAAGATGAGCATGGTGATTGTACCAAAGAAAGCTACTAGAAACGACAACCCTCTTTGCATCAAGCCCATATGTAAATGACCCAGTCCAGGTAAGAACGATAGTAAGATTGTGAAGAACCGGTCAGATTCAAGGCGGCGGTTGGAGACTGGCGGGGGCCCGTAGACACTCTCATAGCCTTCACCCGGGTAATCTTTTAACAGAACAATAAACAAATCAAACATGCTGAGACCCCAGACCAGGGCGGCAAACACGATGCCTGCGATAAATATGTCCCCACTGTTGCTGACCAGAGCCAACAAGAAGCCTCCCAGCAGCGCCCCGAAGAACAGCAGCATATAAATGACACAGCGGGCCTTTTTTCTCCAATAATAGTGCCCAAGTCCAGGCAAGAAATTCATAAAAAAAGCAGTAATCCGATTGCGGTAGACTGGCATGATATCCTTCCTTTCCATTCTTTATTCCGATCTCTTATTCCACTGATCCAACCAGCCTGTCGCTTGGTCCAGCCATTTCTCGCTGAGCGGTTTGTCATGGTGAGTCCATACCTTCTCAGTGCTGCTGGATAAATGATCAAACACTCCCGAGGTCAGCATTAGAAAAGTAATAGAGGCGGCTGCGGCGTAATGGGTAACCGGATGTTTGAGCCAGTTCCATTTACTGCTTAGTAATTTGCTTTGACCGCCAATAGCCTTAGGTTTCTGCGGCAGCTGTTTCATTACCTGATCACTGAAAGCGACCGGGTCTTCTAGAGCAGGAAGACGTTGTTCGAGCTTTTCAAAAGCGTTCATGTACTCCAGCAAAAAGGCTCCATCTTCCAACAAAAGCCGATCGATCTCATTCTGCTCCTCAGGCTTAAGCTCACCCTGTATGTACTGTCTCAACATTTCCTGATGCTCGCGCTTTCTCTCACTCATAACCACTCCTCCTCCTTCCAATGTGTCCTCATCCACTGTCTTGCCCTATATAATCTGGATTCCACCGTTTTGATGGCGATACCTTCTTCTTCGGCAATTTGTTCATAGCTCTTCTCATTCAAATAAAAGGCGGTAACTATCGCCTGGTGTGAATCCGGCAGCTCGCGTATTTTTCCTGCTACAATCCGCGTCCTCTCTTTTCGAACGAGGGAACTCAGCGTATCCTCCTCCTGAGACGGCAGCTGCTTCAGCAGCTCTTCGCTTTCCCACTCATCCTCCTTGCGCCTGGCCCTTCTTCGCTTGAAATCGATGGCTTTGTTAACACAGATTCGGGTAATCCATGTTTTGAATCCCTGGTCACGGTATTCGGGGAGAGATTTATAGACTTGGAGGAAGGTCTCCTGGGCCGCATCCTCCGCATCCTTGGCATCATGAAGAACCGAGTAGGCCATTCTGTATATATAAGGCCCGTATTCATTCACAAGCTGTCTGAATGCTTCCATATTTCCGTTTCGTATCTCGCTGATCAGCTGCTCTTCTCCAATAACTCTCCCCTCCTTCCTTCAAATAGACGCACCCAATTAGGGGTACCCCTGCATTTCTATAGATGAAAAATTAAAAAAAGACAGCCCCTGATGAATTCAGAGGCCATCTCTTTCGAATTATATCATGTGAATGCTCAATTTTAGAATTGAATCTTTATTGTACCACCAAATGTACCTGACCAGGTAAGTTGATAGGCTCCATAAGGAAGATTGGAGACTACCCCTCCATCAAGAGAAATGACTTCAACTGAACCTGACAGTGTTGGTCTAAAATGCTGGGTGAATACGACCACGCCTGTGTTCACATTCTTAAGAACCAGATCACCGCCATGGAGATTGGCGATCTTGCCTGAGGTGTACAGATTCCCTTGGCCCGTTGCCGTATTGGAAAGTGTAGCAGCCGCAGCTACCATAGGGATCATGGCAAATACAAGCACACAAAGCAGCATAATGAAAGAAACTTTCTTGTTCAGCTTCACATAAATTCATCCTTTCGACTAGTAAATTAGGGTTAGTCGTGACAATGAGGAAGTGAACGCCGGCCAGCTATTCAGTGCTTGTACCCTAATCAAAAAATACCATATCTTCTATTACATAACAATATTACTTTTTAAAAAAATTTTGCGTTTAAACAAAAAAGCTGACCCACCGGCACTATGTCCAGCAGATCAGCTTATTCTTGCTATTATGAATTATTTGTTCCCCCGGAATCGCTGGGTGTATGCCTTAACATCCTGGGCATTCTTCACGCGGTTCCTGCTCCATTCCAGGAGAATCCGGTCAATATACCGGAAATGTACTTTACCGGCGAATACCGCTTCCTTCAAAGCAAGACGGATGAGCTCATCCGGATACCCGTCTTGATCCAGCCAGCCGGAGATGGTCTCGCATTCCATCGGCGAGAGCGGTCTGGCAAACTCCTTCTCGAACACAACAAACAAATTGCGCTGTTGGTCCTCAATGGCCTCTGTCTCCTCTTCCACGGCATTCCGTTCTTTCTGCCGCTGGGCTGCCGTATCCTCGGCCAGACATACGCTTAGCTTGTGGTACATCCCCGTCAAATTATAGCGCTCTGCGCGCACTCCTTGAGGGTCAGTGACTTCATCAATGCTCAGCCACCCTTCCTTCATCAGCCTGCGCATGGCGCTGGCTACTACAGAAGGTGTGGCACCCATACGCTGTTCAATTTCCTCCATGGCCGGGAAATCCTTCATCTCCAGCTGCCGGAAAGCCAGCAGCTGGATGAGCAGCATCGCTTCCGTATCGCTAAGTTTCAGCTTCTGGTAATGTGCCAGCAGAGCATAGGGAACACTGGCTGAGCCCTTCTCGAGCCCATAAGCGATTCCGTTAGCCCAAACTTTCCAACCTTCGCCCATCCCCATTAAACTATCACCTCTTCAATCAGGAACAACGTAAGGCTGTTTAAGATCATTATGGATACAACCGGTAGAGAGTCCGTGGGAAAGGAATGGTCTCACGAACATGATCCAAACCACAGATCCAAGCCACGGTACGCTCAAGTCCAAGCCCGAAGCCAGAATGAGGAACCGTTCCGTATTTGCGCAGATCAAGATACCACTGATAGGTCTCCGCCGACAATCCGTGTTCTTCAAAGCGCTGCTGCATCAGCTCCGGATCATCGATCCGCTGGGAACCGCCGATAATCTCACCATATCCTTCGGGAGCGATCATATCCGCGCACAGCACCACATCCGGACGGTTCGGATCCGGCTTCATGTAGAACGCTTTGATGTCTTTAGGGTAGTGGGTGATGAAGACCGGCTTGTCGTAACGCTCAGCAATCGCTGTCTCATGAGGAGCCCCGAAATCCTCTCCCCAAGGAATATCAAATTCCTTCGTGTGCAGGAACTCAATCGCCTCATCATAAGTAATCCGCGGGAACGGAGCTTTGATGTTCTCCAGCTTGGACACATCGCGGCCAACCGCTTCGAGTTCAGGACGGCAGTTCTTAACTACAGACTGCACAACATGAGTAATAAAATTCTCTTGAACCTTCAGGCTTTCCTCATGATCGGTGAATGCCATCTCCGGTTCAATCATCCAGAATTCAATCAGATGCCGGCGGGTTTTGGATTTCTCCGCACGGAACGTTGGACCGAAGGAATATACCTTCCCGAGCGCCATCGCAGCGGCTTCCATATATAACTGACCGCTTTGAGTCAGGTAAGCATCCTCGTCAAAATATTTGGTATGGAATAGATTCGTAGTTCCCTCAGCAGAGGTAGGAGTCAGAATTGGCGGGTCCACCAACGTAAATCCGTTCTCATCAAAGAACTGCTGAACCGCACGGATGATCTCTGCGCGGATTACCATAATTGCGCGCTGCTTCGAAGAGCGCAGCCACAAATGACGGTGATCCATCAGGAAGTCCACACCGTGCTCCTTCGGAGTTATCGGGTAGTTCTCCGTAATATGAATGACCTCGATGTCTGACACGGTCATTTCATATCCCGACGCACTGCGCGGTTCCTCACGGATTACCCCTTCCACATAGAGAGAGCTTTCCTGGGTCAGGCTTTTCGCCTTATCCCAGATCACTTCGGACACCTCGCTCTTAACCACGACGCCTTGAATGTAGCCGGTACCGTCGCGAAGCTGCAGGAACTGAATTTTACCGCTGGAGCGCTTATTGTTAACCCAAGCTCCGATTCTTACTGTCTCTCCGACATGTTCGCCTACGTGACGAATCACTGTTTTGACCGCCATGTTATCTCTCTCCTCTGACGCTTTTAATTTTGCCCTTTCGCTTCCTGAACGATCCGATTCGTATCGCGGGCGATCACAAGCTCTTCATTCGTTGGAACGACCAGGACTTCAACCTTGGAGTTGCTTGAAGAAATGCGGCGCGGTTCACCGGAACGAATCTTGTTCAGTTCAGGATCAAGCTCTACACCTAAATAGGTTAAGTTCTCACATACTTTTTGCCGTACAATCGCGGAATTTTCCCCTACTCCCGCTGTAAATACGATAACATCCACACCGTTCATGGCAGCCGCATAAGAACCGATATACTTGCGCAGACGATATTCATACATCTCAAACGCCAGAGTGGCATTCGGCTCACCAGCCTCCATACCATCCGTAATATCCCGCATATCACTGCTCACCCCTGAAATTGCGAGCAGACCGCTGTGCTTGTTCAGCATGGAGTTGACTTCACTGATGGACAGCTCTTCCTTGTTCATGACAAAGGTAACCACCGCTGGGTCCAAATCCCCGCTGCGCGTGCCCATCATCAACCCTTCAAGCGGTGTGAGACCCATGGAGGTATCCACGGAAATTCCGCCTTGAACCGCAGTCAGACTTGCTCCATTTCCGATGTGACAAGTGATGATCTTCAGATCTTCAATCGGCCGATTCAGGAATGAAGCAGCTGCCTTGCTTACAAATTGGTGGGATGTTCCGTGAGCACCGTAGCGGCGCACATGATGCTTCTTGTACAGCACTCTTGGAATCGGGTACAGGTATACTTTCTCCTCCATTGTCTGATGGAAGGCTGTATCAAATGCAACCACCTGTGGAACGCCCGGCATGTTCTTCTCAGCCGCATTGATCCCCATGATTGCCGGAGGATTATGAAGCGGCGCAAGGTCGAACAGGCGGCGGATTTCCGCTTTTGCCTCAGGTGTCACCAAGGCTGAACCTTTAAAGGTCTCACCGCCATGAACCACCCGGTGACCGACAGCCTGAATCTCATCTACGGAATTCAGAACACCGTGCTCTTTGTCTGTCAGCTTCTCCAGCACCTTGCGAATCGCTGTGGTGTGCTCAAGAATTTCGCTGACTTCGGTCACTTCTTCCTTATCAGTCGGTTTGTGGGTAAGGATGGAAGAATCCATACCGATGCGCTCAACCAATCCTTTGGCCAGCACACTTTCATTTTCCATATCATACAGTTGGTATTTTAAAGAGGAACTACCCGCGTTAATTACGAGAACTTTCATATCCGGTCACCATCCTTATCGTATTTGAAAAAGCCTTCGCCCGTTTTAACTCCCAGATTACCGGCACGGACCATTTTCTTCAGTACGATGGAAGGGCGGTATTTCAGCTCGCCGAACTCACGGAACATACGCTCAAGCGCGGCCAGCACGGAATCCAGGCCGAAACGGTCGGCCATTTCCAGCGGCCCGTATTGGAACTGATAGCCTACACGCATGGAATCATCGATATCTTCAGCAGAAGCCACACCTTCGCCCAGAACATGCAGAGCTTCATTAATCAAGATGCAAATAATACGGGAAGTGACAAAGCCAGGCGACTCATAAACCATAATCCCCCGCTTCTCTACTACTTCCTCCACGAAACGCTTGGTGTTGTTGAAGGTGTCATCAGAAGTCTTCAGACCACGGATAATTTCTACAAGATCGATCCGGGATACCGGATAAATGAAGTGCATGCCGATGACGCGCTCCGGATACATCGTGCTTCCGGCAATCTCCGTCAGGCTTAAAGTGGAAGTATTGCTCGCCAGAATAATGTTGCTTGGGCACACCTGATCCAGCTGGGTGAATACCTCTTTCTTCGCATTCAAATCCTCCGAAATCGTCTCAATGACCATGTCACAGGTTCCGAGTTCGGCAAAATGCGTTACTTTTGTAATTCTGGAAAGAATCAATTTCTTCTCAGCTTGGGTGATCGCCCACTTCTCCAGCTGTTTATCTAAGCTTGTCTCAATCATGCTGTAAGCATGGTTCAGCTTGTCCGGGGTCTCTTCTACCAGCAGAACATCCAATCCCTTGGCTGCAAGCATTTCGCAAATACCTTGGCCCATAGTTCCGCCGCCGATAACGCCTATTTTTTTAAAATACATGGTGTCTCGTCTCCATCCTTTGGATTAATCTCTCTACATCTTATTATACCCTTGATGTCGAATAATACATCTTTTTATACCCAACATATAATAATATCTTAGCACGAATAAAAAGTAAAAAAAAATTACCAACCTGAAAAAATCAGGCTGGTAATAGGGCGCTGTCACGAAATTGACAACGAAATTCGTCTCCTGAGAGACGTTCCTCACTCATGAGAATATCAAGAGATTTGTCGAATACTGCCGCATGTTCGATTAATGCCGCTTTAGTTCTTGCCGCAAGCTCATCAAGGATGCTGCTGTTCTCGTTCATGAGCACTTCTTTGGTCACCATATCCATGTTCACAATCCCAAGGCTGGTCAGACCGGAAGTCATCATCGTGTGTACGAGCTTAAGCGCCTGTTCAAAGTCATTGCGGGAACCTGTGCTTCTTCCGCCGTAATAGATCTCCTCTGCAGCAGCTCCAGCTAAGGCAACCATGATCTGACCTTCCAAGTAGGATTTCGTATACAGATATTGTTCTTCCTGCGGGTTATGACGGACATAACCAAGGGCTTGTCCCCGCGGGCTTAGAGCGACTTGATTCACACTGCCCGGCGCCACAATCTCCGCAAGCACGGCATGACCGAGCTCATGCACAGCAACTCTGCGCTTCTCTTCGTAGGTGGATTCGCGGTCAGTCTTCTCACCGAGCATGACTTTATCCACACCCATAGAGAGGTGGCGCTGTTCAATCACAGGCAGATTCTCGCGCATGGCATAGATAGCCCCTTCATTCATCACACTTTCGAGCTGGGCACCCGAGAAGCCATACGTCTCATCAGCTAGCTTATCCAGCATAACATTCGCATGCAGCGGCTTGTTCTTGGCGTGAAGCTCCAAAATATGCTTGCGGCCTTTCTTGTCAGGCAGATCAACCTGAATATGACGATCGAAACGGCCGGGACGAAGCAGCGCGCTGTCCAGCATCTCTTTCCGGTTAGTTGCGGCGATTAGAAGAATCCGCGGCGTATCCGAGTTATAGATCCCGTCCATCTCGGTTAGAAGCTGATTCAGCGTCTGGTCATACTCGCGCTGTTGGCCGCCTTCACGCTTGCCACCAATCACATCAATCTCATCAATAAATATAATCGCGTTCTCTTTCTTCTCTTGAGCTGCGCGGGTCCGTGCCTCCTTAAACAGGTCACGAATGCGTCCGGCACCCACGCCGACGTACATTTCCACGAACTCCGAGCCTGAAGCCGCCACGAACACAGATTTCGTATAATGCGCTGCCGCTTTGGCCATCAGCGTCTTACCGGTCCCTGGAGGTCCAGTCAGCAGAATCCCTTTAAGCGGGCGAATGCCGAATTTCTGAATTTCCTCATGTCTGACCATGAAATCAAGCGCCTCGCGAAGCTCCTGCTTTGCACTGTCCTGGCCGCCGATTTCTTCAAAGGTCAGCTTAGCTGGTCCCGCCTTCTTGCGCTTCTTCTCCTGGGAGGCACCTACTGTAATGCCGCCTCTCATCTGAACCACAGCGTAGAGAGCACCGACCATAGCTAATCCAATGATAACCGGGATAATATTAAGACCGATGTAAGCCATAAACACGAGCAGCACAAGCACAAATCCGATGACGATTTCTTTAATATACTTAGACATTATTCCATACCCCCAGTTGGCCCGGTACCCTTGGAAGAACAATAAACTTGCTGGCTTTGCCGTCGGTTAAAGTTACATAAATATTATCATTATCCATCGCGCTGTTTACAGTAAGATTCGGGCTGCCTTCCTTCAGCTTCTCCAGCGTGGCTGGAATTTCCGTATACTTCTTATTATCCATCGCTTCAGCTACCGGGAAGAGCGCCTTCGACCACCATTCGTCCAGCGTCTTGCTTGAATGATCAACCACCGTTAATTTCAGCTTCCGGCTTCCGAGCAGGGACTTACCATCAACAGTTAAACGCTGAACCAAACCACTTATATCCGTTTTTGGATCCAAATCGAGTTTCAAATCCACCTGCTTTTGGGTAATATCAAACTGAACATTCTTCACACCATCATACTGGGTAACCAATTTCTTAAGCGGAGCTTGTACCGCAAACTGGCTATACGCGAACCAGCCACCGAACAGGACAACCGCAGATATAGCGACAGTAGTAACCAAAGGAACGATACGCAGCTTCTTCAATAGAAGATCCTCCTTATAAAAAATCAACGGATTTCTCCGTCTTTTTGTATACTCAAATATATATCTCAAAAGTACAAGTAATAGTATATCACAGAATATATACTTTTTCTAAGCGAATGTCTGAAAATCTTTGAAATTGTTGGGATATTTCTCACAACGTTCAATAAATAGACGCAAACTAAACAAGACCTTCCATTCTTATGATGGAAGGTCTTGTTTATTAGAACCTAGGTTTAGAGCTTTATTTTTAAATATATCAATAGCAATCCTCTTAACGATTAGGCAGGGTAAACGTATCCTGTAGAGCCTGACCATCCGAGAATCTGTAGAATCTGTAGTTATAATGATCCTTTTCTTTGTAGAACAATTGATATACATATTCCTTTGCTGTGTCATCCGGGTCTTTGTCATAGATTCCAGGCACGAGCCTCACAATAGTTGCATCTGGCAGCTCAGCCTTCACCTTATCGCGCACCTGCTCCAGAGTAACTCCGTTCTTGGCCAGCTCCTGATGATCCACTTTGCCGTCAACCACCCAGACCACGATGTCCTGATTGGATGTATTTTTGCCCTCGATGACCCAGCATATGGTATCCCAGACTGACTTGCTCGCATGCTCTACCGAGGCTAGTCCCGCCTGCTGCTTCGCCACTATAATTGCCGCATCCTTCTCCGCCCAGTAATCACTCATGGTATATACATAATAACGCTGTATCCCGAACAGAACTACAAGCACAATGAGAATGGAGAGCAGAATCCATTTCGTCTTTTTCTTCAAGCCTTCACTTCCTTTCTGGCCAGAAGTCTCCGCTTAACGGGAGAGCAGTCCTTCAAAACATGCTTGAGCTTCCCGGCGAATCCGCTCTTCATCCATTGTGATGCAGCTTCCATCTTTCACAACTTGCGCCCCGTTCACCCACACGTGCTTAACATCCTTCGGCCCTGCAGAGTAGACCATGTGGGAAATAAAATCCGTAAATGGAACAAAATGAGCTTGATTTGTATCCAAAGCAATGAAATCCGCTTTCATGCCAACGGCAAGACGGCCAGTGTTCTGAAGATAGACAGACTGTGCGCCATAAATGGTGCCCATCTTGAGCGCCTCATCCGCAGGCACCGCAGTCGGATCACCTGATACACCTTTATGAATCAATGCGGCAAGCCTTACCTCTTCAAACATATCCAGGTTATTATTGCTGGCTGCGCCGTCGGTACCCAAAGAAACGACCACACCAGCCTTCTGAAGATCCATTACACGCGCTACACCGCTCGCCAGCTTAAGATTGCTTCCCGGGTTATGAGAGACGGCCACCTTGTTTCTGGCCAGGATCTCAATCTCTTCGTCGGTAAGATGAACACCATGGGCTATAATGGATGGACGGGAGAAAAATCCAAGTTTCTCCAAATGGATCGTTGGACGTGTCCCATAATCATTGATGTTCTGCTGAACTTCCGCAGCCGTCTCCGACATATGCGTATGCAGCGGCAGGTCCAGATCATGTGCCGCCTGGACAAACTTCTCAATAAATGCCGGAGGACATGTATAAGGGGAGTGCGGCGACATCATGGTAGTGATTCTTCCATCGGCCTGTCCATGCCAGTCTTTGGCGAATCGTACCGCCTCCTCCAGCTTCATCTGCTGCACGTCTTCCGGACACAGCCCTATAGCTCCACGCATAAGCACCGCGCGTATCCCGGATTCCTGGACCACCTTGGCCACCTGGTCCATATGGTCATACATGTCCAAGAAGGTCGTGGTTCCGCCTTTGAGCATCTCCAATACGGACAGGGATGTTCCCCAGTATACATCGTTAGATGTAAACTTGGCCTCCATCGGCCACATCTTCTCTTGAAGCCACGTTTGGAGTTCCATATCATCACCATAACCCCTCAGCAGGGACATTGCCGCATGGCCATGGGTGTTGATCAATCCTGGAGAAAAAAGCAGGCCGCTTCCGTCAAAAGCTTCTGTCTCCTCTTCACCTTCCGGGCAATTCTCTCCAATATATTTAATTACATCATCCTCGATCAGCATATATCCCTTGATCACGGATTGCCCGGGCTCCAATACCACAAAGGTTCCGTTCTTGATCAACCATTTACGACTCATTCCACTCGTCTTCCTTTCCATCCTCCAAATAATAAGCCAAGCTGAGCAGATCGGTGGTGAAATCCGCCGCGTGCAGACGTACCCCAGCAGGCACCTTCAGAATAGTCGGCGCGAAGTTAAGTATGGCTTCTATTCCGGCGCTGATCAGCTGATCAGCAACCCGCTGAGCCTCAATATCAGGGACTGTAATAATCCCGATCCGGATATTCAGCCTCTTGACCGTCTCTCCCAATTCCTCAATCGGCTGCACTGTCAATGAGTTGATCTTCTGGCCAATCTTGTGCTCGGAAGCATCAAAGAGGGCCACAATCTTCATGTTATCTTTCAAATACGTATTGTAATTCGACAAGGCTTGGCCCAGATTACCTGCCCCAACAAGGGCCACATTAATCTGCTGATCCAAATTCAGGATTTGGCGGATCTTCTCAATCAGATATGAAACATCATACCCAATCCCCTTGCGGCCAAAGTCACCAAAATATGCCAAATCCTTGCGGATTTGTGCCGGGTTGAGATCCAGCTTTTGTCCAAGCTCCTGTGAAGAAACGGTCGCAACCTCCCGCAGGCTAAGCTCATTCAGAAAGCGCAGATATACAGGCAATCTGCGCACAACCGCGTCCGATATTTTCTCCGATTTCATCTCTATTTCCCCCTAAATCTAATGAGTCCGGTCAATCGCCGGTGCCTAGCCATTCTGATATTCGGGACACCATTTGCTGTGTGGGCATATGCTCCATCTTTGGCCCCGGCAAAGAATACAGGAAGTACTTCCCATAGTAGGACTCAAGAATCCGCGTATCATAGACAATCACAATTCCGCGGTCCTGTGAGGAGCGGACCAGCCGTCCGAAGCCCTGCTTGAACCGGATCACCGCCTGCGGAACGGACAGCTTCATGAACGGATTCTTCTTCTGCCGCTGAAGCCGCTCACTCTTCGCTTCCACCAGCGGGTGATTCGGTGGCTGGAACGGCAGCCGGACGATCGCCAGGCTTGTCAGCGCATCTCCCGGGATATCCACCCCTTCCCAGAAGCTGCTTGTTCCCAGCAGTACCGAGGCCTGCTGGCCTTGGAATCTGCGGGTTAGCTTGGTGCGGTTGCCGCTGTCCACGCCTTGTCCGATCACGGTAATGCCTTGCGCGCCAAGCACCTCTTTCAACGGATCGTAGACCTGGCGCAGCATCCGGTACGAGGTAAACAGGACCAGCATACGGCCCTGTGTCGCTACCGCCGCATCAGCGAGCGAGCCCACCAATGTGCTGACAAAGTAGTCATCACCAACACTCCCCTTAACACTAGGGAAGTCTCTTGGAATGACAAGCAGTGCCTGCTCCCGGTATTTAAACGGGGAAGGAAGCATTGAAGTAAGCAGCCGATCCTGATCCGAAGCTTCCTGAAGTCCCAGCTGTTCAATCATGTACTGGAATGATTTGTCCACGGACAGCGTTGCCGAGGTCATAATAACACTTTTCTTTTTGTCAAAGAAATATTCCTTCAGCTGTTGGCTAACTTCAACTGGCACCGCGTAAATCTGCAGAGAACGGCTGCGGTAATGTCCGTTGCCTTCGATCCAATACACGGTCTCTTCGTTGTCCAGCTTCATGAATGAGCGGATATTGTCCCGCTCGGCCACCAAGTCTTTAAATAGACCGCTGATGTCCGTAAGCAAGCTCTCCGACCCATAGCTGTCATCATCATCCTTCAGCTCATTCATCATCCGCTCACCCTTGCGGATGACGCCCCCCATCGTCAGATAGATTTGATTCTCAAGCTCGCTCAGCTCTTCCCAGTTCTTCGGCTTGTTATTCGGCAGGAGCCTAAGCACGAACTGGCCGGGTTCACCGGGAGCCGCATCACTTCGTTCAGGCATCAAGCTGAACAGCTGGTCGCTGAGGCGGTCCCAGTTCTCTTTGATCTCCAGCAGCTCCGGATACAAGTTATCAATTACGTTAACCCATTCCAGTGCTTTCTCCGAACCACTGCTTTGAAGCTGGATGCGGAGATTAGGAAGCTGCCCTGTACGGCTGTCTTTATACAGCCGGGTAAGGGTATGAAGAACGGTGAAATACTTCATATTCATACCAAGGTGCTTGCCAGCCACATCTTCCAGATGATGTGCCTCATCAATCACCAGCCGCTCGTAGGATGGCAGCAGCTGATGCCCGGCCTTCACATCCGTAAACAGTTTGGAATGATTGGTGATCACCACGTCGGCCACTCCAGCTTCATGTTTGGCCTTGTGATAGTAGCATTTGCGGAACCAAGGGCAGGAGCGGCCCAGACATGAGTCTGATTCACTGGCAACTGTCTCCCAGAAGTCCGCCCCCCGGTTCCCTTGATTCAGCTCTTCATCGTCGCCGGTTTCGGTCTGGGTAAGCCAGACGATCATCTGAGCCGCGATCATAACCTCTTCCTTGGGCGATACAAAGTCTCTTTTATTTATTTTATGTTCAAATTTACGCAGACACAAATAATGCTGTCTGCCCTTGAAGATCGCTGCACGGAATGGAAACGGTACAACCTCGGACAATAAAGGAATATCCCGCTCACGTAATTGCTCCTGAAGGTTTATGGTATGTGTGCTGACCATAACTTTCTCTTCGGCCTTTACACTGTGATAAATCGCGGGAAGCAGGTATCCAAGGGATTTCCCCGTTCCAGTGCCAGCTTCCACAAGCAAATGCTTATCCTCGTCGAATGCCCGCATTACCTCGTCCAGCATCATATTCTGGGCTTCACGCTCTTCGAACTGCGGGAGCTTCGCCTTCAGATTCGCACGGACCTGACTCAGGAACTGTTCAAAGGAAACGTCTTCGAGCGGATTGTCCGCCTCCTCGCTTCTCGCCGGCTTGATGTCGATCCAGTCCTCGGTCTTCAAGGCAAACTGCCGGTAATAGGAATAACCGTCCGCCATGGGCGCGGCAGCTTCCTTCTCCCTCTCATGCAGTGCCGCATCAAAGAACCACCCCAGATCGCTGTCTTCTCCTGCGAACAGGTCAGAGAGACGCTGCAGCGACAGAAGAGGCAGCTCTTCAATCTCCTCCAGACATTTCAGGAAGATCAGTGCGGTCGCCAGCGCGTCCGAATCGGCCTGGTGTGGTCTATCATGCGTAACCCCGAACTCGCCGGATACAAATCCAAGCTGATAGGAGGTAAGTGAAGGGAACATAATTTTCAGAAAATCCATCGTATCCAGAATACGTCCAGTAAATGGCAAATAACCCGTTTTATCTAAAGCACTCTGTAAGAAATTAAAGTCAAAAGCAACATTATGTCCAACCAGGATTACATCGTCCAGAAGGGGAACCATCTCCATCATAACCTCATCGAGGTCCGGCGCGTCCTTCACATCCTCCTCCGTTATTCCCGTTAACTGGGTAATGAACGGCGGAATCGGAACTCCCGGCTTCACATATGACGAATACACCTGAGTTATCGTTGAATCGTGATCTATAATGGCAAGCCCAACTTGAATAATCTCATCAGAGGACTGGTTACCTGTCGTTTCAAAATCGAGAACGGCATATTTCATTGTATACTCATTACCTTTCGTTCCAGTCTCCTTAACAGCATAACAAAAAATGCCCGATTTGAAAATTAATCATGCAAACAAATATTCGCACAAGATCATCTTGGCATCACAAAAAAACGATGCGCTTTCCCGAAGGGATTACGCATCGTCTCACAATTGTGCACCCATCTACATTAAGGCCGCAAGTTGACTTCCGAACTGCAGGGAACCTTGCTTTTGCTTGCATACTTCAAGATTGGAGAGCGGCTCGGTAAATGTAGGATCAATATGATGGGCAAGTAAAAAATAATCCCGCGCTCTCTCCATCTGGTTCAGCTTGGCTTCAATGCAGCCCAGAGCATTGTAGATAATCGAGCGCAGCCGTTTGTTCTCCGTGAGGGGCAGCACCCATTGAAAGTGGCGCCCGGCCTCCCTGACTTCATTCATATACAAATAAGACATGGCTAAATAAATCCGGGCGAGAAGGCTGTCTTTGAACTCCTCTGTGGTGAGCTTGAACTGTTCGACTGCATGAGAATACATCATCAGCTTGTAATAGCCCTGCCCTTTGATAAATGAGCCTGACTTCATCTCAGGAAGCTCAGCCGACTCCATGGAATCCGGCAATCCCCAGCTTTTGCGCACATCACTCATTTTCTCTTCAAAAGATAACCATTCTTCAATGATGCCATCACTCATGTGCTTGAGCATCTGCCACTTTTTGCTGAGCTCCTGCTTCTGAGTTCCTTTTGCGACCGGGTACACCTGGGCAATTTCCTCTAACATATCATTCATTTCCGCAAAAACATGCTGAAACATCATCTGCATCCCACCTTACACGAAAATGAAATCAAGCGGCGGCCTATGTTCATTTTTTGTCCGGGAGCCTGATTTCATTCTTGCAGGCACCATTTAAATAATGGTTTGCTTCGCGTTATCGGATTGTAGCATGCACCTCATGCCGGGCGGTTTCCACCGGCCGGTTGTTCTCATCAACAAACACAACCGTAGGTTTATGTGTCAGGAGCTCCTCCTGGGACATTTGAGCATAAGAAATAATAATTACCGTGTCGCCCGGCTGAACCAGTCTGGCCGCAGCTCCGTTAAGACAGATTACCCCGCTGCCGCGCGGACCTGTGATCACGTACGTTTCCAATCTTGCGCCGTTGTTATTATTTACAATCTGCACTTTTTCATTCTCAAGAAGATCGGCCCGCTCCATCAGACTCTCATCAATAGTGATGCTGCCCACATAGTTCAGATTCGCTTCTGTTACTGTTGCACGGTGGATCTTTGATTTCATCATCGTTCTATACATGGTTAACCACTCCTTCAGGTGAGAGCAGAATATTGTCAATCAGTCGGGTCTTGCCAAATTTCACAGCCAAAGCAATAATAATCTCGCCTTTGATCTGGGTGGCTGGCATAGATTCGTCCACCGGAGTAAGCCCCGGGAATTGAAGAATATCCACATAATCGATCTCCGCGAGGGGCTTTGAGTTAATTTTTGCCGTAATGGTATCCCGGACCTCGGAGAGTGAAACGGATCTGCCGCTGCGGATCATCTCCTCCGCCTCTCGGAGCGACTTAGACAGGACCAGGGCCTGCTCCCGTTCCTCAGTCCCAAGATATACATTGCGGGAGCTTAACGCCAAGCCGTCAGATTCCCGGATAATCGGACATGGAATGATCTCGACGTCAAAATTCAGATCATCGACCATTTGCCGGATCACAGCAGCCTGCTGGGCATCCTTCAGGCCGAAATAGGCCCGGGTTGGGCTGATCATATGCAGCAGCTTGCCAACGACCGTTGTGACACCGTCGAAATGTCCCGGGCGGGAAGCTCCGCATAGACCGCTGGTAAGCTCGGACACTACAATCTTTGTTTTGGTCGGTTTAGGATACATCTCCAGCACGCTCGGCAGGAATACTATATCGACCCCTTCACGCTTCGCCAGGGCCAGATCCCTTTCTTCATCCCTTGGATAACGATCCAGGTCTTCTCCCGGGCCGAATTGGATCGGGTTCACAAATATACTAAGCACAACAAGATCGTTATGTTCACGTGCCTGCTTCAGCAGGCTGGCATGACCATCGTGCAGGAACCCCATCGTTGGCACAAAGCCCACCGATAGCTCCCTGCCTTCCTTAGCCGAGCTCAAGCGCTCCTTTTTTAAGTACGTTCTTAGCTCATCCACCTGATGAATCAATATCATGACCGGGTATCCACCTTTCTTTTTCCGTACAGGGACTCCACTACATGGTCATCCGCTTGGAATACGTGCTTCTCGGCCGGAAATTGCCCCGATTTGACCTCCTGAACATACTGCCCAATTCCCCGGCGAATTTCAGCGCCAATATCTGCAAAAGTCTTCACGAACCGCTTCTCACGATAGTCGGAGTCATATTTAAGCACATCATGATACACAAGCACCTGTCCGTCGCAGCCTCTTCCCGCTCCAATGCCGATCGTAGGAATGGAAAGCTGTCTGGAGATTTCCGCCGCTACTTCCTCCGTAACCAACTCCAGCACCACGCCAAAAGCCCCGGCACGCTCCAGCGCCTTGGCATCTTCGAGCAATCTTCGTGCATCCTGTTCATCCTTGCCCTGAACACGGTATCCGCCAATCTGGTTGACCGATTGCGGGGTCAGTCCGATGTGTCCAAGCACTGGCACACCGGATTTCACAATGCTCTCCACAGCCAGACAGATCTCGACGCCACCCTCCATCTTCACAGCATGAGCATGGCCTTCCTGCATAATCCGTCTTACGTTCCTCAGGGTCTCGTCAATACCGCCGTGATAAGTCATAAACGGCATATCCGTCACAATGAACGTATGCTCAGCCCCTCGTCTTACCGCACGGGAATGATACACCATGTCATCAAGAGTAACTGGAACCGTCGAGTCATAGCCAAGCACCACGTTGCCCAGGGAATCTCCCACGAGCAGCATATCCACACCCGCTTCTTCCGCCAGCTTGGCGGAAGGGTAGTCGTAGGCGGTGATCATGGTGAGCTTCTCGCCGTTCTGTTTCATTTTTTTCATTTTTACAATGTTAAGCACGGACCTTCATCTCCTTTGGGTTTCCCAAAATTAGAAGCTTTGCGCGCACAACAAAAAGAACCTTTCAGTTGTGCACCAAAAAGTCCGAAAAGTCCATAGATCTTAAGAAGAGTCACTTGCGTTCGTCCCTTCTGTCTCGGTCCCTTCGGCTCAGAGCAGAATCCAACGTAACCTTAGATTCACTTGCTTGTTGTACTTTCCTTAGAGTGCAGTTTGGATGACTCCAATACCACCTCGTACGGACAGTATAACAGATAACGTCAATTTTTTCATCCGCCAAGTTGTACATCGCCTGAGAATATCAAGGTTTTCCTGCCATCCTGGTCCAGAATCAGCGCTCCGCTCATATCAATCCCGGTGGCATATCCGGTTACAGGTCCTTGAGGAGTGTTCAGCGTAACCTCCTGGTTGATCGTTACAGATAGAGCTTCCCATAAATGGGCAATGGGTCCGAAGCCCTCCTCCAAATAAAGCTTGTACAGCTTCTCGAGCTCTGACATCACCGCCCCGATGAGCGACTCACGATCTATCAGCTGTCCGCTCTCCAGCCGCAGGGAAGAGACCTTGTCCCGCAGTTCCTCCGGGTAATCCTCTGCCGTCATGTTGGCATCGATGCCAATCCCGGCGATGCAGTACCGGATTCGCTCGTCTTCCGCGACGGATTCCAGCAGGATGCCGCATATTTTGCGTCCATGCACAAGGAGGTCGTTCGGCCATTTAATGCCGGAGTCCACGCCGGTCACTGACCGGATCGCTCTGCATACCGCCACAGCCGTAAGCAGCGTAAGCTGGGGGGCACAGGATAGTGGAAGGCCAGGTCTCAGGAGCAGGCTCATCCAGATGCCCTTGCCAGGCGGAGAGAACCACTTGCGCCCGAACCGTCCGCGGCCCACTGTCTGTTCCTCCGCTATGACCAGGGTGCCTTCTTGGGCCCCTTCTTCAGCAAGCCTGCGCACATCCTCTTGAGTGGAGGTGGTAACATCCAACACTTTAAGCTGTCTGCCCAGGACATCAGTCCGCATGGCGCCCATCAATGTGACCGCATTGAGACGGCTTGGCTTCTGCACCAGCCGGTAGCCTCTTCTGGATATGGCATCGAATTCATATCCGGCCTCCCGCAGCTTGTTGATCTGCTTCCAGACCGCAGCACGGCTGATCGATAAACGCCGGCTGATTTCTTCCCCGGACAGGTATTCCCCCGGGTTCTCCATAAATATATCAAGCACCGTGTTAGGCTTCATCTTCGTTCACCATCCGTTTCACTTCTTCAATCAGTTCAACATGCTCGTTGGCGACATCACCCACGGCTGCGGCAAGCAGCAGTTTTTTCATTAAAATGCTGAGCCACGGCCCTCCCGGTCTCCCGGCCGCCTCCAGCACATCCGTACCGGTGAGCGCAAGCTCTTTGACCTGATGCAGCGGCACACTCGTATGCCACCTGCGAATTTGCTCAAGATCCCCCGTCATATTCGGATTTGTCTGCTGCTCCGATCCCGGAACATCTGGTCGATCAGCCTTTGAAGCCTGGGTTAAGACTACGGCCCTGTCGATCCATAAACCGGCAATTTCCTTGCCATAAGCCAGCTGCAGCGCGATCCAGCTTCGGCGCATGAACTCTATGCTCTCAGCGGTATCAAGGTGCCTTGAATGATATACAATCGACGACCACTCCTGGTCGAAGCGGACCAGTCCGGCTGCAGCACTTGCATCCCGGTTGGAGAACGTCCAGCGTTTCAACAAATCCAGAACCTCATCTTCGGGGATATGAAGCGCCTGGATTAGGAGTGATAGTCTTAACCATAAGGGTTCTGCAGGCAGGGAGGAGAGATGCTTAAGCCGCTTCTCGTCCAGATGAGTCAGATCGGCCGGAATCTTGGCCTGCTCAAGCAGCCTGCTCCGTCTCAGAAGCTCGAGCCCCCGGATGGGGTCTGGCCCGGCAAGCATTTTCTCCAGCTCGGTACGGATTCTTTCGGTCGCTATGTATCCCATCTTGTCCCGGCTGCGCATTATGGCTCTCCAGGTGCTGGGAACGAGTCTGAAGCCGAAAACGGAAGCGAACCGGACCGCACGGATCATCCGCAGCGCATCTTCGTCAAACCGCTTGTCCGCGTCCCCCACACAGCGGATCACCTTAAGCTCAATATCCCTACGTCCTTGGAAAGGGTCCGTTAAGTTTCCTTCCAGATCCATGGCCATGGCGTTCATGGTGAAGTCCCTTCGCTCCAAATCCTCCCGGATCGCGTCAACGAACTGCACGGACACGGGACGCCGGTGATCCTCATACTCGGTCTCCTTGCGAAAGGTTGTGACCTCGAATGCCTGCTTGCCGATAAGTACAGTCACGGTTCCGTGCTTAAGCCCCGTCGGCACGCTCCGGTCAAACAGCTGAATGACGTCCTCAGGCTTGGCTGACGTGGCAATATCCATGTCGTGGACCGGCCTGCCCATGATCTCATCACGGACACACCCGCCCACCCAATAAGCCTCATAACCCGCCTGGGTTAATTTCGTTAACACCTGCACACCAGCGGACATCATTGCAGGCTCCACCTGTGTCCACATCTTCATAACTTCAACCCTCTCCTCGCAAACAAGACTCCGGGGAGAGGGAAGTTCCTCTCACCCGGAGTTTATTAGCTGCATACCGGCTTTAGGCTTGGAACTTGCCTCCCAAGCACCCGGTAGTAAATTTGCTCATATTCATCCGTGATCCGGTCGCTGCTGAACTGGCATCTTGCCCGGTCCAGACAAGCCTTGGACATTTCGCCAGCCAGCTTTTCGTCGGTCAGCAGCTTAACGGCATAATCAGCCATCGCTTTTGTATCCCCGGTCGGAGCCAGAAATCCGGTGACTCCATGCGCCACCAGCTCAGGAATTCCCCCTGCTTGTGAACCGATCGTTGGCACGCCGCAGGCCATGGCCTCCAGAGCAACCAGCCCGAAACTCTCTTTCTCTGAAGGCAGCAGCAGGACATCAGCCATTGAAATGATCTGGGCGATCTGATCCTGCTTACCGAGGAAATGCACACGGTCCTCCAGGCCAAGCTCCTTGATCTTGCACTGAACCTTCGGCAGGTCCGGACCCTCGCCCACAAACAGCAGGCGCGCCGGGATTTGTGCACTCACCTGTGAGAAGATATCAACCACATCATGCACACGCTTAACCGGCCGGAAATTCGAGATATGCATCAAAATCTTCTCGTTAGGAAAAGCAAAATCACTGCGCAGCGAATCTATGTCACGCGGATAGTAAATCCGTTTATCTACAAAGTTATAGGTTAAATCAATATCGCGGGTGATCTCCAGAACCTCCCGTGTTTCTCTCATCAGGTCCTCAGATACCGAGGTCACCGCATCACTCTCGTTAATCGCCAGTCTGATGAGGTCCTTAAGCGATTCATCCTGGGCTAATACCGTAATATCTGTTCCGTGCAGCGTGGTCACTACTTTAAGGCTGTCTCCGACCATCTGTTTGGCCAGGAAGGCGCATACCGCATGGGGTACAGCATAATGAACATGCAGAATATCCAGCTTCTCCCGCTTGGCAACCTGGGCCATTTTGGTCGCAAGCGACAAGTCATAAGGCGGATACCGGAATACGTAATAATCGTTCACTTCTACTTCATGATAGAATATATTTTTCTGAAAAGCTCCGAGCCGGAACGGGACACTATGGGATATAAAATGAACCTCATGGCCCTTCTCAGCAAGCAGCTTGCCAAGTTCGGTAGCCACAACCCCTGATCCGCCAAGTGTCGGGTAACAGGTGATGCCGATTTTGAGAGATTGGCTCATGTCAGGGGCACCTTCTTTCTTATAGAATGATAACCATCGATTTGTCACTTCCATACATCGTATGATTCATTGGGTTAAAATAGATGAACTTTATATGGGGTCTTGACCGCGAACCCTTCTGCATAAGGAATCAGCTTCCGTTGTCCAAGCAGCGCGTCCCTCGCTTTTACCCGTTCCACATAACCCTGCGTCAGCGGAGTCGCGACCCCATCCTTGGCAGGTGTGAATTGGGATTCATAACACATCAGAGATTTCATCTTGATCTCATAGTGATCACTCACATCCACAATAAGATCCGGTGTTCTCCAGTCATTAATGAAATAGAAATACAAATCCTCCACCAGCACCGCGGGCTTGTCCGGCATCCAATTTCGAAGCTTGGCATTAAACACCGCTTCTTCTACAAGCTTGCTGCATGCAACATGATCAGGGTGCCGATCCTCCCAATAGGGGGCGAATACAACCCGGGGAGCATATTCCCGGATCACCGAGGTGACCGCAGCCACATGCTCGGGTGTCATATACAGGCCGCGATCGGGCAGGCCAAGATTGGTGCGGACCTCAAGCCCAAGCACGTTGGACGCCTTGTCCGCCTCCTGCTTACGCAGTTCCACATTCCCGTTGGATGACAATTCGGCTTCAGTCAGATCACAGATCCCAACTTTGTAGCCTGCCTGAACGTGTTTGGCGATGGTTGCGGCCATGCCAATCTCCGCATCGTCCGCATGAGCCCCAAAGATAAGGATATCGAGCCCCTTACTCATTTATCTAACCTTGGGCGGTGTAGTTCAACCAGCTCACGCCAGCTCAAATCTCCGCGGTCCATAGCTCGTACCATAATTTCTGCGGAAGCTACATTGGTCGCAACAGGAATGCCGTGAACGTCACACAGGCGAAGAAGCGCGCTAATATCCGGTTCATGAGGCTGCGCCATCAGCGGATCACGCAGGAAAATGACCAGATCCATTTGATTCTGGGCAATCAAAGCTCCAATCTGCTGGTCTCCACCCAGCGGTCCGGACAGGAAGCGGTGAATCTTCAGCTTGGTATTCTCCATAATACGCTGGCCTGTTGTGCCGGTCGAGTACAAGGTCTTCCCATGAAACACATGTTCATATGCAATAACAAAGTTAACGATCTCTTCTTTTTTACGGTCGTGGGCAATAAAAGCAATGTTCAGCATGTCTGAGACTCCCCCTGCTAATCGATAAAATGTTCAAAGCCGTATACAAGTCCTTTATACTCCATAACCTTCTTCACAGCCAGATTCACGCCGGGCATATAGCCTGCACGCTCGTAAGAATCATGACGGATCTTCAAGGTCTGGCCAAATCCTCCGAAAATAACCTCCTGCTGGGCGAACACACCCGGCAGGCGCACGCTGTGAATGCGGAAGCCATTGTAATAACCGCCCCTTGCCCCCTCAATAGTCTCTTCCTCTTTCGGGTTGCCTTGACGGAATTCTTCCCTGTTCTGGGCAATCAATTCAGCGGTCTTCACTGCGGTTCCGGATGGGGCATCCAGCTTCTGATCCCCATGGTACTCAATAATCTCCAGATGAGGGAAGTGCTTGGCAGCCTGGGCAGCGAATTTCATCATCAGGATGGCCCCAATGGAGAAATTCGGGGCGATCAGTCCGCCAACGCCTTTGCTCTGGCACAGCTTGTCCAGATCCTCAATTTGTTCCGGAGTAAAGCCCGTCGTCCCGACCACAGGCGATACCCCAAGGCGGATCGCAAGCTCCGTATTGGAATAAGCAAATTGAGGAGTTGTAAAGTCAACCAGCACCTGAGCTTTACTCTCCACCAAGGCCAGCTCAAGATCGGATTGAACTTTTATCCCGCAAGCAGGGAGCCCGACCAGCTCACCTGCATCTGTCCCTTCACCTGAACGATTGATGGCAGCTGCCAATTCTAGATCGGCATCCTCCAAAACCATCTTTACAACTTCCTTCCCCATTCGGCCAGCTGCGCCAGCCACCGCCACTCTAATCTTCGTCGTCATATTCATGCTCCTCACTGTCCACTAGGATGATGATTGGTTGATCTTGGATTCGATACGTAATTCCCATTCTTTTAAAGATTGAACCGAAGGATCACCTTCGAGCAGATTGATTGCCTCCCTCAAAGCAGAGAGGGCAAGCGGATGTTCACCAAGTTCGCTATACGCTGCTGCAAGTCCTGTAAAGGCTTGGGAAGACAAGGGATCCTTCATCACGGCCTGTTCAAGCAGAATGGCGGCTTCTCTTATTCCGCTCATCTCCACGTTAGGGGCTTCCAGTATCCGGAGTGCCCTCTGGGTCATCTCCATTCCCTGCAAACGTTCCATATGCAGGTTATATTCATCCATGCCGGGAGTAAGATTCACAGCCTGCTCCGCATGATAAAGTGCCTTATCAAGTCTGCCGCTACGAGCGCAGGTCACCGAGCAGCGGTAATGAATATCCGCATCAAGAGGGCTGAAATTCAGCGCATGATCGAACCATCTTATGGCCTGTTCAAAATCATTCTCCAAGATGCTTTTATAGGCTTCAGCCAGACAGTCTTCCGCTTTCATCATAGGGCTTCCCCCTTCTCTTAGGCTGCTGTTCTTACAGCATATGATAGAAGGGCTCAGTCGGTGTCTACTTTCGTCCAGCGGTCCGCGTCTCTGGCATTGAATTTATGCATCACCTTGTTATGAGCCTCTGTCAGATCAATTCCAAGCGAATTGGCAAAGCAGGCCGTAATAAACAAAATATCCCCCAGCTCCAGCTCAATCGAGTTCTCTGCTTCGGTTACTTTCTTGGGCTTCTCACCATAAGTATGATTCACTTCTCTAGCCAGCTCGCCAACCTCCTCGCTCATCCTGGCAAGCAATGCAAGCGGGCTGAAATAGCCTTCCTTGAACTGGGATATGTAACGATCCACTTCGCGTTGAATCTCGGCGAGGGATTTCTCTTCCATTTAAATAATGCCCCCCTTCGGGTCTGAAGGTTTTACCCCTATGTTATCCTAAAGAAGTTTTGAAAACAAATCCTTTTTTAATCCTTACCTAAAAAGGTATACTAAACATTGGAGCTTACTGACTCCACTATTATCCAACAAGCGAGGGATTGCATGCTTACCACCAGACTGGCCCGTTTAACCAAAACCATCCTGCCGATCCTGCTCGGTACGGCCATTTATGCCTTTGGGCTGCTTTATTTTATCATCCCTAATAAACTGATGGAGGGCGGAGTGACAGGGATTACGATCCTGCTCAAATACGCCTTCTCGATTTCACCTTCCCTATCCACCCTGGTCTTGAACATTCCGCTGTTCCTGTTAGGCTGGAAAGTGCTGGGGAGCCGGCAAATTGTATATAGCGGGATCGGAATCGGATCGCTTACCTTCTTTCTTTGGCTGTTTGAGCAGCTGATCCGCAAAGGCTGGATCATCCCGTTCCAGACCGAGCATGATTACATATTAATTGCACTGTATGCCGGCGTCACACTCGGCGCTGGTCTTGGACTTGTGTTCCGGTTTGGCGGGACAACAGGCGGTTCGGATATTATTGCACGAATCTGTAACCGCAAATATGGCTGGAGTATGGGCCAGGTCATTTTGGCGTTAGATGTGATTATCATCGGGGCTTCCCTGCTGTATATCAAGAAAGAACAGATTTTATATACACTGGTCGCCGTCTTCATCGCCTCCAAAGTTATTGATTTTATTCAGGAGGGCGCTTATTCAGCCAAAGCCTTTACCATTATCAGCGATTACGCCCCTGATATTGCGGAACTAATTACAAAGGAAATGGAACGCGGGGTTACTTTGATTCCAGCCGTGGGAGCTTACTCTAAGCAAGCCAAGCATATGGCCTATTGTGTTGTAGGAAGGCAGGAAATCCGGAGATTGACCCAAATTGCCAAATCCGTAGATCCGCGGGCCTTTATTATTATCAATGATGTGCACGATGTGCATGGAGAAGGATTTAAAGAAGATATGAATTGAACATTCAACCAAAAAAAGGAAGAGCCGTCCGTTATTACGTGCGGTTCTTCCTTTTACTAAAATTAAAATCTCCATCCGCCTCTGTCTTTGCTGCCAGAGACCGGTCTGACCTCCTGATATGCATTATAATGCCGCATTCCGGTATAGGTTAGTGCCAGGGCAATCCAGCCGCCGATCAGCAGACTCCACTTCCAGGGATTCGAGCTGCCGGCAAGAGGCAGCAGAACCGGCTCGGATCTTTTTTTGCCAAACAGATCATGGATCACACCCTCCCCGCTGTCAAGAACGCTCTTCAGCTCTGAGGCATCCAAATCTTTCTTCATACTCACGCTCTCCAAATAGGATAACCACGAGTCTGCCTTCGCAATGATCGAATTATCCAGCTGAATGGCCGCCGCTGGCCGGATCGTCTCATAATGGGACTTAAGCGTGTGAACAGCATTCTGCAAACTCTTGGCATCCGCATCACTGCGGGCTTTGGCAAGCTGGCTGAGATCGTCAGTAAACAGCTTATAGTACTGGTGCCACAGCGGCTGCTGCTTGTGAATCAGACTGTCAACCGCCAGGCGGAGACGGGAAGAGGTGTTCCTCCACTCTTCTGGTGAAGATTGGCTGCGAACCAAGGCCTCTCTTGTATCCATAACCGTCTCAGACAGCGCGTGAATCCCCTCCACTGAGGACAAGCCTTTGAAAGATATGGTCTCCACCAACCGCACAATCCGGTCCATCTCCACTTGGGCCTTCTCCCCGTTCCCATCCTGCATATAACGGTACAGCGCCTCCGATGCGCTATCCAGCTCATTCAGCTGCGCGGTGTGCTTGGCATCATGATGAGCACGAACCGTCTGCAGCGGAAGCAGCAGCATAATCAGCACAATACATCCTGCACTCAAGCACATCCATCCCCGCCGGTTTACACTCACGGACATCCCCTCCTGTAATCCATACATATGAAGGGCTGTCCTGAGCTAGAACAAATCAGATGAACCTAAGATCTTCTTGCTTGACGCAAAGCAAACCAGCCCGCTGCCACACTAAGTAATGTAAGCAGGACGGTGAAATTCCGGACAGCAGGCAGGTCATCCATAAGCTGGACAGGCAGCCAAGGGAACACCTCATATGTATAGTCCACCATGTCGTTAAGGAGGGTCCACAAGCCAGCGCCTAATAGAATTACGGTTCCAAATTTAAAAAAGCGGACGTAGAGCAAGGCTTCAACGGCCATCGCCGTATGCGAAGCCACTAGCATCCAATCCTGCCAGCCGATCACATTCCCCTGATAAGCTCCGGCAAAAATGATGCTGACCGCCCATACGCCATATTTTACACTGGTCACCACGGCCAGTGCTTCCAGAAGCACTCGCACGCCGCGATAGTTCGCAAGCAGTTTGGGCCACATGAGGAAAGTTAAGGACAAGGTAAAAAACAGGCTCGCTGTTGGACTGTCCGGTACAAAGATCACCTGCCAGAGCGGATTGTTGGCAATCGTGTACTCGATCTGATTCCCATACCAGTAATACCCGTAAATCGTGCCCAGCAAATTAAAAACAAATAAAAGCCACAAAAATCCCCGGCTGGTTAGGAATTCCCTGCTCCACCAATAAGATATGCTCATGAAGATTCCCCCTCTGTCTTATCTGAATATAACGGTTTGTCCCGGGAATATCCAGCAAAAAGCCTGATCGCATATGCGATCAGGCTTCTCAGGTTCATTTCAGCTTACTTGGCTTCCGACTTTTGCTTGGAGAGCCATTCGGCCAAGTGGTCAATATCTTGATCACTTAAGCCTGCGCCTTTAGCCGTATCATACATTTTCGGCATGTTGCCCTCAGGCCCTTGTTTACCTTCTTTGATAATGGTCAGAATGGCTGCCTTATCAAGCTTATCCCCTACACCGCGAAGCGACGGGCCGCTTGCTCCCTTAAGATCAGCCGCATGACAGGAAATACAAGTCGCCTTCTTGAAGGATTCCATCCCTGGATCATCCTTATCCACAATGGCTACTTCCTTAGCCTTGACGGCGTTGGATGGAGCAGGAAGTCCCTTCTCCCTTGCCTCCCTTGCTTTCTCAATCCGGCGCTCTTCCTCCGGTTTGATTCCTGTCGCTGCAAGCTCATGCTTATAGTGTGTCCAGGCGAAGTTGGTCAGGTAGACCATCGCAGCCAAGGACAACAGCATCAGAGAGGATGCGATCGGTCTGCGGTAGAAACGGCGCTCCTTACCCCGGTCGAGGAATGGGGCCAGCAGCAAACCGCCAAAAGCAACACCTGGAACACCAAGTGTTCCAAGAACAATGTAATCTCCTGAAGCATATGGATACTTCAGATATTGATATAAGAACAAGAAATACCAGTCCGGCATCGGTATAACCGAAGCGGTTGGGTTAGCCGGGAATCCCAGTGGGGCAGGCTCAGAAATGGTAAGTACCAGGAAGCCTACAAGGACCACTACACCAACCATCCACTCTTTTAATAGGAAGTTTGGAATAAATGCTTCCGACTTCCCTGGGTAAGCTGTGTAATCGGGAGGAGTAATAAATCCGTTCCCTTTACGTACCCTTGAATCGCCGACAAATACGACTTTTTCGTTCGATTTGCCTCCGTGACCCATATATATGCCTCCCTTCTCTTAAGAATATCTTATAGCGGTCCGGAAATTCCCTGTCTGCGGATCATAATGAAATGTCCTACCAGAAGGATGAGCAACACGGCCGGAAGGAAGAACACATGAATGGCGAAGAATCGCGTCAGCGTCTGCGCACCTACAATCGTACCGCCCTGCAGCAGTTCTTTGATAATTGGTCCAAGGACAGGAACTGAATTCGCAATTTCCAGTGTAACTTTGGTTGCAAAGTAGGATTTGTTATCCCATGGAAGCAGGTAACCTGTAAGGCCAAGGCCGATCATAACAAAAAAGATCAGCATTCCCACAACCCAGTTCATCTCGCGAGGCGCCTTATAGGAACCTGTAAAGAATACGCGCAAGGTATGTAAGAACATCATAACAATAACCAGACTCGCTCCCCAGTGGTGCATCCCGCGGACAATTTGTCCAAATGCCACCTTAGTCTGAAGAAACTCAACGCTTGCATATGCGTTAATAATATCTGGCACATAATACATCGTCAGGAACATTCCCGACAGAATCTGGATGACTGTTATAAAGAACGTCAAACCGCCGAAACAGTATACAAATGCGGAAAAATGGTGAGCCGGGTTCACGTGTTCAGGCACCTCGTGGTCCGCCACATCTCTCCAAATCGGCGTGATATCAAGACGTTCGTCAACCCAGTTGTAGACACTCTTCAACATCTGACTCTACGCCTCCTTATTTAACTCGAGTATTAGGAACGATATCGCCTAGGTAAACCCAATCCTTCTCAATCTTAACCTTGTACTCATCCAGCGGCTTAGGCGCAACGGCAAGGTTCTTGCCTTCCTTGTTATATTGGGCGCCGTGACAAGGGCAGTGATACTCATTAGGGAACGCCTTATCGTTATTCCAGCCAACCGTACATCCCAAGTGCTTACAGATCGGTGAAAGCGCATAAATATTACCGCTCTCGTCTTTACGGATCCAAGCTGTTAGTGAAGCTGTGCTTGCATACCAGCCATCCTGCTGCTGCAGCTCGAAAGAAAATTCCTGCGGTTCCGCTGTTACCTTGCTAAGTTCCACTACTTTTACAAAGTTCCCTTCTGTCTTCTTGTGCAGAACTGGATCCACAGCGAAGCGAAGCATCGGCAGAACTACTCCACCCGCCATATAGGCGGTAGCTCCTCCCAGCGTATAAGTGAGAAACTGTCTGCGAGACATTTCCTTTTTCCGATTGGGTGGTCTGTGCGATGATTCATGCTGGTCGTGCTGATTGCTCATACTGTCTTCAACCCCCTTTTCCGAACCAATTCTCTCCATTTCAATGATTAAAATCACACGAATTACTAGGACATTATTATAATATATTAGGCTTCCTAGAGCGTCAAGAATTTACAGGGTATGTTCGTTAACAGTATGGTCACAATCTTGTTAAATTGTCGATTTTTCGTCACATTTACATCTGTTTATCCGGGAACCACATCGCTTGAATTTCCCGCATCACAGACGTGGAGGGAGACTCCTCCGTTGAACCCGGAAATCGGCCCGGGGTAACTACTAAATCGCTTTCATAGAGCATCGAGGAATCCAGCTCCACATCCGCCGAGATTACAATTACATATTTGAAGCCTGCGGACTTGACATTGGCGCATACTTCGTTTATCTGCTGCACGATCTCCTGTCTGCCGTACTGGAACGCAGGGTACGTAACCACCCTTCCTTTGAACGGAATTTCAACCCAGTCCATGACATCTCTTAGACGCTCCAGTGCATATACCGTTTCATAAGGCTGCTCCTTCCCGCTGAGGCCGGTTACTGGAATCAGACAAGTGTCCAAATATGGCTTAAGCTCCTCCCACTGCTCCGGGTGAATTTCGCTGAATTTCATTATGTACATCCCCTTTCCTTAAATCATATTATACATGCAAAGGCGACTCGGGATATCCTGCGGTATAAAAAAAACAGAAGAAATGCGCAAGGCATTTCTTCTATTGTTCCAAAGTTCTTAATTCTTCAGTTAGGAGGCGGAACGCTTCCTCGTCGCCTTTTGCCAAGGCTGAATCAATTTCACTATGAAGTTTCTCTGTCCGATATTTCTTTAATGCTTCGTCCCACACCATTTCAGCTGCCAGACCCAGCATAACTTCGTAAGTCACTTTCATTTGATCCATAGGATGCACCTCCAGCCAATGTTAAGAGCTCCTATACTCCCGTCCTTTCAACACATAGCTATCCGTAGTCAGCTTCATTCTCTGCAGATCCGCCTCGGTCAATTCGCGGACTACTCTAGCAGGTGAACCGAGCGAGAGAGTATAGGGTGGAATTTTGCGGTTCTCCGGAATTAGCGAGCCGGCTCCTATTAAAGCATATTCGCCGATCTCGGCTCCGTTTAGACAAATTGCCCCCATCCCGATTAATGTGCCTTTACCTATCGTACAGCCATGAACGATCGCTGCGTGTCCGACAGATACATCATCGCTTATAATCAGGGGCTGCCCAGTATTCACATGGGCGATTACACCATCCTGCAGATTGCTGCGCTCCCCAATGATGATTGGTGCCAAATCACCTCTTAGCACCGCATTGAACCATATGCTTGAATCCTTGCCAATCCGGACATCACCGGCCAGCTTCGCCCCCTCAGCCACATATACAGAAGGATCCACAAAAGGGGTCTTCCCCATATAAGAAATATACATTCGCCTGCCACACTCCTCTTCCTGGAATGAACTTGAATTGGAGTGATCTTAGCAAGCCTTTCCATCCTTGTCAAACCTGACGAGCATTTTTACCTTCTAGACCTTTTTGCAGCTCATGCACCGCCAATTTACCAAATGCCGTAACCCTGGCATACCGTTCACGCTCTTCATTCTCACCGATGGAGATCATGCCGAAATGAAGCATCATCTTGAGTATTCGCTCTTCGAAGATGGAAGCCGGCGTATCATAATAATACGGCTTGATCAGTCTATCCATGCTTGTCCTCAGTGAGCTTACGGTTACCCACTCCTTGGAGCAACGGCAAATCCAGTACACCAGAGAAAGCAAATTAGGAATTGCTGCTTTGTATGTTTTTAACCAAAAGCGTATCAAATGTATCAGGGGTTCCCTTTTTTCCTCCAAAACACTTAATTCGCCTAGCGATGTCAATCTCAGCTGGTAATTCCTCTCTTCAATGAACCTTCGTGAATAAGCATAATCATAGAGAAAGGATAAGCGGTCAGGGTAGGACTTAAACGTCCTTCCGTAACCAAATCTCCAGCCTCCCTTGCCAACAAGAGGCTCACTCACATGCAAGGTGTCCATCAATTGCGTTTGATTTCTACGGTACATGATACCTTCCTGGTTCAAAGGGATCTCGTTCTTTGACACATAGAATAGAAAGAGGTATAAATCTTCAGCAGCCAAGGTATGCTCTTCCCGGACGGCCACAGGCTCACCAGCAGGATTCACTTCCGACTCAAGTCTTTGTCCTACCACCTCGCGGAACCGGTTCTTCAGATCCTCCGGCACCTCGAACAGAAATTTAGTGTTCTGTGAGGAACCGTTGAACAGCCAACCGCTCTGCCTGAACCTTGCGATCACATCCCTGGGATTCTCTTTCTCTTTGGCATCATCGGTGAAACGGGAGTTCTGGGCGCAAGCGACTAATTCTTCCAGACTGTAATGCTGACGGGAATCAAAGAGCAGTGAATTCAAGAAGCGAAAATCCTCGACACTCAGCTGGTTCACATAGTCGCGGGCAAATTCTTTCCGGCCCACCTGATGTAATATGGATTGAATCAGCTCATTTTTGGAATTCCCGTTACAGCTGCATTGATAGTGATTGGCAATTTTGCTAAGCTGCCCGATATCCGCAAATGTAAGCATTTCCGCCAGATTCATAGTTTCATCCCTCACCGTTTTACTACCATTATGGGAAGGTTTACAGCTTTTATTCGGGCTTTAGCAAAAAAATAACCCGCATCGCGGATTATTTGTTCAAATATAAAAAAAATCTCCTGAATCATTTCACACTCTTGCATCTACTCGTAATTCTTTAGTTCAACTTCTATAGTACCTACTCCTGTAAATGCTTTAGGCAGTTGTAAAGTCTCGGCTCCCAAGCTTGCTCATCCTTCTCCAGGATGGTTAACGAGAGATTCCCAATTCTCTCCGTAAATTTGTCCTGATAAAGAGCCCTGTATAGCTGGGCCAGCAGCCCTCCATGGGACACCACAAGCACATTCTTGTCCGAATAGCGTTCGCCAAGCTCAGTCAGAAATGCAAGCGCTCTTTCTTGAACTTCCTGATCCTTCTCCTGCCCAAGATCCTTGAGTTTCCAATCCAATCCCCACAGCGTCTCACGTTCGGCTGCCGTTAATCCCTCGACCTGTCCAAAAGCCCGCTCCATTAAGCGGGAATCGGGATCATATACCGGAATGCCTAAGGAAGCGGCAATAATCTCTCCGGTCTCTTGAGCCCGCAGCAGTCCGCTTGTGATCACAAAATCCCAGGAGTAAGGCTCATGCTTCAAGCGTTCAGCCAGCAGCGCCGCCTGCTTCCTGCCCTCCTCATTAAGTGGGATATCGCTCTGTCCCTGAATTTTCCCTAATGCATTCCAGTCCGTTAAGCCGTGACGAATCAATCCAACCAGCATGAAGTAAAAGCCTCCTTAAGTCTAACAGCTCTGAGTGTAGATAAGTTGAATTATTCATTTACAAGGTAAGGCCGTCAAGTGAAATGTTCCTTCCGATCGTTTCAGAATCATTTCACACTCCAGCCTATTCGTAATTCTTAAGATCAACTTATATAAATGGAAATGAATAAAAGCGGCAGAACCCCGCTCTGCTTATGGCAGATGCAGCGTTTGCCGCTGAGAACATTTACCTGCGAATTCGTCTTAAGCCCCTCCATGAGAACAAGGCCAGCCCCATGCCGAGAATCGACAACAGCATCCAATACTCCGGATAGGCCGGACTCATCTTCACGATGAGCGGATCAATGATACCACGCGATACATCCGGCAGATTATAGGACTTATCTGCATTAACCACCGTATCCGTACCGGCAATGGCAATAGGCAGAAGCCCGGAGTTATGGCTGGCCGCTTCATTGATATCAGGTCCGCCTGGCATCATGAAATAAATCAGACTGCTTATAAACACAGCCATAAACCCAGCAATCCACAAGGCAAAGCGGCGGTTCAAGATACGGGAAGCCTTGCGGGCTTCAGGCTCCGATGGAGCAAGCCAAGGGGACTCGGCGTAAATGCGGTCCATCACATTACGGTTAACCCTCTCCCCAACGCTATGATCGACTTCAATATTCATCTTATGTACTATGTCCCGAGCCTCAGTCCATACTTCATATTCAGCTGCACACGTATCACAACCCAGCACGTGCCACTCCAGGCTTTTACGCCGGGGGTCGTCCTCGGACATGTCCCACATGATATCCATATACTCCTGGGCTTCTTGACAATTCATCTGCTTTTCATCCCTTCAGCATGCTCATAGACTGGTTCATAATAGTAGGGCTCAAGCTGATTCTTCACACTGCTTCTGGCACGGAAGAGCAGGGACTTGACCGCACTGACGCTTTGTCCTAGAATGGTCGAGATCTCCTGATAATCCAATTGGTCATACTCCCTTAGAATCAACGCCGAGCGCTGCTTCTCCGGCAGATTGTTGATCGCTTCCCTCACCATGACAACCCGCTCATTTCGCAGGATGGCTTGTTCCGGCACAATCTCCGGAGACGCAACGGGTACATACCCCGTCTCATCTAAGGATACGTTACCCGTCTTCTGCTTGCGAAGCTCGCTAAGCACCGTATTCCGGGCAATGGTATACAGCCACGTAGAGAAGGAAGCATCCACTTCGCGAAATGAGTGCAGGCTCCTGAAAGCTTTGTAGAACGTCTCCGAACACAAATCTTCAGCAAGCAGCTCCAGTTGAGCACTTTTTAACATATGATATATAAATGCCATAATTTTACGTTGATATCTGCGCATGAGTTCTGAATACAGCTCTGTGTTGCCTTCTTTAATCTCTCGAATCATCTGGGAATCCGTCATTAGAATGCGATCCTCCTCGCCCATCCATGTGCATCTTCCCCGTTCGATTCTGCCTATTATTACCGAACAGGATACAAAAAGTTTCGGTGAAACCGAAAAATTCATTAAGAATGATGAAAGAAATATCAATAAATGGGTGTTCACTGCGAACCCTGCAATATTATACCATAGAAGGATGCATTACAAAAATTTCTTACCCCTAACCATAATTAACCATAAAAATAATAAAGGACTCTTTCCGAAGAAAAAGTCCTTCTCCTATAAGGTATGCCCGGATGTTTCAATATTCCTCTGCAATCCAGTATAAAAAACTAAACCTTGTGCCATAGCCCTTAGGCTTGGCCCGTCAGCCTTTCTTTGGTGCTTGTCTCACTGCCGGTCAAACGCTTGAGAAACGTAGCCCGCCAGTTGACCGAAAGTTCCTCAACCTCCAGAATCCTCTGAACTGCTTCCATGTTATGTTTGTCGTGATGCATAATCTGGTTCGCATAAGCGACTGTTATTCCTTTAGGATGCGGGAATCTTCTGTATAACCCTTTGCTCCTTGAAACAGCCCCTTCTTCAAGCACTCGGAAGTAAAAGCCCGTGTAACCCGATTCCTGCATCATCATCGGCATTTCCGGTAAGCCATATTTGGCCGATAACTTAAAGCAAGGCTGTCTTGGCTGGCTTATTTGAACAACAGCCTCACCAAGTTTAAAGATATCTCCAATACACACATCTGACTCCAGCAGCCCCTGGATAGTGAGGTTCTCACCAAATGCTCCATAGACCAAGCTCCTCTGCAGCTGCTTCTCCCAATACCGGTAATGTTCAAATGGATACACACATACCGCCTTTTCCTTGCCGCCATGATGCTTCAGATCCGCTTGGCCATCGCCCTCAAGGTTCAAATTGGTAAGATACAGAGGTTTATCCGTCGGCTGCTTGTTAATGCCGCTGGAGATCACCTTCTCATGGTACATCATATCCTGCGGCATCCCGGTATTAATAGACAAAATTTCCGCGTACCCCTTCATAGACCTCACCCCGTCTCCGTATGATGCTGATAAGACCGGTACTCCCAGTCGTGTTGCATTGCATCCAGCAGAGAGTACAGCAATATAACACTCCGGTTAAGCAGCTTATTCTTTCCTGTTAATTGATGAGGCTGCTGAATATACAAGTCCTCCACCAGCTCGTGGGAGCAGTATTTCATGATTTGATGGACGCTGTCTTCACTGAATTCCAGATGGAACTGCAGGCCGACCACATGATCCTCATAGACATAAGCCTGATTAGCACAAGCTCTGCTGTATGCCATATGAACCGCTTGTTCAGGCAGTTGAAATGTTTCCCCATGCCAATGAAATGGAATGAATTCCTCCGGGAAGCTCCTGAAATAATCCGACAAGCGGGCCATTTCTGTCAGGCGAACAGGATGCCATCCAATTTCTTTGTAAGCGTTAAGCTCAACCTTTCCGCCGATGACTTCAGCGATAAGCTGAGCTCCGAGACAGATTCCCAGAACATGCTTCCTGCTGTGGACTGCGCCGCTTATAAATCTCTTCTCATCAACCAGCCAAGAATACTCACTCTCATCGTTCACTCCCATTGGACCACCCAGAACAATCAGCAGATCAAAATCCGAATATTCCGGAAACAGTATATCATTGTATAAATGGGTTCCTGTTACGCTGTGGCCCCTCTCTTCAGCCCACTTTGCAATGTTCCCAAGAGATTCAAACGGCACGTGCTGCAAATAATGTATTCTCATGCTCTCACCCCAGCTGATTAAGTCTATATTTCTGAATTAAGTATGCGTTTCTTCTGATCGTTTATTTGAACAATCATTTCTTCAAAAACTGTGGTTTTTCCCTATCGTTCGTTGTAATCTGGACTTATCCCTATCTACTGTTATGTCCGGAGGTTATTGTTATGGAACTTAGACAACTGGAATACTTTCTAGCCGTATGCCAGGAGCTGCATTTCACCAGAGCTGCAGAGCAGCTGGGTATTGCCCAGCCCTCACTAAGTCAGCAGATTCGCCTGCTCGAGCATGAGATCGGCACTCCCCTATTTGACCGGATTGGTAAAAAGACCATGCTTACCGAGGCAGGCAGGACACTCCAGCACCACTGCTACAACGTCTTTCATGAGCTGGCCGAGGCCCGGGCATCAATCAGCGAGCTTCAAGGCCTCGGGAGAGGCACACTCAAGATCGGCGCACTGCTATCTGTGGTCAATTACTTGCTGTCCGGAGCCGCTATCGCCTTCAATCAACGTTATCCCAAGATTGAATTGTCCGTCTTAGGCCTCAGAACCGGTGATATTATCCAAGGAATTATGAAGAATGAACTTGATATGGGGATTGTATATTTGCCCACAGCCCATGAAGAGCTGGTAACCGTTCCTCTTCAGCAGGAAGAACTGGTTTTTGCTGTTCCCGCAGCTTTTACCTTCATGGAGGAGATGACCGGAACGGATTCCGTTTGTCTCGATTGGCTTGAGCGCTTTCCCAGCGTCCTTCTTCCGGAGAGCTACCATCTCAGACAGTTTATTGACAGTAAGTGCCGCCCACTCGGCTTCACACCGAAGCCTGTGATTGAAATGACTACGCTTGAGTCCATCGTTCAAATGGTGGCCAAAGGCGTGGGCGTAACCATTTTACCCAAAACCTATCTGGCCCAGGTCTCAGATGCAAACATCACCGTGTTTCCGATAAATCAGCCCTCCATGGTTACAGAAATCGGCATCGTATACCGGAAGAACAAACATCTATGCGCTGCAACCCGGGTCTTTATGGAACAGCTGCTCTCAACGGTTGCCCATCAGTAGAAATAGTAAGGAACGGAACAATTTCTTACGTAAAAAACAACGAAGAGATGCCATGGAATAGCACCTCAACGAGTGGAAGTATCTTTATTTCTTCACATCCTCCAGACTCGCTCCGAAATTAATGTGATACACTTGACCTTCAATAACCAACGCGGGCACGGACTTCACTCCGGCAGCCTCCGCCTCGGAGATCCGGCCCCGGTCCTGCCCCAGATGAACAACCTCTGGGTCCACCTTGGTTTTGTCTAAATACTCAATTATAAGGCGCTCCGCATCCACACATACCGGACAGCCTGCATGGTAAAAAACCGCTTGTGCCATCTCTTCACTCTCCTGACCCATTAATTGTTCTATCTATATAAGTTGAACAACTCTTTAATTAGTTCAACTCTATACATTCACATTATAGAAGCGGCTGAACTGCCACATCAATTACAGATATGTTCTAGTTATCATAGGCGCAGCCAATGATTGTACAGCGGCCCCTTTAATCAAGCTTTCCAAAATTACACATGAAAGCGTTTAAAAAAATGTGTTGACATAATGAAAACGTATACATATAATAAAAGTACAGTATGGTTTCTCTCCACTCCTATCCAATATAATTTGCTCAGGTTCGAGCAAGACCACTTTCAATGAAAGTGGTCTTTTTTTTTTGCTTGCTGACTGGGATGATCCATCTTGGCTGCATCTAATTAACTTTGGTCTAGATTTTTAGGCGTATAGCTGACCATTATAAAAAAAGCCTGCTGCTCCGCCGATAAAGGCAGCCCAACAGGCTTTCATATTCATTGATACACTGTATACCCTAACGTTAAAAGGTGCTCCTTAGCTCTCTCCATATCCATTTCCTGCCGGAAGGAAAGGCGCATAACACCAGGCACATCCTCACGGCTCTCAATGATTTGCATATTACCCAGGTTGATCTGCCGTACCCCCAGCTCAGTAGCAATATGACCAATAACTCCCGGAGTATCGGGTACATCGATATACAGATCATACAATGAGCTAATCGCTCCCTTGCGGCGTTCCGGCAGCTCACTCCGGAAACGATTAGCTTTGTCGAAGGCCTCTTCAATGCCCTCTCCATCACCTGACTTTAACAGTTCAATGAAGTGTTCCATATTGGCATTCCAGTCACTTAGAAGCTCAAGCAGAACGTTCCGGTTGCTAAGCAGGATATCCCGCCAGATGACAGGATCGCTGGAGGCGATGCGGGTAATATCCCTGAATCCTCCAGCCGCCAACTGGCGGTACAGCGTATTGCCTGCATTGTAGTCGCTAACTTGATTTACGAGAGCAACAGCAATAATATGAGGCAGATGGCTGATAGCCCCGACAATTTCGTCATGCAGCTCTGGCTCCACGCGTACAACACGTGCTTTTGTATGCAAGAGCAGTTCCTCCAAGCGCTGATATGCTTCCTCAGGAACTCCGGCAGACGGCGTCAGCACATAGTAGGCATTCTCAAACAGCAGTGTGGATGCCGCGGCAACCCCGGATCTCTCTGATCCAGCCATTGGATGCCCGCCAATAAAATAAACACCGGGCAGCTTAATCGCCTCAGCGCTGGAGGCAATGGAAGCTTTCGTGCTGCCCACATCAGTTATGATACAGCCCGGTTTCAAGTTCAGGCTGCTGATTTTTTGCAAATACGGCTCGAGCTGGCTGACGGGTACGCACAGAAAGATGAAATCCGCATCAGCTACAGCTTCCTCCATGGACAGAGTCGCGGTGTCGACAACATCACGCTCTATAATCTGATGCAGAATATCCTCCCGGTGGCTGTGTCCAACAACCGTAATGCCCGGTTTTCCTTTGAAGCTGAGTGCCAGCGAGCCACCAATCAGTCCAACTCCAAAAATAGCGATTTTAATAGTCATGGGTCTCCACTCAACTTACTCTAATTTGTCTTGTATCCTTTATTCTGTAGTTACATGCTGTTCCTGTCGGGCAAGAACCTGTTCCAACGCTTCGATAAATTTCTTATTCTCATCTGGAGTACCCACGGAAACCCGGATGTACTCCGGATATTTGCCGAACCCGGCACGAACGATAACACCCAGCTTCAACAGGGACTGAAATACTTCAGCACCCGAAGTTTGAACATGAACCAGAATAAAGTTCCCGTGAGCCGGGAAATAGCTTAATCCCAACCGATCAAACTCAGCGCTTAAGTATTCAATTCCCTCTCTGTTCTTCGTCCGGCACCCTTCGATAAACTCGTGGTCGGTAATTGCAGCTTTAGCTGCTGCTTGACCAAGACGGGACGTATTGAAAGGTTCACGCACTTGATTAATAAGTTTAATAACTCCAGCAGGTCCGATAGCATAGCCGATGCGAAGTGAAGCAAGCCCATATATTTTTGAGAATGTGCGAAGTATCAATAAGTTCGGGTATTTCTTCATTAAATTTAGACTGTCCGGATAAGACGGATCGGTAACAAATTCAGCATAGGCTTCATCCAGCACAACGAGCACATGCTGCGGCACACGGTTCAGGAAGCTCACAATCGCTTCTTCCGTAACGATCGTACCTGTGGGATTGTTCGGATTACAGATCCAGATGATCTTTGTTCTTTCCGATACGGAATTCAGCATCGCATCAAGATCATGCACTCCGTCGGACAATGGAATTTCAATGCTGACCGCACTCTCAATATCCGCATTGCTTTTGTATACGGAGAAAGTCTGATCCGCCATGATATTCTCATCCCCTGGAAGGAGGAACGCGCGTGTAATCAACGCGATGACTTCATCAGATCCGCAGCCAAAAACAATCTGGTCACGGTTCACCCCGTGGTGACCTGCTAGCACCTCAGTCAGTTCTGCTGCGCTGCCGTCAGGGTAGACGCTGATCTGTGACAGCGCCTGTGCGATTGCTTCCTTGGCCTTAGGCGAAGCACCGTAAGGATTTTCGTTGGAAGCCAGCTTGATGACTTCAGAGAGACCCAGCTCTCTCTTCACTTCTTCGATTGACTTACCTGGCTGGTATACAGGCAATTTCACAATCTGTGGTTTGGGCTGCATAGGTTATCCCTTCCTTTCATCTCATCAATCATGGAGCATAACGCTCACCTAATCTTTCAATTGTGCCACAAATTCACGGATTTGCAACAGCCCTTGCTCTCTTTGCTCTGAATCTTGGAGGAGAGGAATGGTCTCTTCAATCTTACGGACGATGGCACTTCCAACTACAACCCCGTCACATATAGCCGAGAATCTCTCTACCTGCTCACGGCTGGATATGCCAAAACCGATGGCAACCGGAAGACTGCTCTGCGACTTCACCTGCTCGATGAATTGTTCAACCCCTTCATGGAAGGAACTGCGTTCCCCGGTAACACCAAGCGAAGAGACGCAGTAGATAAAACCACGCGCATTTGCCAAAATCCGTGAGATCCGCTCGTTGGATGTCGGGGCCACCAAAGGCACCAAATGAATTCCGGCCTTCTGGGCAAGCTTGGCAACCTCTGAGGATTCCTCAATGGGAAGATCAGGAATTATAATGCCGCTGATCCCGTTCTCACCCAGCTTTTTGAAGAACGTCTCCAAGCCCACTTGAAGCACCGGGTTAAAATAGGTAAACAGCACAAAAGGCATACGCACCCCGCGTGCTCTAGCCTTCTGGGCCACATCCAGACAGGTTCCGATCGTTACCGAGCTGGCAAGGGCCCGTTCGGAGGCCCGCTGGATAACAGGACCGTCGGCAAGCGGGTCTGAATAAGGTACTCCAAGCTCAAGAATGTCCGCTCCGGCAGCCTCAACCTGAACGATTAACTCTACCGTGGTGTCCAGATCAGGATCACCTACCGTGAGGAAAGGGATAAGCGCGGTTTGACCCGTTTTTTTGAGATCGGCAAATTTCTGGTCAATTAAGTTCATGATTCTGCGCCTCCCAAATATCCCATGATCGACTCTACATCCTTATCGCCCCGGCCGGACAGGCATATCACAATGATATGATCGGAAGGAAGCAACGGCGCTTCCTTAACTACCTGGGCTACCGCATGAGCCGATTCCAAGGCCGGGATAATCCCTTCCGTTTTGCTCAGAAGCTGTAGAGCATCCAAAGCCTCCTGATCCGTGATCGGCGCATAACGGGCGCGCTCGATGTCTTTCAGGTAGGAGTGCTCAGGACCAATTCCCGGGTAATCCAGTCCGGCTGAGATGGAATGCGCTGGAAGCACTTGCCCAAATGCATCTTGGAGCAGGTAGCTCATTGAACCCTGGAACACGCCTTTGGTTCCCTTAGTCATGGTTGCCGCGTGATATTCCGTGTCCACGCCGTGTCCTGCCGCCTCAACCCCCAGCAGCTTGACCGATGTATCCTCAATGAATGGGTAGAACATGCCAATCGCATTGCTTCCGCCGCCTACCGCAGCCACAACGAGATCGGGGAGTCTTCCTTCCTGCTCCAGAATCTGACGCCGCGTCTCGTCTCCAATAATGCGCTGGAAGTTCCGTACCATCAACGGATAAGGGTGCGGGCCGGTTGCCGAACCAAGGATGTAGAACGTGTCATGTACGTTGCTCACCCAGTAACGGAGCGTTTCATTACAAGCATCTTTGAGTGTGCGGGTCCCTGACAGAACAGGTACAACTTCGGCACCAAGCAGCTTCATCCGGAATACGTTGAGCTGCTGTCTCTTCATGTCTTCCTCACCCATGAACACCTTACATTCGAGTCCAAGAAGGGCCGCTACTGTTGCTGTAGCCACGCCGTGCTGTCCAGCTCCTGTCTCCGCAATGACCTTGCGTTTTCCCATTCGCTTGGCGAGAATCCCCTGGCCGATGGCATTGTTGATCTTATGTGCCCCGGTATGGTTCAAATCCTCACGCTTGAGATAGATCTTGGCCCCGCCCAAATGCTCAGTCAGACGCTCTGCATAGAATAGCGGGGTTTCCCTTCCGGAATATTGCTTTAATAGATAGTTTATCTCTTCCTGAAAATCCGGCTCCTGTGAGTACTGATTATATGCCTCTTCCAGCTCAATCAGCGCGTTCATCAATGTCTCAGGCACATAACGCCCGCCAAAATCCCCAAATCGTCCGTTCTTATCCGGTAATTGTGTCATCAGCTCTTCACCCTCTCGACAAATGCTCGTATCTTCTCTATATCTTTAACGCCTTCCGTTTCCACGCCACTGGAGACATCCACACCATCCGGCTGAAATCCGCTCAGCAGCTCTCCGACATTTTCGGGATTCAGGCCGCCAGCTATAATCAAGGGAATACCTTCCCGTTTAGTCCAAATTTGATAAGGCTTAATCCGTCCCCAGTCAAAAGTCTGGCCAGACCCTCCGCCATACTTCGGATCATAGGTATCCAGAAGCAGGCCATCCAGGACGCCGCTGAAATCGTCTAATCCGCTGAGGTCCTCTTCAAGGTCATTCTTAACCGAGAATGCTTTAAAAACTTTGACTGCAAATTGCTGCTTCACACTCCGGCAGAACTCCGGGGATTCCTGTCCATGAAGCTGCACCACGTCCAATTTTGCCTCTTGCAAAACGGCCGCCAGCTCTTGAAGCTCTGGATTAACAAATACCCCCACGCTCGCCGGTTTCTTGGGTCCCTCCCAATTCTGAATCCAGTGAATCATTTCCGACGCCTGTATGCCTGTGATCTGTCGTTTGCTCTTGGCAAACACGAATCCGATATGATCAACAGGCAAGTTTATCATCGATTTTAGCACTTCAACGTCCTGAAGTCCACATATTTTTACCGATACCTTACTCATGGGCAGATCTGCTCCCGCGCTCGACAGGCCCCATAAGCTGATTGACGGCTTCCTGGACCACTGGCTCCCGCATGAACGTCTCGCCAATAAGCACACCTTTGGCTCCACACGATGCAAGATAACTGATATCGGCAGGCTTGGATATACCGCTTTCACTGATGAGGGTGATCCCCTCTGGAACCAGGCTGCTTAATTCAGCAGTTGTCCCCAGGCTTACTTCAAAGGTACGAAGATTCCGGTTATTGATCCCGATCAGCTTGGAAGTCCCAATGCTGAGTACCCGGTCAAGCTCTTCCCGGTCATGTACCTCAACCAGGGCATCCAGCCCGATGGCTTCGGCCGCAGCCTCAAATTGCTTCAGTTGCTGGTCCGTCAATATTGCTGCGATCAGCAGGATTGCATCTGCGCCCATGAGCCTGGCTTCATAAATTTGCCGCTCATCAATCATGAAGTCCTTACGGAGCAGCGGTACGTTAACTGCCTGGCGGATGGCCTTCAGGTATTCGGGGCTGCCTTGAAAATACTCCTTATCCGTGAGCACGGAGATACAATCCGTCCCGGCTTCTTCGTAAGCCCGGGCAATGTCCACCGGGTTAAAGTCCGGCCGGATCAGCCCTTTGGACGGCGATGCCTTCTTTACCTCGGCAATAAGTCCCATACTGCGTTTACGTCTTACGGATAAAGCTTGGTGAAACCCAAGTGTTGCCGGCATCTCGGAGATGGCGCGTTCTGCTTTCGTTAAAGAAAATGAGGACGCTAGTTCCTCTACCTCCTTCTGTTTGGTTGCTACTATACGATCAAGATACATAACTGATTTCCCCCGTCGTTTGAATAAGCTGCTCCAGCTTGCTGTATGCCTTGCCTGTATCAATGGCTTCGGCCGCGATCTTAACACCTTCTTGTATAGTTCCGGCAAGCCCGGCTACATAAATGCATGCTCCCGCATTAGCGAGGACCACATCTCTGTATGGACCTTTCTCTCCCTGCAGCACACGCTGAATAATGTCAGCATTGACCGCTGGGTCTCCCCCGATCACATCCCCCAGAGGATATACCCGGAGTCCCAGGTCATCGGGATGAAGATCATAAGTATGAATGGCCCCGTCTTTAAGTTCCGAAATGCGGGTTGGTGCGGAAATACTGATTTCATCCAGCCCTTCATGGCTGGTCACCACCATAGCCCGTTTGGAGCCAAGCTCCCGCAGAACCTCAGCTATGACTTCCGTCTTGCTCTGATCATAAATTCCAAGAACTTGACGATCCGCTCCGGCCGGGTTCGTAAGCGGCCCCAGCATGTTAAAGACTGTTCTTACCCCAAGCTCTTTACGGGTTGCTGCCGCATGCTTCATCGAAGGGTGATAAATCTGGGCGAATAGGAAGCAGATTCCGATATCATCCAGGCACTTCTCGGCCTGATCTGCGGATAAGTGAATGTTTACCCCCAGAGCTTCCAGCACATCTGCACTTCCCGCGCGTCCGGAGGCGGAACGATTGCCGTGCTTGGCAACCCTCACCGATACAGATGCCGCCACAATGGCCGAAGTCGTGGAGATATTGAACTTATGGATGCCGGAGCCGCCGGTCCCGCATGTATCCAGAAGCTGCCTGGACTCCGTATGCAGGCGGCTGCCATAACCGCGCATAGCCTCGGCGAAGCCGGCAATCTCCTCCACCGTCTCCCCTTTCATGCGCAGGGCCGTTAACAGGCCTCCGATTTGAGACGGGGTGGCCGAGCCCGCCATGATCACTTCCATTATACTGCGGGCCTCTTCCCGTCCCAAGTGATGCCCTGACACAATTCGTGAAATCCCCGACTGCACTGTTTCGTATCCGCTCATTCCGCTCTCCTCCTTGATTATGATTAAGGCGTATATTCGTAAAGGTAATCCTGATTGATCACTCCATCATGACTCGCAGCCCTAGGAAACATGATCTCCGCTGTGCGGATCGCCTTGAGCAGGGCCTTGGCTTTGTTGACTGTTTCCTCATATTCCTTCACAGGCACTGAATCCCACACAATCCCAGCTCCAGCCTGGACATAAGCCCGGCCTTTCTTGAACACAATGGTGCGGATCGTAATGCAGGAGTCCATGTTTCCTGAGAAGCCCAGATATCCTATCGCACCCGCATAAGTGCCGCGGGCCTCCCGTTCAAGCTCTGCGATAATTTCCATCGCCCTAAGCTTAGGGGCTCCTGATACCGTGCCAGCTGGCAGGCAGGACAAGAATGCGTCGAAGAAATCCTTGTCTTTGCGCAGCTTGCCGGATACGCCCGATACGATATGCATCACGTGCGAATATTTTTCAATTTCCATGAACGTATCACATTTAACCGTTCCGAATTCAGATACGCGGCCAAGGTCGTTGCGGCCAAGATCAACCAGCATCAAATGCTCCGCGCGCTCCTTCTCGTCCTTCAGCAGCTCCTCGGCAAGCTCCCTGTCTTCACGATCATTAGCCCCGCGCGGCCGGGTTCCTGCTATAGGTCTTGTCTCCACCCGCCCGCTCTCCACCTTCACCAAAGCTTCAGGCGAGGTGCCCACAATAATTTCATCGTCCATCTTCAGGTAATACATATATGGGGATGGATTCATCGTCCGAAGTACCCGGTACACATGAAGCGGGGACACCTCTGTCTCAATGTGGAATCTTTGGGATAACACCACCTGAAAAATATCGCCTGCCCGGATGTATTCCTGGGCCTGTTTTACGTTCTCAATGTACTGCTCCTTCGTCATATTGGAGGCAATCTCTCCAAGCTCGACATCCTCCGGGAATGGCCTCCGGTTCAGATTCTCACCCGGACCTTCCTGCTGAAGCACCTCGGCCATCTGATCCAGCTTGGATAACGTCTCATCATAAGCCGCTCTGATCTCCTCGTCCTTCGCCCCAGTCGCCACATGCAGATTGGCGACCAGCAGAATCCGCTGCTTGACGTGATCGAAGACGATAACCTGATCGCAGAACATGAACTGGATATCCTGCATCTGCAGATCATCTACCGCATGAGCGGGCAGCTTCTCGTAATACTGCAGGAGATCGTAACCGAAGAAGCCAATCGCGCCACCCGTAAAAGGCGGCATATCCGGAAGCTTGGGACTGCGGTATGCCCGCAGAATCGATTTCAGCTCTTCTACCGGCTTCCCGTTTAGAGAGCGCTTCGCACCGCCCTGCTCTACAACAACGCTGCCTTTTTTCGCGGAGATCATCAGGAACGGGTCGGTTCCAATAAAGGAGTAACGGGCCCACTGTACCCCGCCCTCCACACTTTCCAGCAAGAACGCCCGGTCACGCTGGGCAAAACGCTGGAACAGGCGGATCGGAGTTTCCATATCAGCCATAATCGGCTTTACGACTGGAATCAGGTTAAACTGTTTGGCCATCGAGATTACTTCTTCAATACGCGGGGTTATCATGTCCCTCACTCCTTTGGTCTTGGATACATCCATGATCATATATGGGCAGATATGCAAAAAAGCCTCTACCGAAGTAGAGGCTGGTTCGATGTGCAGTTAAATAAACTATTGTCCAAAGGTAATAGATTGGTCTGACGGGTATATCAAAAATACACCTAGCTATCAGACGATCCGCTATTGCCGCCTCTTCCACTACCAGGCATGCAACCGGACAACTCCCCAGGGGACATTCGCTTAGCTCAACTCTGCTCTGCTCATCTCATCTAAACTCTACTCATCTCATTACAAACTCACTAACAACACTATACAACATCCCAGTTGAGTTTAGCAACCACCTTAGCCCTATTTCCCTTCGCTACCTGCGGAAGAAAGATCGGGACGAAGCGCCTTGGCTGCATTTAAATATACGTGTTTCATCTCCCGCTGGCTCTTATTTGTATTCACCTGGACCATCAGGCGGATACACAGGGGCAGGCTGCCTTTAACCGGAATTTCAATGGAACACATCAAGGGAACCAAGTCCCAGCCATTCATCTGCCTAATGGCCCGTGCCGGAAAAGTCGCATCCAAATCCTGAGTCATGGTGATCCAAACACTGCAAATGTCCTCCGGAACGATTTCATTCCGCTCCACAATTTCTTTTAGAAGAACCACGGTCTCCTGAAGAATCTCATTCTCATCATTTCGGGTAACCGTAGTGGCTCCCCTAATTCCGCGATTATACATCGGCCTTAAGCCTCCTCTTTCAGCTGCTCAATTACACTTCGTACTTCGTCCAATGTGATATCGGACACAATCTCCACTTTACCGATCGCAACCGGCAGGACAAAAACAATCAGGTTCTCTTTAAATTTCTTATCATGAAGGAGAGCACTGATCAGCTGTTCGGTATCCACATGCTTGGGCAAAGCAGTAGGAAGCCCGAATTTCTCCAAAATTTCCTTGGTTCTTGTATAAATAGAACGCTCTCTTCCCCTATTGACTGCCAGCAGCGCAGAGCCGATCATGCCGATCGAGATCGCTTCCCCATGCAGAAATTCGCCATAACCACCTACGGCTTCAATGGCATGGCCTATCGTATGGCCCAGGTTAAGAATGGCGCGCAGCCCGTTCTCCTGCTCGTCTTGAGACACCACAGCTGCTTTAACAGCACAGCCCTTCTCCAAGCCGTACGCCAGGTCTTCCCGGTTGAGGGACAGAAGGCTGTCTGCGTGCGAGTAACACCAGTCGGCAAATGCTTCGTCCCAGATCAGGCCGTGCTTAATCATCTCGGAATAACCTGCCTTCACATCTCTCATGGGCAAGGTCTGCAGGGTATCCACGTCATACAGAACCATAACCGGCTGATGAAAAGCACCAATCATATTCTTGGCAAGCGGATGGTTGACCGCCACCTTCCCACCCACACTGCTGTCGTGAGCCAGAATAGTAGTAGGAATCTGCACAAATTTAATTCCGCGCATATAAGTGGCGGCCACAAAGCCAGCCAAGTCGCCGACCACACCGCCTCCGAGAGCCAGCACAGCTGACTTGCGGTCCAGCCCTCCCTGGATCGCAGCCGTCATTACATCCTCGAACACGGACAGGGATTTTGCTTTCTCCCCGGCCGCAACAACAGAGGTTACCACGCGGTATCCATGATGCACAAGCTGCTCCACCGTCTCATCCAGATACAGTGGGGCAATATGATCATCCGTAACAACAAGCAGGGGGCTTTTGGTGCTGACCGAATGCTTCTCAAGATACGATCCGATCTGCTCAAGCAGCCCGCTGCCGATATAAATGGGGTATGAACGCTCCCCCAGTTCAACTGTGAGCGTCCTCATTAGTAGTTCTCCAGCTGTTCTTGGTAGCTCTTCACATTTCTCTCAATTTCCTCAATGGAATCCCCGCCGAATTTCTCAAGGAAGGCCTTCGCCACTTCCCAAGCCACAACGCTCTCAAGCACAACGCTGGCCGCAGGAACCGCACAAGCATCAGAACGCTCCACCTGAGCTGTAAATGCCTCTTTCGTATCGATATCAACACTTTGCAGCGGCTTGTACAGAGTAGGGATCGGCTTCATTACACCGCGGACCACAAGCGGCATACCATTGGTCATCCCGCCTTCGAAACCGCCGAGCCGGTTCGTTGCCCGGTAGTATCCGCGTTCTTCGCTGTACAGAATTTCATCATGCACCTTGGAGCCCGGGATTGTCCCCGCCTCAAAGCCGATTCCAATCTCAACACCTTTGAAAGCGTTGATGGACATTACAGCCTGGGCGATCCGCCCGTCAAGCTTACGGTCATACTGAACATGGCTTCCGAGACCCACTGGCACGCCTTCCACGATACATTCCACAATACCGCCGATCGAATCCCCGTCCTGCTTGATCTGATCGATATAGGCTTCCATCTTCTTCTCCGTCTCAGCGTCGACAACCCGGACGGACGACTGCTCTGTAACCTCGCGCAGCTCATCCAGCGACAGGTTGTGAGGAGGCGCTTCAATTTCCCCGATCCGAATAACGTGACCGGCAATTTTGATTCCGAAGTGTTCCAGAAGCTGACGTGCCATAGCTCCACAAGCTACCCGGATCGCTGTTTCACGGGCACTGGAGCGCTCAAGCACATTTCTCAAATCTTTCAAATTGTATTTCAGTCCACCGTTCAAATCCGCATGTCCCGGTCTTGGGCGGTGTACACGGCGCTTCTCTTCGTCCGAGCCTTCAATTGGCTCAATATTCATAATGTTCTGCCAATGCTTCCAGTCGTTGTTCTCCACGATCAGCGCAACCGGTGCTCCCGTTGTATATCCATGACGGACTCCACCCGCGATTGTGGCCGTATCCTTCTCGATCTGCATGCGACGGCCGCGGCCATAACCCTTCTGACGGCGAAGCAGCTGGAAATTCAGCGCTTCAAAATCAATCTTCAAATTACTTGGCAATCCCTCTATAATCGCGGTGAGTTGAGGACCGTGCGTCTCCCCAGCAGTTAAATAACGTAAACTCATGTTGCGTTCCCCCTTTAAACTGTAAAACTGTAATTGGCTAAAATCCGATAATTTCTCTGCTCATTATAATATTTAGATACATGACTGTCACGTATTGATTCGAATTTTCTTGTTTTATATAAAATGAACTAATGAAGTTTACCCTATTGGGGCGCTGCGATGCCGAGTGTTCTTATGACCGCTGTTGTCTCCGAAATGCTTGAACTAAATATCCAAGTAGGGGCATTTCGGAGACAAAGGCGGGCGCTCCGCTTCTTCAGAATCACTCGGGATCGAAGCTGGGGTCGGTTAATTCTAAAGTTCATTTTATATAAGCAAAAAATGCGAGTTGTTCGAAAGGAAATCTTGAGTTCGGCCGGCTTTAGTTCGCCGACATCTACTCAAGAAGGCGCCTGTACAGTGAAATACAGAAACAGCGGCTCGTGTGTAATCTTCTGGGCCGCTGTTTCTGTATTTTCCGGATAATATTCAGAAGGTAAGCTGTTGTTATTTCGAATTTAACCTCTTTCGGGACAACCCCCAAACATTACTTCACATCAACCATTGGATTTAGCGTAATCTCAAAAGCACGTCCCCAAATATAGTTAGGATCACAATAATCTAAATGTGCACGTTTATACTCCGCTAAATTCCAAGAGGACCCTTTGATTTGCCGCACAGCATGCGACACTGCCGGGCTTCCGATCCCAAACGCATTCTTAGAGCGAAGAGTTTCTGTATGCATCTGCATCAGATCACGAAGCAGGGTTAGCAGGTGGTTATAATCCTCTGTGGAGTTGAATACAACCATATTCTGATCCGCTACGCCTTGCGGCAGGTTGGCATATTTGCTGTGGCTTCTTGAGTAGGCCCGTATGTCACTGATTGCTACCGCTTTGTAATAATAATCTTTCAAAAAGCGCTTAAACAGCAATGAACCATGAGCGTCCACAGCATCCTCCATAACAGAAGGCTTTGCCTTGGACACAAGGAACGCATAACGTGACTGGCCCATGCCGAGGGCAATCCCAATTTTGTTGCCTGCTGTATTCCAGCCGCTATATCCTAACAGAAGCCCCGTGGATGGGCTGCCCAGCAGCGCCTCGGTTACTGCAGGGCTGGCCGGGCCCTGGCCGACAAAATCAACAACAACCGTGCCCCGGCGTTCAGAGCCGTTTGTCTCAATCCGGCTTACTGCTTGCGGCACCTCATCGGAGCTGGTAATAGCAATAATCTCAACGTCCGGTGAATCCGTAACAAATTGCCCACCAATGATATCCACGTGTCTCACAATGTTGTCGTGAACATTCATATACTCGTACGGATTAATAATGGTGGAACCTTCAGGACCATAATATTGAACCGAATATTTCGGTTTTCTTCCCCCATGGTGCAAGTGGTTGGCCATGCGGGCGACAAGAGAATGACCCAAACCGTCCGCATCCGGCAGAATAATGGCCCGGTCGGGATTTTGCCCCCCGCGGCCGCCCAGGTGGCTGTTAATATAATTTTCAACAAAGCGGATTTCATTAATTTGCACACCTTGGGTTTTGGCATCATCGACACCTACGGCCAGGAAATCAATGTAACCCTGACGTGCCAGCTGATCGAGCACATAATAGTTGGTTTTAAATTTGTGCTGCCGAGTATTGTAATATTGGGTTTTATCGAAATGAGTGGTTTCCCCATATTGCGTACCGCTGTCGGATTCATTATAGTTGTTCAGAATATCATCAAATTCCGTATAAGACTTGCGCGGCAGTCCCATAAAATTACGTGACTCAACCGACGCATCCGAAGTGAGCCCTTCTACATAAGTGGTTGTGGCAAGGCGCATAATCGTATCGAACACAAATACAGGCTTGTTCGGGTAAGTCTGTTTAATCTTGCGGATGACATCCAGCAGATGGGTTACCGATGAGTCATACTCCGGGTAGGTCCCTCCCCCGCTTGTCCGCAGGCGTCTGCTGCCAATGAGGCCGCCATAAGCCAACATATCCGTAGATAGAATAAATCCATCAGCAGATGAAGCATGGTTTAAAATAAATTTCCGAATGTGTGAGCTATTGCCGAAGGTAGGCTTTGAAGTACCTAATAGCTGGTCCCCAGAGGCTAAGGCCACAGAATCCAGACGATTCTCAATATCCTCAGTACATGGAGTAATTAATTTCAACCCTGCGGCTTGCCCCTGCCGGATCACATCATCCAGGTTGACAGGGCGGTCATCGATCGGTACATACAATATTTTTTTCATGAAAAATATCGCTCCTTTTCAAATGAGTTTGAGCCATGAGCGGGAAGATGGAACCCTAAAATAGCTTCTTCCCAAGCTATTTCATATTCCGGTTTAATTGGCCCTTCACTTAAATAGGTAATTTGAGAACTTGAAATACAACCTGGTTTAGAAAATAATTTCTATTCTTGTTTCTCCTGCTTTAAAAACTCAAGAAATTCAACAATAATCTGGGAAGCCGCATCTTCCCTTGGCATATAAATGTACTTGCTTAAATGATCAATATCGCCTTCAAACAGTTCGAGAAGCTTTAAGGTTGCCTCCTCATCGTGGTTTCTGGATTGCTGCAGCAGCCTTAGGAACACATGGTCCGGGATAATTGCTGGATCATTTTCTTTTTCCATTTACTCACCGCCTGTTGACTAATCTTTAATTGACATGCCACCTCTTTTTCCGTTCGGTTCTCCATGTAGAGCTTACGTAAAATTGTACGTCCCTGTGCGGGCAAACTGCTTAAAAGCTGGTCCACTACGATCTTATTATCAGAGTCTGTGGTAAAGGTTCTGGTGTCTGCGGGTTCCATATCATAAAATGAGGTTTCCCGTCTGCGAATGACCTTAGCTTTATACTGCAGCCGCCAAGCGATCCGGTAAAGTTCTGCCTTATACTGCTCAAATATGCTCTCTTTCTGGACTAACAAATAATCCCCTCCACCTATGTACTTTCAATAATTAATAGACGAATAACAACAAGAAAAGTTGAATAAGAACATATGTTCTTATTATATCATAAATATGGGGTTAAAGGGAATTTTATAGGAGTTTTGTGTATAGAGAAAGTGGAGAGAAACGGTTCTTATTCAACAGGAATTGGTTCGTGGATCCATCCGCCAAAATAAAAAAGCACGGCCCCTAATACGGTAGACCGTGCGTTTCACATATTAATTCGCCTCGTATGTTCCCGGCATGCCTCTCAAGGCATCTTTGCCTACAACAATGGGTAGAGCAGTGCTTCCTTCAGCTGTATCCTTGTCCCTGACCAGGAGAGTCTCTACATGCGTTCTCTCAACACCAAGAATTTGAGCACACTCCTGCAGGGTGAGGAACCCACGTTGATAGGCAATGATGACTTTACGTTTGTCCATGACCTTGCCTCCGATAATTGACTGGCTTATTTCCAGTATCGGAGTAAGCGGGAATGATTATACTAGCGGAATTTTACATTTTGCGGTAAAAGAAAGTTTCCGCCGCCTCAAGTCCATACCTGTTCGGGGAAAAAATCTGCTCCGTGCTTCCGACAAACAAAATTCCGCCCGGTCTGAGCGCATTGGCGAATTTCATATAGAGTGCATTCTTCGCTTCTTCCGTGAAGTAAATCATCACGTTCCGGCACACAATCAGATCGAAATCATCTTCAAACTGGTCAAGAAGCAGATTCTGCTTCTTAAAGGTGACTGCTTTCTTCAGCTTCTCATCGATTTTGTACATTGCGCTGCCTTCCGCTGTAAAATAACGCTGGCTGACCTCCGCAGGCACATCCTTGAGTGAGCGCTCCAGATATAACCCTTGGTTCGCCTTGGCAAGTGCCCCCTCGTCAATGTCCGAGGCAAGCAGGTAGCTGCTTGGCAGCAATCCAAGGTCGGATAAGATCATGGCGATCGTATAAGGTTCTTCACCAGTAGAGCATGCCGCACTCCACACTTTAAGCCGATTTTTGTTCCCTAGAATCTCTGGGATAATCTTATCTCTCAGCACTTCCCACCGGTTCGGGTTGCGCCAGAATTCGGACACATTGATGGTCATCTTGTCCAAAAACTCATAAAACAGCTTTTTGTCCGCCATCATCGCCTGAAAAAAGGATGCAAATGAGGCGTGACCGTTCTTTGTTCTGAGCGTGGTCAGCCTGCGCTTCATCTGGGCTTCCTTGTACTGGGACAAGTCTATGCCTGTCTGCTGTTTAACACTATGAATAAAACCTAAGTAATCGGGATCTGGTGCTCCCTCTTGTTCCGTCTTGTCAGCGCCTAGGGGAGAACGATTTAGATCCACGAGTCAGTACTCTTCTTATAGCTCAGAATTTCATGAGGCTCGAAGAAGTTGGCGATCTCACGTTCAGCGCTGGCCACGGAATCCGAGCCGTGAATAAGATTAGACGGCGTATGGGCGGCATAATCTCCACGGATTGTTCCTGGCAGGGCTTCAGTAACGTTCGTTTTGCCGATGACAAGACGTGACAATGTCACAATCTCATCCCCTTCCCAAACCATCGCAAACACAGGGGCCGATGTAATGAAATTCACCAGGTTGTCATAAAACGGCTTTCCCTCATGTTCAGCATAATGTCTTTGTGCTTGTTCCTTTGTAACCTGAACAGGCTTAGCTGCAACCAGCTTAAATCCTTTGTCTTCCAAACGGCTGATGATCCGGCCGATCAAGCCTCGCTGCACCCCGTCCGGTTTAACCATCAAAAAAGTGCGTTCCATTGGTAACCCTCCCGATTTGTCGCCGCCTTCTCTCGTATTTCTGGCAATCTAGCGGACTCACTCCATATATTAGCAGAATAATGTTAGGGTGATAAGTGCCTAGTATGCTCTTCGATTGACAAAAAAAGCAATGTCCTGCAGATGCTTCTTCGCTTTGTTCTCCGTCAGCTTGTGAAGCGCGGCAAGCGCCTTCTCGATGTAACGGTCGGCGAGCTTCTCGGCCCGGGCAATGCCCTGGCTGCCAAGAATCATCTGGATTGCGCGGGAGGTATCCGCTGACCCGTCCTTGGCATGTATTTCTGCAATTTCCCGAAGCAACGGCTCACGAAGCTTGTCATCTTGCAGCGCATATAACACGGGAAGGGTAATGTTCCCCTGGCGCATATCACTGCCTGGCGGCTTGCCGAGCTGCTTCTCGGTCCCCTTCAGGTCGAGCAGATCATCGCGAATCTGAAATGCCATCCCCACATTATACCCGTACCGGTATAGTGCCCGGCTTACTTCGATAGGTGCTTCGGCAGCCACAGCCCCAAGCTGGCAGCTGACGGCAATCAGCAATGCCGTTTTGCGCCGGATTCGCAGCAGATAATTGCGCACGCTCTGTCCCGTGTTGAAGAAATCGCGGATTTGCTCCATCTCGCCGATGGACATTTGGACCAATGCTTTGGATAGAATCCGGTGAATTTCCGGGTTGCCAAGTCTGGATACGAGGGAAAGTGCCTTGGCATAAATATAATCGCCTGTGTACATGGCGATCTTGTTGTCCCATTTGGATTTGACCGTTGGCTTGCCGCGGCGTGTGCCCGCATCGTCAATGACATCGTCATGCACGAGCGATGCGGAGTGGATCAACTCTAGCGGCACAGCAATATTCTGGAGCTGCTCCAGGTTGTAGTGTCCGAATTTGCCTCCAAGCAGCACAAATACAGGACGCAATCTTTTCCCCCCTGCTTGAAGCAGGTGAAGTGAAGTTTCTTTGAGCAGTTCCTGATCCCCGTCAATCGTACGGTATAACTGCTGCTCCACAGTATCCATGTCTTTCTTTAGTGTCCCGAAAATATCCAATAGTTTCATTCTTTCACCCGTGTCAGCTTATTCTCACTCCATATATTCAAAGGCACTTCTGCCTTCAGCAGGCCTATTTCATAAGCATACTTAAAATAAAGTGCAAGCCCAGCCTGCTGTTCGTCCCCAAAATCATAACACAGATTGCTGAAGTAATGCCGCCAGTAAGAGGCCGTTCCGCCTATTTCCTTGAGGGCTCTGTGAACCAGTGGCTCCAAATCCCGCAGGCTCAGCTGTTTGCTCTTCAGGAAAGCGGAGGTCACTTCCGATAAAAACTCCCCGTGCTGCTCAGCAAACGTCCGCTGTACGGTCCATACGGCAAAGGTCATTCCGTAACCGGTCCATTTTTTCCATATTTCCCCTAAATCCGTAACAATATAACCATGATCCTGCCAAGATGCTCTAATCGCATGGTCTCCAATGAGAAGAGCAGCATCACTATGCTCCATCATGGCCTCAAGGTTAGGGGCACTGTCCCAATATTCGGGAGCCCCTCCATAAGCCTTCTCAACAATAATCTTAAGCAGATTAACTGAAGTTGCTGACGTATTGGTAAGCGCAATCCTTCCGTTCACGACCTCTTCCAGCGGCTTACGCGAGAACAGCAGGATCGAATTCACGGCATTTCTTGCACTGACGGACATACCCGGCAGCAGCAAGAACCGCTCATACCCTACTCCATAGGCAAATGAAGATATCGGTGACATGTCCAGCGTGCCCTCCAGCATCCGCCGGTTCAAAAGAGCCGGAACCTCGGCAACCATATTTACTTTTTGGGATAATGTCTCCGGACTAAAATGATGAAATACCGGCCACACGTTCGTATAATCAATTTGTCCGATGAGGATGTTGTTCTCCCTGTTGTTCATTTGTATCCCCCCATCTTGTAAACAAGCGATGATCTATATTAAGGCTGTCCAGTACTTTACCCACCAGGAAGTTAATTAAATCATCCATACTCTTAGGCCCGAAGTAAAAGGCGGGCATCGCCGGGATCATCCGCACTCCGAGTCTGGCAAGCGTCAGCATATTCTCAAGATGAATGGCATGCAGCGGAGTCTCCCTTGGAACGAGGACCAAGGTCCGCCCCTCCTTCATCATGACATCGGCCGCGCGGGTCATCAGATTCTCGGAGGACCCGTGGGCGATAGAAGAGAGTGTACCCATGGAGCAGGGCATAATTATCATGCCGTCCACCCGGAAAGAACCACTCGCAATCGAGGCCCCGATATCCGCGACCGGATGATACTGGTAGCTGCCGGGCAAGCCGCCAAACTTCTCTTCCAGCACCGCATCACGGTCTGTGGTATTCCAGCCCAGCTCCTCCTTGATCACCCTCCAGCCGGCATTCGAAATCACGATATGCACCTTCACTCCAAATTTCAGGAGAATCTCGATCAGCCTAACCCCGTATATGGAGCCGCTCGCTCCCGTAATTCCGACGACATACGCGCGGGAAGCATACAGTTCCACCGCCTTGGCATCCACGATAGTACTCATCGGTGACTCACCAGCAGATCAACCAAAGTAAACGAGAACACCACGATGCTCAGCACCCCGTTCATAAGGAAGAAGGCCGTTTGCAGACGGCTGAGGTCTTTCGGGGAGACAATAGCGTGCTCATAGAACAGAATCAGATAAGCAATAATCATGCCAGTCACATACCACCACCCTAGGTGGGTCATCTGAAACAGAGCTACAAATCCGATTGCGGTTATGATATGAAAAGTCCGGGCAATCTTCAGGGAATTGGCGATTCCGAATCTTGCCGGTATCGAGAACAGCCCTTCCTTGCGGTCAAACTCCATGTCCTGGCAGGCGTAGATGATATCAAATCCAGCCACCCAGAACGTAATTGTCAAATAGAATACAAGTGCGGAAGCATCCACAACTCCGGTAACCGCAACCCAGCCCCCTAAAGGTGCCAGAGCAATAGTAAGGCCAAGAACCACATGGCACAGCCAGGTAAAGCGCTTGGTGTACGAATAAATCACAAGCATAAATACTGCGATAGGCAGCAGCTTAACCGACAGCGGGTTGAGCTCTGAGGCAGCCCAGAACAACAGAATGAATGAGACAATTACAAAAATCACAACTTCACTAATCCGCAGCAGTCCTGCCGGGATAGCCCGTCCTGCCGTGCGGGGGTTCTTCTTGTCACTGACCCGGTCAATTAACCGGTTGAGCCCCATCGCAGCGCTGCGTGCACCGAACATGGCGAGCAGCACCCAGCCGATTTGCGCCCATGAAGGCAGATGCCCATTCACTGCTACCGAACCGAGGAGCGCTCCCATAAATGCGAATGGAAGTGCAAACACGGTGTGTTCAAATTTAATCATATTTAGAAATATTACGGTTTTCTTAAACATCTGGCTTCTCCTTGATTCCGATATGTAATGCTGCAACGCCCCCTGTCAGAGGATAAGCTTCCACCTGAGACAGCCCGGTGTCACGGAATATTTCAGCCAGCTCATGTCTGCCTGGAAATTGGGCCAGGGATTCCGGGAGCCATTTGTACTGTTCATAGCTCTTAGCGAATAATTTCCCCTGCAAAGGCAGGATTTTCTCAAAGTAAAAATTATAAATTCCTTTGAACGGCTGCCAAGTCGGCCTAGACACCTCAAGACATACGACCATACCGCCCGGCTTGACTACACGCTGCATCTCCTTAAGCACCTGGCGGAGATCCGGCACGTTGCGCAGACCAAAGCCGATCGTCGCATAATCGAACTGTCCACTCTCGAAGGGCAGCTCCATAGCGTTCCCCTGGATCAGCTCAATGCGGCCCTCTAGCCCCTTGGCTTGCACTTTGCTCTGCCCCACCTTTAGCATGTTCTCGCTGAAGTCCAGTCCCTTAATCAGCCCGCCGCTTGCTTCAGCCATGCTGATTGTCCAGTCACATGTCCCGCAGCACAGGTCCAAGGCTGTGTCTCCAGGGGACATCGCCATTTTCTTCATTGCAAATTTACGCCAGGCCTTGTGCCTGCGAAAGCTTATAACATCGTTCATTGCGTCATATTTGGGAGCAATGCTTTCAAACACGGAATGAACAAACTTCTCCTTCTCATTCTGAGATTGCGATTCCATGGATTATCTTCACTTTCCCTTCCTATAATGCAGGTTTCAATTGCTGTAAAGTCGTTAAGAACGGACTGATCAGATTGGCTTCCTCCTGATGAACCGTCCCCGTTTGAACATCCTGCAGAATAAGCTGGAACCGGGTCACCGAATGATGTAATGTCTGCCAGATCCGCTCAACAAGACCATACTTCGCTATCAAGCGCTTCTTAAGCTCTACCCCCGCCTCCGGCCTCGCCAGTGCGGCTTGTTCCTCGGCCGTGCCGTGCTCCGAAATATAGAGGAAGGTGTAGTCATCAATGCCCGACTGGGAACTAGCCATTTTGTCCAAGATGAAGGCTGCGGCCTCACAGCAGCTGATCTCATGCAGAAGCAGTTCCCACGAATGGCGCAGCGGCTTGTCCAGCAGCGCATTAAACGTCAGGAACAGCTCCTTGTTGAGTTCGATCTTGGCCTCAAGAAACTCATCCGCCGTCAGCCTCGTCCTCATCTTTGTATACAAATTCACTTTCTTCCGGTTAACTTCACATACCGCTGAGCTTAACGCCGAGATCAGATCAATCCGTCCTTCTTTGGCGAGCAGCTCATAGAACGAGCTGCTAAAGAAATCTCCGGCCAAAACATTAAGCTGGCGGGACCGCATTTCCCGCTCCTCCTTGCGCACCGGCTCGGCATCGATCAAATCGTGGGTATCTAGTCCAAGCTGCACGAGATACACGGCAAGCGCAATATTCTCAGCGGCGGCTTCCGTGAAGGAATCCTGGTTACGCAAAAAGGTGTAAAGCAAACGAACACGGGCGTTCGCAAAAGGCGGCAGCTCCGTGTGGGTGGTTATCATGTCGTATTCGACGTATTTTTTTGCTAGTTCAGGTATACGATATGGTTTCATCCTTTTCCTCCGGCCGCTCTTACTGACGATGTCTAGTTTACATGTCACAATCCAATCTATTATATCATATGTTGTTACAGCACGCACAGAGTCTATGCTTAGAGCCCTTGTCTTTCCAGGTCTGGCTCAAAGCGGGTTTTCCACAAATTGGTCACGGTAAAACGGAAATATTCTTTAAGCTGATCGGTAAGAGGCTGATTGCCCAAATTCTCCAGATCGTTCAGCGCAAAGGAAGGCCATTCCCCCCGCCGCACGTCTGAAGCGAGCAGCAGATGCTTGGAGCCGATCCATTTGTCTTCGGCCACGAGTCTGACTAGAAGCTGGTTCACATTGCTGGTCCCTTCAAAAGAAAACCGGATCAGCTCCGCCATATTTAAATAAAGGACCGAAGGATAAAATCCTTCTTCCTGAATTTTTAATTCCACCGAGAGAATGGCACCGTCCAAATCGGCTTTGGAGATTCGCACCGACAGAGGGAGCCCTGCAAGCTCATCCACTAGGTTGTCCTGACGCAGCTCCACAACCTGCTGATGGCCAAACACACTCCGGCTGCTTGGATTACCAGGCTGGTAACCCGGCGCCGAGAAAGCTGAAACGATCAAAGCGGTACAAACCGTAAGCGATAATACGGTGACAAGCATGCTCCATCTGCTCAAGGTATCCTCCCCTTCACTTGGCTCATGTAGATGCGGACAGCAAGTACATAAGGGCTCATACCTCATTGTATACATTCCGGACTTAACCAAGAACGAATTCCCTCAATTCCTTCGCCTATATAAAATGAACTTATGAAGGTTACCCTTAAAGGGCGCTGCGATGCCGAGTGTTCTTTAAGGCCGCTGTTGTCTCCGAAATGCTTGAACTAAATATCCAAGTAGGGGCATTTCGGAGACAAAGGCGGACGCTCCGCTTCTTCAGAATCACTCGGGATTGAAGCTGAGTGAGGTTAATTTTTAAAGTTTGTTTTATATAGAAGGCTCAATGTATCAAAAAAAGCAGGCAGGGCCTGCGTTACTCTTCCGTATCGATGACACCATGCTTGGTCATCACAATCGCTTTGCCGCGAACTTTAACCGCGGAAGTGTGGTCCGTGAACTGGGCGATCAGAACTTCCCCTTTATCCAGCTTCTCCGTATGGTGAAAGCGGGTATCCTTGCCCCGAGTAAGTCCAATGACTTGAACCCCCTGCTCCTTGGCCTTGACTACAAAGTAATCCCCATTGTTCACATTTTGCTCATCGGTCATGATATAACCTCCCACATAAATAGCAATACCTTTCACGAAAAGAAAAGGCCGTGAACAGATGCTCACGGTCTTTGGGTAACGGAAGAAATATGTAGAAATCTTTATTTAATTCCGTCTTTGAGCGCTTTACCCGGTTTGAATGCTGGGATTTTGCTCGCAGGGATTTCGATTTCCTCACCGGTTTGTGGATTGCGTCCTTTACGTGCGGAACGCTCACGAACTTCAAAGTTACCGAAGCCCACCAATTGTACTTTATCACCATTTTGAAGTGCTTCTGAAATCGCTTCGAATACAGCGTCAACGGCTTTAGTTACGTCCTTCTTGGACAATTCCGTGGATTCAGAAACTTGTGCGATCAAGTCAGATTTGTTCATCCTGTTTCACCTCCCCCGAAAAGGAATAACTGCATCTCTGCTATACTGTTTTTCCGTTTTGACCGAAAATATACGTAAATCTTCGCCAAGAACAAACTTATAGTAATACACCCCGGGCAGAATTTCAAGGTATTTAAGGGTTTTGACTGCTTGAACGGTCATTTTCATGACAAAACCCGGCCAAGTTTCCCTTGGCCGGGCTAGTTACGATTATAGAATAATGGCTATCAATCCACCTGAACCTTCGTTGATAATGCGCCCAAGCGTCTCCTGAAGCTTGTATCTGGCGTTGTCCGGCATCAAAGCGATTTTGCCCTGAATTCCCTCTCTTACGATGGAATGGAGCGAACGGCCAAAGATATCGGATTCCCAGATCTTGATCGGATCACTTTCGAAGTCCTGCACCAGGTAGCGTACCAATTCTTCACTCTGCTTCTCTGTGCCGATAATCGGGGAGAACTCCGACTCCACATCAACCCGGATCATATGAATGGATGGTGCGGTTGCCTTCAGGCGCACCCCAAATCTGGACCCTTGGCGGATGAGCTCAGGCTCATCAAGCGCCATCTCAGCCAGCGACGGTGCCGCAATTCCGTAGCCGGTGGTTTTAACCATTTCCAGCGCCTCGGCAAAGCGGTCATATTCCCTCTTAGCATGGGTGAAATCCTGCATCAGCTGCAGCAGATGGTCCTTGCCCCGGATCTCCACCCCGACCACATCCGTCAGGATCTGATCATAGAGCTCATCCGGTGCGAACAGGTCGATTTCGGCAACGCCCTGGCCCATGTTCAGACCGCTAAGGCCTGCCCGGTCAATGAAGTCATACTCTAAGAAGTTGTTGACAACCCGGTCCACGTCGCGCAGACGGCGGATGTCTTTGACAGTATCACGAACCGAGTTCTCATAGTTGCTGCGCAGCCAGTGGTTCTCGTTAAGCACCATAACCCAGCTAGGAAGATTCACATTAACTTCGTGCACTGGGAACTCGTAGAGCACCTCGCGCAGCACGCCCGTAACGTCCTCTTCGGTCATGGTTGCCGCACTTAATGTAAGCACCGGAATATCGTATTTGGCCGCCAGTTCACTTCTCAGCTGCAGCGCTTCTTCACTACGCGGGCGGGTGGAATTAATGATCAGGACAAACGGCTTTCCAACTTCCTTAAGCTCGGCAATTACACGCTCCTCGGACTCCACATAGGAATAACGGGGAATGTCCGCAATCGTGCCATCCGTAGTGACCACCACACCCAAGGTCGAATGCTCCTGAATCACCTTGCGTGTACCGATCTCCGCCGCTTCCTGGAACGGAATCGGTTCCTCGAACCATGGTGTTGAGATCATCCGGGGACCGTTCTCGTCCTCGTAGCCTTTCGCTCCTTCCACGGCGTAACCTACACAGTCAACCAGACGGACGTTGACCTCAAGCCCTTCATCCACTTTAATTTGAACCGCGTTATTCGGAACGAACTTGGGCTCTGTGGTCATGATCGTCTTGCCAGCGGCGCTTTGCGGAAGCTCATCAATCGCCCGCACACGGTCTGCTTCATTGGTGATGTTCGGCAGGACTACCGTTTCTACGAACCTTTTAATAAAGGTGGATTTGCCGGTCCGGACCGCACCCACAACTCCAAGATAGATGTCACCTCCCGTGCGCTCGGCTATGTCCTTGAAAATATCTACTTTTTCCAATGCCAATGAAATCCCCTCCTAAAGTTTCGCCGAAGGAAAAATGCTGCTCAGAGCATCCGCTTCGTTATTCACTCATCGATACGAACCATAAAATGATCCGCATGTTTGGTTATTGCAACGGCAGAGCACTGTGGTTGCCCTTGTCCGTGTCCGCCGCCGAAGCCTGTCAAGAGATATAGGAACGAAGCGGCGTTACTCGTACATGCTTTTGGACTAGTACCATCATATGTATCCCAAGAGGAAATATGACAGAAAAGAAAGCGAACTCCGCAAGAAACTCATGATCCGGCTCAGACACCGGATGATCCGCCATATTGTATATGTATGTGAATCTATAATTTGTATGACGCGATGCTGGAAGATTATAAATAAAAAAAGACCCATAACGGGTCTTACGCTTCCACAGCAACAGGCTGGTTATTCTGCCAGTGGTAAGGAAGAGATTTAACAGGCACAAAATACGACTGGTCCAGCAGCAGGGGCCTTAAGTCTACATTCTGCTCCGGCTTGGTTCCAGATTTCTCCACGGCCTGCATGATATCAAGCGCGTAATCCACATACACCTGACCCTGCCGGTCCATCAGATAATCCGCTTCCTGTCCGGAATAAAAGCTCTTCCATGCCAAAGATTCACTTTGGATCGCTTTCAGATCCACTGCATTGATTCCCGGATAGACCTCTTTGAGCACAGGCAGCTGGCCCTGATGGGCGGCCTTGTATTTATCCACCGCGCGCTGCACATCATTGACCTTCTGTACCGTGGTTAATTCCATCACCTTAACCTCCGGCTTCGTCTCTTCATTCTGGATCAGGAAATAGGCCGATCCGCCTTTCTCAAAGGCGGTAGGCGGGATCTCGTCCATATACCCCGCCTTGTTCAGCTTGTCCAAATCGATTCTGAACTTCTCGTACCTTGGCGTATCCTGATCCGCATTAAGGATAGGAAGGATGCCCTTATCCTTCTGAAATTGATCCACGGCCATCTGAATCCGGTTCACACTCTCCCGGTAAGACACCTGACCCCCACGCTTCTCCTGCGGGTACATGCACCCGCTAAGACTTGTAATCAATAACATACAGATCCCAGCAACGGCGGCGAGCCGGCTTGCCCGATCAAACCTTCGTCTGCTCAACCTTTATCATCCTTATCTGCAAAATAGTATATTCTACCACAAATCATCATTCTGCTGCATTTCCAGCTGTTTGCGGATCGCCGCCTTCAGCGGGTCTTCCGGCAGCTCTACAACCACTGGGCCCATCACCTTGGCCTGACAGGCTAACCGCATGTTCTCTCCGATCAATGAGCCCAGCTTACGCTGCTCAGGTCCCTCAGGCGCAGACAAGGCGCCCTCCTCCGGCTGAAGCACTTTCACCTTGCACATGAGGCACCCAGCGTTCCCACCGCAGCGGGTCGCGATATGAACCCGGGCCTGGCGGGCTGCGGTGAGCAAGGACATGCCCTTGCGGACTTTCAGCTTCTTACCTGCAGGTTCGAACCGGACTTCATATTCCATCCGTATCTGGCCTCCAATCCAAGCAATTCGAGATCAACTGTAAATGATGCTTGGACCAGCGGTTGCGTCCAATCATCTCCCGGAGCAGCCCCCTATGGGATTCCGGGCTCGCGTTGATCGTCTCTGCAATAGGCTTATAGCGGTCCGGCCTGTCCCTGAGCACATTGAACAGAAATTCATGGCATAGCGGCATCAGACGGATGTCCCGCTCCTTTAAACGGACCCTCAAAGCGTGCTTATAGAGCAGTTCGCCAACCTCCACCTGGTAACAGCTGCCTCCGCTTCTTACCTCAAAGCCCCCCACAAGCTCAAGCACATAACTTCCCAACCGATAATGGCTCAAAAGTGAGACGTACATTCCGCTTTTGTCCAGGATTTGCTTGTCCATGGATCTAGGCAGCAGCACCTCATGGAGATGGACCGTATCTTCAAGGTCCGCATATACATCAATATCTCTTGGCGCTGTTTGAAGCTGGACTCCCTGCAGCCACAATCCGCAGCTGCCCCCGACCAGCCAAGGCTGCCCAGTGTTGGAGAGCTCCAGTGAGAGCTCTTCAAGGGCCTCTGCCAGATCGGGATTCGGAGCATAATCTAGTTTCTCCATCACACGACCTCTTTCCGCTGTACTTACAATCTGTCCACTCAAGTGATGGATACGATCCCGACCAGAAATCCTGCAAGCATAATAATAAAAGCAACAATTGATAATAGTCCTCTAACAATTCCGGTCGTCTTCGCCCGTGCAAAAGAAATTAAAAATACGGACAAGCCCATGACGAGAATGGCCGCAATCGAAAGCCACATTTTGGTCATCGCATCCATGCGCGTAAATATCCCCCATCATCTATATTATGATCAACATTATAGCATTGTCCCTCCAAATCGGCTATGCCGCACCAAGAAGGTGCAGTCTCAATGGATAGCCCCTGGTTTTGTTTAGGGTTCCAAACTAGCAAAGCGCCAGTCCAAGGAGGTTATCCTTAAACTGGCGCTTTGCTGGTTTTTTTGCAAAAAGCCATCCTCTCTGCTGTGAGGCTGCTTGCTTTTAGAACGGCTGCTCTTGGCATTCTTATCAAAAGAAGCTTGCGGGAGCTCTATTTCTTGAGCATCATTTTCATCAGTGCTTCCATATTGCTTGCGTTCATACCACTCTTCTTCACTGCGCTTACAATTTCAGACATCGTAGACTCCGACACAGGCACACCTGCCATGGCCGACACCTGTTTGATCAGTTGCCGCAGTTGTGCTTCACTCTGAAGTGTGGATGGCTTCACGGTGCTGGCGATTTTCTTCACCGCATTCTCCGTAATCGGCTTTCCCGTCTTCTTGTTAATGGCATTCAGAGCGTCCTTTGAGATGCTTTTGTTCAATGTTCTCCCCTCCTCCGGCAGTCGTCACACTTAATGTATGACTACCTCTCAGAAAGAGTGTGGGCGAACGCCAGGTCTAGGTGTGCCACTGCTCCCAGGTCTCCTGCGACATGACTTCCATCTCTGTCTTCCGGTCCCTGCCCATCAACGCCTCAACCGCAACCTTAGGCGGCATATCCTCAAATAGAACATGATACAGCTGTGTTGCAATCGGCATCTGTACTCCGTATTTCTCAGACATCGTATGAGCGGCTTTGGTGGTCCGGATTCCTTCAACCACCATGCCCATAGACTGCAGCACTTCCTGGAGCGGTTTACCCTGTCCTAGAAGGGAACCTGCCCGCCAGTTCCGGCTGTGCTGGCTCGTTGCCGTTACAACTAAGTCACCAATGCCTGCAAGTCCGGAAAAGGTAAGCGGATTCGCCCCCATCTCGACACCTATGCGGGTAATTTCAGCTAATCCCCGGGTCAGCAGTGCCGCCTTGGCATTATCCCCGTATCCAAGGCCGTCAGACATCCCCGCCCCGAGAGCAATAATGTTCTTGAGCGCCCCGGCAAGCTCAACACCCACCAGATCCCGGTTCGTATATACCCTGAAGAAGCTGTTCATGAACAAGTCTTGAGCACGCCGCGCCTGCTCCTCCTCCAGAGAAGCCACCACCACTGTGGTCGGACAGCGCTTCACCACTTCCTCCGCGTGGCTTGGTCCCGAGAGAACGACAATATGACCTTCAGCACAGCCTAATTCCTCGGAAATGACGGTAGAGATCCGCTTCATACTCTCTGTTTCGAATCCCTTGGTTGCATGAACGACCAGCATATCCTCAGTCCAATACTGTTTCAGCTGTCTCGCCACATCGCGGACTGCCGAAGAAGGAGCCACGATAATGACCGCTTCGGAGTCTTTAACGGCTTCGCCCATATCTGTAGTAGCCCGGATGCCGCTTGAAAGAGTCACGCCGGGTAAATAATGCTCGTTTTTATGCTCGGTATTGATTTGCATCATTTGTTGTTCATTTCTCGTCCACAGGGATACTTGAATACCCTTATCAGCCAGCACACTAGCCAGGGCTGTTCCCCAGCTTCCTGCGACGAGTACAGCAGCTTTGTTAAACAACACGGTTCCCCCCCTTGGATCCCAGCTTGTTCTCCTTACCCTGCGCAATCTTCACAATATTCGTGCGGTGCCTCCAGAAAGCGAAGACAGCAATGATCAGGCTGGTCCAGAAATACGGTCCAAAATGCCCCATAATCAGCAAGAAAATGGGGGTCAGACCAACAAACAGCAGGGAACCCAGGGAAACATACCTTGTAATGAAGATGGAGCCAATAGCAATAATGCCCGCATAGAGTGCCGGGAAGAAGACCAATGTAGCCATAACCCCAATTGTTGTGGCTATCCCTTTGCCTCCGCGGAACCGGAAATAGATCGGCCAGTTATGGCCTACTATTGCCGCAATTCCGCACAGTGCCGGTACCCATTCGGAGTCGCCGCCAAGCCATCTACCAAGCCACACGGCAGCAATGCCTTTCAGCACATCCAAAGTCAGTACAAGAACAGCCGGGCCCTTGCCTAGCACACGGAGCGTATTGGTAGCTCCGGCGTTTCCGCTGCCATGCTGTCTGATATCAATTCCTTTTAGAGTCTTGGCAAGCACTACACTAAAACTGATAGACCCCAGTAAATAACTGATTAATACCGCAACAACCGATGTCACAATCACATGTCTCTCCCCTAACCTTCATCCGACTTACGACGGGTAAACAACCTGATTGGCGTACCTTCGAAATCAAAGGCAGCCCGGATTTTATTCTCCAGATAACGCTCGTACGAGAAATGCATCAGCTCCGGATCGTTCACAAATACCACCATCGTTGGCGGTTTCACCGAAACCTGCGTTACATAGTTGATCCGCATACGGCGTCCCTTGTCCGTTGGTGGCGGATTAATCGCTACCGCATCGGAAATCACATCATTCAGAAGATGCGTCTGTACCCTTCTTGCATGCTGTTCAGCAGCATGCTGAACGACAGGCAGCAGCTTCTGCAGTCGCTGCTTGGTCAGAGCGGAGAGGAACACAATCGGGGCGTACGTCATGAAGAGGAAGTGGTCTCTGATCTTCTTCTCAAATTGATGCATCGTCTTGTCATCCTTCTCAACGACATCCCACTTGTTCACAACGAATACGGTAGCCCGGCCGGCTTCATAAGCATAACCCGCAATGTGTTTGTCCTGCTCAATGATGCCTTCTTCGCCATTGATGACAATGAGTACCACATCGGCCCGCTCAATCGCCTTCATGGCCCGCATGACACTATACTTCTCCGTAGTCTCATACACCTTGCCTCGTTTTCTCATCCCGGCCGTATCAATCAGAACGTACCGTTGACCATCCTTCTCAAACGGCGTATCGATCGCATCCCGGGTAGTTCCCGCCACATCACTTACGATGACGCGCTCTTCCCCCAAGATCGCATTAACCAGCGAAGACTTGCCGACGTTCGGGCGGCCGATCAAGGCGACACGGATCACGTCCTCATCGTATTCCTCATCTTCAAGTTCAGGCAGATTATCTACGATCGCATCAAGAAGATCCCCCACACCAGTACCATGGCTTCCAGAAATTCCGATTGGATCACCAAAGCCAAGATTGTAGAATTCATAAATATGATCCGCACGGCTCAAATTATCCACTTTATTGACGGCGAGAAGCACCGGCTTCCCTGAGCGGTACAGAAGCGTGGCAACTTCCTCGTCAGATTGCGTAAGCCCGGCTTTGGCATCACACATGAAAATAATAACATCCGCCTCTTCAATCGCAAGCTCGGCCTGCATACGAATTGACTTCAGTATCATATCTTCCCCATCCAGCTCAATACCGCCAGTATCTATAATACTGAATGACTTTCCATTCCATTCCCCAATCCCATAAATACGGTCGCGGGTAATTCCCGGTTTATCTTCCACAATGGCCAATCGTTCGCCGATAATGCGGTTAAATATCGTGGATTTTCCCACATTTGGGCGCCCTACAATAGCCACAACGGGTCTTGCCATATGAATTCCTCCTAAATGTTTACGTCAACCTGCTATCTTAAGTTTTCGAAACCCATGTTCGTTAAGCACCATACCCTGAGTTTTGCCATCCTTTAGGAGTTCGTAAACCCCTTCATTTGTTTCGTAAATCATCATAGCAAAAAATAACTTGCTTGGCTAACCAATCCATGGATAACGGAAGCCTAACTGCAAAAAATCGGCGAACCCGTTATTTCAGAGTTCGCCGATTCCTCTTTTTTAAAAGATATGAAAATCTTACTTAAGCTTGCTCAGTTTATCACCAAAGCGCTCGCCCAACGTAATGCTAAGCCCTTGATTGCTGAGAGACACGTTAGGATTGTTGTTGATATCCTCACGGTTCACACGGTCTCCACCGCGTTCTCTTCTTTCAGTTCTTTCAGGTTTAGCTTCTTGAGCCGGAGCCTCTTCAGTTTCTTTGATGCTAAGGCTTACGCGTTTCTCAGAAGGATTCACGTCAAGGATTTTAACTTGAACGGTTTCCCCTTCTTTGAGTACTTCCTGCGGCGTGCCGATATGTTTATGGGAGATTTGGGAGATATGAACCAGACCTTCCACCCCTGGAGCTATTTCAACAAATGCGCCGAAAGTAACGAGGCGTTTCACTTCGCCACTTACGATGTCGCCAGTTTTGAACAGCTCGGCAGCAGTTTCCCAAGGACCTGGTGCAGCAGCCTTAATACTCAGGCTGATCTTCCCTTTCTCTGGATCAACTTTAAGTACTTTTACCTTAACTTCATCGCCTTCGGACAGCACATCAGATGGCTTCTCTACATGGTTCCAAGCGATTTCGGATACGTGAACAAGACCATCCACGCCGCCAACATCAACGAATGCGCCAAATTGAGTCAGACGCTGAACTTTACCGTCGATCAATTGACCTTCTTTGAGGTTGCTCATCACCTGCTGTTTGTTCTGCTCGAATTCTTCATCAAGCACATCTTTGGCAGACAGAATCACTTTGTTGTTCTCACGGTCAAGCTCTTTCACTTTGACGCGGAGCGTACGTCCTTTATAATCGCTGAAATCTTCAACGAAATGACGCTCTACCATCGAGGCTGGGATGAAGCCGCGAACGCCAACGTCAGCGACAATTCCGCCTTTAACTACGTCAGCAACGGTAACTTCAAACGTTTCGTTGTTTTCGAATTTCTTGGTAAGCTCCTCCCAAGCATTCTCGCTGTCGATTGCACGTTTGGAAAGAACCAGTCTTTCCTTCTCGTCATCGATGCTTACAACTTTAGCTTCAACTTCTTGTCCTACTTGAACCGCATCCGATGCGTTATCCAGGTGAAGAGAGGACAGCTCGCGAATTGGAATTACACCGTCATATTTATATCCAATGCTTACGTAAGCTTGGTTATCCTCGACTTTAACGATGGACCCTTTGACGGTATCTCCCTTTTTCAAGGACACGATTTGCTCCATCTCATCTTGATTTGTCACTTCAGCATTCTCCTGCTGATCTTTGAATTCTTCCGACATCTCAATACCCTCCTCAGTTCAAAACCCCATTTATTTAAACCCGCGGCTAGCGTGGTTCAAAACATGCACTATCCAGTAGCTTTCCATAACTGCATTAGCTTCATGCATGGTTTGGCCCGATGTTCCGGGTCTTTTATCCGCGGGCCTTAAGCTCCGCAATATGGTTCATAATCTTCTCCGTGGCCAGTTCGAGCGAATCCGTGGATGACATCTCACGATATTCGGATAAGTCCACAGGCGGACCATATACTACTTTGGTTCTGCGAAATAATTTATAATTCCCAATAATGGCTACCGGAATGACAGCAGCGTCACTGCGCAGCGCGAAGCTTGCAGCACCCTTCTTGCCCATCCCGCTTTCCCCTGAACTCGAACGTCTACCCTCAGGGAAAATGCCCATAACTTTGCCGCTTCGCAGCAGCGTCAAAGAAGTTTTGATCGATTCTTTGCTCACGCCTCCACGTTTGACCGGGAATGCACCGAGCTGTTTAATGAGCCATCCGAGTACGGGAACCTCGAAGAGCTCGGCCTTGGCCATGAAATGCACTTTGCGGTCTAACAGAATGCCTATCGTTGGCGGATCGAAGTTGCTGATATGATTGGAGCAGAGCAGCACGCCGCCTTCCTTCGGAATATTCTCAAGTCCTATTCCCTTAAGCCTGAACAGAAGCTTGTAAATAACCCTCAGAGCCCCCCGGCAAAAATAATAAATCATATCCGTCCTCTATCCTTCCCATACGTCCTGCACATCGAAATAATAGCTTCGGAAACCTCCGAAAGCGACATTTCGGTTGTATCCAGGAATTTAGCATCCTCCGCCTGGCGAAGCGGCGATATTTCACGCTGCTCATCCAAGCGATCCCGCTCGGCAATATCATGCTCAAGCTGTTCCAAGGTGATGGCAGCCGTATCTTTCATCTCATTATAACGGCGCCGTGCCCGTTCCTGCACGCTTGCGGTCATAAAAACTTTGACTTCCGCATCGGGGAGTACTGTAGTGCCGATATCGCGACCGTCCATGACGACGCCTTTGCGCAAAGCCATTTGCCGCTGCAAGGAAACCAGCTGGTTGCGCAGCCCCTCGATTTGCGCATATCGGGACACCTTGGCATTCACCGCGAGTGAACGGATTTGGTCGGTTACGTCCTCTCCATTAACCAGCACTTTCTGGCCATCTACTCCCGGTTTTAATTCAATAACCATGTTTTGAGCCGTTTGAAGCACTTTTTGTTCTTCTTCCGGTTCAATTCCTTTCAGAAGCATGTACCATGTTACCGCCCGATACATGGCTCCCGTGTCTACATAGACATAAGCAAGAGCAGCCGCCACCATTCGGGCAATGGTGCTTTTGCCGGCCCCGGCAGGTCCGTCTATTGCGATGTTGATCTTCCCGCTTTCGTGTGACTTATGACTTGCCAACGGGTTACTCCTCCTCAAACAATGGCCTCATTAAAAAAGCAGGCATTGCCTGCGACGTGAAAATTATACCACACAACATAGGGTGATGCAAAAGCGTTCAATCACCGGTAAATTTTTCAAGCAGCTCTGTGACCGGGGGAATTGGGTTCCCCTCAAGCCGTTCTGCTGAGGATAAGACGGCCCTCACAGGCGGGATGCGAAGCAGTCCCTGGAACAGCAAAAGACTGATAACAAGCACAATCAGCATCCTAGTCAAAAAGCTCTGCACCTTGCCGAAGAACTCCATAAATAAAGAGGTGAACTCATCAGAATGCTCTCCCTCTTGCAATTTCCTTTCCGGCATGACGGTACCTCCCTCACATAAGATCCCGTCTTACAATGCCCTTGTACCGCCATATTATTCCACGAATAATCAAGAGCGTATGTAATGCCGATTACCGGTTCCGGAAATCAAACTGCCGTTCGAAGCAGTACCGGATCAGCTTCTGGCGTTCCATATCCGAAATGCTCTCAAACTTTAGCATGACGAGCGTTCTTCCTGTATCAAGCTTCTTCTTTCTGACAATCTGCGCTTCCATGGGCACATGTTCAATTGCGCCGTTCTTATAGGGCAGAAGCAGCCAGCAGTGCAGGATATCCCCTTCCAAAAGGGTATACTGGGGTTCGCAATAAAATGAGAAGCCGCCTCCCCCAATATCCTCGGTCCGTGCAACGAACCGCACGTTCTGCTGCGTCCGCACGGCTACCTCAAGATCCGCAGTGACCCTCAGAAAGTTGCGCCGTTGAATCTTCGTAATCGATTCGGGGTCGGGCTTACGGATTCGCACAAGCCGGATATTCTCATTAACAAAACCTAGGACATAGGTATTGAAATAATTTTTGACCCCTTCTTCGGTCATAAAATAAATGGATAGCTCGTCCCCCATATAAAGCTTCTTGAGGCCCCCGCCCTCCACATTAATCGGCACCTCGATAAGGAATGAGTCTTCTTCGATTTCGGAAATTCTTGATTTATATTCAACTTTTTCTTCTTTGTCCAGCTCTGATGCAACTTGAATATATACAAGATCATTGATTTTCGGAAGCAATCTGTTCACCCGCCAGTTGAATTTTGATCTAAAGATCATTATAGCATCCCTGGGCAATCTGCGTGAGGGAAATTTGAGCATACAAAAAGGGCTTCTCCCTGAATGGAGAGCCCTTAAACCCTATTTAAGCGCAGCTACTTTACGTCCTGAACGGATTTCTTCCACCGATTCTTCAGCACCGCTATTTCCGTTGATGTAAATACGATATTGGGAGCCGTTGATCCGGCCGCCGAACTCATAAGTGACCACTTTCTCGGACTGCTCATTTTCAATAAGCGCCTTGCGGTGATACGTTTCTTTAAAGTCCGGATTGAGATACTTGCGAGCCTGCTCCAGGCTGAGCTTCGGCTGCGTTACTGTCTTCACCTGGTCCTTCTCATACACATAATCGGTGGCCTGAAGGCCGACTACCTGGCCGTTATCTAAGGCCACGCGGACGGAAATCTTCTCAGGGTAGATCAGCACATCACTTTTTTTCGTAACATAAGTCATGTTGGCGATGTTATCAGACGGATCATAAACAATCGGTTCAAGGTTCTTGTATCCCTTGTCTACCAGAAACCGGCTTGCGTGGTCGCGCGCTGTCTTGTCATCAATAGCACGTGGGCCAATTTGACGGGTGTAGTTGTAGGCAATAACCTGCCCGCCATTGTTGGTAAAGTCAATAGAAACCCGCTCCCCGTTATTTCTTCCTGGAAGATTTGCAGTAAAGGAAGGCCATTCGGTACCCTTGCCATTCTCCACCACCTGAACATTGGATGGATTTGCGTATCCCGTGAATTGTGCAGCCTTCTTCTTAATTTCTTCCATTGTGGCAGGAGCTCCGCCCAGCTTCTTCACCGAACGTTTGTTGTAGATATTCATGACCGATGGCCCAAAGTCCAACTCCGGGTATTCGCTGACCTTCTTGTCCACGGTTTTAAAGCCATCAATGATCGTATTATCCTGTTTCCGGCTTTCGCTGGCCATTGCGGATTCAACATCCATCCAGCGGAGGTGGTTGTTAATCACCTTACCCTGAACTTTCTGGAGTTCCGACGAAATTTCATTCGAGTTTTTGTATAATTCTTTAAGATTCTTGAGCTCACTTTCCGTCAGAGGCTTCTTAGTCAGATCCCGGTTGGCCGTCTGATAAGAGAATTTTGATATCTTCGACAGAAAATCCTCCGTCTTGTTAAAGTGCAGCAGTGTCAGTGGAAGCTGATTGATTTCATTTTGAGCTTGACTCGTTAAACGCCATACATTCATAAGCCCCTTACGGTGCATTGGGGATGATGCGGAATGTACGGCAAGAGTATTCCCGATCTCCCCATGCAGACGGTCCACATGATAGGACAAATCGTGAAATGCCCGCTGATACTGATTCTCCGCTTTGATCAAGATCGAGTTCTTCTCCTGGTTCTCTTGATAACCCCAGATCAGGGCTCCGATAAGCAGCAGAGCACTGATGGGAAATAATACGGCGCTAATTCTCCTGTACATACAATCACGAGCTCCTTTCTTCAATTAACTGCCATTAGTTTGACAAGAAGAAAGAAGCTTTATGCATCATTTACAAAGACCGGATTTAGTCCCTCTCTTCTTCGATCTCAAAAAGACGCGTATTATCGCATAGACACATCTTGAATCCCGTCTCGATCTTACCGCGCTCCTTCTTCCCCCGCAGAATAAATCGTTCCCCGCAGTTCTTACATACGATTTTCACTTTAACACGCACCAAAAAACACCCTTTCTACGCAAGGTGGATATCCATCTTACCTAAAAGGGTGCCCATTTATTGGTTGATCTAGTCGCTTCGCCCGGCCTCTGTCAGCCTGAAGGGCGACCGGTCATTAGCCCGGTACATCTTGCCGATACCTCCATACCAGAGAAAAGCCATAAGAGGTATAATATACCATATCCAGTATTGTGTCGTATAATTCAAAATCCAGTCATAAGTCCCATGCCAGAATATCGGCAGGATAAGAGAAAACAACATAAATCTGCGGCTCTTCCATCCTTTAGAGAACTTAGAGCGCCCGAAGTAATAACCCATGATCACCCCGAACATGGCATGTCCGGACACCGGCAGCAGGGCGCGGACAAGCAGTGTGCCTACTGAAGCTTGATGAAACACCCCGAATATTACGTTCTCCACCGTTGCAAAGCCAAGGGAGACTGCTGTTGCATATACAATCCCGTCGTAGGGTTCATCAAATTCCATATGATTATAAATCATATGATACAGAACAAACCACTTGATCAGCTCTTCGATTCCAGCTGACACAAGGAAAGACTCCACAAATGAATTGTGCCCTAGAAGGTTGGTCATCCCCCGCTGAAGAATCATAATGGGCAGCACAATCAGAAAACCAAGCAGAAATATCTTGATCACCATGTGAAGGGGTTCCGCATCATATTTGTCTTTCAAATAAAAATAGGTAAGCAGCGCGATTCCTGGAGCTACCGCTGCAGTCCCTATAGCAAGCCAAAGCAACGGCTTCTCCTCCTTTTGGTTACTAGCCGCTCCTACCTAATTAAAGCGGCGGTAGATAAATAACCGCCGCTTAAGAGCATTGCACATCTAAATTCGCTTATATCTTAAGATTGACGTTTAAAGTGCTCGCAGATCACTTGCACGGCATTCTCAGGCATAATAAGCTTACCGTACTCTTCCAGAACCGCAGGAGTAACCGAAGTGGCTTCGCCATACTCCGCCAGAACGGCGATCAGTGCAGGGTGCTTCCCTTCATCAAGATCGTCCGGTTCCAAATGTAGAATCCATTTCCCTTTATAGTTAAATAATCTGCCGGCTTCAGTGATGGCTGGCTTCAAAACATGAGCAGCTTCAATCAATGCTTCAAAATCACTGAATGCATACACGATGGCTTCGCTTAGTTCGAGCGTAACTTCCATTTCGTAAATTTCTTCCGGCATTTCATCTTCATGCAATGAACCAAATTGATGATTCTCATATTTCCCCCGTGTCACAATGACGACCATACCCTGGGCGGGTAGAGCGAAGACTTCAACGGCAAGAGGTCCTGAAGCATCAAAGCCTACTTCGCTGTAAGCCTGATCCATCATTTCAGTGAACAGATCATGGACTTTAGGAATTTCCTGCCACATATCCTCTTTCTGAATGCCTCTTTCGCTAAGATCGTCAAAAGTGAGGAAAATCCGTATCTTATCCTGGCCCAATCTTTCTATTTTCATACAGGATCCTCCTCTCCAAGCCGTGTTATCAACAGATTATGAAACCTGTTTTAAATGGTGCTGGAAATGGTTCTATGTAAGTATGTTATCATTTATTTTCGGCAAATGCACGTAAATATATAGACAAAAAAAGAATCATTTCCGGATCGCCTGTTACAGCATCGGAAATTGATTCTTTTCTTGATGGATCTGCCTACAGCCCTGGGATTACCGTGTTGGTTTCCTTGAGGATTTGTTCTACTTCACGGTGCAGACCCGGATTACCTTTAATGATATCCTTAATCGTATTCAGGTTGGATTCCTTCGAATGAACCGTGCCGCTGGACGTCGTTTGACTGGGAGACACTTGGCCCGCCTGCGAGCCGTATGAGGAGGCAGCTGCTCCTACGGAAGAGCTCTCACCATTCTGTTTAGTGAGCCCTGACAAGCCAAGTGTTCCCGCAGTGCTGAAGAGCGGCGTTTTTCTTTTGGAAAGCCAAACTGCCGCGACTGCTCCAAGAATTAAACCTCCCACAAATGAGGATGATCTCACGTTAAACACCTCCTTGTATGTTAGAATCGTATGTAGTGTTAGCCAAACGCCGTCAACTCATGCGGCTGGAATTTTAGAAAGCGAAGGTGATCCTTTGATTAACAAAAAACTGCTGATCATTGCGGCGGCATGCGTGTTGCTTAGCGCCTGAGGCCAGAATGCTGCCCAGACTCCTCATCCATCGGCAAGCCAGACCCATGAGACCAAGACACCTCCTTCCAGTCCACCAGCCAAAACAGAAAATTCTAATCCAAGCGGCAAGAACGGAACTGGATCTTCCGAGAGCAGCGCCTCAGGCCAAATTCAACCGACGGATTCAAAACAAGAAGTAAGCAAGCCTCCGGTTGTTAAATATCATATGAATAAGGTTTACAATATCGTTCCGAATGAGGAAGGTACGGAGAGAAAAGTTGTCCTGCTTACGTTCGACGACGGCCCAAAGAAGAAAGAATGGATCAACTCCATAATTGACGTGCTTGACAAGCATCACGCCAAAGCGATCTTTTTTGTCAATGGCTACCGGGTCAAAGAGAATCCGGATCTTCTCAAGCTGATTCACGAGCGTGGACAGCCGATCGGCAACCACAGCTGGGATCACATCTCCCTTAAATCCGAACCTTTGGCCAAAGTGACCAAACAAATCGTTGATGTGCAGAATATCGTCAAAGAGGTCACAGGCACAGCTCCTGTCTTCTTCCGCCCGCCTTTCGGGGAAGGCGGTGAGGTTGGCCGCAAGGTGGCTAAGGAGCATCATCTGCTCTACATGACCTGGTCGAACGGATCGCTTGACTGGACACTGAAATCGAAGGATAAAGCCACAAATCCGGACAAGGTTATCAAAAATGTGCTGGATCAGCTCCATCCGGGCGCCAACATTCTTATGCACGAGCTCCCCTGGACGGTTGAAGCACTGGACACCCTGCTTACCAAGCTTGAGGAAAAAGGGTACCACTTCGTGGACCCGGCAAGCATCTCGGTTGAGCCTGCCGCCGGAGGATAGCAAAAAGAGGCCTCCCCAAAGGGTGGCCTCTGATTTTGTTTAGAAGTTCAGTTTGTGTTCGAAAGGCTCCGAGAACGAACCTTACTCCCTACTTACGATGTATCCCCCACGTTGACAGCTGCATACCCCAGAAGAACAACAGTATCGTTACAGCAATAAAAATAATTACCAGGGAGTTATAGAACCATTTGGTCCATTTAATCCGGTGGGATGGGAACATCTCCCTGCGTGAGGGCATATCCTCAACCGTAAGGTCTTCCTCAGGTCCTGGCTCCTGAATGCTTCGTCTCACAGATGCCCTGGAAGGCATCGGCACATCCCGGGTCATTGGCAATTCCTGCGCCATGCTTGATTTCCTAGGGTTTCGTCTCCTTCTACCTAGCCCTTCTCCCAGAGTCTCTGTCCGTTCGAGTCCCTTCTCAGCCGCCTTTGAATCGTGTTCACGAATCGCTCTTCTCTTCTGCTGTTTGCGGCTGTGCCGCTCCATCCTGCTCAAGCGCTCGTTCATCTTTCCCTCCGAAATCGAATGATCAGACCGGATACCAAATCAATCAGAAAATGACATAGAATCGGTGCCCATAGTGTTCCTGAATGAATGTATATATAGCCTAGGCCATAGCTGCTTAAGAACACCCAGCCTGTTGGAATCCAGTGTTTCAAATACCTGATATGAATCATAGCAAAAAGGATGCTTGTCCAATAGGGCCCGAAGGCATGCTGGATTGCTCCGCGAAATAGGACCTCCTCACATATGGCGACAAAAAAGGCAATGAGCACGATATGCCAAACTGGCCGGTTACGGAACAGGAGCTCATTGATTCCGCCGTCATCCATGCTTTCCTCAGGAATTACTTTGGATAGAAGTAAATCCACTACAAACATAATTCCAGCCAATCCTGCCCCCCAATATACAACATTCATTCCGCCGGCGGTAAGGTTAAACAGGGATAATAGATTCTGTTTCTGGAAGAAAATAATAACCAGACCTATGATCAAGGCCAGACACTGTGTAATGTACAGATTAATTAGCAGAAGCCTCTCATTAATCTGCCCTGGGTCAATAGACTCAATTTTTACCTTGCCAAACTTGAATTTTTTCATTGAAGTGTCTGTCCTTTAACATGTATTATAAAAATCATAACCTAAATACACGGTGGGATTCAAGGAGCGGTCCGGTTAACCCGCTTTTCCCCTATTGACACCCTTCTACAGCCTGTGATACATTATGAAAAAAATTAGTTCCGTCAAACACGTTGAAGGAAACAAAGTCACGATTGAAGCTTACAGAGAGCCGGTGGTTGCTGCAAACCGGTAGTGGAAATGTGAACTTTAGCAATCCTGAGTCATTATGCCGAACAGATCAGTAGGTGTAATCGGATTAACTCCGTTATCATTGATGTCGATACAGACAATGAGGCTGTACCCTGCAAAGGATCAGCGAATTAGGGTGGTACCACGAACAACTCTCGTCCCTTACTACGGTAGTAGTATGCGGTCGGGGGTTTTTATTTATGATTCCCCTTTGACGCGCTGCTGCTATAATGAGATGAAGAACGTATTATGAGGATATCGTCACTATGACGGACCTTTTAATTATATTACGCTTTCAATTTCTAGGAGGAGGAAATCAACATGTTTAAGGTGTTAGTATCGGATCCGATCAGTGATCTCGGAATCCAGCAGCTCGTGGAAGCAGACGATGTCGTAGTAGAGAAAAAGACGGGGCTTACTGAGGATGAACTCATCCGCATTATTCCCGAATACGACGCGCTTCTGGTCCGCAGCCAAACGACGGTTACAGAGAAAATCATGGCCGCAGGCACCCGTCTCAAAGTCGTGGGTCGTGCCGGTGTCGGGGTTGACAACATTAATCTTGAGGCAGCCACCCAGCGCGGGATTATAGTCATTAATGCTCCTGACGGGAATACCATCACCACCTGTGAGCATGCCTTTGCCATGATGATGGCGCTTGCCCGTCATATCCCGCAGGCTTATGCCAAGACCATTGGCGGAACGTGGGACCGCAAATCCTTCCTGGGGGTTGAACTTCGCAACAAAACCCTGGGCGTACTTGGAATGGGACGTATCGGAAGCGAAGTAGCCAAGCGTGCCAAGGCTTTCGGAATGGATATTTTGGGTTACGATCCGTTTCTTACCCAAGATCGTGCCGAGAAGATGGGTGTGAAGCTGGCCACTGTTGATGATATTGTAAGAAACGCTGATTTCATCACGGTCCACACACCGCTGACTCCAGAAACCCGCGGCATGATTTCCGCACCTCAGTTCGCAGTCATGAAGAAAGGTATGCGCATTGTAAACTGTGCCCGTGGCGGCGTTATTGACGAGTTGGCTCTTGTGGATGCGATTAATGAAGGCATTGTGGCCGGAGCTGCTTTTGACGTATTCGAGAACGAGCCTCCGCAGCCGGATCACCCGTTCCTTAACAATCCGAAAATTATCGTGACTCCTCACCTTGGTGCATCCACCGTGGAAGCACAGGAAAATGTGGCCATCGATGTGTCGGAACAGGTTCTGCATATCTTAAGAGACGAGCCATTCAAGAACGCCGTGAATATGCCGCCTGTAGCCGCAAGTGTCATGAATCAGCTCCAGCCTTACTTCTCCCTAGGTGAGAAGCTGGGGACGATCGCTGCCCAGATCAATAACGAGGCGGTTAAAGAGATTGTTGTGGACTATGCAGGCGAATTGTCCGATGTGGACACTCAACCGCTTACCCGTTATATCGTAAAAGGCATTCTGTCCCGTCACTTCGGCAATGATGTGAACATCGTCAATTCGATGCACCTTGCCAAGGCCAGAGAAATCAACGTGGTCGTATCGAAAACGTCCGCAGCCAAAGGGTTTACGAACCTGATTAGTGTAAGCCTGAAACTTCAGAGCGGCGATGAGCGCCGGGTAGCTGGTACTCTGCTCTCAGGTTACGGCGACCGGGTTGTTCAGATCAACAAATTCCCGGTAGACATCGAACCAAAAGGAAACCTGATCTACATCTCCCACAACGATAAACCGGGGATTATCGGCAAAGTGGGAACCCTGCTTGGGAACAACGATGTCAATATTGCGGTTATGCAAGTAGGCCGTAAAATCGTCGGCGGAGAAGCGATCATGGTGCTTACCGTAGATAAGGCTGTATCCAAGGAAGTACTTGATCAGTTGACCAAGCTTCCTGAAATTAACACAGCCCAGGAAATCGTACTTTCTTAAGTCTTAATAAGATTACGCCGATCTAACGGCAGACACAAAGAACCTCCAACCACAGCCTGTGGATTGGAGGTTCTTTGTGTTTGAGTTGAATGATCATTGGCCTTGCAGGAGGCCGTGAGCCTAGCCTTCCCTTCTCTTGTTCCACGTTGAACAAGATTTATCAACGCCATTCAACAAAATACAGTGATTATTTCAGGTTTGTTATTCATATTGCTTCCTTTCGACAGGGAGGTGTAGCTGGAATGTTGTACCCTTACCTACCTCACTCACCGCGCTGATCGTGCCGTGATGGGCCTCCACAATGTTCTTCACAATGGCAAGCCCAAGTCCAGTGCCCCCGGACTCTTCGCGCACTCTGGCTTTATCCGCCTTATAAAAACGTTCAAAAATGAACGGGAGATCGTCCGGCGGAATCCCGGCACCTTCATCCTTGATATCCACATGAATTTCCTGGCTGCCCCGGCTGCTGCTGACTCGGGCAGCCGAGATCTCAATCCGCTTGCCTCCAGGCGTATGTCTAAAGGCATTGTCAAGCAGATTCGTCAGCACCTGCTCCAGCCTGTCCTCGTTCCCCTCCTCAATTACAAGCGATTCCTGCGCACAGCTAAGGACGAGATCAATCTCCCGATCTTTGGCCCTCACGCTGAATTTACGATATACCCTTTCCAGCAGCTCTTTGAAATCCAACGGCCGCATCACAATATCCGTATGCCCGGCTTCCATACGGGCAAGGTCCAGCAAATCCTTGACCAGCCTTCCCATCCGCAGCGATTCATCATGAATAACTTGAATGAGCTCTTCGCTTTCCTCAGGAGATGCAGCCATGCCGTCAAGCAGAGCCTCACTGTAGCCCTGCATCATGGAAAGCGGGGTACGAATCTCGTGGGACACATTGGCAACGAAGTCCCGGCGCATCTTCTCAAGGCGCACTTCTTCAGTCACGTTTCGCAGAACAGCCACAGCTCCCCGCACGTCCCCGTCTGAGGCCAGTGGAGCCATATGCACCGACCAGACATTTTGTTTAACGTGAATGTTCATACTGTGATCACCACCCTCGCTAAGAAGGCGATGGAACATGGGAAGAAGAGGCTCGGGTACACGGGATCTGCCCGGATGTAAGGTTGCGGTATGCGCCTCGGTCTCCTGATCCTCTCCAAGAGAACTCCAGGATTGCATGATGGCGTCTCCCGGTGGGTTCGTTAGAATGACCGATCCTTCTATATCCATGGTAATTACCGCGTCATTCATACTCCGCAGCACACTGGACAAGTGCTCCTTCTCATGATTGAGACTGCGGATGGTATTCTCAAGCTCTTCGGCCATATGGTTGAAGGAGTTCGCGAGTTCCCCGATTTCATCACTTGTCCGCAGGGACAACCTGGTGTCGTATCTCCCCTTGCGAACCGAATCAGCAGCCCGGATGAGCTGCTGCATGGGAAGGGTTATTTTGTTAAACAGCAAAAGTGCAAAGAACGTGGTCATCGAAAAACCAATCATAGAGACAAGGGTAAACAGCTTCTTAATCGCACCGGAATTTGTAAAATTGGTATCGATATAAGGGAGCAGGAAAAGTCCCATAATGATCAGGACACTGGCAACCAGGCATATGATCGTGATCCACAGCTTACCGACGAGCGTTCTCCAGAATCTTTTCACCTATTTAGCCACCTCAAGCTTGTAGCCTACACCCCATACCGTGGTGATCATGGCTGCCGATTCAGGTGACACCTTGTTCAGCTTCTCTCTGAGACGCTTAACATGCGTATCCACCGTACGGAGATCCCCAAAGAACTCATAATTCCATACATCCTTAAGCAATTCTTCACGGGAGAATACTTTATCCGGCGATACAGCCAGGTAATGTAGCAGCTCATATTCCTTCGGTGTAAGGCTTACCTCGTGCCCGCTGGCCGTTACCCGGTGGGCATCATGCTCAATCACCAAATTCGGGAATACGATATTGTTGCTTGTCCCGCTTTCTTTGGACAGATAGGCAGTCGCAGATGATCTTCGAAGAATGGCCTTAACCCGGTAAATCACCTCACGCGGGCTAAACGGCTTCACGACATAATCGTCAGCCCCAACTTCAAAGCCTTGAACCCGGTTGATCTCCTCACCTTTGGCGGTAAGCATTAGAACCGGTGTGGATTTAACCTGTCTAAGCCGGTTGCAGACCTCCACCCCATCTATACCGGGAAGCATAACGTCCAGCAAAATAAGGCCGTAGTCTCCTGCACTAGCTTTACGCAGTGCAGTCTCCCCGTCTTCCGCTTCGTCAATTTCATAGCCTTCCTTCTCCAGGTACATCTTGAGCAGACGGCGGATACGTTCCTCATCGTCTACAACCAGAATGCGATTTAATTGATCTGACATCGACAACAACCCCTTTATCATCTTACCTATGGTCTTGTGCGGGACAAAGCCAATTTATCGTTATTATACTATTAATTCGTACCCGCGTAGGAGTGAAGACCTGCGATAACCAAATTGACCCCTACAAGAGTAAACATAATCACAAGGAAGCCAAGAACGGCCAACCAGGAGGCTTTGCGTCCCTGGAATCCGCGGGATAGGCGCAAATGCAGATAAGCGCTGTAATACAGCCAGCTGATAAGAGCCCACACCTCTTTCGGGTCCCATCCCCAGAACCTTCCCCAAGCCTGCTGTGCCCAGATCATGGCGAAGACAAGGGCGCCAAGCGTAAAAATGGGGAACCCAATAGCAATCGCCCGATAGCTGATTTCATCCAGATCATCCGGGTCCAGCCCTTTAAGCAGCGGAGAAACCAGCTTTCCTAGGGGTCTGCGCACAAGCAGGCGAAGCAGCGCATAAATAATGGCGCCTGCAATTACCGACCAGACAATTGTATTCAATTTACGGCCCGCTGTCACGCCTTCAATCCAAGAAGGCGCATGCAGCAGTGGACTGTTCATCCCGAGAAAGCTCTGCATGCTGTCTGTCTTGCTGTTATAAGGCGCTACAATCGGCGGCATATTATAGACAACGGAATCGCTTTTTGTGCTGACCTCAGGGGAAGTCTCGGTTGCTGCCACCACTTGTTCGCTTGAGAAGACGGCTTGATAGCCGGAAGCGCGGAATGCGAATACGACAACGATGAAGCCAATGACAATGACAATGGAGAACATGGTGAACTCCACCCACCATCTCTGGCGGCGGTCAGACTTCTCTCTTCCGTCAAAGTTCACCGTACGCAGCAAATACATGAAGGCTGCCGCAAAACCTACGGCAAAGAAGGACTCACCGGTTGCCGCAAGCGTAACGTGAATATACAGCCAAATGGACTGTAGGGACGGAATCAGCGGCTGCACCTCGGTCGGGAACACCGCTGCGTAAGCCATTACAATAATGGCAATCGGCAGTGCGAACAGGCCAAGCAGCGTTTTACGGTAGATGATAAACACGATCGTAAATGCCACCATGATCATCATCGACAGGAATGACATAAACTCATACATGTTGCTGACAGGAATCCGGCCCGCCGCAGCCCAGCGCGTTCCGAAGTACAGCAGGTGTCCAAGCAAACCTACCGTGGAAATAAAGAAAGAGAGCCGGCCCCACTTGCGCTCATGCTGCACGGGATCGCGGTTTCGCCAGCTTTTTCCGATGACTGAGACCGCAAAAGCAATAAATGAAATACAGTATAAGAAGAAAGAATACATAAATGCCTGTTTACTAATCTCAAGTAAGTCCGCTAAACTCATCCTTTGTTCCTCCCGTTATCCAGTGACTTCTCATCAACTTCGATTCCCATCGTTTTCAAAATGGCAACCACTTCACGGCGCAAGCCAAAGAAGTTCTTTGTGGTGTGTCCACCCAAAGTAAGCTGTCCGTCGTCAATCCGCAGCCAAATCCGGCGGTGTGTCCAATAGAATCCGAGCACAAGGCCTAACATGACGATGGCAAGCCCGGTCCAGACGAATGGCATCGCACGGTCCATGCGGATATTCAGATAACTCGATGCTTTCGAGAAGTCTACGTCGGTCATGTGCTTCACATCGAGTTCAAGCTTCTTCTCTACCCCGCCCAATTTCTCATTAATTAAATCCTGTTGGAAGCGTTCTTTGTCCACTTGTTTAGGAAAATAAAGGTATTGAGCCCCGTCTTTGGGTAGATCCGGACCTTTTACAAGAAAAAGAAATGCCGGAGCATTCGGGTTTGGAGACTTGGATGTCGGTTCCCCATCATCATTTAACATGAAGTCCATAAACTTGTTTTTCAGTTCAAGTGTATAAGGTCCAAGTGTAAAGCTTCGCTGGGGGTTCATCATGTCAAGCTTGAACTTGCCATATTCTTCACCAGTAACTTTATTAACCAGAACCGGCTGAACGGAACGAAGCTTCGGTGTAAGATCAAAGTCATATTGATAAGCAACCAAACCTTTATAATCCAGCGGTTTGTTGACCTCAATATCGTGACGAGTCACTTCTTTCAGCTGGGGGGTCTTGGAAGGATCATTACAATTCGATGTACATTCATACAAAACAGCTTTAGTCTGAAACAGCTTAGCCACAAGTTTGCCCTTGTTCTGAAATTCTTTCGGCAGCTCTTGTTCGGTATAATATTTAACAGTAAACTGTTCATTCTTCAAATAAAAGGTCGTACCGGGAATCCGCTTGATCTCGCCTTCCGGGAAGCTGACATATTCATCCATATGCAGTCCAGGCATTCCGCGGAATAACACCGCCAATAGAAAGATAATGAGTCCGATATGGATGACATAAGGCCCCCAACGGCTGAACCGCTGCTTCTCGGCAAGAAGCGCCGTTCCCTCCGTATGTACCCGGTAGCCCTTCTTCTTGATAACCGGAGCGGCACGCTGAATCCATTCTTCCGCGCTGCCCTCAACCTGCCCCTGATATACAACTCTTTGACGGGTAAGGAACTCCATGTGTTTCTTGATCTTTTGCTTGGAGAGCGCCTTATAGAGGGGCAGCACCCGGTCAAGGCTGCAAATGACAAGCGATGAGCCGATCATGACCAGCAGGAGGATAAACCACCAGGAATTATAGGTGTCCGCAAGTCCAAGCTGATAATAAATACTCCCAAGCGTACCATAAGTGTTCTTGTAATATTCTTCTGGGTTCTGAAGATTAACAAATGTGCTTACCTGGGGGTATATCGTACCAAGCATAGCTCCGAGCAATGTAAGAACGATCAAATAAACAGCGACCTTAACCGATGAGAAGAAATTCCAAACCAAATCGATAATGCCCGGATTGGCCCGTTGGGAGCGCCGGGCAGCCCCATCGTAACGCATCTCCAGAAGCCCGCCGGCTTCACCAAGCTCGATCAGCGGCTTGCCGCAGGCTTCACAGAGTACGGTGCCAACACGGTTCTGGTGTCCGCATTCACATTTCGTATTTTCAATCAACGTGCAGTCCCCTCCTGTCTCATCATGGCTTCACCAACTGGCTGATCTGACTGTCTAGGGTATCCAGATCAAGCTCGCCTTGATGAATGGAGGTGATTTCACCTTTAGCGCTTACAAAAAAAGTCGTGGGAAGAGGCGAGATGTTGTAATCCCGTTGAGCTTCGCTATCCGGATCCAGCAGAACCGGGAAAGTTACTCCGCGGCCCTCGGCAAAATTCTGAACCGTCATCTGATCTTCACCTGCGTTGATCCCGACAACGACTACGCCCTTGTCCTTCCATTTCTCCCACTGATGCTGCAATGCGGGCATTTCCTTCACACAGGGCTTGCACCATGATCCCCAGAAATTAATAACCATGGCCTTGCCTTCGTATTCCTTCAATTGATGTACACGGCCGTCAATACCAAGCAATGAGAAAGAAGGCGCCTTATCGCCTGTCTCCAGCCTGTCGTGGGAACCGAGCACAGCCGAGCTGATCGCATAGCCGCCCAAAATCACGATGAAGAGCAGAATCACGATTTGCACCGGTCGCCTGTATTTCTTCATACCAAAGTAGCTCCCCTTCTAATGACAATGTGATAAATACAGACACACAGCAGTAAATCACGATTTGTGATGTGACATTAGTCATAGCTGATTCTGTATTTATGGACATTCGGTGAATATCCTATGAATATTATATCGAATATCGACACATATTCAGCGCCGTAATTTGAAGATTATGTGACTACTGCCCTTTTCCGTGCTTCTTCTCTTTCTTGGCGCTCCGTTTGAGATCTTCTACTTCTGCCGGGGTCAGATGTCTATATAAACCACGCTTCATATTGCCGAGGTGAAGGTCTCCGAAAGATATTCTCTTCAGCCGTTGAACCGGATGATTAATCGACTCGAACATCCGTCGGACCTGACGGTTTCTGCCCTCATGAATCGTGATCCGGATTGTAGATTCCTTCCCGTCGGGATCAACGTCATAATAATCGACCTCTGCCGGCGCGGTCATACCATCCTCCAGCATGACACCTTTCTTCAGCTTGTCCAGCTCTGTGCCGTGCGGAACCCCTTTAACCGTCGCTAGATACGTCTTAGGCACATGGTGCTTGGGATGGGTAAGCAGGTAAGCAAAGTCCCCGTCATTCGTCAGCAGCAAAAGTCCTTCTGTATCATAATCAAGGCGTCCAACCGGGAATACCCGCTCGTTCACACCTTTTAAATAATCCGTCACGATCTTGCGCCCTTTCGGATCGGAGGCACTGGTAATCACACCTTTCGGCTTGTTGAATACCAGGTACAGCTTCTTCTCGATTCCGATGGCCTTTCCATTAACTGTGATCACATCCACAGCCGGGTCTGCTTTGGTGCCAAGCTCTGTCACCGTCTCCCCGTTCAGCTGTACTTTGCCAGCCAGAATCATTTCCTCGCATTTTCTTCTTGATGCCACTCCGGCCTGGGCCAAAATCTTTTGTAATCTTTCCATGTCTATAAGTCACCTCATCCTAATGATACCCACTAAGGTATAAAATCACAATAGCCCTCCGAAGAGGGCTATCTTAGCTTTACCATTATGGGACATGCTGATTCTTATCAGCCGAACACAAGAAGACATACGGCAATAGCGGCAACAAACCCTATTACGTCCGAGAATAGGCCTACTTTCAAGGCATACATGCCATTTCGGATGCCTACGGCGCCAAAATACACCGTCAGTACATAAAAGGTTGTATCCGTGCTGCCTTGAATAGTGGATGCAATTCGGCCGATCATAGAATCCGGACCATAGGTCTTGATCAAATCGGTGGTAAACGCCAGGGAACCCGTTCCTGTGAGAGGGCGCAGGAAGCCAAGAGGAAGAACTTCCGGCGGCGCGCCCAGCTTGGTCATCAGCGGAGCGATCCACCCGGTAAAGAAATCCATTGCTCCCGAGGCGCGAAATACACTGATCGCCACCATCATGCCGACCAGATGTGGAATAATTCCAATCGCCGTATTGAACCCATCCTTGGCCCCGTCCACAAATGATTCATAGACCGGCACTTTGCGTACAAATGCAAACAAAGGAATGAAGGCAATAATTACCGGAACCGCCCAGTTGGAGAATATATGAATCCAAGTCTGCACCTTGGGTCACCTCTCCGCCGACAAATTTGCGGCTGGCGGGATAACCGGAGGCCTTCTCCTCAAGTACCGGTTTCGGTACCACCGGTCCGCCATAATCGCCGCTAAAGTTGCAATCAGGGTTGCAAGCAGCGTCGGACCCACAATTTCCGCCGGATTTGCGGAATCAAACCCAAGGCGGATGGCAATCAGGGTAGTCGGAATCAAAGTAATACTTGCCGTATTCAGAGCGAGCAGCGTGCACATTGCCGGTGAAGCTGTTTCTTTATGAGGATTAAGTGTCTGTAGTTCCTGCATAGCTCTAATGCCCATTGGCGTTGCTGCATTTCCAAGCCCCAGGATGTTCGCGCTCATATTGGACAGTATGTACCCCATGGCTGGATGATTCTTCGGCACATCCGGGAACAGAAAGGAAACCACAGGTCCTAACAGCTTGGATAATCCACGGACCAAGCCCGATTCCTCAGCCAGCCTCATCATTCCCATCCAGAACACAAGGATGCTGATCAGGCCAAAACAGACGGTAACTCCGGTGGTAGCCCCATCAAATGCGGCTTCGGTCACGATGCCGATATTGCCTTTGGCCGCGGCGAAACCAAAACCGATTAGGATAAAGGCCAGCCAAATCTTGTTTACCATGTTAACTCCTCCCCCATGCTACTCATTTACCTTTTTTAATCAGATTGGATTCTCAGCGCTCCCCTTCCACCTGAGAATGCTTCTGGTCGTCCCCGCTCGAATATACGGGGACGCTTCCAATGGGCTTGTCAGCCAGATAAATTACAATTCGGGCACGGAGCTTGAAATCCGCCGGCTTTGGCGCAATTAACTTCAGCTTTTTGGTGATCATCTGCTCTTCCCCATCCCGCAGCGGATACTTAAAGTTTGCACCTGCATGCCAGCCCTGATGTCCTTCCACCAGTTCCCCCTTCTGTACGATGGACTTCAGCGGATAATTCTTGAAGCCATAATCGAGCAGCTTGGCATGATCATTCCAATCATCTCCGTCGTTTAAAGTCACCACGGCAAGCTGCTGGCTGTTTCTTGTGGCTGAACTTACCAGACAACGGCGGGCTATCTTGGTATAACCCGTTTTGACACCATCGGCTCCTTCATACAGACGGAGCATTTTATTTTTGTTAGCCCACTTATAATCCCAGGGGTCATTCGGGTTCGGCGCCGACTTGACTGGCGTACGAACGATCTCCCGGAAGACAGGATTATGAAGCGCATAGGCAGTTAACTTTGCTAAATCATTAGCAGAAGAATGATGCGTCTTGGCATCGAGACCATGAGGGTTCGAGAAATGCGAGTGTACGAGGCCAAGAGCTCTGGCCTTGGCATTCATTAGGAAGACAAACCCCTCTTCGGAGCCTCCAACATGCTCTGCAATTGCAGTCGCGGCATCATTACCCGAGCGCAGCATCAACCCATATAACAGATTTCTCAAAGTCATCTCTTCACCGAGTTTCAAGTACAGTGACGACCCTTCTTTGGCAAAAGCATTTTTACCGACTTTCACCTTATCATCCAATCTGCCCTGCTCAATAGCGACAATGGCCGTCATGATTTTAGTTAGACTAGCTATTGGCAGAACTTCATCACCTCTGACACTGTACAGCAAACGTCCAGAGGTGACATCAATCAAGGACGCAGCACGGGCATGCGTTCCCGGAACTGAAGGGGTTTCTTGGTTCCTCTCTGCAAAGGCCTCTGACGGCTGCAGGATAAGCACACTGAGCATGGCCGTAAACCAAAGTAGAACCAAAGGCTTGAGTTTGTTCATGTTGAAATTCCTCCGAGTGGGATAAGCCCAAATACTTATACCATAGTATGCGGCTGGACAAGACAGTATGTCCCTTTTTAAGATAGGAAAATCCCCTCCGCTACTGCAGAAGGGATTCGTAATCCAGCGGCGATTAGAGCAGAGTCTGCCCTTGCTGCGTATGTGGAACTTCATTCACAGTGACATTCATTTGACTGGCGGGATAAGCGTTCCCTGTACCTCCCCGTTGTTCACCTAATGTGCGATTGGTGCCCGAGTTCGGGAACAGGGATTGGATTTTATCGATAACGTTTGGAACGGAATCAATAATCTTCTCAACCACATGAGTCTGATTGTCCAGCGGTACAATATGGACTCCCTGCTTGCCAACAACCAGGAATGCAATCGGGTTGATGGATACTCCCCCACCACTGCCGCCTCCGAAAGGCCGGGCCTTGCTTTCACCTGCAGTCTTGTCATGTTCTTCAATATTAAAATCACTTCCTCCAGCCGCAAAACCAAAGCCTACACGGCTGATAGGCAAAATTACACTACCGTCAGGAGTTTCTACAGGCTCACCGACGATTGTATTCACATCTACCATCTCTTTAATATTCTCAAGCGCTGTATGCATCAGCCCTTGAATAGGATGTTCTGCCATTTTTTAACTCCTCCTTTCACTTTTAACACTCGAGCAATTAGCACCAGTCCAGCATATATAGCATATCCACAGCGAATTTCTGCTATACAGGTCATTTTCGTGGTAAAATGCGGCTTCCTCCCATAAATAGGTATCACAAACAGTTCAGGAGGAACCAGCAGCTTTAAATAGAAGGACAAGAGACCAACCAGGCTGTACTTAACTCCCCAGAGAGCCCCTGACAATTGGGCAGTATGAACCGCGTCAGATAAACCCACCTCGGTTGACCAATCCAGATGTTTGACCCTGACCCGCCTAAAGGTTCGCTGCATCCACACTTTCAAGTCATGGGTGGCATCCAGGATCCTATTCCAATTTTCCAGCCAGCCTTCTACTTTATCTTTGTCGATCTGCTGCTCATCTTCCTTATGATGCCCCTTCATCACGTTATCCTGCCGCTGCTGCTTTACCTGAATTCCCTGCTTCAGGTTCTCGAACTTAAGCATGGGAATTTCATATTTGTATTTGAACAAGCCAAATAAAGCCGAAACCTCAAGCAGGATCGTATCATCCTTACTATGCTTATTCACATTCAAAGTCAGCCTGATTCTGGAGATCAAAGCCGCGAAGATCAATAGCAGAAGCAGGAGTATCAAGCCTCCGAGCCAAATCCACACGCGCAACCCTCCATACCCGTTATCAAAATCAGATGCTTTGTTTATTATGTCAGCAGGGGGAGGAAATATTCACTAGTAGTGCAAAAAAAGGACCGCTCCTTGCCGGAGCGGTCCTGATTTATTATTTATCCACATCATCGAAGGTTAACTGCTGCTGTTCCTCAAGCTTCTGGAACAAGAGCTGAGTCTCTTCTTCCAGATTCTCTGTGTTCTCGAACTGTTCCATATCCGGCAGATCCACCAGGCTGCCTAGTCCAAAATAATCTAGAAACGCCTTGGTTGTCCCATACAGGATTGGTCGCCCTATAGCTTCCGCCCGGCCAACCTCTTCAATTAAGTCCTTGTTCACGAGCGTGTGAATTGCCCTCTCCGACTTCACCCCGCGAATCTCCTCAATCTCTACCCGGGTAATCGGCTGTCTGTAGGCGATAATCGATAGGGTCTCAAGTGCAGCTTGAGACAATGAGGAGCGGGAAGGCGAGTAAGCCAGCTTCTCGAAATAAGGTGCGTGCTCTGGAAGCGTGGCGAGCTGATATCCCCCTGCGATGGCAATAATCTGCAGGCCCCGTCCCTCTTTCTTAAATGATTTCTTCATATCCTTAAGCGCATCCTGAATTACCTCGGCACGCTGGTCCAGTACCTCAGCCAGCTGTTTGACTGTAAGCCCCTCATCCCCGGCCAGGAACAGCAGTCCCTCAATAATCGATTTCAACTTCTGAAAATCCATTCTTGCTTCCTTCCCCTTTCCACTCCATGACAATATCATCAAACAGCTTGTTCTGATAACAGACAATCTGCTTCATCTTCATAAGCTCAAGCACCGCCAGGAACGTTACCACGATTTCATGCCGGTGCATCTCTTCATGCAGCAGCCTGGAGAACAGTACCCGTCCGCCCTTGCCCTGCAGTTCTAGAATGTCCACGACTTCGCGTATCCGGTCTTTAACGGAGATCTCATCCCTCTGAATCCGGGCGACTGTATTACGCTTGACCGCCTTACGGATTGCTTTCTGGAACACGGCAATCAGATCTGCCGCATGAAGCCCTTTTACCGGATTCTCCTGGATTTCAGGCATGAATGGACTGAGATCCTCCGGCTCCTTGGAGAAGATCAGGCTGCGCTCCCATTCCTTATCGTGCAGATGCTCTGCAATGCCTTTATATTTGCGGTATTCAATCAGCTTGCGGATCAGCTCATCGCGCGGGTCTTCCTCTTCTTCATAATAATTATAATCTTCCTCTATTTCGATAACGGGCGGTTTTGGAAGCAGCTGCTTGCTCTTCATGGAGAGCAGCGTTGCGGCCATGACCAGGAATTCGCTTGTGATCTCAAGTTCCAGCTCCTGCATGCTGTTCAAATAGGCTAAATATTGATCTGTAATTTCACTAATGGATATTTGATGGATATCGATCTCTGCTTTATCAATAAGGTGCAGCAGCAGATCCAGCGGCCCCTCAAAGGTCTCCAGCTTGTAAAGTACTGTCACTTGTTGCTCCTCCGCCCGAATAAATAAAAATGTAGTACCATTATAACGGTACTACATTAAATAAGCACTATTTTAGCTGTTTCGTCAAGTTTGCCATTTCAATTGCTGCGGCCGCAGCCTCCCAGCCTTTATTACCTGCCTTGGTGCCTGCCCGCTCAATCGCCTGCTCGATGCTTTCTGTAGTAAGAACCCCGAAAATCGTTGGAATCCCAGTCTTAAGGCTGATCGAGGCTACACCCTTGGCCACCTCGTTGCATACATAATCATAATGGGAGGTTGATCCCCGAATCACCGTACCCAGGGTAATTACTGCGTCATATTTGCCGCTCTCTGCCAATTTCTGGGCAACCAACGGAATCTCAAATGCGCCCGGCACCCAGGCCACATCGACTTCCTCATCTTTCACGCCATGACGCTTCAGGGCATCCTGTGCTCCACCAAGCAGCTTGCTGGTAATAAATTCATTAAATCTGCCTACTACAATTGCATATCTAAGACCTTCCGATACTAAATTTCCTTCAAAGATGTTTCCCATTTCCAGATCAGCCTCTCTCTAGGTTTATATTATTGATTTGCGGATTCATTTTGTTCCAGGTCATCAAATTTCAGCAGGTGTCCAAGCTTTGCCTGCTTGGTGTGCAGATATCCCGTGTTGTCCACATTCTCTTTCATTTGAATCGGAACCCGTTCAACTACGCGCAGACCGTAGCCTTCAAGTCCTTTAATCTTCTTAGGATTGTTCGTCATCAGTCGAATTTCCCGGATTTCAAGATCCCTGAGGATTTGAGCTCCAATCCCATAGTCCCTCAGATCTGCCGCAAATCCCAGCTTCAAATTCGCATCAACGGTATCCAGCCCCTCCTCCTGGAGCTTATAAGCTTTCAGCTTATTGATCAGTCCAATTCCCCGGCCTTCCTGACGCATATAGAGCAGCACTCCGCTGCCGGCCTCCTCAATTTGCCTTAATGCCGCTTCGAATTGGGGACCGCAGTCACAGCGGTGGGAGTGGAACACATCTCCAGTCAGGCATTCAGAATGCACCCGTACGAGCACCGGCTTGCTGCTGTCTAGATTTCCTTTGACAAGGGCGACATGTTCTTTCTGATCCACTTCATTAGAGTAGGCCACGGCCTTGAACACTCCATAATCTGTTGGCATCCGTACTTCCACTTCACGCTGAACAAGCTTCTCCTTGGCATTGCGGTACGCAATCAAGTCCTTGATGCTGATCAGCTTAAGCTGATGCCGCTTGGCGATTTGCACCAGGTCTGGCAATCTTGCCATCGTTCCGTCTTCCTTAATTACTTCGCAGATGACCCCTGCCGGATAAGCTCCTGCAAGAATCGCCAAATCCACCGCAGCCTCTGTGTGCCCTGCTCTGCGTAGGACGCCGCCTTTCTTGGCAATCAGCGGGAACATGTGTCCAGGTCTGCGAAAGTCAGCAGGCTTGGCATCAGGGTCCATCAATCCTTGAATAGTGACCGAGCGCTCATAGGCCGAAATGCCGGTTGTGGTGTCTTTATGATCCACCGAAACGGTAAAAGCCGTTCCGTGAAAGTCTGTATTCTGGGCTACCATAGGCTTAAGATCGAGCTCTTCCGCACGCTCCTGACTGATCGGAACACAGACCAGGCCACGGCCTTCTGTAATCATAAAGTTGATCACCTCCGGAGTGGCCTTTTCCGCTAAGGCAATAAAGTCACCCTCGTTTTCCCGGTCCTCATCATCAACAACGATCACCACCTTCCCTTGCTGCAAATCACGAAGGGCATCCTCTACTAAATCAAGCTGTATTTCCATGGCTACCTTCCCCCTTATGACATAAGTTCCTCAGGCAAATCCATTCTCCACCAGGAGCTTCAAATCCACAGAAGAACGTTCCTTTGGCTTATCCGGTTCATGCTTCCCTCCGCCTAAACCCAGCAGGTGTTCGACATACTTGCCGATAACATCACATTCAAGATTCACCGTATCTCCCGTCCGTTTGAGCGCAAGGGCCGTTTCTGCCAGTGTGTGCGGGATGACCGACACCGTAAATGCTCCAGCTGACGACTGGACAACGGTCAGGCTAATTCCATCCACTGTAATTGAGCCTTGGGGGATAATATATTTAAAAATCCGCCCTTCCTCCGGGGCAATCTCGTAAACCACCGCGTTTTGGTCTCTTGATATGCCGGTGATTGTCCCGGTCCCATCTACATGTCCCTGTACAATATGTCCGCCAAACCTTCCGCCTGCGGCCATTGCCCGCTCCAGATTGATGCGTGATCCTGTCTTCAGCTCCCTTAGATTGGTATGCCTGTAAGTCTCCGGCATCACATCTACCGTAAAGGATGATCCTCCGTAAGAAGTCGCTGTGAGACAAACCCCATTTACCGCGATGCTGTCACCAAGCTTTAAATCACTCAAAATCACCTTAGCCTGGATATCCAGCACCATAGCTTCACCTTTACGCTGAATAGATTTCAGCGTGCCTACCTCTTCAACCAACCCTGTGAACATAGGTCATCCGCCCCTTCCATCTATGCAGCTATTATCTGTACCTAAGAATCAGACCATACTGGTGTCCCGGTAATAAGCATGTTATCCTCCAGAACCTCCACGCTAATTCCATCCAATTTCACGGCATCCTTCATCAGTTCAGGACCCTCAAACGAGAAATTGCCCGGTGAAGCCGTACCGCCGATTAGCTTTGGCGCCATAAACATATAAACCTCGTCCACTAACCGCTGAGTAATCAAGGAGCCGTTAAGCCGACCTCCACCCTCGGCCAGAATTGAGGAAATACCTGCATCGGCCAGCATCTTCATGGCAGCCCTCAGATCAACCTGCGGACCCTTTCCACATTCGAAGACTCGGATACCTTCGTCCTCAAAAGCCTTTTTTCGGCCCGGATCAGCAAGCTTGGTCGTCAAAAATAGGGTATTCTCCGGGTTAGCCTTGACCACCTTGGCATGATCCGGGGTCCTTAAGCGTGAATCTACAATGATACGAACCGGTGACAGGCCCGGAACAGATAACCGGGTTGTAAGTTCAGGATCATCGGCAATCACAGTCTCTACACCAACCATAATTCCCCGGTGCTGGTGCCTTAAGACATGGACATATTCCCTTGCCAGAGCATTTGTGATCCACTTGCTGTCACCTGAGCGGGAAGCGATCTTGCCGTCAAGCGTGCTGGCACTTTTTAGAGTTACAAACGGCAGCCCGGTGGTGATAAACTTAATAAACTTTTTGTTTAACCTTTTGGCCCGGTCTTCAAGAACTCCCACATCTACCTTGATCCCATGGGTTCTCAACATCCCGGTACCGCTTCCCGCTACCTTGGGATTGGGGTCTTCACATGCAATCACCACTCTGGCAACTTGTTCAGTTATAAGACGTCTGCTGCAGGGAGGAGTAAGACCATAATGGCTGCAGGGCTCTAGCGTCACATATACCGTGCTTCCCTTTGCCTGTTCTCCCGCCATATTCAGCGCGTGCACTTCCGCATGGGCAGTCCCCTGCTTAAGGTGGGTGCCTATCCCCACAATAGCTCCGTCTTTAACCACAACCGCACCAACGACAGGATTAGACCCTGTCTGCCCTAACGCCTTTTCCGCCATGTCCAGAGCAAGCGACATATAAAACTCGTCATTCATCCTTTCCAAGAAACAAACACCCTCCTTTCCCCAGCCTGGTGCCTAAATAAACGGTGTTTACGGTCTAAATCAACATAGAAAAACCCCAAACGGAAAATATCCGATGGGGTTAATGAGAGTTGTATTCAGCGAAACCAAAGTAACTCAAATATAAGCAGACCACGCTTTTAAAGAACAGAAAATCATCCCTTTATGCAGCAAGGTTAGATTCGTTCTGCACTAAATACGGGTTGCCCAAAAAAGTTACCTTAAAAAGCCCTTATAAGCCTAGGCTTAAAATTGCGTTCCGCGTTCTCCTTCTCCCATCCAGACTATACTGTCGGTCCCGGAGTTGCACCAGGTCAGCCGATGCGCATACACTTGCACACCGGGTCACGGACTGAGGTGTCATGAATACACCATCACCGCCGGTAGGGAATTTCACCCTGCCCCGAAGGATAAAACACTTATGATGCTGCCTTACTGTCATATCATAAACCAAAGCTGATGCACTGATTTAGGATTGCTGCAAGAATAACACAGCAAAAATAAAAAAACAACATAAGATGTTAAACAAAATAAATAATTAAAATTCATATATTTATTTATAAAATTGTATTTTACACAGCATAAACACGGAATAATTAGGCTTCCCGTCATCATCTGTAATGAAGATTTCTCCAAATTCAAATAGATCGCGGTTCGTTAAATCTCTTCGAACCTCATACAGTTTGCCTTCTGTTACTCTGCATCCTTTGAATAACACCTGCTTAATACCCACATACTTGGCTTCATTCTCCTTGGTCGTCGCCATTAACTTGAACTGTTCAACAATCTGATCGGGCATTCTCCACCTAACACCTCTCGTCTATAATATAAATATATTTACTTTATAAAAGTATCATTTTGCTACTTTAGTGTCAATAAATTATACAGAAGAATAAGACCCGCTTATTCTTCTGTATAAAGTTTATTAATTGTATTCAAATTCAGGAAATCCCTGGTTAAACGGGTTGTAATTTTCGAATCGACTCTAAACTGTCTGCACACCTCGACAACCTCTTCCCTTTCCAGCTTCCCGGATTGGTTCACAAGTTGTTTAGCCATCCATAACATGCCAGATTTCTTTATATTCATTGGAGTAAGATGCGGATAGTCAAACCATTCGCCAATATTCGTAATTCTTCTTGACACCAAATGACTGTTCGCCCGGCCATACTCCTTGGTATTCATCTTTACGGCTCTAAACACGAACTCGTTATCGATCAGTTCCCCATCTTTTGCTTTGAGATTAACATCAGGATTACCGTTGTTTTTATGATATATCGTTTCATTAGCCGCACTGAACAGCATATTCATCAGCCGGGAAGATACCGGAATCACCCGAGACTGCAACTCCCCTGACGCCGCAGCATTTCTAACCATCAAATTGTTCGAATCCCGGTCAATATCCTTTTTCAGTATATTTAAAATTTCGGAGTAGCCGTTCCCCATAATCCCCTCAAACAAACACTGTACCAGAGCAGAATCTTGGAAATTAACAAGTCCGCCTGTAAGCCTCTCAATCTCTCTCTTGGTGAAGAACATCTTGACTGAAGTATCCACAAATTTTCTAATAAATGAATCGCTCATCACCGTCTCCAAAGGATTTACATTATCTTTCCTCAAATCCTCTTGAATTGCCCATCTTATGTAGGCCCTTATAATCGATAACGCATCATTGCTGGAGGTCATTGTAGTTGGGGCAAGGAAATTCATGAACTGCTCGATTTCGGCAATATTAAAATCATACAGGTCTTTGTTCAATTGCTCCTCAATGTAAGAGGCTCTTTTTAAAATCCGTGAGTAAACGATATAGGTTCTTTCAGTTAGCCCCTTCAGATACCTCGTCTTTTGTTCCTCATTGTAGAACACATTATCATAGACACTGTTCACCTAAAGCTCACTCCCCACTTTATCCTGGAAATACTTGATCACCGAATTTCTTATTTTGCTGTTATTAATCCCTCTTCTGTCATGCAGCAGTTCATCAAGCTTCTCCTCCCTGAAATCCATGCTCTCGATAAAAGATTTAAGTTCAGCAAGTGAACGCCGGGTATCCGTGAAATGTTTGGCTATTACAATATAACCCAGAAAGATCAAAGGGTGATTCCTATTCGTGTTCCGGTACGCCTCTGGCTTACCCAAGAACTCATCCACAAAAGACCCGGCCAGATAATCAAAAAAGGTAATCAGGTTATCGGCAACTTCCTTGGCCTCCAGCTTACTCTTGGGATTATATACCGAGTCCACGCCAAAAGACATAATATCAAAGGTGGTCAGCTGACCCGCGATTTCGCTAATTTTTGACGCGGAGGCGATTTTTCCACGCAAATCAGATTTTTTCTGAATATCCCTGACGACAAGGTCTGAAAATTTCTCCTGTTTTAATTCCTTCAGCCTTTCCTTCTTGACCGTATTTACCGTATTAATCTGCCCAAAATATTTCTTCGCCGTTTCCGTATCATAAGATCGTACAGAAAGAATCATTTCAAGATCCAACTCTGGATTTATGGCCAAAGCCCTTACTCCACCCTGCAGCCGGTGAAAGCCATCCAGAATGGAAATCGTTGCCCCGCTAAGAATTTTGAGTGTTTGGGTATTTGGGTTATAGTCCAGGGCTTCCAAGTCTTCAGAATACACATTTAAAGTGATCATATCCTCAAGATACGTTTCGCTCAGCATACTCTTGGCAATATCCTTCACACTCTTCATATTGAGATCCGGCACAGGTACGACGCCTTCTTTTCCCCGTTTATACTTGGGACTCCGCTGTGTCTCATAATCATATACAATCAGTTGCGAGTGGAACAGACTCACCAGAAAAGACATCTTTACCTTGGTTATATAACTGTCCGGCAGAATCGAAATGACGTTCTCCATGGTCACAGGCAGTTCAACCCGGCTGCTTGACGGTCTCTCTGCGATGGATTCCAGAGAAACCCTGAGTTCCTTCTCCGTAAACCAGTCCCCAGGATTAATTTGGGCATCATTTGTCACATCAAACAAAACAACGGTTAGAATGCACAGCAATGGCATCTCCACCGAAGAGAGCGGTTTAATTCCTTTGGAGATCTCATCAAATACCCCAATCGGAACTCCTTTATTACTCAATCTTTTATTGACATCCAAAACTTTCTTCCTCGAAAGTTTAATTTCCTTTATCATTTCATGAAGGTAAAATTCTAAGTCTTGCCTATCTTTTCTCAAAGAACCACCCCATCTACAATTCTGACCCTGCTTAAGTGAGTTATAACATAAATATATTATATTATTTTTGTTTGTATGAATATACTTATTTTATAAACAAAATAAAAAACACTCATTTATCATCAAATGAGCGTCGATTTTTTACTGGGCAACATTTCGTATTTTAATATTAACTCCATCATTTGATCTTCAGGATTCCGCATATGAAGCCAATACATCTGCTCAGCAGTCATACCTGAACTTGCGAATCTGTGCATTTTCCCAGGCTGTATGTGCTCCTGCAGCATATTTTCCAGCGCTAAAATTGGGGCACTTCCATAGTCCGCCAAGAATTGTTCAAGCGATAGCGTTGTACTTTTCAACCTGCGAAGCCTAATTTCCCATAATAAATCCTTGGCTAATCTCCCCATCATGGTGACGGGATAATTAAATAACATCTGTTTATGCCTAGCTTCTCTAATAAAGTCAATTTTTTGCTGGTCAGATATCAAGAAATAATTTATTAAATTGATAAGTTCTTGTGCCTTAGGATTTAAGCCCAGTTCCTTCAGTACATAAGTATGAGATAGCATATCCATGTATTCCAGCCTCCAAGCGGCCTATCTTTTTTAACTTCAGTAGTTATAATATAATCTACAAAAGGCTGTGAGTCAATTAAAATTAACTCCTAAAGTTAAAATACATAACCCTATAAGATTGCCCTTGGGACCTTTGCATGGTATAATTATTTCTAAAATCTTAGTAGGAAGAGGCTTAATTTCCATGATTAAGTTTAATCTCGAACACACAATTCAACAAATTGGAATTACAAAGAATAAATTAGCTGTTCTATCCGAGGTGCGCCCAAACACGATTAATGACCTGGCTAACGGGACATCCAAACGGATTGAAATAGATACTCTCGAGAAAATACTGACAACCATTAATCAAATATCGGTCATGAGAGGACTTAACAAAAGGTTTAAAGTGTCAGATGTCGTTGAATTTGTTTCTCTGGATTTTCGCAGTGAAGATGCCGAGTCAGGCAAATTAATTTCCGATGAAGCTTTTCTCAAGATCAAAGAAATTTTATCCAAACATCATGTTCCCACTCCAATTGCAGGACTTGAGATCACCAATATCTTGCAGCTCATTGACTTATATGAAGATCATATTAAAGAAGGGGTTTATGAAGCTCTTGCAAGCAGATCCTCTTCTGCTCTTAGAACCCTTAACAGAATTCTGTATGGTATAGGGGACACTTTGGAATTATATGGGCTTGTAGAGTATAAGCAAGATACCTATGGCACTTTTTATACTTTTACAGATAAAGGTAATTTCTTCATAAAGCTTCTTAAAAATCAATAAAATAAATTTGTTTTATTTGCGGACTTCTTATAAAATAAATATATGAATAAAAAATGAAAGGAGGCGATTAATTATGGCAAAAGGAAACCAAGGCAATCACTCGATTGTGACGTGGCAGGACCAATATTTCGATGGACAAGAAGAATACATCTGTGAACAGACGTACTTAAATAAAAAAACTGATAAAACTCAAAAATTGATGACCAAGAAAGAAAATACCCAAACGCTTTGGCTTAAATACTATGCACACCAGAAGCACTTTCGGGAACCATTTGACCCTTCTTTATAAAATAAACATAACGATATTGTGAAATAAATTAAACCGCTTAGAAATTTCTACATACTCTCCCTGCACCCCCCGCCAAATCTGGGGTGTATGATCAGCCTCATTGTGGGAGTCTATATGTGTTCATTTTAAATTTACTCTGATCAATCCTTAAGGAGGCGTGAACCATGAGCAGACCCAAACCGGATAACCGTGCAGACAATGTAAAACATCTTCAGCAGCACATTCACAATTCGATCGAGAACTACAACGAAGCTGAGGACTACCTTGCTGAGCATGCGGATGAGATCACCGCAGATGAGAAAAGCGATATTCATGCCAAGAATCACAGACGCTTGGAGAGCATTAAAGGCTTCCGCGAAGAGATCAAAGACGAAGCCAGCCATGCCCGGGAATAGTCATAGCTGCTAAGGTGCCGTGTTATACGGACATTCAAACGCAATAAAATACTGCTATACAAAAGCCCCCTTGAGGATGTTATTCCTCCAAGGGGGCTTACGTTTGGTCAGATTACTCTTCCCAAACTTTTACTTCTTTCATTTTGTCACCTTGTTTGGTGTCGTCAATCAGATCCATACCTTTGGTAACTTTGCCAAACACGGTATGTACCCCGTCCAAATGAGGCTGTGGTGCGTAGCAAATAAAGAACTGGCTTCCACCTGTGTTGCGACCCGCATGAGCCATAGAAAGCACGCCCTTGGTGTGCTTGGTGGTGTTCGTAGCTGTCTCACAATCGATGGTGTAGCCTGGGCCACCCATACCTGTCCCTTGTGGGCATCCTCCCTGAGCCACGAAGCCAGGAATTACACGATGGAAGCTAAGTCCGTTGTAGAATCCGGAGTTTGCAAGCTTCTCAAAGTTGGCAACGGTGTTGGGAGCCTCTTCAGGGAAAAATTCGATTTCCACAATTCCGCCTTTTTCTAATTCAATTGTACCTTTTTTCATCTGGGGTCACCTCGTTAAGAATATTAGGGTAGGTTGTATTTGGAATCAACCATAATTCAACTGCTGTGTTTGTTACAGGGCTTAACGTACATTAGTGTACTATGAAACTTGTCCCAGTGCAAAAGCTGTTCATGTCATAATCTAAAAATAACAGCCCCCAGGGATTAAACCTGCGAGGCTGTTACTTTTATTACTCGGGGGTTCCGGCCTGCTCTGCCAGAACCGCCCCGGTTATTTAAACGAGGGCTGCTTCTGAATCCGCTCAGGAATTAGATCATTCGCCACAATATCATCCAGCGACTCCCTCTTCACAACCAGATCACTTGAACCGTCTTTGACAAAGACAACCGCCGGTCTGCGGATCCGGTTGTAATTGCTTGCCATCGCGTAGTTATAAGCACCGGTGCAGGATACCGCCAGCAAATCTCCGCTGCTCACCTTAGGCAGCTCCAAATCCCAAATCAGCATGTCGCCGCTCTCACAGCATTTGCCCGCAATAGACACGGTCTCTTCAGCTTCATCACGGCCGCGGTTAGCCAGCATCGCCTCATACTTCGACTCATAAAGGGCCGGACGCGGATTATCGGTCATTCCCCCGTCAACCGCAACATACTTTCGGACACCAGGGATATCTTTGCTGGTCCCCACGGTATATAAGGTAGTCCCCGCGTCACCGACAATGCTGCGGCCCGGTTCCACCCAGATCTCTGGAAGCTTGTCGTAGGCCCCTGCAAAATGCTGCTTCACTCCATCTGTAATCGCCTTTACGTACTCAGCTACTTGAAGTGGAGTATCGCCTTCCATATAACGGATGCCAAAGCCGCCGCCCAGGTTGACCACTTGGAATACTACCCCGATCTGCTCCTTAACCGACTTGGCAAACGCAGCCACCCGCTCAACTGCCATCTGAAAGCCTTCAACCTCAAAAATCTGGGAGCCAATGTGGGAGTGCACGCCAAGCAGGTTCAAATGAGACTGCCCACTCGACAGCTTCACCGCCTCAAATGCCGATCCGTTCCCAATATCAAAACCAAATTTGGAATCGGTCTGGCCGGTGGAAATATATTCGTGGGTATGAGCTTCAACCCCAGGAGTAACTCGAAGCAGGACGTTAACCTTCACCCCATTTTCCACAGCGATGGTGTTCAAGAGGTGAATCTCTGTGAAATTATCCACGACAAAACATCCAATACCAGCGGTAATCGCCATTTGAATCTCGTCAGGGGTTTTGTTGTTGCCATGGAAATGAATTCTTTCTACCGGAAATCCTGCCTGCAGCGCGGTGTAAAGTTCCCCTTCGGATACAACATCCAGGGACAGTCCTTCCTCTTCAGCCAGACGGCACATAGCGAGGGTGCAGAACGCTTTGCTGGCGTAGGCAACCTGGAACGAGAGGCCGGACTGCTTGAAGGCCTCGACATACTCGCGGCTGCGCTGGCGTACAAGCGCTTCATCCACAATATATAATGGTGTTCCATACTTTTCCTTTAGTTCAACTGTATCACATCCACCAATCTCTAGATGGCCTTTGGCATTAATCGTGCTTGTACCGTGTAGAAACATTTCCACAATCCTCCGATAAATTTGATTTTTTTTAGTATAACAAACAATTCGGAGTGTGAATAATGGATTTTTTCGTATTTGATTTGTGTTTTTTACCTACCGTGAGTACTCCGATTACTTTCCAGGAAGCCGTGTATTGTCACGAGTTTTGTTAAAGGATGGGCGTTTTTTGGAATATAACACCGGGACCCTAAACAATATACTGTACAATGCTTTTGCATTAAAAGGTATAAACGGCCACATATAAGAAGAATTAAACGAGCGGCGGATCGTCAGCAGCACGATAAATAAAGTGATTCCCCCGACAAAGCCTGGTATTCCGAAAATAGCTACCGCAAGAAGCAGAAGCAGCCGGACCAACCGGTTAGCCAGCCCAAGCTCATAGCTAGGCGTTGCAAACATACCGATAGCAGCGACAGCCATGTAAAGAACAACCTCATTCACGAACAGCCCGGTTTTGACAGCGATGTCACCGATTAGAATAGCCGCAATCAAGCCCATGGCTGAAGCTAACGGGGTCGGCGTGTGAACCGCCGCCATCCGCATAAGATCAACGCCAAACTCAACAAGCAGAAATTGCACAATAAGCGGGAGCTTAGCCTGGGTCTGCGGCCCGATGAAAGACAACGCTGGAGGCTTGATCTCAGGATGGATTACAACAAGCAGCCACAAGGGAAGCAGGATTAACGAGGCCAGTATCCCGGCAAAACGGATCCATCGCAGATAGGTGCCCATCGTTGAGGTTTGGCGGTTCTCCTCGGCATGCTGGCATAAATCAAAAAAGGTGGTGGGAAGAATCATGACACTAGGTGAGGTATCCACGAAGACAACGACCCTGCCCTCCATAATATGCGAAGCAACCACATCTGGACGCTCCGAATACCGAACCATCGGATACGGATTCCAGCCGCTTTCCATGATGGCCTCCTCTAACTGTTTATCCGCCAAAGGAATGCCATCCATATTGACCGCTTTGATCTTCTCCCGAATCTTGTCCACCTGAACCTTATCTACAATGTCATCGATATAAGCGATACTTACATCCGTCTGGGTTCTGCGGCCCACCTGGAGATACTCGAATTTAAGACCCGGATCACGAAGCCTGCGCCGGACCAGGGCAATATTGGACAGCAGCGTCTCTGTGAAGCCATCGCGAGCCCCGCGTACCACTCGTTCAAGCGATGGCTCCTCGGGACTTCTCATAGGATAAGTACGCGTATCCATCACAATGGCAGATTCTTCACCCTCAATGAAGAATGCGCTCATACCTGTCATCACCTTGTTGATGACCTCGCTCATTGTCTTCGCTTTAGAGACCTGGATATGAGGAATATAATAGGTGTACAGGTCTTCGAGCGCATTCCCGGAAAGCGATTCCGGCGCCAGAAAGGTTAGACGTTTGATGATCTCCTGCATGATATTATCTTTGGCGAATCCTGTAATAAAGAAGAGTGCCGCCTTCCGCCCGCCATAAGTCATTTCCCGAAAATTTACTTCAAAGCTTTCGTCCAGGCCGATGACTTTAACCAGTGTCTTGCGGACAGTGCTTAGATCCTCGCTAATCCGATCGGACCTCTGCCAATATTTAACGGATTCCTCTACATTTCCCGAGTGTTCCGTTTCCACTTTGCTCTGTTCACCTGAGCGGTCTGTATGTTCATTCTCCTGCCGGTCTTCAGCCAAAAATTCCGGAGGAGGCCCCATATCCCCACTATCCGCTGTATGCGTCTCATGTTCCCTCATGCTGTATTTGCCCTCCTATGATCCTAAGGTTGATAGATGAACCATTCAAATAGTGAGCCCGCCACCTTCCCGAACACCATTGCCAGCAGCAAGCCGAACAGATACTGCCCCATGTGCAGCCGTTTGGCAAGAATCGGGAGAACGTTTAATACCTCTGTCAACGCGGCGGCTAACATGCCTATGAAGATTCCGTTTAACATGCCAATGAAGGCGCTGAGCACCTCGGAATCAAGACCCAGCTTGAAATTCCAGAAGTCCGCCACCGTCCCTACAAAAGACCCGCTGACCATGGCTCCTTCATACCAGTGAACCTTATTGTATGTACGGCTTAGCTGGGCAAGCCGGGGAATAATATCTAGAACAACAAAGAGCGCTATAACTCCGCCACCCACGGCGATTCCCCCGGCAAGCCCCAGGAACAGGAGAATAAGGAGAGACAGCGCAGGTGTCATGGCTTCTCCCCCCTGGATTCCAGCTGGTGGATCTTTTTATATTCCTCAGTGATGACATAATGGTTCAAATTCTCCTGGTATAAGAACATTTCCACTTCAAGCGGCGTAGGCTCCTCATTCCATTTCTTCTTAAAAATGTGATTAAAGAACACAATCATCCCAAGGCCGATCCCTACGGAATATGCGGCTTGAAACGCATAGGGATGCTCATCCCGTGTCCCGGTGATCATCTCTACCAGTCTGACCTGAACCTCAGGCATACTCACATCGGCATGAAAATTCATAATGGTAAGTATGGACCCGAAGAACAGCAGCAGCCATACAACCGTAAACAACAAGACTGAAGGCTTCTTCTGATTCCCCGCAATCTCAATCAGGGTATGCGGCTCGCCGATATGCTCAATGCTGCAGCCCGGTATTACGGTATGGATTTTTCGGATAATTTGCAGCATATCAATAACAATCCGGTTGCCGTCCTGATGCTCAGGCCTGTCCATGACGAGCTTCTTTAATTTATCCTCCCATTCACCGGGAGCCAGAATTTGAGCAATATCTCCAAGCCTTATCATATGGCCTTCGCGAAGCTTGACATTTTTGCGGAGCCTTAGATATACGGTGAGGGCAGGATCATTGCCCATCCAGATCACCCCTTTGCTGCCGTAATGGCCATAGTATGCCAAGGGAAGTATTCTTTTAACCGGAATGCCTGAGTACCCGGCTTAAGCCAATCCGGTCCTACGCTTAGCCACACCAAGTAAAAAGCTGTTCCTGCGGCTGCGTTAGAGCCGTGGAACAGCTAATTTTTACTGTGCGATCTGGTCGCGGATATTCTGCAGAATTTTCTTCTCCAGCCTGGAGACCTGAACCTGTGATATACCCAGCCGGTGTGCCACTTCAGACTGAGTCTGATCCCGGTAATAACGCAGGTAGACGATCAGCCTCTCCCGTTCGCTAAGGCCATCAATCGCCTCATGAAGGGCAAGCTTATCGAACCAGCGCTCCTGGGATTCATCGGCGATCTGGTCCATCAAGGTGATCGGGTCTCCATCATTCTCGAAGACGGTCTCATGGATGGACGCCGGAGGCTTGTTCGCCTCCTGGGCAAAGACCACGTCCTCAGGCGTAACCTCAAGCGCTTCGGCCACTTCTTTAATCGTTGGAAGACGGCCCAGCAGCTTGGCCAGCTCGTCCTTTTTCTTGCGGACTTTATTAGCCATTTCCTTGAGCGAGCGGCTTACCTTCAAGGTACCGTCATCCCGCAGAAAGCGCTGAATCTCCCCAATAATCATGGGAACCGCATAGGTGGAGAACTTGACGTCGTAGCTTAGATCGAATTTGTCGACCGATTTAAGAAGGCCGATACAACCGATCTGAAACAAATCTTCGGGCTCGTACCCCCGGTTCATAAACCGCTGTACGACGGACCAGACAAGACGGATATTACAGTTCACTAACGTATCCCTGGCGACTGAGTCCCCTGTCTGGCTCAGGGCGATCAGACGCTTCACTTCCGCGTCATCCAAGTAGGTCTGTGAGGTTTGCTTCACATCGGCATTCATATACCCAACCCCTAATTGTATAAAGCTTTCTTAGATTCGATCCTCTTCTTCATGCGGATGGAGGTTCCCCCACCAACTTCACTTACCAATTCGAATTCATCCATGAAATTCTCCATAATCGTAAAGCCCATTCCCGACCGTTCCAGTTCCGGCTTGGAGGTGTACAGCGGCTGTTTGGCCAATTCCATATCCTCAATGCCCCGCCCTTTATCCTCAATCACCAGGGTAACTACATCCAGCTCAATTTCAGCATGTATATAGACAATCCCGCTTGGATCGTTGTCATAACCATGAATGATGCAGTTGGTGACGGCTTCAGAGACAACGGTCTTCAGATCAGTGATCTCCTCCATAGTCGGGTCCAGTTGCGAGACGAAAGCGGCAACGGTCACCCGGGCGAAGGACTCATTCTCCGACTTGGCCGCGAACTGCAAATTCATGAAATTTCCAGACTTCTCGCTCATAGGGCAACCTCCAGTTCAGAGAGAGCGGCGCCCTCATCATCAAATACAGGCATAATCTTGAATAAACCTGACATCTCGAACAGTCGGTACACCGGTGGGTTCACATCGCAAATCGCCATTCTCCCGCCTTTTTGCTTAATCAGCTTGTACCGTCCGAGAATGACACCAAGTCCCGAACTATCCATGAACTGAAGTGACTTTAAGCTGAATATCAGATCTTTACAGCGCCCGCGGGCAATCTCCTCATCAAGCTGCAGTCTGACGGAATCCGCGGTATGATGATCCAGTTCCCCTTGCAGCCTTACAATCAGCGTATCGCGGCGTTGTTCCATTTCCAAATGAAGATTCACGTCTGTTCACTCTCCTCTCTGACAATGAACACTCATTTCTACAATTTGACGGCCTATTCCTGCACCCCGACAAAACTAGAAGAAAACTCCTATCAATCTACAAAAAACAGTTTCGAGGTTGTCCGCTTGAACAATGTCCACCAGCCCGCTTTCTCAATCTGGGCGGAAGACTTCAACTCGAACTCCTTAAGCATCTTGTCCCCTTGGTAAACCACCAGCTTGCCGAGCACTTGCCCTTCTTTAACCGGGGCGGACACTTCTGTAGGGATCAACAGTTTATGTGTGATCTTATCCGCTGCTCCGCTTTTCTTCACCAGCACGGTATAAGGATGGGAAGCGGCCAGCTGAAGCTCCTTGGTGTCCCCCTTACGGATCTTGACCGTACCGATAACATCCCCCTTCTTAAACAAGGACTTCACCGTATATTGGGAAAATGCATAATCGAACATCGTGCCTACTTCGCTATTCCGGGTCTTGGTATTCGGCTCGCCGAGCACCACGGCAATCAATCTCAGCCCCTCACGAACTGCTGTTGCCGAGAGACAGAATTTGGCTTCAGAAGTGTAACCCGTCTTAAGACCATCTGCGCCGCTGTAGAAGCGGACCAGCTTGTTGGTATTAACCAGCCAGAACGGTTTCTCCGTATTCTTGCGTAGGTAATCCTGGTAAGCACCCGTGTACTTGGTAATCTGCGGATACTTGAGAAGCTCCTTGCTCATAATCGCAATATCATGCGCGGAGGAGTAATGATTGTCCGTAGGCAGCCCGTTACAATTCATGAAGTGGGTATCGTTCATCCCAAGGTCCTTGGCTCTCTTGTTCATCAGCTTGACGAACTCCACCTCGGACCCTGCCAGCTTCTCGGCCATGGCTACGGATGCGTCATTCCCGGACGCCATCGCAATTCCCTTCAGCATTTCATCCACGGTCATTTCCTCGCCAGGCTCCAGGAAGATCTGGGAGCCTCCCATGGATGCGGCATATTCGCTGGTAGGAACCTTATCTGTAAGCTTCAGGGTTCCCTTGCTGATCGCCTCCATGGTGAGCAGCATAGTCATAATCTTTGTGATACTTGCAGGAGGCAGCTTCTCATGACTTTTCTTCTCATAAAGAACAGTTCCGGTGTCTGCATCCATCAGGATGGCTGATCCTGCGTTCGGAGCCAGATCAGACACCTCGGATGATTTTGGTGCAGTCTCCTCTTTGGCCAGACTGGTGGCCGGCGTGGCTGCGGATGTCAGCATTAGTGCGGCTGTGCATATCAGTAGCCATTTTTTCATTAGGAATATCCCCCTCTCAAAACTTCAACTGATAGCCTATTATCGTCCAATCCGAACCAGAATATTCCTGAAAATACAAAAAAAGCACAGAGCCATCCATATATACGGACGGGTCTGCACATTCATTCAAATCTTATATCATCAATTCCAGGCCTACAATTTAGGAATGATTGAAGTAACTAATCCGAGAAACTTCTCCTTAACCAGCTCGGTTGTCTCCATAACCTCATCGTGGGAGAGAGGCTGATCCAAAATCCCCGACGCCATATTGCTGATGCAGGAAATTCCAAGCACCTCAATGCCGGCGTGACGGGCAACAATCACCTCCGAAACCGTGGACATGCCTACGGCATCCGCGCCAAGCGTACGCAGCATCCGGATCTCCGCCGGAGTCTCATAGGCTGGTCCAATCATGCCCGCATAAACACCCTCCTGCAGCGGAATCTGGTGTTCACCGGCAACCTGACGGGCCAATTCACGAAGGCGTCTGCTGTAAGCCTCTGACATATCCGGAAAGCGGGGACCGAGCGCGTTGTCATTTGCCCCGGTTAACGGGCTTTGGCCAGTAAGGTTCAGATGATCCGAAATCAGCATCAGATCACCTGGCTTGAAGGAGGTGTTCACCCCTCCTGCCGCATTGGTAACGAGCAGCTTGGTCGCGCCAAGCGCTTTCATCACCCGCACTGGAAATGCGGTAACTTCGGGCCCATACCCCTCATACATATGGAAGCGCCCCTTCATCAGCACTACTTGACGTCCTCCCACAGTGCCAAGCACCAGCTCACCCGCATGTCCTTCAACAGTAGATTGTGGAAAATGAGGGATATCACGATAGTTAATTACGACCGGATTCTCGATATGATCCGCCAGAACCCCAAGTCCCGAGCCGAGGATCAAGCCAACCTCCGGCTTCACTTTGGACTTGTCCAATATGTAAGCAGCTGCTTCCTGGATGATTCCTTGATTTAATGTTGTCATGTTCATCTCTCCATTCTTATTCATCCATCAATGAGTACAGTCTTAGTCGTGCTGGGAACCGAGTTTCGCCCTAGGATGATAGCTTTGATAGACAGATTTCAGGTTTTCCTTGGGTTTCCGTAGATATACCTGGGTTGAACTTAAATCGGCGTGGCCCAGCATCTCTTGAACGGACCGCAAATCAGCCCCATTATCCAGCAAATGCGCCGCAAAAGAGTGCCGAAGAGTATGTGGGGTAATATCCGCTTCGATACCAGCCTCCGCCCCGTACTTCTTGATCGCCTTCCAAAACCCCTGCCGGGAGATTCTTCCCCCGAGCCGGTTCGGGAACAAAGCCTCTTCCTCCTCATCCGCCAAGGCTTCCCACGCTTCACTTAAGTACTTCTCCACCCAGCCGCTCGTTACCCTGCTTACAGGAATAATCCGCTCCTTGCCCGTGTCCCCTCCGCAGCGGACGAAGCCAAGGGAAATATCCACATCAGACCTGTTGAGCAGGATTAATTCCGTCACTCTGATTCCAGTCCCATATAACAGCTCAAGCATTGCTTTATCCCTAAGCCCCACAGGCGTGGTCAGATCCGGCCGATCCAGCAATCTGGCCACCTCAGTCTCACTCAGAATCTGCGGGGCTTTTTTCTGATGTTTGGGGCTCTCCAGGTGCAGGAAAGGATCGTGTACAAGATCCTGCTCCACCATAAGATAGCGGAAGAATGAACGAATTGAGACCGAGGCACGGGTAACTGAAGCAGAAGCCCTGCCTGCCTCCTTCAGACCGGCAAAATACAAGGTCAAGTGAGTCTTGGAAACCTGACTGGCTTCGGTCAATCCCCGGTCCTCCATGGCCTGGATAAATTGCTCCAGATCTTTCTGATAAGATGACAGCGTTGCGGTGCTTAAACCCCGCTGATCCCGTAAATAGTCCATAAAGAAAGGCAAGTGCCGCTTCATCCCCATGTCTCCTTCCCATCATTACTCCCCGTACCAATAGAACGTTCTCAACCGGTCTATTACTGTCCCGCCTTCGGGTTTAAAGCCGCCATCATGCACAAATGCCTTTACAGCAGCACCCTGGGGTGTCCCGTATTTATCGGCGGGAAATACCCAGGCATCCAGCCAATGGATTGCTTTGTAGAATAACAGCGATAGACCCAGAAACACAATCAGCAGCCTGATGGAACAAAGCCATTTGCGAAGTGAAATGACCATTCCTCTCCCTCTTTCTATACCCGATTTTGTCCTGTTTACAAATAAGAAAATTCATATTCATAAAAAGATGGTATAGATTATGTATACAGACAAGAGATCAGGATTATGAACGCTTGACCAGGATTCGACTGTGAAACCGGCCTGAATATAGACAGGCCCAAAAAAAAGCCCCCGGCGGCCAAGCGGCCGAAGAGAGCTTACGGTAACCCTTGTTATTCTTTGGAATTCTTGTCGGCGTCACCGTTCTTGTCTTTATCTTTGTCCTTACAGCGGTAGCAAATCCCTTGAAAATCAAGCCGGTGATCCAGAACTGTAAAATTAAATTCCTTCTCCAACCGTTCCTCCAAAGGGCCCAGCCAGTCTTCTCTGATCTCGTCCATGGCACCGCATTGCACACAGATCAAATGGTGATGATGATGCTTGGATGTATCCGTACGAAGGTCATAACGGGCAACACCGTCGCCAAAGTTAATCTTCTCCACCACATGGAGCTCACTTAACAGCTCAAGTGTACGATATACTGTCGCAAGACCTATTTCCGGAGCTTTATCTTTAACGAGCATGAACACATCTTCCGCGCTCAAATGGTCGTCTTCGTTCTCAAGCAAAACCCTTACCGTGGCTTCCCGTTGGGGCGTAAGCTTATAACCATGGGATTGCAGCTGCTGCTTAATTTTATCGATCCGTTCTTCCATGTAATCTCCCCCTTGGAAAAAAGCCGACCACCTTCTGGCACAAATCACTTCTTTCATTATAGGGGGTTAAGATCAACAAAGTCAAACATTTTACTAGAGTGAGGAGGCCGTGGAAGCCTGTTCCAACACTGGGGCAACCCATCCTATCAGAACCGGGGTGACCCAGGTTTCAAAAGAAGAAATCCCTAAAATCAGCACCGCCATCATGAGCACCAGACCGGAGTAATTGAAAAAAGGCTTGGCAAGCGAGCCGTGGCCTCTCAGCATTACCCTGCTGCGGATAATGTTCAGTGAGAAGGTCACCGCCGCCACACTGCATATGAGCAGGACAGGGATTAGAACCAGGTTATGAGGTGCTATGGAAACCAGGGCGAACAGCATGCCTTTCCAAGTGAACTGGCCGACGAGACAGCCCACCGAGAAGCCAATCAGGACTCCCTTCAGGAAATCGATAATCAGAATTCCAGGGAGCCCGATGACCGAGAGGCCCAGAACCCAAATTAATCCGATCCACTTCAGATTCAGCACGGCAATGCTCCAGAATGAAGAGAGCCCCGCTGAATCCTCCTGGTTAAAGGAGGTGAAGAAATCCCCCAAATAGCGGGAAAGATCCTGCTGCTGCTCCAGTGTCAAAGCATTGACCATAAGCGCACCAAAGATAACGCCCATCAGAAAAAGGACGGTAACAAACACATACAGCGGGGTTTGGTCTTTAAGGGTATGACTGAAAGCTTTAAACATAGGGCGGCCTCCTTCCTTGTCCATAGAAGTCTCTATCATTCTATGTACAGGCTGGTCCGCCTATGCCCGTGGGATTTACGGTTTCCTTACCTTTCCGTAAGTTCCCCCGCCTCCTGCGGTCAGCTGGGTTCTTCCCTCCCTGGCATCCACAATCGCGGCCGACAGCTCCGGCCCTACAACAGATGCCAATTCCTCCGCGCTGACTCTGTGAAGAATGTTCATTTCGGTACCAAAAGCTTCAAGCAGTGCCGTAAGCTTTGCCGGCCCAAGCCCTGGAATGAACTCCAGTGGAATCTGGTATTTATAAGGGGGCCGATGCGCTGGAACCTCTGGTACTTCCCTGTCGGCAATCGAACGGATCCGGTCAAGTACCCCCTTGGTCAGTTTAGTGCTTCCACAATAAGAGCATCTTTGGACCGCAATGTTCTGCTCGTCCAGAATACTCTGACACCCACTGCAGTATGTCCGATGATATTTCCCAAGCCGGGGATTGAGCCCATAATTGGCGGTAACCGCACGACCATCCTGCCGATTAAGGGCCTTCTCGAATTCAAAATAGTTCGGCTTCGAGAGAGCCAGCTCATTGTATTCCCGTCCAATCTTTCCAAGGGAATGAGCATCTGAATTGGTGAGAATAGTGAACGGATCCAGCTCACTCAAATAACCGGCCATTTCCGAATCGGCGCTAAGCCCAAGTTCTACAGCCCTGATCAAGGACAAATCCAGAACATCTTCCATGCGTGGTGCCGCGCTGCCATAAATGCTTTTATGAGGTGTGAAAATATGAGCAGGAATCAGCATCCCACCCCTTGCAGCAACCTCCTCTTGTAGGGTACGGGCCGGAGCGTGCAGACGTTGAGAGCTTAAGCCCACATTTTTCATCCGCTTGCTTAACCAGCCGGTGAACTCCTCCATCACTTTCAAATGTGGAAAATAGACAAGCAGATGTGCCGGGCCCATGCCAGGCTCCCGAATCTCAATTTCACTCCCGAGGAGAATGGTTGTCCTGCCATAAGTAATACCGCCTTCTTCAAGCTCAACCATATCCCCGCGATCAAGACTTTGGTGGATGTCATATTGAACTCCTGGCGAGTGACAATCGATAATCCCGATCAACTCAATTCCCTTGCGGTCACTGGCTTCACTTGCGATTTGGGCAAAGGTCAAGTTGCGGCTGCCGCTGATCTTGACCGGCTCTCCACGCTCCGTTCTGCCGATGTGAATATGCAGATCCGCATAATACCGCTGAAGTCCCGCGTTACTCATGACCGAATCGCCCGGTATGGGCGGCCAATTCCCAAATGTATACGGCCATAATAGTTTTCGCATCCGATATCCAGCCTTCGGATATATACTTCTTCGCTTCCTGAAGGGTGATCTCATGTACCTCTAGGAATTCATCCTCATCCGGGGATGCCTTTCCCTTCTTCAAATCCTCTGCGAGATACAGATGAATCAGCTCGTCTGCGAATCCGGGTGAGGTGTAGAACGAATGCAGCAGCGAAGTCTTGCCAGCGCTATACCCGGTCTCTTCCTGCAGCTCACGCTTCGCGGCTTCAAGGGGATCTTCGCCCTTCTCCAGCTTGCCGGCTGGGATCTCCAGCTCACCTCTGCCAATGGATTGACGGAATTGATCCACCAGCAGCAGCCGTCCGTTACGAACAGCCAGCACCGCTACCGCACCTGGGTGTTTAACAATTTCACGTTCACCGGTAGATCCGTCAGGCAGCTCGACAGTATCAATCTGCAGAGAAATAATTTTGCCCGTATAAATGGATTTGGACGAAAGGGTCTTCTCATTAAGTGCGGAATTTGCAGACTTTGTCATGGAATTTTGCCTCCTTTTGATTAGAAAAAGCATAGCTTGTCACTTCTGAACATATGGTGTTATTATACCAAATCGTTCTCGAAAAGGAGTAATCGCGAGTATGAAGAGTTATTTTGCCAAGGACCAACTCCATCTATCCGGTAAAGCTTGGGAAGTTCGGGCCGTTCTGGCCATGTGGAAGAAAAAAGCAGCACAAGGCACCGAAATGAGACAATTTATTGCAGATCAGACCTACAGAAAGTAGATTATTTTACGTTTTTGACAAAATAAGAATACTTTTGATACCAATATGTGTTATTAAGAAGAGAGGAGGGTTGCCGAGTGGAAAAAAACCGTCTATTTCGATCGAATAGAACCGATTCCAAATCTTTGTCCCTTCTTTATCAGAGAAGCCTCAGGCACAGGGACCGGGGAGATATTGCGAAAGCGCTGTCATGTCTGGAGGAAGGATTGCTGAACGTGTTCAGCCAGGACTCTACCCAGATTAGCGAACGGGGAAGTCTGGCCGATTGCTGGCTGGAATACGGCAGACTGCTGCGGCTTAACAATCAACATGCCAAAGCCATTTATGCATTAGAACAATGTTCGGTATACCCTGGTTATGAAATCGAAGCCATGACCGAGTGGGGGGACCTGCTGCATGAGCAGGGTTACAGCGATGAAATTATTGCGGACCGGCTTAAGCACAAGCTGGCGCACCTGCCCGAAGCAACTGAGCTTCTCATCGACATCCTGTGCCGTATTGGAGCATTCCACACGGCTTTTACATACTTTGCGGAGAATCTTATGGACAAAAGCGGGCGGATGCTTGAACTGTATTCGCAATGCCTGATCCGTGAGGGGATGTATGAACAAGCCCTAAATCTGGCTTCCAGTGCGGTTGACGCAGGCCAGCTCAGGCCTGAACTCACAGACCCGCTTGCCATGGATGCGCTCCTGTGCAAGTGGAAGCTGGGCGAGGAGGACCGGCTGGCGGTGGAGAACCGGCAGTTGTTATCTGAAAGCTTAAAGCGGTCTGTGCATCTTGGGCTCTTGGACTTGAGCCATCAGATTGCGGGGGACGATCCCTATCTTCAGAACGAGCTTACCCTAGGTCTATACCGAGAAGGTTATACGGAGCTTGCGGAGCAAAAGCTCAGAACCTATGACCTCAACTCTTTGAACTTATGCGAACCCTTAAGCAAGGAAATGGCGTTTATTACAGCTGAAATAGATTACGACGAAGGGCGGTATGATCAGGCTGCCCAGATTTTTGAGTGTTTGATCGAGCATGATCCCTTAACAGCCTCTTACCGGTTCGCCGCGGCCTCCTGTTATCTTCAGATATCCTACCGACAAATGGAGCAGCGGAGCGGGCTGCTCATGCATGACCCATCAAACCTAATAAAAACACAGCAGTATATGGAGACAATGACACAATCCTTGTTCATTGTGCACCGCTCCAAATGGCATACCGAATGGACTCCAGCCCAGCGGCGGAACCGGCAGGTACGCTCATTTCAGTAGTATTAAAAAGAGACAAGCTCCCTATAAAAATAGGAACTTGTCTCTTTATATTTCTAATTCAGCATTCAATCATCTGCTATTTCCGATCTGTTGTAACTTTAACGATCTGCAGCACGTATTCAGCAGCCTTAACAATATCCTCAGCCTTGATCCGTTCTGAAGTGGTGTGGATATTCTCATACCCCACAGCCAGATTTACGGTAGGTATGCCCAGCCCGTTGAAGATGTTCGCGTCACTGCCGCCGCCGGACATGAACGTTCTACCGGAAAGCCCTAATTGATCGGCCGCTTTCTTCGCCAACTGAACAACCGCGTCCGTCTCGTTATGCTGAAATGCCGGGTAGATGATATTGCTCTTGAACTCCCCTCTTGCCCCATAATCGCGGCAAGCGGATTCAACCGCTTCTTTCATGCCCGCAATCTGCTTCTCCACCTTTTCTTGTACTATGCTGCGCGCTTCTGCATACAGCTTGGCGTAGTCTGTCACAATGTTGGTGGCTCCGCCTCCTTCGAACTTGCCGATATTAGCAGTGGTCTCCGCGTCAATCCGTCCGAGCTTCATTCTGGAGATCGCTTTGCCCGCAACCTGAATCGCGCTGATACCATCTTCCGGATTCACACCCGCATGCGCGGATTTGCCAAAAATCTCTATTTCAATCCGCGCCTGGGTAGGTGCCGCCACACATATTGCCCCTACCTCGCCATTGGAATCCAGAGCGAATCCATACTTGGCATCAAGCTTGCTGCCGTCAAGGGCACGCGCGCCCATGAGTCCTGATTCTTCTCCAGCTGTAATTACAAACTGAATTTGGCCGTGAGGTACCTGCTGCTCATTCAGCACCTGAATCATCTCCAGCAGTGCGGCCACTCCAGCTTTATCATCTGCACCAAGGATGGTGGTTCCGTCACTGCGGATCCAGCCGTCTTCGCCCACAACCGGCTTAATTCCAACACCAGGAGTTACCGTATCCATATGGCAAGTGAACAGGATCGGCTCCGCCTCCTCCGCCCCTGCCGGTTTCAATGTGGCAATCAAATTACCCGCGCCATGTCCGGTAACCGCGGCAGAATCATCCTCGATAACTTCCAAGCCGAGCGCCTCAAATTTCTTCTTAAGCACATCCGCAACGGCTCTTTCGTGCTTTGTCTCACTGTCTATCTGAACAAGCTCCAGGAACTGCCCGATTACTCTGTCTTTATTGATCATGGACTTTCTTCTCCTCTCGCATTACGCTAAAATGATGAAGTAAGGACTAGCTGTTGCTAATTATATAAAATGAACTTTAGAATGATTAACCTCTCTCAGCTTCGATCCCGAGTGATTCTGAAGAAGCGGAGCGTCCGCCTTTGTCTCCGAAATGCCCCTGCTTGGATAGCTAGTTCAAGCATTTCGGGGACAACAGCGGCCTTAAAGAACACTCGGCATCGCAGCGCCCCTAAAGGGTAACCTTCATAAGTTCATTTTATATAGCAATTATTATTGTACATAAAGGAGTCTGTGTTATGCCTAAGAAATGGATGAAGGTGTTCGTTTATATCATGCTTATCGCCTTGATAGGTTCCTCATTACTCATGATTTTTGAACCATTTATCAGATAGTCTCTTTCGGCCAAACGGCATCATAGCCAAACACCTCTTCGAAATATGGAACGATGTCCTTGGCCGTCTGCTCCACTGAAAATTCTCTTCCCACAGCGTCTTCAAGTGAAGTGACTCCGTATTCTTGTATCCCGCAAGGAATAATCCCCTGGAACCCTTCATGCTGAATCCCGGATTTGATATTAAAGGCGAATCCGTGACTGGTCACAAACCCTCTTCGGCCGCGGCATTTGTTGAACTTGACCCCAATTGCGCAAATCTTCACATTTCCAATCCATACACCAGTGTATTCGGACTTACGGCTTCCCTCGATCCCGAACTGTGCCAGATAGTTAATAATGACCTGTTCCAGCTTCCGCAGATAATCGTGCAGATCAAGCCCCTTCGATCCGTCCAGCATGAGAATGGGGTACCCGACCAGCTGGCCAGGACCATGATATGTAATATCACCACCCCGGTCAATTTCGAACACGGAAATTCCTTGTTCTTTCAACTGCTCGGGACTTAACAGCAAATGTTCAGGATGCCGCTGGGAACCAATCGTATAAGTCGGCGGATGCTGCAAAAGCAGCAGGGTTTCCTGCTGCTCCTCACGATCCACACGCTTTACGATTTGCTTCTGGAGTTCCCAGGCTTCCCCATAGTCGACGGTAGGGATATAGCGGACTTCCAGTGTTCTCGTCATGATGGATACGCCTCTTTTCAGTTAGTTGTCGTCTTGAGCAGCTCAATCTTCTTCTATATATAATGAACTTATGAAAGTTACCCTTTTGGGGCACTGCAATGCCGAGTGTTCTTTAAGGCCACGGTTGTCTCCGAAATGCTTGAACTAGCTATCCAAGCAGGGGCATTTCGGAGACAAAGGCGGACGCTCCGCTTCTTCAGAATCACTCGGGATCGAAGCTGGGATCGGTTAATTCTAAAGTTCATTTTATATAGTTGGAGGGACGTTTAGTTCTAGGTCCTGCGAGCGGGTTAATAAACTTGAGTGTCCAGCGAGTAGCCTTCAATATTGTCCTTCACCCGCTGCATAAAGCGTCCGCAGATGACACCATCCAGAATCCGATGGTCCAGGGACAGGCAAATATTGGCCATGGAACGGACACCAATCATATCGTTAATCACAACAGGTCTTTTCACAATGGATTCAAATGTAAGAATAGCGGCCTGAGGATAGTTGATGATCGGCTGGGAAAGAATGGAGCCGAATGAGCCAGTATTATTAACGGTAAAAGTACCACCCTGCATATCGTCCAGCTTCAGCTTGCCCTCGCGGGTCTTGCGGGCCAATTCCTCAACTTCGCGGGCCAGGCCAGCGATATTCTTCTGATCGGCTTTCTTGATGACTGGTGTAAGCACCGAATCTTCCGTTCCCACCGCCAGGGAAATGTTAATATCCCGCTTCACGATGATTTTGTCAACGGCCCATACCGAGTTCATAATCGGGTAATCCTTGATGGCGTTCACCACAGCTTTGATCATAAAAGCAAGGTATGTCAGGTTTACGCCCTCTTTGGCTTTGAAGTCGTTCTTAAGCTTGTTGCGAAGCTGCACCAGGTTCGTGACATCAACCTCGATCATCATCCAGCCGTGCGGAATTTCAGATACGCTCTGTCTCATCCGCGTGGCAATCGTATTTCGGACAGGCGTAATATCGATATAATGCTCCGACTGACCGCCCTCTACCTCGATTGTTGGAATCTTCGGCGTATCGCTCAAATGGATACCCGTATTCCGAACAGGCTCGGCAGCACCAGGTGCAGGCGGAATAACTGGAATAGTCTGCTGAGGAGGAGCCTGGTTATATGATGGCTGTGGAGTTGGGGCTGCAGGAGCAGCAGGAGCAGTCTGAGATGCCTGCTGCATTCCTATGGATGCCGCAGCCGCCCCCCCGTTTGCAATATAGTTTAGCACATCTTTACGGGTGATGCGTCCTCCGAGGCCGGTTCCTTGGATTGCATTCAAATTCAGTCCATGCTCAGCTGCCAGCGTCTGGACAGCTGGTGAATAGCGGCTGCGCTGTGACACATCCGCGCTACCTGGACTGCTTGATGAAGCTGGTGCTTCAGGCTGGGGTGCAGTGGCAGCCTCGTTCAGCTCGGCTCCCTCTACACCAATCCTGCAGATCACAGCTCCGACATCAATAGTCTCGCCTTCCTGGGCCAGGATCTCTCCCATCACTCCATCCAGCGTAGACGGAAGCTCGGCATTTACTTTATCAGTTATAACCTCACAAATCGGTTCGTACTGCTCCACCTTGTCTCCCGGCTTCTTGAGCCATTTGCCAATCGTCGCCGACACCAGAGATTCAGCCAGCTGAGGCATGAGGACATCGGTCCATGTTTTGTTCGATGACATTGTTCTCACTCCTAGGTTTATAGCGCTTCAGATTCCAATAATGCGGTCTTGAGGCTTAATATAAAGCCAGCTCCAGCATGGCTTCCTTCACTTTATCCTTGCTTAACATGAAGAATTTCTCCATCGGCGGGCTGATCGGCATAGCCGGAACATCAGGACCGCATAAGCGCTTGATAGGCGCATCAAGCTCAAACAAGCATTCCTCGGATAAAATCGCCGACACTTCAGCACCTACACCGCCGGTCTTGTTATCCTCATGGATAATTAGAACCTTACCGGTACGGCGGGCCGCTTCAACGATCGCATCACGGTCAAGCGGCTGAAGTGTGCGAAGATCGAGAATATGCGAGCTGACACCATGCTCGCTAGCCAGCTCTTCAGCCGCCTGCATGGCAAAATGAAGCGGAAGACTGTACCCGATCACCGTAATATCGCTGCCCTCGCGGATAACGTTGGCTTTTCCGATAGGCACGATGTAATCCTCCAGTGGAACATCCTCTTTAATCAGCTTGTAACATTTCTTGTTCTCGAAGAACAATACAGGGTCCGGGTCCCGGACAGCCGCTTTAAGCAGGCCTTTGGCATCGTAAGCCGAATACGGGGCAATAATCTTGATCCCCGGCGTACCGAAGAAGATCGATTCTGGACACTGGGAGTGATACAATCCGCCGAATATTCCTCCACCGATCGGTGCGCGGACCACCAGCGGACAGTTCCAATCATTATTGGAACGGTAACGGATCTTAGCGGCTTCGCTGATAATCTGATTTGTAGCCGGCAGCATAAAATCTGAATACTGCATCTCCGCAATCGGCTTCATCCCGTACATTGCCGCCCCGATGGCTACACCGGCGATTGCGGATTCAGCCAAAGGCGTATCAATGACCCGCTCTTCCCCGAACTGCTCCTGAAGTCCTTTCGTTGTGGTGAACACGCCGCCTTTAAGGCCGACATCCTCCCCGAGCACAAAAACATTCTCATCCAGCTCCATCTCTTCTTTCATGGCAAGGCGGATGGCATCAATATATTCCATTACCGGCATTAGCGAGCTCCTCCTTCATTGTCGGCATACACATGCAGCAGAGTATCCTCCGGTTTAGGGAACGGCGCTTTATCCGCGGCATCAATGGCTTCCTTGAGCTGCTGCGCAATCTCGGCAGACAGACCGGCATCCTGCTCTTCACTCCAAATTCCGCAGTCGATCAAATACTGCTTCATCTTCGGCAGGCTATCTTTCTTCCAGTTCTCTTCCACTTCTTCCTTCGTCCGGTACACCAGATCGTTGTCAGATGTAGAGTGCGGAGACAGACGATACATCATAGCCTCAATCAGAGTTGGCCCTTCTCCGCGAATAGCGCGTTCACGCGCTTCCTTCACAACCCGGTACACTTCCAATGGGTCATTGCCGTCCACACGCACGCCTGGGAAGCCATACCCCAGGGCCCGGTCGCTAACCTTGCCGGCCAGCTGCTTCTGAACGGGCACAGAGATTGCATATTGGTTATTCTCACACATAATAATGACCGGAAGTTTATGAACCCCGGCAAAGTTGCAGCCCTCGTGGAAATCCCCCTGGTTGCTGGAGCCTTCTCCGAAAGTGACAAAGGAGACGATGTCCTTCTTCTGCATTTTGGCAGCGAGTGCAACACCGACAGCATGAGGAACCTGGGTGGTCACAGGGCTTGAACCGGTAACAATCCGAAGCCGCTTGCTTCCAAAGTGACCCGGCATTTGGCGGCCGCCGCTGTTCGGGTCTTCCGCCTTGGCAAAGGCCGAGAGCATGAGCTCCTTAAAGGTCATGCCGGCAGCAAGCACAAATCCGTAGTCGCGATAATACGGAAGGAAATAGTCACGGCTGCGGTCCAGCGCGAAGGCCGCGCCCACCTGTGCAGCCTCCTGGCCGATCCCGGACACGTGGAAGTTGATCTTGCCCGCCCGCTGCAGCAGCAGGTTGCGCTCATCAAATTTACGCGCCATAAGCATATATCTGTACATGTCAATCACTTCAGCATGGGTGAGTCCCAACTGCTCGTGTCTGGCTTTCGTTTTTATCGTTGATTTCGCATTCATTGGGGAGTTACCTCCTTCATTTTAGGAGCCTTCAGATTCGTTAGGGCTCATCTTATAACCTGGTACTAAGACTAGAGATAACTCTATTATAAACACTTTCCATGTAAAAAGAAAATATTATCTCGCTTTAAATTCCAGTAGCCCGTCCATCCACAGCCAGCGCGGCTTCGCCAATAATTTCAGACAGCGTAGGATGGGCATGTACGGCCTGCCCAATCTCCCACGGTGTTGCATCCAGAACTTGGGCAAGCGTGGCTTCTCCGATCATATCGGTCACATGGGGACCGATCATATGCACTCCCAGAATATCCTGAGTTTCCGCATTTGCAATCACTTTGACAAAACCTTCCTTTTCACCATATACAAGCGCCTTCCCGATGGCGGAGAACGGAAATTTCCCTGTTTTGATCGAATACCCTTTCTCGCGGGCTTCCTTCTCCGTCAATCCCACCGAAGCTACTTCAGGACGGGTATACACACAGCGCGGCACATGAACAGGATCATATCCGTGCGGCTTCTCCCCGCTCAAATGCTCTACTGCCACGATCCCCTCATGGCTGGCTGCATGTGCAAGCTGAAGGCCGCCAATACAGTCTCCGATGGCGTAAATATGAGGCTCGGTTGTCTGCATGTGCTCATTTACACGGATAAAACCATTCTTAATTCCAACATCCGTATTCTCCAGCCCGATATTCTCCACATTGGCCTGACGGCCGATCGAGACCAGCATCTTCTCCGCCGCGAGCTCAACAACCTTGTCCCCCTGCTTTGCGGACAGGGTAACTCCTTGAGCTTTTTGCACAGAGTCCGGTATTACGGCCGTTCCCGTTAACACCTTAATTCCGCGTCTGACCAAGATCCGCTGAAGTTCCCGGGATACCTCTTCATCCTCTGCCGGGATCAGCTGGGAAGCGGCCTCAACGACGGTAACCTCTACGCCGAAATCATGGAGAAGGGAAGCCCATTCCACGCCGATGACACCCCCGCCCACAATCAGCATAGACGCTGGAAGCTCGTCCAGCACCAGTGCCTCATCACTGCTTAGGACATGGCCGCCATCAGGCTCTAGACCAGGCAGGACACGGGGTCTGGAGCCTGTTGCAATGATCAGATGCGCCGGAACCACGGTCTCCATCTCGCCATCCGCGAGTTCAACTGCAACAGCTCCACTCTTCGGGGAGAAGATGGACGGTCCAATCACTCGCCCTGTACCTTGGATTACCTTGATATTATGCTTGCGCATCAAATATTGAACCCCTCCGTGCAGCTGGTCCACAATAGCCTGCTTACGCTGCTGCACCTTGGGAAATACCAGCTTCACTCCGCTGGTCTCTATGCCAAAGCTCTCGCTCTCTTTCATTTGGGCAAAAAGTTCCGCACTGCGAAGCAGACTTTTACTGGGAATGCAGCCCCGGTGAAGGCAGGTGCCGCCGAGCTTGTCCTGCTCTATAATTACAACTTCCTTTCCGAGCTGAGCTGCCCGGATCGCTGCCACATACCCCCCTGTGCCGCCTCCTAAAATTGCCACATCGCACGAAATTGTCATATGTACCCTCCACTAACGTGATCATAGTTCTTCTTCGGATAATATTGTACCTCGTTTTTGCCGGATATGGAATTCGGCTAGCCTCATCACGTTTTCAAATGGACAGGATAACCCGAACAAGTTATGATAAAAGGGATAGGCTTTGTCTTTACGAATACGGACGACAGGAAGGTTTTTACCAATGAATACGAGAATTCTGACCGCCCGGTTTATTGCCGTGCTCATTCTGGTCATTCCAGGGATTATCGCCATGACTGGCTTTCTGTTTATGAAAGATGCTTTATTTGAGTATATGTACATGCACGGGGACGATTCATTAACCCGCATCACCTTTGACTGGCTGCATTTTGCTCTCGGCTTGATCATGTTCCTTGCTGGAATCTCCTTCCTGGGCGGATGGATCTTCTTCCGGGACCGGAAGCGGGGTTACGTTGGACCCCGTTTTAAAGAGACCAAGAACAAGAAGCGTCCACCAGATCCAAGCGCCTAATTTTGATCGAGTTAATTGGATAACTAATCGTAAACAAATCAAGCCTCCGGAACTTTGAAATTCCGGAGGCTTGTGTTATTTCTGCTTAGTCAGCTTTAAGTAGGAATCGGCACCATGCTGGAAACGGTAGGATGTGTTCTTCTCTTCCACAGCCCATCCCCTGGATGCAGCCAGCATCAACATACGATCCATGGCTTTATAACGCTGGCTGCTGAGATCAATCAACGGAAAAATCCGGATCTCTTCTCGTGTTATCCGAAGCAGCTCCAGCAGGGATTCCTCATGAAAAGGCTCACTCAGCCGGTCCGCATACATAAACAGAAAGTGGGCTGACAAAGTTAAGTCAAAGGATTGATCCGCAAAAGGAAGCGCCGGAAACGACGCGAAAATATACCGGTCCCGATGTCGTCTTCTGTGCTCAATATTAAACTGCAGCGCTTCCTCTCTCATCTGATTATGACGCTCCATCGTTCCATAGAAGTCCCAGTTGTACTGTCCTCTAGACTGAAGAAGACGTTCTTCCGCATGAAGCAGGTCACGCTTTCCTTTAGCTTCAAGTTCATCTGGACCATACTGATAGGCAATGTCCGCCGCAGTTATATTAAACCCCCGCCCACTTCCTTCGGCCGTAAACGAGCAGGCCCCTGCGGGACAGTCCAATATCACACGTCCTTGAAGTTCGGATTCCTGCAAATCGAACATTGCCAGATACTCTCTGTATGTCCGTCCAATAAACACAATACGTTCCAAATCCAATTTCTTACTCCCTTTGCTCAGCTCATCTCTGCTCATCTAGGCTCACCTCATCTAAAATTATTCATACAAGGCACTCTTCAGCTTGCTCGACATTTTAGGAAGATTGCTTGAAGCCTTAAGCAGCGCTTTGCGAAGACGGGCGTTCTCAGCCTTCAACTCCTCAATTTGCTTCTGCAGCTCTGCGATCTCCACTTTTACACGAGCGTCCATCTCAGCTTCACTGGTAATGATGTTATTCATGAAGCATCTTCACCTCATTTCTTAAATACCAAATTAAGTATTTGATTTTTTGGAAATTCTGTCAAGGAGGTTAACAATTTCACCCATACCATAGAAGAATGCCGCAGACATTAACGCAAGCATCCACCACTCCATGGCTATCTTGGTATAAAATCCGCTCTCCTGACCAGCACGGCCCGTAACGATTCCAATTAGAAACCCACCAGCCAGCACGAGCACTCCAATAGCTTTAAGCATGATGCCCACGATATTTGGAAACCCCGGCTTACGGCGTGGTGATTCAAGGACCACATCCTCATGTCCGTGATCATCCAGCCTCCTTGCTTCCTGTTCAGCCGCGGTAAAATTCGTAAAAACTTTTTTCTGAACAGACTGATCTTCCTTATCTTTATACGTTACTTTGTAAGCCATCTAAGTTACCTCCTGTAATAACCTTAGCCACCAGTCTAAGAACATATGTCTTAACCTCGTGCAAACCTGATATCCGCTTCACAGTCAAGAACCTATATACATAATTGAATATTAGACTGATCTATATTTTATATTATACAGCAGCCTAAACACAAAATTCTTTCACCGATTGGCCTTCGTCAGTTCATGATTATATAACGCAAACCGCCTAAAAAAGTTACTTATTGTAATGACTCTTAAGTTTTTGAATTCACCTTTGCTATGTAAATCATGTTGGTTAAGCAGCTATCAAAGCTGCTTTGACTTATAATATTATTGAAATATATCCCAGGGGGTGATTTGTTGAAACTTGTTATTATATTTGGTCCACAGGCTGTAGGAAAAATGACCGTTGGACATGAACTGGAAAAGACAACCAATCTTAAGTTATTCCATAACCACATGACTATTGAATGGCTAGCCCCGCTTTTTGGCTTTAGCCAAGATATGTGGAGATTAGTAAATAAATTTCGTTAAGATATATTTGAAGTAGCCGCAGCAAGTGATATGTATGGGATGATTTGAACACAAACCAACAAAAAGGGATGTCACTCGTTCTGAACAGGACCTATTACGTACGATGGAGCAGCATCGCTTAAACTCATTAGAAGGAGAAATTAATAGAGAAAATTATCTCAGAATTAACAACACGAATTTATCTGCTTGTGAAGTTGCCGAAATTATAAAATACAAGTTTAATCTATAACTCCTTTAAATATAGACACCGATATATTCAACCCCAAAAATTTGTACTATAATAAGCTTGTGTAAAATAACGAAAGCGGTTTCGAATCAAGTGCAGCAAGATTTACTACTGTTTCTGATTTCTTCGAAGGGAGTTTTAAACCATGGCAAAAATCTCTTTTCCCAATGACTTTCTGTGGGGTTCTGCTACCTCCTCCTATCAAATTGAAGGGGCCACAAGGGAAGATCAGCGTGGGCAATCCATCTGGGACGTCTTTTCCAGGACCCCTGGCAAGGTGTATAACGGCGATACCGGAGATACGGCCTGCGACAGCTACCACCGCTATAAGGAAGATGTTGCTCTCCTGAAACAGCTTGGAGCCAAAGTATACCGCTTCTCGGTTGCCTGGCCGCGTATTTACCCTAATGGTGTTGGGGAAGTCAATCCACTGGGTCTTGAGTATTATCACCGTTTGGTTGACGAGCTGCTCGCTAACGGCATAGAGCCGATGTGCACACTTTATCATTGGGACCTTCCCCAGGCTCTGCAGGACAAAGGGGGATGGAATTCAAGGAACACAATTGAGGCATTTGTTCGGTACGCTGAGACGATGTTTAAATCTTTTGACGGAAAAATAAAAAAATGGATTACCTTCAACGAGCCATGGTGTATCTCGTTCTTGTCCAATGAGCTTGGTGATCATGCTCCTGGCAACAAGGATTTCCAGTTGGCCCTGAACGTAGCCCACCATATTATGGTGGCCCATGGGGAGACTGTTAAAGCCTTTAGACAGCTGGGGGTTTCTGGTGAAATCGGGTATGCCCCGAATACCGAGTGGTTTGAGCCATTCAGCAGACAGGAGGCTGATGTGGAGGCAGCAGCAAGAAGGCTGGAGTACTTTAATAACTGGTTCTTCGATCCGGTATTCAAAGGGGAATACCCACAGAGGACACTGAGCTGGTATAAAGCGAAAGGGTATGAACCACCCGTTGAACCTGGCGATATGGAGACGATTAGGCAGCCGATTGATTTCCTTGGGATCAATTATTACACCGGCGGTATTGGCCGGCACAATCCAGAAGCGGGACTGCTTGAATTTGAACCGCTTTCCGGCGCTTTGGATCAGACGGACTTCGAGTGGAATATTTATCCACAGGGCTTCTTAAGTGTACTCGAATGGGTGAATGACCGCTACGGCTCTATTCCAATCTATATTACTGAGAATGGCGCTTATTATGAGTCTACCGTGGGGGAAGATGGTAAACATCATGATCCGAAGCGGATTTCTTACCTGCAAAAGCATTTATTCCAGCTTTCCAGAGCCATTGAATCGGGTATTCAGGTTAAAGGATATATGCTGTGGTCCTTAATGGACAATTTTGAATGGGCCTTTGGCTATAGCAAGCCGTTTGGGCTGGTTCATGTTGACTTCACAACTTTCAAGCGCACTCCTAAAAACAGCTATTACTGGTATCAGAACGTAATTGCTTCAGACGGCTTTGAAGTCTAACACACTTGGAATTTATATTGAAATATATAATAAGCACCTGATCAGATAATGAAGACGGGGGCAGTCCCATCTCTGATCGGTGCTTTTTCTTTTTCATCTCTATTGTCCCTATTCCCCTTGGGAAATGTGTTACCGCCCCTATCAACTTCTGAGTATGGGAAATACGTAAAAGAAATATCAGGCATCTTAGCTACTGGACAGACCGCCTGCTTGACTCGAACTGAATCTAAGCTCACTATGCCCCGTCTGCTCCGCAGCAGGGTTCACTGCCAGCCTATAGCACTTCACAAGCACATCCCCGTTATACATCTCCTGCTCACGTGCCCGCTCAAATCCAAGGTGCTCATATAATCGGATGGCAGGAGCCATCATATCTGAAGTGTGCAAATAAATGTACTCCGCTCCCATAGATCTTGCACGGGCTGCGGTTTCGTCAATAAGACGAGTCGCCACTCCTTGTCCTCTGACTTGTGGAGATGTGGCAAGCAGTCTGATAATCGGGTCCTGAATGCTTAGATCATCTCGGCCATATGCGGTTTCCGAATCTAGGAACACAAGCAAGCTGCCCACAATATCCCCTGCCTGCTCAGCTATGATCCTCGCGTAAGGCCCTTCCTTGTATACGGACTCCTTGATCGACTCCAGGTACAGCCTCCACCGTTCCGGTGCCATCGTCGCCTCATACTGGCTGTAGGCTTCAACCACCAGCTTCTGAATTTGCTCCCGGTCTTCTTCCCGGGCATCCCGGATGATAATAGGTGCTGTTATTTGTCCCATAATATATGCACACCTCCAGCTAAAGAATCGATTCACGAATATTTAACTTATTATACCACTTGGCATAATCGGTATATTTATGTATTGTACCCGTAAATGACAAAATCTTATTATAAGAAGAACCAATTTGGCAATAGAAAGATTCTATACTGCCCCTTTTTGCTAAAAGAAGCCAATAAAACCTGGCATCCCCTAAGAAGGGAGCCAGGTTTTATTTTCATGTAACATAACTAGGATTACCATTTGATAAAACTTTGATATTCCTAATTCTAGTTAAGGATGAACGAAGTTGAGAAGCTTGTCATGCGGATTAACGGACTAATTCTTCTAGGTTTTAAAGACTGGATTGACAACTCACTGCTCCTAACCCTTTCAGCTAACCTTATGCTCAATCCGCAGCTTATCTGCAACCATCGCGATGAACTCGCTATTCGTCGGCTTTGACTTGCTGATGTTGATCGTGTAGCCGAACAGGTGGCTGATGGAGTCAATGTTACCGCGGGTCCAAGCAACCTCAATGGCGTGGCGAATCGCACGTTCCACCCGAGAAGGAGTTGTTTTGAACTTCTCTGCAATGGCTGGATACAGCGTCTTGGTGATCGCCCCAAGAATTTCGATATTGTTGTACACCATGGTGATGGCTTCACGCAGGTATTGATATCCCTTAATATGCGCAGGCACACCGATTTCATGTATGATCGAGGTAATATTCGCATCCAGATTCTTGCCCTTGGCCATAGGCACAACATTGGATTTAAACAAGGAGGACGACGATGCAGAAATCTGACCGGAACTGCTGGATTGAGAAGGAGCACCTACGAGCTGACGAATACGGTTAGCGAGAACCTCCATATCAAACGGCTTAAGGATGTAATAAGAAGCACCAAGCTGAACCGCACGCTGAGTTATGTTCTCTTGTCCGAAGGCCGTCAGCATGATGACCTTAGGCTGTGGTGATAAATTCATATCACGAAGGCGTTCCAACACGCCGAGACCATCCAGATGAGGCATAATGATATCAAGAATCAGCACATCAGGAACTTTAGAGCCGTTCTCGATCATTTGCAGGGCCTCTTCGCCGTTGTAAGCGATGCCCGTAACATTCATATCATCTTGACCTGAAATGTACTCTGCTAATAAATTTGTAAATTCCCGATTATCATCCGCTAACAATACCTCAATGTTTTGCAATTTCCATGTCCTCCTTCAGATATTAAGTATTTATGTCGGTTGCATTCTCATGTCCTAATATATGGATTCGACACAAAGATCTGAATCCCTGCGTCGAAAATTATTTTTCTTTATTTTTTTTAACACGTAGTTTATAATAAATTATTTGCTACACAACATGACTGGAAATTTGTTTATTCGACAAAAAAATCTTAAGGCGCTAGCTGGCCTTAAGATTTTTGTTTTGCCCCGGCTTCAGCATCACACCGGCGTCTTGAAGCATCCATTCAATAAAACATCCATAACCTGATTTCGGGTCATTCACAAATACGTGCGTCACTGCACCAATAAGCTTGCCATTCTGAATAATAGGGCTGCCGCTCATGCCTTGAACAATCCCGCCAGTCTTGCTCACAAGTCTTGGATCGGTAATGCGTATGACCATGCCTTTGGTTTGAGGTACATTCTGAGTAGAGACGTGAACAATTTCAATAGTGTACCTCTCCACCTTCTGACCATTGACCACGGTTAGTATTTCAGCAGGGCCTTCTTTGACATGCTCTGCGAAAGCGACGGGTATCGGCTCTCCGTACAGGCCGTGCTCTGGATTTAGAGACATTTTGCCGAAAATCCCAAAGTCCGTGTTCTGCTCAATGGTTCCCAAAACCCGGCCCTCTTTCAGGAAATGTGCCCTCTTCTCTCCAGGCTCACCACTTTCACTCTTGGAGATTGAAGTGACACTGGACTCAACGATGTGTCCGCTTCCCACAACAATCGGCGTCTGTGTGTTCATGTCTGTAATGACATGGCCTAAAGCTCCGTACACCCCCTGCTCAGGAGCATAGAAAGTTAGGGTTCCAACCCCTGCGGCGGAATCACGAATATATAGACCCATCCGCCAGGTTTTGTCCTGCTCATCATACGCGGGAGACAGCGACGTTGTGTAGACACGGTCACCCCGCTTGTAAGTAACCTCAATCGGTTTCTTTTGCTTGCCTGCCTGGTCTACGATAGACGCAACATCCCGCACGTCTTTGAGCTGAATTCCATTAAGATGGGTAATGCGGTCTCCGAGCTTCAATCCGGCTTTTTCACCAGGGGATTGTTTCGTTTCACCGGGCGAGCTGACCAAATGATGTCCAACCACGAGTATTCCTGATGATTTCAATTTCACGCCAATCGTCTGCCCGCCAGGGATCACCTTTAAATCGGGGATAACATTCACCTTTACGGTTTTGAGAGGAATTTGACCGAATAATTTCATACGCAGATGGGCTTCTCCGGCAGATTGGGAACTGAGCAGCAGTGGTTTTCCTTTGCCAAAATCCGCATTTGCTCCCATCCGGCTGGAGCCTCCGCCCTTAAGCTGCACAACATCCGGGCGGTCAACACTGACCTGTGCTTGAACCGGAAGCGCTGATTCAATTCGGGCCTGTTCCCCTTCAAAGAGCCTCAGCTCATTAGGCATTAGAGGGTTGCCGATCTCACCGGCTGCGGCCGTCCCAAGGAAACAAAAGAAGAAAGCAAATAAAAGGCCGAGCAATCTCTTCCTGAGGTTCGGGTTCAATGGCTGTCACGCTCCCTTAGCTTCTTTCGCTTGACGAAAAGGTGGTCGCCAATTGCGTACCTATAAGATACCCCCGAGCAGGCCATTTATTACTGTCAATCATTACTCCGCACTTACAGCATTACGCTTTCTGGGCCTTAGCCAGGCCGAGCATTTCCTGAGCATGATGAAGGGTCTTCTCCGTAATTTCCACGCCTCCAAGCATACGGGCGAGTTCTTTCACCCGTCCTTCCTCTGACAACGCCTCAACTTGGGTCATGGTCCTGCCGTCATGAACCGTCTTCTCGATCAAATATTGGTTGTCGGCCATACAGGCAACCTGTGGCAGGTGGGTGATCGAGAACACCTGGCAAGAAGCAGACAGCTTGTACAGCTTCTCAGCGATCGACTGGGCAGCACGTCCACTTACCCCTGTATCCACCTCGTCAAATATAAGCACGGGAACTTCATCATGCCTTGCAAAAATACTCTTCAGCGCAAGCATCATACGCGACAGCTCACCACCAGAAGCAATCTTGCTCAGCGGCCTTAGCGGTTCCCCCGGGTTAGGGGAAATCAGGAATTCCGCAGTGTCCAAGCCCTGCCTGCTAAGCCTGATCCGCTTGCCTTTCCATTCCACACCCGATGGATCTTCCAAGCGACCAAGCTTCACTTCAAGAGATGTTCTGCCCATCTGAAGATCTTTAAGCTCCCCTTCGATCTGGGCAGCCAGATCCTCAGCACACTGGCGTCGCGCCTGACTCAGTTCTTCCCCTTCTTCAAGAAGCTGGGCAAGCAGCTTCTCCCTCTTCTCCTTCAGTTGTTCCATAATTTCATCTTTGTTCTCCAGCGTATCTGTCTCCAGCTTGATCTGATCGTGGTAAGCCAAGATACGCTCAATGCTCTCCCCATACTTTCTCTTTAGGGAGGAGATAAAGTCCAGTCTTTCCTGTACCTCATCCAGCCGGCCCGGATTCACTTCAATGCCATCCCGGTAGCTGCGAAGTGCAAAAGACGCGTCCTCCAGCTGGTAATACGCAGACTGCAGCTGCTCGAGTATAGGCTGAATGCCTTTATGATCATAGTCCACAATATCCTCAAAGAGGGAGATGGCCTTGGCTACCGCCTCCATCCCTTGAGAGCCGTAGAGCAGTTCATAAGCACCGGAAATGGAATCCATCATTTTCTCACTATGGGATAGCTTGACCTTTTCATCGGCAAGTAATTCATCTTCACCAACTTTAAGCTTAGCGGCAGCTATTTCCTCCAGCTGATACCGGTACATATCCAGCATTTGAAACGTCTGCTGACTTGTTTTCTGAAGCTCATTCCACTCCTTCTCCACTTTAACAAATGCGGAATACGTCATCTGATACTTGGATTTGAGTGGCGCAAGGACTGCGGCCCCATAGGCGTCAAGCAGGTGTAAGTGTCTTTCGGGACGGAGCAGCGTCTGGTGCTCATGCTGGCCATGGATGTTGATGAGCTGATCGCCCACTTCCCTAAGCATGCTTAAGTTCACCATTTGACCATTAACTCTTGAAACGCTTTTGCCTTGGATGCTGATCTCTCTTCGGATAATCAGGGATTCAGCCGGATCGGCGTGAATGCCGTATCCTTCAAGCGTGTTCCATACCGGATGTGCAGGCCGCAGATCGAACGAAGCCTCGATTTCAGCTTTATCGCAACCGTAACGGATCAGATCCGCAGAGCCCCTGCCCCCGGCAATAAAACCGAGCGCGTCAATGATAATGGATTTTCCGGCTCCCGTCTCCCCGGTAAGCACATGGAACCCTTCATGGAAGGTAACATCCACCGACTCCACCACAGCCAGATTTCTAATTGATAAATGAGCTAACATTAGCGCACCTCCGTCCGCCTCTTAAGAAATAAAACTCATAATTTGATTAATCATGGATTTGCTGTTCTCCTCAGTTCGGCAAATAATCAGAATGGTATCATCCCCGCATATGGTACCGAGAATTTCCGGCCACTCCATATTATCAATCAGCACGGCGACTGAATTGGCTGTACCCGGTAAACATTTCATAACAACCAAATTCCCCGCATGATCGATATGTACAAAGCTGTCAACCAAATAACGCTTTAGCTTCTGGATCGGATTGGCCCTCTGGTCGATCGGAAGCGAGTACTTGTAACGCCCATCGTCCATAGGGACCTTAATCAGCAGCAGCTCCTTAATATCTCTGGAAACTGTGGCCTGTGTGACTTGATAGCCTGCATCCCTTAGTGCCTCAACCAGCTCGTCCTGAGTTTCGATTTCCTGACTGGAAATAATTTCACGAATCTTAATATGTCTTTGACCCTTCATAAATTCCTCCGTCATGCCTAGTAATCGGCTTATTCATCATCAGAGTCCAGCACGATGACTTTAATCTCACTATAGTCGGCATCAATATATAATAAACCTGAACAATCCGGATACAACAAAAGAAATGGGAGCAGCTCCTTCCGAACCCCGCTCCCTGTCCAATCAACAGGCTGCCTGGGCCGCTCCAAACGGACAAGGAACAACTCCTCGCCTTGGACTACAACATAATCAATAAAGAGCCGGCTGTGAAGCTCCATCCGGTTGACTTTAAAGGTTAGCGGAACCTTAAGTTTGCCGCTGATGACCTCATACCCTGCCGACTTTAACAAGTCAACGGCCGGGTGATCCTCTATCTCCTCATTCAGTTCAAACCGTAAACCGCGTCTTAACACGGCAGGTTTGCGGAGCCATGATTGAATACCACGGTAAAACAGGAACAACAGCAAAACGGTGATTATAACCATTAAATATCCGTCAACCTGCATATTCACTCATCACCTCAGGATGTCTATTCGACATCCCTGGGACTGGCTCCTGTCTTGTAGCCATAATTATGAGGACAAAATCCGAAAACAAAACACTTGTTCCCATTATACAAGATACATTAAACAAGTATCAATCCCAAAAAAAAGCCGCTGGGGTCAGCGGCTCTTCTTCACTTGTGGCCTGTAAACGTGGCTGATGCTTCCTGAACCACATTCCGCACCAGTTGGATAATCTCATCCTGCTTGCCCAAGGAATCGCCCTGCGGCTCGTCCTCCAACCGAAGATGGACCAGGAATTCAATGTTCCCCTCCCCGCCTGTGATGGGCGAGAACGTAAGCCCCTGAATAAGGTATCCTTCCTCAGCAGCGAAAGTCAAAACCTGCTCAAGGACTTCTTCATGAACCTTTGGTTCGCGGACTACACCTGTCTTCGGCACCTTTTCCCGTCCAGCTTCGAATTGGGGCTTGATCAATGCTGCAATGTCCGCCGGCTTCTTCAGAAGAGCCTTTAACGGCGGCAGAATTAGCTTCAAAGAAATAAAGGACACATCAATACTGGCAAAATCAGGTGCCGGCCCGTCCAAGTCCTCCGGGGTCATATACCTGAAATTCATGCGTTCCTTCACATTAACCCGCTCATCATTACGCAGGGACCAATCCAGCTGATTATAACCGACATCGATTGCATACACATATGAGGCCCCGTTCTGGAGCGCACAATCTGTGAAACCACCGGTGGAAGCCCCAATATCCAGCATAACCCTCTCTCTCATGTCCAGCCCAAACACCTGAATCGCCTTAGCCAGCTTCAGCCCTCCGCGGCTGACATAAGGATGAATAGCACCTTTAACGGTGAGCTGTGTCTCCCGAGGGATTTTGGTTCCGGCCTTCTCGATCCGCTCCGTATCCCCGTATACCAGACCCGCCATAATGGCGGCCTTGGCCTTTTCCCTGCTTTCAAAAAAACCTTGCTCTACGAGCAGAACGTCAATTCGTTCCTTAGCACCAGCCATACTCATCCCCTGTATTCTTGACGTAATGAAAGAAGCTGCCTATGAAGGCAGCGTCTTCTTTCCAAATGCGTAATGATGATCATTCCGCAGCTTCTGAACTTGCTCAACAAGCGCCTCCGTCGTAAGGCCGACTTCCTGGCACTGCTCCTTAATGCTGCCGTGTTCAATGAACCGGTCAGGAACACCCATCAGCCTGATGTCCAGACCGTAAATCCCGTGCTCAGCGTAAAATTCCAATATAGCACTTCCGAGACCTCCGGCGATTGAAGCCTCTTCGATCACGATCATTTTACCATGTGTTCTTGCAAGTTCGAGCAGCATAGCTTCATCAAGCGGCTTGATAAACCTTGCATTAATAACCGCCGCCTGGATACCCTCACGTTTCAGCACATCAGCTGCGTCTTCGGCAACCTGCACCATCGTACCCACAGCAATGATGGCTGTGCCTTCCCCTTCCCGAACTTTCTCCCACGTGCCAATCGGAATAGGAGTCAGCTCCTTATCAAGATGAACTCCTTGTACATTGGTTCTAGGATAACGGTAAGCAATCGGACCTTCATTGTAGTCCAGAGCAGTCTTCATCATGTGGCGGAGCTCATTCTCATCCTTAGGCATCATCATGACCATATTCGGGATATGCCGCATAAACGCAATATCAAATACGCCCTGATGTGTCTCGCCATCCGCACCGACAAATCCGGCGCGGTCTATCGCAAACATTACGTTAGCATTGTGGCGGCATATGTCATGCACAATCTGGTCATACGCCCTCTGCATAAAAGTCGAATAAACCGCAAACACCGGCTTTAAGCCTTCCATTGCCAGAGCCGCACACATGGTGGCCGCATGCTGCTCTGCGATGCCCACATCGATCATCCGGTCCGGGAACCGGTCTGCAAATTTCAGCAGGCCCGAGCCACCCGGCATAGCCGGTGTAACCGCCACGATACGGGAGTCCTGCTCAGCAAGCTCAATCAAAGTCTCGCCAAACACCTCGGTGTACATCGGATTGCCAACAGCTTTAAGCACTTGACCGGACTCGATTTTGTACGGGGATATGCCGTGCCATTTATGCGAATCCGCTTCGGCCGGTGAATATCCTTTACCTTTGGTTGTAAGCACATGAACCAGAACCGGTCCAGTGACATTGTCAGCCTGCCTGAACGCTTCGATCAACTTAGGGAGATCATGACCGTCAACAGGCCCGAGATAAGTGAATCCCAGCTCCTCGAACAGCACACCGTTCATCAGCATATATTTCAAGCTGTCCTTAAAGTTCGCAGCAGTCTTGGCAAGCTTGTCACCAATAGCCGGAATCTTCTTGAGGATCAGCTCCACTTCATCCTTGGCTCTGAGATAGGTCTTGTCAGAACGGATTTTGCTTAAATAATTGTGCATTGCTCCCACATTGGGGGCAATGGACATCTCATTATCATTAAGCACCACCATCAGGTCCTTCTTCTCATGACCGATATGGTTCATGGCCTCAAAAGCCATACCGCCCGTCAAAGCACCGTCCCCGATAATCGCTACCACTTTGTTCGTTTCACCCTTGAGATCGCGGGCTAAGGCCATGCCCATTGCTGCAGACAAGGAGGTGCTGCTGTGGCCAGCTTCCCACACGTCATGTTCACTCTCATTGCGTTTAACAAATCCGCAGAGTCCCTTGTACTTGCGGAGCGTATCGAACTGATCCATACGCCCGGTTAACATCTTATGGACATACGCCTGATGACCGACATCAAATATAAACTTGTCCTTCGGGCTGTTATAACAATAGTGAAGAGCAAGCGTTAACTCAACCACACCCAGGTTGGACGCGAGATGTCCACCCGTGGAGGACAGCTTCTCAATTAGAAACTGACGGATTTCAGCGGCCACCCGGCCGAGATCTTCAACAGAATATTTTTTTAAGTCATTGGGTTCATGGATTTGTGAAAGCAGCACATGAATTCCCCGCTTTCCTAATTGGATTTATCATGATGTAGTGCAGATTCCTCTGCTCTTAATGGATTAACGTATAGGATTATTATGGCCCATTTAACAAGAAGAACAGGTCATAAGCCCATGAAATCTGTTAGCCAATCCACGTAATGTTGTATATTATACCACAAAAGTAAGCGCTGCAATAATCCCCTGCCTGCTTACACTAATCTGAACGTCCTAAATCTTCTATCAATGATCCCGGTTCAGGAGAAACTCAGCAATCTGAAGCAGCCTCTCCGGATTGGGAATAACCCCTCCGCTAACGGCTTCCTTAGCCAGCTTGGTTAACCGGTCAACTTCAGCCTTGGACTCATCCAGCCCAATAAAATAGGGATAGGTCACTTTATTCATAGCCACATCGCTTTGTGTCTTCTTACCCAGCTTCTGCTCATTGCCAATCAGATCGAGAATGTCATCTTGAATCTGAAAAGCCAAACCGATGCTGCGCCCGAACGTTTCTAAGGCTCTGAGCTGCTCCTGCGAAGCTGAAGCGATCCGTCCTCCGGCCTTGAGCGAGAATACAATCAAATCTCCTGTCTTGTGCATATGAATGTACTTGAGCTGTTCCAGGTCCGTAATCCCCTGTTCCCCTTCCATGTCCGCCGCTTGACCGCCGACCATGCCTTTTGGCCCCGCATACACGGACAGCTCCTCTACGATAGCCAAAGTCTGCTCTGCAGGAACATGGAACTTCCGGCTTGCCTCCGTAATGCTGTAAAAAGCATGGGTGAGGAGACCATCACCAGCCAGGATCGCCGCTGCCTCTCCGAATACTTTATGATTCGTCGGCTTGCCGCGCCGGAAATCATCATTGTCCATGGCTGGAAGGTCATCATGAATCAAGGAGTAGGTATGCACCATTTCCACAGCACAGGCGACAGGCAGTGCCGCTTCCCGGCTTCCTCCCATCGACTCTGCCGCAGCAATGACTAACAGCGGCCGTATCCGCTTGCCTCCGGCAAGAAGGGAGTAATGCATCGCTTCCCGCAAAGAGGATGGAATGCTCCAATCCCCCGGAATCGACTGCTCCAGACCTTGGTTAACGAGTCTCCCGATTTCGTTCATATACGCTTCAAAAGAAGACTTATTCAACAGGTTCACCGCTTTCTTCTGGAGCTGCAAATGGCTTCTTGGTGACTTCCCCATCTGTTTCTACGATCATTTCTATTTTACGTTCCACCTGCGCCAGTTTCTGGCCGCACAGTTGGGACAGCTGCATTCCCCGCTGAAACAGATCGATGGCTTTCTCTAAAGGCACATCCCCATGCTCCAGCTGGGATACGATCTCTTCCAGCTGTTCCATTGCTTCTTCAAAATTAATGTCATTGTTAAGTTCCACGATCTTCTCCTTCCCGCTGCATCCCCCATACCTGACAATCCAACTCTCCGTCGGTAACCTTGATCTTGACCATATCTCCAGGCTGGACATCGTTGAGCGATTTAATCAAACGCTTACCTTGTTCATCGTAAACCAGGCTGTAGCCTCTGCCCATCACCTTAAGCGGGCTGAGGGCGTCAAGCTGCCGGACGCCGGCGCTGAGCTGGGCTGAGCGGTCCTTCAGCACCGCCAGCATCCCTTGGCGAAGCGCCTTCGTGGCGTCCTGCTGCCGCCGCGCGGCGTACTGCAGCTGCTCCTGCGGATGGAACCGCAGGAGCCTCGCATGCAGCCTGCCCCGGCGCTCGCTGGTCAGCAGCGCACGGGAGTGCATGCGGCTTGCGAGACGGTGCTTCAGCATGTCGAGCCGCTCCGCGTGCTGGAGCAGGCTCCGCCGCGGATGCACCAGCACCGGCGAGCGCTGCAGGCGCGCGAG
>NZ_LT575476.1:1716502-2163831 GCF_900086655.1 Paenibacillus tuaregi | reverse complement strand
AGGCGCGCGAGCCGCTCGCGGGCGCGGGCCAGGCGGTGCTTCAGCCCCTGCTGAAGCTCGCGCTCCCGCTGGCTGATCAGCGCCCGCAGCTCTGCCGCATGCGGCACCGCAAGCTCAGCGGCGGCCGTTGGCGTTGCGGCCCGAAGATCCGCCACAAAATCGGCAATCGTAAAATCCGTCTCGTGCCCGACGGCCGAGATGACCGGAATCGCCGATTCGTATATGGCGCGGGCCACCATTTCTTCATTGAAGGCCCACAGCTCCTCAAGTGAGCCGCCGCCCCGGCCGACAATGATGACGTCGGCCTCCCCCATGGCATTCAGCGTCCGGAGAGCCTTTACAATGGATGGGGCCGCCTGTTTGCCCTGCACGAGCACAGGGTGCAGTATAACCGGGACCTGCGGATAACGCCGCTGCAGCGTGATAATGATGTCCCGTACAGCCGCGCCCGTAGGAGATGTGATGACCCCGATCGTTTTGGGATAACGGGGCAGGGCTCTTTTGCGGGACGGGTCGAACAGCCCCTCCTCTTCCAGCTTCTTCTTAAGCTGCTCATAAGCCAAATACAAGCTGCCTATGCCATCCGGCTGCATATGTGTTGCATAGAACTGATATTGGCCATCCCGTTCGTATACAGACACATTACCTCTGGCGATGACCCGCGAACCTTCCTTCGGAATAAAAGGAAGGCGCTGGTTGTGAGAGGCGAACATGATACTCTTAATCCGGCTGTCCGCATCCTTCAGGGTAAAATACATGTGGCCGCTGGAGTGGTGGGTGAAATTCGAGATTTCTCCCCGAATCCATACCTCGGACAGCAGCGTGTCCGACTCCAGCTTCATCCGGATATACCGGTTCAATTCCTTTATGGAAAATACACGTTGGTTCACGGGGAGACCCCCTTAGAATTAGAAAAATTAATTAGGCGAGACCACTTAACCGCTTGGCCGCGATCATGGTGTTATTCATAAGCATTGTAATCGTCATCGGACCTACTCCGCCAGGTACCGGTGTAATCGGTCCGGAAACTTCCTTCGCGCTTTCAAAATCAACATCTCCAGCAAGCTTGCCGTTCTCCAGCCGGTTTACGCCCACATCAATCACAACCGCACCCGGCTTGATATAGGATGCGTCGATGAAGTTCGCCTTGCCGACGGCAACAACCAGAATATCCGCTTGAAGAGCCAGCTCTTTCATATTCGCCGTACGGGAATGGCACATCGTCACGGTCGCATTCTCCCGTTGAAGAAGAAGAGACACCGGCTTCCCGACAATGTTGCTTCGTCCGATAACGACCGCATGTTTGCCGGAGATTTCGACTCCTGTCCGTTTAATCAGCTCAATGACTCCGGCAGGAGTGCAAGGAAGCAGGCTGTCATCCCCGATAACCAGATTCCCGACATTCACCGGATGGAACCCGTCCACATCCTTGGCAACCGAGATGGCGTCGATCACAGCTTTCTCATCTATATGCTTAGGGAGAGGAAGCTGAACGAGAATGCCGTGGATATTGTCCTGATGGTTCAGCTTGTCAACAAGAGCAAGAAGCTCCTCCTGTGAAGTCGATTCCTCCAGTTTATGAACCTCCGAGTAGTATCCGAGTTCATGGCAAGCCTTATCCTTGGAGCGAACATATACATGAGAAGCCGGGTCCTCCCCAACGATCACGACCGCGAGCCCGGGTCTGAAGCCCGTAGGGGACAATCTGTCCATCTCCTCGCGCAGTCCTTGGCGAATCTCTTCAGCTATCTGTTTACCGCTAATGATTGTTGCTGTCATTATTCTCTCTCCCTCATCTATTGATTTTAGATTTGTTTGTTTTTCAACTGTTCAGTATCCTGAATCATTTTACCAAGTACCCCGTTTACGAACTTGCCCGATTCCGAGGTACCAAAGTGTTTGGCAAGCTCAATCGCTTCATTCACAACAACCTTAGCTGGTGTATCTTCACGATAAATCATTTCAAAAGCGGCAAGACGCAGGATTTGCCGGTCCACCCTGGACAGGCGGCTGATCTGCCATCCCTTAAGATATTCGCTCAAAAGGTTATCGATCTCGCTTTTTCTTGACCATACCCCGTTTACCAGCTCCAGGACAAACTCTGGAGTTCCCATGTCCTTAAGTTCCACTTCACTTTCATTCTCTCCGCCCGCTTCGGCCAGCAGCATGGTGACTGCCTCCTGAGCCTCTACTTCATTCATTTCCATCTGGTACAAGCTCTGTACCGCAATTTCTCTGGCCAGTCGTCTTTTCATGAACTTCCTCCTTGAGGTTAACCCCTCTGAACATCCCTATGCCTTTGGCAAAGGACGGAAATAATAATTAAGCGTATAGGTTTTCAAACACTAGTCTAATTAGGTAAATCTTAAGCTTAAAGCGCACAAGATTTAATACTGTCTCTTCCTATTGTGCATGACAATCGACAGAAAAAAACCCGTGAAATGCTCTCCACAACAAAAAAATGTGCAGAATTATACAGAATGAAATCTCCATTCCATATGAACAGCAGTTTTTTCGGAGCAGCATATCACAGGATTTATTTAAAAGGACGCCAGCGCGAACTCAGCCATTCACGAATTTGAACCCAAGGAATCAAAGGACCCTGTTCAAGGTCTTTGTATTTGCCAACGGTATACCCGATGTACAGCAAAAGCGCGCAAAAAAGCATGTTCCAAAACCCGAAAAACAGATAAATCGGACATAGTAACAGGGCTGTCGCAAGACCCAGCAAGCGTCCTCTGTGACTCTCCCATAATTGTTTCCAGAGCACCCTGAAATCCACCCCTATTCAACCCGGCTTTTGATCGTGGACGACTGAACAAGATTCGCAATATACACAGAGACATAAGCTACCGGGATGCCGGTAGTCTCTTCGACGTGATCATGCACCTGCTTTTGGACTTCCTCAGTCAGAGCGGGTATTGAGCTCTCCCCGTCAACGAGTGCCCGGATCATAATGTTCAGACCCGACTCGGAAATTTTAATTCTGGTCTTCACATCCTTGATTCCTCTAACTCTGGAAGCTGCTTTGAGGGACAGATTCTCGATCGTTTCTACGGAAATTTGAATGTCTCCAAATTCGGTGCGCTGATCAATGGACGGCAGCGATGCCCGATCGCGACGAATGGAAATATAAAAGAACCGGATGCTGAGCAGAAACAGCACAGCCGCCACCCCAATCAGAACATTCAACAGGATTTTCTCCTGACTGCTGTAAATTTCAAAAGTGACCGTTCCGGTGAAGAGAAGAATTGCAATAACGGATAGAATGCCAATGCTGAGACTGTAGATAAACAGCAGAAGTCTGTCCAAGATTTTTGCCACTGAACGTGCACCCACCTTAAATTATAGTAAACCCCTGACGCTGATCGTCAGGGGTTAATCGCTCATTCTTTATTTCACCCTGTGGTTCAGTTCCGACTCCTCGATCTTCTCAGCCGTCTTGAAGATAACGTCATGGATATGCACGTTGACCTCAACAACGTTAAGTCCGGTCATTGTCTCAATCGAGCGCTTCACGTTACGTTGAATTTCGGTCGCTACTTCAGGGAGACGATTACCGTATTCCACGATGACCGACACGTCTACTGCAGCTTCCAGCTGACCCACTTCAACCTTCACACCCTTGGACAGGTTCTTGCGTCCCAGAAGCTCGGCAATACCGCCGGCGAACCCGCCGCTCATGCCAGCAACCCCTTTGACTTCAACAGCCGCAAGGCCTGCGATCACTTCAATAACCTCAGGAGCAATCTGAATTTCACCAATCTCGGTTTTCTCATATTCTGTAGGAACTGTACTCATTGTCGTCTTCATCCACCTCTCAATAAGTTTGCGGATGTCTAAATTGTAGGCAAGCGCACTTATTATACATACTATATCATTTTGGGGTCATTATGACAAACAGAGTCCAAGTTATTAAATCTCATTTTCTTCCAGAAATTTAATATCAAAATCCCCGCGCACAAACGTTGGATGATCCAAAAGCTTCTGATGGAACGGGATCGTGGTATGGATCCCCTCAATAGCAAACTCCGACAAAGCCCGCTTCATCTTCGCAATCGCTTCATCCCGCGTTGGCGCCCAGACGATGAGCTTGGCAATCATCGAATCATAGAACGGCGTAATTGTATAACCCGGATAAGCGCCGCTGTCCACACGGACTCCAGGGCCGCCCGGGGCCAGATAAAAGCCGATCTTTCCTGCAGCCGGCATAAAGTTACGGGAAGGATCCTCCGCATTGATACGGCATTCAATAGACCAGCCGTTAATCACAACATCCTCTTGGGAGAACGACAATGGATTTCCTTCCGCAACGGAGATCATTTCCTTGATCAGATCGATTCCAGTAACCATTTCAGTGACTGGATGTTCAACCTGAATCCGGGTATTCATCTCCATGAAGTAGAACTGCCCATCCGGACCTAAGAGGAACTCGAGTGTTCCTGCTCCAGAGTAGTTCACAGCCAGGGCGGCACGAACCGCAGCTTCACCCATCTCCTGGCGCTTCTCCGGACTTAAGATCGGACAAGGCGCTTCTTCAACAAGTTTCTGGCGGCGGCGCTGCACGGAGCAGTCACGCTCACCCAAGTAGGCGACATTACCATGCTTATCGGCAATGATCTGGATTTCAACGTGTTTCATTCCCGTTAGAAACTTCTCAAGATAGACCCCGGCATTACCAAAAGCTTTCTGGGCCTCCTGCTGGGCAGTGGTAATCTGCTGGATCAAGGACTCCTCATCCTCGGCAATCCGGATTCCTTTACCTCCGCCGCCTGCAGTGGCTTTGATAATAACCGGATATCCGATATCGCGGGCGACCATAACGGCCTGGTCCATGTTCTCAATCAGACCGTCCGATCCCGGAATTACCGGAACGTTCGCATCCTTCATCGTTTGTTTGGCGACAGCCTTGTCCCCCATTCGGACAATCGCATCCGGGGAAGGACCGATGAAGGTGATATTGCATGAGTCGCAGATCTCCGCAAAGTCCGCATTCTCAGCCAGGAACCCGTAGCCTGGATGAATTGCATCACATTCCGTCAGGGTAGCCACACTCATCAAGTTGGTAAAATTCAAATAGCTGTCTTTGGACAACGTGGGTCCAATACAGTAGGCTTCATCGGCCAGACGTACATGAAGCGAGTCTTTATCCGCTTCGGAATATACGGCTACGGTCTGAATGCCAAGCTCGCGGCACGCGCGAATAATACGAACCGCAATTTCTCCGCGGTTAGCAATTAGTATTTTATGAAAGTTCATGTCTGCATCCTCCTTGGTAACCAAGATAGCGGCCATAAAGGCCGCCTTCTTACGCTAATCACTCCGGCTTCACCAGAAAGAGGGGCTGTCCATATTCAACCAGTTGGCCATTCTCAGCCAAAATCTCAACAATTTCCCCTTTGACCTCGGCTTCGAGTTCATTCATCAGCTTCATGGCTTCAATAATGCAGACGATTGATTTGTCTCCAACCTTGTCACCCACGTTGACATAAGGCCCCTTCTCCGGCGATGGAGAGCGGTAGAATGTGCCTACCATTGGGGAAGCAATCGTATGTAAATTAGCCTGATTCTCCTGTGCGCGGGATGTGGCATCCTGGGCAGCGGCAGGGGCAGAGGTCTCCACGGAAGACTGAATATGTACCTGAGCCGGCTGTACCGCTGCTTGCGGAACAGAAACGGCTGCAGACTGCACCTGTACAAGTTCCGTTTTACCCGGCTTGCGGATTGCCAGTCTTGTCCCCTCATTCTCAATTTCAAGTTCGTGGACCGAAGTCTGATCCACCAATTTAATCAGCTCTTTAATTTCGTTTAATTTGAACATTCGCAATTTCACTCCTTCAGCTTTGTAACACACAAGCCTTGGCCATCTTAGAACATAGCATTATGTATTATATCACAAAGGCGCGAAATAGAAAGAGCCCAAGATGTATTGGACTCTTCCTCCTTCACCAGCCTTCAAAATGCCCGAAAACCCGCGATATTTCTAGTTTTTTTTCAGCTTACTGCTTAATGTACTGCACCTTTACCTTATCTTGGCTAACGCCAAGTTCCTTGATGACCATATCCACAATACCTACCGCCTGTTTCGGCTCCAGCTTGTCGCTCAGCACGACAACCGTATACTGGCTGTCCTTCTCCGTGACAACCGCATTAGCGTACTGCTGCTGCAGCTTGGTCTCGATATCCGTAATCTTGGATTCTTTATCCTGCAGAGCCGCCAGCTCTTTCTGAGCTTTGGCGCTTTCATCAGCCGGCTTGCTCTGGTCTGCGATAATCTTCGTCAGCTTATCCGACAGCTTGGCATTCTCAGTAACCCGTTCATATTGATAATTCGTGATCGCATCATTACCGGAAGTGCCCTGGGCTTCAATCTTCTTGATGACCTCTTCATCCTTTTTAGCAGAATCATCGGCTGCGTTAGTCTTGCCAGTGGCGTCTGTTCCCCCGCTCTTCGGTTTGGTGTCCTCCCCGGCCGATTTTCCCGTATCGGCTCCTTCTTTGATTTTGTCTGATGGAGATGGAGTTGAAGCTGGCTCCTGCTTCGCAGAGCCCGTGTCGCCTGCCGGAGCTGCTGCATCCGTGTTTCCAGTTACTTCTGTGACTACCACATCATCCTTCGCCTGTGTGACCGGAGTATCCTTGGTGCCTGATTTATCCTTTGCGGTCACCTGCTGCCCTTCAGCGACTTTTGGAGTTTTGGTACCTGAATCCTCGGTGAACAGATAATACGCAGAGAGAATCACCATCAAGCTGAGCATAGATACAAGCCAAATTGTTTGTCTGTTGGTTTTCATTACATATTCCTCCTGATAATAATGATATAGACCTGCCTACTGAGACCCCTTTCGCGGCACAACCGAAATCTGGTAGGCCGCCACATTCAGCCCTTTTTCAACCGCATCCACAATCAGTTGTTTCACAACCTTGTTCTCGGCTCCCCGGGCAACCACAAGCACCCCCCGGATCTTCGGTTTGATCTTCTTGGAAATCAGCGGCTGTTTATCTCCAGAAGATTCATAGGTGACAATCTGGCCATCCCGGGTAATCTGGGTAACATGTCTCTTGCCGCCCCCGGCATCTGTCTCATCTGTCTGCTCCTGGGAGTCTTTCATATTACGCTGGACCACAACCTCCTCGGTGGAATCCACGGTAACCATCACGTCCACCGTGCCCACACCTACAATTTTCTCCAAAATCTCCTTGGTCCGGTTCTCCAGATTCCCCTCAATGCTGTCAAAGACGTTCCCGCTCTCCTCCTGCCCCGATGCAGTGGCAGCGGACTGGGTCTGGGGCTGAACCGGAGGCTCACGTACCGCTCCCCCAGTATCGATCTTTTTTATGTTGACAAAAGAACTAAACAGCATAATCGCCACACCGATGAGTCCTAGAATAATCAGCAATCTGAACGTGTTGATTCGCTTGCTGCCATCCTGCCCCCCGCCGATCCACTGCTCCAGTTTTTTGATCCACTTGGCCATGAGCTTCACCTCCTTGATCTATTTCTTGGTCTCCTCATGGATCTTCACCATGGTTCTTGATATGCCCCACTCCTTGGTTAGCTGTTCCATGATTAAGCCTGCTCGGTTACCCTGTTCCCCTTGAGCAGAAGCTGCAGCCGGAGATTCAGACGATGTGCCCTGATCTTCCCGGTTGGTCTTGGCTTCTCCGATCCGGACCTCAACTTTCTCCACTTGACTGATGGCCGGGACACTGACCGCTTTGCCTTTCTTCTCCTGCTGATCAGCCGAATTAGATGAGGATTTCTGTTCAGCACTCACATAGACATGCACCTCTTTGATCTCTGGTTTGGCCGCAACAGGCTCCCCGGTTGTCTCCTCCTGCTTGGTACCCTGGCTGTCCACTGCCAAAGCTACCTCGACCCTCTGGATCTGAATGCCTGTCTTGCTCTCAATCTGCTGTTTCATCTCTCTGCCTACTTCCTCGCCAGCCCGCTGGAGTGTCTCGGCTTCCTGCTTCTTGCGCAGTGCCAGCCCCTGCTGAATGATCTGCTGGGTTCCAGCCTGATTCATCTTGTCCGGGTCCAGCTCATCCAGGCTCTGCCCAAGCGCGGTCTGCAATTTGAGCACAGGATTGCCTCCAATCAGCTTAACCAGCGGAGACATCAGAGTCAGCAGGATCAGCAGACTGACCACCAGCTTGACGTATCGCTCAAAGGAACGGTTCGGCAGCAGCAGATCAATAAAGCCTGCCAGAAGCACCACAAATATAATTTCTTTAAGCCACGCGCCCAGCCAGCTCATCTGCTTCCTCCTCAGGTCATAAAAATCAGCGCATCATCACTGTAATATTTCCGGCGGTCAGCATAATGGTAATGGCCAGAAAGAACATCAATCCGACCGCGGCCATAGCAGCGAACACATAGATCATGCTTTTGCCAATCGTCTCCAGACACACCACAATGGGTGAGTCCCCCAGCGGCTGCATAACCGCGGCCGAGAGGTTGTAGATCAGGGCTAGGGTCAGAATCTTGATCGCAGGGAAAGCACACAGGAACAGAATGATGATGACGCCTACCAGACCTACGGCATTCTTGACCAGCAGCGAGGCGGATATCACGGTATCTGTGGCATCAGCGAACACTTTGCCTACGACGGGAACGAAATTTCCCGTCACATATTTCGCAGCCCGGAGTGTGACGCCGTCCGCGACCGATCCAGTGATGCCTTTTACCGAGATGATTCCAAGAAAGACGGTAAGCATAACCCCCAGCAGGCTCATGCTGATCGTCCGCAGCAGATTGGCGAGCTGGGTCAGCTTGTACTTGTCGGACAGAGAGCTGACGATATGCAGCAGCGCCGAGAAGAACAGAAGCGGAAACACCACTGTGCGGACCAGCGTGCCCACGGTATGAACCATGAACACCACAAGCGGATGTGTCACGGTTACCGTTACCACATTTCCCATGGAGGCCAGCATCGTGAACAGCAGCGGCACCATGGCCATCATAAAATCAATCATGTCTCTGATCGCATCGGACGCATAACCAATGGCCACATTAAAGCTGTTGATGGCCAGAATTAGGATGACCATATAACAAATGGAATAGGCCACTTTACTGACATTGCCCCGTTCAAAGGCGGTTTGGAGCGTCTCAAGAATCATGCTGAATACCGTAAGAATAACGATGGTAACCAGAATCTTGCCGTTGTAGAGCACTTCATGCCACATATATTTCAGCAGGGCTGACAAACCTGCCTTCATGTTGAACTCCTGCCCGCCGGGGAGAAGCATGTCCATGAAGGAAGGCACTTTCTCATCTGGAAAAAAACCGCCATAATCCTTCATCAGATGTTTCCAATAGGCTTCGACCTGGTCTGTCGGCAGCTCGGACGCCTGCTGTTTCATCCGTCCTTCGTCCTGTGACTCGGCGAACAACCGGGCCGGCCAGAAGATCAGAAATCCCAGGATGAAGAGGATCAGCGTTTTCTTTTGCCAATTCAGGTCGTATAGCTTCATGGTCTTGTCCCCGTTTCTTCTATACCGGCAGCAGCTTCATAACCGTTTCGATAATGATGCCTATAATCGGCAGGGCGAGCACCATAATCAAGACTTTGCCGGCGAGTTCAATTTTTGAGGCAATCCCGTCCTGGCCCGCGTCCCGGACAATTTGAGCGCCAAATTCGGCAATATAAGCAATCCCGATAATCTTCAAAATCGTTTTGAGATAGATGGTCTCAACTCCGGAGGCTTCAGCCAGATTTTCCAGCACACTGATGATTGAACTGATCTTACCGATAAGCAGAAGGAAAATGGTGATGCCTGTGCAAGCGGCAATCAAAAACGCAAATACAGGTTTTTGTTCCTTAAGAACCAGAATGAGTATGGCCGCCAGCAGACCCAGCCCAACGATCTGGATAATTTCCATTCCCGGGCCTCCCTACTGAAAGAGGAAGATCGATTTGATTTCCTGAAATAGGCTGTCCAGCATACGAATAACCATGAATAAAACAACAACGAACCCGATCAGGGTAACCCAATGTGCCATATCTTCCTTGCCCATCTGCTTCAGCACCGTATGGATCATGGCGATAATAATTCCGATGCCCGCGATCTGGAATATTGCATTGACTTCTAAGTTCATGAAAGGCACCTCACTATCAGGTTTAGCGGGAGGCTGCTGCGGTTCGGGAACGTGCTAATAGATCAGAATCACAATAAGTGCTGAGGTTAGCAGCCCGAGACTGCGGAACATCTTCTCATACCGGGATTGCTCTTCCCTCGCGACAGATTCTTCTGCTTCCAGCTGCCGTACCGCAGTTTCAATATGTTTCAGCTGATCCCTGCGGTCGCTTGTCCCAAGCGAATAGGCCAACTGATGCAGCACATCTCTCTCGGCGGGCCTCATCGCGGTGTGTTTCCACTCTTCCCGGATTGCCTGATGGACGCTTTCCTGGGCGCTCAGCGACTGGCTGCCATCCATACCGTCAGCTGCCCTTAGCAGAACAGCCTTGACCGGATGGCCACTCTGGCTTCCAATCCGGCGAAGTGCGTCCGGCAATGGGGTAAAGCCATAGCTGATCTCTGTCTCCAGTCTCTTGAGCGCCTGGATCAACCGTCTAATCTGTTCCGGTCTGTTGGCGAACTGCCTGGCCTTGAGCCAGCCTGCCAGCGTGCCTGCCGCAATGATCAGCACCGCCCCAAGCATCTTCAACATGAGAATCACCCCGCTTAAGCTTGATTAGGCCAGCAAGGACCGCTGTTTGTTATCCATCAGCTTGAAGGAGACTCCCTTGTCGGTCCTGGTAAGAACTACATACATTTGGAAAAAAGGCGGATCAACCAGCTTCGATAAGGAGGGACGATGCATCAGCTCGCCGACCTCGCTTCCGTGAGCTGTCGCAATCACCCTGACACCTGCATGAAGGGCCTCAGCGAGCGCCTCCACATCTTCCTGACGTCCAATCTCGTCCACAATGAGCACATCCGGAGACATGGACCGGATCATCATCATGATGCCTTCAGCCTTCGGGCAGGCGTCCATCACATCGGTACGTGGACCTACATCGAAGCTGGGTACTCCACGCTTGCTTCCGGCAATCTCTGACCGTTCATCGATAATGCCCACCTTGAGCCCAGGCCATTTGGCTTCCGGGTTTCCCCAGCTTCCGAGACTGATTTGTCTAGCCAGATCGCGAAGCAGGGTTGTCTTGCCCTGCTGGGGAGGAGACAGGATCAGGGTATGCTTTACACTGCGATGCTTGAAGTCAAGCAGCTGCGGGAGAACCGCATCACCAATTCCTCTTACCTCGCGGGCAATTCTCATGTTAAAGCCGCTGATATCCCGGATATGCTCTACTCTGCCGCCACTCAGCACCGTCCTGCCGGCAAGGCCGATTCTGTGACCACCCGAGACAGTGATGAATCCTCGTCGCAGCTCCTCTTCCATCGTATACAAGGAGTGGTTGGTAATTTGATCCAGGAGACGGTGAGTATCTTCCCGTCCGGGCTTGTAAGCCGTCCCCGGGTCCCGGCTCAGCTCGCCGCTCTCGGTGACGAAGTAGTAACGTCCCGATGCATTAACTTCAAGCGCCCGTCCTTCCCGGATACGGATTTCTTCAAGCTGGGAGAGAAGCTCGGCGGGAAGAAGCCGAAGCATCCGGGCAAGCTGCTCCGGGAATACAGATAACCAGGATAGATGCATACATACCCCCACAATGAACAGGTTTAGGTGTGTTAACTCTTTTCTTAAGACAAGTCTATGCCTGAGAAATTCCAGGTATGACGGGAATCTATCATTTTTTTAAAATACCTATTAAGAGACAGATCACACCGCAGGCTACCCATCCTATCTTTCCCCAAGAGAGTTTGTCCGCCATGCCTATTAGACCGATTGAAGTAGTTACAATCAGCACGGTAGGGCCTACGAAAGCCAGGGCTGAATTGACAGCTAGAGCTTTATCCACCCGTCCTAGCTTGATCATAAGAATGGCCGCAATAATCTCCAGCGTTCCGGAAATCACCCGAAGTGTTGCCATGCTGGCTACAAATTTATCAAGCATAAGCGCCTCCTTACTGAAATCCCTCTCTCTATCGTTATGCGCGCCTGTCCATTTTTAGAAAGAAAAATGATCCTCCTGTAAAACTAACCAAACAAAAAAAGACCCGCATCATCATGCGGATCTTCGTTAAAGCTATGATATTATCTACAATTTCCAGCAGCTTATCTGCGGTCCTGAGGGCCTCCAACAAAGACTTGCTCCTCGGTATCCAGCTTGTAAGCGGTGTGAAGTGCTTTGATAACCTCCTGCAGCTTGGCTCCGTCAATAACGCAAGAAACCTTGATTTCAGAGGTACTTACCATCTTGATGTTCACGCCCTGCTTGGAGATGACATCGAACATTTGAGCCGCAACCCCTGGATGGCTGACCATTCCAGCTCCAACAATCGAGATTTTAACCAGATTGTCTTCTGAGGTGACATCGCGGAAAGGCAGGCTTTCGCGGATATTTTCAATAACACCAAGCGCTCTCTCTCTATCAGAGAGGGCCACGGTAAATGAGAAGTCTGCTTTTCCTTCCAATACCCCGCTTTGAACAATAATATCAACGTCAATTTGTGCGGCTGCAAGAGAACCGAATACTTTAGCCAGAACACCAGGCTCATGGGATACTCCAAGAATACTAATCCGTGCCACATTCTTATCATAAGCGATACCGCTAACTACTACTCCCTGCTCCATGCTGACTTCCTCCTTCACAACTGTACCTTCGTTATGGTTAAAGCTAGAGCGCACGACCAGACATACATTATGGTGCTTCGCGTATTCCACCGCACGCGGATGCAGTACGGCTGCTCCCAGATTAGCCAGCTCCAGCATCTCGTCATAAGAAATTTCATTCAGCTTGCGCGCGCATTTCACGATTCGCGGGTCGGTTGAATAAATGCCGTCCACATCCGTATAAATTTCACACACATCCGCTTCAATCGCTGCGGCAAGCGCTACCGCCGTCGTATCGGAGCCTCCGCGGCCAAACGTTGTAATCTCGCCGTCTTCGGTCATGCCTTGGAAGCCGGCAACGACCACGATAGCCCCCTCTTCAAGCGACTTCCTTACCTTCTCAGGACGGATATCTGTAATCCGGGCCTTCCCAAAAACAGCCTCCGTCCGGAAGCCTGCCTGCCAACCTGTATAGGAGACAGCCTTTCGTCCAATTGCATGCAGTGCAATGGACAGCATGGCAATCGAAATTTGTTCACCATTGGTCATCAGCATATCCATCTCTCTGATTGGCGGCTGATCGTTCAGCAGCTTCGCCTGATCAATCAAGTCGTCAGTAGTATCTCCCATCGCGGAGACGACCACTACGCACTGATGCCCCTCATCTTGCTTCTCTGCGATACGTTTTGCTACGCGTTTCATGCGCTCTGTGTCGCCTACAGAGCTCCCTCCGAATTTCATGACGTATAAAGCCAAGTTGGTTCACTCCTCAATGATCATGATCCTGCAAGACCGGCGTCATGGGTTCATCTCTGTAACCGCCGTCTTTGGACACACCTAATAATCGGTAACGCTTTAACCCAGTATAATACGAAAGTCCTTGGGGAAGCCATTCTTTTTGTATATCTATGCAAAAATTCCTCCATCGGGGATGGAGGAATTGATAATAACACTACAATTCTCCATCCAGGGATGGGGGAATTGATGGAAACATTACAATTCTTCATCCAGGGATGGAGGAATTGATGATAGCACTGCGTTTAACAAATCCTATGCGCGGGAAATGTATTTACCTTCACGAGTGTCGATGAGCAGAACATCGCCTTCATTGATGAAGAGCGGTACTTGAACGTTCAGGCCAGTTTCCAGCTTGGCGTTCTTCGTTGCGCCCTGAGCGGTGTTGCCTTTAACGCCCGGCTCAGTCTCAACTACTTTAAGCTCAACGCTTGTAGGCAGGTTAATGCCGAGAAGCTCGCCTTGATAGCTGACAATCTTAACATTCATGTTTTCTTTCAGGAAGTTAAGCTCCCACTCCAGTTGATCGGCATCCAGGGAGAACTGGTCATAAGTCTCGTTATCCATGAAGGTATGCTCTTGACCGCTTGCATACAGATATTGAACCTCACGGTTCTCGATCATGGCACGTCCAATCGTTTCGCCTGCACGGAAGGTTTTCTCTACCGTGTTGCCGTTGCGAAGATTCTTCAGCTTGGAGCGTACAAAGGCAGCTCCTTTACCCGGTTTAACATGCTGAAACTCCAGAACCGTAAAGATATCGCCGTCCACTTCTACAGTGAGACCTGTTTTAAAATCGTTGACTGAAATCACAGAAAATCCTCCTCAAGTTAGACAAAATACTTCAATAATTATGCGTTAGTTTGTGCTAAATAACAATAAAATCTTTCGTGGATTCCGTCAACCGCCGCATGCCGTTCTCCGTAATCACCACATCGTCCTCAATCCGGACTCCTCCGAAGCCAGGCAGGTAAATTCCCGGCTCCACAGTAACAACCATGCCCGGCTTTAGAATCGTATCACTCAGCTTGGACAACCGCGGCGATTCATGTACTTCCATACCCAAACCATGTCCCGTGCTGTGTCCGAATTGATCGCCATAACCATAACGGGTGATAATGTCCCGGGCAAGGGCATCCGCTTCAGCTCCAGTCATCCCGGGACGAAGATGTTCGAGTGTATGAAGCTGGGCTTCAAGCACAATGTCATAGATTTCCCGGTGCTTGGCCGTTGGCGTGCCCAGCACAACCGTACGTGTAATATCGGAGCAGTAGCCGTTCAGGAGCGCTCCGAAATCCATTTTTACAAACTCATTATTCCCCAGAACCCGCTCGCTTGCAACCCCGTGAGGCAGCGCAGAACGTTCTCCTGAAGCCACGATCGTATCAAATGAGGAAGAGGTTGCACCGTTCTTGCGCATGAAGAACTCCATTTCCAATGCCATTTCAAGCTCGGTCACACCCGGCTTCAAAATTCCCAGCATATGCTCGAAAGTACGGTCCGCCAGGTCGGCGGCCTGCTTCATGATGGCGAGCTCCTCCTCATCCTTGAACACCCGAAGAAGCTCAACCAGGCCCGTTACCGGAACCAGCTTCACAGGCGCCAGCTCCTGCTCGTACTTGCGGTAAGCAGAGAATACGACATCATCCTGCTCAAAACCAACCTCATTAATCTGCTCTGCAGTGAGCAGACTCTTCAGCGTCTCACCAACCGAAACGCCGTGTTCAACCACCTCATACCCGGTTGCCTGCTGGGGAGCTTGGGTCATATAACGGAAATCGGTAAGCAGAAAGGCTTTGTTCTGTGTAATCAGCACGTAACCGGAAGACCCAGTGAAGCCGGACAAATATCTGCGGTTAATAGCGCTAGTAATAAATACCGCCTCTAGACCTCTTTGAAGCATTGCTTGTCTTAATTGAACTACCCGTTTGTTCGCCATATTCAAGTCTCCTTATTTTCCGCTTTCCAAGTGACGTCCCATTGCATCAAGGGCTAAATAATAGCTGCCATCGCCAAATCCTGCGATCTGACCAACTGCGATGGGGGCCACTACAGACTTATGTCTAAACTCCTCGCGGGCGTGGATATTGGACATATGTACTTCCACTACAGGGATCTTCACCGTAGTTAAGGCATCACGGATGGCATAGCTGTAATGCGTCAACGCTCCAGGGTTGATGATAATCCCGTCAGACTCCCCCATAGCGTCATGGATGCGGTCAATAATATGCCCTTCGTGATTGGATTGGAAGAATGAAATGTGAATTCCCAGGCTCTCCGCCTGCTTCTTGAGATTGTCTTCTATAGAAGCTAAGCTCAAAGAACCGTATATGCCAGGCTCCCGGACCCCGAGCAAATTCAGGTTCGGTCCGTTAATGACCAGAACACGTTTCATCGTCTCCCTCACCCCTTCTGATAAAATAACCAAAGCTTATTTTACCATAGGACAGTTATTCTTGAGAAGCACTTTCACGCCCCAGCAAGGGTTTACGCGGCTCCCTGTCCCTTTCGTCTGTATACTCCATAGCAGCGGTGTACCCAATAAATAAACCCCAAAGGAGGTAGAGGCAGAATTCACTGAAATGTGTATTAAAGTTCAGTTGTCTGAATGGGGGGGTCATATGAAGAACAGGCCCCGCCAATAAAAAGAGCACGGCCCACCATAAGGCCCCGTAAGCTAAACCGGGCCAAGGCCCTTTTAACTTCCGAAGTAACATCGTGTAAATTAACGCAGCCAGGATGGAGAATATGATAAAAAACAGCCAGCCTATAAAGTAACCTGGCATGGTTTTTAAATAAGCGTGCTTAAAAAAGGGCTCCGCTAGGAAACCGGGAATGATCTTCGTAAATCTCATAAAGTAAAAAACGCCATGAATCCCTCCCCAGATTAACCCCGCAAAAAAGCCGAGCTGAAGCGCAAACCACCAAGGATTTGTAACTTGCTTACCATCTCGCTGCCGCTGCTTTGCCATATTGTTTTCCTCATCCTTTCTAACGTGTAATCCTGCGCCACATCAGTTTTAATGTGTAGTATGCACCAAATAAACGGGATGAATCCGACAGCCTGAAGCGATCATGCCTTATAACTAGAATTTAGGACTGAAGTTAGATACAATAGACTTTATAGAGATACGGATTTGAGAACCATACAAATCTGAGAATAAATCTTAGGAAGGTGAAGTTGTTGCCTGATCAATCCAAACCAGCCGTTTATGGTGGCCAAGCTGTCATAGAAGGCGTTATGTTCGGCGGGAAACACGTGAATGTTACGGCGGTCCGCCGCAAGAACCAAGAGATTACCTTTTTGGAGGTCCCTAAGCACGATAAGAGATGGGTGAACCAGCTTCGCAGGATTCCCCTGATCCGTGGTGTGGTAAGTATTATTGATGCAAGCGCCAAAGGCTCCAAGCATCTGAATTACTCAGCTGAGGCTCTGGCTGATGACGAGGTTGAACCGGAAGAAAGAGAAAAGCAGAAGGAAAAACAGGAATCTGGCTGGTCACTGACTTTAATCCTAGGTGTGGCTATAGTAGGTATTCTTTCCTTTATCTTTGGTAAAGTAGTTCTCACGGTTGTTCCTGCGGTGATTGAGGATTTCCTGTTTAAAAACGCATTCAGCAGCACTTTTTTGCATACGTTGTTGGAAGGTGTTATCAAGATTGTATTCCTGCTTGCTTATTTGTGGGGAATCTCCCAGACCCCTATGATGAAACGTCTGTTTCAGTATCACGGGGCTGAGCATAAGGTGATTAGTGCTTTTGAAGCCGGGGAAGAACTTACGGTGAAGAATGTGCAGAAGTACAGCCGTCTACATTACCGCTGCGGAAGCAGCTTTATGGTCCTGACCGTTATCGTAGGCGTGGTTATATATTCGTTCTTCCACTGGGATAACCTGTGGGAACGCGTGTACATCCGTCTGCTGCTGCTTCCGCTGGTGATCGGAGTCTCCTTCGAACTTCTACGGATCACCAACTCCATGCGTGATATTCCGGTGCTGCGTTATCTTGGATACCCGGGGCTATGGCTGCAGCTGTTGACCACCAAGGAGCCGAATGATGATCAGGTTGAGGTATCCATCGCTTCCTTCAACCGGATGCGTGAACTTGATGCCGAAATGGAAAGCAAATCTTCTGCTGAGCTGTCAACGCTTGGCACCCATCTGGACCCTGTGAAAGGATGATTCAATGATGAGAAAACAAGGCATCATCTTCTGGGTCGTTCTCGGCCTGGCGGCCATCGGAATTGTGAACAGTATGCTTGCTGGCGGACTGTTGAACTGGCTGATTCCTGTTGTATTGGTCGGAATTGTGTTCCTTTTATACAAGTTTCCTCCGGCCAAGTACCGTTCCAAGTCTCCCAAAGTGAAGCCTTCTGCCAAAACGATGGCCAAAGTAGCAAAAACGGCGCCGCAGCGCCGTTCAGATTCAACTCCAAAGCGTAAATCGTATCCTTTCCAGGTCATCGAAGGCCATAAAGGAAAAAATGATGATGGTCAGCCCAAATACCACTGAACGTGTATAATAGTTATCACTGTAAGCTAGAAAGCCTGCTGAAAATACTTTGTGAATTCCTCTTCGTAATACTGGGTACTCCAGTCGCCGAAGAATTTGCTTCCTGCACGGAAGCCGGATTCATGAAGCAGCAGGCTTTCTTCATGTGTAATATTGAACTGCGTAACTCCGATGCCAAGGATGGGCACTTTTATCGTTCTATAACGGTTCGCCTGCTCAATATACCGCTCATCATGAGCGGACAGCATCGTATCGAACAGGGCCTGAAGCATGCTGAACGGCCCTCCGATCCGATGCGGCTTGCCCGAGTTCTTCCCTACCATTTGAAAACCTACCGTTGGAGTAATTTTGCCACGGCCTCCGTTTGGCTTCACACCATCCTGGTCAAACAGCCACAGGGGCATATTACTAAGCAGACCTCCATCCACAATGTGCAGGAACTGGTCCTTGAAGGCCTTAGACCTTGATAATTTGGGCGGAAGCCGAAGCAGTACGGGGTCGAAGAAATAAGGAATACTGCAGCTCATCCGCACGGCACGTGCCACCTCGAAATACTCCTCGTTAATCCCCAGCTTGTTCAAATCATTGGGAAGAATCAGGATTTTGCCACTGGTGATATCCGATGCGATGATCGACAGCTTGCCCGGTTCGATATCCTTGAAGGTTCGTATCCCCTTGGCTAACAGCACCTTTCTAAGCCAATCCTCCAAAGCCTCTCCTGCATACAGCCCTTTCTTAAGCATGATTCGTACTGCCGGACCTACTAAAGGTGTATTAAATATAAAAGCTCTCTTCAGAAACTTGGTAAAGTTCGTTTCAAGGATGAGCTCCTTCATTTCCTCAGCCTGGTATCCCGATGCCAGCAGGGAGGCGACGATGGAGCCCGAAGAGGTACCCGCCAATTTGTCAAAAGTAAACCCATGAATCTCAGCCGCCCGCACAGCACCAACCAGCGATATTCCCCGAACTCCGCCGCCCTGGAAGACTCCATTAATCCGCATCCAGCACACAGCCCCCATCCCGCATAAGTTGACCGGCCGCAGCAAGGGCGGTGGTCTACTGCTTATGTATGAGAATGGGGGCTGCCTTTATTCCTTATTATGCCTGCATTTTCTTAATTAGAAACTAAATATGATTTCAATAGCGGAAGCAGGCCGAGCGTGTTACTGAGCAAATTCTTTGCACTAAAAAATATACTTCCTTTAACTTCACTATACTGAGTATTGTATTTGAGCTGGTTTACAATTTCCTGGGCGGTCTGCCACCCTACCTCTGGTGTACCCAGCTTATACGCTGCGTGGCCGATATAGAGCTTCACGCTGGTGCCTCTGACCTCACTAGCCCACCAGTCCACCAATTTATCATAACGCGCTGTGTTAAAGGACATACTCCAATAAATCTGCGGCGCCACATAATCAATCCAGCCGTTCTTAATCCAGGTGCGCACATCCGCGTACATGCTGTCATAATCCGTGATACCTGCCTTCGTATCAGAACCGGTTACGTCAGTCGCTTTATTGCGCCATACTCCGAACGGGCTGATTCCAAAGCTCACGCTTGGCTTCACCTGATGGATGGACTGCCCTAAATCCCGCACTAAGCTGTTGATGTTGCTACGGCGCCAGTCACCCTTATTAGAGATACCATCCGGGTTATAAGTTTTGAATGTGCTGTCGTCATTAAATTTATCACTGGAGCTCTCGCCTGATGGATAAAAATAATCATCCAGATGCACGCCGTCAATGTTGTAGTTCTTCACTACTTCCATCACCGTATCGACGATCTGCTGCCTCGCCTCCGGTATGCCCGGATTAATGTAGAGCTTGCCTCCCTGCTTCACAATCCAATCCGGATGCTGAACCGCCACACTGTTCGCAGGCAGCTTCGTCACATCCGTAATCGTGCTGGCGCGGAACGGGTTGAACCAGGCGTGAAACTGCATTCCCCTCTTGTGTGTCTCGTCCACCAGGAAAGCGAGCGGATCATAACCTGGATCTTTGCCAGGTGTGCCTGTAAGATACTGTGACCATGGCACAAGGCTTGATGGGTAGATCGCATCAGCAGCTGGTCTAACCTGCACAAAGACCGCATTGATCCCGGTATCCTGCAGCTTGTCGAGCATATCCGTATACTCCGCTTTTTGCTTCACTTCATTTCCATAGGATTTACTGCTTGGCCAGTCAATGTTGTATACCGTGGAAATCCATGCGCCTTTTAATTCAGCAGCATCATGGCCTCCCGGCACCGTACCTGGGGTTGTGGGTTCCTCACTCGAATTATCACCAGGAAGTGTTGGGGTTGGAACGTCCACCTTATTCTTGGTTACCAGAATCACCTGCTGCTTGGATGCGTTCCAGTCCACGAGCAGTCCCAGGTTCTCCCCAACAAACCGAAGAGGAATCATGGTCCGCCCCTTAACCACCTGAACGGTAGCATCCAAAGATACCGTGTTTCCATTCACCTTAGCCGTTTTCTTGCCCGCTTGCAGGATAATGGTGTCCGAATCCTTGCTTATTGTGGCCGTGTTCGTGGATGGCTTCCAATCCACACTGGCGCCAAGCCCTTCGGTAATCACCCGGACTGGAACCATGGTGAAGCCCGATTTCAGGTAAGGAGGCACATCACTCGTAAGCGGCTGTCCATCAAGCAGCATGGTGATGGTTGATGATTTGGCTAGAGCCGAAGGGGACAAGGACGACAGACTCAGCACCAACAACAGCATCAGCATCAGCAAACTACGAAACTTCATAAACTAGCATCCTCCCAGAATCAATAGATTTGCAGGCGAAAAACAACAGTCTACTAAAAGACCATACACCGTTCTTCACCCTAAAAAAGAATAAGCACCTGTCTATAAGGACAGATGCCTCATTCAAGAATCACTGGTCACTTCACCGTGCATGGCGTGAAGCTGCTGTATTCTTTGTTTATCCTGACGTAAAAATTCGACTAATGTTTCAATTCTCGTGATCGAATCCCAACTTAAATGATGTTCGATCCCTTCCACGTCCTTGTAGATGTTCTCCTGCTGTACTCCAATCATCTCCAGGAACTCTTCAAGCAGCTGATGTCTATCCACGAGACGTTTGCCTACCTTCTTGCCTTTACTGGTCAGAACAAGACCTCTGTACTTCTCATAGATCAGATATTCGTCTTTGTCTAGCTTCTGGATCATCTTCGTGACGGATGAGGGGTGAACCTCCAAGCCTTCGGCAATATCCGATACTCGCGCATAACCTTTCTCATCAATGAGCTTGTAAATGCGCTCCAAATAATCCTCCATGCTGGGCGTTGGCAATGTAATTCCCTCTTTTCTTATTATCAACAAAATGGCCTGTGCGCCGGGTAAACCTGCTCTTGTAATGATACATGTTTCGCAGAGGACTTGGCAAGTCCTGGTGCCGTATCCTTCTAAGCTTCCTGCTCATTATTGCCATGACTTTAAGGGTCCCTGCGCACACACAATAACTACATTCCCTTTAAGAGTGGAGGTTGAAGCAATGTCTATCCGTGTTGCGGAGCCACCCGTAAAGCCGCGCGCACATACTAAACCTTTTATTCCCGACTTTGTCTATTTTGAACCGGGGGCACTGGAATATCCGAAGGGACTCAGAATTATGGACTGGGTAAAGTCCCAAGATATTCCTTACAAAATGACCGGCTCGCATAACCGCATAACAGGTCTTCCCGGCGATACCGAGCTCCAGCAATATAAAAATGCCAAACGGACTCTTGTCGTTGGTGTGCGAAAAACGCTGACCTTTGACCAGTCTAAGCCGTCCGCTGAGTATGCCATCCCCATTTCGACCGGCTGTATGGGCCACTGTCATTATTGTTACCTTCAAACCACACTTGGCGCCAAGCCGTACATCCGTGTATATGTGAATACAGATGATGTTATTGCCGCCGCCAAAAAGTATATTGATGAGCGGATTCCTGAAATCACACGCTTTGAAGCCGCCTGTACTTCTGATCCGGTCGGCCTGGAGCATATTACAGGCTCATTAACCGAGCTCATTGAATTTATGGCCAAGGAAGAATACGGCCGGCTTCGTTTTGTCACGAAGTTTCACCATGTCGAGCCCTTCTTAAAGCTCAAGCATAATGATCACACCCGCATCCGATTCAGCATTAACTCGGACTATGTTATCCGTCAATTCGAACCTGCCACCTCTTCGTTCGAGGAGCGGATTTCGGCTGCCGGGAAAGTTGCCGAAGCAGGCTATCCGCTTGGATTCATCATTGCCCCCATTATCTGGTATGAAGGCTGGGAGGAAGGGTATGGCGATCTGCTCAAGCGCTTGGCGGCTGCCATGCCAAAAGAACCGGTAAAAGACCTGACCTTCGAAATGATCCAGCACCGCTTCACCAAGACAGCTAAAGCGACCATCGAGAAGCGCTACCCGAAAACCAAACTTGAGATGGATATCGAGAAGCGCAAGAAGAAATGGGGCCGTTATGGCCAGTATAAATATGTTTATCCGGACGAACAGCAAACCGCCCTGCGCGAATATATCACAGAGCGGATTTTTGAGCATTTTCCTTATGCCTGTATTGATTATTTCACTTAAAATTTAAGCCAATCCGGGGTGATGCTCTGCAGCCAGATCGTAATGTAGGTCATCCGGTTCGTAAACAGCAGAAGCCCCATTAGCACCATAAGAGCACCGCCAATCTTCATCATCAGGCCGGAGTAGCGAAGAATCCACTTCGTTGAGCCGATGAAGAAGGCCAGTACAAAAAAAGGCAGGGCAAAGCCTACGGAGTAAGCGGTAATCAGCCCCAGCCACGTGCCGGGAGCGCTTGCGGACAAGGCAATGATAGACATTAGAATTGGCCCAACACACGGGGACCAGCCTGCAGAGAAGCCGATTCCGAGAATGAAGGAGCCTACGTACCCCGCCGGTTTGAATTTAAACTGCATCTTGCGTTCCTTCATCAAGAACTGGGGTTGGAACAGTCCTAACAGGAATAACCCCATCACGATTATGAGTATCGCTGATAATTGGCGGATCAGGTCCCGATATTCATTGAACAGCTGGCCAAACATCCCCGCCCCGAATCCAAGCGTGTAGAAAACGGCAGAGAAACCTAAAATAAAAGCGAGCGTATGGGTCATCGTCCGGAAGCGGACGTTTGGCCTATCCTGCTCACTTCGCAGTGTTTGAACGGACATTCCTGTTATGTAGGATAGATAAGATGGGTACAAAGGCAAACAGCAGGGTGAAATAAATGAAGCGATCCCTGCCGCGAAAGCCACCCAAATATTAAGATCCGGCATAAGTTCCTCCCTCTGATTGAAGAAATTACGCGGTAAAACCCCTTTTACCCAGAAGAGTCAGAATCAGCATGGCAATCAGCAGCAGAACAATCGTTGCGCCAGGAGCCAGGTTCCAGATTCCTGCAACCATGAGTCCCAGAACCACAGCAATCTCAGCAATCACAACCGAGAAGACAACCGAGCTTTTGAAGCTTCGTGCAATTAATAAACTGCAGGCTGCCGGGATCGTAATTAAGGCGGATACGAGAAGTGCCCCAACAATCTTGATTGCGGTGCTAATGACCAAGGCGGTCATGACGGTAATCAATAAATTCAGCCATTTCACGGGAAGTCCACTTACCGCGGCGGCATCCTCTTCAAAGGTAAGCAGGAAGAATTCTTTGAAGAACAGACCGATTCCAACTACAACGAGCACAGTGACCGCGCCGACCACGTACAAATCCGTTGTATCCAATGTATAAATACTGCCGAATAAATAACTCACAACATCGGTATTATATCCCATTCCTAGCGTGAAGAACAGGGAGGCCAAAGCGACACCACCAGACATGATGATGGCTATGGACAGCTCAGCATATCCCCGGTAGGCCTTACGCAGCTTCTCAATCGCAAATGAAGCCACAATCGCGAAGATCAGACCAATGGCAATCGGATAGATATTGATTAGAAAACCGAGCGCAACCCCAGCAATCGTGACATGTGCCAGCGTGTCCCCGATCATCGACAATCTGCGAAGTACGAGAAAGATGCCAATAAGCGGAGCCGTGATTCCGATAAGAATCCCACCGGCAAGCGCCCTCTGAAAAAAATCAACGGTTAAAATCTCCAAGTTTCATATCTCCTTCAAAATATATCTATCGAACCCTGGGGCAGATCATTACATCGTATTCAGGGAATGCTGAAGATCCGATATCCCGCAATCCTGATCATGGGAGTGTCTTACATAGAATTTAATCCCACCGCAGCGGTCACGCGGCTCCTTGCCCAGGTATCCTTCAATCATCTCAATATCATGAGAGACCATAAGGAAGGTCATGTGATGATGGGCATGCATGTGGAAAATCAGTTCAAAAAAATCAGCCTGCGTCTGAACGTCAATTCCGACTGTAGGCTCATCCAGGATCAACAAATCTGGATGATTAATAAGCGCACGGGCCAAGAACACTCGCTGCTGCTGTCCACCTGACAGCTGGCCGATCCGCTTGTCAGCGATATCCGTGATCCGCATGACCTCCATAGCGTCCGCACATTTCTGATGGTCGGACTTATTCATCCTGCGGAAGATCTTCGTGTTGCAGTACAGCCCGGAAAGCACAACTTCCCGCACAGTGGCGGGAAACAGCGGATTGAAGGCATTCTTCTGGGGAACATAACCGATACGTTCCCAGTCTTTGAATTTCTGTATCGGCTGACCGAACAGCCTAATGCTCCCTTGGGAAGGGGAGAGCAGCCCTACAATCATTTTCAGGAGCGTAGTCTTCCCCGTCCCATTCGAGCCAATGACACCGACGAAATCCCGTTCCTTGGCGGAGAAGCTGAGGTCTGTAATTACCTTCTGATCTCTATACGAGAAGGACACCCCTTCAATATCAAGTATATTCTGATGACAAAATGCTGCTTGCTGGTTGCTTTCTAAGCTCATAAGCGGCCGCCTTCCATTTCCTTGGAATAACTATCTTTATTGTAAAGCTAGAATCAGATTTTGCAAATTCTTCTCCATCAGGGTGAAGTAATTATCTTTGTTCTGCTCTTCCTGTTTGGTGAGACCCTCCACCGGATTTAGCACAAGGGTCTGCACCCCTGTCTCACTGGCCAGCGTGCGGGCCAGCTTATCCGAGACCAGCTCTTCGAAGAAGATATATTTAATCTTCTCCTCTTTGACAATCTTGGAAAGTTTAATGATGTCCTGTGCCCGTGGTTCGGCATCAGGTGATAAGCCCATAATGGCATGCTGTGTCAATCCATAATCCCGGCACAGATATCCAAATGCTTGATGAGAGACCACAATTTCTTTTTTGCTCATTTTAGATAATTCTGTGGTGAACTTCGTGTCCAGCTTTGCCAGCTGATCCGAGAGCTGCTGATAACGCGCCTCATATCCGCTCTTATGGGCGGGGTCTACCTGAATGTAGCTGTCTTTAATGTTCTTTGCAATCTGCATCGCTGATTTTGGGCTGACCCATGTATGCGGGTCCGTCAGATGAGCTTCTGGAGAAGCATTTGCACCGCCGTGATCATGTCCATCTTCGCTCTCTTCAGCCTCGATCAGCTTAATTCCCTTGCTTACCTCTACGGTTGTCACTTTGGAATCTTTGCTCAGTCCCTTTAGAAAATTAGGGACCCAGCCCTCAAGTCCAGCTCCATTGTAGAGAAACAGCTGTGCGTTGGAAGCCGTTATCATGTCATTACTGCGCGGGGTCCACTCATGCGGCTCCACACCGGCAGGCAGCAGATTAATGACGTTGGCATCCTCGCCTCCTATGGCGGAAGCGAATTCGTAGATCGGGTAGAAACTGGTTACCACATTGACTTTGCCTTCCACAAGCTGACCGTTCCCGCCTCGGCCGCAGCCAGCCAGTATACCTATAATTAAGAGTCCAATAAGAGCCCCGCCAAATCTAATTTTCATAATCTTTCGCCTTCCCTATTCGTAATAATTACAAAGAGAATTATAGGGTCACTATAAAATGAATGTCAACCCCGAGTTCCATTGTTCCCTGCCAAAAGAAAAAAAGACCTTTTCTAATGGAAAAGGTTCCACTAGAAAAGGTCTTTCTACATCTACATAAGCTGAGTTCAGCGATTATTTAACCACAGCACCATTCGGCATACTATCGGGTACCGTAGCCAGGGTCAATTGATCTCCTTGTGAAGCTGCCAGAATCATGCCTTGGGACAGCTCACCCCGCAGCTTAACCGGCTTAAGATTAGTTACCACAATCACTTTGCGCCCAACCAGCTCTTCAGGCTTATAGAACTTGGCGATTCCCGATACTACCTGTCTCTGCTCAAACCCAAGATCCAGCTGCAGCTTCAGCAGCTTATCCGCTTTTGGAATCGCCTCGGCTTTAATAACCTGCCCTACCCGGAGCTCCACCTTGGCAAATTCATCAATGCCAATCTCGTCTTTGAGCTCGGGTGCCGGTGCATGGGTATTAGCACTCTCACCTGATGCTGACTTGGCAGGTTCCTCCGCAGCTGCAAAAGCTGCTGCAGTGCCAGCCATAGCCTGCACAATGTAAGCGACCTCCTCGGCACTGTCCAGACGCGGGAAGATCGGCTCCCCTTTGCCAAGCTTAGTTCCAGCAGGAATCAGGCCAAATGATTTGGCGCTGTCCCAAGTGGTCAGCTCCCCTTGCCCGATTCCAAGCTGTGCCCAGATTTTGGCTGGTGCCTGGGTAAGGAATGGCTGAAGCAGAATCGAAGCAATCCGCAGAGACTCAACCAAGTGCACCATAACCGAGGCCAGCTCATCTTTCTTGGACTCATCTTTAGCAAGCGTCCACGGCTGCGTCTCATCAATATACTTGTTCGTACGGCTGACAAACTGGCTGATCGCGGTCAGGGCAACGGAGAATTCCAGATTCTCCATTACCTCTTCTACCTTGGTTATTGCAGCCTCAGCAGCACGTGTCAGCTCCTGGTCGTACGGGGTCACATTTGGCACATACGCCGGCAGAACGCCGTCGAAATACTTGTTAACCATCGCCACAGTCCGGTTAAGCAGGTTGCCGAGGTCGTTGGCCAGGTCGGAGTTGATCCGTTCCACGAAGCTCTCTGGTGTAAACTGCCCGTCGGAGCCAAATGGAACTTCACGAAGCAGATAGTAGCGTGTCGCATCGAGTCCATAGCGGTCGATCAGGGTGTTTGGGTCCACCACGTTACCTTTGGATTTGGACATTTTGCCGTCTTTCATCAACAGCCATCCATGTCCAAACACTTTCTTAGGCAGTGGAATATCGAGAGCCATCAGCATAATTGGCCAGTAAATGGAGTGGAACCGCACGATCTCTTTACCTACGAGGTGTACATCCGCAGGCCAATAGCGCTGATACAGCTCGTCATTATCCGTTCCATATCCGAGGGCGGTAATATAGTTCGACAGGGCATCGATCCATACGTAAACCACATGCTTCGGATCCCCTTTTACCTTCACGCCCCATTCGAAAGTCGTTCGGGACACCGCCAAATCCTCAAGCCCCGGCTTAATGAAGTTATTGATCATCTCATTCTTGCGGGACTCCGGCTGAATGAAATCCGGGTGCTCCTCGTAATACTGAAGCAGACGGTCTGCGTAGTGGCTCATTCTGAAGAAATAGGATTCTTCTTTCACCAATTCGACAGGATGCCCACTGTCGGGACTCTTGGCACTTTGGATGTTCCCCTTCTCATCCCTTACGATATCTACAAGCTGAGTCTCGGTATAAAACGTTTCGTCCGGGATACTGTACCAGCCTTCATATTCTCCTTTATAGATGTCACCCTTCTGTAACAAACGGTCGAAGATATCCTGCACTATTTTTTTATGATTCTCGTCTGTAGTGCGGATAAAGTCATCGTTGGAAATGTCAAGCTTCTTCCAGAGCTGCTTGATGCCAGCCACAATATCATCAACAAATTGCTGAGGGGTCTTGCCGCTTTGCTGGGCTTTCTGCTCAATCTTTTGTCCATGTTCATCCGTACCCGTCAGGAAGCGTACATCGTAGCCGCGCAGGCGCTTGTAGCGGCACATAGCGTCCCCCGCCACGGTTGTGTAGGCATGCCCTATATGCAGCTTGTCACTTGGGTAATAGATCGGTGTTGTCAGGTAAAACGTTTTTCGATCAGACATGAAATAGCCTCCTTCAAATTATCCGCATGAAAACCATACTTCCAAATCACTTCTGTAAAGCCCATCTTCTTCTGCGGCAAAACAAAAAAACTCCCGCCCGCAATGGGACGAGAGAGTTCTCACGTGGTACCACCCAAATTCCCCAGGATTCATCCATGCAATTCCCAGGCTCAATTTCCGTCTGAATGTAGACGCACCCTTAACGCTGGTTCTGCGCTGCCCCCTTACTCAGACCGTCCAGACCATGGCTGACAGCTCGAAAGCAGTTCCTCCCGGACCATCTTCCAAAGTCCCTCCAGACCGGCTCACAGCTTACCCCGGCTCTCTGTACTGGCGGATGCTTCGTACTTATCCGTTCACAGGAAATGGATATGCAAATCATTTATATAAAATATATGAAAAGTCATGAGGACTGTCAAGTCATCCCTCTGCCCTTTCCCGGTTAACCGTTTTGCGGGGAGGTACAGGATCGAGGCCGCCCGGATGAAACGGGTGGCACTTGGCAATTCTTTTCGCCGCTAACCAGGAGCCTTTCAGCGCCCCATGGACCTCAACCGCCTCCAAAGCATAAGCGGAACAGGTCGGATAGAACCGGCAGGTTGGCGGCTTCAAGGGAGAGATGAATTTGCGGTAAACATGAATGGGTCCCTGCACCATTTTGCGCCCTATTGACATGTGATCAACCCTCTTGTCCTACCGGCTTTGGCTGCTCCCGGTCCACACGGCAGTTCTTGCAGTAGCCGAACACCTCAAACTTGTGCTTAACCACCTGGAATTGTTCTGGCGCATCCGTAAGCGGCATTGGGCAGAAATGAATCGGATAGGTCTTCTCACACTGCAGGCATATCATATGGTGATGATGGTGATTCTCGCTGCATCCGCCTCTGAATTTAAGCCCATCTTCAAATACAACCTGTTCGATCGCCCCAAGCTCCTCCATGACCCTCAGGTTGCGGTAGACGGTATCAAAGCTGAGTCCGCTGTATTTTTTGCACATATAGTCATAAACATCTTTGGGGGTCAAATATCCTTCTGTTTCCGAAAACAACTTGGCCAGCGTCCTACGCTGATCCGTAATCCGGAGTCCTTGCGCGGACATGATACGGATGATCTGTTCTGTCGACAGCATATGCTTTTCCTCCTGCCCTGACAAATCTGTCTATTATTCATAATGCCGTAAATAAAAGATAGAGTCAATCTAGGCAAGCCTTTAGCACAAATGGCCCTGCTCCCACTGTGTTCAACACAAGAGAAGCAGGGCCATTCTTACATAATAGGTATAAGTCCGGTCGTTCTTAACTATATAAAATGAACTTATGAAGGTTACCCTTATGGGGCGCTACGATGCCGAGTGTTCTTTAAGGCCGCTGTTGTCTCCGAAATCCTTGAACTAGATATCCATTGGAGCATTTCGGAGACAAAGGAGAACGCTCCGCTTCTTCAGAATCACTCGGCCTCTCCGCTGAGAGAGGTTACTTTTTAAAGTTCGTTTTATATAGAGGCAACCTCCGCAGGGAACCTGCTGTTTAGGGTTACTGGCAGTTTTCCCTCAGCCTGAATCTGCCCAACCAATACCTTAGCAATGGCATCAACCGTTACAGGACGGTTCTCATAAGCGCATAAGTATGTGGTGACATCCGGTATTTCATTGATGTCATACGGATTTCTAACAGAAACAACAATGAGCTTGCCGCCCGTACGCTGATTTAAATCCTCAATCAACAGCTTCTGGCCTTCCGGTAGACGTCCCTCTGAGGTATAAGTAACCACAACGATCTGGCTGTATTCCGCACTCCGCTCAATTGCAGCCGAGATTTCAGAGCTCTTCGGATGCGAGCCAATCAGTATCTCATCTACTTGGAAGTATGGCGCTAAAGCCTCGCCAAGCGTATATCGGAAGTGAGCCGGCTCATCAACCTCAGTAAAGTGGCGGACCTCAGCCCAGATTACAAGTGTTCTGGCATCGGTTCGAAGGGGAAGGTTATTCCCGGCATCCGTCACCAAGGTGATGCTCTTCTCAGCAATCTGGCGAAGGATTCGCTCGGACTCCTCTGCGGGAGTTAGAGGAACCGTTACCTCTGGTGCTTTATCGCTGATTTGCCCGATTCTCTTCTCTTTCAATGCCAGAATCCGCTCCAAGGAAGCATCAATCCGTTCCTCAGTCAGACGTCCGCTGTCCACGGCTGCACGTACCGCCTTGATTGCGGCTACCTGGTCCTTCATAGTATGACTGACCAGAATCAGATCCGCCCCGGCTTCCAATGCTTTCACTGCCCCTTCGGGAATGCCAACCGATTTGGAAATCGCGTGCATTTCAAGACAATCGGTCACAATTAGTCCCTCATAACCAAGCTCCTGGCGGAGCAGCTTAGTCAGCACCCCATAAGACAAGGTTGCAGGGATCTCCTCGCTTTCAAAGGCCGGGAAGATCACGTGGGCCGTCATGATCATATCCACGCCTACTTCAATCGCCTTGCGGAAAGGCAGCAGTTCTACCTGTTCCAGACGCTCTTTATCATGGGGAACAACCGCCAGCCCGAGGTGGGTATCCACAGCTGTGTCCCCGTGCCCTGGGAAATGTTTGGCTGTTGCGCTTACGCCTTGGTTCTGATATCCCTTGATAGCGGCAGCGCCGTGAGCTGCGACCAGCTTAGGATCTTCTCCGAAGGAGCGAACCCCGATGACCGGATTAACCGGATTGTTATTCACATCAACAACCGGGGCAAAGTTAAGATTAATCCCAAGTTTGTATAGCTCCTCGCCGCCCAGAGCGGCAGCCGCTTCGGTTAACTTGAGATCACCTGCAGCTCCAAGGGACATATTGCCCGGAATCCGGCTGACCCCGTCGTGATCAATCCGGGAGACCATGCCGCCCTCCTGATCAATGGCAATGAACAGCGGGATTTCGCTGAGCGGCTTGGAAAGAACCTGCAGATTATGCGAAAGATCCGCGAGCTGTGAAGCCGAGCTTACATTACGGCGGAAATATATGACACCGCCAAGATGGTACTGCTCGATCAGCGTTTTGATTTGCTCGTCCGGTGTTTGGCTGTGAAACCCGCAAATAAACAGCTGCCCGATTTTTTCATCTAGGGTAAGTTTGCTTAATTGAACCAAATGAATGCACCTTCTTAATTAGGATGCGGGAGATTCCTTCAGGCGGTATTCTGATGGAGTCATCCCAATATATTTCTGGAATACTTTGGTGAAATATCGGCGCTCCTGATATCCTACGCCTATGCCAATTTGGGCAATGCTCTTGTCACTGCTGCGCAGCAGGCACTTGGCCATTTCCATCCGCTGCTTGGTCAGGTATTCGACAAAGGTCTCGCCAAAGTGGTTCTTGAACAGTAGACAGAAATAACTGCAGCTGATTCCTAGATACTCTGCAATATCTTCAATGCCAAAATCTTTCCCAAGCTTGTGCTGGATATAATCTTGGGCAGCCAGCATCAGCTGCTCGGAGGTTTTCTTGGACGATACGGATTCTCTGGATCGCTCGATCAAGGACACCAGCAAGGACAGCAGCTCTTTCAAGCTAAGGGATTGCTGCATCTGCTGCCACACGGCTTCTTCCTGATCAGCAGGAAGCATGTGAAGCTCTCTCATCTCACGAACTAAGTGAATCAGGAGATAATGGAGAAGTTTCTCCGCCCGCCCGATCGCATTCTCATTCAGATGACCCACATAATGTTTTAGCTCGCCTATCATCTGTTGAAGCGCTTGACTGTCACCGTTGCGAAGCCCTGTACCGATCTGCTCAATCCATTTCCACTGTGATGGAATATCTCCTTGCGGAGCTGCTTCATCCTTGGCCGTAGTTTTATCAGCGCTTACAAACCAGTCGTTGGATGAGTTCAGGATCAGTGCCTGCTGCATTCGTTGATACACGGTGGACATCTCATTAAGCGCCACAGGTCCATGCTCGAGACACATGCGCAGCTGCATAGAGTCTTTCTTTTCAATCAAAGACTGGAGAGCCAAGAACCCGGGATAAAGCTGGTCTTTCGTGATTTCACCGGAACCCGCGGAAGAGAACACAATGCACCACTCCCCCTCCCGGATTTGGAGAACAGTCTGTTCTTTGAGCATGGAAACAAATGTTTCCCGCAGCATCTCTTTAATATGAAGGTTCCACGCCTTGCGCTCATGAATCGACCATGTAATGGATTGATGGGCATATCCTTCGATGTCCACGACAAGAACGGCAAAATCCTTACGTTCAAGCAGACTTTCTTCATCCAATATCAGCTTGCCCTTATCCGCTTCCTGACCGAGCAGGGTATGAAGCAGAAAGTTCTCATTAGCCCAGTGGACCACCTGATCTATCTGCTGCTCCTTGAGCAATTTTCTTCTCTTCTCGCGAATCTCTTCACCGATCCTACGAACGGTTGACTCCAGCTCTGCATAATCAATAGGCTTGCAAATGTAGTCCTTCACGTTATATTGAATTGCTGCCCGTGCATATTCAAATTCCTGATAACCGGTTAATAGTAGAACTTCACAAAGATTGCCCTGGCTTCTAAGCTCTTTAATCAAGCTGATCCCATCCATAACGGGCATCCGGATATCACTCAAAATCAAATCGGGCTGGTGCTCACTCACCATTCGAAGGGCTTCTAATCCATTCTTGGCCATACCTACAATCTCATAATCCATGTCCTCCCAAGGAAGAACTTTGGTCAAATTCTTCAAGATAGGGGCTTCATCATCGACCAGTAAGGCTTTAAGCTTCAAATTTTATCACCCAATTCATTTTTAGGAATTACGCACTGTATGATTGTGCCATGCCCCGGCGCGGAGCAGATAAACAAACCGTATCGGTGCCCATACTTAAACCTTAGACGGTCTACAACACTTCGCAGCCCTAAGCCTCTTCTTTCATGGTTGGTGACATCCGTAGTCTCCTGTACCACTTCACTCTCATCAAAATATTTGAACTTCTGCAGCTGATCATTGGTCATTCCGATCCCGTTATCTTCAATACGAAGCAAAATCCGGTCTTCCTCGACCCGACCTGAGATTCTGAGCTGCCCCTTGTATTCAATCCCCTCGAACCCGTGCTGTATGCTATTCTCCACAATAGGCTGAATCGTGAGCTTGAGCACAAGACAATTCATCATTTCATCCGGAATGTCGATCGTATAATCGAACAGATCCTCAAACCTGAATTTCTGGATTTCCAAATAATTAGACACATGCTCCAGCTCCTGCCGAAGCATGATCTCTTCTTTTCCCTGGAAGCTGATTCTTAGTATGCTTGCCAGCCTCAGAACCATCTCGTTTACCTTTTTGCCTTGATTCTGAATCGCTAGAACATTAATAGATTCCAGTGTGTTGAACAGAAAATGTGGTTTGATCTGTGCCTGAAGCACCCTCAGCTCAGCATTAATCTTCTTCTCCTGCTCGTTCTTAACCTGGTCAAACAGCTGGGAGATTTTATCCATCTGATTATTAAAGCCCTTCTGAAGCAGCAACAGCTCATCGTCACCCTTTTCGTCAACCCTTGCCCCGAGTTCCCCAGCTTCTGCCTTACGCATGAACCGAACAATGACCCCAATTGTCCCTGTAATACGATTCATAAAAAACACATTAAACATAATAGCTGTAACAACGAAAATGCCCAAAATCCCCACGAACCACTTGGCAAATGTCATGACTTCATTGGACAAATAGCTCCATGAGGTCACCGACACGATACTCCATGGATGCTCTTTCAAATGATAGATAGAAATAACGCTCTCTTGACCGTTGAATTTACCTTTAAAGCTCTGATAATTTCTACCGTAAGAAAGCGGTTCGTTCACGTATTTATTAATGGATGTGCCGTCAAACGAGTGTTTATTGTCGTATAGGACAAGGCCGCTGTCATTCACCAGATAGAAACTGGTATCACGCTGATTGCCACCAACCTGCAAATTTTTAAAGATATCATCAATTTCCCAGTTTTTGATCTGCACAGCAAGAATCCCTATTTTGTGCATGTTGGAAAGCTTCTTAATAACTCTAATTTGCGTGAAAACAGGCTCCGAGCCTGTAATCTCCGGATATTCGTGCGGGGCAATCCACAGCGCCTTGCCATTGAGCTTCATAACTTCCTTGTATACCGGATGATTCTTCAATTGAAGATAAGTAAGAGGGGTAAAACCTTCCTTGTCGAATACCGGGAACGGCTTTTCCGTCTCATATTCTTTGTCGGCATCCAAATTGTTCATGACACTCATCTTATACAAGAAAGCATAATCGATTGCGGGATGATTATATAACAACGTCCTAAAGCTTGTTTGGTTAGCGTTAAATTCAATTTGTCCTTTAACCGTTAAAGCTAAGTTCTGATTCTTCGTTTTTTCTGGGTCCTTCACACTTAGAGCATTTTGAAAAAGCTCTCGGTCGCTTCCGCTCCGGGTCACATTATCGATTTCAGTGAACACGCTGTTAATACTGAATCCAATAGATTTCAATGCATATTCAGCCTGTTCACTGTATTTGCTCTGAATCGACTTAAAGGTAACCAGAAAAGTGATAATCCCCAAAACAAAAATAGGTATTATAATTAGCAGAATAAACGCGGTAAGAAGTTTAATTCTCAGATTCATAGGGATAACTCCAATCTGGCAATTATCCCTTAACGCTACCCGCTGTAACTCCCTCTATAATCTTCTCCTGCAGGAATGCATAGATGATAACAACCGGAACCACACTGTAGACAATACCGGCTGACATCTGCGCATAGTTCATTTGATATTGGTTGCGGAACTGAACCATACCGACCGGCAGGGTGCGAAGCGTGTCTTTCGACAAGAAATAGTTAGCAAGCAAGAATTCGTTCCAGTTGCTCAGGAAGTTAACGATAAATACGGTAATAATTGCGGGAACTGTTAAAGGTAACACTATTCTAGCAAAGATGCCTGAGGCGCTCAATCCATCCATAACCGCTGCTTCTTCGATCTCACTTGGAAGCGACCTCATGAACGCAGCCAAGATGATTACGGTAAATGGAATCGCATTACCAATGTAAGGAATGATTAATGCTAGGTGTGTATTCAAAATTCCCAATTTGCGGACTAGAGTATAAATTGGCAGCATCATTGCGTTGTTTGGAATCAGCATTCCAATCAGAACCAAACCGAACAAAGCCGCAGCCAGCTTACCAAACCGCATCCGTGTAACCGCATAAGAGAACATGGCGGCAATAAGAATCGTTACAATTGCTGCCAAGAGGGAAATGTACAGACTGTTAAGGAAATACGTACTAATCTTGGCATTTACCCATGCCTCATAGTAGTTGTTAAATACAAATTCCTTTGGCAGACCGAAAGGATGCAGAGCAATCGCGTTGTTATCCTTCTTGACTGAGGAGAACAGAACAAACAAGAACGGAAACAAAATGATCAACAGGTAGCCTAACAGAAATATATGAGGTATACCCTTCTTCAAGTTACGCACCATTAGTACTCAATCCTTTCATTACGCCGCGCAATCAGCAGTTGATAGATTAGGGTAACGATAAGCGTAAAGACAAAGATAAGTACAGCAATCGTGTTACCATAACCGTATTTAAAGCTCGTAATCGCATATCTAATCATGTACGTAGCCATAACCTCTGTAGAACCCGCCGGTCCTCCGTTTGTCATAACCAGAACAATATCAGCAGCCTTCATGGCACCCGCAATGGAGAGCATGATAACAACTGAGATGATCGGGGTAATTAGAGGAAGCGTGATACGGGTTGCTCGCTGGAATGCAGTGGCTCCATCAATCGCTGCCGCCTCTTCAAGTTCCTTGGGAATCGAGAGAATCGCGGCCAGTACCATAATGATGTAGTAACCGGTCCACTGCCAGGCGTTCGTGATCAGAATAGACAGCATGGCATAATTTTCATCGGAAAGCCAATAGATCTTGCCTACCCCAAAGAAGCTAAGAATTTTGTTGAGTAGACCGATATCAGGCTCGTAAATAAATCCCCATAGAATACCAATTACTGCAGTAGACATAATCGATGGAAGAAAAATTGAGGTCTTGTATAGCCCCTTCAGCTTCTTAACGTTGGCTATCAAGAGTGAGAAAATTACAATGATAGGTACTTGGAGTAAACAGGAAAACAAAATGAAGTACACATTGTTTGTTACAGAAACCCAAAAGCGTTCTTGGCCTAAGGCCTTTGTAAAATTATCAAAGCCAATAAATTTCATATGCGTGGAAACACCGTTCCAGCTTGTAAAACTCAAATAAATTGATGAAAAAATCGGGTAAATAAAAAACATACCAAACAATATTAATGCGGGTAATACGAACAATATGAATACAGTAGGGTTCTTCAACGCTTTGTTCATACCAAACCTCCGGTTCTTGGGACGTGAGCTGCTCTATTTCTATTGTCCAGCTTTCGTGTAGAAGGGAATGCACCCTTACCGTGGTGAAGGATACATTCCCTTTGTTACCTAATTACTCTTTGTTAGCCAGCACTTCATCGGTCACCTTTTGAAGATCTTGAGCCATCTTCTCAGGAGTCGTTTGGCCGCCAATCAGTTTTTGAATTTGTACTGCGCTGAACTCGGTGTTGATGTCAGCCGCAACTTGGGAATCCCATGCAGGGAAAGAACCTTTAGTGGAGCTCAGTACTTTAGTGATGTCTTTCATCAGATCATCGGTAACAGTTGCGTTAAGCTTGTCTTCTGAAACGGCCATCGAAGGAAGAACCCCGTCTTCAGCAAGCCCGCGAAGCTGCATGTCTTCATTGAACAGTTCTTTGATAAATTTCTTAACTGCATCCAATTTACGAGGATCATCTGCAACAGAAGCGGAGAAACCGTAACCATTGTTGGAATCGCGCATAAGAGCTGTTTGTTCTCCAACACCGCCATCAACAGGAGGCATATTAAAGAATCCTACTTTTCCGATCATAGCTTCACCGGATTGACCCTTCTTGAATACGGAGGATTTCCAAGTACCATCGAACCAGAGTGGTGCTTCACCAGAAGTGAATTGGCCAGTGATATCGCCATATGCGAAACCAAGCTCACCTTTCTTAAAGTAACCTTTCTTCTCCCAGTCCACATGTTTAGCAAACGCTTTCACCATGTTCGGATCTGTCCATTTTGCTTCGCCGGCAGCAATCTTCTTCACAATATCCGGTCCAGCGTAGCGAGCCCACAGTTGGTTTGTCAGCATCAGAGGTACCCAGCCCTCTTTGGAAGCTGCTGCAATAGGCGTTTTGCCATCAGCTTTGATCTTGGCAAGCAAGTCTTCAAGCTCCGGGAAAGTCGTAGGAACTTTCAGACCTTTTTTCTCAAAGTACTCTTTGTTATAAAAGAAACCTTCGGCGGAAGCACCGATCGGAAGACCGTATACTTTACCGTCAACAGTGTAAGGATCTAACACGTTCGGGAATTTGTCAGCGATTCCAAGTTCTGCGAGAATTGGAGTCAGGTCAAGCATTCTTCCCTCTTTAGCATACATTTGGGCATCCGGGCTGCCGAATACGTCAAAGATATCTGGTGGGTTGCCCGCAGCCATTTCTCCGCGAAGCTTTTCCTTACGGTTAACTTCAGAATCTACACCGTCAAGCTTAATGGTAAGACCTGGTGTTTCTTCTTGTACCTTCTTAACAACATCCTGAAGGATTGCCAGGCGGTTCTTCTTATCGGCCCCTACTTGGGTGTGACGTAGTGTCACTTCAAATGGTGAAGTATCCGCTTTCTCTACTTGCTTCGGTGTATCACCTGTCTTTGGTGGCTCTTCGGCTTTGGTACCGCCGCCGCACGCTGTCAGCATAGTAGTTGTCACGAGAAACAGTGACAGTAACAATACTAGACTCTTTTTCATTTATTTGACCCTCCCATAGAATGGTTTGCCTTACACTTTCATTATAGGAACCGCTTTCAATATTGGTAAGGAGGACATATTTCTTTTGAAGGGATAAAATCCTCTAATCATTAACTTTCCTCTAAAAATCTGTTGAAACAACGACAAATAGCGCGAGAAATCCGGTTTTCACCTTCATTTCTCACGCTATTTCTGGATAAACTTGCAATTATCTTATGATTCCAGGACTTTCTGCTTACTTCCAAGCCCGATTAAATCATAGGCCCTTTGGACCTCTTCATCTGTTGGAGACGGGACATTCTCTAACGGATACTTCCATTTCAGAGCTTCCCATTTATAGATTCCCATCTGATGGTAGGGAAGAATCTCAAACTTCTCTACCCCGTTCAATTTGCCTACGAATCTACCTAAACGGAGCAGGTCCTCTTCCTCGTCATTGATTCCTGGCACAAGCACGTGCCGGATCCACATCGCTCTATTATGATCTGACAGCCACTCCGCCATCTTCAGCATACGCTCATTAGGCTTGCCGGTCAGCTCGATGTGTTTCTCGTTATCAATATGCTTCAAGTCGAGGAGCACCAGATCTGTAACATCGAGCAGATCTTTAATTTTGTCACCTTCGTTATAACCATTCGTATCGAGTGTAGTATGAAGTCCCCACCGTTTCTTCACTTCCCGGAACAGTTCTGTTACAAAGTGCGCCTGTAGTGTCGCTTCACCACCAGAGACCGTAATTCCTCCACCCGAAGAACGATAGTAATTAACATAAGGCTCAATCTCTGCCAACACCTCTTCGAGGCTCATATCCTTCCCGCCAGTCAAGTCCCATGTATCCGGATTGTGGCAGTACTTGCATTTAAGTAGGCAGCCCTGCATAAAGAGGACGAACCGAATTCCCGGGCCATCTACGGTGCCGAATGTTTCCAATGAATGAATATGACCTGTAATCATGCTATTGTCACCCTTTCTGCAGGTCTGCAGCAATTTATTATAAGATTGTATCCCTCTATGGTCAGTTGATCTTACATAGAACCGTGGAAGGTACGGTTAATCACGTCGAGCTGCTGTTCACGGGTCAGTTTAATAAAGTTCACGGCATAACCCGATACACGAATGGTCAGCTGAGGATAGTTCTCTGGATGCTCCATAGCGTCCATAAGCTGTTCACGGTCAAATACGTTGACGTTCAGGTGATGGGCCCCACTGCCGAAATATCCGTCCATCATGGACACCAGATTGGACTTGCGTGCTTCCGGCTCTTTCCCCAGCGCTTTCGGAACAATGGAGAATGTATTGGAGATACCATCAAGACTGTGCTCATATGGCAGCTTTGCTACAGAGCTCAGGGAAGCGAGGGCACCCTTCTTGTCACGGCCATGCATAGGGTTAGCGCCTGGGGCAAATGGCTCGCCGGCCTTACGTCCGTCTGGTGTAGTACCTGTCTTCTTACCGTAAACCACGTTGGATGTGATGGTCAGCACGGATTGTGTAGGCATAGCGTTCCGGTAAGCTTTATGCTTGCGGATCATACTCATGAACTGCTCAACCAGCCCAACAGCGATTTGGTCGACCCGGTCGTCATTGTTACCATAGCAAGGGTATTCACCTTCAATTTTGAAGTCTACCGCAATTCCTTTTTCGTTGCGGATAGGGGTCACTTTCGCATATTTTATTGCGCTAAGTGAGTCCGCCGCTACCGATAAGCCGGCAATACCACAAGCCATTGTGCGGAGGATGTCGCGGTCATGAAGCGCCATCTCGATGCGTTCATAACTGTATTTATCATGCATGTAGTGGATGACATTCAGTGTATTCATATAAAGCTTAGCCAGCCACTCCATCATAGGTTTGAAGCGTTTCATAACCTCGTTGTAATCAAGCACCTCAGATGTGATTGCCGGATATTCAGGACCTACCTGAGCGCCGGATTTCTCATCTTTACCTCCGTTAATGGCGTACAGCAGGGCTTTGGCCAGGTTAGCACGGGCTCCAAAGAACTGCATCTGTTTACCGATCTCCATAGCGGATACGCAGCATGCGATACCGTAGTCATCGCCATAAATCGGGCGCATCAAATCGTCACTTTCATATTGAATGGAACTTGTTTCGATAGAGACTTTAGCACAATATTTCTTGAAGCCTTCAGGAAGCTGTTCCGACCACAATACAGTTAAGTTTGGCTCTGGTGCTGGACCCAGGTTGTACAGGGTATGCAGGAACCGGAAGCTGTTCTTGGTTACGCGGGTCTGACCGTTCACCGCCATGCCCCCGATGGATTCGGTTACCCAGGTTGGGTCTCCACTGAACAGTTCATTGTAGTCAGGAGTACGCAGGAATTTCACGATCCGAAGCTTCATGACAAAATGGTCAACCAATTCCTGTGCTTGTTCTTCTGTCAATGTGCCTTCAGCAAGGTCACGTTCAATGTAAATATCCAGGAAGGAAGATACGCGGCCCAGAGACATCGCGGCACCATTTTGTTCTTTAATGGCTGCAAGATAGCCGAAATACACCCATTGGAAGGCTTCTTTGGCTGTATTGGCGGGCTGTGAAATATCAAAGCCGTGCATCTCAGCAAGAACCTTAAGCTCGCCCAGAGCCCGGATTTGCTCGGATAATTCCTCACGAAGACGAATGACATCCTCATCAATCACATCAAGTTCAAGCTGCACCAGTTCATTCTTCTTCTGAGCGATCAGGAAATCAACACCATAGAGCGCAACCCGGCGATAGTCCCCGATAATCCGGCCACGGCCATAAGCATCTGGAAGACCGGTAATAATCCCCGCTTTACGGGCAGCTCTCATCTCGGAAGTATAAGCATCGAATACGCCCTGATTGTGTGTTTTGCGGATCGTTGTGAAGATGTTTACAACTTCTTCAGGCATTTTGAAGCCATAAGCCTCACAAGCATCAATCATCATCCGGATGCCGCCAAATGGTTGAATGGAGCGTTTGAATGGAGCGTCTGTCTGAACCCCGACGATTTGTTCTTTGTCCTTATCCAAATATCCAGGTTTATGAGAAATAATTGTCGAAGGAGTGTTCACATCCACATCCAGCACTCCACCATTTTCCCGTTCCTGTTTGGTCAAGTTGGATACAATCTCCCACAGTGCTTTCGTATTGGCTGTCGCACCTTGAAGGAAGTCCTCACGGCCATGGTAAGGGGTAATATTATGGTCGAGGAAGTCACGAACATTAACCTCTTTCTGCCATTTTCCTTTCTTAAAGCTTCTCCAACCCGATTGTGCGGCTTGTACTTCTCTCTCAATTACCGACATGATAATTCCCTCCATCTCTGAATTGTGTGAACAGACAAGATCCCCCAAGGCAATGCCAACTTAATGTTGTGATAGTTTTCACAATCCAATTTGCTCCTACCCTAACATCAATGCCGATACTCCCTATGACTTCTGTTTACCGGGACCTTTTATACTTTTATCATAGAGGATTTGCCTGAAAAAGGATGTGACAAATATCACATTTGCGGTGATATTTGTCACTCCATTTTTTACGTGCTATGAACCTGTAGTTTGTGCTTATTCAAATCTTCCGTAGAATGCGTCTCTATAGACTTCTGCAAGTTCCTTAACAAGCGGCAGCTTAGGATTCGCAGTTGTACATTGGTCTTCGAAGGCGCGGTCAGCCAGATAATCCACTCTGCTCTCGAAGTCTTTTGGATCGAAGCCCAGCTCCTGGAACGTTTCAGGAATACCCAGTTTGCGGTTCAGGTCGCGGATTGCGCCAATCAGACTCTTCACGCCTTCTTCGGTAGTGCGGGCTGGCAGTCCCAGAATGCGGGCAATCTCAGCATAACGTTGATCCGCAACAAAGTTGGTGTATTTAGGGAACGCTGCGAACTTAGTTGGTTTCTTCGCATTATAGCGGATGACATGCGGCATCAGGATTGCGTTAGTGCGTCCATGAGCGGTATGGTATTGTCCGCCCCATTTATGAGCCAAGCTGTGGTTGATGCCAAGGAAAGCATTTGCGAATGCCATACCGGCCAATGTTGATGCGTTATGCATTTTCTCGCGTGCAAGCTTGTCGCCAGTCAGCGCCGATTTCTCAAGCCATTCGAATACAAGCTGAATTGCTTTGATCGCCAGACCATCGGTGTAGTCATTAGCCATGACAGATACATAGGCTTCAATAGCATGGGTGAGTACGTCCATACCTGTGTCAGCTACGGCTACTTTAGGCAGACTGTACACAAATTCAGGATCAATAATGGCCACATCTGGTGTCAATTCATAGTCAGCAAGCGGGTACTTGGTGTTACCGTTAACCTTATCAGTGATTACTGCGAACGATGTTACTTCAGAACCCGTACCCGAAGTGGTTGGGATCGCAACAAACTGTGCTTTTTGACCAAGGCGTGGATATTTGTAGATCCGTTTGCGGATATCCATGAATTTCTGTTTCAGGTTGTTGAAATCTGTGTCTGGGTATTCATAGAACAACCACATGCCTTTTGCAGCATCCATTGGAGAACCGCCGCCGAGTGCGATGATGCAGTCCGGTTGGAATTGAGCCATAAGCTCTGTTCCCCGTTTCACGGTAGTAGTGGATGGGTCCGGTTCAACTTCCGAGAACACTTCAATGGCTACCGGAGTTTGTCTTTGACGCAGATAGTGTTCTACTCTTTCCACATAACCCAGTTTCACCATCATTGGGTCCGTTACGATCAGCACACGGCTGATATCCGGCATTTTGGCAAGATATTGAGTAGCCCCTTTTTCAAAATAAATCTTCGAAGGTACTTTGAACCATTGCATATTCACGGTACGGCGATTCACCCTTTTCACGTTAATGAGGTTAACTGCAGTTACGTTAGAAGATGTCGAATTGCGTCCATACGAGCCACAGCCCAGTGTCAGAGATGGCAGGTTCGTATTGTAGATATCACCGATACCGCCTTGCGAAGACGGCTGATTCACCAGAATCCGGCAGGTTGGCATACGGTCAGAGAATTTCTGGATAACTTCTTCGTTGTTCGAGTGAATAACCGAAGAGTGACCCATACCGCCGAAGGCAACGACTTCAGCCGCGCGATCAATACCTTGCTGAGCGTTGGATACTTTGTAGCAGGCCAGAACCGGGCTCAACTTCTCAGCCGACAGCGGGTATTTAGGACCTACGCCTTCTACTTCGGCAACAAGGATTTTGGTGCCTTCAGGTACTTGAATTCCGCACATTTCAGCAATTTTTACGGCTGGTTGGCCTACAATTGCCGGGTTAACTGCACATTTCTCAGCAACGATTGCGCCTGCGCTCAGCTTAGCAGCTTCTTCCTTATTCACGAAATAACATCCGTTGGCAATCATTTTCTTCTTCACTTGGTCGAAGATTGGCTCTTCAATAATTACAGCTTGCTCGGAAGCGCAAATCATACCGTTGTCAAAAGTTTTGGACAAGATCAGGTCGTTTACCGCTTGATCGATATCCGCGCTTTTCTCAATAAAGCATGGCACGTTACCAGGTCCCACGCCGAGTGCTGGCTTACCACAGCTGTAAGCTGCACGAACCATTGCCGAACCGCCAGTTGCCAGAATCAAGGCCACATCAGGATGATTCATCAAAGCGTTCGTTTTATCCATGGAAGGTGCTTCAATCCACTGAATGCAATCAGCCGGTGCGCCGTGCTCGACAGCTGCTTTCAGCAGGATCTGTGCAGTTGCGGTACAGCAGCTTTGTGCAGATGGATGGAAGCCGAAGATAATCGGGTTGCGTGTCTTAATCGCAATAAGTGCTTTGAAGATCGTAGTTGATGTCGGGTTGGTTACCGGAGTAATCCCCATGATAATACCTACTGGCTCTGCAATCTTCTGGAAGCTGTCATACGGGTTGTCTTCAATGACTCCTACGGTCTTGTCGTTCTTGATATTATGGTAGATATATTCTGTCGCGAACATATTCTTGATAATTTTATCTTCGTACACACCCCGACCTGTTTCTTCAATAGCCAGCTTCGCCAGGTGCATGTGCTTATCCATACCCGCAAGGGCCATGGCTTGGACAATTTCATCAATTTGCTCCTGGTTCATTTGCATGAAGGCGTCGGATGCTTTCTTTGCTTTGTTGATCAATGTCTGGATGTGTTCTTCAGCAGTTGGCTTTACAGTTTCGTTAACTTGAGCTTTGGTAGCCATAACTCTCATCCTCCTATTATTTAGGTGAGCGGATTGTTGAAATTCACACTTCGTGAATATTTTCACAAGTGTACTTAACTTCAATGTTGCCACTCGTCTTTCTTCTCTCTACGCATTGATCTTAGCATAGTGAAAAACCGCATACTGTGATATTTGTCACAGAAATAAAGTAAAGTGAAATAAATCACAAAGTTCGTTTATTCGACACTTTTAGGGCCTCTTTCGCCCCCTAAATTCCAAATTAAAGCTATATAATTGAGGCATAGAAAAAGAAATGGAACGAACTTCATGAGTTCATCCAAAGAGCTTGTATAATTGGAATACTAAGGAGTGATCGGTGATGATTGATTATTTAAGTACAACATTAACCCGCGGGAACACCGGCAGCTTTACGGAGCAGAACTTCAACCGTCTTCTCGTGATGATGAAAGACAAAGCGTATGCTAGCGGGTCCCACCTGTTCTGGGAGGGAGACCTTGCGGATAAGCTGTTCTATATTAAACGCGGACGCATTAAATTGACTAAGTCAACGGATGAAGGAAAAGAACTTATTTTATATATGTATCAAAGCGGTGATCTCGTTGGGCAGGCTGATCCCTTCTTCGGTTCTAAATACAGCTTCACGGCAGAGGTTATTGAGGATAGTGAGATCGGCATTATTGAGCAGCGTGACTTGGAGATTCTGATCTGCCAGCATGCGGATTTTGCAATCGACTTTATGAAATGGATGGGAATTCACCATCGGCTGACACAGACCAAGTTCCGCGACCTGATGATGTACGGCAAGCCCGGGGCCCTATGCTCGACTTTGATTCGTCTCAGTAATTCTTACGGTGAGAAGCATGGGGATTCGATCCGGATTAATAGGAAAATCACCCATACCGACTTGTCCAATATGATCGGAGCAACAAGAGAAAGTGTCAACCGCATGCTTAGTGATCTGCGGAGAAAAGAAGCGCTTGAGTACGAGAATGGCTATATCGTTATTAAAGACCTGGTTATGCTTCAGGATATCTGTCACTGCGAGCTGTGTCCGCATCAAATTTGCCGGATTTAAATTGTTAACCTTTATGATAATATGCTGTTTCAATCCCATTTATAGAAAAAAAAGAGCAGGAAGGCCGGAGTTAATCCAGCTTTCCTGCTTTTAAATTAGCTTGGAGGGTTAACCAGTGTGTAGAAGAATACAGCAGCTTCCTGTCTTTTTAGAGGCTGCTTGGATCGATAGTCAACTGACCCATCCTCATTCTTCTTGGCTTCAGGCCCATAAAGCCCGAGAGCGACAACGGTCTTGACGCTTTCAAGCGCCCAGGAATCCGTGCCTGGTGCGAGCTTTGCATCCTGCGGGGTAATTCCCCACATGCCTCTGACGACCTGGTAGAACAGATAAGCTGCCTCCTGTCTGGTTATCACCTGATCAGGATTCGCGTTTCCTTTGCTATCGGGCGTCAGCAGACCGCCTTCCGCCGCTGTCTGCAGATCTGCCTCAGCCCAGTGACCAGCCGTATCCTTAAAAGCCGGTTCAGAGCTACGGGGTGTCAGTCCAAACAGAGTGACCAGGAAATGGACAAATTCGGCCCGGGTGGTATAACCCTCAGGACTAAACTTACCGTCCGATCTCCCATTCAAGAATCCAAAGCTGTATAATGGATCAATGAACTTTGCATATGGACTCTTTGAACTAACGTCAGTGAACGGAGTTGGCAGCTTTATTTTTTCGAAATAATCGACGCCTAGATATTTAAAATATTTCGGAGTTCCAGCCGAATCGTTCACGAACGCAAGGGTTGCTCCGTTCTCATCTTTAAACACCTGTGGTCCTGTCTGCCGAAACTTAATCGCCTTACCGTTAAGACCACTCAGAGCAATCTCCCCATTACCCACAGCCTTAATCTGAACCACTGCGTTGAATGTCCGCAGCTTGCGGTAGCTTCCTTCTACAGCCTGCAAATCCTGAACTGGTGTATTCAGGAATTGTACCTGTACCGGTTTGGCAGGGAAGAAATGGTCCATAAATTCGCTGTAAAGCTGCTCTCTCAGCTGTGTAGAGGCTGTGAAGCTGACAAATACACCAATGCTCTGCTCGGGGATAAGCCACATATAGGAAGTAAAGCCTTGATAGTCCCCATCCTTACCTACAACCTTCTGTCCGTTATCCTTCCAAGGCACATTGGAGGGCTCGTACCCGTAAGCTGTATCCGGAACGCCTGGTGCGGCGTAGTGATGGAACGTCTGCATTTCTTTTACAGAGCTTTCCTTCAATATCCGGTTATTTCCCAATGCTCCGCCGTTCAACTGGGAGATCAGGAACTTGGCCATATCCTCCCCTGTCGAGAGCATGCTGCCCTGAGGCTGGACTGTAGGTGCCACTTCGTGCAGCGGCAGCGGGTTCCCGGCGCCATCATATGCTGTGGCCAATTGCTGTGCCAGCTTGCTCGTGAGCCTGAACGTAGAGTGATTCATCCCAAGCGGGGTAAATATTGCTTTGTTCACATAGTCCTCGAACGGAGTCTTTGCAATTTGCTGTACAATATACCCCTGAAGCATCCATCCGAAATTGTCATACATAACGGCTTCACCTGGTTCGTGCTTCACTGGCCGCAGCATCTGCTTGAGGAAATCCTCCAGCGGCAAATAGGCATCCAAATCTTTGTAGCTGTCGGTTTCCTGTGCATCTCTTGCTGTGAACCCGGCGGTATGGGTTAACAGATTTGCTGAGGTCACCGGCTTAGAGAAGGGATTTTGCAGCTTGGGCCCGCCCAGATAATCTTCAATATTCTGATCCAGCTTGAGCTTGCCTTGCTCTACAAGCTGCATGGATGCCGCGGCTGTAACTACCTTCGCAATGGAGGCTACGCGAAATAGTGTCGCCTGTGGATCTATCCGTTTCTTGCTCTCCACATCCGCATAACCATAACCCTGATTAAGCAGCACCTTGTCCCCTTGCACAACGGTGAATATCGCCCCCGGAACCGATTTATCATTCAAATTGCGCTTGAAGAAATCTTCGGCGAACTGTTTAACCTCCTCCACTGTCAACTGCCGCTTCCCCTCGGCGGACACCTTTCCACCCGGGAAGGCCGAGACCAAGACCAGCAGCGCCGACATGGTTAGTAAAATAATCCTTTGCATAAGCTCCTCCTTCGTATACCTTTAAGCGGCAACGTTGTCCCCAATTCCAACTTGTTCATTCGCCGCTTAGCACAAGCATACCGCCTCCTTCTTACGCCGATTTATCGACAATCTTAAATTAATCTTACAATGAGATCCCTGGTACAGGTTTTACAGTTCTTTCATAGAAATAGTGACTCAGAAATAATAGACTTATAGTAAAGAAGTGTTATGAACTGGAGGAGTCCTTGCATGAACCCAACCATACTGGTTGTTGATGATCAGCCTGACATCGCTGAGTTGCTCAAGCTGTTTCTCGAGCGGGAGCCCTACCGCGTGATTGAGGCATACGACGGTATCGAAGCCTGGAAGACCATCCAATCCGAGCAGGTGGATCTGGCTGTTATTGATATCATGATGCCTCATCAGGATGGTTATCAATTAGTTAAGCAAATTAGGGCGCACTATAATATGCCGATTATTTTTCTATCCGCGAAGGATCAGGACAGTGACAAAATACTTGGCCTGAGCCTTGGAGCCGATGATTTCATCGTAAAGCCCTTCAATCCGCTTGAGGTTGTTGCACGTATCCAGGCTCAGCTCAGAAGAGCTTATGATCTTAATATGCCTTCCCAGATGCAAGCAGCTCAAACCTGGGCATCCATAGGAGAGTTAACGCTAAATCTCGAGTCCTGCATACTCCTTCATGGAGAAGAAGAAATCACTTTGACTTCAACGGAATTCAAGCTGCTTGAAACCTTTATGATGGCACCCGGACGAGTATTCACCAAAAAACAACTGTTTGAAAAAGTATGGAGCGATACCTACTGGAAAGATGACAATACAGTGATGGTTCATATCTCAAGGCTAAGGGACAAAATAGAGAAGGACCCGCGTCAACCCGTTTATATCAAGACGATCCGCGGACTGGGGTATAAGTTCGCCAAGGAAGAAGACTTTCAATGAAAACAAAACGCCGGCTGCTCAACAGTCTAATCCGCTCTTATTTATTGTTCGCCTTTACGCTTGGCTTAATCTTTCTTCTGGTTCAGTTATTCTCAGGGGAGCTGTCTGATCAATATGTAACAAAACCTATCGAGCCTTCTCAAATCGCCAGACCCGATTATACGTCCATCGATTCCGAAGTCATTGAAGAATCGGGGGGATGGGTCGAAATTCTGGACGAAGAACGGAATGTCATCTATATTAAAGGCACCCAGAAAGTGCCCCACAAAGCCTATTCCGCTGCTGAGCTTACGTCCTTGCTGTATGACGGGAGCAGAACGCCTTATCTATATGCCTTAGCCCCGTTCAAGTCGGATAAGGGCGCCTCTTTGCTGTGCCTTGTAGTCATTCCCAGAGAGCGGGGGCAGACCAGCTTTAAACTGCTGACCCCGCCTGAGACAATATCAATTAATCTTAAGCTTTCATACGGCTTCTTCGGTGTTCTTCTGTTGTCAGTGATCAGTGTCTACCTGTATGGACGCTACACCTCAAAACAGTTGACCACCCCTCTTGAGCAGATCTCCACAGCTATGAGGCATATGAGGAACGGCCATTATGACCAGCGCCTGAACTATAATTCCAACAAAGAATTAACCACGATCCAGGAGTGCTTTAATGAAATGGCCGATCATCTGGAACAGACCGAGCGCGCCAATCAGCAGCTGATCGAGAGCAAACAGCGGATGCTTCTTGATATCTCCCACGATTTGAAGACACCCATCACCACGATCCAAGGTTATGCAAGCGCACTGCTTCTTGGACTGGCTGATACGGAGGAGAAGCGGCTCAGGTATTTAAATCTTATTTATTCCAAGGCTGCTTTAATGACCGAGTTGGTTGGGGATTTATTCGAGCTGTCCAAGCTGGAAACTACGGAATATCCACTTACAGGGGAATTTGAGGTAACAGACCTGGGCGAGTTGGTACGTGAGATTATCGCCGAGAATTATGACCAGTTTGAACAAAAGAACTTCAATCTCACGTTCTCCATTCCCCATGAAGAGATTCCGCTTCGTCTTCATAAGACCTTGATAAGCAGGGCTGTGTCCAATCTGCTGACCAATGCCCTGAAGCATAATCCCAAAGGCACCACAGTGGATATTGACCTTAAGCATCTGGACAATGTTGTCAGGCTGACCATCATGGATAACGGGGCAGGAATTCCCGCATCGATACGGACAACCCTCTTTGACCCCTTTGTCCGGGGCAATGCGGCAAGAACCAGTGATGGAGGAACCGGGCTAGGGCTGTCTATTGCCAAGAAGGCGGTAGAGCTGCACGGGGGAGAACTCCGGCTTTTGGATTCCGAGGGGAGAACTTCTTTCCAAATCACCTTTTATAAAACGGCATAAAAAGACGAGCGCTTCGTTCGCGGAGCCTTCGAAACACAAACTGAACTTCTAAATTAATAAAATTTTCAATCTTCTAAACATCAATACAAATTGTTAAAATGCTGCGTTCTCCGGATTTCTAGTCATCTGTAACTTAATCTCCACATTGTAGATCAGCAAATTTGGAGACAGCGGCAACCTGGAACGGAACTGTAGCCTAAAGCACACGTCAAAGAGCGATCCTCTATGTTCAGAGGACCGCTGTTAATTCTCCTTATAGTTAAGCGCCGGATATCGTGTACAGCTAGACGACTTTTTCGACCCTGAATAATCTCATTAGAAACTGGGCAATTAGTGCATCTATAACACAAATGCCTCCGCTGATCGCAGTATAACGGAAACTGAACTGGCACTCATCCGCCGGCTGTACCAAACTGTCACAGCAACATACAGCGGGATGATCGCAAGAACAATAAGCGACAGCTTTGGATTAATCCGGACCAGCAGAACTGCGGAGATCATACAATCAAACACGCCAATGATAATATTTATAACTGACGGAGAAAAATGACTGGGTACACTTACGATTTCCGAAATTCTTGACATCAGATAGCCTTTGTCATACTTATCGATAAATGCCATAGGCATAGCAATTAAGATACTGCCGCAAGAGATCCAAGAACAGCAGCGGTCTGTTTCCTTCCAAATACGGCCTTAAAATCATAATGTTGCTCCAGAGTTTTCTCATAAATTAACCCTTGAACATGCCTATAATAAGAAAGGTTGAGATATACAAGACAAATATGATGGCCAAAATCATGCTCATCCTGCCCTTATTCTTTACTTTTTGATTAAGAAAAACTGTAAATGTGCCAATGGCTACAATACTCAGAATCATAATCAGATTGTTCATACCAAGTTCTCCTTTAAAGCATGCTTACAATATACTTTGTATGATCTCTCCCCCGGCGCTTCTCTCCTCCTGAATACGGACAGCTTACCATTTAGACAGGGATGAAAGTCAACATTTTGAAAGAAGCTGAGATCTGTAAAACAACTTCCCTCCCCTTTATCGCTGAATAAAAGTTCGTTGTATACCGGATAATCACCAGTTTCATGGATTAAGTTAAACTGCATACCCAAGGGATTAAAGTGTTAATAGTATTCTACAATCTCTATTTAATCGCATGTAAATTATTGGTTTTTATTAGTACATCCAAATAATAGTATTTTATATAACGTAACAATATAATATATGTCACAATTTTATTTAATTTGATATTACTGGGAACTTTAAAAATACTATATTTATTTCTTTCAATTTTATTATTTTACATTTAAAGGTATTTTGGTAGTAATAAGCAGAGATAATAAAAAGGGGCCGTCTTTCGGGACGGCCCCCTATTACCAACAGTTGAGATTTTAAGACAACAATCCTGCGGCTTCCTGTGCCGCTGCAGCCAAATATACAATCCCGTCTTTAACCATAACCGGGTAGGTTTGCACCTGGCCCTGGTCGGGTGCTTGGACGAGCCCCGTTCTTAAGTCAATCTTCCAATCGTACAAAGGATCGTACAGATAGAATCCTGACACGATGCCTTCGGCCATAGGTCCTCCTTTGGGATGAGGATTGCGGTTGTCTATAGCATACATCTCTCCCACGGAAGTTAGAAATATGGCAATTTCCTTGCCACCTACCACGACAGTCCGTCCAATCCGGTCAGGGAAATCATTCACATTCCCCACTGGAATAAAGGTTGTTTCCTGTTTCATTGTTGATTTCTCCCTTCAGCAGATTATTTGACCGAATGGCCGCTTGGATGAAGCTGGTTAAACAAGGTCTGTTTGGCACGCTCATCCTCAATAACTTTCTTCCAAGGATCTTCTACCTGCTGCAGAGCAAATTCGATCCGCTCCATCAAGGCTTTACGCTGATCCAGGTTATCAACGACGGTCTCGCGGATTTGTGCAAGCCCCATTCGCTCCACCCATTCCGAAGTTCTCTCCAGATACTTACCAGTCTCTCTGTAATATTGCATAACAGCACCACAGATCTCGATCAGCTCTTCGTCTGTTTTTACTTTGCAGAGCGAATCCGCCAATCTTGCTTTTATTCCGCCATTTCCGCCTATGAAGATCTCCCAGCCGCCATCATTACCCACAATACCGATGTCCTTCGTGCACGACTCCGCACAGTTTCTTGGGCAGCCGTTTACCGCCAGCTTGAATTTAGCCGGGAAGTCCAGTCTCTCGAATTTGCGTTCCAGGATAGCTCCCATTCCCATGGAATCCTGGGTTCCAAACCGGCAGAATTGCGAACCGACACAGGTCTTGACCGTGCGGAGAGATTTAGCGTAAGCATAACCCGAAGGCATATCCAGTTCTTCCCAAACCTTCGGAAGGTCTTCCTTCTTCACCCCGATTAAGTCTAACCGCTGGCCGCCAGTCACTTTAACAACCTTCACGTTATACTTAAGCGATACATCGGCAATTTTCTTGAGATCCTCTGGAGTTGTTACGCCGCCGTACATCCGTGGAACGACAGTATAAGTCCCATCCTTCTGAATATTAGCGTTCATCCGCTCGTTAACAAAACGGGATTCCTTCTCATCACTATGGGTGTCCGGATACAGCATCCCCAGGTAGTAGTTGATCGCAGGACGGCACTTCGAGCAGCCTTCCGGTTGACTCCAGCCAAGAACGTTCATGACTTCTTTAGTTGTTGATAAGCCTTTAGCCTGAATTTCGGCCACGATCTCATCACGGCTTAATGTGGTACATCCGCAAATTCCCTGTTTGGCAGCTTCCTTGAAACCATCGCCAAGCACGTATTGGAGAATTTGTTCAACCATCGGCTTACAGCCGCCGCAAGAGCGGGTTGCCCCGGTGCAGGCTTTAATTTCGTCTACTGTAGTAAGCCCCTGCTCCGTGATCACATCCACTATTGTCTTCTTGGTGACCCCGTTACAGCCGCAGACGATCTCGTCATCCGCCATTGTCTCCACAGAGGCGGTCTTCTTAGCTCCGCCACCGCAGCAACCGCTGCCCATAAGCTGGCCATAGAGTTCATCCGTCATTTCTGTGTGCTGTTTGATTAACTTCTGAAGATTAGCCGACTCTGTTATGTCTCCGAACAGAACCGCCCCTACCATAACGTTGTCTTTGAGCAAAATCTTCTTATAGGTGCGTTTCCAATCATCCTTCTGGGAAATGACCCGATGCTCAGGACTATCGATGAATTCTCCTGTTGAGAATACATCTACCCCGGAGATCTTCAGCTTGGTCGAGACGACAGAACCCTCATAACCCGCGGTCTCCACTCCGCAAATATGCTTCGCAAGCACCATGCCCTGCTCGAAAAGCGGCGCAACCAGGCCATAACAGATACCCCGGTGCTCATTACATTCCCCTACCGAATAAACGCCTTCCATAGATGTGCGCATATAGTCGTCAACCAGAATACCACGGCCGGTCTGAATTCCACTGGCAGCAGCCACATCGATATTAGGTTTGATGCCCACAGCCATGACTACGAAATCAGCCTCAAGCACGGTTCCGTCGGTAAACTTAAGCCCGGTTACCCGGTTGCCGCCAAGCAGTTCCGCCGTCTGCACGCCCATCGCAAATTTGATTCCTTGCCGCTCCAGCTCATCCTTAAGCATCGCCGCCGCCTGGCTGTCAAGCTGGCGTTCCATCAGATCATTCATTAGATGCACAACTGTGACATCCATACCCAAATGCACTAGTCCCTTAGCAGCTTCCAATCCAAGCAATCCACCGCCAATTACCGCAGCCTTACGGTAGCTCTTCGCAGCCTCAAGCATCTGATTGCAGTCTGCGATATCCCGGAAACCAATAACCCCTTCCTTATCACTTCCTGGTATAGGAAGAATGAATGGTTTGGAGCCTGTAGCTATAATTACATTATCATAAGGGACTCTAATGCCGTTCTCTGCGACAACTTCCCTTGTGTTCTCGTCAATACGGGTAACCGTGGTTCCGGTGTGAAGTGTAATTCCGTTCTCTTGATACCAATTCAGATCATTTAGAATGATATCATCAATGGTCTTGCTGCCTTCCAGCACGTAGGAAAGCATGATCCGATTGTAATTGGGATGAGGTTCACTCCCGAATACGGTAATCTCAAAATTTGAAGATAACTTTAAAATTTGCTCTACTGTGCTAATTCCAGCCATCCCGTTACCGATGACCACTAGTTTCTTTTTATCCATATCAATATGCCTCCCACTCAATTCAGGCATTGGATTATCTATCGCCTTTGTTAAACCAAGTATACCGACTACCATGTAACTGAAGTGTGAGAATTGTCACACTTTAGTGATTATTTTCACAACTTTTTCCGCAAAATTGTATCCCTCTGTAAATACGTTATTTATTCATAGCGCGGGAATAATATATTATTCTCCAGATGAACATGCTGGAAAGTCATCTCCTCCAGCTCCTCCAGACGGGAATAGGTGATTCTGTATGTGGTGCAAGCATGAGCTGGCGGTGTAAAGTCCTGGGTTAATGCGCGAATTTCCTTAAGGATACTTCCCGCCTTGTCATGCTCCGCTTCCAGCTCAGCAATCGAGGCTTGCAATTTAACCAATGTCTCTGGTTCCCGCGCGGTCTCCCAATTGACCATTTTCGGAAATACTTCGGCCTCTTCCTTCTCGGTATGCTCAAGCAGCTCCGCCTTCAATTGTCCGAACAACCGGTGTACCTCGGCCAAATGTGCTTCATCCTGTCCATGTACACGGAACACTTTATTCACGTTCTGTTCTATGTGCGGGAGTTCCTGCCGCAAATAAGCATGATGTTTGTTAACGATATGAGCAATAAGATCACAGGAATTCCAACGGGTATAGTCGTTCTCTTCCTTGGCAGTAGGGTGTTCATTAACCATCTGGCGAAGATCATTCAACACTTCCTCCAGGGTGAGCCCTTTCTCTTCAACAGCCTCTTGCAGCGGACGGTTCCCTCCACAGCAAAAATCAATTCTGCGGCTGCGGAAATAATCGCTGGATTTGGGGAAGCGGATCACGATATCTCTAACTTGGTGCTCTCCGCCCAGTAACAGTTCAGCCAATCCCATATATTATCTCTCCTATCTGTAGTCTGTGAATTTAGTTACATCGTACTTGATCCTCTGCACTAGGGTGTGTGATTTGAGTAACATGGAATATGGACAAATAAAAAAGCCCGGCAGAATTCCTGCCGAAGCCCTTATCGTTATTTATATACTGAATTTAACTTGAATTATTTCAAAACATCGTGCTGCACATAACGCTCACCATTCAGTTCGCTCAATAATTCCACCGCAACCCTTGCTCCATCTCCGGCGGTGATAATCGTATGCACACTTACTCCTGCAGCCGTCCCGGCCGCCCAAATTCTAGGATTGCTGGTTCGTCCAGCACCATCAGTCGCAATTACCGTCTTAATTCTTGGTTCAATGCCTTCCTTAAGCTCAAGCCCGGTTTGCTTCGCCAAGTCAGTAAGCGCTCCCGTTGCAAGAATCACGTAAGAAGCTTCATAGACTCTCCCGGATTCAGTCTTGATCTTAACGGTTTGACCGCCATTCGTATCCACTACGGTAACCTTCTCCTCGATGAACTTGGCACCAAATTTCGCAGCCTGCTCACGCCCAATCTTCAGCAGATCAGGACCAGAGATATCTTTGACGCCATAGTGGTTCTCAATCCAGGCCCGCTTGGTCATACTGGTGTTGCTGTCAATTACCAAGGTCTCTTTGCCTGCTTTGGCCAGGAATAATGCTGCGCTGGCTCCAGCTGGTCCTGCTCCGATAATAATGATCTCTGCCACTAAAGCACCTTCTCTCTGTAAGAATCAAGCCCGCCCGTCTGTCTAAAGACCCGGCTGGCTTATATTATTCTACCCAGGCTTCTGCCCAGGATTGAATCTGCTCCATGACAGGACGCAGCGCCCTGCCTTTATCTGTCAGCTCATATTCAATTCTAACCGGGGTCTCCGGGTATACATGACGTACCAGTATCCCTTCACATTCCAGATCCTTCATGCGTTCAGACAGCATTTTATCACTCATAGACGGAATCAGTCCGGAAATATCCTTAAAGCGCTTCGGACCGCTCATCAATGTCTGTATAATCAGACCATTCCATCTTTTCCCCAAAAAAGAGAATGCAGACTCAAATCGCGGACACAAAACCCATTGATCCTCCACAAAAATCACCTCTTCGTCGTCCGGTCAGGGTTAACCGAAAAAACTTACGTTTAGTTAGTATATATATTTTACAACATTTTGCTTATAAATGAAACGGATAATATCTGATTATACAATATATACGTGCGATGGTATACAAAATGAACTTTGACACTGATTTTACAATTAAAATTCTGGGCGAAAAAGAGCCAAACCCGCTTCCGGCTCTTCCAGAAGGTAGTTTGGCTCTATTAGGTGGAACTTATTTGGTTATTTTACACCCACCACATATCCGCACTTGAATCTTCAATAATAATCGGCTGAAGGTTGCGGACAGCCTTGGTAAAGCCTTCCTCAATCGACATCAGGCCGTCTTCATGCTCAATGCTGACCACATAATCATAACCAACAAGGCGCAGCGCACTCACAATATCCGCCCACGTCTTGCTGTCATGGCCGTATCCGACCGTCCGGAACTGCCAAGCCCGGTCAAGCATGTTGGTGTAGGACTGCATATCCGTAATCCCGTATTTGTTCACATTGACAGGATCAATCACCGTATCTTTAGCGTGGAAGTGGTGAATCGCACCTTCACGGCCGAGAATATGGATCGCTTGAACAGGATCAATCCCCTGCCACCACATATGACTCGGGTCAAGATTGGCGCCGATCGCTTCCCCTGCAGCTTCCCTGAGGCGAAGCAGCGTAGCTGGTGTATGAACAGAGAAGCCGCCGTGAAGCTCGAGACCGACCTTCACATGATGGTCTGCCGCATATTTCCCCCATTCGCTCCAGTAAGGGATCACCTTGTTCTCCCACTGCCACTTCAGAATCTCTTGGTAGTCATTCGGCCATGGGGCCACCGGCCAGTTCGGATATTTCGCCTCCTCGTGATCCCCCGGGCATCCGGAGAATGTATTTACAACGGGAACTTCCAACAATTCAGCAAGCTGCACCGTTTTTACAAAATCATCATGATCCGCCTTAGCAAGCGCCTTCTGCGGATGCAGCGGGTTACCATGACAGCTAAGCGCGCTGATGGTAATACCCCTGGAATCGAGAGCCTTCTTGAACGCATCGCGTGCTGACTTGTTCTCCAGCAGCTCATCCGGCTTGCAGTGTTTGTTGCCAGGATTTCCTCCTGTACCAATCTCTACAGCTTTTACGCCTTGGGATGCGACAAAATCAAGGGCCTCTTCAAAAGAACGGTCTCCAAAAAGTACAAGAAATACACCAAGTTTCATTGTAATAGTTCCTCCTGTCCTCTATTCAAAATATACAGTTTTGCCTGTTTTGGCGGACTCATAGATCGCTTCCAGAATCTCCGTAACCACCAATGCCTGCTCTGGCTTAACAACTGGCTCCTCGTCCTCAAGAACGGCTTTCACCCAGGACTTGGCTTCCAGATAAGCGTCCGTCTCCTCTTCGCCTTCGTAGAAGGCTACGCCGCCAGAGCTGAGATCCACCTTGGTCTCCCACAGCCGGCTGTTCTTCTCTCCATTCAGACGAAGACCATTCTTCATATCCGCACCGCCTTCGGTTCCGCTTAGAATCGTCTGAGCTTCACCGATCTCAAGCACATTGAGCGCCCAGCTGGATTCCAGAATAATGGTCGCCCCGTTCTTCATCGTAATGAAGCCGAATGCGGAATCCTCCACTTTAAACTTCTCAGGGTCCCAGGAGCCGAAAGCGTTAGCCGCATTGGCCCGGCTGCCCAGCTTATGGAACACAGAACCCGTCACACTCTTCGGTTCATAGTTGTCCATCAGCCACAATGTCAGATCAAGCGCATGAGTTCCGATGTCGATCAACGGGCCTCCGCCCTGCTTCTCTTCGTCCAGGAACACACCCCAGGTTGGAACCGCGCGCCGCCGGATCGCCAGCGCCTTGCCCAGATAAATATCTCCGAGCTCGCCGTCCTCACAGAGCTTCTTCAGGTATTGGCTGTCACTGCGGAAACGGTTCTGGTAAGCGATCGATAATTTCTTGCCTGTGCGTTTCGCCGCTTCCAGCATAGCCCGGGCCTGCTCAGAAGTCTTGGCCATCGGCTTCTCACACATGACGTGTCTGCCGGATTCCAGCGAAGCGATTGTGATTTCAGCATGGGAGTCATTTGGCGTACATACATGAACGACTTCCGCTCCACTTTCCTCGAGCAGCTGTTTATAATCAGTATAGACTTTACTGTCCTCACTTCCATATTTCTCCTTGGCTTCCACGGCACGCTCTTCAATAATATCGCAAAATGCTACCAGTTCAACCTCTGGTTGTTTGGCCAGACTTGGGAGATGCTTTCCCTTGGCAATTCCGCCGCAGCCAATTACCGCTACCTTCAAAACTTTAGACATGTATTTGTCCTCCTTGACGTTGATAATTCTTAATCCATTCCATGCTAATCCCGATGCACTTTAGCGGGTCATTTCGCAGACACTCATCCTGTTCAACCACCAGCCACTCAGCCCCCGAAGCGACGGCCGCATCCGCGATAGCTTTCAGATCCACTTCTCCTTGACCCAGCTCTACCGTTTCAGCTGATCCATCCGCCTTCGTGACCATGTCTTTAAGATGAACAAGCGGAAGCCTGCCTGTATATTTCAAAATATACTCAACCGGATCATAACCCGCGAAGTGGACCCAGCAAGTGTCCAACTCAGCTTGAAGAAGAGAGGCAGGCACCTGCGAGAACATGGCATCGAGCGCAGGCTGCCCTTCATACTCTTCACTCAACTCAAAATCATGGTTGTGATACAAGAGCACCATGTCCTCTTCCGCCGCTTTCACACCGAGGCTCCGAATGCCGTCAATGGCGCCCTGCCAGCCTTTACGCTGATCTTCCGACAGATAGGGAATAATTAAGTATTTGTTCCCAATGATCTGATTAAATGCAACTTCATCACTCAGCGACTGCTTCAACCGCTCGTATCCGATATGGGAGCCCAAAGCCTCCAGGCCGGTCTCGGCCAGCAGTTCTTTGACCTGCTCAGCGGTGCGTCCATAATACCCAGCAAACTCCACTCCATGGTACCCAAGCTCAGCCACCTTGCGGATCGTTCCTTCGAAGTCCTGTTCAAGTGCTTCCCTGACTGTGTACAACTGCAAGCCGATTTTGGTCAAAATTGCTCACTCCAGTCTTTGTATTTAGTTCATTCCAAATGGATTCACATCATTTAGATCCGTTCTTGGGCAACTGGCTGAAGTATTCAGCCAAATCTGGAGCACTCTCCAGCTCAATATGACGTCCTTCCCTTGATGAACGTTCGAAGGCATGCATGGCCTCCAGCACATGATAAGCCTGAAGTCCATTAGCCCGGTGTAAAGTACCCGCTTGAATAGCCCTGGCCATATCCTCAACGCCGCGGCCCCTTTCATTACCCCCGCATTCAAATAGAGCAGGCAGGGTCTCCCATTCCTCATTCCCCGGCTTTCTCAGCTTGACCTCACCACCGAAATAATTTGGATCAGGCAGATGAAGCGTACCTGCGCTACCGTAAATCTCCATCCGAGGCAGCTGGCTGCCGCCAGGGATATCAAAGCTGGTGACCAATGTTCCAATAGCCCCTCCCGCAAAATCAAGGGTCCCACTGTAATGCGTCGGTACATGCACCGGGATCTCGTCTCCCGCATGCTCACCGGTATGTATCCTTCTGGGCGAAATCTGAATCCCCGCCGATCCGCTGATTCTTCGAATAGGCCCCAGAAGATTCACAAGGGCAGTTAAGTAGTATGGTCCCATATCGAACATGGGGCCGCCCCCGGCCGTATAGAAAAATTCCGGGTTGGGATGCCAGAGTTCAGGACCAGAGCCTACCATAAAGGCAGTTGCGGCTATCGGGCTTCCAATGGCTCCCTGATGAATAGCATTGCGCGCCGTCTCCATTCCCGCACCGAGGAAGGTATCTGGGGCTGCGCCCACCCGGAGGCCTTTCTGAGCAGCAAGCGCCAGGATGGACCTCGCTTCTGGCAGGTCCAGACACAGCGGCTTCTCCACGTAGACGTGCTTCCCGGCTTCAAGCGCCTGAAGGCTGACAGGTCCATGGGAGGCGGGGATCGTCAGATTGATAATCAGGTCAATCTCTGGAGATGCCAGCATCTCCCCGACCGTGTATACGTTTTCAACTCCATACTGTGCCGCTCGTTCTTTTGCTTTATCCAGGACGATATCCGCACAGGCGGCAATATGTACATACGGACTGCGGCTCAGGTAAGTGAGATATGCCGGACTGATATTGCCACAGCCTATGATTCCCGCCTTAAGTTTCGTCAATGTCTCATCTCCCCGGGCTCTGGCGCAAGCCAAGCTGATATTCAATTCACTTAACAAGTAATATGGTATTCCTATTTGCAGTACAGTAAAATGAATAATATGATTGAAACCTGAACAATCTGGTCATTATTTCTGAGAGATATAGGGAGAAGCTTGATGAATATCAATGATAACTTGCATATATTGGCAGCTGGTTATGCAATGCACCATAAGCCTTATTTTTCTAATCATCCGGATGGGCTTGATCACTATCTGATCCGGATTCAGACTGAAGGCCGCAGCCGGACACGGTGTGATGGCAAGCTGGTCAACGTTGAGGCTGGCGATCTGATCATCTTTGCTCCGGGAGAGCCCTATGAGCTGAGAATCGATGCCTTTGAGAACAAGCAGGGGGACAAGACTCTGTTCAGCGGAGATTATTATATACTTCTCCAAGGCAATTGGATGGACGAATGGTGGAAGATGAAGAGCCGCCCCCATAAGCTCCGTGTTCCCCTGTCTGAGGGCTTCGTCGGAATCTTCCGCCAGATTATGCTGGAGCAGCAGCGGATGTCGAACCCCACGCCCGAGATTGCTGAGTACTATCTGCGGATTCTGTGCCTGGAAATTGACAGACAGCTTCTGGAGCTTCCCGTTCCTACTCCGAGAACTTATCTTGCTTATCAGATCAAACAGTATATTGAAGAGAATGCCTCCACTTCCTTTAAGCTGGAGGACGTAGCTGCCCATGTGGGAATCAGTGTGTCCCGGGCAGTGCACCTCTTCAAGGCCGCGTTCGGAACCAGCATCATGCAGCATACGCTGGAAATTAGACTGAATATGGCCAGAGAGCGGGTCATATTCAGCCCGCTGTCCTTGGAACATATTGCTGAAAGCTCCGGCTTCCCAAGCTACAATTATTTTCACAAAGTATTCCGCTCACGGTTTGGCATGTCGCCCAAGCAGTTCAGATTGTCCAGCCGGGAATCCATGAACGGGTAGACAACAATGACCAAAATAGCAAAGCGCTAGTCCAAGGTTACCCCCTTGAACTAGCGCTTTGTTTATTTTTTTGCAAAAAGCCGACCGCTCTGCCGTAAGACTATTCGCTTGGGGAACGGCCTTTTAATTGAGCACCGCGGCTCAGTGGCTTCCATTAACCGCGTTGCGGATGGCTCTTTGTCTTGCATTGTTTCTTTTAACATAATTGCCGATGCCAACCACCAAAGCAATCATAACAATCTCGAAACCGTACTTGATAAACCCATTCGTGAACCAGGCGGAAATCATCGGCTCGTCCACCAGCATCTTGGCAGCGGTCCAGGCCAATACAGCTGCCCCCAGGGTAATGACGATCGGGAAGCGTTCAGTAAGCTTCAAAATCACTGTACTTCCCCAGATCATGATCGGTACAGAGATCGCAAGCCCGATGATGACCATTACATTATCCCCGTGCGCCGCTCCCGCAACAGCTAGAACGTTGTCGAGTCCCATCATCGTATCCGCGATAATAATCGTGCGTATCGCCGCCCAGGATCTGTTCCCCGCTTTAATCTCATGGTTCTTATCATCGACAATAAGCTTGTAGGCAATCCATAAAAGTGCAAGGCCTCCCACCAATCTCAGACCCGGCACAGCCAACAGCTGAACCACCAAAATGGTCATCACCACACGGACCAGAATAGCGCCGATCGTTCCCCACATAATGACCTTCTTCTGGTCTTCCTTAGGCACATTCCTTGCTGCGAGACCAATAACAATCGCATTATCCCCGGCCAAAACCAAGTCAATCAAAATAATTGACATCAGCACAGTCCAAAAGTCCACGCTCATCAAATCCATTCTCATCTCCCCTTTACCATTTAAATTTAGTGGCCGGTCCACGCAAAATAAGCGCCGCGGCTTTTACTTGGGCCACGACGCTTAACGCATCAAAAAAGACCTTTACCCAAGTATAAGTACCGGGCAAAGGTCTCGCTAACAACGGTATCGTTGTCAATAAAGCCGGGGATGTTATCCCGTAATGACGACTTTATTGTCAGAAGCTACTCCCCTTTGAGGAACCATGCAATATTCTTATTTGGATTATAGCATGGTATTTATCAATACGCCAGTCCCTGGTCAAATGCCCATTCAATAACCTTCCCTTTAATATATAATTCGATTCCACGCGCACTCTTTGGTATTATGATCATATATAAATTAAACTTATGAAGGTTACCTTTTAGGGACGCTGCGATGCCGAGTGTTCTTACGACCCTGTTGTCTCCGAAATGCTTGAACGAGATATTCAAGTAGGGGCATTTCGGAGACAAAGGTGGACACTCCGCTTCTTCAGAATCACTCGTCCTCTCCGCTAGGATCGGTTAATTCTAAAGTTCACTTTATATAGCAGTTTTACTTTTTCTGAAAGGAGCCGCTATGCGAAAATGGCTGGCTGCCGTAGTATACGTCATATTGTTAGCCGCCGCTTGGGTTAATAAAGAAGCGCTGGCTGACTGGTTTAACCATCGCCCTCCGGCCGGGTCCATGCTGGCTATGGCCACCCTGCTTGCCTTATGTCCGGTCATCCCCTACAAAGTTGTTGTGGGTGCCGCAGGATTTATGTATGGACCTTGGTGGGGGGCTGTGATCTGTCTGATTGGCTCCACAACCGCCGGCGTTCTGGTCTACTTGGCCGTAGCCTATGCTTACCGGGAACAAGCCAGGGCTTGGCTGAGCAAGTATCAAATGCTTGGCCGCTACACCCAATATGTGGAGAAACATCCGCTGGAGGCCATCATTATCATGCGGGTGATTCCCCTGCTTCCGCAGATGGCCGTCAATGCCTTTGCTGGAATCACGCGAATGAGGCTGCACGTCTTTGTATTAGGCTCAGCGATCGGCAAGCTGCCCGGTATTTTTGTCTATTCCTTCCTTGGGGGAACCGTGTTCAAGGACCCGATGCTCGCCTTCGGGATTATGGCGGGCTACCTTCTGTTTACAGGGGCCGCCCTCTGGGGATATAAAAGAATGACACGGGTTAGATAAGGTGAGCCATATAACATACTATAGATAAGGAGTGATTCATACCTATGAGTAATTCAACTCAAACCCACGAACTTGCTACTTTTGCAGGAGGCTGCTTCTGGTGCATGGTCTCTCCTTTTGAGGACCTTCCCGGCATCGAGAAGGTTGTCTCCGGCTACACAGGAGGCCATGTTGAGAATCCAACCTACGAGCAGGTCTGTTCTGACACAACCGGCCACTATGAAGCTGTTCAGATTACGTTCAATCCTGACATCTTCCCCTATCAAAAGCTCCTGGAACTTTTCTGGCAGCAAATTGACCCGACAGATGCAGGCGGCCAGTTCCATGACCGTGGGGATTCTTACCGGACTGCGATCTTTTACCACAATGAAGAGCAGCGTATCCAGGCGGAAGCCTCCAAGAAAATGCTTAGTGAGAGCGGACGCTTTGACAAGCCGATTGTGACACCAATCCTACCGGCGGCCACTTTCTATGAGGCCGAGGAATACCATCAGGGTTACCACAAGAAGAACCCAGCCCACTATAAACGCTACCGCAAAGGATCGGGACGCCAGGACTTCATTGAGAGCCACTGGTCGGGCAAGGTGGATGAGGACGAGCTCCGCAGCCGCCTGACTCCAATGCAGTACAAGGTGACCCGCCAGAACGGGACCGAGCCTGCATTTGCCAATGAGTTCTGGGATCACCATGGCGAAGGGATTTATGTGGATATCGTCTCGGGCGAGCCTCTGTTCAGCTCCAAGGATAAATATGACTCAGGCTGCGGATGGCCGAGCTTTACCCGGCCAATCCGGGACTATAATGTCAAAGAAAAAACAGATCTCAGCCATTTCATGGTCCGTACGGAGGTGCGCAGCACGGAAGCTGATTCCCATCTCGGGCATGTGTTTAATGACGGTCCTGCCGACCGGGGAGGCCTGCGCTACTGCATCAACTCGGCAGCACTTCGTTTTGTGCCAAAGGAAGAGCTTGAAGAGCAAGGATATGGTGAATATCGTTACCTTTTTGATACGGAGTAATTTTTGTGGGAGTTTCCTGCCAGGAGGCTCCTTTTTCATTTTGCCATGCCTGCATACCAGGCCGATAAACCTGTGAATTGAACGTTTCACCGTACATGAGCAGGGTAAGTAGTAACTATACAGAGCATAAGGAGTGATTCATATGCCTTGGAGCAAGAATGATTACCCGCCCTCCATGAAGAACCTGGATTCCCGCGTCCGTAATAAAGCGGTGGAAATTGCCAATGCCCTTCTGGATGAAGGTTATGATGAAGGACGCGCCATTGCGATCGGAACATCTAAAGCGGAAGAGTGGGACAAGAATCACCCCACACACCAAAAATAACAGAAGGAGGACCCTGAGCTTCAGGTGTCCTCTTTGCTTTTAACCAAGTGACTTAGCAGACAAAATAAAAAGCATTTCACAGCCTAAGCCGTAAAATGCCTTTAACTACCCTTATGCACGGGCTGTCTTCTCTTTGACTGCCACCGGAACGCGCAGCTTCGGCTCTTCACTTCTGCCGTAGTTCACAGTCCAGGTTATGACCTTACCTGCGATCAATACCGCCACAACGGTAAACAGTGTCTCCATCACAGGCAGATAGATCAGCGAGATCATAAGCACAACCGCATCCAGCGCAATAAACACAGTTCCAATCTTCAGTCCGGTTAATTGACTTAGCAGCAGGGATAGAATATCATCACCGCCTGTTGCACCACCAGCCCGAAGCACCACCCCGGCTCCAATACCGGTGAATAACCCGGACAAAATTGCAGCGAGCAGCAAGTTGTTATGCAGATCAATATGAAGCGGCGAGAACCGGTCGCAAAGCTCATAGAAACCGGAGAAAGCAAGCGAACCGATAATCGTGTTCAGCAAGAACTTACGTCCTTTCAGAATCAAGGCCAGAATGAATACCGGAATGTCCAGCACCAAAGCCGTAACCGCTGGCGGGAAGTTAAACAGATACTTACCCAGCAGGGAAAGGCCGACAAACCCGCCTTCTGAAAGGTGGTTCTGAAAATTAATATGGTAATAAGTAAATGCAAGCAAAAAAGTGCCAATAAGCATCAATACTAACTGTTCTGTGTCAACTAGCCATCTCTTGTCTTTCCTCATACGGAATCCCTCTTATCGTAGTTTGGTTGACCTTACGGCAACTCCCTACGAAGAAGGTCCTAGAGGACTTTATCCTTCGCATTGTCACACTCTTCTTTCGTGGAAGTTTAGCCGTAAACCGACGAGCCACGAAAGAAGCTAAGTATAAGAGAGATCACAACGTTTCCAAATCGTCCTTTGGGGAATTGTCCTTCGGGGACACATGGTATCCTGATCCTTTCTTCTTTATATTGCAGAATGATTCATGGGGACTGATCAAAAATTTCATCATGCCGATTCTGCTTACTAATACTATTATACCACACTAATAATCATGTCTAAACAGCTTGTTTGTAAAACAAGAAATTTTCTGAAAAGAAAAGTGATAAATTTCATTGCAATTTGATTCCTTTTCACAAAGTGTCAATTTTTCGTGTGACGGCGATCACACTGACAGACTGTACCGGTTTCTATACTTAGTTATGAATTCAAGTTCATAACGGAAGGAAGAATCCCATGCTTGATCCAAAAACCATCGAAATTATTAAGTCCACTGTCCCTGCGCTCGAAATTCACGGACAGGACATTACACGCACATTTTACCAAGCTATGTTCAGAAATCATCCTGAACTGATGAATATCTTCAACCATGCCAACCAGAGACAAGGCAAACAATCCGCTGCCCTAGCCAACGCGGTGTATGCGGCAGCCGCCCACATCGACCGCCTGGAAGAGATTCTGCCAGTGGTCGTTCAGATTGCCCACAAGCACCGGGCATTGGGTGTCCTGCCGGAGCATTACCCCATCGTAGGTGAGAACCTGTTGGCGGCAATCAAAACCGTGCTTGGCGAAGCGGCAACCGATGAAATTCTGGACGCTTGGTCACGGGCCTATGGTGTTATAGCCGATGCATTCATCGGTGTTGAACAGAAAATGTATTCGGAGGCTGCCTCACAGGCTGGCGGCTGGCAAGGATTCCGTCCCTTCATTGTGGACCGTAAAGTCCGGGAGAGCGAGGTTATCACTTCTTTCTACCTCAAGCCCGCTGACGGCCAAGCCATTGCTTCCTTTGAGCCGGGTCAATATATCACGGTATGCGTAAAACCGGACGGGCAGGAGTTCACACATCTGCGGCATTACAGCCTGTCTTCAGCCCCTAACCCGGATTATTACCGGATCACCGTGAAACGCGAGGATGCCGGGGCCGATTCACCGGCAGGCGTTGTATCCACCTATCTGCATCATGCGGTGGAAGAAGGCAGTCAGCTTCAGATCAGCGCACCGGCAGGATCATTCGTACTAGATCAGGCGAAAAGCTCCCCGGTTGTTCTCATCAGTGGAGGTGTAGGCCTCACTCCTATGGTCAGCATGCTGGAAACACTTCTTGAGCAGAGCCCGGAGCGTGAAGTTGTCTATATTCATGCGGCCCGTAGCGGAATCTACCACGCCATGAAGGATCATATTCTTGAGCTGACCAAGAATCATAATAATCTCAAATCCTATCTGATCTACGAAGATCCCGCCGATGGCGAAGTCTGTGATAAGACCGGATATATTGATCTGCCTTGGCTTCAACAGGTAGCGGATGGGCAGGCCGACTTTTATTTCTGTGGTCCGGTCCCTTTCATGCGGGCTGTAAACCGCGCGCTGCAGGAATGGGAAATTCCCCAGGAACGCATTCATTTTGAATTTTTCGGTCCAGCTGACAGCTTGTAACTCGCAACATAGAATCTACTAAACTTCCCGACCTCCCTTTCCTTCACTTAAGGCAAAAGGGAGGTTTTCTTGCTTATTCGATGTAATATTATATTACATATCGAGATATATTCCATTGAATATATTTTCTTTTTTATATGAAAAATCAACAAAAAACTTAATAATTCAAAGAATTTATATGATGTATCCGCTTTTTTGACCTCTACTTACATTTGTTAATTTACCTAACATCAATTTATGATCATTTCTGAGCTTATTAAACTTTTTTGGGACATCAGGAAGGAGAGTGCATGCATGAGGATTATTACATCTACAGGAAAAAAGGGGATATTAGCAGTACTTGCAGGGCTTCTGATCACTGGAGGAACAGGATTAAGCCCAGCCCAGGCAGCGGGGAACACAAATCTATCTGCGTCACATAATGTGACATATACTAAGCAGGTAAAAGGGGTTTCTCAGGCAGAATTTGCAGCAAAGCTTAAAGAGCTGACCGGAGCTTCAGACATCCCCTACTCTTCATCCAAAGGGTCCGGGACATTTCTAACAAGAGCGGAAGCTGCGAAAATGATACAGCTGGCGCTGAGCCTTAAAAGCAAGCCGGCTGCGTTTCAAGATGTGTCTGGCTCTTCCCCCTACGCGACGTACATAGGTGCCGTGATTCGGGCCGGTATCATGAATGGGCAGTCCGAACGGCTTTTTGGACCAGAAGCTCCCATTACCGTCTCACAAGCCTCCATCATTTACGACAGGGTCCGGAATTATCTGAAGCCATTTGTACTTGAGGAAGCCTCCATCACCGATATGCAGACAGCGATGGAGCAGGGACGCTTAACCTCCAAGCAGCTGGTACAGCTGTATCTGGACCGTATCCAAAAGTACGATGACCAAGGAATCAAGCTGAATGCAGTGCTGAACCTCAACCCGAATGCTCTGCAGATTGCAGAGTCCCTGGATCAGGAACGTGAGACAAACGGTCCGCGCGGCCCCCTTCATGGAATCCCAGTATTAGTGAAGGATAACTATGATACCAAGGACATGCCGACAACAGCAGGCTGCATTTGTCTTAAGGATTCGGTTCCTTCCAAGGATGCGGAGCAAATCGAGAAGCTGAAGCAGGCAGGTGCCATTATTTTGGGCAAAACCAATCTCCATGAATTCGCCTTTGGCATTACAACCTCCAGCTCGCTTGGAGGGCAAACCTTGAATCCTTACGCGCTTGATCATTATCCCGGCGGTTCCAGCGGAGGTACAGGAGCAGCCATTGCTGCCAACATGGCTGCAGCTGGCATGGGAACTGACACAGGAGGATCGATCCGCATTCCTTCCAGCTTCAACAGTCTTGTGGGGATCAGACCTACTGTGGGACTTTCCAGCCGTGACGGCATCATCCCACTTGCGCTGACCCAGGATGTCGGTGGTCCAATGGCCCGTTCAGTGGCGGATGCGGCCATCCTGCTGCAGGCCACAGCCGGATATGATCCTAATGATACGGCAACGGTTTATGCGGCTGGACATGTCCCTAAATCATATACTCAATTTCTGGATGTTAGCGGGTTAAAGGGAGCCCGGATTGGCGTAGCCACCGAGCTGTTTGGCACGAAGCCTGAGGAGATGCCGGTTACGAAAGTGGTCAATCAAGCGGTTGAGGAAATTAAAGACCTGGGGGCCACCGCAGTTCCAGTACAAATTCCGAATTTGGCGGCAATCATGAAATACCCGAGTCTTAGCAGCTATGAATTTAAATTCCAGTTGAATGATTACTTGAAGGAACTCGGTCCTTCAGCCCCTTACCATTCCTTGACGGAGATCATTAATTCCGGGAAGTATGACAAGACCCAGGAGACTTCCATGAAATCCCGTGATGCGAGAACTACACTGGATGAGCCGGAATATAAGGATATCATCCTGAACCGTACCAAAATTACCCGCGAGTCTCTCCTTAAGGTAATGGCGGACAATAATTTAGATGCCATCGTATATCCCACAACTACTCAGCCGGCAGCATCCATCGGCAAGGATCAGAACTCCGGGAACAATAACCGGTTAAGTCCTTACTCCGGGTTCCCTGCCATTTCGGTACCTGCGGGCTTCACAGACGACGGGCTGCCCGTAGGCATTGAATTCCTGGGACGGGCATTTGATGAAGGCACCTTAATCAAGCTGGCCTACAGCTATGAGCAAGGAACACATCACCGCAAATCACCAGTCTTAGCGCCCTGAACCTTGATGAAATTAGTAAAATAAAACCGGGCCTGCCCTCATTTGATGAGGAACAGGCCCGGCTTGTTGAATTAAGATTAATTTTATTACACTTCCAACGGAATCTTCCCTTGCTTCTCCAGTACCGCCATCCGCTCAAGAAGCTTCACTCCACTTAGCTGGGAACTGAGGGATACCGTTCCTTTAGGAGGAAATGACCAGTCCGTACCGATAAGGCCCTGAGCGTTCATTCCTTTCTCCCAAAGCATGACGGCATTCAGATGAAGAAGCTGTATCGCCCGATCATCTGTATCTCCAGCAAGAGCAAGCTCAGCCAGATACCGGACGAAGATCCCTTTGAAGAGACCTCCATCGCCATCTTCTTCATCCGGCAGCATTCCCGTAGCTGGATCGACGAGCTCCTCTTCAGCAGCTGCGGCAGTCTTATAAGCATCCCTTAAGTACTGGGGATTGCCCGTAACCCGGTTCAACTCCACCGCCGCCCCAATGTACACTCCTTGGCAATAAGTAAATTTCCAATCCTTATCGATGACTCCGTCCCCATTGCGGTTCATTCCATCCCAGACGAACCCGCTCTCCGGATCTACCAGATGTGCCGTCTGCCAATCATAGATTCGACGGGCCCAATCCAGATCCGCCTCCTGTCCGAAGCTGTCATACAATCTTGCCGCCAGAATAACCGCCGGGGCATTCGCAGGTGTATTTTTGTAATCCAGCTGCGATTTCTGCCAGGCAATCCCGCCCCCCATTTGATCATTCCAGCCGGTCTTGATGTCCTCCCATAGAATTAGCGCGGTTTCCTTATAGGCCTGCACTCCAGTTGCCTGATATGCTCTCAGCCAGGCAATCGCCATCCATTCCATATCATCATATAGCTCATTGGGATAGGCTCCGCCATTTCGTTTCCGGATTCCGTCATGAAGGGCCGCCAGCGTCTCGGCATAACGCGCTTCACCTGTTCTCAGCCAACCATCGACCAGCACATCCACCGCATGAGCCATCCACCAATAATGAAAGATTGTGTTACATGCCCCATTCAAACAAGGGGTCTCAATGTTATACATGTCAATTTCCGGATTCCAGAAATGATCATTAAGCGACCTTTGGGCAGCTTCCGCGCGTTCGGCCCACAGCATAACCACTCCTCCTCTAATCTGATCCAATTATCATATTTATCTTTCTAAAGGCCATAAATTTGATCAACATTCAAGTAATTCGCATTCCCTTTACTGCTGTCATAACCGATGACTATGGTGTTAAAACCGGCTTTTAAATTCACATTTAACGTTAGTGTCTGCCAATCTCCCCAACCATTGGTAGCATTAAATACCTGGTTGGGAGCGATAACAGAACCATTTACAGAGATATAACGGCTTGCGTTCCCCGCACCTGCCGCGTAACGGATTGTCATGGTGCGGGTGCTGTCCGAATTCTGATTCACATTGAAAGTGATGCCCGTCCCGTTCGTATTCCATCCGGCTACATAACCCCTGCCCGAATAACCTGCCGTGCTGCTTTCATTAAAGATTCCACCCCCGCCGTTTTTGGTCAACAAGGCGTTCTCCGCTTCATACACTCCATTACCTGCGATAAAGCCTGTGTAGCCGTCGGCAGGAACAAGCTGAAGAACCGAGGCCCCCGCCGCCGCAGCGAGACTTTGAACATACCCGCTACCGGTTGGTCCAGTCCAATCACTACCTATAATCTGATCTGAATTACGGCGGTGGTTGTAGGCCTGGGTTGCATTTTGCTGCAGGAAAGTAAGATAGGACGAGTTCCCCGTTTCAAGCCGGAGCTGATTAAGATAACGCATAAATATCATCTTGAACCCGGCTCCGTCATTTTCCCCTTCGTACATAAGGGTATTAGACAATGTCATCTTGCTGATGACATAATTAGCGGAGTTGTTAGCATCCGTTAAGTAAGCCGCATTATGAGTTTCCTTATATAAGGACAGGGCCGCCCCCATATAAGTGCCATAGTTATAGCTAAAGTCCCAGTCTACTGCAGTTCCGCTTCCGCTGCCCTCCACGTGATCCCCCAGCTTGCTTCCGGAGGAAAGCCTGCTCTTAATCCACCCATAGATATTCTGGGCTTTTGTCAAATAAGCCGGGTTCCCGGTCGCATTCTTTAACTTCACAGCTGTAATAACCATTGGGGCGTTGGTCGCCATATTTTTTTGCGGGGAGGTTCCGTCCCTCTTCCACCAGATTCCCCCACCATAAGTGTTGTCATAGAAGCTGTAAATTTGATCAAATAAAAAGGAAGCGCGATTGCGGTATTCCTCTGTTCCGGTTAATTCATAAGCACGCATGCAGGCCAGCGCCCACCATCCCAGGTCATCGTTGAAATCGTTGGCCATCATATTCGGATACTTCTGGTTGAAGCCGGTATAAATTTCATCGATCATTGTCCGGTAAGTGCTGTTATGTGTTCGCTCATAAGCATCCATCACCGTTTCCCACAGCTGGGCTTCCCACCAAAAATCGGTGTATTTCCCCCCATCCGGGCCAAAGGCATGTTCGGAGTGAATCTGATGGTCACTATTGGTATAAAAGTACTTCGCACCTGGATCGTAAAATACATTTACAAAAGCATTCATTGCCGAGTCCGCATTGGAACTTGTAAAAGCAGCCGCCTGCCTAGGCGCAGCTCCTACTCCAGCAAACGAACACACCGCCAATACCGTAACAAGCACACATTTTCCGACATTTTTCAACATCGTTCGCTCCATCCTTTCTACCAGTAAGATTCTTGCCCGCAATCACACTTCAGCCTTTAATTCCACTAAACGCAATGCCCTGCACGAAGTACTTCTGCAGCAGCAGGAAGAGAATCAGTATTGGCAGAATGGCGATTAACGCTCCTGCCATCATAGGGCCATAATCCGTCTGGTTGTTATATGAAAAAGCTTGAAGCCCCATTTGAATCGTGGCTTTCGAGGGATCATTAAGAACAATCATCGGCCATAGGAAGCTGTTCCATCCGGCCTGAAAGGTAAAAATGCTTAACGTGGCAAGCGCCGGCTTCGTTAATGGAAGATAAATATTCCAGAAGATCCGGAACTCACCGCAGCCCTCTATTCGGGCTACTTCCATCATGTCTGTCGGGAGGGTAAGGAAGAACTGGCGCATGAAGAATACGGCAAAAGTTCCTGAGGCTCCCGGCAGAATAATTCCCCAGAACGAGTTCAGAAGCCCCTGTCCGCCTGTTCCGAACAGATCGTTGCCCCCGAGTAGTGGAAAGTGCCTTAACACATAGAAGCTTGGAATCATCGTAACGATCCCGGGAATCATCATCGCCGCCAGCAGCAGCCTGAACATTGGCTTGCTCCCCCGGAAGGTCAGCTTGGCGAATGCATAACCAGCCAAAGAGCCAAAGAATAAGTTGGCCAGCACCCCGGCAACCGACAGCACGAGTGAATTCCAGAAATACAGACCGAAAGGCACTGTAGTAAATGCTTTTTGATAATGCTCGAAAGTTAAGTGGCTCGGGAACCATTTAATCGGCAAGGAGAAGATTTCGTCGCTAGGTTTGAGCGAGGTCATCAGACTCCAGAAAAAAGGCAGAATCATGGCAGCCGCAATCGCAATGCTGACTGTATAAAACAAGATGCCTGCAGCAGTTTTGCCCAGAACCATCTTCTTTGATTTTAGAGGCCGGATCACCGGGGAACCCGAATTGATATGAGTTTCCATCCAACTTCCCCCTTTCTAAACAACCGGTTCTTCCGCTTTATTGATCCGCATATTGATCAGCGAGAAGATCAGAATGGCCACAGCCAGAACAAACGCCTGGGCTGAGGCGTAACCCATTTGAAGCTGCTTGAAACCCTGCTGGTAAATCAGATATACCGGTGTTTTTGTCACATTCCCCGGTCCCCCTTGCGTAAGAACAAAGGCTTGGTCGAATAGCTGCAGCGCAGAGATTATAGCTAATGTACTGATCAGAAAAGTTGTAGGTCTAAGCTGCGGCCAAGTGATGTAGCGGAATCGGGCAAAGGCCGATGCGCCATCAAGCTTTGCGGATTCATACAGGTAATCCGGAACTCCTTGCAGCCCGGCAATATAAATCACCATATTAGAACCGATAGACTGCCACAGAGTCACCATAATGATAGAAGGCATTGCGGTTTCGGTCTGGGCCAGCCATGCTGGCCCCGCAATTCCGAATTCGCTAAGCAGCCCGTTCACCAGGCCGAACTCCGGGTGAAGAAGCCAGATCCACACTGTAGCCGCTGCTACCGCTGAGGTTAATGTAGGCAGATAGTTGAATGTGCGGAACAAACGGACCCCGAACCTTTTGTAATTCATCAGCATGGCAAGTCCCAAGGACAGCAGGATATTCAGAGGTATAAATATAACCGAGTAATATATGACATTCACAAAGGTAGTCCAGTAGAGACTGTCTTTAAACAACCGCTTATAGTTATCCAGAGCCACCCAGTCCATTCGGCTAAGGATGTCATAATTGGTAAAGCTCAAGTACAAGGCCATAACCACCGGTATGATGGTGAATACAGCAAACAGCAGCATGGTCGGAGTGATGAAAATGTAGGCCATTTTTTCTTGATGCCCGTTCAATCTCCCTTTGGAAGCCACTCCTATCCCCCCTTTTTCATCAAGCTATTTCAGCTATTTCAGCTATTTCACTACAGCATTATCCTGTAGGAGTTGATCTCCACGCTGTTGGGCCTTGGCCAAGGTATCGGCCGCATTCTGCTTGTTCTGCTGGAACAGCTGAAGGCTCGGAATTAGCGCATCGTCTTCCATTACCGAGTAACCAGGATGCTGAGGGCGGATCTTAGCGAATTCCAATGTATCCAGGAATGGCTTCCACAGCGGATCATTCTGGAAGAATGGGTCCTGAAGAGCCGGTTTAAACCCTGGAATATTCAGGCTTGTTTTGGCCCATAACAGCGCGTTCTCCTTGTTGGCAGCCCACCATTTCATGAACTCCCAAGCTTCTTTCTGGTGCTTCGATCCTTCAGGGATGACCAATCCAAGCCCACCCATGACACTGCCTTTGTCTCCGTTTGGTCCTACTGGCGGAACCACTACACCAAAGTCCAGATCCTTACCGTATTTTTTATAAGTGCTGAGCATCCATGGACCGGTATATTGCATAGCCAGTTTGCCTGTTACGAACGCATCGGTTCCTTCACCGAGCCCTTGTTCAAACCCGACTTTGTATACTTTGTCTTTGTTCAGCAGACGATCCCAGAAATCAAGCACAGCCTTGCCTTTATCGTTGTTAAAGTTGGTTTTCGTGCCAGTCTCATCCATCATTTGACCTCCAGCCTGCTGAAGGTACATGTTAAACAAGCCATTATCCGCTAAAGAAAAACCTGCGACCTCCAGTTTGCTGCCGTTCCACTTTGTCGTTTTGATGGCAGCCTGTTCAAGCTCATCCCAAGTTGTTGGCGGCTTCACCCCTGCCTGATTGAGCAGCTTTTTGTTATAGAAGAGTGCCCGGGCATCTACAGTAAGCGGAAGCCCATACAACTTCCCGTCATAAGACAATTCCTTAATGGCCTCCCCATAGAAGTCATCCTTGTTGACTTTATCCTGGGCCATAAACTCGTCGATAGGGTGAAACACATTTTTAGGCGCATACAACGATGTACGCCATCTGTCCCAGAATACCAGGTCCGGCATCTCTCCGCCGGCAGATGCCATGGTCATAAATTTAGTGATCATATCCTGCTGGAGCACATATTTAACGCGGATTTTGTCTTGCGACTTATTGAATGCGTCGACCATCGTTTCGAACTGCTTCTGTCCCTCGCCAGCCCAGTCGCCCCAGAAGGTAAGCTCCACCGGCTTGCCGGATGCGCCATCTCCACCCGAAGCGGCCCCTGAGTTGCTGTCAGCCGACTTGGAAGGACCGCACCCGGCCAGAACAGATAAAAGCAAAATTGTGCTGAGCAGCATAGAAGTCCATTTTTTCATACATAAAACCTCCCTTTTTCTAATCTAAAAATTATATATATAGCTTAAAATGGTTATCCGCGGTTAACATAAAGCCCGCAGTAATCCATAGCTAACTCACAAAACATCATATTGGCCCATGAGAACCAGGGACGTGTGTATTCGGACGGGTTATCCGCATGAAAGCCTTCATGCATCAGCCCCGTGCCTGCCTCCGTCGTACTCATCAAGCGAAGCATTCTTTCCTTCTCATCCCGGCTCTCCGCAGTCAACCCCTGCACCGCAAGAGCAATGTGCCAGATATAACGTTCAGGCGTATGCGGACTTCCAATTCCTTCTGCTGCCTGACCCTTGTAGAAATACGGGTTCGCTTCGCTAAGAATGAATTTACGGGTATTCCGGTATACCGGATCATCCGGGCTGCAATAACCAAGATAAGGAATCGATAGAAGGCTTGGCACATTGGCGTCGTCCATCAGGTTGTAGCGGCCGAGCCCATCCGTCTCATAAGCATAAATCCTGCCATATTCGGGGTGGTCGTAAACTCCGTACTCTTGAATGCCCCGATCGATCTCAGCTGCCAGCTCCAGCGCCCGGTTCTCAAGATCCTTATCTTTGAGAACTTCCCGGGCAATCTCTGCCAGATAGTTCAGTACAACAACGGCAAACATGTTCGAGGGCACCAGATAACCGTACTGACAAGCATCATCACTGGGACGAAACGCCGACCAGGTCATACCGGTATATCCGGTTTCAGGGCCTTTTCCTTCTCTGGTCAGCGTATCTGTTACAGCCCCGCCCGATCGTTGGAAACGGTAGGAGGAATCCTTCTCATGGTTCTGTTCCGTCTTCCACAGTTCTAGAATCTTCTCTGCTGATTTCTTGAAAACCCCCTTGAACTGCGATATTCTCCCGGTATTCTTCCACAGCAGATAACTCAGCTGCAGAGGATAGCATAAGGAGTCTATCTCATACTTCCGCTCCCATATCCATGGAGACATGTCTGTATCATCATCTTGGTGTCCATGTCCATTTGGCGATTCGTTGAATGCGTTTGCATAACCATCCAATGTAATATACTGCAGCTGCCTCAAGACCAACCCTTCAATCATATCTGCCACATCTTCATCCTGCCCGGCTAGAACCAGAAAGGGCCTAACCTGGGCGGCTGAGTCACGCAGCCACATGGCTGGTATATCCCCCGTAATCACAAATGTGGTTCTGTCCTCCAGCCTCTTAATTGTGGTTCCCCAAGTGTTCTGCATCCCGCCTTTAAAAATCTCCAAAATTCTCGGCATTTCCTTCAGCTTCTCGGACATTAGTTCAGTCATCCGGCTCCAAGGCACAGTTATCTGGTCCATCCGCTCCACAACAATCAACCCCTAACCATTATATCAACCTTATGTTTAACTTCTTGATTAACATTATAAAAACACAAATATAATATGTCAATATATTTTATATACCATTCCAATATATTAATATACTATTATATCATTAAAATAAAACAGCCCACCGATAGCCTGGTGGGCTGTTTCAAATACACTTGCATCTTCGGTTTTCAAGTTAGCTCCGAACCCGGCCTGTTGATGAGCCGGTAATCAACTCGGCTTCAAGCATAACCTTGGGAGGCACAGCTTCCCCCTTCTTCAGCTTGAGCACATTCTCAAACGCTGCCCTGCCCATCTCCTCCTGCCTTTGTCTCATATGGGTGAACAGAAATCCCCCTGTGTACTCAGGACTATCAAAGCAGACGATCGAGATATCCCCCGGTATGTCCATCCCGAGTTCACTTGCGGCCTCATATGCCAGTTGGGCAATGTTATGCTCAAGCGCAAAAATGGCTGTAATCTGCGGATGATCTTGGAGATGGCGCTTGATTCTCTCCTTCTCCCTAAGCTTATTCTCTGGAGTGAAGGCTGTTGGCAGCGTAGCCATGATCTCTTGAATCCAAAGCTCGCGGTCCACCACGATTCCGCTCTCGGCATGCGCCTGTATAAAGCCCTCGATACGGTCTTCAATAGCTGTTGTATCCTGCGGCGGTGTCGTTAACAAAGCGATGTGGCTGTGCCCGAGCGTAAATAAATAATTGATGAGCTGTCTGGCAGCTGCCGCATTGTCTGTGCTGATGGAACTTGCAGAGATGCCTTTCAGATGGCGGTCAAGCAGAACCAGCGGATATCTGTCAATCACAAGCTTAAGGATCTCGGCATTGAAATATTCGCCTTGGGCCGGAAATATAATCAAGCCATCGACGCCCAGTTCCAGCAGGCCTTTAATCGCTTCTTCTTCCCGGGCCGGTTCACCTAAAGATCTTCTTAGAACGAGGTACGCATCATGGGTCCGGGAAGCCTCTTCCATGCCATAAATTAATCCCGTGCCATAGCTGTCGCCAAAATCGGTCATCACTAGTCCAATAAGCAGCTTGTCCGCTTCCCTGCGTCCCTTTGTGCCCAGAAGATAGCCACTTTGAGAACCTGCATCAGAATTATCTTCGGCTACGAACGAACCCCTGCCAGGCTGGCGTACGATAATCCCTTCCTGAGTAAGTAGTTCCAGCGCCTTCTTGCTGGTAATCCGGCTAACTTTATAAATCTCTCCGAGCTCCTTCTCGGAAGGTATCCGTTCTCCCGGCTCATATTTGCCAGAATGGATTTGATGGAGTAAATCTTCAAATATTTGTTCATACATAGGTTTCGAGGATGATTCATGAGACACAATAGGCACCTCCAAAAACAAAACACGTCATCTGACATTCGTTTGTTTTCTAATTTACTATAATGCATATAATAACATATCATGATATATACATTTTGTGAATAGGAAGGCCTTCTTTATACGTTTAATGTCCCCGAAGCAGTCTATTCACCGTCTCCCGCCGAACCCCGATTAACTGGCCGATCTCTTCTTGAGTCAAATATTCCGTTAGCGGCACACCATGGACATAACTATTCAGCCATTTGGTCAGCAGCTCCAGCCTCTCCGCAGGCGTTCCTACCGTAAGGTGGTCTAAACGCTCCTGCATAAAGCGGACCTTGGCCTGAAGCAGCTTGGCAACCTCCAGCGCCTTTTTCGGGTCCTCCTCCAGCTCACGATACCACTCTTCGGCCACAATGGGTTCCACCTCACTGGTTACTAAAGCAATGGCTGTCCCATGGGTATCTTTCGGAGATATCAGAGAATGATGCGGCACTGTTTCTCCGGGATACAGAATATTGAACAGAACCATGTTCCCGTTCTCATGCAGACGAGTAACCTTGAAGAGACCGGTCTTGATTTTGTACAAATAAGCCCCATCGTCACCTTGGTGGAACAAGATCTCTCCTTTGTGCAAAATCATGACAATCTCCCCTTATCTCTAACTTTATGCCAGTCTTTCCTTCACAAATCTACCTACATTGCCTATAGCCTGATCGGCTTCGGGCAGCAAGTAAGCGAGAAACTGGAACACACTCCACATATTGTCCCATATTTCCAGCCTGACATCCACCCCAGCTTCCCCAGCCCTTTGCTGAAGCCTTGTCGCATCACTCAGCAGCACCTCCCTGCTCCCGGCCTGAACCAGCAGCGGAGGCAGCCCATGGAGCGGCATACGAAGCGGTGACAATATTTCTGGGGCCGGGCCACCCCACCCCTCAATATATAGCTCTGCAATTCTCCGGTTCCCTTCCAGACTGCCAGTGGGGTCTGCTGCCCTGTTAATTATGTAGGACTCCCCCTCCAAATGAATCAAGTCGGTATGAGGAGACATAAGAAATCCTCCAGCCGGAAGTTCCTCGTTCCGGTCACGGAGAGTGAGCAGAGTCATTAAAGCCAAAGTTGCACCGACAGAGTCACCGCCAAAGACAATGTTATCCGCAGTATATCCTTGGTTTCTCAGCCATCTGTAGGCCTTAAGCGCATCCTCATTGGCCGCAGGGTACGAGTGCTCAGGAGCCAGCCTGTATTCGAAGGTTAATACTTTAATCCCGCTTGCCCGGGATATCCGGGCGGCCATATCCCTGTAATATTCGCATGTTCCCGCAGCAAAGCCACCCCCATGGAAATAGAGGATGGCCTGATGGTCTGCTGTGCCTTGGCCAAGTATTTTTACCCATTCGCCGGTTAATCCACTTACAAGTATTTTTTCAACGTCCAAATGGTCTAACTGGGGAACTCCCTCAGGTCGCCTGGACATTGCCTCTCGCAGCTGCTTAACGGGTCTTAGCGGGTCATAGTTCTGTCTAAGATGTTCAATAACGGCGTTCAGCATTGCAGGATTAGTGCGGGCTTCGGTCATTGTCTAACTACCTCCTACATGTATGATTATTCCTACTGTAGGACCTGTAGTCAGGTACAAGGTCAAGGCCGAATTTCCTGCTCCATACCCAAAACTTCAAGTACCTGCTGAATTTCAGGATGTTTATGTACGTCTTCCAAGCTAGTTCTTAGTTGTATCAGCATATTTATCGTATTCTGCTGTTTTGCGATCTCTGACTCAATGCTGTTCACTTTTCTGTCGATTAACGCTATGAAGTCATCTATTCTTATACTGTCCTTGCCGGCCTTCAAGGCTTTCCGGATTTCCTTTAATGAAAAACCGCATTCTTTGGCGTTCTTGATAAAAGCGAGCCGGGTTAACACCTCCTCCGAATACAAGCGGTATCCGGATTCGGTTCTTGAGGGGGTATCGATAAGACCATAATTCTCATAGTATCTGATGGTCTCCATGTTTAATTGTGCCATTCTTGCTACTTCTCCACGCAATAATCCACTCAATCCTAGATCCTCCCAACACTCTTACTAGCATTTATTCCAGTTTATCAGGTTTGCGGTTTAAAGTTAGCTATCGACTGCCTTTGAGCTGTCCTCTTCTCTTTATTCAAAAAAGAGACAGCCTAAAAAGGCTGTCTTCTTCTTAGTCGGTCTTCAGCACGGTCTTTGGAGGCTCGAAGCGCGTCCTCCAGGCCTCATAGCTGTGTACAGCCACTCCGGCGAAGGACTGATGCTTATCTCCCAGATCAACCAGCTTGTCCAGCTCTTGGTCAAGCACTGCCTCCGATTGGGCATAGAAGGATACACCTTCCCCTTCCTTGCTTTGGGCCAGCTCAACACCAACCCATATCTTCTTCTCCTGTCTGTCTGCCTCTTGCAGCAGATGTTCGGAAATATCATAGATTTGAGAAGCTTTGTCCCGGTAAGCCATAATAGCCAAATAATCCAGCTTATTGACCATCCATTCGCTCATCGGCTGTTTCCCGTTGCCGTTGGGATTATTGATCCCATTCAGCCAAAAGGGAACTGCCGCACCAACGGAGAGCCCCGCCTGCTTACCACTGTCACTCCACGCTCTCATATTTCCCATCCATTCCTGAAGCACGACCTTCCGCTTGCTCTTCCACTGCTTGAGCAGATAAGGCTCCACGTCGAATTGGACTCCTGTGAACCGCTCCTCCGGTTTGGAGCGGCTGTTGTAGCCCTTCACCCAATCAAGGAACTCATCCGCCTCAGCCTTGTGGTCATATAGAGCCCAGCCAGGCCTTCCATTGAGAGCGTGCACCTGAATCTTCTCTTTGGCTGCCTTGGAGATAAAGCTGCGGTACTTGTCCTCAGCCACATTCTCCCCAATCTGCAGGAAGATGACTTTTACTCCCTGCTCCTTGGAGAAGGATACGATATCATCGGCTTGATGAACAATCAGCCCCGTATCCCAAAGCCAGGTTGATTTCGTCTTCGGTGCGGAAGAATGCTTGTTCAGGAAAGGAATGAGAACGATCAAACCAATGATGACAGCCAGGAGCGCCATAATCCAACCCTTATACTTCATCATCATTTGACCGCCTCATCCCTTCTTGTCCAGTTATGTTATACAATCAGGGCTGGCTCATCCTGCAGAGTAACCTGCTGTACGGAATGGCCAATTTTATAGATGTGCGGGTTGGAGAATTCCTTGAAAGCATTGCGGGTGTCGAGAATTGGCACGCCCAAGTTTGCAATATCGCTGTAATTCAAATCGCTATGGTTGGTGATCAGAACGATGCAGTCATATTTCTTGAAGCTCTCCAGATCATAGGCAATGCTGTTCACTGTTCCGCCGACTTTATCACGGAAGCTTGTTGCATGCGGATCATAGTAGCTTACATAAGCACCGCTGTCTTTGAACAGTTCATAGACTTCAAGTCCTGGTGATTCGCGAAGATCCGCAATATCCGGCTTGTAGGCCATGCCAAGAATCAGAATGTTGGATTTCTTAATCGACTTAGCATACTCGTTCAGAATCTTCGAGGTCTTGTTCACAACATAGTATGGCATGTTGTCATTCGTAGACTGAGCAAGTTCAATAAATTGGCTGTAGAAGCGGAAGCCCTTCGCTTTCCAAGACAGATACATCGGATCAAGCGGAATGCAGTGGCCGCCGATGCCAGGACCTGGATAGAACGGCATGAAGCCGAACGGTTTTGTTTTTGCCGCGTCGATAACTTCCCAAATGTCGATGCCCATGCGGTCGCACATCATGGCCATTTCGTTGATGAAGGCAATGTTGACACTGCGGAATGTATTTTCCAGCAGCTTAGACATTTCTGCCACCTTTGGTGAAGTTACAGGGACCACGGTCTGGACATATTTACTGTAAAGCGCCTCGCCCAGCTTCAGGCAGGCCTCAGTTGTTCCGCCGATAACTTTCGGCGTGTTGAATGTATTAAATCGGGTGTTGGATGGATCCACCCGTTCCGGGGAGAAGCAGAGGAAGAAATCTTCACCCACAACATGACCCAGAGCTTCCAGCTCATGCTGGATCAGCTCTTCTGTCGTTCCCGGATAAGTAGTACTTTCCAATGTAATCAGTATGCCTTTTTTCATGTACTGTTTGATTTCGTCCACTACAGTCACAATATAGGAGGTATCCGGATCCTGATTCTCACTAAGCGGTGTTGGTACGCAGATGCTGATCGCGTCAATTTGCCGGATATGGCTGTAATCAGCCGTCGGCTTGAACCGGCCGGAGGCGATTACTTCCGCTAGAGTTTCATTGGAAATGTCGTGAATATAAGATTCTCCACGATATAGTTTATCAATCTTGGAGATATCCAGATCAATACCGATGACATGGAATCCCTGCTTAACCATCTCTACGGCAAGCGGCAGACCTACATAACCCAGTCCAACCACACCAAGTACGGCATTCTTCGATTCAATAGCACCCAATAAGTCATGGTATTCTTTATTCACAATCTCTCAGCCTCCATTTTATCTATTTAGTGTATTTGGGATAAATCCGCTGCTTAACCTTCTTAGTTAAAGCAACGGCGAATCCTTGCATCCAGTTCTACGGGCGAGAATGGCTTCGTAATATAGTCTTCCACTCCACTTTGGAAGCATTGACTAATGGTCTGCTCGACCTTCTGCTCTGTCAGAACAACAATTTTCGGGGACTTGCTTACATTCATATTTTGAATATGGTTAATGTAAGGCAGGCCATCAATGCCATATAGATTGAGCTCGGTAAGCACCATGTCCGGCTTCAGCTTCTCAATCATTTCGAGTGCGGATAGACCGTCCTCAGCTTCATACGTTTCATAGCCCTGCATCTGCAGGCGAATTTGAAGAAATTCACGGATGGTCGCATCGTTATCCACGATCAGAATACGGCTGCGTGCGGCTTTTACTTCTTCTTTGGAGAAGATGTGAATGTCGCCGGTTACGCTCCTCTTTGCGGACTCCGCCATTTGCTTGAGAACCGATTCTGTTGGTTCTCCTTGTTCAGGGAAGCTGGCCAGGGTAATGCGCGGATCTAGATCCGGCAGGGTCTCCTGAAGCCGCTGCTTGAGCAGCAGCCCTTCAAAATGTACAGCATCCAGAGTAAGTCCCGGCATAATAACAGCTAAAATTCCCTCTTCATTACTCCAAACTTCAAAGGAAAGATCAGGCTGAGACTCCAGTATTCCACGAACCTGGGCTTCCAAATGTGCAGGACCGTTCGCGGAATACAAGAATAACACTCCGCATACCTTCTGTTTGGCCGCTTTCACCCAATCCTCGATGTGCTGGTATAAGTTCTCTTGAATACCCGTTTGGAGCGTTGCCGTATTGGGCATTTCAATTCCCACCTTTCGTAAAGTTTGAATTTATATTGATTTATTGTCGGCATCACATCCTTCCCGTCAGGGGAAGCGTTGTTAATTATGCACTGCTTGGGGTTTCGCTTTTCTCTTTCCAGCTCTGCCTTGTCATAGCTCCCCAGGAGTTATTGTTCTGCAGGTACTGGATATGCCCCTGAATACGCCACAATGTCCCGAGCTGGGAGTATCCGAAAAATTTAAATGCCCCGTAAAACAGCATTTTGAACAAGTCGGAAATCTTGGTGAAGCGTTTGAAAGCAAGCTCCTCAAGCAGCAGTGCTCCAATGCTGAACAAATAACCGCTCAGGAAGTTAATCAATCCAAACACCACCAGAATCTTCCATTGAGTCATATCCAAGGCCACATAACCTGCAAGAGCAAGCAGACCGGTAAGCTTGAAATAAGGGTTCAAGGCTTCAAAAATAATGTTGTATGGCATGGTCAGAAGACCCATGACTTTATATTTCGGATTGAAGGCCATGTCGTAGTTCTCGATCATGTTCTTCAAGTTACCGCGTCCCCAGCGCTTGCGCTGGTTGGACAGGATATGGTACGTGTCCGGAGCCTGTGTCCAGCACACGGCCTCGGGACAGAAAGCGATCCGGTAGCGGAGCTTGTTCTCCAGCATGTACCTGTGAAGCTTGATAATAATGTTCATATCCTCGCCCGGGTAACCACCACGGTAGCCCCCAACCGCAATGACATAGTCCTTGCGGAACAGTCCAAACGCACCGGATACGATGATCAGTCCATTGATGGAGCTCCATCCGATCCGGCCGCCCAGAAATGCCTTGAGATACTCAATCGCCTGGAACATCGGCCACATCTTGTTAGGCAGGGAGAAGTCCTTAACCTGACCGTTCTCAATCAGACATCCATTGGCAATCCGGACATCTCCGCCGATGGCCACAGTTTCCTCCGGATTCTCCATGTACTGTCTGGCCATCCGGATCAAGGCGTCCTTCTCCAGAAGGGAGTCCGCATCAATTGAAGAAATCAGCGGATAATGGGACAGGTTGATTCCGGCATTCAAGGAGTCAGCCTTTCCTCCGTTTGGCTTATCAATTACAAACAGATGCGGATACTTAGGATTGTGGTAAACCCCGGTAATTGCCTGACAGTCAATGGAGTTTCTCATCTCGGGATTGGCCATCTTCTCGAGCTCGAACTCCTTGACCAAGACGCCTAGTGTGTCGTCTTTTGAACCATCGTTAATGACAATAACCTCATAGTTCGGATAGTTGAGAGTCAGCAGACATTTTACATTCTCAATAACGGTAACCTCTTCGTTATAGGCTGGTACCAGCAGCGATACTGCAGGCACCAGTTCCGAACCGGACAATGTGTTGTATTTCGAGTAAGCCGATCTCCTGAAGATGTTCATGATGTTCTTGAACGAAAACGCCAATACCGCAAAGTACAAAGCATTTACCGTCATTACATAATAAATTGCAAACAGTCCATAAATCAGCAGTATATCTCTAAGCAGAATAATCCCCTCCAACCGCTGCTACTTTGCGTACCGGTTTACGTTCGGTTACACCGAAATACCGGTCATAAAGCAGCCTTTTTTTGTTGAAGGAAACCATCTGATCCACCGCATGATGATCTGCTCCTTCACTCATCACCTTCTCAATATGGAAGAGCGCCGTCTCCCGCTCAACTCCCGAACCGCGCAGAGCCGTTTCGCACAGAATCTCAAATCCTGTCTCACCAAGCTTTGCCAGGCTCTCCGCACTGTTATTGCGAACCCACCAGTTCTCGTCACGCATAGCGTTTCTCAATAGTGGAATGCTGCCTGCCGCATGAAGCGAGCCAAGGGATTTGGCGATGGCCGCGCGAACTTCCCAGTTATTGTCCGACATAAGCTGCTTAATCGTCTCATCCTTCAGAACCGGATTAGAGCTTAGGTACAGCTTGACGGCTTCGGCACGCACATCCTTCTCTTCGGCGCCCACAAGCTTATCAAGTGCCGGAATCACCTCAGGGACAGCTTGCCCCCACATTGCGACAAGAGCGACCTTAACGAAGTCCGGATTTCCGTCTTCCAGAAACTGAAGCAGCAGCTTGCTGGAATCCAGATCTGTCTCCAGCAGCACGTCCGCTGCCAGATTATGAATCGGCTTGCCGTGACGCAGCATGAGGGTCAGCATTTCCTTAAGCTGGTCCTCCTGCTTCGCCGCCTTGGCGATGGCCCGTCCAAGTATAATTGTCAGCGGGCTGTACTTCTGTTTCCGCAGCATCTGGAGCAGACGGGGCACAGCTTCATGTGCCCGCATATTTCCCAGACGATAGGCCGCTTCGACCCGGCGTCCAAAGAACAGGCTCTCAAGCTGGTCCATCTCATCCTTCACGAAGCCGGCTCTTTCACACAGTTCAACGAGCCTGTTGCGAAGCTCTCCCTTGAACTGCTCGATCAATTCGGCCAGTTTATCCTGAATGACCCTTCTCTCCAGTGGCGCCAGCTTACCTGGCGGCACCGGAAGTTCACTGTTCTCGTGAAGGTGGGATTGGATAAATTTGAAATAATCCTGATGTTTAAGACGGTAATGCTCTTTCATTTTAAGCATCTTTAGGTGCTTGATTTTCATATAGAATAGGAGTGCAATTCCCAGTCCAATCAATCCGAGGCACACATAGACAAAATAAATAGCCACGGTGACATGTGAAAACATAATGCAATGAGACCTCCTCTATGAGTTCGTATTTACTGTGCTACTTGTTCATTTTTGAATAAACATCCTTCAGGTCGTAGTAGCCGGATTTGAGGTGTTCGGTGTATTCTACGGTCTCCCATGGACTCCACTTATAGATCGGCTGGTCTTTCAAATTCAGCGTACTTGCGCTGCCTCCCGGCCAGGATACCTGCTTCGTGCCGCGGTCAACAATCCACGGAACCAAGGTAATTCCTGCCGTTTTGGTCGTTGAGAACGTCCGGCCTTTCTTTAGCGGCGAATAATCGATGACCTGCTGTGAACTCGGATCTGCGAATCCAAGCAGCATCCATGGAATGCGTAGCTCTACCTGCTTACCGCTGTACTGCCATGAAGTCAGTGAATCGAACTGCGCACTTTTGCGGTCTGAAGTTCCTCTCTTAAGTGTCCCAACTGTCTCATCCTGGAATGGATGTGATGAGCGTGTATCCGGTGGTGTCATGGTCAAGCTGACGGCAAGCTTCCATGGCTGGAAAGCTTTCTGCTGCTCGCCCTTCAGTTCTGGAAGCATCCAGTATCCATACTGCCCATACAATCTGCGATGGAAATCATAAGAAGGAGCAATCTTAACCTGGGTCTCATTGTCCTTTCCGATCACAATCAAATTCTCGAGCCCGTCACTAAGCTTTTTGTTCGGCAATTCCTTAACCGGTTGATCGCCACCGGGTTCCGTATCAGTCCCCAGGTACAGCAAGGATTTTTGCGGATCAAAATCTTTGTCCAGATCAAGCCCGATATACACATAGGCTTCATCATGAGTGACTCTCATGCGGTTGATGCCCGGTACAGTCTTCTGCCACTCCGTAACCTGTTCCTTCGGAAGCGTGTCCCAATCATCCAGTTTGCCGTCAATAATAATTTTGTCGGACTTGCCAGACCCCATGGAGACCACACCGAACTGTTTCTCGTTCGTCAGGACGTTCAGCCAATAAGAGCGCCGGTCAGCCGGGATTTCGAAGCGCATGGTATTCCATGTCTTCTTGAACCATTCATCCTGCCACATAAACAGGATAGCTCCAGAGTAGCCTTCATCATAAATATCTTTAGTGAGGGAAGCATTGATCTCACCCTGCTCCTTCTCGTTGTGCCCGCCCTGATTGCGTCCTCCAGGACCAAGATGTGACACCCCCAAAGAGGAAGGTACGCCATACTCTGTAACCATAATCGGGATATCCTTGTAATAAGCTTTAAGCTTGCGCAGATAGGCCTTGTAAGTGTTGAATCCGCCCTTCCCGTCCGGAATCGTCTCCAGCGTCTTATCCAGGTGGAAGAAGTCGGGATAGTACGGATATACGTGATATGCCGCGAAGTATCCAGCCTCCCAATCTACCGGTTTAACGTGAGTTGCATCCACACTGACGAGATCCTCTTGGAATAGAGGCTCACCCGGGTGCTTAAGCACGTCGGTGGTAACCCAGTTCGTGAAAGTAACCGGATGCTCCCATCCGTAACTTTTCTCTTTGGTCGCCGCCCGGTCGAGCATGCTCGCAAGGAAGCTTTCAAACGGGCTTGCATCCTTGGTTGCACTGAAATACTTGCCCTGATACGGAGCTTGTCCGGCATGGACCTTATTGGTGTTCTCCACCATCTCCGGATCCCACTCGGTTCCAATATGCCAAGCCATCAGATAGGCACCGGCATTCGTTGTGTACTTGCCCCCAGCAAATCCCGGCTTAACAGGGATATCCAAATCCCCGTAAACTGCACTTACCGCCTTATCGATATCCTCTTCAAAAGCTTTCGGAATACCGCCGCCATAAGCATCCTTGGATTCAATCAGCTGCTCCTCTTGGGAGTACACTCCCTGAATGAAGTAGAGCGGATTCTCTCCCTTATCGCGGTTGAATTTAACTAAAGACGTATAAAACACGGGATTATGAATCGTATAGACCCGAATCACGTTGGCGCCCATATCATGAATCTGTTGAAACCATCTCAGGTAGTCCTCTTCGGTGGCCGGAAACTCACCGGGGAAATGCCCGGGTACGGTGGCCCCTAAGTTGACACCCTTAACAAAAATTTCCTTCCAATTGCCCTTTCCGTCGTACCTCAGAAATTTGTCTTTCGAGGTTTGAAACTTCATTTCCGCACCTTCCGAGGTAGCGTAACTTGTGTGGGATGGAGGAAGATACAGGAATACCAGGGAGGCTGCCCCTCCAATTAGGATAATTCCTAACGTAATCCATAGAATCATTCGTTTCCGCGCTAACTTTGACATCGGTATAAAACCCTTTCACCTCGCTATTTTTTTGTATGCAGGCGATCTTCATAGTATGGCTCTTCACACCTCCACTCCCTGTCGATACCTCTATGATTAACCAAGTGAACTCATAAAGTAACTAGGCGGATGGAAGCATTTTTTTTCGGGACTTTCATGAAATTTCCACTCCATTACAAAACATGTTTACAGATTTAACTGAAAAGGAAACGGAGTTGGAAGAGCAGCCTCGATCAAAACTTTAATTAACCTAATGATTGAGGTTTCTACTGATGAACCGCGCTGCAGCAGTGCTTCCTGCAGTTCCGTCATATTTTAACTTAATTTTTTGTAATATTAAACGCTAAAGATATATCGAAGTTGCGGTTTTTTTACATTGATTTCCAAAGTGGTTACAGAATTGATACCATAGTCTCATCCAAAAACCTCATAAAACCGCGATGCATCAACATTTATTAATTTTTGGAAGGTTACAAAAAAGGTAACATAGACCTAATCTAGGTCTCCTGGTTGCTAACCCTTTTCCCTTCCCTTAGAAATCCGGGACTCCCTCTCAATAAAACAGCCTTTTTTCCTAGGATCAGACTACCTAATCTTCTTTTTTATGTAAAAATTGTTAAGCTTGCTGCCTTTGTTGCCAATTTGCTTATTCCCTGATTTCCCTTGATTCGCCATGATTTCTTTCATTTCGACAGGTTCTGGATGGCATCGAAACTGCTGAAGGAGACGTGCCGGAGACATGAAGAAGAGCTGACACCGCCTTTTAGCCTAGATATCCGTTCGTTAAAGAGTGAAAGACCGTTAATAAAGTTGTCAATAAATCCATAAAATCTAATAAATGTAAATTAATTCTCTAAAATGTGACAAAATCGTTAAAAGCCGAACTTCTTAAATTCAACCTTTTTTTAAAACAAACCGGTTACATAGAAAAAGAGGCTGCCCTCTAGGGACAACCTCTTATTTAATTCAGGACATTTTGTGCCATGAGTCACTTCTAAGCGAACCAATCCTCAAGATTTGAGACGCCCTTCAGCCTGTCATAGGCCTCTGGAGACAGCTTTCCGCCGCCCTCCGCCTCCATGGCAAGCCACAACGCACCAACCACTGGCTCCACCTGTAATCGCACCACAGAGGCACCAGGAGCTGTCTCTTTTACATATTGCCGTATCTGGTCAATGATAATGTCCCCCTGACCACGGGCAAGAACGCTGCCGGCCATTACCACATCAAATGATTCCTGCTCCATGCCAAGACGTTTGATCACCGCACGTGCCGATTTGCCGAGTTCAACCCCCTGGAACCTGAGAATTTCCCCGGCAACCTCATCCCCCTCCGAGGCAGCCTGAAATACAAGCTTAACCAGATGCCTTGGCGGTATGCGGTCATGATCCATATAATCATCCACCATCTCCTGCACTGACTTATAGCCTAGCTCCTGTAGCACCAGTTCTGTAAGCCGGGTGGGCCTCTCTCGACCATCCCAAGCCCTTACAACAGACCGGAAGGCCTCGACCGCCAGTTCGCCCCCTCCTCCGTAATCCCCATACTGATAGGAGAAGCCGCCGCATTGATAGGTGATGCCCTCGGGGCTGCGGCCCGCACTGTTCGTTCCTGTTCCACAGATAAGTACAACACCATAAGGGCGGGTTGTGCCCGCCCGCAAAGCAATAATTGTATCACAATTCAGATCATAACGTTCAAATCCCAAGCTTCCAATCAGCGGCCTTAAGATTCGATAGTCCGCCTCTCTGTCCGCTCCAGCGAGCCCGAAATAGGCAAAGCTGATATCCTTCCTCGTGAGATTGGCCTCCTGCAGCGCCATTTCTACGGATTCCGTAATATTGCGCTTGGCCTCTTCATAATCGACCTGATGATTTCCGTTGCCGCTGCGGCCCTTGCCAACAACTACTCCCTGCTCATCCGCAATCAGCGTATAGGTTTTGGTTCCTCCCGCATCCAATCCTAAGTAATATTTCAACTCATTCACTCCCAAGCGATAGATAATCTTCTATGCTTGATCTCTGGAGGGCCTGGCTGTCGACTCCCGTATGATAAGCTCCGGATCAAGCTGAACTGTATGGTTGCGCTTGGACGAGCCTCTGATCATGCCCAGCAGGAGTTCCACGCCAAGCCGGCCAATCTTCTCCGCCGGTTGGCGGACTGTGGTCAGCATAGGACGGAACTCTGAAGCGATAATTTGATCGTCAAATCCGACTACCGACACATCGTTCGGAACCCGGATTCCCGCATTTTTAAAGGCATCCATAACCCCAAGCGCTATATAGTCATCTGCTGCAAAAATAGCTGTAGGCAGGTTACCTGATTCGACCCATGCGGATGCGATCTGGTTCCCTGATTTAATCTGGAACATCCCCTGCTCCACGGCAAAAGGGGTTAACCCCGCTTCTTCCATGGCTTGGCGGAAGCCTCTCTCCCGCTCCCGGCTGCTCAGGAAGAACTGCGGACCTGAAATATGGGCAATCTGCTTATGCCCAAGCTCAATCAAATGACGGGTGGCCTCATAACCACCCTTGAAGTTGTCGACAATGACCGATGGAGCAGAGGTGCCCGGCTGCTGGTTGTCGAGCATTACAAACGGGATATTCCGCTTTTTCAGCTCAAACATGGACTCATCCTCCTTAATCGGAGAGAGCATAATTACACCGTCAACCCGGTCCTCCTGCAGCATCAGCCGGTGCATCGACTCTTCCCTGCCCGTCACAATCGACAGGGCCAGAAAGTATCCCTGCTCCTCCAGCCGGTCACTGATCTCCTTAACTACTGCATCGAAGAAGGAATCGTGCAGGGTCGAGAGCGACAGGCCGATAATGCCTGTTCTTCCCCGGGCAAGACTCCGGGCAGCGGCATTGGGCTGATAATTCAGTTCCTTCATCGCCTGAAGAACCTTATCTCGGTTCTTCTCCCGGACTGATGGGGCATTATTTAACACCCGGGATACCGTCACAACGGATAACCCGGACTTTTTAGCTACATCAAAAATACTTACTTTCATACCGCAAACACTCCTATCCGCACTTTCGAGAATCAGATACTCCTACCGTATCACATTCTACTCTGCGGTAACAAAGAAAAATACAAGCGGCTGAGGAAGAAAATATTCTTTTCGTTCCCCAGCCTGCTCTTCCATTATTTATTTACACGATCCAGCAGCTTCTTAAGCTTCTCCTGAATGACCGGAAGAACATCTTCCACTTTCTTCTCGCCATTCTCTACTCCAGCCAGCTCGTTGATGAACAGTTCATTGATTTGGGAATAATTGTCCATCAGATGGTTATAAGATTCAAATCCGTATTTGAATGCACCTTCATAAACCTGTTTGATCTGTGCCGGCTCGATACCTTCGAAGCTTGCGTAGTACTTCTCAGCAGCTTTCTGGTTCACCGGCGGATTACCTCCGGACAGCTCGATGGATTTCTCCTGAACTTCCGTGGTGATCAAATATTTAATCCATTCGAGTGCCTCTTTCGGATGTTTGGAATCTTTCAGTACAAAGAGCGGGTCGACATACAGAACGCTGCGGACTTTCTCGTTCGGACCTTGTGGTATAGCGGCTACGCCCACTTTAAAGTTAAAGTTGTTCGATGAAGCCAGACTCCAGGAGCCCACCGCTGACATTCCGATCTTGCCGGACAGGAACGGATCTCCGAATTGTCCAGAGACAGATTTACTGAATGCTGGTGTCGGGGATACCTTCTTCTCCCAAATCAGGCTGTAAATTTGCTTGTAGGCATCGATAACATTCGGTTTATCCAGATTGATCTGGGATGGCTTGCCTCCGTTAGTCCAGGTGTCCTCCGAATATACGTCAGCCCCGAAATATTGAGGCCGCTGGTCTCTTTCACCCCAGCCGAAGTCAAGACCGTACTGGGCTTCCGCCAGGTTCTTGGAATCTACAGTCAGCTTCTTGGCATTCTCCACCATCTTGTCGAACGTCCAGCTCTTGTCCTCATAATCGGTCGGCGGATAGGCCACCCCTGCCTTATCAAACAGGTCTTTGTTGTACAGCAGGACGGAGACGTAGCTGTTAAGAGGAATACCGTAAGTCTTGCCGTCCACCTTGTAGATATCCATCAGGTTCTCCGGAATGTTATAATCCGATGCCTTGAAATCCTTCAGGTAAGGAGTCAGATCCGCCAACATGCCCTTGTTGTAATATTCCATAAAACCGCCATAGCCCCACTGAGAAGTTACATCCGGGCCATTCTTGGCTGCGATGGCAGACTGCAGCTTGGAGTCGAACTGTTCATATGGCGCCTTTGTCACTTTGATCTTGATATTCGGATGCTTCTTCTCAAAATCAGGGATTAGCTTCTCTACAAAAGTCCGGTCCGGAGAGTCAATCGTGTAGTGGGTAATCGTAACTACACCGTTCTCTTCGGCTGATTTGCTTCCTCCGCCGCACCCCGCAAGCACGGTTACTAATGACACACATAAAATTGCGGACAACCACCTTTTCTTCATAACCCAAACCTCCTGAATTTGTGTTCTCGTTTCTTTTTTTTGTAACCCAGGTAATACCCAATCCAGGTAATACCCAATCTATGTGAGCAGTTACTTGATGCCTGTAAGTACAATTCCTTCCACGAAACGCCGCTGCGCGACTGTGAAGAGCACAATGATTGGCAGGGACGACAGGATGGAAGCTGCCATCAGCAGGTTCCATGGCGCAAGCCGGAACTTCGATGACATCATGGAAGCGAGTCCGACCGGCAAGGTGAAATTCTCCTGGGAATCCAGGTAGAGCACAGGTGTGAGCAGGTCGTTCCAGTTCCAGATGAACGTAAAGATCGCACAGGTTGCAAGCGCCGGTCCGGCAAGCGGCAGCGTCAGATTGGCGAACAGCCTGAACTCGCTGCAGCCGTCCATACGTCCCGCATCGTACAGTTCATTTGGAATCGATGAGAAGAACTGGCGCAGGAGAAAGATCATATAAGCTGAACCGAAGAAATTCGGCAGGATCAGCGGCAGCAGCGTATCGTGCATGCCCATCTTTGTAAACAGCAGGAACTGTGGAATCATGATCGCCGGATAAGGCAGCATCAATGTGCTGAGTACGAGCATGAACATCAGATTGCTGACCTTCGTATGATATCTGGCGAACCCGAAGGCAACCAGCGAGGAGGACAGCAGCGTTCCGATTACAGCCAGCACCCCAACGATCAAGCTGTTCATATACTGCTGTCCGAACTTAATTTCTGTATTTGTGAACAGCTCCGAGAAGTTCTCCCAAGCAAAGGTCTGAGGGATCAGCGTCGGCGGGAAGGCCAACATCTCCTTCGAGTTCTTGAGTGAAGTAGTCACCATAAACCAGAGCGGCGCCAGCATAATCACCGTAACCAGAAGCAGGAGAATGAACCCGATAATCCGGTTCCAGGATAACGGTCTCCGCTTGGACTTCACCGGAACAGGAGCCGGAGCGGCAAGATTGATCTGTTCCATTAGTTCTTTCCTCCCTCATAATAAACGTACTTATTCGAGGTCTTCATGATCAGATATGTCACGATCATTACCGCGATCAGAAGCAGCCAGGCCATTGCTGAGGCATAACCATAACGGAAGTTCTTAAAGGCGTTGATATAGATGTTGTAGACGTAGAACCAGGTCGAGTAGCTAGGTCCCCCCTGGGTTACCGTATAAGCCTGGGTGAATACCTGGAATGACTCAATAATCCCCACGATGAACTGGAATAAGAATACCGGGGAGATCATCGGAAAAGTAACCGCCCAAAAGGTTCGCCACCGTCCGGCCCCATCCAGCTTAGCCGCTTCCAGAAGCGATGCCGGCACACCCTGCAGCCCCGCGAGGAAGATAAGCATGCCTGTTCCCATTCCCCAAAAAGACATAATAATCAGCGCCGTCATAGCGTATCTGGCATCCAGCAGCCAGGCTATAGGCTCTACACCGAACCATGACAGCACGTAGTTGAACAGCCCCGCCTGCGGATTGAACACCCAGAAGAACAGCAAGGACATGGCTACCCCTGAGATCATGCTCGGGAAGTAGATAGCCGTGCGGAAGAAGCCCTGCAGCGGCACCTTCTGGTTAATCAGAATCGCGAGCAGCAGAGATAACGTTAGAGTGAGTGGTACACTTACAAAAGTGTACTTCAGAGTAACGCTGATCGAATTCCAGAACTGCTCATCCTGAAAAAGCTCATTGAAATTTCCGAATCCGACCCATACCGGTTCATGAATTACATCATAGTCCGTAAAGCTGTAATACAGTGACGACAGGATCGGGTACAAGGTAAGTACAATAAATCCGATGAGCCACGGTGAGATAAACGCATAGAATGAGCGGGTTTCTCTCCTCCTGATCTTTCCTGCCATTTTCTCTGAACCCCTTTCTTAATTTAAGTTAAAGCGCTTTAACTTTTTGGAGAAAAAAATATATCCATCTCCTGTATTTATATAAAGCGTTTTCATTAGTATATTCGACATTGCTGGAAAAAATCAACACTAAATAATTTGATGCGCTTTAATTTTGTGTTAAATTTTTGTCATTCCAAGCCCCTGCTGCCTTCTTACATACCAAAGAACAGACAGCGAATTCGCCACCTGTTCTTAATTAAACAGCTCAAACCAATAGGATCATATATTTTGACTTAAGCATGTTATTTATAATGTCCTCCAATTTTTCGCGACCTCTCCAGTGCCTGGCCTGATGAGGTTAAAGATGCGGCTCTAACAATAGCCGCGCTGCCGTACTTGTCCTTGATGGAGTCCGTGGCTCTGTTCAGAGCCTGGACTCTCTCCAGATCCTCAAAGAGGCTCAGCTGATATTCTTCATCGCTGACAAGCTGACTGAGAGTTACCCCGACCTGACGGACCGGCATGTGATCCCAGTGCTTGTAGAACAGGGCTTTCACTGCCCGGAATACCGTATTCGTATCATTTGTCGGATCGGAAATTTTCATCTGACGCGAGAACCCCGTCGGGTCATCATAAGGGCTGCACATGCAGTTCACCGACACCACCTGGCCCATATATCCCTTCCGTCGGGAATCCCGGCATACCTCCTCTGTAATTTCCAGCAGCACCGTGTTAATATGCTCTTCCTGAGTATAATCCTGCGGAAGGGTCATCATATGGCCGATAGACTTGGGAGGTGTGTTGAACGTAGCCGGTGTCACTGGAGAGTCGTCTATGCCGTTGGCTGTTCTCCACATCACCTCAGCATGGATATCGCTCTGTTTGCCAAACCGTGCCCGGAACTTCTCCTTAAGCCGGGGCAGCGGCGTTCTGGCCACATCCCCGATCGTATACATCCCGAGGCTCAGAAAATGGTTTCGCATCCGGGAGCCTACCCCGAACATTTTGTCCACCGGTTGCTCCCACAGCGTCTTGGCCAGCTCTGCCTTATTTAGAACGTAAATGCCGTCTTTATTTTTCTTCGCCCAGATATCCGTGGCCGCCTTGGCCAGCGTCTTATTCGAGCTGATTCCAAAGCGCACCCGGACTCCGGTTTCCTTAAGCACTTTCTGCTGAATTGACCAAGCCATCGTATAAGGGTCCCCAAAAATCCGAAGACTTCCCGTCACATCCAGGAACTGCTCGTCAATGGAGAAGACCTCAACCAGATCGGTATACTGCTCGTAAATTTTAGTAATTTTAAGGGAAATATCAATATACCGCTGCATTCTTGGCTTCACTACAACCACATCAGGACACTTCCTAAGCGCCTCCCCAAGCCGCTCGGCCGTAGTTATTCCATAGCCCTTGGCAAGAGGACAGGCCGCCAGAATAATGCCCGATCTGCGGGCCGGGTCCCCGGCGACAACCAAAGGGCGGTCCTTATAAGCATCATGCTCGGCTTTCTCCACACTCGCATAGAACGACTGACAGTCTCCCAGCATAATGACCCGTTCTGCTGCTTTCACTTAAACGCCACCTCTTCCAGGTAGAAGATTACGCGCCTGTCGATCTCTGCTTTGGCAAAGCCCCACAGCATGGAGAACTCATATTGATACCCCCGGCATAAGTACTTTGCCTCAAGCCCAGCCCGGGTGCGATGCTGCTCATACACCTTAATGCCATGCTGACGCATCTGCTGCCGGATCTGGGCCAGCTCGCGGGTGATCCGCGCCTGCAATTTGCGCAGCACATCCGTATACAGCTCAGGCAGCTTGAAGGGGCTGGCGTCTGAGGAGATCAGCCTCAAATCCCTCTCCATCAAATCGAGAATCAGCGGCAGCAGAACATATTCCTTCACCCAATCGGCCTCTTCCTCCGTTCTGTAAGGAACCGGCTTCATAAGGCAGAACTTCCTTCACCTAAAGCCGTATGCTCATCCGCATCTTTAATCCGTTTATCATCCGCCGGACTGCTGCACGTACATTCATTCATCACCTATTCACCACCGACAGGAACGTTTGTTCTTATTATATTCATAATACGAACAAATATTCCCCGTGACAACAGGTTATTATTGGGCTTTCATCCTTGAATAGACTATATTGGACGGACCTTATTGTTCTGTAAGAATTAGCGGCCCGTCTGCGGTAACCGCAATCGTGTGCTCATATTGGGCAGACAGCTTGCCGTCCGCGGTCCGGGCCGTCCAGCCATCCTCATCGATGGTGATCCGGTACGTTCCTTCGTTGATCATCGGCTCCACGGTGAAGACCATGCCCTCCTTCAGACGGATGCCTTTCCCAGCTACACCAACATGCTCGTAATTAGGCTCTTCATGCAGGGAACGGCCAATGCCATGCCCCAGCAGGTCCCGGACCACCGAGAAGCCGTTGCTCTCCGCATGCTTCTGAATGGCAGACACCACATCCCCCAGCCGGTTACCCGGGACAGCTTGTTCAATGCCCAGGTACATACATTCACGCGTAACCCGCATCAGCTTCCGGGCAGCTTCACTGACCTCTCCGACCTCATAACACCAAGCCGAATCTCCAAACCAGCCGTCACACTCTACCACGATATCAATCTTCGCGATATCGCCTTCCTTCAGCGGCGTAGGCCCTGGGAAGCCATGAGCAACAACATCATTGATGGAAGCACAGGTCTCTGCCGGAAAACCATTGTATCCTTTTGTAAACTGCTTGCCTCCCAGCTTAATAATATGCTTGGCAACCATATCATTAATCTCCGCAGTTGTTATTCCAGGGGCAATCACCTTGGCAATCTCCCGGTGGCAGTCAGCCACAATTTGGCTAGCTCTACGCATAGCCTCAATCTCTTGCTTGGATTTCAATACAATCACAGTTCATCTGCCCCTCTCGTCTTGAAGCCCGCCAACAGCAGCTTCACAATATCTTCCTCGTTCATCTCATCCGAAGTCCCATACACCAACAGTCCGGCACACCCGACCAGACCGGCGATCATCAAAGCAGCTAGCTGCTCCTGCCGTTTAGCTTCGGTTCCCGGTTTCAGGGTTCCGGCTATCGATTTAATAACCACCTGTCTAAAGCCCTCAGCCAGTTCCCCAGCAACTGGAGCCGGAAGTTCCCTAAACTGCTCGCATCCGAGCTTATAGAGAACGAATAAAGTCCGATCCTTGCCCCACCTTCGCAGCAGGGTCGTGCAGTAGTCATTGATCGACGGGTCTTTCCCGCTCAGATACCGCCCGGCAAGCTCAGCCGCTTCATTCAGTCCTTGTCTGAGCAAATCAGCCAGTAGATCATATTTGTTCTTGTAATAATGATATACCGTGCCATACCCCAGATCGGCCATGGCCGCCACATCGCGCATTTCCATATTAATGCCTTTGAGCACATAGGAATTGGCGGCGGCTTTCATAATCTGCGCCATACGGCGGACACGAATTTCCTCATTCTGCGCTTTCGTGCGGGGTGTCATAACGCATCTCCCCTTTTATTTTTTGACCTACAAACATGTCAATATAAAACTACTCCTTTCTGTTGAAAAAAGCAACATGTTGTTCGGCCATTTTTTTGCATAAAGGGAAGGAAGCAAAGGTTCGGCTTACGAAAAGGGGAAATATAACAAAGCAAGCCCTGTGCTACAGAGCACTGGCTTGCTTAAAAATGGAGTCGCTTGATCACCTGCAGAAACATAACAGGAACTTGGGCAAAAAAATCTCTTGCCTGAGCCCGAATCCCTGATCCGGAATGCTCCCGGATATACCTACATCGTGCGCAATGCTCCCTGTGCGCACGGATGCGTGGCCCGGGGCATGCTTGGATGGCTGGTCGGCCATATGCCGCTTTTTAACTTGTAATTTTTTTACTTGTAAGTGTTATGTTCGGTCTTATGAAACTTCTCGTTGTCCGTGTGCAGGGCCTCTTTCCTGCGGTCATTCCGCTTCTGTTGGAACTGCTGGGCCTGCTGGCTGGTGACAGGGGTTGTTTCGAGATCTTTTACCGTGTTCATCAGATTCTTGTCCGGCTGAATTGGGCTCATCATGAATTCCTCCTTAAAAAACGTAAGATGCAAGACGTGGGATACACATCAAGAGTAATACATCCTCTATTGTTGCAGGAATTGATGGTGGCTATTCACAGCGAATCAACAGGCTGAAGGTCTAACATTATAAACATAGCCCGGAGCCCACTAGGTTGATGTCACCCGACAGACTGGACGGTCACTGGAGATGATGATCTGTTTGCGTTTCTTCAAGCAGCGCGTTGGATGTACATAAAGCCTTCCCCTGCATGGCTCCTTGCCAGCTAAAAACAGAGTATCATCCTGGAAGCAACTTTAATGAACTTCTTTTGCATGGACTCCTTGCCGGCCAAGAATGGAGTACCGTCTGGCAGCTACTTTAAGCTACTTTAAAGCGAACGGAAGATCTCTCTGAAAAAAGCAAAAAAGCTGCACACGGCAGGTCACCAGTGACAGCTTTTCGCACTAGGGATGGGTCGGCTGTTACCGGAACATCCCCCACAGCTTGATCAAATGAAACGTATTCTTAGGATCGATTTTCTGGATGATCACGAACTGCACCATCTGGTGCTCCTGCGCCGCGGTCAGCTTCTCGTTCAGAATCACCGCTGAGGACTTCACAAGCCTATGCACCTTGGCCGGGTCCTGTAAGTCGGCCTTCGTGAGGTTCTCCGTCAGCTTCTTTATGCGGTCCTTGACCGCTTTATTCTTCATCTTCAGCTTAACCCGCTCCACCAGCTGCGGGTTGATGCCGTACTGCTGATAATTCAAGCCCCATCTCACCTCCCGTGCTCCTGATCTAATATATGACGGCAGGCAGTCTTCTAGTGCAAAAAAATTAGCTATTAAAAGAAACTGACCCATAGCGTGAGACCTTCAAAGGAATACATAACATGTCTTAATATATGGAGACAATCTTGGAGATGTTTTGACGTTGGCAACAGCTGGTATCATAGTGGTCAATGAAACCGTCGTTTGGAGCAGCCTTTCGGTAGACAATACAGCTACAATTATAGGCCCGAATATATATTAGATAGGCATCGATTATTGAAACAACAATTAAATCTGCCAAAAAAGTACAAGGATCAGGCGACAGAAGATTCGCGCACTTTGTAAGCAGCATGAATAGTTATGGGGTTATGGATACCAAAAAATCACGGCACTGCTTTCGGGTAGACATGAGATTAACTAGAAACGCAGCAGATTATTTCAGCGCGAGTGGCCGCAATGTTGTATAGGAGTTAAGAAACGCAAACCTACAGGGCACCAGCTTACATCAACAGAACACTTGCTCAAGGGGCAATTTCTAGACCGATGCCCTATGCAATAACTCGTAACAGACATTACGTATTTGTCGTTTGGCGGTAAAACGTTATTACGTCAAACATCTTGAACTTGTTTAACGAGGAGACCGTGGTATACAGATATTTGAAAAAACACCGGGTTGTACTATGTACGCTGTCAGCTGCCTTCTCTACCAGGAAAGCCTACACCATAGTGATATGGGAAGCGCCTATACATCTCAAGCATATCAAGAAGCTGTAAAGGAAAAGCATTATCAAGAGCATGTCCCGCAAGGTTACTGCCCAATGATAATGCCCAACAAATCGTTTTATTTCACGCTATAGCCTGAAAATCTCGAAAGTTTAACCTGTACGACGCAGCAATCGTCGACAGACCGTTAGAGACTAGTTACTTAAAGAACCCCGAGAATTAATAAGATAATCCTAATTAACATTCTTTGACTCAGTAGCTACTGCTACCTCATCACCTAACTCTTCATTATAGACAGTCCTACCTTCAATAAAATCCATTATTTCAGCCGTTAAGCCCTTTTCTTTTAGCTGATTTGAAAGAATAATATAATAATCATTAGATTCTAGAATCCGCTCAAAAATATAATAAGTATCTTTATCTTGAATGTGTTCATGACAAATGCTCGAAATACGTCCAATTAAGTTAATTTTATCCATATCAGGCTCATCTATATTAAAAGCTTTGTTGATATACAAAGATATGTTCACTTCGGATTCTTCACCATACTTATTTTGTAAATACTGTTTCAATAGTACTTTAGTCATAGAGACAACCAAAATAGTTAAAGACGTTTTGGCTTTTAATAATCCTGTCTTTTTCTCAATTTCTTCATTTTCTGATTTAAAGCCATAAGTAACAAGTTTATAAACGTGATATGCTGCAAGCATATCATCGAACTTAGTGGAATCGTTAAAAACCTCCTCATATAGACCCTCACCATCCTCTAAGCGAGAGACAAATAATTTATCTCTTTTTTCAAGAGCCATATAAGGATTTTGAAGATAAAATGCAATGTACGCTATAACAAATGTTGTGTTGGTTACAACGTTAACCTCGCTTGGAATTATGTCCCTTTTAAATTCTCCTCTTCTCCTCTGATACCAAAAGGAGGTATTAAAAGATTCATTCTGTATTTTAATTTGTATTTCATCGTTTGACATAAAATCGTAGGATTTAACAGCATTCTGTGAATTGGTAAACCTAGTAATTTCTAAATTGAACCTTTCATCACTTGAACGAATCAATCGCATAGTAATGCGAGCATCGGCATCCATAACTTCTTTTTGTAAAGGCGTTGCTTCTTTATAAGCAAGATATATTGAGTAAACAGTCTGTGCTCCATTAATTATTTGTAACCCTACTAGTTCTACATTTTTAGCTCCAACTCCAACATCAGGAACCAATTTTGTGATTGCTGTTATTCCGTTATTGAAATACCAAAAGGCACCTGGTCTCTTTTCAAGAGTTTCTTTAATTACCTTATTATAGCTTGATGTTATTAAAGGATTACGAACATTTTTATAAAACAAACTTAATTTGAATTTTTCAAATAATTCGTAAATTGTTTTTGGTTTTAAAATAAATATGTATGACCTCCTGCCATCTCCACCACCTTGAAAATCAATAAAATCCCTGTCAGCTTTTTCCCCAAAACGCTCAATTGGAAGAGTAATAATACTCTCCTCCGGATTGTAATTAGTTTCAAGTAATAAAGGGGAAGCTAAGCCTTTATACTTACGTTCTATATAATCTTTCCTTATTTTTTGTATGTCTACTATCTCTAAATCTATGTTTGGACCGTACTCTTTTCTGAAGCTGTGGATATTGTCGTCACAACTAGGATTGCTCTGACAAAGAGATAGAAAGATAAATTTTACACTACCATTATTACCAAGATGTTCAAGAAGAGATTTGTATTTTTCATTAAATTTAACATTAGTAGTACTTTTTCTGTGTCCACGTAGCATTGTTTCAAAGTCATTAATTGAATATTTTAATTCTTGCGATTTAAACATATCTTCACTATTTCTTTTATTATTCCATTTCGACTGAACAACATAGAATGTTTCCTTGCCAAAAGAATCCTTTTTATTAAAAATAATATCACATGAAGAATCCCCTTCTCCATCTGTTATATATTCTTTAACATACATGGTTTGGCCATAAAACTTTAAAAACCATACTAAAAAAGCATAACTTTTTTTCTGATCTTCTTTTTTGTATTTTTTGTAAATGGGATCGTCACTGATATCTATCTCATTTTGAAGTTCAGAATTGATTAATTCATAAAAATGTTTAATTAACAAGGGACACTTCTCCTATTCCTTCTCAAAGAGAATATATATCTAATATCGAAATATATTCTCCATATCCAAAATAATCCCTTCTTTATTTCGAAAATTTTAACTAAAATCAGTGAATTAGTATAGACTTAAACAGTATCGGGCTTAAGCTTGCCCAAGCTGCAATTTGCGGCATCGCCTCTAAAACAAGACCTATCATTCCCGAATCTCTACTAAGACGACCGTCACCGCATTTTTCTGGATACTAGGAATGGTGACCCAAAGCTCAATGGACGCCGAATAAGGCTCCAGCAATCGATCAATTTCAAGTTCTACTTTCTTCAATTGCTTTTCAACGAATGATAAGTACTCGATATGTAGCTCCAAAATCATCCGATGATATTTTTTCAAACGCCCATCTATAGCCTCCAAAAGTTCAGGAACTTTGCGCTTTAGTGAAGTTTTTACTTTTTCCTTGATCTCATCCGCGTCTAAAACTTCACATTAATGCGTATTCCAGTAAAGCACGGCCCGTTACGCCATAAATATCGCTAATGTAAGTAAAAGCTTTAAATAGCATCTTGTAATATCTTGTGAATTCCATTCTTCTCAAAACTAAGTAGCTTTCAATGGTAACGCGTCAAATTCCTCATATTCCGAATAACCAATGGAGGTACTAAACTAGGAGTAGGGAGTCCCGAGCGAAGTAATTGGGCAATCCATGCTGCGTCCGGTTTTCCGACCGGGTATGTTTTGGTCCATCTCGCATTAGCCATGATTAATGTAAACCAATCATTGAGTACGAGCAATCCCTTGTTGTTGCAGAAAAATCACGAATTTCCTGCTTAGGTTTATAATCCAAATTACCATATGGAACAAAAGAAACTAGGGTCTCCTGATGTAGATCAAGTCCAACACACCTTTCCAAAATCGCTTCCATCCCAAAGATCACTCCCGTAATAGTTAAGTTGTAGGTCATGTATCCACAGGGAAAAGAATTTTTATACACGTGCTTCGTGGCAACAATTGGCGGTACTCGTGGGATACGGTCGGCCAGTTTGGGACTCAGAGTGTTATCCTCCAAAAAAGTCTCGGCCTGCAACCTGCAGTTCCATTATGGAACATACAAATTAGCAGGCCAAGACATTTTCATTCATCGTAGTGGCCGTCAGGCCATGTTAGTTTGGGGCATCTCTTTCCGTTAATCAATTAACTCGCCCTGCAGAATCTGCTCCCGCTGCAGATAGTGCCGCAGCGGGCCGTAAGCGGGCGAGGTCCAGAACGCCTCCTCGCCCACCAGATGGGCGGCATCCTCCCTCGCCGCCTCCAGCACCGCGAAATCGCTGACCATGTCCGCGATTCGGAACTCCGGCACGCCGCTCTGCTTCGTGCCGAAGAAGTCCCCGGGACCGCGAAGCTCCAGGTCCCGGCGGGCAACCTCGAAGCCGTCGTCCGTCTCTGTCATGACCTTCATGCGCTCCTGACCGACCTCCGACTTCGGATCGGCGATGAGCACGCAATACGAGGCGTGCTCCCCCCGGCCAACCCGGCCGCGAAGCTGATGCAGCTGGGACAAGCCGAACCGGTCGGCGTCCATCACAATCATCAGCGTCGCGTTTGGCACGTCCACGCCGACCTCGACCACCGTCGTCGAGACAAGAAGCTGCACTTCATTCGCATAGAACTCGCGCATCACTTCTTCCTTCTCGGCCGCCGTCATCCGGCCGTGCAAGAGACCCACCTTGAAGTCCGGGAACGCCTGGGACATCGAGACATACAGGTCGATGGCATTCTGCACATCGAGCTTCTCGGATTCCTCGATGAGCGGGCAGATCAGATAAGCCTGCCGGCCTTGACCGATCTCGCGGGAGATGAAGCCAAGCACCCGGTCCATTTTGTCATGCTTCACCCAATAGGTAGAAATCGGCTTTCTTCCTTTAGGCCGTTCAGACAAGGTGGAGACATCCATGTCGCCGAAGGCCGTGATCGCCAAGGTGCGGGGAATCGGCGTGGCCGTCATCGTCAGCACGTCCGGATTAAAGCCCTTGCGCCGCAGAATGCTGCGCTGGTTCACACCAAACCGGTGCTGCTCATCGGTTACGACAAGGCTGAGTTTGCGGAAATAAACGTCCTCCTGAATGAGTGCGTGAGTTCCAACCACCACATCGGTTAAGCCCATTTGCAGTGATGCCAGCAGATCTTTACGTTTCCTTCCGTTCACGCTCCCGGTAAGCAGCCCGACGGTAACGCCAAAGGGCTCAAACAGCTTCACCAGTGACCGCACATGCTGCTCCGCCAGAATTTCCGTCGGCACCATGAACGCCCCCTGACAGCCCGACTTCACGGCAGCGTACAGGGCAATCGCCGCAATGACCGTCTTCCCTGAACCTACATCGCCCTGAAGCAGCCGGTTCATACAGAAGGGGGAGCGCATATCCTTCAGGATTTCAAGCTCCACCTTCTTCTGGGCATCGGTCAGCTCAAACGGAAGGCTGCGGACGAACTCCCTTACGGTGGCATTATCCACCGTATGTACCACCCCGTCCATCCGCTCATGATTCATAGCCCGGTAGGCCTGCAGCTTAAGCTGGAACAGAAACAGCTCCTCATACACCATCCGGCTTCGGGCTCTCTGCCCTTCCTCGCTGTCCAACGGCTGATGGATGCGCAGAATGGCCTGTTTTCTCGGCATCAGATCATACTTGCGGACAAGCTCCTCCGGCAGAATCTCCGGGATCATTTCCCCGAACTGGGTCAGTGCTTGTCCGACAGTTTTGCGCATCCAAGCCTGAGTAATATTGCCGCCTACAGAATAGACCGGCTGCAGGCTTCCACTGCGAATGACCCCCTTGTCGGGAAATTCCGATTCCGATACCGTCATTTGAGCACGGCGGAGATCCCATTTCCCCGTTAAGGTAACCTCACGGCCAGGGGTGAGCTGGTCTTTGAGAAAATGGCGGTTGAACCACGTGGCGGTGAACATCCACTCATCCGCCATCACCTTGCACGTCAACCTGGATTTTTTGCCGTAACGCTGTAGAACCGGCAAACCCATCACCTTCGCCTGCACCGTCACCTTCTCGCCGTCCTTGACTTCACTCAGCGACCGGAGCCGGTAATCCTCATAACGAAACGGATAGTATTCAAGTAAATCCTGTACCGTAAAGACGCCAAAGGCGTGAAGCTCTCCCTCTTTGAGAGCACTCACGCCGCTGACCTGTCTCACGGATATCTTTTGGATATCCATCAATTAATCCCTCACTTTATGCCGGCCAGACGAACACCGCAACAATTCCGGGACCCACGTGAGTCCCTACTACTGCACCAATGTCAGTCCGAACCACTTCATGCAGATTGAAATGTTTGGACATCTCCTGCACGACGTCTTCCGCCGTTTCCGGGTTAACCCCGTCACATACGGCAATATTCAGATCTTTGTGATCTCCAAAGTCCTTCTGGAACAGTTCCACAATCCGCAGCACCGCTTTTTTGCGGCCCCGCGCCTTGTCAACCGGATAGATAACGCCTTCCTCATCCACAGAAAGGATGGGCTTCACATTAAGCACTGTGCCAATCAGAGCAGCTCCTCTGCGAATACGTCCACCCTTCTGCAGGTACTCCAGTGTATCCACCAGGAAATAGAGCCTGCGGACCTGCCGCAGACGTTCAACCTCATCCACTATCTCCTGAACGGATGCACCACGGGAAGCCATTCTTGCGGCGGCAACTACCTGAAGCCCGAACCCGTAAGAAGCGCAGCGGGAATCAATGATGGTGATATCCGCCGCAGTCCCATCTTCCTCCATCATGGACTTGGCCAGCAGTGCGGACTGATAAGTCCCGCTCATCCCGGAGGAGATATGAATAGATATAATAGAAGCTCCGGGATGCTGTTCCAGCAAGCTCTGATACACATTTACATATTGGGTAGGAGATGTTTGGGAAGTGGTCGGGAGCTCCGGTGACTTGGTCAGCCTGTCGTAGAATTCAGCCGGAGTAATATCCACGCCTTCCACGAAAGATTTATCTTTAAAGTTCACCGTCATCGGAATAACATGAATGCCGTACTCTGAAACCGTCATCTGCGGAATATCCGCCGTACTGTCGGTAACAATAATAATATGATTCATCGATACTGCCTCCGTCCCCGTCCTCTGAACCTTCCCCAATTAGGATTCTACAGAGAATAAATAGTAATAAATAGGCTGTCCGCCCTCATGGATCTCCACTTCGGCGTCAGGGTATTTCTCCTTCAGCCAGTTGGACAGCAGCAGGGTATCGTCGCTGCTTGCCTCTTCGCCCGTAAGGATCGTGACGATCTCATCACCGCTAATGAGCATCTTCTCAAGCAACGACTCACAAGTCTGAAGAAGAGCTTCTTCTGTGGCCACAATCTTGGAGTCTTCAATCCCGATATAATGCCCGGCCTTGATCTCCAGGTCATCAAAGTGGGTATCGCGAACCGCATAAGTGACCTGTCCCGTCTTCACATGACCTACCGCAGCCAGCATACTGTCCGTGTTGATCTGAACGCTTTCCTCCTCTTGGAAGGCAAAAGCGGCAGCAATGCCTTGAGGAATGCTCTTGCTCGGAATAACCGTCACGCTTCGTTCTCCCTCAAGCAGATCACGGGCCTGCTGCGCGGCAAGCACAATGTTCGAGTTGTTTGGCAGCACAAATACATGCTGCGCCGAAATCGAGTTAATCGCGTTTACGAAGTCCTCTGTACTCGGATTCATCGTCTGTCCCCCGGACAGAACTACGTCCACACCGAGGCTTGTGAAAATATCGGAGATGCCCTGTCCTGAAGCCACAGCAATAAAACCATAAGCTGCGAGCTCGTCAGCTGGCAGAATAGCAGGCTCGGCTACCCTTGCCTTTTCCGCCGGAATATCTGCGAACAGCTCAGGTGCAGGTGCAGCATCCATCCCTGCCGACAGCAGATCACGGTGCTGTTCCCGCATATTCAGAATATGAATTTGGGTAATCTCTCCATACCGGAGAGCCAAATTAAGAACTTCACCCGGAGCTTTCGAGTGAACGTGCACCTTGATCACTTCATCATCAGCAATCACAATAATGGAATCCCCGTTCACAGCAAGTGCTTGACGGAACTGATTCTCATCAAAAGCGGTGCCCTTGGCATCACCCAACTGGCGGTTAATGAAGAATTCCATGTCATACAGGAACTCAATGTCATCCGTCTCCAGACGGGCTTGGGCAGACACCGGCGCCTGCGCTGCCGGCTTGGCTGCAGTGTATGAGACTGCTGGAGCCGATCTGAATCCGGCTTGTCCCTGAGTGCCCACCGCAGCAGATGGAGCATTTGCAATTTGATTTGACAGATAATCATAAAAACCTTGATAGATATACACCAGGCCTTGACCACCGGAATCCACAACACCGACCTGCTTCAGCACCGGAAGCTGTTCAGGAGTATGGGCAAGTGCCTCTTTTGCTTTGGCAAGAACCTCGGTCATCAGCTCGGGTATATCAGACGTACGACGTGCAAAATATACCGCATGCTTGGCAGCTTCCTTGGCTACAGTAAGGATGGTGCCTTCAACCGGTTTGACTACCGCCTTGTACGCCGTATCCACACCGCTCTGCAAAGCTTGAGCGAACTGAACGGTATTCAGCTCTTCATAAGAAGCCGCATAGCGGCTGAAACCGCGGAATAACTGAGATAGAATAACTCCCGAATTACCGCGTGCGCCCATCAGCAGACCTTTGGCCAGAACCCCTGCCTGGCTGCCTACCCCGCCGCTGCCGCTTTTTGTCAGCTCGCTGACTCCTGCGGTCATTGTAAGATTCATATTCGTGCCGGTATCCCCATCCGGAACCGGAAATACATTAAGGGAATTAACATGTTCCGCATGTTGCTGAAGCTGATCTGCTCCGGCCAATACCATAGCTGTAAAATCTGTTCCATTTAGAGAACGCTTACTCAATGAGAAATCCCCTTCCTAGCTTGATACACGTACGCCCTGTACCACAATGTTCACTTCATCTACTTGAAGTCCAACAATATCGTTCAATACATATTTAACACGCTGTTGAATGTTATGGGCAACCTCGGATATCTTGATTCCATAAACAACTATAATATATAAATTAATAATAATTCTATTGTTATCGGGTTTCACTTCTACTCCCCGGGTCAGATTCTCCCGCCCGAGCAGCTCTGCAATACCGTCTTTAAATTGCTTTCGGCTTGCCATCCCCACGAGTCCATAACATTCCATGGCGGCTGATCCGGCAATTACCGCTACCGCTTCATCCGAGATATCAATTTGTCCATATTCGGTATTCAGTTCAATAGCCACTATCCTTCACTCCTCCCTTAAAAATATTATGGACTAATCAACATTGTACTATAAGAAGAGGGAGAAATAAATAAAAGAAGGCTCTGGCTGGACAAATAAAGTTAGCTAGCCGGTTGACGAAGCTTTTTTTGCTGTGATATGATATTGGAGTATTGTTTTAAGCAGGTGTATTGGAACAAGGAGGTGTAATTCATGTCTCGCAAATGTTATGTAACAGGCAAAAAGCCTAGCACTGGTAACCATGTATCCCACGCTAACAACCGTAACCGTCGTACTTGGGGTGTTAACGTACAAAAGGTTCGCATCCTTGTGAACGGTAAGCCAAAACGCGTTTATGTCAGCACTCGCGCTTTGAAATCCGGTAAAGTTACACGTGTGTAATTTCTGAATAGGCATATAGACAAAAAGCACCTTTTTTCAAGAAGAGGTGCTTTTTTAATGCCCTTTTTCAGTTCTTGTGAAATGTATTCAGAACGGCCTTCACAAAACCTCCAAGAAATTTAGGCAACTTAAATGTGTAGAACTTCATCATTCACCCTCCCCATACTTCTCATGCTTGCTTTATTCTATGATTCCATCCCGCACCTTGTGTGCTCTTCTCACAAAAAAAGGTTACATGAGAACCTTAGCTCATGTAACCCATTGTATGCGCCCCACGCGCGCCCTATTCCATCAAAGCAGACGCAGGGCTGTCCCCATTTTCACCTATGCACGCACACTGTTCATAATCTCAGCTATAGCTTCCTTACGATCCTTACGGCCAAAAACAGCGCTGCCCGCAACAAGGATTTCCGCTCCTGCCCGGGCAACAAGCGGAGCCGTCTGAGACGTAATTCCGCCGTCCACCTCAATCAGAAGGTCCGATCGGCCGCGCTGCTCCTTCATCTCGCTTAGCTCACGGATCTTGCGGACCGCAGCGGGAATGAAGGATTGACCTCCAAATCCAGGATTTACGGTCATCACAAGAACGAGATCCAGGTCTTCCAGCACCTCAGACAGCACCGAAGCCGGAGTCCCAGGATTAATCGCAACTCCTGCCTTCACACCATGCTCCTTGATCAGATGGATAACCCGGTGCAAATGGACACAGGCCTCCGCATGCACGGTGATATAGTCAGCTCCCGCTTTAGCAAAAGCAGGTATGTAATTCTCTGGGTTCTCAATCATCAAGTGAACATCCAGAACGAGCTGGGTGTGAGGCTTGATGGCCTCAACCACAAGGGGGCCCATCGTGATATTAGGCACAAAGCGCCCATCCATAACATCGATGTGAAGCCAGCCTGCTCCTCCTTGCTCCACATCGGCGATTTCTTCACCCAATTTGGCAAAATCCGCAGATAAAATAGACGGTGCAATGTTGATCATTTCGTTAGTACCTCCGTTTCTTATCTTTCATTTCCTCATAGAATTGAACGTAATGCTCATATCTGCTGGAGGCAATCCGTTTCTCTTCAACCGCCTGGAGCACCTTACAGCCAGGCTCGTGCAGGTGGCTGCAGCCCCGGAACTTACATTCCGCCGCATAAGGAACAAACTCCCGGAAGCATTCGGATAATCTCTCCACCCCAAGCTCCAGAAAATCCAGCTGGCTAAAGCCCGGTGTGTCAGCAACGTAACCGCCATTGCCGAGCTCAATCAGCTCCACATGCCGGGTCGTATGCTTGCCGCGTCCTAGGCGCAGGCTGATTGCGCTGGTCTCCAGACTTAATCCCGGCAGCATCGCATTGAGCAGGGAAGACTTGCCCACTCCTGACTGACCCGAGAACACACTAATTCCTCCAGCCAACCGGCTGAGCACCTGATCCGTACCCGCACCTGTCCGGGAGCTGGTGATGATCACCTCGTACCCGATGGAGCTGTAGAGCTCTGAGACCAGCTTCGTCAGCTCATCTGCCTCGTCTTCATCTGTCAGCAGATCCTGCTTCGTCAAGCAAATCAGCGTATCAAGTCCTTCATTCTCAATATGAACAAGGAACTTGTCCAACAGCTGCAGGTTCATATCAGGCTCACGAAGAGAGAAGAGGAGAACGGCCAGACTGGCATTCGCCACCGGAGGACGAATGAGCTCCGTCTCCCGGGGGAGAATCTCCGTTACTGTCCCTTCCCCATTCTCTGTAGGCTCGTAAATGACCCGGTCCCCTACCAAGGGGGTTATCCCTTTCTTCTTAAACACTCCCCGGCCGCGGCATTGAATAGTCTCGCCTGATCCAGCCCCAGCCGGCTTCACATAATAATATCCACTTAGCGCCTTAACAATTAAGCCTTCAGGCATGTACGCAGGCCTCGCTTCCTTGTTTTTCTGCCTTATTCATGATCCTATTTGCGCTTCTTCTCGGCTTTTTCCTTCTCTTTCTGGGCTTTCAAGACTTCCTTAGAGGAGGCTTGACCCGAAGCGAAACGGTCGGTTACCTCCTGGTAACCGCCATTAATCGCTGCAGAGTCTCCGGCAGTTCCATTATCACCGGAGTTGTTGTCGTCCGGTGGCGGAGTCTGCTCGACCTGCTCCTGTCCAACCGGTACGCTTGGAACCGGAACTGTGCCCTGTTTGGCATCAATATAAGAGACAGGCAGCGTATCCAGATATTCACCGTCCCGGTATATTAGAATCGCTCCATTTTTGGTCGGAGACAGAACAAGATTTACCGGTATTGTCTGAACGGTGTTAATCGTTCTTGTTGTCGCTTCCTTGTTATCTCCCCGGGCATCGGTATACACCAGCCGGATCTTGCTCTTCTTGCCTTCCGTCTTAGGGGCAATAGGCACATTATAGGTGTACGTTACCGCTTCAGGCGGATATCCGGAGCTGACTACAAGGGTAAACTCTGTACCCGGAGGAACCTGTTCTCCAGCCCCGTAAGGATGCTGTTTAAATACCTTCCCTTCGTCCACCGAGTAGCTGGACTCCTGGGTGATGCCATCCTTGGCCAGCTTCAAGCCGAGCTCCTTCAACTTGGCCTCCGCCTGACTCTGGGTCAGGTTCGTGAGATCCGGCATCGTCACCATTTGCGGGCCTTTGCTGACTGTAAGCTCAACCGTGTCCTTCGCCGGATCAAAGTCCGAGCCGGCAGCAGGATTCTGACCTGTCACCTTGCCAGGATCAGCATCACTGTAATCATCCTTCCGGGTAATCTGACTACCATCCATCTGGAAGTCATCCATCAGCTTCTTCTTAGCATCTTCATACGATTGTCCACTGAGATCTGGAAGCTTCTTCAGCGGTTTCTCCACGCTTACTGTCAGCGTTATAGGCGTATCCTTCTTGACCTCAGCGCCTTCCGGCCTTCCCTGTTCATACACAACACCTGCAGCTACACCTTCTTTGTAGGCTCTGGTGATGGGATCCTGCACCTTAAGCCCTGCCTTGGTGAGCTCCGCTCTGGCCGCGTCTTCCTGAAGACCGATCAGCTTCGGCACTTTCACATTAGGAACATTCAAGCTCTGATTGACATACCAAGCCACTCCAAGCATGAATAAGATGACAAGCAGCGTAATTCCGATCCACAGCGTAGGTTTGACCCAGGCTTTCTTGGGGTTCTTAGATTTGGCCGCCTGCGGCTTTGAGCCTTCATCAGGATCATCCACACGGGACGTTCTCCCCGCAGCAGGCCGCTGCACCGGTGGTTTGATCGCTGGAATTACCCGGGTCTTATCCGCGTCGTCGGCATCATCAAACACAATCTTGGATTCCAGCCGCCGCTCAGGCAGCAGACACGTCTCCAAATCACGCAGCATCTCCTTGGCGGACTGATAGCGTTCGTTTGGATTTTTGCGCATTGACTTCAATATGATATTCTCAACACTCTGAGGAATAAGCGGGTTAACGAGCCGCGGTTCCTCAAAGCTCTCCTGAAGATGCTTCAGAGCCACACTGATCGGGCTCTCCCCCAAGAATGGAAGCTTGGAGGTAAGCATTTCGTACAGCACGATCCCCAGGGAATACAGATCCGATTTCTCACCTGTAACCACACCTTTGGCATGTTCTGGTGAGAAGTAGTGCACGGAACCTACAACCGAGCCCGTCTGGGTAATTGTTGTAGATGATACCGCACGGGCAATACCGAAGTCGGTTACCTTTACCCGTCCGTTCCGTCCAATGAGTATATTATGAGGCTTTATATCCCGATGAATGATTTGGTTATGATGAGCATGATCCAGCGCGTCACAAATTTGTGTTGCAATCCGAACGGCCTCGTCCACCTGGAGCGGGGCGCGTTCTTTTATAATCTCATTTAAATTCTGGCCTTCAATATATTCCATGACAATATAATGGATTTCGTCTTCCTGACCGACATCATAAATACTTACCACATTCGGATGTGACAAAGATGCGGCAGATTGCGCCTCCCGCCGGAAGCGGCGGATAAATTCCTCATCGTGCACAAATTGCTGACGCAGCACTTTGATAGCCACATTGCGTCCGAGCAGAATGTCCTGCGCCTTGTATACCAGCGCCATTCCGCCTCCGCCGATCCGCTCAATAATCTGATAACGACCGCCCAATTCATGTCCGATCATGTTGTCCACTCCTTTACACTAGACCCCGCTGTACCCTCGGAAATTTCTATGAGAGCTACAGTGATATTATCTTCCCCGCCCGCATCAAGAGCAAGCTGAAGAAGGTGGTCGGCCCGGTCCTTCAAGGACACCTCAGACAATCCGACCGTTTGGGCCATTTGATGCTTAGATACATAGCTGCTGAGTCCATCGCTGCAGAGGAGCAGAATATCCCCTTCCTTCAGCGCAACATGAATCAGATCTACCTCCACCTGGGCATCCGTTCCCAGTGCCCGGGTGATTACGTTTCGGCGGGGATGATGAGAAGCTTCTTCTTCGCTGATCTGCCGGCTTTTCACAAGCTCGTTGACCAAGGTATGGTCCTCCGTCAGCTGGGTGATTCCCCCTTGGCGGAACAAATAGGCACGGCTGTCACCAATGTGACCGATAATCCCTTCACGCCGGTCAAGCAGGATCGCTTCCACGGTGGTGCCCATATTGTGATATTCGACACTTTCAGAAGCAGTGCGAAACACCACCTCATTGGCATGGAGAATCGCCTTTCTCATAGCCTCACGGCGAAGCTCTGTGGAAGTGGCTCTTGGCAGCTTCTTCAGATCGGCCGAAATGGTCTCTACAGCCAAGCGGCTGGCGGTATCTCCCGCCTTGTGTCCGCCCATGCCATCAGCCACAATCCCCAGAGTGAAGCCTTGTTCCAGGCTCTCCACCCAATATGAATCTTCATTTACGGAACGAACATGTCCCACATCACTGACACATACCGTTTTAATCAAATGACCTCACCTCGCACCAGACTCCATATGCTTCGCCCGCAGTTGTCCGCAGGCTGCCGCAATATCGTGGCCTTGCTCACGGCGGATCGTAACATTAACCCCTTTGTCCGCCAATATGCGTTGGAATTGAAAAATGTCATTTCTCGAAGTCCGGGTGTACTTACGTTCAGGCACATAGTTCACCGGGATCAGATTCACGTGGCAGAGCATGTTTTTCAATACATTTGCCAGTTCCTCCGCATGCTCCGGCTGGTCGTTAACCCCGCCGATGAGCGCATATTCAAATGTAATTCTGCGGCCCGTCTTCGCCTGATAATATCTTAGTGACTCCATCACATCGTCAAAAGGAAACCGGCGGTTCACCGGCATCAGCTTCGAACGAAGCGCATCATTCGGTGCATGAATCGAAATGGCCAGATTAATCTGGGTATTCTCGTCCGCAAACCGGTAGATGTTCGGCACAATACCACTTGTTGATACAGTAATATGCCGTTGTCCAATATTCAAGCCCTTCTCATGGATCATCAACCGCAAAAATTTCATGGTAGCCTCATAGTTCTCAAACGGTTCGCCCGTTCCCATGATGACAATGCTGCTCACACGCTCGCCTCGTTCATCAAGGATCTGCTGGGCCCGCACAACTTGGGCGACAATCTCTCCAGCGGTCAGGTCCCGCTTCAGCCCACCCAAGGTGGATGCGCAGAACGTACAGCCTACCCGGCAGCCTACCTGGGTCGTTACACAGATGCTGTTCCCGTAGTTGTGCTTCATGATCACCGTTTCAATGGCATGGTCATCATGCAGGCCGAACAGGAACTTGACCGTTCCGTCCTTGGACTCAAATTTCGTAATCTCCTTCAGGGCCACGAACTGGAACTGCTCATTCAATTTCTGGCGAAGCGCCTTGGATAGATTGGTCATCTCGTCAAAAGAATTAACCCGCTTCACATAAATCCAATCAAAAATCTGCCCGCCGCGGAAAGCGGGTTCCCCTTGGGAAACTGCCCATTCCTGCAGCTCCTCCAACGTAAAATCATATATAAAAGGCTTCATGATCACACACCTGTTCTTTTTTAAATTGAAGCATGAATTCTATTCATTCTTCCCATTTTATCATAAACACACTTGACACTAAAGTGCAAAACCCGCTGGAGGTTCCAGCGGGGTGTGCCATCTGTCATATTAACCTAGTTTGACCAAACGGGCAATATAGAATCCATCGGAATGGAAATCCTGAGGCAAAATCTGTGTGCCAACAGCAGCCCGCGTACGCGCTTCACCCAGTTCATTTAATACTTGCACCTGATCCGCTTCGGCATATTCCGGATGCTTATCCAGAAAAGCCTGCACGACCTGCATATTCTCCCGCTTTTCTATCGTGCACGTGCTGTAGACCAGAACACCCCCAGGCCTGAGCAGCCCGGCAACCCCATCAAGCAGTTTGAGTTGAAGCTCTGCAATGTCTGTGATGTCTTCCGGCTGCTTGGCCCACTTCAGATCCGGCTTGCGCCGGATTACCCCAAGCCCCGAACATGGAGCGTCGAGCAGAATCCGGTCAAAAGATTCCGGCGCATACCGCGCAGCAAGCTCCAAGGCGTCGCCCGTAGTTGTGCGTACAATGTCCAAATCCAGACGCTCGGCCTGGGACTCTACCAGCTTGGCTTTATGCGGATACACATCATTCGCGATAACTTCACCGCTGCCATTCAGCTTCTCCGCGATATGGCAGGACTTGCCGCCGGGTGCGGCGCAGCAGTCAAGCACTTTCATGCCGGGCCTCGGATCGACCGCGGCAGCAACCAGCATGGAGCTCTCATCCTGGACAGAGAGCAGCCCCTCCTGGTACCAGTCCGTATGGGCCATATTGCCGCCACTGCGAACAATGATCCCATCCTCGGACACAGGAGAAGGTTCAGCATCTAGTCCCCGCTCCCTCATCCGCTCCAGCAGTTCTTCCCTGCTGAGCTTGGTGCGGTTCACCCGCACACTCACAGAAGGAGGCTCATTGTTCGCGCGGCAGATGGCCTCCGCCTCCGCTTCCCCGTACTCTTTGATCCAGCGCCCAACGAGCCATTCCGGATAAGCATACTCTAGAGCAATCCGTTTGAGTGGCGGAAGGTCTGCCGGTATTTGAAGCTCCTCCTTACGCCGGAGCACACTTCGCAGCACCCCGTTCACCATGCCTGAAATGCCTTGATGGCCTTTCTTTTTGGCGATGTTAACGGCTTCATTAACCGCTGCATGTGCGGGGATACGGTCCAAATAATACAGCTGATAGAAGCTTAGACGAAGCAAATTCCGCACCCAAGGCTGAAGCTTACCCAAGCCTTTAGCAACGAACTGACCTAAGAAATAGTCAATCGTGGATAAGCGCGAGATCGTCCCATACACCAGCTCCGTGGCAAGGCCTGCGTCCGCTCCGGACAGATTGCTGCGCTGCAGCGCGCTGTTCAGCTGCAGGTTGCTATAAGCGCCCTCTTCCTCCACCTGGGTCAGCACCTCAAGAGCCACTTCCCGTGCGGTAACAGGTCTCTGTAGTCCGCCGGTGCCCTTGTGTTTCGCCCTTTGGGGAGCTGAACCGGTCTTCGGCTTATTTGCCGGCTTATTTCCCCTATGCTGAGAGCTGCTCAAGAGAATACCTCACCTTTCTTCAGCACGCCGCCCCGCAGAAATTCGGCCGCTTCCATGGCCTTCTTACCGGCAGGCTGCACTTTGGTTAGAATAACCGAGCCGTCCCCGGTCTTCACTTCAATCCCGTTTGCATGAAAAGCCAGCACAGTACCAGGAGCCTGTCCGCTGCCTGAACTCGCGGCCGTCAGCTCAGGCTTGGCTACTTCCCATACCTTGAATACTTCCCCGTTCCAGTGGGTGAAACCTCCGGCAAAAGGCACGAGGCCTCTCACCCGGTTATAGATATCCCTGGAGGAATCGGCCCAGTTAATGCGCTCATCTTCACGGGATAGATTCTTTGCATATGTAGATTCCTCATCATTCTGCGGAATACGCGCCGCGCTCCCGTTAATGACTAGAGGCAGCTGCTCCTTTAGCAGCTTCGCCCCAGCCAAGCTCAGTTTCTGGAATAAGGTACCCGAAGTGTCCTCATCCTCAATTGGAACCACCGACTTTGCAATCATATCCCCGGTATCGAGGCCTTCCGCCATATACATCAGCGTGATCCCCGTTTCCTTCTCCCCGTTGATAATCGAGCGCTGGATCGGCGCACCGCCCCGGTATTTGGGAAGCAGCGAACCGTGTACGTTAAGACAGCCGTATTTAGGCATGTCCAGTACCGCCTTAGGAAGAATCTGTCCATATGCTGCAGTCACAATCAGATCCGGCTCATATGCGGCCAACTCCTGAACTGCTTCAGGACTGCGCATCCGCTGAGGCTGCAGCACAGGAAGGCCGTGAGCCAAAGCAGCTTCTTTTACAGGCGTAGGCGTAAGCACCTTTTTCCTGCCTTGGGGCCGATCTGGCTGGGTTACTACGGCAACGACATTGTACCCTTCATCCAGCAAAGTCTCCAGGGAAGGTACCGCAAAATCGGGAGTTCCCATAAAAACAATATTCATGCGCCTCACTCCTTCTTTTCATTCGTCGCCTGCTGTTCCTGCTCCTGTTCGAACTGCTCCTCTTCCTCAGGCGGAATCTCATAATAATTCTCGGCTAGCTCAGTGTATAATATGCCATTCAAATGATCGATCTCATGCTGAAATGCCCGGGCAAGCAGTTCGGTTCCGGTAATCGTGATTTCCTTGCCCTTCCGGTTAAGTCCTTTGACCGTCACCTGATTCGCCCGGCGCACATCTCCCCGGTAACCAGGAATACTCAGACAGCCTTCCGGTCCGAATTGCTCCCCTTCCGATGCAATAATCTCCGGGTTGATCATCTCAATGAGCCCGTTGTCGTCCCCCACATCAATCACTATAATCCGCTTGAGAATGCCAACCTGCGGAGCCGCCAGTCCAACCCCATCCGCGTCGTACATCGTATCTGCCATGTCTGTAAGCAGCTTCCGGATAGCCGGGGTAATCTCCTTCACTTCCTCCGCAACCTGATGCAGAACCTCATTGGGCTCCAGAACAATCTCTCTAATCGCCATATCGCACCATCCTTCGTATGTCTTATTATGTGAGCGCGCTTTGATGGGGAATACGTCTTGAATACCCTCATGTTAGCCCGCTGCTCTGACGGATCATTCTTACGATCGCTGTTGGAGCTATATTTCTTTGAACTATCTATTCACTGTTGAAATTTAGCTCCAAAGGCGAACGCTTACGCTTCTCCAGAACGATTCCGTAATCTCCGCTATTTCATGTATATGCAAATACCTGATAGATGCTCAGCCCCAGCACTCTAATCCCTACACAACCTCAAGCGCATCCCGCAGGGACAGCGCCCGATACGTGAGTGAATAACTCTTGAGCAATTCCCATTCATGTAAGCCCGCTCCGCTGACGGATCATTCTTACGATCGCTGTTGGAGCTAAATTTCTTTGAACTATCCATTCAGTGTAGAAATTTAGCTCCAAAGGCGAACGCTCACGCTTCTCCAGAACGATTCCGTCCTCTCCGCTATTTCATGTATATGCAAACATCTTAAAACCCTCTCAAACCCCAACACTTTAATCCTTGCACCAACCTTAAGCGCATCCCGCAGGGATAGAGCCTGCACGCTCGCATCATCACCATACCACAATTCCAACACTCTAATCCCCGCGCAACCCCAAGCGCATCCCGCAGGGACAGCGCCTCCTTGCTCGCACCAGCAAGAGCGCACATCTCCAGCCCTGCGCCCGATCCGCACCAAAAGTAAAGCGGGCCCCAAAGGGGCGGCAAGCGGCCCCACGAACACTGCCGGCCCCATACACGAAAATCAGCGGCACCAACGCGACCTACCCAGGCCGCCAAATTCCGCCAACAAGGAAGCGGGTCCCGCAGGGACGGCAAGCGATCGAAGCCGCCGCAGCTTCTAAACCCAACCTCTGCATCTCCTACGTTCTCCCTTTCGGGTGTCCAGAGGGCGAAGCCCTTGGGGCCCTCCCTTGGAAGGGAGGGTTTGGGAGGGTTCGAACACCCTCTACATTAGCATCTGCGGGTCCACATCAATACTAATCTGCAAAGATGCATCCTTCAGATGCTCCAGGGTCAAGCCGCTCACTTCCCGGACAAGCTGAACCGCCTCCAAGGCCCCCCGGTACTTCACCATGCACTGAAACCGGTAACGGTTCTTGATTCTCGGGATCGGCGAAGCAATTGGGCCCAGGATGTCGAACGCATCCGAAGTGAACCGGTCAAGGCCGCCGAACCAGCCTTTTTGCTGTGCTCTCCCCCGCAGATCGCTGACGAAATTCTCGGCCATTCGGACCAGAATTTGAAGGTTCTCATGCGTGAGAGTCACCAGAATCAGCCTGCAATAAGGCGGATAACCGAGCGTTCTACGATGCTTAAGCTCATCCCGGACAAAAGACAAATAGTCATGCCGGCTTGCATGGATGATCGAGTAGTGGTCCGGCGTATAGGATTGAACGAACACCTCGCCTGGAAGCTGGTGCCTTCCGGCCCGTCCCGCTACCTGGGTCAGGAGCTGGAAAGTTTTCTCCGCCGCCCGGAAATCCGGGAAATTCAAAGAGCTGTCAGCCGCGATCACCCCTACAAGCGTAACATCAGGAAAATCCAGCCCCTTGGCCACCATCTGGGTGCCAAGCAGCACATCCGCCTTCTTCTCCCGGAACGCATTTAGCAGCTTCTCATGAGAACCTTTCTCCACCGTCGTGTCCACATCCATCCGGATCACCCGGATGCCAGGGAACAGCTTGGCCAGCTCGCCCTCGACCCGCTGGGTGCCGGTGCCAAAATACCTGATATGCTCACTTCCGCATTCCGGGCATACCGACGGGGCAGGCTCGGAATAACCACAGTAGTGACAGCGCAAATTGTTGGACTTTTGATGATAGGTAAGCGAAATATCACATTCGGGACAACCTGCCACGTAGCCGCAGGTCCGGCACATCACAAAGGTGGAGAATCCTCGCCGGTTGAGGAAAAGCACCGTCTGCTCGCCGCGTTCCATTCTCGAAATAATGCCTTGATGGAGCTCCCGGCTGAACATCGAGCGGTTTCCATCCTTAAGCTCCTCGCGCATATCCACAATCCGGACTGCGGGCAGTTCACTCCCCGCTGGACGCTGGCGCATCTCAAGGAGAACAGGGGCGAACTCCTCATTCGCCTGGGACCTTGCCGCGTGATAGCTTTCCAAAGACGGGGTAGCCGAACCCAGAACTACAGCAGCCCCATGCTGCATCGCCCGCCTTACCGCGACATTTCGCGCGTGGTATTTCGGGGTCTCTTCCTGCTTATATGAGGTTTCATGCTCCTCATCCATCACGATGAGTCCCAGATCGGCAAAAGGCGCAAATATCGCAGACCTCGCGCCAATCGCAACCTGCACCTTGCCCTCGCGGATCTTGCGCCATTCATCATAGCGCTCGCCTCCTGACAGCCGGCTGTGCAGAACTGCCACCCTGTCGCCGAATCTTCCCTTGAATCGCTCGACCATTTGGGGGGTCAGCGAGATTTCTGGCACCAGCACAATTGACTGGCGTCCCGCCGAGATGCAGCGTTCAATTGACTGCAAATATACTTCCGTCTTCCCGCTTCCAGTTACCCCGTGCAGCAGAAATACGCCGTGCTCCCGGCGGTCAAGGCGATCCGCAATATGGTTGTACGCCTCCTGTTGTTCGGGCGTAAGGCTGAGAGGCAGAGTAGGCTTAAATCTGCGGTCTTTGTAAGGATCGCGGAACACCTCCACATCCTCGATCACGGCCAGCCCCTTATCTGCCAGCTTCTTGACAGTTCCAGCCGTTACGCCAAGCGTGGACAGCAGCTCCTGCATTCCGATCGGAATCTTCACCTCTATAAGGAAAGCCAGGACCTCCCTCTGCCTGCGGGCCTGCGGAGTGAAGGAGGCAAGGGCCTTCTCGGCTTCCTCGCCCGATACCGCAGCAGCTACAGTTTTCACCGTTTTGATTTTGAGCTTATCCTTTATGGACTGGCTTTCCTGCAGCACACCCCGCTTCATCAATGATTTGATCATAGCCCCCCGGCCGGGGTAACGGGCATCCAGATGCGAGAAAGTCACAGGACCAACACTCTTAACATACTCAATTATCTCTTCCTCCTCAGCCGGCTGAAGCAGAGACAACGAGAACAGCCCCTCAGGTTCGCCCTGATCGCTTTCGGCAGATTCCCCGGACGGCTCAGCGTAGCTGATGTATCGTTCCGCCTTTCCTTTCAGAGCAGAGGGAATCATGGCCTGAAGTGCGGAAATCGTACTGCACGCATATTCCTGGCTCATCCACCCTGCTAATTCCACCAAATCTGGCGGAAGCGGTGGAATATGGTCAAGCAGCTCCTGGATCTTCTTCATCCTGGATCTGTCAAGCTGGGATTCCTGCTCAAGCGAGATCACAAAGCCCTGAACTGTACGCCGTCCAAACGGAACCGCCACCCGGCTCCCTACTTCAATCCAATCCTGAATGGAATCTGGAATCAGGTAATCAAAGGGGCGATCTGTCTCCCGGCTGGGTACATCTACAATGACTTTGGCAATCGTGTTCATAAAGACAGGTCTCCGGTTAACCGCTCCCCAGCCAGCTCCATGATCCGGCGTGCACAGGCTTCCTTGGACATCAGCGGCAGCGCTTCAACAAGTCCTTGGCTGTCAAAAATACTAATCACATTCGTATCTGTCCCGAAGCCTGCGCCCTCGGCTGTCACGTCATTGGCGATCAGCAGGTCACAGTTCTTGCGGGTCAGCTTGTCCATCGCATACTTCTCCAAATCGTGAGTCTCTGCCGCAAAACCAATCAGAAATTGGGACGTCTTCCTTTTGCCCAGACTCTCTAAGATATCAACCGTCTTGACAAGTTCGAGCGACATCTCCTCCCCGCTTTTCTTGATCTTGCGGTTCAGCTGCTCCTTAGGACGATAGTCAGCCACTGCCGCCGCCTTCACAACGATGTCAGCTTCGTCCCAATGTGCAAGCAGAGCATTATACATATCCTGGGCAGATTCAACTTTTGTAAAAGGAATGCCCACAGGCGGACTTGCCTGCGTGCTGCCGATAACCAGGTGAACTTCCGCCCCCAGCTCCCGGGCAGCATGGGCAATGGCAAATCCCATCTTCCCGGAGGAATCATTAGTAATATACCGAACAGGATCAATCCGCTCGACGGTTGACCCTGCCGTAACAACCACACTGCGGCCCTTCAGCGGCTTCGCATTGACCCGTTCCTGACGCTCAAAATAAGCCTGAACAATACGGACGAGGCTCTCAGGCTCTTCCATCCGCCCCTTGCCGACATAACCACAAGCGAGAAGCCCTTCTCCAGGCTCAGCCATCATCACCCCACGCGCAGCAAGCTCCGCCAGATTGCGGATTACGGCTGGATGCTGATACATATGCACATTCATAGCTGGAGCCAGCATGATCGGAGCCTGCGTTGCAAGCAGCGTGGTTGACAGCATATCATCTGCAAGGCCTGTGGCCATCTTGGCGATAATATTAGCTGTTGCCGGAGCGACCAGCACCAGATCCGCCCAATCCGCAAGGTCGATATGAGCAATGACGGCAGGATTCTTTTCATCAAAAGTATCCGTATAGACAGGCCCTTTAGACAGTGCCTGAAGGGTCAGCTCGGTAATAAACCGTGTGGCTGACTCCGTCATAATCACCCTTACTTCCGCACCGCTCTGCACAAGCTTGCTGCACAGCGAAGCCGCTTTAAAAGCAGCAATCCCCCCACTCACTCCAAGCAAAATCTTCTTGCCGGTTAACATCCGAATCCCCTCGCTTCTTTTTCGCATATAGAAAAAAACAACAACCTTGCGGTTGTCGGAAGCGGCCCTGAGGGCCGGTAATTATTTGTCTTGTTTATCGAGTTCCGCAAGGTCCTGACCGTCGCGCTTAATGCGGACGAAGTCACCGTAAATCTCCTCCAGCGCAACCCCGACTTGTTTATGGGATTTGGCCTGCTTCAGCTCAGAATTCTCTCCTTCTCTCAGCTGTCTTGCTCTGCGGGAAGCCGCAACTACTAAGGAATACTTGCTGTCGACTTTCTCCAGCATTTTATCAATCGATGGGTATAGCAATACAGACACCTCTTCTTTCGGGCAATTAGGATATGTAAGCATGTGCCCGGACTATTTGGTTGTAACGCAGGTCACGGTCTTACTTTCTTACTTTACAATGCTCGGCTATGATAATAGATTCTATTCTCTTGCAGGCCAGATCAATCTGATCATTCACCACTGCGTAATCATAATACTCAAGCAGATTGATTTCGTCCAGGGCGACCGACATGCGATGCTCAATCGTCGCCTGATTCTCGGTGCCACGGCCTTGAATACGGTCCTTGAGCTCATCCATAGACGGCGGCAGCAAAAAGACAAATACGCCCTCAGGGAACTTCTCCTTCACCTTAAGCGCACCTTGGACTTCAATCTCAAGTATGATATCCTTGCCGCTCGCAATGGTTTCTTCAACGAAGTCGCGCGGAGTGCCATAAAAATTGTTCACATATTCGGCGTGCTCCAGCAGCTGATCATTCTCGATCATGCTCATAAACTGCTCGCGGCTCTTAAAGAAATAGTTCACGCCATTCTCTTCGCCCATTCTAGGCTGGCGAGTCGTTGCGGATACTGAATATACCAATTCAGGCACGCGCTTGCGCAGTGCGGTGCACACGGTTCCTTTGCCGACACCCGAAGGTCCGGATAATACAATTAATAACCCTTTAGCCATTGTTCTCTCCATATTATTCGTCGTTGTCATCATCTTTCGTGGACAGGCGGTGCGCGACCGTCTCCGGCTGCACAGCCGACAAGATCACGTGGTCACTATCTGTAATAATAACCGCGCGTGTACGCCGTCCATAAGTCGCGTCGATCAGCATGTGCCGGTCTCTCGCTTCCTGGATAATACGCTTAATCGGTGCGGATTCCGGACTCACAATAGAAATAATCCGATTCGCTGATACGATATTCCCAAAACCGATATTAATGAGTTTGATCGCCATCTTCAGGTTAATCCCCCTATTATACTTGACTCATTCAAGTCGAAACGAATCATCATTCCATATTCGCCGCTTGTTCGCGAATTTTCTCCAGCTCCGCTTTCATTTCGACAACACGGTTCACTAGAGCCAAATGATTGGCCTTAGATCCAATCGTATTTACTTCACGGTTCATCTCTTGAATTAAGAAGTCCAGCTTCCGGCCGACAGGCTCATGCGCACGCAGCAGCTCCCTGCACTGCTCAAAATGGCTGCCTAACCGGGTCAGCTCCTCGTCCACGTTGGAGCGGTCCGCGAAGATTGCCACCTCCATGCCGAAACGCTGTTCATCCATGGTGCCATCAAGCAGTTCAGACAGCCGCTGCCTAAGCCGGTTACGGTAGTCTCCTACCACTGTAGGCGCCAGCCGAGTAAGCTCGGCATGTAACTCCTCCAGCTTGGACAGTCGCTCCTCCAAATCCTTCGACAGATGCCGGCCTTCCTTCTCACGCATTTTGACCAGTCCGGCAAGTGCCTCCTCAAGTCCCGACTTCAGCACCTCTTCCCACTCTTCATCGGGATGGGCGCTTCCGGGGAGCGTATCCTCGCTGATTAATACATCCGGCATCGACAGAAGCTGATGTGCGGTAAGCGAGTCATCAATTCCAAGACTCTCCCCAAGCTGGCGGGCAGCATCAAGATACGCCCGGGCAGCGGAGGTGTTCACAACAAAGGATTTAGCGGAATCCTCCGCTTTCTCCTTGCTGATGTTCACATCAATTCTTCCACGCTTGACATGCCGCTGTACAATGCGCTTCAAATCATCTTCATAGCAAGTCCATTCCCTGGGCATGCGAAGAACGATCTCGGCGTATCGGTGATTGACTGATTTTATCTCAAATTGTACATAGTAGCCGCCAAAATGTCGGGCGGACTGACCGAATCCGGTCATACTGAATGACATCGGCATCACATCCGTTACCCTATTGTAATTGATAATTATGAGTGAAACAAGTGGGCTCTCCGCTCTTTCGACTTCTCTTTGACATAAGAGGTCAAGACTGCTGTCATCTCATAAAACATAAACGGAGTCATCAAGTAGATTCCGTTAAAGTGCTCCATCGCCACATCCAGCAGCTCCTTGGCGATCTCCACGCCCTCGCGCCGCCCCTCTTCACCCTGAAGCCCTGCCATTCGTCCGCGCACTTCATCAGAGAGCTGGATTCCGGGCACCTCATTGTGCAGGTATTCCGCATTCTTGCCGCTTGCAAGCGGCATGATACCAAGGAAAATTGGAACATTCAAATGAGCTGTGGCTTCTTTTATGGAAACGATAAGCTTAGGATCATATACGGGTTGGGTCATAATATAATCCGCACCGGAGGCAATTTTTTTCTCCAGACGCTGCACCGCCTTATCCAAATACTTCACGTTCGGATTGAACGCCGCACCTACCACAAACTTGGCCTTCTGCTTGAGCGGCTTGCCGGAGAAAGCAATCCCTTCATTTAGCTGTTTGATCATCTTGATGATCTCGAAGGAGGTCATATCATAGACGGAGCTTGCACCAGGCAGATCGCCGAAGCGGGCCGGATCTCCGGTTACAGCCAAGACATGGTCAATGCCCAAGGCATCAAAGCCCATCAAATGGGATTGGGTGCCGATCAGGTTGCGGTCTCTGCAGGCAATATGAATCAGAGGGCGCAGACCGGTCTCCTTAAGCACCAGATGTCCCAGCGCCATATTGCTCATTCGGGTTACAGCCAGAGAATTATCGGCCAGCGTCAGCGCGTCCACGCCAGCTTCCTTCAGAGCTGCCGCCCCTTTCATAAACTTGGAAATGTCCAAATCACGCGGTGGATCCAGCTCCACAATAATAGCGTGGCGGTCGTTCACAACATCGACCAGTGTAGGCTCTTCGCTGCGCCCGCCCCCGATCTGCCGCTCTTCTTCCAGATGCTCGGCAATGAGAACCTGCACCGACTCCCTCGTAAGCACCGAGGTTTCGGAAAGCGGCTTTACCGCATAGTCCTTAACCGCCGCAGACATAGCCGAGACATGCTCCGGCGTGGTCCCGCAGCATCCCCCGATCAAACGGGCGCCAAGATCCGCAAAGGATTGGGCGCTGCTGCCGAAGTACTCCGGGGTGGCCCCATAGATATACTCCCCATCCACATAATCAGCAAGTCCCGCATTCGGATACACAGACAGGGGAACATCCAGCGGCCCTCCCAGCCTGCTCATTACACTCATGATTCCTTTGGGACCGGAATGGCAGTTGAAGCCAAGCACATCGGCCCCTTCCTGGCGGAGGATCGCAAAGGCATCCGCAATCGGATAACCATCAATCGTTCTTCCAATGTTGTCCACGGCAAATTGGCAGATTACCGGAACATTGCTGCCTCTGCGTACAATTTCCAAGGCCGTGCGCATTTCGTTCAGATCAAAGAAAGTTTCCAGAAGAATTCCGTCCACGTCCTCCCCTAAAAGGGCGGAAATCTGCTGTTCAAAGTATCTCTGCAGCTCTTTGCCCGACACATTGACCCGCTTGCCACCCCGGATGGAACCGACAGCTCCCACTACGTAGCTCTTGCCAGCGGCAGCCTGCCGGGCAAGCCTGACCGCCGAACGGTTAATCTCCTCAACCTTGCTCTCAAGCCCATACTTCGAAAGCTTATGATAATTAGCGGAGAAGGTGTTTGTCTCAATCACCTGTGCTCCCGCTTCCACATACTGTCTATGAACATCCCCGATCACCTCAGGGCGGATAAGATTCAGCTCTTCAAAAGAAATGCCAACAGGAAAACCAAGCTGATACAAATAGGTTCCCATTGCCCCATCACCAATTAAAACTTCGTTCTCCCATCTTGCCCGCAGATCCAATTCCGGTTTCATCTCATCTTCCTCCAACCTTTAGCGGAACATATTCCCCTTAATATTCATTTTAATGTAACATAAATTGAGCAGGATAGTAAGATTAATGCGGGATTCGTCTGCCACACACCCTGCGTCCAATTATTTAAAAGCGCACGCTTTATCCCTATACAATACTAGCTCCCAAACGCATAGAGCTCTGCATGACACCGAGTTACAGCTCTCTATCTCCTCCTGATGGCCTAGATTCTCTCTAAGGCACGATGCCTTCAACCACTTTATAGAAAATAAAGCAGCCCTCGAAATTGAGGACTGCCTGGCTATTTGTTTCTTTTAGCTAATCTTTCAGCTATTAAGTGGAACTGTTGATTTACGCGAGCGGCAGCCTTGTGAAATGTTCCCCCGATCACGGTTGCTCCCGATCTCTTAAATTAAATGTATAAGGTAGAAGTCTGGTCACAAAGGTGAACGCTTCGCTTCTCCTGAATCATTTCACAATATTGCCACGGTATACCTCTGCCGCAGGACCGCTCATATATACATGGTTATCTTCCTCGCTCCACTCAATATATAGGTCTCCGCCCTTTAGGCCGACCCATGCCGCACGGTCGGTTACCCCGTTCAGAACAGAGGATACCAGTGTTGCGCAGGCTCCCGTGCCGCACGCCAAAGTTGGACCCGCACCACGTTCCCATACCCGCATCTCCACCCGGTTCCGGGAAGTGACGGTGGCGAACTCCACGTTGATTTTTTTAGGGAAATAGGGATGCACCTCCAGCTTCGGCCCCCATGTTGTCAGATCAAAGCTAGGCGCATCCTCCACATAGATGACACAGTGCGGATTCCCCATAGACACCGCCGTGAAGTTGAACTCACGTCCATCGACCTCGATGGGACGGTTCAGCACCGGATTGCCTTCAAGCGTGGTTGGAACACGCAGGCCATCCAGAACCGGTTCCCCCATATCCACCCGGACAGTCTGAACCACGCCGTTCTCAACCTGAAGGCTAACCTGCTGCACGCCAGCTCCCAGCGTTTCAATGGTAATGTTCTCTCTATCCGTCAGCTTGTTATCATACACATATTTGGCCACACAGCGGATCGCATTCCCGCACTGCTCGGCCTCCGATCCATCGGAATTAATGATCCGCATGCGGAAGTCTGCTTTCTGTGAAGGCAGAATGAATACAAGTCCATCCCCGCCCACACCAAAGAAGCGGTCACACCATTTTACAGCAAGCTCACTTACTTTATCGGGTAAATCCTGATGTCCGTGGAAGACCAGGAAGTCGTTTCCGAGTCCGTGCATTTTTGTAAATTCCATAGCAATCCCTCTCTTTAAAGGTTCTTATGGAGTAAGTCTATATTTTCGGGAGAGGAAATGCTATTCATTTTATGCCCGAATATTTGTACTATTCACCGGCAGCGTACGGCGGGGTCCAGCTTTGCGTTTCTTCGTCGACAGCACGCTTCCGGCTCCCATCAGGAACGTTGGAATCCCCCCTGCAACGAAGGCGATGGCCCACTCACGAGGTCCCAGGGCTACCGTTTTGAAGATCGGCTGCAGCGGCTCGATGTAGAACACAGCCAGCATCAGCAGCAGGGACGAGAACACGGCGAACACCAGGTATTTATTTTGAAAGATATTCCGGTGGAAAATTGAACGCGAGCTCCGGCAGTCAAAAACATGGATTAACTGGGCCAGAACGAGTGTGGCAAATGCCACGGACTGGGCGAGAAGCAGCTGCTCCGGACTATCCGGACCTGCCTTCAGCGTGATCCAGAAAGCGCCGAGTGTACACAAACCAATGAGGATCCCCCGGCTGATGATTTTCCAGCCTAACCTGCGCGCAAAAATATTCTCGGTGGCGCCTCTCGGCTTATGTTCCATCAGATCCTTCTCAGGCTGATCTACTCCAAGAGCCATCGCTGGCAGACCATCGGTCACGAGATTGACCCACAGAATCTGGATCGGCAGGAGCGGCAGCGGCAGTCCGGCCATCATCGCAAAGAACATCGTGAGGATTTCGCCTACATTGGAGGCAAGCAGATACCGGATAAACTTCCGGATATTCTCATAGATGCTTCGTCCCTCTTCAATGGCGGCCACAATGGTCGAGAAATTATCATCATTGAGAATGAGGGATGACGCTTCCTTGGATACATCCGTTCCCGTGATCCCCATCGCAATGCCGATATCGGCTGCCTTAATGGCCGGGGCATCATTCACGCCGTCTCCTGTCATGGCGACGACATGCCCTTTGCGCTGCAGGGATTTCACGATTCGAAGCTTATGCTCAGGAGAAACGCGGGAGTATACGTACACGTTGTCCACCTGCTTATCCAGCTCGTCATCGCTCATGGCTGCCAGCTGATGGCCTGCAAGCGACAAGCCGCCCCTTGCCATGATGCCAAGCTCACTCGCAATAGCCTCCGCTGTCAAGCCGTGGTCGCCTGTAATCATCACGGTCTTGATTCCGGCGCGGCGGCAGATGGAGATGGCCTCGCGCACCTCCTTGCGCGGCGGGTCAATCATCCCGGTCAGTCCGACAAAGATCAGCTGGGCTTCCACGTCTTCCGCGGAAGCGGTGCTGTCGCTCGGCCGGAGATCACGATAGGCAAGGCCCAGAACCCGCAAGGCCGAGCGGGCCATACTCTCGTTCGCAGCCGCAACCTTCTGCCGAAGCGTGCCTGTGAGCGGCACCACGTTTCCTTCCCATAAGATATAGGAGCATCGGTCCAGCAGCATATCCGGCGCGCCCTTGACATAGCTGAGCTTGCCTCCCTGATGGCTGACGATAACTGACATTCTTTTGCGGTCTGAATCAAACGGGAACTCCAGCTCTCTTTGATAGATGCTGTTTAAAGACTGTTTGGGAAAGCCTGCCTTGGATGCAAGAGTAAGCAGCGCTCCTTCAGTCGGATCTCCCTTCAAAAGCCACTGCGGGCCGAGATCATCCTTAGTCTTTTTCTTGCTGCGGGTCTGATCCCCCGTGGATTCGTAGATTTCGGCGTTGTTGCACAGCGCACTGATCTGCATCAGTCTGCGAAGGCTTGACTCTTTCTTGAAATCAGCGGGCCTTCCTTCATGCAGAATGTGTCCCGATGGCTCATAACCATCCCCGGTGACTTCATAAGACCGCCCTTCCAGCCACACCTGTTTGACGGTCATCTTATTCTGGGTCAGTGTACCGGTCTTATCAGAGCAGATCACCGTGGCACAGCCGAGCGTTTCAACGGAAGGAAGCTTGCGGACGATGGCCTTGCGCTTAATCATGCGCTGCACACCGAGTGCAAGGGCGATCGTCACAATGGCAGGAAGGCCTTCCGGGATCGCGGCCACCGCTAAGCTGACTCCGGCGAAGAACATGCTGCCCGCAGGCTGTCCATGCAGAATGCCGGCAAGCACCACAAGAATCGTGAGGCCCAGCGAGAGCATGATCAGGATTTTGCCCAGCTGATCCAGCCGGCGCTGCAGCGGAGTCTCCTGAGCTTCCGTGCTTTGGATGAGATCCGCAATTTTGCCCATCTCGGTATCCATCCCCGTGCGGATCACAACTCCCTTGCCTGTCCCGCGTGTAACCATCGTGCCCATAAAGCCAAGGTTCTTCTGATCTCCGAGCGGCACTTCGTCCGCGGCAATGGCCTCCGTTATTTTGCCTGACGGGTGGGATTCCCCGGTCAATGCGGACTCCTCCACATCACAGCTGTTCGTCTTCAGCCACCGCAGATCCGCAGGAATCCGGTCCCCGCTCTCCAGTACAACGATGTCGCCCGGCACAAGCTCCCTCGCAGGAACATCCTGGGTAACTCCTGAACGGATGACCTTAGCATGAGGCGCCGACAGCTGTTTAAGCGCACGGAGCGATCTCTCGGCCCGGAACTCCTGGATGAAGCCAAGCACCCCGTTTAACACAATGATGGCCACGATCGTGATGGCATCCAGATACTCGCCCAACAGCCCGGATACCAAGGTTGCGCCCATCAGAATCAGCATCATAAAATCTTTAAACTGGTTCAAAAACAGAATCAGCGGTGAGATGCGCTTCGCTTCGGAAAGCTCATTCCATCCGCTCTCTTCACGCCGTCGCTCGGCTTCTTCAAGGGTCAAGCCCTGGTCCTGTTCGACGGCGAACTTTTGCAAGAGCTCATCGGCACTCCACTGGTGCCATTTTTTTTGATCCATGCTCGCAATTCCCTCCCGTATTTCCCGCATATTTGGCAGTGTGACGGCTTATCCACCCTCTTACTGGGTAAATGTATTCAGGCAAGTCCCAAAATATCACACGGTCAGGCCTTAAGTTTTTGCTCCATCTATGGCATCATAGAACGAGAAGACGTATGAATAGACAGGAGAATCCAAGAATATGGCACTAGACGGAATTGTTACCCGGGCCATCGTACACGAGCTGCAGCTCTGCGTTGGCGGACGAATTAATAAAATACACCAGCCTTCAACCAGCGATATCATTCTTAATCTTAGAGCCCAGGGAGAGAACCGGCGCCTGATTCTTTCGGCGAACCCGACTTACCCGCGGGTGCATTTCACAGAGAGCAGCTTCCTCAATCCACAGGAAGCCCCTATGTTCTGCATGCTGTTCCGCAAACACTGTGAGGGCGGCGTCATTGAAGCGGTCACTCAGCAGGGGCTCGAGCGGACCATTCATATCGACGTCCGCCAGCGGGATGAGCTTGGGGATGTGTCCACCAAGCGGATTATTATTGAACTGATGGGGCGCCACAGCAACATCATTCTGATTGACCCGGCCACTGGCACACAGCTTGATGGAATTCACCACGTTACACCATCCATCAGCAGCTATCGTGTCGTGATGCCTGGCTTCAGCTATACCGAGCCGCCTCAGCAGCACAAAATAAATCCGCTGGAAACGGACAAGCAAGCTTTTATCGCCGCCTATCATGCGGCCGCAGCGGACTTTGCGGCGGAGAAGGCCTCCGGCTGGCTCGTGAATACGTTCAGCGGGATGAGCCCGTTGATTGCCCAGGAGATCAACCACCGGGCAGAGCATGCGAATGGGGATTCCGGTCAGAAGCCGTCAATCGAAGCGCTCTGGGAGTCTTTTGCACAAATCATGAATGAAGTTAGGGAGCACCGCTATGCTCCGGTTATTGGGGACAACGCCAAGGGAAAAAGCATCTTCTCCGCGATTCCTCTCACCCTGATTCAAGGGGAGGCGAAGCGCTATGATTCAATCAGCAAGTGTCTTGAGGACTATTACGGGGACAAGGCCGAGCGCGATACGGTCAAGCAAAAGGTCGGCGATCTGATTCGCTTCCTGCAGAATGAGCGGACCAAAAATATCAAAAAGCTCAGCAAGCTGAATGAGGATCTGGAAGAGGCCGAGGATGCGGAACGCTACCGCATCTGGGGAGAGCTGCTGCTTGCTTCCCTGCATCAGATAAATAAGGGGGACAAGGAAACCCAGCTTGTCAACTATTATGATGAGAACCAGGCCCTGGAGCGGATTCCGCTTGATCCACTGCTGACCCCGTCAGAAAATGCCCAACGGTATTTCAAAAAATACAACAAATTCAAGAACAGCCTGGCTGTCATCGATGAACAGCTTAAGCTTACGAACGAGGAGATTGTATATCTGGAGGGGCTGCTTCAGCAGCTTGCTTTTGCATCCTTAAACGATGTGGATGAAATCAGGGAAGAGCTGATTCAGCAGGGTTATCTCAGAGACCGGAGCAAGAAGACGCGGAAGAAGAAAAAGGACGGCCGTCCGACTCTTCACATGTATACTTCTTCCGAAGGCATCGAGATTTATGTAGGCAAGAACAATCTCCAGAATGAGTATGTGACCAACAAGCTGGCCAGCAGCAGTGATACCTGGCTGCATACCAAGGACATTCCAGGCTCGCACGTAGTTATCCGCAGCGCGTCCTTCGGAGAAGCCACCTTGGAGGAAGCGGCCCAGCTTGCCGCCTATTTCAGCCAGGCCAAACAGTCCAGCAGCGTACCGGTGGACTGCACCCTGATCCGTCATGTGCGCAAGCCGAGCGGCGCCAAGCCTGGATTCGTCATTTATGATCATCAGAAGACGCTCTATATCACCCCTGATGAAGAGCGGATCAAGAGCCTGAAAAGCGTGATCAAAAACGGTTAACAGGTTAATACGCAGTAAAAAAGAGGTGCCCGGCAAGCAAGCCGGGTACCTCTTTTGCTTTTAAATATATACGTCTGTTTCGTCAGGTTCGTTGTAAAACACTCACAACCCCGCCTTACTGCGCAGCTGCTCAAGCACCTCTAGACCAACGGACCGGCTTCCGAGGTCCCCGTGGAACACCTTGCCCTGCCGAATGCCGTGATAATCCGAGCCTCCTGTCATGATCAGGCCATATTGTGCGGCCAGCTGGATATAACGCGCCTCATCCTCCGGCCCGTGATCAGAGTGGTACACTTCGATCCCGGCGGGCTTCCCTTCCTCAATAATCCGGGCGACCAGTTCATCGTTGCCATACAGTCCAGGGTGGGCAATGACAGGCACTCCCCCAGCTTCCCTGATCCAGGTAAAAGCTTCAAGCGGCGTAACCTTGGGCAGGGAGATGTAAGCCGCCGCCCCTTCAGCAAGATACTTGTCGAAAGCCTCCCGCATATCGGCGGCGTAACCTTTACTGACCAGCACCTGAGCGATATGGGGCCTTCCGATGCTGTCGTCAGGGCCAAGCTCTCTTCCCCGTCCGGCAATGACCTCTTCCATCGTGATCTCAATCCCAAGCTCGCCAAGCTTGTCCAGGATCTTTCCGTTTCTGCCCGCTCTGGCCGTTCTCAAATTATCCAGCCGCGACAGCAGGATCGGGTCCTCATAACGAAGATGGTATCCGAGGATATGAATATCCTTGCCCTCCATGCGGGTGCTGATCTCCACCCCAGGGACTACGGTGATTCCATATTTCAGCCCAGCTTGAACCGCCTGGGGGATGCCTGCCACCGTATCATGATCAGTAATTCCGATTGCCGCCAGTTCCTTTTGCTTAGCTAGATGGACATTCTCAGCAGGACTGTTCATCCCGTCCGAAGCCTGGGTATGAGTGTGGAGATCACAGCGTCCGGAACAATCAACATTACTCATAGTTTTGCCTCCTCATAGCTGGTTTGCCGCCATTACAAGGGCAGCCTTTGCTTCCGCAGAAAATCCAGGAAGGTCACGGCCGAAGTCGGCAACAGCGTTGATTTTAAGTAGATGGAGTAGAAATATCTTTTGAACGAGACACCCTGGATATCAAGAATCTTCAGCAGGCCAAGGGCGACCTCGTGCTTCACTGAAGAAGGCGAGAGCATCGTAATGCCAAACCCTGCTTCAACCGCGGATTTTACCGCCCCTGTGCTTCCAAGATCCATCACCGTCTTGACGGAATCCGATGGCACGGACAGCCGGCTGAGTTCTTCCTCCATCACCTGACGGGTTCCTGAACCCTTCTCTCTCAGGACGAAAGGATACTCCAGAACCTCAGCCAAGTGAACCTTAGGAAGCGCCGACAAGGGATGTCCAGCCGGTACGATCAGCTTAAGCTCATCCTCCATAACCGGCTCCATAACCATGTCAGGATGCTGTACAGCCGCCTCTACCAGTCCGAAGCTGAGCTGATGGTGAAGAATCTGCTCCAGAATTTCGGCGGTGTTCATCACCTTGAGCACAATACTAATGCTCGGATACTGCTGACTGAACGGCCCCAGCAGGCGGGGCAGCACATATTCGCCGATCGTCAGGCTCGCGCCAAGCTGGAGCCTTCCTTCCAGCATCTGCGTAAACTGGGCCATGGCGCTATCTGTCTCGCGCATTAGAGAAATACCTCTTTCCGCGTAGGGCATCAGCGCCTTTCCCGCTTCCGTAAGCTCAATCCGTTTAGTCGAACGAAGCAGAAGCTTCGTGCCAAAGTAATCCTCCAACGACTGAATCTGCATGGTCACAGCAGGCTGGGTCATATGCAGGGCCTGCGCGGCTGCCGAGAAGCTCCCTTTTTCCGCAACTGTATAAAAAATATGAAGCTGATGATAATTAAGAGCCATACTTCCCCGTCCTTTCATTCCTTCTACAATAGCATGCCTCTAATAACAAAAAAAGACACCAGGGAATAAGACTTCCCCGTGTCTTCTGATTAACGTATTCATCCATCTACTTACGTTTGCGGCTGTTCTTCATTAGGGTCATTCGGCGTGAGTGTCGGAGCCAAGAGTAGTATGATTTCAGGTCTCGTAGCTCAATAGTTTGAGACATTTTACCGAGAAAGGTCACAATAATCATCTTATGTAACGGATTCCCCGAGATGTCCACTTCTCCCGGCAGTTCGGTAAATTCAGCTACCACAACGATATCCTCATCGATCAGGTACACGTCCTCTTCATTCCGGTAGTATGAAACCATCCGGTTCTGTTTAAGGCACTCCCACAGCCAAGCTGCAATTTCATCGGAGTCCCCGAATTTTTGAGAAATCCGGTCGTTATATCTGATCTTAGCGTGGTTCGTGATAATGATGTCTGCAACCTTCTTATCACCAAGCTGCACGAAAAAAGCCTCGTAGGTATTCCATCTCTCCATAATTTTATCTCTCACTACTACACCCCCCTACCATATATAGGTCTTTATATCTAAGTATATTTACCCACTATCTTACATTAAATCCTAATAAACTACAAGTTACAACAATTGTTGTCGATTTATGTCTTTATATCTGATGTATTTCCTAAGTGATACGTAACAGATATGTACAATGTTTCATTATTTATAACAAGTCTATGAGTATAAAAGTTACATATTCCTATTTTCATTATTTTCATAGGATGGAGTGATGGAATGAGCAAAACCTGTTTCTTGAAGTAGAAGGTTAGGTAGGAAGGACATATTGCTTAGATTTCACATATGTTACTTCAGCACCCCCACAGGGGCAAAAAAAACCGCTCTGGAAGCCCTTTCGGTCCAATATATATCAAGACAAAATATATCATTTTAGACAAAATGAAGTCAAAAAACATTTTTTTCATTTTTGCAATAACAAAAAGTGCAGACACAGCATCAAAAGATACTGTATCTGCACTTGTGGGTTCAAAACACCAATACAAGATGGTCAATCCAATACTATAAACCGTAATACTGGGTTTTATCAGGCACATCCTTCGTATACTCGGTCTTGATTTCGTTCCTGTAAGAACGTTCAATCTTCCTTACATAAGAAAGCTTGCGGACATTCTTCATAATATCCTCAGCCCGGTCCGCATTTACATACATCACCACATAATGCATTCGCTTGGACAGATAGTGCACATTGCCGTACTTGTCCAGGTTCCTGGCTGCTTTCAAGTCACTTACCCAAATAATGTAACCCGTACGTTCTTGAAACATAGCGCACCTTCGCCCCTCTTTCTCCCGCCAAAATATTCAAGTTCCTAGCCGCAGCTGCACTTGCCTCCGCTGCCGCATCCGCCGCCCTTCGGGTTCGGATCGTTGCCCGGAACCTTAATGCTGTCCGACACCGCGTAAGCAATGGTCTCTGACATCTGGTGCAGAAGCTCGTCAAGCTCCTTCTCGGCCTGCTTGAACCGGCTGACCGACTCATGCTGCTCAAGTTCCCGCTCCACTTCGGCCACCCGCTCCATCGCTTCATGGTAATTCGGATGAAAGTGACCGAACCGCTGGGTCTCTTCGAACAATTCCTTCTTGGCCGCCAGCTTCTTGACTAGTGCCTGCACCTCTGTATCTTTCTCAACCTGCTGCTTCCAATACAAATAATCCGCAACACAGGTCGAGCTATTAATCATATCGCCTAATTCATAGGCGTAAGTAAGCATTTCGGCCATATCAACCGTCTTCTTCTCGGATACGCTCATGAAATTCATCCCAATTCTATAAGTGTTCTACACTTGGGTAGACATAACTAATATATCATAAACGGGTCACCATAAGAAGAGTTAACCTCAGGTCTTGAAGATGATACTGGGCAGCTCAAGCCGGATGGCCTCCCATGCCGCCGGTGTGAGCTCCACAGCCTCCCCTCCGGGAAGCCTTTGCATCTCCGCAGTCCAAGGATCACGCTCAAAGATTCTCAGCGGCAAGAACTCTGCGGTCTCTCCATTCAAACGCAGCAGGATTTTTGTCTTCCAGGCCAGCGCCTGCCGGATCAGGGATTTCGAAGTGGAAGGATGATAGTTCCTCATCTCCTTGAGCCAGCCTGCCGGGACTTCTTCCATACCCGGGAACAGCTCTTCAGGAGATGGGAAGGCGCCATCCGGTTCATAAATATGAACAGGGGCTCCAGATACAATCAAACCTTGGCAGACCTCGCGTTTAGCCGGAAGGCCGCCCGGAATTCCGGTGACTTCCGCTGTGTCTCGTCTTCTCCGCCCGGACCATGTGCTGCTTCCTGCCAGCTGATTCTGCTCCAGCTTCGGGTATTTTCTCCGGGCAGGCATCCCAGCCCCGTCATCGGCTGCAGACATGCGCGGAGACATTTCCAGCTGCATAAGCCCCTTTCTAACACGCTCCAGTTCCTCCTTCGGAACAATGAAATTCAACGGACCGATTCTCTCAAGCTTAAGTTTGCCCGCAAAGTGAGCGGCAATCGCCTCAGCCGCCTCGGAATCCCTACATCTGAGAAGAACATGTTCCTCAATGGCTGTTCTCCCCATCTCCCTGTCCCACATCTTAAGGGCTGCCTGTACATTCTCGGGCACCCCCGCTGCAGCATTTTGTTCCAGAAATGCTAACGTATCCGCCGGTGTCCGTCCGTGGTTGTACGCTTCTGTCGAAGAAGATCGGCTAAGCCGATAGACCGACATGACGTCATACGAGACGAACTCTGAGCAGATTTCCAGCTCCCACCGGATTGTATAAGGTGTGTGTTCGGGTACAAGAATTTCGAAATCGGGCTGCACGTAAATTCCACTCATTCGGGCAGACGATTGATTCAGGTTTGGGCCGCTGGGCGTTTCACTCCCGGATGCTTGATTGAATTCTGCCTCAGTCCTTCCCGGTTTCACTCGCCACCGGAATGCACGCTTCCCTTCCGTATTGGCTCCCAAATCCATAAAACCGAAGCCGCACAGCAGATTCAGCCAGCCAGTCATGAAATCTTCCTGCTCCTCTGCAATCTTGGTCTTGGCTGCGATCAGCTTGCTCCCCTGAAGCCAGTCTAAAATATTCTGAAGCAGATACCAGCTGTCTTCCTGCAGCCTTGCCGATCCAAGCGAATAGACGTACTGCTGCAAATTCGGATCAGGTGGGATATAACGGGAAAGGAGCTGACCGTAGATAACAGTCCGCATTGCATCCGGGCTTAAGGCAAACCACTCTGCCAGTGTATCCTCCTCCAGGACAAAGCTGTCTCGTCTGGTCACCAGTCCAAGCCCCAGCAGCAGATCAAGCAGGACGGCAATTTCAGCTGAATATACATCCCGGTGAGGATAGTGAAGCCTAAGCTTGTCCAAATCGCCGGAAGCCAGCCTTGTCAGACCGGCAAGCTTGCCCCTGGCCTTCTGGTGAATCGTGCCCTTCGCGGTAACCGGAAGGCCGTGTTTGCCAATCCAGACCAATATCCGGAATAAATCATTCTCCATTCCGTCACCCGCGGACCGTTCAATACGTATCTCGCCCTGCTCTTGTTGTATAGAGCCCAGCAGCTGATCCTGAAGTCCAGCAAGGACTTCTCCGGTTAAATAGTACAGCCGCTCCCCCCAAGATTTCCTGACTGCGCTCAGAACCCCGGCTTTTCGAAGAGTGATCAGGCCCGCCCGCAGTTCAGCACCGCTGATTCCGGGTCCTGCCAGCTTATCAAGCTGCTCCAGCGTGAATGGCTGGGCCGCAAAGCTGCGCACAATTGCCAGAAGCGTCTGTTCTCCGGCTTCCGGCAATCTGCCAGATCCCAATTTCCACTTCATCACATCTGAATGCACGATGCCCAATCGGCCTCCTTTCCAGCGAAATCATCTTCTGAATATTCACGAACGGTATATTCGTAACCTTGTTCGATAAGAAACAGCTGTCTGCGCAGGGCAAAGGCCAGCTCTTTGCTTTCGTCAGAGACCAATGTATAGAAAAAAGCCCGGTTGTCTCCCGCCTTAGGTCGCAGCAGCCTGCCAAGACGCTGGGCTTCCTCCTGCCTGGAGCCATAACTGCCAGATACCTGGATACCTACAGCGGCATCCGGGAGGTCGACAGCAAAATTGGCTACTTTGGATACAACCAGAACTGGAATATCTCCACGTTGAAAACCCTGGTATAAATCGATCCGCTCCTGCTGCCCTGATCTGCCGGTGATAAGGGGAGCCTCCAATTCAGCCGCAATCTGAGTCAACTGGTCAAGATATTGGCCGATGATCAGCGCCGGCTTGCCCGCATGACGCTGCAGCAGCCGCTTAGTAATAGCCAGCTTGGCCGGGTTCTCTGCCGCTAATCTGTATTTGCGCTTCCCTTCAGCCAGCAAATACTGCTTACGCAGTGGCTCTGGAAGCGAAATCCGGATTTCGGTGCACTTCACCTCGGCGATCCAACCCGCCTGTTCCAGCTCCCGCCAAGGCATTTCATACCGCTTGGGGCCAATCAGAGAGAACACATCCTTCTCACAGCCGTCTTCCCGGATCAGCGTAGCGGTTAGCCCAAGCCTGCGGGTCGCTTGAATATCTGCGGTCACTCTGAATACCGGGGCCGGGAGCAAATGCACCTCATCATAAATAATGAGACCCCAGTCGCGTTCATTGAACAGCTTCATATGCTTAAATGTCACCTCTTTCCTGCTGCGGTGAGTCAGAATCTGATAGGTGGAGACCGTCACAGGACGGACCTCCTTCTTATCCCCTGAATATTCACCAATCTGCTCTTCAAGAAGAGTCGACTTGCTTCGCAGCTCATGAATCCACTGCCTTACTGAGGTTACATTAGACGTTAGGATCAGCGTCTCACACTGCAGTCTTTCCATGGCAGCCAGACCGATGACCGTCTTGCCTGCCCCGCAGGGCAGAACGAGCACCCCGCTTCCGCCATCAGGTTCCTCTCCCTTGCCGGCAAATGCATCCACGCTTTCCCGCTGATAAGACCTAAGGGTGAAGCCGTCTTCGCCGGTAGTGCGGGTCCTTAAGGAGAAGCGAAGGTCGTTCCCATGGTGATAGCCCACCTCATCCAGCACAGGATACCCGAGCCGTGTAAGCTCCTGCTTGACTACCCCGCGGTGCCGGGCTGCAAGAAGGCACGAACCATTGCCCCCGCCAGTAAATTCCATCAGCAAACCTCTGATAGAAGGATACTTTCTGATTTCATCCATATATTCGGGATCACTTTGCAGGATGAGCGTGGTTATGTCATCCGGATTGCGGCGTAACCGTAATTTACCGTACCGGGTTAACCACACATCCATGCTCTGGTGCACCTGATCCGGCACCTTAAAGCGGGATAGCGCGCTCAGGCTTTCCATAATTCCCGCTTTGGTCATTCCAGAGGCCGCCGCATTCCAGAGAGACAAAGGAGTAAGTCGATACGTATGAAAAGAAGCCGGGCTCTTCAGCAGCTCAGCATACCTAGACAGTTCCAATCTGGCGGCTTCAAAGCCAGGATGGTCCTTTTCCAGCAGCACTGTAAAGTCCCTTTGTACGATGCATGCTCCGGTTCCTTCCATCTGATCAACACCCCTTAGCTGATTCATCCCTAAAATTGGCCAACATGGCACAATGCCAAAAAAGCCCGCAAGCTCTGCGGGCTCCTTGCTTCTTAAGTTAGAATTCCAAATAACGCCAAAATTATTCGCTCTTCTTCTCATCCAGATAGGATTCGGCCATTGTAATCAGCAGACCTGCCGCATAAAGCATCGCATCCTCATCAATGTCGAATTTGGGATGATGGTGGGGATAGACGGCTCCTTTCTCAGGGTTCCCCGCTCCTACAAGCACAAAACATCCGGGGATCCTCTTCACATAATAAGCAAAATCCTCGGCAGGCATAATCTTAGGAGACAGCTCGGCACGGAGCCCGAAGGCTTCCCCGGCTACCCGGAAGAAACGCCCGGTCTCATCTTCGTGGTTCACAAGTGGTGGATATCCCATGACATAGTCCACTACGGCCTCAGCGCCATAAGCTTTAGCGGTGCCTTCAGCCATTTCCTCAATCCGTCTGCGGATTAAATGCCTTGTCTCTTCATTAAAGCATCTGACCGTTCCAGATAAAAGACAGTGCTCCGCAATCACGTTCTGTACCGTTCCTCCCTGAATCGAACCCACAGTAACCACGGCCGGGTCGAGCGGATCGACCGACCTGCTCACAATGGACTGAAGCTGCATCACAAGAGCAGCTCCAGCGATCACGCTGTCTACAGCGACATGGGGCATGCCTCCGTGTCCTCCCCGCCCCTGCATATCCACAAAGAACTCGTCCGTGGAGGCCATAAGCGGTCCTGGTGCAGAGGCTGCCGTTCCTACTGGGATCGGCGTCCACAAATGAACGCCGTAGATCACATCAGCGCCGTCAACTGCGCCTTCCCGGATCATCGCTGCGGCCCCTCCAGGACACACCTCTTCAGCTGGCTGGAAGATCAGCCGGATCGACCCGTGAAGCGTATCCTTGATCTTCATGAAGTATTCGGCAACAGCCAGCAGAACGGCGGTATGTCCATCATGTCCGCACGCATGCATAACACCAGGCAGGCGCGACGCATAGGCACAGCTTTTCTCATCCTGGATCGGCAATGCATCCATATCCGCCCGCAGGGCAACGGTTCTTCCCGGGAAGCTGCCTTTAATTTCTCCGATTACCCCATAGCCCCCCACATTGGTTCTGACTGTGAGGCCGAGATTGGTAAGAATAGCGGCGACGTAGGCCGAAGTTTTCTCTTCTTTATAAGACAGCTCCGGGTTCTGATGAAGATAACGTCGTCTCTCCACCATTAGCGGATACAGTGAATTTACTAAATCCCTATCCTTCATTAAATGACACTTCCTTCGCATTGTTACGCTGCCTGGTCGGTAGCTTCTATCATTGTATCATAGACGCCAGATCCTTACGGAAAGTGTTTTCATTACAGGGCCTAGAGTGCTTGCACAACTCCCGGAAACATACTATCATGAATGAATATACAGTATGTTAAGGGAGGACTATGACCCAATGATTTTTGAAAACACTGGTTTGGACGGAATTAAGAGCGATCTCGCTTATTTGGATGAATCCGCCGAGAAAGTAGGTTTTATCCGGTGGCAGTGGGAATACTACCGTGCTACATATGATTATAAAATAGAAGATAACAATAACGAATATTTCCTGCGCATCAATACACGTGCTGTGGAAGGCAAGCTGGAACGTCCCGATGCCGTGCTTGCAATTGAAGCCGTATATATGGGCCGCGCCACGTTCCCGCATGGGCTTGAGTATGAATCCCCAATCCCATCCGATGTTCTGAGCAAAGCCAACCAGAAGCTGACCGAACTTAAGAAACTGCTCGAGGCCTAACATCAGGCTATGAGTGATAACAAAAACCAGTCCAGAAAAGGGACGCCCGACTTTCAACTGCTCATACTCACCCTGCTACTGGTGGGCTTCGGTCTGGTCATGGTGTTCAGCTCAAGCTCCAGCATCTCTATCGTTAATTCCAAATTCAACAATGACGCCATGTACTTCACTAAGAAACAGCTAATGTTCGGCGGACTCGGACTGATTAGCATGTTCGTTACTATGAACATACCTTATGCGAGATACAAGAAATTGTTTGTACCGGTATTCATAGTTACTTTAATTATGCTTTTGCTTGTCCCCTATATAGGGACCAATGTAAACGGAGCTAGAAGCTGGTTCGGTGTCGGTTCTTTTGGGATTCAGCCTTCCGAGCTCGCCAAGATCACCATTGTTCTCTACTTGGCTGCCCTGATCTCGAAGAAAGGGGAGCGGTTCCGCGACCTGCGAACCGGTTATATTCCGGTGATGATGATCGTGGGCTTCGTTGCCGGGCTGATCATGCTTCAGCCGGATTTCGGCTCCTGCCTCATTCTCGTCGCTACAGCCGGGCTGGTTATATTCGCGGGAGGAGCTAATCTGAAGCATATTCTAGGCTCTATCGGACTGCTCATCCTTGGGGCCAGCATTGTGCTTGGCGCCCAGTTTCTATTCGAGAAGCTGAGCGGTGCCGAGGCAAGCCATAATTATAAGGCAGGCCGGATCCAGGCCTACCTGGATCCGCTTCATGATCCCCAAGGAGTGAGTTATAACCTGGTACAGTCCCTCATTGCCATTGGCCATGGCGGGGCAGCAGGTACAGGATTCGGCCAGAGCATCCAGAAGCTCCATTATCTTCCGAATCCATATAATGACTTTATTTTCTCCGTTATTGGCGAGGAATTCGGATTCATTGGGACTTTTTTGTTCCTGCTCTTCTATATTTATTTCATATGGAGGGGAATACTTGTCTCCGTCCGCTGTCCCGACACATTTGGAACCCTGGTCGGTGTTGGGATTATGGGACTTATCGCCATCCAGGCTTTTATTAACATTGGCGGGGTGACCAACACAATCCCTATCACTGGCGTTACCTTGCCATTTATCAGTTATGGAGGCTCCTCTCTGATGGTTATGATGGCGAGTATGGGGATTGTGCTCAGCATCTCAAGGCAGGCCAGTGTGCCGGTGCCCCAAGAACGGACCAAATCGGTTGTTGTCAAACAGGCGACCATACCGGATCGGCCGCGCAAAAGGACTTATACACGTTAACATAACGCTAGTTTTACCCAATTCCGTTGTCAATAACAAAAAGAGACGGTTCCAAGCCGCGGTTAATCCGTGGAGGGAACTGTCTCTTTTTGTGTTATACACCGTTCAAATTAGAGTATCGTTATGTAAGGATTAAGCTCAGGGCGGGGAGCAGTTCTAAGCCTCATCGTCCTTGAAAGCTACTCCCTCCACTTTAACGTTCACTTCCACAACATGAAGCCCGGTCAAGCTCTCTACCGCAACCCGCACGTTCTGTTGAAGCATACGGCATACCTCGTGGATCGGTGTTTCATACAGTACGATGATCCTAAGATCGATCGCAGCTTCCAGCTGGCCAACCTCTACCGTAACTCCCTTTTGAACGTTCTTACCGCTAAGGCGTTTGGCCCAGCCTTCTGATAATCCTCCGCTCATAGCGGCGATGCCTGGAGTTTCCAACGCGGCCATGCCCGCAATTTTAGAAACGACATCATCCGAGATTCGAATGGTCCCTAGTTCAAGCTGCAGCTGCTCGGTCATGGTCATTCCACCTCCAAATTTCTCATTATTTCTCAATTGTAATGTGTGCCGTGTTGGAAAGCAACTATGGACCATTCTTCCATCTTCCGTATATAATACGGAATGACTAAGTGGCTGTACATCAACTGCCGTTTATATGGGGTACAATAATGGTTATATTCTTGTTGTACTCTTATAAACCTATACCAAATTACATAAAGTTGAGGTGTCTTGTTTGAAAAAAATCTGGTTTCCAAGCTTGCTAATCATTACGTTTCTCCTTAGCGCTATCGGGCATTACGGCCACTGGAACCCTACGCTGCAATTCGTTATTTCCGCTATCGCGGTTATATTTGTAGCTGGGTTCCTGGGGAAAGCCACCGAAAGTGTAGCCCATTATGCCGGACAACGCCTGGGTGGGTTCCTGAATGCCACGTTCGGCAATGCGGCCGAACTGATCATTGGCATTCTGCTTGTGAGCAATGGGCAATTTGAAATTGTTAAGGCGAGCATTACAGGTTCGATTATCGGAAACCTGCTGCTTGTACTCGGGCTTAGCCTCTTCGCCGGAGGGCTGAAATACAAAATCCAGAATTTTAACATTTCATTGGCCGGACTTAACGGCTCCCTGATGATCCTAGGCATTATCGCCCTGTTCGTACCAGCTATCTTCCTCAACACCCACGCTCTTCAGAAAGAGGACGAAAGTGTACTTAGTCTCGTTGTAGCCGGCATCCTGATTGTCGCTTACCTGCTCTGGCTGGTGTTCTCTATGATTACTCATAAAGATTATCTGGCTGACGTCACAGATGACAATGAAGAACAGTTGGCACATGAACATGAGCCGAAGTGGTCCAAGGGCAAGTCCATTCTGTATCTGATTGTCGCCACCGTGATGGTTGCCCTCGTCAGTGAATGGCTGGTTGATACGCTTGATACGTTTACAGCAAAATTCGGATTAAGCGAAATCTTTGTCGGCGCATTTGTCGTTGCTATTGTAGGAAATGCCGCAGAGCACAGCGCAGCGATCATGCTGGCTATGAAGAACAAAATCGGGGCTTCGGTGGAAATAGCTATTGGAAGCAGTCTGCAAATCGCGCTGTTCGTGGCGCCCGTTCTGATCTTTGTCAGCCATCTGCTGGGCCGTCCTATGGACATTGTATTCACGGTTATTGAGCTTGCCGCAATTGGCGTATCCGTATTTATCGCGAAATCCATCACCCAAGACGGATCAACGAACTGGTATGAAGGGCTGCTTCTGCTGGCCGTATACGGAATATTGGGTGTATCCTTCTATCTCGTATAAAATGCAGCAATAAAAAAAGCGTATGTCCGGCCAAGCCGGCTTACGCTTTTTTGGTATGCTTCTATGGAGAAGAAGCTATTCCTTCTTATTCAAGGCCTCATACAAGACAGCCAGATTGCGCTCAAGCTTGCTGAGAATTTGTTTGCCGACCAGAGGATTCACAAGACCGGCCCGGACTGCAAAATCAACCTCTTTGGAGAATCCAAACATTTGGGTATCAAGAACTTCCTCATATAGAGGGCAGTATCGCGTGGCCAGGTTCTCCATCTGTACTTCAATCAGCTTCTCTATTTTATCTGCGTCTTCTTGCAAAAGACTCAGTGCTTTCAAATTCAATTGCTCCTGCAAATCAGATGAAGTCATGCAATATTCCCCCCCTGTGTACAATCATCAGTCTATATAGTCCAATTCATATCACTATCTTTAATATTAGTCGAAAATGATTCCCAATACAAGAACCCCACGAAATAAACGCCGTTAAATAAGAGCATAAGCCTTCTTAATAATAAAAAACACCCCCGCTTGCTGGCGGGAGTGCGTTCTTAAGACTATTCTTCGACTACATGCACCTTCAGACCGTGCTTCGCGAAAGCTTCGGATACCGCAGCTTTTGCCTCTTCCGCATCGGGTCCATGAACATGAAGCTCATAACTTTCGGAGCTAACCAAAGTAGTAAAAAGTCCCAGGATACTCTTTACATCAATATACTTGTTTTCAGCTTGAAGAACGATTGAAGACGTGAATTTTCCTGCTGTCTGGGCTATCTCCACAATCGCCGCATTGTTGTTCGCCATAGATTATCCTCCGTTTTTAAGTGGATTAAATATATGTTAATGATACCTTGAATCCGCTTACCAATCAAGGACAAATCTGGCTTACTTCAGGTTCTCCGGGTTTAGCGCCTCAAGCTCAGGAAGTACAAAGATCCCGTCCTTGCGAATCAGCTTATCGTCGAAGTAGATTTCTCCGCCGCCATAATCAGGGCGCTGGATCTGCACAAGGTCCCAGTGGATGGAAGAACGGTTGCCGTTATCGGCCACTTCATATGCCTGCCCCGGTGTGAAATGGAAGCTGCCCGCAATCTTCTCATCGAACAGGGTGTCTTTCATCGGGTGCAGAATATACGGGTTAAATCCGATCGCGAACTCACCGATATAACGCGCCCCTTCATCCGTGTTCAGAATCTCATTAATGCGCGGCGTGTCGTTGCTGGAAGCTTCTACAATTTTGCCGTTCTCAAAACGGAATTTGATATTCTCAAAGGTTACGCCGTTATAGAGGCTTGCAGTATTGAAGCTTATGGTTCCATTAACCGAATCGCGAACCGGAGCGGTGTAGACCTCACCGTCAGGGATATTGTTTTGACCCGAGCATTTGATTGCCCCGATCCCTTTGATCGAGAACTGCAGGTCCGTGCCTTCCGCTACAATACGCACTTTATCCGTACGGTTCATCAGCTCGGCAAGTGCATCCTGTGCCCGGTCCATCTTCGCGTAATCCAGATTGCACACAGAGAAGTAGAAGTCCTCAAAGGCTTCTGTGCTCGTATTCGCGAGCTGCGCCATGCTGGCGTTCGGGTAACGCAGCACAACCCACTTGGTATGCTTGACACGCTGCTCACTATGTACAAGGTGGGAGTATAACGAGTTATACAGTTTCATTTTGTCTTCAGGCACATCCGCCAGATCGTTAACATTCTCGCCGGCCCGAATTCCGATGTACCCTTGCATTTGCTTCATACGGTGCAGGTCGATTTCTCCCCAGGTTCTAATCTGCTCTTCATTCCCGTATTTCAACATGGCCCGTTGAACGGTTCTGTCGGTGAGCTGTACAAAAGCATTACCGCCTCTTTTACCGATCTCCTCCACAATAGCGTTCAGCAGATCACGCTCGCTGCCGATCATCTCCACCAGGATATTCTCCCCTGGTTGAACATTTACGGAATAACCTACAAGATTCTGAGCCAGCTGGTTGATTCTTGGATCACGCAAAATTGGTTCCTCCTCTTAAGCTGCATTTAATTTAACAATGGTCGAATCCTTTATATTGTAGCATTTTGACTCTGTGAAGTCAGCTTATGCCCCGTCATTGAAAATGACAATCCGCCATATATACTTCCGGCTTGTTTACGCCGCTGTTGGCGGGATAGGTTACCGTACTGCTCGATGTGAGCCGTTTGGGAAGCCCGGATTTGTTATCAATCGTCAGATGATATACCGAGCTGACCTGAGCTATATCCAGCTTATGTGTCATTTCCTTCCTTCCTTTGCTCCAGGTATCTTCAACCTGCCGGGTGAGCGCATCCAGTTCAGGCCGGGAAAGGGCAAGTCCCGCCGCTCGCAGCTTCCAGTCCGCCAGAACATTGTCCATTTCCTCGGTAAGCTGCCTGCGAAGCAGCGCCTTGGCCTCATCGGGAGCTAGTTCAATCCGAAGCACCTTGGTCCCCCGGGCCGCACCACTCTCAAGCCGAATCGTCTTTGCCTTGGTGTCGTGAATCTCTTCCAGCTGGGCAAGCGGGTTAATCCGGTTCAATGTCCTTGGCAGCGGACTGGCACTCCGCTCAGTGCGATCCAGCATCACCCATTTCCGCCCCTTAAGCTGGAAAGTAGCCAGCTCGGCTCCCTTTCCCAGCCCGGCCATTGCCAGATTATGCCCTCTCCCTGCCTGTGACGGCTCTGCCTTGAGCGTAAGCATCTGATGATTCTGCAGCTGCCCGGAAAAGGCAATATTCCCTTCCTCCTGGATCTGGTTATCCCGAAGAAGGGACGCCCTTCCTTGAAAATTCATCGTGTCACTCCCGGCTAGACCGGCCCACGTCACCTCAAACCAGTCCTGAGCCGTCTTAGGGCCGGATATCTCACATGCCCCAAGAAGCGCACAAGTCAGCAGGAACGGGAGGAATCTTCCTTTTTTCAGATATGTAAACATAGCTACTCCACCTTTCCTTATAAGGTATACACTTAATCCTAATCTCTCCTGCGAAAGACAAGTTATACGGAAAGAGACCAATATAAAAAAGGACACCGCTCTGGTGTCCTTTCGGGTCGTGCGTCAGTTGGACTGTAAGTTATACACTTTCACCAATCTGAGTTTGGTTGCGTCCATTGTTTTTAGAACGGTACAGCGCCATATCCGCGCGGTAAAAGAGTGACTCCACGCTGATCTTCTCATCTTTGCGGTTCCACTCCGATACTCCGCACGATACCGTAACCTGCGGCGTCGTCTCAGCAGCCACCTTCTCCCTAATCGCCTCGGCCACACGGTAGCCATCCTCCAGCTCCATGCCTGGCAGGTAAATCGCCAGCTCCTCGCCGCCCCATCTGGCACAAAGATCAATCTTGCGAACCGAGGACTGAATAATCACCGCCACCTGCTTCAGAATTTTATCCCCAATCTGGTGACCATATGTGTCATTGACCTGCTTAAATTTATCAATATCTACAACAATAAGAGAACCCTTGGCATCCCTGCGCTGAAATTCAAGCAGCTTATCGTCCAGATAATGCCGGGCGAAAAGACCTGTCAGCATATCCCTGTTGGCCATCCGACGGACCTCAGCATGAAGGGAAGCATTTGCAATTGCAAGGCCGATGTGGGTAGCCAGCACCTGCAGCAGCTTGTAATTCTCATAGGAGAAGAAATGCGGACGGGTATGTGAAAGCAGGATCGCCCCTCTGACCTCCCCCCGGATCAAGAGAGGGGCTCCAATCATGGAGTTCGACCCCGTCTCCTCCATCAGCTTGGAGTACACCCTTCCATAGCTGTGGTAATCGGAAAGAATGACAGGCTCTTTGGTAGCATAGACCAGGCCGCAGAAGCCATAATCCCTTGGAAAAATCTCCTTACTAAGCGAAGGAACATTGGTGGATACCATCTCAAAGAAATCCTTATCCTTATCAAGCTGGGAGATACAGCAATACTCGGCATTGAAGATGTGCAGGAGCTCCTCGGTGGCGAATTTGAATACCTCCTTAAGCTGGAGGCTTTGACTTAATTGCTGCGTTAACTCATTTATTAGGCGAAGCTCATCAATAAGCAGATTGGATTGCTCATACAGCTTGGCATTCTCAAAAGCAGTTCCTGCCGTATCCGCCAGCATGCCGACGAGCTGGATGTCCGCCTCTTCAAAATGCTCCGAAGGAATATACATATGAAAAACGCCATAAACTCCCTGCTTTCCGCTAAGCGGAACAGCAATCTCAAGGTACTGGGTTCCTTCTTCACTCAAAAATGCATTCCGGAGGAGCTTTCCTTCCATAAAGGCTTGGACACAGAGCCTGTCCATTTCCCCTTGAAGCTGAAGAGGCTTCACCCTGGGATTTGTACTCTGATGATCCTGGGACATCAGGATTTCCAAGCGGACGTTCGGATAGACACTGATAATACTGTCCAGCACCTCATTAAGCACTGCGTCCACATCAATTTTGTCATGGAGCCGCTGTACTACTTCAACCAGAAATGAGCGCCTGAATGTCTCACGTTTGGCCTGCTCCTGCAGAGTCAATAGATCCTTAAAGAATGTATTCTCAAATCTCCGGTAAAAGCATGTGACAAAATGACGCTCTGCAATTCCCAAGATCCGGTTCCCAAAAGCAATATCTTGATCATTTCCCTGCATGATGCATCCTATAAACGCAAATATTTCGGCATCGCTTCTTGTACGTACGGGAACTGCTGCTGCCGTAATCTCATGTGCTTGCGCAGCGTCCTCAAACAGTTTGACCGTGGTAATCTTCCCCGATTCCAGACTTAAGCGCATTGCTTTATTTATACCCTCTATCCACTCGTTCAGCTCGGGATCACCTTCGGCTTGCAGAACCTCTGCCGTCCAGTCCCCGACCAGCCACAAGGCCCGGCCTCCGGCTTGCAGCGTAGACGCAGCCGATAGCCAGTCCCGAAAAGCAGACTTTAACAGAAAATGTATGTATGGAAAATCATAAGTTGTGATGTCCAGCTGTTCCAGCCATGCGAGTTCATTCAATTGAGGGTTCAGTTCAGGAGATTGGGAAGGTAAGCTGCTGATCACCGGGTCCTCTCGTGGGTGTTCTGCCATAGGGGGCTCCTTCTGCACCGCGTATCCGTCGGCTTAATGGTAACCTTTTGTTGTATGCTAAATAAAGAAACTTATTTTTAAAAGGGTAATTTCAGGAAAATCATGTATATTTGTATTCTACTATTAATAACACTATTTTGCATCATAATTCCACGGTTTTGTCCTGCATTTTTGGTGCGAAAGCCCTATCGACAAAAACCTTCTTTTTCGAACAAAAACTACACCTTGACTTTATATACGAACTTCATATAATATTTATTGTTGATAAAGACTGGATAGAGTCTTACATTAGGGCGTAATATTGTGTCACCCTCACGGATTTTGTTGCTGACTGGACAGCGGCTGAACTTTTCTGTCAGTAGAGCGGATATTATCATCTATCCCCCCGCCCGACAAACAAAACCGGCGCAAGTGTAGCCCCACCTAAAATTCCATTTATGAAGGAGTCTACTATACAATGGCACGTTACACAGGTCCTAAATTTAAACTCAGCCGTCGTCTCGGCATTTCTCTGAGCGGCACAGGCAAAGATTTGAAGCGTCCTTTCCCTCCGGGTCAGCACGGCGCTAACCAACGCAGAAAAGTAAGTAACTACGGAGCTCAGCTTCTTGAGAAGCAAAAACTTCGTCATATGTACGGTCTGGGCGAAAAGCAGTTCCGCACTCTGTTCTCTAAAGCCCACAAAATGCAAGGTATTGCCGGTGAAAACTTCATGTTCTTGCTGGAATCCCGTTTGGACAACCTTGTATACCGTCTTGGTTTCGCTAACTCCCGTGCTGGTGCCCGTCAGTTGGTTTCCCACGGACACATCACTGTTAACGGCAAGAAAGTAAACATCGCTTCTTACCTCGTGAACCTTGGCGACGTCATCAGCCTTCGCGAAAGAAGCCGCGGTCTTTCCTCCGTTAAAGAAGCTTTGGAAAACCGTTCTCACCTTCCAGCTTACCTGGAGTTCAACGATACTTCCCTCGAAGGTAAATACATCCGTCTTCCTGAACGTTCCGAATTGTCTCAGGATATCGATGAGAAGCAAATCGTCGAGTTCTACAACCGTTAATCTTTAAACAACAAGCCGGCCAGGTCTTCCAGACCTCGGCCGGCTTTTTCTATGGCCCTAACGAAATCCGGAGGCCTGCAGGCTTCTTCAAAACGCTCACTCTCTGCCCCCTCCCCATAGTTCGAAGGAAAGGTGGCGGATTTCTACTGGATATTTCCATACCTTGATCTATATGCAGTTGTATTTTGCGGTATATCTTATAACATAATATATTTTTTGGGAATCACGACCTCGTCTCAATAAGCTCGCCATGCCCCATGGGGGATTATGGGAAAAATGAATTCAAACCCATGTATTTATGCTATAATGTTGCTGTTAAAAAGGAGGATACCCAATGGTAGAAGTGCACGGAAAGGATCCCGAAGAACAAACAGCAGCGCCTGCAAGGCATTGGGGAAAAACCACTTTGAAGGTTTTCCTATGGCTGTTTTTTGTTGGCTTTACAGGGATTCTGTTCGCTGGAGGAGCCATCTTTGGCTTCGTATCCGCGAACGTGATTGATGATCCCGTCCGGACTCGGGCGAGTATTGAGCAGAAAATAAGCACTAACAATATTACCAGCTTCGCTTACTTCCGTGACGGATATCCGATTGGGCAGCTTCGTTCGGAAGAAGACCGAAGGCCGGTAACTTACGAGGAAATTCCCCAGATTGTCATCGACGCGGTTATATCCGTAGAAGACAACAACTTTTGGAATCATAACGGGGTAGATTTGAAGGGCACCCTGCGCGCGGTCAAGGAGCGGCTGCTCAGAGAAAGCAGTCAGACTGGGGGCAGTACGCTGACCCAGCAGCTGGCCCGCCGTGTCTTCCTAAGTCTTGACCGTACGGATAACCGCAAGGTAAAAGAGATGCTGCTCGCCCTTCGCCTGGAGCGGTTTTTGACCAAGAAAGAAATATTAACCGCTTACCTCAACAAGGTTCCTTTCGGCAATGGTTCTAACGGATACAATGTATTTGGAATCCAGGCCGCTTCCCGGGGGATATTTGGAATTGCGGACCTGAAGAAGCTTAACATTGCCCAGGCGGCTTATCTGGCCGGTCTGCCCCAGCTCCCTTCCTCTTATTCTGCCTTTAACGGCAAGGGAGAATTTAATAAGTCCAACTTCAATCGTGCCATCAAACGTCAGCATCTTGTTCTGCAGCGCATGCTGGAGGAGAACAAGATAACGAAGGTCCAGTATGATGAGGCACTCGCATTTGACATCAAGAAAGCTCTCGTTCCCAAGACACAAAAAGCCTATGCCACTTATCCTTATCTGATGCTGGAAACCGAACGCCAGGGCGCACAGGTTCTTGCTCTGCTCAAGAATCCCAAGCTGGACAAAAACAAAATTCCAAGTCAGGTGCTTGAAGAAGCCCGTCAGCAGCTGATGACCGGCGGTTACCGCATTTATACTACAATTGACAGAAAAGTATACACGGCGATGCATAAGGTGGCAGAGAACAGCAGCAACTTCTCCCCTTACAGCAAAACCAAGGGTCTTGAACAGGTGGCTGGTATTATGATCGACCACAGGACAGGCGGGATTCTGGGGATGATCGAAGGAAGGGATTTCTACACCGAACAAATGAATTACGCAACTCAGATGGTGAGACAGCCCGGGTCAACCATGAAGCCGATTGCAGCCTTCCTGCCTGCTCTCGATAAAGGCCTTATCCAGCCAGCAAGCGTCATTGACGACTCACCTGTCATCTTTAAGGATGGACGGAAGGGCTATCATATTCCAGTTAACTCAAGCGGGGGCTACAAGGGATTGGTTACAGCCCGGACCGCGCTGAATGAATCACGCAACATCCCGGCTCTGAAGCTGTTCAATAACGTCGTCGGCATTAACGATGCATGGGCCTTCGTCAAAAAGCTGGGTATTACGACGATACAAGATCAGGATTACCAAGCACAAACCGGGGTTTTAGGTGGTCTTAAGTATGGTGTAACCGTGGAACAACTAGCCAACGCCTATGGAGCTATTGCGGATCAGGGCGTGTATAACGAGTCGTATATGATCGAGAAAATTACTGACTCCACCGGTCACGTCGTTTATCAGCATGAAAGCAAGCCTCAGCAGGTGTTTACAAAACAGACCGCTTATCTGATGACGGACATGCTCCGGACAGTTATCTCCCAAGCCGGTTCAACTGGACATTCCATCACCCGTGAGTTTAAGAAATACGGCACCATTCCGGTTGTAGGAAAAACGGGCACAACTCAGGACTATGGGGATGTCTGGTTTATGGGCTATTCGCCAGATGTCACCCTGGGCGTCTGGGTAGGTTACAAGGAACAGAAGAACACACTTGTTACCAAGCAGGCCAAGGCCAGAGCCAAATCGATCTGGGCGCTTGTCATGAACGAAGTAACCGAAAGCAAGCCGGAGCTGTTCAAGACAGCCAAGTTCGAGAAACCAGATGGAATTGTGACCAAGACCGTATCGGGTTACAGCGGACTTCTACCAACGGCGCTGACACGGCAGGCTGGCAAGATGGTTACGGATATTTTTAATGCCAAATACGTCCCTACGAAGTCGGATAACGTGCTGATCAGAGCCAAGTATATAACCTATAACGGGGTAAATTATATCCCTCACGATGGGACACCGGACGATATGGTGCAGCAAAAGGTTGTGGTCCGGCGCGACAAACCGATTAAAGAACTGATCGATGAGCTGCAGAAAGCCTTCTCCAGAATGAGAGGCGGCCATAGATCACTTGACTTCTACATGCCTAAGGATGCATCAGAGGATGCTCCATATAAGCTCGATCCGCGTGTGGATGACGGAAAGGCACCATCTGCACCGTCTAATGTCAGATCTATTGCTGGAGCAGGACATAATACGATCACGTTTAGTCTCAGCGGGGAGAAAGATGTTGCCGGTTACCGGCTGTACCGCTCTGTTGACGGCAGTGCCTTCAAATACAGCAGTTCTGTATTAACTGGCTCTGAAGCAAGCTTCAGTGACGGGACCTCTTCGGGTCATAATTACGCTTATTATGTAACTGCTGTGGATGTTGGCGGACATGAGTCGCAGCCAAGTGCGGTCGCCACCTCCGAAGGTGGAGGCAAACCGCTTAACGTTCCAGGATCTGAACAGTCCGGCAGCAGTACAACGCAAGAAGGTTCGGGCGGACCAATCAAGAGCGGCGTAACTACCACCCCATCTGCTCCCCAGCGCCTGCATGGTGAATCGGCCAGTAATGGTGTCAAAATTACTTGGGCCGCCAATCCGAAAGCTGAAGGCGTTACCGGCTACAACGTCTATTACGCTGACAAGGAGAATGGGGTTTACTCCCTGGTTGGAACCGTGCAGTCGAATGCGTACGAATACACAGCTTCGCCGATTGACGGTTATATCCGTGTAACCGCAGTAAACAAGTCTGGCGAATCGACTCCAACTGCAGCTATGCATATCCAAAAGCAGTAAGTCGTACCCAGGTTGCAACCAGAGGCCAGATCCCAAAGGCCGCTTAAATATACAATCGCAAAAGGGGCCGTCCCAAAAGACGGTCCCTTATTTTGTTTAGGAGCTCGGTTAGTGTTTGAAAGGCTGCGAGAACGAACGTTACTCCCACCGCTGTTTGTTTTGGATTTCTTGAATCATTTTCGATCGATAAAATCCAAGATCAAAGACGATTGCTAACGCTTGTCAGTAATCGTTCGTCTCTCCCGCGGGCCTCTTGCACAAACTGGCACAAACAAATAAAAGTAAATGAAGTCGTTCCCGTGGGCTTTTGCTCGCCCATAATCTTCTAAGAAGCATGTGGTAGAACAAAAATAACAGAGCGCCAGCCAAGGGTAACCCTTTGGACTGGCGCTCTGCTCGCTTTTTTATAAGTTGTCAGAAATATATTAGTCCTCAATCGTCGACAAATCGCCCACTGGCAGCTGAAGCTCCCAGGCTTTGAGCACACGGCGCATAATCTTACCGGAGCGTGTCTTCGGAAGCTTATCTTTAAATTCGATCTCACGTGGGGCCGCATGCGCTGACAATCCCTCTTTGACAAAGCGGGAGATATCCGCTTTCAGCTCATCGGATGGCTCAAAGCCCTCACGCAGCGAAATGAATGCCTTGATGATCTCCCCACGAGTCGGATCAGGCTTGCCGATCACACCCGCTTCTGCAACTGCCGGGTGCTCTACAAGCTTGCTCTCGACCTCGAACGGTCCAATGCGTTCACCGGACGAGTTAATGACATCATCGATGCGGCCCTGGAACCAGAAGTAACCATCCTCGTCCACATAAGCGGAGTCACCGGAAATGTACCAGCCCTGAATACGGAAATACTCCTCATACTTGGCCGGATTGTTCCAAATTTTGCGCATCATCGACGGCCAAGGCGTCTTGATCGCCAAATTCCCCATCCGGTACGGCGGCAGCACATTCCCGTTGTCATCAATGATCGCCGCTTCAATGCCTGGCAGTGGACGTCCCATCGAGCCCGGTTTCATCGGCATAGAAGGATAGTTGCAGATCAACTGCCCCCCGGTCTCCGTCATCCACCAGGTGTCGTGAATTCGCTTACCGTACACCTTGAGTCCCCACCGTACCACTTCTGGGTTCAACGGTTCCCCAACAGACAGGACATGACGCAGGCTGGACAGGTCATACTGTGAAATTACGTCCTCTCCTGCTCCCATCAGCATCCGGAATGCCGTTGGGGCACTGTACCAGACCGTAACCTTATTCTTCTGAATCGTATCATACCAGTCGGCAGGACTGAACCGCCCTCCGCGGATAACGTTGGTTGCCCCGTTCAGCCAAGGGGCAAAGATTCCGTACGAAGTACCGGTAACCCAGCCTGGGTCGGCTGTACACCAGTAAATATCCCCCTCCTGCAAATCAAGGACAACCTTACCGGTGTAATAATGCTGAATCATGGCATTGTGCACATGATAGACGCCTTTAGGTTTCCCGGTGGAACCGGACGTATAATGAAGAATAAGGCCGTCCTCACGGTCCACCCATTCGATTTCGGCATCAGGCGAAGCTTCGGACATTGCGGACTTGTAGTCAATAAGACCATTTCCCGCTCCTTCCACATCATCACCAAGAACAATAACATGCTTAAGCTCAGGCAGTTCGTCCCGTTTAATACGGTGAAGGAGTGAAGTCGTTGTCACGATCGCAACCGCACCGCTGTCTTCCAAGCGGTCCTTAACTGCTGTCTCCATGAAGGCTTCAAACAACGGCCCTACAATTGCACCAACCTTAATGGTGCCAAGTATACTTACATAGAGTTCAGGGGTTCTAGGCATAAATACAAACACCCGATCTCCCTTGGTAACCCCCAGACCACGCAGCACATTTGCAAACTGGTTGGACAGTGTGGACAACTGCTCAAAGGTGTAGGATTCATTTCTTGCCGCATCACTGTACAAAAGGGCTGTTTTCCCTCCCCGGCCCGCATCCACATGGCGGTCAATCGCCTCATAAGCCATGTTCAGCTTACCTGTCTCATACCAGGAGAAGTCTTTCTCCACATTCTCCCATTTAAAACTGTCATACGTTGTTTCATAGTCCCCCAAATTTGATGAGGGTGCCACCGCAGAAATGACTTCTCCTTGCAGTTGATTCATCGTTTCATCCTCCTAATCCTCTCTCATAATCGGATAATTGTAAGTTTGAATTCATGAAAACAGAAACAAGTCGGATCATAGACAGCGCTTACAAGAATTTTGTCGAAAAAGAGCCGGCGCGGTCATTTTGTCACGCATGGTGTCAAGAAAGAATTTGTGAAGAATTTATGTCAAAAGGTATTATATCATACGCTCAAGAAAGCGGCTACACTTTTCAATTACCTGTTTTTCTGCTATAAGTGAGAGGAAAGAGGAAAGGAGACCGACGATGGAACATCCTAAAATGTACCACGCCCATATCCTGTCCCGCCCACCAAAACAAATTACGGTGGAAGGACCTGTATCCCCTGACGAACTCCGTCGTCTCCGAATGCACCCGGAACTCGACGCATTTCGCAAACCTGAAGATCAGCATCAGGCCCTGATAGAAATCGCCGGTCTTCCAGAGGGGCGCATGATTATTGCGCGGGAAGGGGATTTGATTGTAGGTTATGTCACCTTCCATTATCCCGATGAGATGGAACGGTGGTCTGAAGGGGGCATGGAGGACCTGATTGAGCTCGGAGCCATCGAGGTGGCCAATGACTACCGCTCTCTTGGACTCGGCAGCTCGATGATCAAAACCGCATTTGAAGATAAGCAGATGGAGAATTATATCGTTTTTACTACTGAATATTACTGGCACTGGGATCTCAAGAGCAGCGGACTTGATGTATGGGAATACCGGAAAATGATGGAACGCCTCATGCAGACCGTTGATATGGTTTGGTATGCGACGGATGATCCCGAGATATGCTCCCATCCGGCCAACTGCCTGATGGTGCGGATTGGCAGGAACGTTCCCATTGAATCCAAAGAGCAATTTGATCAAATCCGCTTCAGGCAGCGGTTTATGTATTAATCCGGAACAAGAAAGGGGGACTGCTCCGAAATGTCTGGAAGCGCAGTGTTCGTGCATCACGCCAAAGATTTGAGTTATCATTTCCATGAGAGCCACCCTTTCCATCCGATTCGTCTGCAGCTGGCCATTGATCTACTGTCAGAGACCGGCGCTCTACCGGAGGAATTGAAGCTATCATCCCGCGAGGCTCAAGAACACGAGCTGCTCCGTGTACACAGCGCGGAATACGTAAAGGCAGTTCAAGCCTTAAGTGTGCCTGTCCCCACGGAGGACTGGCTCGCCAAGGCCGAGCAGTACGGGCTGCTGGATGAAGAAACGCCATATTTTACGGGGATGCATGAGGCCTCATCCTATATTGCCGGAGGCACCCTGACAGCGGCGGAAGCCGTCATGTCGGGCGCGGCTACACACGCCCTGCACTTAGGGGGCGGGCTTCACCATGCTCTCGTCGCCAAGGCAGCCGGGTTCTGTGTCTACAATGATGCCGCTGTCGCGATTGCACACGTCCGGGATAAGTACAAGGCCCGGGTGCTTTATATTGACACGGATGTACACCATGGGGACGGTGTGCAGTGGAGCTTTTATTCGGATCCGGAGGTGTGCACCTATTCCATTCATGAAACAGGCAAATATCTGTTTCCAGGAACAGGCTTCGTACATGAGCGTGGCGAGCATTTAGGTTATGGCTGCTCGGTCAACCTGCCTCTGCAGCCATATACAGAGGATGATTCATGGATGGAGTGCTTCACCGAATCTATTCACCGCCTCACGGCCCATTTCAAACCGGATCTTATCATCAGCCAGCATGGCTGTGACGCCCACGCCCTCGACCCGCTGGCTCATATGAACTGCAGTATGGCGATTTATCACAAGATGCCCGCCATCATCCATGATCTTGCACACCAATACTGCGAAGGGAGATGGGTGGCTGTAGGTGGAGGCGGTTATGATATCTGGAAGGTCGTCCCTAGAGCCTGGAGCCTGCTCTGGCTGGAAATGTGCGACCATCCTCTTAAGGCTAAGCTTAACACCGACCCCCTAACCCCTCTGCCGCCCAAATGGATTGAGCGGTGGCAGCCGCACGCTCCCGTCCCCCTCCCCGCTTCATGGCTGGATGATCTCAGCCGCTGGGAGATGATCCCCCGGAGGGCGGAGATCACGGCAAAAAACCGCGATACGCTCGCGGTTGCCCTTCAAGATATACCTTGATTCATGCCTGAAAATCAGGGTCACATATGACCTACGATATCCCTTAGGATTTCATAGGAGCGGCGGGACGCTTCAACGGTAAACTCCGCAAAGTTAACATTTGCCGTCCCGTCCGCCTTATCAGACATCGAACGCAGAACCACATATGGGATTCCGTTCATATGGCTTACCTGGGCTACGGCCGAACCTTCCATTTCCACACATACCCCGTTCAAATCTTCGTATAATGACCGCACCACAGCATGATCCGCGATGAACTGATCACCGGAGAGCACCTTGCCCACCACATACTTATGTTCCTTACAGATTCTCCCGCAAGCCTCTTCAGCCAGCTTGATCAGCCGATCATCCGCAGGGAAATCCGATACGGACTGGTAAGGAATAACACCCTTTGCGAATCCAAGCGCAGTAACGTCCATATCGTGCTGCTGGCAGGACGAGGAGATCACAATATCCCCGATATTTAGATCAGGATGCGCTGCTCCGGCAACACCCGTGAATAAGATCGCATTCACTCCAAAGCGGTCGATCAGAACTTGGGTGGTGACCGCCGCATTAACCTTACCTACCCCTGATCTGCATACCACAACCTGCTTGCCGAGCAAGCTTCCCTTTGTAAAGCTAATCCCGCTGGCTGTAACCGTCTCTTTATCCTGCATATCCGCAAGCAGAAGCGCAATCTCTTCATCCATGGCGCCAAGCAATCCTAATACCGTCATCCGTATACTCCTTCCGAAAAAAAAGCTCCTGCATTGGGAGCTTTTTTGTTCTAACCTTTTTCATATTGTCATAATATTATGAATTGAACAGTTGACCTGCACCGCCTGTCAAAAAAGCTCAATTCACTTTTATATCTAATTTATGAATTGTTGTTCTCCAAATGATTCACAGACAGACGAAGAATCGTCTCATGCGGAAGAATAACCCGCGGGTTCTCCACATTCTCCTTCTTCATCAATTTGGTCAGCAAACGCATGGCAACGGCCCCAAGATCGTACATCGGTTGAGCCACAGTCGTAAGCTGCGGGCGCACCATGGAAGCCATGCGAACATTGTCGACACTGATGACAGAGAAGTCATCCGGAACTTTAAGACCCTCGTCCTGAATGCTATGTATGGCGCCAATCGCCATTTCATCCGTAGCCGCAAACACAGCCGTCGGCTTCTTCTTCAATCCGAGGAAGTACTTCATAGCTTCAACGCCGGACTCATAGCGGTAGTTCCCGATTCTTACGAGGTCCTCCTGATAAGGAATTCCTGCTGCCTCAAGCGCTTTCTTATATCCCTGGAAACGGGCATAACCGTTAGCCGGGTCCTGAAGTGTTCCGCTAATCATGGCGATTTCACGGTGACCATGGCGAATCAGCGTATTCACCGCATCGAATGCAGCCGCTTCGTGATCAATATCCACCGATGGAATAACCCCATTCTCATCACTGGTCGCACAGAGCACAATCGGTACAGAAGAAGTCTGGAAGGCTTGTATATGTTCCTCCGTTACGGTTCCGCCCATGAACAGAAGACCGTCCACCTGCTTCTCAAGCAAGGTGTTAATAACACGAATCTCCTTCTCCTTCTTCTTATCGGCGTTACACAAAATAATATTATAATGGTACATATTTGCAATGTCCTCAATACCTCGGGCAATTTCCGCAAATATGGAATTGGAAATATCAGGAATGACAACTCCAACCGTTGTTGTCTTCTTGCTCGCAAGACCCCTGGCTACAGCATTAGGGCGATATCCCAATCGCTCAATTGCTTCATAAACTTTCTTGCGCGTCTGCGGCTTCACGTTCGGATTGTTGTTTACAACCCTGGAAACCGTGGCCATTGAGACGCCAGCTTCACGTGCCACATCGTAAATGGTAACCGTCACATTCTTCTCTCCATTGCCAATAAATTTTTCATCCTGATCGCGTAGATGCTGTTGTATCCGAACGAACTAAAAATCAGCAGCGGTACTTCATAGGTTCGGTCAAAATAGTAAATTTGGGCTGTTGACTTTAGCTTACATTATAATATGAATTAAATTTATGATACGATAAATCACATCTTTGTGCAATGATAACACCATTTCTACGCCGGAATTTCGTACAAAGATCTTGAGGTTATACTGGAATGGAGGTATGCCGGACTGTCTTACCCTCTCTGATTATCAGCAGCTCAGGCAGCTGATTGAGCTCACCTTCGTGAACATAACCCTGATCACTTCTTATTCTCGTCAAGGCAGTCATCAGATATTCAGCTCCTCACGTACTTGAATTCCATTTCCGTTCCTCATGCTGTATGTATTTTAGCAAAAAACGCGAAAAAAATCCAATTATCGTGGAAAAACTGCTGATTTTGGAGAAAAAAGTTATTTTATTCTCGAAACTTGTCGATTTGTATGAAACAATGTTAACTGGGATAAGCGCTCCGAGATATCCTTCATCCACAAACTGTCGTCTTTGTCCTTGGCATATCCATAAATATCGAGCAGAAGATTAATACGGTCTTCCTTCTTCCTCTCGAGTACATGTTCAATCGGTTCCGAATCCGGTTCCGTATAAAGCGTATCATAAAGCAGGCTTGCGATCTCATTTATCTCATTGAAATGGATCACCCTGCTCCCCTCAAGCTGTCTCCACTCCCCAATTAGAGACAGTAAATGCGGCTTTACCTCGGGTAAAACCTCATAAGACCCACATGTGCATGACTCACACTGCAGTATGGGTACATTCTCAATTTCAATTCGCCCCTCAAAAATGACCTTTCTGAAATCCAGGCTCATTTCTTGTCCGCAATCACATGACTTGCGCACATCATCACCTCATCTATATTGTGTTTCTAAGTATGCCTTATACAAATAACGTATCAGATGTGTAAAAAGTTTTAGGTTTTGATACAATTAAATAATTGAAATAATGTTTCGTCAATACTCAAATACGACAGGAGGAGTAAGATTTGAGACTAACTGGAAAAAGAGTTATCGCTTTGGTTGACGAGGAATTTGAGGATCTGGAGCTTTGGTATCCGGTCTATCGCGTTCGTGAGGAAGGGGCTGAAGTCCATCTCGTTGGGGCCGAGAAAGGCAAAAAATACATCGGAAAATATGGCGTTCCCGCTGAAGCTGAATTCAGCTACGAAGAGGTGGAGAGCCAGAATTATGATGGCATACTAGTTCCTGGCGGCTGGGCGCCGGACAAGCTCCGCAGGTATCCGAAGGTGCTTCAGCTTGTCCGCGAAATGCATGAGGCCCGCAAGCCCATTGGGCAGATCTGCCATGCAGGGTGGGTTCTGATCTCCGCTGGTATTCTGAAGGGCGTCACAGTCACTTCTACTCCAGGAATCCGCGACGACATGGAGAACGCCGGCTCGATCTGGAAGGACGAGGCTGTGGTTGCAGATGGGCATATCATCTCAGCCCGCAGGCCGCCGGATCTTCCCCCATACGGCAAAGCCTTCTGTGATGCGCTTACTGCCAGCGGAGCAGCTCAGAAATAATTAAAACTTGAATAGCACATTCAGCTATAGTTACATGCGAATAACCGCCAGTGGGCTTAATGCTCCTGGCGGTTATTATTTGGTAAGGCGTCCAATAATGCTAATGAAGACTACAATTATGCCGTTCTGTCTGCTGGCCACCCCGGCTGGCTTCAGCCATCAGAAGGCTCTCAATTTCTTCACTTGTCCGCAGCTTGTAGCAGGCTTCACCGACCGCTTTCTCTTGAGAGGCCTTACAGCCTAATATCCGGTGCTTTACCCTAAGCAGGGACAGCGGTGACATACTTAAATCATGAATTCCGAGATGCAGCCAAAGCGGAACGAACCTCTCATCCCCGGCCATCTCTCCACATACGCTCACAGTAATTCCTGCGGCATGAGCGGCGGTAACCGTGTTACGTATCATGCGAAGCACCGCGGGATGATACGGATGATACATATGGGCGATCTGTTCGTTCATCCGGTCCACTGCAAGGACGTATTGTACAAGATCGTTGGTTCCAATACTGAAGAAATCAACTTCTTCAGCCAGCAGATCGGCTATAGCTGCAGCTGCTGGAACCTCGATCATAATACCTACAGGAACATCGGGGTCATATTCCACTCCCCGCTTATCAAGCTCAGCCATCGTCTCACGCAGGATGCGCTTCGCTTCGATCACTTCCTCAACCGAAGAGATCATCGGGAACATGATCTTCATGCTGCCATAAGCGCTAGCCCGGAGCACTGCGGCAAGCTGAGTTTTGAAGACTTCCGAACTGTCCAGGCTGATCCGGATTCCACGGTATCCAAGAACTGGATTCTCTTCCTCCGCGATGGAGAAATATTCAAGCTCTTTATCCCCCCCGATATCCAGGGTGCGGATAACGACTGGATGACCGCCGGCTTTCTCCGCAACCTGACGGTAGACCTCGAATTGCTCATCCTCCGTAGGAAACGTGCTGCGGTTCATATATAAGAATTCTGTTCTGAAGAGGCCAACCCCTTCCGCCCCATACTTAAGGGCAAGCTCACAGTCCTTGAGAGAGCTGATATTGCCTGCCAGCCGAAGCCTTGTTCCATCCAGGGTGACGGCATCCTCCGAGGCCAACAGCTGAAGCTGTTCCTTACGTTTACGGAGCTGTTCCGAAATCCGGGTATAACGTGTGATCAGTTCTTCATCGGGTTCGATGAAGAGACTTCCGTCATCTCCGTCAACGATAAGCATATCGCCTGTCTGGATTGGAAGCGTCAGCTTATTCTCAAGCCCGGAGACCAGCGGAATTCCCAGCGCTCTGGCCATGATAGCGGAGTGGGAGGTTTTCCCGCCAAGCATGGTAACCATGCCCAGAACATTGTTCGGGTTCAGATGAACAAGCTGTGAAGGCGAAAGCTCCTTGGCAACCAAAATGTAAGGCTGGGTATCGGCTGGCAGGGTGATATCCGGCGTGCCAAGCAGGTGCTTAAGCAGCCGGTTGCCAACGTCTTTGATATCAAGAGCACGCTCTTTCATGTATTCGTCATCCAGCAGGTCGAACATGGTGACGAAATGATCAATGGCTTCCTTTACCGCAACCTCCGCCGCCTTGTATTGACGCTCAATGATCCCTTGGATTTCACTCATAAATACGGGATCTTCCAAAATTGCGAGATGGGCGTCAAATATGCCTGACTCCTCTGAGCCAACCGTTTCCTTAATTTCGTTCTTGATTTCTTCTATCTCATGTTTGGAGGTCCTGATTCCTTCATATAAGCGATCAAATTCCTTCGTCAGATCGATGTTATCCATTCTCCGGTCAGGTACATCCCATTCCCAGGATGGCAGCACAAATGCCCTCCCGATGGCTACCCCCGTCGAAGCACCGATGCCTTGTATCATATGAGCCCCCTCCAAATTCCTATTTCTCATAGGATATCCTCTCTCTTTATGAATATGGTATACACCCGCCCGAACATTTGTCAAAGAAAAAAAACAAAAATTAAAGCGGGCATCCCTAAGGACACCCGCCTTGCACCAGTTAAACTGGCAAATCTCATCGGCCACGCTCAGGAGAGGTAATCGCATCCTCCACCTTGATACAGCGGTCCATGATCACCGTCAGACCGTGATCCGAAGCCATCTGATATGCTTCCTCATTGTAGACGCCAAGCTGCAGCCACAGCACCTTCGCTCCGATCTCCACCGCTTCCTTAGCCACCTCCGGCGTGTATTCACTACGGCGAAATACATTAACAATGTCCACCGGCTCAGGAATATCCTTCAAGGAGGCATAGGTCTTCTCCCCAAGAATGTCCTCGGTTACCGTTGGATTCACCGGAATAATCCGGTAGCCTCGAAGCTGCAGCGCCTGGCCGATCATATAAGAGGTACGATCGGTTTTATCCGACAATCCAACAATCGCAATATTGCCAGCTGATTCCAGAATCTGCTTGATTTCTTGACGGCTTGGGTTCTCAAATGCCATATTAAACAACCACCTTTCAATATACAGAATATATAGATTTAGATAAAATGAACTTATGAAGGTTACCCTTATGGGGCGCTGCGATGCCGAGTGTTCTTTAAGGCCACTGTTGTCTCCGAAATGCTTGAACTAGATCTCCAAGTAGGGGCATTTCGGAGACAAAGGCGGACGCTGCCGCTTCTTAAGAATCACTCTGGATCGAAGCTGAGAGCGGTTATTTTTAAAGTTCATTTTATCTAGATATAACTACTATTTAACCCATTCAACGGACGCGCCAAGCGCGGACATATGGTCGAAGAACTGCGGATACGACTTAGCCACATGATGGGCATCCTTAATCGTAACCGGCTGTTTGGCACGGAGGCCAACAAGGGTAAGAGCCATGATCACCCGGTGGTCGTAGTGGGCGTTGATTTCCACTCCGCCCTCTACCCCTTCAGGACGCCCGTGCACAATAATTTCCGCCTGCCGCTCCTCTACATTGGCTCCGGCCTTCTTGAGTTCAGCCAGATAATCCGTGATCCGGTCACATTCCTTATAACGCAAATTCTCAACATTGTAAAATCTTGAAGTTCCTTCCGCAAAAACAGCTGCGGCCACCATCGCAAGTACAGCATCTGTAGCAGCATCCCCGTCAAATTCCACAGCGGTCAGCTTGCTGTTCCCCTGGATGTGCACCACCCCATTCTCATGGGTAAGCGGAACATTCATCATTCTCAGCACGTCCACAACAGCCCGTTCCCCCTGCTTGCTGTGCTCCTCAAGGCCATTGACCGTTACATCGGAATTGGTTACAGCCGCAGCAGCCAGAATAGCCGCGGAGCCTGGATAGTCGCCTTGTACTTTATAGGTCTTGGCCTGATAACGTTGACGACCTGGAACTCTGAAATTTACGTAATCATCCAATACTTCAATCTTAATGCCGGCCTGTTCAAGAACTTCCAGCGTTTGTCCCACAACCACCTTGGACTTAAGATCCCCGAGCACCTCAATCTCGCTATCCTCTTCAAGCAGCGGAGTGAGGAACAGCAGTGCACTCAAATACTGGGAACTGACTTCACCGGACACTTTTATTTTACCGCCTTTAGCCGCGCCTCCACGGATACGGATCGGCAGACGGCCGTTATTGTGCTCAACCTCTACTCCCATCTGGGTAAGAGCCTCGATCAGATCATCATGTGGACGCTTGCCCAGTGAATCAGGATAGGTATTTACAAAAGTCACATCCGGACAAAGTGCCGTAACCGCCATCAGAAAACGCAGCACCGCTCCCGCATTACCCACATTTAGCTGCTGCACGTCCTTTGGTTTAGCGCCGAAGCCTGTAATCACAATTTTCTCATCGTCTTCTTCAATTACCGCCCCAAGATCCGCTATACAGCGGCGCATGGCATCGCTGTCCTCACTATGAGCCGGATAGTAGATCGTGCTCGTTCCTTCCGCAAGAGCGGCAACCAGCAAATAACGCGTAGTATAGTTCTTGGAAGACAAGGCCTGAATCTCTCCACTCAAATTTGGGGTAGGTCTCACAATTATGTCCATATGTACTCTCCTTTGTGAATATTGCAAAGTATAAATATATCATTCGTACCTGCCTAAATTCCTTCGTAATAAAAAGCTTAGACGCGGTAACGTATTAAAATATCCGAGGCCACTTCGGCCGCACTTTTGCCTGCCGTATCGATCGTGCAGTGTGCAAAATCATAAGCCATCTTGCGTTCTTCGAGCAGCTGAGTGATCCGCTCTGCAGCACCTCCGGCAAGCAGCGGACGGTTAGGATCTTCCCCCACCCGGCTGATAATACTTGCGGCATCGGCCTTCAGGGCAACAACCCAGCCATTGTCCAGCATGATCTGGCAGTTGGCATCCCGCAGCACACAGCCGCCGCCCGTTGCGACGATAACGTGCTCTCTCTGAAGAACTTCGCGGAGCACCGAACTCTCTAATTCCCGGAAATATGCCTCGCCTTGGGATGCAAAGATGTCCGGAATGGATTGACCGGCCTTAAGCTCGATCTCATGGTCCATGTCCACAAGCTGATAACCCGTTTCAGCCGCAAGATGTGCACCTACCGTAGATTTCCCCGTACCCATCATGCCAATCAGTATAATATTGTCTTTATGCCCCTGCACCCTGTCACCTACTTCTCTCTATCTCCATGCTGTGAGTAAAAGAACTTTGTCATATCATAACACATAATCCGGCAAGCAAAAAGACACCCGGTACGGCTCTGCCGCATCCCGGGTGTCTTTGAATTATTGCCAAGAACTTTGAAGCCTTAGAACCACTGATGGTGGAACACGCCTTCTTTGTCCACACGTTTGAAGGTATGAGCGCCGAAGTAGTCGCGCTGCGCCTGCAGCAGATTCGCTGGCAGTCTTTCTGTACGGTAGCTGTCATAGTAGGAAAGCGCACTGGAGAAGCCAGGCACCGGAACCCCGTTAGCAACGGCTGTGGAGACTACCTTGCGCCATGCATCCTGATAATTCTCAACAATTCCTTTGAAGTAAGAATCCAGCAGCAGGTTCTTCAGAGCCGGATCACGGTCATAAGCGTCTTTGATGTTCTGCAGGAACTGGGAGCGGATGATACAGCCACCGCGGAAGATCATAGCGATGTTGCCGTATTTCAGATCCCAGCCGTATTCGTCAGATGCTGCGCGCATTTGGGCGAAGCCTTGAGCATAAGATACGATCTTACTTGCGAACAAGGCTTTGCGGACGTTCTCGATGAACTCCTGCTTGTCCCCATTGAACGATTTCTCTGGACCGCTCAGGATTTTGCTGGCAGCAACCCGCTCTTCCTTCATGGCAGACAGGAAGCGGGAGAAGACGGATTCGGTAATCATGGACAACGGCACGCCTAGATCCAAAGCGCTCTGGCTTGTCCATTTTCCAGTCCCTTTCTGGCCTGCGGCATCCAGAATCACGTCAACCATAGGCTTACCGGTCTCTTCATCATACTGGGAGAAGATGTCCGCGGTAATTTCGATCAGGTAGCTGTCCAGCTCCCCTTTATTCCATTCCGAGAAAATTTCATGTAGTTCTTTTGCGTCCAGGTTCAGAGTATCCTTCAGTAGGTGATACGCCTCCCCGATCAGCTGCATGTCCCCATACTCGATGCCGTTGTGAACCATTTTCACATAGTGTCCGGCACCATCTGGACCGATATATGTACAGCAAGGATCGCCGTTCACTTTGGCGGAAATAGCCGTAAGAATCGGTTTCACCAGCTCATATGCGCTTTCTTGACCGCCAGGCATGATCGCTGGGCCGTTCAGAGCGCCTTCTTCACCGCCTGATACCCCTGTTCCAATAAAGCGAAGGCCCTTGGCTTCAAGCTCCTTGCTGCGGCGCTGGGTATCCGGGAAGAATGCGTTGCCCCCGTCAATAATGATGTCGCCTTCATCCAGGTGAGGCACAAGCTGTTCAATTGTCGCATCAGTAGCTGCACCGGCTTGTACCATGATCAGAATTTTGCGCGGCTTTTCGAGGGATTCTACGAATTCTTCGATTGAGAAGGTTCCGAAGAGATTTTTGCCCTTGGCTTCATTCTCCAAAAGCTCGTGTGTCTTCTGAGGGGAACGGTTAAATACAGATACCGTAAAGCCTCTGCTTTCGATATTCAGTGCCAAATTCTTGCCCATCACCGCTAGTCCGATGACGCCTATCTGTTGTTTTGACATCAGGTTCTCCATCCTTTGCAGACTATATTTTATGACAATAATATCATTTTAACGTTTTTGTGGAAAGAAGTGAACCCCACTCCATGTTAAGGAACTTCTTCAAGCCCGAACAAAGCACCCCAAAACCGAAAGTTTGAGGTGCTTTGTTCATTGCAGGCATTTGTCCGGGCAGCTCACCATTCCAGCTCCATGAGACTGCGGCGCAGCTTCTTCAGCTTCTCCTTGCTGGCCTCTGCCGCCTGCTCATCACCGGACTTCAACGCCTCATACAAACGCTCAAGCTCAGCGTCCACCTCGGTCTGCAGACTTTCTATCTGCCGCTCGGCCGACTGGGAATTGAACATATATGACATTTTCTCGAAACTCGGAATGGAGCCTTTCTGATACAGCACGCGCTGCTCCACACCAGATACCTCTACAAGACGGATGACTTCCCCGAACAGAATGTTCTCGATCAGGATCTGCCGGTCCTTGAAGCGCTTAACCACCGCGTGTCCTCTCAGGTCACCGATCAGCTTCTCGAGCCATTCTGCCAGCTTGGCATCTTTAATTATATAATCCCCCACTAATTTATAACTCATCTGCACACGCTGGAACCGAAGCTTGGTCAGCTTGCGTCCCGTACGGACCGATACGATAAAGATGGAATCACTTTCACTCCAGTACAGAGAATATCCATCCTGTATCAAGTCACGGATCAACTGCTGGATATGCCCCCGTTCAAATCTTAATTCAAGATTACAATACTCCACTTCGTAACTCTTGTTCATGGTACTCCCTCCTTCAAGTTTTGCTAAGCAAAACTGCTCCGAAAGATTAGACTCTGCAGGGCATGAAACTCAACAAATTACTATCGTCCTGGTTACAGTTTACATTATCTTATACTTCATCCTATGTAACGGTAACTTGGATTATTTGATTATTTTTACCCGCAAAGCTCCGGTCATGACGCACGGCCGCCCGGATTTTGATATAATCAAGCTGCTGCACATGGATCCACCCGTATTGTGAGCATATTTCTAATCGTAACCAGGAGGCAAGACTCATGACGTTTACAGGCTTCACCAATCAAGACTTCGACGTCTTCAAGGTTCCGAGACTGGAACCAAGAATGGAGGCGCTTATCCATACGCTGCGTCCTAAGCTGGAAGAGCTCGGAGGTACGTTAAGTCCGTACTTGTCCGCGCTGTGCGGTGAGGAGATATTCCCTCATGTGGCGAAGCACGCGCGCCGTACGATTAATCCGCCGAATGACAGCTGGGTCGCCTGGGGAAGCAGCAGACGCGGTTACAAAGCTCTTCCGCACTTCCAGGTGGGGATGTTCGCCTCACACCTGTTTATCATTTTCGCCGTGATTTACGAAAGTCCCAATAAACTCATTCTCGCCAAATATTTGGATAAACACGCGTCTGCCGTGAAAAAAAACATCCCGGGCGAATTCTACTGGTCCATGGATCATATGGATCCGGGCGGCAGGCTTCATCAAGATCTGAGCACCGAGGACTTCAAAAAGATGGCCGAAAAGCTGGCTTCGGTCAAAAAATCCGAGATCCTCTGCGGCCTGCGGATTGAGCGGGATGATCCGATTCTTAAGGATGGGGACAAGCTTACCGCTAAAGTGGAGGAGACCTTCGAGAAGCTGCTTCCATTGTACAAAGCATCGTTCTAGAAATTCATATGGACACTACATTAAAATAGGCGGTCTGCTTCTTGGATAGGTGAGTAGCCGGAACTTACCCGGTCTATATGACAGAATCCACCCGCAGCAAAAAGGGACACAAGCTGTTGACTTGTGTCCCTTTTTATATGCCCTAAGCCTTGTCTCATGGTTTAACGGCCGTCCGCGCATGACGGCGGGACAACGCCAGATGAAGGAAGAACATAATCCCCATCACAATGGCGCTGGTCATAAACGGCGAACCGGGGCCAAATAAATCCCATAGCTTGCCTGACACCATAGGCCCAAACACCATGCCTGATCCCTGAATGGTCAGGAACAGCCCCCAGATAGCCCCTTTCTCACCAGAAGGAAGCATATGCGAAATCATCGTATCCCAGGTGGGAAGAATAAACGCGTAGCTGATTCCGATGAGAATCACCAGCAGCCACAGAATTTGAATAGAACGGTTCATGGAGAACAGTCCCACCGATACCGCGGCGAGCAGGAAGCCAATATGAAGGAACCACTTGGTGCCATACCGGTCCGCCAGCTTTCCAATTGGAATCAGACCAATTACGGTAATCCCTCCTCCGACGACCATAAGCGCGCTGTAGCTTGCCGGAGACAGGTGAAGCACCGTGCGTACATACAGCGTGATCACCGGGGTTAAGAGCCCGACGGCAAAAGATTGCAGGAACAGCGCCGGATACAGCATCCAGCTCACATTCAGGTTCTTCCTAATCTCAGCAAAGGTCTTCTTAAGATTGCTGCCAATATTACGGATGCCCCCGGTCGTAAGACTCCGCTCCCCCTCGGGATGCAGGACGTGCGGGTCCACCTTCTGGATTTTATTTTTGCCCGGAAGGAACAAGGATACCACCAATACCAGCGCCATGCAGCCAAGCAGAATCCAGAACACCTTCCTGTAGGACCCGCCATCCACAAAAAAGTTAATCACAATCGGTCCGGCACCCGCACCTCCCAGACTGGACATCTGGATAATTCCCATCGCGGTCGCAAAATTGTTGTTCTGCCCGCTGACCGCCGACACCCCCATCATGATACAGGGCCAGAGCGGAGCCGTCCCCATTCCGAGCACAGCACAGGCAAGCACAATCAGCGCTGTGTTGGACGTGAAAGCAATCACCGCCACAGCAGCAAAGGTCAAGGATAACCCGATGGCCATCGTCATCCGGAATCCAATCCTCTCAATCAGCCAGCCTGAAGGACTGCGAAACAGATTGTCCCCAATATACTGCATGGAGATCGATAATCCGATTGCAAAGGTGGTCAGATGAAGAACATCCCCCATATACACGGGTAGTATGGTAACGAGCAGGGCGCCTTTTACAAATTCAACCAAAAACATAATGACCCATAAACAGACAAAAACCGGAGTAATCAATCTCTTGGACACTGCGTTTGCCTTTAATAATTCCATGCTTTCCTCCTTCTCCTACCATCCGTAGCCTGTCCTATATTTATATTTTGTCCCATTCAGGCCCGAATTTACACCAATGAGGTTTAAACGATGCTTGCATTCCCGTCGCTATTTGCTATACTCATCCTTGTTTATATATTACACAAGAAAGGCTGTGACGGCTCAAAATGGATCACCACCGTACGCCGCTTTTTACGGCTCTTAAGAAACATGCGGCTAACAACCCTGTTCAATTCCACATCCCCGGTCATAAGAAAGGGGCAGGAACTGACGAGGAATTCAGAGAATTTATTGGCGATAACGCATTTTCTATAGATCTTATCAATATTGCGCCACTCGACGACCTGCATCAGCCCAGCGGCGTAATTGAAGAAGCCCAGAAATTAGCCGCCGATGCTTTCGGTGCGGACTTCACCTACTTCTCCGTGCAAGGAACCAGCGGTGCGATTATGACAATGATTATGTCCGTATGCACTCCTGGAGACAAAATCATTGTGCCGCGCAACATTCACAAATCGATCATGTCCGCGATTATTTTTGCCGGAGCCAAGCCTGTGTTCGTATCTCCGGCTCAAGACGAGAATCTCGGGATCAGCCACGGGGTGACGACCTCATCCGTTCGAAGAGCGCTCAAGCGGCACCCTGACGCCAAAGCGGTTCTGGTCATCAATCCGACCTATTTCGGAATCAGTGCTCATCTCGAGGAGATTGTGGAGCTTGCCCACAGCTATCATGTTCCTGTTCTCGTAGACGAGGCACATGGGGTGCATATCCACTTCCACGAAGACCTGCCGATCTCCGCTATGAAAGCTGGCGCGGATATGGCTGCGACCAGCGTTCACAAGCTGGGAGGCTCCATGACCCAGAGCTCGGTGCTGAATCTGAATGTGAAGAACGGATACGTAAACCCACAGCGGGTACAGACCATTATCAGTATGCTGACCACCACCTCAACCTCTTATATCCTGCTGGCCTCCCTGGACACCGCCCGAAGAAACCTGGCGCTGAACGGCCACCAAATGATTGAAGAGACCCTTCAGCTCGCCGATTATGTCCGGACCGAAGTCAATAAGATCGAAGGGCTGTACTGCTTCGGCAAAGAAATTCTCGGCGGTGAGGCCACATATGCTTTCGACCCGACCAAGATTACGGTTCATGTGAGACATCTGGGAATCACAGGCTACGAGACGGAGAACTGGCTTAGAGAGCACTACAACATCGAAGTAGAGCTCAGCGATATGTATAACATTCTGTGCTTCATTACCCCGGGCGACACCCGGGATACCGCGGATATACTGCTCCGTGCCCTTCGGGAGCTGTCTGCCAAGCACTATTCCGTGAACACTGCTAATGAGCTGGTTGTCAAAACACCGGAGATCCCGCAGCTCTCCCTCATTCCGCGCGATGCGTTCTATGCGGATACCGAGGTCATTCCTTTCAAGGAATCGGCAGGCCGCATCATTGCGGAATTCATCTATGTGTATCCTCCGGGTATTCCGATCCTGCTTCCTGGTGAGGTAATCTCCCAGGAGAACATCGACTACATTGTAGATCACGTGGATGTCGGACTTCCGGTTAAGGGACCGGAGGACCGGTATATTCATCAAGTTAAGGTAATTGTAGAAGCAGATCCCATATTTTAGGTTACATGATGAGGCCGGGCGATTCAAGCTCAGCCTCTTTTTTATGCAGAACACCAGCTCCCCTTGCTCCCTTCCAAATCAAAAAAGCTCCCACTTGGGAGCTCTAACTTACGCATGCATGATTTGTTTTAGGATTCTTCCTGTGCGGAGACAAGTTCGTTGTATGCTTCTTCAACTTGACGCCATTCTTCTTCGTCTTCAATATTGTAGAGCACCATCTTCTCGTCTTCTTCCTCAAGGCGGAGAATGATCCCATCAGCTTCCGGATTGTTGCGTTCAAGCAGAAGTGCATAAACCTTCTCATTCACGTCAAAAGTCTCAACCAGAACCATTTCCACATCCTGGCCGTTCTCATCTGTCAAGGTGAGCACAAACTCCTCGTGTTCATGATCATGGTCGTGATCGTGTCCGCAGCCGCAAGCGTCATCATGGTCATGTTTGTGATCGCTCATTGATATACCTCACTTCGGGTTAATTTGTTAAATACTGTCGTATCCCCTCGTATCGTATCATTTTAGAACAGACAGGTCAATTTAGGGTATGCAGCTGCCCTCCAGTTTATCAATCAAATCGCATTGATCACTTTCTCGGAGACAAGCTCGTATTCCTTGCTTTTGGCCTGCTTCATATAAAATTTAATTGTATATTTGCCGGCACTCTTGAAATCATAGGTGTAATCGTTCGTTCTAAACCAGAAATTATCCTTTTGGTCCTTGCCAAGCTCCTGGGACTGGATCGCTTTCTCCGAGCCGTCCGGGCCAACAATAGACACTTTCACCGAGCTTATATCCACTTTCAGGCTGTCCACCTGACAAAACACATTAAATTTCAGTTTCCCTACACTCACCTTACCAAAAGGTGTGTCCCCTTTAAAAACAAAAAGGTCCACATTAGGCTGTGTAAAGTTAACCCGCTTGGTCGCATCGTCAAAATCAATGATCCCATTTAATTCTCTAACGGGAACATAGGCCTTGCCATCGATCATGTATCCCCCGTCTGACACATCACTACCGTTAATAATCAGACGGATCTTCTGGATGGCCGCATCCGCATAGATTAAAGTTCCTCCCAAGAGGGAAAAAGCCAGGACCATTGAAGCCACTCTTTTCCATCTCATATACTAACTGTCCCTCCTCCATATCTTGTTGCCTGTATAGTTATACTTAGGAAAATCGTCCAAGTTGCGGTCCTATTTTGAAGAAGAACTTCTTTTGGCGGCTTGGTTTAATCCCTGCTCCCATGTTAAAGTATGGGAAGAGATCAGTATAAAGGAGATGCCTATGGGACTAAGGATACAGATGCTTGGTACAGGCGGTGCTTTTGCCAAAAAGTATTACAACAATAACGCCCTGCTCTACACAGGTTCACATACCCTGCTTATCGATTGTGGTGTTACGGCACCAGCCTCCTTGTATCAGCTTGGCAAGACCTGGGCGGACATCGATGCCGTCCTGATTACGCATATTCATGCGGATCATGTTGGCGGGCTTGAGGAGTACGCTTTTCAGATGAAGTATATCTACCAGAGAAAGCCTGTTCTTTATATCGCAGAATCCCTTGTCGGGCCGATTTGGGAGTATACGCTAAAAGGTGGACTATCCCAGGACGGCATTGAGCGGCTGGAGGACGCCTTTGAGGTCAGACCTCTTCGGGAAGGGACCACCACGACGATTGACGAGGCACTGCAGGTTGAAATTATGAAGACCCCGCACATTGAAGGAAAAAACAGCTATTCACTTTATCTGAATGGCGAGATTTTCTATAGCGCGGATATGCGCTTTCAGCCGGAGCTTCTTGAGGATCTGGTTACCCGCCGGTCATGCAGGAAAATTCTCCATGAGGTGCAGCTGATCGGCACCGGTTATGTGCATACCACCCTGGAAGAGCTGTTGTCTCTCCCGCCTGAAATCCAATCACGGATCAGCCTCATGCACTACGATGATGTTATAGAAGAGTTTATTGGGAGGACGGGCAGCATGGAGTTCCTGCGTCAGCACGAGGTCTATGATTTATAAAAATAAGGCCTTGCCTTAAGCCGCCAATAATCTGCGGTGAGCTTACGGGGTGATAACAATACATGAGCCAAGTTAAACCGCTCACTCCCGAGGCGGTATGTACGAACACAACAAAGAGGCTGCCCATAAAGGACAGCCTCTTTGAGTTGTTGCTATTCTCCTATTGGAAGGTTGGCAGGGCATCGAGGTTGTTCGTAGGATCGCCATCGGCATCTCCACGCAGGTAAGTCCCGCCGTCTTTGCCCTTAAACGCGTTTACTCCGGCAATCGCTCCCGCCTGCACTTCCCTCAGTGCCTCTTCATAATTCAGCACCCGTCCGCTCGAGGTTTTGAACGAGGTCAGGTCCCCATCTCCGTTTCTTTGTACGGCTACAAACACTTCTCTTGCTGATTCAGGCATGATAAACCGATCTCCCTTCTGCAATCACTGTCTTTGTAGTCTTGCAGATGATAGGATTACCGGAATCCCGCCGAAATATTACAGCTTCTTCTCCATCCGCACATGAAGAATTCCCGCATCATAAAACGGTTCCGTAGAGATGTTGCGGTAGCCAAGCTTGGCATAGAAGGGCTCTGCCTGACACTGGGCATCGAGCACAGCCTTATCAAAGCCAAGATCCCTGGCCATCTGCTCCAATGCCAGCATCAGAACCCGCCCAATTCCCTTTGAACGGAAGTCCTTGCGTACAGCAATCCGCTGAAGCTTGGCCGCATTATCTTTATAATATGTAATCCGTCCTGTCGCTGCGTAGCGGCCCCCCTCTTCAATCAGTACATGATGGGACTCAGGGCCAATCACATCGTACTCGTCGATTTCCAGGTCCTCAGGAACCTGCTGCTCCTGAACGAATACTTCCTTCCGGATATCAAGTCCATGGTTCAACTGCTCTTCGGTATGTACCGGTATGATGATGGCAGCCAATTCAGTCACCTCTTCTTAGTATGAAAGTGCAATTTAGTCGTAATTGGACTATTATAACAAAAATTCAGTTACAGCAAAATAACCAGGAAGCTCTGAAAGAAGGCTCCCTGGTTCAATTCGGGCAGAATCATTTCCACGGCTTGCTGCATGGCAGAGGCTATTGAACAAACCTCAATCCGATGAATAAACCTCCTCCAACACTGAGGGATTATATACATCCTCGGATACTGGAGTATCCGGGACAGGGAACAGCGAGGCTCCCGGCTTGCCAATATCAAATAACGGCTCCAAGCCACAGCCTGCCAACAGCGTAGTAATCATTAAAGCACCAAGGCTTGCTTTGCAAATGAACCTAGCCATCTTCCACATAGAGCAGCCCTCCAGGGTAGTAATAATTCCCTAGCCTAACCAATCAGCCAAAGTTATATTCACCCCCATTGACAGGTGCTTTCTAGCCTGCTAAGATATTATTTACTTACATTATTTTTTTGATCTGCTAGCTCAGCTGGGAGAGCACTATCTTGACAGGGTAGGGGTCAGTGGTTCGAGCCCACTGCAGATCATAACCGGGAAGCCTTGATATACAAGGCTTCTTTTCTTTTTTTACTTTTATTCAGGAAGCCTTTCTAAATTACCTTGGGGACAATTTGGGGACACATCCCCCCACCGTGCATAATCTTTGACAATGTCTATCTCAGCTTTCTCCTTTAATACTGTAATACTTGCTCCCTTAACAACTTTAAGACGACAGCCAGAGCGGCTGCCGTTTTTTTATTGTGGCTGTAATTTAATTGGAAAATTCTTCAGCTAGCAGGATTGAGACAACCTCATATAAGCTGCATGGAACTATTTACCTTTCCCTTCCGTAATGTAAACAAAGGAGATAATCATATGCTGTTTCTGCTCGGCGTAGTTTTTCTCGCTTTAGGCGTTCTTGCTATCTTGAAGCCGTCTGTTATTTGGTACTTAGATGAACGTTGGAAGGTAAAGGGGAAATTTGAACCCAGTGACCTACATCAGGTTCACACAGTTTAGCGGGGCGGTGATAACAACCATCGGAATTCTATTTATGATCATTGGCTTCTTCTACCTTCTATAGATTGGCACAATTGCAGCGGGACCCCTTTCTGAGCAGAAGTATCATAAATAAGTTTAAGGAGGAGTCTTAATACAAAAGCTCATTAGCGCTGGCCTGGCCAGCAAAATGCTCATTATATTAAATTTGATCATGCTTGTGCTGCACATCTTAATTTTTGCCGGATTAGTCCCTCAAAGCATGGTATGGGGAGGGCAGATTAAAGGCCAGGCGTCCCTTTATATTTTTGAAATCGTCGCGCTTGTCACCACACTTCTTTTCATTGGCATTGTATCTTTGAAGGCCGGGTATATCAGTCCTGGAAAATGGAGAAAAGCAGCAGGCATCGGCTGTTGGCTTATGTTCGCTTACCTGGTTCTGAACATAGCAGGCAATCTGGCTTCATTTAACAGCTTGGAGAAATATATATTTACCCCCGTTGCATTCGTGATGGCGCTGCTGGCTTTAAGGGTTGCACTTGAGAAATCATCCGGATCTTAAGAACAAGACTGCCCCTGAGGTTCTTACTTTATCTTCTAAACTTTACGTATAATTCTCTCGCACCGCTCGCAACTTATATAAAGAAGGTTCATTTGCTAGATTCACATGCAGCAGATTAGGTAAAAAGTCGCGATTTCAAATTTGCTATCAGGATAATAGTCTCTTCAGCCGAAAGTAATAGTAGAAGCACTTATTCTATTAATAACTGGGGGCGTAATGATATGAATAACGAGACTTGTGTAGACTTGATTGAATTAAAAATGGCCGTGACCCTTGAACATGAAGTTGTAATTAAGCTGACGAACGGCGACTTGATGTCGGGAACACCGAAATGGACCAAGAAATCGAACGAGGTTCAGCTTAGAACAGTTGATGGAGCCGTTAAAGTAGACCTGGAGGAGATCCAGCATGTCACCCGGATCATCCCTTTTAAAGCCTAATCCCCGGGCCTTATTACTTATTAGAGAATTACTCATGACCCGCAGCACACATTATAATAATTTTACATAAAGCGGGTTATTCCGCAGATGGTGGCTTCTAACGCAACTGACTTTGGGGGACAAACTGCTTGAAATTAGACATTGCAGACACAAGGGAATCCCACTGGAACGACTCTTCTTCCTTCACTTAGGATAAGGATATAGGAGTTGCTCCAGCTGGGATTTTTTCCAGGTATATAGGAAATATTAGACACAGTTGGGTGGTCAAGAGCGAATCTGAGCCAAGCAAAGCATATCTACTCACGTCCCGGATTGGCAGAATTATTGTCCTCTCGTCAGCCTCGCCGCTCTGTTTCAGTCTTCAACGTTGATTCTTTATCCATCACAACTACCGATGATACTTTCACCAGGACCTTTAACAATTCAGCGTAACCCAAAAAAAGTGATGCCTTTGTAGGCACCACTTTTTTTCTATTTCTCGGTTTTTGCTTTTTCCATAAAAGAACGCAGCGCCTGCCGATAAGCGTCGTCGGCGATCTTCTCCCCATCCTGGGAAGCTCCAGGCTTCGGCGCCGGGGATTCCTGCAGCCGTCTTATCGCTGCACGAAAGTCCTCGTCAGCCGAAGGTGAATTAGGCTCAGCCAGCTTTCTTTCCTGCTTCTTCGCAGAGAGAGTCTCCTCTGGAATATCCGCATAAGACTGCTCTATTCGCTCGCCAACAGCTTGATCTTGTACAGCCGGAGCAGCTTCTTCGAGATGAACAGATGAAACCTTAGGTGCAGGCTCAGGTGCCTGTACCGTCTCCGTCCCTGTCTTCGTCTCCATCCCAGTCTCCGGCACTGAGACTGATGCTGGAACACCCGTGTTCGCTACCGCTTCTTCTGGTGCGCCAGATTGCTTGGGTGCAGCCGATCCGCTGCGAATATTGATCGAAACAAGAACTGCAATAATAATAATAGCTATAACCGCACATGTAACAATGATCGTCATGACTTTCCCCTCCTTATGCTACTTCACAAATTGGGCAGTCAATCCGGCAACCCGTTCTCCAAGTGCAAGGCCCAGCTGTCTTCCCTTGTCACTCAGCACCTCAGTACTATCAATCGGACAGGATACGCCCACTCCGTAATAGGATCCGTAAGTAGCATTATCCGGGATATTGCCGGGCAGTCCGGCAATGATCATCCCGTGGTGCAGCATTGGGGTCAGGAGATTAAGCAGCGTGGCCTCAAGTCCCCCATGCTCGGTAGCGGTTGTACAGAATACCGCGCCTATTTTATTAATCAACCGTCCTTCGGCCCACAGGTATCCCAGCTTATCAATCCAACGCTTGAGTCCTGCGCTGATGGTGCCGAAGTGCCCGGGACATCCCCAGATAATGGCATCCATCCCAGCCAGCTCGTAAACGTCGGCTTCATCCACCGAATGAAGATGAACGTTAGCCCCACTTACACGGGCAGCCCCATCCGCAATCGCCTGGGCAAGCGCCTTCGTATGGCCGCCTTCTGAGTCATACACAACGTAAATATTCATGAATTAAACTCCCCTTTCACTGGCAAGGGTTTCTTTAGGTGCTGGAAGCATAAGCATTTCTCCGTTCTTCAGCTTTTTCTTCGCAAGACGGTCTTTATCTTTTCTTACATCACGAAGGAAGAAGCTGAGCACCAGACCCGCCACGGAAATGATGGTCGCCCAGTAGAATGCGTCATTAATTCCCTGTACAGTGGACTCCATTTTGACTTGACCTGCTAACATGGTCACGGCCTGAGTCTTAGCCTGGGCTAACGGAATATGCAGCTCTGTCGCAATCCTATTAACCAGCTCACCAAAGGACTGCATAAACGTAGGATTCGTTGTATCCATACGGTCTGTCATCGCAGCACCGTGGAACGTCGAACGGGTCGTAAAGATCGTTGTGATAACACTCGTACCAATCGAACCGCTGACCTGTCTAAGCGTGTTGGACATGGCCGTACCATGCTTATTCAAATCCCTTGGCAGCTGGTTCATCCCTGCCGTCATAATCGGCATCATCAGGAAGGACATGCCGAAGTAACGGATCATATACAGGATCAGAATGTAGCTGTAAGAGGTATCCAGTGTAAGCTTCGTGAATTGGTACGTGGTCACAGTTGTAATGACCATACCAAGAATGGCTAGCGGACGAGGTCCCACCTTATCAAATAATATACCCGAAATCGGGGACATGATTAGCATAACGAGTGCCCCCGGCAGCATCAGAAGACCTGAATCCAGCGGCGTAATGCCGCGCAGGTTCTGTAAGTAAATGGGAATCAGCAGCATCCCCGCATACATACTGGCAGTAACAAAAATATTAATAACATTGGACAGGGAGAAAATGCCGAACCGGAACACGCCCATGTTCAGCAGCGGCTTATCGGTCCGTATTTCCCAAATGACAAAGAAGGCTACAAGCACTGCCCCGATGATAATGCAGGTCAGTACCTCCGTATCGCCCCATCCCTTGGTGCCGGCTTCGCTAAGCCCGTACAGAAGCAAGCCTACACCGGCCAAGGAGGACAACGTGCCCATGTAGTCAAGTTTAATGATCTTCGGCTGCTCGATATTACGCATTTTGAAGAAAGCAATAATGAGCACGATAATACCAAACGGAATCATCGATGAGAACAGAAGGTGCCAGTCATAGTTCTGAACGACCCACCCGGAAAGAGTCGGCCCAATCGCCGGGGCGAACATCATCGCAAGCCCAAAGATCCCCATCCCTTTCCCCCGCATTTCCGGAGGAAAAATAAACAGGATAACACTCATGACCAGAGGAGACAGTACCCCGCCTCCGACCGCTTGAATAAGCCGTCCGATTAACAGCATAGAGAAGCTTCCGGCAATCCCGCAGATTAAGGCTCCAAGCGTGAAGCAGAACATTGCCGCCAGAAACAGCAGTCTGACTCCGAACCGTTCAATCAGGAAGGCGGAAAGCGGGATAAGCACACCATTAACGAGCATGTAGCCTGTAAGCAGCCACTGGGCTGTATTGGTGGTGATTCCATATTCGTTCGTAATATGTGGCAGCGCCACATTAAGCAGGGTTTGATTCAATATTGCCAAGAACAAACCGATCATAAGCACAACGAGCAGCGGCAAATGCTGTCTGAAGCCGCCGCTGGCCGGTTTGTCTAGTTGTTGGTTGGTCGCCATCGTCTATCTCCTTTCTGCAGATCAAATGCCTCTGCGAATGGTTCCCTATTTCTTAGTAATGACGATTTCAGCGTTCATCCCAGGCAGTACATTTTTGGAATAGTTACTGATCGACACTTTGATTTGCACTTTTTGAGTGACTTTGGTGTAGCTGCCGCTAGTATTGCTGGTTGGCATAAGCGAGAATACGGAGTTGGTGGCATAACCGATCTGTTCCACACTCCCTTGGATTTTGGTACCTGGATCGCCGTCTACAACGACATCCACTTTGGAACCTACGTCGATGTCTTTAATTTGGTCTTCATCCACATTCGCAACAACATAGAGATTCTTCATATCCACAATTTGGCCAAGTGGAGTACCTGCTTGAACAAGCTGACCGTTGCGAGCCTGATTCTTAATCAAGGTTCCTCCCATTGGAGCCGTGACATTGACATTGGTAGTACCGCTGGCAACTTGACCAAGCGTTGCTTTTTCACTAACGACAGAACCCTCTTTCTGATTCCATCCGGATATCACACCGGTGGCCGGAGCAGATACAGGAACGATATCGGCAGCTACACGGGCATCCTCGGTTTTGATGTAGGTAACACTTTGATAATAGAAATAAGCACCACCCATAATTAACGCGGCAAGCACCACGATCCCTATAATATTGGTTAAAATAAGACGACCTTTCATAATTCTCTCGAACTCCCTCCAAAAATTTGTGTTATAATTACTTTACAATAAAGTAATTTGGAAATAAAGATACTTTAGCATAGAATGAGTGAATGCACAATCCTTATTTTCAAAAAAATCATGAAACATTGCATAAGCTGTTACGTATAGAAGGTAGGCAGTTTGACAGGGGGCAATCAAGAATATGGAATCCGGCAAGATGGTTATTAAAGAAGTGGAGACAATGGAACATTTCATGGAGACCTTATACCGCTATAGGAACAAGCTGTACGACCAGCAATATAAGAAAAGAGATGACCGGCTCAATAATACCAAGGCGCGCATGCTGATGATTATTTACCGTGAAGAGCGGTCTATGGTGGTTAATATTTCAAGACAGCTTAACCTTTCCTCGGGGGCTACTACTATTATGCTGAACCAGCTCGAATCCGAGGGTTATGTTATCCGGGTAAGAAGCAACGACGACCGCAGGATTGTGTGGTTATCCCTTAGCGAGGAAGGAAAATGCCTGGCTAAGAAAATTATTGATTTTCGCAATTACTATGCGGCCGATCTGCTCGGGGTCCTATCGTCTGAGGAACGGACCGAATTTATGGGCATTCTTAAGAAGATCGAACAGCGGATTGAAGAAAGACTGACCGAAGGACCTAAATAAAAATCCAACCAAAGCCCCTGATAAAGGGGCTTTTTTTGTGATTTTAGGAGGAACTTCCCACTTGGGCGGGGAAATGTACTTAAGTAGAGAAATACAGAGGAGATATGGTGAATATGAAACCTGAACATCTGCTTAAGATCATCTTTGAATATACAACCAGAATTACCAATGAGCGCAACTTGGATACGGTGCTCACTCTCATGGCCGATATGGGCCGGGACATGATTGATGCGGACCGCTGTACAGTCTGGCTGATTGACCGCGTTCATGAAGAGTTATGGACCCGGGTGGCCCATGAAGTCGGTGAATTGAGAATCCCCCTGAATGCCGGATTAGTCGGCCATTCTATCTCCACAGGCGAGTCGGTTTTCATTAACGATGCCTACACAAATGAACAGTATAAGGAGGTACTCTCAACAGGGGCGCTGCGTACCGATCTGTTAACCGGTTACACAACCAAAGCGTTGATCGTTATACCGTTTCGCAGCAATGACGGGAAGATCATGGGCTGCTTCCAGGCGGTCAACAAAAACTCTAATGACGGAGCTTTCACCAAGCAGGATTTAGAATATCTGACCCTCGCAGCTTCTTATTCAGGTAAATGTCTTGAGTCTGCGCTGTTGAGCCACGAAATTGAGGAAACGCAGAAAGAAATTATATTTACGATGGGCGAAATTGGAGAAAGCCGTTCCAAAGAAACCGGAAATCACGTTAAGCGTGTGGCCGAGTATTCCAGCGTCATTGCCCGCGGGCTTGGCCTATCTTTTCATGATTCTGAAATACTGCGTATGGCTTCTCCTATGCATGATATCGGCAAGGTTGCCATTCCCGATGATATTCTCAACAATCCTGGCAAGCTGACTGAAGAAGAGTATGAGATTATGAAGACGCACGCTGAGATTGGCTACAACCTGCTCCGGAAGTCTTCCCGCCCTATTCTGCAGGCGGCGGCTATTGTGGCCTACCAGCACCATGAGAAGTGGGATGGTACCGGTTATCCTAGAGGTCTTCAGGGGGAACAGATCCACATTTATGGGCGAATTACTGCAATAGCAGACGTGTTCGATGCGCTGGGCAGCCACCGGATTTACAAGGAGGCTTGGCCACTTGAGGATATTCTTAAGTATATCGAGTCTGAACGCGGCAAACATTTCGATCCCCGCGTGGTTGATGTGTTCATGGACCAACTTCCGGCCATCCTCCAGATTCGGTCAAGCTATTCCGATGTGAACCTGCGTTAAAAGACGATTCAATTCTAGATGATCGGGTTATCCTTACATATACCGGTTGTATCCGGAAGATTCTATAAGGGAATCTATAGGAAGGAGATGACACGGGTCATGAACCAGACGAATGAGAACCGAAAGCCAGGTTTTGACGAAGTGCCTGACGTCGATCCAAACCGGCCAGCCCCCACAGACGGTCTTGAGGATGTGGTTGGTGCCATTATGGATAATCTGGAGGGAAATTCAGACAAGTCCCCAAGCAGAAAGAAAACCAACGACAACAACGACGATACACAGCTCGTGTAGATTTATGAAGGCGCACACATAAAACAAGAGGTCGTCTCATAAGAAAGTAATCTTGAAGCAGAGTGAACGGCTTTTGCAAAAAAGCAAGCTAAAAGCGCCAGTCCAAGGATCCCCCCTGGACTGGCGCTTTACTATTTTCGCCTACTCCATGCTCTTCAGAAGATTATCGGCAAGCGAGAGCCTCCATAGTTAGCTGTCCTTGCGACGGTATAGTGGCTTATTCTCCAGGGCCCTGATCGGAGGGGTCCAACCTCCCGCCTCAGCCATCGTATCCAGCGCATCCTCAGCAGCCTGCATCTTGGCATCAAGCTGGTCAATCAGATGGAGCGCAATCGCTTCAGGCAGCTGCGGCTGCACAGGGCTTCCCCACTCCCCGAGATTATGATGGGATAGAATTAAATGCTGCAGCATCACCAGCTTCTCAGAGCCCGTGTCCATTCCTTTCAAGAGCGCAGCTTCAATGATCCAGTTCACGGCGAGGGAAATATGTCCGATCAGCTTGCCCGTAAAGCTGTACTCCGAGACAATGCCAAGCTCTGCCGTGAGTTCCTCTGTCTTGGCAATGTCGTGGAGGATAATCCCTGCAATCAGCAGATCCCGGTTTAGGAACGGACGCTGAACAACGAGAAATTCCGCCAGCTCTAGCATGCGGACCATATGATAAGCAAGCCCGGCATAGAAATTGTGGTGCATTCCCTTCGCCGCGGGATAATGAAGCAGCTTATCCCCTACTTTGCGGATGCAATGATCCACAATAGAGCGCAGTTCTTCATCCTGAATACTGGCTGCGGCACAGGTGATCGTATAGAGCAGATCATTCGGAGGAACGGGCGCTGAACGGATAAAATCGGTAATATGATGCCCGTCATCCGGCGCGGCCGGACGCATTTGCATAACCTTGAACTGCAGCTTATCCCTGTACGTATGTACAAGACCCTTCACCTTAACCAGCATAGGGGCAAAAAATGTCTCTTTGTCTGTCACTGAAGCATCCCACAGCTTCGCGGTAATCTCACCTGTGGGATCAGCCAAGATCAGATCAAGGTAATCCTTGGGGACCGTCCCGTTGGTTTGTTTGATACTAGCTGATTTGAGCAAATAGAAGCCTATGATCTCTTCCCCGTCAACAAACGCCTTAACTTGTTTCATCTGACAACTCCTGTAATAAAGTATAAATAGAATGCTTCTGCCCGAGATTTAAGTCTAGGATGCTAGACTTCTATAAATCTACCATTTCTACTCGATTTCTACCACATGATGAGCTTTAAAAATATTAGCAACCCTGTCCGCTTCATGCGGCTCGCACTCCACCATAACAAGAACATGTCCTTTAAGCAGATGGGCTTCATACTGCTGTGCATCCTCCTTGGGAACTCCCGCGCTCATCAGAGGCACGATGAAATCATCTGTCCCTTTTCCAATCTCGGTCCCAGCCATCTTCCGCGCTGCAGGCCCTGCTGCCACAACCTCTTTAGGATCATCCTCAATGTTGGCAACCATATTCTTTAGCATGCCAAATACGCTGTTGCCCGCGTTGCCGGTCATCGGCTTCCCTATCCCCGTACTCTCGCTTATTTTATTCATTTGCTTAAGCTTTCGGGACAGTACGGATACCTCTTTATCGGAGTATCCCGTTTTATACAATTCGTCGATGACGATGGAAGCATCCTGTGTGGTCGAGAATATTCCTATTAGCAATTTTGCCATTTTCGCTACCTCCCCGGTTACTTACAGAGTATTACCCCACAGTCTTTTTAAGTAAAACATTGCTCCCAAAGAACGAGAAGTTATATCAATAATTAATAAGTCTGCAGGTCCCATAACTGATACTTATATCTTATATATTTGATAAAAATTACCATCTATAATGAGTTCATACCCTAATCCAATAAGCTTAGAGAGGATTGATAAAACCGCCAAGTGTAACAATGGGAAACAACAACATTTAAATTCGATGAAGGAGGAAATTAATGTTTATTGAATGGCTCAGGTCCAATGCGGCCGCTATGTGGTGTCTCACCATAATTCGCATTTATCTCGGTTATCAGTGGGTGACGGCAGGTTACGGCAAGATTAGCGGAGGTTTTGACGCATCTGGATTTTTGAAAGGGGCTATCAGTAAAAGCACCGGTGAGCATCCAGCGGTTCAGGGATGGTGGTCGGCCTTTCTTCAGCATGGAGCTCTTCCAGGTGTAGGCTTTATAAACATTCTGGTGCCCTTCGGTGAATTCCTTGTCGGTCTGGGTTTGATTCTAGGCACTTTTACTACCTTCGCGGCATTGATGGGTGCGGTTATGAATACGGCCTATCTCTTCTCCGGAACGGTCAGCACCAACGCGCAGATGCTGATTCTGGAAGTGCTCATTCTGGTGGCCGGCGCCAATGCGGCCAAGATCGGATTTGACCGCTTCATCCTGCCTTCCCTTCGCAGCCGCACCAAGAATACTCATGTGAGCACCATACCTGCACAGACGCTGGTGGAAAAGCAGTAAGCCAAGGAACCTTCTTGTAGGCGGTTGTATATAGTGAAATATGGATAAACGCCTACAAATAAGGAGGTCATTTACAAATGACGCAATACCTAAGCAGAGACAATCAAGTGGTCTATCAAGCTCACCCGAGCATGGCTCAGCAATTGAAATATGTGAAGGATAACATTCGCCAGATTTGCCATTCTCACCTGCACCGTCCCGTAAAAGTCGTTATGATGGACGGAAGCTCGCATGAAGGAATTATCGTAAATACCGATGAAACTTTTCTTTATTTGAGCATTGCAGTGCCGGGGGATAACCGGTTTCTCGGCTTCCCAGGGGGACCTGGAAGCTTTTATTACAACAACACGATTCTGCCTTTAGTGCTGTACGAACTGCTTGTTATAAGTCTTCTGGCATAACAAAATAAGAAAACGCGATTCAGCCTTCAGGCCGATAGAGACCTGAAGGCTGAATTTGATTTTAAAGCTTATTCACTAATCAATTGAGTCCACTTAGATCCCAGCTCCTGAGGCTGATACTCGCTCATTTGGTCCAGAAGCGCTTCAGGATCATCAGAAATCCGGATGAGACTTAAATGTGACTCATTCGAGAAGCCTTCCTTCACACTATGTTTGATTAGTTCAATAAGCGGATCGTAATAACCGTTAATATTTAAGAGCCCTATAGGCTTGGCATGAATACCAATCTGTGCCCAACACAGCACCTCGAACAGTTCCTCGAACGTTCCAAGACCCCCGGGCAGCGCTATGAACCCGTCAGCAGTCTCGCCCATCTTCGCCTTCCGCTCATGCATGCTCTCTACTTCAATCAGCTCGGAAAGCTCTCTATGGACAATCTCTCCCCTGAACAGCCCGCTCGGCATCACTCCAATGACATGACCCCCACGCAGCAGAACCTCATTCGCCACTTCTCCCATGAGACCCAGCCGGGAACCGCCGTACACTAGCCGAATATCCCGGTCTGCAAGTACACTCCCCAACTGAATGGCCTGAGTCCGATATTCAGGCTTGACGCCCGGGTTGGAGCCGGCAAAGACACATACGGTTTTCATGTTCCTGATCATCTCCTTATCCCTGTAGCACTTTTACGTTTTCTTCCAACTCATATTGTACTATATGAATGGGCTGATGGAAATAAACGTGACTGACAGCAAATTCGCAGAATCCGCAGTTTCCTAGAATGATTCATGGCACCCGGCTGAGACAATAAACCACCTGTGAAGACGATTATCTAAATTTTAAATCACGGCTGCCTGAAGCGTACTTATCTGTTTTGGATCATGATGGATTGTCCGCAGATAGCTGATCGTAGAAGTAACAGAATGCATAACTACAGAGTGGGTCTCAGCTTTATCCCCGGGAAGGTAGCGCACCCCGTTCAGAAAGTCTCCTGAAGTCACACCCGTAGCCACAAAGATGACGCTGCCGCTCCCAACCATATCTTCCATGGTTAAGAGTTTCCCTGGATCATCCATTCCCATGCGTTTGCAGCGAAGATGATCCTCTTCTTGTTCAGGCAGCAGTCGCCCCTGCATCTCCCCACCAAGGCATTTGAGTGCCGCTGCCGCCAGGACGCCTTCCGGTGCGCCGCCCGAGCCAACATACATATCCACTTCATTGTCCATGGCCGTTTCGATCGCCCCCATCACATCTCCATGGCTAAGCAGCTTAATCCGCACCCCGGACTGCCTAAGCGCCGCTATCAAGTCACGATGACGTTCCCGGTTCAGAATGGATACCGTCATTTCCGGCAAAGACCTTCCCAGAATCCGCGAAGCCTTATGTAGTGTGGTCTCAATCGGATCGTCCAGGGAGAGCTGTCCCGCGAGCTTTGGACCCACAGCCAGCTTCTGCATGTAGATGTCCGGCGCGTGCAGCAGATTTCCCTGCGGTGCGGCAGCAATGACCGAGATGGCGTTATCAAGCCCGTTCGCCACGGTCTCGGTTCCCTCCAGCGGGTCAACAGCGACGTCCATCCGCGGTCCTCGGCCATTGCCAACTTTTTCTCCGATATACAGCATAGGGGCCTCATCCATCTCGCCCTCGCCAATGACAACAGTACCGTCCAGAGCCACAGAATCGAACTTGCTGCGTATTGCTCTTGTTGCCGCGTCATCCGCGCTGTTCTTATCCCCTCTGCCCGTCCATCTTGCAGATTCTAGTGCTGCGGATTCTGTAATTCGTACCAATTCCATAGCTAAATGACGTTCCATACTGTTCCCTCCACTCAAGTTATAGTAATTATAGAAACTTCATAATCAAGCCCGCTGTCTCCTCAATCGCCTTGTCGGTCACATCAATAACGGGGCAGCCCAGCGAATTGAACAAGGACTGCGCATACTGCAATTCCTCCTCCACTCTCTCAAGAGAGGCATACCGCACACCATCCGGAAGTCCCATGGCCTTAAGCCGTTCTGCGCGTATCTTCACCAAGTGTTCGGCTTCTATCGTTAAACCGAAGATTTTACCGGTAGTGACCTCCTTCAGCTGAGCTGGCGGAAGCATTTCCGGTACTACCGGGTAATTAACAACCTTCTTCCCTTTATGGGCCAGAAAAATAGACAGCGGAGTCTTCGATATCCGCGATACGCCAAGCAGAATGATATCCGCCTTCAGCAGCGCACTGACGTCCTTGCCGTCGTCATTCTTCACTGCGAATTCCACCGCCTCCACCCGGCGGAAATAGTCCTCATCCACCCGGTGCAGCAGCCCTGGAGTCCGCTTAGGCGAATCGTTAAACGTATCAATGAACGCCTGCATCATTGGGCCCATGATATCTACAGCACGTACATTAAGTCGAACAGCCTCTTCTTTAATGACCTCTCTCAGTTCAGGCTGTACGAGTGTGTAGACCACAAAACCACCTCTGGCCGCCACCTCCTCCATCAGCTGGCTGAGTTCATCCTCATGACGAACATTCATGAACCGCTTAATCTCTGCCGATGGCAGTTCGAACTGCCGGAGAGTCGCCTGTACGACCGCCTCAGCGGTCTCCCCAACCGAATCCGAACAGATTGCTATGAAATGAGCCGCAGCATGATTCATCCCATTCCTCCCACTATTCCTCTGCTACTGTATCCAGCAGCATTTTTATAATATTTGTCTTGGTTATTCGCCCGACTACGTTCCACTCGCCTGGTTTACCAGACGGTGCAGGAACAACGACGGGCAGGCTGTCAATTTGGTAGGAAATAATCTTCTGTGCCGCTTCGAGAACAGAATCCTCGGGTGAAATCGTCACCACTTGAGGAAGTCTGGTCATAATTAGGCTTACAGGCATCGAGGATGCTGCCGCATTCCCCAAAGTCACTTTCAGCAGATCCTTACGGGAGACAATACCCGCAAGCTTCCCTTCTTCATCGGTTACAATCAGGTTCCCGACATTCTCCAGGAACAACGCTACCACCGCATCGTGAATGGTCGTCGTCTCACGCACAATAACCGGGACCCCATGCAGGTCCCCTACCTTCATATCCAGCAGGCGGACTTTGTTCTCGCGTTCCGCGGCTCCCCTTTTTCCCAGGAAATAACCGACTTTTGGCTTTGCATCGATATAATCCAGCATCACCAGGATCGACAGGTCGGAACGAATCGTCGGACGGGTTAAATTAAGCATTTCGGCGATCTGCTCCCCGGTAATTGGTGCGTGTTTCTTGACAATATCAATAATTTCCAGTTGACGGGATGTCAGTTCGATATAGATCCCTCGCTTTTCAATTATGTTGGTGTTGAAGTCCTCCTCCTATTAGAGATCATTTAATGAAGATATAATACGTCATATATAAACTAATTTCAATAAATAAAACGCATTATTTAAAATTATAAGTTAAATAAACGATTTTACGGGTAAAAGTATAAGGGTAAAATGTCCTTTAGGTTTCTACTGCTCGCAGTTTGTTGGTTTAATCAGATCAGATCAGTTCAGTACGTCAGAAATCTGTTCCCCTAATAATTCTAATTTGCCGCGAATGAACCGGCTAACCTATGAAATGGGCGGTATTTCTAGCAGTTTAACTGTGCTTTTTAACCAACAAAAAAAGCGCCCCCAAGGCGCTCTATATACGGCTATGCACTCTATAGCCAATTCTATTTTCCCCCAACTGCCCGAACCTCCCAGTTCCTAGAATCATACAGTACGTTATGGGGTTATCCTGATTTAATAAAGGAGGTCGGTCAATATGAAACCGGTCCGTATCAAGCAGCAGCCGCCTACCAGCACGGAATCGGCTGTAGCCCAAAGAAGAAACACCCGCTCAGAAACCCATGTGCTTGATTTCTGGTCTCTGGTCGCGGCAATTCTGGTCCTTGCAGCCGCCATAATCGGGGTTTACGTCGCCTACAGAACTGTGATTATTGGAGGAGGATCAGATGTGGTAATCGCCTAAGCCTAACGGTCCATATGATATGGCACGGTTGCTACCACGACATTTTTGCGGTTAATAAGATAGGCTCTTATCATCAGGCTGGACTGATTATGCAGCAGATTCTGCCACCAATGCTTAGTAATGAACTGCGGAATAAGAACTGTAATATGATCACTCTCCGCTTTCTTCCATTCCACAGTATCGATAAATTTCCGGAGAGGGCCAAGTATGCTCCGGTAACGGGATTTTAGAATAATCAGACGGACGCCGGGATTCCACTCATTCCACCGCTGTTCAATCTTCCGGACCGACTCGTCATCAAAACCGACATAGACGGCAACCACATTGTCCGAGAGCGTCTTTGCATAACTTACGGTGTTAAGCACCACCCTAGTCACCCCGGCTATCGGGATAATCACGGTGTTCCCTTTAGCGATCGGCTTCTCATTGAACAGGTCAATGCGAAGCTGGTCCGCCGTGTTGGCGTAATGCAGCTTAATTCTCATGAAGATATATACAACCAAAGGCAGGAAGATAAAGATGACCCAGATCTGACTGAACTTAGTAAATATAAAGATCAGTGTGATCGACAGCGTCGTCAGCATCCCGATGGTATTGATTAACAGCTTAACCACCCAGCCCTTGGGCTTAAGCTTGATCCATCTGAGCATCATACCCAGTTGGGACAAGGTGAAGGGGATAAACACGCCTACCGCATACAGTGGAATCAGATTCTCTGTGTCCCCTTGGAATACCATAATCAGGATGGCAGACAGTATACTTAGGAAAATAATCCCGTTCGAGAAACCAAGACGGTCTCCTCTGACCATGAAGGCATGGGGCATGTATTTGTCCTTCGCCAGCATAAATGCCAGCAGGGGAAAAGCCGAATAAGCAGTGTTGGCCGCCAGGATCAAAATTACGGCTGTAACACCCTGAATTACATAGTATAAGGTCCCTCGTCCAAAGGTAGTCTCTGCAATCTGGGATACAACCGTCTCCTCTGCGGCTGGTTTGATGCCATACCAATAAGCCAGCAGGCTGATTCCAATGAACATTCCCGCAAGCAGAATTCCCATCATCATGAGTGTGGCTGCTGCGTTCTTCTCTGCGGGTTTCCGAAAGTTGGGTATAGCGTTGGACATGGCTTCAACCCCGGTTAATGCTGAACATCCCGAGCTGAACGCCTTTAGCAGCAGGAACAAGCTGACATTTGAGATGGTTTTGCCAAATTCAGGCGCAGCGGCATGGGCGCCACCAGAGAAGTAATTGATAATTCCACATATAATCAATACATAAATTGCAACTACAAACAGATAGATCGGTATAGCAAGGACGGAAGCTGACTCCGTCACGCCTCTTAAATTCATAATGGTCAGAAACAGGATCATAACCAGGGCAATCAGCACTCGGTGATCATGCAGCACGGGAAAAGCCGAAGTAATCGCATCGGTTCCGGCCGAAGCGCTTACCGCTACGGTTAGAATATAGTCCACCAGCAGCGAACCTCCCGCAAGCAGGCTCGGAGATAAACCGAGATTGTCCTTGGCAACAATATACGCCCCGCCTCCGCCTGGATAAGCAAAGATGGTCTGACGGTAGGAGACAATCAGGATGGTAAGCAGACCAAGAACCGCGAAGGAGATCGGAATGGAATACCACAAGGCAGCAAAACCAGCCGCCATTAATACAATGAGTATCTGCTCCGTTCCGTAAGCTACCGACGATAATGCATCAGAAGACAAGATGGCCAGTGCCTTCAGCTTACTTAGTTTCTCGCCCTCAATCTCCGTGGACTTCATCGGTCTTCCGATCAGTAGGCGCTTAAATTTTCCTGCCATGTTCAACTTCCTTTACCTGAGTCTAGCGTCTCTTGGAAAAAGACACAAAACGTATTGTATATTGTTCGTTGGAATTAATCCAGTATATAGATTACTGTTTCTAATATTTTTTTACCCCCTATATTTGGAATGAAAAAAATAAATCCCGCTCCGCACCCGGAGGGGACTATTCGGTGTATTTCTATAAGCCGATGTATGCCACAATGAGCAGCAACTCCCGCCATACCAGAATTCTGGCTTTCTCCCCGGGGGGAAGCGGATTGATCGTCATGAACTGGCGCGCATTGCAAATGGTTGTGATGAAGAATTCTCTCTGCATCTTGGGTTCTTCGCCTAACGACCAGGCTGAATGTTAAAAGGTTCATTGACACCTTAACACGCTTCAAGCCAAGAGAACATATACAATCCGATAAAGGACATGGAATTTTTGATCATAAATACAGTAATACGGTTTTCGGCTGCTTGCCTACAGTTTGCTCACGGTGTGCCGCTCTATCAGCTTAGGCTGAATGCCCCACCGGATGGCGTGTCTTGTTCCGCTGAGCTCCGACATCAGCAGATCTACGGCGGAGTCACACATCCCCTGCTTATCCACACGCATAGTGGTCAATGGCGGCTGTGCCACTTCCGACATGTTCAAGTCGTCGAACCCCATAATCGACACATCCCCGGGAACCTGTATTCCACGTTCCTGCAGCAGCTCTCCAAGCAGCAGGGCGATCCGGTCGTTTCCACAAAAGAAAGCTGACGGCAGGGCTTCCTGCCTATCCAGAAACCTGGCAATTTCATCCCGTGTGGCCTCAAAGCCCTCTGACTCAGTCAAGCACCAGGAAGGGTTAACCGCAAGGCCGCTGTTTTTCATCGCTCTCCAAAAGCCGTAACCGCGCTCTTCATGACTCGTGGTCAGATTGCCAGGCCCGATGAACCCGATCCGGCTGTGACCGCACTGTATCAGATAATGTACGGCTTCATATCCCCCCTCGATATTGGCCGAGGTTACAGCCGGACAGGGCAGATCCCGGTAATAGGAATCAAGCATGACCAAGGGGGTGTCCAGCTTCCAGATCCGCTCAGCATAGGGCTTGTCCATAATGCCAAATAAGATGATGCCGGCATAAGAAATATCCTCGAACACACCAGGCAGGACCAGATTCTTCTCCATAGCCTCATCAACCCGCACAATAATGGCATTGTATCCCTTTCTTCGGATGCTCGATTCCAATCCCCAGATCATATCATGGTAGAAATGAAAGTGGTCATTATCATCGTACCTGGTAATCCGGTCGGGAACGACAACCAGCAGGTTCGGATGCTCCGGCTGTTTCTTTCCATACGGTCCGTAGCCCAGTTCCTTGGCTGTTTGAATAATCCGGTGCCGCATTTCTTCACTTACTCCTTTTTTGTCCATAAGAGCAAGTGACACCGCATTTTTGGATATGTTCAGCTTATCCGCTATGTCCTGCATGGACACTTTTTTGGCACGTGCCATCCTCTTGCAATCCCTTCCGAATATGATACACTGACTTTAATCATACTTTACATTATTTAATTTAAGTCAAGTTTTGTCAAGTAAAACAGATCAGGGAGGACTTATCTTGAAGTATGCGATTGGAATTGACATTGGGGGAACCAAATCTGCAATCGGCTTAATTACCGATACCGGTGAAGTCGTAGCTAAAACCTCCATTCCTACAGATCCCGCTGTGAGCCCATATGTTATGGTTGAGCGGATTGCCGCTTCGGCAATGTCCCTCATTTCTGAAAGCCAAATTGACACTTCCCTTATTAGCGGTGTCGGTATCGGCGCTCCAGGACCGCTCGATACCCGGAGCGGCCGGCTCACAGTTCCGCCGAATTTGCCAAGCTGGCATGACTTTCCGCTGGTTCAGGAGATGAGCAGATTGTTCCCGTTCCCGGTCAAGCTTGAGAACGATGCCACAGCAGCCTGCTTGGCAGAGAAATGGCTTGGAGCCGCCCAGGATGCAGACCATTTCGTATTCATCACCATCAGTACAGGGATCGGGGCAGGCCTCTATATGCACGGCAAGCTGATTACAGGGGCCAGTGGAAACGCAGGGGATGTCGGCCATTTCGTCATCGATCCCGCTGCCGGTGAATGTGTCTGTGGACAGCGAGGATGCTGGGAATACATAGCCTCAGGTACTGCGGTGGCAAGGCAGGCCAGCGAGAAGCTCGGACGCGAGGTATCTTCCAAGGAAGCCTTTGACCTTGCCGCAGCCGGTGATCTGCAGATGAAAGAGCTGGTTGATCAGGTATTCCGCTATATCGGTATTGGCTGCGTCACCTTGATCAACACGCTGGATCCGCAGAAAATTGTCATCGGCGGCGGCGTGTCCCAGGTCGGCGAACCCCTGTTCCAAGCTGTTCAGAGCTATGTCTCAGCTCATGCACTCAATCCTATCGGACGCAAAACGCCGATTGTGCCTGCCGCACTTCTGCAGGATGCCGGGCTTATCGGGGCAGCCGCCCTTGTCCATACTGAATACTAAATTATTCATCTGAAAGGAGATTTACTTACTATGAATCAACCTATTTTTCTAGAGCCCGTATTTAAAGACCGTATCTGGGGAGGAACCAAGCTGAAGGAGCTGTTCGGGTACGAGATCCCTTCGGATCAGACCGGGGAGTGCTGGGCTGTCTCTGCCCATCCGAACGGACAAAGTGTAGTTAAAGAAGGTCCTTACAAAGGCACTTCACTTGGAGAGTTGTGGGCAGGCCATCCGGAATTGTTCAATTCCAGCTCCAAAGTCTTCCCCCTGCTAACTAAGATTCTAGATGCGTCCGATGATCTGTCCGTTCAGGTTCACCCGGATGACGCCTATGCGGGAGTTCATGAGAACGGAGAGCTTGGCAAGACAGAATGCTGGTATATTGTTGACGCCGAACCGGGTGCCGAGATTATCTACGGTCATGGTGCGGACAGCAAGGAGCAGCTTGCGGACTGGATTCATCAGGGAAAGTGGGACCAATTGTTGTCCAAAGTCGAGGTTAAGCCCGGTGACTTCTTCTATGTGCCAAGCGGAACGCTCCATGCACTCGGTAAAGGCATCGTTGTCCTGGAGACACAGCAAAGCTCGGATACTACCTACCGCGTCTACGACTACGACCGGAAGGACTCGGAGGGGAACACCCGGGAACTCCATTTAGAGAAAGCCATTGAAGTGACCACGGTGCCTCAAGCTTATGTGAAAACAAACTACAAGGTAGCTAACCAGTCAGGTGCCGCAGTGACTACTTTCGTGGAAAATGAATTCTTCACGGTTCAGAAATGGGAAGTTGACGGTACCGCCGATTTCAAGTCCTCTGACAAATACCTCATTATCAGCATTATTGCGGGTGAGGGCGAATTGTCGGCTGAGGGGCATAAGCATCTGCTCCATAAGGGGGATCATCTGATTCTGCCTGTCGGTTATGGTCCTTATCAGCTCAGCGGCAAATTTGAAGCGATTGCCTCCCACGAATAAGCCACACTCACAAAATCAAAGAAGCCTGCCATACCAAGATGACTTGGTCGGCAGGCTTCTTTTGTATTGTATAATGAGCTCTAAGAGCGGCTTCTCTTTTATTCACCACACGCCGCCAACGACCACTTGCGAGACTACGCTCAAACTTCGTAGCGCTCTCTCAATATGCGCAAATGATGAGCCGCATGCCCTGCAATAGTATACAGCACAGCCCTTGCTGACGCTGGAAACCCATTGGCTACGCCCGTACGAAGCCAGGCCGCATCATCCAGCTGTCTTGCCAAGGCCAACGTTGAGGCACGTACCACCGCAAACTCGTTTACCAGCTCATCTAAGGCCAGCCGCTCCGATCCCGCATGCATGACATAATCATTCTCCTCAAATCCCGCAAGCGGCGTCTTGTCCCCGCGGGCGATTCTTAGCAAACGGTAGCTCATGATCCGTTCCGTATCGTTGACATGACCCAGCAGCTCTTTCACACTCCATTTATCCAGAGCGTATCTGTAGTTACCCTTCTGATCATCCAAATTTTTGAGTGCTGCAAACTCTTCGGTTTGCGAGGCTAAATAAGCTAAAATATCCCCTTCAGGCAAGGCCTGAATGTACGGCTCATAATATGAAGCATACTCTTGCGGCAGCGGTTTTTGCAAAGACATAGTTCCAACACTCTCCCTATAATTTCCGGCTAGTCCTCCCAGACATCCTTCATCAGTGACTTAATCTCCTTGATCCGGATCTGTGTCTCCTCAGGATTCGTCACCCATTCATGACCATTCCACTCCACCACATCACAGGTCTTCACTGAAGAATTCACTTCATTAAGAGGCACATTCTTTGAATTTCCCTCAATTTCAATAATACAATAATTGTCCTCGAAGCCTTCAACAATTCCCTTCATGTCCAAATCACCTCTCCGCTCTGATCTCAAACTGCTGTCCATCCGTTATGAATTCAACAGTTCCCTGCTTGTCGTTACGGTATACTTGGACGCCCTGCTTCTGCAGGCGCTTAAGCACGGTTTGGGTAGGATGCCCATATTTGTTGTCTGCCCCGGACTGAATGACGGCATATTTCGGATTTACCTTGGTCAGAAAAACCGCACTTGTCGAGGATTTGGACCCGTGATGGCCAACTAGCAGCACATCGGAGCGGAGATCCGCGCCGCTGGCCAGCATATCCTTCTCACTGTTCCGCTCAGCATCTCCGGTCAACAAGAAGGAATGCTGCCCATAAGTCACCTTGATGACCGCGCTCATGTCGTTGGTATCCTCGTAAGTCCGGACAGGCGCAAGCATCTTCACAGTCACCGCATTATCCCACTCTAGATTAAGGCCTGCTTTGGCTGTGGATACCTTGAGACCTTTACGCTGAATAGAGCGAAGCACCGATTCGAAGGTTTTGGTTGTGGAGCTTACCTTAGGCATATAAATTCTCCCAACCTCATGCTGGTCAATGACCTTGTCCAGCCCGCCAATATGATCCGCATCCGGGTGGGTGCCAATGACAATGTCAAGACGGCTGATCCCATACGATTTCAGCGCATCCAGCATCACCTGCTCCTTGTCGTTGTTCCCGGCGTCAATCAGCAGGGTCTTCCCCGATGGGCTGATCAGAAGCTGGGAAGCACCCTGCCCCACATCAATGAATATGACGCGGAGCTTGCCACTTCCCTCTGTGGAGTCATGAGACACCGGCAGGCTTCCTCTTGATGAACACCCTGCCAACAAAGCAAGGCAGAGAATTAGGCTCACAACCCCGAAGAGATGTGATTTGCACAAACGAATAAGTCTGATCATAGATGCATTCCTTTACATTAAGAACATTTGTTCCAATTATATTCCATAATCTGCACTTATTCAATCCTCGAGGCGGCCTGAACCGTAGGAGTCTGCAGGGAAATAGCAAGGCTGACGCTTGCCTTTTCGTAATTCTTAAGTCCAATTTACATAGCTGGGCCTTCAAATCAATCGTTCAACTTATATAATCTGCGCTTAAGCCCGGCGCCATCTAGCCTTTAATTGCTTCAATTGAAAATATAACGTGCAGCCGATACAGTAACCGCTTAAGGCAGCCAATGCAGCTGCGAATAATAACCAGGAAAAGAGGTAACCCGCCCATGCCCATCCAACCAGGAAAGCTGCTAGAGAGAGGCTTAAGAATACAACCGCCAGCGTGTTGTTAAACCGCTGCAGCTCTGCAGCCTGGGTCTTATCCGGGTGAACCTTCAGAAAGGGCTTAGCCACAATCACAAACAAATTCCGGCCGATTAGCAGACCCATGACCTGAACCAGCCACAAGCCTACGAGCAGATATGGCTGTCTAAATAGAGAGGCAGCAATAACAAACAGTACAATTCCAGTTTGGTTGGCTTTGACATAGGATTCCGGTATTTCTTTCAAGGCAGGTCCTCCTTTGCAAATATCTTACTTTAAACTATACCCGATTAATCCGATTTAAACAATCGGTTATTGAACAAGAAAAAGCCCCTTGCACTGAGCAAGGGACTTGAGACTAACCCCATTGGGAGATCAAGCTTTATTTTACCGAAATCGAGATAGTCACAATCTTGTTGTCATACTTGGCCTTGATCGTTGCGGTTCCTTTGGCAACCGCTTCAATCCTGCCTGCACTCACCTTGGCAACCGAAGGCTTGGAGCTTGTCCATACGGCACTGCCTGTAACGGAAGTAGTTTTGCCTGTATCATATTCAGCTACTAAGTCAACCGTTTTGACAGCACCCGGTGCGAGCACGTATCTCTTCTCGTCTACAGTCAGCTTCATCAGCTTCGGTACGACTCTTATATCAACCTTAGCTGCGATCCCCTGGTAGGACCCGTTCAAGGTAGCTGTTCCTTCAGCCAGTGACTTTACCGTTGCTCCTGACACCGTCGCAACTTCTGGATTCGAGGATACCCAGTCCATTTTACTGGAAAGATTGATCTTCGTTCCGTTGGTGTAGAAGCCTGTTACCTTAATCGATTTGCTTCTCTTAAGGTTCAGCTCTAACGACTGGGGCTCTACAACAATCTTCGTAATTTGGGGCTCTACAGCAACCGGAAGCTTGAGACTCTGATTCAAATAAGTCCCCTTCAAAGTTGCATTCCCTTTCACCAGACCTTTGATCTTGCCTCCCTTAATTACAGCATTGGCTCCTGTCAGGCTCCATTCGATCTTGTCGGTTACATCCTCCTCATCACCATTGACACGAACCGCGGTGACTTTGGTAAGCGGCAGCTCTTTGCCTATAACCACACTAAAATTCTCTTTCTCAGGAAGAAGCACAAGCACCTTCTCTTGAACTACAACCTCAACTACAAGCGGAGCAGCTTGTCCAAGCTTGCCCGTCAGAGTAACCTTGCCTGTACCCTTGGACACAAACTTGCCGTTCTCGACCACTATCGTATTACTGTCACTGGAAGTCCACTCCACATTGGAGGTAAAATCCTGCTTCTTCTCGTCAAGGGTAGTTGCCGTTACTTTTGGAACAGGTATGCTTTCGCCCTTGAACATATCGAGGCTGGTCTTCTCTGTGACAATCTTTGTAATTGTAGGGAATACGGTGACTTTGATCTCACGACTAAGCCCCTTATACGTCACTTTGACCGTTGATGTCCCCACCTGTCTAGGCGTGATGAGACCATTCTTGACAGTTACCGCAAGAGCGTTGGAAGATACCCACTCCGCCTTGTCGGTTACAATTTCACGTGGAGTATCCACATTATTACGAACTGATGCTTCAACTTGAACTGGTGAATCGCTGAGGAACAGCGTTTGGTCATTGGACGGATTTACAATAAGTGCCTCAAATTCTGTACGTACCAGCACGGTAACCTCAGCGGTAACGCCGCGGTACGAAGCTGTAATCGTAGCTTTACCTGTAGCTAACGCTTTGATTTTTCCTTTGTCTACCGAGACCACAGACGGGGCAGACGATTTCCAATCCGCCTGATCGGAGACAGTTTGCTTGGTGCCGCCCTCGCTCAGCTGAGCTACGGCATTCAATTGAAGCTCTTTGTCCCCTACGAGCATTTCAATGTCGCCATCGGGCAAGCTCTGCTCAGGAACCAATTTAAGCTCTGAGTATGGGGAAACCACGTTTACTTTGTAAGAGGCGGTTAACCCTTTGTATTTTGCCGTAATTGTGGATGATCCCTTGCCGACCAGAGTCAGCTTGCCGCCCGCCACCGTAACGACGGAGGTGCTGGAAGATGTCCAATCGGCATTGGCGCTAACATCATTGGTAGAACCGTCGTTATCGACAGCCAGCGCCTTGACGCTCAGGTTCTCGTCACCCAGCTTATACTGCACTGTTCCACTCTGATCAAGCTTCAGCTCTTTGAACAGGTATGCGGAATCCGCGCTTAATGTAAGATTAAAGCCCTTATACTTGGCCGTAATCGTTACCTTACCGCTCTTGAGCGGAGTCAGAAGGCCTTTTTCCACTTTAATCACCGATGGATCAGAGGATACCCAAGTGCTATCGCTGGTTACATCCTTCTTGTCCGTCAAGCCCTCAATCTTAGCCAGCACCTTAAGCTGCTGGGTGGTTTCAGCTACATACAGATGTACTGCGGCCGGATTCTCAAATTCGATGGAAGTTACATCGCCGGAGGCTGCAAAGACGTTCGCCGGAAAAACCACTGCCACAAGCAGCATAACAAGAAACCACTTGGTCATTTTCCTGTTCCCAATCATTCATTTCTCTCCTTTGGTTATCTGATCTGTGTAAATTTTACCAGTCCTCCCCTAATTTATCGACAGTTATCTCGTAATTTGTTACCTTTTTTCGGAAATTGGTCAAAAATAAACACAAAGACCCATTCAGCCTCGAATGGATCTTACTACGAACAGATGTTTATGCTTGTCTAATCTTTCCCCGCTCACAAGAATCACTTCATGATCATTATGATGGTGAATTGCGGTTCGGAAATGTAACAGATTATTGCCACTCCATACTGTGACTGGTGACTTAAAGTAAATCGCATTGTCGAACTGTACCTGGTTCTTCATTACATAACCAACGGAATGAGGGACTGCCCGGTCTGTCTTGGTTTTCATGACCTTTCTCGCATACCTTCGGTTCCGGCTGCCAGGCTGAATCTTAATAATGTCATCCAACGGCACCGCGATCGGCCTTGGCCCAAGGATCAGCTTATTCGCCGCCGCATCCCAGCTTTCAATGATCCCGGTATAAATATCATCCTGATTCTCACAATAAACAATGACTTCCTGTCCGATCCAGTCTTCATAACGCAAGCGCAGTTCCCCCTTTCTATTCATTATAAATATCCGTTATTTAGATCATTCCATATTTGTGGTCAAAATCCTGCTACAGGCTCTCCCACTTAATTGGAGTCTGTCCATGCCTTGAGAGGAAATCATTTGCTCTGCTGAAAGGCCGGCTCCCGAAAAATCCGCGTCTAGCCGCCAGCGGACTTGGATGTGCCGAGGTAATCACCTCATGCCGCTCCTTATCCACGATCGCCCCTTTTTTCTGAGCTGGGGCTCCCCATAATATAAATACCATAGGCTCGGCTCTCCGGTTAAGCACTTCAATCACAGCAGTCGTAAATGTCTCCCAGCCCCGGCCATGATGCGAGCCCGCTTGTCCGGCGCGTACGGTCAACACATTGTTCAGGAGCAGCACACCCTGCTCCGCCCAAGGGGTAAGTGTACCACTGTGAGGAACCGGCACACCCAGATCGCTGGACATTTCCTTATAGATATTTCGAAGGGAAGGCGGAATCTTAATCCCAGGCAGAACGGAGAAGCTCAGCCCATGCGCCTGACCCGGCCCGTGGTAAGGGTCTTGTCCAAGAATGACCACCTTAGTGTCCGCATAGGAAGTCAGCTTTAACGCCTGAAACAGGAACTCCCTTGGCGGGTATACCGTATGCTCCGCATATTCCTGATCAAGCCAACTCATCAGTTCCTTGAAGTAAGGCTTCTTTAACTCATCCCCCAGCAGTTCATCCCAATCATTGCCAAACATCGCAGTTCCTCCTTAACTAGCTCTGTCTCTCTATCTTATACCCAAATGGTAGATTCCGACACTACCCATAAGAATCAGAAAGACCGTCCCTGTGTGAACAGGAACGGCCTTGTCTGGTTTACAGCTATGTATTTCGGATGCCGAGGACCGGGATCGAACCGGTACGGTAGTCACCTACCGCAGGATTTTAAGTCCTGTGCGTCTGCCAATTCCGCCACCCCGGCGCGTATGCGCCAACTTCCGCTATTCTCCTACGCGTAATATTCGTTCTTACGCATGGGATACGTACCGACTTACGAAATGCCTTGCGATTGCTTACGCGCAATATTCGTTATTGGCAACGAATTAGATAATAACACGAAATTAGCACGTGTGTCAACACCTCGTATAATGCGCAATTTACCGCTTGCCTGCCGCCGATTCCCGTTTTATAATACGAACATATATTCGTGTTTTACGGAGGTGTGGCGTATGGCTCCCGGATACATAACCGACGAAGAAACTACGCTAGTTAAACGATACATATTACTACCGATGATCCTGACGGTATTTGAACGCGATAGTAAACTGATCGCGTCAGCGGTCAAATCACCGGATATTTATACGGGCATAATTACGCAAGCGGCCGATCGGGTAACGAAGGATCTAACGGAGATTCGGCGGCAGTTTAGGCGGCGCGGCATTAAAGTGTACGAGGTTGAGCGCGGACCAAAGGACGTAACGGCGCGATTTATTTGTCGCGGGTATACCGGAGAAAGCGGAATGATGTGGGAATTTTTATCTGCGGAGGCCGGGAAGCTGATGCGTGAGTATCTAAGCGGCCAGTTCCTTGTGAAGAGTTAATTTCATATAGAATTCCTTGGGGATATTTGGTAGATTAGTTGTATAAATAGTTCAGGAGGATCATATATGTCTAAACTCCATCAAAAACTTATAGAACGAGTTAATAAAAAAGATATACTTGACTGGGCTGAGGGCGTTAACGGTCTGCTGGCGGTTACGGAGAGCGTAGTCTATTTATTACGTGGAAAACTCCTTGACCGTAAGTCATTTAAAACTTATACGATTAAAAGTATCTCATCAATCCAAACAAAGAAGCCAAACCTTCTAACTCGTGGGCACTTTCAAATAATTGCCTCCGGGGTCGGCGACCGTACCAAAAGATACAGCACTGCTTTTGATTATGCGCAAGATGAGAATACAGTAATGATAAGCGACAACTTCGATCACTTTTTAAGACTTGAGCAGCTTATTTATAAATTGCAAAACAGCCCTGCGCCAGCTCCAAGCCACCAGCAACAATCCGCCCAGCATGTAAGTACCCAGCCCTCGGACGATGTCTTTACAAAGATCGAGAAGCTCAGCGAGTTACGAAACAAACAGTTAATCACGGACGAAGAATACGAAGCGAAACGCAAAGAACTACTCGCGCAAATATAAACGAAGAAAAGCGCCCACCCACGGAATCCTATCCGCAAGTGAGCGCTATTTTTATTCGTCTTTATTTCCGCCTCCGTCCGCTAACCCCTCCGCCAGCATATACGCAACGCACGAGCCGACCGCGCCGATAATCCCGGTAATATGCAGGACTTCGTTCTCACCTGCGCCGGTTGCCGTCAGTACCGACGTTACCAACGCGATCAGTAGCGCCCAAAACTTCCGACTCGCTAATTTCCGCTTCCACATAATTACGCACCCTCCTTCGTAATCGTTACCATCTTCGTCTTCGCGTCATAGGCTACGTTGGCGCCTAGCGCCTCGGCTACGGCCCGGACCGGTATATACGTCACACCGCAATCCACTATGCCCTCCGCGATCTTCTTCCCGTTCACTTTCACCGCTACAATCTCGTCCTTTTTCACGTCACTGCCTCCGTTCTTTAATCTCGCAAGTTCTGCGGCCACCGCGGGTATAAACGTACTCTGTGCGGCCGCCTTCGTATTGCCTGCGCCCCAAAAGTTCGTACCGGGACACGTTTTGCTCGATTTGCCCGCGCTATAATCACCGAGCCAGGTCCCATCCGCTGTATACCACGCATGATAAACGATTGTGTTGACGCTTGGAGTGAGTCCGAGTTTTTCGCACAAGCACGCGTAAAGGTGAACGATCGTCTCGCGTTGGGCCGGTGTCATCGTATCGCCGCCCTTATCAAAGTTGCCGACGTTCTCGATGCAAAGTGCGCCGGTGTTTGCGCCTCTAATGCCGGCCGGCGTTGCGTTAAGATCACGGTCGAGGCTAATCGCGATCTTACCGTCTTCAAACGTTGTGATATTCTGGCCGGTGCCGGACCATCCTTCGCTGAGATGATAGTTCCGCATTCCTTCGAGACACGCGAAATGGTCCTGCTGTGCGACTCCGTTAACCATTCGTCGCGTCACGTAATTAGGCGAGGCCGTGTGGTGAACCTGCATCTTCGTAATCGTTCGCGTGATCTTCTGCCCCGCCAGCCATCCGCGGAACTCCGACTTGTCCATAAGCAGGAAGTTGCCCTTTTTCTGCATTCTTTCGTCAATCCTTTCCGTGTGGGAATCGGTCTTTCATCTCGCGGAGCTCCCCGATAATCACGTCGTACTTCTCCGAAAATTTATCGAGCAGGTCCTGCAGGCGGCCCTCGCGTTCTTTATTCGCGCGCATGACGTAAATAAGAAGCCAAACGAAGAGAATAGCGAAAGGTCCCTGCGTTAGAAAGTACTTAAGTACGTCCATTTCCGCCATCGGCCGGTTCCTCCTCCGTTACTTCCGCCTCTTCTAGTGCAGCCAGCGCGACCACGATTTCGTCGTCAATCCGGCGCAGGATCTCGGCGCGTTCTTCCACGCTTGGAATCGCAGACAGGACAGCGCTAATAACTGAGGTCAACTCAGCGGACGGGTGCGCCAGGTCTACGGTACATTCGAGTAATTGGCGTAATTTCATACGTGTCCCCTTTCGTCACAATAAAAAAGAGCGCAGCCATTACGGCCACGCCCTGCGTTTAGTTATTCGATTATTTAGCGGATAATTGCGCTTTGAGTGCGTCGATCTTCGCCTTTGACTCTGAAATTTTCGCTTTTAAAGAACTCGCGTAGTCTTGGCGATCCTTAATCTTATCCTGTAGAATTTTGATTCCTTCCCTATATGCCTGAGTATCTTCAGGTTTTGCTTGTTGAGCAGTTAGTCTCTCTTGAAGGGGCTTAATCTCTGATTCCTCAGTGTATGCTAGGTCTTTTTCATAGCCGCGAATATCGTTTTCCAAAGTTGTAATCTGTCCTAAAGTTGCGGTATCTTCTGGACTGTAGGCCCTGTCTTTACTAGCTTCAACCTCACCCATAGTTATTGTTTTCCCCTTTACAACTAGCGGAATACCCGCTGCGTCTGAGGTTGCACGAACCGGTACATATGCCTTGTCTCCAATTAAAGCAGCGTCTCCAATCTTCTTCCCATTTTTAATTACTTCATATGTAGCACCCACCTTCATTCCTATTAATCCCTTAATGGAATCGGCAAATACGGATGTTCCTGCGAATAACATAGCGCCTACAACCACGCCGGCAACAAACTTCTTCATTCAGACAGCCCCCTTATACTTGTTATATCTATTATCGTCTGAACTGGAAGAAAGTTTCAATAGATTTACGCTAAATTGAATGTTGATGGGTGAAGCCGTCGTAGGCGTTCCATGTGTATACTGTCCCGTCTATTGCTTTAAACTGCGCGCCGTCACGGATTCCGTGGTTATGGGCTCCTGCAGTTGTTGGTTGGGTGGACGCCCCTTTGTCAACTTTTCCGCTAAGTAGCAGTCGTAAATCTTTCACCGAATCAATCGTAAGCCCGACCGGACTCGCATTCGAGAAGTCCACCGTACCCTGAAACTGAACGGTACCGCCCGATAGCGCCGCGATCAACATACTCCCGTAGGAATAAAGCTGCATCCCGGAGTCCGATCCGTTAATTGTTCCGGAGCCGCCCCCGCTTGAAGTCGCGAAGGAAATAGCGCTCATACCGTATGAATCGTTCGTGTTAATCGAGATGCGTTGCCGACCGCCTGAATCGTAAGTCCGCCAACCTCTCGCGTCAATTTCCACTCGGGCCCCACTCGTAGACGTCCGCAGCAACGCACCAGTTATCGTCCCGCCTGTTATTTCGCCGACCGCCGTTATATTTCCGGAAAAATATCCGTCCTTCCACGTCGATGCGCTCAGATTAGACGTATTGATCTGCGCGGAGTTAGCCGTTAGCTTGTTCGCAGTCAAGTTGCCCGCCATATCCACCCGGAACGGAGCGCTGTTAAAGTTCGCATGGCCGGCCGCAATCCCGTTCGTATTAATCTGCGTGACGTTATTGCCGCTACCGATCAGCAACGACACAAAGGAACCGAGCTGGCCGACGATTGTTTCCGCTACTACTCCGCGAGCCGTGATCGCAGTCCTTGCGGTGGCCCCTCCGTCCGTAGATAGCGTAATTCCATTCGATGTGAGCACGACTTGATTCCGCGCGTCCGTCTTGTCCTGCAGGAGGATTCCGCGAATATCGTACTTAACCTCAGTCTTCGAGTTGTTGACGTCAATAACCGCTTGTTTGGCGTATTCCTCGAACGCCTCTGCCCGTATCCGGCCACCGCTCAACAAGTCTGTGAATGTCCGCTTGGCCTTATCGAGATCCGCAATGATCTGCGCGTAATCCCGACGCATGATGTTTGCGACCGTGACCTGCGAGTGCTTATCGGTCTCGAACGGGTATTCCGTGAGCTCGGTAATTCGCGCGCTAATGTTCGTTAAGCCGAGTTCCGGGTCAACGAGCGTTACGGTATCGCCGAGGCCCGGCTTCGGCTCCGTTCCGTCGATCTTAAACAAGTCCGCAGCGTTAACGGATACTTCAAGCGCAGGGATTTCCCGCTCAGCCAACGCCTTCCGGGCCGCGACAACAAGCTTTGCCGGGTCCGTAATATCCTGCGCGATTAACTCGTCGTCATAGAACGGGACACTGTCGCTCGTCCAGGTCTCTGCGTATTGAGACACGAGGTAATTAACCGCCAGTTTCCCGTTAACAATAGCGCCGGGTATCGCAGAGAGTCGCGCCTGTTCCTCTGCGTTCAATATCGACGCAGGCTGTCCGATCCATGTACGGCCGTCCTTCATCTGCGCAAATAGGCGTGTGCATAACGAGCCGCCATCGTCCGAAAACGAAGTCGATACGATATTTTTACCGATCCGGTACTGTAAGTCGGACGCTGGGTTTCCGATCTTCTTGCGCAGATGAATCGTAAAGTTGTCCGCCTCGACCTCCGCGCCATACATCGCCACAACGTCGTTTAGCGCCTGCAGGCAGTTGCCCCGTCCGAAGTCCTTAACGTCAACGAGATCGAACGTATCATCTACGGAAATTGTAAAGCGCCCACCCGTTGCCGTCTGGATGAGCGCTGTTAGTTGCGATATGTGAATCCCGTAGCCCTCAGCCATGTACGATGCGTACGGGAATTTATAATCCGTTAGTTTGAACATAACGTGAGTACAAGTGATTTGTGCGATTAGCTTCCGCCCGTCGCGCGTTCGTTGGCGTGAGTTGATGACGTAGTATTGGCCGCGCTCGTCCATCACATGGCCCTTTAACGGCAGCTTTTCACGAAAGTCAGCGGACGTCATCGGGACCGAGAAAGTAAGCGAATAGTCCGCGTTAATCCGGCGCGTCCGCTGGATGTCGTAAGCTTGCGTTAGGATGCCGATGCGTTTGCGGTACCTGTCGTACGATTGTAAATACTTCAATCTGCGGCCTCCTCTCCGTTAGTATAAGTATTTATCGCGGTAGGAAATCCGGATAAGAATGTCGCGTCCGGTTTCCGGGTCCGTGTACGTGAGTTCGTTATTGCCGAGGTTGAGATCGAAGAAGTCGCCCGCCAAAAGTGATAACGCATTTACGCCGTTTTGTGTGATCGTCATTTTACCGGAGTCTATAACGATCTTATCCCCCGGCTTGAACGGTCCGGTAAACGTAATCTCATCCACATGGTACCGGCTGCCGTTAGCCTTAAGCGTCCCTATACCGTGTAATACAGCGCTTTGCATTCGTTCCCGAATAAAAGACACGCTCATACTGGACTCCGCGTCCATACGGGCAGCAAAGACTATTTCGCGTACAAAATCCGCCGACAGAGACCCTTCGCCTTCTAACCGGGCTGATCCGGTCATGTCCACGTTGGCCGCTGCGGTCATGCCGCCTGATCCGTGGAGCGTTGCACTGCCGTAGACAAATACAGTAAGCGGTCGATTATAGGTTAGGCGGTTAAATGGAGATGCACGGTTAAACATACGCTAACCTCCCCGTTCTTAAATGCCCTCAGTGTGTTCCAGGATATAGTCCTCTACAGCTTGGCGATAGTCTTGATTTGTAATATCGTCCAGCACATACACCTTGCTTGTCTTAGGATTGAGTCCGCCTGTCATAATCCGTTCAGCCGCAATACGTACAACTACTTGGTTTACCATTACAAAATCCCTCCCGTAGATTGGTCTGCTAAGATCAATAGCTGGTCTTCTAAATTTTTAATCTGCTGCTGTTCTGGCGTGGGTGGTGTTTCAATAGCTTCTAACACTGGGCGTTTTGTTACTGGGTCGATGCTTACAATACGTTGCTTGGTCAAGTCGATAGCACCATATTCAAGATCAACATAGTTCAATTCTGTGATTTCTTTTCTTGGCAACACATCCCCTTGCATCTCGCCAGTTTGATAGATGATTTCGCCCTTTTGGTCGTAAAATATTCGGTTACCTATTTGCACAAAATCCCCTCCTATTCTATTGCCATCCATTCGTATGGAACGTTTATTCCTAGAACACGTAGAGTAAACCCCCCACTTCTTATATCGGCTTGAGACTGCCCCGCATTGCCTCCGACTCGGATGCCCTCGGACAAGGTGCCTCTGGAACTTAAAAATCTATATGTGAATTGAGTACGATCTCCATCAGCTCGAACCGCAAGTACTGTGGACGGCGTGAAACTTAAACCTGACACTGTTAAGTCATAACTTGAACCATAATTTGTTGACCCTAAATCTATGGAACCTCTATTAACGGTACCCGAATTAGTTGAGCCTGATGCCGACTTTTTACCAGCACTTATTTGCCCGATCTTTGTCGCCAACTGTGCAAATGTATCGCTCCCTGAAGCAGGTACCTCTTTGCCAGTAATAGCGGAAGCGATCGCAGTTTTCCCATTACTGACATTTGTAAAAAGCAATGCATTACTAGCTACGTCATTCCACGGCGCTGGCGTTGCCCCCATATTAAGCATGATTCGGTTGAAACACTTAGCCACGGCAGGGAGGCCAGCGGATACATACATCCTTACAACAATAGAACTTACCCCTGAAGGCACTGTGAATGTGGCGCTCTTACTATGCCAGCCCGAATTTGCTTGCGCAGTAACTTTGGCTAAAGTGGTCGTTACTGGGTTGTCTGCCACCTGTAGGAAGATTTCTCCGCCTGTAGCCCCAAAAGTAAAAAAGTCCGCTGAAATGCTATATTGTACACCCGACTCTACAACTATAGGGTCACTTTGAGCGTATTCGGCTATAGTCGTAGGTTGCCCGTGAATAAAAAAGGAGGGCGAGTTGGTGCCCTTATTAGCTACGCTGAATTTCCCAGCTACGTTAGGAATCCAACCGCTAAGACCCAGTTGCCCTGTGGAATTCGGCAGGATATTACCAATTGCTGCTTGGGTATCACTGTATGCTTTAGCGTTTGATTCCGCAGTATTTGCCTTTGTGGTTGCATCTGTGGCCGCTGCGGTTATTGCCGCTGTCTTGGCTGCGTCTGCCTTAGCCTGCGCGCCCGTTGGAGTCTCTGCGCCATCAGCCTTCGTTTGTGCCGCCATTACTCGAGTATCCAAATCCGCAAGATTATCCCGTACTGTATCGTGATCGTACGCCGTAAAATATCTCGCCAGCTTGGTTCCCTGCGTCCACGCCTTCGCTGTCCCTTGAAAACCCCGCGTTACCCCCGTTAGATTACTGCCGCTAATTCCTGTATAAAGGATCGTCTCCGCCGTTTCGTCCGTACCGACCGTGAGCAAGTTAGGAGCTGCCGGAAGGACCGAGATATCCAATACGGGTATAGTCGTCTGTGTTGCGTCTATCGGCGCGGATAGCTCCGTCTGTTTACTGTTTACCGCTGCCGGGTACATTGGTTTTTGTGCCATCTAATTGCCTCCTTAACTCAGTGTCAATACAGCGGAGTTTGCCAGCATCTTAAATCGGTCATTTGTAAGGATGCTTCGCGGGCTGTCCAACGGTCCGTAATATAGCAAGTTCCCGCCCGTAGCCGCGTCCCGTATGCCCATGTGTGTCACTGTGCCCCAATCTGCGGTAGCAACCGGGAACTGAATATCTGCGCTGTTCTTAATCGTCTGCCTTCCGCTCTCAACCGTAGGAGCCGCGAATGTTAACGTCTGCCGCGCATATGCCCCACCTGTAACTTCCCGGCCCGTGTCGGCTGCCGTGGGATTGGACGTGTATAGCGCCATATATACGGTATCCGGTTTAACATATTCAATGCCGCGAAACGTCTCGTTGAGTAATGCCTTGGCGAGATAGTTGGATACGTTCATTTAGTTCACCCTTCCAGTAAATATTCATTTTTTATCGCAAATCGTCGGACTGTACTCGCCCCGGTGTTCGTCAGCGTAATAACCGGCTGCGCCCGCACATCCGCCGCAGACTCAACGCTAATCACTTGCGGTGATTGCGTAATAGTTAGTTCCGTAACACGCTCCGGACCGGTCGGCCACGGATCGTTCATGCGCAAGCTGACGTTGACAAGCCGCGAACCTATCTGCGAATCTAGCGCCAATGTCCCCGCATAACACGCGCGATAATACTTGCCGGGCATATCCGAAAACTCTAGCGTCATCTCCGATCGATTAGCGTTAAATAAACGGGCGAGCCGGGCCAACGTGCGGTGAAACTCCGCCGGTCCCGCCGTAATTTCTAACGTCAGCTCAATCGGCCGACTACCGTAGGAACCGCCGAAATCGACTACGCCGTCCACTCCCGCGAGCCGCACCGTGTTCTCTTCTTCGCCGGGCAAAATAGGAAGACGCCTCTCAAAAAGAGAAGCGCCTAATGTCGATATCCATGTTCCGTTTACGCACACGTCGTAAATCATAGTTTCACCCCTTGCGCCTGTATCCGGGCAGCTACCCGTTCGCGCTCGCTATAAAGCGTTTCGATATCGGCCTTATCGGTCAGCGCCACGTCATTCACGCTCATATCGATATGGTTAACGATAGACTGCGCCGGTGTAGTTGTAGACGGGGCTAACGATGGACCGCCGCTTAAAGTCGCCCATAGCGTTGCTTGTTGCTGCGGATTAAGTACGATCTCGCCCGCATGAGCGATGACCGGAACGGCTGCTCCGCGCTGTCCCTGTACGATACCCCCTGCGCTAAATGACTGCAGCTTACCGGTGTCTTGCGTGATCCCGTATTGCTTACGGATAGCCTCGTTGCGAGCCGCCAGCCGCGCCATTTCCGCCGAGTCTCCCCGCGCTTTGGCCGCTGTCCACGCGTCCTTATTTGCGTTATACTCCGCCAGGTCATCGGCGCGAGATGTGTCCGCTTTGGTTGCCGCAATTGTCGCCATCTTCGCGTTGTATTGCGACACAAACGTATCAAGCTCTGCGAGTATCTGAGCGTTAGCTGTTGCGCTTTGATTAACGCGGAACGTAGAGATAGCGGCCTCGATCGTTTTAATGTCTCCGGAATAGCTTTCGAAGGCTTGCGCCAACGATTCGTACTGAGCGGCCGTCGCGTCCTTCTCCGCATCAAACGCCTTCGATTTCGTGTCTTTTTCATCCTGAAGCGCATCCTTTTGCGATTCGAGTTCGCGTTTACGGAGATCGCGGGCATGTTCGAGCTTCATACGCTCGATTTCTTTCAGCGTGTCTTCTCGCTCCTGGATGCCTTCCGGACCGACGGCGGAGGAAAGTAAATCGGCGCGTGCTTGTTTCTCGGCGAGCTGCGTCTCGTAATCGGCATCGATATTTAGCTCCGCTTCCTTCGCTATCTGCTCCTCGATCGCCCTGATCTTCGCGTCTTGGGCGTCAATGAACGCCTTTTTGCGTTCCTCAATCGCATCCAAATCCGCTTTCTTAGCGCGATCAATCGCAGCCTTTTCCTTCTTAACGAGATCCTCCGCCAGCTTCGTAGATTTCTCCGTAAGGTCCTTTCGGCCCTTATACATTTCGTCGTCCGCACGTTTATAGAGTTCGGAGTCCTTCGTATAGCGATTGCGGACCCGCGTCCACGCTTCTAGCTTCATTTGCGCAATTTCCTGTTCAGACTTGCCGGCGTCCTGCATCCGGCGTTCTTCAGCGTCGATCCAGTCGGATGAGGCGTCGTACTGGCGTTTCGCTTCGTTATTCTGAGCGTTGGCCAGGTCTTTGCGGGCCTTGTACACTTCTTCGTCCGCCTGCTTATATTCGTCCGAGTCTTTCTTATAGCGCTTAAGAACGCGAGTCCACGCGTCAAGTCGAGCTTGAGCCATCTCTACGTCAGACTTGCCGGCCTCTTCCATACGGCGCTGATCCTTCGCGATCCATTCCGCAGAGAAATCGTACCTAGCCTTTGCGCTATCCTCCGCGAGCCGCTTGAGCTGCAGATTCATCGTACGCTCATCTTCGAGGTGCGTGGCTAAGTACGCCTTATGCGCAGCCTGTACCTTTTTGTACGCAGCAATTTGTTGATCCGCAGACCAATCGTACATTTCCGCCTTGTAACGAACTGTTGCGATATCTGCGTCGTACGCTTTCTTTGCGGCTTCCTCCGCCAGTTCTGCCGCGGACTTTCCGGCCTTCGGTTTCTTCTCCTTCCCCGTTTTCGCTTTTTTAGGCGTTGAGAGATCGACGCCCTTGCCGGTCTTTATGTTGCCGAAATTCCCCGAGGAAAGGCTGTCCTTTTTCCGTTTTAACTCTTGCTCAGTCTGCTCCAGAACAAGCAACTGGTCATAGGCTTCCTGATTCCCTTTTTCGGTAGACTTCTTCATCCCCTCATACCGCGCGTTTAAAAAAGCCTTATCCGAACCACTCATGTATTGAGCAAGACCTCCGCTTGTTGCCGGCGTACTTTTCTGTGGACCGGGTTTTGCAGATTCGACCGCACGGATGGCACTTAATAAAGCCGCATAGTTTTTTATCTGTGCCTCAACTGCGGCTCTTTGCGCTTCCGTAGTTTTAATGAGGTTATCAATATACGTCTGCATACTCGACGCCGAGTTCGTAACAAAGTCGCGGTCGGCCTTAATTTGTTGTCCGATAGTGTCGACGTTTTGGATACGCATCCGATTCGTAGCGTCGAGTTTCTGAATTAAGTCCGGATACTGTTTACGTAGCTGTTCAACAATGCCCGCGAGTTCTTGTTCCTGCGCGGCATTAAGAGATTGTGCGGAGGACAGGTCCTTGTAGCGCGCAAAAAGCGCCTCCATAGACTTAACCTTTTCGTTTTTAGCAGCCAGGTCCGCGATTTCGGCGTTTTTCATTTCCAATAAGGCCGGCACGGATTGGTCAACGGTGTCCTTCATTTCTTTTAGTTTCTCTTTGGCTTGGTCAACGCCATCGTAACCCATTGTCCGAAGCTTATCGTCCATCTCTTCTAGTGCATCGTTGATGTCCATTGCCTCAGATAGCATCGCCGGGCTACCTTCCCCACGCTCCCCTGCCGCTTTAATTTGCGCCAATCGGTTCTCCAACTTAGCGCGTTCATTAAGGACACCGTTAAGCTCATCGCTCTTCTGCCGGAGGTTTTCCAAATCTGCCACCGAGTTTTTTAGAGGTGATTTATTCAACGTCTCGTTTAGAGACTGTTGTGCTTCGTCGTGTTTCTTTGTTGCCTCCGCCGCCTCGTTGTTGCTGGAAATGAGTGCTGTTATGCCCGCTGTAACTGCACCGACAGCTAATGCGACCGCACCCAATATCGGAAAGCTAACGTTTAGGGCGTTGAATGCGATGGTAAGCGCCCCAACTGCCGCTACAAGTCCGAGCACGCCTGCGGTAGCCATACCAAACGCAACTATCGCGGACTGCAATGGTGCACTAAGATTCGTAAATCCCGTTAGCAAATTCGTAATAAACTCAGCGACCGATCGAATAGCTGGCGCAAGCTTATCGCCAACTGTGATACCGACGGACTCTAGCGCCGAGGACAAGTTATCCGTTGCGCCCTTGAGCGTGTCCATTTGCGTACCGGCCACCCGCTCTGCCGTTCCGCCCGCGTTTCGTAGGGATGCCGTATAGTTGTCGAGAGTGGTCTTGCCGTTATTGATTAGCGTAATAAACCCCGAGGCTGCTTCGCGTCCGACTAGCGTTGCGGCTACGTCTGCCTGCTGAGCCTGCGTAAGTCTTCCGTATGCTTTTTGGAGATCACCAACGATCGTGCTGAGTGGTTTAATGTTGCCCGCGCTGTCCTTAATACTAATGCCGAGCTTATCCATATAAGCCGCCGCTTCTTTGGACGGAGAGGCAAGCGCGAGTAAGATAGCGCGAAGTTGTGTCCCGGCCATTTCGCCTTTAATACCGGCGTTACTGAGTTCGCCGACAGCTGCGGTGGCTTCTTCGATACTTACGCCCATATTCGCTGCAACAGGCGCGACATATTTCATGGCATATCCCAGGTCCGTAACGCCCGAATTCGTGTCGATGCTCGACTTTGCAAGCACGTCTACTACTCGTGAGGTTTCCGTTGCGGCGAGTCCGAATCCGCGCAATATACTCGACGCAATGTCCGCAGTCGTTGCGAGGTCTACTTGTCCCGCTGCTGCCAACGATAGTACTCCGGGCATAGCCGCGAGAATCTCGTTCGTTTTAAATCCCAATTGTTACACTAAGGCTCTTTATCCTTAGCTCTCCGGATTTCTCCGGAGTATCGGACTATATCTTCACCCGCGTAAATAACGTTAGGGTGCTCAGCGCTCGTGGGCGTTTCCCCATGCCAAAGAGGTTTAGGGTAATCCGCCTAGTCTCTACACCTTCCTGTAGTTTCCTAGCAGGCTTGGCTCGGTATTAGCGTTCCTTCCAACGCAAAGAGAGTGCTGACGTCCCCGCCGCACTCTCTGAAAAATTCTATAAGTTGATCGAGATTATTTTTAGTGTATCCGAAGGTATCGTGGAATTTTTTATGGCAGTCAACGCACATCGTTACCCCATTATACACACTTAACCTTAAGTGTGGATGTTCTGAATAATTAAAAATATGATGTGCTGTTAAGTTTCCGCCCCTAGCGTCTCCACAACAAGTACACGTATAAGAGTCCCTGAGAAACACATCACCCCTCCACAGTAAATACTCAGGAAATTTCCGTTTTGAAATACGCTCCTCATCCGTGATATCGGGGTTATAGCAGGGGTGGTTTTTACCACTATAAATCATAGAGGCATGCGCATCCTTGCACATCATTGAGCAGTAGATGTTCTTTTTACCCGCTAATTGAGAAGGAGTCCTCTCTACTACTTTCCCGCAATAATCGCAGGCACGGGAGATTCTTATCTTGGGTGTGTTAGGAGTACGAACAAGGGATTCGATTCGGCAAGCATTCCCGCAGTAACTTCTTTTTCCGCGAATTTGCGATGGCTTGCGAAGGAACTTCTCTCCACAATTTTCACAAACGCACTCTACTCGATCATAATTGGGATTATGACTGCCTTTAAAGAATCTTCCTATATTGGATTTATAGCAATCTTTATTACAGAAATGGTACTTTTGATTCCTTAGTTTATATTTGGATACGCGTATCGATTTTCCGCAACCGTCGCAGTTTTTATTCAAACTGTCACCGCCTGTGCTAAATTGATGCGCGCTGGAAGGATTAGCTTTCACCGAGTTCACTGAGTATTTTTAGGACGACGTTTCCATCGAACTGGCCCGAATTTAAGCCTGTGCTAAATTAGCCTGTGCGTCGGCCGCTTGTGCCGCACTAAATACCGTTGCCGCCCCGAGGTCAATCGCCTGCTTACGTAGTTGTTCGAACTCCTTACCGGTCGCTTCCGAAATGGCCTTAACGTTAGCCATCGCCTGCTCGAACTGTGCGCTTGTTTGGACCGATTTCGCGATAATTGCCGCCATACCCGCTGCGAGTCCTGCGTAAGCTAGGGCGAGCGCTTTAACTTCTCGCGACGCCATCGATGCCCCGGTTGCGCTCCGCTGTAATTCTTGCGTTACCTTATTGATCTCCGTAGAGGATAGACCTAGCTTCCGCATCTCGTCAGTTACCTCGGCGATCTGTTTACGTAGGATCTCCGGATTAGCCTTTCGAATCGCGGCGTTTATCTTATCGATCTGCGCAGAAGATGCGCCGAGTTCGGCCATCCTTGCTTTAAGCAAACCAAATGACTTGTTCACCTCCTCTGCGGAGCTGTCCAGTCCTGTCAGTTTACTCTTAGCTGTGTCTACACCCTTGTTAAACTGTGAGATATCTAAATCAATCCGTGCCCTGATGGCTCCAATATCAACTGTATCGCTCACCGTTTCACTCCTTTCCGGGCAAAATAAAAAGCGCCCCGTTAAAGGCGCTAAATTCCAAGCTTTAATTTCATTTTCATCCGTTCAAATCCGGCCTGGTCGAACTGATTCGTGCTAGGCTCCGAACCGTACCCCGCTTGTTTCTGTAGCTCGCCAGCAAATCGCTTGAATCCGTCCACGTCCGTAGTGCCGGACATGACCGCAACGTTTAGATCGGAAAGCGTATCTTGCGCATTAACACGCTTTAGTGCATCCATCACGTCGAGTAGGTCCATTACGTAGTACCCGTGTTCGAACTCAATCTGCGTTTTACCGAGCCGGACTGCGCATTCGAGAAGGTAGTCATCAATTGTTATGCTGCGCCCTGATCCGTTACTTCCGTTACCGGCTTCGCTAGGTTCAGAGCGCTCTGTCCGTTTTTTAGGAGTTCTCCGAAGTTATTAGCCTTTGCTACCGCCACAAAATACGCAACCAGTTCGTCAACGCCGGCGTTATTCTCTATCCACTCCGCGTCTAACTCGGTCAAAACGGATACAACGTTCACCACGTCAGTTAGCGACTTCTCAATCGCAACGAGAAAGTAAGGAAGTCTATCTTCCGGAGCTGCAGTCATGACCGTGATTAATAGCTGCGGCAGTGCGTGGATCACACTTAATAGCTCACGCCACTGTGCGATGGTAATTTTACTGACCTTGACGGATTTTCCGCCGATTTTCACTGTATCTGAACGCAAAAAAGCTTCTCGCAAATTGCGCATTATTTTCGCCCCTTATTAAAAAGTAAAGGCGAGCCGAAGCCCGCCCGGTAAGTTAAGGTGTAGTAGACTTGATACTCTCGTCGCCCAAAATAGCGACCACGTTATCCACATCCGGAGTCGAGCGAAGAACCACTTTAGTGATCCGCTCGTTATCGTTGTTGTAATTGTATTGGAGGTCCGTTTCTGGGAATGCGAGAGGCAGCGTGACCCAAAAGTCTGCGTTCGTCTTGTGAGCTACTGGCTTGATAACGACCTTCTTCGCGGCCGAGATAAGGTCCAGTCCGACGCCTGTTTTGACGTTAATTTTCGTTTTCCCCCCGCTTGTTACCGCCTCAGCTCCGACCATGATTTTCGGGATTGTTTCGAGTTGATACTCCGCGAACGGAACTTCTACGGAAACGTTACGGCCGGTGATACGCTTGGATACGATGGTCTCACCGGTCTGGTCCGTCTTCTGTTCGCGATACGTCGTTTCGACCTGCAGGTTAATACCGCCGACAGTCGTTTCAAATACGACTTTGTCCGCCCCCTCGCCGTACTCGACGATCGCCGGCCCGAGCTCGATCTTCTCAATATTTTGCGCCATTAAAGCGTTCCTCCTATTTTGCGCACGACAAAAAGGCCGCCCGAAGGCAGCCCCGTTATCTGCGTATATTAAATTGTGGTTATCGTAAAATTCAGCGAGTAGAGTGTGCGTCCGCTCTCGTCTTTCCCGAGGTATAGCGGCGCCGACTGGTCCGCTACGCACTTCACGACGCGGGTCTGACCGAAATTAAACTCGGTCTTGCGGTGTAAGTCCGCATAAAGCACGTTGGCTCTCGTCTCGGCAACGCTTGCCAGTTTCGTACGCAATACGACCTGGAACGACGGCTTCGCTTTTGACGTCCACTCTGACGGAGCATACCCGCCAGTAACCCGTGTATACGCACAATCGTCCGGACTTGTTGCCGCGAACTCATTACCCACGAACTGCGTGCCGCCGAGATTCGGAATTGTCCGGAGGTATGCGTTAATATCCGCTACAGCAATCATCAACCTAACCCCTTTCGGATGGTCGATGAAATCATATGAGTATAGCGTTTAATATTGGCCTTTAGTGGACGTTCGAGATACTTCGGCTTTGTTCCAGGAGTGGATGGATTCTTAAAAGTTCCCATTTCGTGTGTACGCAGCGCGTAATTGTAACGCCTGCCGTCAGCAGACTGGTTAACCGCGCTGTAGTTGACGCTGCCGGTTACTTTATCTTCAGAAGCAGTCACTTCACTAAACGCTGTTAATCGCAAAACACCTTCTTCCATCGGAGCTTCGTCACGTGATTTTAAAAGTAAATCGTCAGTTGCGTCTTGCATACCAATTACCCCAGCCTCGCGCGTTTTTCCCTTAGTTCTGTCTAGTGTTATTACTAAAACACTAGAATCAAATGTTACAGATTTTTTAGTCACTTATACGTCCACCTCCGTTAGTAACGGCTTTCCGCTGAGCGCCCTCTTAACGCTTATTGCGATTGGCTTGTACGTTGTAACCGTGCCTAATTCGTTAGTGAGCGTAAGTGTGTCGCTAAGACCAACGTCTATTAGCCCGCCGAAAAAGAACGTTCCGACAGCGGCCACTTCTTCTCCGCGCTGATTCCGGACGAGCTTAACGCCTTCTTGAAATCGGCATTTCAGCGCAATGGGATCGCTGTAGACGGGATCACCGTAATCCGGGTCGGTCCCGGTTAGCTTCATAAGTGTGACTGTTTGTTTTAACGGAATCAGCGCCATTACATCGTCACCCACTTCGCCGCTTTCTTGCCGATCTTCACTCCGTTTTCTGTGCCGATAAGGTTTAGCGCAGCTTCCGGAATCCACGCTTCAAGACCGGACTTCGCCCAGTCCTTAAACGTAAACGTGGCGACTCCGGTAACCCCGTATGCCGCCACGCCTTGTTGTTGTAACGCGTTCGTATCGTTAAAAGCGATCGCCAGCTCATTTGCATATTCATACACTGCCGCGTCAGGTATCTTATATTTCGGATATTTGTTCGTAAGTGTGCGTCCTGCGACCGTAACGATCCGTTGTTTTTTCGCGACGTCGCACTCCGTCCAATCGTCGATATTGATACAATTTGCGTTAATGTACGTATCTGCGTCGTTTACCGTAATTGCCATGCGGCTCACCTCCGTTATTTTCCGGAGGCATTACCCGCAGGCTTTCGTGTTGTTTTTGGCTTATCCTCCGCTTTCGGTTCATCTGCGTCGATCCGTGTTGCATCCGTCATTGTTTCAAGTACCGCGATTACCTCCGCGTCATCGGTCGAAAAGGTTCCGCTTGAAAAGGCGTAACGCTGACCGTCAACGTAGAAGGCGAGTTCGCGGTACTTCGATTGAAATACCGCCATTTACTCGTCCTCCTCTCGATTACTTCGTTTTAGCGCCTTTGATGCGGGCATGGGCGGCTTCCTGCAGCAATTCAAGCGTGTACTCGCCGACAATTTGGCCCTGATAATAATCGCCTTTTTTACCGAGGTATTCATGACCGAAATCACGGCCGTTCAACGCTTTTAGAGAAATACGATTCTTATCCAGGATCAGCGTCTCGTCTGCGTTCAGGTTATCATTGATTGAAACATCAAATTCCCCGAAATCAGTGATCAAGCGATTAACGACAGTACCGCGTGTCTCATCGCCGTTATTAATGCGGAGAAGATTATCGCTGAATTTCCCGACTACACGCTTTTGAGTTGCAGGAACTACAATCTCGTAGTTACCGCCGCTCTTGAATCCGCCTTTCGTATGGATTGCCTGCAGGGAGTCGTTGAGGACATCCATTGTAAGAGCTTCGCCCTTCAGATCGGTAACGTTAGTCTGTAGCATGTTGCGGATGCCGTTCATCTGACGAACAACGCCGTTTTCGTAACGAACACCGCCGATAAATGCCTTTTCCGCTTGGAGCGCCAGTTCCAGCAGCTTCTTAGCTTTTTCATATTCGTATAGGTCGTCGATACCGTAGTTTGCAACTGCCGCTGCTGTTCCAGAGATTTCAACGGTCTCATCGAAGATTTGCGTAATATTGGACTTTCTTACACGAGGCTTGGAACGCCCAGCCCTAGCGTCAGCCCCCTCAGAACCTTCGACGAATTGAACGGTAATAACCGCGTTGGCGGTAATGGCTGCCGCTTTAGTTCCGGCATACCCCCGCATGATTGCGAGTTTCTTGCCGGCCACATCTACACCAGTTACCAGGATCAGCTCCTCGCCGATCTTAACAACTTGGTTAGCGCGGAATGGTTCAGTATCAGCAACGATCAATTCAACTGCGTCAACCGCCGCGGCTGTAGTTACTTTGCTTTCGTTCGCGAACATAGAGTCCTCGAACCAAATGTGCTCGACTTGTGTTACCGGATTGCTAAAACCGAGCATTGCAATTAGCGGCGTTTGGTATGAGTTCAAGAGCAAAAGTTGGTCCAAGACGGACTCGCGTTTACCAATCAGTTCACCAGACAAAATTTTAGACATTTAGATTCCTCCGTAATATGTTTTTTGGCAAAACAAAAAGACGCCCGATTTTCGGTGCGCCTCCACTTATAATCCAAGTTCTCGTTTCAATTTCGCGTATGCAGCTTGGTCTTCAATACGGCCAGTCTTCCGCGCCTTATCCGCAGCATCCTTGAGTAACTGCTCTTTCGTCTTGTCCACCGGATCAGTACCGCCGCTCGCACCGCCGATCGGTTTCGGTTGCGATTTAGGCTGCTCCGCCAAGAACGGTTTATTTGTTAACAACGCCTCAACTACGTCCTTCACGCCGGCAATATTTCCGTCATCATCGACCTTTACCGCGGATAGGTCGGCAAGTACGTAAGCATCGTCTAGCGCATCAGCACGTATGTTCAGCTCGCGAGCAATCGCCCGGAACTCCGCTTTAATCAGGCGTTGGTTAGCGGCAGTCAGTGCTTTATCACGCTCGGCTTTCGCATCCTCTGCGATCTTAAGTGCTTCGGCTTTCTCCGCTTCCAGGCGCTCCGTCTCGGATAGTTTCGCCTTCTCTCGTTCTGCCTCCGCTAGCTCTAACGCAGTAAGCTTCGCTTTAATGTCCTCGTAGTCTTCACGGCCTTTTCGGTCCCTTGCGAGTCTCTTCGCAACAATGTCATCGAGTTCAGCCTGTGTGAATGTCTTTTCCGGTTCGGGCGTAGGCTCCGGTTGTAGTTCCGGATCTGGCGTCGGGTCAGGTTCCGCGAATAGTTGAAGATTAAGCGGATATCTAAAGCGCATAGTATCGTTAGTCATTTCGTTTCCTCCCGTATAAGGCTCGTCAGCACAAATATCCGTAGAGTTTAACGTCATTCCACGTCTGGACAAAATAAAAACGCCTCAAAGGGCGTTCGACGGGTCGCGTACTGGCGTAATCACGTGTCGGCAGCGCGGATGGAATATCTCGCGTCGAGGTAGGTCGCCGATATAACGGTAACTCCCCGGCGCATCCGGCGTTAGCTTAACGATCAATCCCTCGTAGTTCTTGCACGCATCCGTTGCGCCGTGTCTCGATATGCGTCCGTACAATGCGCCGCGACCAAGCGCTTCGTTCATCGTAGCCTCGCGATGAGTCTGTGCTAGTTTCGTCCGCGTGACCATCTCGACGTATGTTTCTGGCTTCCAGCGACGGCCGGCTGCGTCTATGACCCCGGTATTTACTGCGTTACCGAGCGTCTGCCGCATTCGGTCGAGAATATCTCGGCTTATCGTTCGACGTCCATTCACGCCCTTAGCGAGATTCGCCCGCATCGACTCAGCGGTGGCCTGGCGAATGGCTACCCGCACCTTGCGGTCAATGTTTTGAGTAACGGCCAAGAGATCCGCCTGCGTGTCCGCAACGGCTGTCGCAACAAACTCGCGGTTAATCCGGTTAAACCTTACGATCTTCTCCGCCTCATCGAGCGTTTTGGCCGCGCCTAGACTAACAATTGCTTGCGCCACACCGTCCGTAGCCGCCTTCGGAATGTGTGCGTTGACCCAAGCTACTGACTCTTCGTTCAGGTCCGCGAGTATCTTCGCAACCTCGGCGAGTGCCGCCTTAGCGTTAGCGCGAGACATGTCCGATAAATCTAAGCGCGACAACTCAGCGCCTATGGATCGTACGGCTTCCTTGTACGCTCGGACCAGGACGTCAATATCGCGGTCGTATACTGGGACCAGACCCTCGGCGACCATTACGCGGCCTCCCCGTTAAATATCGAGCCGTCTACAGTGCCACTAACGCGTTGCTCATCGTCGTCGATGCGCTTAACCATTTCCTGCGCCTGAGCGTCGCTAACCCCGTCGAGTTCCTTGATCGCATCCGCTACGGATTGGGTCGGCTTGCCGCCGGTACGGATGTTCGCCACTTCTGCGGCCTCTTTTGGATCTTGTGGTATGCCATCGCGCCAGTTAATCACGGGATATACCGGTTCATACCGCTCGAAGCCTTCTACGTCCTTGTTCGCATAGTTTTCGAGCTGCATCGCTGTCCATATTGCGTCACGGAACGCCTTGTCTACGTGCGCTCGTATCCGATTAACCTTCGCCAGGATCGGCATAAACCGTGCTTTGATTGCGCCAGAATCCGTGTGAGACGTGCCGGTGCCGCCTTTGTCGTTAGCGAGCGTTGTGCCGAACAACCATTGCGGCGTCTCACTCATCTGGTAGACGAGTCCGAGTAGGATATCAAGTTCCTTGAACGCACCTTCCAACTGCGAGTCCCACGTTAGATACCCCGGCGTTGTGTCTTCTTTACCGACCGGGATATATCGGCCACCACCGCGTACTTTTCCGTCCTCGCCACCGTCATCAAGGTCGTCCGGACCGTACATCCACGGGTCACTGTGTTTCCAAAGAATATAATCGATCTGCGCTAATCGTTCGTTTATCGCGCTCAGCACGCTCTCAAGCTTCTCGACGCCATTGATCCCTTCCCAACGGTCATCTACGCTCTTGTATGGAATGTGATGAATTAGGAGACGGTCCGTTCCTGTCCGTACAATGTCCTCCTCACGTCCGGTAGCGACCTGCTCCCCGATTGTGTACGTATCAATTGGCACGCTCCATTTTGTATCAACCCCACGTTCCGACAGCTTGTACCGCTCATACACGATATAGCCAGGGATGTGCCGTTCTACATTAAGGTACGGAACAACGGATACGGGACTGCCCGTTAGCCAACGGATTACCTTCCCGCCGGGCTCTTCGACCCAATCGATCCATGCGATGTTGATCGCTTTGAACTTCTTTCGCGATCCGCGTGACAACTCCGGAAACACGATATCAGCTCGTACCGCTTCGATAATCGGTTCAAGTTCCGTGTCTGGCGCTTCAAGTCCGAGTTCGGCCGTCTCACTTACGTCCGCCCGCGCACCGTAATACGTTTTGACGAACGAGTCTCCGCGGTAGCCGCCTCCGATCGTCAGTTCATGCATCATCTGCGTGATGTCATTTTCCTCAACAATCGAGTCAAGACGTACCTGTTCGCGTGTGCCCGTTCCTGTTCCCGCTTCAAACGTCGGGGGCTCTCCTGTCAGCAAATCCGCAGGCTTCGTAAGCAGAATATCCATCAAGTTAACCGCGATAAAGAGCGTCTTAAGCTGCGCAGCGTGTGGTGTATCCTTGAGTAACGAAGAAGCCCGCTCGTAGATTTCCGGGTGCCGTCCGTCAAATATCGTTTTGCCGCGCTTATAACGGGCCAGGCGCGGTATGTCCTTCGGCGGGGGATACTGCTGGCCTGGCGCAAATAACTTCCCCATAGTACACAACTCCTTTCTCTTATACTAAAATAGGACATAATATCTGAAATGGGAGAATTCAACATGTTTAATTTTTTCTATTCATTAACTCCGGAACAGTGGTCGGCTATGGGTCAGTGGGTTGGATCAATCGGAACTGTTTGGGCAGTAGTAGTTTCTCTCCGCTTAGCCAGAGAAGCTCGTTTTAACTCTAAGCCAAGATTAAATATTAAAAGTTGGAAAGGCATTGCAGATGGACAAGAGTATCTCACGATTAAACTAGTTAATGTCGGCCTTGTTCCTACAACAATTGAGTCATGTTATTTAAAAATAATACGAATTTGGGGGCCAGATAAACCTGCGGTCGACGAGTTAGCAATGAAGAATAACTTCCCCCTTCGTCTTGAGCCTGCATCATCGACGGAACTAGTCGTTACCACCTTAGAGCTAATTTGGATCAAAAATTTTAACAAGATCAAAAAAGGACAAGTTCTAGAGATTGTATTTGTAGATAGCTTAAATAATACATTTGTACATAATTTTTATGTCAACTAGGTCACAACCAATTAGGCTTCTCTCTTATTCTCTTCCGCCCAATCTTTGCGATACTTACTGCCATCTCTAATGCGTCCGGCAAATCGTCATGAGAGCCAGCCGGGTACATCTCGAACTGCTCAAGCAACAGCGAATGTTTCCGCGAAAACTGAATTGCTCCGCTCTCTATATCTGGCATGAGCGCCTCGATCCGCAGGTCCTTACGCGATCTTTGGTGTATCTCTTTAACTCGCGTGTGGCCGGGATAGCCTTTCGCTCTTAATGCGTCCTTAAGTTGCATAACGAAGAACTCCTGCGCTGCCTGCGCTTCGGCCGCTATCGCGTTCGGTTGAAAGCGGAGCGCCTTTTCGACGATCACACGCAAAAAGGCGTCCGGCTTTATCCGTTCGCCGAACGCATCAATAACGTATTTTGTTCCGGTTTCTTTATGGCGGGCGATCGTTACAATTGCGGAATAGTCTCCCCGTGTCTTCCCCATCGCGAAGTCTACGCCCATATAAACGTCAAACTCATCGGTCGGGCGAGGATACTGCGTTAACAAGTCGCGAAATATCCCCGAATCCCAGTACACGAATTTCTCCGGGTTAAATATCATCGACTCTTCATCAACGGGGTTGTTCATGTACTCGGTATTAAACGCCTTCGACCCGTTATCCCACTTCCACGTCATCAACTTCCATATCGGCTGCGCTTCCGGCCACAATACGACCACTCCGCGATCCATCTCTTCGCGATTCAACTCGTAGAGGGCGAGCGCATCCTTGACGCGGTCTTCTTTTGGTCGGTCGGGGTCTTTATATACGAGCCGGCACGCTTCCCAAAGATCCATCCGCTCAGGCCATTCGATAACAGCTCGATACACGCGACTCTTGAAGTCCGACCGGTTATATAGAACGTCAACGAGCAGCGCTTCGTGGTGGACCGTTGTTCCCATGTAAACAAAGGCCGTCTTCTTTCCTCGCGGATCGCCGAGCGGTACGACGGTCTGCGAGAACCAATCCTTCAATTTCTTGCGGAGTTCTGGCGTGGCGGCGTTCGACTTGATGTCCTCAAGATCATCGCAGATAATAAGATCCGGCCGCACGCCGTTCCAGTTCCGGCCTCGCAGCGCCTGACCCGTTGATGCCGCCTCAACCTTCGTCAGCATCTTTTTCGTACCATCATCGCGCGGTTCCCACGCAATAAACTCGGACGAGTTATCCTTCGGATTCTCTTGCTGCTTCGGACTCAACAGCGGACCGAAATCCGCCCGGAGCTTCGCGTTACTCTTAAGCTGCATCGCAATCCAATCGAGATTCGCTGAGCTTACCGCTGGTGTCTCTGATATGATGATCTCGTATTTGCGCTTGCGGTACACGATCTCGCGTGTCGGGAACGCCTTTGATAAATACGTTGATTTAGCGTGAGAACGGGGCGCCGCCTCCGCTACCTTGTCGTTGGTATGGACGTTACTTACGTCATCCATTAGAGCGCAGATTTCACGGTGGAACTCCGGCGCCTCGTCGTACTTCGTAATATCGAACCCGTCCCAGTTTCCGTCATTGCCGGGATTGCGCGCCTCGCTAAAATACTCAAGCGCAAACTCGATCAGGTTCGTTTCGCAGCGGTGGATTCGCGTTAGGCGTTCGTACTCCGCCAGCTGTGCGTCGATCTCGGCCGCGTCTTCCGGACTAAGTGCGGCGATATCTACGCCATCTAGTACGTCCAGTAACGCAGCAATTTCGTTAATTTTGGCTTCGCGTTCAGTACGCGTTAGCCATTTACCGTTAACCCAAGCGATAGATATCGCCTCCTTTCTTTAAGCTTCCGGAATGATCCAGCGCGTACTTCCGTCATGGCGTCCGATCTGGTGAAGGCATTGGCACACCCACTCGTCGTCATCACGCAGAGGGATGAGTGATAGTACCGTTGTCGGACGCGTACCTCTGTAGCTAAGTCCGCAAAACGCATAACCGTAATAGTACGCTTGAATACAAAACTTGTCCGTCTTCGGCGGCAGAAGCGCGTTAATCTCCGCAGCCTTTTCGGCTGTTTCCGCGATAATTACCGTAAACTCCACCATGCAATCATCCCTTTCACCTGCGTTTCAGCGATTTTAGACGTAAAATTAGCGCAATTACCTACGGCCGAGGGTAATCGTTCCCCTCTCGTGATAACTCCGCTAATTTCACGGCAATAATAAGCAAGAGGCTTACGCATTGTGCGCAGCCCCTCGCAAAGTCAAAAGTTAATTTTGATACGCGGACTATAGACGGACCAGAAACGGCCGATTTCGGAGGGGGCCTTGGGGGCCCTCACTTCATCGCATTAACGCGACCTACATATTCACAAAATCTACATTTTGCGTAGTAGTCTCCGCCCCTGCCCCGCCTACTAAAACCGCGCCACATCAACGTTTTTCGTGCGAATGAGTCTGCGAACATGCCCGCCGATCGCCCACCGTTTGTACTATTCCGCATATAATCCGTTGATTCCGGCGGCCAATTCCGCCTATTTCGAAAGTTTTCGGAGGGCCGTGCGCCGGAACCCTCTCGTTGATAAAACGGAGCGATCCGAAAGCATCCGAAGTCCCCGCCCACGAATCGCTTCATATAATGCGCTAATTACTCCGCTGTTTCGGATTCGCCATCCTTACGGAGCTTCAACGCCTCTAATCGCGCCCTCAACGCTTCGACATCCGTTCCTGCGTTATCCTTCGTATCAACCTCGATCCTATCCGTAAGCATTCCGCTGACCTGCAGCGCAAGCTTCGCCATTGCTGCGTTTCCATCACGCATGGCAATCGTAGATAACGAATCAATAAGTTCCGGAAGCTTAGCACTATTATCACGAACAATAGCACGCTTAAACTCCGCATCGAATGTCGCATCCTTGCGCCAGTTCTCAAGCGTACGCGCTGTAACTCCGCACATCTGCGCTATCTCCTCGTATGTCTTACCGCCCTTACGCGGCTTAGCGAGCCACTCTATCGCTATATATTGTTCTGACGTTAATTGCTTCGCCATCATTCCGCCTCCTTTCTGTAATAAAAGGAGCGCCGTTCATCCGCTCAAGCATTGCGGACAAACAGCGCTTTAATCAGCGTTAACCAATACGCGAACAGGCCCGTAATCGTCGATAATAACGCCATCGTTACCGCAGATATAAACGTTATCTTCCGGACCGTATACGATCTCTTTTACGCCTTCTCTACGCGCTAATTCGCGGTGTAAATCCGCAGTGGATACTTGCGATAAATCAACGGTCATATTAACGAGTCTCCTTCCGCTTTCTCTTCGGTTTCATAGCGGAGGCAATAACATCGTCCATGAACGCTTTCTTACATTCGTCCTTGGCGCAATATATCGCCCAATTATCGGATGATACCTGTCCGGTATCTTCTCCGCAATTAGCGCACTTTGCCGTTTCCATTTACGTACATCCTTTCGTTTGATATAACGTAAACAAGCGCAATCCCTCACGCGTATAACGTAGGAGACTGCGCTTTTATATCCGCGTTATTACTTTGGTTTACCTACATGAGATACTACTTTGAATATGCTTCATGTATCTATCAGACAAAAGACTGTGCTCGGCCTTTCGGCCTTGCCGTCGCCTGTCGGCTCCGAACTATTAATTGATTTATGCGCGTATTCTATGTGGTACACAAGGACCTGCTCTTGGTCCGTAGTGTCGGAGTGATCTTCTCCGGTTGCTAACTCCGCAGTATATGGAACGAGTTGCATTAATTGCGGTATAACAAAGACTAGATATAATTTCACCCCGAAAATGCCGGAATCCTGTACCGCGTAAGGTCTCAACGGCATTTCGGAGTGTCCGAATAAAGTCACTTTTTTCGCTGATTTGTCCGAATAAGGTCACTTTTTAAGCGACCAGTCCGTTAAATTTCGCAATCAACGACTCGTCCGGCGTCTTATTACCGCGGTAGAACACGCTAGGATTGAACTGGAACATGCGCTGCGGACCGACAGACGTCCGTGCAATAACGTACTCGCCTCCGAACTTCATATACGGAAGTCTACGCGTTAACGTCTTCTCGTCGACTCCGATCGCAGCCGCTAGGCCCTTTCCGTTAAACCAACGTATTTTCTTCGGATCGCGCTCCGTTGGGTTATCGCAGAGCGCGTTATTACTTACGTGGACGTACGGTAGCATCCTGTACATGAGGCCGAGATCAACCGCCTTAACTTCGCGGTAAGCTTGGCGCACCTTTGCCGTGTATGTACGGATAACTGCGCGGTTTTGCGTAGCTCCTCGGAAGTGATAACGCGGATTAACGTAATAGCTGCCGTGTCCGTCTTCTGTTATGATGCCGGATTCTAAGCAAACGCTCATGAAGTCGTAAAACGTGCTGCGCTTTCGTTTGAGCTGCAGAACGTTAAGCATGTCCGCAGTATTCATCGATTCGCCACGAGCCTTAACGATGCGGCCGCCGTCATAATCAACGTAGCATTGTAGCACGAGGAGGTATCCGCATTGTGCCGTTGTGAGTCGCTCGGTTACGTAGTGGATGTCGTCCATAGACGTAAAAGTAAAGCCGGCATTGCGCCCTTTGAACGTTTCTCGTTCGAAGTGTTCAGCGGCTCCCTTACGTTGGGATTCTGTAATGACACGGTCGCCATAATCAAGGACAGTCGCGTATATAAGTTCGCCCGTTTCCGGATCTGCTAATCGTCTACTCTGCGCCATTTGACACCGCCTTCTGCGCCGTCTCTAGCTCACGCAATGCCTGCGCAGCTTTCTTCGCCTCACGTTGTACCGCTTTAAGTCCGCGGATCGCATCCGTAATATCTACGTTAACTTTAACGCCCAGTTCGCCAGTGTTTCCGGCCATATGCAACGCCTCCTATTTGTTGTTAGAAATAACGTAAGGTGTGCGGAGTATACCCGCATCATTCGTATGCTTACGTGTTCCCTGAACGGGAAAAGACCGCACGTGTGGCGGCCCTTAAAATCCCTTTATACTTATATAGCTTTGAAATAGAGCAGAATGTAACCCTCTAAACGAAAAAAGACCGCATGAAAGCGGCTCTTATACTTATATAGCTTTGAAATCGTACGAAATACAACTCTGGACGGAAAACACGTATAAAAAGACGTATAAATATCTTGACACGTATAATGATACGTATTATAATTTAACCATAAGGACGGTGATGCCATGAAGGGATACTCTTCGAGGGAGTTAATAAAAATGATTGAAGAGGACGGATGGTACTACATACGAGCAACTGGCGACCACTACCAATACAAACATCCGACTAAGCCGGGGAAAGTTACAATCCCTCACCCCAACAAAGACTTACCAAAGAAGACAATAGCAAGTATACTCAAACAGGCGGGGCTGAAATAGCTCCTCCCTAAGGAGGTTTATATTATAAATGTACGATAAACAGTTAAAAGACCGGTACGTATTCCCTGCCGTTTTCGATTACGGAGACGACGGTATCTCTATCGAGTTTCCAGACTTGCCGGGCGCACTTACCTGCGGCGATAACGACGAAGATGCGCTATTCATGGCGAAGGACTGTCTCTCGCTGCATCTCTTCGGAATGGAAGAAGACGGCGACATCATCCCGGAACCAACGCGAGCGTCCGACATCGCACTCGAACCCGGCCAGGCTGCCGTATTGATCGACGTCTGGATGCCGCCTGTTCGCGATAAGATGGCGGACCGCGCCGTTAAGAAGACGCTGACTATTCCGAAATGGTTGGACGATCTAGCCGCGCAGAATAAGGTGAACTACTCACACGTGCTTCAAGACGCGCTTAAAGACTACCTCGGCGTCAGTGAGCGCAAAAAGACTCGGTAAAAATGCGTAAGAAAAACGCCTACTTAACGGATTATTTCCGCCATGTAGGCGTTTATTTATGCGCTAATTTTCTTTTTAGTAGCGGCCGTCTTTTCCCGCATCTGCAGCAGCATTTCGATCAATTCGTCCCTACCGATAAGACGTACGCCATTGGATTTCGCAAGCTTATACGCCTGGTCCGTGTAATCCCGGTTAGTCACGACCCAGCCTGCGGAAGCCCTATAATGCGCAATGGCACTCTGAACCTCCTGGACGGCTTTTAAGCCCACGTTTTTGCTGTAGCGCTTGGCCTGCACAACGATCCGTTTACCATCTTTAGACAGCACCAAGTCAGCGCCATAATCGCCCGAAGCACTCGTTACCTTCGCTTTATACCCTTGCGATCGGAATAAGTGTCCGAGGTAATGCTCGAATTGTACGCCTTCCATCTTGTCAATTTCCGCAATCCCCGAACGTTTTAACCGCTCCGTTCTCTTCACGTTTACGTAAATCATGATCGCAATAACGATACCTGCGCATAAAACACCGGCCGTTACCGCCGATCCGAGCGATCCCGTCGCGGAGAAAATGCCTAACGCTGGGAACACGAACGCCGCCCCAAGTAATGCCTGTAATAATTCTTCCTGCTGTTTCGCCTTGCTCTTTCGTCTTGCCATACTTATCCCCCATATTTTCCAGTTATATATACCTAATAATTCGATAACTGGGTCTTATTTCCTCCTTTTAGCAGGAAAATGGGCACTATTTGTCGAAGTTATCCGCAAGTCAAACGAAAGGATCAACGCAAATGAACCGTTTTATGAACGAACTTACCGCAAATGTCCACTTTTACACCGCGCAACTTGAGTGCGTGCCCATCGTTATATTTATCGCGGACGAACTCGTCGGCAGCGGAGTAATTGAAGACATTACGGAGGTTTCCGTACGTGTCCACGGCGAGTACTTTATGCGGAATGTCTGTACGTTTAAATACGCCAGCTAAAAACTTCCGCTTGAAAACAGAACGCATGTTCCCGTATAATTACGTTCAAAGGAGTGGTGACGATGTTATCCGATTTTGGACGTAAAACACTACGGATTCTTTTCAACTACATGTCGCAGCAACGCCGGATGCCGACGGAAAAGGAACTCGAACGGCTGACCGGGCGCAGCCCTGCGGATATTGAAGCGGCGCTAAACGAATTGATGCTTGCGGAGTACATATATTGGCCGGATAAGCCAGCGATAGACACAATCGTTATTTTGGAGGCGTGGGAGCGCAGTCTGTCGGGACAGTCGAGGCAACGGTGACCTCCCAACAGAGTAGCTCCGATTATTGGACGGAGTACTAGCACGATGGAGGATAAACTCAAAGGGAACGGTATATTGAATTCATGGATGATCATGCCAGAACACCGCGAGGCGGAAATCCGGCTGCAACTAGCACAGGCCCGGCGAACCAAACCTGAGTTAATTCTGCAGGAGTCCGAGCTGATCGAGGCTGCGATCAGCCGGTCACTAACGCTGCAGGTGTCGGTGAAGTTGCGGTTATTCGACATGATTGAAGATTGCTGGGTGGCTGGTGTGGTTAAGACGGTGTTGACGTATCGGCGCGAGGTGAAACTGGTGAGTAACGGAGAATTGACGTGGATTGCACTGGATGACGTTTTGGACGCAAAAATAGACCGCTTTGGCGAGTAGCTTCTGCGGTCTATGTTTCCCGGAAGGAATTAAGTGGTAGTCGTAGAATTAAAACTTGTATTAGGGGATTACTTTTATGGCTGTGACGATAGACTAAGGAGGAAAATAAATGGATGAAGAAAAATTATTAGATATAGCAAAGTCGCCTATTGAAACAGCGACTCAATTGGCTAAAAATACACTTGAGCCAGCATCTAAAGAGCTTGGAGAAGGGCTAAGCAGTATTTTTAATTTAGTATTTTCCCCGTTACAAAAACTTAAAATAAAAAAGCAAATTGAAATCGAGCGCTATAAGGATCTTTTATTATCGGAAGTCTCAAAAATACCACCTGCGGAAGTAATTGATCCTCAATTGAATATTGTCGGCCCCGCTCTAGAAGCCTCCAAGTATTACGTAGAGAGTGACACAATGAAAAAAATGTTCTCAAAACTGATAGCTAAATCCGTGACAAAGTCACTTGCCGAACAAGCTCATCCAGCCTTTGTCGAGATAATAAAACAACTTTCTCCTTTGGACGCAAAGGCTCTTAATTTTTTATTTGAGAATAGAAATAAAGTTGGCTCTGGCTCTATTCTGTTGTTCAAGAGTTCTGATGTATATATGGAAGTTTACAGAAACTATTTTCCGTTCCCGGATCTAAATGAGAGTAACCACAGTGCGTACGGAGCTTCAATTGACAACCTCATTAGGCTTGGGTTGTTATATATTGACACCAAAGTAACGTTTACCGATGATGCAGTATACGATAGTCTATATGATCACAGCTTCATTAAATTTGCTCAAGAGGACTTACACGAGACAAACCCAAACCACGACGTTGCGTTGAAGAAAACTTATTGGGAATTGACTAAGTTTGGTCGTTCTTTTTGTAACTGTTGCATTAAACAATAAACTCCGTAAACACCGGACTCCGCAGCATCCCTGCGCGAGTCCAATTTCGCATTTTCACGCGTGCTCTTATCCGCGGCTCCACGTACACAAACTCGCGATCCTCTCCGGTAATCAGCGGCTTCACCACGCCATAAAACGCCTTCTTGTGCGTTGGGCTAGCGCCATGCTCGATAATGCCAGCCGGACGTATCTTCGCGCTATTATCCGCCTGCACAGCCGCAAGCCAGCCGAACTCCGCCTTCTTATAACCGGTCAGCCATACGTCGGCATAAGACCAGTTGATCACCTTCTGCCATGCGGCCGACCGTCGGCTGACGTACGTGCTATCCGTACGCTTAGCGACCATGCCTTCGAGCGATCGCGCCTGCATCTGCGTAAACAACGCTTCTCCGGCTCCCTCCACGTAGGGAACAACGCCGAAATGAGCGTTCGGTAGCGATAAGCCCGCAAGTATTTCCTTGCGCTGCATGAGCGGTAATTGGCGCAAGTCCTCGCCCTTGTACCGCAGGATGTCGAAAACAACGAACGTAACAGGTAACTGGGCGCTGAGCTGCGTTATCTTATCGGCCCGACGCGCCTGAAAGCGGGACATCACGGACTCAAAGTCGACTACGCTGGTTTGCGGATCATAGACCGCGATCTCTCCGTCGAGAACGATGTCATGCGGGAATACAGCGTTGGCGATCTCCGGGTACTGCCGGGTACAGTCGTTATTATGGCGCGTGTATAGGCGGACAACGCCGCTCTCCTGCGAATATATTAAACGGTGGCCGTCAATTTTCGGTTCGAAAATATAGCGCGAATCCGAGAACGGAGCGGCTGCCGTTTCGAGTAACATCGGGGATATAAACATAGAAAACACCTCTATACGATTATAGCGCGTGGCTACTACGGATAGAGGCGGTAAGTGTTGGGTATCTTAAAGTACATCCTCGAATCTCCACAATTGCTCGTATTCAACACCGTGAGAACACGGTTCGCCTATATCAGGAAATAATCTCAGTGAGCAATTCAGACACTCCGCGGCTGTTGACTTAACCCAGATACTTACTGGAACCCCAAATTCATCAGAATTATAGTCAGCTTCTGTACTAATAAGGAGAGTATTTTTCCCACAAACAAAACAGGAATCAACAGTCATGCCATGAATAGCACGGACAATAGCCTCTGCCTTTTTTTCAAATTCATCAAGATCAGATTTCCAAATAGGCATCGAATAACAAGCTAGGCCATACGCCTTATAAAACGCAATGCGTCCATAATCAACGACTCCTTGTCCCGAATTAATTATCTCAGTTATTGGGTCTAAGGGAGCTTTTTTATATTTCCAATAATTTTCCAAATTATTATAGTTTGTAGCTTGTAGGCAATTAACAACGAGAGGCAGTATATTTTGAGATATAAATTGATCCAACTCGTTAAGTCTAAGAACATACAATCCTTTATGCCAAACTCGATTTCTTAGTGTATTCAGGTCTACTAGGGTTTGCTTATTGTCACAAATAACCTTAGATACGATAGGAATATTTTCGTCTTGAATATTCATTAGTTTTATTACTCGGTTCAAAGATGTCTGAAATTCTGCGGTATTATCATTACTCAGATCATTAGATTGTTTGTTCTTAAGAATTTCTAAAATTAAAGCAGAGTTATCACCGTCAAGTTTTACTTTGTAGGCGAGCTTAGGGTGGACACTAGATAACACATCTTTTAGTAGGAGCTCGAAGAAATGGTGAAAATGAAATATACATTGTAGGTATACTTCTTGGTAGTCTGTATTATCACAAAATAAGTCAATATTATTTTGACTAAAATCATAAAAGGGGTTGCTTTCTTCCACTAATAAGTCGTTAATTATACCCTTCTGTGACGCAACCTGGTAGGTCTTAAAATAAGACTTTAAAGCTAACCTAAGAGAAGTTAAAGCTGATTTAGTCACGTTTTCTTTACTCTTTACCTTGCCAATCATACGACCATGCTCAGCATTTAATTTGAACATCTTATTCCCACCTATTAATTTATATTATGAATAATTGGAAAAGTATGTTCTATTTTACCATATAACCATTGGCCGGCGTGACTATAATATTCGACATCACTCAAACACAGCTTTCGCAAATGTCCGGTGTGCCGCAAGGTTCGATCTCCCGTTTCGATAAAAACAGCCGCCACGAGGCCGCCCACTTATTCGCGATCGCACGGGCACTCGGCGTAAGTATTGAAGCGTTATTTATCGTTGAGAAAACAGACGCAAATTAAAAAGAGCCCGCTAGTAGGGGCTCTTTCTTTTTTTTTTGTCCTATTTACTTAACGTGTATTCACTAACCTCAAACGTAAGAATTTTATCGAAGATTACGTACTCTGTCCGCTTACTGAACGGACCTTTATTCCACGTTTTGTTGAATACATACTTTGCCGGACCGTTTCCAGCGTCTTTCGCATCATACCAGTTAATAAATGCAGAAACTTCTTGAGCAGAAAGGTCGTATTCTTTTTCCATGCCGTTGAGCATTGTGATTGTTAATAGAGCGCGCTCTCCTGAAACTGGCGGTTGCTCTGGATTAGTCGGTGGATCAACTGAGGCTGGTCCCTGTAGTTCTACTTCAACAACCGCCCACTCTCTAGAAACGTTTGAATTCGCTAGCAATCTCCAAGCCTGCGACTTCTCAGTTGTTGGAAGTTTAAGAGTGGTTGTGTCGTACATTTTAACATCATATGTCCCCACATCATTCCAAGTACCGTCAGCCTTCAAGTTTTGCACTTTCACACTTGAAACGGAAAATCCTTCTCTCGGATGTTGTTGAACAACTATACTCTCTACACTCTTTTCGTTCCCCTTCCCAAAATCATATCCTATGAAAGCAACCCCGTTCGTCTGCACTCCGGGTACTGATTGCCAAAACCCAACATTAGGGTCTTCTTTTGTGAGAAACTTACCATCAAAAGCATAGTCGGGACTTACCCCTGGAGCATTGCTGCTTGAGAAGGCTTTACCACCTACTGCGATTGTCGAAGCAGAAGCAATAGAGGTCGGTAAGGCTAAGACTAAAAGAAAGAATACAAGTAAGGCTAACTTCTTTTTCATAAAAATCTCCTTTAATTCATATTTTTTCTTAATATAGCATAATTAGTTCTATAGACACAGGTTATTTTTCCTATATATTACTGTAAATGGACTATCATTTTAAAAAATTAATTACGCTACAACCGGAAGAGTAAGCGGAGTCTCCTCCGCCCTTTCCACTATTACCTCGTTCATCGCGCCCATATCTTCCGCCCACCTGCGCCCGAGTCCGATGCACTGCGTAAACGGCTCGCTTACCCTTCGCAATACTGGACCTGCCGCGGTATCCCGCTTATACTGCGCGGACCTTTGCGCATTCTTCTCCACGCAGTAATTTTCGTAAGCCGTCCGCTTTCTTTTCGTTGGTTCCCGGTAATCCTTACCGTCAGAGCCGTGCGCCTTCGCAGCCCATTCGGACGCCTCACGGTCACGTCGCAAGTCCAATTGGCGCTCGGACATAAACGGGTACTCCGTCTGTGCGATCTTATGCGGATTCGGGTCCGTGATCTCCTCGTTCAAAACCGCGTCAGTCAGCCGATCCATTAACGCGGCATCCGGAAATACCGGCGACGGCCGCTCACCGCGACAGCCCTTCGCGTACCAATCGTCGAGAGCCCGCTGATTAAACTCGGCGTGTTCCTGGTAATAAGCGTCCTGGATCGCGGCCACTAAGAGCATGCGCGTCTCTCGGTCGCGAATATCGTAAGTGACTCCGTTATAAGAGAACGGAATGGGCGGTGATTCAGCGGCCTTGAAGTGCGTTCTTAGCGCAGTCTCTAACGCCTCAATGTCGGCTTTTGTGCGTTCGATATACGTCAAATTAAGCCGCCTCCTTCGCACCGGTCCGGCGTGCGTTAATAATATCAACGTGTTCTTGCGCGAGGTCAATCGCAACATAATTAAATCCATCCATTGCCGCAGCTACGGGAGTCGTACCGGAACCCGCGAACGGATCGAGAACTGTTCCTCCTGGCGGCGTTACCAAGCGGATAAGCCAGCGCATAAGCTCAGTCGGCTTAACAGTCGGGTGTGTGTTCGGAACGGAGCTTTGCGACCCATCCGCGCACAGATTACGGTCTTTCTTATTAGCCTTTTTCGATAGTTCGGCCGGTGAAACGTTGAAGTACGGAGAGTAAAACGCGTCCTTGTCCATTGTGACGCAGTTTGCGGGGAAGCGTCCTGTCTCATCCGGAACGTATGCGACACGTTCGCGCTGTCCATATGCGTTGACTGTCGGGCTGCCCTCGTCACCTGTGACGCCGTATTCTGTACGGTCTCCTGCAGCGCGTCTGATTCGGCAGCCGTCGATATTAATAGCGCCCGTTCCGTACTTCTCGACCGTTTCTGCTACGGTTCCGGCGAGCGGCTTTCTGGCGACGATAATCGGTTCGTGTGCGGGCTTGAGCGCGGTTCCCCATCCGTCCCATTTGCTGGCGAGTTCGGTTGCGGGCGCGGTAATAGTTTGAGTGAACGTACGACCATCGTCCTTTATCCACGAGCCGGTCTTATCTTGGGTTGCACCGGGAATCATCCGTTTAACGGTCGGACCCTCTACGATAACCTTACGCATTACCCCTGCGCGCTTATCAAACGCCTTCCCCACGTCCATACTCTTCGGAAATCCGCTAAAATATAGCCACTCGATAACATCGCGTATCTCGAATCCGCCGAGCCGCATCGCAATCGTCATTAAATCCTGTGTCCGAGTTCCGGCGAATACAAGCGCATGGCCTCCCGGCTTCAATACGCGGCAAACCTCTTTCCAGACGTCCGGATGCGGAACGAAAGAGTCCCACGATTTGCCCATAAATCCGCCATGACCGTGATCGTACGACTCGCCCGCCAGCCATTTCGTAAGCACTTCGATAATGTCTGGTTCTTTCGACAGTCCGTAAGGCGGATCGCAAACCACGCTATCAAAGAACGCGTCAGGGTATTGGCGAAGTATCTCGGCGCTGTCTCCGCATAATACAACGTTAATTTCGCTCATCAGGCCGCCTCCTCTTCCGTTTCAAGTTCGTACTCAGCCGTAACTTCCCCGTACTCCCACCGCTTGTACACTTCCGCTATCTTAACCGCAGCCTCTTCGTACAATTTAGCGACGGCTTCGCGTGAGTTTCCCATAACAGCGGCCGCTTCCTTCTGCGTAAGGTCAAAACCGGATACTAACGCAACGGCCTCCGTTTGACGCTCGGATAAGCCTGCCGAATTGATTGCGCTGTTCAAATCGATAAGAATATCGCTGGCAGCCGTATCGCCCGTGAATCTAGCGGCTGAAATTGCGTGGCGGTCACGTAATAGTTTCTTAACGCCAGCCACGTCGTTAAGTGCGTATGTTACCGTGTATCTCCGTTCAGATGCGTGGATATCCCTCTTGACGTGTCCGATAGTAATCCGCTCCTTTTTCGTGTAAGTTCCGCAGATATCGGGCGCTTTACGTTATGTGAATAAGTCCGCACGTAATAGCGTCGATATAGATGCGGTTTCTATTCTGAATTTTTCATAGATTGATATTTGCGAATAAGTTTCGTGAGGTCTCCGTCCTCATTGATTGTTCCCCGCTTTTGATTACGGCGGCACATCGCGTGGGCACAGCAACCTTCACATTTTTTAACTTGGGCATAGACACTCATCCATACACAAGTATCTCGTAGGCATAAGATGAATTGTTGTTTAACAAAAGGAGGAATTTGATTGGGTAATTCTACAAACAATGGAGTAATACTTGTGTTGTTTATTCTTCTGGTAATAGTAATTTCAACGTTTACAGCACAGAAAAGCGAAGGCCAACCTTTACTTACAAATTGTGTATATGCGGGTACTGAATATTCCCCAGGTTCAAAATTATGCATAAATAACAAATGTCATATTTGCATTAGTAATGGGGGATGGTCCCCTACGGGCTCTAACTGCGGAATCAATATGCCGCCGTGTTAACAGGTATTTCATGATGCCATCTGTAGGCCTCCAATCCGGTCTCTAACTCGGCGGGCGACTTGCAAATGTAGATCTCACGGCCAGCCTGTGTGCAGATGCGTATAGATTGCGGCTCATCGTGAAGAACCTAGCGGATGGAAGCGGTCAAAGTAGTGCATTATGCGGCCTCCTTAATGGTTGAACTCGCGCTTGTCTCCGCCGGACGAGAGATTGCCTGTTTCTCTTGTCCCTGTTGCGCAAGTTCTACGTAATAGTCCGCTACAATCCGATCCTGCCAGCCGAAGTCAAACGTACTAACCAGCTCAGCTCCGCCTTTACCGCGCCATTCGATTTCCTTGCCGGCGCCTAGTGTCAGTTCATTCCAACGGTAAGGCCCGTCTGAGTATGTTTTGCTTGCGATTTGGTGCCCGTCACAGGTATCGTTACCGTGAGAAAACATGAACGTGCTGACGTCCTTGAGACTGTGCCACGACGGAATATGCGGATACAAATTCGAGCGCACCAGGTAATCGTCCGTAAAGTCTTCGAGCAATTCGTCCAGTTGCGTGAGTCCGTCGCCCCATTTATCGGTTGATTTACCGTCTTTGTCGTAGCCGATATCCGTTATTTTCGCGAAGTAGGCCGGAGGTTGCCCCGCTAGAAATTTGGCACCAAAGTCGGCTATATCTCCGTAATCACTGCGGAAATTCGATCCCCACCGCTTCTCTGCAGACGGAATGAGCGGAGTTCCTGGCGGCGCTTTCCGCACGATTAAAATTTGCGTTGGAATCGTTGTACCAGTTAGCGCGAACGTCTCGCCCGGCAACATTACAGTCGCTACGTGCCAACACGCTTGGTACAATAGCTGGCGCACTTTCTCCGCATAATTAGCGTAATTCAGACCCAGAGGAAGCACGAACGCAATATAACCGCCGGGCTTGACCGCTTTAATCGCAAGTTCGATGAACGCACACTCTGACTTGCCGCCGAGTCGGCCGCCTTTCTTTTTCGTCAACGTCACGAACTCGTCCGGTACGTCTTCGGCCGCGATATCGATACTAACGCCGTACGGAGGGTTTCCGATTACGTAATCGTAGTAATCACGACGGTCGAACCGGAACGCATCGCCCTGGATTACGTTAGCGTTCGGATATAGGAGCGACGTAACCTTTGCGCTTGTCTCATCGAGTTCGAGCGCAGTGACCTCCGCGTCTTCCGGCAGGTGTTCGATGAATACGCCGCTGCCTGCCGACGGTTCGAGAAAACTTGAGCCAACCGGGAACTTACCGTCGGAGAGACCGCGCAATGCTTCGATAATGAAGCGGGCAACGTGTGTCGGCGTGTAAAAGGCACCGCCTGCGTATGCATTCGGTAAGAGCCCGCCTGTTGACGTGTAGTTCTGGCGGAGAAAGTCGAGGTCCTCCGCCGTTATTTGTTCGCGTGGCTTTGCGATGATCGCCATGCTTCGGACGTTTCCGTCCCATCTTGCGCGTGATGCTTTTCCGATAAGTCAGCGCCTCCCTTCACTGCGTCCGCATACCCGGCCCAATAGCCCAACCGCTTGCCCATCGCAAAGCCCCGGTCGTACGCCTCCGCAACACGTGCGTTTAGTTCTGCGGATGTGTGGATCAAACGGCCTCACGCCTTCCTAGCGATAGATAACGCATTATCTCGTCAATCTGCGCGTACAGCTCCGGCAGGCCTGCGTCATTCACAACGGTAAAGTCCGTAGCGTATCCATCTAGCGCCGTTTCCGTTCCGTGCATGAGGTCCGCATAAGCGAAGCTGTCGCCGGACTTAATAGCGCGATCGATGCGAATTGCGTCCGGACACTCTACGCGGATAAGGACGTAACCCTCAGCGTTTAGGCGCCCGTACTCGTTTGGCTGGCGAACGTCAGAGATGACGGCGCGAAAATCAAAGCTACCGTAATACTGGCGCTTTACTTCCGCAAGGCAGCTCGTGATCCATATATCCTCCGAAACGTGCTCACGCATGAACTGTCCGTGAAATTGGTAGCCAGCGCGAGGTTTCGGTTCGCGCGGAATCTCGGGATATCGGCGGTGGAAATCGTCTTTTAACGGGTCGCCGAAAGCAAAGCGCGTGTATCCGCACTTGTCCGCGAGATAAGCAGCAACAACGTCCTTCCCTGCTCGGAGACGACCAATGAGACCAATGTTAGGCAGCGTCAACTTTATCGCCTCTCTTTCGCGTATTCTGTTGCCGCCACTTTTCACGCATTGCCTCGAACTCAGCCTCCGTTTGAAATTCACGGTTTAGCGCCTTGGCGTGCGCAAAAGTATTCGTATCCGTATCGTAAATCAACGCCCAATAGCGCACGTTGCGGCCAAACTTCGAATCAGGCAGCGTCCTGTAAAAACGCCAGAAGACGCGGAGCACCTTGGAAAGAACGTTTGTCTTAATCACTGCGAAGTATGCGAGGTACACGACCGCTGTGTAAGTCAGCGCGAGGACAACGAGCGTCGCGCAGGTGAAGCCGATCCATGTAAATACTATCGTCATTCCGCGGCCACCTCCGATTTGACATATTTCTCGACCGAAAACTTAACGCGAAACTCCGCCTTTCTCTCGTCACTAGCACGCCAACCAGCGAAGTCATCGACGGCACGCGTTACGGCCGCATTCGCCATTCCTTCTGTGTAGTAGGCTGCACGCTTGGTGTATTCGTATGGTGCGCCTTCGTAGTAGAGAACGTACACTGCGTGTGCTTGAGCCATCAAGCAGCCACCTCCTTCCGTGATCCGGCGCTGTCCTCAACTTCGCTCATGCGTGAGTCGTCGATCACTTTCGGATTCGTACAAGGCGCCCCATGCCGTTCGGCAGCGTCAAGGTAAACAAATCCGGAAATACCGCTGACGGTGCCGCGGAGTTTCTTTCCCTCTACCTCAGTCACCGGCATTACCAAGCGCTCACCGCCTCGGTTATCGAATGCTACGATATCCCCCACGCGAACCTCCGTCGGATTCGGCACGCTCAGATATTCCGCAGGCACTTGGAGTCCCAGCACACGGCGCAGCGCGATTGCCATACCGATATGTGCGTTGAATACGTTGTTTGGTGCGCTTTTAGCGATTCCTCTCGCCCAAATCGTCTTTCCCAGGAATGACGAACTAATTAGCGCAACTACAGTCCTTTTATCTCGATTAATAACGAACTCAACCGAGTCGTATCCGTCCGGATCGTAAATTGCCTTGGAACCGGGACTGTGGCAAATAGGTACGTTATACAGCTTTCCGGATAACAGCGCCTTAACGTCAGTCTTCGCATGCTCAACGATCTCGTCACGGAGCTGCTGCGGGGTCTTTTCCGTGTTACCGAATTTACATAGATCTTTCGCTAGAGCTTCGATTGATCCGGTTAGACCGCCGATGCCGACATGTTTCGGCTTACTTGCGAGCTCAAGCGCTTCGATACGCTCTTTCAATGCCGCCAGCTCGTCCGCAAAGCCTTCGTTAATGAGGGCGATGTCCAGGCGTGCGACACGGAGTTTATCCGCTTGATTGCGGACCGTTTCCTCAAGCGTCTGAAAGCGGGCGGCCAATGACGCAATGTTCTCCGCGACTTGTTCCGTTGCTGGCTTCGTGGAGAGCAGCGTTGTCGAAGCGGAATCTACCGGTTCGAGTACTTTGTACTGTGAGTTTCCGTTCACTATTCCGGTTCTCCATACGCCGTCTTCAGCGTCATATCCGACGTTCCCCTGTCCGTTAAAATCGATCCAACCGCCATCTTTCATTATCCCGACATTGCCGAGCGAGAACGCCCAATAATCAGCGTCTACCTTCGTGATAACAACACGCTCGCCCACCGCAGCCGGCCGATTGACCAAGCGGTATCTGACGTCGCCGATACGGATAATGTCGGTCGGTTCGAGGACTACGTACGACTCGTCATCGGAGTAGCGCGTAGCCCCTACTAAATCTTTAGTCACCGCATCCCCGGAGATGTCCAGTCGGAGGACTTCCGCTATAGTGCCTCTGGGGTAGTCGGTTCTAGCGCGAAGATTCTTAATCCGTTCCCCCTCGGCCGCCTTACGCTTAACCTCGCGATATTCACGCTGCAGGCCGAGTTCGTCGGTTAATACAGTAAAATTTAAAGTCATTCAAATTCCTCCTAATATTTTCCGATATAGTTAGAAAAGAAGATTGGTGGTTGGTAGTTTTGTTTTTGGACAGAAAGACACTGAGGAAATTAAAGAAGTTAAAAGATAACTTCTCTTCTTACACCCTTGAAGAGCTAGAACTATTAAGACTAAATCTGCTCGCTGCTGAGGAGAACAATAAGCAATTCGCGCTTACTGGAATCATGTTTACTGTGTCGATTGCCATCATCACTAATGCCATTATTCCGCCAGAGATAAAGGTTACCGGGCTGATGGTTCTACTTCTCGTAATAGGAGTTGGCGCCCTAATCGCATCAACTGCTACCAGGAGAGTTATTCATGAACGTGGAGTCGTAGATTTGTTAATAGAAGAAAAACGCAAGTCAAGTGCTCCTACTCCCCGGCGCGTATCTCCACGCGTAACTTCTTCTTACCGAAAATCAGGGCGTCCTTAACTTTCGGAATGTAAACGTCAATCTTACGCCCTTTAATTCGTCCTCCCCCGTCCGTACATACTCGATCGCCGACGCCCTCAATCCGCAGTTTAGTCCCGAACGGCAGTTCCTTCGGACACGCGGCCGTCACGCCTTCTTCGACCGGTTTACCCGACGCGGTAATGCCGGTACTTGGCGTGTAGTCATCGCCGACAGAGTACGCTGTAACCGCGTATATTTTTGCTGTCCGCTTTTTCACGTCTTTTGGCGAAGACTTAGCGGATACCTGCGTTTGTGCCTTCGGAGCCTTGCCTGTTGACTCCGAAGATACTTGCGCAGGCTTAACGTTCATATTAGGCGGAATTCCGTTAATCCCGGACAGTGCGATAATAAGCGATACTACTACGTGTATTAAGCCGCTGATGCAACCGCCTCCTCCCCGCCGAACAACTCGTCTATGCTGGCGATAAGGGCTGCGCGTGCATCGGCTGGCGTGATCTTTTCGAGCGAGGTGCTACAAGCCCAATCCGTCATTCCTCCGGCTGACTCGACCTGATAAGGGATGTCCGAGCTATCCACAGTAATTACGCGAACAATATCACCGTGATGGAACTCTTCGTTATACGTGCGGCTGACAACGCGCGCCCAGTCGCCAACTTTGAGCGCTTGTTCCTCGGCAAGTTGCGTTTCGAGGGCCGTGATCTCAGCGGTTAGAGCCGCGAGTTCGGTACGTTTTTGAGCGATGATTTCCGAAGTAGAAGGAAGAATACGTAATCCTCCTTCGTTGATGATAAAACGCTCGCCTTCCGCAGTCTCTACGATCCATAGCGTTCCCCAGCTAGGATTTTCATGGGTTCCTCTCGTCAGAAGCGTGACAATATCCCCGTTTTTCATAGCCTTGCGGCTATCTGTGCTATCGCTATTTACCGCAGCGTCCGGATATCCGTGCTTCTCCGCAAACCGTTTATACGTTGTATAGACTCTTCCTCGATTAATAACTTCCGCTTTTCTTCCGTCTTTTCCGGTGACTTTGCGGAATAATGTGATTTCATCGTCCATCTCCGTGTCTACTTCGTACACGTCACCGTCCAAGTCAGCGAAACTACCTTCCGCGCCGACGAGGTAAAACGTCCCCTGCGGTAGATACGAATAATCCCAATCACTCCGTACAATATCTCCGGGCTCGCCAAACCCTTCCGTCTTTACGTACCGCTTACCTCCGTACTCAATCTCCGTACTGCTTATCGTCTTTACTCCGCTTAATTGCGCCAAGATAACGCCTCCTTATTCGAAATTTACGTCAATAAAATCGAGCGTCCGCTTATCGTTCAGATCCGTTATAAGCACGCCTCGCTCACGGAAGTTAACGCCACTGTGAGCAGTTAACGTGTCGCCACCCGCTAACATAGCGCCAATCACTACGCCAGTGATTTCTCCACGTCGCGCCATGACTGCGGCTTCTTCGAGTACATCGGCGACCTTGTTAGGAAACGAAATGATTTCAGCGCTCATTAGGCGTCCTCCTTCGAAATTGAATACGGTGCGGGGACCGCGCGGTCTTTGTAGGGCTCAACCGCTATTTTCTCCCGCTCAACTACCGCAAATCTTGCTACCGAAAACGTACAATCCCGATAGGACCAGTAGCGGGCGACTTTCCGCGCCTCTTTCTCAGCGCGTTCTCGTGTTTTATACGTCCGGATTGCGCCGTCTTTCCGATACGGCCGCTCATCGATCAGAATTACGTAGATCGCATCGGTCAAGTTTTTCGCCCTCTTTCTAATTTCGTTTAGCGAACGCAGCGACTGCTTCGCATATTGATCCGACGCCAATTACGACAATGAAAAACGTTAGAAACGGATGTTCATGCGCCCATTGCGTCATTTACGCACTCTCCTTTCCGGAGCCCTGCGCTCCCTCATGAAAGCGCGAAACAACTCCGTCAATTTCTTCGCAGCCAGTACGCACTCGATTACGTAAGCGTAAAGACGAGTTAGTCCGTAGGCGGCCGCGCCGGTTAGAGCGATGAGTCCGATTAATCCGAGAACAAGCACCGCATAGTACGCAATTGCTACAATAATTACGGTCATTCAGCGCTCACCCCCGTATGTCCGAAGCCGCCAGCGCCCCGCTCCGACTCCGATAACTCCGCGACTACTAGGAACGTGGCGCGCTCGACCGGTGCGATTACCGCTTGGGCTATGCGGCCGCCTTTGCGGATGATGTACGTTCCTACTGGCACAGTGTCCTCCGTTAATACATTCCCTTGCGGGGAGCATCCGGTTCCATCAATCGTATGAAGTGCGTTGTGCCTAACGGTCCACAATTCGTACGGCTCATTCTCAAAGTGGTCGATTTCGTATTCTGGATGCGCAATGTTATCGACGATCACCGCAACCTCACCGCGATATCCAGAGTCAACGGTTCCGAGTTGAACGCGCAGCTTCGTATTCTTCGTTACTCCGGACCGTGGCCGTATCTGCAGCTCGTAACCATCGGGGATCTGGAACGCAAGACCCGTCGGAACGGCCTTCGTCTCTCCGGGCGCGATAACCACCTCTTCTACCGCTACGAGGTCAAATCCTGAATCGCCGGGCTTAGCGTATCGCGGTACGACCGCATCCGGATGTAGGCGCTTGATTTGTACGTTCATTCTACGTCCTCCTTCGAATAATTCCGTTAATAGACCGAGTTGCCTGCGCGCATTCTCCGTTCTATCCGCAACGGCCGCAAGCATCTCCGCCCGGTCAGCGCGTCGGTCCGCAATGAGTTGAGCCTGCGTTTTGTCTACGATTTTAACGGGGCTCATTCCCGCGCCTCCTCAAACGCGATGTCAGCGAATACTACAGCGCAGAAAAATAGTGCGAATCCAACGATAATACCGTCCGGGTCGTAGATACCGAAGATGTACGCGAAAAACAGAACCGACCAATATGCCGCAATTAGTGCGTTAAGTATCTTCATCTACGCAGTCTCCTTCGCGGACACGGCGCCATAGTCAACGTCAGTGTCGTCAATGACTTCGTATTGTTTGTCCGCAAGCCAACCGCCAAAGTCCGTTACAAATGCGTGATTTCCGTACTCACCGCCGTCATTTTCCGGAACTCTTCGTTTAAGCACCCGGTTTTCTCCTATACACCGCCCGGTAGTTCTGCGAACAACCGCACCCACTCGCGGCTCATCCGGCTGCGGCGCGTCAGTATACTCGGTCGGAATCGGCAGCCCCAACGCCTTTCTAAGCGCAATTGCCTTGCCGATCTCAGCGTGGAATACGTCACCAGGCGCACACTTGGCGATGCCTTTCGCGTCGGGCATATTTCGTTTATTCCGTCCGTGGTAAATAAGCGCTGTGACCGCACGCTTTTCGCGGTTAACGTGGAACTCAGCGTAGTACGTGCGATTATGGAACGGAGTTCCCTTCGGCAGGTCTGTCCATATATCGCCACCAATCCGAATCAACTCCGCCACGTCCTTACGCGCCTTCTCGATGACTTCCGCACGAGTTAACGGCTTGGACACCGGTACTGCGCTCACTCTCAGCTCTACTTTATCTATCTCCGCTAGAAGTTTGCGAAGGCCGTCCGCATTGTCACGCACAAACTGGCGGAAGTTATCGTAGAGCGGATCAGATTCGAGAACGACGTATTCGCTGTGTCTGATTCCAACACCTACGCCCTCAGCGAAGACAACGTTCGTCCAATTGCCGGGGAAACGCGCGGTGCTAACCGTGAGAATATCACCTACTTCGTACTCTCCACACGGCATGAATGTCTTGACAATCTTAATACGCTCGCCCACCGCTGCTTTGCGTTTAACTTCGTTATATTGCGTCTTCATATACGATCGCCTCCGTTTTGAGATTAGCGCGTGTGATTTGCGCTTATGTTGCTTAATAGAAGGCTCGTTTTGATTCCGCACACTTTTTCGCAAAATAAAAAAAACGGAGGGCAACGGAATTACTCCGCTACTCTCCGCTCTGTGTCCGCTAATCTAAGCCGGGCTTCCGCCAATCTCCGTTCATACTCCGCCGCCATTGCGCCATAAGTCGCGACAGCCCGTTCCAAGTTCGCAACCTCCTCGCGCTGGAACATGAGAAGGCGCTCGGCGACCGTTGCGTCCGGACGTACCCGCGCGATCATGCGGCAGCCTCATAGAAGATAATCAACGCTGAGAACAGCGCTCGGCCTGACGGTTCTATAGACTGGGCGTAGTGGAACTCCAATTCTCGCCCATCCTCGGAAACTCTATTAGCGTACTCATGAACCCGTTTCCCAAAGTCTTCGCCGTACCCGGATACATGTGCGGTACCAAGATATTTCCTCACGCCGCAACAACTCCTTCCGTATCTATTAGACCCTCACGAATCAAGTACGCCAGCGCTACAGCGCACGCGTCGCTATCATCGTATCCGGCTCGAAACTTGTAAGGACTACCGTCTGGACCATTAGGCAACCGAAGCCACTTACGTACAGCCGCCGCAACTTCCGGCTTCTCCGCCTTTCCATTTCCGGTTACGATTTTCTTAACGCTGGTCGGGCTCAGCGCAGGCTTCAGGTCTTCCGCACGGTAGCCGAACGCCAGTAGTGCGCGGTCAGCAGCCGCCCATGATCCGAATACGAGCTGCGTCGCCCGTTTATTCCGCCCGCTGGTAAAGTCCTCGCGAACCACGATATCGAACGGCCTATTTTCGTAAATGAATTGCGAGATAAACGACTCGACCGCAACATTCCGCACGGCATCCGTATCGTCTTTCGTTGTAGCCACGGACGAGGCCGCGATGAGATACGGAGTTCTATTCCGCACCTCGATCGCCGCAGCTCCGGGCGAAGACGATAAGTCTAAACCTAGTATGCGATACGCCGGTTCTTTACTTCGGTTCGTGGCCGATTGATCCGCCAGGGCTAACGCCTCCTTTGCGAAAAGTGTATACGCTGTTCGCCGTCTTAACCGTAAGGACGTCGTACCCTGCGATGCTCTCAACGCGAGAGGTCTGCAGGATCTTATTGTGATCGTCGCGATACACGAGAAGGAGCGCCTGGCCTACGTTAAGGTTCAGAATCTCTACGCGCTGGCCCTTACGCCGGGCTTCGCGATCAGTCGGAGTACCGCCGTGCGTGCGAATGGACTCGATAATGTACGTCAATCAGGCCGCCTCCTTCACGGCTCCGTGTTCCGCTCTAATCCGATGTATATCCGCTAGGGCTTGCGCTGGGCCACGCTTTTTATGATCGGGGAGGTTGGACCGCTGTAGGGCTGCGACTTGGCGTTCGATTTCCGCAAGCTCGGATGGCGATAGCGATAAGGCACACGCCTGCTTAAAATTGTTGAACGTCCACTTGTCGATGTCCAATTTCGGAGGCTCGCCCGCTTCGGCTGCCGCAACAATTCCCGCGAAGTGGTCGAGGACTTCCGTGCGCATTTCGTCCGTAATGTGTAGGCCGAACGCGAGAATATCCGGGCTCTTTTCGAAGTCCTCGGGCGTCATCTCCCACGCCTTCTTAGAGCCATTTACGTAGAGGATAACGTAGTAATCAAGCGGATCGGACGGCGTTCCGTACATCGCCGAGTACGTTATACACTGCTTCACGTGGTCCTCCTTCGGCCCCTTACGCGCGGAGAAGCCCGACGTCATCGAATACGTAGTCTGCTTCGATTTTACTTCGAGCCCAACGCGAATCTCACGCCCCAACTCCGGCACATAAACACGCATAATACCGTCACCCGTGCCGTAAAGTCCAAACGTCTGACCGGCGTGCTCCGCGATCTTCGATACCTTCGCAAACTCCTCAAACAGCGGCTCGCCGAGTCCGTTACGCTCGAACTTGAATGGAGGATTCTCGCCCATGTGCCGGGCATAATGCTGCTCTGCAAAGAGAACGTCCCGCTGAATCATGTCGCCGATTGACGTTCCCAGGCGCACCCAGCGTCCCTGATGCGGTGGACGTTCCGTCTGCTCCTTCTTGGCGCCGCGCATCTTTTCGTAGAGCCCGCGAGCATCCGAATTGGCGGCTGACGGAGAAAAGTACGGAATGCCGCGAGGAGGCCATACCTTGCGAGACTTGTCCGTTAGGTAATCGTAATACCACTTGTGGATCTGCGCATCGAGCGCGTCATCGTACACTTCTGGTGCGGAGTGCCATTGATTTAAGAATTGCGTAAAGTCCTGCGCGAGTTTATCTGCGATTGATTGCGATATGATGGCCGCCTCCTAATAGCTTTCGATTTGATAATCGTATATTCCGAGTTCTCCGTTGGACGTGACGAATGCGATCGCGTAGCAGTCAATGTCGTATCCTGCGCTATCGAAGCCGCCGCAATAAGCGTAATTACAAGTAATACCAAACCGCTCGCGTACCGCATTCACCGCGTGAACGAGAACGTCCTCCCCCTCAATATCCGGATTATGCTCGGCCTCTTCAATTGCTGCATCAATTAAGTCAATCACTTTTCCCGTTGTCATTTACGCAGCCCTCGCGGAAATGTATTTAATAACTGTGACTTCTTCCGGGACGACTTCGTCAATACTCACACAAAAGTCGCCGCCTTCTTGGCACTCGGTCGCAGGAACTTCGCGGCAGATACGGAAATGCGATACCTGTCCGTCCGGCTGCTCAACGCGATATACGTTTGTCTTAAAGTTCGTCCATCTACCGCCGTCCTCGAACTCCTCATCTACGCACCCAACCGCATAACCTTCAGGTTTGTATGCGCCAAGTATCACGTCAACCGCCTCATGCGTTTCGTCCCACGCCTGACCCTCGTATTCATCTCCAATCAACTCGCGCAACTTTGCAATAACGTTTTCCATTTACGCAGCCTCCTTCGGTTTCTGTTTATCAAAATCCCACGCGTCAGCGCGGTACTCTTTCATCCAACGCGGTTCGATCACCGTATCACACTCAAGCGGACAGGCAAGCGTAACCGTATTCGTCATAATGTCGGTATACAGCGCAACAGCTTCCGGCGTTACCTGCTCGATCGGCGCGGCGTGTTTCTGCTCGTCGTGCAAAGTCAACGTAAACTCCCATCCGCGACCAAGCGTTAACTCGTAATAGCCGCGGATCATGCAGAATTTAAGAACGTTCGCGCCCGAGCCTTGAACTTCGTGATTGAACGCCGCCCGCTCATCACGTCCGGTTAAGCGGATAAGCTGCCAGAATTCGTTGCGATCCGCCGGTGAAAGCTTGTACGTCTTCTTGCCGAGCTCCAGATCGTTCTTATCGCGAATGCCAGCTCGCTTCATCAATACGCAAAGACGCTGCCAATTCTTTCGATATTCCGGGAATCTGCGCTTCTGTCCCCATAGTGTCTGCGTCCATCCGTGTTCCCGCAAGTGTTCGAACGAGGCGTTAACCATCGTACTAAAGCCGGGCAGGATTTCGTCGAACTTCGCATAGGCGCGCTTCGCTTGTTCCTCCGTGACACCGCGCTTAACCGCAGTCTTAACGAACTGGTCTTCGGCCTGGCCGTAACCTTTCGCGAGAAACATATCCTTCGTCAGCTTACGGTAAGGAATCGAAGTAAGCCCGGCTTTATACGCACTCTCGAAGCATAACTCGCGAGGCACATCGAACATCATGGATGCAAACTCGACGTATGGATCGAGACCGGCCCGGTACATATCCGCAAAGGTTGGATCACCGTGTTCCGTCTCCATTTTGTGCGCCTGTAGCCGCGGCTCAATGGACGAGAGGTCGCTGCCGAGGAACAGACGGCCTGACGGAGGAATGAACATGGTCCGGACCTTCTCGCCCTCTTTCGTGCGCGCCGGAATGTTCTGGACGTTGGTTCCTTTCGCGACTTTCTTCTCACCACAATCGACCAACGCACGCATAGCCGCTAAATAATTCGTATCAGTTACGGACTCCGGCCGCAAATCATTCGGCTTACCCGAGTACCCCTTCGAGCTATACCGCCCGGTTGAAACGGTATCGAGCTGCGTGTGTAAACGACCGTCAACGTCGAGCGCCTCCGGAATCTTATCGATGTACGTGCCGAGCAGCTTCTCATACGCAGATACGAGTGCGAGTGGCTTGAGTGCTTCCTCTTCCTCAAAGTAACGGTCGAGCACGTCCTTTGACACCGCGCGTACCTTCGATTTGTCCTTGACGATTTGCTTCGTACGATCCGTGATTCCGAGGTGATCGTAAATCAGATAGCGCAGATGGTTGTCGTTCGTGAACGAAAACTCCTCGATAAATAGCGGCGCATGTTCCTCGTCAGCCGGCGCAAGGACCTCCGCTTCCAACTCCGCAAGCTTGGCGACAGCGCTCGTATATTTCTTAAGCGTCGTTTTGCCGGTCGCTTCACACTCCGCAATAGTTGCACGCTGTTTCCGCTTCGCTTCCTCGTTACGGACGATCCTCTTACGCTGGGACTCGATCCAATCCGCAATCTTCTTCGCATTAAGTGTGCGGTCCATCTTACGGATAAACGCCGGATCGTTAACGCCGTATTCCTTCGCGACGTCCGCCTGAGCCTGCGCAAGTCTCGGCCGCAGCTCATCGCCCAGCGCTTTGAGTCCGTCCAAGTCAATGACGAAGCCTGTACGCTCGATATTAACGTTGACTTCCGTTAGATACTGCCCAATCTCGAAGTATGCGGTCGCCAGGTTATCCGTCGCAATAAGGTTATCGATCTGCCAGCGCGTAAGCCACCAACCTTTAAGTACGTCCCATATCGCGTATATTCCGACGAGTTCGATCGGATGAATCATAGGCGACTCGTTCTGAAACAGGTCCTCAAACGTAAAGTCCGGGCAGTCGACGCCGATTGCTGCCTTGTACTTCGTTATCAGCGGTTTCAGACTGTACGTAGGTTCATGATCGTTAAGCGTCCGCATAGCTTCGAGCGAGTCATATCGGATACCTTGCGGCTTGAGTCCGTCATTAAGCAACATCGCCAAGTCAAACGGCGCGTTGTGGAACGATTTAATCTGCGAAGGAAGCGACATAAAACGCTCGATCGCGCCAAGGGCCGCCGACCGCGTACACTGCTTCTCGCCCGTTAAGTGCCCGTAAGCTACGTAATAACCTTCGTTCAAAAGCGGAAGCCACACGGAGTAACCGCCGGTCAGGTCGATCATTTTATCAACGCCGGATGTCTCCGTATCCCAAACGGTCAAGGACTGCGCGTCGGGAATCGTTATGCCGCGTTCAGCCAGCTTCCGTTTAATCAGCGTATTGTTAAAAAGCGCGAACACCTTCGCGAACCACTCGTCGCCGCCCTGCAGCCGCACCTCTTCACGCAATCGTTCAACCATTCGCGGCAGCTCCGCGTCGTCAGTAATCACGTAAAAGTTATCCGGTTTCGTCCGCAGCGTCTCCGCAATCCTCTCCGCACGTTCGGCCGATTGTTGCTCCGCAAGTATTCGCTGTCCTGCCGCAATGACGTCCGCTTTCGTGACTTGCCCACCGCCGGAGCGGAGAGACGGATAATTGCCTGTTTTACCCGTCTCAATTACGGCATTTACGAGTTGACGCTCGCGGTCCGTTAGTGACATGCGACTAATGCGTTCAACTGCTTCGGCCGGCGTCTCTTCCGCCGCTTTCTTGCGTTTGGCTGCGTCCTTAACGCGTTCGGCTGCGGCGTCATCAACGGTCGGCGAGCGAAGATTTAGCGTTAATTTAACGTCCAAAGTACGCCACCTCCCGGTTTATTAAGCTGCGTTCTTTTCGGGCTCGGTGCGGTCAAAGCGCTGTTCGACCGGAACGATCAGGCGGTGGCTTGACGCGCGGTCCGTACAAGTACCATATCCGGTTTTATCCGCCCATTTAACGACAATTCTATCGCCTTCTATGCGGAGCACCTCTGCGAAGCCTAAGTGTAGGCAGCCCGGAAGAACCGTCAAATCGCCCGCCTTATACTCGTTCACCTTACGCCCGATCTTCGACCAACGCGCTTCCTCTTCGTGCTGAGCAGCTTCTTCCGCAGAGAGTTTCGTTAACTCCGAAGGATCTGCGTTCCAAATTGACTGCGCCGGAAAGTCAACAATGACACGTGTATCCTCTACGCGACGTATCGTTCCAACGTCTCCGTTCTCTACGCTGCCCCAACTGTACCGAGGACGTTTTCCGTCAGGGACCGTAAGCTTAACCGTATCGCCCGGAGCAAACTGTGCGAGAAGCTTCTTACGTTCGATCTCCGCCAATTCCTCTGCGCTGACCTTTTCGAGTTGGTCCGGCTTGGCGTATCCTGCTCCGCCAGTCGGCTTAGTAATACGGATTCTCTCGCCACTGTGTAGTGAACACTTGGGATCTTTAACTTCGTAGATCTCTCCGTCCATAAATCCGTTTAGTGGGTGCTTGTCGCCTCCGCTAACCAGCCGCACCTTATCGCCAACTGCAAATTCATTGCGTGGGTCAAGCGCGTCTTTAGCTGCGGCGACTTCCGCTTCGGTTGCTCGGACGAGTGCGAATGGGCGCGCCCAAGCTGTTCCGCCTACGATATGCCCGACGATTGTTCGTACTCTATACGGAACAGCGGACGAGTCCATCTCGATAACCTCGACGATATCTCCGACCCTCGCGTTAGATGAAATCGGATCGTCCTCGCTGGTTTTTTGGTCTGCGACTACCTTCGCGTAATCCCCGACTTTCAGGCGTTCAGGAATTCGCGCAATTTGCGACTGCTCCGCTACCTTTTCGTAGACATCAAAACTGTCCCCCGCCGTATCGTAACTATCGCCGTCTTCATCAGTAATCTGTGCGTCACCACACGCGTCAATTTCATCAACGAGGTAGAACGCTCCCTCATGTACGAATGAAGTCGCATATGCAGTAAACTTTATGATATCGCCCGCCCGCGGCTTGCGGTCAACTTTGCGGTACTTAACGGATTTACCGTCTTCGCCTCTTACCTCTACGTCCACATTCGGAATTACTACGTTCAATTTCGCCATTTAATCGGTCTCCTTTGGGCGCTCGTAGGCGCGTTTATTTGGAATTGCGTAGCTACCGTTACTAAGCCGCGATATAATCCGTCGGTCCCGCCAACTCCGTTTCACCAACGTTTACCGCGTAAGTAGCACGGTCCAACTCGATCGGCAAGCGAACCCAGCGTCGCTCGGCGCTTGTCTCCGTCGCCCAGTACTCAGATTGCTCGTTGTTCTCGAATACGTAGACCGTAGGCAACCCGCCATCTTCCGATCCCATGACACCGATAAAGTAATCAGTCTCGGATAGCGTATACGGCTCTCCGTTACCTTTTCGTCCGTTAACCACGAGATCGCCGCGTCGGTCTGTCCGCACCTTAATCGTCTTAACTTGGAACGTTTTCCATGCGCGGCTAACCGGATCTCGTGCCACGATATCGAACGACTCGTCCGTGTCCGTTGTGGCTACCGTCCATCCGTTAGACATGAGTGCGAGCCGAGCCGTCATTTCCGAGTGCTTCCCTTTAACTTCGTTTATGTGTGCGATATTACCGCTTCCCTTCGTTATTGTTTGGTGTTCGGCTTAAAACGGCAAATCATCTTCGGAGATATCGATCGGGCCCTCTACCGTTGAATGTGCGGAGCTTGACGCTGCTGCTCCGATCGACAAGCCGAGTCGCGCGATATCGAAGCCGGCGACAACGAGATTCTTCGTTTGCTCCTCTTCGTCGGCAACGTACAAGCACGTCTCAAACTCCGCCAGGTCGAACGGCTTCTCTCCGACTTTGGCGAAGTTAGCACGCTCGGCTTCCGTTAGGTCTTCGTCCATATCAATGATCGGAGACAGCGCGACAACCGCATTCGTACTCGAACCGGTCTTCGTCAGCTCGAACGCAATGCTACCGAGCTTCTTCGCATACTTTTCGATTACGGCCTTAAGCGTCTTCTCTTGTTTCGGGCTCAAGTCGACTACGATATCTTTGCCGGTCGTTAGGTCGAAGAATGCGCGTAGAAACCGCTGCTTGCCGCGATACAGATACGCTTCGTCCGTGATCTTCTTGACTGCGTCCTCACTGGCGCCGGCATCCTTCGCGGCTTTAGCGTCAGCGTAGAGCAATTCCGCAGCGCGATCCCATACGGTCGGATTCGCGTCGATGAAGCCGCGGGCATTGCGTGTGGCCGGATTCTTCGGCACGAACGTGTTTACTTTCTTAAAAACGCTGTAGCCGTAGTACTCCGCGACGTCTTCGATGGACTTGACGCCGACCTTATACGATGAGCCGGACTTGAACGAGGTGATCGGACTTTCCTTCGTGCCCCCGTCGTTGTTCGTTGCGGCCACCGCTGCTGCGCCAACCTTCGTAAACATAGACATTCGATCACGTTCCTTTTCAATATGAATAGTCGGATAACTTACGACGCTCCGCCGGGCGTCCGGACAATCTTCTACGTCCGCAGCACGGTACTAACGTCGGCCCACCCGGCGGCTCTTCCCACTAGCGAAGCGAGAAGAGACCCGTCCAGAATCGTTAATACCGCGCTGCCGGCGTAGATTCCGGCTTATATGATACGGAGAGCGATACGATGCCTTCCGCGAGATATGTGACTTCGCGACGTTCCCGTTTTACCTCGGCCGCTAATTCGCGCAGTCTTAGTTCGACCGCGTTCAGTCTTGCGCTAAGTGCTGCAGCTCGTTGTTCGGAGCGCGTTTTTAATAATGCGAGTCGTAGGTCAATCTTTTCCGATTCAAGTTCTGCTTTAGCGCGTACAAACTCACGCTCGGCCTCAAGAACCTTAGCCTGTTTCTTCCGAAGCTCTTTAGCCGCAACCTCAACCAAGCACTCCGTAGCAAACCGCGGCATTGACGCATATCTCACCGTCATGACGTGGTTTTCGATAAGGTCAACGAAAAATATAACCTTTCCGTTTACAAACATCCGCGCTTCGTTTCCGTCATCCGCAAACGAGTTACATACGAACCTTGCGGACTCCATACGTTCGTTCACCCATTCGGTAACTGTGTCGGGCTTGACGCCGAAACGTTCATTGACTCGTTTTGACGCGTGAATAGATACCGTCCAGATCATGCGATACGCACCGCCTTCGCGCTATGTCCATACGGCAGGTAATCCGCTGGATCTTCGTAATCTTCGAACGAACCGTTATATAATAGGAAGGTATCGGACGGGCATCTGCGCTCGGCTGCGGATAAATCCGAAACTTTATGCGTTTTATTGCGTAAATATTTATGATTAACGTGTTTCATATCGGGAACCTCCGGTTAAAAGTAATTTAGGCGTACTTAAATAAACGTTGACAACCCGAAACTTTTTTCGTAAGATTGAAAACGAAAGTAGTATAAATGGAAACATTTAGGCAACACTATACATATAGAATCAATTCACTGTAATCTTTACCTCTTGATTTATGCTTTTAAAAATGTGTTATACTAAATGTGGGGCCGAGAACGGATTCGTGCCTGAAACTCCGTTCTCGTTAACCCTAGTTAAACTGCAAGATATTCGTTTAAATCACCGAAGCGATTGGCGTCGTAACGGCGAGATAGTTTGCGAAGCTTGCGTTTAACGGTTTCATGATGGATACCGATTGATTTGGCGATCGCGGTATCCGAGGCGCTGGCTGGCGCTGTTTTAAATGCTTCGACGATAGCAGTCGTCGTGGCGTCGGGAGGTCCCGAGTGTATAAGGAAGTCGATCAGTTGGCGCTGGTCGGCTTCTTTTTTTCGCATCCTTTGGAATACTCTTTCCTCAACGAACTCTGGCTCAGTGCAGGGCTCTAACGTTGGCGCGCTATTTCCCCGTTCCTCACTCTTGTCCGCATCGATCAAGTTAAATACGTTTCGGTGGTAACTACCTTCCTTAGACTTAATAAGACGAATAGCGGCTTGTTCTAAGAGCCTATTTACCCAACCATTCAACGAGCATCCCTTGGATTCATCGAATGTTTGAAAAGCTCTCCATAACTCCTCATTCAAGCAACTGATAAACTCCTCACGGGGAACACGGCTCCTTAAGCTCCTTGCGTGACTAATTGCTTTTACAGCAGGTTGGTACTTGTTAAAATAATCCTCAAAGACCATTCGCAAACCTCCTTTTGACTTATACTTCTATATAGAAAGTAAAACTGAGACTCGCACAAATATTACTAAAAATATGTTAAGATAAATTTATGGAAATTAATCCTGGAGGCAGACGATGGAGTTTAAACTCGGTCGCTGTCGCCTTATAGAAATCTTGAATGAAATCAACTGGAAGCAACAAACTCTAGCGGACTACACAGGTATTAACAAAGCATTAATATCAAAGTATGCTAACGGGAATCTTAAAATCTCCTATCTGAACTCCATCATTATTACTGACATAATTAATGAGAAGACAGGTAGCAACTACAGCCCGCGTGACTTGTACGTTATCCTGCGAAAGTAGTTCAAAGATAGGCGCAGCGAAGGCGAACTTTTGGTTTGCCTTAGAGTAAAAGTTTCCATTTGTTCAACCATTTCCATTATACGACAATTTCCGTCATACTGTCATCCTTAAAAAAGGAAATTCGGGAGCTAATGTTCGTATTTTGCTAACACCCACACCTCTAGCCTCGTTAACGTCCTTATATCCGCGTAGCACAAGAGCGATACTTATCCGCACCTTCCCTCGTAAAGCGTTCACAACATCGTTACGCCACCGTCTGCCCGCTTCGTCATTGTCCCGGACTATTACGATCTCCTCGATTGGACTGCGCAGGATCAAATCCCGCTTCTTCTCGTTAAACGCTGCGCCACCGGTTGCAATCGCAGGTATTCCCATCGAACATAACGTTAACGCATCGATCTCTGCCTCTACGATTGCTGCGCGTTTAATACTACGTTGGTACACGACGTCAATTCCGTAGATTAAATCGCGAATAGGTGCCCCGTTTCGAGCGTACCAGAAGCGCTTATCCCGGGTCGACCGGTACTTTACGTTAAGCAAGCGTTGACCGTCCGGTGTTGGCGCTACTCCCCACCACGGCAAGATTACCGCTTTTGCTGCCGGATCATAGCTTGTCCGATGAAGGCGCTGTACCTCCGCAGAGATTCCGCGGCTCAGCAAATATTCAGAGACTTGCGGTTCAAAAGTTATGTCTAACGGTTTCTTACATACCCTGGCATCTGGATCTGGGAGTCTAATGTGTATGTATGTGCCAAGGTCTCCGTGGCTGCCTTTGTAAATGAGTTCCGCCGCTTCCTCGTCTGTTATGTTCAAAATAAAGCTTATCAACTTTTCCGGTGGGCCTGCACGCCAACGTTTCTCCTTTGCGCCCCAGTCGTTCCACCACCCGTATCTATCCGAAGATGGATCGAGGTTAACCGAGAAGGACGGCGTGTCGTCCCCGGGTCTAAATGGCGAGCTCGCTTCAAGTTTTAGAGGGTGCCAGCGGGGATTGCGCCAAGGATAGTGTTCAATGTGACGTAGGATATCCAACTAATCACACCCTTTATTTATTTTCTGCCAAAAATCCGTGCATTTCTTGTTCTTTTTTCCCAAAGGTCAAAGGCCGACTTCATTTCTAACGCAGCCTCTTTGGCTTGATCTTCAGATAGGTGTTGCATCTTCCTCCTTAACAACTGATAGATAGCTTCCCCAAAGTCCTCAGATTCTTCCTGAACGGCATCGAAGCTATTACGAAAGTCCTCTAAAGATGCAGCAACCTCTTTAATTCCTTGTAAAATCTCTTCTGTTGGATCGGCGTTTTTTTCAGTGTAGACCCGACCAGCTAGAGCAAAAAAATCAAATTTATCAACGTTTAATGTCTCAGCTAACCGCTCAAGTGTCCTGTCTTCTGGTAACTTTACTTGCCCCCTTTCAAGCTTACTAAGTTGGGACGGACTTATTCCGGCAGCTTCCGCAAGACCTCTCAACGATAAACCTTTACGTTTTCTACCTTCCTTGATAAATTCGCCTAATAATAGTGTATCCAAGCTAAGCCGTCTCCTTTTATATAAATCTATTAAATCTTTCGTAGTGCTATAATATTCCAAAATGTTTCTTGTGTCAACACACTTTGAAAAAGATTGCCTGATTCAATGTTTCTGAACAGGAAACATAATATAAGACGTAACATATTACGTAATAGTAAACTTATACATTACGCCAAAATTAAAATCCACTTACAAACTGCCCTCTGTCTCCCCCGCTATCAACGATCTCCCGAACGATACCGAAATTCGGTAAATACACGATTTCTACCCGCGTATCTTCCCCACCGCTACGACCCTTCGCGAGTTCAATAATCCCACGTCCTTCCTGCGCCAGAGTATCGATGGCGAACGTATTGGCCGCGTCCTCCAGGACCGCCTTCGTCTTCTTGATTTCAGCACGCTTCGGCGGTTTCATCTCGCGTACGCCGTCGTCGCCCTTTTCGTTCGGATTCTCATCAGCCTGCGTGATTACATGAAGCGCTGTCCTCGTTCGCCCGGCCATTAGGCGCAGTTTTTTCGACGTAGCTGCCGCGTCTCCACCCGCTGTTTTAGATGTATTCGCCTCGTAATCCATGTAATAGATCGGATCGACTACGGCTACATCCGCGCGCACCTCGTTAATATCCGCCTCAAGCTGGCGCACGGAGCGGTCCGTAAAGCCTTCGTCATCCGTAGCGCGTAAGATAATGCGGCCGGGTATTTGCTCGTTGAGATTACGCAGGAAATCCGCGAGCTGCTGTTCGTACTCTTCCGGTAGGCGGCCCGTGAGCATCGCACGATTATCAAAGCCTGCTTCGTAATCTACGCCGGCAATCTGCGCGGTGAACGTACCTGCCTTTGCGGATAAGTACGAGAATGCACGAGCCAGCCACTCAAAGCGTGACATCTCTAGTGCGTAGACCAAAACAACGGCTCCCTGCAGCGCAGCTTCGATCGCCTCTACCATGACGATAACGGATTTGCCTCGTCCGGATCTTGCGTACCACGTATACATGTTTGACGATAGGTAACCGCCGATCTGTTCGTTAATTGCCGCGAAGGCCGAAAGCCATATGCGGTAAGATTCACCGGCTTTGCGTGCGCGGTATTCCGCTAGAAAACGGTCCGTTTCATTGGATATATCACCCAGTATACGAACACTTGTTCTTGTTTTTAGTTTAATTCCTTCGACAGTATTCGTCAACCATGTAATAAACTCTTGCGTATCAAGCGCTTGGAATTTCTTTGACACCTCTGACTCAAGACGCCTTCCCGTTTGTTCGTCCACTTTTCCGTTGAACAACTCGGCAACATTACGTTTCCCCGACGCATCTTTTATCCGCTCGGCTAAGTATGCAAAGGAGTCGGTTACGCCTGGTATATACGTAATGTCCGGACACTCAGCGGTGAGACTGGCGTACGAAGGGGCCCGCCCTCCGTTATCCCGTCCGTACTTAATAACGAAATCATACGCCTGTTTCTCACCATCTGTCAGGAAATCATCTCGCGTGATTCCGTACTTGTCCAACGCTGAAACTTCGCCGGTGTCTACGATCTTTGATATTAGCTGCTCGCCGTATACAGCCATCTACCGCTCACCTCCGATTCTAATCTAAGTAGTGTAAAGTTTACTAACCTCAAATTAGCTGATTTTTAATTTTTCGTGCAATGTCTGTCTTACAAATTATCTTACAAAAAAGACAGTCTAAACAGGTCTCAACAGGTGTATACCCATGTATTAAATTACTTATATATCCATTTATTAATAAGATAGTAAATTTTTTTGACTCTCAAAATATAGGTTGTAAGACAGGAATGCTCGCTTATGCTCCTGTTTACTTAAAATTTCATTTTCTCATTCCTCGCTTGCTCTCGCCCTTAAACGGAATCACTCCGCACATATCCCGCACACGGTCCGCTAGCCGTTTGTCAAACACCTGGGCAAGCTCTTCGATCGGAATGTTGCTCGTATAGATGGTCGGCAGCGCACTAGCTACGCGATGATTAATCACGCCGTGCAGGTCCGCCCGAAACGCTTCGGACGCCGACCGTACGCCAATATCGTCGAGTACCGCAAACGGAGCGGCTTTGGCGCGCTGCTCCATTGCGTAATACTCTGCGGCAAGTGGCTCCGCGGTCTCCTGCGGCACGTGACTACGGTTAAATCCGAGGAATAACGTCTGCCATGCGTTAACGTCGAGAAAGTACGCCGGACGTTCCAACGCTTGCCTGTTGCGTTGGAACGATCCGATATAATGGCGCGTGATATATTCGTTAAGGATTGCGGCCGCTGACGTGGTCTTACCGGTGCCAGGTTCGAGCGAGAATAGATATAGCGATTTGATTCGCTGCCTGTCCGAAGCAACTTCACCAAACTGACGCTGGAAAGTGTTAACGTACGAATCTATAACCGTATAAGCCTCCGCCTGATCTGTGCGTACTGGCGAGTTCTGCAGCGTGACGAGCCGATACTCTTCCGGCAAACCTGCGTTTGCTATCCGGCCGCCTGCTCCGTTATAGCCGTGACAAGCGATGTAAGACGAGCAGAGTGCGTTACACTTATTGGTGCCAGCAAGAGTACAGTGCATTGCTAATATACAGTTGTCTGCGTGTGTCCTCGAACCCATTGCGTTCCTCCTTCGTAATTAAGTTTAGATCGCGGATGGATTGGCGTAAATCCGAGTAAATACTTATTCGCGTGTCTAAATTGCGAACGTCACAACCAACCCGCCAGCTCCTCCGTGCTCATCCCGCCATTAGCCGGCCTTGCCTCCGCCTGCTCTTTCCGCTTCATCTCCGCCAGCACCTGCGGCATAATCCGCGGTAGCATGTACGCAATCAGAAAGCCCGCTGTCAATTGCGGATATTCTGGACTCGGCCGATACTCCGCGAAGGCTCGTTCAATCGTCTCGCGTAGAGCTGCCGGACCGTAATCTGTGAGAGCGCGCTTGATTACGCCCTGCTCGAACGCCCAACCGCGGAGGGGAATGTACGTATCGACACCGAACTTCTCCGCATTTAGATCGATAACCATTGCGTGAACAGTACGAACATTCCAGTGCTCAAGCGGGAGGTTACGCCAGTCCTTGCGTTGCTCAGCGGTTATTTTAGGACGCGGCATCCGCAGGCACCTCCGGAAATAGAATCGGCTCTAAGTCGCGAACTAATCGCCTGGCGAAGGCACGATCTTGGAATACCGGAAGACCAACGCATTGACCTCCGTCCCATCGTGCGCAGTCATTCCGCGCCTTTTGGTATACGGTCATTACGTGGTCGCGCAGGGTTTTCATTTCTGCGTAATATTCCGAAGCCCTTGCGCACTGTTCGTCGTGTAACGCACGTAGTTTACGGTACGACTGTTTTTGTCGCCCAACCTCCGCCTCGGCCGCTATTGCCCGCCGGATTGCGTGCGGCCAGCCTTCGCGGGATTCGAGAATAAAGCGTTCATCCTCTGGTTCAATGTCTACGTATACCGCATCGTCTCCCCTTGCGCTTATGACTTCCGCAAAAGTGTCGGTGTTAACAACTGCGCATTCATATTTCGCGAGTCTCCGCCAAGGTCCCGGCGTTGCCGCCTCGCATATCGCTAGGTCTGCCGCCAAATCCCGTTTAGTTTCCGTTGTCATCCGTCTGACACCTCCGATTATAAAATGATATGCGTAAATAGGTCGAACGCCAAATTCGTCCGTTTTGTCTTCCTGAATCTATTTTCGTGTACCTTCGTTTGTGTCCAATTTTTCCGACTTAAGATCGGTTTTCATAATCACGAGATCGAATAATTTCCGCTTAACTACGATTTTTCGTAACATCTCCGAATTTCACGCAAACGACGCAATCTCGTTTATGCTCCGTTTATCTCGGCCGTTCGCATATTTTCATTATTATATTGAGAATTGCCTCACTGCTGATTTCATATAGGGAATCCCGCTATGATCCACATGAATATGAGTACTACGGATAGGATAGGTCCGAAAATGATCGTTAGTACGAACGTCCCTAATTTGATGGCGGCGAACACCCAGACAATGAACGCTAGAAGTAATCCCGTAACAAAGTAGATAATTGCGGCTTTCTCAAGAAACGGAACTGCACGCTGAATTACTGATTTAAGTACGCTCATTTAAGCGTTCACCCCTCCGATTTTTATTCCGAGCGTGTTGAGCGTAAATTCAATACCAGCGTCATATCCTTCTGCGAATTCGGTATCGGACAGTTCTGCGTACTCTTCACGTATCGCAGCGTAAGCACGTTCCTCCTCCGTCAGCTCCCGCTCATATCCGTTAACCAACGTGGCCAGCAGCGTGTCGAACGGAATTGTCTGCATCGTTTTTGGTATCGTTGTGAAGTCCGCCGCCTGTCCGCAGGGCTATAGAGATAAGTCCAGCATTATCGTACTCCCTAACGCGTAACTCCTCGATAACGTTCGCAACCTCTATGGGAATAGTCGGTTTCTTAACGTCACTCATTTCGCGTCGCCCCTTTCGTTGTAATAATCGAGAATATCGTCAACTGTTTCGAATGTTCCGTTCATTCGCTACCTCCTTCGTCATTTAAAGCGTATCAAAAATCGTGGGGGATTTGGGGGAATAAATGCGGTGTAAATGCGGTGCTTCCATTCTAACTGCTCGTTTTCAGCGCATATCAGCGTCCTTCCCCGTTACCCTACCGAACACCCTGCCACAAGCCCTACGCGCCTAATTTAACGGTAATTTCACGCTTAAACCCTGCGTTAATAGCTTCGGCTAACCTCTCCGACTCCGCACGGATAAGCTCGGTAAACTCCGTCAGCTCTTCCGTATCACTGTCGGCTGCAGACGCGATTACAACGTGATTAATCAGCGCACTGAGGCCGCCCGGCGTATACGAGTAATAGCCTGCGTCCGGCCAGGTTTCGCGGAGCTCCGGAGACGGAACGCCTGGTTCAGGCTTGTAGCCGGGCGCTTTCGTGGGGTCTACGAGCTTGCGCTGTTTGAGGATGAACTGCGTCCCGTCCGTTGTTAAGCGGTAGTTGGCGTTAAGCTGTACGTTTAATTTAGACATGCGTAATACCTCCGTTTCGATTTTTATTAAGCGGCAATTTCGAACTCTGCAGCGCAGTCTTTACGTAGACGGGTGATAAGCTGCGTAACGCGCCCCTGGCTGACTCCGATTACTGACGCGATCTCGCGATTTGTCTTACCGGCTAGTAATAAGCGTGCGATCTGGCGCTGTCGTTCCGGCTGCTTACCGATAAACTGGGCGACATCAACGTGGCTAACATCATCAACTCTCGCGAAGATACTAGCGTCATTGTCCACGTTGTCGATCGGTGAGGCAAACCGGGCCTTGGCACACATGGCAGCATTCTTCGCTCTATTCACGCTAATGCCGAGGCTCTCCGCGATCACTTCCGGGGATGCGTCTTCAAGGTTGTCGGTGATAACTTTGCGCGACAATTCGACCAAGCGCGCGGGGATACTAACGTCGCCCACCTTATCGCGAAAGTAATTCTGGATGCGGCCGCTTATTTGGCTATAAGCGTACGTTCCAAACGTGATTTTTGCGTCGTTATAGCGGTCGTAAGCGTTTATGAGTCCGATACTCCCCTCGCCGATAATGTCCGCTAATTCCACGCGAAAAGCACGGGAAACAGTAACGTAACGGCTCGCGACCTTGTGGACGAGCGGCAAATTGGCGGTAATGAAGTCGGCGCGAGATAGCGGACCGAGAAGCGGGTTATCGGGAAAGGTGCGGGTTGGTGCGTAAGTCATCGTGGGGCCTCCGTTTCTTACGGGCGGCGCGCGGCCGGGTCCGTTAGGGTTTTTCTTCTTCGAATAAACTTCTTCGCGTATCTAATCCATCAATATCTTATCTAGGAACGCTAAGTGTTTCGTTATTGGTTTATTTATTAATCGTCTCGCAAGGAAATTTATTTCCGAAGCGATAGAGTCTTAAATCATTCGGTATTATTTATCTAGTTCTTAATGGCTCTAGTTAATAGTGATTATAGTTAGTGCCACATTTACCAAGTTGGTGATCACCATGTCGGTGCACGCGGACATGGACTTAGCCGCTATCAAGAGCACCTGGTTCCGCATTGAATATCGCAAGCTGACTGATAGGAAGAACTGTATAGCGCGTATTTTCCCAGCGCCCACTCCCCTCGCCCCTTTTTCTAATTGCGCGAATCACTGGATGCCCCCGCCACCGATAGTTTACGAGATTACGTACGTACTTGTTCGCTGTCTGTCGGTTAACTCCGAGGTATCGCGCAATCTGCTCCTGCGTTGGATAGCAGTTACCGGCCGCATCCATAAACGAAGCGATCACGCAAAGTGTCGTCCAATTCTGGGCGCCCATATCCGCTATGAGACCCGCTTTTGCGGCATCCACGTACATTTTTACAAAGATGCGCGTTTCGGTTGCCCCGGAAGTTACGGAGTATTCCGTTTGGGATTCGATGCTGACGAGTTTTTGTTCCACCTGAGCATTGCTGGTCATTATGCAACCTCCTCCTTAAAAGAAACGCTGGATATAAATTTCTTCATGTCCGCTATTAAGTCAGGACGCCCAGCGGCCAATAGTGCAGGAAACAATGCGGATACGTGAAGTACGTTAGCAATCCCGTACTTAAACGGCTCCCTTTTTCCACGAGCGTAGTAAATCGTCAGAACATCTGCCTCCTCTTCGTATTTCTCAACCGTCCGGCACCGGGAGTCACGCACACTATGGGCGCTTAGTTTAGCGTCAACCTATTCTGAGCCGTTTATTATAAAATCTGGAATACAGATTCCTATTTTTGGCCACTGCTCTACAACCGGGTAAATAATGCTAAGAATATTGCCTAACCTCCGCTCAAAGTCATACCCCTGTGAAATGGCCTCTCTTCCTCCATAGTTACGATCTATATAGCGGTAGGGGATACCATAAGCTCTTAAAAATCTCTTATACGTTTCATAGGACTCTGATATCTCAAAGCAACGTGCGATCTCCAAATTAGATGGGCTTCCAATCGGTCCCGAGCGTCCAATATTACGCCTCCTTTCGCCTCTACTTTTTGTCGAGGTCTCGCAAGTTAGTGGAAATTTACGCTCATATCGCTATATAGAAAGTTCGCTTCAATTCCGCACACTTTTCGCGAAAATATTTCCTCCTACAATTATCTCAACGGAGACTAGTCACGTCTCGCTCACTTTTTTGCAAAAAAAAAAATAGCGCCCAATCCCGAAGAACTGAGCGCTACGTCTTGTGTTAACGATTTATAGGCGTTCCAATGGAGAAAACTTGGCGTGCTGTTTCGCTACATCCGTACTAAACAAATTTACGTACATTTTTACGATTTCGAGCGAGGTATGCCCGAGGATCTTCTGTAGGCTAAACGAGTCGCCACCGTTCATTATGTACATTTTAGCGAAGGTATGGCGAAACGTATGCGGGCTTACCCGAACTCCTTTTATTCTTGCGTCCCTTCCGTAAAGCTGTATAGCCTGCTGGATACCGCGGACCTTAAACGGGCCGTTATCAATATTGACGAATAAACAGTCAGTATCCACAGTGCCTCGTATTTCTACGTACTCTCTCAAGTGCTTCTCTAATGCGCGTGAAAAAGGTACAATTCGTTCCTTACGCCCCTTGCCGTACACCTTAAACGTCCGATCTCCCCAGTTTATATCCGTAACTCTTAACGAGGCCAATTCGCTAATTCTGATGCCGGTATCCAATAAGGTAAGCATGATCACATAATCACGGTATCCCGTAAATGTAGATCGGTTTGGCGCATCCAGTAGCGCCTTTACCTGCGCATTCGAAAAAGTCTCGATGACTCTTCGCTCGGATTTTATAACGCCGATTCCGTTAAAAGGATTGGGATCGATAAATCCCTCCGTATGCAGCCAGTTAAAGAAAGCCCGCCATCCGCGTATAAGCTTGTTCATCGTAGCATCAGAAGGAGTTTCCGCACGTCCCCGCTTAATCTTTTCGTTTCGCTTTTTATCCATTGCGTTCAGTACGTTATCTTTCGTAATGTCAATCGGCCGAGTAACGTCTTGACTCGCGAGTTGTTTCTCTAGCTCTTTTAGAACATCGCGGTAAAAATCGACGGTATTGCCGGATAGGTTACGAATGCGACAATATCGGAGGAAGGAGTAGACCGCACAATCAAAGTCGGCGGATTCCAGCGGAAGTTCTACCGTAGAGGATTTGCGGCCAGCAGCCGCGAGGTTAACGCGTCTTTTCCGTTCAATAATAAACGCCTCCATTCGGATTACTCGTCGTAAATAACGAATAAAGCGAATGCAGGCGTATAGGATTCCGTATTTTGCGGTTCGTAGGACTAGCGTAATTGTTGCGTAGGGGATGCGTACCGACACCGTAATGCCTAGCGGATTTAATAAAGAGAACACACGTTTTGTTTTAAGTCCTGTGCGTCTGCCAATTCCGCCACCCCGGCGCGTATGCGCCAACTTACAGCAACGAATTAGATAATAACACGATTTTAAGATACGTGTCAACACCAACCTAGTCAGGAAGTTCAAAAATCGCTTTTGCTAGCAAGTTGGCGATCTTAATTTATTGTGATCCTAACTTATCAATAAAAGAAATTAAGCGCACCGGATTAGGCGGTGAATTACAACTTGCTTTTCCACCTCACCCGCAGCATTTTTGCCAGAAATGCATGAATCCCCCCTTTCCTCACATACTAAACCGGATTATGGTTAACGAAGGAGGCAATCATGCGTAAATGGCAGACCCTTGCGCTTGCCCTGCTGCTTGGCACAGGATCACTTTCCTGCGCTTCACCTGCTGCCGCACTGGGAGCACCTAAGGGCAGAGATTATTATGAACCCCGCGGAGAGATTGTATGGGAAGTGGCGACAGATGATAAGGTGGTTGCTTTAACTTTTGATGATGGGCCAGATCCCACTCAGACTCCGGCAATTCTCCACCTGCTTGACCAGTATCAGGCCAAAGCGACCTTTTTTGTCATTGGCAACCGGGTCAGCCGGTTCCCGGAGCTCGTCAAGACGGCCTCAGCCAAGGGACACGAGATTGGCAATCACACGTATAACCATACTTATTTTAGCGCAGGAAATACCGCCCGTTTATTTGACAAAGAAGTCACCCTGACGGAGGAGAGCATATATAATGCTATAGGAAAACACTCATCCCTGTTCCGCCCTCCTGGAGGCTACTATAACAGCATCATCGTGAACTCCAGCCACGCTAAAGGCATGCAGGTTATACTGTGGTCCTGGCATCAGGATACAAAAGATTGGTCGAGACCGGGCGTGAACCGCATTATTAATAAGGTGCTTAATAATCTGCACAGCGGTGACATTATTTTGATGCACGACCATGTGGAAGGCAGCACGCAGACGGTCGCTGCGTTAAAAGCTATTCTCCCAGAGATTCAAAAGCGCGGGTACCGCTGCGTCACCGTCAGCGAGTTGATGAAGCACCAAAAGCAAGCTCAGCCAGTTAAAGACTCACACGATGAAAGCAAAAGATCGGGATTGTGATCTGTGCCGCCTTAAAGAAACAGCCAAGCGGGCCTGATAGGGCCCGCTTCATGAGCAACCGCAGTAACGGCTGCGGCTTCTAAACCCACACGCCCCGCGTTATTATAACCAGCAGGATGAACAGGACGAGAATGTAGCCTGTAGAGTTCCAAGGGGACGAAACTGGTGCAGGCGCGTGACACACCGGAGCTTCATGCACCGGAGGGCAATGATGATGGTGGTGATGGTAAGGGACACTCTGCATGGTGGTGTGTCCCTCATATACAACACCGGTTACCTGTATAGGGGGAGTGGTATAGCTAGGCATAGGGCTGGTGTAACTTGGGGAAGTGTAGGCCGGCCCTGGTTTTTTTTCTGGCATACCTCCAACGACACTGGTCATTTGTAAATTCCTCCTTGATAGTTGACTTACCCTACCATATGCCCTTGAAGTCCCGGTGGGCTGGGTGTACGCCCCTTTGACCAAAATAAACTTGTGGGAAAGTTCCCTGGACAAGCCCAAATTATTATATTGTTAATGTCAAGTCATCCTATAAGGATGGCTTGTTTATTTTTAAGGGCGGCCAGCTGAATTTGTATGATCTGTGGGCTTACTTTTGTTAAATGCGAGTTCGAACAATCCCGTTGCCGACAGCCCTGCAAGCCCTCCCGCCCACAACCTGAGCACGAGCGTCAGCTCTGTAAAAGGATATGCGGCTGCCCCAATAACCAGCCCGATGATTAGCCCGCTTAGGGGGATAAGTCGTTTGGGGATATCTATCGTTGATTTGACCAGCTGCACCAGCGCCAGCACAAACACAGCCAGTACCGAGGCAAAAGATAGGACATTCGTTAAAATCTCATTATTCATATGGACAGCTCCTTTATTTCGGTGAATTGTACAGTCTCGCCAGGATCGTGCCAAGTGTCCCGATGTCCACATGGTCCCCAGGCTTCCAGTTCTCATGGATTCCCGCGTTGGCGATCAGCCATTTGCGGCCTTCTTCTTTCCATTGGGGAACAGGTTCCGGACTGCTTGGGGAAGAGGGGTTCGGTGATTCTTTATCCTTGTTATTTGGATTAGGCATGGAATTATCTCCTTTTGGCAAAATAAACTCATTCTTTAGCTCCTGCACCGTCCCGGCATATACGTTGAGGTCCACATTTCCTTGGATGCCAGGCACGCTTCCCTTGCTGCTCGTCTGCCAGAAATGCCATCTCGTCCATGCAGGAACATCGCTTGGCACTTTACTGCTGCTGTATCTCGCAATCCACAGCTTGTACCCTGACAAGGCCGGGCCGAATTTGGCGGCAAAAGAATTCCCCGTGTACAGCATCGGACGACGTCCGGTCAGCTGCTCAATCTCGCGCAGGAAGGCGAGAGCGATCCCGGTGATCTGCTCATCATCTAGGCCGCCGGGATTGTTCTCGTAGTCGAGCACCGGCGGAAGTGCAAAACAGCCCGGACCTCCGGCTGCCTGAATGGCTGCGGCGAAATTCCGGGCTTCTACTCCGGCCTCTTCAGGAGTCCGGGCGTTGAGAAAATGATACGGGCCGGTGAGAAGGCCTGAGGCTGCGGCTCCTTTTACATTTTCCAGGAAGCGCTTGTCCCGATAGGACTTGCCCTCACTGGCCTTCATAAAGGCAAACGTTATGCCGCTCGCTTTCACTTTGTTCCAATCAATGACGCCTTGGTAATGACTGACGTCAATGCCTTGGGCGCTGTTTTGACTGCGGGGTTGCATATCAACTCTCCCCTTTCTGAGACCGTGAAAATAGTTAATATATGAACTAAACGACGGGTGTTCGTTAGAATGTGGTCGAGCATATACGTTGTGTTCTAGACTGATCGATCTTCACGAAAATTATAAGCCAGACTAGAATACACATCGAGGGCACAAAGGCACTAGTGAACTCTGTCCGAATGCAGTTCTTGAGGTGCATTTGGTGATGGAATATGAGCATAGTGGCTGCGCCCGATTTCCGTCTGAAGCTGCTTTGATGCGCTTTTGTATCTGGCAATGGTCAAGCTGATGCGGCTGGACGCATAGTTCAGTTCCCTGTTTTTCTCACGATGGGCCGAAAAAAGCCGCTGCAAAATACGATTCAACACGTGTTACCCTCCCTTGTGATCCGATCCGTCCTGCTGCTTCAGGTTCTTCACCACTTCCAGCAGCGGTGTCATGAACCCCTCCCGTTCCTTATCGAGGATGGCCTGCAGCCGGTCCCGGTCCTCCTCCGCCTTGTCCAACAGACTGCGCGGCACCAGATCCCCCCGGATAATCATCCGGATGATGACCACAACGACGAGAAGCAGGATGAACGACAGCACAACGGCCAGGCCGTATCGCTCGGCGAGTGGGAGTAGATCCTTCAGACTGTTCATCTCTTCTTGCCCCATCTTCTCGCCCCTCTCTTAAATATTGGTAGTTAGGTGGTGTGCCCCCGGGTGGGGGCGAAAAAAATACGCCTCGCGGCGCTGTCTCTGTTTACTATTGCACTGTTCCGTTAACGACTTCCGCGACAACTTCATTGAGATTAAACAACTTCGGTACCTGTGTGATAGTGTACGCACCCGTCATAACAAAGCCAACCCATACCTTAACCAACCCGCTATCCTTGGTAAAAGTCATGATTTCTAACCTCCTTCCTAGCCCATCATTGCTGCCATGGTCATTGATAAATCCGCAATGGCTTGCTTGAGTTCGGTTACCTGCTCTGTCAGCGGTTTCTGCGGCTCTGTAACTCCTCCGAGATGATTAGGGTCAGAATAACGAAACTTAAGCTCTTTGGTTACTGGATCAATACGCTCCAGGAATCCCTCTGCAAAATCTCGGGCGTATTCGCCGTATTCAAGTTGAAGCATTCCAACAGTTTCAGAGATTCTCTCGTTAAGCGATTTATAAACAGCAAAATCCTGTTCTTTAGTTGTTTCAATTACATCACCTTCGCGCTCGCCTGTATCCTGAAGAACTTCCCCGGTTCGATTGTCAAAGTAAATTTTACGTCCTATTTGCATATTCATCTTCCCCTCCTACTCTTCAAATGCCATCCAACGAACGTTCATCATTGAACCCCATCCGGTTACAATCCCTACAGCCCCGTTTGAGTTAAATTGTGCCACATAATGAATAAAGGGATTATGCCCCTCGTAATAAAATCCCATGATGGACTGAGACGCTGTAGGCGAGTTAGTTATAGCATGGACATTAAACACTGCCCCATAACCAACAACTGAATCCATTTCAAAAATAATCGTTCCTGGTTTAAATGCTAATCCCGTAACAGCAAAATGACTATAACTATCTGTCGTTGCTATCCCGCGCGCAAACCGCTTCCCCGGTGTATACGCAGCTACATATCCACTTCCATTATAATAACCTGCCGGAATAGGAACATTTGAAGTTGACGGCGTTAAGACTTTTGCGCCTTGATTGACCATTGATCCTGATACTATACCCGAATCCGTCCCAATTGTCTTACCAGCTAGGACATCCGCAGCGGTCGCCGTTCCATACTCCCCCCCTTCACCCTGTAAGATAAAAGCCGTTGAGCCATTCCAAGCAACCGTGTATAGCCCACCCAATTTAAAGTTTGCCGCATTGCCGTTAGATTTAAGAACCGGTTTTGCACCAAGACCGTTCACATTAAGCGTTGGTGCTCCGGTGCTGTCAACGTTGATAAGTATTCGAATAGGCAATCCCGGTTCAAGCTTCGTAATATCCGATGATACCGTAACTGAGTACGCGTTACCGCTATTGTTCGTTGTCCCGAATAGGCCGGTCTTAATTAGAGCAACTGTGCTCTCATCCATCTCTTGCAGAGTAATTCGTTTTGTCATTTGGATTTATCCTCTCTTTCTTCAGCTCATTATTGCAGTAAGGGTCCTAGTGAGATCTGCTACGGCTTGCTTCAAGTTGGTGTTTTCCTTTACCAACGAATTCACTTTGGTTTCCTATCGTCTCGCGTGATAAATAATCATAGTACAATTTCGTTGATCAGGATAAGCGTTAGTAATTATTGCGATAACATTCCCTTATTTGCAGACCCATTCATAAGTTCGTATGCTACATGTCTCATAACTAAATAACCTCCTTTATGCGTAAATGATAAAACTATTCTCAAATCGAATTGCTACATCAAAAGAATACACAGTATCCAAATTTTTGTACCCATGTACTAAGCTAATCGCCCCAGTACTAGGAGAAATTAACACCGTTCTAACTCCATAGTTTGAACCAACCCGATAAATTACATTTGCAACCTTTGCAGGCAAATCAATTTGAATGGAAAAAATTTCCACTGGGTAACCGCCAGCAACTTCGATCAATTGATTATAGCTCCCCCCCCACTTCAAGTATAAACCTGAGTAGGTGTTATCACTTCCAGACGAAACTGTTGTATTATTATTCAAACTACCATTATTGCTTAAAGATATAGTACTAATCCCAGCCGGGAACACCACAATATCAGAACTATACTGATTAGATGTCTGATTAGCGGGGAGTCTAATAGTTGACCTGTATGTCGGCTGCGTCGTGCCATAAACACTCGGTTTGAGTGTTCCAGCAATTCCAAACATTGTAACCCCGTTCTTAATATTTCCCGCAGTTAGATTTGTTTCTCCTTTTACAGTTATAGTCCCATCGTAGATACCCGCAGGTTTAACAATATCCGTAGTGCCAGGCGTTATTGTCTGTGCGGTAGCTGACTGGGTAATGAGCGCACCCGTAATATCCCCCGTATCCACAGCCGCTGTCTTACCCGCGCGAACGTCTCCCGCCATAGCGGTACCTGATCCGCCCGCGCTATCTGCCAAAAAATCCGTACCCACCTTGCGGAAAGTATACGGCATTCCCGCTTTAAGTTTGCCGGCCGTATAAGCAACGCCCTTCTGGTCTTTTAACGCCACCGCACCTAGTCCGTTAATATTAAGCGTTGGGTTAGCTCCGCAATCCACGTGTGGCACGATCGTTACCCCGAAACCTGTCGGAATGCTTGCAGGAGCAGGCGTCAAGGATACTACATAGGCCGTAGACGTTCCCGTTGTGGATGCAAACGCTGGTTGCCTTACATAATCGGAAAAATGCTCGCTTAGCCCATTCACTCGATTGATCGGCACACTGCCCTCAGCCAGCACTGCACCGTTAATCGCACCTTCGGCACCGATTGGCACGTTTTTAAGCACAACCATTGCGACCTCGGACGTTTTCGAGATGCCTTCCGACAAATTGAGCTTCGCCCGCTGAGTCACCTTCCCGGAACCCTCCCGAACTGTATTCGTAACAGTGTACTGCGTAGCATCCAGAGTCGCCCGGTTTATCGACACTAGCAGCGTATCTGTGTTTGAGTCGAAGGTATCGAGCGGAATCTCAAATGAAGTCTGATTATCGGTCGTTGCTGTCACCAGAAGCGGATAGCTAACCAATTTGGGTATGCCTGTTTCTGTTACAAGATTGATTTGCTGGTCGGTGTAGGCTTTAGACTGCACTGCCGCCTCTTCCTTCGCCACCTTCACCGCCTTCTCCGTAGCGGCCAGACTCTCACTACTCCCGTTCGTGCTGCTGGACAGCTGAACCTTCCCCTTCCTCGTCAAGCTCGCGTCAGGGATATCCACCTTGATCCCACCAACCGCCGCATCGATCTTGTCCCAGTTGTCATTCAACATGGTCTTGATATTAAACGTCTCGTTTCCATCTGTTACCGGGTCCTTCTTATGCAACCCTAGATTTGGTGTGCTGCTTGGCAAATCAAACACCTCCTGCAAATTTAGATAATGGGATTTTCTCCAGCTGATTTAGCGTCTTAATCCCTTCAATGTCGCGGATCAGCAGGTAGCTGAACTCATACTCCACCGCCATATGCGCCGGCTTGATCTCCTCGATCACAGCCTTCAGGTCCTCCAGATTCGGCGGGATGCCAATCGTGTCCACAAACCGGATGGTAAAAGAATACTCCGCCGGCGCAAACGTCACGTTCACCGTCCCGCCGTCATACGATTCCGCCACGTTCTTCACGAGGCGGCCGGTGAAATTCCCGGCTCCGCGGAGCCGGGACTCAACCAGCGCTCGGCGCTGCTCGACCGGCTTGCCCGGTTCGGGAGGAATGCCGAGCTCAGCCTCCCAACGTCCCAGCCCCCAGGTGGCTGTTTTCACAAAAAACTGATCCAGCGTCTCGTCCATCGCCGCATAAAGCGAGTCCAGCTCCGCGCCCTTGGCATCCATGTCCGCCTTCATCACCCGGGATGTCTCGTAATACCCCGGCAGGAAGGAGAGCATTTCCTTCCCGCGCTTACTCTTCATCGCAAAATCATTCATATACATCCACCGTTCCCAGCACCGCTACCTGACCCGGTGAGATTTGCAGGTTCGTATTGTTCACGCCATTTACCGTCAGATCGGCGTAGTCGATGATAGCGGAGAGATCCAGCAGAACAGCGGCAATGCGGGTATAACGGACGAGCGGATCGGCAAAAGCCACCGTTTTCAAATACTCGCGAACGCCTTTCTCAATCATCGCCTTCACCGAACCGAGTGAAGCTCCACTAGCCAGCGTAAGCTTCGCACGGATGCTAACAGGCACCTCTTCCGCCGCCATTACCGTAACCACCGCACCAGCCGGAGCGGCTCCAAGTCCCTGACCGTCCTGGGACGGATCAATATACTTCTGAACGGCAGCGACCGTCTCGGTATTGGCGGCTCTTTTGTCCACATCCAGCAGATATATGCCAACTGTCCCCGGCCCTTTCCAGAGCGGACGGACCTGCACGCCGCCAACTCCGGGCTGATCGAACGCCCATTGGGTGTACTGGGCTTTGTTCCCGCTTGTACCCGGACTGCGGACCTTGCCGTAGAACCGCTCCAGCAGCGAAGCGTCGGATTCCACGTCCGCACCTCCCTTGGTTTCGGCTTCGTTGACCACCGAAGTGATCCCACTAAGCGATGTGGTCATCACGGTAATGGTCCCCGCAGGAACATTTCCGTTTTTCCCAGCGGCTACTGCCCGCACGCTGATTTTGCAAATACCCTCATCCCCAATGACCGCATCCGCCGCAGTCGCAAATTCAATAGACACCTCGCGTGACAACTCATCCGCCGGGGTTGCGACGACCGTCCCTTCAGCCACTAGTGTCCCCGGCTTCCCGGTAAAAGTCACCTCACCCCTTGCTGCCACCGCCTCACGCCGGACCACCCCGTGCTCCGCACAGCGCAAGTCTAGGTATTCACCGTAGGCCGTCTGAGCGAACCCGCGCTCAAGCACCTGCTGTGCCCATACCGCAGCTTCACTCAGCATAAACGCTGCAGGAGCCGCGGCATCCCACATAAAAGAACCCTCCGATTTGTCCAAATCAGAGGGCACCCGTGCGAGCATCCGCCGCATAATTTCTTCTTCAGTCTGATCCTCCAAATATAAAGGCAGCTCTGCCATTAGATCACCACACTTCCTTGTAAAGTCACCTGCTCATCCCTTACACTGGACACCTTACAGGTGAACGAGCATGTCCCACCAGACCAAGTGAACGCAAAACCATCCACTCGCTCAGTTCGGCTGTCGGTCATCAGCGCCTCAGCAATCATGCGCTGAATCTCGCTTTCATAGACCGCTCGCGACACGCCAGAGCCGATCAAATCCTCCAGCTCATGGCCGTAGTCGCGGGAATACACGAGATAACGATACCTCGGCGTACGGATCACCTTCATACACCACTGAATCCAAGCTTCCTGCTCATCCGCCACGGCTAATTTGCCAGTCGGAGTCATAATAAACTCCCCGGCTTCATAATCAAATCTCCAGCTGCGGCCGAACATCACGTTGTCGTCAGCAGATCCTTCCACAGCTTCATTTTCCGTGAACTCACTCTCTAACGGAAAAAGATTAGGCATGTCCATTCACCACCTTACACAGCACCACCACATCCTGCCCGCCGTTCAGGCGAAAAGCGAGGACGCGGTCGCCCGGCTGAAAGCCTTTTTTCACATCTAAAAGCGTCTTCTCAATGTCCGTCTTGGCAAATTGAAACTTCCCCTGACCATCAATCCCCCCGCCCGTACTATCCCGAAGCCCCTCCACGGAGCCGGAAATCGCAAAATCCGGGAGCTTTAATGTTCCCGGAAGCTCAGCCACCAGATATTCTGGGATCTCATGTTTGAAATCATCAAGCTTAAGCCCCCCGGCGGTTATCGTTCCCAGCACAGCTCCCGTGCCGCTCAGGGCCTGTTTGGTGTGTGCCGACATTGCCGTATTCACAAGAGAAGCAAGGGAGCCAAAAGCATCTTCACTCAAGATAAAACCTCCTTCTCACATCATCCATGGGAGCAAGCTCCAGGGTCATCGTTCCGGCGCTTTTCAGCTCCCGGCTGACCGAAGTTACAATTAGACGCTGCCCGCTCAGCATTACCGCATCTCCAGCACGGATCGTATTCACATCCAGTCCTGTCACCGTAAGCAGACGCTGTACGCCTGCAAGCTTGCTGGCAGCCAGCTTTTTGGCGGCGGCTTCTGTCTTGACTGAGTCGTCCTGGACAATCTTCAGCAATGTGCCCAGCTTGTCCGTCTGCCCTTTGGCGATCGCCAGCACCTTGGAAGGCGTCTCTTCTCCGGCGCTGTCCGACGTGCCGAGCACCTTCACCTCGGTAACCGCACCCTCCAGTGTTCTGGACTGGGACGCCTCCGTAGGATTTTCAAGTACATAGACCTTTGAATTCGAGCCTAGCTTGTACAGCGTAAGCCCGCTGGACACCATCCTTGGGTGGAACAAATCACCGCCGAGCTTTGCCGTCTCTCTCAGGTCATTTGTCATCATCGAATAGATGGTCTGAGTGCGGTACATGGCCCGGCCCAGCTTGGTCTTCGTGTCAGGCATGTTTTTGTCGAGTGGAATATGCCAATGCTGCGCATATTTGCGCATCCGCTCATTCGCCGTCTGCCCTTTCGGGAACAGATATTCATCCTCGGACCGGTCCAGATAAATGGTCTTATCATATACCGTCAGCGTCAGCCGTTTCGGGCTGCCGGAGCTCTCGCACTCCCACACCACACCCGGGTGCAGCAGCGTTACCATCCCACTTCCGCCAAAAGGAATCCCGCTTACCCGTATCTCCTGCCCCGGATCAACAGCGGGAAGACTGTCGTTGACAACGAGAGTGATCGTCGCCTGATAAGCGATCTGATCCAGCGAGTCCCGCAGAGAAATACTCTCCACGAGTGGGGTGAGATCGTATTTATTTTGCAAAATGACTTTATAATTCACCTCATGCCTGCCGCCGCTCATGGCATCACCAGCTTCTGTCCGACCTTGATCTTATTCGGATCTTTCCCAATAACCTGTTTATTCAGCTTGTAGATCTCACTCCAGCGGGAGCTTGAACCGAGCTGCAGCTTAGCGATCTTGGAGAGCGAGTCTCCGGGTTTGACGGCGTAGGTTTTAGGTGTTTTCTTAAGATCGGGTCTGCTTGCCTTCGTGCTCGCTCCCTTACCTCCAGCTGCTGTATTGATTCTGCCCACCTTCAGGTCTCTCCAAGTCCGCATCGTCAGGTCAAAATACACATCCCCCGTCTCCCCGCCCCGGAAGGTGGAGTTATGAGAAGTGATGATGACCAGCACATTCACCTGGGTGCCTGTAATGATCAGCCGCAGCGGAGTTTTGCTGTGCATAAAGGTCGTCAGCTTGTTCATCGCCGTCTGCGGATCAGGCACGGGATTGTAATTGCAGTAGCTCTCGTTATACTCTCTTGGAAAAAAAGAAGAGAAGGTGATCTCCTTCACCCTCTCTCCCTGCGGAAAATCAAAATCTCCCAGCGACAACAGGGATACCGTATCGTATCCCCGCTCGCGCGTAATCTGTACTTCCTCAGGATTCACAGGAAAAACAAATTTCTCCCCGTTCCCATCCGTTAGACTAAATTCCATACCGGAAATCATAGTTCACCTCCAGCATCTAATTGGCTAAAAATTTGGGTTTGCTGTTCTGCATGGTCTTTTTAAACTCTATATGGAATTTTTTACTTACTTCTGTTACTAGCTCTTCAAGGCTTTTTACCCCTTGATTAACAATTACTTGAATAGCCCCGGCTGGCATATTTACGGTTGCAGATTCTTTCTTTTGGTTGTCTTTCTTCAAATAACCTACCAAGTTATCAACTTGCTCTGGAGAAAGTTTCTTCGGTGCCAACCTAATGTTATTCGGATTTGGATCTGTGATTGAATAAGGATTGAACTTCGTGCTCTTAAAAGGGAAAAACGACTTTACAGACAAAGCAACTGTGTTAGGTACTGTGCCAAAAAACTCTCTTTCGAAATTTCTAGGATATTGTCTATTCAAAGGCTTGCCCGAATTGACCACGAAGCTATCTACCTTAGAAAAAGGTGGATTTAAAACTGCATGTGGTCCTACCTTTGGTGGTTCTTTATAAAAGAAACTGGAAACGTCCTTGCCTAGTGAAGAAAAATAATTACCAATCTCACTTAAAGCTAATTTCATACCATAAACTGTAGTTGGAGCATTTCTTTCGAAATTAGCAGCATCGTCGTATACTGTGCCACCAATGTCGTAAATTGTGCCACCAATTCCTTTCCCAATTTGTTCGACCAGTTTCGAACCAGCTATATCTATAGATGTAGTTAGGGCAGATTTAAAAGCAAATTGGGGTATTTTTAAAAATTTCGCTAAAGTGGCTGAGTAAGCAAACTTTAAAATTTCTCCTCCAGCATTCTCAAATGTTTCTTTCTTTGTTTTAGAATTCAGAACATTCATTATAGAGGTGTTAATACCTACTACTTTGAATGTTTTATCCAGAAACTTTGCGGTCGGTGGTCCGGCCTGTTCCAAGAAGTTCATTGACTTTTTAAACCACCCTGGAGTATTAGTATTTGTTGCCCCACCAGAAGTTTTATAAATCCCATCAACTGACTGGGAAAATAACTTTGTATAGTTCCAACCATCGCTTAGCTTACTTTCCAATGCTGCAAATGATGTTAAAGCCGACCATAGAGAATTTGGCTCTTCTTTTTTAGAATCAGAGTACCCAAACTTATTACCTAAATCTATAAGCAGCTCCAGTGATCCAAGGTTGCTCCTAGACTGAATGGTTGGCTTTACGTACTTTTTCTTAAAATCAGGTTTACTTTCTCCGAAGTTATTGTTATAGGAATCCAGTGACCATAAGTTGTTTGGCCCCGCCAACTTCTTACTTTTTAACTTTTGATTAGCTTCTTTGTTCTTCGGTACTTGTACCAAATTACTTTTTTCCTGAGTTATTGTAGCGGGCAAGGTATTTCTAACAAAATTTCGTGTTATTTTTCGTGTCTTTTCCTCTATAACAATCTTATATACTGCTGGTTTCACCAGATACCTCCAATGCACCTGATCCAATGCTCTTGACAGGTTCTTCACAGATTGGGTCATTCGGTCAATCATATTAACCTGAGACATAAGCTGCACTCGCCCAAGTTGTTTAACCCGCTTCTGAATGGAATCCAAATACTTGTCCATAGCTTTGAGTTCACGATTGCCTTTGATCAAACTTTGTGAACCGGCGTCAAGTTTTAACCGGATATTTGATGTTCTATCCATTGGTTTCTTCACCCCCTTCTTTACGAGCTACTCCCCGCCAGCATATCCAGCTCCAGCTCGGAGAAGGCAAGCAGCAGCTTGCGCTCTCCCTGCGGCAGCGTCCAGAACACTCCGGGACGGAGATGATGCCGCGACCACATGTGGTACAGCATCGTCGTCATTCCGCCGGAGTGAATCAGTTTTTTAGGTCTTCAATCGACACGCCGAAGCCCGACAGCTCCAGCACCTTGTCGCCCACAGCGTCAAGTTCTCCGGCCAGCAGCATGCGGCGGACGGCCTGATCGCCGCCGGACAGCTTCAGGCGGCTGACAATACGGGAATCGCCCCAGCCGCTGAGCTGAAGTCCTTTGACTTCAAGCTGCGCCGTGGCTTCCGAGATGAGCAACGCGTTGAACACTTCAGTGTCCACCTTCTCCTCAGCCCGGCCCTTCACGGTTTTGCGGATCGTGCAGCGCTCGCGGATACTATCGACCTTGCTGGACGTGAGTCCCCGCAGCACCAGCTTCATATCCAGACGCTGAATAAATACAGCCTCTTCAGGCAGCTTGTTCGCCGCCTCAAAGAGGCTGTCCAGTATTTGCTCTTCACTTAAGTTTTCATTTAAGGTCATGGTTATCTTCCTCCGGCTTAATATAGTTACTTATCTTGCAGCTTATAAGATGAACTATTGATTTACACGTAAGGAAGCCGTATGAAATGTTGAATATTTCACACTCTTGCCTATTGGTAATTCTTAAGTTCAACTTATATGATCAATGCCTGCCAATTAATTGGCAACAATCGGGTCTACCAGCTCATACCCCTCAAAGGTGAACGTGGTTTCCTCAGCCACCTCTTCGCCGGCCGTCCAGTTCGCCAGCTGGATCTTATCCGGGGAACAGCGGATCAGCTTAACGGACTCATAGCCGTAGGCTTCCGGGTCCGCAAGCTTGGAGATAATTTCGAATTTGGTGAATCCCCGGTTGATCATATCCGAGGTGATCTTATAACCGCTCATCGTACCTGTGCCCTTCTTAATCCCGTTCTTATGAACCTTCCAATCGGCGCCGCACAGATTCAGCTCACGCTTCTCCATCTCCACGCTGGCTTCCAGCTTGTTAATATGTGTCTGCCAGACTCCGTCAATATGAACCTGACCGTATGTTCCAAGAATAATTTTTGATGCATCCAACATATTTTCTCATCCCCTCAAGAGTTATTATTGAACGTAAAATGTTCCAAACAGCTGCTCCATCACATCAGACAGCTTGGCATTCCAGCGCAGATACACTTGGTCCGGTTCCGGTTTATGGGCAGCCGACGGACCATAATAATCCGGGTCCAGTTCAACATTAAATCCGGTGGATTCAATCACACCGCTGGAAGCCAGCTGACGCAGATACTCCTTGCATGCCCCAATCAACGCCAGGCGGCCTTCCGCTGTATTGTTCACCTTACCGATATAGGTTTCCTCAGCCGAACGCTGAAGATCGGCGTTTATGGCATCCAGCACACGGATGGTACGAATCTTCTTCCATGCACTGTTCTGTCCCGTACCCGACACAATCAGACTGTTCACGCCGCGTAGCGCCTTGACCTGGCGGCCATCATGAACGAGCAGGAACACCCCATTCTTCACAGCCACTTCCTGTTCGGAACGTGTCCATCTGCGGGTTACGTCCTCAAATGGCGCCGCCGAATAGGTGGTCGATTCATTCAGCTTCTGACCCGCGATCAAACCAGCCACATAAGCGGCTGTCTGGGCGGAGCTGTATTCCGTGCCGCCAAACACCACACCGGTTCCCACATTCACGATACCTTCGTGGTTGAACAGTGCGGAACGGGCAGCTGCCTTGCTTGCTGCATCCGCTGCATTGTCATCTGCAGCAGCACCGCCAAATACGGCAATCGCCTTCTTGCCTTCCTTGCGTACCCGCTTCAGCCAAGCCGCAAAGCTCTGGAGCAGAGCTGTGTCCGTCACGCCGTCCAGGGACAGCACATCGAACTCGCGGGTCTCCAAAGCATTTTGCGCCTCAATATAATCGCTGTTCTTAACTCCGCTAATGCCGCTGACTCCACCCGTAAAAGCAGTATCCGTCACATTCGCAAGCGGACTCTGGCTCTCGGCGAGCTTCACAGCAGTAACCCACTTGTTCGATGGATGTTGATTCAACGCATCTACCACCGCATCCACCTGGCCTGTTCCGATGCCAAAGGTATACAGCAGCGTGGTGTTCTCATACAGCTTCATTTCCTTCACTGAGCTGTCACCAAGGCTTGGCTGCACTGTTACTTTGAACTGATTAGCCCGGCTGCCTGGATATTTTGCCTCCAGCTTAAGAACTTCGGCCTTGCCATCCTGAAGAGTGAGCGAGGCTGGAGCAGCTGTGCTGTCCGCTAACCGGTAAGCCAGAAGCTTCTTCGGACCCCCGAGCAGGGCTAAATATAGAGAGGTAAAAGCTGTTGCACCACCCATGTCACCGCTTGTGAACACTTCACGAATCGCAGCTTCACTCCCGATTTCCACGAATTCACGAACCGGTCCCCAGTTCGCCTTGACGGGAATGACAACTGTCCCACGGCTGCCGGGCTGAATCGCCGATGCAGCTGCAGCTTCAAAATTCATATATAATCCGGGAAGGACTTGTCCTTCCGTAGTTGACCAATTTCCTCCTGCCATTTCACTTCACCTTCGCTTTCAAAAATTGTTGTACCAATTCGGCGGATTCCAATACGGAGTATTTCTCCCGGGCTGTGCCATACAGCGCACCGGCCAGAACTTCTGGCTTGACATGAAAAAGAGCCTCGGATTTCTCCGAAAGCTCCTCAATTGAATATTGAATTTCCATTTCGCTAAGGCCTGCCTGTTCGACCGCAGCCGTTGCCTTAGCCGCTCTGTCTGCTTTTCGCAGCATATCCACTCACCTCATTTGTTCAGGATTGGGTTTATAATAAATCTTTTGCATAAGCGGTTCCTCGGGGAAGGTCCGGCCTGTCTTCATGGATAACAAAACAGTGAGCTGTCCAGCAGCAATCCGGTCTGCCTGAGGGTTTGCCGTGCATTCACGCACTACCGCATACCTCTTTCCACCAGCTTCAAGCGGCAGCTTGACCTGACCTCCAATCGCTTCAAGCAGCCTTCTGACCGTTCCCTGTTCTTCTTCAGGGCTTCGCCCGATCACATGAACAGAGAATCGGTGCTCATTTTCCAGACCAGACGATTGAGTCATTTTCAACTCGCTGCCCGTAAGTCTCCACAATACACAGGGCCTCTTATAGCCTGAAGGCCACCAGCCGGAATACACCGCCCATTCATGACCAAGAATGCCCTCTGTCCAACTCTGCAGTCCCGTTAACCAAGGGTCCTCCGGATCGCTGGGCAGCAGGTTCGAAGAAGGGTTCATCACGGAGAATCTTAAAGTGCGTGCCGCAGCTTTACGCTCCGTATCCACCATATCCCCACCTACATTTCCCGTATAGATACACGTGATGGATTGCCCCGGTTCAGACGTCAGCACTTCTTCGTTAAGCGCCCGAATGATCTGTTCCGACAGCTGATCCACCTCGGTGAATCCTCCGGCTCCATATGGAATCACATCGAAATATCTCCGGTACCCAGTCCATGGGGATTCCACCGTCTCTTCCCCCTGCTTCACAATACACAGTGGAAGTGGCAGGCTTAATGCGGCATCCACATCATACACTCGTCCCGCGAACTCGGGAACAGCCATACTGATCTTTTGCTTAATGACTCCTCTCATATTCAGCTCCTTTCTCCATCAAGGTGAACGGGAAGCCGCAGATGATGACCGCGGTAAAATAAATAGCCGGACTCTCGTATAGAGCCGGCTGTGCAATAAGGGCATGTGCGCCTTCGGTATCTCTTTGCTTAACTTCCCGATGATATAACTATAACATCGTTTTTGCCTAATGAACGGCCAGCTTCCGGCCAAGAAGCGGCCACTTTCCGGCCACGAGCATTCGATGCCGTATTTCGCTGGCAACTCGGCTGCACGGTGTTGTTCGAGTTATACCTTTTGTATGTATTTGCTCCCGGAATGTCCGCAATTCCACCTTTTAAAATCCTCAAGTTCCAGCCACTCATCATCTGCTGTGTTGTATCTTCCCCCCAAACCTTAGATCTTTCGTCTTCTCTCCCTGAAAAAAACACTACTGGAAATAACAAAACCAGTTGATCCAAGCTCAACTGGTCCATACTTTTAAGTCCTATATCAAAAGCAAGAGGTATCTCACAATTAGAGCCTTAAGAATCTAGTAACGCCCCATTTTATCCTCTAACCCTCCCCACAAGCGGCTGTTCGATCTTAAGGTTTTATCAAATTCATCTGCTTCGCTCAATAACCGCTTTATCCCTTGTGCCTTTGCCTACTGCTCTCAACCCAGCCCAACCTCTCCAGCTTAAGCCAGCACCTCCAACCTAAGGGCAAGCGCAAGCTTGTACATGGCTTGAGCCTTGACTCTGCGGTATTTCCGCTCACTTACGCCCAGATCTCCACAGACGAGATAATCGTAAGTATCATCCGTATCCAAGTACCTCAGCCGAATCAGCTCCCGTTCCATTTCGTTCAGACACATCAGCGCTTTATCCAGCATAACGACCTTCTTCTCCATAACCTGCTCACGATCCACATTCCAGACAGCCGTGTTCTCCGTTGTCTTGCTTACGAGGTTCGTGGAGCCGTGGACCCTTGGTTCATACCTGCCAACGGTTCCCACCTCCCGGCGGATGATTCCAATACGTTTATAGATGCGGACCGTCTCAAGCTCTTCCTCCACCCGTTTACGGGTCGCTTCCTTATTCACAGCCGGCAGTTCATAAGTTAATTGCAGAGCATGTCCATTGTTCTTCATTGTATATGCATCCCCAATCCAGTTTATTTGGGCAACAATTTGTTTCCTGACACTTTTTATTATACGCAACAAATTGTTTCTGTCAACACGAAATAGAAACTAATTGTTGCTTATCTATTTATATAGGGTATAATAGTAGTAAGCGAGGTGATGAAGTGTTTACGGAACGATTGTCACAATTAAGACTGTCCAAGGGCTTGACCCACCAAGATATGGCTGATAAATTAGGGATGACACGGCAGGGATACGGACATTACGAGTCCGGCAAGCGCACGGTCGATTCCGAAACCTTATCGGCCATCGCAGATATCCTGGATGTGGATGCGGACTACCTGCTCGGACGGACTCCAAGTCCCAAGCCGACCCATGAAGAGACCGGCATCGCCTTCTATGGCGGCCCGGATAAATATAGCCAAGATGAGATTGAAGTCATGGAAGCCGCCCTCAAGGCCTACCGGGAACAGAAGAAGAAATTCCTGAAGTAATTTGACCGCCCTTTTCGGAGGGCTTTATTTTTCACTAAATATACGAACATACATTCTTATAACTGGAGGAATCTGTTATGGATTTATCCCTTTATTGTGAGACCGAGCTCGAGGACTGGATCAGCTCCAGGTACATAGAACATGGAATTCATCACCCTGCGGATTTGAATATTGAGGAGATCTGTGCCGCTTTTGCGGTGGATCTTGTGGAATATGAAGGACCACCCTTCAGCTGTAATCAGAATGATGTTATATTTCTGCCCAAACGGATGGATGCCCGGGTCAGACGTGTTGTCTTCTTCCACGAGCTGTGTCATGTTCTCAGGCATGCGGGTAATCAGAAGCATATGCCGGAATTGTTCCTGCAGCATCAGGAGATGGAAGCAGAGCGATTTCTCCAGTATGCGGCGGCTCCATTTTTCATGATCAAGGAACTGCCCCTTTCGGAGAGCCAGAAGGAATCCGTGGATATTATTGCCTCGGAATTCTCTCTGCCTTATGAACTTGCGTATAACCGCCTGCTGCAGATTCAGAACCGGATTCTTAACCAGGTCACCACGAAGGAAAGCACCCGTTATATGCAGCAGCTGAATGAAGCTGACAGTATCGGAGAGTACGCGCCAGGCGGCCCACCACCGGCGGCTCCTTCCAAGGAGACCAGGCGAATTTTAAACCAGCTGTATGCCCAGCTGGACAAAGGAGTGAGCAAATCATGGCCAAAATAGGAATTATTTCCGAGTACAATGTGTATGCTGAGGCTCCCTCGCTGCTGCTTGTCAAGCTAAGCCCGGCAGAGAGGGACTGGTCAAGCATGCTGTATTTGAAGGTTGCTCCCCCTTGGGAGCACTTTGAACTCGAGGAGTTTGGCGATGCGTCCGGAATTACCGTTCTTCTGGAAGACATTACTGTTCTGGACTCAGAGGACCACATCATCGGGGTTAATCTCCCGCAAATTTATAGACGCCATCAGGTGGATGAGGTAGATCAGCTGGTCATCCGGCTTCAGGACGTGGAGGAGGTTCTAGGAGCTTATATGTAAGCCACCTTAACATGACAAAACCGGGAAGAGTCACTCTTCCCGGTATCCTTCAAACTGCTTATCGGTGCTCGATCAGATCGATGGCTCCAAGTACAATATGTGCCAGTCCAAAGCCCAATGCTCCGGTTGCCGCCAGCTTGTACCTCGTTCCCAGCAGGGAAGCGGCTGAAGCCGAGACAACAGCGCCCAGTACGGTTGGAATCAAACCTTCACGCATGCCTAACACTCCCTTTAAGTGGTTTGAAAGACACTAATATACTGTGTGAAGTGCGCGCAATTTATTCATCCCGTACTTCATCTCGGAGGAATTCGATCCACTCTTCCCCGGCCATACAGCAGCCTAAGCTCCTCTAATACAGCCGGTTCCTCGTTCTCTATACACCACTGGCGCAGAGCTTCAATCGCTTTAATCTTGCCATTTCCGCTATCCCGCCATGTTAATAGTTCCGCCACCTTGACCATAAGCGCCACTAGGCTGCTGTTGTCCTGCTTGGTCTTTTCTGCTTTGATCTTCTGATACAGAGCCTCTCTCTCCCAATCCAGCAGGATCTCTTCCCCAATTGTAGGTTTCAGTAGAGAATACACTTTGCTGCATCCAGGACAGCGAACAGCTTCGACCTGTTGGCTTCTAAACCGGACTGCAATCTCGTGCTGGCAAACCTGGCAATCGAATTTAACATGGATCTCAGGTATGAAATCTTCCATTTGTATAGCCCCCCAACTTGGATGAAGCATTCGCGTCAAAAGTACAATATCTTTACCCAAAACTAGTAACCGGGAATCTGCTGTCACCACAAGTTGTTCATAGAACGAAATCGGCGGACCGTCAAAATGGATTTTTTCGCTTGTATATGGATATATTTTCTATTTCAACTATACCATATTTATTCCGATCAACAACCTCTAACTTCAGAATAACAAAGACGAGCCCGGAAGCCCGCCTTGTAGGTAAATGATGGTTTTTGGGGCACTTGGAATGTGCACTGTCTTATGCTTTAGACGAAAGTACGGCTGATAATAACCAGCAGAATGAACAGAACTAAAATCACACCAGTAGAAGTAAACACATTGTTAACAGGACGATTTTCTTGGCATTCGCTCATGTTGTTCCCTCCTCTCGTCTCAGGTACAAGGTAATGTATGCTCGGTACATCTGCATCGTAAGGGCGTTCCGGTAATGTATATACGTTTTCTATGTATGTCATAAGAGTGAGCCATCATGAGGACTAAATTGGGCTTCTTATTCGCAAAATACGCAGCCTCTTAAAAAGCTCATCCGGCCTCATACAAGCGACTATCCCCCACCGCGCCTAATGGGCGGCAGGAGGATTGTCAATACTCTATAAGTCATGCTGAGTGCTTCCTTATCTATATTAATCCTGTTATAGTTGCATCGCTTTCTTGGCGTTTTTTACATCGTCAGCAAGAAGCTGATCCAGATTATAAGCTGGATACAGGTTCCGTTCGAGCATGAAATAGAACACTTTTCCGTGCAGATTGATTGCGTTATTCAGCTGCTTCTGGAAGGTTTCCCGCAACTGCGGAGTTGCCGTCTCCGTAATGGCAATTGCATAATTGCGGACGGCCGTCTTGGCGAACAGCAGCAAGTGAGCCGCATGAAAAGCTGTCAGGTCTCCGGAAGGGATACTTCTTGTTCCAACCACAGGTGCCTGCGAGAAGTAAGGCAGCAGTTCCTTCAGATTCTTCTCCAGGCTTCTTATCGTCTCTTCGTAGAGCGCACGAAGCTGCGGGTCAGTCACACCCGGTAATGTCATCTTGAATCCCATTAGGTGATTGGACTGGAAAGCCACTAGTTCGTGCATCTCCAAAGTCTCGTGCCAAGCTAAATGTTGTTTATTACGGTACAATATGATCCCTCCAATTTCTTGATGGGATAGCATATGCCCAGATCGGTTAGAGGGGGACTGTCAACAGGATAATTAATTGTGCTTTTTTATAAAATGAAGTAAGGGAACTCCTAAACTAAATAAAGGACCGTCTTTGGAGACGGCCCCCTTGAATCAGTCCACGAACAAGGAAATTCACTTCAGTATAGGGTAGGTATCGGAGGGCATGACACGGATCTTATAAATCTAGGATCTAGCCCATAGTAAAACCAGAACTGACCACTCCAACGATAACCTGAAACTTCACCATACTCAACCCTTGTTGGGTAATACCAGAAGCTATCCCCATTCCAAAGCCATATATAAGCGAAATTGTTTAAACAATCGATAATGTAAGATGGCCCAAATGGCATGGGCGGGGCATAAGAAGGTGGTGGAGGCAGCGAATCCGCAGGTGAACCAGGCAACGGCAGAAAAGACATTTTAACTTCACTCCTCTACTAGTTCTGTGCTAACAAAACGATGATAAGTAACTCCAAAAGCACTGACGTAAGATTTGAGCGTAACTAGCATAAAAATGGACTTGGTCCGAACAGGCGACACCCCCCGCATAACTAAATCGTACTTCTTATATAATTATGCTCGGGCCTTAGCCTAGGTTCCTCAATCAATACTCCGATTGACGCAGGACACACTGCAAAATCAAGCAGTACAATGAACTTCTGAACAGCAAAAAACCCTTGCTCAGCAAGGGTTCTTCACATTATGGGCCCTGAGGGACTTGAACCCCCGACCAATCGGTTATGAGCCGACCGCTCTAACCAACTGAGCTAAGGGCCCTTGTTACCTTAATTAACAAGTATTGCGGGGGCAGGATTTGAACCTGCGGCCTTCGGGTTATGAGCCCGACGAGCTACCGGGCTGCTCCACCCCGCGTCAGTAAATAGCGACATTTAATAATATAACCCATAACCAGGCCCTTAGTCAAGAGTCTTGTTTCAGATGATGAATCTCACCCCATATTTGCCCCGACGGGATCGGAAAATTTCAATTTCGCTCAGGTCATCCAAGCCATAGATCCAACCGTCATGTTCCAGCCTTCTAGCCAGGCAGCCCGCCTGGAATTTCGTTCGATATAATTTATTAAAATAGACCCAGCGCATACAATTCGCTCACTTTCTGTAGATTTTATTCTTAATTAGCCCTATTATGCCCATTTCTGGTCCAAATAAAGCTTTTTTTCTCCCCTTATAATTCCCTCCTTTTGTTATTTCAACCTTTTTACACAAAAACAAAACGACCTCCCAGGCTTACGCCTGAAAGATCGCTACACGATGAAGCTACGACATGCTCAGTGTATTATTTGGCTGTACCGCTACCCTCAGCCTTGGAAGGAACCGGAGTTCCATCTGGAGTAAAGGTGGCCATAGGGTCCTTCTCCAAATATTTGAGCATTTCATTTCCCTTAGACTCCCACTCAGCCAAGCCCTCCTTGACCGTTTTCTTCCCATCCACCACTTCCTGGAAGGCTGCTGTTGCGGCTATATATATCGCCCTGTTCAGCTGTGGCTTCTTGGAGAGAATCTCCTGTTCATTCGCATTTGCGGTAGGAGCTGGCTTCAGCTTCAAAAAGGCCTCCACATTATAATTTTCTCCGTCGACCGGTTTGATAAAGGATTTGTGTGTGACCATTTCATAGCTGACAGACTTTGCTTTTACCTTCGCCCACTCCGGACTGTTCACATACTTCATAAATTCCCACGCCGTGTCCGGATTCGGAGCATTGTTGCTAATCGCCATAGCATCAGCAATATATATACCACTTCCGATGTCCGGTTTCTCAGGGTGTACCGGAGGAGTTACGACCCCCCATTCAATCGGGGTCATTTTCTTATTCGTTTTGGCTGCTTTATTATATTCGATCAATTCCTGGACTTTATTTATACCGCCGAGTTCCATTGCAAGCTTTCCAGTCATAATCCCGCTATTTCTCATATCAATTATAGCTCCATCCTCTATTTCACCAGAGCCACCGTCGATAATTTTATCTTTATGCAGCTTGGACAATGTATTCCATACCTTTTCCCATCCAGGCGTATTAACGGTCATCTTCTCGGCTTTTTCATCATACATTTTGAGTCCTAGAGGTGCAGCATAAGTCCTCATATTAGTTGTTGGTGTAGCTGCGAAGGGGGAAAGACTTATTCCGGTGATATGATCTTTCCCCTCGCCGCTCGTAACCCGCCGCGCCAATGCAAAGACTTCATCATAGGTCATACCATCTCTGGGCAGTTCCACACCGGCTTTCTGGAATATTCCTTTGTTGTAGTATAGGGCTGCCGGCTGGAATGTTGGAGACAAGGCATACAGTGTATCTTTTTCACTAATTTGTTTGAGCCCTTCAAGAACACCCGGTACAATATCCGAAGTATCAAACTTGTCCTGCTGAATCAAAGGATCCAGCTCTTTAAGCATATTGGTATCAGCCAGTTTCTTCATCGAGTCCGTGTCCATCACGACGACATCCGGCGGATTGGTGCCTTTTATGAGTTTCTTCATATTCCCTAGAACATCCGTTGTCTGAGATGAGCTACCTTCCAGATCCGTAAACTGATTCACTGTCATCGCAGATACAACTTCGACCGTAACATTAGGATGGGTATATTCAAATGCATCCACATACTTTTGTCTGAACCAATCTTCCGATCCCCCATACATCATCGCGATCCGTAACACCTTGTTCTCCTTCGTTTCAGCCGCTTTATTTTCAGAACAAGCAGCTAAGAGTGATGTTAACAATAGAAGAGTAAGACATACCACAATTGCTTTTTTTCTTTTACCTTGCCTAAAATTCACTTCATTTCCTCCTTAAGCTAAATACAATATTTCCCTGATCTTCACTTGATGTACGGATCACTATCCACGATAGTTACAGTTAATAACAAAATAATTAATCATTTGTTTAATTGGACTTTTTATACAAAAAGAGACTGCCCTTAAGCCATTGTCATGACTTGGGACAGCCTCTCTCATTAGAATGTTATAGAATTAAATATTGACTTGTTAATTAACCCTTGGTTCCATCTGCTGGCGGGATATACGGAGTTCCATCAGGCTGGAACTGTGTTTTTGGATTCTTTTTGATCTCCAGGAGCATTTGGTTCCCCTTTGTCTCCCATGCTTGAAGCGCCTCTTTCGGTGTCTTCTTGTTGTCAATAACGTCTTGGATGATCGTCTGACCCACATAACGGACGCTGTATAGTCCTGGCTTATCGGTATACAGCTTCTCATCGTTGGAGCTCAATGGCGGTACTGGCTTCAGCTTATAGAAGGCTGCCACATTGTAGTTCATGCCGTTCAAAGGCTTAATAAATGATTTACGGGACACCATATCGTAAGTAGTACTTCTTGCCTTAATCTTCGCCCACTCTGGACCGTTCAGGAATTTAATGAAATCCCATGCCGTTTCAGGGTTAGGAGCCGTTGCATTAATCGCCATGGTGTTGCTGAGGTAGACATCCCCGCCTATACCCGGCTTCTCTGGGTGAGTTGGCACGGTTACTACATCCCAATCAAAAGATTTAATCTTCTTGTTCGTTTTGGCAGCATCACTGAGGCTTTTCAGTTCGTTAACGAGATTGACGTCACCGATAACCATAGCTGTTTTGCCGGACATGAAGGTATCCGATTCAACCGGGTTGTAGACCTGGTTTTGCTGATTGTTCTGCTGGCTCTCGAACAGAATTTTATCTTTTCTCAGCTGGGCAATCGTACTGAGCAGCTTCTCCCATTGCGGGGTATTCATAGTCATCTTTTCAGCTTTAGCATCAAAATATTTGAGCTGAAGCGCATCACTGTATCTGCTTAGATCGTCATAAGCCGTCGATCCGTTGTAACGGTTGAAGGAGAATCCGTAAACCCGGTCTTTGCCTTGGCCTTTAGCCACACGGCGGGCCAGGTTAAAGACCTCATCATAGGTCATATCATCCTTAGGCATCTCAACTCCGGCTTTTTTGAAGATATCTTTGTTATAAAAGAGAGCTGAGGAAGAGAAAGTTGGCGAAAATGCGTAAATGTTATTATTGCCAATTTGCTTAATGCCATCGATAACCGATGGAACCATATCGCTTGTGTCAAATTTATCTTCCTGAATCATTGGATCGAGCTGCTTAAGCATGTTCTCATCAATTAACCTCTTAAGCGTACTCGTGTCGGCAACTACGACGTCGACCGGATTGCTGCCTGTCATTAATCCCTTCAAGCTCTTGATCACATCAGGTTGTTCGTTGTTCTGATTCTCGGAGTAACGCATTTGGTCATAATTCACCGCAGGCACAATTTCAATTGTCACATTCGGATGTGTGTACTCGTACACATCTGTGAACTGCTGTCTGAAATATTGGTCGTTACCTCCGCCGCCATAAGTCATGCCGATCCGAAGCACCTTTGGCTTGTCGTTATCGGTATTGCTCCCACTTGAACATCCCGCTATCATTCCCGTCAGCATCACCGCCGCAAGACTTGTCGCTAAGATTTTGTACGTTTTCTTAAATCCGTTTTTCAAGATTCTTCCTCCTTAATTGGTTTGGGTGGTGTGATTACAATCTTTCCTCCATCGAACTCCATGCTGGCTCTTCCCCCAATTCCGAGAGCCTCCAGATATTCTTTGGGAACTTGCAGTCTGCCTACCCGGTCCACAACAACGAACGCTTCATGCACTTCCTGAAGCCCGCCTTGACGATTAAATCCGTCCTCTGTCGAATCGAGCCCCGGATTCCTCTTCACGAACTCTGTGCTCGTGAGTCCGTCCCGAATCGCAACGACCCGGTCCACCTTGCTTGCCAAAGTCAAATCATGGGTAACGATGACTATGGTAAGACCAATCTCCCGATTGATCCGGCGGAATATATCCATAATCTGATCTGAAGTCCGGGTATCCACCGAACCGGTAGGTTCATCCGCAAGCAGCAGCTTGGGACGATTGGACAATCCTATCGCAATCGCCACACGCTGCTGCTCACCACCGGACAGCTGCTGGAGGCGGTTATGCATCCGGTCCTTGAGACCAACCCACTCCAGCAGCTGCTTGGCATATGCCCGATCCACCTTGCCATTTAACATCATCGGCATTTCCACATTCTCGAGCGCCGTAAGATAAGGCAGTAGATTGCGCGCATTGTTCTGCCAGATGAACCCTACTGTATTTCTTTTGTACTCAACCAGTTCCCGGTCGTTCACCTTCAGAAGGTTCCATTCTCCCACGGTGACCGTACCGGCAGAAGGGTGATCCAACCCTCCGAGTATATTCAGGAGCGTTGACTTGCCGCTTCCGCTGTTGCCGATAATCGCCATCATCTCGCCATCTTCGACGGTCAGGTTCAGCCCCTGCAGCGCAACGACTTCGATATCCTTGGTTTTAAAAATTTTGACCAATCCCTCGCAGTGAATCACGCTTTATCTCTCCTCTCCAAGCTTCACAGCCTGATGTACCTTAAGTCTGCGAATCTGCCACAGCAGCAGTCCAGCCCCCATAAGGAGCATAACTGCGACAACCAGGTACAGCTGCTGCGTATCCTTGGAATCAAAGACGATCCTAAATGGCGGCACCTGGGATGTGACGTTCTCTGCCGTCTGAAGAAAAGGAAGATACAAACGCCCAACGAGCTTGCCGATTCCAATTCCAAGCGCAATGGAAAGCCCGGCGGTAAGAATCTGCTCCGCAAGCAGCATAATCGTAAGCTGTCTGCGGGATAACCCCATGGCTCTTAGAATCCCGAACTGGACAACCCGTCCGGACAGATTGAAGAACCAGAACAAAATATATCCAATCAAGGAAACCATGACAGAAACCAGGAAGCCCATGCTTAGAATCCCGAAGACCCCGCCCCGGGTTGGCAGCTTGCTCTGCGTCACCAGCTCTGTTCTTACATCCTTGATCTTGGCAACCTCAATATCCTTCTCAGCCAGTTTGCTGTAGATCGGAGCGACCTTTGCTCCCGGCTTCATCTTCAACCATACTTCATAAGGCATCATCGGCAGTTGGTCATAGATATAGTCCAGATTCGCAACAACAAATGGCGTTTGATCTGGATACAGATTTGGCCAGTAAGGAATAATCCCGTATACCGCAAAATCGATCGTCTGGTCATTAATCGACACCGTGAATGTATCTCCAGGCTTGAGCTTGTATTTCTCAGCAAGACTCGATGGAATTAAGGCAGCCGCTTCATATTGTCCAAGCAGGTTTAAGTATCTGAATGGATGTGCCGGGAACAGATCGTTACGGAACCACGCCACCTTGGAGAAATCCACATTGTCTATGCCCATAATTTGTCCTTGACCGGCAGATTGGCCGGAGACCACGATATTTCCTTTGGTCTGAAGCACTCTTGCTGCATGTTCCACTCCAGGCAGGGTCCTGAAGATTTCAAAAGGCGGCTCCGAATAGATGATTTTGGCGTTCTTGTTCTGCTGCTGTCCAGAACCTCCGCCGCCTCCAGGTCCCGAAGCGCCGCCCCCTCCTGGGGCTCCGCCTCCCTGTTGTCCTCCCCCGGATGGTCCCTTACCAGGAGTAATCTCAGGTGTGCCGGACCACTGGGTCTCCACAACCACATCTGTTCCGTATTTGTACAGGGTACGTTCCGTGGAATTCAGATCGATCGTCCTCGCTGCCGATGCATTATATACCCCGAGTCCCAAGGTCAGTACCAGCAGGATCATCAGCGGGTAGTAAGACAATGAAGAGCGGGACAACTGGGTAAGGCTCAGATAATACGGAACTGGCAGCCACTTCTTGCCAATCCAACCTATAAATCGAAGCAGCCATGGGAAAATGCGAAGGAAGAAAAGTCCAATCGCAAATATGGCAATGGCCGGAACGAAGAACAGAAACGGCTGAACCTGAAGCTGATCCGTAGTTAATCCGGTTGAGAACGTGAGCATTTGACGCTCATTGAACAAGTAATATCCATACCCTGCTACTCCAAGCAGCACAACGTCCACGAACCACCGCTGCCAGAATGGACGCCGGTCGGAACGGGCCTGCTTACGCTTGGCATTGACGATCGATGATCTTGCATAGGTGATCGCTGGAATCAAAGTGGACAGGATAGCAATGATCACCGCACCCGCCCCTAGAAGCAGGGCATCCGAATTGAATCCGACGGGAATGGATTTGCGGTCGACAAATTCCAGGAAGCCATTGGCTGAGCCGATCGATTTGGACATAAACCATCCAAGCAACGGCCCGGCGATCATCGAAACAACACCGAGAATGATGCTCTCCAGCAGATAGATCATAATGATCTGCTTGGTGGAAGCCCCCCTGCTTCGCAGCACTGCAATATCACTCTGCTGTTTATCCAGAGCCTGCCTGGCGTTCATAACGATATAATAGAACACCATCGCGATCATTGGCGCTGCCAGGGTGAACAGCATCGTTTGAAGCTGCAGACTTTGGGTGCGGAAGCTGTTCAGCAGCTCTCCGAAAGAGATTGTAACTTTCGTATTCTTAAGCTTCTGATACAGTTCCACGTTGAGACGGTCCAGAACACTCGACAATGCCGTAATTTGACTGGTTTTAATTTCGCTTAGATCAAAAGCGTAATACCATGTCGCATTATTAAGTGGGATATTCTGTTCCTTCAGAAGGCTGTCATTAAAGACAGACTCGCTGGTATACAGATTGTTGGCCATTCCCTCAAAGCCCTGAACCCAATAAGGATCTGTTTCCTTTTTCGGTTTAAAGGAGCCCACGATTTGGACCCGCAGCGTGATATCAAGTCCGCTGTACACCGGATAATCCAGAATATCCCCAACGTGAAGATCGTTCTGGTACATTCCTTCTTCAAGCATCATAACTTCGACAACGCCATCCGACCGTTTGTCTCCATACATGTTGCCCTTGGTAATTTCAATTTGATCTTTAAGTCCGCTCATCGAAGATAAGGTCATCGAACGGGTCCGGCTGGCATCCACCTTGCTCGGATCTTCCGGAACGACCTCGGTTCCGCGGATAGAGCGGGTATTAACATAGGCCTTATGCGGGAAGCCAATTTGTGCGGGAACATTCTGACTTATGTATTGGTCAACCGCCTTAAGCCCGGCTTGGTCTGTCTTCTCTCCGCCCGAAGCCTGATAGGTCATGAGCAGGGAGCCCGCAGGAAGACCGGTGCTTTGCTCCTGAAGCGTCTTGGCTACAACCCGTTTAAGGGCACCGTCTGAATACATCGGGATACTGACTGTGAACGACACGGCAACAATAAGTCCGATCAGTGTGCTCAATGTCAGCCACCTTGTATTCCACATTTTACGGAATAAGAATCGAACCAGCGGCATTCCCATTAGCGGCCCACTACTTTCTGTCCAGGTGTGAGGCCCTTCTTAATCTCAACATCCGTAGATCGCTGCTCTCCGACCTCAACATCCACCTCGCGTTTGCTTCCATCCTCCTCGACGACCTGAACATAATTCCGGGAACCGGTGGTCCGCAACGCCGAGATCGGAATGACTGTTACATTCTCACGCTTGGAAGTTGTAATCGTGACACTAAGCTGGGTTCCACGTTCAACTCCCTTAGGAAACTTGTCGAGCTGGATGATCATATACCCCTCAAGAGACTGCTTCTTCGGCGGGGTTGTTCCCCCATTACCGTTATTGCCCCCGTTGCCGTTATTACCGCCTCCGCCACCGTTATTGTTATTGTTGCCCGATGCCTTCTCAAGCGCATCAGCCTTAGGAAGCACCTTGATCTTGCCGCTAACCTCACCCACCTTGTTAATATCCACCTTGGCAGGCATACCCACAGTCAGCTTCTCCAGATCTTCCTTCTGGATGTTGGCCGCAACCACCAAATTCGACGTATCCGCAATCACGGCAATCGTGTCATAAGACTTAATCATAGCACCCTTGTCCACATTGATTGAGGTAACTGTTCCGGTAAAAGGAGCTGTGAGTACAGCCCGTGAAACCTGCTCTTTCAAATCTGCTAATTCCTGACGGGCCTTCTCGAATTGAAGCTTCTTCGTTTCAAACTCAATCGGGTCCTTCTCATCCTTGGTACGCAGGGCTTCCTTCATCGTGACTTCCTGAGAACGGATATCAAGCTCCTTATCCCGGATACTCTTCTGAAGATCTTCCGTGTCCAGTGTGGCAATCACGGCCCCTTTTTTCACTTTATCGCCAAGCTTGATGTTCAGCTCTTTCAGATGAAGCTGCAGCGTATCTCCCAAGGTGAAGTACACGGGCTCCTCCCGTTGGCTTAGAAACTGCCCGCTGCTCTGAACGGTCGTCTCAAATGTTCCTGAGGTTACCTCATACTCCGGTTTCTTGGAAATTTTCGGCGCTTGGATATTCGGCAGCACCTCTTCCTCCTGCTCCTTCGGCAAAAGGCCGCATCCTGAAGCGGTTATAACCGAAAGACACAGGACGGCTGCTCCAGCACCGCGTGCCCACTTCCTCCTTCCCTTAGACAAATCTGCCATCCACCATTTCGTAAACATGGTCTGCTACCTCCAAGATTGTAGGGTCGTGTGTCGTCATACAAATCGTCACATTCTCCGTCTCGATAATATTTTTGAATACAGCCATGACCTGGGCCCCCATCTGCGAGTCCAGATTCGCTGTTGGTTCGTCCGCAAGCAGCAGATGAGGCCGGTGCGCAATAGCCTTGGCGATAGCCACCCGCTGCTGCTCTCCCCCGGACAACTCAAACGGCCGGTGATGCATCCGCTTGCCGAGTCCGACCAAATTCAAGCAGTGGGTAATTCTCTCTTTCCATTCCCGGGAGGGAACCGAAGCCATGCGCAGGGACAATTCCACATTCTCATATGCGGATAGAAGCGGGAGAAGGGCATATGCCTGGAAAATAAACCCGATCTGATCCCTTCTAAGTACAGTCCGCTTCTTGTCACTAAGCGTGTGAAGCTTCTGACCACGGAAGTAGATTTCACCTTGAGAAGGCTGGTCAAGGCCTCCCAGCATATTAAGCAAGGTCGTCTTGCCTGACCCGGATCTTCCTTTCAACATAACCAGCTGGCCCGGCATCACTTCCATGTTGATTCCTTTCAGTACATGAAGAGACTGGCCTCCAACTGGGAACGAACGATGAACTTCCCGAACTTCAAGAATAGGTTCACTCGGCGAAATAAGACCGATCTTCTCCTGACTGCCCGGTTCATCCATCTCCTCTACTTGGGCAGCGGGATCTGCAAAACCATCCTCTGAAGAATTTGATGTTTGAACCTCAACCAGTTCTCCCTCTAAAGGGCTTGCCGCCTGGGATTCCGTTATGGCTTCTTCCAAAGTACCCGCTGATGCAGGGACATCATCTGAAAGACCTTCTGGTGGAGCTTCTTCGAAGGAGTCTGCTGATGAGGCATTCATGGTGGCCTCTACAGAAGGTTCTGTTAGCTGGGCGCTCTCAGAGCCTGCTCCGGCAATGCCTTCATCCATTATTTCGTGCTCCTTGGAAGCTTCGCTGTCCAATCTCGCTTCTGCCCCAGGCCCATCAAGCTCTGCCTGAAGGGATTGGTGGGTATCCGCAATTTCCAAATCTCTCATACTCTCATTCACATCTCTATTATTTGCGGCCGGATCGGGATTCGGATTGAAAGAGGGCTCACTTTCAACTTCCGGTTTCTGGCCTGCAGGTTGCTTGCGCAGCCAACGCATCATGAATTACGCTCTCCTCCACCCTAATGTATGTAAATCCTTCCAAGTCCAACTGAATTATAAACGATCTGCCTTGTAAAAAAGTTACAATATGTTTATCCTTAACGTCCTATTTTTTTGCACCCGGTCAGAAAATAGAAAAAGACAGCCGGAATCGGCTGCCTGTTATAGATTACTATAATTCAATTTAATAGATTATAAAAAAACTGTAACCTTCGAGGTCATTTATTGGCCAAATGCGGCCGGGTTCTCTCTCCAGGACTGAAGCAGCTGTAAATCCTGCTCCTGGATCGTACCCTTAGCAGCCGCCACCCGAATGAGCGCTGAATAGTTGGATAAGGACTCCACGTGAATGCCGGCTTCATCAAAACCTTGAACCGCCTTGTCCAGCTGGTAGCTGAAGATCGCAAGCACCGCCAGCGGCTCTGCTCCAGCTTCCTTAACAGCCTGGGCGGCTTTGATGGAGCTTCCGCCAGTGGAGATCAAATCTTCAATAACAATGACCTTCTGTCCCTCAGAGATCAGACCTTCAATCTGGTTCTCTTTCCCATGGCCCTTGGCCTTGTCGCGGACATAGGCCATAGGCAGGCCCAGTTTTTGCGAGACGAAGGCGGCATGCGGAATGCCTGCGGTTGCCGTACCGGCGATCACATCCGTATCCGGGTACTGCTCCCTGATCAGGGTTGCGAACGACTCCGCAATCAAATCCCGGACTTCGGGATAAGACATAGTCAGCCGGTTATCACAATAAATTGGGGATTTAATGCCGGATGTCCAGGTAAAAGGCTGATGTGGACGCAAGGCAACGGCCCCTATATCAAGCAGGCTTTCTGCAATCTTGGATTCTATCTCTTGTTTATTCAGCACGAAGTCGTCATCTCCTCTAATATTTGCTCGGCTGCGCGTCTTGGATCCGGACTTGCGGTGATCGGACGTCCTACCACAATGAAGTCCGTGCCACAGCGGATGGCCTCGGCTGGCGTCATGATGCGGGACTGGTCGCCTACAGCACTTCCAGCCGGGCGGATTCCAGGTGTGACGGTCCGGAAATCCGGACCACACGCCATCTTAATCGCCTCCACTTCTAACGGAGAGGCTACCACGCCATCAAGTCCGGCTTGAAACGTTCGCTTGGCATAACGAACTACGGCTTCTTCTACGGTCCCAAGAATGCCGATTTCCTCATTTAGCGTCCTCTGATCCGTACTGGTCAGCTGGGTCACCGCTATGATTAGCGGGGAGGTTAAGGAAGCATCCTTGGCCAGAGCCTCGTCTGCTCCCTCCCTTGCAGCCGTCATCATCGTGACGCCCCCGGCTGCGTGAACATTGAACATATCCACACCCAGGCGGGTAATACTATTGGCGCCGCCTTTTACCGTATTGGGGATATCATGCATTTTCAAGTCCAAAAACACCTTGTAGCCCTTAGCTTTAAGCTCCCGGACGAAATCAGGGCCAGCTGTATAATACAGCTGCATCCCTACTTTTATATAACAGGGTATCCCCTGTAGCCGGTCAATCAGGAGCCTGGCATCCTCCGCAGAGGGATAATCCAGAGCCACCATTAATTTTTCAGCAGTATGTTGAAGCTTCACTTATTACTCCTCCTTAAGATCAGTCATTGTTCCTGATGCGGTTGGGGAGTTATTTGGCCGCTGCCACGGAAGGCATCGCCTGCGAAGTGAAGTTGATTGATTCAAGCATCGTCAGAAGGGCCCGGACCGTATCAAGCGAAGTCATACATACAATTCCGTTCTCCACCGCTTCACGGCGGATTCTGAAGCCATCACGTTCCGGCTCCTTGCCTTTGGTCAGTGTGTTCACAACAAAGTGGGCTTGACCTCCGCGGATCAAATCAAGAATATTAGGTGTTCCTTCACTCAGCTTGTTAACTGTAGTCACATGAATGCCGGCTTCCTCCAAAGCTTGGGCCGTACCGCCTGTTGCGATGATGTTGTAACCCAGATTGTTGAAACCGCGGAAGAGCTGGGTGGCCTCTTCCTTATCCTTGTCTGACACGGTGGCAATCATGGAACCGGTTGTCGGAATTTTCATCCCTGCTCCGATTAGCCCTTTATACAGCGCTTTGGCGTAATGCTGATCCCGTCCCATAACTTCTCCGGTGGACTTCATTTCCGGTCCGAGGGTCGGTTCAACCCGGCGCAGCTTGGCGAAGGAGAATACCGGCACTTTCACCGATACATAGTCGCTCTCCGGCCATAAGCCGTCCACATAACCAAGATCCTTCAGCTTCGTACCCAGAATGCACTGGGTGGCCACATTCGCCATCGGAATATTAGTAACCTTGCTTAGGAACGGAACAGTCCGGGAAGAGCGAGGGTTCACCTCGATCACATATACTTCGTCCTTGTAAATAACGAACTGGATGTTCACAAGCCCGACAGTCTTCAGCTCTTTGGCGATTTTGATCGTGACATCCACAATCTTATTTTTCAAAGTATCGGACAGATACTGCGGAGGATACACGGCGATGGAGTCTCCGGAGTGAACCCCGGCACGCTCAACATGTTCCATAATGCCTGGAATCAATACCGTCTCCCCGTCGCAAATCGCATCCACTTCCACTTCCATACCGAGCATGTAACGGTCAATCAGAACCGGATGCTGCGGGTTGATCTGTACCGCCTGTTCCATGTATCTAAGCAGCTCGTCATCCGAATATACAATCTCCATGGCACGGCCCCCAAGTACATAGGAAGGACGAACCAGTACCGGATATCCAAGGGACTGGGCTGTTCCAACCGCTTCTTTTACGGAGGTCACCGTGCTGCCTTTCGGCTGGGCGATTTCCAATCTGGACAGAAGCGCTTCGAATTTCTTGCGGTCTTCCGCCTCATCGATGCTCTCGAGGCTGGTTCCCAGAATGTTAACCCCAGCGGCTTTCAGTGGAGCAGCCAGGTTAATTGCAGTCTGTCCTCCGAACTGTACGATGACCCCGACCGGCTTCTCTTCTTCGATCACGTTCATAACATCCTCGAAGAACAAGGGTTCAAAGTACAATCGGTCCGATGTGTTAAAGTCCGTTGAAACGGTCTCCGGGTTGTTATTGATGATAACCGCTTCATAACCCGCTTTTTGAATCGCCCATACCGCATGTACTGTCGAGTAGTCGAACTCAATCCCTTGGCCGATCCGGATCGGACCGGAACCAAGCACGATGATCTTCTCCTTGGAAGAAGGAGTCACTTCGTTCTCCTGCTCATATGTGGAGTAGTAATATGGTGTAATTGCTTCGAACTCTGCGGCGCAGGTATCCACCATTTTATAAACCGGGCGAAGACCCTGGGCAAGACGCAGGCTTCTTACATCTGCTTCGGTTGTATGTTCACTGAAGGACGCCTGATTGCGAAGCTCAGCAATGGCCCGGTCAGTGAAGCCCATCCGTTTGGCTTCGTACAGCGTCTCTTGGGTAAGCTCAGATTCCGAGGCAATCTTCTTCTCGAACTCCACAATCCGCTCAATCTTGTCAAGGAACCACCAGTCGATGTTGGTCAAGTCTTGAATCTGCTGCAGTTCATAACCGCGGCGGAATGCCTCTGCAACCAGGAACAGACGCTCATCGTCAGGTTGAACCAGCCGTCTGTCAAGGTCCTCTTGGGTAAGCTGGTCCGCCCCTTTCAAGAACAGGCGGTGAGTCCCAATCTCCAGGGAGCGGACAGCCTTATGAATCGATTCTTCAAAAGTACGCCCGATCGCCATAACCTCACCGGTGGCTTTCATTTGGGTTCCCAATTTGCGGTTTGCACTAACAAATTTATCGAACGGCCAACGCGGGATTTTGCTCACGATATAATCCAGTGTCGGCTCAAAGCAGGCATAGGTCTGCCCGGTTACCGGGTTGACGATTTCATCCAGAGTGTATCCAAGCGCAATCTTGGCAGCCATCTTGGCAATCGGATAACCGGTTGCTTTGGAGGCCAGCGCAGAGGAGCGGCTTACGCGTGGATTTACCTCGATGACATAGTACTGATAGCTCTGAGGGTCAAGAGCGAATTGTACGTTACATCCACCTTCAATATTCAAGGCGCGGATAATCTTCAGCGATGCGGAGCGAAGCATCTGGTACTCGCGGTCCGACAGCGTCTGGCTCGGAGCCACTACGATACTGTCTCCCGTATGAACGCCAACCGGATCAAAGTTCTCCATGTTGCAGACTACGATACAGTTGTCATTGGCGTCACGCATAACTTCGTATTCGACTTCTTTCATGCCGGCAATGCTCTTCTCGATAAGGCATTGTCCGATCGGGCTGTAACGGATACCTGCCGCTACGGTCTCCCTCAATTCCTCTTCATCCGCACATATACCGCCGCCCGTTCCTCCTAGGGTATACGCAGGGCGCACGATGACCGGATATCCGATCTCTTCGGCAAAACGCACCGATTCTTCCACAGTTGTAATAATCGTACTGGCCGGTACCGGCTGCTCCAGTTCGCGCATCAGCTCACGGAACAAATCACGGTCCTCCGCTTTCTCGATCGAGGTGAGCTGTGTTCCAAGCAGCTTCACATTCTCGCGCTCAAGCACACCTGCCTTGGCAAGCTCCACCGCCATGTTCAGACCTGTCTGTCCGCCCAAGGTTGGCAGCAGTCCATCTGGACGCTCCTGGCGGATGATTTGGGTAACGAAGTCCAGGGTGATCGGCTCGATGTACACCTTATCCGCCATATTCGTATCCGTCATAATGGTTGCAGGGTTGCTGTTGATCAGGACAACCTCTACCCCCTCTTCCTTTAGAGCCTGACAGGCCTGCGTGCCAGCATAGTCGAATTCCGCGGCCTGGCCGATGACAATCGGGCCGGAGCCGATAACCAGGATTTTCTTCAGTTCATTATTTTTAGGCATCTTAACGAGCTCCTTTCGCTGCTGCCATGATCAGGGCCTGGCGTGGTTTTTGTGGATTCTCTTGTTTGTAGTTGCGGATCATTTCCAGGAACCGGTCAAACAGATAGCTGTTGTCGTAAGGGCCTGGTGCGGCCTCCGGGTGGTACTGCACCGAGAAGGCAGGGTATTTCGTATGCTTAAGACCTTCGATGGTCTTATCGTTATTGTTGATATGAGTGACTTCCAGCTCCGTTCCAGCAATGGAAGACTCGGTTACGGTGTAACCATGGTTCTGCGAAGTGATATAGCAGCGTCCGGATTCCAGCTCCTTGACCGGATGGTTGCCGCCACGGTGGCCGAATTTCAGGCTTTCCGTATCCGCTCCGCAGGCCAGCGCGAACAGCTGGTGTCCCAGACAGATGCCGAAGATCGGATATTCGCCGAGCAGCTCGGATACCATTTTCACGGCATATGGCACATCTTTCGGATCCCCAGGGCCGTTGGAGAGCTGGATGCCGTCAGGATGAAGCTGACGGATCTCCTCTGCTGTCGTGTCATGCGGCACCACGATCACATCGCAGCCCCGCTTGGTCAGCTCGCGAAGGATTCCGCTCTTGGCGCCAAAATCCACCAGGACAATGCGCTCTTTGGCTCCTGGGCTGCTGTATATATGGTTAGTGGACGTACGAGCCACTTGATTTCTAAGTTCGTTGATGCTCGTTGCTTTAATCATCTCTTGAAGCTCTTCAAGCGATTTGGAGGAAGTCGTAAGTATCCCCTTCATCGTTCCGTGATGGCGGATGATCCGGGTCAGCATGCGGGTATCAATATCGCTTATTCCAGGAATGCCATACTCCTTAAGCAGGTCACCAATGCTGGTCTGGGCACGCCAGTTGCTCGGCACCGGTTCATAACGGCGTACGACAAAACCGTGGATCGATGGGGCGACAGATTCAAAGTCATCCCGCGTGATCCCGTAGTTGCCGATTAGCGGATAGGTCATCGTTACGATTTGTCCACAGTAGGACGGGTCCGACAGAACTTCCTGATATCCGGTGATTCCTGTATTGAATACTACTTCACCGGTCTTTTCAACCTCGGCTCCAAAAGATTTGCCAGTGAATAAAGTGCCGTCTTCGAGCAATAATCTAGCCTGCATTGCGATATCATCTCCCATATTAGATTACCCTCCCAAACCCTCCCTGGAAGGGAGGGCCCCAAGGGCTTTGCCCTCTGGACACCCGAAAGTTTGGCGAAGGATTTAGAGTGTGCTTCCTTGCTGCTGTTGGTAGTAGGAGCGCTTGCCGTCCCTGCGGGACCCGCTTTACTTCAGTGCTCCTTTGATTTGGAAAAGCATGGGTTCGTGGTGCTGCCCTTGGCACGATTTGGTGCTGCTTCGTGCTCGGTGCGCTCTCCCTGTGGGAATCGCTGCTCTTTCGAGCAGAGCCCTGGGGGCTACGGGCGTGCGTTTTGGTGCTGCTTCGTGCTCCGTGCGCTCTCCCTGCGGGATTCGCTGCTCTTTCGAGCATTACTTCTATCTATACTTGTATCTATACTTGCTTACTCGGACCAGACTACTTTGCCGCTTACGATGGTAGCGACAGGCCAGCCCTTAAGCTTCCAATCGGTAAAAGGGGTGTTGCGGCCCTTCGACGCGAAGGTCGACGGGTCTACGGCTCTCTCGGTCTCGAGGTCCACGATCGTCAGATCAGCTGGAGCGCCAGGCTCAAGCTTGCCGGCCGCCAGGCCGAACACCCGGGCCGGGTCAGCGGTCATCCGCTGAATAAGCTGGGCCAGCGGCCATTTGCCGGTGGCGACGAACTTGGTGTAGAGCAGCGGGAACGCAGTCTCGAAGCCCACGATTCCGAACGGGGCAAGCTGCATGCCACGTTCTTTCTCTTCCTCACTGTGAGGGGCGTGGTCGGTGACGATAATGTCGATCGTACCGTCCTCCACGGCCTTAATGCAGGCCTCCACGTCGCGGCGGGAGCGCAGCGGCGGGTTCATTTTCCAATTGGCATCCAGTCCCGGAATGTCCTCTTCTGAGAGGATCAGGTGATGAGGGCAGACCTCAGCGGTCACCTTGACTCCGATTTCCTTGGCCTGCCGGATCAGGCGGATCGATTGCTCCGTGCTCACGTGGCAGACATGGTAATGTACGCCAGTCGCTTCAGCCAGCAGAATGTCACGTCCGACATGAATCGCCTCGGATTCGTTTGGAATTCCTTTGAGCCCATGCTTTCTGGCAAATTCACCTTCAGCAACCGGGGCTCCTTCCACCAAGGTATTGTCTTCACAATGGGCGATGACCGGCATACCCAGCTCAGCAGCCCATTTCATAGCGTCCTTCATCATTTGAGCGCTTTGCACGCCGACTCCGTCATCGGTGAATCCGATAGCCCCAGACTCTTTAAGCGCCGGGAAGTCGGTAAGCTCGCGGCCCAGTTCACTCTTTGTAATGGCCGCATAGGGAAGGACATGAACCAAATCCGCTTCCTTGGCTCTGTCCAGCACCAGCTTTACCGTCTCCGGATTATCAGTTACCGGTCTTGTATTGGGCATGCAGGCGATGGTGGTGAATCCGCCTTTAGCCGCTGAGCGTGCCCCAGTCTCGATCGTTTCTTTATATTCAAAGCCCGGCTCTCTAAGGTGAACATGCATATCAATGAACCCTGCGGATACCAGCTTGCCTTGAGCATCTATCACTTGCGCATCCTCCAGGGCTGCCTGTTCAGATGCATCCATAATCTGCTGAATGACTCCCCCGGCAACCACGATGTTCTTCAGTTCAAGCTTGCCGTCCGTACCTACGATATTTGCATTTTTAATTATTAGCTCCATGATGACCTCCGCTTATTTTCCCTCTTTGTATCATATCGTTTTAGGCTTTTGCCGTTACAATTTCATTGCACGTTCCATAACCGCCATGCGGATCGGAACCCCGTTTGCCATTTGGGTGAAAATACGGGATTTCTCACTCTCCACCAGGCTGTCATCAATCTCAACGTTCCGGTTCACAGGAGCCGGATGCATGATAATTGCTCCTGGCTCAAGCTTAGCGGCTCTCTCTTCCGTGAGCCCGTACTGCAAACGATACTGTTCTGGAGACTTCAGCATACCTTCGGCATGACGTTCCAGTTGGACACGGAGCATCATCACCACATCAGCTTTTAGCGCTTCTTCCATAGATACATAAGGTGCATGCTCAGCAAGCTCAGGTGCCTGCATATTGGCTGGAGCACAGAACTTCACATTGGCGCCGAATTTTTGAAGAGCCCATAAGTTCGATCTTGCCACCCGGCTTTGAATAATATCGCCAATGATGGACACTCTCAGCCCCTTCAGTTCACCAAAATGCTGTTTCATCGTGTATAAATCAAGCAGTGCCTGGGTCGGATGCTCATTGTTGCCGTCTCCGGCATTGACCAGCGGAACCTTGACCCGCTCAGCCAGCTCAGCCAGCAGACCGATGGGCTTCAGCCGGATCACTCCGGCATCGATCCCCATGGATTCGAGGGTTCGTACAGTGTCGTAGATCGATTCGCCCTTCTCCACACTTGAGGCCGCTGCAGCGAAATTGAGCACCTGTGCACCAAGACGCTTCTCGGCCATTTCAAAAGAAAAACGGGTGCGTGTGCTGTTCTCAAAAAACATGTTCGCGACAAACCGATTCTCCAGTACCGGTATCATCTTCTCCTGCTGGTTAGCCCAGTAAGCTGCCCGGTCCAGGATTGAAGATATTTCATCCCGGCTTAAGTCCTTAAGGCCAAGCAGGCTGCGCTCCTTCACTGCCGACATGGAAATGGTCATGATTAGATGTCCTCCCGCTGCTGTAAAATTCTCACTTGATCCACTCCGTCGAACTCTTTCAGGTGCACTTCGATTTCCTCCGCTCTGGAGGTCGGCACGTTCTTCCCGATATAATCAGCCCGGATTGGCAGCTCCCGGTGTCCCCGGTCCGCCAGAACAGCGAGCTGAATGGATTCAGGCCGTCCACAGTCCATCAGCGCATCCATCGCCGCCCGGATCGTTCTGCCTGTATAGAGCACATCGTCGCACAGAATAACCTTCTTGCCTTGAATGGTCTGACCGTTCAGCTGCTGCCCCAAGGATTCATTCTTCCCGCTAGGGGCAGATCTGTCATCCCGATACTGGGTAACATCGATCTCTCCCCAAGGAACCGGCGTGCCTTCAATCTCTTCCAGTCTCTCGGCAATCCGCTTCGCCAGATACACACCGCGTGTGCGGATACCTACCAAGACACAGCCATCGATACCTTTGTTCTTCTCAAGAATCTCATGAGCAATTCTCGTCAGCGCCCGCCGGATTGCAATTTCGTCCATAATGACATGTTGTAATTCCATACTCACAGATTAGCCTCCTAATGATCAGATTCATCAGGTTCCGTGAAGAGCAACAAAAAAACTCCTTGCCCAGTTCCAGGCAAGGAGTTCCGAGTCATGTCTGCACACAGAGCATGACTGTCACAGGTTATAAGGAAGGGGCACCTGCGCCGCAGCGCGGTGTTTATCCATTCCGAATAAAACCTCATTCACGTTACCTTGCCAGCCTCACGGGACTGATTTAAAGGTGCTATTGATTTACATGAATTATGACAGAACACCGGGAGCCTGTCAAGGCGGGGAAATACAAATCATGTCGATTATTGTCATTAATCGGTCTCCTCCCTGCAAGAGGAGGTTAAGCTTCTTTCATTCATATTTATAATTATACGTTATTGTTGCATAAATATCCACATATAAAAATCATGATTTCTAATTTGGTACAGCCTTAAACTCATCTTTTAAGCATATTGGAATGACAAAAAGCCACCGTCACTAAACGGTGGCTTCCAGTTTCTTATTCACTTAAAATTCAAACTTCACGTCGCCCAAACGACGTTTAATTTCGGAAATGACCCGCTTCTCCTCTTCCTCGCCTGCAGCAATGAAGGTCACGGAGAAGCGAACAAACGCACCGGCATCATCCCAAGGTACCGTGGAAATCAGCTTCTCACGAATGAGGTATTGGGAGAAGGCTTCTCCGCTTTCAAAGCGAGGTCCTCCCTCTACGCCTTTAGGAGCGGCTACATACAGGAAGAATGAACCCTTAGGCTTCTTGGCCTTGAAGCCAAGCTCATTCAGGGCCGACACCAGCATATCATGACGGCGGGAGTATTTCTCCGCAATTTTCTCTGTGATCCCCGGATTCGCAAGACCGTAAGCAGCAGCCTTTTGAATCGCGATGAATTGACCGGAATCATTGTTGTCCTTCACATCACTGAATGCCTTAACCACAAGTGGATTACCAGCTACAAATCCGATTCTCCAACCAGTCATGTTATAGGACTTCGAGAGGGAGTGAAGTTCGATACCAACGTCCTTGGCCCCCGGCACCGACAGGAAACTGAGCGGCTTAAGACCATCGTATGTCAGGGCAGCGTAAGGTGCGTCATGTACAACTACCACATTGTATTTTTTAGCCCAAGCCACAACCTCTGCAAAGAACTCGGGAGTGGCACTTGCGCCTGTAGGGTTGTTCGGGTAATTCAGATACAGCAGCTTGGCCCGGCGGCTGATTTCTTCCGGAATGGAGGAAAGGTCCGGGAGGAAATTATTCTCCTCTGTAAGCTGAACGTTGTATACTTCCCCTCCCAGATACTTGGTATGGGTGCCAAGTATAGGATAGCCGGGAACGGTCATTATAGTGACATCGCCCGGGTTGATGAAGCAGGAAGGCAGCATGGCTAGTGCCGGCTTGGAACCAATCGAGTGCACAATTTCAGTCACAGGATCAATACCGTCCACGCTAAATACTTCTTTCAGGTATTTGGCAGCAGCCTCCTTGAACTCGGCGATGCCGTTGTCCGCATACCCTCGGTTCTCCGGTTTGGCCGCCTCTTCCGCAAGCTTGGCCACGATGCCCGCATCCGCCATCTCATCCGGTTCACCGACCCCCATGTCAATAAGCTCAACATCAGGAAAGTCTTTTTTGGCCGCAGCCTTTGCACGCTTAATCTTCTCAAATTTATAAATGGCGGTATCTTTGCCGTAATTCGCTCCGCCAATCCGGTCTGCAAAATTGGTTTGAATATACGTTGTTTGATATTGTTCAATACTCATGTTTAAGTCCATCTCCTTAACTAAATCTATGTCTAAATATGCTGCAAATCCCGGATGAACACAATGGATTTTCCGTCAGAACGTTTGTACTATTTAACCGCACGTCTCGGACACGCCAGTCCCATGCATTTCCGAGCAGAGTTGCGCTAAGCCCTAGCCCTCCTTATGCAATGGTTCCGTCATTCGCTTAGCTAAAGGATTCTCCAATAAGGTAATTCCTATCTGGCTATCTAGCAAAATATAGTTTTTCACTAAAAACGCTTTGACCTCTCCCCCCAAAATGTGTAAACCTATGTGTGATCACCTTAGCCAATTTTAAACACAACAAAAAAAGCATCCAGAACACCCTGCTCCGGTTGTTAATGCCGGAAGCTTGAAACACGTGTCCTGTGATGCCTTGTATTCGTGACAATGCAAACCTGAATCTAAACGTACATAGTGATTCCTTATCTGTTCCGCAGCGAAATCAACAGCTCTTCCATATCACCAGGAATCGGGGCATTGAACTCTTTGTACTCGCCAGAGGAAGGATGAACAAATCCTAGTACCGCCGCATGAAGGGCTTGTCCATTCATTTTAATGCCTTTGCTTCTCCCATACATCGGGTCGCCCACAAGCGGGTGCTCAATAAATTTCATATGTACCCGGATCTGGTGGGTTCGCCCCGTCTCAAGCTTCAGCTCGAGCAAGGTGTAATCCCCGAATCTTTCCACAACTTGAAAATGGGTCACGGCCGTCTTGCTGTTCCGCTCGGTGACCGTAAACATCTTGCGGTCATGCGGGTCACGGCCAATCGGCGCATCCACTGTTCCCTGGTCATGGACCACATTCCCGTGAACGAGAGCGAAGTACTTGCGCGTAACCGAGTGGTCCTTCAGCTGCGCTGCAAGCGAGGCATGGGCCTTGTCGTTCTTGGCAGCCATGAGCAGGCCTGACGTATCCTTGTCGATACGGTGCACAATGCCTGGTCTAAGCTCTCCGTTAATCCCGGAAAGGTCCTTGCAGTGATACATGAGCGCATTCACCAAGGTTCCCGAAGAATGGCCAGGTGCAGGATGTACGACCATGCCGCGGGGCTTGTTCACCACAATGACATCGGAATCCTCAAAGTATACATCCAGCGGAATGTCCTCGGGCACAAGCTCCACGGTGCTGGGTTCAGGGATCGTAACGCTGACCAGATCGCCCTGTGCCAGCTTATAGTTGGATTTCACCGGCGCCCCGTTAACCACCACATGGCCTTCCTCAATCCAAAGCTGAATCTGGCTTCTCGAATAATCCTCAGTCAGACATTCTTTAACATACTTATCTATTCGTTCTTTGGCCGATTCGGCTTCAACCGTCCACTCTAAAGTTTCATTCATGAAGTCTGTTCGCTCCCTGCCTCTGCCTCTTTTTTCTTCTGTCTTCCCATATCCAGGAACGAGTCAAGCACAATCAATGCCACCCCGACAACGATACAGGAATCGGCAATATTGAAGATCGGGAACGTGTAGCTTCCGAAATTAAACATCAGAAAATCCACTACTTCCCCATTCAGCGCACGGTCCAGGAAATTTCCAATCGCGCCGCCAAGCACTAAAGCCAGCGCTGTAGGCAGCAGCTTGTTGGCGTTACCCTTAATTTTCTGCATATACCACACGATAGCAAGCACAACGATAACTGTAATTACAATGAAGAACCAGCGCTGGTTCTCAAGAATCCCAAATGCCGCTCCCCGATTCCGGTGTGAGGTGATCACAAAAAAATCCCCAATTACAGGAATTAGCTCATTCAGCTGCAATTTGGTTGCTATGATATATTTGGTTCCCTGGTCAATCAGAAATACAATTAGCGCAATCAAGTAATAAATCACTGCCATTCGTCACCCCGTTTTTGATATCATCCGCCAATTCATCCAGCAGATTTAACCACTATTCAGCCTTGTATATTGTAGCACAGCGGGAAAGAAGCCGTCCATGAACGATAGGATTTTCCTTCGCTAAAACCCCAGACTTCTGCACAACCTACAGGAAAGCGAAAATTCTCAACATGTGTATGCGGAAAGGAGAATCCCTATGTCTCATCTAAGCAGTGAACAGCTTCAGCAACTGGAGCACCGATTACGGGAACAGCGGGAGGACATTGAGACCCGTCTCGCCTATAATGAGCACTATGGCATGGCCGCCACCACCCGGGAGAACATAGACGAATTATCTTTTTACGACAATCATCCGGGTGATTTGGGAACAGAAGTATTCGAGCGTGGCAAGGATTTGGCTCTAGCCGAACACAGCGAGCTTCTGCTTGACCGTGTTGATGCAGCGCTCGAGAGAATGCAGGACGGCAGCTATGGCACCTGTATTACCTGCGGACAGCCTATATCCTACGAGCGTTTAAACGCGGTGCCTGAGACAGCTTACTGCATCGAGCATACCCCACAGCGGGAGGTTTCCAGCAAACGTCCGATCGAAGAAGAATTTCTGTACCCGCCGTTTGGCCGGACCAGTATGGATGAACATGATGACCAGAACGGGTTTGATGGGGAAGACGCCTGGCAAATCGTCGAGAGCTTTGGAACCTCCAACAGTCCGGCCATGGCAGAAGATAATGAAATTGATGATTATAACGACATGGAAATCGAAGCGTCAAATGAGCTGGATGGGTTCGTAGAGCCTTATGAAAGCTTTGTTGCCACAGATATTACCGGCACCCAAGTGTTCTTTTACCGCAACGGGGTATACCGCAAACATATGAGCAGCACCCGTCATTTGGAGTCCGAGGATTCGCTGGGCACGGGCTCTAACGAGTATTAAGCTCAAGCTGCCGCTGGACAATTCTGACGATGTCCGCAATGTAATCCCCAACAATCGGCAGGTTTAATGCGCCAAGCACCTGAAGGAAGTAAATGATGGTTGCCGCAAAAAAAGTAAATCCAACGGCAATTCCGATGCCCCGTGAGGTGCCGGACAGTATATTTAACCAAATCAGTCTCCAGGGCCTGACCATAAGCTGGGTGTATTCCATAATTCTCGACTTCTCCAGCTCATGGGACCAGAACAAGGTGAGCTTATACATCGCATTTATCTTCTCATCCATCGTTCCATTCAGCACAGAAGCTTCAGGTGGAACCTGTGTGCGTGCATTTAGAGCTTTTACTTCTTCTTTCACCCTCTTACGGTGTATCATTGACCTGTTCCGCCCTTTCATGATGCAGCTCAATCGCTAACTATATAAAACAAACTTTAAAAATTAACCTCTCTCAGCGGAGAGGCCGAGTGATTCTGAAGAAGCGGAGCGTCCGCCTCTGTCTCCGAAATGCCCCTACTTGGATATCTAGTTCAAGCTTTTCGGAGACAACAGCGGCCTTAAAGAACACTCGGCATCGCAGCGCCCCTAAAAGGTAACCTTCATAAGTTCGTTTTATATAAATCAGCATTCATTCAAAATACAAACGAGCCCGCCCTTCTCCCAGCTGGAGAAAGGCTAAAGCTCGTTTGTTATTTTTGCTATTTAGTATGGCCCCGGAAACAGGGTCCCATGCTATATTTTTTTACTATGCAATAATAACACCGATCTGCTTCGTGCCCAGATCAATCTTCTCGGACTGTTCATGTGCGCCAAAAGTTACCTCGGTAACCAGGACATTCTCTCTCAGCACATGTTCAAATGCGGTGATTGCGGCCTTCAGCTCGTCGTCTACTTCAAGCGTAAGCTGTACCCGCTTTTCAATCGGCAGGTCCAGCTTTTTGCGGGTATCTTGAACCGCGCGCACGACCTCGCGCACCCAGCCCTCCTGCTCCAGCTCCGGCGTAATCTCTGTATTCAGGGCTACGGTGATGCCATAACCTGACGCGGATGCGAATCCAGGCTTCGCCTGCTTCTCAATCAGAAGCTCGTCAGCGGTAATTTCAAGCTCCTCACCTTCTGGAGAGGTAATGTTCAGCACGCCGCTTTCGACGATCCGGCGGGTATCCTCGGCAGCCAAGCCTTTAAGATAGCCTTGAAGGAATCCGATATTCTTTCCGTACTTCTTACCGGCGACTTTTAAATTCATCTTCAAGGTGAAATCAACGAACCCGCTGTCGCTTTGCTCAAGCTCAATACGCTTCACGTTGATCTCTTCTTTGATGATCTCCTCATAATCCGCAACTTCAAACGCATGATCAATCGAAATGATCAGTTCGGAGAGAGGCTGACGCGTCTTGATGCCTGTCTCATTACGCACGTTACGGGCAAGCTCCACAATTTGACGGGCACTCTCCATATCCTGCTCCAGCTGCTTATCGATCAGGGACTCATCCGCCTTCGGATAGTCGGCCAGATGAACACTCTCCAGCTCTCCGCTAAGATTGGTGTAAATATCTTCGGAGAGGAGCGGTGTATACGGCGCGGTTAACTTGGCCATAGTGACCAGAACATGGGTCAAGGTCTGATAAGCGCTCAGCTTGTCTTCACTAAGTCCGCTTCCCCAGAACCGGTCACGCGAGCGGCGGATATACCAGTTGCTCAGCTCATCCACGAACTGCTCGATCGCTTTGGCCGGATTCAGGAAGTCATTGACCGACAAGCCCTTATCCACAATCAGGATCAGGCTGTTCAGACGGGACAGAATCCATTTGTCCAGCTTGTTCTCAGAAGCGCGATGCGGATGCTCCTCCGGACGATAACCATCGATGTTCGCATACAGGGTAAGGAACGCATGGGTGTTAACCAGAGTATCCACGACCTTGGATTTGGCCTCGGCCACAATCCCCTTAGAGAACCGTTTACTATTCCAAGGCGCGCTGTCCGACAGGAGCGCCCAGCGGAACGCATCGGTGCCATACTCTTCGATGATGTCCCAAGGATCGATGACATTGCCTTTCGACTTGGACATCTTCTGCCCGTTCTCATCCAAGATGTGTCCCGTTGCAATCACCGCTTTATAAGGTGCTTTGCCCGTAAACAAGGTGGACACTGCAAGCAGGCTGTAGAACCAGCCGCGGGTCTGGTCAATTCCCTCACAGATCATGTCTGCTGGATACTGCTCCGAAAATTCCTGTTCATTCTCAAAAGGATAATGCTGCTGGGCGAATGGCATCGAGCCGCTGTCGAACCAGACGTCAATAACCTCAGGTGTCCGTGTCATCACTCCATCTTCATGGAATGGGGACTTCAGTTTAATCTCATCCACATACGGCTTATGAAGCTCAATGTCTTCTGGCACCTCGCCGATGGCATGCTCACGCAGCTCAGCAATGCTTGCAGGCGCGAACTCCTTGCCGGTCTTATCGCAGACCCAAACATTAAGCGGTGTACCCCAATACCGGTTCCGGCTGATGTTCCAGTCTACGAGATCCTCCAGGAACTTACCGAAACGGCCCTCGCGGACGTGTCCTGGATACCAGTCAACACTGTTATTGTTGGCGATCAACTGATCCTTCACCGCAGTGGTTTTGATGAACCAGCTGTCCATGGCGTAATAGAGCAGCGGCGATTTACATCTCCAGCAGAACGGATAGCTGTGCTCATACTTCTCTTTGCTGAACAAGAGACCTCGCTCCGACAGCAGCTTCACGATATCCAAATCACAGTCCTTCACGAATCTTCCCGCTAGATCAGTCACCACATCTGTATATCTGCCTTGAAGATTTACGACGCTGATAAATTCAATACCATGCTCACGGCACGTACGGTAGTCATCCTCCCCATGTGCCGGAGCCAAGTGAACGATCCCCGTACCACTGGAATCGGTAACGAAACCGGCTCCCACAACAACGAGACCATTCTTAGGGTGAATATAGTCAAACGGAGCTTTATAGCTCTTGCCGACCAGCTCAGCACCTTTTAGTGTGGAAAGAACTTCAAAGTCACCTTTGAATAAACCTTCCGCAAGACTCTTAGCCACAATATAAACTTCCCCATCCTGTTTCACACGCACATAATCGAGCTCTGGATTAACAGCCAGTGCGGTGTTGGCCGGAAGTGTCCATGGTGTTGTCGTCCAGGCCAGAATGTACTCATCCTGGTCCACCAGCTTGAATTTGGCCGTCGCACTAAGATCCTTTACGTCCTCATAACCCTGGGCCACCTCGTGAGAGCTGAGTGTGGTCTGGCAGTCCGGACAATACGGGCTTACGCGATGTCCCCGGTAGAGAAGACCCTTCTTGTGAATGGTGGACAAAATATTCCATACGCTCTCAATGTAACTGTTCTTCAGCGTGATGTATGGATTATCCAGATCCGTCCAGTAACCGATTGCTTCGGTCAGCTCTCTCCACTGCTTCTCGTATTCAAATACACTTGCTTTACATTTCTTGACGAATTCCTCAACCCCATAGTTCTCGATCTCCTGCTTGCCGGAGATTCCTAGCTGCTTCTCCACGCCAAGCTCAACTGGAAGACCGTGCGTGTCCCAGCCCGCTTTACGGACTACGCGGTACCCGTTCATCGTCTGATAACGGCCGATAAAGTCCTTAATTACTCTACCTAATACGTGCCCGATATGAGGCTTCCCGTTTGCTGTTGGAGGACCTTCATAGAATACATAGTTTGGTCTGCCTTCCCGGTTCTCAATCGTTTTACGGAACGTGTCCTCATTGTTCCATTTCGCCAAAATCCGTTTTTCCCGTGCGCGGGCTTTTTCTTTCACATCTACTTTTTGCATGACCGACGCTTCCTTTCCTGAACAAAATACGAATTAAAGACAACAAAAAAAGCCCATCCCTAAAGGGACGAGGCTTGATCTCGCGTTACCACCCTTGTTCCAACCTTACTTCGGCATGCGAAGGAAGATTGACAACTTAGTCCCATACTGAATCATATGGGGCCGGGATAACGGTCGGCTGCCGGTACAGCTTAGCATTTCCGGAAGCTACAAATTCCGAAAACTTCAGCTTAACTTCTCCGGGAGGATATTCCGTCTGGGTCCTGAACATCGGCTTTCAGCAAATGCCGACTCTCTGGGGATCAAGGGCGCAGCGTACTGGTTCCCATCATCAAAAGCTTGATTATACAGTTTCATTGCATATATTTATACCTGTTTTGACCCGGAATGTCAACCTGGGCAAGCGTTTAATAAGCTTCGCGGACCTCGCGCTCAGGCAGACTGGCTGCCTCCTCCTCCAGCGACTCCCAACCGTCTTGGCTGAGCAGCTCAAGCTGGGCTTCAACCAAAACACGGAAACGGGCACGGTAGACGGATGCCTGCTTCTTAAGCTCCTCAACTTCGAGTGCTACCTTGCGGGATTTACTGAGCGATTCGTTAATAATCCGGTCTGCGTTCTTCTCTGCTTCTTTTATAATAAGCTGAGCTTCCTTCTTCGCGTTAGTCCGAACCTCATCCGCCGCCTCCTGGGCAACGATGATCGTCTTGCTCAGCGACTCTTCAATATTGGCGAAATGGTCCAGCTTCTCCTGCACCGTTAGCAGCTGGTTCTGAAGATCCTTGTTCTCCCGAATGACGCTCTCGTAATCCTTAATAATCTGATCAAGGAACTCATTCACCTCATCTTCATCATAGCCGCGAAGACGCCTAGAGAACTCCTTATTATGTATATCCAGCGGCGTTAATGGCATGCTGCGCACCTCCCAAAAATTTTAAGCAACAAAAGGCAGAAGTCTGGCCTATACTTATTTTATCGTAATCCAATTCGACAGAATGAAGAGAAATCCTGCTGCACTCTACACAAATTTACCGATTTTTACGCGATATCTACCTTTTTTTGTCACGCCGTCCAACTCAAGAATTTTGAATCGGCCAAAACCTTGCAGGGATACAACGTCCCCCTCCTGCAGCGGCTTGGAAGGATCTTCCTCAGTCCGCCAATTAACCCGGCAGCGGCCGGCTTTGATTGGAATCAGCACCTTGCTGCGGCTGAGCCTGAATGCATCGCTTACAATCCCGTCCAACCTCAAGGAAGCCACCGTCAAATCCAGCGGCTCCAGCTTCTGGGCTGCAATCCGGAGCTGATCCAAATCCTTGATTTCCGTGTAGACATTCACCCGGTGAACCTGCCTTAGATGGGTACTTAAATATTCAGCAGTCTCTTCAGCTACTATAACATTGCAACCGTCTTCAAGTACATGAATATCTCCAATCTTGTCCCTTTTTAATCCAAGGGATAGAAGTGCTCCCATATAATCTCCATGTTCCAGGCTGTCCAGCTTTTGATCCAAAGAACTGATGGCTAGAACTTTAAGCTTCATCGATTCTGTGGAGAGATCACGATAATCCGGGGCAACAAGAGCTCGTACCCGCTCAGCACCCTCGTAACCTCCGTCCAGACGTACAGTCACATCGGGATGACGTCTCGCCAGTGAATCCAAAATGAAGATTTGACGGGGGTCCAAAAAATCAGTCAGCTTGACTTCATGGTAATCCCCTGCGCCAACCACCCATTCCCAGGCCCGGTCAACAAACATCCGTTCTTCGGGTCTAAAATGTGCGTAAATTTCCGTCTTCATTTTATCTGTTTCCTGTCAGATATCCAACCACACTGCTCAGACCCACAGCGGCAAGCCTCAGCACGAACAGGGCCACAATCGGGGAGATATCAATCATCCCCATAATTGGGGGAATGAACCGCCGGAACGGCGCCAGGAAAGGCTCCACCAGCTTACCGAGTAAATCCCCAATAAAACTCTCTCTAATATTAGGTACCCATGACATCAGAATGTAGATGATAATCATGTACATATAAATTTGGTACAGCGCAAATATAATCGTATCGAAACTGCTCAAACTCCGGTCACCTCATTCTGTTATAGTCTTGTTCGTCGGCCAAAATTTCAGTAATGGAGCCCTGAATTTCGACCGTATCCGGGGTGCACAGAAAGATGTTCCCGCCAATTTTGGAAATGTTCCCACTTAGCGCATACACCGTGCCGCTCAGGAAATCAATAATCCGCAGCGCCTGATCATTGCGGACACGCTGCAGATTGACCACAACCGCGCGGTGGGAACGCAGATGGTCTGCAATCTCCTGGGCTTCATCGTAAGAGCGGGGCTCATTCAAGATCAGCTTCACATTTTTCTGGGAATGAATGCTAACTACATTGCTTCCCCTTTGGTTTCTACGTGCTTCGATGCTCGGAGTTTCATGTTCAGATTCTTCAGGGTCCACAAGCTTCTCCCGTTCCACTATTTCTTCTTCCTCCTGAAGGCCAAAGAAATTCATAAATTTATTCATGACGCCCATCAACTCTCCTCTCCTTTACCCACTAATAGGGTTCCAAGGCGAAGCCATGTCGCCCCTTCTTCCACCGCCACCTCGAAATCATTGGACATTCCCATGGATAAATGGGTTATCGGCTCGTCCGTTAACGACTTAAGATTGAGCTCATCACGAAGCTCTCTAAGGCCTCTGAAGATGGGACGCGTATCCTCGGGATCTCCCTCGAAAGGAGCCATGGTCATCAGACCAATCACCTTAACATGGGGGAAGCCGCGTATTTCCTTCAGGAATCCTTCCACGTCACCAGGCGCAAGTCCATGCTTGGTCTCCTCTCCAGATATATTAACCTGGACAAAGGTATAAATAACCGTATCTGCTGCTGCGGCCTTCTTCTCCAGCTCCTTCGCCAGCGAGAGACGGTCAAGCGAATGAACGTACTGGAACTTACCAATTACGTCCTTGACTTTGTTGGTCTGCAGATGACCAATGAAATGCCAGGTGCCTTGGCCGTCCATCGCCTCCCATTTGGGTAAGGCAACCTGCAGACGATTCTCGCCGATATGGTGTAGCCCGCTTTCAAGCACCGCTAAGGTTGCTTCAAGGGAGACATATTTGGTCACTGCAACGATGTTAATATCCTCAGGCTGCCTTCCGCTTCGTTCGCAAGCCTGTCTGATTCGCTGGTTCACCAGCTCAATCCGCTCTTGAAGACCCATAGAAGGATCACCTCTCCTTCATGCCAATCCAGCTGGCCATTCTTCCTGTTGTTCCGTTTTCCTTGCGGTAAGAGAAGAACAAGTCGCTGCGGCAGCTTGTACAATAAGATGTACATTCGATATGACTCGGCAAAATTCCTGCTTTAATCATAATGATTCGATTCAGTTCTTTCAAGTTCAGCATGCTCCGGTCCGGAATAGTTGAAGGAGCAGCCACCTGATCCAGTCCCGATCCTGCCCCTTCGGGCACGATATCCCTCACCTTGGACATCACATATTCATCTACCTCATAACAGCAAGCCCCGATGGAAGGGCCGATCGCTGTGCGGATGTGCTGGGGCTCACTGCCGTACTCGCTTGCCATAGCTTGGATCGTTTCCCGCGCAATCTGGCTAACGGTGCCTTTCCAGCCCGCATGAGCAAGTCCCACCGCCCTGTTAACCGGGTCAAAGAAGTACAGCGGAACACAATCCGCATAAAAAGACGTAAGCATAATGCCGGGCACATTCGTGATCAACCCGTCGGTAGACTGAAAAGCACTGGATCGGTCCGCCCTTCCCTTCCCACGGTCTTTCTCTGTAACTACACTAACCCGGACATCATGAACCTGCTCTCCACAAGTCCATGCCTCGAAAGAAAAGCCGGCTGCTTCTGCTAATTTGGCACGGTTTGCCGCAACTACAGCAGGGTTATCCCCCACATGGAGGGCCAGGTTCAGACTGCTGTAATGCCCTTCCCCAGCCCCACCGCCTCGCCCTGAGAACCCGGCACTCAAACCGGGGAAAGCATCCTCCCAGGATTGAATCGTCAGGCGCTCGGGTTCTCCGTCATTTATATTTACCCTAACAAACGGTTCCATATCCATATCCTCCTAACACCTCAGGTACCTTTACCAGTGTACCATATGAACCGGTCTTCTTATCTTAAAAAGCCGATAATTTATGCAAATCACCCGTTTGCTGCATATTATATGCTTCGGCGGCCCTCATGCCGATCATGTTCGATATATATCGTGTTATCCTGCTCCGGGGTCTTGATCCTGTTCTCATCCAGCTTCACAAGTACTACATCAGAGCCGATCTTGACAATGTTCCGCCACGGGATAACCATATCATTTCCGCCTCCAAATAAGCCCATAAACTTGCTGTAGCCCGGAACGACAATAGCTTCAATGAGCCCCTGCCGCAGGTCTAGCTCAAGATCGCTGATCTGACCGAGCCTTTTGCCGTCTATCACATTGATCACGTCTTTCGTCTGGAAATCGGAGATCTTCACCAATCTTCTCTCCTCCTCATCATTAAAGTTCGCTGTAGTCCACTGCCAGGCGGCTCATCCATCCTTGTCTGTTCAATAATTATATGAGGGCGGTCAGCAAAAAATAAGGCCATATCACAAAAAAAGACGGTCCCTTTCGGGCCGTCATGATTTCACATGCTTTTGCATCTGTAGGATAGCGGACTTCTCCAGTCTGGACACCTGGGCCTGAGAAATACCAATCTCATCGGCAACCTCCATTTGGGTCTTGCCTTCAAAGAAACGCATCGAAAGGATCATTTTCTCCCGCCGGTTCAGCTTGTGCATCGCCTCCCTGAGAGCAATCTCCTCAATCCAGGACACATCTTTGTTCTTGTCGTCGCTGATCTGATCCATTACATAGATCGGGTCCCCGCCGTCGTGATAAATCGGCTCGAAGAGGGACACCGGGTCCTGAATCGCATCCAAGGCGAATACCACATCCTCCTTCGGGATATTCAGCGCTTCGGAAATCTCAAGCACAGTCGGTTCCCTGGAATTCCGGTTCGTCAAGCTGTCCCTCATCTGAAGCGCCTTATATGCGATATCCCGCAGAGACCTGGAGACCCGAATCGGATTGTTATCACGAAGATAACGGCGGATCTCACCGATGATCATCGGGACCGCATAGGTCGAGAACTTCACATTTTGCGACAGATCAAAATTATCAATAGCTTTCATTAGTCCAATACAACCGACTTGGAACAAATCGTCCACATACTCTCCCCGATTGTTAAACCGTTGGATGACGCTAAGCACGAGTCTTAAATTCCCATTCACTAACTTTTCTCTTGCTGCTCGCACGTGGTCTTGTTGTAAAGAGTGGAATAATTCACGCATTTCCGCATTCGTTAGAACAGGCAGCTTTGCAGTGTCAACACCGCAAATCTCGACTTTGTTTCGTGTCATCGTGTCTTACCTCCCAAGGATACAGATCTTGCTGCCTTCCGGCTCTTCGCGCCTGAAGCTGATCTGCCGTGAAACTAATGTTCATTATCTCCGAGGGATGTATTTTTATTCCTGCTGCTCTGATCTATACCATTTTATTAAACTCCTTGCGAAGACGTTTGATAATCCGCTTCTCAAGTCTGGAAATATAGGATTGGGAGATTCCAAGCAGGTCTGCAACGTCTTTCTGGGTCTTCTCTTCTCCATCGGTCAAGCCAAAACGAAGCTCCATGATCATACGTTCCCGTTCGCTTAATTTATCAAGCGCCTTATGAAGAAGCTTGCGGTCAACCTGCTCTTCAATATTCCGGTAAATGGTGTCATTCTCGGTGCCCAGAACATCCGAGAGCAGAAGCTCATTCCCATCCCAATCAATGTTCAAGGGTTCATCAAAAGACACTTCTGAGCGGATTTTGCTGTTACGCCGCAAGTACATTAATATTTCGTTCTCAATACAGCGGGACGCATAGGTGGCCAGCTTAATCTTTTTCTCAGGATCGAATGTGTTGACCGCCTTGATGAGTCCAATGGCTCCGATCGACACCAAATCCTCGATGTTAATCCCCGTATTCTCGAATTTGCGGGCGATATAGACAACCAGTCTGAGATTACGTTCAATCAGCATGGCGCGGATGGCCGCATCACCTGTTGAGAGCTTCTGCAGCAGGAACTCCTCTTCCTCCCGGGTTAGCGGTGGAGGCAGGGCCTCGCTGCCGCCAATATAATAGATTTCTTCACTTTTCATCCCGAGCAGGAACAAGAACCGGTAGTACTGCAGCTGCAGCGTCAATTTCCACTTTACAAGCATGATTGAACCCTCCTATATCACGTTAACCGTTGCTTTATCTCCGTCACTCCCATGTTCTGTCAGTGCCGGGTGAATAATTGCCTGATAGGCGCCTTCTGACGACAGTTTTCCTGCATCAAACCCTACCAGCACCCTGTGTGTCGAAGTCAATTGGCCTGCCACCTTAACTTGGACTTCATCGGGTTTCAAGGCAATCATAAACTGTGATCCCTTGTTAATCCCCCGGTAGGGCACCAGCCTGAGCCTCTCTCTCCATAGGAACCGGTCATCCTCGCTAAGCTCCATAATAAGGTTGTCCGCTCCTCCGCTGCGGATTTTGGCCGCCCAGCCTTCCGGAAGATACTCATCCCACAGCGAGGTCTCCATGACCATTACAGGCATGCGTGTCAAAGGATCTGTCAGCTGATTGCCGGTATCAACCAGCCCCGTGCAGGTTACACTTTGCTCCCCGATGCGGACGGTTACTTCCCCCAGATAGGAGCTGAGCTGAAGCTGTCTTTGCCTGGAGGCTTGCACCAGCCTGAACCCAATCAGAACACCAAAGAAGACAACCAGGATGAACACAGCTCCTATCTTCAGCTCGAAGCTGGCTCCACCGGTAGCCGAATACCACATCCCGTTCCATACTTCCCCTGAAGTCTGCAGCAGATAGTGAACACCCAGAATCCCCCCGGCAGCCACGAAGTTAACGATATAAAAGGCGCCCATATTCCGCAGATAGGTTTGCAGACTTCCAAAACCGAATGCCACAAACAACATCACAACAGAGAATAGAAACTTTGTCAGGAATGTATACAAAAAAGAAAGCTGAGGCAGAAACATCATAAGCACATAGGCTGCACCAATTCCAGCCGCAGCCGCCAGCCGCCATACCCTTATCCTCAGCTTCCTCATCCACGCTGTAACCCCAAGCAGGGCTGCATCGATGATCAGGTTCATCAGAAAAATAAGATCAATATAAACAACCACAGCTTCACCTGCCAATTTCCATAGGTTTAGTGAATATCATTTGTAACCTTATGGAAATACTACAGAGCATAGTCTCTTAAACGCGGGGGAGATGCTACCAGTATAAAGAGATCAAGATATGAAGTCTGTCTAATAATGCGCGCGGAGTTCAACTTTTTTTGTCGACCTTGCGGGGAAAATCTCTATATAAAAAAGCCCGCCCACCGCGGAAACGGTGAACAGGCTTTAGTATCGGGGGAAAGCAATTTCTGAATTAGTCGTTGTTATTACGGCGATTCCGCAAAAATGTTGGAATATCCAGCTGATCCCCGCTTGGTTGGTTCCCGAACGGTCTCAGGTTATTCGTACGGCTCTCTTGGGATTCAGGAGCCGATACGGGAGGCTTGCGAACAGGTTGGGACGGAGCAGCCTTATGTTCGAAGCCCGTCGCAATTACGGTAACTTTGATTTCTTCTTTCATATTCTCATCAATAATCGCACCGAAAATCATATTCACTTCAGGATCTGAAGCGGAGATGACAATTTCAGCAGCTTCATTGACTTCATATAGCGATAGATTAGATCCGCCGGTAATATTCATAATTACACCGCGGGCCCCCTCAATCGTAGTTTCCAGCAGTGGGCTCATAATCGCCTTGCGTGCAGCCTCGGCAGCACGGTTCTCGCCGGTAGCCAGACCAATACCCATCAGGGCCGATCCGCGTTCCGTCATGATCGTCTTGACATCCGCAAAGTCAAGGTTAATCAATCCCGGTACAGCGATAAGGTCGGAAATACCTTGAACGGCCTGACGGAGAACATTATCTGCCTCCCGGAAAGCTTCAAGCATCGGAGTCTTCTTGTCCACCATCTCAAGCAGGCGGTCATTCGGAATCACGATCAGTGTATCCACTTTCTCTTTCAAGCCTTCGATACCGAGCTCGGCATGTGATGAACGCTTGCGTCCCTCGAAGGTGAACGGCCGTGTAACCACGCCGACAGTCAACGCTCCACATTCTCTGGCGATTTCAGCAATAACAGGTGCAGCACCTGTTCCTGTTCCCCCGCCCATTCCAGCGGTGACAAACACCATATCTGCACCCTTCAGGGTGTTAGCAATCAATTCTCTGGACTCCTCAGCAGCCTTCTTACCGACTTCCGGATTAGCTCCGGCCCCAAGACCACGGGTCAGCTTGTCCCCGATCTGAAGTCTGTGTTCGGACTTAGCCAGATGCAGCGCCTGAGCGTCTGTGTTCACCGTGATGAACTCAACACCCTGCACTCCATTCTCGATCATACGGTTCACGGCATTGCTTCCGCCGCCGCCTACACCGATGACTTTTATTTTTGCCATACTCTCCATTTCAAAATCAAATTCCAACATACTCTTCCATCTCCCCCTCAGTGTGCGTGGATGGCCCGTCCATCACTAGGTCCAGTTATATAAATTCCTTAAAGATATTTTTGATGCTTCCCCAAATGCCCCCGCTCTTCGGTGCGGATTCTTGAGCAGCCGGTGCGGATTTGGGAGCCTTCGCCGGCTTCTTGTTGCCGGTACTGCGGATTCGGAAGTTACGAATCACATTATACAGGATTCCTACGCCGCTTGTGAAACCCGGGTCTCTCACCCCGATATAGTCCGGTACAGCAATTCTAACCGAAGCGGCCAATTCATTCTGCGCCACCTGCAGCAGCCCAGGCATGGAGACCGTCCCCCCCGTTAGTATATAACCCCCCGGAAGCTCAGTGTAACCGAGCCGTTTCACTTCCTGACGGATCAGATGGAAGATTTCCTGTACTCTCGGCTCTGCAATAGCAGCCAAATCTACTTGAGTAAATTCCTTGTCCACATTGCTTCCAATGCGGGTTACTTTGAACCTTACATCTTCCTCGGCATCTTCCATAAGCGCGCATCCATATTTCAGCTTCACTTTCTCAGCCTGATCAGTCAAGGTTCTAAGCCCGTAGGCAATATCATTGGTAATGAACTCCCCGCCTATAGGAAGCGTGGAAGTTGCGGCAATTGTGCCCTCCTGATACACAGCAATTGTGGTTGATCCAGCCCCGATATCCACAAGCACGGAGCCCATAGTCTTCTCATCCTTAGATAAAGCCAGCTGTCCGGCTCCGAGTGACAGAAGCACCAGATCGGTAACCTTAAGTCCCGCCTTCTCTACACAACGAAGAAGATTATGTATCGCTGTCTTAGCGCCAGTAATAATCGTAGCCTCCACCTCAAGGCGGACTCCGATCATACCGCGCGGATCTTGAATTCCCTCCAAACCATCAACTACATACTGCTTAGCCACCACATCAATAATTTCCCGTTCCGGTGGAAGAGCAATCACTTCCGCGGCCTTCATGACCCGCTCAATGTCCTCTTCCCCGATTTCACGATCCTCGTTCGATACAGCCACGACACCGTGACTTGATTGAAGTCCGATATGATTCCCCGAAATACCGACGTACACTTCCGATATTTGAATTCCCACCATGCGCTCAGCATGATCGACCGCACTCTTGATCGACTGCACAGTCTGGTCAATATCTACAATTGCGCCTTTACGGATTCCTTCCGAATCGGCAGATCCAACCCCAATAATATTAAAGGTTCCATTCGAGATTTCCCCAATAATAGCACGAACTTTGGATGTACCGATGTCCAAACTAACAATGATGTCATTGTTGCTCAAGCCCCTGGCACCTCCTGTTTTCCTGAAAATTAATATGAGAGCGATATACAACTCTCTACTTATTCAACGTGTTTTATACTTTCCCTCTTTTTTCTACAAATTTTTTAATTGCCAACATTTACTTATAGCCTGATCCGACAAGGTTTTTCCAGGTTTTTCTCAGAGCAGACTCTCGCAAAAATAATAAGAAAAAAGAGGGAGGTTGTTAACAAGCTCATAAATTATATTTTATCATTGTTTGTCACTGATTAGTAGTGTCTTTTTGCTGCTCGTCCTTATCACCCGAAGACGGAAAGGCTGAGTATGAATTAGCCTCCAGCATGGTGAGTGTACCCGGCTGCTGGGAATCAATAACAGACCCCAGATACTCTATTTTCTCGGGTAAAAGAGAGATCGCGGTAATGACCTCAAAGTGGGAGCTTGTATACATTTTGATCCGGTCCGGGTAAGCCGCCGTTGGTGACGGAACGATCTCCGAGATATCCGTAGTCAGATTATCCGGAATCTTGCCCAGTACAAGACACAGACTCTTCAGGTTGGCATCCCCCCGCTTCCATCCGGAAAGGAGAGGCTTCTCCACGGCAATACTGCCTGTCTTGGCGGGCACTTCCGCGCCGCTCGCCAAATAAGCAAGGAGACTGCCGTCTTTGTTCAACGTATATCCCACAGCGCGGTATTCCTTGATCTTAATCAGCACAAGACCGGGGAACTGCTTCTCCACCGTCACCTTTTCGATAGAAGGGATTAAAGACAAACGCTGCTGTACCTCGCTCTCGCTAATTCCGAAATAAGAGGCACCGATCTGAATCCCAGCCTGCTTCAGCAATTCGGGGTTCGTCGTGTACGTATTGCCGGAGAAACGAATTTCTGAAATTTTACTGATTTGTGACCGGAAGAACAACACCCCTGCCAGGACAACAAACAGCAGAAGCAGAATGGCAACCACCTTACGGCTTGTCTTCATTTTAGGTTTAGCGTTCTTCAGGACAGGTACATTTGCTTTTGGCATCGTCACTTCTCCATAAAGCCTGATAGCCCCTCCGGATCGGAGGGGACGACCTAGGCGTTAATCAGGCAAAATCAAGCTGCTTCAGCGCCGGGCTCTCTCTGTGCATACTCGCCCCCAGGCGCTGAAACATATTCTCTATGCGGTCATAACCACGGTCAATGTGATGAACCTGCTCAACCACGGTCTTCCCGTGCGCCGCAAGACCAGCAATCACAAGCGCGGCGCCAGCTCTAAGGTCAGTGGCTTCCACAGTGGCTCCATAAAGCCTCGATACGCCCCGGATATAAGCGGAGGTATGGTTGACCGAGATATCCGCACCCATCCGTACAAGCTCATCCACATGTTTGAACCTGCCTTCGAATACGGTCTCCCGCATCATACTCGCCCCGTCGGCCAGAGACAACAGCACCATAACTTGGGACTGAAGATCCGTAGGGAAGGCCGGGTAGGGTGAAGTCACGATACTTTCAACGGCTTTAGGTCTGCCAAGGCTGCTGACATTTATTATATCATTGCAAGCCCCTATTTGAACACCAGCACGCCTCAGCACATGGATCAGAGAGACCAAATGGGAAGGATTGCAATGGGTGAGAGTTACAGTCCCACGGGTAGCGGCTGCGGCAATCAGAGCAGTACCCGCTACGATCCGGTCAGGGATGATCTCGTATTCGCACGGGAACAGCTGCTGAACTCCGCGAATCTTGATCGTATCCGTTCCCGCCCCCATGATGCTTGCTCCCATCTGATTAAGGAAATTCTGCAGATCCTGAATCTCCGGTTCGCGCGCCGCGTTCGTAATGATCGTGGTTCCTTCTGCAAGAACGGCAGCCATCATAATATTCTCGGTCGCCCCAACGCTTGGGAAGTCCAGATGAATGTCTGCACCCACCAGCTTGCTGGCCCGGCACCAGATTTGCTCATCGCTCTCTTCAATCTCCGCACCAAGCGCCTTGAGGCCGTTCAGATGAAGATCGATCTTACGCTCTCCAATGGCACATCCCCCGGGCTGGTACACACATACCTCACCGAACTTAGCCAGAAGCGGCCCCATCAGGAATATGGAAGATCTCATCAGCTTCATTAAGTCTTCCGGCACTTGGCAGGAGTCTGTCCCGCTTGAATCGACCACCACGGTGTCCCCTTTGTGAATCGTACTGCAGCCCAACCGGTTCAATATGCGCAGCATAACATCAATATCAAGCAGCCGCGGCACATTTCGGAGCTGAACCTTGCCTCCGGACAGCAGGCTTGCCGCCAGAATCGGCAGTGCGGCATTCTTCGCTCCATGGATACGAATGGCTCCTGATAGGGGTTTCCCGCCTTCAATCACCAATTTGTCCAATGTATCACCTCCGAGTTTACCGCTCACCCACGCAGAACACTTCCGGAATCAACTTCACCTCGAACTTAGAGGCAACCACGGTTTGGATATGGTGCATTAGGGTGAGAACGTCCTCTGCTGTCGCTTGCCCGGTGTTTACAATGAAATTGGCGTGCATTTCAGATACCTGGGCGCCGCCCTGTCTATAGCCTTTGAGGCCTGCGGCTTCAATAAGCCTTGCCGCGTGATCTCCCGGCGGGTTGCGGAACACGCTTCCTGCACAAGGCTGCTGAAGCGGCTGGGTCTGTCTTCTGCGGTCTTTGTACGCTGCCATCGAGGCTGCAATAGCTGAACGGTCCCCTTCGATCAGCTGAAAGACCGCATTGACCACAATTCCGCTTCGTTCATGAAGAACCGAATGCCGATAGGCGAATTCCATCTGATCCGCATTGTAGTTAACCAATTCCCCTGTATCCAGAACAATCTCAGCGGATTTGAATATGCGTGACACATCAGACCCATGTGCTCCAGCGTTCATATACACCGCACCCCCCACTGTGCCGGGTATACCTGAAGCGAATTCCATTCCGGTCAGGCCCTTCTTTCCGGCCATGATGCTGAGACTGACAAAGCTCGCTCCTCCGCCAGCCTCCACTTCAGTTCCCGAGAACTGCACCTGCTCCAGCCCCTTGCCGAACCGGATCACAGCACCACGGATGCCTTTGTCGGATACCAGCATGTTGGAGCCCTTGCCCACGGGCATCCATGGAATTTTCTCTTCATGCAGGTAGCGGATTAAATGCTGAAGCTGCTGCACATTCTCAGGCACAATCACCGCGTCGGCGGGACCCCCGATCTTCCATGTTGTATATTTGGCCATCGGCTCATTCGGCAGCACGCTGCCGACTTTTGCCTCGGAAAGTTTTGAAATCCACTGCTGCATCTTAAATTCCCCCCCTGGTTCGTTACCTTTACAGCCAATGAAAACTTGGATGAATCAAATCAATGCTAAAGCTTCACACCGGCACCCTGGGTTAGATTGTCACGATTATAGAGTATCTTATGTCAGCCTCCCGAGGAGTGTGACACCCGCCCAGAGCCTGGATTTATCTTCGCTTCTGCATAAGACGGCGCATCTCTTCCACTAACAGCTGAGCGGAATCCGGCTTGCCCAGCCTGCGCGAAGCGTTGGACATGGAGACCTGTATGGCGACATCTCTCATGATTTTCTGAATAGCACCAAACAGGGTCTCTCCCGTTAATGCCGATTCCAGTATAACCTCCGCGGCTCCAGCTTTCTCCAAGGTGCGTGCGTTCTTCTCCTGGTGATTATTCGTAACGTTAGGAGAAGGGATCAGGATAGACGGGATACCCAGGGAGGTAATCTCCGCCAGGAATGAGGCCCCGGCCCGGTTGACGATAAGTGTGGTGCTGGCTAGAACCTCTGGCATGTTGTGCACATAAGGCAGCACCTGAAGACCGCGCGGCAGATTGCCCGTCTTGGCTTTAATCGCCCTCAGCGTGGGTTCATAGTAGTTCTCGCCTGTCACATACACAAAGCGGACCTGGTCAAGTGTGTGCAGATAAGGCGCCATTTCTATCATGGCGTCATTAATCGCCTTGGCTCCCCGGCTGCCGCCAACAACGAGCACGATCGGAGTTCCCGGAATAAGACCGAGCGTGGTATATCCCTTGGTCTTGTCCGCCTCGTATACCGTCGTTGCCCGGGGATTCCCGGTATAAATGATATTTTTAGCCCCAGGAAAAGCGTCTTCCATACCTTCGAAGCTAAGAGCAACAGTACTTGCATATTTGCTTAAGAACCGGTTGGTTAAGCCAGCAACCGCATTCTGTTCATGAATGATGCTCGGAATTCCCAATTTTGCAGCCGCATACACCACCGGCCCGCACACGTATCCACCCGTTCCGACAACCACATCAGGCTTGAACTCCTTCAGCAGCTTCTTCGAAGTGCTGACACCCCGGAGGAAGCGGACCACGGTTTTCAAATTCTCCGCAGACAGCTTACGCCGGAACCCGGTGATATTAATGGCTTCAAAAGGAATATTCTCTTTGGGAACAATGGAGCTCTCCAGCCCCTTCTGTCCTCCGATGTATAAGAATTTCGTATTCGGAAATTCAACAGCACACTGCTTCGCGATCGCGAGCGCAGGATAGATGTGACCTCCTGTGCCCCCTCCGCTAAGTACAACTCGCATTAGGTTCACCTCGAATGACGGGATAAATTAAGTAAAATACCCAATGCCGTCAGCATCAGCGTCAGCGAGGAGCCGCCGTAACTGATGAGAGGCAGGGTTATGCCGGTAACCGGCATCAAGCCAATGACAACTCCAATATTAATGACCACCTGGACGGCAACCATGCCGATAATTCCAACGGCGAGCAGACTGCCGAAGGTGTCCTGTACCGTCATGGCCACCCTCATTCCCCTCCATACCAGAATAGTAAAGAGAAGGAGCACCAGACAACCACCGATAAAGCCGAGCTCTTCGGCCAAAATAGAAAATATAAAGTCCGTCTGCGGCTCAGGCATATAGCTGTACTTCTGCCGGCTCATGCCAAGTCCGAGACCGGCAAGACCCCCTGGGCCGATGGCATAAAGCGATTGAATGATCTGATAACCCGCCCCAAGCGGATCGGACCAAGGGTCCAGAAAAGCGGTAATCCGCTGAAGACGGTAAGGCGCTGCCAGAATCAGCCCCACAAAGCCGGCGACCCCTGCCAGTGCCAGTCCAAATAAATGCTTAAGCCGTGCTCCCGCTGTAAACACAATGAGCAGCGATGCCCCCAGCATCACCGTGCCCGTACCCAGATCGGGCTGCATCATGATCAGGCCGAAGGCGAGGGCAATCAGGCCGAGCGGCCTAAGAAGTCCTTTTGCAAAACGGGTAATGTCCATTGTCTCCCGGCTCAGCCAGTCTGACAAGAACAGGATCATGCCCAGCTTCATGAACTCGGAGGGCTGAATGCCGAAAGAACTGATCCCGAGCCAGCTTCGCGCTCCCCCGCGCACAACACCAACTCCGGGAATTAACACAATCACGAGAAGAAAAAAGCAGAGTATAAGCAGCGTTCTCGAATATTTACGTAAGTTCCGGTAATCCAGGTTCATGGTAAAGAACATTGCAATCAAACCTAGCACGGCAAACAGCAGCTGTCTTTTCACAAAATAAAAAGAGTCTCCATAATCGTGAAAAGCAAGCACCGAGCCCGCACTGTATACCATAACCATGCCGATTAACAGCAAAGCCAGAATGCAGATTAATAGCCAAATATCCGGCGCATGGCGCGTCTTGCTCATAGCGGAAGCCACCTCTAACTAGTATAGTAGGGGCTTTTCCACCCCTCTACTAAAGGTTATGCACCGCCTCTTTAAAAATGCGTCCACGCTCTTCATAGGAAGCAAACATGTCCCAGCTGGCACATGCCGGGGACAGCAGCACAATATCCCCAGGCTGGGCAAGCCCCGTTGCTTCCCGAATCGCGGTGTTCAAGGCAGAGGCGGAATCCTCCACAGTATCGACGAGCACGACGCGGGTTAATCCCGCAAGCCCGGCCACGCGGCCGATTTTCTCCCGAGTCTCCCCCAAGGCGACCACCGCTTTGACCTTATCCTTGAACACCGGCAGGAGCTCCATATAATCGGAGCCGCGGTCCAGACCTCCAGCGATCAGGACAATAGGTGCATTAAGAGCACGAAGGGCCATCGTTGTCGCCTTGGAGTTGGTAGCTTTGGAGTTGTTGTAGTAGGTTACCCCGTTCTTCTTCTCTACGAATTCAAGCCGGTGCTCCACACCCCGGAACGACATCAGCGGCTCAGCTAATTGATTCGGCTGCGCCCCTGCAGCAATAGCAATGGCAGCTGCTGCCAGCGCATTCTCCACATTGAAGCGGCCGGGCAGGCCGATTTCACTAACATTCACAATCTCATGGGCTGCTCCCTGCGCATCCCGGTAAACCACCATTCGGCTGAGCTCATCCTGAACTTCAGGTATATATGGCGGGTCCAAATACACGCCTTCTACAAGCTTCTCGGTAATGGAGAACGGGAGCAGCTTTGACTTAACGTAAGGGACCAGCTTCCGGCACACCGGGTCGTCCCAGTTCAAGACCGCCGTGTCACTTTCGAGCTGATTAGCGAACAGCTTGGCTTTGGAATTCACGTAATCTTCCATATCCCCATGATAGTCCAGATGGGTCTCGGCCACATTAAGCAGACATCCGACAGTAGGCCGGAAATCGGTCGTCCCCTTCAGCTGAAAGCTGCTTAGCTCCACAACCATCCAGTTGTCAGATGTAGCGGACGCTGCCGCCTCAGACAGCGGTGTCCCGATGTTCCCGGCCACAATGGGTCGCAGTCCCGCAGCCTCAAGCATTTTCCCTACCCAGGTAGTCGTCGTTGTCTTGCCATTAGATCCTGTAATCCCAATGATAGGGGCTGAGCAAATATGATAAGCGACCTCAACCTCGGTCACGACCTCAATGCCAAGCTCCATCGCTTTCTGAACTGGCCCTACGGTATAAGGTATACCCGGGTTTTTAACCAAAAGAGAGACACCCGGATGGATGAGTCCTTCCGGGTGACCCCCGCATAGAACAGAAATTCCCAAAGCCTCCAATTCGGATGCCTCGGGACACTGATCTCTATCCTTTTTATCATTTACAATGACCTTCGCTCCAAAGGCATGCAAGGTTTTGGCTACCTGAACCCCACTCTTGGCCAGGCCAAGAACTACAACTTCCTGACCTTTGTACGTTTCTGGATGTTTCATTGTCATTACAACCCCTTGTTGAGATAAAGTCCAATAAAGGCAAGTACGAGCCCAGCCGCCCAGAACGAGATCACTACTCTCCATTCGGACCAGCCCGACAGTTCAAAGTGATGGTGAATCGGACTCATTTTGAAGATGCGCTTCCCACGTGTCTTAAATGAGGCCACTTGAAGGACAACCGACAGGAGTTCGATGACAAAGATTCCTCCAATAACCAGGAACAGCAGCTCGCTCTTGGTTACAATCGCAATAGCGGAAATCGCACCGCCAATGCCAAGTGAACCTGCATCCCCCATGAATACCCGCGCCGGGTGGGCATTAAACACCAGAAAGCCCAGAACGGCTCCGATCATGGCTCCGGCACACACCGCTGCTGACAGGGACGTTGCCTGCATTGCCACAACCGCGTAGGCACCGAGCGCAATCGCGCTGACCCCGGAGAGCAGCCCATCAACGCCATCGGTAAAATTTACCGCATTGGTCACGGCCAGCATCATGATGGTGATAAAGGGATAATAGAATATGCCGCCCCAATCAAAAGAAATATTTGTGCCCGGAATACCAAGGGCTGTGCTGTGGCCGTTCGAGATCAGCAGGATACATATGATCGCAGAGAACACAAGCTGCCCGATCAGCTTTTGCTTAGCTGTAAGTCCTAGGGAGCGTTTAAATACGATCTTGATATAATCATCCAGGAAGCCGACAAGGCCGAAGCCAAGCGTGGCTACAAGCATAACGTAAAAGTCCGTGTTGATCACTGAGAATTTCATAAAAGCAAGTGTAAAAGCAATCATAATGATAATGCCGCCCATCGTCGGCGTGCCTGCTTTTTTCAAATGGGATTGCGGCCCTTCCGTCCGGACCTGCTGTCCGAATTTCAGCCTGCGCAGAACAGGGATGCAGAGAGGAGCCGCAATGACGGCGAGTATGAAGGAAACGCCTATGGTGAGAAGTACAAGTGAGAAATCCACGGGATCTCCCTCCTTTCGCTATCATTTAAGGTTGTTGAAGCCGATTTATCTTAATGGCCTGGGCCACCTCTTCCAATTTCATCCCCCGCGAGGCCTTAACCAGCACCACATCTTTCGGGGTCAACTCCTGCATAAGTCTATGAACGAGCTCGGTTTTGTCAGTATATGCATAAATACGCTCGGCGGGAAGATGTTCTCCCGCACCCTGGGCGATTTTTGCACCCAGCGCCCCGTAGGTAAACAGGATATCCACCTTCTCCGGGGTAATATAGCGGCCGGTCTCTTCGTGATACCGCCCCTCATGCTCACCCAGCTCAAGCATATCCCCAAGGACCGCAACCTTCCTGCGGTAGCCTTTCATTTTCTCCAACACCCCAATGGCGGCTTTCATTGAAGTCGGACTTGCGTTATACGCGTCATTAAGGATCGTAATCCCGCTTACGCCTTCAACCACTTCAATTCTCATGCTTGTAAGCTCAAGCTGGTCCAGCCCTTTGATAATATTCTCTTCAGTCACACCATAATGCCTGGCCACCAGCATAGCGCCAAGCGCATTAATGACGTTATGCTCCCCTAGCAGCGGAATCCGGTATGCTGAGGCTTCCTGTCCCGAGTGAGCTGTGAATACAGTCCCCGCACTTTGAAACATCATACCTGTCGGATAATCATCGTTATCCGCATTCATTCCAAAGGTTAATGTCTTCAGGTCCTCAGGCTTATAGGTTCCCGATTCTTGAAGAACTTGGGGAATCAAAGGCTCATCCCCGTTGTATACCAGCAGGCCCCCACGCTTTACACCGGCAAGAATCTCTACCTTGGCCCGTGCGATTTCCTCGCGGGACCCCAGCTGAAGCAGATGCGACTCACCAATGTTGGTGATCAGCACAGTCTCGGGTTCAGCCAGCTTTGAAAGCAACTCAATTTCATAGCGGGCACTCATCCCCATCTCCAAAATGGCGATTTCAGAGTCTTCCGGCATGGCCAGAATGGTCAGAGGAACTCCAATATGATTATTGAAATTACCATTTGTTTTATGAACCTTAAAGGTCGTCGCAAGCAGCGAGAAGGCAATATCTTTGGTTGTGGTCTTTCCGTTGCTGCCGGTAATTCCGATTACCTTGGCCTTTGTCTCTTTTAAATAGGACTTGGACAGGCGCTGTAGAGCCTCCAGAGTATCCTCCACAAAAATAACCGGGCCTTCCGTTTCCGGAGGAGTCCCATGGTCCCTCTGCCATAGACAGCCCGCCGCTCCCTGGCGGAGAGCTTCCGCGGCAAACGCATGTCCGTCGAAATTCTCTCCGGCAAGCGGCACGAACAGACAGCCCGCAGATATTTTCCTGGAATCTGTCACAACACCTTGGGCAGTAACCCCGGAATGCTCCTCACGGCCAAGAGTGCCGCCACACATTTCCGCAATTTGAGATAGGTTTCTAATTATCACTTTCGAGTACCCCTTATGGCTTCTTTTGCTACAACACGATCATCAAAGTCATGGACCTCTGTACCCACAATCTGGTAGGTCTCATGGCCTTTCCCCGCAATCAATACTACATCTTCAGAGCTTGCCATTTCAATAGCCTTTTGAATGGCCTCCTTCCGGTCCACCACAAGCACATAACGGTCCGAAGGCACACCATCGTCCACAAGCCCCTGTTCAATATCCTTCAGAATCGCATCCGGGTTCTCAGTTCTTGGATTATCGGAGGTCACAAACACAAAGTCGGAATACTTCGCGGCAATCCGGCCCATAATCGGCCGTTTCGTTCTGTCCCGGTCCCCGCCGCAGCCGAACACACAAATCACCCGGCCAACCGCAAATTCATCCACGGTGCGGAGCACATTCTCCAAGCCGTCAGGTGTATGGGCATAATCCACAATAACCGCAAAATCCTGGCCCTCATCTACAGCTTCCACCCGTCCTTCAACACCCTGCAGCGACTCCAGGCTCGATTTAATCTGCTCCAGTGTGATGCCTTCCAGCAAGGCTGCGCTGATTGCGGCAAGCGCATTATAGACATTGAACTTGCCGACCATCCGCAGTGAAATATCGGCTGCACCTGCGAATGTCTCCACATGGAAGGCCGTTCCTCTAGCGGTGATGGAAATGTCAGATGCCCTTACATCCGCTTCCTTCTCCACGCCATATGTAATCACTTCGGCGGCCGTCTGCCTAGCGAAATATTCCGATGCTTCATCGTCCACATTCAAGACAGCATAGCTGCGTTCCTGCGGATCCTCAAAGTAACGGTTGCCCAGACGGGAAAAGAACAGCCCTTTGGCCGCACGGTACTCTTCCATGGTCTTGTGATAATCCAGGTGGTCCTGCGTTAAGTTTGTGAATATAGCTGTGCGGAAATGTGTCCCCTTTACCCGTCCCTGTTCCAAGGCGTGAGAAGATACCTCCATGACACAATAATCACAATCAGCCTCAGCCATTTCATGAAGATAACGCTGCAGATCAAGCGACTCCGGCGTAGTCCCTGACATCGGATAACTGTTCCCATCGTATTTACGCTGGATCGTGCCAATCAGCCCGGGTTTATTCCCGTGATCATGCAGAATTTGCTCGATGAGATAAGTGGTAGTCGTCTTGCCGTTCGTACCCGTCACACCAATCACGCTGAGCTTTGAACTAGGCTCTTGATAAAAAGCGTTGCCCAGCACAGCCATAGCCAATCTGCAGTCCTTCACCTTCAACTGAGGAAGATTTACTTCCTCAAGCACCCGCTCAACTACAAGAGCTGCCGCCCCGCGATCTGCAGCCTGGCGGGCGAAGTCATGCCCATCCACCGTATGTCCGGGAAGGCAAATGAAGAGATCGCCCGGATTTACTTTTCGTGAATCGATTTGGATACCTGTTATGGAAACTTCTCCGTCCCCGTGAAGCTGTGAAGCCGTGAGATAAGACACCAATTGATTAAGTAACATGATTATACCTCCATCTATCCTTACTGTAGCAAAACCACTATATCTAGTATCGTCAAAATCACACCATCTCAGGCATCTTATTCCTGGTGATTATGATTCGCCTCAGGGTCTTCCCCCATATAAATACGAATAGTTGATCCCCGCTCCACCCTTGCACCAGGCTTCGGCGCCTGATTAATGACAAAGCTGCCGGACCCCGAGCGGGCCAGATTGAAATTCATATTCAAATCCTCATAAAGATCCTGAACCGATGCCCCTACCAGGTCGGGAACCTCGACAATAGGCTGCTCGCCCAGCTTATAATTTTTCGCAAGCTGGTCCTTTCTTGGAGGAATCTTCAAATAATGAAGTGAATCCTCAAGAATATTCTTGACAATCGGCGCGGCGACCACGCCCCCGACCTGGATCCCTTGAGGATTATCCACCGCCGTATAGACCACGATCTGGGGATCATCGGCGGGGGCAAATCCGATGAACGAAACAATGTGCTCACTCGCCGAGTAGCGGCCGTTAATTACCTTCTGTGCGGTCCCTGTCTTGCCGCCGACCCGGTAGCCATCGATGAAGGCCGGGCGTCCAGTGCCAAGCGCAACCACACTCTCCAGAGCGCTGCGCACCTGCTTGGAGGTTGCTTCGGACACAACCTGCCTTACGAATTCAGGCTGCACCTGCTCTACAACCTGGCCGTTCTCCGGGTTCACCCAGGCCTTAGCCACATGGGGCTTAAACAGCTTCCCGCCGTTGATGGCAGCTGATACGGCCGCAACCTGCTGGATCGGGGTCACCGATACCCCTTGGCCAAATGCAGTCGTAGCTAGCTCAACAGGGCCAACCTGGGGAAGCTTGAACAGGATTCCGTTCTCTTCCCCGCCCAAGTCGATCCCTGTCTTGCTTCCGAATCCAAAGTTCCTTATGTAACTGAACAACGACTCTTTGCCCAGCCGCTGCCCCAAGGCGACAAAGCCCGGGTTGCACGAATTCTGAACGACTTGCAGGAACGTCTGACTGCCGTGTCCGCCCTTCTTCCAGCAGCGGAGACGGGCACCCCCGACCTTCACATAACCCGAATCAAAGAAGTGTTCATTTACAAGATCCACCTTCTTCTCCTCCAGGGCGGCTGCAAGCGTAATGATCTTGAAGGTCGAACCCGGCTCGTAGGTCATCCAAATCGGCAAATTCCGGTTATACACCGAAGAGGGATATTCCTGATACTCTCCAGGTTTATACCCGGGCCGGCTGGCCATAGCCAGAATCTCACCGTTCTTGGGATTCATCGCAATCGACCAGGCCCCATTCGCCTGGAACTTGGTCATGGCCTGATCCAGTTCACGTTCCATAATGCTCTGAACATTCTTATCGATCGTCAGCTGCAGATTGAGGCCGTCTCTCGGCTCCACATATTTCTCCGATGAGCCCGGCATAATCCGGCCTCCGGCATCGGACAGGAATGAAATGCTGCCGTTCATGCCATTCAGCTTCTCATCATATTTCTTCTCCACACCGGTCAAGCCTTGGTTGTCGATGCCTGTGAAGCCAAGAATATGCGCACCGAGCCCTTCATAAGGATAATACCTTTTGTTGTCCTCGGCAATGACAATACCCGGCAGACCCAAATCACGAATTTTCTGAGCCTTCTCCATCGTAATTTTGCGCCCGCCGGGTCGTAATTTTACAATCAACTGTCTGGTCTTAATTGCCTTCAGTACAGCTTCCTCATTCATTCCAAGAAGGGGTGCCAGCTTATGAGCCGTGGTCTCGGGAGATTTGATCTGTGCCGGAATTGCCATAACCGTCGGTGTTGTAATGTTATAAGCCAGCGAAACCCCGTTGCGGTCCAGAATCTCCCCGCGTTTGGCGGAGAAGGGAATATTTCTGCGCCATAAGTCCTCGGCCTGCTCCGACAGTTCACTCCCCCTGCTGAGCTGCACGTAAGCAAGCCGGATAACCAATGCTGCAAAAAGCATACAAAGTATCAAGAGCAGCCAGAACAGCCTGCGTCTTATCATCATTCTGGAAATCTTCATGGGCCGACCTCCTGTTCATCCTTGTCCATGATGGCTTTGATATCATGAATATTCAGGACAAACAGGGGTTAGAACAAGCTATCCGGAATCCTTTTGATCTTTATCCTGCCCCTTACTCTTGGAGTCCCCTTGCTGGGTCTTGCCCTTGTCCGAAGATCCGGCACCCGGAGGCTGCAGGGTCAGGGCCACACTTCTCTTTCCTCCGGACTTGGTGACTTTCTGGCTCACCACATAACCCTCACCCTGAGCTGAGACGCTCACCTGCATAATCGTCAGAATTTCCATTGCATCCCGAAGCGACACCCCTGTAAGATCAGGAATATCCATCGTCTTGCTGTCTTCAGTAAGCAGGAATACCCGCTGGGCAGAAGAGAGCATCGTTCCTGCTTTTGGATATTGGCTGATCACTTTGCTGCCCTTACCCAAAGTCTCAAAAGGTATTCCCTTCTTCGTTAAGGTACTTTTGGCATTCTTGAGCGACATTTCTTTAAGATCAGGAGCGGCTACCGCTGTGTCGTTCTGGTCGGCTGACGCCACATTAGATTTGGGAATACCCATGTATTCCAACGCTTCACCCACGATTTTCTTAAACACCGGCGCTGCGGCTGTACCGCCACCAAGGTCCGAATCCTGCGGCTCGTCAATGACAACCAGAACAAGGATCTTAGGATCATTAACCGGAGCATAACCGATGAAGGATACGACCTGCTTCGTATAATCATATCCAGCCTCGCCGTTAGTCTTTGGCTTTACCGCTGTACCTGTCTTACCTGCAATCCGGTAACCTGGAATATAGGCGTGACGGCCGGTACCGATCTTCTGGTCCGAGACCACCTGTTCAAGATAACTGCCAACTTCTTTGGCCTTATCCGGAGAAATCACCTGTCGGACTAATTCCGGCCCAAATGCCATTGGTTTACCCGTTTCCGGATCAATGGCCGGCTTGCCTGTTGCGGGATCTGTGATCTCCTTGATGATATGCGGTTTAAGCAGCTTACCGCCATTGGCGACTGCAGCTACAGCCGCAACCTGCTGGATTGGGGTTACCGTAATCCCGTGACCATAAGTGGTGGTAGCAATCTCAATATCACGCTGCGGATTAACCCTACCCTTCAACTCCTTTGGAAGCTCAATCCCTGTTTTGGTACCAAACCCAAAGTTCCGAATATAATTCAGCAGCTTGTCCTTGCCCAACTTCTCATAACCCAGCTTGACAAAGGCCACGTTACTGGAGTGCTTAACCCCGTCCAGATAACTGATCGACCCCCAGCCATCCCGCTTCACGTCATATAAGGGAGTCTTATACCCGGGAATCTTGATATGTCCCGACATATAATGATCATTCGGATTAAATAAACCTTCCTGGACCGCACCCGCCAGAGTCACGATCTTAAAGGTTGATCCTGGCTCATAGGTTGCCTCAAGGGCAAGATTTCTAAAGCCATTCTGATATTCCGGCTTCCAGTACTCATTCGGGTCAAATGTAGGCATATTCGCCATACCCAGAATATCCATTGTGTTCGGATCGGCAGCAATGATCGTCATACTTTTAGGTTTAAGGCGATCATACGCCTCTTTCATCGCATCTTCGATATAATACTGTATTGTATCGTCAATCGTCAGCTTGATATTACTTCCATTCTTGGGAGCCTTGTAAACTTCATCATCTTTGGACAGCTTGACTCCCTTGCGGTCACTTTCATATTTGATGTATCCGTTCGTGCCCTTCAGCAGATCGTCATACTTCTTCTCCAGCCCGATGACCGCATTTCCCTGCCGATCCATATAACCTAGAACCTGCGCAGCGAGAGTCTTGCGGGGATAATATCTCTTCTGCTCCTCCATCAAGGTGATGCCCGATTCTCTGATCTTTGGCTTGTGCTCACTTATGATCTTGTCTGATAAGGCCTTCACCTTATCTCTTAGATCCTGGCTGATCATCCAACCCTCGTTTCGCACTTCCCGCTGATCAAAGTATTGACCTTTTTCATCCTTGGAGTTGATCAAGTCCTTAATTTCACTTACCGGCTTGTTCAAGAGAGAATGAAGCCCTTCAGCCACTTCATCCTCAAGATTGTATTTCAAAATAACTTTAGGGTTTACCGCCACCGTATATGCGGGAGCATTGGTGGCAAGCTTATCGCCCTTACGGTCGGTGATTTCACCGCGGACCGCTTGAATCGTCTGTTCACGGGACCAATAATTGCTTTGGGCATAATTCTCCCAGAAGGAACCCTCCACGATTTGCAGCCAGAACACTTTGCCTATAATTACAATAAAAAAGAGGGTAACAAGTCCCCCTATAAGTAAAGTCCGAAGTTTTATTCTCTTGTTCATCTATAAGCCCTCTTTATTTCAAAAAATTGTTTAGTTCCAAGTTACGGAGCATCCACATCAGGCTTAAGTTTCTCTATGGTTTCGAATTGGCAGCCTCATCTTTCAATTCTGATGCTCCCAAAGCCTTGGCCGCTTTAGGAATCTCTTCCTCCAGCTGCTGCTTCTTCACTTCCAACACTGACATTTGCTTGTTCAAATTCTTTACGTCGTTGTCCGCCCTGTGAATCTTATATTTCAAATCATACACATGAGCATTCTGCCAAACCAGCACACTGGCCACCGCCACACAGAAGACAACTGTAAGTAAATACAAGAGCTTCTCCGCTACCGGCAGCGGCGCACGTCTCGTTACAACCTTGGTGGTCTCTTTGTATTTCGGTAAAGCCTGTCCACGTGCGGACGTCTTCTCTTTAACTGCCAGGTTCCCCCGTGTATATGCCATATCAGATTTCCTCCGCTAATGATTGCAATTTCTCCGCCACACGCAGTTTGGCTGAGCGTGCCCGGGGATTCTGAGCCAATTCCTCTTCGGTAGGAACCAGCGGTTTCCGGTTAACCAATTTGAGCGTACCCTTTCCGCCGCATACACACATTGGAAAGTCCGGTGGACAAGTGCATTTCTCTACATACTGGGCAAAAATCTGCTTGCAAATCCGGTCTTCCAGCGAGTGAAACGTAATTACGGAGATTCGTCCACCTGGTGCCGCACAGCGTACGGCCTGGTGCAGACTGTCCTCGAATACGCCAAGCTCATCATTCACTGCAATCCGCAGCGCCTGAAAGCTTCGCTTCGCCGGATGCCCACCCGTTCTGCGGGCTGCGGCCGGTATCCCCTGCTTGATCAGCTCCACAAGCTGGCCTGTAGTCTCCACAGGGGTCGTCTGCCGGGTATCGACAATCACCTTTGCGATACGTCTGGAGAACTTCTCTTCCCCGTATTGAAACAGCACACGGGCAATTTCCTTCTCCGGCCACTCATTCACGATTTCCCTAGCCGTCAAATCGGACGAGCGGTCCATCCGCATATCGAGTGGTGCGTCCGCATTATAGCTAAATCCGCGTTCCCCCTCGTCAAATTGCGGCGAAGATACCCCAAGGTCATAGAGGATACCATCAACTTGAGGTATTCCGTCTACTTGCGGTACTCCGTCAATCTCTCTGAGCTTGTCTTCCAAATGGCGAAAGTTGCTCTTCACCAAGGTTAATCTGTCTCCATACGCCGCCAATCTGTCTTTGGCATTCTCGTGAGCCCAATCGTCCTGATCAAAAGCGATCAGCCGGCCACCTGAGCCGAGCTGGGACAGGATCACCGAGCTATGGCCTCCGCCACCTAAGGTGCAGTCCACATAAATGCCGTCCGGCTTGATGCGCAGCCCTTCTGTCGCCTCTTCCTTGAGTACCGTGATGTGATGAAACAAGCTGCAGCCCCCCAAACTTTAAATATACACAGATTCAGCTCTTCATATGGATGGTTTCCGTCCACATTTGTTTCCTTGTTCTCTCTATAGTTCGAAATTAAAGTCAACCAACTTCTCCGCGATTTCGTTGAATGTGTCCTCCGATTGCTGACAGTACATTTCCCACGTATCGCGGCTCCAAATTTCTACCCGGTTAGATACACCAATTACAACGCAATCCTTCTCCAGCTTCGCATACTGTCTTAGGGTAGCCGGTAAATTTACCCTTCCCTGCTTATCCCATTCACATTCAGTAGCCCCTGAGAAAAAGAACCGGGTGAAGGCGCGGGCATCAGATTTCATGAGCGGCAGTGCTTTAAGCTTCTGTTCCATGATCCCCCATTCTTCCTGGGGGTACACGAATAAACACTGGTCCAGTCCGCGGGTAACCACGAAAGAAGTGCCAAGAAGTTCACGAAATTTGGCCGGAATGATAATTCGGCCCTTATCATCAATGCTATGTTGATATTCCCCCATAAACATTGGTTCCGCTCACTCCTTACCTCTTTCCCCCACTTTGCACCACTTTCCACCACTTATAAATAATACTTATTCTCTACTTGCTTGTAAACTCCTTCTGAGCTGATGCAAAAAAATAATGGTAAATTGCGGCACAAAGACCTTGAAAATGAATGAACTCCCTTCCTGCATTCAACAGGAAGGGAGTTCATATCCACTTTTGTAAATGGGCCCACGCCTCGGCGGCATCTCAAACCCATTTTTCAAATATTCATCTACGTTTATTTCCAGCTATCCAGGTACGCCTTCTGCTCCTCGCTGAGCGTGTCAATCGTGATCCCGAGGCTTTCCAGCTTATATCTGGCCACTTGTTCATCAATCTCGTACGGAACATTAATTACTGAGCTGCCCATCTCCTTGTAATGATCATTAACATATTTCAGAGATAGTGCCTGCAGGGCAAAGGTTGTATCCATAATTTCGGCTGGATGGCCGTCCGCAGCCCCTAGATTTACCAGTCTGCCTTCGGCAATCAAATAGACTTTGCGTCCGTCCTTAAGCTTATATTCTTCAATATTCTTACGGACCGTGCGCACCGATACCGCTCTCTCGGCAAGCTCCGGCTTGTTCACTTCCACATCGAAATGGCCCGCATTAGACAGAATCGCCCCGTCCTTGATCACGTCATAATGCTCGCCGCGGATTACAGAATGATTGCCGGTTACGGTAATGAAGAAATCGCCTACCTTGGCTGCTTCCAGCATCGGCAGAACCTCAAATCCATCCATATGGGCTTCAACCGCACGGATCGCGTCCACTTCCGTAACCACAACCTTCGCGCCAAGCCCCTTGGCCCGCATAGCTACACCCTTGCCACACCAGCCGTATCCGACAACGACTACGGTTTTACCGGCTACCACAAGGTTCGTGGTGCGAATCAAGCCGTCCCATGCCGATTGCCCGGTTCCATACCGGTTATCGAACAGGTATTTGCAGTAAGCATCATTCACCGCAACCATCGGGAACTTAAGCGTCCCCTCTTTCTCAAGCGCCTTCAGGCGGATAATGCCGGTTGTTGTCTCTTCCGCACCCCCGCGAATCGTCTCAAGCAGGTCCGGGCGCTCAGAGTGAAGCACCGACGCAAAATCACTGCCGTCATCAATAATAAGATCCGGCTTGGTCTCAAGCGCTTTGATAATCAGCTGTTTGAACTCGGCCGGGTCCGGATTATACTTGGCGAACACCGTGATTCCGTCTTCGACTAGTGCTGCACACACGTCATCTTGGGTGGACAGCGGGTTGCTTCCGGTAATCGTTACTTCGGCACCCCCGGCTTGAACCACCTTCGCCAGATAAGCCGTTTTCGCTTCAAGATGAAGACAGATCGAAACTTTAAGCCCCTTAAATGGCTGCTCCTCTTCAAATTGCTTACGTACACGGTTTAGTACCGGCATGTGGGCTTCCACCCAATCAATTTTCAGATGGCCCTCCGGAGCCAGGGAGAGATCGGTGATGATGCTGTTCTGAATGGCTTTAGTCGTCACTATGGGTTACCTCCACGTCTATTGAGTTGGTTACAGCTGAATTAAGCGATGCCCGCCTGAAATCTCATACGGAACCTGTATGAGCTCATGAATCCAATCTTTACCGTATTTATTTAAATAGTAGTATACATTAAACACACGCTCTTGCAGCTTTCCCAGAGGGAACAGGGTCTGTCCGATACAATCCCACTGCCTCAATGCCGCATCGTTAGCTTCCTCTACTGCAAGCTTGGTCCGCCGGCGGAGGAACTCGATCTGCTCCGCAATCTTATCCTGGTTAGCTGCACCTAACCGCACAAGTCCGCGCTGAATGGCGCCAAGCTCCTCAATAAAGGGCTCATATAGAGCCTCAAAAGACTTCTTGACCTCATCAAAGCGGGTGTCCACATCAATCTTGATCTGAGCGGCCAGCCAAGCTTCCCGCTTCTCAGCTAAACGGTCCTTTACGTCGGTAAAGGTCAATCCGTATTTGTCCATGTACTTCTGAACCGTACCATCCGTCACCGTAAAGGACATCCTTGGCAGAAGCAGCGGCATCTGCAGTCCCAACACCTTAAAGGCTGCCCCGGTAAGCGCCCAGTAAGCGATCTCCCCGGCACCCAGCACCGTACCGAGCACCGGAAAAAGAGAGTCCTGCATCAAAGGACGGGTCAGCACATTGTTGCTGAAGCGTTCGGGATAAAGCCGCAGCTGCTCCAGCAGATCGGTTCTGGAGAAAGAAACGAGGCCTTTGCGGTCCTCGTACCTCCCCTCCCTCTTGAACAACAGAAGCCGCTCCTCTTCATGTATGTAAAACAGGTTCGCGCCATCCTCGGCAACCTCCGCCTGTGCAGCAAAGCCCAGTTTCCCGGACAGCTCCGCCGCCTCCTGATAAGCCTGCCCGAGCTCATCGTTATTTATAATGAGCCGTTCAAACACAGCCTGCTCGGCTTTCCTGAGTCCGGGGTCCGAGGAGTCCAACAGGATCAGTCCGTACCTGCCGAACCACAATCCCAGCAGCTTCGCAAAAAATTCAGACAGCGTGGCTGAACGCGAGGCTACCCCTCTTACCTCTTCCAAGAGATCCGCTTTATGCTCGCTGTCCGGCAGCAGCTCCGCCAACTCCCGGATTGCTTCGTTCCAGGTACCCGGATTCACCTTTGTCTGGCCTACCTGAGTCCGCTTCTCGTCTCCTTTGGTAATGCGAATTCGGTTCACCTCAAGCTCCCCGGTCAGCACATAAGCATGATTCGCCTCTTCCCAGTCATGATCCTCGCCCGCAATCCAGAAGATAGGCACAACTGGCCGGTCAAGCCGCTTCGCAGCCTGTTCCGCTGCTTGTATAATGGTGATCGCCTTATATATTACAAGCACCGGCCCAGTGAACAACCCGGCCTGCTGGCCTCCCGTGATAACCAAAGTTTCCGGCCGCTCCAGCAAATCCAGCGCAGCAGCCACTTCGGGAGAAGGATTATGCCGGCGGTTAAATTCCCGCAGGACCTCCACAACTGCCTTGCGATCCACCCGGGTCTCCCCTGAACGGTCAAGCCATGCCGCCCGCTCTGTCCAACTTGCATCCTGTCTTGCATCATTTGTATATAACTGCCGAACGGCAGCATAGTCCGTTACCAGCGCTTCAGCCAGCGGCTGCTGCGATGGCAGCGGTTCAGATATCACATTCATGGGATATAATCCTCCTGTCTGTAGCCCATTCCAGCCCTACTTGATTGTACTCAACTTTGATGATCTCCGTCAAAAGAAAACGGAAAAACCGCCGACACTAATCATACCACTCTATAACCTTGGGTGGAATGATGGTGTGGCGGTTTTTTTATTATGAAGGCATAGCGACCCAGTGGCCTGGATTCACTTCAACAAGACGGGAATTTTCCAGATTAAAGATGTCTCCGGCAGCAGACCCTTCCTTGGCCGAGTGTATCGGCCCTGAACCATGATCCTCCAGCAGAATCCGCTGCTTGTTCGCTTCAATCTCCGGATCGGGTACCGGGATCGCCGAGAGCAGCGTCTTCGTGTACGGATGCAGAGGATTCGCGTAGAGCTCCTCGCTCTCCGCAAGCTCGACCACTCTGCCCAGGTACATGACCGCCACCCGGTTACTGATGTGTTTGACCATGGATAGATCATGGGCAATGAACAGATAGGTAAGACCAAGCTTCCTCTGCAGATCCTGGAGCAGGTTAACTACCTGGGCCTGAATGGACACATCCAAGGCCGAAATAGGTTCATCACAGATAATAAATTTCGGGTTCACCGCAAGCGCCCGTGCAATCCCGATCCGCTGGCGTTGACCCCCGGAGAATTCGTGAGGGTACCGTGTGGCATGGTCAGGATTAAGACCCACCATATCAAGCAGCTCCTCAACCCGTTTCTTACGCTCCTTACGGCTTCCGGCCAGGTTATGGATATCCAGGGCCTCGCCGATGATATCCGTAACCGTGAATCTCGGATTAAGGGAGGCATAAGGGTCCTGGAAGATCATCTGCATGTCGCGGCGCATCGCTTTCATTTTACCGGGAGACAGCTTGTAAATATCTGTTCCATTAAATTTTACGCTTCCCGCCGTAGGCTCATACAGCCTGAGGATCGTACGGCCTGCTGTGGATTTACCGCAGCCAGACTCCCCTACAACCCCCAGTGTCTCGCCTTCTTGAATAGAGAAGCTGATATCATTAACAGCCTTCAGCACATTGCCTTTACCCAGGTTGAAATACTTCTTAAGCCCTTGGACTTCAATTAAAGGTTGACTCATGATGATTTCACCTCCTGCGCCATAGGATGGTGCAGCCAGCAGCGGGACATATGGGTGTCACTCTCATGTGTTGGAGCCGGGTCGATATTCTGACACACCTTCATCGCATGCTCGCAGCGGGCTGCAAACGGGCAGCCCACAGGCGGTTTGATCAGATCGGGAGGTGTTCCAACAATCGGAATAAGCGGTTCATCCTTGCGCTGATCAATTCTGGGCAGGGAGCGGAGCAAGCCCCGGGTATACGGGTGCTGGGGATTTTTGAAGATCTCCATACTTGTTCCGGTCTCCACTACTTCCCCCGCGTACATAACGATGACCCGGTCAGCCATGCCGGCCACCACACCGAGATCATGCGTAATCATGATAATCGAGGTGCCAAAACGCTTCTGCATGTCCTTCATCACACCAACAATTTGAGCTTGTATAGTAACGTCCAGCGCGGTCGTTGGTTCATCCGCGATCAGGAGCGCTGGCCGGCAGGCCAACGCAATCGCGATCATCACCCGTTGACGCATGCCTCCGGAGAATTCATGGGGATATTGGTTAAAGCGGGCTTCCGCATTCTTAATGCCAACCAATTTGAGCATTTCTATTCCTCTTTGCTTCGCCTCGGCCTGTGCAAGGTTCTGGTGCTTGATCAATCCTTCAGTAATTTGCTTGCCTACTTTAATTGTAGGATTGAGCGAGGTCATAGGGTCCTGAAAAATCATTCCGATATCCTTGCCACGGATTGCTTCCATTTGTTTATTCGTCTTGGCCAGCAGATCCTGGCCGTTAAATATAACCTGACCTGACTTAATCTTCGAGGGCGGTGAAGGAATCAGGCGCATAATCGTCTGAGCGGTTACACTCTTACCACTCCCGGATTCACCTACTATGGCAACCGTCTCCCCCTTGCCTACCGCGAAATTCACTCCTCTTACCGCTTTCACCTCTCCACCGCGGACAGAGAAAGACACATGAAGATCTTTAACTTCTAAGATCGGTTCCATTCCTAAGGTCACCTCCTACTTCTTCAATTTAGGGTCAAGCGCATCGCGCAGACCGTCTCCAAATATATTAAATGCAAGCATCGTCAAGCTGATTAAGAGAGCAGGAAACACCATGCGCCAAGGGTACAGCATCCAGCCTGACAAGGAAGCGCTGATCATAGATCCCAGGGAAGCAACAGGCTCCTGCACACCAAGCCCCAAGTAGCTTAGAAATGCTTCGGAGAAGATGGCATTCGGTACCGACAGGGTCAGGGTTACAATAATCGGACCCATAGCATTCGGGAGCAGATGACGGAACAGCAATCTTCCTGAACCTGCCCCCATGGATCGGGAAGCCAGCACATATTCTCTGCTCTTGAGCTGCATAATCTCCCCGCGAACGATCCACGACATGTTGATCCAACCGGTTATCGTCAGGGCCAGAATAATGGTGCCAAGGGACGGTTCAAAAACAACCAACAGCAGGATGGTGACGAGCAGATAAGGAATCGCATATAAAATTTCTGCGAATTTGTTCATAACCTCATCTACACGTCCGCCGAAGTAACCCATAATGCCTCCGTAGATTACCCCGATCATAAGATCAATCAATGCGGCGGCCAGTCCAACAATCAGGGAAATTCGGGCTCCCATCCAAGTCCGCACGAACATGTCCCTTCCCAGATCGTCTGTACCGAACCAGTGAAGTGAGGATGGCGGTTTGTTCGTATTCATGAGATCGTTCGTCTGGTAATCAAACTTGGAGATCATCGGGCCAACGATAGCCATAAGAACAACGAGTGCCATTACAATCAGCCCGGTCATCGCCAGCTTGTTGGAACGCAGGCGCTCCCATGAATCCCGCCAAGCGGAGAGACTCTCGCGCTGAATCACTTCTGACTGCTTCTCATCTTCCCCCATCTTCTGGAAATCCTCAGCTGTCAAATTTGCGGCGGAGGCTTGCGGAATTAGCTCATTCTTCATTTCCAACGGTTAGCCCTCCTTTCTGTTCGACAATTTAATACGAGGATCTACGAATACATAGGCGATATCCGTTAAGAAACGGGCAAGCATCAGAATCACGCCATAGAATATGGTCACACCCATAATCAGTGTGTAATCACGGTTGCTGATACTGGATACAAACACTTTCCCAAGGCCGCCGATTCCGAAGATCTGCTCAATAACAACCGAGCCGGTGATGATGTTCGCCGTCATCGGTCCCAAATAGGTGATAACCGGCAGAATCCCGTTGCGGACAACATGCCTGAACAGAATGGCTGCCCAGTTCAGCCCTTTGGCTCTGGCCGTCTTAATGTAGTCGGCATGCAGCACTTCCAGCATGCTGGAGCGGGTCAGACGGGCAATGAATGCAATCGGCTGCGCGGCAAGCGCCGCAACTGGCAGAACATAGTCGAGTGGTCCATTGAAGCCCATGACATTGAAGATTCCTGCCTTCTGCGCAAACACGAACTGAAGCATGGAAGCAACTACAAAACTTGGCACCGCGATTCCAAGTACGGCCAGTACCATCGCCACATTATCAATCAGCTTGCGGTGATAGAGAGCTGCAAGAAGTCCCAGAAGGACGCCCACGATTACAGAGACTACAATCGCTACGAGACCGAGCTTCAGGGAAGCACCGAAGGTATCCGTAATCAGACCGGTCACTTCTTTGTTCTGCATTTTCATGGAAATCCCAAAGTCGCCTTGGGCGATATTCTTCAGATACTGTCCGTACTGAACGATAAGCGGCTTGTTGAGGCCATACTGCTCCATTAGACGTTCCCGGATTTGAGGAGGCACCTGCTTCTCAGACATAAACGGATTTCCCGGGATAGCCTTCATTAAGAAGAAGGTGGCTGTAATTAGAATAAGCAGAGATACCAACATATATAGAAACTTACTGGCAATATACCGGGCCATAACAGCTGTTCACCCCAATCTTCCTTGTATAGTTCTAAAAAAGTTCTCCAACTGAAACAAGATATGGAAAAGACTCCTTGACACAAAAAATCGGGATATATATAGAGGATCAGTTCCTCCATATACACCCCGAAGCCATCATTTAGTTATGACAGGATTACAATTAATGTTCCATCAGCTTAACACGAGTGATGTCGAGCTGACCGGCGTAGTCTACAATAACATCCTTCACGTAAGGTTTTACCAACTGAATATTGGTATAGTAGTAAATCGGAAGAATAACCTGATTGTCCTTGATAAGGATGTTCTCCGCTTTCTTCATCGCTTCATTACGCGCTTTGTTGTCGCTGTTTGCGTAAGCTTCTTTGACAAGTTTGTCATACTCCGCATTCTTGAAGCCGGTATCGTTATTGCCGCTAGTTGATGTAAACAGGTCAATAAAGGTCATCGGATCATCGTAGTCAGCACCGAATCCGGCACGTGCCACTTGATAGTTCAAGTTTCTACGGTTCTGCAGGAAGACGCCCCACTCTTGATTCTGAATCGTAACTTCTGCGCCAAGATTCTGTTTCCACATGTCAGCAATGGCCAAGGCCAGCTTCTTGTGATTGTCATTTGTGTTGTAAATCAATGTGATTTTAGGCAGCTTCGTAAGTCCAGATTCCTTCAGACCTTCCGCAAGCAGGGTCTTGGCTTGATTAACATCTTCATTGCCAAGTACGGAATCCGGATTCTCAGCGCGATATTCTTTATCCACGCCTTTGATTCCTGGTGGCACCAGTCCAAATGCTGGAATTTGATTGGCTAGCGTCACATTCTCAATCAACGCCTTACGGTTGATGGCTTTAGTGAAGGCCTGGCGGATTTTCACATTATCAAAAGGCTTGGCAGTTGTATTGAACAGATAATAGTACGTTGATGCAATTCCCTTGATCGTCAGTTCATTAGGCGTCTCGGATTTCAAGGAAGCAATTTGATCTGTAGGAATCTCACCGATAGGTTGTCCCGCAAGATCAAGCTGTCCGCTCTTATAGCTGCTTACTTCCGTTGCCGCTTGGTCAACGATAGAAGCGGTGATTTTATTCAGAGTAATATCCTTGGCATCCCAGTACTTGTCACTCTTATCTACTTCCAAGGACTGTCCTGTAGTCCAGTTTGTTAATTTAAACGGTCCGTTAGAAACTAAAGTACTAGGGTCAGTTGCCCATTTCGGGTTGTTCTTAACAGACTGATGAACAGGATAATACGTTGTGAAAGAGGTTAAACCCAGGAAATACGGGGTTTCATTCTCCAAAGTAACCTTCAGTGTTTTATCATCAATCGCTTTTACACCAACTTGGTTCGCATCCGTAATCTTCTTCTCATTGTAAGCCTGAGCATTCTTGATATAGTATAGCTGGTATGCATAAGGAGGAGCTGGCACTGTCGCAGGGTCGAGCACCCGTTTCCATGCGAATTCAAAATCCTTGGCGGTTACCGGATCACCATTGCTCCATTTCGCATCGCTACGAATGTGGAATGTATATTCCTTCCCATTCTGCTCCCACTTCTCTGCAACGCCTGGAACAACGTTTCCGTCCTTATCCTTTCGGGTCAAGCCCTCAAACAGAGTTCTGAGCACAGCACTGGATACATTATCCTGGGACTGGGCCGGATCCAATGTAGGCGGTTCCGAAGCCAGGTTGATATGGAAAGTTTGATCTGCGGCAAGCGTGGTATTTTGACTACCAGCATTACCTTGGGATGAGTTTCCAGAATTACCATTCCCACAGGCTGCCAGCACGGTACTGAAAGCAAGTATAAGTGTTACAACAATAAGCAGTCTCTTTCTGTTCATCTAGCTGTCTCCCTTACTTCGTTGGTGTTGTGTTCTCGATTATACAACCACAGGTCAAAAAATCATATTGGTAATTGCTTCTTGAGAATTGGGGTTTAAAGAAAACAAAAAAAGCATATCGATTTGGATATGCTTTAATTTAGGTAATTTTATTCATTTTTGAATTGTAAAAAATGGACTTTACTTCCAGTTTTGCATTTACACCTATATAGATTATGTCTTACTTACACACCTAATATGTATGGAAAAAAACCAACAATCATAAAAACAACATAACTCAAGCCTGTACCAAGAAAAGCCAACCGCCAGACCGCCCTCAGCAGCCTTCTCATATCCACCTGACCCTTCATCCGGTTCTGGGCCCCTCCAATAAGTCCACCGACAATGAGCAGAACAAGAACGATCAGGTAAAAGCCGAATCCGGAGGCAAATATCTGGTTAAACAACGCGGATACGGAGAAAATCAAAAACACGGTGGTCACATCCACCGCAAGAAGCAGGGACTTCTTCTTGTTTCTCTTACCACTGCTTAAATAGTGAATAAAGAATACCAGCAGAAATGGAATCACCGGCATCACACTAAAAAATATAAACGGAGCAAGCAGAATGTTCATGCTTTACACCTCCCGGATAATTTAGCCAGGCTTTATGGAGGAAGGTCCGGCGCAGCTGTCAATTACAATTACAATTACATTGCCGAGACCAACCGCCAGACAAGCTCAAGCGTTGGAGCCTGTATTCCCCTCGCTTGTGCCAGCTTCACCAGATAGCCGTTGATCTGATCAATCTCCGTAATCTCCCCGGACAGAACGTCCTTAAGCATGGAAGACGTATTGCTTGATGTGGACCTGCACACCCCCAGCACCTGCTCCTCCATGTCTGGATCATATTGAATCCCATATTCGTCATATATTCTCAAGGTCTCACGAACCAGGCTCAGAAGGAGGCCTCTCCTCATCTCCGTAGCGAGAAGCTCCCCATTAGGAACTCTCCAAATTGCGGTAAGCGGATTAATAGCAGCATTAATCAGCAGCTTGCGAAAAATTTCCTTATCGATGTCATTCGACAATACCGCAGGAATTCCTGCCGCGGTCAGCCTTCCAACCAAAATTTCAGCCGATTCCCGCAGGCAATCTGACATAGGTTGTCCACCAGGAAGCCCGATCCGTGTCTGCCCTTTCCCCGCACGGACGACGGTGCCATAACCGGTTCGGCATGCCCCTTCCGTCGTCAAGGCAGCCAGTACCTGCTCTCCCCCAAGCGCCTCACTTAGCTGCTGTACGTGCCCGACTCCATTTTGGAAACAAATAATGCCCGTCTTTGGCCCTTTCAGTGCTTTAATTCGTGCGAAGAGCTGCTCATTCATATGCCTCTGTTTGGTTGTGACAAACAGCCAATCCGGCCAGCCGCCCTCATCTGGATCATATAATTCCATTGAGCTGCTGACACCCACATGAAACCGGCCAGGCGGGATCAAGGTCTCCGCACCCTCAGCCGTTTGAAGTCTCACACCCTCTCTGCGCAAAGCCTCTGCCTGTCCTTCTCCCCGTGTCCAGAAGCGAACCTGTACCCCGGCCGAGCACAGCGCAGCCCCAAACAACATCCCTAACGCCCCTGTTCCTATAATGTCAACTCTCATGCTCCTCAAGCTCCTTTCGCCCTTATTTTCTCCTATACTCTTTATACCAAATCAGGACATTACACCGCATCACAAAAAATCCCCGTCCTTCTGGACGGGAATCTTGTTTTGTACAAATCCTATTCAATTCGTTCCAGGTTTCCGTTAGCATCCATCTTAAACCGGGATTTTGACTCCTCATCCTCTTCGTTCAAGAAGGCAAGCCGGCGTGCCCGGTCCATAATCTGAATTAGCGCTTTGTAATCATCATTTACAACTCTGTAGTCGGTTTGGACCTCATTCACCTGCATGGATAATCTGCGGTTCTCTTCTCTTAATGCAGAAATCTCTTCTTCCTTATCCCTGATTTTCTTTTCTAAGGATCTTAAATGACGACCGCTGTCCTGAATCGTATTTTTCCATTGGCGCAAAAAGCGGATTACCGCATCAATGGATATCGTTTCTTCGGAAACCCCTTCATTTTTGTACAATCCCTCTTCCAAATCTACGGAAGCAAGCGATGCCATAGTGCCTGAGCCTACCAGCGGAGCTTGTTTCTTAAGATAGTTTCTCTTCTGGCGCTGGGCTTTGGCAATCTGAATAGCGGCCTCGTATTTCTTGCGGACGCAGCTGTTCCATCTAAACCCGCAAGCAGCCGGTGTTCTCGAGATTTTCTCCCCAACTTCTTCAAAAGCAGTCAGCTGTGTGCTTCCTTCACGGATATGGCGTAGTGTGACCTCAGCCAATATTAGGTCATCCTCTGCACTCCATGCGTCTTGTCTTACTGCTGTCATGCGATACAAACCCTCCTAACGACATCCTAATATAACCGTCTTCATAAACCGGTAGTCCGGCGGCCTGAATAAGGTAAAAAAGCTGCTTAATCCATTCCTATGCCTCTCTTAGAGTTCATAGAATCTATTTGATACTAAAATGTATTTCCAAAAATCTAGCTCGTCATACCTCTAAGCTCCGAAAACGATCCTCTTATTTCTGGTTTCTCGTTTACACACCCCACCAATTTCGTTATAATGTATTTAGAAAAATGAGGTCGCTTACATACATACGAGAGGGGGATTAATCATGGCACGCATGTTCCGGGTGCTTGGTTTCTTCACATTAGCCATCGGGCTTATGGCTTACGCCGGGAACTTGATCGAAATGGCCCTGCTATTCTTCTTGCAGACTGCTTTTTTCGTCATTTTCGGATATTTGAAATTTACGGAAAGAACGTATATCCTGCTGTTCTGGGGATACATGATCGTCACATTTACCGGCTTCAGCTATTGGACGGTATTTAAAATGGGCTTGCCGCTGTAAATCGGCTATGCCTCTAAGATCATCTAAAGGTGATTCGGCTGCGGCCGGGTCACCTTTTTTTAGCCCTACCAAGCCTATTTCAGGGTGCTCAGACATATAATCTTATATGCTTTTACATATAGATTCTGAACCAATGAAATGACCTTGATACAGTATACTAAGGAGAGGATCCCATTGTTACGCCGTTTTATTATCTGCAGCAGCCTGGCTGTGTTCTTCTCCGCTGTCATCCTTTCCTATCCTGTCCTTGCCGAGCCTTTGTCTGAAGAAACTCAGAAGATTCTGGAGAAAAGTCTTTCGATCGTGGAAATTGACCGGGAAATCAGCAAGACTGAGGAGCAGCAGCATCAGACTGAGCTGGATCTGCAAGTCCTCGATCAGGAGCTTCAGTCCAAACAGCTTCAGATCACAGAAAGCCAGTCCCAGACTGACGAGCGTATTCGCGCCTATTATATGGGGGAAAGAGAAGATTTGTTCGCAGCCCTGCTCTCCGCGGAAAGCATCAGCCATTTTATTTCTATTCTTGATTATATGGATATGATATTTGAAAGGGACCACGACATTCTAACCGACTATCAGAATGCCTACCGCAGCCTTGCTCAGACCAGAACCCAGAAAGACCAGGCGCTTGCTGAGCTGGCCGAGCTGAAGGCTAATCTTCTAACCCAGCGTGAACGTGTCCAGAAGCTTCAGGCCAGCATTGACGGATCGCTTAAGGGCCGTTCGGATGCCGAGAGATTGAAAGCTCTGATTGCCGAAATGAGTGCCTATTGGAACAACGTGGGCTTATATGAAGTGAGGCGTCATTTCAAAGCTCTAGCCTCTGCTATGACAGACCTTCCGGATTTTCTAAAGGAGAACGGAAACCAAATCACTGCCTCGGGGACCAACTATACGATTACGATTAAGCAGGAAGATTTGAATACTTTCCTGAGATCCAAAGATGAGCTATTCAATCAGTTTGCCTTTTCATTTGAGGACGGGAAGATTATTGCCGAAGGGAAGCGCGACTCGCTGCAGCTGCGGGTGGAAGGCCACTATACCATAGAGAATGAACCTCAGAATTCTATCCAGTTCCATGTGGACAAGCTTGTATTCAATGGCCTTGTGCTGCCGGATACAACCTGCCGTGAGCTTGAAGAGGATTTTGACCTTGGCTTCTATCCGAAGCTGATCATTCCGCTTGTTGAGGCAACCGAAGTCTCCCTGAAGCCTGGGGTCATGACTATAAAATTAAAGCTCGCCCTTTAAGGGCGAGCTGCATGGTTCAATTTTGTAAATGAAGCCATGAAAGACTCCATCTTTCCCGTACCATTTAAATAAGCCGAAGCCTCAGCCGAGAACTGTGATAAAAGTTCAGGAAGCTTCGCATCAACCGGCAGCGCGCCGGATTTGCCCCGGTTCTGAATAGCATTAAGCCATGCCTGCAGCTCCTTTAATCTGGTATCCTGATACAGCTCCTTCATTGCAGGAAGCTTGTTTCCTTCTTTATAAGATGAGATTTGCTGCTCCGGGGAGGTCATCACAGTAATCCATGCCCCTGCGGTCTTAATGTGCTGGCTTTGGGCGGTCAAGCTATAACTCCTGCCTTTCAGCCAGAGCATTCGGACTCCATCAGCTGACGAGGGGAACTCAAGCTTGAGCGAAGGATTGTCGTCCGCATCAAAAGTGGAAGCCGGGGTTACATACAGCAAGATTTCCCCGCGCTCCATTTTGTCCCAAATCTGATCTCTGGCCGCCTGGTTGTCCGCTGCTGGAAAAAAGCGGTTTCGGAACTCGGCCACATGGGAGAAGGCGCTTTTCATGCCAGGTGTTAGATGAAAATCCTCATCCTTCTTGGAGTTCATACTCAGACCCATACGCCACAAAAGAGAGAGATCCGCATAGGGATCACTCATATTCAGCGCTACCCAATCCGCGGTCTGATTACGCTTCTTGAACCTGCTTGCAAGCTCGGCCCACTCAGCCTGAGTCTGGGGAAGCTGTTTGAATCCCAGTTCCTGAAGCCGGCCTGGCGAATAAATGATCACGTAAGGATCGTGATCCTTGGGAACACCCCAAAGGTACCCGTTCCACGTATTCTGATTAAGTGAAGTACTCAGCGAATCTACTCCTGCCTGGCCAGAATAATAAGATTCCACCGGCAGAAGATATCCTCTGGAGGCAAATTCCCTGACCCAGGCATTATCCAGCAGCAGGACATCCGGGGCCTCTCCCAGCTCCAGGCTGGTTTTATAAGTCTGATAAGCCTCTTTCTCTTCGATATTTACAAGCTCCACTTCCAACTGGTGCTTTATCATAAACTGCTCATTCAACTTATTCAGCCGGTCGAATTCCTCAGGCTCCATCGAGACCGCAACCCGGATGCTCCCCGTATCCTTCTCCGCCTTCTGCTTAGGCTGAGGCACAAAGCCAGTTCCCCCCTGCCGCTCTTGCTGGGTCAGTGCAGACTCCTCACCCGGTGACAAGCTGATCAAGGCAAGCAGCAGAACAGCAAAAAGCACCCATTGGTTTCTTAGCTTCACAACCTGATCTTCCTCTCGTGCCCTTAAGTTTGCATTCCTATATAAAATGAACTTGTGAAGGTTACCCTTTTGTGGAGCTGCGATGATGCCGAGTGTTCTTACAACCCTGTTGTCTCCAAAATGCTTGAACTAGATATCAAAGTAGGGACATTTCGGAGACCAAGGCGGACGCTCCGCTTCTTCAGAATCACTCGGGATCGAAGCTGAGATCGGTTAAATTCTAAAGTTAATTTTATATAGTTGTATTGTAACAAATTCCCTGCGTCTTTGTCCCTATTAATGTAAAACAGTCTTCCTTAGCAAAAAATTCAAGCCCAAACAGCACCATCTCGTTAAGCGAAGGTGCTGTTCAGTCTTCCTATTCACACAATGAACCGGATCATCCTGGTCATAACGGTTATCAAGAATTTCTTATCGCTACAGCAAATCCGCCGCCACCTGCGCGAGCTTAGAACGTTCCCCTTTCTCAAGGGTAATATGTCCGCTGATGCCTTCCTTCTGGAACCGCTCAACCAGATAGGTTAGTCCATTGCTTGACGAATCCAAGTAAGGATGGTCGATCTGCTCCGGATCACCTACCAATACGATCTTGCTGCCCTCACCCACTCTCGAGACAATCGTCTTCACTTCATGACGGGTTAAGTTCTGGGCCTCATCTATAATGATGAACTGGCCCGGGATCGACCGGCCACGGATGTAGGTTAACGCCTCCACCTGAATACTGCCGAGTCCCATCAGAATTTTATCAATATCACCCGCTTTCTTGGTATCGAACAGATACTCCAGATTGTCATAAATCGGCTGCATCCAAGGCCGCAGCTTCTCTTCCTTCTCGCCTGGCAGATAACCGATATCCTTGCCCATAGGCACGACCGGGCGGGCGATCAAGAGCTTTTTATATTTGTGCTCATCCTCGATTTTGAGCAACCCAGCGGCAAGGGTGAGCAGAGTCTTACCTGTTCCCGCCTTGCCTGTGATCGTCACAAGAGGAATATCATCATTTAGAAGAAGCTCAAGCGCCATGCGCTGCTGTGCATTTCTGGCACTGATGCCCCAGACCGGCTCATTGCTCATATACAACGGCTCCAGTTGGGTAACATCCTCGTTCACCTTCAGCAGAGCCGATTTCCCGGTTCCCATTTCATCCTTCAAAATGACGAACTCATGCGGGTATAGGGCGAAATTCAGACCCAGCGTGTGAATCTGCAAAGAACGGTACGTGTAGAAGTTATCGATAATAGAAGGATGAACCTTAATATGTGAATACCCTGAATAGAGATCACCAGGACCTGCAGTCCGGTCGGTTAGATAGTCCTGCGTAGGAACCCCAAGCACATCCGCTTTGATACGGACAAGCACATCCTTGCTAACCAGGATCACAGCTCTGGGATTCAACGACTGCTGCTCCTCTAGATGATAGTTCAGCGCAACCGCAAGAATGCGGTTATCATTCGTGACCTCCCCGAACATTTCCTGTACTTTAACAAAGCTCTTGTGATTCAGCTCCACCTTCAAAGTTCCACCTTGATCCAAGGTTACTCCGCTATGAAGCTGCCCTTTCTCCCTTAGTCCATCCAGCAATCTGGATACCACCCGGGCGTTCCTCCCGATCTCTTCCGGGTTGCGTTTCTTGGAATCAATCTCTTCCAGAACTACAGCAGGTATAACCACTTCATGCTCTTCAAAGGCAAAAATCGCATTGGGGTCGTGCAGCAATACATTCGTATCCAGGACAAATATTTTTTTCATCTTTATCCCCTCCACCGCGGTCTTTGCAGCCTGTTCATTCACATACATATTTTTCTTTCGGCTCGGGTAGCCTAAACCTACAATCAGAGATTACCCGAAAGGAAGGAACATTCATGCGAACATGGCTGTGTCTACTATTAACGGCACTACTGCTTTCAAGCTGCGGAACACCAGCTAATAAGAATGCATCACCCTCTCCTCAGAGTCAAAAGGGAAATAAGCCGCGTACACTTAGCAATGAGCAGACCGGAAGAAACAACATACAATCTAACCAAACTCAAAGCGGATTACCGCTTCAGGCACATCTTGAGTCCATTGCCAACCGGGTTCCAGGGGTGAAAAGCGCCCACTGTGTCCTATTTGGAAATACCGCTGTAGTGGGCCTCGATGTGGACGGGAACCTGGACCGGTCCAAGGTCGGAACCATTAAATATTCCGTAGCCCAAGCTCTTCGGAAGGACCCTCACGGGGCGAATGCCATTGTGACAGCCGATGTTGACTTGTCACACCGGATCGCAGACATCAACAAGAGTGTCCAGCAGGGTCATCCCCTCTCCGGCTTCGGCAATGAGCTGTCTGACATTATCGGCCGTATCGTTCCTCAGCTGCCCCGTGACGTTGCCCCTGCCAAGCCACCGGAAGGAGACCTCCGGACGAAGGGCAACTCAAGCTCCGTTCCGCCGGGTAACGTGACTCCGAGGAAGCAGAATACACCTACAGGAGACCACGTTACTCCTCGGCATCGGCAGACTCCAAAGATGAAACATCAAACAGGGACCACGGAATATACCCCGGCAGAGCGTCCATAGATTGTCCCAAATGAACAGAAAAGCCCGGTGAGCTTAAGCTCACTGGGCTTTTCTTACGGCAGCAAACACTTGTCCTTCAAGCATATGCACAGCATTATTCAAATTCACGAACCAAATCTGCTGCACAGATTTCTGCACCTTCATCAGGGCTTTCATCTTTGCACCAATGACAATAGAAATGACCGAATTCAAAAGTACCCCGGCACGGGAACAGAAGAATTGAATTAAGGATTCATACCATTGCGCGACAGCTTCTGACATTCGGCCAGCCTCCCGTACAGTTGAATCGATCTTCATAGGATAACTTAATATCTTATTAAAGCTTGGTTATCCCGTCTATCCTATTATATTATAACATGCGCCAAAACTTGCATTCAATTGGTAACTGCCTGTGTAACCTTGCCCGCCATTTCATCTTGAAGAGCTTTCTTGGCCTTCTCCAACTGATCGTCGTTGATATAGACATAAGGGCTCTTCCACTCCCCGGTTACAGGCATGAAATGAACATTATCCTTGGAAATGTTCCAGTACGTCGCAATCATATCCTTCAATTGCTGGGACTCAAAATCTGTCTCCATATTCTTGCCTACCGCCTTAATAACATCAGCAGCTCCCATGACTCCATTGATCGACTTCGCTTGGTCGATTAAAGCATGAAGCACCTCATTCTGGCGGCGGTTCCGGTCGAAATCATCGGAGCCTTTCGTCTTCGGCTTACAGTTGGATTTGCGGTAGCGGACGTAGTCCAGCGCATCCTTCCCGTTCAAGTGGGCCGGTCCCTTCTTCAGGTTAATGTCGGTACCATCCGCCCGATCTCGGTAACACATGTTCATATCCACGTTCACGTCCACACCGTTAAGCGCGTCAACCACATCCCTGAATCCCTGGAAATTCAGAATGGTCACATAATCGATAGGCAGATCAAAGTAGTCCCCCATCAGCTTTTTCATCGTATCCCCAGCCTTTATCGGGTCCTTCGTATCCGCCAGAATATTCGGGTAGAACGAATTGATTTTGCCAGTTCCATAACCCTTGGCCTTAAAACGGGTATCCCTTGGCAGCGATACAATGGTGGCTGATTTCGTCTCTGGATTGAATGCGACCACCATGATGACGTCAGTCAGATGAGTCTTTGTTTCAGGACGGTAATCCGTACCCATGAGAAGCACAGTCAGCGGCTTGACTTTGGCCGACTTCTCGGCAGGCACTGTGTTGGAGGTTCCCGCATCATCGATCACTCGATTCAAGGTCAAATACAAATTACCAAGATATGCACCGACAGCCAGTACAGCCACAATGACAAGGATAAGCAGGACCCTAAGCCATTTGCGGCCTTTGCTTTTTTTCCTTTTATTTTGCGGGCGGCCTTTAGCCGTTCTTTGGCTTCCCTCTCTAGGGGGAAGACCGCTGGTTCTAGGATTCATGAATCAAAACACCTTTTTCCTGATCTGTTATAGCCTGCCCGCTTTATTCAGCGGGCGGGACTTGGGTTTGTTTCTTCTTCTGACGTCCTTCAACAAGATACCGGATCCGCACCATAAGCATCAGGACCACAGCTACAAACAGGCACTGGATAATCGGTAGTCTGAAGATCTGGAAGATCAGCAGCAAGACACAGCCGACCGCCATCAATACATAGAGTATTGCCTCTTTCCAGAGAGGCAGCTTATGCTGCGCACGGAACACTTTATTGTACACGTAGGCCACAAGTACAAAGATAATCAAATATGAAATGTACCAATGGTGTGAAAACCAGTCCTGCATGAGAACCCTCCTCGCGTGGTTGATCCGGTATCGAAATTACAGGTTAGCTTCAGCGTTCTTGCGGTGTTTCTCCGCACGTTCACGCTCACTCTTGTTCAGAATTTTCTTACGAAGACGAACCGACTTCGGTGTGATCTCACAATATTCATCGTCATTTAGGTACTCCAACGCTTGCTCCAATGACATCAAGCGTGGTGTCTTCATTTTAACTGTCTCTTCTTTGTTAGCGGAACGAATGTTATTAACCGCTTTTTCTTTACAGATGTTCACGACAATGTCGTTATCACGGGTATGTTCACCAACAATCATACCTTCGTAAATTTCCGCACCTGGCTCAACGAACAGAATTCCGCGATCCTCGATCGACAAAATACCATAAAGACTGGAGACCCCATTCTCACTCGATACAAGTACACCTTCATGACGTCCGCCCACTTGTCCGCCATGAAGCGGTCCGTAGCTGTCAAAAGCATGGTTCATAACCCCGTAACCACGGGTCAGTGTCAAGAAGTGTGTACGGTAACCAATCAGGCCGCGAGCCGGAATCAGGAATTCCAAGCGAATTTGTCCACTGCCTGTATTGATCATGTTCACCATTTCAGCTTTGCGTGAACCCAGGCTCTCCATAACAGCTCCCATGCTCTCTTCAGGCACATCAATCAACAGACGTTCGATCGGTTCCATTTTGACACCGTCAATTTCTCTGACGATAACCTCAGGCTTGGACACTTGAAGCTCATAACCTTCACGGCGCATATTCTCGATCAGAATACCCAGGTGAAGCTCGCCACGTCCGGATACGATAAATGCATCAGGGCTGTCTGTTTCATCTACACGCAAGCTCACATCGGTCTCCAGCTCTTTGAGCAGGCGTTCACGCAGCTTACGGGAAGTGACCCATTTCCCTTCACGTCCGGCAAATGGACTGTTGTTTACGAGGAACGTCATTTGAAGGGTAGGCTCGTCAATCTTGAGAACCGGCAGAGCTTCCGGATTGTTCGGATCGGCAATTGTCTCTCCGATATTGATATCCTTAATACCGGCAATCGCTACAATATCCCCAGCGCCTGCTTCTTCGATTTCCACACGGCGAAGGCCCTGGAAGCCGAACAGCTTCTCAATCCGCGCGGACTTCTTGCTGCCATCCCGGGTCATGACTGCTACAGGCTGGCCTTGACGGATAATCCCGCGGTTTACACGGCCGATCGCAATACGGCCAAGATACTCGTTATAATCCATCAGTGTAACGAGGAACTGAAGCGGCTGCTCCACGTTCTCAGTCGGAGACGGAATGTGTTCAATAATCGTTTCATACAGGGCCAGCATGTTGTCATCCTGTTTCTCCGGATCCAAGCTGGATGTTCCATTCAGAGCGGAAGCATATACAACCGGGAATTCAAGCTGATCGTCATTGGCTCCAAGCTCAATGAACAGGTCCAGTACTTCATCAATAACTTCAGCAGGACGTGCGGCAGGACGGTCAATCTTGTTCACTACTACAATCGGAGTCAGATTGGACTCGAGTGCTTTGCGGAGAACGAACTTCGTTTGCGGCATGCAGCCTTCATAGGCGTCAACAACCAACAGCACGCCGTCAACCATTTTCATAATACGTTCAACTTCACCACCGAAATCGGCGTGACCCGGAGTATCCACAATGTTAATCAGATAGTCCTTGTACGTAATTGCAGTGTTTTTCGCCAAAATGGTAATTCCGCGTTCTCTCTCTATATCGTTGGAATCCATAGCGCGCTCCTGCACAGATTCATGCTCCCGGAATATACCGGACTGCTGCAGCAGTTTATCGACTAGTGTTGTTTTGCCGTGGTCGACGTGGGCAATAATTGCGATATTTCGGATCTGATCTCTAGATTGCATGGTTGTTCTCCATATCCCTTCTGGTTCTATTTAATGTTCTTTCTCCTGTGGAGAAAGTTAATCATCATCAAAATAAGCGCCGGATCTATGAAGGCCGACGCTTGACATATCCCTTATATTATACGCAATATCACGGAGAATTCAAGAACTTCCACTCAGTCACCAGCCCCGGCGGCTTCTTCCACGTCCGGCAATCAGCCAGATTCCGCCGATAATCAGAACGAGGGCAAGCAGATAAATCACAGACAGCGACAGCAGCGTGATTCCATAAATCACAACCGTAATGGCCGTAAGAATAACCGCAATAAGAAAGACTCCCGCAGGTCTTGGAGATGACAGCAGATCATATTCAAACAGTCCGACAGCAATCCCGAGAATAAACAAAGGCCATACATAAGCCACTGTATTGCCTCCCGAGAAGTTGAGAATGAAGAACAGAATACCGTACACAGTCAATATGCCCCCAGGAACAAGCAGAACGGCGGAGCCTCTTCTTGCGAAGTACAGCAGGTGCAGCAGGATACCCGGGACAAGAATGATTAGCGGCCAGAGCGTAAAACCAAGAAAGCTGAAGACTCCCCATTTCCCCAGAAGAATGACGATACCGGCAGCAAGAATGAAAATTCCGGTAACCAGCTTGTTGTTCTCTGACATCCCACCACACACCTTTCCAAAAAAGTCCGAAGTAAGGACAAGCCGCAGCAAAAAGCGACAATGTCTCTACTCTTAGTGTAATAGAATATTGTAAAAAATTCCACTCTCCCCCTTCATGCGGAACATTTCTGCGAACACAGCAAAAAAGACCGGTGTCCACCGGTCCTTCGTTGTAATCATCGGGTCAAGCCCGCTGATGCTTTTGCTTCTTCAGCCATCCGATTCCTATGACCAATAAGGCCATGGCCATCGGCAGCATAGGCATAACGGCTGGCAGCAATGATCCGAGCACTGGTCCCAGCTTGGGATCATGAAGCACCATTTTTCCTGCTGTGTAGGCCAGAATGCCCGCTCCGGCATATACCAGCAGCGGAAAGCGGTGAAGCCATCCGGCAATAAGGTTGCTGCCCCATACCACAATCGGGATGCTGAGTGCGATACCAATAACGAGGATCGCCAGGTCGCCTTCCGCAAGCGCCGCGATCGCCAGCACGTTGTCCAGACTCATAATGAAGTCAGCGGCTAGAATCGTCTGAATAGACTTCCACAGTGTCGACGCTCCAGCAACTCTGGATTCATCTTCCTGCTCCAGAAGGAGCTTAAAGGCGATATACAGCAGCAGCAAACCCCCAGTCGCTTGAAGCAGCGGAATTTGCAGCAGAACAACAGCCACCCATGTTAAAATAATCCTCAGCACAACGGCTCCCAGTGCGCCGAGCCATACCGCCTGCTTCCTCTGCCGGAGCGGCAGGTTCTTGCTCGCCAATGCAATGACTACGGCATTATCGCCGCTTAATACCAGGTTCACCATCAGAATTTCTCCTAGCAACACAAGCGGTTCCACACGAACATCCCTCCCTTATTTATGTATGAGGGATAAGCCCAAGCTATTCCTTGATGTTGTCCCTTGCGTATGTGCAGGTTTTCCTGTTCCCGCTGAAAAAAGCACTCCATAAAGAAAACAGAACTCCTTAAAGAAAAAAGCAGGGGACCGGACAAATCCGGCCTCCTGCTGCTATTTTAATCCAATTTATTAATCTGCTTATAAATCCGGTAGACAATTACTGCTGCTTCAGCCCGCGTAGATAGAGCTGCTGGACGAAGGGTCTTGCCGTCTCCCTGTACAAGGCCTTCCTTAACTAGAGCCGCAATACTATCCACGGCATAAGCCGCTACGCTTGGAGCATCCTTAAAGCTCTTCAGGTTGGATGCACCGCCAGCTGAAACCTTTAACTCATTCGTGATTTTCAATGCTCTGGCTGCCAAAACCATCATATCCTGCCTGGATATCGGCGCATTCGGAAGGAACTTCTGATTTCCTGTTCCAGTAGTAATACCCAGCGTCTTGGCTGTTCCCAAAGCTTCATAATAATAAGCACCTTTGCTCACGTCCGTAAAGTTCGATTCAGCCTGCGCCTTTATGCCCAGCATACGGACGAGCAGCAGGACGAAATCGGCCCGGGTAATCCGGCTGTCAGGCTCGAAGGTGGTAGCTGAAGTGCCCTGGATAATCCCTTTGGATGTCAGCTCCTTGATCGCTTCGCTTGCCCATGCATGTCTGCTGCCAACATCTTTAAACTTACTCTGATTCTGTTCTGTTGGCTGTGTAACAACCGGATCTGGAACAGATGGCGTTGGGGTATCCGGCTTCTGTCCCGATGTGCTTCCACTTCCGCTGCTGCCGTTACCGCCTGAACCGCTATCCGTGCTTGAATGCCTTGGTGTGTACACAATCTTGACGTTGCTGATTCTGGACGAATTGCCGGCGGCATCATAAGCGATCACGTAATACTTGTAAGTTGCTCCTGCCTGGAGGCCGCTATCCCGGAAGTTCGTCTTTGATGTATCGGTAATCACCGTGTCGTTACGGTATACTTTGTATCCCTTGATTCCAAAGTTATCGGTGGATGGAATCCATTTCAGCTCAATCTCCGTCTGGGAAATCGCTTCAGCACGTTCCAAAGTAGGAGCGGTAGGAGCCTCCGTATCCTTGATAGACGGTGTCCACCAGTTTCCTGAGGCCACAATCATGCTCAGCAGACGAAGGTTATTGCCGAAGTATACATTCTCCTCTGTCGATGCTGCAGCATTGAAATCCCACAGCTTATTCAGCCATGCCTGGTTCGAGGTCGAGGAGTCGGTCATCGCGCTGACCAACAGCGGCGCACTGAAAGTAAGATCAGTCGAGTCATCGACTGGGGTGCCATTCAGCTTATACCCCGCCATAATCTTAGCCGGATCATTGTTGGTCTGCCCGCGTATCCAGCTGTTCATCTTGCCAAGCTGATCCTTGGCCCGTTTGTCTCCTGAAATCAAGTAATCAGTGCCGATACGCCAAGGAGTCCGGGAAGCATTATAGCTGTAATCCCCGTCATGCTCCGACTCAAGGAAAAACCCGCTTTCAGTATCCCATTTCTTCTCGCTAACCGGCTTGTATTTGCCGTCCACCGTGTCTTTGAAAGCAAAATCCGGCAGAAGTCCGGTTGAAGAACTGTATCCCTTATGGAGACTGTTAATCACGCTATAGGTCTTGTCAATGACCTTATCCCAGCGTTCGTCCCCTGTCACGATGCGGAAATCCTTCATATGCTGAAGCATGAAGTCAGACGGGCGTGTGGCATTGCCATAGATCGGATCGTTGTCGTCCACCCAATCGGCCAGCTTCAGTGTCCATTCGGTATGGTTCACATCACTTTCCATAATCGCGTTAATTACCTTCTTGGCCTCTTCCAGGTAATTGATCTCTCCCTTACTGCCCCACTGCTCATGGGCAAGCAGCAGCGAATAAGCAATGTCCATGTCCCCGTCAGTGGCTGAATCAGCCCCTTCGATATCGACAATCTTCCCCGCTGCCTTGTCATCTCCCTGCTTCCAGGCCATCAAGTCTTTGTTAATGCTGCTTGGGTGAGCCCGGAAATAGCGGTACATTCCGTCAAAATACTTCTTCGCCTCCGGATCGTGTCCCGCCATAATGGCCGTAATCAGCATGCCATAACCGTGAGCCTCCGAGACGGTAATGGAAATATCGTCCTCTTCGAACCAATCCCCGTCACTGTACCAAACATAATACTGATTTGGTTCATAAGGATTGGCTTTGAGATATTTCTTCTTCCATTCGTCATACAGCCTGGAGACCGTCGCATCCAGCTGTTGCTGAGACTGGTGATTCGGCTTGATTGCGCCTCCCGCATAATCCGTATGCTGCGGGAACGCCTTATTTGGTCCTTGACCAGAAGGAAGCTGTTTGGTTGTAACTTTAACACTGTTGCTTGCCAGCGATTCAATGCCTTCCGCGCTGTAAGCTTTGACCGTATAGGCATATTCCGTATTTGGGCTGAGTCCATAATCATTGAAGGAAGTTGTCTGGGACGAACCCACCTTCTCGTCGTTCCGGTATATATGATAGCCAACTGGCGCATTCACTCCCGCGGATGCCGTCCACTTCAGATCAATCTGGTACGGGGATACCGCAGTACCGTTCAGATTGGTTGGAGCTGAAGGAGGCTCCTGTTCCACAGGCCCTTCCTTAGTACTAACCTCAGTCGCATCCGAGTTCATTCTCGTGCCTACCGCTTTGATGTTGAAATCATACTTCTTATCCGGGTTAATATCCTTCACCGTCAAAATATACTCACTCTTCCCGGCAGCAGCAGGAATATATTCGCTCCAATGTGTCTTGACTTTATCAGACTTCTCATAAACCCTAAAGCCTCGCACGGGTTCCTTGCTGTCCGCAGGCATCTTCCAGGTCAGCACGGCCTCATTGCCTTTTACTTGAACCTTGGCTTCCGCTACCCGATCCGGCTTCACATCTGTTCTCTTGACACCATACTTGTCGTAAGCAGACAAGCCGTTACCCACAGTATCCGCCTTGCCTTCGTCCTCTACCGCTGCGGTATAAGCGGTAAATTTGAGCACTTCCGGGGAAATGGACACATCCGTGAACATTTTCTTCTCCGGCTGCTCGTCAATAGCGGCAAAATAGTCGTTATAAGGAATTGGCTTGCCGTCTGGACCCTTAACTTCTTCCGGTTCACCGTCTTCCCCTGGCTTATACTGATTATTCTTATAGTAGAATTTGTTACCGAACGCATTCGACATCAGGTAAATGGTTCCCTTAGGGTTAACCGCGTTGCCCTCGTTGTCGAACTCCAACTGGTCTTTAGGAATAACCTGGTCGTTATACATTTGGAACGATCTCATGTACATGTGGTCATGGGCTTCAAACACCATATCAATGCCCATCTCATCAAAAGCAGGAATCAGATATTTCTTGTAGAACTGAATCCGGTCGTCTTCCCACTGGGCCGAGTTGTCTCCGGCCGCATAAGGGCTCTTATGAAATGCGACAAACTTCCATTTCTTATCACTGCGGGCCACCGTATTCTTCATCCACGCTACCTGGTCCCAGAATTCATTATCGGCCCACTTGATGCTTTTGCCGTCCTCATTCAACTGTCCAGCGTATTGGGAATTAAAGACCATATAAAGCGCATCCCCATATTCAAATGAGTATACGGACCCTTTATGGGTTCCCTTAACAACTTGTTTAGGAACATTGAAGTGATGGTAAAAGTTATCGTTTGGCGTCGTCTCATCCCCGTCATAATCCTGGATTTCGTGTCCGCCAAGCACCGGGACAAATGGCACGTTGAGCAGCTCTTTCTGGGCGGCGCCCAGCATCCACTGCCACTGCTCTTCAAGATCCCCGTTGTCCACCAAATCTCCGGCATTAATCAGGAATTTAGGATCGCCGATGAACTCCCTGGCTTTCCTGAACGTATCGCCCCACGGCTGGAAATCCTCTTCACTGGAGGCTTGGGAGTCTGACCCAGCAATGAACCGGTAAGACTGGTTCTCCTGGGTATCTGTCTTGAAGGAGCCAACTTCACTCCATTCTTTCCCGTCACCAACTCTGAACCGGTAAGAGGTACCCGGCTTCAACTTGTCGGCAACGGCCTTGTGGCTGATAAATTTAACTTTCTTATCCTCTTCCCTGTCCTTCTTGGACATGAAGGTTTCAATTTCTTCCGCCGTGCCAGTATAAGATGAAGCCTTCTCAGGGAAGCTTTCCCCCTTCATTTGATCTGCTTCAACGACTTGAACGGTCGTACCTGTCATCTTGTCGGTATACCAGGCAAACGCCATGCTGGTCTTCGGATCGCCGTTCAGAGTCATATTCACCGACTTCGGCATAAGCGGAGAATCCTGAACCTTGAACGTCCAAGTGATATCTTTTTCCAAAGCCACACCATCTGTGCCTTTAACAGCATCTTTAGAAATTTGCACAGTATAGGACCGGCCATAAGCCAATTTCGGCTCGGCACTTTCCAAAGTATGCTGATTGATTACCGACGGCTTGAGTTCTTGGACTGTTTTATCCTGCTCGTCTGTAATTTTAACCTTGGCGTCTTCGCTGACCGCAATAGATTTATTGAACTTGACCTGAATTGGACCTTGTATACTCGCATGGGTGCTCCCAGCCTTCGGAAGCTGCCACAGATTCAGGGTAGGATGAAAGAGCTCAACATCCGGGATACGTTCACCGCTAATGCGGATATCCTTGATCCGACTGGAACCTGACCCTCCAATCCCGTCTTCTTCCTCACTGGTGCTTGCATCTGATGCAACAACCCAGCGGATGTAGATCAGATTCTGGTCTTCAATACCTGGAAGAGGAAGATTGTTAAGCTTGCATGTGTCATCAGGACAATTAAAACTGGACTTAACCATCTTCAGTGTGCTGTTAGGAACGTCCTGCCAATTCTTCTGATCCGTACTCGTCTGTACCTTGAAGTCCCTTGGACCGGAGCCCGAGGAATTCTGAACGGAGGACAAGGTTAGATTGCGGAAACCTTTGGTTGACAGCACGGCTAACCAATACTTCGTATCCTTGGAATCCCGCCAGCTCTGGTAACTGAGCGATTTCTCACTCTTATCATAATACTCGAAGGTACCCCCTACATTGGTGAAGTACGCTGAAGGTCCATACTCCCCGGAAGTTGCGGGGAACACGCCATGTTCTCCCTCATCCTTGAACTGCCATGCCGCAACAATTGACTGCTCTCCCGGAGTTGCGGCAACTGCTGTACTTCTGTCTTCTTCAGCGCGTACAACGCCTGCCATGCTCGACATAACCAGCACAAGCGCCATAAGCGCACAGAGCACTCTGTTTCGTTTCCATTTGTTCATAGACCTCATAGCCATCCATTTCCCTCTCTTCTTATACAGAATGTCCCCCATAATGACTGCTTGAATCTTCCTCTTCTTACACCTGCACAGAGACTGAGTCATGTGAGAAACCAAAAGGTGCAAGGCGAGGATCTGGCAGATAAATAGCTGCTGCCAAGACGTTCAAATTAACAAAAGTTAAAGCGCTTTTACATTTTGTCCACATCACCCCTATAAATTTTACAGTAACTTGACACTGAATTAACAAAATTAAAGCGCTTACACATTTATACCTTACTTCAGCCTATATCTTTTTGTCAATTTAGAAAATTAAATTTCTTCATTCTTTATCTGCTTCCAATTTGATCAGGTAAACGATAAAATAATTGAGTTAAAGGCAAAATAAGCGGGATTCACTTTCCCCCGCCTAGTCATACCAAGATTATTTCGTGTAATCCCCACGTTTTGAATCTTTTTGGTTAAGTATAGCGTATATAACATCGAAGGAAGTGACTTAAGTTGGAATTGTTCAGTGCGGCATTTTTCATCTCATTAATCAATATTATTTTTATCGATTTGATTCTCGCAGGGGATAACGCGATTGTCATTGGAATGGCTGCAAGGAAGCTGCCCCATTCCGTTCAGAAGAAGGCCATCCTATACGGGACGGCAGGGGCTGTAATTCTGCGGATTGCTGCTACTTTAGTGGTGGTATGGCTGCTTAACATCCCTTGGCTTCTTGCAGTTGGGGGATTACTGCTAATATATATCTCCTACAAAGTGCTGACGGACGAAGGCGATCACGATTCTGTAAAGGCCCAGACTTCCCTGTGGCCAGCGGTTCGAACCATTGTTATCGCAGATGCCGCCATGGGGCTGGACAATGTTATTGCCGTAGCCGGTGCTTCCGGTCAGCACATGGTTCTTGTGGTTATCGGGCTGCTTATTAGCGTGCCTATCGTGGTTTGGGGCAGCACTCTATTCATTAAACTGCTCAACTTATTTCCATGGATCGCTTATTTGGGTGCAGCAGTCCTGGCTTATACCGCGGCTCATATGATCACCACCGAGCCTAAGCTGGCCGCAGTATTTGTGGACAAGCCCGTGATCAGCTTCGCATTTATTATCCTCATCGTAGCCGCCGTCCTGGTTATCGGGCATTGGAGGAAGAAACAACAACGCTCCAGCGGCAAAAAACCGCATTCTGATCCAGCGACCCATTCATAACAGCAGGCCATCGGAAAGAGGCTGTCCCGGGATCATCTTAGGATGATTTTGGGACAGCCTCTTGTTATTTGCACAGTGCTTAAATATGACTAATTCTCTGCTAGAACCAATCTTCCTGAATGCCTGTGCCCCCAGTCTGTACCGGCTGTTCCCCCGGATGAAGCACAAGGGTCTTCGTGCCTGAGATTGCGGCTTTGATTTCCCTGTCTAGATCAGGCGAGGATGACTCAATCTTCTCTACGATCCGCAGGTTCGGATTGGTGGAAGGAGATTTCGGCACGAACAGGGTGCAGCAGTCCTCGTAAGGCAGAATCGACAAATCGTAGGTGCCAATCTCACGCGACAATTCGATAATCTCTGATTTGTCCATCATGATCAGCGGTCTTAACAGAGGGAGCTCTGTAGCCCGGCCGATCACATTCATGCTTGGCAGAGTCTGGCTGGCCACTTGTCCCAGACTGTCCCCGGTTACAAGCGCCAATGCCCCGTGCTGCTCCGCCAGTCCAGTGGCAATCCGCAGCATAGCCCGGCGCATCAAAGTAATCATAAGCCCTTCCTGCTTCGACTTGGCTAGGAGCGTCTGCACCTCTGTGAACGGAACCAGGTGCAGCTTAATCTGGCCCGAGTAAGTCGACAAGACATGTGCCAGCTGGATCACTTTCTCCTCGGCCTGCTTGCTTGTAAAGGGATAGCTGTGGAAATGGACACACTCGATCTCCAGACCCCGGCGCATGGCTGACCATCCCGCTACCGGACTGTCAATGCCTCCTGACAGCAGCAGCATCGCTTTGCCATTTGTACCAAGGGGATATCCTCCAGCCCCAGGAATAATTTCGCTGAAGAGGTACGTCTGATCCTCCCGGACTTCGACCCTAAGCTCAACCTCCGGTTCATGGACATCCACCTTTAAGGTCCCTATCTCCCGCAGAAGCGGCCCGCTGACCAGCTTGTTAATTTCATTGGAGAGATGAGGAAACCCTTTCCACACCCTCCTGGCATTGACCTTAAACGTTGTACCCTCTGGCAGGTTCAAACGGGTGACAAAGTCCTTTGCGGTTTCTATAATTTTATCCAGTTCTGATCCGGTCACCACTACAGGACTGATCGATGCGATCCCAAATACCTTCTTAAGCTCCTTAATCAGGCTTTCCGCCGACTCTCCTCCAAGGGAAATATAGAACCTTCCGAACTCCTGACGCAGTGAAGCGCCCGGATACAATTCAAGCAGTGCCTCAATATGGTTCATGGCCGCTTTCTCAAACCGTCTCCGGTTCTTCCCTTTAATCGCCATCTCACCGAAACGCAGCAGCAATAAATCATAAGTCATCATTAAAAGTCAAAATCCACCTTTCAAAGCTTTAAGCCGGCTTACGGCTGAGGTTAGTACATCAATCAGAAGCTGGATGTGATGCGCGGTGTGTTCTTCTCCGAAGCTGATCCGAATACCACTGGTAGCGGCTGCTTCTCCGGCGCCCATAGCCAGCAATACACGGCTTGGCTCTGCTGACTTGGAAGAGCAGGCTGATTTGGTGGAAACCATGAACCCGGCTTCTTCCAGCATATGCAGCAGAGCCTCGGCCTTCATTCCCGGATAGGAGAAGCTGACAATATGCGGTGCTCCGTCTTGAACCGGAGAATTAAGCACCAGCTCCGGGATTTGCTGAATCCCGCTGACCAGCTGCTCCCGCAGATGCCGAAGCTGTTTTGCCCTAGCCTCGATATGTTCCCCGGCCATCCGCACGGCCTTGGCCATGCCCACAATCAGGGGAACATTTTCAGTCCCTGCCCGCAGGCCTCTTTCCTGCCCTCCCCCGGACAGAAGCGGAAATAAGGACACGCCGTCTTTTATATATAAGAGCCCTACGCCTTTAGGCCCTCTAATCTTATGAGCAGATAGGCTGTACAGATCAATCCCGCATGATTGCAGGGACAACGGGACCTTGCCGTATCCTTGGACGCCATCGACATGAAACAGCACCTTCGGCCGGGTACTCTGGAGAGCCCTGCCGATCTCCTGAATCGGCTGGATACTTCCGGTTTCATTGTTCACATGCATGACGGATACCAGGATTGTATCGGGCTGGACAGCCTCCAAAACTTGCTTAGCCGTTACTGTCCCATCATGGCCGACCGGCAGAAAAGTAACGTCAAACCCCAGGGTTTCGAGCTGCTTCGCACTCTCATATACGGACGGATGTTCAATCTCAGTCGTTATAATATGTTTCCCCCGGCTTCTATATTGCAGTGCAGCTCCCTTTAGAGCCAGATTGTTGCTTTCTGTAGCCCCTGAAGTAAAGATGACTTCTCTCGGCTGTACACCAAGAGAGGCCGCGCACACTTCCCTTGCTCTTCTCAGCAGCTTCCCGCCCTCAAGTCCCGGCTGATGCAGGGAGGACGGATTACCGTAATGCGCCTTCATGACTTCGTAAACTGTACGGATTACCTCTTCACTGGGCGGGGTTGCTGCGGCATGATCGAAATAATACATCTGAAATCCCCCCTCATCCCTCTATTGTAACAGATTTCGAATCCTGCTGGAAAAGCACAAAAAAGAGCGCTCCAGTCTTGGAACGCCCTGCTTGCTATAAGTCGTCATGCCTCATATTTGGCACGAGCCCGTTCTATCTTGGTAATATATTTCTGAGTCTCCGTCGGCAGCAGATGAAGCTTCTCCATAAGCTCCTGATCGTTAGAGATGCCCAGCTTTCTCAGTGTTCCCGGACCCGCATTATAAGCGGCCATCGCTGTGTTGATATTCCCGTTATACCGTTTGAGCTGGTAGGAAATATATTTGGTTCCCCCATCGATATTCTGAGCCGGGTCAAAAGAATTGCTCACCCCAAGCCCCTGGGCAGTTCCATCCATAAGCTGCATCAACCCTTTAGCCCCCGCGGAAGACAGCGAGTTCGGATCAAAAGAAGACTCCGTATCAATCACCGCCTTAATGAGCGACTCCGGTACACCATAGTCCCGGCTGGCCTTGCTGATCAGCTCATTATAAGCGGTGGGCTTAGAGGTGTGATCCACATTCGGGTTGGATGCGCTTGGACTTACCGGAGATGATCCGGAAGCAGTAGCGGTACCGCTACTGCTTCCCGACTCTTCAGTGGAGAGCCCCTCTGTATTCGTCTTAAGAAGCTGCCACAATTGGCCATTAACCGAGATGACCGCGCCGGTATCCAGAGCCGAATTGTACTGATCCACAGAAGAACTGATGGAGTCCGTCTGCATTAATTGCTGTAACACTAAATTAAAGGCGGAATCGGTTCCACCTGTGGTAGATGTACTCTGTAACGCGGTTCCTTGCAGATCGATTCCGCTCATCAATTGCAGATCAATCAACTGTTTGGCGGTACGCGGATCTATTTGCATTGCTTTTTGCTCCTCATCTTGTCCATTAGATATTTATTCCAACTTAATTTTACACGTACTATGGAAACATAACCAGTATTTTGGTAAAAAAAACAGGCTCTGTCCTTTATATCGGACAGGGCCTGCGAATATTTGAGATCAGTTCGGAGATTTCTTTTAACGTGTAAATGGAATCAAGACAAAGTAACTTAGTGTCGCAATGATGCCAAGTCCAGCAGCCCAGGCGCCCGCGGTTCTTCTTCCTTGACTGTAAGCATAGAAGCCAAGGATCGCGGCGATCGGCCCCAAAATAATGGACCAAATAAACATGGATGCGATCCCGAGAGCCACTCCAATATAGCCTGCTGTACGTCCAGCCGTATTATCAGTCTGTGCGGTTGTTCCTTGGCTGCGGGAAGTGGTGTCCCGCTTGCCATTGGTGCGCGAAGCCGGAATATACGTGGTTCCTGGTGCAATGTCCGCACCATACTCCTCACGGTGAGCCCGGCGCGGATAATCGGAAGTAGGTCCAGGGGTGTTATATAACTCTGCAAACGTCCCCTTGCTGCGGGGGGTGGTATCTTGCTTGTCCTTGGCGCGCGACGTGGTTCCCGAAGAAATATCCGAACTATACTCCTCTTGGTGTGTCTGACGCGGATAATCTACGCGGTTCGTACTTGACGTGCTCTTTGACTGCTCATCGTCTTTGATTTGTTTTGGATAATCACTCATGCTACGCACCTCCGTAAGTTACCTAATTTAGGATGACTTCGATTTCGGTTTAAACGTATGACAGCAGGTGGACGCGGAAGTTCGTGCCGCATCCCGGTGCTCAGAGTCAAACGTCTCGCCTGCATACTCCTCACGGTAATTTGCAGCCGCATGCTGATCAATGTCAATCATAATCAAATCGGCTTTACAAACGTTTTTTTCACCCCAATAATGGCAGTTTGAGACACTGCATTTCACTATGGGCTTTTCGCCATTTGGCATATTGATCACCTCAGACTACATTTTCTCCTGAGCCCGAATGCCCTATACGGCAGGCGTATTGTCAATTCAAAGCAAAAAAAAGATACCTGTGCAGGTATCTTCGGCGGTTCATCTTAAGATAAGTTGTCCCTAGGCATTATTGCGCTGCATGCGGCGCTGTGTTAAATAATCACTTTCATAAAACGTGAGGTCATCACGGAGGTCTTCATATACTTTGGTTACATCCAATACGACATCACGTGCTGCGCGGACCGGCTTCTTGCGGAAACGAATAGCGTCTTGTCCGGTGTAGGCATAACGTCCATCTTCAGAGTAACTTTCATTTTTAGGATAGAAGAAGCTGTTCACGCAATCATGATATGCGCTGTATAGCACTTTCTCAGCGGCTTCTTTGTCAAAAGTAGCCCGGCGAAGTACAGTCCCCAATTTCTCATAAACAACTTCCGAGTTAACCAGAAGATGGCGCAAGTCTGTCAAAAATCCTTTGGCAAAACGGATGGATTCTTCATCCTGTTCGGGTGCAAGCTGCGCAAGTGAGTGTTCGTTCAAAAACTGTTCCAGCGTAGGAATGGCAATTTTGAGTTTCTCTTTCGCGGTTTCACAAAGTTGTTGGACATTGGTTTCAGGCATACAAACTGTTCTCCTTCCGTTCTGTCAAGCAAGAGCTTGGGTACAACACAGTAATGGTAATTGTGTCTAAATCATAGTATCACAAAACCAATCAAAACGATATCCTTTCTTGTCCCGAATCTCTTAATTATTCATGGATTCCCAGGCAATTCCTCCTCCCAAGATAAGCTCGGAAGAATAAAACATGGTGAGGTTCCTAACGCTATAGGAAGACCCACTTTTTGCCCGAAGAAGAAGGAGGCTTTGTGCCCTTATGTCAAAACGCAAATGGATTGCTGCTGGAGTTACCGGAGCCGCGGCTATTCTCGCTATCTCAATGTTTCCGTCCCGAACAACAGACAAAGCTCCGATCAAACAGGCGGAGATCGCATCCCCGCATCAGGAGCACCGCCTTAAGCAGCATCTGCTTCAGAGAGATATGACGGCTACAGACCGCATTGTAAGGCATGATGCAAGGCAGCATACCAAGGAAATGAGCAGAAAGTTCGGAAATTCAACCCCCAAGGAAGCCAGGACCTATATCCGAAAGCTTCAGGATGATCACAAGCACTTGTTGTCCGTCGTTTGGATCGGAAAGAATCGGGAGCAGGAACTTGGGCATTCAGATTTCCCCCGGGGCAGCAAAGAAGAACATCAATTGAAGTCCTACGTCCAACTGGCCAAATATTCGCTGGATAAGGGCCGCTCTTATGAATCCCCTGCGTTCCCTGCGGATAATCCCCGGTATTTTGTTACCGCGGAGCCTGCACGCGAATCGAAGCAAGGAGTAATTGCCCTATTTAGTCTGGATATCCTGGATAAAGTAAAAAGCCATCAGCGGAAGAACCTAAGGTTAATCCCGTATCCTAAAGAAGGACGTTATAAGATGGAATCCTTCAATACCGATACGCTGAAAGATACCACGGTTAGAACCGGTCAAGACAACGAAAAAGCCAGCCATTACTACGAGAATGAGGTCGTCGTGACGTTCAGACAGCCTCCAACCCGCGAGGAATTAAGGCAAATCCGCAAGGACCTAAGGAGCATAATTCCTTATCAGAAAATAAACAACACATACATTTTCCATGCAGATGGAAAGAACATGAGTGAGCTCAAGTCGTATTTCATCTCAAAATGGAATCCGCTGTATGTGGAGCCCCATTATCTGTATTTGACAAATACATCATCTGCTGCTCAGGCTGAATCCTTGGAGGATACCCCTGAGGTGCCCAATGATCTATTATACTCGGAGTATCAATGGAACTTGCCTATTATCGAGACAACCCGCGGCTGGAAGCTGACCAAAGGAAAAAGTGACGTGGTGGTCGCCGTAGTGGATACCGGTGTGGACCTTAAGCATCCGGACCTAAAAGGCAGATTACTTCCGGGCTACAATGTGATCTCCCCAAGCAATAAACCTATGGACGACGTCGGTCATGGCACCCATGTGGCAGGCATTATCTCCGCACAGGTGAATAATAACGAGGGAATTGCCGGGATGACCTGGGGGAATAAGGTTCTCCCTGTTAAAGCGCTCGATTCCTCCGGTTCAGGCACCACCTATTCTGTAGCTCAAGGCATCGTCTGGGCAGCGGATCACGGTGCCAAGGTCATCAATCTCAGTCTTGGCAACTATGCGGATGCCCAATTCCTGCATGAAGCGATCAAATATGCTTTCAACAAAGACGTGGTCATTATTGCAGCAACCGGAAATGATAATACGGAAAGACCCGGGTATCCCGCGGCATATCCCGAGGTGCTGTCCGTTTCGGCGACGGATGCCAGCATGAACAGGGCATCGTTCTCCAACTACGGGGATTACATTGATGTCATGGCGCCGGGTGAGAGCATTGCAAGCACCTATCCAAACAACCAGTATGCCGCCTTATCCGGAACTTCAATGGCCACGCCGCACGTATCCGCACTGGCTGCGTTAATCCGCTCGATTAATCCAGACCTCCGCAATACGGAAGTCATGGACATCATCCGCAAAAATGTCATTGATCTGGGGAACCCCGGACGTGATAAATACTTTGGCTTTGGGCAGATCGATGTTCTATCGGCGCTTCAGGCGGCAGGTGTTAATTCCTCCCCGCTGCAGCTGTGGCCCCAGTTCATGGAGAACAGGCTGAACACCATTACGGGCCAAAGAGTTCATTAACAAACAAAAGAAGCCTCCGATCCAAAAGCAAATGGGTATCTGCTCATGGATCGGGGCTTCTTATTTGGTGTTACTGTAGTAGTTATGGAAAGTCTTCCGTAAGCCGGGTTCTGTGCTCTTTGGTGGTTCAGACGGGAACTACCCTCCCACTACAAGCGACAATCATCTATCTAGGCCGTACATTGCTGCACAGCTCAAGCGACCAACCCAGACGCGCCTCGGGCAAAGGCTGCCTCTTCGCAAGCGAGGAAGCTGCGTCCCATTAGGTCTTGCTCCAGATGGGGTTTACCAGGAACGAAGTCACCAACGCTCCTCGGGGTCTCTTACACCTCGGTTCCATCCTTGCCTGATCCGTTCCTATAGAACGGCCATCGGCGGTCCATTTCTGTGGCACTATCCTTCGGCTCGCGCCGACTGGACGTTATCCAGCATCCTGCCCTATGGAGCCCGGACTTTCCTCCCGCAAGACAAGCTTGCCGGCGATTGTCTGTCAAACTTTCCAAAGCAACACTTGATAGTATACAAGGATTTCAGGGGCGGCACAACCCCCAAATCGATCCCTCTTTTAACGGGAAATGGCATTTCAGAGCTTTACGCCTACATAAATTGAAATGGCTCCGTATTTACGCCAGACACGTGCACCTCAGTCTGATATTTGGCTTCACCCAGCCTATCCTCAAGCCACGCAGCCACCTTATCCTTCATAATTTTCTCGGCATGATGTCCCGGATCAATAAGTGCAATTCCTGCCGCAAGCGCATCCTGGGCAGTATGGAAATCCACGTCTCCCGTCACCAGCACATCCGCCCCGCGGAACTGCGCCTGCTTCCAGTATCTTCCGCCAGAACCCCCAAGAACAGCCGCTTTGCGGACAAGACGGTCCAAATCTCCAACCACGCGCACGTGGTCTACCTTCAAGGCCGCTTTCACCCGATCCACAAACTCTCTAAGCTGAACAGGTTCTGATAGCTTGCCGGTTCTCCCAAGACCAAGAGTTCTGCCTTTCAGATCCATCGGATACAAGTCATAAGCCACTTCTTCATAGGGATGATTCTTAAGCATAGCCTGGATCACTTTGCTGCGGATACTGTTAGGAACCACCGTCTCGATCCGGATTTCTTCAGCACGTTCCATCTTCCCCTGCTCACCTATAAAAGGATCGGTGCCTTCCTGTGGCACAAACGTACCGTATCCCTCAATATTGAAGCTGCAGTGGCTGTAGTTGCCAATCGCACCTGCACCCGCGTTCAAGACCGCGTCCAGAACCTGCTTGTGGTGTGACTTTGGCACAAACACAACCAGTTTATACAGCTTGTCGGTATGTACATTCTCCAGAGAATCGGAAGCTTCGATCCCCAGCGCTTCAGCCATCCAATCGTTCATGCCACCCTCGGTCACATCCAGATTCGTATGGCTGATATATACGGCGATATCGTTCTTGATCAGCTTCTCATACAGCCTGCCTGCCGGTGTATCCGTCTGAAGCTGCGCCAGCGGACGAAAAATAATGGCATGATGCGCAATGATCAAATCGACCTTGAGGGCAATCGCCTCGTCAACTACCGCTTCCGTCACATCCAGAGTGACAAGCACCTTCTTGATCTCTTTCTGAAGTGTCCCGAGCTGCAGGCCGATTTTGTCGTCCGGTACCGCAACGTGCTTGGGAGCTAACTGCTCCATCATCTGAACTACAGTTTGTCCTTTTGCATACATGCCAAAATCTCCTTCCACTGTTCAATTTGAAGCCCAAGTTCCTCTGCCTTGATGCGGGAAGCTTCAAGTTCAGACTTAGATATCTGACGCCGTACTTTTTCAAGCTTCTCGATCTCCGAAGACCATTTGTCGAAAAATACCGCATCAGGCCGCTCGCTAAGCCATGGACCCATAAGCAGCAGCCTTTCTTTCGTAAGCTGCTGGCCGCACCCCGGAAGCGGCCTGTCCGTATAAAGCTGCCGGTTCAAGTCCCCCGCCTGCCCGGTTCTGTCAGCTGTAAGCACCTCGTAGATCTTGCCGTCTTCTTCAAGAATGGATTCAGATGACAAATACCAATCCTGTTCCAGCAGCCACCTGCGCACCAGATCCTCGCCGACATTCGGCTGGAGAATAAGCCGCTCAACCCCATCCAGCTTGGACATCCCCTCGGAGAGGATGGAGACAATAAGAGCCCCGCCCATTCCGGCAATGGTTATGACGTCAACTTCTCCTGGAGCGATAACCTCCAGCCCGTTGCCTTTACGTACCGATATTCGCTCCTGCAACCCAGACGAATGAACCTGACGCTTCGCAGCTTCAAGAGGTCCGTCATTCACTTCACCGGCAACCGCAAACACAGCCTTTCCTTTCTTCAGAGCGGCTACAGGAAGCAGCGCATGGTCTGAGCCGATATCTGCGAACCGGCACCCTTCGGGAAGCTGATCGCAAATTTGTTGTAATCTTGCTGATAATTTCATTTAAACACCCACACAATCCATTTTTTTCGCAAAACAAACAGCAATATAAAGGCAATCACAATTTTAAGCAGACATAATAATACCATACCATGCACAGAGCTTTGTCTCATTAGAAGCATATCCGCTTCGGGCATGAACCAAACTGTAATCCCCACCGCAAAGAACACAGGAGCCATCCGCTTGATCCGGTGATGAGCCAACCAGCACAGCCACACCATGACGACACTCAGTGGAAGCCAGAACAACTGCATCATCGGCCACGAGGCATCTGGATGAATTTTTCCAAACATGACACCATACAGAAGAATGAAGCATACAAAACCACAGTAATTAAGAATGCCTAAATTCAGGAAATATCCGGCAAGCCACCAGATCAAACCGCATACACCAACTAGACCTGCAATGCCGCCAGGGGACAGCCAATCCTGAAGCCACAACGTCCAAGCCCCAAGCCCTAATAAGATAACGCTGCCACCAGACGCTGTTAGAAGCGCAGCCACTTTCCTACGTGGTCTAAATACGGCCGAGAAACTATAACAAATCGAAGTTACCAGCAAGGCGATCGCCATTTGCAATGGCCAGGGAAAAAGGCTAAAATAAAACCCAATAAAGAAAATCAAGGAAATAATTCCAAATCCAAGAAACCAGGTCTTCAGGCTTCCTTGTTGAATCGAGTTAATGGAGAAGGTCCTGCGCGCGGCCTGAGCGGCCTGCTCTTGGTACAGATTTTCAAGGAAATCACAGTACTGCTCTGGCAGCAGTCGGCTTGTCCGCCAGTACTCGATTTCATTTAATATGATCTCGCGTCTTTCCGAATTCAAAAGTCCCTAACCTCCACATACACAGCGAATAAGATACTGCCCTAATTATAGTTGACCCTGACCAAGAAAAAAAGACCTGTCTGCTGTTGCAGAAAGGTCTCAGTCTTAAGCCGCTTATTCCAGGAAATCCTTCAGCCGCTTACTCCGGCTTGGATGGCGCAGCTTCCGGAGCGCCTTGGCCTCAATCTGGCGGATTCTCTCCCGGGTTACACCGAACACCTTCCCGACTTCCTCCAGTGTCCGGGTTCGTCCGTCATCAAGCCCAAAGCGGAGACGAAGCACGTTCTCTTCCCGCTCTGTGAGCGTATCCAGTACGTCCTCAAGCTGCTCCTTCAGCAGTTCATACGCAGCTGCGTCAGCAGGAGCCAAGGCTTCCTGATCTTCAATGAAGTCCCCCAGATGAGAATCATCCTCTTCCCCGATCGGCGTCTCCAAGGACACAGGTTCTTGGGCAATCTTCATAATCTCCCGAACCTTCTCCACACTAAGCTCCATCTCAGCTGCGATCTCTTCAGGCGAAGGCTCACGTCCAAGCTCCTGCAGCAGTTGCCTGGAGACCCGAATCAGTTTGTTGATAGTCTCAACCATGTGTACCGGGATCCGGATCGTCCTTGCCTGGTCCGCTATTGCCCGGGTAATGGCTTGTCTGATCCACCATGTCGCATACGTGCTGAATTTAAAGCCTTTCTTGAAATCGAACTTCTCGACGGCTTTGATGAGTCCCATGTTTCCCTCCTGGATCAAATCCAGGAAGAGCATTCCGCGCCCCACATAACGTTTGGCTATACTTACGACCAGACGAAGATTAGCCTCGGCCAGCCGGCGTTTAGCCTCCTCGTCCCCTTCTTCAATACGCTTGGCAAGCTCAATCTCATCGTCTCCTGACAGAAGAGGAACCCGACCGATTTCTTTCAGATACATACGGACCGGGTCATTAATCTTAATGCCTGGAGGCAGGGACAAATCATCATCAAAGTTAAAATCGTCCTTATCTTCGCGTTCACGATCATGATCATCACCAGGCCGGGAGATCAATTCCTCATCACTCTCGTTCGTTACATCAATGCCGAGATCTCCTAGCTGCTCGAAGAACTCATCCATTTGCTCAGGGTCTTGATCAAACGGGGATAATTTCTCGACAATCTCCTTATAGGACAAAGACGACCTCTTTTTGCCTTTCTCAATTAGCTGATCCTTTGCCTGATCCAGCGTAAGTTCTGTTTCTAGTTCAGCATGCTGATCCTTTGCCATACCCTTGACTCCCTCCTCCCTAGAAACATGCCTGCTACTTCTCATTCATCTGTCTCTCTAGGGCTATAATCTCACTTGCGATTTGAGCGGCACCCATAAAGTCACCTGCGCGTTCAGCAGAGACCATCTGTTCCTTCTTGCGCTCAATGTCCTGCCTAATAGGGTATTTACGAATCTCCCGGATACAGTCATCAAGTTCCTGAACCGTCCACTCCTGCGGTGTCTCCATCATGGCAATGGAGCTGACCGTCTTCTCAAGCCGGTCATCATGCAAAGAAGCGATGAAACGGCTCGCGTCCGGGGTCTTTCCCTGTGCATAATAGGCGTATAGATAAGCAGCAACCGCTGCATGATCATCAATATTAAAGCTGTCACCAAGGTGCTGGTTAACATAAGTGGCAACCTCATCATTCTGAAGCATAAATGACAACAGCCTGCGCTCAGCGGCATGATAAGCCGGTAGCAGTACAGGAGCCTGTACCTGCCCTTTTTTATGCCTACCATTATTCCACGTTTTGGGGTTATTATCCCCGTCCTGCTGCTTTTTTTGCATATCGGTGCGGAGCTGATTGCATTCCTGCTTCAAGCTATCGAATGAAACCTTGAGTTCAGCAGATAATTCCTTTAAATAAATCTCCCTCTCTGTGGGAGAAGCGATGGGTGCGATCACCTCAAGAGCCTCTTTAATATAAGGAACCTTGGCTTCCTCGTCCGCTCCGGGCGTTATATAGTTTTTTTTCAAGTTTATAAGCTTAAATTTGATGGATGAAACACTACCCTCGATAATCTGCCGCATAAATCGTTCAGGCCCATACTTCTGGATGAACTCATCGGGATCCAGCCCCTCGCTGAGCAGCGAGATTCTGACGTGGAAGCCTGCATTCTCCAGAATCGGAATACTCTTGAGCGCTGCTGCTTGTCCGGCGTTATCCCCGTCATAACAGACCACAACTTCATCCGCCAGATTCCGGAGTATGGCCGCATGGCTCTCGGTCAAAGCCGTCCCCATCGTTGCCACACCGTTATGAACCCCCGCTTCGGAAGCACTGATGACATCCCCATAACCTTCAAACAATACAATTTGGCCTGTTTTGCGTATGGCTGTCTTGGCTTGATGCAGGTTATACAACGTCCTGCTCTTGCTGAACAGCTTGCTCTCAGGTGAGTTCAGGTATTTCGGCTGGCCTTCCCCAAGGATCCGGCCCGCAAACGCAATGACCTTACCAGTACGGTTATGAATCGGGAATATGACCCTGTCCCGGAATCGGTCGACATAACCTGTCCCGTCTTGTTTTGCGGCCAGCAAACCGCCTTTCTCCATCAGGCTGAGATCAAATGATCTTTTATCCAAAAACTGGACGAGTGTGTCCCAGCGTGCAGGAGCATAACCGATTTGAAATTGGTCAATAACCTTGTCAGTGAAGCCTCTTGCTTTCAAATATTCCATTGCGGGCTTGCCATGCTCCGTATTCTTCAGCAGAAAATGATACAGCTTGGCGCTCCACTCATGGGCCTGGAGCAGCGCTTCAAGCTCAGGATTCCGGGGAGTCGGATCCGCACCCGCCGCATCCTTAAACGGAATATTGGCATCTTCCGCCATAATTCTGACGGCCTCAGGAAACGTCAAACCCTCGATTTCCATTCTGAACTTAATCGCATTCCCGCCTATACCACAGCCATAGCAATGAAAAATCTGCCGTTCAGGTGTTACTGTAAAAGACGGCGTCTTCTCCGAATGGAAAGGACAGAGTCCCTTCAAGTACTTCCCCTGCTTGGTGAGATGAACATGCTTGCTGACGGTATCAACAATATCATGCTGCTTCAGCACGGATTCAATGATTTCTTCCGGAATGGTTCCCCGTCCGGTACTCATCTTAACCACCTTCATCTCTATATGTGGAGTGAACGCGTAACATATAATTCGCTAAAATAAACCATTCTCCTGCATCCTGGACAAAACTTTTGTCAATTCCTGTAGGAATGACTCCCGGTCCAGATCGGTGAATGGTTTAGGCCCCTTGCTGTGCTTGCCGCCCCGTCTGGCCTTGGCGTTAAAGTGGCGGCGTTCAAGAAGATAATCAATATTGCCGCTGTGATAGCTCTCTCCACGGGGAGAAAGCACAGCGCAGGACTTGGCCAGCGCCAATGCGGCGAGGCCATAGTCCTGCGTGATCACAACATCTCCAGAAACAATGATATTAGCGATAAATAAATCCGCACTTTGGGAGCTTCGGTCCACCTGCACTACCGTTACCCCTTCCCCGGACTGAAGCACATGGTCGTAGGAAGAGACCATGATGACCGGGACTTGAAACTTTCTTCCGGCAAATACAATTTCACTTTTGACAGGACAGGAATCACCGTCAACTACAATTCTCATTGTTCCCTGCCCCCGTCCATTCAAGTTCATCCCCATTATTATATGGTTACCGCCTTAGTATTATATACGAGGGGCATAGGCTTTTTTCCTGCTGCCCCTCCTAATTATCCAATCACGGGTTCCCGGAGAACTCGAACGGTCAGTTTATGCCCATACCAGCTTACTAAAATCAGCGAACTGCTTCAGATCGCTATCGATGGAGGCAAGCAGCGCAAGGCGGTTAGCCCGGATCTGCTCATCCTCGGCCATAACCATGACCGAATCGAAGAAGCTCGTAACCGGAACCTTTAAGCTGCCAAGCACTTCAAGCGCCTTGGCCGCCTTGTTCTCTCCGAGCAGCCCGCGATACTCGCCTGATACGCTCTGCCACGCCGTGTACAAACTTTTTTCCGCATCCTCTTGCAGCAAATCCGATCTGACCTTCTCGGCTGAAGCTTTCGATGCGAGATTGCTGACCCGGTTGAACGATTCGACGGTTGTTTTGAAATCCGGCTGCTGGTTCAACGTGTCCATCAGAGCATTCCCACGGGAAACAACGGAAACCACGTCATCATAGCCAGCTGCAATGACAGCATCCACCACGTCATAACGCAAACTGTCAGACAGCGTCTTTTTCACCCGAAGACCGAAGAACTCATACAAGTCCTTGCGGATTTCTTGAGCGGAACGCTTGAGTGTGCCCATGGATTCATGCACCTCAAGGGCAATTCCGAAAATATCCGACAGCAGGAGCGGCAGCTGATGATCAAGAACGATTTGTACAATGCCGGCAGCTTGACGGCGCAGGGCATAAGGGTCCTGCGAACCTGTAGGGATAATTCCGATGGAGAAACAGCCTGCAATCGTATCGATCTTATCGGCAATGCTGACAATCGAGCCAACCATGGAGGCTGGTGCCGAGTCTCCGGCAAATCTAGGCTGGTAATGCTCAAAGATTCCCCGCGCTACCGTCTCAGGCTCTCCAGCCTTACGGGCATAATCCTCGCCCATTACCCCTTGAAGCTCAGGGAACTCGTATACCATTTGGGTAACGAGGTCGAACTTACAGATCTCCGCTGTACGGCTGATTTCTTCAGCAGTTGAAGTTCCGAGCTCAAGCTTCTCAGCCAGGCTGTCCGCAATCCGGCGAATGCGTCTTACTTTGTCGCCGACCGTGCCAAGCTCCTCATGGAATACAATCGTCTCCAGTTTCGACAAAGCATCCTTGATCTGAAGCTTTTGGTCTTCTTCATAGAAGAATTTAGCATCAGACAGACGTGCTCTAAGCACTTTTTCATTTCCTTTTGCAATCGTATCTAAGGCCACTGATCCCCCGTTACGAACGGTCACGAAGTATGGAAGCAGCGAGCCTTGCGCATCAAGCACCGGGAAATACCGCTGATGCTCACGCATCGAAGTAATCAAAACTTCCTGCGGGATGTTAAGGAAAGACTCGTCGAAAGTCCCGAACAGAACGGTTGGAACCTCGACAAGGAACAATACCTCTTCCAGCAGGTCATCTTTGACCGCGATATTCCAATCCTTCGATTTGGCAAGCTCAGCGATTTGAGTTGAAATCAGCTCCTGACGCTCATTAACGTCCACAATCACATGCTCCGCTCTCAAAGCTTCAACATAGGCCGATGCTTCTGGTATCACGGCATCCTTGCCCAGGAAACGGTGCCCCCTAGAAACATTACCCGATTTAACCCCGGTAATTTCAATATCTACAACCTCGCTGCCGAACAAAGCAACGAGCCAGCGGATCGGACGGACAAACTTGAAATCATAGCTCCCCCACCGCATGTTCTTCGGAAAATTCATCGCATGGAGGATTCCTGTGAGCCCTTCAGCTAAGATAGAAGCCGTCTCAACCCCCGTTGTGCTCTTGCTGACATAAATATATTCCGTACCTCCAACCTCTTTGAAGGTGAACTGTGACGGGTCTGCACCCTGGCTTCGTGCAAAGCCAAGCGCTGCCTTGCTCCATTCGCCGTTCTCACCCAGCGCGATTTTGCGCGAAGGCCCCTTCACTTCCTCATGAACGTCCTCCTGCTTCTCGGCAACGTCCTTCACCAGCACAGCCAGCCGTCTTGGGGTAGCGAAAGCCTGAACCTCACCATATGCGATAACTGAATCGCTGAGCCACTTCTCAGTTCGTTCCTTAAGCTGGTCCATAGCGGCACGAAGGAACCTTGCCGGCACTTCCTCCAGACCAATCTCAAACAATAAATCCCTAGCCATGGACTACGCCTCCTTTCTTAAGCAGCGGGAAGCCCAGCTTCTCGCGTTCCTCCAAATACGTCGCAGCCACCTGACGCGCCAGGTTGCGGACACGGGTAATATATCCGGTTCTCTCAGTCACACTGATTGCCCCTCTTGCATCAAGCAGGTTGAATGTGTGCGAGCATTTCAATACATAGTCATAGGCCGGAAACACAAGATGCTGCTCCATGGCTTTATTCGCTTCCTGCTCATACATGTTGAACAAGGTGAACAGCATTTTGGTGTCAGATACTTCAAAAGTATATTTGGAATGCTCATACTCCGGATGGTGGAATACATCCCCGTAAGAAATGCCCTCTACCCATTCCAGGTCAAACACATTCTCTTTCTCTTGAATATATGAGGCTAGGCGCTCCATGCCGTAAGTGATCTCTACTGCGACCGGATGGGTCTCGATGCCGCCAACCTGCTGGAAATAAGTGAACTGGGTGATTTCCATCCCATCCAGCCATACTTCCCAGCCTAGACCAGCGCAGCCCAGGGAAGGGTTCTCCCAGTTATCCTCAACAAAGCGGATGTCATGCTGAAGCGCATCTACACCCAGCGCCTTCAAGCTCTCCAGATAAATCTCCTGGATGTTGTCCGGTGAAGGCTTAATAATCACCTGGAACTGGTGATGCTGATACAGACGGTTCGGGTTCTCCCCATACCGCCCATCAGATGGTCTGCGGGAAGGCTCCACATAAGCCACCTTCCAAGGCTCCGGTCCAAGGGAGCGCAGGAACGTCATCGGATTCATTGTGCCCGCACCTTTTTCCGTGTCATAGGGCTGCACGATGATACAGTTATGTTTGGCCCAGAACTGCTGCAGCGTCAGAATCATTTGCTGGAAATTCATTTGCACACTTCTCCTTTGGTTCATAATATGGCGCAGTGCCTGGGATCGACTGGCCGGCATGCTTACCGGATACAGCAAAAAACTCCCGCCTCTACGCCTGTTATACAGACGTAGGGACGAGAGTTATTCCCGCGGTTCCACCCTACTTGATCACAGCTCTGCCCCAATCTTGAGGTTCTTCGCCGGATCCACTTTTCCGTTCAATCATGCTCCCGGGCGCCTTGTTCATGAATGCGTTCTTCCAGGCTTCCACCATCCCCGGATCGCTTGCAATGCAGAACTGCCACTCACTACTTTCCCGTTCAACACATGTCTGTTGTTTAACAGAGAATTATTCAATAATAATAAATGATTTGCATGGGATAGTCAAACTCTCAGCAAAAATGGTCACCTGACGCACGCCTATTAATGGGGACCCTCACAGTTCATATTTGTCTAACTGGTCCAGAAATTTCTGTGATTTCAGGTTTAATCCCAATTGAGCGTCCATAAAAGCTCTCATGACCGTTTTCATTTCCTTTTTCGTTGTATCCCTCACATCGATGTTTCCAAGCCTTCTAAGGTCTAGCTTGGAGAACAACCTAAGAAGCTTCAGCGTCCCCGGTGTCACGGTCATGGCTGCCGGATCATGATGCTTGCATCTGCGGCAGAGCACACCTCCAAGACGGGGGCTGATCACAGCAGGCTCCTCCTGACTCCCGCAGGAGATACATTCATTCAGCACAGGCCCGTACCCAGCCGCCTGGAGGATTTTCATCTCAAACAGATGCACGGTAACCTGTGGATCCTTGCCTGAAGACAGCGCCTGAAGGCAGGCCTTTAATTGGTTAAACCAGAATGCCCCGACTTCCTCATCCTGCAGCGTCCGGTCAAGCAGCTCACAGGCATAAGAAGCATAGGCAGCGAGCGTGAGATCCTCACGCAAAAGATGGTGAGATTCCATAATCTCACCTTGATTCAAAGTTCCAAGACCGCTTCCTTGGCGGTAGAACACATATTCACCATTTGTAAAAGGCTGGGTCAATGCAGCATGACGGCTTTTCGCTTTTTTCGCCCCCCGCACCAGCACTCCAATTTTGCCATGGCTTGCTGTGCAGATGGTAATGATTTTATTCCCCTCGCCGTAGTCCATGCTGCGGATGACAATCCCCTCCACCCTGTATAGCATGTCTCTCCCCCAAGCTGGCCTTAAAGGCAGGAAGGCCGCCCGCCCTAGGTGGCCTCCTCCTCCAGGTCCGATTCATCTATTGCCTCCGGCTCCTCGTTCATGTTCATAGTAGCCGCCTTGTACAGCAAATAGGCATCGACATCTCCACTGTTCGTAAAATAATTCCATGAGAAATCACGCATACGTTCTCATCCTCTCTTCGAAAATGACGCTGCATCACGAGATTAGGATGTGCTGAAGGGCGCGAACTATGAGTTGCAATAACTGTCAGTATAATTCTATGGAATTACTTTTAAGATCACTCTTTATGGAATCCCAGATCCCTGAGAACCCGATCTTGGTTGCGCCAGTCCTTCTTCACCTTGACCCACAGTTCCAAGAAAATTTTGGAGCCAAGCAAATTCTCGATATCCTGTCTGGCGAGCCGGCCTACTTCCTTAAGCATAGCCCCTTGTTTCCCGATAATGATCCCCTTCTGGGAATCCCGTTCCACAAAAATCACAGCCGAAATGTGTACAACTCCGTTACTCTCTACCCGCATATCTTCAATTGTGACCGCGATCGAGTGTGGGACCTCCTCACGGGTGTTATGAAGAATCTTCTCGCGAATCAACTCCGCGCAAACAAACTGCTCAGGATGGTCTGTTACCTGGTCTTCAGGATAATACTGTGGTCCTTCCGGCAGGTATTTGGAAATCTGCTCAAGCATTGTGGTGACATTGTTCCCCAGCTTGGCTGAGATTGGAATAATCTCGGCAAAATCATTCAGCTTGCGGTACTCCTCAATCAGCGGAAGCAGCTGCTCGGGCTCAATTTTGTCAATCTTGTTCAAGATCAGAATGACGGGAGTGTTAATGCCCTTCAACCGCTCGATAATAAAGCGGTCTCCGCCGCCGAAGCCTTCAGATGCGTCTGCCAGGAAAAGAACAGCCTCTACTTCGCCAAGCGTATTTAGGGCCGTCTGGTTCATGAAATCCCCCAGCTTGGATTGGCGCTTATGAATTCCCGGCGTGTCCAGGAATACAATCTGCATTTCAGGTGTGGTGTACACCCCGTGAATTTTATTACGGGTAGTCTGCGGCTTGTCTGACATAATGGCGATTTTCTGGCCAATCACTTGGTTCATCAGCGTTGATTTTCCTACGTTAGGCCGGCCGACAATGGCCACAAAGCCGGATTTGAATTTCGGTTTCATTGGTTTTGCTCCTTTGTTTTTCATACCCTCCCAAACCCTCCCTGCTTAGGGAGGGCCCCAAGGGCTTTGCCCTCTGGACACCCGAAATTGGAATAACGAGCGGGGGACTGAGTACGGATCTATAGAATGCGGCGGGGGATCGCTTGCCGTCCCTCCGGGACCCGCTTGATGTTAGCTGTTGCTAGATACCTGGTTTTGGTGCAGAGAGTCGCTTTGGCGCGCTTCACTGCCACTTCCTGCTGCGAGGCGCTCTCCCTGCGGGATTCGCTTGGCTTGGGTGCGGAGCGGGGCGCGGCTTTGGGCGCGCTTCACTGCCACTTCCTGCTATGTGGCGCTCTCCCTGCGGGATTCGCTTGGCTTGGGGACGGAGCGGGCGCGGCTTTGGCGCGCTTCCCTGCCACTTCCTGCTTGGAGCGCTCTCCCTGCGGGATTCGCTTGGCTTGGGGGCGGAGCGGGCGCGGCTTTGGCGCGCTTCCCTGCCACTTCCTGCTTGAAGCGCTCTCCCTGCGGGATTCGCTTGGCTGGGTGCGGCGTGGGCGCGGCTTTGGCGCGCTTCACTGCCGCTTCCTGCTTGGAGCGCTCTCCCTGCGGGATTCGCTTAGCTTGGGGGCGGAGCGGGCGCGGCTTTGGCGCGCTTCCCTGCCACTTCCTGCTTGGCTGGGTGCGGGGCGAGCTAATTAGACAGCCAAGCGGTGACGGGATCGTAGAAGAGCACGATCCCGATAATTACCGCGAAGATAGCGCAGACGAGGACGGCGCCAGCGGCGGTGTCCTTCGCTGCTTTGGCCAGCGGGTGCAGTTCCGGGCTGCTTAAATCGACAGCGGATTCGACCGCGGTGTTGATCAGCTCGGCGGCGATGACAACCGCGATGGTGAGCAGCAGGATCGCCCATTTGACCGCGGATAAATGGAAAAAGGCGGCCGCACCGGCCGCCAGCACCGCGCAAACCACATGAACGCGAAGGTTGCGCTGTGTTTTGAGCCCGTACGTTATGCCTTGGAACGCATAACGGAAGCTGGAACTCCATTTATGACGCGATCTCATTATCGCACAAGCCCGACTTGAGAGAGAACGGCCTCCTGCTTGCCCATCATCTCAGCTTCACTCGCTTCATCCTGGTGATCATAACCCAGCAGGTGAAGGAAGCCGTGAACGAACAGAAACCCGATTTCCCGCTCAAGCGAATGACCGTACTCCTCGCTCTGCTCCTTGGCACGCTCTACTGAAATAATAATATCCCCAAGCACGTCCGGAATATCATCCAGGGACTGCCCTTCCTCAAGCTCATATAGGATCTCCGGTTCTTCGTCCACCGACTCGTTCATTGCGAAGGAAAGAACATCTGTAGGACGGTCGATGCCCCGATATTCCTTGTTAAGTTCATGAATCGTCTCGTTATTCACAAAAGTCAAGGCAACCTCGCCTTCATGAATGCCCTCCGCTTCCCCAGCCTTCTGGAGAGCGGCTTCAAGCAGTGCGATAAGCGATTCATCAATGTTGAATTCGCCTTGCTCGTTATTCCACGCCAGCTGCAGGCTCACCCGCTTCACGCCCCTTGTCATTCTGATCATTTGCTTTTGGTTTCTTAATTTCTTCCGGATACTCTATCCGGGAATGGAAAATGCCCATTACAGTTTCTTTTAACGTCTTGGCGATGATATCCAGCTCACGCATCGTCAGATCACACTCATTGAACTGGTGATCGTCCAGACGGCTTTTGATAATTTTCTCAATCATGGATTCCACCTGCTCTACCGTTGGCTTACGCAGCGATCTCACCGCGGCCTCCACACTATCAGCAATGCCGACAACAGCGGCTTCCTTAGACTGTGCTTTCGGTCCGGGATACCGGAAATCCTGCTCGGTGAAATCCGGCTCTACGCCCTGCTCCTCCGCAAGCTTAAGTGCTTTATGGTAGAAAAAGTGCAGGAAGGTCGTTCCATGATGCTGCTCTGCGATATCACGTATCGGCTTGGGCAGCTTGTAATCCTTCAGCATCTCTACCCCATCCCGGGCATGGGCCACAATGATGGACTTGCTGAGCTTTGGATCTATGAAATCATGCGGATTCTCCATATTGTTCTGATTCTCAATAAAATAGCTTGGCCGCTTCGTCTTGCCTATATCGTGATAGTAGGAACCCACCCTGCACAGCAGGCCGTTCGCTCCTATCGCCTCCGCGGCTGCCTCTGACAGATTGCCGACCATTACACTATGGTGGTAAGTTCCCGGTGTCTCGGTAAGCAGCTTTCTGAGCAGCGGATGATTAGGATTGGACAGCTCGACCAGCTTCAGCGCGGACAAGATGCCAAACGACACTTCAAAAAACGGCATAAGCCCCACAACCAGAATCGTTGTCAGCAAGCCTCCGGCAAACGCAAATGCAATTGCATACAAGGTATTGGACTGCGTAAACGCCTTGTCGTTCAAAAGCACGAGGGTAAGCACAGTGATAGAACCGAACAGGCAAACCATAATTCCAGCTTTGAGTATCGTAGATCTCTGACTCGCCCGATGGATCGAGAAAATCGACACAAAGGAGACAATGACCGCAAAGAATCCAAAATAAAAATCAAAAATCTGCCCCTGATGGCTATTTAATATAATGCTGGCCATGATGCTTAGAATCATTGAACTGATATAGGCCAGTGGTATGTCGATCAGCAAAGTGATCAGCATGGCCCCCGTAGCAATCGGAGCAAGATACCCCATGTACGGATGCTGCGGGGTCTGCAAAATATTAACCACATGGACAGACAGAATCGCAATCAGGAAGATCAGCAGGAGCATGGTCAGCTGCACATTATTGTACTTGAACCTGGCCGCGCCTTCCGACTGGCGCATATACATGATCAGCCCAAAACCAAGAAGCAGGGACATCATCAATAGACCCAGCTGTGGCCAATAATTCACTTCATCCTTAAGCAGACCGTTCTGGTCCAGCAGGTTGTACATTTCCTCTGTAATTCTCTCGCCCTTGGCGACCAGCACGTCACCCTGCTTGATATAAACAGGTTCAGTACTTTCCCTCGCTTCTACCTTGGCTTCCTTGGTAGCCTCATCATCCTTGAAGTTATTCGGAGTAATACACAGACGCACAAGCTCCTGAACCACTTCACGGGAAATCCGCTTGCTGAGCATACTGGAGTTGACCTGCTCCGCTACTTTGACCCGGACGGCCGGAGCATCAACTACCTGATCACTCATCAGCCGGGCTACAATATCCTTCGCAACCGGCTTCATCTCGTTGATATCCTCCGTGGTCAGACGGGGAATCTTGATGAAAGTCTCCTCCGAGATGTGGTAAGCCTGCTCAGCAATCCTCTTCTTCATCTCACTGAGAAGGGAGTCGGAATAAGTGCTGGATAACTTATTATTGGAAATATAGTTCTGGGTATATTCCTGTACCCGCTTGGGGAGCTCCTCACGATAGATCGAGATTTTATCCTCGCGGGACACCTGATCATCCTGATTGAGATGAAGAATCCGGTCTAATATCTGGCTGATCAGAACCTCATTTCGGATGGATACAATCTTATAGATATCCTTTTGTCTCTCCGCAGCCTGCTCCTGGGCCTTGAGCGTCGCTTTGTTGTTGGCAATCTGAACCGGTGCGAGAATCTCTTTCTCGCTTGGCTCTCCAATAACAATGTTATAACGCTCAGGAAGAAGCTTAGGAGCAAGACTGAGGTAAAATAAAACAACAAACAGCAAAAACAGAACATAGCGTACAGGTACGCTATGTTTCCATCCTGCCGTTTTCGATTGAAACGCTTCTCTTTTCGACACTTCTTTCGAGGTCATAGAACAGCCCTCACTATCTTCTGAAAGTACCTGATTATTAGGGGAAATCTCTCTTTAGATCGACGGTTGCTCTTCTGCGGATTGCTAACCCTGATTCTCAGCAGCCCGGTCGTAAGCAATAATAATTTTCTGTACCAATGAATGACGTACGACATCCGATTCATCAAAATAGACAAATCCGATCTCATCGATATTCCGGAGAATAGACTTAGCTTCCACCAAGCCCGACTTCTTGCCCTTAGGCAGGTCAATCTGAGTGACATCCCCGGTGATCACCATCTTGGAGCCGAAGCCAAGACGGGTCAAGAACATCTTCATCTGCTCTGGTGTTGTATTCTGGGCCTCGTCCAAAATAATAAAGGAGTCATCCAGCGTTCTGCCGCGCATGTAGGCCAGAGGGGCAATTTCGATCAGCCCTCTCTCCAGTGCTTTGGCCACCTGTTCCGGCCCCATCACATCATAAAGAGCATCATACAGAGGACGAAGGTATGGGTCAACCTTCTCCTGAAGATCTCCCGGCAGGAAGCCCAGGCTTTCACCAGCCTCTACAGCCGGTCGAGTCAAAATAATCCGTTTGACTGAGCCTTCCTTCAAAGCCGAGATGGCTAGAACGACAGCGAGATAGGTTTTCCCCGTTCCCGCAGGCCCCACCCCGAATACAACATCCCTCTTCTTAATCGTTGTAACATAATGCTTCTGCCCGATCGTCTTTACGCGGATCGGCTTGCCTCTGTAGGTGACCGCAACCTCGCCTTTATATAAATCAAGCAGTTGGTCGGCGCGCAAATCAAGCGCAAGATCAATCGCATAGAGCACATCGCGCTCAGTGAGAATGTATCCATTGCGAATCAATTGGAGCAGCACTTCAAACAGCTGCTGAACCACATCCACACTTCTTCTATCCCCGCGAATGGTAATCTCGGATTCACGCGAAACCACCTGTACTTCAACTTTCTCTTCAACCAGTTTCAAAAAGGTATCCTGTGGGCCAAATAGGGACAGCCCTTCTGCCGCACTTTGCAGTGGTATTTTGGTGCTTACGTTTTGCTCTGACAAATAGCCTCATTCTCCTTGATTGTGAACTATCGGAAACTCTTCCGCTATATTCTGTTCCACTTCAAAAAGCACTTTCATATAAACTTTACCATTGTCTGTGTTCTCATGCAAAATTTTTTGCTGTACAATCCGGGCATCCGCCCCATTCTTCGCCAAAATATCCAGCTTAGCTCGTTCAAGCCCACGCTGGATTGTCATCTCCGGCGACTGCTTGGTCTCAAGCTCCGTCACCTCCATGACATCTTCAGACATCCAGCCAAGTGGAAGCTTCCATTCTCTCCAGGTTAACGGATCAAGTCGGGTAAGTGTTTGGGACTGCTCGTATTTGACTTTGCCGTACCCCCATATCTGAACTGCGGTATCGCCAAAATAAAGATATCCCCGCTCCTTCTTTTCCCCGGTAAAAACCTTCTGTCTGAGCACAAGCGGAGCCTCGATCGTATACTCATGCCAGACCAAGCCTCTGACCTCTCCTTTGGCAGCAACCTGGAAATCTCCTTGAACGCCGGTAATTAGAACGCTCCCCTTCTTTACCCGTTGATTCTTAGACACTTCTGGCTGTCCCCGTTCAGCAAAAATATGGGTAACCACCGCATCCGTCTTGCTGATCAGATGCCTTGGACTCAACATCTCCGTGTTCTTAGGCTTAGCCGCCTCTACAACTTCAATCGTAACCTTTGTTCCTGACTTTGAAACCCCCACCCAAGAGGTCCCTTTGAGTTTTCTTGTCAGATCCTTGGAAAGCTTGTCCTGTTCAGGCAGGCGGAAGATCCACTGAAAAGGGTAAATCCCCTCTTCTCTCGCGGCCAGTAATATATCCTCCGTAGCAATTTTCTTATTTCCCTTCACTTCAACATCCCATACCATGGAGGAGAGCGCAAAGATTATTAGGAAGAATAAGGCGAAGCCGGCAAGGAACCATTTTCTTCTAAAGATACGGATCCAGAAAAAGGGCAGTCCCGCCCTCTTGTCAACGTGAACCCGGCAGCTTGTCTTTTTCAAGAGCGGACGAAGCCGGAAATAATCCGAAATGACAATCTCCATCTCCATCCTGTCAGGGGCCAGGGGCCTGAGATTCCAGACCTCAATTCGTTCCTTGGCCAATTCATTAATGAAAATCTCGATCCGTTCTCCCCGAACCGTGACCTTAACCGATCCGCGAAGCTTCGTTAAGCCCGGTGTCTTCATCCTTTCTCCCCCGTTCCAAAATACTGGATTGCTGAGATATAACCCTCAATTAACACTTCTTCGGGCATGATTGCTTTTATTACAAGACCTCTCCCATCCACATCCAGGGAACCGTCCGTGAGAGCCAATTTGAGTTTGTCAGGTGAGAAATGCAGCACTCCGCGATGATTCTCGATCAACAGCTGTTTGTTGCCAACCATCGTGAGCCTGGGCAGATCAAATACAAGATCCTGTGGAAGGTCAAGAAAATCGACCGACCACTTACGTAATTTGCGGCTGAAACGGCCCATCGGCAGTCCTCCTTCCCATACTGTACAAAATATGCGGGGAGACGCCGGTTTATGAAAACATACGCAAAATGAAAGAGGGCTGCTCCTGAATTGGAACAGCCCTCCCGGGTCACTTTTTATACATATACGGTTTCTTTGCACGTGGAGGTCCAAGAATTTCGGACCAAATGATCCCTTCAGCGAGCGGACTTTTCCCATCTTCGAGCTTGCTGCTTGCATGCGCCGCATGTCTGGGGTGGGCAGCATCCTTACGCTTCAGCTCCTGGATGAGCGAGCGGTTCTTCCTCTCCAGCTGCTCAAGCCTGCGCTGGAGGCTGATAATCTCCGCAGCCTCATAGCCTTCCTTGTCCTCGTCAGCTCTCTGTCTGAGAGAGTTCTCCTCATGCTCCAGCCAGGAGGAATCGGAGTAAGCCGGGACACTTGAGCCCCTTCCTCCATCCTGCACCGTCGGAGCCGCAGGTGTCTCGTCTGCGGCCTTGGCATCAGGCTGAGAGGTCATCTCCTTGGCAGGCTGATCCTTTCTCTGCCATTCCAAGGGATTCGGCTTCCAATCGGTTTGACCGGGGTCCCCGCCAAAGGTCGGCATCCGGTTTCTGCCGGTGCCGGAGGTTTTGCTTTTTTTGCCAAACATGGACAGCAGGGCGAACCCTATGACAATGACCACATACAAATGGCTGAGCACCCAATCCAGCACTTCACTCATTTACAAGCACCGCCTATTCTTCCTTGCTCGAAGAGGAGTCTCCCGGCTTGCCGATGGAGCTTCGCATGTTCGTGTCCGCCTCAATGTTCTTCAGGTTCATATAATCAAGCACACCGATTTGTCCCGCGCGAAGGGCTTCCGCCATAGCAAGCGGAACCTCGGACTCGGATTCCACAACCCTTGCACGCATCTCTACGACGCGGGCCTTCATCTCCTGCTCCTGTGCGACAGCCATCGCGCGGCGTTCTTCCGCTTTGGCCTGGGCGATGCGCTTGTCAGCCTCTGCCTGTTCAGTCTGCAGGAAAGCCCCAATATTTTTGCCTACATCCACGTCCGCGATATCGATGGACAGAATTTCAAAAGCCGTACCTGCATCCAGTCCCTTATTCAGCACTGTACGTGAAATCATGTCCGGGTTCTCCAGTACGTCCTTGTGGGAGTTACTGGAACCTACCGTGGTAACAATCCCTTCCCCGACACGGGCAATGATCGTCTCTTCCCCCGCACCGCCGACAAGGCGGTCAATATTGGCACGGACGGTTACACGGGCTTTGACCTTAACCTCAATCCCGTCTTTGGCAACCGCGGCCACAACCGGGGTCTCAATCACACGGGGGTTAACACTCATCTGTACTGCCTGCAGAACGTCCCGTCCGGCGAGGTCAATCGCTGCCGCACGTTCAAATTCAAGTGGAATATTCGCTCGCTGAGCCGCAATCAGTGCGTTGACCACACGGTCGACGTTACCACCGGCAAGATAGTGACTCTCCAGTTGATTGATCGAAAGCCCAAGACCGGCCTTATGGGCCTTGATGAGCGGGTTCACAATCCGGGCAGGAGTTACACGTCTGAGGCGCATCGCCACAAGAGTAAGAATGCTGATCTTAACTCCTGAAGCCAGCGCCGAGATCCAGAGCATAACCGGAAAGAAGCTCAGGAAGATGCTCAGCACTATAATGGCAATGACCACAATGAGCAGTACTCCAATAAATGGGGATTCCAACATACAGCTAATCAGCTCCTAAATTAAATTATTAAACTATACAAAATGAACTTATGAAGGTTACCCTTTAGGGGCGCTGCGATGCCGAGTGTTCTTTAAGGCCGCTGTTGTCTCCGAAATGCTTGAACTAGATATCCAAGTAGAGGCATTTCGAAGACAAAGGCGGACGCTCCGCTTTTTCAGAATCACTCGGCCTCTCCGCTGAGATGGGTTAATTCTAAAGTTCATTTTATATATAAGTCGAATTATTGATTTACAAGTAAGGCAGAGCAAAGGGAGACATAGAGTCATGCAGACTGCAGATTGCCGAGCCGGCTCCGCAAATCAAGCCTCGGTAACCACAACTCTGGCCCCTTCCACCTTAATCACCTTGACTGGGGAATTGGCGGCAATAAATCCACCCTCGGTTACCACATCGACACGTTCTATACCGATGACAGCAGTGCCCGCCGGCCGGAGTGCGGTGATGCTTACGCCCTCTAGTCCAAGCAGTTCGGTGCGTTCCTTGACCGAGCTGTAGCCTTTATCCGCTGTCAGCTCGTCTCTCAGGATGAACCGGTTCCATATTCCACGTTCTTTGAATATCCATGCGACGATTGCAATCACCACTACAGCCGCCGCAAAAGCGATCCCAAGCGATCTAAGCGCATCCCCGGTGTCATAGGCGGCGCGGATAACTCCCGCGATCAGGCAGGCCGACCCCAGGATGCCGAGAATCCCAAAGCTTGGAACAAACAGCTCCAAGGCAAGCAGGATAAGACCTATTATAAACAATATCCCTGTCTCAAGTCCTGCAAATCCTGCAATATAATTTCCGAAGAAATACAGGCCGAACGAGACAATTCCCAGTATTCCAGGGATCCCAAACCCTGGAACAAGCAGCTCGATTACCACTCCTGCGATACCCAGAAACAGCAGAACCGTCATGACAGTCGGATCGGTAAGAAACATGGCCAGATTCTCAGCCCATGTCCGTTCCACTCTTACCGTATCCTGTCCACTGTATCCCATCCAGTGAATGACCTCTTCCGTGCTGCTGGCCACGGTATCCGCATACCCTACCTTAACAGCTTCGTTGCTGCTCAGCGAAATAATTTGGCCCTTCTCCTTCGTTCTTCCAAGCTCAGGCATCTCCACGGTTATGGAAGGATCAACCATGCCTTCCGCAATCTTCGGATTCCGCATTTGAAGATCAGCTGCGGCACTCATCTTGCTCTTCCAATAAGCGATTTCCTTAGGGCTGCTAACCGCCTCTCCAGAGGAATCCACAAGGGCGGCAGCGCCTATAGCACTTCCTTGCCTCATAGCAATCTTATCCGCATGCAGTGCAATATAGCTTCCTGCAGATGCAGCGTTTCCCTGGATATAGGCCACGGTGGGAATGCTGCTCCCGGCAATGATGTCGCCGATATGCTCAGCGCTGTCCACCCGCCCACCGGGGGTGTTCACTTCAAGCACAATCAACGCGGCCTTACGATCCTCCGCCTCCTTGAACCCCCGTTTCAGAAACGCCTCAAGCCCTGACTCGATCTTGTGCTCAACCGGAATCACATATACGGTGCCTGATTTCAAATCAGCCGCCTGGGCCTCGGACATTCCCACGGACAGTGTACCGCCAAGCAGTGTCACAAGAAGCAGCATGAGGACTACATGCAGACTGACCTTCAGCCTCCTCCTCTTCAACAGGTGAAACCTCCTTATGTAAATATTGACTCAGAGTCTATGATGTACTACGAACCAGTATGCCTTTCGTTTCATATAAGAAAAAACACTCTCTATTGCTAGAGAGTGTTTCATACTAGTTATTGCAGCAGCTGTTGTACTGCCTGATTGACAAGCTTGCCATCTGCCCGGCCTTTGACCTTAGGCATCAGCGCACTCATCACTTTCCCGATATCCGCTTTCGAAGAAGCACCGGTTTCCTGGATGGTCTGCTGTACAATGACTTTAATTTCTTCTTCGGAAAGTTGCTCGGGAAGATATACGGCAATAATCTTGATCTCGTCGGCCAAAGGCGCAACCAGATCGTCACGGCCTGCTTTTTGAAATTCTTGGAGGGCATCTTTGCGCTGTTTGATCTCACGACTTAAGATATCAAGCACTTCGTTGTCGTCCAGAGTTCTTTTCAAATCTATTTCAAGATTCTTAATCGTTGCACGAACCATTCGAATGGTGGAGAGCTTGAACTTGTCTTTACTCCTCATCGCTTGCTTCATATCTTCGTTCAATCGCTCGCTAAGATTCATGGTAGTTCAAATCCTCCTAAAACTTTCTCTTACGAGCAGCCTCGGACTTTTTCTTGCGCTTCACGCTTGGCTTCTCATAATGCTTGCGTTTCTTCACCTCAGCCAAGACACCATCTTTTGCAATGGAACGCTTGAAGCGACGAAGTGCAGCATCAATAGTCTCGTTTTTGCGAACTTTAGTTTCAGACACCAGTTTTCCCTCCCTCCGACCAGACCGTCCAAGAGCACAACACGGTTCATCAACTTTCATTATAGGTGAAAAGGAAATAGGGTGTCAACCGTGAGCCGCTTTCTTTTTTATATCCATTAATTAAACAGAGTCAGAACTAGGCATGGGAATCCGATATTCCGGTTAATGCGCCCAGCTTGGCTCCCCCAAGCAGATGGTAGTGAATATGATACACAGCTTGTCCGCTGTCGGGACCACAGTTGTTGATCAGACGGTATCCGCTTTCCGCTACACCAAGCTTCTTAGCTGCTTCCTGAGCTACCTTATGCAGCTCCCCAATCAGAGGGAAATCCTCTTCGGCAGCATCATTCATAGTTGAAATATGCTTTTTCGGAATAATCAGCACATGTGTAGGGGCGGCAGGCTGAATATCATGGAACACTAGAAATTTCTCATCCTCATAGACCTTGTTGGACGGAATTGAACCCTCCGCAATTTTACAGAACAAGCACTCCATAGCTAGAATTCCTCCTTGAACTTAATTCCTATTTGTCCGGCAAAGTGCCGGTACTGGCACTGCAACTCGTCTTCTTCCAGTATCATAACGGAAATTTCCTGAAAACAGAAGCTCAAGAAGCTATATAAAATGAACTTAGGAAGGCTGCCCTTTTCGGGCGCTGTGATGCCGAGTGTTCTTACGACCCCTGTTGTCTCCGAAATGCTTGAACTAGATATCCGGTGGGGCATTTCGGAGACAAAGACGGACGCTCCGCTTCTTCAGAATCACTCGGGATCGAAGCTGAAATTCGTAAATTTTAAAGCTCATTGTATATAAAGGCAACCAAGATCAACACCGGGAGAGAAGTGCCCGCGCAGGAAACAGCTATAAGTTCTCGATCATGATCCTTGACCCGCTCCCTGCGTTCTCGGCCGGAATCACCACGAGCTTGCGCGGGAGCCGGGCTCTCAGCTCGGCAACGTGGCTGATCACGCCAACCGACAGATGGTCGTGATGAAGCTGCTCAAGCGAGGTAATTACCGTATCCAGCAGCTCGGGATCCAGTGTTCCAAAGCCTTCGTCAAGGAAAAAGAATTGCAGCGGGTATTGGCCCCTCAGCTGAATCTGGGCGGACAAGGCCAGCGCCAGCGCAAGTGAAGTCAGGAAGGTCTCTCCCCCTGACAGAGTGGATACCGGTCGCTTGATGCCTCCATTGGCATCATCACAGATGATAAAGCCCCCACCGGAGTCTGTCTCAAGCGAGTAGCGCTGCTTCGTCAAATCCCGCAGCCGCTGTGAGGCGGCTTGGCTGACATTCATCAGCTGCTCCTCGGCCACATACTCCACAAATGCATTCCCCCGGAGACTGGACTGAAGCTTGCTGAGCAAACCTGACGTATGCTCCAGTCCGGCGCGGTCTTGCTCCAGCTCTTTCCAGCGGATATGGCGGACCTGAATGTCCTCCAAATCCCGCTGTGCCCGGGCCTTGGCTTGAACAGCCAATTCATCGGCCTGCTTGGCAGAGGCAAATCTGTCCCTACAGATCACCCACTCCTCTTCCGTGACCTGTCTGCCTCCCAGCTTCGCCTGCAGGTCAGTTTGCTGCATAACAAGCTCCTTCTCCCGCTCCCGGTGTTCCAGGATACGCTGCTCCATCTCGCTTCGAACCTCGGAGCTCAGCAGCGCTGCTGCCGTTTCCTCCTCCCGGGTGAACGGGCTGCCCGAAAGCTGCTGCATAAAGCGGCTGCCGAGCTGCTCCTCCTGCTCATGCGCGGCAATGGCTGCCTGCCGGGCGGCTGCGCCCGCCTTGGCGGCCTCCTGCTTCGCCTGATCGGCCTCCATGTAATGCTGCTTCCGCGCCTCGGCTTCACGGCGGAGAACCTTAAGCCGTTCTCCCGCGCTGCGAAGCAGGTTCTCCACATCTTCTTCGCCCGCAATCGTACGAAGGCGCCCTTCCTTCTCAGCCAGCAGCTCGGAGCGGCCAGCCAGCTGTGCCGCAAGCTGAACCTGCTTCTTATCCAGCTCAGCCGCTTCCTGGCCCAAGGTTTGGATCAGGGCGCTTTTCTCTTCGATAAATGGGCCGCTGACCTCCAGCCGCTTTTTCACATCTTCCGCCGCAGTATCCTTGGCGTGTACGGTTTCAACCAGCTTATCAACATCCTCTGCGGTATATCCTGGCAGCTCGCGGCCTAGTTCGTCTGTAAGCCGCAGAAACTCTCCGGACAGCTCTTCAAGCAGCACAGCGGCTTGTTCTACCTGCTGCCTTGCTGCACCGTATTCTGCCTGCAACCCTGCAAGCTTAGGCTGCAATGAAGCGAGCTGGTCACGTTCCCGCTTCACCTGACCCTGGAGCCCTTCCAGCTCCGTCCGGGCTGCCCCGATTCGCTCCTTAAGCTGCTGAACAGTCTCTACTATCTGGTCATAAGGCAAACCTTCCAGTTTCTCCAGCATTTCCAGGGAAGCCGCAGCTTGATGCAAGCCTTCCTCTTCGGGAACACGCCCTGCATTTATTAAGCCTTCCAGAGGCTGGTCAGGTCCTGTCTCATCAGCATCCCTGAACGTCTGGAGCAGGCTTCGGCAGTTATCCATGTCCCGCGTAATACTGTATTTCAGCTCTCTGAGTACAGGAAGATCAGACAAGATCCGCTCTAGCTCTGTCTCAGACTGGCGTGCTTCCTCCGGCAGATGAACAGCCGGATGAGGATGCTGCTGTGCCCCGCAGACTGGGCAAGGTTCGCCATCAACTAGCTGATGGGCCAGCCTGGCCGACCATAGGCTCATTTCCTGTGCCTTAACTGCCTGCCGAAGAACCTCCTCGCGCTGTTCCAAGCCGCAAAGAGCCTGCTCTGCAGTCTGTGCCAGGCCCATCAGCACTTCAAGAAGATTTGCGGTCCGCTGTGCGGTCTGCTGACTCTGTTCCTGAAGAATGGCTGCCTGCCGGGAATTCTCCGCCAGGTCTGTCTCCGCCTTGAACAGCCGTCCTTTCAATTCAGACAAGGACTTCTCACCCTTCAGACGGCGCTCCTCCAGCTGTTTCTGCCTGTCCCGGAGTGAGACGGCAATCTGAAGGCTGCGCCGTTCCGATGCGGTTACCTCAACCTCCTTGAGCTGAAGGGCCAGCTGTTCCCGGCGCTGCTTCGCCTTAGCCAGAAGCAGCTCTTCCTTCGCCAGCTGCTCGCGGTGTGCGGCGAGCGAGTTCACCGCTTCATCAAGCTTGCTCTGAAGCACTGCCTGCTCAGCCCGGAGCGCATCCCGCTCAGCCTGAAGCGCCGTCGCCTGCTCAAGCTGATCGAGCCGGACCAGCAGCCCCGGCTCTTCCAGCACAAGCGCCTGCTGCGCGGCTTCAGCTGCCGCGGCGGCCTGCCGGGCTGCCGCTTCCGCTTCAGCGGCGGCGGCCTCAGCCTGCTGTGCGAGCCCGCTGCGCTCCGCCGCAAGCCGCTTAGCGTCATGCCAGGCGCTCAGCGCAGGGCGCAGCTGCTCGGCGGCGGCAGCTCTCGCGAGGCGGGCCTCCACTTCGGCGATCTCGGCGCTGCTCTGCCGCAGGAGCCTCAGCGCCTCTTCGCGCCCCTGCAGCTCCAGGCCGAGCTCGCGCAGCTTCGAGAGCTCCCCGTGGAGGCGCTCGGCTTCCTGCAGCTCACGCCGCCGAAGCTCCGCTTCCGCCGATGCCGCCTTGAGGCGCTCGTCCGCCTCCTGGAGCGCCTCCGCCGAGGCGAGGCCCAGCCCCTGCTGCTCGGCAGCCAGCTCCTTAAGGCGGCTGTCCGTCTCTTTAACCTTACGGCTGAGCTTCATGCCTAGGAGATCGCCATACTTCTCCAGATGGAACAGCCGCTGGAGCATCTGACGCCGTTCGCTTCCTTTTAGAGACAGGAATTCGGCGAATTTGCCCTGCGGAAGAACTACCGCTCTTGTGAAATCATCCATTTTCAGGCCGATCTTCTCTTCCACACACCGGGTGACCTCAGCCAGCTTGTCGGCATGGACCTGCTCGCCCTCCGGTGTAATCTCGATGAACCGGCTGATCGTATTGCTGACCGAGACTTCCCCGGTTCGTTTGAATCTACGCTCAACCCGGAACCGTTCGGCTCCGGCCGGTGACATTAACTCAAACGTAAATGCGACAAACAGGCTGTCTTCCGAATGGTTCATGATCCCCTGGGTACCGCCTGAAGCGCGCTCCACCTTCCCATACAGGGCGAGAGTGATCGCATCAAGCAGGGTTGACTTCCCGCTGCCCGTAGGACCGAATATTCCAAAGAGCCCTGTCTCACACAAATGGGTAAAATCCACTTCCTGAGGCTCCCGGTAGCTCTGCAGCCCAGAGAGCTTTAGCGTGATGGGCTTCATGCCTCCACCCCTTCCGCCTGGGATTCCGATTCATCTTCAGCTACCAGATACATGAACAAATCAACCAGCTCTGCCTCTGGTTCAGCCCCGCCGCTCTGCCTCTGATAGAATTTGCGGAACAGTTCCTGGACCGGCATCTGGGAGCGGCCGGCTGCCGACTGTTCCAACTCCCGTCCCGGGTATACCGGCCGGATATGAACAATGCCTTCATGGGCTTTGCGAAGAGTCTGGATGTCCCCTAGGGACATAGCCTCCGTGAGGCGAATTTCCAAATCGATAAAAGCCTCAGCGTCCCGCCCCTCATCCAGCCAGCGATGTACCTCCTCAAGCCCGCCGGTGCAGGACCAGCGGACAAGCGGTCTTCCGCTGCTCAAATAAATTTCTTGGGCTGCAGGCTCCCCGCCAGGTGAGACCTCAACCAGCATGACCGATTTCGCTTGTCCCGCCTCCGAGAAACTGTATGCCAACGGGGAGCCGCTGTAACGGATCATTCCCTTGCCCTTGACCGCTTGGGCCCGGTGCAGATGACCGAGCGCAGTGTACTGCGCTCCTATGTCCAGGGCAGACGGGTCCACGGTATAAGCTCCACCGATCTGGATCGGACGCTCTGAGTCGCATTCCACTCCGCCAAGCACATAGATATGGCTCATCGCCAGATTGACCGTGTCTTTGCCAAATGACTTCCCGAGCTGCCTCATCAGCCGTCCTACCCGCTCGCTGTAGGCCAGCCTCAGTTCACCCTCGTCCACTTGACCGGCAAGCAGTTCACCAAGCCTTGCTTCGGAAGGATAAGGGAGAGCTGCAATCACCGCCGTCTCTCCAGTACGGGCTGCCTCAACCCGAACAGGGACCGCTGTCGGAAGACCGACAAGCCGGATGCCGCTTTGGGTAACCAGCGGTGTGACCGACGCGACCCGCTCGGGCTGATCATGATTGCCTGCAATGGCCACCAGCTTTCGGCCATCTTCAGTTAATCTGGCAGCAGCTTCATAGAACATCATTTCCGCGGCTGCCGGCGGATTCACGCTGTCATACACATCCCCGGCCATCATAATCAAGTCAGCCTGGGTATCTCTCGCCAGCCTGACCAGCTCATCCAGGAATTTCTCCTGCTCATTCAACCGGCTCCGCCCTTCCAATGTTCTGCCTAAATGCCAGTCTCCGGTATGCAAAATCCGCATGTTGGACCGCCTCCTCTCCTTTGATAGGTGTTTGTCTGTGTTTACCTTTCTCACTATAAAAAATGAACTTTTGAAGGTTACCCTACCCGGGGCGCTGCGATGCCTAGTGTTCTTACGACCGCTGTTGTCTCCGAAATCATTGAAATAGATATCTAAGTAGAGGCATTTCGGAGACAAAGGCGGACGCTCCGCTTCTTATTTAGAATCACTTGTCCTCTCCGCTGGGATCGGTTTATTCTAAAGTTCATTTTATATAATCACTCATTAAACCGGGTTGATTCCTGCACACAAACTCGCTTAAATTCTCCCGTTATCATGTGATCGTATGCTCATATACTCTGTGCTCTGTATTCCTGGAATTTTCCTATACTAAATCTGCACAGCCTCGCCGTTATCGAAGAAGTAAAGCCACTTCTCATCAACGGGAACCCCGCTTATATCTTCAAGCGCCTTGGCATAGAGCTCCAGCTGAAAGCGGTATTTCTCCTTAAGAGCTTCCATTCCTCCCTGATGCTCCAGCACCCGGTCACTTTTATAATCCAAAAGAACCCACTTTCCATTATGACAGAACAAGCAGTCAATGATGCCCTGCACCAGTACGGTCTCCTGGTCAAGCTCTCTTAAGGCTTCAAGCTGAAAACGCCCCTGTTCCTCCAGAGAATCGTTGACCCCTGTAAGGTCAGGATAAGCCTCGGAAGCCCTAACGCCATAGCTGAATGCAAGCTCACGCTGTACCCACTCGGCCTCGCGGAGCCGTTCTCCAAGACCGCTCCGCAAGAAATCACTGATACGGCCTGCATCCAATTCGGCAGCCTGCTCTGCAAGCATAATTTTGCGGTCAACAAGCCTTTGCAGCGTCTCTTCCACCACGCCTTCCACTTGATCTGTGTCAACGGGAATGTGCTGCATCACCGTATGATAAGCCGTTCCCCGTTCAGTTGGAGTCATTCTCCGCTGCTCCATGAACTTGGGCCGCTCAAGGTGAAGCTTGGCCGCAGCCGAACCTTGACGACCATCAGCCTCCTGTCTCAGCTCCCGGCCCTCCAATACATTAACTGGAGGATCATCCTGAGCCGCAAGCAGTTTCTTCATCTCGGTTACCGTTGTTTTGGCCGGAATCCGGCTGGCCGCCGCATAAGGATAAGACCACGCCAGCCTTGAATTCACAGCGTCCGCAAGCCCTGGATCTGCCTTAGTTACCAGCACAGGCTGGCCGGACAAAAGGGCCTGCAGGGCAGCCCTTTCTCCCATCGCCTCGGAATCCTCGCTGATCTCGGCAGATGCCGCCGCCTGCTTAAGCAGCATTTGGGATGACAGCACCCCAATCCTCCATCCTGCCGGTGGGACGGGCAGCAGCGGGGCCGAGCCTTCAGGCACGTCTGCAAGCGCACGCAGCGAAGCCGCAGCCGGATGCCGGATCAAGGCCGGCCCAATCCAGTCCAAATAGCTCCGGCCTCTGGCAATCATATAATCCGGCAGCATTTCGCCCGGGGATTGGAGCGCCTGGCCCCAGGTTAACACCGCCTTAGTCAGATCCTTTACGGATGAGACAAGAACAAGCTTGTCCTTCGGCCGGGTAAGCGCCACATATAGAACACGCAGCTCCTCAGCCAGCAGTTCCATGTTCGCCCTGCGGCGGATCGCCAGATTAGGCAGGGTTGGATAGCTCACACGGGTGGATGAATCCACGAATTTCGGCCCGAACCCAAGCTCCTTATGCATCAGGAATGAAGCGTTCATGTCCTGCCGGTTGAACATTTTGGACAGGCCGGCGACAAAGACAACCGGGAATTCAAGGCCTTTACTTTTATGAATGGTCATTATCCGGATTCCATCGCTCTGCTCATTTCCCGCTCCAGGTGCTCCGAAATCCCCGCCGTTCTCCCTAAGACGGGAGATAAAGCGGAGGAACCTGAACAATCCTCTTGAAGAGGTGGACTGCTCATACTGACGGGCTCTGTCATAGAGCGCCTTCAGATTCGCTTGACGCTGCGTTCCTCCAGGAAGCCCTCCGACCCAGTCCAAATAACCGGTTTCACGATAGATATTCCAGATCAGTGCCCCCAGTTCCCCGTGTCTTGCTTCAGTCCGCCAATTCTCCAAATTCGACAGGAAGGTGCTCAGCTTGTCTGCAAGCGGACCCCCGCTGCTGCTTGCCGCAGCGGCAACAGCCTCATAGAAGCCTGTTCCCGGATTCGCAAGCCGGACCTGGGCCAGCTCTTCCTCGGTTAGTCCATATAAGGGGGACCTGAGAACAGAAGCAAGGGGGATATCCTGCTGCGGATTGTCTATCACCTGAAGCACCGAAAGCATGATCTCCACTTCAGAAGCCTGGAAATATCCCTGGCTGAGCTCCCCATATGCCGGGATCCCCTCCAGCCTGAGCTCCTGAATCATAGCGGGTGCCCAAGAGAGCGTGGACCTGAGCAGAATGACCATATCCCGGTACTGAACAGGACGAAGCTCTTTAGCTGTTTTATCATAAATTTGGAGCGGCCTACCGCCCTCTCCAAGCATTTCCCGGATTCGGGCTGCAATCATGCGTGCTTCCAGTCTCACCGCTTCCAGTTCTTCCGCTTCATCTTGCCCGGACTCTTCATCAAGCACGGCTTCAGCGGCCTCTTCGCGGAGGGACTGTTCCGGCCGGCTCCGGTCAATCAAAAGCAGCTCTGGCACATAGCTGGGTTCATCCCCTTGATCGGGATACCCCTCTCCATAGACCAGTTCGGCTCTCTCGTCATACGAAATCTCAGCGACACTTTCGTTCATCAGCTGCCGGAACAGTAGATTCACGGCATCCACCACCTGCTTACGGCTGCGGAAGTTGCGGGCGAGGTCGATCCTGAGCCCCTCACCGGTGAAGTCAGAACCGTAAGTTTTATACTTGTCCAGGAACAATCCGGGCTCTGCCAGACGGAACCGGTAGATGCTCTGCTTCACATCCCCTACCATAAACCTGTTGCCGGGCGCTGACCTGGAGATCAGCCTGACAATGTCCTCCTGCACCGTATTGGTGTCCTGATACTCATCGAGCAGAACCTCCTCGTACTGCGCCTGATACTCCAGCGCTGCCGGGGACGGAATGGTATGCTCCGGTGTGGAATCAGGATTGCGTAAAATTTGCAGGCAGTAATGCTCAAGATCCGAGAAATCCAGCCATCCTCTGGACTTCTTCTCCTTCTGATATCTCTGTCCGAACAGAATGATCAGCTCCGCAAGCTCCTTCATCAGAGGGGCCGCTTGGTGAAGCTCTTGCACAAACGCTTCGGCAGAACGGCCGAACAGCTGTCCACGGAGTTCGGCGATTGTCTTCTTGGCTTCCTCACGAAGGCTCTTAACCCGTTCCTGAAGTACCGGATCGGTCTGATCCTTCTTGCAGGGCTTCAGCTTGCCGAAGCCAGAGTACTGGAATACGTTGTACAAATGATCCCAAGGCTGATAAAGCACGGCTTCAATGAGCCCTTCCACCACTTCCAGATCCTCATCCAGCGAAACCGCGTACGGCGCGGGCCCGTCAGGTGACAGGGCCATCTCCTTCGCCTGCTTAAGCAAATCTGCTACTCCGCTCAGCGTCAGCCGGGTATCCGCCAGGATGGACTTCACCCATGGGCTCTGTGACATTCCGGCCGCATCGGCCGTTTCGAACAAGGCTGCCGTTGAACGCAGCCAATGGTCCGGCCAGGAATGACTCCGCGAGAAGTCATATAACCGCTGCACGAGAAGGAACATGGCATCATCGCTACGTTCCCCGCTGAACCAGTCCACCAGGGAGAGGAAAGCTCCTCCTTCTGTCTCCGTGCCGTATTTTTCCTCGAACAATTCCTCCAGCACTTCCTGACGAAGCAGCTTCACGTCACTCTCCGTTGCAATGCGGAAGCCAGGATCCAGTGGAATCAAAGTGTAATACCTTTGAATGACCTCAAGGCAAAAGGAATGCAGCGTTGTAATCGAAGCCCGGCCAAGCATAGCAAGCTGACGGCTTACGTGTTCATTCTCAGGTTCTGTCTCAAGCAGCTGTTCGAGAGCCGTCCGAATCCGCTCACGCATTTCCGAAGCGGCCGCTTTGGTAAAGGTCGCCACCAGCAGCCGGTCCACGCTCAGCGGAGCTGTTCCATCCGAGATTTTACGGATAATCCGCTCGACAAGCACGGCGGTCTTGCCTGAACCGGCAGCCGCTGCGACCAGCATGTTGCCGCCTGCAAGGGAAATGGCGTTCCATTGATCGTCGCTCCATTTGCTGCCAACCGGTTTGGGGATGATCATTCCATTTCCTCCTCTCCATGATCTGCCCTTCCTGCTAATGAACCTGCCGGGTTATCTTCCTGGCTGCGCTCACTGAGCAGGTTCCATGTCTGCTCTTTGTCAGGCTTGGTCAATAGGTTGAATTTATTGTCTTCCATGGTCTCATCGAACTGGCACACGGATCTGAAGGAACAATGCGTACAAGCCGTTTCCTGACCAATCCGGTAGGGCTCAATTTTGACATCTCCTTCAGTAATCCTTGTGCCAATACCCTTGATCGTGTTTCTGACCGATCCGAGCAGGGTCTGCCATTGATCAGGGGTGGCCACGGACGCACTGCTGTAGAACGTTCCGTCGGCCTTCAAGGCGACAGGGAGAATGTCGGAGTAGCCCTTCTCAAGCAGCCCATCCATGTGTGCGATCACTTCCCGGTCAGCCATAAGCAGCCCTTTCATCTTAAACCTCTTGAGCATTTCCAGATCCGCCTGCTGTGGATCAAGGCCATTGGCCGACTGCAGCAGGGGATTGTGGACATGGAAATACAGCGCCCCCGCGGGCTGAGCGGATTGCCCAAGCCACTGCTCTGCAGAGCTGACGATGACATCCAGATACGTAAGCATTTGAAGTGAAAGCCCATAATAAACCTCATGAAGCTTGAGGTCCGTTTGGCTTGATTTATAATCGATAACTCTGAGCAGAAGTCCCTGCTCCCCCTCAGCCATGTCTACACGGTCAATGCGGCCAACAATCTCCATCACTACCCCATTGGGGAGTTCAAAAGTTAGTGGCGGAAGCTCCCGGCCCGGCCCGAAATCCAGCTCCAGCCCGATGGGCTCGAAGCTGCCACGGCGGGACTGCTCGCCGAGAATAACGGAGGCTCGTCCGACAATATGTTTAAGCTTGCGTGAAATATAGCCATACCGCTTCGTGCTCAGCAGGATCTCCCCCTGAAGCCTTGGGGCAAGCTTGTCTACCGCCGCCGAAGCCTCCTGTACACATTCTTCGGCCGACAGACTGCCCCAGCTCCGGTTCTGCTCCTTGAAGGAAATCGCCATGGAGCTAAGCGCCGCATGGAACAGCTGGCCGATGTCCGGCGCTTTCAGCTTGTACAGCTGTCTCTCTCTCAGCTTAAGTCCGTGGGAAGCGAAGTGGGAGAATGGGCAGGATGCGAATCTCTCCATACGGGAGACGCTTGTCCGCAGGCGTTTGCCATACAGCTTGCGGCTGGTTGCCGGCATGAGCGAATGGGTCTGATTCTTGTAGTCCAGTGACCGCAGAAGCTGTTCCAACCTCTTCCTCCACAGCGGATCAGCCTGGTAACGGTACCAGTCAAGCACCTCCCACCATACTGGCGCAATCTCGCCGCCTGACTTGAAGATTCTCAGCTGACGAATCAATTCCGTAAGCGTAGGAGCTGGATGGGCGACTCTGTCCAGCTCTCTTAGCGGGCTCTCTAGGATAGAGTTCTCCCCTTCCTGCCGTAATGCCGGAAAGATCGAATACATATGCCGGATAACCTCAGAGGGCAGAAGCGCTTTTCCATCCTCATCGGCGGCAGGATAACTCAGCCACAAGGAACAGCTGGCTGCTGACAGCGCATGATAGATCAAGAACCGCTCATCCAGCAGCTGCCGGTTAATCCCTGGCGCCAGCTGCATGCCTGCCTCAGCCAGAATGGATCGCTCCTGGTCCGTCAGAATTCCTTCTTCCTGAACCACGGCTGGCATAACCCCCTCATTAATCCCAAGCAGAAAAGCATGTTTGACATGGCTGGACCGGGTACGATCCGTTGTGCCGATCAGCACTTGGTCCAAGGATGGGGGAACAAGAGCGAGCTTCAGGCTCTCAAGTCCGGTTTCCAGAATGCCGATGAACATGTCCGTTCCGAGTGTATCCTCACCCATCATTTCAACCATTTGATCCAGCAGGTCGATAACCGCTCCCCAGAGCTGTCTATGCTCCATTGCCTCCTGGGGATGCCCCGCTGCCAGAGCCTCCTGGGCCAAAATATCCAGACGCTGCGGAGCTTCCGCATCTTCAAGCAGGCGATAAACCGCTTCGCATTTCTCACGGACCGACTTCGCCTTCTTCAGTCTTTTCTCCAAAGCCGCAAGCGGACCTGCGACCGCCTGCCTGCACTTCTCGATCATTTCCATGCCATTCTGAGCCGATGTTTCTTCAGTTCCCGGTACAGCCTCAAGCGATAAATTGGGTCTGCCCTTCCAAGGGCGCCCATCACTCCACCTGGAACCGTGAATACCGCTGGCCAGCACGTAATTTTCAAGCGCATCCATGTCGTTACGAGTTAACGTTCCGTCCAGAGGCAGAACAAAATCCGTCTTCACACATCGGAAGACATCCTCGTATTTCCAATACTTCAACACTACATCCAGGGAAGCCCGGATATATTCAACAAAGGGATGATGAAGCACAGCTCTTTTCTGATCCAGGAAAAAAGGAATTTCATAATCCGCCAGAACGGGCGGCAGAACATACTCATAGTCGCTCAGATTGCGGACAAATACGGCCATATCCCTCCAGCGCGCACCTTTCTCCATCACAAGACTGCGCATGGCCCGGGCCACCGCCTCTGCTTCGGCTCTCCGGTCCGACATCTCTCTTAGCTGGATGCTGTCTGCAAAATCAGGCGGCAGCTCCCCTCTCCACCTGATTCTCCGTTCATAAGCCGACTCCAGGTGGGCCAGTGTACGGTTTGGTCCAAACCGCGGAAAAGGCTTTTGATCAAGCACCCGTGCCGGCTCAATCTCTATACCCAGCGATTCTGCCAGCCCTTTGAGTTTCAAATAAGCCGTAGCTGTGAGGTGAAATAAGTCCAAGTCATGAGGGGTTAGTCCATCGTCATAGGTCTTGTTCAGGGTGAGCGCAACCGTGACTTTAGCGGCTGTGAGCATCAGTTGGCCGAGAGCTTCATATTCCTTAGGCGTGAAGGTATGGAAGCCGTCAACCCAAATTTCCGCACCCTTCAAATAAGAAGACTCCCGTGCCCCTTCTGCCAGCTTAATAACATGATCCTCTGCATCAATATAGTGTTTGGACAGCTCTTCCCCGAACTCTTTGAATACCAAGGAGAGATCATGAAGCTTCTCCTTAAGCAGCGGGGAGTTGGTTTCCGTCAGATCAAGCTGCTTGTAATGCTGTTCCAGCGCTTCGGGGTCCCCGGCATATTTCTTAAGCTCGGTATATAACGTGTTCAGCCGGTCAATCAGCCCAAGCTGATCCCCGGCGTTTTTATATAATCTAAGATCATTCTTGCGGCGGCGCATAATCTTGTAGAGCAGCATTTTCTTGCCCTCTTCCGTAATCGGAATCAGGGCGGAGCCGCCGGTCTCCTGCATAATCCGCAGAGCCAGCCGCCGGAAGCCAAGTACCTGGGCTCTTACCGTTCCCTTGAGATCGGGTGTCTGAACAAGCGCACGCTCAATTTGAAAGGTACCCTGCTCAGGAACGAGAATAATCAGCGGCTTCCCGGTTGGCTCCGACCGGAGCCTGGTGCGGACTTCGTCCAGAACCAGACTGCTCTTGCCGCTGCCCGAGCGGCCAATAATGAACTGAAGTGACATATGAATAAGCCTCCCGTTTGCATTTTTTAGGAGATGGAAATAAGAGAAATTAAGTATGGTTCACCTCGTATAGAAACGCCTTCATCTGCGTGAAAATTTATAAACTCTATTATATCATAACGAAGGCCTGGTTCAGAGAACGTATGTTTGTAAAATTTGTCTATCCCATGTACCCGACCGGCCTCAAATTCAGCAAAAAAGCACCCTGACCAGGGTGCTTTCCTACTTGCTGCTGTTTAATTGAACTAACCATTGTCCGCAATCATTCTATTTCCAGGTGTGTTATACCCCTGCCAGAAAATATCCGGCTACAGACTTGCCTTGCTGCGGACTTCAAATACAGCAAATTTCAAATAATGGCCTTCTTCCACGCCCAAAATTTGCGGATGATCCTTCCCGGCTGCCCGCCATTCCACCAGCCTGAGCACTTTGCCGGCATCGGCAGCCGCATCGAGAATCGTCTCCAGAAACAGCTCGGGACGCATATGGTAAGAGCAGCTTGCCGTTACAAGATAACCACCCTCGTTCACCAGCTTCATGCCGTGTAGATTAATATCTTTGTAACCCCGCACAGCTCCTTTGACCGCTCCTTTGGTCTTGGCAAAAGCTGGTGGGTCCAGGATGACAACATCCCAGGTGCGTCCGCCCCCGGCTGTCATCGGAACCGAAGTATCCGCTTTGCGTTCAGAGGTCTGGGCACGGACATGGCGTTCGTCCACACCTTTTACCTGCTCGCGCAAATAATCAAACGCATCGGCCACCACAAATTCCACTCGATCCTCAAATCCGTTCAGCCGGACGTTCGCCTGGGCACTTTCAATAGCATGTGCTGAAATATCCAGACAAGTTACCTTCTTGGCCCCATACTTACAGGCATGCAGCGTGAAACTCCCGGTATGGGAGAAGCACTCCAGTACAGTTGCCCCATCCCAGTAAGGGAACGTGACTTCTTTGCCGTTCCGGTTCACGGGAACCCGCTTGGTCTCTCCATTCTCGGCCTGCACTTCCTGAAGGGCTATGCCACTCTTGGCCCCCCAGCCGGTCATTAGCGGTTTGATGGAAGCACGATTCTCCCTCTGGTCGAAGAAGTATCCTGTCTTCTGGCCTTCCTCAATATCCACAGATATGAGCAGTCCGTTCTCCGTGACCTGAACGTGTCTTGGGCATGTTCCATAGAGCGGCCCTTTAACCTGCTCAAGACCTTCCATTTCCCGGACGCCGACATCACTGCGCTCATAGATCCCCTGCGGCTTCACAACCTGAATCAAGGCATTAATGATCGCATCGCGCCGCTGATCCATCCCGAGTGTCAGAAGCTGGACAACCAGAACATCCCCGAATCGGTCTACCACCAATCCTGGCAGGAAGTCAGCTTCCCCATAGACCAGTCTGTAGGCGTTCTCTTCAACGAACCTCTCTCTCATCCGGAGGCAGTCCTCAAAGCGCTTCTCAAAAAAAGCCTGATCCATTTCTTCCAGCGGGTTGTAGGATACAACCCGAACTGTGATTTGAGATTTGGGATTATAGTAGCCGGTAGCCAGATATTTGCGCTGGTGGTTCAAAATCTGCACAAGCTGCCCCGGTTGCGCGTTCCCTTCCATCGTTTCGATCTCATTGCTGTAAATCCAAGGATGACCCTGTTCAAGTCTTTTTCTGCGGCTGCGTGTCAAAATTACGGATGCCACCTTGCTTCACTCTCCTTTATCATCTATTCCTGCTGGATGGCTTGTCATGGCCGCTTCATTACCCGCATAACCTAGTTTTAAAAAACATTACAAACCACAAGGAGGGATTCTTCCTGCTGCTCCGCGAACTCATCATCCCGCTCACACTTGGACTCTCCCTCTTCATGTTCGGAATGAAAATTATGGAGTCCGCCCTTCATGCATGGGCTGGCCCTATGCTGACCAAGCTGCTGAACGCATCCACTACCACTCCTCTAAAAGGGATGCTGCTCAGCACCTTGGTCACCGCTGTTCTGCAGAGCAGCACAGCCGTTACGGTCATGACCATTGGACTTGTCAACGCCGGACTGCTGACGTACGCCCGTACGCTTGGCATTATACTCGGCGGCAATATCGGCACCTGCCTGACCACCGAGCTGATTGCCTTTAACTTTGCTGAAATCGCTTTGCCCTTGCTGATCATCTCTGCACTGCTTTGGGCAGCAAGCATTCTTGTGTTAGAGTACATCCCTTCGCCGTCGTCCGGCCTTCAAATGAGACTGCGCGCTCTTCAGTACGGTTCCTTTGCAGCGGCTGGCTTCAGCCTGATTCTGCTGGCGATCCGGTGGATGCAGTCCGTTAGCCCCGCCCTGCAGCAGGCGGGCATTCTGGACTGGCTCATCAACCGCGCTTCAGACAGCCTGCTGTGGGGTGCCGCAGCAGGAGCAGCCCTGACGGCACTGGTGCACAGCAGCGCGGCGGTCATTGGCATGACCATGACCCTGGTCGGCAGCGGAGCCATGCCTGTAGAGCTTGGCATTGCCATGGTCATCGGGTCCAATGTGGGGACCTGCGTAACCGCCCTAATCGCGTCCCTTGGGGGAACCCGAGCTGGCAGTTTTGTCGCCTGGTCCCATATCCTGCTTAATGTAGGCGGAGCAGCGCTATTCCTGCCCTTCGTCTCCGTCCTTCATACGGTGTCCGGCTGGTTCACAGGAGACTTGTCCGCCCAGATTGCCCACAGTCAGACCATCTTCAATGTGGTCTGTTCCGTACTGGCTTTACCGCTGTGCTATCTTCCGGTCTGGCAGGGACGGGGAAGCCCGCCTCCATTAAAACATGCATCCTGACATCGTCAAGGTCTGTCACCGAAAGGCTGGCCAGGCCAGTTCATTTTTTTACAGCTCGACCTTAAGCAGCTTCAAGCCCTTCTCCAAAATAAAATCATTGTTATCATACCCGGAGTTCATCTGTTTCTCCCAGGCTTCCTTAGGATCATACCAGGCTACACCCCGGATTTCTTCTACCTGTGGTTTAAGATCACCGCTGACACACTCTACTAGATAATAGTGCACTTCCTTATCCACACTGCCGTGGTCCGGATGCTGGTACGTATAGGCAATAATATCAATCGGCTGCACAATCCGCCCAGTAACGCCGGTCTCCTCCAGAATCTCCCGGAGCGCGGTCTCTTCAATGGTCTCGCCGTCTTCTCTCTTCCCCTTAGCAAAAGAAATCTTGCCGTAGCGGTCCGTAATAAGCTGAACCTGCAGCTTGCCTTCATTATGGCGGTATACGATTCCGCCCGCAGATATTTCCTTGAATGACATGATGTAAGACCTCCCTTGAGTATCGCTTAACATTGTATTTGAACAACAAGGATTTTAAGCCCGGGCACCCGGGCTTAAAATCCTTGTTGTTATTCCATCGCTTTATTGTATACGATGATTCTGGTTGTTCATGTGTCCGGAATCACGCTGGTTAGACCAGCCTAAGAACTAGGCAATAGCTTCTGGAGCCCCGCCCATAACACGAACGAGCTGTCCCTCACAAGTATTTACACCAGCTTTAGTCACTTTAACCCGGCACACTTCACCACGAAGCTCTTCAGGACCATCAAACATAATTTGCAAATAATTGTCGCTGTAACCCATCAGCTTGCCTTCGCCGCACAATCCCTTCTCATCCCGCTCAGGAATAACATCCAGGACCTGACCCACAAATTTCTCAGCATAAGCGAGCTGCATTTGCTCGGACAAATCAATCAACTCATGAACCCGTGCATGCTTAACTTCCTCATCCACTTGGTCCTCCATTCTCGCTGCAGGTGTTCCTGTACGCTTGGAGTACGGGAATACATGCATTTCCGAGAAGCCAATCCGCTTGATCGCTTCAAAGCCTTCCCGGAACAGCTCATCCGTCTCACCGGGGAATCCCACGATGATATCCGTAGTAATCGCTACGTCCGGCATGAAGTCACGGATCTTGCGAATCTTGTCTTCAAATTCAGCAATCGTGTATTTCCGGCGCATCCGTTTAAGCACCTCATCACTGCCCGCTTGAAGTGGGATGTGGAAGTGGCGGGACATTTTGCTGGAATTCTTAAGCACGTCCAGCATCTTGTCGTCAATCTGGCTTGCTTCGATCGAACTGATGCGGATACGCTCCAAACCTTCAACCTTGTCCAGTTCCCACAGCAAATCGGATAAGCGGTAGTTCTCCAGATCATCCCCATATCCGCCGGTATGAATACCCGTTAGTACAATCTCTTTAAATCCGGCAGCTACCAGGGAATGAGCCTGCTTAACCACACTCTGCGGATCACGGCTACGGGACAGCCCACGCGACCAAGGAATGATGCAGAACGTACAGAAATTGTTGCAGCCTTCCTGAATCTTCAAAAACGCTCTTGTTCGGTCCGAGAAATCCGGCACATCCAGTTCTTCAAATTCGCGGGTCTTCATAATGTTGCGAACCGCATTAACCGGTACGCGCTCAGACTGGATCTGTTGAATGTAAGGCATGATCTTGTCTCTATCTTGTGTACCGATAACCAGATCCACACCTGGAATGTCCAGAATTTCCGCAGGCGAAGTCTGCGCGTAACAGCCAGTTACCGCAATAATTGCGTCCGGGTTGCGGCGGACAGCCCGGCGGATAATCTGCCGGCTCTTCTTGTCTCCTGTATTGGTTACTGTACAGGTGTTGATCAGATACACGTCCGCGGTCTGTTCAAAATCAACCTGTTCATAACCTTCATTTTTGAACAGCTGCCAAATGGCTTCTGTATCATAGAAATTCACTTTACATCCCAACGTATAAAATGCTACGGATGGCATGTCATGCTCCCCCCATTTCTCCGGTTTCATAAAGTATACAAGTCAGGGCGGCCATACCCGCCGTTTCTGTCCTGAGAATCCGCCGGCCTAAGCCGACCGATACGGCTCCAGCCGCCTCGGCTTCTTCAATCTCACTTTCGGCAAATCCGCCTTCGGGACCAACCACCAGCATAACGCGGTATCCTCTTTCTCTGGTTAGCGAGGCTGACCAAGGTGCAACCACATCGCGAAGCTGTTTGCCATCTTCCTTCTCGTAACATACACACACGAGGTCGTACTCAGAGAACTGATCTTTGAGCTGTTTCCAAGACAGTGCCGTCTGTACGTCCGGAATCTTGCTGCGGTGCGCCTGCTCTGCGGCTTCTTTCGCAATTTTGGTCCAGCGGGTAATCCGCTTCTCTTCCTTCTTGGCATCATACTGCACGATCGTCCGTTCGGACAGGAACGGCACAAATGAAACAGCACCGATCTCGGTGCATTTCTGAATTACGGTCTCCATTTTATCGCCTTTAGGCAGGCTTTGAGCCACCGTCACCTGAAGCCAAGGCTCCCGCGACAGGGATAAATGTTCAATAATCTCCGCATGAACCTCCTGCGGATTAATGGTCTTAAGCTGGACGACTGCTTCGCGTGCAATCCCGTCGCTGACAATCACCTTGTCATTCGGCTTGCCGCGCATAACTTTTCCAATATGTCTGGCATCTTCGCCCTTTATAATGACCGAAGTTTCTCCGAACTGCTCCGGTGTAATGAAATAACGCTGCATCTCTCAACCATCCTTGTTCAAAAATCACCAAAGTACATCATACAACTTTTGACCAGGACTGACCAGTACCTGGGCCCGGTAAAATATCAACAGGCGGGCTTAGCCCGCCATAAGATCAAAGAATGTGGAATAAATGTGTTTTGCCGCCGTATATAGCGGTGTAATTGTATACTCATTAAGCTTTGGAAGCAGCACGATCAGCAGGAAGATGAAGATGGCGTAACGTTCGAACTGCTGCAGCTTCCCCAGCATGCTCCGCGGCGCCAGATCCTCAACAATCCGGTACCCATCGAGGGGAGGAAGGGGAATTAAGTTAAACAAGAACAAGAAAAAGTTCATCATGTTAAAGTAATAGAAAAAGGAGGATAGCGCAACAACCAGTTTGCTTGGCTCACTGGCTCCCCACAATGGGTCCATGACCCCAAAATGGAAAAGCAGCGCATAAATCCCTGTCCCCAGAATACCCAGCAATAAGTTGCTGATTGGGCCTGCCGCCGAGACAATAATGCCCATAAGCCGCGGCTTGCTGAAATTGTCCCGGTTGACCGGCACGGGTCTTGCCCAGCCAAAGCCCGCAATCAGAAGCAGAAGAATACCAATAAAATCAAAATGAACTACCGGATTTAAAGTCACCCGGCCGAGCAGCTTGGCCGTAGGGTCCCCGAACTTATTGGCAAAATAAGCATGGGAAAATTCATGTACTGTAAAAGCGATAACCAATGCCGTAAGGAAAAAGGGCAGTTGGTCCAAAGGAATCCGGAATAATCTTTCAAAAAAATCCATGCTCTACCTCTTCCTGGCCACGAAAGCGATCCAATCCTCTTCCCGGGCCTTCTCCGTTATTTCAAACCCTGCTTTGATCAAAGCTTCCTCAACAATTTGTTCCTTATTCTTGTATATTCCGGAAGCAATATAATAACCCCCTGGCTCAAGCGCCTGATAAACGTCGTCAATGAACAATAGGATAATCTCAGCCAGGATGTTAGCCACGACTACACGGACCGGAAGCTGTACGCCCAGCCCCGTTGTTCCTTCCTTCAAGACAGAGAGAAGATCGCTCTCATGAACCGTGATCTCATCGCTAAGACCGTTAAGCTGCGTATTCTCTCTGGCACTTGTCACAGCCACCGGGTCCAAATCAATCGCAAGGACATGTCTGGCACCTAGTTTAACCGCACCGATAGCAAGGATCCCGGAACCTGTTCCGACATCGATAACCTCATCGCCCTCCTCGATTACCCCTTCAAGGGTTCTAAGGCAAAGCGCTGTGGTGGGATGCGTACCTGTGCCAAAAGCCATTCCAGGGTCAAGCTCGATGATCCGTTCCTCCGGAGTCTGAGGCTCATAATCCTCCCATGTTGGTTTGATCGTCAATCGGTCCGAGACACGCAATGGCTTGAAATACTGTTTCCAGTTATTCGCCCAGTCATCTTCGTGAACATCCCGGATCTCAAACTTAATAACACCCGGGTCAATCCCAAAATCTCTCAGTTCTTCGATACGTGGGCCGACCTCTTCCACCACGGTGTCCACATCGCTGGTTTCAGGGAAATATCCCTTTACTTTAGCCTTTCCCTCGGGGATTCCATTAGGCTCTAATTCGTACCACTGTCCGTATGATAGATCCTGCAGCTTGCTGTTGTTGATGGATTCCTCAATCGAAACTCCGCCAGCCCCGGCTTCGTGCAGAAAGTTGGTGATCATCTCCACCGCTTCTTCTGTCGTATGTATAGTCAACTCTCTCCAATTCATGAGTGAAAAGCCTCCCCTATCCTAATTGCATAACATTCATTGTACTATACAATCCAGACAAGAACAAAATTCCTTGCAAGGTTGGAATTTATTAAGTAACTCTCTTTCGTTCCAAGGACCGATCTTCCGGATGGGAAAGCTATGCGCAGGTCAATTGACATGCGCTGCATGGCAAATAAAAAACGCCGTGCGTATACACGGCGGAAATTTAGGGAAGATGAATATGTGTGTTGATTTGTTAAACCAGTCGATTCCCGTGCTGACGCGCATCAGCCCGCTCACTGCGCTGCAGGGCCTCCCAATCTTCCTGATCGGCACGCTCTTCTGAGAACTCCACATCCAGGTAGCTGCCTTTCAAATTTTGGGGAACCTTGCCTGTGAAGCGTTTGTTGTAACCCGGCTTCTTGTCCATTCTGTCGTCATTCTCCTTTACGTTAGTCATCAGAGCATTCCTCCAGCTTCTTCGATAAGACGCAGCGCCTGGTGATGGGAACTTTCGTCCACAACTACAGTTAATAAAATATCCCGGCCCGTTGGTCCGCCTTGTCCTCCGTCACTTAATCCACTTGCAGCCGGGTCCGTGGCCGCAAGTATCCCGGCGGACTTATTCGTAATCTCGGCATCCTGGGTCAGTGAGGCCAATGAGTTCCAGTCCCCGGAGTAGATGTTGGCCGGATCGACTCCCTCGCCTGGGTAACGGCTGAAGCGTGTAATGGACATATCGATTACTCTTAGCGCATTCAGCTTTCTCGATACGCCTTCCGCTTCCTCCGGGCTTTTGAAATAGGCCAGTATATTCTTCTCTGCCATATTGGAATTCCGCCTTTCCTATAAAGACTTTCTATGCTCAGCTGTTTACGGCTCTATGGGAAGTTAGGATGCGGCATCCATGCCTAATTTATGCGGTAAATATTATCCTCTTTGACAGGGAAAACTATTTCTGTCCAAAATGAAACCGTTGCTTGTCCGCCACGTATTACATATCTATAAAGACCAAATACAATATATCTTTTAGGAGGCTTTCAGACTCAAATGATGAAAAAGTTAATGCTTGTCGTGATGGCGTTCACGCTATTCTTCGCTTTCACCGCACCGCACGCGGTAGACGCTAAGCGTTCAGGCGGCGGATACAAGTCCGGCTCACGTTCTTACACGAACACCCCTAAGAAGTCGAATGATTACAACAGTACTAAGAGTTCAAATACAACAACCGGCCAGAACGCTAAACGAGGGTTCTTTAGCGGCGGAGGATTTATGAAAGGCCTTATGATCGGCGGCCTTGCTGGAATGCTCTTTGGCGGAATGTTCTCCAATATGGGCTTTCTCGGAAATATCTTTGGTCTTCTGATTAACCTGCTGGCTATTTACGTGGTAGTAATGATTGGTATCGCGTTGTACCGCAAGTTCAGGAAACCACGCTATAATGATCACCGCGGAGGAAGATACTAAGCTATGGTTCTAAGCATGGACGAAATCATTAACGCCATCTGTCTTCATATGGCCCAACGCAAGTCGGTTCGTCCAACCGAGGTTCAGGTTGAACTGGCATGGGACGAGGATACCGGTTATACCGCTGAAGTATGGGTGGGCGGCAGAAGCATGTATCTGGTTGAAGCCAACATCATCGAGGCCATCCTGCTGTATGCCCACACTGAATATGGAATCCGGGCGTTTCGCGAGGATGTTACTCTGGATTTGGACGAAGAGATTACGGCGCGGATCGCCAATTAAAAGGTTAAAGGGCTGTCCCAAGGTTTCGCACCTTGGACAGCCCTTTTGCTATTCTACTCTGTTGCTCCTGTCTAACTTTGATATACATAATGAAGCAGCTCCACAGTCACTTGACTGTGGAGCTGCTTCATTATTGTGCTGATTCTAATCTTTTATTAATCCCCACGGAAAGCCCGTTTCATCCGGTCAAAGAAGGACTGCTCATTCTCATGGGTGTGCTCACCATCCAGAGCTGCAAATTGACGCAGCAGATCCTTCTGTTCCTCATTCAGCTTGCTTGGCGTGACGACAACCACCTTGACATGCTGATCGCCCTGACCCATGCCACGAAGCCGTGGAACACCTTTGCCTTTCAGACGGAAATAGGTTCCCGTCTGCGTTCCGGCAGGAATTTTGAGTTTAACCTTCTCAGTCAGGGTCGGAATCTCAACTTCGTCTCCAAGCGCGGCTTGGGCGAACGTGAGCGGAATTTCGCAATAAATGTCATCGCCCTCACGGTCGAAGAAATCGTGCGGTTTCACCCGAATCACGATATAAAGATCCCCTGCCGGGCCGCCGCGAAGTCCGCCTTCCCCTTCACCGGACATACGCAGTTGTGCACCATCGTCCACACCAGCTGGAATACGCACATGAATTTTGCGCTGCTTCTTCACCTGGCCGTTGCCATGACAGGTTGGGCACTTCTCCTTAATAATCTTGCCGGCACCGCCGCAATTGCTGCACGGACGACGGTTAACCATACGGCCAAACGGCGTATTCTGTACCACTTCCTGCTGTCCGGAACCATGACAGACCGAGCAGGTCTCCGGCTTCGTTCCAGGCTTGGCACCTGAACCAAAACACGTATCACAGGACTCTGTACGCGGAATAGTGATATCCGTCTCTTTTCCGAACACGGCTTCCTTAAATTCCACCGTCATCGTATACTGCAAGTCATTCCCGCGCTGCGGCGCATTCGGGTCACGTCTACCGCCGCCTCCACCGAAGAACATATCAAAGATGTCACCCAGGCCGCCGCCGAAGTCAGCCCCCGAGAAGCCGCCGCCCATGCCCTGATTCGGATCAATATGACCGTACTGGTCATACCTGGCACGCTGCTGTGAATCACTAAGAACGTCGTAAGCTTCCTTGACTTCTTTAAACTTGGCCTCCGCGTCTGGCTCTTTGTTCACGTCTGGGTGATACTGACGCGCCAGCTTTCGGTAAGCCTTCTTAATCTCGTCTTCGGAAGCCCCTTTACCGAGGCCCAGGACCTCATAGTAATCTCGTTTCTCAGCCAATTGTTCCACCCCCCATATCCATCATTCACAATCAAAACTGCCCGGCTAGGCAAAAGGAAAGCCAAAGCGCGGGATGCCTAAGCGCTTTGACCTTCCCTGTTAACCTTACCGGTTATAGTACTATATTTGTGGTCTATTAGTTCTTCTTGTCCTCGTCAACCACTTCATAGTCAGCATCAACGACATTGTCTTTTGCCGCTGCGCCTTGCGCTCCTTCAGCTTGCTGAGCTTGTGCAGCCTGCTCATACAGTTTAACAGAAAGCTGTTGAACAATCTCCGTCAATTTCTCGGTAGCTGCTTTAATTTCTTCAAGGTTCTCGCCTTCAAGCGCTTTTTTCAGCTCATCTTTGGCAGCATTCGCCTTCTCAACTTCGCCTGCTTCGGCTTTCTCACCAAGATCCTTGATAGTCTTCTCCACAGTATATACGAGTTGGTCGCCCGCGTTCTTCGCTTCCACAAGCTCTTTACGCTTCTTGTCTTCTTCCGCATGAAGCTCGGCGTCCTTCATCATTTGTTCAACTTCAGCATCGCTCAGACCGCTGGAGGAAGTAATCGTAATCTTCTGGCTCTTGCCAGTTCCTTTGTCGGTTGCGGATACGTTCACGATCCCGTTCGCATCGATATCAAAGGTAACTTCGATTTGCGGCACGCCGCGTGGTGCTGGAGGAATATCCCCAAGCATAAAGCGTCCAAGCGTTTTGTTGCCCGCAGCCATTTCCCGTTCACCTTGAAGCACGTGGATTTCAACACTCGGCTGATTGTCAGCGTATGTGGAGAATACTTGGGATTTACTTGTTGGAATGGTGGTGTTGCGCTCGATCATTTTAGTAAATACGCCGCCTGCAGTTTCAATACCCAGGGACAGCGGAGTTACGTCAAGCAGGACCACGTCTTTAACGTCACCGGTCAATACCCCGGCTTGAACCGCAGCACCAAGGGCAACGACTTCATCCGGGTTAACGCCTTTGTGAGGCTCTTTGCCTGTCAATTTCTTGATCGCTTCCTGTACCGCAGGAATACGGGTGGAACCGCCGACAAGTACGATCTTGTCGATGTCTGCTGGAGTCATTCCCGCATCACTAAGCGCACGACGTGTTGGTCCAAGTGTTCTTTCTACCAAATCCGCAGACAATTCTTCGAACTTCGCACGGGTGAGGTTCACTTCCAAGTGCTGAGGCACTCCGTCAGCCACGGTGATGAACGGCAGGGAAATTGTAGTTGTCAGTACGCCGGAAAGTTCTTTCTTGGCTTTCTCGGCAGCATCTTTCAGACGCTGTACAGCCGCTTTATCCTTGCTCAGATCAATACCTTGGTCTTTCTTGAATTCGGCTACCAGGTAATCAATAATCACTTGGTCGAAATCATCACCACCGAGGTGGTTGTCACCGCTTGTTGCTTTTACTTCAAAGAAACCGTCGCCCAGTTCAAGGATCGATACGTCAAATGTACCGCCCCCAAGGTCATATACCAGGATGGTCTGGTCTTCAGCCTTCTCAAGACCGTAAGCCAGGGCGGCAGCCGTAGGCTCGTTGACGATACGCAAGACTTCAAGACCGGCGATTTTACCGGCATCCTTGGTAGCCTGACGTTGGCTATCGTTGAAGTAAGCAGGAACTGTGATAACCGCTTGGGTTACCGGTTGTCCAAGGTAAGCTTCAGCATCGGATTTCAATTTTTGCAAAATAATTGCTGAAATCTCCTGAGGCGTGTAATCTTTGCCGTCAATGGATTCTTTATGGTTCGTACCCATATGTCTCTTGATGGAGATAATCGTACGGTCAGGGTTAGTGATCGCTTGACGCTTTGCCGTCTCCCCTACAACACGCTCTCCGTCTTTCTTAAAGCCCACAACCGAAGGGGTTGTACGCGCGCCTTCCGGGTTAGGAATAACAACGGCTTCGCCGCCTTCCATAACCGCTACGCAAGAGTTGGTGGTTCCAAGGTCAATACCAATAACTTTACTCATAAGTTAAATTTCCTCCTTAGTATGCTATATAAGTTGAACAAATGATTGTGCGGGTAGAAATCCGTTCACAAAGGCGAACGCTGCGCTTCTCTCAGAAACATTTCACCCTTCTGCCTATTCCCTGAGTTCTTTAGTCCAACTTTTATATGTTCGGGTTGTCGTAATCTCTATGTGTTAGCCGCTTACCTTAACCATTGCTGGACGCAGCACTTTATCTTTAAGCAGATAGCCCTTTTGTACTTCTTCTACTACTATGCCTTCCTCGTATTCATCCGACTCCACTTGCATGATAGCCTGATGATATTCAGGGTTAAAAGGCTGGCCAACCGCATTCATCGGTGTAAGGCCTTCGGCCGATAGAACACCCTCAAGCTGACGGAAAATCATATCCACGCCTTTGGTGAAGGATTCCGCTTCCGCGCTTTCCTGGGCTGCCGTAAGGGCCCGGTCCATGTTATCCACGACTGGAAGAAGCTCGGTGATTAATTTGGCGGACGCATATTTAGCCAGCTCCTCTTTCTCCTTCAGTGTGCGTCTTCTGAAGTTGTCGAAATCAGCCTGGGAACGCAGAAAACGCTGCTGGTGCTCCTGCACCTCGGCACGAAGACGTTCAAGCTCCTCAGAGTCAGCAGATACCACTTCTTCCACAGCTTCGGCGGAGTCCCCGGACCTGATTTCGTCTGCTCCTTGCACTTCCTCTGTTTGCTCGTTCTGATTCACATCATTAGAAGGATTCATAGTATCTTCCTTTTTCTCTGTATTTGTTTCCTCTTGAATAGGTTGTTGTTCCTTCAAGATGTATTCACCTCCTTAAAATGCGGTTAATCGATTAATTCATTCATACATTAGTTTGGTTTGGATAAAAATTTGGTCATGTCTCTGGATAAAATATTCAGTAATGCAATAACTCTGGCATATTCCATCCGGGTCGGGCCTAAGATCCCGATAGTTCCCAGCGCCTCTCCCTCAACAGCATAAGTCGCTGTAATCAGACTGCAGTTCGCGAAGGCGGCATGATCGTTCTCTGTCCCAATACGGACCTGGATTCCTGTTCCGGATGATGCGGGAACAAGCAGCTTGAGCAGCGTAGGAGTCTCTTCGAGCAGATCCAGAATTCCTTTTACTTTGTCCACATCCCGGAATTCCGGCTGGGTAAGCATATTGGTCGTTCCGCTTAAGAAGACCCTTTGGCCATCCTTTCCACTATCTAGAGCCTGATCAAGCACAGTCATAATCTCCTCAAAGTGGGAGACATGCCGCTGCAGCTCCTGGCCCAGCTCTGTGTACAGAGCAGACTTCAGCTTATAGATAGGCACCCCGGTCAGCTTGCGGTTAAGCAGATTCACGACCTTCTCCATCTCGGACACGGACACACCCGCCGGAATGGATACCGTCTTATTCTCCACCTGGCCGGTATTCGTTACCACAATGGCCACAGCCGTATCTTCATTCAAGGATAACAGCTGAAAATGGCGCAGCGAAGTATGAAAAACCTCCGGTCCCAGGAGGATGGAAGTGTAATTCGTCATATGAGACAGAATGGTGCCGGCATGCTGGATAACCTGTTCAACCACGTTCAGCTTCTCAGCGTAGAAGTTCTTAAGCTGCATCAGTTCCTCTGAAGCAATTGCTTCTGGTGGTACCAGGTGATCAACATAGTATCTGTAGCCTTTATGTGAAGGTATTCGCCCCGCAGAGGTGTGGGGCTGTTCCAGGAAACCGAGTTCTTCCAAATCGGACATCTCATTACGAATGGTAGCCGGACTATAGCCAACATCGCCACGCTTGGAAATACTCCGAGAGCCAACAGGCTCAGCCGAACGGATATAGTCATCTACAATAGCCGTCAAAATCATTCTTTGCCGTTCCGTTAACATGATATCCCTCCTAGCGGACTTCATCGTACATGTAATCCAACCACGGTTCGTTAGCACTCACTTCTATCGAGTGCTAATCGTTAATACAAAAATACCAAAACCATATGGCTATTGTCAAGTCAGCACGGCAGGATTCAAGGCCTATATAAGATGAACTATTGATTTACTCGTTAGGCAGGCATGTGAAATGTTATTTCGCAACAATTGCCTGTGATAAAATTAAATCATCATGGGATTTCTAAAATTCCCCAACCAACCTATACAATAACAATTGGAGAGTGAGATATATTATGTTATTCCAAAATGGAAGGTTAAAGGTCCGTGAGCTAGAAGCAGAGGACAGCTCTGTTTTGGTTAAATGGCTTTCCAACCCGGCCGTCCTTGAATTTTATGAGGGAAGAGACAACCCGTTTGACTTGGACAAAGTAATCAGCGTCTTCTATGCTTCGGGGGATGAAGAAGTCAGATGTATCGTAGAGTATGATGATCAAGCGATTGGGTATATTCAATTCTATACTTTAGATGATAAAACGAAAGAAAAATATGGATACGGGGCTGGATGTGAGAACGAGAGTATTTACGGCATAGACCAATTTATAGGTGAAGATGAATATAGGGATAAAGGAATTGGTACCTTACTGGTCACAAGTATGACCCGATTTATAATCGACGACAAAAAGGCCGATCGGGTAGTTATGGACCCGCAAACCAGAAATACAAAAGCTCTGAAATGTTATGAAAAATGCGGTTTTACAAGAGTCAAGCTTCTTCCTAAACGGGAACTTCACGAGGGAGAATTCCGGGACTGCTGGCTGATTGAGTATCGCAAATGATAAACAGTGTTTTTTTTCTGTTCGCCCGCCACAAACAAAACACAGCTCCATCTACACCTAAGTGCAGATAGAGCTGTGTTATGATCAATGGTTAATTAACAGGATGTTCTATTCCCTGTTAATCGATTTCCACTGATTGAATACTATCCTCATCCGTAGGGTCCAAGTTATAGAATAAGTAGCCTGATTTGTAGTCCACCGAACCATAGATGAAATTATAATTCAAACGATATCCGCTTCCTTCTCTGGAGATCGACTCGGCTGGAAAACTGTTAGGGTACTTACTCATATGAACATCTAGATACAATGAAAAGAAAGTATCCGTCAAATGAAGTTTGTCTTTTAGTTCATCAGACATGTATAAAATTAAACTTGGGAAAGCCATCCCGGTATCCATCTGCTTATCGGCCCAATCCGCCCATTGCATGCCATCCGACATCGTGCCGCCAATGAGAAATCTCTTCCCGTCAGATGAGGACATCACATCCCAATCGAAATCCAGATCTACTCCCTTGAAGGAAAGCGATCCATAATTCTTGTTTAAGTAATCCTCCAGGGTTTTAGAGTCCATCGCTTTCCCGGTTGAACCGGTCGAAGGCTTCTGCTGAACAGAGGGGCTCAGCTTCTGCTCAACTTGAGGTTTAGCCAAAAAGGCCTTAACATCGCTTGATGGAATCGCCAGATTAATGCTGGCTGAGCTTTCAATCAATGCCGATGTAATCCCCACCAGTTCCCCTTTCATATTAAACAGGGCGCCGCCACTGCTTCCATGGTCAATTGGAGTAGAGATCTGTATGTAATTCTGACCTTGTACATTTCTTAAGGTTTGACTGATTACTCCGCTGGTCAGTGAATTCTTGAACCCTAGAGGGGAACCAATGGCTACAACCTCCTCTCCCAATTGGAGCGTCGTAGAGTCACCCATAGTTACTGCCGCAAGATTAGTTGCAGGAATTTTTAATAATGCCAAGTCACGGCTCTCATCCTTGCTTAAAATAATTGAGGTTGTAAAAGAACGTTGGTCATTGAACTCAACCTTGACGGATGCGGCTTCGTCAATAACATGATAATTCGTGATAATCTTGCCGTCCGAGCTGATTACAACCCCGCTCCCCGAGGCCAACACCTTATTTGAAGCATCGTACGTTTCAATGTACACTACCCGGTTGGACAGCTTCCCGATCTCCTGGACCGATGTAGTTGAAGTTGACGGAACCGTTGATGGATTCGGTGCTTGGGCCGGTGGAGTTGTCGTCTGTGCTGAATTGTCCTTTGCACTGTATTCAAAAGATGGGGGAACAGGAGAAACGATATTAATCTCTTTCCCATGAACCTCAATAGTGCTGCCAAATGATTCACCGATAAAACGAAGCGGAACATAAGTTACCCCCAAGATGGTACGAGGTTTTGTAGTTAACTGTATTTTATTTCCATCCTTGATTGCAAACTTCTGCCCCATAGTAATCGCGATATTAACCCCATTCTTGGAAGCCTTCACCGTCTGGGTCTTGGCATCCCATTTCACACTTGCGCCTAATCCCTCAAAAATAGTCCTTAGAGGAACAAGGGTTGTTCCGTTCTCCTGTATCGGCTTGCTGGAAAATTGCAGCTTAACCCCGTCAATCGAAACAGAAATCTCTTGGCTTGCTCCAAATACAGCAGCCGGTAAAACCATCGACAGCAATAACACCAACAATATGACTTTCTTCATCTTTTTTCCCCATTCTGCCTTATTTGCATGCTCGCATTTCACCATTATAGGATAAATGTACCATTAGAGGAATATATTTTTTATAGAATATAGGAGAATCCGCTCACAACAAAAAACACTGCCATCAGCAAATGCCGATTGAGCAGTGTTCTGAATCTATCAAAGTCAGCTTAACATCTTAAGCACAGCTATTTCATCACAGGCGTGCTGCTTAGGGCAGCTTACGCAATCTGTCCAGACCTTTTCGGGAAAAATCTCTTTATCCACTACGGTGAACCCGTTTTTCTTGAAAAATGAAACTTCGTAGGTCAAAGCCATGATTTTGGGGATTTGGCGTTCTCTTGCCTGCTTGATCAGTTCCTCAATAATTTTGGAGCCAATGCCCATCCCCTTATAGCCTTCGGAAATCCCCAAGGAGCGCACCTCAACCAAATCTTGGCCGAGAAGACATAAAGAACCGCACCCAACCACAACTCCATCAACTTCCGCTACAACAAAATCCCCGATTTGACGCTCCAGCACCTTACGGGAACGCGGCAGCATAATTCCCTGGCGTGCATATTCCTCAATCATTTCAAAAAGCGGATCCACATCCGATAATACCGCCTGTCTGCATACCACTGTCATTGTACTGCCCCCTGAGCTGAATCATAATATGAATAAATATACAGCAAGGCGTATAAGATTTCAATACATAATTATCTATATTTATGCAGGATATGCAGAACTCAGGCATGTGGAACTCTTCAAATTCAATCCTTTATTAAATTAAATCAAGTATCTTAGCCAACTAATTTTGGCTTGTCAGGCTGCCGATAAATTCCGCAAATACCTCATTGCCAAACAAAACACCCTTCTCACTCAGCTTGTAACCTTCAAATTCTTCCGTCTTCTCCAACAGTCCGGCCTTTAGCATCTTATTCAGAGGCGCACGGAATTTCTCTTCTATAGATATACCGAACTGTTCCACAAACCGGCGGCTCTGGATTCCGTCCAGAACCCGGAGTCCAACCATAACAAAGTCCTCCATTGCTTCCGCAGAGGTTACTTCAAACTGCTCCATGCGCGGAAGGCCGTTGGCCGCAGCTTCGTTGTAAGGATTGACCCCCTTAATATTGATATGACGCTGTCCTCCCACATATCCGTGGGCTCCAGCCCCAAGTCCATAATAATCTTCATTGCGCCAGTAGGTCATATTGTGCCTGCTCTCGAACCCAGGCTTGGCAAAATTACTGATCTCATACTGCTTATACCCCGCTTCTTTCATACGGGACATCAGCAGTAGGTACATTTGAAGCTCATCCTCTTCATCGGGAAGCGGAAGCTGATTCTTCTGATACATGGTATGGAAAAGCGTATTCTCCTCCACCTTAAGACTGTATATGGAGTAATGCGGAAGACCAAGCGCCAGAGCTTTCGTGATGCTCTGATCCAGCATTTCTACAGTCTGGTTCGGGAGCCCGAACATCAGATCAATTGACATATTCGTGATTCCGGCTTTTTGCGCATTCTCCAAGCTCCGGTACACATCATCCGTGTTATGAATCCGGCCAATGCCGCCAAGCAGCTCATTCTGAAACGCCTGGACTCCGAAGCTGACCCGGTTTACCCCACCGTCTTTCATCACGGCAAGCTTCTCCAAATCCGTTGTGCCCGGATTGGCCTCCATCGTAAATTCCATATTATCCGCCCATTTCGGGAAATGCTTGCGGACTGAGCTTAAGAAATACTGCATTTCATCAGGCTTCAAAACTGTGGGTGTTCCACCTCCCACAAAGATCGTATCAATCACATCTGGTGGAGTCGCCTGAACAGTAAGTTCCATCTCACGATCCAAAGCCCTCAAATAATCCATGACCGGCTGATCCTTGAGTACATAAGAGTTGAAATCACAGTAGAAACATTTATTTGTACAAAACGGAATGTGTATATAAACGGCTTTCGGTGCAGTGTCCTTCAAATTGCGGGGTTCATCTGCCCGATCTGCCTTGAATTGATTTGTATTTAGCATATTGCTGCCCTCCTGCCTTCAAAGCTTCAGAATTAAAACTTAGCTGGTATCTACCTTTTCTGGATAAAGGTTATTCTCTTACTCTCTGTTCTTGTCTTCCTCTTTTTTACCTTCTAATCTTATGGAAAAAGGAAAGCCTCGCGGCTTTCCTTCAGTGCTTTGACAAGTCGTTTGCGATTTAATAAGTTACAGTAGGGATTGGATATGTCTTTTCCAGCCGCTTCTTGTCGGCCCTTTGCTTTGATTAGACTAAACAGTAGCAAAGGGCTCCCAAAGGCGGACGTAAACTCTTGAAAGACATATTCCTATCTCCTTCTTATTTATTAAATGAACTATGCCTTGTCTCCATCAATGCTACGCCAGCTTTCCTTTTCTCCGTAATCCCGCCTACTCCTCGTCGATCTTAAGAACCGCCATGAACGCTTCCTGCGGCACCTCTACACTGCCGACCTGCTTCATGCGCTTCTTCCCTTCCTTCTGTTTCTCCAGGAGCTTCCGTTTACGTGAGATGTCACCGCCATAACACTTGGCAAGCACGTTCTTGCGCATCGCCTTAACGGTCTCACGTGCGATAACCTTGGTTCCAATGGAAGCCTGAATCGGCACCTCGAACATTTGGCGCGGGATGAGCTTCTGAAGCTTTTGACAGATCAGGCGTCCACGATGGAATGCCCGGTCCCGGTGAACGATGAAGGATAAAGCATCCACCTGTTCCCCATTGAGGAGAATCTCCATCTTCACCAGGTTGGAAGTGCGGTAGCCAGACAATTCATAGTCGAATGAGGCGTAACCTTTGGTGCTGGATTTCAACTGATCGAAGAAATCATAGACGATCTCCGACAGCGGAATGATGTACGTAATGGTTACACGGGTCGTATCCAAATACTCCATGTTTACAAATTCCCCGCGCTTGCTCTGGCAGAGCTCCATGATCGTGCCTACATAGTCATTAGGAACAATAATCGCAGCTTTCACATACGGCTCCTCGACGTGATCGATCTTACCCACCTCAGGATAGTTGGACGGGTTATCGATATCTACGACTTCGCCGTTTGTCAGGGTAACTTTGTAAATAACGCTCGGCGCGGTTGTAATCAGCGGGATGTTGAACTCACGCTCAATCCGCTCCTGAATAACATCCATATGAAGCAATCCGAGGAAGCCGCAGCGGAACCCGAAGCCGAGTGCACTTGAAGTCTCCGGTTCGAAGCTGAGCGAGGCATCGTTAAGCTGAAGCTTCTCCAGCGCCTCACGCAGGTCATTATAATCAGACGTTTCGATCGGATACAGACCGCAGTACACCATCGGGTTGATTTTGCGGTAACCTGGCAGCGGTTCCAGCGTAGGATTCTTCGCATCAGTCACGGTATCCCCGACACGGGTATCGCCAACCGTCTTGATGCCCGCAACGATAAATCCGACATCACCAACGTTGAGCTCGTCCACAATCGTCATCCGCGGCATAAACGCGCCAACCTCAATGACCTCAAAGGTCTTGTCGGTCGCCATCATCTTAATCTTGGAACCGGCCTTGATCTTGCCGTCAATGACACGGACGTACACAATAACCCCTTTGTACGGGTCATAATGAGAGTCAAAGATCAGCGCCTTAAGCGGCTGGTCCGGATCTCCCGACGGGGCAGGCACCTTGCTGACTACCTGCTCTAAAATTTCCTTAATTCCGATCCCGGCCTTGGCGGAAGCGTGGACCGCCTCGCTTGCATCGAGGCCGATAACGTCTTCAATCTCCTGCTTCACCCGGTCCGGGTCTGCACTTGGCAGGTCGATCTTGTTGATTACCGGCAGGATTTCCAGATTGTTGTCAAGTGCCAAATAAACGTTGGCCAGCGTCTGGGCTTCAATCCCCTGCGCCGCATCAACGACCAGAAGCGCCCCTTCACAGGCGGCTAGGCTTCGGGACACCTCATACGTAAAATCGACGTGTCCTGGTGTATCAATCAAATTAAGCAGATATTCTTCCCCATCATCCGCACGGTACGTTAGCCGTACAGCCTGCAGCTTGATGGTAATCCCCCGTTCGCGTTCCAGCTCCATCTGGTCCAGAACCTGATCCTGCATCTCACGGGAGGTCAAAGCGCCCGTATATTCCAGAATACGGTCGGCCAATGTGGATTTACCGTGGTCTATATGTGCAATAATGCTGAAATTTCGAATCTTCTCCTGTCTTGCCCTAATATCTGTCATTCCTTACCCCCACCAAAGAACCTAAGTATAATCAATTTATTATATCATACGGAAAGAACTAAAGAAACGCACGTTTCGTGAGGCACAAAATGCGGGTTCTCTCCGTACCCGGCGGGAATATGGCTAATTCGTTAATGAACCGAACAAGGACACGACCCACTTAATCCCGCTCTGGGAAGCCTGCTGAAGCAGCTGGCCTGTCCGGTCAGCAAACCGGTCAATAGGTGTCTGCTGGGCTTCCGGAAGCAGGAGGGTGCCGGGTGTCTGCAGCGCCCCCGTTGCCGCCTGGCTCTGCACCGCCTGCTGGGTTGACTGCTGCTGGGCGACCTGCTGCTGGACGGTCTGCTGCTGGACGGTCTGCTGTGTAACCTGCTGAAGGGTAGCTTGTCCATCCTGTGCCGCAGGTACCAGGGCCAGGCCTTGCCCACCTGCAACGGGCTGAAGCACCCACCCTCCCGTCTGGGCGGGCAGCTGCCCGCCCGAGGTCTGTCCTGAGGCTGAAGCTCCGGTTCCAGCAATCGTATTCGGCCTTACTGGATTCGCTTGGTTTCCCAAGGAAGTGCCTGACAGCTGCATGCCAAGCGTAGCCCCTGCAGCCAGAATGAGGCCATACAGAAGCATTTTTCTAACCGTTCGTTTCATTATACTTCCTCCTTAGACGCCAACAGGGGCTGATGTTTATGCATGCGGAGGAACCGGATCCCCCGCTTGTGCTGTATTTTTGGATTTGCCTTCTTTAGGTTCTGTCTTTTTCGGCGTATCCACTTTCTTGGCTTTCTGCTCGCTCCAATATACCTCAGCAATCATATCTGCCAGAATCTTGGACGTGCGTTCCAGCTCTTCCTTAGTATTGTCAATTCCCCCAACCTCAATCAGCACACTGTTAGAAGAGAAGGATTGATTATATTCGCCATTCCCCTGAGCCGATGTCTTACCCCATATTCCCCGGGAGACGCCCGGATAGCTTTTCTCCAGCCGATTGTGAATCTGGCTTGCAAAAGCCTCATTCTTGCGCCAATTCGGATTGGCGTGACCTATAATAAAGTACACCTGCGCATAGGTCGTGCCCTTAATGGTTGCTGTGGTCTTTTTATAAGGCTGGGAATCTCTGTGGATATCAATGAAATAAGTCAGATCTTTGTTCTGGGAGATTGCTTCCTTTACAGTCGCCCTGGAGTATTTATAAGAATAATTGTAGTTGTAGTTCTTCACGGTGGAGGCATAATCCGCTAGTGAGTGAAGGGTGGCAAGTCCTTTGCGCTCCAGTTCTTTGGACACCATACTGCCGACTAACCCGACATTCTTAGAAAAGTTGGCCGAGCTGGGGTTGTCGTCGGAAGCTCCCAGCAGCGGATTGTACGACTCTTGTGGATGTGAATGATAAATCATAACCACTTTTTTGCTCCCTGGTTTAGAGCCTTGACTTTTATCGGTAGAGTTCCCTTTCTTCCCGTTATCCTGGCCAGCCGGCTCCTTGTCCGGTGTGGCGTCAGCCCGCTGCGGCTTGCGGGAGTTCGGATTATAATCCTCAGGAGCGTCCACCCCTTTATTTCCCGAGCCATTTCTTAACAGTACGGGGTTATTCGCGCCAAGACCCGGCACCTCACGGGCCAGCAGACTTTTAGGATCAGATGGATTCACATTAGTCAGCAGCTGAAATGCAAAATTCGTCATATTCTTGGCAGACAGGGCAGAGGGTCCCTGACCACTGCCGAGATGGGGTACCTCCATACCCACTATTTCCTCAAAAAAACGGCTGGACAGCGAGGCCGCAAATCCCTTCATGGAAGACACCGGGGAACTATTCAAGCTCCGCTCCGTCAACCCGCCAATTGCCAGTAAAATAAAAAACACTATCGACAACACCATGAGCAGCATAAAGGTGCGGCCCATCGCGAGCACCTGCATCAACCTCTGTCTCCATCTGCCAATGTTCCAGGTTCTAAAAGATTTCATGGTTCCTTTCATCCTCCCTCTTAGCTGATTGAGTAATTGACTCTTATACTCCAAATCTATGAACTGAGGCAAAAAGGTAGAACCTGGATTCTTACAAAAAAATAGAAGTCCGCTAGAATGCGAACTTCATAGATTGTATAAGTCGAACTAAGGATTTACCCGTAGGCAGCCGTGTGAAATGTTCCACCGATTGCGAACGCTTCGCTTCTCCAGAATCATTTCACAACTCACCTAAGGGTAATTCTTAAGTTCAACTTTATAGCTCACTCATGAGTTAATGGGTGTATGCGCCGACGTTCTCCGCATTCACGGCTTGATGCAGTGATGCGTTCAGCCCACTGGCGATGATATTGGCGATATCTTCAATGAACTCGTCAATTTCTTTGGGCGTCACAATAACATCGTGACCAAGCGGTTCAAGCACTTCTTTTACCAGACCGAGCCTTTCCTGTTCACTGAGATCGGTAATCAGACCCATAATTTGCTTGGTCTGGCTGCTTCCCGTGCCGCCATGCTCCTGATCAAAGTGTTTGACCAACAGGTCAAATGTATTGTTGACAATCGTTGACGCATAACATACCGTTGGCACCCCAATCGCAATACAAGGCACGCCGAGAATCTCTTGGGTCAACCCCCGTCTTTTATTGCCGATTCCCGATCCCGGATGTATGCCTATGTCCGCAATCTGGATTGTTGTATTCAGACGGTCCAGCGATTTGGAAGCTAAAGCATCGATCGCAATAATGAGATCCGGCCTTGTCCGCTCCACAATACTTTGAACAATCTCGCTGGATTCAATACCGGTAATGCCCAGCACTCCTGGTGCTATGGCGCTGACTTCCCGGTAACCGGGAGCGACCTGATCGGGGGCAAGCTGGAAGTAATGGCGGGTTACCAGCGCGTTCTCCACGACAAGCGGTCCCAGAGCATCTGGAGTCACGTTCCAGTTACCCAGCCCGACAATAAGCACCTTGTTCTCTGCCGTGATTCCAATCTTGTTCAGGAAACCCGAGAACTCCTGGACAAAGGTGGCTGTCACACGCTCCTGCAGACCGGTATCCTGATTCCGCAGCGCCGGCACCTCAATCGTGACATAATGCCCTTGAACTCTTCCAATCTGTCTGGAGGCTGATTCATTCAGCACGTCGAGACGGGTAACCTTAATACCATCATCCTCGGTAATTTGCTCATTCAATCCGGGGATAGGAGCACCGTGTACCCGTTCAGCAATCTCCTTCGCTTCCACTGCCAAATCCGTTCGTGTCACATACTGGCTTAAATCCAACGTCATTTCGTACAACCTCCTTGTCTACGTTTCCTATATTGTGCGGGAGAAACCTTGAGATTATACGAGAGATGTTTTATGATGAATTTATTGCTTTTTACTGGGCCCCATGCTAAAATATTTTAAGTTGTGAATTTTCGTAGATGCTTTACAGGAGGTGAATGCAATGCCTAACATTAAATCCGCCATCAAACGTGTGAAAACTAACGACAAACGCCGCGCGCTGAACGCTTCCCAAAAGTCCGCTCTTCGTACGGTTGTTAAAGCCGCTGATTCCGCACTGGCTAACAACGAAGTGGATACAGCTAAAGCCGCTTTCGCCGCAGCTTCCAAGAAATTGGATAAAGCTGTAACGAAAGGTTTGATCCATAAAAATGCAGCTGCTCGTAAGAAATCCCGCTTGGCAAAAAAATTGAACGCTCTTACAAAGCAAGCGTAAGGCGCTATTATATGTCAAATGCAAAAAACGGATGCTTCCTAACCTCGGAAGCATCCGTTTTTTGGTGTCTGTTGGCCTCATTTTCTCTCTTAAATGCAATTCTTGAATTATGTTCAGGGAATGAAGTTCAAAACCAAAGTCTAGAGGTTGGGTGGCTTTCGCTTGCCCATCACTTCTGAAAAAGCAGGTGGCAGACCAAATTAGTAAAGCGCCAGCCGAGGGATAACTCCTTAGACTGACGCTTTGCTTACTTTTTAGACTAGGCACCCAAACCGAGAAGGAACATCTCAAGTCCAAGCACCTTATCAATCCGGCCGCTTTTCATCTTGTAATCCAGCTCAGCCAAATCGGACAAGGAACGACGCAGCCGCGCCGCTTCAAATTTGCGCGCCTGTTCACCAGCCACCTTCACTGCGTAGGGATGCAGTCCAAGCTGGGAAGCGATTTGCTGTTGGGAATAACTCTGCCCGCCAAGCTCTTTGACCTGAAGCATAATCCTGAACTGCCGCGCAATGAGTGCCGCGATCTTGATCGGCTCTTCCCGCTGCTTAAGCAGCTCATAAAAGGTGGAGAGGGCTTTCTCCAACCGGAGGTTTGCGATATCTTCAACCATAGCAAAGACATTCTGCTCGGTGGAACGGGCCACAAGCTGGTGAACATCCCCAGCTGTAATCACGCCCCCCTTTCCCGCATAAAGACAAAGCTTGTTGACTTCGGCGGACAATGCTGCCATCTGAACCCCGGCACTATCCAGCAGCGCTTGGGCCGCAGACTCATCCATGATGCAGTCTCTCGTTTTAGCCTGCCGGATGACCCATCCAATCAGCTCATTCCCGCCTAACGGCATAAAGGAGAGCACCTGCCCTTTCGCCTTCATCGACTTTACGGTTTTCTTGCGCTCATCGAGCTTGTCCCCATTCACAGTAAATACAACTACACTGTGCTCTGCCGGGTTATCCAGATAAGCTAGAAGCCGGTCCACTTTATGTTCAATCTTGCCGCCATCCTTCGCAGCTGAGAAGAGCGAGCTGTCCCGCACAAGGATGAGCTTACGTTCAACCAGAAACGGCAGAGTCTCCGCCTCCTCAATCACAACCTCGATTGGAGTTTCCGACAGATCATAATGAACCACGGCAAAATCACGGTTCTCGGCATCTACAATTTGCTCCTGTACCAGATGAATGAACTCCTGAATTTGGTACTTCTCCGAACCGTAACATAAATATAATGGGGACACAGCCCCTTTTTTAATTTCTTTAACAGCTGTCTTTGCATCCATAACGTAACCCGAATCCCTCCTGCCTTTACCCCCCTATATTGTATGTAAATCCTTAGGCAAAGTCTATCTCTCATCCGGCTGAAGGCTGCCGCGACCTTAGCTTATCAATCCACATAGGAAATAAGTCAGCACTTCCATGGCTATAAACAACAAAGAGACCCGAGCCAGGATGGCACTGAGGTCTCTTTGTCCCGGAGCATCTATATAAACGTCAGGTACGAAGGCTCTAGAAACCTTCTGCCTGGCGGTCATAGACGATCAGGAAGCCTATTGTTTCTTGTTACTTATTATATAACCTATTCATCAGGCTCTGAAAAGGTTCCTATTGTGACAAATTGGTGGAATTTGTCTTATCCTCATTATTCTCAACGGTATAAGTATAATCCTTCACCGTATCATTTAATGAAGTCTGGTAGCTGAAGGTTTTGCTGTCTTCAGACCATTCCCCTTTAACCCAATTTCCGTTCAGGGTAATATCGCTTAACAAGGTCCGGTCGTCTGTATTGTTAAGGTATACCTTCAGATGATCCTGTTCCACTTCGGCAACATACTTACCGTCCGGGGACAGCTTTATAGGCGAGGAGCTCATGATTCCCATAAAACCGTTAGTATCTGGCGCCAATGGAATTTTTTCTTGAGTTTTCTCTGGAGACTTATCCTTGTTGACCACGGATTTGTCCTGGCCGCTCTGTTTGGTCTGAGTACCGTCCACTTTCTTCTGATCCATTGACCGGTTCCCGGAAGAACCTGAGGCAGCTGATTTGTCCTGCTCCGTCACCTGTGAAGTGAACTCCTTAACCCCATCCGTAGTTGTCTTCTCCGGGCTGCCGCTTTTCTTTGTATCACTCTTGTGCGAAACCGGAGGAGCTGCTCCCTCTTTCTCTGTCCGCGTGGCGGCATGATCTGCTCCGCCCTGCTTGGCATCGCCCTGAGCCCCCGCATTCTTCTTCACGCCATCGGCCGATGGTTCCGAAGACTGCTTAGAAGAATCCTTTGGTGTTGGGACGGAGTCCGCCGCTCCCGGGTCCACTTGGGTCGACACTTCTGCTCCCGCTGAACTTGAATTCTGTGTATCCTTCTTCAGCTGAGTCTGCTGTGAAGTTGGAGCAATCTCGGCATTAGGTATCGTCTCAGGCTGGTACTGGTATATAAAGATCCCAAGAATAACAGCCGCAGCTGTTCCCAAGGCTGCCGGTACAGCAGCACGTGTACGCCAAAACGGGGTACGTTCCTTCTTGCTCCGGCTCGAAATACTCTTCATCAAAGGAACTTCCGCTTCAGACACCTCAAGCGTGCTTCCTTCTTCATCACGGGCTCTGTCAATCTCGTCGAGTCTTGGGAGGATGGAGTCCACAATACTGAATTTAGGGGTGACTTCCGGAAGCTGATAGAGATTGTCAGACAAGTGCTTCAATACGTCATAGGTTCTGGCACAATCGTCACAGCTGCGAAGATGCTCTTTAAGCCGGGTAACTTCTTCTTCACTTAGATCCCCATCTAAGTAACGATGAATCCATTCCACCGCTTCCGGGCATTTCATCCTGATACACCACCTTTCTGATAATCTTGTAGTAGGTTTTGCAGCTGTTGTCTTGCTCTGAATAAATAAGATTTGACCGTATTCAGCGGAAGATCCAGGCAATCCGCAATTTCATTGTAAGATAAGTCCTGTACATATCTCAGTACAACAACCGAGCGGTGATGATCTGGAAGCTGATTGATCGCTTCCTGAATATCCTGTGCCAGATACGTTGACATCACCTGCCGCTCCACATTCTCTTTGCCTTGAAAAACCATCTCATGTTCTTCAATGGATACGGTAGGCTTACTCCGGCGGAATTTGTCAATACAGATATTGGTCACGATCCGCTGAACCCAGGTTTTGAACTGTGCCTTTTCTTCATAGGAGTTAATTTTCGTATAAACGCGGATCAGCGCTTCCTGGGCGGCATCATGGGCATCCTGCTCATTATTCAATATATAATAGGCTGTGCGATATACCTGTTGTTCTATTTCTCGCAATAGGGTAATTAAAGCGTCGCGATCGCCTGATTGAGCGGCTCTGATGAGTCCCTGCTCGACCACAAAGGATCCCCCTTCCTTGCAACTATACAGACGTTACATTTTAGTAATATGTTGCAATCCAACATTTCTTTTTTTCTCAAATATCTAGGTTAAATTATATGGGTTCTTATGCCATAAGTCTCATCCTAGAATCATAACAGAAATCAGACATAGAGTCATCCGATCTGTTGTAACCAGAAAAGCGGGCTGCTTCGGTCATTTCCCCTCCAACCCCGCAAGTTTATGCCGCGTCACTAAGGCTCCTCCGCGCACCTGCATCTGTATCTCACCCATCCGGTCCGTCCGGTGGACAGCGCTCCCTATGTCAGCCAGCCTGCCTAGAATTTCAGGATGTGGATGCCCATAGCTGTTCGATTCTCCTGCCGAGATTACTGAAGCCTGCGGCTTCCAATATTCAAGCCACTGAACAGAGGTTGATGTGCGGCTGCCGTGATGCGCCACTTTAAGCACATCCAGCTTGCCTGTAATGCGGGGTCCCCACAGTTCGGTCACTTCCCGTTCGGCGGCCTCATCCATATCCCCTGTGAACAGAAACCGCACCCCATCCATCTCCATGAGAAAGGCTACGGAAATGTGGTTCTGCTCTTTAATATAAGGCACTTGTCCATCCACAGCGTCAACCGGTTTAACCGGTGCAAGAAATGTAAGGATCGTACGGCGGTCCGGTTTGACCCGCTGCCCCGAAGCCGTCTTATAGATGGGAATCCGCTTCAATAAGGCGGTCTGTGCCAAGTCATGCATCGTTTTCGATTCAGCCAGGCTTCCATTCATCAATAGGGCATCGACGGGGATGGAGTCCAGCACCGCCTGCAGCCCCCCGATGTGGTCTTGATCGGCATGCGTTAGTACAACAGCATTCAGCTTATGTATTCCTCTTTTCTTAAGAAGCGGAACCACTACCTTGGCCCCGACCTCATAAGGCTCCCTCTTCAGCTTCCAAGCCTCCTTCGGCTTGCCAAAGCTTACAGTCCCGCCTCCATCCACAAGAATATTGCGCCCCTCCGGGGTAATAATCAACGTACAATCTCCCTGCCCAACATCGATAAACTGAACGCTTCCTACTCCCTTGGGGGCTTCTGGCTGGTAGCCGTAAATGAGCAACCCAATTAAGGCAGTCCAGCATGCGGTCTGCTGCGCAGGAAGCACAAGGCGGCTGCGCCACGGCACCGGGGGCAGCACTTTAGGTTGCCGGTTTCCGTACATTTCTGGAGTTAACGGTTCCGTCTCATCGCCCGAAGTGGAATTCCGCGCAAATGGGCCAGTCTCCGAGCTCCTTAAGCTTAGATGCAGCACCAAGAAGACCAGTATGTAATAGGCAACAATCCACCATAGGGAGGGTGATTTCCATATCGTCATAAATCCGCTGTGCTCATTCATCCAACCTGCTGCTGCAAAGGTCAGCCTGTTCAGCAGCTCTACAGGGTAAGCGATCAAGCGTCCCAAGGGAAGCCACACAAGTCCAAGCAGCAGGGCCGCCGTTCCGGCTGCCAGCGATAAGACACCCACTACAGGCACAATGATAAAGTTAGCTGCGAGCGACAACAGAGAGAACTGATTGAAATAATAGATGGTAAGCGGAAAAGAAACCACCTGTGCAACAAGGGTCATTGATGCAGCCATCCTTATTTTACCTGGTAAAAAGCTTAAGAGAGGGCTCACATAAGGCACAAGCACAATCAAGCCTCCTGTAACGATAAATGACAGTTGGAAGCTGACATTAAACAAATAATAAGGTTCTAGGATCAACATAAGTAGTGCGGCTGCGGCCAAAATATTCAGGGAATCCTTGAACATTCCCTTCCTTAGCAGGAATAAGCCCAACATCGACATCACCCCTGAGCGGATAACCGATGGGGTGAACCCGGTAATCAGAACATAGAAGGGGATGAACACCATACATGTAAGCAGCGCTTTTTCCCTGCTGACTCTAAGGAGGCGGAGCAGCCAGAACAAGATTGCAATATTCAGTGCCACGTGACTCCCGGAAATGGCCAGAATATGTGTCAAACCTAATTCGGAGAAGTCACCGTAGGTTTCAGGGTCCAGTTCATCCGTCACCCCGATCAGCAGCCCCTTCATAAATCCTGCGTTCTTGTCGCTGAACAGCTGGCTGATGGTTGTACCCAGGTGACTTCTAAACTGGTCGTTCCAGGCAAGAATTGTGGTTGCTCCTAAGGACCCTGGTTGGGCAGTCCGCACATGCGCAGCTCCCTTGATCTTAAACAGCCAATGAATATGCTCCCTGTGCAAGTATTCCTGATAATCAAAGCCTCCGAAATTTCTGGAGGCAGAAGGTTGAACCAACGTTCCGCCGCTAAGATGCACTTTATGCCCGCGCTTCCAACCTGCCGACTTGTCCCGTTCTTCCTCATCTAAGAGACGTACTTGGGCAAGGATTGTTTCGCCCTTGGCATGGATCGTCACAGGCTCCCGTCCCGCAGGGGTTACAACCATGCTTTTTAGTCTGATTCTGAAATCCACCCGGTCCCCATCCCGCTCCGGCTGGGAGACAATCTCTCCTGCGGCCTGGCTAACCACTGCCTCTTGAGGTTGGGAAACATCCCGGAATTCGGATATCTTGGCCGAGATTTGACTTATATTCTTCATTTCATTGTAGTTCCAGTACAATGCAGCGCAAGTAAAAGTTAACCATAAAATCAAGCTTTTTTTCCAAGGGAGCGATGCCAACATTCCCACGAGAGGAATACACATCGTAATTCCTGCCCAAAACAACCAAAACGATAAACCTGTAAAACTACTTGCAGCTGTGCTTCCTAGAATCCAGCAGCAGCATACGGCGAATAAAGGCCTGCGGTTCACCGGTCATCACTCTCCAAATCTATGATCTGACAAACAAGGTTTTTAATCATCGCTTCCGTCAAGGCGTGTTCTCAAACACCCGAACAGGAACCGGAACAACCAGTGAAACAATTAGTGGAACAGCAACCAGAGCAGCAACCAGAGCAGCAACCAGAGCAGCAACCAGAGCAGCAACCAGAG
>NZ_LT575476.1:952242-1716305 GCF_900086655.1 Paenibacillus tuaregi | reverse complement strand
AGATGTTCATAAGAGACAGAACCAGAGCAGCAACCAGAGCAGCAACCAGAGCAGCAACCAGAGCAGCAACCAGAGCAGCAACCAGAGCAGCAACCAGAGCAGCAACCAGAGCAGCAACCAGAGCAGCAACCAGAGCAGCAACCAGAGCAGCAAAAAGAACCTCATCCTGCTCAAAGCAGGATGAGGTTCTTCCTCTTGCATCATTATGAGTTGTTCAAACCTTTCCGGTTCCAAAGTGTAAAATTTGCATAGAGATTTGACTAGTCCTTAACCCTTTGCACTGTCTCCGGCGGAGGGTTATATGCCTCCAGCTGCCTGAACAGAATTCCCTTTTGCCCCATCATGGCCTTGACCTTCTCTGAATCTTTGGGATAAGGACGGTGATACACAATTTCAACAATACCGCTATTGGCCAGCATATTGGCACAGGTCCAGCATGGCTGATCCGTGACATAGACACTGGAGCCTTCACGATCAATCCGGTCTGTGAACAGTAGTAGGTTCTGTTCCGCATGAATGGTCCGGATGCACCGCTGCTTCTTCACCATCTGTTCCCGGCCGTCCACCTGACGCATTTCATATTCCTCCACAATCATGCATCCGGCCTCGGAACAATCAGGCACTCCAGAAGGAGCCCCGTTATAAGCAGTGCCGAGCAGCTTTTTGCCCTGAACCAGAACAGAGCCAACATGGCGTCTGCTGCACCGCGAGCGGGTGGAAACCATATAAGCAATATCCATGAAATAGGTATCCCAGTCTTTTCGCATATCTGGATTCATCTTCTCCATTCTCCTATCCTATAGTCCGATATAAGGCTTCATTTTTTCTAACATCTTGGGGCCAATGCCTTTGACCTGAGTGAGATCGGACACCTTCTTGAAATCCCCATGCTTGTCCCTGTATTCTACTATAGCCGCGGCCTTTTTCGCGCCGATCCCCGGAATATTCTGAAGACCCGCAAGATCAGCCTTGTTAATACTAATCAGCTTACCGGACGGGGCCTCCTCCACTGATTTGCCCGTATTCCTTTCCTCAGCCTTCTTTTCGGAAGAAGACTCACCAGGCCTACTGATGGGCCCAGCCCCACCAGCCGTTTCCTCGCCCTTAGAAGATTTGCCCGATCTGATATTTTCAGAGCTCGTCTTAGGCCGATCCTCAGCAGTACGATTACGATCAAAGCTCTCCTTGGAGTCCAACGCCTCCGCAACCTGTGGGTTGACCGGCACCCAGCCATCGAGTCCTGACGGCCCCCTTCCTCCTACAGCAAACAGCATTAGACCAGCCCCTGCTATAGCAGATACAACTGCTGTAGCCAGTGTCTTTCGAACCATCCTTCCATCTCCAATCCTGAATCTATAAATTCGTAGTCATGAATATCTGTCTGAGCCGCATACATTGTAAACGACGAGCCGCGCCTTCGCGCAGAAGGAGAGATATCTGTGATGAAAATAGGATTCATCGGAACAGGAAGCATGGGAAGTCTTCTCATTGAGTCATTTCTCCGTTCCGGAGCCTTACAACCTCGGCAGATTACAGCAAGCAGCCGGTCTGGTGTCCGGAGTGAACGCCTTGCAGCGAGATATCCGGGGCTTAAAGCAACGGACAGCAACGTCCAAACCGTTCTGAATAGCGATATTATATTCCTGTGCATTAAACCGCTGGAATTCCATGGTGTCTTAACTGAAATTCAAAGTGCACTAAATTCCAAGCAAATTGTTGTTTCTATTACAAGTCCCGTTCTAATCGCCCATCTGGAAAAGATACTGCCCTCCAAGGTGGCCAAGATTATCCCGAGCATTACCCACTCCGTGTTAAGCGGCGCCTCCTTGTGCATGTATGGTCAGCGAATTCAGCCTGAAGACCGGCTCCTGCTGGAACAGCTTATCTCCTCCGTGGGCATCCCTGTGCTCATCGAGGAAGAGCATGTCCGGGCAGCCTCGGATATTTCCAGCTGTGGTCCGGCGTTTCTAGCCTATATTCTTCAGCTCTGGGCTGATTCTGCTGCCGACCTGACCGGGATATCCCGCCCGGCCGCCATTCAATTAGGAGCACAAATGCTGCTTGGTACGGGCCGTCTCCTTACCGAAGGGGGGTTCTCTCCCGAACAACTTAGGCAGAGAGTTGCTGTCCCCGGCGGTGTAACTGCGGAAGGCCTTTCCGTACTCAAGCAGCATTTATCATCGGTATTTCCAGAGCTGATCCAGGCCACAGGCAGTAAACATAAACATGATCTGGCGAAGCTGGATGCCCTCTTCAGCGGGACCGAAGAGACGCTGGATTAACCGGCTACAATATTTACAAGTTTACCCGGAACGGCAATCACCTTGCGGATCGTCTTGCCTTCAATCGCCCGCTTCACATTTGGAAGCTCCATCGTGAACTCCTGCATCGCTGCCTGGTCCAGATCTTTGGCAATTTTGGCCCGGTCTACAATCTTACCGTTCACCTGTACAACAATTTCTACTTCAGCATCCACGGTCCAAGCTTCATCGTAAGCCGGCCATGGAACATAGGTTACACTTTCATTGTGGCCCAGACGCTGCCACAATTCTTCAGCGATATGCGGCGCGAGCGGTGAGAGAAGCTGTACGAAGTTCGCTGCCGCTGCCTTAGGAACAACATCTGTCTTGTATGCTTCATTAATAAAGATCATCAGCTGGCTGATCGCGGTATTGAAACGGAGTCCTTCCAAGTCCTCTGTAACTTTCTTGATGGTCTTATGCCAGGTGCGCTTGAAGTCATCGCTGCCCTCTCCATCTACGATCTTCGGACTGATTGCTCCGTCCTCCCCGATAAACAGACGCCATACCCGGGACAAGAAACGGTATGTGCCTTCCACACCATTCGAATTCCAAGGTTTGGTTGCCTCAAGCGGCCCCATGAACATTTCATAAATGCGCAGCGTATCCGCACCGAACTCACTCACAATTTCATCCGGATTGATGACGTTCCCGCGGGATTTACTCATCTTCTCATTGTTGGTGCCAAGAATCATTCCCTGGTTAACCAGCTTGTGGAACGGTTCCTTGGTGGAAACTACACCAAGATCGTACAGCACCTTGTGCCAGAACCGGGCATACAGCAAGTGAAGCACCGCATGTTCGGCACCACCGATGTACAGATCAACCGGAAGCCATTCCTTCTGCTTCTCTGGCGAACAAAGCTCCTTATCATTATGAGGGTCAATAAACCGGAGATAGTACCAGCAGCTGCCTGCCCATTGCGGCATCGTATTGGTCTCACGGCGTGCCGGAAGGCCAGTTTCCGGATCGGTCGTGTTCACCCATTCCGTCACATTCGCCAGAGGTGACTCCCCAGTACCCGATGGTTTGATCTGGTCCACTTCTGGAAGCACTAACGGGAGCTGGTCCACAGGAACCGGCTTCATCGTGCCGTCTTCCAAATGAAGAATCGGAATCGGCTCCCCCCAATACCGCTGGCGGCTGAACAGCCAATCCCGCAGGCGGTAGGTTACCTTGCCTTTCCCTTTCCCCTGCTCTTCAAGCCAAGCGATGGCTTTCTTGATCGCTTCCTCATTATTCAGCCCGTTCAGGAAGTCCGAATTGATATGCTCTCCGTCACCGGCATAAGCCTCCTTGCTGAGGTCACCACCGGATACTACCTCGATAATAGGAAGATCAAACTGCTTGGCAAATTCATAATCCCGCTCGTCATGACCCGGTACGGCCATAATCGCACCCGTTCCATAACCCGCCAGAACGTAATCCGCGATCCAGATCGGCAGCTTCGCACCATTTACCGGATTTACCGCGTAAGCACCGGTGAAGACACCACTCTTCTCCTTGGCAAGGTCTGTACGCTCCAGATCGCTCTTGCGTGCGGCCTGTTCCTGATAGGCCTTTACGGCTTCCCGGCGGTCTTCGGTCGTAATCGTGTCCACCAGAGCGTGCTCAGGAGCAAGCACCGCATAACTCGCGCCGAACAAAGTATCCGGCCGTGTCGTGAACACAGTTAGCGAAGCCTCATGCCCTTCAATCGCAAAATCAACCTCAGCTCCCTTAGACTTGCCAATCCAGTTCCGCTGCATATCCTTAATGCTCTCGGACCAATCCAGATCCTCCAGGTCTTCAAGCAGCCGCTCCGCATATTCCGTAATCTTGAGCACCCATTGGCGCATCGGCTTGCGGATAACCGGGTGTCCGCCGCGCTCGCTCAGACCGTCGATAACCTCTTCGTTGGCAAGCACGGTGCCCAGTGCCGGACACCAGTTAACCGGTACTTCTGCGACATAAGCCAAACCTTTGTTATACAGCTGGATGAAGATCCACTGTGTCCATTTATAATATTCAGGGTCTGTCGTACTGATCTCTCTATCCCAGTCATACGAGAATCCGAGGGACTTAATCTGACGGCGGAAGTTGTCAATATTCTTCACGGTAATATGGCGCGGATGTTCTCCTGTATCCAGTGCGTGCTGCTCCGCAGGAAGACCGAATGCGTCCCAGCCCATCGGATGAAGAACATTGTAGCCGCGCATCCGCTTATAACGGGATACGATATCTGTGGCTGTATATCCCTCCGGGTGCCCTACGTGCAGACCCGCTCCTGAGGGATATGGGAACATATCCAGTGCGTAAAATTTCGGCTTGCCGGCATCTTCCCGGGTCTTGAAGGTCTGGTGCTCATCCCAATAAGCCTGCCATTTCGGCTCAATCGCTTGAGGATGATAACCGTGATTCGTTACATTTTTGTCTGTCATAGAAAATCCTCCTTAGAAATACACAGCTCTGTACCTTGTACATGTCTGTTCACAAAAAAACCTCTCAATCCATAGCGTTATTACCGCTAGGGACGAGAGGAATATTCCCGTGGTACCACCCTAGTTAGCGCGAATAGCATGCTTTGCCTGCGCTCACTTTAGCACCCTTAACGCGGGTGTAACGATGAATGTTCACTTGGACTTGCCATTGGGGCATCCCCCGCACAATCCGAAGCTTGCATCATAACTCCGAGGCGAGTTCATTACAGACTCATCAACCGGTTCGCACCCCCACCGGCTCTCTGGGTGAATTGTTCTGAATTACTGTTCCTCATCATAGTTCAAATATCCATTTAATTACCCATAATTATATGCATAACTTCCCTTGACGTCAATGCCGCAGCTCTCTAAGGGGCCACTTGTTTGGGACAAAAAGAGGGAACCAATATTAGACTTGGAAAGCCTTAGTCTTCTCAAACAGTTTATTCGTAAGCACCATCAATTCCTCGGATGAGGATGTAATTTCTTCCATAATCGCCGTTTCCTCATGAGCTGTGTTTGAGATCATCTTAGCTCCTTCAGAGAAGGTGTTTGTCATGATTAGAATTTCGTTCGCGCTCTGATGAGTCCGTTCCACCCTTTGAGTCTGTGCGGACACCGTGGACTCGATTAAGTTAACCGCTTCCACAAAGCGCTCTGCAATACCGAACAGTTGATCCAGCGTTGCTGCTGCCGATTGGGTGTGAACCGATTCCTTTTGAACCAATGCGGTCTGTTGATTAATCAGCTCTACCGTCTCGCTTACTTTAGACTGGACCCGGCTGATCAGTTCTGTAATTTGCAGTACGGATTCAGAGCTCTGACTTGCAAGCTTGCGGATTTCCTGGGCCACCACCGCGAACCCATAACCGTGTTCACCAGCCCTAGAAGCTTCAATGGAAGCATTGAGGGCAAGCAGGTGTGTCTGCTCGGCAATTTCCTTTACTGTGCTTGTAATCGCCTCAATATCGCTCGCTTCCTGTTCTAACCGGGCAACGGTCTCCTTGGATACCGTATAGGAAGAGGTCAGTTTGGACATCCCCTCAGTTAAATGAGAGAGTGTGCTCTTGGTGCTGGCAACCGAATCAGACATCGTGCTCGAAAGCTGAAGCATCTGTACGGATTTGGCCTTCATCGCCTTAAACTCGTTCAGCATCTCATCAGCAATCTGCAGGGATTGCTCTGAAGACAATCTTTGCTTCTCTACCCCGTGATAAATATCATCCACGACTACAGACATCGATTCAATCTGTCCCGTAGCCATTGTAATGGCCTCACCTAAATTCTCGGCATTCTTGGACGTAATCTGAGAGCTGGATGAAATATCATGGATGATCTCTTTAATATTACAGATCATTACCCCGAAGGCGTCATAGAGCACTTTGATCTCGTCTTCGGATTTACGCTCAGGCAGCTTCACAAGCAGATTCCCCATGGATGCTTCCTTTGCCGTATCCGCCAAGCGGACAATCGGCTTGGTCAGCCATTTCGAAATCACATAACCTAATATCCCGCTCCACAGCACGCCAAGCAGTAGAATAATGGTGATGTAAAGCCAATCCTGTAGGGAGGAAGCCAGAAAGGATTTCAAGAAGAAGATAAAGAAAGCGCTTGTACCATACGTCACGGCGGAAATAAAAATAAAACCGGCTACCATTTTAGAGCTTAACGACAATTTCAAAACATTCACCTCGTAAGATTAGTAAAGAGTGCATAGGACGGAGGACAACCGGCTGTTCCTCCGGCAGCGTTTCACGGTTAACACCCCTTCGTTGAACAAGCAGGTTTATTTTGTTACTATTTTCCTAATTATAAATCTATTTGCCTATTAAATATAGATGCAATTTCCAATAATATGTTGAATTATTGAAAAAAGGGGACTTTTCTCTGTTCCATATTCATAAGGCCTTTGACATCTTTGGAAGAACAAATATAATAAATCCATGGATCATTTGACGATATTCAAAGCCTTGGCTAACGAAACCCGCCTGCAGATCCTGCAATGGCTTAAAGAGCCTGAACAGAATTTCCCGAGCGGATCTCTATCAGACGAACACGATTTCAAAGACGGCATCTGTGTTGGCAAGATTCAAGAGAAGGCGGGGATGTCCCAATCCACCACCTCTCAATATTTATCCCTGCTTCAACGCTCCGGACTGCTTGAAGCTAGACGCATAGGTCAATGGACGTACTACCGCAGAAATGAGGAAGCCATCCGTCGATTGGCCGAGTATATTGGAAAGGAGCTATAGCATCCTCTTTACTACAGGCTTGCAGCCGCTCTCATTATGTATCGGCGCGCAGCTGCCTATATGTTACACGCTTAAGTCATGGAAAAAAATCAGCCGGTCATCTTGAGATGACCGGCTTGACGTATGATCCAATTATTATTTTACAGCCACGAAAAATAGTCTGGCTGCATCCTCTTTCGCTTCTACCCATTCAAAGTCAGCGTAGCAGTTTACTTTGGAGAATCCGCATTTCAGCAGCTCCAGGTTGAGCCAATCGGCCTCATAAGCCCGCTGCACATGGGTCTCCTCGAATCTCCGGTACATGTCCTGGCCGCTTTCCTGCTCACGGGCAAAGATCGTCAGATGGTGCTCGATCTCATTGCGGAATGCATCTCTCTCACAGGTCCAGATATAAGAGACTGATTTCTCGTCCCAAATAAATGGCTGTTCCTCCTCATACCTCTTAAGGGTATTCGGGTGATGAACATCAAAGATAAACGTTCCCCCAGCTTTAAGCCCGTCAAAGGTCCGCTTGAACGTCCGGATCACGTCTTCCTTTTCCAACAAGTAATTAAGACAATCGCAAAAAGAGATTACGGAATCCACCGGCTCCGGCATTTCCCAATCCCGCATGTCCTGTTGAACCCAGCGGACCGTGCCTTCCCGGAACAGTCTGCTGCCTTTGGGGGACTGCTCCAGCTTACGCCTGGCCACAGCCAGCATATCTGGGGACAAGTCCATTCCCGTGACTTCAAACCCTGAGTTGACCAGAGGAATCGTGATGCTACCCGTACCGCAGCCAAGCTCAACCACGGTCCTCGGCATGCCGTGTCTTTGCCACGCTTCTCTTGCAAATCTGATCCAGTCGGGGTAGGGCATGTCCTCCATTAATTCATCATATACATAAGCAAACTTCCGATAGGATGCCATGATATCCAACCCCGCTTTCCATACAAAGCTTAAGCCTGAACGTCCCCGTCACCAGGGCCAGGGTTATTGTCCCCTGTCTTGGCCGTGACAAGATACGTCCAGTTCTCCTCTTGACGGATCTTCCCGTCTTTCATCAGCTTGCCCATGGCGCGTTTGAACGCCGATTTGCTAATCCCGAACCGCTGCTTGATCACATCCGGCGGAGTCGCGTCCGAATAAGGCATTCCTCCGCCCGGCCGGTTCTCCAAGAACGCCAGAATCTTCTCGGCGTCTTCATTGCGGCCGATCTCCTTGCGAGGTGCCATAGAGAGATTGACACGTCCATCCTCCCGGATATGCGCCACCCGCACTTGAACGCGCTCCCCGAGCCGGAGTAGACGGCTGCGCTCTGAAGAATGGATCATGCCGATCGCGCCGAAGCCAAGAACCCCTCCTTGGACGACAACAAACGTTCCCATTTGCAGCGGTTTGTAGACAATGGCCTCGAGCCACTGGTTATTCCATGTAGTGGGAGCATGGAAAGCAAGCGGAGCCAATTCCTGTTCTCCGGCCGCCTTGGCTTTGAGCCGTCCCTGCTTGTCATGCTCCATGATGACATAGACCTTGTCGCCCACCTGCGGATGCAGCTCTTTCAATTCCGGCAGCTCCCGGATCGGAAGCAGCAGCTGTCTTCCCAGCCCCATCTCCAGAAAACATCCCAGTCTTGGGTGGACATCCGCCACTTCCAGCAATCCCAGCTCACCAAGCGTAAGATACGGCTTCTTCATGGTCGCCGCGAGACGGTCCTCGGTATCATAGAATAGAAACACTTCCACAGTCTCCCCCGGCTCTACCTTCCGGGTAAGCTCCGTGTAATGTAGGAGGACGTCCTCCGAGCCATTGGTCAGGAAGAAACCGTAAGGTGAGATCTCCCTGTCAATCGGAAGGGAGACTACAGTGCCCGCAATTAGACTCATACAGTCTCAACCACTTTAGCGTCCGACCACAGACGCTCAATATTATAATATTCGCGTTCGTCCCTATGGAAGATGTGGACCACTACATCACCAAGGTCCATCAGCACCCAGCGGGCCGAGTCCATACCTTCAATCCCTCGGATGTTCGCACCAGCATCGTGGGCACGCTTGCGGATTTCCGTAGCGATCGCCTGCACCTGTGTATCGGAGTTCCCGTGGCAGATGACGAAGTAATCCGCAATCAGCGAAATTCCCTTTAAATCCAGGGCAACGATATTTGCCGCCTTTTTATCGTCTGCCGCTTCAATCGCGATGTTAAGCAGTTCATTTGAGCTTATTGTCATTCATTTACCTCCTAGAATAGTAAAAGCGATGTTCACATTAGAACAAAATCACTTTATTTGCCGGACCAAATCATTGCGCGCAAGCACGGTTAGCGGATAAATGACCTTCCTCTTTTCCAGCAAAAAGCTTATCGTGGAGTCAAGTCCCGCTACCAGCCCCTCTTCAAGGCTATGATTAGCCAGTTCCCTTATATTATTCACACCCGGGAAGTCTCTTCCCGGTTCAATGTAATCCGCAAGACAAATGACTTTATCCAGCAGGGTCATTCCCACCCGGCCTGAAGTATGATAACGGATAGCATCCAGAATCTCTTCATCCTCAATCCCATACTCATGTCTAGCCACATGATAGCCGACTTCCGCGTGCCACAGCTGTTTGTCATTGGCGAGAAGATCCTGATCCAGATCATTCTCACGGATAACCCGCTCCTGCTTATCAATAGGCCAGAACTTAGCCACATCATGCATCAGGGCGGCAAGATCAGCCTTCACGGGATCTGCCCCATACTGCTTGGCCAGAACCACAGCGGAGTGCATCACACCCTCCGTATGTTTCCAGCGCTTCTCCGGCATTTGGCCAGAGACCGCTTTAATCAGTTCCTCCCTGCTGTACCGCATAAATCCCGCTCCTTATCATGTATTCATATACACTTTCAGGCACCATGTAGCGGACTGACTGTCCACGGGCGATTCGCTTGCGGATCAGGCTTGAGGAAATGTCCACCAGCGGCATCTCCGCCAGACAAACCGCTTCTTCAATGTACTCAGGAAGCGAATCCAGCTCCAGCATGCTTCCCGGACGCTGCAAGCCTATGAACGTCACCATCTGCACCAGCTCTTCAATCCCTTCCCACTTGGGAAGGTAGTTGATCATGTCCGCGCCGATAATGAAGTGGAACCGGATATCCGGATGCAGGCGCTGCAGCTCTTTCATTGTATCAATGGTATAGGAAATACCACCGCGCTTGAGCTCAATATCAAGCGGTTTGAACGCTGGATTACCCGCAATGGCTTCGGTCACCATCTCAAGGCGCATTTGCCCGCTAACGCCCGCTTTCCGCTTATGCGGAGGAAGGTGGGAGGGCATGAACCAGACCTCCTCCAGTGCGAACTGGTCCCTGGCAGCCTCCGCCACCAGCAGGTGTCCCACGTGAATCGGATCAAAAGCCCCACCCATGATGCCTATTCTCCTCATAACCTACAGTCCCTTCGGCATTAGTTCTTGGGAAGCTCGATCTGTTTGTTCTCCCGGGATTCCTTATAAAGCACAATGGTTCTTCCAATCACCTGCACAAGTTCAGAGCCTGAGCCTTCAGCCAGTTCTTGACCAATCTGCTTTGGGTCCTCTATACAATTGTTCAGCACCGATAACTTGATGAGTTCCCGTGTTTCGATGGCTTCATCAATATGACGAAGAATCTGCTCATTCGTACCCCCCTTGCCTACCTGAAAGATCGGCTGCAGATGATGGGCGAGACTGCGTAGATAACGTTTTTGTTTGCCTGTAAGCATATATGTTCATAACTCCTTAAACAGCCGGACCTTCGTAGAAGCAATCTTCTTCATCCGGGCTGATGTATTCTTAATATTTGTTAAATATATAAAATGAACTTATTAAGGTTGCCCTTATGGGGCGCTGCAATGCCGAGTGTTCTTTAAGGCCGCTGTTGCCTCCGAAATGCTTGAACTAAATATCCAAGTAGGGGCATTTCGGAGACCAAGGCGGACGCTCTGCTTCTTCAGAATCACTCGGCCTCTCCGCTGAGATCGGTTAACTTTTAAAGTTCGCTTTATATAGCTAATTCTGTAAGCTGTGAAGCACCGCTTCGCGCATAACCTCAGCAGGTGCGGACATTCCGGTCCAATATTCAAACGCATATGCTCCTTGATTAATAAACATGCCAAGCCCGCCGTGTATCCGGCAGCCTCGTTCCTTCGCCTGCCGGAGGAGCTCTGTCTCAAGTGGATTGTATATCAAATCACTGACGACGATTCCCTCAGGAATCCATGAAGACTCCAGCGGCGTGCTGTGAATATCCGGATGCATCCCAACGGATGTCGTATTAATCAGCACATCTGCCCTGCTTACGGCCTGCCTCACATCCGCCACCGCACAGCCGGACAAATTGCCAAGCCCCGACCACTCTCTGGCCAAATCCACAGCTTTATCCGCAGTCCGGTTGGCAATCACAATCTGCCCCGGCGCCTCTTGAAGAAGCGCATAAATAATCCCCCGGGCGGCTCCCCCTGCTCCGAGGACAACCACCGTCTTTCCTTTAAGGTCGGAGACGACTTCCTCCTTCAGGGAACGGACATATCCGATCCCGTCCGTATTGTAACCAGTCAAGTGCCCATCCTGATTCACAATGGTGTTCACCGCACCGATCCGGCGAGCACCGTCGTCAATATCATCGAGCAGGCTCATAACCTCCACTTTATGGGGAACTGTGACATTGACCCCCCGAAAACCCATCGCCCGGATCCCCTCTACGGCCTGAGCGAGCCGTTCGCGCTTTACATGAAGCGGTACGTAGCTTCCCTGCAGGGAGAGCGTCCGAAGTGCCGCCTCATGCATGACCGGAGACTTGGAATGGGCAATCGGGTCCCCCATAACACCCAGGAGGAGTGGAGCTGATCTCAACTTCTTCTCTGTATCCATATGGCCTCTCCCCTTTCGCGGCAATGGCAATAGCGATCGCCCAGCCTGACTAAATTAAGGACGGACGAAGCAGCACCTTTATCCCTTTTGGAGCATGCACAGCAACTACAGCGCCGGATTCCCCGTTAATCTTGATCCATCCCAAACCAGAAATAAAGATATCCTGCCTGCTGCCCCGTGCAATCCGGAATTCATGCCTCGTCCAAGCCGGAAGCTTCTCAATCTCATCCCGGTTGGGCGGGGACAGCATTTCGCCCGCATGCTTCTCGAACAGTTCATCCGCCCGCTCCAGCTTGGTGCGGTGAATCGGAACCTTGCCGCTGACGAAGCAGGTGAACGATTGGTGATCCCCCTGAACGAAATCAAATCTTCCGAACCCGCCGAAATACAAGGTCTGGCCTTCGTTCAGCTGATACACAATCGGCTTAAGCGGCTTGTCTGCCATAATGACAGACAGATCGCTTGGGGCAACCAGCTCGCTGTAGCGGGATGGATACATAATGCCCGGTGTATCAATAATATACTGTCCGTCATCCAGTGGAATATTAACCATATCCAAGGTTGTCCCTGGGTAACGCGAAGTGGTCAATTCCTGGTCCAAATCGCTAAAGTCGCGGATCAGCCGGTTAATTAAGGTGGATTTCCCTACATTTGTCGCGCCCACCACATAGACGTCACGGGTGCCGCGGTACTTCTCCACCGCCTCAAGAAGACGGTCAAAGCCTTTATTCTGCTTGGCGCTGCAAAATATAATATCCTGGGTTCGCAGCCCAAGCTCCTTGGCTTGCTTCTGCACCCAGTTCAGCACCTTGTTCCAGTTGGTCACCTTAGGCAGCAGATCGATCTTATTAACGGCCAGCAGTACTGGATTGTTGCCCACAAACCGCTGGAGCCCACCGATGACACTGCCTTCAAAATCAAAGATGTCCACGATGTGAATGACCAGCGCATCCTTCTCCCCAATCTGGCTGAGCAGCCTTAGGAACTCATCCTGCTCCACCGTGACTGAAGAAGATTCATTGTAATTCTTAATTCTGAAACAGCGCTGGCAAATGACCGGCTCACGCTCCAGCGCCTGAGCTGGAATGTAACCCGGCTTGTTCACTTCCCTGTTCTGCAGCTTCACGCCGCACCCGCTGCACTTCGTCCCTTCCGGGATAAGCGGTCCTTCTGTCATTTGTTCTTGTCCTCCTCAGTCCATACTCCAACTTTACGCAAACGTCTTTGAACAATTCGCTCCACCCGGCGGTTGAACCGGGTACCGAAACCTTCGTCTTCAAGAGAAATGGGCTGCACAAGCACGGTGTACAGTCCCATCCGGTTCCCTCCATACACATCGGTCAGCAGCTGATCTCCAACTACGATCGTCTCGCTCGGTTTGAAACCAAGCAGCCCGAGTGCTTTATGAAAAGGAAGATTGGATGGCTTCCTGGCTTTGTGAATGAACTCAATATTTAAAGGGGTGGCGAATGTGGACACCCTTCCCAAATTATTGTTTGACACGATCACAAGTTTAAAACCATGCTGCTTTACTTTTTCAAACCACTCTATAAGGATCGGGGTGGCTGATGGTTCTTTGGCACCCACAAGCGTGTTGTCCAGGTCTGTGATAATGGCCCGGTAGCCTGAAGCGTAAAGCCCTTCCAAATCAATATCGAATACTGTGTTCACCCGCAGTTTGGGCATCAACTTCTCAAACAATGACGTCACCTCAGTTTCTACGACAAACTATACCATAATCTTTCTTTATAGTAAAAAAGGAAAAACCCCCGGAACTAAGCTTCCGGGGAAGATCAGAATCCGCTGAACGGATTCACTACGAATAGATCTTTTTGATTGTGCGGGTGATGTCTTGAAGCATGGATTGAATCTTTCTCCAGTCCTGGTCATTCACCTGCTCCGGGCTGTATTTTGCTTTCTCAAATTGAGCCAGCAGCTCATTAAAGGAGGACTCCAGCATCGGCGCATCCTGCTTCCAGCGTGTGATCACTTCCCGAAGCGTCTCATGAGCTTCCCTTCCAAAGCCCCACTTTCTGATATGACCCAGCCAGCGGTTGGTTTCGGTTATGATTTTCTCGCCTGAGGTCAGTTCGCGTCCTTTGCGAAGGCGAAGAAGAGTATAGTACAAGGCATTGCGGTATTTCCAAGCCAAGTATCCTGCAGCGATCACAATCGCTGTTCCCAGTGCAGCTGCAAGCCAGCCAATGTAAGAGGAGCTATCCTCTTGCTTCGATGCGGGTTCCGGGGTTTTCTTAACCGGGGTGCTTACCTCAGGTTTAACCGGAGCCATGGCTGGCTTATCCTGGCTGACATTTAGCGGGAGATCAAAGCCTGGAGTTGCCTCAAATGTCACCCATCCATAATCTTCACCGAAATAAACCTCTGCCCAGGAATGGGCGTCAGCATTGGTAACTGTGTACGGCCCTTCGGGCTCCCTGTTCATATGCTCAGGCCCTTCAAAATTCTGATGTCCCGAGGAGAACCCCTTCACCCATCGTGCCGGAATTCCAATGGATCTGGCCATAACGACCATGGATGTTGAGAAATAATCACAGTACCCCTCTTTTATATCAAACAAAAAACCTTCCACCAGATCATCGTGCTTCTTTAATGACAAATCCGGTGTATTCGTATAATTAAAATTTACCTTGAGGTAGTCTTGAAGCAGCACCATCTTCTCATAGGGAGTCTTGCCTTCGGCGGTCACTTTTTTCGCCAGCTGTTTAACCCTGTCCGGAAACTCCGCGTTCAGCTGAGTATACTTGGCTAGATTAGCCCCTTGGTATAACGAGTCGTAGCTGGCTTTACTCAGCTCTTCAAGTGGGATGATGGGCATTTGGGAGACCACTTTGTAGGTCGTCGGATAGCCGTCGTGCTTCTGGGTTAGGCCGAATCCATTCCATGCCATAAATTCGTCGCGCCAATTCCATACGGCGTCTGGTCCCTTCTGACGTTCCTCTTCCTTTAACAGATTGATCTTGGAAATGGAATAGGCTCCAAAGAGAACCGGATACGTCCGTTTCCCCGCCATTACAAAGGTCTGCTCCACCCGCTCGGTCTTGACCTTCCTGCCCAGCTCGCTGCCCGGCTCGTTCACGCCTATGTTCTGGCCGAACTTATATCTTTGGTCATCTGGATTACTTGGGCTGAGCCACCCGGTACCGGTATAGAAGCTGCGGGTTTCGCCACGCCAGTAAGTCCTCTTGGGGGACGTTACCGTCATTACCGTACTGAAGTCAAAATTGAAGCCTCCGCCCAGCTTCGAATCATCCCTGCTGTAGCCTGAAGCTGAATCCTGAGGCTTGGATTCTGGCTCATCCTGCTTCTCATATTTGTTCCCCTGGATATTTTGCCAGGCTGAATAAGGATCGGTCAGAAGTGGCGACACTTCCGGCATACTGATCCCAAGCAGCAGGATACAGCAAAAAATAATCACAATATTCGTAACCACCCGGAACGGATACAGGCGCAAATGCCTCCAGCCTTGGGGGTATTTCATCTGGTACTTCCGGAAATGAAAGCAGACCAGCCAGCTCAAGCCAGCGAACACGGTCCAGGCCACCTGCGGCCACAGATAGTAAGAAGTAAATGAATCCAGAATGGCAAAAGCAAGAATATTCATTCCGGTAAAGAGCAGAATAAACCCGCGATAATCCGATAACCGGATAGCCAGCTCAAATAAACCCCAGGCGGGAAGCGAGAACCAAATATACGGCTCCACTTGACTTATGAACCGGATTATACCAACCGGCAGAAGCGGGCCATCTGAGGCAAGAACATTAAAGTTCTGCAGCACCCAATAGTGGATAAGAACCACCGCTGCTATTTTTACCCCCCACTTCAGCCATCTGCGGAAAGGAAGGACCACCTCAGCGGCCGCAGCAGCAATCAGGATATCCAGGACAAGGACAGAGGTCTCCTCATACCAAATCGGCTTCACAAAAGAAATCCATTGGGCAGACATAATAAGCACCCATACAATACAGCTGATGAAGTACCAGGAATATTGTATTTTACCGAACCGGCTATTCATTGCGTCCTCCTCTCATGGACACCGGGAGTTCCTGCAGGGAAGGAACTGCAACTCCCCTAAAGCCGTTGGAGCTCAATGCGGCCTGCCAGCCTCCATCCTTCGGCCTTTCACCAATAAGAATATGGTATGGAGTCATTCTTCTGCTTTTTGCCCACATCAGGGCTTCCAGCGAGTCCTTCCCCCGTCTCGGACTAATCAGCACGAAGAAGCTTCCAGGCGAGAAGAGAGCCTGTTGACCGCTAAGTCTGCTGGTAAGCTCTTCGTATCCGTCGGCTTTGATATCCACCAAATGCTGAAGCATCCGCTTGCGGTCCCCTATATGACTAGCGGGCATAAAATTCTCCACCGTAGCGCCAAGTGTGCAGAGACCGATGCTCATCCGCTCTCTTGTACTGTAATCCAACAGGGAGGCGGCTGTAGAGACAGCCAGCTCAAAAGCCGACGAGTCTGGATAGCCGCCCTGTCCGGCATCCAGGACCAAGATGGTCTTGGGAAGGGACTCATGCTCAAATTCCTTCGACTTCCAGCTCCCTGTCTTAGCGGTCGCATTCCAGTGAATCCGGGATAGACGATCGCCATATACATAGTCCCTTACCCCGTTAATCTGGGTGGTTTCCCGGCGGGACAAGGCCGGAGCATTCTCCGGCCCGGCAAACCTGGAATTCCGGTCAGCCAAATGCCAATAAGGAATGAACACCGTTCTTGGAAGGACGTAAAACTCCCCTTTGAAATCGAACAATCTTGTGTGCTTGATGAGACCGAAGATATCTTGGGCACTGCACTCCGTTTCCGCGAACGAGTAGCGTCCCCGTTCTAGAGGAGGAGTCTGGAATGAAATTTCCGCCCCGGATCTAAACCGGGGAATCATGCTTTCCTCAAAGGCCCAAGAGCCTCCGTTCTGTCTCTTCAGAATCTCCCGCACAATGATAAATGGATGGGGAACCCAGCCCCGCTGCTCCAGCCTGAGCTTGACATGAACCTGATCCCCGGCCTGCAATTGTCCCCCCTGCCCTCCTTCAATGGAGAGAGAGCGTGTTCCATGCATTTTTCTAAGACCAATCAAGCTGCATAACAGCCAGTACACCATTAATGCCGATACCATCATTAACAGCATGATCGAAGTCTTGCCGCCCTGGTAAACCACATACATCAGGCAAGCGATCCACAGCAGCGCCGGTCTCCAAAGCCTCTTCACGACTTTTCCCCCTCTTAAAGCCGACAAGCTATCCATCATAACCCTACCGCTCAACGGACACCGGAACATAGACCTGCCTAAGGATCGTCTGCAGCACGCCATCCGCATGCAGGCTGTCCAATCTCGCCTCAGGACGAAGCAGTATCCGATGACCGAGCACATAAGGGGCCAGCTGCTTAATATCATCCGGGAGCACATAATTCCGATCATTAATATATGCATACGCTTTCACCGCTTGTAGAAAAGCAAGTGATGCCCTTGGACTCGCTCCCAAAAGCACCCCTTCGTGCTCTCTTGTCCGGCGGACAATCTCCAGCAAATAATTCATCACCGCATCGCTAACATGAACCAGGCGGACTTCCTGCTGAATCCGCACAATCTCCTCCATACTGGTAACAGGCTTAAGGCTGTCCACCGGCTGGCCCTTCTGATGGGCGTGAAGCATCGTTCTCTCCGTCATCTCGTCAGGATAGCCGATCCGGATTTTCATCATGAACCGGTCAAGCTGTGCTTCGGGCAGCATATAAGTGCCTTCGAAATCAATCGGGTTCTGGGTTGCACACAGCATAAACGGATGCGGCAGGGCATAAGTCACCCCGTCTACCGTCACGTTTCTTTCCTCCATGACTTCCAGCAGCGCGGATTGAGTCTTGGTCGTTGCCCGGTTAATTTCATCCGCAAGCAAAATGTGGGTCATAACAGGACCCGGACGGAAGACAAACCGCTCCTCATGCGGATGAAACACCGACACTCCTGTAATGTCACTTGGAAGAATATCGGGGTTACACTGAATTCTGCGGTACTCCCCGTTCATGGACCGGGCCAGTGCCTTGATCAGTTGGGTCTTCCCGGTGCCCGGAACGTCTTCAATCAGCACGTGGCCTCCAGCCAGCAAAGTGGTCATTAAGAGCTTTATCTCAAAGGTTTTCCCCAGGATACATGATTCCAGATTAGTTCTGATTGTTGTGATCACTTGATCTGAATGTATTGTCACAAATGATTGCCTCCCCACAAAAAATAGTGCACTCATACAATATAAAATAAGAATGCATATATCTTCCTATTGTACATGATGGATCGGTCTGTCGTATACCTGTCTCACCTACCGAAAGTATTTGTATGAACCTCCAAGATTGCCCGGAAACATAATAAGGGGCCGCCTTCGATCATCCTTAGATGACCACAGGCAGCCCTTGAAGTTGGAGTGTACCATGTAGTTATGGGTAAATTGAGCATCAACCTTTTGGACGGACCAGCAAAGCGGCGAAGAATGAGAATATAATCGCAGAGGAAATTCCCGCACTCGTCACTTCAAATATCCCTGTAACGACGCCGATCCAGCCGTCCTTCTGAAGCTCGGTCAGCGCACCATGAACCAGCGAGTTGCCAAAACTTGTAATCGGAACAGAGGCTCCTGCACCCGCAAACTTAACAAGCGGCTCATACCAGCCAAAAGCGTCCATGATTGCGCCGATAACAACAAGTGTGCTCATGGTATGAGCCGGTGTAAGCTTGAGCACATCAAACATCAATTGGCCTACAACACAGAACAACCCCCCAATTATAAACGCCCATAGAAAAATCATATCGTTCACCTCCGGTTAAAATATCAATGCCTGCCGTTTAAACCGAATATGACATGCACCAATCCGACCAAAAAAGCCGCCACAACCCCGAATACGACAACTGAACCGGCGAGTTTGAACATCTTGGCACCTATCCCAAGCACCAGCCCTTCGGCCCGGTGTTCAATCGCGGAGGAACACATGGAATTGGCAAATCCGGTAACAGGAACAGCCGATCCGGCTCCCGCCCACTGGGCGATTTTATCGTAGACCCCAAGGCTGGTCAGGATCACGGAAATCAGAATCAGCACGGCAACCGTAGGGTTGCTGGCCTCCTGGGTATTCATATCAAACACCGAAATAAAAAACTGTTGAATAGCCTGTCCAATCAAGCAGATCAGGCCTCCAATCAAAAAAGCCTTTAAGCAGTTGCTCCAAATCCTTCTCGGGGGCTCGTGCTGCTTGGCAAGCTGCTTGTACTCTTCGCTGCTCATGGTGCCGGAAGATGAAGCAGCATTATCTCCTTGCCGGGGCTTCGCAGACAACATGAATTCCTCCTTCTCAAGCGTAGATCACATCTCATTCCCTTTCATTATTTGTAAGCGGGTGGGTTGTTATGATTGGTAAATCATCCATATGCGGAGCTGCAGACAGAAAAAAGCAGCTTCTGGTTATGAAGCTGCTCAAAATCGTCTAAGAATATGATATTCTTTTTCAAAAAAATAAAGCACAATCACAAGCAAAATAAAGAGCAGGAGCACAAGCAGCACCTTTTTCAACTGATCAACCGGCATCCATGTTCCTCCCCGATTCATTCTCCCCTTGCCCTTCTCATCGTATGCTAGCCGGTTGGCAAAGTGCGTGTTCCAAGGGAATAAATCATAAATGGGCACCTCGTTGGACAAGTAACAGCTTTGTAGTTCATACTAATAAATATGAAGAAAGGGGAGATACATAACATGAATCAAGCAACACTCGATTTGTTTCGCACATTGACCGAATTCCCTTCCGCTCCCGGTTTCGAGAGAGATTTGCGCGGCTTCGTGAAAGATCGTTTGTCTGCGTACACGAGTGAATTTGTGCAGGACCGTCTTGGCAGCCTGTTTGGAGTCCTAAGAGGGGATGAACAGGGGCCGAAGGTCATGGTAGCTGGACATATGGATGAAGTAGGCTTTATGGTTACGGGGATCAGCCCGAATGGCATGGTCTCCTTCCAGCCCCTGGGCGGCTGGTGGAGCCAGGCAGTTCTGGCTCAGCGCCTTCAGATTATTACTCCGAAGGGACGGATCGTTGGAGTAGTAGGCTCGATTCCCACCCACCTGCTGGATGAAGCCACCCGCAGCAAACCGGTGGATTTAAAGACCATGTACCTGGACATCGGGGCAGACAGCAAAGAAGAAGCTGAAAGTTTTGGCGTTCGACCAGGGCTGCAGATTGTGCCAATCTGTGAATTTACCCCAATGGCCAATCCTAAGAAAATCATGGCTAAAGCCTGGGATAACCGTTATGGCGTAGGCCTGGCTATTGAGCTTATGGAGGCTCTCCACAAGGAGAAGCTGCCTAACATCCTGTACTCCGGCGCGACCGTACAGGAAGAGCTGGGGCTTCGCGGCGCACGCACTTCGGCGAACCTGATCCAACCGGACATCTTCTTCGGTCTCGATGCAAGTGCGGCGAACGATATGACCGGGGATAAGAAGCAGTTCGGTCAGCTCGGTGAGGGTGCTCTGCTTCGTATACTTGACCCGACCATGCTGACCCATCGCGGGCTGGTCGAATATGTACAGGATACGGCGGATACGCACAAAATCAAATACCAGTATTTTGTATCCCCAGGAGGAACTGACGCCGGTCAGGTTCACTTAAGCGGCATCGGCGTTCCATCAACGGTTATCGGGGTCTGCTCCCGTTATATCCATACTTCTTCGTCCATCCTTCATACCGATGACTACGATGCGGCCAAAGAGCTGCTCATCAAGCTTGTACGCGGTCTGGATCGCACAACGCTGAACACGATCCTTGAACGCAGCTAGTCATTTTGCCGCCTGAACAAGTGAAGACCCGGCCATCTTCTAAGATAGCCGGGTCTTCTTATACACCCAGGGTTCTTCGTATTCTAAGGTTTCAACACAAAAGAATTCACCAGCTGACGGATCACATCGCCTCTGCTGATCACACCAACAATCTTCCGGTTCTCATCCACTACAGGAATCTTCTTGAAATGATGCTTTCCAAGAATTTCAATGGCTCTCTCCAATGGATCTTCCGGTGACACGGTGTACAAATTCTTATGCACCATTACGTGGTTAACTGTGGTTTGAAGTTTACTAATGACTGCAGTGTCCAGAGATTCTGTCTCGGTCTGGATCACATAAGTGAAGAAATCATACACTCGTCCAGTGCTTGGTTTGATGTATCGAATTACATCCCCGTCACTGATCATGCCGAGCAGTTTGCCCGACTCATCAACCACAGGGGCTCCGCCTATCCTCTTCTCTACCAGCTTCTGCAGGAGTTCCCTCAATGTCGTATCACTGGTAACCGTAACTGGGCTTGTAATCATAAAGTCTTTGACCTTCATACATGACCCTCCTATCAGTGTAGATACATGTTTATTATATTATATACCCTCTGTGTAAGCCTGTGCATTGGATCATAATCCCGGTAAGTATGAGTATGTCGCGGCTTTCTTATTCCTCCCCGCAAGGAAATTCATATTGGCGGACGAAGTTATACATAAGAAAGCAGGCAATTTATCGTAAAAGGAGGTTACCCGCATGGCCAAAGCTGATTACATGATGTCCATCCTCTGGATACTTCAGAATCGTACCATCATCACCGCTAAGGAACTGTCCGAGGAGCTCGAGATCAGTATCCGCTCCGTCTATCGGTATGTGGACGCATTATGTGCAAGCGGGGTACCGATCATTGCAGAGTCTGGACATAAGGGCGGCTACCGCCTGATGGAACGTTTTAAGGCGGCACCGTTAGTATTTGATCCTGATGAGCAAAGGACCTTGGCCCAAGCCGCACAGTTCGCACAGGAGGCCGGATATCCTTATCCGGACCACCTAAGCCGCGCGGTGTCCAAGCTCAAGACCTACATTGGACCAGAGCAGCTCGAGACGGTTCTCCTCCATGAAAAGCGCATGGGTGTTATCTTTCCTGAAGATCCTACCGCGCAGGAGCAGCTGCGCCAGCTCGACCACTCTGCTGCTGCAGGCATCACCATTCTAATGGAGTATTTGTCGGGTAAAGAAGCTAAGCCCAAAGAGCGCCGGCTGAATCCGTATGGCATTGTCCAGTGGAAGAACAATTGGTATGTGGTCGGCTACTGCCATGAACGTCAAGCGATCCGGAGCTTCCGCGTTGACCGGATTAAATCGCTCAGACTAACAGATGACACATTCGAGCAGCCCCCTTCTTTCTCCGCCGGAGCATTCTTCATGGACTCCCTTCTCCCAAGTTCTGCGGGGAACCTGCCCTCAGTGACTGTGCGGATTTCCGGACAGGAACAGGCCCTAAATGAGCTGTGCAGACACTGGATGTTCAGCCGTATGCTTGTCCACCGCTCAGATGGTGAGGCCGTCTTCAGCCTACCGGAAGATTCGGTCCGAACTTATGTGCCCTACTTCCTGCTGCCTTATGGCAAAGCAGTCTCTGTCCTGGAACCGCTCGAGCTGAAGCACAAAATGGTGGAAGTCCTCACCAGCTTGCTGGAGCATTACCGCCAATCTCTGGTTGACTGACAATCACTGTCAGTCAATGGACGTTATAGTGAGGGAGTACAGAATCCGTACATGATCTTCAATGACGCAAAGGAGGCAGCTGCCATGGATGAATTAAAGTATGAAATTTATATCGCAGGCTCTTTGGAGGAAGTATGGGGTGCCCTTACCGCCCCGCATCAAGTAGCAAAAATTTATTACGGGAGTGTCATCCACTCCACATTTAAAGAAGGCGATCCACTCGAATACATCGGACCTGGCAAGGATGGAGACCAGACCCTTCATGTCTATGGCACACTCTTGGAGTTCTCTCCGAACAGGGCATTCCGCTATACGCATAAGGTCGGCCCTTCCTATTTAGAGAATCCCAATGCAGACAGCCCAGAATCACGCATTTCCTGGCTGCTGGAGACCGTAGGCGGTTCAACCAAGCTTACTCTAATCCACGATGAGTGGAAACCGGGTGACCCCTCCTATAATGGAAGCAAGAGTGCATGGCCTATGATTATAAGCAACATCAAAACTCTGGTGGAGACGGGACGCACCTTAGACTTCAGCTGACAGGCCCAGTCGCGTGTGGTTCACACGCAATAAAGCTAGCCGCAGGGAAAGCCTCTTTCCACAATAATCACCGGATATCCTGATGTCTTGAGCTCACAAAATAAAAACCCGCAGGGCATAGGAACGCCTTGCGGGTCTTTGTTTATCTAAATTCTAGGTTGCTGGAGTATAGGTTACATTGTAGGTCAGTTCCGTCTTTTTCCCGAAGCTGTTCGTAGCCACGATTTTAAATGTGTTCAGACCTGGCTTGAGTGTGAGACGGGTACTATTGCTGTAAGAAATTTTCTCGTCATTAACATATACGGCGGGACTATAGTCATTCTCATCCTTAACGGACCAAGTCAGCGTGAATGAAGCAGAAGTTGTCGTCTCAGGTGCATACTCAAGCTTAAGATTAGGTGCCGGAGGGTCGAAGGTAATATTCTGGACAACCTGTGTCTCCTGACCAAGCTTGTTGACAGCCTTGACGGTAACCGTATTGGCTCCTTCTTTGAGCTGAACTTCAGTACTGCTGCTGTACGAGATTTTATTATTGTTAACGTAAACAACCGGGAAGCTGTCATTCTCATCAGTCACGGTCCAAGACACCGTAACCCTGCTTTTTGAAGTGGTCTCAGGAATGCTGCCCAGCTTCAACACCGGGCCATTGCTTACAAACTTAATCGTCTTGGTAACCACCGTGGATTTGCCAAGCTTGTTCACAGCCTTAACAACAATGGTGTTGGCTCCTTCTTTCAAGCTTACGGTGCGGCTGTTGCTGTACGAGATCTTTTCGTCATTAACATAGACCTGAGGGAATGAATCATTCTGGTCGGATACCGTCCAGCTGACCGTTACGGAATTCTTATTGGTGGTTTCCGGCAGGTCGCTTACCTTCAGTACCGGACCATTCGTCTGAAAGACAACATGCTTGGTGACCACAGCGGACTTTCCGAATCTATTCTCCGCTCTGACTGTAATGGTGTTGTCACCTTCTTTTAAATTTACAGTGGAGTTGCTGCCGTACGAAATTTTTTGGTCATTTACATAAATGACCGGATTCGGGTCATTCTCATCCTTCACCGTCCAGCCCACCGTCACACTCGACTTATCCGTAGACTCCGGAATACCTGTAACAGCTAAGCTAGGGGCGCCTTTTTCAAACTTGACCTGCTTGGTTACCGTCTGAGTCTTTCCACCAGGGAGTCTCGCGGATACGGTATACGTATAGGTCCCTTCCTCTTTCAGCTGAATAGCAACCCGGAATTTGCCTTGAACAACTTCAGCTTCCTTGTTATTAATAGACACACTTGCCCCTTTGGTAACATCGCCGGTGATGTAGAAGGTTGGGGTTGAAGTCGTCTCAGGAGCCTCCACATTTAGGCTCATCGAAGTCTGGCTTTCACTGGATGCGCTCTTAAGCACACGGTAGAGCAGCGAAGCAGCTTCCGCGCGGGTTACCGCCTTGTCCGGCTTGATCGTAAAATCCTCGTAGCCGGTCATCAGCTTTTTCTCAACGGCCAATGCCAGATATGTCCGCAAATTCGGTGAGACCTCATCCGAGTCTGAGTACCGTTCAAGGATATCCGCGTCTTTGAGGTCATCCGGCTGATAACCCAGGGTTTTTACCAGAGCTACAGCCACATCTTCCCGGGTGGCTTTGCCGGTCGGGTCGAAGAACGCTCTGCCATTGGGTGGATAATAACCGGTCAAGAAATCCTTGGAAGCTTCCACTGCGGCGAACGACCAGCGTGTCTTGGACACATCTCTATAGGTTTGTGTATCATCCGAAGGAATATCCAGGTAAAAGGCCAGGGTAATCAACTGAGCGAACTGCTCCCGGGTCACCGGGGATTCCGGTTTGAACGTCCGGTCTTCAAAGCCTTTCACCACACCAAGGCTAACCAGACTATCAATCGCATCTTTGGCCCAATAGGTTCCTTTTACATCGGTAAAAGACACGGTTTGTTCCGCGGCCGCAAAACCGGGGACTGACAGAAATACCGTGAGCAGAAGGGCCGAACACTTAACGATCCACTTTTTCATATGACTCTCCCTTGTTATGCAAATTTGACTAGAGAAGGTTGAATCTAGTACTCGATGAGCGATCTACCAAGCCATTCAGCCTATTCTCCTATCTGGGTACATTTTACTATGCATTTCGTAATTTGGCGATATGTGGAAGTGGGGAATCTTTGAAGATTTCTATGAAACTATATTCAGAGCATACGTCCTAAATTTTAAGGTCCTATATGTCGATATTTAACTAGCCGGGAAACAACAGCGCTTAAGTAGACTGGCATCAGTACACACATCAGGAGGGAATTTCAGACATGTCAATCAAAAAAGGAATGTCCGCACTGCTGGCTTTCACAATCCTGGCATCCGTTCAGCCTTGGACGCCTGCTCCGTCAGCACACGCCGAAGGGGCCACCGATCCTGCACCTTTCATCACTGGTAAGCAGGACCAGGCTTTTTCAGGGAAAAAGATTCTGTTCGACAATGCGCATGCCAACACATCAGGCAATGCAGATCCTGTCATTGACGGAGCGTTCTCGGATTTTGCCAACTCGCTTGTGAATCACGGGTTTTATGTCAAGGAGCTGAGAAAGTCGACTCCGATTACGAAGGAGGACCTCGCAGGTTTTGACGTATTTATCACTGCCAGCGCCAACAATCCTTTTACGAGTGATGAGCAGCAGGTAATCACGGATTATGTTGCTCAAGATGGTGGGGCGGTCTTCTTTATCTCCGATAACTACAATTCCGACCAGAACCAGAACCGCTGGGACCCCTCCGAGGTCTATAATGGCTACCGCCGGGGTGCATGGACTGATCCCACGCTCGGAATGGGTGCGGAAGAGAAGAATGCTGTTGCTAATGTGGGCTCTAACGATTGGCTCAGTAGTAATTTCGGGGTGCGTTTCCGTTATAACGCCATTGACCATGCGGCGGATGAAGCCACACCTTTGACCGCAAATAACATTGTGGCACCGGATCAATCCCTTGGCGTTACAGCGGGAGTCAGCAAGGTTGCCATCCACGGAGGAAGCACCCTTGCAATTACTGATCCAACCAAAGCGAAGGGAATTGTTTATCTGCCCCCACTGACCGGCGCCAACAAGTGGCCGGGAGCAGTAGATCAAGGTATATATAACGATGGTGGCTTCTTCGAGGGCGCCTATGCCGCTATTGCGAAGATAGGAAAAGGCAAGGCCGCTTTTCTCGGGGATATGTCCGTTGCTGAAGACAGCACACCAAAGTATCTGCGGGAGGATACCGGTGAATTTAAATCCGTCACCGACGGATTTCATGAATATGACGACCAGACTCTGCTCAGCAACCTGGTAAAATGGCTGGCCGTACAGGAACCGGCCACGTCCTTAGGGGAGTACATGGGAATGGGGCTGGATCCTCAAACTCAGCTGCTGAGCAGTGAGGAACCTTCGTTATCTACCGAACCGCAAGCAGAACCGACTGCTGTTCCCGCACCCGGCTACAAATGGTACGATACGTCCACATATAAGCCTGGCGCGTTTGGCGGAGCTGCTGTGCAGCAGCCGGCATCCAGCGAGAAATCTTTCACGGCCTTCGCCTGGGACGGTAACACCGGTACGATTGATGAAGCGAATAAGACAATTGAGGTCGTGTTCCCATATGGCACGGACATGACTCAGAACAAACTGGTCACCTTCCAGGTCACCCCGGGAGCTGCCGTCCTGTACGATGGCAGAACTTTCATGACCAGCGGCAGCTCCTTCCTGCCTCCGTCCGTGGCCCCGGCTAGTCTGGTAGTAAAAGCTGAGGATGGTTCTACGGTGTCTTATACGCTGAAGGTGAACATCTCCGCTCCAGTTGAGCTGATTATGTCACCAGCCTCAGTAACGCTGACTGTGGGCACTGCCCAGCAGATCAAGCTGCAGTTGAAATCTGGCAGCAGCAACGAGGATATCACCGGCCAGGCTGTTTGGGCTTCAGAGAATAACTCTATAGCCACTGTAGACCACGGGAAAGTAACTGGCGTATCCGCCGGAACCACAAAGGTGTCCGCCACCTACCAGGGCATCACTCAGAAGATCGATGTTACGGTTAACAACCCGGTTGTCACTACAGATCCGGGAACAGGCGGCGGGTCTGGCGGCACATCAGGTGGCGGTGGAGAAACTTCCAGCGGAGGCGGCTCATCTAGTGTTCCTGCCCCTCCTGTACAAACCATACCTACCACACCCTCCGTGCCTGCAACGCCTAGCCAGCCGGGTCCGGTTGTAACCACCCCGGATTCTTCTGGGGCAGGAGACATTTTCAACCCGGTCCTGGTTAAGGCGGACAGCAATTTGGTTGACAGCATTAAGTCTAAAGTAGAGGAAGCAAAGGCTTCAGCTGTGAAGGCAGCACTCTCTGATATAAGCGGACATTGGGCCGAGAAGACCATCGATACTTTTGCAAAATTAAAGACGGTCAACGGGTATGCGGATGGGGCCTTCCACCCGGACATGCAAATGACCCGCGCCGAATTTGCGGTAATTCTGTCCAGAGCCTTCAACATCACGGGCACGGGCGACGGAAAGAAGTTAAACCTGACCGATGTTGAAACCCACTGGGCCAAGAGTGCAATTGATCAACTCACCCAAGCCGGGGTACTAAACGGATATGGTGACGGTACCTTTAAACCAAATAAGGCGATCAGCCGCGAGGAAATGGTTGTTATTTTGACACGCTTGGTCAAGATGGAAAAGCTGCCTAAGGACCAGTCCAAAGGAACGTTTACGGATATCTCCTCTTCCTATGCCAAGGACCAGATCCAATCTGCTGCCCAGGCGGGTGTGATAAGCGGTATCAGCAAGACCAAGTTCGATCCAAAGTCAACTGCCACACGCGCAGAGGCTTTGACGGCTATCCTGAATACGTTGAATCTGAATCCGCAGATCAAAACACTGCTGGAGAGCTTAGGGAAATAAAATAATATCCCTTAGAATACCAAAACAGCCGGTCATTAATTGACTGGCTGTTTGTATTTTCCGCTGCCCGCAGCGATCTAACCGTGATTGCAGGCAAACACGTTACAGCGGAAGCTCAATCGATACTTCGCGTTTCAAATCCGCCGACCGCAGAACCCCGTCAATGATCGCCTGCTGGATCAGAATCTCTTCCCCTGGAATCGGGGCAGGTCTGCCATCTCTTACCGCTTCCGCAAAATCACGAATCTTCTCAAAGAACGGATCAATCTGGTGTTCAATCAAAGGCACTTCTGTAGAGGTATGGCCGCCGAAATCGTCATGATAAAGGGTCATTGAGCCCACTTTACCGTCCCACACACCGGACCAAGGGCCGCTTCCAAAAGGCTGCACCTTCAGTCCAGCATTCGTTCCAAGAAACATCGTGGCACCGAGCGTATCCATGTGCATAGCCCAGGATATTTTGAACTGGAGGATAAGATCATTCTCAAACCGGATCATTGCAGCCCCGAAATCCTCAACTTCAAACCTGCTAGCCTCATGGTGATAAAGCGGATTGCGCCCAAAGTGATTGGATGTGCTGGCATAGACAGAAACGGGCCGGGGATATCCCAGTGTATTAAGCGCCATATCCAGCGAATAGCAGCCGATATCTGCCATCGCCCCAGCTCCCGCCAGCTCCTTGCTGATAAATGTGCCGCCCGGCATCCCTCTGCGGCGGCCGCCGCCTGTCTCTACATAATACACATCGCCTAATCTTCCACTCTGCACAATTTCCTTCAGCTTCTTCATATTCGGATCGTATCTCGGCTGGAAGCCTATGGACAGCCACTTTCCTGTCTCTTTAGATACCTTGACCATATCCACCGCTTCATCAAGCCTGACCGACATCGGCTTCTCCAGCAGCACGTAGTTGCCTGCACGCAGGGCATCCACAGTTGTCTGGTGATGGGAAGCGTTCGGCGTACAGATGCTGACCGCATCCAAGTCCATCTTAAGCAGTTCCGCATGCCCGTCAAAAGCAGCCGTTCCTACTAATTCATGCTGTTCCACAAATTGCTGGGCACGCCCAGGAAGTATGTCAGCCACGCCGACAAGATCGACAAAGGGAAGCTTGCGGTAAGCTGCGGCATGGACGCCCGCAATGCCTCCACTTCCGATAATACCTATTCTAACCCGATCCATATCAAATCTCCTTTTTAAGTTGTGGGCCCGGGCTGGTGGCAAGGGACTGCTGGCGCCTTCTATATGCCGCGGGAGTTAGACCGTACTTCTTCTTGAATACCGGATATAAATAATTTACATTGGCATAACCATGTGCCAGGGCAATCGCTTCAATCGGCTTGTCATTGGTCGCCAGATCCGAGCAGATCCGGGTCATCCGGACCTCTTCCAACTCCTCCCGGAATGTTGCCTCTCCCTCTTTGACAAAGATGCGCTGAAGCTGGCGGGGACTGACCCCCGCAGACATGGCTACCTCTTCCAGCGTAATCGGCCGCGAGGCATTATCCTCCATATACTGCCTGGCCTGTCGGTAACGGTGGGCCGACATGTCCCGCTCAGGGATGGACACGGTCTGTTCCTCAGGTGCGAAGGCACGTACCGCTCTTAGCAGCATCTGGATAATAGCCTGCTTAAGCGAGGTATAGAAACCTACCCTCTGTTCATCATAGATCCGGTAAGCATCCAGGAAGCAGGCCATCGCGTTATAACGGTCTGCGACAGGCACAGCTGAGGAGGAGTCCAGAATGCGGATGCACTCCTCGGCTTCAGACATTTCTATGCCGTCCCCCCACTCCGTAGACTTGCCCGGTTCCTCCGGCAGGGGCGTAATATCACAATGAAGACAGAACTCATACATCGGGTCTGACTCATCGGACCACTGTTCATGAGCAACACCGGGACCTGTAATATAGAACATGCCTGCCTTAAGATCATACTCCCGGTGCTCGAACGCCACCTTCCCCCGGCCTTGTGGAATGAAATGAAGCTCATATTCCGAATGCTGATGAAATGGGACTACCTGTCCCGGAAGAAAGGCTGTCAGATGGCAGCGCAGCACCCGGATTCCATAACCGCCCCACCGAACCTGCAGGTCCAGACGGTCCAGCACATCCCACCGTTGATTTGTACGAAGCCGGGTGAATAGATCAGGCTGTCTAACCTGCTCCCGATCTTTATGCATAAACCGTCTCTCCCTTCCATTGTTATAGCTGTAATTTATCCCTTCAATTCGTTAATGCGGACAGCCCGGTGTTCCTGGGCTGAGAGATTAGCGGCTTCCATAAGCGACGTTAAATCTCTTGCAATTTCAAGATTAAGGTTAAGTTCCTTACCCTCTTGGATGTGTGTAATCCACTGGTCAAATGCGATAGGAAGCCGATCTCCTGCTTCCACCTCATCCCAGCCGCTGCCTTCGCTGCTGCTAACCAGTATCTTCTCCTGCGGCAGGCCGAACAGCAGGGAACCCTCTGTACCGTGAATTTCCACCGAGAATGGAGAACGGGCGTTCACGAATCCAGCCTCCACAATTCCTACAGCACCGCTGCCATAGCCGAGTATAACCACGGCGTTGTCTTCAACTTCCTTGCCTGTCACGTATCCAAACACCGCACTTACCTGCTCCGGCATACCCAGGAATAAGCGAACCAGGTACATCGGGTGACATCCGAGATCGATCATGGCCCCTCCGCCGCACTGTTCCTTCGAATAAAAGTGAGCAGGCAGCCACCCCGCGATTGCCCCATTATGGGACAGACGGACACGGGCCTCTGTGAGTTTCCCGAGACGTCCGCTGTCCAGCACCTCCTGAATAGCCAGCGTATAGGCCTCATACAGACGCGGCAGGGATACCGCCATTCTGACACCGGCTTTCGCAACTTCGTTCATAATTTCGTTCACTTCCTGAAGCGTTGGGGCAATGACCTTTTCCGTGAAAATATGCTTGCCTGCCCGGGCCGCCTTCACCATCACCTCATGATGCAGATTCGTCGGCGCATCCACTACGACGGCATCAATATCTTCCCGCTGCAGCAGTTCATCCAAATCCGCAATAAACGGCACACCATATTGGGCGGCCTTCTGCTCACCGCGTACCGGGTCCTCATCCCAGATAGCCGCGAGCTCCGAATGCGGGTTATCAAGCACCTGCTGGGTATATTCTTCAGCATGCACATGCCAGTAGCTGATTTTTCCAATGCGAATCATAGGTTCACTCTCCTATACAATTTTACGACACGGGTTTAAGTTATCACAGTAAAACATATAAATATATGCACTGTAACGCCAAAAAAACTATAAATTCACGACATCCAAGATTGGTCCGTCTGATTACTAGCAGTCCTAGGTGTCGTCTAATTGTAGTCCCTCATGCCGCATCTTTGAAATAGGCAGCGCCTTTCGCCCGTGGTACATTGACAGGGAACGCCGAACCTGGCGAAAACCACACAATGGAGGTCCACATCCTATGACACGTAAATACCGGATTGGCATTATTGGCTGCGGTGGTATTGCCAATGGAAAGCATCTCCCCAGCCTGGCCAAGCTGCCAAACGTGGAGATTGCCGCATTTTGCGACTTAATCCCTGAACGTGCGGAGCAGGCACAGAGCAAGTATGGCAGTGATGACGCCAAGACGTACACTGACTATCGCGAGCTTTTGAGCGATTCATCCATAGAGATTGTACATGTGTGTACACCAAATGATTCGCATGCAGACATCTCCATTGCCGCACTTGAAGCGGGCAAGCATGTGATGTGTGAGAAACCGATGGCCAAGACCGCTGCGGATGCCAAGCGGATGCTTGATGCCGCAGAACGCACAGGCAAGAAACTGACCATTGGATATAACAACAGGTTCCGCCCCGACAGCCTTCATCTGAAGCAGATTTGCGAAGCTGGCGAGCTTGGGGACATTTATTATGCCAAGGCTCATGCGATCCGCAGAAGAGCTGTACCAACCTGGGGCGTATTCCTCGACGAAGAGAAGCAGGGTGGAGGCCCGCTGATTGATATCGGAACCCACGCCCTTGATCTGACCCTCTGGATGCTGGATAACTACTCCCCGAAGATGGTGCTCGGCACGGCATACCACAAGCTCTCCCAGCGCGAGAACGCTGCCAACGCCTGGGGACCATGGGACCCGGCCGCCTTCACAGTAGAAGACTCCGCATTCGGAATGATTGTGATGGAGAACGGGGCCACCATTATGCTGGAGTCCAGCTGGGCACTGAACAGCCTTGAAGTGGACGAAGCCAAATGTACATTAAGCGGGACCGAGGGCGGCGCGGATATGAAGGATGGCCTCCGCATCAACGGCGAGAGCCATGGGCGCTTGTATGTCAGCGAGATTGACCTCAAGTCAGGCGGTGTTGCCTTCTATTCCGGCGCATCGGAAGATGCTCCTGACGTGGAAATGAGAATGTGGCTGGAAGCGATCGAGCAGGATAAGGAGCCAGTGGTTACCCCTAAACAGGCTTACGTTGTCTCGCAAATTCTTGAAGCCATCTATGAGTCTGCCAAAACAGGGCAGGCCGTCTATCTGTCCGGGCGCTGATTCCAGCAATAGGCGCCAGAACCCTGGATTACCCGAATCTGCCCATATATAAGAAAGACCGTTCGCCCAGGCAAATGCCTAGGTGAACGGTCTTTTAAAATATAAATAGACCCTCTGATTTCTCCACAGAGCGGGGTATCCGCTAACGGTCTATCCTCTATACTTCTCCAGCTTTTTGCTCAGCGCCTGCGTATTAACATATACCTGACGGTACAAATCAAACAGCTCCTCGTAAACTTGAACACGCTCCTTATTCGGGGATGTGACACCCGCCCGCCGGACAAAAGCATCGGCACAGTCCTCCAGCGAGGCATACCATCCCAGTCCACAGGCAGCCAGCATCGCCGCGCCCAGAGCGGGACCCTGCTCACTCTCCAGCCGGATCACCCCAGCATTGAAGATGTCCGCCTGAATCTGGAGCCACGCTTCATTTCTTGCGCCGCCGCCTATCGAAATGACACTCTCCACCTGCTGCCCCGATTCTCTGAGAATGCGAATGGACTCGGCCAGGGAAAAGGTAATTCCTTCAACCACAGCCTTAACCAGATGATCACGGGTATGTCTGGAATCAAGCCCAATGAAGCTGCCGCGAATGGACGCGTCTCCATGAGGTGTACGCTCTCCGGGCAAGTAAGGCGTGAACAGCAGCCCTCCAGCTCCAGGTGGAATTTCATCTAGAGCCTCAAGCAATTCATCAAAAGAGCTCTGCGGCGCAAAGGTGTCTCTAAACCAAGTCAGGCTGTTCCCCGCCGCCAGGGTAACCCCCATGGCATAGAAGGCATCCGCCCGGCCGTGGTTGAAGAAATGCAGCCTGCCGCCGTAATCCGCATCAGGGTTATCCTCATAAGAGAGGATAACTCCGGAGGTACCGATGCTGCACAGCGTATCCCCCGGCCTAAGAGCGCCTGCCCCAATCGCTCCACATGCGTTGTCCGCGCCTCCGGCGAACACTTTAACCAGGCTGGTTAGCCCGGCAGCCGCAGCGATTTCCGGCAGCAATGTGCCCGTGCCAGCGTCAGATGGAACAAGCGGTGGGCAGAGCTCTGGCGAAATGCCAAAGGCCGACAAAATTTCCGGGCTCCACGCCTTGGCTGGAACATTCAGCATTAAGGTTCCTGCCGCGTCCGAATAATCCATGGCGATTTGGCCGGTAAGGCGGAACCTCAAATAATCCTTAGGCAGCAGGAATACCGCAGCTTGCCGGAACAGCTCCGGCTCATGCTCGCGTACCCAGAGCAGCTTCGGCAGGGTGAACCCCTCCAGAGCCGGATTTCTGGCATATTTGAGAAGATCTTCGCCCAGTTTGGCTTCAATTTCACGGCATTGCGCCGTTGTGCGGGTATCGTTCCAGAGTATCGCATGGCGGAGAACCCGGTGCTGCTTATCCAGCAGGACGAGGCCGTGCATTTGCCCGGAGAAGCTCATCCCGGTCACAGCTTCCGGGTCTAAGCCGGAAGCCTCGATCAATCTGCCTAGGGCTTTTATTGTCATGTTGATCCAAAGTTCCGGGTCCTGTTCGCTGTACCCGGATCTCAATTGAATTAATGGGTACGCTTCTGCGGCTTCACCGCATATGCTCCCCTTTTGGTCTACCAACAAGGCCTTAACCGAGCTGGTCCCGAGGTCAATCCCTATTACATACTCCATCCGATAACCTCCTTACTGTTACAGAAGACAAATTCCAAGGCCTTTCCCTTATCCGGGAATTAGAGATCACCGAGGATATATTGATTGAATACCGAACGGATCAGCTCCAGACGGCCGGATTTGTTACGAACAGGATTATTTTGCAAAGCATGGGCCTCAAGAGATTTCAGAGTCGCCCGGCCGGATACGATCTCCTGTCCAATTCCCTCCTTAAAGCTTGCATATCTTTCATCCAAAATGTTCTCAAACACACGGTCCTCTATCATCTTATAGGCAACTTTAAGCCCTTTCGCATACGCGTCCATTCCAGCAATATGGGCATAGAACAGGTCTTCCGGCTCAAAGGACCCGCGGCGCACCTTTGCATCAAAATTCACTCCGCCCCGGCCCAGGCCGCCGTTCTTAAGCACCTCAACCATTGTGAGTGTAGTCGTGTACAGATCTTGCGGGAATTCATCAGTGTCCCATCCAAGCAGCATATCCCCCTGGTTCGCGTCCAGTGACCCAAGAACCCCGTTGATCCGGGCAACCCTGAGCTCGTGCTCGAACGTATGGCCTGCAAGTGTGGCGTGATTCGCTTCAAGGTTGAGCTTGAAGTGATCCTTCAGACCGTACTTGTGCAGAAAAGCCAGCGTGGTCGCGGCATCGAAATCGTACTGGTGCTTGGTCGGCTCCTTCGGCTTCGGCTCAATCAGGAACTGGGCGTCAAAGCCGATTTCCTTCGCATAGTCTATCGCCATATGGTAGAGGCGGGCCAGATTGTCCAGCTCAAACTCCATATCCGTATTCAGCAGTGTCTCATATCCTTCACGTCCACCCCAGAAGACATAGTTCTCCGCCCCAAGCTCCTTGCCCACTTCAAGTCCCTTCTTAACCTGGGCCGCGGCATAAGCGTACACCTCAGCATTGCTTGTGGTGCCGGCGCCATGCGTGAACCGCGGATGGGTGAACATATTGGCAGTATTCCACAACAGCTTGGTGTCACTGGTCTTCATGTATTCCTTAATCATATCTACAATAACATCCAGATTCCTGTTCGTCTCCTGCAGGGTCTCCCCTTCCGGAGCAATATCCCGGTCATGGAAGCAGAAGAACGGTACCTTCAACTTGCTGTAAAATTCAAACGAAGCCTCAACCCGAGCCTTGGCCAGATCCAGGCCGGAGTATGTATCCCATCCGCGGATAGCTGTGCCCGAACCGAAAGGATCAGTTCCATTTGCCGTAAAGGTATGCCAGTATGCAACTGCAAACCGAAGATGCTCTTCCATCGTCTTGCCGCCAAGCTGTTCCTTGGCATTATAATACTTAAAAGCAAATGGATTCGTTGATGATTGCCCTTCGTAAGCGATTTCATGAACATTTGAAAAATAACTCATTGTTCAGCCTCCCTAAACCCATAATGTTGTTCATGCCACTATAATACTCCTGTCTACTTAGTTTGTCTATTGGATAAACTAAGTTATTGATTATTTTTATTGTCCGTTCTACACTGGGTACAATGAACGTATTTCAGCAATTGAGGTGTATCCATGCAGCAGCTTACTGGCGACCAGTCCCTGGTCAAACAAATCAACAGCTCCATTGTGCTTGATCTTGTCCGTACCTATTCTCCGATCTCACGTGCAGAGGTGTCGGTGAAATCAGGTCTGAATAAAGGAACCGTCTCCAACCTTGTGAATCAGCTTATTGAGAGTGGCCTGGTGCGGGAGCTTGGACAAGGAGAATCAAGCGGCGGAAGAAAGCCCGTGCTTCTGGAATTCAATCAGCAGGCCGGATACGCCATCGGCGTGGATGTCCGCGTGGACATGGTGTCTCTGGTCCTCTGCGATCTTCACGGCAATGTGGTCGACCAGGCCGAACATACCTTTGATTCGAGAGCTCCTGAACATGTATATCAGGTGCTTGCAGGTGCGGTGAGACACTTCATCCATACCGCCCCGAAGAGTCATTATGGCATAGTAGGGATTGGGGCAGGAGTTCCCGGAATTGTGGACGGTGAAGGGAACGTCTTGTTCGCGCCTAACCTGGAGTGGCGGGATGTGCCGCTCGGCCGCTGGCTGCGGGAGGAGTTCTTGCTTCCTGTTGCCATTGACAACGAAGCGAACGCCGGAGCTTTAGGAGAACGGCAGTACGGTGCCGGGCAGGACAGCAATCATTTGGTCTACTTAAGCGTCAGCCATGGCATCGGTACAGGGATTGTCATAGGCGAGGGAATTTATAAAGGGGCCTATGGCTATTCCGGGGAGGCTGGACACACCACTATTGAGGTAGACGGCAAGCTGTGCAGCTGTGGAAATTATGGCTGCTGGGAGCTGTATGCTTCCGAGCGGGCGCTCATGGAGGAGGCAGGCCGGTCTGGCAGCTTGATGCAGGCGTTCCCTCCCGGCAAAATTACTGCCGAAGGAAGCAGGAGTGCGATGCGGCTTGAGCACCTTATTCAGCTTGCCGAAGGCGGTAATCCCGAGGCCGAGACTCTGCTGAAGAACAACGGGCGTTATCTGGGCATCGGAATTGCCAATCTAATCAATATATTTAATCCGGAACTGATTATCATCGGGAACCGGATCGCCCTTGCCGAAGCTTGGATTGCTGATGAAATTAAAAACACTGTCCAAGCCCGGGCTCTCCCCTTCCACAAGGACAAGGTCCGCATTGAATTTTCCCATCTGAGCATGGGAGCCGTGATGCTTGGGGCAGCCTCCATGGCACTCAACCATTTCTTCGATAAAATGAGGGTGTCTGTCGAGAAGGTACATCGGTAGCAGCAGACAGAGTCAAATCCAATCTCATTAGCGAATCAAACTCCATTAATTGGTTATGTTAATAGTAAGTATCGATAAAAGGGGCTGATATGGATGAGTACGTTATATGAGAAGTTTGGCGGTGAGGAGAGCATTGCGAAGGTCGTTGACTATTTCTACGATCTGGTTATGGCAGATGAGACGGTAAACAAGTTTTTTGAACATACCGATATGAAAAAACAGCGTGCGCATCAAACCAAGTTTATCAGTTACGCTTTAGGCGGCCCGAACCAATATACCGGTGGTGCCATGTCCAAGGTTCATACAGGCATGAATTTGCAGCCTGTCCATTTCGATGCCATTGTCAAACATCTCCGCGAAGCCCTGCTGCATTTTGGGATCAGTGAAGCGGATGCCGGACAGGCGCTTGAGAAGGTTGAAGCTCTGCGTGGGGACATTATTTATAAGTGATGGTGGCTCAACCCGTTCAGGAATTTTAAAATCAGCACGAGTCATTAAAAGAATCAGGGGCCGTCTCAAAAGACGGCCCCTGATTCTTCATAGGAATTCGGTTTGTGCCCAAAAGGCTTCCAGCTCAAACGCCGCTCCCGTCGCTGTTGGTTGTGGATTTCTTGAATTTGCTAAGATGACATCCAAAACCAAAGGAGTCCGCTAGCGTTTGCCCATAGTCTCCTGACGAAGCAAACACTTATATCCTTCTATAGGTCCAAGCCTGCTTCAATAAACACAGTTTTAATTTCGTAAGGCAAGAACTTTAAAGTGATTCGATCTTCTGTCACTGGAATTTCTTCACCGGCTTCTTCCAGAGCATTGGAGTCATATACCCGGTTGATGGAATACGGCCAGCGAAGTGAAATCTCTTCCCGGCCACCTGCGGATTCATAGAACCGGAGGATGAAGCCCTTTCCATCTTCTGCCGGCTTCACGGTGTCCAGCACAACATGCTGGCTTCTTAGCTCCAGAAGTGATCCCATGACTGGAAGTTTCCCTGTGCCTGGAACTGTCCTGCGAACGGGAGCCTCAAGGTTCAGCTCGGCAGCCGCCCGCAGCGTATGGGACTCGCGCCAATCCCCTTCATGCGGAAGCAGCGAATACGTAAATTCGTGCTCTCCCTGGTCTGCCGTCACGTCCGGCCATTTAGGGGCACGGAGCAGCGACAACCGGATTGTGCTGCCCTGAACATCATAACCATATTTGCAGTCATTCAGCAGGCTGACGCCATACCCGTGTTCAGACACATCCGCGAACCGGTGCCCGCAGACCTCATACTGAGCTTGCTCCCAGCTCGTATTCCGGTGAGTTGGCCGCTCTAACGAGCCAAATGGAATCTCAAATGTGGCCTTGTCCGCTACCACGTGGACTGGAAAGCCCACTTTGAGAAGCTTATGGCTTTCCTTCCAGCTAACCCGGGTCTTAAAATCAATCCGACGGTTCTGATGATAGAAAATTAAATCCTGTTCAATTTCGGACTCGTGTATCCGCCAGCGGAATCTGAGAACATCCCTGACAGCTCCCTGAACGAGAACCTGCTTCTCAAGCAGCTCCGGTGTTCCTGCTGGCTGCTCCTCATACCGGTCGTCAATATCCCAGGCATCCCAGAGCGTCGGGCGGTCATGGAAGAAGCCAAACCGGTTCGCACATTCGCCCGGCTTTACGACCTCCCGCCCAGCAGTCTTGTCATACAGGCTGGTGATTTCCCCCAGCTCATTAAAGCGAACCTTATACAGCCCCGTCTCCCAGATATCCTCAAGGGTGGATGCCGCCAGCTCAGCAGGTGCTGCCGTTCCTTTCGGAACAAGCCAGAAGGCTGCATATCCGAATGCCGGGATATCCGGTACCCGAATAGCTATTCCACCTTCTTCAGGATCGGATTGAAGCTCTGTTCCGTTCCAGCCGTACGGAACAAATTGTTGACCCGCATCTATATCCAGATGAATGACTGCACTGCGGCTCCAGCCTAGACTGTTGAAGACCACATAAGGTGTGCCTTCCCGGGCTGGATCTATGTCAACCTGCCCCGCCAGCAGCCCGAGCCCCGTATCCAAGGCAGAGTTCCCCTTGGCGAAGATCGTCTTATACTCTTTCTCTGACGTCTCATACGCTTCCGTGATAGCTGAACCCGGAATAATATCATGGAACTGGTTCAGCAGAATCAGCTTCCATCCATCATGCAGATCGCCTCTAAGCTGCGCCTCCTCCGGCTTCTCCATCCATGGCAGGGCCAGCGAATTCCAGACCTCAGCCTCACGGTAGAGAACCTCGGCCCGGCGGTTATGACGCTTATTGCGCGCATGTGTTGTATAAGTTCCACGGTGAAGCTCCAGATACAGATCACCATGCCAGCTCGGAAGCTTCGGCCGGGACTGGTCAATTCTGTTGAAGAATTCGGCAGCCGTGCTGTGGACAGAAGCGGGCTGTCCGACCATCAGGTCTGACCGGTCGATATACTCAAGCATTTCACGGGTCACGCCGCCTCCGCCATCCCCATGCCCGTACAGGAGCATTTGCTCGGGATGCCGGTCTTTCTCCCGGTAAGATTGCCAATGATCATGTATATCCTTCGGCAGAGTATTTTCGTTAACGCCGTGATTGAGATAGGACAGGATGGGAGTACCATCGATCCCTACCCAGTAAAACAGGTCATAAGGGAACCGGTTCGTATCGTTCCACCCCAGCTTGGTCGTCATAAAATAGTTCACGCCGCCATGCTTTAGGATTTGGGGCAGAGAGGCGCAGTAGCCGAACGTGTCTGGCAGCCACTCAATTGCTGAGGTTCTCCCGAACTCTTCCTGATAGAACCGCTGCCCGTACAGCATTTGACGGATCAGGGATTCCCCGCTGGGGATGTTCAGATCAGGCTCCACCCACATGCCTCCAACCAGCTCCCAGCGCCCTTCCTTGATCCTCGCCTTAACACGCTCATACAGATCTGGGTCGTTTTCTTTCAGAAAAGCGAACAGCTGCGGCTGGCTCTGAGCATACAGATAACCCGAATACTCCTCCATCAGCCGGTCCACCGTTGAGAAGGTCCGACTGGTCTTGCGGACGGTCTCCCGGACCGGCCACAGCCAGGCAACATCAATGTGAGACTGTCCGACCATATGCTCCAGGCCCTCCGCATTGCCCCCTATGTCTTTCACTTCCCGGCGGAGTACAGCTTCAATTTCCGTAATTGCGGCACCTTCCCGGATTGCATCGGAATTCAGACCTATAAAGCGGTCCATCGAGCGGTAAAGAGCCTGGATCAGACGGGTGCGGCGGAAATCCCCCTCGCCCAGCAGCTGCGCCGTGTCTCTAACGACAATCACGGTGTACATGAGGCTTCTTACGGGCTCGTTAGGAAGCACAAGAAGACTCGTTACGGCGCTAATCGGAGGCTGAATAACTGCCTGGCGATTCAGCGGGTCAACCGGCTCAGGTACCGGATCGAACAGTTCAATCTCAAGCTCGGGAGACCTTCCGGTTTGGACAGGGTCCAACGTTACATAAGTATGATTGCGGTCCAGACCTTGATACGATTCACGATTCACCCGCAGCAGTCCTTCACCGCCGGACTCGAACACCAGCCCAAACGGGCCGTCTCCCCATTCGGCGGGAAGCGTAGGCTGGGTCCTGAAGAAATATGTGGTCCCCTGTGTACTGGGGAAAGGATTCAAACTTTCCCCTTCAGGATACGGAAGCTTGTTCTCATACACTCCAGGCAGCTTGTAATAGGCCCGCGTGATCTCCCAGCGAAGCTCGCGTTGATAGAGCCACTGGCATTCCGACAATTCCCGGATAAAACGCCTGATTCGTTCCATTCCCATCAATTCTCCTTCCGGACCCTGAATTCCGCATATAGGGTATCCATTACATTACGGCCAATATGGACCCGGAACATTCCCGGTTCCACTACAGGCTTCATATCCAACCCGATAAATTGGAGATGCTCGCTTCCGATCGTGAAGACTACGGTCCGGGTCTCACCCGGCTTCAATTCAATCTTCTCGAATCCTTTAAGCTCCTTCAGCGGGCGTGTTACCGAGCTGACTACATCCGAGATATACAGCTGAACCACCTCAGCCCCTTCCCGGCTGCCTGTATTCGTGACATCAACTTCAGCCCTTACGGTATCCCCTTCGGAAATCTCGGAAGCAGACAATCTCAGATTGCTGTAGCTGAATGAAGTATAACTAAGTCCGTAGCCGAACGGATATCTTGGGCTTGAGTCCGTCTCCAGATAGCGTTTCCCTCTGGACCGCTTGCCGTTGTAATACACCGGAAGCTGGCCTACATGCTTCGGTATAGAGACGGTCAGCCGTCCAGACGGGTTCACATCCCCGAATAGAATGTCGGCGATTGCATACCCGCCTTCCTGCCCAGGATACCAGGCTTCGAGTATCGCATCCGCATGTTCATCCACCCAAGGCTCGGCGATCGGGCGGCCATTGATATAAACCACAACAACGGGCTTGCCCAGCTTGTGGATTTCCTGCATAAGCTCCAGCTGGACCCCGGACAGCGTAAGCGTCATCCGGTCGATTCCTTCGCCGCAGTCCATATCGCTCCAGGACTCATCCGAAACGGTGGAAGCCCCTGTTCTCAGGTCAATCGTTCCTTCTCCGAAATCCCGGGCACTTGATCCGCCAACCGCCATCACAACGATGTCCGCCTGGCTTGCACAATGGAGTGCTTGCTCGAATCCTTCCTTGGATCCTCCTCTGATTCGGCAGCCTGGCGCGTACAGCACACGTTCCTCATCATCTGGGAACTTGCCGAGAATTCCCCTCAGCAGGGTGGCCACCTTGGATTTCGGCTGAGGTGACGTATAATCTCCCAGTTGGTTGTAACCCTGGTCTGCGTTAGGGCCGATCACTGCAACTCGTCCCGCCGCCTTAGACAGCGGTAGAACACCCTCATTCTTCAGCAGTACTGCTCCCTCCGCAGCGAGCTGCCGGGCCAGCCGAATATGTTCCGGATGGCCGATTACCTCTTCAGCACGCTTGGGGTCTGCATAAGGCTGCTCGAACAGCCCAAGCCGGAATTTCAGCGCAAGCACCCGCCGCACAGCCTGATCAAGCACGTCCATCTCAAGCTGGCCGTCATTCACCGCATCGACCAGATACTTGCCGAACATTTCCCCCGACATTTCCATATCAATTCCCGCGCGTATGGCCTGGATCGCCGCATCCGGTCCGTCTTCAGCAGTATCATGGCCATCTGCCAGCATATTGATCGCTCCACAATCCGTGATAACCATACCATCAAATCCCCACATCTTCCGGAGGACTCCGTCCAGCAGCCCGGTATGCACAGTACATGGAATTCCGTCTATCTCGTTGTAGGCCGGCATAATTGACGCGGCTCCGGCTTCAACTGCCCGTTGGAACGGATACAGGTCCTTCTCCAGCAGCTCCCGCCAGCCCATTTGCGCGGGTCCGGCATTTCTGCCGCCTTCCGGGCTTCCGTAACCCGCGAAGTGTTTCAAGGTAGCCGCTACACTGTTCTGGCTGTCCAGCCCTTCCCCTTGCAGACCTTCAACGGCTGCCGCCGCGAATTCACCGATGAGATACGGGTCCTCCCCGAAGCACTCCTCTGTTCTTCCCCACCGGGGGTCACGGACCACATCAAGCACCGGGGAATACGTCACGGCTCCTCCCTGTGCGCGTGTCTCCTTCGCTACAGCGCGGCACATTTCGCGGTACAATGGAACGTTCCAGGTGCTGCCCAGCAGCAGCGGCACCGGGAACACCGTTCCGTCGATCGCCATATGCCCATGCGAGCACTCTTCCCCGATCAGGATCGGAATGCCCAGCCGGGATTGTTCCACGGCATAACGCTGAATCAGGTTGACCGCCTCGGCACCTTCACGGGCAGACAGCCCGTTCTCTAAGGTTACTCCGGTCCAAGGATCGGCGCGAAGAACACCATACAAGGAACCTACACCGCCTTGAGCCACCTGTTCCTTAAAGGAATCGCTTAACGTAACCGTTCCTTCTCTATTCTCATAGGTTAGCCAGCCAAAAGGCTGCACAAGCTGGCCCACCTTTTCTTCCGTAGTCATAAGCTTGAGCAGATGCTCCACCCGCTCTTCAACTGATTTCGTCTTGTCTTTGTAAGTCAGCACCTGGTTTCGAACCTCCCCGCTATCCAATAGTTTAGTATTTTCTCTATTCTTTGACTGCTCCAACTGTAAGGCCTTGAACAAAGTAACGTTGGAAGAACGGATATGCAAATATAATCGGCAGTGTCGCCAGCACGACCATCGCCATCCGGGATGTATCCTGCGGAATCGATTGAAGAGCCGTCATACTCAGCGAGCTGTTCTGAGAGTTCTGTTGGATGAACTGAATGCTTGACTCGATACGCATCAGCATGGATTGCAGCGGCACCAGGTTCGGGTTCTCAATGTAGAGAAGCGCGTTAAACCAGTCATTCCAGTAGCCGAGTGTACTGAACAAGCCAATTGTGGCAAGTCCCGGAAGGGAGAGAGGAAGTACGATTTTCAGGAAAATATAAAAGTCTCCTGCCCCGTCAATCCGTCCCGACTCAATAATCGCATCCGGCACACTCGTACTGTAGAACGTGCGCAGAATCATAATATAGAAGGCGTTCACCGCGAGCGGCAGCACAAGCGCCCAAATCGTATCTTTAAGACCAAGAAGCTGGGAGACCACCATATAGGTAGGAATCATACCGCCGTTGAACAGCATGGTCAGAATCGCATATACCGAGAAAAAACGGCGGTAGCGGAAGCTCTTTCTTGAAATTGCATAGGCATACACCGAAATCAGCATCAGACTGATTAAGGTTCCCAGCAGCGTAACGAGGATCGTTACCCCGTAAGAACGAAGCAGCATATCTCCAGTCTGGAACACGAACCGGTAAGCCTCCAGACTCCATTTTGCCGGAAGCAGACGATACCCGTCCCGAGCAAGGGTCTTCTCATCGGTTAAGGAAATAATGACAACAAACAAGAACGGGAATACACAGAGAAAAGCAAACAGTCCTGCGATGATGTTCAGCACCACATTCCAGCCGCGCGACACGTTGTGGAAATCCCGCTTTCTTTTAATAACCTCGGCCATAATAGAGCACTCCTCTCATCAAAGTCCTAGAATAAGGCACTGTCTTTATCAATTTTGCGGACCACGAAGTTGGACACCATGACAAGAACGAAGCCTACAACAGACTGGTACAGACCGGCTGCGGTGCTCATTCCAATCTCACCGGTTGTTTTCAAGCCGCGGTATACATAGGTATCAATAACGTTGGTCACAGAGTACAGCGTTCCTGAATCCCTTGGCACCTGATAGAAGAGTCCAAAGTCTGCATAGAATATACGCCCAACTGCCAACAGCGTCATAATGATAATGATTGGCGACAGCATCGGGATCGTGATGCTCCGGATCTGCTGCCATTTGCTTGCACCGTCAATCATAGCAGCTTCATAAAGCGACTTATCGATACCCATGATGGAGGCCAGATATACGACACTGCTGTATCCAACGGCTTTCCACAGATTCACGAGTATCAGAATGTAAGGCCAATACTTGGCTTCCGAATACCACTGAATCGGTTCGGCTCCGAACCAACCCAGAATCTGGTTGAGCATTCCCCGATCCAGGCTCAGGAAGCTGAACGCGAAATAGCCGACAATAACCCAAGATAGGAAGTACGGCAGGAACATCCCCGTCTGGTAGATTTTGGCCATTCTTTTACTCACCAGCTCAGACAGCAGGATGGCCATCGCAACGGAAAGGACAAGGCCTAAGAAGATAAATGCGATATTATAAAGCAGGGTGTTGCGCGTGATGATAAAGGCATCATCCGTAGTGAACAGGAACTTGAAGTTCTTCCAGCCAACCCACTCACTCTTGGCGATACTGGCCCAGAAGCCCTCCCGGCTGAACCGGTACTGCTTGAATGCCACGATGGTACCTACCAAGGGTAGATAGGAGAAGAAGAAGAACCAGATGGCTCCAGGCAGTACCATGAACAGCATGACTTTGTTCTTTACCAGATTCTTGAAAAACTGAACCATAAGTTTCCCTCCCGAAGTGATAATGAAAAGGACCGGGCGACCATTCACCCGCCCGATCCTTCATATGCTCTGTATTTAAGATTTACTTCCCGCCGTTCGCTTTCCAGGCATCAAGCTGGCTTTGGGCTTCAGAAATTACTTTATCAAGTCCGGCCTCTTTGAATTTCGCGATAGCTTTATCCAGATTTGTAGCAGGATCCAGCGTACCGGTCATCAATGCTGCCCAGAACTGCTCTTTCACGTTCTGTACTGCGGCAAGCTCAGAAGAAACCTTGCTGCTGTCAAAGTTAAAGCTGAGGATTGGAGAATTTTTACCTGCTGCATTAAACTTCTTGAACTCATCCCATTTGTTGTCTGGATCGTTCTGGTTCAAGTAGAGCAGCATGTTGTTACCAAGAGAGTAAGATGGCATGTCATAGCTCTTAGAAGCTGGCAGGTTCTCGATATGCTTGTCATTCACTTTCTTGTAATGCTCACCTTCGATACCGGAGTCCACCATGTTGCGAAGAACCGGATCTGTATTAAGCAGATTCAGGAATTCCATCGCCTTCTCCGGATGTTCGGAGTTCGCTGAGATCGCCATAATCGAACCTTGAACAGAAGTGTTTGTGATAATCGCATCACTTGCCGGTGTGGAAACTACAGGATATCCATAGCTTTGAGACCATGCGTTGTCCGCCAGCGGCTGGGTCTGTGCACGGTCAAGGAACCATTTGCCGGAAGTCGTCAAGTCATTGGTTGAGCCTGTAGTTGCTGCTTCTGCAGACACATAACCGGCTTTGTAGTACTTGTGCATCGTTGTCAAAGCTTCCTTCATTTCTGGAGTTTCCAGAATGTTGACAATTTTGTAGTCCTTGGTGTCAAGCTTCACTGCCATTGGAAGATTCTGGATGATGTAGTCATATGGGACATAAGGAACGTACTGCTTATCCATCGAGAATGGCGTTACACCGTTCTCTTTTTCTTTAATAGTTTTAAGCAGTGGCTCCAGGCTGTCCAGGGAGCGGACATTCGAGATATCCAGCTTGTATTTATCAAGCAAATTCTTGTTGAAACGCCATACCTCTTGCTGAGGAAGCTCCTTGTTCGCTGGAATACCATAGTTGTGGCCGTCCACTTTGGAACCGCTCAGGAATGCCGGGTCAATCGTCTTCTTGAGATCCTGACCATACTTCTCGATCAAATCGTCCAGCTTATAGAACGCGCCTTTTCTCGCATTTTGCACATAGTCGAAACCGCCTGCCGAAGTGAAGATAATATCCATCGGTTCACCAGATGCGACATTAACCTGCATTTTCTGAGCATAGTCGCCCCAGTCAATCATCTTCATCTTGATCGTTGCGTTAATTTTCTCTTTGGTATATTTGCTGACCTCCGCCATAACCTTGTCCACATCTTTCTGTGGAGTTCCGATGGTATACCAGATCAGCTCGACCGGCTTGCTATCCGCAGAGCTTGAGCCGCCCTCCGCGCTGTCCTTGCTTCCGCCGCAAGCACTAAGTACAAGCGACAGTGACATGAGAGTCGCCAGTACAAAAGAAAATCTTTTTTTCATCTTGCCCATGTGTGAATCCTCCTTTAAGTTATACATGACTCCCCGTACTTCGTTGTAAAAACCCTGCTGCAGCAAGGCTGCCGCCTCTGTGGTGTTCCCGCAGCAGCTATCTTAACCTTATCGGATGAAAGCATTTTCAAAAAGAAGATAAAATTAATATAATCGGATATAAATTAAAGGAAAAATAAAAACGCTACCAATCATCTCCTAAAAAAGAGGGATACGCTTACATTAATTTATCTGCCCGGAAGTAAAAAAGCATTCCCGGACTGCCTCCCTTGTCAGTCAAGCAGGGAGCCTGCCGGAAATGCTTTCCCAAGTCAGGATAGACCTTTATAATCCGTTGGGGATATCCCCACGTATTTACGAAACTGCTTGTAAAAATACCCTGTCTCCCAATATCCCACATTCCTAGCTATTTCATGTACCTTCATCGTGGTGTTTTTGAGCTGCTCCTTAGCCTTTCCGATCCGGTACCGGTTGATATACTCCGCAAAGGTCTCCCCCGTCTCCTTATGAAACAGCTGGCCCAAATACACCGGGTGAAGATGATAATGCGCACCTAACGTCTTCAGGGACAGCTCGTCAGCATAATGCTCTTCAATATATCCCAGCACCTGGCTGACAATGGGATTCTTCATATCCTTAAGAAGCGAATTTACCGTTTGGCGGGCAACCTCCTTAAGAACTCCTATCAATTCTTCAAAGGTAACACAGCTTCTGACCCGCCCGAGCCCTTCCTGGAACAGCGCCGATTCATCGGTATGTTTAATACCCTCCAGCTCCATCTTAAAGCGGATGATCAGCTCCAACGCCGCATGATGCAGCTCGATTGGCTGAATGCCTTCTTGTTGCTGGAGCTGCTCGAAATCCACTACAATCTGCTCGTCCAGAGCCTGAATGTCCCTGGCTACAATCAGTTTGGCGTAATCTTTCCACTGAATCGGAAATTTCGAGTCCCCGCGGGCATCTCCAGAATCAAGCGTCTGATAATCAATTAGGCTCCGGTCGGGAAATATCATAAAATACTCCATGCATTTCTTCGCTTCGGCATAACAGACCTGAGCTCCCTCAGGCAATCTCCCGACCCGGCTGACTCCCACCTGCGCAGGCTTTCCTTGAGCCGATAACTCCTGTGTATATTCATTCAGCAAGCTGATCCACGTCTGAATCTCTTCCTCCTGCTCAAAAGCAGTGACCAGCACAATATCCCCGTCTACATCATGAAGGACGAACGTCCCGGCTAGGGCTTTAAACTTACGGTTCGCTTCCTCAAACAAGCCGGCCTGGTCTTCAATTCTGCGAAGCGCGGCAACCGCCATATAGGGCCTTTGCAGTGTGATACCGAGCAGTTCCGCCCTCTGGTCAAATTCAGGGTCTGCGATTTGGCCGGTTAGCCACCGGTATAGAGTATTGTCCTTAAGAATCTGAACACTGTATTCATCATACAGCTGGTCAGATTGTGTGCTGTCCAGCTTGGCTACCGTGTTGCGAAGGGTGGATTCCAGTTCCTCCACATTGATCGGCTTGAGAAGGTAATTCTCGATGCCCAGCTGCATGGCTTCTTTCAGGTATTCAAACTCATTAAATCCGCTTAGGATAATGACCTTCAAATCCGGGTGAAGCTTTCTGGCCTCCCGGATTAGACTTAAACCGTTCATGACCGGCATGGAAATGTCTGTGATCAGCACATCTACTGGCCTGGCGGACAGAGCTTCCAGCGCCATCTGCCCATGATCGGCCTGTCCCACAATCTCCATCCCGAACAAAGACCAGTCCAGAATATCGTACAGCCCCTCCAGAATGAAGGGCTCGTCGTCAACGATAAATACTTTATACATGATTACCATCGGCTCCTTCCTGCCCGGGATAATTAACCTCAATCATCGTCCCATCCCCAGGCTGGCTGGTGATAACGATCCCGTACTCGGGTCCATATAGGAACTTAAGCCGGGTATGCACACTGCGAAGGCCGAACATCTGGCCTGTCTCCTCCGGCTGATTGAGCTCCGACATAATTTCACTCATCCGCTCAGGTGTAATCCCCTTGCCATTGTCGGTTACCTTTACCTTGAGCATATTTTCGTGCATCGTAACCTCCATTATCAGCAGATTGTCCTTCCGGTCAGTCCTAAGTCCATGAACGATATAATTCTCAACAATCGGCTGAAGCGACAGCTTCATCACCGTAAGATGGCTGAGCTCCGCCGGAAGATGGATCTCGTAATTGAACTTATCCTTATATCGGATCCGGAACAGCTCCAGATAGAGCCGGCATGCTTCAAGCTCATCCTTCAGTGTGTAAATCTTTTTCTGCTGGACCAGGCTCTTGAACAGAACAGACAGACTATAGATCATGTCGCCTACATCCTTAGCCCCCTGGGACACCGCCCGCATCCGGATCACCTCAAGCGTATTGTACAGAAAATGTGGATTAATTCGTGCCTGAAGAGCAACCAGCTCGGTCTCCTTCTGCTTGATTTCGGCCTTGTACACCCGCTCAATATATTGATTAAGCTCGTCCAGCATCGCATTGAAGCTTCGGGAGATCTGTCCAAGCTCATCGTCCCTCTGGTCGTGAATACGAGCCGCAAAGTCGCCGTTCCTTACTTTCCGGGTGAATTTCACAATCCGGTTTGTACGTTTGGCAAAGTTAACCACGAAAAGCGCCGGGAAGACGACAGCGATCAGGATACAGATTGCAGAGATGGTGATGATTGTATTACGGATTCCCAAGTAAGCCTCGGCTATTTCCTCGCGCGGCGCTGCCCCGATAATCATATAGCCCTCATCAGCGGACACCAGCTTGTTCACATACATGTTCTGGTTCGATCGGAACATTCCCAAGCCGGCGTTGCCTGAGCTGGTGTTGTCGAAGACGGCCTTCGTCTCACTCTCATAGGGGTATTTCTTACCGTAATAACGCCCTTTGGAATCAAACAGTACGTCCCCGTTGGCTGACAGAACCACAATCTCCCCCTTCAGGCTGTTCTGATAATTCGAGAGAGCGCTGGCTATGCTGGTGGAATCCAGATATACCAGCAGCTGACCGTCATTTTTATAGGACCGCTTGTTGTTAATAGGTACACGAATGGCATAGAGGGAGGGGTCCCACTGATCAATTGCCCGCCGAACCCACGCATTCGGGGAAGAGATATTCTTGCTCTCCAGGGCCATGACATCCGGGATATAAGAATGGGCCTGATTGGCCGACAGCTGCCGGAACTGCTTATACTGGTTGAGATTGGACAGGTACTGGCGGTTCGCACTGTACAGCATCAAATTGCGGATATCCGGATTCTGGTCAATCCAATTCTCGAAATACTTCAGCACATCTGTCGAGTAATCATTGCTGTCCCCATAGAACTGATCCATTCTGTACTGGACATACTCGAAATAGGCGTGATTAATGAAGAAGGACACATTCGCAGATAAAGCCTCATTGGTGTACATGTTCCTAACAAGATCTTGAACCGATTGGTACCGCCCATGGATATAGCGGTCAACGCTTTCCATGGCCGTCTTCTGAACATCCAATTCCCGCTGAATGGTCGATTGGGAGATAGATTGAAAAATAAAATAAGACAAAGCTATAATCGTAAGAACGACGATAATTGAAAAGAACAAGAACATCCTCATAAACATGTTGTTCTTGAAATAGGACCTGTACATCATGCCGAATCTCATGCTGGGCCTCCATATATAATATCGGGTAGACAACAGTCTGCACCCGTGAGCGGCGGGCTTCCCGGCGAAAGCGGATTCAAACCGCACATCCATTGTACTCCTTAAGCCCTCGCTGGATAACCACCCGGAATATTTTTCTATAATCTGTACCTGATATCTTTAATTTGAACATATCTCAAACGCCCTTTCTCCCCTTAAAGTAAAAGAAATAAAAAAGCAAGCCTGGACGGTTCTTCCATACTTGCCGGATAAGGTAAAAAGCCCGGGATCAACTCCCGGGCTTCTAACTAATCTATTGTTATATGTCTAACTTGTACCTTGAATAAGCTCCTTCGGACTAAGCGGAATTTCCACCTTGAAGCAGGTTGTCTCGCTGCCGCTCTCTACCTGAATCCGTCCGTTGTAGCCTTCAACCAATTTCTTGACGATAGCAAGGCCCAGTCCGCTGTTGCTGGATTTCGGTTTCGTGGAGAAACCGCGTTCGAAAATCCGCGCCTTCAACTCATCAGGAATCGGTTCGCCGTTGTTGAGTACCTGTATAGTCAGGGTCCTCTGTTCTACCTGGGCCAGAATCGCGACTTTACGGTTGTCCTCAGCCGTCTCCTGCAGCGCATCAAAGGCGTTGTCGATCAGATTGCCCGTAATGCGGACCAGATCGGTAATTTTCAGAATATCCAGGTTCAGCTGATCAAAGCCTTCAAAGTGATATTCCAGGTTGATCGAACGCTCCAGAGCCTGCGCCGATTTCGCCTGGATCAGACCGTTAAAGGCTGGAATCCGGATATCCACAATGTCGTTCAGCGATTTATTAATATGGGTCAGACTGCGCAGATAAGCTTCCAGCTCATCATACTTCTTGATCTTGGCCAATCCGCTCAGCGCAAAGATATGATTGATAAAGTCATGACGGTACTCCTTAACCGTCTTGAACAGGCTGTCAATGTTGCGGAGGTACATGCTCTGAACATCGTCAACGACCTTGGTGTGATTCTTAAGATACCTGCCTACCGCCATAATCATCAGTCCACCTATAATCAGGATGATCAATGCAACGATGGATATCCTCAGTTCCTTCCGGGTCAGGTCCGCGGTCAGCTTATCCATATCAGAGGACACAATGATGAGCATCCGGTCAAACCCTTTATTCACATTGTCCTGGAGGCTGATGGGTGAATACGTTTTTAACACAGAACGGCCGTTGACCTCCATTACCTGATGCACCTTCTCCATCCTGGAGAAGGCCACCTTGGCCATAGCCAAATCATCCTTGGTGCTGTAGTTGTATTTACCGTACAGAAGCTTGCGCTCTGAATGCCACTCCGGATTAGCCTTGTTCGGCGCTTTCCACTCGCCCTGGAGGACTTTGTCGTTCAGAATGCCGATTTCCAGAATCAGGGGATTGCTCCGCTCCTGCTCCTCAATGTTGGACTCTACGCCTGCTTTGTCGCGGAACCGGTTAATAATATTTTCCGAAATGTAGGGGTCAATCAAATAATCTGTGGTCCCGTCGTTATAGTACCCCCACTTGCTGATTCTCTTCGGATCAGAAGTCGAGGTGTCAAATGGCCCTGCCCAGAAGTTGGGTAAATTCTCCCCGAAGTTCTTGATCGGGGTCGCATTATGGTTCTCCATCAATTCCTTAAATACCTGGTTCCATTTCCCTCTGCCCCATTTCTCCGTGGTCATCCCCACTTCCTTCGGATCACTGGACTTGGCGGCAATAAAATTGTTCTCTTCCTTTAAATGCTTGAACAAGGTCAAATTCTCTATCCCTACCTTGTCTCTAACCTTCTGCAGCTGCTCCGTCGTCACGTCTTCAAGCCTAGGAGGCAGCATGTTCTGTGCAGCGATGGCCGCAACCCGCAGCCGCTCAGCCAAGGCCTCTTCGAACAACATTTCTCCCCGTTGGGTAATTTCGAGCGAAGATTTAATGTGGGACGTCATATTCTCTATGCTTTGCTTCTGCCCATCCAGCAGGGCATCCTTCATGGTATAGTAGTAGATGCCGTTCAAAAAAATGAGCAGGAACCCCATTACCAGTATGTATACAATCATTAACCTCTTGAATCCTATCTTCATTTAAACAGTCCCTCTCTAATCTCACCCGGATCATACTACTATATTAATCGACAAATTTCATCTAAATATGACACAAAAGTTACAAACCTAAAAACTTCATCAAACTGCCTTTTTTAGAGACGTTTACTGTGTATACATCCATCGTATTATGTCTTTCCAGGAAAGAAAGGTATAAAATTCTATACTCGACCGATCCATGCACGGGAGGCCGATGGGCCAAACTTCAGCTGTACTGATTGCTTCCCCTATGTTCTGAACCCCTCTCTACAACGGGTCTTTCGGGTTACTTCCAGATATATCTGTAACAAAAGACCCGGACCAAAGAAAATGGAGTCTTAGGCCGGGTCTTGCGCAGACTGACTATGAAGTTACGGCTTATTTCCCTATGAAAAATATACCATAGATGGGGGTGAGTTGATAGAAAAAGAAAGAGCGCGAGCTGAACCAGCTTACAATATTTTATTTGGTACTGTTTGACAAACCCAACTACCTTGCAATACAATATAGCTACACTATTATGCATTGCAAAGTAGGTGACAGGACTGAACGACAAATCACAATTGTTAAAGGGAACACTTGAAGGATGCATCCTTAAAGTGATTAGTATCCGCGAAACGTATGGTTACGAAATATCTGAGAAGCTTACCGAGCATGGGTTCCCCAATATTTCGGAAGGAACGATCTATCCACTCCTGATGCGTCTTGAGAAGAATGGGTTCATTACTGCCAATTACAAGCAGTCTTCTCAAGGTCCTAGACGAAAATATTTTAATTTGACCGAAGCAGGTTTGCGTGAGCTGGATGCCTTTTGGGAGAGATGGATACTACTTGAGCATGCAATTCATCAATTATTCAATCTAAAGGAGGGAATGTCTAATGATAGCTCCAATTATCACCAAGCTGAGAAAAAGTAATAACGAGCTGGACCATAAATTGACCAGTACGAACAAAAAGATATTAACTGACATGATCGTCTACCTGCGTGTCAGCCGCATTCCCGATCGGCAGGTTGAACACATCCGGCAGGATTTGCTGCACATGATCTTGGATGCGCAGGAACGCGGCCAGGACATATCATCTGTGATCGGAATGGATTACAAAGTGTTCTGTGACGAGATTATTGCCAACGCCGCATCTAAAACCCTTATGGACAAAGTAAGGGAATCCATTGCTATTATTTTTAGCTGCATCGCTGTGCTTTTGTTTATCCAGCTTATTTTTTCCGGATTTCTAGTTTCGTGGGTACGCAGCGGGTTTTCTCTTACAGAGGTTGATTTTAATATTCCGATCAGCTTGGGATTCGTGTTGTCCGTCATCGTTTTCTTATCTGCAGCCTGGATTATTGTCATATTCATTGGGAAGCATGCATTCGGGCTGACAGAAATGGAGAATAACAACAAATCCCAATCGAAAGCATATTATAGAAAAAGAATTCTCATAGGCACCACCATTGGTCTTGCCTTGGCCATCTTCTTCTTCGTTCAGTTCAAGCTGAATGAAATTACTTTATTCTCAGTCCATGCATTTGTCCTGAGATCTGCTTAGGACAAATATAAAATTATAAATCCTCAACAGTTTCTTCAAATGTTTTAAAATAATCATAAATAGATCCAGAATTAGGATAGTCCAAAAAGCTTCTAACTATTTTATAAGGATTTTTTTTGAAAGCTTCGTGTCCTCCGATTCTCTTGATAATCGGCAGTCCATTTTCATCCTTTCCCCATTCCCCTCTCAAATGCCGAACTATTATCTCCCCAAAATAATAAGATGAATAAAGGATATATTCTTCTTTTGGGTCCCGCAGCAATATGTTTTCTAAATCTTTTAACGATTCTAGAATAGCCACATTTAACCCATTTTTCTCAATAAACTCTTTAGATTGCTTTATCATCTCTTCACTCAGCAGTTCGCTAAGCTTAGAACCTCTCCGGTCTTCAGGTCTGTTCATCTCGAACCAAGGAAGAGCCTGATTAATAGTGATGTCCAAAATTAGATTCAGAGTATTTCTTAGCGATGTCTCATCCTCGTAGAAGTGCCATTCCTCTCCACGGATTCCGATCAACCGGAAACTACTGATGCTATCGCTACCATTATAGTAGGAAGCTCTAATGGCATTCTTGTTCCAATTGCTTTTATCAATAGCTATATACTCTTTGTAATATTCACATTTTCGAATATAAAGCCACTCATCCGGTTCTTTGTGATACTCAAATCCTCTCTTTTGAAGCGGTTCAGAAAGTACTTGTTGAATTACTTTACCTAGTTTCATTATTAAAGGGTCTCCTTTACAAACTACACTCTCGCTTAATCTCTTATTTTATTTAGTAAATTAGCTGCTGTGTTTCCCAGTTCTTCAAGTTCTTCATCTTTTGTTGGATCAAATTACTATTAGGTAACCTATTTACTAATCCTTCTAGTAAAAAATACTTCCATTGCCCATCATTTGTTTGAAGCACTTTGTGAATATGAGGTATTAGCTCCTCATCAAATCTGAGTAAAATATTTTCAATTGAATGAGAAATTCCTTGATATATTTAAGTTCCTTAGCTCTAGGTTTGTTTAGCGTACAACTAAATATCTCTAAAATTAACAGCGGCCGAAATTCCTTAATGGCACAATCAATTCCACTCGAAAAAACCACCTGGAGTTGTAACATCCCATGTGGCTCATAGAGAATTTATCGTTTATGAGGGTTGCAACCAACATGTAGATCCATGAACTTTTCTTGCTTTCTACAACTTTATGGAACGAAATTATTCTTAATTGGCGGGCTTGCGTCCCATTTTATCAGTTTTATGCTGTATTCCTCAAGCAGCTGCCTTTCGGTTACTAGTCCACTAGTCGTGATTTTACCCTCTATTGTTTTATATAATGCATCAGGAAAACTGCTATCATTCCTTCCATGACTTGAATCAGAATTACTAGGATGAGAATCACCCATGTAATATTCCGCACTTCCAGGGAAAAAGAATATCTCCGTTGAGTCACTCGGTTGTATTAGTGTTATCTCTTCTTTCCCGCTTGCTAATTTCTCTTTCCATTTGCGAAATTTCCCACGACCTTCATCAGAACCAACGCCATCATATTCACATATTAAAGTATCTTGAATAACCTTTCGCTGCCCATTAATTTCGTATTCCAAACGAAATGGAAATTCCCCATATTTGATCGCAGGTTGAGGCGGATTAGGTAAAGAATTAATTCCGACAAATAAGAGTGACCAGGGCAATACCAAAAAAAATAATAATGTAACCACCGACAAAACTATGAGACCAACCACACTGACGAATATTTTTTTCAATGACACTCCGCCCCCGAGAGCATCCTTAAAGTGATTTTGAGAAAGTTTATTCATAACTTTACCTCTCCCTTTTATAAACCCAAAAACTGATTTATATTACGTCAATATATATCCAGTTCTTCTTGCTGACAGCACTTCTTAGAATTGAATTTAGTAGTAGTATTTAAACATATTTGAAAGAGCAACTTTATTATTATCGTTCAACTCAATCATTTTGGAAACGGGTGTTTTTTGTCGAAATTCAAAGAATTCCTCACCTCACTTTAACCAAAACAAAAACCACCCCCGACGAACCTGACGATTCGTCGTGAGGTGATTGATATAACCAAATTAAGCTTGTTCAGAATTCATACAACTGCATTTGGAAAATCCGAATTACTTCAGCTGCCACAAAGCAGGCACATTGGCCGGTTCCCAGCCAACCAGGGAAGTATGTGACTGGCGGCAAACGTAAGTTTTGCCGTTGTACGTTACTTCGTCCCCGGTCTTGTAGCTAACATTTGGTGCCCAAGCCCCGGCACCGCTCTGGGCATCCGTAGTCACGCTGACACTGGTGCCTGCGGATACATTCCCTGCAGCATCCTTGGCAGTCACGGTGAACTGGTAGCTGGTAGTTGGTGTAAGCCCGTTAATTACTGCTGTTGTGCTGGTCACATTCAGCGATTGATTACCATAGCTGACGGTGTACCCGGTAACACCGACATTATCTGTAGAAGCAGTCCAGCTTAAAGTAACGCTGGTTGCGGATTTCGCTGTTACCTGCACATTGCCCGGTGCGGACGGAGCAGTCTGATCGCCGCCTGGGCTTGCCGCATTTGTCTTTACGGTAAGCGGCGTGCTAGCCGCGGATTGGTTGCCCTTCGCATCCTTCGCCTTTACGGTGAAGACATAGGAAGTATCCGGAGTAAGTCCAGTAATGGAGGCGCTTGTGCCCGTCACATTCACCGACTGATCACCGTAGCTGACGGTGTACCCGGTAACGCCCACATTATCTGTGGAAGCAGTCCAATTCAAATTAACACTGGTTGAGGTTTTGGAGACAGCCACTACGTTAGTTGGAGCGGTTGGCGGCTCCGTGTCCTGCCCCGGAGAGGTCATATTATCCAAATATGCACGGTGCGCATTGGAGAATTCGAAGTTGTTGAACTTGTCCCAGTTAATGGACCAGGTCATTACACCCCGGAAGCCCGGGTAGCCGGTCGTGCTGCCGCGGGTCTTATAGCTGGAGAGCTGGATACCTTTCGTCAGGGCGTCCAGTGCTTTTTGCACCTCAGCAACAGAAGTGAAGCCTCCGCCCGCATTCGCATTTGCCGGCAGTCCAAGCAGCACCTGATCCGGGCGCAAGGCCGGGAAAACACGGTTCGGATTCTTGGCAACCGGGAAGCCGGTCAGCAGCATATCCGCCATTGCAACGTGGAAGTCGGCTGTTCCCATGTTGTGATACTGGTCATCTAGTCCGGTAATTGGCCCGGAGTTATAATTCTGCACCTGCAGCCAATCGAGGATATCGCGGGTCGCATAGATGACCGGAAGGTAAGATCCCGCACGGGTATCACAGCTCAGGCAGCTGCCGCCGTAGAAGGAATAACCCAGCTGCACGAAGAAGGTCTCCGGCGCCATGGTCAGGTAGAATTTGTCCGAACCAAAATGGTTGTTGATCGTACGCAGAGCCGAGATCAGATTCACAATAACCGGAGTTGTCGGGTTTTTGAAATCACTGTCTCCCGAGTTCAGGAACAGAGAATGGCCTTCAAAGTCCACGTCAAGTCCGTCGAAGCCGTATTTTTCAATAATTGCGGTTACGGAATTTACGAAATTATCCCGGGCTGCCGTGTTAGGAAGCTGAACCTGTCCATTGGCTCCCCCGATTGAGATAATGACCTTCTTGCCCTGACTCTGCAGATATGCCACATCCGCCTTGAAATCGGCATCCGTATAATTGTACGGTGTGAATCCAATCGTTCCGTTCGTAACACCAGAAGTTGGCTCGGCAAAAGACACATTGATTACATCGAACTTAGGCGACACATCCCGCAGCTTGATAAAGCCTGAACCGTTGTCGAAATTATGCCAGTAGCCTACTATGGTCTTGCTTGCCACAGCGGCTTCCGCTTTCGAAGTGCCCACACCCGCAAATTGAACCAGCGACAGGATCAGCACACCCATCATGACCGTTATCCATGACTTGCGCGTAGTTATTCGGTTGACATGCATTCTCGTAATTCTCCTCCTTTTATATAGAAGCTATATGAACCAGAAACAAGTTATATCTGCACTAGACAGATATCCGGCACCACCTCCCTTTGAAATTGTATTTAATGCAGGCGTAGGAATAAATGACTTAGCGGCTGTCCTTACAACTATATGAAACCGCTTTCTTATCTATCATTATCAAGAATACGGGAACTAGATATAAGGGGGAATATATCACAATCGGGGATAAATTCCTCTACAATTGGCGTGGCACCCTATTCCTCTCTTCATCTGCCTCCAAGTCCGAAATTTAAAATTAGATTTTATTGCATGCGGTATAAAAAAGATGCCTTACTTCCCACTATGCCGGGAGGTAAAGCATCTTCTAAAAGGCGTTTGAAACCCTTACAGCTGTCTCATCTGGGCTCTTCACCCGCTTGCTGACTTCTTCTTTGGCAAATTCTTCGCCTTCTCTGAATTATGGCGTATGGCGTCCAAAATACTGAATCGTGCCTTTAGGGAAAGAATTCCACTCTCCAGCAAGACTGTAAGACGAAGATCCGGTTCTTATGCCTGATTTACGAATAATAGTTCCGTCATTGGGCATAAACTGGGTTTTGCCATCCGGGTCTCCCAGCACATCCATAGTTACGCCATTCTTCTTAAGGACATAACCTGTAGTTACATTGGTGTTCGTCTGGGCCAAGCCCCGCGGATCTGTCCCAAGCTCTACGTTGTAATAAGCTACGTTAACGAGATCAAAAAAGTCATAGAAAATGGGATCAATAAATATAAAGGGCATCCCCTTATAAAACTTGTCAATAGGCTGGGACCAAATTTTAGGTGTACCTGTCGCTGTATTATACTGATGAACCTCAAGAGAGTATCCCGCATTTTCTATAGGCACAGACGTGTCTCCTACCGGATTATAGAAAAGCTCTATAGCCGTACGGGTTTTATCCAAGGACATATACTGTGAGAAATACAGCTCTTCTGGTCCTTGAGGGCTTGCGGACACTTGGAATACAGCGGCAGTACCGTTCGCCCCGATTACCCAATAGTATTGAAGAGGATCGCCGTTCCAGGTCCACATCGTGCCGTTAAGCGGAATCGGTCCCACAAATGTAGAGTCTGCCGTACCCGAATAGACTTTAAATGAGGTTTCCCCCGGAAACACCGTTGACAAGTCATAAGTAATTGGATCGTTGACCCCCTGCTTCGTTCGGATTTGAACAATTCCATTAGTCGCAAGAGGAGCATTCGTTACTCGAAAATCATAAGCGGCTGTTCCACCATTTCCGTCATCCGCTGTAATCGTTACCTTGGTGCTTCCCGCTTGGGTACCTGGGGTAAGGTCCAGCATTCCGCTATGAACCGCTGCGTTCACCACACTTCCTGATTCTGACACAGCAGTAAAGGTCATGGCATCCCCATCAGCGTCGCTGAACAATTGAGTTAAGTCATACGTTCTTGGGTTAGTAACCCCAGTAGTCAGCACTTGTTCATAAATTGACGCCTGAACCTCTGGCGGATGATTGGAGGACGGAGTGGATGAACCTGCTGATTGGACGTTTATTTTGAAGGAAGTTGAAGCTTCCCCTCCGTGACCATCCACAGCCTTAACACCAATGGTTGCTGTTCCTGCCTTCAGAGCCTGAATCTTTAATTGAGCTCCATCCACTTCTGCTGTGGCAACCAAAGAATCCGAAGAGGATGCCTCATAAGTTAGTGGGTCTCCGTCAGGGTCCGTAAACACGGAGCCAAGATCAAGAGAATAAACCGGATCGCCTACTGTAAGCGTCTTGTCTGCCGGCTGAATTTCGACTGGACTCTGATTCAGCTTGGCTTGATCCGTAACAACGGCCTGGAAGCTGACTACAGTTTCCCCTCCCCGGCCATCTGCAGCTTTGACAGATACCGAAGTACTGCCCGTCATTAACGGTGTAAGAGTAAGGACATCGCCATTGACAGCTGCCTTCATAACATTCGGGTCGGAAATTTCCTGCACACTATAAGTTAAGGTATCGCTGTCGGGATCCGAGAAATATTGATTTAAGGATAATTGGATATCGCCTGTGTTTATTTCTTTGGTCTGATTAGGAATCACTACAGTGGTCGGAGGTTCGTTGACCGTTATATCAAAATCAGTCGAAGCCTCGTTTCCTCCACCATCCGATCCTTTCAAAGTGATTTTAGCTGTTCCTGATGAAAGAGCATGAACCACAGCTTGGTTCCCGTTAACCGATACAGTCGCAACAGATGAGTTCGAGGATTCCGCTGTAATATGGACGGGATCGCCATCCGGATCAAGGAATACCTGTGACAGGTCAAGGATGTAATCGGCATCGCCTACAGTAATGAGCTGGTTAGCAGGCTTCTGATTAACTACCGGGTCTCTGTTAGCGGCAGACGTTACCTCCAATTGAAACGGCTGATTCGTAATGCCTCCCCATCCATCAGATGCCTTGACTGTAACTTGGGCTTGCCCTGTCTTTATCGGAGTGATGACCAATTGATCACCAACCAGGGTAAATGTGGCAATGGATGGATCATTAATAGCAGCTTCATAAGTCAATGGATCATTCTCAGAATCCGTGAAAAATGCTCCTAAAGATAAAGTGAGGTCGCCGCTCCCTAACTGTTTCGTCTGAGCAGGAATGCTTGACGACACTGGGGGCTCATTAACGCGGACCTTGAAGCTTGTTCCCGCCTTTTTCCCAGCCTGGTCATCCGCCGCTATCGTAATCGTAGCCGTTCCTTTGCCGACCGCTTTTATATATAAGTCTGTCCCTTCTAATCTCACGGAACAAATGCTTGAACTTGAAGATACCGCCGTATATTTAAGTACGGATTGCTCCGCATCTACGAAATGTCCCAGCAGATCGACCAGCAGTTCTGGCTCGCCTGTCGTCATCGCTTGATCACTGTATTTCGTCTTTAAGACAGGTGCCGTATTCGTCACAACTGGTGTTGACGAGCCTTGGGATGCACCCGATGTTGTACCAGATGCACTTGGGCTGCCAGTCACAGTTGCCGAGGAAACACCTTGTGCTAATGAAGTATTCACAATCTGACTAGATGAGCTTACGCTGATATTTGCAGAAGGATTGTTTACTTGCAGGTTAGAAACGGTACCGGACACTCCCAAGGTGATTGGAGAAGCATTATTTACAACCATAGTATTAATAGAGGCTTGTCCTGTAAGAGTCAAAGGCTGATCACTGTTGACTGACAATTGCTGAATATTCCCCTGTAATTTGACTTGCTGAGCACCGCTAAGGATGCTCACCTGCTTCAGCGCAGAGGATGAATCGTTCTCTATCGTAGCGTTTGAAGTCAATGTCATGTTGGCAACGTTCGAACTGCCTTGAGTAACCACATGTACATCTTGTTTAGAAACCTCAACATGGCTCAGCTCAGATCCGTCAAACAGCACCGTGTCTTGGTCGCCGCCCTGAATAGATGTTTTCCCAAGGACCGTCAGCTTGGAGGCATAGAAATCATGCCCCAGATTTTTCGTAATTGTCAGATCCCTCTTAACGTTCAGGTTACGAATGGAAATATAATCGCCGTCAACGATCAGATCTCCATTCACCACTGCATCGTGTCCCTCTAACACCAGATTTCCGCTGAATTCAGAGGCTTGCCCTGAAGCGGCTCGTCCGCTCGCATGAATCACAAGTTTGGAGATTGATTGAACAGTGCCCTTCGAGGCCTCAAATTGGATTTCGGCTCCCTTCAGAACATCCTGGTTAGAGGCTTGCAAAATTCCTTTTACTGAATCCGCAAGTCTGTATTCAATTCCGTTAATCAAGACCTTGCCGTCCTCCACTTTCTGGAGCTGGGCCAAGTGGTTCTCCGGGAAAAAGGTAGCCATCAAAAAACGGGCGATATCTTGACGCTGCACGGGAGATCCGGGCTTGAATACGTTCTGCTCCGCAGCCATAGAACCTGATTGTAAGGCTAGATTTACGTAAGGCCGGGCCCATGAACTGACACGGCTCCAGTCGGTAAGCTTAGCAGATTCGGTGGCCTCCACTGTGACAGTTAGCCCCGCGGCACGCATAAGCAGTACCGCTGCCTCCTCCCTGGTCACTGCGGCTTTAGGTCTGAATTTGAGGCTGCCGTCTCCATTCATGAGTCCCGCGCGATGAACCGCTTCAATGTATGGACTGGACCAGCTCTTTGCATTAACATCCGAAAAGCTGCTTTTAGCTGCTTTGGAAACAGGAAGATGAAGGGCCTGGGTCAACAGGACGGCCATCTCCTGACGGGTTAACAAATCCGTCGGGCGATATGATCCTGCAGGGTCGCCATGCAGAAGCCCGGCTTCAACGGCCTGCAGGATGCTTGTTCTTTGCTCTGCAGCCAGACTGCTGATGTCGTTAAATGGCAAGTTGGCCCCGGCCGCTCTGCTCGATGAACCACTGGCTGCCTGTGCAATCGGCTGCAAAGCCGTCGGGGCTACAAGAGCGGCTATAGCTAATGCAGCCAGCCATTTGTTTGTTTTTGAATTCATGGCGTTCCCTCTATTCTATTTATTCATTCGACCCCATTATAGGAATTTAGACCGTCCGTATAATCCGTTCCTTCATCAGTCCACTCCGTTGCCTCGTATTGGCCGGCGTTCCCGTGGGTAAGATTAGAGATTCTGGTCTTGCTCGTATGAGGCGTGTATACTGCAGTATCTACCAATTGACCGTCATAGTAGAGTGAAAGTGTAACTGGGTTTGAATCATCGTTGTAGAAGCCCATATCTGTATAGTAATCAACATGGACGTCTACGTCGCCAAAATACATGGTTTCCCCAATCGTGAAGGTTGCTCCCCCCGGAACATAAGCTCCAGACTGAGGACTAATAACAATCGGTTCACCGCCGTCGCTGCGCTCAATTCTGATTTTGGAGGCATCTATGGTCTCGGAAGTGGGATTATAGATCTCTATGATTTGCAAATTTGCCTCACTTTGCCCCCAGACTAGCTCGGAGAAGAAGATCCCTTTTTTCTCCTGCACCGTGACCTTGAAGTTGGTTTGAACGCTTCCCCCATGGCCATCACTCGCTGTAACCGTGACTGTAGTGCTTCCCGCTACAAGCGGTGTAATGCTCAACTGGTCATTTGTAACGGAAACTGTAGCTACGCCTGCGTCTAATGAAACTGCAGAATAGGTGAGTACATCCTGATCCTCATCACTAAAAATGGAGGAAAGTCCGATGGTTTTGTCTTGGGCGCCTGTTTCAGTACCAACATCACTGATCGTATTGCTAACAACAGGCTGGTGGTTAACAAGAGGAGCCGGAGTCAGAGTAAGTGTAAAACTTGAGCTTACCTTACCGCCCTTTCCATCGTCTGCTGTAACTTTAATGGTTGCCGTACCCGCATTCACTGGTGTGAGGGTCAGCTCGCTGCCATTTACCGCTACCGTGGCCACACCGGTTACCGACGATTCCGCGGTGTAGGTTAATGCATCTCCATCTTCGTCCTGGAATACATCCGCCAGGCTGATTTTCTTCACTCCATCCGTGACATCTACAGTGACCGCGGCCAGGTCATTCTTCACCACGGGATCGTGGTTAGAGGAGGACGGAGGTGCAAATTGAACTGTAACAGAAAACGTAACTGCCATGGCATGTCCATGTCCATCATTTGCCGTTACTGTAACTACAGCCGTTCCCGAGTTAACGGAGAATAAGTTCAACTCGTCCCCGTTGAGCTTTTTCGTAGTAGTAACACGAACAATATCGCTATCCGAAGAAACTGCTGTAAATGATAAAGTATCTCCATCAGGATCAGTAAAAACATTTGACAAATTTATTGTTTTGAGTTGATCTCCTGCACTGAACAAAACATCGTCTATCTTTGAGATAACACTAGGCTCATGATTAACTTTTGGGGCTTCTGGTGTTGAGCCTATTTCAGTTGTATTGGGGATAGACGCTGCAGGAGGCTTTTCTGTTACCCCGTTCCCATTCACATCCTGTACCTGCCCGATCTGTTGACGTACTTCATTGTAATTTTGGATCACTTGGGCGACCAATGTGTCCTTAGGCAGCTGAACTACATCGATCTTCAAAGCAGGATTTAATATTAATTTAGCGTTTGAATTACTAACCTTAAGCTCTTTAATTGAACCATTTCCTTTGATGGAAATTCCCTTGCTAGAGTTCACCGTGAGATGATTTACGTTTCCGGATAACTGAATATTCGAAGCGCCTTCCTCAAGATCAAGCTGCCCCTTAATATCCCCTTTAATTTGGACATTGTCGCCAGAAATCTTAAGCACACTGGCTTCAGTCAGGCCATTCGTATCCAGAACAACATCTTTCCGAATAATCTCGAGCTCCTTCAAGCCATCCACACGGCGGTTGCGCGAGTTAAACTTCAGTTTTGCTCCGACTAATGCCTCTTTATTGGAATTGCCAATGAAAGCCTTCAACTGCCCGTCAATAAGATATGGAACCTGATTTATGGTGACGATATCTCTATCGACGCTATCAATTACTGCGGTCTGCTCTTGGGTATTAAAAATATCCAGAAGATAAGCCGCAATATCTTCCCTTTTTACTAATCCCTGCGGATTAACCTTACTATCTTTATGATCAATCAACCCTAGACGAAGAGCAGCTTTAACAGATTCCGCCGCCCAATTGCTTACTAAGAACTGATCCTTGGGATTGATGATTGATCCACTCTTCGCATCCGTACCTCCAACCGCACGAACAAACACAGCGGCCAGTTCTTCCCTGGTAACCGGCTCATTCGGACGGAAATTTCCAGCTCCATCCCCTGACAGAAGGCCCGCTTTTTGTGCGGCTTCTATATATGGTGCAGCAAATTGATTATCTTTCACATCTTTAAACATCGAATGATCCGAGCTGGGCTCCAGTTTTAAGGCTCTTACCAGTAACACCGCGAGTTCTTGTCGAGTTAACGATGCTGCTGGACGAAAAGTCCCCTGGGGATCTCCCGATAACAGCCCCCGGCTCACAGCCTCTTGTATTGCAGCTTTTTTATCGCTTGTTACCTTTGAGATATCTGAAAAAGTGGTGTTAGCAGACGCATCAGCATAGGCAGTAGCCCCTAGCATCGTCTGAAGTGAAACGAGGACAACTGCCCATTTCAGTGAGTATATTTTCAACTGTCGTACCTCCTGATGTGTAATTGATTAATAAAAGCCATGCTTAATTTTACAAAAACACCCATCTTTTAAAAAAAGATATAATCTTACAACATATATCGACAATTTACTCTGTGTATTTATAATAATCTGTCATTTTATGTCGAATATTTTATTTCTATTCTATCTCCAGCCTCTGAACCGATTCTAAACCAGGTATTTCAACCGGTTAATTTTAGTAGACGCAGGTAAGAACTCAAGCTTTTATTTGCCGTAAATTTGCTTTTTAGACTTAGAGTCGTATTTCCCTAGTATGCTTTAAAAAAAGAATAAGCCTCATCCGGGGGGATGAAGCTATAGATGTGAACAACAAAGAAAGGGGGCCGTCTAATGGGACAGCCCCGGGGTAAACAGATGCAAATTTAGTTAGCTTAATTTTCTAAAAATTCAACTGAAAATTCGTTATATTCAGCTTACCCGCAGATACAGCTTCACCATCACCGGCGTATACCTTGAACAGGATGCCTCTGATGTTAGTTAGATCAGATATAACCGCTTTATTCACCCAATCTGTCTTTGCGGATTTCCATATTGGGGAATTCAGAGGATACACAACATCAACCGACTCCCCAGGGCCGATTACTCTTTCAACCGAAGGATCAACCCCGGTCTGTCCCCCTGTTTCCTCCCAAAGCCAGCCGACGCCTACTCTTAATACCAGCGATACACGGACGGGTGTACTGCCGGTATTCGTTAGGGTAGACGAGACGCTGGCATACTTCGACCAGTCATCTCCAATACCAAGGCCTGGCTTGGTTTCTGTACCTACACCGGCAGATACCGTGCTGCTAAGAGTAGATGCATAATTAACATAAATTGTATCCCCGTTCAGGCCTTTTGAGATATTTCCAGCAAACGATGACTCTTCAAAGTCCCATGGGAAATAGCTGGCTGATTTGGGACGGTTCATCTCCGCAATAGTAGAAGCATAAGCATCGCCCGCTAAATCAAAACTGAGAGTATGCAGCTGAATACTACCCGCCACGCCGTTCCCGCTTTGAACCCTCAGAATAATCCGGTTTACATTCTTATTCTGCAAGCCTGATAAAGGAACTGTCGCCATCATGGTTGTTTTTGGTGGTATTTTAATGTATTGGCCCAGTTCAACCCATTTCCAATCCCTATCTTTAACAATCGGCTGCAGCTGAACTTCAGTGGTATTTGGATTCGTTACAATGAGGTTCATGTTTGTATACGCACTCCAATTCTCAGCCTGACCCGGGTCTACCTGGAAAGCTGGATAATTCTCCGCTTTAAGGTCAAAGGTCATATTTAACCCACCATTACTAAGCGGGGAAAGGGAAGCAATGGTTGGATTTGCAGGCTTGTCGGCACCATTGAGGCCAACATACCAGGTAGAATAATTATCTATGACACCCGGGTCAATCTCCTGAGGATGACCTGGATCGCCTGTGGTCACCGTAACCTCATTGCTCGCATCCGATAGATTCCCCGCATCGTCAAAAGCTTTTACCATGAATGTATAAGATGTCCTGCCCTTCAAGCCTGCAGCCGTGTAGCCTGTCGTTGTGCTTGAACCGATTTTTTCGCCATTGTTGTATACATAATAGCCTGCCACACCTACATTATCTGTCGAGACAGACCATGCAAGTTTAGCAGTTGTGATGGCTGCCACCGCAGTCAGACCAACTGGCGCCGTTGGAGGCGTAACGTCATTGCTGTCCTTCGTTGTAATGCTTACCGCATTGCTGGGAGAGGAGACATTTCCTGCAGCATCAATAGCTTTTACAGTAAACACATAACTGGTACTGGCCTTCAAGCCGGTTACTGTATAACTTGCTGTCTGGCTGATATCGATTAATGCCCCGTCCTTGTACACGTTATAGCCAACCACTCCCACGTTGTCAGTCGATCTGGCCCATGTCAGCTGAACCGTAGAGTAGGTCGGTGATGTGCCCGTAAGATTTACCGGGGCTGTTGGGGCCTGATTATCGGAAGTTCCGTTAAACACAGTACTGATCTTGGACGTGGCTTTGATCCCGTTTGGACCGTTAATAATCGCGTTCCCTTGCTCCGTATAGCTGGTTCCGGCCCAGTCGCTGGACATATCCAGGTATTCCAGGCCGGGGCCGTTTCCTTTCCAGGACCACCCGAGATAACCTACTCCCTTTTGCTGGCTGTAGCTCATGATGGTAGCCTCATCAACATCCCCACTTGTATGTTTAATGCCAAATTCACCGATCACAAGGGCCAAGTTTTTGTTCAGAACATTGTCGATGTTGCTTTTCACAGTTGCAGCATTTCCGCCAGCATATTCATACATGTGGATAGAGAACATCGTATTTTTCAGAGGATCAGCATTAAACACCTGGGTCCCATAGTCAAAAATGGATTGAGGATACTGCCCCCATCCTGCACCGTCAACCATGATTGTGTTCTTAATACCGGCATTCCGCAGCTTGGGAATAACCGATATGTAACCGTTGGCCCAATCCGCTCCGCTCCAGGTTCCGTACCATTCATTCGCGATGTTGAGGATCACGGTTTTCTCTTTGCCGATTAATGCATTTTTCATTTCAATCCAGTAATCCGCGATTTTGTTCAAAACAGCAGCACTGTCAGAGCCTGTTCCGTCATGCACCTCAAGAACGGCTACCAGTTTATTTTGTTCACACAGGGTGATCAGGCTCTGAATTGCGGACAAACTGTCCTTGGTCCACTGCTGGCCATCCGAGAGAACAATTCTGACCGTATTCGCGCCTGTCTTGGCAATGGCAGGTATCGCAACGGACTCCTGGCCTTTGTACCAAGTGTAAGCGTGGTTGATCCCTCTCATCACAAAAGGATTCCCATTGGCATCATAGAGCGTGGTTCCATTAATATAGAACCCCGTATGAGTTGAAGCTGGAGCAGTCGTTACACTTAAGGCGCTGCTTGCTGCGGACACGTTGCCTGCTGCATCCTTCGCTTTTACAGTGAAGCTGTAGGCGGTGCCTGGAGATAGACCCGTTACCGTATAACTTGTTGTTGTGCTTGATCCTGCGAGCGTAGTTCCTCTGTAGATGTCATAACCTGTTACGCCGACATTGTCCGTGGATGCTGTCCATGCCAGGGTTACGGTTGTGTCCGTCTTAGACGGGCTTGTTAGGTTGGTTGGGACTGTAGGTGAGGTGGTATCAGTTGGTGTCGCTGTAACTTCGGTGAACTTCCATTTCTGCTGGCTGTTCCCGTTATCGGCCCATTGCTGCACACTCGCTCCATCGGCTGTTGAGCCTCCGGCCACATCGAGTGCTTTGCCGCTGGATTGGGAGATCAGCTTATAATATCCGCCGCCTACATCCGTGATTTTCCACTTTTGATTCGGTTGTCCGTTATCTGTCCACTGTTGGACTTTGGCTCCATCATGCGTGTATGCTCCCTCTACATCGAGCGCTTTGCCGCTGGATTGAGCGAGCAGCTTGTAATATCCGCCGCCAACGTCAACCACCTTCCATTGCTGCTGGGCTCGCCCGTTATCGGACCATTGCTGCACTTGGGCTCCGTCTGCAGTTGAACCGCCAGCAACCTCAAGGTTCTTGCCGCTGTGGGAGGCAGTCAGCTTGTAAATTCCGCCGGATACAATATCCGTCTGCCCCGGATTGGTTGGATTTCCATCAGCAGCGTACACTTCAAAATCCCAAAGGGAAAAACCGTAATTCGTCGCTCTTTGTATGCCATACATTCTTACATATCTTGCACTGTTAGTTGCAAAAGAGATTTCGTCAATTCCCCCCTGACCTGTTGTTGTGGAATACACAGTAGTCCAATTGCTGTTATCGCTTGAAGTCTGAATCTCATAGGATTTCGCATAAGCCACCTCCCAGTTCAGCTTCACGCCACTTATCTTTGTTATTGTACCTAGATCAACGCTAATCCACTGCTGATCAGAATAACTCGAGGACCACCGGGTTGAAGAGTTTCCGTCAAAAGCCATCGCAGGTGTTTTGGATGAATCTTCAGTTGAGCTTGCCGCGGCAGCTTTGTTAAGGGCAATATTCACATTCGACGCTGCCTCAGCATTTGTAAGCGGTATCAAACTAATAAATAGAGCAAGTATGGTTAAGCACGATAACATTCTTTTCATTAACATTAACCTCCGTAATTTAGTCATGGAAACAGATCCAGTTACGTCTTAGGTTTGGTTGTGTTAGAATGCTTGATTTAATCATGTCTTAACATGTTGGTCAGCAAGGGTGGGATCAAGAGAAGACTGTAAAAAATGAGGATTGGGCTTGCCGCATGGCGCAGCAATTGGCGTGGAGTGTGTTGTGTCGATTATTGAAAGAGATAAAACTTCCTGCTTCTGTTCATGAACTCCCTCCCTTTATGACGATGTATTAGCTTATCGTTAAGCTTACAAATCACTATAAATTGTAAGCGATTTCGTGTCAACATATTTTTCCAGATGATGATCTATAAATTCAGGGCCTTACTAGGGCGATTATGGTAAAAGTCTGCATTGGATCGATAAAAAATGCGTGTATGTCAGCTAATATTATATTAATCGATAACTTATTATTTATTGGAAAATCACAGGATGTTACCTATACATTTCACAGATGAACAAATAAATGCAAAAGCCCTATCCCTCTTATCGGGACAGGGCTAAACTAATGTTCACTTTTAACCAACTAAAGCAGCACGTATATTCAAAACGGACTAACAGCTCACTTATTCAAGAATCTTAGATGCAATATACGCAAGATCCGTAATATCAATCTTGTTATCGCTGTTCATATCTGCAATCTTTGCTGCTGCCCATTCTGCGCCAGTAGAATTCTTGCCATAGTGGTACGCCACAATCGCAAGGTCGCCTACATTGATGCTGCCATCCTTGTTCAGGTCTGCAGACATCTCCTTAATTACTGCGGCCTTGAAGGTATTTACCGCACTGCCTAATGCTGCTGTGGCACTGTCCACTTCGGACTGCGCCGCGCTTTGGTTGTCTTTTACAGCTGCCGCCGCTTGGATGGCGGCTCCGAGTGCATCCTTGGCTTCCTTCGGATATTGACCTGGCAATGTGCCCACGACAGCTCCGTCATACAGGTTCTGCGCATTCGTAATCGCGGCTGTCAACGCTGTCTTGTCTACGCCCGGCTGCTCCTGATCGCCTACCGCTATGCTCTTGCTGTCAAGTGCAGCCTGAATGACGGTTCCCTCAGGAGCCACACCGAGCTTGGCCTCGGTAACCGCAATCGTTCCGGTCCTATTTTGTACATCCGCCTTTACCTTGAAGGTTAGATCCAGTACTTGAGCGCTGGCTCCGGTTATCCCTCCAATATTGGCGGTAATGAGTCTAACTTTTCCGGCAGTCGCCTTGTCCTCAGTTACGAGCTGAATGTTGTTATTTGCACCAGCCGCACTCACGTATTCAAATAGGTTCGAATCATAGGTCAGGGTGATGTCCTGGGCATACACACTTTGTGACAGCTTGTTCAGGCCAACTGCCACGTTAAAGCTGCTCCCAGGCTTCACACGGCTATCTGCTGAAAGCACAATTGCAGCTGCCTTGGACACAACTGTCACATGAGTTACCGCTGTCTTGCCGCCATCTGCCGATGTCGCGGTAATAACTGTTTTGCCTGCTGCTATCGCATTCACGGTCACACTTGTTGTACCAGATACAGAATCATAAGTTGCGCCAGTGACCGTGGCCACACTTGTATTGCTTGATGAGAAGGTTACTTCCTTGTTAGCTGCATGTGCGGGGGTGATTGCTGCGGTCAGTATTGCGGTTGAACCTTCCTCAAGGCTGAGCGAAAGGGTTACCCCTGTCACCTCTATTGGATCGTCGTCTGCGAAGGATACAGATGAAAATATAGTCGATAAAGTAAAGATCAAAATTAAGAAACTTAAGACTTTTTTCATGAACAAATCCCCTCCCCATAGAAATTTATCAATACATTTGGTAGGGGCTGTGGACGGTGGATGAAGAATCCCCGTCCACAGCTTCACATTTGATAGGTTTAGTCAGTAATTTGAGATGCAATATACGCGAGATCCGTGATATCAATCTTGTTATCGCCGTTCATATCCGCAATCTTCGCTGTCTTCCAATCTGCGCCAGTGGAATCCTTGCCGTAGTGGTAAGCTACAATTGCAAGGTCGCCAACATTGATGCGACCATCCTTGTTCAGATCCGCAGACCCGGCCTTAATCACCGCTGACTTGAAGGTATCTACCGCATTACCCAATGCTGCTGCGGCCCTATCCACCTCAGACTGCGCCGCGGTTTGATTGTCTTGGACCGCTCTTGCCGCTTTGATAGCCGCTCCAAGGGCATCCTTGGCTTCCTTCGGATACTGACCCGGCAATGTGCCCACGACAGCTGCATCATACAGACTCTGTGCATTCGTAATCGCAGCCTTCAGCGCTGTCTTGTCTACAACTGGCTGCTCATCACCATCGCCTACCGCTATGCTCTTACTGCCAACCGCCGCCTGAATGAGGGTCCCCTCCGGAGCCACGCCCAGCTTCGCCTCGGTAACCGCAATCGTTCCAGTCATATTCCGTACATCGGCCTTAGCCTTGAAGGTTAGATTTAGAACCGGCGTACTGGCTCCGGATACTCCTCCGATATTGGCGCCGATCAGTCTAACTTTTCCGGCAGCCGCTTTGTCCTCGGTCACAACCTGAATGTCCTTGTTCGCACCTGCCGCACTCACATATTCAAATAATTTTGAATCATAAGACAAGGTAAGATCCTGAGCATACACACGTTGTTCCAGATTGTTCAGGCTAACTGCCACGTTAAAGCTGCTTCCTGGCTTGACACGGCTGTCTGCTGATAGCGCAGCTGCGGCTCCTTGTGCTTGCTTGTTGATACTTACGGTATATGCTTTCTCAGTTACTCCATCTTCGGCTACCACTCTAACGTTCAAAGTAGTCGTGTCAGATTGTAAAGTTACTTTTCTTTCTACTGAATCATCAATTAAGATGTTATCAACATATACGAGAGCATTCGCGTTCTCAGGAGTGAATTTAACTAAAGCTTCCGTAGAATCTTGAGGAAGAGAAATTGAATACTTATTATCCTTTAGTGTTGCGGACGCCCCGCCTACAGTAACACTCTTAAGATTCGGGTCATTATTATAGTCTTTCAAAATGGAAACCGTTCCGAAAAGTCTGCCAACGTAACCCGCGCCCCTATTGGCGAATTTTACAGTTACTTTTGATTTTCCCTCTATCAATTTTGCCGGAATTTCATACCTTACATCATAAAATTGATCAGGGGTTTTAGCTGCTATCGTTTCTTCCTTAATTAGGTTACCGTCAACATATACGTTAAAAGCTCTTCCTTTATCACCGCTATAGTATCTAGTGGAAATAAAGTTAGTAACGGAAGGATTAACAGCCATGTCATAACTTAGCCAAGCGCCTCCCGCTGACCCACTCCAAGCTTGACGATACTGTTCCCCGCCATAGGAGCCTCCTCCCGTATTTCCTTGGAGGTTATGAGCCAATTCGTGCTGGTCATTCGTGATTTGCACTTCGTCGATCTTGGCAATCGCCTTTTTAGCCGCAGTCTTTCTACCTAGAATATTTTTCTGGAAATTCGGAGAATCCAGTGCGGATAAATAGAAGTAAATCCCGTATCTTTCCTTGTACAAGGAGTAATATGGCGTAAACTTCAAATGATGATCCTCATCCGTTTTCCGCAGCGTGAATTCGAGCTTTCCTTCCGTCTTAACCAAATTGTTTTTGACATTATTGATCCAGTCCTTCACATTCCCATCTTTTATAAGGATATAATCCTTATAGGTAATGCCCGAAGGCAAGTTTGCTTTCTGTGAAGCAAGATGCGGAATCGCGACCATTTGCTCTGTTCCAAGGCCTGCGCTTAGAACAAGTGGGCCATAACTAAATGCTGCCGCTTCAGGATTATCTTGAAGGGTTGTTACCTGTACTTCCAAGGGGAGCGTCAATTCAACAACATCGCCAGTCTTCCACACTCGATTTATGTCTATATATCCGTTAGCTTCCCTTACATTCAAGGATTCCCCGTTGATCGCCACAGCTACTTTTTGGCCCTGTGCAACCCACTCCGGTGATCTGAATTTAATATTAACGGCCTCGGAAGGTGCCGCGTTAATGGTAAACTTGGCTTTATCGCTTTCAGGGATATCAGTCTGCTGTGTTAATTGAAGGCCCTCTTCGGTCCAGTTCACGTTTGAGCTCAAGTACATGTTGACATAGAGATCTTGATCGGTGTGGAAATAGATACTGTCATCGAGCTTACTAAAGCTCTCCATACCACTTCCAGTATCACACCAGAAACTATCGAAGAATGTGGAGAATACTTTAAAATACCCTGTACCCATCGGCTTAAAATACGTACTCATACCGGTTTCCGGATTAATAGAGGCCAAGATCTCATTTTGCAATGTTTTCTCATAGTAATTTGCGTATTTAATATCTCCGGTAAGTCTGAACAACTCTCTGGTGAGCTTTAACATGTTGTAGGAATTACACGTTTCATCGTTTATGTTGTTCCTGTAATTATCCAATTGCCCTGGTTCTCTAAATTGCTCATTCTCGCTGTTCCCACCTGTAATATAGGTATGGTCGTTGACCACCATCTCCCAGAATTTCTCCGCTGCTTTAAGATAGAACGACTCTGCTTCACCTAAGGTCCGATACCGGTTCAAAGCGCCAATAAATTTTGGAATTTGTGTGTTTGCATGCTTATTTGCCAGTATGTCTTGACCCTTAACGATGGGAGTAAACAGGGAATCTTCATCAAACATATGGGCTGCCGTTAAATGATTCGCATTGTTGGTGTATTTATACAGTTCATACAAGGCGTCATTTATACCGCCATATTCTACATTCAGTACTCTTGTATGCGTGGCATCATCCCATGTTTGAGTTCTGTTGTATGTCCAATCTCCGAGCTTACTCGCAATCTGCAAGGCGTCTCCATTTCCTTCGTATTTATAAATATCCACAAGCCCTGCCACAATTTTGTGCATGGTATACCAGGGTACCCAGCTTTGACCTTCGATCTTTCCTTCAATCACATCAAAATGAGTTTCCGGTGTTGCAAAGATATAATCATTTTTGCTTGCATTCTGGCATGCTTTTAATTCACTGATGATGTAATCTATTTTGCTTTTTATTTGGGTGTTCAGCGTTTGATTACCTTTTGTTTGTTTGTATGCCTGTGATAGCGCTGTCATGTAATGCCCCAATGTATGCCCTCTAAGGTAGCTCCAGTTGCCTTCCCAGCCGTTGTAAAGCTCAGCCTTCTTAGGGAGACCAGCTACCGTTCTGAACCCGGACAATAGACGATCCGGATCAAGTTTTAATAAATAATCAACATCTTTATTGAGAGCATTAACATAATAAGGGTCTGTAACCTCTACCTGCTCCAAGTCAAAATTTTTGATTTTTGAAAAATCACCTGAGTATTTATTCGTTTTTACAACCACAGAAAATTCTTTGGTTAAAGTTACTGAGCCGTAAGTGATAGAGGCTCGTACTGTAACCGGAGTATCGGCCCCTGGATCTGTAACCACTCCTGTGTTTGAAATAACATTTGGATTTGAAGTACTCCATGAGATTGTGCTTCCATTTATACCTCGTGTCGGGAAAGTCAGATTTCCTCTCGTTGTCTCAGGCAGAACGATTGCATCTTTGTCTTGCTGTGCAATGACCTTCTCGTCAATTACACCACCTTCCGATTTATAGACATCCCGGACAGCTTCATCTGTCGCAGCAACACTGTAAATCTTGAATTCATCCAGGTTCAGCTTAGAATAGGCCCCGCCATATAAGGGTGAGTTAAAACCTAAATACTTATGATCCGTACTATTTCCCGCAATGCTTCCGCCTTGTTTATTATAGGAAACCTTTTGAGCGAAACCGTTACGGTAAATGACCACATTTTTTGTTGCATTGTCATAGGTGACTGCGATATGAGTCCATTCCCCTACTGGGAAGAATTTGCTCCGATCTCCGGTAACATATGATTCCTGTACGCCAGATCCTGTGGAAAGCTTCAATGGAACGGTATCACTCAGAATGCTTAAATACCATCCTTCTCCCATCCAGTTACCATTTGGCTTGTTCCACATAATCATATGCTCGCCTTGTAACGTAGCATCGGGCTTCACCCAGAAAGACACAGTCAGATTCTGCGGCTGTAATGCCGAAGACGTCCCTAAATCAATATAATTATCCGTTCCGTTAAGTTGTAGAGCTTTACCAACCTTCCCGTCCACATATTTTGCGGTGCCATTTAGTCTCCCTTGAATCCCATTACTGGAGGAATCCGTAATATTATTTTCAAACTTTAAATCCAGTTGCTTTGAAACATCCAACGCTGCTGCATATGCCGGAATTGCGAAAACGGAAAAACCGGACACAGCCGTGGAAACCAATGTTAAGGATATGATATGAGGTGCTGTCCTCCTCATTGCTCTGGTTATACCTTTTAACAGTTTCATTTACATTTCTCCCTCTTTATAAAATATCAAGCAAAATCCGAATAAGCTTGTGTCACAAAGCGATTGAGGATTGCATCTATTTTAGGAAAGCTAGAGATCTGAAATATTCAACTTAATATGCCCTATCCCAATGATGGACTGCTATATCTCGGGATAGGGCATAATTAGAGTTCAGTTGTTCATGCTGCTATATAAGTTGAACTAATAACTTACATGCTAGTCAGCCGTATGAAATGTTCCTACGATCGCTGTTGTTCTCAGACTTCTTAATTGAATTTTTATAGGTAGAAGTCTAATCACAAAGGCGAACGCTCCGCTTCTCCGGAATCATTTCACACTCTTGCCTATAAGTAATTCTTAAATTCAACTTATATAATAACTTATTCGAGAATTTTGGAGGCAACATACGCAAGATCCGTGATATCAATCTTGTTATCGCTGTTCATATCCGCAATCTTCGCCGCTGCCCAGTCTGCGCCAGTGGAATCTTTGCCATAGTGGTAAGCTACAATTGCAAGGTCGCCAACATTGACTTTTCCATCCTTGTTCAGGTCTGCGGACACTTCCTTAATTACCGTTGCCTTGAAGGCATCTACTGCAGTGCCCAGCGCTGCCGTTGCACTGTCCACTTCAGACTGCGTCGCACTTCCTTTGCCTTGGACCGTTTTGGCTGCACTTATGGCATCACCCAAGGCATCCTTGGCTTGCTGCGGATACTGGCCTGGCAATGTGCCTACCACTGCTGCATCATACAGGCTTTGTGCTTTCGTGATCGCGGCGTTCAATGCAGTCTTGTCTACAACCGGCTGCTCCTCACCGCTGACCGAAATGCTCTTGCTGTCAACCGCCGCCTGAATGACGGTTCCCTCCGGAGCCACACCCAGCTTCGCCCCGGTGACTGCGATCGTTCCGGTCGCATTACTTACACCGGCCTTGACCTTGAAGGTCAGCTTCAATACCGGCGTGCTGGCTCCGGTCACTCCTCCAATATTCGCCGTGAACAGCCTTACCTTCCCGGCCGCTTCTTTGTCCTCCTTGACGATCTGGATATTGCTGTCTGAACCTGCCGCGCTCACATAGTCAAATACCTTGGAATCATAAGACAAGGTAATATCCTGGGCGTACACACTTTGTTCCAGGTTGTTCAAGCTGACATCCACCGTAAAGCTGCTTCCAGGCTTCACACTGCTGTCTGCGGAAAGCACCGCTGCGGGTCCTTTAGGTTCAGGTTCAGTGGATGGCCAGACGGGATCTGCCGTGGAGCTGCTGGTGGTTAGATAGATCCGGTCGATGATCAGCCCGGATTCTCTTCCCCAGAAGTTCAGCTCATGCTCGCCCGCTGTAATGTTGAGCGGTGATCCCCCAGGCACTGCCGGCGCGCCGTTGCTGAGATTGACCCATCTGAACTGGCCGCCGCTCACGCCTTCAATCCCGTTGGATGTGAATTGATACTGTTTATCCAATCCCAGGTGCAAGGAGTCCGTTTGGAAGCTATGGCTCTTGGCCAGGACCCAAACGTTATAAGCTCCTGATGTCTTAACGTTGATTTTGTAATTCAGACTGGAGCCGGCGGCAAGGCTGGCCGGATCGGTATTTGGGGTAACATTAGTACCGTCGTCCGGCAGGAACTGCATGGCTTTCGTAGTCTCACCGTCAACCAGCGACCATACATGACCGTTCGCGGTTCCAGATACATAGGCACGGTCTGAGTTCTCTGCCGCGGTCTCCGCCTCAATGGCCACAAAGACAGGGGCATTAACAATTACACTGATTTGCGCAGTTACCGCGTCACCAGATCCTCCCTTATAACTTACCGTTACATTGGTTGTTCCACTGGCTTTGGCGGTTATCGTACCGTTCAATACTTCTGCAATATTCGGATTCGAATTGCTATAGGTTGCTGTTTTGGTTACATCTTCGGTATGTCCGTCAACAAACTCCGCTGTAACTTTAAATGCTGCCGTTTTTCCAGTATCCAGAGCAACTGAAGGCGTGTCTACGGTAAGCTTCTTCACCGTCAGTTCACTGTTCAAGTCTTTTACCTGAAGATGAACTGTATCTGTTTTTCCGCCATAGCTGATCTCGATACTTGTAGTGCCATATCCGACACCGGTTACTACTCCGTTCTTCACACTTACGATACCGCTTTGTGCAGGTGTTGCAACGGCTTGATCCGTAACATCCTTGCTTGTTCCATCTGCATAAATAGCCGTAACCTTGATGTTGGCCGTGTTCGTTCCACCTACGATATCAATCTTTTGTTTATCGATGGAGGCATTGATTGCTGTGAGCTCTTGAGCCGCACTCTTAGGCTCGAACTGCCAATAATCCACCTTAAAGAGATTACCAGTTGATGCTCCTCTGTACACCATGTATAGATCATGGACTCCCGCAGCACCGGAGATAATTGTAGTTTTTGTCTTCCAGCTATTGTCTCCGCCCGTGCCTGAAATCGGAAGTGTCCCAATCAATGTGCCGTCAGCACGGTCAAGACGCAGTTCTATGGTTCCGCCGCTTGAACCGCTTGCCACATTAGCTTTAAACGTTCCGGCGCCTTTATCGCCAAAATCAACTTTGGATACGGCTGTCCAGTCTCCATCATTGATGCTGCTGACATTCAGATTTATGCTGCTTGCCATAGCTCCCGGCTCAGTACTGCTTTCCGTGCTGATTCCTCCGCTCCAGCCTATGGTTTCAGCCTCAACCCTTGTATAAGGATTAAAATTCTTCAATTGCGGAATACCTGCGTAATCACCGGTAATATCCTGAATGACTCCTTTTGCATCAAAGCTTACCTTGTTGATGTGTGCGTTACGGTATCCATGCGGCTGCCCTTTCAATTGTGGAACAGCCCCACTCTCTGCCATTGCTTTTGCCAAGGTCTGGGCGTGGTATGTCATGTACCATTCCCCGTTGAACTCGAACATGGCATGGTGGTTGTTACCTCCTACGCCGAAGAAAGCAGCAGGGTTGGGCAGGATAGTCTTGGCATAGGTGAAGGGACCCATCGGATTGTCGCTTACCATGTAGGCAATCGTTCCAGTAGGTATGTCGGCCGGATGCTGACCGGAGAAGTTCGTACAATAGGAGTAATAGTATTTCCCGTTATATTTGTTGATCCCTGAGTCCTCGAACAGGAATGGTGGATTGATAGGTTTAGCCTTTCCGCCACTAGCGGCCAGATCCAGACTAGTCATATCCGCCCCAAGCTTTGCCACACGCGCTGTACCCGGATCAGCGTCCTTCCCTGCCGGAACACCGCCGCCAAAATATAAATAGCCGCTTCCGTCATCATCAATCAGCACAGCAGGGTCAAACAGCCACGTAACATCGGCTACCCCTGGAGTATTTCTGCTAACGAGAGCTTTTCCAATCGGATCTGTGAACGGTCCGATCGGGCTGTCCGCCGTAAGCACGCCAATGCCGCTTGCGCTATCCGCAAAATAAAGGAAGAATTTCTCCTTGCCATTTACAGTTTTATGTGCAGCTGCCGGCGCCCAGGAATTGTTTGCCCATTTCGCTGCGCCATTTGGTCCGGCTACAGGTATTTCTCCGTGGTCTGTCCAGTTCACCATATCATCGGACGAAACCACTGTAATTTTATTGATCTTGCTATATCCGTTGTCTTTAATTGACCCGTCGGCATTGTACTCAAATATATCATTTGTCATGTACACATAAACTCTGCCATTATAGACCATTGCATAAGGGTCGGCGCCAAACTTCTGCGTAAACAGCGGATTGCCTTTCCCAGGCGTTTTAGCTAGTGCCGGAGTGAGCTCAGCTGCTGCAGCCTCTGCCCTATTTGTAATCGGGCCCGGTATGAATGCACAAGCTAGAGTTAAAGCCATTGTCATTGAAATCGTTAATAGTTTTTTCCACTTCTTCACTGAACAATCTCCACCTTTCATGAATAATTGATAGTAGAACTTGGTTCCAATTGAGAAAGACCGCCACCCTTCACTACTCATCCAGCAAAGACCTCACTTATGACTCTACTTGTTCAAAAGCCTATAGATAATAACTGCGGCTTGAGCTCTTACCGCGGTATCTTTAGGATTGATCTTTCCGCTGTAGCCAAGAATGATCTCTTTCTTGATCAGCTGAGCCAATGGGTTCACTGCATAAGCTGCTACTTCACTAGCATCACTGAAGCGGCTTAAATCGGAGTCTGACTCATCCAGCGCTTTTCCAGCGATCTTCATGGCTCGCGCCGCGACCACCATCATATCCTGTCTGGATATGCTTTTCTTAGGCTCGAACTGGTTATTACCTTTGCCCTGGGCGATGCCTAACTTTTTGGCTATTCCTACCTCCTTGTAATAGTAGTCAGACGGCCCCACATCATTGAAATTGCCGTCTACTTCTGCATCAAGCTTTAATGCCCTGACCAACAAACTGGTAAAATCCGCCCTGCTGACGTTAGCTCCCGGACTAAAGGTAGTTTCTGACGTACCCTTGATGATTCCCGATGAAGCAAGGGCTTCTATCTCCATTTGGGCCCATTCATAGCCTGGAAGATCGTCGAAAGTAGTTTTATAATTGTAGACAGTTGACGTCAACTTCGGGTCCAGCGCCTTCACGGATACCAGCTTAATATTAGCGTTGCCCTGAGCTACCCCCTTGAAGGAAATGGTGCTTAGAGCGGTATTTCCAGACTCCCCTTTCTCCTTTCCTATTTTTGTAAATGCTATAGTCATCTTTCCCTTCTCCACCTTTGGGGGTATAAAAAAACCCTTCAATTTCGTTTCCGCCTTATCCAGCTCAACAATATCTGGATCGAATGTAATCAGAGCTTCATAGGCATAGAGATCCTTCAAGTTGTTGCCATTCACTGTAACTTCCAAGTTCTGGCCCGGGGAAGCGCTTCCTTTATTGTCAGTTAAAGTGAAGCCCGTCTTCTCTTCCGCATAGCCGAAACCAGGAGTCCAGGCAGTCAGGATCAGCGCAATTAGACATGTTACAACCAACATTTTTCCTTTTCTCATCATAATCCTTCTCCTTATAAGCCGGGTTAGCTGATCTAATCATTCCTTCGTTTGCAGACCACGATATATCATTTCTTAGTAAGCCCTATCCGTTAGCGGGATAGGGCTCTTACCTGAACTCAGCTTGTTACGCAGCTCATGGACGAACTAGCAGCATCTTCGCAAGCGAACGAATTGTTCACTTATTCAAGGATCTTGGAGGCAATATACGCAAGATCCGTAATATCAATCTTGTTATCGCTGTTCATATCCGCAATCTTCGCGGCTGCCCAGTCTGCGCCAGTGGAATCTTTGCCATAGTGGTAAGCTACAATTGCAAGGTCGCCAACATTGACTTTTCCATCCTTGTTCAGGTCTGCGGACACTTCCTTAATTACCGCTGCCTTGAAGGCATCTACCGCAGTGCCCAGCGCTGCCGTCGCACTGTCCACTTCAGACTGCGTCGCACTTCCTTTGCCTTGGACTGTTTTGGCTGCACTTATGGCATCACCCAAGGCATCCTTGGCTTGCTGCGGATACTGGCCTGGCAATGCGCCCACGACAGCTGCATCATACAGGCTCTGTGCATTCGTAATCGCGGCTGTCAGCGCTGCCTTGTCTACACCCGGCTGCCCCTGATCGCCTACCGCGATGCTCTTGCTGTCAACCGCCGCCTGGATGACGGTTCCCTCCGGAGCTACACCCAGCTTCGCCCCGGTGACTGCGATCGTTCCGGTCGTATTACTCACACCAGCCTTGACCTTGAAGGTCAGCTTCAATACCGGCGTACTAGCTCCCGACACCCCTCCAATATTCGCCGTGAACAGCCTTACCTTCCCGGCCGCTTCTTTGTCCTCCTTGACGATCTGGATATTGCTGTCCGAACCTGCCGCGCTCACATAGTCAAATACGTTGGAATCATAAGACAACGTAAGGTCTTGAGCATAAACACTTTGTTCCAGGTTGTTCAAGCTGACATCCACCGTAAAGCTGCTTCCAGGCTTCACAAGGCTGTCTGCGGAGAGCACCGCTGCGGGCACTTTAGGCTCAGGCTCAGCGGGTGGCCAGACAGGATCTGCCGTGGAGCTGCTGGTGGTTAGATAGATCCGGTCTATGATAAGTCCGGATTCTCTCCCCCAGAAGTTTAGCTCATGCTCGCCCGCCGTCATGTTCAGCGGTGCGCCCCCAGGCACAGCCGGACCGCCATTGCTGAGGTTGACCCATCTGAACTGGCCGCCGCTCACGCCCTCAATCCCGTTGGATGTGAATTGATACTGATTATCCAGTCCTACGTGCACCGAGTCCGTTTGGTAACTATGACTCTTGGCCAGGACCCAAACGTTATAAGCTCCTGGTGTCTTAACGTTGATTTTGTAATTCAGACTGGAGCCGGCGGCAAGGCTGGCCGGATCGGTATTTGGGGTAACATTAGTACCGTCGTCCGGCAGGAACTGCATGGCTTTCGTAGTCTCACCGTCAACCAGCGACCATACATGACCGTTCGCGGTTCCACGTACATAGGCACGATCTGAGTTCTCTGCCGCTGCCTCCGCCTCAATGGCCACTGCGGCAGAAGTAACAAAATTAATCGTATAAATGACCGTTTGTAAGCCGTCTCTGCTTACAGTTACTGTGGCTTTTCCGGGTACTGACGCCGCTTGGGTTATCGAAATATTCGCCCCAGGATCATTTGGAACCGCTGTCACTTTCGGTGGAGCCGATCCGGCAGGAACATCAAGGGAATAGGTATACGTATTTGGACTGAACCCGTTTACTTGTTTACCGTCTACCTGAAGGCTCTTTAAATTCGTATCAAAATTAGATCCGGTCAACTTGTCATCCAGCTTGAAGTAATCGAAGTCAACATAACCTCCGGTTGTCTTCGTTGCAAAATTGAATAAGGCAAAACGGTACCCCATGAAATGCGGCAATGTGTAGGACATCTGAAGGGTGTTTCCTATAGATGCCCAGTGTTCTCCGTCAAGGCTGTAATAGAACTTAGCCTTATCCGTCCTATTCTTGTAATCCAGCTCAGTCTTTAGGTAGATAATGTTCTGATTCACAGGGATGCTTGCTGCTTCCACTGCCGAGCCTGAGCTGCCATTCACCATAACAACAGATTTCGCTGTGCCGGACATTGTAACCCCGACAAATCCGTAGTTCTTCTGGAATGCGGCAATTCCGGCATAATCCCCGTCCTTCATATGACTGATATCTATTGCGGTTATTCCCGAGCTTTCCGGGCCGAAGGTCCGCTGTGTCAGCGTATTTCTGGCATCAAGAATACTGGTGCTCGTTCTTCCGGTAGTGAGTCTTAAATACCCTGGTCGATCGGTCAGGGACCAGAATCTATTGTCTGGATTATGGTTCCACTGCCATACCAATCCGAGATTGGAGCCGTTGTAGCCCGCTTCCCCGCTTGCATTCTCTGCATGATACGCCCTGGATCTCTCAGCCCGTTGATCGAAATTATCTGATGAGACCCACGATCTGGAAAGCTTGGCGGCGATCCCTGTATCATTGACGTCTCCAAATACAGGCCAACCATCCTGACTCCAGGTTACCGGTATAATGTAGGGAATGCGTCCCACGGCCCCGTAATCCTGGAACAGCATACCGTACCATTGTCCATCGGAGGCCTGAACGATCCCCCCTTGCGCTACCCCGGCGCTGTTTGAATTGCTGCCTGACTTTAAAGCAATCTTCCCTTCATAAGGGCCATCAATCGCATCAGCCCGGTGTACCAATTCTGTTCGAATGCCTCCCGCGGGCCAGGAGATATTGAAGATATAATACTTGCCATTTATTTTATGGATGTGTGAGCCCTCAGCTCCGAGGCCGCCGGAGCCGCCGGGAGCGCTTGCATCTTGAATGATCGTTTTGTTCATTCCGCCTGCTTTGATGGCCGTGGCATCTGAAGTTATCTCAATAACCTTGATAGCTCCGCCACCGTAAACCAGATATACACGTCCGTCATCATCAAACAGCAGTGACATATCATGATAAACGCCACCCGCAAGCTCATACTTTTCCCATGGGCCCTTTTCTATGTCGGTAGTTTGAAAGATATACGTTTTGCCAATATCATTGGAGGCAAACACCACATAATACTTGCCGTTATGGTATCTAATACTGCTGGCCCAGGAGCCTTGCCCATATATGTTTTGCCCATTTGAAAGGGTTTGTTTGTCGGTCTCCGCGAGTCTGTCATATACATAATTGACGATTTCCCAATTCACGAGATCCTTGGATTTCATAATAGGAACACCAGGGTTCATATGCATGGTTGTGCTGGTCATATAATACGTATCCTTCACCCTGATCACATCCACATCAGGTACATCCGCCCATATAAAGGGGTTCTTGGCGGTGTTGACGTCAGCATACGCGGATGTGATTGGCAGAATACTAATTACTAATGCAAACACCAATACAATTGAACATAGCCTTTTATGCATGGATTTGAACTCCTCCCGTTGCTGCTTGATCGCGATAATATAGGCTTTGTTGACCTTCAAGGCGTGTAGACCGATTGTGGCCGCTTCAATAAGAATCCCAGACCTGAATCCTACCGAAATGAAATCTATAAATTCTTCCGCTTAAGCTATTGTTGGAATAGAGAGAAGACGACTTACCTGTAAAACAAACGTTTTGTTGGAAATATTAAGAGAAGAACAGGCTCTAGAACAAGAAAGCCAGTGTATAGTTGAAATGTAGTAAACCGGGGTGAAATATACCGTCAAGACACACAAGAGCATTTCCAAACTAATGGCCGCTAGTTAAGCGGCAGGGGCGAGCTTCTATACCTCCTCTCAAAATTCAAGTACTGGGATCGCTAACACAATCATCCTCAAAGATCCTTTTCTTTACGGATATTGTAGCACTCAGCTAACTGGGTAACGATGTAATTTCTTCTTGGAAAAGTTGCGTTTTTTTACGATAGTACCCACTAACTCATATGGTTCTGCGGGCAAAATTAAACGGCCTTTAATCCCGGGGAACTCAGGACCAAGGCCGTTTAAGACTTTCTTTATGATGCTGTCAGCTTGAGGGGTTCTAATACTTTCGGTTTTCAATTTCCCGTGCGGCTGTCCCCTTCGTAAATACACTCTCGCGGGTCACAATCCGTTTGGGCAGAGTATGACCTGCCATTACCTCCTTCGCGGCCTGAATAAGCTGTGGCCCTAACAGCGGATTACATTCCACCGTACAGTTGAGTTTCCCTAGAAGCATAGCTTGAAAAGCTTCCCTTCCACCATCGACAGATACGATCACGATATCTTCGCCAGGTTTTAGGCCAGCCTCCTCGATTGCCTCAATGGCCCCAAATGCCATATCATCATTGTGAGAATACAGCACCTGTATGTCTTTGCCGTATTTCTGCAAGTATCGGGTCATAATAGCCTTTCCAGACTCGCGTGTGAAATCTCCCGTATCGGAAGCGACAATGTTCATCTCCGGATTTCTTAGTATCATCTCTTCGAAGCCTTTCTTCCGATCAATGGCAGGTGCGGAATTGAGCGTCCCCTGGATCTCAGCAATGTGAATCGGGCCACGAACCAACCGCATCTTATCGAGTACGTATTTGCCGGCTTTACGGCCTTCCTCTGTAAAATTAGAGCCAATAAGGGTCAAGTATAGCGAGGAATCCGTAACATCTACGGAGCGATCCGTAATAATGACGGGGATACCGGCCTCCTTCGCTTCCTTTAGAATCTCATCCCAGCCACTCTCTACAACGGGTGAGAACCCGATCACATCCACCTTACGAGAGATAAAAGAACGAATCGCTTGAATCTGATTCTCCTGCTTCTGCTGCGCATCTTCAAACAGCAATTCCACGTTAGCATGCTTAGCCGCTTCCTTGATCGACTTCGTATTGGCCGCGCGCCATGCGCTCTCCGAACCAACCTGGGAGAAGCCGATAACCAGCGGACGTCCTTGATCCTGTGGAAGCTCCACGGATTCCTGCCCATTTAGCGCAGGCAGAATACTTGCTTCTTCTGTCGCCACCTCCATACTCTGCTCTGACCGGCAACCGCTGATGAACACTAAGACGATAAACAGAAAGCTGATCCGCCTCATCTTCAAAGCTACCTCCCCAAGTACGATCTAAACACTTTCTTACTTGCCTCCAGGTGCATTCAAATTGTCCCTCGTCAGAATCTTTACATCTAATCGGTTAGTGACAGGAAGAGTCTGACCTGAACATGCCGCGGTCAATTGCTGAAGAATAAGATTGCCCCAGGTATCTTCCGATTGGTCGATCGTCGCTGTGATTTGATCATTGCGGATGCCGCTAACTATAGCGGGCGTATTGTTGAACGTGACGGCGAATTGACGTAATCCCTTGGCCTTCCATACAAGAATGGCCGAGGAGCTTGCCTGTGAATCGAAACCAACAAACGCATCAAAATGGGGATGAGCTTCAATCATGTCTTCAATATTTGCAATAGACTGATCCGCATGATCCCCATCTGTGCGCAGCTCCAGCAATTGGACCCCAGAAGACTTGGCTAGGTAATCTTTAAATCCGGCAACCCGCTGACGTATATTGTTGAAACCCATCATCCCGGTTTCCGCAATGACCATACCCTCGCCGCCAAGCAGGTTATCCACGTATTCAGCTATACTCCTTCCGGCTTCATAGTTATCAATGCCGAAATAGGTAAGCCTCTTACTATGTGGTGCGTCATTATCAAAGCAGATGACTTTAATTCCCGCCTCAACCGCTTTGTCGATATAAGGTGTCATGGCATCGGAGTCCACTGGGCTGATCGCGATACCGTCAACCTTCTGTCTAATCAAATTCTCGATGATTCTAATTTGCTGTTCCAGATTCGCCTCATTGGGCGCTTTCACAATCAGTTGTATACCCGCCTCACTTGCGGCCGCTTTAGCACTTTTAGTTACCTGTTTGTATACTGGGTCCGCTGTTGCAAAAATAATAGCCATTGTTAGCCCCGGAACCCTGGTACTGCTGCTTTGCAATTTGATTGTTTGCTTGATTGGTTGCGTACTTGGGACATTCGGGGAGCTGCAGCTGCTTAAACCCAGGGAACACAGAACAGTGAATACCAGTAGATAGCATATTCGGCTATAAGCTGGGCGCATGCGTACAACATCCTTCCTACAAGCAGATTCGAGCCTCTTGATTCCTGTATACCTTGGTAGTCACACCTGTTATTTTTTTGAATACGGAGTTGAAATAATGCGGATCGTTATACCCCACCATAGTCGCGATCTCATAGGATTTGGCACTTGTGGTCTTAAGCAGCTTCATGGCTCTCTTAATCCGTGTCCGAATTAAATAATCAATAAAAGTCTGACCGACCGCATTCGAGAAGATGCTGCTGAAGTGATTTGGACTTACATTAACATACGCGGCAACGGACTGAAGTGAAATATCCGGATTATCAAAATGATTATCAATGTAATCCTTCGCTTTACTGATGATATCACTGTATTTATTCTTGATCCGGTCCCGATATTGAAACACGAGCCTCAGAATGAAAGAGGCCGTTCTCCGCATTTCTTCAAGACTGAAGAGCTCCTGCAGACTTTCCTCCACAGACTCCAATTCCGATATAAACGCATTCACATCACCGCCTGACTCATGAATAAACTGGGTAACAGATATGATCATATCCATGATCATATAATGAGAGTACAACGTATTATGACTATGCCCCTCATCCTGCATATAGCTTAATACGAACTCTTCGATCTTAGAGGAATCACCGCCTTCAAGAAAATCATTCAACTTGCTGCGCTTATAGGAGATTATTCCCTGCAATTCCTTACTATTAATGGGCCGTTTCCGTAAGAAATGCTGGTAGCTTTTCTTCTGATCAGCCTCCGAGAAAGAAATGGAAATCTCCTGAACACGGCTCTTCACTGAACCAATACCAGTATAGATCGTACAGCTCAGCTTCTCCTCCAGCTGCTTTATGTCGCGGATCAGCTTCTCTGCCAGCGATTCAAGCTGTGCCGGGTTGTCTCCTTTAAGAATCCATGCGTGCTGCTTCTTATTCCGCTTTACATGAAGATGATCGGAATACTCTAAGCTGATACTCTGGAATAACGGATCGTGCTCTATGTTAAATATCGAGGAGCTGTCCTCCTCATGTTTGGCTTCAAACTCGAGTAGTGTCACCAGGTAGAAACCGGATATCAGAGGTATTCCAAATTCCTCCGCCATCTGAATCGCATCCGCCGTCGGGATAGAACCTGTACACAGATCAATGAGCATTTGTTCCCGCATAAAATCTATGTTGACGCTAGCTCTAAGCTGAAGCTCTTCGAGCTTACGCTTGTCTCTGCGCTCGCTATCGATCTTATACGATACCCTGTGCAGACTTGTGAGCAGTTCCGCTGAACTTAGGGGCTTCAGGCAGTATTCCTCCACTCCAATTCGCAATGCTTCCCGAGCGTAAGTGAATTCATCATGCCCGCTAAGAATAATAATTTTAACCGCAGGCATCCGCTCCTTCAAGATCTTACTCAGCTGTATACCATCCATGAAGGGCATTTTAATGTCTGTTACTACAATATCTGGAGCAATTCTTTCGATCAACGGCAGTGCCATTTCCCCGTCCGGAGCATCCCCACTAAATACAAAACCTTCGCTTTCCCAGTCAATACGGTCCCTTATTCCTTCTCTTACAAGGATCTCATCGTCCACCAGGAAGACTTTCTTCATCAAATTCCCTCCTTATGGGTATATTCACAATGACCGTGGTACCAACACCCAGCTCACTTTCCAGCTGAAGTCCATAAAGTTCACCGTGATAAAGACGCAGCCTTTGGTGTACGTTGTTAAATCCAAATCCTCCGTCTTGCTTGAGTTCATCCTCGACTTTCTGGTCCAGGTTAGCCTGCAGCTCCTTTAATCGCTCCTGCGTCATTCCCGCTCCGTTATCATGAATGAAGATCCGAATTGCGTCACTTGATATGAAAGAACCGCTGATCCTGATCATGCCTTTGCCTCGTTTGTTCTTGATGCCGTGATACAATGCGTTCTCCACGAGAGGTTGGAGTGTCATCTTCAGGATCAGGCAGTTCAAAATGTCTTCGTCGATCTGAATCTCATAATCGAGAATATCCCTGTAGCGCATTTTTTGAATCGTTAAATAGTTGCCAATATGTTCGATCTCATCCTTGATTGTAATCAAGTCGCGTCCTCTACTGAGGCTGATTCGGAAAAATGTCGTCAGTGCGCGCACAATCTCTATCACTTCTTCACTCTTTCTATTCTCAGCCAACCAAATGATCGAATCCAGCGTATTATATAAAAAGTGTGGATTAATCTGTGCCTGCAGAGTGCGAAGCTCGGCGATTTTAATCAACTCCTGTTCCTTTATACTGTTCTCTATCAAAATTTTGATTTTATCAAGCATCGTATTAAAGCTTAAGCCGAGGTCAGCGATTTCATCCCTTCCCATTTGGCGGACCTTAGCATCAAGAAAGCCCGAAGCAGCCTGACGCATCTTCTTCTTAAGGAAACGAATTGGATGGATTAATTTAGATGAGATGAAGAAATATAAAGTGATTGTAAATACAATGGTGAAGATGACAATGACCCCAATTAATCTTTCAATCCGATAGGCATCCTTCAACACTTCTGAAAGCGGCACTTCCCCGATAATCTTCCAACCCGTCTGTTCAGATGAAGTATACGCAACGAAATGATCCACACCATCCACAACACGGGTGAAATTGCCCACGTCACCTGTCATTAGCTTTGTTTCGTCATCGTCAAAGATCGTGACCTTCCCAGAACGTTCCGGGATGATTATGGGCTGCCCCTTCTCATTCGCTATATAAAAATATCCGTTCTGACCAATTTGCATGTTATTACAAAAATTAGAAATCACCGAAGCATCAAGAGTGATCACCATATACCCAATCACCTCATCGGTGATCTCCTGCTTGACTGTTGATACGATAGAGACAGTAAATTGACCATCATCACTGGAATGATCGAAATAGTCCGGTCTTTGGGACGAGAGAGGAGGGATGATTAATACCTTGTCCGGGTGTTTCATAAGCTCGACAAATACGGGATACGCCGAAAGATCCTGATCGAGCTCGAAGATCCCTTTTCTCTCGCTAATTCCCTTGCCATATAGATTAAACAGCATCATATTGCTGATTCGGTCAGATAACCTGTACGTATCCCGGTATAAACTAAACGTGTTGAGAATATCCTTGGCTTCCTGATACGTTTCATTTTGTATGAGAAGAAAACGCAAAACATTCGGATTCTTACTTATATCCAGAAACTTGCGATTGTCTGAGAATAACGTATCAATATCGTTCTTCAAATGCTCTGCGGTAAGCTGTATCGTTGCAACACTATGTTTCGACACGGTCTCGTAAGACATGTAATAGGTAATCATCCCAACGAGAATCAGCGGAAATGCTGTCAGCAGTACAAACATCGTTAACATTTTCGCGCGTAGGCTTGAAGTGATCCAACCGTACAGTTTCATACCAATAAGAGCCTCGCTTCTGCTTGAGTTCACGTCATGGATCCATGAATCTGATACTTTAAATCATTAAATCATTCTCAGGCAAGATTATAAAGCGCTTTCATTAGAACGACAAGAAATTTTTCTCAATTGTAATAACTCTTGTGATTGCGGGGTGATAAATTACGGAGGTTTGTAACCCTGCCAATATCCGGTCCGGTGACATGATCCCTATGTCACCGGCTGGACATATTCAACTGCATCTATATTTTTAAATTTTATGACAATGGTTATTTTATAGTATAAGAAAGATCATAGCGGGCGAACAAATCAGACATGGCCCTCTTGGCTTCGTCTTCATCGGGTCCCATCACATAAAGCTCGTAGTTATGGTGCTCCGATAAAGAGACGAAAACACCCAATATACTCTTGGCATCAATGATGATTTTCCCGAATTTCAGTACACAAGAAGATTTAAATTGGTTAGCAGTTTTAGAGATTTCCCAGCCGATTTCGGTTGTATTATTCATCCGTTACCCCGCCTCCTAAAATGCTGTGGTCAACAGCCGGATCATATAACCCTTCGATTATGCGGCTGCACTGCTCTTTTTCTTGCGTGAGATAAACACCTTCTGGAGCAAGATGAACATGAGCAGGAGCAAGCCAATCGCAATCTTGGTCCACCAGGAGCTAAGTGTACCCTGGAACATAATTAAAGTCTGGATGATCCCTTGAATAAGAACACCAAAGATCGTTCCGGCTACATAACCAGTTCCGCCGGTCAGCAGCGTTCCACCGATGACAACCGCGGCGATCGTATCAAGCTCTATACCCACTGCATGAAGCCCGTATCCGGACAGCATGTAAAAGGTAAAGACAACTCCGGCAAGCGAAGAGCAGAAGCCGCTGAGTGTATACACAAGGATTTTGGTTCTGGCAACAGGAAGGCCCATCAGCAAGGACGATTGTTCACTGCCGCCGAGCGCGTACACATTGCGGCCGAATCTGGTGTAATGCGCGATGTAAATAGCTGCCGCCACTACAACCAGCGCAATAATGACGCTAATGGAGATATAATTTTTACCGAATAAATAGACTTTGGTCTGTGACATGAATTTATACCATTCGTTGTCGATGGTGATACTTTCGATGCTAATTAGGTAGCATAGACCTCTGGCTAAGAACATGCCGGCAAGTGTAACTATAAATGGCTGAAGTTTAAAATACTGAATCAAACTCCCCATAACCCAGCCGAAGAAGCTGCCGACAAACAATACAAACGGAATGACCAGCATTGGCGACCAATGATGATTCTGAACAAGGGTTGCCGACAGCATCGTCGTGAAGGCGATCATGGAACCCACGGATAAATCAATTCCTCCTGTAAGAATAACGAAGGTCATGCCTACCGCCGTGATTAGCAAGAAGGAGTTATCAATAAGAAGATTCAGAAATACCTGCAGCGAGAAAAAACCGTTATATTCTATGGAACCTGCCGCAAACATAACAATAAATAACGCAACAGTTACGAGGATGGGAAAGTAACGTCTATCAACTTTTAGGATATTCATGCCGATACCCCCTGTTTGGCGGTTTCATTTCTTTTTCTGCGCCTTGCGGCGAATACGGCCCCGAAAGCTTCCGATTGAATTAAGCAGACAATTAACACGACTATGGATTTAACAACAAGCGTAACTTCCGGAGGTACGCCCATCGAATAAATTGAAGTGGTCAAGGTTTGAATGATTAGTGCTCCTATGATTGTACCTGACAGATAAAAGCGTCCGCCGTTCAGGGAATTACCTCCGATGACTACAGCCAGTATAGCGTCGAGCTCATACCACAACCCAGCATTGTTGCCATCTGCACTCGATACGTTAGAGCTAAGAACAAGACCCGCGATACCACTCAGGAACGAACACAGCAAATAAACGATAAAGATAATTAGCCCGGAGCGGATACCCGCAAGGCGGCTTGCCGTCGGGTTCGTGCCTACCGACTCAATAAACAACCCAACCGCTGTCTTCCGGGTCAACACGGCTGCAATAACGAAGAAGAAAGCAATAATGTAGATGGAGAACGGCAGCCCGAACAAATAACCTGCTCCGATAAAGGAGTACGGCTTCGAGGAAATCGTCAGGATTTGACCATCCGTAATCAACTGCGCTACCCCGCGTCCCGCTACCATCAGAATCAACGTTGCAACGATCGGCTGTATGCCCAGCACACTGACGAGTAGACCGTTCCAGGCACCGGCAACGAGAGCCAGCACCAGAGAAATACCCAGAGCGGAGAACAGCACGCTCATGCTCGACCCGTCACCCTGGCTAAGGATTAGACAAGCCATTGCCCCGGTAATGGATACCACCGAGCCTACGGATAGATCAATCCCTTTGGTAGCGATGACAAAAGTCATTCCGATCGAGATCAGCACTAGAGGCGCGGCACGGTTCAGAATATCAATCAAGCTACCGAACAGGTGACCATCTTGTATAGTTATCGTAAAAAAGTCATGATTGTGAATTAAATTGGCCAAGAGTAAGACGGCCAAGGTAACTAGCGGCCAAAACAACTTATTTTTCATTGGGAATCCCTCCTGCGATCGCTTTCATAATGTCCTGTTGACTGACATTATGGTTATCCATCTCGGCAATTTTGTGGCGGTCACGCAGGATGGCAATTCTGTGGCTAGTACGCACAACCTCTTCAAGCTCGGAGGAAATGAACAGAATCGACATTCCCTTCTGGCACAATCTGCCCATCTGCTTCATAATCTCTGCTTTAGCTCCTACATCAATTCCCCGTGTCGGTTCATCGAGAATCAGCAGGTCCGGATTCGTAAGCAGCCATCTGCCTAGAATAACCTTTTGCTGGTTACCACCACTCAAATTTTTGATCAGTGTTTCCGGTCCAGGGGCCTTGATATTTAGCAGCTTAATATACTCGTCTGCAAATTCTGTCTGTTTCTTCTTCGGTAAATACTTGAATATACCCAGCGAGGCCTGCATGGCCAAGATTATATTTTCACGGATCGTAAGATCCTCAATAATCGCTTCCGACTTCCGATTCTCCGGGCAGAAAGCAATACCGTGATCAATGGCTGTACGGGGTGATTTCAAGTTCACCGATTTGCCTTTGATCGTAAGCTCCCCTTGATCGGCGCGGTCTGCTCCGAACAGAATCCGGGCAATCTCAGTCCGGCCTGAGCCTAGCAGCCCGGCAAGGCTTAGAATCTCTCCGGGGTACAGCTTGAGATCAAACCGTTCAATCGAGCCTTTCCGTGCAAGCCGCATAGTCTCCAGGAAAGGTGTAACATTGCTATTGCTTGTATGTGAATCCGGCAGCTCCTGAACCTCTTCCATCTGATCCATAGCTTTACCGATCATTTTCGAGACCAGTTCCATGCGGGACAATTCTTCAGCTTTATATTCCCCGACAAACTCTCCATTGCGTAAAATGGTGATTCTATCGGACATTTCGTACACCTGATCCAGGAAATGAGTCACGAACAAAATTGCCAAGCCTTCCGATTTCAATTTGCGCATAACTTTAAAGAGCTCACTCACCTCGTTCGCATCAAGGCTCGAGGTCGGTTCATCGAGGATCAGAACTTTTGCCGATATATTTAATGCTCTTGCTATAGCTACCATCTGTTGAATCGCTACCGAGTAATCTCCGAGCTGTTTCGTCGGATCAATGTCAACATTCAGCCGTTTAAGAAGTTCCTTGGAGTGAGCGTTCATTTCCTTCCAATTGATTCGGCCTCTCTTCATCGGCTCACGCCCAATGAAAATATTCTCCGAAACCGTTAAGTTAGTACATAGATTAACCTCTTGATACACGGTGCTGATTCCGAGTTCTTGCGCTTCGAGCGGGCTTTGCGCCCGAATTTCCTTGTCATCCAGCCAGATTTCGCCAGCATCAATCGAGTACACACCCGTTAACACCTTAATGAGTGTAGATTTGCCTGCACCATTCTGACCCATCAATGCATGTATCTCTCCAGGGAACATGCGTAAGCTTACGTTAGTAAGTGCTTTAACACCGGGGAAATGTTTGTTTATCCGGTTCATGAGTAAACGAGGTTTCTTCTCTTCCATTAATGGTGCCCTCCTATCATGTTTGTAGAAATAAAGAGAAGCCCATCCGAGACAATGCTTAAGGCAGTACTGCTGGCCCAGCCTCAACCAATGGACGGCTTCTCATTCTAGTAAATTCGGATTACAGATTTCGCAGGATTAGTACTGACGGTTCGGCAGCTCTTTCTCAGCTGTATCTTGCGGGAACACGCCTTCGTTGGTCAGAATGCGTTTTTCTACCTCTTTACCGGCTACAATGTCCTTCGCAATTTGCATCAATTGAGGACCCATCAGCGGGTTGCACTCGATAATTACGTTAATCTTGCCGTCCTTCATGGCTTGGAATGCGTCCTTGATGCCGTCCATGGAAATGATCTTGATATCTACACCTGGCTTGATGCCTGCTTCCTCTAGAGCTTGAATAGCTCCAAGCGCCATATCGTCATTATGGGCAAATAGAACATCCATCTTGGTATTTTCAGCCTTTGCGGATTTGATAAACGCTTCCATAACTTCCTTGCCTTTGGCCCGTGTGAAATCACCGGTCTGGGACTTCACAATCTTCAGATTCGGGTTCTCCTTAATGATTTCCTCAAAGCCTTCCTTACGATCAATTGCCGGTGCGGAACCGGTAGTACCCTGCAATTCCACAATATTCACCGGACCTTGATGGTCCTTCATTTCTTCCAGAAGCCATTTGCCGGCACGTCGTCCTTCTTCTACGAAGTCTGAGCCAAGGAATGATTGATAGAGCGATGTATCCTTGGAATCAACAGCCCGGTCAGTAAGGATGACTGGAATACCGGCATCCTTCGCTTCCTTAAGTACGGTGTCCCAACCGGATTCTACAACCGGCGAGAAGGCGATGACATCTACCTTTTGGGCGATAAAGCTCCGAATCGCTTTAATTTGGTTTTCTTGTTTTTGCTGAGCGTCCGAGAACTTGAGATCGATACCAGCTTCCTTCGCTGAATCCTGGATGGATTTGGTATTGGCTGTCCTCCATCCGCTCTCTGCGCCTACTTGAGCAAAGCCGAGTGTAATCGTCTTGTCCGTCTTCCCTGAATCCCCAGTTCCTGTCGTTGTAGCGGAGCTTGCCTTGTTTCCGGTATCCGTGTTCCCACAAGCTGAGATAAGAAGCATCGTTACGGTCATCAGAAGTATGGCACTAGACTTAAACATATTTTTCATTTGACTACCCCTCCTTATTTTCACCACATGGTCAGGTGTTATCTTGATTTTATAGGCAATATACCTGGGTCTAAATGGAATTCAATACGTATTTATTGAGGTTATTTTTGAGAAAATAATGATCCTGCGCTTTGAAGTTATGATTTATTCCGGAGTTATTTTGATTTCTTATGATTTCTTGGCATCATAAAAAAACAACCCTTTCGGGTGAGTACCCGAAAGGGTTGCTGTTGTGTGGACTAGACCTCTTCATGGCTAAGGCGAAACTATTGTCTCATCCGGTGCGATATCTTATCACAAGAACCGATATCATGAACCCAAATCGATAACAATCACTGATTATTCCCAATCCAATTGCGCAATTAAATCCGGCCAAGTGACAAGATTTACGCAAGGTGCATCCTGCATTACACCCTCACTGTATTTTTTCTGAAAAAGAAATACCGGCTCTCCCTTCTTATCATCAACTAATCTAAAGTCACACCAGTCGTAATCATATACATTGTTTAGCACGGCAAAGCGCTTGGTGTTAAGATCATAAAAAACAACCTCTGTAACATCTGGAATTCGATCTTCTGAAACAAAAACAACATAGTTATCATTAGCTGTCAAAAAGCGATGGAAATTATACGGTCTAATATTAAAACAAAGCGTATGATCTAGTGTTTGCCAATGCACTCTCCATAGTTCCCCACCTTGATAATCTTCTTCAAGAAGAAGTCCGTCATGATCGGCATCAGTGATTTTAACGAAATACAAATAATTCGCCGTAATGTAAACATCATTGATGTCAAAATCTCCGTAAGGAGTAATTTTACGAATCTGCCCATCAGTTATGTTCACCGACCAAATTGATGTAACCCGAAATTTATTTTCTATGTCCTCTATTTTATTTCCTTTAAAATCCTCGGTTTTAATTCTTGTCTTTGTTAAGAAGTATGTGCCTTCGTGTTCATCAAGAATATGAATTTCTTCGTTGGGCGAAGCAGTTATTATTGTTTGAAACATTTTCAAATCAGATAATTTCATTTATATACCTCCTTAAGGGGCTAGTACGTATTACATAGATTATTATCTAAATGCGGGTGAAAAAGACCCTGAGGTTGCCGCCATCAAGTTCTCAGACTTATTGAATAACTACATAAAACAAGAACGCTTTTTTGCTATCAGTTGAAGAGAGTAGGTAGTATACGAATGAATTTTTTTTATCTTCCCTCACATAGAATGTCGATTTGTACTCTATAAATTGTACTAATGAGGCGAACATGGTTTTTGCCGCATTTAAGTTAAACCTTTTAGTTTAATCACAATATTGAGAGAACCTTATCTCCGACTTCAATGTCTTCGATAGGTTTCTCCCCTTCGTTAGTTATAAACTTGATTCAGAGAAAAAAAGAAAGTGGCAACTATTTTAGCTACCACCTTTCAGAGCATATTAGATCAATTCTCTCTCAAATTACTAACGATCTTACTCACTTCTTCTCGCACTAAACTGTACGGATCATTTTCAAGTAACCAAATTGCGTCTTCAAGTAATCCTGATGAAGTTTCATTTAAAATTCTTAAACTCACTAATCTGATCATGTCATCTTCATCTCTTATTTTTTGGAATGCTATCTTTGAGGCCAAATCTGAATCAAGATGTACCAGCGAAAGTAAAGCTCTTCTTTGTACGTATTTATTGGAATCATTTGTTAACAACAGAACATACTTCAACCAACCTTTTTCCCTTTTCCTCCCAATAAGTTCTGCCATTTGCCATCTCGCTCCGGTAAGAGGAAACGAGATACTTGCTTTAATTAAACATTCTGTTTCAGTTGGCCCCAATTCCTCTTCACAAAAATCTAACAATGATTCATTTTCATGATCTAAAGCTAAAACTTCTAAAATAGGCTTCACTAGCATGTCCTTTTTTTGTGAGTTACTTTTTAATATCATGACTGCTTCTTGAGTAAGAGAGATTAAATTATCCCATTCAATGTATAAAGTCTCATCGATAGTTGTACATTGATTGTCATATATATCAGCTTTTATCCCTGACCAGTCCCAAAAATCAGCTAACTTATTTTGTAAGGATGTAATGATTCGCAATAGTTAAGGTCATCTCCTTTAAGGTAAATAGATTGACGGATCAACAGGGTAACCGTGGATGTTGCCTTTACTATCTATGTGTACTCTAATACCCGTTTCCCCGTTTGGACCTATCGGCTTTCCTGTGTCCCAGACTCTAACATTTCCGGTCTTGCTAGTACGAGTTCCTTTTAACCAAGCCTTTTGTGTTAGCTCAACTCCATTTTGTCCCTTTGGCCATGCCGTTTTATTGGAATCAAAATTATTATGCCCCTGTATATGTTTTCCTTGCTTTCCTGCATCTACCGATGGTGCTCCATTTACCACGGATACCTTACCTTGGTTAGGAATAACATCGCAAGGTCCAATATTATGAACCCAAATGCCTAAGTCACTTACAAAATAGGTATGGAACTCCGCAACAGTAAAGTTGTATACCTTGACCTTTTCTTCATGCCTAACAATCTTGATGTTATCAATCTTCAAGGTATTCCCGTTACTCTGCTGTAACTTATCCCCCACCTGCAAGTCAGCCGCTAACACCCAACCTTTACCTTCAACCCAAAACGGATGATTGTCGGTTGTCTCAATGACTTGGTCACCTACCGTAAGTTCATAGATGATTTCCTTATCATTTCGATACAGATGCGTGACTTCCTTGTAAGCCTGTTTACCAGTCTCTTCATCCTTTGAGAGAACCTTATCTCCGACCTCAATGTCTTCGATATTCTTCTCCCCTTCGTCTGTTTTAATCTTAGTGCCGGCAACAAAGCAATTACAACTATTAGCTTTAGTTTTAGATTTAGTTTTAGAGACTACGTTTGCAACAAACTTTTTAAATATTGCAGTTACATTAACACTTACAGCCGTCCAGGTTGTACTTGAAAGCGGCTTTGACATTACATAGTCATAATAATAAACATCTTTAGGAAACATATTCCAAAAATTATATTGGCGATTTCCTTGAGGGTCAGAAGTAAACTTAAGTCCATTATCATATCTATATTCCCCTAAATAACGACCATTAACCAAGTAAGGCATACCTTTAGGGATTTGATAGTCATCCATATAATATTTCTCAGGATCATTACTACTACACTGTCCAGGATGCGCATTTCTCCCATCAGCAGATGTACACCAATGTCCTGTGGGATCGACTGAAATTAATGGATTATTCTCCACATACGTATACAAATTCAAACTCAGGGGATTTGTAATATCACCCTCATACGTATCCTCAGCTATAAACCTTCCCATTCCTGGATCGTACCACCGCGCCCTCAGATACTGAAGTCCGGTAGCCTCATCCCAGTATTCCCCAGAATATCTGAAGATATTGGGAACCGTTTCTTTGGTGTTTTCCGGGTTCCCCCAGACGTCATAGGTATAACTGTTGAGTTCGGTTCCTTTGCTGTCGGTTAGCCCGATCACATCTCCATGGCCATTGAATTGATAGTACTGCATGGCGCCTGTAACCTTGTCTTTACGAGCCCATAATTGCCCTCCCAAATCATATACATAAACGTATAAGAGTTTAGGTGATCCGTCTGGTTTGACTTCTGCCTCGGCAATTAATTTGGCTTCTTCATCATAATAGTAACGAATGAGCTTATCTTTTTCCTTACGTTCATATAATAGACCATCTCCATTATACCGGTAAGAAACTTCTTTCCCTTCTCCCTTTACCCCTGTTAGACGATCTAGGCTGTCGAATGTATACTCTGCATTCTGCATGCCCGTGATTTTGGAGCCTTCTACATTAATTCGATTTCCTTTGTTATCGTAGCTGTAAGTTCTAGTGCTCTCTGTGGTGCTTTCCTTCTGGATACGATTCAACGGATCATAATCGAAAGAGTCTGTTATTTGGTTCTGGGTACGGCTAATAATATTCTTATTGTTATCGTATTGATAATTGAACTGCTGCTTTTGATTACCGCCCTGTACTACAGATACACCTGACAAATCATATCCTTTATAGTTAAAAGCAACCCCTGTACCACTGACAGTTGTTTGTCTCTTTAGTAATTTGTTTGATCCGTATTCAAACGATATCTTGTCTCCTGGCGTGGCCGCCAATGAGGCAGCTGTTCCACTCTTGCTGGACACTTCAAGATCCTTGACCCTATTTAGCTCGTCCAAATTACCCTGGACCTGTGTTGCAGACCCATTAGGAGACACCAAGGTGTAACCTGTCCGTACTTGCGTGTTATAGCTATATTCAATTTTTGTTCCATCCGGATATGTTAAGGTTGTTAAGGAACCATCCGTTGGATCGTAGGTATATCTTGTTGTGCCTTGGGCATCCTGCATTGTGGTCCGGCGTCCAGAGAAATCATAAGTATAATTTATTGTAGTTTCTGGTGCCTTAATTTGAGTCAAATGATTATCGCTATCGTACTGGTATTCTTTGGTTTTCCCGGAGAAATCCACAAACTTGGTGATATTTCCTCGAGTATCATAATAATACTTTCTGGATTGATTGCCTTGATTAATGTGTAGTATTTCCCGTCCTAATTCATCGTACTGCTTATTAATCTCAGACCGATCTGGAAGCTGAATTTTGGTTAGGTTGCCAGAAAGGCTGTACGTATACTTGGTAGTCTGCTGTTTGGGATCGGTTACTGATATTGTTCTTCCTAATCCGTCATACCCATAAATAGTTTGCTGGTTCTTCCCGTCCGTAACCGAGATAACATCACCAACCAGATTGTATCCCCGTTTCTCTAGAACGGTGTTCGTCTCATTATTAGATTCCTCTATAGATACAGTCTGGCCGAGAAGATCATAAGTCTCCTTCTTCTTGTATCCCGATGCATCTGTATTGGTTGTAGTCCGATTAATTAGATCATAGTCAACCAGATCCTTCGAACCATCTGCATAATTAGTTTGAACCAAGCGATCCAAGGAATCGTATTTGTAACTGGTCTTGTTGCCTTCTGCATCGATAAACTCCTCGGTATTGCCTTCGGTATCATAAAAGTACTGGAATACAGCATCATCCTGCACTTCTTGGGCAAGAAACCCTACAGGATTATATTTGTTAATCGTAACTAAACCGCTAGGATCCGTACTTGTCACTGTATTCAAGTTGTCATCATAAATGACTTTTTCAGTAGAACCATCACTGTAGCTGGTTTGGACTATACGTCCGATTTTATCGTATTGATATGACGTCTTATGCCCTGCTTCGTCAACCCCCAATGAAAGAGCCCCTGTCGGGAAGTACTCATATTGCCTCGATACCGTTGATGAAGAGTTATCAATTCCCGTTACCTGAGTAGACTCCTTTGTAACGAGATGATGTCCATAAGGTGATTCATAGGATTGTCTTGTGGATATTGTCCTGGAATCATCCTTCACCTCAACAACAACCGGGTTTCCATAGCTATCATATTGATAATTAGTCTGGGATAAAAGCTTGTTAACTGAGCCCGTTTCAGAAATTGACGATTGCTTAAGTCCTCCAAGCGAATCATAAGCATTCGTTTCGACTCTGAATTGATTGTCAGCAATCTTGGTTTTCACTGTACTAGGCTGATTCCAGAAGTATGGCTCGGCTGATTTTTGGTAGTCATAAGTAGTCTCTTGACCGGTACTTTGCTTTAACGATACTATAAGCCCGTTCTCATCATATTTGTATTCTCCGGTTACTGACTCAGAGCTCTTTCCGTTTTGAATATAGTAGTCATCCACTTTTATTGGAATATTTCTTTTGGATGAATCATAAGTCAGCTTCTCAACTGACGCAGCCTGATCTCCTTCGGTTCGGTATTCATCAAGAAAGTGGATATCTGGCTGTGTTGCACCGTCAAATGATTTTCGAAGCTGGAACGTTTGCTTGGCATGCGGTCCTTCAATGGTTGTAACCCATTTTGCATCCTTCCCGAAACTTGTTAAGTCCTCGTTGGTGTAGTTAAATGATCTCTTATGAACTATAACATCCCCGTTCAAAGCCGCATATGCATCTTGGCGCTTAGTCGTTTTAAATACGAACCGTGTTGCATAGCTGCCGATCGTCTTTAGAGATGGGGCATAATCAAAATCCGTTATTGAAGATGTGGGAGATACAATACGTGTCAGAAGCGCCGAATTATCCCAGGATTGCTGATCCAATTGACCAACCAAACTGGCTAAAAAGTTAAAGCGCGCTTCAGGCAATTTGTAAAAATATTTGGTATCTTTCCCAAGGGCATCCGTTACTTTCGTCAGAACCGGACGGTCTTCATCCATAACATGCGTATATACCTTAACAAGCTCTGTACCCGTCTGTTTTACGGTTACTTGCGTATCTGTATAAGTGAAAGCAAGCTCGTTCCCATCACTATTTTTCACCTTTGTGAGGACATTTCCAATTCCCTGCTTGGTATAACTGAATTCCACCCGGTTATTATAATCATCCTGAATCAGAATCAAATATCCAGCATCATCAAAATAATAGTTGGGCCCATTTAGAACTGCGAGTTTGTACTTACTTGTTCTTCCATTAACGACTGCGCTTGTATCATCAGCGAGTTTCAGATTCTTATACTTGTAGCCCTGCAAGGTTAGATCAGTTAGTATACGATATGTGCCGATTCCCGGAAAATACAGGAATCTTCGGCTGTCACGTGTCATAATGTAAGGCTGATCCCATCTCCATCCTCTGCCTAGCTGCGAATCAGCCTCCTCTCTTCGTGTCCCAGCTTCATTCTTGTAAATATCGCCACTGAGCTTTACGGAAATATCATTATTAGCTTTGGAGCTGTCATATACCCGGTTTAAGGAGAATGGTATTGAACCAGGCAAGGTAAAATCGGTATAACGGACAGTTAGATCTCCTGTGGCTACGGATACCGAATCGCTCCCATAACTCTCCACATATGGAGATAAGGGCTGATCTACAGGCAAGTGGTCAACTGCAGCTTGGTCGTAATCTGCCTGTGCAGCCAGAGAACTAGGGCGGTTTAAGAGCAACGCGGAGCTAGTCTCTAACTTATTTACTTGCACTTGAGGATCATTGGTTTTTGTTCCGTTTTTACTAATAATAGTTTTATAGGCACTTAAATCTCCGCCTGATTGATCTAGCGCTGTATAAATTTGAAATAACGAGTAGCCTTCGGCAAGCTGTTGGTCTAACCATGACTCCTCTTTATGGAACTTCTCCAAAATTCTTGATAGAGTTACAATCTCCTCTTTCCTGTTCCCATTCGAACTTAAAGCTTGCTGTCCATCCGTTGCTGCATTTGCTATTGTCCCTAAACCAGTAAAAGTAATGGATAGGCACAGAATGGTTACTAGTATACGTTTTAGCATTTGATCACCTCTGGACTAAAAAGGATATACTTGCTTCGTTTTTTTCTTTAAATTGCCGTTCGCATCGTATTCAAACAGAATAACGTCCCCAGTCGGGAATATCACCTTAGTTAATCTTCCCGCAGGGCTGTAATCATAAGTAGCATTTGGAGTTACTTTCAAGATCGCTGCCGCTAGAAATAACTGTAATGCCTTACCACTCTTCTCTTGGACTTTTACATAATATTTAGTTCCAGCTAGTAAATCAGCCTCAATAAAGACAATATCATTGCCATAAACTTTCTCATCACTGTTGCTCGCGGCCAGAGCGTTTTGCAGTTTAGGATCACTAAAAATAGTAATTCCGGGTTTCTGGTCTGAGTTGTTATTTTCTTTAGCCGCAATACGATATTTTCCCGTTTGAGCTGGCGTAAACAAATAATAGCCGTTTTTGCCAGCATCCTTTGAGACGTTTAGAGGCTGGTTCTCGTATAACTTCTCAAATACAAACTCCGAAGCATCCTCAAATTTAAACATCCGATAAGGACCCGCAAATGAAACTGGGTTGGTCGAGCTTACTTTAACCGTAATTTTACCGCCGGCAGGAACCACATACTCCCCAGTCGAATGAACACCTTCCTTAAATAGGGAGCCATCAGCTTTTATAATCGTGTAATCATAGTATTGATTAGTACTGGCATCTGTCTTAAGCTGAGCATCGTAGCTGCTAACATTTGCGAATGTAATAGATTCGCCTGTCTTCAACAGCTTCTTTAGGAATGCAGGTTCTGTGATGGATTCAGCTTCTACGGGTTTGACATATTGTAGAGTTACAGGTTCCGATGATACCGCTGTGACTACGGCCGAACTTCCAGCTGGGATGGAGATGTTACTATCCATATTTAGCCCCATTTTTGTAACTTCTCCTTTTGACGAGTATATTACGTAATCAAACAAGGAAGAGTTGGTGCCACTTTTCTTCGTTAACACTTGATTTTTGGCATCTGGATTCGTAAAGATATAACTCTCGTTTGTTTTTATTGTTTTCTCTAAATAGGAGCTATCCGGTGCCGATGAAGCTAGAAAGGAAGTAAAGACCGCTCCGAACGTGGTTGGATGCAAATAGTTGGCTGTTACCTTAATCGTATATCCGGCAGGGATAATAACGATGTTGAACTTGACTGGGTCCTGAGAGTGGACAGTACCATCTGGCTTTATGATTACATATGAAAAGTCATTTATATTCTGAATCGCGTCAGAGTACAAATAATCAACCTTGTCGCTTATATTCTTATAATAATAGGATTGCCCTTGTTTCAAAGTCACTCTGGTCATCGCTGGGTGGTTGGCCAGTTCCACAGTAATTGTTTCTGTGTAGTTAAAAGTAACCGGGTTGTCAGACTGTCCCGTGACAATCAGGAAACCCTGTGCAGGAATTGAGATTGTTCTTACTTTCTCGTTAAAACCTCTATTTTCTACCATTCCTTCGGATGTATACGAAACATAATCATATGCCCCCTCTGTAGCTTGAGCATCATTAGCAATGGATATGGTTTTGCTTCCCGTATTTCTGAACACATACGATTCTCCAGATCGGACTAATTGGTGGGAAATTGCTTCACCAGGCTTATCACGCCAAGAGAATAGTCTATATGCAACTCCAAAGGTAACTGGGACATCGGTTACGGTCGTAACAACTATTCTGTTTCCCTTAGAAACAAGCGGATTGTTATAAGTATTAGCCTGCTTACCCTGTTGAGTGCCATCGGGATAATACTCGACCCAATCGAACCGGCTATCCTTCGATGCAGTACTATCGAGTGTACGTTGATAATCACTTATATTTGTAAATTCATAACTCTCTCCCTTGGAAAGCGTTATTCTGAAAAAAGCCGGTTCGTTGCTTGGTTCAGCTGAGAAGTCATCCGTATAATCAAAAGTAACAGGTGGGCCTGATACAACACTTATTATGGAATATCCGCCAGCAGGCAGATTTGGAGTTATTTTGCTATCAAAGCCTTTGGAGTAGTAACTGCCGTCCGCCTTATAAACCACATAATCATATAAACTTCCTACCAATCTTGCATTATTATTAACTGGATTTGTTAGCGACCCGTTGTTACGAAACAAATAGGATTGCCCAGGCGATAATGTTATCCTGCTTATGGCATCGCCGTTAACAGGACTCCCGGCAAACGAACGGTAAGGTCCCCCAAAGGTGACGGGATTGTCTGTACGCAAAGTAATAACAATACGGTTGCCTGGGGCAAAAGATGGCTTTACAGCGGTATTCGTGCCCCGTGAAAGTTCAGTTCCGTCTGGTTTATAAATTACGTAATCAAACTTATCATTTGGCGTCCCATCGTTTTCAATTGCATCAGGTAATTTACCTATATTTGTAAATTGGTAACTTTCTCCTTTATGAAGTTGCACACTCTCAAAAGCAGGTTCTGCTATTTCTTGCCCAACAGCATTTTTATAATAGGTTCCTATAACAACAGGCAGATCTGATTTTCCGGTAACTACTATATTTTCTCCTGAGTTAGGAGAGCTTGATAGATTCGAATACGTTTCAAGATTTGATGATTTAACACTTCCATCCTTTTTATAAATTGCATAACTAAGCCGCTTTCCGTTACTTGAAGTTGCGTCCGTCATGATACGTAGATCACCTACTCCCGCATTAGAAATCTGGTAGCTCTCACCACGCCCTAATGTTTTCCTTAACAATGCAGGCTCGGCTGAGTAACTATAAGTTACATCAGCAGGAACTTTAAGATTGACTTGAGAATTAAGCGCTGTAATTATTAAAGTGCCACCATTCGCTGGTATAACAGGTGTGAGAGTTGCTGAATCCATATCAATGTATGTGGCTTTTCCATTAGCTGAATATCCTGCATAATCAAACAGAATTCCGTTCTTAACACTTCCATTTGTATATACTGATCTACCCGCTGGAGTTGGATTCACAAATTCAAGACTTTCCCCTGGAGAAATGACCATCTCGATCTTATCAACAGCCTGAGCTTCAATCTGGCTCTGCAAATTGTCAGTTTCCTCTAAAGATGTTGAAGAATCAACAGATGTACCAGGTAAATCGGGATCTGGACTGTTATTCTCCTCGGTAACTGCAGGAATCTGATCATTTTCCACATTTGGGGAAGTATCCATTAGTTCAGCTTGCACTGTGACCCTAGGAAATGACGATAAGACCAAACATAAAATGAGCAAAAAAACACTAAGACACCTTTTAAAATTCATCTTTTCCCCTCCAATGTTATGTAAAGGTATAGTTCCCAATATACACCATAAAGGGTAAATCAAAGACTATAAATATGTATATAGCCCTATTTATTCCAAAATTCGACTTTTTGTTTTGTTATCAGTACTTTTCAGCATTGTTTTATCTGCAATAGCTATTACTGTCTTACTTGCCACAATGCAAAAAGGGGCTAAAGGACTCGTTGACATTTCACTTTCTTACTCCATGTGATTTAGTTTTAAAATTTGCATACCTATCTTTAAATAACAAAAACCCGGGATTTCCATCCCGGGCTATTCTCAGTTGACAGCTTCACTAATCATCTTGCCGCCTTCATCTAATTTTGTAATGTAGTCAAGTGATTAAGGTAATCTTTTTTTGTTTCTTCTCTTTTTCCTACTCAATCGCATTCTTCTTTGTAAAGGACTCCACTCTAACACAACCATATTTAAAATTAATAAACCAAGTACACAACTGACTAATAGCATTTTAGAAGTAGAATAACTATACCCATTGGCAAATGAGAAAAGGTTCAATAAATTTATTTGATCCATACTTGTGCTTATCATCCAATAGGCCCAATAAACTAATGCAATCAAGTAACCTATTGAAGTAGATGATAACAAATTGGCAAATGTCATTCCCAAGCTCCCTACAAAAAGCGAACCTGGTACCACAATACAGAGCATATCAAGATAATGAATTCTGTTGCTATCTCCCTCTTCCAACATCAAAGTCAAACCCGCATTCGTTAGTAACACACTAATCCAAAGCGAAGCAGCTAAAATCAACATCATAATAAAAAATCGGATAAATAGGGAACTTGCTCGCTTACGCCTTCCTAAATAGACAACCTCATCTGCATGATACATCTGTTCAAAAAGCATGATATCGCTAAACAACACAATACCTATTAATGGCACATAAATTTCAGATAAATTGATAACATCTATCCGTGTTGGTGTATAAAAAACAAATGGGATTAATATAACAAAAAAAGCACAGATGAACCATTTGATTGGAGCATATATGATTTTAAACTCATACAGTATACTTTTCCAAACTTTCATATCATTACTCCCGATTCCAGAATTGAGTTTTATTAGTTTTCCATACACCGCAACTTAAGACTAGTAGAACGAAAAATAAAACCAGATAAAGTAAACGATGGGAAATAATACTCCAATCCAAAGGCAACGATAATCCGTCATCATTACGTATTATATATTGAAACCAATTTATATCATTATCATGTGTACCGGTAAACGCCTTCATCGTAATATTATAAATAATATAAATTAAACAAATAGGGACAGTCACAAGCTCATTAGAAGAAAGCAAATAAATCAAAATAATAAACATGGTTATAAATAATAACGATGGAAGAATATAGACGATGATATCTTTAAAAATAGTAATTACATCTATTTCCCAGCCCCCCCTATGTAAATTAATGCATAACCATATGTTCAAGATCATACCAATTCCAGCTATCATCGAAATGTATACAATAAAACACCCCATGTACCTACTGGTTACATAACGAAATGCATCTATCGGTTTTATACGAATCAATTCAGACATTTGATATCTTCGATCTTTAGCAAATAAGAAAGCAAATAGTGGTATGGCTAATAACGACGCCACAACTTGAGTTCGATCGGCATAAATCATCGAAATTTTCTCTGCAAATGAGTTTCCCTTAAGCTCTTGCAGTATATTGTTATTAATCTGTTCAGGGGTCCCTATCTTTTCGGTTGCTCTTTGAATGCGCTTATTCATAAAATCCCTCAGTCTTGGAGAATTCACTTGCCTAGTGAAGCTTTCTAAAACCTCATCCATTGTCATTGAATTATTGTATTCGGTATCAATCCATTTCCGTACAAGACGATAATCCGTTGAATTCCCTCCAAAATCCTCGACAGAAAGATTATCAAAACTATCTTGAAGCACTTTCTTAGCCTCAGATGTATCGCGTTCTACATACAAGTAGGCATGCCGTCCCGAAGAGCTTATTGCTTCAATATCCTGCTGATTCTTGACAGGATAATGAATAAGATATATCGAAAATTCACTATAAACAAATATTAAAAAAATTGCAGTTATAGTAAGCAAGATTGGGTTTTTAACCTGCTGCTTTATCTCAAAGCCCACTAGTTTCCATGTCCTCATTGACGATCGCTTCCTTCTTCCAGCAGAAGCATGTAAGCATCCTCTATACTGGGTTCTACTTCAATACTCGATGTATTTGGTCTAATTCTCGAAAGAATCCGCACCTCAATCGAATTTTCAAAATATTGACTAGAAATAACAGTGTATTTACGTTTCATCTCGTCCAATTCTTTAACATTTTGCAGCGAACAGGACCACACCGCACCTTTCCCTCTTTTGATAAGTTCTTTTAACTCACCGCTATAGGCAACTTCACTACGGTTTAACACAGCAACTTGTTGACAAGTTACCGCTATATCCTCAACTATATGTGAGGACAACAACACCGTATGGTTTTTGGAGTAATCGCTTAACAAGTTTCGAATCGAAATTCTCTCCAATGGATCAACACCCGCTGTTGGTTCATCAACAATCAGTACTTGCGGCTCGTGTAAAATTGCTTGAGCAATGCCTAATCTTCGTCTCATTCCACCTGAAAGTTGTTTTACTTTCTTAGTCCGTTCATTAAAAAGGTTAACTTCCATCAGAACTTCATCAATTCTGCGAGCACGTCTCTTATCATCCATTAAGTACAAGATTCCCATATAATCCAAAGCCTCATCAATTCGTAAATTGGGATAGAAATTAAACTCTTGTGGTAGATACCCTATGAGAGCTTTAATTTTGGGGATATTCTTTTTGTTTAAAGTTATATTACAGATTTCAACCGAGCCACTTGTGGGTGCTAGCAATGTGGATAGGATTCTCATGAAAGTCGTTTTGCCCGCGCCATTTCGTCCAAGCAATCCAAACATACCCTGAGGGATTACCAGATCCATATTATGAAGTACATTAATCTTAGTACGATAGGATTTTGTTAAATGCTGTACAATGATCGACATCAAATAATCTCCCCTTATAACAATTCAATATGAGGTAATACACATTAGTAACAATACAATTTCTTACAAATAAATATACTAAAGAACCAAATTACAAAATATTACAAACCTCATGATTTTGTTTTTTTGTTGCCTAAATTAGAAAAACCCGGGATCACCATCCCGGGCCACTCTCAACGCTTCGTCTTATAAAACTCATGGTACAGCTTCATCAGCGCCCGCTTCTCAATCCGCGACACGTAGCTGCGGCTGATGCCAAGCTCCTTGGCAATCTCACGCTGGGTCCGCTCCTCACCGCCTTGATCAAGGCCGAACCTTCCACGAATCACTTCCTGCTCCCGCTCATCGAGAATATCGAGGTTTTGGTAGATCTTGCTCTTCTCCATCTTGAGCTGCACCCGCTCTACCACGTCATCATTCTCGGAACCGAGGATATCGATCAGAGTGATTTCATTGCCTTCCTTATCCGTTCCAATCGGGTCATGCAGGGAGACATCTTTCCTTGTCTTCTTCAAAGAACGCAAATGCATAAGAATCTCATTTTCTATACAACGAGCCGCGAACGTGGCCAGCTTGGTTCCTTTGCCGAGCCGGAAACTCTCAATGGCTTTGATCAAACCGATCGTACCGATGGAGATCAGGTCCTCCAGATCTTCGCCGGTGTTATCGAATTTTTTGACAATATGGGCTACAAGCCTAAGGTTATGCTCAATCAGAATGTTGCGGCTGACGGGATCTCCCTCTGCCATACGCTGGAGATGCTTCGCTTCCTCTTCTTCAGTTAACGGCTGTGGAAAAGCGTTATTCTTGACATAAGACACGAGCAAGCTCAACTGTTTGATGAATAAAGCAATTGCGGTAAACAATCCGGGCAATGGTGCCACCTCCTGCATAAATGCATGCAACCTCTATGGGGTCACTTCATTGTATGTGGGCGGCCGCCCAGTCGTGCCTGTACGGGGAAAAAGAAAAGCAACGGTGCTGACGCAGCTGCATTTTCCCTTTCGTGAAGCCACCCCCATTCATCAACACATTGATGGTATATCAACTTCTTCGCATAAAAAAGCAGCTGCTTCCCAGGCCCCCTAAGGAGCAGGCCGCAGCCGCTTTTCAACGATACTCCACTATCCTACCTCCACCTTATCCTCTATATACCACTGTGCCTGGGTGCGGAACATATGGGCATAAGTCCCGTTTGCATTTATCAGCTCCAGATGATGCCCCTGCTCGACCAGTCTGCCGTCCTTCAGGACGAGGATACGGTCAGCCATGCGGCAGCTGCCGAGCCGGTGGGAGATGAAGATGGCGGTCTTGCCTTCGGATAGAGAAACGAAGCGCTCGAACACGGCAGCTTCCGCCATCGGGTCCAGCGCGGCGGTCGGCTCGTCCAGCACGACAACCTCGGCATCGCGCAGAAACGCCCGGCTGAGCGCAATCTTTTGCCACTGGCCTTGAGACAGCTCCTGTCCTTCGCCAAAGGCATGGCCGAGCTCCGCATCATATCCACCGGGAAGCATCTCCGCGATCTGATCGGCTTGCCCTTTGTGGGCGGCATTCATCAGCCGCGATTCATCGTGCATCCCTTCCAGGCTGCCAAGCCCTATATTCTCGCGAAGCGTGAACTGGTAACAGACATAATCCTGAAAAGTCGCACTTATGTGTTCACGGAACTTAACCGGGTCTATCTCCCGGATATCCACCCCGCCATACCGGACCTTTCCCTCCGCCGGGGTATACAGGCCAAGCAGGCATTTGATCAGGGTGCTCTTGCCAGCCCCGTTATCTCCAACAATGGCAACCTTCTCGCCGGGCCGGATATGCAGGGAGATATTATGCAATATCCAACCTTGGCTGTTCGGATATTTGAAACTGAGCCCGCTCACTTCAATTCCCCGGTCCGTCAGCCCCTGGTATTCCTGGTATTCCTCCCGCTTCTCCTCCTCCGGAAGATCCAGGTATTCATAGATATTGCCCACATAAAGCGCGCTTTCATATATAGAAGAGAGCCGGTTCGTGATGATAAAAAGATACCCCTGAGTACTTGACATGGCCTGTACCAGGGCGACATAAGCGCCAATCGTCAGTCTGCCCAGCGAGCTGGCCCAGATCAGGAAGACGATCCCCGCGCCCTGAAGCAGCCGGGACATCCCGTCCACACGGAATACAGACCAGGCAGCGCGCTTCTGCAGGGCAATCTGTTCACGGGCGTTCTGCCAATAATAGTTCTGAACCTTATCAAATAAATAAGAAGAGAGATTAAAGATGCGGAGTTCTTTCGCGGACTCGCGGCGGGTCATTAGGCCGATCAAATAGTTGATTTTGCGGACTGCGGCCGTCTGCTGGAATATCTGGTTGAATCTGAGCTTGCCGATCCGCAGGTGAATCCACAGACTCGGCACCATCACGAGGAGCAGTCCGGTCCCTAGCAGCCAGTGAAATTGATACAACACGAACAGGAACCCTGTAATGGATAACGCCGATTGGGCAATATGCAGAGCGGCCTCAACAAATCCAATTCCCTTGTCACCGCTTAAGCTCTGGGCCCGTTCATATTTATCATAATAGTCAGGTGAATCGAAATAGACCAGAGGCAGCTTGGAGGATTTCATAGCGATTTCCCGGTCAAAATGATAATTTATTTTCAACTTTAGATGGATCAGGACCAACTGGTACACGGGCTGCAAGCCCAGCGAGAGCAGCTGGAGTGCGAGTACGCCCCCCAGCCATGCAAGGGCTGCCGCGATTCCCGGGGAAGTATGTCCGATCAGCCTAGTTACCTCGTCGACCAGATTCTTGGTCGCATAAATATCAAGGACGGGAAGAGCGGCCGTTGCCACATTAATGGCGACAGCCAGACTTATATATAGTGGGGCGGTTCTCCACATGGTCCCTGTTAATCTCCCTAACATGTGCAGGACAGTGCGGGACTGGTGCAGCCAATCAAGGAATTGCGGCCTAGGAGTAGGGTGATCTTCCATCGCACGCCTCCTTAAGAAGCCTTGCGTTTCTTGTTTGAACGGTGGCCAGCCTCTGCAGCAGATGAACCTTTGTCAATCAGCATGCGGAAGGCTACATCTGTGCCAGTGATACCTTTATACATCACATTCATTTGCGGATCGAGCAGGTAGCTGAACGGTATGCCCGGAAGCGACAGCTCCTGGAACTTCTCAGGAGGTAATGGTACAACCGGTAAGGACAAGCCATGGGCTTCCCGCACATGACGCGCATATTCCGCTTCGCCTTCAATCACCAGAACAAAGTGGTAGTTGTTGTATTTACCTGCAAGCTCATTCAAGATAGGATAGACCGTTTTGCAAGTTGAGCAGAAGGAAGACGTGAACAGTACAATGCTTCCCTTCTTCTGCTGATCTGTCCAGCTGACAGGATGTCCCTCGGTATTCCCCACAGCCAGAGAATAGAAAGGGCGGCCCACCTCAATTCCTTCATGGCTTAAAGGGAGGTCCTTAGGAATCATATGATACATTTGCTGGTTAACCGTCGTAAGCCGTTTCATCAACTGTAGAATAATACCTGACATCACAATGACAACTCCCCATAAAACGGTATAAGATAGCATAAATGCATTATTCAATCCCGTTCACTCCTTATTCAGCGTCATATTAGACCGGCTGCCAGTTTTTCCGGAAATCCAGATAAGCCATAACCAGAGCATAGACGAGGAACAAACCCGTGCTCAGCAGCAGATACAGAGGTAGACCCGCCGCTCCCCACAGCGGAAGATCCCGTGTTCCCGTCATCAGATAAACCGTCATTCCTATGAGCAAGAGCAATTTAATCACAGCCCCCCAACCAAACCGGTCTGGAACTGCTAGTCCAAAGCAGTTGCAAGCCACTTCCTGTTTCAGCAGCATGGAGCGTATATTTACGGCCATAAATATGCAGAGAAAAATAAGCGAGCCGATACAGACTATAACTTTTATATATTCAAACCAAAGCCCGACACTTAGGACGATCTCGCCAACAGGAAGAGCAAATGCCAGGGAACTAGCCCACCGTCCCTTTCCCATAATAACCTCAACCATTGAGGTAAAAGACTTCATTGAGACCAGCTTCAGCCCCCCTGATAACAACCAGGTGACAATCAGAAATGAATGAACCAAAGTGTAAATCAAAGGCAAGACCTCCTCACTTAGGAAAAAAGAGGGGCGATAACACGCCACCTCTCTTTTCTATAATAGTTATGAACAATCGCTGAATACCGCTTAACGATACTCTATGTGATGCTCTCGTAACACATACGAGTTAGCACTAACTCTGCCTGATCAGGATGACTTAAGCGCAGCAGCCATCAGCATAGTAACCTCCAAAATTGTTCCAACTGTAGTGGGTTCTGTAGTAGTACACCCCGTTAGCATAACAAGAAGCGGAGCCGCAGTATGGTTGCTGTGCTTGCATATCAATTCACCTCCTTTGTTTAGGTTTGTTTTTTCGTCTCTTAGGCACAGCAGCCGTCGGAATAGTAGCCTCTCAGCGTATCCCAACTGTAATGGGTTTTGGAATACCATACGCCGCCTGCATAGCAGGAGCCAGAGCCACAATAAGCTGGATGCATATAAATTCACCTCCTTTCATAAAAAGCACTATGTAAGCGCTTTTATGCATAATATAGCATGATTATATTGATTTGGGAATATATAAAATTAAATATTTTAGTATTTTTGTTAATTTTTACATAATACTATTTTTATCTATTTTTTTTGCCCTTTTCTATCATTATTCGCATAACAAAAAAAGCCCTCTTCAAGAAAACTGGAGAGCTTATGCCTTTTGTCCTTCTTAAATTGCGGTAAACAATCCGGGCAATGGTGCCACCTCCTGCATAAATGCATGCAACCTCTGTGGGGTCACTTCACTGCATGTGGGCGGCCGCCCAGTCGTGCCTGTACGGGGAAAAAGAAAGGCTGCATTATCTGGCATAATGTGTTTTTATTTCTAATGGTCCCCTTTTCTCAACGGTCAAGGCCTGTGCTTTTGAAACTTATACATCGGTATAATCTACGCGAATTCCCGATAAGTGTGCCGAACTCCCCTTCACTCTCACTCACCAAACTGCTCTGATCTTTTTTCTCCCCTGCCTTCAAGGAAACAACAAGAACTCCCCTTCACACGGAGAGCTCGCTCAAATTTATTATTCAAAAGTATTCATCGTTACTGTCTGTCCCTCATCACATAGCGTTGTCTCTCATTCTCCCGAAAAAGGCTGCATCATTCGCCCAAACAAGCTTGCAGCAGTACTGGCACCGACCGGGCTGCATAAGACAGCGGCCACTCAGAGTCTAACCGTCCTAAAGCTCCAGTGTACCTGCTCCCCGAACCTTTACTGTTACAGGGTGCTGCTCTGCCTGCTTGTCAGAAAAGAACCACGTCCGGCCCTGCTTCACAGCGATGAATAAGCCATGTTCGTCGCCCAGGGGCCTGAAGCCTTCATTTCCTTCCCTCCAATGCGGGAAGCCTTTCTCATTCAGCTCCCGCACGCATCCCGCTACGTCCTCCCGTACGATGCCGATCTCACTGATTTCAAGCAGAGAATGGGAACCGAAGGGCTTGTCCGAAGCATTCCCTAAATTATGCCTTGCAATGAATTCCCCAATATTGCCGGCCGGGTCCTCAAAGTATATGGCATTCGCATTCCAGCCTGGAAAATCCGCCTCGTCCTCCCCGCCGCTGAGGCTTAGGTTCCACTTACGGGCAAGCCATTGCTTGGCTTCGGCAAGCTGATTCTCAGGAATGTTCACGGCAAAATGATAGAAGGGTTCACCTTCGTCCGGTTCTGCTTGCTCAAAAGTAAGGAGAGTATCGCCCACCTGAACAGAGAAATACCGCTCAGTCTGAGCTGTAATGCCCAGTTCCAGTACGTTAGAATAGAATGTCTTTAACTGTTCCAATCTTGCTGTCTTCAGTTTCAGTTCTTCCATCCGCATATCGATTCCTCCTGCCTGACAGAGTAATAATGTAACCCCACCTATTCAGCATAGTCATTTTAGTTTGTCTGGGAGTACTCTGGCCGAAAAATCCGTATCTTCCGTCCCATAGAAGAGGCTACTCTCCCATTATAACTCCATATCTACAAGAAAACGGCCCATTTCCTGAGGAACGGACCGTACCTGTAATATAACCGAATCTATGGCTTAGGCTCCCGGCTCTTCTGCGCGGACCCCGCCGCCCCCCAGCCACTTCCGGATTTGCTCCTCATTCATCGGTTTGCCGTAATAGTACCCCTGCATGATTCTGCAGCCCAGAGAGTTTAGAAATTCCGATTGTTCTATCGTCTCCACCCCCTCTGCGACCAGCTCTAGATTGAGCTGCTGCCCCAAGGTAATGATAGCCTGGATAATCGCCTTTTTCGATCCTGATTCATATTCCCGGATGAACAGCTGGTCAATCTTAAGGGTGTCAATCGGCAGTTTATCGAGCGAACCGAGTGAGGAATACCCGGAGCCAAAGTCGTCCATCGCGATCTTGATCCCCAGTTCCCGCAGCTCAATTAATTGGCGGATCGTTCCCTGAATATCTGAGATTAAGATGGATTCCGTAATTTCCACTTCAAGATATCTGGCGGCGAGCCCCGTTTTGGCCAAAGTCGCCTGCACCATTTCGAGCAGATTCTGGCTTTCAAATACCCGTACAGACAAATTAACGGATACACACTGTGGTTCAAGCCCCTCATCCTGCCACAGCTTGTTCTGGCGGCAGGCCTCCTCCATAATCCAACGGGTCATGGGAATAATGAGGCCGGTCTCTTCTGCAATCGGAATGAATTCAGCTGGCGAGATGATGCCAAGCTCCGGATGCCCCCACCTGATCAAGGCCTCCATTCCGGCCGCCTTGCCTGATAATGCATCCCACTTGGGCTGATAGAGCACGAAGAACTCCCCGTTATGTACAGCTCTGCGCAGATCGTTCTCCAACCCGAGCTTGCGGATGATGCCAGTATCCAGAGACTTATCAAAAACCCGGTAGCGGTTCTTCCCCTCTTCCTTGGCTTTGTACATAGCTGTGTCCGCCGCCTTGAGCAGCGAGTGACGGTCTGTTCCATGCTGGGGACTAAGGCTGATGCCGATGCTGCTGGTAATGTAGAGCTCATAACCGTCCAGGACAAATGGCTGCTTGATCTCATCCAGCAGCTTCTGTGCCCAAGCCTCGGCTTCCTCTTTTCCCGCACCACACAAGGCTGCCAGGAACTCGTCCCCACCAAGCCGGAATATTTCGCTCCCTTGCAGGACACGCTTCAGCCTGTCCCCAACCGAGCGGACCAGCATATCTCCGAAATCGTGCCCAAGTGTATCGTTCACATTCTTGAAACGGTCCAGGTCAATGAACAGCAGGGCCATCCGGTTATCCTCTGATTGAAAGTCCTGTGCGTCGAAGAATTGGTTCATTTTATAGCGGTTCGGCAGGCTGGTCAGCTCATCCGTGTACGCCATTCCCTTCATCGCATGGCGTTCAAAGTACACAGCAATTGAAGAAATAGATAGAATCACAAGAATAGCCGCAGACACACAGACCATCAGGATCAGCTTAATATGCATCTCAGACATTTCTTCTGGGGCTCCGCTTATAACGTTCACAGGGAGGCTTGATGAGAAAATAACTGCTTTAACCCCTGTATAATGCATTCCACAAATCGCGAGTCCCATTATTAAGGAAGAAAGCCATTTCATCATGCTGGCACCTGACCGGTTTCTGAACTTCAGAAACAGGAACAGGGAAGCGTACGAAGCGGTTAAAGCAATGGCAGAGGAAATCCCCCAATACACCGGGTCGTAGCTGATTCTGCCGCCCATCTGCATGGCAGCTATTCCCGTATAATGCATGACTACAATGCCGCTTCCCATGAAGAACCCGCCAATAGCCAGATGCAACAGCCGGACTTGGACAGGCAGAGTTATCCGGAATGCGATATAGGAAGCTAAAATCATGGAAAAAAGCGAAAGAAGGGTAATAAGAACGTCATAAGTTATTTTGATATTCAGACTGTATGCCAGCATCCCGATAAAATGAATCGACCACACACCGCAGCCCATTACGCATGAACCCGCCAGCAGCCACCCAAGCTGGGAGCGGCCTTTGGCATTAGTAATTTTGGCAGCCAGAGTCAGTGCGGAATGAGACGAGAAAACCGCAATAACAAATGACAGAAGCACCATCCAATAGTTGTAATGTCCCTGAAGAATATTATGATGCATCCATCATCACCACCATTATAAAAATTTGCTTTGAACCAGACGTATGATCGACAGTGATTCTTTTGTCCACTTCATATAGATATCTTTTTTATCGGTTATTTAAGATTCGAAATTAACGTTTCATCAAGTCTTCATAATGGTCCTGAAGAAGCATGAAAACCGGCGGCTGATGACATAAAAAAGACCCCCGGCGGTGGCGATGCCGGAGGTCTTGTACTGTGCTCCTTGACTTTAATCGAACTTGTAAGTCCAGAATTTCTCATTCCCGAATCTGTCGATAATTTCTTTATCTTTCAGCGTTTTGCTGCCTAGAAGCTCCGCCGCTTGGAACTGCGAGCGGTGGGATTGAATCGATTTCATCTTCGCTTCCAGGAATTCGGACACATCCTGAGTAACGTCAGGATAACCAAGAACCTCCTGGCAATTCCTAGAGAACGCCAGGCAGAGCACCTTTGGCCGCTCCTGTTCAGGAAGGCTTCCTACTACCCGGACCACTGCGGCACCGGTGGCATCATGATCAGGGTGAACACTGTATCCAGGGTAGAACGTGAATATGAGGGACGGGCGAAGCTCCTGAATCAAATCCATAATCCGGCTGTCCAGCAGATCCTGGTCCTCAAATTCAATCGTTTTATCATGGAAGCCCATCATTCGCAGGTCCTGAATGCCAATCGCTGCACATGATTCCTGAAGCTCCTTCTTGCGAATCTCCGGCAGGGTTACCCGGTTCGCAAATGGGGGAATTCCCATATTGCGGCCCATCTCACCCAGAGTGAGACAAGCATATGTAACCTGAGCCCCGCTTGAGATTTGCTTGGCGAGTGTGCCAGATAGACCGAACGCCTCATCATCCGGATGAGGGAGTACAACTAATATCCGTTTATGCATCTTGATTCCCTCCTCCAAATGGCTCCCGGCTTAGCTGCAGGGCCACAACCAGCTTGCCTTGAGCGTCATGTCCCGCAAGGATAAGCCGGTCCGAATCTTTCTCATCCCACATGTTGAGCCCTTCCGCATACAACCAGCCCTTCTCCATCTTCAACCCGACCCGGTATACGCCGGTTCCTGCAATGGTACCGGTTGAGAAGCGTATTAGAGCATTAGATATGAAGTTAGCCGCCGGATGCTTGGAGCTGTCATAGTGGGACGCATACGCACCTGTGGTCATTTCCAGATGGACATAAACATCCTGGTCTTTAAACGAATCAATTCTATGCTGTACAGCTTCAATATCAATAATCTGCATAAACCTTTCTCCCCTGCCTCATAATTTCTGTTTGGACAGATCCACGGCCTTGACCGGGCCGTCCATAATTACGGAATAAATATAGCATACTCCTTGCAGCTTAAAAAAACGAGAGGAACACAATAACTTTGCGCATAGCTTCCAAGGCTCTGTTCGAGGTATTTTATTAAGTATTGCATGAAATTGGCGTTATTTGTCAACCATTACCGATTGAGCGGCCTATTCACCAGTGTATATATTTAAAGATCTTGACGATAAAGGAGGAACAAATGTATGGCGTCATACAACAAGGATAAAGTGCTGGAGAGCTTCCCGCACCATGGATTCTTTGGACATCCTAAAGGGTTATTCACCTTATTCTTCACAGAGTTCTGGGAACGGTTCTCCTATTACGGCATGAGAGCCATTTTGGTCTATTACCTGTACTATGAGGTAACCCGGGGTGGGCTCGGACTGGATCAGAGCAGCGCTCTAGCCATCGTGTCGATTTACGGTTCACTTGTATACATGTCTGGAGTTATTGGCGGCTGGCTGGCGGATCGGCTGCTGGGAACCTCCCGCGCCGTATTTTATGGCGGGATACTGATTATGCTCGGCCACATCGTACTTGCCGCTCCCGGAAGCATAACGATGTTCTTCGTCTCCATGGTCTTTATCGTACTTGGTACAGGCCTGCTTAAGCCCAATGTATCGGCCACTGTCGGGGAAATCTACAGTGAACAGGATACGCGCCGCGACTCCGGATTCAGCATTTTCTATATGGGGATCAACCTCGGCAGCTTCTCCGCGCCGCTGATTGTAGGTACGCTGGGCATGGAATACAACTTTCACCTTGGGTTCGGACTTGCCGCGGCAGGTATGCTGCTTGGTTTGATTGTATTCCTGACAACCCGAAAGCGCAGCCTCGGTCTTGCGGGAACGATTGTCCCGAACCCGATGACCCCCCAAGAGACAAAGAAAGTGCTTATGGTTATTGGGATTGCTGCAGCAGTCACTGCCGTTATTGCAACCGCTGGCATGAAATCAGGGTGGTTCACATTCCAGGCGTTTATTCAGCTTATCGGGGTTCTCGGGATTCTCATCCCAATCATTTACTTTATCGTCATGTACCGCAGCCCCAAAACTACTCCGGTGGAACGTTCAAGAGTGCTGGCCTATATTCCTTTGTTCATTGCCTCCGTCATGTTCTGGGCGATTCAGGAACAAGGGGCATCCATCCTTGCCAATTATGCGGATAAACGGACAGAGCTCGACTTTGCGGGCATTCATCTTGCCCCGGCCTGGTTCCAATCACTTAACCCGCTCTTTATTATTACCTTGGCGCCAGTCTTCGCCTGGTTCTGGATGAAGCTGGGCAAGCGCCAGCCGTCCATTCCAGTGAAATTCTCACTTGGCCTGCTGTTTGCTGGGCTCTCATTCCTGGTCATTCTTCTGCCGGCCTATCTCGGTGGCAAGAATTCACTCGTGAATCCGCTCTGGCTTGTGCTGAGCTATTTCATTGTTGTTATTGGTGAGCTGTGTCTATCTCCTGTCGGCTTATCCGCAACGACCAAGCTTGCTCCAGCTGCTTTTTCCGCCCAGACCATGAGCTTGTGGTTCCTATCGAATGCGGCAGGACAAGCGATAAATGCGCAAATCGTCAAATTTTACACTCCTGAGACCGAGATGGCTTACTTTGGGGTTATCGGAGGGGCTGCTATTCTGCTTGGTGTCATTCTCTATCTGCTGTCACCTAAAATTCAGGGATTCATGAAAGGCGTCGAGTAGCGGGCAGCCCAAATGCTGCTTCCGCTCCAGCCATCAGGGTAACCGTACCATTCCGATAAGGCTCGCTCTTCATAGTATAGACATATACTAGGAAGGGGGAGATGAATATGGAGGCATATTATAACTGTTTGCGGAACAAGAACAAGAAAGTGCGCCTACTCACCATGGACGGCCAGCAATATCAGGGGACTATTGTCGATGTAGACTACAACAATGTCTACTTAAGACCCGACCGTGGCGGTTCTGTCCGCACATCGGCCTTTTATCCATACGGTTATGGCTACGGAAATGAGATCTTAACCTTAAGCTTGTTCACCCTGCTGGCTATCGCTCTAATTTAAGCACTTCTTTCTGCTGCAAAAATAAACAAACAAGAGAAAGCCCTCCTCAAGGCTTTCTCTTGTATTTTTCTTTAACAGTATCTTTTATTTGTTATAAATCCGGTAAATGATTACAGCCGTCTCGGCACGTGTGGTCTGGCTGAGCGGGTTAAGGTGATGTCCGTCACCGTTCACAATACCACTCTTCACGAGAGCTGCCACACTATCCGCCGCGAACCCGGACACCTGCTCGGCGTCCTGGAAGCTGTTCAACTCAGCAGCTGAACTGGCTGGCAGCGTTGTACCCGCAAGAACCATTGCCCTCGCCGCAAGTGTCATCATCTCCTGCCGGGTGATTGGGCTAAGCGGATCGAACTGGTTGTTCTCTTTCCCCTTGGCAATACCCAGCTGCTTCGCAATTCCAACGGCTTCATAATAATAAGCCGAAGAATTCACATCTGCGAAATTCCCCTCTGTCTTGGCCGAGAGCCCCAGAGCATTAACCAGCATAACCAGAAAGTCTGCCCGGCGAACCTGGTCCCCAGGATTAAACGTGGTGTCACTGGTGCCTTTGACAATTCCTTTAGATGCAAGGACTTCAATATCATGCTTAGCCCAGCTGAATTTTGCGATATCCCCAAAGGTTTTAGTCACATAAGCAACTGCATATTGACCGAATTGTGTTGTTGTAAAAATAACTTTGCCGGAAGCGGCATCATACCGCGCATTCGGTACTGGATTCAGTCTGCCTTGTGGGTCTAAATACAACACGGTAATATGCTCATCGCTGGCGGCTTCCGCTGCCGAAGGCTGATAAGGAAATCTCACCCGCACAGCTGCATCCGGATTGTTCCAGGCAACCGGCTGGCCTCCAATCAGCAGAGCCAGTTCAAGAGCAGGATGCTCTCCAATCGCTTTGACAGCTGAAGCAGCAAGTTTTGTTTTGTCAGCTGGCATAATTCTCAGCTCAATTTGGCTGTTGGCGCTCACCTCAGCAGGCCTAATCATATTGTCCTGGATAAGGATACTGCCATATTCAGTGACCAATTCAAGCTTAACCATCTTCTTCCCTGTAAAGTAGGAGGCTGGCAGCTGAACTCCATAGCCTTTTTGTCCGTGAACAGACGGCACCTCTGCGATTATCGTAACTTTAGAAGAAGTGCTGCTGCCAGCGTCTTTAATGGCCTGGTTCAAGCCTTCCGTGGTCACCACGGCCACGGCAATTCCCGTTACAGGATCAAGAGTCGGGGCTGATAGTTTCAAAATACCCTTGCCATCGGTTGTTCCTGGCGCACTACCTCCTGTGTTTCCTGTACTGCCCCCCTTGTTACCTCCCTGGTTTCCACCGTTGCTTCCTCCAGTATTTCCGCCTGGATTTCCGCCTGGATTTCCGCCGTTGTTCCCTCCGTTATTGCCATCCGTACCACCACCTGCTTTGGTCACATAAGTGTAAGGGGCGACAAAGCTGTCGGCTAACCCATCCTTCACCGCCACCGCACGGATTACAACAATTCCGGATACTTGGAATGGTCCTTCATACAGCGTTCCATTCTTTGCACTCGGCAGAGTTCCATCGGTTGTGTAGTAGATGCGCGCACCCTCTACGCCAGTCATTAAAGATACGGTCTGAGGCTTATCATAACTACCCGCCTTAAGGGAAGCAGCTGGAATTTTTGTTCTTACCTGTTCCGGTTTAACCACTTCATCTGTGGGCACAATGGTGAACCAATCCAGATTGAAGCCGTCTCCTTGATCGAGAAGGCGTACGGTCTTGGTGCCTTCCTTCATCGTCACGAGGTGAGAAGCCTCAGTATAATTGCCCCATCCTCCTGTCGATCCAAGCTGGAGTGTTCCTGCAGAACCCCCGTCTACCGACAAGTTGACCGATACCCCGCTCTGCGGAGTTGCATAGCGGTAAGTAACCTTGTAGTTCCCTGTTGCGCTTGCCGGGATGTTGACCAGATAATCCAGCTTGCTGCCACGGTTCAAGTAACCCACGTTCGTGTATTCCGAATTGGTCTGGATCGCGTTCCGGTCAGCGTCGAAGTAGCTCTCCGCCTCCACCTTGACCATACCGTCCTGACCTGGAGTGTGTGCGGTTGTTTCTTCAAAAGCCAGCTTGGTGATCTCGAATCCAGCCGTATTGGCACTGAGTCTCAGCTTCTGCTCCCCGGATTTCAAGGCAACCGTCTTACGGATCCTGATCCATGTGTTCAAATCCCCTGTGGACGGAATATCGAACTTGGCAAGAACCGTGCCGTCCTCCGCTTTCAGATTAAAGGCGTTCATGCCTCCGTTCTTGGTTGCAAGTTCTACCGTTACGGTGTAATCTCCGCCCTTTTGAACAGTAATCGGATAGTCAACCCAGTCCCCGGCATCGAAGCTGGTTAACTTTTTGCTTCCTGACGGGCCTTCAACAGCGCTAATGCCTGTTGCGGAAATGTAATCTCCGGCTTGGGCCGTGCCTGGTAAAGATATAGCCTGCGCGCCCGGGTTAGTCAGCACAAGAGGCCCGATCTGGAACCAGTCCAGATGGATATACGCTTCCTTCAGGGACAGCCTCAAGGTGTGACTTCCTTCCTGCAGCTTAATCAGGTCTGTAACGGTCTTCCAATCGTTAGGCCCTTCAGAGCCGGTTAATACGGTTGTTAGAACAGGCTCATTTGTACCATCAGCGGTCCATACAGCCGTCGGTGACTTTCCTTCCGAAGCATAACGGTACGTAAGTTGATACTGACCGTCTGCCGGCACCTTTACCTTGTACTCCAGCCATGCCTCCGGTGCTGATTTTGTTACGGAGGTAAGCTGGTTGGCATCTTGGTGCTGAATAAGGATACCCGATGATTGGTCGGCATTCTCGGCCTGAATCTTCTTCGGCAGCGTATTATCCAGGTCTGCCTTAGTTAATCTGAGATCCGAGAGAGCATAGTTGTGTCCGCCTGCAGAAAGTATCAGCTTCTGTTCACCTGCTGGCAAATCTAATCTGACTCTGAGGTAACGGAAATCCCCGGGTCCATATACCGCTTCCGTTACGGAAGCCTTGGCTGGAGCTGTACCAGTAGGCGCCGATCGGCCTGCCGGGGCTCCTGCGGTTTCGCCTGCTGGCGCCGATTCGTCCGCCGATCCGCCTGCCGGGGCTCCTGCGGCATCGCCCGCTGGCGCCGATCCATCCGCTGGCGCTCCTGCGGCATCGCCTGCTGGCTGCTCGGAAGCCTTGCTGTTCTCCCGAATAATTACAGGAGCCCCATCGCCGACTTTTGCAGACAGGGAAGCATCCTCCAGACTTCCCGCATAACCCAGATCCAAATCGTAGCTGCCCGCTTGTTTCACATGAAGATTGTACTTAAATTCCGCGGACCCCGCCGTAGAATTACCATCACCGTCTACATTCAGGTGATCAACAATTCCCGTATTCTTATCCGCCTTAAATTGCCCTGTGGCCTCATCGAAATCTGCCGCAGGATAGGAACCCGGAGCAGTCTTCCCTTGTTCAGAGCGGTGCCACCGGTATGTCGCCACCGATTTGGCCGGAACGACGGCTGAAATCTGCTTCCCGTCACTAAGCAGCTTGACCGGTTGATCATCTGCAGTCTGATTAATAACCACCGTCACAATGGTTTTGCCGTCCGGACTCTTAAACGCAACGTTGGTCACGGTACTGCTGCTGCCATAGTTACTGTCAATCCGCACATAACCCGGTTCAACAAATTTCATAAACTGGCCCATCAGGTAATATTCCGGTGCAAGCCAGTAATTGTTGCGGTCTGCAGAGTCCTGGATGATCGGGGTCGGGTCCGGTGTCCCTACCCATTGATGGGACTTTATATCACTGTCGAGCATCACTACCCAGGAATTATAGCTGCGGGCCCAATTGCGGAAGTACTGGGCGATCCGGTCAGCACCTTGCGTTCCCCACACAGCCCGTTCGGTCAGATACACGTTCTTATCCGGGTACAGATCGTGGAGCCTGCTCATTTCCGACAGATCCCCGCCATAATCGTGGAATGCCGTACCATCAACTGCTCCGGCCATCTGTTCATCAGCCAAAATATGAACCGAATACGCGGAAGTGTCGCTCGGATTGTGGTCGAAAATCCACAGCTTCGTATCCTCAAACCCGGCTGCATCAAGCTTGCTGCGAAGCAACACAGCCAGCCGTCCCTGCTGATCCCAAGGCATATGTGTACTCGGATATTCAATCTCAAGCAGCGGCTCATTCTGCATAGTAAGGGCATCGATGTTAATTCCCAAAGCCTTGTAAGCCTGAACATATTTTACGAAGTAATCGGCAAGTACAGGGAGATACTCTTCCTTCACCTGGCCCTTGATCATACTGTCCGTTGTCTTCATCCACCCTGGCGGGCTCCAAGATGATGCAAAAAACTTAACATCCGGATTGATCTTTTGGATCTCTTTTATAGTATCAATGATGTGATAGTCGATATCCTTTTGGATCGAGAAATGGGTAAGACCCGGGTCCGTCTGACCCGCCGGAAGATCATCATAAGAATAGAACGGTTTACCTGTGAAGTCGGCGGTTCCAATGGTTAGCCGAACCAGACTCATCCCGGCCCCTTCTGTCTTGCTGAACAGCTTCATCAGCACTTCCTTGCGCTTCGCTTCCGACATGAGCCACAGGTTGCCTATCGTTGACTCTTCCATTGAGGAGCCTATTCCAACCACTGATTGATAGGTTTGGTCCGGATCAATCGTAATTTCCGTCCCCTTTGCCTGATTTGGCTGGACGATATCGGCATTAGGCTGCTGTTCGAGCTTCTTGTCTCCATCCTTGTATAAGGAATCATAATACCATTTGTTGTCACCCGGATTACGCTCATTTGTGATCCAGCTCTCAACGGCGCCAGCCTCAACAACTACCGGTGTCACCCCGTCCGTTCCACCACCTCCCGGATCACCACCGTTATCCGGCGCCGCCTCCCCAGTCCAGGTGAAGCTGAACCAGTTCAAATTCATGGAACCGCCAGTAAACTGCAGTTTTAGCTTCTGTTTACCGTCTTTGGGCAGGGATACATTTTCAATGGATGCTGTCTGCCAATCCTGATAACTGCCTGTTTTGGACATGGACAATGTGCCTCTTGTTTTGCCTGTACCATCAATAATTTTAAGTCCCGTTGAATCTGTCCATGAGCTGTAACGGAAATCCACCTTATAAGTGCCGCTCTGGGCATCCACATCATATTCAAGCCAATCTCCAGCATCAATGTAGGAGATATTCCTGGTACCCCCAGTATCCTGGGAATCCTCTGTCTGTATGCCGCTCTGGGCAGTGAAGTTCTCCGCTTCAATCTTGCCCGGGATCTTCTGGCTGTGATCTGGTTCCTCAGGTGCTGAAGGAAGGGTTGGGGTAGGCTGATTTCTGGTAAGGCCATATCCCGCTTGGAAAAGAAATTGTGATGCGTCTCCCCCTGGATAAGCGTTTAAGCTGAATGGCCAGCGCATGGGCAGCTTCCCGGTAAAGTCCTTGCTGCCGAACAAGACATCGGCCACACCCTGCCCTTCCGTACCCGGGAGCCATGCGGCAATAAGACCGGCCCAGTCTCCCATCTGGTTCGTAATCGTCATGGGTCGTCCTGAGACCAGAACTACGACAATCGGAATGTCAGGATTACCGCTGCGGATATTTGCCAGTGTGTTCAAATCCTCGGCATCCAGATTAAGACTCGCAGCGTCGCCATTCGTCTCCGCGTAAGGCTTCTCCCCGATGACAGCAATGGCCACATCTTGACCGGCTGCTCCCCGGCCATGCTTGTTATAGATTACTGTCCTGGACGAGCCCGCCGCATCTTGGATTCCCTTCAGGATGGTTGTACCCGGTGTGATATCCCCGGCACTGCCCTGCCAAGTTATCGACCAGCCGCCGGACTGAAGCCCGATATCATCCGCGCTCTTCCCGGCAACCAGAATCTTCTTCATCGATGGCAGCTGGGACAGAATCGGCGATTGGCCGCCCCCGCCATTAGCTACCTTGTCATTCTTAAGCAGAACCAATGATTTCTGAACCGCTTCTCTGGCTACGGAACGGGAACTGCTTGAGCCGAAGGCGCCGGCAAGATCCGGATCAGCTTTAGGATGTTCAAACACCCCGGATTCGAACTTCACCTGAAGAATCCGCGATACCGCATCATCCAGCCGTTTCTCTGAAATAGCCCCTTCCTGGACCAGCTCCTTCAGATCAACGATGACCTCCTTCCACTTATCCGGCTCCATAATCATATCAACACCGGCATTCACCGCTACGCGGACCTGATTCTTCAGACCGCTGACCGCCTTGCCGTCCCAGTCCCGGGTAATCTGGTCCACCGCATTATAGTCGGAAATGACGAATCCCTTGAAGCCCAGCTCACCCTTGAGCTTATCAGTCAGCAGACGCTGATTGGCATGCATCTTAATGCCCTGAATACTGTGGTAAGAAGCCATAACCGTCTTAACCCCGGCTTTGACTGCCGCTTCATACACCTCCTTCTCCAGGTTCCAAATCTGCTCTTCGGTATAAGCTGTTATATTCCCCTGATTTGTACCATTATCCGTGTAGCCTTCCCCCGCGAAATGCTTGGCGGTAGCCACTACTTTCCCCGGATCTTTCAGTCCACCTGGTTTCTCACCCTGTAGGCCTTGAATATAAGCGGCCCCAAGCTCCGTAGATAGAGCCGGACTGTCCCCGAAGCCTTCATAGGTGCGTCCCCAACGGGGATTCTTCACAACCGCAAGTGTAGGTGCGAACGTCCAGTTCACCCCGGTGGCCTGCATCTCCGCAGCGGAAGCAGCGCCAATTTTTTTCACCAGCCCCGGGTCCCTTGTTGCTCCAAGACCGATATTATGGGGAAATAGCGTAGCCCCAATCACGTTGTTATGTCCATGCAGGCCATCCACCCCGTAGAGCAGCGGAATGCCCAGCGGAGTCGACAATGCCCCGTCCTGGTAGCTGTTATACAGCGCTGTCCACTTCTCCTGTGTGCTGGAGGTCTGTTTGCCTTCAGGGAACGAACCCCCTCCGCTGAGCACAGAACCCAGATAATAGTCTTTTACATCTTCGGGTGTAACTGAAGCCCGCTCGGCCTGCACCATCTGGCCAACCTTTTCATCCAGTGACATCCGGTTCAGCAGATCCGCAACCCGTTCTGGAATACTTTCCCCCGGATTCAGATAGGCGGGCAGACGGTTTGCCGCCGCTGTGGGTGCCCCGAGCACAGCTGGCAAGGGCAGCAATCCCAGGATAAGACTGAAGGCGGTTAGACCTGACAGCCATATTGACAACTTCCGTTTCTTCATCGGCTACAACTCCTCCTTAAATATCAACTAAGCATCAGTGCTTAAGAGCACTGAAGAACGGCTACTCCGCCGTCACGTTCATCTCAGCAGCATGATCAATCACCTCAGAGAAGGCTTGCGGAGTCAGCCCTCCGGCAGCCAGCTGCTGAAGCGCGTCATAATAGACCTTCTGCGGCTCGGACCGGAATTTATCCTGGGTGACCGTACCGCTGAAAGACCGGGCATTACTGAATATCTTCATCAGATCCTTCTGAACAGCTGACTCCCGGCCCGTCAGGAACCGGTCATAATTCTGCGCCGGGAAAGTGACCCCGTTCTGCCAGACCTCCCTGGCCCATCCTTCCGGACGAAACATCCATTTCAGGAAACGCATTGCTTCCTCCTTATGTAACGAACGGTTGGATACCGCATAACCGCCCCCGAACCAGGAAGGAAGGTCATGCCTGCTTCCCCTTCCCCCCGTGAGGGCCGGGAGAGCAAACGCCCCGATCTGGTCGCGGACCTGCTCAGGGAACGCCGGGTCGGCGGCCATGCCCATCTCCCAATCGCCCATCATGAACATGGCTGCCCGGCCATGGCCAAACATGCTCCTTGCCATGCCATAATCCAGATTCAAATCGCCGGAGCCGAAGGCCCCCTCTTCAATCCAAGTCTGCATTTTATGGGCGGCTTGACGTACTTCTGGCACCCGGAAGGTTCGGCTTCGTTCCAGCGCATCGGCGTTGGCCTCCCAGGTTCCGCTTATGCGGTGAACCATGGTGTCGAACCAGATGCCAGAGCTCCAAGGCTCCCGTTCATCCATGGCAATCGGCACAATTCCTTTAGACTTGAAAGCACGAACCGCCTTCAGCAGTTCATCTTCTGTGCCAGGGACTTGAAGCCCTGAATCCGCAAACATCTTTTTGTTGTAATAGATCACCCAGAAGTCCGTGTTCCGCGGGAACCCGTATAACTTCCCGCCCGAACTGAAGCTATCCAGTGCGCCTGGCAGGAAGCCAAGCTCAAGCAGCTCATCTCTGCTGAATTCCATCAGCGCATGATTATTAATCAGCGGTTCGAGGTAGTTCATGTTGCCCCAGGCCGAGAAAATATCCGGCAGCTTATTCGCCGCGTTGTACAGCTTGATCTTGTCCTGGTACAGGGTATCCGGTGCCTGGGTCTCCACCTTGATCTCAATGCCCGGGTTCTCCCGCATATATTGATCGATCAGCTTCTGTTCGATCAGCCCCTGTCCGGCCTGGCGGTTCGAGTTATTTGTGAAAAATGTCAGCGTCACCCCTTCTCCATGCTCTCCGGATTTGACATCGCTCTTGTCCTCGATTGCCGACTGCCTTTGTACGGGGCCGCTGCTCTCCAAAGGCGAGGTGCCCTCACAGCCCCAAGTCCCCAGGACCACAGCCAGAATCAGAATCAGAATCAAGCTCAGTACAAAAGTTCTCCTGCTGTCCATCCACATCCACTTCATCACAGACCATCTTCTCTTCACTTTTTTGTTTCCTACCTCATTGTAGGTCGCGACCTTAAAAGGGGTTAGCCGTCATAATTCAGAATTTCTTGTTTGTTTTTCAGGTTCAAGAAAAACTCCTGCACATGAGAACACAGCACTTTTGAGATGCGAAGAACCCAAGATGACCATTTTTCAGGAGTTGTTGTTCATTTTTTAGATCTTAGGGTTACATTTCCTGGACTGGTACTTTTTGCCCTTGTTTAGGGCAGGCCTTCTTTTCTATAGTATTTAGTAATTTTATGAGAGAATTTAACTAAGGGGATGCACTTTGCCGCAATGTCGCCAAAATGGTATTTGAACCTTTCTATCCAGCGTAAGCTTCTGCTCTCCTTCGTTCCGCTGATGCTGATCACCATCAGTTTTACTGGGTTTTTATCCTATCGTATCGCCGCAAATGAAATCGCTTCCAAAATGCAGGTGGAACAAGCCAGCATGGCTAAATCGGTGATGGATCATCTGGATTATATTACTCAGGACGCCATTCATATTTCCGATTACTTGTATCTGTCACCCGATATTCAGGCGCTTCTTTCATCCAGGACGCCTAATGGCGGATATGTGTCCAATACCGGCCTGTTCAATTCGATCAGCAGACTGATGGTTACCAGGCCTTACTTTCAATTTCTGACCATCTATTCCGAGCACTTTCCTCCTATTCAGTTCAACAACAAAGGACTGTCGTCTGCCATCCCTTTTGAGGAATACCGGACAGCATATCACTATGATGCGCTGCTGAAGGAGGATCAGACCGAGCGGTGGAGCATCGAGACCCCAGAGCAGAAGAACACGATCTTTCGCGGGGATTCTCTGAATAAATTGTTAATGACCAAGGTTCTGAAGAATGACGTCTCTCTCAAGCCGGAGGGGGTACTCATCCTGGGGATGGATGAAAAGGAGATTCGGCGGATTTATGATCCGGGCGGGGAGGATGCTACGGTAGTCATTGTCAATGCTGACGGGAGTATCCTGTCGGACAGCCGTGGACAGTGGGCTGGCCAGAGTGTGCGCCAGCTCCCCTTTTTTAAAGAGAAACTGCAATCGGTCCATCAGATCGATACTATTGTGGATCAGGATCAATGGATTTTCACCCGCAACCGCAACCCCATCTCCGGATGGCAGGTGCTCGTGTTCCAGCCCAGGGCCGATCTCTTGCAGCGCTTAAGCCGGATTCAATGGTTAACCGCGCTTGTTCTGCTTGTCACCTTAATGCTGAGTATTCCAGCTTCCTGGTTCTTGGGCAGGGTTATAACGCGGCCATTGTCCACACTGCTCACTTCCATGGGCAAGCTGCAGCAGGGGGACTTTACCCAGAAGGTGAACACCGAAGGGCTGGATGAGATCGGCCGGCTCGGCCAGGGATACAATGTAATGGTGCACAAGATCAGGGAGCTGATTGATGAGGGGTACAGCTCCGAGATTCGCAGGCAGGACGCGGAGCTTAAGCTGCTCCAATCGCAAATTAATCCGCATTTTCTGTACAATACACTGAATACCATTGCCTGGACCGCTCAAAAAAACGGGGATGACCAGGTAGCCGACATGATCTATTCCCTCTCAAGCATCTTCAAGATCAGCCTGAATCAAGGCAATGACATGATCGAGCTTCATAAGGAGATGGAGCTTGCCGAGCACTATTTATTCCTGCAGCAAATGAGATTTGCCCGCAGGCTGACCTATGAACTGGACGTGGCTCCCGAGGCCAGAGACATACGTATCCCTAAACTAATTGTGCAGCCGCTGATTGAAAATGCGATTGTTCACGGTATAGAGCCGCTGCCTAGTGAAGAAGGTATGATTCTGATCCGTGCCTCGCTCCTGCCAGGGAAGCCAGATTGGCTTGAAGTAGAAGTCACCGATAACGGTGTCGGGATACCCGAACAGAAGCTGGCAGAGATTACTGAACAGCTCCAGCCAACACCGGTGCTTGGTCCCGGAACCTCTGACAGCTTTGCCCTGGTAAATATCATGAATCGCATTCGGCTGATCTTCGGAAATGAAGCCGAGCTGAACATCCACAGTGTGGAGAATTCCGGAACCCGTGCGACTCTGCGTCTTCCGATACCAAGGAGGTAGCTCAAATGCTCAATCTGCTCGTCATTGAAGATGAAACAACGACCCGCGAGGGGCTCCTGACTATGATTGACTGGGGATCACTCGGGATTCAAATATGCGGCCAGGCTGCGAATGGTCTTGAAGCCTGGGAACTGCTTCAATCCATCCCCGCCGATCTGCTGCTGTCCGACATCCGAATGCCTATGATGGATGGTCTTCAGCTCGTCGAGAAGCTCAAGGAGCACGGAATGGATGTCTCGTGCGTGCTCCTGACGGGTTATGGGGACTTCGAGTATGCGCAGAAGGCGCTCCGTCTAGGTGTCGAGGATTATATTATCAAGCCATGCCATCCCCGGGAAATCGCAGCGGTATTCCGAAAGACAGTTACCCGCTTGCTTGAGAGAAGACAGACGGAAGATGCAGTCTCAGGAATCCGGCGTCAGCTGGAGCAGAGTCTGCCTGTGGTCAAATCCCAGACGATCCGGCAATGGCTGACGGTGCCGAAGCAGTATGGAGAAGACCGGCTCTCTCTGGCTAAACAGCTGGGCATCGCCATTCTCACCCGAAATGTGATTCTCATCGCCATACGTCCAGATGGCAAAGCCATGCAGAAGCTGGGTTATAGCGAGAGTGATATGCAGCTTATCCATTTTGCAGCTGCGGACATCGTTCGCGAGACTCTCAGCCAGATTCTCCGTCAGCTTATTGAGGTGATCCGAAGTCAGGATATGATTATCGCCCTGTGTAACGGAACCCATGATCTGATACAGGATAAGCTCCAGGCTGGGGTAGTCCAGCTTCAGTGCAATCTGGAAAGTTACTTGAAATTATCAGTCAGCGTAGGGATCAGTGACGTGCATCCGAATCTGGACAGCCTCGCAGAAGCATACGGGGAAGCATTACAAGCTCTGGAGCGCCGGTTCTATCAGGGGGAAGGAGGAATCTACCGCTACACTGAAATCAGCACTGCCGAATCTGGGGAAGCTTCGAAATCCTTAGCCATACTGGTCGGACTGGAGCAGTCTTTGATTGAGCATTTGAGCAGGGGGTTATTTGCGGAGGGAATCCGGTGTGCCGAAGATTGGCTGGGGCATCTGCAAACGGGCCAATCTTTGACCCGAAGTGAGATTAATCTTCAGGCTCTTTCCCTGCTGGCCCGAATCATCCAACTTGCCAAGGATCTTCCGGACAGTGGGAGTCCTTCCGGCGTATCCAGGCTTGTGGGGCTGGCCGGACAGATTGAACACATGGACACCCTGGAGGAAATTTCGGGCCTAATATTCCGCGTGATCCGTCAATTGGCGGAGCTGATGAATCCGCAGAAGATTCAGCCCCGCAAAATTCAGCAGGCCGTCGAGTACATTAATGAGCACTACAATTCTCCCTCCCTTTCTCTTGGAAGTGTAGCCCGGGATTTGTTTGTCTCCAGCACCTACCTGTCAACCTTGTTTAAACAGGACCTTGGTGTTAATTTCCTCGATTATGTTCACCAATTCCGGGTGGAACGCGCCAAAGCTAAGCTTCAGTCCAGTGACAGCAAGGTCCAGACCATAGCCCGGGAGGTTGGTTACAGCGATGAGGCCCATTTTACAAGAACGTTCAAGAAATGGACCGGACTCTCCCCTTCCCAATACCGCAAGGAAGTGATAGGTCCATGATTGGGCCGACCCAAATCAGGGGAAATATAAGCATGGAGTAAACAATTGATCCACAGTAGGGGAGGGTGTAACCATGAGTGACCATGTAACGCATCAAGAGGATGAGGATCTGGTAACCCAACGGGACATTGACAAGGACAGCGGGATGTTCGTTGAAGGTTCTTACCCGGACAGCGTGAAAATTCCTGATCGGTTAGCTCATGAGCGGCCGGATGGCACACGTCCATCGATAGAGGAATCAGAGGGGAACCGCTAACCAAGCCAAAGGCCATGAATCTCTATCCGGGTAGGGATTCATGGCCTTTATGTGTGTTCATGACTTCCATATTTAACTCAGACTCCAGCCATGGAAGCACCACTGTAAACGTTGTTCCTTCACCTTCAACACTCTGCACGGTTATGGAGCCGCGGCATAGCTCCGTCACCCGCTTCACAATCGCCAGACCAAGCCCGTTCCCTTCCCTGGCATGTGAACCTTCAGCCTGGAAAAAGGCTTCAAATATGCGCTCCCTCACAGGCTCCGGAATCCCGCTGCCTTCATCTTCAATGCTAATACGGACGCTTTGCTCTAGTGAGGTTAATCTGATAGAAATGCAGCTTCCATAACCCGAGAATTTGATCGCATTGCTGATCAGATTAATCCAAATTTGCTGGATCAGTTCCTCGTCACCCAAGTATATCGTCTTGGGCAGCTCAAGCTCGAAATCCAGCTCCTTCTGCTGCCATTCCTTCTCCAGCAGCAGAATTGTCTTGCGGATCTGCTCATCCAAGGCAAAGGAAGATCTTTGGGTGATCATCGTCTGATTCTCCACCCTGGACAGCTTCAGAATGTTGGAGGACAGCTTGGTCAGCCGCTCCGTTTCTTCGATAATGACGCCCGTATATTCCAGAAATTTGTCCCTTGGCAGAGATTCTGCCTGGATTAGCTGGGCAAACCCATGGATCGAAGAAATTGGCGTCTTGAATTCATGAGAGACACTGCTCACAAAGTCTTTTCGCAAGTATTCAATATGCTTCAGCTCTTGGACCATCCGGTTGAAATACTGGGCAAGCAGAGCGACCTCGTCCCTGCCCTTGTATGGAACCTGAACGGTGAATTTCCCTTGGGCCACCTCCCGGGTGGCTTCTGTCAACTTTTTCAAAGGCTTCATGATCTGCCGTACGGCAATCAGGATCAGTACAGCTCCAATAATCGCACAATTGATGATTGTATTAACCATCATCTGGGCAACGGGATCGAAATAAGCTCCAACATGGGGAGTCAAGAGCACGTACTGCTCCCGTAGTCTGAACAGGGTGGCGCGAATCTCCCGGTTCTCCCGCTGCGTGCTTACATAGATGCTTTGCCCCGTTTGAAGCAACTTCAGCTGTTTGGCATCCAATGTAACCGGAATATCCTGAACCCGGTAGTAGGCATCCGTCTGATAAAACGAAGTCCTGCTAAGCCGGATAATCTCCTCCGCCTCCAAATTGGTTTTCTCTGCAAGCTGCTTAATCAACCCCGATTCCGTCATCAACTGGGTCTCCATATCTTTGATCACTTTATCGAAATAGAAATTGATTGCAAACGTAAAGGCAAGCTGACAAGAACCAATCAGGATGCCCATAAAGATCAGAACCAGCTTGAGACGGATGGATGTAAAGCCAAGCCTCCTCATCCCCGCTTCTCCGCCTTGTACCCCAGACCCCGGACCGTCACAATCCGAAAAGGGCTCATCGGCTCCAGCTTCTCCCGAATCCGCTTGACATGAACATCAACCGTGCGCTCATCAGCCTCCGAATCCAGCCCCCATATCTCGTCCATCAGCTGCTGCCTAGTGAAGATTTTCCCCGGATAGCTCAGCAGCTTGAACAGCAGGTAGAATTCTTTCTTGGGCAGCTCAACAATCTGATCATGACCTAAGGATACCGTCAAGGTGTCATAGTCCAGAATGCTGTCGCCGATGACAATCCGGTGCTCACTTGCGATCTTTGCTCTTCTGAGCAGGGCAGCTACCCGCAGCAGCATTTCTTTCGTATCGAGCGGCTTCACCATATAATCATCGGTCCCGGCCATAAAACCTTCGCGTTTATCCTCATATTCTTCCTTAGCGGTTACCATCAGAATCGGAAAATGGTAATTAGCTTCCCGCAGCCGCCGGGTTAGCTCATAACCGTCCATTTCAGGCATCATGATATCGCTAATCATCAGGTCCACCTGGCTGCTCTCCAAATGACGCAGCGCTTCTGAACTGTTCGCCGCCTGGAGAACCTGATAATTGTCCTGTTCCAGCGAAGCGGCAATCAATTTTCTGAGATTTTTATCGTCCTCAACCACAAGCACACGAATCATAGAGATCTCCATTTCATAAGACAGTTAATGAATTAAGTGGAAAAAATGCCAGTTCAAAAGCAGGATTAGATAACTATTAATGATTACAGCTGTAATAATTTGTAGGGATGACAGGTGTTTGGATTGCGCACTCTTCCTGCCTCTGTAAACCGAATAGACCAACAGCAGATCTGCAAGTACAGCTAGTATCCAGTTTATCACAATTCCAGTATTTAACTGTGCAGCCGTCACATCTTGATTAAACATCACATTCGCAAGCAGAATCAGGACATTGATGACGATAATACTGCCGCATAGAATGACACCTTGAATCAGCCGTTCTACCGGACTGGACGACCCTCTTCCTTTTCTTTTACGAAGGAACCATCTTACGAGCAGAACAAGAGGGGCAATCAGGAAGAACAGCATGTCAGTCACAGCAATCGCCGCATAAGCAAGAAGTGCCGGGACAGCGCGGCCTGAACCAAGCGGAACAATATCTGTCGCCCTGCCCTTGCTGAGCCGAACCACCTTCCCGTTCTGCATTTCCGCATAAAGCTCGGGTGCGAGCTTCTGAAGCCGCGGTTCGGCACCCGGGTTCAGTCTATATACCTGAGGGGCGACCTGTGTGTATTCACCTGACAATCCCATTACGTTAATGACAAGATCATGTTCCCCCTTCGCCTCAAGCTTCACCAGCCCCAGGTAACTCATGAATTCCTGTATCGTGGAAAATGTGTTCTGTGCAATTACATAGCTGCCGGCCACCTCGCTTGACTTCTGCAAGTTCTCACCTGATGCTGTAGTCTCCCGCTTAGGGGTTTTGGTGAGGAGATCAATCACCCCTGAAGTTAAACTCTGCTCCACTTCAGCATTGGTCAGCACAACAACCCCCAGCTGTTCATCAGGCACTACCGCAAAATCGCTTGAAAAACCCATCGTATTCCCACTATGTCCTACCGCATGCGGCTTGGTGTTGTATTCCCAGAATCCGTGCGCGTTGCCGAGGAAATCCTTATACGGAGTATAGCTCTGGGACAACATGATCCCGAGCGTCTCCGGCTTGACGAATAGCGGACTGTGCCCGGAGGTTAACGCCTGGGCAAAACGCCCCAAATCTTCTGCTGTTCCCTGCATGGCTCCAGCCGGATATAACGGAATATAGTATTGATCTCTCGGCTCAAAGCCTCCACGTTCAGCAGATACATATCCCGTCGCTTGTGCGCGGGCCAAATCCGGATGATCCTTAAGTGTAGGGTGACCAGACGTATGGTTCATCCCAAGCGGGCGCAAAACCCGGTTCATTTCATAATCAGAGAAGCTGTGCCCGCTCACCTTCTCCACCGCAAAGGCTGCAAGCGCTGTGGAGTAATTGGAATACGCCATCACTTTTCCAGGTTCAAAGACCTGGGCGGGCTGAACGGATAACAAGGTCTCTTCCAGGGACATCAGCTTCTCGGGGGACTTTAAAAACAAGCCTAGCGGATGCTGTTCAAAACCAGCAGTATGACTCATCATATCGAGCATCGTAACCGGCTTGTCATAACGCAGTTTATCCGCGAATTGTTTCGGGAAATATGCCTTGACGTCTTGGTCCAGCTTCATCTTTCCCTGCTCCACAAGCTGCATTACCGAGGTCCAGACAAACATCTTATTAATCGAACCATAGTTAAACACCGTCGTGGCAGGGTCAACAGGAATTTGTTTCTCCACATTGGCGTAACCATACCCCTTGGAGAAAATCACTTTGCCCGCCTTGGTTACGACAACGGCGGCCCCTGGACTTGATTTCCCAATATACTTATTCACATACTTGTCGATTTCCTGCCCAAGCTGAGCGTATGGGATGCCTGAAGGCGTTCGTTCCATATGGATGCCCTCCGCCGCATTAGCCGGGGACGCAAGAGCTGGGGATGCAAAGACCGCAATTAGCACCACACTCAGCAAAAAACTAGCCATTTGATTCCGAAATCTTGTGTTCATCTTAACTTTCCTCCTGATTATAGCCATTCTGGATAAGTGCAGGCTTTCATTTGATGACTGAAGTATATCGGAGGAAAATGAACTGATTATGAACTTTCGGGCATGTTCTGAGCAGAACAAAAAAACCGCCATGAGCCCATCCTGCTTGCCGGCTTGTGCCGCCGCAGAATGGTTCCATGCCGGTTACCTATATACAATGAACTTATGAAAGTTACCCTATTCGAAGCGCTGCGATTCCGAGTGTTCTTTAAGGCCGCTGTTGTCTCCGAAATGCTTGAACTAGATATCCAAGTAGGGGCATTTCGAAAGACAAAGGCGGACGCTCCGCTCCTTCAGAATCGCTCGTCCTCTCCGCTGAGATCGGGACGGACTCAGCAAGATTATCCACCGATATGGGACATCTCAACGCGGGGCTCGTCCCCACCCTGAGTTCCCCGGTCGAGCGAATACTTATCGTGACGGTGTTCCCAAATTCCCCGGACATAGTCTGCAATCTCTTCATCCGTCTGTCCGGCTCTAAGCCGTTCCCGCAGATCATAACCCTTCGAGGCGAAAAGGCAGGTATACAGCTTTCCTTCAGCAGACAGTCTGGCCCGGGTGCAGGAGGAGCAAAAAGCATCCGTCACCGAAGAGATGATGCCGATCTCCCCTTTCCCATCCAGGAACCGGTATCTGGTAGCCACCTCCCCTGGATAATTAGGCGCGAGCGGCTCAAGCGGCCATTCCTCTCCGATCTGCTTCAGCAGCTCCTGCTTGCCTACCACATGCTCCCGGTTCCAGCCGTTGGAATTGCCGACATCCATATATTCCACCATCCGCAGAATGATACCCTGTTCCCGGAAATATTCCACCATGGGAAGAACCGCGTGGTCATTGAACCCTCTCTGGACCACCATATTCACTTTGACCAGAAGCCCCGCCTGTTTAGCTGCCTCGATTCCATTTAGAATGGGCTTCACCTTCGACCGTCCCCCGTTCATGTACATGAACGTCTCATCGTCCAGGGAATCCAGACTGACGGTAACCCGCTGAAGGCCAGCTTCTTTCAGCATTGCTGCTTTAGAGGCAAGCAGGCTGCCATTGGTCGTTAGCGACAAATCCTCTGCTCCCTGGATCGCCGCCAATTTTGCTATAATCTCCGGCAGGTCCTTCCGCAGCAGCGGCTCTCCCCCGGTAATCCGAAGCTTGCGTACTCCAAGAGAAACGAAGATCTCGGCTGTTCTGCGGATCTCTTCGGCTGTCAGAACACTCTCCTTCGGAAGAAACGCGTAGTCATCATCAAATATTTCAGCAGGCATACAATAGCGGCACCGGAAATTGCAACGGTCGGTTACAGAAATCCGCAGATCCCTCATTATTCTGCCAAGTTCATCGTGGATGGTCATAGAAGTCCCCCCATTCTTCCTTCCGAATAAATTGATCCTATTAGAATACCACTTTGGAAGGGGATTTGTCTGTACAATCTGTAATTCGCTGCGGGTGTGTATATACGTTACAGGAATTATTGCGAATAAAGCCAACCGTTGTAATGCCAAGCTGGTCAGCTAGTTCAAGCGCCAACGCCGTTGGGGCTGATTTGGACAAAATAACTTCACAGCCGATCTTCGATACTTTAAGCAGAATCTCTGAAGAGATGCGGCCGCTGAACACAATGATTTTGTCCTCCAGTTTCATCTCCTGCTTCAAGCAGTAGCCATAAATTTTATCAAGCGCATTATGTCTTCCAATATCGCTTCGTGCGAGCAGTACGTGCTCACGATCACAGAGCGCCGCGCTGTGCACCCCTCCTGTGCGCTGGAACAAATCCGCACCCTGCAGCACCTCGTCCATCAGCCGGAAGATATCTTCGAAACTTAGCGTGACATGAATACCTTCCATCACCTTGGCTGTTCGTGCATCACCGAAGAACACAAAGCCTGCTCTGCTGGCACCACAGCACGAAGTAATATATCTTTTGGTGAACAGTTTCTGCAGCTGCCCGTTCCACCTGTCCGTCTTGACGTGCACAAAGCCCTTCTGCTCCTGCACCCACAGCTCCTGGATATCCTTGTATTCCTTAATTACCCCTTCTGAAGCGAGATAACCGACCGCCATGTCCTCAATATATTCCGGTGAACATACCATAGTGGCTAATTCTTCCCCGTTAACCTTCAGTGTAACCGGATGCTCCGTAACAATCAGATCGTGATCTTGGGTTATGCGCCCCTGCCGATAGCGGATCACACTGCGTTCATGCTGCTGCTCCATCGTGGCCCTCACCCTTGCTCAATCGGATTTTCGAATATAAATACAGATACCGCCATGTCCTCGTCCACCTTCACATCCGTGAATAAATGGACCAGCCTGGAACCACACAATTCCTCCATGCCGTCCGGAACACGATTCGCATACAGCTTCTTAATCATGTGTGTTCTCGCGTTATGCACCATCTGCCTGCCTTCCGGCGTCTGGGCGATAAATTTCTCCGATGGGGTAAAATTCCCATACATCTTCGTAATGGCCATATTCTCAACAAAGGTGGTATGGATTCGTTCGGGCCCTTTCCCGAACGTGTCCTTGCGCACCTTTCGTACAAGGTCATTGAAAGCAGCTTCTTTTCTCATATCGGTCACCTCATCCGTGAGCATCCATTCCTTCATTCTCTTCATTGTAGGCACGAATGGCAAAGAGGTGCAATCTTGTATTTTCCCTGTAGAGGAGTATAATCAATTTAGTCACAAAATTGTCTGAAAATCCCGGATTGATGCATTAGTAGGTCATTGCTAATGAATTACTCCACTTTAAATTTACTGTCCAGCAGGAATGAACAGTGAGTTTGGGGTGGAGTTTTTTTGTGGCCTCGTCCTGCAAAGTGCCGGAATTCAGAGCTATATAGACCGGAAGCCGGGGATTCACTCCGCAGGCCGGTGAAGTATGAATTAAAGGGGTTGTCCAATGAGCGAGCGAATGTTGAGCATTACAATTAACGGGGAATCATATGAAGCCGCCCCCGGTATGACCATCTTGGACGTCATGAATCTGGCCGGAATGCAGCACCCTCAAATCTGTTACGTCCCGGAAGTGGATCCTATCCAGACATGTGATACCTGTATTGTGGAGGTCGATGGCAAGCTGAGCCGGGCCTGCTCCACGAAGGCCGCCAGCGGAATGAACGTGCGGACAGGCACAGATGCCGCAGAGGCGGCAAGGACTGAGGCGATGGACCGCCTGCTGGAGAACCATTTACTGTACTGCACGGTCTGTGATAACAACAATGGAAACTGCAAACTGCACAATACTGCCGAAATGATGGGAATTGAGCATCAGAAATACCCATATCAGCCCAAGGTTGATCCCTCCGGGGTCGATATGTCACATCCGTTCTACCGGTACGATCCGAACCAATGCATCGCCTGCGGACAGTGTGTGGAGGTCTGTCAGAATCTGCAGGTCAATGAGACCCTGTCTATCGACTGGGAAGCAGAACGCCCGCGTGTAATCTGGGATCAGGGCTCCGAGATCAACAACTCCTCCTGTGTCAGCTGCGGGCAGTGTGTCACGATCTGTCCGTGTAATGCGTTGATGGAGAAGTCCATGCTCGGTGAGGCCGGATTTATGACAGGCCTTGGCCAAGATCTGCTGTCCCCTATGATTGAGCTGGTGAAGGAGGTTGAGCCAAGTTACAGCGGAATTTTTGCGGTATCCGAAATTGAAGCGGCCATGCGGGAGACCAGAACCCGCAAGACCAAGACCGTATGCACGTTCTGCGGGGTAGGATGCTCCTTCGAGGTATGGACCAAAGGACGCAAGATTCTGAAGATCCAGCCTTCGCACGATGCTCCGGTCAACGCGATTTCCACTTGTGTCAAAGGCAAATTCGGCTGGGACTTCGTGAATAGCGAAGAGCGGCTGACGGTGCCCCTGATCCGTCAGGGTGATGCTTTTGTGGAAGCAACCTGGGATGAGGCTCTCTCCCTGGTGGCTGAACGTCTTGGCACCATCAAGAGAGAGTTCGGCAGTGACCGTCTTGGATTTATTTCGTCCTCCAAGATTACCAACGAGGAGAATTATGTTATTCAGAAACTGGCTCGTCAGGTATTTGGAACGAACAATATTGATAACTGCTCCCGCTACTGCCAGTCACCGGCTTCAGACGGTCTCATGTCCACGGTGGGCATCGGCGGAGATGCCGGAACGATCCAGGATATCGCTTCCGCTGGACTGGTCATCCTGGTGGGCTGCGCCCCGGCTGAAGGACACCCGGTCCTAGCCTCCCGTATTAAACGGGCGCACAAGCTGCATGGACAGAAGCTGATTGTAGCCGACCTGCGCAAGCATGAAATGGCAGAGCGCTCTGACCTGTTCATCCGGCCGAAGCAGGGAACTGATTTTGTCTGGCTCACCGCGGTCACCAAATATATGATTGACCAAGGCTGGCATGATCCGAGCTTCATAGAAGAGCATGTGAATTTTTATGAGGAATACAGGAATGTGCTGGACAAATATACCCTGGAATTCGCCGAACAGGAGACTGGGCTGTCCCGCGCGGAGCTCATCCGGATTGCCGAAATGATCCGGGATGCCGATGGAACGGCCATCTGCTGGGGGATGGGCGTAACCCAGAACATTGCGGGTTCCCATACGTCTGCGGCCATTTCCAATCTGCTGCTGGCTACCGGCAACTATATGCGTCCCGGAGCAGGAGCTTATCCGCTCAGAGGTCACAATAATGTGCAGGGCGCCTGTGATATGGGTACCCTGCCCCCATGGCTCCCGGGTTACCAGCACGTGTCGAACGATGAAGCCCGCAGACGGTTTGAGGAAGCTTACGGGGCAGCCATCTCCCCTGTTCCTGGTAAGGACAACATCAAGATGCTGAATGATATAGAGACTGGCGAGCTCAAAGGCATGTATCTGGTCGGTGAGGATATGGCATGGGTGGACTCCAACGCCAACCATGTACATGAAGTGCTGTCCAAGCTGGACTTCCTGGTGGTTCAGGATGTCTTCCTGTCCACAACCGCCCAATTCGCGGACGTCATCCTTCCAGCCGCCCCCTCTCTGGAGAAGGACGGAACCTTCTCTAATACGGAGCGGAGAGTACAGCGCCTGTATCAGGTGTTCGAACCGCTGGGCGATTCCAAGCCGGATTGGTGGATCACCTCCCAGATTGCCCGCTATATGGGATTTGATTGGGGATACACCCACCCATCCCAAATCTTTGACGAGATGGCAAGCCTGACCCCGTTCTTCTCCGGCTGCTCATACAATACGCTGGAAGGCTGGGACAGCTTCCATTGGGGATCAGCCTCTGGTGAGAACACCCCACTGCTGTATACAGACGGCTTCTACTTCCCGGACAAGAAGGCCCGCTTCTCTCTGGTCGAATATATTCCCCCAGTGCAGTATCCGTCTGAATTCGACCTTGTCCTTAATAACGGACGCCTGCTGGAGCATTTCCATGAAGGCAATTTGACGAATAAATCCGCAGGGATCAACCGCAAGTTTCCGGATGTCTTCGTAGAGGTGTCGCCCGAGCTAGCGAAGGAACGGGGAGTTGAAGACGGCTCGCTTGTACGGCTGGAGTCCCCTTACGGCGCAATTAAGCTTCGGGTGCTCGTTACCGACCGTGTCCGTGGAAATGAGGTTTATGTGCCAATGCACTCAAGCAGTCATGAGAGTGCGGTCAATCTGCTGACCGGAACTGCTGTCGATGTGCGGACCCACACCCCGGCTTACAAGCAGATGAAAGTCCGCATGCAGGTTCTAAACGTGAAGGGGGTTAACCCGCTCCCGCATACGAATCCGCGTTACAAGGCAAGAAATCCACAGAATGGCGTAGAGGTGCAGCGCAAATGGAACCGCCCGGACTACGTATCTCTGGTGGATTAGAGAGGAGAGGAGCTGATCTTATGGCCAAGCCGATATCCCTGATCCGAAAAAAACTCCTGACCGAGGAGGAACGCCAGGAAGCCACCATCTCCAAGCTGAAACAGCAGCTAGCGGAAAGCAATGAAGCGCTGGAGAAGTCGCTGTCCATTCTAAGAGAGCTTCATGATTCCGGGCTCCTCGAGGCCGCCGAATCCATGCTGAAGGCCAAAGCCAAAATCGCGGAGATTACACTTGGGCAGATCTCCCGCCCGGAAATCACGAATCTGATCAACAACGGAATGGCAGCAGCAGGGGCTCTAACCAGCCTGGAGCCAGAGATGACCACCAAGCTGATGAATGGACTTACAGCGGGCATTCAGGAAGCCCAGTCCCCGGATGAGAACCGAATTAGCATGTTCAGCCTTATGAAATCCTTGCGTGACCCCGATGTTAACCGGGCCGTCCGCTTTGGGCTTCGTTTCCTTAAAGGACTTGGACGGGAGCTGGGATCAGACGGCAAGCAGGACTGACATGGATTGTCCGGATCAAAAATTTATTGCTTACTCATTGCAATGATTAGATTATTTATGACCCGTGAGTAACACAAACAGCCTTTACCCGGCACAATGCCTGGCTAAAGGCTGTTTTATATTTAGAGACAGCTGTATATAAAATGGACTTTAGAATTTACCGTTCTCAGTTCATTTTATATAAATGATTTTATTCTATGTTTTCTCGACATGCAGCAGGGCAGCAGGCTTGACGGTATAAGTATCCTTCAATTGCTCCTCGGATATCACATTTAGTTTAAGCAGACTTGAGATTTTGGCCGAATCCGGTCTTGACGCCAGGCGCCAGAGCTCAGGATCAGGAAGAGCTTGGTACAGCTTGCTTCCATCATATTCTTTGCGCTCCTGATAAACCAGCTTTACCCGGTAATGCCCTATTTCCGCTTGTGTAAGCTGCTGCTCCGTCATATAACCGATAATATCTGCCCTAAGCTCGGTCTGCTCCTGCTCCAAGGACTTCTGCTGCTGTTTAAGCTCATAGTAGCGCGCAATTTTTTTATCCATAACCCGCCTCCTCTTCTGTTCCCAATATATGCGGCGTTTTGGGCGCGCTAGAAGGTTCAAGGTTGAATTTCATGCACCAAATTGTACCTTTAAGATGTTGGCATATATTATACTGGAATTATATTCATTTATATTTGCAGCCCTCACTATATTGATGAAAGAGGATGAGACATGGGACCTTTTCGTAGTGACTTGCTCAAAGACAAAGTCGTTCTGATCACCGGTGGAGGCACTGGGTTAGGGCTTGCTATGGGCCAGAGATTCGCCGAACTTGGCGCACTTCTGGCGATTACAGGCCGCAGGGAAGAAGTGTTGAAGGAAACCTCTGATTCTTTAGTTGCAAGCGGTTACAAATCGTTTTATCAAACCTGCGATGTCCGTGACCCTTCTCAAATTCATGATCTTGTAAATGCGGTTGAGCAGCATTACGGCCATATTGATGTGCTGGTCAACAATGCTGCGGGCAATTTCATCAGCCCGACCGAGCGTCTGTCCCCGCGGGCCGTGGATGCGGTGCTGAACATCGTGCTGCACGGGACTTTCTACACGACCCTAGAGGTCGGAAAACGTTGGATTGAGCAGCAGCGCCCCGGAACCATGCTCAATATTGTAACCACCTACGCCTCAACCGGATCAGGCTTCGTGACCCCGTCCGCAGCGGCCAAGGCGGGGGTGCTCGCCTTAACACGCTCGCTTGCTGTAGAGTGGGCCCCCTATGGAATCCGGCAGGTCGCGGTGGCACCTGGTCCCTTCCCAACCGAGGGGGCATGGTCGCGCCTCTCGCCCACACCGGAGCTGGAGCAGAAGATGCTGGACCGGGTGCCGATGGGCCGGGTAGGTGATCCCGGGGAGCTCTCCAATCTGGCCGCCTACCTCATCTCCGATTATGCGGCTTACATTAATGGCGAAGTCGTCACCATTGACGGAGGTGAATGGCTGCAAGGAGCAGGCCAGTTCAATGACCTGCGGGCGGTGACAGAGGAGCAGTGGGATGTACTCGCCCAGCTGACCCGGAAGAAGAAGCAGGGATAAAGAACATACAAAGCAGGAGATCCGGGGATCTCCTGCTTTTTGTGCCACGTGTATAGCCCATTTCTACTTGGATTAGCACCCAATTCGGGTCACTTGCCATAGCATAATAGTGAAATCGAACCGAAAGGAGCTTCATAAATGAGTCATAATAGAAATGAAATAACCAGGGAGCCGGTTGCCAGTCCATACGGCCATGGCCATGACCATCATGACGGTATGCATCATATGCATTACCCTACTTATCATCCCTATCAGTATTATCCTCATCATCCAGGCCATCATTACCACCACCATCATCACCATTACCACTATCATTATCCGAGTATGCCTGGGCATAAGCCTTATCAGGGTTAAATGGATGGGGCTGGCCCAAAACTCATTTAACCCAGAGAGAATACTTTATCTGTTATAAGGTCGCTGCGGAACGAAGCAATCCTCCAATCGCTCTTGTCCCCGAATATCCTGAATTCAATCTAAGAGGAAAATATATCGGGGACAAATGCGACCGCTACCGCTTTTCCAAAATTGCTTCGTTCTCTCCGCTGCTTCGTGCGTCACCAATAAAAAACACAAAAAGACTCTTTCCTTGGTTAAATAGATATGCAGCCCACCATTTACGAAAAGGGATGATTTCTTTGTCATTCCATATAGACCTTGAAGCCGGATGGCTTTCGATTGCCCATAATTTGCTTCAATAGGCGGCCATAGATCGAAATAAAGAAACAACGGCTCAGGAATAATCTTCTGGGCCGCTGTTTCTTTATATTTTGCATCATAATTTTAGGAAATGCGCTACCGCTTACTTATAGTCAACTTGTTTTGGGACATCTCCTTGTCATCCCTATCCCCGGTAATGCTTCAGGATTTCCTGCAGCTTCAAGGCTAGCCCGAGCTTGCCCTCCACCTTGAGCGAACCGGTCATAAAAGCCACCGTCGTATTCAGATCATTGTTCAACAGCTTGCGCAAATTGCCTTCGGACAGAATCAGTGTGCAGTCTGCGGCTGAATCACTCTTTTCCAAGACACGGACCACGCCATTCTTAAAGTGAACCTGGTAAGTTCCGCCCTCTTTCAAATTGAACTGATATACGGAATCCAATGAGGCCAATGGCTCTGGCCGCTCGTTCATCTCTGTGGCTAATTCCATGAATTCCTCCTTAATCCCCATCCGGCTGCCCTCCTGCTCCCGGATCTCCGGAGATCGGCTTATCCAGTACACGGAAGGTTCCTGTTCCGAAGGCCAGCAAGTCCCCATTCTCCTTATGAGCGTAAGCCTCCGCCGTCATCAGCTTGCGGGTGCTGTGAATGATCCGGGCCGTAACAATAACCCGTCCTTCACTTGTCGATGCCACATAGTTCATGTTCAGATTAATGGTCACCACACTGGATTCCGGCCTGGCCAGCATCAGCACGAGGCCCATGGCAGAGTCAATCACAGAGGCATGAACTCCCCCATGAAGAATCCCCATTAAGTTAAGATGATGCGGCTGGATGTCAAAAGAAACCACGGCCCGCGTGTCATCCAGTTCATCAATCCGGCATCCGAGATAATCCCAGAACGTATTTTGGGCCGCACGGGCAAGCCGTTCCAGGTTCGGAAAATGTTTTGCGGATTCGGCTTCCAAGTTAATGCCCTCCCTTGCAGTAAAGTGTAATGATGCATTATTACCAGGAATGTGAAAGACCGCTTCAGGTAATGGTCTTTCCCGACAGCGGCCGTGCTTCTAATCTTAATACACCACAGGGGCTGATCTGCGAGTGGCATCATCGCTCAAGCTTTCGCCGGTAGAGTTAGGATTCATGTTTACAAGTTATATAAAATGAACTTATGAAAGTTACCTTATGGGGCGCTGCGATGCCGAGTGTTCTTACGACCGCTGTTGTCTCCGAAATGATTGAACTAGATATTCAGTGGGGGCATTTCGGAGACAAAGGCGGACGCTCCGCTTCTTCAGAATCACTCGGGATCGAAGCTGAGTAAGCTTAATTTTTAAAGTTCGTTTTATATAAGAGGATAAGCCAACCGCCCTTACGCCTTTTCCTTATGCTCTGCGGCCTGACGCTCGTTCTCTTCATCAATCAGCTTGCGCCGCAGCACTTTTCCGACCAGTGTCTTCGGAAGCGCTTTCCTGAATTCATAAACCTTAGGAACCTTGTAGACTGCCAGCCGTTCCTTGCACCAGCTCTTCAATTCAGCTTCCGTTGTCAAGCAGCCTTCTTTAAGTACAATATATGCTTTTACCGTCTCTCCCCGGTAAGGGTCCACAGTCCCGGCAACGACCGCTTCTTCCACGTCTGGATGCTCGAATAGAACCTCTTCCACCTCACGCGGATATATGTTGTATCCGCCTGCAATGATCAGATCCTTACGCCGATCCAGAATGAAAAAGAACCCATCCTCATCCATCCGCGCCAGATCCCCTGTATAAAGCCATCCATCACGCAGAGATGCGGCTGTCTCCTCCGGACGGTTCCAGTATCCCTTCATCACCTGTGGTCCACGAACGATCAGCTCCCCGATCTCGCCAAGCGGCAGATCCTCTCCAGTCAGGGCATTCACGATACGCGCTTCCGTATCAGGAAAAGGAATGCCGATGGAGCCGGTCTTTCTAAGCTCCCAGAAGTTATTCGCGTGGGTTACCGGCGAAGCCTCCGTCAGACCATAACCCTCGATCAGTTTGCCGCCGGAGATTCTCTCGAACTGCTCCTGCACCTCTACAGGCAGGGGAGCTGCTCCGCTGATACAAATATTAATGGATGATAAGTCATACCGGCTCACTTCAGGATGATTGATCAGAGCAATATACATGGTCGGTGCTCCGGGAAAAATCGTTGGCTTCATCTTATCAATCATTTTAAGTACCTGATTAATCTCGAAACGGGGGAGCAGCAGCAGCGTTCCCGCATTGTATATGGCCAAATTCAACAGCACAGTCAGGCCAAATACGTGAAAAAACGGCAGGGCCGCCATGTAAATCTCCTTCGCTTTCCTTGCCTTGTAGAACCAGAGCTGGGATTGAATCGTATTGGAGATCAGATTCATATGCGTCAGCATAACTCCCTTGGCTACCCCGGTTGTGCCACCGGTGTATTGAATCAGCGCCAGATCAACCCCGGCATCGACCTCCACATGACAGGGCTGTTCAGAAGAATGCTTAAGGAACTGCTTAAACGCCAGCACCCGTTCATTGTACTGAACCACCGCGGACATCCCGTCTTTTTTAGCCTTAATTGGATAGAGCATATTCTTTGGAAAAGGCAGATAATCCTGCATACCCGTGACAATGATATACTCCAGCGGATGTTTCTCCATCGCCTTGTTCACCCGCTCCACCAAGGCATCCATCGTCACAATCAGGCGGACACCCGCATCGGTTAATTGATGCTCAATCTCCCGCGGGACATACAGTGGATTCGTCATCACCGCCACCGCTCCCGTCAGCAGGGTGCCGTAGTAGGCAATCACTCCCTGCGGACAGTTCGGGAGCATAACCGCGATCCGGTCCCCTTTGCGAATACCCAGCCGAAGCAGGGCATTCGCAAAACGGTATACGGATTTCAGCAAGCTTTCATAAGTTATTTTCTTACCCATAAAGTCCAGGGCCGTGTGGGCAGGATATTGAGCTGCTGAGTCAACCAGAAATTGTGCCAAATTTTGATTCGGATAATTGTAAGAATGCGGGACCTCTTTTGGGTAATGATTGAACCAAGGTTTGTTCTGCATTCAGACACCCCAATTCTAAACGAATGGTTACAGCACGTATTGCTCCGCCTCAATGACCTTGGATGCAATATCCCGTTTCAATTCAACCATATTGATCGGGGATCTCTTCGTCAGCTTCTTGAGAATGGACAGCTGTGTACGGAGTGTGTCCCCGGATTCCATAGCTGCAAGAACTTCTTTGGCCCAGGTCTCAATGTGGCCAAAGGCCTCATGGACAAACACGGTAGTCATCTCCACCGCCAGCCGGGCTTTGTCTTCGCCGGACCGTTCGATCATTTTGCGCGTGCGCAGCAGGGCGCTCTCCATCGCATATACCTGAATCATCATATCCGCCAGATGACTGAGAATTTCCTGCTGTTCTTCAAGCTTCATCTGATATTTCTGTACAGCCTGGGCTCCGGCCATCAGGAAGATTTTTTTGGCCATGGCCAGGAGATGGGTCTCCTGATCAAGCGTACCTTCAAAGACTTGGCTCGGAATCGGCTGCATCAGCTCGGATTGCAGTGCCATTGCTTTTTGCATCAGCGGCAGCTCACCCTTCATCGCACGTTTGATCAAGGTGCCCGGAATCAACAGGCGGTTGATCTCATTTGTGCCTTCAAAAATCCGGTTAATCCGCGAATCCCGGTAATTGCGCTCGACCCGGTACTCCTGAATAAAGCCGTAGCCGCCGTGGATCTGCACGCCTTCGTCAACCACAAAATCGAGGGTTTCGGACCCAAACACCTTGTTGATCGAACATTCAAGCTGGTATTCGGCAATCGCTTTGGCCGATTGGTAGCCAACGTTCTCGCTGGCATGATCCACCTCGGCCAGACCCACGTCGAACAGTCCCGCAGTCCGGTAAGCCATGCTCTCAAGCACATAGGTTTTGGTGTTCATCTCGGCCAGCTTTTTGCCGATCAGCGGGAAGGAAGAGATTTTCTTGCCGAATTGGGTACGCTCATTGGCATATTTGGCAGCAAGCTCAATCGTGTCCTTGGAAGCGCCTACACAGCCAACGGCAAGTTTGAAACGCCCAATGTTCAGGATGTTGAAGGCGATCAGATGGCCTTTGCCAATCTCCCACAGCAGATTCTCCACCGGCACCTTAACATCCTCAAGAATCAGGGGACACGTGGATGAACCTTTAATCCCCATCTTCTTCTCTTCCGGACCGATGCTTACCCCTTCCATCGTGCGTTCAACAATAAATGTACTAAAATCCTTGCCGTCCACTTTCGCATACACGATGAACACATCCGCGAAGCCGGCATTTGTAATGAACTGTTTGGTTCCGTTCAAAATATAATATTCGCCATCCTCACTAAGTGTGGCTGTCGTTTTGGCTCCAAGCGCATCTGAACCGGAAGAAGGCTCGGTTAAGCAGTAAGCGGCAATCTTTTCCCCTGAAGCCAGAGATGGCAGGTACTTTTGCTTCTGGGCTTCGGTACCGAAATACACGATCGGCAGGGTTCCAATTCCCACATGAGCCCCTACCGACAGGGCAAAGGCGGAAGCCTTGGTTAACTTCTCGCTGATCAAAGTTGAGCTTACCTTGTCTAAGCCAAGTCCGCCGTATGCTTCAGGAACTTCCGCCCCCAGCAGCCCCAGCTCCCCGGCCTTGCGGAGCAAATCTGCAGTCAGCTCGTAATTCAGCTTCTCAATCTCTTCGTCACGCGGGGCAATTTCACCTTCAACAAAATCCTCGGTGGTCTGGGCAATCATGCGATGCTCTTCGGTGAAGTCTTCCGGAGTTATGATCTGCTGATGATTTACGTCCTCAATCATAAAGCTGCCGCCAATCACTTTGTTCATCGTTGTACTCATGATTATTCGCTCCTTTTATCGTTCATGTTATTGTGCGTGAACTTCAAATACACCGGCCGCGCCCATTCCGCCGCCAATACACATCGATACAACACCATAACCTCCGCCCCTGCGGCGAAGCTCGCTGATCAGCGTGGTCGTAATCTTGGTTCCCGTACAGCCCAGCGGATGCCCTAAAGCGATTGCTCCGCCGTTCACGTTCACCTTCTCCTCATTAATGCCGAGCTCGCGGATGACCTGCACACACTGGGAAGCGAAGGCTTCGTTGATCTCGAACAGGTCGACATCCTCAAGGCCGATCCCCGCCATCTTCAGGGCCTTCGGAATCGCCTTCACCGGGCCAACCCCCATGATTTCTGGTTCCACCCCGCTCAGCGCAAAAGATTTGAACGTAGCCAGCGGCTTCAGACCAAGCTCATCCGCCTTCTCCCGGCTCATCACCACCACGGCGGCAGCACCGTCGCTAACCTGGGAGGAGTTGCCTGCGGTCACAGTCCCGTCGAGCTTAAAGGCCGACTTCAGCTTGCCAAGCCCCTCTGCCGTTGTATCACTGCGGACTCCTTCATCCGTATCGAACAGGAATTTCTTCCGGGTGACCTTGCCCTGGTCATCCACGCTGGTCAGCTCGGCCTCGAACGGAACAATCTCATCCTTGAATTTGCCCTCTGCGATTGCAGCCGCGGCCTTCGCATGGGACCGTGCCGCAAAAGCATCCTGATCCGCGCGGGATACGCCGAAGCGCTCGGCCACTTCCTCTGCCGTGTGCCCCATGCCGATGTAAACTTCCGGCATGTCTTCTACCAGCTTCGGATTCGGAGAAATCTTGAAGCCGGTCATCGGCACATGGCTCATGCTCTCCACGCCGCCGGCCACGATGATGTCGGCATGGCCCAGCATAATCCGCTCGGCTGCAAAAGCGATGGACTGCAGCCCGGATGAGCAGAAGCGGTTAATCGTCAACGCGGGCACGGTGTTCGGGTACCCCGCGTACAGCGACATGATCCGGGCGAAGTTCAGACCCTGCTCGCCTTCGGGCATCGCGCAGCCAATAATGACGTCCTCGACGTCTTCTTTCCTCAGCCCTGGCGCACGCTCAATGACGGCTTCCAGAACCACCTTGCCGAGATCATCGGCCCGGGTCTGCACCAGGCTGCCTTTCTTGGCCTTGCCAATAGCGGTGCGGGCCATCGATACAATTACTGCTTCTTTCATCGTTCTCACACTCCTTGGGAAGTTAAGATTTAAGCCGCTCATCACGTCAAAACACAGGTGTGACTTGCAGTTTCTTGCCCGCTCAGACGGCCTGGCAGTTGCTGTCCTTTCCTCGGCCGACCACTCCACTCCGGTTCAGAGCTAACGCTTTCGCTCCTTGGCCGACCACTCCGGCTGCGGAACATCCTTACGATCGCTGTTGTCCCCGGATAATTTGAATGAATCATCCAAAGATTTTATCCGGGAACAAAGGCGAACGCTCCGCTTCTTCAGGATTGTTCCGCTTCCGTTGCTCCGTGCGTAGGCATCAGTTTTAGATGAATTACTTAAATGGCCTTGCAGAGCCTTCCTTTCGGAAACTTCCTGCTTTGATCACTTACTTTGCGGCAAACTCCAGATTGGTCATGGCGACCACTCCGGTTCAGGGCTAACGCTTTCGCTCCTTGGCCGATCACTCCGGCTGCGAAACATCCTTACGATCGCTGTTGTCCCCGGATAATTTGAATGAATCATCCAAGGATTCCATCCGGGGACAAAGGCGAACGCTCCGCTTCTTCAGGATTGTTCCGCTTCCTCCGTTGCTCCGTGCGTAGGCATTGGTTTTAGCTGAATTGCTTCAAGGTTCTCTGTCACGTTACTTCCAGTTTTGTCCCTAGGTACCCGCTTCGGGGCTTCGCTAACGCTAACTTTTAGCCCACGCCTAATTTCTCAGCGCTTTGCCTTTGGTAAGCATGTGCTGCATCCGGGCCTGCGTCTTCGGCTCGCCGCAAAGGCTGAGGAACGCTTCACGCTCCAGGTCGAGCATGTACTGCTCCGTCACCAGAGTTCCGGCAGGAACATCACCGCCAGCCAGCACATGAGCCAGCTTCTTGGCAATCAAGAGATCGTGATCGCTGATGTAACCTCCCTGCCGCATGCCGATCGCGCCAAGCTGCATCACTGCTTTGCCTTCGGCCCCCACAACCCGGATTTTCTCCTCCGGGATCGGCTCATAACCCTTGGAAAGGCCAAGTACGGCCTGCTTCGCTTCATAGATGGAGTAGTCCTGATTCGTTACAACCCTGTCGGTTGGGCGCAGGTACCCAAGACGCTTGGCGTCATGACCGCTGCCGGATACCTTGGCCGTGCCCACAGTCTCGAACACCCGGTTGATAAACGGCTGCAGGTCTGCATCCGCACCCGGCTGGCTTTGGCTGGCTCGAAGCGCGAATTCTTTACAGCCCCCACCTGCCGGGATCAGCCCTACGCCTACTTCAACCAATCCGTAATAGGTTTCGGCTGCGGCAATAACTTGATCGGCTGGCATACAAGCCTCTACCCCACCACCCAAACACATCCGGTGCGGAGCGGCAACGACCGGCTTCTCCAGCCGTTTGACCTTGTACATCGTGCTTTGGAACATCCGGATGATATCGTCAATCTCATCCCATTCCTCATCCTGCGCTTCCATCAGCAGCAGCATGATGTTGGCGCCGACACAGAAGTTCTTGCCCTGATTGGCAATCACCATGCCGAGGTAATTGCTGCGCACTTCCTCGACGCTTTGCTGAATCATCGACAGAATGTCTGCACCGATGGCATTATTCGGAGAATGGAATTCCAGACAGGCCACCCCATCCCCGAGATCAATCAGGCTTGCGCCCGAATTGCCCTTGATGGTCTTGTTCTGCTCCTTTAAGCTGCGAAGCGAGATGGCTTCCGGGACATGTTCGACTTCTTTATACTGGGTGGTGCTGATATGAACGGAATACAGCTTCCCGCTTTCATTTTTGTAAAACGACGTGTTTCCAGCAGCAATCCAATCCTTAACCCACTGAGGTACGTTCAATCCTTCAGCTTCCATCCGCTGGGTGGAACGGACGAGGCCGATTGCATCCCAAGTTTCAAAGGGCCCGAGATCCCAGGAGAAGCCCCATTTCATGGCATCGTCAATCTCCCGGATGGAATCGGAGATTTCCCCGACCTTTTCGGCCGAGTAGATCAGCACCTGCTTAAGAATGTTCCAGGCCAATTCCGAGTAGCGATCCTTGCCAGCTAACAAGGCTTTGGTCTTTTCCTTCGTGCCCTTTGCGGTCTTGGCTGCTTCAAGTGAAGCACCTTTGGGCTTCGTCTGGGGGACGTATTCCATGGTCGCCAGATTGAGCGACAGGATCTCACTGCCCTTCTCCCCTTTTTTCTTCAGGTAAAAGCCCTGCCCGGTCTTCTCTCCAAGCCATTTACGCTCGGTCATACTCTTCAGAACTTCCGGTGTACAGAACACCGCCTTCTCCTGTTCATCCGTCACATTGTGGTATACATTATCAGCAACGTGCACGAAGGTATCGAGGCCGACCAGATCCAACGTACGGAAAGTCGCGCTCTTCGGGCGGCCCATTGCCGGACCTGTGACGGCATCAACCTCTTCCACGGTATAACCGCCGTTCTTCTGCATTTCCTGGAGTGTCACAAGCAATCCGTAAGTCCCTATCCGGTTGCCGATGAAGTTCGGCGTATCCTTGGCGAGCACTACACCCTTGCCAAGCACCTTCTCACAAAAGACCTTCATTGCGGTAACCAGTTCGGGATCGGTATCGTTCCCTGGAATAATCTCAAGCAGCTTCATATAACGCGGAGGATTGAAGAAGTGTGTTCCGAGAAAGTGCTTGCGGAACTCCTCTCCGCATTCCGCGGCCATAGCGTTGATGGAAATTCCCGAGGTGTTGGAGGAGACAACCGCACCTGGTCCACGGTGCTGTTCAATCTGCTTCAGCAGGCTTCTTTTTACGTCCAGGTTCTCAACGACCACCTCGATAATCCAGTCCACTTCCGCGATCTTTGCGAGGTCATCCTCCAAATTTCCCGGTGTGATCCGGGAAGCAAAAGCTTCATCATAGAGCGGCGCAGGTTTGATCTTCGCCAGCTTCTTGATCGCAGATGCAGAGAAGCGGCTCCGTACCGACGGATGCTCAAGCGTCAATCCTTTCTTAGCTTCTTCTTCAGTAAGCTCTTTAGGCACAATATCGAGCAGTAGGGTCTGAATCCCTACATTGGCCAGGTGGGCTGCAATTTGTGAGCCCATGATACCGGAGCCGATAACGGCCGCTTTACGAATGGATAAGTTCATGATCATCTCGCCTCCAATTCAAGTTCACGATTTAGCGCTGCCGGAGTATCCCCAAATACGGACAGCTCCAGAATTTCCGCAATATCCTTGGCTTTAACCTGGTCTTCCACTTCCTTCATCTTGGTGCCATCCTCCATCATCGTCAGGCAGTAAGGACACGCGCTGCTGATGACGGTTGGATTCACTTCGAGCGCCTGCTCGGTGCGGGCGAGATTGACTCTTTTGCCAGAGGTCTCCTCCATCCACATCATGCCTCCGCCTGCCCCACAGCACATCCCGTTCTCACGGGAACGGGTCATTTCGACCAGTTCCACACCCGGAATCGCCTTTAGCACATTGCGCGGTTCGTCATACACATTGTTGTACCTGCCCAAATAACAGGAGTCGTGATAGGTGATGCGCTCATTCACTTCATGCTTGGGGGTCAGCCTGCCTTCCTTAATCAGCTGATCTAACAGCTGGGTGTGATGCAGCACCTCGACCCCTTCGAGCCCGAATTCCGGGTACTCATTTTTGAATGTATTGAAAGTATGAGGACACGCGGTCACGATTTTGCGCACGCCATACTTCTCAAACGTAGCGATGTTCTCCATGCACAGCTGCTGAAACAGCATTTCATTTCCCATCCGGCGGGGCGTATCGCCCGAATTCTTCTCCTCGTTGCCGAGGATCGCGAAGCTTACACCCGATTCATTCAGGAGCCTTGCGAAAGCGCGGGAGATTTTGCGGCTGCGCAAGTCGTAAGAGCCCATAGAGCCTACGAAGAACAGGTATTCAAAGTCAGGATGATCCTTCACCGTCGGCACCTTGATGCCCTCCACTTCACCGGTCCACTGGGCCCGGTCATTGCGGTTCAGCCCCCAAGGGTTGCTCTGGCGTTCAATATTCTGAAGCGCCCGCTGCCCTTCATTCGGCATGCTGCCCTCCATCAGCACGAGATGGCGGCGGAGGTCGATGATTTTATCCACATGCTCATTGCCTACAGGGCATTGATCCTCACAATTACGGCAGGTCGTGCAGGACCAGATTTCTTCTTCCGTCATGACATCCCCGATCAGGTTCATTTCCAACGGGTTCTTCTCCTGGTGGGTCCAGGTCGACTTCTGCCAGGCAAGTGTTGGGCGGATATCGGTAATACCGTTGGCTGTATTCCAGTTCACTTCATGAGTCTTCGGCTCTGCCAGGGCATAAGCCCCGCTCCCCCCGCCAAAAGCGAACTCCGGCACATACGGTGATTTGCCTGTAATGGCTGTGCCCTTCTCCGTTAGATGGTCGCGGAGCTTGGTGATCAGATGCATTGGAGACAGCACCTTCCCGGTATTGGAAGCCGGGCATACATTGGTGCACCGCCCGCATTCCACACAGGCGTAGAAATCAATCATCTGCTTCTGGGTGAAATCTTCTATTTTGCCAACCCCGAACGACTCAGCCTCTTCATCCTCCAGATCCAGCTTGTGCAGCTTGCCAACCGGCTCGGACCGGCGGAACCAGATATTCACCGGTGCGGTAATCAGGTGAAAATGCTTGGACTGCGGAACATACACCAGAAATGCAAGCAGAATGAGCAGATGTGCCCACCAGAACGTGTAGAACAGCGCCGCTGCGGCTGCAATAGGCAGTGACCCGAATAAAACCGCAATCATTGAAGAGATCGGCGCGTACCCGGAAGCCGGGATGCCTAACCATACGCGTTCAAATCCGAGGGACAGCAGCACGGACAGCATCAAGGAGAAAATAAAAATGACAACGATGCTCGGCTTAAGTCCGCGCTTGAGCCTGGCCAGCTTCTCCCCGTAGCGCCGGTATGCCGCATAACCCATCGCTATAAGAATAAGGAATACCGTAATCTCCTGAAGCAGACCAAATACGTCGTAAGCGGGTATCGGCAGGTGATTTCTACCGTTCGTCAGCCCCTTAATGATGAGGTCAACCGCCCCGAATTGCAGAATGATAAATCCATAAAAAATGACGATATGCATAATGCCGCTCTTCGGGTCCTTGAGCAGCTTCTTCTGCCCAAATACCTGGGCGAGAAATTCTCCCCACCTCCCTTTGCTTTGTGCCCGGAAGTCCGAAGGCTTGCCGAGCTTAACGTACAGCCAGCGGTGATACACGGCCTTGTAAAACAGATAGAGCCCGTATCCGGTGACCGCTAGAAATAGAAGAAGATTTACGATTTGCCATGCCATCTTACATCCGTCCTTTCTGCTTCACTTCGGTATCGCTTGTGATGGCCAAGCTTAGAAAGCGATTACATTTATGTTGTAAAAATAAATCTTAAGCTGAAAACATTGACATCTGGCGTTGTTTCCCATAAGATTAAGAAAAAATGAATGAGTATTCATTCAGTTATTACGAATTCTAACACTGAGGTGGCACTATGGCAAGTAGGAAAATGGAAAAATATGAGCTGATCCTGGAAGCTGCACTCAAAGTCATTGCTGAGAATGGCTTTCATGGTTCTCAGATTTCAAAAATTGCAAAGGAGGCTGGTGTGGCGGACGGTACGATATATTTATATTTTAAGAAAAAGGAAGATATCCTTATTTCTCTGTTTCAGGAGCGCCTTGGCGACCTGATCGCCGCCTTTAATGAAAGTGTGAAGGAATCCAGCACGGCGGATGAGGCCCTGAGAAAAGTGTGTGAGATTCATTTCAGTGAGCTGGAGAGCAATGTGAACCTGGCCTACGTAACCCAAATTGAGCTTCGCCAAAGCTCGCTGGAGCTGCGGGTAGCCATTGGGAACGTCGTGAAGCCTTATATTCAGCTCATTGAGCATATTCTGGAGAAAGGGATTCAGGAGAAATCGTTCCGGCCCGATCTGGATGTGAAGCTGACACGACTCTTAATCTTTGGAGGGCTGGACGAAGCCGTAACATCCTGGCTAATTTCAGGCAGGAAGTATTCCCTTACCGCCCAAGTGGATAAAACGGTGGAATTTTTTCTTAAAGGCCTTAAGTAAGTAAATGAAGCATAGGTGTACAATCTCTTTACCTTAATCCCAGAGAGGAGTATGGCACATGAATATCTATGTCTTGTTGAAGCAAACGTTTGATACGGAAGAGAGAATCGTGATTCAAGATGGGGAAGTCTCTGATGACGGTGTCAAATATGTGATTAATCCTTATGATGAGTATGCTGTGGAGGAGGCTTTGCGTCAAAAGGAGCAGCACGGCGGAAATATTACCGTGCTCTCCATAGGTCCCGAACGTACGGCCGAAGCGCTTCGCACGGCTCTAGCCATGGGTGCCGATGATGCCGTCCTGATTACGGATGAGCGGATTCCTTCCGATGAATTCAGCGTATCCAAGGTGCTCGCCGCATATCTGGAGAAGCAGTCGTATGATCTCATCCTCGGTGGCAACTTCTCCGTGGACAGCGGCGGTGGACAGGTGGCGGTCCGTGTTGCCCGGCTTCTGGGTATCCCGCACACCTCATCCATTACCAAGCTGGAGATTAACGGCACGCAGGCTGCGGCCCAGCGTGATGCTGAGGGCGATACGGAATCGCTCATCGTCACGCTTCCGGCTGTCTTTACCGCTCAACAAGGGCTGAACGAGCCGCGCTATCCTTCTCTCCCGGGCATTATGAAAGCGAAGAAGAAGCCGTTCCAGACCTTGACTCTGGACGACGTAGGGATCAGCGAGGCTGATCTTGCGGCCAGAACCAAGCGGGTATCCCTCACGCTTCCGCCCGCCCGCAAAGCCGGCCAAATTCTCAAGGGGGATCTTCCTCAGCAGGCTGCAGAGCTCGTTCAGCTGCTGCGCACAGAAGCGAAGCTGATCTAAATTCAGAGTTCAGGCTGCTCATAGACGTAGAAATTCTAAAATCATATGTACAGAGATCGATCAACCATAAATAAGCGGATTAACCGCAGAGGCACATAATTCAATCCTTGGGAGGTTGTCTGATATGAGTCATACGTATGTGGTGGTTGCAGAGGTCCGGGCAGGGGCTTTGCGTCAGGTTACATTGGAAGCGCTTCAAGCCGTGTCCTTAATTAAAGAAGTTGGAGATACGGTCGCCGCGGTCATTCTCGGTTCACAAATTACCCAGCTTGCAGGTGAACTGGCCGGTTATGTGAATGATGGTAAGGTCTATGCCGTAGACCACCCTGACTTGGAGAATTATAACGCGGAAGTCTACTTCCGCACGTTGACCTCCGTTCTTGACCCGCTTCAGCCTCACGCTGTGGTGTTCGGACATACCGCAGCCGGCCGGGATCTTGCGCCTATGATTGCTGCGCATCTTGGGGCGGGCCAAATATCCGACGTGACTGCAATCGAGAATAGCGGCGCAGACACGCTGTTCACCCGGCCAATCTATGCGGGCAAAGCCTTCGAGCAGAAGCAGTTCGCGGATGGGCCGCAGGTCATCACCATCCGGCCGAACAATATTCCGGCTGCTGAACAGACTGGCAGCCCTGCGGAAATTGTGGACCGCGAATATACGCCTGCCGCAGACCTGCGCTCGGTCATCAAGGACGTGGTGCGCAAGACCTCCGGCAAAGTGGATCTGACCGAAGCCAAGTTTGTGGTCTCGGGCGGGCGTGGTGTAAAGAGCGCGGATGGGTTCAAGCCGCTGGAGGAGCTGGCGGATGTGCTTGGAGGGGCGGTCGGTGCTTCACGCGGCGCCTGTGACGCGGGCTACTGCGACTACGCGATGCAGATCGGGCAGACCGGCAAGGTGGTGACGCCGGAAATTTACATCGCCTGCGGCATCAGCGGCGCGATCCAGCATCTTGCCGGCATGAGCCAATCGCGTGTGATTATCGCGATCAACAAAGACCCGGAGGCACCGATCTTTAAGGTAGCGGACTACGGCATTGTAGGGGATCTGTTCGAGGTCATTCCCCTTCTGACACAGGAATTCAGGAAGGTACTCGTGTAAATTAACATTGGCTTCCCCGCGATATTCGTAAGAAGCTCAGAATAAGCAGCCTGCAGGTGCAAACTGAACTATGACCCACAAGAAGGACACTTTGAAAAAAGTGACCCTCGTGTGGGTCTTAGTTCGTATCTTAAAGCAGGCTGCTTTTTTTTCTGACAAGAACAAGATTAGCAGCAGAATCATGAACATGTTAAAGTTACTATATTATGTTATTTAATATAATGACTGATTTTATTACTAAGGGAGAATCCGATGAACCAGCAAGCACAAACCTATTGGGATGAATACTGGAAACAGCAAGGCCGGGAAAAGCTAAAGCGCGTATCCGCATGGCAGTTCGGGGCAGATCCAGACCATCTCGCCCAATTAGTTATCGATGGTGTTAAGACCGCAACCTGCTCTGGATTAGTTTTTTATGAAATGGAACAAGAGCCCCTGCCCTCCGTTGACGACTACAGCATTATCTTAAACAGCGATGACAAGCCAGTGGCCATAATTAGAACCGCTGAGGTAACCGTCATGCCTATGAATGAGGTGCCAGAGGAATTTGCAATTGCTGAGGGTGAGGGAGACCGATCCTACCGCTACTGGAAAGAAGCCCATGTAAAGTTTTTTACCGAGGCGTTGAGCAGTATAGGTCTGCAATTCTCGGAGGATATGATGTTGGTGTGTGAACGTTTTGAATTGGTTGATGTGAAGCGCAAGTAAACACCTGCGGATTCTATGTCTATTAGGCACAGAACATTTCTGTACCGCTTATCATAAACCAACAGCATGGAAAGAAGCGTTCGTTCTCGGAACCCTTCGAATCTATACCGATCCCCTAAACAAAGCAAGGAGCCGTCTTTACGGACGGCTCCTTGCTCTATAAATTTCTACATGATGGAAGCCCGGGTAATAAAGCTGTCCTCATCATCAGAGTAGAACACAAGAGCGCGCTTTCCCAAACTATAAATGACTACATAGTTCCCTTCTTCTTCATTAACATATTCCTCACTCGGCTTGCCCAGCCAGTTCTTCACATGGGACACGGTAAGATTCTGCTTCTCCACATTTAGAAGCAGCTCTGTCACCACAGATGAGTCATTCATATCATGGGTGTAATCATCGAATCCGATAAAGGTGGAATTGTATTCATAATAGCCGTGCCACTCCCCATTCGACATTACCTTAGGCTTACCCAGAACGCTGCCTACCGCCTTAGCTGTTAAGCCCAGCTTGACCTTCGGATTGCCCGGCAGAACGCCTTTAACTGCTGAATTCTTGAGCTCGGTCAGATAAGCCCGGTCTCCTGTGCCAGCCTGGTTCCAACTGGATGTGTTCCCGTAAGAAGAATCGTTCCGGCGTAAAGTCATCGTAGCCAGATGAAGCGCAAAGGTATCAAACACATACTTGCCTTTGGAATTGTCATACTGTCTAGTCTGGATCTTCATGCCCGGAAGCATACGCACGCCACCGACCTTCCCAGCTCCCCAAAATGCGTCATAACGCTTGCCGTCTTTGTCTGCGAAGGTAAGCAATTGCAGTTTGCCGGATTGTACAACAAAGGAGCGGAACAGATCAAAATTCGAGGTTCCGTATTCGGTCATGATGAACAGGTCGGGTGTATTTTTGCTGATTCTCTTCAGGACGTAATTCTTCTTATCCGGAGGAACTACCGTATGCAGGCCCAAGTTTACAGTTTGCACAGCTGCGTATCGTTCCCCGCTCTTAAGCAGGGCAGCCTGATACTTTCCTGTATAACTAGTCTGACCTTTCTTGTAGCCTAGCTGGTAACTGTCCTCCTGAATTTTCCCCTTCTTCTCATCCTTTGCAAATATGTACAAGGTGTATAAATTATTCGCTGCGTCATACAGCGGATACGACAAACGGCTGATCTTGTTGAGCTTGGAGGCCTCAATCGTGCTTCCTGCTGCCTGCACCGGAACAGCTTGAACAGCCGGAAGAGCAAGTGAGAATACGAGCAGGCAGGGGATAAATAGACGGGCAAATAACTTCATTCTGTCTCTCCTTCATGTATAATGTTTGGTAGTTTCGCAAGGTTGTAAATTAAACATAGCTATTCCCTATATCGGCAATATACTTGACCAGCTTTAATCTGATATAAAGTTGAACAACAGAAGTACCTTTCAAAGGAGATATTTTCATGTATACCGTTATGATTGTTGAGGACGATCCCAAGATCGCGGAATTGCTTAAGAACTACATAGAGAAATATGGGGACCGGGCTGTGCCGGTTCAGAGCTTCGACCGGATTCTCGATCAGTTTCAAGAACTGAGCCCCCACATTGTGCTTATGGATATCAATCTTCCAAGCTTTGATGGTTATTACTGGTGCCGCCAAATCCGTACTCTCTCAACTTGTCCGATTATATTTATTTCCGCACGCAGTGGAGAGATGGACCAGGTTAGAGCGCTGGAGCACGGGGGCGACGACTATATTACGAAGCCATTTCACTACGAAGTTGTCATGGCTAAGATTCGCAGCCAGCTCCGGAGAGTGTATGGGGATTACGCAGCCAAAATGGAGGAACGCACTGTGTCGCGGTCAGGGCTTATTCTTTATCCCGAACGGATGGAGTTGACGCTGGGCCGCAGAACAGTCTCTCTGACCAAGAGGGAATCTGTGCTTATCGAGGCGCTGTTGGAACGGAGCCCAAGGTCCGTCAGCCGGACGGCGATTCTGGATAAACTGTGGGATGACTCTTTTGTCGATGATAATACGCTGAGTGTAAACATCACCCGTGTTCGCAAGAAACTTGCGGACCTGGGGATCGAAGACGCTCTGGAAACGATGCGCGGAGTAGGCTACCGATTGAACATTACCTGGAAGGACGCGGATGAATCATGAGGCTGTTCCTGCGCGAGCATATCCCGCTCTTTATGTTCTGGATCGTCCAGCAGATCCTTGTGCTTCTGGTTTATTGGTATGACGGCTACGATCATCCACTCACTGCCTTATACGCCAGCTTCTTAAGCTTGGTTATGTTCCTTGCATATCTCATCTACAGATACTACACACACCGTCAGTTGTATACCAGGCTGTCCCATACACCAGCCAACCTCAAGGATTCGATATATCAAGATGAGCCAGCCCCTCTTCCTTCTGCAATAAGCAGATTGCTCGATATTCAATTCAGGCACTACCAAGAGCAGCTCAAGAAATATGAACGGCAAAGACAGGAACATCTGGTCTTTATGAATCAGTGGGTGCATCAGATGAAGACTCCTCTGTCGGTCATTGATCTGATCACCCAAGGTGAGGATGAGCCGCAGTATGAGAATATTTCGGAGGAGGCCGACCGGATGCGGCAGGGGCTTGAAATGGTCCTGTATATGGCCCGGCTGGAGACCTTTGAACAGGACTTCCATGTAGACCGGACCCTGCTTCGGAGTCTTGTTCAAGAGGTCATTCATGAGAATAAACGGTATTTCATACGCAGCCAGGTCTACCCCGATAATCAGGTCAACGATCAATTTCACGTGACTACAGATGCCAAATGGCTGCGGTTCATCCTGCAGCAGCTCCTCACCAATGCCATTAAGTATTCCTCAGGAACCCGAAGTACCATCCGTTTCTCCGCCCATACGCGGGATGAAGCGCTCGTCCTCGAGCTTCGTGATGCTGGAATCGGGATTCCGAAATCGGATATCTCCCGGGTCTTCCGTCCCTTCTTCACAGGTGAGAATGGGAGAACTTACAAGGAATCCACCGGCATGGGGCTGTACTTGGTAAAAGAGGTGCTGGACCGGCTCGGCCATGACATTGAACTGGAGTCCAAGGTTAATCAGGGCACAACGGTACGCATCATTTTCCCATACTCATAAACAGTAAGAAGTCCCGTTCAAAGTTGAGCGGGACTTTATGTGTTATATAAGTTGAGTTGAACCAAGTTCCCTCTAACCCACTAACCTTACAAAGCTGTCAGGTAAATGAAAGAATAACCGATAGGGGAATTCCCTATTCAGCATTACACTTATAAGGAACCCAATCAGATTAGGATTCAAGACAAAGATTGTAACCAGTACCTGAGATGAAGCGTTACTTAAATGACTATTGTTGCAGGAAGTACAAACATTGATTTATGAAGGGAGTTTTGACATATGGAAATATTAAAGGTTAACCATCTCAGCAAAATATACAAGGGTGCAGTATCCTACGAAGCTCTATCCAAAATCCAGCTGACCATAAATCAAGGAGAATTTGTAGGAATTATGGGGCCCTCTGGCAGCGGGAAGACCACCCTGCTGAACCTGGTGTCCACCATAGATTCCCCCACCTCAGGTGAAGTGCTGATTAATGGGAGGAACCCCCACACCCTGACTCCGGATGAGCTGGCTGTGTTCCGGCGCAGAGAACTCGGATTTGTATTTCAGTCCTTTAATCTTCTGCATACCCTTACAGTGAAAGAGAACATTATTCTGCCTCTGGCACTGGATGGTATCTCTGTGCAGGAGATGAATACACGTGTGAACCACCTGGCTGAGAAGCTTGGAATCACGGCGATTCTGGACAAGCGCACCTATGAAATCTCGGGGGGCCAGGCTCAGCGCACAGCCATTGCCCGGGCTCTTATCCATGAGCCCAAGCTCGTTCTGGCGGATGAACCTACCGGAAATCTGGACTCGAAAGCCGCTCGCGACGTAATGGGCATTATGGAGAAGCGGAACAAAGAGGACGGCACTACCATGATGCTGGTCACCCATGATCCGGTAGCCGCAAGCTACTGCAACCGCGTAGTCTTCATCAAAGATGGCGAGCTGTATAACGAAATCCACTACGGAGACAACCGTGCGGCCTTTTATCAGAAAATCATCAATGTACTGTCACTCATGGGAGGGAATGCCGATGAATTTCAGACAATTCGCGTTTAACAACGTCGTACGCAATAAACGGACTTATATTGCGCATTTCCTGAGCAGCGCCTTCTCGGTTATGATCTTCTTCATTTATGCGCTCTTGCTCTTCCATCCGGATTTGCAGGGCCAGCTTGTGTCCAACAGCAGTACGATGAGCATGCTGGCTACCATGGGCATGCGGGTCTCCCAATATATCGTCTTCATCTTCTCGTTCTTTTTCCTGCTGTATTCAGTCAGCGCCTTTCTGAAGCTGCGCAAGATGGAGTTCGGCATCCTCTTGATGCTCGGGATGTCCCGCAAACAGCTGCACAGGCTTCTATTTACCGAAAATATCTTGATCGGATTCGCCTCCATCCTAGCCGGGATCGGATCAGGACTGATCTTCTCCAAGCTGATCCTGCTGGTCTGTGCGAAGATACTAGCCATTGATAAAGGACTCCCGTTCTATATTCCTCTGAATGCAATCTGGCTGACCGCAGCGGCGTTCGCAATCATGTTCGTGGTCATCTCCCTCTTCACTTCCGTAATGGTCCGAAGGGGAGAACTCGTGGACCTGATCAAATCAGCTGAGAAACCGAAGCCGGAACCGAAAGCATCCCGATTGCTCGCCCTGCTGGCTGTACTCTTGATTGCTTCCGGATACGCGTGTGTGTTTGTTTTTGTCTTCCGGAGGGTATTTAATCTGATCCTGCTGGCTGCCGGAGTCGGCCTGGTCATCTTGGGAACCTACTTCCTGTTCACACAGCTTAGCGTATATGTTATTCGGAAGCTCAAGAAGAATCAGCGGTTGTTCTTCCGCCGCACCAATCTGCTAACCCTATCTGAACTGGCCTACCGGATGAAAGACAATGCCGTTATGTTCTTTATGGTCTCGATTATTTCAGCAGTGGCCTTCACCGGAATTGGAACATGCTTAGCTATCGGCGCTCCGGGACTTGCGGAAATGACAAATCCCTATGCGTTTAAATATTCGTCAAATCCGGATAATCCATTCGAAACTCAGCATATCAAGCTCATTGAACAGGAATTGACTAAAGCTCATTTTCCCTATCAAATGGGGACTACCACCCCGGGCTACACCGACAATGGACTGACTCTGATCAAGCTAAGCGACTTCAACAGCCTTGCTACCGCCCTGGGCCACCCTGCCGAGAAGCTGGGAGATCAAGAGATGATTATTGCGCCCTCTACTGTAACTGAACTCGAGGATTACAAGCGCAATGGAATCTACGAACCTGAACCTGAAATTATTAAGGAGAACTATCAGAAGAAATTCAAGGCCATTAAGGCACTTGATTATATTGTCATTCCTAATATTGTTAACCTGCGCCTGGTCTCCGATCAAGCTTACAGCACTATATTTGCTCATCAGGACAAGGCCTTGATTACGAAAAATTATTTCTTCGTTGTCAAAGACTGGCAGCACTCCCGGGATGTCTCGGCACAATTATCCAAAACGATAAGCAAATTTGACGAGCGGGGTAACTACTCCTTCACCGCCCTTGTAGATGACTGGATTTCAGCAAGGCAGCTGAACGGGATACTGTTCATCCTGAGTGGATTGGTGGGCATCGTCTTCTTTACCTTCGCCGCCAGCTTTATCTACTTCCGTCTGTATGCGGACTCGGAGCGGGATGAACAGCAGTACAAGATGATTGCCAAAGTTGGATTAAGCCGGAAAGAATTAAGAAAGACGGTCACCCGTCAGCTGATCCTGATGTTCTTCCTGCCGATTCTGCTAGCTGTAGTACACAGTGCCGTGGCTTTCACAGCCCTGCAGATGTTAGTTTACTACTCGGTGCTCAACTATGCTTTAGCAGTCTTCGCCTCGTTTATTGCGATTCAAATTGTATATTTCCTGATCATCCGGGTCCGTTATCTCACGCATTTGTACAGGAAATTAATCTCGTAAAATCCGATAATTCCAGATAATTAAAGGCTGCCCTGTGTGTGGTATGATCCCCGCACCAGATCAGCCTTTTTTTTTATAGTTTATGCGTCTCTACAGCAATCCATAGTAATAATCCATGGCAAATACTCAAAGAGGTGTTACGCTATCTCCACTTGGCACGTCTTTCCCGTGTTCTTGGCGCATTCCGCCTATTGGCATAGCATTTCCTGTGCTATCTCGGAAATACAAGGGAAGTCCTTCGGAAAGAAACAAGCTCGTGTTCGCTGGATTTTGACGCTGATGATGAATGTGAATATGCGGCTCACTCGAACTTCCGGAATTCCCGGCCTTTGCGATTAAGGCCCCCTCATCCACATGATCCCCCGCTTTTACTTTTATGGAGTTCTGCATAAGATGGGCAATTACCAAATAAGTTCCCGTTTCATCCAACTTGATATAAATGTGGTTGCCTGCCATAGACTCATGCTCATCGGTACCCGGCGCATGGTCACGGTCGTCATCATAAGCTTCCACAATGGTTCCGGCTGCCGGAGCCACCACGTCTGCCCCATAGATTCCATAATCACTCAAGTTAGGGCTGCCCATGCCCGCCGGCTTCATCAACAAATCATATGCCCATCTTTCACTAGGCACCACCACATGAGGATAATTCGTCTTAATCGAGTCCCCTCCCCATCCAACCAGTACGGTTTCCTTAACAGGAAGCCGTACAGTAACAGCTGGCTTTACCCGATTCACATCTGCCGGATAAGCAATCTGTAGTGAACCCAACAGCCAGCACATCGGCCAGGTGCTTATTATGGCTAAGATAAATATGCTGATCCAGCGCATGCGTACCTTCTTCCTCTTGATCAAGGACACTATGAAGTACCCTAGGGACACGCATAACGAGACTACTCCCACGATGGAGAACACCTGAAGCAGCCACCAGCTTGCAACACCAGCCACACCGCCAACCCAATAAACACTTCCCCAGCATAAACCAGGGACTACTATCAACAAAATCAATAGTGCAAAAGAGAATTTCCCTGTTCGAAACATAATTCATCGTCCTCCTTCCTATGTATGCTTCGATTGTATAGGAGGAGTCTTACAACCTTTTAGAGAAATACTTACGACTTTTTAAAGATTTAACCTTCATTATCCTGAATTCGCCAGCCAGGAAGCCTAAGTGTAAAACAAGTTCTTTCTGTGTTACTCTGCAGGGTTATAGAACCATGATGCAGTTCAGCGATACTTTTGGCAATCGCCAGCCCCATGCCTTTCCCCCCCGTATGGCTGCTTCTTGACTTTTCACCCCGATAGAAGTTCTCAAACACGTAAGGCAGGTCTTCAGGAGGGATGGGGTCCCCGTAGTTAATCATTTGTACTACCAACTCTGTCCCCTCGGCATGCAAGCGGAAGGTTAATCTCCCACCTGCCTTGCCATAATTGACAGCATTACTGACAATATTCTGGAGCAGCCTCACGAGTAAGCGGCTATCTGCCTTGATGCAGGGGATTTCTCCTTCAATCTCCATCTCAAAGACCATTCCCTCATTCTCCAATTGCGGCATAAAATCAATCACTACCTGCTGAATCAGTTCCTCCGCATCCAGCTTCTCGAACGTTAATTCAACACTGCTTAAATTGAGATAGCTGTACTCCAGCATTTCTTCGATCTGATCTTTTAACTCGGTGCCCTTTCGTCTGGCCACCTGTATATATCGGGAACAAGCTTCCTGGTCCTGGGCATGCTCCTGAATTAATTCAAGATACCCTAACAGAGAGGTGAGCGGCGTCCTCAAATCGTGCGAAATATGGGCGATCATCTCATTTTTGGATTGCTCCGCCCGCTTCTGGCTTTCTATCTTTTCCCTAAGCTGGTTCACAATTTGATTAATGTTGCCTGACAATTCGCCAATTTCATCGGCGGAATGAACGGGCAGGTGAACACCGGTATCTCCTTTTATCACCTTGCCCATTGCAGAGTTCACTGAAATTAAACGACTAATCAAGCCCTTCGACAATAGAAAAAACAAAAGTGCGGCGATGATTAGAAAAACAGCAAAATACATGAAGGAATAATCTTCTTCAATCATGGACAGAGATTGCGCACTTATACCGGCCAAAGAAATGACTATCGACTGGGCCAAAGCGATGAATCCAGCCGACAAGCTGATGCTAAGAATCACCCTAAGCAGTAGCTTAAAACCAATTCCATAAATCATCTTATTTCTCAATTCTATAACCGACTCCCCAGACATTTTTGATGATCCTTGGATTTCTCGGGTCCTCTTCAATTTTGCTTCTTAACCGGGCAATGTGAACCATAACAGACCTGCTGCTGCCCTCTATAGATCTCTCTTTCCATACCTTCTCAAAAATTTCCTCCAGCGTGAACACCCGGTTCGCGTTTCTGGCAAGTAGAAGCAGAATATCATACTCTGTCTTTGTTAATTTAACAGGCTGGCCGAATAAAAATATACTTCTGGCACCAATGTCTATCTTTAACTCATTGATATGTATAAAGTCCTTTTCCTCCTGAAGGTTCCGTTCCGCCATGTATATATATCTCCGCAGCTGCGCTTCCACACGCGCCGCCAGTTCGATTGCGCTAAACGGTTTAACGATATAGTCATCTGCCCCTGTTCTCAATCCCACAACTTTATCGATATCGGTTGACTTAGCGCTTATTAGCAAGATGGGAATATCAGAATACTCACGAATTCTTCTGCAAATTTCAAACCCATCCATATGAGGCAGCATAATGTCCAATATGACCAGGTTAATTCCACCCTGGGATATCATCTCCAAAGCTTCTTGTCCTATTGAAGAAGTTGCTATGGAATATCCTTCTCTGCCTAAATATTCGCTGATCAAATTTACGATATCGGGATCATCATCCACAATTAAAATCTTCTCATTCCCCATAAATCTCCCTCCCTTTTCGGAAATTTATTATCACATGTTCTTAACGTGTGTGCAAAAAAAGCCCACTCCAGAAGCATTTTGCTTCCAGACAGGCTTTTGCACCTCTGAAACTCCTATGGTGTTTTTCGTGTCCCCACATGAACAGAAGCCGTATACCTGAACAAGAAGTACCCCAGTACTGCATAAACAGCAACCGGGATCAAGCCGGACAGGGATATGTAAGTGAACGGAAAAAACAGCAATAACGCCTTCAACCACAATCCATATGGCAGATACTTAATGTTGTCTGTCGTTAGCATGATCCATGCTCCAAGCAAGAAGGCCCAGTGAGACAAAGTAAACAGCGGAATCGAATAAAAAAGGAAGTGCAGGCCCGACTGGCTTGAATAGGGAAGCAGCCAAACTAGAAGTTCATACAAAAAGCCGATGCCCAAACCGCCAAACACCAAATGCATGTCATATTTCCTTAATTGATGATACCACTTGAACAATTCAAGCCATTTGCGTAATTCTCTTGTTAATACCGTAAATTGTTGCAAATACATTCCTCCTAAGGTTTATTTTGATCGGGCAGATGCCGTCCCTGCTCGGAAATTTCCCGCTTGCTGTCCGCCTCGTATTCCACAAAGCTGGTGTGTTCCACCTCGTAAGTCTGACCACAATTCGTGCAAAATTTAGCTTCCACATTGCTGGTGGAACCGCATGACTTGCAGGTCTTGTAATCGTTGATATTATCAATGTGCAGCAAATTCTGCTCAATGGCCATCTTCAGCTCAAATATCCGGTCCATCTGTCCGGATATCTGATCCTGGGGCAGCGGATAAGTCCCCTGCTGGACCGACTCGTAGACCATTTTGCCAATAGCTTGAAACTGCTTGTCAATTTCATGCTGCATGCTGTTATTCTGCAGCTTCAGGCGGTTCGTCTCAACCACGTTTTTTGCCTTGTTGCCGGCTTCTGCCATGCCGGCCTTGAATTTATCTAAAAAACTCAAACCATTACGCCTCCTTCATCTCCGTGTTGTAATTTCTGCCTAAAGTAGCTCTTCGACACCTTTCCCCTAAATCCTCTTCGAGCCGCCAATAATCCTTCCAAACAGAGCCAACGCTTCTTAAGCATAAACGAATGATATAATACGTTTGTTACAGACTCAGAGGTTCCATAATTCATGAAAAACAAATTTAAAATTGCTATAATCAGTATATTACAAGCGATTGGACTGAATAACTTATGGCCTTTGGTATTAATAGACAAGAACTTAACGAGTGGAAAGATCAGATCAGACAGGGCAACATTGCTTTTTTGACGCACTATTGGCTTGAGCCGCGATTTCCCGGCATCACCACCGTAACCAAAGTGGGCTGTGCCGACCTGGATAAGCTTACCGCGTGGTGTGTGCAAAATGGTCTTAATCCCAAATATATTCACAATCGTCAGCCATATCCCCATTATGATCTTATTGGCCTCAAACAGCAGTCCATTCTACAGAAGGAGCAGATGTGGGATCAAATTGAACGGTTCAAGCTGCTTGATCACACACCTCCGTTCTAAAGCTTAAACATAAGGGAATTCCAGCTTGATCTGTGTGCCTTCGCCCACACGGGTCTTCACTTCAATCGTACCTCCTAGGGCATGTACCAGGGCTCTTGTGACCGCCATTCCAAGTCCGGTCCCCTCCGATCTTCTCTCTGTATTCGTTCCCCTGTAGTAGCGCTCGAACAGAAGCGAGGCGGTAGTTTCATCCATCCCTTCCCCGTTATCGCGGATCGTTACCGAATAGGTGCTCTCCGCCAGATCCCCCAGAATTACGGTTGCCACCGTCTGCGGCTCGTTATGAAGCAGTGCATTGGCAATAAGATTATCGAGGATGCGTCTGAACCAAGGATGGTAGATTTCCGCCTCCACTGGGCGATCGGCAGGCACGAAATGAACCTGGCCCTCATCATAAGCGGGATAGCAGCGGATTTGTTCTACAACGTCTGCAAGATATGCATTCAGCTCCACACGTTCCCTCTTGGGCGGAGAAGCCTCGTTCTTTAGACGGTAGGTCAGCCCAAGATCGTTGATCAGGTCATCCATATAAGCCGATTTCTGTCTAATGATCGTGGCAAATTCGCGGATTTCTTCATCTGTCCAGTGGAGCGAATCCGACTCCAGCATATGAGCATATCCCTTAATGGTAGACAGCGGTGTCTTCAAGTCGTGTGTTACCCCCGCAATCCATTCCTCCCGGATCGTCTCCTGCTTGGAACGCAGAGCTTCATTAGTCCGAAGCGTGTCTGTCAACCGGCGCAGTGAGCCCATCACGTCTTTATATACCCGGTATCTCCTTCTCTGCTTGCCTTTTCGGTCCTGGCTCCGTGGAAGACCCTGCCGATCCAGCGGTTCCTCGTACACGCCCTCGCCCAGCTTGCTCAGCCACTGCATCATATGCATCATAGGTGAACCAAAACGATGGCCATACCAGAACGAGAACAGAACCAGAGTCACCAGTGAAGCGACAGCTATAGCCCCCAAACCCGTGAGTATAATCCGGATTTCCGGGAACATACTCGGGGTTTCACCCGGCTTGGTTCCAGTTAAAGGTTTATTCAGAATCCATGTATTTCCCTTGGACTGATCATAATAGAATAATAACTCGGCGTTATATCGGTAGCCGTACCTTGATCTGAGAACCAACTCAGATAACTTGTAGGTGCCTGGCACACCATTGGGCTTATTAAAAGAAGCAATTTCCGCCCCGTTTGAATCGAGCAATTGAATCCAGTCATGCTCCTTCTTAAGCTGCTCCTGATCAGCTTCTGGAAGCTCGAGCTTGTCCCCATTCTGCTTCATTCCGGCCCGGAGCAGCCGCTCCAGGCTGCGGTCCGCTTTATTCTTTGGCCTTCCATACAGCAGGGTGTACGTGACTCCGTCTTTTTCGTCAACATACAGGCCAAGACTGTAAGGAAAAGACATGGTCTCCGTCCAGTACGACATGATCTCTCCTGAAGCATACTTCCGCGGCACATCTGCAGGAGTATAGTAGCTTTGGGTAACATTTCCCCGGTCATCCAACAGCTGCAGCCACCCTCCTGAATCACGAACCTTCTTAAGAAGGCCCTCGTCAAAATGAACCCCCTTCTCATCCTGCACCGAAGTATCGATAAGCCTCATTAACCCTGCCTCCTGAAACTCCCTATTGGATTCGAGTTTGTTCAGTTCCTCCAGAATCCACAATGAGGCCGCTACCGCAATCGTCATCAGTACAAGGCCAACCACAACCAATTGACCGATAAAGCGAAAGACGAGCCTGCGCCTAACGTTCATGCTGCCCCATCGGAGTCACAAGCTTGTACCCCATCCCCCGTACATTAATCACGTACTCAGGACGGGACGGATTCACTTCAATCCTCTCCCGTATCCGGTGGATGTGCACCATGACCGTGTTGTCCTCACTGATCCCGTCCATGCCCCATACCCGCTCATAGAGCTCTGTCTTCGTAAAGATCCGGTTCGGATTCTGGCACAGAAACAATAGGAGCTGATAGACAAGCGAGGGACATGGAACCAGGTTCCCTTCCACCCACAGTTCACCTGACTCAGGGTACAGCTGGAACCGGCCAAAATCATAACTGCTTCTGACCGGAGAACCCGTTGACACATCCTTTTGCCTCAAATGACGCCGAAGCTGGGACTTAATTCTGGCTACCACTTCAAGTGGGTTAAACGGCTTGGTAATATAGTCATCTCCTCCAACAGCAAAACCGGTCAGCTTGTCAAAGTCGGAGTCCCGGGCGGTAAGAAAGAAGATCGGAGCATCCGTATACTGCCGGATAAATGGGCAGATCTCAATGCCGCTGAGTCCGGGCATCATGATATCCAGCACGATCAGATCATATGGACTTGCTTTACAGGCCTCCAGCGCCTTTTCTCCGGTCTCAGCCGTGTGTATATGTATAAAACCTTCCTTTTGCAGCACCTTCTTAAGCATTTGGGTAATTGCCGGCTCATCGTCAACCAGCAGGATTGAAGCTTGATTCATCAAATTACACACTTCCTCTCTCCCCATATTTTAGCATCCTCCCCAAGAGGCTTGGAACTCTATGAGTCTTAACTTAAGCTTAACTCTTCTCAGGACGAATTAAGTTTACTTTAAGTCTCCATTCAACCCCTGGTAAGGCTGTATGTTTATGATGGGAACACACATGGGTCTCCTTGACCTATAACAGACCATTTAGAAAGTGAGGAATACATCTTTATGAAACCCGTCTATTGGTTTATCGCTCCCACAGCCCTGCTGCTTGTCTTCGCTGCGGCATTTTCGTTCAGGAATCAAGAGAAGGTCGAAGCGGCCGCTTTGGTTGCAAGCTCAGCCTCAATCTCACCCGACCAGCTAGCCCCAGCCCTCCTTAAAGGAAGATTCGATTGGGTATACTCCAGGATGACTAAGGAACTGCAGAAAGAGGTCCCTAAAGAGGAGTTCAAAAAACTGATGACCCAATTCCATAAAGGAATCGTGACTTACAGACCCGAAATCAGATATCGTCTGAACGGGGTGTTGGCCGCCATTGGGCTAAGCCAGGATAAGACCAAGGGCTATCAGGTCATCTATAATTCCAGTAAACAAATTTCCAGTTTCATTGTTCAATCCGAGCTGCCAAGTGAGAAGAAAGCTGCCAAAGATCTGACCAAGAACGTCTACAGCCTTCCGTTCAAAGGCGACTGGTTCGTATTCTGGGGAGGGACCAATGTGCTGGTCAATTACCACTATGCAATCCCTGCGCAGCGTTATGCTGCCGATTTGGTTAAAGCCGTTAACAACTATTCCTACAAAGGAGATCCGAAGAAAAATGAAAGTTACTTTGCCTTTGCACAGGACATTATTGCTCCGAAGGAGGGTACAGTAGTTGAGGCCGTGGACGAGTATGAGGATAATTTCCCGGTGGGGACCACCAATCCGGATAATCCACCTGAGGGCAACCACGTGGTAATAGACCACGGCCATGGAGAGTACAGCCTGCTTGCCCACCTGAAGAAAGGGTCTGTGAAGGTGAGTAAGGGCGACATAGTAAAAAAAGGGGATCTTCTCGCCTTATGCGGAAACTCCGGAAATTCCAGCGAGCCTCACCTTCACTTCCAAGTTTCGGATCATCCCTTGTTTACCGAAGGCAAATCACGGCTGGTCCGCTTTGAAGGAAATCCGGAGGTGCTGATTGGCCGGACACTTAAGGGAAGCAAATAACCGGGAACCGTACTTTTAAAATGTAGATATAAAAAAAGAGAGCCTGTTACAGGCTCTCTGCTTTGTTATACTCGCTGTCTTCCTCCAGCAGTTCCTCTTCCTCAGGCTTCTCCCTGCCGATCAGCAGGAATATCGTAATCAAGATGAAAGCAACCAGAGCCATGAGAGGAATGGTAATAAAACCAAACCAATCCAGATAATCCACATTACACGGAACGCCTACGCGGCAGGGTGCGATGTCAGACAATCCGGGAATTTTCTGTTCAGCGTAATGGAACAGCGCAATGAGTCCACCAATAATATTGAGCGGAAGTGTATACCGGATAATGCTCCGGTCATCACGGTAAGCCGCAATTCCCAGGAGGATGACCTGCGGATACATGAATATCCGCTGGAACCAGCACAGCCGGCACGGTTCAAAAAGCATAACTTCACTCAGATACAGACTGCTGGCTGTGGCGACCAAGGCCACTAGCCAGGCCAGATATAAGCTGTACTCTCTGATGATGGAATTCCCCGGCTGCCTGCTCATATTATTCACCCGCCAACGCTTTGTCGACCGCCTGCTTCAGACTGCTGTAGTCCTTGTAGTCGCCTGAATACTGCGTATCGTTGATATAGACTGTTGGCGAGTATTTAAGACCCAGCTCATCAGTCTTAGCATTGTGCTCGTCCACTTCGTTTTGATAGGTTTGTTTCTCAATATCCTGCTGAAGCTTCGTGTAGTCAATCTGCAGATTCTCCCGCTTGGCCAGATCAACCAGATAGGCTGGGGTAATCCGCCCGCTGTTCTCTGCTCCCTGTTCCCGGTACAGTGCGTCATAATATGTCCAGAACGCATCATTGCTCTGGTGATATACCGCCTGTGCCGCCAAGGCAGCCAGATTGGATTCATCCGGATTTTTGCCTGCCCCGATGAAGGAGAAGTTCATAAAGTAGAAGGATACCAACCCTTTATCAATGTAATCCTTCTTAAGCTGAGGCTTAACCTGCTCAGTAAACTCCTTACATGCCGGACACTGATAGTCCCCGAACTCCACAATCTTGACCTTGGCATCCTTGCTGCCAAGCACCGGCAGCTTGTCATAAGGGAATTCCCCTTTTGCAGAGGTGCTGGACGACTTGGGATTAAGACCAATCACTACAATAATCAGAATTAAAAGGACCGCCACAGAGGAGAACCAGATGAGACGTTTCATTCTTTGTTTCTGCTTTTGCTGCTCCAGCTTGCGTTGGTTCAGAGTTGTATTTTTCTTTTTGGGCTGCAGTGTAATCCCCTCTTTCTTTATGGTATACTGCCACAAATTCTAGATATTAAACGGCTGTTCGTCAAGCGTTATAGGAGGATAAATATATACTATATTCCAAATATATCTGGGAAAATTGGCCATGACATGTTAAAGGGCTTACCCCTGGCCGATTTTAGCGGTCCGGAGCAAGCCTTTTAAATTGTGACAATTTCTTAAATTCCGTTAACATTCCCGATGGCTATCCAATTCACGAACCCATAATTTTGCGGGCTTCCTGGCTGGCGTGTCAGCTCAAGGACCGCCGCTTCAGGCGTCCGGGACTTCAAAGAAGCGTGAATGGTCGGCTGATTCGTCATCGCCACCAGCGTATAATTCTGGTCGCCAAACGGCTCTTCAAACTTAATCATTAATTCCACATGATTCTCCCGGCCCTGCATCAGGAATACGGTCATGCCGAACTGCTGAAGGGCGTGGACCCCTTTTCGGCTCTGCACCGGTGTAACAGCAAGCTGGTCAAGCCCGATGCTCCCCACATCCAGATGTCGTGAAGTCACAGAACCTTCCGCCAAATGATGGGACTGCACACTCTCCTCAGCCAAATGATAACTCTGGATGGATACCGGGCAAATATGATCAGACGAGACGGTTTCTTTTTGCAGCACATCACCATCCACACTCTCTGCTTTCAAATGCTGCCGGGAAATGCTCTCATCCTCAAGATGAATGCCTTTAATTCCTCCCTCTGGCAGCAGTCCTTCCGAAAGTATCTCATTAGATAAGTGCTCTTTAGCAATCACCCCATGCTGTAAATGCCCCGAAGTTACCGCCTCTTTGGCAATATGCCGGCTGTCAACGGAGTTGACGACCAGGTGTTTGGAATGAACGGAACCCGAGGCGAGCTTCTCTGAAGTAATCGACAGGTTCTGAAGTGTGCTTCCCGCAATCGCCTGTGGACCCAAATGATGCTCCAGAATCGAACCGGCTTGCAAATGCTCAGAAGTCACGGAATTAGAAGCCAGATGATAAGCCTGCACAGAACCTTCGGCTAACTTTTCCGAAGTGACAGCCCCTTCCTGTAAGGCAGCACTTCCTACTGCTCCTTCCACCAAATGATAGCCGTGGACCGCCTCAGGCTTAATATGGTCCGCCCCCAGCGAATTCTCAGCGATATGTTCGGAGGTCACTACCTGTTTCCCAAGCGATCTCGCGCTTACCGCCCCATCTGACAGATGATAATCTTGGATCGCCTCAGGCTTAATATGGCCCGCCCCTAGCGAGTTCTCAGCGATGTGTTCGGAGGTCACTACCTGCTTGCCAAGCGACCTCGTGCTTACCGCCCCATCTGACAGATGATAATCTTGGATCGCCTCAGGGCCAATATGGGCGGAGTCTATAGAACCTTCCGCCAAGTGATGAGACTGCACACTCTCCTCAGCCAAATGATAACTCTGGATCGATACCGGTGAAATATGATCAGACGAAATGGCTTCTTTCTGCAGCACGTCACCGTCCACGCTGCCAGCGATCAGATGCTTCCGGGAAATGCTCTCATCTTCAAGATGAATGCCTTTAATTCCTCCCTCTGGCAGCAGTCCTGCAGAGAGTATCTCTTTAGATAAATGATCTTTAGCAACCACCCCATGCTGCAGATGTCCCGAAGAAATCGATTCTTTAGCAATATGCCTGCTGTCAATGGAGCTGGTTGTCAGGTGCTTGGATTGAATGGAACCTGGGGCGAGCTTCTCTGAAGTAATCGATAAATTCTGAAGTGCAGCTCCCGTAACCGTCTGCGGACCTAAGTGTTGCTCCAGAATCGAACCGGCTTGCAAATGCCCAGATGTTACGGATTCGGAAGCCAGATGATAAGCCTGCACAGAATCCTCGGCTAACTTTTCCGAAGTAACGGCCCCTTCCTGTAAGACAGCACTCCCTACCGCTCCTTCCACCAAATGATAGCCGTGGATCGCCTCAGGCTTAATATGGTCCGCCCCTAGCGAGTTCTCAGCGATATGCTCAGAGGTCACCGCCTGCTTGCCAAGCGACTTGCCGGTTACGGCTCCTTCCGATAAATGGTGAGGCTGGACCGCCTCAGATTGGATATGGACTGCTCCTACCGAGTTCCCAGCAATATGCTCGGAGGTCACCACCTGTTTGCCAAGGGACCTCGCACTTACCGCTCCTTCTGACAGATGGTGAGGTTGGATCGCTCCCTCCGCAATCTTCGAGCCGCTCACACTCTCGTCAGTCAAATGGCGTGTATTCACCGCTCCTTCTGCGAGCTTCCCGGCGGTAACCGCCCCGTCCTGTATGGATGCTTCTGTCACGGAATCAAGTCCAAGATGCTGCCGCTGAACTGTACCCTCCTGCAAATGATCCGGGCCAATTGCGTGTGAAGCAATATGTTCGAGTTGAACTGCTCCTTCTGCGATGGCTCTAGAATGAATCAGACCTGAAGATAGATGATAGGATTGGATTGCCCCCTCCGCAATCTTGGAAGGAGTAACGCTCTCTTCCACCAAATGGCGGGCACTCACTGAATCCTCCGCCAGCTTCTCAGAAGTTACAGTTCCATTCTCCAAGATGGCACCGGAGATTCCCTCGGAAGCAAAGTGACGGGAAGTCACCGAGCCTTCCGCCAAATGATGCGACTGGATGCTCTGTTCATTCAAGTGAACGCCCTGGATGGATGCTGGAGCGACATGTTCGCTTGTTACGGCTTCTTTCTGCAGCACGTCTCCATCAACACTTCCGGCAGTCAGGTGCTGGCGGGTAATACTCTGGTCATCAAGGTGAACTCCCCGAATCCCCCCCTCTGGAAGCAGTCCTGCCGAAAGGATCTCCTGGGATAGATGCGTTCTACTCACCACACCGTGTTGGATATGCCCGGATGCAATAGCTTCTTTGGCAATATGTCTGCTGTCTACCGAGCTAACGGCCAACTGTTTGGATTGGACAGAGCCCGGGGCCAGCTTCTCGGAAGTGACCGACAGGTTCTGAAGCGCGCTTCCCGACACCGTCTGCGGACCCAAATGATGCTCCTGAATTGATCCGGACTGCAGATGCTCAGAGGTTACCGAGTCAACAGCCAGATGAGAAGGCTGAACAGAGCCTTCGGCGATCTTGTCAGATGTGACTGTGCCGTTCTTCAGAGCCGCTCCGCCAACTGCGCCTTCCGCCAGATGGTAATCATGTATAACCCCGCTCTGAAGATGGTCTGCTCTTATGGAGCCGCTGGCAATATGCCCGGAGTTCACCGCCTGTTCAGCCAGAGACTTGGCGGTTACAGCTCCTTCCACAAGATGCCGTGACTCAATGGCCTCCTGCGCGATTTTCGAACCAATGATACCCTCCTCTGCAAGATGGGACGTATTTACCGCTTGTTCTGCCAGCTTCCCGGAGGTAATGGCGCCATTCTGCACAATGGACTCTGTTACGGATTCCGGGGCAAGGTGCGGATTCTGGATTGATCCGTTCTGGATATGCTCTGAACTAATCGTATTTGGCGCAATATGAGCGGACTGCACAGCAGCGGCCGAGATAAATCTGGATTGGATCAGGTTTGGAGATAAATGATGCGGTTGGATCGTTCCTTCGGCAATCTTGGAGGCAATCACGCTGCCTTCAACTAAATGCCGGGCACTTACCGCATCCTCCGCCAGCTTCTCAGAGGTGATTGCCCCGTTCTCAAGGACAGAGCCGGAGATACTCTCGGAAGCAAGATGTCTGCCATGTACCGAACCCGACGCTAGATGAGCCGCTCTGACCGAACCGGGAGAGATATGCTCGGTATGCACGGAGCCTGCGGTTAGATGTCCAGGTCCAATGGCATCCTGTGAGATATGCTTGGACTCAACCGCTCCCGAAGCCAAATGATTCGAGCCAACTGATTCGGCCGTAATATGCTCAGCCCGCACCGCTTTCTCCGCCAGGAGTTCAGAAGCAATTAATCCCTTGGATAAATGCTGCTTCAGTACACTGCCTGCGGCCAGCTTGGATGAAGTGACGCTCTCATCAGCCAGATGGAAAGTCTGCACAGCCTCCCCGGCGATCTTCTGGGAGCCGACCGAGCCGTTCTCCAGAGCTGCCGCTGAGATGGCCTCAGAAGCCAAATGCTCCCCATGTACAGCTCCCTGTGCAATATGTCTGCTCACGACTGAGGTATCTGCTATATGACGGGATTGGATGATCCCCGGGCTCAGCTGATCTGTTCCCACGGATTCGGGAGCCAGGTGCCGCGTCTGAACCACACCCTCCTGCAGATGATTCGCGCTGATCGTCTGCTCGGCAAGATGCATGGCCCGAACGGCTCCAGCGGCAAGCGAATCTGCTTGAATCAGCTCCCGGGACAAATGGTGAGTCTGAATGCTGCCTGAAGCGATTTTGGAGGACGTGACACTTCCTTCCGCCAAGTGAACCGTAGTGACAGCTTCATCCTGAATTTTGCCTGAAGTAATCGCTCCCTCTTTCACCGAAGACTCGGTCACCGAGCTTGCCGCCAGATGAGCTTCCTGGACGGCTCCCCGCTCTAAATGCGTTGGGCCGATTGACTCTGGAGCCAGGTGCCGGGCTTGAACCGAGCCTTCCGCGATGGCTTCAGCATAGATAGACCCCTGAGCCAAATGTCCGGCCTGAATAGCGCCTTGCGAGATTTTAGAAGCTGTCACACTTCCTTCCGCCAGCTTACCCGAGGTCACGGCGAGATCATTGATCTTATCCGTAGAGACACTCTCAGGAGACAGCTTCAACGAAGTGACCGCATGGTTCTGCAGATGATGCTGAAACACAGAACCGGCGGACAGATGGTGCTCTTTAATGGCCCCGGAGTTAATAATCTCCGTGGTTACAGCCCCATGCCGGAGAGCCGCGGTATCTACAGCACCTCTCTCGAAGTGAGCGGTGCCAATCGAACCCTCCTCAATGTGAAGCGATCCCACCGCTCTTTCCTGCAGAGCACTGCTGCTTATACTGTTCTCGGCGAGGTGCCCCTCATGAATGGCTTCGAAGTCAATGTGCTCCGAGGTGATGCTCCGGCGGCTGATGGCCTCGCTGCGGACCGCGGCTGGCGCGAGCTTATCCGCCGTAACACTGGCATTCGCCAGCTTCCCTTCGGTGATGCTTAATGACTGGATATGCCGTACGGCAACCGAGTCATCGGCTAAATGCTCCTCGAGTACAGCCTTCTGTGCAATTTTACCGCTATGCACGGCCCCTTCCTGAATGTGCCGTTCCAGAACCGCACCGGCTGTGATATGTCTATCCTGGACCGAGTCCGGCTTAAGATGCTCAGAGCCAACAGCCCCAGGCGCCAACTGGGGACTATGAATTGCACTCTTCCCAATGTGTCTCGTTATTACGGCCTCATCGCCGATTTTATGAGCAAGGATGCTTTGATCCGCGATTTTGGACGATGTAACAGATTGCTCTACAATTTGTGCCGTGCCTACAGACTGATCGGCCAGCTTGGTTGAAATGATGCTTAAATCCGCGATATGGCGGCTCTCAACTTGCTCCTCCCCAATCTGCTCGGCGCCTATGATCCCCGGCTTGATATGTGTCCGATCCAGCGCGTAGGGTGCAATGTGGCGCGATTCAACAGCCTGCTCCTGAATATGCCGGGAGTGAATCGCATCACTCTCCAGCTCCACAGCACCCACACTTCCCGGCGCAAGAAGCCCGCTTGCATTAATCCCCGGCGCCAAATGATCGGAGGTGATCGTATGCGGCGCCAGATGACGCCCCTCTACGCTGCCTTCCCTCAGCTTCTCCCCTGTAACTGCTCCGTCTTGGAGCTTGGACTCAGTTACAGATAAATCACTCAGTTTGGACGTATCCACAATTCCGTTGGATAAATTAATCGACTGGATGGAGCCGCTGCGAATTTTCTCAGAAGTCACCGCCTGGTCTTGAAGCAGATCTGAGGTAATGAGACCCCCGCTTAAATGGCGGCTGCCGATCGAACCGTCTGCAAGCTTATCTGAGCTGATGACTTTATCCGCCAGCTTCTCCGCCGTTATGCTTCCGTCCTGAATCTTCTCCCCGCTAAGAGTCCCAGAAGCTATTTTATGCCCCTGGATGGAGCCATCCACGAAGTGTTCGCCCGTTAATGAGCCGGGAGCCACCTTCGATCCGGTTACGGCCCCTTCGGCAATATTAAGGCTGGTTACCGCATAATCGGCCAACCAGGCAGTGCCTACCGAGCCATACTTGATTTTTGACGAATCAATCGTATATGGGGCAATTTTCTCACCTGTAACCGATGCATTCATAATATCATCGGTATACACAACCGGATGGCGGACGGGAGTCCACGTTTCCTCCTTGCTTGCGGGCTGTTCAGACCGGAGCTCGGGAGTGGTCTCTACTGCTTTCCTCTCCTGTACCTCCTTCAAAGTCGGGTTCGCTTCTTCCTTAACAGGGCCCTTTACTTTTTCAGGAGGTGGGCTTATCTGCTCCGGCTCCAGAACAGCTTGAGCCTGATGCAGCTCAACCTCAGATGTTTCTAACTTTGGGGTAGTGGTGGTCATTTCTAGCAAACTTAGCTCATTGAAATCGGGATCTTCCTCCCGGTATGTGAGCGGTCTGGTTCTGACCGGTTTGCTGACTTTTCCCTTCTTCAAGCCGATCTCTCCTTCCTGGCTGCTTTCATCTGCCATATCATATGCAGGTAGGTAGGCACTTGTCACAGTCCATGCACACAGTAAAAAGGCCCGGGTCGCGATGACACGGGCCTTCCTTCATCTATTTGATTAGGATATGGCAAATTTCAAGCCTCTTCCGCACCTTTGGCATCAGCGGTTTCATCTCCTGCTCCCTCAGCAGCTTCTCCACTTGGCTCATCCACCGCCGTATCGGCTGCACGAGGCAGAACAATGGAGGCAAGCAGGCTTTCCTCTGACGAGATCAGGGTTACCCCTTCAGGAAGCTTCACTTCAGCCGCCGTAAGCTTGTCTCCTGCTCCCAACCCAGTTACGTCGATATCAATCCCGGCTGGCAGGGAATCCGGAAGACCTTCGACCTCAAGCTCCGTCTCCTGAATTTGCAGAATACCCCCTGTTTTGGTTCCTTCTGCCGTACCATTATAGTGAATAGGCACTTTAACACGAATCGGCTTATTCTTCGACACATGCTGAAAATCAACATGAATCACCTTGCCTCCCTGCTGCTGCACGTCCTTAATCAGCGCAGGAAAGCTCTCCCCATCCGTAATGGACAGCTGGAAGAATTCAGACCGGCCCGTACGGGCCACTTTCAGCAGCTCCTTGGCATCCACATGCAGTGATACGCTGCCAATCTGGGTTCCGTAGACCACACCCGGTATCCGCCCTTTTTCCCGCAACTGCCGCAGCGAGCTATTGGATAAATTGGTTCTTTTCTCAGCGTTCAGTTTAAGGTTATGCTCTGTACTCATCGTTCACGACCTCCTCGAGTTTATGGCGCAGCGCATTTACGCTCCGCAGGCTTTTCAGTCAGTCTGAGCGTTGCTTATTCTATCCCAAAGATCCCCAAGCAGGAGAAATCTAACGAGACAGAATAAGGGCCATATCATTTATTTACCCAATAATGCGCCCAAGCTTTCATATTTTGGGTAAAAAATAGTTGAAGAAGCAGATTAATTTTACATTCTCTTATAAATTTTACACAGAATTTACAAAAGTCAGCTTTTATATTGGTCGCTAAGGAGTACAATGAAGGGAGTAATTCCTAAGTAATTGCGTATTAATCGGAGGTCGTTAGGCTGATGACACAACATCATTTAAAAGAAGATGGTTCTCGTTATCTGAACAGGGACCTAAGCTGGATTGAGTTCAATTCGAGGGTCCTTCAGGAGGCCCAAGATTCCATGACTCCCCTGCTGGAGAGGGCCAAATTCCTGTCCATCGTGTCCAGCAATCTGGATGAATTCATGAGTGTACGGGTTGCTGGAATACAGGACCAGATCCGGGCTGGATACGCCAAGAAGGACTTTACCGGGTATACCCCCGCAGGCTTGTATAAACGTCTTATCTCCCGTGTTTCCAAAATGGTACAGGCCCAGTATCGCACCTACCGCGATATTATGCGGCAGCTAGCCAAAGAGCATATTCAATTTCAGAAATACGAAGATTTGAACACCACCCAACGCAAATCGATGGAATCGTACTACCATGACATTATTTTTCCTGTGCTCACTCCGATGGCTGTGGATCAAAGCCGACCCTTTCCCTTGGTTCACAACCAGTTTGTCTATCTGGCCGTCGTCTTGAAACGGGAAGGGGACAATCCCGAGGAGGAGCCCTATTTCGCCGTGGTGCAGATTCCGTCAAATCTGTCCAGATTCGTACCGCTCCCGCATCACTCGAACAGCAAGAAGCAGTCCTTTATTCTTATTGAAGAATTGATTAAACATCATATTCAGACCTTGTTCAGCGGTTATATTCCGCTGGCTGTCAATGAATTCCGGGTTACGCGCAACGCCGACTTAACCATTGATGAAGAAGGTGCTGAGGATCTGCTGGAGGAGATTGAGAAGGAGCTTCGCAAGCGGCGCTGGGGAGCTCCTGTGCGCCTGGAGGTTCAGAAAGGCTTTCATCCTTATGCGCTCGAGCTTCTGCAGGATGAATTCGAAATTAAGGATTCTGTCTTCGAAATTGATGGCCCCCTTGATCTTACCTTTCTGCGGCATTTCACCGGCGCAGTGAAAGGATCTCCAAAGCTGAGGTATCCTCAGGAAGATCCTCCATATCCCCAGGAATTTGATGAAAATGAGGATTTCTTCGAGGTGCTAAAAGAACGGGATGTGCTGATGTACCACCCGTACGAGTGTTTTGACGCCGTCACCGACTTCATTGTTCAGGCATCGGAAGACCCGCAGGTTATGGCGATCAAGATGACGCTCTACCGGGTCAGCGGGAATTCTCCGCTTATTCGCGCGCTCGCCGATGCCGCGGAATCCGGCAAGCAGGTCACGGTCGTGGTTGAACTGAAAGCCCGCTTCGATGAGGAAAGGAACATCGCCTGGGCCAGAACGCTGGAGAAGGCGGGATGTCACGTGGTCTACGGGCTGGTTGGCCTGAAGACCCATGCCAAGATCCTGCTGGTCGTCCGTCAGGAAGGCCCTGATCTCAAAAGGTATGTTCATGTTGGAACAGGTAATTACAACGACATCACTGCCCGTTTGTACACCGATATCGGCATGTTCACCACACACCCTGCCATAGGGGAGGACGCCTCCGAGCTGTTTAATTTGATTACCGGCTATTCGACGCTTCATCATTGGAAGGCTTTGATCCTGGCTCCGGATAACATGCAGGCCAAGCTCGCTGAGCTGATACAGAGGGAAATCGAACATGCCCAGGCCGGAAGACCCGCCCGGGTTATTGCCAAGATGAACTCCTTATCCAATCAGGAGATGATCGATACCCTGTATGAAGGCTCCCAGAACGGGGTAGACATTGATCTCATTGTACGCGGAGTATGCTGCTTGCGGCCGGGGGTTGAGGGCCTGAGTGAGCGGATTACCGTGCGAAGCATTGTGGACCGCTTCCTTGAGCATTCAAGGATATATTATTTCGAGAACGGCGGTGAACCGGAGGTGTGGATTTCCAGCGCGGACTGGATGACACGCAATCTGACGCGCCGCATCGAGCTGATGTGCCCGGTGTATGAGGAAGCGGCGCGCCGCATTCTGATCCAAATTTTGCGGTTGTCCCTGAACGATAACGTCAAAGCACAGAAGCTTGTAGCCAGCGGCAAATACGAGAGAATCGTAAACGACCTCCCGTCCTGCCGCAGCCAGTTCGCAGCTCTTGATATTATGGCGTGGAAGAAACGAGAACTTCCCACTTCAGTTTAATATCCCACGCTTTGTGGAAAGCTTTCGCTGCCGTATCCAGTTCCCTAAGTTCAATATAGGGCTGGGTGCGGCATTTTATTTTGAGCAGCAACGTTTTGTTATCACGCTCTGTCGCTACCGAGATCACGGGCTGCGTCTCACTCGAATCCAAGGCTATCGCAATCTCGAGCAGCGCGGCAAGACGGGCGGCCAGCTTGTCATCCTGATCTTTCAGAATGCTGTTATGATACAGGCTGAAGCTTGTCTGCTTGCCGTTCTTGGCCCGGTGTTCCGCGATTAAGGCGGCAAGCACAATTTCACGGTGTGTGAGCCCTCCAAGCGGGGCATTAAGCAGCCAATACATCGTATGCTTCTCAAATTGATGATACCAAAGCGAGCTTCCGATCTTGTAAAGCATTGATGATACATAGAGAAGCCTGGAAGCTATTCCAGCATCCTCCCCTTCCTCCCACAGCCGTTCCAGCAATTGGCCTGACAGCAGATTGACTTGTCTTAAATGCTTAAGAGACGCCGTGGAATGAAAGGCCAGCAGCGAACCCACCTGCCGCTCAACCACCCGCTGCGGCTCAGGAAGAGTACTGCTTATAATGTCATGAAGCAGGCCTTCACGAAGACCCGTACCACTGATCAGACAGCTCCGGGACTTGATATATTTATAAATGGTATGCAGGATAAGCACCCCTGGAACGATAATGTCCACCCGGTTCTTGGATAAGCCCCCAAGCCTTCTTCGCTGCTCTACAGATATCGAGGGGAGCAGATCTGCGTAATAATCAATGCTCTCCTTCCCAAGCTCATAGTGATGGGTCACCTTAAGCGGGTATTTGCTGCGTCGCTGGTCGAGCTTCCCCAGGGAGCGGATCGTCCCTCCAAGCCCAATAAGTGGGAGATTCGGGTGGCTGGATAACCACTCATAATTTCGCAGATGGCTCTCCACTTCATTTTGCAATTGGAGACTGGCTTGATCTGACCAACCGGAAGCTCCCGCATACTTGTAATTCGAATTAACCGCTCCAATCGGAAGAGAGATGCTGTGTAATAATTCCCGATTGCGGAATAAGGTGATCTCTGTACTGCCGCCGCCGATATCAATAATGAACCCATGGCTCACGCCGATCCCATGGGCAACGCCCATAAATCCGAAATAAGCCTCTTCTTCACCCGACAGCAGCTCAATTTCAAGCCCGGTATGGCGGTTCAGGGTCTCCACAATATCCAGCGCATTCCCCGCATTACGAATCGCTGCCGTGGCTGCCACACGGACCCGCTCACATCCATAGGATGTACATATATTCCGGAATTCGGACAACACAGGCACAATGGCCATCATTCCCTCCTGGGTCATGTTGCCGTCCGCATTAATCTTCTCGCTAAGCCTGGCCGATTCCTTGCATTCCTTAACGACTCTATATGCGCCTTTGGGAGTTACCTCGTAGACCACAACCCGAATCGAGTTCGATCCAATATCGATAATGCCTACAGTGCTGCGATTGTCATTCATATGTATACTCCTTGTATATCGGTATAAATTCATTATAAACCTATTCATTTCAGCCAAATCAGACGCAATCCTTGAATTAGATATCTAATGGAGCCTTTCGGAGACAAAGGCGGACGCTCCGCTTCTTCAGAATCCCTCGTCCTCTCCGCTAAGACCGGTTAAGTCAAAAGTTCATTTTATATAACACTATCTTACAATATTAATACATAAATCAGCGCGCTAAAGCAAAAAAAACCGGTATCCGAAGATACCGGCCGGGTAACTACCCAGGTATATAGATGTTGGAAAAAGATAATAAACAGATACCGCCCGTTATAAACGGAATTAAGCCTGAATACTTTGAACCAATTCCACAACCTGTTCTGCGGTTTGCAGATCCAGCGCCTTAGCGGCAAGCTCCTGCATTTCCGCCTTGGAAAGCTTGGAGATCAATGAACGTGCCGGCAGGATCGAGGTTGCGCTCATGCTGAATTCGTCCAGACCCAGTCCAAGCAGAAGAGGAATCGCTGTCGTGTCGCCGGCCATCTCGCCGCACATTCCCGCCCAGCGTCCTTCTTTGTGAGCTGCATCGATCACCATCTTCACGAGACGGAGAATCGCCGGATTATATGGCTGATACAGATACGAGACACGTTCATTCATACGGTCCGCAGCCATCGTATACTGGATCAGGTCATTGGTTCCGATACTGAAGAAATCCACTTCTTTGGCAAATTGGTCAGCCAGCACGGCAGTGGAAGGAATCTCCACCATAATTCCAAGCTGGATGTTCTCCGATACTTCGATTCCTTCCGCCTTCAGCTTCTCCTTCTCTTCTAGGAGAAGGGCTTTGGCTTCACGGAATTCACCCAAAGTGGCGATCATCGGGAACATGATCCGCAAGTTTCCATACACGCTTGCCCGAAGCAGGGCGCGAAGCTGGGTACGGAAGATGTCTGTACGGTCCAGACATAGACGCACAGCACGGAAGCCCAGGAACGGATTCATTTCCTTCGGCAGATCGAGGTAAGGAAGCTCCTTGTCTCCCCCGATATCAAGCGTACGAACGACAACCGGCTTGCCTTCCATTTTCTCCAGAACAGTCTTATATGCATTAAACTGCACGTCTTCCGAAGGAAGCTTGTCACGGCCCATATACAAGAACTCCGTACGATACAAGCCGACTCCCTCACCGCCGTTATCAATGACGCCAGCGACATCGTTAGGCGTACCGATGTTGGCAGCAAGTTCCACATGAACCCCGTCTTTGGACATGGACGGCTGATCACGCAGCTTGTTCCACTCCGCACGCTGCTCTTGATACTTCGCCTGCTTGGTTCGGTACTCCGCAACAACCTCGTCTGTCGGGTTAATAATGACTGTGCCGTCAAGACCATCCACGATAACAAGATCACCTTTGTTCACCTGTTCAACCACGTCTTTGGTTCCCACTACAGCAGGAATTTCCAAGGAACGGGCCATAATCGCGGAGTGGGAAGTCCGTCCGCCGATGTTTGTTGTAAAGCCAAGCACATATTTACGGTTCAACTGTGCGGTATCCGAAGGAGTCAGGTCTTCTGCGATGACAATGACTTCTTCGCTGATCTCTGCCGGATTGACATAAGTCAACCCAAGCAGATGAGTCAGCACACGCTTTGTTACGTCGCGCATATCCGCCGCACGCTCTTGCAGATAGGCGCTCTTCATGTTCTCGAACATGGAAATGAACTGGGAAGCTGTCTCATTCAGAGCATATTCCGCATTGACCTGTTCGTCACCAATCATGGCGCGAACAGGATCAATCAGTTCAGGATCACTTAGAATCAGCAAATGGGATTCGAAGATCTCCGCTTTCTTGTCGCCTAGCTCAGCGCGGGTACGCTCTTTAATCGCCTCAAGCTCCTTTTGGGAGGTAACCAGGGCCTCGTCAAAACGGGCAACCTCTGATGCCGTGTCTGCAACAGACTTCTTGTTGATTGTAAAATCAGGGTGCTCAAGCTTGAAGGCGCGGGCGATTGCTACGCCTGCTGATGCTGCAATACCCTCAATCTTAATCATTAATTTCCCCTAGCCCTTCACTTACCATAATGTCGGACAGCGCGTTAAGAGCCGCTTCCGCTTCTTCACCTTCAGAAATCAGTGTGATGCTGTCGCCTTTTTCCAGACCCAAAGACAACACGCCCAGAATTGATTTCAAAGTTACTTTTTTGCCATTGGCTTCAGCAAAGGATTCTGCACCTTTGAATTTGTTAGCTGTATTCACCAGGGCAGTTGCCGGGCGAGCGTGGATACCATCTTCATCAGTAATTTTAAAGTTTCTTTGCATGTTCATACAACTCACTTTCTTTGTTAGAATATAATTTTATATTAAAAGATTAAATAAGCAAAAGCGAATTTGTTATTTAATCGTGATAATGTTCTCTTCCCCGCTCTTGACTGTACCGGATTTATTGAGCGTTACCGATGAGCCCTCAGGCAGGTTCGAGAAAATAATCGGCGAAATGATGGAAGGCGCATTGGCTTTCACATACTCCAGATCAACCTCCATGATCGGCTGACCCGCAGATACGAGATCCCCTTCCTTGACCAGCACATTGAAGCCCTGTCCTTTCAGCTTCACGGTATTCACACCGATATGAACGAGCACTTCCTTGCCGCCGTCAGACATGATGCCAATGGCATGCTTGCTTGGGAACACATTAAAGACTTTACCGTACACTGGAGAACAGATCGTTCCATCACTTGGCAGGATTGCAAAGCCATCACCGGTCATTTTCTCAGAGAACACCGGATCAGGAACCTTCGTAATATCCATCAATTCCCCGTTTGCCGGAGCCACGATGTCTTCCTTAATCAGCGCATCGCCATCCTGAGCCGCCTGCTGCTCGACTTGAGCCGGTTTGTCTGCCGCTGTCTTCGGTTCATCGAAGTTGGTGGCCCGTTCCCCGACACTATCGGCACTTGGCACTGAAGCAGCCGCCTTGCCGTTCATGATATCTTGAATTTGCGACTTGATGGTGTCTGAACGGGTTCCGAAGATCGCCTGTACGTTGTTCCCCACTTCCAGAACCCCGGAAGCGCCAAGCTTCTTCAGCCGATCCTTGTTCACACTGCCTTTGTCCTTGACTTCTACACGAAGACGGGTGATACAAGCGTCCAGATGTGCAATGTTCTCTTTACCGCCCAAAGCGGTCAGAATGTTGCCTGGGAGATCTCCTGATCCCACTGGCCCACTCTCTTGCACTTCTGTTTCCTCTTCCGCCGCATCCTCTCGTCCCGGTGTCTTCAGATTGAATTTCCGGATAATAAAGCGGAATCCGAAGTAGTAGATGACCGCAAATACGGCGCCCACGATAATCACCAGATACCAAGGAGTCCGGTTAGGGATTACACCAAAGATCAGGAAGTCAATCAAACCACCGGAGAACGTCATCCCGATTTTGACACCCAAAAGCTGCATCGTCATGAAGGACAGACCCGCAAATACACAGTGAACCGCAAACAGGATTGGAGCCAGGAACAGGAAGGAGAACTCGATCGGTTCCGTAATCCCTGTCAGGAACGAAGTCAATGCGGCCGAACCCATAATCCCGGCCACGTACTTCTTATGCTCTGGCTTCGCCTCGTGATACATCGCAAGCGCAGCCGCCGGAAGACCAAACATCATGAACGGGAATTTACCTGTCATGAAGGTACCCGCTGTGAACGGTACACCGTCACGCAGCTGGGACATAAAGATATGCTGGTCACCACGAATCACTTGTCCCGCCTTGTTAACGTATTCCCCGAATTCGAACCAGAACGGAGAATAGAAGATATGATGCAGACCAAACGGGATGAGTGCGCGTTCTACAACCCCGAAGATGAACGCTGCAAGTGTCCGGTTAGTGTCGATCATATTGTGGGACAGATAGTTCAAACCATGTTGGATCGGCGGCCACACAATCACCATCAGCAGGCCGATCACCAGGGATGTAGCGGCTGTCATGATTGGGACAAAGCGCTTACCTGCAAAGAATCCCAGATAAGACGGCAGTTCGATGTTGAAGAACCGCTTATACATGGCCGCTGCCAGAATCCCGACAATAATACCACCGAACACCCCGGTAGCAAGTGTCGGAATGCCGAGCACACTCGCATAGGCCTGATTATGACCGATCATTCCAGGGGTAACCCCGATCACAGTTCCCATCGTTATATTCATAACGAGGAAACCGACAATGGCCGCGAGACCTGCAACCCCTTCACCACCGGCCAGCCCGATCGCTACCCCGACAGCAAAGAGAAGGGACAGGTTATCAAATACAATTTGACCCGCGTTCATCAGAATGGTCGCTACGGCATGAACCCCTTGATTATCCAGTGCAGGAACAAGCTTAAGGAAATCCTCACTAATAAGCATGTTACCGATTCCCAGCAATAGCCCCGCCGCTGGCAGGATCGCTACCGGCAGCATGAGGGCCTTACCTACACGCTGCAGTACACCGAAGAACTTCTTAAACATTAAGTACCCTCCTTCTTAGCGCAAATAAAAAAGCATGAGCAATGAAAGTATCAAATTGTATGTACTCTCTTATAGGGTATAATACCCCGCAAAAGTCCAATACAATCAAATGACTTTCATCAACTCATGCCTGATCGAATCAGTTACACATTCTGATGATATTCGGTTTTATTTGCTGCTTACGAAAGGTATTATAGCACCGCCTATTATAGAGTGCAATACCTTACATAAACAAAATTTATAGATTTTTTGGAGCCACTCTGTGCAAATGCATGGTCAGATAAGACACTTCCGCTTGATATACTGGCTTCCGAAGGCGCTGCTCCATCATCTTGGTTAATTTCCAAGCAAGCGAATACAAATGCGGGTACTCCTGCTTGAGCAAGTCCTCAAGCTTATCCGGTTCGCTGACCTTCTCCCCCTGCCGCACCCGCTCAATCGCAAACCTCAGGTGGGTAAGCAGCCGGGAGTAATCGAGGGAGTTCCGGTTCAGGCTGATTCCAAGCTGCTGCTCAATCAGATTGACCAGATCCGATATAAGCTGGGAATGCTGCTTCACCTCAGTTATATCCTGATTTGTCATCGCACTATGAATATGCAGCGCAATGAATCCGATTTCATCTTCGCCAAGATCAATCCCCATCTTCTCACCGATGATTCTGATCGCATATTCTGCCAGTTCATATTCGAGCGGATAGATCTCTTTGGTCTCAAACAAAAAAGGATTATGAATCACAATATTCTGTTCCATCCGTTTGATCGCAAATGAAATATGATCGGTTAAAGCAATATGGATGTGTTCATTCAAAGGCTCATTGCAGCGTTTGGAAATATACAGAATCACATCATTAATAGCCTCAATCAGCTTCTCATCAACTTGCGGGACAAGCTGCTTATATTGCTCCTGCTCATGCGCATTTTTCAGAATAAACATTTTTTCAACAGACTGCAGCGGAATGAACTCTCCCGTCTTCCGGTTAAACCCGATTCCTTTGCCAATGACCACCACTTCACCATTCTCGGGGTGCCTGGCAATAATGACGTTGTTGTTTAATACTTTAGCAACTTCTAAACTGCTCACCTTCGCACCTCTTCACCAGGGGCCATTAATCAATCCAAGGAACTGCCCAATCATTAATAAGGACATTTAATTATATTATATTCCATCCAGGAGTCAAGAGCCAGCCATTCCAATCATGTTGCAAAAAGGGTAAATTAGCATCTGCATGAAGTCCCTTAGTTTCTCACAATTCCCCTAGATACTCTGCCACCGCAACAAGTCCGAGCCATTTCTGAGCAGTTAAAAACGCTCCGGTAACCGGAGCGTTCCATATCACGTTCACAATTTAGAGCGAGGCGCGATAAATTTCAAGCACGTCTTGTTTATCAAGCTTGGTAAAGTTGCCGAATGGTCCGAACTTCACCGCTTTCTCAGCCATCACATCAAGCTGGCTGTCATCGATGTCATAGTCCTTTAGACGGCTTGGCGCACCGATAGAAGACCAGAATGCACGAAGCGCCTCGATACCTTCGAGAGCGGCTTCCTCATCCGTCTTGCCCTCCGGATTCACATTAAATACATTAACTGCAAGCCGCTTGAAGCGGGACACATCCACCTTCAGATTATGTTTCATCCAATTCGGGAACAAGATCGCCAGGCCCCCGCCATGTGGAATATCATACACCGCGGATACCGCATGCTCGATATTGTGGGTTGCCCAGTCTCCCCTTGTACCCATATTCAAAATCCCGTTAAGCGCCATAGTTCCACAGTACATAATCGTCTCCCGGTGCTCATAGTTCTGGAGATCATCAACCAGCTTAGGCGCAGTTTCAATAACCGTTCTAAGCACCGTCTCACAGAATCCGTCCTGTACAGGGGAATTGGTTGGCACGTGGAAATAGTGCTCCAGGACATGTGACATCATATCAACGATTCCATAAACCGTCTGGTCCCTAGGCAGGGAGAAGGTATGCTCGGGATCAAGGATAGAGAAGGCAGGGAAGGCATACGGGCTGCCCCAGCCAAGCTTCTCCTGGGTTTGATCATTGGTAATGACCGATCCGGCATTCATCTCTGAGCCCGTAGCAGCCATGGTCAGAACCGTAGCGAGAGGAATCGCATCGGTAGCGACAGCCTTACGCTCCGCGAAGTCCCACATGTCGCCCTCGTATTTAGCTCCCACGGCGATCGCCTTGGCACAGTCAATTACACTGCCGCCGCCCACAGCCAGAATCAGCTGAATATCATTTGTCCGGCACAGGTCTACCCCTTTATGTACCGTGGACAGGCGTGGATTCGGCTCTACGCCGGCAAGCTCGGTCACTTCTGACCCAATTTCCTTCAGTATATGAATAACACGGTCATACAGCCCGCTGCGTTTGATGCTTCCACCACCATAGACCAGCAGCACTCTGCTGCCGAACTTGGGAACTTCCTTCTTCAGGCTTTCTAGTTGACCTTTTCCGAATATTAGCTTCGTCGGATTACGAAATTCAAATGCTTCCATTTCTGTAAGTCCCTCCGTCCATATTGGTAAATTGCAAATAATGAATACACTAGGATTATACTGCCTTGAAGCAGCGGAAACAAATTCGCCCGCATACAAAAAGCCGTCCTATCAGGACGACTTCTTATAACCGCAGCGGTTCAGGAACTCATGAAGTGCTTCCTGTCCCTCATCTGTCTGCTTGAATACACCCGCTTGCCCGAGGATCTCCGCAAATTTACCGCCTACCTCTTCACGCAGAATCTCTTCTACCTTCCCAGACTCAAGGCCGGTTCCATAGTTATGGACAAGCTCATCAATCCAGGCCGCATGGGTGGTCAGCTCAGGAACTGCGCCTTCCTTCACCTGTGTATATAAATTATGATCTCCAGCAAGAATCTGAGCTATTCCTGTAAGCTCCTGTTTCAGCCTTCCAGGCAGAATGGCAAGACCCATAACCTCAATCAGGCCAATATTCTCCTTCTTAAGATGATGCATTTCCCGGTGGGCATGGAAGATCCCTTCCGGATGCTCCTCGCTCGTCCGGTTGTTTCGCAGCACAATATCGATTTCATAATCCCCGTTAGGCCGGCGTCTCACCAGTGGAGTAACGGTGTTGTGGGGAATACGCTCTCCCCCTTGTCCCGTAGAGTAAGCGAGAATGTCCAATTCTGGCTTGCTATAGATTTTCCACGCTTCATACAGCTCGTTAGCAGCATCAAGGAGCTCCTCCGGGTTGCTTGAGCTCAAACGCAGAACGGACAGCGGCCATTTTACGGGACTCAGATTCACCGATGTATATCTTGGATGCTTGAACGCCTCCACCTCTGGCGCCTTCTCAAGCGGGAAGACGTGCCGTCCCGCCTGGAAATGATCATGAGTAAGAATCGATCCCCCCACAATGGGAAGATCGGCATTTGAACCGATAAAATAGTGTGGGAATTGACCCACAAAATCAAACAGGCGCTTAAACGTGCTGCGGGTCAGCTTCATAGGCACATGGTCATGATGAAAAACAATCGAATGCTCATTATAGTACACGTATGGGGAGTACTGGAAGAACCATGGCTCCCCATTCAAGGTTAGTGGGATCACCCGCAGATTCTGTCTTGCAGGATGGTTGAGCCGTCCGGCATATCCTACATTCTCCCGGCAAAGCTGGCATTTCGGGTAGATCGGCGGTGGCAGCAGCTTGGCGGCGGCAATCTCCTTCGGATTCTTCTCCGGCTTGGACAGATTAATGGTAATCTCCATCTCTCCAAATGGAGTATCCTTCCTCCAATACACATTCTCGGCAACTCTGTCCATACGGATGTAATTGGAGTCTACCGACAGCTTATAAAATGAGTCCGTTGCGGCGGAAATCCCTTGTGCCGCTTCGGTCTCCCGGAAGCTCCGGATGACCTCTGAAGGTCTTGCCAAAACCAAACCCATGATTCGCGCATCGAGCAAATCCCGGTAAGTTACCGTATTCTCAGGAATCAATCCAATCTCATAGCCGTACAAGATCAGTGTATTCAGAATGAGAGGAAGAGGAGGGATTGCCCCTTCCTCCACAGGGTCCTGGATCGCTTCATCCAGCTGGAACAGCTCGAGCAGCCGGTTACGGGTATAATCTATATCATATGGTGTAATAAGTCCCTGCTTAGTTGAGTAAAAGACAAGCTGTTCAATCGCAAGTTTCACGTTGTCCACCGTAATCTGCTGATTTTGATTGCCCGCCTGCTTATCCTGCTCCTTCATTTTCTGTCCCTCACTTTGTGTCATATCCCTGCGGATTGGCGCGATGCCAGTCCCAGGCCGACTGAATGATATGGTCAAGCTGGCTTCTGCCCGGCTTCCAGCCAAGCACGCTTTGGGCCTTCTCTGAAGAAGCGACCAGCACCGCAGGATCACCGGCACGTCTCGGATGCACCGCAACAGGGAAATCTACCCCGGTCACCTCTTTGACTTTGGCAATAACCTCTTGTACAGAGAAGCCTTGTCCATTGCCTAAGTTAAAGATATTGCTGTCTGATCCATTTCTCAGGTACTGTACAGCCAGGCAATGCGCATCGGCCAGATCACTGACATGAATATAGTCGCGGATACAGGTTCCATCAGGGGTTGGATAATCAACACCGAACACTGCGATTTCCTTGCGCTGGCCCAGAGCCGTCTGAAGGATTAGCGGAATCAGGTGGCTCTCCGGCCGGTGGTCTTCTCCAATCTTCCCGCTTTCATGAGCTCCGGCTGCATTGAAATATCTTAATGACACATATTTGATTCCTAGAACCTGATCGAACCATTTCATCATCCGCTCCATGGTGAGCTTGGTCTCCCCGTAGACATTGGTTGGCTCAGTCCGGTCCGTCTCAAGAATCGGCACCTTTTCCGGCTCCCCGTAGGTCGCAGCCGTTGAAGAGAATACGATGCGGCGGACACCCGCCTGCTCCATGGCTTCCAGGAGACAAAGTGTGCCGTATACATTGTTGTCATAATATTTCACAGGCTTCTGCATACTCTCGCCTACAAGAGAATTTGCCGCAAAATGGATGACCGCATCGATTGGATTCTCTGAAAACACTTTAGCCAGCAGTTCCTTGTCCCTAAGGTCCCCTTCATACAGCTTGCCGCCCAGCAAAGATTCCTTGTGCCCCGATTGCAGATTGTCTATCACGACTACCTCTTCGCCTCGTGCAAGGAGCTCAGCCACAGTGTGTGACCCGATATAGCCAGCCCCCCCAGTTACAAGAATTGCCATCTTCAGTTCCCCTCCTTGAGTTCATTTACTCCGTTACCTACGCCGCACACATAGAATTCTCCTTGGATCCCTGTACGCCGCTGGTACTCCTCGCCTACCTGTTTCACAAACAGGTCCACATCATCCTCGTGAACAAGCGATACGGTACAGCCTCCGAATCCGGCTCCGGTCATCCGGGAGCCTAAGGTTCCGGGAATCCGGCGGGCTTCTTCCACCATAACATCAAGCTCATCACAGCTGACTTCATACAGGTCACGCAGAGAATCGTGGGATTCGTTCATGTACTGTCCGAACGAGATAAGGTCGTTGTGGCTTAGAGCCTCAACCGATTTCAGCACGCGTGAATTCTCTTCAACTACATGTTTTGCCCTGCGGTAAAGCACATCATCCTGAAGAACAGACCCGGTTTCCGCGAACTGTTCAAGCGTCAGATCAGCCAGGAATTTCAGCTCTGGGAACTTCACTTGCAGCCCGGCCAGCGCCTGGTCACACTCGGTCCGGCGCTCGTTGTATTTCGAATCAACCAATCCTCTGCGCTTGTTTGTATTTCCAATCACTAACTTATAGGAGCCTGTCACAAAAGGCACCCGTTTATATTCGAGTGTGCCGCACATCAGCAGAATGGCATGGTCCACAGCCCCGTTAGCCACAGCGAACTGATCCATAATGCCGCTGTTCACGCCAACGTATTGGTTCTCGGCACGCTGGGACAAGAGGGCAATCTCCACAGTATCACGTTCATGCTCCTCCATAGTTAAGAGTGCGTAGGCGGTCACCACCTCAATCGAAGCGGAAGAAGACAGCCCGGCTCCGTTCGGAATTTCGCCATGAAAGAGCAGCTCATAACCTGAACTCAGGCCAGTTCCTAGCTTGGCTAGCTCTACAGCAACACCAACCGGATAATCCACCCACTCGCCTGTCTTGGAGGCTCCAAGACCAGAAAGCGCGATGGAGGACTCATAAGGAAAATTCAAGGATTTGAATACGACCAAATCATCCTCCCGGCGGCGGATTGCCAAGGTTGTTCCAAATTCCAAAGCAGCGGGAAGGACATAACCTCCGTTGTAATCAATATGTTCTCCAATCAGATTCACACGGCCAGGAGCCTGAAAATACCGAATCGGCTGCCGGCTCTCACCATAGGCAGAGATAAATGACTGTTTCAAATGCTGTAGACTCAATTGAGCTCACCCATCCTTATTCGTAATTTTATGAGCTATGTGATTGAACCAAGACGGCCCGAACAAGCTCCTGGCCTCTATTATCCAAGGCTCTAACGCAGCGTATTCCCCTGGTTCCTTTGATTCAATTATAAAAGACAGCGGCTATCTCTGATAATGCAACAATGCGTGTTTTATATGGACTTATGTGACTTTCCACGATACACTGATTGTATCAAATTCAAGGCTACCCTGCCTTAAGCTTTCGCTAATCCACGTAATGACATTTATAAGGAGGGGCTGTATCTTGACTGCAGAAACCTACATGGCTGCGGGGAACCCTGCATATTCCGGTGCGGATACGCTTCATGTCCTATTCGCAGGAGCCAGCCAGACGAGGCCTGATCACCGGCTTGGCCCCAAGGTATACGACTTTTACCTGTTTCATTTTGTGGAACAAGGCCAAGGGATCTTCCGTACGGAATTTGACACTTATGAGCTGAAGGAAGGGGACGGCTTCCTGATCCACCCGGATCAGCTGGTAAGCTACGCCTCCAACCCCTCTGAGCCTTGGCGCTACCGCTGGGTTGCTTTTACTGGTGTTGGGGCTTCCGAACTCGCCGCCTCAGCGGGCTTCCATTTAGAGAGACCCATTCTGCGTTCCTCCGTAACAAAAAGCCCCATTCCCGGACTTCTCCGCTCTATTCTTGACGTGTTCCGTGAGAACCGGACGAGCGCCCATCTGTCCTCATTGGGCAGTCTCTATATGATAATGGCGGAAGCTGAGGAGAAGCTGAGGGAGCAGTCGGGATATGCGGGAGGGAAATCCGGGGTACAGCAGGTCGTCAAACAAATGGTCCAATATATGTCGAGCCAGTACGCCTATCCTGTATCGATCGAAGAAATGTGTGCCAGCATGGGTTATAACCGGGCCTATCTATCCCGAATTTTCAAGAAACAGATTGGGATTTCACCTGTTACCTATTTATTGAGACTGCGGATCGATAAAGCCCGCGAGCTGCTGCGGGACCGCCCCGAGCTGTCGGTCGAACAGGTAGCCGCATCGGTCGGATTGCCCGATGCCCTGTATTTCTCACGCCAGTTCAGCCGTCTGCAGGGCGTATCTCCGAGCGGCTACCGCAGGTCTCTTACACAGCAGATGGACCTCTCGACTCTGGATTAGGGCAGCTCTTTAGATAGACAACTCTTTAGATAAAAAGCTGCAATAACAAAAAAACAAGCCATCTCCCGCCGCCCGGGGAATGGCTTGTGTAAGCTTGCATGGAATGCAAATATGATTCCAATTGTTATTTAGGCTTTCAGAATCGTCTCGATCCGGCTTAATTCCTCATCGGAGAAATCGAGCTGGTTCAGTGCCGCCACATTCTCTTCAATCTGGCTGACACGGCTTGCACCGATCAGCGCAGAGGTGACCTTGCCGCCGCGGAGCACCCAAGCCAGGGCGAACTGGGCAAGGCTCTGCCCCCTTGCAGCGGCAATCTGATTCAGTGCGCGGATTTTCCGCAGAACTTCAGGCGTAATTTGATCCTTCTGCAGGGACCCGGTAGGACTTGCCGCGCGGGAGCTGTCCGGAACGCCGTTCAAATACTTGCTGGTCAACAGCCCTTGGGCCAGCGGGCAAAAGGCGATGCTGCCTACTCCGTTCTCCTCCAGAACATCCTGCAGGCCATTCTCGATCCAGCGATCCAGCATCGAATAGTTCGGCTGATGGATCAGCAGCGGAGTCCCAAGCTGTCTTAGGATCGCGACCGCTTCCGCTGTCTGCTCTGCGGAGTAGCTGGAAATTCCCGCGTACAGCGCCTTGCCTGAGCGGACAATATGATCCAGCGCCATCATGGTCTCTTCAAGCGGTGTATCCGGGTCGAAGCGATGTGAATAGAAAATATCCACATAGTCGAGTCCCATCCGCTTCAGACTCTGATCGATGCTTGCAACGAGATATTTTCGCGAACCCCACTCCCCGTAAGGTCCCGGCCACATATAGTATCCGGCCTTGGAGGAGATGACCAATTCGTCACGGTAAGGACTAAGATCCTTGCGCAGCACCTGCCCAAACATCTCTTCCGCGGATCCTGGAGGCGGGCCGTAGTTATTGGCTAAGTCAAAATGTGTAATCCCGAGATCAAACGCCCTTAAAACCATCTCGCGGCCGTTCTCAAATTTATCCACGCCGCCAAAGTTATGCCAAAGACCAAGAGAAATCGCCGGAAGCTTTAGGCCCGATCGGCCTACACGGTTATATTTCATGCTCTTGTAGCGGTCTTCAGATGCAGTGTATACCATGCTTTTCTCCTACCTTTCTGTTGGTAAGCTCACTTAACAATCCTGAAAACAAATTGAATTCTTATTCATTCCTTATAAACTAGATCATAGTCCTTCACTGCCGCTTTGGCAAGAAACCGTTTTCTTAGCCCTTGAAGTTTTATTTATTCGCTGCTCCTTAATTAAATCATCAAATTCAAACGGGCGGCAACTTCAGCCATCACTGCACCGATAGGTTCGGTGACCAGCAGGCCCGCTTTGTGATCATAAGGCGTTGTAGAAATATTAATCAGCACACTGCGGCTTCCCCCGAAATAACCCACTAATCCGGCTGCCGGATGAACGGTCAGCGAGGTCCCCCCAATTATTAGAAGGTCCGACTTCTCTATGGCCTCTATGCTCTCATGAATGACTTTATCATCCAGCATCTCCCCGTAGAGGACCACATCCGGCTTGATAACCCCGCCGCAAGCCGTACACCGGGGAACCATGTCCTTACTTCCCATAATGTCCGAAAGAGCGAAGGATTTGCCGCAGTCCAGACAGTGGTTGCGGTGAATGGAACCGTGCAATTCCTGCACCCGTGTGCTGCCTGCCTGCTGATGAAGTCCGTCAATATTCTGGGTGATGATCATATCTAGTTTGCCTTCCCGCTCAAGAGCCGCCAGCAGCCGGTGTGCCGGATTCGGGGCCGCTTCTGGGTGCAGCATTTTAGATTTGTNCCCCCCGTAGAGGACCACACCCGGCTGGACACCCCCGCCGCAAGCCGTACACCGGGGAACCATGTCCTTACTTCCCATAATGTCCGAAAGAGCGAAGGATTTGCCGCAGTCCAGACAGTGGTTGCGGTGAATGGAACCGTGCAATTCCTGCACCCGTGTGCTGCCTGCCTGCTGATGAAGTCCGTCAATATTCTGGGTGATGATCATATCTAGTTTGCCTTCCCGCTCAAGAGCCGCCAGCAGCCGGTGTGCCGGATTCGGGGCCGCTTCTGGGTGCAGCATTTTAGATTTGTAGAAATCGTAGAACACTTCAGGATGACGGTCAAAGAACTGCCGGCTCAGAATCTCTTCAGGGGAATATGGAGAGTTCACTTCCATCTGATAAATCCCCGCAGCCGAGCGGAAATCCGGAATCCCACTTTCCGTGGAGATTCCCGCTCCGCCAAAGAAAACAATCTGTCTGCTGTCGTTGATCCATTCGGTTAAGGTTTCCAACTGATGCTTATTCATGCTCATCGCCTCCACTTCCAAGTTCATTTCATCGTTATATGAAGTTTTGTCCCTTATTCATGTATCCGGCTCCAAAGAGATTTGCGTATAACTTGTGATCCGGACATCGGCATCGGTAAGATAAGCGCCCTCGTCAGCGGTTTGTGAATAACCGATCGTCAGCGCGGATTTGGCGGATTTTCCCATTTGCATATCGGCATTGCTGTCTCCGATGACTACGCACTGTTCAGGCAGTACACCTAACTCCCGGCAGGCCAGTCGAACCATATCGGGTGCAGGCTTTCCTCTCCGTACCTGATCATGCCCTATGATACTGCCGAAATAGCCCTCGATGGACATGGCACGTAGGTGCTCCCTGGCATTCCCTGATCCGTCGGTGGTCACCACTCCGAGCCGGATTCCCAGCTCCCGGGCTTTCTCAAGCAGGGGAATGAGATCTGCCATAGGCTGAGCCTGCCCATCTCTTTTTGCAGCCCGCATAGCAGTCGCCGAAATCTCCCTGACCTTTACGATGGCCTCGTTCCAAGGATCTCCTGCCTGGTAGAGCTGCCAAGCAAGCAGCCCAAGCGTCTCCTCCTCTGATCCCATGGCAAGAGGGCCTGTTCTATCATACCCGGTTACCTTTCCATTCTCATCAAGACAGGTTCCGAGCAGTCCTTCGTCTCCTCCAAGAAGAGTGCCGTTCAGTTCTTGAACCCTCATTTTCATCTGCCGGGTTACCATCTCAGCCCAAATTCCCCACAGCTTCATGAAATCCAGGAGTGTACCGTCCTTATCAAATAAAATGGCTGCAATGGGCAGTTTGTGACCAGCCACACGGATTACAGGCACAACCATGCCTCCTATCAATATTGATATATCTATTTTACAGCGCTTACAGCATGAAGATAAAGATAAGATTTTCAAACTAAAATACTTTTTCCATTTTTAAGGATTTTATGTTTCAGTTACCAAAAAAGTGGTAATTAGAACATAACGCACAGTAACTAACTATATTATGAGGAGTGATTTTTGATGGCACGTAACAACAAAGGTAAGCTGAGTCGTGAAGAAGCAGGACGTCTAGGAGGCGAAGCTACAGCCAAAAATCACGGTAAAGAATTTTACCAGGAGATTGGACAAAAAGGTGGACAAGCCACCTCCAGGAATCACAGCCGTGAGTTCTATCAGGAGATTGGACAAAAAGGCGGGGAAGCTACATCCGGCTCCCACGACAAGGAGTTCTACCGGCAGATCGGTAAAAAAGGCGGAGAAGCCCGCAGCAAATCAACAAAATAAGTTTCAAGTTTCCCATATCCCATACTCGGACAAGTCAAAGCACTTTTCCAATTCAGGCTGACATTTGGACTCCCAACGGGGGAGGATGTCAGCTTTTTATATTCGGGCGCCAACCTTCCGGATTTGCTAGAAAAATCAATATACATATGATAGACTGTGATATAAAGCTTTAGCGGATTACATTCTTAAAATATATTTAGAATCAGGGGGACGACGACATCATGGCAGCCAAAATGCGTTCAGACATGATTAAAAAAGGTTTTGACCGTGCTCCTCACCGCAGCTTGCTGCGCGCTGCAGGAGTAAAGGAAGAAGATTTCAATAAACCGTTTATTGCGGTGTGCAACTCTTATATCGATATTGTACCAGGACACGTCCATCTGCAGGAATTTGGCAAAATCGTGAAGGAAGCCATTCGCGAAGCCGGCGGCGTACCTTTTGAATTCAATACAATCGGAGTCGATGATGGTATCGCAATGGGCCATATCGGCATGCGCTACTCTCTTCCAAGCCGTGAGATCATTGCTGACTCCCTGGAGACTGTTGTCTCCGCACACTGGTTCGACGGCATGGTATGCATTCCGAACTGTGACAAGATCACACCGGGAATGCTGATGGGCGCACTGCGCGTTAATATTCCAACCATCTTTGTCAGCGGCGGTCCAATGAAAGCTGGCGTGGACAGCAAAGGGAACAAATTGTCGCTTACATCCGTATTTGAAGGTGTTGGTGCGTATCAAGCCGGCAAGATTGACGACAAAGGACTTCTGGAGCTGGAACAGTTCGGCTGCCCAACCTGTGGCTCGTGCTCAGGAATGTTCACCGCCAACTCCATGAATTGTCTGGCTGAGGCGCTTGGTCTCGCTCTTCCGGGCAACGGGACAATTCTTGCCGTATCGGAAGAACGCCGCGATTTCGTTCGTGAATCTGCAAAGCAGCTTATGGAGCTGGTCAAGATGGACCTCAAACCTCGCGATATCGTGAACGAGGAAGCGATCGACAACGCTTTTGCTCTGGATATGGCTATGGGGGGGTCCACGAATACCGTTCTCCATACCCTCGCTCTCGCCCAAGAAGCAGGCATAGACTACCCGCTTGAGCGCATTAATGAAGTGGCCAACCGCGTTCCTCATATCTCAAAGCTGGCACCGGCTTCTAACCATTTCATCGAAGACGTACACCGGGCAGGCGGAGTTAGTGCGGTAATCAATGAGCTTCTGAAAAAGCCGGGCGCTATTCACGGCGACCGTATCACGGTTACAGGCAAGACGCTTCGTGAGAATGTGGAAGGCGCTGAGATCAAAGACTTTGAAGTTATTCATGCCATTGACAATCCGCATTCCGAGCGCGGCGGTCTGGCTATCCTATACGGCAACCTGGCACCGGAAGGTTCCGTTATCAAGGTTGGCGCGGTTGATCCTTCCGTTGGCGGCTACCATAAAGGCCCAGCCATCTGCTTCGATTCCCAAGAACTAGCTCTGGAAGGAATTGCGAATGGCAAGGTAAAAGAAGGCCATGTGGTTGTTATCCGCTATGAAGGACCTAAGGGCGGACCGGGTATGCCGGAAATGCTCGCTCCAACTTCCCAAATCGCAGGTATGGGACTTGGCGCCAAGGTAGGTCTTATTACCGACGGACGCTTCTCCGGCGCTTCCCGTGGCATCAGCATCGGGCATATTTCTCCGGAGGCTGCAGAAGGCGGTCCGATCGCCTTTGTTGAAGATGGGGATATCATCGAGCTGGATCTGAATAACCGCAAAATTGAACTTCACGTCAGCGAGGAAGAAATGGCAGCACGCAAAGCGAATTGGAAAGGCTTCGAGCCGAAAGTTAAAACCGGCTATCTTGCCCGCTACTCCAAACTCGTAACCAACGCAAGCAACGGTGGCGTGATGAAGATTTAATATTTGAAATCACCATAATTATGATGGAACTCAACCTCTTGGGTTCCTAACAAACGGGCGCTGCAGGTTTGATCCCTGCAGCGCCCGTTTGTTTGTTATGGGGATATTCCCTTCCCTGTTAAACAAATAACAAGAGGCCGTCTCTCGCCATTATAATGACGTTAAAGACAGCCTCTGTTTGGTTTATTTGGCCAGCACCATGTCGCTGCCTTCAATTCCAGGCTCCACCTGATTCGGTTCTGCTTCATTCATTTGACGATGGGACCCGCTGACCGCGTAACGACTGAGCAGCAGGCTAACTGGCATAACAATCAGCTTCGGTACCATCTGCTCCGAATGGCGTTTGATCCGCTGCTGACCGGCAGGATGAATAACACGCATTAATAATTTCAAATACAATGTCGATGATTTCGCAAATAAACCTTTGGGAAGATCCTTAACCGTGAATCCAAACTGTTCAGGACCCCGGTTAATCAAACTTACTCCGTATAAAGCTTTAGCATTCATCATTTCTGGATGTTCCTGAATGTATTTGGCCAGCTCAGGCAGTGTCTTCTCCACCGAGCGAATCATCTGAATGGCTATATGCATCGATGATTTGGCCCTCGAACCTATCTCGTATAACTTCTTATTATCGAAATGAAGTTCAACGATCTGGTCACCGCTCTCCAGTGTATTTCCATCCTTCATTTCTACAGGTTCCCCATGGTAAGTGCGAAGCCGGAAATGAAAAACAGGGTCTTTGCTGTTTGTTGTCTCCAACTGAAAAACCAGGTGGAAGATCTTTTCCCACAGCAGCCATAAGTAGACAATTGAACGTTTGAACCAGGATGGCTTGACTGTCTTAGCCAGAGATTTGCTCAGAGGCTGCGAGCTGACCACCTTCGCTCCACCTGACTCCGCAATCATCTCGTCAATCCGTATGCTGCTTAATCCCCGGCTCCTGGCTTCAATCAATACCCTTTCCAGAGCAATCAGCATATTCATTGGAGCCTCAGCATTGGCTCCAAGCGTTGCCCCGCAATCGTGAAGCAGGAACACTTCACCAGGCGCAAGCTTCTTAAGCATTCTTCGGGCCAGCTCATCTGCACCAAGCTTGTATCTCCAGTCACCAAACATCGAAGACCAAAGAACAATTTGGATATCATTCTTCTTGGAGAAATCAAACAGGTTGACGATTCCCCAAGGCGGCCTGTAATAATGCGTATTGAATCCCGTCACGTCATGAATAATCTTATCCGTCCGAAGAATCTGTTTCTTAACCGTGCCTGGTCGCATCAGCCAATTTGTCTTATGGATGTAGTTATGAATGCCAATCAGGTGGCCTTCCTCATACATCCTTTTAACAATTTCCGGATTCTTCTCAGCATTGGAACCTACCACGAAGAACGTTGCCTTCGCATTATATTTCTTGAGTAAGTCCAACAGCTGAGGAGTATATACCGGATCAGGCCCATCATCAAAAGTAAGAGCGAAATGATGCTCCCCCTTACCTCTTCTGAAGACACGAAATCCAAACATGCGGCTGATTATTCCCGGTATGAAAGCATACAACGTAGAAATGTAGAATAACCACAGCAGTAAAGTCTCCATGTCGCTCTCCCCACTTTTCTAATCACCACAATCCTTGCATCTAATCTATTTTATCATATGATGTTAAGATTTAGGCGAGTTTTTTTGCGAGCATCTGCATTAACTCCCGAAACAATTGTGTAGCCTCGTGACGGGCACCGGGATTCTTGCTTTGAACAAGGACAGCGGCGGCGTATTTCGGATTCTTCACGGGACCATAACCGATGAACCATTGATCATTAAGTTCCTTCCCTCCCCGCAATACCTGAGCCGTGCCTGATTTGCCTGCCAGTTCCCACCGGGCATCAAGATTAGATCTCCCGGTTCCCTCAGTTATAACCTCACGCATCCACTGAAGCAGTGTTCGGGCTGTTCGTGCGGATATGGTTCCTGCGGTCGCAGGGGAACGATGGGGTGGAAGTTCGGCAAGCAGACTTCCATCAGCATACCGAATCTCACTTACCAGCCGAGGGGCCAGAACAATCCCGTCATGAAGAAGTGTGACTACAAGATTCGCTGCCTGCAGCGGAGTCACGAGTACATCCCTCTGACCGATCGCACTCTGGGCAAGGGTGCCCTGATCGGGAATTCCCCTTTTGCCTGAAAATATTGCTCCCGCTTCCTCCTGGTCCAAGGGCCTTAAATCGTCAGCCCCCAGAAACATCTTCTCCTGCCACCCAACACGCCGGCCTATGCCCAGACTTAATGCCGCTGCTTCAATCTGTGAAGCCGTAAGGCGCTCGCCCAGAGCTGCAAACACGGTGTTACAGGAATTAGCGTAACCCTTCTCGAAGCTGATTTCACCATGTCCTCCCTCTTTCCAACATGAAAGATGATATTTCCCATAATCTCCTTTACATACGAACTTCTCATCCGGACTTGCACTTTGTGACTCCAATGCGGCAGCGGCAATCACGGTCTTAAAAATAGAACCTGGTGTGTAAGCTTTGACCGCCCGATTTCCCCACTGCTCCCCTTCTAAATTAATACGGTTTGGATCGTAAAAAGGTTTGGAAACCATGGCAACAATATCTCCATTTCGGACATCCAAGATCACCACTGCGCCTTCTTTCATCCCCATCCGTTCGGTCAAATTCTCCACCATGAACTGGATATCCGAGTCGATCGTTGTGCGGATTTGAAGAGGATAATAAGGACTTTGAGGACCAGTGATCCGGCTCCCGATCTGCTCAATCGGTCTTTTTTTCCCGTCTACTACCACATAGGCTGTTGTGGCTTCGGCTCTCCTAAGAAAAGAATCCATGGTCTTCTCAAGGCCAGCTCCCCCTACCTTCAAATTGAGGGGCAGCGGATGAGCCATGCCGTTTCGGGAGAAAATTCCCTTAATCGTGTCCGGCTGCTCGGAGACAAAGCCAAGCCATTGCCTGCCAGAAGGACCCGCCTTGTATCTTCTGACTATCGGCAGCGCTTCCAATCCGGCAATTTTTAGTCCGGACAAGGTTTGTAAATCGGCAGCTGATAAGTTAAGCGGCTCCCCGCTCTTGCTATCTTTCCATGGAACAGGTTGTTTTATGTTCGCCCACTTTCTGGTTAAGGCTGCAGGATCCGTATGAAGCAATGCGGCCAGTTTCCCAAGAGATTTAGGGTCCGGCTTGACACGCACTGGGAATAACACGGGCGTCCATATGACTTGGCCGGTCAGGAGATGGCCTTTACGATCCGTAAAGTGTCCCCTCCCCGGGTCAAGCTCAATCCCTCTTTCACGCTGACGTACTGCCATCTCGCTAAGACTGTGTCCCCCGGCTGTCCAATGTTCCCGGTTCGAGGTGAACTGGACATAAGCCAGCCGAATGGCTAACAATAAGAACACGCCGCTTAAGGCAATTAAAATATATAATATTCGCTTTTTGTGCAGCACAGTCATGCTAGAAGCCCTCCAAAGGAAATAAAAGTTCTGAATTATGCTCCGAGTACGTTTATTATTTCCTGGGACATAACCTCTCACACCTACTGCTGCAAAAACAAAAAAAACAGCTATCCATTCGGATAGCTGCCTTGTACTACTCTATTCTGAACTTAGACAAAGATTCCTTCAATCCATTGGAGACATTGCTCAGCTTATTAGACAGCAGGACAAGTTGTTCTCCCACGCTCTGCTGTTCATTACTTAGCGAAGCCACTTCCTCAGAGGTAGCCGATGATTCTTCAGCCACCGCACTTACATTGCCCATGGCATCAGAGAGAACTGCCTGCGACTCATTCAGCGTCTCGATGGATTCAGTTACCGAGCCAAGATGGTTCAAGAAGTTCTCCATTTGCTGCTGTACTGAGATAAAGATTTCATTGGTTTCCTTCACCGAGCTGATCTGCTCCGCGAATAGCGGATTGGCTGCAGCCAGAGCTTTGACAGTCTGATTCATCTCTTCCTGAATCTGATCTGTAATGTCAGCGACCATCGTGATCGACTGCCGCGACTGTTCAGCCAATTGGCGAATCTCATCCGCAACGACCATGAATCCGCGTCCGGCTGTGCCTGCTCTAGCCGCCTCAATGGTGGCGTTAAGAGAAAGTATATTAGTCTGCTTCGTAATATTCTGCATGACCTCCAGCACTTTCAGAACGGAAGACGTGCTGTTCTTCAAGGAATCTACCTTTTGACTTAATGCATGGGTAATCTCAGAGGTCGAATTGGTCTTGTTCAGCAAAGTGTTCAAGTATTCTGTACCTAAATGGCTGGACTTCTCTACCTCATGAGCGGATACCTGCATTGACTTGTTGGCCTCAATAACAATATTCATCTGGTTGAGAATATTCTCAGAAAGACTGTTGCCGCGTTCTGCCTCATTCGCCAGACTGCCTGCACCATTGGCGATTTCCTCAGTAGCAATCGCAATTTCTTTGGCTGAGAGAGCCGTCTTGTCCGAGGCAAGAGTTAGATCCTTGGCTGTATCCAGCACTTCCTGGGCTGATATATTCGTCTGCTTCACAAGCTCGGTAATCTGCTCCATCATCAGGTTGAAGCTCGCGGCAAGCTGGCCAATTTCATCCTTGGATTTATGAGCCACACGAACGCTCAGATTGCCCTTAGCTCCCTCCTGCATCAGATCTTTCATATTCCCCAGAGGTCTTGCGATCATTCTGACCATCCAAACCCCAATCAGAATGGCAATTATGGCTACGACAAAGGCCGAAATAAAGGTCGATACAAGAATGCCTTTGGCGTCCTTAGTCAAATTGCCGGTAGGCACAACGCCAAGCAGCTTCCACCCTGAAGAGGCCTGGGTGCTATAAACGGCAAGTACCGACTGGTTTGCCACGTCCTTGGTGAACAAGCTTCCCGAGTTCTCTTTTTGTACCGCGAGCGAGGTGAATTCAGTCTTCTTACTGTTGTTCTTTATATTGGATGAAGCGACTACCGTAGCATCCGGTGCTAAAATTTGAAGTTCGGCATCATCACCAAGATCAATCTTCTTCAGCTGATCCGAGAGGATTTGAGTCTTGATATCTGCAATGAGATAATAGCTTTTGCTTCCCCCTCCAATTGTGGTCATTGTCTTAATCACACGGAATACAGGTTCACCGGTTGTTAATGTGCCTGGATCCACTCTCCGCCATTTGGCTGACCCTCTCTCTTGGAAATCCTTGCTGGAGTATCTCTTACTGAAGTCAGTAAGCAGCTCCTGGTCAACTGTACCCGCACCAATGCCTTTGAAAGATCCGTCCGAAGGAATTACATATACCCCCTGCACTCCATTTGTAGAGAATGCCCAGGTTCCGAATTTCTTGGAGATGGTATTGTTAAGAGCATAACGGTCGTAATCCCCAACGGAGTCTGACCCGATGGCCATCATCGCTTTTTGAATATCCGGGTCAAGATAAGCCTGTTGAAGCCCATCTTCATACTGCTTCAGCACAATATCGAGCTTCTCAGATGTTTGAATGATCGTCTGCTGGTTTGCATTTTTTGCCGTATTCTCAATCGTATTCTTGGCCATCTGATAAGATAGAATTCCCAGAGTTAATACAAAAAACATAATAGCTACAAAGAAAATCAGAAAGAGCCTAACACCTACGGACTTAGACGGGTCTACCGCACCCAGCTTCACGTTACCTATACTCGTAACCGCTTTCTTACCAAGCCCAGTTAACTGCTCTTTCCCGAATTTTTTTGCAGTCTTTTCGTTGTTATCCTTCTTTGGAACTAAATTCATGATCGCTCCCCCGCCAGTTTCGTAATTTAAGTCATAAGATTAGGATTCCAGGCCTACCACTATTTTCTTACTGATAGTATCATAACGCTTTCTTTTTCTCAATTTAATTGTAACTATTTTCCTAAATTAAGAGAAGGCTGCAATCCACAGAATCTTATCTTTTATATCGGCAGGTTTTTGGAAAAAATAACCCCCCATCTTAAAAAGATGAAGGGTATTTTACAAAGAGGTTTACTTCTTCTTACGCATCATGTCAAAATAACGAACGGGCTGGTCCACTTTCATGCGAATCCGCTGTAAAGGATGCCGCGCAGCTGCAAGTTCTACGCCCTGTTCATCCCAAATCTGCCCTACTGTCATCTTAAACGCGGAGCCGCCTGGTCCGAAGAACTCAACTTCCTGCCCTGGCTTAAAGTGGTTGCGCTGCTGAATAAGCGCCATACCGCTCTCCTCATCGTACTCCAGAACCAGACCAGCGAAATCGTAAGGAGCGGCTTTCTCTTCCGGTTCATAGATATGATCCTCATGATCAGGAGTATCATAGAAGAAGCCCGTATTCAAAGGTCTGTTAGCAGCTTTGTTCATTTCTTCGATCCATTCTGGCTTCAGCACGTAATTCTCGGGATCAGCCATATAGGAATCAATGGCTTGCCGGTAGACATTAACAACCGTAGCCACATAGTGAATGGACTTCATTCGACCTTCGATCTTGAAGCTGTCCACCCCTACATCAATGAGGTCCGGAATATGGGCAATCATGCACAAATCCTTGGAGGACATGGTAAAGGCATTATCCCGCTCCTCAAAGAGAGGAAACTGGTTCACACCCAGGTTAAATTGCTGCAGCATTTTGCTGTCCCGCGCTTCTTCCTCGGATACCCATACCTGTTCACTCCGGCCGTCTTCAAACAGGTCATACTTCCAACGGCAGGACTGGCAGCAGCCGCCCCGGTTGGAGTCACGGTCCGTGAAATGGTTCGACAGCACACAGCGTCCCGAATAAGATGAACACATAGCCCCATGGATGAAGGCCTCGATTTCAATATCCACCTTGTTCTTGATCTCCGCGATTTCTTCAAGGCTCGCCTCACGGCCAAGCACAACACGCGGCAGCCCTTCTTCCTTCCAGAACTGCACAGCCTGCCAATTGACTGTAGACTGCTGGGTGCTTAAGTGAACCTCAAGACCCGGAGCCACCCGTTTTGCAGTCTCCACAATAATCGGATCAGCCGCAATAATCGCGGAGATTCCTACTTCCTCCAGATTGCGCAAATACTCCTCAATCCCAGCAATATCTTCATTATGGGCATAAATATTTGTTGCAACAAAAACTTTAGCCCCGTATTTCTTCGCGAATTCAACACCTTCACGCATTTCTTCAAAGCTAAAATTATCCGCATTAGAACGTAGTCCGTACTTTTGCCCCCCAATATAGACGGCATCCGCCCCGTAATGGATCGCAAATTTCAGCTTCTCCAGATTTCCCGCCGGAGCAAGCAGTTCAGGCTTGTCCAAGCGGTACCGTTTGCCTGTATATTTCGGTTTATGCTGCTGTGTTGTAGGCATATATTCGTTCCCCCTTAGTAGACCTGTTCTTTGTAAAAGAATCCAAACGACAATTCACGTTCAGGGTCCTGAACTTCCCTAATGGCATCGAGCCATTCTTCTTGGAACTCATACCCCTCTGGATCCTCGAAGTATGCATCCATGGCTGTGCGGTATATTTGAATAACCTTACAATTATAGTTCATTGGCTTAAGAAGAGTCTCAATCTTCAAGCTGTCTAATCCGGCTTCAAGCAGGATATGCAGATCCTCAAGGATGCAGATATCATCCGAGCTCATAATATGCGTGCCATTAATGTCTTCATAGATCGGGAACTTCTCTTCCTTGCGTTCGGCCTCAATCAGGAAGAGCCCCCGCTCCAGGCCAAGATTCTCACCGTCAACCGGCCGGCCTTGATGGGTCATATAACTCCGGACCAGCCTGCGTTTGGAATGGTAGATGTTCGTCATTCCGTGCACCTGAACCTGAGCCTCCACCTGCAAATGAGGTTTCATTCCAGTCAATTCATCCATGTTCAGTTCTCTCGCCAGAACAACCCGTGAAGCACCCTTGGAGCCCCAATAGTTGGCTGTGGCATAGTTGGTAGAGGTCATTTCCGCATTCCAGTGGAGTTTAATCCCTGGAGCATGCTGGTTCACTGCACGAAGCACAGCCGGGTCGCCAAATTCAACTGCATCCACACCTGCTTCGGCCAGCGCTTCTACATAGCTTGGAAGCTCTCCCAAAATCTCATTACTCATCAGGTTGTTTAGACTAACATACACCTTTGCCTGTCTGTCATGTGCGATACGCACAGCCTCTTCTATCTCGGTTAACGTCATACTTCCGGGCAATCTCATCCCGAATTTGTCCTCGCCAATCAGTACCGCAGTGGCTCCGGAGGCAATATACGCTTCAACCTCGCGAAGAGAACCGGCGGCGGCGAGAAGCTCAGGTTTGTTTCCGTTCACTTCATACACCTCAGTTATTATTTAGCTGTTGTCTTGCTTATCTTGATATTCTTCAAATGTTCAGCATAGGTCTTGGCAAACAAATGCTCATGGGAACCATCTTTCTTGGTTACGTAAAATAGATAATCCGACGTATCCGGCTCCAGTGCTGCCTCGATGGACTTAAGGCTTGGGCTCGCGATCGGACCTGGCGGAAGACCTTTATACAGGTATGTATTATAAGGGCTGTCCACTTTCCTTAAATCACTGTTAAGCAGGCGTTCCTTCGGCTTCCCAAGCAGATACTGAATGGTCGCGTCAATTTCCAGCTTCATGCCCTTCTTCAGGCGGTTATAGATGACACTAGCAACCAGCTTTCTCTCCTTGTCCACCACAACTTCCCGCTCAATCAGGGAAGCTACGGTAAGCACCTCCGTCAAAGACATCTTGCTCTTCTGCAGCTTCAGATGCCAGTCCGGGATTTCATCAAGCCTGGACTGAAGCTCCTCCAGCATCCGGGTCATGATCTCCTGCTCGCTGCTGCCCTTTTTCAGTTCATAGGTCTCCGGAAACAGAAGGCCTTCAAGCCTGTACAGCTGCTTTGGCTGCGATGGGATTTCCTTCAGCAGAGGAAGCTCAATACCCGAAGGGTCTTTAGCGAGTTTAAGGAATTGAGCCTTATCAACAATCCCTTCTCCGCTAAGCCGGTCGGCCATCTGCATAACCGTATATCCTTCAGGAATCGTGAAATGGACCATGTCCGCTTTCACGACATCGCCATGATTCAACTTCCCGATGATTTGATCATAAGTCATGCTCGGGCTTAATGCATAAGTACCGGCCTGGAACCGTGAGCCTTCTGACTTATATTTCAAGTAGACCTTGAACAATAACGCATTTTTAATAATACCCTCCCGCTGCAGCTGATCCGCAATCAGGGAAGTGCCACTGCCTTCCGGGATGTTTACCTTGATGTCTGCACCTGAAGAGCTGACAGGGCGCGTTTGAATATATGCATAGACGGCTGCTCCACCTATGATGAACACGAGTACAAGAACTATGACGGTCAACCGTCTCCAGAATTTGCTCAAGCTGTTCAACTCCCTCTATAATACCATACAAAAAGAGCGGTGAATGCCGCTCTTCTTGTAGAAATGCTATAACAAAGCAGGACCCTGATCAATCAGAAAAAGAGAACTGGAGATTACTCAGGAAAAGTCAGCTCATCATAAAGCTCCGATACGTTCTCCCACTCATCATCGTCATCAATCGTTACAAGTTCAAGATTGCCATCTTGTGACGTCATGATCTTCAGGATTTCAGGCTCAGCTGGCTTACCATCCTCATCAGGCAGAAGCACCGCATAGGCTTGACCCGCGATATCAAATTCCTTCTCAACCCGGTAATAGGAGGTGCGACCTTTCTCATCATGAAGCTCAACCACAGGTCCAAAGGCTTCCCTTACACGGGAACTCCAAACCACATGTTCAGCCGAGTACTCAGTCATGCTCTTCCTCACCACCCAGCTCGTCAAGCAGTGTGTTGAATGTTTCTTCAACAATCTCCCACTCTTCGTCGCTCTCGATTGTGAACAGCTTCAGATCATCGCCATCTTCCTCATAACGGAAAGCGTACACTTCTTCGCTGTCTTCGTCTGCCTCTTCAGAGTCAAGCGGTACGACCATCATATACTTTGCGTCAGAACCATCCACTTCGAATTTCATAATCACTTCGAATTCCTCTTCATTTCCCTCTTCATCAGGGATGTAGATAATTTCCGGTTCTTCTTCGTTATTCATGCGATCGTTAGCCATTTGCCATCACCCTCACCTTTTGCTCTTAGAATCCAAGAAATTTTGCAAAATCAGCGTCGCGGCCAGTTGATCCACGACCTGTTTGCGTTTTTTTCGGCTGACATCAGCCTCAAGCAGCGTCCGCTGTGCAGAGACGGTTGTTAGCCGCTCATCCCAAAGGTGAACCGGTAAACCTAGAACCTGCCGTAATTTCTCAGCAAACTCTATGCAAATCTCTCCACGGGGACCCACTGTGCCGTTCATGTTCTTCGGAAGTCCGACGACGATTTCCTCGGCCTCATATTCCTTCACAAGCCCGGCAATCCGCTTCAGTTCAGATTCATCGCCCCGGCGCTCAATGGTCTCAAGCCCCTGGGCCGTCCAGCCGAAAGCGTCGCTTACGGCTGCACCGATTCTGCGGTCCCCGTAGTCCAAACCTAATATCCTCATTGCTGATCTCCTATTTCTGCGGGAAACGGAGCGTTCTGCCTACTTGTGGCCGGCCAAATAATATCTGACCAGTTCCTCAATCAGTTCATCCCGCTCTTTCTTCCGAACCAAACTTCTCGCATTGTTGTGACGCGGTATATATGCGGGGTCACCCGACAATAAATAACCGACAATCTGGTTAATCGGATTATATTCCTTCTCCTGCAGTGCTTCATATACCGACAATAGAATTTCCTGTGCCGAAGCCTCATGCTCATCGCCTTTGACGTTGAACTTGACTGTTTTATCCATGGAGTCCAAGATGACACCTCACTTCTACGAACATTTGCCCGCGGGAAATTGCAAGCCGTGCAGCCTGCCTCCTTAACTATAACATATTCAGGCTCCCATAAGGAAATATTTGAGGGAAGAATCATCCTGATTATGGAATATTACTCTGCGGATGCCCGAATCAATTGTTCGGACAGCTTGAGCGCCTCGTCCAGCTTGGAAGCGTCTTTACCCCCAGCCTGAGCCATATCCGGACGGCCGCCACCGCCGCCGCCGCACAGCGCTGCCAGCTCTTTCACAAGCTTGCCGGCATGAAGCCCGCGCTTCACTTCCTGCTGTGGTACAGCAACTACGAAATTCACTTTATCCTCTACGACTGCGCCGAGCACAAGTACAGCCTCAGGCAGCTTGAGCTTTAATTCATCCGCCATTGTTCTTAGAACGTCCATACTTCCTGCCTGAACCCGGGCAGCCAGCAGCTGGGTGCTGCCAATGGTTTGCACCTGGCTGGTAAGTGCCCCGGCCTCAATACCGCTGAGCTTGGCCTGAAGTGATTCGTTCTCACGGCTCAGTTCCTTCATCTGTTGTTGAAGGCCTTCAAGACGCTTAGGCACTTCATTCACATTTGACTTCAATAAGGCAGCCGCCTGCTTAAGAAGCTCCAGTTGAGTATCCATATATTCATAAGCCTGACGGCCGGTTACCGCTTCAATCCGGCGTACACCAGACCCGATGCCACTTTCGCTAACCAGCTTGAACAGACCGATCTGGGATGTGTTCTCCACATGACATCCACCGCACAGCTCGAGACTGTAACCGCCGACTTGAACCATACGGACAATATCTCCGTATTTCTCGCCGAACAGAGCCATAGCTCCCATGGCTTTAGCCTCATCAATCGGCTTCAGCTCAATAATAACGTCAAGGCTGTTCCAGATCTGCTCATTCACCCGGCGTTCAATTTCCGTGAGCTCTTCAGGGCTGATACTGCCCAGATGGGAGAAGTCAAACCGCAGACGGCCCGGTTCTACCAGGGAGCCTGCTTGGTTCACATGCTCGCCAAGCGTCTCTTTAAGCGCTTTGTGGAGCAGGTGTGTCGCCGTATGATTCTTGATAATATCACTTCTTAATCCACGGTCCACTTCAGCGACAATGGTATCTCCGGTCCGAAGTTCTCCAGACTCCACCTTCACGATATGCACAAACTGCCCGTGCGGAGCTTTGTAGAGCCCCTCCACTTTGGCGTTTCCGGCATCGCCGCGGATGACGCCTTTATCGCTAACCTGACCGCCGCTTTCCGCATAGAACGGAGTCTTCTCAAGAATAATCTGACAGGACTCGCCCTCAGATACCACATCGGCAAAAGCATCACCGACAATAATTGCGGCGATCTTGGATTCAGCAACAAGCTCATTATAACCAACGAATTCGGTTTTAGTCGTGTAATCTGCGAGCACGCCGCCTTGAACCTTCATGCTCTCATTCTCGTGACGGGCGGCACGTGCACGGGCGCGCTGCTCCTGCATGGCAGCCTCGAATCCTTCACGGTCCACGCCAAGACCATGCTCTGAGGCATAATCTTCAGTCAGATCAAGCGGGAATCCGTAAGTGTCATACAGCTTAAATGCATCCGGACCGCTGATGACCTGCTTGCCAGCTGCTTTAGCTTCCTCGCTGATGTTCGCAAGAATGGCCAGCCCGTCGGTCAAGGTCTCATGGAACCGTTCCTCCTCGTTACGGACAACCTTCTCGATAAATTCACGTTTGGCAATGATATCCGTGTAGTAGGCACCCATGATTTCACCCACCACTTCGACGAGAGTGAACATGAACGGCCGGTCAAGGCCGAGCATTTTGCCATAGCGGACTGCCCGGCGAAGCAGACGGCGGATAACATATCCGCGGCCTTCGTTAGATGGAAGCACCCCGTCAGCCACCGCAAAAGAAACGGTCCGGATATGGTCAGCGATAACCTTCATCGCCACGTCATGGTCATTGTTAACCCCGTATGGAACACCAGCGATCTGGCTAGTTTTAGCGATAATCGGCTGGAACAGATCGGTATCGAAGTTGGAATTCACGTTCTGCAGAATTGATGCAAAGCGCTCAAGCCCTGCGCCTGTATCGATATTCTTATTAGGAAGCGGGGTATAGGAGCCATCCTTGTTATGGTTGAACTCCGAGAATACTACGTTCCATACTTCCAGGAAGCGCTCATTCTCTCCGCCTGGATAACACTCAGGATCGGACAGATCCCCATAAGCCTCTCCCCGGTCATAGAAAATTTCCGTACAAGGTCCGCATGGGCCTTCACCGATATCCCAGAAGTTATCCTCAAGCTTCACGATCCGTTCAGCCGGAAGACCGATCTTCTCGTTCCACAGCCTGTAAGCCTCTGTATCCTCCGGATATACGGTAACAGACAGGCGCTCCGGATCGAAGCCGATCCAGTCCTTTCCAGTCAAAAACTCCCATGCCCAGGTTACCGCTTCTTCCTTGAAATAATCGCCGATGGAGAAGTTGCCCAGCATTTCGAAGAACGTGTGGTGGCGGCGGGTTTTGCCGACATTCTCGATATCATTGGTACGAATACATTTCTGAGAGTTGGCAAGCCGTGGATTCTCCGGCTTCACACGCCCGTCAAAATAAGGCTTAAGCGGTGCCATTCCCGCATTAATCCACAAAAGGGATGGATCGTTATGCGGAACGAGGGACGCACTCGGTTCAATTTTATGCCCCTTAGAAGAGAAGAATTGCAGCCATTTGGAGCGGATTTCACTAGCTTTCATAAGGAATAGCCTCCTAAACATTAAATAAAAACAAAAAACGCCCCTGAATATCAGGGACGATGAGCTCGCGGTACCACCCTGGTTATCTCTTCCCTTGGCCTTAAGGCCCCGGAAAAAGATCTCCTTGGACGGCTGTAACGGAGCCACCGGCGGGTTTGGCCCGCTCTCTGAGATCAGCTTTCCGCACAACCGGAATTAAGGCTCTCACACCCATTGCCTGTCCATAATAATGAAGCTTGAACAGCAAAGGAACCTTTTCTCTGAACAATCCGGGACTGAACGTACTTTATCTCATCAACGATTTGACATATACATTCAAGTATATAAGTCAATGCCCAAAGCTGTCAATGTGCCTTATACCGGCTTTCGCCGCACGTAATAAGCGTAGAAATGCTGGATAATGACTTTCAGAACGGCAAAGCAGGGAACCGCCAAGATCAGTCCCGGAATACCTGCGATTTCACCGCCTGCCAGCAGCGCAAATATAATCAGCATCGGATGCATATTCAGCGTTCTTCCCACCACCTGAGGAGAAATCACATTGCTCTCCAGCATCTGGCAGATAAAATTCACCACAATGACCATAAGCACCATTTTCCATGACACGACCGAGGCCATAAGCACTGCTGGAGCGGCCCCAAGAAACGGCCCAAGATAAGGAATGATGTTGCATACGGCCACCACACTCGCCAGCAGCAGTGCATAAGGCATGCCAATAATCATGTAACCGATGTAAGCAAAGGTCCCAATAATTACACATACCAGAAGCTGACCCCGGATATAGCTGCCCAGTGCATCGTCAATTTCCTTCATCAGCAATACAATCGATTTGCGCCGTGTATGAGGCAGGAAGGTAATAACCATACGTTCCATGACTTCAAAATCCTTGAGCATATAGAAAATCAGAAACGGAATGATGAACGCATTGAAGATCACTCCGATGGTTGCGCCTATGTTGTTCATGAAATCGGAAATACCGGCCGCAAGCTTCTGCTCCAATTGAAAGAACCAGTTGTTCATTCCGAGCCGGACACCGCTTGGCAGAAACGAAGTATCCCAACTGTTCATAATTTGCTGTGTATGCAGGGTCAGTTCAGGCAGATGCTCACTCAGCTCGCCTAGCTGATTCATGAACATCGGAATCATATTTGCAAGAATAACCGCAAGGCTGGTGAGGAATACCGCATAGATGAGCAGAACAGCCGCTGTGCGCGGAACTTTCCGTTCCCCAAGCAGCTTGACTACCGGATTGAGAATGTAAGAAATAATCAGTGCGATAACAAACGGTGCAAAAATAACTCTCAAGAAACTAAAAATTGAACCAATGACGGGTCTCAGCAGCCACAGGAAATACACAATGATCAGTCCCAGCAGCACCCAGAGCCCGTAACGGAACACCTTGCTGTTCCAGAATGGTTCCATATGTATCCCCTCCTTACGCGGACTGGCTGTACGTAAAGAGTATATGCTGACCCGATGGAAAATAATCGGATGACTAAGACAAGTTGGCAGAAAATAAAACGATGCAAAAAGCCGTCTGACGGAAAAGCTCCTAAGTCAAGGAGTTTTCCCGCCTGACGGCGTCAGGGATTCCATATGTATGCAATCCGTAATTTATTAAGAGGACGCATGAATCTGAGGGAAGTCCTGAACCATTTCCTCCCCGAAAAACAGATCATCGAGTGAGCTGAGAGTTCCATCCTCTTCGACCTGGTATACCGACATTTTCTCTCCATTAACGGTCAATTCAATAAAGCAGCCCCAGCAATAGAACTGATGGGAGCCAATCTTGCCGATATCTTTCGAGCTGCAATTTGGACATTTCATCATCATATCACACCTATTCGTTAGCAGTATAAATCCCTTTTTCGAGCCTCTCTTCGCTTAGCGGAGGCACGATGACGGCATTCTCGCCCTTCGTCATATCTGAAGTATAGGGCAGCCATTTGCGGCCTTCCATCAAATCGGAAATAAATCCGTCACTTATTTCCAATCCTACTATTGTATTTCCCACTTCCTGGTCAAAATAAACATCACTGATATGCCCAATCATAACACCGTCACTCGTAAGCACAGGAAGTTCCCTGAGTTTACTGCTGCCTTGGACAAACGTTAGCTGTATATTCTCGGCTTCCAACTTGCGGACAGCCTGCTGGTTGCGGATCATAACGGCGTCTTCGCCATAAGCGGCGATATCTTCCCACAGGACACCCTTAACACTGGTTGAGAACAGGCCTTTGCTCTCCAGTTCAATGGCCTCAATCTTCCAGTCGTTGCTAAGGATAATATCCAGGACTTTCCCGATTTGCTTGCCGTTCTCAACATCAAATACTGATAGTCCAATCAACTCTTGAAGTTTCATGTCCCGGAGCCCTCCTGCCAAACTTTATGGTATCTAAACAAAGAAACAGATACACAGCTTGCAGTATGCAGCCAAAAAGCCGAGCCGAAGATCCTATCTCCTATTACGTATACGGCTTAAAATGGTTCCAATTTTTTCGGCGGTGTATTCCATTTCTTCATTAGTATTACCCAAACCAAAGCTGAATCGAATCGCACTCCGCAAAACCTGTTCAGGGATGTTCATAGCCTCCAGAACATGGGACGGTTCCAGCGACCCCGAGGTGCATGCTGACCCGCTAGCAGCGGCGATTCCCTCCATATCCAGATTCATAAGCATGGTCTCGGTTCCTACCTCAGGAAAGCTGATATTAAGGATGTGAGCGAGCCTTGAAGTAGGATGTCCGTTTATAACATAACGGTCCTTGCCAATGTGCTGGTCAAGCGCCGTAAGAAAAGTCCGGCGCAGCCCTTCATCGTAAGCCTGCTTCGCTGGAATATCAGCTGTGGCCAGCTGCGCAGCACGGGCGAATCCTGCGGCACCCGCCAGATTCTCCGTTCCCGCGCGGCGCTTCCTCTCCTGCAGTCCGCCATGCAGCAGCGGCTCCAGTCTCGTATTGTGTTGCACATACAGGGCTCCTATGCCTTGGGGACCGTTTATCTTGTGAGCAGAGAAGCTCATGAGATCAACCGGAAGGTCGGAACATGAAATATCAAGAGAACCCAGAGCCTGTACTGCGTCAACATGAAACACAATCCCCCGCTCCCTAGCCAGGGTACCAATCTCCTGAATCGGCTGCACGGTGCCGACCTCATTATTGGCATACATGACACTAATCAGAATCGTGTCATCCGTGATGGCTTCCTTAACTTGATCAGCATACACCATTCCTTGAGAATCAACCGGAAGGTAAGTCACATGGTACCCTCTCTTCTCAAGCTCATGACAAGAATGAAGAACAGCATGATGCTCCACGGCTGTTGTGATAATATGTTTTCCTTCTGTATGGCTCGTGGCAACCGAGCCAAAGAGAGCTAGATTATCACTTTCCGTACCGCCAGCTGTAAAGACGACTTCATCCGGCCGGCAGCCCAAAGAGGCAGCGAGAGAATCCCGTGCCCCATTCACTGTTCTTTTGGCTGCCCGTCCAAAAGCATGTATGCTGGATGCGTTGCCGTACTGGCCCTGCATCACCCGAAGCATTTCAGCCGCCACTTCAGGATGAACTGGTGTAGAGGCTGCATGGTCCAAATAAATGTTTCTCATTTTTGAACGCCACCTTATTTTAATGAAGAATATCCAGCCCGGAATTCTTACATATTGTTTATGATTTCACAAAATCCTATTGTATCCACATTATAAAGGATAAATCAATACTTTATAAGAAAGAACCAACTTGGAAGATTATTCAGGTGTTATCCTTAATAAATACACGGTTAAAGGTGGTCCGATAAATTATGAAAAAGACCGTTCGAAAACACAGAGACCCTTTCTACACGTGGCTCATTATTCTTGGATGTTTGGCGCTGCTTTACCTGGCAGCGGGCTTTTATGGAATGGTATCGTGGGGAAGATGATGTAAAAAGGCACCAGAGCCAATTCTCCCTGGGAGTCTTGGTGTCTATGCCTGAACTTTTCCCGTTGAAATCACTCCTAGTATCGGCCAAATATCGACCAAAAGTCTGATCATTACGACAGAGTTGAGATTGAGCCTTAAAATTGGGGATTTAACTGTGTCGAAACCAGGACATAGAAACGTATGATACTTCTGAAGATGAATAAAGGAGGTGTCGGTCATGGGAGAAGTAGCAGGAGGTTATGGTGGAGGAATGTTTACTTCTGTAGGCACTATTTTGGTTCTCTTTATTCTTCTGGTCATCGTTTCTAGAACCTTTGTGTAACCTTAAAAAAGCCCTCTAATGGATAACAGAGGGCTCGTTCACCTAAATAATGACCTGAGATAAAATTGTTTACCCGGGCTGGTTCCTGATACATAGGTGACACTTGCAACCATCGGTAGTTCAATCCAGCGCAGGATTCCTGCTAGATATAGAACATGTAGTTCTCTTTCGCGCCCTGCTCTTCAAAATTGACCAGGTTATCCAGTGTTGTAGAATCCAGAACCTCGGCAATGCTGTCGCGAATGCGCAGCCACAGATCACGTTTGGCCGGATCATCTTCCTCCGTGAAATCCACCGGAGAGATCGGCCCCTCAAGCACGCGAATAATATCCCCTGCTGTAATTTCAGAAGCTTCGCGAGACAATATGTATCCCCCATAAGCACCCCGAATACTCTTAACCAGTCCAGCATTGCGGAGCGGAGCAATCAATTGCTCAAGGTAATGTTCGGATAGCTGGTTCTTCTCGGCAATACTCTTCAGGGAGGTTGGTCCTTCACCAAATTTGGCTGCAAGTTCCATCATAATTGTTAATCCATAGCGTCCTTTAGTTGAAATCTTCAAAGAAGCCACCTCTTTCAATTTTCGCATAATCTTTATATAATAGATCTTTGAACCTGTAAAAGTTAGAAACAGGGTACACTATAAGCAAAGTGTTTGCTCAAGAAGCTTATTTACGCCCTATTCCGATCTTTAACCTCAGCTTATCGTAACATATCTCCAGCGATTTTGGAAAACAATCGCTATTTACATTTTTGTTATTTTTACATTTTTTACGAACTTAAGGAGTGATCAGCATGTCCAAACCAAACAGCGAGACCCGCGTAGTCGTCGGTATGTCAGGAGGGGTGGATTCCTCGGTAACGGCGCTCCTGCTCAAACAACAGGGCTATGACGTGGTAGGCATATTTATGAAGAACTGGGATGATACAGATGAATTCGGCCACTGTACGGCTGAGGCCGATTCCGAAGATGTGCGCCGAGTATGCGAACAGATCGATATTCCGTATTATTCCGTTAACTTTGAGAAGGAATACTATGATAAAGTATTCACTTATTTCTTGGAAGAATACAAGCGCGGCCGGACGCCGAATCCCGACGTCATGTGCAACCGTGAGATTAAATTCGGTGAATTCCTCAATAAGGCCCTGGATTTGGGAGCCGATTATGTGGCAACTGGGCATTATGCGCGGGTTGTGGAGAAAGATGGCAGCTTCCAGCTTCTAAGAGGGGTAGACTCCAACAAAGACCAGACTTATTTCCTGAATGCCCTGAATCAGGACCAGCTCTCCAAAGCTATGTTCCCTATAGGTCACCTGCCTAAACCTGAAGTCCGCCGGATTGCGGAAGAGGCAGATCTCTACACGGCCAAGAAAAAAGACAGCACTGGCGTATGCTTCATCGGGGAACGCAACTTCCGCGAGTTCTTAAGCCAATATCTGCCGGCCAAATCCGGCGACATGGTGGATATTGCCTCAGGCGAAGTGAAGGGGCGGCACGATGGGTTAATGTACTACACACTCGGACAGCGCCAGGGGCTCGGCATCGGCGGAACGGGGTCCGGCAACGGAGAACCGTGGTTCGTAGCCGACAAGGATTTGGAGCGCAACATTCTGTATGTTGTACAAGGGGATAAGCATCCGAGCCTATACTCAACCGGGCTGATTGCCTCCGGGGTCAGCTGGATCGATGGGAGCACCCTACAGCCCGGGGACACCAAAACCTGCATGGCAAAGTTCAGATACCGCCAGCCAGATCAAGGCGTTACCGTCAGTGCACGCGAGGACGGCACGTTACATGTAGCCTTCGACCAACAGCAAAAAGCCGTCACTCCTGGACAAGCCGTTGTATTCTATGATGGGGAAGTATGTCTTGGCGGAGGCACAATTGATGTTGTGGAGAAGGTCCCTTATTCCCAGCCTGAGCATGTAAAATAAAATAACTATTAAGTTGAACAATGATTGTACGGATGAAGGCATCCAGGTGTAATGTTCTTCCGATCGCTGTTGTTCACGGATTTCTTGATCTAAGCATTTCAATACGGCAGAAATCCGTTAACAAAGGCGAACGCTTCGCTTCTCCAGAATCATTTTACCCTTCTGCCTATTCCCTGATCTTCCGTTAGTTCAACTTTTATAACAAGAAAGCCATCCCGCTCAGGCAATAATCCTGAAAGCCGGATGGCTTTTTTGGTGTGACAGATTAGCTGTTGCATTGACGTTAGTCGGATGGAATTCTGAGCACTAGCGCTGTCTTCCCCGCCCGTCCTGCTGGCTGCGCAGCTGCTGGTTATGTTTGATCTTGCTTTCATTGCCCTGTTCCGTCGCTTCGTAGAAGACGGCTCCCTTAAGCTCCTCCGGCAGATAGTCCTGCTTCACATAATGCCCCGGATAATCATGCGGGTACTTGTAGCCGGTATGCCCGAGCTTAACAGCCCCGGCATAGTGGCCATCCCGCAGATGCAGCGGAACCTCTGCCGACTGCATCCGGTCCATCGCTCCCATCGCCTTGGAGATGGCGGTGTACACTGCGTTCGACTTCGGACTCTCCACCGCAAACAGAATCGCCTGCGCAATATTGAGCTTGGCCTCCGGCCATCCGTTGTTGCGGTAGGCGTCAAGTGCGCTCACCGCCTGCACCATGGCCTGAGGATTGGCCAGGCCAATGTCTTCGCTGCTGGCTGCGATCAGCCGCCGCAGGAACACCATGGGGTCCATGCCGAGCTTCTCGACGGCATAGAGGAACCAGAAGAGCGCCGCGTCACTGGAACCGCGGATGCTCTTGTGGAAGGCCGACAAGACATCGTACTGGGTCGATTCGTCGGCTTTGACAATCGGGCGGCGGATGGACTCCTCCGCCACCTCCAGGGTCAGGTGCACGGTCCCGTCCGCCAAAGGCGGTGTCGTGAGTGCAGCCAGCTCCAGCGCGTTGAGCGCCCTGCGGATGTCCCCGTTGGACACCCAGGCAATGTGCTCCAGCGCATCCTCATCGGCCTGGAGCTTCATATAGCCCAGGCCCTTGTCCGCATCCGCAAGCGCGCGCCGCATCGCGATCAGCGAATGCTCCTTCGTCAGCGGCTCCAGCTGGAACAGTGTCGAGCGGCTCAGTAAGGCCCCGTTCACATAGTGGAACGGGTTCTCTGTGGTCGCCCCGATAAAGATGATCGTTCCCTTCTCCACCGCTGGAAGCAGGGCATCCTGCCTTGAGCTGTTGAAACGGTGCACCTCGTCGAGAAACAGGATCGTTTTGATACCGTACATGTTCTTGTCATTCTGGGCCTTCTCTATAACCGCCCTCACGTCTTTAACCGAAGCATCCACAGCGTTAAGGCGCACGAACTCCCCCTGCGTCTGATTGGAAATTATATGTGCAAGCGTGGTCTTGCCGCATCCAGGTGGGCCATATAACAAAATGGAGGATACCTGGTCCGCCTCAATCGCTCTCCGCAGCAGCTTCCCCTTGCCGACAATATGCTCCTGGCCAATATATTCATCTAGTGTGGTTGGACGCATCCGGTCGGCTAACAGCCGCATTCCCGGAGTCGATTCCTGCCCATAAGAGAATAAATCCATAATTTACACATCCTTACCTGACGTCCAAATCTATCGTTCACCTCTCATTTTATCACATGAATCCCTATTTTCCGAACTGATGTTTGTCCTTATCCACGGCGTAAAGAACGTTTATAATTATTCTTTCACTTTCTTCCCGGTGCAGAATATGAGTTAATATAGTTGTCGGGCCGACAAAAACAGCTGGGAAAGGGGGCTGATCGAATTGATCACAGTGAACGAGGTGGCTTCCGCGTAAGCGGAGCTGAACCTAATGTCGGGGGGCCGCAAGGCCTCCCTTTTAATTTACGGGGTATTTCTATTGTGTGGGTTAGGAAGGAAATGGAATGAAAAAGTTGAATCTCGGATGGATAATAAGCTATTCTTAATATAGATTACACTACATAACGCTAAGAAAAGAGGTGCTGAGAATGATCAAGTATATGATCGACGTCAGAAGGTTTCCGGTGGGTCAACAATAATTTGTTTTTCTCAAGCGGCCGTTTTATTTTTGACATAAGCAAGACCTTGTACCATTATTTAAAAATCCAAAATCCAAAAATCGAAAGGAGGATCACGACAATGAACACTTTTATCGCATTGGCAGTAACGGACGGACAACGATTTAAGGAGGAATTTGAACGTGAATTACAGAAACGGGAAGGATGTGCTTCCCCCTAGACTGCTGAAGGAACTGCAGCATTATATCCAGGGTGAACTGGTGTATGTGCCCAAGCTTGAGAGCAAGCGGGCCCCATGGGGTGAAGTGAGCGGATCACGCAAACTGATTGCACGCCGTAACGAGGAGATATTCAGATCTTACTGCGGGGGCTTGTCTGCAACAGAGCTCGCCGTGACCTATCATCTGTCTATTGACAGCATCCGTAAAATTATTACCAAAATGCGTTCTGCGGCCCGGATGTCTGAACAGAAGCAAGCTGTGAGTGCCGGCTCGGTTCAGACCGCTTACCGCTCTTGAGCGCATGTAACAGCTATAACTTTTATGAATTTGAGAAGGGTTCAAACAGCTCTCCAATTCATTCTATACGTAAGGGGCCTTCTTGGCGGGAAGATGATCTTCCTCTCAAGAAGGCCCCTTATTTGGTCTAAGCCCACAGGGGGCAATCTTAAAGAATAAGGCAGCCGGCAATGTACCGACCGCCTTATTCCCTGCTTGAGCCTTAGCTTTTATCATCTGATCTGATACGAACATCTCTTATGCGCACGGTACAACGGGCTCTTGGCATGCCCGGATAGTCTTCGGGATATTTGTCAACTCTCGGTCGTTAGTTAATTATAGAGTTTCAGTTCGGTTGACAGCCGTCAAGCAAAGCACACCGCGTTCTGGGCCTCGCCAGCTTAAGGCCACACCGTTTCAGCCAGCTCCGGGTCATTCGTTACATATGCCGGAAGCTCCCCGTCATGAAGCAGCCACAGCTCGTGCAGCGCCCGTGTACAGCCCACGTACAGGAGCTTGGCATCCATATCCCCGTAATGCTTCGCATCCGCATCCACCACAATAACGGCGTCAAACTCTAACCCTTTAGAGAGATAAACGGGAAGCACCGAAATTCCGCCCTCGTATTCACTCTTGCGGCCATCGATCAGATTGATTTCATAGCCCTTCCTTGCCAGATCCTCATAAAGCTCCTGAGCCTCACTTAAAGTCCGGGTGAGCAGTGCTGCTGTCCGGTAGGGTCCGGCTTGAATGTGGCCGAGCGCCTTCGCTATAACTTCGAGACGCTCTTGACCCCTTGCAGAAATGACCCTTACCGGGTCTGCACTGCGGAATACCGGTACAGCCATGAGATCTGTTCCTACACCTTGTCTTAAAATTTCATTAGCGAACGTAATAATTTCCATCGTGGACCTGTAGCTTCGCGTCAAGGCGAAGTAAGCCGTCTCGTCAGGCTGGAACAGCGTCTGCATTTCTTCCCAAGAACGAATTCCCTTGTAATAATGGATGCCTTGGGACAAGTCCCCAAGAATCGTAAAGGAATGCCCTTTGCAGAAGCGGTCGAGAACCGCGATCTGGAACGGAGAGAAATCCTGGGCCTCATCGATGACGATATGGTCAAACCGGTGATTGCCCTCGATCTCGTCAACTAGAGTATACAAGTACAGTAGAGCAGGAAGATCCTCTTCGCGGATTTCATTTTTCTTAAGATAGGCCCGGGTTTCTTTGAGAATATGTTCAGGAATTCCCCCCGCAGCCGCACTCTCCCCCAACTGGCCTGACAATTTTTTAACACCTAGAAACGCCTTATACAGAGTCATAGGGGTAAGCTCCGGCCACTTCTTGGCATAAGCCTTTTCTCTTTTGGATGCCATAGATTTACGCTCTTTCAAAGCTGCAGCCGAAGGCGCCTTCTTCAGCTCCATCTCCACCCAGCGGTGAATTCGGGCCAGTACCCTTTCCTTACGTCTTGCAAGAGGATAGGGTTTATATTCTTCTTCATACCACATCTTAATGGTGGCGAGCGGCAGCTTCTTCCCGTCCCATGGGCAGAAATCCTCTTCCGGGAGGCATGCCGGTTCAAGCTCATGTATAAATTCATCCAACATATCGCGGAATTTCAGAGATCCTTTTAATCTTCCCGGCAGCTCATCTTCTTCGTGAGTTCTGCTGCCAGCTTCACGATCGAACCACCTGGTTAATGCATCCGGTCCGTCTGTAGGCGCTTCATCAAGGTTTAACACAGCAGCTGCCCAATCACTGAACGTATTTTGTTGGATATCCCCAACACCAAGTTCAGGCAGCACCTCCGAAATATAATTGATAAACATGCGGTTAGGCGCAAAAATGACCATTTTCTCCGCAGATATCTGCTCCTTGTACTGATACAACAGATATGCAAGACGGTGCAGAGCTACCGTAGTCTTCCCACTTCCTGCAACCCCTTGAATGATCAAGGCGGTGTTCTTGCCAGCCCGAATAATCTGGTCCTGCTCCGCTTGAATTGTAGAAACAATATCGCGCAGCTTGTTATCTTTGTTCTCCCCGAGACGGTAGAGAAGGAACTCATCCGAGACAGCCGGTCCGTCCGCTTCGGAGTTATATGTATCCACCACTCGCTCAAGAATCTGCTTGCGGATAACCACGTTCCGCTTGAGGTAGACCAAGCCCTCGATCAGGCCTTCTGGAGCTTCGTAGGACGCCGAGTCTCCCCCTGTAAAGGAGTAAAACAAGCTTGCCACAGGCGCCCGCCAATCGATAACCAGCGGCTGTGCGGTGTCCCCTCCCACTCCGACTTTGCCAATATAGAGTGGGTGTCTTACCCCGCCGCGTTCTTCAAAATCAAGCCTGCCAAAATAAGGCTCCTGAAGAGATTGGGCAAGCTGCCTCCGCTGGGTGTCCCTTCCGGCCTCAAGCACCTGCTCTGTATAATCATGCCCCGTATACACGGGAATCCCGTGCAGCCGCTCAAGCTCTTTGTCTATCGTGATCAAGGTGCGGTCCAGCCGCTCCTTCTCTTCTTGATAGGCACTTTGAAAATCGTCCATTTCAGTTACCTCCTAAGAATAAAATTTAATGAAAAGGATTTTAAGTATACCATTGTTCCGTGTAAAAAAGCGAATAGAAAAAGACCTCACCGGAAAAATCCGGTGTGGTCCATTTGCGGTCATTCTATTCAAAGCTTAGGCTTCCTTGTCTGAAGGCCTCTTAAGGTTAAGTGCCAGCTTCTCCACGGTCTTCACTATTCTGGCTTCGCGCGTTTCTGGCCGCTTGGCTTCCTCAATCCACTGCAGATAGGCCTTCCGGTGGGAAGGAGCGAGCGCTGCAAAAAATCCAGCTGCCTTCGGTGATTCATTGAGCCGCTGCTGGAGATCCTCAGGGACGGGCAGGGCAGCTGTTCCGCTATCAGAACGTCCAGTCTTCGGCCGCGCCCCTGATCTGCGGGGAGCCGAATCCTTCTCCCGGGCCGGACGGTATCGCATTGCAGACCACCGCTCATCGATAGAGACAAGCGATACACCCTCATAGCCGGAGCCGGTTACCACATCCCAGCCTTTATCGCGATTCAGATCGGTTCCCGCCTTTGCTCCGCCCTTCATATAGCAGAACCACAGAAGGCCATCTTCCTTGACCCCCCGTATCGCAGTGGGAGCCAGTTCCTCCACTTCTTGAATGGATCTGACAAACACCTGAACGAAGTCATACACAGCAGGTTCTTCCTGAACCCGGGTCACTTCATTTGAAAGACCCAGCTCCTGCAAATACTGGTCAGGCGGGTTAAGAATCAGCACCGCTCCCGATTCAGGGAGGCGGAGCTTCCGCGCAAGCTGCTCGTTCATGCTTTTGCACTCTCCAGCAGATCACGGACAGCAACACTCACCATAAACAAACCAACTACCGGGGGCACGAAGGAAATACTCGCTGGCGGCTGCTTGGCCTTACGGCGGTCAGGCGCATTCTCGGGCACGATCTTCTGGGTCACGTCTTCGCGCGGCTTAACCGGAGGTTCGGTGGAGAATACAACTTTAACCCCTTTTTTGATCCCAATCTCACGCAGTTTGCTGCGGACCACCCTAGCCATAGGGTCCATATGGGTCTTGGATATGTCTGCGACCTGAAATTTGGTCGGGTCCATCCGGTTGGCAGCACCCATGCTTGAAACAATCGGAATGCCGCGTTCACGGCATTCCCTGATTAGATGAACTTTGTAAATAATTGTATCCGAAGCATCCAAAACATAACTGAGATCATACTTAAACAGCTCTTCATATGTTTCTTCGGTATAGAACATGTTCAACGCAATTGTCTCACACTCCGGATTGATGAGTTTCACGCGCTCACACATCAGATCCACTTTACTCTGGCCTACGGTTGAGGTCAGCGCATGAATTTGCCGGTTCACATTTGTTATATCAACTACATCTTTATCAATCAGCACAATCCGGCCGACACCTGCGCGTGCGAGGGACTCCACAGCAATGGAACCTACCCCGCCGATGCCGAGTACCGCTACTGTGCTGTTCTTGAGAACTTCCAGTCCTTCAGCACCAATCGCCAGCTCGGTCCGGGAAAATTGATTAAGCATGTAAAGGCCCTCCTGACTTGCGGACTTTATTTTTTGTCTTCAACCGGTTTCTTCGCAACCTTGATATGAAGCTGTTCCAACTGATTGATGTCGACCTCTGCAGGAGCGTTCATCAGCGGATCGGTAGCACTGGCCGTTTTCGGGAATGCGATCGTCTCACGCAGGTTCGTACGGCCTGCCAACAGCATAACCACACGGTCGAAGCCAAACGCCATACCGCCATGAGGAGGAGTACCATATTCGAAAGCGTCTAGCAGATAGCCGAATTTGTCCTGAACTTCTTCAGGCGGCAATCCCAGTGCCTTAAACATTTTCTCCTGTACTTCACGCTTGTAAATCCGCATGGAGCCGCCGCCGACTTCATAACCGTTAAGTACAAGGTCATACGCTTGAGCGCGGATTTGGCCCGGATCAGTGTCGAACAGGGCAATATCTTCCTCACGTGGACGAGTGAACGGATGGTGCTCCGCCACATAACGCTTCTGATCCTCATCCCATCCGAGAAGCGGAAAGTCAACCACCCATGCAAATTTGAACACACTGTCATCAATCAGCCCAAGCTGACGGCCGATTTTCAGACGAAGATTTCCAAGCACATCCGCAACAACCTTCTTGGTGTCTGCGGAGAACAGCAGCAGGTCACCCTCTTCTGCCCCGGTGCGTTCCTTAACCGCTTCGATTTCTTCTGGGGTAAAGAACTTCACGATTGGCCCCTTGAATTCGCCATCCTTGACTTGAATCCACGCAAGACCTTTGGCACCATAGCGCGCGGCGAACGGTCCCAGATCGTCGATCTCTTTACGGCTCCAGGTTCCGCAGCCTTTTGCGTTAAGTACTTTAACCTCTCCGCCTTTTTCAATAACCGAAGCAAACACCTTAACCCCGCTGGATGCCACAATATCGCTGACTTGGATCAGTTCCATGCCAAAACGGAGATCGGGCTTGTCCGAACCGTATTTGTCCATGGCATCCGCATAACTAAGACGCTGGAACGGTGCTGGGATATCCACATTAACTGTTTCTTTGAACAGGCGCACAACCAACTCTTCCATCATTCCAAGCAGCTCATCCTGGCTGAGAAAGGAAGTCTCAATGTCGACTTGAGTAAATTCAGGCTGACGGTCCGCACGGAGGTCTTCGTCACGGAAGCAGCGTGCGATTTGATAGTAGCGTTCCAAACCGCCCACCATTAGAAGCTGCTTATACAGCTGTGGGGATTGCGGCAGGGCGAAGAACTCACCGGCATGCACACGGCTTGGCACCAAGTAGTCTCTGGCTCCTTCAGGGGAGCTCTTAGTCAGGATTGGAGTCTCTACTTCGATGAACTGCTCGTTATCCAAGAAATCGCGGAACACTTTAGCCGCTTTGGAACGGAGCCACAGCGTCTTTTGCATTTCCGGACGGCGCAGATCCAGGTAACGGTATTTCAGACGAAGATTTTCATCCACTTCAATTCCATCCTCGATGAAGAAAGGAGGGGTCTTGGCTGCATTCAACACTTCAATCTCAGTGATCTGAACTTCGATCTCCCCGGTAGGCAGGTTCGGGTTCACCGTCTCGGCATCACGCTGTACCACTTTCCCCTGAACTGCAATTACATACTCACTGCGTACTTTGTCAGCAGTCTGAAGAGCTTCTCCAGAGTATGCAGGGTTAAAAACTACCTGTACGATTCCGCTGCGGTCCCTTAGATCGATAAAGAGGACCCCTCCTAGATCGCGGCGGGTCTGTACCCAGCCGTTCAGTGTTACCGTTTCTCCAATGTTCGCGGTGCTAAGCGCGCCGCAGTGATGTGTTCTGTTCAATGTTTATTCCTCCTAGTTGGTGTGACCCTCCCAAACCCTCCCTGGAAGGGAGGGCCCCAAGGGCTTCGCCCTCTGGACACCCGAAATTTTGGCGGATGAGAAGGGTTGGCGTGCTCTTGGCGGGTGGGTGCTTGGATTCGCTTGTCGTCCCTTTGGGACCCGCTTGGTTTTGGTTGTACCTGGGTATGGGAAACCATCTGCGGTTGGTGCTGCTTAAGGGAGTTTGATGCTTTATGTTGACGTAAAAGCCGCTTGCCGTCCCTTTGGGACCCGCTCCACGGTTGTGCGGCTGCATTGTGGCCTACTTCGTGCTTACAGCGCTCTCCCTGCGGGATTCGCTTTACAGTTGTGCGGTGCTCGGTTGCGCTACTTCATGCTTACAGCGCTCTCCCTTACGGGATTCGCTTTACAGTTGTGCGACGCTTGGTTGCGCTACTTCGTGCTTGCAGCGCTCTCCCTACGGGATTTGCTTTACAGTTGTGCGGTGCTTGATTGCGCTACTTCGTGCTCGGAGCGCTCTCCCTTACGGGATTCGCTTTACAGTTGTGCGGCGCTCGGTTGCGCTACTTCGTGCTCGGAGCGCTCTCCCTTACGGGATTCGCTTTACAGTCGTGCGGTGCTTGTTTGGGCTACTTCAACTCGGCGGCAAGGTCTTCCAGCTTGACTGTGCGTTGTTCGCCGGTCTCCATCAGCTTAACCGCGATTTCTCCACGGGCCAGTTCGTCATCGCCGAGGATGGCCGTATAGCGTGCCTGCATGCGGTCAGCGGATTTGAGCTGGGCCTTCATCTTGCGGCCGAGATAATCGCGCTCCGCCGAGATTCCAGCCTTACGCAGCTTGAACAGCTGTTTCGTAATTTCCTTGTCGGCCGCTTCACCTAATCCCACCAGATATACGTCTAGTGGCCGATAGCCTTGAACCTCGATATTCTGATTTTCAAGAATCAGATGGATCCGCTCAAGTCCGATTGCAAGTCCAACTCCCGGCTGGTCAGGGCCGCCTACTTCGGCAACAAGCTTGTTGTAGCGTCCGCCGCCGCCAACGGTATCGATGGCTCCAATGCCCTGCGCCTTATATTCGAAAGCGGTCAACGTGTAATAATCCAACCCGCGTACCAGCCTGTGATTGATCGTGTAGTCCACATTCATATCCGTGAGATAAGACTTAACCTGTTCGAAATGTGTCAGGCTCTCTTCGTCCAGACTGTCCAGAATAGAGGGAGCTCCGGTAAATTTGTCCTGATCCACCTTGCAGTCAAGCACCCGCATCGGGTTCCGTTCCATTCTGGATTGGCAATCTTTGCACAAGCTGTCTTTCATCGGGGTCAGGAACGCGAGCAGCTTCTCGCGGTAATCAGCCCGGCTCTGCGGGTTGCCGACAGAGTTCACTTCCACGGTCACTCCATGCAAACCAAGCTCCTTGCACAGCTCATACCCGAGGGAGATCACTTCGGCATCGATCGCCGGATCAATCGCACCGATGGCCTCTATCCCGAACTGATGGAACTGGCGCTGGCGTCCCGCCTGCGGACGCTCATACCGGAACATAGGTCCGATATAATAGAGCTTGCTGACATCAGGCTCGCCATACAGCTTGTTCTCAACGTAAGAGCGAACCACCCCCGCCGTCCCTTCCGGGCGGAGGGTCATACTGCGCTCGCCTTTATCAAGGAAGGTGTACATTTCTTTTTCCACGATATCCGTTGTCTCACCCACCCCGCGCTCAAACAAGGATGTCTGTTCAAAAATTGGTGTGCGGATCTCCCGGTAATTAAACCGGCGGCAGAGATCTCTCGCCTTCTCTTCAATGAACTGCCACCGTTCTACAACACCCGGCAGCAGATCTTGGGTTCCTGTTGGTTTCTGAAAGCCCATTCTCTAGTCACCCTCCTCATTAGCTTTAAATCACGAATCAGCTTCCTGATCCTGATAAATAAAAAAGCCCCTCATCCCTGTTGTATCAACAGGGACGAGAGACTAAGATATCCTAATCGCTCGTGGTGCCACCCACATTCCGGATACACGCCTGTCAGAAACCTGCCAATGCTGCTCATTACCAGGATTCTGCCTTAACCGGCATCCGCTTTAATACGGTTAACGCCCGTCCTACGCCATCAGCTACTGCGGAATGGTTACCTGTTCGCTGATGATTCTCTGGGAGGTCTTTCATGCAGTCATCACCGGAATTCTTCCAGCCTGGCCATCTCCGGTATAGTATTCACCGCAAGTGGCATCGGAATTCCTCTCTGAGGGTGTGGAGCTGAATTACTTTGTCCCGTCATTGAAGTTCATGATATAGAACTGTTAGTCCCACATACAAGTTTTTTTCATTGTAAGTAACCACACTGACAAAGTCAAGACATTAACCCAAGAAAAAAACCTGCCAGCCGAAGCTGCAGGTCCAAAATGGTATATTAAAAGGGGGTCATGCTGTTATTATAAACAGGTTATGTTAAAGAACCATGAAACTAATATTACGGTTATATTACAAAAGTGAAAGCGGTTGAAATCCGCTGCATATGTTGAGCTTAAGATTTGCCAATAGGAATTCCTACTCTACCTTACCTGTAACTCAACAATTCAACTTTTATGGAGTAAAATTTAAAAGCCGCCCGCCCTTTGGGGACGGCTTCCAGCTGGTTTAGTCCAGAACTTCCACATATGCTCCCTGGGAGCGGAGTTTTGACACAATCTGATCAATTTCCGACTCCTTGACAGAAGCACTGAGCACATACCTCAATTTATTATAATCATAACTTGATGAAGCCTCCGCGTCTTCACGGCGGTCACGCTGATGCTCATCACTCTCTAAGTTAACCTCGTCGTTGTTCAGGCTGCCGTTGGCATCACGGTCCATAGCAACCAGGGGAACAACAGTCTGAGGGCCTGTGGTGCCCGTAAATCCGCTTGTTCCAAAGGCGGCCCCTCCGAAGACCGGAGCTCCTCCCGCCGGATTGGCCACAATCGGTCCAAATAGATCTCTGTCACTCGAAAGGGTATGTTCAAGGGAACCTGTCTCCAAATGCTCCGTTTCGAAAGAGAGCAAACTTGTTTTGGCCCCTTCTGCCTGGCTTTCCGTTTCGAAGTATGCTTGAATATGTTTACTCATAATAAAATCTCTCCTTTACCACATTTGGATTCAGGTATCCCTTATTAAGCCAGTTTCTTCAGGATCTCACGGACAAAAGCCGGTTCATCTTTAGGTGTCCGCGATGAGATAAAGTTGTCATCCACTACAACTTCCTTATCCTCAAATCTTGCCCCGGCATTTACTACATCATCCTGAAGAGGAGGATAGGAGGTTAAGGTCCGTCCCTTGGCAAGGCCAGCACTGATCAAAATTTGAGGACCGTGACAGATCGCAGCGATCGGTTTCTTCGCCTCATTGACTTTCTTCACGAAGTCCAGAACGCCGCTGTCCAAGCGAAGGTTCTCTGGCGATGAGCCTCCGGGAATCACAACCGCATCGTAATCTTCGGCCTTAACCTCAGAAACCGCCTTATCTGTGGTGTATTCGGCTTTTCCCTGCTTGCCCTTTAGCGTCTCTCCTGCTTTCAAGCCTATAACTTCAACCTCATGTCCGGCTTTCTTAATCTCGTCATAAGGAACCTGCATTTCGGAATCTTCAAATTGATTTGCCAGCAAAAAAGCAACCTTACTCATGGTATTCCTGTCTCCTTTCCGTAACTATCCTTCGCTTGTTATTACCCGGATAACATGGATTTATAACAGAGCCAGACGGGTTGCCCGGCTTATCTTCATTTGATAGTCCTATCGGTGCACAGTCATAACGGGGCGTTCACCCACCCTAAGGGATACCTTATTCATCGATGCGTACAACAAAAAACCACCGGACTTCATTTCGTCCGGCAGTCTTTGTGAGCTTGAGATTATTAATCCACCATTTTCATTTTGAAAATATGGTGCAGTCCTAGCGTGGCGGCTCCCACCGCAGCCCCAAGCTCCTTCCAGCTTGCCGGCTTGATCGGAGTAGGGCGTTCAAATATGTTGGCCTCGTGCTCCCGGATCTTTGCCGTTAGCCTATCAAAGAAAGCCTGGTTCTCGGTAATCCATCCGTTCAGGATTAGCTGCTCCGGATTAATAAACTGCAGTATTGCCCCACAATAGGCGGACAAATGATCAACCAGAGCCCCAAGCTCCTTGTGGAGAGGTCCCTCTGTCCGCATTCCGTCCTCCATGAATTTGTGAAGCACTTCTTTGGACGTAAGTCCCTGATCTGAGAAAACCTCCGGGTGTTCCTGCCGCAGCCGAAGCGCCAGTCTCTCCGTGCAATAAGGAGAAAAAACACGTATTCGTCCGGCTCCTCCCGAGCTGCCCCGGTAAATTTTATCGTTAATGACAATACCCGCACCCACCCCATAATCGATCAGAATATAGACGAGGGTGCTGAGTCCCTGGGCCACTCCATTAAACCGCTCGGCAAATCCGGCCGCGTCCAAATCATTAAACAGGCTCACCGGAACTTGGTAGGTCATTTCGAGAAAACCTCCCAAATTCATCTCCTCAAGCTGAAGCGGGATTGCACGAAGAACCTTCTGCGAGGTCTCATCGACCCTCCCGGGCACCGATACACCGATTCTTCGCAGCTGATCCCTGGAGATTGGACAGCTATCCAGAAAATCATCCACGATGCCCACGAGCTCCTGCCGTATCGCAGTCTCCCCAATCAACCTCGGTATTGTATGGGAGGATTTAATCTCTCCACGCATATTGAGCAGCACACACTGGGCTCCGGCAAGGTCCAGCCCAAGCACATAACCACTGTCTGCTTTTATATTAAGCAGGGTTACTCTCCGGCCTACACCAGACCCGGAAGTCCCCGTCTCATAAATGATCCCTTCCCTGAGGGCCTCCTCTACCAAAATCGACACGGTTGACGGGCTCAGCTTGGTCTGCCGGGATAACTCAATCCGGGATACAGGGCCATGCTGATATATAAGATGCAGCAGCAAGGATTTATTGATCTCGCGAAGCATTTGCTGATTTCCGATTTTGCCCATGTTTTCGATATATCTCCTCGTAAGCAAGTCTAGTTCAATCCATACAGTATACCACTGCTGTTTAGTCTTCGGATATAGAAAAAGCCTGTGCAGATGCGGAAGAGGACGGCGTTTTCATCATCTTGAACATCACCAGAAAAGCCACCATGCCAAGCAGAGTTACGCCTGCACTGATCTGGTACAAGGTTCTGGTCCCTAGTTCCTGGAACATCCAGCCGCCCAAGGTCCCGGCAATAATGCCCGACGCTCCACTCCAGCTCAAGCCATACACGGCCTGCCCGGTTGACAAATACTCATGCGGAATCAGGCGTGTGGTCAAGCGGGTGCCGATGTAATAATACGCTCCAAAGGTGACACAGTGCATCAACTGGATTGCAATAATTCCAAGCGGGTTGCCGGTCAGGCTCATCAGCAGCCAGCGGACGGAATACAGGAGACTGACAACCGCCATCCAGACCACCATAGGTTTCGTGTCATTTTTCAAATACCGGTCAAGCAGCAGGAATACCGGGGCTTCCAGAATGGCGGTGGCAAAGACGGACCACCCGACAGCGGAATCAGAGCCGCCTAAATCCTTAATATGAAGACCAACAAACGTCTGGTTAATAATGTTAGGCACAGATACAAGAATACCAATCAACAGCAGTGCCAGAAACTGGGGGTTCATGAACACCCTTCTGTAGCCCGCATTAGAGAAGCTATCCTGCTTACGGCTCCCGCTTCCCCGAGGCAGCGTAAAGGCGAACAGTATGGACAGAATCATCACTACGTCAAATATAATCCACAGTTGACCGATACCGATCTTCCCGATAACTGGTCCCGCCGCCGCGGCGCTTACCGCCCAGCCAAGTGAACCCCACTGCCGGAAGGAGCCGAATTTGTAACCTGTGCCAGCAATTACACTTAGAATCAAGCTGTTGCTCTGAATAAACAGCGGGCTCTGAAATATGAAGAACACAAGCATGGCTCCGTATATGAGGGACTCGGATTGAATCAGGAATATCCCCTGCATCACCGCAAATGCCCCGATGGAAGCTATAATCAGGATCAGCCTATTATTATTGAGCCGGTCCGACCAGTAAGCCCAAATCGGATTGGCGATTAACGAAACTACGGGTCCTCCCGAGAGAAGTGCTCCAATCTCAATCGTTGTTAATCCGATATGCTTTAGATAAAGGGCAAAGAAAGTGGAGTAGATGCCAATCGCACCATACATTAAAAAGTTAAAAGCTTTCAGCTTAACGAATCCAGCCTGCTGTACGGTGTCACCGCTCATGGACTTAGCAACCCTCCTTTCCTCCGGACACCTCAAATGGTGAGATTCAGATATGAACTGACCTGGACACCGACAGCTCCCTTACTTCATCGGCAGTCACCTCACGCCCCAGTTCATTGGACAAATAGATGCCTTCGCTGATTAGCATCGTATTGAGTGCGATCTCCGCGGTAGGCAGTAGAGGAACCTGATCAAGCAGTGCGGCAATCCAATGGTGCTGTGACGAATCGTAAGCCTCCGGGTACTTGGCTAACCGGTGCTGCCGGATATCATACAAGTCAAGATTCACGGTGCAATCCATATCAAGATCTGCAATAGTTGTATGGAAGCTGAAGCGGTTCGGCTCGGTATCGGATACCGCACCTGTGAACCGGATTCCGCCTTCGGAGCCAACAATGGAGCTGCCCTCCAATCCTCCCAGGTGAACGGCCCAGGTTTCAATAATATCCAGGGTTACCCCATTCTCAAATTTGACAAAACCTGCCCCGAACTCCTCCACATCAAACGCGCTGAGCTTACGGCGTTCCTCATTCATCGCCACCTCCTGATACAGTTGGCCAGAAATCCGGGAGACCTTGGGATTCCCAAGCAGATAGAGCATTTGGGAAATATGGTACACGCCCATATCAAACAGCGCGCCCCCGCCGGCTGTTTCCTTTCGGGTGAAGGTTGCTGTTCCATATCCATCAACAAAGGGGCGGTTCCGCCTGCGGAACCCGGTTGAGCGGGCATGAAACAGCTTGCCAAGCTTGCCGTTGTCAATGAGCTGCTTCGCAGCCTTGGTCTCGACGGTATAGAGTTGCCCGAGCTGAATATGGAGCTTTTGGCCGGACCGTTCAGCTGTTTCAACCATCTTCCGTCCATCCGCATAAGAACCCGCGATCGGTTTCTCGCAATATACATGCTTGCCTGCCTCCAGCGCGTATACCGTAACAGGCTCATGAAAATTATTATGCAGGCAGACATCCACCGCATCTAGGTCATCCCGTGCAATCAGTTCACGATAGTCGCTGTACACGTGGGGAATGCCATACTGCTTGGCGACCCTCATCGCCTCATCCGCATTCACATCACAGACTGCAATAATCTGAACCCCGGATACCGCCTGGTACTTCTCAATGTGCATTTTTCCAATTTGTCCTACACCAATAATTCCAATCTTAATAAGTGCGCTCATAGATACATGTCCTCTCTGGCTAGTTTGGTCAAATAACTAATTCTGCCCTGTTCTGATATACGAATCCAGCCTGTCGGCTGCCGATTCTGCTTCCTTCAGGCGTTTGGCCGCCTGACATAGCAGGTATTCAACCTCCAGATACTGATTCTCTGGAGCGTTATATTCAACGGCCCAATAGCCGTCATAACCTGCTGCCTGAATGGCCTTGATATGGCTCAGGATTTCTTCTTTAGCCGCAGATTTGTTGTCAAAGTGAATGTGATAAGCCCAAGGCGCCACAAGCTGGTCTCCCGTCTCTTTATCCCGCGACCACCGATCCATATGCAGCAGTACACCAAACGCAGGGTCATTCACCGCCTCGGCGATACGAACCAGTTCATCCGGGACGAGGGAAGCCCCCATATGATTCTCCGGACCAATCCGGAAGCCGTGATCCCTTGCAAATTGACAATATTCACGGTATCCGTTCACAATCCATTCAAACGCCTCATCCGTATAGCTGTCATCCTCCGCCCGGTAGCTTCCTCCGGTGTCAATCCGGACCGTCTCAGCGCCCAGGATAACAGCGGCTTGCAGATGTTTGAGGGCATTCTGCCGCAGAGCCTCGCGAATCTCTGGGTCCGGGTCCCACAAATGCGCTGTGTCCACAGCCAGATTAACCAGTCTAAGCCCCTTCTCATCCAAAGCCTCACGTACTTTAACTAAATAGCTCTCATCCGCCAAGATGAGCATCGAGTTCGTTCTCTGCGCAATCTGGGCATTCCAGAGATCCACCGCATCAAGATGGTACCTGTATTTTACGGTTTCGAGATAACCGAACACGTCCATTTTGCCCTCCTGGAACAGATTGTAAAAAGAATAGCCGCCTACAGATAATTTCATAGTGATCCTCCCATTAATTAATTCTTTCGATGGATAAAATAATTAATCAAAAAAAGCTTGGTATGGATGGAAAGCTAAGCTAAATCTAATATGATGCATGTGCAATACGATGTCAAGCGCTTTCATATTATTTTTTTGATGCTCGAAATAATTATTTAATCCTCCCTCTTCCCAGCATATATGCTCTGTTAAACTGTTTTATACACTCAACAAGAAAAAAGCCCCCTGCTCCCATGGATGGCAGCACGAGGCCTTACTAAATCGGGGTTTATATAACTAACTGGACGGGCTTTCCAAAATTATCGTGACCGGCCCCCAGTTGGTCAGCTCGACATCCATGTCGGCACCGAACTGGCCTGTCTCCACATGCAGGCCCGTATCCGCAAGCAGCTCATTAAACCGGTTATACAGAAGAGTGGCTTCCTCGGGACGTGCGGCAGCCATGAAGTTAGGGCGTCTCCCCTTGCGGCAGTCGCCGTACAGTGTGAACTGGGATACGGACAGAACCGCTCCTCCTCCTATATCCTGAACACTCAGATTCATTTTGCCGGCTTCGTCTTCAAAAATCCGGAGACCGGCTATCTTATCGGCAAGATAGGCCGCATCCTTCTCCGTGTCCTCATGGGTGAAGCCTACCAGCAGCATCAACCCCGGACCAATCGAGCCCACAGTCTCCCCGGCCACAGTCACCTTGGCCATCTTGCATCTCTGTAATACCACTCTCATTGTTCAAGCTGCCCCTTTATTGCATAATCCGATGAACGGTGTAAACGTCCTTAATCCGCTTGATCTTATCCACGACGGATTGGAGGTGCTCCGTATTGCGGATCAGGATAGTCATATGGATCAAATCCATCTTATTCTTGTCCGACCGCCCGGAAACCGCGGACATATTCGTCTTGCTCTCTGAAACTGCCTGCAGCACCTCGTTTAACAGGCCTCTGCGGCTGTGGCCGGTAATTTCAATATCCACGCTGTAATTCGCTTCGATGGATTCCTCCCACTCGACCTCAATGACCCGTGCAGCTTCCTCCCCATCATCCGCTGAAGGAATATTCGGACAGTCCGAGCGATGAACCGATACCCCGCGCCCGCGTGTAATATATCCGACTATGTCATCCCCAGGCACCGGATTGCAGCAGCGGGCAAACCGTACTAACAGGTTGTCGATTCCCTTCACGGTAACTCCATTGGTCGGCCGCTTCTTGTCCGCAGGGGGGGCCTTAACCTCTTTCACTTCAGAAGTCAATTGGATGATTCCGGCCTCTTCCTGCTCCTTCCGCAGCTTCTCAGTTACCTTCGTACATACCTGGGCTGCGGTAAGACCTCCGAATCCAACTGCAGAGAGCATATCCTCGATATCGTTAAAAGCAAACTTCTTAGCCGCTTCCATCAGCTTGTCATCCGACATGAACTGGGACGGCTCCAGGCCAGCACGCTTAAGCTCACGCTCAATCGCTTCACGGCCCTTCTCCACGTTCTCTTCCCGCTTCTCTTTCTTGAACCACTGTTTGATCTTGCTTCGCGCATGGGAAGATTGGGCGATCTTCAGCCAGTCCTGGCTTGGTCCGTACGAATGCTTGGATGTCAAAATCTCAACAATATCCCCAGTCTTCAGCTTATGATCAAGCGGAACAATCCGGCTGTTCACCTTGGCCCCGATCGTCCGGTTGCCTACTTCGGTATGGATGCGGTATGCGAAATCCAGCGGGACCGATCCAGCCGGAAGCTCAATCACTTCGCCCTGCGGGGTGAACACAAACACCAGGTCCGAGAAGAAATCCATCTTCAGGGACTCTACGAATTCCGAAGCATCCTTGGCTTCATGCTGCAGCTCCAGAATCTCCCGGAAGAAAGGCATCTTGTTCTGAGGCCCCGCGCCCTCCGTACCTTCCTTGTAAGCCCAGTGAGCCGCAATCCCGTACTCTGCAGTGCGGTGCATCTCATAGGTCCGGATCTGGACCTCCGTTGGCTCGCCTGTAGGACCAACCACTGTCGTATGAAGCGACTGGTACATGTTGGCCTTAGGCATGGCAATGTAATCCTTAAATCTGCCTGGCATCGGCTTCCACAACGTATGAATAATTCCAAGAGTCGCGTAACAATCTTTAATATTATCAACAATGATTCGAATCGCCAGCAGATCATAAATTTCGTTAAACTGCTTGTTCTTCGTGGACATTTTTTTATAGACACTATATAAATGTTTCGGCCGCCCGGACAGATCCGCGGAAATCCCCATCTCCTCAAGCTTCTCACGAATTCTGGAGATGACATTCTCAATATATTCCTCACGTTCCGCACGCTTCTTATGCATCAGGTTGGCAATCCGGTAGTACTGCTGCGGGTTCAGATATCTAAGTGCAATATCCTCCATCTCCCACTTGATCGCCGAGATACCCAGCCTATGGGCAATCGGGCAAAAGATCTCCAGCGTCTCATACGCAATTCTGCGCTGGCTCTCCTCGGATTGATATTTAAGGGTCCGCATATTGTGCAGCCGGTCCGCAAGCTTAATAACGATGACCCGGATATCCTGTGCCATCGCAATGAACATTTTACGATAATTCTCGTTCTGCTGCTCTTCCTTGGATTGAAATCTGATCCGCTCAAGCTTCGTCAATCCGTCAACCAGCATAGCACAATCATTGCCGAACTTCTCCCTGATTTCCTTCAAGGATACCGTGGTATCCTCAACCACATCATGGAGCAGAGCTGCAATAATAGACAGGGAGTCCATCTGCATGCCCACAACAATTTCTGCAACCGCAAGCGGATGCAGAATATAAGGTTCACCGGATTTACGCACTTGTCCGTGATGGGCTTGTTCAGCGAAATCATAGGCTTCCCTGATACAAATGATATCCTGTTCTTTGATATAGGCAGATGCCTTTTCAAGTAATCGCTCAATGCCCATTGAATCTATTTCGTGTCCTTTCTTGGTAACAAGGCCTACTCACCTGAGGGTGAAGTACCCCTATTTTTATTTTCTATAATTATGACGCTTGGGGAGAAGCACGTCAACTCTTGGCGCGTTTGGTTTACAGGGAATTTGCTTGAATAAAGGGATTTTTTTGAACTTTCCTGTTGTCAAATGCCGTCGATGTCTTTAATCTAGGTAAGATGCACAGAATAAGCTATAAAAAAAGGAGTGGCTTTAATTTTGCAACGTGAAATCCAGGTCAACGAAAAAGTTCCCTTTGGACCGGGGATCCTGCTGAGTCTTCAGCATCTGTTCGCCATGTTCGGAAGCACTGTTCTAGTTCCGAATTTGTTCGGCGTAGACCCCGGCATGATTCTGCTGATGAATGGAATCGGCACCCTGCTCTATATTGTGATCTGTAGAGCAAGGATTCCCGCTTATCTTGGCTCCAGCTTTGCCTTCATTTCGCCGGTGCTTGTGGTTCTGACTACCCATCCGGGCAATGGCTACAACCTCGCACTAGGCGCCTTTGTTATTACTGGAATTATCTTCGTACTGGTTGCCCTGCTGGTCAAGTACGCAGGCACCGGCTGGATCAATGTTGTCTTCCCGCCTGCTGCGATGGGATCGATTGTTGCCATTATCGGTCTCGAACTTGTGCCGGTGGCCGCAGGCATGGCCGGTATTATCAACGACAATCCCGCCAAGCCGTGGACTCCTGATCCCACCTCCATCCTTCTGGCCTTGGTCACCCTTGGAGTAACTATTATTGGTGCTGTGATGTTCAGAGGTTTTCCGAAGATCATACACATTCTGATCGGGATCGTATCCGGTTATCTGCTTGCTTACGCATTAGGAGAGGTGAATACAACAGCTATTGCTCATGCAAAGTGGTTTTCCCTCCCACACTATGCAACTCCGCAGTGGGATATCTCGGCCATCATCACCATTATCCCCGTTGCGCTCGTTGTCATCGTAGAACATATCGGGCACCTGCTCGTAACCGGCAACATCGTTGGCAAGAACCTGTCCAAAGATCCCGGCCTGCACCGTTCCCTGCTGGGCAACGGCATATCCACCATTCTGTCCGGCTTCGTTGGCTCCACGCCAAACACGACCTATGGGGAGAATATCGGGGTTATGGCACTTACCCGTGTATACTCCATCTACGTCATTGGCGGAGCCTCCATCTTCGCGATACTGCTGTCCTTCTCAGGCAAATTCTCCGCCATTGTGGCCAATATTCCGGTCCCTGTCATGGGAGGGGTATCTCTGCTTCTGTTCGGAGTAATAGCGGCATCAGGACTTCGGATATTCGTCGAGCAGAAGGTTGATTTCTCGAAAGCCACCAACATGATTCTTGCAACGGTCATTCTTGTCATTGGAATCAGTGGAACCAAGCTCACCCTCGGTACGGTTGAGCTGAAGGGAATGGCGCTCGCTACAGTTGTTGGCATCCTCTTTGCACTATTCTTCAAGCTGATTGAAGTTCTCGGACTGTCCAACGATAAGGAAGAGTCTGCACATTAATTTAAAATAGAATCGACAAAAAGCCAGGTAGCTCAGGGCAGATTAACTGCCGCCACCTGGCTTTTGTTATGTTCTCCAAATATTTCCCGGGAAAGTCACTTGAAAGGGGTTATATAAAATGAACATTAAAAATTAACAGATCTCAGCGGAGAGGCGAGTGATTCTGAAGAAACGGAGCGTCCGCCTTTGTCTCCGTAATGCCTCTACTTGGTATCTAGTTCAAGCATTTCGGAGACAATAGCGGCCTTAAAGAACACTCGGCATCGCAGTGCTCGAATAGGGTAACCTTCATAAGTTCATTTTATATAGTTAGCCTCTTAATAAGTTACCAATGATACGATGTCTACGCCTGGAAGCTTCGCCCGTCCGTTCAAATCCGCAAGCTCAATCAGGAACGCAGCCCCTGCGATGTTACCCCCGAGCTGTTTGACCAGCTGCACAGAGGTGGAGATGGTACCTCCTGTAGCCAGCAGGTCATCTGCAATCAGTACGTTCTGCCCTGGCTTGATGGCATCACTGTGCATGGCAAGACGGTCCTTGCCGTACTCCAAGTCGTACTCGATTTCAATCGTGTCCGATGGCAGCTTGCCGCTCTTGCGGATCGGTACAAAGCCAACGCCAAGCGCATACGCAAGCGGAGCGCCTACCACAAATCCGCGTGCCTCCGGCCCGGCAATCAGATCAATTTTCATATGGGAGACCATCTCCTTCAGTTCATCAATTGCTTGACGGTATTTCTCGCCATCATTCAACAGAGTGGTAATATCCTTGAAACTGATACCAGGCTGCGGGAAATCGGGGATTACGCGGATGTAGTCTTTGAAATTCATTATAAAATCGCTCCTTCAATGTCTATACAATCTAATAGTTATATTGCTCTTCTAAGAAACAGCGGCAGTTCTGGATCTCATCCATTCTGCAACCTGAACGGCTTTCCCGCGGAGCATCACCTGCTCCATTTCAGCCAATGCTCCAAGCTGCAGGTAACGGGCAGAGGTCTCGAGCGGCTGTTTCGAAGGGGACGGGTTCAGCCTTAACCGGCCGTTATCTCTGATGATGAACTCCAGCTCCTCAAATACCTCCAGAGTCAACCGCATCATCCTTTTGGTAAACCCGGTCTGGCGGACCAGCTGATTCAGCATCTGTTCCTCCGTTAGCTCCTTGTCTGAATAATGCCGAATCCAAGCATAGACCGTTTTAAAACTATCCCGGGATGGAATCTCCACCCGCTCATATCTGTCCTGCTGTCCATGAACCAGTATAATACGTTCCAGATTCGGAATGGAAGTCAAAACAGAATCCAGCTGAGCCGAATACTCCGGCAATTCAAGAATAAATAAGCTGGTGATTTGAGACAGGTCATCTACAGCTAAACCCGGTCTCATTCCAGATTCATGCAATCCGGCTTCTTCATCATATACCCAAAGGAGGGAATCTACCAAATCCGGGCGGTAGCGCTCAGCCGAAGATTGTCGGCATACCACTGCCGTCCTGGCCGTTTGTCCTGATGGAAGCTGCCGCAGCTTCGTTGCAAAGTCGTCCATTATTTTAAATGGGGACGGGCAAGACCTGAAGTCAAATACCTGCAAATGAGATACGGAGAGATCCTGGATCATTAGCTGGGGCTTCACAGAGCCATTCCATTCATTAATGGATGCCTCAACGACAAGATCTACCCTAGCCCCTTCGGTGATGAAGGTTCCCAGGACCCCTTTTCCAAAAGCCACTGCTTCAACAACCGCCCCATTCTGACGCAGAGTTAGCTTAAGATGATTGCCTTCCCGGCCCATCGTTCGGGTCTCCACCAATTCCGCACCGCGGATCAACAGGCGGGGACAGCTGTTCTCCATGCCGAATGGGGAGAGCAGCTCCAGCTCTTGAATCAACGGAATGGTGATCTCATTTAATGAACATTCCAAATCGGCTGAGAGCACGGGCACGAAATGCTCCGGCTCAAGAACCTGGGCAGCGTATTCGTTCAGCCTCTCTTCAAAAGCGGCAAGATTATCCTTATGAAGCGACATGCCCGCAGCTGCAGTATGCCCCCCATAATGGTGCATAAGGTCTGCACACCCCGTCAAAGCTTCATACATATCAAAGCCGGGAATTGACCTGGCCGACCCTTTGCACTCACCTGTCTCCGGATTGACGGCTAGGATGATCGTGGGGCGGTAGTACCGCTCAAGAATTTTCGAAGCCACAATGCCCACGACCCCTACGTTCCAACCTTCCCCAGCGATCACTATAACACTTGGAATTTGCTTTCCCTCCGATGAGGCAGCCTCCAGCCGGCTAACTGCCTGCTGAACGATATCTTCAACCATCTGCTGCCGCTCCCTGTTAAGCAGGTCCAGCTCAGAGGCAATCTCGTCCGCTTCATCCAGATCTTCCGTTGTAAGCAGGCTTACAGCCCTGCTGGCATGGCTCAGACGCCCGCTGGCGTTGATTCTCGGAGCCATGCTGAAACCGATCGTTGTTGAATTTACGCCTTTATCCGAACCACCCGCAATCCGCAGCAGAGCTGCGGCACCAATGAGCGCTTCTTTGTCCATCGATTTGAGTCCCCTGCTAACGAGCACCCGGTTCTCATCCATTAGAGGCATAAGATCAGCTATCGTTCCCAAAGCCACCAGCTGAAGCCATTCCTCCGGTACTTCGCCAATCAGAGCACTGGCAAGCTTATAGGCTACCCCCACACCGGCGAGTCCTTTAAATGGATACGGGCAGTGGGAGAGCTTTGGGTTAATAAGTGCATAAGCCTGTGGAAGCTCGGATGGGGGTTCATGGTGATCAGTTACAATGACATCCATTCCAAGCTCGTTCGCATAGGCAATTTGACTAACCGCGCTAATCCCTGTATCCACAGTGATAATCAGCGAGGTCCCTTTCTCCCGGGCAAGGTCCAACGCATGATTATGCAGACCGTAGCCCTCTTTGGAGCGGTGTGGAATATAATAGTCGAAATCAGCGCCTAGATGGCGCATCAAACGGATCATTAAGGATGTCGAGGATACACCGTCCGCATCATAATCCCCATAAATTAGTATGCGTTCACCCGCGGCTATAGCATGCAAAATACGCGGAACCGCTTCCTGCATCCCGCTTAACAGAAACGGATCATGGAGCTCACCTGAGCCGCCACGCATGAACTTCTCCGCGAATTCGGCATCCGCCATTCCCCGGTTGATGAGTAAAGAGGCAAGGATGACGGAAATATTCATCTGCCCCGCAAGCTCCTCCGCCTTCTGGCGGTCTGGCTGCTGACATTTCCAATTGTACTTGGACTTTATCATTCCATTGCTCCCCCTTCTTAACTGCATGGAATGAACTTGTTTGACTTCTTTCGTTACATAACAGCAATGCTCCCGCCTGAAGCAGCAGCAATTCGCTCATTCCCCGCAGCCATCAATGTAAGTGCTCTTCGAATATTCTATTGAAGCAGGGTCGTTGTGTCGCTGCTTGAGCTTTCGTGATTGGACTTGTATGGATACACCGGATCATACGGGATAACCTCAATATGGACATCGCTGACATGAGAGAATCTGTGCATCAGCAGAACCTTGGCCCTGTTCGCAATATCCCTGGCCTCCAGTACCGTACTCCTTGGATTCACACAGATAGTAGCCTCGACAGCCACATAGTGCCCCTGCTCGTGAGCCCGGAGTTCCTCAACCATAATCACTCCGTGGACACGCTGTACCGTCTCAATAAAGCTAGCCGCATCCTCTTCCCGAAGCTCCTGTACCAAGGTTCCATAAATGCTGCCCGTTACCATCCGGTAACCCCTCCATAAGACGAGGCAAGCGATCAGCAAGGCCGCAGCAGGGTCGAGATAGAGCAAAGCTTCAATATTAAGCGCTCCTCCCGCCATTGAGCCAAAAACACCAAGCAGAACTGCGATGGATGAATACAGGGAGAAGCGCCGGCTTTCCAGATATGCAGGTCTCTTGTCCTCTCCCGTTTTCCTGTATTGGCGGTATTGGTATTGGAACACAGCTTCTTTCAGTGCAACCGCAATGACAACGGTGACCCCCGCCAAATAAGTCGGGGCCGTCACCTCCCCGAGAGACATTTCTTTGATCGAGGAAATTGCCATCTGCAAAGCTCCCATTAACAGAAAAACCGTAAACATGATCGTAACGAGCGGCTCGCCTTCTCTTTGGGGCTGCGCGCTGCGTCCCACCGAACTACGCCGTCCCTGGGTGCCCTGAAGCTGAATTTTCTCAGCCAGGCCGCCTGCGGCTTCCGATGCGGAATAGAGCGCGTCCCCAAGAAGCGATTTACTGTCGCAGAGCAGGCCGACTGTTCCTTTAAAGACAGCCAAGATAAAGTTATTAATAATACCGGTCCACGCAGCAGCTTCGGAATGAGCGGCAGGTCTGCTAGTCATTGAATCTCCTCCTCAATCACTGACAAGACCGAGAGCGAACAGAAAGCCGCGTCACCTTCAGACGCGGCTCCCCCTTTAGCTCTGGCGGATCTCTAAATTAGGTCGTTGTTTTGGACGGTTTGGTTTTCACATTCTTTTGCAAGCCTTTAAGCCCATACCAGAGCGGACTCGCGATAAAGATGGAAGAATACGCACCACACAAAAGCCCGATGACCATAGCGAGTGAGAACATGCGGATGGACTCACTTCCGAAAATCAGCAAACATACTGAAGCGATAAATACAGTGAAGACCGTATTGATCGAACGGGTCATCGTTTGAGAGATACTCTTATTCACGACATCATGCAGATCGGCATGTGACTTGATTTTGGCGAAACGCATATTTTCACGTACCCGGTCAAAGATAACGACCGTATCATTAATTGAGTAACCGACAATCGTCAGCACCGCGATAATGAAGGTCAGGTTCACTTCCAGACGCAGGATGGAGAAAATTGTTATAACCAGGAAAGCGTCGTGCAGCAATGCGATGATCGCAGCTACCGCAAAACGCCATTCGAACCGGATGGTTACATAAACAATGATACCAAGGCTTGCCAGCAGGACTGCATAGATGGCATTTTGCTGAAGCTCACGGGCCATTTCCGGATCAACCGTATTTACTTCTGCAGAGGCACTCTTGTCGACATTCTTCGCAAGAGTGTCTTTCAGCGTAGCCTCCTGGGCTGGCGACAGAACTTCAGGGAAACGGATGTTGACCCGTCCTGTACCCGGAGTAATTAATACATCCTTCTGATACAGTTTGGCATCCACCAGCACTTTCTCAATTTCCTGCTTGGATACGTTCTTGGTAACCTTCACATCGACATTGGAACCGGCACTGAAATCCACGCCATAATTCAACTTGAAGACAGCCAAACTGATAATCCCTGCAATGGTCAGGGCAATAGAAAATATATAAAAATACTTACTAGCTTTGACGAAGTCATAATCCCACTTAAAGCGCACGGATTTCACTCTCCTTTACACCAAGCATTTTCGGGCTCTTGATAATGTTCCCCTTAACCAGAAGATGCAGGAGATAACGGGAGAAGAAAATGTTAGTAATAATACTGACAATAAGGTCAAGCATCAGGACGAAGGCAAAGCCTTTAACTGCACCTGTACCGAGACCGAACATGACCGCAGCAGCGATAAAGGTGGTTACGTGCGCGTCCATAACGGTACGGAAGGACACTTTACTACCTGCTTTAACCGCAGAGAGAATGCTCTTGCCGCTCCGGATTTCTTCCTTAATCCGCTCATCAGTAATGATGTTGGCATCGACCGCCATACCGATACCTAGAATGAACGCCGCAATACCCGGCAGGGTCAGTGTCACACCGGCAAAGTAGAAGAATGCAATCAGCAGCCAGGTGTAAACAATCAGCGTAAAGCTCGCAATCAATCCCGGAATCCGGTATACAAGAATCATAAAGAGCAAAATAATCAGTGAACCGATAATCCCTGCTCTGAGGGTCTGTTCAAGAGACAGCTGGCCCAAAGTCGCTCCGACGCTTTGTGAGTATTTCTCAGTCAGCTTCAGCGGCAGTGCGCCCAGATTGATCTTGTCGCTCAGATCTTTAGCCTGCTCCTTCGTGTATCCACCGCTGATGGAAGCCGTTCCATCAGATAGTACTGCTCGCACTACCGGAGCATACAGCAGTGTATCATCCATAAAGATCGCCAATTCCTTATTCAGCAGGCGCTTGGTGATATCCGCCAATTTCGACTTATCTTTCACTTTAATGCTAACTTCATAGAATTGGTTCAATTGGTCAGGATGGTAGGAGGCTCCGCCCTCGGCGAACTCATTTCCGTACAATTCAATTTTATTGTATTGATCCGCTTTTTTCTCTGTTCCGTCTTTACTGCGGAACGTTAGAGTTGCCGGTTCTTTCATTTTCTGACGCACCACATTCTCGTCTGTTACACCCGGCATCTTAAGGCGTATGCGGTTTGTACCTTCCGTCGTTACATCAGGCTCGCTGGTTCCCAGCACATTGGCCCGTTTCTCAATACTTTTTGCTGTTTGCTGAAGAGCATCCTTCGTGATCTTGCCACCTGCTTCGATAGGCTGGGCTTCATACAGGATCTCAAAGCCCCCCTTTAAATCCAGGCCAAGATTAATGTCTTTCAGCAGGCTGGGGGTTGTCCCTACCATAACCGCAGTGGTTACGACCACCACGACCAGGAATGTGATGATTCTTTTCATCCCGTTCTTTGTTCCCCTTTCATTCTCAATATTCCTATTATATCTACGTGCGAAATGACCGTCAATTTATCAAATATTCCCGACAAAAAAAATCCCATTAATCAAAACGGGATCCACGATAAGCGGAAAGCGTTAAATAATTCATAAATTGGGTCGCTTTCAAAGACATAATATCATTCACCAGCTGATAAAGAGGCGGGATACCTGCTTTCTCATACTTGGAACTGACGCAGTCCCAGATGTCGGAATGGGTAACGTGCTCGTAACCGATTAATTGGAATTCCTCCGCTTTGCTGCGGCACAGCTGTTCGATCGACTCAAGGAGCTGGGCCTCGGTGATTGCTTCCTCGTCCATGGGAGTCCTCCTTCTTTTCCAAGCATCTGAATTTCCTCTTTAATTACTTCCCTCTCATCTTACTAAATTCCTGCCCAACAAGTCCAGGCATTTCAAGGCAAAACTTGTCAGAGCCCCCCCGCGGTCATCGGGGTTTCGCCTCATGCTCTCCTAAGGTAGACAATAAAACAAATGGCATGAACACGGACAGGTCCTGCATATGGTTAAAACAGGCATGTCTATATTCATGCCCTTCGATAATGACACATGGGGGAAGAGGGAGAAATGTGAACAAGCAATCTTTTATCCAGGGAACGATGATCCTGCTCGCCGCAAGTCTAATTAACCGGATTCTGGGCTTCATCCCCCGCATTATGCTTCCCCGCATTATTGGCGCCGAGGGTGTGGGTCTATACCAGCTTGGATATCCGTTCTTCCTGGTCATCGTTACGATTATATCAGGCGGCATTCCGCTTGCTGTCAGCAAGCTGGTCGCCGAGGCTGAATCCTCAGGGCAACCTCAGCGCTCCAAGGTTATACTCCGCACCAGTCTCGCCGTATCCATGGGCGCGGGATTTTTGTTTACCTTCCTATGCCTGTTCGGGGCGACTTGGATCACCCGGAATCTGCTTCCTGACAGCCGGGTCTATCATACCTTTATCAGCATGAGTCCTATGATTGTTATTGTGGCCGTATCCTCTGTCTACCGGGGGTACTTCCAAGGGAAGCAGGATATGATCCCGTCAGCCACTTCATCGATAATGGAGACCCTAACCCGCATCTTGTGTGTGCTCTGGTTCTCCTATCTTATGCTTCCTATGGGGATCGAATACGGTGCAGCTGGTGCCATGCTCGGGGTGGTTGCAGGTGAGATTGTCGGTATGTTAGTGCTGCTGATTCAGCTGAGGAGGCTTAAGCCTTCCCCGGAAAACCATCTCTCTCCGTCATCCGGCAATCCAGACGCTGACTTATCCAATCAGCCCTCCCCTAAAAGCCTGCTTAAGCGGATTCTGGGTATTTCTCTTCCCGTTACTGGCGGCAGATTGGTGGGGTCCTTATCCTATCTGCTGGAGTCTATTACTACGGCTCAGAGTCTTGCGTTAGCAGGGATCGCCACGGCAGTAGCCACAGCCCAGTATGGTGCCCTGCAAGGAATGATCATCCCCGTACTGCTGCTGCCTGGCGCTCTGACGTCCTCTCTGGCTGTCTCCTTGGTTCCTTCGCTGGCCGAGGCCCAAGCCCGGGGAGATATGCGTACCATTCACAAGAGACTGCACCAATCTATAAAGCTGGCCCTGGTATCGGGAGCACCTTTTGCCGTGATTATGTATGTCATGGCCGAACCGTTATGTAATCTGCTCTATAAAAATACCGAAATCGCCGGCATGCTTAAGCTAATGGCTCCATTCGCGATTTTAATTTATCTGCAAGGGCCCCTTCAAGCAACTCTGCAGGCCTTGGATCAGCCAGGAAAAGCGCTTACCAATACTCTAATCGGAGCTGTCGTTAAAATCGGCTTGATCCTATACCTTGCCTCAAACCCGGCACTTGGCATTTATGGAGCGGTTATTGCCATCATTGCCAACATTGTGATCGTTACCCTTCTGCATGCTATCACCGTAGCCGTCGCGCTGAAGTATAAATTCCCTTGGCTGGATTTCTTAAAAATCATGGCAGGAATGACCATTATGGCCGGGGCGGTTACCCTGCTTTACAACAAAGTAACCTCAAACTCCCCGACCTGGCTTCAATTCGCAGCTTCCTGTGCTGCCGGAGGGATTTTGTATATTATTCTGATTACCGCGCTTAAGCTTGTTGACCGTAGTGATATGCAGCGGGTCCCATTTATCGGAAGGTGGTTTTAACTAAAAGGGTGGCTAGAGTCATTTCTCTGTATGAATGTACAGTTTTCCTTTATGATCCACCGTACAGACTAGAACTTCCTTGAATCGGGTTACCCCTTTAGTCTGAATCTGATTCTTTAACCAGAAACGGTTCTGCCTGATCCTCTCCAAATTCTGGTCTTGTACCTGTCCTTTTACAATGAGGGGCAAGGGCAAAGGTGCATAGCTGATTGGTGCAGACACGCCATCTCCTCCTTATGACCGAATCAAAGTACATGTATTCTTCACCGCTAAGGGGTAGCCCATGCAGCCAGCGTCCTTTTAAATTGCGGATGTATTTACAAAATAATCATGTATCCCAAGATGACTTGTACTAACAGCACAAGCTTGGCCATAAAATGGAGTATCTTACAAATGAGGAGGACAAATATGGAACAAAAACGCGGCCTGCTTCCATTTCATATCACCCACCCCCTTGTCTCAGGACTGTGGTACGGGTTCCTATGGATGATGATTGGTGCTTTGATCTTATCCCTGTTTCTTCAGGCAAGCGGTTTGTCGGAGGAGAATCTGTCCGTATACACCTATTTAGTACACGCCGTGTCTCTCTTTATAGGAGGACTTGTCGCAGGCAAAAGATCAGGCCGGAAAGGGTGGTATCAAGGAGGACTTGTAGGCGTGCTGTACGGCATTATCGTGCTGCTTATCAGCTTTCTCGCCCTCGACTCTCACCTCCTTATCCAGGATATGGCTTTAGTGATTCCAGCCTTCATTTTTGGTGCCATCGGCGGCGCTCTGGGAGTAAATTTACACAAGTCTTGATCAATAATGCGAAACGGTTGGATATTTAAGGAATATTTCTGATTATGCTGAAATGTGTTAAACTGGTGTAATCTGAGATAAATTAAGGGGGAAAAACCGGTTTTGCTCTATCATTCCATGACAACCGTTTCGTTGTTCACAGCAGGTGTAACCATTTTATTCATCTGGTTTGCCTCAAGGAAGAATCCCTTTGTGGCAGCCTATTCCTTTATCCGTGAGCTTTTTATTTCCAGAAAATTCCTCATTTTGTTTGCTATGATGGTCGGAATACTCCTGGTCAACAGCGTGGAGCTGAAATGGGAAACTGCCTTAAACCTTAAGGCGGATTATACGCATTGGTTCCTCGCCATCGAAGGAGATTTTGTGAAGAATTTCCAACAATTTTTCCACGCGCATTGGGTGACGGAGGTAACAGCCTTTTTCTATGTCATAGTGTTTCAGGCACTTATGATTGCTTCGCTTGGCATCTATGCCAGCGGGAAGAATATGGTATACGTCCATGCTGTTTGTTATACGGTCATTCTGAACTACCTGGTGGCGATCCCGTTTTATTTATTCTTTCCTATTAACGAAGTTTGGTCATATGCACCGTCAGGCGTTAGCTTCTACATGTACGAGGTGTTCCCTAATTTTGATGCCGCCTACCGTCCGTTATCAGGTATCAATAACTGCTTCCCAAGCCTCCATACCTCGATTTCGGTATCGATGGCCATTCTCGCTTTCCGCTCGGGCAACCACCGCTGGGCAGCTGCAGCAGGAATCAGTGCTTTTATCATCGTATTTGCCATCTTCTACATGGGAATTCATTGGCTGATCGATATGCTTGGCGGACTTGTGCTCGCTACCGTAGCAACGACTCTTGCCGTAAGATGGGCGCAGCGCTCCGCTTATCGGAACGAACTGCCGCTTAAGGTGGAATCCACCATTTAAAACCTTACGATTTATAAGAAAAACCTCAGCTCTGTTCATGGAACAAACTCCATAAACCTGCTGAGGTTTTCTTTATTGGCATGCTAAATTTTAAGACTCCGCTTTTTCAGGTTCGGCTGCGGAAGTTGCGATACTGTGACTGATGGCACTGCGCTCGAAAGTAAGCTTAGTCACATCATTGACCTTCAGAACAACTGTGTCGTTCGTAAGCTCTGTAATCGTGCCATGAAGCCCTCCGATGGTCACGATTTTGTCCCCCTTCTTAAGGGCGCTGAGCATCGTATTCCGCGTCTGCTGCTTCTTCTTCTGCGGACGAATAAGCAGGAAATAGAATACAACGAACATCAGAACAAACGGAATGATGATGCCGAGGATATCCTGTCCTCCCGCTCCAGCTGCTGCATATTGAAACATTTTAAATCCCCCTTTCTTCTCTAATGAGTTTAGAACCCTTTGTCATTGTTAAACAGACCATACTGTTCGAAGAATTCATCCCGGAAATCAAGCAACCGGTCATCCATGATCGCTTGACGTACGTTCTTCATAAGATCAAGCAGGAAGTGCAGATTATGATACGTCGTTAACCGGAGTCCGAAAGTCTCGTCAGCCTTGATCAAATGACGCAAGTAAGCCCGTGAATAGTTCCGGCATGTATAACAGCCGCAATTCGGATCCAATGGACCGAAGTCGTTGGCATACTTCGCATTACGGACAACAAGCCGGCCTTGGCTTGTCATCGTGGTCCCGTTGCGGGCAATTCTCGTTGGAAGCACACAATCGAACATATCTATTCCCCGGATGGAGCCTTCGATCAGCGCATCGGGCGAACCCACACCCATTAAATACCTTGGCTTATTCGAAGGAAGCAGGGGCACTGTATAATCCAGCACCTCATACATCAGGTGTTTGGGCTCACCTACACTCAGTCCACCAATAGCATACCCCGGAAAATCCAGGGAAGTCAAATCAGCCGCGCTCTGTCTGCGAAGTTCCTCATACATCCCGCCCTGAACAATGGCGAACAAGGCCTGATCGTGCGGCCGGGTATGGCTTTCTAGACAGCGCTCCGCCCATCTGGTTGTCCGCTCCAACGACTTCTTGACATAATCAAAGTCTGCTGGATATGGAGCACATTCATCAAATGCCATCATAATATCCGAGCCTAGAGCATTCTGAATTTCCATGGCAACCTCAGGAGACAGGAACAGCTTATCCCCGCTTAGATGAGAATGAAAATGTACCCCCTCTTCCGTAATCTTGCGCATTTCGCTAAGGGAGAAGACCTGAAATCCGCCGCTGTCCGTGAGGATCGCACGATCCCAGTTCATAAATTTGTGGAGTCCGCCAGCTTCACGGATCACCTCATGACCCGGACGAAGAAAGAGATGGTAAGTATTACTCAAAATAATTTTGGCGTCCATTTCCTTCAGTTCTTCCGGACTCATCGTCTTCACCGTGGCTTGAGTACCTACAGGCATAAAGGTAGGGGTTTCAATAATCCCGTGAGGGGTATGCACCCGGCCTAATCTGGCGCCGGATTGCTTACATGTTTTGATATGTTCGTACGTTACTGCTGCTGTCAAATTTATCAACCATCCTCTAAAGCTTTAATAAATAAACATGGCGTCACCGAAGCTGAAGAATCTGTACTCCTTCTCAATCGCTTCCTGATAGGCCGATAAAATATGTTCTCTTCCCGCCAAGGCACTCACCAGCATAACGAGCGTGGATTTAGGAAGATGGAAATTCGTGATGAGCGCGTCAACAATACCGAATTGATAACCCGGATAGATGAAAATTTGTGTCCATCCGCTGCTCTTTACGATCGGCCCATCCCCGCACTTCTGGCTGACCGTCTCCAGGGTCCTTGCTGAGGTTGTCCCCACTGCAATGACTCTGCCGCCACGCACTCTGGTCTCATTGAGGATGTCCGCTGTCTCCTGCGGAAGGACGTAATACTCCTCATGCATCACATGGTCCTCAATCCGGTCCACGGACATCGGTCTGAATGTGCCAAGTCCGACGTGAAGCGTTACAAAGGCAATCGTAACCCCCTTGGCACGAATCCGGTCCAATAATTCCTCGGTAAAATGCAATCCCGCCGTCGGAGCCGCCGCCGAACCTTCATTACGTGCATATACGGTCTGGTACCGTTCCTTGTCTTCCAGCTTCTCCTTAATATAAGGGGGAAGAGGCATCTGCCCAAGCCGGTCCAGAATCTCGTTAAATATCCCTTGATAAGCGAACTTCAGCACACGGCCGCCAAGCTCGCCTTCTTCCATAATCGTTGCCTTAAGCTCGTCACCAAATACGATCACCGCACCGGTTCTAAGCTTTTTCCCTGGCTTAACCAGAACCTCCCATTGATCCTCACCCAGGTTCTTAAGCAGCAGAACCTCGGCCTTGGCGCCGGTATCTTCCTTAACGCCAAACAATCTTGCGGGCAGAACCCGCGTATCATTAAGTACGAGGGTGTCTCCGGGATTCAAGTAATCAATAATATCCGAGAAAATATGATGCTGGGTCTTCCCGTCCTTCTTATTCAGCGTCAACAGGCGGGAGGATGTTCTCTCTAAAAGCGGCGTCTGGGCGATTAAGCGCTCAGGCAGCTCGAAATCATACAAGTCCACATTCATGATGCTGCTTCATTCCTTCTCTATAGTCACATTTTGATAGTAATGCTGCAAAATGGTTTTGTAATCCTTGCCAGCGTCGGCCATGCCCTTAGCGCCCCATTGGGACATCCCGATGCCATGGCCATTCCCTTGTCCAGTGATAAAGAACATGTTGGAGTCATCCACTACCCTGGCTTCATTCGAACCGTTCAGGACAACCATGTTCCCGCCGTTCAAGGTCTGGGTGCCGGATGCGGACAGAACCTTGGTTCCAGCCTTCGCTGTACCCGAAGCCGTCTGATCCCCTGCACCTAGTACAGTATACCTCCCGGTTGGGGTAATATCAAACAGCGTGCTTGGCAGGCCGCCTAGCGCGGACCGGAACATATCCGGGTATTTCACATCCAGCACCTGTCCGTTCGCCTTCACTTCAATCGCACGGCCCGACGGACCTCTCTTCGTCACATCCAAGGACACAATGGGGGAACTCACGGCCGTTGCTGTCTTCCCTTTTAAGGACTTGCTAAGCTGATCGGAGGTGAACGGTCCCCGGACCCAGGCGTATTCGTTAGATTGGCTGACCTTCTCAAGCACCACGGCCTGATCCCCAGGATTGAGCTTGCCAACCGGAGTCTCACCCGATTGAATCATTGGCAGAGTACGAACATTGGTATCCTTCGCCGTAGCTGTCAGGTAAGAAAGTCCGGCCGGGTTCTTGTCTCCGGTAAGCTTGGCATTGTCTTCGCGGACATATCCGCTCTTCCCATTGGACAGAAGAACATGGTACCACATTTTAAGCCCAGCTTGAGCCGCCTTATCTTCCTCGCTCTTAACGGCTTGATAAGTGCTGTCGGTGTCCTTCCAGACCTCTGAAGAATCCGCTGCCATACCGCCGCTGTTCGAGGAGAACAATCCTTCAATCAGCTTCCCGTTCTTCTTGATCACCTCTCCTGAAGTACTATCCACCGCCTGAATAATGCTTGCGGCTTCCTTCTCAATCCCGTTGTAGGCCTGGCTCAGCGTGGTATCAACAAGTCCGGCCACCTTAAACTTGGTAGCCCCCTGATATAAGGCATAAGTTCTTGCAGCTACCGCCTGTGCTTTCAGCGCTTCCTGCGGCCAGCTGGAATATACCTCGCCGCCTACCACAGAATACAGATATTGATCCATAGGCAGTTCATTCACCACGGCAAGCTGTCCAGCCACCTTGCTCAGTTCAAAACCGCCTCTATATTTGCGTGAGGAACGCTCAACCAATTGAATATTTCCGGAATCTCCCGCGGTTCCTTGAATCCAGAGCGGCGAGCCCGTTCCATTCAATGAATAGTGTTTAACCGGCGAGGGTGTATTCAGGTTCAGTGTTACATCACTTCGCACAATCAAGGCAATACCTGATTGGCCTGCCGGGGTCAGATTCTGTCCTGGCAGTTGGCTGGTAAGCTGTGATTCCACCTGGTCGAGCTCATCCCCAGTGGAGGCATCCCCTACCCAGACTTCATATGAGGCTTGCCCGGTAATGGCAATCACCGCGTCCACACTGAGGGAAGCAATTTTGGCTCTAAGCGTCTCGGCCTCCTGCTGAGTCTTAAATGAGCCTGCGGACAAATATAAGCCTCCCTTAGCTTCTGGCGCATCCCCACCGCTTAAGCCCAGCGTCTGTCCTGTACGGACAGCGGCTTTTTGAGCTTCTGCAGCGCTCAGGTAAGGGCCGGTGTATACTTGGTACAATGTGCTGCCGGATTGATTAACTGAAAATATGAAGGGCTTGTCCGAGCCTGCTTGAAGCTTCTTGGCTGCGGCAGACGCCTTGGACCAGTCCGGCGTCTCCAAGACTTTGACTTTAAATGTATCCAAACTGAACCTGATCTTGTCCCCAGCGGCAAGATTGACCCAGGCTTCCCCTCCTACCCCTGAATTTCTTGGACCAGCCGTCCAGGCGGTGGAGGAGACAAGGGTTACCGCAGGTACCGTTGATTTATATGCACTTCCCGCGTCGACAAACAGGGCAACTCTCACTTGATCCGAGTTCGCCGAAGCCGCCGGGGTCTGAAATTGAACCAGACCCATCAGCAGTACACCCGCAAGAAGACTTTTTCCAACCTTAAGCATGTTGCTCTTTAATCCTGATCTCTTCATGATATCCTCCTCAGAGATGATTTGTTTCACGTACATATTTTATTTCTCAGGCATGGGAAGGCCTAAGTGATTGTAAGCGGCCGGAGTCACCATGCGTCCGCGCGGAGTCCGCTGCAGAAACCCGATCTGCAGAAGATACGGCTCATACACATCCTCGATGGTCTGGCTCTCTTCCCCGATCGTTGCGGCAATGGTATCCAACCCTACAGGCCCACCGCGAAAGTTCGTAATCATGGCTCTCAGCATCTTATGGTCAATCAGATCAAGTCCCATCGGGTCGACCTGAAGCATCTTCAAGGCTTCCTTGGCGATTTCCGCCGTAATGATTCCGTCTCCACGCACCTGTGCGTAATCCCGTACGCGCTTAAGCAGCCTGTTAGCAATACGCGGGGTTCCTCGCGACCTCAAGGCAACCTCTTCAGCCGCATTTCCGAGAATCTCAATGCTCAGAATGTCGGCCCCCCTGCTCACGATATAACTCAGCTGATCCACAGTGTAGAACTCCAGCCTGCTCACCACACCGAATCGGTCCCGGAGCGGCGCGGAGAGAAGTCCTGCTCTTGTTGTAGCACCCACCAGCGTGAACGGTGGAAGGTCCAGCCTTACGGACCGGGCACTTGGCCCCTTGCCAATCATAATATCCAGCGCAAAATCCTCCATTGCCGGATAAAGCACCTCTTCCACCGTCCGGTGCAAGCGGTGAATCTCGTCAATGAACAGCACATCGCCTTCCTGCAGGTTCGTCAGCAGGGCAGCCAGGTCACCAGGTCGTTCAATCGCAGGACCGGAGGTAGTCCGCAGATTCACTCCAAGCTCATTGGCGATAATATTGGCCAGAGTTGTCTTGCCAAGTCCTGGGGGGCCATAGAGCAGCACATGATCCAAGGCCTCTTTTCTCATTTTGGCTGCTTCAATATAGATCTTCAGATTCTCTTTGATTTGGTCCTGACCAATATATTCTGATAAATAGCGGGGGCGAAGACTTAGTTCGACCGCCTGGTCTTCCATCATTAAGTTTGCCGATATTATCCGGTCATCCATCATCACTGTACTCCCCCTCTCAGATTGTTAATATCATGCCGTGTACAGCATTCTAAGAGCCTTCTTCATAACAGAATCCACCGACTCATCCGGAGTAACGCCGTCCTTCAAGCTCTGCCATACTTTATCGAGCTCCGCATCCGTATAGCCAAGTGCCCGCAGCCCCTCTTTGGCCTCATGCCAGCCCGTGAATACCGGATTGAATAGATCGTGAGCGGAAGATTCCTGCACAAACACCGGCGTGCTTGCAATGCCGTCCAGCTTATCCTTCAGATCGAGAATAATCCGCTGAGCCGTCTTCTTCCCGATGCCCGGCAGCTTGGTTAAAAAAGTGATGTTCTCCTGATAAATCGCCGCAACAACGCTATCCGGCGTGCCTCCGGCCAGAATTCCGAGAGCCACACGCGGACCGATTCCGGTTACATCGATCAATTTGCGGAACAGCTTCTGCTCCTCCCGGGTCGGAAATCCGAACAGCAGAATCGCATCCTCCCGAACGTGGTGGTGAATATAAGCGGTAACCACATCATTACTCTTGGCAAAAGCATACGGATTCGGACAAAATACACGGTAGCCCACATTGTGGACATCCAATACAATATATTCGGTTTCGTAATGAACAACCTGTCCCTTTAAATAATCGATCATGAACGAAGTACCTCATTTATCTTGGAATTTAATGTGCTCGAGTGAGCATGACATATCGCAATAGCCAAAGCATCTGCAACATCATCCGGCTTAGGCACAGCTTGAAGCTTCAGGAAGATTCTGGTCATCTCCTGCACCTGCTTCTTCTCCGCCTTGCCATAACCCACAATCGCCTGCTTGACCTGCATCGGGGTATATTCCGCTATGGGCAGACCACGCTGAATAGCCGCCAGAACAAGTACCCCTCTGGCTTGACTGACCGACATGGCTGTAGTGACATTCCGGTTGAAGAAAAGCTTCTCAAGCGCAACCGCATCCGGTTTATATTTATCTATCAAGAGCCCGATGTCCTCATAGACATGCAGCAATCTCTCAGGCTCCGGAGTATCCTTGTGAGTCTGAATGCATCCATATTGAACAGGTACACACTTGCTGCCCTGCTTATCAATAAAACCAAAGCCAACAATGGCAATTCCGGGGTCTATCCCTAAAATACGCAAACTTGATCTCTCCTATAGTTCACAAAGCGAACATATGTATTCACTCTATTATAACAAAAGAAAGCCGGGTAGAGAGGAAAAAGTTCATGTTCCATCAATTAAACGCAAAAAAGAGACGTATTCCACGTCTCTTAGAGCTCTTTCGACTAATGTTTATTCTGCTGCATGACCTTTTGCGAGGCTTCCACCGCATAATCGCTAAAGGTCGAAAGAACACTGTTATACTCCTCAACATCCTGAATCCGAATTCCCTGCTTAACCTGGCGGATTACATCCTCCGGAAGCGCACTTTCCATAAACTCGATGTCCATCTGGAAAAAAGTGCGCATGACCTTCTCCTCCTTCGGAGGTCCTTCGAATAAGCTTAAGTTCCCGTTGCGGTCGAGACCAATATAACCCGAGCGCTTGCAAATGTCCGAAAGATCATCAATATGATGATCGAGCCACACCGTGCCCTCGGCATCCACCCGGCCCTTCCACTCCGGATGCTTGTTCAGCAGATCGATAATCTCAGCACTTTCCATTCGGCCAAGGATCTGGCTCTCTTCCCCGCAGGTATATATTTTATTCAAATGAACCGTTCTGGAGCCCTTCATCTCCGTCAAAGCCCGTTCAAAGTCAGGTGAGGTCGTCTCCATGCTTATAGTGCTCAGATTGCCCAACGTGGCAAGAGCGGCAGGTTCTTCCCTGGTCATCGCCTGCTCCAGCTTATCCGAAAGCAGCATACCCAGCCAAGCCAGACAGGCTACAAGACAGCAGGCGGACACGGTCCAGATTGCCCTCCTCCATCTTTTCCATCGTCTTTTAAAAATTCGCTTTATTCTAAAGATGCTCACGGCAATCCCCTTCTTACTTGCGGTCTTTGATACCTATTGTGACCTTGGGATTGCCGTATTATACAAGTCGGCCTGTTCTTGAATCAGCTGATTACACTACAAGTCTAATTGAACTACGCTTTGGGTCTCAGCAGCTTCAAATATCGCTTCAATCAGCTGCATAACACGGAACACTTCCTCATTCCGAATAAACGGCTCAGCTGCTCCTTCAATTACATCTATAAAATTCAAGTAAAAGCCCTGAGGTTTGATCTCCGGCTTCTCTAGAGGCAGCCTAAGCGTTGATTCTTCTGATGGAGGGGCCATCGTCTTCGTAAGCCCGTTTCCGGCCTGAATCGGCAGCGGCTCCATCTTCACCGAGTTAGAGTTAGTTTTTACAATTTCCCCGCTCAAGTCCCAATCCCTTATGATTGCTGTTCCTTCTGTGCCTTTAACATACCATCGCGGCAGTTTGATATAGTTGGTGGTTCCTACTTCAATCAATGCCGTGAGTCCATTGCGGAACCGGATATGAGTACTGAACCCATCATCTACCTCATTCCCCAGAACTGTACTCAAACTCGCGGCTACATGAGATGTTTTGCTATCTGTAAGCTGAAGCAGCTGATCTAACAGATGCACCCCCCAGTCCAGCAGCATACCACCACCATTGGCTTTAAGCTGACGCCAGTCTCCCGGGATTCCGTTGGCTCCGTGAACTCTGGATTCGAGATGGAAAACCTCACCGATGACCTTCTTGTTTATGAGTCCTTTGACAATCAGGTAATCTTCATCCCAGCGGCGGTTCTGATGCACCATAAAAATCCTATTTTCTTCACGGGCTACCTGCATAATTTCAGTAAGATCACTACTTGTAATGGTCACCGGCTTTTCGCAAATAACATGCTTGCCAGCCCGAAGCGCCTTGATGGACAGTTCTTTATGTACCTCATTAGGAGTTGCAATCAACACGATATCTACCGAGGCGTCAGACAATACTGCCTCCATGCTTTCATAAGTGTGATACCCACGGGACCGGGCCAGATCCATTCTATAATTCACAATATCATAGACTCCAGATAGTTGAATCCGTTCAACCTCTTCTATTAACTGCCCATGATAACTGCCCATACCGCCATATCCTATAATAACCAGTTGGTAATTCTTATCTGTACTCATTTCTAATCCCTCCGCATCATTATCGGTGCCCTAAATATGATACCATAGGTCATCTGCACTGCGCTGTGCTTATTTTCATGAGAAGACTAAACTAATTGGAGGAGAGCAAATAGTACAATTCAAATGCACAAATGTCATATTCTTTTCTCTGTCTCTCCTCTCGTTTTTGTTGCAAATGCAATAAATTTAGGTTAAATTATATTTACGAACTTTGTTGCATTTACAACAAAGATGTTTTGAGGAGTTAGTTATGAAGGAAATTCTTCGAGAAATCGGAATGATAGTGCTATCCCAAAACTCAAAATTAATGGTTTTATCTCTGTTCGATCTTCCTCAGAAAGTAAGAAAGAATATAGAAGAAGACTAGGAGTTTTAAAGAAGGGAAATAAGCGAAATTATTGAGATTATAAAGGAGCGATACTATTCAATGAGTATAACTATCAAAAAATGCACCCTTGAGGATTCACGCAAGCTTCAAGAAATTAGTTATGAAACATTTAATGATACATTCAAGCATCAGAATTCCGCTGAAAATATGCGTGCCTATCTGGAAAGGGCATTTAATTTGAACCAATTAGAACAAGAATTATCCAATAGTTCTTCGCAGTTCTTTTTTGCTTATGTTAATGATGAACTCGCAGGATATTTAAAGGTTAACACCGATGAGGCCCAATCTGAAGCAATGGGTGATGAATCACTCGAAATCGAGAGGATTTATATAAAGAACGAATTTCAAAAGAATGGGCTTGGTAAATATCTGCTGAATAAAGCTATAGACATGGCGAGAGAACACCATAAAAAGAAAGTCTGGCTAGGCGTATGGGAGAAAAACGAAAATGCAATCGCTTTTTATAATAAAATGGGGTTCGTTCAGGTGGGAACCCACTTTTTTTATATGGGCGATGAAGAACAAACGGACTATATTATGAGCAAAACACTCATTTAATTTTTCAGAGGAATGAGTTATTACCTAATTTAAGTTTCCACCGGAAAGCGAAAACTAAAATGGATTCTCACTGGGCTTAAAGTGAAGGAAAATAAAAAACTGACGCTTTTTGCTAGAAACCAGGAGAAATTATGTCGAGGAATTTGAACAGGATGATTTAGAAGTACTTGAAATATGAATGTTATCTGTATAAGACAAACTTATCAGTTATGTAGTAGCTTTCTTTATTTAAATCGACATTTTCCCTTCTGGTCCTGCCGACCCTGTGCTCGCCCCTTTTACGGCCTTACTTTAATACAGTGTTTTGAAGCGTAGTAAGCGCAGAATCTAAGCCATCAATCTTAGAAGTAGTTAATCCTAGTACGGCCGCTCCTGAAAAGTCGACGTAACCGCCTGATCCAATGTAGAGCCTTCCACCGTTTAATGCGCCAATAACATATCTCCATAGGAATACACCTAGAATACAGTATCTCCTCCGTTAATCGTTCCGGTTCCACCGCCGTTCGACTTGGCAAATGATATCGCGTTCATCCCGTACGAGTCGTTAGCATTAATGGAAATCCTCTCGCGCCAAGCGGAGTCGTAAGTTCGCCACCCGTTTCTGTCTATCTCAATCCGCGCCCCACTTGTAGACAGTACGATGTCGGATGCTCGCGTTGGTTCCGGTATGATGTCGCCGTCTTCCTCCATTCCGAAGAGGACAATCCTTAGCCATATATAGCGCCTCCTTCGTCTGTATCACCGCAGGTTAGTGCGCCAGGTAAATCCGGAAACTCGATCGAGATACCGTCGTCTCCGTAATCGAAAACGGCAGGGAATACGTACCGGTCTTTTAACTGTTTATCGTTCATTTATAATATAAACCTCCTTAGGGAGGGGCTATTTCAGCCCCGCCTGTTTGAGTATACTTGCTATTGTCTTCTTTGGTAAGTCTTTGTTGGGGTGAGGGATCGGCCATTTCATATACTCAAAAGAGCGCCGTTTAATCGCGGCGCTTTTGTATACCTAATTCTACGATATCCGATGAGCGGAACCACTCGCCGTCTACCATAAAGCGGCCGCCTTCCGAGTCTATACGTTCGATTACTCCAATAACGCGGGTATCAGAGTGTTCATCAAACATCCGTAGATTGACAGTCGTTCTCGACCGGTATGTAACCGCGATGAACCGAAGGACTTGTAACCGTTCCTGTGCACTTTGTTCGCGGCGTGTTTTTAGTTTATTCGTTACCACCCGTAATCACCTCTACGGATATTATATAACGAACAAACGTTCTTATCTAGTGGAAGTTTACCCAGCTACGGTAAGTAGCGCTTCAATACTCACGCCGAGTGCCCATGCGATCGCGAATAAATGGGCGGAAGAGAGGGGGCAAGGAATAAGGTTACGGTGGAAAGAGCGGAGAAGGCTCCGCTTACTCTTTCGGCTGCAGCGTAAGGAGTTCGCCAATGCCAACGTTAAAATAAACGCAAAGTTTTGCTAAGAGTTCGCGCGGATAGCGCTCCGTTTCGTCATTGTACATTGAGCGTACACTTTCGAATCGGTAGTCGATATCACGCGCGATTTCTCGTATAGATAGGCCGCGAGATTCTTCTAAAGCAGGAAATATTGAGAATAACTTTAATAATTCACCATATGATAATTATACACTGACCAGTGGTCAGAGGGTGTCTGCTACATTAAGACTAATAGGCCTGCCAGTGTATGGCAAGCCTATTTCGAGGATAATATGCCTAATTTTGCATTGCTGAAGGATAGGCGCTAAATGATTCTGTATAACTTCCAAAATTAAGATTTGTGTTTACTGGGAGGTTTCCAATCCCCACTGACATGACTGCTCTCATATCATAGCTACCAACAAATGAAGCTTTATAACCAGAGTAAGAATTAGAAGTTCTTACATTATCTATTGCTGGAGAAAACATTGCACCAAAAGGAGCATAAGTAAGTCTTACAGATGGGCCGCTCGCAGAAGTAACTTGAAAATTATTCGTATATGAAAAAGTACCGGAGAGAGCCACTTTCCATTCTTTTGAGAATCTTCCTGTTGAATCTTGAGCTACGTGATAAAACTCTTTTGTTACGGATTCGCCACTGACAGTAGCAATAGCTGCTGAATTTTTATTAAGACCGTCATGGTTCTCAATTTGAGTTCTCACAGTGTTCGAGAGAGTTAAATTTTGATCTTGAACAACCTTTTTAATGGTCTTGTAGTCTCCTATGTAATAGGGGCCTTTAACACTTTCGATAAATTTTTCAGTAACATCCAATCCGTTGGAATCTTTTACTTCAAACCCTTTTGGGTTATTAAAACCTTCATTAATAAAGTCTATAAAAACATTACTAACCTCAATATCAGAGTTGATACTAACTTCTTGCGCTGGTACATCTGTCGACCCAGCAGCAAAGATAGGTGTGGCACTGAGAGATAAGATTAGGGCTGACGCTGATAGAAAACTTAGAATTTGCTTTTTCATGTTAATGTTCTCTCCTTATAATTGAATTTTATCCTTACTTTTGTTTTTATGGTAGAATCTTTTTGAAAGAGGTGAATAAAATGGGATGGATCTGGTTTTTAGTCGTTCTTGCAATATACACTCCAGTATTCTATCGCTTACATAAGCGAATAAATCATCTTGAGGACGAAGTAACAAAGCTCAAAAAATCCGAAAAACAATGATTACTACCAACACTTACCGCCTCTATGTGTAGTAGCCTCGCGCTATAATCGTATAGAGGTGTTTATGTTTATATCCCCAATGTTGCTCGAAACGCCCCTTTGTTTCCCACGTCTCGATAATACGATGAGATAAGCCCGGAAGACCGTCAAAAATCACCCTTGATTTATTCCTAACTTTTATAGTTCTGAAGTGTTTTATATAATGTATGACCAAAATAAATGAGGGGGAACTTTCGAGTTTGCATCTCTGTCCACATTTTGGTTGCGACAATGCAAGAAAGATATAACAGACTGCCTCGTATACATTACCAAGAGTTCCTTTGGTATAAAATAAAATTATTGTAAAAAGATATCACTTAATACTAGCAATGATTGTAAAAATTGTAGTTTATATAACCCTAACGACTCTAGCCTAAAAGCACAATATATAGTAAAATAAATACAAATGAGGGAAAATATATAAATTAATGGATAAAATTGAGAATTGGAGTACGATAACTTAAAAAAAGGAGAATAGAGTATGAAAATTAAATCTAAGATCTTTTTGACAATTGTTATGTTATTTACTTTAATTCCTGCAGGCGCATTTGCATCAGAAAATGATGTTACTGCGACTAAAGATTTTGACCAGATTTTATTGAAAAATGGTACTCCTCTAGAAATAGTTAAAGAAATGGACAATGATCTCAAACAAATGATTTACCAAAATTCTGGTACTGACTTCACATACGTTAATGTTACTGAGGATGAAAGCACAGTTAGACCTTTCGCCTCCTCTGGTTATGAAATTCCTAAATCAGATTTAAACATTAGCGTGGTAGCGTTCAAAGTTTCTGGCCAAAGCAAAGTTGATATTTATCCTTCCTACGAATGGAAGAAAGCAGTCAAGCCACGTGGTAAGGATTACTTTGGTTATTCAACCCATGATAGCTTCAGTGTTGTACCAAATAAAAGAAGTAACTTAATTCATTATAAATTAAATGCTAGTGATAACTGGACAACTGGAGACCCTGCCACTTACACCAGTTCAAGCTTAACTGGTTATGAACACAAAGGAAGTACTCTAGGAACTCCTGATTTCCCTATTTATATTAAAGGTAATTTTTATTTCCAAGCTGACATAGACGGTTCAAGTCCAGTGAAAAAAATCGCTATATCTTATGTTCATGATACCTCTTCAGGTGGCAGTTATAGCTATGGAATTGGATTCGGTCCTGCTAGCATTTCTGTCACACCAAATTCCTCCAATGTAGGCTATAATACCAACGTTTATACTTTGAGTTACTAATACAGACTATTATAAACATTGACCATTCAAATGAATGGTCAATGTTTTACTAATTAGGAGTGAATATTATGAAACGAAGTTATGTAATACTCATGTCCATAATCTTGTTACTGTTGATTATATTTACTCCTATAATTGTATCTTCTGTACAAGAGAAACAATATTATAAAAATAATATTGTTTCCTATACTGGATTCGCTGATATTACCATTCTGGAGAAATACGTCGAAAAAGATAAAAACTATCTTAAACTCACATTAGATAGCAAATACTATATTGATAGGTATAATATTAAAGATAATGTTCGAGTTTTTGAGGTGCCCAGCAAAGAACTATTTGATAGTATTAACCCTAATAAACCTAAGAATTATATAGGAATTACTATTCAAGCTACTGTAAGTAAGAATGATATTTTGGAGGAAGAATTCAATTGGTTAAAATCAGATCCCTTTGCTATTATTGCGAAGGAAGAGTATAGCAAATATATAAAAGTAGTTGGAATTTCAAAGACTGAAAGTAACTAAAAAAGGGTAATTTCACAAAAGCTAGTGCCCTCCTTTTGGTTTGACTGAATGGAACCCACTGCTCCAGCATATTAAGTACTGTTGCTTATGGGAACTTCTCTTTCTCATTCTCGATCTCCTTCACCACATACAAATGTGATTTTTCAAAAATCAAGTAACCGAGTATTAGTTCCGTATAAATAAAGACCGCAGAAGCTACTCGCCAAAGCGGTCTATTTTTGCGTCCAAAACGTCATCCAGTGCAATCCACGTCAATTCTCCGTTACTCACCAGTTTCACCTCGCGCCGATACGTCAACACCGTCTTAACCACACCAGCCACCCAGCAATCTTCAATCATGTCGAATAACCGCAACTTCACCGGCACCTGCAGCGTTAGTGACCGGCTGATCGCAGCCTCGATCAGCTCGGACTCCTGCAGAATTAACTCAGGTTTGGTTCGCCGGGCCTGTGCTAGTTGCAGCCGGATTTCCGCCTCGCGGTGTTCTGGCATGATCATCCGTGAATTCAATATACCGTTCCCTTTGAGTTTATCCTCCATCGTGCTAGTACTCCGTCCAATAATCGGAGCTACTCTGTTGGGAGGTCACCGTTGCCCTCGACTGTCCCGACAGACTGCGCTCCCACGCTTCCAGGATAACGATCGTGTCAATTGCCGGCTTATCGGGCCAGTATATGTACTCCTCCAGCATCAATTCGTTTAACGCTGTCACAATGTCAGCTGGGCTACGGCCGGTCAGCCGCTCAAGTTCCTTTTCCGTCGGCATCCTGCGCTGTTGCGAAATGTAATTGTAGAGAATCCGTAGTGTCTTACGTCCAAAATCGGATAGCATCCTTAACAACTCCTTTGAACGTAATTATACGGGAACACTAGTTCTGTTAAGACCCAATTATCGAATTATTAGGTATATATAACTTATAAGCGTCATTTTATGCATAGGGCTTTGTAGCAAGTAGCCTTCCCGTACAAGGAAATTGAACAGCGCTCGGAGCGCTCTAAGAACACAGTTAATTGACGTCTCTTTCTGTCCGTTCTCCATCATGTGCAGAATAACGTTCTCTTTTATGATATCTTCCGTTATCTTGCCTGGATCAGTTGAGATACCCTGCGCCTCAAGCGCCTTCCTAAACACGTTAAACTCACGCACATAAAACGCCTGCGTATGCTTACTTATGTTGCGTATCTTCCCGTCCCGTAAAAACAAGTGCGCAGCACTATCGAAGTCATCAACGATATAAAGCGGTTGTGCTTGCGGTGTTAAATCCTCAAATGTTAGAGCGTTTTTTCTACGTGCCATCCTCATACAACTCCATCCGATTTGTTATCGTTGTGGCTGCCGAATCGACTCGCGTAATCGACCTTAGTCGAGCGCGGTTCCTGTGGATAAGCGCGTAAAACTGGCGCGTATTATTAAAACGCAAAAAGCCGATCAGACATTGCGTCCAATCAGCGTTTAAATCCCCGTCAATCTTGCGTTTTTAGTATACCGGCGAGAGGACTCGAACCTCCACGGTTTCCCACTCGATTTTGAGTCGAGCGCGTCTGCCATTCCGCCACGCCGGCATATGCAACTATAAGAAAATGGCGCGCCCTAAGAGATTCGAACTCCTGACCTTTTGATTCGTAGTCAAACGCTCTATCCAGCTGAGCTAAGGGCGCACATTATGGAGCGGACGACGGGAATCGAACCCGCGACCCTCGCCTTGGCAAGGCGATGCTCTACCGCTGAGCCACGTCCGCATATTTGGTGCGCGTGGAGGGACTTGAACCCCCACGTCAAAGACGCTAGATCCTAAGTCTAGTGCGTCTGCCAATTCCGCCACACGCGCACATGTCCTTACATACTACCCTTTAATACAGGGTAAATGGTGAGCCATGAAGGACTCGAACCTTCGACACCCTGATTAAAAGTCAGGTGCTCTACCAACTGAGCTAATGGCTCTCAATAAAGAGAAATGAATCATCTTATTATCAAGAATGTTAAATGGCGGAGCCGACGGGATTCGAACCCGCGGTCTCCTGCGTGACAGGCAGGCATGTTAGGCCTCTACACCACGGCTCCACACTAGGTAAAGATGATCCCCGGAAAGAATTAAAATAGGCTTCAAAGCTTCTCATCACTTTTGGGGATTATTGCGGGGGCAGGATTTGAACCTGCGGCCTTCGGGTTATGAGCCCGACGAGCTACCGGGCTGCTCCACCCCGCGTCAGTAAAATATATTCACTTGGAATAAATGGTGGAGGCTGAGGGGATCGAACCCCCGACCCTCTGCTTGTAAGGCAGATGCTCTCCCAGCTGAGCTAAGCCTCCATAAAGGTTAATGAAATATTGACTCCTAGGGGATACTCGCTCTTCGAACGAGACTGCGATATATTCCTACCGAAGCGAATGCTCCGACGAAGCCTGATGGGTTCTCATCCCCATTTGAAGCTATTAATGAAAGTGGTGACCCGTAGGGGATTCGAACCCCTGTTACCTCCGTGAAAGGGAGGTGTCTTAACCCCTTGACCAACGGGCCATAATAAAGTCCAAGCTGATGGTAAAGATCAGCCTGGACTAATCTGTATAANCCGCGCGCCTTAGAATTCTCTTCTCGCCTACCTGTGTCGGTTTGCGGTACGGGCACCTTCTCCTGACTAGAGGCTTTTCTTGGCAGTGTGAGATCATGACCTTCGCTACTGTAATTTTCACTCCCCATCACAGCCCAGCCTTATGGTATGCGGATTTGCCTACATACCAGCCTCACTGCTTGGACGGACATCCATCAGTCCGCGTCACTACCCTGCTGCGTCACCCCATCGCTCATAACGGATTACGGTGGTACAGGAATTTCAACCTGTTGTCCTTCGACTACGCCTTTCGGCCTCGCCTTAGGTCCCGACTTACCCTGAGCGGACGAACCTTCCTCAGGAACCCTTAGGCTTTCGGCGGATCAGATTCTCACTGATCTTTTCGTTACTCATACCGGCATTCTCACTTGTGTACGCTCCAGCGCTCCTTACGGTACACCTTCAATGTATACACAACGCTCCCCTACCCCTGATGCAAAGCATCAAGCCATAGCTTCGGTGGTGTGTTTAGCCCCGTTACATTTTCGGCGCAGAGTCACTCGACCAGTGAGCTATTACGCACTCTTTAAATGGTGGCTGCTTCTAAGCCAACATCCTGGTTGTCTGTGCAACTCCACATCCTTTCCCACTTAACACACACTTGGGGACCTTAGCTGATGGTCTGGGCTGTTTCCCTTTTGACAATGGATCTTAGCACTCACTGTCTGACTCCCGGATACAAGTCTGTGGCATTCGGAGTTTGACTGAGCTTGGTAACCCTTGGCGGGCCCCGCACCCAATCAGTGCTCTACCTCCACGACTCTTCTTCCGAGGCTAGCCCTAAAGCTATTTCGGGGAGAACCAGCTATCTCCGAGTTCGATTGGAATTTCTCCGCTACCCCCACCTCATCCCCGCATTTTTCAACATACGTGGGTTCGGGCCTCCAGTGCGTGTTACCGCACCTTCACCCTGGACAGGGGTAGATCACCCGGTTTCGGGTCTACGTCCACGTACTATAACTCGCCCTATTCAGACTCGCTTTCGCTGCGGCTACGGCTCTTCACCTTAACCTTGCACGGGAACGTAACTCGCCGGTTCATTCTACAAAAGGCACGCCATCACCCTTAAGAATCGGGCTCTGACTTCTTGTAAGCACACGGTTTCAGGATCTATTTCACTCCCCTTCCGGGGTGCTTTTCACCTTTCCCTCACGGTACTGCTTCACTATCGGTCGCTAGGGAGTATTTAGCCTTGGCAGATGGTCCTGCCGGATTCATACGGGGTTTCACGTGCCCCGCACTACTCGGGATCCGTCTCGGAGGGATTAGACTTTCGGGTACAGGGCTTTTACCTCTTCTAGCGGGCCTTTCCAGACCTCTTCGCCTACCCTAATCCTTGGTAACTCCATGTGAGACGTCCCACAACCCCAGAGAGCAAGCTCTCTGGTTTAGGCTGTTCCGCGTTCGCTCGCCGCTACTGACGGAATCACTGTTGTTTTCTCTTCCTCAGGGTACTTAGATGTTTCAGTTCCCCTGGTCTGCCTCTTCATACCCTATGAATTCAGGTATGAGTGACTACCTATTACAGTAGCCGGGTTTCCCCATTCGGACACCCCCGGATCAAAGCTTGCTTACAGCTCCCCGAGGCAGTTTCGTTGTTCGCCACGTCCTTCTTCGGCTCCTAGCGCCTAGGCATCCTCCGTGTGCTCTTAGTAGCTTAACCATTGCTCCGGTTTGTGGACTGTCGGCTCTGTTGTCCGTTCGTTTCCTGATCTTATAGAACCTCTACAAAGAGGAAACGAACTCCCAAAGGATCCGTCATCCCACAAACCTTCGCGCTACCTTAGATACTTCACTTGTTTGCACAAGTTCAGTTTAAAGGAATTCTAATTTACGCAATTTCGTTTCGTTATCTAGTTTTCAAGGATCAATTCCAACCTTGCGGCCGGAAGAATATCATATCAAATCCTCATTCGCTTGTCACCAAGCAAGTTCTGGAAGCGATACATGAGAGTTGAACTCTCAAAACCGAACAACGAGTGAGATGGTGCTTTGCTACGCAAAGCCAGTCGGCTGCCTTACGGCAGACCGTGTATCNGGACCCTGCGGTCCAAGTACCATCGGCGCTGGAGGGCTTAACGGTCGTGTTCGGGATGGGTACGCGTGGAACCCCTCCGCCATCGCCACCAAACGGGATTTTCCGAGTCATTGCTCTCTGAGTTATCTCAGGTGAATCTCTGACTTCAGAAAAACTAATTCAGGTTTCAGCATCGCCAAATGCTGAAAGCTAGTTCCTTCTAACCGAAGGCTTGCTTCGGAATAGAAATGAGGTTTGCTTTCTGAAAACTAGATACGAAACGAACTTGCGCACCCTTCTAGGAACTGCGTCCTTCGGGTATTTTTTTGGATAAGCCCTCGACCGATTAGTACTGGTCAGCTCCATGCATTGCTGCACTTCCACCCCCAGCCTATCTACCTCGTCGTCTTCAAGGGGTCTTACATACTGGGAAATCTCATCTTGAGGGGGGCTTCACGCTTAGATGCTTTCAGCGCTTATCCCTTCCGCACTTAGCTACCCAGCTGTGCTCCTGGCGGAACAACTGGTGCACCAGCGGTGCGTCCATCCCGGTCCTCTCGTACTAAGGACAGCTCCTCTCAAATTTCCTACGCCCACGACAGATAGGGACCGAACTGTCTCACGACGTTCTGAACCCAGCTCGCGTACCGCTTTAATGGGCGAACAGCCCAACCCTTGGGACCTACTTCAGCCCCAGGATGCGATGAGCCGACATCGNTCCCTCATGCGAGAAACTTGCGTATCCGGTATTAGCTACCGTTTCCGGTAGTTATCCCAGTCTTACAGGCAGGTTACCTACGTGTTACTCACCCGTCCGCCGCTAACCATCAGGAGAGCAAGCTCTCCATCAAGTCCGCTCGACTTGCATGTATTAGGCACGCCGCCAGCGTTCGTCCTGAGCCAGGATCAAACTCTCCATTAAAGAATGAAATGTTCTTCTGACCTAAAGGCAGAAGGTCTTTCATTCAGGTGTTTGACTTGCTCATTTTGAAACTGACGAGAATTTCACTTCTCATTTGACTAAAGAATCGAAGTTCTTCAATCTTGTATCTCACTCGTTGTTCAGTTTTCAAAGATCAATTTCTCAGTTGGTCAACCGCTTCACCATCGACTTAGTTAGCATTCGGTGTCTCAGCAGCAACTCTTATAATATATCACATTCGCATTCTAGATGCAAGAACTTTTTTTCGAAGAATTTAATTCATATAAAATCGCTCAGTTCTTACCCCCAACCTCGCGGCCGGATTTATAATATAACATCTTTCGACTAATTGTACAAGCAATTTATATAGTATAAATTATGGAAACAGATACAAAGCGGAAGACTCCTCGCGAGCCTCCCGCATTCTTTATTTATTCATTAATCCAAGGATTTTGTCTGGTGTCTTTATTTTTAGTTGCTGGCTTCGAACTGGCTTTCTCCCTTTCCTTTTTTGCAGGACTACTGTTTGAAGTCCGGGCCTTCTTCCCCTCTTTTCTTGTTTCCCGTTTCGCTCCTTCTTGTATATCAGCTTCACTATCCTGTCCCTCAAACCCTTGGATGACAGGAGTATCTTCTGAGGCAATATCTTCACGTTCTTCTCTTATCACATCCGATACACCGAACCCACCAAGTGGATAATGGGGCACTGAAGGCTGCGGCGGCAGCTCATAGCCTCCATAAGGCTCAACCGGAGTGGAATATCCGTATGGTTGTGGTTGAACAGAGTGGAAAGCGCCGTAAGGAGCACACGGATATGGATGCTGGTAAGGAGTCTGTGAATACTCCATTCCCCATGGAGAGCCTTGAGGAGAATATTGGGCTCCTCCTATGTTCTGTTCCGGGCCGTAACCATATGGAGCATGGTGCATGCCATGATGATAAGGCCAAGCTGGTGGGCAGGGCTCAACAGGCGGATAGACCTGAGGCCATTCATAAATCGGAGCAGCCGAGATTCCTGGATACTCACCTAGAAAAGACGGATTTTCCGCTTGATAATGACCTTGCGGTTGGTATGATTGGAATGGCTGTTCTGTCATCGGAGCATAATCATAAAGTCCCGAGACTTTCTCTGCTTCGACTGGATATTGTTTAAATAAATGGTGGGAGCTTGAGCCACAGCCGCAGGGCGATTCTTTAATCGGCTCAGGTTTATACTCAGGGACATAAGGCTCAGGCTGTGGCTGATACTCAGGCACATACTGATATACCGGTGGCTGCTGGAACTCAAAGACATAGTTAGGTGCGCTAATCTCAGAGTACTCCACCTCAATATTATACTGAGGAATTATAGGTTGGGGGGCTGGGGGAGCTGGCTGAATCTCGATGACCGGCGGTACAACTGGCGCTGGTGCTGGTGCTGGGAGCGGTGTTGGAACTTCAGGCACAGGTACCTGCTCAATCGGAGCTGTGTTCTTTTTACCGCCTTCAATAGGAGCGGTACTCTTCTTCCCCTCCGAAATTATCGGAGCTGTATGGGCTTTATCCCCAGTTCCCATAGAACCGCTGCCTGCCTGAGGCGCTGTCGTATTAGCTTTCCCCGCAGACGGGATATTCACGATATCACCAACCTTGAGGTCATCGGGATTGGCAAGCTGCGGATTCGCACTGATAATGGAATCCAGCGGGATTCCCCAGGCTTTGGACAATTTCCAAAGCGTATCCCCTTCCTTCACCTCGTGCTTATAGATTACATTGCTCCCGCCTTGATTCCCTATAGGCACCCCAACCGTTGGCACTTTGACCTTGTCCCCAATATTCAATTGATCCGGATTCGCGAGCTGCGGATTAGCATCGATCAGCTTCTGAAGCGGAACATCATATTTCTTGGACAACTCAAACAGGGTATCTCCCTGCTGCACAATGTGTATTTTCACCTGACACAGACCTCCTAAATTCTTCTTAGGGCCGTGATATTCGCCCCTTGCCCATTTAATACATCCTATGCAAGAGCCCGGGTTTTGACATCCTCGAAAATAAAAAAATCCTTTCTACCTACTGAAAGGCAGAAAGGATTTGAAACTTTAGAATCAGCTATTCCGTTGTTACTCCCACACTTTAACACCATCTTGATCCACTATACTTCTAAATTCCTCAAGCAGACGAAGTGTGATCGGACCAGCCTGGCCCTCACCGATGATCCGGCCATCTACTTCACGAACCGCAATAACCTCGGCGGCCGTACCCGTTAGGAACACCTCATCCGCAATATAAACATCATGAAGCGTGAAAGGCTCTTCTTTCAGCTTCAAGCCTATCCGCTCGCAAATTTCGATGATCGCTTGACGTGTAATGCCTTCTAACGCTCCCAGATAACAAGGGGGAGTGGTGATAACTCCTTTTTTTACGATAAAAATGTTATCTCCCGATCCCTCTGTAACATACCCTTGCGCATTCAGCATAATTGCCTCGCCGGCTCCAGCCAGATTGGACTGGATTTTGACCAGGATGTTATTTAAGTAATTCAATGACTTAATCTTAGGATTCAAAGCATCAGGAATATTCCGGCGGGTCGATACCGAAACCGTCTTCAGCCCCGTCTTGTACGCTTCCTCAGAGTAGATTGCAAGCTGCTCCGCAATAATAATAACAGAAGCCTTAGGACAGCGGTTGGGATCAAGCCCTAGATTCCCTACGCCCCTGGAAACGACAAGGCGAATATATCCATTGCGAAGCTCATTACGGCGAAGGGTCTCAACAAGCGCATCTTCCATCTCCTGATAAGAGAGAGGAATATTCAACTGAATGGATTTAGCTGAATCATATAGGCGCTCCAAATGCTCCTTGCATTTAAAAATATTCCCATTGTATATGCGGATACCTTCAAATATGCCATCCCCATAAAGGAAACCGTGATCGAATACAGATACAGTAGCTTTTTCCTTCGTTACAAACTCTCCATCCAAGTAAATCCACTGTTCAGCCATCAGTTCTGTACCTCCGTCATTGTATTCTCATAAGAATAACTTAAATACGAACCCAGAATGCGGACCTGGCACCCTAGCGCTTCAATCTCGGCAATTGCTGCAGGGAGCAGTACGGAGTCTAAACCATGGAGTACATCGATATAGAAATAGTAACTGCCCAACTTTTTCTTCGTTGGTCTTGATTCAATACGGGACAAGTTCAGCTTACGCCATGAGAATGCAGAAAGCACCTGATGCAGCGCCCCCGGAAAATCAGAAGGCAGCGTAACCAGAATACTGGTTTTGTCCTCACCGGATGCTTTGAGCACCTTGGGTTTGGATGGTCCAATCAAAATAAAGCGGGTGAAATTGTTATCGTGATCAGTCACCTTCTCAGCCAATACATCCAGTCCATGGCGTCTGGCTCCAAGCAGAGTGCCAATCGCAAGCCAACCCTTGCCGGGATTGTTTTTAACCGTCTCAATAGCTTCGGAGGTGCTTCCTACATGCTCAAGCTCAGCCTGCGGCATATGAGAGCGAATAAATTGCAGACACTGAGCCATAGCGACAGGATGAGAGATAACCTTGGTCACTTTGGACCAATCCGGTTTTCCCTCTGAAGACTCAACTTCATCTCTTCTTCCCACCAGGTTTTGGATCGACGGATACACCCATTCCGCCTGCATAGGAATGTCAACCTCATGCACAAGCCAATCCATATGCAGCGACACGGAACCTTCGATCGTATTCTCGATCGGAATTACACTATAGTCGGTATCTCCATTCGCGGTAGACAAAAACACATCCGAGATTTGCTTATAATGAACCAGCTCAACGGGTTCTTCACCAAATAAATAGAGCGCCGCTTCGTGGGAAACCGTCCCATCTGGCAGTAGAGCAATTCTTTTCATGCTGTGTATTCCCCTTTAATAGAATCCATGAACGACACTTCCTCTGAAGCACCGGCTACAACAACAACTCCGTCCTTGTCAGGCTCCAGCCATAACGTTCTAGCGCTAATGCCCTGCTCTCCAAGAACATCTTCAAGAAATTGCTCCAGCTGAGCACCAGTTCCTGCTTCTTTGTCCACTAGAGCAAGCAGCGTAGGACCCGCACCACTTAGCGCCGCGCCAAGTGCGCCATGCGACGGAGCCTCCTCCAGAATTCTGGACATTCCAGGAATCATCGAAGCTCTATAAGGTTGATGCAGCCGGTCACGCATGGCAGATGCAATCAGATCAAGTCGTCCAGCCGACAGGGCGGCAGTCAATAATGAAGAGCGGCTGATGTTGTACACCGCATCGGATAAAGTCACCTGTTCAGGCAGCACTCCCCGGGCTTTTGAAGTAGACAGCTGAAAATCAGGAATAGCAACAAGTACCCCCATCCCAGTTGGCGGTTCAATACGGATATAATCCGCATGCTGTCCATTCCAGCTGGCGGCAATGATGCCTCCGAACAAGGAGGCCCCCACGTTGTCTGGGTGCTTCTCGAGTGCTGTAGCCATATCAAACAGCTTATCTTTTGTTAAAGGTACCCCTATTAATTCATTGGCCGCTGCAAGCGCTCCAATAATAGCGGATGCGCTGCTCCCTAGCCCCCTGGTTAAAGGAATATCAGAATACATTGAAATTTCAAGCTCAGGCAGGTCCACTCCGGCTTCTTGAAATACGGATTGGGCCACCTGGTAGATGAGGTTGGTCTTATCGGTCGGGATTCCGTTCATCTCATCACCATAAAGATGGAACTTGGTTTGATGCGCCGGCTTCATCTCAATCCATGCATACAACGATAGAGCCATTCCTAAGGTATCGAAGCCTGGACCTAAATTCGCGGTACTCGCGGGAACCTTCACCCGGACACCGTTTAATACTGGAGAACTCATGACTTAAACTCCTTTGCCTAAGTGATTAGCCTTCAACACGATACACACTCTTAATCCGGCGGATCACACTTAAGGACTCAAAATGACGAAGCACCTTATTCATACTCGCTTGGCTCGCGTCATGTGTGACAATCATGATTTCAACATCAGAGTGCTGTTCATTAGGTGACTGAACCACCGATTCCAGACTGACTTCATATTCTGCGAACACTTGTGTGATTTGGGCCAGAACCCCGGCTTTGTCCTCAACGTGGAGAAGCAGAAAGTTCTTATAAGCAATCTCTTCATCGCTCTTGAGCTTCTTAGGTTTATAAGGGACAATTGCTTTCAAGCCGTTAACGCCCAACTTCAAATTCTTCACCACAGCCACCAAATCAGCAACAACCGAAGTAGCCGTCGGCATTTCACCGGCCCCAGGGCCGTAGAACATGGTCTCCCCGACAGCTTCACCGTACACATAGACAGCATTAAAGACACCATTCACCGAAGCAATCGGGTGAGATTTCTTAACCATCGTTGGCTGTACCGTAATACTGAACTGATCGTCCTGTCTGTCCGCAATCCCGAGCAGCTTCATTTCATAACCAAGCTGTTTGGCATACAAAATATCTTCCTTGGAGACACTGGAAATGCCTCGCACACTCACATCACTTAGCTCAACATTCGTCCGGAATCCCAAAGTGCCCAAAATCGCCATCTTGCGGGCGGCATCCAGACCTTCCACATCGGAGGTTGGATCTGATTCTGCATACCCGAGCTCCTGGGCTTCTTTAAGAACATCCTCATAAGAAGCGCCCTCTTGGCTCATTTTGGTCAAAATATAGTTGGTCGTTCCATTCACGATCCCCATGATCTTCATAATCCGGTCGGAAGAGAATCCTTCGATCAGCGTTCGGATTATCGGGATTCCTCCAGCCACGCTGGCCTCATAAAACACATCACACTGTTTCTCCATGGCCTTGGCCAGAATCTCGGAGCCGTACAGAGCCATCAGATCCTTGTTTGCAGTTACAATATGCTTTCCGCGTTCCAATGCTTCCAAAATGTATTCCTTGGTCCCTTCAACTCCGCCCATTACTTCGACGATTACATCGATCTCCGGGTCTCTAATTACATCCAGCGGATTATCCGTAAGCTTGCTGGCATCAATTGCAATATTTCTTGCTTTATCCATACTCTTGACCGCAATCTTCTCAATCACAATCGGAGAACCAACCTGACTGCTCAGATCCTCCTGATGACCTTCCACAATACGGACCACACCCGTCCCCACGGTCCCTAGTCCCAATAATCCAACTCTAACAGGTTTCATCCGTTACTCCTCCTATTTAATAAAACTATTAATCTATATACATCCGCCTAACCTTGGCCAATGATATGAACTCTCCGCACTCCAGGAGTCTCCTGAAGGGATGCTGTGAGATCATCCAGCTCTTCTGTCAGATTTGAGGTTTCAACGGAAATAACCACATTCGCCCTTCCTTGAAGCGGGATGCTTTGATTAATCGTAAGAACATTGCCTCCGAAGCCCGCAACAAGAGCAAGCACCTCTGATAGTATTCCTGAACGGTGTTCGAGATCGAATGATACCGTCACAATCCGGTCCCGCTCCAGCTGATTAAGCACATGAATCCCATCTTTATACTTATAAAAAGCGCTGCGGCTGATGCCCACCTGCTCTACAGCCTCATGAACCGTCTTCACCTCGCCACTGGCTAGCAGCTGTTTGGCTTGAAGGGCTTTGACCACACCTTCCGGCAGAATATCCTCCCGCACCAGATAATAACGTTCTTTCACAAACGTCCTCCTAATAAAGACTATTGTTTTCCCATAGTGGACATTATAAAGGATAGAGCTCGTCCGGGCAATAGATAGAGGACCTTTTAATAAAAAAGCCGTCTGCTGTCCCTATTCCAGACAACAGACGGCATTAGTGTTAGTAATAGTAACTGCTGCCTTCCACAAATTCAAATTCAAAGTCACCGATACGGACAATCGTCCCGTCTTCCGCGCCTCTTTTACGAAGCTCATCATCGATCCCCATGTGGCGCATCGTGCGCGCAAGTTTCAGAATCGCCTCATGACTGTTAAGCTGCATCCGCTTCATCATCCGTTCAATCGCCGGACTTTCCACAACAAAAGCTTCATTCTCACGCTTAATGACAAAGCTGTTATCTTCCTTCTTATCCAGTTTGTAGATCTTGCGTTCATTCAGCTCTGTCACTTCTTCAATGGCAGGTGCTTCCGGTATTTCGTCCAGCAGGTCAGCCGCACGGTACAGCAGTTCCTGCACACCTTCCCGGGTCAGCGAGGAGATTGGATAAATTTCTAAATCCGGACGAACCTCAGCAACCTTCGCACGGAAGGCCTCCAGGTTCTCTGAGGACTCCGGCATGTCCATCTTGTTCGCCGCCACAATCTGAGGCCGATTCTCCAGGTCCGCATTGTACAGCTTCAGTTCCCCATTAATCTTCTGCCAATCCTCAAAGGGATCCCGGCCTTCGGAACCAGCCATATCCACGACATGAATAATTACTCTTGTCCTCTCAACGTGTCTGAGAAATTCATGACCAAGTCCCACGCCCTCATGTGCACCTTCGATCAGACCCGGCAGATCGGCCATTACAAAGCTTCTTCCCTCGCCCACATCAACTACCCCAAGATTCGGTGTGATGGTAGTGAAATGATAAGCTCCAATCTTCGGCTTCGCGGCGGAGACTACGGATAACAAGGTGGACTTTCCGACACTTGGAAATCCAACAAGCCCTACATCAGCCATCACTTTCAACTCAAGAATAATATAACGCTCCTGACCCTCTTCCCCATTCTCTGCAAGCTCTGGAGCCGGGTTGTTTGGAGTTGCAAAACGGATGTTGCCGCGTCCGCCACGTCCGCCGCGGGCTACGACCACCTGCTGTCCATGACGGGTCAGATCCGCCAGAACCTCCTGGGTATCCTCATCGATAATTACCGTTCCTGGCGGAATCCGGACGATCATATCATCAGCACCAGCACCATGCTGGCTTTTATTGCGGCCCTTCTCCCCACGCTGGGCTTTGAAGTGACGCTGATAACGGAAGTCCATCAACGTACGCAGACCTTCATCCACGCGAAAAATCACATCACCGCCGCGTCCGCCATCACCACCGGCAGGGCCTCCCTCCGGCACATATTTTTCACGTCGGAAGGAGACAATTCCATCGCCTCCGTCACCGCCTTTTACATAGATCTTCGCTTTATCTACAAACATGGTTTCACCTCATTATATAATTCAACATGGTATGCGCAGCTCCAAAGAGGATTGAGGAGACCCCGTAAGACCGGCTTTGATCCGCTTGCCTTGGACCGTCTCCTCAATACGCTGTCTCAGCATCTCTGCATTCCCACAATTCCCATCCTGCTCAAACATAACTACAACTTCCCGGTTTTCTGTATACATGGACATCTTAAGTTCCAGAATCTCTCCCCAGGAAGAACGTCCAGTAAATTGATACGCACGAATCGTATCCATAATGGCATCGGTCAATTCCTCCGCTTGCCCATCGTCCAGCAGATCCCCGAGCTGCAGCCCTTCCTCAATTTCAACATCCAGATGAACAGACCCGTTAACCTCACGGAACGACTGCAGATAGAACACCAATGCAGGGATGCCGAGTTTGGATATACTGCTCTCTGTATTCATCCGTTCCTTTATTCTTTCCACACAATGCACAAGTTTATCATGCTTGCCAAGCTGAATATAACCATACAAAATTTGCAAATCATTCATCCAGTCGTGCCGATGATGTCCAAGTGTAGCAGTAGCCGTCCTCTGAAACGAATCCAGCAGCCGCTTCCTCTCTTTCTCGTTCTGACGCTTCATATACTGATAATAGAGCAGACCCACGAGTAACCCCCATATGCATGCCAATAGATGCAAAATCAAAGAATGTGCAAAGTATACTGATATCATAGGGGCTAGAGCCAACAAGACAGCCGCATACGGCGCCATTTTACGATATTTCATATTATTCCATTCCTTTTCGAGGTGACATCATTAACCAGTATATCATAAATGAATTCCCGGCGCGCCTGACGGACGGCTACAAAAAAAGCCCCCGGCATAACTGCCGGAGGCTTAATCAAATTCTTACGCTTCTACTGCAGCCGCTACCGGAGCGACTTGAGCAGGGTAGACGCTCACTTTTTTGCGATCGCGACCCCAACGTTCGAATTTCACTACACCATCAACTTTAGCGAAGAGAGTGTCGTCTTTGCCGATTCCCACATTGGTACCTGGGTGAATCTTCGTACCGCGTTGGCGAACGAGGATGCTTCCACCAGTAACCGTTTGTCCGTCAGCACGCTTAACGCCAAGGCGTTTCGCTTCACTGTCACGTCCGTTCTTTGTGGAACCTACACCTTTTTTCGATGCGAATAACTGGAGATCCAATTTCAACATTGTTATCTACCTCCTTCTTCAAATATTAACGTACTTTATCTTAATATACTTGTCGTATGACTGTTCGATACTCTTCAACATGACGACCAGAGACGATAATAACAGCTGTGCCTGTTCAAGTGCCGGAGATGGAGACATGTCGGGAAGCGACGCATTCAAGAATCCGTTCTTCATTTCCGTATCCATAACGATACCGGTAAGTGCTTCAACCGAGTTGACAGTACCTACAGTGACAGCGGAGACCCCTGCACACACAATATCTTCGCCAGCCTTGGCATAGTTGGCATGTCCTATAATCTTGAATCCCTGAATAGCCTTGTCGTTACGGCGCAATATGGAGACAGTAATCAATTACCGCACCTTCTTACGCTTGGATTTTCTCGATGGTCACTTTCGTGTATGGTTGACGATGACCTTGTTTCTTGTGGTAGTTCTTCTTAGCTTTATACTTGAAAACAACCACTTTCTCACCTTTGCCGTGTTTCTCAACTTTCGCTGTTACACTAGCGCCGGATACCAGTGGAGCTCCTGCTACCAAGCCGTCACCTTTAGAAACTGCCAAAACACGATCGAAAGTAACACTCTCGCCGTCACCAGCATTCAATTTCTCGATGTAAAGAACATCACCTTCTTGAACACGGTATTGCTTGCCACCTGTTTCAATAATTGCGTACATTTGTCTGCACCTCCTCATTTCTCAGACTCGCCTGATTCAGGTGATGCCGGATGGCATACTTGCAGACCCGATCGGAGCGGTTACAGCATGTGCAGAAGAGTTCACTTAAGACACATACTAAATTATATTAGCATGAGCATCCTAAAAAATCAACATCAATTCCCTGTTTCATTAAACCTTAATTCTCCCAGTTCCATGGCAGGCTTTGCATGTGCCTGGATAACTTCCACTGCCTTCTCTCATTTTCTTCCGAGTAAGCTCTAGTAAGCCAAGCTTCGTCCATCCCAGAATATGATGCTGGGTGCGGTCAGGCCTCATCGCCATCTCCAGCCTGTCCAGCACACGGTCCCGGTGCTCCTCAAGCACCATATCAATGAAATCGATAATGACAATTCCGCCCGTATCCCGGAGACGAAGCAATCGTGCAATCTCACTGGCCGCTTCCAGGTTGGTCTGGAATACGGTATTCTCCAAATTATCCGTTCCGGTGAACTTGCCGGTATTCACATCAATCACCGTCAAGGCCTCCGTCCGGTCCCAGATTAAATATCCGCCTCCAGGCAGCCACAACTTCCGCTGAAAATCCTTATCCAGCTGCTCCTGGATACCGTAAGCCTCAAATATCGGTCTCTCTTCCTGATAATTGTAAACCTTCGGAAAATCTCCTTGAAGCATCCCTTCGAGGAAAAGGGCAGCTTCCTCCGCCTGCTCCTTACTGTCCAGAATCAGTTCACCGGTCTGCGGAATGTAGACGTCCCGCATAAGCCGCTGCACCATACTCAGATCCTGGTGAAGAAGGACCGGGGCATGTGCGCGGGCGCCTTCTTCTTCAATTGACTTCCATAAACCACGCAGTAACCTGAGATCCTCCGCAATGGCTTCGGGATGCTCATGCTCGGCTACCGTTCGGATAATCAAGCCTTCCTCCTCAGCCCGGAGCTCCTCCCCAAGCTGCTTAAGCCGGGTTCGTTCCCATTCTCTATCTATCCTCTTGGATACGGCTACATAACCGGATATTGGCATATATACGATCCACCGGCCTGGAAGGGAATAATGGGTCGTCACCCGCGCACCCTTCGTGCCTGAAGCATCCTTAACAACTTGAACAAGCAACTCCTGCCCGACCCGGAGAAGCTCCGTAATCGACGGCTTTTGTTTGGGCTGCTTCTCCAGGTGGGGATGCAGTACGTCGTCTATGTACAGGAAAGCGTTCTTCTTTTGCCCGATATCCACAAAAGCAGCCTGCATTCCTGGAATCACATTAACCACGCGGCCTTTAAAAATACTTCCGACAGCACCGCTCTCCTCGGAACATTCTACCGCATATTCCACCAGCTTGCCCTGTTCAAGCAGTGCAAGTTGTGTAGACCCTGGCTCGCAGTGAACAACCATCTGCTTCATCTATTCTCACCTCTGCTAACGCTCTGACAAAACATTTATAAAGCGAACCTAATTATAACACGAACCAACGGCTTATTGACCTGAGCCCCCTGTCAAATAAGACGCAATCACCTTTTGTTCCGGCACTACTGCCACAATCTGACCTTCATGATTCATCACATAGATGAAATGATACTTTTCCCGCCTTAATAGACGCAGAATCCGGTCCAAAGGTTTCGCGGTCTCGGCAATAATCGGCTGGACCAGACTGCCTTGAATCAGATGGTGGGAGAAGGATTTGTCCCGGTTCATCAAGAATCGGAGAAACCGGAAATGAACGTTCCGGTAATCGGTCATATTGGTATACAGCAGGAAGCTTCCAATCAACAGCAGATTTAGCTGAAGCGCTCCCCCTGCCAGCCAGGGAACAATCGCATATACAATAACGAGAGCACTAAAAACCATGCTCAGCCGCGTACACCACACCAGAGTTGAATGAAATGACATGGACAGGCTGCATAGCGCCTGACAGATCCTTCCCCCATCCAGCGGCAGAATAGGCAGCAGGTTAAATAGCGCAATCAACAGATTACACTCTATAAAATAGACCGGAAATGCCCCTTCCCAAACTCCGAAATGCTGGAGCAGGACGGTTACAAAGATCAAAACAAGATTCTGAAATGGGCCCGCCAGGGCGATAATAAGCTCCTTTCCGGCAGTGAAGTCCCCGCGGTCCTCTAGGACCGCATGTCCTCCGAAGGGAAGCATCATAACCGATAGCACAGGCACCCCAAGCCACCTGGCGGCCGCGACATGTCCAAGCTCATGAACAAAGACGATCCCGAACAGGGCGATCAGCTCCAGAAATCGTCCGGTAAACACCGAGGCCAGCATCACCAGGACAAAGAGGGGATGAACGGAGAACGGAATGCCGAGAACCTTAATCAAAAGGCACCACGGCCGATGGGTCTATATATTGGCCATCTTTTTTAAGGGCAAAATACAAGGAGACCTGCTCCGCTTCAGATGAGCTCTTCAACGTTCCGATCGGCTCCCCACCTTCAATCCAATCGCCCTTCTGCACATTGGCCCCGCCTAGATGTCCATAAATGGAGTAATATCCGTCCGCATGCTGAATCTGGACTGTCAGCCCGGTGATCACATCCTGATTAACTTCAGTTACACGCCCCGTCTCCACACTTCTCACCGGCAGCTGGCTTCCCCCCGAAGGCGCAGTGGATATGATCTCAATTCCTTTAAAACTAAGAGCAAACGGAGAAGAAACTGTTCCTTGAACCGGCGCTGAGAAAATGCGCTGCCCCTGTACTTTCTGCCCCTTGTCCTCGCTTTGACCGAATATAGGAATAAACGAAGGGGCACCCCCAAAGTGCTGTTCATACCAAACCTGAGCCGCTTTAAAGTCGAGCTCCTCTGTCAGCGCCTTGGCCACAAAGGCTCGTATAGGCAGCGACCACTCCGGCTGGTAGCGATGAATTCCCCAAAGAGCTCCAAACAATAAGGTGCTTACAAACGCCCTCATCATGAACATTTTCCAAAAAGAAGCTCTGGACCGACCCACAGGCACATACGGCCCTCCTGGATACACACTGGAATCACCCGGCCACCGTGAACTCCTCATCTTCCAGGCCTGCTCCGGGTCAGCCTCCACCGGCCCTGGTTCCTCCCGGTATATATGCTCGCTATGATGATACATTTTATCGTCCTGAAACTCAGGCGCCGCCGTGTCCCACAATGGTTTATTTGAGGCAACATGATCCGCAGGCGCGGCCAACAGCTGTCGGATTCGCTCTTCTCTGCGCTTTTTCACGTTAGACTTCATGTCCATAGCGCTAATTTCCCCTTTACTGCTTCATTTGGTTTATAGCTTGTTTCACTATATGAGGCAGCAAGGACAAATATGAACGAGCCTGCAAGCATAAAAAAACGGAGCATGCAGAGAGAACACTCCTATTAGTGTCATGTCTGCATACTCCGTTTAGTTCGTTACTTAGGCTGCGTTAGCCCATCCCAAAAAACTTCTTGAAGCGGGTAAAGGCACCCTTCTTCTGATCCAACTGCATTAAAGGCACGGTATCCCCGAGAATACGGCGTGCTATATTGCGGTAAGCTATAGCTGCCCTGGAATCCGGATTCATCACTGTTGGCTCTCCGGTATTCGCCGCTTTAATAACCAGTTCGTCATCAGGAACAATTCCGATCAGGTCAATATTAAGCACCTGCAGGATTCCGTCGATATCCAGCATATCCCCGGACTTCACCATATTCACACGGATCCGGTTAACCACGAGCTTGGGAGACTTGATATGGGAGTTCTCAAGCAGGCCGATTATGCGGTCCGCATCTCTTACAGCTGCATGCTCCGGCGTAGTCACCACAATCGCCTGGTCGGCACCAGCAATGGCATTCTTGAAGCCCTGCTCAATACCGGCGGGACAGTCAATAATCACATATTCATATTCCTTCTTCAGTTCGAGAATAATATCCCTAACCTGCTCTGGCGAAACGGCATTCTTATCCTTGGTCTGTGCAGCGGGAAGCATATATAGTTCTTCAAAACGCTTATCCTTCACAAGCGCTTGATTAAGCCGGCATCTCCCTTCCGCCACATCACACAGATCGTAGATAATGCGATTCTCCAGCCCCATGACCACATCCAGGTTCCGAAGCCCAATGTCCGTATCAACCAGGCATACTTTTTTGCCAAGCAGCGCAAGCGCTGTTCCTATATTGGCAGACGTGGTTGTCTTTCCGACGCCGCCCTTACCTGAAGTGACGACAATAGCCTCTCCCATAATCTACACCCCTTTAAATGAGCTTAAATCCGGCCGGATTCGGACAATATTCGTAATCTTATCAATTTGCATGACTCCATCTTTCAGGAAAGCAAACTCCATGCTTGTCTCCCTGTTCTCCCACTCATCCGGCGGTCGGCTGATCACTTCCGCAATTCGGAGCTGGGTAGGGGCCAGGTATGAAGCTGCAATGACAGCTTCCATGTTCCCGTTAACCCCCGCATGAGCCATCCCCCTTAAAGCTCCCATTATAAAAATATCTCCCGTGCATTCCAAAGTCCCCCCTGGATTGACATCGCCGAGAAATAAAATATTGCCTTCATGATGAAGTACTTGCCCGGAACGGATCATGCCAGTATGAATCGTTAGTTGGTTCTGATCCACCTCCAACATGCTTTGGGCAGGTGTATCTATAGACCTGATCAGCAGATTCCCTTTCTGCTTGAGGGTGTCCAATAGCTCCGTCTTTTGACCCTCTGTCACTTCTCTCATGCCCAGCTTCACATCAACGTGAATGATAGGTCCTGTGAGGATGTTTTGATGGCTGTGTTCCAGTTTATATCTAAGATCTTCAAGAAGCTCCGAGAACTCACACTGATCGTCAAGCAGGAAAATCAGGCCGTCTTTGGTGCCTTTGATGGTTACATGATTTGATTTTACAGTCATAAGCCTGTCCCTCCCCCTACAACAATTCGTGAATGAGCCTCCTGTTTCCTCCTTCACCAGGCAAATTGGCGGCCTGGAAAGTTAGGCGGTCTCCTCTTTGGGGCGCCGTTTCACCAGCTTCTCGATCTGACGGCGAAGAGGAACATAAATCGCGAGCGCAAAGACAAGCTGTACGATCATGGTCGGAACAATATGATCTACCAGCGCGTATGTGTAAGGCAGCGTATAAATTTTAAATATCGAATAGATGCCAAAAACCATAGAGTCCATTAGAATACTGCCGATCAGCACCACGATCATCATCACTACAATGGAAGCATGACGGGACCTGAATATCAGGCCCATCAAATATCCGGATAATCCCATCGAGAATGAATATACCCCAACCATAACTCCGTAGAATACCACATCATGAAGCATACCAAAGGCTAGACCAAGCATCAATCCAATATAACGGTGGTCATAGACTGCAGCGAACAGGATCACCACGTATACCAAGTGTGGAATAATCCGGGTCTGCCACGCCCCAGGAATCAACAATGGCACGATGGTCCCCTCTACAATAAACAGAAGGAACAACAGCAGCGTCAGAATATAACGACGCTTCATTGCCCTGGTACCTCCTTGGTCATAACCACAAACAGGCTCTTCCAATTCTCAAAGTCAGCTGCCGGTTTGATTCGGGCCGTATCCGTCAGTCCGGTCCCCGGATCACGGCTGACGACCGTACCGATAATCATATTCTTAGGAAAAGCGCCGCCAGCCCCGGAGGTTACAACAGTATCACCCTTGGCCAGCTTATCCTTTTGATGATCAATCTTGGTCATAATGAAAGTTCCCGACTGCTGATCGTAATCTTCGATGATCCCAAAAGAAGTGTCTTCTTTGCCCTGCGCGGTAACTGCGATACCGGCCGAGTTGATGTCCCTGGAATCCAGTGAAGTCAGCAGTTTGACTGTTGATGTGAAGTTGCTGACCTCACTGACGACGCCAACCATTCCTTTGTCCGAGATGACCGTAAGCCCTTTTCTGACCTTGTCATTGCTGCCCCGGTTAATGACCAGGGTCCGGTTAGCCGGGTCGTTATTTACACTGACGACATCGACAATGGCCAGCTCCGTTTTATTCGTTTCTAACTGATACTGTGTGAAGTTAAGATTTTTTTTGAGCTCATCGTTTTGTTTCTGCAGTGAATTAAGCAGCGGCTTCTCCCGCGTATAATGCGCCATCATAATCTTAAGTTCCTTGTTCTCTTCCTGAAGAGACCGGAGATTCCCAATATCTTCAAAGAAGCCCGCTACAGCGCGAGCGGGCTTGTAGAATACCGATTGAACGAAACCAACCGTATCCTTGATGAATTTCTCGGGCCAGGTCAAGCCTGCCCGTGGTCCAAGAGTGAATCCCATTACAGCTACGAACAGGATAAGTCCTATCAGCAGTATAAACAATCTTTTGTTACCGAGCAGCTTAAACAGTTCCAACACCCTCTTATCTTACTTTTTCTCTCCCATGGCAAGGGCTGTCTTCACAGACTATCTTCTAGATTTGATCGCTGAACTGCTTCTGGATTTAAAGAGATGAATGTTATCAAGTGCGCGGCCCGTACCAACAGCTACACAATCCAGCGGATTCTCAGCCACAATAACAGGCATGCCTGTCTCATTTGCCAGCAATTTATCCAGATTGCGAAGCAGAGCCCCGCCACCTGTCAGCACAATTCCCCGGTCCATGATGTCTGCCGCAAGCTCCGGCGGGCATTTCTCCAAAGTAACTTTAACCGCATCCACAATAGCATTCACCGTATCGCCCAAAGCCTCCGAAACCTCATCCGAAGTAATGGTTATCGTCTTAGGCAGGCCTGTCACCAAATCGCGACCCCTGATTTCCATCGTCTCTACCTGCTCCAGCGGCATAGCCGAACCGATATCCATCTTCAACTGTTCAGCCGTTCTCTCCCCGATCATGAGATTATATTGGCGCTTGATATATTGAATGATAGATTCGTCAGCTTCGTCTCCCGCCACACGGACGGAACGGCTGGTTACAATACCTCCAAGAGAAATAACGGCCACCTCGGTCGTTCCACCGCCGATATCCACGACCATGCTGCCCGTAGGCTCCCATACCGGAAGGTCGGCGCCAATCGCTGCCGCAAATGGCTCTTCAATCGTATAGGCTTCACGTGCACCTGCCTGCTTAGTCGCATCTTCGACCGCACGCTGCTCCACCGCTGTAATGCCGGAAGGAACGCAGACCATCACATTCGGATGGCGCTGGAACAAAGAGCGCTGCTTCTGTGCCTGACGGATGAAATATTTGATCATCGTTGCTGTTGTATCAAAGTCGGCAATAACCCCGTCTTTCATTGGACGGATTGCCCGGATGTTGCCCGGCGTTCTGCCGATCATTTTCTTGGCGGATTCACCAACAGCCACAATGGCTTTCGTATCAGTATTAAGAGCTACCACGGAAGGCTCACGAACAATAATTCCTTTTCCACGGATATAAACAAGTGTATTCGCTGTTCCCAAGTCAATTCCCAAATCTTTAGTAAAACCACCTAGCATGATGTAACTCCCTTTCCTTTTGTGTCTAAGCTATTATATTACATGAGACCTTGCTCCTTCAAACTAACGAAGTCCCCGTCTCCAATTACAATATGATCCAGAACATCTATTCCCACTATCTGTCCCGCTTCACAAAGTCTCTGTGTAATTTGAATATCCTCCGGGCTCGGGGTTGGATCGCCGCTGGGGTGATTATGCGCGCAGACGACCGAAGCGCTGCTGCATTTGATGGCTGCCCGGAATACTTCGCGCGGATGAACAATCGAGGCATTAAGGCTGCCCATGGAGAGTGTCTCTTGAGCTATGATATGATTTTTTGTATTGAGAAATAAACAGACAAAATGTTCCTTTTGCAAATAACGCAGCTGTTCCATAAGAAAATTCGCCGCGTCCCGTGGAGAGCGGATCACGATCCGATCCGGCATCCGTGTTGCAGCCATTCGCACACCAAGCTCCAGCCCCGCCTTCAGCTGTACCGCTTTGGCTGTGCCGATTCCTTTCGTCTGGATAAGCTCTTCCACGCTGAGGTCCATCAAATTCCGAAGGCCTCCCGCACGATTTAATATCCGCTGGGCGACGTGGAGCGCAGACTCCTGCTTCGTTCCCGTCCTAAGTAGTATGGCTAGCAATTCGGCATGGCTGAGCGCACCTGCCCCATATTGCATCATGCGTTCTCGTGGGCGTTCATCATGGGGAATGTCGCGCAGCATATAATTAGCTGGCTCCATCGTAATCTATCTCTCCTTTGTTCATCACGGCAAATTCCTTAACTGGAACGGGACTTCAGTACTAACAAATTAAAAGACTTCAGCATTTCACTTAGAAGAGATAGCGGAAGTCCAACAACATTGAAGTAACACCCTTCTATTCCGGTAACCAATGTGGCTCCAAGCCCCTGAATGGCATAAGCGCCCGCCTTATCGAGTCCTTCCCCGCTGTCTGCATAGGCCCTAACTTCGTCTTCAGTCAACGCCCGCATGGTCACCCTTGTAGACTTATAATCTACAAGGGTGCTGCCTGTGCCGCCATCTATACAAGCAACTCCAGTATAGACAAGATGCGTGCGTCCCTGCAGCGATCTCAGCATGGAAGCGGCCTCTTCCCGGGACGATGGCTTTCCGAGCACCTGCCCGTCCAAAACCACAATCGTGTCGCTTCCGACAATAACTGCGTCCTCTCTTGCAGGTACCAGTTCCCCATAAACAGCCGAGGCTTTGCGAAGCGACAGCTCCTTGACGATTTGCTCTGGCGTCCATCCTTCCGGTGTGGACTCATCTGCGTGGCTGGGTACAACTTCATACGGAATATGTAAGCCTGCTATCAAGTCCCTTCTTCTCGGGGACGTTGAGGCTAATATAATAGTTCGTGATCGATTCTTGTCCAAAAAAAATGAATCCTCCCTCTGTAGATTCGGATTCCTCGCCATTTTTTGACACTTCCTTATTATAAGGTTAAATGCAAAGCAATACAAACAAAAATCCGGCAGGGGAAGTATTTCCATCTCCGCCTGCCGGTAGTATGAGCTTATTCAAGTTAGTTAATTCCAAGGAGTTCCTTCTGGAGCATAATATACTCCATCATAGCCGTCTGGACTTCCCATAAATGCGTCTTTGAGCCGTTATTGTTGTACTCATCCAAAGCCTTAACCGCGCTGCTCATTGACTTCTCCATCATTGCAGCAGTCTGCCTGGTATCCTCAGGCAGACTGCTCTTAACAGCAGCCGCATGCTCCGTCCATCCCCGGTGTTTCTGTTTAAGATTAGCGATTTCCCCTGCACTCTGCTTCTTGCCCTCCTTGGACTCCAGCAGACCCGCCGAAGTAACGCTCAGCAGCTTCACAAGATCGGCACTGTCCTCCAGGTATTGATCCAATATCCCCGCATCCCCGCTGTACTTAATCTCTGCCGATGCCGGGTAGATCACCTCGTGCACAATCAGGTTAACCCCGCTGGATTTCAACTGGCTGCTTAACAGCTTGGCCTGCTCCCTTTCCGGAGATACACCGGCATATACCCGCTTATTATCCTGGGTGTCCATCGCCGCGGCAACGCCTGATTGCAGGAGTTCCTCTTGAGCCTGCTTCACCCCTTGTGAAGAGCTGAATACCCCGTATTGGAGGAAGTAATAAGACTGCTCAGGCAGTACCGCTTTTACAACCGGGGCTGCGCCGCCCGGGTCTCCCACATTATCCGGAGAACCCAGAACAGAGATTGCGGATGGGTTTCCCGAATGGCTTGAGCTCGTCAGCCCGGGTATGGAGAGGGAGATGTCCTTGTTAAAAAGCGACAAAACCACAAATCCGAACAGCACCCCCGTTACAGTAGCCGCGGCAATTGATCCAAACAGCTTCCATTTTGAAGGGCGCTTTGGGGATATATAATACACGTTATCACCCGGGACCAGAGCATCTTTCATGATGCTGTCGATATCTTCATTTTCATAGAGAAAGCCTCGATCCCTGTCTCCAGAAGTCACCGGCAAAGCCATTTGACTGTGGGATTGGAACGGCTCCCCCCAACTCTCCAGCGGGTCCATGACAAGGGAGGGAGTCCGCTGCGCTTGATCTGTAACTTGATCTGTAACTTGATCTGTAACTTGATCTACAGCTTGAACTGTATCCCGATCGGCATTCTGCTCTATGCCCCGGTTAATGCTGCGCTCTGGCTTACGATCCAGTTCATCATTTACGCCTGCTGTACGGACTTTATGTTCGCTCTGCCGGCCCGGCGAGAGCGGATGTGTCTCCTGCTCATCAAACCGAAATGTCATTCTGGCCTTGTTCACCTGATACACTCTCCTTGTCCCCTCTTATACCTAAGCTATATGACAAGGTTGGCCAGGTTATGCAGCCTGTTATTTTAGTCCGTTCACAATTTCATCCATCGTCTCGACATCAGGCATGCTCATTACATTTGTAATCTCTTTAGGGACTCCTTCAGCGGCCAGATGAGTAAAATCATTATTTTCACCCAGGACTCCGGAACGGAACCCGTATTTCTCCCAGGCAAGCTTCTGAATGCGCGGATCCTTGAGCAGAGCAGTCATCTTCTTCGCTTCCGGGGTCAACGCCACATAATCATGGGTGCTCCATACCGTAGGCTCCGGATATAGAATAACCGGCTTGGCCGTCTTCATCAGCTTCTTGTAAATCGCGGTGTTGGTGCTCGCAAAAGCAATCATGTCACTTTCATAACCCGCGATCATAGGGCTGGCTCCGATACCTTTGCTCAAATAATCGTTAAACACGTCTGAAGTAGAGCTTTTCTTGAACCCAAGCTTGGTGAACACTTTGCGGATTTGGGGCACCAAAGACGTGATGTTATCCTTGGTCGGCATATTTCCCTGATTCAGACTCACCGCAATCATGGCCGCAAATGAATTTCCCGAATTGGACTTCACTGGATCACTTGTAATCACTGCCACGGTTCCATATAAACTCTTCAGCTCGGGAGCCAGTTCCGCCCACTTCTTATCATGAATAATCATGCTTACAAGTCTGTTGAAATCTACTACGTAGTAAGACTGGTTCACTTTCTTGACAATGCCCTCAGAAATCAGCGGCTGTGTAATCATATCCCAACTGTACAATACAATGGGTGTTCTAAAAATGGGCTCAACCTGAAGAGGAGAAAGTTTGAGCTTAATCCGGTCTACGACCCCTTCACTTGCCGGGAATATGAAATCCTTGCCCTGAATTAAAGCCGGATTCGTCATTTCAAGTGAGCCTGCCTTCATAGCTTCAACCTGCAGCTTATAATCCTTAAGCGCGATCGCTTGAAAATCAGGATCATTAAATAAGGCCTCTTTCTCAGAACCGATTAATCCGGTTAATGTCTGGATATTCCCTTGTGCCGTGGGTGCCCCTCCTTGAGTTGAGGAACCCGGGGAGGGAAGCAGCTTATACACCACAGCCGCCGCCACAATAACTAATGCTGCAATCAGAAACCACACCCGAGACTTCAACCCGCATTCCCTCCTGTTCTGTGATTGCCCAGCTTGGCGAACTCATCATCGAGATCGGACAGCCCTAGCTGGGAACGCTGAAGTTCCATCATGGATTCCAGCTCCAGGGAGACCGAGGCCAGATCCCCAAATTCATGGCGCAAAATCTTGTTATACTGAGCGGAGAAAATATCCCTTACCTCCTGGATCACCTCTCCGATATGAGCCGTCATTCCCTTCGTCGCTTCATCGGCGTAACGATCCTTCTCCAGCTTGGAGTAATTGTCCACAAGATGGAGAAAGCGGGATAAATAATATGCCAGAAAGTGATCCAGCTCCGGGTCCACTTTCTTCTGCTCCTGAGTCATCTTTACAATGCCCGAAGCCATCCCGGCGATATCGAGCACGGCTTGACGCTGAAGGGAAGCTGTTAGTGAGGCACCGGCCGCATTCAAGCTACGGATATCCAGCGCGGTCCGCTTGAGAAACCTGCTTAGGCTCAGCTGCTCTCTCTCCGCAGCATCTCTAGGAAGTCCGAGGAACACACATATTCCAATGAACAGAGATATGACCAAAGAGGACAGCAGACCGAAATCCAGCGGCAAAAACAGCAGGGTGAACGCTGCGGTAAAAGCGGTAATCCCCCCGTAGTACCGCAGCCCAGGTATACTTTGCCATCTCCTCAATTGTAACCCCTCACCTTCTTGAACGCTTCGGCCAGGCCCTTCCTGCTGTCGAAGAGCTCCGCGTTCGTCAGCTTTTTGATAAACGTCAGCTGTGTATTCCCGTCTGTTCCGTTCGATGCGGCTTCACCAAATGCAATGGAGAAGACCGGGATATCTCTGCCGGACTGACGGTAGTAAGCGGCCAATCCGTCGACGGAGCCCGAAGACTCCCCGTCGGTCATCAGTACAGCTGAAGCAATGTACTTGTCCTTATCCACCTGGCTTAGCTCCTTCACGGCCTCAAGCGAGCAGCTGTAGATATCAGTTCCCCCATCTGGAGCCAGCTGGTTCACCTGGTCCAGCAGCGTTTTGAAATTACCGGCGCCTTCCGCATGATACCGCTCAGTGACTTCACTTGAGAACGGAAGTATCGTAATCACATCCTGGGCTGAACCTTGCAGCAGACTGTCACGCGCCTTGTTCTGATCGAGCAGCATTTCCATGGCGGATTTGAGCTCATGCTCCCTGTCCCCCTGCATACTGCCGGAGAAGTCCAGGCAATATACGGTATAGGAAGGCTTTCTGAACTCACTTTGATACAGATTGAGCGCTTCTAAAATAACGTTCGCATCCGGAAATTTAATCGGAGTCAGAATTCTCGTGGTATCAATCCCCCAGTCTGGATTGAATACAGCCGGATTCGCTTCTGCAACCATACCGCCTAATCCCACTCTCCGGCCTGTTTCCTGAATGCGTGCCTGAACAGGTTCGCTAAGCAGATACCCCTGCAAGTCCTGAAAGAACTTCTCCTTCTCTTTATTCGAATCATTCTGGATAAACCCGAATGAATAGTCTGCTAAAGTTAACCCGTCTTTGGGATAAACAACATACAAAGGCTCCCGTCCCCGCTTGATCAGCTCCTGATTCGTCTCGATAATAACAGACTCATAATTCACCATGGCCGGGTAGTCCTTCTCCAGAAACATATCCTTCAAGAAGCCTGAGCTGCCTGAGGAGCGTTCGACACCAGCCAGCAGTTTAACCAGCTTGGTACGAAGATTTGGATTCTTCAACATATCCCCCGTAATCATCTCCGGACTGCCGGAGAAGGCGCTGATCATTCCGATATACGCCGAGGCGCCTGAATTGGACTGGGAAGCTGAAGTCATGCTGAATCTTAGTCGTCCCTGCTGCACCGCGGACAGAATTTCATTCACGCCCACCTCCCTGCCTATGAATCCAAGCTCCTTGGCTTTGCTTTTGCGGATTCCCCATACCACTGGCGAGGTCATTACCGATTTCAGGTTTCGGACTTTCTTCTGCGTATCCCCCATGGAGATCCAGAGCGAGCTGGCCAGCCATACCCCGTCATAATTCTGTGGGGAACGCTGCAGCTGATACATGCTGTCTACCGAGCCCTCATAGACCATCTCCAGCTTATATCCCTTCTGATCCGCATAATCCTTAAGCAGCGGTTCCAACGACTTATTCTCGGAGCTCGACAAAATGCGGAAGACCCCTTCTCCCGGCGGTGCCATCACGCCCGAATTATCCGGATTCTCCACAGCCTGCCGGCTCCCTGAGGTGCACGCACTCAGCAGCAGCACGGCGGCTGTTAGAATCACCATCCACTTATGCTTCATTCATATCCCCCTTTACGAATGCAGCCTCTTCACATTCGGTTTACATACTCATTCATTCCATCTATTTAAGCATTCAATTGTTAGGAGAAAATAAAAAAACCGCCAGGATTTACCTGGCGGTGATATGACCTATTCAGCTTTTAGCTGGCTGGCTAACGCATAACCTACCTTATAGATATCTCCGGCCCCCATCGTGAGGACCAAATCTCCCGGCTGGAGCCTATCCTGCAGATCAGAGATCACTTCCTGCTTGGTCGGGATATATCTGGCACTGGCATTACTGTTTGTCTTAATGAGCTCCACGAGCTTGGAAGAATGAACCCCTTCGATCTGCTTCTCCCCCGCAGGTGAATAAATATCCGTAATAATCACTTCGTCCGCCTCCGAAAAGGCGCGGCTGAACGCATCCAGGAGGAAGAAGGTCCGTGTGTAGCGCTGCGGCTGGAACACGGCAATGATTCTTTTGCCTGTAGCTTTGGCCGCATTGATCGTTGCTTCGATCTCCGTTGGATGATGGGCATAATCATCAATGACAAGAATGTCGCGGACTTCCCCAAGCACCTGGAAACGCCGCTTGGCCCCGGTGAACAAGGTGATCGCTTTGACGATATCCGCAAAAGGAATCCCTGCCTCCAGACAAACAATGATCGTCGCCATTGCATTGTAAACATTATGCTGTCCTGGGACGGACAGCTCGACCTGGCCAAGCTTCTCCCCATAGGCGTGAAGCGTGAAGCTCACTTTACGGTCTCCAAGTTCAATGTCCGAAGCCATATAATCACAAGGCTGGTCAATACCGTAGGTAATGACCTGGCCTGACAGATTAGGAAGCAGCTCGCGGATGTTCTTGTCATCCCCGCAGACGACGGCTTTACCGTCTGGTCTAATCTGATTCAGGAACTGTACATAGGCTTCTTTGAGCCTGTCAAAGTTCCCTTCATAGTTCTCCAGATGATCAGCCTCAATGTTCGTCACTACCCCTACTGACGGATAATACTGGAGGAAGGAGCCATCGCTCTCATCCGCTTCAGCTACGACATACGGGCCTTGGCCCGCCTTGGCATTGGTGCCGATATTCATAATTTCCCCGCCGATGATATAGGTTGGGTCTGTCCCGCATCGCTCCATTACAAGAGCGATCATCGAAGATGTTGTCGTCTTGCCATGAGCTCCTGCTACGGCTACCCCCTTGCGTTCATTCAGCAGTCTGGCGAGCATTTGGGCCCGGTGAATGACCGGAATTCCCTGCTGCTCGGCTTCGACTCTCTCCACATTGTCCTTAGGGAGAGCTGTGGAGTATACGACCAGGTCGGCTCCCTGAACCTGTGATGCGGTATGTCCGATATATATTTTGGCTCCCTTGGCGGCAAGCTTCTCTGTCAGCTCCTGCGAAGCTACATCCGACCCGGTGACTCGGTATCCCATCTCCAGCATAACGCGGGCGATTGCGCTCATTCCATAGCCGCCGATGCCGATAAAGTGTACGTGTTCTAATGTTGTATTGGACAAAATGTTCACCAACCTTTTTCAGAATCGGTTTGATGCAAAAGGGCCGCGCGCACGTCGGAAATCAAATAAAGCGTGCCTGACACCACCCCAAGATCTTCCCGTTCCGTCCGCGACTTGAGCAGCTCAAGCGCTGCTTTCCAGTCACGTTCTACTATAACTTCCAAATTCGGCTTCGCCACCTCATTCCGCAGCTGCTGCACCAGATCATATAAACTCTGCGCGTCCATAGACCTGCGGAAATCAGGCTCGGTAAGGATAAGCGTATCCACTATTGGTAATATATGCTCTAAGTAGGCGCGATGATGCTTATTGCTAAGCATCCCCATCATCAAATTCAGTTTTTTGTAGCGGTAATTCTCCTGGATGCTCTTCGCGAGAGACTCGGCGCCCTCAGGATTATGAGCCCCATCCAGTATCAGCAGCGGATCTTCCGAGATCTGCTCCATTCTTCCTGCCCAGAATGTATCTTTAAATCCTGCGGCAACCTCATCGTCCTCCAGGACAAAAGCCATGTACTGCCGTAATACTTCAAGCACCATCATAACGCCCGCGGCGTTCTTGCTTTGGTGCTCTCCCTGTAGAGATACAGTTAGCTCCATGCTGCGGAAAGGCCCTCTAAAGACGATGTTCTGCTGCTTAGAAGTAACCTCCCTGCGTTCATAACTGAACTGCTCATTCAGCAGGTACAGCGTGCTTTTGCGGGCAGCTGCGGTTTCCTTCAGCACAGCGATAGCTTCCGGCTGCTCCACGCAGCTGACCACGGGCACCCCCGGCTTAATAATACCCGCTTTCTCGCGGGCGATCTGCTCAAGGGTATCTCCCAGAATATCTGTGTGATCAAATCCAATATTCGTAATCAAGGAGACAATGGGGGTCACAATATTGGTAACATCCATTCTGCCTCCAAGCCCGGTCTCCCAAACCACCACATCAGGATAACAGACTTCACCAAAATACAAAATGGCCAGCGCCGTACTTACCTCAAACATGGTCGGGGACCCCAGCTCGGTTGCAGCCAGTTCCTGAACGTGCGGATGAAGGCGGTTAGCCAGCTCCAGCAGGGTCTCGTCCGGAATATTCCCGCCATTATATTGAAAACGGTCTGTAAACTTTGTGATATACGGTGAGGTATATGTCCCTACCGAATATCCGCATGTAAGCAGTGTCTTCGTCAAAAAGGCACATGAGGAGCCCTTTCCATTCGTTCCTGCCACATGTATGAATTTCAGTTTCCGGTGCGGATTGTCAAGGCGCTCCATGAGAGCCTCAATCCGCTCCAAGCCTGGCCGGATTCCAAACGGAATCAAGCCGTTAATCCAGTCTACGGCTTCCGCGTAAGAACGCAGAGGGTTAGTTATGTCGTCTTGCATAAGAGAACCTGCTCCTTTTATTGGGGGGTGGTACCCTCCCAAACCCTCCCTAGAAGGGAGGGCCCCAAGGGCTTCGCCCTCTGGACACCCGAAATTTTCGGCGGGGGGGCGGGGGTGGTGATCACCTGATCTACTACGGCGTGTGAGCCGCTTGTCACCCCCGTTGGGGGTACGCTTTACTTTGGGTGCTCCTGCTGTAGAGGGCGCCCCCGGTTGTGCTTCTTTCTGCTACGACCTGCCTAGAGCGCTCTCCCTGCGGGAATCGCTGCTCCTTCGGTGCAGGGCGTTTGGGGCGCCTCTTGTTGTGCTTCTTCCTGCTACAGCCTGCTGGGGGCGCTCTCCCTTCGGGAGTCGCTGCTCCTTCGGTGCAGGGCGCTTGGGGCGACCCGGTTGGGCTTCTTCCTGCTACGGCCTGCCTAGAGCGCTCTCCCTTCGGGAGTCGCTGCTCCTTTGGTGCAGGGCACTTGGGGTGACCCGGTTGGGCTTCTTTCTGTACGGCCTGCCTAGAGCGTTCTCCCTGCGGGAGTCGCTGCTCCTTCGGTGCAGAGCACTTGGGCGCCCTAGGTTGGGCTTCTTCCTGCTACGGCCTGCCTAGAGCGCTCTCCCTTTCGGGAGTCGCTGCTCCTTCGGTGCAGGGCGCTTGGGGTATCAGCTCTGGGAGTTATCCCTTCAACTCTTCGATGCGGGCCTGCACTTTGGCGCGCTTCTCGGAGTAGTCCTGCATCTTCGCTTTTTCCTCTTCGATCACCTTGGCCGGAGCCTTGGCAACGAAGCCTGCGTTACCCAGCTTCTTCTCTACACGCTCGACCTCTTTGGTCAAGTGCTCATATTCTTTTTGCAAGCGGGCAATTTCTTGTCCGATATCAATTAATCCGGCCAGCGGGAAGTACAGCTCCGCCCCGGTTACAATAGCACTCATCGCTTTATCCGGTGCTGTCGCATCCATGGAGATAGAGAACTCCGAAGTGTTGCAGAATCTGCGGATGTAATTCTCATTGCGCTGAATGATTCCATTCGCTTTCTCAGAGCTTGGCTTCACGATCAGTTCAACCTTCTTGCTCATAGGAACATTCACCTCGGCCCGTACGTTTCGTACCGCACGGATCAAGTCAATCAGCAGGTTCATCTCTTCTACGGCATCCGGAGCTTCCAACGCGGCGTCGTATTTAGGCCACTCCGCCAGAGTGATGGTTTCGCCCTGATGCGGCAGATGCTGCCAGATCTCTTCAGAAATAAACGGCATGAACGGGTGAATCAGGCGCTGCGTGCGGTCAAGCACATAAGCAAGAACGGATTGGGTCTTGCTTTTCGCTGCCGCATCTTCCCCATACAGGGACAGCTTCGCGAATTCAATGTACCAATCACACAGATCATCCCAGATAAAGTTATACAGCAGGCGGCCCGTTTCCCCGAATTCATAGGAATCGATAAGCCGGGTAATATCACGGGCGGTTTCATTGAAGCGGTGCAGTATCCACCGGTCCGCGGTGCTCAGGTCGCCGCTGATATCGATATCCTCATATTGTACGCCTTCAAGATTCATAAGCGCAAAACGGGAAGCATTCCAGATCTTGTTGGCGAAGTTGCGCGCCTGCTCCACCTTTTCCCAGCGGAAGCGCAAATCCTGCCCTGGTGTGCTGCCGGTTGAGACCATGTAGCGCATAGCATCAGCGCCGTATTTCTCGATAACCTCCAGCGGATCAACGCCGTTGCCCAGCGACTTGGACATCTTGCGTCCCTCGCTGTCGCGGACCAGACCATGAATCAGCACGTCCTTGAACGGCTTCTGTCCAGTAAATTCAAGAGCGGTGAAGATCATCCGGGCTACCCAGAAATAAATAATGTCATACCCAGTTACGAGTACGCTCGTTGGGAAGAAGCGTTTGAAATCCTCACTTTCCGTATCCGGCCAGCCAAGCGTGGAGAACGGCCACAGCCCCGAGCTGAACCAGGTATCCAGCACGTCTTCATCCTGGCGCCATTCTTCGCCCTCAGGAGCTTCAGTACCTACGTACAGTTCCCCGGTAGTCTCATGATACCAAGCCGGAATCCGGTGCCCCCACCAAAGCTGGCGGGAAATACACCAGTCACGGATGTTCTCAATCCAGTGCAGATATATTTTCTCGAAACGGTCCGGCACGAACTGCACACCGTCCCCTGATTTTTGAGCTTTGATCGCTTCCACAGCCAAAGGCTCCATCTTCACGAACCACTGAGTGGATAAATACGGCTCAACCACTACACCTGTCCGCTCGCTATGTCCCACTTGATGTACATGATCCTCGATCCGAATAAGCACCCCTAGCTCCTTCAGATCATTCACAATCTGCTTGCGGCACTCGCTGCGATCAAGTCCTTGATACTTGGCTGCCGCCTCATTCATCTTGCCGCTCTCATCCATAACCGTAATCTGGGGCAGATCATGACGGAGGCCCACCTCAAAGTCATTCGGATCGTGAGCCGGTGTGATCTTCACAGCCCCGCTTCCGAATTCCTTCTCGACATACTCATCCCCAATGATTGGGATTTCCCGGCCCACGATTGGCAGCACCAGATATTGGCCGATTAGATGGGCATACCGTTCATCCTCTGGATGAACCGCCACAGCCGTATCTCCCAGCATCGTTTCAGGACGGGTAGTCGCAACTGTAATATGGCCGCTTCCATCTTTCAACGGATACTGAAGGTGGTACAAATGACCGTTTACCTCTTTATAATCCACTTCAATATCCGAAAGCGCCGTACGGGCTGCCGGGTCCCAGTTAATAATGCGTTTGCCGCGGTAGATTAAGCCCTTATTATACAGCTTAACGAATACCTCACGAACCGCCTTGGACAATCCTTCATCAAGGGTAAAACGCTCGCGTGAATAGTCCAACGAGAAGCCCATTTTGGCCCACTGCTCATGAATCGTTTCCGCATACTGGTCCTTCCATTCCCATACCTTCTCCAGGAACTTCTCCCGGCCCAGATCATATCGGGTAACCCCGTTCTCCCTAAGCTTTTGTTCGACCTTAGTCTGTGTGGCAATCCCGGCATGGTCTGTGCCCGGAAGCCAGAGTGCATCATAACCCTGCATGCGTTTGGTCCGGATCATAATGTCTTGGAGTGTAAAATCAAGCGCATGTCCAATATGCAGCATACCGGTTACGTTAGGCGGCGGGATTACAATAGTGAACGGTTCCGCATCCTTGCGCTCTCCAGCCTTAAAATAGTTCCCTTCCTTCCAATAACGGTACCACTTCTCCTCAGCGGATTTTGGATCATACGTCGTCGGCATGTTTACCGGGGACGACTCTTGGTTAATTTCTGACATTACACATACCTCCAATAATTTAGGGGTAATTGGTCATCATTAAGATTTTTTCTACAATTATTCCCAATTAACGCCTGGAATAGGTGAAAAAACAAAAAAAGCCCTTCGTCTCAAAGGACGAAAGGCTTTGACTTTCGCGGTACCACCTTTGTTTCGCAAAAACAGGTTTCCAATAGCAGGGGATTCCGATAGAATTTGCGACACTCATACAGATAACGGCTGTGACCGGTCCATTCTAACACAAGAGCTGCTCAAATGGACGACTCCCGGGCGACTTCGGTCAGCTGCAACCTGCGAAACCTCACAGCAACAGTAATTCCGCTCTCTGAAGGGCACTCTGCCTACTATTCCCGTTCCATGTCTTTAAGCTTTGATCCCTATAATAATAACGTGGATAACAGAGTTAGTCAATAATAGGCGTTTTACATACTTTTTCCTCAGACCGCAGCTAAGCCCCTGCGCGGGGCACAGGGGCTTAGTGAAACTCCAAACAATTAAGGGATATATAGAATTTGCCCTTCCTCCAGGCTCTGTTCAGAGAGCCGGTTATACAGCAAAAGCTCACGGGGATTGATCTGATAGCGGTCGGCAATCACATCAATCGTCTCCTCCCTTTGCACGATCACAAGCTTCACCTGCCGGAAAGGAGTCTGGTCCTGAACATTGGAAATAAACAGACTTTTCCAGCGGACGTCTTCCCTGTCCTCCTTGTATTCTGTCCCCGTATCCTGCTGTGCTTCTTCCACAACTTCGGCTTCTTTTGGAGGCCGGCTGGATTGTAAAAGAGAGCTTAAAGGCACAGACTCCTGCACATCCACTTGGGGAGTTTTTTTGCTGCCAAGGGCAATTTTGAGCTCGGGCTTTTCTTCAACTGGTGCTTGGATCTCCGCATCAGCTGGAACAGCTTCCCCTGATGTAGGCTCCTGTACCTGATCGAGGTACTCTTCGGCGGTATAGATGCGGTCCCCTTCCTCCGGCGCTGCCGGGGCAGAAGCAGGCTGCTCAAACTGCCATACGGCAGCAGGTTCGGCAGCTGAGTCTTCGCCGTTTGGTTTGGCTGCCACCGGTTTGGCCGCTACCGGTTGAGCTGCTGGCTCTTCAGCGTCTTGTTTGGCTGCCACCGGTTCATCCGCTGACTCCACTTTGGAGGAAATTCGCTCCCCGGCCAGACTCTCCTGGGTACGGGGTTGTTCCACATTCCAGGTAATATCCTTCGCTTGGGGTTGTTCCACATTCCAAGCAATATCCTTCGCTTGTGTTACATTTTCCTCGGATTCCTTGTCCGCCCATTCGGAGTCCGCTGAGGCTGTAAAAGCCTCCTTCTCTTGAACAGATACCGGCTCAACCGGATTCTGTTCCTGAATCTCCGGAAGCGACCAATAAGTCTCGGCTGCTGGTTCAGAGAACACAGGAACTGAAGGTTCGGACTGACCAGGTTCCTGAGCGGCGAACGTCTCCTGCTCCTCCCGGCCTGCTTCGTGATGTGCGGTATACTCCTCATCGCTCCATGCCCCAGCACCAGAGACAAAAGCAACCGTCTCAATGCCTCTCAGAGATAACACACCGGTGATATTAAGGCTATGGGTTCCGAGCACATCCACATCGAAATTCTCAATTTCCACTGTGATATCTTCCAGACGGTTCACCCGGCTCAGAGGAATCGTAATTTCTACCGGAATCAAATGAGAGAGCTCCTGCGTCTCACCTTCCCCACGATACAATCCGGTTACATGCAGATGTCCACGGAGCGCCGCATATTCATTACCTGGAATGACTTGAATTTTCGGAAGGATTTCCAGTTCAACCAACTCTTGAATACCGGCCGTCTCTTCCGCCAAGTGCACTCGTTCGTAAATATCAAACCTCAATCCATAGGATTGGTCCGTCAACGGTATAACCTCCTTTTTACGCATATCCAAACAAGGTTTCATTACTCGTTTAATCTATATGCTTCAAAAAGGAGAGCATGCCATTCTTTTTGTGGTCCGTACAGTTTTTACAGCCGGGGATTCCCAGAGAGCTTGTGATATAAATCTACAAACTGTTTTGGCCACGGGTCCTGAATCACCAGCTGCTCACCGGTCAAAGGGTGGGGAAAAGTAAGGCTCTCCCCATGCAGAGCCTGATAGCTCGTAAATGTATTGCTCCCTCCGTAGAGGGTATCACCAACCAAAGGATGGCCAATATAGCTCATATGAACCCGGATTTGATGCGTTCTGCCGGTCTCCAGCTCAAGACGGACCAAGCTGAAAGAACCAAAAGACTCCGCCCGTATCACCCGGGTAACCGCAGGCTTCCCACCGGGGGATACCCTCTGACGCTTAGCATGGTGCCGGTCCCTGCCAATTGGCGCGTCAATCCGGTGAATAGAAGGGTCCAAGATTCCTTCCACAATTGCAGCGTAAGTCCTGTCAATTCCTTTCGCACGCATGGACTCGTCCAGGATCAGCTGGGCATATTCGTTCTTGGCATACAGTACCGGTCCGGAAGTAAACTCATCCAGACGATGGATATGACGTACAGCAGCTTGTTCCCCTTGCCCCGCGTAATGGGCAGCCACTAGGTTGGCCAGCGTGAGTCCCTGTCCGTCCCCAGCCGGATGAACCTTCAGGCCAACCGGCTTATGCACAACAAGACAGTAATCATCTTCATACAGCACATTTAATTCATCCCAGTGAGGCTCAAATCCGTAGTCCCTTTTCGGAAACAAGCGTACCCGAATCCGGTCGCCTGCGACTTTAATTTCGTCATTCTGCTTAAGCCGAAACAGAAGTTTGGAGGGCACCTGAAGCGTGCCCTCCAACCATCCAATTGCTGCGGTATATGGATCTTGATCCGTCTGCCCTACTTTGCCGGGCATAAGCTCCAGCCACTCGCCGCGTTTTACCGCACTGCCTTTGTAGCTCATAGCTTCTGCAGCGCACGGCGGTTGGCTTCAATGGTGGCGTCGATATCTTCCTCCGTATGAACGCCGGATACAAACATCCCTTCAAATTGGGAAGGAGGAACGCTGATACCTTCGTCGATCATAGCGGCGAAATACTTGTTGAATTTGTTCAGGTCACTTGTCTTGGCTGTGTCGTAATTTGTTACTTTCTCTTCGGTAAAGAAAGGACACACCATCGATCCCACACGGTTAACCGAGATTGCAACTCCCCGCTCCTTGGCATTCTGCAGTAGTCCTGCCTCAAGCCTTGCTGACAGAGCTTCAAGGCGCTCATACACTTCAGGTGTCAGCAGGGACAAGGTCGTATATCCCGCGGTCATAGCCAGCGGATTCCCACTTAGCGTGCCTGCCTGGTAGATTGGTCCGGTCGGAGCAATCTGCTCCATGATCTCCCTTTTGCCGCCATACGCGCCAACAGGAAGGCCGCCACCGATAACCTTGCCTAGACAGGTTAAGTCCGGAGTAATACCGAAACGTCCTTGGGCACAGTTCATATGCACACGGAACCCGGTCATAACCTCATCAAAGATCAGCAGGCTGCCATACTTGCTTGTGATCTCCCGCAGGCCTTCCAGGAATCCGGGAAGAGGCGGAACCACGCCCATGTTTCCAGCTACAGGCTCCACAATTATACCGGCAATTTCCTCCCCGAATTTCTCAAACGCCAGCTTCACGGAATCCAGGTCGTTATAAGGCACAGTGATGGTATTAGCTGCAACCCCTTCGGGAACTCCCGGGCTGTCCGGCAGCCCCAGGGTCGCCACTCCAGATCCAGCTTTAATCAGCAGGCTGTCCGCATGGCCATGATAGGAGCCTTCGAACTTCATGATTTTGTTGCGGCCTGTGTACCCGCGGGCAAGCCGGATCGCACTCATGGTCGCTTCGGTTCCCGAACTCACCATACGCACGATATCGATGGACGGAACCCGTTCCGCCACGAGCTTGGCCATTTCCGTTTCCAGCAGCGTTGGAGCCCCAAAACTTGTTCCTTTGGCAGCAGCCGCCTGAACGGCCTTAACGACCTCAGGATGGGCATGTCCCATAATCAATGGACCCCATGAGCCGACATAGTCAATAAAGGTGTTACCGTCAATATCATAGACGCGTGGGCCTTCGCCGTGATCAATATAGATGGGGGTCAATCCGACAGATTTAAAGGCACGAACCGGACTGTTCACACCGCCCGGAATATATTTTTTAGCCTGATCAAAAGCCTCCCGTGACCGTTCATCATTACGAACAGAGGAATTTGTACTCATTAAAAGACACTCCCTACCTGATAATTTGTGAGATCAGCTTGTTCAGTTACCCTCGCGCAGCCAGCGCGCCATATCTTTGGCAAAATACGTGATAATGATATCAGCTCCCGCACGCTTCATGCCTAGCAGCATCTCGGTGACAATCGCTTTCTCATTGATCCAGCCCTGAAGGGCTGCCGCTTTCACCATAGAGTACTCACCGCTCACATTGTACGCTACAAGCGGAAGGTCAAACTGCTCACGCAGCAGGCGGATCACATCCATAAAGGCCAAGGCCGGCTTGACCATCAGCATGTCCGCCCCCTCTTGAACATCGGATTCGGCCTCGCGAAGAGCTTCACGGACATTAGCCGGGTCCATCTGGTAAGTCTTGCGGTCCCCGAATTGCGGAGCAGAATCAGCCGCTTCACGGAACGGTCCGTAAAATGCGGAAGCATACTTCACCGAATAAGACATAATCGGCACGTTCTGGAATCCGGCTTCATCCAGCCCTTGGCGAATGGCATGTACGAAGCCATCCATCATATTGGAAGGAGCAATAATGTCAGCTCCCGCTCGGGCTTGGGATACTGCCGTACGTGTCAGCAGCTCAAGCGACTCGTCATTGAGCACATCTCCGTGCACATGACCATCCCGCTCAAACGTATGAACCATTCCGCAATGACCATGGTCTGTGAACTCACACAGGCAGGTATCTGCAACAACCAGCATATCTGGATATAAAGACTTGATTACCCTTGTAGCTTCCTGTACAATCCCGCTCTCTTCGAAAGCCGAGGTGCCCACAGGGTCCTTTTCCGAAGGGATACCAAACAGCAGCACGGCGGAAATCCCCAGGTCCACAATCTCCTTCAGTTCATCCTTTAAGGTATCCAGGGAGAAATGGTATACCCCAGGCATGGAACTGATCTCATTTTTCACTCCGGTACCATAAGTCACAAAGATCGGTTGGATGAAGTCATCCACCGTAAGTACTGTTTCGCGGACCAATCCGCGAATAGCCGCATTCTGCCGCAGGCGGCGATGCCTAACAATTGGAAATGCCATAATAAAGCTGCCTCCTTGTTCTCTGTAGCTAATAAGTCATTCACAACTTGACTTCAATTTTTCTAACTTCCATTGGCACAAGGCCTCAACAAGACTATCCAATGTGGACTCTTCAGCCAGAACGGAAACTTTCAAGCCTGCTTCTTCAGCCGTCTTGGCAGTGACCGGCCCGATGCACGCGATTGCGGAGTCTTTCAAAGTCTCCGCCGGGTCCTCAATCCCCATCCGTTTAAGAATATCGAGCAGATTTCTTACTGTGGAAGAGCTGGTGAAGGTAACCGCGTGGATTTTGCCTTTTTCAATCAGCTTAAGAAGCTCATCGTCGTCCTCACCAGTAGGAACGGTCTCATACAGAACAGCTTCCGTCACCTCAAGCCCCTTTGACTTCAAAAACTCAGGAAGCCATGCCCGGGCCAGATTGCCTCTCGGAAGAAGTACGGTCTGCCCAGGCTTTAGAAGCTCATCGTACGCCTCGGCCAACCCTTCCGCCTGAAAACGCTCAGGGAGAGCCTCGGCACGAAGCCCTCTGCGCCCCAGCTCCTCTTTAGTCGCCGGGCCCACAGCAACAATCCTTGCTTTATGAAGGGCACGGATATCCAGACCCAGCCGGTTCAAATGCTCAAAGAAGTATTCGACCCCATTCACACTGGTAAAGAACACCCAGTTATACTTGTGAAGCTCGCCAAGAGCCTCTGAGACCGCCTGAAGAGCGGCCGGCTCCTTCGGAATTCGGGTCTCTATGACGGGGAACTCATAGGGTTCACCGCCAAGATCCTGGATCTGCTCAACCAGGCGGCTCGCCTGAGCCCTGGATCTGGTGACAAGAACTCTGGTGCCGAACAGTGGCAAGGCTTCCGCCCACTTCAATTGGTCACGCTGAAGCACGACCTCACCAACCACAATGACCGCAGGAGGCTTGAAGCCGGACTCCAGCACCTTCTCTTCAATATCCGCCAACGTTCCGATTAAAGTAGCCTGCTCGGCCCTTGTTCCCCATCGGATCAAAGCAACAGGCGTATCAGGCGAACGTCCGTACTTGACCAGCTGGCGGCTGATATATCCGATCTTCGCCACACCCATCATAAAAATAAGCGTTCCCGTGGCGTTCGTTACTTTATCCCATTGGATTGAATGATCCAGCTTATCGGGACTTTCATGCCCGGTTATAATTGAAAGTGACGAAGCATAGTCCCGGTGTGTAACCGGAATACCCGCATAGGCGGGCACTGAAATAGCCGCGGTAATCCCAGGCACAATCTCATAAAAGATTCCGTTCTTTCTAAGCAGTTCAGCCTCTTCCCCAACCCGGCCAAATATGGTGGGGTCTCCGCCCTTAAGCCGGGTTACGGTCTTCCCTTCCAAAGCCAGGTCGACCAGAAGCTGATTGATGTCTTCCTGCTTCATCGTATGCCGGTCCGTACGTTTGCCGACGTATACCTTCTCGGCTCCCGGCTTCATAGACTTCAACAGACTCGGATTAGCCAATCTGTCGTAGACGACAACATCGGCTTTTTGAATGCATGCAAGACCTTTTACCGTGATCAGCCTGGCATCCCCAGGCCCGGCTCCAACCAGATATACTCTCCCCGCCATGCTTCTCTCATCCCCTAACGTCTGACAATATCTCTTCCGCACCTCTGGATCTTAGCAGGTCGGCCACTTCTTCGCCCAGCCGGTCCGCATCTGTGCCATCTAGGCTTTCTTTAAGAATTACACTTCCATCTGGTGAACCAACCAGTCCGGTGAGCCGGATTCTGTTTCCTCCAGTTTCAGGCTTCGCATCTTCCAATGAGGCAAATGCTCCTATGGGAATCTGGCATCCTCCGTTCAAAGCCCCCAGGAAGCTCCGTTCAGCAGCCACGGTGAGGGCAGTCTCGGGATCATTGTATAAGGAGAGGAGATGTCTGACTTCTTCATCGTCTTCCCGGCATTCAATCCCCAGTGCCCCTTGTCCCACTGCAGGCAGACATACATCCACCGGCAGATACGAAGTGATTCTGTCCTCCCATCCCATCCGGTACAGTCCAGCCGCTGCTAATATAATCGCATCAAAACCTTCGGTCTCTAGCTTCTTCAGCCGGGAGTCGATGTTTCCTCTGATCGCCTCAATCTGAAGATCCGGGCGGTATGCCTTAAGCTGACTGGCCCGGCGCAGGCTGCTTGTTCCTACCTTGGCTCTTTGCGGCAGATCGTCTAAGGTATGACCGTGCTTTGAGATCAAGGCGTCCCTGGGATCTACACGCCTTGGCACCGCGCCGTTCATCAGCCCTTCCGGCAGTTCAGAAGGCATGTCCTTCATACTGTGAACGGCCAGATCAATCTCCTTGTCCAGCATCGCCTGTTCAATTTCTTTTACGAACAATCCCTTACCTCCGACCTTGGAGAGAGTCACATCCAAGATGCGGTCCCCCTTGGTCACAATCTTGCGGATTTCGAATTGAAAAGGGAGGGCGTGCTGGGCACACAGTTCCTTAAGAGCCTCAATAACCTGATCTGTCTGAGTCAGGGCGAGCTGGCTTTGTCTTGTTCCTACTACAATCGTGCGCATGGCATAAGCTCCTTATGTAACAAATTTATGTACCATAACTTCGGATCCAATCCTTGATTTGCTGCTCATTCCACATCTGGAAGCTTCCGCCGCGGATATCATCCAGTATGTTCAATTCAGCTGCGGCCCTAAGCAGCTCATGCCGCCTGCGGACACTGCTGACCTCCCGCTTCACAATGTCTCTGATTCTGCTCAAGAAATCGATATACACCTCATACTCTCCTCCGTATCGGTCTCCAAGCTCCTTTGAAATACTAAGGGCTGCTGCCGGGCCAGCGCCTGATGTGCTTACGGCGATCAGGAGCCCACCGCGCCGGACTACAGCAGGTGAGATAAAATTCCCTCCCTGTCCCGGTCCAGACACATTTACTGGTATATGAAGCTGCCGCGCCTCCTCGGCCACCAATTCGTTGATAGCAGGGAGGTCTGTAGCCGCATACACCAGATCAGCTCCGGCCAGGTCACCTGTGAGATACTCCCTCTTATGCCAAATCAAGCTGCCATTTTGGGCAGCTTGATGAAGCGGCTCGGTAACAGCCGGACTTATGAGTTTGATCGATGCTCCTACGCTGAGCATATATTCGGTTTTCCGCTGAGCCACAGGTCCACCGCCCACAATAACACAGAGAAGCCCTTTGGCCTTGAGCATGATCGGAATATAATGATCCATCTGTCAATCTACCTCCCTGTCCACTGATGAAAGGCCGACCAGGAATTCAGCAGGAAATTGGCAATCGTTACGACATAACCGATGATCGCCCAATTCGCCATCACCTTTCCACTGTACCGCTGCATCCTTCTTCCGGCAAAATATACCGTATAGATGACCAATGCCACGAAAGTGAAGGCAACCTTCATATCTGCCAGCAGCTCCCACCGTTTCTCCGCAACAATAGCAGAGACACCTACAATCAGGGATACGGCCAACAGTGAGGTTCCCCAACGCATAGAAATGTTGATATATTTCTCAAGCGCCTCAAGGCTCGGAAGCCTTCTTACGGTATCGTTCCACTTCTTGCGTTTCAGCTTGCGGTGAAGGAACAAATACATGATCGCAAATACAGCAGACAATGTAAGTGCCGCATAACTCACAACAGCCAGGGCAATATGAAGGCTTATGAGTCCGTTAAAAGTCTGTGAATGGTGAATTGAATAGTCCACCGCCCTGTAACTTAACCGGTTTAGAACAGTCAGCACGAACCCAATCAGACTGATAAGCAGCACTGTGAACTCGGTTCTTTGCCTAAAAGTCAGCACAAATGCGGCCGTTACAAGGCTTAAACAGATCAAAAGCACATAGTTATAATTAGAAAGCAGGATATTGGCGCCATCCTGCCACAGACGTATGCTGATGCTTGCCAGCTGAAGAACAAACACACAAGCAAGAAGCCCTGCGCCCATTCGCTTTGCACTCCCGTTGCGGCGAATGCAATCCGAGAAATAAAACAGAAGGCTCAGGGCATATATATAAATTATCGCGTCATAGATCCCGCTTAGCAGCGCCAAGGCTGATCACCGCCTTAAATGGACACCTGCGCTATTGTGAGCGCTTTGTCCCGAATAGCTCCCTTGGAGGCATTAGACTGTTCCACAATGTCAGCATCCCGCAGGTTGGCTTCTTTGGCCTTAGCTTCTTCCAGCTGCTTTTCCAATGCAAAAATCTGAGTGAACATCTCCAAAGCCTGTTCACCGCGCTTCTCTCCAGCCATTTCCTTGATCCGGTTAATGGGATCATGCATCATTTGATTCACAATGCTCTTTGTGAGGCGGCGTATTACTGTGCGCTGATGTTCATCCAGCTCAGGCAGCTTGTTGAACATGCTCTGCATCGTATCTTCATAGATGGAGGACGATTTCTCCTGGAGAGCCCGGATAATCGGTTTCACTCCAAGTGTCTGCAGCCAATTCGCAAACACATCCATCTCATGGTCAATCATAGCTTCAATCTTAAGCGCCTCAGCACGTCTCATTTCCATATTGCTCTCCACGATTCCTTCCAGATCGTCAATATCATACAGGAATACGTTAGGGAGTTCGGAGATCGAAGGGTCAATATCCCTCGGCACCGCAATATCAATCATAAAGAGCGGACGGGATGGGCGCTTCTTCATGCTCTGGGACACTTGCGACGAGGTCAGCACGTAGCCTTCGGCCCCCGTGGAACTGATAATAATGTCCACGTCCTTAAGCTGGTCCATAGCTTCCTGCATCGTGCAAGGCGTTCCGTTGAACTTGCCGGCCAGTTCCTGTGCGCGGGCAAACGTCCGGTTGGCCACAAGAACCTGTTCGGCACCACTGGAATACAGATGCTTAACTGTAAGCTCGCTCATCTTTCCGGCCCCGAGAATCAACACTTTCTTCCCATAAAAATCACCGAAAATCCGCTTGCCCAGCTCTACAGCCGCATAGCTTACTGAGACCGCGCTCTCCCCGATCGAAGTCTCGGAATGAGCGCGCTTGCTCAGGGTAATTACCTGCTTAAACAGCATATTAAACCAGGTGCCGGTCGCTTTTTCACTTTGAGCCTGCAGGAAAGCCTGTTTAACCTGGCCCAGGATCTGTGTCTCTCCCAGAACCATGGAATCCAGTCCGCAGGCTACCCGGAACAAGTGCCGAATCGCCTGATCATCTTCGTACATATATAAATGCTGGGTGAACTCCTGACGGGAGACCCCAAACCATTGTTCAATAAAGCTGCGGATGAAGTACCCGCACATATGCAGCCGATCCACGACCACATAAATCTCCGTGCGGTTGCAGGTGGCGATAACAACGCCTTCCAATACACTCTTGGTACGTTTCAACTCCGACAGCGCTGCCGGCATATCTTTGTCTGCGAATGTAAAGCGTTCCCTAACCTCCACAGGCGCCGTTCGATAGTTCAACCCGACTACGACGATGTGCATTGCAAGTCCTCCTGCCTTTAAATGAATGAGTAAGTTTAGTATTTCTTACATTGTTAATTATATCACAGTCCATTTCGGCTGCTTTGAGATTTTTATGAATTGTTTATGAAGTTCTCATGTACACGGCGGTCCCATATAGTAAACAGAATAGACAATTATTAAAACAAATAACCATGGAAGAATCCATGGTTACTTCATTGTCCCGCATCAAGTAAAGAATGCGAAGTACATGCAATGTAAATATTAGCGTAAAAGGTTCTGCTCCGGTTAGACCAACTCAGCTTGCTGCTGGAGCTCAGGAGTCTCGACTTTAAGCTCTCCGAGTCCGCGAATCAGCTTCTTGGCATAAGTCTTCTCCGGTTTCAAAATGGACACCAGGTAATCAATGGCGAGCTGTGGATCAACTGTTTCTCCACATGTGTAACAATCAACAGCTGCAAAACCTCTCTCAGGATAAGTATGAATCGAGAGATGGCTCTCTGACAGCATTACAAGGACCGTAGCTCCTTGTGGTTCGAACTGTTTGGCTTGCACCGACAATACGGTTGCACCGCACGCCTCGGCAGCTTCCACCAAGTGAGCCTGCAATAGCTCCGCGTTGTTCAGTACCTCAAAATCGACTCCCCAAGTATCAACAGCAACGTGTCTTCCGAAAGTTGAATATTCCACCTTCCGGTTCCCCCTTCCTAGGAATAAAATGTTTGAAAAATTTCATCCGCTAGGACCTACGTCATTCACTTCCCGAGGGAAAAATCTCTCGTAACATAATGTCCTGAGTGAATCCTGGTTCCTATATTCTTTTCAACGAGATTAAAAATAACATCTATTCAGGACAATTGCAATACTTTTTAGAACTTTATTCAAAAAAAAGACCGCCCATTTTTCAGGGCAGCCTTCCTTAAGCCTCTAATGCAAACAATCGTTGTGTATACAGACGAAGCTGGGTATCAATCTCGTTAATAGAAGGTTCGTCCTTAACCGAGATCCGCAGATCGAGCAGCTCATTGATGCCCCGTTGGATACGATGGATCTCCATCTCCACTTCATTGGAGCGGTACAATCGCTGAAGCTCCTCCACCGTATTCTTGTATTCAAATACAATCTTCGGTGTATCTCCATTATACTCGGTGATCTTGCGTACCCGGCCTTCTTCATAGTGATACATAACCACAAATCCATTATAAATGCGGTTGACGATTCCTGTCCCTTTATAGGCTGCGAACAATCGGCGCATAACATTCGTGATCGGGGGATTTACCAAGCGGAAAGACGCTTCACAGATATAATAACCATCCTTACGATCAAAAGGCAGATGCAGTTCCTCGCCCTGGTCATCTTCCAGGACCACTTCTTGTCCTCCCCCGTCAAGCACCTTAATCCGCTGTCTGACATGAGGATCGCCTATCCTGTGAACAAATTCGGCCATTTGAACTTCCGACAATCGCAAACTGGCTTTAATATACTCTGTGGCTAACCGCTGAGCCATAAAAATCTCCTCAATTCTTTTAATCCTTTGTAGTTAATTATACACTACACATTAAAACAATTGCGCGGTATTCCAATCATGATTTTTCAGCGTATTTTAGAAAAAAACGGAATTTGGCTAGTTAAGAAGCGACAATCCCTTAACATACTCACTTTCCTGCTGAAAGTTCTCCCGTTCCCTCTCATTTTCACCGAATCCACGTTCATCCTACTCAAGGATGGCTGTCTCATCATGCTCCTCTTCCGTCCTGATGTGGCGGCTAATCAGACTCCACAGCTCATCTTTGCCAATCCCTGCTTCAGACGAAAACATAATCAGCTCATCACCCGCCCGCATCACAAGCGCATCCTTAATAATTTTAATGTGCTTCTGCCAACGGCTCTTCGGAATTTTGTCCGCCTTGGTGGCCACAACCCCTACAGGAATATCGTAATGCTTCAGCCAATCGTACATCAGCTCGTCATCTTTGGATGGCGGATGTCTGAGATCAATGACAAGCAGGACGAGCTTCAGCGGCTCCCGGTTTGTCAGGAATTCCTCAATCATTCTGCCCCAGACCTGACGCTGGACCTTCGATACCTTGGCATACCCGTAACCCGGAAAATCCACAAAATATAAAACATCATTAATCCGGTAGTAATTCAGGTGTTGGGTTTTGCCGGGGGTGGAGCTTGTCCGTGCCAGATTCTTCCGGTTGATCATCCGGTTGATCAGCGAGGACTTTCCCACATTGGAACGACCTGCCAGAGCAATCTCTGGCAAGCCGTCTTCAGGATATTGATCAGGCCTCACGGCACTGATGATAAATTCGGAACTTGTTACTTTCATTCGTGTTATTCCTCTCTAATGCACATCACTTTGTTCAATGAGTGCATGCTCCAAGACTTGATCCATATGGGAGACCGGTACGAATTGCACATCGCTCCGCACACTCTCCGGAATATCGGTCAGATCGCGCTCATTGTCTTTGGGCAGCAAAATTTTCTTGTAACCGGCACGGTGTGCCGCGAGCGATTTTTCTTTGAGTCCGCCAATCGGCAGCACTCTGCCGCGAAGGGTGATCTCGCCGGTCATTGCAACATCCTTGGACACATGGCGGTTCGTAAGGGCCGAGATCAGAGCCGTGGCAATCGTAATTCCGGCGGAAGGACCGTCCTTCGGAATGGCTCCTTCCGGAATATGGATGTGAATATCGTTCTTCTCATGAAAGTCGGACGGTATTCCAAGTTCCTTGGCCTTTGATCTGGTATAACTAAAGGCTGCCTGCGCGGATTCCTTCATGACATCCCCTAGTTTACCCGTTAAGGTCAGCTTGCCGGTTCCTGGGACAACAGTCACTTCGATGACCAGGGTCTCGCCGCCAACTTCGGTCCATGCCAAGCCGGTGACCGTACCAATCTGATCTTCAAGCTCAGCCATGCCATACCGGAATTTCGGAGCTCCGAGGTAGTCCTTGATGTCATCAGGCTCGATTACGATGGACTCAATCTCCTCAGAGACGATCCGTTTGGCTGCCTTACGGGCCAAAGCGGCTACCTGCTGCTCCAGATTCCGGACACCAGACTCCCTTGTATACTCCCGGATTGTCCGCAGGAGGGCATCTTCGCCAACCGTCAGCTGCTCAGGCTTAAGCCCATGCTCTTTGCGCTGCTTCGGAAGAAGGTACCGGGTTGCAATCTGAAGCTTCTCAAGCTCGGTGTAACCCGGGATGTAGAGCATTTCCATACGGTCCAGCAGCGGACGCGGGATGTTATGGACAGCGTTAGCTGTTGTCACAAACATAACGTTGGACAGATCAAAGGGAACCTCAATGAAATGATCGCTGAACGTGTTGTTCTGTTCAGGGTCAAGAACCTCCAGCAATGCTGCGGACGGGTCTCCACGGAAATCAGAAGCCATTTTGTCAATTTCGTCAAGCAGGAAGACCGGATTGAGTGTCCCTGCCGTCTTCATCCCTTGGATGATACGGCCCGGCATTGCCCCCACATACGTTCTGCGGTGGCCGCGAATCTCAGCCTCATCCCGCACCCCTCCGAGGGAGATGCGTACGAATTCACGGCCGAGCGACCGGGATATCGAGCGTGCCAGGGATGTTTTCCCCACACCCGGAGGTCCTACCAGACACAGAATAGGCCCTTTCAGCTTCTTAACAAGCTTCTGCACAGCCAGGTATTCAAGAACCCGCTCCTTCGGCTTCTCCAGACCATAGTGATCTTCATCGAGCACCTGCTCGGCCTTTTGCAGATCAAGATCATCCTCGGTTTCTTTGGTCCAAGGCAGGCTCAGCAGCCAATCCACATAGTTGCGGATCACGCCGCCTTCAGCGGAGCTTGCCGGCATTTTCTCAAGGCGGTCAATTTCCTTCTCGACCTTCTCCCGGACCTTCTCAGGCAGCTGCTTCTCCTCCAACTGGGCCCGAAGCTCCTCTACTTCACCGGCACGGCCTTCCTTCTCGCCAAGCTCCTTCTGGATCGCCTTCATCTGCTCACGCAAATAATACTCTTTCTGCGTCTTCTCCATCTGTTTCTTCACACGCTGGCTGATCTTCCGTTCCAGCTCAAGAACTTCCCGTTCATTATTCAAAATATCCAGCAGCTTCTCCAGACGCTTCTGAACATCCACCGTCTCCAGAATATCCTGCTTATCCTTGATCTTAAGGGACAAGTGGCTGGTGATGACATCCGCGAGCCGCCCGGGCTCATCGATATCCGAGACAGCTGCAAGCGTCTCCGGAGTAACCTTCTTGGACAGGTTAATATAATGTTCGAATTGGGTCAGAACTGTGCGCATTAATGCGTCAACTTCCGGATCGGAAGTCTCCTCTTCCGGCAGCTCTTTCGCCATGACCTCATAGTACTCTTCGGTATCCAGGTACTGAATGATTTCAGCCCGCTCCATCCCCTCGACCAGCACACGGATCGTGCCGTTCGGAAGCTTCAGCATTTGGCGGACTTTCGCTACGGTACCGACTCTAAATATGTCTTCCTGGGTTGGCTCTTCAATGTTCACTTCAGATTGAGAACAGAGGAGAATTAAATTATCTTCAACCATCGCTTTTTCCAGTGCCTTTACGGACTTCTCTCGTCCGACGTCCAAATGCAGGACCATGCTGGGATAGACCAGCAGCCCTCGCAGCGGCAGCAAAGGAAACCGACGGCCTTTGCCCGATTTATGGGTTCCCATCGTTGTCGCACCTCCAATGGTTCTCAGCTTAAAATCTAACCTCTGCCTGATGTTATCCCTCAAAAGACTCAGAGTTATCAGGAGATATTATTCCTATTTTAGCAAATGTTACTTTAAAACACCAACGAAGAGCGGCTGCTCTGCAGCCGCTCTATTCATTGCCTGGGACTAGTTATGCGGGGAATCCGCCTGGAAGAAGGAAGCCGCCGGAGGGGAGAATACTTCCCCCGCGACAGTAAGGCCAAAGGTCCTTTCCGCTTCAAGCCCAAACACATGCTGGAATGCTTCCTTCAGCGTTTCTACAGGGATAACTTTGACACCTTCAAGCCCCTCAAACAAGGACTGCCAATTCTCTTTGGGGATAAGCACCGTGGATGCCCCAGCCTGAAAAGCGGCCTCTACCTTAGCAACCACTCCACCAATTGGCTTCACTCTTCCGTGAATGCCGAGCTCTCCAGTCATCGCGATGCGGTTGTCCACAGCAACATGCCGAATAGCTGATGCGATAGCCGTTGCAATAGCGAGCCCAGCCGATGGTCCGTCGATTGGCGTGCCGCCCGGAAAGTTAATGTGCAGATCATAATGAGAAGGGTCAAGCCCAATGCTTTTGAGTACGGTGAGCACATTCTCGACGGAGCCCTTAGCCATGCTCTTACGGCGCAGAGTCCGGTTCCCGCCCCCAATTTCCTCTTCGTCCACAACGCCTGTAATGTTGCAGCTTCCCAAGCCGTTCTCAACCGGAACAGCAGTAGCCTCGATCTCAAGCAGAGTTCCCATGTTAGGTCCGTAGACCGCGAGCCCATTTACGACACCCACCTGCGGATGGGCATATATTTTGCGCTCAGGTCTCGGAACAAGCTGGCTGCTCGTCGCTACCCATTCCAAATCTGAAGCCGAAAGCTGATTGCGTTTCTCCGTCAAAGCCAGTCCTGCAGCCAGCTGCACCATATTCACTGCCTCGCGGCCATTCGTAGCGAACTTCTTAATCACTTCAATAGCCTCCGGACAAGGCTCGAGCCCAATTCTCTTCACAGCATCCCCGGCAATCTGAGAAATTTCCTCCGGCAGCAGCGGACGGAAGAACACTTCCATACAGCGCGATCTGAGCGCTGGTGGCAGCTCCTGCGGTGAACGTGTGGTTGCCCCGACAAGCCGGAAGTCAGCCGGAAGACCATTTTGAAATATATCATGGATGTAAGCCGGCGTTCCGTTGTCCTCGGAGTTATAATATGCGCTTTCCAGGAATACTTTCCTGTCCTCGAGCACCTTAAGCAGCTTGTTAATTTGGACCGGGTGAAGCTCTCCTATTTCATCTATAAAAAGAATCCCGCCATGAGCCTTGGTCACCGCGCCGGGCTTGGGTTGAGGAATACCGGCAACCCCCATCGCGCCAGCCCCTTGATAAATCGGGTCATGCACCGATCCGATCAATGGATCTGCTATGCCCCGTTCATCAAATCGCGCTGTGGTTGCATCGATTTCCGTGAATTTGGCATCGGACCTGAAGGGGGACAGCGGATTCTTCTTCGCTTCTTCCATAACAACCCGGGCTGCGGCCGTCTTCCCAACGCCAGGCGGTCCATAAATAATGACATGCTGGGGATTGGCACTGCATAGGGCCGCTTTGAGTGCTTTAAGGCCATCCTTCTGACCGACAATGTCGCTCATGGTCGCAGGCCGGGCACGTTCCGCAAGAGGCTTTGTCAAGGATACCGCCCGCAGCTTGCGCAGCTTATCCATCTCCTTACGGGATTCGCGGTCCACTGCGCTGCGATTCCCCTTCTGGCTGCGGAGCAGGTTCCAAAAATATATCCCGATAACTACAGCAAAAAACAACTGTACCGCCATAATAATGACACTCAAATCCATGTTGACCATACCTCCCATTTTGTGAACCTATTACATGGTAGTATAGCCTTTTTGCCCGAGGGTAAACGCCGCAGACTAGGTTTTTTCGGGAAGTGTGTATTTTGCCCTATACATGAAAAAGCCGCAGCCGGATGCACATATCCGGTGCGGCGTATTCCTATCTCAAGCTGTGCTCTTTGCGGCCCGGGATTTCACCGGTAGCTTCAAACACCTCGACAATATGATCGATTTCCTTCTTAAGCTCAGTCAGCAGTTCTGCTTCCGGGACTTTACGGATCATCTCTCCATAACGGAAAAGCATGCCCTCACCACGGGCGCCTGCAATTCCAATATCAGCTTCCCGTGCCTCACCAGGGCCATTCACAGCACACCCAAGTACTGAAACTTTGATTGGCACTTTGATCTTCGATATATATTCCTCTACCTCGTTAGCGATGGAGAATAGATCGATATCAAGCCGCCCGCAGGTCGGACAGGAGACCAAAGTCGCCGCATTGGAGATCAGGCTGAACGTCTTAAGCAGCTCACGCGCAACCTTAACTTCCTCAACCGGGTCCGCGCTGAGCGAGATACGAAGGGTGGAACCAATGCCCATCGACAGCAGGGCACCGATACCCGCGGCACTTTTGACAGTACCCGAGAACAAGGTTCCCGCTTCGGTGATTCCAAGATGCAGTGGATACGGGATTACCTCTGCTGCTTTAGAGTATGCGGCAATCGCCATAGGAACATCCGAAGCCTTAAGCGATACGATGATATCGTGGAAATCCAGCTCCTCGAGAATCCCGATATGATACAGTGCGCTTTCAACCATTGCTTCAGGTGTAGGATATCCGTATTTCTCAAGCAGGTGGTTCTCCAGCGAGCCCGCATTTACACCGATACGAATTGGAATGCCACGTTCCTTACAAGCTTTCACAACAGCTTCTACCTTCTCACGGCGGCCAATATTCCCCGGATTGATACGAACTTTGTCAATCCCGTTCTCAATCGCCTGCAGTGCCAGCTTATAGTTGAAATGAATATCCGCTACGAGAGGAATATGAATTTGCTTCTTAATCTCTTTGATTGCAGCAGCTGCTTCTTCATTATTCACTGTTACACGGACGAGCTGACAGCCTGCTTCTTCAAGACGTAAAATTTCAGCTACTGTGGCCTTCACATCTGCAGTTTTAGTTGTGCACATACTTTGAATGAGCACTTCGTTGCTGCCGCCAATCGTCAGATTGCCTACCTTAACCGGCCGTGTATCTTGTCTCAAGAATGTCATTTTCAGGTCTCTCCCATAACGCCAAACTCCACCCGCAGTTGGCATCTATAAAGCCAAAACGGGTGGAGACTCAGCATATATTTAGTCGAGCACTTGCAGCTTTGCTTTAGGCGCTCTCTTCTTGTTTATTGTTCTTTTGAACTTGAAGTTCAGGAATAACCTTCTCTTCAACCACTTTCTCCGTAATTACGCAGGTCGTGATATCATCGCGTGAAGGCACTTCATACATGACATCCAGCATAATTCCTTCGATAATGGCGCGAAGACCACGGGCACCTGTATTACGCTTAATCGCTTCGCGGGCGATCGCTTCAAGCGCCTTCGGTTCGAATTCAAGCTTCACATTGTCAAGCTCAAGCAGCTTCTGGTACTGCTTCACCAAAGCATTCTTTGGCTCAGCAAGAATCCGCACAAGCGTCTTCTCATCCAGCGGCTCCAAGGTAGAGATTACTGGAAGACGGCCTACAAATTCTGGAATCAAGCCGAACTTCAGCAGATCCTCTGGAAGAACCATACCGAGGTATTCGCCTGGCTTCAGGTCCTTTTGCCCGTCTGCCGCAGCATTAAAGCCAATCACTTTCTTACCTACGCGGCGTTTGATCATTTGCTCCAGGCCGTCAAAGGCACCACCGCAAATGAACAGGATATTTGTTGTATCGATTTGGATAAATTCCTGATGCGGGTGCTTACGTCCACCTTGTGGAGGAACAGAAGCTACCGTGCCTTCAAGAATTTTAAGAAGGGCTTGCTGAACCCCTTCACCAGATACGTCGCGTGTAATGGATGGGTTCTCGGATTTGCGGGCTACTTTATCAATTTCGTCGATATAAATAATTCCGCGCTCCGCCTTCTCCACATCATAATCTGCGGCTTGAATCAGCTTCAGAAGGATGTTCTCGACATCTTCCCCTACATATCCTGCTTCAGTCAAGGAAGTCGCATCCGCAATCGCAAAAGGAACGTTCAGAATCTTGGCCATAGTTTGAGCCAACAAAGTTTTACCTGAACCTGTAGGACCCAGAAGCAGTATGTTACTCTTCTGAAGCTCAACATCTTCAATCTTACTTTGGGTATTTACACGTTTGTAGTGGTTATATACGGCAACGGAGAGGGATTTCTTAGCTTGATCCTGACCAATAACATACTGGTCGAGAATGTCACGAATTTCACGAGGTTTCGGAATTTCCTTAAGATCCAACTCCTCTTCATGACCGAGTTCTTCCTCTACAATCTCCGTGCAAAGCTCGATACATTCATCGCATATATAAACGCCTGGTCCGGCTACAAGTTTGCGTACTTGCTCTTGTGACTTACCACAAAAAGAACATTTGAGTTGTCCTTTTTCTTCGTTAAATTTGAACATATATGGTATACACCCCTTTAAGATTTAATGGGTTTGGTAATGACCTGGTCAATAATCCCGTATGCCTTGGCTTCCTCTGCGCTCATGAAGAAATCGCGGTCTGTATCCCGTTCAATCTTATCAAGGGTTTGACCGGTGCGTTCCAGATATATTTGATTAACCTTCTGTTTGGTCTTAATAATCCATTCTGCGTGAATCTTAATATCTGACGCTTGGCCCTGCACTCCACCAAGTGGTTGATGAATCATTACTTCACTGTTCGGCAGCGCAAAACGCTTGCCTGGAGCCCCTGCCGTAAGAAGCAATGAGCCCATACTCGCAGCCATGCCCACACAGATCGTAGACACATCCGGCTTAATGTACTGCATTGTATCATATATACCCATACCCGCTGTAATAGAACCACCAGGAGAATTGATGTATAAATGGATGTCCTTCTCAGGATCTTCAGCAGCCAAAAACAAAAGCTGGGCAATCACAAGATTCGCAACCTCATCATCAATTGCATTACTGAGAAAGATAATACGATCTTTAAGAAGTCTCGAATAAATATCGTAAGATCGTTCTCCGCGACTCGTTTGCTCAATAACCATAGGTACGATACTCATACGACCAACCTCTTTTCTCCTACGCATTATCCATACAGATGGAAAGAAACACACTTTACCATTCTGTAAGTTACATTTTCTATTTTACCATGTTCCAGGGTCCCTGTCATTTTTCATGCAGGAGCTTTGTAATATGGAAGAATATGTATCTCCCTCATGTGAAAAATAAGGCACGCATTTTACAATACGTGCCTTAGTTTATTCTTCTAGCTAGTACCGCTTATTCAAATACTAGAACCGCTTATATGTCGGAGAGTAATTACTCTTCGGAAGCTTCTTCTTTCACTTCTTCTTTAGCTTTTTTCGATTCTTTTTTTGTTTCTTTCTTGGTGTCAGCAGCCGGCTTCAGCTGATCAGCCGGAACTTCCTTGCTGTTCTCAAGAAGGAATTGAATCGTTTTGCGAAGCAGAACCTCTTCACGCATGCTGCCCAAAGAACCGTTAGCCGCAAGAATGTCGCGGATTTCTTCAGGGGTACGTTTGTAAGTTTCAGCCATTGTGTTCAATTCTTCATTCAGCTCGTCCTCAGTAACCTCAATCTTCTCTTCTTTGGCGATTTGCTCAAGAACCAGGTTGTTGCGAACGCGTTTCTCAGCGTCACCTTCCATTTGTTCTTGCAGCTCAGTCAGCGATTGTCCAGAGAAGCTCAGGAACATTTCAAGGTTCATACCTTGAGTGCGGAGACGGTTGTCGAAATCGCGAACCATGTTCTGTACTTCGCCTTGAACCATGGATCTTGGAATTTCAACTTCCGCATTTTCGCCAACCTTGTCCACCAGGTAAGTTTCACGAGCAGCTTCGTTCTCCTTAGCTTTGCGGTCTGCAAGCTGTTTCTTCAGATCTTCCTTGAACTCGTCAAGTGTATCGAATTCGCTGACATCTTTCGCGAACTCATCGTCAAGCTCAGGAAGCTGCTTGCGCTTGATTTCGTGAACTTTCACTTTAAACACAGCTTCTTTACCCGCAAGCTCTTCTGCATGATAAGTCTCAGGGAAAGTTACCACAACATCTTTGAAGTCGCCTGTTGCCAGACCAACCACTTGGTCTTCAAAGCCAGGAATGAAAGTGTTGCTGCCTAGCTCAAGAGAATAACGCTCGGACTTACCGCCTTCAAACGGAACTCCATCCACAGATCCGTCAAAGTCGATTACGACAGTATCGCCGTTCTGTGCAGCTTCTTCGTCGATAACAACAAGCTCAGCATGACGCTGCTGCAGACGCTCAAGCTCTTGGCTTAACTCTTCTTCAGTCACTTCCACGCTTTCAGCGGCTACTTCGATGCCTTTGTAATCGCCAAGCTTAACTTCAGGCTTAACGGTTACTTTAGCTTTGAATTTGAAAGGTTGTCCCTTTCCGAATTGCTCAACATCCACTTCAGGACGGTCTACCGGAAAAATATCCGTTTGCTCAACAGCTTCGGTATATACTTCAGGGAGCAAAATATCGATCGCGTCTTGGTAGAGGCTTTCAACCCCGTAACGCGCTTCGAAAATCGGCCGTGGCACTTTACCTTTGCGGAATCCAGGTACGTTTGCTTTCTTTACTACTTTGTTAAAAGCTTTATCCAGTGCAGCAGATACACGATCCGCATCCACTTCGACCTCGAGAACGCCGAGGTTCTTCTCTATTTTTTCCCAAGTTGCTTTCATTTTATGCTTTCCCCTCCAAAATAAGTTCACATAAATTGAATCCTGATATGTATCCGGCTTCAATATGATTTATATATTACTTTCGTTCATAACTCGAACAACCATTACATTATAAACAACAATACAGCTTTTTACAAGTGTTCCAAGGCTGGTCGTAACAGGAAAAACCGCCTCGTCCCCCTTCATCTGCCCTGAGCGGTGCCGACAAACTGTTTCATGGATCGGTATGCCTGCTCAAAACGGAGGCGGAGCGAGTCCGTAATTCCGTATGCGGCTCTAATATCCTGATCACTGTTTCCATCGGGCAGGCTTTCAGAAATCGTTTGATGAAGGGCCGCAGCCCAAATATCGGCCGTGCTGTCCTCTTCCTCCAGAATCGAATTGTAATCGCGGGTTCCATATACCCCCATTACAAATTGGAACCAGAACTCCTCGGCAAAGTAAAACAAGGTTGGGTTATGAACCTGTGCCTGGTCGCCAAGCCGTTCTAAGATCCGGTGTACCTGCTGCGGGAAATCCGCTGATTTGAGTGGGACCGTATCAATCTCAATATCCACCTGCTCTTGGCCACGGAAGAAAACAGCACTACCCTGGCCCCCTCTGCGGCGAAGCGTCTGCAAAATATGAAACTGAATCAGCGGGTGGGTGCCGCGGCGGTCAAGCCAGCTGTGCAGCGCGCCGTCAATTTCCGGCATATCGATATAAGCAAGCTGTTCAAGAGCGAGGAGCGAGTGCTCGGATACAGGGCTCTCCATAGCGGCCTTCAGCAGCTTATGCCCGTAGTCCTTATCCATGGCAAGCTTGGCTTCGATATGCTGCCGGGCTAAGGTTTCCTCATCCTCTGGCTCAAGCTCCGGAGCCTTCCCTGCCACTGAAGCGGGAAAGGCGTCTCTCAGCCAACCGAGCAGTGCCCCCCACTCGTCATACTGCCGCTGCTCTTGGCCTTGACATTGAAGCAAGAACTCCAGCAGTTCACCTGCCTCACCATATCTTTCGGTTTCGAGCATTCGTGTTAATTCCATTTGATAAAAGTCGAGTGTCTTGGGAAACAGTACCACGTTATCCCTTCCGTCGGGTCCATGCGTGTTAATAAATGTCCCTCCTAACCTCCGTGCGTAATTATCCGTTGATTATAGCACAGTGAAGCGCAAGATGAAAAAATGGAGGCCTAAAAAAGCAATATTTTTTACTTGCTTAGTAACCCGGCATGTGATAAAATCATTTTTGCTTGAAATTTTTACATTGTGTCCCAGTAGCTCAGCTGGATAGAGCAACGGCCTTCTAAGCCGTCGGTCGGGGGTTCGAATCCCTCCTGGGACGTTAGCAAAAGCTCTCCTATTGGAGAGCTTTTTTGCGTCCCTTAGCGAGGGATTGGAACCCCCGGAAGGGGGTTCGTCGAAGCTAAGACCCTTAAGCCGATTGGCTAGGGGCTGCGCGGAGTCTCGAGCGCAGCGAGAGTATCCCTCCTGGGACGTCACAAAAGTCTCTCCAAAACTGGAGAGATTTTTTTTCGTCCCTTGGTAGAGGGATTGGAACCCCCGGAAGGGGGTTCGTCGAAGCTAAGCCCCTCAGGCCGATTGGCCAGGGGCTGCGCGGAGTCTCGAGCGCAGCGAGAGTATCCCTCCTGGGACGTCAGCAAAGGCCCTCCACAAGGAGAGCCTTTATCATCTTATACCGTCTCAGTTAACAAATTGAGAAACTGGGCCGCGCGCGGGCTTCGAGGATTCTCCAACACATCCTTGGGCGGGCCCTCCTCAATGATTCGGCCTTTATCCACCATGATCACCCAGTCTGCTACCTCTGCAGCGAACTTCATCTCATGCGTTACCACGATCATGGTCATTCCCCCGGCCGCAAGGCTCTTCATTACCCGCAGCACCTCGCCAACCAGCTCTGGATCAAGCGCCGAGGTCGGCTCATCAAACAGCAGGACCTCCGGGTCCATAGCCATGGCCCTAGCTATGCCCACCCGCTGCTGCTGCCCTCCTGACAGCTGATGAGGATAGGAATCCGCCTTATCCCCGAGCCCCACTTTAACCAGCATCTCCAGCGCATATGCCCTGGCTTCAGATTTGCTTTTCCCCTTAACCGTAACCTGAGCTTCCATTACATTCTCGAGGGCAGTCATATGAGGGAACAGGTTATAAGACTGAAACACCATACCGCTCTGCCCGCGCAGCTTGAGGATCTGATCCCGTTTCAGCTTGCTTCCTCCCTTGAACTCCAAGGTCACTCCGCCGATGCGCAGAAAGCCTTCGTCCGGCTGCTCCAGCAGATTAAAACAGCGCAAAAGCGTGGTTTTGCCTGATCCTGAAGGGCCGATAATAACCAGCACCTTCCCCTTCTCCAACTTCAGATCAATCCCTTTAAGCACCTCCAGGGAGCCGAACGATTTGTGCAAATTGCGGACCTCGATCATCGTTCCACCTCCTTACCTCGCTGAGAAACGATCAAGCCGCTTCTCCAAATAATTTTGCAGACTGGACAGTATAGTGCTTAAAGCCAAATAGAAAAGACCCGCCTCACAATAAAGCAGCAAAGGCTCAAAGGTGGTGGCCACAATCTGCTGCGCAGTTCTGAACATCTCCACATACGTAATGCTCGCAGCCAAGGAGGTGTCCTTGACCAAGCTGATGAACGAGTTGGCCAGCGGAGGCACGGAAACCCGGGCCGCTTGGGGCAGCACAATTCTTCTCAGAGCCTGAAGCCGCGTCATGCCAAGTGAATAGGCTGCTTCCCATTGCCCCTTATGAATGGAAAGAATGGCCGCTCTTACAATTTCCGACCCATAAGCCCCCACACTGAGCGAGAACCCGATCACTGCAGCATAAAAGGGGTCCAGAGTCACACCTATCGACGGCAGCCCAAAAAAGATAATAAATAACTGCACCAAAAGCGGGGTTCCCCGGATAATCCATACATAGAATCTTGCGATCAGATTGAGAATCTTCCACTGAGACAACCTCGCGAGTGCGGTCAATATGGCAAGCAGCAGACCGATAGCAAAGGAGATCAGGGTCAGGGGAACGGTAAAAGCCACCGCTGACTTCAGCAGCGGCAGCAGGGAATCTATAAATATTTGCAGTTTGCGGTCATCCATAAGGCAGACATCCAATCTGTTAGTTCAACTGTTTATTTTGAAACGTCTTCTCCAAAATATTTCTGGGATATCTTCAGGTAAGTGCCGTCGCTCTTCATATCCGCCAACGCTTTGTTAACTGCAGCGACAAGATCGTCAGCGCCTTTGCTGAACAAGCCCGCGCTTTGCGAAGCATTGCTTGACGTATCCACAACCTTGATCGGAACATCCGGCTTCTGCTTTTTAAAATCAAGATAGGACAACTGGTCGTTCACGGTTGCGTCAATCCGTTTGGAGGTCAGCAAATCGATTGCCTGGTTGAAGCCTTCAACAGCTACAATCTCCGCTCCATTATCTTTGGCAATCTGGGTCAGATTGCTTGTAAGGGATTGTCCTGATTTCTTGCCTTTCAGATCTGCAAATTTCTTGATATCCGTATTATCTTTTCCGACGATCAGTACAGCTCTAGACACGATGTAAAGGTCTGTAAAAAGGTACTTCTGCTTACGCTCGTCCGTCATGGACACTTCATTAAATACTGTGTCAAAACGCTTGGCATCCAAACCAGCGATCAGACTGTCCCACTGGGTCTCCACGAATTGCGGCTGAACCCCGAGCCGTTTGCTTACTTCCTCAGCAATCTCTACATCAAATCCGGTCAATTTCCCGCTTGGATCGTGGAATGTGAATGGCGCATAGGTGCCTTCTGTTCCGATTCTAAGCTTTCCGCTGGCTTTTACAGCTTCTAAGGCGGTCTGCGTTTTTGTCCCTGTTGATGTATTCCCTTGCCCTGGAGCTGCCGAATTGTTTTTATTGTTATTGCCACAGGCAGCGGCCACCATGGACACGATAAGCACCATGATCAGCAGGCTTAATTTTCTCTTTGTCATAAGATAACCCCTATCCTAATTGTTGTACTTCCACAAAAGCGTCCTTGGTTGTGTTCTTGATGATCCATTGAATGGATACGATTAATCCATGCATTTCACCCACGATTCCTATTAAATTTCTTTAAGCATCTCTGGATTTATGTGGTAAAATGGACTGCGTCAGGGAACTACTTTATCTTCTGTAACTCCCCAAGAAAACATTCCTCTGAAGCTAAAAACATACCTGTTCGTGTTCGAGTTGAGTTGGGCGCTTGACAGCTGTACAATATTATTTAGTTGGTATCCAACAATTGGAGGAGGAGAACCATGTCAATTTATGATTTCAAAGTTACTACCATAGACGGCACAGAAACTACCCTAAGCGAATATAAAGGCAAAACGTTGCTGATCGTTAACACAGCCAGCGGCTGCGGGCTAACCCCGCATTATAAGGGGCTGCAGCATTTATACGAAACTTACAAGGATCAAGGCCTTGTGGTGTTAGGCTTCCCATCCAACCAGTTCGCAGGCCAGGAGCCTGGGACCAATGAAGAGATCAAGCAATTCTGTGAGCTGAATTATCAGGTCACCTTCCCTCTTTTCGCCAAAATAGATGTAAAGGGTGAGCATGCCCATCCACTGTTCGTACATTTGGTTGAGAACACCCCGGCCCCTTACCATACCGGAGATATTGAGTGGAACTTCGTTAAATTCCTGGTGAACCGGGATGGAGAAGTGGTTAAACAGTTCAGCGCACGCACCGAACCGGAGGCCATTGAAGCTGATATCAAGAAAGTCCTGGCCGAATAGATCGGACTAGCCTTGCCACCGTCAAAAAAACACAAAAAACCAACCTCTTAAGCCCCCAGGCTCAAAAGGTTGGTTTTTTAATTGGCTAATTACTGTTCTTATGCTTACCGCTTCATCTTCCGGTTATTGAACCAAAGCGGCACACGGAACAGCAGGTTGATAAATAGAACTACAAAGACGAGCACAGCGGCGGATTTATCCGCGATTTGTCTAGCATCTTCAACAATCGCTTCAGATTGCACGTACCACAGATGAACGGCAAGCGTCTCACCCGGCGAGAACAGGTTGAAATCCCACATTTCCCCGGAGGTGCTCAGCCCCGCTGTCAAAATAATAACGGCGGACTCCCCGAATGCGCGGCCTGCTACCAAGCAAATACCGGTGATGATCGCATGCAGGGACACAGGCAGTACCACCGTGCGGATGGTCTGGAACTTGGTTGTCCCAAGCGCATAAGAAGCGTTGCGAAGATCGGAAGGAACGGCCCTTACCGCTTCCTCCGTTACCCGGGCCAAGGTAGGAAGATTCAAGAATGCCAAGCTGACAGAAGCCCCGAGAATCGTCAGACCAATATCGAAGTACTCTGCAAAAATAGCCAAGCCCAGCATTCCGAAAACGATGGACGGTACGGAGGACAAAGTCTCCACACACATCCGCAGCGCTTCCGTGAATTTATTCTTGGGGGCGTACTCGGCCATATAAATCCCTGAGCCTACGCCAATCGGAATCGATATGATCAGAGACAGGATCAAGATGTAGAACGAGTTGAACAGGACCGGACCGATCCCTCCGCCTACATCAATCTCTTCTGGCAGCTTGGTTAGAAATTCCAGATTAATGCCCGGCAGCCCTTTGCTGAGAATCGTATACAGCAGCCAGAAGATAAACAGGAGGATACATGCGCCAAGCGCATAGAAGAGGCCTGTAGCCGCTTTATCCCATACCAGCGCCCGTTTATTCTTGCGTGTAGGTGTGAAACTGCTCATGCGGCCTCGTCTCCTCTCTTCTTGCTGATTAAGCGGATAATTAAGATCAAACCAAACGAAATAACCAGCAGAAGGAAGGCCATCATGTGAAGGGCATAGTTCCAGGTCGAATCAAATTCGACGTTGGAAATCTGCATCACAATATTACTCGTTAACACCGAAGCTGGGGTGAAGAGCGATTTAGCCAGCTGCGAAGTATTCCCAATAACCATGACTACGGCCATGGTCTCACCGATCGCCCGGGTCATGCCCAGAATAATCGCCGCGGCAATCCCCCGGCCTGCGGCCGGAAGAACAACCCTCATGATCACCTGAAGCCGGGTGGAACCTAGAGCATAGGCTGCTTCACGGTATTTTTTGGGCACAGCGCTGATGGCATCGTCACTGATCCGGCTTACTGTCGGCAGAATCATAATCGTCAATACCAGTGAAGCAGCTAGCAACCCGTCCCCAAGGTTTTCTCCGCTTACACTGCGTATGATTGGAATCAGAACCGTGAGTCCCAAATAACCGTAAACAATAGACGGAATTCCGACCAGCAGGTCGAGAATTGGGCGTATGAACGATTTCAGCCATTTAGGCGCTATTTCGGCAATCAGAATCGCCATGCCAATGGACAGCGGAACAGCAAACAGCAGCGTGAGTGCAGTCAACGAAAATGTATTTACGATAAATGAGGCTGCACCAAATTCCCCTTCTTCCGGGGTCCAGTCAAATGACAGGAAGAACTGTGACAGTGAAATCTCGTTAAAGGTCAGAAATGCGGTTTTGCCAATAAAGAAAATGACCAGGGCCAGCACAAAGCAAAGCGCAAGGATGCTGAATAAAAAATAATATTTAAATAGTCCATTGGTTATCCGGACTCTGGTGCCACGGCTCCGCTTCCATCTGGATGGATGGGCAGGCTGCTTCTTCATGGCCCCCTGTTGCGCCGGTAAATCGTGAACTGGCGTACTCATCGTGTTCTGGTTCCTCCCATACAGCAACCAGCCCCATTGCGGGGCTGGCCGGTTAGCATTTACAAATAAATTGTGATAACTTCAAAATTATTTCATAGCGGAAATCGGAATGAATTTAAGCTTTTTCAGTGAACCTTCTTGGAACTTTTTGCTTTGTACATAATCAATGAACGCCTTAGTAGCACCCGTTGGCTGGCCTTTAGTCATGTAATAACCGTAAGACCATACTTTATAAGTTCCTTTGATTACGTTCTCTGTAGTAGCAGCCACACCGTTGTGTTTAACAGCTTTCAAATCGCCGCTTACATATACCAAATCGATGTATCCGATCGCATTCGGAGTTGTGGAAACCGCTGTTTTCATATCTCCGCTTGAACCTACTTCTTTATAGTTCTTAGCTTTCTTTACGATGTCTCCACCGCCAAGAGCTTTGGCTTGATAGTTAACACGTGTTCCGGAACCGAATGCGCGCGTGATCACCACGATGTCTGCGTCGCTTCCGCCAACGTCTTTCCAGTTGGTGATTTTGCCGCTGAAGATTCCTTTAAGCTGCTCTGTAGTCAGGTTATCCACACCAACGTTTTTGTTAACTACTGTAGCAAATGGAATCACAGCTACTTTGTTGGCTACCTGTCCAGCAAAAGCCTTGAATCCAGGAACGTCTGTGCTGGCATCCCAGTCACAGGCACCGATTTGTGCGATCCCTTTATTTACAGCTTGAGGTCCTGTAACGGAACCTTTACCGGAAGCGGCGATTTTCACCTTCGGATTTAAACGTTGGAATTCTTTAGCTGCTTGCAGGGAAAGTGGTAGAAGCGCAGTGGAACCGTTAATTGTAATTTTGCCAGATACCGAACCTGCGGCTTGCACAGATGATCCTACACCTGCGGAAGACAGAATGAACGCGGCAGCTACAGCTACCAAAGAGATTTTTTTAAATAATTTCATGATTGAATTACTCCTCTCGAATTTAAATTACTTAGTCAGCTCAGTGCCTTTACCGCCTTGAACCATAACCACTTTACCGCCGCTGATCACAGCGATTTTACCGTCTTTGGAAACAGCTACTTCTGTAATGCCTTCTGGACTGCTGTACAGTTCTGTTTTTGCGCCGTTAGCAACTTCAAACAGCTGTGAGCTTCCGTCTGCCTTGATTCCAGCTACAAGCAGTTTGCCTTCTTTTGTAACCAGATCGAAGTTCACATCGATATCCGCAACCAGATCGGTTGTTTTGGAGCCATCAGCGGAAATGCTCTTAAGAACACTGTTTACGTCTTTGCCATCCGGGTCAGCACTGATATAAACAAGACTTCCGTCAGACAGGAATGAAGGCAGAAGTTTATTGTCTGTTCCTTTAGTCAGCTGTACCGGTTTAGCACCTTTAGTAACCAGATCCAGGGAATAGAGCTGGGCTCCGGCACCCGTGTAGTCAATTGTAAGAGAGTCCTCTGTGCTGTCCGCATCGTTCTTGGCAACACCTGTTACGTTAACGAAATAAGCGATTTTCTTATCGTCATTCGTTACTTGGAGGTCGGATTTGTTCTCCACTTTATCGGCAAGGACTTCGGTAATTTTGCCGCTGTCCAGCGTTATGTAGGAAATCTTCTCCTGCTTATCTCCTTGAATGAAGTACAGCTTCTTGCCGTCTGCAGACCAGGTCAAATCCGTCTTAACCGAAGTATCGGAACCTACAGGATTCACATGCCCCGTGCCAAGATCGTAAACAAACAATTGGCCGTTCTCATCTGTGAAAGCACCCAGCTTGTGATCCGGAGATACTACTGCATTTGCAGCTCCTTCGTTGGAGTTGAACACTTGGGACGGGGTCCCGAGGGACGTATTAATTTTGAAGACTTGTGGAACTTCCCCATCTTCTTTGGTTACAAGAAGGTTGCTCTGCTCATCAAAGATCGGAGCCGTAAAGCTTCCTTCAAGCCGTTTCATTTTGTATACTCCGCCGCCAGATACACTCTCGGCACCCAGAGCATCCAACGTAGGACCTAGCTCGACATAAATATTGCCATCCTGCAGCTTCGGAGCTACCGTAAATTCCTGGGAGGCGCCATCCACCTGCAAGCTCTTGATGTTAGGTTTAATGGTTACGTTGTGATAACCGTATAGATCGTTCAGCACTACGCTGCCATTATCCAGCTTCAAGCCAGCACCCAGCGCGTCAGCCAGATCACGGACAGAGTAAAGCTTGGTTCCATTTACTTCGATAGCTCTCAGGACAGCGTTCTCGCCATCAACTGTAAGCCCTGAATTAATCACCTTGAATTTAGCTGCTGTTTGTTTTGTTGCCGCCGGCTTAGCCGGTTTTTTGTCGGCTGCAGCCCCTGCAGTTCCTGCCGCCAAAGCGGAGGTTACAACTGCGGAAGCAACCAGCATACTGAATACTTTACTCTTCTTCATCAGCTCACCCTTTTCCTAATACATAAGTGCTATAGTGTCATTTTCGTATAAGATTGTTAAACCAATTCAGCTAGTTTGTAATGTATTGTTAAAATATTGAAAAAACTAATGTGGATTTAGGAAATTTGACCCGTGTCCTGCGAAATATACTTAAAATATGATATATAAATATTTTCAAAGTTTAAAAGAAGGCAAATTTTAGCTATAATTAAAAGGCATACCGAAATTGCGGAGGTCATATGAGCGATAATAATAGAAAGGAACCGTTCAGATACTCTATGGAAGTTCCCATGAGTTGCTGGATTCGGATTTCCGAGATCAATGGAACGACCTTAAACAGCAGACTGGCAGAAGTGGACCTTATCGATATCAGCAAAGGCGGATGTAGAATCCGGACACAGCTTGACCTGCATGCCTCATCCAATCTCATTAAAGGGATGTTGCGCCTTAAACTGAGCGAGGAGGAGTATGAATTCGAGGCCCAGATCCGCTGGCAGCGTCAAATTGAGCCCCCTTTCTTCCACTACGGCTTATCCCTCCACTTAGAGGATACTGAGAAGGAAAAGATCAATGCCGAGCTAAGGGCCCTTGCCGGTGCCCGAAAAATAAAAGTGTTGTAAGAAATGAATGGACTGCCTCCTGGCAGTCTTTTTAATTTTCACATTTACAAGGAAGATGGACTTCGTTATACTCAAAATAAAAGTGAGTACTCACTCATTATCCGAGGAGAGTGTAATTATGTGCAATTCAACTTCGGTTATTACGGCCACGGATGTAGGCAAAAGCTTCGGCCCCAAAGTCGTCCTGGACAGCATTTCGCTTCAAGTAAACGAGTCAGAAACCTTCGGGCTCCTTGGGCCCTCCGGCTCCGGGAAGACCACCTTGGTCAAGCTGTTCACGGGGACGCTTGAGGCTACCCAGGGGGAAATCCGGGTGCTTGGCACGCGAATGCCAAAGCTGTCACTTCTTCATCAAATCGGTTATATGGCTCAGGCCGACGCCCTGTATACCGAGCTTACCGCGAAGGAGAATCTGGAGTTTTTCGGATCGCTTTACGGTCTTAGAGGCGCACAGTTAAAAAAACGGATTCTTGAAGTGATTGAAATTGTGGCTCTGGGGGATCATCTGTCCAAGGAGGTGCACCAATACTCTGGAGGCATGAAACGGCGCTTGTCCCTGGCTTGTGCCCTGCTCCATAACCCTAAAGTTTTGATTTTGGATGAACCTACCGTTGGGATCGACCCCGTTCTGCGGCAGTCGATTTGGAGTGAGCTGAAGAACCTGAGCAATCAAGGGACGACCATCGTGTTAACCACCCATGTTATGGATGAAGCTGAGAAATGCGACCGCCTTGGCATGATCCGAGAGGGCCGGCTGCTTGCTGTGGATACACCGGAAGCCTTGATGGAACAGACTGGCTCGGCTTCTATCGAAGAGGCATTTATCTATTATGGAGGTCATCAATCATGAGAACATGGGCTGTTGTCATCCGGATTCTAAGACAATTCCGCCGGGATAAACGCACATTGGCTTTAATGCTGATCGCACCGTTATTTGTCCTGACCCTCATGAACCTTGTCTTTAACGGCAAGGAGTATAAGCCTAATCTTGGACTTCTGAACATACATCAGGTACATGGACTGGACACAAGTCTAAAGGCAGAAGGGGCAGTGACCTATACCTTCAGCAGTCTGAATGAGGCACAGGATGCTCTGGAACAGCGGAAAATCGATGCGCTAATTACATTAAATGGGCCAATTCCTCACATTGAGCTTGAAGGCAGTGATCCATCGATTAACCGGGCCGTGCTTCAGACCACACAGAAAGCGGCCAGCCATCTGCTGAAAGACAGCCCTTCCTTCAATCCCGTCATCACCTACCTGCACGGATCGGCCGATATGACAAGCATCGATCAGTTCGGGCCTATTCTGATCGGCTTTTTCATCTTCTTTTTCGTATTCCTGATTGCAGGTGTATCCTTCCTCAGAGAACGAACAACTGGAACTCTGGAGCGTCTGCTGTCTACCCCGCTGAAGCGCTGGGAGATTGTGCTCGGTTATGTAGCCGGGTATGGAATTTTCACGATAGTTCAAGCTCTGTTGATCTCCTGGTACTGCATTCAAGTGCTTGGGATTATGATGGTAGGTTCGTTTGGTTGGGTTCTTCTGCTGACCCTGCTGATGTCACTGACAGCCCTTACGCTTGGAACCCTTATCTCCGCTTACGCAAACAACGAGCTGCAGATGATTCAATTCATCCCCATTATTATTGTGCCGCAGCTGTTCTTATCAGGTCTCTTCCCTTTGGATACGCTGCCCGAGTGGCTGAAGAAGCTTGAAGTCATTATGCCGCTTGCGTATGGGGCCAAGGGACTCAGTGATGTAATGATCCGGGGCAAAGGATGGGATGCTATCGCTTCGGATGTCATTGTACTGGCAGCCTTCTCGATTACCTTCATCCTGCTTAATATTCTCGCCCTGCGCAAATACCGCAAAATTTAAGCCTGATATGAAATATGATAGAATACAAAGAATGATCCAACCCATTTTGCACAGGAGGGTGACTTATCATGCCGCAGCCGTCTGAGCCGCTTGAGCCATGGCTGGAAGAACTACTCCAATCCGGGGAAGGGCGGAAGCTTACCGCCAAGCAGCTGAAAATTCTGGAGTCGGCCGTAGAGGTTTTTGCAGAGAAGGGTTATGCCGCCGCATCCACAAGTGAGATCGCCCAGATGGCCGGAGTCGCTGAAGGAACCATCTTCCGCCACTATAAGACCAAGAAAGAGCTTCTTCTGTCCATTGTGACCCCTATGATGGGCAAGCTGCTTGCTCCATTCATACTTAACAATTTCAACGAGGTCTTGGAGCAGGATTATCCCACATTTGAGGACTTTCTAAGAGCGGTGCTTCACAACAGGCTGGCTTTCGCCCGCAAGCACCTCAAAATTATTAAGATTCTTCTGCAAGAAATTCCGTTCCAGCCTGCCCTAAAGGAACAGTTCATAGAGCACATTGGCGTCAAAATTTATGACCGCTTTGAATTAGTGATCAAGCATTTCCAAGATAAAGGCGAGTTGATCGAGGTTCCCTCCTTCACCGCTATCCGCTTTACCGCTTCCTCAGCCGTTGGTCTGTTTGTCATGCACCTTATGCTCGCTCCCGATATGCCTTGGGATGAGGAGAAGGAAATTGAGATGACCATCCAGTTGATCATGCACGGACTTGCTGCCAAATAGCAGGATACAAGTTTCATATACTTTTTCCACAATTCTCCCATTAGGCTCTCATAAACCCTTGATAAGATGAAATCAATCTTATGAAGGAGTGATAAACATGTTGAATTGGAAAAAGAGTCTAGTGTCCATCCTTACGGTAGTGAGCCTTGCAGGAGGTGGAGCTGCCAGTGCATTTGCGAACCCTGCGCCTGCTGCCAAGCCTGCTGTTAAAGCGACTCCGGCCGTCACAGTAAAAACCGGGGTTAAAACCACTGCTAAGAAGCAGACCGAGACCAAGAAGGCTTCCAAAACAACAGCGGCAGCCAATAAGTCGGCTGTGAAAGCTTCAGCCAAAAAAACGGCGGCTAAACCAGCCGTTAAACCGGCAGTGAAGAAAGGCACCAAAAAAGCGCCAGCTAAAAAAACTCATGCCGTGACAAAACATCATGCGAAACATCATATCAAACACAAACATCATCATAAAGCTGTTAAAAAAGCTCATCATAAAAAATCTGTAAGCAAGGCTCCAGCTAAAAAGAGCACAAAAAAATAAGCTGAGATCACGGGAGGGTAAATCAGCCTTCCCGTTTTTCTTTGTTTTTGCTAAATTAGTACAAGAATAAGGTTTTTTCTGGAAGAGGGGATTCTTAGCAGTGACACATATATTTGTAGTGGATGATGATCCTTCCATCCTTCGCCTGATCTCGGAGTATTTAAGGAAAGAAAACTTTGAGGTGACGGAGTATGCGGATGGCCAAAACCTGGTTGAGCAGGTGCGGCTCGGACGGCCGGACTTTCTGATTCTTGATATTATGATGCCGGGGGTTAACGGTTTGACGCTGCTGACGGAGCTGCGGACTTTTACTGAAATGCCAATCATTATGGTCTCGGCCCGGGGGGATGAAATGGACCGGATTATCGGTCTGGAACTGGGCTGCAACGATTTCTTGTCTAAACCCTTTAACCCGCGTGAGCTTGTTGGCCGGGTGAAATCGATGCTCAGGCTGGTAAGACTGGGCTCAGATCAGGATAGTGGAGCCGCTGCCAAGCTGGTCCATGCCGGAAATTTGCAGGTAAACGAAGAATACCGCAAAGTATCAGTTAATGAGGCCGAGATGGCGTTAACCTCAAGAGAGTATGAGCTGCTGATTTTTTTTGCCAAGCATCTGGAAAGGCCGTTTACCCGCGAGCAGCTGATTCAGCAGGTGTGGCATTTTGACTATCTGGGGGATGTCCGGGTGGTGGATGACCTGGTAAAACGGCTGCGGAAGAAGCTGGTGGAATCCGGAGCGACTTTTCAAATTGATACACTTTGGGGATTCGGCTATAAAGCCCAGGTCAAAACCGGATGAGATCACTCCGCGGACGGCTGCTGTTCTCTCTGATTGCCGGGATGTTCATTACCGTGGGCATCACGGTGTTTTTATTTGTCCAGCTCATTCACAGCCTTACGATTGATCAGGCAAAGACCGAGCTTCACAGTCAAATTGACAAAGCCATTCAAATTCTGGATGACGGCGATATCCATGACATTGATGATAAGGACTTAAAGCTGAAATTCAAGGACAGGCTGTACTATGCCGACTTTTTTATTTTGAATGAGCAGCACAAGATTGTTGCCGCAAGTGACGCCAAAAGGATCAACGCTGTAATTCATGTCCCTCTGGAGAAGGAAGACGGAATTATGGAGCTGGACCACCGCAAAATGCTTTATGCGACCAAGACCCTCGATGAGGATGAGAAGCTGCAAATCGTGGTGTTCGCTCCTCTCTCCTCACTTCGTACGATTGTCGGCCAGCTGCTGGGTACCACCATTATCGCGATCCTGGGCAGCTTCCTATTTGTGTTAGGGATCGGCCTGCTCGCCATCTGGAAAACGACCCGGCCGCTCAAAAAGCTGACTGCGGCTGTAAGCCAATATGAGCCTTACCGTTCTCACCATCCGGTCCTGCCCAAGGCTGACCGCACTGAAATTGGCGAACTTATTGACACCTTTCAGGAGATGTCGGAACGGATTAACAAGCACCACGGCTACCAGATCGAGTTTCTTCAAAATGTGTCCCACGAGCTCCGTACCCCGCTTATGTCCATTCAGGGCTACGCCTTGGCCATTAAGGATCAGGTGGTTACGGTGGACCAGGGTCTGGACGTCATTCATAAAGAGGCCCAGCGGATGGTTCATATGGTAGAGCGGCTGCTGCAGCTCTCCAAGCTTGAATATGTAGAGGATGTCTGGACATTCAGCCAGGAGGATCTCAGAAATATGGCCGAACAGGCGGTAGATCTTCTTACCCCTGCTGCGTCGGAGAAGGGAATTACCCTGAGCATAACGGGAAGCTCCTCCATTAACACGCTTCTCCCTGCGGAACAGATATTTCAAGTACTGCTCAACCTGCTTCAAAATGCGGTCCGGTATGCACGCAGCCAGGTCGTCATCGAGCTTAATGCCGGGCCAGCCGGAAGCAGCTCCGAGTCCCTCCTGCAAAAAAGTTGGAGCTTTCACATCGACGATGACGGGGAGGGTGTGGCGGAGAAAGATTGCGAAGCGATCTTTGAGCGCTTCTATAAAGGGCGCGAGGGCGTTACCGGCTTAGGGCTGGCCATCTGCCGCCAAATTGCAGAGCGGCTGGGCTCGACCATGAGCTGCGAGCGTTCCGCTCTCGGCGGCGCACGCTTCAGCTTTGTGTACCGGGCGGAGTAATGCCGGGGAGGGGAACTCCGCTCTGCCCCCGGCCATCCGGCCCAGGGGACCTTGCTCCGACGAACCCCCACCGGGGGTTCAAATCCCTCTACTAAGGGACGTAAAAAAGCTCCCTTAATTGGGAGCTTACTTTTAACGTCCCAGGAGGGATTCGAACCCCCGACCGACGGCTTAGAAGGCCGTTGCTCTATCCAGCTGAGCTACTGGGACATATGTATAACAACCTGCTGCGGTGAAGCTAGAAAAAAACGATGCGTTATTTATTATAACGCATCTTGGAAGAATGTCAAAGGGATTTTTTTGAGGAACCTCAACAATAGGATATAACCTCAAATACTTTGGTCCGCAAATGGGTAATATACTGGCAAGTCCTCTATATTAAGGAGCGTGATCGCATATGCGGCCTGTCCTGGCTTCGCTTTCCTACTTCAGCATTTTCTTTGCTCCCTTTCTGCTGCCTGTGGTAGTGTGGTTTGTCAGCAATGACGCCTATGTCCGGAGGCATGCGGGAAAGGCCCTATTTTCCCACATCTTCCCGATACTTGCGGCAATCCCCATGTTTTATTTTATGTTCACGGCTCAACATCCCGCCTCTATCCTGCTGTATATTATTCTCTTCGCCGTGATCTACTTCGGCTCGTTTCTCTACAATATTGTCCAAGGAATTCGCGTGCTGTCCAATGGCGGCTGGCCGGAGCCTTATTAAAATACTTGCAACCGCAAAAACACCTCCTATTTATAAAGAAGGTGTTTTTGTTATATGGATGGATCGACTAACGCTTTGTTCTTTCCGTCTATCCCTCAGCCGGCAGCGCCTGCTCCAGCTGGGTCAGGATGCTGCCCGATTGCAAGAGGCTCTTTCGGAACTGTTCTCTTTGCAGCGGCGCATCCAGTTCCCCTGCATCCCCGAAATTTTCCTCCGCAATTTCTTCATAGGCATTATGCAAATTGTTGTTATACCAATCGATCGCGAGATCCGATTCGTTACGCACCATGCGGATTATTTCGAAATCCTGGCCATCTGGGGTTCTCGCGATAAAGGCCAGTAAACCGGGTTCATGCTGGGACGCCAGGTTAATTTCGATTTCTGCACATGGCTTTCCATTATATTCTGTCATTCTTGTCAATTTGGCATTTTTAATCTCATACATGTCTATCGCTCCTTATTAAGCAAGTTATAGTTCTCCATGCAGCAGACGGCCCTGCTCCATCTGGTTTCGGGTAGCCGGAGACCCCAAGCGGTAGATCTCCCCAAATACCCGATTTAAAGAATCCGAGTATGCCGCGTTAACTCTGCCTTCTGGTGAATCCGGCCAAGGATAGACATAACTCATGAAGCTATCCTCCTCGGCCTCCTGAACTGAAGACAGCCGTCTTCTCAACTCTTCCGCCTCCTCCGGTTCCGCTTCAATTACCCATTCGTAGGATGCCGCCTTGGGGTCTTCCAATACCGAGCGGCCCTGAACCGATACATAAAACGTCTTTTTCACGACCAAGCTCCTTTCATGCTTCCACAGCATAGTTTTCCATAAAGGACAGACATTTTATGCCCTTGTTCGGCATAATTTGTTATCACCAGCGGAGAACCATATAGATGAGAGAAAAGATTAGAGAGGATGGATCCATACATGTGCGGAATTACCGGTTTTATCGAATGGAATCGTGATTTGACCCAGGATTCGGCCCTTCTGCTCACCATGACCGAAACGCTGGGCAAAAGAGGGCCCGACGCAGGCGGAACCTGGATTTCCGGTCCCTGCGCTTTTGGCCACCGGAGGCTGAGTGTCATGGACCCGGCCAATGGGGCGCAGCCCATGGTGATTGAGGAGGAGAATCATGTCTATACCATCGTCTACAACGGGGAAATATATAATGCCCCCGAGCTTAAGCAGGCTCTTCAGCAGCGCGGATATCACTTCCGCACACAATGTGATACTGAGGTGTTGCTGCAAGCTTATATCGAATGGGGGCCTGACTGCGTCTATAAGCTGAATGGGATTTTTGCCTTTGCCATTTGGGACAGTGTAAGGGAGCATATATTTCTGGCCAGGGATCGGCTGGGGGTTAAGCCCTTATTCTACAGCGAAATAGACGGGGCACTAATCTTTGGCTCCGAACCCAAAGCGATTCTGGAACATCCAAAAGTAGAGCCGGTAGTAGACGCGGAGGGACTGGCGGAAGTATTTGTTGTTGGACCCGCCCGCACACCTGGCCATGGGGTGTATACACAGCTAAAGGAACTGCGGCCCGGCCACGCCATGATTTTCAGCCGAAGCGGTCTCCGCAAATATACGTACTGGCAGCTCGAAAGCTACCAACACGAAGACGATGTCGACACCACCGCCTCCAAGCTGCGGGAGCTGCTCCGGGATACAGCCGAACGGCAGCTTTTGTCCGATGTGCCCGTGTGCACTCTGCTCTCAGGGGGACTCGATTCAAGTGCCCTGACGGCGCTTGCGGTGGATTATTACAATCGGAGCGGACAGGGTCAGCTTCATACCTATTCCGTGGATTATGTGGATAACGACAAGTATTTCCAGGAGCACAGCTATCAGCCTGGTGCGGATGCTCCATGGATTCAGAGAATGATTGACGAACTCGGTACACAGCATCACTGGATTCACTTTGATACGCCTGAGCTTGTCGAGGCGCTTAACGCATCCACTGAGGCCCGGGATCTGCCGGGCATGGCCGACGTGGACTCCTCCCTCTATCTGTTCAGCCGGGAAATCAAAAAGAATGCAACCGTAGCCCTTTCTGGAGAGGCGGCCGATGAGATCTTTGGCGGGTACCCGTGGTTTCACCGGGAAGAGCTTCTGAATTCGGGAACCTTCCCATGGTCCGTTGCCACCGATCTTCGTTCCGACCTGCTTGCACCAGAAATCAAGGATTGGATTAGACCCGAAGAATATATCCATGACCGTTACCAGGATGCGGTCAACGAAGTGCCCAAACTGGCCACAGAGACGGGGAGAGAGGCCCGGATGCGGATCATGTCCTACTTGAATATCACCCGCTTCATGCCTACACTGCTCGACCGCAAGGATAGAATGAGCATGGCGGCCAGTCTGGAGGTCCGTGTTCCTTTCTGTGACCACCGGTTGGTTCAATACGTGTGGAATATCCCTTGGGAGACCAAAACGGCTGGAGACAGGGAGAAGGGCATCCTCCGCAAAGCCCTGGAAGGAGTTCTCCCCCAAGATGTGCTGTACCGCAAGAAAAGCCCTTACCCCAAAACACACAATCCGGCTTATTTAAATATGGTCAGGCAGCAGGTTCTGAACATATTAGATGATAGTTCTTCCCCGATCCTTCCTTTAATCAACAGCACTAAAATACGAGAAATCGCTGCATCTCCAGAGGCTTCATCAAATCTTCCCTGGTTCGGGCAGCTGATGTCCGGTCCCCAGCTGTTTGCTTATCTGACCCAGGTAAACCATTGGCTCAAAACGTACAAAGTGACTATTCGTTAGGCTGCTTGGCAGCAGCACATCCGATCAGCCAAATTAGCATAATAGATATAAACTATAAGCTTGATATCATTTATATATTTCATGTATAACTTCCACTGTGCCATAATGGGGCTATCCCATTTAAGGAGCTGCATGCCCATGAGTTCAGTAAACACGTGGAAGCCCGATTCTTATGATTCGAAACTTGCTTTTGTCTCGGAGTATGGAAAAAGTCTTGTTGAGCTTTTAAACCCGAAAAAGAACGAATTAATTCTTGATCTTGGCTGCGGCACTGGAGATTTGACCTATGAGATCAGCCAATCCGGTGCCGAGGTTTCAGGTGTTGATTACTCGGAAGCTATGATCGAGACGGCCCGCAGGAAATACCCCCAGCTTGCATTTCAGGTGGGAAATGGGGAGACCCTGAGCGATGATACATCTTATGACGCGGTATTCTCCAATGCGGCCCTGCACTGGATGAAGGATGCCGCGGGTGTCGTTCGCTCTGTTCATAGAGTTCTTAAGCAAGATGGGAGATTTGTTGCTGAATTCGGGGGAAAAGGAAACGTGAATACGATCCTCCAGGCCATCTATGAGGTCCTGGGCAATGAATACAGCCTGGATGCAACCAAACTCAATCCCTGGTACTTCCCCAGTATTGGTGAATACTCTTCCCTGCTGGAATCCGAAGGTTTCCGAGTCGAGTACGCGCGGCTTTATGAACGCCCTACCCAGCTGCCGGATGGGCAGGAGGGATTAGCGAGCTGGCTCGCGAACTTTGGCGGTGATTTCTTCCAACAGTTCTCAGCGGCGGATCAGTCCGCAATCTACGCCAAGCTTAAAGCGAAGCTGATTCCCAAGCTGTGGAGAGACGGCTCTCTGTATGCAGATTACGTAAGGCTTACGGTAGTAGCGATCAAAAACAGCTGATATGCCTCAAGTCTGAGCCATCCGTATAGCCTGAGCTTGTTGCAGGCTGCTGCTATCAAACAAGATTATGGATATCTCAACCTTGGCTATGCAGGCATATTATCTTTATTGGCTTTAGAGTTAAACAAGATTATGGATACCTCAACCTCCTGATGGATGTCGGTAGAATAACAATAGGGCGGCTCCTTTCAAAAAGGAACCGCCCTTATTTTTGCCGTCGGGTGAAATTATTACTGGTTGTGGTCTTTAAGTTTTATTGGGATAAGCCCAATTTCTCCTGAAGCTGGCGCAGTGCTGCGCCCCGGTGACTGATGGCCTGCTTCTCTTGTATGGTCAGCTGGGCCATTGACTTCTCGTAAGCCGGCAGGTAGAACAGAGGATCATACCCGAACCCGCCGCTGCCGGCCGGCTCAGCCATAATCATGCCTTCCACGGAGCCTTCAGCTTCCGTAAACTCACCTGTAGCGGGATCATACAGCGCCAAGTGGCATACAAAGCGGGCTGGGCTGAGCAGCGGCTGCTCGGTGTCCTGCCCTTCCGAAAGCTTCTCCAGCTCACGGATAAGCTTCTCATTATTCTCCTGATCTGTGGCATTCTCGCCCGCATACCGTGCCGAGTATACTCCAGGAGCCCCTTCAAGCTTATCTACACATAAGCCGGAATCGTCAGCGAGCACCGGCTTGCCAAGCGCATCTCCAACAGTCTTAGCTTTCTTGCGGGCATTAGCCGCAAACGTATCCCCGTCCTCCACCACCTCAGGAAGCTCGGGATAATCATACATGCTCCGCACCGTCCCGAGAGCGGACAGCGCGTGAGCGAACTCCTTCACTTTTCCTTGATTCTTGGTGGCTACGATGATCACTTTATCCAGGCCTGCCGTCATACCTTCTTCCCTGCCTGTCCTGAGCCAATCTTCAAGGCAATCGGCCCAAGCACTTCCTGCTGCTGAGCGATCATTTCACGGATTCCCTGCTCGGCCAGCTCCATCATGCCGTTCATTTCTTCGCGGGAGAATGGGCTCTCCTCACCGGTTCCCTGGATCTCCACAAATTTACCTTCCCCGGTCATGACCACATTCATATCAACCTTCGCTTTGGAATCTTCCTCATAGTTCAAATCCAGCAGTAGCTCTTCGCCAACTACTCCTACACTAACCGAGGCCAGGTAGTCCGTAACCGGAAATACCGGAAGGTTATGCTTCTGGGCAAGCTTGTTCACAGCCATGGACAAGGCTATGAAAGCCCCTGTTATGGACGTTGTGCGTGTTCCGCCATCCGCCTGAATGACATCGCAATCCACGATAACTGTGCGCTCACCAAGAGCCTGAAGATTCACAACTGATCTCAGCGCACGGCCAATCAGACGCTGAATCTCCATCGTTCTCCCGCTCAGCTTGCCACGGGCAGATTCACGCTGGTTCCGCGTCTGTGTTGCCCTTGGAAGCATGGAATACTCGGCCGTAACCCAGCCCCGCCCCTGTCCTTTCATAAAAGGAGGGACCTTCTCTTCAACCGTTGCTGTGCACAGTACCTTCGTGTCACCGACTTCGATAAATACGGAGCCCTCCGCATATTTATTAGGGTTTACCGTCAAATTCATGGGCCTGCGCTCATCTGCCAGGCGTCCGTTTATTCTCATAACCATGTGCCTCCTACATTTCATCCTGTCTAATCTTCCCCTATTTTACCAAAGTGATCCCCCAAAAGCACCCTAAGGGTCATTTTCGCTCCAGAATAAAAAAAGGAGCCTCCATCAGCAGGCCCCGAAACCGTATTAAATTGGGATGTTATTGATCAGCTCTGGCCGGGATACAGGCTCGCTGTACTTCTGATCGTCATCACCAACCACATCCTTGCTCCCGTTCATCCAAATTCTAACCTTATCACTTGGCGCGTTCTCCGTTACGGTCAGCACAAGGGACTGAAGGAACTCTGACGGAACCTTCTCACCCGACTGAAACATATCATCCTTGAGAGATACGGTAACCACCCCATCCTTGGCGGTCTCCACAGAGTCAATAGAGGTATTCGCGGTCAGCACCTGCTGCAGGCCGTCTCCCTGTACCGGACCCTGGATCAATTGGCTAAGAGCCGCTTTGACCGTATCCTCTCCTGCAGGAACAAGTCTCGTTACAGGCACAAAATAAGGGACACCCTGTTTCGTAACTGCGGAGAAGTATACGGTTACTGGGCTTGTCTGGGATACTGCTGCTCCTGCAGTCAATTCAAGATTGATCCCAACCGTACGGTTGAGCGGCTGGCTGAGCGGCGTATGACCTACCGGCATTTCTGTCAGCTTCTGCCCGTCCACCCACAGTTGAACATTCTGAACGTCCGGATCTCCGGTCAAAGTCCAGGTTATAGCCTCCAGAATTTTGCGCTCATCCTTCGTGTCATACTTGGCAAAAGGCTTCGTAAACTCAACAACCGCCAGCTTCTGTTTTTTGTCCACAGAGACCTGGGTGACCTCAGTCCCTTTAGGAAGCACTCCGGTGAACCCTTGCGGGAACGAAGACGCATAAGCACCATCCTGAACGAGAGACTCCATCAGTCTGTTCAGCTTGCCCTCCTTGCCTCCTTGGGGAAGATTTAACGTTACCGGGGCAAGCATCCCCTGTTCATTCTTGAGATACACGGTAGCATGCTCCGTGTTGGCCGGGCTTGTCTTGCCTAAGCTTGTCTTACTGGCCGGATCAACCGTCTGCAGCATTTGGGATTCCACATCGGCTGGCGGAGGATCAATTTGTGCCGCACCTTGCGATCCGAAGAGACCGCACCCCGATAATAATAAAGGGATTGCCACGAGGCCAACAGCAGCGGAGGTCTTTACTTTTGGTAATGATTTCATAGGTTTTTCGTTCCTCCCTAACATTTTCTAACGGTTTGTATTACTATATATACGAGCCCCCCACTGGGAAAATAACTAGAATTTGCGGGAAATGGACACACTGCACATAACACACACGGACTGAATATGTTAGGAGTTGAGGTGAAGGTCATGGAACATTCGAAAATCCCTTACAGCTTGAACAGTAAAAAAGTGGCCGACGCCACAAGAGTGTGGCTTGATAAGCGGGGCGTCAAAATTGAGGAGATTGCCGAGCTTGTCATGCTGCTCCAGCAGAAGTACTATCCTGATCTGACCATGGAAGAATGCATCCATAATGTGGAGCAGGTGCTGACGAAGAGAGAAGTCCAAAATGCCGTACTCACCGGTATCCAGCTGGATATTCTGGCGGAGCAGGGCCTGCTCATCCCTGAGCTTCAGGATATGATCTCTAATGATGAAGGATTATATGGGGTGGACGAAATCCTCGCCTTCTCCATCGTCAATGTGTATGGGAGCATTGGTTTTACCAATTATGGATATGTGGATAAGCTGAAGCCCGGCGTGCTTGAGCGCCTAAATGACAAATCCTTAGGACCGGTTCATACGTTCCTTGATGATATTGTCGGTGCGATTGCAGCTTCAGCCAGCAGCCGGATTGCCCACCGCAAGCAAGCCGAACGCGAAATTGAAAAGGGCGAAGAATCCGCAGATCAAGCCAAATAGACACAGCAAAAGAAGGGTGTTCCCGGCTGCCACAGCATGGCAGTTGGAGAACACCCTTCTTTTATACTAAGTTGAACTATTGATCTACAAGTCAGATTTACTTCACATTGCTCCCAAATACAAGCACATTGCTGAGCGGCCGTCCAGCCTGAGTAAGCACCTTGCCGCCAGCATAAAGCGCGGAAGAGGCGCCTCCGTCAAGGTTCATGGCCTGCTTCGCTCCAAGTGCTTTCATAATTCCGGCCCATTGCTGCATGGTCGCTCCCTGTACGGTCGCAAGCAGAACAGAGCCGTCTGGCATAATGGCAATGCCGCTCCGGGCGGCAGCGCTTGTCAGGATTTTCGGATCATTGAAGCCTTCCGCTTTGGCGTTCAGCTCAACTCTGCCGTCATGCACAAGGCGGGGCCCCGCCCCAACCGCAGTCACAACGTTCTCCCAAGGGATAGAGTTGCCCTTGGCGTCTTTGTAGACCAGCTTCTCCTCAACCGAATTCCCCACGTGGAACCGGTCAGAGCTCTTTTTCTCAGTTCCTGTGAATACGAGCACATAACCATCCTTCGGAATCAGGCTGTTTGCATTTACTTCTTTCTTGGTAACTTTGCCGTTCACAATAGTAACGGCGATTCCGCCTGTGAACCCAACCCGGCTGCCCCGGTCCGGCGTGTATTTAATAATCGTGCTCGCCCCATCTGCAGGTGTCCGGTTCATAAACACGGCATACCACCCCATCGAATTGCCCTTATCATCCGTAACCTTACCTGTAAGAGAATGATACAGGGAAGACATGAGCGCTGTCCCATCCATCAGAAAGCCTATCGTCGTTCCATAACCGCCGAAATGAGCCGTGCGGCCTTGAATAATAAAAGCTCCATAAGGATCAGCCGGACCTCCATAAGCATTGAAGAAGGCACCGTTAATCGCAGCCTCCGCGTGATAATTTTTGACGATGCTGGTGAATGCCTCCGTCTGTCCTACCTGACGCTTGGCCAGACCGAGAGTTACCGGAGTACCTTTAGGAACGGATACGGTCTGAACGGTAAAGGTTCTTCCTCCCACCTTCACCTTGTTTACCGAAGATTTGATCACCGCTTTGGCTTCTGCCGGCTGTATGCCAATGCTCCAAGTCACCGCCAATAGAACCGCAAGGGCTGTAATAAAACCTTTAAACCAAGTTAATGTATGATTGCCTGATCCTGATCTCATCTAACTGATTGCAACTCCCATCCATGAACAGATACTTTTCATTTCCAGCTCTTCAAATTTTGAAGCGATTACGGCATGATTAAGCTCAAGCAGACAGTCTTCGATCGGACAAGCCAATTCGACGTCACACTTGATCGTGGCCAGTTCCCTGGACAGGTGCAGCATCTCCAAGTCCGTCTCAATTTTGGTCCGGACTCCCTTGGAAAGGTTGTCCAGATTGGCAAGAATACCTTCAACATCATGATACTCCTGCACCAGCTTAATCGCAGTCTTCTCCCCGATCCCGCGCACTCCCGGATAATTGTCGCTAGGATCGCCCATCAGTCCCTTAACGTCTATAATCTGACGTGGGGTCAGCTGTCTCTCTTCCATCAAGCTCTCAGGCGTATATACCATGTAGTTGCCATGGCCCTTCTTCATAATAATTACGCTTGTACATTCATTAACAAGCTGCAGCATATCATGGTCTCCGGTCAGCACCAGCACATTCATATCCCCACAATAGATCGAGGCCAGGGTGCCGATGCAGTCATCCGCCTCATATCCTGGCGCACTGACATTCGGAATTCCGAGGCTGTCCATCACCTCCCGGATCACGGCAAACTGGGGAATGAGCTCATCAGGAGCATCGGAACGATTCCCTTTGTACGCGGCGAACTGCTCCGTCCTGAAGGTCTTGCTTCCCAAATCCCAACAGCAGGCCACATGGGTAGGAGAGAACTTCTCCACCGCATCCCAGAAATACCGCATGAATCCGTATATCGCATTCGTGGGCAGGCCGGCTTTGGTCCGCCGGATATAACCGCTGGCTGCCGAGGCATAATAAGCCCGGAACATCAGTGCCATACCGTCTACCAGCAATAAAGTTTCTCTTCCACTAGTCAAATTTCTCTCTCCTTAATTGCTTCCTGGCCCAGCATAATCAAACTGGGCGTATATACTTCAGTATATCATACAAGCAGCAGGTGTTCGATGGCTATTGTTGACTCCATACATCTTGATAGGCAGCCTCTTTGAAGCCCACCGTTACTTTCTTCCCGTCAGTTACGACAGGTCTCTTAATCAACCGGCCGTTCGATGCGAGAAGGGCAATTTGCTCCTCTTTCGATAGCGAAGGCAGCTTGTCCTTTAAAGCCATTTCTTTGTATACCTCGCCGCTAGTATTGAAAAATTTCTTGACCTCAAGTCCGCTCAGTTTAATAAGTGATGCCAGTTCCTTCTCACTAGGAGGCGCATCAAAGATATGATGCAGCTCCAGTTCGTGGCCTGCCGATTGCAGCCATTTCACCGCATTGCGGCAAGTCCCGCACTTGGGATATTGATAAACGGTAAGTTTACTCATGATGAACCTCCTGTTTCTTAACATATATTGAATAGTTTAATATCCAGGTTCGGCATTTGAAGCCGGTAAGTGTCGCCTGGATCGCTGCTCTATTAGGATTAATTTTTTTATCCCGTGGCACCATCGGGCAGCATGGACAAATGCTATTTCTTCACCGGAGACATTTAACGCTCTTGTTCAGACCGGTCTCGTGTTAATTCCGTAATAAGCCTGGTTATATCCTCAGGCAGCGGGGCTTCAAACAGCATGTCTTGCCCTGTTAGCGGATGCTTTAGGCCAAGCTCGGCAGCATGAAGTGCCTGCCTGCCCATCATGTTATCCAGCATGCCTGAGGCCTCCCGCTTATCTTCAGAGAAAGTATCCCAGTCAGGGTGAACATACATCTTATCGCCAATTAACGGACAACCGATTGAAGACATATGAACCCGGATCTGGTGGGTTCTGCCCGTGCCGAGCCGGATTTCCACCAGGGATGCGTCCCGGAACTGCATAGTTGTCTTATAAAAGGTAAGGGCCGGGTATCCCGATGAAGTGACAATCCTCCGATGCGGCTCGAGCGGGTCGCGGTCAATTGGTCCATCCAGCTTGCCTTCCAAGGGGTCAGGAACACCATGAACAAGGGCTTTGTACCGTTTGGTTACCTGCCCGGCAATCAGCTGCTCGGAAATATGCTGATGGACATAAGCGTTCTTGGCAATCGCCAACACACCACTGGTCTCTTGGTCCAGCCTGTGTATCGGCCGGAACCGGAATTTCTGGTTGCGCTCCTTCCAGTAGTGGACTACCCCATTGGCCAAGGTCTCCGTGTAATGTCCATGTGTTGGATGAACAATAATCCCTGGGGCTTTGTTAACCACAAGCAGCGCTTCATCCTCGAACAGAATGTCAAAAGGAATAGGCTGAGGCAGAATATCATCCGACTCCTCCTGCTGCATACGTATCGCAACAAGATCTCCTTCTTGAACAGGTACACTGATGTACACACGCTTCCCGTTGAGCGTGATTCCCTGTTCAGTAAGCTTGATTTTGGACATGAGCTTGCGCGACACACCCAATCTCCGCTGCAGCACGGTCTTCAGCAGCATCCCGCTGTCCGCTGCCTTTACTTCATAAATGATCGGATCATAATAAGTTGTCATCAGCCACGGAACACCTTTGCACTTCGTTCATATTCTATATCGGACAAGTTCATTCTGGCATTAGCCGTACGTGCAGCAGAGAAGAAGAAATCAGAGAGACGGTTCAAATATCGGATGACCTCCGGATTGATCTCATGTGTGGCACCCAAAGAGACTGTACGTCGTTCCGCACGCCGGCAGACAGTACGGCAGATATGCAGTGTTGAAGCAAGCGGGGTTCCCCCTGGCAGGATAAACCGCTCCAGCTTCGGGTTCTCCTCCTCATATTGGTCAATCCACTTCTCCAAAGCCACAACCATCGGCGCAGTCACCTTATACCGCCTCTCACTTAAGTTTACAAATGCCAGATCTGAACCACAATCGAACAATTCATGCTGGATCTGAAGCAGATGCTGTCTCATATCAGCAAACTGCTTGGAATCAGCCTGACTAATCGCCTGTCCTACAAAGCAGTTCAACTCATCTATAGTCCCGTAAGCCTCGATCCGCTCATCATCTTTCATCACCCGGCCGCCAATAACAGACGTTTTGCCTTCGTCCCCTGTTCGTGTATATATGGACATTCCCGAATACCTCCTATTAATCGTAGTAGCACAGTCCCGAAAAAAGGAGACCCTCTGGAGGATCTCCTTTAATAAGTGTACATTATTATTTCTTATTACTCTTCATAAATTCATTGATCTTCAAATCAAGAAGACTGCTAACCTCAATCACAATATCTGAGGTGAATGATTGCTCTTGCAGGAAGAGTCTTTCCATTTGGTTTCGGAGGACCAGGATTTCATCTTCCAAGGAGCCGGAATCTGATGAAGCGGGGCTATTCTCTTCCGTTGTCCATGATTCATCTTTATCGTCTTCGGCAATATAATATCCGTATTGGTTAGACAGGCTGTAATCTCCGCTCCGCACCCTTTGATCCCTCCTTGTAAAGTTGGAAGTCAGGCCTCATTACCACGAAATGTCATGTTTGGTCTCTTCCAAAGCAAAATTATACCATGGAAAGTCTTCAATAATCAATTAGATCATGAAAAATTTGTTAATTATCCCTGTTTCAGCTTATTCACGAATTCGCCCATTCGATGAATCGCCTCATTCAGCTGGGCTACCGACGTAGCATAAGAGCATCTTAGGAAGCCCTCTCCACCAAGCCCGAACACATTTCCGGGCACGGCAGCAACCTTGGCTTCAACAAGCAGACGCTGTGCGAATTCATCGGATGAGAGCCCTGTGGAAGCAACGCTTGGGAAAGCATAAAAGGCCCCTTGCGGTTCATGGCAATCCAATCCGATATCCCGGAGCCCTTGAACTACGAGTCTTCGGCGCTGATTGTAGGAATCAATCATGCGGTCCTTTTCCTCGAGCCCGTTCGTCAGTGCTTCCAATGCTGCCACCTGGCCCATAACCGGCGCACACATTACCGTGTATTGGTGAATTTTGAGCATCGCGTAGATAAGATCCGGGTGTCCGCAAGCATACCCCATCCGCCATCCTGTCATGGCAAAGGCTTTTGAGAACCCGTTAACCAGAATGGTGCGGTCCTTCATTCCTGGAATTGAAGCAAAGCTCACGTGCTTCTGCCCATAAGTAAGCTCAGAATATATCTCGTCTGATATTACGATCAAATCGTGTTCCTCGACGATCTTAGCAATTGGCAGCCAGTCCTCATAGGTCATAATGCCGCCGGTCGGATTGCTCGGATAATTAAGGATCAGCACCTTGGTCTTTGGTGTAATCTTGGCTGACAGATTGTCGGCCATCAGCTTGAAGTTATCCTTAGCGAAGGTCTCTACCTCGACAGGAATACCACCGCCAATTGCGGTAATCGGAGAATAAGAGATGTAACAAGGAGCTGGGACCAAAATTTCATCGCCCGGTGAGATAAGCGCCCGAAGTGCCAAATCAATAGCCTCGCTTGCCCCTACCGTAACGAGAATCTCATCTTTGGGTTCATAAGCAACTTCATAATTATCATACAAGTATAACGCAATAGCTTCGCGTAATTCCGGCGTACCTGAGTTCGAGGTGTAGCTGGTATATCCTCTTTCAAGGGCATATACCGTAGCTTCGCGAACATGCCATGGAGTAATAAAATCCGGCTCGCCCACGCCAAGTGTAATAATATCTTTGTTCCCGCTTGCTAAATCGAAGAATTTCCGGATTCCTGAGGGCTGAATTTCCTGCACCCGGGGTGCCAAGTACGAGTTCATCGACTTGCCCACTGCCTGCTCTGATCTCTGACCTGGTTTTGATATCATGACATGACTTCCTTTACGGCGAAATCACAAGGCGGTGATCTTCTTCATGATCTTCAAAGATAATCCCGTCCTGTTTATATTTTTTGAGAATAAAATGAGTCTTGGTAGACAGTACTGAGTCAAGCGGAGACAGCTTGTCAGAAACAAAGCTCGCCACTTCCTTCAGGTTCCGTCCCTCAACTTCAACTAGTAAATCGTAAGCACCCGACATCAAATATACCGATTTGACCTGAGGGAATAAATAGACTCGCTCGGCGATGGCTTCAAAGCCCCGCCCACGCTCAGGTGTAATTTGAACCTCGATCAATGCCGTTACTTTCTCGTCATCAATCTTGCTTGAATTTACCACGGTCGCATATTTAACAATGACATGATCTTCTTCTAGCTCATGAATCGCCGTCTTCACTTCTTCCAATGAGGCTCCTAGAAGAGTTGCAAGCAGTTCAGGATTGCGTCTCGCATCCTCTCTAAGAAGATCCAGCACTTTCAGCTTCAGTTCATTCAACGCTTTCATTTCATACCTCCAGTGCCTGTTTTCCCGCAATAACTACCCAAGTGGAGCAGCCGGGAAATCAGAAGTTCGTTGTATCTATATTACATGATTTTATGGCTCCTGCAAACAAAAACCGTCCTTCCGTGTAAGGTTTCACGGCAAGGACGGCGCTTGGAAAGTCTTTCCTACCAAGGGTTTGTGCCTGGCAGTTAACTGAGGGGCGTTACATTGGGTTGATGCTGCATCACGTTAGACTGTTGTAATGATGAGCCTATCTGGATGCCACTTTGCTGGGCGAACTGCTGGATTTTCTGCTGGGTTTGGGCTGCATGCTGCACCAGCTTGTCTACCTCTTGACGCGGCGCATGTGGGGGAGCCTGGTAAGAGCTGTTCTGCTGCATTAATTGATATAGTTCTCCTTGCAGACGAAGAGTGCTGTCCGTAAGCTGAGAGAACATTTGACGGACAGATGGACAGGCAGACTCTGTGGTCGCCGTAGTATACTCACGGGCCGTTCTTCTAAGGTCCGCCAGAATCGTATTCAGGATATCCTGTTCGGGTAAATTCACCTGATTGGTCACGGTTAGGTCCTCCTTAATTATTGGGTCTGAGAAGGGGCTACATTCTGATGTGCTTTAAGAGATTCCTCCAGCATGGAAAGATGCTTCTGATGCGTTTGAATATACTGGTTCAGCGCCTGCTGTACCTGATTACTGTGAGATACAGCCGCAGCGGCTACACTTTGCTTAATCAGAAGGTCCTCATTCATGATGGAGTCGGCAATATAATTGAGTTCCTTGGTTGTGAGCGGCTGGAGATTGCTTTGATTCATATGTGATCTATCCCTCCTGCTGTATGTTTTTGCAATCATAGTATGACCTGAACCCTCCTGTTTATACGAATAAAGCCCCGCTCAGAATCCTGAGCAGGGCATAATCTTTCTAGGCTTGTTTGCCACTTTCCGTGATAGTGCGTATAAATTGAAGCCTGTCCTCCTCAGCCAGGAACCGGCTGACCGAGAAACAGGAGGAACACACATATACATTAAGGGTGTACGGCATCTGTAAAAGAGTCCCCTTCTGGGCAGCAGATTGAGTTCCATCTACCTGCTCCTGTCCTGCAAGAACCATATATTCCCGGCAGTGCGGGCATTCAGGAACCTCATCCTGCGAATCCAGTATCCGCTCTACCGCCGACTCGTATTCCAGCAGGTCAGCACCCGCCTCGGCAAATGAATGGATACGTCTTACCGTTCCCAAATCGCCGCCATCCTGCTCGTCCCAGAAACCAAGGGGATCCCGGCTATCCTCAAGGTCTTCGTCCTGCTCCTGCTCTTCATCCTCCCCAAGGTTAATCTGAAGGGTACGGTAACCTTTCAGTTCGTTCTGGCAGTGTGGACACTCTTCCTCAGGTCCGATTTCCTCATCCCATACAATCTCGGTCTGACACCAAGGACATACAGTAGTTTCCATAATCACAAGTTCCTTCTTTCAACAAAATTTAAGAGCGCATTAAAAAGATAATACCCGCTATTATAAAAAGCACTGCGGCTGCAAACAATACGCGGACCAAATTTTTGATCATATGTCCTCCGTTAGCGATATACGTGTATTCAGGGCAAATCTCATTATTTCAGACTAGCTCCAATCACAAACGATAACGAGACCGATATTCCGAGAGCAATGATTCCCACCGCCCGGTTATCCTCAGCGATCTCACGATCAATCCGGAATACAGGGGTTACGAATTCAAAGAGAAGGTACGAGACGAACAGCAGCGCTGTCCCAATGCTGGACCAGATCATGAAATCATAGATGGAACCATAGGAGGCCGCATACCGGAAGATGTTGCATATTCCGAAGATTTTGCCTGCCGTCGCAAGCGCAGCCGCCATGTTCCCCCGTTTGATCTCCTCCCAGCACCGGTAGCGGGCCGCCAGTTCGAAACAAGATAGAAATACGATCAGCTCCAAAATAGCTACCGAGAACAAGCCCAAGGTCATCCCTATAGGATGCTCCAGCAGCGGATCAACGGATTCCAACAACACGCATTCTCCTCTATCGTTATTTCAATTCGGCTACGGTTACCCCGGTGCCTCCCTCGCTGTAATCTCCTGTACGATAGCTCTTTACGTTCTTATGCTTACGAAGATATTCCTGAATGCCGGTGCGCAGAATTCCCGTGCCCTTGCCATGAATAATGTACACCTGCCCAAGGTTACTGAGAAATGCTTCATCAATGAACCGGTCGGCTTCCATTAACGCTTCTTCCAGATTCGCACCTCTGAGATCCAGCTCGGTACGTGTCCGGTCGTCACGTGTCCTCTTAAGCGTTGTGACCGTGCGCTGCTGCACCGCTGCGGCAGGCGCCTGCTGAATCAGCTCCAGATCGTCCAGCGACACCTTCATCTTCATGATGCCGAGCTGAACCACAGCCTCTTTACCGGAAAGTTCAACCACATGCCCTCTCTGATTCAGGCTGTGTACCTTAACCTCATCGCCAGGTTCAATGGAGCGTGCCTGCTTGGCTGCCTTACGCACAGCGGCGGCCTTCTTGCGCTTCGCAGGTTCGGCTTCATCGAGCTGCTTACGGGCGGCGATCAGCTTATGCTCCTTGACCGAGGCCCCTTCCTCAAGCGCAAGCTTCCGCAGATCATCGATAATCTTCTCAGCTTCACTTCTAGCCTTGTCAATGATTGCCCGGGCATCTTCCTCCGCCTTCTCGATGCGCCGGTCCCGCTGCTGCTCCAGCTTCTCAAGCTCTTCTTCGTGACGGCTGCGAAGCGCCTCCATCTCCTTGCGGAGCCTCTCGGCCTTCTCACGCTCCTGTTCGGCGGTAAGCCGGTTCTCTTCCAATGAAGCAATCATATGCTCCACGCGAAGATCCTCTTCCTTGACTTCGCCACGTGCGAATTCCAGGATGCTCGAAGGCAGTCCGAGGCGCTCCGCGATGGCAAACGCATTGCTTCGCCCTGGAACCCCGATCAGCAGGCGGTATGTTGGGCTTAACGTATTCACATCAAACTCCATGCTTGCATTGATGACTCCCTTGCGCTCATAGGCATAGGCCTTGAGTTCGCTGTAGTGGGTGGTGGCGACCATACGGCATCCAAGAGCATGAATATGCTCCAGGATGGCCACTGCCAACGCGGAGCCTTCGGCAGGGTCTGTTCCGGCTCCCACCTCGTCCAGAAGCACCAAGCTTTTAGGTGTCATTTTGCGAAGAATCGAAATAATATTGGTCATATGGCTGGAGAACGTACTCAGATTCTGTTCAATGCTCTGCTCGTCGCCGATATCCGCGTAAATGGCATCGAACACACACAGCTGGCTTCCATCTTCAGCTGGGACGAACAAGCCGGACATCGCCATCAGGCTGAGCAGACCAATCGTCTTCAGGGTTACCGTTTTCCCACCTGTATTGGGACCTGTCACAATAATGGAAGAGTACTGATTGCCAAGCTCCACTTCGATAGGAACCACTTTATCCATCGCAATCAATGGATGACGGCCTTTCTTCAGCTTCATAAAGCCGCGGTCATTCATCATCGGAAGTGTGCCTTTAACTTCACGGGCAAGGCGGGCTTTGGCAAAAATAAAATCGAGCTGGCCCAGCACATCACAGTCGTACTCCAGGAGTTCTGTCTGCTCGCCTACAAGAGCGGTCAGCTTCTGAAGAATCACTTCGATCTCCCGCTCTTCACGCAGCCGCGTCTCCCGCAGCTTGTTGTTCATGGCTACGATGGACTCTGGCTCTATGAACAAGGTAGCCCCGGAGCCGGATTGGTCATGCACAATCCCGCCGAAATGAGCGCGGTATTCCGCCTTAACCGGAATAACAAACCGGTCTCCCCGGATCGTAATCAGCTGATCCTGAAGCATTTTGGATACTGACGTGGAACGGATCATGGCATCCAGCTTCTCCCGGATTCTGACCTCGCCCCCACGAAGCTCCCGCCGGATCTGAGCCAGCTCCGGACTCGCCGAATCCATCACTTCGGCGCTCTCATTAATGCACAGCTTGATTGCATTCTCGAGCGGCTTCTGTTCGCTGAGCTCAGTGCATAAATTGTACAAGAGAGGCACTTCGTCCTCCTCGTGGATGGCCAGGATGTACCGTTTCAGACGTCGTGCCCCATAAAGCGTGGTAGAGATCCCCAGCAGCTCATGCGGATTTAAGGTTCCGCCAATACGGGCACGCTTAACCGGCATCGTAATGTCGACAATTCCACCAAAAGGAGGTGCTCCCTTCAGCCGGTCTATCTTGAAGGCTTCATCTGTAGCCTGTAGAAGCTGCTTGACATCTTCAAGCCGGGTAACCGGTCTCAGCTTGCCGGCACGCTCCTTCCCAAGTTGGGTTTGGGCAAAGCCCGTCAATTTATCTATAATTTTCTGATATTCTAGGGTATGCAGAATTTTCTCGTCCAAGGACGTTCACAACTCCTCTCGGGTATGCATATATTATAAACGATCTGCTGCGCTTAACGCCATTTCATACGCCAGTTCAAGTGTAGCCCAGACACATAAACTTAAACTTGCGTGTATATCCTAAAGCCGGAGATTAAGACTGATTCTTAGGAAGGAGGCTCATTTTCACATGCGTTTCTTGGGACATCTCATCCGTTTTATTGTATCCGCCTTGGTATTAATGTTTGTAGGCTGGCTGGTTCCGAACTTTACGGTAGGCGGATTTGGAAGCGCGCTGCTGCTGGCTGTAGCCATTGCCTTGATCGGATGGGTCATTGAACTCGTGGTTGGAACCAAGGTTACCCCTTTTGGACGCGGCATCGTTGGCTTCCTTACCAGCGCGCTTGTCATCTGGCTTGCGCAGTTCGTTATTCCGCACGTCTCGGTAACCATTATCGGCGCTTTGCTCGCAGCTCTGGTTATCGGCATTATTGACCTGTTCACCCCGCTGGCAACGCCATTCAATGACTCACGCCGGGCTTAAGCCCCTGCACTCATCAAAGGAGGCCCTCAGTTCATAACTGGGGCCTCCTTTTGATCGTTGACCTTTCACTAGTCTGCAGACTCATACAGCACAACCTTATTCTTCCCCGAGCGCTTGGCCTGGTATAAGGCATCATCCGTGTTGCGGAACAAAGTCTCCTTGCCCGAACCTGGCCTATAGCTGCACAGGCCAATACTTACAGTCACAGGATGCGCCCGGCTATGCGTTAACGGCAGGTCCTCAATCGCCTTGCGAATCTGCTCGGCTTCCTCTGCCGCTTGCCTTGCGGATGTGTCAGTAAAAATCACCGCAAACTCCTCCCCGCCATAACGGGCTGCAAAATTATTCGGGCTCAGCAGCTCAGTAATACATCCTGCCACATCCTTCAGAACCACATCTCCAACCCAATGGCCATACGTATCGTTGACCTTTTTGAAATTATCAATGTCCAAGAGGGCCAGATGAAGCGGCACACCGTTCGTATCGCAGTGCAGGATCAGATTCTCCAAATACTCATGGAAGGTTTTATGGTTATACAAGCCGGTCAGAGCATCCATCTTGAGCAGCTTGTCTGAGATCGCTTTCTCAACAATCAGTTTCTGTTCGGATTTGACCAGAGACTCCATGCTGCTTCGCAGCTCCTGAGAGCGCTCCAGAATCGCTCGTCCAACCAATACCCCAAGCAGTATATAAATGACAGCCATGCCAAAGCCTAACCAGTCTATCCTTGGGTTATTAGAATGGGCGGATAAATACGTCAAACTGAGAAACAGAATGCTGGAAAGGCCCGATATATACAGGACTGCACGGCTGAAGTGTACCAAAGCAAGCAATACAGGCAGAATGAGGATAATTTCCGCTCCATTCACAAACGGAAACAGATCGTAGAATCCAAGGTAGCTGATTACAAGTCCGGAGACGAGCACCAGATTATGTGAATATCTATAATTCAATCTTAACCATACTTCTGTCCCGGCAAGGAACAGAACAATTAAGAAATCGGATACAAGATAAGGCAGGTCAAATGTGGATACATAGGTCTCAGGGGAGAAGAAAGCATGTCCGGAACTGGGCAGTAAGCATTGGGCAGTCAGTAATGCCAGGAACGAAGCCCAATATCCATTCATCAATCTTCGGTTCCAGGACAATCTGACTCTGTGCTGTTTACGACCACTGATGAGAATCCCCTACTTTGATGTGTTTTGAAAAAATTATATCTCTTAATCCTCCGCCATGTCCAGCTTACTAATTTTTTGAGTCAAACTGTACCAAATGAAGCTCCGGCAGGCACATCCGAAGTTCACGAATCCTTCAAACCCTAACTGTCCGTCTAGTGCCGATTTGTATTATGATATTGTAATAGAATATTGCTAAGAAAAGGGGATAATGATGAAAAAGACTATTGCACTTGTGCTCTCATCGGTGCTGCTTGTAATACTCTCCGCCTGCGGTGCTGCAAAGGACAGCAGTAACTCGCAAGGGGAGACCAATGTAACTCCAAAAGCGGAGCTTGTGATTAAAGCCTCAAATTATAAATTCGACCAACAGGTCTACCATTTGAAGAAAGATGTTCCGGTTAAGATTGTATTCGAGAATGAACAGGGAAATCATGGTGTTCTGATTCCTAAACTGAACCTTCAGCTGGACAGTGAGCATAAATCCGCTGTGGTTACTCCGAAGGAGACCGGTGAAATTGAAATAGCCTGCTCTGTTATGTGCGGGACCGGTCACAGTCAAATGATTTCCAAGATTGTGGTAGAATAACTAACTCACTAGCTCTGAGCTTCATTCCTTATTAATGAAGTTCGTCACAGAAGCAAGTAAGCTTACAGCATAGTAAATGGACTTTTTTGCAAAAAAAGTAAGCAAAGCGTCAGTCCAAGGGGGTGCCCTTGGGCTGGCGCTTTGTTAATTAAGACGTAGTTTTATTCCCCGCCATAGCCGGTTGGCCTGTGCCACAATCGTTTTTCGAATGGCCCCTTTCTTACATTCTCACGGGGTAGATGGCAGCGCTAAGGTGGTTGTTGTGCTACCGGTCAGACGCCATTTCTGCCGAGAGGAACCAGGGACAACCTCTCCAAGCTCCAGCTTCGTTCCCTCTTCGGAGACTTCCAAAGCTTTGCCGTTATGTGCGGAGAGTATTGTTACTGTTCCATCGGCGTTCTCTGATTTAGTCCAGCGCTGGTTGTCAAATCCAAGGTAGTTATACAGCTGAATCCGATTCTGTCCAGTATCGAGATCCAAAGCTCTGTCTCCCGTGTTTCTGATGGTATAAGTTCCATCACCAACAGGCACAAAAACCCATACCTGATTTGCAGAATTAGCATCATCATCCATAACAGTTACGGGCGCACCGTTAGTTGAACTTCCATAGTATAGGGATTTGCCTGAGTTCTCATTCTTGATATGCACCTTAGCAAGATCTGCATCGGATGTATGAGTCGCCATGACATTCTGGTAATACGCCTGTCCTCCAAACACATTAACCCCGAAATGTCCCTCGGCGAATGTCCCATCCTTCAAGTCCATAACCCGTTCCCCATCAAGATCGATCTGAAGATGAGGACCATCTGCTACGATCTTCACATGATACCTTCTCTCACTCTGAATAAACCGGCTCACTTTGGCAAGCACCTGGCGTTCCTCAAACCGGCCTTCTACTTTATAAAACAATCGGATAGATTTCATATTTGGATCTAAATTAAAGTAATATCCGCTATTCCCATCCGCACTGGCCCTGAATAGGATTGACCCTGCCCCGCCGTTCTTGGCCAGTGTCATGTCCGCTTCATAAGTGAAGTTTCCTGCTCTCTCGGCTGCCATATAATTGGCATCACTGGTATAGCTGCCGCGAATCCCCTCAGGTGTTAATGTCCACAGCGAGGAGGAAGGCTGCGGCTTCCATCCGGTAAGATTCGTCTTGAACTCTCCGCTGCTTACGGTAATACGGGTGATCCCGGTAATCGCTTGGCTTGAAGCGGCCGTAATTGCAGCTTCTCCCGCCGCGACTGCCCGGATTACAGCAGTTTCATTGTCTGAAGAAATAATCTGTATCACATTCGGGTTACTTGACTTCCAGGTGAGCGGCTCTTTCACTCCCTTGGATTTCTCTAAACTGGCAAATAAAGTTGTTGTTTGTCCGCTTGTCAGTTCCATTTCTGGACGGTCCATTATAACCCTGGGAGCAGATGATTCGGTAACCCTCCAGATATTATCCAGCGCATGCACCTTCAGAGAGATGACTTTCACAGCACCACCCTTAGTAAAAAAACTCATTCCTCTTCGGGCTGAATCCGGCAGAATGACATCAGAGATTACAACTTCTCCATCCTTGCCGAAGACTTCTACCGAGGATTCATCCACGAATATACGCATGTTCACCTGATTACCAGATGGGACAAGCGGTGCTTCATGAAACGTGGTGAACAGATTAGAGAAATCCGTTGCTCCAGATGCTGACCGGTCTACATACATCTTTTGCTTGTCTTTGTTATAACCAACTACAGTACGTTGATCTCCACCTGTTCGTAGATTAAATCCGAACTCTGAGGCAGCATCCTGTTCGGGCAGTTGGATGACGGCCTCGATTTCATAAGCGCCTGAGCCCACGCCTTCAAGCAGGTTCTCCTGTGCTTCTGTAACTATACGATTCTTGACGGTGGCAAGAGGCTTACGAAGCGGAGTTAATTCAGCTATCGGCGTCTGAACCAGCCGGATTCCCGAGTCCGTTGATTTCAATGATAGTTCTCTTGGGATCGTTAATTCCCCTTTCCAAGGAGTCGTAGGGAAGCTGAATGGATAATCCCAGTTCGTCATCCAGGCCATCATGATCCTGCGGCCTCCAGGAGCATCCGAGAAAGACATCGAAGCGTAAAATTCTTTGCCCCAATCTACTTTTAATACCTTCCCGGCAGGATTATCATTCTTAAACTTTCCGTCCGCCGTAAGATCGCCAATAAAATACTCCGCATCCGAGCCGCCCGTCTTTGGATTCGCTCCCGTGCTGATCATCAATACCCACTTGCGGGCTCCATTCCCATCCACCGGAAGCTGAAAAAGGTCAGGGCATTCCCAAATTCCGCCGCGGACATACTCTCCATAACCGAAGCTGTCCGTGAAGGTCCAGTCGATTAGATTGTTGGAGGTGAAGAATCGAATGTGATCCCCGCCGGATACAACCATGATCCAACGATTATTGGCCTCATCACGTACAACTTTCGGATCCCGGAAATCCCATCCACCCGGGTCGACCCCATTCTTGCCGGGATTCTGAATAACAATGGGGTGTTCCTGCGAATAGGCCCATGTTCGGCCTGCATCTGTACTGTAGGCCAGTCCGATCTTTTGGTTCCCATTCTGCATGTCAGGTGTATAAGAAGTATAATAAGCAATCAAGCCTTTTCCGCCTGTATTAGTGAACAGTCCAGAGGCATTGGTTAGATCCGCAACAGCAGATCCAGACCAAACATGGCCTAGATCATTCCAGGCCAGAGCAATCGGGAGCCTTTTCCAATGAATCATGTCCTTGCTAACTGCATGGGCCCATTGTCCGCCATCCTGGTGAAATAAATGGTATTCTCCTTCATAATATACCAGGCCATTGGGGTCACTTGCCGATCCCCTTGCTGGGGAATAATGATACTGCGGGCGGTATCTCTCGGTATAATAATCAGACGCCTGCGTCAGATAGACGTCTTGAAAATAAGCGGTGCCTTGATTAACAATCATTCCAGAATTACCGCCCGTATAGCTCTTATCTCTAATATCAATTGCTGCGGGTGTATAGCCGTCCATAAATATCTGTATATGATCGCCCGAGGCATTAACCTCAAGATGATGCTTGCTGCCACGCTCTCCAGGATACAGGCGTGCAGACTTGCTAACGATCGTGCCATTAGCCTTCATTAAGAGAACTTGGATCTGGTCTCCCTGACCCACAATAGAAGCTACATATCCTGTTGAACCATCCTTATTCGCCCTGAATAATAGCCCCGCGTTGGTATTTGAAGATCCAGCATGAAGCGTGACATCTCCCTCCATCTCAAAATCATTTGCTGTGGTGCCATAGACTTTTACGGCCTTTTCCCCGCTCTGGGCTGTTGCTTTGTATCCCTTTAAATGTGGCAGCCACTCCCCATGTGTCAAGATCTCATTATTCAGGTTGGTGTGCAGGTCACTGACCTGAATATTCTGAAATAATGCGGAGCCATTCCGCACATGCAGTCCCAGAAAGCCTGTGGAATAAGCCTTATCCTTAACATCAATAATTGGTTTATAATTCGCCCCCCAATATACCTTCAGATTAGATTCTTCCGCTTTGACTTTTAGGTGATAAATCTCTCCTTGCTTCAGTTCGACTTTACGTTCTTCGTTTAGCCTTCCAGCTCCCTCATTTGTGTCTTGCAATATGAGCAGTCCGGCACTTGGAACAATTTGCAGCATATAGGACGATTGCCCATTATTATTGGAGCGAAAAACCAAGCTGGCATCCGCCTTTATGTCTTTGACCATCACATCGGCTTCATAAATGAAATCCTCTGATTTCGTGGCAGAGATAGCCCTCACGTTATCATCGGAATTAGAAGTTAACAGAATTCCCTCAGGGCTGTCGCTCATCCTGCCCCCTCCCGCAACGTGCCAATCCGCAAGATTCGTATTTGTATTGGTTACGCTTACAATAGATTGTTTAGCCATGGGTGATCCCTCCTTTAACTGCTCTGCTTCAGCATAAGCGTCAACAGGAATTATGATGGAGATGATCATTATTGCGGCTAACAGTGGTTTCAATGCTGAATAAGCCTGTTGTTTCATAATTTATCCCTCTCCCCGCTTAGCAAACATGAATATCACTATTAATACTTTGCCATGAAAACTTGCAGCTTCATCAGCCAGAATATTGTCACATACGAATCACCTCCTTGCCCTGTCGAATTGAAGAAGTTTAAAACATAACTCATTTAAAACGATGTATTCAATTTCCATTTAATTTAACATTTAGTTTGCATTTTAGATTTCAATTCAGTTTACATTTTTAATTACAAAAGTAAACAAACAGTGTTTACTACCGAAGTATACGCTTACATTATAGGGGTGTCAATCACTTTTGAATTCAAATGAGACAACCACTAGACAGCGGATAAGTATAGATATGTCGATATCTATGCACATTTTTGTGTTACTATATTGACTAGCAGCTGATAAAAAAGCACAAACTGCTTTTATTAAAGGAGTAAATGATATGGCAGAGAAAGTAACCATTCAGGATATCGCTAATGCCCTTGGATTATCCCGAAATACGGTATCCAAAGCGCTTAATAACCACCCTCAAATTCCAGAGCAAACGAGGGATAAAATCATTCAAAAAGCGGCAGACCTTAAATACAAAAACTACTCCAAACTCAAAATGGGAAATATCGCTCTGCTAACCAGGGGGGATATCAATACGATCAGCTTTTACTCCGAGACGATTCGGGGGATTGAAACAAGTCTGAGTGCAGATGGCTACAATTTGATTCTGACTCTGGTGAAACCAGAGGATATCCGATCAGGCATCCTGCCAGCCAACGTACATCAGTCAAATCTTGACGGGATCATCAGCGTTGAAATTTTTGATAAACCTTATATGCAAAAAGTACTGAACACGGGTATTCCTACGGTTTTTATTGATTCACTGCCCAATTCCCTGTTCGAACTCCACAAATACGACGTCATAATGGTGGAAAATGAATTGGCAACTTATCAGCTTACCCAGTTATTGATAGAGCACGGCCATCAGAATATCGGTTTTATTGGAGACGCAGCTCATTGCAGAAGCTTTTATGAACGCTGGCTTGGCTTCACTCGCGCCCTATCCCATAGCGGCTTGGGCGACTGTAGTGAATTCAGTATCCAGCTTGAAGATACAAATCCTTATTTGTCCGTGGATTGGATGACCTCACAAATTAAAGCTTTGAATAAACTGCCTACGGCCTTTGTGTGTGCAAACGACGATATTGCCATCAGTGTAATCCGTTCTCTTAAAAGTCTTGGGTATAACATTCCGGCTGACATTGAAGTTACAGGTTTTGACGATATTCCAAATTCCGCAATAATTGAACCAGCCCTAACTACTGTCCATACCTACCCTTATGAATTGGGTAAACGTGTTGTCGAATCGCTATTGAACAGAATTGACCAGCCTGATCGGCATAACGAAACAGTATATCTGGAGACATGCCTGGTATGGCGGGAGTCAACAAAGTAACTTTCGAAGAACACAGCAAAGCGCCAGCCCAGGGATAACCCCTTGAACTGGCGCTCTGCCTACTTTTTTTGCAAAAAAACGTCCATTCTGCTGTAAGATGGCTTGCTCTTGAGACGACTTCGTTTATATGCTGATACTAACAGGCAGACAAGGAATAGTCATCGACTATGCATTTCCAATCCCATGTTCGGATGTCCTCGAACTAGGGTTTAGGCATAATCAATTGTCTCATGAAGTGTCCTTTATATTACACTTTCATATCCAGAAGGAACTGCTCACCCAGGCAGCCTTCTATGTCTGGTCCTGTTCAATCAGCTCAATCCATTCATTGTATTCCGCCTGGAGCTTGGCATACTCATCCTTCAGTCTTCCATGCTCCTCCTGAATCGCCTGCATACGTTCACGCTCCATCTCGCGTTCTGTGCTGAGCAGTCTGTATTCATGTGAGATCAGTTCAAACTGTCCGCCGATTTCCTCGAGTTGAGCGGCAAGTGCGTCCTTCTCCTGAGTCAATTTCGACTTCTCTTCTGTGGCAACGTTTAATGAATCTCCTGCCGCGGCACACTGCTGCTGCCAATCTTCAAGCTGCTGCTGAAGCACGGATTCCGCTTCACGGAGCGCATTATAGCTTTCCTCAGCACTTTCACAGCGGATCTGCCATTCAAGCTCACGATTCTCCGCTTCCTCCAGAGCTTTCTTCGCGTTCTGAACCTGCTCCCGGCTCTCCCGAAGGCTCATCTGAAGTTCCTCAAACTGCTTCTTCAGCTGCCCCGCTTCCTCTTGAAGAGCCTGTTGTTCCTCTTCCGATTCCAACTCCCGCTGAATCAGACTCTCATGGGCCTCTTCCAGCTCATGATATTTCTTATGCAGCCCGTCAAGCTCATCTTGAAGCTGCTGCCGGTCTTTACCATGCTTATCAAGCTGGTCCTTCAACGACTCAACTTCATCTTGTGAAATCTTGAGCCCCTGTTCCAAAGCCTCATTATGCTCTGCAGCCTCCAGCAGCTCAATTTCAAGCCGGTTGATCTGCTCATGCCGCTTCTCGGCAAGCTTACGCAAAGCCTCAGCTTCCTCCATGGTCTTGGCTGAATCCGCTTGCAGCTTGTCTTCGCGCGCTTTGGCCGCTTGAAGCGACTGCTGCAGCCCGTTCAGCTTGCTCTGGACAGCCTTTGAAGCTTCAAGCGAATCGTTAAGCTGCTTCTCAAGATGGGCATTCTGCTCCTTGGTCCGCTTCGACTCCGCAGTCAGCTGCTCTTCCCGACGGAGTGATTGTTTATGCTGCTCATTCAGCTTGGAGAGATTCTCACGTTCCCTGCCCAGATTGAGCTCCGCGGCTTTAAGCTTCTCTTCCAAAGTGCTGTTGTTCCCGCGCTCTTCACGGAGCTGCTTCTCTAACTCCTGAATGCGTGACGCCTGTTTGGTCATTTCGCTCTCTTGAACCTTTAGGGCTTCACCCGCAGTCTTCAATGATTCCTCCAAACTTGTCTTCTCCGTCTGGAGACGGCTGAAGGATTCCTGAAGTGTGCCCAGCTTAATCTGCTGTTCACTATACTGGGTTCCTTGATCATCCAGCTTCTGTTCAAGCATTCTCTTCTGCTCGGTCAAGGCTGCAAGTTCTCTCTCCAAGGCTTCAAGCTTATGGACTTCCTCTGCCATATGTACGGCCGCTAAAACAGCGATACGGGGAATATCCAAATAGGCGTGCGCTCTGGCGATCGCATGCATACGATCATTAACTTGACGGGCCACCTGCTTCATATAATCAGCACTGCTGCCAACAATTTTATAAGAAGTTCCGTAAATCTCCACGGTAACACTGGTTTTGTCGGGTTTAGTCAAAGCGAGTTACCTCCTTCAATTCTTATGCCTGATCCTGTTGTATGAATTGTACAAAAGTCACATGAAATCTTCATGTAATGGGGAATGAATCAACATAGTTACTCTTCAACTCAATCCATTATACAAGATTCGATGTGACTTCTGTAATTTCCTTCTATTTTCTAAGTTCTGCGGCAAGAGTTTGTTCAAGGACTTCCAGAACACGATCATGAACGGTGGTAATGTCCTCTTCGGTCAGGGTACGCTCCTTGTGAAGGTACACCATGGAAATAGCCACACTCTTCTTGTTGTGACCAAGCTTGCTACCTGTGAACACGTCAAAGACTTGAACAGACGCCAGTAGTTCTCCGGCAGCCGATTGAATTGCCTTGATCAGAGCGCCTGCTTCAACATCAGCATCCACCACAACAGCGATATCCCTTTCCACGGAAGGGAATCTAGGCAGCTCCCGGTATTCAATCGTGCTGTCTGAGTACTGATACAGCGGAGCTAGAAGCAGTTCGGCCACGTAAGTATCATCCAGATCCTTCTGACGCTGCACATCAGGGTGCAGCTGTCCGATGACACCTATGCGGATCTTCTCCCCACCGGCCTCTAGATAGATAGAAGCCGAACGGCCCGGATGGAAGCCGCTTGGCCGGTCCGCCACGTAAGCAACCTTCTCTTTGAGTCCTAGATATTCAGTCACACTCTCTACCGCACCCTTGAGATCAAAAAAGTCTACCTTGTCGGCAGTGATATTCCACTGCTTCTCCTGACGGAGACCGGTTAATAAGAAACCAAGCACCGGAAGCTCTTTAGGCTGTCTGGTTAACTGTTCTTCCTCGGTCCAGAACACACTTCCGATCTCAAATACAGCAAGATTATCCTGTTTGCGGTTACGGTTGTAAGCGGCGATATCCATCAGCTGCGGCAAAGTGCTCGTGCGGAGAATGCTGCGGTCTTCGCTCATCGGCATCGCCAGCTTCAATCCCCGGCTGCCGCCTGAAAGATCCGGGAACAGCCCGATGGACGACTCATGGGTGAAGGAATAGCTGATGACTTCCTGCCAGCCGCCATGAGTGAGCAAATTCCGCAAGCTCCGGCGAAGGAATTGTTCCTTCGTATAGGCCCCCGGTGTCGTCGGTCCTTCAATTGCCGTGGTAGGAATATTGGCGTACCCATGAAGACGGGCAACCTCTTCAATCAAATCCACATCACGGGTAATATCCCCTCTGCGTGTTGGCACCAGAACTTCAATTTCACCGCTTCGCTCGGCACTTTCGAAATTCAGCCGATTGAAGATGGTCTTCACTTCAAGCATAGAAATGTCTGTTCCCAGATATCCGTTCAGCTTGTTCAGCGATAGCACAATTCTTTTCTCTTCAGAAGTGCGGACAACAGACTCAACAATTCCTTGGTGTACTGTTCCACCGGCGTATACTGCAATCAGTGACGCGGCGCGGTTAAGCGCTGGAATGACGCGGCTTGGGTCCACTTCTTTCTCAAACCGCAGGGACGCTTCGGAACGAAGTCCTAATTGACGTGAAGTCTTACGCACCGACCCGCCATCGAAATAAGCGGACTCTAGAACAATGTTCACGGTTGCATCTGTAACCTCGGAATTCAATCCACCCATTACACCGGCAAGGCCAACAGGTTTGTCTTCCCCGTCCGTAATCAGCAGGGCTCCAGCCTCAAGCTTGCGCTCCTGCCCATCTAGCGTTACCAGCGTCTCTCCTTGAACTGCCTGGCGTACGCCGATCGAGCCTCCAGCGATTTGATCCGCATCAAAAGCATGCAGCGGCTGGCCGTATTCCATCATGACATAGTTCGTGATATCTACAATGTTATTAATCGGGCGAACTCCAGCTGCAGCAAGACGGTTCTGCATCCACTGAGGGGACGGCCCAATCTTTACGTTTGAAAAATATCGTACCGCATAGTGGTGGCACAAATCAGGTGCCTCCACATGGACCTGGATATGGCTGCTGGCCGGCTCCGCCACTTCAATCAGCTTCTTCTCCGGCTCAGGAATCTTCACTTCCCGTCCAAGGATCGCTCCAACCTCGTAAGCAGCCCCTAGCATGCTGAGGCAGTCAGAACGGTTCGGCGTGAGATCGAAATCAAGAATCTCATCATCCAATCCGAGAACGCCGTTGATCGAAACACCGATCTCCGTGTCTTCCGGCAGGACAAGAATCCCTTCCTGCTGCTCCTTGGGAACAAATTTCTCATTCAAGCCGAGCTCTTTCGCAGAGCAGATCATACCTTGGGAAGCCACGCCGCGCAGCTTGGCTTTCTTGATTTCAAGACCGCCTGGAAGCTTGGCGCCCACCAGTGCGACAGGAACCTTTTGACCGGCATCCACATTCTTCGCCCCGCAGACAATCTGCAGATCTTCTCCTTGTCCCGCATCGATCACACACACATTAAGCTTATCCGCATCCGGATGTTTCTCTTTGCTCTTCACATACCCGACAACAACCTGGCTTACCCCTGGGCTTCTCTTCTCTACGGAATCAATCTCAATCCCCGAGCGGGTAATCTGCTCAGCCAATTCCTCCGCTACCACATTCTCCAAAGATATATAGTCAGACAACCATTCGGTTGATACTTTCATGAATATGTCCCTTCCCTTCGCTAATTAATATCGAGCAAACTGCTGCAGGAACCGCAGATCATTGCTGTAGAAATGACGAATATCATCAATGCCGTATTTCAAAATCGCAATGCGTTCCACGCCCATACCGAATGCAAAGCCCGTATACTCCTCCGGATCATAACCGCCCATCTCAAGCACTCTTGGGTGAACCATACCACAGCCCAGAATTTCCAGCCAGCCTGTCTGTTTGCACATCCGGCAGCCTGAACCGCCACACTTCACACAGGTGACATCCACTTCCGCACTCGGCTCGGTGAACGGGAAGAAGCTTGGACGAAGGCGGATTTGCGTGTTGGAGCCAAACATCTCCCGAGTGAACTGGAGCAGAGTCCCTTTCAGGTCGCTCATGCGAATTCCCTTGCCAATCACCAGTCCTTCAATCTGGTTGAATTGGAACGAGTGTGTTGCGTCGTCATCGTCGCGGCGGTATACCTTGCCCGGGCAAATGACTTTGACCGGTACTTCACCCTTCATCGCTTCCATGGTCCGAACCTGAACCGGGGAAGTCTGGGTCCGCATCAGGATGTCCTCTGTGATGTAGAAGGAATCCTGCATATCCCGCGCCGGATGGTTCTTCGGCAGGTTGAGAGCTTCGAAGTTGTAATAGTCCGTCTCCACCTCTGGTCCCTCTGCAATACGGTAACCCAGACCGATGAAGATATCCTCGATCTCTTGAATTACTTTATTCAGCGGATGAACGCCGCCTTGGCGGAGCGGACGTCCAGGCAGAGTAACATCCACCTTCTCGGAGGCTAACTTCAGCTCCGTCTCTTTCTCCTGGAAATGCTGCTGCTTGCGCTCGATAACTTCCTCAATTGCAGCCCGAACCACATTGCCCACCTGGCCAATTACTGGACGCTCCTCCGCGCTTAGAGAACCCATGCCCCGAAGTATTTCGGTTAATGCTCCTTTCTTTCCTAGATACTTCACCCGCAGATCATTCAGCTGTACCGCATCCGCAACATTCTTCAACTGCTCTAACGCTTCCGCTTTCAACGATTCCAAACGTTCTTTCATGTATGACCCTCCTTCGATATTTGAACCCACGTATCCATTCTCATGTATCCTAAGGCGTATTCGCACCTGTATAGGACAACAAAAAAAGGCCTTCTCTCCCGTAAGGGACGAAAAGACCGTGGTACCACCCTTGTTAGATCCATAACCTCACCCTGCTAAGCCATTATGACTTACAGATATGAAGATATTTCACTCACTCTTTCGAAATAACGGTTCGTCGGCCGGCAGCCTCTAATGTGTGAACCCTAAGGTTCCGGTTCAAGGCGCTGCTCCGGAGTGAACTTCAGACAGCCTGATTCTGTAGGAACGCTCTCAATCTGCGGCGCTCCCTCCCTGTATAGAGGCACTGCTTACTCTTCTCCATCATCGCATTTTCATGTCATGAATCACGGACCTTAAGCTAAGAACAAGCCGATCCATATGTTATGTTCAATATTATATGCAAAAGATGTGCATATTGGCAAGTCGAATCTGCCTGTATGCTTTGGTTTCCCACAAGGGTATGTTATGGTTAATGATATTTACAGAAAAAGGAGCCCACAGCTATGAATGGAACAGAACGCAAGAACATTATTCCGGGACGTACCGTGGACATCGTGCTTAAGAAGGATCAGCGCACCGGGCAGCTTACCCGGGGTGTTGTGAAGGACATTCTAACTAATTCTCCTACCCATCCGCATGGAATCAAAGTCCGCTTGGAAGACGGTCAGGTAGGCAGGGTTAAGACAGTGCATGTGTAGCCCCAAAAGGTGATAGCAGCGGACAAATATTAACATTACGAGCGTTGGATTTGAAAGAGGACGGCTGAATTCAAGAAGTCTGGGAGCAACAGCGACCTTAAAGAACATTTCACACGTCTGCCTTACGTGTAAATCATTAATTCAACTTATAACTTCAAACAACAAAGCAGAGCTCCATTTGGAAGCTCTGCTTTTGTTCTTTGAAGATCTATTCTGATTATCTCTTGCCCGGATCGTACGGCTGTCCCAGGGCTGATGGTGCGGAGGAACGCCCTACCGCAGCAACGAGTACGATAATGGTCAGCACATATGGAAGCATATAAATAAATTCCATCGGAATGTGGCTCGACCAGGAGAACAGCGTAACATAACTACGGATCGCTTGAGAGAAGCCGAAGAACGCAGCCGCTCCAAACGCTCCAATTGGATTCCATTTCCCGAAGATCATCGCAGCGATCGCGATAAAACCTTGACCAGAAATGGTGTTATGCGCAAAAGTACTGGTTGTTGTCAAAGTAACTGTGGCTCCCCCAAGGGCAGCCAGCGCACCACTGATCATCACGCCGATGTAGCGCATCCGGCGGACGTTGATCCCTACGGTATCTGCCGCACTTGGATGCTCACCAACAGAACGAAGACGAAGCCCAAATGGAGTTTTGTAAAGCACATAATAAGCCACGAATACCAGAATAATGGCTAGATACGTGGTTGGGTAGTTATTGAACAACCCTTCTCCGATAATTGGGATCTGAGACAGACCAGGGATCGGATACTTGCTTACAACCTTTAGCAGCGGAGTCTCCCCGTTGCCGTTGAAGATCAGCTTAACGAGATACAGTGTACTACCGGCCGCAAGAAAGTTAATTACAATCCCGCTGATAATCTGGTCTGCCTTGAAAGTAATCGAAGCCAAAGCATGAATGAGTGAGGCGATAATCCCGGTGATAATAGCTGCGATCAAGCCCACCCAAGGAGCACCTGCCCCCATGCCAGCTTGGTCCGCATAATAAGTTGCGATCGCTGCTGAGAAGGCCCCGAAGGTCATTAGACCCTCAATACCGATATTGGTTACCCCTGAACGCTCTGAGAAGATGCCGCCCAAGGCTGCAAAAATAAGCGCCGTTGAAAATACAAGCGTTGTATTTACAAGTTGGCCTAATGTAGTTACCCAATCCATTTACAACACCTTCTCTTTCTTGCGTTTGGAGTAAAGAGGTTTAAGCACCCAGCGTACGATGCCTTGTGCGGCAATAAAGAAGATGATGGAACCTATTACGATACGGATCAATTCCGGCGGCACTCCTGCGCCGAAGCTCATTCCGGCAGATCCGTAGGTCAGAATCCCGAACAAAGAGCCTCCAAGCAGAATACCAAACGGATGATTCATACCGATCAGAGCAACCGCAATTCCGTCAAAACCAATCCCCGGTGAACCTGACATAATCGACTGATAGTGGAACACGCCCAGTACTTGAACGGCTCCAGCCAGACCAGCGAAAATACCACTGATAAACATAGCCTTTACTACGTTACGGCCAACGTTCATACCTGCGTAATCAGCCGCATTCGGGTTATGACCAACTGCACGCAGTTCGTAACCCTGCTTGCTCTTCCACATGAAATAGTAGAAGAACACAGAAGCCAGTACGGCAAGCAGCATCCCCCAGTGCATACGGGCATCATTGAAGAAGTTAACCAGACTTGGGATAGAGATAGAAGCCGTAGATTGAATCTCTTCGGAGTGGTCCATTCCTTCTGGAAGCATAAATGCATTTACAATGTAGTTCCCCAAATACAAAGCCGTCCAGTTCAGCATGATAGTGGTGATAACCTCGTTCACACCCCGCTTCGCTTTCAGATATCCGGCAATGGCCGCCCATAAGCCGCCGCACAGGGCACCAGCAATAAGTGCAAGCGGAGCATGGATGATTGAAGGAAGCCCTGTTACCTTTACACCCACAAAAGTTGCAGCCGTCATGCCGACAATAAATTGTCCTTCCCCACCGATATTAAATAAACCGGCACGGAATGCGAAAGCCACAGCAAGACCCGTTAGAATGAGCGGTGTAATTTCACGCAGCGTCTCCCCGAAATCATACAAATTCCCAAATACCTGTTCGAACAGGGACTGATAAGCAAGCAGCGGATCATAACCGCCCACAAGCATAATAATGGCTCCAACGATCAGACCAAACACAATGGCAACCAGAGGAATAACGATGCTTCCAGTAAATATCTTGTACAATTTACTCATGTGCCTTACCTCCTGCTGTGCTGCCCGCCATCATAAGACCAAGCTCCTGGTCATTGGTGGATTCCGGGTACACTTCGCCGACGATCTTCCCTTCGTAAATAACCACAATGCGGTCCGAAACGTTCATGATCTCGTCCAGTTCAAAAGATATCAAAAGTACGGCCTTACCTTGATCCCGCTGGGCAATCAATTGGCGCTGTACGAATTCAATCGCTCCGACATCAAGTCCGCGTGTTGGCTGTGCGGCAATCAGCAGGTCCGGGTTCTTATCTATTTCCCGGGCTATAATTGCTTTCTGCTGGTTACCACCTGACAAGGATCTTGCAAGTGTGTCCATACTCGGCGTACGAACGTCAAATTGCTCAATCAGGCGAGAAGCCTGCTTTCCAATGGCGTCATAATTCAAGAAGCCCTTCTTGTTATAAGGTTCTTTGTAATAAGTCTCCAGAACCAGATTCTCCTTCATAGAGAAGTCAAGAACAAGCCCGTGTTTGTGACGGTCCTCCGGTATATGGGAAACACCACTTTCAATAACCTTTCTTGGCGGCTGGTTCGTGATGTCTTTATCCAAAATTTTGATGGTCCCACTGTCCACCTTGCGAAGGCCTGTGATCGCTTCGATCAATTCACTTTGACCGTTTCCGTCTACTCCAGCCACACCCAGAATCTCACCTGCTCTGAGGTTCAGGCTGAGTCCATTAAGAACAGGAACTCCATCCTTGCTCTTGGCTGAAATATTATCAATCGTAAGCACATTCTCTTTAGGCTCAGCAGGCTTCTTCTCAACTTTAAAGGTTACGTTTCTTCCGACCATCTTCTCTGCCAATTCCTGCGGACTTGACTCGAAAGTCTTCACCGTATCAATAACCTTGCCCCGTCTGATGATGGTAACCACATTAGAAATCTGCATAATTTCTTTAAGCTTATGTGTAATCAAAATGATGGATTTGCCTTCATTCACCAGCCGGCGCATGATCTCCATAAGTTCGGAAATTTCTTGGGGTGTCAGAACCGCAGTAGGTTCGTCGAAAATAAGAATATCCGCACCACGGTACAACGTCTTAAGAATCTCAACACGCTGCTGCATACCCACGGAGATATCGTGGATCTTGGCGTTTGGATTTACTTTAAGTCCATATTGTTCCGAGAGAGCTTTAATTTTGGCTGCTGCTGTCTTATAGTCCAGATTCAATCCCTTGCGAGGTTCCATTCCCAAAATGATATTTTCAGTGACGGTAAACGGTTCCACAAGCTTGAAATGCTGATGCACCATCCCGATCCCAAGATCGATGGCTTTGTTAGGATTATCAATAAGCACAGGCTGACCATTCATTTCAATGCTGCCTTCATCTGGTTGGTACAACCCGAACACAATGTTCATCAGGGTAGATTTACCGGCACCATTCTCACCTAATAGTGCATGAATTTCACCTTTGTTAAGCTTTAAACTGATGGAGTCATTAGCTACGATACCGGGAAACCGTTTGGTAATTCCCTTAAGCTCCAGAACAGGAGTCGCTGCTGACATGAGATCACCCTTCTCATAAAGATAGTCTGGACAGGACTTTGAAATACCTTGTTTAACAAGGGAACAAGGCTAGTTAAATAACCAGCCTTGCTCTATAAATATAGCCTATATTACATTTAAGCGAAACTCGAAAATTGTGGATAGCGCAATTAGCAAATCTTACTTCTCAGGAACTTTGATTTCTCCGCTGATAATTTTTTCTTTGTACTCGTCAACAATTTTAAGCACGTCAGCAGGAACTGTTTTGCTGGAAGTATCGGCGATACCTACACCATTGTCTTTCAGGGTAAGAGTTTCATGACCACCCTTAAAGGTGCCGTCAATTACTTCTTGGCTCACACGTTTTACAGCTTCGTCAACCCGCTTAACCATGGAAGTCAGAGTTACGTCCGGGAATTCAATGGATTGGTCTTTGTCCACACCGATTACCCATACTTTCTGACCACTCTTCGCACGTCCAAGGGCTTCGTTAAATACGCCTGTACCAGTACCACCGGCAGCTTGGAAAATGATATCCGCGCCATCGTTGTACAGAGTTGCAGCCGCAGTCTTACCAAGATCCGGCTTGTCAAATGCGCCAGTGAAGTTATTGGTTACAACTGCGTTTGGATTTACCGCTTTAACACCGGCCGCAAAACCAGCAGCGAAACGTTCGATTACCGGAAGCTTAACGCCGCCGACAAATCCGATTTTATTAGTTTTTGTCATTTTACCAGCTACTACACCAACCAGGAAGCTACCTTCATGCTCAGCAAAAGTTACGGATTTAACGTTAGGCTGATCTACTTCCGCGTCAATAATCGCAAGCTTTGCATCTTTATTTTGTTTAGCTACGCTGCCAACAGCATCAGCCAAGCTCATCCCGATACCCCAAGTCAAAGCATATTTGCCTTTAACGAATTTATTCAGGTTTGTATTGTAGTCGTCAGCTTTAGTACTTTGAAGATACTCTACAGCTACCCCTTTTTCAGCTTTCATCTGCTGCAGACCTTCCCAAGCAGATTGGTTAAACGATTTGTCGTTTACCCCGCCCACATCGGTAACCATACCGATTTTGACCTCGGATTTGCCACCTTCAGTACCCGCGTTGCTGTTTGATTCACTTTTTTTGTTGCCGCATCCTGCAAGCACTACAGTAAGAGCCAGCAGCATGACCATCGACAATTTAAAAGTCTTTTTCATGTTTATAATCCCCCTTAGAAATGTAAAGCATGGTCTGTCGACCAAATTATACAATTAAAACGAAATTAAATCCACACATTAATGAACGAAGGTCAATAAATTTACGGATTTGACATAATGTTAGCGTTTCATCTTTGAAATCTGACTTGCTATGTTCGTTTAATGCGTGTATTCCACCTCTTCTGCTCAGTTTTACTAAATATAGTATCTCCATAAATCGGAGAAAAACAACACTTTTTCGACATAAAAAAAAGGCCCTTCCCTATAGGAAGAACCTGGTCGTTTGTGTATGGAGCGGGTGATGGGAATCGAACCCACGCTATTAGCTTGGAAGGCTAAAGTTCTACCATTGAACTACACCCGCAAAATGATCATGGTCGGGACGACACGATTTGAACATGCGACCCCCTGGTCCCAAACCAGGTGCTCTACCAAGCTGAGCTACGTCCCGTCATCTTGCACTATATTTCGTAAAGACAAAAATAAATATATCATCTTACGGTTAATTTTGCAACTGTTTTTTATGATTTACATAAAATCAATTCAAACAGGCCAAGCAAGATTTACTTTCTTGGCCCTTTTCTTTATCCGGCTGATCTGCTCAGGAAGCGCTTCTCAATCTCCGATGCTGCCGTAGGTTTGCTAAATAAATACCCTTGCCCATCGTGACACCGCTGCTGCTTCAGAAATTCCAGCTGCTCCTGGTTCTCCACGCCCTCAGCCGTCACCTTCAGCTTGAGGTGATGCGCCATGGAAGTGATTGTGGACACAATCGCCGCATCATTGTTGTCCTCCATAACTTCCTTAACAAAGGACCGGTCAATCTTTAAGCGATCAATAGGCAGGCTTTTTAAATAATGAAGCGAGCTATACCCTGTACCAAAATCATCAATACTGATATGTACTCCCAGCTCCTTCAGGCGCTGAAGCTGCTCAAACGCCGCTTCCTTATCAAAGGTCATACTTTCTGTTATTTCGAGCTCCAGATATTCGGGAGCAAGTCCAATCTCCTCAAGCATCATGCCGATATGCTCAGACAAATGAGATTGGCGGAACTGTCTCATGGAGAGATTCACCGAGATGCAGATTGGCTCATACCCTTGAAGCTGCCACTTCTTATTCTGCCTGCAGGCCGTCTGAAGAACCCAGTCTCCAAGCGGTACGATCAATCCACTCTCCTCAGCCAGCGGGATAAATTCAGCTGGCGAGATCACTCCACGGACCGGATGATTCCAACGAACAAGGGCTTCCAGACCAACAATCTTGCCGCTGTCCAAATGAATCTGCGGCTGAAACTCGAGGTAGAACTCCTGCCTTTCAATTCCTTTGCGCAAATCGTTCTCCAACTTGAAACGCGACTGGGCATGGAGCTGCATAAATGGGGTATACCGGCTGAATTCAATACCCTGTTCCTTAGCATTATGCACGGCCATGTCCGCATTCTGAAGAAGCTGGTCCGCAGAGCTGCCGTCGCCCGGAAATACAGCCAGTCCCAAGCTTACGGACACATGATATTCCGAATTATCAATAAGAAGCGAAGACTCCATCGAGACAAGCAGCTGGTCCATTCGATCTTGAATATCATCAATGCTGGAAGCTCCGCCAACAATCAGGGCGAATTCATCCTCTCCCATACGGAACACCTCCTCGGTTGAGGTGCAGAGCCGGCTGAGTCTCTCACCCATTAAACATAGAAGCCGGTCCCCAGCAGAATAACCGAGTGAGTCATTGATCGCTTTAAACCGGTTAATATTCACGACAATCACTGCAGCCGGAATCCCTGTGCCGGAGGCCCTCTCGATTTGGTTCTGGAGTGTTATTTTCAATTTGTGGCGGTTTGGAAGTCCAGTTAAATCATCATAGAAAGCCAGATGTTTGATCTTCGCCTCAGCTGCCTGCTGATAGCGCAGGGGTTCCTCAACGGTGAGCTTATACACCCCTTTAAGCACAAAGTAGTAAGCCATCATCATGAACGCTTCCCCGGTTAAATGCCGCATTCCCAGCACCTCCGGCTCAGCCAGGAATATCAAATAATGCCCCATCATCATAAAAATTAATGCAGTAATTACTGATAATACCGAAACCGAACGTTCAACTCTGTTCTTGTACAGAATAGCAGTAAATGAAGCGGCATACGCAATCATGATGCCCACACTCACCAACATCATCCACGGATTCGATGGCGAAGCGGGCAGCAGCTCAGGAAGATTGTCCTGGAAAGAATACACTGCATAAAGGCCCCCGGTCAGTACAATTGCCGAAAGGGCAGCCGTTAGAAATTTATGTTTACGTGAGACTTCTTCGTCATTCCCGTTGAAGATAATAAGTATACCAACAGCGCTGAGTCCATGGGAAATCAGCGTGAGCCAGACCAACGTATTCAATTGCAAACCCATGTCCTTCAAAAAGTCCATATTGCCATAGGCAGGCATTCTAAGCAGACTGATTAGACCAAGCGCCCCGAATAGCACCGAACTATACAGCCTGATTCTGGACAGCCTGTCCGTAAACAGCATCCAGCCTTGAATAAAGATCGCGAAGCAGAACGCCCCCGCAAAGAATAGGGCAATAACGTGAAGATTCCCGAACCATTCGTAAGATTCCCTGCTGTATACTGAAGCTGGAATCATTCCCGCCCAGACCAAGATGACAAAACCTATCAACCACTGATATATTGTCATCTTCTCTGCTGTTCTGATCCGCATTGCTATTCCGACCCCCAGATGTAAAATCTATGTTTCTCATAAAATTCCACATCTTTCGCGGTTATCCTTCTTTTTTGACAAAAAAAACCGGAAGCTTCTCGCCTCCGGTTTCTTCTATAGTTATGATTTTTTCTCAAAGCTGACTTCAGGTGTCGTCAATTTGTCATAGAAGCCAACAACCTTGTCTTTATCTGCCGAGGCTCTGATCGCCATTGCAGAACGTGGATGCTCGTCCAGGGTCCCGGTGATCATGTAAGGGATCAAGTAACCCCATTCTTCTTTTTCACGCAGCGGAATAAGAAGGTTCTCAAGGACTTCCAGCACAGGGCGGAGTTTATAATGGGTATTCTTCAGATGTGTAACGAGCAGTTCAGTCGGACAGTTCCCGGCGGCGCGGCCCATTCCATACACGGAAGCATCCAAGAACTCAACGCCGTTCTGGGCAGCCACCAAAGTATTAGAGAAAGCAAGCTGCATATTGTTATGGGTATGAACCCCAAGCTTCTTGGTCGGGAGGTAGGTCTTGAATTTCTGTACGAGGTATTCCATATCCTTGTAATCAAGGCTTCCGTAAGAGTCTACGATGTATACCACATCTACAACACTTTCATTAATCATCTCAAATGCTTCCATCAACTCATTCTCCATGACATTGGACAGGGCCATAATGTTCAGAGTCGTTTCGTATCCTCTGTCATGGAAGGTCTGTACAAGCTGAAGCGCTTTGTCCACGTCTTTAATGTAACAAGCCACACGGATCAGGTCCAGCATGCTCTCCGAGCGCGGCAAAATATCATTCTCATCCACACGGCCGATATCCACCAGTGCAGACAGCTTGGTTGTACCTTTTTGCGGGATCACTTCCCGAAGGAACTCGTCGTTCAGGAAACGCCAAGGACCTGCCGAATCTGCGCCTGTCAATAATTTAGGCGAGTTTTTATATCCAATTTCCATATAGTCAACGCCAGCTTCATTCAGCCCCTTGTACAGCTGCTGAACAAACTCAACACTGAAATCCCAGTTGTTCACGAGACCGCCGTCTCTAATTGTGCAATCGACAATTTTACAATGATTCGTCTTCATCCGCAAAGTTACCTTCTCTCATCTGTTTTACTATCCATCTTACTTGAAGCCAAAAGCAAATGTAAAGGCAATATCCAAGATATTTAGAGCAAATGAACCACATTTCCCACTTCTAGGCTTGGATAAACGCTTTAAATCCCTAAAATGTTCAAATGAGCATAAGAAAAAGCACCTTTGGGTGCTCATCTTGACAGCATTTTGCATAGGATGTTCATGTTATAACTCAGTTTTAAACCTGCCGCTTAATGGAAGCGATACCATAAAAACCGTGCCCTCTCCCTTCATGCTATCGACCGAGATGGTTCCGCCATGGTTTTTAATAATTTTGTAGCTGACGGACAGTCCAAGCCCTGTGCCTTTCTCCTTGGTTGTAAAGAAAGGATCAAAGAGCCGGGTTAGCAGGGTCTTGTCCATTCCGTTACCGTTGTCCTTAATAGAAATGTTCACATAGTTTCCTTCCTGCTTTGCACCTATTTCAATCATTCCCGCATGATCGCCTTCAACCTCTTCGATAGCGTCCATGGCGTTCTTGATAATATTTAAAATAACCTGCTTGATCTGTTTAACATCAATAGAGACAAACAGCTCTTCGCTGATATGATGAAGCCGCATTTCACAGCCCATCATCAAAGCCTCACTTTCTGTAAGCAGCAGTGTATCCTTTAATAAGGAAGATACACAGACAACCGTCTTCTGGGGGGCGGAAGGCTTAGAGGAGTTAAGAAATTCATGTATGATGTCGTTCGCCCGGTCAATCTCCATCAATATAATGCGGGCATATTCATCCTTGCCCAGTTGGAGAAGATGGGGACGCAGAAGCTGAATAAAGCCGCGTATAGCTGTAAGAGGATTACGAATTTCATGAGCGATTGCAGCCGAAATCTTCCCAAGCATGGCCAGCTTGTCATTCTGATAAGCCGTCTGCTCGATTTGCTTGTAATCGGAAACGTCCTTCACGCTGAGGAGAAAATCCCCATCCATTTGATCGCCATAGGTAACCGTAATGAGCCAGTGGCGTCCATATTCATCAATCAATTCGTGATACTTGCGCCGGTGAAATATCGTCTCCCTGTAGATTCTGACGATCTTCTTCTGCTTAAACCTGCTTAAGTAAGGATGACGCAAAAGCTGAAGCAGATTGCAGCCAATCAGAGACTGACGGGGAAGCTCAAGCAGCTTAGCCATTTGAACATTAATGAATGTTAAGACACCCTCGCTGTCGAACAAGAGAATACCACTGTCAAGATGCTGCAGTACGTTCTCATACTTGTTTTTGACAAGCTCAGTTGATTGAAATGCCTGAACGGATTGAAGCAAAGTTTCTTGAAACTCACTCAACAAGTTGATCCCCCCTTTTCTGACTAATGATGTACCTGCCTATTCCGACAATATTCCATCATCCATATGGAATGAACTTAACGATGCCTGATTCCCATGTGCTGTGATTGAAAGCTGAAGGCTATGTAGTCCATATGTTATTCAATCCATATTGCGAAAGAAGTTAGAACTTGAGTTCTGCCGCCAGGGCTCTCCCTCGGCCCATTCAATCTTAAGCTTGTACAGCTTGGAAAAACTTAGAAATCCGCTATATTTATCATATTAACTAAGTCAAAACTCGTCAATCAGAAAAAGTGTCGAAAAAGGTGGGATATGCGCATATTGAGCCATTTTCAAAAAAAAGAAATAAGACCCTCGCTTAATTGAATGAAGCCAAAAAAACTCGAACCAAAAAGGCCCGAGTTTCTTAAAATGTTATTATATATCTATTTATCAGGGCCATAACCTGAAGCTATCTGGTGCTGCCCTTGCTTTTTTTATTCAGCAGCTTGGTCCGTCTTTGACTCATAACCGCAAGCCGCTTCTTCAATTCGCTTTCCCACTTCTCATCCTGGATCTGCTTCGCCACCGTCAATAAGTCCAGGGACATATCAATCTGGCTCTGCACAATATCAAGCGGGTCCTCGCTCTCATAATTGACACAGTTTCCGAAGATCGTTTCCTCATCTTCCATCACAAAATCCTGGAAATCAACTTCGGCTGCCCCATCATCATGCGCATATTCAGCCAGAATCTCATACTCGTTCTCTACTTTATAATGAACCTCCACCCGGTGGCAGACCGGACAGAAGAGCAGGGGAACATTATGGACTTGCGTACGATAATGTTTCAATGTACCTTTCGTTCCAACCATACTCGCTCCACAGCAAAAACTCATTCCCCTTCACCTTCCTTAATTAGGTTCAATTATGAAGCGCTTTATTCATTTTGGATTCCTATAACGTATTCGGTAACTGGATTGTAAATTCCTCTTCCTACTGAGAAAATATAAAATATTGAGGAAATAGTCCCGGTATATGGGATAAAAAGCCCCCTGGCTGGCGCTTAAGCACCATAAGGGGGCCTTCTCATAACATGTCCAAATCTAAAAAATTAAACGTTCAGGTTTTTGTCGCCTGGTTTCCAGTTCATCGCGCACAATCCGCCGGATTGCAGAGCTTGAAGCACACGAAGTGTCTCATCAACACTGCGTCCCACATCGTTGTGGTTAACCACTTGGTACTTCAGTTCGCCTTCTGGATCGATGATGAACAAGCCGCGAAGCGCTACGCCTTCTTCTTCGATCAGAATACCATAATCACGGGCAACACTCTTCGTAATATCAGCAGCAAGCGGGAAGTTCAATTGTCCCAGACCGTTGCTGTCCTTAGGTGTGTTGATCCAAGCTTTATGGCTGTGCACAGAGTCTGTGCTGGCACCAAGAACTTCTGTATCCAGTGCTTTGAACTGCTCATAAGCTTCGCTCAAAGCTGTGATTTCAGTCGGGCATACAAATGTGAAATCGAGTGGATAGAAGAAGAATACCAACCATTTACCGCGGTAATCCGTCAATTTTGCACGACTAAATTCTTTACCGTCTCCTGTTACGATTTCAAGATCAAAATCCGGAGCGGGTTTACCTACCAAACGTTCTGCCATGATTAAAATCCTCCTTTAAAATATGTAAGAAAACAAGCCGAAGCTGTTCTCCCTATGAACTATTGCAATTCCAAATCTACATTACAAATGGTATCATCCGAAAAATGCAAAGTCAAGATTAGAAGGATTTCTTTTTTATAATTATTATAAACAAAGTCAATTTAGCGAACTTTTCATTGATTATTTTTTCATTGCCGCAACGATTAAATCGCCCATTGCCGTTGTGCTGATCGCCTGACTCTTGTCTACGGCAATATCTCCAGTACGGTGTCCTGCATCCAGCACCTCTGCAACCGCCGCTTCAATCGCATCTGCCGCGTCGGCATAACCAAAGGTTAAGCGGAACATCAAGGCGACAGAGAGGATCGTAGCTATCGGGTTGGCCACATTCTGTCCGGCAATGTCAGGCGCTGAGCCGTGAACCGGTTCGTACAAACCGAAGCTGCCTTCCCCCATCGAAGCCGATGACAGCATTCCGATGGACCCGGTCAGCATCGCGGCTTCGTCACTGAGAATATCTCCGAACATGTTCTCGGTGACAATAACGTCAAAGCTTGACGGACGTCTGAGCAGCTGCATCGCACAGTTGTCAACAAGCACATGCTCCAGTTCCACATCCGGATAATCCGGAGCTACACGGATTACAACTTCGCGCCATAAACGAGAGGTTTCCAGCACGTTGGCTTTGTCCACTGAAGCCAGCTTTTTGCGGCGCTTCTGGGCGATTTCGAAAGCCTGCCGCACAATACGCTCCACTTCAGAGACGTTATAAGCGCAAGTATCCACAGCTTCCTGACCGTTCTCAGTTTCACGGCGGAACTTCTCACCGAAGTAAATCCCGCCAGTCAGCTCACGGACAACCATTAAGTCCGTACCTTCAAGAACTTCAGGCTTCAAGGTGGAAGCATCCTTCAGGCAGTCGAACACGACTGCTGGACGCAGATTGGAGAACAGACCAAGCGCCTTGCGAATGCCCAGCAATCCTGTCTCAGGGCGAAGCTCCTTCGGATTAGAATCCCATTTCGGTCCACCTACCGCACCAAGCAGTACCGCATCTGCGGATTTGCATATTTCCAGCGTCTCCTGTGGCAGCGGAGTCCCTTTCTCATCAATGGCAATTCCTCCGAACAGCGCATGTTCAGTTTCGAATTGATATCCGAACAGCTCCTCCGTACGCTTCAACACTTTTTCCGCTTCCGCTACAACCTCAGGTCCGATGCCGTCCCCAGCAATAACCGCAATTTTTTTTACATCTGCCATAATTGTACACTCCTTTTTATCTGCTTCAGTCCATTTTACATTCTCATTCTGTTGTAACATATCCGGCATGGTTAGACTAAGATATAGAATCTATGAACTCAATAGGTTATGGCTATAAGCCTGACAGAGCGATATAGAAAAGAGACCCTGTATAGCAGATCAACTGCCTTCAGAGTCTCCGGATATTTTACAGCATCACTTTAATATTATTTCTTGATCCAATGCATCAGACCGCGAAGTTCCGCACCCACAACTTCAATCGGATGATTCGCCTCATTGCGGCGGGTAGCTGTAAGGAATGCACGGTTAGATTGGTTCTCAAGGATAAAGTCGCGGGCAAATTTACCTTGTTGAATGTCAGAAAGTACGGCTTTCATTGCTTTCTTCGTCTCTTCAGTCACAACGCGAGGACCTGTTACATAATCACCGTATTCCGCTGTGTTGGAGATCGAGTCGCGCATAGTTGCAAGCCCACCTTCATAGATCAGGTCAACAATCAGCTTGAGTTCATGGAGGCACTCGAAGTAAGCCATTTCAGGGGCATATCCAGCTTCAGTCAAAGTTTCGAAGCCTGCTTTAATCAAGGCACTTACACCACCGCAAAGAACAGCTTGTTCACCGAACAAATCGGTTTCAGTTTCTTCACGGAACGAAGTTTCGATAACTCCTGCACGGGTACAGCCGATGCCTTTCGCATAAGCGAGTCCGATTTCTTTGGCTTGTCCAGTAGCATCCTGATGAACCGCGATAAGACCAGGTACACCAAAGCCATCTACATAAGTGCGGCGAACCATGTGGCCTGGGGATTTAGGTGCCACAAGCAGGACATCATTGTCTTTAGAAGGTACGATTTGACCGAAATGTACGTTAAATCCGTGTGCGAACAGAAGCGCTGCACCTTTTTTCAGGTTAGGAGCAATTTCGCTATTGTACACAGAAGCCTGTGTTTCATCCGGCATCAGAATTTGCACGACATCCGCACGGCGGGTTGCTTCTGCAACGGACAGTACTTCAAAACCGTCTTCTTTAGCTTTATCAAAAGACTTACCTTCACGAAGACCCACGACTACGTTCAATCCGCTTTCACGCAAGTTTTGCGCATGGGCATGCCCTTGGCTGCCGTATCCGATGATTGCAATGGTTTTCCCTTTCAACACGCTAAGCTCTGCATCTTGTTCATAGTACAATGTTACTGCCATATTCGTTTGTCCTCCTAAAAATTTATTGGTCGATGCCCTGAAGATCGCAAGATGCCTCCAGATCACCGCCGAGTGTACTAACCCTCCACATAATGAACGGGTGTTTCAAAGAATTACCGACAGTGCCCTTTTGGTAGCTCTCTCAAACCCCCGCTCATTAGGGCGGGTCTATGACTATCGTTAAGGTTAATATGAATTACGCATTGCCGCGAGTCATTGCGGTTACCCCTGTCCGGGATAATTCGCGTATTCCGTACGGCTCAAGAAGTTGAATCATAGCATCAATCTTCTCGGTATCGCCCACTACCTGAACCATCAGGCTGTGGGTTCCGATATCTACAACCGCCGCACGGAAGGTCTCAACGAGACCCATAATTTCAGGCCGGTCAGAAGGCTCCGACTTCACCTTGATTAAGGCTAATTCCCTGGCTACCATCGGTTTGGAACTCAAATTCACAACTTTAATAACATCAATCAGCTTGTAAAGCTGCTTCTCAATCTGTTCAAGGGTTTTATCGTCACCATGGGTTACGATGACCATGCGCGATAATCCTTTTTCTTCAGATTGGCCTACAGTAATGCTCTCAATATTGAAGCCCCTGCGTCCGAACAATCCCGATACCCGCTGCAGCACACCCGGCTGGTCATTCACTAATACCGCAATGGCATGATTCTTAGTCATCGTCATCATTCGCTATCCCCCATCAACATTTGATCAATGGCGGAACCCTGCGTAACCATCGGGTACACATTCTCCCCTTTGCGTACCACGAACTCAACCAATACCGGTCCTGGAGTCTCCAGGGCTTCCTGCCATACTTTCTTCGCGTCTTCCTTGTTCGTTGCCCGGAGCCCTTTTACTCCGTAGGCTTCGGCAAGCTTCACAAAGTCAGGGCTTCCCTCAAGATCAATGTGACTGTAACGATTCTCATAGATCAATTCCTGCCATTGGCGTACCATACCCAGTACCTGGTTATTGATAACTACAATTTTCACCGGGATATTGTTAATGGCACAGATGGCAAGCTCCTGGGAACACATCTGCATGCCGCCGTCGCCGTTGATCGAAATAACCAGGCGTTCAGGATGTGCCATTTGGGCCCCAATTGCTGAAGGGAATCCGAATCCCATTGTTCCAAGTCCCCCTGAGGTGATCCAGGAACGCGGTTGATTGAACTTATAGTACTGGGCTGACCACATCTGATGCTGACCTACATCAGTCGTTACAATCGCTTGACCATGAGTCGTTTCGTTCAAATGCTCGATGACCCATTGCGGCTTGAGCTCTTCATCGGAATCAATGTATTTCAGAGGTTTCTCCAGCTTGCGCTTGGCGGTTAGCTCTCTCCAGGCATCCGCTTTCTCCGCATATACCGGATTCTGGTTCAGCAATTCAAGTACGGTCTTCGCATCTCCGACGATCGGAATATCCGTTGGCACGTTCTTGCCAATTTCAGCTGGATCAATGTCGATATGCACGATCTTGGCATGTGGTGCGAAACCGCCCAGTGCCCCGGTAACCCGGTCATCAAAGCGGGCGCCGATATTAATCAGCAGGTCCGATTCTTGAATCCCGTGGTTCGCCGTATAGGTTCCGTGCATCCCCGGCATTCCCATCCAGAGCTCGTGCCCGCTTGGGAACGCTCCAAGTCCAAGCAATGTGGTTGTAATTGGAATTCCTGTGTTATTCACGAATTCGTACAAGGCTTCATGCCCTCCGGAGTAGATTACACCGCCTCCGGCGAGAATGACTGGACGCTCCGCTTCGCGGATCGCAGCTTGGAGCTTCTCCAGCTGCAGACGATTTGGCGTTACTGTTGGGTTATAGCCGCGAAGGTCAAGAGCTTCGCCTGGCTTGAACAGTGTCTTGGCTGCCGAGACATCCTTCGGGATATCAATCAGCACCGGACCTTTGCGGCCTGTATTTGCAATGTGGAAGGCCTCATGGATAACCCGCGGCAGATCCTCCACATCTCTGACCAAGTAGCTGTGCTTCGTAATCGGCATGGTAATTCCCGTAATGTCCGCTTCCTGGAAAGCATCGGTTCCGATTAAGGTTGTGGCCACGTTTCCGGTGATGACAACCAGTGGAACGGAGTCCATATAAGCTGTGGCTATACCGGTTACCAGGTTGGTTGCCCCTGGTCCCGATGTAGCGATACAGACACCGACTTTCCCGCTTGCCCGGGCATAACCGTCAGCTGCATGAATCGCACCCTGCTCATGTCTTGTCAGCAAATGGTGGAAGTCCTTAAAGCCATATAGCGCATCGTAAATATATAACACGGCGCCGCCCGGATATCCGAAGACACATTCGACGCCCTCGAGCAGCAAGCTTCTGAGCAATATCTCCGAACCTGTAATGACTTCCGGTTTCATCCATTTCTCACGTAATTCATCTGTCGACCGCATCTCTGGAATTCGAGCGTTCATCAGTCATCCTCCTCTCAAAATTACCATCCAATCATTTCAAAACTTATACAACAAAAAAACCTTCCATCCCTCAAAACAGACTGCTGTTTTTGAGGGACGAAAGGTTATCGCTTCCGTGGTACCACCCATGTTCACCCGGATCTTCACAAATCCAGGCCTTGGCGGGTATAGGATTTCTCCCTACCCATGGTCCGTAACGTAGACCTTACGATTCTCCCTAATAACTTCTTCTTCACCACGCGCGTGGTTGTTTACCGGTAAGAAGAACTTTTCAGGAGAACAGCTCAGAGGTGAGCTCGTTATTAAGGGATAATGGTGGTGGTCTCAGCAAATCCATCCACTCTCTGATCAAAAGAGCCCCTAACACTTCGTCCTCATCATTGCCGATTGCGTTTCGCGTTTACCGCGTTAAAATGTTTAGAAACATTATATGACTCATCCCTGGCATAGTCAACACTTTTTCCAAAAGGGGCACTCTATGCCTTCGGAACCCCTTTTAGTCCTCTCCCATATGATAGAGTAGAACACTCGAAATTATGTACGGTGAGGAGGAGAATTTCAAGTGATCCGATATCGCAGACCGAAGCAGGACGATCCGGTCATATTCCGGCTCATCGAAAGCGAGCTTGTCCCTTATTCCCACTTATCTCCAGAGGGTCTCGAATCTGTAAGAAAAGACTTGCCCAAAAGGCTGACCCGCGGTGTAACCTTGGTAGTCTCGCCTTATTACGAGGCTGATCCTGTTGCCTTTGTGCATTTTATGATCCATGGGGAGCTTTTATACGTAGACATGATGGCCGTTGCTCCCGCGGAGCAGCGCAAGCGGTATGGCAAATCGCTGCTCGCTCAGGCTGAGGGATACGCCGCTTCACGCGGGTGCAAACGGGCCAAAGTCATGGTAGATGCCGGGAATGAACGAGCCATGCGCTTTTACCTCAAAGCCGGTTATGAAACAACACGGTTCATTCCCGTGTCACTCTGCTATGAAATGATCAAACGGCTTTAGGCTGAATTAGAAAATAAAAGGGTTGCCGTATCCGTAGCCCCCGTAAGGGTAAGGCCCATAACCGCCGTATCCATATCCTCCATACCCACCATAGGCATAAGGTGCAGTTCCAATAGCAAGCAGATCAAACAAGGCTAATGGAATAATCGCTTTGGTGTGAACTGTTTTCCCTTTTCTCGGTGCCAAGATGAGTCTGCTGCCGCTAATTTTCACAAGCTTCCCTGTAACCATACTGCCATCCTTCTTATAAGCAACGATCGTTTTGCCCACCAGCTTCTGGGCTTCCTTCTTCATCGCAGATGTACTCATGTATTCCCCTCCTCCAAATGTCTTCCCCTAATCATATTCCAGGGTAGGTTAGACCGCCTGTACCTTTGTCTTGGAGAAAAGAAAAACAGGCACCCCGAAATGGGGCGCCTGTTCGTGTTCAAAGCGCAAACTTACGCGTTGATTTTTTCTTTAGCCACAGCAGCCAAAGAGTTGAATGCTGTAAGGTCATTCACAGCAAGATCTGCAAGGATCTTACGGTTGATGTTCACATCAGCCAGTTTAAGACCGTGCATCAATTTGCTGTAAGACAGACCGTTCATGCGAGCAGCCGCGTTAATACGCACGATCCACAGTTTGCGGAAGTCGCGTTTCTTTTGACGACGGTCACGGTATGCATACAGGAATGATTTCATTACCTGTTCTTTAGCAGTTTTAAAAATACGGTGTTTCGAACCAAAATAGCCTTTAGCAAGCTTCAATACTTTTTTATGACGACGACGAACGACGAATCCGCCTTTTACTCTTGCCATATCAAATACCTCCCAGAAAGTTGTTTACTACTTCAGATTAGCCAAACCTTGTTTCAAACGGTTAACGTCACCGGAATACATTACAGGGCTGCCGGCCAATACACGTTTAGCGCGTTTGGACTTGTGCGAAAGCAAGTGATTGCGGTTTGCTTTGTAGCGTTTCACTTTACCGGTTCCAGTAATTTTGAAGCGGCCTTTAAGGCTGCTGTGAGTTTTCATTTTAGGCATGGTACTTCCCCCTTATAGGTTGTAAGCTTACGCTTAGTTTTTCGGTGCCAAAATCATGATCATGCTGCGGCCTTCCAATTTTGGCAGACGCTCAACGGTAGATAGCTCAGTAACTTCTTCCTTGACACGGTCCAAAATCTTCTTACCGATATCGGCATGGGTGATCTCACGGCCACGGAAACGCACAGAGCATTTCACTTTGTCGCCGTCTTTCAAGAATTTGATCACATTACGCAGCTTCGTCTGATAGTCGTGTTCCTCGATATTCGCACGGAACCAGACTTCTTTGATATCGACGATTTTCTGATTCTTACGAGCTTCTTTCTCTTTCTTCTGTGTTTCGTAACGGAACTTGCCGTAGTCCATAATCCGGCATACCGGAGGTTTGGCTGTCGGCGCCACATTTACCAAATCCAGATTCAGATCGATGGCCATCTGCAAAGCTTCACGAATCGGCTTGATTCCGATCTGCTCACCTTCCGCACCAACCAAACGAACTTCTTTCGCCCGTATTTCATCATTGATCAAATGTTCCTTACTGATAATTCTCCACCTCCAAATGGTCTGTTGCCATAATGTCTTGACCTGAAATAAGCAAATTAAAAGGGATACAGGTTATCACCCGCATCCCATATTGATCATCAATTCTTCATGAACATTCACATTCATAAATCATCGGATCAAAACCAGCCAACCGAAGTCAGTCAGGTGAGAAGCCAGGGCCTCTGCTTGCAATCCAAAAAGCTTGCTAACAGCAATACTTGATTAATATACCATACCCGCACTAACAGGTCAAGTCACTATCCAAATAAAAAACAGGGATAAATTATCCCTGTTTGCTCTGAACCTCTTCCAGACGCACAACCCGTGTATGCTCCGTATGGCTCCACTGTTTGTTGTTCTGTGTGAAGAACGCGTAGAACGTGATTGGCCACCAGGAAATCAGATAAATCGGGAAGAGTACCAAGTACATATAAACTTTCTTGAAGGTAATCTTCTCCAAAATCATGGCAGACAAAAATAAAAACACGTTTGCGGCGATTGCCAACAGCGATACCCAGAATGGAAGGTAGCTGTACATCGTTGTGAAATGCGGCCCTTTAAACAAAGACTGATCCGCCCATACAAAAGCCGTGAGCAGGAATGTCAACAGCACGATATACACGTTAACAGCATAAAGCGCCATGTCGAACTTGGTCATGCTTCTTTCCTTGATGCTCTTCCACAACATCGGGAAGAAATAACGGCGGGCAACCGTGAAGTGGCCCTGCATCCAACGCAGACGTTGGCGTGCGGAGGCCTTGAACGTCAGCGGCTTCTCATCGAACAGCTTGGCGTCATAGTTGAACACTGGATAAATCCCTCTGCTTGCACAGCGCATCGTGAACTCCAAGTCCTCAACCAGGCTTGTTGCTCCCCAACCGATCTCTTTAAGCAGCTCTGTTTCGAAACACATTCCGGTTCCGCCTAGGAAGTTAGCCATACCCAAATTGTGGCGCGGAAGCTGCCACAACCGGTTAACGTACCAATAGGATACGCCGTAAGCCGCAGTAACCCAGGAATCCTCTGGATTCTTGGTGTCGATATAACCTTGAATGACGCGGGCACCGGAGCAAAGATCGTTATTCATTTCGTTCAGGAAGTCAGGATGGGCCAGATTGTCCGCATCAAACATCACAACAGCATCGTATTGTCGCGGCATCTTCCACAGTTCCTTCAGCATCCATTCAATCGCGTACCCTTTCCCCCGAAGATTCGGGTTGGTACGCACACAAGCGTTCATATTGTGACTGCGGACAATATTAGCCGTGCCGTCCGTACAGTTGTCACAAATTACGAACACATCATACAGCTCTTTCGGATAATTAAGCAGCTTGAGGTTCTCCATAAGCGCTCCGACAACCTGCTCCTCATTATGTGCCGCAACCAGTACGGCGAAGGATTTGGTTGGAGGAAACTGCTGCTTTTTCTTTTTCTTGTACATGCCAAACAAAGAGAACACGAATTGATACACACCAATGACTGCAAGAATAATCTGCAGTGCAACAAGAATGGCATCCAACATGATTCCCTGGTACCCCCCTTTTAACCCTCATGAAATTAAACTACGTTTTCTCTCTACATTTCTTTTGTTATTCGCAGTTTTTCTAATGACCCTTTAAATATTCAACTGGTAACTAAAAGCCCGGTCCATTTGTTCATGGTTATTTATTTTATTCTGGAACAAATAGTCAGACATAAAGATTCTCTACGAATTCACGCCATTTGTCAAAAGGCTAATTTCACTTCTTCCGTTAAATTTTGCCCAAAAGAATGAATATATTAGGGTACAGGTGTACCTCGTCCTCGATTTCATAGCGGTTAGGTCTTATTTTCATCCGTTTTCCCGTTTTTTATTTCCCTTAAGCCCCCCTTTGCTAAAATAATCGTAAAATACAAGGTTATATTAAAACAAACGAGAAAAAGCAGGGAAAAGTTTACGGAAATCCTGTTAACTTTTTAAACTTTTTTGATATCATTTGAATCATTGTAGTTGGTTAATACCCTATAAGTCAAAAAAAGGCCATACTGGAACAGAAAATAAACAAACTAAACTTGAAATGACCGCAGAATAAAAATATGATTATTCTATCCTGAAAATAACGGCAATCTGCTGCTTCGGGTTGTTCAGACCAGCTGGTTATATGGATTAGAAATTCCATAAGTATAAGAAAGCTTTGGGCTGTTAATTAACAAGCCCATCCAAGCGGAGGGATTGTATGCAGCGATTTCTTATGAAAATGAAGCACCTCGATCAGCGGTTATTTGTCGGAATTAATACTGGTCTGCATGGAAGCTTCCTTAATTTCTGGTTATATTATCTGACTCATATGGGCGGAGCCACCTTTACCATTTCGGCGACGGTGCTGCTGTGGATCTTCGCTCCCGATCCATGGAAGCACACGGCACTCATCGCCGCTGTATCCTTGGCGGTCAGTCATATTCCAGTAGCCATAGCTAAAAAGACTTATCCAAGGGTAAGGCCCTATTTGACTCTTCCCGGTACCCATACGTTTCGTGATCCGCTTACGGACCACTCATTCCCATCAGGCCATACAACAGCTATTTTCTCGGTTACCATGCCGTTTATGATCATGGAGCCCATGTCGGCCTTTTTCCTGGCTCCTATTGCCATGCTGGTAGGCCTGTCCCGGATTTATCTGGGTCTACACTACCCTTCCGACGTATTGGCCGGAGCTGTAATCGGGACCGGGGTCGCATTTGGGACGGTTGCATTATGGCCGTAAAGGGGATATTGTTAAGTTAATGGTAAAACCTTGCAGGAAAAGGTGAAACTAACGTGCAAAAACAAAGAGTACTGCTTTTATCCGAAGGGTTTGGCGCGGGTCATACACAAGCTGCCTATGCGCTCTCAAGCAGTCTGCGCAAAGTATCGCCTCATGTGCAGACCAAGGTGCTGGAGCTTGGAAGCTTTCTGAACCCCAGAATGGCTCCATTAATTATCACAGCGTATAAGAAGACGCTGAGTTCCCAGCCACGGCTGGTCCGGATGATGTACCGGAGCAATTATAAGAAATCATTAAACCGATTGACGACGCTCGCACTGCATCGGATATTTTATACCCATACGACAGAGCTAATCCGGCAGATCCATCCCAATGTGATCGTCTGCACGCATCCGATTCCAAGCGCAGTAATCTCACGCATGAAGCGCCTTGGCCTGGATGTGCCCTTGTGCACTGTAATTACTGATTACGATGCTCACGGGACCTGGGTCAGTCGTGAAGTGGACTGTTATCTGGTATCGACAAGCCAGGTGAAGGACAGGCTCCTGGAACGCGGAGTGGATGAATCCAAAATCCGGATCACCGGCATTCCTGTACACCCGAGCTTCTGGGAACGCCATCACAGCAAGGAGGATATTCGGGCCAGATTCGGACTCACAGGCATGCCAACCGTCCTTGTGATGGGTGGAGGCTGGGGTTTTATGAAGGATGAGGCGGTCAATACGCTCCTCGCCAGCTACCGTGAGCAGATTCAGCTTATTTTCTGTTTCGGAAGCAATAAGAAGTCCCTTCAGAAGATGCAGGAGGACCCCCGTTTCGATCATCCGAATATCCATCTCATGGGCTTTACTAAGGAAATTGACAAGCTTATGGAAGTCTCGGACCTGCTCATTACGAAGCCGGGCGGGATGACCTGCTCCGAGGGCTTGGCCAAAGGGATACCGATGCTGTTCCACAAGCCGCTACCTGGTCAAGAGGAGGAGAATTCACAGTACTTTGCTTCTCAAGGCTGGGGGACGCCAATCACAGGACTTGAAGTGATTACAGATTGGGTGACCCAGCTTACCGAGCATTATGATGAGGTTCAGAAGAAGCGCCAACAAGTTATCGAACAGATTAATTGTTATCATCCTATGCAAAGTGCACAAGCCATCATAGACTTGCTCGAACAAAAAGAAAGGGCTGTTCATTAGTCACATTGACTAAGAGCAGCCCTTCTCTTTATGTTGTTAACTTGTTTTAAAAGAGTTCCATCTTGTGTTCATGATAATTGCGGAGAGCCTCACTCCCCACCATAACCTCACAGCGGTAAATATTCATGCCTTGGGAGACAAATTTCGTCTCATATTCGGTCATCACATGAGCTTCGTTGATGCCTTCCCGATGCAGGCTCAGGGAAATATTGCTCATCTGCAGCCCGGTTGCCGCAAATGAATTGAGTGAGAACTCAAACAGCGTAAGGGAGTCCGTCTTGAAATGAATTTCCCCCTTCTCATTCAGCACCGTACGATACTTATCAAGAAAACGCGGATGTGTCAGACGTCGGCGCCCGTGCCGTGATTTCGGCCATGGATCACTGAAATTCAAGTAAATCCGCTCTACCTCTCCGGGTGCAAAAAACTCTTCCAGGGATTCGATGTTCCCCAAAGCCAGCTTTACGTTGGACGGCTTCTCAACACCCTGCTCCATCCAAATCCCGCGCGCCTTCTCACTGGCCCGCCGGATCAGTTCATCATACATATCCATCCCTATAAAATTGCAATCCGGATATTTCACACTCATTCCGCTGATAAATTGACCTTTTCCCATTCCAAGCTCAATATAAACCGGATGATCATTGCCGAACCATTCCGCCCAGCGACCTTTATATTCCCGTGGATCCAGGGTGATCATATCCTGCTGGGATTCGAGGTTCTCCCTGATTCCTTTTCTTCCGCGTAAACGCATCTCATTCCTCCGTCTTTATCCTGTGTCGCTCTATGGACACTGAACATTTGATACTCCTGCATTATTGTGCCTAAGATTGTCCCAAAAGTAAAGTCCATTCCGGGATGAAATGGAAGAAGGAATCTTCGTCCGCTGGAAACGGTCAAAGATTCCTTCTTCACTATATTTGGAATTGGGGTCCAACGATCCTTAAGATCCGCTTGCAGGCAGATCCACTACATATCTAGGACTTTCATTATGAATCATAGTCCGTCAGCGCTTTGACTCGATAAATCAATTACTGACTGATATTAAAATATCACAATAGCTAGATGAATTCAACAAACCACGGCCGAGTTCCCCTTTTTTTGTGTTTTTTGGTACAATGTAACCTAAGAAAAACAGCTTGCTGCCTAGAGCTTAATCCCAATTAACCAAAGGAGTTACCATGGGTATACAAATGCCGTCTCCCCCTGTTACATGGGGAGATAAAAGATTTCATACATGGAATACAGAAATGCGTGAGGTTTTCGAAGGAAAAGTGTTTAAAGTAATGCTGGATGCCGGCTTCACCTGTCCGAACCGCGACGGATCGATCGCTAAAGGCGGCTGCACCTTCTGCAGTGCCAGAGGTTCCGGCGATTTCGCCGGCAGCCGCCGGGATGATCTGGTTACACAGTTCAATACGATCCGTGACAAGCAGCATCTCAAATGGCCCAGCGCCAAATATATCGGTTACTTCCAAGCCTACACCAACACCTATGCTCCTGTAGAGGAGCTACGTGAGTATTACGAGGTCATCCTACAGCAGCCCGGGGTCGTGGGCTTGTCCATTGCCACGCGTCCTGACTGCCTGCCTGACGATGTCATTGAGTACCTGGCTGAATTGAACGAGAGAACCTACCTCTGGGTGGAGATGGGGCTTCAGACCATCCATGAGGCAACTTCAGAGCTAATTAACCGGGCCCATGATACGAAATGTTATTTAGAGGCGGTCGAGAAGCTGCGCAAACACAACATCCGGGTGTGCACCCATATTATCTATGGGCTTCCGCAGGAAACCCATGAGATGATGCTGGAGACCGGCCGTGCTGTGGCGAAGATGGATGTTCAGGGAATTAAGATCCATCTCCTTCACCTTATGCGGAAGACGCCGATGGTGAAGCAGTATGAGGCTGGTCTGCTGCGCTTTTTGGAACAGGACGAGTACGTCAAGCTGATCGCAGACACCCTCGAATTCCTGCCTCCCGAAATGATTGTTCACCGGCTCACTGGCGATGCGCCGCGTGATCTGCTGATTGGCCCGATGTGGAGCCTTAAGAAATGGGAAGTTCTGAATGCGATTGACCGTGAGCTTAAGAACCGGGATTCCTGGCAGGGAAAATTCTGGAGGGGGAACTAAGGTGGGCTTCTTATCCGTACTCAGCATGGCTCATCAGCTTGTCGCCGCCCGTCTCCAGCCGGGCGAGGCTGCCATTGACGCGACTGCAGGCACAGGAGCCGACACCCTATTCCTCGCGGCAGCCTGCGGTCGGCGTGGACAGGTGTTCAGCTTCGATGTTCAGGCTGCGGCCCTGGAACTGACCCGGCAGCGGCTGGCGAAGCAGGAAGAGGCCAAGTTGGCCCCAGCCAAACTGCTGCACTGCGGGCATGAGCAGATGCGGGAGGCTCTGCCTGCCTCTCTTCACGGGAAGGTAGGCGCGGTTATGTTCAACCTCGGGTATCTCCCGGCAGAGGGTGCTGATCCGGCCCTAATCACCCAGACCTCCAGTACGCTGACGGCCCTGGGTGAGGCTCTGGATCTGCTCCGGCCAAAGGGAATTATCACCGCAGTGCTTTATCCCGGGCACCCTGGTGGAGCTGCTGAGGCGGCAGCCGTAGAGGACTGGGCCGCTGCTCTGCCGGTATCCACGGCCCAGTCCATAGTTTACCGCCAGCTTCAGAATTCTGCGTCTCCTTATCTGGTTGCCATCGAGAAGAAATAACATGAAATTTTAAATTATAACCTACTTACCTACGAAATGAGGCCAGTTCCATGAGTGTACACAAAATTGAGCATATTGGAATCCGCGTGTCTGTACTTGAAGATTCCATTGAATTTTATAAACGGGTGTTAGGACTTAAACTCTTGAATACTGTTGGGGAAGTCGGGGACGATTTTCGTCTGGCTTTTCTATCTTTTCCCGGACAGACCAGTGTGGAAATTGAGCTTATTTACCTGAAGGACGCTCCAGAACTCGCCAGTGAAGGACGTGTTCATCATTTGGCGTTCACTGTGAGCCATATCGATAGCGAATACGCCCGTATTGCGGAGTTGGGACTGTCCGGCAGAGATGCGGAGATCAAATCCTTACCCAACGGCAGCCGATATTTCTTCTTTAACGGGCCTGACGGGGAACGAATTGAATTTTTTGAACCTGCGCGCATATCCTGAGCATACTATATAGCTGTAAAGGAGGACGGTTCTTATGGAGTCGCATCACTTCGACATGCTTAGCTCGGACGGAAAATATATTTACATCTATAACTGGTTCCCATCTCCCTCAGAGTGGGAAGGCCCCCCTCGCGGTGTCGTTCAGATTGCTCACGGCATGGCCGAAACAGCCAGGCGTTATGAACGTCTTGCCAGAGCTCTGACCACTCAGGGCTATGTAGTTTATGCGAACGATCACCGCGGACACGGGCGGACCGCAGGCACCCATGAAGAGCTCGGCAGGCCTGGCACAGATGGCTTTAATGCCATGGTGAATGACATGATTCTGCTGGGAGCCATAATTAAGGATAAGCATCCCGAGACTCCACTGCTGCTGCTTGGCCACAGCATGGGCTCCTTTCTGACCCAGAAGGTGATGTACACATGGCCAGATCCTTATGCCGCCTTTATGCTGTCGGGCACCTGCGGCAAAAGGGGGATGCTGCAGTTCGGCGAGCAGGTCGCAAGGATGCAGATCGCCCTGCAGGGGGAAAGGCATCCCAGCTTGCTGCTGAATGCACTCGTGTTCGGCGGTTACAACCGTACATTCCGGCCCGTTCGGACAGCCTTCGACTGGTTGTCACGCGATGATGGGGAAGTTGATAAATATATTGCAGATCCGGAATGTGGCGTAATCAGCAGCGCAGGGTTCTTCCGGGATTTCTTCCGGCTCCTGCAGGAAATACACACCCCTTCCCGGATGGAGAGAATCCCCAAAGACAAACCCGTCTATCTGTTCAGCGGCGAGGAAGATCCGGTTGGGATGAAAGGCGATGGTGTCCGACTTCTGCACAGGCGTTACCAGGAGCTTGGACTTCAGGACGTGGAATGCAGACTGTATCCGGGAGCAAGACACGAGATCCTGAACGAGATCAACCGGGACGAGGTTACCGCTCATCTGATCGATTGGATGAACCAGCGGATTCCCCTGCCGGAATCGGCCCGGCCCGATCCCGTTTCGACTGCTGTTGAAGACAACAGCCCGTGACGAGTTTCCCCCTGTTCTCAAGCCTCCTTGTTTAGTCTCAGAAGAGGCTTGAACAAGAGAGAAATTAAATTGCGCGGTGATCCTTTTCCGACATTTCATCGGAGAAAGACGCCGTTTTTTTATACAACAAACACATTAATGCTTCAAAGGCAACCTTCCTTAAGCCTAATGTCTATTCCTTAGAGTCTGCTCAATGGCCTGTTTCATGAGAAGCCCTGCCCTATTCCATGAGAACCTAAGCACATCCCTCCTGCCACGGCGTCCCATTTCCTTACATAACTGCGGATGCTGATAGGCGTACCGCATCTGTCTTCTCAAGCTGCTGATACTCGGCTCGGCCCATTGCTGCCCTCTTCCTACGAACAGGGAACGAAATTGGCGCGAGATCGAATGCCTGCTGTTCATGCTGTGCACAGGACTTCTTAACTGGTATGGAATCAGGAATGAATTTCCGGGTGTTAAAAAGTCCATATGTCCCCCCCAACCTGTTGCGATGACCGGCACACCGCTGGCCAAAGATTCAAGAAATGGCAGCCCCACTCCTTCCCCACGTGTCGGAAGAACAAACACCTGGCCGAGTCTGTATAACCCCCGAATTTGACCGGAGCTTAAGTGCTTTCCAATAACCACAACTGGAGCCGTTGGCTTGCGGATTCCGAGTGTTTCTTTATATCGCATAATTCTATTCTTAATCCAGCTCTCATCTTCATAAGGAGAGTATCCATTCGTCTTAATGACGAGCAGCACCCGATCAGAAGCGGAGAATTCCTCCCAATAAGCCCGCAATAGCCCTTCGGGATTCTTCCGGTGTTGAAAGCCGAATACCGACACAAAGGTAAATCTCCCGACAGCTTGCGGTATAGGCAGCTTGCGGCCGCCTGGAGCATACTCTTTGGTATTTACCCCATGAGGAACAATATAGATTGGTATTTTCACACCGCTGTTCTTCAAAGCCTGTTTATTTTGAACTGAGGGTACACAGATGGCATCAAATTTATTGATGTTTGGAAGCCAATGGGCAGGTATTTTCGTGGTTTCCCAGACCGTGTTTAGTATAATCCGGTCATACCGGGCTCTTTCTTTCTTAAAATTAATCATGCTCGGAGGAAAGTGATAGATCAGGACCTTTCTTTTGTTATTAAGTTTATGGGCAATGCTCCCGCCGCCCCTGTCTATCGAGAGCTCCACCCCCTGCCGTCTTAAAGCGTGGGCATAGGCTCTGCTGGCAATACCAAGCCCACTGGCTTTGTATACGGGACCTTTCCACACTACTTGATATCCGTTTTCTATGGACATGACTCCAGCTCCATTTATCCGTGTTTTTGGAATATCGTATTCAGGAGTTGGTAGAACGGTTTGGGTCTTCTGAAGCAGGGGTGTACTCTTCTCTATTAGCAGGCAAAAAAGGCATTACCATGAGCAAGTCCTGTTAAGGAATGCTCTTGATAATGCCACTGTGACTTGTTTCATTCATCGTTAAAGTGAATCATTTCAACTTCAAAATCTCTCCGGTGTTAACCCTGAAGTGTGAATGAGCCGGATGCGGCTGCTTACACCGGACTCTCAACCAGCGGGACAGTATAAACTTCTGGAATCTCCGCTTCATTCTGTTGGTACAGTACGACCAGCAGGTGCTTCACATCATCCAGATACAGGTCAGATACCGGCTCCCCACTCAGCACACGATGCAGCGGAAAGCTGATCTCTTCGACCACCGCATATTTTTGAAGATCGCGCTCTTCCATATGAAGGCTTGCGAAATTTCCGGACACCTTGTCGGCTTGCTCGATCAAGGTTCTGAAATGCAGGCTTCTGCGGTCCTTATCCACCACACTCTCCCACCAAATTTTGCGCGGCTTGTATTTATGACCAAGGAAGTAATCCAACTGCATGAGCCCCTTGACCACATCTGGACGCTTCAGTCCCCGTTCTTTCAGGAAAGCCTGGAGCCTTGTGAACAAATCCTCCAGTTGGTGGCCGATTCTCTGCCACCCCTGAGCATCCCAATAGTTCCCGAAGTCCTGGAAGAAGTCAAACGGGGAATCGAACTCATGCTTCATCAGGTAAGTGAGCGTATGATCCAGCCGGTGCGCATTCCAGTATTTCTCCAGCACATCCTCCAGCCGCTTCAGTCTTACAATATCCGAGAACGGCAGCACATCATTGCCCAGGATTTCATAAGGGGCATGGTCCATGTAAGTATAGTTATACTTGCTGGCATCATTTCTGAGCCCGGTTCCCCGGAGCATCTTGAGGAATCCGAGTTGAAGCTCTTCCGGCCCCAGAGCAAACACATCGTTGAACGTTTTGCGGAAAGAATCATAATTCTCCTCTGGCAGTCCTGCGATCAGGTCCAGATGCTGATCGATCTTGCCGCTGTTCTTGATAGTTGTTACCGTACGCGTCAGCTTGGTGAAATTCTGCCGCCGCTTGACCAGTTCGTTGGTATCGTCGTTGGTCGACTGCACTCCGATCTCAAATCTGAAAATTCCCGGAGGCGCATTCTCCGCCAAATATTCCAGCACCTCAGGCCGCATAATATCAGCCGTGATCTCGAATTGGAACACACATCCTTGATGGTTCTCAATTAGAAATTGGAACATTTCCATGGCGTAGGCCCGGTTAATGTTAAAGGTGCGATCCAGGAATTTGATGATCTTAGCCCCGTTGGCTATTAAATACAGGATATCTGATTTCACCCGCTCAATGTCGTAATAGCGGACACCGACCTCGATGCTGGACAAGCAGAACTGACAGTTGAATGGACAGCCCCGGCTCGTCTCGAAGTAGACAATTCTTTTACTCAAGTTTGGGATATCCTCTGGGAAACGGTGAGGGGAAGGCAGGGTATTCAGATCACTCTTCGGATGTCCGGGCATAATCACTACTTCATGCTCCTTGCGGTAAGCGATGCCGTAGACAAAATGAAACTTGCGTTCCCCGCTTAGCTCCTGCAGAAGGCGGTGGAACACCTCTTCCCCCTCCCCCATCACGATGAAGTCCACATGAGGCGAGCGCTTCATCCAGTACTCTGTGTCATAGGACACTTCAGGCCCGCCTAGAACAATGGTCGTCTGAGGCATGACCTTCTTTAACATCTCGACCACCTTCAGCGTCTCTTCAATGTTCCAGATATAACAGGAGAAGCCGACGACATCCGGTTTCTTATTGAACAAGTCCGACACAATGTTCATCGCCGGGTCCTTGATGGTGTATTCGGCAAGTCCGATATCGAATTCATGGCCGCTGTATGCCTTCAGCAGGCGGATGGCCAGTGAAGTATGAATGTACTTGGCATTCAGCGTGGATAGAATTACTTTCATGATTCACGACCTTCTTTTGGATTTGAAAAAAGAGGGACCTCGCACGACCGCTGCGGCTGCCGACCATCTGTGGGCTATAATCCACCGCTGCGGCTGCGGATCATCCTTCCGATCGCTGTTCCTCCCTGATTCCTGGATTGTATCACCATTGTGGGAATCCGGGAGCAAAGGCGAACGCTTCGCTTCTTCAAGACGATTCCGCTTCCTCCGCTGCTGTGGTGCGTAGCTGGTACGGCAGCGAACGGACTACGTTACCGGGCTACCGTTGCCAGTCTTCTTATGTCTATAGCCAGACTGTGGCTACCGGTCACCTGTGGCCTATGGCCCGCCGTTGCGGCTGCCGACCATCTGTGGCTATAGTCTACCGCTGCGGCTGCGGATCATCCTTCCGATCGCTGTTCCTCCCGGATTCCTGGATTGTATCACCAGTGTGGGAATCCGGGAGCAAAGGCGAACGCTTCGCTTCTTCAGGACGATTCCGCCTCCTCCGCTGCTGTGGTGCGTAGCTGGTACGGCAGCGGCCGCCCAGTACCACACGGCCGCTAAGGCTACGTCATCGCTCCGCTTCCTCCGCTGGTGTTGCAGTCGGTCGCTTGGGCGCTAAGCCCAAAGCTGCGGTTGCGAACAGCCTATATCCCACAGTCCACCGCTGCGGCTGCGGATCATCCTTACGATCGCTGTTCCTCCCGGATTCCAGGATTGTATCCTTCAGGGTAGGAATCCGGGAGCAAAGGCGAACACTTCGCTTCTCCAGGACGATTCCGCCTCCTCCGCTGATGTACGTGCATGGTACGGCAGCGGCCGCTCAGTGTACCGCACGGCCGCTAAGGCTACGTCATCGCTCCGCTTCCTCCGCTGATGTGGCAGCCTGTCGTTTGGGCGCTATAGCCCAACGCTGAAACTAGAACTCCACATCATCCATCTCCGGCACGCTGCCCTGATTCTGGAAGAATTCCAGAAAGGGCCGTCCGTATTTCTTATATTTCAGTTCACCGACACCCTTGATCCGCAGCATAGCCGACTCCGTCTGCGGGCAGACGACGCTCATCTCACGAAGGGTCGCGTCATTAAATATGATATAAGACGGCACTTTCTCCTGCTGGGCCAGATCACGGCGAATCAATCGCAGCTGCTCGAACACGGTCTCGTTGACGGCAGATGGCCCCGTATCATAGGACTGGCCTCTCCGCCGGCCAGCCCCGGAAGCAGCTGAAGCCGAAGGCAGCGGAGCCCGCATCATCACTTGATGTTTGCCCTTAAGCACATCCGCCGCAACTGGCTCAAGGCGGACGACAGGGTATTGTCCTTCAGAAAGGGACAAGTAGCCATCGGCCACAAACGTGTTGATCAGCTCGGAGATCTCCTTTTCGGTCCGGGTGCGCATCATGCCATAGGTTGGAAGGCTGTCGAACCCGTATTGAAGCACCTTTTTATTCTGCGAACCTTTGAGCACCGAGGCCACCATGGAGACACCGAACCTCTCCCGCATCCGGAAGATACAGGAAAACACAACCTGGGCGTCCACGGTCATATCCGTGAGTTCACGTTCATCCCGGCAGGAACTGCAAATTCCACATGGCTTCTGATCATGCTTCTCACCGAAATATTCCAGCATCGCAAATCTTAAGCAGCGGTTGGAATAACAATACTCCACCATCTGCTGCAGCTTCCGATAATCGTTGCGTTTGCGGTCCCCCTCCTGAGGATTCTGCTCAATCAGGAACTTCTGGGTCATAATGTCCTGAGCGCTGAACAGGAGAATGCACTCGCTCGGCTCACCGTCCCGTCCTGCACGGCCAGCCTCCTGGACATAAGCCTCCATATTTTTAGGCATATTATAGTGAATTACATACCTGACGTTGGACTTGTCAATCCCCATGCCAAAAGCATTCGTGGCCACCATCACCCGGATGTCGTCATACAGAAATGCTTCCTGGTTCTCGGCGCGTTCTTCGTCAGACAAACCTGCATGATATCGGCCAGCGGCAATGCCTGCACGGCGAAGACGTTCATACAGGTCATCCACATCCTTGCGGGTCGCGGCATAAATAATGCCGGATTGTGAAGCATGGGCTTCGGCATAGTTCATAACATACTCTCGCTTGTTCTCGCCGCGCAGGACAGACATCGCCAGATTATCGCGCCCAAGCCCGGTGACGAATACCTCCGGCTCCCGCAGTCTGAGCAGCCGCATCATATCATCCATAACCTCAGGAGTGGCGGTTGCTGTAAAAGCAGCCAGAATCGGGCGGCTTGGAAGAGCCGATACAAAAGGTGCTACAGCCAGATAGCTCGTCCGGAAATCATGTCCCCACTGGGATACACAGTGCGCCTCATCCACGGCCACACACGAAATCGGCAGCTCCGCCATTTCCGTCTGGAACCAATCCAGTTCAAGCCGTTCGGGTGCCACGTAGAGAAGCTTTAATTCTCCCCTTCTGGCGGCTCTGATCCGGTCATTCACTTCTCTGCCGCTAAGCGTACTGTTGATATATGCAGCCGATATCCCCATACTGGTCAAAGCATCCACCTGGTCCTTCATCAGCGAAATCAGCGGGGATACGACCAGAGTCAGTCCCGGCAGCAGCAGCGCGGGAATCTGATAACAAATCGATTTACCGCCCCCGGTGGGCATAATACCCAGCGTATCATTTCCCTGCAGCAGGCTCTCTACAATTTTTTTCTGTCCTTCACGGAAATCCGGATACCCGTAGTATTTCTGCAGTACTTCCCGGGCTTCTTCTATTGTGAAAATATCTGTATTCATATTCATAATCTCCTTACTCTACTCGAGCAAAACCTTCCGTCAACAACCCTGCCCTGTTAGTTTACCGGGGTTTGTCTAATACGGCAACCGCCGGATCATTGACCTTGGCGTGATATAAAGGTTATCATCGGTCTTAGAACAAGGATCTCCGTCAAATGCAGGAACTTTCATACGGTTCCACGCTTGCCGGTACGGATTATCAGGAGGCACGAACGTGAAGAAAAAAAGCTACAGCAATGGCCGAACCACCAAAATAAGCAGTCCCCCCAAACCACGGATTCATACGGTAAAGGAGCAGACGGAGCTGCTGCCCTTCTTGATCGAGACGCTGCGTCATTTAAGCAGAAACTCGGTTAAGTCCATTCTGGCACGCGGCCAGGTTACCGTGAACAGTGAGCCGGTCACCGCCTACAACTACCGGCTTGAACCCGGTTATATTGTCTCGATTCACCCGGATAAGGTAACCTCCTCTGCCCCGCTTGTTGGGATGACGATACTTTATGAAGACGAGCATATTATTGTAATCCAGAAGGAACACGGACTGCTATCGGTGTCGGCCGGACAAGAGAATGAAATTACGGCTTACCGCCAGCTCATGAGCCATGTCCGCCAGAGCGACCCGGGCAACCGGATCTTCATCGTACACCGCTTGGACCGGGATACCTCGGGAGTCATGCTGTTTGCCAAAAGCGAGAAGGTTCAGCAAACACTGCAGAACGGATGGCAGGATATTGTGAAGGAACGGTCCTATGTCGCGCTTGTCGATGGCGAGGTGAAGAAACAGGAGGGGACGATCAGCTCATGGCTTAAGGAGAGCAGCACGCTAAAGATGTACTCCAGCCCCTATCCGAACGACGGTCAGCATGCGGTTACGCATTATAAGAAGCTGCAGTCGAACATGTGGTTCTCCCTGCTTGAAGTACATCTTGAGACCGGAAGAAAGAACCAGATTCGCGTACACATGGAAGATATCGGTCACCCGGTTGCGGGAGACAAGAAATACGGCTCCAAATCCAAAGAAATCGGCAGACTGGGTCTGCATGCGCGGATACTGGCTTTTGAACACCCGGTAACGGGGGAGATTATTCGCTTTGAAACGGACATCCCCAAGGTATTTATGAAACCGTTCAAGACAGCCCCTTCCAAATAAAACCCGATCTGCCGATAGTATGATCAGGGGAGGTGCGAGTATGGATATCGCGGCAGCAGCTACAGCCATGAGCCAGTCAGCCTTGTCACAGGCCGTCGGCATTAAAGTGCTGAACATGGCCAAGAACCAGGCTGAAACTCAGGCTCAGAACATGGTGCAAATGATTCAGAAAAGCATGGATCCAAACCTGGGGAGACAATTGGACATTTCCATTTAACTCCTTGCCCGCATGGCTGACGCCTGCGGGTCTTTTTTATGCTGCGGCCTGGTGGCGCTCTTGAGTTCTTGTTACCTTGTTAACGATGTGAATAATCGGGTAAACATTTATAAGACTAGGACAATTCAGATCAGGTAATAATTTAGTTATTATTGCAGACTTAAGGAGAAATGACGAATGAAACTAACTCCCGAGCAGGCGGTTCAGCTGCATGGTTTTAACAATTTGACGAAATCGCTCAGCTTTAATATGTATGATATCTGTTATACCAAAACAACCGAGGAACGGGATGCATACATCGAGTATGTCGATGAGCAGTATAACGCCGACCGCCTTACAGCTATTTTAAAATCCGTATCTGAAATTATTGGGGCGAATATTCTCAATATTGCCAAGCAGGATTACATTCCACAAGGGGCCAGTGTGACGATGCTGGTGTCGGAAGGCCCAGTGGCCGAGATGGATACCGAGACGTTTGATGAGACGCCGGGGCCGCTTCCTGACTCGGTGGTGATGCATTTGGACAAAAGCCACATAACAGTCCATACCTATCCGGAATCCCACCCGGACGAGGGGATTTCCACCTTCCGCGCGGATATCGATGTATCCACGTGCGGGGAGATCTCTCCGCTTAAAGCGCTGAATTATCTGATCCACTCTTTTGAGCCGGATATGATGACCATGGACTACCGGGTACGCGGCTTCACCCGCGATATCAACGGCCGGAAGCTGTTCATCGACCATGACATCAGCTCCATTCAGAACTACATCCCTGAGAAGGACAAGAAACTGTATGACATGATTGACGTTAATGTATATCAGGAAAATATTTTCCATACCAAGTGCAAGCTCAAGGCATTTGATCTGGACAATTATTTATTCGGATATACCAAGGAGAAACTGAGCCCTGAAGAACAGGCTTCCATAACGGAGAGGTTGAAAGTAGAAATGGACGAAATCTACTATGGTAAAAATATGAAGCGCGGCTCCATCTATATAAAATGAGCTTATGAAGGTTAACATTTAGGTTAATTCTAAAGTTCATTTTATATAGCCTAAGAGACTAGTAAATCGCCTTTTCGTGTACACCCCTATTGACCCTACACTCAATTTGGTGTAATTTGGATAAAATATGACAACAGCGTTGACCAAGATCATGAGCTTCGGATACCGGCCGCTTCAGAGAGGAAGCCCACAGGCTGAAAGACTTCCCGTCACGGACCGTTGCTCCCTGCCTTGGAAGCTGCAGCGCCATAATCCGCTGCCGGTGAACACCGTTACCTGTTTAAGGATTAGACCGGAGGAATTATCATCCGGCTGATTTAATTAGGGTGGTACCACGAGCGCATTCGTCCCTTGACGAGTGGGCTCTTTTTGTTGTCTTTTGACATCGAATCAAGAAAGGAGAAGAAACAATGAAACAAAGCCGACTGCTGATGCCTACCTTGAGAGAGGCTCCAGCCGATGCGGAAGCTCAAAGCCACCGCCTGCTGCTTCGGGCAGGCTTCATCCGCCAACTAGCCTCAGGAGTGTACACGTACCTTCCACTGGGCTGGCGTGTCCTTCAGAAAGCATCCGCTATTGTCCGTGAAGAGATGAACCTTGCGGGAGCCCAGGAGCTGCTGATGCCAGCGATGCAGCCTGCCGAGCTGTGGAAGAAGTCCGGCCGGTATGAGGTTTACGGGCCTGAGCTTATCCGGCTGGAAGACCGCCATGGACGGGAATTCGCCCTTGGCCCTACCCACGAGGAGGTCATTACCGCACTGGTCAGAGACGAGACTAGCTCCTACAGACAGCTGCCTCTAACTCTGTACCAAATCCAGACTAAATTCAGAGATGAGCGACGCCCGCGGTTCGGGCTTCTTAGGGGAAGGGAATTTCTCATGAAGGATGCCTACTCCTTCGATACCGATTGGGATGGCCTGGATGCGAGCTACTGGGCTATGCATGCAGCTTATACCCGGATCTTCACCAGGTGCGGCCTCGATTTCAGATCGGTTCACGCCGACGCCGGGGCGATTGGCGGAGAAGGAGAAACTCATGAATTTATGGCTCTGGCCGATATCGGGGAGGACACCATAGCGGTATGCCCTGTCGGCGACTATGCGGCCAATCTGGAGAAAGCAGGACACAAGGAAGTGGAGCTTCGCCTTGAAGCCGCGTTGGAGGTAAGGGAAAATCAGCCTGCTCCAGAACTTATATCCACGCCGGATGTGCATACGATCGAAGAGCTAACCTCATTTACCGGACTTCCGGCGAACCAGATCATCAAAACCTTAATCTATCTGATTGACGGCAAACCAACTGCGGTGCTTGTCCGCGGGGATCATGAGGTCAATGAGATTAAAGTGAAGAATTACATGAAGGCGGAGACCGTCGAGCTCGCAGATACCAAGACAGTACTCGAAATTACCGGGGCACCCGTTGGTTTTGCCGGACCGGTTGGGCTTCATATTCCCCTGCTGATTGACAGCGACGTGGCCCGTATGGATACGGCCATGACCGGTGCCAATCAAGCAGATTATCATCTTAGCGGAGTCCGGCCGGGGGTCGACTTCCCTTTACAGGATGCCCCTGATCTGCGGAATGTCAATGAGGGGGATCCTTGTCCGCATTGCGGCCAGCCGATGTCTCTGGTCAAGGGAATTGAGATCGGTCATGTCTTCAAGCTCGGAACCAAATACAGCGATGCGCTCGGGGCTGTATTCTCCGATGCTTCAGGACAGGAGAACCGAATGGTCATGGGCTGTTACGGCATCGGTATCTCCCGCCTCCTGTCCGCTGTGGCCGAACAGCATCATGACGGGAACGGACTAATATGGCCGTCCTCACTCGCCCCTTATCAGGTGCATCTTGTTCCACTCTCGCTCAAGGATGAGGCCCAATTTTCCCTGGTGACCGAGCTTTACGAGCAGCTAACAAGCCTTGGAATCGAGGTGCTTCTTGATGACCGGGATGAGCGTGCCGGTATAAAATTCAAGGACTCCGACCTCATCGGCATTCCCGTGCGCATCGTGATCGGCAAGATGGCCAAGGATGGCCTGATCGAATGGAAAGAGCGCTGCAAGCCTGAAGCAGAGGTGCTAAGCGTGGAAGACGCCGTGTCCAGATTGACGGAACACCACAGGCAATAAGAAAACGGCGGCTGCCCACAACATATCATCAGGGGGGGAGAACTCTTATTTCCATCTTCGCCCCCCCTATTTATGTTGAGTTGGTTTTATAAAATGAAAAGACACCCTTTTAAAGGTGTCTTTTCAAAAATACTTCACTCTTTACGGTTTTGGGTTAATCTACCATAGACAAATGTTATAGAGGCAACAACATAAAATGCTAATAAAAAGTACTTAATAATAGTATAATCAGAGTTTCCATTTGATAAATTCGTCAATATCATCATAACTGCAATAATAGAGATCCCTGCATTTTCTTTGTTATATTTCTTGAGTTTGTATTTAAAAGTTCTAAATACCAAAAGAATAAGGACCAGGCTGTATATCATAACCAATGAAATATCCATATTTATCCTCAATATTTTATAAATAATCGACTAAGCATTCACACATTCCTTTTAAGTTACATACTTGAGTTACTTGAGATATAATTATATGCTTTCTCAACGTTTGAATGTGCATCATTATAGTTGTCCACAAATGAGATCGGAATTATCCGACCTCATTTTTCAACGTGTCACTCTCCTAAATATTTCAAGACCCAATGCAGGAGCGCCGAGCGACTCTCGATTTTCACTTTCTTCATCGTCCCCCACTGCACGCCGCGACTCATATTGTTGGGAAGGTCTTAATGTGGTCTCCGCTACTCTCTGTAGTCCCTTAAATGTTGTATCACCATTTTTAAAGTACATCCCTTGCTTCACCAGGCCGAAATCTATCATCTTACGGCTTCACCAACCGGTTCGTCAAGCTCCCAAGCCCCTCGATTTCCACGGTAACGGTATCTCCGTCCCGCAGCCAGACACGCTCCGATTCCGGTAGGCCCATGACCACACCTTCCGGCGTTCCGGTGAGGATTAAATCCCCGGGCTCCAGCGTCATATGCCTGGAAATATAGCTTATTATCTCATCACAGTGGAAAATCATATCCGAGGTGTTCGAGCTCTGTCTTACTTCCCCATTGACGAGCGTGCGGATCTCCAGCTTGTTGGGACTCGGTACTTCTTCAGCGGTTACCAAATAAGGGCCGCACGGCGCGAACCCGTCACAGGATTTTCCCAGCAGCCATTGGGAGCTTCGGAATTGCAAATCTCGGGCGGACAGGTCATTCGTGCAGCAGTAGCCGAACACAGCGGATAATGCATCCTCTTTGGATATATTTCGCACCTTGCGTCCGATCACAATCCCGAGCTCTGCCTCATAATCCACCTGCCGGGATTCTGCCGGCAGTTCAATATCTTCCTTATGAGCGGCTAGCGCATTGGAAAATTTGCTGAACAGCAGAGGCTCTTCAGGCGGATTCATGCCCGATTCCTCGGCATGCCTCCGGTAATTGAGCCCGATGCAAATTATTTTGCGGGAATTAGGCACACATGGCGCGTATCTGATTTGTTCTTCATGAAGGAACTGGACATCTCCCGAGTGAATCAGGCCTTCTGCATAAGCTTTGATAGCCTGAACCTCTTGTTCCCCCGCGGTCAATAGCCTGTCCATGTCAAAGCGGGAGGACACATCCAGCATGCCCCTTTCTGTCATAACACCAAGACATAATTGTTGTTCTCTGTAAAAATTAACAAGCTTCATTCAACCACTCCTCCCACTCAAGATCTGCCTTATATTCATAGTCCTATACTTATAGCCTTATCCTAGAACTCCATTCCTCAAAAAGCAAACGGCACCCATTTCTTTCTACCTTCAAATTCACGGAAATGTGTTATAATAGGGCAGCGCACTGCGCCAACTGAAGACAGTCCATGCGGCAAGTCCCGCATGGGAGAGGTTCGCGAACTCCCTCTATAAAAAACTAAGGTAGCCCTTTCTTATCGATTTGAAGATGGGCTTGTTTTTTTGCGATGCCAGTTCAAGAACTCTCTCTCTTCGTATGGGTAGATGACAAGGTCATTTGCCGCAAATTTCTGAAGATAGAGAGGTTTTTTTATGCTCAAAAATGAAAAAGCAGTTGTTGTATTCAGCGGCGGTCAGGACAGCACAACGTGCCTCTTCTGGGCCCTGAAGCAGTTCGGTGAAGTGGAGACCGTAACCTTTGACTACGGACAGCGTCACAAGCTGGAGATTGAATGTGCCCGGGCCATCGCAGATGAGCTCGGTGTGAAGAACACCGTACTGGACATGAGTCTCTTAAACCAGCTGGCCCCGAACGCGCTGACCCGCGATGATATCGAGATTACAGAGCAGGAAGGCAGCCTGCCCAGCACGTTTGTGGAGGGCCGCAATCACCTGTTCCTGAGCTTTGCTGCGGTCAAAGCCAAGACATCCGGAGCAAGGCACCTGGTTACCGGGGTCTGCGAGACCGATTTCAGCGGATATCCCGACTGCCGGGACACTTTTGTCAAGTCGCTGAACGTCACCTTGAACCTGGCGATGGACTACAACTTTGTCATTCATACCCCGCTGATGTGGCTGGACAAAGCCGAAACCTGGGCCTTGGCTGATGAGCTGTCAGCCTTTGATTTCGTGCGGGAGAAGACGCTCACTTGCTATAACGGGATTATCGGCCACGGCTGCGGGGAATGTCCCGCCTGCAAGCTAAGACAAGCGGGCCTGGACAAATTCCTTATGTCCCGCCAAGGGGGCGACTGCATATGAGCCGCACACCTGGGGAATTCCGCATTGTGGACAAGCTGCAAAAGCTGGGGGATGACATCCAGCCGAAGCAATTGAAATACCATAACCGCCGGGTTCTGGTGAGCAAGGAATTTACTTTTGACGCTGCGCATCATCTGCATGCATATGAGGGCAAGTGCAAGAACCTGCACGGCCATACCTATAAAGCAGTCATCGGAATCAGCGCGCGCCCGAATGACATCGGCCTTACCGCTGATTTCGGACTGATCAAAGATATATGGAAATCCCGGATCGAGACCTACCTAGATCACAGATATTTGAACGAGACTCTGCCCCCAATGAACACGACGGCTGAGAACATGGTCGTATGGCTGTTCGAACAAATGGAGGAAGCGCTGGCCTCTGAAGAGGTCAAACCGCTAATTCATGAGGGGCGTACGGAATTTATCCGCCTGTATGAGACCCCCACAAGTTATGCCGAAGCCAGACGGGAGTGGATGACAGGTGAATAGTTCAGCTAATAGGAATACACCTGATATTCCCGTGTTGGAAATTTTTGGTCCAACCGTTCAAGGTGAGGGTATGGTGATTGGCCAAAAGACCATGTTCGTGCGCACGGCAGGGTGCGACTACCGGTGCGCCTGGTGCGACTCGGCCTTCACTTGGGATGGCAGTGCCAAAGACCAGATCAAACGGATGAGCCCTGAGCAAATTTGGGCGGAGCTGCAGCGCATTGGAGGAGACCGGTTCTCCCATGTGACTCTGTCAGGAGGCAATCCCGCGCTGCTGCCCCAGCTCGGAGGGCTCGTTACCCTGCTGAATAGGAGCGGCATCCGACTGGCCGTAGAAACGCAAGGCTCAAGATGGCAGGACTGGCTGGCGGAGATTGAAGAGGTCACCCTCTCTCCCAAGCCGCCAAGCTCGGGAATGACAACCGATTGGGACCAGCTGGATTTGATCGTCGCCCGGCTAAAATCAAGACCTGAGGGTTACTCTTACAGCCTGAAGGTAGTTATTTTTGATCAGGCAGATCTGGATTATGCCACGCGCGTTCATGCCCGCTATCCCGATACGGTGATGTATCTGCAGGTTGGGAATCCTGATGTTCAGCGGATGGATATCACAGCCCATGCCTCCGATTTGCTTGCCCGGTATGAACAGTTGATTGAAGACGTTGTTCAATCTTCGGAGTTAAACAATGTCCGGGTGCTCCCTCAGCTGCACGCATTAGTATGGGGCAACAAGCGCGGGGTCTAGCTTTCACGCGGACAGACAGTCAACATAGAGTGGTCAATAATAGATTGGTTGATAGAGGGGGGACACAAGTAAGTAAAATGATTCGGAAGAAGCTGAAAGCTTTTAAAAGAAAAATGCATCCGAAGAATGTGCTGACAATCGCTTGTAACAAGGTTCCTGCTTACAAATTCAATCAAAGATAATTCAGCCCACAAAACATCAGGCAATAGGGCGAAATGACATTTCAAGCCGCTTGCTTTCTATGACATTAACCAGAATAAATATACCGGAGGAATCAATTATGGCTGGAAGACAACCTAATGAAATGGAAGATTTGACGTTGCTCGGCAACCAGGGGACCAAGTACGTGTTTCAATATGCGCCGGAGGTGCTGGAAAGCTTCGAGAACAAACATGCTTACCGGGATTATTTCGTGAAATTCAACTTCCCCGAGTTCACCAGCCTGTGCCCGATTACGGGCCAACCGGACTTCGCCACGCTCCACATCAGCTATATCCCGGACATCAAGATGGTAGAGAGCAAGTCGCTGAAGCTGTATTTGTTCAGCTTCCGCAATCATGGTGATTTCCATGAAGACTGCATAAACATCATTATGAATGATCTGATCAAGCTGATGGACCCCAAATACATTGAGGTATGGGGAAAATTCACCCCGCGCGGAGGAATCTCCATTGATCCATACTGCAACTACGGCCGGCCAGGCACCAACTATGAACAGATGGCTGAGCACCGGATGCTGAACCATGACATGTATCCAGAAAAGATTGACAACCGTTAGACAAGACAACCGGCACATGTTGTGCTGTTCAACTTATATGCTGCTCCTTCTTCAGGAGCAGCATTAATATTTTTAGACGTGAAGGCTGCACATAATCATTGAATGATCCTGATAAGTTAACGATTCCGTCCTTTGTTCATAACAGATGATGAAACTCCCGCATCAGGTATAAGGGTGCTGTCGCATCAATAAACCTTATGAATGACATCCTCGAAGTCTGGATCCTGCATCTCTATATCGTCCAGCTCTCCCCACTTGCCCAACTCCTTAACAATGTCCAGTGTATTTATCTCCCGCCGATTCACCTCAATCGAGACGGTTTGATCAATAACACGGGTCACCCGAATTTGGGCGGACTCCGCACCGCATGAATCCGCCACATACGACTCGGGAATTTGAAACGGTCCCCGGAAGGTGACCGTAATCAAGGTCGGCAATCCAATGGTGTCGCGCAGCGAGCGAACCGTCCCGTCATAAGACAGCTCCCCGTTGTTAATGACCATCACCCGGCTGCACAGCTGCTCTATATCGTCCATGTCATGGGTGGTCAGCAGAATCGTTTTGCCGAACTCCTCATTGATCAACTTCAGAAACTGGCGGATGTTGCGCTTCGCATTGACATCCAGGCCGATCGTCGGCTCATCAAGGAACAGCACGTCTGGATCGTGCAGCATGGCGGCCGCAAGGTCGGCGCGCATGCGCTGACCAAGCGACAGCTTGCGCACAGGCGTGTCCCAGAACGTCTGTAAATCCAGCAGTTCTGTAAATTGACGGAGTCTCCCCGCTTTGTCCGCCTGGCCAACGCCGTACATTTCGGCCAGAATATCAAAGGAATCCTTAACTGGCAGGTCCCACCACAGCTGACTGCGCTGACCGAACACAACTCCCAGCCTCTTCACAACAGAACGCCGCTCCTGATGCGGATTCATACCCGCGATGGTCACCCGGCCTGAGGTTGGATGCAGAATGCCGGTCAGCATTTTGATAGTCGTCGATTTGCCAGCCCCATTCGGGCCAATATAACCAACGAATTCACCCTGCTCCACCTGAAAGCTAATCCCCCGAACCGCCTCCTTAATCCGGTATTCCCTTGAGAACAGGGTCCTGAGTCCAGAGAAGCGCCCTTCCTTTACAACAGCAGTTTTAAACGACTTGCGTATATCATGAACTTCGATCAAGATGTTCGCTCCTTCCTTAACTGCCCGTACTTTGATACTTGGTCAAGCCGAACTGCCAAAATTTCAGGCTGATTGCAAGACATCCAAGCGCAGCGGCGGCCAACGCCGGTAGCACCCAGACTCCGAGCTCCCCCCGAAGTATGTACAGAGACGGGACATAGTTGACCAGACCAACAGGAATAACAATCAGCAAAATCGAAGACATCCACTTTGGATACAACGTTAACGGGTATTGGGCAGCGGTCCTTGCGGCATCCTCCGTCAGGTTCTGCAGCTCACTAGTTCTGGTTGTCCAGAAGCCGAAGGTTGCAGTGGCAAGGCCGATCGAGAACAAAATGACGGCACCCGTCACGATGATATACAGTGATTGCGGCACAGCGCTCCAGCCGACTTGGCCGCTCACCATCATGCCATGGAGCGACCACCACAGCAGAAACCCGCCCTGAAGCACTTCACCCAGCATGATCCTGAATTTCTGCGGCATCAGTGCCAGCAGAACCGGCAGCGGGCGCGTAAGCAGCTGGTCAAGTTCGCCGTTCACCAAATAATTCTCCAGATGGTGCACTTCATCGGCAAATGTCCGGTACAACGTCTTGGATAGTGTGATTACCGCAAACAGATAACCGATCTCGTGCATTGACCAGCCCTGAATGGCACCGAATTTATGGAGCACAATCGCGACCATCAGAAATTCCGAGATTTGAATCAATGCGGCCAGGAAGGAAGCGAGCACAAAATTGAATTTGTACTGCATGCGGCTCTTGATGCTTGTTCGAATCAATAACCCATATAAAGACAGCCAGGATTTCACGGTCATCCTCCCTGCACCTCCACTTTCCGCCTTAAAAATCCAGTCGCCAGCAGACAGGTTAGTGTGAGCAGCGCGCACCAAAACAGCGTTCCCCACAAATAGGAGGCTTCACCAGAGCCTAAATATAATTTTGTCGGTACATACAGGAGGTAGGGATACGGAGACCACCAGGCAATGGTCTGCAGCCAGCCCGGCAGCCATTCGATGGGAATAAAGAAGCCTGCAAGGAGATTAATCATCGCGTGGTTGCCCCAATATAACCAGGATGATTCAGTAGTCCACAGTGCGGATGCGCCGATGAGATAATTCATGCAAATCGATAGATAGGCAGCACCAGCCAGGGCAAGAGCAACAAACAGGAGCTCCGACACCTTTCCGGGGAGCTTCAGGGAGAATACCACGTAATACACAAGGTAGATCGGGATCGATTTGTAGACGAATTGGTAAGCGATCTGACCCCATTCTTTGGCCATCATGTGGCTGAACAGATGGACCGGACGCATTAAATCCAAGGAAATATGGCCCGTTCTGACGGCTTGGGGAATGCCGAGGCCATTGGTAATGAAGCTGGAGATCCAGAGCGCGGCTTGAGTAAAGGAGATATAGTTCACCATCCCCTGCGTTCCGTACTCTCCAAGCGAGTAATCCGAACCTAGTCCGATCCAGATACACGCATACATGAAGCCGAACATCGCACTGGCGATATTGTGCACCATGTGGGCTCCGCGGTATTGCAAATTGCGGGCGTAGGCTTTGGAAGCCAAAGTGAAATAAAGCATGCAGCACCTCCGATAAGCTTATTAGACGGCGGACCCGTCCACTTCAGACAAGGCGAAAATGAAAGAAGGACAATATCATACCAGATCATTCCAGATTAGGGCAACCTTTTTTTGCCTTCTTGTAGATGGAACGGTACCTTAGGCCCAGGGCATTCGTTCACTCTTCCTCCTACGGTTTCTTCATCTGACCGCATAGTTCTACGCGGGAGAACAGCTTCTGCTAGGGAAGTGGCGAAATTAACGGTAACGATGAAATTTGGGGTAATATGAAGGGAGACTTGTGTTCATTTTTGTTATGTTTCATAGAAAGGAGCCCTGAAATGACGACAACAACCAAACCTAAAATTTTCATTGCGAGACCCATTCCTCCCGAAGTAGAGCAATATCTGGCCCAGCACTGCACCTATACCAAATGGAGCGGGGACAAACCGGCCTCCTTAGAGGAAATTATAGAGCATATTTCTGATGTGGACGGCCTGCTGACCACCGGTGGCAGGATTAATGCTGAGCTGCTGGATCACGCCCCCAACCTGAAGGTGGTTAGCACAATGAGCGTGGGCTACAACAATTTTGACATTGAGGAAATGAAGCGGCGTGGGATCAAGGGGACCAACACACCCGACGTGCTGAACGACACCGTGGCCGACCTGATTCTCTCCATGATGCTGTCGGTTGCACGCCGCGTGCCTGAGATGGACAAGTACATCCGGGAAGGGAACTGGAAACGCGGTGACAACGAGAGCTTGTTCGGCCTGGATGTTCATCACAAAACACTTGGTATTATCGGGATGGGAAGCATCGGACGCGCTGTTGCACACAGGGCGAAGCATGGCTTCGGAATGGATATTCTCTACCATAACCGCCACCGGAGCGAGCAGGCCGAGCAGGATTATGGCGCGGTGTACTCCAGTATGGATGAGCTGCTGGGCAGCTCCGACTTCATCGTTCTGATGACCCCACTCACGGAGGAGACCCGCCATATGATCGGTGAAGCGGAATTTGCCAAGATGAAGCGGACGGCCATCTTCATCAATGCTTCCCGGGGACAGACCGTGGATGAAGAAGCTTTGATCCAGGCACTGCAGAACGGGGTCATCTACGGAGCGGGACTGGACGTATTCGAGAAGGAGCCGATAGATCCTTCGAACCCGCTGCTGAAGATGTCCAATGTCGTGCTGCTTCCCCATATCGGCTCTGCAACTGAGAAGACGCGCACCGATATGGCGATGCGGGCCGCCGAGAATTTGGTCCGTGTTCTTCAGGGCGAATCACCGGCTGGACTCGTTAAGGAGCTGCGGGACGTATAATCAGGAGCAGGGTACGGATCAGATCAAACTTGTACTTTCACACTAAAGAGCGGCATCGGCGTATTAAATACGCTAATGCCGCTCTTTGGGTGGATCTCCGTCATGCAGGCCACACGGTGATTGGGAGCTGCGCGCAGTAATGGTTTTATTTTTCACTCAAAGTCTACTTTGTATTTCTTCTCGGTTGATGAGGTATGCTTGCTGGCTTCCATGTCCTTCTCTTCCATCTGCTCTTCAGTCAAATCTTCCATCGGAATGGAGTCCACCGTCTGTTCACTCTCGAACCGGTCAAACAGGCTTTCACGCTCCGTTTCGTACTGCTCGGCATGATCCATGCCGGAAGGGCCATGATCCGGTCTATTGTTATTCTCCACGTTTCTCACCTCGTTACCGTTATTATTCCCTTTATACCGTCATCCGGGCATTTTTAAACATGATGGTCCTTAAATGGTGCCGATCTATGATTTCTCTTAGAATAAGCCACCCACCCAAGTATTCTGCCGCCCATAAATTTGATATTAGGCAGGTGTCGTGAGCAGTTCGGGTTATCGTCCATAGACTGGTGTTGTATTACATTTACCCAGGGAGGTTAACCATGGAGACTGATCATAAAGAAATATGCTGGAGACTGATGTATCAATATGTTGGAATTAATACAACAGATGGTCGCTCTTACGATGGATTCATTACCCATGTTGATAATGAGTATGTCACGCTTGCTGTTCCAACTGGCGAAATGATTCAGGAAATGCGTGGCATGCCCGCACAGGAATCAACCTATAGACAATTTGGTTTCTATCCAGGCTTTTTTCCCCGTCGTCGTTTCCTGCAGCGCCGTATTCCTTTTCCCATTGCTTCAATATTCCTGCTTCCATTCTTCATATAATCCAAAAACCTTCATAATTACAAACCAAAGCCGGACCCTATGCTGGATCCGGCCTCTTATCAATGGAGTCCTATTTTCATTGACTTTTACTCGTCTTGTGATTTTTCTTTGGATTTGAACGAAGCTGTGCCTGTCTATTCCCGTTCTCTCCAGCGATAACTTCCACGTTCAGGCGCTGCAGCGCCTCCAGCCATTCCTGAGGACAAGCTTCATCCGTTATTATCATCGAAATGTCCTCGATGGCTGATATTCTGGCAAACGCCGTAACTCCAAACTTGGAATGGTCCGCAACCAATATGGATTCTTCCGCGCGTTTCATCATTTTCCTCGAAACCCCGGCTTCGTCCGGATCGAAATCGGTGATCCCATCCGACAGCGATATCCCTCCCGCCGAAATGAAGGCCTTGTTCACCTTGAACTGATCCAGCAGTTCATATACCATCGGGCCTGTGGCTGCCTGATACTTTGCATTGATTTCTCCTCCTGCAAAGATAACCTTACCCCTGAACTCCTTCAACGCGAAGTTAAGAATTGGAACTGAATTCGTAATGACCGTTACATGGGAACGATCCTTCAACTGCTTAATGATTTCAATTGTGGTCGTTCCATTATCCAGAAGAATCGTCTCTCCGTCATGAATCAGCGACGCCGCGAGCTTGCCGATTACCTGCTTTTCCCCGAAGTGCATACGCGACCGCTTAAAGAAAGCGGGCTCGGTTTGTTCGGAACGGGCCAGTACCGCGCCTCCGTATACTTTGCGCAGCTTCCCCTCCTTTTCGAGCCTGTCCAGATCCCTGCGAATCGTCTCCATGGATACATTGAACGACATGGCCAGCGCATGCACTTGAACCTTTCCTTCCGTGCCAAGTTGGGCAAGGATGGTCTCTCTGCGTTCTTCATGGGATAAAGACATTTTGAATCTCCTCCAAGCCCAATAAGGATTGTGTTTTCATGTGTTTTTATGTGATTTTGTGTTATTAAGGCAAGTTTATAGATTGGATTTTCTCTTGTCAACCTAATAATATTCACCTTTCCCGTTTAAATTGACCAAATCTATTGACGGATTTGAAGGGCAGAGATACAATCACTTAAAACAACATGAAACAACATAAAACAACAGACAACCACGCGAAACCACGTTGCCAAAATGAGGAGGAACGAATATGAGCCAGCAGTTGGCATTCCGGGAAGATGGAACCTTTACTATCGTTCAGTTTACGGACCTGCACTGGAAGGACGGGCAAGAGAAAGATCTGCGCACCCGTGCGCTAATGGAACAAATACTGGATATAGAGCAGCCGGATCTTGCTGTGTTTACCGGCGATGTCATTTACATCGGGAAGGTTTCCGGCGGAGGGCCGGAGTGCGAGTCTCCGGAACACGCCTTCCGCGAGGCCGTCCGGGCGGTAGAAGACCGCGGAATCCCTTGGGCTTTCGTCTTTGGCAATCATGACACGGAACAGCGGATTACCCGGGAAGAGCTATTGCAGGTTGCCCTAAAGCATCGGCATACGGTGACTAAGTCCGGTCCGAAACATCTACCTGGCAGCAACTACACCCTTCAGATCGCTGACCAGGAGGGCAGTCCGGCGGCGAATCTTTATTTTCTCGACTCCGGCAGTTATTCCACGAACCCCAGCGTCCAGGGCTATGACTGGATAAAACGGGAACAAATCAACTGGCTCACCGCCGAATCGGACCGCTTGGGCTCGGGGAGAAAAGGAAGCAAACTGCCTGCGCTTGCCTTTTTCCATATCCCTCTTCCTGAATATAAAGAGGTTTGGGACACCCAAATCTGCTATGGGCATAAACAGGAGCAGGTGTGCAGTCCAGCCGTCAATTCCGGCATGTTTGCGGCACTGCTCGAAATGGGCGATGTTATCGGAACGTTCTGCGGGCATGACCATATCAACGACTATATGGGGAACCTATACGGCATCTCACTTTGTTACGGAAGGGCAAGCGGCTTCAATACCTACGGCAAAGAGGGGTTCCCCCGCGGCGCCCGCTTGATCAGGCTTACTCAGGACAAGCCGGGCTTCGAAACCTGGCTTCGTCTTGAGGACGGCACACCCATAATGGAACAGCCAGCTCATTCCCCAGAGAGAGACCAATAACCAATACCATCAAGAATGGAATGAAAACGTAAATGCTACTCCCCATACTTCTCGTTGTCGCTTCCGGCATGGCCCATGCTGTCTGGAATCTGTTCACCAAACAAAGCAGGAACAAAAGCGTCTTTCTGTGGTCGATCATGATGCTGCCCACAATTTTGCTCCTGCCTTCTTTGATTCAGGAGCTGGGGCTCCAATCCTTGTCTGCCGAAGCTTACGCCTTGATGGCTTTGTCCGCGGTACTGCAAGCCCTGTACTCCTGGCTGTTGTCCCAAGCCTACGAGCTTGGAGACCTTTCGCAAGTCTATCCGGTCATGCGCGGCGCCAGCACTTTACTGGTTCCATTGGTTGGAGTCATTCTCCTGAAGGAATCGCTCTCTGGAGCCGGATGGTTCGGAATAGGCCTGATGCTGTGCGGATTCTTGGTACATGCCGGAATGGGGACCCGGAAGCACGATTTATCGGTCCGGCTGCAAGAGATTAAACCTTTTTTTATGGCGCTCGGGATCGGCGCCTGCATCACCTGTTATGTATTCGTTGACAAGTTAAATTTGCAGCATATTTCCCCTTTGGCCCTCCTAGAGGTAACCAATATTGGTTTTGTAGCCGGCCTTACGCCACAGGTCTTGCTCTCCGGCGAGCTTCGTGCGGAATGGAAGGCTAACTGGCGGACGATGCTGCTCGGTGCCGTGTTGAACCCAGGCTCTTATCTGCTCTTCCTGTTCGCCATGCAGCAAGCGCCCATGGCACATATCGGCCCGCTGCGGGAGACAGGGACTGTCTTTGCCACATTGCTAGGGGTGCTCTTGCTTAAAGAAAAACAAGGAACACAGCGGATTATTGGCTCCGTGGTCATTGCCGGTGGAATTCTGATTGTAGGAATGTGGGGGTGACTCCCAATATAAATTCCGGTACATAAAAAGGTACCCATACACTAAACACTCTTTCAAGTGTCCAGTGTATGGGTACCTGTGTAATTACTCCTGCCTTCTTATCTATTCGTCTTCCAGGATCGGGGTGCTGCCCCGTTCATTCAGCCTTTCGGCGCACGCATCCTCGTACACCCTTTTCAGCCATCCGAGCTCGGTCTTAGCATGCTCGTATCTCCCCGCCATCAGATGAAGGACACTGCGGGATACGGTGCCGATATGCTCCTCATACACCTGGTACAAATAATTCACCTGATGCTCGGCCTCCTCCACTCTGCTCTGCAGAATAGAGGCAATTTTCTTCTGATCGCCTTTTCCGGCAAAAGCGAGCGCAATATACAAGGAATGATAGACCGGCTCAATCTCCTGAAACTTGCTGAGCAGCAGTTTCTCGAAATAATCCCTGCCCTGATCTGTAATCCGGTAGACGGTCTTATCCGGCCGGTTATCACTCTTAATCACTTCCACCGCTTCGATATATTCCTGCTTGGCCATCTGATCCACTGCATAGTACAGGGAACCAATTTGAATCTTGGCGCTCTGGTCGAAGGCACGGTCCCGCATAATCAAACGCATCTCATAAGGATGCATATCCCGCTCAAGAAGCAGTCCAAGAACCGCCAGCTTGATCGACATGATCCAGTCACTCCCCTCGCAAGTCTACTCGGTTTGTCTTGCCGTCTTAGCCTTCACAGACACTCTGTCCTTAGGCATAAGCAGCACGCAGATTACGGCACAGCCAACGGGAATCAGCGTCCACATAAATGTGTGAGCGATGGAAGAGGACATGGCTTCGGTAATCTTATGCAGGACCGGTTCGGGAATCAGCTTCCGGTTCTCTGGAGTCAGCGCTTCCTGAGGATTCCCAAAGTTGGTTGCCCCGGCAGAAGATCCGCCGAAGGCTGACGTCATTTTCTCCGAGAAGGCGTTGCGCTGGATAATTCCGAAGATCGTAATCCCAAGTGTCATGCCAAGAGAACGGAGAAAAGAGTTCGTCGAAGTCGCAGAACCGCGCTGACGCATGTCAAAGTGGTGGATCGCCGCCATACTCAGGACAGAGAACGAGAACCCTACACCGAATCCGGTCAGAATCGTAAACAAGGTCATGATCAAACGGGAGGTATCTGGCGATAAAGTGCTAAGCAGAACAGTGCCTGCCAGGAAGCATACCACAGAGATCATCATAATGTTCCTGAATGAGGTTCTTGTGGTGAGCAGGCCACCCACCTGTGAGCCGGCGACCGAACCGATCATCATCGGCATCAGGATCAGGCCCGAATTCGTGGCTGAGCCTCCAAATACACCTTGAACAAAGATCGGAATATACACAGTAGCTACAATAAACACCGAGCCGTAGAAAAAGGCAACGAGGTTGCTCGTCGCAAACAGGCGGTTGCTCAGCATTTTGAACGAGATAATAGGCTCAGAGGCCACCCGCTCTATCATAATAAACACCACGAACAGCACCGCAAACCCCGCGAATAACCCAATAATCTGTAGAGAATCCCAAGCATATTCCTTGCCGCCAAGCTCCAGGGCGAACATCAGGCACACGACAGCTCCAACTAAAGTTGCCGCCCCGCCCCAATCAATTCGCTGCTTGGAGTGGGACATCGATTCTTTATAGTATGCAGCGATCAGAATCAAGGAAATGATTCCGAGCGGCACGTTGATATAGAATACCCAGTTCCATCCAAGGCTCTCCGTGATAAATGCCCCGAGCAGCGGGCCAAATATACTGGACATGCCAAATACGGCACCGAACAGCCCTGTTGTTTTGCCGCGCGATTCCGGCGGGAAGATATCAAATATAATCGTAAACGCAATCGGCATCAATGCACCGCCGCCAATCCCCTGAATGGCCCGGAATATACTCAACTGCACGATGCTGCCAGCCATTCCGCACAGCATGGAGCCGACCAGAAATACAATCAGGCCGAAAATAAAAAATCGCTTCCTTCCGTACATATCGGACAACTTGCCGAATATCGGTGTTCCGGCCATAACCGTAACCATATAAGCCGAGGTCACCCAAATAAACTGTTCCATTCCACCAAGCTCGGAAACGATGGTGCCCATAGCCGTAGTCACAATGGTGTTATCCATCGCCGACATTAGAATAGCCAGAAGCAGGCCGGCTACAATAAACCTGGTATTCCGCTTACTACTCTCAATCATAAGATCTGTACTCCTCTTAACTTATTCAAATTTGAATACTTATTTACATTAATTATATTCAAATTAGAATAATTTGCAATATCCCTTTTTCTGATTAATCGGTAAAAAACAGCTATAACCTAACTTTATTTGATCTGTATCCGGAACCTCTTTGATTTACGTTTTTAATACTGTATAATTATGGAAAAGGAGGCTGATAATTATGCCAGCTGCTGTTATGATTGGCCTTGCCGTTGTTCTTCTAGGTGCCTTTATACTCATGGTGCGTGTTCAATATGGTTACATTACAGAGCTTAGGAAGCTTAAGCATAAGACCGGGGCCGAGCAGAATGCTTACTATGAGAACCTATCTTATGAGGAGGAACAGCTCCATTTCAGTATGCAGGGCGGATTCTGGCCAGCTGCTGCGGTGGCTTCGTTCATCTACAAACTAAGGCACAGCAAAGCATAATCTACTGGGGAATACGGTGCCCGCTGAGGGCGCCTTTTTTGTTTTGTGTGATATGATATAAAGACTCACATACTAGAAAGGAAGTACTGCTATGAACTCTAAATGGTCTCAACTGGCACGCCACATGCAGGATAACGGGGTACAGACCCTTCTGATTACGGACCCTAAACATATTTATTATCTGACCGGTTTTCTGAGCGAGCCGCATGAGCGCTTTCTCGCCGCTGCAATGACGTTAGGCCAGGAGCCTGTTCTCATCGTTCCCGCGCTTGATGAGGAAGCCGCACGTGCGGCTTCGGATACCATGCATGTGTATACCCACGAAGATACAGATAATCCGTATCTTGTGCTGAGCCAGGCTTTGAAGGGCTCCGCAGGAACCATTGCCCTAGAGAAGAATCATTTGTCCGTCACCAGATTTGAAGCGCTTCAGGAGCATCTGACCTTTGCCCGTTACCGGGATATCGGCCCTTGGCTTCAGGATATGCGGGTGCGCAAATCTCCTGAAGAGATCATAAAGATTAAACATGCGGTCGATCTTATTGAAAAGGTGCTGCAAGAGGGAGTATCCAAGGTACGCGAAGGCGTCACCGAGAATGAGCTGGTGGCGGAGATTGAATACCAGATTCGCCGCTTGGGCGCGGACGGACCTTCCTTCGATTCGATGGTCTTGTTCGGGGAGAAGACCGCACTTCCGCATGGGGTGCCCGGCACAAGAGCACTGAAGCACGGCGATATGGTCATGTTCGATATCGGGGTGTATGCGGATGGCTACGCATCAGATATTACCCGGACCTTTTCCTTTGGGGAGCCATCTCCTGAACTGGTCCGGGTCTACAATACCGTGCTTGAGGCCAACGAAGCGGCCATCCGGGCGATCAAACCCGGAGTGTCCTTCGCTTCCATTGATCTGGCGGCCCGCCGTGTGATTGAGGATGCGGGATACGGTCCATATTTCATGCACCGTCTCGGACATGGACTTGGCATCGATGTTCATGAGTATCCTTCCATCCACAACCAGAATGAGGATCATCTGCAGGAGGGCAACGTGTTCACGGTAGAGCCAGGAGTGTACATACCAAATCTGGGTGGTGTCCGTATTGAGGATGATATCCGTGTCACAGCGGATGGAGTGGAGGTCCTCACCTCCTATCCGAAGAATTTGACGATTCTGGAATAGCCGTCTTCTCAAGAGAATCCTCTAAATAATTAGCAAAAGCCTTATTCCTATGGTCAACAGGGAATAAGGCTTTTGTTTGGGTCTGAACGAGTATATATGGTTTTGGGCGCAGTTTACAGTTTGCACTTTGCCTTCTTCTAGCTCGCGCTTTTTAGAAGAGCTGCCTCATCCTCCGGATGTTTGAAATTGCGGGCGATATATAGAAACGGTGTGCCCACCGCAGTTAATACAAATTTGGCAATGTACGTAGTGAACAAAATTTCCAACCATTCGGTCAGACTGTACAGGCCCGCAAAAGCGATTGTACAAAAAATCAACGTATCCACAAAAGAACTGACCATCGTGCTCCCGTTGTTACGAATCCAAAGCTGATTCCGATCCGGGTAAAACTTACGGATCCAGGCATAGAGCTGCACATCCAGGAACTGGCTGATGAAATAAGCCGTCAGACTCCCGAGCGCCAGCCTTGGCAGCAGGCCGAACAGAGTCTGCATTGCGGGCTGGGCGATATCCCCCTTCTGCGGTTCAAAGACCAGCACCATCTGCATAATAACAGTGGTCATAATGAGTGTGAAGAAGCCGAACCAGACGGCCTTCCGGGCTTCCTCGCGGCCAAATTTCTCATTGAGCAAGTCACTGGTCATATACAAACTGACGTACATCGTGTTCCCAAGGGTCATCACGATACCGAACATATCGATCGTCTTGGCCACCTGGATATTGGCGACAACCGTGGCCACTCCAATCCAGGCGTAAAGCCCTTTTCTGCCAAAGAACTTGTAGCAAATCAAAAAGAACGTGAAGTTCACAAGAACGAACAACACACCCCAGCTAAAATTGAACATCTGTCTCTTCCTTCCTAGTTTTGGTTACGCGGGATGGTTACGAACCGCGGCTGGTCTGCAAGTCAACCTCCGACTTCCGACACAGCAAATCCTACTCTAGCATAACCTTGTCCGGTTATGCCACACTTTATTTTCCAGAGACTTTAGACATCCCGTCGCTTGACTGCTTCCGCAGCCCGGCAATCTCATATATCCGCTCTAAATTGAGGTGCTCCCTTGCAGCCGCAGCCAACCGGTCGAAAGCCCGTTCCTTCCGCTCCGCCGTGTAGAAGGTGAAGTCAACAGGTTCCAACCCCTTCTTCACCCGAATCCCATTAAGCCAAGCCCGCCGCCAATTGTCATTCTCAAACACACCGTGCAAATAGGTTCCCATCACGGTGCCGTCCTCGCTTATCGCTCCCTCAAGCCAACTTACCGCACCCTCTATCCAACGCTTGTCCGAAGGGGAACTGGCATCCGACAGCTCGAACAGCGGTCTTGGGCTGTATTCTTCACACCACCGGGTGTCTCCCATATGAATTTCATAGCCCTCCACCCGCACAGCGGACTCATCGGTACACAAGCTGTGCAGCTGATCAGGCAGGACATAACCGCTTACTCGTGTTGTCCTCTTCTCCGCTTGGAATACCGTATCCACCGGCAGCCAGCCAAGCCCCTCAGTCTGTCCCGCCATGGCGGAATCATAAGCTTCAGGATCGGTAATGGATCTACCGAGCATTTGGTATCCTCCGCAGATTCCCACCAGCCTTGTCTCCGGTTTCCGCATCGCAAGGGCAATAGCCTTGTCCAAGCCTTGATCCCTGAGAAACCCGAGGTCTGCAATCGTGTTCTTGCTGCCGGGCAGAATAATCACATCAGGTATTCCCAATTCCTCGGCACGGGATACATAACGAAGACTTACATCCTCTTCAGCTCCCAGCGGATCAAAATCCGTAAAGTTCGAAATCCTCGGATAACGGATCACCGCAATGTCAATGTGCCTGCCTATCGCCGCAACCGGGTAGCTGTCCAGCACCACCGAGTCCTCCGCCTCGATCTCAAGATCAGGCAGAAAGGGGAGCACGCCGAGAACCGGAATCCCCGTCCGCTCTTCCAGCCAGTCCAGCCCCGGCTTCAGAAGCGCAAGGTCTCCCCTGAACTTGTTGATGATAAAGCCCCGAACCCGGGCTCGTTCAGACCGGGTAAGCAGCTCCAAGGTGCCTACAAGAAACGCAAATACCCCACCGCGGTCAATATCGGCAACCAGCAGGACCGGGGCATCAGCCCAACCCGCCAGGTTCATATTGACGATGTCCCTATCCTTCAGATTAATCTCTGCCGGACTCCCGGCCCCCTCCATAACCACGATGTCAAAGCGGGAACGCAATCTTGCAAGCGCATCCAGAACAACCGGCTTCGCTGTGGGCAGGAATTCGCTGCGGTAGGCCGCTGCGCTCATGTGGGAGAGGGGCCGACCGTGAACAACCACTTGGGAATGCATATCCCCCGTCGGTTTAATCAGAATCGGATTCATGTCCGTAACCGCAGGAATCCCGCAGGCCTCAGCCTGCACCCCCTGGGCTCTTCCGATCTCTAGTCCATCTGGAGTGACATAAGAATTTAGCGCCATATTCTGTGACTTAAAGGGAGCTACACGAAAGCCATCCTGCTTAAAAATCCGGCAGAGCGCAGTGGTTATCACACTCTTGCCTACATCGGAAGCCGTTCCCTGCAGCATGAGAACGGCCCCCTCCGGTTGCACCTCGTTGCTATTCATGTTGAAGCCCTCCACTCTACCTGGATTTTTAATGGGTCACCCCGGTTACGATTAACAAGAGCAGCACTTCAAGCCCCTCATTCAGGGCTCCATAGACATCCCCAGTGAGCCCGCCAAGCTTGCGGCTGATTCGGGAAGAGACGTACGTCCCTACACTCCATGCCGCAAGAGGCAGAACAATCCAGAGGATACCTAGCTTGATCCAACCTGAGCCTGAGCTTGAACCTGAACCTAAATCTAAATCTAAACCAGCACCGTAACCAATGAATACACACAGCCCGAGACCAGCAGCCGACAAGACCAATGCCCAGAGGCCCGCCAGCAGGGCGGATTTGTAACGCATGCCGCCAAATCTTCCCGCAAGCCCCTCAGGCCCTCTGGCCTGGGGCCAAGCTGCCATGGCATAAACCATGAACCAGCGGCTCCACAAAGGAGCGGTAAGCAGCGCCGCCGGGAGAGCAGCCTGCTCAAGCAGCGAAGCGATGAGCGCGGTCTTGAGCAGCAGCAGCAGCACACAGGCAATCACGCCCATCGCTCCAACCCGGCTGTCTTTCATAATCTCAAGCATCTTGTCCCTTGACCGGTAGCTGAGCAGCCCGTCTGCCGTATCCATCCAGCCGTCCAGATGCAGTCCTCCGGTAAGGTACACCCACACAATCAGCACGATGACAGCAGATACAAGCCCGGGAAGCACCTGTGCCAGCAGACATGAGATCAAGCTCAGCACAACACCGATCGCCGCACCTACCATGGGGTAATACCTGGTACTGCGTTTAAGCAGTTCCGGGGTGAAATCAAGCTCTGTTCTTACCGGGAACCGTGACAAAAATTGAAAAGCGGCCAGGAATGCATGACCCCGGCCCCTCATATCAGGTACTCCCTGCTCTTCAATTCCACAGGAATTCCCACCGTAACCAGGAACACCTGGTCTGAAATTTCCGCCGCCTTGCGGTTCAGCCGTCCCGCCAGATCTCTGTATGCGCGTCCAAGCGGGTATTCGGGGACAATCCCGCTGCCCACCTCATTGGTGACCATAGCCAGATTACCCGGATAACGTTTTGCCGCCAGTATCAGGCGTTCGATCTCATCCTCAACCCCTTCCGCATAGTCCGGGGTGTCCCATTTGGCCAACAATACATTGGACAGCCACAGGGTTAGACAATCCACCAGAACAGCGGGCGCCCCATCCGGTGCCTGACTAAGCTCTTCCAACAGATCAGGGAGTTTCAGCGGCTCCTCCATAGTTGTCCAATCATAACCGCCTTCCAGACGCTGCTGCCTGTGGAGACCGACCCGCTCACGCATTTCCTCGTCGAAAATTTGTGCGGTCGCCACGTATACGGCGGATTGCGCCTGTTTCATCACCCATTTCTCGGCAAAAGCGCTTTTCCCGCTGCGGGCTCCGCCTGTAATGAGCGCAATCATGACGGCAAATCCTCTTCCGCACCCGAGATGCCAGCACTTTCAAAGGTCGCCATTTCAGCAGGGATCCGGCAGGCGGCATCGATCAAATGAAGAGCAAGCACCCCGCCGGTTCCTTCACCCAAACGCATCCCCAGATCCAGCATGGGCACAAGTCCAAGCTCACGAAGCAGAAGGGCATGTCCTTGCTCTCCAGAAACATGAGACGCGATCATATAATCCAGGGACTCCGGCGCTAACCTTGCAGCGACCAACGCCGCCGCAGTAGAGATAAATCCGTCAATGACAACGGGAACACGGCTTGCTGCACATTTCAAAATGACTCCGGCAAGTCCGGCGATTTCAAGTCCACCCACCTTCGCAAGCACATCCAGCGGATCGGAAGGGTCCGGTTTATTTAACTCGATTGCCCTCTGTACAATAACCCCTTTATGCCTTAAGCGCTCGTCATTCAGTCCGGTGCCCCGGCCTACGCTCTCAAGCGGAGTTATTCCCGTCAGGGCGCTCATTACCGCAGAGCTTGCTGTTGTATTGCCAATCCCCATTTCTCCGGTTACAAACAGGTTGACGCCCCGGCTCATAGCCTCAGCCACCAAATCAGCCCCGACAAGGATCGCCTTCTCCGCTTCCTCCCGGCTCATGGCAGGGCCGGCTACCATGTTGTCCGTTCCGTATTTAATTTTGCGCTTCAAGAGTCCAAGGTGTCCGATATCCCCGTTCACCCCAATATCCACGCACATTACTTCCGCATGGGCCTGCCTTGCCAGAACATTCACCGCCGCCCCGCCTTCAAGAAAATTCAAAACCATCTGCTGCGTCACCTCAGCCGGAAAAGCACTGACACCTTCCTCACAGACACCATGATCCGCAGCCATAACCACAACCGCCCGGTTAGTATAAGATGGTAGGACTGTACCGCTAATCCCGGCAAGGCGGGCAGCCAGTTCCTCCAGCTTGCCGAGACTTCCCGGCGGTTTGGTCAGGCTGTCTAATCTTCTCTGTGCAGCTTGTACTGCAGAACTATCCGGAGGCGAGATAGGCCCGATTCGATCAAGAATGGTATGACTCATACTACGTACTGCTCCTTTCAGTCCTTCATTCCTAATTAATATAATATAACGGGCTGGACACCCATTCCATTATTACCCAAGTGGGAAACATTCTATATAAAATGAACTTATGAAGGTTACCCTTTAGGGGCGCTGCGATGCCGAGTGTTCTTACAGATTTGCTCCATCCTCAGCGGCTGGCTGCTCTCCACGTCTAAGCATGACCTGCGGTACGCCGGTATCCGGATGGGCAGTCACCGCAGACTGCACTTGGAAGACCTCGTGGATCGTCTCCGGTGTCAGCAGTTCCTCAGGGGTTCCGACGGCTGCCGCCGCCCCATCCTGCAGAACAAGCAGCCGGTCACAGTACAGGGAGGCCAGATTCAGATCGTGCATGACGGCGATAACCGTCACCTCTTCCTCCTGGCGCCACTGGGCCACAAGCTCCATGAATTGAAGCTGATAACGAATATCCAGATAAGTCGTAGGCTCATCCAGCAGCAGCACACGCGGCTGCTGAGCCATGACCTTGCCCAAGGCCACCCGCTGCCGCTGTCCACCGCTAAGCTCATTAACAGGACGATCTGCTAAAGAGTCAAGATCCAGCCGATGCATAATTCTCTTTATGACAGCTTCGGTATCCTTGCTTTGATCCCGGCCAAGCCAATCCAGAAACGGGAATCTTCCCATCTCAATAATGTCCTTGACCGGATACGCGATACTAGGAATGCCATCCTGCTGAAGCACCGCGAGCTTGCGGGCAAGCTCCTTGCGTCCGTAGGCCTCCACCTTCCGGCCATCCACCACGATTTCACCCTCATCAATTCCCTCAACCCCGGAAATCGTATGCAGCAGCGTCGTCTTGCCGCTGCCGTTAGGCCCAATGACACCAAGAAACTCCCCTTGAGACACGCTGAAATTGATCTGATTCAGCACCTTCCTGCTTCCCCGGCGCTTCGTTAACCCTCTGACCTCAATCATGCTCATAACGCACCACCTTCCTGAAGATGAGCCCGGCGCTTCTTGTTGCGATACAGCAGTAGGGCGAAGAAAGGGGCACCGACAAATGCGGTCACGATGCCCAAAGGAATCTCGGTCTGTCCCAGGATCGTACGGGCGATGAGATCGCTCCACATCAGGAATACACCGCCGCATATTGCCGATAAGGGAACGATCAGCCGGTAATCCGGTCCGGTGATCAAGCGGATCATATGAGGCACAACCAGGCCCACGAACCCGATTACACCAGCCACAGACACCGAAGCCGCCGTAAGCAGGGTAGCCACGGCCAGCATAACCAGCTTCGTGCGCTCCACATCAAGGCCTGAATGTGCGGCCTGACGTTCCCCAAGCGCGAACAGATTCAGCCTGCGGGCCCCGCTCCATATGATCAGGAGTCCAATCACCAAATACGGCAAAAGGATGGCCGTATACGACCATCCACGAAGACTCAGGCTTCCCATTGTCCAATATAAAATTTCATTGACCGTCTTCTTCGACATCGCGGTTAGAAAGGCCACCACCGCACCAAGAAATGACTGCATCACCACGCCTGAGAGGATCAGACTTTCAGTTGGAATCTTGCCCTTTTCCCTGGCCAGAACCAGCACCACCCACAAGGTGAGGATGCCTGTCATGAAAGCAACGGCAGGCAGTGTGAAAATTCCAATCAACGAGAACTGCCAACCGAAGAAGATCAGCACAGCCGCCCCGACGGAAGCCCCCGAAGATACCCCCAAGGTAAACGGGTCCGCAAGAGGATTGCGAAGCACTCCTTGAAAGGCTGCGCCCGCCAGAGAGAGCGACGATCCCACGATCAACCCAAGCAGTACGCGGGGTAGACGCACATTGAGTACAATCTGCTCCGAGGCCGTCGTCCAGTCCGGGGTAATGAAGCTGCCGACATAAGGAATCCGGTGCAGCAGAATACGTGCAATTTCCATCAGCGGCAGGGAAACCGAGCCGGTGCCCACACAAATCAGCAGGGTGAGGACCAGCAAAATCAGACTGGCCCCGGTATATCCCGCTAATCTTTTACTCATTTTATCAGATCCGGATAAATCGCTTTGGCTACTTCAAGCAGACCTTGGGTTACACGAGGCCCCGGACGGCTCAGCAGGTTGTCATCCATACCGACAATGCGGTTGTCTTTAACTGCCTTGATTTGATCCCATCCGCTGCGGCCTTTAATAATATCAGCCAATGTCTTCTTGTTCTCATCCACAACGCTCTTAGCATAGAGAATCACATCCGGATTAGCCTTGATAATGTTCTCTTCATTGATCTGCTGCCAGCCTGTCAGATCACCAGCCACGTTGACGCCGCCCGACAAGGTGATCATCTCATCCATAAACTCGCCTTTACCCACGGTATATCCTGGTGAGAATTCGATATACACTTTCTTTTTCTGTTCTGGGGTTAGACTTTTCACGGCGTCGGTCACCTGCTGAAGCTCCTTGTGCATCTGCTCGGTTACCTTTTTGGCTTCAGCCTGGTGATCCGTAATTTGACCGTAGGTTTCAATGTCGCCTATTACAGCATCAATGGTTTTCGGATTAAACTGGAACACCTTGATTTTAAGATCACGCAGCTTCTTAATAGTCTCGGCATTGGTCAGACCAGCCACAAACACCACATCCGGCTGAGCCGCCACGATGGTCTCCACATTGACATCCATTCCGCCCATCTTAGGCTTCGATTTAGCCGCTTCCGGATAATCATCGAAATCCGTCACACCCACAATTTCCTTGTCCAGACCGATCGAGAACAGTGCTTCAGTCTCGGACGGGGCAAGGGATACGATTTTGGCCGGTGCCTTGTCAAAGGTTACCTCTTCTCCAGTCGCATCCTTCAGCTTCAGTGGATAAACCGTCTTCAGCGCGTCCTGCTGCTCAGGAGCTTTCGTCTCCTGCTTAGCCGGCTCCTGTGTCTGCGTTCCTGCCGTGTCCTTATTGCCGCAGCCTGCTGTTACCGCGAGCGCCAGTGCAAGCAGCCATACGGCCCCTAACTTGTTCCATTTCTTCATTGTTTGTCTCTCTCCCCTTCTTAACCTGAAATTAGAAACCACCTTATTACCCCCGAATAGCGAACCTAATCAGCGATGAGTCTTACCGACCGCAGCAAAAGAAAGACCTGATCCTATGGATCAGGTCTACGTCTACGAAAGATTACCCGGCAGCTTCCATCTCACACCAAATCCATGTGAACAGCTATACCGCAGCAATATGTATTTCGACAGAACGTTGTCCCTTCCTCGGAGGACCGCTTGTGAATCTGTAAGGCAGGTCTCCTGACTTCCGGGTTGAATGACGATGGCCCGCCTTCCCATACTTTCACAGTACAGTGGCTAATGATTGGGCTCGTCCCCGGTTACAGTGGCGGGACCGTGCCGGATTTGCACCGGCTTCCCTTTTAACCCCGGATTGGCAAAATGGATACAGCCTATACGGGGACCTTACAGAGCTTGGTTATTCGCTTCATAAAGGTGAATCTACTCCTCTGGATTATAGGGGAAAACATCCTGTCGTACAACCTGTAATTGTTCATCCAGGCCGTTATCAGCAGCTTTATGCGACAATTTTCTGAAATACCGATAATAATACCCTGGAAGTCACTCTGAATAAACAGAGACCACGTTCCCGAGTTAGCTTTAAGTCTCCAGCTGCGTCCGAAGCCTGACAACATGCCCGGTCCCCAGATTTCCATCCCAGAATCCGGTTCCTGGCATCAGCAGCGTGCGCATCAGACGGATTACACCGCCGTGGGTCACAACTAACACTCTAGCTTTTGGTACAGACTCATCCTGGCTGGGCTTATTTCCTGGTTAGCTGTAAGTCTCCAGCTGCGTCCGAAGCCTGACAACATCCCCGGTCCCCAGATTTCCATCCCAAAATCCGGTTCCCGGCATCAGCAGTGTGCGCATCAGGCGGATTACACCGCCGTGGGTCACAACTAATACTCTAGCTTTTGGTACAGACTCATCCTGGCTGGGCTTATTTCCTGAATACGTATCTGAGGACTGCACACTTCCCCGGCGTGTTGAGTTCGCCATCGTTAGACCTGGCTCGGTTCCTCTAGTTGTATCAGGGTCAAGTTCATTACCAGTACCAGGGCCAGTAGCAGTACCAGGGCCAGTACCAATATCAATATCAGTATCAGCACCAGCAGCAGTTACAGTGTCAGTAACAGCTATAGTGTTTGTGTCCGCGTCCGTGTCTGTTACAATTTTAGTTTCAGTGTCAGGGCCAGTTCCGTCAGCTCTATGAGCTGCCTCCCGCAGGTCTGCCGCACAAACCAGTTCTTCCGTTAGTGCAGCAATGTCCCGGCATGCCGAGGATACCCTGGCATAGAACTGGTTCCATGATTCACCGCCAGGAGGCGTGTGCCGATCCGGTGCATCCAGCCAGCTTCGATACAGCGGTAGATCCTTCAACTGCTCATAAGTCTTGCCTTCCCACAGCCCAAAGTCCATCTCCCGCAGCCGCGCATCGTACCTGGCAATCGAAATTAAATCAGGACGCACCCGAATCAGGGTCTCCTGGCAGCGTACAAGGTCGCTGCAGAAGACGGCTTCATACGCCTCATCGGCCAGCTCTTTGGCCGTCAGCTCCAGCTCCGCTTTACTCCCTGGGAGCAGCTCTAAATCCGTAGAACCCAGATAACGCTGTTCTGCGTTCCAACGCGTGCGGCCATGACGCACCAGCACCCATTCCACCAATGACGTCACATCCAGCCTCCTTCCACCAAGGCAAGCACAATAGCAGCGGCAAGCACGCTGACGTTTGACACCCACATCAGCATGGCAGCCGTCTTCGGGATATCATCCGGGGCGAGCTCACGGGTCTTGTCTCCCATGTAGGCACGGAATGAGCTTACTCCATGATAAACATTCTCCCCGCCCAGCCGCACGCCAAGCGAGCCGGCCACCGCCGACTCGGGATAACCGCTGTTCGGACTGGGATGTGCCGAGGCATCCCGTCGTACTGTGCGGTACGCCCGCCCAGCATCCAGCTTCATTGCCCATGCCGATACGATCAGCAGCAGGGCTGTGAGCCTGGCGGGGATATAATTAGCAACATCATCCAGCCGGGCTGAAGCCCACCCAAGATGAATATATTTGTCGTTCTTGTACCCGACCATGGAATCGAGTGTATTCACGGCCCGGTAGGCCATCGCCAGTGGAGCGCCGCCGATAGCGGCATAGAAGAGCGGGGATATAACGCCATCTACGATGTTCTCGGCTACGGTCTCCACAGCTCCCCGTACAATATCGGGGGAGTCCAGATGTGCGGTATCCCGGCCGACAATCATGCCGAGCGACCGGCGGGCTGCCGGAAGATCGCCCTCCTTAAGGCAGCGGTACACCTCCATGCCCGCGTCCTTCAGGCCTTTCGCGGCGACCGTTGTCGCGATCAGCCACACTTCCGCGGCAGCGGCCAGCCACGGACTGATCTTGGCCAACAGCCAGATCAGTCCCCAGGTCAGCGCGAAGGCGCCTCCCGCGACGAGCAGCGGCAGCAGCACGCCCGCCGCCTTGAAGCGGCGCGGCTGTACATGGCGGCGGATGGCCGCCTCGATCCGCGTAATAGCCCGTCCCATCCCTACAACGGGATGGGGAATGGACCGCGGATCGCCAACCAGCCGGTCGACCACATAGGCGGCCGGCAGCACCCACCAGGCGCTCACCGCCGGACTCCCGCGGCGGCAAGCGCCTCCTGCACCGCACCGTAGACGAGGCAGCCGATCCGGCCGCCGATGTTCGTTGCGGTGCCTGCGTACGGGTGCAGCAGCCCGTACGCGGGGGACTGGCTGACGCCGAGTATAACGGCGTCAGTGGTGGTGCCCGTTGCCGGAAGGCCGTTCTCGGCATCGGCAACGCCCAGGTCGGCGAGGGCGGCCGCCTTCGCCTCTGTGGCTGTGATGATCGCGTTCACCATCGCGGCCGGTGTCATCCGGCCGTCCACTGCGATCATCAGGTTGATCGTTCCCGGGACATAGTCCGCCGGGAACGTGGTGCGCGGCGAACCCGCACGGGCGCCGTTGGACACGCCCGCCGTGGCGCACACAAGCACGGAGGCCTCGTCGTGCTTCTCCTCAGCCACCGCTGCATGCTGGAGCCGGACGGCCGTCAACAGTCCGGCCGTCCCCTCCAGCGGGTAACCCCACGTCTGGAGCAGCGCTCTGATATCGCGCTCCGGATCGTCGCAGCGGTAGAACCGGTCAACATAAATGTTGACCATGCGCTGCAAGCGGACCATCCCTCCTCCGTAAACGGCGCTGGCCAGCGCATCCGCCTCCTCAGGCAGATGCAGGGCGAGATGCCGTTCCCCTCGGGACAATCTTAGTCCGGGGTATGCGGTGGATTCATATACAGCGCCGGATGAATCTGTATGTATAAATGGCGTACTCATTGTTCCCCTCCATGTTTGCTTACTGTAACATTTCCGAAGCAAATTTTTTTACAGATTGCATTCTGTTTCTGTGAATCCTCAAATTGTCCTACCTGCAGAGCTTCTCCATTCGCTGAATGGGATAAATCTGTTTCTTCACGCCATTTCCATCGAAATGACGGAGATTAAGTGTACGTACGATTCACCCATTCAGGACGCTACTCATCTTCGCTTAAGTTCAAGCTTGTCGCACTGTCAGGCTTCGCCTTGAAGCACCCCGCCAAGATGATGCAGCAGCTGCTCATTATCCTGCCGGCTCTTGACCGCAACCCGGATATCTCCTGCTTCAAGTCCCGGATACATCGCACAGCTGCGGACCAGGATTCCCCGCTGTCCCAGCGCATCCTGCATCCGTCCGGCTGTCCAACCAAAGGGCAGACGGACAAGAAGAAAGTTAGCCTCTCCCGGCCAGGTTCGGCAGCCCAGCTTATTCAGCTCCCCGAGCAAGTATTGACGCTCCTTAGCAATAAGGGACATCGTAGCCTGTTCATACTCTTTTCCACTGGTTATCGCCAGTTCTCCTGCAGTGAGTGCGAGCTGATTGACACTCCAAGTCACCTGCTTGCCGCTGATCTTACGGATCAGTTCGGGATGGGCGACCCCGTATCCGAGCCTGAGCCCGGGGATGGCATAAAATTTGGTCATCGACCGGACTAGAATAAGCCTCGGATACTTCCCGATTTCCGGAAGCAGCGTCGCCCTTGCTTCAGGCTCTATGAAATCGATAAAAGCCTCATCCACCACCAGATAAGTCCCTTCCCGTTCTGCCACATCAGCGAACCTGCGGACCAGCTGGATACAGTATTGAACCCCGTTCGGATTATTGGGCTGCCCCAGGAAGACCAGATCCGATCTGCGGATCAGCTGCTCCATTTCGAGCGGATCAGCGTGAAACTGATGGTCCGCACTCCCTGTCACCGATTCAATACTGGCCCCGAACTGTGCGGCAAGAGCCGCATATTCCGAGAAGCAGGGCACCACAATGCCCACCGTCTTGGGCTGAATGGCAAGAAGAAGCAGCGCCATTGTCTCGGCCGCGCCATTGCCAATAGACAGCCAATCCTCATCCAGGTTGAGCCGGTCTGCCAGTTTAGTCTTGAATCCACGATGACCCGGATCGGGATAACGCACTATCGAGCCAAGCTCAGCCATGAGACCCTCTATTAGCCCGGGCGGTGGACCAAGCGGGTTAATGTTGCTGCTGAAATCCGTGAACTCGTCCAGTTTTCTGCCATATTTTACAGCAGCGGTCTCCAGATCGCCCCCGTGTCCGTATACCTCAAGCATGCTCCAACCTCCAACTTTTCCAAATTTGCAAGTCGTATCTGATCCGCTATATAAAATGAACTTTAGGATGTACCGATTTCAGCGGAGAGGACAAGTGATGCTGAAGAAGCGGAGTGTCCGCCTTTGTCTTTCGAAATGCCTCTACTTGGATATCTAGTTCAAGCATTTCGGAGACCACAGGGGTCGTAAGAACACTCGGCCTCGCAGCGCCCCTAAAGGGTAACCTTCATAAGTTCATTTTATATAGTGTGAGTTGATCCCATTATGCCGCGAGCCTTCTTCCCCCGTCAATAAGTGCCAAAATCCTTTGGTTTCCCACATAATTGCGTTACAATAAGAAAGTAAGTAACAAGAAATATTTATTAGATCAGATATGGAGGACAAGAGAGCGATGCTGTTCATTGATAATCAAGGCATTACCGATGCCGCAATCAACCTCGCTATTGAGGAGTACGCCCTCAGGCACCTGCCTGCGGACGAGACTTACCTGCTGTTCTATATTAATGCGCCATCCGTCATTATTGGCAAACACCAGAACACGATTGAGGAGATCAACGCAGAGTATATCCGGGACAACGGGGTAAAAGTGGTTCGCCGGCTCTCAGGCGGAGGGGCGGTTTATCACGACCTCGGCAACCTTAATTTCAGCTTTATTACGAAGGACGACGGTCAGTCCTTCCATAATTTCCGCAAATTTACCCAGCCAGTGGTCGAGGCCCTTCACCAGCTTGGTGTTAAGGCTGAACTGACCGGCCGCAACGACCTTCAGGTCGGCGAGCAGAAAATTTCCGGCAACGCACAGTTCTCAACCCGGGGCCGGATGTTCAGCCACGGCACGCTGATGTTCGATCTGAACCTGGATCACGTTCAGGCCTCTCTGCATGCGAACCCGGAGAAATTTAAGTCCAAGAGCACCAAGTCGGTTCGCAGCCGGGTTGCCAATATATCTGACTTCCTGGACAAGAAAATTACGATTGAGGAATTCCGCTCCGAGCTTCTTCGCCATATCTTTGATATGGAAGTGGACCAGGTTCCCCGGTATGAGCTTACCGAAGAGGATTGGAAGAAGATCCATGAAATTTCCAAAGAGCGTTACCAGAACTGGGACTGGAACTACGGACTATCCCCTGAAAGCAACGTGAAGCACGCCAAGAAATTCCCGGCGGGCATTATCGATCTGCGCATGGACATTAAGGACGGCAAGATTGAGGAAATTAAAATTTACGGTGATTTCTTCGGTGTAGGTGATGTGGCGGATATCGAGAACAAGCTGCGGGGTCTGCGGTACGAAGAGAATGAAGTTCGCGAGGCTTTGGCTGATGTGGACATCAAACATTATTTCGGCAATGTTGAGCTAGGGGACTTCGTCGGTCTGGTCTTCCTGGAAGAATAGGCGGCACAGGTTATGCTAAAACGTTCACAGTGGGCTGATTTAAGCCTCCTGCTGGTCGCGTTCATGTGGGGCTGTACCTTCCTGATTGTCCAATCGGCAGTTGGGGCTCTTCCGCCGCTCGCTTTCAATGCGGTCCGGTTCATCGGGGCTGCTGTTCTGCTGGTCTTGATCACACTCGTATTTTACCGGAAGCAGTGGCGACAGACCTCTTGGAAAATGCTGCTTCACGGTTCTATTCTAGGCATATTTCTGTTTGGCGGGTATGCCTTCCAGACGATCGGCCTGCTGTATACCACCACCTCCAATGCCGGATTTATCACCGGATTGTCCGTAGTGATCGTTCCGTTCCTGGCAGCACTGCTGCTGAGACACAGATTGTCGAGAATAAGTCTGATCAGCGCGCTTCTGGCGGCAGCCGGCCTGTACCTGCTAACCTTCTCGGGAGGCGGATTCACGCTTAACCGCGGGGACAGTCTCGTTCTGCTCTGTGCTTTTGCCTTTGCGCTTCACATCAGTTTTACGGGGATCTATGCCCCGCGCTACCCTGCACTGCCGCTGGCTGCTGTACAAATGGCGGTAACCGGTCTGCTCAGCCTGGTCTTCTCCCTCTTCACCGAGAATCTGGGGCCGCTCAGCCAGCTGAGCGATATGATCATGCAGCCTGAAGTGCTAATTGCGCTGCTGGTGTCCATTGGGCCGACAAGCGCCTTTGCTTTTTGGATTCAGACAGTAAGCCAGCAGCACACCACCCCGTCAAGGGTAGCAGTCATCTTCGCAACTGAGCCGGTATTCGCCGCTCTGACCGGTGTTCTGTTCGCCGGTGAGCACTTAGGATGGTCCGCGGTGCTGGGCTGTGTTTGTATTTTGACCGGAATGATTGCTTCTGAGTTACAGCCTGGGACGCCGTCTCCCCAGCCCGATACCCCAGATACATGCATCACAGACAATAAAGAGATCAGCGCATAATCTTAACAGGACAACAAGCGCTGTTATAAGGAGAGAAAATCATATGCCTAACTACAAACTGATTGCTATTGATATCGACGATACGCTGATTAATGACGACAAGGAAGTAACCCCAGGAACCCAGAAAGCGCTGGAGGACGCCGTAGCGGCAGGTGTAGTTGTCACCTTGGCCACCGGACGGGCTTACGCTTCAGCCCACAAAATTGCCCGCCAGACCGGGCTTAATGTGCCTATTATCACGTATCAAGGCGCACTCGTGAAGAATCTGATGGATGAGAAAGTCCTGTATGAGCGCTACATGCCCGTGGATGCGGCACGTAAGCTTTTTCAATATTGTATCCAGCACAATCTTCATCTGCAGACTTACATCGATGATAAGCTGTACGCCCGTGAGCTGAATCAGAAACTGATTGATTATACCGAACTCAACAAAACCGAGTATCACATTGAGCCTGACTTCGAGAAGCTGGTTTCCCAGCCTACTCCGAAAATGCTGATTATCGACGATCCGGATTATCTGGACGAGCTGATCCCTATATTCCGTGAGCTGCTGGGAGATGGCGTTCATATCACGAAATCCAAACCATATTTCCTCGAATTCATGCACAAAGAGGGCACCAAGGGGGCCGCTTTGACTTTCCTCGCTGAACATTTTGGATGTGACCTGTCTGAGACTATCGCAATCGGGGACTCCTGGAATGACCATGAAATGCTGGAGGCCGCCGGTCTCGGCGTGGCTATGGGGAACGCCATAGCACCGCTGAAGGAGCTTGCAGATTACGTAACAGCCACCAATAACGAAGATGGGGTTAAAGAAGTGATTGAGAAGTTCGTGCTTGCGAACCAGTAATAATATCGTGCTTAATTGCAAAATGGCTGGCCTATTTCTCCAATAGGACAGCCATTTCTGTATGAGCGAGCCGGACATGCTTGGGAAGCCCGTAATCCCGCTCTATATCAATATCATGCGACATATGGGTAAATACCGTCTGTTTAGGCTTTAGGTCCGAAAGAAGCTCAAGTGCTTCTGTCATATCATAAACCGAACGGGTATGAAACGGAGCTTCTTCTTTATAGAAGCTTGTTCCAAGAACCAGAAGATCCAGTCCCCGCATCAGGATCTTATCCTCTGGCGGAAGTGCGATCGCATCCGAACAGTAACACCAGCTAAGCCCATTCTTCTCCAGTCGGTAAGCATAGGAGTAGCCGTTCTTCCCGTGGAACACCTTCCAGCCTTGGATACGCCATCCGGCAAGTGTAAGTCCATCATCAATTTCATGGAAATCAACATGTCCTCCAAGCCAAGGATACTGTCTCAAAATAAGCTCTATCACTTCACGGGGCGCATACAGCTGCCCTCTGTATTCCAGCCATCTACAAGCATCCGTCCACTCCGGCAGACCGCCAATATGATCAAAGTGAGCGTGCGTGATGACAATATGCCGGACAAAGCGCAGCTTCCGCTGCTCCATTTGAGTCCGCCAATCCGGACCGCAGTCTATCAGAAAGGACTCTTCACCGGCATCCACTAAGACTGAGGAACGATAACGTCTGTTCGCACCCGCTGCCCTTGCCTCCTCACAGACCGCACATTCACAGTACACCCGGGGTACTCCCATAGCGTCGCCGGTTCCCCAAAATTTAAGCTGATCTCCCACAATCCCCGCTCCTCTCATCTACCATCTATCATCTATCATCTTTCATCTATATCCGTTGACATCATCCGCTTATTTCACTGCTCGCACCCGCTTATTAAATCACTGTTTCTAATTATAGTCCACATAGGAAAACACAACAAGAAAGCTTCCTAAGCACGGCATGACATCATGTCCAAGAATATTCCAATACGTTCAACATAGGTCCCTTCCGATTCTGTAAGCGATATGTAACTGGACTCTCAAATGTACTGATAGAGAAGTATATATGAGTACAAGGCACAAAAAGGCACCCCGAATAATATCGGGGTGCCCTCTTATATTGCCGATACTGATCTACAACAGTTCAAGCATCGTTTTGATTTTGGAGTTAAGCTGGAGCGTGTTCAGGATCAGCTGTAATGCATCAGCTCTCGCAGCAGTTCCGTACGGATTCAGCTTGCCATCCCCGCTGCCTTTAATAATTCCCGCTTCAGCGGCCATTTGAATCGGGTCAGTGTTCGCTCCATCCCCGCTATGTGCCGCTCCTTGCAGGTTTACAATCCTTGACAAGATCACAACCATTTCTTCACGGGTGATTGCGTTATTCGGCTTGAAGGTTCCATCACCACTACCATTAATGATACCGGCCTGTGTAAAATCTATGATAGCATCTTCCGCCCAATGTCCCTTCACATCCTTCAGTGCAACCTGCTTCGTCCCTCCTACATCGAATATACGGGAGAGGATGGCAACGAACTCGCCCCGGGACATGTTTTGGTTCGGTCTGATTGTCTTGTCCTCATAGCCTTTAATAATGTTCAGCTTCGTGAAAATATCGATCGTTTGCTCGGCCCAATGATTTTTAATGTCAACAGGCTTGAATGCAGACCCTTGATTTTTCAGAGCCGCATTGACTTTGGATTCCAGTGCCTCTGTGACACTAAAACCGGGATTGAACACATCTTTCTTGAAAATCTCCTCACCCGGTACCGGAACAGGTGTCGGTGCTGGCGTTGGTACCGGTGTTGGTGTTGGCACTGGCGATGGAATCGGTGTCGGTGTTGGCGCCGGAGCCGGTGTTGGTGTCGGTGTAGGGTCCGGCGTTGGCGTCGGTACCGGATCTGGTGTCGGCGTTGGTGTTGGCGATCCACCCTCGCCTACAACATGGATATATGGTTTAGAAGTTGTACTGGCACCAAACAATGTATCGCCGCTGTATTCAGCGGTCAATGGGTGATCTCCCACCGTGAGATCGCTGGTGGAATAATCAACAAACGTATATCCATTTGAAATCCCAAGCGGCTTCACCGGAAGCTCGGCCAGCTTCGTTGTTCCATCCTTAATAATAACCGTCCCGTGCACATCTCCAGAAGTACTCGGATTGGAAGCGATCTTCACCCTAATCTCTACCTTTTGGCCAGGTTTGGACGAATTGGGAGAACTCGTGACCGTAGTTACCGTCGGTCTTAGTTGAGGTGTGTTATCCACCACCTTCACATTAACGTGCTGCACTACCGCTGCGGATGTGCTGCCATCGTATTTCAGATCCCCGCCGTAAACGGCTGTAATCGTGTGGTCGCCGGCACTCAGGCTGCTTGTAGAGTAGCTGGCAATACCCGAAGCATTCAGTTCCGTCTCATTCAGCAGTTTGTCTCCCTCTTTGAATTGCACATTTCCTGACGGGATTCCGTCCACTTCTGTTCCTGTAACCGTAGCGGTAAACGTAACCTGCTGGTTCTCTGTTGACGGATTTGCAGAGCTGGCCAAAGTAATACTGCTGTTTAACAGCTCATGCGGGTTATACTTCATCAGCGATAATTTACCCATCTCCGCATAATCCATAAAAGCAACGAACGGGGTACCGTTGTTATCAATTGCGAGTGAAGTATCTTCAACATGAGCTGGCGCAAATCCCGGCTTGCCCACAGTTTCCCATGCTGTACCGTTGTACTTCATAACGGTAGCTTTGTTATCAGCATCGGCAAAATCCGAATAAGCCGCATAAGGCGTGTCGCCATTAAACGCAAAGGATAGCGAGGCTGTCTCTCCCGTGGAGAAACCGGGCTGACCTACACTCTCCCATTCTGTACCGTTGAACTTTATAAGAGTTGCCTTACCATAGCCTTGCGGGTTGGCATAGGCTCCGTCTGAATACATGACATAAGGTATACCGTCTTTAATACGTAAATTAATGGCTCCCTTATTCCCTGTACCAGCCATACCTGCAGTAAAGCCTTCCGCTCCGAGGGGTTTCCATATATTGTTATCTTCATCATACTTCATAACCGTTAATTTGCCATCATGAGCAAGATCCGAGTATGCCACATAGGGTATGCCATGATCAACAGCAATCGCAGGGGGGACGGTTATGGAACCCGCGGAGAAGCCACCATTGCCTACTTCAACCCAGTCGTCTCCTTCGAGCTTCTTTACAGTAGCTTTGTTTTCTCTGGAATTCGAAAAATCACCTAGTAAAATATAGGGAGTGCCCTTATCAACAGCCATCTGCGCGTAACTACCTTCAAACGCAGGTCCCAGACTCTCCCATGTCGTTCCGTTGAACTTTTTCACTACCTTTTTATATTGGTTGTGTTGATCTACATACATAATATACGGCGTGCCGTGATCCAGAACCATTTTGACAATAGAAGACCGGTTGCTTGAAATCGAATCGTTGCCTAGTTCCTCCCACTGCCCATTAACAAGCTTCGCTACCGTAACCAAGCCCGTATCTAAATTATCAAAAGCAACATACGGTATACCGCCTATAGTATTACTCAGGTCACCAGTTGATGCATCATTGTCAGTATCTAACGTATCGTCTGTAGATACTGTATTGTCAATAGCCAGCGTGATGTAGTCCCCTTTGTTAACTGTGCTGGCACCGACTTTCTCCCACCCAGTACCCACAATAGCCGCACTTACATGCAGTGGGTTGGCCACCGTGAATAATAGTACTATTAAAGAAAGAACAACAATTGAAACCGACTTCATTACACTTCTCATATAATCCTCCCACTTATGTCTATCTTGATGTGTTCATGATGCTCCAGACTGCTGCTGACAGTAACCTTCCTTAAGTAGATGATTATACGCTCATGTTGAAATTGCCCCTTTTGTAGGTAAGATGCCTTATACCATTTTTATATCGGAATTCTAGTAATATATTGTTAGCTAATAAAACATCTTCACATAAAAAGAAAAAGTGATTTGATCCACGTGATAATCCTATAGTTATCCTACTGAAAAATACAAAAAACCGAAGACTTAATCTTCGGTTATAGTTGTAATATTCTTTTAGCAGAGCATGAATCATGCCGCATTTTCACCCAGGACTTATTAATCCTAAATAATCACCGTCAGTGGATCCAGCTTAAAGCGGTTCTCGGCCACCCAGCTCGTATGCTGATTATACAAATATGCCCGGTGAACCAGCACCCGGACCTCTTGTCCGGTATGCAGCGTCTCCTTCTCCAAAGAGCGGTACGTAATAAGCCGATGCCCGCCTACCTCCACCTCGACCAGCCACTGGCTGCCCCGGAAGTGCAGATGCTTCACAACACCGCTGTCTGTAGCGGACAGCACCTGGAATTCATGCTCGGTGCCTACCTCGATATATTCGGGTCGGATAAGCGCCTTCGTATCCCCGTCCTTGGCCGCTTCATCAAACCCCTTCAGCTCGGCAGCGTTCTCCACCAGGGTAGATTCGCCAATAAACTTCGCCACGAACGGAGTCGAAGGCTCCTTATAGATGTCCCACGGCGTACCCTTCTGTTCCAGCTTGCCTTGGCTGATAATCATGATCTCGTCCGCAACTTCAATAGCCTCATCCTGGTCATGCGTAACAAAGATCGAGGTAATTCCCACACGCTCAATGAGCTCCCGCAGCCACGCGCGCAGCTCCTGACGGATCTTGGCGTCAATGGCCGCAAACGGTTCATCCAGCAGCAGCAGCTGAGGCTCAGGGGCAAGCGCCCGGGCAAAAGCCACACGCTGCCTCTGCCCACCAGAGAGCTGGTGCGGATAGCGCTGCTCAAAGCCTTTCAGCCCGGTTAGCTCCACCAATTCCATCACTCTATTGCGGATTGCTTCCTTACCTGCCTTCTTAACCTTCAAGCCGAAGGCAATATTATCAAATACCGTCATATGCTTAAATAAGGCATAGTTCTGGAATACAAAACCGATGCCGCGTTCCTGGGGAGTCAACCGGTTAACCTGTTTCCCATGGAACAGAATCTCACCCGAATCGGGATTCTCAAGCCCCGCAAGCATCCGGAGAATTGAGGTTTTACCGCCCCCGCTGGGGCCCAGCAGACCGATTAACTGGCCCTTCTCAATATTAAAGCTTACATCCTTAACCGCATGAAAAGACCCGAAGTGTTTATCCAAATGCTTGACTTCCACATGCATGAGTGGCTCACATCCCTTCCTTACTTGGCATTGGCTTTAGATTATATCTATCTAGAGACTTAATTGATCGCTGAATTCTCATCAAATTACTTGGTTTTATGCTTAGCCTTAACTTTACCAAACATCCGCTTACATCGTCAATCGTTTCATTTCAATGTCTGCACAAATATTTATTTATCCTCTTAGAAGAGTTTTAGTTTTTTTGCAAAAAAATATGAAAACATGTTTAAACCTAGCAAGTTTTTGTTAATGATAGAAGAGAAAGTTACTAATGGCTCTTGCATATTTTATTTTTAACGACATATTGCCGGATATGACATTCATACAGTAAAATTAGACTAGAACTTATTACCCATACTACCTGCAAGGAATGATGAACATGGAACTTTTAACAAGCAATTGTCCTAAATGCGGGTCTGTATATCGAAAAAATGTCCGGAACTTGTGCCCTTCCTGCACAGCAAAGCTGGATGCCGAACTCTCGCTTTGTCTGGACCTGCTCTGGAAATACCCGTCTTGTTCCACCGAGGAATTAATTCAACATTCGAACATAAATAAATCCGTCATTATTCAGTTCATTAAGGAAGGAAAGCTTCCTAAGAGCTATCGTAATCTTACTTATCCGTGCGAATGCTGCGGCGCTTCCATCCGTTACAACCGCTTATGCAGCAGCTGCTCCGTCACCTTCAAGGAAGCAGCCGTGCAGCTAAGCCCGAAATTTGTTCTGACACCCGGTACAGGCTTTATGATGAACCGGATATGATCTAAATCTTACAGCTTGCGAGAAGCCTTACGGCTTCTTTTTTCATACCATCCCTACGAAAGGCGGTATTAACTATGCTTAAAACATTGGAATTAAGTACAGTCCGGCGTGATGAAATGAGGGATATTACCCGGGAGGTCAGTGCCGTGGTGAGCGAAAGCGCCGTACGACAAGGAATTGCCATCATTTATTGTCCCCACACTACAGCAGGAATCGCCATTAATGAGAATGCCGACCCGGATGTGAAGCATGATGTGTTAATGAGGATGGATGAGGTATACCCTTGGGAGCATCCTAAATACCGGCATGCTGAAGGCAATACGGCCTCGCACTTAAAGTCCATTACCGCAGGCCCTTCCCAGACGGTGATTATTCACGAGGGGAGGCTGCTTCTGGGAAGATGGCAGGGGATTTACTTCTGTGAGTTCGACGGGCCAAGGCACCGTCAGTTCTATGTAAAGATCTGCGAAGGGTAAATTCTTCCGAGTATGAAACATAAATTGCCCCCAAGACGGCTCTTAAGCATGGAGCTTCTGGGGGTGCTTTTATATGGTATTTTTCTTAATGCTGACTTCCTTCTTAAAATTCTTGCTCACCAAACCGCTCGATAATGGCTTTTTCAACAAGGTCTTCAACTTCCCCGCCGTGACTATAGCTTGCATAGTGATTACGAAGCAAATCAACCCGATCTATATTTTTACATAACGAAGCAGCTTCTACTTGCTTGCTAAGAATACTGTATGTAGCAATAGCCTTGAGTTCGTTGTCACTGAAATAGGTTCGAAACGCCGCTTCATATCCTCTGATCTCCATAGTATCTGCGTGTTTGGTAATGAGCTCCAGGGTAGTGGAAACCAAATTAATATAAGGTATGAACCAATAAGCGGCGCCGAGAAGAAATTCATCATATTCTTCATCCGGCTCCGTCTCTCTTCTTCGTGTGTAAAATACATATAAGCAGCATCAATCACGACATTTAACGCAGATTCGTGTGATCCGGATTGCTGGATCTTCTCGATCCGACTCATGAACTGGGAAAATTGCCGATCAAATCCAGCCTCGTTGCTAGATTGAATGGTGAAATAGATCGTAGCAATGGACACCAGCAGGACAAAAGCAGTGAAAAGCACATTTAAAGCCCCAAATGTATCCCCAAAAGTTCCACTGCTACCCCAGTCGCCAAAAAAACTGTAGGCCAGAATACCATATATGACAATGAGAAATAAGAAGATTAAACCTAGAATGAGAAAGGTTTTACCGATGAGTTTCTTTTTATCCAAGTACGTAATTTTCATTAGCTATCTACCTCTTTTTAAGTTCAAACACAAAACTATGATGATTCACAGCTAGAATGAGTCAATTAGGTAAAGTGGGAAAGCAAAAATAAATACGTCAATGTGACGCTGCATTAAATACTATGACTTAGCATTTTGACATGAGCAATGGCAGCTGGCTGTACATCTTCAAAAGCAAGATGATCCTGAATGTAGAATGAGATAAATCCATGGAGCCCCAAGAACATACTCAAAGGGACAGACGTATGCCGGGCGAGCGGATGATCCTCCTCTGTCATATACTTGATTACAATGGAAGAGAAGCGTTCAAAGCATTTGGACTGCTCGGCGCGGCAGTAAGATAGAATCTCCTCGTCCCGCAGCATAAACATAATTTCATACTGATGTGGATGCTCCAATCCAAACTTAATGAATTCCAACATAAGCTGTTCTACTTTGGTTAGCCCCTCAATCCCGGGACTGCTCATAACCTGGCGGAACAACAAATCCACATGATTAAAGTCCTGAACAACAATCGCATAAAATAATTCGGCTTTCTCCTTGAAATGGTAATACAGCGAACCATGGCTGTACCCCAGATGCTGTCCGATGCTGCGCATCGAAATAGCGCGGTATCCCTTCGTAATGAACAGATGCCTGGCGGCATCCATAATCCTCTCCCTCGACAACTCCTGTTCCACAGCTCTTCTTGCCATTCGCATTATTCCCCTTCGATAAAGTAAATCCTCTCACCTTCTGTTATAACGGATTGCCCCTGGGTCAGATCCGTCATCCAAGCGGTGAAACCTTCCGCCTCCGGCTCCTCAGGCAGGCACAATAAAGTGACCTTATCCGCGAATGAGGACTGCCCGGTACGGATAGCACGATTTCTCAGCTCGTTCTCAATCTTGCCAAGCCACGTATAATCGACTTCCACGTACACTTCCCGGTGAAGAACCCGGGTAATCGGCTGTCCCGCTTCGATAGCTGCAACAGCTCCATCCGTATACGCGCGAATCAGCCCCCCAGCCCCGAGCATAATTCCGCCAAAATAACGTGTAACCACTATAGCGACATTCTTCAGGCCTTGATTACGGATGACCTCAAGGATTGGCTTGCCAGCTGTTCCGCTTGGTTCCCCGTCATCAGACTGCTTCTGAATTTCATCCCGCTCGCCAATCATATAAGCCGAGCAGTTATGGGTCGCATTCCAATGTTCTTTTTTGATACGTTCAATAAATGCTATAGCTTCCTGCTCTGTCTCAACGGGCATAACATGACCAATAAATCTTGATTTCTTAATAGCAATTTCTTTGTTCCCGGATTCCCGGACTGTTCGGTAACGATCTAACATAACTCAACCTTCCAGACTTAAAATGATGTGCCAAGAGCAGTCCGGCCAAGTGGCGAACTGCTCCTAGTGCACATATAACCCTATGTGGGGATGTAACTGTTTATTCGGAGAGCCTTGCTTCCAGCTCGGCTTTCTCTTTCTCATAACCTGGTTTGCCTAGAAGAGCAAACATGTTCTTCTTATAAGCCTCAACGCCCGGCTGGTCAAACGGGTTAACGCCCAGCAGGTATCCGCTGATTCCGCAGGCTTTCTCGAAGAAATACACGAGATAACCGAAGGAGTAAGGCGAGAAGTCAGGTACGTTCACGATCAGGTTTGGCACCTGTCCGTCCGTATGCGCAAGCAGGGTGCCTTGGAACGCCTTTTTATTTACAAAATCCAGCGTCTTGCCAGTCAGGAAGTTCAATCCGTCGAGGTCATCCGGATCAGACTCGATCGTAATGTGATGATCCACATCTGTTACCTGGATTACAGTTTCAAAAATGTTACGGTTCCCCTCTTGGATAAACTGCCCCATGGAGTGCAGATCAGTAGAGAAGTCAACGGAAGCTGGGAAGATTCCTTTGTAGTCCTTACCTTCACTTTCCCCATACAGCTGCTTCCACCACTCGGATACGAAATGCAGGGAAGGCTCGTAGTTCACCAGGATCTCGGTCACTTTGCCTTTGCGGTACAAGGCATTACGAACTGCAGCATACTGGTAGCTGGCATTCTCAGCCAGGTTCGGGTTGCTGAATTCTTTGGATGCGTCTGCAGCACCTTGAAGAATCTGCTCTACGTCAATACCCGCAGCAGCAATCGGCAGAAGACCTACCGCTGTAAGTACGGAGTAACGGCCACCGACATCATCAGGAATCACAAAAGTCTCGTAGCCTTCCTCGTCAGCCAGCTTCTTCAGAGCGCCTTTGGCACGGTCTGTTGTAGCATAAATGCGCTTGCGCGCTTCTTCCTTGCCGTACTTCTTCTCCAGTGCAGCACGGAAGATGCGGAAGGCGATAGCCGGTTCCGTAGTCGTACCGGATTTGGAAATGACGTTAACAGAGAAATCCTTGCCTTCGATCAGATCCAGCAGGTGAGTCACATACGTGGAGCTGATGTTGTTGCCCGCAAAGAAAATCTGCGGAGTCTTACGCTTGTCCTGCGGCAGCGTGTTATAGAACGAATGGGACAAGGCTTCGATTGCAGCACGCGCTCCCAAATAAGAACCGCCGATGCCGATAACGATCAGCACTTCAGAGTCATTCTGAATTTTGCTGGCCGCTTTGCGGATGCGGGCGAACTCTTCTTTGTCATATTCAGTCGGCAGGTTGATCCAGCCCAGGAAATCTGAACCGGCACCTGTTCCTTTATGTAACTGTTCATGAGCCAGACGAACAGGCTCAGCCAAATTGTCAATCTCGTGTTGACCAACGAACGTAAGGGCTTTACTGTAATCAAAAGTTACTTTTTTTGACATGACGAAAACAACCTCCCGTATATTTGTGTATGGGTTAAACCGCCTATCCAAGAAACAACTTAAACCTAGAATACTGTATAATCCCAGTCAAAACAAGGGCACATTGTACACTGCCCCCCTGCTGCGTGTTAAAATAGTAGCGGTACAACAATTCGACAATAGAAGGTGAATGTTTCATGAAGAAAATTGGCTTTATCGGTCTGGGCACAATGGGTACGCCTATGGTCTCCAATCTTTTGAAAAAAGGGTACCCAGTTACCGTATATAACCGCACTGCCTCCAAAGCTGAAGATTTGGTGAAGGAAGGCGCGAAAGCTGTCTCCACCCCGCGCGAGGCCGCCGAGAACAACGATGTCGTGATTACCATGGTCAGCGATGACAACTCAATCGTGGACGTCTATGAAGGCGAGCAGGGGCTTCTTAAAGGCCTTCATCAAGGCAGCGTGGTCATTGACTGCAGCACCATCTCCCCATCCTTGTCCAAGAAGCTGGCCGGTCAAATTGGCGAGCTGGGGGGTTCCTTCCTGGATGCGCCAGTAACCGGAAGCTCTCCGGCGGCAGTGAGCGGAACGCTGGTGTTCATGGTTGGTGGCCCGGCTGATGTGCTTAAGGCAGTGATGGACATCTTCGATACCCTGGGCAAAAAAGTGCTGCATATGGGCGACAACGGCACCGGCTCCGTAGCGAAGCTGGCCCATAACACCATGGTCGGCATCAACAACCTGGCTTTGGCCGAAGGCTTCGCCATCGCTTCCAAGTCCGGTCTCCCGGCGGACGCGTTCCTGGAACTGGTTCAACTCGGCTCTGCGGGCAGCAAGGCCGCCGAACTGAAGGGCCAGAAAATCATTGACCATGATTTCAGCAACCAGTTCTCCCTGCAGCTCATGCTGAAGGACCTGAAACTCGCTTCGTCCCTGACCGATGGCGCCTCCATCCCTTCCCCGATGCTCAACCTGGCCAAGAGCTTGTTCCAGGCCGGTCAGACCCAGGGCTACGGCGAGGAGGACCTCTCCGCCGTCGTGAAGATCTATGAGACTTGGATCGGCCAGACCATCGCCGGCAAGAAGCTGTAAGGCAGGGGATAAAGCCAACGACCAATTCTTAGGGAGTTAATACTAGAAGAGTGAGCCATATTATCTTGGCCCTCTTCTTTTTTTATATCCGCATATCCCGCTAGGGACAGCGCCTCCAAGCCAGGACATTCTCAGTACAATCGAAGCCGCTCTTTGCGCTAGTCTTTATTCTGTAATGAAACCCCACCCAACTGAAAGCGGGTCCCGCAGGGACAGCAAGCGTTCCTTAGTCTCTACCAGCTAAGTTCCGCCTGTCTACCACCTATCGCCCCCTTTCGGGTGTCCAGAGGGCAAAGCCCTTGGGACCCTCCCTTCCAGGGAAGATTTGGGTGGGTCCCCCCCAAGCGCATCCCGCAGGGACAGCGCCTCCCAGCCAGGACAATCTCAGTACAATCGAAGCCGCTCATTGCGCTAGTCTTATTCTGTAACCAGACCCCACCCAACTGAAAGCGGGTCCCGCAGGGACGACAAGCGATCCTTAGTCTCTACCTGCTAAGTTCCGCCTGTCTACCACCTATTGCCCCCTTTCGGGTGTCCAGAGGGCAAAGCCATTGGGACCCCCCCTTCCAGGGAGGGTTTGGGTGGGTCCCCCCAACGACAACAAGCGGCTTCTAGTACCAAACATTCTCAGTACAATCGAAGCCGCTCTTTGCGCTAGTCTTTATTCCGTAACGAAACCCCACCCAACTGAAAGCGGGTCCCGCAGGGACGGCAAGCGTTCCTTAGTCTCTACCAGCTAAGTTCCGCCTGTCTACCACCTATCGCCCCCTTTCGGGTGTCCAGAGGGCAAAGCCCTTGGGGCCCTCCTTTCTAGGGAGGGTTTGGGTGGGTCCTCCCAACAACAACAAGCGGCTTCTAGTACCAAACATTCTCAGTACAATCGAAGCCGCTCATTGCGCTAGTCTTTATTCTGTAACCAAACCCCACCCAACTGAAAGCGGGTCCCGCAGGGACGACAAGCGATCCTTAGTCTCTACCTGCTAAGTTCCGCCTGTCTACCACCTATCGCCCCCTTTCGGGTGTCCAGAGGGCAAAGCCCTTGGGGCCCTCCCTTCTAGGGAGGGTTTGGGTGGGTCCCCCCAACGACAACAAGCGGCTTCTAGTACCAAACAATCTCAGTACAATCGAAGCCGCTCATTGCGCTTGTCTTTATTCTGTAACCTGACCCAACCCAATTGAAAGCGGGTCCCGCAGGGACGGCAAGCGTTCCTTAGCCTATCCCCAGCTAAGTTCCGCCTGTCTACCACCTATCGCCCCCTTTCGGGGTGTCCAGAGGGCAAAGCCCTTGGGGCCCTCCCTTCTAGGGAGGGTTTGGGTGGGTTTAAGAAAGGTTGGGTGGGTCATTATCTCACTTTCTCATTATCTATACGAACACACGTAATCCGTAACTTTCGTCACTTCAAGCTTGAACTTGCGACCGGCGGGAACCGTGAACTCGCCCTGACCGTTGATTTCTCTCCACTCGGTCTCATCCGGGAGAAGAACCTTCAGATCCCCGGATTGAATCTGCATAACCTCTTCCGTATCTGTGCCAAATTCGTAGGAGCCTGGCAGCATGATCCCCAAGGTGATCTTGCTTCCGTCCTCCAGATATACAGACCGGCTTGTAACTTTTCCATCAAAATAAATATTGGCAGCTAGATCTACGGTAACATTTTTGAATTGCGGCATCGTGGTCCGTTTCCCCTTTTCGGTCGATTTTCGCTAGATTACAGCTGAGCTTTTACGTGTTTTACAACGTTCTCAACGGTGAAGCCATACTCAGCAATCACTTTGTCCCCAGGTGCGGATGCGCCGAAGGTGTGGATGCCGATAACGGAACCTTTCTCACCTACATAACGCTCCCAACCGAATGGATGAGCCATTTCAATGGCAACGCGGGCTTTAACATCCGGAAGAATAACAGAATCCTTGTAAGCCTGATCCTGCTTGTCGAACAGATCCCAGCTTGGCAAGCTGATGACGCGCACTTCAATGCCTTCTTCGGCCAGAGCGGCTTGAGCTTTAACTGCAAGCTGTACCTCAGAACCCGTAGCGATAAGCTGTGCGACCGGCTTGCCGTTCTTAGCATCGGATACCACATAACCACCGCGCTTCACGCCTTCGCGTGCTAGCTCAGCTGTATTTTCAAGGATAGGAAGGTTCTGACGTGTAAGCACAAGCGCAACCGGATTGTTCTTGTTCTCTACAGTATAAGCCCATGCAGCGGAAGTCTCGTTGCCATCGGCAGGACGAATTACCGTCAGATTAGGGATGATGCGGATCGAAGCAAGCTGCTCGATTGGTTCATGCGTAGGACCATCCTCACCAACCGCAATACTGTCATGAGTAAGCACATAAGTAACCGGCAGACCCATGATCGCAGCCAGACGGACAGCTGGACGCAGGTAATCGGTAAATACGAAGAATGTACCTCCAAAAATCTTCAGTCCACCGTGCAGAGCGATCCCGTTCATAGCTGCAGCCATACCAAACTCACGAACGCCGAAGTATACGTTACGGCCATCGTAGCTGTTCGGAGTGAGAACAGGAAGGCCTTTAAGGTGGGTCATCGTGGAGCTCTCAAGGTCAGCGGAGCCGCCCAGAAGCTGTGGAACCCCTTTGACTAGACCATTAAGTGCGTTACCAGAAGCTACGCGGGTCGAAAGAGCCTTGTCTTCAGACGAATATTTAGGAAGCTCAGCATCCCAGCCAGATGGAAGCTCGCCAGCAATAGCCTTCTCGAATTGTGCAGCCAGTTCAGGGAATTCCGCTTTGTATTTGGCGAACTGCTCGTCCCAAGCCTTGTTCGCTTCAATACCGCGTTTCTTCACTTCTGCAAAATGCTGACGCACCTCTTCTGGTACATAGAAGTCTTCTTCGTAAACCCATTTGTAGAATTCCTTGGTCAGTTTGGTCTCTTCAGCACCCAGTGGAGAACCATGGGTACCGCCGTGGCCGCCTTTACCTTGTTTGTTAGGGCTTCCGTAACCAATAACGGTCTTAACTTCAATCAGGGTAGGACGCGATGTATCCTTTTTCCCTTCTTCAATTGCAGCAGCAATAGCACTCAGATCATTACCGTCCTTAACCAGCAGAGTCTGCCAGCCATAGGCATCAAAGCGTTGTCTCACATTCTCGGAGAAGCTTAAGCTCGTCTCTCCATCCAGAGAAATATCATTGGAGTCGTACAGGAAGATCAATTTGCCCAGCTTCAGATGTCCTGCAAGAGAGGCTGCCTCGGCGGAAACGCCCTCCATCAGGTCACCGTCACCGCAAATGCCGTAAGTATAGTGATCAACCACTTTGAAATCTCCGCGGTTGTAAGTTGCAGCTAGATGCTCTTCAGCAAGAGCCATACCTACGGCCATGGCAATCCCTTGTCCAAGCGGCCCGGTAGTAGCGTCAACACCAGCTGTATGTCCGAACTCAGGGTGACCAGGAGTCTTACTTCCCCACTGGCGGAACTGCTTAAGATCGTCCAAAGACAGATCGTAACCGCTCAGGTGCAGCAAGCTGTACAGAAGCATCGAACCGTGCCCTGCAGACAGCACAAAACGGTCGCGGTTAATCCATGTCGGATGGTCAGGGTTGTGATTCATAGTTTTGGCAAACAGCTGATAGCCCATAGGAGCGGATCCCATCGGCATTCCCGGGTGACCGGAGTTTGCTTTCTCAATTGCATCGATTGACAGCGTACGGATTGTGGCAATTGACAAGTTATCGATTACGTTGTTGTCAGAAATTTCTTTGATTTCATCAGACATTGCTTTGTTTCCTCCTCAAGGGTCTGTAAATAGTTTGATAAAAGATCAAACGACACGCTCAAAATGAAAAAGTCATTTTGACTTATTTATGCATTGTACCACAAATTGAGGGTCAATTTCTAGCTCGCCCGTCCATAATTTGATCAAGAGACAAAATCTTACTTCATTACAACTTCCCTAACTATAGTTAAACTATGCGAGGAATGCGCAAACACGCCCGTAAACGCAAAAAAGCACCCAAAGCCATCTTAAGGACTAATCCTGAACGATCGGCTTTGGGTGCTTATATATCTCAACAATCCGTGATGCTTGTGGATTAATTGAACACAACGGTCTTGTTCTGATGGACCAGAATCCGGTCCTCAATATGCCACTTCACCGCACGGGCCAGAACCACCCGCTCGATAGTCCGGCCGATACGCTTGAGTTCACTTACGTTATCCCGGTGGCTAACGCGCTGTACGTCCTGCTCGATAATCGGACCTCCGTCCAGCTCCTCGGTTACATAGTGAGCTGTGGCTCCGATAATCTTCACACCCCGGTCATAGGCCTGAGCGTACGGCTTGCCGCCAACAAACGCCGGAAGGAAGGAATGGTGAATGTTGATGATCCGGTTCCGATACGGCTGAATGAGCGCTGGCGAGACGATCTGCATGTATCTGGCAAGCACAATCAGGTCCACATTCCCATCCAGCAGCTCAAGCTGGCGCTGCTCTGCTTCCTTCTTCGTATCTGGTGTAACTGGAATATGATGATAAGGAATCCCGAAGGATTCGACGTATTCTCTCATATCCGGATGATTGCTGATCACCATGGAAATTTCCGCATCCAGATCTCCGGCCTGCCATTGCCACAACAGCTCAACCAGACAGTGATCCTCCTTGGAAACAAGGATAGCTAATTTCTTCTTATTCTTAAGCGGAAAAATGTTCCACTCCATTTCGAACTTGTCCGCGATCTCCTGGAAATCTCCTTTGATCTCCGCCAATCTGCTGCCCAGATCCTCCAAATCAAACTCAACTCGCATGAAGAACATGCCGCCCTCAGGGTCCATCGTATACTGGTCTGACTGAACGATATTTGCCCCATGTTGATGGAGAAAGTGGGATACCGCCGCCACAATCCCCGGCCCGTCCGGACAAGAAATAAGCATCCGTGCGCGATTTTGTTCGTATTCCTTCACAGGCCGCAGACCTGCTTTTACATGTGTGTCTTTCATTACCTAGAAATCCTCCTTAAGTTAACCCTGCACCGTAAGCTCGTTCATGGCGAGCCAAGCAATAATCCGCTGATTAATCTGTTCCTCGGATAGCTCTGGGAACAAGCCTGCTTCCACTACCAGATCATATAACCGCTCCAGCGGCTCGCGCGGATCGGCTTTCTTCGCCTTGGCGTCGTTCTTCAGCAGCTCCCAGGTGCTGAGAATGAAAGCCCGGGGATAAATCTCCTGCTTGCTGAAGAAAGAGTGAAGCTGCTCTACTTCGGTCAGGAAGCTCTCTCCGAACCGCTCAGCCACATTACCACGTAGAAGTGCGATTTCCACTTCATACATCGGACGCTGGGTTTTGGCATCCTTACCAATCCAAGGCGTCTCCAGAATAAATGGGCGTCCTTGGAGCTTCTCATGGTGAACCACACGTTTGATCGCTTCAAATCCGATCCACCCAGAGCCGATTGGCGTGTGACGGTCCTTCGCAGCACCTATAGGGTTCTTGCTGTCATTGATATGCACGACGGCAAGGCGGTCCAGGCCGATAATCCGGTCGAACTCCTCAAGAACACCGTCCAAGTTATTAACAATATCATAACCCGCATCATGAATATGACAGGTATCCAGACAAATCGTCAAGCGCTCCTTGTGCTCGACCTGCTCGATAATCCGGGCAATCTCTTCAAAAGTTCGGCCAATCTCCGTTCCTTTGCCGGCCATGGTCTCAAGGGCTATGCTGACATCCGTCTCATCCGTGCCATTCAGAACCTCATTCAATCCGGCTGCAATCCGGTCGATTCCATAATCGGCATCCTTGTCCGTAAACGCGCCGGGATGAAGAACGATATTCCTTACACCCAAGGCATGAGTCCGGCGGATTTCTTCCTGAAGGAAGTCAACCGCGAGCTGATACGTGCTCTCCTTATATGAACCCAAATTAATAATATAAGGCGCATGTACAACAATTTCTTCAATATTGGCGGCTGCCATTGCCGCTTTCCCCTCTTCAATAAAAAGAGATTCGACAGGTTTACGCCGCGTGTTCTGGGGAGCGCCTGTGTATATCATGAACGAGCTGGAGCCATATGATGCGGCCTCGCCGGTAGCTGTCAGCAGCCCTTTGGTTGATAACGATACATGGGAACCGATTTTTAGCACTTGCCTATTTCCCCCTTAATATTCAACTTGATTCAGTATATTTTATCGTGAATATCAAAGACAGGCAACAAACTATATTTTCATAAATTACGTATCTGCAATAGAATCTTAAGCCTTCTTTAATATTTTCTTTAAAGTTATTTAAATTCCGCTCCCTATAATGAAAATCAATTAAATTATGAGTCTATATAAAACGAACTTGTGAAGGTTCTCCTTTAGGGGCGCTGCGATGCCGAGTATTTTTACGACCACGGTGGTCTCCGAAATCCTCGAACTAGATATCCAAGTAGGGGCATTTCGGAGACAAAGGCGGACGCTCCGCTTCTTCAGAATAACTCGGGATCGAAGCTGAGATCGGTACATTCTAAAGTTCATTTTATATATCTTCTAATAATGAGACGGGAGATTATTCTATTATGCAGAAAAAAACAGTTGTTGTACTCTTTGGCGGGACCTCCACAGAATACGGAGTATCTTTACAATCCGCAGCATCAGTTATCGATCATCTGGACCGTTCCAAATATGAATTGATGCTGATCGGGATTACACGGGAGGGAGCGTGGCTGAGGTTCCCTGGCAGCACGGATCAAATCCGTCAGGACACCTGGCACACCCATCCTGGCTGTATCCCAGCTTTCATTTCCCCAAGCAGACAAGCTTCGGGTATCGTGGAATTCATCGGAACTGAATACCGGATTATTCCTGTTGATGTCGTGTTTCCTGTTCTGCACGGCAAATACGGAGAGGATGGAACCCTGCAAGGGCTGCTGGAGCTGTCAGGAATTCCTTTTGTAGGCTGCGATACACTCTCATCAGCGATAGGAATGGACAAAGGAATTGCGAGCCAGCTTGTCAGGGCGACCGGGATTGAAACGGCAGCTTCGGTGACGGTGCTTGAAGGCGACGATCTTCATAAGGCAATAGACAATGCGGAGAAGCTGGGTTATCCGGTATATATCAAACCAGCGAAGTCCGGTTCGTCATTCGGGATAACGAAAGCCTATAACAACGCAGAACTTAAAGATGGTATCAAGTTAGCTTTCCAGCATGACCGCAAGGTGGTTATTGAGCAAAATGTGGAAGGTTTCGAGGTAGGCTGCGCTGTGCTGGGTTATACCGATCCGCTCATTGCCGAGGTAGACGAGATCGAGCTGAGGGGTGATTTTTTCAATTATGAAGAGAAGTACTCCTTAAAAACTTCCAAAATTCATCTGCCCGCAAGAATATCACCGAGTACAGCCAAGCAGGTGAAGGAAACTGCCCTCCGGATATATCAAGCATTAGGATGTAAAGGCCTTGCACGAGTGGATCTGTTCCTAACCGGTGATGGACGGATTCTCTTTAATGAAGTCAACACAATGCCCGGCTTCACGGCAGCGAGCCGATATCCAAATATGATGCGACACAGCGATATTTCGTACCCAGAGCTTATGGACAAGCTGATCCAGCTTGCCCTTGATGAGGAGGCAGTACAATGATCCTTAGACTGGAGCCTGGGATGATTCATCAAGGACCCCTTGTACTCGTGAATCAGAAATATCCAGTAACAAGCAGTTCTGATGCTGCCCAGCTCGTCCCTACGACCGGTATTAAGCAGGCAAGCAGCGAAGAAGAGAATACGAGTCTTGAAATGACCTGTATGGAGCAGCTTGGACAATTATTAACAGCATGCCAGGCCGGTGATCAGATCGGCATCGTTAGCGGGTATCGTACGGCAGACCAGCAATCGAACATTTACGAACAGTCATTATCGGAATATGGACTTGAGTTTACATCCCGCTATGTGGCGCGCCCGAATGAAAGTGAGCACCAGACCGGCCTAGCTGTAGACGTTGGATTGTTAGGCACCGAGGTGGATTATTTGTGTCCTGCCTTCCCTAGTCTGGGGGTATGTGCTTCATTTAAAAAGCTGGCTCCGGAATATGGATTTGTCCAGCGTTACAAGAAAGAGAAAGAATCCTTGACGCAAATCGCGCATGAACCCTGGCATTACAGATATGTAGGCGTTCCGCACGCTTTGCTTATGGAACAGTACGAAATGTGCCTGGAAGAGTATCACGAGTATATCAAAAGATTCACTTATCAGGGGTCGCATCTGTATATGAATGTTAATGGTTCTCTAGTAGAAATGTATTTTGTGGAGGAAGGCAGCGGGGACCAGGCCGTCCCTATTCCATCTGGTGCATCCTACACATGCTCCGGAAATAACATGGATGGCTATATCGTGACGATATTCCATCAACAAGGGAAGTTGGCCGGATGAGTCGGCGGAGCACATTATCCACAGACCCCTTTTACCTAATCAACACCTCTGCAACAACAGCAAATCAGACACGCACTTCTCCGCACCGGGCCTGGGCTGAGATAAACCTGTCCCATCTCCGGCATAATGTGTCCGAGATTAAGCGGATCATCCCAGGCTCATGCGGCATCATAGCGGTCGTCAAAGCCAATGCCTATGGTCATGGGGCTGTAGAAATTGCCCGCTGCTTGAACGGGATCGGGATTACCCGGTTTGCCGTCGCCGAAATTAATGAGGCGATTCTTCTAAGAGAGCGCGGGGTGTACGGCGATATTTTAATCTTGGGTTATACTGCCCCGGAGCGTGCACCCGAGCTCGCACGCTACAAGCTGATACAGACTATAGTGAACCTGGAGCATGCTGAGTCCCTTGAGTCGCGCGGCATCCACCTTGATGTTCATATCAAAATTGATACGGGTATGAATAGATTAGGGGAGCCTTCAGAGAATCTGGAATCGATACGGCGGTGTTATCAGTTCGCTCATCTGCGGGTAACCGGAACATTTAGCCATCTGGCAGAATCTCCTGGTTTGTCGCGAGAGGAAATTCACTTCACCAACCTTCAAGTGAAAAAGTTCAACCGAGTAATCGACACCCTCAAGGCATCCGGTCTCGATCCGGGACTTGTTCATATCCAGAGCAGCTACGGAATTCTCAATTATCCTGGTTTGATTTATGACCTTGTCCGTCCGGGCATTGCCTTGTATGGCCTGCTGAGCTCTGAAGAGGATCGGGTCACCGTTCAGATAAATCTGCGGCCGGTCATTTCTCTAAAAGCCTCCGTGACACAAGTGAAGGAAGTGCCTGCTCGCGCCCATATCGGATATGGACATGCCTTCATTGCCCCGTCCAAGATGAAGATTGCCGTCATTTCCTTGGGTTACGCAGACGGCATTCCAAGGGCCTTGTCTGAGCAGGGCGGTTACGTGCTGATCCGTGGTCAGAGGGCGGCTATCATTGGCGGCATCTGTATGGATCAATTTATGGTAGATGTCACTTCGATAACTGACGTGGGTCAAGGAGATACAGCTACGATTATTGGACAAGATGGGAAGGAAGTCATTACAGCTGGGCAAATTGCCAGACGCTGTGGGACGGTGACCAATGAGATTTTGAGCCGGTTAGGAGATCGAGTGGAAAGAGTGTATAACACTTGAGACTTATCTGGCGACGAGGCAGCTACAATGAATGTTGGGAAAAGAGACAACGGAAGCCCAGACTTATTTTGCAGGTTCAAGGCTCCCGTTGTTTTCGTTATAAGAGATCCGATGTATTTCTAAGACAAGTAGGATTATGCATACATATGAGGAAGATTCCCTCAGTAGTCTTTTGTAGTGTTATACCAAGTCAAGATTAAATGCTTCATCAGCTCCCCCATCTCGCGGGTGCGAAAGGAAGGTTGACCGTTCGATGATATCTTATATGGATTTCACGTCCCCTTCGGTCCAATACGCTTACGATCTCCGAAATAATCTTATGTTCAAGAAAGATGATCAGAATTTCATCAACGCCTTATCCATCCATCAGTTGAACACTCTGGGCAATGTGTCTTTGCTTGACATCTACCTGAGCCAATCCAATGTGGTTGAGCCCCACACTCACCAGAATGCCTCTGAGCTTGTTTATTGCATTTCAGGAGCCGCCGTCGTCTCTCTCATAAATCCCTTCACCAAACAGCTTATCAATATCCCCATCAGCCCTGGTCAGGTTGCCAATGTGCCGCAAGGATGGTGGCATTATGAAATTGCCACTGTGGACCACACCCATCTTCTGGCCATCTTCGATGCCCCGGTCCCCGAATTTATTGGCGGCTCTGACCTGCTGCGTTTGACCCCGGCCAGTGTTTTGGCCCATACCTACTGTCTTGATAGTAGACTGGTTGCAGATGTACTGGCTCCCATCACGGACACGGTTGTCATTGGCCCTCCTGCCAACTGCAGCCCTGCTGCCTCTGATCAGAGAGATCACGTGCAGAGAGATCACATGCAGAGGAATCACGTGCAGAGGAATCACGTGCAGAGCGAGGTTAGGGCTCCGGTACAAGATAACAGCGCACAGGGGAATCACTCCCAAGACGGCGAAGGCTACCCGCCGGCCTATCTTCCACAACAGTATATCGGCAACGGCTGGCGGTACCCGGGCCTATAGGTTGCCGTTCATCATGGTTTCCCTTCTGTCTGTCCCAGTTCAAAAGACAGGCCTGATAACTCTCTTTAAGCTCCAATCCAAAGCGTATTTCCTCCTAAACGGAGGGAAAATACGCTTTTTGTTCGTTTCTAGTTCGCTCATATTCGTGTGCCAGTGCGGCTGGATAACCTCCCTGATGAAGAGGAACATTTTATAATCCGGTCTGGATAGCGAGAACTAGACTAGAAAGGCATCGGTCTCATCTTTTTCCACATTCCTTCGGGGTCTGATATCGAATTTCCGCTGGAAATAAGGTATAATTTCAAATAACTTAACTGTGATCTTTGTACTTGCATGATTTAAGAATGACTGGATGAGGTGAAACAATAGATGTATCTCTGGAACACATTCCTGTTCGCAGCGTCAGACGCCCCTAGCTGGTTTATGAATTCCATTGTATTCTGGGGCTTCATTATGCTTGGAGCCATGACTATTGGCGGGTTCTTTATGTTCCGCAAATTTATGAAAGTGCTGCCAAAGGAAGACGGAATGTCCAAGCTGGATTGGCAGAACTACTGGGTTGAGAAGAGCCGTCCGCTTTGGACGGATGAGACTAAAGCTTTTCTCGACATGCTGGTCTCCCCGGTTCCTCAAGCTTTCCGGGATATCGCCAAGCATTCCATTGCCGCCGAAATTGGCAAGATTGCGGTCGAGAGCGGTGCATCTGAAGTCACACGTGATCACTGTATTAAAGGTTACATTGTCGCCACACCTAAGAGAGATAATAAATTTCTGATCAAATTCCTGAAGAAAAATGAAATTGACTATACCCCGTATCAGCATTTGATGAACAAATAAGCTGTTTGAATCACCAACCCGCCTGATGGTCTGCCGCCCTGGCGGGTTATTTTATTAGAGATGTCTTGGAAAAGAGGAATTGAGATGAAAATGGCTATCTGTGGAGGCACCGGGTTTATCGGCAGTGCATTGGCTGATTATTGGCTGGAGAAAGGTCACGAGATTACCGTAGTCACTCGGAAAATCAAACCTGAATCTTACACAGCCGGGACTTCAAACTCCCCTCGCTTAATAACCTGGAAGGAGCTTGCGGACTCGCCAGAGCACCTTGAAGGCTTGGATGCGCTGGTCAATCTGGCGGGTTCCTCGCTCAATCAGCGGTGGACATCAGCAGGCAAACAGCGGATTCTTGAATCCCGGCTGAAATCCGTACAGGCAGTCGCGGAGTTAATCCGCCGGCTCAAGAGCAAGCCGTCTGTCGTCATTCAGGGTTCAGCCATCGGCATTTATGGAACATCCCTAACCGCCGAATATGATGAGAACAGCCGAACTTCTCCCACAGACTTCTTGTCTGAAGTGACGACGCAGTGGGAGCAGGCATCCCAGGCGCTGCAGATGGGCGGTGTGCGGGTAGTGAATCTTCGGACCGGCGTGGTGCTTGGACGCAGCGGCGGTGCTTTTCCGTTAATGTCTCTGCCTTTCCGGTTAGGCTTTGGCGGGAGAGTGGGCACGGGACAGCAGTGGATGTCCTGGATTCATCTGATGGACATCGTGCGCCTGATTGATTTCTGTGTGATGAATCCGGATCTTCATGGACCTGTTAATGCCGTAAGCCCTTTTCCGGTAACCAATGAAACCTTCGGTAGAACTCTGGCGAGGGTATATCACCGGCCATATTGGTTCCCCCTTCCGGCATTTCTGCTTAAACTAGCTCTCGGCGAGCAGTCGACCCTGCTTCTGGATGGGCAGCGGGTAATTCCCCTTAAGGCGGAGGAAGCGGGTTTCACATTTAAATATCCCCACCTACAGCAAGCTTTAGAAGAAATCAGAAGCAGGATATAACCTGTTTTTCCCAATAATAAAGATGATGATGTGTGAAAATAAAAAATCCCCTCTGTAACAGGGTGAACTGCGACCACTAACGGGTCACTGTTCAAGGAAGGATTCCCGGTCATGCCGGGTCCAATTCCTTCATCTGTTACGTAGGGGATTCTTTAGCGTTTATCTAAATTAACGGGCAGTCCAGCCTCCGTCAATGACAAGCTGAGTTCCTGTAACAAAAGCGGACTCGTCAGAGGCCAGGTAAAGAACACCGTAAGCAATATCTTCCGGCCTTCCCATACGTGGTAGTAGAGTGCCTGCCTTGAGGCCTTTCATAGCTTCTTCAGTAACCGCCTTCTCGACCATCGGAGTCATAATGACACCGGGGTGAACCGAGTTCACACGAATGGAGTCTTTGGCAAGCTCCATTGCGGCAGTTTTGGAGATCAATGTCACTGCCCCCTTGGAAGCCGAATAGCCATTGGTTCCACTCATGGCTACAAGGCCTGCAATCGAGGAAATATTCACAATCGAACCGCTTCCTAATTTGCGCATCTCAGGTACTACAGCCTGCATACCCAGCATTGTGCCTGTAAGATTGATCTCCAGAATTTTGTTCCAGCCAGCCATATCGAATTGGTCAAAACCTTGAGCGGTCGTGATTCCCGCATTGTTCACAAGCACATTAACTCTACCGAAGTGTTCCACCGCTTGGGCAACCACGTTCTTCCAGTCTTCTTCGGAGGCTACGTTATGCTTAACCCCAATGGCTTCTCCCCCGTTATCCTTGATCTCTTGAACAATCGCATGAAGTTGATCTATTTGAAGGTCGGTAGCTACGATCTTAGCCCCTTCTTTAGCGAACATCCTGGCTTCTTCTGCCCCTTGGCCCATGGCAGCCCCTGTAATAATGACAACCTTGTCTGCTAAACGTCCCATAACCTAATCACCTTTTCTGTTGAGATTGTTAGTCATTGCTATAATCTATGAAATCACGAGTTCCGGCTAAACATTAAGAGGTTTCAGTCTCTGTATGTCCTTCGGAACAAAACATAAATGCTTCACATCTCTAATCATGACTAAAAAATAAATCATTGTCAATTAGTTTGATAATTTAATATTTGAATATTAAATATTTTCTCGCTAAAATTATTTCATCAGTTGCATCGATCCCTTTAAGCCCGATTATTGGGTGATTTACCCATAAAAAATCACCCCTGTCTTTTCCGAGAATTAGGGTGAATTAACTCCGCATGCAACGAATTAGGACTATGGGAGACGCTAGCAGGATCCGAAGGTATTGTGGCAGCTTACCTTAGCTCTGACATCATATTAATTTTTCAGCTTTAAGAGGAAAGGTTCGGCTTATCTCAGCCGGCTATCAGAGTTAGCCCTCAGGCTAAGAGACTGCCTACCCCGGCCTTGTTGCTTAACTTGAGGGCCATTGTGCGTTTTTCCGCCTAATGACACGTTGATAATCATTATACAACGCCACACCACGTGCTGGGATCTTCGTGTAGTATGAAATTATGTTCTGCACAACCTAAAACTGGTTGTTGAAATGGAAAACGTATCCCCGTACTCAAGCGGATACTCCTTATACGGCGCAACAAGCGTATCATTGAGCTTCGTCCCATTTCTTGAGCCAAGATCTCTCATGCTCCATCTTCCTTCAAGAAGGTTAAGCTCAAGATGGGCACGGGAAGTCCCGACCGTCGTCTCGACATACTGGGCAACCTCCTCAGAACGGCCAATAACAAAGTTCACCCCCGTCAGCATAATCCTGTCGGCGGCGGAGCTCCCCTCCTCTATTCTTTCCAGGTAGGGTGTCCGTGAGGGATTCGCATTCCCTCCCATCTCGCTGAGCAGAACGGTAGCTTGTCTGGATGGTGTCAGCATTTCCGTCTTTGGACTCTGATCACGACGTAAATACTCTTCATTCCTCAAGCTGTCAAAATCAACAACATCCCAATGATCTTCAGAATTGTGAGACGAGGTTTGTCCTCTTCTTATGTCAATCCCCGTCCCACCCGATCCACCTGTTAATACCCGTGGAACTTCCGAATTCCATCCCTCTGCCAATTTGTTTTGTCTGTCTGGAAATCTCAGTAAGTTCGAACTTGATAGATTTATACTCGATCGAACCGGACTTGCTTGACTTATAGAAGGAGCAGACTTCATGGAGCTTTCTAATCCTGCGTCACCGGTCAAATAATTGTCATTCCATCTCCACTTGGACTCGTCCCATTCCCCCTCCGACTTAGAAGCATCTTGCTTACTGGCCCTGCTCTTATTCAGGAACTCTTCCAGGTTCCATTTGTTACTGCGGTTATCCCGCTTATTATCCCGATCGTCGGCTCCATTGGATTCAGCCAAACCCATTTGTCCCCAGCTTAAGTTATCCACCGGCTGTTCCCCTCCTCCTTCACCAACAATCTTCATTAGAGGAGAACGCCTGCTTAACAGCCAGGCCGTACCTGCTGCCAAAATCACAGTGATCGCTGTACTAACAGATAAGCCTGTTGGTCCTGGGCTGTCCACATAAGCCAACTTCCACGTTAATGCGGCAAGCAGTCCCGCTCCAAGCCAACAATATGTTCGCAGCTTGGACGGTATTGGACCACCCGGAATTAGGCCACCCGGTATTGATCCATCCTGATCCTCCATTCCATAACCGGGTTCTGCCGGTTCATACGGAAGTCTGGAGTTCGATTGTATACTGGGGAGGATGCGTTTCCTCCCTGATGAATTAAGACCAGACTCCTCATGCATCACATCCCTGGCTCCCCCGCCATCCGATTTTTTGTCTGAGTAAAACTCTGGAGCGCCAGCTGCGAAAGCATTTGTTCGCTTATGTGGCATTCCCTCAGCGGGTAAGCTCTCGTCCCCTGCAAGAAGCTCGCGCAGCAGCTTTCTAAATCCTGCAAACGAGAACAGATCGCTTCCACACAGCTGCATCATTTGCTGGACTCCATTTCCTTCAAGCACGGACACCGACGTAATCAGCTTTGTGATCAGAGACAAAAGCCTGGATTGCACAGACTCGGGAGCCAGTTCTTCCTTAAGCGGCAGATAGGTAAAATACAGCTTGCCCATACCCATGGAGCCATCCATGAAAATATAATCCTCATGCAGCCAATAATTCGATGGCTGAAGCATATACATCTTGCACTCATCCAAAGCATTAACCAACTGAAGGAGCAGCACATACAGTTCAAGCATGCTGATCTTCTCACTCTTCATACACTGGGACAGCCTCCGTTTCCCGGTGATGTCATAATACAGGCTGACTGTAAGGTCGATCTCTTTAATATCAAGCTTCAACAAATGCGGTACAGACGCCGACGTGATCATCCCGCATTGAACCCGGTTAAGCTGACCGGGGAGCATCCTCTCCTTACAGGTAAGGACCATATAAGTTCCTCCGCTGCGCACAAAATCGGTCTGAAAAACTGGCAACTCATAACCCCCTTCCGCACGTTTTTTTGATTACATATACCAATAAGCCACCATTACTCCCGGGATAACCGCCAGCATAAAAGGAAAACTCAGCATCTCCTTCTCCTGTACCCTGACAGGGCCGGTGCTCCGCATAACCAGGGCGCCAAATACGCTGTTGGCCAAGGCTCTCAACCTAGCAAGCGACTCCCGTCTCCAAATCAAAATGACTATGCCAATAATCCCCGCAAAAATGATAGAGTAGACAAGCGAGTAGAAGGTAAAGCCCGCCCCCATCCAAGCCCCAATTCCGCCAAACAGCTTCACATCTCCGCCGCCTACCGCGCCAGTCCAGTACAAAATAAGCATTATTCCAAACCCTGTAACAGCCCCAAGAATTCCAGTCCATAAGCCCGACCAGCCCCCGGCCCAAATTTGATACATAAATCCGGCGCATGCCGCCGACACCGTTATTTTATTTGGAATTATCATAGATCGTATGTCTGTAATAAAGGCGGCTGCCAAAAACACCAAACACCCTGCAAATGCAATATCCACTTAAAAATTCTCCTTCACACTTATGGAGTTTTGTCCTTTCCCGCTACCCGAAAGCTATCCGTAGTCTTGGCCCCTTCCTCTGTCTCAAGCTCAAATGTCCAGATGCCATGTGTCGTATTCCCAGACACCAGCCATTTCCACTCCAGATGACCTGAAGAGTCAGCCGTGGATTCTCCGAGATATTTCGCGATACTCTGACCGCTTTTGTAATACACGGTAAGAGTCACCTTAGTGCCGGGTTTCGCCTGTGCCCGGATGATGGCTTGATTCCCGGTATACGCGGGATCCGGTTTAGACAAGACAAGGGCGGGACTACCTGTGTGATTTCCATCTCCCCCTTGGTCTTTGCCGGCTTCCTGCTCATGGGTATCCCCGATCCAGAGCCGCTCTACCGCTTTGGACTGAAGCACTATTTTATTCTTGGTAAATGGGACTTTGATCGGCAGCTCATAGCTGATTTCCAATCCAAAGTACGGATTCGCACCGCTCTTCAGATCGGGCACAATCACCTGGCTCACATGCAGCCGCTCTTCATCCAGGATAGTCCCATCCATGAAAGGATGGATCAGCGGCTTCACCACAGGATCCAGCAGTGCCTCGGACAGTTGGTTCTTGAGATCCTGAAGCGGCTCATCTCCCCGGGCGGCGGCATCCTTAATCCAATCCGAGAAAGGGGGCTGCATTTGAGAGGTGAATTTGGCCGCCCACTCGGACAAAGAAACCTTTGGCATTTGCAGATTCACCTTCCCAGCGGTTCCTCCCTCCTTATCCTTGACCGACTGAACAGCCAAAGCAATGGGATACATGGACGATGATACCTGCTTGACTACATTGGAGACCACCGTCTGCATCTGTGTGGAGATTACCGTCATCTGAACCATATAGATCAGAAAAAAAACAAGTAAAAGAAAGACTGGTAAAACCAATGAAGCCTCCAGCACAATGCTGCCGTGGGCATGGTGCCGCCAATTAATACGAGAAGTCAGCTTTCTTAACAGCATAATACCGGTTCCCTTCCACTCTTCCTTCTGAAGCTCCCGCCACATTCAAAGCTTTGGCAACACCAGGCAGGAACCAAAGCGGCATAGCCATAGTGACCTCGCTTGAAATATAGGTTTTGCGGTCTGCAGGATTAATTCCAGTGTTAAGCCGGATTACCGCAAGCATTCTCGAGAACCTTGAGTCACTCTGTCCGTGAAGCAGCATAAAGATTCTCAAGTAGTCTCTGTAGGACAGCTCTACCTTGAAATAATCGCTGAGGGGAATACTCCCTTTCTCACACATCGTCACCATATCCATAATTGCATGCTCAATCCCATACAGTAGGGCAAGCGCAAGGATGAGCAGAGGGTTTCCAGCTGAGCTTTTCTTAATAAAACCCTCCATGGTTCTGACCGCCAGTCTCGCCGAGAATATTTCACCATAGGCCGCGGCCAGATTTCCTCCTGGATTATGAAATCCGTACAGGATGTACTCGATCTCCTGATGCTGTGGACTAAGCTGATCGCCTAGCTCATCCAAGGCCCCCTTGTTCCCCTTTACAGCTTCCTTGAGCCGGGTGACATCGAAATGCTTAAAATAATCGGCCGCATATTCCGTTTGCAGGCAGTTATCAGTGATTCCACTGAGTAAAGAGGACATCGAGCCATACAGTCCATCCATTTGTTCCATGGATTGTTTCCCGTTCGAATAAGGGCTGGAATCCTTAAGATGGTTGTTCTCCGTACTATCTGAATTCTTCCTATTTAATTGCAAAATCGTCTTATAGTAACTCTCAAGTGTATTGAACTGCTGTTGGTTGGAATCCATTTTGTCTTTCAATGCCGCTAACTGCTTAAGGATGTTTCCTGCTTCTTTGAGCTTGGATTTGGATTCGCTTTCCACCTTCTTGCGGGCCTCGTCATAGCTTCGGTACGATTGGAGCTGCTTGTCCTCTTGATCCAGCAGGCTGCCTGAATCACAGTATTTCAGCATGTACGCATCTCCTGCCTGGGAAGCCGCGATAACCACACTCTTAACGGGTGCTGAATTCCCACTCGTGGCGGAGAGCAGCATGCTCATCTTCGAGACCAGCTCATTTACACGTGAGCTGAAACTATCAAAATCAGCCTGCTGCCGCACTATATTTTCTTTTAACTGATTCAGAAGATCATCAGTCAGCAGAAGCTTATGGGTCTGTTCCCGGATCTTCCGGATTTCCCCGCTTCCGTTTGTCTCATCCTGCGCATCTGAGCCGACCCGGTTGTATCCGTCGTCTGCAGAACGGTTCTCCGAATTCTGAATAACTTGCTTCATCTGATCATTGATCTGCCTCGCTTCTTCTACAAGCTGTACGGCTTCGGGAAGCAGAGAACTGTGCTTCTGAGCGGCAGTCTGCTGACCTCTGGTTATGTGATTAAATACTTGGGTGGTTCCAGCCTCATAACGGAAAATTTCAGCATCATAAACTCTTTCCAGTGGCAGTCTCTGACTGTCCTCATCAGATTTGGCCTTATAATCATTGAGCTGGGCAGCCGCATCACCCGCAGTTGAAATGCTTCCGCCCAATGACTGGTCTTGTATGCTAGAAGCGCCTCTATGCAGAATCCATGGAAAGAGCTCTTTCACCGCCAAAGATGAAGTCCGTTGATGATGAAGCAGCTGATCCAGCTTCCGCTCCCTCTCATCGTAGAGCTTCTGCAGCTTGCCCAGCAGATCCACCGTATTTGACGCTTCTTTCATGACCTTGGACATCGGCTTGAACTTGTTCATAATCTCAATGGTAAAGTTAATCGGCGCCTTATATTTCATTTGTTCACGCACCTGTTGAGAGAACACCGGATACATACCTAAGGGACGTTCCAGTGTAATTGCGGAGCTGTCTACCTTCGATTTCAAAATAGCCAGATCGTCACTGCGCTCAAGCAGACTTGCCTGATCCTTCATGACTTTGGACATAATGTAATTCTCATCCGTCTCCCCGTAGGCAAACAATCCATACTGCTCCATAAGAACCGGATCATATGCGGAGAGCACGGAGCGCACAGCAGCATGTGTGATCTGCTCACTTTGTGCCTGCAGGGCCGACATTCTGGAATAATCTATAAACACAGATACAAAAGCAAATACAAAGGCAAAAATAATAATTAAAAAGACAGTTACCGCCCCGCGTTCGGAGCGCTCCTTGTTAAACATGTCAGCCCTCCCACAGGCCAAAAGTAGTTGTATAGATTAAAAAGCTTATACAGGTAAGCTTCACTTCCCATACTGCTTCAACGCTGCTCCCGCTTCCTTGGGGCTTGCCCCGGACCCTGTGCCGCTTTTGAACCTGGCCGCATAATATCTGCCTAGATCAACCGTACGAATCCATTCCGTCGGCTCCACCACATAGGACGAAGATTGTCCAAGCTGCATTAAATCCCTGCCCATTGCCCGCTCCAGCGGCTTCAGACGAACCAGCCTGTCCACCGATACCGTCACCTTTCTGAATAACAAATTCCGGTTGTAAGCCATAGTTCCATGTATCGCATCCGGAATCTCCTGGCCGATGCGGCTGAGCTTCACCGCGGGGAGGGAATCCCCGGAATCACCAGAGGGCAGTTGGATACTCGCTGTTTCCTCGGCCCCTGCCCAGCCGAAAAGCGTCTGCAGCATCACGTCATCCTTCAACCTCCAATAAAGAGGATCTGACTTACCTGTCTCAACAGCACCGCTTCTTGAATTCTTGAAGCTGTTGTCCCAGGTGTAAGCCGCCCGCTCAGCGGCAGCAGCAGATGTCATTTGCAAAATCGAGGTCTGATACAGGTATAAGCAGAAGAACAGGAGCAGCATCGTGGACATGAGTACGACAGGCATAACCAAGGAAGACTCCAGCGTGAAGCTTCCCCTATTGTCCCTGGTGAACGCTCTTGTCATTTTCCGTCCATGAACTCGTTTGTTTTGGAGTTAGCCTTAGACAACAGGTTCTTCACAATATTGGACAGCTCATTTCTAAAAATCACCGCAATAATCACGATCACGGCAATAATGAGAATGATCTCAAGCATTCCCAGCCCTTTCTCATCCTTCCACAGCTTTTTCATTTGTCCTTGCATGGTCGTTAACATTTCGAATTCCCCCTGATTTTTAATTTAGTTCGTCCTAGTTCTCTCCCTCAGCCCACAGTCCACAGTCCAAAGTCCACGATTCACGATTCACAGTCCGCAATTCACAACCACCAATCCATAATCTATCCCCTACAAACCCATAGCCATAAAAGCCGGGGTTCCCACCAAAATTACAATGATCAAGAACAACAGCACCATAGGGAATACAAGCTTGGAAGATGCCTGTTCTCCTCTCGTGCGGCTGACCGCCTTCCGCTTCTCCCACAAGGAGTGGGACAAATCCCGCAAAGACAGCGCGAAATCACTTCCTCCGCGGCGGAAATTGAGCAGGACCGCCGTTGTAAAAGCCGACACCTCCTGAATCCCACAGCGTTTGCTGAAGCTCTCCAGAGCCTGCTGAAATGAATAACCACTCTCCACCTCACGTGTCACTTGGGATAACTCACGGTATAAGGGGTGAGATGTCTCATCCTGTTTCCGGCCAACACACTGCTGAATAGCCCGTTGAACAGTCTCCCCTGCACCCACAAGCAAAATTAGTTTGTTCAGCAGTTCCGGGAGTTCGAGGATGATATCTTGCTCCCGCCGAACCACCTTTTTATGAAGCTCAGCGATCAATACGGCAGGAATGACAACAGCCAGCATCACCCCTATACCAAATCCGGCGGAATCCCCTTCCATAAGAATGGCGAGTAAGCAGCCGCTGGTGAGAAGAATCCATGAGTAGGACAGCATCTCAGCCAGAAAGATCAACGTGTAATCTCCTACCCTACGCTCACCTGTCATCTTTTGAACCGAACGCTGCACCTTGAAGAAGAACATTGGAAAGCGCAACGTAAACCTGCTCTTCTCCAGCAAAAGCAGCATGGGCGGGGCCAGCCTCTGCAATCTGAGCCCATCCATCCGCAGTTGTTGGCAGTTCCGGTAAGTGCCTGCCGCACGATAATACAGCAGCACCCAACTAATGATTAGAGCAGCTAAGATCATTATCCAAATCACCAATTTTGCACGCCTCCTATATCCGGATGCTCATGATTTTATTGATCAGCCAGAAGCACCCGGCGAACATCAGCAGTGCAATCCCGGAGATAACCAGGCCGAACCCACTATATAGCGGCTGCATATAATCAGGGGATGAGACATTCATGAATAAAAGGAAAAACACAGGAGCCCCCAGAAGCGCTCTCGATTCAAACCGCTTCTGGGCTATCATGACCGAGATCTCCTGGCTAATATCCAGCTTCTCGCTAATGATTGAAGAGGTCCGCCTTACGATCTCCACCAGATCCCCGCCTGTTCTTTTACAGGTGGTGAATACATCCGCGAAATTCGTAATATCTTCAATTCCCGCCCGGTTGCTGAAGTCCTGGAGCGCTTCCTCGATCGGCTGTCCGTACTCCATGCGGGTGCAGATGATGTGCAGTTCTTGTATAAGATCGTTGCGCGCATCAGGATACAGCAGCCGCAAATCCGCGATGGCTTCCCGGAAGCCGTTCTCGACAGAACGGCCAGCCGCCAGAGAGGAAGAAAGCGAATAGAGCGCTTGCTTGAAATGCAGCGTCAGGGCGCTCCTTCTCCGGGCTAGGAGGTGTCTGCCCCAGTATTTGGGGGTATACAACCCTGCTAACCCCACCCCAAGAGCCAAATACCAGGTTTGAAAAAATATATATCCTATCAAATACATCACGAACCCGCCAGCAAGAATGCTGCTCAATCGTTGACGGGGTGTAAGCACCATAACTTTATAGTCCGGCAGGGCCGGGGTTGAGACTGCGGTTGGAGCCTTAGCCGGATTGGACCATCCTTGCTGCCTCATAAGCCATCCTCCCTCCGCTGTGCTGTTCAACCTTGAAACCGGCCATACTCAGCTTAGCCGTATGCTGCAGGGAGCTTCCTGTAGAGACAAGCCCTCCCACAATTCTCCCGTTCTCTTCTCCGACTTCCTCAAAAATATAGAGGGGATTCAACACGACTTCTCCATCCTTCATCCCGATCACCTCACAGATCTCGGTCACCCGTCTGGAACGGTCTCTCATCCTCGACAGATGCACAAAGATATCTATTGCCGAGCTGATCTGCTGGCGTACCACCTGGATAGGCAGATCAGCTCCGCTCAACACCATCGTCTCAAGCCTGCTGATCATATCTGCAGTGCTGTTCGAATGCCCAGTTGAAAGTGAACCGTCATGGCCGGTGTTCATCGCCTGCAGCATATCCAGAGCCTCATGGCCGCGCACTTCCCCGACCACAATCCGGTTGGGCCGCATCCGCAGGGAAGAGCGGATCAGATCTCTAACCGAAATTTCCCCTTTGCCTTCCGTATTGGAATTGCGTGTCTCCAATGAGACCAGATTAGGCACCGTAGTGATTTGCAGCTCTGCGGAATCCTCAATGGTAATGACCCGTTCTTCGGCCGGGATGTACTGTGATAAAGCATTCAGGAAAGTTGTTTTACCCGAGCCCGTACCCCCGCTGACAAAAATATTGTATTTGCTGCGGACCAAATCCTTCAGCAGCAGAGAGGCCTCTTCGCTAAGCGAGCCTGTGGCCACAATATCGTCCATGGTCATCGGCTTCTCCGGAAACTTGCGGATCGTAAGCGTTGGCCCTTTGAGTGCCACAGGAGGCAGTACCACATTGACCCTGGACCCATCCTTAAGGCGCGCATCCACAATTGGCGAAGATTCATTCACAACCCGGTTCACGCCGGACACAATCAGCTGGATAATATCCTCCAGCCTTTCCCTGGATTCAAACTTCAGATCAAGACGGCTCACTTGTCCTTGTCTCTCCACAAAAATCTCCTGGTCGCTGTTAATCATAATCTCCGTTATCGTCTTATCCTCCACCAGCGGCTGAAGCACATCCAGCCCGCGGAAAGAGTCATAGATCCGCCGGATAAGCCTTCTTTTCTCAGCTGCCGTAAATTCCTGCACCTGCTCATTAAGCAGAATCCGGCGTTCAATATGACTCTGCAGCTCCTCGTCACTCATGCTCGAGGTTACATCCAGACTCGCACGGATTTCGCTTCGCAGCTGATTGAACCATGCGCCGGTCACCATGCCCTTCCTCCGGCAGAATCAGGATCAGCACCGGCCCTTTGTGTAATGTGCCGGCAGAGCTTCATCATGTCGCGCTGGTAGTCAGGAGTATGCAGCACAGCTTCCCATGATGTCTTCTGCTTCCACGCAGGAATATAGGGCAGCGTTCGATAGCTCACAATCTGCTCAAGCGGCATGCTGTGAACCCGTGTCCCCAGACTCCGGTTGATGGTGAACACGGATTTATGCAGCAGCCGGGAATGCAAATCCGCATTTGTTCGCTCCAGATGCTGCAGCCAGCGCTCTGTCCTTTGGACCGGATCGATCTCATCCACAGTCAGCCAGACCAATTGGTCGCAGAAGTCGAGCACTGCTTCCGTCCGGCCGCATGGATAGCTGTCCGTATCCACAACAATAAAGTCATAACCTCCGCTGGCTGACAAATATTCAAGCAAGTTCACCGTGCTCTCTCTGTCCAATTCAAGCAGTTCATACAAATTAGTCAGAGGTTCGAATACCTCTGCCTGCAGCAAGGAGTCCCTGCTGACATATCCGGCTAACGAACCAGCAAGCGGCTCTCCTCTATCCGCAGATGACTGCAGATCGTAGAGAAGACGGGCTAGTCCCGGCCCCTCACCTCCAAATCTCGCCGCACTTCCCGGCAGAGGACCGCTCACCGTCTCCAGATTTAGATACATCACGCGGTAGCCTTCAGCGCTAAGCTGCTTCACCAAATGCAGGGCCACGGTAGTCTTGCCGCTTCCGCCAGTCACCGAATAGACCCCGATAACCGCCGTACTGCCATCTGAGGAATGTACAAGCTCATTTCCCCTGCTGCTCACTGAAGCCAGAACAGAAGTCAGCAGCTCATGAAGCGGCTGGTATTTGTACACATGATTCTCCCCGTCCCTAAGCTCTTGATTACCCTCCACTAAATACAGAACGGTCACAGTCCGGCCTCCAGGCGGGTTCCATGCATCTAAGAACTGTGATTCCGCCAACACCACATCCGGACGGTCGTCTAACATGGACATCCGCTGCAAGAATGCGTCGGGTTTGCTGAAAGCCATCACTTTCATCCTGTCGTTGAAGCTGCTGGTATTGACATAATGCAGAAACGGCTCAATATAACATTCATCCTGCACGGCCAGCACTACCCTTACAGGAACCATCACTTCATCCCCCTTCGGAAAACGCAAAAAAGCACCGTCCAATAGCCGGTAATTCGGCTGTTGAACGGTGCTTCCGTTTCCGTTGTTCCTTATTTTTACAGTTAGAATAACATACCTGTCCAAGCGTAGCAAGTCCCAATATATGAATATAACTAAGAAATCAATCCAGAAAGCGGTCCCGGATTTCCCGGGTTGGAATCATACAGGCTTCGTCCTTCCCGAACCAGCGGTAACGGTTGCGGGCAATCAAGTTATACATAGCATCTCGCAGAATCCGGGGAACCATGATCAACAAATAGAAGAGCGGCCAAGGAAAAGGCAGCAGCCGGGCAAGCCGGAGAGCTGCTGTAGACCGGGTATAATAACGCCCCTCCTCAATCAGAACGAAGGTGTTAAAGGAAGCCGGAGATAGTCCACCCTGTGAGAGCAGCCTCTGCCCAGACGCTGACTGCATCGAGCAAAACCTGAGATGCGCCTTCTTGTCCCGCTTGATCAGAAACTTTGTTACCCCCTGACACAGATGGCACACGCCGTCTATCAGAACCACAGGCTTCTCCTGCAATTCTTCCGGAGATTGACTCATCACGTTCATCCCCTTAACTCATGGAATCCGTTTAACTAAGTGCCAAATTATACAGATAATTGGTTAAAAGTATAAGGAATATAATAATAAGCATACGCTACTTATATAAAAAAGGCACGGGTTAGCCCCGTACCTCGTTTTATGTGCTTAAAGCTGTGTGTTTAGTTCGCTTCTGCCTTCTCCAAGTATTTGCCTTCGGCAATTTGGTTTCCAATGTCCGCAGTAAAGTTATCCATGCATTTGCATATAAAATCTTTGCGGCAAACTGGACACGGATTCTTCTGAAGACGGCTGATGTTGGTAAGCTTCCACTCGGGATAGCGATGATAGAACACTCGGCACTCAGTTCCATCGACCATTTTGACAATAAATTCGTACAAGCCATCCTTCTTGTTGCTGCTGGCTTCGGTCACGTTCTCAACAATTGGTCTGTAAGACAATGCTCATCACCCGTTCATTCAAATTTCGATCATTTTTGTACTTAGACATATTAAATAATTTTGGGCGGCATGTCAACTAAGCGTGATACTGTGCATCAGATGAACGTATAAGCCGTCAGGTAGCCGCAGTGACCTAAATTGCGCATGAGGCAAGTAGCCTTTTAACCAAGGGTGGCATACATATGAATATCGGTCAAAAGCCTGGTCAAAAATTCGACAGTACAAAAAATATTTTTTTCAGATAAAGCGTTTCCACCAAAAAGTTTCCCTAGACAAAAACTATTGTAGGTGTACAATATTGGTGAAAGATAAAATCATCAAAACCAAATTTACTAATAAAGGTGTGAATTCCTATGGAAGAGATTCAAGAAAATATAGCCGGAAGGCTGCCTGGCTGGAGATCTCAGCAGGGGCTCCCGTCACTTCCGGAGGCGCACCGCTCCCTTCGGATTCCCAAGAACGCCAACTGGTTCAAGAAGTTCCTGGCATTTGCAGGTCCTGGATACATGGTGGCCGTCGGATATATGGATCCCGGCAACTGGGCTACAGATATTGAAGGCGGGTCCCGGTTCGGATATACGCTGCTTGCCGTAATTCTAATCTCGAATCTGATGGCAGTGCTCCTTCAGTCGCTTGCCGGCAAGCTTGGCATTGTGACAGGAAGGGACTTGGCTCAAGCCTGCAGGGACAGCTATTCAAAGCCCGTTGTGTACCTGCTCTGGATTCTCTGTGAGCTTGCCATCGCTGCATGCGATCTTGCTGAGGTTATCGGCACTGCTATTGCGCTCAACCTGCTGTTCGGCCTGCCCTTGATCTACGGTGTGATTATCACCGCGGTGGATGTGCTGCTTATATTAATTCTGCAGAACAAGGGATTCCGGTTTCTTGAGATGCTCATCATCGTGCTTATTGCCACGATTGCCGTCTGCTTCGGAATTGACCTGTTCCTGACAGGTCCCGATATGGGAAGCGTGCTTAGCGGGTACATCCCAAGCAGTGAGATCATCAGCAATCCGCAAATGCTGTATGTCGCCATTGCCATACTGGGGGCTACCGTCATGCCGCATAATCTGTACTTGCACTCCTCCATCGTTCAGACGCGCCAGTTCGACCAGTCACAGATAGGGAAACGCCAAGCGATTAAATATATGACGTGGGACTCCACAATTGCTTTGACCTTTGCTCTATTTATCAACTCAGCGATCCTGATCGTATCTGCGGCCGCTTTTCATTCCAGTGGGCTAACGGAGGTTACAGACATCGGGGATGCTTACCACCTTTTGACACCTATTGTGGGAACTACGCTTGGAAGTGTGATGTTTGCAGTAGCTTTGCTCGCTTCAGGACAGAACTCAACGTTAACAGGTACACTTGCGGGTCAGATCGTCATGGAAGGATTCATCAACCTTCGGCTGAAGCCTTGGCTCCGGCGTCTGATCACCAGGCTGATCGCCATAGTGCCGGCTGTCATTGTTACCGCTCTGTACGGTGATTCCGGAGTACAGGACTTGTTGATCTTCAGTCAGGTCATCTTGTCCCTGCAGCTGCCATTTGCAGTGGTTCCGCTTGTGAAATTCACCGGCAGCAAGACTAAAATGGGCGAATTCGCCAACAAGACATGGATTAACATTCTGGCCTGGACAGTTACAGCCATTATTATTGCACTTAACTTATTCCTGCTTATTCAGACTATTTCCTAATTGCAGCATTTTCATTCAGCTTCCATAGATCACAGAGGGAAAAGAATACTTAGTTCAAATCGCCAGCATTAGCGATAGGCGGCATCCGACTAAGTTAACCTCTCGTGTGCTATGGAAGCTTTTTTTATTAACGCAAAAAAAGAACAGCCTCTCTGTTCAACAGAGCGACTGTTCTCTTATTTAGCTGTTATGCGGTCGAGAGGACTCGAACCTCCACGGGTATACACCCACTACCCCCTCAAGATAGCGTGTCTGCCATTCCACCACGACCGCTCGTGGGTTGAATCACTATTTTTCAAGCGAACATTTTATATTATATAGATACAGAGCTGAATTGTAAAGTGGAAATTAATCACTTATTAAAAAATATAAAACCGCCCCGGCCCCCATCGGTAAATAAACATTAATGTAATAACGAAAAAAGATCCCATTACGGGATCTCTCTTGCTCTATGCGGTCGAGAGGACTCGAACCTCCACGGGCGTACGCCCACTACCCCCTCAAGATAGCGTGTCTGCCATTCCACCACGACCGCATATAAAGTTAAATGGTGAGCCATGAAGGACTCGAACCTTCGACACCCTGATTAAAAGTCAGGTGCTCTACCAACTGAGCTAATGGCTCTCAATTTGAACAGGCGAACTCTGATGGGTTCTCATCCCCAAATCGGAGTGTTAAAGAAAGTGACCCGTAGGGGATACTCGTTCTGCGAACGAGACTGCGATGTAATCCTACCGAAGCGAATGCTCCGACGAACCCTGATGGGTTCTCATCCCCACTTGAAGCTGTTTAATGAAAGTGGTGACCCGTAGGGGATTCGAACCCCTGTTACCTCCGTGAAAGGGAGGTGTCTTAACCCCTTGACCAACGGGCCATGCTTGATGATGTCTTCAATGTGACAACAAAAATGAGTATATCAAAAACAAAACAAGCTGACAAGCACTTTTTTTAATTTTTTATACACACTCTCCCCTGCCCCAGAGTGACTGGATAAACCTAGATTTGGTGGAAATAATAGTGCAGCCGAGACTGAATATCATAAGGAGTGAAAACATTGAATCCAGATTCCAGCAATGAGGCACGTGATCCGTTAGAAATGACTCTGACCGACCGACAAGGACATCCGATAACTGACAATCAGAATGTACGTACCGTCGGCAGCCGAGGACCAGTAACCTTGGAGAATTATCATTTCCTTGAGAAAATATCCCACTTCGACCGTGGCAAAATCCCCGAACGGGTCGTGCATGCCCGTGGAGCCGGTGCCCACGGTTACTTTGAGACATATGGCAAGGTTGGCGATGAGCCAGTTGCTAAATATACACGCGCCAAGCTCTTCCAGGAGCCAGGCAAAACAACACCTGTATTTGTGCGTTTCTCTACAGTGATCCACGGGGGACATTCCTCCGAAACGCTGCGTGATCCGCGGGGTTTTGCCATTAAATTTTATACGGAGGATGGGAACTGGGACCTGGTAGGCAACAATCTGAAAATTTTCTTTATCCGTGATCCCCTTAAGTTTCCCGATATGGTACAGGCCTTCCGTCCGGACCCGGTGACCAATCTGAATGATCCTGAGCGGATGTTTGATTTCCTCTCCCAAAGCCCGGAAGCCACCCACATGTTTACTTTCATGTTCTCCCCATGGGGAATCCCTGCAAATTATCGTCAGATGCAAGGCTCAGGGGTAAACACCTACAAGTGGGTTAATCAGGAAGGCGAGGCCGTACTGGTCAAATACCATTGGGAACCACTGAAGCAGGGCATCAAGAACCTTCTTCAACAGGAAGCCGATGAAATACAATCCAAAACGACAGAGCACGCAACTCAAGACTTATATGAGGCTATTGAACGCGGTGATTATCCCGAGTGGGAATTAAATGTACAGATTATGAGTGATGACGAGCATCCTGAGCTCGACTTCGACCCGCTTGACCCCACCAAGCTATGGCCAACCGACAAGTTCCCTTTTCTTCCGGTAGGTAAGCTGGTCCTGAACAAGAATCCCCAGGATTATTTCAGTGAGGTGGAGCAGGCCGCTTTTGGTACCGGCGTACTTGTGGACGGGCTGGATTTCTCCGATGATAAATTGCTGCAGGGACGCACCTTCTCCTACTCTGATACTCAAAGACACCGGGTTGGCACCAACTATCTCCAACTGCCGATTAACGCGCCGCGTAAAGCCGTGGCCACGAATCAAAGAGGCGGACAGATGCAGTACCATGTGGACTTAGCTCCAGGTCAGAACCCGCATGTCAATTACGAGCCGTCCTCCCTTGGCGGATTAATTGAAGCTCCCAAGAAGGGCAAGGACCATGAACCAAGATACAACGACAGGCTTACCCGGCAAAAGATTGAACGTCCCAATGATTTCGGTCAAGCCGGCGAAACATATAGACAATTTGAGCCTTGGGAACAAGATGAGCTCATCCGCAATCTTGTAGCCAATCTACAGCTGTGCAAGCCCCACATCCAGAACCAGATGATCCAATACTTCACCGAAGCAGATCAGGAGTATGGCCGCCGTGTGGCTGACGGGTTAGAAGCGGTGCGGGGCCAAGATACTAGCGGACGATTGAGCACAGAAGCCGCGGATCAGGCCGTGCAGCAGGCTGAACAGGAAGGCCATCAGGCAGAGCCGTACTAACCATGTGACTTCACCGGACACGAAGAGGCCTCACGGATACTATGAAGAGACAGCGCGAACACTACAAAATGAATACACAAACACTAAGAGGCTGTACAGACACTACAAAGTGACAGCACAGCATTATAAAAAGGCCACTTTCCTTAAGAAGTGGCCTTTTGTGTACACTATACGCACCATGAGAGCTTTTCTTAAGCCTGCGGCCTTAATCTCACCACTCTACACACAACAAAAACGGGGACTTCTGGTTATCAGAAGTCCCCGTGTCATTATTAGAATTATGGCGGAGAGAGAGGGATTCGAACCCTCGCACCACTTACGCAGTCTAACCCCTTAGCAGAGGGTCCCCTTATAGCCACTTGGGTATCTCTCCAAATAAAAATGGCTCCCCGAACAGGACTCGAACCTGTGACAACTCGATTAACAGTCGAGTGCTCTACCAACTGAGCTATCAGGGAACAATATTGTATATACCAATTAATTTATCATGTCAGCGCATCCAAGTCAAGTTCACCTAATGAATTTCGTGTTTGTAAATATTGGGTACCTCCAATAACATGGAAAGACCCGGCCGCTTGGCCAGGTCTTTGGATTGGAAACATCAGGAATCCTTTCTGTGGCGATCCAGCCCGATAATCATAATGATGAGCACCAGCAGTTGAATGAGCAGTTCAGCACTCATGTGCCTCGCCTCCATGCCGCTTAATACTCCTTCGGACCGGCTCTCCTCTCCCCAGGTTAGTTCCTTTTACGTTCCCGTTTCTATGTATATGTCAGACATGCCCACTTATGATTACGAAGTTATGTATAAATAAAAAGAACCATCATCTCCACCTGCGGAAATCCGGTTCTTGTGTTTGATCAAAGATTTAATTTCCTGTTTAGTCTTTGTCTTCCTTGTTCTCATATCCGCAAAAGCAAACGGGCTGCGACCTGCTTCCGGATTCCGTCTTCCTTCCCGGGCCAGCTTATCCCGGTGCTTCTTAGCACTTGATTTCGCCAATGCAATCCTCTCCTTCAGTTGTATTAACTCCAGTATAACAGAAATCAGATGTGTCCATCTGATCAAATTACTCCCATCTTCAAGCTGCCTGAGCATCGGCCGCACCGGTATCGCTTCGGGTCCACTTTGCGTTTACGGAAATATTCCATTTCGCACTGGGTGCACACTAGCTTGTAGCGATATGGCAGCGTTCTGCGGCCTGAATTCCCCGGCAGGGACTGGCAGTAGCGGCTTCCATCCACTTGCCTAAGCAGCATCTTGAAATCCGCATCCTTGTGCTGGTAACCTCTGCCTGCCAGGTGAAGATGATAGTGGCACAGTTCATGTTTAATGATCTTCTCCACTTCCTCTGGGCCAAAAGCTTCAAGCTGATGCGGGTTAATCTCAATATCATGCGTTCGCATGAAGTATCTTCCGCCCGTGGTTTTTAGTCTGGAATTAAATGAGGCCTTGTGCCGAAACGGCACGCCGAAGCTGGCAAGAGATATTCTTTCCACCCAATCTTGAAGCTCTTGATTCGTCAACTTGGATTCTCCTTTCGGACCTTGAGGCAGGTCAGCAATGCACACTTGAATTTTAACTTCTTGTTACGCTACACTGTCAAGTAGGAATCACTTGGAGGGAGCACACCGATCTATGCCGACTATGCGATATGTCATTTTACAATTAAATCATGAATTGCAGTTCGTGGAAATGCCAGCCGATTATGCCTACCAGCTCAGCGCGCTGAACCTCAGATTGCACAAGGAAATCGCCAAGCTGACCGCAGCTAGCGTTCCCGCACTTCCTAGAGCTGTAGCAGAATGTGACCGGCTCGACCTACTAGAAGAAACCCATCACATTACCGGAGGCTTAGCGTACATTTATGCACTTGAAGCTGCTTTCTCCGCGATTGAGGAGTCCAGCTATCCTCTGATTTCCCTGCTTACGGAAATCCGTGCGCTTCAGGCTCAGCTTGAGCAATGGTATGAGGAGGAAGCCGAACAGCTTCTATAATTCATAACCGGCGCAAAATACGGTGGGACCTGCACACTTCCGGGCTTTTCCCCATATGCTAAGCATATTAACAGGGAATCGACAGGAGGGTGAGCCTTTTGCCTAAATGGCTCTGCAATCAAATCATGCGTGCATTTAACAAAAAGGACCGTCGTCAGATCCGGCTGCTGAATGAATGCTGGTTCTTCTATTACAACCGCTCTGATAACAACCCCAAAGCAGGTCAGCTGTGATCATCAAGACAGAAGCTATCCAAAGCCCTCAGGGCAGCGGATAGCTTCTTTTCGTATTTACGGGGAATACAGAACCAAGAAAAAAACTGTAATCCATAAGAAACTGGCCAGACACACATCATATTTTCATTCAGAGAATGCAAGGGCCTACGCTGAATTTATGTTCAGGCATTGAGAGGGGATATATAGGGGGGTACGAGAAAAGCTGCCCCAACAACCGCTTGGACAGCTTCTTTTAACAAAGATATGTATCTTAGCAACTTTTACGTTGTATACTTCTTCGGCAGCTCAAGTTCCCGCAGATCGTCAACAATGATTTTCACCCTGAATATTTTGGAATTAACAATAATTGCATCTTCATATATAAGTGGTCGGATCGTCGCTCCGCTAACATAGTCCTTAGTAAAGAGCTGATATTCCGGGTTACTTTGCAGTTCTTTGATAAACCCTGCTATCTCCGTGTTCTTGTTGGTTTCGTACAAATCAAGCTCTGTAGTTATGCTTCGTATAGGTTCTAGAAGTTCCATAATCTCATCAGAGCTCGATACGCTGTTGATATGTGCCGATATGTTGCCAAGCTCATCCTGAAAACTTTGGACCAAATCCACCGCCTTTTTCTCTGCTTCCGCCTCCTTCAACCTGCCGCTGACCAAGGAACTCTCTTTCAGCTTGAGTACTTGCTCGTACGTCTGAATAGCCTGTTCCAATTTCCCCTGTGTAAAATACGCCTCTCCCTTCTTGTAAAGCTCATCGGCTTGCCTATCCGCCTTACTCTCACAGCCTGTTAGCAGACCTGTGATCAGCACAGCTGTCGTTACCCATGAACCTACCCTCTTCAGCATGTAATTATCCCCTTCAACCTAACTCAAAAATGGTCACACATGGACCATAGTATCCGTTTCCTCCAAAAAAATCCATATAAAAAGAACGAACCCGGTCGCGGATTCGTTCTTGTTTTAATTAATTCTTCTCAGGGTCGCGCATCGTCAAGCCTACGCGGCCTTTTTTCGCATCCACATTCAGCACCCATACCGTGACGTTGTCTCCTACCGAGACCACATCCATCGGATGCTTCACATACCCGCTGCTCAGCTGGGAAATGTGAACCAATCCATCACTCTTGATGCCGATGTCCACAAAAGCTCCGAAGTCGATCACGTTGCGCACCGTTCCTTGAAGCTTCATGCCTGGCGCAAGATCCTCGATCTTCAGGACGTCCGTCCGGAAGATCGGCAGGGGCAGCTCCTCGCGGGGATCGCGGCCAGGACGCTGAAGGCTGTCGATAATATCCTTCAGCGTTGGCACACCCACGCCAAGGCTCTCAGCCATCTTCTCGACCTCAAGACTGGTAAGCCGCGCCGCTGCTTCCTTAGAACCCAGCTGCCCAGGTTCAATCTGGAGCTCCTTAAGCAGCCGGTTCACCACAGTGTATGATTCCGGGTGGATCGGTGTACTGTCGAGCGGGTCAGTACCTCCTGGAATCCGCATGAAGCCTACACACTGCTCGAACGTCTTCGCCCCAAGCCGCGGCACCTTCTGAAGCTGCTTGCGGCTGGTGAATTTTCCGTTCTCCTCCCGGAACTTCACAATATTCTTGGCCGTGGTCGCATTGACCCCGGACACGTAGGACAGCAGGGACGGCGAGGCTGTGTTCACATCCACGCCAACATGGTTAACGGCAGACTCCACCACCGCTTTAAGGCTCTCCTCCAGATGCTTCTGGGAGACATCATGCTGGTACTGACCAACGCCGATCGCCTTAGGGTCAATCTTGACGAGCTCAGCAAGCGGGTCCTGCAGCCTGCGGGCGATCGAGACCGCGCTGCGCTCGGCGACGTCAAGATCCGGGAACTCCTCGGCCGCGAGCTTCGATGCGGAGTAGACGCTTGCTCCGGCCTCGCTGACGATCAGGTAAGCGAGGTCCCGGTCCCCGCGTTCGGCGATAACCTCGGCGACGAACTGCTCGGTCTCGCGCGAAGCGGTGCCGTTGCCGATTACAATGAGCTCGATGCCGTAGGTATCGATCAGCTCATTGAATTTGGCCGCAGCTTCGCGCTTCTTGTTGTGCGGCGGTGTCGGATAGGTCACCGCCACCTCCAGCAGCTTGCCGGTGTCATCAATCGCGGCAAGCTTGCAGCCTGTCCGGTAGGCGGGGTCCACGCCCAGGACCATCTTGCCCTTCACCGGCGGCTGCAGCAGCAGGCTGCGCAGGTTGCCGGAGAAGATCGAGATGGCCTGATTCTCGGCCTTCTCGGTCAATTCGGCTCTGACTTCGCGCTCAATAGATGGCGCGATCAGACGCTTGTAGGCATCCTCAATCACGGCATGAAGCGAGGCTTCCACCGGAGAGGAGCCTTTAATAATCTGGCCGGCCATATACTTGTGGACCGGTTCAGCCGGAACGTCCAGCGAGACCTTCAGCACGTTCTCGCGCTCCCCGCGGTTGATAGCCAGAATCCGGTGCGGCGGCATTTTCTTCGCCAGCTCCCGGTAGCTGTAGTACATTTCATATACGGATTCCTGCTCCGCATCCTTAGCCACAGAGTCAATCATGCCGTGATCCAGCGTATACCGACGCACCCAGGCCCGGATCGCCGCATCATCCGCCAGCATTTCGGCCACGATATCCATTGCGCCCTGAGCCGCTTCTTCGGCAGATTCCACACCCTTGTCCGCATTGATGTAATTGGCAGCTTCCTTAAGCAGATCGCCATTCTTCGGCTGGGAGAGCAGCCACTCCGCGAGTGGCTCAAGCCCTTTCTCCTTGGCTACGCTTGCGCGGGTTTTCCGCTTTTGCCGATATGGACGGTACAGGTCCTCCACTTCCTGCAGCTTGGCTGCCTGCTCGATGGCGGATGCCAGCTCCTTCGTGAGTTTGCCCTGCTCCTCAATAATCCGGATCACTTCACGCTTGCGCTCCTCAAGCCCCCGAAGGTACGCGGCCCGCTCTTCAATATCCCGAAGCTGGTTCTCGTCCAGTTCCCCGGTCATTTCCTTCCGGTACCTTGCGATGAAGGGAATCGTATTCCCCTCGCCAAGCAAATCTATGGTCGTGCGTATTTGTTTGACGGAAATTTGCAGTTCCTTCGCAATTTGCTTGACGATGCGTTCCTGCTCTTCCGCAAGTGTCTCCTGTGGTGCTGCTTCCATCACAATTCCCTTCTCAGACAAATCCAATCCCTCTTTCTCTTCCTATATGTAACTTATTATCACAAACTTCAGCCTATATTGCCAGCAACCTGATACCCAAATAAAAAATGCGCCTAAGTCTCCTTGGCGCACCTCTTATCATTATCTGTTAAAGTTTAGAAATCAATCAGTCCCACACTGATAAGCAGTGACTCATCCACCTTCTTCATGGTTTCTTCATCGAGGTGGGTGATTTTGTCGGTCAATCTCTGCTTGTCAATGGTCCGTATCTGCTCCAGCAGAATAACGGAATCCCGGTCAAAGCCATGCGTAGCTGCATCAATCTCAACATGCGTAGGCAGCTTTGCTTTTTGAATTTGAGCCGTGATGGCAGCAACAATGGCCGTTGGGCTAAAACGGTTCCCAATATCGTTCTGGATAATAAGCACCGGTCTTACCCCTCCCTGCTCGGAACCGACAACAGGCGAGAGATCGGCAAAAAATACATCACCGCGCTTTACGATCAATGTTCACACCCCGCTTACTAGCCGATCCAGAGTGCTGTCCGCATCTTCCTCCGCATGAAACGCTTCAGAGGCCATGGTCAGGTTAATCTTCGCCATTTCCATATAACCGCGCTGCATGGACTCCCGGATGTAACGCTTCTTCCGTTCGTTCAAATAGAGCTTCATTGCCTGCCTAATCAGTTCACTGCGGTTGGAATTCTCCAGCGCAACGATGCCATCCACTTCCTGCAGGAGATAATCCGGCAAGCTGATCATGATTCTTTTCGTGTTCTGCATATTGGCCAATTACTTACACCCCCACAAACCTTTCGACCTTACTCCCTAGGACAAGTATATCATTATCCGAGGAAATTTATACAAAGGAATATATGCTCCCTGTATATCAAGTATGCTGCATTCCATTATAAACGAAAAACAACTATGGCGTACATAGCATTTGCCAATTTCCAGATACTTGTTATATTCGGGAGATTTCGCCTAATTCCTTCATAACGGTAAAAAAATTTGGAGCGTAAATCAGCTCAGTCCTGATTCAAGCAGCGGATTTACAACGAGCTCCACAGATCCGGAGCGCATGTAAAACCTTGGTATGCGATGAGCCAGCATGCAGATGATCTCATAGTGAATGGTACCGAGCGCGGAAGCCAGCTCGTCGGCGGCTATGGTCTCTCCGCCCTGACTGCCGATAAGGACAACCTCTTCTCCGGCTTGGATTTCCTCTGCCATCCCGGCAAAAGACTGCAATGATACCATACACTGGTCCATACAAATCGTTCCCACGACAGGCACGCGGCGTCCGCGGATTAGAACCTGCGCTTTGCCTGTAAGCATACGGGAGTAGCCGTCCGCATACCCGATGGGCAGCGTGCCTATTCTCTCTTCGCTTACGGTTGTGTAACGGATGCCATAACTGATGCCCGAATGCGCGGGCAGTGTCTTCACAAATACAATCTGAGTTTTCAGCGTCAATACCGGGCTGAGCTTCACCTTCGACTGTCCGACTTCAGCTGACGGATAAAGTCCGTATATCGAAATGCCTATACGAACCATATCGCAGGAAATCTGCGGCATATCTACAGCAACAGCACTATTACCCGTATGTATAATCGGGATTTGATAACCGTGATCCCTCAGCGCCTCACATGCGCCCTGAAAACGTCGGTACTGCTCCAGTGTATAGGTCTTATCTTCCTCGTCTGCCGTTGCAAAGTGGGTGAACATGCCCTCCACTTCGACATGCGGAACGGCCATGGTATCGCGGATGAACTGCATCAGCTTCTCTCCTGGCAGGAGTCCAAGCCGCCCCATTCCGGAGTCCACCTTAATGTGGACCTTCAGCTTGCCCCGGATGCCTGAGGAGCTCAATTCCTGAATGGCCTCCAGCACTTCATCACTGAACAAGGTTATTGTTACATCGTTCTCCCAAGCAGTACGCACTCCGTGCGGGGGCACATATCCAAGCACCAGAATCGGCATACGAACACCTGCCTGCCGAAGCTCCAAAGCTTCATCCAGAAACGCCACACTCAAATAATCGGCGCCCAGGCGCTCCATCTCCTTGGCAACCTGGACAGCACCATGACCATAAGCATTAGCTTTGACACAGGCCAGAAGCTTCATACCTTCCGGCAGCGCCTGACGAAACGCCTTATAATTGGCCTCGAGTGCGTCCAAATTAATCTCAGCTCGGGTGGGTCGATAGTTTACTTGCAATGAGGTCACCTTCTCTAAAGTTTGAAAAATCCACTCCTGTAATAAACTAATGTTATCGGTCCGGGAAGTGGCTGTCAATTGCGATAGAGAAACCTTTTTATGCAAATAAATCCGCCCTGCCTGTAGAGAACATGTACCTGCCATACCGCGTCCGGCAGAAAAAAAGACAGCGGATAGACGGTGTGCCAAGAGGGAGCTTAAACTCCGACCGGCAGCCGTTATCCGCCTATCCCCTATTATTTACCCGATTGTTCCTGCATAGAAGCGGCAACTTTTATCATTTCGTTCACCGGCAGGTTATCACTGGTCAGATTAAATTCCAGTCCGTCCACTGTCCAAATCAGAGTCTGAGTCGCCTGGTCAGCGCCGGTCAAATAGCCTACTGTGAAACCAAGATCAACCATTTTGCCCCCAGCTGCCAGGGAGACCGCCTTATCAAGAGCTCTCGCTTCGGTCAGCGTATATTGATAGGTTCCGTCATAACGGAGCAGGACGGCACTGTTCATACTTCCTTCCACAACCTTCTCTTCTTTCTTCGAGACGCCTTCAGGCATATAAGTTGGCATAATGACCCCGAATGTCTCGTCTAGAGCAGGCGCTTTGGAAGTTTCCTTCCCATCCGCTCCTTCCCCATCCTTTGCTGCCTCCCCATCCTTAACCGCACTCTGTCCCTCGCCAGGCACCTTCTCCACAAGCTGTCCATTCTCATCCACTTCGAGTACCGTCCCCTTGGAATTTGGAGTTGAAGCATTCAAATTTTGCTGCATATCAAAGGACTTCTTATCAAAAGCCGCATCAAATTTGAACTTGTCGAACTTGACCTCCACGACCACATTCGCATTGGAATCCGAGACCTGTACCTGCTCTGGCGCATAATTCTTTTTGCTGAGCCAAATTTTCTGGCGGACCAGAGTCTGGGTGTTATAATTCGCTGCCACATCAAATACATAACTGTTCTTATCCGCTACAAATTGGCGGGATGTATCATTCAAGATACTGCGTACAAGAGTCTGATAGAGGTACACCTGCCCCTGATTCTCAGGCCAGTCGCTTTGGAAACGGAAGCTCTTGCCGAGACTTGGAGTAAGGACGTACACCCCCTGGTCGTTGCGCAGAACGATCTGAGTGATGTCCTTCTGGGCGTTCGTCAGCGCAATCCGGTAATAAGATGGGTTCTGATACCATACTTCCACCCGGTATTCCTGGGGCTTGTCACCCGTGTGAAGGGTCATCGTCCCCGAACCTTCATAACTCTCCATCTTGGTCACGACCTGATCCAGGTCCTTGACAACATCAGCGGAATCCTTCTTTCCGCAAGCGGCCAGCAGCATGCTGAAAGCTATCACAATGGTAAGCACCCATGTGATTCGACGCATGGTATCATCCCCTTAGCACATATGAATTTTCCTAATCTTGATACATGTCTATGAGGGAACTTGGACGATTATGCGGACATGTTTGACAAGCTGGAACAAGGCCATCGGGTATAGAAAAAGAGGCCCCGGAAGGGCCTCTTCATATCAAACGGGTGGCTTAAATTAGGCCTCCGCCGCTAATTTAAGATCAAGCTGGACGGGAAGCTGTTCGAACAGACGCAAAAAACGTCTCTACTATGCGCTGTGTACTCTCAATCAACTGCTGTCCCAATTATGATGTGGGTGTGCAGACACGAACAGACTGATCTTCATAAGATAAGCCTGGCTTACATCGCAGCCCCGGATTTGCCCGAGGCCTTAGAAGCCCGCCTAGTCCGTGGGGCAATCTGCACACCCACAAGCCATTTGCCTATTGGAAGACGGGCTAGGGCCCATGTAAACATGCAGCACATGGCCAGACACAACACGGCAGCTGCCAACGTTCTAACCGCAGCACCGGACCCTGCAAACAAACTGCCTTCAACGATGTAAGCCAGACGAAGCACTCCTGCATGCATGAGATAAGCCCCGTACGAGAGCATACCGACCCCGGTCAAGACCCGCAGCACGATCGGATGGGCTCCCGCCTTCAGGGCTGTGGCCACCCGGTACAGGACAAAGATTGAGCTGGTCAAATAGATGACCATCAGCGGCTGCAGCAGGGCGACTCCGCCAAAACTGATCTGGATCCCGTCATCCTTCTGGAACCCCTGAACCAGGTAGTAGAAGAAATAAGCGGACATTCCTATGAAAACAGGCCAGTAAACGCCTTGTCCCCGCCGCACCCATCGCTGCCAATATGGCACGTTCATCCCTGCTGCCGCACCAAGCAGGAAATAGAATAGATAATACAGCACATTCCGGTCCGCGTAGGTGGTGAAGAGCGGTGTAAACACCGGAATATCCAGCTTGGTGAACATTCCGGATATGATGCCAATCAGCGGCATAAGCCCAAGATAGGCAGCTCCAGCTGCAGCTACAGCATAAGGGCGGGTTCCCGGCCGCAGCCGGCCGGCCCCCTTCACAACGATCCGCCGGAAGAGCGGGAAGAGCAAATAGAACTGTATCATCATGAACACATACCACAGGTGATAACTGGATTTCCCTGTCACGAGGCGCTCTGCCGCTGCGAGAATTTCGCCAAACACTGCACCGGGCACAGCATGGTTCAGGACCATATAGAAGAGGGACCATATTAGAAATGGAATCCCGATATCCTTAAGTCTTTTACTCAAAAATGACCTGTAGACCAGCTCTCCATCATAATTATAGAACAGGACCATTCCCGTTATGAAGATAAACACCGGGACCGCGAACTTGGACAGAATGACAAGCAGTGCAAGCAATGTTCCGTCCGCAAGCTGGACACCGGGAAGGTAGCCATAATGAGCAACGGCATGCTGGAACACGACACCTATAAATGCGATTGCCCGGAGCAGTTCAATTTCCGGGATTCTCTCTTTACTTTTATGAGCCATGCCTCTCTCCTAATCTGATTAAATTTATTATTACTTAAAAATCATTAATCTATCATAACCCTGTAGAACCCGCAAATGGGAATCTATCACTCCGGGAGTAGGGGTGTAAGCATGAGATTAAAGCCATTTGTCTAACAACACGGCCCTCACTGGACTTTAGTCGAGTAGACAAAAAATCAACTATTGTGATTTATTATAGATAATGGAAGTTTTTACGGGACGGAGATGTAAGACTCGTTCTATTATGAGAGAGGGGAAACAAAATATGAAAAGTAAGAAACGGCTGCTCCTTAAAGAGTTCGCCACCGATTCAAGAGTACTGTTCATTTCATTTATGCTTGTCGTCTATACTGCTGTCACGGTGATCACACCGTATAGTCCCTTGATGTGGATTGCCCTGCCTGGAGGGCTGCTGGTCTTCTTCATCACGGAATACGTCTCCCACCGCTACATTCTGCATGGGTGGTTATCAAAAATGATGCCTAAAGCGCATGAGGGGCACGACAAACACCATGAGAATCCCCAAGATTTCGAAAATATGCTGACCCCCAATACATACAATGTGCCTGTACATCTTCTGTTCTGGGTTATCTTCTGCCTGGCCTTGCAAAGCATTCATCTCGGCAGTGCGCTGATGGTTGGCGTAGCTCTCTACCATCTGCTCTATGAGTGGGTGCATTATGTCTCCCACCGTCCGATTACGCCGCGGACCCGCTGGGGAAAATGGATGAAGAAATATCACCTGCTGCATCATTTTAAAGACGAGAAGTATTATTTCGGCGTGACAAATCCGGCGCTGGATATGATGCTTGGAACAGACCAGTCCCCGGCTGGTCCGTCTGAGAAAACAATCGCAGCCAAGGATTGATCTGAGATGCTGCAGCTGTAAAATTCATGCTTATCACAAAAAAGCAGATCTGCTCTTTCGGGCAGTCTGCTTTTTCTTATATTCATTCAGACTTCCTTGACTTCTCATTGACGAATGACAAGTCTGTTGATTATGCTGATAAAGATATTTGTCAGCAGGGAAAGGAACATGCGATTTGGCACAGCTATACTTCAAGTACGGCGCTATGAACAGCGGCAAGTCCATTGAAATTCTTAAGGTGGCTCACAATTATGAGGAGCAGAACAAGCCGGTGCTGATCTTCACCCCGGCCATCGATACGAGGGATAAGATCGGATTCGTGTCCTCCCGGATCGGCATGCAGCGGGAAGCGATACCGATCTATGATGATACCGATATTTTCAGCATGGTGAAGAATCACAAGCCCAAGCCCTACTGTGTTCTGGTGGATGAATGCCAATTTCTGAAGAAAGAGTGCATTCAGCAGCTTGCCCGCATCGTGGATGAGCTGGATGTTCCCGTAATGGGCTTCGGGCTGAAGAATGACTTTCAGAACCGGCTGTTCGAGGGCAGTGAACAGATGCTGATCTATGCGGACAAGCTGGAAGAAATGAAGACGATCTGCTGGTTCTGTGAACGCAAGGCCACCATGAACCTTCGTGTCGAGAACGGCAAGCCCGTGTATAACGGGGAGCAGATTCAAATCGGGGGAAACGAGGCTTATTATCCGGTATGCCGGAGATGCCATGCGAATCCACCGCTGTAATCCCAAAGAACCCGCCGAGCCCGGTGGGTTCTTCCTATTTTAATCCAGATCATAAATCGTTCCGACCTTGAGGCCGTACAATTCATTGTAGATTTTCTCGGCGTACGCGTCGGTCATGCCGGCGATATAATCCACAATCATGTGCTCCCAGGTCCAGATCGGGTGCTCCCGCTTCTGGTCCTCGTCAAAGCGCCGCAGCCAGTCCCCCGGAATGATGGATTTGGAGGTGTGTGGATCGAGGAAGGCGTCCCACAGCCGCTTAATGATCCATGCACTCCGCTTCTGAAGCCGCTGCACCCGCAGATCGCGGATCATGGTCACCCAGGCGAAGCTCTTCAGCACGCTGACGGTTCTCAGCATGTCCTCATCCTCCTCGCCATTCTTGACAAAGGTCACCTGCTGCCAGTTCCCGTCCGGAATCACCCCAAGGCTTCCCACAAACAGGCTGACCCAGTAAGCTTTGACCTCACGCCGGGTACGGGACTTGTCATAACCGCAGATCGGCAGCTTCTCGTTCCAGACTCTCAGGAAAGCCGTCAGCACCTCTTCAGCTTTCGCACGGATTCGCTCGTCATCCCAGCCCTGCCAGCAAGGGTCTTCCAAGGTGTTGACCTTCTCCACGATCAGCTGCTGAATGTGCGGGTCCTGCATGAAATGCTCATGCACCTCAATCTTGCCCGCCTTGATCCCGTCCTCCAGATCATGCGCCGAATAAGCGATATCATCACAGAGGTCCATGAGCTGGGCCTCCAGCGTCTTCTTGCCCTGTGGAATTCCCCACAGGCTGCGGATCTCCGAGATATACTGCCACTCATGCTTGTACATGCCCTTCGGGTTCTGGGTACCCGGAAAAGGATATTTGTTCGTCCCGAGCAGGACGGCATCCGACAAATTCAGCCCGTCGATATTCTCCCGCTTCTCCAGAAACATAATCAGCCGGAAGTTATGGGCGTTCCCTTCAAAATGCTCGTACTTCAGTCTCAGCTTCCGGCGGATCTCCTCTTCATCCCGGCGGGCTGCCCCGCCGCGCTTCAGCTCCTGCTGAACCTTCTCCTCAATCAGCCCGTTCAACAGGCTGGCAAGCACTTCCTCCCCTTTATGGCCGAAGGGCGGATGTCCGAAGTCGTGGCTAATCGCCGCACACTCCACCACCTCCGGATCAATGATCAGCCCAGGGTTTCCGGCTCTTGCCGTATCAATGCCGGGATAAGACCGGATCAGGCTTTTGGCGGCCTCTCTAGCAATCTGGGCAACTTCCAGCGAATGGGTCAATCGCGTACGGTAATAATCCCCGGTTCCGGCCCCGAACACCTGGGATTTCCCCTGCAGCCGGCGGAACGTTGGGGAGTGAATGAGACGTGAATAGTCCCGTTCATAAGCAGCGCGCGCATGCTCCTGTCCGATGTTATCCGGATACTGCCTATGTTGTCTTAATCCGTTAATGTCCATAAATTCAAGCCACTCCTAGTCTTTGAAACTGTAGGTTCAGTAAATGATTTGTTCTATTGTACTTACTGTTCCTATTCGAAGTCAAAAGGATTCTGGGGCCCTGCCGACTGCTCTGTCAGGTGATGCAAGGCGCCATGCAGCCCATGCAGCTCCCTGGGAGCTTCACACCGCCCCGCCTTGTCCCGTCTTCATTCAGATCCGAGTCTTCGTTCGCATCCCAAAGCCCTTTTATGATATGTTTATCCATAACCGTACTTGTAAAGGAGATTTCATCATGACGATCCGCAGACCTCTGCTGACCGAACAGGACTTTCAGGAAGCGATGGACCGGCAGTCCCGCATCCGTGTATTCAAGGATGACCACCTGGTGGAATCCGGCAGCGTTATCATCCGGTTCGACGAGCAGACAATCATCGTACAGTCCAGTGTCAGCGACCTCGCCTACTATTCACGCAAGGACTGCCAGTTCTTCGAGGTCAGGAAGTAGATTGTGGGATGGTCCAAGCCTGGGAGCCCGTGAATTATGCGGGGGAAGTAAGCTTGAGACGACACCATCTGACCCCGCGCGAGGATAGGCGGCAGCCATCTTCCTACGGCACAGCTGTGCAAGGCCTGCCACAAGATGATCCACGCCCTGTGCACGAACCGGGATCTGATTATACTAGGACTCATCACAATTCCCGCTTTACAGCAGGATATACCGCAATCGCGCATACCTGGGATGGATTGGCAAGCAGCCCGCAGGCGCCGAGCCGCGGGTGTAGAAGTCCGCGCGGGTGCGCGGGCGTAAGAAGTAACCCTTATGAGGAGGAGATCAGATGTCTACGATTGTTGCAAAAAACTGGCTGCTCGCCCGGCTGTATGACCACGATCTTGTCATCGTGGACTGCCGCTTCCAGCTTGACAAGCCGGAAGCCGGACGGCAGGCCTATGAAGCCGGGCATATTCCCGGCGCCGTCTACCTTGATCTGGAGGCGGACTTGTCCGGTCCCGTAGGACCGCACGGCGGACGCCATCCGCTGCCGGACATGGAGCAGCTCGCACAGCGGCTCGGTGAGGCCGGGATTGGCCCGGACTCCAGAGTTGTCGCCTATGACGACCAGGGCGGCATGTACGCGGCAAGGCTGTGGTGGCTGCTTCGTTATGCGGGGCACGAGCATGTCCATGTGCTCGGGGAAGGCTTCTCCGCCTGGCAGGCGGCGGGCTATCCGGTTACCGCCGAGACGCGGGTGGTCATTCCGCAGACGTTCGTGGCCCATCCGCAGCGTAAGCTGTGGGCCGACGTCAGCGAGGTCCACGAAGCCTCTGCCGCCGGGGATGCCGGCGCGCTGCTGGTGGATTCGCGCGAAGCGAAGCGCTACATCGGCGAGGAGGAGCCGATGGATGCCCGCGCAGGGCATATTCCCGGCGCGGCGAACCGCTTCTGGAAGGGCGTGCTGGATGAGCACGGCGCCTGGAAGAGCGCAGAGCAGCTCAGGGAGTATTACCCCGACATCATCCAGGCCGCGGAAGCTGGCCGGGATGTGATCGTCTACTGCGGCTCGGGTGTCAGCGCCTGTCCGAACGTGCTGGCCCTGCATGAGCTGGGGCTTACGAAGGTGAAGCTGTACCCGGGAAGCTGGAGCGACTGGATTTCGTATCCGGAGAATCCGGTGGCGACGGGAGAAGAGTAAGAGCCGAGAGGCCGCGTCGGACGCGGGTTTGGGGGCTGTGACAGGTGGTGAGCAAGTGACCTGTTGCAGCCATCTTTGTTCTTCTTTGCAAACAATTTGCAAACATGAAGTCGGCGAAAGCAGTTGTAGGAACCTCGGAGACAACCACAGTCCAGCAGTCGGGTCAGGTGGTTGTTGAGTAAGTGGAAAGATCAAAAGCATTATTCAGCCACAACCCCTGTAAGGTCAAAAGCGAGCGCTTAGCTTTTAAGAAGATTGATTATTTATTATTGTGTTTTCTTGTTGTCACTTCACTGCCACCTGCTGTCACTGTGGTGGCAGTTCCGCGCACTCCTTTTCTGCGGCTCCGAGCTTCAGTTTTGTCACGCTGTCACCTGTTGTCCCCTGTTCCGGGCTACTTGTTGTTATGCTACCTTGTTCTTCGGTTCACATCTTTCCCTCCGGGTGACAACGTGACAAAACTTGTTTCGCTGAAGTAGGCGGCGGCTTCCGTCCACTGCCACCGCCGTGACAACAAGTGGCAGTCAACCGGGACAAAGGTATGCCCAAGTGCCTGCCACGAATTTTGGTGATGTGCTGCTTATGGTGACAAAGGAAATCAGGACACTAATAATATCTTTTCCGCGGTTTCCTTATCAATCGATTTGTAATCCCAAATGAACTCATTTACTCCTTGGTTAGTCCCTCCAAGTGCTTCAAGTATTCTATCGAAACTATTTATATTCTCGATTATGAACTCAATGTCCGGCAACCATTCTGCCTTTGATTGTATATATTCAAGAACAAATTGAGGTGTGATATTAAAATATTCCTTAGGTAAATCAGAATCATCGGGATCATCATACACACAAGGATCATGGATAATCTGACTTAATTTATCTTTGAAATACTCATGTATAATAAAAATAAAGTAAAAGGTTGTATCTTTTCTTAAATCCTCACAGCTATGTGCCCAAGTTAAGGCGTCGAATAGTATTTGAAATTCCGTAATGGCTTCAAGTTTCATTCCTTGAAATAACATATTTAATGTTTGCCAGTTGTTTTGCATTTCGAGGCTTCTGACCTCTGGGTATCTAAGAAAGCATAGAATCAAGATGTCAGAGAAGCAATTGTGCAGTCCATATTCTTCGTTTAGTTTGTGCATGAAATGAATGATATTGTACCTGGTTTCATTATTTACATCGACAATCACATCAAACCAAAGTCCAAGGGACTGACCATGAACAGCAAAGTCATCAGTGAGCAAATAACGTAGATGATTGTTACATATGTTGGATCTAGAAATAATTTTAGTGTATGCATTTATCTCCTGTTCATTTCTTGATTCTAATGCATATATAAATTTTCCTACTTGGGTTTTGGTTACAAGTATCACGTTTTCTGCTTTATCAGTCGACTTAAAGTGTACGTCGTAAACGAGTCGTTGTAAAAAGTCAGAAATCTTCTCAGTAATATCGTCACCATCAAAGTCTGAAAGACTAATTGGTATAATCCCAATATTTTGAAACAAAGTGCTCATTATTTTATCCGATTCAGATAGTAAAATGAATGATTTAGGTTTCTCAAATTCATTTACCGTCTTCATCATGTTTTTCAACTTGTACCAAATATATCGAATATTTAAGTCGGAAAAACTATATCCCATAAAAAGAATACTTCTTCCAATGAGGTCCGACCGTAACTTTATGTCTATGGGAGATTCAAATTCTAATCTATTAAAATAGTCGGATTCAGTAAGGACTATGGTTTTTTCATATTCAAAAGAACCATGAAACTTGACTATTTGAGTAGAGGTATTCGATATTGACTTTACAATATCTCTTGTTGTAACTACTTGCTGATAGGGTAAACCTAGCTCCTTATATGTATTTTCTATTAAGTTGTCGTAGTTAGTTGTGTAAATAATTGGTGCACCCAGACTCACCAGATGTAAGTGCAGATCTGATTCTGTGATATCTATAGAATATCGGTTGAATAATCGTTCAATCTCTGCTCGGATCGGACCAATCTCATTACCATTAATAATCTTTAAGTATTCAGCAACTCTAAGCAAGTCAATATTATCTGAAGCGTCATACGTATCTACATCAAAATGCTCAAGAAGATGCTCTATGAGTTCATACCAAGACGGGAAACCACAAGATTTGGAAAACCCTGCTCCGATAAAAGGAATAACTCGTTTATCTTTGAAAGATTGTATTAGCTCATTTAATGGAGTCATAAAACTTCCTCCTTGACCAATGAATAGTTATGTAATATATTTTACCATATTGTGCGAGTATACAGTGAGGGAGATTAAGCCGCTGTTTATAGACAGCGGCTTAAATAATGGAAGTCTGCTCTAACACCTAGTCGATATTAAGAGATGTTAATGACTTGTGGGTATTTCACCTACAGTTGGCTGTTCTTGCTTTATCCCCCTTGATAGGTCGATTGCTGCTTGTTTGATATTGGCATCCGACTGTAGTTCTTCAACGAAGTCGAAAATCTCCCTAACTTCTTCCCAATTGAACGCGGTATAACGCCCACCCGCAACGCGGTAACCTTGTGGAGCAAGTACTAGTCCGTCACCGCCATTTGTTTGAGCATTCTGGAAGTAGCTCATTATGATCGGCATCAGCATCTTTTCATCGTACTTGTTCTTAATGCCTATACTATGGAGCGTTTGGATTGCATCTGCGATCTTAATGAGCAATACTTTACGGCCACGGACTTCTGCTTTCCGTTCGCCATCTTTACCATATACGTCTTTCTTATCAGCGTTTGGCTGATATACCATCACTGTCTTTCCGATTCCGAATATGTTCCCCTTGCTGTTACCGTGGGTGTTCCCACAATACGCAAAATCGTTAAGGAACTGCCAAAGCTCATCGACTTTGTTGCCGAGTGTTGCCTCTGCATGCTCGACTATTGTATCAACAACATCATGGATTTCTTCCTCGAAATAATGGCAGTTCAATCCATGCTCATCAGCCAGCTTCTTGAAGTAGTACAAACCAAGCGATACAACAGCATAGTTACCAATCTCACGTTCCTTTAATTGCGGGTACTTCGCTGCAATCATTTGTTTGCTTTTCTCGTATACGGCTAATACATCGACTGTATCCTGTCTCGCGCACCAAAGAAGATAGCCTGTCCAAAAGCGCTTGTCTTCTATGTTGTTGAGTAGGTGATAGGTTTCTTTCGCTACCTTTGAACCCTTTGACTTAAGGAAGTTCACATCCACATTGACAGGAACAACACGCTCGGCAATGGCTTGATCGGATGTGCCCATCTGACCAATAAAGATGATCGCGTTCCGGTAATCAAATCTTCTTGTGCTTAAGTCTTTTTGTCCTTTTGAAGAATACCCCCGGTTATATGACTCCCGTAATAGACGTTCTACCGAGTTGCGTTGCGTCTGTACCCATTCATGAGGCCGGAATTCATCAAAAGGGACGGGGATATGATAGCTCGTACCTATCGCTTGACTGTTTGCGAATTGCGTACCGAAGTTAGCGATCTCCGAACTCGCTCCGTAGCCCATGAATGACATCAATGTACTGATTAGCCCAGTTTTCCCTCCTCCGTTTACACCGCTAACCGCCAGATGTGGAAAGCCGCCCAGGTTCCCGTCTGTCCGAATAATCGTCTCGAAAGGTAACGACATGAGCCAGCCCAGTATGGTTATCATGGTTGATCGCTTATGGAGCGACAGAACATTCTCGGTGAAGAGTGGTAGTACAAAATGCTTCCACGAGTCCGCATCATAGCCTAGTCCTTGTAGCTTCATAATCTCTGGGATGCTTACGACTTCATCACGGACATATACCATATCAGGCTGTTCGTCTCCGCGACTGTTATATACCTTCTGCGGGTAACGACGACGGCTTCACCTGAATCCAAACGCTCTATTCCTATTGTGTTTATGCCTGTACGCTCAGTGGCAGCAGCTTCAAAGAACAGGTACTCTCCAAGTTGCCCAATCTCTTGATCGGAACCATAAACAAAAGCACCGTGCACCTTCTTCTCTCGAAGTATTTCGCGCAGACTCGAAGCGGTATAGAAGTTATAGGAACGCAGTTCTACGGTTGATCGAGCTTCTTTTCCTGATACACGATGTTTGCTAATAATCACGAACACGCCAAATCTTCGGTTGTGACTTGCTCCTCTAATGTCTCCGTTTCATAAAGGACAATATATATCGGACGAATTGTAAAGTTCGTAATTCTGCCGATGCCTTTTGCTCGAATCGCATACATCCCATCAGCTTGCTCCGATATGACGGATTGAGCATTGGGTAACAACATTTGTTATGGCTGCCTTAACTGCTTTTTGACTTGATCGGATAGGCGCTTCATCTGCGAGTAGCTTTTGTCCGGATAGAGATCTTCGTTATAGGTCAAGGTGTAGCCGTCGATTACCTTTTGCATGAACGCTTCTTTGGCTGACTCGTCAATTTCCGTTCGGGTTATCAGGACATCAACATAGATTTCTGTGAACCTACGGATTTTGTCCGTGTCGTGAGTGTGATAGATTCTTCGTCTAATGTTCTCGGGTGGAAGATCGCGGTTGCCCATGATATATTTCTTGAATCCTTCTTCGGTAGTTATATCGATTGGTTCATTTGGTTCCTGTTCAGCCTCTCCTAACAAATCTTCTATATTCAATGCACATTCCTCCTCTTCGTTTATCAGCGTCTCTAACAGATTGCTTGCCGCTGGGTGCTGTTGTAAAATGACGGTATAATTCATTAAGGTTAAGCGGTACATGAGAGAGGCAACCGATTCCTAGATCTGGTGTCTCTCTTTTCTTGTGTCGGGCGGGTCTATAGGCTTCACTCCCCGAGGCTCAACTCGACCGACAGCTACGTAGCTCTAGGTGCAGGGGTAGCCGCTTGGGTCGGTAAGGCATTCTACACGCTCTGCTTGGAGGTGAGCAAGGCCCTTCGGCAGAAGCGCCCGCGCCGTGTCTCGCGATATCCCGTCTGTTTCGACCTTTGTTGACCAATAATTGACGACTGGATTATTTGCGTGTTTTCTGGTATTAGGGGTAGACCGTTTGGGTTCTGTTACTGCTGCAAGATAGGGTGGCTGCTTGGGTTTGAACTCAGCCACAACCTGTGAATGCGGCAAACATCGTAACGGAAAAACAGGGGTTGTCTAGCTTCGACCCAAACGGTTGTTGGTAACCGCTTAGGTGAGCCAACAAGAACAGTAGCTAAAAAACATGAGCCTTTTCGCTTTTCACGAAGCGGAAGGCTCTTTTTTGCGGCTAAATTTGAGTATACGTAGGAGGTAGATCGGATGAGAGGTTGTATCGAAGCGTGGTAACAAGTGGTCGTGGGTAGTCGAGATCGGGAAGAACAGCGAGGGTAAGCGTCGGCAGAAGTCTAAGGGAGGGTACGAAACCAAAGCTGATGCAGAGAAGGCACTCGCTAAGGTATTACACGAATTAAATACCGATACTTATATCGAGCCGACCAAGGACGACGTGGCGACATTCTTTACGTCGTGGTTGGCACAGAAGCAGATGAATATTCGTCCCGGCACGTATAAGACGTATCGGTGGCTGGTCAACTATCATATCATTCCACAGCTTGGTCAGATCAAGATGGTCAACGTGTCACCGCAACATCTGGTGAGCATGTACGAGCGGCTTGGAAGCGGCGAAAAGCGATTGTCTCCACAAACGATCAACCACGTTCATAAGATTTTGCACGATGCGCTGGAGACTGCAGTCAAATGGGAACTGCTAGTTAAGAATGTTGCTCGACTGGTGAAGCCGCCACAGATACCTAAGAGTCAAACGAAGACTTGGACGGACGAGGAATTAATGCAGTTTTTGGATTTCACGAAGAACAGCCGATATCACATCATCTTTTTGCTAGCAGCGACAACAGGTATGAGACGTGGCGAGGTTCTCGGAGTGAAGTGGGAGGACATAGACCTGACAACAGGGAAGCTATCGGTGCCGGTCATATACTCGCGGCAGTGTCGGTCACATCTTTCAGGAACCCAAGACTGCCGCTGGTATCCGAACGATTGTTTTACCTCAGCAGACAGTCGAAGCCCTCAAGAAACATCGCCTCGTGCTTGAAGAAGACCGGCAGAAGGCTGAGAAGAACGGAACGGAGTACAACGATCATGGCTTGGTTGTGCAGACGAGAAACGGATTCCCGGTCAGCCCGTACTTTTTAGAAACGCGTTGGTTGGACTTGCTCCGGAAGTCTGGTCTGCCAAAAATCAGGTTACATGACCTCCGGCACACGCACGCGAGTCTGTTGCTCAAGGCGGGGATACACCCGAAGGCTGTTTCAGAGCGGCTGGGTCACTCTTCGATTATGATAACGCTCGATAGGTATTCGCACCTGTTCCCGACACTTCAGCAAGAAGCAGCAGAAAAAATTGACAACTTACTACGGAGGCAATAGTCTTGATATATAAAAAATAACATTTGGTGAGATAATGAAGCTCTATTTAAGCTCAATGTATATTCATGATAAAATCCAAACATTTGATGAATTAGTCAATAAAGTCCCTCCCCGTTATATTGAACTATTCCTTGATACAAATCTTTGTATCTTGTTAAGAGATTTTTATCGAGAGCCTCAAAGTATTGTAAATAGGCCTGATAATATCTGGGATACATTACGTGATCTGCTTAAGTATATTGAAATCCATGACTTGATTGTTGATTATTCTTTGGGAATCGAAGAAGCCTGCCGTAATAAGAATGACTTCTCTATTAACAGGGTTAAAGTGCAAGAGATGACCTCATGTATTGGCGGACTTTTTTCATTAAGTTATTTTGAAATGTTAGAACATAGCAAGCTAATAAAATTTACCCCACCCGTTAAAGATACAAGTAGCCTGAAGGACTCAAAATTAGATAGTCTTGAGAGTAATAGCTCCTTTCAGAGTCTTCTATTCGTAAACTATTCTAGTTTGTTAAAGCTGTTAATATTAGACAAGCAAACCAACAAGACAACTGTCGAGAAAATGATTGAGTACGTCGATTTTTTAGATAATGGTGTAAACCTTGTAGGGGGAGCAAATTTACTCTTTGGATACCATTATTTTGGAGGAAGCAGTGAAGTCAAAAAACTTATTCACAAACTAGGAAGGGATATTAGCAAGGCGTTACATGCAATATGGAATGCTTCCATAGATCTCACATTTCCAACTCTAGTAAGTCAGACTTTTGGAAAGAACAACACTGTTCCTATATTTGTTACTGCTGACGAAAAGTTATATCAAGTTTTCGATTCAATGAAAATGAGGGTTATGATTCGTGATGGTACAACCGACGTACTCCCTCCGTTTATTGAAATAAACCTAAGGGAAGCAGGCTGGAGCAACAGCGACTTTAATATTATCGATAGATACGTCGATCGAATTCAACATAAGAGAAAGATGCATTTTATAGAAAATAAATTCAACAAAGAAGATTTGCTAGATTCGCTTAGGGTACTGTGCTTTAAGTTGGAAAATGAAATCAAAGGGATCTGGTGATTGAAACCATTTGCTTCAGCAGCAACCGTCCGTTCTTGATCCTTTGTCACCATAAGCAGCACATCACCAAAATTCGTGGCAGTCACTTGGGCATACCTTTGTCCCGGTTGACTGCCACTTGTTGTCACGGCGGTGGCAGTGGACGGAAGCCGCCGCCTACGTTCAGCGAAACAAGTTTTGTCACGTTGTCACCCGGAGGGAAAGATGTGAACCGAAGAACAAGGTAGCATAACAACAAGTAGCCCGGAACAGGGGGCAACAGGTGACAGTGTGACAAAACTGAAGCTCGGAGCCGCAGAAAAGGAGTGCGCGGAACTGCCACCACAGTGACAGTAGGTGACAGCAGGTGGCAGTGAAGTGACAACAAGAAAACACTAATAAATAATTAATCCTCTTAAAAGCTAAGCGCTCGCTTTTGACCTTACAGGGGTTGTGGCTGAATAATGCTTTTGATCTTTCCACTTACTCAACAACCACCTGACCCGACTGCTGGACTGTGGTTGTCTCCGAGGTTCCTACAACTGCTTTCGCCGACTTCATGTTTGCAAATTGTTTGCAAAGAAGCACAAAGAGGGCCGCGACAGGTCACTTGATCCCAACCTGTTGCAGCCCCCAAACTCGCGTCCGACGCGGCCTCTCAGCTCTTACTCTTCCCTCGTCTCGATCGGATTCTCCGGATACGAAAACCAGTCGCTCCAGCTTCTTATCCCCCACGAATCCCCATTCTTGAATAGTTCCAACGTCAAAAAGTAGGGGTTCCGATCAGCGCGGCGGGAATACCTCGGAGGACATGCAAGCATCCATGTGCAACGACCTCCCTTGGCTACGCTTGGGAGGACTTGTGGAGCAAGAAGCTCGTGGAGGACGGGGCTGGCGGAACAATATGGTTTGAGCCAAGGAAAGCCATCCACCTGTGGCTGGACCAAGCCGAACGGAACGCCAACAAAAGACCAAGTGAAGCAAGGTAGAACCCGGAGGGTGGATGGGCTGGGTTGTGGACGGATGACGGCTGTTTGCAACTTGTTGATTGTTGTTTGCAAGTCTATTTATATATTGCAACTCTTTAATTGGTGACCGTATAATAAAAGCATCCAAATCGTGGAAGGGACTGGAATTGCTGTGATTCATGAAAGTAAAGAAGTTTCTAAAATAGAAGTAACCGATATCGAATTGACATTCAGTGATATATATGAGAAACCTTATTTCCCTAAGGAGCATGCCGAAGAAATACAGCGCGCGAATGCTCTGATCATTCCATATGATGAAGGTTTCCGTGATCATAATAACCCACTTTTCCCTGAAGAATCTGTGGTGTTCTTTCAATACGTTCAGGATGCTTCAAATGGTACTGAGGTTACCTTTGATATTTGCGCTTCAGATGAACAGTTTCATGAGCTGGAACTCCACGCTGACCTTATAAACATACCGAATATCATAATGACTGTTGTCGCTTTTCCTATTGTTACTGGGCTGATAACTAACTATCTATACGATAAAATGAAGTCTCGACGAACTGACCTAAAAGTCAAGGTGAATCTAATTGTGGAGACAGAGGGGAAATCGAAAAGAATTTCATATGAAGGCGACGCTGACAAATTTGAATCGACAATAAAAGCAATTAATCTCTTGGACGAGTAGGTCATTGGTATGGATATATTAGCTATTAAAGATTATTTGCATAATTTTCGGGGCACCGTTCTCAATGAAGATATCCCCACCCATCTCAAATCACTAAAGGCTATTGAAGTATCTCAAAACAATCAGTCTGCAGCAAAAGAAATTTGGTGCATTGAACAAGTCTATAAAGTAATTCGAGGATACTTATCTGCCTTTCGGAATTTGCAAGAAAAGAAACATTTTGATGCGTGGCTAGCTTTTGATCGTACCGACATAGAACTATCCTTCCTCAGAAAGCATTTGGACTTCCAAGATAATAATTTTCATTTGCCATTCTATGATAAGATGATTTTTCAGTATCAAAAGTTGTTTCCATACCAATATTTTATGAGTCGCGAGATGATTGTAAAACGGGCTAGCTGCTCAATATGCGGAGCTACCGTTTCTTTAAGGAGACCTTGCGGTCACCGGATTGGGGAGATCTATAACGGAGAGCAATGCGGTCGTATTATTCAGGATGCTGAATTTCTGGCTATAGCAATTGTGACAAACCCCTTTGATAAGTATACGGTGCTTTTCCCTCAAGGTATGGAATATAACTACTCAATGCTAGACACTCTGTTAACTCAGATTTCCGGTCCATACGATGATTGGAATCTTGACTTTCTAAAGGAACGAAAGAAAGAATTCATTGGGGTGGGTCGCAATCAACTTTGCCCCTGTAACTCTGGAAAGAAATATAAGATGTGTTGTCATGGTACTGACAATGAACTTTTTGACCACCATCGTATCACTGTTCAAACAAGTACCCCTAGAAACAACATACCGATGTTCTCCGTGCACACTTGGAAGTAGTTTAATTTGGTTATAGAAAATGTCCATAAGTTAACTTGTTAAAGTGAAGCCGATGAAAATATAATTTATGTATAATACTCAACTAATCAGCCGCCATTACCTTGGCGGTTTTTTTGCATCCATTTTGAGAGGAGTGATTCATATGCTCACGGCAACCACAACAAGCGAACGGTTGACTTATGCTCCGATTACCTTACAGCATCCGCTTGATTACTACTTCACTCTGTTTCTCCGAGCCAAGAAAACGGAAGGATTGAAGCCTCGAACGATTACCGACCACGAAAGTCACTATCGGTACCTACAACGTTGGTTGGTCGATCAGTATCCAACGCTCAAGCTGGAAGAACTGACTGCTGACCACGTTCGCCAGTACGTCGGGCATATGCTGACCGAACAAGCATTGTACTCCGGACACCCAACGTTGCAGAGCCACAACACAGCCAAAGGCTTGTCTCCGGCCACAGTAAACATCCGAGCCCGAACGCTCAAATGTTTCCTTCGGTTCCTCCACGATGAAGGATACCTGAAAGCCGACCTTGCCTCCCGTGTTAAGCTACAAAAGGTCAAAGAGGACACTATCGGAGCTTTCGAGAAGGAGCAAGTGCTGCAACTGCTTGCTGCACCAAACCAACGGACGTACCTTGGTTTCCGCGACTATGCTCTACTCATCTTGCTTTTCGACACCGGACTTCGGATCAACGAGGCATTGAGTCTGACCGTGGACGATCTGAACGGTGTCGACAGAACGATTACTGTCCGTGCCAACATTGCCAAGAACGGTACGTCGCGCTCTGTACCTATAAGTAATCGTACTGCCGAGCTTCTCGCCGCGCTTGCCCAAGAAAACCAAAAGCAGTTTGCCAGCCGATGCTCTTCCAGCTGTTTCTCTCGAACAACGGCAAGCCTTTGACGTACAACCAGGCATACGAACGCATCCGTTTTCATGGCGAAAACGCAGATATCACTGGCGTTCGTGTCTCTCCGCACACGTTCCGGCACACGTTCGTCAAGCTGTACCTCATGAACGGCGGCGACCTTTTTTCGTTGCAAAAGATACTCGGTCACCACGATATTTCCATGGTACGGAAGTACGTCCAATTGAACAACCGCGATCTGCAAGAGCAACACGCGCAAAACAGCCCACTCGTCGGCATGTAACCAGTTCAGGTGCAGAGGTGTTGAAACGCGCCAAAACGAGCCTAATCCAAACCTATATGCAGAACCATAATAATCGCGATTCAACGTATAGATCCTTTGAGCTTTTCGTGATGATCTTCTTGAGCTTGTGTGCCTAAGTACCTTCAGATAGTGCTGTGCGGGGCATAATGGCTAACATTGTCTGGTAATTATTCGCGATAATAATAGATATTTCGGGAAAACGTTGGAGAGGTTACAACGGCAGCCACAGTTTTTGTCCATGCCGGAAAAACCACCGCGTCAGGTGTTTCGCTCAACGAACAGCGGCAAAAGGGACTGACGCGGCAAGTTCTCCGTTTTTCGGAGCCGCTTTGCTGATGTTGCGTCAGTCTGCCTTAAGTCCACGAACCAAATCCTCTACTTCTGGTTTAACGTGCCCTCACTAATGGTTCCGACTTAAATTCCCGATATCCCCACTCCGCAGGGTTTTCTTTTAGCTTACCATCCATTGACTTCGCGTTATCAGATATGTAATTTGCTGCTTTCTCGTAGTCCTTGTTCCGAATAGCGGTTAGATAATCGTTGATCGCCTCTTCCGTTTTCTGTTGGACCTTAGCCTCTTCCTGCTTCTTCTGTCCCCATTGTAGGGGCTGTTCTCCGACAATCTTCTTATCATCATTTCGAGTAAATGATCCGACAATGAATGCCAATATAACAATTACAACTGCCCCCGCCATGAGAAGTAGCTTTTTCCTATCCGATTGCTTGGCCTCCCTTCCCTGTGTAGCCTGTTCGTTCTTACTGGCTTGTCCCTTCTGTTCTTGATTCATCCATATTCTCCTTCGCAATATAATATTGAAAAAATTCCATTAAAACATGAAGGCTTACTCTTCGACAATTATCGTGCCTTTTATGTCCAAAAGTATTGTATTGAAAAATAGTGTCGGAAAGTATTATACAGAAAACATGCATGTTTTAGTATTATAAATAATTTTGATACGATTAAACCTATTACTTCGTACCTGTCGCTTGTCTACACTCCAAGTATGGGGTGTTGCGAAGATGTCGGATACAATATTGAAATTGGTTGGAGGTAAGATCAGAGAACTGCGTAAAGAGCGGGGCTTGTCACAGGAAGAGCTTGGCGAACGCGCCGGATTTCACTTTTCGTACGTCGGAGGTCTGGAACGCGGGGAGCGGAACGTTTCGCTGGCGAATCTGGCGAAGGTTGCTGAAACTCTTGGCGTTGACACAGGTGAGTTGTTCGGGTACGTACGGGACTATGACAAACCGCTGACGGAGAAGGAGAAAACGTTGCAAGAAGCGTTTTTCCTGCTGCTGAACAGGGATGAGAAAGAAATCCAAATGGCGATCAACGTTTTGACGGAGGTTTTCAAAACATATGCGCCGAAGTAACCGTAAACAGCGAAAGCCGCCTAACCTGAGTGCAGAAAGGGCGGCTTTCTGTTGTTTGGGTAGGAGGCTGCGATGATCCGTAAACTCGACCAGAGTACAGACAGCCTCCAGCGGGACAAACCCGTGAAAAGATAAAACCCAGGTGAACCATGCCCTTGAATTTTATAGGGCATTGTATGAGATGTTTGGTCGGCCTGTCAAGGTAGGTATGATCGTCGTTTTCGGTGAGGTTCGACAGATATCAATTAGCTACAGCCGTCATCCGTCCACAACCCAGCCCATCCACCCTCCGGGTGCTACCTTGCTTCACTGGGCCTTTTGTTGGCGTTCCGTTCGGCTTGACCCAGCCACAGGTGGATGACTTGCCCCGGCTCAAACCAAACTGTTCCGCCAGCCCCGTCCTCACGAGCTTCTTGCTCCACAAGTCCTCCCAAGCGTAGCCAAGGGAGGTCGTTGCACATAGGCGCTGGCATATCCTCCGAGGCATTCCCGCCGCGCTGATTGGAACCCCCACCTTTTGCCTTTGGAACATTCCGAGCATGGGGGTTCGTGGGGGAGTAAGAAGCTGGAGCGACTGGATTTCGTATCCGGAGAATCCGGTGGCTACTGGTGAGGAATAACGTGGAAGAACCCGCGCTGGGCGCGGGTTCTTTTTGTTAGGACTAAGGTGGTGTACCCCCGGTCACCATACTCTGAGATATTCCTAGTCTACGAAAAGTCAACAAGAAGAGTGAGTTAATCTATGTGTACTTTGTCTTGAGCGCACCTCCCATGGGGCAGTCGCCATGACATGCTTTTATATAACAGAAAGGGAGCCCCAAGGCTCCCACTGAGTCAAGAACAGACCATAGTAATCAACTTTCGATCAACAAAGGATCCCCTGATAAACATGCCAAAAATACAATTAAAGGGAGGATAGCCCTTCAATCAATTTCACTGCTGTCGCTGTCAGCCGGAACAAATTCCAGAATGTCTCCCGGCTGACAGTCTAGAATTTCACAGATCGATTCCAGGGTGGAGAACCGGATCGCCTTCACTTTCCCCGTCTTTAGATTGGACAGGTTGACGTTCGAGATCCCTACCTTGTCGGCCAGGTCATTCAATTTCATTTTTTTGTCGGCCAGAACCCTGTCCAGACGTATAATAATCGGCACTCTCATCAATCTCCATTCTCATAAAGTCGAATCATGCTCTTCCTGCAGAAGAGCGCCATATTTGAAAATCTCGGAGACGAACAGCACTAGTATGCCGATGATAATTCCGATTAAAGAGATACCACCCAGATTGATTGAAAAGAGGTGAGTAACGAACAGGCAGATCAGAATATTGAGAATGAGCTTCGCCAGCAAAGAATACAGGATAACAACGATTCCCAGCCTTTTCAGACGGGCGGCATTCGCTAGGCTAAATGGGCTGCTTCCGCTAAGTATGCTTCCTATTATATAGCGAATCTGGCCGATCGAGTAGATGTAGGCACAGAAAACGAGCGTGACATTGGTCAAGCTGACGACCAGATAAGCGTTCTTGGCATGGAACATGCTTGGATTTATCGCTTGAAAATAAGTGAAAGGCACCATGACGCTCTTCGTCACCGTATCCGATAACGGTACTGAAAAGAACCAGTGCGCGATTCCCTTCTCTGCATGGAATATCTCCGGAGGCTTTAATCCGATCCATAGATTGAAACAGACGAATGCAATGAGCAGCCCGATTCCTCCCCAGTATCCGATCATAAGTGCAATGTGCATTCTGTTGAAGCCAGGTTTGGCTTTGAATTCTATTCCGTTCATACGCAATCTCCTTTTCATGTGAACTTACAACATATACTAAATGATCAATTAATGAAATGCAATAAATATTTAATGATAAACGTTAATTATAGCCATTGGTGACAGAGCTGCTCAAAATAAGCTGCTGTCAAAAGAAAATGAAGTTCTAGACTGAAAAATAAAGTGTTAGACTGACAATGCTACATTAAGCTAACGGGCAGGATAGTTTAATACTAAATTAAACTTTACCAACATTTTGGACAGCCCTTCGTACAATAATTATATTAAGTCAACTACAAAAACGTTTGTAAACCAGAGGGGGATATAATTGAATGACCTAGATTATGCGGTACTAAATAATATTGTATGGTGCGGGATTGTTAGTGAGACACACGGATTAACTCAAATTTCAAGTGAACGTATTTGGGGACTGCATTCTAAAGCACCCGAACTATACCCTGATCTCATTACTTCAAGTAGGCAGGCCACAAGTGATGAAGTTAATACCCTTATTGGAAATAGAGAAGTATTCAGTATTAAAGATAGTTTTGCTAATCTCAATATGGTGCCATACGGTTTTAAAGTATTATTTGATGCAGAATGGATTCGTCATGACCCGGTTGCTGGCGGTGTTCCTGTTCACACGGAATGGGCCGTCGTATCAACCGAGGAAGATTTAGCAAAGTGGACTTACGCAAGCGGATTGCAAAACATAATAAAACCAAAGCTATTAGAGCATAAAGATGTGAAGATCTTTTTACACGAGTACAATGGTGAGCTATCAGGATTTATTGCTAACTTGAGTGCCGATGCAATAGGGATATCGAATGTATTTTCAAACGGCAATATAAAAGTTTGGTCAGATATTGCCCCAATTATTTCAAGGTATTTCCCTGGGATGAAAATGGTTGGATATGAAAAAGGTGATGGTCTTACGGCAGCTCTCATTTCGGGGTGGACAACAATAGGTCCGCTTCGTGTTTGGATCAAATCACATGATTGATTTTGATTTAGTTACAGGGGATGAATCGAACGTATCCGGTTTATTCTTCGTACTTATTTATGAATCATAAACATGATAACATCGGGTTGAAAGAGGTAAGCTCGCGAATAGAAGCTGTTTACGGGCAGTTGGAGCGACTAGATCGGTGGCAATGAGAATCCGGTGGCTACTGGGAGGGATAAATATGACGGATGACCAAAGCAGCAGGGATATTTTTCGAGAGTGCTGCTCCAGGATAGCTGCGGCTTGCGAGTCCTACGAATTCAAATATAATAAATTCAAAAGGAAAATGATTAAGCATGTGGGCCCCCTCACCTTCAGGAAAGACTATGAAGCTTATCAACGTGATGGCAGGGTGCAAGCACGATCGCATTTCGCAAATTGATTCCTTTTATGGTGGAAAGGAAGCCTATAATTTATGAAGACAATGATGGATAGATTATTGCACTCCCCTGGAAGAGAGCCTTATTTCACCCGCTCGATGATGACAGGAACCTCACTTCATACTTGATGTGGGTGCAACAATTGGAGCCGGAAGCGAACTCGATTTAATCATTTATATTGTGAAACAAGTCAAAACCAGTCAAGCAATCATTGTGTGGATGGTTTTTAGCAATTTGGCTTTGGGGGCTGCAACAGATTGCCCGGTGGGCAGACGTTGCGCTCTTTTCAGTGTTTTCGGTCAACATCTTGGAAACAAGAGACAGCATCGGCAGTAGGAACGCATAGGTTCAGGGGGGAGAATTGGCGATGAGTGAAAAAAAACCTATATATGCGTCTAACCTCGTCATTAGAAGCGCAGACGTTGACGACGTTGGCGCGCTTTGCGACATCTTTCGCCGTGCGTCACTGACCGTCGAGAGCAACCGCAACCTCATCACTACTCATCCAGAGTGGCTCGTATGGGATCACGCGATGCTGCCGTTCGTGCGTGTCGCTGTTGTTGACGGGCGTGTCGTCGGCTTTGCATCGGCACGTCCTGTCGACGACTTCCTCGAACTCGAGGATCTGTTTACTGATCCTGACTGGATGCGCCAAGGCATCGCGAGTAACTTGGTCGAAGACATTACGCAGCGCGGTGTGCGTGTAGAGGTGACCGCCAACCCGGACGCGATCGGATTTTACGAATCCGTTGGCTTCGTCACCAGTGGCGTCGTCAACACAGAGGGTGGGCCGGCGCCGCGAATGCACCTCGATGTCACGCGCCTCCGACCTTAAAAATCATTAGAGCTATAGAACTAGGTCAAATCAGATATCAAAAATACTTAGATGGTATCCTGATTTGTCGCAGTTTGGAATACCATTCATGTGGGGGCTGTTTATGCTGGAGAACTATGCACAAGATATTCTATATGAGCTATGAGAGCCAAGTACGCGTAAGGAAACATTTCGAGATTTTTTGAATAACACAATAAACTTACAATATAACCAGTATTTGTGCATGGAGACTTCGGCGCGGAAATATATTGATCGATCATCATCTTCCGAAAATTACTGGCGTAATTGATTTTGGCGGATCGCATGTAGGTGATCCCAAGGACCAATCCTTCTCCACCGGAGAAATCTTCACTCTTGTTCTCTTCCAATTGGTATATTATTGCTTGTATCACTGAAAATTCGAGCGATTGGAGGAATTATCTTGTCAAACGAAATAACGCCATACCAGGACAGTGATCACGATACATTAGTTGATATTTGGTATCGGGCCGTGTGTCTTACCCATACATTTTTGACGGAAACGGACATCCATTTTTATCGTGGTATAGTTCAAAACGGGGCATTAAGAGAAGTTGAGATCTGGGTAAGCAGAAATGAAAATAAAGAACCGACTGGGTTTATTGGGCTCGTGGGAACCAAGATTGAAATGCTGTTCGTAGATCCGGAATACCACGGAATGGGGATAGGCAGCCGATTAATAACGTATGCCCAAAAATTAAAAGGAGACACTCTCGAAGTTGATGTTAATGAGCAAAACGATGGGGCATGCGCGTTCTACAGACGGTTTGGTTTTGTACAGATTGGGCGCTCGGAATTAGACGGTTCGGGCAAACCGTTTCCCCTGCTTCACCTTGAATACAGATCAATATAAAGTTAAGCAAATATCTGACGTTAGGCCGCAACTAATGCGGATTTGAAGGGCTGTGACAGATTGCCGGTGGGCAGGCTGGTGCAGCCTCTTTGGCGTTCTCGTTCAGGTCCGCAGCTTGCAGACGGGACCACTTAAGAAGCTGCAAGCTCTTGGAGCGAATACGGACAACTTACTTGTAAAGATACCTTCACAGTTTTTATTAATAAGACAAAAGATGACATATTTGATGGTCTATATTTGGAGAGTAATCCTAAAAAAAGGAGTGACAGATCATGAAACCTCTAAATGGAAAAGTGGCTTTGGTTGCTGGCGCAACACGCGGGGCTGGCAGAGGAATAGCTATTGAACTAGGTGCGGCTGGGGCTACGGTATACGTAACAGGGCGCACGACACGAACAAGGCGTTCTGAATATAACCGTCCTGAAACTATCGAAGAAACTGCCGAGCTTGTAACGAATGCGGGTGGTCATGGTATAGCCGTTCAAGTGGATCATCTGGATCCTGATCAGGTTCAGGCTTTGATTGCCCGCATTGAAAATGAACATGGACGATTGGACATCCTGGTGAACGATGTGTGGGGCGGTGAACATTTGACCGAGTGGAATGTGCCTGTGTGGGAACATTCCCTTGAACGGGGATTTCGTCAGCTTAGGCTTGCGGTTGACACGCATATCATTACAAGCCACTATGCTCTCCCCTTGTTAATCCGGAACAAGAACGGATTGGTCATTGAGGTAACGGACGGCACGGCAGAATATAATGATAAGAACTACCGTTTATCGCTGTTCTACAATCTGGCAAAAAACTCCGTAATCGATATGGCTAAATCTCTTGCCCATGAGCTTTCCCCTTATGATTGCACAGCTGTAGCGGTGACTCCAGGCTGGATGCGTTCTGAAATCATGCTCGATCACTTTGGTGTTAAGGAGGAGAACTGGCGCGATGCGATTGTGAAGGAGCCTCATTTTGCGATATCGGAATCGCCCCGGTTTGTAGGACGTGCGGTTGCCGCATTAGCTGCAGATCCGGAAGCTGCAAGGTGGAACGGACACTCTGTTTCAAGCGGTCAGCTTGCACAAGAGTACAACTTCTATGATATTGACGGCTCACAACCAGATTGTTGGCGATATATAGTAGAAGTGCAGGATGCAGGCCTACCCGCAAATGTTACCGGCTACAGGTAACATCTATAGATTGAATGGCTGGATGCGCCTCCCCTTCTGTTATCCGTTCCCTCCACTGCCTTTCCACTTTCAAATTTGACTATAAATATTAATTCCTTTCTGTTCATCTGAAATTCAAGGTACCATTATATTGAAAAAGTGTACCAATAATAGGAGGGACAGTCATGGGAGAGATATTTAAAGTTGATTCTGAAGAGGATATAAAGAAAGCCATGATTCGGTCAAAGAATGCCGTTTTGAAGGCGCTGCAAAACTACGACTTGGATTGGGAACAAATCCGGTTTAATCAACTTTCAGATACTTGTACATTTATAATTCAGACAAGTAACGATGGGAATTTTCTACTACGCATTCATTCAGGAATGAATAACGAAGAGATAAATTCCGAAATCGTTTGGCTGGATGCATTAAATGAGAAGAGTAAGCTTACCCTCCCTAAGGGAGTGTTAGACCGCTATGGGTCAAGAACCGTAACCGTTGACCAAGAGAATGGTTCTCACGTTTACGCTACATTAATGCGCTGGGTCGAGGGCGAGCATGAAAGTGGGGAATTATCTGAAGACCAAGTTTATAAGGAAGGAATTCTCTTGGCAAACCTCCATCAAGTGTCACAGCAATTTGAGGCCCCCTCTAATTTCACACGCCCTGTATGGGGTGAGCAAAGCTTTAGACAGTCAATAGAGCGTTTGGCGCAATATTATGATGGATTCTTGACAGACGCAGAGTTTTCCTTGTACCAGTCAGCGGCGGAGAAGGTACTCTCCAAGATTAAAGAACTTCGTGAGGATAAAGAAAGTTACGGGTTAATTCATGGTGATCTGCACCAAGGAAACATTGTTTTTTATAAAGGGGAGCCTCGCCCTATCGATTTTGGAAGATGTGGGTTTGGATATTTCCTATATGATATAGCCCAAACCATCTTGGGGCTGTATCCCGCTCAAAGGGAGCTAGTAATTAAAGGCTACCAAAGCATTAGAGAGCTTGGAGATGAATGGCTTCCCGTGTTGGAGACCTTTACCGTAATGGTAATGATCGAAAATTATTGCCATCACGCTCCTGATCCAAGAGAAACACAGGGACTTATGGAAGAACAGCCCTACGCACAAGCTATAATAAAAAGTTACTTACAGGGAGCACCATTTTTATTTAATACATTGAAGATCTAAAGGTCTGGGCTTCAAACAGGCTGTCAACAAGCTGCAAGCAGTAGTGCTGCAGCCTGTTCTAGCCCTTTCCCCCATACGGAGTGCTGTCTTGCTGCACCTGGTCTTCTTTGCCGGAACTGCGTTTGGTTTGAACCCACTCATAGGACCAATCCCATAATAGGAACTAGGCGTTTGTATTCGTTGACAAGAACAAAGAAACAAGAATACAATCTAATTAGTTAAACATTAAACTACATACCCGGAGGTTGGAAGATGCGTAATCTTCAGCGTTATGTGTCTCAGCAGCCGCTAGAGGTGGAAGCTTTTTTTGCCATGGTGGACACCACGGCTGAGCTTGTCAGCATATCGGAGAAATATTGGTCCTCGCAGGGAATCAACGGAGCGCGAATCCGCATTCTGGTCGAGATCGCCAAGGCTGGCGGTTCTATCCTCCCTTCCGATCTGGCAGCCCGGATTGGGGTAACAAAGGCCAATATTAGCGTGCTGCTTGGGCCGCTGGAACAGAAGGGCTATATTCGAAGCATCAGTGTTCCGGATGATGGCCGCAAGCGCAAAATTCTGCTTTCCAAGGATGGAGAGAAGCTGCTTCTGGATGTACTGCCAGGAAATCGGGCCGCCATTACAAAGCGGATGGAGAGCTTGGATGCGAACGAGTTACAGCTGCTGCTGTCGCTTCTGGGCAAGTTGCAGCTAAGGAAGGAGTAACTTCTTCCTGTGCCTATATAGTTAAATGTTTAACCATTTATAACGCGAAAGGATTGATCCTATGAAAATCGCACTAACCGGCTCAACTGGCAATTTGGGATGCCTGATTCTGAAGCAATTACTCCTTCGATGCCGCGCACAGGACCTGATCCTTAGCGTCCGCCAGCCTCATTCAACGAATGGATATAGAGATCCGAATCTGGACGTACGGTACGGCGACTACGATATAACAGAATCGCTCGAACCCTCATTCCGCGGTGCTGACAAGCTGATGATGATATCCTCCCCTTGTATGGACGATACCGTTCGTCTAAGACAGCATCTCTCCGTTGTTGAAGCTGCCCGTCAAGCTGGGATCAATCATATTGTCTATACCAGTATTTTTTCCCCGGAAAAGGGACGCCTGCCTGTCCACCAGCTTCATCTGGATACGGAGCAGGCCATACAGGAATCAAAGATTCCCTATACCATTCTGCGAAATGCTTATTATACAGACATTGTGAATTTCCTGGGTATCCGGGAAGCAGCCACGAGTGGGATCTTGCTCAGTCCTCCGGGGAATTGGACCTTTAATACCGCCTCCCGTTGGGACTTGGCCCAAGCCGCCGCAACCGTGCTTACCGAGGAAGGGCATGAGTATCAGACCTATGAGCTGACCCCAACACGGACTTGGAATCTGAAGGACCTGGCAAGGTCTATCACTGAAGTTACAGGCAGACAAGTGGTTCACTGTACGGACAACGTTTATCAAAATAACATCTACCAGATGCTGCCGTATTCCGATATGCAATCCGTATCCAATGACTTGGCCAAGCTGGTCGGGAAGCCGTTTCGCACTGTTACAGACGAAGTGAGAGACATATTCGGATAGACGTGAGCTTCTAAGATCTATATATTTTGGAATCATTCAAGAATAGGAAACCGCGAGAGAGCAAGAAGCAGAATCGACTGGATCTCGTTTAGGATAATAATTTAAAATATTCGCTAACTAACTCACGAAATTCCAAGGCAGCCCGCGAAATATACCGGCCTTTGTTCCACAATAGGGCGATCTCCCGTACCAACTCCTGATCTTCTACTTGGAGATAGTGAATCTGCTCCCGCGAGTTCCTTGCTGTACCAGGCATAAAGGCAATGCCGATTCCAGCCTCCACAAGAGAGCTAAGCCTGGCAGGTTCATCTCCCTCGTAGACATACCTGGGTACAAATCCAACTGACTGACACACAGAATCGACCAAATCCCGAGTTCCATAACCCTTCCTTACTCCAACAAACCATTCATCCTTTAGCTCCGTTAAGGATACGCTGTCTCGGTCAGCAAGCCAATGTCCGTGTGGAACCGCTACGAGGATGGGATCAACGAACATAACCTGGCATTCAATGTCCTCCCCCTGTATCGGAGGTGAGGACAAGCAGAAATCGACCTCACCCTGATGGAGAAGTGTAACCATTTCGTGCGTGGTAAGCATTTGCACATGGAAATGGATATTAGGCATCTTCTTCCGGAACTCTCGAAGAATGCCAGGCAGCATGCTTGCCGTGGTTACCGCCAATTCGAGTGCGCTAGGCTCCTGGCTGGACAAATCCCTAATCTCCTGCCTCCCTTGCTCGAGTTCAAACAGAGCTCTCTCGGCACGGCGAAGAAACCTGCTTCCGAACTCATTCAAGCGGAGTCCCCTTCCTGTCCGATCGAATAGAGTTGCTCCCAGGTCCTCCTCCAGACGCTGAATGGTTTTGCTCAGCGACGACTGCGTAACGTGCAAACTCTGTGCAGCTTCAGTCATATGCTCCAATCGGGCAACCGTCACAAAATATTGCAGCTGAAGAAGCTCCATTCCCCACCCTCCAATCATTACTTCTAGTCAATAAAATCATAACATGAAATGCGTTGGAGTAAATGATTGGTTTCAAGTACGATATCTTTAAAACACTTCGGGGGGAACTCATAAATGAATGCTCGCAGCTGGTGGTTGATGATTGCCGTTGGACTCGGAATACTCTTGAACCCATTAAACTCTTCCATGGTTTCTGTTGCTATTCCAAGGCTGCAACACGTGTTTCAGCTTGATTTTACCGCGATTTCATGGATTATTTTTTCTTTCTACATCGCGAGTGCTATCGCTCAACCTGTTATGGGGAAGGCCAGTGATTTATTTGGCCGGAGGAAAATATTCCTTGCAGGACTGGTGATATCCTTCGCTTCCTCTTTCCTCGCTCCATTATCACCAAACTTCGGATGGCTTATCGTGTTCCGCATTGTGCAATCGATCGGAACAAGTATGATGATTGCCGTTGGCATGGCCATTGTACGAATTCATATTACAGAGAAACAAGCAACCGCCCTGGCTGTTCTGTCCATCTTCCTCTCCGGGGCGGCAGCCATTGGGCCATTTGCCGGAGGGATTTTGATTCAGTGGTGGGATTGGCATGCCATCTTTATTGTCAACATTCCGTTTGTGATCGCAAGCTTCCTGTTAGCATGGAAGATGATTCCCAAGGATGAACCCGCAGTATCCGCTACACGCGGCATTTCACTTCGCAAATGGTTAGGTCTGATTGATGCGTCAGGTATTTTGCTCTTCGCAGTAGGACTTGTTACCCTGCTCGTTGGCCTGCTGTCAGCCAAATCGTCCGGACATATCTCATTATGGAATATTACCGCCGTGTTGGTTGGCCTTTTGGCCCTTGGGGCTTTCATAAGACACGAGCTGCGAACGGCATCTCCATTTGTTCCTTTACGTACATTTGCCAAATATCCGGCCATGACTTGGGTCAATATTCAGTACGTGCTCGTTAATTTGCTTTTTTATGCTCTCTTTTTCGGGATACCTTCCTATTTGCAAATGGTACGCCATATCAGCGAGTTCCATACAGGCATTCTTATGCTGGCCTTAGGACTGAGCTCGATCGTGGCTTCCCCGATAGCTGGACGATGGGTGGATAAATCAGGACCCCGGCCCGCACTCTTGGTATCCGCCATTCTTATGACGCTCGGTTCCGTGTGGCTCGTGATGTTAAATCAAACCTCACCGGTCATCAGTGTATGCCTGGCATTAGTCGCCTTCGGTTTTAGCAACGGGCTGAACGCGGTTGGGATGCAGGCAGCCTTGTTTAAGAGTTCGCCAAAAGAAATAACAGGTGTGGCCTCCGGATTGTTTAACACATCAAGATATCTGGGGACGATCCTGTCCTCATTGCTGACAGGTATTATTATGGGAGGAACTTTCAGCTTCAGTGGGTTTCGGCTGCTTGGTGTGATCCTCACGATCATAGCTTTGACTCTGGTCTTCATGAATCTCCGGCGTCAGGAATCGGGACAACCGCAAGAATCTTAGGTTTTCTTTACTCTAAGTTCATTTTATATAATAAATTTATTCAAAAAGTCCGGGAGCAACAGCGGTCCTAAAGGACATTTCACACGGCTGCCTTACTTGTAAATCAATAGTTCAACTTCTACAAATAACCTGTTGAAATGTATCTGTATCTAAAAATAGCGACGCGAGGAGTAAAATCCCCGCGCCGCCATTCTCACATTTTTAAGATGCTCTCCACTGACATTGCTCAGCTTACCAGTTGTTCCCTGACACTCTAGTGATGGTGAAGCCCGGAGACTGCTTTTCGCCGTAAATGGCTGTGACACCAGGGTTGTTCACCTTGACATTGGTAAAGCTCGCTGCTCCGACGGCTGGCCCTTGCCCATCTTCCGCTTTGACAACAAGCTTGATGCCGTATCGGGTAGGGTTGTTGATGGTGATGTTCTCAAGGCGGACATTCTGCATCGGGAGCTTCTCCGGATATTTGGATTGGAACATCAATCCATAGTACACCGGATTATTGATATCCACGTTCTTCACCAGAATATTCTTAAAGTCCCTGTCTCCGCCGTGGAACCAGATGGCTCCAAAATTCTGATAATCGTTGATCTTGTCGTCGGCCCCGTTACTGGTCCAGAAATCCCCACCCGTACGATCCAGAGTGACCCCGTCGATGACGGTATCCTGATCGCCGAAGCCGAGTGTGTTATAACCGAAGCTTAAGCTGCTAATGGTTACGCCCGGATAAGTCAGCGTATCCGCGCCATACAAATTCTGGAACAGGTTGTCTTTGCCGCCGTAGACAGCAAAGGCAGCTGCCCTTCTCACGTTGGTGGCAGTAAGGTTGGTATATTTGTTGCCCACGTTGTAGGAGCCGCCCGCGTCAATCGCGCTGAACAATGCGAAAGAGTCGTCACCCGTTCCACGGGCATAGTTGTTGTCAATGATGTTGTAGGATGAACCGTTAGTCATATTGATTCCATCCGCGAACATGTTTTTGATCCGGTTGTTCTTGAACGTATTGTACGAAGAGTTCACTCCCCAATACAGGCAGATAAAATGCTCGGCCCAGACGTTCTCGATCGTGACATTCTTCATCCCATTCCCATCAATGAATTTGCCGGGTCCGTCCTGCCGGTATACGTAGTTGCCCCATGCGGACAAGTTCTTGATGGTGGTGCCGTTCGCGTCAGAGCCAATATTAAAGCCGACATCGGTATTCGTCTGGTCTTGCGGTGCGACAAGCTTGGTGTGCCATGGACCTGCACCGATGATCTCAGTGGCCCGGCCGTACAGGTATATCTTGGACGGGATGGTCCATTGGCCCGCCGGAATGAAGATCCCTTTCTTGGCCGGATCCTGCCGGAATTCGGTCAGGGCCTGCTCGATGGATTTTGAAGCCGATACCTGAACATATTTGCTTGGGTCGGGGTTCGAAGCGGCTGGTGCAACGTTCTCCGTCTCGATCATATCCACATAAATCCAAGGAACGTCCCCGGCATCTTTTTGAATTCGGATTTTAGTTCCCTTAGGGTAGACTTGATCCAGCATAAGCTGAGAATCCTCATAGAGCCAGTAGGCTTTGGACCCCGAATTATCATAGCCCAGCCGTCCAAGCGTGGAAGGTGTTGCATATACATAAGAGTACTTAGAGGTTACGTTAAAGTTCCCTTTATCCACGCCGTCCGCATAAATGCTTATTGTTCCGGAGGTATTCTCGGCAACAGCATTACGGAGAACGAACGCGTTGGCAGATGAGGTCAGCGTGAACTCCACATATTCTCCGGCGGCATCCAGATACACGGCCGAACGGCCGGAAGCTTCACCAGCGAAATCGCCTGGTGTAAAATTCGGGGCCAGCTTCGTTCCATTGGTGCCGTTGCCCGATGCCTCGGCTTCTAAGATCGTAAACGGCATGTTGGCCCCCCGCCCGGAATACAAGCTGGATGTGCTGACATTATTGGCTTGCTTGGCAGCCACTTCGTTCGCATCAACTTCAACCGTTGTCGTTACTGTATAACTGCCGTTAACCGCCGTCCATGTGCCTACGTTGACATTGGCCGATGCTCCCGCCGCCAGAGCTCCGTTGTAGGAGCCTTTAAACGTCTGAACAGTGGCTCCTCCTGCATTCTTCAGCTCAACCGTAATGCCGTGGGCGCCGCTCGCAGAAGCCATGGTTCCCTGATTCTTGAGATTCACCGTAAAGGTGACCGTATTCCCGGCGCTTGGATTGTTTGGTGTCCATGCAGCCGTTCCAATCAAGTCAGAGCTTTGGACCTGGCCAATAACCAGCGGTGAAGGATGAGTATAGCTGTTATTGGTGTCGTCCATCTCCGCGACCGTATTATCCTCATCCACCTTCGCCGTCACGCTGTAAGAGCCGGCATTCTTAGGGTTAATGCTCGTGGAGACATTCGACGATGCTCCTGCAGCGATGGCGCCTACAGAAGCTGTCCCGGCGAGGGTGCCTCCAAGGTAGAAGTTCACCTCCGTTGCAGGTGAAGCCACAGAGCCGATATTCCGGACAGTGGCGTTAAGCGTAACCGGATGGGTCTCGTCTGGGGAAGACGGAGACCAAGAGATGCCAGTTACCGTCAGGTCCGGGTTAGGCGCAGGCTTGCCGATAACTTGGAACTCGGCAACTTGACCGCCAGGAGCTCCGGAGTTCGTTGTAAACCGGAGCTGCACACTGCTCGCTGCTGCGTTCACGGGAATGGTCACCGTATTTTTGGAAGCCGGGTTGAACGTATAAGAAGCGGCAGAGACCAGATTCTTAAAGACTGATGAATTTTGCTCATGCCCGAGTACTTGAATTGTCTGTGTACGGGTGGCCCATTCACTGGAAGGATTCAGCTTGATAATGACGGAGCTGACATCAGCATTGGCTCCGAGATCCACCGTGAGCGTGCTCGGCTGACCATTGCCTTCCCAATACGTGTTCGTATCGTTATCATTGGCGTTAGCTGCCACAAAAGTGAATGTCGATGATGAGGCCGTAATTGGCTTGCCAACAGCCAGATTCGTTCCATTATCGCTGCCTGAACCGGTCCGCGTTACGGAATTGCTTGGCGGGGAAGCGTTGCCCGCAGCGTCCTTCGCGATGACATAGTAGGTTACCGTTTCGCTCGAAGGCTGCTGGTCGGTGAACTGAAGGGTTGAACCGTTCACACTCCCGCGAAGCCGGTTGTTCGCGTAGATGTCATATCCGGTAACGCCGACATTATCAGCTGCCGCATTCCAAGTCAGATGGATTGTACCCGGATTAGGCTGCGTAAAGCTCAGGTTTGCCGGGGCTGTCGGAGGCTGATTATCAGCAGTGCCGGATGAACCATAGACTTCCAGCTCAGAAACCTGTGCGGCAGGCCAACCTGTGTTGGCGGTCACATGGACCCGCACGTAGCGTGCGCTGGCTGGGGCAAAGTCGATGGATACCGTATTCTTGGCGCCCGGATCAAACGTGTAGCTGGAAGAAGTCTTAAGATTCGAGAAGCTTGTTCCGTTCGTGCTTCCCTGTACGGATAAGGTCTGCGACCGGCTCTCCCATCCGGACGGCAGCTTCAGCACGACTTGGCTGATTTGAGCCGCAGTGCCAAGGTCGACCTGAACCCATTGTGGGAAGGCATTGTTGGTGCTTTCCCAATACGTATCCGGGTTGCCGTCCGTTACATTGGAAGAAGTGTATACGTCGGCATGGCCGGATTCGGCTGCCGCTTTGCCCGCCGCAAGATTCGGCTTGCCGTCGGCACGGGCAACAGGATTAGGGAATCCGATAGGTGAGAGGAGCATTCCTGCGATCATTGTCACGATACAAATCCAGGCGGTGACACGTCTTTGGCTTTTCACGTTTTACATTTCTCCCTTCAGAATAAATGTTTCCTCGAAACCGTAGATCTGGCACAGCTATAAACACCCGCTTGGGCCCTCTAGTACAAGCATGTAAGCGGTGTCAAAAAACCCTGCAATTCCCTCCTTTTCTGTGCAGGTACAATGTGAGCCGCAACTTGATCATAATCAGGAACCATTTACAAATATAGGAGTATTTTTAAGATTTTCGTGTGCGTGTCTATGGACTTACGGCACATTACAAAAAGGCAGCTCTTCTGCATAATTGCAAAAGAACTGCCTTTAGTTATGAGCTCGCTTATATGAATAGGCGCCTATAAAGACGCGGCCTCTTCACGGGAAGGCTTCGCCTGGAACACCCACCAGCGGCTTCCCGCAAAGTTAAACACCAACCCTACCAGGGTTGATACTCCCTTGCTAATCCACAGCGGAGCTCCGATCTGCTCGTGTACAAGCAGCATACAGACTGAGGTGATCCCCAAAGTCAGCAGATTCAGAATAATAAAGCGAATGAGCTCCTTCGAGGACGTCTTCTGCTGTTTAAATGTCCACTTACGGTTCATCAGGAAGCTGTTCATCACCCCGCACCCGTAAGCCACTACCTGCGCCACCAGCCAAGGAAGATGACACCAGGTTAACAAAGTGAATACTGCAACGTCTACACCTGTATTCACAAGACCTACAAGGCCAAAGACCACAATGGCACGCAGAGACTCTCGAGCCGCATAAGACTTCATAAGGACCCTCACCTTCTATCCTCTATACATCATATTCCATCTTCTGGCGTGCCTTGGCAATGAAGTCAAGTGGTGTCGGAACCTCGTCAGGCGTATACTGGGCAGCTCCGATTGTAAGCTTCATGTCCAGTTTATACTTGTTTGAGAATTCAACCGTGTTGAATGATTCCACTTTTTCTTTCAGACGATCCACCACGATCTTGGCACTGTCTTGATCGGTGAACAGCAGCAGTCCCCAGGTAGGCCGTTCCGCATTCAGCATATACAAAGAATCGTTGAGACGAATGCTGGTCTCACTCATTCTCGAAATGTCGTAAATCATCTCCGTCATCTGGGCCTCACTGATCATCCGGCTCAGCTCATCCCAGTGTTTAACCGTCATGACAAGCAGGGTTAACGGAATTTTGTACCGGTTGGAAAGCGCCATGAAGATGGTAGCATCACTTTGAAAGGAGCGGCTGTTCTTCAAATTCGTACGTTCATCCAATGTTGCAAGCGTAGCATTCCTCTTCTGAAGCTGGTCCGCATCTTGCTGCAGACGCCGGTTCGAGAAGGTCAGCAGAGCAATGATCGCCGTTAATAGAGGTGTCATAACCAGCCAGTAGTAATTATAGGCCTGCAGAGGCTGCCCTACGATAACGGTTTGATAAATCGTATACGTTCCATATCCGAAAATAAAAACAATGTTCAGAATCAGACCTGCGGTAAGCCCGGTGAAATAAGTGATAATCGCAATCAGAAATGAGACATTAAGCAGAATCATATTGATCAGATAGTGATTCGGATCGCCTGCCGTAAACAGGATATGGACAAAACAGAGGACAAACAGCAGCAAAAATGCCGCATCAGACATTAAACTGCTCTGATAGCGTTTCATCACTCTTCACCTGCTTTCTTCCTGTACTTGCGAATCAGGAATATCAGTGAAACGACAACCAGAATGAAGGTAAGTGCCAGTGCCACAATAAAAGCGAGCACGTCTCCGCGTTCGGTAATCTGCTCCACCAAGCCGCTTCCTTCCTGCTGGACTTCTTTCTTGAAGCGGAAGGCTTTCGTGTTTCCATCTACATCCGTCACCACGCCATCCCCATATACTTTCCACTTCATACTATCGCTCGACAGCAGATTCGATGCCAGGAAGCTGGTCTTGGAGCTTGGCCCAGTCACTGCAAGCCAGCCGTAGCCTTGATTATAAGGCGATTCCATCAGCTGCAGCGTCCCAATCCGCTTGCCATAGTTCTCCTCAATGCTCATCTTCTCATTGGATACAAATCTTTCCCCATCCTGGCTGTATTGAAAGAACAGTTTATTGTTATGCTTTTGCAGCCAAGGATTATCCTTGAATGAGCCGACAGAGATAAGATTGTAATGCTGCATCTTCGAGTCTGCGGGAAGTTCCTGATTCTTGTAGAACGTCACCTGGCCAGTATTGGCTTCCGCGTACTTGCCAAGCAGGTGGAACAGGCTTCCAACCGTAAGGTAATCGTAGGAATCCATCTTGTCCGGAACAAGCACAGCAATTTGGTTAAAGCTTGCATCGCGGAGGAACGGATTCGGATAGCTGTTGAACAACATGTCCGTACGGTCCTTGGTATTCAACTGCAGCAGAGAATCCTTGGTAATATAAGCCCATGGCATCTGATCCTGAAGCTCGATACAGCCCGCACTTTTCAGCTCCAGATCAAATGCTGCTGTAACTGTTATACTGCCCGTGCTTCCCAGGTTCTTCGGAATGGTCAGCGTAAGCTCGTCCTGATTGGATAATTCCTTTGTAAGCTTCTTGCTGCCGATAGGCGTATCGTTAATCAGGATGGTGACAAGGGAACGGTCAAAATCCAGGTTGTCTGAATACCGGAAATTCAGACTGATTTTGCTTGATTCCGCAATAGACCGGTTGGCCGGAAGAGAGACGAAGTAGCTCTTCTCCTGATGCATCATGCCGGTCAGCTTATCTCCGGTCTCTGTAAGCGTGACATCACGGCTCACATTAATGGCCGGGGTCTCGACATTCGTATTCTGATCGATCCACTTCTCAGGACCATCCACCTGGCTTACCAGTGACACGTTGCCAACAAAACGCCCTGCCTTCTTGAGCATAAGCGGATCATCCGAGGTCACAATAAGCGCAGACTGTGAACCTGCATTTACCATGCGGATGAGCGCCTTATCATGCACATCCGGTTGTCCGAGTGCTGTCTTCCACTTGTCAGGCAGGTTCTTAAACAGGGAGACGATAACAAGTTGACTCCGCTCGGCCAGATCTGCATCCTCCAGAGTCAGCATCGGAATCGTGGCATCTTCTGACCGGTTCCCCTTGGCCAAGCCTGAGAGAGCATAGACTGCCGCCTCAAGCTCGGAAGAGTCGCTGCGGTTTGGAACTGCGAGCGCGCTCATCTTGCCTTTTAACGTATCCGTCCCCACAAACTGCTGATAAAAGCTATGAATGCTGTTTCCTATAGCTTGTTTAGCATAATTAATCTCCGCATATGAGGTCTTATACAGCTCAAGCCAGCTGTCCCGTTTCTCTGTAGGGACACAAACACCATCAGGGAGATCGGTCACAATATACCCGTTGATGGACAGTGTATTGTTGCCTTGGACGAGTAACTCTTTGGGTACAGGTACTGTCAGGTTCATCTGCTTTTTGTCCACTACAGGACGGAAGGAGTAGAACCCTGTACCGTTCATCTTGAGGGTTACACTTGAATGCTCCTTGGCTGCCAACTGGGTGGCCTGATAATCCAAGTGCAGCGTCAGCGAGTTGACATTCCAGTAATCCTCCAGCCGGATATACATGGAGCTGGAGGCGGTGACTCCAGATAAGGAGACATTTGAGGTAGTAATCGGTGCCTCGTAGGTTAACCTGCCGCTTGAATCAGGCAGCGCAAATACCTGACCACAGGTAATAAAGAATAGAATCAAGCAAAGAATACCGGAGACCGTTGATTTGGTATTCACATTTCTCCCCCTTGTCTTAATAACGTTCGGTTTTATACCATTTGACTTCTCTTTTAAACAGCAAATCTTTGATATAGTTATACATGCCGTAGGCAACAACAACCATCCACAGCTGACAATACGAGATATACATCAGCATAATGATCCACAGATTCGAGAGTCTCATCTCTCCCTTTTCCGTAATCAGCGTAATAAAGGTCCCGCTCACAAATAGAATAATAGCCAGCAGCCATAGAAATGAGCTCAGCCCGGCAATGGTCGTATGCACCAGCCCAAGCGCGTATAGAATCAGCAGCGCATCGGACACAATCAGCGAGGTCAGCAGCAGGAAATAGATAGATAGGAAATAAAGAAGGTCGAAATGTATTCGTTTGGCTGACCGGTTGAATAACAACGGCACATTTTTGACAATGACATAAATATTCCCCTTGGCCCATCTCGTCCGCTGCTTAAACCATACCTTCAGCGTTTGAGGTTCCTGCTCCCAGGTCACAGACTTGGGCTGGAATTTGATCCGGTAACCCATCATGTAGATGCGGAAGCTGATTTCCGTATCCTCTGCAATCGCCTTAACATCCCACCCGCCAATCTCCTCGATAATCTCCCGGCGCATAATAAAGTTCGTGCCTGGAATGGTGCAGAGCTTGAACAGCTTCCAACGGCCGGCCTGAGCCATCCACTGGAAGGATAAGGTCTCAATGTTGATAAACCGGGTTAACAGGCTTGCAAAACGGTTGCGTGTACGGAACTTGCCAATTACCGCGCCAAGGGTTGGATCATGGCTCAGCTCGGCGACCAGATACCGCAGGGCCGTCTTCTCCGGGGTATTATCAGCATCGTAGATAGCGATAAACTCGCCTTTGCTCCGTTGAAAGCCGATATTCAGCGCGTTCGACTTCCCTTTTCCACCGGTAATGTTATCTGTATTGATCACGACCAACTGCCGAGTTGGATGCTTGGCCTGCAGCTTGGCAAGCAGCTCACTGCTGTTATCGCTCGAATTATCGTTAATGACGATGATCTCATAGCGGTCATGCGGATAATCTAGTGCAAGTAAGGCCTCGACCGTTTGCGTGATCACCTTGCCCTCGTTATGTGCAGGAACCATCAGCGTGACAAACGGTACCTCCTCGGGAAGCGGCGGCACCTCCCGGTTCTCATTCTCCATATAGTAGAGATAGCCGGCGATAATCAGCACCACATTCACAAGAAGCAGTGACCAAATACTCACGACAGCAATCAGCATCAAGATGTCTGCAGCAGTCATTAAACTGCCTCCTTACTTGTAAAATTTCCGTTTATACATGCGATAACCAATAATAAGGAAGCCGCCGAATACAAACAAGGTGATGAATATAATTACAATAAAAATTTGGTTCTGAACCGTAAACCAGGTCTCAAAACTCTTCTTGCCCTGCTGCTTGTATACATACTTAGAACTGGTCTCCACATGGCTGGCCTGAATGCCCAAGCTGACCCCATTCAGCACCAGGGAGCCCCGGTCTGAGCCTAGCTCGTTGATTTTGGTTTTCACATGATGGGCTTCACTTTTGTAGTCTTCAAAAGCGATCCAGCTCTTCTTCAGCCCCTCAATCAGACCTTCCAGCTCCGATTCCTTCTGCACAAAATCAAAAGTTACCGCAGTGTCCATCGGCAGCGAAGCGATATGGCGGTCATCCGTAAGATAACGCTGAAAGAACGCTGAGTCCAGACTGTACAGTGAGGACGCGAAGGCAGTTGAACGATTCCGTTTCGCTTTGTAGATCTGCCGCGTATCCGGGAACAGGATCACAGAGTCAAAAAACGCCATTCCCTCCGACACGTAATGCTCATCATAAGACCAATACATCTGGGCTCCCATTCCCAGCGGAACGACGCCCTCTTGTGCCAGCGCATCAATAAAATGCTCTGTCTGTTGATATAAGCTTCGATCCAGATCCTGGATGGTGGAGGCGACAACCGGAGCTTCTACAAGAATCGTTCCATTACGGGACTGGATGTACTTCAACGTATTGATATATCGTTTCATGGCCGGATAATCGGTATTGCTGTAAACCGGATGCACGCTAACCATGAACGGGATCCCTGCTTCAAACAGCTCATCCGACATTTTCTCCAGCAAGCCTAGATCTGAAAAGGGGTAAATCTCTTTAAAAACAAGAAAATAATGGCCTTCCTGATTCTCCTGAAGCCAATCCTTCAGCACGTAGGACAGGGCAAGCTCGCTTAAAGTATCCTTTTCCATAAAAGGAACATAAGCGTTAGCCCCCTTCCGTATTCCATAAGGGTAACTTAGATCTGCGGCTTGTACTTTCAGCTCGCCATACTTCTTCACACCGGGCTGCTTCGAGTCATACAAGTAGGGGACGCTGATGGATCTCTGGGCAAAGGTCCCAATCTGAAGATCCGCTACCTTCTGTTCGGATTGAAGCTGAAGCCCCAAGGACTGGACCAGCTTCTCTCCCGGCTTCTCGCCAATATAGAGGAAGTCCCCGGTATAAGACTGCTTGTCCTTGAGGAAATCATTGTTGTCATCTAAGAAATCAGAGCGGTTGCGCACCTCGATGAGCTTGGAATATTGGCTTAGCGATCCTGCGGTATATGAATCTAGCGATTCCGCTGTAACTTGTACGTGAAATGCTGCAAGCAGCCGCTTTAAGGCCTCCACATTTCCTTCCTGTTTCATACCCATTCCAAGACTGTCATACACAACAAGAACCGAGGAAAAAGAGGATGGGGCCGCCGCCCGCACCTGAGCAGGAAGAACCGCACTGGTTACCAGCAGCAGAAGCACCACCAGCACAACACCCCAGCGGTGGTTTCGTCTCATTAAATGTCGCCCCTCCCTTCTACCCTGTATCATCTGTGCCCTCATGCTGACTCATATTCAGCAAGCTGGTCATGCCACAAATTCCGGCATATCGCATCCGCTACTGCGGTGAACGTAACCAAATCAAAAGCCGCTGTAAACAAAAATTCATGTTTCGACAAATCCGCATCCCCTGCCCCGATAATCGAAACGAGGATTCCGGAGAGCCCCATCAACATCAGCATAAGAATCAACGGCAGCCGTACCATGCCGCGCACGTGCTTGGCCTTGACCGCGGCAGCAAATTGCGCGGTGTACAATCCCGCTACAACCAGCATCCAGATGATGATGAAGCCAAATGTCTTAGGGGCAAGCGCTTTTTTCAGCTCACTATATCCGGAGAAAAACATGGACTGCGCCCCAAAGGGCTTACCCACCGACTTCTCATAGTTCCCCATTGCGGATGGCCGGATCGTAAACGCATTTTTAGCTGCCAAGTCCATCATTTTCCCCGCCTGATCCGGATGGCTTACGTAATAAGCAAGGATAGATGCGAAGCCGTAGTGGTTATAGAAGTTATTCTCAAGAATCTGGGAGTTCACATCCACTGTCGTGTAAGGCTCATAATAAATGCTTCCATTAAGAATGGCGTACTGCTTGTCGATCCCGAAGGACTTCAAGGTCTCCTCAGGGTCTTCAGACTGCATAAGCACACCGCGGGTCATAGCATGGTATTTGTTGATATTGACGAATTCCTTCGGAATCAGCACATAGGTGGCAATCCCGGTAAGCATTAGAAGCACCAGCGATGAGGCTACAAAGGTTCTGTAAATCCGCTGCTTGCGCACGAAGATAAAGATGATACCGATCACTGCAACAATGATACCGACGGGGGCATTTTGCTGTTTGCTCGTTGTTAATAACAGACCGCTTATAAAGAACACAATCATCATCATATAGTCAGGATATCGTTTCCGGTACAGCAGCAGGCCCGAAGCGAACAAATAGATCAGCATGATCCAAACCATACTCTCGCTGAAGAACGAGTTGAAATATGCCGTATAGGCCGTATCCGCAAACAGAAACACAGCCAGCACAGCCACCCAGTACCCATACTTCGGTTTTACTTTCCAGGTTAACGCCTCAACGAATAGATAAACGCCAACTGTATATAAAAGCACCAACAGAGCCCCTTGCACCCGGATGTCAAACACCTGCTTGTCGAACCATTGATTCACCCATACCGACAAACGAATAAGCAGGGATTGGGAGGAGGTCAAGGTAGCTCCGTTTTCGTTGTAATACTGGAATATCCCAAATGCCTTGTTAAAATAGCCCAAGTATAAACTGTCATACTCAGGGTTATTAAAATACAGTCCGTTGCTGTACAAGACGCGAAAATAATCCCCATTGTCAGCCATCCCAATATAGGGCGGCACGAACAAGGCAAAAACCGTAATGATCAGCACCAATGACGCTGCCAATAAAGAAGGCGAAACATAACGGCTGAGAAGGGCCACCCTGGACCCGAACCCTTTCAACCACTGGGCTTTTGGCAAAATTCACACACCTACCTTCGTTCTCTCAAATGCCCGAGCTGCTAGTGAGCATAAGCGAGCAATGCCATTAAATTATCGAATGAAAAAGCTTGGTTAGCAGCCGCATCGCCATATCCGCCGTACAGCGGACTGTCCTTATCCGTAACCCGGTATTTCTCCATCTGCTTGATGCTGTCCCCATATAAATCAGCATCCTTCAGTGCCGAACCGATCAACGCGGTTATCGCATAAATTGCGGTAGACTGAATCTGATTTTGCGGCCTGCCCTTCTTGTCATACTTTCCGTACAAGGTTCCAGCCTTAACCTGCTGCTTCAAATAAGCAATGCTTGCCGGCTTCTGGAGACCAGCTTCAGATAACGACAGAATCGTCAGCAGCGATTCCACCGTATTGATGCCCTCTGAGCGGTATGTGTCCGTAGAATAATGATATCTCGTCTCGTAAAATGGGAACTCGTCCGACAAGTAACCCTGCTCAATAATCTTCTGCATGCTGCTGATTAAGGTTTCCTTTTCTGTGGAAGGGATGGGCAGCCGTTTCAACGTGGTCAGATCAATATAACACAAGGTAACAAAATCATTCGTGACCTTATAAGTGTCGTCGTAGAAGTCGTAAAGCTTGCCGCCCTTGATGTTATAGCTGGAGAAGCGCTTGCCGTAAGTGTCTGCCAATTCCGTATATGCAGCGGAATGAAACTTCTCCCCCGCATCATACAAGGCCCTGATCATCCGAAGATCGTCGACGGCAGCATTGATCGTATATTTCTTGTCCTGCTTGGGACTGTATCGGTAGCTGAAGCCTGAAGCAAGCTCAAAAACCTGCTTCGCCCGTTCCCATTCGGTCTGAAAGGCATCCTTCCGGTTCATCAGCACGTCATAACGCATCAGAAGTCCAGCGGACTCACTCAGTACCTCATGCCCTGTGGCAGCCGTGTCCGATTCACCCGAATCCTGATAATTCGTGTACACTCCATAAGGTCCGTACATCTTACTCATGATGAAACGTTCAGTCTCTTCACGGTGCGGCTGCAGCCCAAGCTGATCGCTAAACCGGGAAGTATGGTCAGGCACCGCTTTCTCAGATTTGTTCTGCTGTTCCGGCGGCTTCGGCAGAGCAGTCTGGGCCGGGGCATTTCCACAAGCCATCAGGACATTTAGCAGCAAAACGGCACTAAGTCCGCCTGTCCAATATTTTTTCACCTTCTAACCTCCCGCTCTGAGCCAGCTTCATGGTCTTTCCGGTCTACTTAGATACCATTTCTGACCGGGGATATTCACTTGAGTAGGACCCCTGCTGCCGGTTCATTTCCTCATGTGGATAGTGTACGGTGTCTTTAATAATGTACTGGGGTCTATTCTTGCTCTCATCATAGATGCGGGCAATGTATTCGCCTATGATGCCGAGCGATAGCATCTGTACTCCACTAAACAGAGTAATGGCCATCATAATCGATGTCCAGCCACGTTCTACTTGGGGAAGGTTGAACAACTTCGCACATAACGAGTACACAAGCACCACAAAAGCGAGGACAACCGTCAGCATACCCATTCGGGTAATCAGCTTGAGCGGTTTGGAGGAGAAGGAAATAATTCCGTCAGAAGCAAAGGCGATCATTTTGCGCAGTGGATATTTCGTCTCTCCGGCGGCCCGTTCATTCCGGTCATACTCCACAAAGGTCTGGTTGAACCCAATCCAGCTGACGATCCCCCGGATAAATTTATTCCTCTCTGTCATCCGGTTGAACACATGTACGATCTTGCGGTCGATCAGACGGAAATCCCCTGTATCGCGCGGAATGTCGGTGTCTGACATCCGTCTAAGAAAACGGTAGAACAACGAAGCTGTGGCAAGCTTGAAGAATGTCTCGCCTTTGCGCTTCCTCCGTTTTCCGTACACAACCTCGTATCCTTCCTCCCACTTTCTGAGCATGTCACGAATGACTTCGGGAGGGTCCTGCAGATCCGCATCAATAATAACGACACAGTCCCCTCTGGATTGATTGATTCCCGCAGTTACCGCGGCCTGGTGGCCAAAATTCCTGGCGAAGTTAATCACCCGCACATGCTCATCGTGCTTGGCCAGCTCATCCAGAATACGCATCGTCTGATCCTTGCTGCCGTCATTAACAAAGAGCAGCTCGTATTCATAGTCTATGCTCATCATGACGTCCGTTAGTGCGTCATAACATAACCGGATAACCTTCTCTTCGTTGTAAGCAGGGACAACCACCGAGACACGCTTATCGTCCATTCATCCCACTCCTTTTTAACCTTATAAACATATATAAACACTAGGCCCGGATACCTAGCGAATTACATCTATGAAAATAATTTGAAAACAAAATTGAAAATAGGCAATTTTCTACTCCATTACCTCCAATATAACATATGATCCTGTTACAGCGGCTTGGAATTTCAATAGTTTTTGCCTAAAAGATCACCTTTTTGTCTATGAATTGGCATCCTTTTCCTGAACAGCAATGTGTTCATCTGATTTTCAACCAAGTTAACCTGCATCGATCGGACTATGACTCTGTTCACACGAACAGGACTAACATTTCTCGCTCCCTAAGTCTGAGGGATTACGGACATTCCGTCTAATATAGGTGACCCGCCGACTAAGCGATGAGATTCTCAAAGCAGACGAAAAAAGCCGCCATAATTATGGCGGCGAGATCCTCTGGCTTCGTGTGATGGATCACGAAAACCTCAATTCACGAATAACTTCTTGTTCTTCACGGTCTACCTCTTCAAAGCCTAGGGAAGCGTACAAAGCAGCTGCCTGAACATTCTCGGGCCGGTGCCCGATTACAATCTTACTGCAGGCGTACTTATCCCGCATATACTGGATAAGCTGCTTCATTCCTGATCTTCCCAAACCCCGATTCTGGAATCGCTGATCAATCATAAAGGCCATGATCCAGTGGCTCCCGTCGTCAGGATCGACAGCCGTTACAGCATAACCGACCAGCTCTTCATCAGTGTACAAGGCCAGCGGGGTGAACCCGCAATAGGCTGATTCTGCAAGCCAATAGACTGCCGGCACAGGAAAAAAGCTCTTCTGCTCATCTGACACTTCGAGCTCGGTGCAGTCATACCAGTTGTTTTCATCAACCGGTCTGAGTTCTACCACGGGCCCGCAGCTATCGCGTAAATCTTCATTTAACAATTCCTTTTACCTCCCATTACCTAATGAGAGGAGTACGTCCTTATGAGTAACAACCTCTCACTGGTTCTTTAAATTGGATAACTTGGATATAAGTTTTCATAGCACCATCACTCCTAAAATTCATAGTAGGGACTTGAACATCAAATTCTGAGGTGAATTCTCCCTCATGGAATATTGTTGAATGGACTACCACTTTTATCAAGTTCAAGTTTGGTTTAAATTGTTTTATCCTACAACTGAATACTTGCAATAGGATACTGGCAAAAAAAGAAAACCCGCTTGCGCGGGCTCCTGGCATTAATCAATCTCTTGAATGAGCAGATGGTTATATTCATATTTGCTAAATGAATATTTAAAGCTCAGCACAATCCCGGCCTCTTCGATCCTTACGGACTTCAGTGCACGCGTTCGAATCCGGCTGCGGACAAGCCGGGCTGCCGCCATCCGGTCCCCCGCCGAATTGCACGGGCCAGTGCCAGCGCGTATCCCGATTTGGAGGCCAGCTCGCAATAGTACGGCAGAAGAGCCTTGGCAACCAAGCGGTGCACCCGGGGATTGAAGTAAAATTGTACGCTGCCCGGCGGTATCGTAGTTCCACTCGAATAATAGGCCCCTGCTGCCGAGAAGGAGATGAAGTAGCCAATTCCGTTGCTGCCCAGGCCCTGATTTCCAAGCCGCGGCGACACCTTATGCAGCAGCCTGCGCATGGCATCCAGGTCAGCTTTGACAACCGCCCGGCTCCAGGCTGAAGCATACCCGCGGCTGCGTTCCACAGCTCTCAGGAACGGCAGCATTCCTGCCGCCACCCGCCGCAAGAGTGCGGCTGTCGGCTGCTGCTTCGCGGTCCGCCGCTGACTCCCGCCTCTCCTAATGGTTCTAGACTTGCCCACTTCCCATCCCTCCTTAGGATAGACCAGCGTCCGACTTCTTCAGACTTCATTTCTCTATCCTATGTAAAAGCCTGGAACTCGGGAAGGGCTCCTGTCTAGAGACAGTCCAATATACAAACGTACACAACGTACGCCCCACATATCGCTACAATTAATCAGTCTCCTAGGGGACTCTTACATAAAAAAACCGGATGCGGCGAGCACCCGGTCTTTCACCAGTTCAAAGTTCAGGCAGACTCCTTAAGCGACGGAGGTTCAGTTCCGGCAGTGTCCGGAGCTTCTTTGCCATAACGGATAAATATCCATACCCCTGCCAGAATGGCCGCGCCCGCCAGCAGCTGCAGACCTGTCAAGCTTTCCTTAAGCAGCAGCCACGCCAGCAGCGAGGCAACGACCGGCTCGCCAAGAACAGCCATGGATACTGCCGAGGCGCTGATGAATTTCATCAGCCAGTTGAACAAGTAATGGCCGAACAAGGTAGGTATGAGGGCAAGCAGCAGGTAAATCCCCCACTCCTCCGGCACATAGCCGGTAAACGGGTAACCGCGGAGCAGATTATACCCCGCAAGCATGGTTGCCGCTATGAAAAACACCCAGAAATTATATACAAAGGCGCTCATTCCCCCCAGCAGCCGCTTGCCCATCAGCATGTGGGCGGCAACTGCTACCGTGCCAAGCAGAGACAATATATCTCCTTGGAGCGCCGTACCCGACAGCTTGAAATCTCCTGAGCCGATAGCTATCGAACCAATCAGGGCAAGACCCATTCCCGCCATCATGAAGCGGTTGATCTTCGCCCCGAACAAGAAGAATGAACCGAACACTACAAGAATCGGCTCCAGTGTCAGAATCACGGTGGAACTGGCTACCGTAGTCAAGCGGAGGGAGCTCATCCACAGCAGGAAATGCAGTCCAAGCATGGCTCCAGACAGCAGCAGCCCCAGCCACTGCTTAGGCTTAAGCGATAAGATTTCCTTGCGGTATTTCCAGGCAGCCGCCAGCATTAGCAGATTCGTCATGTACAGACGATACATGCCGACGACGGAGACCTCCGCGGTCGACCAACGAATAAAGATGGAAGAGAACGAAATCGCAATAATTCCGATAATATAAAGAAACTCCCAAGATACGAAAGATTTAGTTTTAATGTTCATCAGTCTGCCCCTAACCTCTTGATGATGCCTACAGACATCATCCGCAGGCCGCATTTAATTATAGAGCCTGCCGTGGATTCCAGCAATGGGGGACACTCAACCAGCCATCCCCCGTGGGCGTCTGCTCTGCTAGGGATGGCAACTTACCGCAGATTCTTGCGTCTAATATGGAAGAAAGCCAAACACACAATACATAATCTTGAAAGGATGTAGCACCATGAACAAAATATCAGCTCTAACTCTGACTGCAGCACTCAGCCTCTCCTTGACAGCAGCTTCTGTGACTGCAGCATCAGCTTCAGCCGATGCCGCTTCCGTCAAAGAACGGATTCAGGTAGCCGGGCAGGCTACGTATTACGGTGAAGTCAAGGAGGGTGTGCCCTCAGGGAGGGGGACGATCTCATGGGGGGCAAGCAAGCAGTATTCCGGTGATTTTATCAGCGGCAAGCGCGAAGGAACCGGCAAATACGTGAATGAATATGTTTCTGATGGAGAGAAGCATAAGATCGTATACACGGGAGCTTGGAAGCAGGACCAAATGAATGGCAAAGGCACGCTGACCCACAAAGTGACCATGCAGGACGGTGCCGTTAGATGGAACGAGATTCAAACGGGAACCTTTAAGAACGGAGTGCTTCAAGAAGGTTACGATGTCATTCATGCCGTGGCAGATCCCGATTACAGCTTCACCTACAAAAGCTCCCGCGAAACCTTGACTGTCATGGGCAGCAATACGAATATGAAGACAGATTGGAGAAAGGGAACCCTGTTCAGCGTAGATTACCTTAACGGCTCTGTCCACAAAGTCTACTCCATATTCCCCGGAGATACGAAAGCCGAGGAGCGTAAGAATCAAGACGCCTTAAAATATTTGCAGCCGATTCAGACGAAAATAAATCCTTATCTTGAGCAATTCGAGAAGCTGTCCAAACAGCTTCCACTGAAATAATCTATATAATCCCTTGTAAAAGCTGAGGCTGCGTGTATAGCGCAGTCTTATTTATTTTTTTCAAATTCTGACCTTATGCCAATTTTTAAACAAAATTTAACCAGAAAACAACTTAACCTGTGTTATGATGAGTACCGGCTGTTTGCGAACAGCTGAAGATTACCCTACAGGCAGGTGTACACTTATATGCTTCACTCTTATTTGTTCCCGATTTCGTATGCTTTTCTCGCATTCCCTTTTGTGGCAATGGCCTTCACACTCCCATTTCTGATCGTTCAATACCGTAAGCATGGTTATATTAACAAAGTGCGGGCGCTAGTACTTTATCTCTTTCTCTTATACTTGCTGAACGCTCTGTTCCTGGTTATACTGCCGCTGCCCTCCTCAAGGCATAACCCGCCGCTGGCCTCCGGCGCGCTGCAGCTCGTTCCGCTTAATTTTATTCATGATATTCTGAAGGAAACTTCCGTCAACTTCTCACAGCCGTCCAGCTATATTCACCTTCTGAAAGAGCGCGCTTTTCTTCAGGTTGTGTTCAACGTGCTGCTGACGGTTCCTTTCGGGATGGTGCTCCGCTACTATTTCCGCATCAACTGGCTGCGCGGACTGCTGCTCTCGTTCCTGCTGTCCCTGTTCTTCGAGGTGACACAGGTTACCGGCATTTATGGCCTGTATGACCATGCCTACCGTGTATTTGACGTTGACGATTTAATGACCAATACGCTTGGGGGAATCATAGGATATCTTGCAGCTGAATGGCTGGCCGGTCTGCTGCCCCGTATCGAGCAGCTCGATGCCAAGGTGGATATATCCGCCAAACGGGTTACTTATACCCGGCGGGCAATGGCTTTCATAGTGGACTCCATACTATGGCCTATCCTGCTGGGAATATGCATTATTCTCCAAATCCCTTTCTCCTTCTGGGTGGCAACTGGCCTGTATTTCATTCTGATGCCTTGGATCACTAACGGGGTTACTCCCGGAAAATGGCTGGTGCGCATCCGTCTCACCGACGGACAGGAGCGGATTAGCCTTGCATCCCTGATCGTCCGTTACGGTCTTCTATACTGGCTCTTCTTCGGAATGAATCGGCTGATGGTTGGCTCTCTGGGTGAAATCCCCGACATCGGAAGAGCCTTCTTGGGGCTGGTGGTGTTCGCCATGAACGCCTGGTTCTTCTTCCATGTTATCATCCGGGTAATCCGCAAGGATTCAGCCTTATTCTATGAGAAAATTAGTAAAACAAGCCACCAGATTATATGGCATGCCCCCTCTCCTTCCGCTAAAGAAGAACAAGGACCGTTATAGGCCCTTGTTCTTCTTTTTTTCCATTTTACACCAGCCATTATTTCGGTTTAATATGATAACTAAGCCCCCACCATCTTCTTAACAATATGAAAAAGGAGTGATCCCATGATTCTGAACCATCTCAATCTTACGGTCACGGATGTAACTGCTGCTAAGGACTTTCTGGTAAAGTATTTCGGGCTGCGCTGTCTGAATACACGCGGAAATGCGTTTGCTCTGTTGAACGATGACAACCAGATTATCCTTACCTTGATGAAAGGCTCAGAAGTTCACTATCCCGAAACATTTCATATCGGATTCACCCAGGAAAGCGAGGCCGTCGTAGATCAAATCAATCAGAGGCTGAAGGAAGACGGCTATGATGTTAATCCTCCAAAGCATGCTCACGGCTATACCTTTTATGTGAAGGCTCCAGGGGGATTTACGGTTGAAGTGGTGAGTTGAGCCGAATAAAAAGTTCTGAATCGGTCAAAAGTTCGAAAATCCCCTTGACCTTCACGTAGCGTTAAGGTGTACCCTTTAGTTGTCAGGAGGGAATTCAAGATGGAATACACGATACAGAAGCTTGGCCGGATGGCTGGCATTAGCACAAGGACGCTCCGTTACTATGATGAGATTGGCATTCTTAAGCCGGCAAGAATGAACTCATCTGGCTATCGGATCTACGGCCAGGCCGAAGTGGACAAATTACAGCACATTTTATTCTACAGGGAGCTTGGACTTAGTCTGGAACGGATTAATGAACTTGTGAACTCCGATTCCTTCGATGGAGTCAGCGCCCTGAAGGACCATCGCGAACAGCTCCTGGACAAGAAAAGGCAGCTCGACCTGCTCATCTCCAATGTGGAGAAGACCATCGCACTGCATGAAGGGAGAATTACCATGACCGATCAGGAAAAATTCGAAGGCTTCAAACAGAAGCTGATTGATGAAAATGAACTCAAGTACGGACAGGAAATCCGGGAGAAATACGGCGAGGATGCTATCGCCCGATCGAACGCCAAGCTGAAGAATATGAGCCAATCCGAGTACGAGGAAGTTACCCGTCTAACCGAAGAGCTGTATGCCACTTTGGCCGAAGCCTTCAAAACAGGGGACCCGGCAGGTGAACTGGCACAAAAAACAGCGGAGCTGCATAAGAAGTGGCTGACTCACTACTGGAGCAGTTACAGCAAGGAGGCACATGCTGGGCTTGCCCAAATGTATGTGGATGACGAGAGATTCAAAGCGCATTATGATGAGAAGGTGCCGGGAACGGCAGAATTTCTCCGGGATGCGATACTGATCTACACGGGAGTATCCAACCCGTAAGGTTATAAGGCTTTTAAGGGCAGCTTTCGGGAATAACAACCCACGGGCTGCCCTTAAGCCTTTTCACATGCATATCTCGTATGGTATATTGATCTGAGTCTTCAAGTCACCATAATTATCCAAGCAGTAAGTCCAGTTTAAATGACGGGGAACTGTACACGGAGGTCCATATGAAAGCAAGCAAGTTATTAGCATCATTTATTTTACTAATTTCAATTCCTATGTTCTTGGGTTCATCTGTGGATGCCCAGGCCGTTAAACCTCAGGATATAATGAAGAAAAAGTATCCTAAAGAAGTCATTACCGTAATAAAAACAGCGGACATCAATGCGGACAAGAAGAATGAATCTTTTGTGCTGACTAAATCGGGTAACTTCTACTACATGAATTCCAAAGGTGCTGTTGCTCTTATCAATACAGGAATAATAAGCGACGAGGAATACGGGGAGGACCCATCCATCCAAATCTACCCGGTATCCAAAAAAGAAAAACATGTTGCTGTGACCTACTCCTATTTCCCTTCAAATACCCAGCTGTATGTATACAGACTCCAGGGAGGAACACTGAAGAAGGTGCTGCAGCTGATGGGCGATCAGGGAGTTAAGATCGATTCCAAGGGAAGGGTACTTCAATATTGGAAAAAGTACCGGGAAGAAGGCGGATGGGACCCGGTGGAAGGAATTCTGACCTGGAATTCTAAGACGAATACATACAAGGGAACAGGTCAATATATTTTGCAAAAATAAAAAGAGCTCCTCTTAAGTGCTCTCCTTCAGATTAAATGAGACCCCCCGTCTTTTAGACAGGGGGTTTTGTTTTTTCATTGCCCGTACTGAGCATGGCGCAGACAGCTTTCCTTTACTTCAACAGCTTCTTCATTATTTTCAGAGCATATTTGGAGGAAGGATAACGGAAAGTGAAGTCAAAACGGGTAGTTTGCACGAGCACGCTCTTCTCATGCGAAAAGGTCTTGAAGCTCTCATAGCCGTGGTAGCTGCCCATACCGCTCTCCCCGACGCCGCCGAACGGCAAATAGGGGGTCGCGAGATGCATCAGCGTGTCGTTGATCGTGCCGCCGCCAAAAGATAGGGACTCTGTTACCTGCTGCTGGACAGAGCGGCTCTCGCTGAACAAGTACAGCGCTAGCGGCTTGGGATGGCTGCGGACTCCTTGGATAACCTGATCCAGGGAATCATACTCCATGACCGGGAATACCGGACCGAAGATTTCCTCTTTCATCATAGGCATATCCCAAGTTACCTGGTCAATGACGGTAGGTTCGATCTTGAGGAGCTCCTCATCCGAGCCGCCCCCCATAACAATCCGCCCATTCCCCGCGAAGGATACCAGCCTGTCGAAGTGCCTGCGGCTTACGATCCGGCCATAATCAGGATGCTGCAGGGGGCGTTCCCCGTAGAAACTATGCACGGCAATCTTCAGCTCGGATAACAATTCATCCTTGATGTCCTTATGAACCCACAAATAATCTGGGGCCACGCAGGTCTGGCCCGCATTGGTGAATTTACCGAAGGCAATCCGTCTGGCCGCAAGCTTCACATCCGCATCATGATGGACGATGCAAGGACTTTTCCCCCCAAGCTCCAGGGTGACCGGGGTAAGGTGCTTGGAAGCGGCCTCCATCACAATGCGTCCAACATTCACACTCCCGGTGAAGAAAATATAGTCAAATTTCTGTTCAAGCAGTGCGGTGCTTACCTCTACACCACCTTCTAGGACAACCACCTCATCTTCGCTAAACACCTCGCCCAGTATCCGCTTCAGCAGCGCCGACATGGCAGGCGCCAGCTCGGAGGGCTTTAGCACGACTGTATTCCCTGCCGCAACCGCTCCAACCAGCGGGGATACTGCCAATTGGAAGGGATAATTCCATGGGGCGATAATCAGCACGGTGCCATAAGGCTCAGGCACAATATAGCCTTTGGAGCCGACATGGGTGAGCGCTGTCTTGACCTTGCGCGGCTTCGCCCACCTGCGCAGGCGTCTGCGAATGTGTCTGATCTCCTCAAGCACAATCCCCAATTCGGTTGTGTAGGATTCCAGCTCAGACTTGTTCAGATCCTGCTGCAGCGCAGCCATAATATCGCGCTCATAAGACCTGAGCACCTCCGCAAGCCGCGCCAATCTTTCCAACCTCATGCTCACACTGCGGGTATTCCCGCCCTCCTGATAACGCCGCTGCCGCTGGAGATATGCTTCGATCTCTTGTCTGATAGGGCTAGAATCATTCATAGGCTCCTCCTCTTCTAGTAGCCATCCATCTATTTCAACTCATCCGCTAGAATTAATACGACCGGACAGTGGTCGCTTCCCAGGACGTGAGAATGAATCTCGGCGTCAGCCAGATTAGGCCCAAGCCTTGTGGAAGCAAGGAAGTAGTCGATCCGCCAGCCCACATTCCGCTCCCGAACCTTGGGCATATTGGACCACCAGCTGTAAGCCTCCTTCCGGTCCGGATAAAAGTGGCGGAAGGTGTCTATAAATCCGGCTTCCAGCAGCCGGGTCATCTTTTCCCGTTCCTCAGCTGTAAATCCCGAGTTGCCCTTATTCCCCTTGGCATTCTTGATATCAATCTCCTGGTGCGCCACATTCATATCCCCGCACACGATAACCGGCTTGCGTGCATCCAGCTTCTGCAGGTAAGACTTGAACCGGTCCTCCCATTCCAGACGATAATCCAGCCTGGACAGGTCCCGCTTGGCGTTTGGCGTATAGACATTAACCAGGTAGAATTCCTGGAACTCCAGGGTCAACACGCGCCCTTCCGGCTCATGATCCTCCTCCAGGCCATAGCGCACCGATAGCGGTTTGATCTTGCTGAATACCGCTGTCCCGGAGTAGCCTTTCTTCTCGGCATAGTTCCAATACTGCAGATACCTTCCTCCATGATCCAGATCGATCTGACCTTCCTGAAGCTTGATCTCCTGCACACAAAATATATCCGCATCCACCGCGTCGAAATAATCATTAAACCCTTTATTCACACAGGCTCTCAGCCCGTTCACATTCCAGGATACCAGCTTCACCTTATTCTTCCCCCTTACTGTAGGTAATTTAACCCAACTTCTATAAATTCAGATCCATCGTCTTTAGGAACAGCCTAAATTATACGATAGATAGAGAGCAAAGACTTATGAAATCTTTTAGAAACCTAGAATGAAAGAAGGTTGCAAGAATGAGATTTATTGTGAATCAGCAGCTTGCAACCATGAAAGAGGTTGAAGAGGCTGTGCAGATCTTGACCACTAAGACCGTGGAGCTTCAAGAGCTCTCCTCGCGCTTCCGGCTGTAGCGCATGTGAACGAGTTCCAGATCAGAATCCCCATTCGGACAGAAATAGATTTAAGCGCAAAAGACAAAGAACCTTCGATGCCATCCCAAGGGGTGGGAATATCGAAGGTTCTATTTATAAAATTAACTCTCTTACTTGTCTCCGTAGAACGTTTCCAGTTCACGAACAATCTTGTCCTGATCGTAGTCAACAACCTGCTGGTATTGAGGCTTCGACAAGAGAGCCGAGATTTCATCCGGGAACTGCTGCTTGATTTGGCATAGTCCAATGGCTTCATCAAATTTTGCCGGATGGGCGGTAGCAAGCGATATGGTAACTTCGCCGTCTCCGCTGCATTCTTGGTAAGCTGCAATCCCGCATGCCGTGTGCGGATCAAGCAAATAGTTATACTCGTTATAATATTTTCCGACATATTCAAGGCACTCCTCATTGGAAGCCCCGTAAGCCGAAAATTCAGACTGTACCCGCTTAAGAAGCTCAGGACTGATGTTGATTTGTCCCTCATTCTTCAGTTGAGCCATATATTCCGCGACCTTCCCGGCATCCTCATCCAGCAGGTAATAGAGATATCTCTCAAAGTTGCTGGCAACCTGAATATCCATGGAAGGACTGTACGTACTCTTAAAGTCCCCTGGCTTGTATTCACCAGTGCGCACAAAGCGCTCCAAAATATTATTTTCATTCGTCGCAATAATCAACTTATGAATAGGCAGTCCCATCTTCTTGGCCAGGAAGCCGGAGAATACGTTACCGAAGTTGCCGGATGGCACGCTGATGTTGATCTTCTTGGACTGCTGGTCCTCCAGATCCGTACGGAAGTAGGCATAGAAATAATATACGGTCTGGGCCAGAATACGCACGAAGTTAATCGAATTGATCGCCCGAAGATGATGCTTCGCCTTGAAGTCCAGATCCGAGAACAGGTCTTTAATCACTTTCTGGCAGTCATCAAAGTTTCCTTTGACTGAGAGGTTGAGCACATTGTCATCGTTCACCGTGGTCATCTGAAGCTCTTGAATCTTGCTGACCTTCTGATGAGGATAGAGAATGCAAATCTTAATCCCTTCCTTGCCTCGTACACCTTGGATCGCGGCCGCTCCGGTATCTCCAGAGGTAGCTCCGAGAATATGAATGATCTCCCCCTGCTTCTTGGAGACATAAGAATAGAATTCTCCCATAAATTGCAGCGCTACATCCTTGAAAGCAAAGGTAGGACCATGGAACAGCTCAAGAATGTACAGAGAGTCATTAATCTTTCTAACCGGTGCCACTTCCGGAGAACGGAAGCTCGCATAGCTGCGCCGTACCATATCCTTCAATTCCTCGGCAGGAATCTCATTATTAATGTAGTAAGAGAAAATGCGCAGGAACAGCTCTTCATAGCTCAGATTCCTCCACTCTTCCAAGGTGGAGGGGGAAATGACCGGGATTTCCCGGGGAATCATCAATCCGCCATCATCCGCAAGCCCCATGAGCACTGTATCGATAAAACCTTTGGGTTCTACTTGCCCCCGTGTACTAACATATTGCATACTCTTCCTCCAAAAGTGTATTTTGATTATGTCTATATTAACCTTTAAGAGTCCATCAACCAAGTACTATTTTTAATTTTATTCGTTTACATGCTTAAAGTTAAATCCCGGATTCAGAAATGTGCACTACCATGTTACAATGAATAAATTGGTTCAGTGAATCAAATATGTCATCATAAGGCAGGTATTATAGCTATGAAATCAACTACCCCGCTGCGGGCGTTTAATTTTTTGTATTTTGCGCTTCTGGCCATCTTTATCCCGTTTCTTCCGGTGTATCTCAGCGAACAAGGGCTGAATCCGGCCCAAATTGGATTCATCGTGGGAAGCGGCGGATTTATCACAATTATTGCCCAGCCCTTATGGGGGATGATCAGTGACCGCACCAAGACCATCCGTAAAGTGCTTCTGCTGCTGATAATATTTTCCACCTTACTGGGATATCTGCTTTATGCCTCGACAAACTACGGCATGCTGATTGTCTATGCCATGTTTCTCTATTTCTTTCTGATGCCGATCGATCCGTTAACCGAAAGCCTCAACTTCCGGGTCGGTGAAGCAGCTGGGGTCAGCTACGGTTCAATCCGTACTTATGGCGCTTTGGGTTATGGGGTTATGTCCCTTGCCGCGGGATATATTATGTCCTGGTACGGAGCCCATAGCCTTGCCTACCTGTTCGCCATCATCGGCGGTGTCAGCTTCCTGATCAGTCTGATTATGCCAGATGCCCCCGTTGCCGGGAAACCTGTTACACTGGAGAGCCTGAAGAAGTTTCTCGGGAACCGCGAAACTCTGTTGTTCCTGGTTCTCGTGTTCATCAGCTCTGTCCCGGCCCGGATGAACGATACGTTCCTCGGGGTCTACATCGGCCAGCTCGGCGGGAATTCCGAGCTCGTCGGCCAGGCCTGGTTCCTTGCTGCGGGCAGTGAAATTATCGTCTTCGCCCTCAGCTTCTGGTGGATGCGCAAGGGACACGAGCTGATGATCATTACTATTGCCAGCGCTTTCTATTTCCTGCGCTTCTTCATCTCAGCCTGGGTCACAGACCCGCATGCTCTGGTGTACATTCAACTACTGCAAATTCTCACCTTCCCTATATTCTACTCTGCCGCAATCCAGTACTTGTACCGGATTGCGCCGGTCGAATGGCGGGCTACCAGTCAGACGGTACTGGCTCTCCTGTTCTTCGGTGTATCGGGAATTATCGCCTCCTATGCTGGCGGAGCCCTGTATGAGGCCTTTGGCGGGCAGGCGCTGTTCTTAACAATCTCGGTCATGTCGCTCGCCGGCATGGTATTCGGGATTGTGCTGAACCGGATATATGGAAGGCGGAATATCCCCGCAGCCCAAGAATAGAAGTAGACATGTAGAGGCGGCACAGGTTGTGCCGCCTCTTGGTATTTTCAAAGATACTGTGTATGATCTAATGCCAAGTTATGCCCAGCACTCTAACTACAGATTAGCCGTTTAAACAGCACCTTCTCTCTGAAGCTGATCCAACTGGCCTGCTGCCACAAGACAAACACCTCCAAGATTCCTGTCCATATCTTATGACATGGGGTTGCATTTTCTTGGAGGTGTTTTATTAGTATTAGATTAAATCTTAAATCTACCGACCTCTTCCAGAAGACTGTCCGCGTTCTTCGTAAGCTCCCCGGACAGTTCAGAGATCTGGATAATCGCTCCCGACTGCTCATGAGTCGAGGAAGCTACTTCTTCCGTAGATGCCGCGCTTTGTTCCGCCACGGCCGCAACCGTCGAGATGACATCGGAAATATTGGTGGCATTGGCACTCAGCGCAGCTTCCGCTGCAGACACCTCATGAATCTGGACCACAATATTCTCTACAGATTCCTTAATTTTATCAAACGAGGCTTTCGTATCGCTTACCGCAGACTCCTGGTATTCTACGACTTGTTTGGCCTTTGCCATCTTATCCACACTTTGCAGGGTGGCCTGCTGAATCTCCTTAATCAGCACAATAATATTGTCACTTGATGCGGCCGACTGCTCAGCCAGCTTGCGGACCTCCCCGGCTACGACAGCAAATCCTCTGCCGTGCTCCCCAGCCCGGGCCGCTTCAATAGCGGCATTCAGAGCAAGCAGATTAGTCTGTGTGGCAAGGTTATGAATGACTCCGACAATCTCTTCAATCCGGTGTGATTTATCTGCCAGCAGCTGAATGGATTCCCCCACATCCTTCGTGGTCAGCTTGCTCTCACCCGAGAGCTGTACTTGGTTCACAATGGTCTTAAAGCCATCGCTCACCGCTTGGTTCACTTGATCGATCATCTGGACAGAGCGTTCGACGTTCTGTGAAATGCGCTGAACTGACTGGGTCATCTCAGTGACCATCTCTGCTCCCGTAAAGACCGACTCTGCCTGGTCTGTTGCTCCCTTGGCCAGTTCTTCCACTGCCGTCGAGATCTGTTCCGCGATCTTGCCGCTGTCAGACGCATGATGATGCATATTCTTGGATGTAGTGTCTATCGTGGTGGCTGAATCCGCCACCTTCTGAATAAGATGACGTAAATTCTCCGCCATGGTATTAAAGGAGTGCCCTAGCTCGGCAATCTCATCCTTCCCGTTAACGGATACTTTCACCGTCAGATCCCCTTCAGACATCTTCTGTGAGGTTGCTTTAAGGCGTGCCAAAGGCTTAATAATCTGCATGGAGAGAAAGAACGCCAAAGCTATCACAACCACAAGCGCAGCCACGTTAATCCAAATAAACTGTGTGCGGATTCGAGTCAGCTGCTCATAAGCCAGATCTTTGGAGATGGACGCCGCCACCACCCACCCGGAGCTCGGAATTTTTTTATACACAAGGATCTGGGTTTCATTCGTGTGGGTATACTCCGCTTGGCCTGAAGGCTTGGATATCATATCGCCTACCACAGATTTCAGGTCAGCGTTGTTCTTGAGATTCGTATTGAGCAGCTTCTTGTCCGGATGAGCCAGGACAGTTCCATTCTTATCCACCAAGAATGCAAAGCCCATCCCATCCAAGTTCACCTTGCTCACAATCGACGTAATATCGGACAGCAGAATATCCAGTCCGATTACTCCTTGAAGCTGACCGTTTTGATTTTTGAAGGGATAACTGATGGAAATGGTATAGCTTTTCGTTCCCATATCAAGGTAAGGATCCGTAACTACGAGCTTGCCAGTCTCTTTGGCCTGCTTGTACCACGGTCTCTTCCGGGGATCAAAATTCTGCGGTGCATTTCCCGAATCAATAAACTTTCCATCCTCATATCCAACATAAATACTCGTGACACTCCGGGCGATGTCATCATTTTTATGCGCCTGCAGATAAGCGGGGGTCAGTTGGTCCTCAGACACAGCGTCTTGCAGGAGTGTTCCCAAAGTTTTGACGACCTTAATATTCCCTTGAATCCAGCCATTCAGATCACTAGTTACTGTATTGGCTGTTCCTAGCATTTTGCTCTCGACCCTTTGGGTAGCCTGCTGCTCCAGATTCTTAAAACTTAAATAGCTGGTAGGCGCAATCGTGATTAGGGCAACTAAGATAAACATGGTAATCAGCTTAAATTTCACAGACATGGCAGCACCTCGAATATTATTTTTTTTGCCTACTAAGTGGATTGAATTAAAGATATTGCTGCTGATATAACATGATCGAGAATATGTCCCTGCAAATCTTTAATTTGTTACACCTTGTATTATGATTTAATTAGTTATATCGACAAAAAAAGACAGGATTTTATATTAATTGCCGAAAATGTTTTAACACAGATTTTACCAGGCAATCCTAAGTCCACTTGTTTCTGAGCATCACAAAAACCCTCCAGCCCACTATGGCTGAAGGGTTCAATCCTACTTATTGATAGAATATATTAATAAACATTCACCATTGCTGCTGCCGTCTTGCCACCATAAGTGGCCGTGATTACGGCCACCCCACGCTTCAGTCCTGTGATGTTGCCTTGCGCATCAATGGACAGCACGTCCGGGTTATCGGATTTGTACGTGCTGAATTTGGTTACCTTAACAAGAGCTCCTTCCGGTCCATTTACTGTAACTACAATATTAAAGGTGTCTCCCACATTAATGCTGTACTCTTCATCTTCAAACCTTAAGCCATCCCCAGGCAGATTCGGGTCGGTGCCAGGATTATCCGGATCGGCAGGAGTGGTCCACGACAACTTGACCAAACGATTTTTATCCGCGACCGCTACAACCTCTCTATTCGCAAGAGATTCTGCCACAGTTACACTTCCCCTGAAATGTCGGTCTGATAAATTCCGGTTGTTGCTCCAAAAAATATCCATGCGGATTCTCATCAAGCCATTGTATACTGCCGCTTCCCACTTTCTTACTCCATTCCGTATTTCCTACTCCATCTGTCTTAAGCAAATTGAATTGTTCGGCACCCCGACTGGCTATAAGATATCCTCCACTCCAAGTTCCCTTGCTCATCCATGCGGCCTAAAACGGCGTGCTCAAATTCATTGTATGAGTTACGCTGACCCAAGCCCCCAAATGAAAACTTACTCTGTTCAATTTGAGATACACCTGTAATTTCGCTGACTACCCCATCCAGCTTCTTCTCCCACTGGGTCACAGGCTCCTGGACTCCCGCAGAACTAGGTGGTAAAGCCGACTGAATCCCAGATTGTGCATCTCTCTCCGCTGCCGAGGCTTGCCCCGACCATGAGCCCGCAACCAGCATCACCGCAGTCATACTGCTGAACAGACCTTTTTTTCAGCTAATCCCTTTTATTTTTTATACACTCCTCCTAAAATTTGGTTCACCCATGTATAAAAAAAACAGCAAGTCAAGATGCGCACTGAGCACTTCAGTCTTGACCTGCTGTAGATATTTAGTTGGCCTATATGGTTAAATGCCGCTAGTACACACTCACTTCCGCAGCAACGCTCTGCCCTTCATAGCTCGCCCGGATCACGGTCTTTCCCCGCTTCACGCCTGTAATGTTCCCTTCGTTGTCAATTGTGAGCACCTTCGGATTATCTGATTGGAACTTGCTGAGCTTGGTTACTGGCACACGCCTTCCATTGCCGGATCTGGAGGAGAGTACGACCGTATCAAAGGTATCCCCGCTGCTGATGCTGTATTCCTCGGAGTCGAATTGAAGCTTGTCCGCCACCTTCGGCTGCAGCTTGGGCAGATTTCGATCAGACTTAAGTGAAGTGAAACTGCCTAAAGACAGTTTCTCCAAACGGTTTAAGGAACGGACTGCAACCATAGCCGTCCCGGCGGTCTTGTACAAGCCGGTTACTTTACGTATATTTGACGTCCCTTGGACTTCACCTTGATGGTTGAATTTAACGATTCCTTCAGAGGTACCAAGCAAGTAACCTCCATCTTGTGACAGTTCAAGAGACAAGATTGCTTTGGCCTTAAACGGTTGGCTCCACTCTTCGCCGCCTGCCCGCCCAAGCTTTACCAGCCGACCTTCTCCTGTTCTGCTTACGAGTGCCGCGATACCTCCCCCATCCTTGGATGCGATCACCCTGCCGCTTGAAGCTCCCTTGAAATTTTTGCTCCACACCATCTTCCCCGCTGAATCCAGTTTCCATACCGAGCATCTGCCGTTCTGGCTTCCTCCAACTAGAAAGCTCCCACCCGCAGAAGGATAGATAGACTCTGCGGTCACCCCTTCAGGGTCTGAGCCACTTGAAGAAATCACCTTGGTCCAGACGGACTCTCCCTTTTTGTTCAACCTTCCAATATAGGCATCCTGAGACTGACCATTTTGGGACGAGACGGCAGTGTAAACCATACCCCCATCTGATACAGGAGCAACAGAATAAACGTACCCAAAGCCTCCCGTCTCAACAACCTTTTTCCACTTCACAGCTCCGCTGTTATCCAGCTTAGTAAAATAAAGATCGGCATAATATTGACTTCTCCCTGGCTGGGAACCGCCGAGAAAATAAGCCCCCTGCACATCAGACTGTACGCTTGTAAATTGAATCTGCTTGTCATCCTCGGAAATTTCAACATCCTTGGACCAAATAATGTCCCCTTCTTTATTCGCCAGCGCGATATAACCATGTTTCTCGGAAGTAATCCCGCCAAGGGTGTACTGGACATTTCTAGTCAACTGAACATCGGTAATTCGTATACCCGGCCCAAGCCCGGCGGCCTCGAAGATGTTATGCCGTTCCCCTTCTGCTGAAGCCGTTCCTGCAGCCACAACCGCCACCAACAGGCAAATCATGAATTTGCCGGTTAACCTGCCGCCCCATAGGCGCTGCCTGCTCAACCCATATTCCCCCTTAATTCGTTCATGACAACATCTTGAAGGTGGTCTGGCAGCTTATTCAAGCTATTTATTACTAACCTTTTTCTATAAAAAGTACCGTTCGTTCGATATGTTTTCATAATAGCTGAAAAAGCAGCAGTCCACCTAAGCAGCCATACTTTAACAAAACCAGTGTGGACAAAGAGGTGGACAATCAAATATTCTATGTATTTGTCTTGGGTGCAGTAAAAATTCACACAAAGGCCTATCTTCTTAGACCAGACTTAGACGACTCCATTTTCTCACTTAAAATATCCCGGAAGCTCCGATGGTTGTCGTTCTCGCTCTCTTTTTTCTGTATATTAACATTTTGAGTTCTGAAGGGCTGATAGTGCTGATAAGCCATCGCCTGATGAACGGTCAAATTCGAATTCATATGTTCTCCTCCTAATACCACAGCATGCTAACAGCACATGCGAAATTTAGCCCTTTAGTTACCGGGTACGGGTCATTCAATCTTCGTTACGGGTCATCCAATTTTCGTGCGGTGACCCAATCTTCGATAATAACAATACCCGAATCCAATATAACGTAAACACTTTTTCGCAATTTAAGGAGGAAAGGGCCATGAATTTCAGCACAAATCACGACCTGCGGGGTAGGATATATGAAGAAAGGTCTACATAAGGCTTTCTTCTATTTGGGACAGTAATCAGACGATGTCCCTTGTCAACCAGGGACCAGAGACACCGTAAAATTCAGGACATTAGTCAGGTGTGCAGGCCTTCACTATGCTCCAAGTCACTATGCTCCAAGCCTCATCTCAAGCCAACCCTACGAGTTAAAACAACCTTTTATAGTTACTAATCACTTTCCTGCACATGAAAAAGAACATGGACCCGCAAAGGTCCATGCTCTTTAAATAAATATCGTTATCTGATCCGGTTCGCCGATCCAGCTACCAGATCATTTACTCCGTTACGATCCCATGCACCAGCACAGGCGCTTCCGCATGATCCGCAATACGGATGTTCTCATAAATCATTTCAATCACATCGTCCACCTGCTCGCGATTGGCATGGATGGTCACCAGAGACTCTCCAGCTTTCACCTGATCCCCGATCTTCTTGTTGAGCATCAGACCCACGGCCAGATCGATTTCCGATTCCTTGGTAGCGCGTCCTGCCCCAAGCAGCATCGCAGCTGTACCGATCTCGTCGGCCACAATCTCGGCCACTACCCCATCGGTCTTGGCTGGAACTTCAATCAGATATGCGGCCTGCGGAAGTTTCTCTGGATGATCCACAATCGAAGCGTCGCCGCCCTGATTCGCGATGAACTCTTTGAACTTCTCAAGCGCCTTGCCGTTCTTGATCACTTCCCGAAGCTTCTCTTCCGCTTCTTCCAGAGATGCCGCCTTGCCTGCCAGGAAGACCATCTGGCGTCCAAGGGCCAGACACAGCTCCTCAAGATCCTTAGGACCATGACCCTTGAGGGTATCAATGGCTTCCTTGACCTCAAGCGCATTCCCGATAGCCAAGCCCAGAGGCTGGCTCATATCTGAGATCACCGCCATCGTTCTGCGGCCTACATTGTTGCCGATGCTGACCATGGCATGCGCAAGTGCTCTGGCATCTTCGGCTGTTTTCATAAATGCGCCAGCCCCAGTCTTCACGTCAAGCACAATCGCGTCTGAACCAGCCGCGATCTTCTTACTCATGATCGAGCTGGCGATCAGCGCGATGGAGTCTACCGTTGCTGTCACATCCCGCAGCGCGTACAATTTCTTGTCGGCAGGAGTGATGTTCCCGGTCTGCCCGATGACCGCAATCTTGTGATTGTTCACAAGGTCCGTGAATTCCTCCTTGGTAATCTCCACGTGGAAGCCTTCAATGGCTTCCAGCTTGTCAATCGTACCGCCGGTATGGCCCAGTCCGCGGCCGGACATCTTCGCCACCGGAATGTCCAGGGCGGCAACGAGGGGCGCAAGCACGAGCGTAGTGGTATCTCCGACACCGCCAGTTGAGTGCTTATCCACCTTCACGCCTTCAATTGCGGACAAGTCGATGGTCTCTCCGGAGTTCACCATCGCCATGGTCAGATCGGCGCGTTCGCGTTCTGTCATGTCCTTGAAGAAGATCGCCATGGCAAGCGCGCTTACCTGATAATCAGGAATATCCCCTTTGGTATAGCCTTCGATAATGAAGTTGATTTCTTCTGTTGATAATTCCTTACCGTCGCGCTTCTTCTCAATAAGATCCACCATTCTCATACTTACACTCTCCTCACATTTCTTTTGTTGTAATGCCGACCTGCATAAACCTCTCCGCTGAGATCAGTTCATTCCAAAGTTCACTTATTTGCCTACAAAGTAATCGCTGTATCCAGAGCAACCTCTAACATTTCGTTAAATGTGGTCTGACGCTCTTCCGCTGTAGTTTCTTCCCCTGTAAGAAGATGGTCGCTCACAGTCAGAATGGTCAGTGCGTTAACACCGAACTTCGCAGCCAGGGTGTAGAGGGCTGTCGTCTCCATCTCAACCGCCAGAACTCCGTAATCCATCAGCTTCTGGGTGATGGATTTGTCATCACGATAGAAGATATCCGAACTGAAAATATTGCCGACATGCAGCTTCAATCCTTTCTCCACCGCACGGTCATAAGCTGCTTTAAGCAGCGGGAAACTTGCCACAGGAGCAAAATCATATCCGCCGAACAAGTTGCGGTTCATGCTGGAGTCCGTAGAAGATGCTTGCGCAAGAATGACATCACGCACGCGGATGTTCTGCTGCATTGCTCCGCAGGTTCCCACGCGGATCAGGTTCTTCACACCATATTCACTAATTAGCTCATTCACATAGATACTGATGGACGGAACGCCCATTCCAGAACCCTGTACCGATATTCTTTTTCCTTTGTACGTACCGGTAAATCCAAGCATTCCCCGTACCTGGTTGTAACAAGTTGCATCTTCAAGGTAAGTCTCTGCAATATATTTGGCCCGGAGCGGGTCACCTGGCAATAGAATCGTCTCGGCGATATCGCCTTTTTTCGCATTAATATGAACGCTCATGTGTGAATCCTCCCATTATTTATAATTATTTCAAATCCGCCAGAAAGCTTGTTCCGTACTCCGGCATCTTCACACCGAAGTTCTCCGCAACCGTTGCACCGATATCGGCAAACGTCTTACGAAGCGGCAGTTCCTTGCCTTCAGCAAATTTCGGCGAGTAGACCAAGAGCGGCACATATTCACGGGTATGGTCTGTCCCGCGGTAAGTCGGGTCATTCCCGTGGTCGGCTGTAATAATCAGCAGGTCTTCATCCGTCAGCTTGGCAAAAACCTCAGGCAGACGCGCATCGTACTCTTCCAGAGCTTTGGCGTAGCCTTCCGGATCACGGCGGTGTCCGAACAGGGCATCGAAGTCAACCAGGTTCAGGAAGCTGATCCCGGTGAACTTCTCGTCCAGCACCTGAACAAGTTTGTCCATCCCGTCCATATTGGACACAGTACGGATCGACTTAGTTACCCCTTCACCGTCGTAAATATCCGAGATTTTGCCAAGTGCGATCACATCCAGTCCCGCATCCTTAAGCTCATTCATCGTAGTCCGGCCAAACGGCTTAAGCGCGTAATCATGACGATTCGCAGTCCGGGTGAATTTACCTGGTTCGCCCACGAACGGCCGTGCGATAATACGTCCAAGCATATATGGATCATCCAGCGTAATCTCACGGCAGAATTCGCAAATTTCATACAGTTCCTTCAGAGGCACAATATCTTCATGAGCGGCAATCTGCAGAACGGAATCCGCAGAAGTATATACGATCAAAGCGCCCGTCTTCACATGCTCTTCCCCGAGCTCTGCGATGATCTCGGTTCCGCTGGCCGGCTTGTTACCGATGACCTTGCGGCCGGTCTTCTCTTCGATGCGCTGAATAAGCTCATCCGGAAAGCCGTTCTCAAATACACGGAACGGGGTGTCGATGTAGAGGCCCATGATCTCCCAGTGTCCTGTCATCGTATCTTTGCCTTTGGAAGCTTCCTGCATCTTGGTGTAATAGGCCATCGGCTTGTCCGCCTTCGGAACTCCCTTGACCTCCTTGATGTTGGACAGACCCAGCTTAGCCATGTTCGGCATGTTAAGCCCTCCGGTCGCCTCGGCGATGTGCCCGAATGTGTCCACATCGAAATCATCGAACTGGGCGGCATCCGGCGCTTCTCCAATCCCGACAGAGTCCATCACGACTACATGAATTCTTTTAAAATCTGCCATGTTCAGCATCTCCCTTACATTGTGTCTTAGATAAACAACCCTGCAACTGTAGCCGACAGCACACTTACCATAGTAGCTCCGTATAACAATTTAAGACCAAATCGTGCCACCACATTCCCCTGCTTCTCATGAAGCCCTTTTACCGCACCCGCGATAATTCCGATAGAGGAGAAGTTCGCAAAAGATACCAGGAATACGGATACAATTCCGACGGTATGTGCGGAAAGCGCCGTATGCTTGCCAAGGTCCAGCATCGCCACGAACTCGTTGGAGACCATCTTCGTTGCCATAATGCTTCCGGCCTCTACCGCTTCCTTCCACGGAACTCCCATTACAAAAGCAAACGGGGCGAACACATAACCGAGCAGCTCTTGGAACGAAATTCCCAAAATACCGCTGAAGATCCCATTAACCAGCGCAATCAGGGCTACGAAACCAATCAGCATGGCTGCAACGGTCGTTGCAACCTTGAAGCCGTCCATGATGTACTCTCCGAGCATTTCAAAGAACGACTGCTTCTCTTCCTCCTGCACCTCTAGAATATCCTCATCTTTGGACACCTCATAAGGGTTCAGAATAGAAGCAATGATGAATCCACCGAAGAGGTTGAGCACCAGGGCGGTCACCACATACTTGGGATTAATCATGGTCATATACGCACCCACGATCGACATGGAGACCGTAGACATGGCAGAAGCACACAGCGTATAGAGACGGTGCTTCGGCAGCATGCCGATTTGCTTTTTCACGGAAATAAATACCTCGGATTGTCCTAAAATCGCCGAAGCTACAGCGTTGTAGGATTCCAGTTTACCCATTCCATTTACTTTACTCAATATAAGTCCAATGTATTTAATGACAAAAGGAAGAACTCTCGTGTACTGCAAAATACCGATCAACGCCGAAATGAAGATGATGGGCAGCAGCACGGACAGGAAGAATGGAGCTTGTCCTTCATTTGCCAGACCGCCAAATACAAAGTTAACCCCTTCAGAAGCATAACTGAGCAGATTATCGAATACCGAAGCAAAACCTCCGATTAAGAATTCCCCTACACCCGTATTCAGCAGGATAAAAGCAAGCACCGCCTGCAGGACAATCATGATAACTAGCGGCCTGTAGCGAATCTTGCGCTTGTCATTGCTTGCGAGATAGGTAAGCAGAAATACAACCACAATCCCAATTAACGCAATTAAGTATTTCATGTAGTCTTTTCTCCTAACTCAATTTCGTATTTTCATTAAGCGCTTACAGCGTATTGAAAAAAGAAAAAATCCCGCAGGATTAATTCTTCTTATCCATATCCTCAGCCTGAAAGGCTCCAGGAAGGAGGCGTTCCATCGTCCACTCTTCTGTGTCACCATGAAGGTTAGTCAAATAAATCTTCGTATCTTGATCGCAAAATTCAGCCAGTACCTGACGGCAAGCCCCACACGGGGATACCGGACCCTCAGTGTCCGCAACGACTGCAATGGCTTCGATTTTCTTATGACCTTCGGATACTGCCTTGAAGATCGCCGTGCGTTCAGCACAGTTGGTCAGACCGAACGAAGCATTCTCGATGTTGCACCCACGATACACCTTTCCGTCCGTCAATACCGCGGCTCCGACTTGAAATTTCGAATAAGGCACATAGGCCGTCTTCCGTGCTTCAATCGCTTCATGAATCAACTGGTCTTTCATGGATAACTCCTCCTTCTTGGATAAACCTATCTTAATAAGAAGATGTAGACTGTCCGCCTTCCATGATCTTCACACCAGAGCTGGCTCCGATCCGGTTAGCGCCGGCTTCCACCATCTTGGTCATATCTTCAAGACTGCGTACGCCGCCGGATGCCTTAACCCCAACCGCATCTCCTACCGTGCGGCGCATTAAAGCCACATCTTCTGGAGTCGCTCCGCCTGTCGAGAAGCCAGTCGAAGTCTTCACAAAGTCCGCTCCGGCTTTGACCGCCAGCTCACATGCACGAACCTTCTCTTCATCTGTCAGAAGGCTGGTCTCAATAATAACCTTAACCAGTGCTTTGCCTGCTGCAGCATCAACCACAGCTCTGATGTCCCGTTCCACAAGCTCATCGTTGCGGTCCTTCAGAGCACCGATGTTGATGACCATATCCACTTCTCCGGCTCCGTTCTGAATCGCGTTGGAAGCTTCAAAGGCTTTGACTTCAGGTGTGTTAGCCCCTAACGGAAAACCGATAACTGTACATACCTTGACCGGAGTGCCTGCAAGCTGCTCAGCGCAGTAAGCAACCCAAGTTGGATTCACACATACCGAAACAAACTCATATTTCTTTGCTTCTTCTGTAAGCTTAGTAATCTCACTCTTCGTTGCATCCGCACGAAGCAGAGTATGATCGATTAATGCTGCAACATTCATATTGTTCACTCCTCAGAGAAAGTTGTCTAGACATTAGCTTGATTCATAGATATCTTACCACGCCATTGAACAAATGTAAACGTTATTATGAAATTATGTTCAAGTGTGATCTATATCCTAGTATTCACCCAAAAGAAACAAAAAAATCTGCCGCAGCAGGCGGCAGATTCATCATAATAACAAAGACTGGGCCGTGAATTGATCCGTAACCAAAATATTTGCATATCCCCCAATGAGGGCTGCACGGATCGCTTCAATCTTGCGGTGGCCTCCAGCCACAAGGATCGACTTCTCCTTGTTTCTTAAGTCCGGAAGATCAATGCCCACCGTGCGCTGGTTAATCTCTTCACTGATAATATTACCTTCTGTATCAAAAAATCTGGAGCAGATATCCCCCACGCCAGTTGATTCCAGCAGGTGCTGCTCCTCCTTGCTGAAATAACCCAGACGGAACAGCAGCGCATCACTCTTCACCGTTCCAACGGTAAATATGGCGATGTTCGCCTGCCTGCCGAGCTCGATAATCCTCTGGATATGCCGATCCTGCTCGACCATCTGCTTCACTGCAATATTGTCAAAGATGACCGGGAGCGGAAGATAACGGGCAGCGGTCTGATAGGCTTCAGCGAACAAATTCACGGTCTCCACCGCGTAGGTGTTGACGTGGGAATGGCTCACCCCGCCTTTCAGCTGGACAACCTCCACTCCCTTAACATGCTTCGGCTCAAGATTCTGTGCGACTGCGTACATGGTTGTTCCCCAGGTTACGCCAATGATATCCGTATCCTGAACGATGTCATGCAGATATTCAGCCGCACGCTTGCTGATGTGCTTCTGAATCTCCTGATACTCATTAAGCGGCGAGTAACTTACAAGCACATGATCCAGATTATACTTGGCCTTCAGGCGGTCCCCAAGCGTATCCAAATCCTCCAGAGGATCGATGATATCAATGCGCACATACCCCTGATCCTTGGCATGCTGCAGCAGCCTCGATATCGTAGGACGGGAGACGCCAAGCCTTGTTGCGATATCCTGCTGACTGTAATCAGATAGATAATAAAGCCTGGCGGCCTCAATACTCAGCCTTTGCTTCTCATCTTCCATGGGTCTCCCTCCATTTCATAAATGAGATTGATATTGTTAATCATTGAGTCCTTTTCCCTCTAAAATAAGTGGCATATATTTTTCAACCCTCGATTCCCGGGTTTTGGACTGCTTCGGACTAGCAAAATAAAGCAGGTAGGCTCTTTGCCGTCCCGGAGTCAGCGCTTCAAAGGCCGTTTTCAGGGCAGGGATTTCATCGAGTTTATTTTGAAATTCTTCAGGGATGGGATACTCCGAGTTCTTTTTATACTCTACCTCCAGCCCGGCTTTCTCAACTTCAATGGCTTCATGAATATAGGCTTTCAAGGTAGCTTCCATTTCAATGATTTCCTGAACAGTCGTGAACCGGATTTGGCGTCCCGCCTGCACATTCTCCGTTTGCTGGATCAGAATTCGCTCTGGGTCCTTTAACAGAACGCCTTTGTGGAACAGGAGGGCACAATATTCTTTAAATCCATGAATGATTACTATGTTCTTGTTCTCTAACGTGTAACAAGGATGCATCCACTTGAATTCCTCGGTCAGCTCACAGTCAAGAACAATTTGTCTTAACTTCTCATAAGCTTCTTTCCACTTCTTAGATTTCTTTATAAACTCATCAACCTTAGGATTCGTTCTGCTATTTGTCATGTAAGGAACGCCCCTCTTCAATTTTCAATCAGCTGGCAGCTATCGGTTTGGATAGCTTTTTTCCAAGTATACCACTAGCGTTCTTTTCTATTAAGGAATAAATATTAACTATATAAGTTGACCTATCGGGATTACACCGGTTTTACAAAGCTCTGAGAAAAGCCGCAAACTCCCGGCCCGCAGCCGTTACCGGCCTGTCTTTACGGTAGACCAGTGTGATCTCAGGCTCACGGATGGCATTGCCGGGGAGCGGGGCGGTCCGGATTCCTTCCGGAGCGGAGGGAAGCAGCAGCCCCCTCCGGGTATAGAAGGAAATCCCGGCCTTTGCCTGCACAGCAAGCTTCACCGCCTCCGGCGAATCCAGGCTTGCCGAGTTCCACAGGTTAACCTGGTTCGCAGAAGCCCATCGTTCAGAGAAACCCTTGATATAGGAGCCCTCGGCATGCTGAATGAACCTTTCCTGGGCGATCTGGTTAACCTCAATTTTTTTGAGCGCGGAGAAAGAATGCTCGTCAGGATAGATCAGTACCATCTCATCGCGGCCCAGCGGCTCACATTCCAGATGCTCTTCCTCTAAGGAACCGTCCGTATGCATTACGGCTAGATCAATTTCCGCACGCTGCAGCAGCTTCATGATCTCTGCGTCAGCCCTAACCCGGATATCCAGGTGAATGCCGGGGAATTTACGCATGAATCTCCCCGCCAACGCGGGAAGATAGGAGTTGCCCGGCAGCAGGCCCGCCCCAATGTGCAGCGTTCCTCTCTCCAGCGTATCAAAGTCAGCTACGATATTCATCGCTTCATCTGTTAGTGAGGTAATCCGCTGGGCATAGTAGAGCAGCGCCCTGCCCGCTTCGGTTAAGATAACTCGCCCGCGGCGTGAGTCGAATAGGACTGTACCGAGTTCCTCTTCCAGGCTCTTCATATGAAAAGTAACGGTGGGCTGCTTAAGCTTAAGCTCCCTCGCCACATCGGAGATTTTTTTATATTTGTCAATAAGAACGACAATTTTCAGCTTTACAATGTTCATACAATGCCTCCCTCACCTCCTCATAATAGCCAGTTATTTAAATAAAATCTATGGATACATCAATTTTTTATTTCATTTTTTATTTTTAACTTTACAAAGTTATGAATTTGGAATGATAGTTGGGTCCTATAATTTTACTTGTCGGGAACAAATTTCGACCAAAATTAATTCACTAGGGGAGAATACAAAACATGAAATTGAAGAAGTCGTTCCTTTTGACCCTCACGCTGGCTTTTGCCGTATCTCTGGCCGCTTGTGGCAACAAAGACAACAGCAGTGGAAGCACTACTACGGATACTACGAATAAACCAACCTCCGAAACCACAGCTCTCAGCGGTTCCATTCTAGCATCAGGCTCCACAGCCCTGCAGCCGCTTGTTGAACAAGTGGGTAAGAAGTTCATGGATAAGAACACTGGCGTTTCCATACAAGTTCAAGGCGGAGGCAGTGGTACCGGTCTGACTCAAGTGTCCGGCGGACAAGTTCAAATCGGGAACTCCGACGTATTCGCTTCCGAGAAAATGAAAGACGAAGCGGCAGCCAAAGAATTGGTAGATCACCAAGTAGCGGTAGTAGCTATCGCAGCAGTTACCAATCCTGAAGTAGGCGTAACAAATTTGACAAAGCAGCAGCTGGTGGATATTTTCACAGGTAAAATCACCAACTGGAAAGACGTTGGCGGTAAAGATCAAGCGATTGTAATTGTTAACCGTCCAAGCAGCTCCGGAACCCGCGCAACCTTTGAGAAGTTTGCACTTGGAACCAAGACTGAAGATTTGAAGGGCTCCATTCAAGAAGATTCCTCAGGAACCGTAAAGAAGCTTGTAACCGAAACTCCTGGTGCAATCGGATACCTCGCCCTGTCTTATCTGGATGATAAAGTGAAGGCTGTTCAATATGAAGGTGTAGATGCAACTGTAGATAATGTCGTGTCCGGTAAATATCCGGTATGGGCTTATGAGCACATGTACACCAAAGGTGAGCCGGATGCCACTACCAAGGCGTTCCTAGATTACTTCATGACTGACGAAGTTCAGAACGGCGACGTTGTGGAACTCGGTTACATCCCTGCATCCAAAATGCAAGTAAAACGTGACGAAGCAGGCAACGTAACGAAGTAATTTCACCACGGCAGCAAGGGCCATTAGACCAAGAGGCGGAAGATTACACTTCTGCCTCTATTTTCTCTTTAGAAAGGATAGAAGGACATAATGAAATCTAATCAGGATACCCCCCTTCTCCTGCGCAAGCACCGGACAGAGGAATGGATTGGACGGGGATATACAACCATATGTGTGCTCTTCCTCATCGTTATTATTATCTCCATTGTGTATTTTGTGGCCACTAAAGGCATCTCAACCTTTGCCATTGATCATGTAAGCTTGTCTGAGTTCCTTTTTGGAAGCACCTGGAGCCCTGATGATAACAAATTCGGTGCACTGCCATTTATTTATGGCTCCTTTCTGACCTCACTTCTCGCTGCGCTGATCGCAAGCCCCCTGAGCGTATGTGCCGCACTGTTCATGACTGAGATTGTTCCCAACTGGGGGAAAAAGGTGCTTCAGCCCGTAGTTGAGCTGCTGGCTGGTATCCCATCCGTTGTCTACGGCTTCATCGGCCTGAGTATTCTCGTTCCGTTCCTGCGGTCAACCTTTCCCGGGCAGGGGATTGGCGTTGCTGCCGGAGCCATCGTGTTGTCCATTATGATTCTGCCTACCATCACCAGTATTGCCACAGATGCGCTCAGCGCACTGCCCCGGAATTTAAAAGAAGCTTCCTACGGTCTGGGGGCCACCCGCTGGCAGACGATTTACGGCGTTATTCTGCCAACCGTGCTTCCGTCCGTTCTTACAGGGGTGGTGCTCGGTATGGCCCGGGCATTCGGTGAAGCATTGGCTGTACAAATGGTTATCGGGAACGCACCACATATCCCGACTTCCCTGTTCGAGTCAGCTTCTACGCTGACCAGTGTAATTACTCTAAATATGAGCAACACCGTAATGGGCTCGGTTCAAAACAACGCCCTATGGAGTATGGCTATGATTCTTATGCTGATGACCTTCGTCTTTGTCTTTGTCGTAAGGCTTCTCGAAAGGAGACATAAACTTTGAAACCGAAAGCCGCCGATAAGCTCGCAACCGGTATAATTGTTTTCTTCGCTCTGCTGATTGTTGCCGTACTTCTGGGCATGCTGGGCTTCATCCTGTTCAGGGGCCTGAGCCATATTGACTGGCACTTCCTGACTTCAGAACCACAGACTATCCGTGAAGGCGGCGGTATTGGACCGCAGCTCTTCAATTCCTTATATTTGCTTATCCTGACCATGATTATCACGATTCCACTTGGACTTGGGGCTGGGATCTACATGGCAGAGTATGCCAAGCCGAACCGTCTAACTGACGCCATCCGGCTCATTGTGGAAGTTCTGTCTTCCTTTCCGTCCATCGTTGTGGGCCTGTTTGGCCTCCTGGTTGTCGTACAGCAGTTCGACTTCGGGTTCTCCCTGTTCTCCGGGGCCATCGTGCTGACCATTTTTAATATGCCGCTGATGGTGCGCGTAACCGAGCAAGCCTTCCGCAGTGTTCCTAAGGAACAAAAAGAAGCCGGACTCGCCATGGGCTTGTCCAAATGGAAAATCATTACGTCCATCCTGTTCCCAGTCGCCCTGCCTATTATTGTGACAGGAACGATCCTGGCTGCAGGACGTGTATTTGGTGAGGCAGCGGCCCTGCTCTTTACCGCAGGCATGACCACACCACACATCAATTTCAGTGACTGGAATCCGCTGCACGCGGCTTCGCCACTGAATCCGTTCCGTCCGGCCGAGACGCTGGCCGTTCATATTTGGAAGGTAAACAGCGAAGGCCTTGCCCCGGACGCCATTCAGATTGCGGCGGGAGCTTCCGCCGTTCTGGTTATCATGGTCTTGGTGTTCAACCTGCTGGCCCGCTGGCTTGGAAGAGCCCTGTACCGCAAATTCACTTCGATTAAATAATTTTAAGTAATGGGAAGAGGAGACGGCTCATGACGGACACCTTACGAACTGAAAATCTTAAAGTCTATTACGGCGAACATGAAGCTGTAAAAGGCATTGATATGACCTTTGCCGAGCGAAGCGTGACGGCGCTGATCGGTCCATCCGGCTGCGGGAAGTCGACTTATCTTCGTTCCCTCAACCGGATGAACGATGAAATTCCCGGCTCCCGGCAGACAGGCAGCATCTGGATCGGGGATAAGGATATTAACTCCGCCGACACCGATGTAACGGTGCTCCGCCAGAAGATCGGAATGGTCTGGCAGCGGCCCAATCCTTTTTATAAGTCAATTTATGAGAATATCGCATTTGGCCCCAAATATCACGGGATTAAGAATAAGAAAGAACTGGATCGCATTGTAGAGGACAGTCTGCGTAAAGCCGCGCTGTGGGACGAGGTCAAAGACCGTCTGAACACCTCTGCGCTCGCGCTCTCCGGGGGGCAGCAGCAGAGATTGTGCATCGCGCGCGCCCTCTCGGTCAATCCGTCCATTCTGCTGCTGGATGAGCCTGCCTCCGCACTTGATCCGATCTCAACCGCCAAGATTGAAGAGACCATTGAGGAGCTTAAGAAATCACTCACCATCGTGATCGTAACCCATAACATGCAGCAGGCTGCACGGGTGTCCGACTTCACCGCCTACTTCTACCTTGGCAGCTTAGTGGAGTATAACGAGACCAGCATTATCTTTACGAACCCTGCCAAACCGAATACCCAGGAATATATTTCAGGGCGGTTCGGTTAAGCCGAAGATTCAACCTCGGGCCCTTAGCCAATCAGGCTCGACTTTAGCATATATTGAGGAAGCAGGCCCGTTTCATACGGGACCTGCTTCTTTGTTGTTACTCACTCTCTTATCTACATGTCTTTAATGCGGCTTATTCCAATTTTTATGATACAAGGCATACAGAGATCATTCTGCCACCTCGCAACAATATTAATACGCTATATAAAATGAACTAATGAAGTTTACCCTATTGGGGCGCTGCAATGCCGAGTGTTCTTTAAGGCCGCTGTTGTCTCCGAAATGCTTGAACTAAATATAGGGGCATTTCGGAGACAAAGGCGGACGCTCCACTTCTTCAGAATCACTCGGCCTCTCCGCTGAGATCGGTATATTCTAAAGTTCATTTTATATAAAAAAGCCTAAGCGGTATACCCGCCTAGGCTTTCTCATGTCCCTCGTGTTTGGGAACCAGGTTATAAATCTCTCCACTCTCCAGCGTATCGATCAGGCGATCCAGCCACATATAATACTCGGTGGCCTCCCTCATCTTGCGCTGGTCCCCCAGGAGAATCTTCTTCACATTCTCATCCTCTGTCCGGGAAATCCATTTTCCCAACTCGTCAATGGAACGCTTGAGAATGTTTAAATTTGTCTCGACCGCTTTACGCCATTTGATAGCAAAGAAGTCATTAAAGGTCTGATACCAATCATATTCGACCTCATACAGGTCTTTACGTGAACCCTTCTCCCAGACCTTGTTCACCATCTTCAGGTCCAGCAGCGTTCGCACCCCCGTGCTCATACTGGTCTTGCTCATCTTCATCTCATGGCCCATCTCATCGAGTGTCATTGGCTTGTCCGCAAAAAACAGCAGGCCGTATAAATGACCGGTCGATAAGGTAACCCCGTATAAGTCCATATTTCTTCCTATCGCTTCAATTACACGTTTACGAACTCTCATCAACTCGGATTGTTCTTGTTCACTAAGCTGGTCCAAGCCCATGCTTGCAGCCTCCTATTTAACCTTTGTCCTCTTATGTATCCATCTTAGAAAAAGCGTCTCTAAATGTAAAGAAACAGGCAAAGGAGCATATGGGAGCATTATGGAGGATTTTCGACATTTGTTTTGTACAGTTTTTCCTGTACGTTCCGTATGTACAGATTTAAGGGTTGATTAGAATGTCATATTATTGTTAGACTAAGACCTACAGAACAAGAGGGGTGAGTTTTTTTGGAAAATACAATTCTTGAGGTGCGGAATGTCAGCAAATTGTTCGGCCCAAATGCCCAGCAAGGCATTCAGCTATTAGAGAAAGGGCATACCAAAGAACAACTGGCCCGCGAGAAACAAATAACCGTGGGTGTTAACCGGGTTAGCCTGGATATTCGCCAAGGCGAAATTTTTGTCATTATGGGACTGTCCGGCAGCGGCAAATCCACGTTGGTTCGGATGTTGAATCGTCTGATTGAGCCATCGTCCGGTGAAATTCTGATCCATGGCAAGGATCTGCGCAAAATGAACAAAGCCCAGCTCCGCGAGGTGCGGCGTAAACAGATCAGCATGGTGTTTCAGAAATTTGCGCTGTTTCCACACCGGACTGTGCTACAAAATGTGGAATACGGAATGGAGATCCAGCAGGTTGACAAAGAGCAGCGCCGGGTTAAAGCGGAGCATGCGCTTGAACTGGTCGGCCTGAAGGGTTGGGGGGCCAAGATGCCCGATGAGCTCAGTGGAGGCATGCAGCAGCGGGTGGGTCTAGCCCGGGCGCTTGCGAACGATCCCGAAATTTTGCTCATGGATGAGGCATTTAGCGCACTGGACCCTCTGATCCGCCGGGATATGCAGGATGAGCTTCTGGAGCTGCAGGAGAAAATGAAAAAAACGATCGTGTTCATCACACACGATCTGGATGAGGCGCTGCGCATCGGAGACCGTATCGCTCTTATGAAGGATGGGGCTCTTGTGCAGCTGGGAACTCCGGAGGAGATGCTCACGCAGCCTGCTAACCGTTACGTTGAACGGTTTATTGAAGACGTGGACCTGTCCAAGGTACTAACGGCTGCACATGTCATGATACGTCCTGAAACCGTAACTCTAGACAGAGGGCCGCGGGTTGCATTACAGCTTATGCGGGAGAGAGGGATCTCCAACCTGTTTGTCATTGACCGGGCTAAACGGCTGCTCGGTGTTATTACAGCGGAGGATGCCTCTTCTGCCATGAAATCCGGAACCGGGCTATCTGAGATACTGATCAAGGATGGACCGGAAGTCAGCCCGGATACCCTGCTCGGCGACTTGTTCGAGGTCACCAGTTCCTCGAAGGTGCCGCTTGCCGTCGTTGATGAGAACCGACGCTTGCTCGGAGTCATTGTACGGGGAGCCGTACTAGGAGCACTCGCCGGGGATACCAAAAGCTTGGGGGGTGAGGAATGATGATGCCGAAAATTCCTCTTGCGGATTGGATCGAAGCTCTGGTCAACTGGATGGGGGATCATCTAGGAGCCCTGTTTGACGCCATCTCCACTGTGATTCAGCATGTGGTTGCATTCTTTTCAGGCCTATTCCTGCTGCCGCATCCTCTGCTATTCATCGTTATCCTTGGTATACTTGCTTATGCCATCGGCAAGGTTCCACTTACGCTGTTTACCGTGATCGGCTTCCTGCTGATTGATAACTTAGGATACTGGACCCAAACCATGGATACCCTGGGACTTGTGATCACCTCTGGGCTGATCTCGATCATTCTTGGGATTCCCCTGGGCATATGGAGTGCATACAGCAGAACCACGCACCGTATTCTCTCACCCATTCTGGACTTCATGCAGACCATGCCGGCCTTCGTCTATCTGCTTCCGGCGGTTACTTTCTTCAGTCTGGGTGTAGTGCCCGGTGTTATTGCTTCGGTTATCTTTGCGATTCCCCCAACCATAAGAATGACTTATCTGGGGATTAAACAGGTATCTGCAGAACTGACGGAAGCTGCCGAAGCCTTTGGTTCCACAACATGGCAGAAACTGTTCAAGGTGGACCTGCCTCTGGCGATGCCAACGATGATGGCTGGAATTAACCAGACCATTATGCTCAGTCTGTCCATGGTTGTCATTGCTTCCATGATTGGTGCCCAAGGCATCGGGGCGGAAGTCTACCGGGCGGTAGCTCAGCTTAAGATTGGCCAAGGATTTGAGGCCGGCCTTGCTGTAGTCGTGCTGGCCATTGTGCTGGACCGCTTCTCACAGAATCTGTTCAAGACAGGGCGCCGCAAAGCGGCAGCTCAAAGGCAGCCGCGCCGCCGCCTCGCTTATGCCGTATCACTTGCTCTGGTCATTATTGTTGGAGGCATTGCTCAATACCTGCTGCTTCCTTCCGGGACATCGGCGGACGCCAATCAAGGCGGACAGGTTGCCAGCCAGTTCCACAACCAGATCATTGGGATAGATCCTGGTTCAGGCATTATGAAATCTACCGCCAAAGCGATCCAGGATTACAATCTTAAGGATTGGAAGCTGATTGAAGGCTCCAGTACTGCCATGACGGCTATGCTGGATAAGGCAATCAAGAATAAGGAGCCGATTATCGTAACCGGCTGGACTCCTCACTGGATGTTCACGAAATACGATTTGAAATACTTGGATGATCCGAAGAAAACTTACGGTGAAGCGGAAGAAATTCATACGCTTGCCCGCAAGGGGCTCAAGCAGGATGAGCCAACCGCTTATACTTTCCTCGACCGGTTCAGTTGGACCGCGGACGAGATGGGTGAGATTATGGCAGCCATCCAAGAAGGCGAAAGCCCGGAATCAGCTGCCAAGAACTGGGCCGTTAAGCATTCAGACCGGGTACAGGAATGGACCCAGGGGCTTAACAAGGTGAATGGGCATAAGCTCACCCTCAGCTATGTGGCTTGGGATTCTGAAATTGCAAGCACCAACCTGCTTAAATACATCCTTGAGGAGGACCTTGGCTACAAGGTCAATGCCCTTCAGGTGGAAGCAGGCCCGATGTGGACCGGGGTTGCCAGTGGGGATGTAGATGCCACCGCTTCGGCCTGGCTTCCGCTGACCCATGCAGACTACTGGAACAAGTATAAAGGGGATCTGATTGATCTCGGTCCCAACATGACCCATGTACGCACCGGGCTTGTTGTTCCTGCTTATGTAGATCTTAAATCCATCGAAGACCTGAATAAATAGAAGTAAACGCGATAAGCCCCCAATTCCCAGCAAGGGATTGGGGGCTTTCTGGTGTACTTATATAAATTGAACTGCTGATTTACTCCCAGTAGTGCAGCCGCGTGAAATGTTCTTACGATCGCTGTTGCTCTCAGATTTCTTAAATTATATTTATAAGGTGGAAATCCGTTCACAAAGGCGAACGCTTCGCTTCTCCAGAATCATTTCACACTCTTGCCTGTGGGTCAATTCTCAAATTCACTTATATAGTTAGAATAATTTTTTTAACGCCAGCGACTGCTCTATTAATTCCTTAAATGCTTTCACTTGTATTGGCTTCGTAATATAATGCGCAAATCCAGCCTGCTTGCCCTTCTCCACATCCCCTTTCTGGGCATAGGAGCTTACGGCCAGGACGGGAATATCCCTGGTCTCTTGGCGTTCCCTGAGGAGCTTTAGAGCTTGGTATCCGTCCATACCGGGCAGCTGAATATCCATCAGAATCATATCCGGCTGTTTACTAACAGCAAGTTCAATTCCTTCTTCGGCATTTGGCACGCCGATGAGATCAACTTGCGGAATCTTTTTGAATATATGGTGCATTAGAGCCATGTTAAGCTCGTTATCTTCAATATATAGAATCGTATAGCTCGATGATTCCATGACCTCACTCCTTATTAGATAAGCATCTACCTTGGCTGTTACCATGGAATATACTTTTAGGAAGAACAGCTTTACCTCAAAATGTAAAAAAGCCAAAAAAGGAGTTGAGTACTCCTTCTTTGGCTTATGTTCAGCTCATTCTCATGTCTGACCCATTACAACCTATGTATGTTATTTAAATGTATACAGAATCACACTCCGGTCATTCGAAAAGTCCCAATCTACATAGAAGTCAGAAATTTTCTTACCTAGAGCCTGCTCAAAACCTATATTCTGCTCCAAATACCGCTTCTCCAGCTTGCGCTTGGTTGACTTTAAAATATGTTCATATCCCATATCAATGAATTCTTTCTCTATCAGAATCAGGATGCCTTCTCTGACGACAATCAACGTCTTTGGCCCCATCCACCAAGAATCAATATGGACAGGCTCTTTCTGTACCTTGCCGCTGACCTGGATCACATGATCATGCACGCTCTTCTGTCCTGGGTAGGATTCCGACTTTTCCGTGTGCCGTTCGAACAAGCCCACAATCATGCCTGTCGCATTATGCAATCCCCAATCATAGTACATCTCCTGAACCTCAAGTGTCAGCTCGTTCTTCAAATAAGCGGACAATTCGGGCAGCAGAGACTTCATCAGGAGCTCCCGGGTATATCGCAGCGCCTGCTCTTCTTGCTTATCCAGCAGAAATTGTTCAACCGGACTGATAAAGTTTCGGATATGTATGGCAATACCATGGGAATCCACAGATACATTGACAGACTCAGGACCCTTGCCGAAGCGGTTCCTGAGAAGCTTGCCTGTATAGCTTGCTATAAGTGTTGACTTTTCTTTTACAGTCATTTTACCACACCTTTTATAGATACTAAATATTTATACTAAAATTTAGGTAATATAATTCCCCGGGTACAGAACCACCACATCTTATACCTTGCAAATAGAAGGTGGTTACTTGCTAATTAAACCAACTGCTTACTTGCTGAAACCACTTACGGATTTCTTTCCGAGGACAGGCTGTACAGCCAGAATACGATCCACTCGAAAGGCACGCGGCTGCCCGCTCCTTAAACATTTTGCCCGAACAAGCCCGCATCGAATCCCATGCACCTCAATGTGGCGCTGCGTAATAGATCCGGCTCTGTCGATATATATTATTTCCACTTGTTCACCAACATATTTACGCACAAGCTGCTCCATAACCGATCACTCCAATAAGAACATTTGTTTGTATTATATACGATCGTTTGTTCGCTTATCAACATCAAAATGTTGGCATTTGTTTACCCGGATTAACTTTCTGCCGCATATGCAAATCTGTTTCTCTAGACCCACACGATTTCCATTTGCTATCATAACTTACAACTTAGCAGCAAAGGAGAAGCAGATGACTGACATTTCTGAAATGAAAGAAGGGGAAAAAGGGGCATGGTTAAGTATTTTCGCTTACATTGCTCTATCAGGGATAAAGGTCACTTTTGGTTATTTATATAGTTCAGAGGCACTTTTGGCTGATGGTATAAATAACATGACAGACATTGTTGCATCTATTGCCGTACTAGTTGGTCTTCGGATATCCCAAAAGCCGCCGGATGAGGATCATCCCTATGGGCATTTTCGGGCCGAAACGGTAGCCTCCCTAATCGCTTCATTTATCATGGCTGCAGTAGGTATACAAGTATTGATTCAAACCATTCAATCCTTGTGGCATGGAAAAGAGTCCTCCCCTGATATTGTAACTGCTTGGGTGGCTTTGTTCAGTGCCGCTTGTATGGCCTTTGTGTATTTATATAACCGCAAACTGGCAAAAAAGGTGAACAGCCTGGCTCTGATGTCAGCCGCAGCGGATAATCGGTCTGATGCTCTTGTCAGCATAGGAGCTGCAATTGGCATTTTTGGAACTCAATTCGGGCTGCCTTGGCTTGATCCCGTTGGTGCTATTATAGTTGGATTAATTATCTGTAAAACAGCTTGGGGAATATTTAAAGAGGCCACTCATTCTTTAACCGACGGATTTGACCGTTCTAAACTGCTGAATTTAACCGAGATTATTGAAAAAACAAAAGGTGTAAAATCAGTCAAGGATATTAAAGCGCGGTTTTACGGCAGTAAAGTCATTGTAGATCTTGTAGTACTAGTTGACGAGAACTTGTCACTTGTAGAAGGGCATCAGATTAGCGATGAAATTGAACGGAGTATGACCAAAAAACATAACATTATGAATGTTCATGTTCATGTAGAGCCTTATTCGGAAAATAGCGAGTAGCAGATTATTCAATATTTCTGATTCGCTTCTGTGTGATTTTTATGTTGATTTAACATTAAAAGAGGGGTGGTACCTCCATTTTACCAAAGAGCGGTTTCTTTTTGTTGTACAAAAAAATGAGAGGGCGCCCCTCAGTCAGTTAATGACTTTTAGAACACCCTCCTTTCTACTTTATTTTTTTCTAGTTAATCAAATCTGATTTTTGTAACAGCCGCTCAATGATTGCTGCAACATCCGCCCGGGAAATGTACCCTTTTGGCGCCAACTGGGTGCCATTCCAGTTCTGATACAAGATAATTCGGAGAAGGACCACAGCTTCGCTATACAGCTGGCATTCGTCCATATCAATGCTGTATGGCAGTTAGCTTAGTAAAAAGCCGGCAGCCAGTCGCCGTGGGCTTCAATCAAATCATCACACAGAGCTACGATATCATCGATGGACAATTCTGCTGCTGTATGTGGATCGAGCATCGCAGCATGATAAATGTGTTCCCGGCGTTTGGTCACGGCCGCTTCAATAGTCAGAAGCTGAGTGTTGATATTGGTACGATTCAGCGCCGCCAGCTGAGGGGGAAGGTCACCTATATACGTTGGTGATATTCCGCTTCTGTCCACAAGACAAGGTACTTCTACACAGGCCTCTTGTGGCAGATTCGTAATCAAACCGTTGTTCAGAACATTCCCGCCAATCTTGAAAGGTATATTCGTCTCGATGGCCTCCAAGATATATGAAGCATATTCGTGAGTCCGCTCGTGCTCCAGATTCACATTCCCAACCAGCTCATCCCTCATCCGGGTCCAGCCCTTAATCTGCTCGACACAACGGCGCGGGTATTCATCGAGTGGAATATTGAATTTATCGATAAGTTCCGGATAATTCTTCTTGATAAAATAAGGGTGATATTCCGCATTATGTTCGGAGGATTCCGTGACATAATAACCGAATTTCAGCATAAGTTCGAATCTTACCATGTCATTATGCTTGCCTTCCCTCTGCTTCTCCAGTGCTCTGCGCTTAATTTCCGGATACAGGTCCACACCGTCCCGGGATGCCTCGAGCAGCCAGGCCATATGATTAATCCCCGCAATACGTGTCTTGACTCCTGTCGTGTCCATACCTAAAGTCTCAAATAGACGTGGTACACATACCTGAACACTGTGGCATAACCCGACGGAGTTCACTCCTTCGTAACGACTCATGTAATTGGTCAGTACGGCCATGGGATTCGTATAATTCAGGAAGAGGGCATCCGGACATGCCTCGCGGATATCCACCGCAAACTGCTCAAGCACCGGGATCGTCCGCAGATTACGAAAGATCCCCCCTATCCCCACAGTATCGGCAATCGTCTGACGAAGTCCATATTTCTTCGGAATTTCAAAATCCGTGATTGTGCAGGGATCATATCCGCCTACCTGAATCGCGTTAATGATATACTTGGCCCCGCGCAGCGCTTCCTTCCGGTCGGAATATGCCTTAATGCGGCAGCGGCTTCCTGACGTTGTACGAATGTTGTTCAGCATCGTCTCCGAATCCCGGAGCCGCTCAGGATTAATATCGAACAGAGCAATTTCGAAATCTTGCAGAGCCGGAGTGAGCATGCAATCTCCGAGAACATTTTTTGCAAAAACTGTACTTCCTGCGCCTAAAAATACGATTTTATCCATATTGCTTCAGCCTCCTAAACAACGTCAACATGTCTTGATAACGCTTTCTATGTACTTAACTATAAAACACTAATGATCCGTTGGGCATGGAACATTGCCATCAACATATGGACATTTGTCGTTTGAAAGAGGCGGCTAACCAGATCTTTCACCCTCCATATTTCAAAAATGTGCCCATGACATTCGAAGAAACTTAGCTGGTTTGGCGGCTCTTTTTAGAGCTGTTGCTAGCGCTGCAGGCACTCAAAAAGAACGATGAGCATGGATAGAGTCATAACCATGTCGAACCACTTTTTAAACATTTCTTCATCCTCCTTGATGATTGTACGAACTCAGGCCGTTTCGAGTGCTGATATAACGTGATTTCATCGCCCATGAATCAATTATCTTATTTATTGATAACGCTTTCCATGTATTTTACTATAGAATACAAATAACGATAGATACCGGAATATTACCATCAACATATGGGTATTTGACATAAGGAATGGCTCAATTGGAGACAAGTAGCCTACTAATTTGATGACAGGGGCTGAACAACTCATGGAGACTCCGGAACATTATGAGTACAGGGTAGAGATTAACCCCTATCCTTATAAGAATGAGCTGAATGTAATGTTTGTTGGTGCTGCTAGACCTTATCCACTTCATCAGATTGGGCCTGCTGTCCATGATTATATTCTGATTCATAGCGTGGACCAGGGTGAGGGGACATTTGAATGGGAAGGGCATACATACCGCATCGGTCAGGGAGATACATTCGTTATTTTTCCAGGGGGATTATTCAGTTATCAATCCGATGAGAATGAACCTTGGTCATACCGCTGGATCGCTATACAAGGACAAAATGCGCTGGAACTGCTTGCCACGATCGGAATTACGCCGTCCAACCCCGTGATAGGAGGTGCCGATGCTGTAAATTTAGCCTACATATACGAACAAGCTGAGCAAAGTCTGGGAAAGCGGTCGGGAGAAATTTTAACGGGTCTGGAAGCTGGCGGCTGGCTCCGTCTCCTTCTAGCCGAATTCGCTCGCCAGAACACGGATAAAATTCCTGCCTCAGCACGAATATTGACAGAATCAGAACGCGTAGTCGAACAAGCCGTCAAATGGTTCCGTACTCAATATATGCTGCCTGTATCCATTGGACAACTGGCCGCTTCTCTTGGGTATCACCGAACACATTTTACGAAGATATTTAGACAGATTACCAGCCTTTCCCCTATGCAGTATGTCCAGCGTATCCGTATAGAAAGGGCTAAGGAGTTGCTTCATACTAGTCTAACTGTGGAGCAGGTGGCAGCTTCCTGCGGCTTTCAAGACCCGTTATATTTCTCAAGACAGTTCAAGAGCAGTACCGGGCAGTCGCCAACCCAATTTAGAGATCAATTGAGAACGATACAGGTAAAATAGCCCACACATCCTGCTGTAGGCTATCACGAAGTAATGAAACTTTAAGTGTAATTTTTCCTCATATATGCAGGGCTTTAAAAGCCGCTCAATATACAAGAAGCCAAGCCCCTTTTCAAAAGAGTTCTTGGCTGCTTTTGAGCAACAATATAAACAAGGAGTACTGGGATAACAGAGATTGTCCTGCCGACCATCATCAATGCCCAGTCCGCTACATAGAGACCTTTGAAAGAATCAGGCAAAATAATACTCCAGGATGAGGGACCCACTCCAGCGGCAAGAGAAAAAATTTGCGACAGCTCATATCATAATCATTTGCGCAATTCTTTCGAATTGAAGTTGAACTTCTTATCAACAAATAGCCCGAGAGTTGTTATCTAAACGTCACCAAAACCAAGAAAAAAAAGCCTCTCAAAAGTTTTCACAACTCCTGAGAGGCTTATGATTTGTTTCTTATGTGGTCATAAATTGATCAAACCCCATGTAACTTACCCAACAGCTCCTGTTGTACAAGGGTTTTTAAACCCTTTATTACATCATGCCGCCCATGCCGCCCATGTCAGGCATAGCTGGTTTTTCTGGTTCTGGCTTATCAGCGATCACGGCTTCAGTTGTCAGGAACAGGCCTGCAACAGATGCAGCGTGCTGCAGTGCGGAGCGGGTAACCTTGGCAGGGTCAACGATACCTGCTTCGATCATGTTCACCCATTCGCCAGTAGCTGCATTGTAACCTACGCCGATTTGCTCTTTCTTCAGGCGCTCAACGATTACGGAGCCTTCTTCACCAGCATTAGCTGCGATGGTGCGAATTGGCTCTTCCAGAGCGCGAAGCACGATGTTCACACCTGTCTTCTCGTCGCCAGTTACGTTAACAGCGGAAACCGCGTTATAAACGTTCACAAGCGCTGTACCCCCACCGGATACGATACCTTCTTCAACCGCAGCGCGGGTTGCGTTCAGGGCATCCTCGATGCGAAGCTTGCGTTCTTTCAGCTCAGTTTCAGTAGCTGCACCGACTTTGATTACCGCTACGCCGCCAGCCAGTTTAGCCAGGCGCTCTTGCAGTTTCTCTTTGTCGAACTCGGAAGTGGTTTCTTCGAGTTGAGCACGGATTTGGCTTACGCGAGCTGCGATATCGTTCTTGTCTCCGCTTCCGTCCACGATCGTTGTAGCTTCTTTGGTTACGCGCACTTGACGGGCGTTACCGAGCTGCTCGATGCTTGTGCTCTTCAGATCAAGACCAAGCTTCTCAGTGATCACTTGACCACCAGTCAGAGCAGCGATGTCTTGCAGCATAGCTTCACGACGGTCGCCGAAGCCAGGAGCCTTAACCGCTACCGCGTTGAATGTGCCGCGAAGTTTGTTCACGATCAGCATAGCTTGAGCTTCGCCTTCGATATCTTCAGCGATGATCACAAGCGGACGGGCTTGTTGAACGATCTTCTCAAGCACTGGCAGAATTTCTTGAGTGCTGCTGATCTTCTTATCTGTAATGAGGATGTACGGATTATCCAGTACAGCTTCCATTTTGTCAGTGTCGGTGATCATATAAGGGGAGATGTATCCGCGGTCGAACTGCATACCTTCAACCACTTCAAGCTCAGTCGCGAATCCACGGGATTCTTCAACAGTGATAACACCGTCTTTGCCAACTTTCTCCATAGCTTCAGCGATCAGTTCGCCCACTTCTTCGTCAGCCGCAGAGATTGCAGCTACTTGAGCGATAGACTGCTTGCCTTCAATCGTTTTGGAGATCTTTTGCAGCTCTTCTACAGCCGCGCGAACCGCTTTGTCGATCCCTTTGCGCAGGCCGATTGGGCTTGCACCTGCAGTTACGTTCTTCAGACCTTCACGGATCAAGGCTTGAGCAAGAACGGTAGCTGTAGTTGTACCATCACCGGCTACATCGTTAGTCTTGGTAGCTACTTCTTTAACGAGCTGTGCACCCATGTTCTCGAACGCATCTTCAAGTTCGATTTCCTTGGCGATCGTCACACCGTCATTCGTGATGAGCGGGCTTCCGAATTTCTTCTCCAGCACCACGTTGCGTCCTTTTGGACCGAGGGTTACTTTTACCGCATTTGCCAAAGCGTCAACCCCGCGAAGCATAGCGCGGCGAGCGTCTTCACTGAATTTAATGTCTTTTGCCATTGTTCAAAAACCTCCCTGATATATTGGTAATACGGTTCATACCGTATTCATCGTGCAAATCTGGACTGCGTATATTCAAGTTCAGGATTTGGCTGACTTAGCCGATAACTGCGTGAATGTCGCTTTCTTTCATAATCAAATATTCTTTGCCTTCATACTTAAGCTCTGTTCCTGCATATTTGGAGAACAGAACCACATCGCCCACTTTCACTTCAAGAGCTACATGGACACCATCTTTCACAGAACCGCTGCCTACAGCAATAACTTTGCCTTCCTGCGGCTTCTCCTTGGCAGTGTCCGGGAGCACAATCCCGAAAGAGGTTGTTTCGTTTTGTTCAATCGGTTCTACCAATACGCGTTCACCCAAAGGTCTGATCATGAAAAATAGCCTCCTTAAATTAGTTATGTTGGTTTTGCTGAATACTCTATGTTTGTTTTGTTAGCACTCAACTTCGTGTAGTGCTAACAGCCAACTTTATAATACTCAAACTCGCGTAAGATTTCAAGTCCCTGCGACCATTTTTTTCTTGGACACGCCTCTTTCATCCTATCCCTTCCACAGCTTAAATATTCCTTTTATATAGAGGAATTCGCAAAAAAGCCCCTTGGCTCATAAGCTTTGGAAGCTACGAGCCAGGGGCTTGCATAATTAAAGATCATATTCAGCTTTCCGCAGCGCCTCGGCAGCCTGCTGTTTGCGATACAGCCTGCCCGACAGCATAACGCTGAACTCATACAGCAGAATCATCGGAACCAGCACCAGGAACGCTGAGAAGAAGTCCGGCGGCGTAATCATAACCGAAACGACGACCAGCGCGAAATACGCAACCCGGCGCATCTTCTTCAGACGTTTGGGATTAAGCAGCCGTATCTGCGTCAGAAACAGCACTACGATCGGCAGCTCAAACAGCAGCGAGATCGGCAGGATAATATTCATCATGAACTTGAAATAATCCGCGATCCCGTAGGTCTCAACCAATCCGAGCTGCTTATTTAGACTGGTGGTGAAGGACATCGCCAGCGGGAACACCACGAAATAACCAAACGCGACACCAGCCAAAAAGCAAATAAACACAAAAGGGATATATTTCAGTGTGGCCCGGCGCTCCTTCGGCTTAAGTCCAGGGCTCACAAACGCCCAAATCTGATATATGGTAAACGGCAGTGTCACCGCAAGGGCAACAATCAAGGCCAGCTTCATGTACACATTGACCCCGTCCCAGAAAGAGAAGGCGTTCAGCTTCAGTTCCAATCCCTTAGGTCCTTGTACGGTCAAATAATCATATACCGGGTGCGCCACAAAAAAACCGCCGACAAGCACCACAGCAAACAGCAGCAGCGTGACGAACAAGCGCTTGCGAAGCTCCGCCAAATGATCAACTACCGACATTCCTTCCTGTTCCTCAGGCATTTAACGCCGCCCTCCTGTCTATCTTCAGCATAACCAGACAAAATAAAAGCACCTCCCGGTGCCGGTTCACGAGGTCTTTAGGTTCCTCCCCTTTTATAGGAAGCAGCCATTCCCGCGGTCTAACTCCTACTAGCTCCTGCTCAAATATACGAGCCTTAAGAAGGTACTAATAAAATGAACTTATGAAGGTTACACACCTCTAGGACGCACCGCTTCTTCAGAATCACTCGGCCTCTCTCCTGAGATCAAGTTAATTCTAAAGTTCATTTTATATCATAAAGAAGTCTTGAAAAAAACTCCTTCCTTCGGGAAGGAGTCTATTATTCCGGAAGTCTGCGCTCTGCAGGCTGTGTCTGAGCTTGCTCCACAGGCTTCACGGGCGCAGCCTCAACCTTCTTCACCTGCGGCTCGTCATCATCACTCACGATATCCCGTGTTGCCTCTTTAAATTCACGGAAGGTACGGCCCACCGCCCGTCCCAGATCCGGCAGCTTGTTCGGCCCGAACAGCAGCAGGGCTGCAATAATGATTATAATAATAGCTGACATCAGACTAGTTCCTCCGTTCTGTCCTTATGTCCACATCATATCATAAGTAAAAACTATGTGACAGGTCTAAGCAAGCATCCGCTATAACCGGAACTGGCCTGTCACCATCAGCAGCGCATCCGGCAGCTGGCCCATAATAGCTGCCAGATTCTCATGAACCCCTTTGGGCGTACCCGGCAGGTTCACAATCAAGGTTCGGCCCCGAATGCCTACAACGCCGCGGAACAGCATTGCCGCAGGGTTCTTCTGCATCGCTCTCGCCCGCATGGCTTCCGCCATGCCCGGCACCTCCCGCTCAATAATGCGCCGTGTTGCTTCAGGCGTCACGTCTCTGGCTGCCAGCTCGGTGCCGCCGGTGGTCAGCACCAGGTTCGCCTGGAAATAGTCCGTCATCTCAATGAGAGCGGCAATAATTTCATCCTGTTCGTCAGGAACGATGCGGTATTCCACAATTTCTCCGCCCAGTTCTTCCTCGACCAGTTCCCGGATAACCTGGGCGCTCGTATCTTCACGTTCGCCTCTGGCTCCCTTGTCGCTAGCCGTCAAGATCGCTGTTTTCCATACCATGAAGTCACCCTCCTTATCCGAATTGGAACATTTATCTGTCTATACCCCGAGGTTATAATCGCCGCTCTTCCCGCCAGTCTTGGACTTTAAAAGAGTCGGGCCAATAATCATATCTTTCTGCAGCGCCTTGCACATATCATATACCGTCAGAGCAGCTGCCGACACGCAAGTGAGCGCCTCCATCTCGACCCCGGTCTTGCCTTCGGTCTTCACTGAAGCCTCTATATATAACTCATCATGTCCGTTATCAGAGAACATAAGATTCACACCTGTCAATGGCAGCGGGTGGCACATCGGAATCCAGTCTGAAGTCCGCTTAGCCGCCTGAATTCCAGCAACCTGGGCTACAGCGAGGACATCACCCTTGCCTACCTTGCCCTCCTTGATGGCTAGCAAAGTCGAAGGCAGCATCGTGACCTTCGTAACCGCCACCGCTGTCCGGGCCGTGACCGCTTTCTCCGAGATATCGACCATTCTTGCCCGGCCCTGTTCATTGAAGTGGGTCATTTTTGCCTGATCTGATGCAGAATCCGTCAATATTCTCCCAACCTTTTATCTTCATTTATGCTTCAAACCGCTTGCGCAATCCGTATCACACCGTCAGCTGTAAAGAGCAGGTCCAACTTAAAATCATGCATCTCCATCGGAACCTCGGGAACCAGCTGCTCCTGCAAGGCGAGTGCCGCCAGCACTGGCTTACGTACCCCCTGCAATTGCCGCGTAAGCTGTTCCATAAACCGGTCGTAATAACCGGCCCCAAAGCCGATTCTTCCGCCTTTCCGATCATAAGCAAGTCCCGGAACGAGAACCAGATCAATCTCCTGGTACTGTTCAACCGGCCAAACCGGAAGGTGATCTTCAGGCTCAGGAATCCCCCAAGAACCTGGTGAATAATCGCGTTCGCTCTTAATCTCATGCAGACTCATTGAAGACTTCCCCGTTATACGTGGAATAAGAACACGGTCTCCATGGTGCCAGCAGCTTCGAATCAAAGGCAGGGTAGAGGGCTCGTCCCGAAAAGACAGATAGCTGAACACCACAAGTCTCCCGCCTGGCTTGTCCGCCCGAAGCCGGGATAGCAGCTGCTCCTCGGCCAGGAGGCTTGCTGACTCAGCCTGCTTAGTTCTGGAGATTTCGGGAACAGCCTCACGGATGCGAAGCATGCGCTCACGAAGCTCTCTTTTTAATTCAGGTATATCCAAGTTCGTAGCACCTGTCTTTCGAAATGCTTAGGTTGACGCCGGTCCGCAAGGAAAATTTCATTCATGCGCCAAATATCTCCCTTTAGTTTATCACTGTTCCGCCAAAATGAAAACTTGAACAAAGCGCCATCGTCCCCGAAGATCCGGGAGTATCCGGTGCATTTGCATAGGGTTTCATGTAAACTAGAAATAAGAACCCCTGGGCAGCACGCAAGGCTGCTATTAGACTATGGAGGATATACAAGTTATGCTGCTTCAAGCTACAGATATCAGAAAATCATATGGAACGACACATATATTAGAAGGCATCGGGCTGCAGGTGCTGGAGCGTGACCGGATTGGTCTGGTCGGTGTAAACGGGGCCGGCAAATCCACCCTGCTTCAAATCCTAGCCGGAGAAATGTCTTATGACAGTGGACAAATTTTCAAAGCTAAAGAGACAACAATCGGATATCTTGCCCAGAATAGCGGACTTCATTCAGACCGGACCATCTGGGAAGAGATGCTGAATGTGTTCTCACCTCTGATTGAGACTGAGGCGGAACTGCGCCAGATGGAGCTGGAGATCGCGAGTCCGGAAACCGCGGCGAATGAGAAGGCGTTTGAAGACCTGCTTGAGCGTTACGCGCGTAAGTCCGACTGGTTCAAGGACCACGGCGGCTATGAGATGGAGACGCGAATCCGCAGTGTGCTTCACGGCATGGGATTTGGCACTTTTCCTCCGGAGACCCGGATATCCACACTGAGCGGCGGACAGAAGACTCGTCTGGCTCTCGCCCGCATTCTGCTTCAGGCTCCCGATCTGCTGATGCTGGATGAGCCGACGAACCATTTGGACATCCAGACGCTGACCTGGCTGGAGGATTACCTAAGAAGCTATTCAGGCGCCCTTCTGATCGTCTCCCATGACCGGTACTTTCTGGACCGGCTGGTCACTGCCATTGTGGAGATCGAACGTCACCAATCCAAACGCTACACCGGGAACTACAGCCGGTTCATTGAACTGAAGGCTGCGGAATATGAGAGCCAGCTCAAGCAATACGAGAAGCAGCAGGACGAGATCGCAAGGCTGGAGGACTTCATTCAGAAGAACATTGTCCGCGCATCGACCACCAAGCGGGCACAGAGCCGCCGCAAAGCGCTGGACCGAATGGAAGTACTGGACCGGCCGCAGGGGGATCTGAAGAAGGCCAACTTCTCCTTCGAAGCGGAGATCATGTCTGGCAAGGAAGTACTGCAGGTTGAACAATTAGCTTATGCGTTCGATAAGGATGCTCCGCTCTTCCAGAATGTCAGCTTTGATCTGCGCCGGGGAGAGACGGTTGCCTTGATCGGTCCTAACGGAATCGGCAAGTCCACCCTGCTGAAAATGCTGACCGGCGACCTGAAGGCAACCTCCGGAAGAATCAACTGGGGAACCAAGGTCAAGCTTGGGTACTATGACCAGGAGCAGACCCATCTGAATCCAAGCAATACGGTGCTTGAAGAGCTGTGGAGTGCGTTCCCTCATATTGAAGAGGCGCGAATCCGCAGTGTGCTCGGCAATTTCCTATTCAGTGGTGAAGATGTGCTCAAGCGGGTCTCCGCCTTAAGCGGCGGCGAGAAGGCCAGGGTTGCTCTGGCCAAGCTGATGCTGCTCAAAGCTAATGTGCTGATCCTGGATGAGCCGACAAACCACCTCGACTTGTATAGCAAAGAGGTGCTTGAAGCAGCTCTGATCGAGTATGATGGCACACTGCTGTTTATTTCCCATGACCGGTACTTCCTGAACAAAATGGCTGAGCGCATCGTGGAACTGCACCCGCACGGAGCAGAGATGTATCTTGGCAACTACGACGATTACCTTGAGAAAAAACAGGAGCTTGAAGAGCTTGCTCTTGAGAAGGCGGCGGCCAATTCCTCCCCCGCCAAGAAGCAGACTGAGGAGGCCGCAGCTGAGCCGAAGAGCGGTGCCCAGTCCTTTGAGGCGGATAAACAGGCTAAACGTGAGGAACGCAATCGGCAGCGCCGTATCGATCAACTTGAACAGTTGATTGCCAATCATGAGGACAGTATCTCGGAACTTGAGGCCGAGCTCGCTCTTCCTGAGGTTTATCAGGACTATATGGCCGTGCAGGAACGGCAGGCGAAGATTGATGGCCTCAAGAACCAGCTGGCCGCGGCCTATACCGAATGGGAGCAACTTCTTGCTGAGGCTTAATGACAGCGTCATTAAATATATTTTTTATATCAGGCTTACAATCGGGTTAACTTATACACAGCCTTATCCACACAATTAAGAAATATGTCCTTATCCAAACGGCCTGTTTTGCTAGTTTTTCACCCGTCCTTACTCACTTAGCCTGTGATTATCCACTGGATTATCCACATTATCCACAGTTTGCACATTGAATTGTGAAAATCTTGTCCCCTTTTTCATGATTCATGTAAAGTGAATCTGGGTAAGGGTTTCAACATTTTATACACATTATTCAGGTAAACTGTGGATAACCTTGTCCACATCTTGACAACCACGACTTTTGTCCTATATGTGTGTTTAGCAGGGTTTAATTCATGTATCTTGCCCACGGACCAATTCATCGTCTAAGATAAACCATACTATCCAAGAAAGGCGGGCTTACGATGTCCGGGAAAATAGTGAACAGCATCACGGAACTGATCGGTGATACGCCGGCTGTAAAGCTTGGCCGACTTGTTGGGCCAGAGGATGCCGAGGTTTATGTCAAACTCGAATATTTCAATCCCAGCCGCAGTGTGAAGGACAGAGCGGCTTATCATATGATTCTCCGCGCTGAACAAGAAGGACATCTGAAGCCGGGTTCCACGATCATTGAACCGACCAGCGGCAACACCGGGATCGGCCTTGCAATGAATGCTGCGGCCAAGGGCTACCGTGCCATCCTGGTCATGCCGGATAATATGACGAAAGAGCGCATCAATATTCTCAAGGCTTACGGAGCTGAAGTAGTTCTTACCCCCGCTGCGAAGCGGATGCCAGGAGCTATCGAGAAAGCGCTTGAGCTGAAGGCGGAAATCCAGGACAGCTTCATCCCCCAGCAGTTCGAGAATCCGGCCAATCCGGATGCCCACCGTGGAACAACCGCTATGGAGATACTTGAGCAGATGGAAGGCCGGCTGGATGTGTTTGTAGCCTCATCCGGTACAGGCGGCACCATAACAGGAACAGGGGAAGTGCTCCGGGAGAAGCTCCCCAGAATCCAGATTTATGTGGTTGAGCCCAAGGGATCACCCGTTCTATCCGGCGGAGAGCCAGGCCCGCATAAGCTGGTAGGTACAAGCCCCGGGTTCGTCCCTTCCATTCTGAATACTGATGTTTACGACGAGATTGTGCAGGTTGCGGACGAGGACGCTCTGGAGACCACACGTAAGCTGGCAAGCCAGGAGGGAATTCTAGTCGGACCCTCAGCCGGAGCCACCGTATGGACTGCTGTCCAGCTGGCCCGAAAGCTCGGCCGGGGCAAACGTATTTTATGTATAGCACCGGATACAGGTGAGCGTTATCTGAGCATGGACATCTTTTGATCCAATATGAACGATGATAAACCGATAATTCAACCTGATATCGCTCAGGTACACTTTCAGCAGAAGGGTGGAGAATATAGTGAGCAAGATGATTTACGGCGTGTCCCATGTGGACCGGGAGGAACTGTACGAGATTCTGCATGACGATGAAAGGCGGGCTCTAGTCATTGATGTACGGGAGGTTGACGAATATACCGCGGGGCACATCCCTGGTATTCCATTGATTCCAATGGGGGAAATCGCTGCTTACCTGCAGGATTTTGACAAGGAGCGCGAATATGTCTTTGTCTGCCGCAGCGGAGGACGGAGTTACGAGGTTGCACGCTTCTTTCAAAGCCAAGGCTTCCCGAAGGTTCATAACTACGAAGGCGGCATGTTGAACTGGGACAAGGAGGTCGTGACCGGCCCAGAGAATGTAATTGAACAATTTGATGCCGACCGGCTGGAGCGTCAATCTTAATAACTGGCTGATATAGAGCAGCCCTGCACGCCCCCACTCAGGGAACGGCAGGGCTATTTTTAATGACCATACCAATGAATGGCCGTTCAGGTTCAAAGATTAAGAGCGATGGAGAGCAAGTGAACTTCAGATTCTTGACTCTCTCCTTCCTACATGCTCGTAATTAATACCCCTAGCAAATACAAGATGCCCAGAATCACACTGATTCCCCCCGTTAAGAGAAACAAAACGACGTTCTTGCGATTCCTAGTTTTCTTCCAAATCCCCACCACAGCCACATAAAGGCCTGAGAGGACAATCCACCACCAGATCGCATGCGCCCACATGCCAAGTCCTTGCAGTTTATCGGTCAGAAACAAAAGCAGAAAGACGACCTGCATCCCCAGCGTCAGACAGCTGTAACCGAAAAACTGCTGATTGAACTCCGAGGTGATCTCTCTTCTTCGGTTGACCTCAATTATAATTAAAGGAACAACCACGGCTCCCACAAAAATCAGTGTCATAAGTATTATCGTCATGATTCAAGACCTCTCTTCCTCCTGTGGATCCATCTTCTTGTTCTATACTTTACCAGCTATGTGAAATAAGAATATGTACATGATTGCTGTAGTCCTATATGGACAGTCACCTAAACCTGCTGTGCCTAATAAGCTGGGGGAGAAGGAGTGATGCAGATGATGCTTTATGACAAAGCCAATCTGGAGGATCACTATGTCCCGAAGGAGGACTGGAAGGTTGCCGCCTATCAGGCGTTCGCCGCCAAAATGACAAACCGGGAGGATAAGTTCCCTTGCATCCCAGCGACTCTCGGATTTGCCCACAATCACCTGAAATACGGGTTCGTGCCAGATCCCCGCAGCAGCGAAGCCCCGGCAGCGGTGTCCGAACTTGTAAGGCAATTTACAGATAACTCGAGACAGTTCGGTAAATATACCTCACTTATCTTGTTCTTCCATACTCCTGATGATCTGAGACACCATTCCTCCGTAGAACATTACGAGTCCCTGTTCTGGGATCTGTTAAGCCGGACCAGTGGTGAAGACACCCTGGATTGGCCAGCACATATTCCTACAGAGCCTTCGCACCACTTCTGGGAATATTGTCTTCATGGCGAATCCTATTTCGTCTATTGTGCAACACCCTCACATGTAAACCGGCAGAGCAGATATTTTCCTTATTTCATGCTCGCTTTGACCCCGCGATGGGTACTCGTAGAGTTCAATAAGGTTCCGAAGCAGGCTGAAACCATGAAGCCGTTGATCCGGCAGAGACTTGAAGCCTATGATACGATCTCTTCCCACCCGGATCTGAAACTGTATGGTGAGATGGACAATTATGAGTGGAAGCAGTACTTCCTCAGAGATGACCACAGCTCCGCCCCCTCATGCCCCTTCTCCAGGCACACACAGAAGAAATCCCATGCTTCTGAAGGACAGGGAACATCCTAGCTATGTAATTACTCCATTGCTTCATTCAGGAGGACCATATGAATATGGTCCTCCCATTTTCCGTTGATGCAGAGATACTTCCGGGCCAATCCTTCAGGTTGGAACCCGCACTTGCGGACGACGCTTAAGGACGCCTCATTACGGGGCATGATATTAGCTTCAATCCGGTGAAGGCCCAATTCCCGGAAGGCCAGATCAGCCACACACCGCACGGCTTCCGTCATATAACCCTGATTAAGCTCAGCCGCATCCAGCCGGTATCCCATATGACAGGATAGAAACGCGCCCCGGGCGATATTACTAAGCGAGATAGAGCCGATTACCGGGGAATCCGGCTGATCCGACTTGAACATCCACAGCTTATATAATTGACCTCCGGCCATATTTCGCATGTCGCCCATAATCAGCTGCCGCTGGTAGGCCAGCGTGTAATACTCCGTCTCTCTTGCGGGTTCCCACTCAGCCAAATGCTCCTTGTTGCGGATTACAAATTCAAGAATACGAGGGGCATAGCTCTCATCCACCACGCGCAGAATTAATCTCTCTGAAGTTACTTTTTCTCTAAACATGTTATCCTCGGTTTACTATAATTTTTATAGAGAAATCCCTATATATGTAAGGAGTCCAAAAAAAGATTAAAGGGGTCTTATATCGCTTAAGTATCATCATATAGCAAGAAAGTAATGATAATACACTAAATCTCGGACATAACCATTTCGTTCGTACAGCGACTGGGCTGTTTGATTCTCCACACCGGTGGATAACTGAATGCCTTTGGCACGCACCAGCTTGGCATACTGCTTGGCTTCGTCCATCAACAACTGCCCTACCCCGTTACGACGGTACTGCGGGGCGACATACAGATCATTGAGCAGCAGCAGCCGCTGCATGGAAATGGATGAGAAGAGCGGATACAGCTGTGTAAAACCAGCCGGTCTACCCGAAGCTGCTTCCTTCGCATAGAGTATCACGGACTCCTGGTGCTCGAACCGCTCAAACAGAAAGTCCCGGGCGCCTTGCAAGTCTGAAACCTGCCCATAAAACACCCTGTATTCATTAAATAATTCCGCTACTAAATCCAAATCCCTGATCGTAGCCTGACACACAATTATAGAGTTATCCATGCTGCTTGTACTCTCCTTTTATTCTCCGATTGAAATTTTTAAAGACACCACCCTGGTAGGTGATCTCGCCTTCATCCTTCTCCTTTAGTATGGCATACTCTCTTGCCGCCATCCGAAATTCCAGCTTTCGCCCATCCTCCAGTTCAAACGTGATGAAATAGCGGGGCGTATAAGGCCCGGAACCCGTCCCATGCATCTCCGTCCTCTTGGACGAGACTACCGCGTACTTCATGAGTAAACGGTTTTTGTTATTGGCAGACCAAACCATCAAACCTTTGATAATAGCATAAGCAAATATGGCTATGACGACAACCAGCAAAATGACACCTGCCACCTTCACCCACATCGGAACACCAATCAAAAATTCAAAAAAAGCTTCAGGTCCGCCAAACCCGTCAAATCTATCCATGGCTCCCAGCCTTTCTGTCATTATATTAGTTCTATACAGACTTATAGTTCCCGTCTCTCAAAGTTTCCTCATGCCTATATCTTCGTACACCGCCGTCCTTAACTATACAGGCCCGGAGATCCGAGGATTTGAGTCGACACTAGGGCTCACTCCTTTTCTTCCTAGTTTTTCATCTACGATTTAAATAGGTTGGAATTCTACTCTATACCATTTTCCATAATTATACAACTAATCCCGAAACTTGTAATCTCCAGCTTACAAAATAATAATTAATTAAGCGCGCCTATAGCAGAGCTTCTAAATAAGCTGAACTTCTCTCTTTGCCTGCTGCAAAAATACGGCATTTGCCGGAATCCGCATAAATTTTATTAAAAAAGAAAAACCGAAGCCCTAGAGATGGCCTCGGTTCTTATGAGGTTACAACAGCATCCTGTGTTAACCGTATACTATTTCAATCTCTTCAACTCTTCCTCCGTAAAATTACGGATCGTTCTCTCTTCAGAGAACTTCGCCGCATTATAGGACTTCGAGCTGTTCTTAGGGACCGACAGACTGGTCCAGTCGTCATGCTTAAGCAGCTTGGATGCGTAGATGATCTGTCCAACATGGTAGCAATAGTGCGCGAGCTGCCGGTTGATGGCCTCCATCACCGTATGTCCTTCATTGCGAATATAGACGATATCTGACAGCTGTTCAGGACGGAGCGGGTCCAGAGCCTCAAACAGACAGCTCCACCCTTTTTCCCATTTCTCCATAAGTCCTTCCCGGTCCACGATGATATCCTGCTCAAATTCACTATCCCTGTCTCTCCAAGGCTTCTCGCCGTCCTCTGCCAAAAAATTGGTCCATCTGGACAGCATATTGCCGCTAAGATGTTTAACTATAGTGGCGATGCTGTTCGTGTCGGTATTATACGTCGTGAACAGCTGCTCAGGCTCCAGCTGATCCATCGCCTTCTCTCCAAGTGTCTTGTAGTATAAGAACTGGTTTCTCATGCTTTTCAAATAGACTTCACCATTCATCGTTGTCTCCCCTTCCTTTCTTCACACATTGATCGGGTCGTTAGATTTATAAGGATGGAGCCTGAATTCCGCTTGGTGTATCCGGCTGTTCTCCGCGCACGGCAAGAAGACAAAGAAACGCGAGCAACAGGCCAGCGGAAGCCGTTATAAACAGCATCGGGTAGCCGAACAAATCCATCATCCAGCCAAGCAGCGGCGGCGAGATAATCGCGGCCAGCGAGGAAACCAGATAATACAATCCAGTTCTGGTTCCGATGCTCTGTTCTCTACCGGTCGCCACCACCCATGGATACGAATTAATATTGATGCAGGCCCAGAAGATCCCTCCCACAATCAGGAGAATTCGAAGCAGCAGTATAGAATGAACAAACAGTATGGACCCAAATATAATGAAAAGTCCCAATACACCAGCCGTTATGACACTCTTTTTGCCAAACTTGGCTCCAAGCCATCCGCTGGGAAGAGCAAAGATCAGAAAGGCAAGGGAGAAGAATGTGAGTGAGAAGGATGCGTCCTTATCCGACATTTCAAGATACTTTGTCCCATACAGGGTGAACAGTGTCTCCACTCCTTGGTAAGCAACGAACCAGAAGAAAATCGCCAGGAGGATAAACACGGTTGTACGATCCAGCTGATCCTTGATACGGACAGCGCTTTGTTCCCCAGCACCTTGGCTGCTTGCAACAGGCTCACGAATGACCAGCTTCAGGACAACCAGCGTGAGAAGCATGATCATACCCGCCCCGAGAAACGGAAGGTAAGAACCCATTCCATACAATGTGGAGCCTACGCCGAAAGCCAGCACAGAACCGAGCCCGCCCATAAAATTAATGATTCCATTAGCCTTGGTCCGCTTAGATTCTGGTGTGATATCCGGCATCAGGGCTACCGTCGGTGAGCGGAATAGACTCATTGAAAGATTCATCAGAACCATAAACACCACAAGCATAACCAGGCTGTTATACCAGGGAATGAGCGTAACAAACACAGCCGCCAGCGGCATTCCAATCAGGAGATAAGGCATACGCCGGCCATACCGGGTATGCGTCTTATCGCTCCGGTAGCCAATCCACGGCTGAATGAACAGCGCCAAATAGTTATCAATTGTCATCATAAAGCCAATCAGTGCCGCCTTGTTCAAGTAATCATCCAGGAACAGGGGCACAAACGCATTATACAACGCCCAAGTCAGACTGATACTGAAGAAGCCAAGCCCCAGCAGCCATGTCTTTCTCATCCGTTATCCTCCGCCTCAGCCAGCAGAGCCGCCAGCCGGTCCGGATAATCCGTAATGATGCCCGAGACTCCGGCGGTCAGAAGGGCTCTCATCTCCTGTTGTTCGTTCACGGTAAACGGGTGATAAGGCATGCCCTTCGCGGCAGCCATTCCCACGAGTTCAGGCGTCAATGCATACTTGAAGGCATGCAGGGCATCTGCCCCGATCCTTGCGGCGTAATCCCAAGGCTCGTATAACCCTTCCATGTACAGAATGCCTGTACGCATCTCAGGAGCCAATCTCTTGCATTCCACCAAAGAATAATGGTTGAAGCTGGACAGGATCACCCGCTCCTCCAGCTCATATTGGCGGACCACTTCAATCACCTTGGCTTCAAGTGAAGGGTACTGGACAATTCCGTTCTTCAGTTCGAGGTTAATCATCAGCTCATAGCCTCTTACCAATTCCAGCAAATCCTCCAATGAAGGAATCCGCTCCCCCTGGTAATCGGAATGATACCAAGAGCCGGCCTCCCGCTCCCGCAGCTCGGCCCATGTCAGATCCTTCACCCATTCCGGTGATCCGGCTGTGCGGGCAAGTGTCTCATCGTGGATCAGGACCAGCTGACCATCCTTGGTCATCTGCACATCCGTCTCGATTCCTGTCGCCCCAAGCTCAATGGCTTTGATAAATGAAGCCATCGTATTCTCAGGACAATGCCCGGCCGCGCCCCGATGGGCAATATTAATACAAGTGTGCACCGCGCTTCCTCCTTAGCAGCTAAAAGCATTCATCATATAACGGAAAAGAAAATCATTCATCCCTATAACTATAATCCCTGAATGTAAAATCTATGTTATATAAGTTGAACACGAGAATTACCAATAGGCACGGGGCAAGAACGTTTCACACAGCAATCTTACTTGTATAGCAGTAGTTAACTTGTATAGCAGCAGGTTCTGCTCACAGCACTTTATTCAAAGTCTCAAGCTTGGAAAGGAGCTGCTCGGTCTTGTATGTATGCACTCCGATGTTCGCAAGCTCTTGAATTCCCTTCTCATATACGCCAGACATGGCGTCCTCAATCAGAATCACCTTGAAATCCCGTTCACTTGCTTCATAAATACTAGTTCTAGGACAGTTGGGAAAATTACAACCGATGAAGATCAGCGTATCCACGCCCAACTCACGGGCAAACTTCTCCAGACTTGTCTGGTAGAACGCGCCCCATCTTGGCTTATACATCACCCACTCCTCCGGTCCTACCGGCTGAATCTGCCCATTCAACAAGGCCTCATAGTCCAGTTGGACGTTAGGGTCCGGACTGATTACATCCACCAGCTGGGCCCCGAACGTACCCGGATGAACAATTTGACTTCCATTTTGCAAAATCTCTCTGCGGCAAAGATCGGCATTGGACCCATCCGGCTCATAGATGCGAATAACGTGCACCACCGGCATATTCCGCAATCTGCAGGTTTCCAGAATTCTGGCCATGTTGGGCAGGACTTCATAGGTTCCGGCAATCTCGGCAACTGCCCCCGGAAGCGTAAAATCATTTTGGGTGTCAATAGTAATCACAGCAGCCTTCTCCAGATTAGGTGTCGTATACTTAGACATCTTCTTTCCCCTCATTCATATAGAAGTTCCTAACCGCCTTATCTTTTCCGTTCCCCCAATAGATCGCAATTCAGCTGGCAGGGCATTGTGCCTGCTCAGCACAGGCTGATTGGTTATTAAAGATTGTATCGTATACAGGTAAATTAAGTAATCGGGAATTTTATCAGGACCTATAAAAAAACCTTTCCGCACACACCAGTGCAGAAAGGTTCATATTTGTGAAATGACGGTCTCCCGCCTCTACTGCTGTTATAAGCTACGGACCATCCCGCCGTCCACAAGAATGGATTGTCCGGTGACATAGGTATTGGCCCAAGATCCATAGAAAGCCACTACCCTGGCAAATTCCTCCGGTTCCCCCATCCGTTCCAGCGGAATCCCCTTAACAATCCGCGATTGAATCTCCTCCAAGGAGCTGCCCTCACTTTCGGCCCGCTTGGAATCAAGCTCTGTTATGCGGTCTGTGGCAATTCGCCCCGGGGCAACCGTATTGATCAAAATGCCGCTGTCCGCAAGCTCCCCGGCAAGGGTCTTGGTCAACGACTGTACCCCGGCCCGGAACACATTGGATAGAATCAAACCTTCAATCGGCTGTTTGATCGAGGTTGATGCCAGATTGACGATTCTTCCAGAACCGGCGGAGCGCAGATGTGGAAGAGCTTCCCCAATCATGCGGATCACGCTTAGCAGATTAAGCTCATACCCCTTTTGCCAATCCTCATCCTGCATATCGGCAAAAGTTCCACCCGGAGGCCCGCCCGCGTTCGTAACCACGACATCCAGACCGCCTTGAGTCTGCACTGTAGTGCGAATAGCCCGGGCAATATCGTCCTGGCTTGTAGCATCCATCTGAATGACAGCCACCTTCTGACCTGTACTAGCTTCGATATCCTCAGCTGCACGGATAAGATGCTCTTCACTCCGGCTTGCAATCGTCACCTTGGCCCCTTCACGTGCGAAAGCCTCCGCACTGGCTTTGCCGAGACCTTTACTCGCTGCTGCGACAAATACAGATTTCCCTTCCAGTCCCAAGTCCAATTCGAGCACCTCCTATAATCATCCTGTAACCTGCTTAGCTAATAGAATCAGTAGAGCAACCGATCTTCAGCCAGGTCCAGGATGTGCAAGCTTAATATACATTATGAATTGTGTGGCTCAATCCCGGGTTAAAACCTCTTCACAAACCGGCAGCCACTAATCTGGAATCCCAGGCTTCATAGAACTCATAGCCTTAGTCTTCCTGGCTGGCTGGACCAGGCTAAATCGGACGTGAGTCCGGTCATCACCTGCAATCCTCCGCATGGTGAGTTCTAATTCTGATCAAGAGTCCTCTCCTCTATAGCCCTATACCCCTTGACCCATACCATGAATAATTACAGCATAATCCGAAGCTTCCTTATAGACAAAAGCCCACCTTAAAGCTTGCAGCTTATCAGGTGAGCTTGGTGGCTTTCCTCGTTCTTTCCATAGAGGGGTTATCCTAATCCTAATCTTCTACCGACCACGCTTCAAGAGAAAGTCCAGGCTCGGCCTTCATTGTCTGGGGAGCAAACTCCCCACTCTTCCATTTCAAATATGCGGCAGCCCCGATCATGGCCGCATTATCCGTACAGTATTTCAATGGCGGAATACGTAGGACGATTTCCTCTTGATCACACCGCTGTGCCAGAGCTTCGCGAAGCCCGCGGTTCGCAGCCACGCCGCCGCAGAGCAGCAGTTCCTTGGCTCCCGTCTCCCGTACAGCCCGAACCGCCTTCTCGACCAGCACCTCGATCACGGACTCTTGAAACCCGCGTGCAATGGCTGCCAGGTCAGGCTCCTCCCCACGCATCCGGCTCTGATTCAACACATTCAATACAGCGGACTTTAACCCGCTGAAGCTGAAATCATACGAATCCGGCTCCAGCCAGGAGCGTGGAAGCAGTGTCGCCTGCTCAGCCTCATGGGCCAGACGGTCAACATAAGGCCCGCCCGGGTAAGGGAACCCAAGGGCCCGGGCTACCTTATCGTAAGCCTCGCCAACCGCATCATCCCGCGTCCGGCCAATCAGCCGGAAATGCCCTTCCTTCTCCATCAGCACAAGCTCCGTATGTCCACCAGATACAACGAGGGCCATACAAGGATATTCAATCTCCTGCACCAGCCGGTTGGCATAAATATGCCCGGCAATATGATGCGTGCCAATTAACGGCTTGTCCAGGGCAAATGCGAGGCTCTTGGCCGCCATGATCCCGACAAGCAGCGCTCCCACAAGTCCAGGCCCCTGTGTCACCGCAACCGCGGACAGCTGGGCTGGAGCTATCCCAGACTGTACAACCGCTTCCTCCAGCATCTGCGTAATGCTCTCCACATGCTTCCGGGAAGCCACTTCCGGCACTACCCCGCCGAAAGCCTTATGGGTCTCAATCTGACTGAAGATCAGATTTGAGAGCACCTCCCGCCCATTCTTGACCACAGCTACCGAGGTCTCGTCACAGCTGGTCTCCACGGCCAGAATATAGGCATCCTGATCCGTTGGTTTATCATATATGCTCATAAGTTCCATTCGCTTCCTTCTGCAACGATATCTTCAGGGAGGTCACACCACATAATCAGTGCGTCCTCCTGATTGTCAGAGTAATAGGCCTTGCGCAGCCCGACCGGACGGAATCCCAGCTTGCTGTATAGGGACTGTGCCACCGTATTGGATACACGCGCCTCCAGGGTCATCTTGGTCATGCCCATCCGTCCGGCCATGAGCATCATCTCCCGCATTAACCGCTCACCCAAGTGCTGCCCCCGGTATGCCGTACGCACCGCGATATTGGTCACATGGGCCTCGTCCACTACGGTCCACATGCCTGCATAACCAATCGGGTCCCCATTCTTCTCCATAATGATATATTTGGCAAAATGATTCTGCGTCATCTCACTGCGGAACGCATTCTCCGTCCAAGGCAGCGTAAATGACTCATGTTCGATGACCATCACATCGGGGATATCGTCCAGCGTCATCGGACGAAACCGGATGCCGTCCGCCCCATGCAGGCCTCCCATAATCTGCGCCTCTTCCATTAACGTCCCCCCTTATTTGCCGCGAGCCAGGTTTGCCTCAGCCTCCGAAAGCTGGGTGTAATTCGGGACGAGCGAATGCACCTCGTCCGATTCTCCCCTTAGGAGCCGGTCCGCGCCCAGCAGACCGGCCCACGCCCCCTGCAGCAGATGCGGCCGGATCTGAAGCCGCCCTCCCAGAAGGGGGCGGAGTACTTCGGCAGCTTCCGCGTGCAGCTCGGTCTCGCCGGTGAACCACACGGCGGATGGCCGCGCCTCTGGCGCGAGCGCCTCCAGGCGTCCGGCAAGCGCTGCAGTCCAGCGCTCCATCAGCCGGATGCCGTCCGGCTCAAGGCGCCGGGGCAGCTTGCCCGGCGCTGCCTCAAACAGCGCGGTGTACACTTGACCGCGCCGCGCATCCACCAGCGGAATAATCCATTCCGCTGGCGCACTTCCAACAGCAGCCTGTTCACCGGCTGCTGTGCCTTGGCGGGCCGGGCTGCCCGCCGCGGCCGCGAAGGCTGCTGGCGGCTGATCTGTGCCCTCGGCCCAGCCGCCCAGCCCCAGCGCCGCGAGGCTGGAGATGCCCGCCACCGGCAGAGCCATCGACCACGCCAGCGTCTTCGCCGTGGTCACTGCAATCCGGATGCCCGTGTAGGACCCCGGCCCCACACCTGCAGCTATTCCGCTCAGTTCGCTCTTTCGGACACCGGCCTCGCCCAGCGCCTCTTCAATTGCCGTAATGAGATGAACCGAGTGGTTCCGCTCTGCTGTAATATTCCTCTCAGCCAGCAGATCGCCCCCATTCATCACCGCCACAGCCAATGAAGCCGTGGACGAGTCAAAAGCCAATGTGTACTTCGTAGATTTGCTCACTTCTTCGCTCATAATCCGGTTCCCCATTCTGTCTTGAAGGCCTGTACCCACTCGCAATAAGGGCTGCCTTCAGCCTTAAGATAAATCCGTCTCTCGCTCAGCCCGGTCACTTCAATGTACAGATGCAGATGCTCTGGCGGCAGAATTTCGGTGATCAGGCTGGCCCACTCCACAAGTGTAACTCCCTGTCCATCAAAGTACTCTTCCAGCCCAAGCTCATCCGCTTCCTCCAGCGACAAGCGGTACACATCCATATGATAAAAAGGCAATCTGCCCTCATACTCCTTAATAATCGTGAATGTCGGACTATTCACCTGTTCATGTACGCCCAGTTGCTTCGCAAACAATTGGGAGAATGCCGTCTTGCCCGCACCCAAATCGCCATCCAGCGCAATCACAGTGCCTGGCGCTGCCTTGTGCGCCAGCAGACTTGCCAGTCTGCCCGTATCCTCCAGATCCTTTGCATTCCAGACGAGATCCGCTTTATGTTTTAATTCTTCCACTCAACCAACCACCTTTTACCCGGAAAAGGGACACGCACTGCACCATGCCTGTCATGATGATTCCGGTCATTCTCTTACACGGTATGACCAAATTCACAGGCCATACATCTGTTCTCATTATATCGGTACCATGTCCCCCCCGCAAGAAAGCCTATCATGATTTGTATAGGGGAAGACTGTTATTAGAAAGCCTTTTTTGTCCCATACTAAAGGTATCACAGCACGATTATGGACCGTACCGGATCATTAATAACCTTTTTTGAAAGGAGCTGGAACAACATGCATACCGTATGGAAGGGCGCAATTAGCTTCGGACTTGTTCACGTGCCCGTGAAGATGTTCTCCGCCACGGAAGACAAGGACATTTCCATGAAATACATTCACAAAACCTGTGGAAGCCCGATCTCTTATGTGAGGAGATGCCCTTCATGTGAGAAGGATGTGGATTGGGAGGAAATTTCCAAGGGCTACGAATATGAAAAGGGGAGGTATGTCCTCTTTGAGAAGCAGGAGCTTGAGCAGCTCTCCGCGCAGGTGGAACGAACCATTACCATCCTTGATTTTGTCAACCTTGAGGATATCGATCCCATTTACTTTCAGAAAACCTACTATCTTTCTCCCGATCAGGCTGGCTCCAACGCCTATCTGCTGCTTCTTGAAGCGATGAAGCAGACTGGCAAGATCGGCATTGCCAAGATTGCCATCCGTTCCAAGAGCAGCCTCGCAGCGATCCGGGTTATGGAAGGGTGTCTCGCGATTGAAACCATTTTCTACCCGGACGAGATTCGCCCGATCAGTCAGGTTCCTAATCTTCCGGAAGCCGCCGGTGTCAACGATAAGGAGCTTGGAATGGCCAAGGTGCTGATCGAACAGCTCTCCACCCCGTTTGAGCCATCCAAATACACGGATGATTACCGCGAATCCCTGATGAACCTGATCCAGCATAAAATCGCCGGGGAAGAAATCAGCCTGGCTCCGGCCAAACCGGAGAGCAATGTAATCGACCTGATGGCTGCGCTGCAGGCGAGCATTGAAGCGGTCAAGCCTATTGCCACTGATCCGGGGCCTGCTGCGAAGAAAACCCGGACCAAACGGACGGCCGCGGCGGATGAAGCCGCTGACACAGCAGCAGCACCTAAGCCGAAGCGGAAAACCTCCAGCAAAGCCAAGAAGACGATCAGCTGATGATGACCGGGCTGGAACATCCCCCTATCGTCCGTAATATGGACATATTCGGCGCTAACCTGGCCCATACCCGATTCCATGCTAAGGGGTGGGCTTTATGAACCTGAAACCCATTATTCCTTTTGAGCCGGTGACCACAGACCGGCTTCCCGAAGGAGAAGATTGGACCGCTCAGATTAAATGGGACGGTGTGCGAATGCTAACCTATTATGACGGTCATGAAGTTCAGCTTGTTAACCGCAAGCTTAACGAACGTACTCTTCAATACCCGGAATTAACTTCTATTGGTGAATACTGCGGGGCTGATTCGGTGATCCTCGACGGCGAGATTATTGCCCTGGATCAAGGCAAGCCTTCCTTCCATGAGGTGATGCGCCGGGACGGTTCACGCAAGGCAGAGAACATTCGCCGTGTTCAGCAGGAGGTTCCAGTGACCTATATGCTGTTTGATATTTTGTATTACAACGGATCATGGGTGACAAGCTTGCCTTTAAGAGAACGACAGGAACTGCTTAGACAGACGGTGAAACCTACGGACAGGGTTCAGATCACAGCCGACTTCCCGTCTCCCGGCGTATTGTATGAGGTCATGAGCCAGCATGGCATGGAAGGCGTGATCGTCAAGGACCTGAACAGTACCTACGCCCCGGATGGCAAGGATAAACGATGGATGAAAAAGAAGGTCATTCAGGATCTTGTTGCTGTCATTGGCGGTTATACTCTGCGGGGGGGAATTGTTAACGCGCTTATGCTCGGTCTGTACGATCAAGAGGGGCGACTTTGGTATATCGGGCATGCGGGTACCGGCAAGCTGACCGTTCAGGACTGGAGAGACATCACGGAGACACTCAAGCCGCTTACTCAAACTGTGCTCCCCTTTGCCGCCCTGCCTTCCCGGAGCAAGGAGTCTTACTGGGTAAGTCCTCAGCTCACCGTGAAGGTTAATTTTCTGGAATGGACACCCGGTGGCACCCTCCGCCAGCCGAGCATCCAGGCGTTGGTCTCCGCTGATCCGAAGATGTGCAGGTTTGGGTCCAGCTAAGGGACTTTTCTCAAGTACAACCCGCCTATATAAAATGAACTTATGAAGGTTACCTTTCATTCTATATAGACTGAATATCAACTGCATTTTAACATGGATCATAATCTGTACTCGGCTTAACTGGCTTAGCCGCTGCTGCTTAATCCATAGCAACCCATGCCGCACACTGCTTGCTTTAGAACTCCCGCAGGAATGCCTTCTGCAGATCCTATTGCCAAAGGTTAAACTTTCTTTCCCACCAGCTGTCTATACCACAATGAACAAAGGAGCTGCTTCGCTTGCCTAAAACTGTCAGAGGTACTATCACCGTTGAAGGCTATGAGGTTCCCGTATCCAATCCAGGCAAGCTGCTCTGGCCGGAGGCCGGAATCACCAAGCGCGATTATCTGAAGAAGCTGGCGGAGCTGGCTCCCTACCTTCTTACTTACTGCCGCAACCGCTTGTTAACAACGATCCGGTATCCGGGCGGAGTGGACGGGCCCTTCTTTTACCAGAAGAATGCCCCCGAACCGCTGCCGGACTTCGTGAACACCGCAACACATGAGAATATCCGGTATATCGTGCTGGACAATCTGCCAACGTTGCTGTGGCTTGGGAATCTGGCGTCCATAGAGTTCCACCCTTCCCTCCACTATGTCAATGATTCCCTTCCCTGTGAGTGGATGATTGATCTCGATCCCACTCTCGAAGAGGACCCCCGGATTATGGAGGCTGCCGCCCATGTGGGAGATATTCTCGGCTCCCTGGGGCTTCAATCGGTTCCTAAAACCTCAGGGGCGACAGGAGTCCAGATCATTGTCCCGATTGAATACGGGGTCACCTTTGATGAGCTTCGGACGCTTGGACATTTCATTGCCAGGTTTGTTACAGAACGCTTTCCCTCTTTGTTCACGATTGAACGCCTGAAAAAGGACCGGGGAGACAAAATTTATTTTGATTATCTTCAGCACTACAGCGGCAAAACTCTTGCCGCCCCCTATACGCCCCGGGCTAAACCTGCAGCCAGCGTATCCACGCCGTTAACCTGGGAGGAGGTCCGCCAGAACCCGCACCCTTCCGAGTTTAATCTGAATAATATTGCCCAGCGGCTGCAGCAAAAAGGCGACCTGCTTCAAGCCGTGCCGCCTCAATCCGTAGATTTGATTTTGAAACACTTAAACCGGGTGAAGTAACCTTCCATTATAACAACGGTGACAGCATTCGTGTCAGCATCTCCGCCCCTTTCTGAAGACGGGATCGCTTGGAGAATTGCCGGAGATGGATAGGGCGGCAGTGCGTCAAATCCACCTCGAAATCGTTCATGAGCCGCCGGATAGGAGCCTGGTCGAACAGCACCGCTGTCATCTCAAAGTTATAAAAGAAGCTGCGCATATCCATATTTGCGGTTCCAACCGTTGCCAGCAGGTCATCGATGATCATCACCTTGGCATGGATGAAGCCTTTGGTATACTGGTAAAACTTCACGCCAGCATGCAGCAGCTCCTCTACATAGGAGAGCGAGGCCAGATGAACGAGCTTGCTGTCGGAATTGTAAGGAATGATAATCTTGACCTCAACCCCACTGACGGCGGCCGTCTTGAGAGCCGCATACACACTTGGGTCCGGAATGAAATAAGGGCTGGTGATCCATACCCGTTTCTTTGCTACAGCTATCGCTTCAAAGCACATCTCCTGGATTGCATCCCATTGCTGGTCCGGGCCACTTGTGAGAATCTGAACCTGCTCATTCTTCGCACAGTTATGCTCGGGGAATAGAGCAGGGTCCGAAATCCGCTCCCCGGAGGCCAGCCTCCAGTCCGTTAGAAATGTATTTTGCAGGAAATAAATCGAGTCGCCTTCGATCTGCAGATGGGTGTCCCGCCACTCTCCAAGCTTGGGGTACAGCCCCAGGTAATCTTCACCGACATTGATCCCACCCAGAAAACCCACCGTTCCGTCAATCACAACAATCTTCCGGTGGTTACGGTAGTTAATCCGCCTGTCAATCGTCGCGATAAGGGGCGGGAGAAAGAAGTAGAATTGAATTCCCGCCTCTTTCAGCTCATGGATAAATTCATTTTTCAAATAATAGCTGCCCAGACCGTCGCAGATCATCCGGATCTTGACCCCTTCCCGGGCCTTGCGGATCATAACCTCCTTGAACCTTCTCCCTACTTCGTCACTTCTGAATATGTAATATTCAATATGAATATGATCTTTGGCCTTGTCCATTTCACTAAGTATCGCATCATAGGTGTCCTCCCCGTTCGTTAACACCTTGGTGGCATTACAGCCTGTGATCGGACTTTCAGACAGATGAGTCAAGAGATTGAACAGCCTCTCCTGATGATGGAATTCCGGGTTTTGCATCTCTTCCACCCGCCTCACAATCTTCGCTTGGCGCCACAGTCTTCCTTTCATCTCTTGAAACAATCTCGTTCCCTTACGACGCAGATTTTTACGTTTCTTATAGTCCTGGGCAACAAAATAATAGAGAACAAAGCCGATTAACGGGAAGCAAAACAGGATGAACAACCAGGCTACGGTTTTGGAGGGATTTTTAAATTCGAGTATTAATATTGTCGCGCTTTGAAATATGAAAGCTATCAGCGCAATAACCAGCCAAAGCATGGATGTCCCCCTTCTATATCCTTATCTATTTGGCATGCAGCATGGAATACCCGGATACCGGATCCCTATGATAGCCATATAAGTCTGGTCTTTTAAGCATGTTTTGAGAGAGCGGTGAATACATAAATTATAGAAGTAATGTTGGATGAATTAAAGAAAAATATCAAAATTTCAGTTCTTTATGAAAGGAGATGCCATGAAAAATGCCCCGTTGTCCCGCAAAATGACCCTGCTTGTGCTGCAGGATGCCAACCAGTCCGTCAAGCAAATCCAGGTGTCCAAGCCCTTGGTCATCACGGTTCCCCTCGTTGCTCTGCTCTCCATATCCAGCCTGATTGTAAGCCTTCAAGCCTACTCCAACCACACAGCCGCGAGTCTGGAACAGGAACTGCAGAGCAGCAACACACAGCTTCAAGCGGTCGTAACGGACAAAGAGGAGGCCATTCGCCGGCTTCAACATCAGCTCGTGACTCTCACAGCGGAGTCAAAGAATATGAGAAGCCAGATCAAGAAAGTCTCGCAGATGGAGAATGAGCTGCAGCAGATTATTAATAAGTTCGGAACTGGCAACAGCAAAACGTCCGAAGCAGCCACTCCGGGCGACACCTCCTATATCGGCGGAGAATTCATCGCGGTTCATGATGTGGACAGCAGAATATCCGGCCAGGCCACCCGGGATGATTATGCGGAAATGTCAGCCCTTATCCAGGCTATGCTCCATAGAATCCCCGCTATGGTTGACCAAGCTGAAGCCATTCATGAATCGATGTCCGGCACCCCCTCCTTATGGCCAACACTCTCCAGACGCACGACCTCCAGCTTCGGCTACCGTACGGATCCATTCACCAAGAAAGCCGCTTTTCACGCAGGTGTCGATATTTCCGGGGAAATAGGAGATCCGATCTATTCGGCGGGGGCCGGCACGGTTCTTCAGGCCGATCACTCTCCTGCAAGAGGCAACTTTATTATTATTCAACATCCAGGCGGACTTCAGACATGGTATATGCACTTAAATAAAATTCAAGTTAATACAGGTGAGAAGGTCACAAAAGGGGAAGTGATCGGCAAGCTCGGCTCCACCGGACGAAGCACCGGCCCCCATCTGCACTTCCAGGTCGTTAAGGAGAATGAACCGGTAGACCCAGTTCCCTATTTGAATTAATTTATGCGCTTCTCCAGAATCACTTCACCCTTTTGCTTATTCCTAGGCCTTCGTTAATTCGGCTTCTACAAATCAAAATAATGGAGGAATATCATGTTTAAAGATAACAAAAATACCGCTGTAAAAGGAACTCATACCCTGATTGGTGCAGGCAGCCATTTCGAAGGAAAACTCCGCTCGGAGTACAACCTCCGGTTGGAGGGGAAATTCCAAGGGGAAATTGAATGTACGGGTGAGATTGTCATTGGGGAATCAGGAGAAGCCCACTCTTCAATCAAAGGAAATGAGATTATTGTGGCGGGTAAAGTGTTTGGTGATATTACTACAGAAGGCAAACTGACCATTACGGCCAGCGGGCATGTTGACGGAAATGTATCCGCCCATTCCCTGGTCATTGCGGAAGGCGGAGTATTAAACGGAATCAGTATTATGGAGAAGCCCTTGATCAGCGCGGTGCCCTCCCCTAACTCCAACAATAAGAGCAAAAAAACTCCTCAGCCTGAAGCCGGCTAAATTGCAGAAGTATATGAACAGCCCGGTCTCCCACCTATCCAAGCCCCCAATATGCTGTAATTGCACAGCACAATAAAGGGACACACTCCTGTGAGAATGTGTCCCTTCTTTTATTATTTAACTAGCCTACCCGGCTTTCTTGCCCGAACGGGTTGGCTGCCCGGAAGTTAATGCTGTGAGGACTTGAGCTAAAAAAGGGATTCGGGCAGCCACATTCACCTGTTTGGTATAAAGTTGCAGCGATTTCGCTTGCAACTAGACGGTACTACAGCAGCTTCTGGCTAACTTTACTTAGGCTGACTGTTTATGGTTGTTTACTAGCTGCTTATTGGCTGTTTATTGGCTGTCACTGCTAATCTTGCTATACCTGTCTCCTAAGCGGCAACATCCCGGCGCTTGAATACCATCCAAGCAATGGCAAGGAAGACCACCACATATACAGCGAGCACGATTGCAGAGAAGCCCATCGACATGCCCGCCTTTTCATAAAGGCTTGCGAATGAGAATGAAGTATCCCCTCCCGTATTCGTCACATATTTGGACAGATCCATATTGTGGAACAGCAGGTATTTGGCCCACGGATAACGAATCGGGTTGAGCAGCACGGCAATCGTATTCCCGGCCATCATGATGAACATAGACAATCCGATTGCAATTCCACTGGCCCTAAAGACCGTGGAGATCATAAATGCAAGACTCGAAATAACAAGAAGATCAATAAATTTGTATAGCAGTACCAGAAGCACCTGTTCCAACGGGGTCGAACCCAGCTCCAGGAAGGCTGGCGGATTGTGCTGGAAGAAGAGCATGGATACCGAGATTATAACGATGAAAAAGACAATGCTCATCAGGATACTAAAGAGCAGTACACTAAGCAGCTTGGACAAAAGCACTTTGCTCCGGGACCAAGGCCGAATGAGCAGCAGCTTAACCGTTCCCCAGGTGAACTCGCCCGCTACAATATCCGCAGCAACAATAAGGGTGAAGATTGACACCAGAAAGTAAATGGAGCTCAAATTCTTGGCCATATCCCAGGCACCCGTCTGCGAAGAGCCGGTATGGCTTTCGCTGAAGGCGATCAGACCTGCGAACACAATCGGCAGGACGATGATCATTCCGAACATAATCCAAGTCCGCAGCCGGCGGTAGATTTTCATATTTTCGTTCTGTACTAATGCCAGAAAATTACCCAATTTGCCCACCCCCCGTCATTTCCAAGAACTGATCTTCCAGCGATCTTGTCAAGGTCTGGATGCCGTATACCTTGATCCCAGCGCTGACAAGTCTGCTGTTCAAATCCGCAATCTGCTCGCGGTTTGCGGTTACAATCAGCCTTGTGCCTTCAAGACGGCCTGTCCCAATCAGTTCAAGCGCGCGTTCCGGCTCATTGACATCAAAGCCCGTTTCAGCATACTGCTCTCCGGCATCCTGAGATTTCAGGGAACGCACATCAATCAGCCGGCCTCCCTGGATAACCGCTACGGTATCACACATCAGCTCCATCTCGGATAAGAGATGACTTGAGACGAAGACGGTGGTACCTTCCTGCTGGGTCAACTGGCGCAGATAGTCCCGCAGCTCCCGGATCCCCTGAGGATCAAGCCCGTTGGTGGGCTCGTCCAGGATCAGCAGCTTCGGACGCTGAAGAATCGCCTGGGCAACACCTAGCCGCTGGCGCATACCCAGAGAATACGTCTTCACCTTATCGTGAATCCGGTTCTCCAGCCCGACCAGGGCAATAGCCTCGTCAATCCGCTCCTTGCCTACACCGGACATCCGCGCGTAATGTACCATGTTCTGATACCCTGTCAGAAATTTATACATTTCGGGGTTCTCTACAATCGCTCCCACATGCGCAACCGCTTTTTCGAAATCCGACTTGATGCTTGAGCCATTGATGACGATGTCTCCCTGTGTAATCGACATGAGTCCTACCATCATCCGTATCGTTGTGGTCTTCCCTGATCCATTGGGGCCTAAGAAGCCGAACACCTGACCCGCCGGGATATCGAGTGTAAGACGGTCGATGATGGTCTTGGCGCCAATCTTCTTCGTCACATTCGTCAGGCGGACAACAGGTTCCTGAGACATATGAATTCACTCTCCTTATGTACCCGTCCGATAAGGACGGAATGATTTTCTAATTTTACCACACCTGAGTATAACGTGCGGGCCCTGGATTAGGTTTCATGACTTGATCGTAAGAAGTCCTGCAGCGCTTCCCTCCAATGACGAATCGGATGGAAGCCGTTCAGCCTGAGAGCCTGATGATCCAGCACAGAATAGGCCGGACGTGGAGCCGGGCGTGGGTACTCTCCCGTAGTGACCGGAACGACGTCAACACGCATGCCTGCATCCTCAAATATAGCACAGGCGAACTCATACCAGGAGCAGCTGCCTGCACCTGATACGTGATACGTGCCATACCTCTGCGTTGAGCTCAGCTGCTCGATGACTGAAGCAAGGTCCCTGGTATAGGTCGGACAACCGATTTGGTCAGCAACAACCGAGACACGACCGTCTCTTTTGCCCACCTTCAGCATTGTACGTACAAAATTACTCCCACCTGCTCCGTATACCCAAGAAGTTCTTACGACAAAGAATCGCGTATGGAGCTGACGAACCAGCTCCTCGCCCTCCCATTTAGAACAGCCATACACATTAACCGGGTCGGTGGGATGAAACTCCGAATACGGCATAGTTCCCTTTCCGTTAAAAACATAATCCGTGCTAATGTATACCAGCTTGGCTCCGGCCGCTTCTGCCGCGGCTGCGATGTTGCGTGTCCCATAGGCATTCACCCGGTATGCCGTATCCGGATCGCTCTCAGCTTGATCAACCTGTGTATAGGCTGCGGCATGAATAACCACATCGGGGCGCACCCGGTTAAGCATGATATGACACTGCTCCGCATCTGTAATATCGAGGCTGTCCCGATCCATCCCATATACTTCATACCCTTTCTCCCGAAACACCCTTTGAAGCTCCAGGCCCAACTGGCCACCCGCACCTGTAATCAAAACCTTCGTTTTGTCTTCGGGCTGAGCTTCCCTCATCTTCTCCTCCAACCTTCTCCCCCCTGGCCTGCCTTAACTGGAACAACAGCCATCAGCTTCCGGACCTTAATACAGGACACTGCCCTGAATATGCTCATGTTCGTTTTTTAAGCTTTTTGAGTTCTTTGAGCCTTTTAACTTTTCTGTGTTTGAACCTCTTCTTTTCTGTTGCTCTGTTTTTTCCTTTACTATTTCTATCCCTTATGCCCTTGGCTCTCTACTTACTCTACTTCTATACTTCTCGTACAGTTGCCTTATTTTGCACCCACTCTGCTAATTACTCACATTCTTCCTCTTCAACCGCTGCGCCCGTCAGAAGTCAAACTCGGCATCCGCCCAAAGCGGATGGACTTTGTCTTTATCCGACAAAATTACTGTGGAGCCCGGCCAAGGAATATTCAGCTGGGGATCATTCCAGAGAATCCCCCGGTCATGCTCCTTCGAATAGAACTCATCCACCTTATACAGAACCTCAGTATGAGGCACAAGCGTATACAGCCCATGGGCGAAGCCTTTGGGAATGAGAACCTGTCTGTGATTGTAAGCGGTCAGGATGACCGACCTCCATTCCCCGTAAGTGGCTGAATCTTTTCTTAAATCCACAAACACATCATAGATTGCTCCCGACAGCACCCGTACCAGCTTGGTCTGCGCCTTGGGAAGCAGCTGGTAATGAAGCCCCCTGAGCGTACCTGCCTCAGCTGAATAGGAGTGGTTATCCTGAACAAAGTTATAATGAAGGCCCGCTTTATCCAGCACATCCCGGTTATAGCTCTCGCTAAAAAACCCCCTTATATCCCCGTGTACCTGAGGTTCAAGGATCACAGCCCCGGACAATCCTGTCTCTAGGATACGCATATGAACACACCTCCCCCGCTGCCTGCCAAAGGCGGCAGTTAGTCCTTGTTCCTAATGTATGTAAGGCTAGCCCCGTCTGGCACGGCGTGTGTCTCCTGGTCTTGAGCTTGAGAGATACCACTGCGTGTGCCTCTTGGTCTTATGCTTGAAAGATACCCCTGCGTGTTTCTCAGCTGTGATTGTTTGGGTTGTTAAGTGCTTAAGTTATTTGGTTATTTGGTTATTTGGTTATTTGGTTATTTGGTTATTTGGTTATTTGGTTGCTTAGGTTACTTGGTTGCCTGGTTGATTGGGTGCTTGGGATGCTTATGGGTGCGTAGGTTTTTAAGAACCACAGTAGTTTCCAGTAACTGCTTGGAGTGCTTGAATTTCTTGAAGTGCTTCGAATTGCGGAGTGCCTTGAGTTGATGGAAGCAGATATCTGTCTCGCCTGTCTCGCCTATCTCTACTATCTCTAGTATCTCTACTGTATCCTCTGTAATCCACTTGTATCTACTGTATTTACTGTATCTCTTGTATTTCTTGCACTTCTTGTATTTCTTACGTTGCTTTTATCGCCCGTCCCGTATTCAGTGAACTTTTGCCCATATATGTGGAGAAAAAAAAGACCCACAGATCCTTCATAGAAGGACCTGCAGGTCTAATCTCAACTTTATTACCGTAATTAAAGCTAATTCCGCAATCTGCTCTGTCAATTCCGAATTAGTTCCCTGTACGGGCCAGCTCACGCATGTTCGCCTCGAACGCTGCAAGCAGAGCAGCCTCGCCTTGAAGCCCCTGGTCCTGAACCTTGCGGATTTGCTGAAGCATGCGTTTGTAATCCTTCGGAATCACACGGACAAAAGCATTCAGCGACTCATTCCAGCTGTCTAGCACTCTGCGGCCCACAGCACTGTCTGTGTATTCCACATGGCGCTCAATCAGGGAACGAAGCTCGGCTGCTTCCTCGGCTTCCTCGACCCGCTCCAGGAGAACCATCTCCAGGTTGCAGCGGTCAAGTAAGGTGCCTTCCGGATCGTACACATAAGCGATACCGCCAGACATCCCCGCCGCGAAGTTGCGTCCGGTTCCACCAAGAACAACAACACGTCCTCCGGTCATGTATTCACAGCCGTGATCACCAACACCTTCAACCACCACGTTCGCGCCTGAGTTCCGGACGGCGAAGCGCTCGCCGGCAATACCGCGGACATAAGCTTCACCGCTGGTTGCACCGTAGAATGCCGTATTCCCGGCAATAATGTTCTCCTCAGCGACAAAGGTTGCCTTCGGTGAAGGTCTCACCGCCAGCTTACCGCCCGAGAGGCCTTTGCCAATATAGTCGTTGGCATCACCTTCAATCGTAAGCGTCATGCCCTTCGGCACAAACGCGCCGAAGCTCTGACCGGCCGATCCGATGAAATGGAACCGGATTGTATCCTCAGGCAGGCCTGCCGCCCCGTACAGACGGGTAACCTCACTGCCCAGAATCGTACCTGTGGCCCGGTCGACGTTCGTGATCGGAAGCTCCGCATAGACGGATTCCCCGCGTTCCAAAGCAGGAGCTGCAAGCTCAACCAGCTTTGTCATATCCAGTGTTTTCTCAAGTCCATGGTTCTGTTCCTGCGTATTATAACGCTCTGTCCCCTCTTGAAGCTCAGGCATATGCAGAAGCGGGCTAAGATCCACACCGCTCTTCTTCCAATGCTGCACAGCCTTGCTGGTCTCCAGGCAGTCTGTACGTCCGATCATCTCATTAATGGAACGGAAGCCAAGCTCAGCCATCCACTCGCGCAGATCTTCTGCCACAAAGGTCATGAAGTTAACCACATGCTGTGGATCACCTGTGAAGTTCTTGCGCAGCTCAGGATTCTGGGTTGCAACCCCAACCGGACATGTATCCATTTGACACACACGCATCATAATACAGCCTACAGCAATGAGCGGCGCTGTGGAGAAGCCGTATTCCTCGGCTCCAAGAAGTGCTGCTACCGCCAAGTCACGACCGTTCAGCATCTTGCCGTCGGTTTCGAGGACAACGCGGTCCCGAAGGTTGTTCATCATCAGGGTCTGATGGGTCTCAGCCACACCAAGCTCCCAAGGCAGACCCGCATGACGGATCGAACCTTGTGGGGAAGCTCCTGTCCCCCCATCATAACCGCTGACCAGAATGACATCGGCGCGGCCTTTAGCTACCCCAGCAGCAATCGTGCCCACACCGGCTTCAGATACCAGCTTCACGTTAATCCGTGCGCGCGGATTGGAGTTCTTCAGATCATAGATCAGCTCAGCCAGATCCTCGATCGAATAAATATCGTGATGCGGAGGCGGAGAAATCAGACCCACACCCGGGGTTGATCCGCGGACTTCCGCAACCCAAGGATAGACCTTACGGCCCGGAAGCTGCCCGCCTTCACCTGGCTTGGCGCCCTGCGCCATTTTGATTTGAATCTCATCGGCATTAACAAGATAATGGGAAGTTACTCCGAAGCGGCCGGAGGCCACCTGCTTGATCGCACTGCGGCGGGAATCGCCATTGGCATCTGGAATATAACGGGCAGGGTCTTCCCCGCCTTCACCCGTGTTGCTCTTGCCGCCGATGCGGTTCATCCCGATGGCGATCGACTCGTGTGCTTCTTTACTGATCGAGCCGAACGACATAGCTCCGGTCTTAAAGCGTTTCATAATCGAAGCCGCAGATTCTACCTCTTCAAGCGGCACTTTAGGTCCAGCTGGCTTCAGCTCAAGCAGGGAACGCAGGGTAAGATGACTCTCGTTCTCTCCTTGAACAAGCGAAGCGTACTTCTTGTATATACTGTAATCCCCCGTCCGAACCGCCTGCTGCAGCAGGTGAATGGTCTGAGGATTGAATAAATGCTCCTCCGAGTTGGCGCGCCATTGATACTCACCACCGGAATCAAGCACAAGGTCGTTACCGTCTTTCTCATTAAATGCGCGGTGATGTTGGGCAAGCGTCTCCTGAGCCACTTCCTCCAGCCCAATTCCTCCGATCCGGGAAGGCGTCCAGGTGAAGTAGCGGTCTACGAATTCCTGATTCAGCCCGACGGCCTCAAAGATTTGGGCGCCCCGGTAAGACTGGATCGTGGAAATTCCCATTTTGGACAACACCTTGACCACGCCTTTGGTTGCCGCTTTGATAAAGTTCTTGCAGGCTTTCTCATGGGTTACGCCGCGCAGCATGCCCTGGGTGATCATGTCATCCAGCGTCTCGAACGCCAGATAAGGGTTCACCGCACTTACCCCATAACCAAGAAGCAGGGCAAAATGGTGCACTTCGCGCGGCTCTCCGGATTCCAGCAGGATGCTTACCTTAGTGCGCGTCTCCTGGCGGATCAGGTGGTGATGCAGGCTGGATACCGCAAGCAGCGAAGGAATCGCCGCATTCTCAGCATCCACGCCGCGGTCGGACAGAATAAGAACATTGTGCCCTTTGTCGATAACGCGGTCGGCCGCCTCACAGAGGATTTCAATCGCTTTGCGCAGGCCTTCCGCACCCTCGGCAGCAGGGAACAGCGTTGGGATGGTCATTGATCTGAAGCCCGGACGGCGCACATGGCGCAGCTTGGCGAAATCCTCATTTGACAGGATCGGTGATTCCAGACGAATCTGGCGGCAGCTCTCCGGCTCCGGATTCAGCAAGTTGCGTTCCGGCCCGATCGTAGTCAGCGTTGAGGTGACCAATTCTTCGCGGATCGCATCAATTGGCGGGTTCGTCACTTGGGCGAACATCTGCTTGAAGTAGCTGAATAGACGCTGAGGCCGATCGGACAATACAGCAATCGGGGCATCGTATCCCATCGATCCGATTGCTTCCTGTCCTGTTGAGGCCATAGGTTCAATGATTTTGCGCAGCTCCTCGAACGTATAGCCGAATGAAAGCTGCTGCTTGGTCACATCGTCATGTCTCTTCTCCGGAAGCTCCGGCGCGTCCGGAAGGTCCTCCAGACGGATAAGGTGCTCATCCAGCCATTCACGGTAAGGATTCTCGCTCGCGATCGAAGCCTTCACTTCCTCATCGGAGATGATCCGGCCTTCCTTCGTATCCACAAGCAGCATCCGCCCAGGGCGCAAGCGGTCTTTGTACAGCACGTTCTCCGGTGCTATATCGAGTACCCCCGCTTCGGAGGAGAGGATGATCAGGTCGTCCTTGGTCACATAATAACGCGATGGACGAAGCCCGTTGCGGTCCAGTATGGCCCCAATCTGAATCCCGTCCGTGAAGCCCATTGCGGCAGGACCGTCCCATGGCTCCATCAAGCTGCTGTGATACTCGTAGAACGCCTTCTTGCTGTCGTCCATGGTTTCATGATTGTTCCAAGGCTCTGGCACCATCATCATTGCCACATGCGGCAGCGAACGTCCACTCAAATATAAGAATTCAAACGTATTATCAAACATTCCGGTATCGGACCCATCCGGATTGATAACCGGCTTCACCTTTGCGAGATCCTCACCGAACACCTCGCTCTGGAAGAGCGATTGGCGCGCATGCATCCAATTCACATTGCCGCGCAGCGTGTTGATCTCCCCGTTGTGAATCATAAAGCGATACGGGTGCGCGCGTTCCCAACTTGGGAATGTATTCGTACTAAAACGGGAATGTACCAGAGCGATTGCGGATTCCAGCTGTTCGTTCTGCAGATCCACATAGAATTCGCCCACCTGTTCGGTCGTGAGCATCCCTTTATAAACCACTTTACGGCAGGACAGGCTCGGCATATAGAATGCATCCCCCTGCTCAGCTCCCCCGTATCGGATGGCTAATTCCGCCCGGCGGCGGATGACGTACAGTTTGCGTTCGAAATCCAGGTCGTTCACAAGATCCTGGCTGCGGCCGATAAATACCTGGCGCACATAAGGCTTGGCTGCCTTGGCGGATTTGCCGAGCATCTCATCGTTAGTCGGCACTGTGCGGAAGCCGAGCAGCTCCTGCCCTTCCTCTTCCACGATCGCCTTAAAGCGGACTTCCTGTTCACCACGCACCTTCTCATCGTGCGGCAGGAACATCATACCCACGCCGTACTGTCCCGCCTCGGGCAGACGGAAACCGAGAGCTTCCGCTTCAGCCGCGAAGAAGCGGTGCGGAATCTGAATCATAATCCCCGCGCCGTCCCCGGAATTCGGTTCACTGCCTTGACCCCCGCGATGCTCCATATTGGTGAGCATGGTTAGTGCCTGGCTGACGATACTATGAGACGGGCGTCCCTTAATATGAGCGACAAAACCCATACCGCAGGCATCTTTTTCAAAAGACGGGTCGTATAAACCTTGCCTAGCAGGAATATCCGTATGTTTCATATCATTTTCAACCTTTCTGTTCGTAAAATAGCTCGTTCCCACCAATCTATACGTAAAACGACGGGTTTCCAATAGACTTTTGAACACTTTATTTGCATAAATCTTCAGTTGCTTGCATTAATTTTCTGCGCCCGTTCCATATCCTGTGCACCTGGATACACTGCACCCTCGTATTATGGGTTCTAATATTGTAGCATCCGCGCTATACGCTGGATAATCTAATCTTTTTATGATAGCGATAAGAAATTTTATGAAAATAACGGCCTTCCAAATGCTGTATATCTATAAAAAAATAAAGAGGCTGCACCTCAGCCATTAAGGCCTTGGGGCAACCTCCAAATTTATACTTTTTTACGCAAGCGGTGTTACAATCTCTTCCTGATTCATATCTGTGGATCTCGGAGTCCGAATAAGGAAGTAAGCCAGCGTAATCATCATGAATACCAGACCATATCCAAGCAGCAGACCGAACTGCGGCCACATGCTGCTGTAATCCCCACTGGAGATGACCGACTTGAAGCCAGTTACCGAATGGGACATTGGCAGAATTGGATTGATCGGTTTCATCCATTCCGGAAGCAGCTCGAGCGGGAATGTGCCCGCGCTTGTAGTCAGCTGCAGAACCATCAGGATGATGGCCAGGAACCGGCCAGGCTGATCCAGCCAGGTTACAATAGCCTGAATAATCATCATGAATGCAAAGCTCGTTCCGAAAGTGAACAAGTAGAAGAGCGGTACACTCTGCACTTTAAGACCAACCAGCACCAATACCAGGGTAGCAACTACCGCAGATTGGAACATACTCATCAGCAGGAACATGAACGTCCGGCTGAAGAACCGCTGCAGACCCGTTGCTCCTTCTACGGTAGTCCCTCTCATAGAGATGATGATCGTAGAGAGCAGGGCACCCACAAATAAACTGATGGACAGGAAGTAAGGGGCAATCCCTGTTCCGTAATTCGTAATTTTCTTGGACGTGTTCTCTTTAACATCCACCGGCTGGGCATACATCGTTACCCGCTCGTCTGTACCTTTGACATCCGAAGTCTTATGCGCTGCCTCGTTCAGTTTATCCGCCAGCTTGCCGGAGCCGCTGACCAGGTCGCCCATGCCGTTCTTGAGCTCACCGGCGCCCTTGTTCAGCTTCTCGGAGCCGCTGGCGAGCGTATTCACGCCGCCGCCAAGCTTGTGGATTCCCTGTACCAGGGAATCTGTGCCGCTGGCGAGCTGCCCGGCGCCTGAAGCCAGCTTGTGGCCTCCAGCTGCCGCTTCCGACAGCTTGCTGCCGAACTTTGCCATGCCGCCGGTCAGCTGCGGGCCTGCGGCCGTAAGCTTGTTTGCTCCTTCAACCAGCTTCTGGTTACCTGCCAGAAGCTGGTCGCTGCCGGCTACAAGCTGCTTGTTCCCTGCGGCCAGCTGGTCGCTGCCGTCAGCCAATTGCTTGCTTCCCGCAGCGAGCTGCTCGCTGCCTTGGGCCAGCTGCTTCTGCCCGTCAGCCACCTGCTGGCTGCCCTGGGCAACCGCCTGGCTTGCGGCTAGCAGCTTCTGAATAGAAGGGTCCTTGCCGAGTGCCGGATTCGCCTTCACCAATTGGTCGAGCCCTTGGGCTACGCCTTTGGCGCCTTCGGCAACCTTGGCACTGCCCTCTACCGAGGACTGCAGTCCCTGGTTCAGCTTCGCACTGCCGTCCACCGCAGAATGCAGGCCTTCTTGAAGCTTGGCCGTGCCCTCTGCCGAAGAGTGAAGCCCTTGATTCAGCTTCTTGTTCCCTTCAAGGGAGGACTGCAGACCTTGTGACAATTGGGAGACGCCTCCCACGGCCTGCTGGGTTCCGTTTTGAAGCTGTTTATGAGCCGCGCTCAGCTGATCAAGCCCGCTTGCGAGAGAGTTGGCACCTTTGCTCAGGTCGGTGGCTCCGCTATGAAGCTTGCCTGCCCCACTGGCTAGAGGAGCTACACCATCCTTCAGCTGAAGTGTCCCGTCCACAAGCTTGTTCAGATTCTCCTTCAGCTTCACGGTTCCGTCCTTAAGCTTGCCAGCACCGGTATGGATATCCCCGGCTCCATCGCCCGCTTCTTTAAGCCCGGAAGAGATCTCCGTTACTTTATCGAACAGGCTGTTCGTATAGGCCTCCGTAACTTTGGCGGAAATTTTCGCCTTGAGATCCTTCACGGCGCTGTTCCCGATCTGTCCTGCAACGAAGTTATAGTTGCCGTTAGGCTCATAGATCAGATCAGCTGGCTCGGGATGGTCGTTCATCAGCGTAGTGGCTTGTGAAGAGAAGTTTGCCGGAATCGTAATCTTCATATAGTACCGATTCTCGTCGATTCCCTTTTCCGCCTCCTGCTCGGTTACGAAATCCCACTTGAAATCCTTGTTCTTCTTCAATTCATCCATCAAGTCATTGCCGATGTGCAGCGATTTGCCTTCATATTCGGCACCCTTATCCTGATTCACCACCGCAACCGGCAGCTCATCCAGATGACCATACGGGTCCCAGAAGGCGGTTAAGTACATACCGCAGTACAGAATGGGCACAAAAATGACCGCAATGAAGGATATCAGGGTCATCGGTTTTTTTATGCCAGATCTCATGTCTTTGAAAAACACCGATAATGTTTTCATCGCGATTTTCTCTCCTTATGTTTCTCGTTCTCTCTATAAAATTATTTACCCATTCGCTAAGCCATCCGCGAGGAACAGCTTAAAATAAGACTTGATTTGCTCCTTATCCAGAGGTTCATAGAGCTTGTTCCAGTCGGATGCCAGCGTAATATACAGCTTCAGCATCACTAAGGACGTCACCTTGGGATCGACCTTGCGGATTTCCCCAAGACTCGCGGCACGTGTAATCTGCTGCTCCAAGTAGTCAAGGATCGCAACCTCAACCCTCTGCATAGCCTCTCTGGCTTGGGGTGTTCCAAATTCCCTCACCTCTTGCGACAGCTTGATAAGCAGCTCATGCTCCTTCCTGAATTCGAGGACTGAGTCAAGTCCGCTGTACAGATTGTCAAAAAAAGCTTTGTCTTCACGAACCTCTAATTCCGTAATTCGCTTCATCTCTCCGATGACCACATGAAGGATCTCATCGAACAGCTCCTCCTTGTTGGAGAAAAACGTGTAAATGGTCCCTTTGCCAACATTCGCAATCCGGGCAACCTGGTCCATCGTCGTCGCCTTATAGCCGAACATGGAAAAAGATTTAGTCGCTGCCTCAACAATCTGTTTGCGGCGATCTACTGAAGACATGGTTCTCCTCCTTTCCAGTGAAGATTTCATTTTAGTTTAGTTTTGACTAATAATCAATTTTAGTCATTCAGTCATTCGGTCACTGTTAAATTTATCACACTTTTTCTACGTTTTGCAACTCCCTTGTATAAATTTTCATCTTTTTTCAGAAAAAAAAAGCATCCGATGTTTTATATCGGATGCTTCCTCTTCACATATTAAGGTAATCTTTCTTAAGCGGTCAGCGCCTGTTCATTCTCAACTTCTGATGTACGCTTATGTTTCATTAGGAAGTAAATCAAAGTTAGAATCAAGAAGATGCCGCCAAAGACCGCAAGAATTCCAAGATATGACCATGCCAAATGCATATCACCGCTGGAGATTACAGCCTTATAACCAGATACACTATAGGTCATCGGCAGCCATGGATTGAATACCTTCATCCAGTCAGGAATCAGCTCAAGCGGGAAGGTTCCGGCACTTGTGGTCAATTGAATGATCAGGATCAGAATCGCAACAAAACGTCCAGGGTTATCCAGCCAGGTGACAAGCGCCTGGATAATGAACATGAAACATAGACTTGTTACGAAACTGAACAAGAACATCATCGGTTTGTTGTGCACCTGCAGCTTGAGTCCGTAAAGCACGAGCGTAACAGCAAAAACCGACTGCGCCAGACTCATAAGACCAAACGACAGGGAACGGCTGACGAACCGATTCCAACCACTCGCTTCATTTATGGAAGAACCACGAAGCGGAATAACCAATGTGGCGATCAACGCCCCCACGAACAGCCCCAGGGATAAGAAGTAAGGAGCGAATCCTGTACCATAGTTAGGAACTGGATTATGCTTGTTCTCTTGAATATCAATAGGCTTCGCATACATGCTTACCGTATCATCGGTCGCTTTCACTTCTGAAGTCTGCTTAGCGGCATCATTCAGCTTCGAGGCGAGTTCTCCAGAGCCTTCCGTCAATTTGCCGGTACCTTCCTTGAGCTGGCCCGCGCCGCTATCCAGCTGCTTGGAGCCGCTGGCAATGGCCTTGGTTCCGTCTGCAAGCTTACCTACTCCGGCGCTTAACTGCCCAGTTCCCGCGCTTAACTTGCCTGCCCCGGCTGCAAGCTCCTTACCGCCTGAAGCCGCTTCGGCCAGCTTGCTACCGAACTGCTTCATCCCGGCAGCCAGCTTGGACTGGCCTTCATTCAGCTGAGCTGCCCCCTGGGCAAGCTGATGCTGCCCTTCGACCAGCTGCTTGCTGCCTCCAGCCAGCTGCTCATGAGCCTCACCCAGGCTCTTGACTCCCTGGGCAAGCTGCTGCTGGCCTTTATACACCTGCTCACTGCCTTTGGCTACCGCCTGGCTGGCTGCCAGCAGCTTCTGAACCTGCGGGCTCTTCGCAAGTTCCGGGCTTGCTTTGACTAACTGCTCCAGGCCCAGGGCCACACCTTGCGCGCCTTCTGTGACTTTGCCGCTCCCCTGAAGTGCCGCTTCCATTCCTTCGTCAAGCTTGCTGCCGCCTGTCTTCGCGGCTTCAAGCCCAGCTTGCAGCTTGGCTGCTCCATTCAGCGAAGACTGGATACCTGCGTGAAGCTTGCTGCCACCTTGTTCAGCCGCCACGGCGCCCTGCTCCAGCTGCTTCTCCGCACCCGCTAATTTTCCCAGACCATCTGCCAGCTTGCTTGCTCCTTTATGCAGGTCCTTAGCGCCTTTATCCAGGCTGCTGACTCCTTGGGTAAGTGGAGTCACGCCCTGCTCCAGTTTCACGGTTCCTTCAACCAATTTGGCCAGATTTATCTTCAGCTTATCAGCACCCTCATCTACCTTGGCTGCGCCATCATGGATCTTATCTGCGCCGCTGCCTGCATCGGACAGCCCACCGGAAATCTTCTCCACTTGGGTGAGCAGGGTTTCCGTATAGGCTTCCGTGACTTTAGCAGACACCTTCGACTTAATCTCCTTTACGGCCGTTCCCCCAATCTGTCCAGCCAGAAAGTTATAGCCTTCGTTGGGTTCAAACACAATATCCGCAGGCTGCGGATGCTCATCCATCACCGTGGTGGCCTTGGTTGAGAAGTCTTCGGGAATTACAATCGTCATATAGTACTTGTTATCCTTAATGCCTTCTTCCGCTTCCTGGCGGGTTACAAATTCCCATTTGAAATCATCATTCTTCTTCAATTCCTCAATCAGATCCTCGCCGGCATGCAGAGATTTCTCCTTGAACTCGGCGCCCCGGTCCTGATTGACCACTGCAACGGGCAGCTCATTCATCTTGCCGTAGGGGTCCCAGAAGGCGGTAAGAAACATCCCGCTATATAGTACGGGAATAAACAGGACAACCAAGATAGGGATGATAACCCTCGGCTTTTTAAAACTGGATATCATATCACTTATAAACACAGATAAAGACTTCATTTCTCTTACACTCCCTTATCTAATCTATACCCGTTCAGTTTTCTTACAGGTCCGGTCTGTTTCCGTTACTGAGAGCCCTTCAGCAAGAAGAATCCGAGATACCTGCTTAATCTGTTCTTTATCTAGAGGTGTATGGTTCTTATTCCATTTCGAAGTGAGGGCAATATACAGCTCCAGCATGACAAAGGAGAGTATCTTCGGATCTAGTCTCCGAATGGCTCCTTGTTCCATGGCCCGCTGAATCTGAATCTCCAAGTGCTCAAGAATAACATTCTCTACCTTGTACATGGCCTCCTTAGCCTGGGGAGTACCAAAGTCACGAACCTCCTGTGAGAGCTTCATGAGCAGCTCATGCTCCTCCCGGAAATCCAGTAACACATCCAGGGTCCGCTGCAAATTTTCAGTGAATGACCTGCCCACCTGGACCTCGCGTTCTATAATCCCCTTCATTTCCACAAAGACAGAGCGAAGAATCTCATCAAACAGCTGCTCCTTATTCGCAAAAAAAGTATAGATGGTCCCCTTCCCAACACCCGCAATCTTCGCCACCTGGTCCATTGTTGTAGCCTTGTACCCGAACAAGGCAAATGATTTGGCAGCCGCCTCGGTAATCTGCTTCCGGCGATCCACCACATACATAGCTTTCACCCTTTCCACAGGTTCCTTATTGACCGATATTCTCATATGGTCATTTGGTCAATTACAAATGTACCACTTTCTTCCTCCAGCCGCAAGACCTAATTATTCCATACTCACTCCTCGACCTTGGTCCAGGATTTCACTGGTCCACGGCCTGTTCTCTCTGGAGCAAAAAAGTAATACACTATAAACAAACGAACGTTAATATATACATATCAAGGGTGGCTGCTCACATCTTTCTTTTGAAAGAAAAAAAATAGCCTCCTTAATATAAGGAGGACTATCCATGAAGCAGGTGAATATAGTGAAAAGAAAAAGAGTGCTTATTCTATCTGAAGGCTTCGGAGGCGGACATACTCAGGCGGCTTATGCAATCGCTGCGGGAATGAAACTCGTCAGTCCCGACATTCATACCAAGGTGCTTGAGCTGGGATCGTTCCTTAATCCTGTCATTGCTCCAATTATTCTGTCGGCCTACCGCAGAACTGTCGTTACAAGCCCGGCACTGATCGGGATGTTGTACCGCAAGCAATACGATAAACCTATTAACCGGCTGACTCGGCTGGCACTCCATAAAATATTTTACACCCAAACTATAAATGTTATTGAGCAGCTAAAGCCGGATCTGATTATCTGCACTCACTATATTCCGAGTGCCGTGATCTCCAGATTGAAGGCAGCCGGCCTTAAAGTGCCTTTATATACTCTGATCACAGATTATGACGCCCATGCGGCCTGGATTAACCCGGAAATCGACCGCTATCTGGTCTCCACCCCTGAAGTCCGCAGACTGCTGATGAAGCGGGGAGTTCAACCAAGCCAGATCCAAGTAACCGGCATTCCGGTGCATCCGAATTTTTGGACGACCAAGAATAAATCCTGTGCAAGAAGTGAACTGAATCTCCGCGACATTCCAACTGTGCTGGTCATGGGCGGTGGCTGGGGACTGCTGTTTAAGAAGCAGGTCCTGGATACGCTGACTTCCTGGAAAGACAAGGTTCAGCTGGTCTTCTGCACAGGCACGAACGAGAAGCTGGCCGCGAAGCTTCAGCATCACCCCTCGTTCACGCACCCGAATATTGTTATTCTCGGCCACACAAATGAGATTAGCAAATGGATGGATGCGGCTGACCTGCTCATTACGAAGCCTGGAGGCATGACCTGTACTGAAGCTCTGGCGAAGGATCTGCCTATGCTGTTCTGCGAGTCCATTCCAGGGCAAGAAGACAGCAATCGTGAATATTTCATCAATAGCGGTTACGGGGAAATGCTCAGTTCGGAAGCGATCGACCGCTGGCTTGAGCGTCTGACAACCAGACATCACCATGAACAGTCTAATCATTCCCGGATTAAAGCCTTCAAGCCGAATTATCAGCCAGACCGCTGTGTGCGTGATTTGGCGGAAATGCTGAACCAGATCCAGGCTGGGCGCTCCAAAAGCCATATTGACGAGCAGCTTCTAACTCCTATTGGCATGTAACGGTTGATTCACTCGGAATCTTCTGAAGAGGACCGGATCATTTATAGAATGTATGATTGCCAATCTGTTTGGTCTTCTTCTGAGTTCGTGCCACAGTTAAATCACTGGCTAACTTTATAGACAGGAAATAATAGGTGTCATCACTGACTTCCTTGCGTCCATACAAAGCTTCGGTAACAGCACGAACCGTATCCTTGTTGGGCTTCACACGCTTTAAGCGCCCATTGCGTACAGGACTGAATTGATGCTTTTGATATATAACTTCTTTAATGGTGTCGGGATAATTGGCTGACCGCAGCCGGTTCAGGACAACATTGGCAACTGCCACTTTGCCCTCGTACGGTTCGCCCTCTGCTTCTGCCATGACGATCTTTTGCAGGAGAAGCAGCTCTTCATCAGACAGCGCGTATTTCCAAGTGGATTTGGCTTGATCCTCTGGCTTTAACAGCGCCGTTTTGGTGAAGAAGATTTGTTTAGGGGGGATGGTTTTGTCTAATTTAGGAACAGCAGGTACCTGTTGCTCCTTAAGTAGTTGATGCTGCTGTATCATCTTAGATTTCAACGGAATACCCACCACAGCCGATTTCGGCAATTGATGGGTCTTGGCCCTGACGAAAGAAGAAGAAGCAGACTGAACCTGGTTATTCTCTTTCATCGGCATGTAGGAGTCCATCTCCTGCACAGGAAAATACTCCTGGCCTTCTACGACAACCGTTCTCCATAATAGACAAATTGACCCCACACACACTAATATAGCGCCGATTAAAAGCGCGACGTAACGATTCTGTTTGAATAAATCCATAAGTGACCTCCTACGCCCTTGTAAAATTCTCTCTCTATCATGAAGTGTTCTGGATACCCCGGATATCCCTCTCTCCCACAGAAGACACCTTCATGTTGATTTTTGCTCTATGCGTACTCTATCTATGTAACCGAATATGGAAGATTCAAAACGCTACCCTATCGATTACTTCATACATCGGGCTCTGGCCCATGCGTGTCCTGTAAACAACCAGTGTCTCCGCAGTCCATTCCCCGAAGCCCGCAGGAATCTCCAGCGCCCCTTGTACAAACGGGACATCCCCCTGATATTTTCGGGCCAGCGTGATATGCGGTTGATAAGCCCGCTCCTCCGGTATATACCCTAGTCTGGAGGTGGCGCCCGTTACAAGCCTATGAAGTTCCCCCAGACGTGTTGTCTCTCCACCGACCCCAGCCCACAGAATGCTTGGCTGCCCAGGCCTTCCGAAAGTGCCCACGCCTTTGGCTTCAAGTTGAATTGCACCAAAGCCCTTCACGGCTTCACGAAGCATCTCTCCAAGCTTCTTTAGGTTAGACGTAGGAGTATCCCCCAGAAACTGAACCGTAATATGCAGATCAGAAGGATGCACCCATTTGCGGAACATTCCCTGGCTCTGATAGGTCTTAGCCCAGTCATCCAACGTGCCTTTAAGTGTATCTGCGAGTGGAACTGCAATAAAAATACGCCAATTTTCTTCTCTAAGGCTCACGTTCAACCCCCCTTATCTATTCCACATAACCCATAATTTAGATTAGCCAGAACACCAGTATTCCACACACATTTTCCCAATATAACTTATTTGGGGTACAAAGATCAAGAAAATGCCCCGGATCGATAAGCAATCCGGGGCATTTTCTACTAATATATTCCAATTGAAGGTGCTGTTTGGTTCTTAATTATCACGCTGACGCGCCCGGGCTTCGCCGCCCTTGCGTCCAGCTTCTTCGCGGCTCATTTTGCCATCGCCACCATCGGAATCGCTTCTGGCTTCGCCGCCCTTTTGGCCAATTTCCTGATAGAATTCTTTACCATGACTCCGGGAAGTGGCTTCGCCGCCTTTTTGACCGATTTCCTGGTAGAAATCCTTATCATGATTTTTTGCGGTAGCTTCGCCGCCTTTTTGACCAATTTCTTGGTAAAACTCTTTGTCATGATTTTTAGCTGTAGCTTCTCCACCCATGCGTCCTGCTTCTTCACGGCTCATTTTGTTGTTATCGTTATTACGTGCCATTATGAATCACTCCTTATGGTTTTTGAAGTTTGTCAGACCTTGTTGTCTGCTACGCTATTCTATTACCCTGCTTCAGGTTTCCTAAACACAATTTTGTAAATAAGTAATTATAATCAAAATTTGGTATAAAAATATAAAAAGCACTCGATAGGATTATTCGAGTGCTTTAGGCATCTGCCAACGCTTGTTACAATGAGGCCGATTCAGCCGCCTCATTAGGACCTTGTTCGGCCCCAATTACGTATTGCCGGGCCACTGGAAGGTAAGTCTCCTCATCGATGAGCAGCTCGCTTCCTACCGGCTCACCGTTTACCGTGATCATAATTCTTTTAAAACGTTGTTCCTGTTCTCTCATGGTTATGCTCTCCTTTATCTTGTGCAGGGCTATCATGCCCATTGAATGTTTGGCTGAAGGTTTCATTGTTGACTTTAGCGATACTAGATTTATATACCCGATGATCTAAATTCGAAACAGCCGGCTAACTGGCTGGATCAAAGATCCATACACTTCATGGAAAACATAAAGAAACCTTATCTCACCAAGAGCTGCCACAAGAGCGGCAACCAGCTTAGACGAAGATAAGGTTTCTAAATTCAATTATTCACAAGATTTATTTCGTTTGATTAAATTAACCCAGATATGCGCTCAGCATCCAGATATGTTTGTCCAAGGCGGCCTGAATGCCCAGCAGGAGATCCGCACTCGCTTCATCGTCTGCTTCCTCTGCTGTACTCATCCCTTCCTTAAGCTCACTAACCAGCAGCTTGAAGTCCTGAATTACCGCTTCTACCATTTGATCTGCTGAAGTTTGACCGTCAGCTTCCTGTACAGACGCTAATTCAAGCGACTCTCGAAGTGTAGCCACAGGTCTTCCGCCGATCGCCAACAGCCGCTCTGCAATTTCATCTAGATATTCTGCTGCTTCTGTGTAAAGCTCCTCAAATTTTGCATGCAGAGTGAAGAAATTAGGCCCTTTGACATACCAGTGGAATTGATGAAGCTTCGTATACAGCACGGTCCAGTTAGCAACCTGCCGATTCAGCTTCTTCTCCAGTTCAGTTCCTGCCGCATTTACAATTTGAGTTGAATTTGCCATTTGTATGACCTCCATATGAAAAGTGAATTGTGACTCTCTGATCCAAGATTGATTTTAGACTTATTCTAATTCCTGATCTAATCATACCACTTAATTGCTTATTTCACATGAAGATTCAATGAACTTTATATGACACTTTGCTGAACACAAGAATCAATTCAGTTTATAAAATGAACTTATTTTTATACAGGCGATTATCCAATTTAACTCAGATATCAAATTCCTTGCGGATGTTTAGCCGGAACTGCTCTATGCAGCGTTCCATCGACCGTATTCCCTCATCGACCAGATGGCGGTCCACCATATTGGTGTTCTCCAGCTTGGCTCTCTGAGCCGTGAGTGCCCTTTTCTCGTCCTCCCAATAAGCCTGCCTCCGTTGAATTTCCTTATACTTATCAAGCAAATCCGTAATAATATCATAAAACCGCTCATAATCGACAATAACCTCATCCAGCAGACGGTCCACATCTTCTTTCTCGTAACCGCGCATCTTCACAGGAAATTCCTTCTCATGGATGGTAAGTGCGTCCAGCTTAATGCCAAGCTGCCTGAATAGGTCCTTCTGGTCTCTTAGTTTGCGTTCGTAGTCCTCCTGCATTTTGAATCCCCTCCATAACCTGAACAACTTGAGTCATATGGAATTGGCACTTAGCCATCTATCCATATTATTGTTCTTTTTCTCCTTATAATGTATCACATTTCTCATATCAGTAAAAAACCAAGCCAGCGAAGCATCCAACCCTTAGAATCCCTTTAACAACAGCAGGATATGCAAACGCTTCAGTTTAGTTATAAACAACAAAAAGGACACCCATTAACGGATGCCCTAGAACGATCTATCTATTTGCTATTAGTCTCTTCCAGCTTGTTCGTTTCCGGAGCCTTCTCTTCTTCAACGATATCTCCGCGTGCGCCCCGCTTGAACTCTTTCAGCATGGATCCAAAGCTTCTTCCAAGTTCAGGCAGCTTGCTTGGACCAAACAAGAGCAGTGCGGCAATAACGAGCAGCAGCAAGTGAGTTGGTCGCAATAAGTTCTCAAGCACAATTATCACTCCTCAGTGGATCATACTCAGATTATACACTGTTAACCCTGTTCTGGGTAACTTTTTCTCGACAAAATTGGAAACATTTCAATCAGGGTAAGTTTCGCTTCTCTTTTTCAAGAAACCAAACCCAGCTCCTGGGCATATGCTGATGTCATAAGCAATGGTAAAGGGGCGAACCTCATGAATACTTACAGTCTGATCGCAATTCTCACGATTGGAGTAGCTTCCAACCTTGACAATGCCGGAGTCGGGATTGCCTATGGCGTCCGTAAAATCCGTATCCCCTGGTACTCCAACCTGACGATCGCGGTGATCTCCTTTCTGGCAACACTATTGTCCGGCCTGTTCGGCAACCTCATTTCACTCTGGATTGAACCCTGGATCGGCCAGGCCATCGGGACCACGGTCATTGTCGCCGTTGGGATATGGGTTCTTCTCCAACCGTTCCGTGAGAAGAATGCTGCTGCTCCTGCATCCCCCGCACAAAGCGGCAATTTCACACGCTACCTAAGCAATCCGGAAGAAGCGGACCGGGACAGCTCCAAGAGCATCAGTCTCACGGAAGCAGTATTGCTTGGCATTGCGCTTGCCATGAATGCCTTGGCCGGGGGGTTTAATGCCGGAGTGACTCACCTTAATGTGTGGCTGACCTCGCTATCTGTGGGGATCTTCAGCTTTATCCTGCTTGCCCTCTGCTCTCTCTTCGGTGAACGTTATGCCGCGGAGAAGCTTGGAGACCGGGCTACCATTATCTCCGGAGTCCTCCTGATTCTGATTGGCCTGCATCAGATTGTGTAGATTGTCTTACAGCAATGCCAGACGGCAATACTCCCATCAGCCTCCGCTGCCCATTGCGGCGGCTGATCAGCCTGTATTTTGTCGATCATACTGGGGTTTTGTAAAATTTTCGTATATTAGCGTAACTTAAGTCGAACATGCAGTGTTATCACTATAACATCGCTTACTACACTGAAATGTTATAGGTCTATAAGGGGGAGTAATATGGAGGAATGGCTTACCGCCTATAGGGAAGATATGCAGGTTGTTTTCAATGAAGCAGAGGATATCGTATCGCATTTTCCTGTTCCGTTCAGGTCAGCAGGGTTGGATTTTCTGGACAAGTTCCATGTACTTAAAGAGGGACGAAGTAAGAACTACATAAGCTACCTGCTTCCACTCTGGCTTCGGGAGTGCTCGAAGCTCAGCATCATTGATAGCCGAAGATTTGCTTTAGCCAATATTTTCGGACTGCTATACTATCAGCTTATCGATGATGTCATGGACAACCCCAAATCCTCACCAGTCGAATCGCTTCCACTTGCGAGTCTTTTTCAACTAGAGTTTACTTCCATCTATTATTCTTATTTTCCGGAGGCTTCCCCGTTCTGGGATTATTACCGCAGCTATCTCCAGCAATGGGCCGCTGCGGTATCTCGCGAGCAGGAAGAAAACTACCTGCAGGATAATCCGCTGGGCATGGCCCATAAGGCTGCCCCGGTCAAGCTGTCTGTCGCTAGTGCTATGCTCCTGTCCAATCAACCTGGCCTTATTGCGGCATTGGACAAGGCGGTGGATTATACGTTAATCACGCTGCAGATGCTTGATGACATTAAGGACTGGAAGCAGGACTTGGAGAACAATAACTATAATAGTCTGATTGCTTTTGTAAGAGCTGAACTTGAAGTCCCAAACGGTCAGTCCCTATCTGAGGAGGAAATGGACCAAGCGATATTTATCGGAGACTGTCTCCTACGATACGGGGAGTTCGCAAACCTCAATCACATCCATGTTCAATCCATCTCCGAGCACTCCCCTCACTTAAGAGATTTCAGTATTCATATGGTAAATGAACTGCAAAGTATAGCGATGGAGATCAAAAACAATCGAAATTTACTAATCAAGGGGGGATTAAACTACTGGTTAACGAAAAATGTATAAGATTCCTAGATTACCCAGAACCTTTATGCTATATTTAGTTTGGATCAAAATACCTATTTTGAAAGGATGGTTACAATGTCTAATGATGCTATTCTTACTAATCAATTGATTCACAGAGCTTGGCAGGACCCCAGTTTTAAGGAAGAGCTGCTAGCCAATCCCAAGAAAGCTATCCAGGAAGCATTAGGTGTAATCCTCCCAGAGCATATTCGCATAACTACTCTTGAAGAGAAATCAGACGAATTCTATCTAGTGTTGCCCCCAAGCCCCAAAGAGGTTGATAGTAAAGTTCGCGCAAGAGGTATCTGGGGACCTGATCCAATATAATCCTTGAACAATGATTGTTAACAGTTATCCGGTTTCCAACTTTATTCCTTAACGCTTGGAAGCCGGATAACAGCTTCTGTTCCAACCCCTTTTTCACTTTTAAACGTTAATACTCCGCTCATAACCTCAATTATGCTATAGGTAACCATTAACCCAAGGCCTGTTCCCTTACTCTTATTCGAGAAATACGGCTCACCGAGACGTGCAAGTTCTGACGGAGTCATTCCCTCTCCATCATCCTTTACGTGGATATAAACATAATTCCCCTTCTCATAAGCCCAAATGTGTATCTCTCCATGTCCGTGCAGCGCTTCAATGCTGTTTTTTATTATATTAATGAAGGCCTGTTTGAATTTAGAGGAATTCCCTCTAACCTGAAGCAAAGGCGGAATGTTCATGGATATACGCCCGCCTTGCAGATTAGCCATAGGCACAAGAATTCCCTCGATATGTATAAACTCATTCAATACATTGAGGACTGTCGCTTTTCCCGCCTCCGGCTTGGCAAAGGTCAGGAAATCCGTAATAATTCCAGATGCCCGGTCAAGCTCCTCAAGTGCCATACTTAGATAGACCTTGTCCTGGCTTTGATGCTTCTCGGCCATGAGTTGGATAAATCCCCGCGTTACCTGCAGCGGATTTCGCACTTCGTGGGCCACCGAAGCAGCCAGCTCACTGATAATTTCCATTTTCTCGGATTGTTGAAGTTCATTATTGAACAATTCTAGTCGTCCTGAATATTCCACAAGCTGCTCATGATTCTTGACGAACTTTCTACCCAAAATAACGATTAGAGAAATAACAAAGCAAATTAAACCAAATTTCCATAATACAAGTACATATTTCTGATTTTCAGCAAAATAAATTATCAATTCGATAAGACTTGTAAATGCTAGCAAAATAAATCCAGTTGAGAAAACGATAGCCTCCATCTTCCCTTTGAGAGCCTCAACCAATGCAGTAGTTACCATAATAACAGACTGGACAATCATAATATAACCAGTAACTGTGGTGGTTAAAGTACGATATAAATTATCGTATTCATAGTTGTTAGCTACATTGAAGATGATCATGCAGAAACATATGAGTCCATAAACGGCATAAATTCTTCTTGTAATTGGGATGATGGAATAGTATCCTTTTCCAATCGTTTTCTCAAAAAACACGCTTATCGAGAATAGCAAAGCAAATAATGCACCATCAAAGATCCACTGAGTTCCTCTAATATTCACTTCATAAAAAGTGTACAAGAATGTTGAATAAGTAATGACCAATAAACCGCTTGATAAGATCACTACAGACAAAGCTATCCAACTCGTTAAAAACTCATAATTCAAAAAAAGCAAACAAATCAGCATTACTAACGCAATAAGTAAAAGTGTTCCACCAAGAATAAAATCCAAGATGTCCCTTTTCACATAATACTTCTCTAATTGTTCATAATCCCCTACCTTAATCGCATCTTTCATAAGCCCAGACCGGGAATTCTGTGGTGTTAACCCAATATAAATAGTCTTATTCTGATCCTTTACTTGAAAAGGGGCTATGATTTTCTTGGTCGGATAATCTTTCTTGGTCGATGATTGATAAATTTTAGTGTTCCCGATATAAATAACAATACTTCGGGCATAGACCTTGTCCAGGAGAACAGCTTGTGTACCCTCACCCAACGGGGGGAGCTGGAACCTAATCCATGCCTGAGCCGTGTTATCAGGCTCCCCCGGCATAGGATTGTCGATATCTGCCGGGTGCCAGCCGTTAATTGTCTTAATCTCCTCATTTTGTGCAGGCATGTTCAGGTCCTTCACCCATCCAACGTTCCATTTGGTCACGTTATAGGCATCCAGCTTGTTGTTATTAAGCAGGCCTGTGGAATACAGAGCAAAGCCAAGGCCAAGTAAAACCATTACAATGATAATTCCTTTGAGAACACCCTTCATTTTTGCACCTCTACGATTTAATGAAAGAACCGCATTCCTATTACTTCAACAACCTCAAGCCTGCAGAAGTTTGCTGACCATAAGAAAAGCACCTTCAACGGTGCTTATCTTAGCTGCTCATATCGTAGATGTTTGCTTGCCGGCTATCTTAACACTATCAAATATTTCCATTTTGGTAAATAGATTAGCATAATTTAATAGGTAAAAAGTTCTAATTCAAGTGCAAACATAGTAAAGGAGACCTCAAAATGAGATCTCCTAATCTTCATCTTCAGTTAACCGGCGGCAAGATTCACGGATCACTAGCTCGGTGGGTAGAATGACGTCTTGTGCGCCACCCTTCGCATCTGCGTTCACTATGGAACTGATAAGCATCTCGGCAGCGGTTTTTCCCAACAGATATGTATCCTGCCTGATCGTCGTCAGAGCCGGTGTAAGGTACTTCGCCATTTCAATATCATCAAACCCTATGAGCGAGAAGTCCTCTGGAACACTAAGCCCCTTCTCCTTAATTGCCTGCATGGCGCCAACGGCAAGATTATCCCCTGCTGCAAATATGCCAGTTGGCCAATCCTTAAGCTCAAACAGCTTGCGCATGGCATAATAGCCGCTGTCCACCGTGTAATCCCCCTCAATTCCCTCTACAATATAAGCGGGATCTAAGGTAAGGCCCAATTTAGCCAGCGCCTGCTTGTAGCCTAAATTACGTCTGGCTCCAGCGAAGGTGCTCATGCCTCCCGAGATATGGGCGATCCTCCGGTGTCCGAGCGAGTAAAGATATTCTACAGCTGTTATACTGCCCTCGGTATTATCCGAACTGACCGTACTGGCCCGGTCTGTATCATAGTCCAGCATGATCATGGGAAAGCTGCTGTCCATTAATTCATGGAAGTAGGGATCAGAATGATCCGGCAAAATAACAACGACCCCGTCAACTCCCCTGATCTTGCAGTGCTCCAAATAACCGCTTGGTCTCCCGCCAATGTCTTTGGATATGAATATAAGATCATACCCTAGAGAGGTCGCAACCTTCTTAAATCCTTCAATAACACCGGCAAAGTAGGGGTGGCGGATACCCGTGCCCGTCGGTTCGACAAACAGCATGCCTATCGTCCAGGAGCGCTTCATGGTTAAGCTCCGTGCATTGGCATTAGGCACGTATCCAAGCTCGGCAGCGGTATCCAGAATGATCCGGCGTGTCTTCTGGCTTACGTCGGTATAGCCATTGAACACCTTCGATACCGTAGTCGGTGAATATCCTGTAACACGGGCAATGTCATAAATGGTGATCAAGAAGTTCAGCTCCCAAATTGATTATATTTCCAGCAATCCTGTGCACATTGTAGACAAGCCCCCGCTAGAAGTCAACAACAAACAAAAAACAAGCCGCGAGTGCGGCGGAAAGGACTTAGAGCCTCGAGTTCTTGTCGCCTGGATGCAGTCGATTCGAGAAGAAGTAACCGTATCAGCCATCGTTGAACAGGCCGTTCGAGACTACACTACCTACTATCTCGATTCGATTGAAACAAAATTATTAACTGGTCGCCGGATTCCGACAACTGGCTATTAGACTCAATAGTGTTTTTGTCCTGTCTTATAAAAGGGGTGGTCCCCAAAAAAGGAGTGTGAGTAAAATTTAAAAGAGAAAAATAGTAAATATTTGTTTCAATAATACTTATTTGGGTAAATATACCATATTCATGATAATATTTATTACTAAGGAGGAATAGATGTTGAAGAAGGCGATAGTTTTTTCATTACTATTCTGTTTGGTATTTCCAGGATTGTCGTCAGCAAATGAAGGTTCTCAATTAACAACTAGAGAGGAACAAGAACAATATGTAATTAACAAGTATGGAATATCTAAAGAATTTGCTCAGGATTTGACTGATAAGGATTTAAAGAAATTTTCTTCCCAACAACCAATCGTAAGTGAGAACAAGGAGGAATATTTTAGAATAGAGTATGAACCGACAAAGTCAAATAATAACAAAGGTCTTAAAACAGCGGACGTAGAAAGTAAGCCGATTATTACGAAACTCACAAAAGAGCAGGCTTTAGCAGAAGTCGAACAAGCAAAAAGAAATGAAGGAGCCATTAGCCCATTATCAAATTCTGATTCTGATGTAAAGGTCACTGACTGGTTGCGATTAGAAACAAATATGACCTATTACGCTAATAATGGAACAATTTCTAATTATGCTACTTGGCTTAAGGATGCCAGCAATAAAAAGTTAGATATCTTAGCATTAGGAGTAAACCAAGGGGTGGCCATAAAAAAAGGGACAGCTAGTTTTTCACATAAAGCTGAATTATGGGATGGAACATATTCCAAATGGGATACTTTTACAGACAATTCAGCTGATATAGTGTATGATGTTGGAGGAGTTGCCGCTAAATTCGATCTATTTAATTCTCCGCGCCAAACACAAAATGAGCGTGCTTATATAAGTGTTACGGTTCTTCCAAGAGAAGGTAGTACCTGGAAGGTCGGATCTGTTTATGATACTAAAGGATACTATCGTCACCAAGAAACACAGGCAACTATTAGTCCAAGTGTTAGTCTTCCTCTAGGGGGGAGTTTGGGACTTACTTATGCTGACAAATTTGCTGACGTAAATTCGTTTTGTCAATTAACCTATAAAGCTCAATAAACCAAGTGACATTTGAGCTTTGGCTTAATACGTGAGGTGGTTATCTATGGCTAAGAGCTATAAATTCGTTATTTTGGGTTTGATTATTATTGCTGCGTTTTTTTTAATTATGACTTTTCAATATCAGCAGAAGGCAAGGAATTTGCAATTAAAAATTGATGATAGCTTGAGTTCAAGTGTCAGTGAATTAGACCATAAATTATCAAAAGTAGATATCACCACCTTACCATCAAACCTAAATGTAATACTGCAAGCTGCATCACATATGAGGGCCTTAGCCCCCTTAAGTAGTTTTAATAATTCACAGGCAGGGATCTCGTCGGTAGCAAATCTGCTTGAATCGGCTCTAATTAATATTGAAAATTCAACTTATAAAATAACCGAGGACCAGTTAAACAAGTTGAAGGGTCAAATAAAAGAGCTTTCCAAAGATCCTAGCAATGTAGATTTAACTAATCAATTAATCAACACGATAGGGGCCATCCGTTAATACTAAAAAGTTCAGCTCGTGGGACTAATCTCATAACATAAAACAAACAAAAACACCTTCAAGTGAATGCAGCCATTTCGTAAGATATGGAGATAACCTTGGAGGTGTTTTTGAGTTAGTAACCAGAATAAGCTACCTCTTAGAAATCAGATGAAGCTATAGAAATGAGGCTAGCCGGATTCTAGATAAGCCCTAACTGCAGAAGTCCATAGGCAACCCCGTCATCGCCCACATCCTTGGTTGTATATCTCGCAATGCGCTTCACGGCATCCAAGGCATTGCCCATGGCGACCCCGTGTCCGACATACGCAAGCATCTCAAGATCGTTCAGATGATCTCCAAATGCAATGACTTCTTCCCGCTCAAAACCGGTATGTTCCACAAACTTCGCGATTCCCGCCGCTTTGGAGCCGCCTGTCGGCAGCACATCAGCCGCCACCTCACCCCATCTTACAAATTTGAGGGACTGGGTAAAGCCCTCCAAATAACGCGCCTCCTCTTCCTCAGTACAGAAGAGAATGCACTGATATATGTCCCTACCCAAGTAATACTTTGGGTCATAGGTTGGGATATCCATTTTGTGCGGCACATAACTTGCAATTATCCGCTCATGCTCCACCACATTCAGCTTCATATCCTCCTCATCCATATACAAGAGTGGATGATCCTGAAGGGCCGCAAACTCAGTAAGCGACTGAACAATTGATGCCTCGATCGGATTCTTGTGAATGACCTTACCCTGGTAAACCACATATTGACCGTTCATCGATACAAAGGATTCAATACCCAGCCGCTCCCGGATTTCCTTAAAAGCAAACGGGGCACGTCCGGTGGCGATAGCCACCTCATGCCCAGCCTGTTTCAGCTGGTGTACCGCCTGAATCGTAGATTCAGGCAGCTCTTTTCTATGATCCAGCAGTGTACCGTCAATATCAAAAAATATGAGTCTTCGCTCCATACCTATCCCATCCTATCTTTAATGATGTCTGTAGGGAACAGCATAAGATATGAAACGCATTTCAGGTCAAGTCCCCTCTAAAATTTCTCTTTCCAATGGTGGAGCTATATTCCTGTCTACTGCATGCCAAAACGTAAAGTCCTGCTCATAAAAACAGGAAGGACAGATCCATGATTCTCGTCTTCAAATTCGTGGAATTCGGTATAACATCCGGCCCCTTCGAGCATGCGCAACCGCTCATAGAGTGCCTCGGCATTCTCATTCATGCGGCTGGGGTGTCTTCGCTCCAGTTCCCCTACCCCAATAAAAACACGAATATCTCCAGCCCTTGAGGGAAGGCTTCCGGCGAACTTGCACTCCAGATCAGCCAGAAGGCCCTCATTCCAGTGAATGGACGGGCTTCCTGCAGCGTAGTTCCTGAACAAATTCGGCTTTGTGAATAAAGTGTACAGCACAAACAGACCTCCCAGCGAATGGCCAGCCAAGGTCTGCCGGTCACGGTTCACCGGAAACTCCTGTTCAATGACAGGTCTGAGCTCTTCCTCGATAAATCGTAGGAACCGATCAGCCCCTCCTTGCCGGGGCCAGGTTCTACCTTCGGGATGGGCTGGCAGCTCCTCCAAGGGAACCTCCATGGTAAAGTCATAATGGCGGGCCGGGGAGAAAGGCTCATCCGTGTCATATCCAATCCCCACAATAACAGCTTGACTTACGCCTGTTTTCTCCGGACGTCTGGCCTGGATGCACAAGGCTTCAACTATCGTGTAGATCACGGCATTAGCGTCAAGCACATAAATAACCGGGTATCCATCTACCGGAGGTTCCGCAAAAGGACAGGCCACATAGATGCGATAATTCCGGTCCCCTGAATCGGATTTCATGGAGAAGTATCTCACATGCGGATGCGCCGCCTGAGTTTGTATAAGATTCATCTTTTCCACTGCCCCTTCCTGTCTAAAAGTCTATATTAGTCAGGCCTGCCGCCTGTTCCGGTACATTAAATAGATAAAATAAGGGCCTCCCAGGATGGCCACAACCATTCCCGCAGGCAGCTCAACCGGGGAGAATAATGTTCTCCCGATATAATCCGAGATCATGACAAGCAATCCCCCGATCAAACCACAGGCGGGAAGCAGGCGGGAATGGCGGCGTCCAACAAGACGCGAGGCGATATGAGGGGACATCAATCCGATGAACCCTATTCCGCCCGATACGGATACACAGGCACTGACAATACCCACGCTGCATAGAAGCAGCAGGGTTCTCTGCTTATCTGCTGCGACTCCCAAGCTTCTCGTGCTTTCATCCTTAAGCCCTAACAAGTCGAGCAGCCGGGATTTGGAATAAATGACTGGTATCAGAATCAGCAGCCAGGGAAGCATCGATACGATATATTTCCAATTTGCATTGTAGATGCTTCCTGCGGTCCAGACCGCGGCCATCTCAAAATCCTTGGCATCCATCTTCAGTGTAAAATAAATGGTCAGCGCTCCAAGCCCTGATGCCACGGCAATCCCGCTAAGCAGCAGCCTCTCCGGCTCAAGACTTCCTCTCTTCCAGGCAAAAACAAAAATCAGCGCGGCCGAAAGAAGTCCCCCTATCAGCCCGAACATCGGCATAGCCATGATCGCGCCCCAGCCCGTCCCTTTAATCTCGCCCTGATAAAAGAACAGAAAGATCACCATGGCTGCTCCTGCCCCCGCGTTAATCCCAAGGATTCCGGGATCGGCCAGGCCGTTCCGGGTAATCCCCTGAAGCACAGCCCCGGCTATTCCCAGACCGGCGCCAACCAGCACGGCAATAACAATCCGCGGCAGCCTGAACTCAAAGATAACCAGATCCCGGTCTGGCTGGACATCGAGGCGGAGCAGGGTCGTTATGACTTCCTTCACCGTCATATCCATGGAGCCTTGTGTCAGGCTGAAATAAGCCCCGAACAGAAGCAGCAGAATCATCACTCCAAGGACGGCCGTATAGTAACCTCTGCTTCCCTTGGTCATATTCGTCTGCCCCCTTTGGTCCGGATCAGATACAGGAAGAAGGGAACTCCGATGATGCCTGTCACGACACCGACCGGCATCTCCAGCGGATAATTTAATAAGCGGCTGAGAATATCACACAGCGCAAGGAAGCATCCCCCCAGCACGCCGGCACAGGGAATAATCCATTTATAGTCCGTGCCGGTAAGAAACCTTGCAATATGTGGGATAATCAGCCCGACGAATCCGATTTTGCCCGCAATCGCTACCGCAATCCCCGTTAACAGTACGACACTTGCAATGGCTGCACATTTGACCCAGAATGTTCTCTGGCCCAGACTCGTGGCGATATCCTCCCCTAAGGACATAATGGTGACCGATTTGGAAATGCTTAAAGCCAGCACAATGCCTACCACAGCAAATGGCATAGCCAGCTTGATGAGAGCCGGGTCCATTTGATGAAGTCGGGCATTATACCAGAAGCTGATATTTTGAGAAATTTGAAAATAGGCTGCCGCCGCTGCGGAGGCACTGCTCAGGAACGTGCCTATGACGGTTCCAAGAATAGCAAGTCTAACCGGGGATAAACCTCCCGGCATTAGAGACGCAAGCCCAAATACAATAACCATGCTAAGCGCAGAACCTATAAGCGAATAGCCGATCAGTTCCAGGGAAGACGATCCCGGGAGAATAATCATACCCAGCGTAACTGCAAATACCGATCCGTCTGAAATCCCCATAAGAGAAGGGGACGCAAGATAATTTCTTGTCATCCCCTGCATTAAGGCACCTGATATGGCAAGAAATGCTCCTATGAGCAGTGCCCCGGCGGCTCTTGGAATTCTGGACTGCATAATAATCTGATGGTTCACCTCGGTTGGATCAAAGTGGAACACCGCTTCGCTCAAGGTGTTCAGACTGATATTCTTGGCCCCATATAGAATGGAGAGAAGCATAATCAGCACGACCATGACAGGTGCGCTCCACAGGATCAGGAGATGAACAGGAATTTTAAAACGCATTAGACCCACTCACTTTGCTTGCATTAAGGTGCTGTTCTTCAAGGCTTCCAGGAAAGCGAATTTGCTGTATGCTGTTCCGCCCTGGGTCAAAGGATCAACGAGATTCGTGTATACATGCCCGTTCTTCACAGCGTTCACGCTTTTCCAGATCGGATTGTTCTGAAGCTCCTCGAACGCTTTTGGCGTTTCCTTATTCTCATCCTCCGAGAATTGGATAAAGACATAATCCGGGTTGATCTCCGAGAACTTCTCCAGAGAAATCAGCTGCTGGGCCTTGGCCGCAGCCACCTCATCAGGTACGGAGGCTCCTAATTCTTCATATATAGAAGGGTTAAAAAAGACGTTCTGCGGATAAATGCAGATGCTTCCTTTGCGGATGCGGATCGCCAGCACCTTTTTATCCTTGAACACCGGATTCAGGGTTTTCCTAACCTCAGCCAAGTCGGACTTATACTTCTCAAGCAGCTGCTTGGCCTGCGCCTGCTTTCCTGTAAGTTCCGCAAGGAGGTTCAGGTTCTTCTCCCAGTCCGATGAAATATGAGATACCGGGATCGTAGTACTGATTTTGGCGAATTTCTCCAAGGTTTCCGCAGGAAACTTGGTGCTGGCTAAAATCACATCCGGCTTCAGCTTCAAGATTCCTTCCAGATCAGGCTGTGTCTTCTCCCCAATTCCCACAGTCCCTTCAGTGATCTTGGTGAACAACGATGGGAATTTACCGCCCACGGTAATCGCCCCTGTCGGAGTGACATCCAACACAAGCGCATCCTCCATGGATTCGATCGATCCGGTAATTACAATCCGCTGCGCCTTGGCCGGAACAGTGTAAGTTTTGTCCAGGTAGGTAATGGTTCTCATCTCACCTGACTCAGCTGAGCCTGAGCTCTTGGACTCCCCTGCGGATGTGGTGACAGCTGTACTATTGGCCTTGGTTCCACCTGCAGAGTCCTTGACCTCCCCCTTCGATCCGCAAGCGGATAGTACTCCCACCATCAAAATAACGGCCAATGCGGCCCACCCTCTGTTCTTCACTTTCTTTGTTCCCCTCTCCTGGTCTTCTACTTATTCAATCACTTAGATTGATAATGATTCTCATTATTGATTATATAGGAGAGCTATTTCCAAAGAACATGGACGATCTCCAGAATCAATCTGGACGATCTCCGGATATATGATAAAGCAGATCATCCAGCATACGCTTGCAGGCATAAGCTGAATACTCCCGCCAAGGGTCCGAGTGGATCATATGAGCCTGATTCTTGCGAACGGCCTTAAGATCCCTCCACTGAGTTGAGGCTTTAAGCATCTCCCAATAAGCTAAAGTCTCGGATTCCTGCCGTACATTAAGCAGAATCCAGTCGGGATCAGACTCCATAAGCTCGCTCACTAGTATAGTATCCTGGCGATGCTCCAGACTCCTGGTGGGAACTGTCACATTCAACTGGAGATCATCCCGGATGACCTCCCCAACCGCTCTGGCCGGGCAGTTGATCAGCTCATCCTTATGCAGGCTTAATACCATCAGGCGTTCATCCCCGATCCTTCTCGACAGCTGTTCCCTGGCTGATCTTGCCTTCCATTCATAAGCCCTCAGCCAAGCTTCGGCTTCCTGCTCCGCCTCAACCAGACAGGCCACCTGTCTGAATTGGGTCCGCCAATCCGACATAGAATCAATCAGAGCAAGCTCTGCAGCCTGTTCAAGCTTGGCTTGTTCTTCAGGGCGGAGAATATCCAAGGCAATGATGAGGTCGGGGGCCGAATTCATTAAAGCATCCACATTGGCCTCCCAATCCTGGTTATAACGGTACGCACTAAGATGAAGAGGAATGTCGGAGCGGTACATTTTATGGTAGTAAGCCGTCCATTTCGGATGAAGTGGTGCGGCAAAAGGCATCATATTCAGCGGCAGCAAAAAGCCGAGCACCGGTGACATGTAAGCCGCGATTCTGCGCCTTCGGTTCTTTAAATAAGCTGTCGGGCATACTCCTGTCTCCTTTTTAAACTTGCGGCTGAAATAGAACTCATCGTTGAAACCAACCTGATGCGCAATATCGGCCAGACGGGCGTTCGATTGCAGCATCAGTTTTTTCGCTGAATTGACCCGGGTCTGGGCTATGTAGTCCATCACGCTGATGCCATAAGTCTTCTTAAACAGCTCCCCATAATATTTAGGACTGAGTCCCGCCATCTGGGACAATTGATGAACCGAAAGGGCCTCCGCGTAATATTGGTCTATATACAGCTTGGTCCGCTCAAGCGTCCCAAGGCCCTCATTGTCCTGTTCCGTGCGGAAATTCTTAAGTATTCTATACAGCAGCTCCTGAAATGCGGACTGTCCCCTGAACCGCTCAAGCTCGCAAGCGCTCTGGCTGCTTAGCAGCATCAAGTCACACAGCTCAAGCAGCTGATCTCCAGAGCCGACGGGAACTTCCCCTTTCAGCGGGAAGGAGTCAAAGGCTCCCGAATCCTGGTAGATATCAAAGTGAATCACGTACATTTCCAAATTGCTGTATGCCCCAAATTCAGCGCCTAGGGTCTGGCCGGGACGGATAATATATACAGTCTGGCCTCTTAGCCCATATTCCTGGAGATCCACCATGAGCTGACCCATGCCGGTTCGAACCACGATCAGAGCATAAGAGTCTAGGAGCTGCTGCGGCAGCCCGTCACCCCTTACCAAGTCAATCCTGCGGAATTTGAACCATAGATCGTCCAAGAATACCGGCAGGCTTTCAGTCCGGATAAGAGCAGAACACAAAGCAAACAACCCTTTCTATATGAAAATGATAATCATTATCGTTAAACTATCATAATCGTTCCTTCCCGGTCAAGTTATTCAGGAGACTTGGTTACAACGTAAAAAAGACGACCGGCCATATCCCATCAAGGACATGCTCTACGGTCGCCTTATTATAATGAAGCTTTATACTTCCAACCCGGCTTTCAGCCCCGGGCGTAACCCGCCTTATCCATCAACAGCCGGCTCTCTTCATTCAAGCCGGTGATTACAGCCTGCTTGCCGGACTCGGCATATTTGGCAGTCACTTTAGTGATCGCGGTTATCGCTGAATGGTCCCACACATGGGAACCGCCTAGATCAATGATCACCTTCTCAGGGTCCTCGGCCGCCGAGAACGCCTGAATGAACTGGGAAGCCGTGCCGAAGAAGAGCGGTCCAGTCACGGTGTATCTTTTGACATGACCCGAATCCATCTTGGATGTGAACCTCAGACGGGCCGCTCTCCAGCCGAATGATAATGCACTCAGAATCACACCACATATGACGCCAATGGCCAAATTGGACGTAGCTACAACGATCAGTACCGTTACGACCATAACAACCGCATCGGTCCTTGGAATCTTATGAAGACTTCGAAGTGAGCCCCAATCAAATGTTCCGAAGGAGACCATGAACATAACGCCTGTCAGAGCTGCCATCGGAATCTCCTTTACGACATCCCCAAGCACGAGAATAAGAAACAGCAGGAACGTGCCCGCCACAAAAGTAGACAGGCGTGTGCGGCCTCCAGACTTCACATTAATGACGGTCTGACCGATCATCGCACAACCCGCCATTCCTCCGAAAAAACCGGTTAGGACATTGGCTATCCCCTGGCCGCGGATTTCACGGTTCTTATTGCTGCTGGTCTCCGTCAGCTCATCCACGAGAGTTGCGGTCAGCAAGGATTCCGTCATGCCTACAACGGCAAGGGCGAGAGAGTATGGCAGAATTACCAGCAGCATGTCGAGACTAACAGGCACCTGGGGTATATGAAAGAACGGCAGAGACTGGGTGATGTTCCCCATGTCTCCCACAGTTCTCACATCGATCCCCCCAAGGACAGTCACCAGAGTCATCACAATAATCGCCACAAGAGCGGAAGGAACCGCCTTGGTCAGCAGCGGAAACAAATAGATAATGAGCAGCGTCGCTGCCAAGATCGCATAGACCTCCCAAGAAGCTCCTTCAAAGTTGGGGAGCTGGGCCATGAAGATGATAATAGCTAATGCGTTAACAAAACCTACCATAACGGAATGCGGCACAAAAGTAATGAACCGCCCAAACCGGAGCGCACCCATGATCCACTGCAAAATCCCAGTTAAGACTGTTGCGGCGAACAGATACTCAATGCCGTATTTGGCAATTAAGGGGCCCATCAGTGAGGCCATGGCTCCGGTAGCGGCGGAGATCATTCCCGGCCTTCCTCCGAAGAACGAAATGCTTACTGCAATTATAAAAGAGGCATACAAGCCCACCATCGGGTCTACCCCTGCCATGATGGAGAAAGCAATCGCCTCTGGAATCAAGGCAAATGCGACGGTAAGCCCTGATAAAATATCTTTACGGACATTTCCTAAAAAACCCTGTCTGATCCAATCCACCAGCAAAAATCTCTCACTCTCCGATCTTTATGTCTATGTCTCCAAATTCATCTTTTCCATTATATCGTACCCGTCAAGAAGATAAGGTCAGCACTATCTAGTGCGTAATAAAGCCTTTGTTTCATTCGTCAGGCATCCGTTTATAAAATATCAAACAACCGTAAGCGCTATGGAAAGTGATCTTACGAAAAGGAGGAAAAGATCATGAACAATCAGCAGGATCGGACAGAGGTAAGCAATGTGGAAGTAGAAAGACGGGATATCCAGCATAAAACGGATTCCAGCATGGTAGCTTCCACGTTTATCAAGTACGCGGCTTATATCATTCTGTTCTTCGGCTTTCTTTACTTCCTCGTCAAATATGTATTCCCCAAATTCTAAATAACCTTTGACTGTCTATTGAATAACCCGGGAAAGAAACTTCCCCGGGCTTTTTGCCTGTATAGCCGGAGCTAATCCCGGCTTGCTCTCATCTCTATTAATAGCAGACAACAAAATCAAAGATTACTCTGAAATGACTGTTGTAGTTAGGTGTTCTTTCAATGTTCCACTAATGGGGGTTGACCAACCCTCTTTTACGAAGATATTTATATTTGTATAAACAACTTGTAAGTAGGATAAAGCTACTAAGCGACTGTTCTCCAATGGCATATTTCTGAAAACAGTTGTTACAGCTTGTGAAAATTTTACTTTTCAACATGTTGAGAAGCGTTTGATCATTGCAATTAGATTTGGGATGGAATCGAGTTCTGTTTTTCCGTCATATTACGTTTCCGTATTCCAATCATCGCAATAAACATATGCATAAATTCTGCTGCCATATAACTCGTAATAGATCCAGTATCATATTGAGGACAAACTTCAGCAATATCATAGCCGACTATGTTAAGATCTTTAATTCCTTTCATAATACGAATAATTTCGCGCGAGTTAAACCCACCTAATTCATAAACTGCACCTCCTGGAGCGCATGAAGGATCCATACAGTCAATGTCAAAAGTAAGATATGCTGGTCCTTCGCCGATTCGGTCACGAATACGCTGGATAGTTTCTTCAATTCCAATTTCCTCAAAGTCCTGCATAGTAAGAACTTCGACTCCTAAATCCTCTGAAATTTTCCCCCCTGCGTCTTCGTTAAATAAGGTACCTTTAATACCAACGCTGATGATTCTATTTGGGTCCAACACACCTTCTTCTATACCGCGTCGTAACGTAGTTCCGTTGTTGTATCTTGAGCCGAAGCCTCCTTCATAAGAGTCAACATGTGAGTCAAAATGAATTAATCCTACAGCTCCATAGTGTTTCCCCACGGCTCGGATTGGGCCTAATGATATTGAGTGATCGCCGCCCATGGAAACCGGAATGATACCATGTTCTACAAGTTTAGTAATTTTTTCTGCTGCTCGATGTTGATTTTCTTCAGTGTTGGATGGTACACAGTTTACATCCCCATTATCAAAACCTCTGAGTTCTTCATCAATATTAGTTCCAATTGCCATATTTATTGATCTTAACATCGCAGAGATCTCCCGAATGGAATTTGGCGCAAAACGTTGACCTACACGAAAAAATGCACCAGAATCATCCGGGATGCCTACAACAGCAAAATCAGCTGGTTCTCCTTCCAATTCTTCAATTTCTTCAACTAAAGGTAATTTCATAAAAGTATTTACACCGACTGTTCTGTTTCTCAAAAGTTTATTCGTTGCTTTAAGTTTTTGACTCAATTGATTGACCCTCCTAAAACTTTTATTTTTTAGCTAAGTCGATAAATATGAGAAATGTTTTTCATTTATCCATATTGTATTAGTTTAATGAACCAGGAGGTATGGCCTTCTTGCATAATAAAAATATGCATCCTGTTGAACCTACAATAAACTAAAACATATAATTTGTTCTTCAACACAATTACAATCACTTGTTGATATAGGAACCCATGACAGTACTTTGATCTTTCAGCAGAATGCACATGTATTATGTTAGCTATGATAATTGTCCGTGATTTAGCTAAATCATATAATGCTAATCATTATGATTAGAGGAGAGGTATACATTATGAAGGTTAATATTACGAGGTATATTGAATCTTTTGATAAATTATTGGCTTGTGGTGGATATCAGGAAAATCGGGGCCTGACTAGATTGGCTTTAACAGATGAGGATAAAGCAGCAAGAGATATGTTGGTTGCTTGGATGGAAGACGCTAACTTAACAGTGAAAATTGATGATATGGGAAATATTTACGGTATCCGAGAAGGTAAAGATAACCAACTGCCACCTATTGTCATTGGTTCTCATCTCGATACTGTTCAAAATGGCGGGAAATTTGATGGAATCATCGGCGTGTTAGCTGGACTTGAAATAATAAGAAGCCTAAATGACATGGATATTTCGACTTTGTGCCCAATTGTCATGTGTTCCTGGACTAACGAAGAGGGTACTCGTTTTTTGCCAGGCATGATGGGTTCTGGGGTTATTGTTGGAACTTTTAATAAAGAGGAGTGTTACTCTCAAAAAGCAGTTGGTTCAAACATTACATTTGAAGGAGAATTAAAAAGAATTGGTTACTGCGGAGAAGAAGAAAATCGTATAAACAATATGAAAGCCTACTTGGAGTTACATATTGAACAGGGACCAATACTAGAAGAAGAAGGACTATCTCTAGGTATTGTACAGGGTGTAAAATCGATGGCATGGAATGAAATTGTAATTAAAGGGGAAGCAAATCATGCAGGTCCTCTACCCATGTCCATGCGTAAGGATGCATTATTGGCGGCTGCACAAATTGTAACTAAGGTGAAAGAAATGATTGAATCATATAACGGCAATACAACAGTTACATTTGGGAAATTTGAGGTGGAACCGAATATACCAAGTATTATTCCGGAGAAAGTTACTTTTACACAGGATATACGAAGTGAAGATTCCAAAATTGTAGAACATGGCTTAGAGATGGTCTATGAAATTGTAAAGAACACATGTGCAAAGTATAAAGTGGATTATGAAATTAAACGAATTGGTCATATGGAAGCTGTAATTTTTGATGATAAGATTAAACACATTATAGAGGAATCTGTAATTGAACGCGGCGATAAATTTAATTATTTATTTAGCGGAGCAGGCCACGATGCCTTTCAAATCTCAAACCTCTACCCAGTCGGCATGATATTTATAAAGACTGTTGGTGGTAAGAGCCATTGCCCAGAAGAAGATGCTCATTTTGCTGATATTGAAAAAGGCTTGAACGTTCTCCTAGATACCGTACTGAAGCTATCTAAGGAGGAGTGATATGATCATTGCTTTAGCTTTGATTAAGATATTTGTTATGATTATTCCAGGTTATGTTGCACGCAAATTCAATACTTTTAAAAAATCAACATCCATTGAGCTTGCAACGGTAGCAACAACGGTTACTTATCCGTGTATGATTTTAAGTTCTATGCAGTTAGAATACTCCTGTCAAGTCGTAAAAAATGCTTTAATCATAGTATTGATATTTACGATATTGATATTGGTGTTACTACTTTTAGCAAAGCTATTAGTTAAAATAAAAAATATCAACGTAAATCAATCGAATCTTTTTATTTTCATGTCAGTATTCGGTAATACAGGTATGATAGGCGTTGTTGTATTAAATTCTTTATTTGGTCAAGAGGCTGCTTTCTATGGAATATTATGTGACGCGGTGTACGATATCTTTATGTTTTCTGTTGGAATGCAGATGGTAAAAATGGGTGGAAGTAATATAAAAGATAAGTTTCGAAAAAAAACTTTCTTGCGAAGTCTGATGAATCCGTGCTTTGTTAGTGTAATTCTGGGCTTATTGTTATTCTCAGCGCAAATTTCACTGCCAAATGTTTTTAAAGAATCAATTGAAATTATAGGATCTGCTACACCTGCAATGGCTATGTTAATATTAGGAATACAATTGGCCACGATTCCAATCAAAGACTTTTTTAGTAACTCAATTATATTTTGGACGTGTTTTCTCAAATTACTTGTAACGCCTTTTCTGGCATTATTAATAGTACATCAAGTAACATGGATGCCTGATTTATTAAAATTGGTCATTGTTATTCAAGCTGGTATGCCCGTAGCGTTATCTTCTGTTGTATTTGCTCAAAAATTTGATAGAGATATCGATTTTGCTACAAAAGGGACATTACTTTCCACATTACTAAGTATTGTGACTATCCCAATAACAGCAATTTGTGCTCAATATGTACTTTTTCCATAGAAGTGTAGTAACAATCTGAGTAGATTCGATCAAGCGGGGTGTATTCAAAAGTCGTCAATGAAGACTTGTTGGATGCCCCCTTTTTTTGTAGGCTTAAAGAGATAATATTTTTATGTATACCGACTATTAACAAAGTGTGGCCGATCACCTTCGATATCGCCTGGAAAGCAAAAGCCTTCAAGAACCGGGTAGTGAACTGTAACCCCCTTTGTGGATAGCATTGAAAAAGTGACTATGATCTTAAGCAGCTAAGAGATGGCTTCTGAATTCATCAGAAGTCATCTTTTTTAATGTCCATTGATAGCCTTCTGAATTGTAATGGGCCATATAATCATTAACCTGTAGTCGCAGTTCTTTAAGAGATTGACAATCTTTGTAGTACCTAGCCTTGGCGATAAGGAGACGGGTTCTAGGGTGTGTATGGTGTGTCCCCCTGGTCGGAATGGAAGATGGCGTCTGGATGAATATTGCCGTCCAATCGTTTGAGTAAGCGAGCCATGGTCCGTTCAACCAATGTTAACTCCAAAGTTGAAGAGAGATAGTGCGCCAATATTTGCCTCGTAGCATCATCCTTCACACAAGAAAGATATGCCCATTGACCGCTACCATAGCGCATGCATGTGATGTCTGTAAGGAAGACCTTCTCTGGTTCTCCCTGATCAAACTTGCGCTCCAGAAGGTTAGGACATGTACGATGTTCTTGCGTCGCTTTAGCCATCTTGCGATAGGGATTGGCTTGACGGATCATAGCTGCCAACCCGAACTTGCGCATGATACGACGAATCTTTTTATGATTCATTACTATGCCATTCAATTTCTCCAGCCTCATTTTGATGACCAATGCGCCTGCTGTTCCGTTCAAGGCTTCAAAATGCCCCTTAATAAGCTGGAAGTCGTATGGATCGGCCGTCTCTCGTAGCCACGTGTTTTTTCAGCCCTGCACCAACGATAATAGCCGCTCGAACTAACATCAGCAATTCGACAAAGGTAACGTGTTAAACGTCGTAACGCATGCTTACGAACCGTTTGGTTAATGAGCTGAAAGCGCTCGGAAGGCGTCAACTCCTTACTGTCTCGCCTTTCGAGCGTTTCTAGCTTTTTTAAAAGCTCGTTCTCCGCTTCGAGGAGTTTAATCTGAGCATCTGCTTGTTTCAGCTTCTCTTCTGCTGAAGATTCACGTTTTGATCGTCCCTGTACTTCCTATACCTCTGCGCTCCGCTAGCAAACCAGCCTCATCGTACTTAGCATAGGTCTCTCTCCAACGGTATAGGCTCTCTGTAGGTGTCCTCTAACCGATGAATTCGATATTAAAGCCTGCTTTGGGAAAATTTCCTTGGGTGGCCCTCCCGCTTGGTTAGCTTGAACCGCTGCGAGCTTAAAAGCTGGAGCATACGAAATGTTTCTCCTCGATATGCGGCTTAGGTTCGGATTGGACTCCAACAGCCTGATCTCTACTTCAGTAAATCCTGTTCTGATTTTTCTCATGATGTTCATTCTCCGTGTTTTCTCGATAGTATGATTAAAACACAAAAACCCGTAAGAGGTCACTTTTTTCAAGTGTCCATCTTACGGGTTACAGTTCAGTAGTTGTATCATGTTCTTTTCATTTTCGGCAATATAACTAAAGTGGTCACCTTTAATTAAGTCTTTATAATAATAAACAAATTTATTATGTAACTTCCCCCACTAACTTCGAATTCTCTATTAACTCTTAATTACAATCAAGCCCTATTGTTATTATTGTTGACATATAATGATATATACAATAACATGAACTTCATATTACTCATTGACGACTTGCAAAAAAAGGGGGAGAACATATGTCTTATAGATGTATCCACTTGTTGGAGTCCCAGTATTTAAAACGAGCAAAACTATTGGCTGGCGAAAAGAAACTATATAATGCCATTAGATGGTCACATGTGGCAGAGTTATCCAAAAATCCAGGGGATGTAATTCCATGTCTTAGAAGTGGAGATTGCTTAATCATACTGGGAGAGATATTAAAAGAAAACCCAGAAGAGACACTGCTCTTTTTAATGCACAAAGCAATAGGACTAAATCTTAGCGCAGTTATTATTTATCAGAGTGATTACTTGCCACATGTTCCTATTAACGCAATTAATGCGGCCAAAGAAGGCGAATTGCCACTTATATATTTAGATAGCGAACAACCAGCCATAACAGACCTTGTCTCTGAAATTAGCTATCGAATTGTAAACAACGATGATAGAAGAATAAAGGGACAACACATTTTATTTGATATCATGACCAATGATATAAGAGATAAAAACGCTTTTATCGCAAGTGCAAGATTTCATAAATTCGAGTTATCACTCCCACATCAAGCCATTGTAATCTCATTGTCTATAACAAAACATCAAACAGACATGTCAGAATGGGTCAAAAGATCTTCTCAAGTGGTAGACTTTATCGAGAGTATTTGTAAAAAAACACTTAATCGCTACTTCGAAAAAGCTCTAATGGCCTCTCTATTGGACTCGTTTTTAATTCTAATTCCCAAGAACCAATTTGATCTTCCCATTAACAAAATCGCCAACATGATACTCAATGAACTTCAAGAATATAAAGATAAATCAAGTTTCAATATTGGGATTGGAAATATATACGAAGACCTCAATGACTTTCACCAGAGTATAGATGAAGCAAAGCAAGTCGCAAACGTCGCTTATAAGTTGGGAATTTCTAACAGGGTAATTGAAGTCAAAGATATGTTGATTCCTCTCTTTATTGTTTCTCAAATAAATAACCCTTTGCTTAATGAGTTAATTGAATTGAACATTAAACCTTTGTTAGAAATTGATCGAACAGAAAAAACGAATTTGTTTGAAACACTCAGCGTATATCTCGAATGTGATAAAAACATTAGCATAGCGGCAGAGAAACTGTTTATTCATCGAAATACCATGTCTAGCAGACTGCAAAAAATTGAGCAGATCATTAATAAGAACTTCCTTGACATCAATGATTGTTTCGAACTTCAACTGCTAACCATATTCTATAAACTCGCATTTTCGGACAGGCAATCAATCTAATCGATAACCCATATAATTTTAAGCTTATTCAGAATCGGAAAATCATTCTGTAATAAGCTTTTTTGTTGCAAAAAAATTCGAGCTGTGAAAGAAAAAATCAATAAGAATCAATCTATTTGTTAAGTTAAATAACATATTCATGTAATATTTGAGCACACGCTACAACATATATGTGCAGTTTAAACATTGTTTCGAGTTTTTCTAGAAGTTAATTTATAGATATGAAAAATAAAAAGAAAGGGAACGGTGTATATTTATGAATCAAAGCGAGATTATAAAAAAAAACAGGGATTATAGTTTATTCACATGGGCTGTCCAGAATAAGGTAACCGGAACACCAATGGTATCTGGTAACGGGCTATTTGTATATGATGCAGATGGAAATAAATATTATGATATGCGTGCCGATCAGGCTAGCTGCAATGTAGGAAAACAGCATCCAAAAGTAATTGCTGCCATGAAGGAACAGATCGATAAACTTACATGTGGCTCTCCTCAATACTCATCTATTCCTAAGGGTAATTTATCGGAAAAGTTAATTAGTAAGCTTCCTGATAATTTTGGAAAGATCTTTTATACTAACGCGGGTGCTGATGCTGTAGAAAATGCAGTTAAAATGGCGAAAATTTACACCGGTAGACAAAAGATTATCTCTCGTTATCGTTCATACCACGGTGCTACTGCTGGCGCTGCTTCGCTTACTGGTGATCAAAGACGATGGGCATCTGAGCCAGGTGTGCCTGGGGCTGTGAAAAGCCTTGCTCCTTACTGTTATCGTTGTCCATTCGGCAAAAAATCAGGATCTTGTAATTTGGAATGTGCTACTCACATTGAAGAGATTATGATGTATGAGAACCCATACAATATTGCAGCAGTAATTGTAGAAACCGTAATAGGTGCGAATGGTATGCTTCCTCCTCCTGATGGATATTTAAAAAAGCTAAGAGAGATATGTGACAAATTCAATATTTTACTTATCCTCGATGAAGTAATGGCTGGCTTTGGTCGAACAGGCAAGTTTTTCGCTTTTGAACATTATAGTATAAAACCAGATATGGTCGTCATGGCTAAAGGATTAACAAGTGGCTATATTCCTCTTGGAGCAGTGGCAGTAAGTACGGATATTTGTAACTATTTCGATGATAAATATTTACCAGCTGGTCTAACATATAGTGGTCACATTCTAGCTTGTGCGACGGCAGACGCTGTAATAGAGGTTATCGAAGAAGAACATATGGTAGAAAATGCAAAAAACATGGGTGAATACATTGATGAATGGCTCAAAACGCTTAGCCATAAACACCAGTGTATGGATGATGTGCGAGGTATTGGTTTAATGCGAGGTTTCGAGTTGGTTTACAGCAGAAAAACTCGCGAACCCATGTGTCCCTACTATGGAGGTGCAAGTCCTGTAGATGAACTGATTCGTTTTATGGAAGAGAATAGAATTTTATTTGGATATACCAAAAATATTGTACTAATTACACCTCCATTAATATGTACAAAAGAACAGATTGATGAAGTTATGTCTGTTTTGGACAATGGTTTATCTTTACTTGATAAATATGTGCACAAAGTTGATTGACAAGCACGTTCATTCATATTAGGGGGGGCATAATGCCATGAGTATTGCAGCATCATTAATTGAAGACTCTAAAACTTCTTCTAAAATAAGAAAAATAGTCGGGTTTGCTAGTGGTGGAATTTTTATTGATGGTTATATACTCATCATGATTGGTATTGCACTTGTTACCGCAGCGCCGGCACTGAGTATGAATGAAACTTGGATCGGTTTGGAGGCAATAGCCTCTTTGGTTGGTATGTTTTTTGGGGGATTAATAGGCGGCTATCTGTCTGATTTTGTCGGCCGAAAAAAAATGTATATCATAGATTTATTGATAATGCTTGTTAGTTCATTAGCAATATTTATAGTACAAAGCCCTTTTGAGTTTTTTATTACGAGGTTAATAATGGGCGTTGCGATAGGTGCAGATTATCCCATATCCATGGCATTAGTAACAGAATTCACTCCCAAAAAACATCGAGGTGTTTTAAATGGAGCAGTAATAACCATATGGAATGTTGGAGCAATTGTCGCTTCAGCCATTGGATTCTATATGTTATCATGGGGTCCTGATTCATGGAGATGGATGTTAGGAAGTTCAGCTGTTTTTTGCATAATCTTATTGATTGGTAGATGGGATACTCCTGAGTCCCCCCGTTGGCTTGCAAGTAAAGGGCGAGTCGATGAAGCCTTATTAATTGCAAAGAAGATATGGGGAGATAATGTTACAATTGAAGACCTGCAGGAAGATCAAAAAAATAAAACAAGTTTTGCCAAGCTATTTAAGAAGGAATATTTGGGAAGGCTTGTTTTCGTCATAACTCTGTGGTCCATTATTAACATACCACAGTATGCAATGTATAGTTTTGGGCCTCAAATTTTGCAAGCACTAGGATTGGCTGAAGGCAATCAATGGATTTGGGGATATGCTGCATTGACACTGTTCTTGCTCTTAGGCTGTTTTCCTGCACTACGATTAGTTGAAACTGTGGGTAGACGTCCTCTAGCTGTTTGGGGATATTTACTGTTAACGATACCTTTGCTTGTTTTAGGTTTTCTGCCGGAAGGAACGGGCATGATCGCCGTAATTTGTTTTGCTGTATACGCCCTCTTTAATGGGGGCCCAAATATTTTAACTGCAGTATATCCACTTGAACTATTTCCAACTGAAATCCGGGGGTCAGCTTTTGGCTTTGCAACTGCGATAACGCGTCTCTCGTCTGCCGTTGGAACTTATCTCGTCCCTGTTGCATTACTAAAAATAGGTGTCAATCAGACGATGATTTGGGCAGCAGTGTTATGTTTTATCGGTTTCTTGGTTGCATTAGTATGGGCTCCAGAAACAAAGAGAAAGACGCTACAAGAAACGAGTAGTCCAGGTAAAACCTTGAGATCCATTTAGAGCCCTTAAGCCAACAAAAAGATCAAGGAATTTTTCTCGATCTTTTTGTTGGCTTTGTTTACATAAACAAATAGTGCACAATATTATAGATCAGTTTTATTCCTGGCTTAAATATGCCCCAGAAGGTGGTACTGAAAATAAAATAAGAAGGAATGTAGTTAGTGATTTAGCATCAATACCAAAAATCAACTTTTCATTTAAGTATATTAAGGAAACAAAACAAACAATTCAAATATCAATGTACAGTGAAGAAAAAGCGATAGGTGTACCTAAAATTGATTGCCCAAATAACACAATAAAGAAAAGAAAGGGATTTCAGCAAACGGACCAAGTTCTTGTCCTACAAGTGACTATGTTCTTGTCCTCCGACACTTCTGGATGACTATAAAAGAAAATATGCAATAAATTATGAAGCTCTCCTTGAATAGTCTGATGCATATAATGCGTCCCCCAGCACTTCCCACCCTTTGCTTCGTTTGGAAGATAAGGGTTTTGGGTAAGCTCCATGTAAACAGCTGTTATAGGGAGGACGAGAGTTATGGAACACAATTCAAGAAGTTACGATAACCGGGGCGATCAGGAGTATGAGCAGTATAAAATTCTGGCAAGCCATGAACCTGAAAATGATATTCCAGCTGATGATCTGCTTCCGCATGATACAAGAATCACACAGAGCAAAAGTGCGTATTCCGAAGAGGGATCAGGCGACCTAGTGGATGCATCAGAGGACGCACCGCTTGAGGATGTGCCTGACGCTGATGCCATCCAGGAGAATACTCCGGTGGACCCGGCATCCCCGTCAGAGATTATTATGCACGGAACCGACCTGATTAACGGATATGATGGCGGAGAGGATGAGTAATCTTTAAATTCCCAAAATCTCACGCAGAATTAAATAACGCCCGCAGTTCTCAAAAACAGGAGCTGCGGGCGTTATTTCTTCGCTGCTATAAATTAGCCTAGGATCTCTTCAATCCGTTCCAGTGCCTCGCCCGGCAGAACGATGCCCGAAGCCTTCACATTCTCACCCACTTGTTCCGGCTTGCTGGCCCCTACCAGAGCGCTGGCCACATTCGGCTGGCGCAGAATCCAGGCCAGCGCCAGCTGGGTGAGGGAAATCCCCAGCTCAGACGCAACGCCGGCCAGCAGGTTCACCTTGGCAATCCGGTCCTCGGCCAGGCGAGTGCTGTCCCAGCCCAGCCTCGCCGCCCGGCTGTTCTCCGGGATCTCTCCGCTACTTGTGTATTTCCCGGTAAGCACGCCTTGAGCGAGCGGGGAATAGACAACCTGCCCAATCCCTTTGCGTTCACCCAGCGGAATAATCTCCTGTTCGATACCGCGTTCGAACATGTTGTAAAGCGGCTGGTTCACTACAATCCGGTCAAGCAGGTAGCGGTCTGCGACGCCAAGGGCGGCCTCCATCTGTGCCGCAGTCCACTGGCTGACACCAACATACAGTACTTTGCCCTGGCGTACCAGGTCATCCAGCGCCCGCAGCGTCTCCTCCAGCGGGGTCTCGGGATGATACCGGTGGCAGTAGTAGATATCTACATAATCAGCCCCCAGCCGCTTCAGGCTGGCATGGCATTGTTCGGTGATATGTTTGCGGGATAAGCCCTGATCATTAGGGCCATCGCCCATTTTGCCAAATACTTTGGTTGCAAGCACATACGACTCACGCGGATAATCCCTCAGAGTCTGGCCAAGCAGCTCTTCCGCTGCCCCTCGCTCATACACATTGGCCGTATCGAAGAAATTAACACCTTGATCATAAGCCGTACGGATAGATTGTACAGCCTTCTCTCGCTCGACATAACCGCCATAAGTCAGCCAGCTGCCCAAGCTGATCTCACTAACCTTGAGCCCGCTGCCTCCAAGTCTCCGATATTGCATGCCAGAAGCCTCCTTCAAATTGCTTAATTGTTGGATAAGTCTCCTATTATTGTACCTATGTCCTGGTCAAAAACAAAATGACCCGCAGCTAGCGGATCATTCCTGTATATTTGACCAAGACTTTACTGTTCACCTTAAACTTCAGCCGTTCGCTCATATCTGCCCATTCCTTAAATTCAGTACGGTTGTTCCAGTGGGTAGCCGCATAGCGCAGTCCCCAGCCATAGGGATCACTTCCGCTCTTGTGCACCTTCTCCAACGCCTTTTGAATCTTCTGATTTAGATCAGCTTCGGCCGCAGCACCCAGATCCCTAAGAAACTGCTCGGAGACGATGCTCTCTGTCTTGTTCTCTTCCAATTCTGCAACCAGCTTGATTTTATACTCGATATAAGGCTCTCCGTCTTTGGGCGTTTTAATTTTGTAGCTTGCTTTGGAGTGTTCCACATTATAGGCATAGCGAGATCCGTTGTAATTGACATTAAAATTTGTAAGTAAATTTTTGGTGGTCAGCAGGTTATAGAATCTTGTCTCCTCCGGATTCATTAGATATACGATCTTCTGTTTGTTGAACAGATAGGCGGTACTGATCTCGAATTCCTGCTCACTTTTGGCTTCAATTACCGGAAGAAGCGGGTCTAGACCGGTCTCATTAAACCGTCTATGAAGATTATAGAAAAAAATAGGCACGATGAATGGGGACTCGGTTCCATCTCTGCTGAGTGCCAGGAGCAAGGAATTAACGGGTATCCGTTCCGAGGCCGGCTGAACCCCAAGCACTTCCTTCGCTGAGGGCTTGCCCACAGCACAGTACATCATCATCTGAATATCCCTCCTGCGCATCGCCCAATCCAATGAATCGCGCAGGCTGGTCTTTGCATATTTCTCCCCAAATATCATGGCCTTGCAGTGCCCGAAATCAAGCTCCTTATCTACTCTCGACTTCATCTCCCGAACAGCCTCTGCGATGGTATCCGATTCCTGGGTTAGGATCTGGACTTTCTCATCCGCTTTCTTCGGATCACCTTGGGGGATGGCAATCTTAAGGGTTACTTTGATTTTATCTGGATGATCATCAGAGACGTCTAAACCTATCGCCATAACAAACAGCTTCAGGTCAATATCTTTAAACCTGCAGCCTTGCAGAGGGAGAAACAGAATAAGAGCGAGTATCATACAAGCTGCTTTCTTCATGTTTTCCTCCTCCTCCTCCTCTTTAACCAGTAGGTAAAGTAGACACTTAAGATCATAAACATTTCACCAACAAAACGAACATCAAGATACATAAGCCCCAGATGATCCAGTGTAAACTGTCCCATTTTCAGGCCCAACAAGGCCAATATGGAAAACGGAATAATAATCCACCATTCGATGCTCCGTTTCGGGGAGGTACGCTGTTTTTTTGAAACAAAAATGCCTTTGGTAAATTCAAGCGCCACGTGCCAGTGAACAATGGTGCTGACCAGTGAGAGCGTCAAATAAGTAAAATAAAACATAAACAGAACACGCTCAACGATAAAGGTCTTGGTCCTTAGAGCATCGGCGGTCGTAAACCAAGGATACACATGCCTTTCAATTCCTACTGTTCCCTGATAACCGATCGGAACCAGGAAGGATATAAGCAGGATTAGAAATCCCATTACGCCAATGAGCCAGAAGTGTCTAACCTTTAGATTTTTGAAAACACGGTTGAACAAGGCCAGATTAATATAACCCGAGAAAATAAAAGTGGCCTGGGCTATAGACTCGTAAGAAGGCATCGTCCATGAGTAGGTCACAATCTGCATGACCGCATCCCAGCTGAAATACGGATTCAAAAGGCCTTTCAGCAGGAAGTAGATGATCAGCGGAATGTTAAGTACAATCAGAACCTCCAGAGCATACATGATGGATTCTGAGGTTAATCGGATGGACAAACAGACCACAACCAGGAAGCCGATCATAATGATGTAGGAGGGAACGTCTGAGCTGATATACCGGAGTGAGACATCCACGAAAGATAACAGGGTGATCAGGCCTGCGGTGTACCAAAGCACAACATGTCCCAATAGCATCAAGCTTGAGATGATCCTCGGATAATTCTCATTCAGGATTTCAGGCAATCCCTTCTGAGGGAATTTGCTCATTCCTTTCACGAATAAATAAATAAACAGGGTGCCAATGAGTACGGCGATCAGAACGCTCATCATTGCCCCGCTGAACCGGTGGGAGATCAACCCCCTTGGGACAAAATTAATGATATTAATCAAGGCATTGATCAGGAACAAATAGTAGAAATACTTCGATTTAACCATCCGTTCTCTCCCCCTTGGAAGAGCTGCTCACCTTGGCTCTATCGACGGAAAACATTCTGAAATAAGGCTTTCCGAAGCTGCGGAGCCCTGTTAAATACATCACAACACCCACCATGCCTAGGACAACCCCAAGAAGACCGTAAATTGTACCCAGGAAGATAAATCCATACTTGAGGACCCGGATCGTAAAGCCCATCATATTTAGGGGAATGACAAAGTTGGATATCGCTACAGCGGAGACGAGAATGATCATAATATTACTGACCAGCCCCGCCTCGGTCGCAGCCGTTCCCAGAATCAGACCGCCTACCGTTGTTGCGGTTGGCCCGATAGCCTTGGGCAGACGTAAGCTTGCCTCGGTCAGAAACTCCATCATCAGCAGCATGAGAATAACTTCCATAAACGACGGATACGGCACGGTAGCCCGGCTCCCTGATACCAACAGCGCAATCTGCACCTTCCACACCTCGGTATTAAATGAAGTGAAAGCCACATAAAAGGCTGGCAGCGTTACGGTCATCATCAGACCGATATATCTTATGGTTTTGAGGAACCAGCCAACCGGAAGCACTTGGAGCTTATCATCCATTGCTGTAAAGAAGTCGTTAAAGATCGCCGGGAGTATCACGGCATACCCGGCCGTATCTACGAGCAGGACAATTTTCCCTTCCGAAATATTGAAGACAGCCCGGTCAGGCCTCTCCGTCACAATCGTCGTGGGGAACAAGCGGAACTTGTTGGCGGACAAATATTTGTCCAGTTCAGCCGAGGCCTGAAGAATGTCGATAGAGATTCCCTCCAGGCGTCTCTTCACTTCGGCTAACACATCCGGATCAATCCGGGTCTGATCATACATAATCGCCACACTGGTTTTGGACTTATTGCCGACAGTGGTTGTCTCTGCCTTCAAATCATGAGATTGATAGCGTCTGCGGATCAGATTCATATTCACTTCCAGGCTCTCGTTGAATGAATCTGAAGGCCCCTGTACAATAACCTCCGTCTGGGCATCCTGAACTGGTCCAGCCTCCACACGGACGGCTTCGAACAAATATATTTTGCCGCTATTAAAAACAATTCCCACACGCCCCTGCAGGATATAGTCCAGAATTTCCTTGATATCCTCGCTTGATGTTGTTCCGGGAAAAGAAGCAATATAGTTCTCATAAGACTGCTCGCTTTCTGTCTCGAAAAAGGGGGTGAGAATAAAACGGTTTAAAGTAGCGGAATCACACACGCTCTTCAAATAGATCAGCTTAACCTGATGCTCGGCGGTGCACAAGCTGCGTTGTTCCAAGTCTGAACTTTTGGACAGCTTCTCACTAAGACTCTCGAGGAGGCTGTCTGGCTTCTTCCTGCTGCTTGGCATGGACTATCGCTCCTTGTCCTGGGATTCCCACCCGCTCGTGGTTTCCCTATTTTGGCACAAAAAGCATAAAAACATGCAAAAAAGGAGCAGCCCTTCGGGCATGCCCCTCTTCCTATGCGCTTATTAAGCAAACCCGGTTTCTCCCCGATTCCTTGGCGGCATACAGCGCCTGATCCGCTTTTTCAAACAGCTCGTGAGCGTCTATATCCGGAAACACTGCCGCCCCTACCGAGACGGTAATCCTGAGAGTGCCTCCTCCTGGCAGGGCAAACACATGCCTCTCCACATTTCTGCGCAGCCTCTCCGCAGCAGGCTTGATTCTATCCCGGCCGCAGTGGTCCACGATCACAACGAACTCTTCCCCACCCTTGCGGGCGATGTGATCCTCTGGGCCAAACGTATCCCTCAGCACATGGGCCAGCTGCTGGAGGACAGCGTCACCCGCCACGTGACCATAGGTATCATTCACCCGTTTGAAGTGGTCGATGTCGACCACAAGCAGCGAGAAGACCTCCGAGGCTGCCCTGCTTGTCACAACTTTGGATTCAAAGAAAGTCTGGAAGGCACGTGAATTATACAGCCCCGTAAGAAAATCCCTGTGCGCCGCTTCCCGCATCATATCAAGCAGATCATCGGATCTTCTCAAATATCGGAGCAGATAGTAGGTGAACAGCCCCGCCATTCCGAAGACGAGACTGTAAGGCAGTACAATCCTCAACACATTCTCCTGAAGAGTTACATAGAAAATCGCCATCGTAGAGACCAGAGAAAGCCCCACCACCATAGCCCACTTGGATAAATGATTGTTCTTGCGCGGGAGCAGCGAGGCCGCAATTACGTAGGTCAGCACAGCATTTAGCGCTGCCAGAACGGAGGCTGAGCTTATCCCGTGCAGGAAATACAAACGGTATCCTGCAATGATCAGCGTGGTCCAGAATCCGGACACAGCCCCGCCCAGGTACACGGACACGATTATGGCAATCTGCCGAAAGTCAGCTATAACCAGCTTGTTTACAGAAAAGGTGAACTGCATTAACAGCAGCCCAAATAATCCAAGAACAATACCGCTGACGAAGTAATCGACCGCCCGGCTCACCTTCCCTTTCAGATACCGGCTCCTGGCCATATTCCCAAAGAACAAGAAGGAGGTAAGCAGTGTAAAGTTATTAATCAGTTTCTCAAACATAGGATCCCTCACAAGATGTTCATCCCGCAGGATGCATGATGAAATGTCAGTATATATTAAACAGGTAGGATATTCTATCAACCCCATAAGAATGAACCTAATCTTTATAGGATATCATATACAACTATGAAGAAGAAACTCTTCAGGAACGAATGTCCAGTCCTGAGCCAAGGTTTCTCTCAGTTGTACAAAGAGCTATAATAGACTCTGAGACACTATCATAAAGGAGATTTATTAACTATGTTAAAAGCCATCAAAACCCGGCCGCTCCTCATCATCATGATGTTGATGCTCATCTTCGTCCTCTCCGCCTGCGGAGCGAAGAAAGGCGCCGAAAATGCCAAAACACCGGATACGCCAGCAGCTCCATCGGAGAGTACCGGATCGCAAGCTCCATCAGGTAATGGCCAGGATGCAGCGACAGAATCGCTGGCCGATAAGATTGCCAATAAAGGCAGCAAGAATCCTGTTGTTACCATTGAGATGGAGGACGGCAAGATCATCAAGGCCGAGCTCTATCCTAAAGTCGCCCCCAATACAGTCAACAACTTTATTTCCCTCATCAAAAAGGGCTTCTATGACGGCACCAACTTCCACCGCGTCATCCCCGATTTTATGATTCAAGGTGGTGACCCGCAAGGGACTGGTGAAGGCGGTCCCGGATACAGCATTAAAGGTGAATTCAGTGAGAATGGATTCCAGAATGATCTGAAGCATACCCGCGGAGTTCTATCCATGGCCAGAACGAAAGCACCCGATAGTGCAGGTTCTCAGTTCTTTATTATGGTTGCCAAGGAGTATCCAAGCCTGGATGGCCTATACGCTTCCTTTGGCAAGGTGACTGAAGGCATGGACGTCGTAGACTCTATCGTGAATCAGCCGCGGGATGCCAACGACGCTCCTAAAACGAAGCAGATCATGAAGAAAGTGACCGTTGATACCTTCGGAGTCGACTACAAAGAACCAGAAACCATTAAATAAAGGTGCAGGCAGGCGGGATTCGTGAGATCCCACCTGCCTTTTTTTCTCTTACTTATCCGTCTATATATCGTTTATGATGGGGAGTAGAATCTGCCCCCGAGGAGGATTATTCATGCTGGCTTCACTTTCAAGCTTAACCCGTTACCGTCAAGGTGGTGGGGATATATCAGATTTGCCCGTCTGGATGGGCTATATCGTATCCGCTGAACAGACCGTCATTAATTTGGAACGCATTGACTCCCTGCAAGAACTTAAAGATGCCAATCCTGTTCTTGATTATGTGGAGAGAACCCTGCTTATTCTGGACAGCCTCCCTCTCTCCTTCTGGATTAAAGAAGTTGTGGAAGAAGTCCTCGTCTGGTCCGAGGTTGCGAAAGGCGGAACCCTCCGTCAGCGAAGAGACTGGCAGAGGCAAGGAATTAACCTGTTTGTACATAATATCGGCTCAGCCCAACTTTATCTTAAGCATCATAAGGAATCCGGTGACCGTGAACATATCATTCATACCTTAATCGCCACACACGGGCTGATAGGTCAACAGATCCGGGGAGAAGTACCTGCTGAGGAGAATCAGCCTTTGCAGGATTTAATTCATAGAGGACTTCTTACACCAGGGGAACTAACCCGCCTGCTGGCTGCTCTCAATCAGTGCATTATTGCCGGTGTGAGCTTTGACTTATGGACCTCGGTCCAGCAGGAAGTGCTCGATCTGATCAACCAAATCGCGGCGTCATCCCAGCTTCCCGAGAGTCCGCTTCAAGACAGGCTGCGCAAGCTGCGCTCGCTCCAGGTACAGAAGGGCGAACGATTTGATAATGAGCTTGCACTAGCTATGCAGCAGGTGGACCTTGAGAAGCTGCTTGCCCCGCTTAGACACCAGACTTTATGGTATGTGGAATCCGCCACTCAGGAATTCTCGCTGGACGACTTTCTCAAGATTCTAGTTCTGTCCGTTCACTGTGCCAATGCCCAGCCTGAACCTATTCGTCATATCAGCTTTGAGCGCCTGATGAACCATATGTATTATGACTACAAAGGCATCAAGAAAGTTAATGTTTACAAACAACGAATTATCGAAAAATATTTGTCCGGCCTAACCTGGGAAATGGTCCTAGATGGCAGAATGCCAGAGAGTCCGCACCTGACCCATACGGTAAATCCGCTCCAGGATCTCCCGGATACAATATTCTTCAATTTTGTGTTCTCGGCTGCAGCAGAGAAACTGATCGAGTTCTGCATTGAGGCTGAGAAGTCACCTCTTTACGAGAAAGCGGTGCTTATGCTGTTCGACCTGTTCGATTTGAGACGCGACGCTTATGATCGGTTTCATAATGAAGAAGAATATTTGTCGGACATGAATCAGACCTCGGACTACAAGAAGGTCATCCTAGATTATATTACCGGAGACCGTGTGCTTGATATCGGACCGGGCGGCGGCGTTATGCTCGACCTGATTGAGCAGGAGCTGCCCCAGGTTCAAGCGGTAGGGATTGACATCTCCACCAATGTGATTGAAGTCCTTGAGCGGAAGAAGGAACTGGAGGGACACACCTGGCAGGTGATGAAGGGGGATGCCCTGAACTTATCTGGCTATGTGGAACCCGGACAGGTGGACTCTATAATCTTCTCCTCCATCCTTCATGAACTGTACTCCTATATTGAATATGAAGGTCGCAGGTTCAACCACGCCACTATTGCCGCAGCACTTCAAAGCGCTTTTGAGGTTCTGCCCCTTGGGGGAAGAATCATTATCCGGGACGGCATCATGACCGAGCCGCTGGAGCTTATGCGGCGTATCCGTTTCCTCGAAGTGGATGGGCTGGAATGGCTGCAGAGATACCAGAAAGATTTCCGCGGACGCCAGATCCGGTTCGAGCTTATCGGTGACAGGGAAGTCCTTATGCCAGTCAATGACGCTATGGAGTTCCTGTATACCTATACATGGGGGGAAGAGGCCTATGTCCATGAGGTCCAGGAGCAATTCGGATATTTTACTCCTAGCGCCTATGCCGACTTCATCCGCTGCACTCTGGGAAGTCGTGCCCGCATCATAGAAAGCCGCCACTTTCTTCAAGAAGGCTACACCGAGGCTCTGCAAGGCCGGATCTTATTTATAGATGAACATGGCCAGCCAGCCTCTCTGCCAGACAGCACATGTCTCATTGTGATTGAGAAAAGTAAATAATTTGTAAAACAAGCTCATATTTTCCTTCTAAATTGTTACCGCAAGGTAACTGTACTGACACTCCATATACCAGGAAATTTATTACAATAAGTTTCGGAATCATACAAGTTTATGGAGGCGTGCAATTTATGAAAAAATGGGTAGCAGCAGGAGCAGCATGTATAGTAGCAACAGCAGTAATTTCAGCAACAGCATGGGCCAAATCAGGATTGAATCTGTTTATCAACGACATGCCCTATACGGCTGATTATTTGAAATTAAAAGTGGAAAACGGAACCACTATGGTGCCCTTGCGCAAGATTGTTGACGAGTTCAAAGGGCAGGTGACAGCGGATAAGAACAATATCCGGATCACACTGCCGAAGGCTACAGATCTTGCCCACCAGGTCAGCCAGTTCGAGAGCGCTTTGGAGGCGACAACCCCTGAAGAGGCAGTAAACACCTGGATCAAAGGCATACAGAACCGCAATGGTTCCCTTCAATATGCAGTCCTATCCCCGGCACTTAGGAAACAAACGCTCAAGGATTTCAATACCAACTACTGGGTGACTGGGGGGTCCAGTCCGCATATGGGCAAAGTTCAGCTCCCTGCTCCCGTTCAGCTCTCCAAGGATAAGGTGCAGTTTACTTTCGAATATCCACTAGTCGTTATGGAGGAGAACATTGATAAGGGCAAAGCCCAAATTACGGTGCAGAAGCTGACCGAGAATGAGCGGGATCGCTGGGTTATTTCCAATATCAAGCTCAAGGTGATTACAGACACAGGCACGATGATTGGCGCCGAGCAATTGAAATAAGCTGCAAAAAGGGCTGTTCTAAGCAGATCAATTCTGCTTAGAACAGCCCTTTTATAACATCCGGCAGCCTTCAGGCAACTTCCTTGCCTGTCTTTCCCGGAATCAACTATTCATGCTGCGACTGATCCGGCCTCTTATTGCACCGTGGAGTTGAAGGACATGATCCAGATGGACCCGGCCACCACTGTGAACACAATAATAACACCTACGATCAGTGTCATGACATTCCATCTTGGTTTCTCTCCTTCACGGATATGCATGAAGAAGAAGAGCTGCACAATCAATTGCAGGATCGCCATGATCATGATCGTAATTACGGTCTGTGTCTTATTGAGCAGACCGTTCATTACAATCACAAGCGGAATGATCGTCAGAACGATGGAGAAGATAAAACCTAACACATAAGACTTCAGAGAGCCGTGGCCCTCGGCATGTTCATGTCCGGTTTGATGCTGACTCATCTTACATCACCCCCATTAGATATACGACGGTGAAGACAAAGATCCAGATGACGTCAAGAAAGTGCCAATACAAGCTTAAATTGGTTACTTTGCGTTTCGTCACTTCTGTGACACCCCGGCGTGCAAGCTGAATCATCAGGGCAATCATCCAGACCAAACCGATGGATACGTGAAGTCCGTGCGTTCCTACCAAGGTATAAAAGGAAGACAGGAACGCATTACTGGAAATTTTGTGCCCTTCTTCTACGAGCAGAATGAACTCTTTCAATTCCAGCCCGATAAAGACAGCACCAAGAATAGCTGTTACGGCAAGCCAGGAAATCAGCTGCTTCACCTTGCCCTTATGCATAGCAAGCATCGCGAGACCGCTCGTAAAGCTGCTTGTGAGCAGGATGAATGTTTCTGCAATAACTCCTGGCATTTCGAACAATTCTTTGGCGCCAGGGCCGCCGTTCGTGTGCGTATGCAGTACGGCGTAACAAGCAAATAGAGTACCAAAAATCAGAATATCTGTAACGATGAAGATCCAGAAGCCAAGCACCTTCAGGGATTCATGACTCTCATGGGCTTCATGCGCGTGGGAATGCTCTGCTACCGCGTGTGCCATTAGACGGTCCTCCCTCTTAGAGCTGCCTCAGTGCGCTCAATTTCATCTACCGGAATGTAGTAGTCCGTGTCATAAGAGAAGGAACGTGCGAGCAAGCAGATTCCCACCCCGACCAGACCTGGGATAGCCATCCACATCCAGTCAAATACAAAGCCGAAGCCGGCAACAAACCAGCAGACTGACATGATGAACGGAATAGCCGAGTTCTTCGGCATGTGGATCGGTTCAAGCTTGACAGGTGCAGGCTTGATGCCTTTCTCCCTGTCTTCTTTCACTTTCCACCATGCATCGTCCGTAGTTACATGTGGTTCTACCGCAAAGTTATACATTGGCGCAGGTGACGGAATGGACCACTCGAGTGTACGTCCACCCCACGGATCTCCAGTGAGATCCCGCTCGCCATTCTTGATGCTGTAGCTGATCTGCCATACTTGGAAGATAAACCCGAGACCCATCAGGAAGGCCCCGACTGTGGACACCATGTTCAGCGGTGCCCAACCCAGATCCCAGCCTGTATCGGAACCGTAAGTGTACAGACGGCGGGTCATACCCATGAAACCGAGTGCATACTGTGGCATGAAACATACATAGAAACCGATGTTCCAGAGCCAGAACGCCCATTTGCCCAGGCGGTCATTAAGTTTGAAGCCGAACACCTTCGGCCACCAGTAGTACATCCCAGCCAGGTAACCGAACACAACGCCCCCGATCAATACTTGGTGGAAGTGCGCGATCAGGAAGTAACTGTTGTGGTACTGGTAATCCGCTGGCGCAACGGCCAGCATGACCCCGGTGGCTCCACCAACCACGAAACAAGGAATGAAGCCGAGGGTCCACAGCATCGGCTGGGAAATCGTAATCCGTCCCCGGAACATCGTGAACAGCCAGTTGAATATCTTAACCCCTGTCGGGATACCAATGACCATCGTAGATATCGCAAAGAATACGTTAACGTTCGCACTCGATCCCATCGTGAAGAAGTGATGGACCCAAGTGAAGAACGATACAATACTGATAAGCATCATGGAGAATACCATTGATTTGTAACCGAAAATCTTCTTCTTCGAGAAGGTGGCCACAACCTCGGAGAATATCCCGAATGCCGGAATAACCACAATGTATACCTCAGGGTGCCCCCACATCCAGATCAGGTTGACATACATCATCGGGTTGCCGCCCATATCCATTGTGAAGAAGTGCGCTCCAAGGAAACGGTCCAGGAAGAGCAGTGCCAGAGTAACGGTCAAGATTGGAAACGCGAAAATAATCATGATCGAACTGGAAAGTACGGACCAGGAGAACAGAGGCATCTTCATCATCTTCATGCCTGGCGCACGCATCTTAAGGATGGTTACCAGGAAGTTGATCCCCGTCGCCAGGGAACCGATACCCGAGATCTGAATCCCCCATATATAGAAGTTCTGTCCTACACCCGGACTGTGCGACAATTCAGACAGAGGCGGATAACTGAGCCAGCCCGCATCAGGAGAACCCCCGATAACGAAAGACAAGTTGAACAGCATAGCCCCCATCAGGAACAGCCAGAAGCTCATAGAGTTCAGGAACGGATAGGCCACGTCCCTTGCCCCCAGCTGCAAAGGTACAACCAGATTAAATAAGGCAAACATCAGCGGCATCGCCATGAAGAGGATCATGATCGTACCGTGTGTCGTAAATACAGCGTTATAGTGATCTGCCTGAAGGAACTTCATGTTCGGCAGAGCAAGCTGTGTCCGCATCAGCAGCGCATCGACACCACCGCGGAACAGCATCAGCAGTGATGCAATGAGATACATGATACCGATTTTTTTGTGATCGACGGTTGTAATCCATTCCGTCCAAAGCCACTTCCACTTTTTGAAATACGTCAGAACAAAGACGATAGCGATACTCGTCAATACGATGGCAACATCCGCACCATAAATCAGCGGATCACCGGTGACGAAAAAAGTGGAGGCGAACTCTTTAATATTTTCCCACATTACGTAACCCTCTTTCGCCTAACATTATGGTTTTGATGTTCCGTTGTAACTGCCGGTTTCGGTACTGTCCATGCCATGGTTCATATACATTCCACCGTTTTTAAATACAATTTCCTTATACAAATCCTCCGGATAGGAACCGAAGAATTCCTGCTTCGCTGTTCCTGGTTTGGCCAGTTGGGCGTACCCTTCCTTGGTCAAAGCAGGTGAGGAAGCTTGAACCTCTTTCACCCAGTCGTTGAACTCGGCTTGCGGTTTGGATTCAACCTCGAACTGCATATGCGCGAAGTCCCGTCCTGTAAAGTTCGCACCAGAGCCAAAGTACTTGCCAGGCTTATCGGCTTGAAGCCAGAGCTGCATCGCCATTCCCGGCATCGAGTATTCCTGACCGCCAAGCTGCGGAATCCAGAAGGAGTTCATCGGCGCATCAGATGTCAGTTGGAAACGTACTGGAACGCCTGCAGGGATCTGCACGTAGTTCACAGTAGCAATCTTCTGTCCCGGATATTGGAACAGCCATTTCCAGTCCAGCGAAGTAACCTGAATCGTAATCGGATTCGCATCCGTTACCGGAGGCTTCGCCAGCTTGTACGTGTCCCGTGCGGTGAAGTATCCCAAGACAATAATAATCACAATTGGAATCCCCCACCAAATAGTCTCGAGCAGTTTACTGTCGTTCCAATTCGGCTGGTAAGGAGCATCGTTATCCGGCGTATCCCGGTATTTCCATACGATGTACACCATGAGCACAATGACTGGAATCACGATAGCCATACATATGAGTCCTGTTAGAATGATCAGCTTCTGCTGAACTTCAGCAACAGGTCCTTTCGGATCAAGCACGATGAACTTATCCCATCCGAGGGCAACGGATACCGCGATGATCAGCGCATAACTGAGGACCAAAATCGTGAGCAGTTTCCAGCCGGACCGCTTGCTTTTCATATTCCCATCACCTCTTCATCAGGTACAGTCTGAAGGCGGATTTCCGCAAATTCAAACTGCACTTTATTAATATTAATACCCATACACACCAAAGCTGTTTCAGTTTAGCAGATTGCATGTGAGATTTGTCACGTTTTAACCAAATCGTCATAAATTGATTTGCACAAATCGGGATTATTTTCACGAAGTGTTCACAACTATTAATATGGACGCAAAAAAACCCTTTAAGACATGTCCTAAAGGGTTTTTACAATTTTGTTTCAACACACCATTACGATATTCAACGGCTCTCTTTATTGGAGTTCGATTGAACCAAATAAATGGAGGTCCCAATGGTATACACAAACACACTGGCGATCATGCTGCCGAGTCCGCCCATAAGAGCAAGGTTGCGGTCATTGAATTCGCTCAGATTAAAAAGGCAAAGGACAACGCCAAATATAAGAAGCGCCCAGGATATTACAGTCATATAGAAGGCAACGGTGTAGCCATCATCTTTCATTTGCTGAACTTTGCTGAAAGGATATACTTTGGCTGACATATTCATCACTCCTGGTTAAATGTTGAAAGGGGTTACTTGATGTATTAAGTATACCACAAAAAACGAAAAATGTTCATAATTTGTTCAAATTATTTTTATAATTCCGTCACATTTTGAACTTGTGTTAACTTATCATTCACTTACCCCTTCCCCATGAAGCGAAACATATCTTCACCGTGCCCCTCATGGTATAATGTGGTCGGTTAAGCCTGAATTAGATGTCAAGAGGAGTAGATTACATTGGAACAGAACCCGGCTGCTTCAGAGCCGAATCACAATATAAGCGCAGAAGCTGTTACAGATTTGTGTCTCCTGGCAGGAAAAATTATGCTGCAAAGCGGAGCTGAAACCTACCGGGTTGAAGATACGATGGCGCGGATTGCAAACAGCCTGGGAAGGCCCCGTCCACACAGCTATATCACACCGACAGGAATCATGTTCCAGTCTGACAGCGAGGCTTCCTCCAAGCTGATCGGAATTTCAGAACGCACCACTGATCTGCAGAAGGTTACCGCCGTGAACCTGATCTCGCGCCAGCTCAGCGCTGGCGACATTGATCTTGAGGGGGCCAGAGAAGCTCTGATGGATATCGACAAGGCCGCTCACGCCTTTCCGACCTGGCTGCTGATTACGGCGGCTTCCATTGCCAGCGCCTGCTTCATGATTATGTTCAAGGGAGGCTGGGACGATTTCCTGCCTTCCCTGATCAGCGGAGGCATCGGCTATTCGGCCGTCATTTATTTTCAACAGCTGGTACGGGTCAAGTTCTTCTCCGAGCTGTTCGCTTCCTTCCTGATCGGTTTAGTCTCGCTGATGCTCGTGCGGGCAGGCATCGGATCGTCCCTGGACAAGATCATCATCGGTTCAGTGATGCCTCTTGTCCCCGGTCTTCTCATTACGAATGCGGTACGGGATTTAATGGCCGGACATCTGGTATCCGGGCTAGCCCGCGGAGCAGAAGCCTTTCTGACCGCGTTTGCGATCGGAACCGGTATTGCGGTTGTGTTTTTATTTTTCTAGGATGAAAGAGGTATTTCCATCATGATCTTGGTTGCTCAACTGATTGTCAGCTTCATCGCATCTTCCGCATTCACCATTCTGTTCAATGTCCCGAAGCGGGCCCTTCTTCAGTGCGGGCTGGTCGGCATGCTCAGCTGGGTTATCTATCTTCTTCTGGAGGACTTTGGCCCCGTTGTGGCCTCCCTGTCCGCCAGTGCCTTTGTGGGAATTCTAAGTCTGATATTTGCGAAAATATACAAGATGCCTGTGATTATCTTCAGCGTGGCCGGAATTATCCCATTGGTTCCTGGAGGCCTCTCTTATGACGCCATGCGAAAGTTTATGGAGAACGATTATAATGCCGCTGTCCAGCTGGCCGCCAAGGTCTTCCTCATCTCTGGAGCCATTGCCATGGGCCTGATCCTGTCCGAAGTTCTTAACCAAATGTTGAGAAGAGCCAGACAGGGCAGGTAGCGGACTTAAGTTATTCCAGGTTTGGTTATTCTAAAAAGAGTATCCCGAGAATCTGGACGCATTGCGAAGGGCAGGCCACACGTCTCCACTCTCCCCGCCCACATACCAATAAGCAAAACCGCCGATATGACGGCTTGCTCCCAATAGATATTTCCTTGTCAGGGAGCGGCCGTCTTCCATCCAGATCCGGTGCCGTACGGAACCGGTCTTATACGAAGCGGCATATTGCTGCAATGTGCTGTCCCATGCCGGCTTCAGCTTGTAGGTGTTGACCCGTTTATTTTGCTCAGGCAGGGAGATATCTGCTGACGAGGCCGCCGTGCCGTCTGTCTGAAGCGCCCAATCCCGGGTGTACAAAGGCAGGGCAACAATAACCTTAGCTGCCGGCACACGGCCAAGCAGCTTATCCAGCCCGCTTCTCACCCAGGGCAGCGAAGACACCGATCCAGGGATCGGGTCCCCATCCCAGTGTTCATCATATCCCATCAGCACGACATAATCCGCATACTGGCCAATGGCCGTATAATCAAAAGCTTCGGTCCAGTCTGTGCCAAGGTCCGGCGAAACGCACACGGACAGCACCGCCTTCTCTGTATGAAGCCGGGCAGCAAGCTTTTGGATAAACAGGGTAAGACCGGCCTTATCCGCAGGATAAATATTCTCGAAATCCATGTTGATTCCGCCGAGCCCATATTTCTTCACGAGGTCCCCAAGCTGCTGGACGACCGAAGCCGTTTTGTCGGAATCAGCCAGGACTGTGTGGGTGGCATCCGCATCAAAGCCGTTGCCCAGCATCGCCCACACCTTCCTGTTATGCTGATCTGCCCAAGTAACCATGGTACGGTCCACGTATGAACTAACCACACTGTTATCCTCCAGGAACAGCCATCGAGGCGACATGACGTTAACCGGCGAATTCAGCACGCTCTGTTCATACTGGGCATTGGTCTGCCCATACTGCCACCCCAGCTGGATACCTGCCGCAGGCGCGCGGCTGATCTCGTCAGCCCAGTTCTTGTTCTGAAGCACCCGGGCCATCAGAACCGCGGTCTCCTCCCGGGTAATGGAATCATTGGGCCGAAACTTACCCTGATCCCCCTGCATCAGCCCCAGCTTCTGTGCGGCCGCCACGGAGGGTGCCGCCCACGGGGCAATTTCATCGCTATCTATGAAAACATTGGCCCCGTCCGCTGCAGAGGCTGTCATCTTCAGCGACCGGACCAGCCATACCGCAGCTTCCTGGCGGGTCAGCGGCTGCTCAGGCGCAAACGTGCCTGAACCCGTGCCCTCGGTAATCCCGATATTGACGGCAGCCTGGACGGTACTGTAATACCACCTGCCCTTTGGCACATCCGTAAACGCGGGTATCGCACCTTGGACGGGCTCAAGCTTAAGCAGGCGGGCAAGAACCGTCAGGCTCTCTGCCCGTGTAATCGGCCTGTCCGGCGAGAACAGGGTTGGCGAAGTTCCCAACATAATATTATCCTTGTAAAGACTAGCAATCTCATTTCTTCCATAAGCATGGTCAATGTCGGTAAAAGGCAGATTAACCGCCTCCGCAGATGCCCTGTTCCACACGTCTGATACCCCTAAGCTGCCCACACACACCATAGCTGTAATGACCAATATCCATCCGGCCTTCCCCTGTCTCACACTGCCACCTCTTCCAGAACACTGATTAAACCTCGCCGCCATACTATCAGAAAACCCTAGATCTATCGATGCGCAAATAATGGTAGAAATTAAATAACCCCTTTCTTGAAAGCGGTGTCTCCAAGATGTATGGTTAGAGAGTATGAAATCGCATCCGAGGAGGTAAACCTATGAAAATCATGCCACTTGAACAAAGAGGAATCTCTACCAGCCGCCTTATCCTAGGCTGCATGCCGTTCGGCGGAGGCTGGAATGAAGAACCTGTTAGAGAAGACCACGTCCTGCAGGCTGAAAGAGCTGTGGACGCTGCGCTGTCCATTGGAATATCCATGTTTGATCATGCGAACATCTATACCCGCGGCAAAGCCGAAGAGACTTTTGGGAAGCTGCTGAAAGCCAGACCCGGCCTCCGGGAACAGATCGTGCTTCAATCGAAATGCGGAATCCGTTTTGCCGAGGGCGACATTCCGGGGCGCTACGACTTCTCTAAGGAACACATTCTGGAGTCCGTCAATGGCATTCTGCAGAGACTCGGGACTGACTATCTGGATATCCTGCTGCTTCACCGTCCAGATCCGCTCATGGAGCCAGAGGAAGTAGCCGAGGCGTTTGGCAAATTGAAATCTTCCGGCAAAGTCCGGTATTTCGGGGTTTCCAATATGAGCGCCGCTCAAATCCGATTCCTGGAGAAGGCACTGCCAGAGCCTCTTGTGGTTAACCAACTGGAGCTCAGCCTGGAGCGGCTCGACTTCGTGGATCAGGGTGTACATATTAATCAGAAGGCCGGAACCGCCGTTAACTTTGCCGAGGGGCTGCTTGAATACTGTCAGTTCAACCGCGTACAGATTCAATCGTGGGGGCCTCTGGCTCAGGGTAAATTCTCAGGCCGGTCTCTGGATGATCAGCCCGAGAACATTAAGAACACAGCGGCGCTTGTGCAGCAGTTGGCCCAAGAGAAGGGCACCACAGCCGAAGCGATCGTGCTCGGCTGGCTCATGCGCCACCCAGCTATGATTCAGCCGGTTATCGGGACGGCCAATCCAGAGCGGATACAGGCCTGCCGGGATGCGGAAGCCCAGTCCAGACAAATGACCCGCGAGGAATGGTATAAGTTGTATGTCACCTCTCGCGGCGTGGCTCTGCCGTAAACCAGAAACGCGGCTGGGCTAAGACCAGCTGATTCAGGTCCAGGTGCCAGGGTATTTAACTACTGAATTGTATAAAATACAAGCCAGTTTAAGGAGGATACCCGAGCATGCCAGAACAACGCCTGAAAGGAAAGATAGCCGTCGTCACGGGAGGAGGATCAGGAATCGGGGAAGCGGCCGCGATTCGCTTTGCCGAACATGGAGCAGAGGTTTATCTATTCGACCGCACTCCCGAGAATGCCGCGAAGACCAAGGCAAAGATTGAACAATCCGGAGGCCGGGCATACGTAGTGGAATGTGATATATCCAAGCCCGGCATGATTGAGGAAGGATTCAAGCGTGTCAGCGAGCAGTCCGGCAGGCTGGATATCGTATTTGCCAACGCCGGCATCAATGGTGTTATGGCTCCTATCGAGACGATGGGCATTGAAGATTGGGATCAGACGATGAACATCAACCTCCGGGGAACCTTTGCAACCGTCAAATATTCAGTTCCCTACCTTAAAGATCATGGCGGTAGTGTGATTATCACCAGCTCCATTAACGGGAACCGTGTGTTCTCCGGCATCGGCTTCTCAGCCTATGCCTCGACCAAGGCAGCCCAGGTTGCCTTCATGAAGATGGCCGCTTTGGAGCTGGCCCGCTACAAAATCAGAGTCAATGCGATCTGTCCGGGGGCCATTGACACCAATATCAATGAGAATACGTATCCCAAAGACGATCTGGAAAAGGTCAAAATTCCGGTGGAATTTCCAGAGGGCAGCCATCCGCTTGAAGATCAGCCCGGCTCTCCGGCCCAGGTAGCCAACCTGGTGCTGTTCCTGGCAAGTGACGAGTCTTCCCATGTGACGGGGACTGAGATTTACGTGGACGGAGCCGAATCCTTGCTGCGCGGATAAGCCATCGAAGAATGAAGGCGCCCCTTCAGTGGGGGGCGTTATAAAACACAGAAGCCCTGACCTAATAGGTCAGGGCTTCTCCATATTTAATGAATGTTGGCTGATTAAAGAGAGAATTACTTAAAATGCTTGTGATACCATTCAGCCGCCGCGTTGACTTCTGTCTGTGTAAGCTGATGCCCTCTTTGTTCCCAGTGAACTTCAACGGAAGCATTGGCTCCTTGAAGCAGGGAGGCTAATTCCTCCGTTTCCTGTGGAGTACACATCATATCGTTCGAACCTGCTCCAATAAAGACCGGGATATCTGTAAGATCAGGAATTGGAATTCCTCTCCGGGGAACCATGGGGTGATGAAGAATGGCCCCTCTTAATGAGCCCGGTTCATGGAATAGCAGACTGCCCGCAATGTTCGCCCCGTTCGAGTAACCAAGAGCAATCACGTTCTGCCGGTCAAAGCCATATTGCTCTGCAGCAGAGTCCAGGAAAGCATTCAATTCCTGTGTGCGGAAGATCAAGTCCTCCTCATCAAACACGCCTTCAGCGAGTCTCCGGAAGAAACGCGGCATGCCATTCTCCAGCACGTTGCCTCTTACACTAAGATAAGAAGCTCCGGGATCAATCAGCCCGGCCAGCGGAATAAGATCATGCTCCGTTCCTCCTGTCCCGTGCAGAAGCAAAATCACAGGCGCTGCGGAATTTACACCTTTTTTGAATACATGAATCATTGTGCATCCCCCTCCAATACACGGACGTTGAACGGAAGCAGCCCCGCTTCAATCTCCGCCCGGTGCGGTTCAAACCAGCTAGGCAGCATCAGCTTCTGACCGAGCGACTCCGCCGGCTCGTCATTATCAAATCCTGGTGTATCTGTAGCAATCTCAAATAGAATTCCACCGGATTCCCGGAAATAAATCGCGTTAAAATACTGCCGGTCCTTAACTGGTGTCGGATTATACCCATTTTCGAGAATGTGGGCTCTCCATTTCGCGTGATCCTGGTCATCCGCTGCACGCCAGGCGATGTGATGGACGGTTCCGCTTCCGCCTCTTCCCCAGCCCACCGGGCTGGCATTTACGTCAATGAGATTACCAATATCCCCTTGAGCACGGAACCGGACCATACCGCTATCCTCTCCAACTCGTTCAAGCCCCATTACATCCTGCAGAAGAGCCATGGTCTCTGCCGGTGCTGTACTTAGCAGCTGGGCGCCTCCGAATCCCTTGATCGCTTTGTCGGCCGGAACCCCGCCGAATCCCCACTGGCTTAATGCCCCTTCCGCACGCTCCACAAGCTCAAGCTGAAGACCGTCATGATCTGTGAACTGCAGATACGATTCCGAGAATCTTTCCGCCTTAGTTACAGCAACTCCCAAACGGTTAAGCCGCTCCTCCCAGAAAGAAAGGGTTCCTTCCGGCACTGCAAAAGTTATCGTGCCCACCTGTCCCCCGCCAATTTTACCTAAGCGGGATTCGGGCCAAGGGAAGAACGTGATCGCCGTGCCTGGACTGCCAATATGATTGCCGAAATAGAGGTGATATACTTCTGGCGCATCAAAATTTATCGTTTGTTTCACCAGTCTAAGCCCAAGTACGCCAGCGTAAAAATCAACATTATCCTGTGGATTGCGAACAAATGCGGTGATGTGGTGAATACCCGCGGTTTTTTGTGTCATAGCTAGGACACTCCTTTTATTGTTGTTTTCGAAATCAATTTTAATTATCTTTAATTTGAATATCTTTAATTTAAGATAAATATACACCTGTTTACTTCCCACGTCAAGCCCCTTGTTCAAAGTGAAGTTTGAACTCCGATGAAAGCGGTTAATGAGACATACATCATCTCTGCTAGTATGGAAAGATTGGTACACAGGCCGCTTGGAGAGAAGCAGACGGAACCCTTAAACAGGCCTGGAGATGCCATTGGCTGTAGAGAGAATGCACAGTTCCAATCCGGTGCGGGCCAGACCCAACCAGAATTTGAACCCACACTTGGGATTCTGGAGGTTGCATCTTAACTCCATGAACCGATTCTATTAACCTTCAGATGAAGCAAAGGGACGCTGCCCGCGTCCCTTTGCTTTATCTTATCTTCAACTTTTCTTTAAGCTCTATGTGCAGCACTTAACCACCGGTAACTATATTTTACAAAAAACTTAATTTCAACTATACGACACCGGTTTATTGTAAAATAGATAGAGATACTGAAAGTGTGGTGACTCATCTATGAATTTTGTTTCTCTTGATTTTGAAACCGCAAATATGAATCCCGGCAGTGTATGCGCCATTGGACTTGTTGTTGTGAGCGAGGGCCAGATTGTGGATGAATTCTACTCTTTGGTGAATCCGCTTGCGGACTTTGATCCTTTTTGTGTGCGTGTCCATGGAATTACAGAAGCTATGGTCCAGGATGCGCCAACCTTTAAGGAGGTGTGGGAAACGGTCGGCCCAGTATTGGACAACCAGATCGTGGTCGCCCATAATGCCGCCTTTGATATCAATGTGCTTAAGCACTGCATGACAGCTAACGAGCTTCCAAGCGAAGGCTTTCAATATGTCTGTTCCTACCTGCTGGCCAAAAGAATCTGGCCGGGGCTCACGAGCTACCGGCTTAATTCCGTAAGCAGCTACCTCGGTCTGGATGCGTTCCGTCATCACGATGCGCTTGAGGATGCCAGGGCAGCCGCACTTGTCTTCATGAAGTGTCTTCAGACCGGAGACACCATGCTTGCTCAAGATCTGGCGCAGCGGTATGAATACCGGATCGGCTCTATTCTGCCCGATTATACACATATTACATTCGCATCCACCCGCAGCACCGGGGGAAGTGTCCGGGCTAGCCAGATCACTCCTTCCGTGACGGAGTTTGACGAGAATCATGTATTATTCCGTAAGAACGTCGTCTTCTCCGGTACCCTGGGCTCGTTGTCCCGCCGCGAAGCGATGCAGCGGGTGGCCGACGCAGGTGGTTTTCCCGCAGACCAAGTACTGCCAACTACACACTATCTTGTGGTGGGCACGAAGGATTATGTAAAGCACCAGGACGGCATCAAGAGCAACAGCAAGATTCGAAAAGCCGAAAAGCTGATCTCCTCCGGCCGGAAGGTCAAGATTTTGCCGGAAGAAGAGTTTCTGCCGCTGCTGGGCTAGATAATGCCTTCCCGTATCCCAAATCTAAACAAGAAGAGAGGCCGTCCATTTGGACGGCCTCTTTGCCTAGTGCACTGCATTAGGCAAGGTGCACTTTCATAACGCTTTTCTCATTAGCAGTCACATCTCCAGCGGCGCTTGGTGCAACCTCGGCCACCTGTTCCAGCCCTGAAGGGACAAGAACCGGAGTGATCAGCGGCAGCCCGGCAGCCCGGATGGCTTCGATATCGAACTCAATAAGCAGCTGCCCGGCTTTTACCTGATCCCCGGTTTGGACATGGGTGGTAAAGCCGTTCCCTTTTAAGGACACCGTATTGATTCCGATATGAATCAAGATCTGCACACCGCTCTCATGCTCCAGAATAATGGCATGTTTGCTTTTATCCATAACAAGCGCAACCGTACCGTCAAAAGGAGCAACGGCTTTGCCTTCGGAAGGCTCAATGGCGATGCCTTCTCCCATGTGCTTTTGGGCAAATGCGGGATCGGGTACCGTCTCCAGTGGAACCACTGTTCCTGTAATAGGGGCTGATACCTCCAGCACCTTCAGTTGAGTGACCGGAGCCGCCTTGTCAGCAGGGGCTGCCTTGCCAGACTCTGAATTCCCGCTTGAAGCTGCTTCCGGGGCAATCTCCGGCAGTTTGTCTTTATAACCGAACATCCATGTGAGGACAAAAGCTACTGCCATGGCAACCAGGTTGCAGAGAATGTACAGCGGAAGCTGATTATTCAAATACAGCAGCGTCCCCGGAATAACTGTAACGGCCATGCCGGTTGCAGCCAGGCCGAAGAGGGAGGCCAGAAAACCGCCGATCGCCCCACCGATCAACCCCATAATGAACGGCTTCATAAAGCGCAGATTAACCCCAAAAATCGCGGGCTCCGTAATTCCAAGAAAGGCGGAGAAAGAAGACGGCAGCGCAAGTGCTTTTAACTTCTTATCCTTCGTTTTGAGTCCTACTGCGAGACAGGCTGCCCCTTGTGCGGCCATAGCACTGGTTACAATCGCATTAAAAGGATTGTTGCCATACTTCTGCAGGAGTTGGATCTCCAGGAAGTTAAATATATGATGGACGCCTGTAACCACAATGATCTGGTTGAAGAAACCGATTACAAGGCCAGCGATTCCAAATGGCAGATGGAGCACAAATGTCGTCCCTTGAAGCACCCACGTCTCCAGAGAGTGGAAGATCGGACCGATCGCAAATAAACCGAGTGTAATCATCACGAGCAGGGTGATGAACGGGGTCAGGATCAAATCTAGGGCTTCCGGTATGCGTTTTCTGAGAAACTTCTCGAATTTGGCCCCCAGCATGCCCATGAAAAAGGCCGGCAACACAGAGCCTTGATACCCGACCACTGGAATAAATCCGAACATGGTCAGTGCTTCAGCTGAACCGTTCGCCACACTATATGCATTCGGGAGCGCTGGATTCACCAGCATCAACCCAAGCACGATGCCCAGGATTGGACTGCCTCCGAACACCCGGAACGCCGACCAAGCAATCAATGCAGGCAGAAAAGCAAACGCCGTATCCGTAAGAATCTGCGTGAACAGCAGGAAGTTAGCCGGAATGTCCTCCGGTACAGCCCCGAATAACGCAAGAACCTGGGGCTGCGTGAGCAAGCCGCGAAGTCCCATAAAGAGACCCGTAGCCACCAGCACAGGAATGATTGGCACAAACACGTCGCCAAAGGTCCGGATCGCACGCTGGAACGCGTTTCCCTGCTTTTTCGCCTGTCCTTTGAGATCCTCCTTGGACGTTCCTGTAATGCCAAGCTTCTCTACTTCCTCATAAATCCGGTTGACCGTGCCCGTCCCAAATATAATTTGATACTGGCCGGAGTTGAAGAAGGCCCCTTTAACCTTGTCAATATTCTCGATCTTCTTCTGATCGATCTTCTCCTTGTCATGAACCATAATGCGCAGACGGGTCGCACAGTGTGCGAAAGAAGCTATATTCTCCTGCCCGCCTATGGCCTGTACGACTTCTTTGGCTATATCCCGATTGTCAGACATTCTCCTCGCCCCTTTCTCTAGCTGCACCATTTATGAAATTTAATACATCCCGGTTGGACGGAAGCGCAGGAATCGCGCCTTTCCCGGTGGTCGTCAAAGCTCCGCTTGCATTGGCAAATCTTAAAATCTCGTTATGATCTGCAAGAAGGATGTTCTTCAGGCAGCTCTGATCTGCTCTTCTAACGAGCAGTTGATACAAGAAGCCTCCAACAAAAGCATCTCCTGCTCCTGTTGTGTCCTGAACCTCAACCTTATATCCGCTTGCGTTAAATTGATGATCCGGCAGGTGCAGCTCCGCCCCGTGCGCACCTTTGGTATAGATCACCGCTTGGACATTTCCTTTAAATAAAGAAGCCACGGCCTGCTCCTCATCCTGGATTCCGGTAATAAATTCGATTTCTTCCTCCGAGATCTTGATGAGATGGGCCAGCGGAATAAAAGATAGGATCGTCTGCCGGCAGGCTTCAGGGTCGTCCCATAAAGGCAGACGCACATTGGGATCAAAGCTGATCAGACCGCCCGCCTGCTGAACAGCTTCTATAGCCTTGATATGGGCTTGCTTCATTGGACTGTCCACCAAATCTACCGATCCGAAATGCAGAATATCCCCTTGTTGAAATTGCTCCATGTTCACTTCATCCGCAGTCAGGAGCAAATCGGAAGACGGGTTGCGGTAAAAAGAGAAATCACGTTCTCCATTATCCTTAAGGGAGACGAAGGCAAGCCCAGTATTTGCTTGTGAAGTCCGCAAAACCTGGTCCGTCTGGACTCCAGCGGCCTGCAGCTGCTCCAGCAGGAAATCACCGAACGCATCATTTCCGAGCTTTGTAATCATGGACGCCTCTTCCCCAAATTTCGCAACCGCAGCAGCCACGTTCGCCGGCGCTCCTCCAGCGGCCCGCTCGAAGGATACGACATCCTTAAGCGCGCACCCTTTTTGCTGTGGAATAAAATCAATTAGAACTTCCCCGATTGTGTATAACTTCCCCACGCTGTCACCTTCCAGCATAAAATTTGAAACAAGCTATCAGCATTAATATTTCCACATCACCGCATCGAGCTCCGCACTTCCTCCAGTGGCAAAAAAGCGGATTTCCGTACTCAGCTTGTCAGGAAAAATACGGCTTGTGAATACTTCCTCACCGTCATTGATAAAGATCTCCACCGACGAGGTATCCACGAACAGTTGAAACTTGAGCGCCGGGGCATCCACAGTGCACTCCCGGGTCAGCCCGTACTCTTCTCCCACCGTCTGGCCGGATAACGAGCGGTCCAGGATGACCTTTTTGCGGAGCCGATCATATTTCAACACTGTTCTCTCATGGGCACCGGCTCTAAACTCAATGCCGAACTGGTCGGCATCATGTGCACTGAATTCACAGATCATTTCGTAGGAGACTCCGCTGAAACCATCTAACCTGCGGGTTTCATCATGTAAGGAGTGATGGGCCCGGGTCATCTCTTTCCTAAGCTTGCTGAGTTCCCTAGCCGGCTTCTGAATCAACTTCCCTTCCCGTAAGGATAGCTCCCGTGGGAGAGTCAGACAGTGGGCCCACCCGCTGTCATCGGTCGGATACCCGATTTCCGGCAGTCCCATCCAGGCAACCAACAGACGCCGTCCGTCCGGTGCCGCCATCGTCTGGGGAGCGTAGAAGTCGAATCCCCGGTCCAGCTCCTGAAATTCACCATGCTCGAATACTCTCGTGTCCAGGTTCAGCGGCTTGCCTGTCAGATAACCGGACTGGTAAATATTACGGAAATGTTCTCCCTCCGGCTCTATGCCCTGTGGTGAGAAAATGAGAACGCCCTGGTCCGCAAGCTCAAAATAATCGGGGCACTCCCACATATAACCGAAATGGCTCAAGCGGGTCTCCATCTCCCCGAGAAGCTCCCACTCCTTCAAGTCGGGTGAGCGGTACAACAGCACACATCCCGTAAGATTGCTGCGCTGGGCACCGATAACACAGTAGTATTGGCCTGCCTCTGCCCACACCTTCGGGTCCCGGAAATGCTCGGTATACCCCTCAGGAACGGAGGAAATAACAGGCTTCTCCTCCTTAACAATTCGCCCGTGTTCGTCCATCACAGCGATGCATTGGTAAGGATTCCTGATCCAGTCCGCATCACGCGTATTCCCGGTATACATCAAATACAGCTTATGATCCTTCTCGATGGCACTTCCGGAGTAAGCTCCATGGGAATCATAAGGGCCTCCCGGCTCGATCCCAATCCCAACATCCTGCCAATGTGCAAGGTCAGCGGACTTCATATGATACCAATACTTCATCCCGTGCTCAGTTCCCAGCGGAAACCACTGATAGAACAAATGATACTCCCCTTGGTAGTATGCAAACCCGTTTGGATCATTAAGAAGCCCGGTGGATGGCTGTATATGAAAGATCTGTCTCCATGGGCACCGGCTGACCTGTTCCCGAAGCCGTTCTAGTTCGCCCGGCGCCGCCTGCTCAATCCGTCGGTACTTTTGCATTCGTGACATATTCATGATTGTTCTCCATTTGAAAATAGGATTTTCGTCAAAACGGAACCGGTTCCAAAACAAGCCAAAAAAAGAGAGGAACCGGTTCCAATTCAAAGTAAAAAAATTTTGGGCCGGTTCCACGTGTCTAAGCTCTTGCATAAACCACGACGGAACCGGTTCCAATGAAATTATAAATCAGAGCTCAAAACTTTGTCAACGCTTTCCCGGTCAATCAGCTCGTTGTTCAGTATGGTTAATCGATCCACTTGCTCTTCATTGACCAATTTGATAATGCTCTGCGCGGCCATTTTTCCCGCCTGCGAGTAGTAAAACTTAATTGTAGTCAGGGCTGGATGAATAATCTCTGTAATCTGGTACCCGCCAAAACCGGTAACAGACAGGCCCGATGGAATCGAAATGTGGTTCGAATAAGCCGTTTTGAATACCCCAAGGGCAATATTATCGGTTGCGCATACAATGATCGTTGGGTCATATTGTTCAAGGATTCGGGATGACGCTGTCACGGCATCCGCCATGTTGAATCCCGTCTCGAAGTACCTCACCTCACAGTCTCCAGTTTCACTTACAGCCTGCTTGAACCCCTCTTTCCTGTGTATGCCTACAGCCACATCTTTCTCTGTCACACCCAGATAGGCAATTCTCCGGTGCCCTTTCGCGAGCACATGCCTGCCCATTGTATAACCGGCCTGAAAATCATCATGAATCAAGCTATGCAGCTCAGAATGCTGCTGCCCTACCAGCAGGACTGGAATCTCAATCTCCCGGATGGCCTTAAGATGGCCTTCGGTCACTTGAGCGGCCAGCAGAATAATACCGGAGATTTTTTGCCTTGCCAGATCATAGATCGCTTCTATTTCCCTCTGCATATCCTGGCTTGTATTTGAAATCAGCATATGATAGTTAAAGTTCCTAAGCTCCTCATCAATCCCCATCAAGGTTTGCGAGGTTGCAAAAGAGTCCAGTCTAGGCACAACCGTCCCAATGATGCTGGTCTTTTTAGCTTTCAGGCTTTGAGCAAATGTATTAGGAACATAATTGTTGAGCTTAATAATCTGCTCAAGCTTCTGCTTTGTTGGCTCACTGACCGATCCCCCGTTCAAATAACGGGATACCGTGCTCTTGGATACACCTGCGATCCGGGCAATATCTGAAATCGTCTTTATCATTTGTTCACCTTCATATGATTATTGGCGATAGGATGCTCTGTCCATTCCAATTATACTTGGTTTGATCAAGCAGCATCCACCATCTCTGAAATTTCAGGCTGCACCTGCCCTACTCCCAACCAGAAGCCAATAGAGATTAAGTCGAAATAACAGCACCCCTATTCCTGATCCGGGGAGATAAAATCCCGCAGCTGTCTGTAGATAGCGACAATCTCATCCATAGGCATACGAACCAAACCGCTTGAAGAAGGAGCTACGAATTCATGTATACCCTCAACATAGGAATCCGGCTGAAATCCCCAGGCTACCTTCTTCCTCCGCGTAAGCTCCGTATAGACCCCCTTGCCTACAAAGCAGGCAATTTGCGGACGGTAAGTCTTAAGCTTCGCCTCAAGAATTTCCCTTCCCTCGCGGTATTCCTCCCGGCTAATATCTTCAACGCCCCGAGTAGGCCGGGCTACAATATTCGTGAAGCCATATCCCAGCTTGAGCAGATCCTGATCCTCAGAAGGATCGTACAGCCGGGGAGTGAGACCGGATTGATGCAGAATTCTCCAGAAGTTATTCCGGGGATTGGCATAATGATGCCCGACTTCCCCTGAGCGAAGACTTGGATTGAAACCGATAAACACAATTTGGAGACCATAATCCAGATGATCTGTGACTTCTTGCATGGTCTATTTACCTCCTTCCCTCTAAAAGCCCTATGACGCGGTAAAGCATTCAAAGATCAAGTGAGAGAAAAATCACTGACAAAATTGATAAAAAACCCGTAAAATAGGTTGTTTTTCCCATAAGTTGGGACACTTTAATAATATAAGCTTTTTACTTGGCTAGAGCCAGATCACCTTATTCTTCTATACCTCCTCTATAGATAGAACCAAACAAAGACCTAAGATTACCAGGTAAAAGCTTAAATAAACAGAGGGAGGGGTTGTCGTGTCAGATTGATAAGATTACATTTCGTCAAATCGTCTTGGTTGCAAATGTCGTGTTGTTTTGTCTCTCTCGCCGTGCTGTCTGTGATTATTCAACCACCGTTTCTTGCCCCTCTATGTACCCGTGCTGCCAAACTTGTTTCTAGTCTGCAACTTACCCTATGAATGATAACAGCAATCCGCTTCATTTCAGCCCTTTAGGCCCTTGTAAGAAAATTCCAGCTGTGAAATAATTGAACTCCAGTGAATTCACTATTATTTTTTTCTAAAAATAAGAACATACGTTCAAATACAGGTTTATTTTGGATAATCCTCTAATATCTTAAGTGTAAGGAGTCATCATAACGAAGGGGGTTTAGACTTATGAAAGTAAGAGCTTTAACCCGCGATGAGCTAACGATATTTGAGCATTATGCAGCTGTTCATGAAGTCGCCTTCCAGAATCCGGTTATCCAGTCCTTCTTCCGTCACACTCCTCATGTCATCACTCTAGCAAACGCTCTCACAGGGTGTATGAACTGTTGGAATCAAATTCAACGTGCCTTCCAGGAGCATCTGTTTCAAATCAGGTTCATCCGGTATGTGGCCTCCGTGATTCATCTGTCAACGCTGTCCTTCATCCGGTCGAACCAAAAGATACAGCAGCGCAATCCGCTGATCATTGATCAGCCGCTGACAGAAGACAGACACGGCCACCCAGCGCGTCCGTATGAGTATGGTCCATCCGTCGATTTTTATTTCAAAGAGTACTCCTCATTCGCCGATACCATTGAGGATGAGAAGCTTTACGGGTCGTTCCGCCTGTTAACCGGCAAGCAGCAGCAGATTGTGCTTATGTCTTACGTGCTTTGTTACAGGGATACCGAAATCGCCCAAAGCCTACAAGTTAGCCCGCAGGCCGTATTCAAGACCCGGCAGCAGGCACTGCACAAGCTGCGTTCCTCTGTCCAATCGAAAGGGGTGAAGAAAAGTGGATGAAGCTATGCTTAACTTTTTGGTTCACGCCGTTAACAACGTTGGCTTTCCCATTGTCGTCATTGGATATCTGTTCTTCCGGTTTGAGAAGAAGCTAAGTGCTCTCGACCACTCGATTCAGGAACTGGACGCCGACTTCCATAAAAGAAAAAAAGCAAAGGAGTAACCCGCGATGGAGAACAATACACTGCTTGAGCTGGTAGCCAAAGCCCAGTCAGGGGACAGGGATGCGCTCTATCAAATTTTGAACCAATTCGCTCCGCTGGTCAAAAAGCACAGCCGATCGGTCGGACGATCAGACCGGGAGGATCTGGAACAGAGCATCCATGAGAAGCTAACCGAGAAAATTCTCGCCTACGACCGAAGCCGCATACCTACGCTGACAGAGTTCATTCACACCTTGGAGAAGGAGGAGAGGGAATAGGTGTTTTATCCAAAAAAGGAGGGTCAGCCGATCGGCTGACCCTCCTTCTCTGTGCTCATTATATTTAATCAAATTATGGCTTAAGTACAATATATGTCCCCAAGGTGGCAAGCTTGGCGGTCTTAAGCTTATCCTTAGCCACCTCGCTTAGCACCTTGGCCGCCTCATCGAACACTTCATCTTCGTTTAACTTGGCCCCCATCCGGATAGCTATAACCGGTTTGCCTGACTTCAATTGATCTGCGAGCTTGGTTCCATATTCAGACACCGATTTAACTTCAAGGCCATTCATAACATAATAGTCCTTGGAATTATCGGTAGATTTGAATTCTGACAATTCCTTATCAAGCCAATAAGCCTGATCTGTTTCATATTCTATGGATTTTGCAGTAGTATCGTCAGAGTTGTACAGCAGATACGGCACACCCGAGTTGGTTGCGTTATTCGTTGTATCCACGTTTACCCATTCCTGCCCAATCTTCACCTTGTTCCATGCATGAGGAACTCCGCTCATATAGCCAGTGACCGTGATAGCTTTCAGCCCGGACAGATCACTAAGCATTTTGTAGGTCGCCGCGTAAGATGCACAGACACCCACCTTCTTAACCATGATTCCATAAGTGTTAAACGAATCACTATACTTCTCATCCACTTGCTTGAAGCCGCTTGCTTCCGCACTCTTTAAAGCTTCATCATCATACTTGGTATTATCGTTGAGATAATCATAAAGCGCCTTGCGTTTATCATCATCGGTCATACCCGGCTTGATTACTGCAGCTACAATCTTTTTGGCTTCCGCAATGATCTCGCCCTGTTTCTTCTTAATATGCTCCTCAGTGTCATCGTAATTTACTTCCAGAGTCAAAGTATCATAGTCATATCTATACTGCTTAACCCCAAGAATCAGCGGATTCTGATAAACCACTTTCTGAAGCACATCTGACAAGGTTTCAAAGTTCTGAGCTTCCGGAAATGCGCTAAGTGAAATTTCTTTCTTGGCATCAACCATATTCAGAGCCAGATATTCTTCAAGAGCAGAGTCTGCATTTACTCCTGCCTCTGAAGTAACTTCCGGTACAGGAACTTCCTGCTTGTTTCCTTCCTCCACCTGTTTCTTGGTGTTATCTTTCTGGGCATCTACCAGATTATCGGTTGGAGCTGGAGCCTCTTCCTTCTTCGGCTCCTCCTTCCCCTTGGTAGTATCAATAATTGTCGGGACATCCGGCGATGGGACGTAATCCGTTGTATTCTCCGGTTCAACATAACCGCTTGTATCCTGAACCGGCCCATTGCTTTCCAGCAGCTTAACATCATCAGGAGTTGCCTTCTTAACAAGGACAAAACCTTTAAGTGCTGTTCCTTTAACCTTGAAATGTACTTCTGTTGAGCCGTATTCTTGGATTTTGAGATTTGCTGTATCAAAGATCAGATCCCGTTGACTGTGAGATCCGTCAATAAATTCCACACTTACAGATCTGGGAATATCCGAAACCTGGTCATACACTTTAAGGAAAATATTGTCAGACTTCGCAAGCCCGGCCGGGAGACGCTCTGACAGATCAGCGGTGCTGACGCCCGCACTGAAATTGGACTCTTTGCCTCCTGCTATAGCCGTAACGTAGTACTCCCCTTTTACCAACATATTCTGTAGGGAAATCGTCGCATCACTGCTTTGTCCGAGTCCCCCACGTCCATCCTTCATAAAGTCGTCAAATTCAGTTCCGGTAACTGTTGTCACCAGCTGAGGAATGTTACCTGCATACCCTTCTTCAGCCCCTCTTAGCGGCTTATTCTCGTTCTTCATAAGGGTAGTTTTGCTGCGGTTATAAATTCTGTAACCTTCCGCGCCCTCCACCTTGTTCCATTTGAGCTTAAATCGGCCATCCTGGCTGATTTCGTATTTAACAGTTGGAACAGGTACCTCCGACTTGATCGTAAACGGAATGATCAGCGGCTGATCCAGTTTGGTCGGCACATCCGCATTCAAATCGTAGTTGATTCTTGCGTAATAAATTGGAGCATTGCCCCACGCTTTCTCATACGCTGCCGGATTATCATCCGAGGCAAGAACCCCAACCGTTGGTTTTACTTCTACGGTATCTTTCGCGGCGTTTTTATCCTTAAAATCCCTAAGCGTAAAAATCTCACTTTCCTTCAACGCCTTGCTATCCGTATGTATACTTACTACGTCTGCCGCAATCTGGTCTTTGAACTTGGTATTAAATTTAAATTCCAATACCTGTTTCTGATCCACGTTATAGAGCGGCATAATTGCCTTGTCAGAAAGCTGTGCCCCATATTTCTTCTTCAAATCCGCGACCTTCGCACCGCCGGCCAATCTGGTTGCGGCACCTGTGCCCGCTTCAGCTTTTTTTGCAGCGTCCTGTCCAGAGCCATCATCACAGCCGGATAACAGCAGCGCTGCAATCAAGAATCCCCCTAACAATTTCTTCATACTCTCATGCCCCTCTCAGCAGTCCACTCCCAAGAGCTACAACTTTACGATTTTGTGAGTTCTTAAGAAGTATATAGAATTTTATACCAATCTACTTTACTACTAGGGAGATTCCAAAATCAAGTAACTTTTGATATATTCCAACATAACCCCCTTTGATTTCCCTGAATTAGACTTAACTGAGAGTGCCGTATTCTGTAACGATTAGTCATGTTAAAAAAATGGAGTCAGCCGATCGGCTGACTCTATTTGTACGGATATTCTTCTCAACAGCTCTCGTCCAAGTCCTGCATTACTTGTTTTCCGACTAAGTATGGTCTATCTTAAATTTGCCAACCAGCTGCTCAAGTTCCTCTGCCATCCGGCTGAGCTCCGTAGATGATGATGCAATCTCTTCAACCGAGGCCAACTGCTCTTCAGCAGCAGCGGAAATCGTATGTGTACTTTCGGCCGCTTCCTCGGAAATGCCCTGAATATGTTGAATCGATTGCGACACACCAGCAGCTCCTTCAGTTAAATGGACAGCCGCATTCGCGATCGCCTTCATTTTGTCTGCGGCGGTTTGAACAGCCTCACGAATCTCGGCAAACGATCTGCCTGAAATATCAACTGCGGCTACCCCCTCTCCAACGCGCTCCTTAGCCTCCTTCATGGCCAATATCGCCTGCTTCATTTCAGTCTGTATCCAGCCTATCAACTCAGAAATCTGCTGCGCCGATTCTGCTGAACCTTCGGCAAGCTTACGAATCTCTGAAGCCACAACCGCGAATCCCCGGCCCTGCTCTCCTGCTCTTGACGCCTCAATGGAAGCATTCAGGGCTAGCAAATTGGTCTGCTGGGCGATGCCTGCAATGACACTGACGATCCCCCCGATTTCCTCTGTCCGTTCATTCAGCGTCTGAATTACCCCGCCAAGCTGTTCTACCGTCATATGAATGCTGTCAATTTTCTGAACCACCGTATCCGCAGCCATGTTACCAGCTTCTGCTGACTGGGAAGCTGCCTCAATGGTGGCTGTAACCTCCTGCATATTTCCAGAAATATGAGCCGCCTCTTGGCTCATCTGATCCACAATCTCCACCCCTTGCTGAACGCTGCGCAGCTGCTGCTCGCTTCCAGAGGCTACTTCCTGAATCGTGATCGTGACATGCTCAATCGCGTGTGTGGTTTGTTCAGCACCATCAGACAACTGCTCTGCGGAGGATGATACTTTGCGGGTCGTATCCTGCACTTGGAAGATCATTTCCCTGAGGTTCTCTACCATGGTCCTGAAATTGATCGCAAGATCACCTATCTCATCATTCCGGACAGCTTTAACCTCAGCTGTCAGATCACCCTGGCTTACACTAAGTGTTTCTTGTTGCAGACGCCGGATTGGGATTGTGATCGAACGAATCACGAAGTAGACCACGATGCCTGTAACCACAATCGCTCCAAGAAGAACACATAACGAGATGTAGAATATACCTGAGACGGAGTTCGTGATCTCATCTTGATCAATAATTCCGGCTATTTTCCACCCTGTCTCCGCATTGGTCATTGTCTCAATTCTGACATTCTTGCTGTCGGAGTTAGAAGCAAGCTCCGTCATTTGACCGTTGGCCTTATAGATCTCGTTAATAAATTCTTCCTTGGCTGCTTCCCCTGGAGTTCCCTTCGGGTTGATGACATAGTTCTTCTGGCTGTCTAGGATTGTGATATACCCAGTGCTTCCAAGCTTAATATCAATAGACTTCTGCAGGCTCTGCAAATTCACCGTGAGCCCGATCACGCCAGACCCGTCCGACAGCCTCCGGGATATATAGACAACCGGTACCTTATCTGTATTTAGGGAGACCGGACTAATAACCGTCTTGCTCCCTCCTATGGCCTCCTTGTACCAGACACGTTCTCTCGGGTCGTATTTGGGATCATCCGTTTTCTTGCTTTTTCCCCTGATCATCGTCCCGTCTGTAGTCCCTACAAAGATATTTCCGACATCCTCATTTACTCCCAAATATTCCTGAAGAATATCAAGCAGGCGGGTATTTTCACGGTTCAGCATATCCGATGTAATTCGGGTAGACAGATAATTAATATTTCTCATTTTTGCCGATATCTTCTCATCAACGAACTTACTGGCCACTTTCACGCCTTCTTTGGCACTATTCGTAACATCCCCCATGATTGAAGCGGCTGACGCAACGAAAATAGAAGTGCCAATCACTGTGGTTGGAATCAACAGCACTCCGAGAAATGCAAGTATAAGCCGCATCCGAACCGTGAATCTTTTTTCTCTCTTTTTCAAACCAAGTTCCCCCTCTGATCCAATAAACATTTCTTGTTATGTAAATAAACAGACTATTTGTTTATCGGGTGGAGCTTCCACGGAGTGTATATTAATTCGCTAAAATTCTTCAAAATTCGACTTTTATGCCTAAATACCGAGCCTGTTTCATACAAAAAAAGACTTCACACAGATAAATCCGCATGCAGCCTTAAAAGCTCCAAAATATGTAACATTTGTATGTCTTGTTATGTTAAAGAGTGTACCTGGACAATCGCAAGGGGTACGGTAAGTGAACGCTACCTCACCCCTTCTGGCGCCCACGTCTTCTGAAACGTCCTAGAATCGCCTCTTTGTTTCTTTTAAACAAGATGAATAGAACAAGCAGAATTCCCGCTACAGCCACAGCAGCACCCGTATATTGCGTAGCCAGGTGAAGCAGACGCTCAAAGCTTGGCCCTAATATTTTGCCAATGGTCACATACGTGAGAACCCAGAGAAAGCCTCCCGTACAGTTATAGATCAGGAACGTGCGCAGCTTAACTCTGAGAATACCTGAGAAATAGCCTGTAAAGTGTCTTAGACCCGGCACAAAATAACTGATGAAGATCAGCCGGCTGCCATACCGGTCGAACCATACGGACAGGGTATCCAATCTTTTCTGATTCAAAAAGAAGTATTTCCCGTACTTTTCAAAAAAGGGTGTGCCCAGCTTGTAGCCGAGGGCATAGGTCAGCAGGGTCCCTGTTATTGCTCCTGTATATGAACAGACGATGATTAACGGCAGATTGAAGCTCCCTCCGCTGGAGAGATGACCGGAAATAGCCATCGCCAATTCCCCCGGAAAAGGAAGTGCAACCGATTCGGCAAACAAACCGAGAAATAACACATAGTAACCATACAAGTCAAACAAATTGCTAATCCATTCCATGTATAAGCGCTCCTAACAGCCTCATTTGCTCAGTAATTATACATTTAGTGTATCTTCTGTAAGAAGACTGTGGAATTGGCTCTGGTATAGTCTTTGTACTGGACTTTGGTCTTGGAGCTTGCCAGACCCTACCGCGCCAGTTGAAGCGGGAAAGCGATTCCTCCCCACATAGGAACAAGCAAAAAAAAAGGGTTGTCCACTACGCTCATCCTGTGAGCGGGGACAACCCTTTCTATTAACTAGCCATGGCTAGATACGGTATACCGGCTTATCGTATTCGGCTTTACGTTCGAAGAGAACCGTAAAGGCCTCTTCTTCAACCCCATCCAGAGTAGGAGCCAGCACGATCTTCAAGTGACCCGGCAGGTGAACCGGACTTTTCAGTCTGTATCTTCCGAAAGTCAGCCTTGATTTTGGTTTCATGTCGTTTCCCCTCCCAGCAAATCGTGGATTGAATCTAAGAGCGTCTTGTTAACATAACAGATCGTTTCAAACAGCGTCTCATTCACCTGAACCGTGCCTTTCAGATGGATAGTGAACACATACCTCTTAGCTAGAGGATAACATAAGATATATTCCTTCACAATGGATTTACGGTTACGCTGGCTAAAAGATACATTGCCGCTGAGATGGACATCAACGACATGGATCACCTCATGCCCGGGCTTCTTATCCTGATTAACCTCAAGCGAATACTCGCGTCCAATCTCTCCAACCCCGTCACTGCCAACCTGGCGGATCACAAGCTCATCGGCACGGAACAGTGCCGAACCGCTAACCGTGTATGGAGCGGCGACAAAAGACAGCCTAAGCGCACGGCAGATCCGGTTATACAAATCCGTATCCAGCGAAGCTTTATAGTGAAGCTCTTCGAAGAAGCCCACGATTCTGAGCAGCCGTTCCCGTTCGTCCTCCAAACGGCGGATAAGCTCTGCCGGATCGGCGTTCTTGCAGCCGAGCTCCTCAATGACCGTCCCCATCTTCCCACAGGCTACTCCCACTGCGGAATTCCAATTCTTCGGGTTGAACTGATACGTCAGTGTGGTCATTCCCAGAAGATCCGATGGGGTGCGGAAGCCTTCAATCCGCTCTTCATCCTCCTGGTTCTGAACGGGAATATTGGCCGGCATCAGGAAGAATACCCGCTCTCTGCCAAGCCGGCTCCAGAAGAGTCCCATTTCAAATATCGTATTGTCTCTTGCCGTATAATATAACTTTCCCCGGATCATTGTGACATCGTCAGGATGAAATACAAATACCGCGAAATCGCTCTCACGAATCTGAATTTCAATGTCTTCCATCGTATAACGGCCCGCCTGAAACACGCCCCGGTGCCATGGCGTAACCAACGCATAATGCTCCAATTCCTCCTGAACGGCATTCACAATCGGAATGGCTTCCTTTGATGAGCCGATAAAAACGGATGGTCTACTCATTGTTTCCCCCATGTCACCATAATCTCCCTTTTTTACATTATATCACAGGTGACATGGGTATCATGACTTATTCATCTCCCGAATTTACCGCTGGCGTGTAGACTCTTAGCATATAATTGCCACCTTCGGAGACAGCAAACGTGTGATAATGCCACGTGAGATGACCCTCATCGGGATGATCCATAATTTTCACACCCTCAAAGCTGTCCGAAACCTCATGTTTTGCCCACCATAACCTAAATTCATCACTTTGCTCAAACAGCTCATCCACCAATTTCTCATACCATGGGTCCTGAAGATTCATCGCATACTGGCTTCTGAAATGGGCCAGCAGCTTACCGGCGAAGTTGTCCCAATTCAGAATTTGTTTTTTGACTTTCTCCATGATAAAGACACGCCAAAGAAGGTTCCTTTCGATCCCCGTGTTTCGTTTTAAATCCCCGCATAACGAAGTAATCATTGGATTCCAGGACGTAACGTTCCACCTATTATCGATGATATAAGCAGGGTAGTTCCCCAGCCTGTCAAGAATAGGCTGCAATCCTGGCAGCGCCGTATGCTCATCCTCTGTGTGGAGATCTGGTTGTTGTATAGAAGGATTCGCCAGTGTATATAGATACCTGCGTTCATCCTTACTCAGCCGGAGTGTCCGGACCAGGCTCTCAAGAACCTGATCGGACACTTGAATATCCCGCCCTTGTTCTAATGCAGTATACCAGGGTAAAGAAATACCTGATAGACTAGCTACTTCTTCCCTTCTTAGACCAGGAGTACGGCGTCGCAAAGCTTCAACCTGCAGACCTGCCTGCTGCGGGGACAGACGCGAACGCCGGGTACGCAGGAAATCAGCTAACTCCTTGCGTCTTTTTTCATGGTTCACCATAAGGACACACCTTCTTATCCAGTTATAATTCATACCAGTATAAATACCACTAATATCTTGAACAGTACTATAACTGCAGTTCTATGTACCGTTTATACAACAGATTATAATCGACTCATCCCCCTACGGTACAGGAGGGGCCGTGCACAGGTAAACACTAGATCACCCTAAACCTTCCAAAACAACAGACATAAAGGAGATTTGATATGGCAAGCCAAGAAGTTAACCAACCCACAAGCGGGCTGAACAGCAAACGTATTATCTTTCTTGGAGGAACTTCAGGAATTGGATTTGCAACCGCTAAGAAAGCTGCAGGTGAAGGGGCCTCCGTTGTTGTGGTATCCAGCCGTAAGGAGAAAGTGCATGCCGCTCTCTCCCGCCTCCCTCAAGGCTCTGAAGGACATATCGTTGATTTAACGAGTGAGGAGCAGATCAGCACATTTTTCAACGGGATAGGTCAATTTGATCATTTGGTCTATACAGCAGGCGATTCATTACAGTTTACAAATCTCCACGACATGGATACGGAGGCGGCACATCAAATGTTCAACCTGCGTTATTGGGGAGCCCTCTGGGCAGCAAAGTACGGCAGCCCGCATATCAATCCTGGCGGATCGATCCTGTTCACTTCTGGGGTTGCCGGAACCAGGCCCCCAAAGGGTCTATCCGTAGCCGCCAGCGTCTGCGGGGCAATCGAAGCGCTGACCCGTGCGTTAGCGGTTGAATTAGGCCCGATACGGGTCAACACGGCCTGTTTTGGTATAATGCGTACAGAGTTATGGGACACGGTTCCAGAAGCAGAACGGGATGCCATGTATGAAGCGGCAGCCAGCTCACTTCCCGTTGGATATTTGGGAGAGCCCGGGGATGGAGCTGAGGTCTTTCTCTATTTAATGAAGGAGAAATATTCCACCGGACAGGTTGTAGTGGTGGATGGCGGCTCCATATTGGTATAATTTTTTTCTTCTTCTTGGTGTATTGCCAAGCTGAAACTAGCAAGAAGAAGGGTGCCGGAAATATCCCGGTACCCTTTTTTGTTCTTACTCTTCCATTCTCAATTCCCCCGCTTACCTGATCTTACCGTCCCGTCAGTCCGGTTTCCAGCAGCATCCGGTTTATCATCACTGCTGTCTCAGCCCGGGTAACGCCCTTCAACGGCTGGAGGAGCTCATCCGCTCCGTAAATAATGCGGGCCTTGATTAAGACAGCTGCCGCCTCTCTGGCCAGGGTATGCGTCTGATCCTGATCCTTGAACCCGGCCAGCTGCCGCTCAATCTCCCCCGCCTCCAAACGGGTGGATACACCGGCGAGCTTCATCGCGTCCAAACGGGTGGATACACCGGCGAGCTTCATCGCGTCCATTAGGAGAATCATTGCCTCTTCGCGAGTAACCTTCTGGTCAGGACGGAACAGTCCTGATGGATCAGTCTGACCCATGCCATATTGGTGTGCTCTCGCTGCAGCCCCGCTGTACCAAGCCTCCGGCTTCACATCCTTGAAGGGGCTGCTGCTTATACGCCGGTCTCCCAGCCCCATGGCCCTGACCAGGATTGAGGTGAACTCAGCCCGGGTAACAGGGGCATCCGGTGCATACTTGGCTCCAGGAAGCCCGCTGAGAATTCGGCGAGATGTTAAATCAGCCACCGCCTGCTTGGCCCAATGGCCATCCATATCACTGAACGATGCGGGCTGCCTGATCAACGCATACACACTATTGGTCAGGCTCTTGACCACGGCGAAGCCATGTCCATCCCGGACTGTGATCCGGGTAGGGACTGGATGGATCGTACCGTCCGCTTCAAGTGCAACCGCCGTGCTTACCTGGCTGGATGCAGTACCCTCCGGCAAAGGAATTTCCCGTTCGATGTAAGTTCTGAAGGTATGAAGCTCTGAGGTTCGGCCATCTATTGTGGCCGTAATCGTAAAGTCCACAGGCGGAGCCACCACCTTGAAATTTTCCTGTTCTCCGGCTTTCTGAATAAGACCTGCGGCTGACTTGTCTGCAGTCGAGATCGAGATCGTATATGCCAGGTGGGGTGAGGCGGTCTTTGATGCTTGTGTCATCGGTATCATCGGTGTCGTTGATGTCGTCTGTATCGTCGGTGCCGTCGGTGTCATCGGTGTCGTCTGTATCGTCGGTGCCGTCGGTGTCATCGGTGTCGTCGGTACCGTCGGTGCCGTTTGTATCGTCGGTGCCGTCGGTGTCATCGGTGCCGTCTCCTCAGTCTCTCCTGACTGTGTCTGCTGACCACCCTCCGGCTGTATGAGCTCCTCTACCGGGATGGTGTATGACCCAAGCAGGGTCTGAACCTGGAGCACACTCTCTTTGCGAATAAGCAGCGGAACCAGAGATTCCGGGAGCTTAACCGTAATCCGCTCAGCCGGGAGCTGGACAGGAAATGTAATTTTCGAGCCATTCTGGGAACCAACGAGCAGAGCTGACAGCCTGCTCTCATTCAAGGTCAAGCTCAGGGCCGTGCCCCCATCCCTGCTGCTCTCTTCTACCGAAGCCAGTTGATCCATCTCCTGGCCATTTAAATAAGCTTTCATATATATTCCGGCTGGCTGCGGATTGGAATCTACAGCTGAAGAACCGCCGTCTGAGCTGATTGGCGGATTAGGAGAACCGCCGGGCTCACCACCGCCCGGATTACCACCCGGCGGGTTTCCAGAGTTCCCGCCACCGTCCGCAGGGGCTGCTCTGGCCACCTCAACCCCATAGGTGCTGGTACTCCCCCGTTGCGCGGTTACCAGAAATTCCAAGCGGCTGCTTCCGACCTCCAGGGGAATCAGCGGGCTTAGCTCACCCTGAAGCGATATCGGGCCGGTGGTCAGCTTGCCACCGCTGCCATATACACTGACGGTTACAGAGGCATGAGCCTCGGTGGTTACCGCCTGAACTTGGACTCCTGGCTCCATGTTGGGCAAACCCGCCTTATACTCCTTCGTCCCGCTTGCAAAAGCCGGGGACAGTTCCACCTCCCCGCTGACCGATTTGACGCTTAGGGAGCTTAGAGAAGAATCCCCGTTCTCTTCGGAAGGGACAGCTGCCGTACTGAAGGACCAGGTGCCCGGGTCGGTAATGCCGGCATAGCTGTGCCCTTGTTTATCTACCAAAGCGCCTGGGTTTATCCCAATATAATAACCGGCATCAGGCTCGAGCTCCTTGCTAAGCGTAACAGTTACCGTCTTCCCGGATATAGTGACACGGGCCGGATCGGCGGCATCGATGGTCTCCACGACGCTACTGTCCTGCTGCTTGAACACCGTTAATCTTTTGCCAGGTACAGCCTCGACCGCAGAACTGAATTCGATTGTTAGATCTGTGTTCTTAGGGACACCGGCGCTGCCGGGAACCGGGGTAAAGCGGGTGGCACGAAGCACAGGGTCCGGATCAGGTGGGGTATCCGGCTTCCACTGCGCGTATAGAATCACGTTCGCCGCCCCCAGGATCAGCGTACTTCCGGGCAGATATCCTTGCCCGGTTCCATCCGCCCTCGTGTTCCAACCTGCGAACGTGCTGCCTTCCCGGGTTAATTTGCCGGAATTATCAGCTACCGTTGCCGCCGCCCCTTCCTCATACAACGCGTTATCCACCGGGACGGCTCCTCCGGTACTCCCATTGCCGTCATAACTTAGGCTATAGATTGCTGGCTTTCTTGTTACTGCCTTCTGCATTTGATATGCGGTCTTGTACTCCCCGCCCGCATCTTTCACGATAACATTGAAATAATACGTTGTATTCGGTATAAGTCCGGTAACCCGGACAGTATCCATATCCTGCGTATACGTTCCAACAGGGGTTCCCCTCATCTCAATCTGGGCAACGGTATTTAGATTGCTCGAGGTTGACCGGTATACCTGATACTGGAGCTTCTCCTGATCCAGCATATTGTCGGTTGCTTTTGTCCATTTCAAGGTTACCTCTGAAGCCAATACTTCCACAGCCGTAATATTTCTATCTTCGACTGTAGGCGGAGTTGTATCCAGCACCGCCTTAGACTTCACCGGAGAAGAACGGTCAACAATATCCGCCGGATAGCTCCCCATCGCAAGCTGCCCGGACCTTCCCTTCCCCCAGGTCCAGACGGTTCCATCACTCTTGACCGCCAGACTGTGATATCCCCCACCTGCAATGGATACCACGTTCTGAAGCGCCTCGCCTGAAATTGGTACAGCTCTTGATGCATTGTTCATGGTTCCATCGCCGATCTGTCCGTTTCCGTTCAGTCCCCAAGCCCAGACATGACCCCTCTCATCCAGCGCAAGACTATGGTAACCGCCCGCTGCTATAGCTTTGATCCCGCTTAGACCAGATACTTGAACCGGAATGCCCCGATCGTCCGCCGAGCCGTCACCCAGCTGATTATCGTTGTTCCTTCCCCATGTCCAGACCGTACCATCATCTTTAAGCGCAACGTTATGATAGAATCCGGCGGAGATGGCCGTTACATGATCCAAGCCTTGAACCTGAACTGGTACAACTTGATCCAAGGTTGTCCCGTCACCCAGCTCGCCTTCGTTATTGAATCCAAACGCCCAGACGGTTCCGTCACTCTTCAGCACAAGGCTGTGGTAACCGCCCGCTGCCACTGCCTTAATTCCGCTCAGGCCAGGAATGACAGAAGGTGTATTGCGGGACACCTTAGTACCAATGCCCAGCTGTCCGTTCGTGTTCTTCCCCCACGCCCACACACTACCGTCCTTCATCAGCGCGAGAGTATGGTACCCCTCTCCGCCTTTGATATCCGCCACACCGGACAACCCGGGAATCTGAGTTGGCAGGTACTGAATCGTATTGTTGCCGATGCCCAGCTGCCCTTCCCTGTTATCCCCCCATGCCCAGACACTGCCATCCCTTTTCACTGCAAAAGTGCTCCGGATTCCCGAATGAATAGAGACCACATCCGCCAGACCATCGGCTTTCTTCGGTATACCTGTGGTAGTATTGTTGCCGATGCCCAGCTGCCCAAAATCATTGGCTCCCCAGCTCCACACTTCCCCGCTGCTAGTGAGCGAAATGCTGTACCAATATCCAGCGGATATTTGAGGAGCCACAGGTCCCTCTTGCGCACTAACGTTATTGGCCGGATATCCTGGCAGTGCGGTCAGGACAAGCACAAGGCACAATATAATTTTGCCTATCTGTTTCAACACACTCTCTCCCATCTGCTTAAGGTGGGCAACTGCCCTCCCTAAATAATCTAAATTCCATAGGTGACCTGCAAGCCTTCCAGCTCACTCTAAATTCCCCGGATGAACCAGGCTGTCTCTTGCTGATCTGGTTCCCTAGTCACACCGCCCGGTCCCCTTTGCAGCCCATCCTAGCAAAACATCCTCCCTATAGCGATTAACAAACGTTAACTTTTCGGCAACTTTTTCATATAATGGGTTTAATATGAGAATAGAACTAGTTCATCGATATTAAAGATAGATTTCATCAACATATAAGGGGAACCTATGAATCTTTCAGACTACTCCGTTATTTTAAAAGCCAAGATCGCCGTCCCTGCCCCCAAAGAGAAGCTGATCACCCGCAGCCGGCTTACGGAAGCCCTTGATCAAGGAACCCTTGGGCGTCTAACCGTGATTAGCGCCCCAGCCGGTTTTGGCAAATCCACCCTTCTGTCCCAGAGGGTTCACAGCCGCGAACAAGCCTGCGCCTGGTTAAGTCTGGACGAGCTGGATAACGATCCGGTCAGGTTCTGGCGCTATGTCGCCCACGCCATGTGTGCAGTGGTCGGTGAGGAATCCGCCGGAAGAATTAGGCAGCTGGCTAGCTCATTCCCCAGTATGTCTGCTCTTACGTTCTTGGATGCGTTAAACAACGAGCTGTATGAACTGCCTCGTCCAGTTGATCTGATCTGTGATGACTATCAATGCATCTCCAATCCGGAAATCCATGAGCAGACAGCCTATTTCCTCGAGTATCTGCCAGATCATCTGCATATGGTAATTTCTACCCGGGCCGAGCTGCCATTCTCTACTATGAAATGGGTTGCCAAGCAGGAGAGCACCCAGATCCGCACCTTGGATATACAGTTTACCAATGAGGAAACACAGATGTACTATAGCGAGCTTGCCGGACTTGAGCTTACCGCGGATCAGGCCAGGCAGCTCTCAGGACATATTGAAGGCTGGGCCACGGGTCTGCAGCTGATGTCCTTGTCCCTGCGTTCGGATAGAAATTTCAGCAAGCTTATAGAGGAATTTAAGGGAAGCCGCCATGATGTGGCTGAATACCTTTTCCATGAGGTCTTGTCCAAGCTGCCCGCCGATATCCGCCATTTCCTTTTGAGCACATCGGTCTTAGGCCGCCTTGATCCCCTGCTTTGTGAGCATGTAACAGGCGATCCCGGCAGCCCGGAGAAGCTGGAAACACTCAAAGACCTCAATCTGTTTGTCATCCCGCTGGATAGCGAGCATCATGAATTCCGTTATCATCATCTGTTTGCGCAATTTCTGCAGGGGCAGCTGAAGAGAAATGAGCGGGAGGAGTGGCTCCGTCTTCATGTGAGAGCGGCCCATTATTTGGCTGGGCGCGGGGCAATGGAGGAGGCGATCGAACACGCGATTGCAGCGGAGGACTATGCCTTAACCGAGGAATATTTGAGCAGGCACATTCCGGCTGCACTTGAGCGGGGGGAGCTTGGGACCCTTCTGTACTGGTTCGGAAACATTCCTGCTGATTATGACTTATCGTTGGAAATGTCTTTGTTTCATACCTTTGTCCTTGTGATGACAAAACAACTCGAAACGGCGGAATGCCAGCTTGAACGCATCCAGACCTCACTGGGCGGTGTCCAAGATGCCGCCCGGAGAGAGCAGCTACAGAGTGGAATTTTATTTGTAAGATCGAATCTGGTGTTCATGAACAGGGATTTTGCCAAATGGTTTGCTTTTATCGGCGGCATTCTGGATAATATAATTCCCGAGAACCCGACCTATTACAATATTAATTACAACCTTACAGAGCCACTTGTAAGGCGCACGCCTATGGGGTTAAACGGCGTATTATCGGAGGATACGGAAAAGATAGGCACAATGTTCACGGGCGCTCTGGAAGCCCATGGGTGGCAGGATTCTCTCATTAACTTATATGTGAAGCAGTCGCTGTGTGAAGGTTATTATGAGTGGAACAAGCTGGCTGAATGCCGCAGCCTGATGCCTGCAATTGAAAGGGCAGCCACGAGCAAGAATATTTGGGGGTTAATCGTCCCGCTGGTTATTATGGAGGCCAAGCTGTATATGTCGGAGGGACGATTCCATATGGCCCATCATACCCTCGACGAGGCTGCCGCCAAAGCGGAGGCTTCCGGGCAGGACATGCTTTGGACTAAGCTGCTTGCCTCCTTTCGGGCACGAATATATCTGCGGGAAAACAGAGTTCAAGAAGCCAGGAAGGAAGCTGCCAAGCTCGGTATCTCGGGCAAGGACAAACCAACCTATAATCAGGAATACCATTATGTAACCCTTGCCCGTCTACTCGGCAGTCAGCATAAGGAGTCCGAAGCTCTGCGCCTGCTTGAACTGCTGAAGCCGCAGGCGGCAAGGGAGCAGCAGCTCGCAAGCCTTGTGGAAATCACGGTCCTTCAGGCGCTGATTCAGCATCAGTGGGGACAGAGAACCATGGCCATTACGCTGCTGCACGAGGCTCTCATTATTGGAGAACAGAACGGATATAAACGCAGCTTCGCAGATGAAGGCCCGGAAATGGGCCCGCTGCTTGGCGTGTATTCCAGATGGCGGGAGGATGGGATGAACAAGGAGCAGGCCCAAGGCGTGTCTGATGCCTATGTTCAGTCACTCTTGGAGTTATTTCCAAAGGCAGACAAGCCTTTTGCCAGCCGCCAAACCAAGAGTCAGACCGAATCACTTAATCCAAGTGAGCAGAAGATTCTAAAGCTGCTGCAGCAGGGAGCTGCGAATAAACAAATTGCAGCCGAGCTCGGGCTGACAGAAGGAACCGTCAGAGTTTATCTGTCCAGAATGTACGAGAAGCTGCATGTCTCTACCCGTACTCAGGCCATAATCGCCGCACAAGAGCTTACGCTGTCAGGGGAATGAGCCATTTTCAAGCTGCCTGGGCAGCAGCCACCTGCAACAATTACACAACACACCCACATGGGGCCGTCCTTTGGGACGGCCCCTGATTTGGTATAGGAGCTCGGTTAGTGTTCGAAAGGCTCCAAGAACGAATGCCGGCTCCCATCCCGGTTGGTTTTGGGATGCCCTCCTGAAGGTCCGTATGTGCAAATTCCACTGAGCCGGAGTCCGGAGCAACTTTTGCACCGATTGTTACCACTCTTCTGGCAGATCCTGCGCGGCATCTCCCGGATACTCGTTCATCGCTTCCTCATCTGCAATGCTCTGAATATCCTCTGACGTGAGGCTGAGGTATATATACCCTTCCTCCTCATGCTTCTTCAGCGCACGTTTCTTCATAAACTTCGGGCTGGCCTCACCGGCGTCCTCGTCATAGAACATCAGAATACCGTCTGTCTTGCGGAGCAGCAGATCGTCTCTGGCCGTAAGCTGCCACACCCCGCTATATGGCTGATTGCTGACCGAACCGTAATAGTCCACACCTCTAAGAATCTGGCTGAAGTATTCTTTCTTGTCTTCCTTCCAGTTCTCTTCCGGGTTCTTATATGCGGAGAGGATCGAACATTTCAAACCAGGATACTGCTTCTTCAGATCGATCACCGCTTCGCAAGCCCACAGATCCACCCCGTACTGGCCGGGTGTAATGACCCATTCCAGCCCCTCTTCAATCAGAGGCAGCAGCTTGCCGGTAATGGCTTTGCGTATATATTTAATGCCCTCGTGCTTCTGATTATAAATGCCAAGCTCATGTGCCCGGTAACCGGTGACAAGCAAATTTTTGACGGCCATTGGCCTCACACCCTTTGTTCCTCTTCTACTCACATTTACCCGGTTATTATACCATGCTCTTCTTAATAAAAGAGACCGCCCCGTGGCTGAACCACGGAGACGGTCTCGATTTCATTATTCCACAGGGGTCTGCGACCCAGCTTGTACAGCCTGAGCCGCTTTAGGAGCGGCGATCTTCCAAGCCGGTATAACAGCCAAGGCCAGGAACAGGATATCCATAGCGTCAAAGATATCCCCGCTCATTTCCTTAAATGCGTTGAAAGTATTGCTGTCGAACATCCCATCCATTCCATCATTGCCGATGTATGCGAACAACAGATATTTTCCAAGCAGAACACCAATGATACTTGCGATAACCGCAATAATCTGATGGGCCCGACTCGTACGCTTACGTGCAAGCAGCTGAACAGCAAAGCCGGTTAATGCCCCTACTCCCAAAGCGACATAACCCACTTCCCGCTCTGTCGATACTCCGACAACAGTCCATAAAACAGCCCCCAGAACTGCCGCCACCAGTGCCCCCAGAATAGATAAAACTAAATTTTGCCCTCTTTCCACGACTTGCTTCCTCCTTGAATAAAAAAGAAATGATATGTACCATTTTACATATTGTCACAAAATTTCCCTTTATTCAACAAGTTTCTTACTAAATATATCCTTGATTTCCTAATTTGAACGCCGGTCTGCCTCATACTCCAGCCCGATCTGACGCCGGACTTCCTCCATAATCTCGGCAACCATAAGAGACGTAGCATGAGAATTAATAGAGCTCTGGCGTTCCCCACTGATGATTAAATCGATGAACTCCCGGGCTTCATAATACATCGATTCGTGCATTTGAGGCTTCGACAGATCCTCAATCGTTCCGTCACGGTAATGAATTTTCACAGAGTATGGCTGGTTAATCTTATCGATAACCATCGTTCCATTCTCCCCCTGAATTTCAGTTGGCAGGTAGGAGTCACAGATCTTGGAGTGGGTGACGACCGCATCCATCTCATCATATTTCATGATGATGCTGCCCTCCCCATCCACGCCCGAAGAGAGCATTACTCCCACAGACTGTATGGATTGCGGTTTCCCGAACAGAGCAACCATCGGATACAGACAGTAAATGCCCAGGTCCATTAGTGAGCCGTTAGAGAAAATTGGGTTAAAAGCATTCAAAATAGTCCCTTGTTTAAATGCATCATACCGGGACGAGTATTGACAGTAACTGGATGTATACCGGCGAACCCGATCCAGTTTATATAAATTGTCTTTAATAACTTTGAAGTTGGGCATCTGGGTAGATTTAAGAGCTTCCATAAGAACAACGTCATTCTTAACAGCTGCTTCGACCATCCTTTTCACCTCAGCGGTGTTTGAAGCGAGCGGCTTCTCACAGAGCACGTGCTTGCCATGATTCATACACAGTACAGCCTGCTCCGCATGAAACGAATTCGGACTCGCAATATATACCGCGTCCACCTCATCACCCGCAACCATTTCGGTTAAGTCGGTAAACACCCTCGGATTGTTAAAGTTGCCAGCAAACTGCTTTCCCTTCTCTTCCGTCCGTGAGTATACTGCTGCCAGAACAAATTGATCATTCTCCGAAGCAGCCTGTACAAAGCGTTCTGTTATCCAGTTCGTTCCGATAATACCGAATCGCACCAACATGACTCATTCCTTCCCTCAAAAATTTCAATACAAGTATTCTCTCATTCTATATAGTAGATGTCTACCTCGGCAGGTAAGGTTTATGATTTTACAGCTGATCTATGCTCTCGTTTAAAATTCCGGGCTTGGGGTATATTTCAACTATTAGCTATCAGATTAGATTGACAGTCTATAGTTCATTCCATTCCTACGACAGAAAAGGCATCATTCTACAGGCATCATTGCTGTAACAATATAAGGATCATCTTCTCTGACCAATTGTACTATCTCTATAAAAAAGAGGGATTTCGCCCCGCGAAATCCCTCTTTCTGTCTTATCTTGCTTTATTCAGTTTAATAAAGCTTCAGCAGCATCGCAGCTGCTTCTGCCCGTGTTGCCTTCGCCCCCGGAGCAAACCGATTGCCTCCGACTCCGCTGAGCAGGCCTGCGTCAACAGCCGCGGCCACATACGGAACGGCCCATGCCGGAACGACTGCCGCGTCGGCGAATGCAAGCTTGGCTTTAGGATTCGTCTCAAGCTTGGCAGCCTTGGCGATGAGGACCGCCATTTCAGCCCGGGTGAGTTCCTGGGTTGGACGGACCGTATTATCGCTGTATCCGCTGATTAGACCGGATTGCACCAATCTCTGGGCAGCTTCGCGGCCCCAAGCTGGTATTTTGTCAGCATCCTTAAAATTCAGCTTCGGCCCTGAACCTGCAGCTTCATTCCCCAGAACACGATCCAGCATAACCATGAATTCCAGACGGTTCACCGCTTTGTCAGGCTGGAACTTACCATTCCCATAGCCGGTAACCAGAGCTTTGGCCAGCGCTTGATTGATAGCAGATTCCGCCCAGTGCCCTTTAATATCATTCAATTGGGAAACCTGCTGTCCCTTACCTGGATTATTTCCTGTGTTGCCAGTACCGCCATTAGCGTTACCATTACCGGCTCCTGGTGCTGTTGTGCCGTTCGGAGTGCTTCCGGTTCCGGTCCCTTTTCCATCTGAACCTGTACCTGTGCTGCCCTGCCCGATTGAACCGCCGGAGTTAGGATTTCCATTGCCGGTTCCCCCGGTATTCCCGCCATTGTTATTGCCGCCGTTTCCTCCATTACCACCACCGTTGTTCCCGCCACCCGGATTGCCGCCCGGGCTGCTCTTCTTCACGATCCCGAACTGATCGATAATGAACGGCTCCTTGTTGTTCAGATTCTGATCGATCTCATAAGATATAGCCGTCAGCTTGTCACCGTCAATCGTGATGCCGACGAAATTCTGTACCTGACTGCGTTTAGGCCGCTTATTATCGGACGGGTCCGGCCCATACTTGGCCGCATGGTTCTCGTCCGCAACCTCGAACAGACGATAGTAGGCGTCTCCAAGCTTCGGACTGGTGTTCTTGTAGTACACTTTCGGTCCGGCTGTAGCCGGGATCAGATAGATAGGGCTTCCCGGGTTGACCGTATACTCAATCTTTTTGCCATTGATGATTTCCGTGATCTTGCTTGCCTCCGAAGCCGTGCCGTCTTTCTTGATCGGCTTGGTGCGGGCATAGATGTGATCATGCCCTTGGAATACAAGATCGATTTCAAGCTCCGCCATAATTGGGGCGATCTTGGTGCGTACGCCAGTCGGTCCCATAATATCGGTGTCGGTTGCATGATTGGATGTAGTGTAAGGTCCCTTATGGAAATTGACAATAATCCACTTGGCCCCTGCCGCCCGGGCCTCCCTCACATCCTTCTTCAGCCATTCCACTTGGGCATCCGAGAAGTTTGAATAATTGGCTGAATCCTCATTGCTGTTCAGAATCGCAAAATGGGTATTTCCGTAGTTATAAGAATAGTAAGCTCCGGTACTCGTATCCGATTTATCGGGTGAATTGAGATTAAAATGCTCAATGAAGCTGTTCGCATCATCTTCATGATTGCCCGCTGAAGGCACAATCGTGGTGTTCAGCAGACTTCCTTCGGAATGTCCGAATAACCAGTCCCACTGCTTCTCGTCTTTGCCGGTATCCACGATATCCCCATTGATCATCATAAATCCGGCGTTTGGAACCGTTCGGAACGCTTTGGCAATGGTCTCCGAGGACAGAATAGCCTCCTCTTCATTCTTGGCCTGGGTATCGGTCAGATCGATAAAAGTAAACGCTCCGCTCTTAGGCGCTGTACGGAACGTGCCTGTCTTGCTCCATACGCCCTGGGCCTTATCCCCAACCCGGAAGAAATACACCGTATCCGGTTTAAGACCCGTAGCTTCAGCCTTATGCACAAGTTCCTTCGGCGAGTTCGTGGATTGCGCGTTCATGCCTGTAAACTCACGGGCTCCTGTGAAGTCAGCCTCCCCGCCTTTCTTCTCCACCACTTGAACATCGTTGCCCGGTGCTGAAAGCGGCGTAAACCAAGTGAAGCCTTTGGAAGTGGTCGCATCCCCATAGAAGGTTACGGTGACTTTGCTTACAGAAGCCCCGGCTCCCGGATCGCCTCCATCACCTTCATTCGTGGTTACCACTGTCTCCGGTGAATTGTTCCGGCCGCTCACAGCTTTAATTACGAACTGATAAGATTTGCCCGCTTCGGTCTCATCAATAACCATGCTGTATTCCTTCGTACCTTCTGTATGAGCTACGGCAGCGGTCCAATTATTCACCTTGAGCGCATTGTTCTTCTCATAAATCCGGTATCCGTTCACTGCGGCTCCCTTGGAAGGTGCCGTCCAGCTCAGTTTAACCTTGCCTTCCGGTGTTCTGGACCACTTGGCATTCTCAACAGGTGCTGGTGCCTCATCTGTCCGGGTAATCCCGTAATTGTCAAAGAGCTCGGTTGCTCCGCCCTGCTGCGTTGTATAAACCTCGAAGGAAAGACGATCCTTTGTAATATTAACGCCTGTAAACATCTCTTTGCCCGGCTGGCCGAACTTCGCTGCATAAGAAGCCTGATCATCCTTAACATTGTATCTCTTGTCTCCAGCCGCATTGGTGATTAGATACAAGGTACCTTTAGGATTAAGCACACTGCCGTCCTGGCCAGTCTGAACATCCTTCTGCGCTTCATGAGCAAGCATCTGATAGCTGCGGGTATACGTATGATCATGGCCGCCAAGCACCATATCAATGCCCAGTTCATCGAACACAGCGGTCAGCTTGTCGCGGAAGAATAATACATCCGAGTCCTTATAATGGTTAGCCACCGAATACGGTGATTTATGCAGCAGGACAATTTTCCACTTCCTATCCGTCTTGGCAACCTCATTCTTCAGCCAGCGCACCTGCTCCTGATATACCACGTCGGTCCCCTTGGCTTCGGAGTACTCCGTGTTCAGAATCATAAAATGTGCCGGACCATAATCATATGCGTAGACCGAGCCATCTGGCTTCGCTCCGGTTCCCGAGATGTTTGGCAGATTGAAATGATATGCATAGTTGTTATAATTCTTGCTCTCATGGTTGCCAACCAATGGAACCAGTGGATGGAACTGAAGCTCGGCTTTGGCCTTCTCAAAGAACCACAGCCACTGCTCCTCAATATCTCCGTTATCCACAAGATCCCCACTGTTAATAATGAAGGAGGAGTTCGGGTATTTGCCGATTCCTTCCTGCAGTGTATGCCCCCAGGTCACAAAGTTATTTTCGGTTGTTCCCTGCGAATCCGTGGTGAACAGGAATGTAAAATCCTGATTATCCAGCTTTTCGGTAGTATACCTGCCCACCTCGCTCCAGTGACCTTCTTGGCCGTCACCAACCCGGTAGGCATATTCCATTCCCGGCTTAAGCCCCGTCACAAGAGCTTTATGGCTGTTATATGTTGTGAGTTTCCCTGCACTTTTGTCGGCCTTCGACATATACACATCCACAGTCTCACTTGAGCCTTCAAATATAAGATCCGGCTCTGCTGGAAACTCTGATCCACCGCTCAGCTTCTGGGCCTCAACTACCTGAATTTGGGTTCCGGTAATTTCTTTAGGCGTATACCAGGCCGTGCCAAAACCAGTTTTCGGGTCCCCATTGAATACTACCGATACAGCACGTGGGGCACCATCTACGACAGGCCCGCCTGGATTGGTTCCCGGATCGGTCCCTCCACTAGGGTCTCCCGGCAGTTCCTTGTAACCCGCCAGCTCCATGTCAAAATAAATATCCGAGCTGGATTTGCTTTGCTGATGAATTTCAGCTGTAAATTCGTTATCGCCGTCTTTTAAAACCGGCTTAAGTGAGCTTGTGAGATCAATATTGCTGTAAATGACAGGGTCTGGTTCACCGGAGCTGGCATAGGTGTCGTAAGTAACGGTTCCGGTCGGCATACCTGCCCGGTAAACCTCGGTCCCATTCACATACAAGACGATCCCATCGTCTACCCCAAATTGACCGACAAATTTGAGATATGGATCGGCCTGATTAATATGTACGGTTTTGGAGAAATAGGTGGTCACGGGCTTGTTCTCTTTATCTTCTCCATAAGAAACCTTGGTCTGTATCGGCCCGAAAGCTGCGGTGGATACAACCTTATCACTATCCTTGTATCCCAGCGGGGCAGCACCTGACGCCCATAAGGTTTTGTCCAACCCCCACCATTGTGGGCCGAGATCGGTTCCTGCATCATAGAATTTCCACTCTGAGTTTTTTGCGAGCAGCACATCAGGACCAGCTGCACCAGCTGCTGTGCCCCCTTCTTCAGCCCCAACCGATACGGCCGGGATGGCTGTCCCTAATCCGCCTAACAATACAACAAATGCCAGAAAAACTTTGAAATAAATCCTTCCCCATCGCTTCATGACTACACTCCTTCTTAATGACTTAAGCTTCGCTGCTTCTCCAATCAGGCAACTGGATAAGACGAGGCTCTTCTAAGCGATTGTAGTCAAACTGTATTAATCAGGTGTCTCATTTATGTAAGAGCAATGTAAGTCTTCCAAAACAATCCAAACAAATATAATCAAGTAAAAGAAAACCATCCTTATATCAAAAATGGCGCCAGCAGGAAATTCCTGTGGCGCCGCTTGATCTTCTCTTAATGTGTCCGCCCCATGCCAGCGGAACCTTGGTTAATGCCTGAAGATGGAGCAAATCCGTTCAGCAGGGTGTGAAGATCCTGACCGGACAGCTGTGGTACTTGGTAGTAACCCCGAACGTTCTGATACTGATACAGCTCGTAAGCCATCTCAACGAAGTTCTGGGATTGGGATGCCAGCACACGGCGGAGTACAGGGTTAGTAACCTCTGTAGCCGATCTGGCTAGGCCGGAGGCGTGTGGTTTAATTTGGTTCAGCATCAGCGTGCTGATTGCCGCATCGTCAATTTCGGCCTGCGAGGCTGCTGGCTTTTTCGGCTGGCCAGGCTTCAAGCCGTAAACCTGCTCCTTCATGTCTGGAATCAGGTAAGGTTCGGTAACCTGGCTCGGTTTTTGTCCAGATTTGAAGCATTCCACAGTCAGGTTATACTGCGTTTCAATATAGCCGGCTTGACGATTCAAAATATCCATCAGATCCGGATCTTTGACAAATTGTTTGTAAATCGTATAGTTATCTAGAATGTTGATGGTACATTGAATAATCTCCTGAGCTTCGAAGATTTCGTGTCCACCATGGTTGAAGCCAGGAATGGCCTGGTTCTGTTGAGATCCTGTTTGCTGCTGCATCAGTCTGCTCCCCTTATTCATGTAATGTGATGGTTTGACTGTCATAGTATGAATTGGGAAGAAACTATTTATTCAGGCAAAAGCCGACTTTCTCAGCTGTCCTCTTGCTCCAGACGGCCTTGATACAGGCGGCTGTAAAAGCCCTGTCTGGCCATCAGTTCATCATGCGGCCCCTGCTCAATCAACCTGCCTTCTTTAAGCACAAGGATCTTATCCGCCTGACGGATCGTATTCAGCCTGTGTGCAATCACAAAGCTGGTCCGTCCATGCATCAGCCGCTGAAGACCCTCCTGGATTTTGATTTCCGTAATGGTATCAATGCTGCTCGTGGCTTCATCCAGAACCAGAATGGCCGGATCGGCCAGAATTGCTCTCGCAATGGCCAGCAACTGCTTCTGGCCCTGACTAATCCCGCCACCACCTGTCTGCAGGATCTTGTCATAACCACCGTCCATCCGCATGATAAAGGCATGTGCGTTCGCAAGCCTGGAGGCCTCCTCCACTTCCTCATCCGTCGCATCCAGACGGCCGAACCGGATATTCTCACGAATCGACCCCTGGAACAGGAACGAATCCTGCAGCACAAACGCCATATGAGACCGCAGGCTTTCCCGCTGGATCGTGGTGATATCCCGTCCGTCTATTGTGATCGTTCCAGAGGAAGGATCATAGAACCGGGACAAGAGCTGAATCAGGGTAGTCTTCCCGGCTCCCGTCGGCCCCACCAAGGCAACCATCTCTCCGGGCTTAGCCTCAAAGCTGATATCTGACAGGGTATCCCCGTTCTCTTCATAGCCAAAAGAAACACGCGTGAACTGCACGTTCCCATCAACATGGTCAAGCCTCACCGCCGCCCCCTCGTCCTTGGCCTCCACATCCTCATCCAGCACCTCGAATACCCGCTCTGCCCCAGCAATAGCCGACAGCATCGTATTCCATTGGTTGGCCAGGTCGTTCAGCGGCCGGGTGAACTGCCGCGCATATTCTACAAACACAATGATGATGCCCACCGTAACCGCACCCCGGATGGCCAGAATCCCCCCAATGCCCGCCACAACCGCAAAACTCAGATTGTTCAGACTGTTCATCAGCTTCGGGATAAAGCCTGAAATCGTCTGAGCCCAGAAACCTGAGCGGCGGATAGCCTCGTTCCGCTCTTCAAATCCCCGAATCACCCTCGGCTCTTGGGAGAAGGCCTTGATAATCCGCTGCCCGGATAAAGTCTCTTCGATATATCCATTCAACTCGCCAAGGTTATTCTGGCGCTGCTTGTACAAGGGTCCCGTACGGCGTGTAATCCAGCGCATGCCTGCAATCATCAGCGGCACGACCAGAAAGGTCAGCAGGGTCAGAACGGGACTCAGATAGAGCATGACCACAAGCGTACCTACCAAGGTCAGCACACTGGAGAAAATCTCGATTGCTGAGCTGTTCAAGGTTGAGCTTACATTCTCAATATCATTCGTGACCCGGCTCATTACTTCGCCCTGCTGTCTCTTGCCGTAGAACGAAATGGGCAGCTTATGCAGGTGAGCGAACAGTCCGGTCCGCATCCGGTAGATGGTCTCCTGTGAAATTTCAATCATCCAGATGTTCTGCAGCCAGGAAGTAAGAGCGTACATCACATATACAAGCCCCAGCCCGGTCAGAAACAGTCCCCAATGTCCGCTGGTACCCGTCAAATAATGGTCAACGGCCATACCGATCATATAAGGACCAAGCAGGCTTAGCCCTGAGCTGGCCACAACCATCAGCAGAACCAGGATCAGCTTCGCCTTCCGGCGGGCCAGATACCCCCAGATCCGTCTTATGGTCCCGGCTGTATTCTTGGCTTTGGCCTTCGGTTTCCCGCCGCGGGCAGACCCACTCTGTAGCTCGATCTCTGGAAACGGCTGGCGGAACGGCTCAGCCAATGCTTTGAACATGATGAGATCCCTCCCCGTATTGGGAATCATAAATCTGGCGGTACAAGGAAGAGGTGGCAAGCAGCTCCTCGTGCTTGCCACAGGCGGTAAGCTTGCCCTCATCCAGAAGCAGAATCAAGTCCGCCGTCAGGGTGGAGCTGATCTTCTGCGTAATCAGGAAGGTCGTGCAGCTCAGGTCCTTGAGCGCGTCCAGCAGAGCCGCTTCCGTTGCCAGATCAAGCGCACTGGTGCTGTCATCCAGAATCAGGATCGACGGCTTCCTCACCAGTGCTCTGGCTATCGACAGCCGCTGCTTCTGGCCGCCGGACAGGTTCACGCCGCGCTGGCCCAGCATCGTGCCGAATCCGCCGGGCAGACGGGCAATCGTCTCGTAGATCTGAGCCTGTCTGGCCGCAGACTCGATCTCGGCGTCCGTTGCATCCTCACGATCCCAGGCAATATTATCTCTGACCGAGCCGCTGAACAGGAGAACCTCCTGAGGCACGTAACCGATAGAGGCCCGCAGCAGGGAGTCCGGAATCTCCCGGATATCCGTTCCGTCCACCCGGATTTCCCCTTCTGTTGGTTCGTGCAGATGAGGTATCAGTTGAACAAGCGAGGACTTGCCCGAACCGGTGGCCCCTAGAATAGCCACCCGTTCCCCCGCATTCACCCGGAAGCTGATGTTCTCCAGAACCGTGATATCGCTGCCGGGATAGCGGAAGCCGACCCTGCTAAATTCCACTTGTCCCAAGAGCGGCCGCTGACCCTCCTGAGCACGTTCAGCTTCAGCTTCATTACTCCCATAGGTCTGAAATTCAGCCTCACCCTCTGTATCCATCACTTCCTGTATACGCTTGGAGGATGCGATCGCCCTCGAATAATTCATGAGAATCCAGGATAATGCCGAAAGTGCCCCTATTATTCTTAGTGAATAGTTCGCCACCGCGACCACTTGTCCAACGGTAGCATGGCCAGACCTGATATCGATCCGTCCGAACCAGAGGACCGCAATGATCGCACAGTTAATCAGCAGCAGAATGAAGGGGGCTGTCGTCTCCATCAGCCGGAGCGCCCTAACTGTCCTTTTCATCAGGTCCATACTGAAGCGGGCAAACCGTTCAATCTCATGTCCCATACGGACGAATACCCGAATCAGGCGGATTCCGGTCAGATTCTCTTGAATCACGCCATTCACCGCATCCAGGCGCCGCTGAACCGCAGTAAAGTTAGAAGCGGCTCTTCTCATAATCCACACCACGATGAAGAGAAGCAGCGGCACCGTGACCACAAGAAGCAATCCCAGCTTCACGTCCACAATAAGCGCCATCAAGATGCTTCCGAATACAACAAGCGGGACCCTTGTGGCGAACCGCAGACTCATAAAGATCATATCCTGGAGCTGGGTGACGTCCCCGGTTAGCCGGGTAATCAGAGAGGAAGATTCAAACCTGCTGAAGACCGAATAGGTGAACGATTGTACCTTCCGGTACAGCGTGTCCCGTAGATCGAAGGCGAAGCCCTGGCTGGCATGGGAGGCGAAGAAGGAGCTGGAGATTCCAGCGATAAAAGCCAAAGCGGAGCTTGCAAGCAGCACGCCCCCCCACTGCCACACTACAGCCATGTCTTTAACCCGGATGCCATTGTCAATAATCTTGGAGATCAGATAAGGCTGCATCAGCTCCACAGACAGCTCGATGAGCATCATACACAGTGCGGCGATCGAGGTGGCCCGGTATTTTTTCAGAAAAGAAAGTATCATACCCATGCATCGTCCCCCTTATATTCCAACTCCCCGCGGCAGTTTCGCCGGATTATCCGGGAAGGCCCATATACAGGCTGCGGATCTCCTCATAACTTTCCGCAATATGATGCGGTTTATGATCCGATTCAGGTTTCGCGCCCCTGTGATTGAACCAAATGGATGTCCATCCCGCGTCCAGGCTTCCAACCACATCATTGCGCCAGGAATCCCCAACATAATAACAGCTTCCGCCCATGGTCCCGGTCCGTTCATTCACATACTCGAACAAGCGCTTGTCCGGCTTGGCATAACCTACCGCGCCCGACACAAAGATACGCTCTGAAGGGATCAGCTTGTCCAGACCTAGAACCGCAATCTTGTTCATCTGATGCTCCGGCGGGCCGTTGGTAATTAATCCAGTCACAACCCCTGCCTCATCCAGCTCACGGATCAGCTCTGTCGCCCCTTCAAAGGGCTCAATTTCAAATTGCCCCCGAAGATAAGAGGCCTGAAGCGCTTCAGCCTGCTCCTCCGTCACCTCTACGCCCATCTCCGCAAGACTCAGCATGAAGCGTCTTTGGCGCATCCGCTCCAGCTTGGCCTTCTCCGGCACGGCGGACAGTCCCTCCTCCTCTGAGAGAAGATCGCTATAGTAACGAAATAAGTAATAGGCTTTATCAAATGCAAACGTCTCCGGCAGTCCAAGCACACCCGTCAGGGCGCCTCTCAGGGGAGACAAGTGATCATACATCGTATCGTCCACGTCAAAAAATACAGCCTTCTGTCTCATCATACACCTCAGATTCATATAAATAATGATATAACTAAGATTCTAAACCTTCCTCTTGCGTTTATCAAAGGAATCAACAGCTGTGCCCAGAATATCAATACTTCTTATTAACCGGGCCAATTCAGGAGTTACCGAAATCCTGCCAGGGGTTAAGCACAAAATATAAAATCCCCCATGAATGCCGCACCTCTTTCATGACTGAAAAAAGGGGGAACATGGGGGTACTGAGGGCTTGAATGCTGCTTAAGCTAGACTTCTGCTGCTTGAAGTTGTTACCTGCTCTTAACGAGGAGCTCGATCGCTTCCTGCACCATTTTATTGGAATCACGTCCGGCTTCCTGCTCCTCCAGAATGCACTGCTGCAGGTTCTCGGCCACAATCTGCGCAATCGCCCTGTCTGCCGCATTGCGGATCGCCGACAGTTGGCTGATAACTTCCTTGCAGGATTTCTCCTCATCCATCAGCCTCAAAACTCCGCGTACCTGGCCTTCAATCCGGCGCAGGCGTTTTTTGATATCATCATGATAGACATACCCCATATCCGAGCACTCCTTTCAACCGTATACCTATACAGGTATTATAACCAAAATAGGGACAATCCGCATGTTCTCCTCACACCGGACTCCTTACTGGAGGCTGCTTAGATGAACAGGTTCACCTTCGCCTCTGACGCATCACCAAGATAGGCTGCCACTCCGGCGTACGTAAGCCCGTCAATCAGCTCTTCCTTCTGCAGTCCGAGCAGGTCCATCGTCATCGTACAGGCGACCAGCTTTACCCCCTGCTCTTGGGCCAGTTCAATCAATTGAGGCAAGGACAGCGCATTGTGCTTATTCATGACATGTTGGATCATCTTGGGACCCATACCCATAAAGTTCATTTTGGATAAGCCCATTTTCTTCGCGCCCCGCGGCATCATCCAGCCGAAGGCTCTCTCCAGCCAGCCTTTCCGCACCTTAACCACTTCATCCCTTCTCAGTGCGTTCAGACCCCAGAATGTGAAAAATATCGTTACTTCATGATCGTAAGCCGCGGCTCCGTTTGCGATTATAAAGGCCGCAATAGCTTTGTCCATATCTCCACTGAACAAGACAATCGTGGTCCTCTCCTTGGTGTCCGCGGACGATAATTCTGTGATAGCTTCCATAATCATTCACCTCTATTATTGTTTAAATACCCCACAGGGTATATATTCAAGTAAAAAAATTGTGCCTATTGTTTCTTCCGGCACAGGGACAAGACAGCTTGTATGACAAAGAAGCACGACTACCAACACAACGGCCACGATTACAATTACATATACCCCTATAGGTATATTTGAAAGTTTAACGCCTTATGCTTATGCCGTCAAGCGGAATCTCAGCCAACATGCCATATACAGAGAAAAGCCTGTCTTTGTCCAAATATTGAACACCAGACAGGCTGAATTTGATTGAGATTTATTCTTTAATCCTCTCATATAACTTCTCAAGCATAATATAAGTCTGCTCATAGGTTAATTTGCCTTGAGGTTCAAACCGATTCTTGCCAGTCCCATTAAGCAAGGACAAGTTTACAGCTTGATATACTTTATTTTTGGCCCACGCAGAGATTTGGCTGTCATCTGAAAAAGCTTCTTGAGCTTTACTTGCTACAGCTCCCTCACTCTCACTCCCATTAATCTCTACTGCCTTGTTATACATGTTCATGAGCAGTACGGCGGCCTCTTCGCGGGTCAATGTCTGGTAAGGGGAGAATAAATTCTCACTGGTGCCTTTAATGATATCATGATGACTGGCCCAGGCAACAGTGCTATCCTCGTAGTCTTTAAAAGGAGACTTTGTATCCGCATCGTCAAAATTAACAAGAGTCCGTTCTGTTATCGTTTCCAGTGCCAAAACAGCCATAGTTGTAAAATCCGCCCTCGTCACGAATCCTTGATAATCATGATCATGCCATTCAACCACAAGGCCGTTGCTTTTTGCCTTCATATAATCAGGGTATGCCCATTTACTCACTTTCTCAGAAGAATCCGGCTTCACAACATGAATGGTTAAGCTGCCCGCATCTTCAAAATAACTATTTATTGAAATCGTAGCCGTTCCCTCAGCCAAAGCCTGAACATTTCCCGATTCATCAATGCGTACTTTGCTTGCATCACTACTGGTGCAAATATTTTTGATGGACTGGGCTCCGTTGGTTAGCCGCAGCTTAAGCTTGTCCCCAACGAACATCTTGATACTGTTTCTCGGAGCTAGCGTGGATTCCAGCGTGAAGAAGGTTGTGGAGAAATGAATCTCGGCACTCTCCCCATTCACCTTGTAAAGACCTGTAATACGCACATCAAATTTCTCATCATTATTGAAACCATAGATCCCATCCGGCCTGAATATCACCGCAAACGGAATTCCATAATTGCTGGTCTGAACATTGAAGTACTTTCCATCCTTATTCGTATCCTTCTTATCGAAGGTCCACTGCTTCCCATCCCTGGTTCTTGTCAACTCCACAGCGATCTGGTCTGTTCTTTCATTATCGTATTTCTCATCGTTCAGCGACACCGACCAAGCATCCCGGGACGCGAATACTTCTTTGGGGAAGTATCCCGCGGAAGGCCAACTCACATAATCATATTGAACTTCATTCTGTGAACGGTCCTTATTAAATGCATACATGGCTGAATGCGGCGTACCCTGTTTGCTATAGACCATCCCAAACATCGTTTTCTTCATTCGCGGATTTAAAATCCATCTTCGATGACCCACCCGGTCAATATTACTTGAATCGCTGTCCGACATGTAACCTAATACATTTTTATAAAAGGTTGGGCTTCCCCAAAACAAATTACTGCTGCCTGTACCTTTGACACCCAACTTGTACATTCCCTCGCTCATGCCTTCAGGCTTAGAGGGTGAATGGCTCATACGGTTATTGACTGCATTAATCATTGCTCCGGTCTGCTCTTGTTCCTGCAGACTCCAATCGGGTTCGATGTCATTCGGAAGCCCTGCCAAATAACGAACGAAGTTTACAGCACCTACACCATCCTCTATGTATTCCTTCTTAATACTCCCAGCGGCATAAGGAGCTTCCACATTTGGGGCTTGCACGTATATTTTTTTGGCATCCATATAGTAACCGCCTGATTCCATAGGCCTATATTTCAACCATTGCTCTACTATGGCTTCCTTTGTCTTTGATGCATTGCTTGATTGGACGTTGAAGTCGTAAGCTTCTGCAGATTTTACACCAGCCGCAAGCCCGGTGATCACGAATAAAAAGATGATACTCACTCGCCTCAGCACTGAAATCTCTCCCTCTCATCTTGCGCAATTTGAATTAATAGGAATATCATACCATATACCTACGAACTATTTTCGGCAAAGAGTATTCGGCAGCCTATAGAAAGGGAGAGGGCCCTTCATTCCTCAAGCCGATGATCCAAGACCGGATGGATGAACCAGATGTAATATAGCGAGCAGATCAATAGTGCCGCAGAGGTTAAGAGAAAGGGCATACGATAATCTCTTTCAGTCAAAATCCATCCCGCCACCAGTGCGGCTCCAGAGGAGCCAATACTTCTGAATACCGATCTCATCCCCGCATACAAATTTCTCTCTTGCTCCCTGAAGGCTGACATCAGCTGGCTGTCGAGCAGATTGGACAGCATTGTCATCCCGCCGCCGCGAACAAGAAACAGTACTGTGAACATCCAGACTGGCATAGCCCAGTACAATATCGTAAATACAGCTGTATTCATCAAGAGAACCGACATAATCGCTTTATGATGGCCAAAGCGCTCCAGAATATAAGGTGTCATTAATGAAGCTGCAAACAATACTACGCCAGACACTGCAAGCAGAACCGATACCCTGTCGTCCATCCAGTTCAGCCGGTATTTCACAATCACATTAAGAAAAGAACCCGTAATTGCAATTGCCCCGCCAAGCAGGGCCATAAATACCGAGAACAGCCAGAGGGTGCCGGAGGGGAGCTTGTCCCTCCATCCTGCAGGTTTGCTGCTACACATCTCATGGTCCAGGTCTCGGCCCCGGAAAGATGTGGATGGTCTCACCTGTCCGCTCTCGGCAGGAAGCCACAGCCCCCGGGCCAGACAGTGTGTCACGAAGACCAGCGCGGCCAGCAGCAGCGTCAGGCTGTAGCCCCCTCCGTGGCTGGCACCGCTCGGAAGGTATCCGGCAGCAAGCGTGCCCGCCCCGGTAAAGGCTGTGAATACGGCGAACATCATAGAGAAGGCGCGCGCCTCCTCTTTTCGGGAAGCGCAGTAATGGAAGAGAAGCTGCACCTCGGTAGTCTCAACAAGTGTAAGGCCGATTGAGACCAGAGTCTGGGCTAAATAAAATATGCCGTTGTGCTCGCCAGCCGCATAAATTGCACTGCCCGCCGCAATGAATAGAATGCCGGATACCAGAAGCCTTTTGCGGCCTATCCGGCCCGCGGACAAGGATATAGGAATCGCGAGCGCCCCCATAATCAGGATACCTACGGAAGTTAGAGCTCCGATCTCATCCTCCTTCATTCCTTTGGACAGCAGATGCAAGTTAAGCACAAGCGAATACATTCCAACCCCGATGCCGTACAAAGCCTCGGTCATAAGAAACCGCCGGACGCCGACGGACAGACGCAGCAAGTCCCTTATATAGCCTGACATACCCATTCCCCCTCTCCTTGGTGTTCTGCCAAAACCCGAACGGCCCCATCTAAGAGGAGCCCTTCAGCGTACAATCTGTTATATTCCTCAGCTGGTTCGTATCTGTATAAAATGAACTTATGAAGGTTACCCTTTTGGGGCGCTTTATCTGGTCTGTCCAGCTTTCAGGTAGTAAAGCTATACCGGCTGAGTCTTTTTGAGATAAGCCCGCCATGTAATACACCACTGTGCAGGATCGTCCAGGGAGGATTCCACATTCCTGTGAACCGTGCTGCTGTGAGGCGCTGTCTTGACGATCTCAGGCTGCGTGTAGGCTTCGTTCGAGATATGCTTTAAGGCCTCGATATACTCGTCCAGATCCTCCTTGGAATACGATTCCGTCGGCTCCAGCGTGAACGGCTGAGGAACAATATACGGATGATGGGAGGTCCAGTAATGAAGACCAAAATCACACATGCGGCGTGTAATGTCCTCTGTGGTTATGCCGGTCTCATCCGTAAGCTGCTTCCAGCTGTACCGGACCTGCTCCAGTCTGCGGCCTTTGATATAAGGAGCGCTTGCCCCGCGGATTTGCAGGATTTTGTGATACAAGTAATTGTTGTTCAGCACCGCGATCTGGGCCACATCCTTCAGCCCTTCAGCACCGAGGCTCATGATCCATGCGTATGAACGGAGCACGGTCTGGGCTACGCCATGAAAGCTGCGGACCTTGCCGATGCTGCCATCCTTCTGCTCAGCAAGGAAATAGCGGCTGCCATCGGTGTCTACGAGCGGACCCGGCAGGAAGCGCTTGAGCTCCTCAGTAACCCCGAGGGCTCCGGTTGCCGGTCCTCCGCACATATGGGGTGCAGCAAAGGTTTTATGCAGATTGAAGAAACACATGTCAAATCCGGCTTCTTTGGCCCGGGTAATGCCGAGCAATCCATTCGCGTTAGCCTGATCGTAGAAACAGATTCCTCCGGCTGCATGAACCGCATCCGTGAATTCACGGATGCGGGGATTATAAATCCCGGTGTCTTCGGGATTCGCTACGACAAAGCCTGCCGTGCGTTCCGATACCGCGTTCTTCAGCTTCTCCAGGTCCGGGAAGCCGTCCTCATCCGGGTGCAGCGTGATAATCTTGTATCCTTTGACCGCAGCGGTTGCCGCCTGGGACGGATGCGAAAAGATCGTCGTAATAATCTCATCGCGCCGGTCTCCCTCACCACGCGAATCGTGATACGCCCGGACGATGGAAGCCATCGCCAGCAAGGCCTGGGTGCCGCTGCTTGGCTGGAACGAGAAGGCGTCCATCCCCGAAATCTCCCGCATGGCAAGATCCAGCTTGTAATAGATTTCGAGCATACCCTGCACTGATGACGGGTCCTGAAGTGGATGAAGCTCCATCAGATTCGGAGTGCGGATCAGCATCTCATTGATGCGGGGAATGTATTTCATCGTACATGTGCCTTGGCCGATCTCCACATTCAGATCCGAGCCAAGTGTCTCTTGGGACAATCTCAAATAATGGCGGAGAACCTTGGCCTGGCCGATCTCCGGCAAGCCCGGTGCTTCCTTTCGCTGCATGGATGCCGGAATGGCTGACGTTCCCTTCAGGGCATCCCCTTCCATGGTAGCTTCAACTCCCGGTGGGATAACTCCCCGCTCACCTGGGCGGTGAAGCTCAAATATGACCGGTTCATCCCATTTCGCCTGATGGAAGCGGCGTATCTTATGGTCTCTGCGAATCCGTTTCATTGGCTTTCCTCCTCCTTGTAAGCTGTTTTTATGATTGCTTCCCTACAATACGGGTAACTTCTGATACAAGACGGTCCAGATCAGCCTGCATATGAACTTCCGTTACACAGTACAGAGCACATTGTCCCCAGGCCGGATAGGATGACGATAAATCTTTGCCTCCGAAAATCCCTGCCTCCAGCAGACGCTCATTAATCTCAGCAACAGTAATGCCGGCCTCATTGAAATCAACAATAAACTCCTTGAAGAACGGTGTATCCTTGAACAGCAGCGACACTCCAGGTATAGAAGAGAGCTTGCTGGCGGCATATTGGGATTTTCGCATGATCGTCTCTCCAACTTCCCTCATGCCGGACGGCCCCATAAGCGATAGATACACTCCTGCCGTAATTCCCCACAGAGCAGTCTGGGTTCCAACTGATTCCTTCCCCCTCTCCCGTAGGGCAAAAGAGGTGCGTTCGTAAGCCACATCCCCGAAGCCGTATTCGCCCTCCACCTCGGTAGGCACGATCCCGAACAGGCGTGAAGGATATTCCATAACATAGGTCTCTTCATCCCTGGTTGCAATGAAGCCCGCCTGGCCCCCGCCGTAGTTCATATGCATTCCGAGCGGCTGCAGATCTCCACAGACAATATCAGCGCCATAGCGGCTTGGAGGCTCAAGCACGCCCAGTGAGATCGGGTCCACACCCACAATAGAGATCGCATTCACACTATGCACAAGCTGTGAGATTTCCGCGCCCTGATCTTCAATGATGCCGAGATATCCCGGATTCTCAAAATAAACGGCGGCCGTGGTCTCATCCAGCTTGCGGCGCAGATCTTCCAGATCAATGCGGCCGCTCGCCGGGTCAATCTCAACGTACTGGATTTCCATAACCGGCGTACAGTAATTTGTAATAATCTTGGCTTTGTCCGGATCAACGGACCGTGGAATCAGGGCAACCTTGCGGCCGGTGATACGCCCAGCCATGCGGATGGCTGTGGAAGCAGCCTGAGCCCAGTCAAAGGTCGGAACGTTGACCACGTCCATATCTACCAATTCGGCCATAAGGCTCTGATATTCGAACAGAGCCTGAAACCGTCCATGATCCTCATAGGGCTCTCCTGCATAAGCTGTGACGAACTCGGAGCGCTGGTTAATCTCGTCGCATACCGCCGGAACAAAGTGCTGCCAGCAGCCGGCTCCCAGAAAATTAATATAGTCCGCGCCATGTTTGTTCTTCGACAGCAGATCAACAATATAGCGGCGCAGCTCATATTCATTCATGGCTGGAGGGAGCTTCATGTCCCGCTTCAGCTTCAAGCTGTCCGGGATGGCGTCATGCAGTTGATCTATAGAATCAAGGCCGATTTCCTTCAGCATCGCCTCCCTTACTTCCGGAACCGTATTCGGAATATAGGGGTGGGCATAAGTTCTGTGTTCAGACAAGGTTAACGCCTCCATCCTTGAAAATTTAGGTTTTTGCTAATTCGCGTTGAGTTTATATAGAACAGTTAAGAGCACTACATACTCGGGCAGGGGCAATCCATGCAGACTGATCCATGTCAGTTCAGCTTGAATATCTTGCTCTCTATGCGATCCCGCCTCCATCAACCACCAGCACACTACCGGTAACCCAGGAAGACAGGTCACTGGCCAGGAACAGCACCGCGTTGGCAATGTCCCGTGGTGTACCCAGCCGCTCCAGCGGGCGCCCGCCTGCCGAGGCGACCAGGAAGGCCGCTTCGTCCTGCTTAAGCTGCTTGGCTTCATCCCGCAGAAGCGGAGTATCGGTGTCCCCGGGAGATACGCAGTTGACGCGGATGTTCGCCGGTCCATGATCAATGGCCATTGCTCTGGTGAGATTGACCACGCCCGCCTTGGCGGCACAATAGGAGGCGGCGCGGTCTCCGCCCTTCAAGCCCCAGCCGGAGCCGGTATTGATAATGCTGCCCCCGCCGCTCCGCTCCATCACGGGAATCAGATATTTGGAGAGCAGATACACTCCCTTAAGCGAGACATTCATCACCAGATCCCAGTCGGCTTCTTCAAGCTCGACCACGGTCTTCCGGCGGATAATCCCCGCATTGTTGAACAGAATGTCCACCTTGCCATTAATCCGTTCAATCTCCTCTGCCACTTGCTTGCAGCTCTCCGAGGATGAGACATCACAGCAGTAAAAGCTGGCAAGCCCTCCCCGCTCCTTGATCTCGTGAACAGCCTGCTCCCCCTGCTTCCCGTTAATATCCAGCAGAACCACATGGGCTCCGAAATCCGCAAGCAGCCCAGCCGTAGCAAGACCAATCCCTGAAGCTCCTCCGGTAACCACGGCTACCTTACCGCTTAAATTGAACACATCCTGTGTATGGAGCATGCCGCTTCCTCCTCTCATCGGTTTATTACATCAGCCAGCATCTGTCTGCTCCTATACTCTGGAGATTGATCGTCGGAGAAATATGGAGCCAGCAGGATACGGAAGCCGAAAGCATCAGCCGTCAGCTTATGATCCGGCATCTGAGCAGGCCCGCAGCTGTTGCTGCCCAGCCCGTTCTGTCTATAATCCAGATTGAGCGTTATGAAATCACGTGCTGTAAGCTCACTTGCATGTTTAGCTTCTTCAAGGTCCTTATCAGTGAAACGGCGCGCGCTGAACTCAAGGGTTGGCATCCCCGCCGCGATCAAGCCCAGACCAGCTGAATCCCTGATGGATATCCACCTGACGTCAGTTCTGTTGCCGTTCTCTTGCGGATAAATGTAGTTGGTGAACAGTCCGTCCACCGATGACGAATACACACCGACGGGACACGCTTCCTTGCTGTCCGAATAATTCTCCCCGGGTCCACGGCCATACCATTTCACATGGCCCAGATCTCCAGGCACTTCAAGTTGAAGGCCGATCTTAGGCAGCATCTCCGGCGGTTTGCCCTCCGGTGTGCCCTGAACATCTATAGTGACGACTCCGCTGCCGGTTACCGTATACTTGACTATACAGCGGAAGCCCCAGTCAAATACCGGCGGAGCAATCCGTGAGCTTACTGTGATCCGGACCGTCCCCGCATCCAGCCGGGTGCATTCCACGGCGTCCACACGCTCAGTGAGCCGGTCCAGATGTGCCTTGCGCCACTCGGGCAGCACATACATGTCATTATCGATCGGCGCGCGCCAGAAGTTCAGCTTTGGTCCAGCGGTCAGAAGCTCCTTGCCACCAAGGCGGAGGGAGCTGATCCGCCCACTGCGCTTATCGAACACCATTCGGAAATCATTACTGAAAAGGATAAGGTTGGCATTTGCCTCTCTGCATTGAAGGTTCGGTCGGAGTGACACACCCACAGCATTTGAAGCAGCCATATCTAACTCTTGAACCTGCTCCAGATCTGGTTGTTGAGCTTGCTCCTCAGCCTCCTTCCGGATTTGTTTCTGATTATCCTCACGCCCCTGACCATCCTGATAATCCACACCATGTCCCTCAGCCTGCTTTTGAATTTGAGCCAATCCGGGGACAGACTTTACAGGGAACTGGGCCCAAGCCACCTCATGTCCTTGCTCCGCCCAAGCAAGGTCCTCCTTCAAGGTAAACCGGATGTTTAGCCACCATTCTCCTTCGGTATATTTGCCATACAGAGGAGCCTCAGCTAAGTCAAAAGGAATTTGCAGCTCAGCTCGCTCGCCGGGACCAATTTCCGGAAGTTTCATATTGCCGCTCTGCACGATCCGGCCGTCCAGTGAAACGTTCCAGCTCGCATGAAGATGATCCAAGGTGACGAAGTCGTACCGGTTCATTACGCCGATTGTGCCTGCATCTCTATAATCAACCCGGACGGGTTCGATGATTTTCTTATATTCAAGAAGACCCGGGGATGGCGTGCGGTCCGGCTGGACCAATCCATCGATAACAAAGTTGCTGTTATTTGGCACGTCCCCATAATCTCCGCCATAAGCGTAGTCCTGTTTCCCCTCAGGGGTCTTCCAGCTTAGTCCATGGTCAATCCATTCCCAGACAAAACCGCCCTGGAGTCGGGCATATTTATCAAATGTATCGAAATAAGGCCGCAGCCCTCCTGGACCGTTGCCCATCGCATGGGCAAACTCACATAAAATATGCGGCTTCGGGTGGTCGGTCAGCTGCCCGAAGCCTTCCATTTTTTCCACCGAAGAATACATCGTGCTGACCACATCACATACTTCGGCCTCACGGTCCTCTTCATAATGAACGAGCCGGGTTGGATCAGCCTCTTTGCACCACTTCGACATTGCCCTGAAGTTGCAGCCGAAACCGGATTCATTCCCAAGCGACCAGAAGATTATAGAAGGATGGTTCTTGTCCCGTTCTACCATACGCTCCAAACGCTCTACATAGGCTTCTTCCCAGGCAGTGTCATCACTGAGTCTGGAAATGTTACCGAGCAGCTCGAACCCATGGGTCTCAAGGTCCGTCTCTTCCATTACGTATAAGCCGTATTCATCACACAGATCATAAAATCTTGGATCATTCGGGTAATGTGCCGTTCTCACCGCATTGATATTATGCTGCTTCATCATCTTAATGTCCTGGAGCATGGTGGAGACCGTCACCGTACGTCCTGTGTTCGGGTGATGATCATGCCGGTTAACCCCTTTGAGTTGAATGGCCTTGCCGTTCACCAGGAACTGGCCGCCTCGCACCTCGATGCGACGGAATCCAACCCGTTGGGCTATCATCTCCAAGGTGTCCCCGTGCTCATCAACCAAGGTGATAAGCAGATGGTACAGGGTAGGGGACTCGGCGCTCCAGAGCTTCGGCTGGCCTGCCCGCATTTCCAGATTCACAGCTTCATCAGCTGAAGCCGCCGCATCGGCTGCGGCGACACTTTGTCCGCTTGGGTTAAACAGCTCCAGCTTGATCCGTCCCTCTGCTCCCGCTTCACCAAGCAGGCTCGCCTGAACCTTAAGCGTGCCCTCACGGTACGCTTTATCCAGCTCTGTAACGACCCGGTAATCCGCAACCCGCAGCTTCGCGGGCTCCGAGATCAGATATACATCCCGGAAAATTCCACTCATCCACCACATATCCTGGTCTTCAAGATAGCTTCCATCCGACCATTGATACACTCTAACCGCGAGAGTATTAACCCCAGGTTTCACATAGGAAGTCAGATCGAACTCCGAGGTCAGCCGGCTGCCTTGACTGTAGCCGGCCGGCATACCGTTCACCCAGATGTGAAAGGCGCTGTCCACTCCGTCGAACTTAATGACGATGTTCCGGCCCTTCCAGGCTTCGGGAATATGAAACTCCCTTACATAGCTGCCCGTCGGATTGTCGTCGGGCACATGCGGGGGGTCCACCGGGAATGGATAATACAAATCGGTGTAATGCGGGTGCCCATATTTACCCTCTCCTTGAAGCTGCCAGAAACCCGGAACCTGAATGTCATCCCAGCCGCTGGTATCATAATCCCGCTGGAAGAAGCCTTCCGGGGCCCATTTCGGTCCCTTGGCATAATGGAATTTCCACATGCCATTCAGCGATTTGAACCAGGGCGAGCTTCCCCGGTCGCAGCTTAGAGCCACGGAGCGGTCGGCATGAGGGATGAAGTAAGCCCGGCTCTTTGCCCTTCCGCGCTGAAGGACTTTCAGGTCATCCCAGTCACGTCCGAAATTGATCTGTGTCATGGTTGAGTTCTCCTCTCTTCTCTTAAGTCTCTATTTCTCTTAGATCTACCTCTTGATGCGACACTGGGATGGTACCCCTTGATCTACCATTTGGTGTACCTCTCGGTGTGCTTCTTGCTATACTTCTTGGTATATTTCTTGGTATGCTTCTAATGAGCGTCTAAATGCACTTGCGGTTGTACCTTTTTGCCCGACATTAAGCACACCTTTCAATGTATCTCTGCTGCATCTTTGCTGCTCCTACATCATTCCATGCACCTCATCGTCATCTAAATGCTTCACGTATTGATGCGTTTTTAATGCAACCGTACTGCCGGTCTGTTGACGTGTTAGTTCTAATTCCTGTTCGCAACGAGTTTTTGTTAATTCAATATTTATGGAAGTATTGAATTAACAAATAGTTATCCTCCCAGCCCCTTCTACAAACCAACACTAGTCAGGTTGTTTTCTACAAAAGTCCAGTCAGATCATACCTTGGAACTCGGCGGGTTCTATTTATCTACATGCCCACGCTGCTCCAGCAGATTCCTGCCTTGGTCGGCATCGCTGCCTTATTGATACCTGTCCGAGATTCAGATGTCCCGCTGAACTAACCCTTTATCCCGGTGGTCGCAATGCCCCCAACAATGTAGCGCTGGGCGAAGAAGAATATGGCCAACGGCGGAATCGAGATCAGGCAGGTAATCGCCATAATCGACTGCATATCCACCCCATACATGCCTTTGAACTGGGACAGGCCAAGCGTTAGCGTGTACTTCATCTGATCATTCAGGAAGATGAGCGGTCCGAGATAATCGTTCCAGCAGCTCATAATCTGGAACACCGCAACCAGAATCAGTGAAGGTCCCATCAGCGGAACAATAATACGCATAAGCACTGTCAGCTTGCTCGCCCCATCAATGGTGGCCGCTTCATCCAGCTCCCTCGGGATCGTGAGAATGAATTGGCGAAGCAGAAAGATAAAGTAGGCGGAACCAAAGAATGACGGGACAATAAGGGGCTTAAGTGTGTTGATCCAGCCCAGATAATTAAATTCCATATATTGTGGAATCATGGTAACTTCCCATGGAATCATCATGGTAGCCAGCACAATCAGGAACAAGAAGTCCCTGCCCTTAAAGCTGAATCTGGCGAAGCCATAAGCAACAAGCGTACAAGAGATCAACTGGCCGATCGTAGCCATAACCGTAATAATCAGCGTATTTTTCAAAAAGGTGTTAAAAGGCTGAATGTTCCACGACTCAGCGAAATTGCTGAACTTCCATTCCGAAGGAATCCACTTCGGCGGGAACAGATACAGCTCTGTAGGTGATTTCAACGAGGTCGTAACCGCCCAGAACAACGGTGCGATGAACAGCAGTGAGAAAAAAATCAGCAGTGCGTAAACGACTACTTTTTTCACTAAGAACCTCTCCTTCCTTGCGCCTCCAGCTTCTTCTGAGGGTTCTTCTTCATCTCGCCTTCGTAGAACACCCAGGCCTCCGACGATTTGAACACGATGAAGGTCAGACTGAGCACAATCAGGAACATGAACCAGGCGTTGGCCGCCGAGTAACCCATCTTGAAGTATTTGAAAGCATTCTCATACATGTACATAGCATAGAAATATGTGGCCTTCATCGGGCCGCCGCCGGTGAGCAGGAGGGCCAGCGTAAGCTGCTGGAAAGCCGCAATGATAGAAGTAATCAAGTTAAACAGGATCGTTGGTGTGATCATTGGGATGGTGACACTGAAGAACTGTCTGATTTTGCCCGCACCATCGATGGAAGCGGATTCATAAAGATCTTTCGGAATCCCTTTAAGTCCGGCCAAGAAGATTAGCATCATCGAGCCCTGTCCCCATAGACTCGCAACCACCATTGCAACCAGCGACCATTTGGTATCATTCAGCCAATCAGGGCCTTGAATACCGAATATGGACAAGAAATAATTCAGAATTCCATAGTCGCCGCTGTAGACCCAGGACCAGATCATTGCCAGGGCCACCCCGGAAATTACGGAAGGGATATAGAAGGCGGTCCGGAAAATTGCGCTGCCGCGTGTTTTCTGATTCAAGAGAATCGCAAGCCCCAACGCCACAATGATGTTGAGCGGCACGAACAGAGCCGCAAATTTCAAGGTGACCCAGAGTGAAGTCCAGAACAGAGGATCGTCCGTGAACATATCCGCATAATTGCCAAAACCGATAAAATGAACTTCGCCTACAATCGGCCAATCAAAGAATGAAATGACCAGGGAGAATAGTAGCGGCCCCAAGGTAAACACGAGGAACCCGAAGATCCACGGGAAAATGAAGAGGTAGGGGATAGCCCCACCCCATCTGTTTTTTCGTGTAGGCTTGAGCTGGACTGCGGGTTCCTCTGCTTGCTGCAGAAAGTTCTGAGCCATCTCTTAACCCTCTTTCTGTATTAGTGTTATTTCAAATAACGCTCGCTGTCTTTGACAGCCTGATTCAGCACTTCCTGGGCATTGCTTCCATGCATGACTGATTCCACCGCTGCGGACAATTGACGGTTCACTTCATTCCACTTCGGATTCAGCAGGAAGGCCGGTGTGTTGCTGGAGCGTTCAAGCATCGTATAGTAAGGCTTATAAAGTGGGTCCTGATCCTTCTTCAGCTCGTTCACGACACTGACTCTTACCGGTAGATCGGCGACACGCATCTTGATGGATTCGTTGGACACATAGAATTTCACGAACTCCCAAGCCAGGTCTTTCTGCTTGGAATCCTTGGCGATCGACAAGGCCGATTCTGCCAGCACACCCTTAACCGGTTTGCCCGGAAAGGCTGGGATTTCAACGGTGCCTACATCAATGCCTGCTGTCTTGAACGATTCCAGCGGCCAGATTCCGCTTTCCCACATCGCGATTTTGCCGGCTTTGAAGATATCATCGCCGCTCTGCTGCCCCTTGCCGCCAGTCAGTACGGCCGAGCCGTTCTTGACCATGTCGCCGAGCATTTGAATCGCCTCAGCTGTTTCCTTACTGTTCATGTAACCATCAATCTTTTTGCCGTCATCGGAGATGAAGGAGCTTCCATTGCTCCAGACAAAGCCCTGCAGATCGTACGTATCATTCTCAGCCCGCACGCCGAAGCCGTACTGCTTCTTCGACTTATCGCTTAGCTTGGCGGCAATGTTCTGAAAGTCCTGCCAGGTCCATCCGTCCTTCGGATAAGGAACCTTCGCCTCATCGAACAGCTTCTTGTTGTAATAAACGACGCGGGTGGTGAAGCCTGCCGGAATTCCGTACAGCTTGCCGTCAATCTTTCCGTAGTTGAACAGGCCCGGATAGAAATCATCAATATTCAAGTCTTTATCTTTGCTTGCATAAGTATCGAGTGGTTCCAGGGATTGATGATATGTTGGGAAATCCCACATATACATCACATCAGGAGGGTTGGTCGCTCCAAATCCGGCTGCGAGCTTCTGGTCGAAACCGTCGGCATAAGCCTCCACCTGTACCTTCGTTCCAGGATGGGCTGCTTCAAACTTCTTGGCAATGTCCTGCTCAATCTTCAGCGCGTCACCGGTGTCCCATGTGGCGAACCTGAGCATCTTCGTCTGCCCCGAATTCGCGCCGCCTGAGGATGAGGATTCACCTGTTCCCCCGCAAGCTGTGACCATGGTTGCCATTAACGTTGTGGCAAGTACAATAAGTGAAATTTTCTTTTTCATTGTGGCAGCCTCCCCTTTGAATGAGGTTATAATAATTGAACCGCTTTCATCTTAACTTTTATGAAAGCGGTTCAAAACCGATATCTATTCGAATGTTTGCGTATTTTTGTCCGATTTAATCCTTAGGGTGTTCATCTGTCCTGGATAGGGCGCCTTTTTGTTGGGTCCGGTAGTGGCTGGGGGTCAGACCCATACACCGCTTGAACCATTTACTGAAATATTTGCTGTCGCCAAGCCCCGTCCTCTCGGCAATATCCTGCATCGTCAGCTGGGTGCCGCGAAGCAGCTCGGTAGCAAGCTTCAGTTTCCGCTTGTATTGGAAGGCCACGAAGCTGTCTCCCACCGTCTTCTTGAACAAGGTGGAGAAATGGCTGCGGCTGAGGCCCACCTGTCCCGCCAAATCGCTGACTGACCAATCCGCACCCGGATTATCGTACAGCAGCTTCACAGCCTTCCATATCGGCTCAGGCCAATCGCCGGACGAGATGCCGTGCAGCTTCTCAAGCTCAGCCTCCTTGTGCAGCTCGCGGAAGGCCGAGCTGATCCCCCCCGTATCTTCCAGCGGCAGCGGTCCTCTTCGGGCCCACCTCAGCTTCTCCGCCTTACTCTTCATCTGCAGCAGCAGACTATCGGCTGTCTCGGCAGCCGAAGCAGGCACAATCCAATAACACAGCTCCTCGCCGTAAGGGATGACCGCAACACCGCGCAGCAGCCGTCCTTCCCGGTCTTGAGCTGTGTCCAGCACCTCCGCATTGCCGCCACAGCCGCCCGCCTTAAGCAGGTATACATACAGCGGGCCTTCCCCCGGCAACCACTCCTCCTGGACAAAACAGCCGATCTTTGCGATGAACTTGTCACTGTGCCCGCTGAGCCAGGCAAGCAGCAGGGAACCGAGCCGCTCCTCCCGGCTGTCCTCCACCACGTTCTCCACCGCAGCTGGGGCCGTTAGTTCCGCCTGGAACTTCTCCAGCATGCCCTCCAGCTCCTCATCCTCAAACGCGGTCTTGAGCAAATACCCAGAAGCGCCAAGCTTGATTCCCTGCTGGGCATACTCGAAGTCCCGGTGGCAGCTCAGCAGAACGATTCTCGCTTCCTTATCGGCTTCTTTCACTTTGCGCAGCAGTTCTATCCCATTCATCTCCGGCATAACAATGTCGGTAATGATCACCTGTGGCCGGTGCGTCTGGTAAGCCTCCCAGGCTTTTAGACCATTTGGCGCATCCGCGACCACTTCCATGCCGTATTTATGCCAAGGCACCGTGGATCGAAGTCCTTTACGCACAATACTCTCATCATCGGCCAGCAGTACTTTTATCATCTTAGCTGTCTCCATGCGGATTCTCCTCCTTCTTGGGCCAACGGATTACAATGGTGGTGCCTTCGCCTTTTCTTGAATGGACGGTCAAGCCATACTGGAGGCCGAAATGGAGCTTGAACTTCTGGTTCGCGTTCTGCACCCCAAGCCCACCTCTTCCTTTCGGCTGCTCCTTAGGCCTTTGAGTGTTCAGCTGCTTCAGCTTCTCCTCGGTCATTCCTGCCCCATCATCAGACAGGGTAAGAACCAACTGTTCGCCTTCCTCCTCAACACGAAGCCTGATCGTTCCCTCCCCATCCTCAAAGGCATGAAAGAAAATATTCTCAAACAGCGGCTGTAGTGTCATACGCGGGATCAGGTATGGCTTTAAATCTTCACTGCACACCTGCTCATAGGTGAACACCGATCCGTAACGGACCTCCTGTATTTTTAGAAAATGTTCAATCATCCGCAGTTCCCGCCCAAGCGGTATCAACTCCTGGGAAATATCCAGATTCCCTTCCAGCACCATTGTCAGATGGTAAATCATCTGACGAATGTCTTCAGCCCCTTGGAGCCGCGCTTTCCACTGGATGGAATTGAGCGTATTGAACAGCAGGTGCGGGTTGATCTGATAATGAAAAGCCTTGAGTTCGGCCTCCTTCTTCAGCCTCTCGCTGATCTCCACCTCCTGAACCAGCGACTGTATCCCGCTGACCATCCGGTTGAAGCTGGTATCCAGGCTTCCAAGCTCATCCTTGCCCTCTACAAGCGTTCTCGTATGCAGCTTGCCGAAACTGACCTTCTGCATGGCATCCTTCAATCTTCTGATCCGGGCTGTGAACCTGGATGAGAAAATATAAGCCAGGCCAAACGCCAGCAGGCAGGAAACAACGGCCACAACAACGGTATTGGACCTGATCAGGTTAGAGGACAGATAGAAGGCCTGAGCGGGCAGCCTAGCCTCAATCTTCCACCCGTTGGCGGCAAGTGTCCGGTTCCAGACTACGTCACTGCTGTTTGGGGTGAACGCGGCCTTGGTCTCATAAATGGTCAGGCCTGCCGGGTCTTTGACCGTCAGATGCGCCTTTGTATCCCCTTCGAACATATGAAACATACGAAGAAGCCCCTCGGCATTCTCTTCAATTAGAATTGTGCTGCCATGCTGTGCTCCCTTCGGGTTGTTAATCCTCACAGCCAGACCCAGAACAGGCTCACCCTGATGCTGTGTATCTCCCATGCCATGGTTCATCGGGTAGAAGCCCAGCCAGTGGGCCCCCTTGGATACGCTCGTCATGGACCGCCAGGCAGGGATGCTGTCCAGCTTGCTCACATCAAGATTATTCTCACCATAGTAATACCCCGATCGCGTAATCAAATAGATTCCGGTTGTCTTGTCGGTCTTAAGCGACTTAAGCAGCGCCTCGAAATCATCCTTATCCATGATCTCTTGATACGTAGAGGGAACCTGATTGCCAAGCCCCGCGCGGGCGGGGTCCAGCAGGTACGAATAGATCGTTCCTGTCGTCTGGTTCATCCGGCTCAGCGATGAACTGATCTGCTGGTCAAGCTGGGCAACCGTATTTTCCCCGTATTTGCCGAACTGGGAATTGATAACTTTGGCTGATTGATAATAATTTAGAGCCCCCAAAGAGAGAAGGGGAATAATCGTCACAATAAGGAAACAAAAGAGCAGCTTGGCCCTAATACTGCGATAAGAGTGAACGGAGAAGCGTTGGTAGAACTGCTTGCCAAGACGAATGAACATGACCTCTCATCCCCCACTTTTTATATACCGCATATGTATTTGAAGTGTAGCATGGACGGGCTGGACGGGGAACATCCCGTTAAATGGTAAAAGCACTTCCCTTTAGACCCGGTTGTCCGGGAGGAAGTGCATGTATTACATTCAGGTTGTATACTCGTGTCCCAGAATCAGGAACACACTTGATGTCCAGGTAAAAGCCCTGTCGCGCAGCCCTTCACCTGTTAGGGCATCAAAATTCTCAGCCATGCCGCTTTTGTCCAGCATGCTGCAGAACCGGTGGGACACTTCACGGGCCAGCTCTATATCTCCTGCGGCGGCAGCCCCTTCCACCAGCAGCATCGTTGAAGGCGCCCAGATTGGCCCCCTCCAGTAGCCGTCCGGCGTGTAATAAGGGCTCTTCACGCTTTCCGTGGCCCAACCGTTCGGCGTCAGGAAGCGGCTCTCATCCCGCAGCCCCTCCAGCAGGGATTGCAAAATGTGCTGCGGCAGTCGCTTCCCAAGCAGAATGGGCACGAACAGCAGCAGACTGTCCCCCTCGGACACCTCGTGGGTTCCGGAGCGGCAGGCGATGAATCGGCCGCCCTTCCAGAAGTGGCGCAGCATCCGCTCTAGTGTCTCTTCTCCCAGCCTCCGCCAGGCGGCGCTTTCGTCGGTAAGACCAAGCAGCCCCGCGATCTCGGCAAGCACCTCGATCTGCAGAATCAGGAACGTAGCCAGATCCGGGCTTTCGACCGGTATGCCGTTGTTAAACGCCGTACTGTTATCCCACCCGGAATCGTTACCGTGATTGTACTGCGGGATTCCGTCCCCATCATGATCACGGTAATAGAACCACCAGTTCGTCCACCTGCACAGGGGTCCGTATACCTCGCGCAGATGAGACTCCTTGATGAAGTCCGTACGCTGCATCATCCAGGCGAGCGTCCAGCCATGAATCGGCGGCTTGTTGCAATTCCACAGCTCATACTTGTCATTAATAAAGTCGGGAATCAAGCCGCTCTCATTCTGCCGGTCGAAGAAAATCATGAATTGGTCCCAGGCCAGCTTCGGATTATTCCTGACCAGAGCCATGGCATTGAAGCAGTGGTCCCAGCTCCAGATATTGGTCATCCAGTTCTTGGACATATACATAGCAGGCCGGGTCAAGCATCCTTCATCAGGAACAAGGCAGGACCAGGTAATGTACGCCGCGAGCTCACGGCCGGCCTGCCAGCGCTCCGGCACCGTCAAGCTGGCATTCAGCCAAGCGTCAAATTCCTCACGAACCGCACCTGCGGCTTGCTCCCAAGGCGCCCAGCTTTCACATGGCTCCCACACGGTGCGGAACTCCTGTACCGCGAACTCGACCGAATCCGTGCCCTCCTCGGGAGAGAATTCTGCCACAATCCGGGAGCTCTTGATTTTGTCCCAAGGGACTTCCATCTGAAGCTTCCCGGTTAAGCTGATCAGCATAAACCTGCACTCATGGGTGAAGCTGTTAACTTCCCAGTTACCAACGCTGTGTTCGTAAGCGTAGTCGTATGCGGAGGTTCGGAAGGTCAGCCGGAGGCCGCATCCCTTCGTACGGAATCGGACCGTATGGGCGTCTGTCATGCAGACCTCCGCATAGACCGGGGCCGAGTCTGTATCTAAACGCAGCAGTGAAGGGGACGCCTGGGCTTCATAAGGAATGAACTGACCGTGCTTATCAAGCAATTCAATAAGAAAAGCTTCCCCAAATTTATCGTCCCCACCACGGACGGTCCGCAAATAAAGGCCCTCTTGCCGTTCACCGGCTTCAGGCAGTTCGGAAATCGCCAGAAATGTTCCTCTTCGGCTGAAGGGAACCACATTAAGATCAAAGTTCATAGCGGGTAGGCTCCTTTGGCAGAAAGTATGCGCTTTCATTGTATCTGAGGGCGGAAAGGTTCGGAACAGACAGGTGTTTGGGATGGGGAGTTAAAATGTTGGGCAAAGATGCAGAATGGTTATATAGGGTTTTTTTTGTTAGGCGTAAGGTGTAATTTTGTCTTGTTTATATAGAAAGCCTGCAAGATAACACCTCAATATTGTGGAGCCTATTTTCATTCAAAATGGTCTCTTGCTAATTGGATCTAGGCTATTCGTCCACTCCCGGAGTGTGCATTTGACATATAGATATGACATCTACACACACTCTTTTACCTAGGGGAAGGTGGCGGGATTGAAGTATTCGGTAACACAAAGGCCCGGAAGTTGGAGATCTGGACGGAAATACAGATATGCACAAAGAATCAAAAGAGCAGGTATTCACAAGAAGCGTCTTTGTAAGAAACCATTAAGGAGAAAGCAAAAACCTCGAACTATGATTGATCAGCAAGCTTTACAAGCTGCCATACAAAAAGCTAAATCCCAAATCCGGGCCGAAATAGCCAAAATGTGCGGGATTCAAGAACCTCCAGGGACACAAGGGGGCCCTGGTTCCTCGGGTGAGGGAGGGCCAGGCGGAGCTGAAGGCCCCCGGGGACAACAAGGAATTATTGGACCTGTAGGAGCTGCGGGGGTCCAAGGTCTTCAAGGGGTCCCCGGGGCTGCGGGAGCTCAGGGAGTTGAGGGAGCCCAAGGACCGCCAGGACCCCAAGGAGCACAGGGGATTCAAGGGATCCCGGGGCCATCGGGGCCTCCTGGACCATCAGGGCCTCCGGGACCATCAGGACCACCGGGACCTCCAGGGGCAACAGGACCCCAGGGGGCAACAGGACCCCAAGGGGCAGCAGGGCCCCAGGGAGCAGCAGGACCTCAAGGAGCAACTGGGCCTCAAGGTCCAACAGGACCCGAAGGGCCTCCTGGAGAATTAATTATTCCCGGGATTGCCGTTACTCCTGCAATAAACCGTTATTTTTATGAACCGGACACCGATCTTGATTTAACTATGCCGGTTACGATTCCTGATAATCAATTCACGAATGACACGGGGGCACCTGTTGAGGGTTTTGCCGGTCTCGGCCCCGACAGTTATTACAATCTTTATATTAACGGGATTCTTCAGCCAGGATACTTATACAGCGTTAATCCGGCAGCCTTGGTTCTATCCGCTCAGGACTCTACGATCTATGCTGGCACACCTTTCGTGTTAGAAATCGTGCAGGTAACAGCAAATGTTATATTGTCTAGCAATTTTTGATAGTTAGCCCTCGCATCTTTCAAACCTTCTGAATTTAATAAATATGAAGATCAGGCAAGCTTCTAAGTTCTATACTTGGATTTCTGCATGCTCTTCAAAAAAAAGGGGAGGTAATGAAGATGGCAATCGTAACACCGTATCAAAACAGCAGAAGATTCACTTCAACTATTGGAGCTGGAACAGGAACTGGGGCAACATTTGCAATTGCTGCAACAGCGTTCACCAACGATGCCGGTACAGCTGCTACGGCTTTTCCGGCATCGTATAATTATTACAATCTTTATGTGAATGGCGTGATGCAGACAGCTGATGTTTCTACCGTTACCACAACAACGATAACTATTCCTGGTGGCGATGCGTTGGATGCCGGAACACCAATCTTAGTTCAATTCGTTGTTTCCTAATCCGCTATAGTTTTACCGTAAGCCTTGTTTCTTCAAGACCCGCTCTGTTCTACAGGGCGGGTTTTATTAAGACTAAGTTAAATTATCTTTCTATCCAGGAAGATCTCCACAGCACACATCTCAACAAAATTGAAGTAAGACATAATAAGGTTAACGAGAAATACCGGGAAATTATCTACTTCATTGAACTGTTCAGCTTGGACAACAACAGGGATATCTTCAATACCAAAAACAGGCACATCAGCCTCAATAGGTCGGGTATGCCTGTCTTGTCTTCTACTAAAAATTAAATCAGCACGCAGCTACTCCATCTTCTCAAAGCTCCGGATCGCCTCGCGGGCCGAGTCGGGGATCGGCGTGCTTTTGCCGGTTTTGGTATCTATTAGTACAATTGCACCCCTGCCAGCCGCCTTCAGTTCATCATGAGCCACCAGGGCATACTCCACATCAATGGACGAACGGCCAAGCTTGGCTACCCGAATATACAGCTTGAGCGGGTCTCTCAAATAGATTTGCGCCAGATACTGGCACTCCAGATCAGCTACGACGGATACGCGTTCATCACTGAACAAGTCCTGCGTCAATCCCAGGTTCTCAAAGTACTCAATACGCCCCTGCTCAAAATACATAAAATAACTTACATTATTCACATGTCCCAGCAGATCGGTCTCGCAGTAACGGACCTTAATCGGAATGAAGAATTGGAATTTAGCCAGCCAGCTTTCCGGATCAGGCTGGACAAAAGATTCTTTGCGCATGCTACAAACCCCTCTCGCGGTGCCGGATTGCACCTTCTAGTATGAAACCGGATATTCCATCATCATAACATGACTGGATTTACTGGATAAAGATGACCTGAGTACAAGCAGCTTTCCAAGGCAAATCAAATAAAAGCACCCTCTGCCCAACAGGACCAGAAAGTGCTTCTCTCTAATGCAATCCTTTTACTTGTCCAGCACCTTAAACATGCCGGTCATGCCTGGTGAGTAGTCTTGGAAACCGTACTTCTCATAAAACTTGTCCTTGCCCTCCGAGGCAAAAAGCCCGGCAAAAGCGACCCCGTTCGGAAAACGGCGCTCGGCGATGAATTCCATAACCCGCTCTATGATTCGGGCTCCAATTCCATTCCCTTGATGCTCCGGCAGAACGGCCACATCCTGAATGTAAAAGTACATCGCCCCATCGCCTACAATCCGGCCCATGCCAACGGTCTTCCCTTGATGAACCGCAACGACTCCATATAGGGAGCGGGCGAGTGATTCCTTTGTCATCTCTGTATTTACGCTGCCCCAGCCTACCGCTTCCCATAAAGCTTGATGCTCCTGTACCGTTGGAAGTCTATCTATAATTTCATAGGGATGATTCATACTCATATGAAGTAACCACCTTTATTTGAATGTAAGGGTGGCTGTATTTTCTAAAGACAACCACCATAGTTATTGGCCGTTAATTGTTGTCAGCTCCATGTCGTTCATCTCCTCTTGAAATAGTCATAAACAGGATAATACACTATCGTGCATTTGACCAGATATATCCAGGTTGCAAATCATCGGCAGCGTAGTACTTATTGCTTTTATAACCCCTTATGTGCAACCGTTTCCACGAAAAACTTCAAAACTTTTCCGAATAAGTGTTTATTTTTGGAAAATTTAGTGGTATTTTTACTTTGGAATATATAAAAATTATAGGAGATGGTATGAAATGTTAAGAAGAATGAAGAAGCATCTATCAAGTTTGGCTTTTTTATCGATTTTGGCGCTAACGTTTGCACCATCTGTTTTTGCTAGTGACCAGCCGGTTCAATTGATTTCGGCCAATCTCTATGCTTACAAGTATGGCTATGTGGGATTTAGCGGCAGTGTCGAAGTAAATAACCTGAACTACCAGAAAACCGTAACCATCCATTATACTCCTGGAAACGGTCAGTGGTATGATACGCCTGCTTCCTATCAAGGTCCAACAGACTCTTCGCATGAGAAGTGGAACTTCGCAATTTCCACTTACAGTGGGGACACTACGAACCCGCAGCTCCAAAACGCTCAAAACATTCAATTCGCAATCAAGTATGAAACCGGTGGTCAAACGTACTGGGATAATAATAACGGACAGAACTATTCCGTCAGCCGTTATAATATGAGCTCGACCATTCTTGGCGGACCGAACGTTCTTCGCGCTTTCGATTCTTTAACTCAGAACACCTTCGCAGGCGGTGTATTCGTTAAAAACCTGGACTACAACAAAACAGTTAAAATCGAGTATACCACAGATAATTGGAATACAACCAAAGAAGGCTACGCCACTTACTATGGGCCAGCTAACTCCGATAGCAGCGTACAAGAATGGCATTTCAGTATCAACAATATTGACTCCGGTGTGTCCCAAATTAAATACGCTATCTCTTACACTGTTAATGGACAAACCTATTGGGATAACAATTATGGAAGCAACTACCTAGTTAACAGATAATCCGATCTACCATAAGAAGGGGCCGTCTTTGAGGACGGCCCCTTCTGTCAACGCGGAATGTATTCATGCTTGAAGAGTCCCATCAGGATATTATCGTGGTACTCCCCGTCGAAATATAGATCTTCCCGGATAACGCCCTCCCGGACAAAACCCAATTTCTCATACGTTCTAATAGCCCGGTCATTGTAAGCATACACATTGATGTTGATTTTGCGCAGATTCAGCGTGTTGAACATATAAGGAATGATCAGATGAAGGGCTTCGCTTCCATACCCATTACTCATGTAGGCCTCATCTGCGATTGCGATACGGAAGCTGCCTTTCCGCTCCCGGTAATCCACATCCATAATTGCCAGATCCCCGATCACCTTGAAATCGGATTTGAGACAGATGACAAGGTCAATCCGGCTGTCATCCAGGCTCCACTTTTCAATTGCCTGCTCCAGCTGAGGTTTGGTGAAGAAGGAGGTTGTTCCGGTCAGCCTCCGGATCTTTGGATCGGATACGGCTTTTAGGAAATAATCCACATCGGTGTCGGTGATCCTGCGCAGAAAAATTCTTTCTCCATCTAAGTACTTAAGTGACTTAATCTGTTCACTCATCATAACTTCTCCTTTGTTTAGGCGGGCTTACAGTTCTTTGACCATCTGCACCTGAGCCGCCATTGTAGTGAAGCCGGCCTCCCGGAGAACCGAATAGGTAAGAGCACTTGCCGTGAGCGGCACATTCGGGACGATCCGATTAATGTCGTCATTGAAATCGCCGAACACATACGCCAGCATCAACCGGATAATCCCTTCTGCCTGTGAATGGCCCGGAGCTGCCTCACACTGAAACAGCGTGGTAGCCGTATGTATCCCAGCCGGGCTGTATGTTTTGCGGAAATACGCATATCCGGCGGGTGTCCCCGATTCATCGTGAATAATGACCGCCTCGCCATCCTTGGCATTCTGCCATTGTGTCTGCCATGTGTAGTCTGCCCTATAGAATGGAAGCTGACCCGCTTGCACCGGAGCAACCCTCTTTGCCGTATAGCCTTGAATACCGGCAGGAAGCGGATTTGCGGGGGCCGCTCCTTTCAGATTAAGATGCTCAAGCTGATCCACAATCTTATAACCGAGCTTCTCATATAGAGCAATGGCCTTGGCATTCTCGCTGATCGCTTCGAGCGTGGACAACTCCACACCTTCCTCCTTCAATGCAGCAATGGAGGCTTCCATAAGGGTACGCCCATTGCCTGAGCCGCGGAGCGGCATAGCCACTCCTGTTCCGCCATTCCAAGCAATTCTGCGTCCACCCGAATCGCGGACCCCACTGAGCACAATGCCCACTGGGCGGTTATCCTTGAAAGCTACAACAGACAAGGTGGGTGACAGTTCCTCCATCGTCATTCTTTTTATGAATGCTTCCGGTGTTGTCGTGGCATTGAAATAGTACCCTTCAAATCCGTCATTCCACGCTTGCACCGCTTCTTCCAGCGTACATGCCGATAAGCGTCTGATTTCCATACAACCGTCTCCTATCCGTTACAGATTATAAATCCGGCTGTATTTATCTTCTAAATAATTCACCAGATAATCCGCCTTCAAATCTTCTCCGGTCACATTCTTGATAAGCTGTTCAGGTGTATACAGCTTGCCGTGACGGTGAATGTTCTCTTTCAGCCACTGCTGAACTCCCGCGAAGTTCCCAGCCTGAATCTGGTCATAGAAATCCGGCTTCTCACGTACGATTGTACTCAACAGCTGGGCCGCGTACAAATTGCCAAGCGAATAGGACGGGAAGTAGCCGAAGCCTCCGAAGGACCAATGAACGTCCTGCAGCACGCCCTCGGTGTCCGTAGCCGGTGTAATGCCGAGGTAATCCTGCATCTTCTGGTTCCAGATTTCCGGCAGGTCTTTAACTTCAATCTCTCCGCCAATCAGTGCTTTCTCAATTTCATAACGAATCATAATGTGCAGATTGTAGGTAAGCTCATCCGCTTCCACCCGGATCATTGTCGGCTGCACACTGTTAATGGCCCGATAAAACTCCGTAAGGCTGACCTGACCAAGCTGTTCCGGGAAGTGCTGCTGAAGTGTTGGATAAAAATGATGCCAGAACGCTTCACTGCGTCCCACCATATTTTCCAGGAACCGGGACTGCGACTCGTGAATCCCAAAAGAAGCTCCAGTCGATAGAGCGGTTCCCTCCAAGCGCGGATCAATATTTTGCTCATAGATGCCGTGGCCCGCTTCGTGAATCGTGCCAAATACCGCGGACCGCACATTATCCTTGAGATATCTTGTTGTAATCCGGACATCTCCGGTATTCATTGGCTGCGCGAACGGATGCACGGTCTCATCAAGTCTTCCTGCGTTCATATCAAACCCGATCAGTGGAAGAAGATACTGATTGAATTTCTTCTGCTGCTCCACATCATAAGACTGCTCAAAAATCCCGACATTCGGTTTGCTCCCGGATTGCTTAATCCTTTCCAGCAGAGCTACACTGGACTCTCTGAGCTTCGCAAACAAGGGGTCCAGAACGGCCACGCTTAAGCCTGGTTCATACTGATGCAGCAGCGCATCATAAGGATGATGCTCATAACCAAAGATCCCGGCCACTTTGCGGTTATAGTCAACAATCTTCTCCAAAAAGGGCTCAAAGATACTGAAGTTATTCGTCTCTCTGGCTTCTTCCCAGGCATCATTGGCCCGGGCCGTCAGCACAACATAGTCCCGGTACATGTCTGCCGGAATCTTTTTGGAACGGCTGTACTCTTCCTTGCGCTCACGAATTTGGGCCTGTGTAATTTCATCCAGGTTCGCGTATACCTCAGGAGTTGACAGCGTATTCAACAATTCTCCCATTTCATCCGACACGGACAACTTGAACTCCTCTGTACGGAATGTGCCAATCGCTTTGGCGAAGATCGGTCTGCCTTTCTTGGGAGCGGTTACCTTCTGATCCCATTCGAGCAGACTGGATATGCTCAGGAAATGAGCGAGTTTCTCTTCTAAAGCTTTGTACTGGTCAACGGCTGCCTGAACTGCCGGATCAAGGGTTTTCTGTTCCATAGTATAAGCCTCCCAAAAAGAAAATTAGACCGGAATCCAAAATAGACTCATTAGTCTATTTTATTTAATCACATTTTTTACCTGTGTTCAATTTATTTCCAAATGTTATATACAACAAAAAAACCTAATTCCGGTATACGCCAAAATTAGGCTCAGAGTGCAGTCCTCTTCATGTCAGATAAGCAACAAACATCTCTTTCATCTGGCTTAAAGCCTGCTTATATGGGTATGCCGGATCTGTCACAATACAGATAGAGGCCCCATCGATCATCCCCCAGAACGTATGCGCCAAGATGAGCGGTTCAAGCTCATTTTGGATCTCTCCCTTCTTCTGACCCTCCTGGACAATATCCACGATCAGACTGATGAAGGATTCCTGGCGCCTTCGCGTAAGGTAGCTGGCAATTTTCTCATCCCGGCAGGACTGCAGGCGGAATTCGTAATACACCTGGAACAGGGCCTTTTCAGCCGGATCGCTATGATCATTGTTAATATAAGTATCGAACAGGCAGGCCAGCTTATCCAATGAGGTGAACAGCTGTGCCAGCTTCTCCTTCACCGTATTATGCATGCTGGAGGTGTTCTCGTTCACAGCCTCAAAATAAATTTCTTCCTTTGATTTGAAATAGTTATAAATGGCACCTTTGCTAAAACCCGAATGCTCTACAATATCATCCATCGTAGCCTGCTGATAGCCTTTCTTGGCAAAACAAATCAGCGCGCTGGACAGAATCTCCTGCTTCTTCTTTACTTTATAATCTTCGGATACCACAGGCGGCACATCAGCCACCTCCTCTTCCTGGGTAGCGATCATATATCATCCAGTTCAATTTAGCACAGAACTTACACCTGTACAAACCCTCATCTCTGGATCTCCATCCCAGCCAAAGCGCATGGCATATAAAAGCCCCCACTGAATTAGACCAAGCGGGGGTTGGGTTTCGAGCAATGAGTTAATCAATGTAATTAATAAAGAATTGTTTTGGAGACAATCACAAGCAATATGAAAAGAACCAGAATTGCTCCAGTAGATGTAAACATTCCGCCGCCATATCCTCCAGCTGCTTCACTCATCAACCTCTCCTCCTTTACGCTCTGCTTATGCCCCCTTGGGAACTATACAATTTATGTAAGACACATACTTTTGGTAAAGGCTTTAACATAAATCCGGAACTTTAGGTGCTGCAATTACCAGTTGAATGCTGAAGTCTATGCAATAGTTAAAGATGATAATTCTGTCTAGCACTCTATCTTTTTCGGAAGAGTATGCTGTATTACTTCTGAAAGAGAGAGGATGAGCTGAATGGGGATTACAGAGACTCTTTGCCGGCGTCTGGCACGTATTCTTGGTGGAAAAGGACAGCATGAGAATAACGAATGCTCTATCACAGTTAAACGCAACCTGAATGCCACGATCCTGGGAAAGAAGTACGATACTGAGCATGAAATTGTAATTCAATCCTTGAAAAATGGAAAATCCCTGAATACGGGGGAAATCACCTTATTACAGAGGGAAGTTCAGTCATTTATCCGTCAGGCCGTGAAACTAGGATTAAGAGTAACCGCAGTGCACAATCACTGGCTGTTTGACAAACCCCGGCTGATGTACGTGCATGTTGAATCAGTCGAAAATCCGATTGTCTTTGCCAGAAAATTAGCATCCATTATTAAACGTCTTAAATAATCCCGTGGACTGCTGAATCACTAAGCTCTCTAGAGGCAGATCCTAATTGATAACTGAAAAAAAACTATAAGGTAATGAAGCAAACTTGCAAGGTAATGAGGCAAGCTGGCGCGGGTATAGCTTCCCGGCGCCAGCTTGCACAAAGCTCTATCCTTTAACAGATCCGGCGGAGATTCCTTCCACAATCCGCTCGCTCATGATCAGGAATGCCAGCAGGATCGGCAGAATGCTGATCATTAATGTGGCTCCGATCGCCCCCCAATCAGTCGTATACTGTCCGATAAAGTTCTGAACTCCGACTGTGAGCGTTTTGTATACATCCGAACTAATGAAGGTATTCACGAAGATAAATTCGTTCCAGTTATAGATCATATTGATGATCCCCGTGGTTGCCAGCACCGAAGAGGTCATGGGCAGGATGATCCTAAGGAACATCCGGTTGACCGAGCAGCCGTCCATAATGGCGGCTTCCTCCACCTCTCGGGGCAGCGCATAATAGAAGCCCAGAAGAATCATAATGGTCGTTGGCAAATTAAAGGCGGTGTACGATAAAATCAGCGAGCTCGGATTGTCAATCAGATGCAGCTTTTGAAATGTGCTGAACAACGGAATCAGTGTGGAGTGTACAGGGATCATAAGACCCACCATGAACAAGCCCAGGACAAACGAGCGTGCCCTCCACTTCATCCGGGTTACCGCATACGTCACAAAACTGGCGAGCAGTACAGTCAGAATCACCGCACCTGCCGTAATCCATACACTGTTGAGAAAATAAACACCAATGTTCCCGCTCTCCCACACATTCACATAATTCTCCCAATGAGGGTTCGTGGGAATTGAGAACGGTGGAGCGCCAAGCACTTCCTGGTTATTCTTCAGGGAGAACAGCATGAGCCATATCAGCGGCAGAATCTGAAGAACAGCCACAAGAATAAGCGCCAAATACATTAGCCCCATACCGGCTCTGCGTCCTGCCTGCCGAGCAGCACCAGGGGCTCCGAGCGGATACGCGGGTATCACTTCCGTCTTCACGAATATCCTCTCCTTTCCCTAGTGAAATTGAACCGTATCCTTGGTGGCAGTAGCCTTCCGGATCAGATACGTGGCAAGCAGACAGATCAGGAGCAGGAAGAAGCCGATGGCGCTGCCGTAACCGAAGTCAAAGCTGCGGAACGCTTTGTGGTACATATACGAAGCCATTACTTCGCTGGCACCGTTAGGTCCTCCGTCCGTCATTACATAAATTAAGTCAAAATATTTCAAAGAACCTACCACAGATAACACGACGGTTACCTTAATTATTTCAGTTACAAGCGGAAGCTTGATCCGCATAGCAATCTGCCAGCTGTTAGCCCCGTCAATACGCGCCGCTTCTGTCAGCGTTTCCGGGATATTCTTCAGCCCGGCATAATAGATAAGGATATAGAATCCCGCATACTGCCATACAATGGGCACGAACAAAGAGAACAGGACAACCTTGGGATCAGCCAGCCACGAAGGCGGATCACTGATTCCAATAGAGTTCAGAAACGTGTTCAGTACCCCGTTTGAAGGATGATAGATTTTGATCCACAGCTGTGCTATGGCCACGGAGGAGAGCAGCATGGGAATCAGGTAAATTTTACGCAGCAGATTCGCGCCTTTGATTTTTCCCGAGAGCACCAGGGCAATCGCCAAATACCCGATCAGGCTGATCGCAGAAAACACAGCCAGCAGCAGGGAATGATACGCGCTCTGCCAGAATGCCTGGTCCTGAACCAGCGTTTTATAGTTATCAAACCCGATAAAGGACATTGGACTAATTCCGTCCCATTTGTTAAGTCCATAGTACCCTGTCAGCACGATCGGAATGTAGACAATGGAGAGCAGCAGCAGGAGTGACGGGAGCACATACAGCGCAATCACGCCTTTGTTGGACATCACTTTATCCATGGGGAATTCACTTCTTTCTCTACTTGGACTCGGCTGGTCAGCGAAGCGGGCGGGCTATTTGCCCGCCTGTACCGCCGCCTGATGCTTCTTGGCGAATTCTTCCGGCGTCACAGCCTTGCCGAACAAGGCTTGAATCATGTCCAGATGCGTCTGTGCAGCATCAGGCTTCAGCTGGACATCCGCGAATAACGTAATATTGCTTGCCTTGTTCAGTTCACCAAGCAGATCCACATACATCTGCGGCAGCTTCATATTCGCCGTATCCACCTTGGTTGCCGGAATCACACCAGCATCCTTTACGGACTGCTCACCCCATTTGGCGACGAAATACTCTACGAACTTTTTGGCTTCCTCTTTCACCTTCGAGTTCTCGGCCACGAATAACCCCACTCCCGGTCCGCCAACCCAGCTGTCCCCACTTCCTTTACCGCCATCCACAGTAGGAAACTTGAAGAAGCCTACCTTATCCTTAAACTCCTGCGGAATGTCCGGATTTGTGGTGAAGTTTGGAATCTCCCACGTTCCCATCAGATACATCGCGGCTTTGCCGTTCATAAATTCCGATTTGCCTTCATCGTTGGACAAGCCGTTGAACCCTTTATTAAAGGCATTCATGTCTACAAGGCTCTGCACCTCGCTGGCAGCCCGAATCAGAGTCGGATCTTCGAAGCTGCCTGAACCGTCCATCGCTTTCTTCAGCGTATCGCTGCCAGCAATCCGGTCAGCCAGATACATGTACCATAAGGAACCTGTCCAGCGGTCCTTGTTGCCGAGGGCAATCGGCTCCACTCCCGCCTCGGACAGCGTCTTGACCACTTGCTTAAATTGCTCATAGGTGGTTGGGATCTGCAAATTGTGCTTTGCGAACAAATCCTTGTTGTAGTAGATTGGCGTGATATTCAGCTCAATCGGCAGCGCATAAGTCTTGCCGTTAATCGCATAAGCTTCGGCTGTACCAGGCACGAATTTGTCCTTCAGTTGTGCCCCGCCAAGGATATCGTCCAACGGCGCGAACAAATTCCCTTTTACATACGGCTCCAGGAAGCCCGCCGCCCAGGTGATTCCGACATCCGGCAGCTCATTGGAGGCCGACAGCACTTTGAGCTTGTTCTTGTACTGCTCGTTATCCATAATCTCTGTCTTAATCGTTACATTGGGATGATCCTTCTGATATTGATCAATAATTTGCGTCACGAGTTTGTTCTGCTGTGCCGAGCTGCCTGCTGGCCACAGATGCATCATCTTCAGCGTAACCCGATCGCTTCCAGATCCGCCGGAGCTAGAGCCGGTATTCCCCGTCTCGTCAGCCCCCTTCGCTCCTCCGCATCCCGATAAGACTATCAGAATGCTTAAAGCCAGCAGCAGGCCGGACACCGTCATTTTCTTGAACATGGATTGACCCCCTTGAATGATTATCAATCTTCGTGTAACCGCTAACAATTTGATTGTAGCAAAGGGACTCCCGCCCTATAAGGTCACTGTGATTAGGTAAAATTCCACTATGATTGGATTGTGGCGGACAACCCTGAAGGTGGTGAGCCAATTATGTTCAAGAACGATATGTAAGAGACGGATTAGCCTAATCGTTCGGATTCTTCGCTTATCTCCTGTCTGTAACGGCTCGGGCTGACACGCTCCTGCTGCTTGAACACTTTAATAAAATATTTATCCGTCCGGTAACCGACACGTTCCGCAATTTCACCTACCGGAAGCCGGGTCTGAGCCAGCAGCTCCTTCGCCCGCTGAATGCGTCTGCGGGTTATATATTCCGTATACGGGATGCCGGTCTGCTCCTTGAACAGCACACTGAAATAGCTGGCATTCAAATGGAGGCGTGCGGCCAGATGCGCCAAGGTCAGCGGCTCCTCCAGATGCTTCTCGATGTACTCAACCGCCTCCTTAACCGGCTCGCCGAATCTTCCGTGCTGCTCATCAAGCTCCAGCAGCTTTGGGTCCACCAGCCTTTCCATCATGCCGACCCGGCTGCGCTCCTCCTCCAGCTTCAATGCCTGCCGGACAACCTCCAGCAGTTCCTGCTTCTCAATCGGTTTCAGCAGGTAATTGACCGCACCGAGGCGCAGCGCAGCCTGAACATATTCAAATTCCGCATGCCCGGAAATGACAACGGCCACAGGCTGGAACGGATGCTCCCTCAGGGCAGAGATCAGATCAAGACCGCTGACCTCCGGCATGCACACATCCGTGATCAGCAAATGCGCCGTCTCCCGAGACAGCCACTCCAAGGCTTCCACCCCGTTCTCCACGCATTCCACCCGGCAGCTCCCGTTCGCCCAAATATCCAGTGTCTTCTTGATGCCCAGCCTCGTCCTCGGTTCATCATCCACGACCAATATGGTTCGCATTTGTGCCACTCCCTCCGATTTGTGTCACATCGTCTTCTTCCGGGATGTCAAAATACACCCTGGTTCCTTTCTGGATACCGCTCTCCACACGGAGACCCGCCCATGCGGTTCCGCTCTTGCCGTAATACAGTCTTAAGCGCTGCTGAACATTGACCAGCCCTACCCCTGTGCTCTTGGATGCAAAAGAGTTTCCTTCCTCCAGCCCAAGCCGGAGCGCATGAAGCGCCTCTTCATCCATTCCGGGTCCATCATCCTGTACTGCGATTTGAATCATTCCCCTCTGCGCTGCCGGACGTACGCTCACAGTCACTGAACCCGGGCCGATCTTGCTCTCAACGCCATATTTGATCGCATTCTCCACGATCGGCTGGATCAGCAGCTTTGGAATGGGCACAAACGCGGTCTCCGGAGACACATGGATGTTCCAGGTTAATCTGTCGCCTAGTCTCATTTGGATTAACATCAAATAGCGTTCCACCTGATCCAGCTCCTCCTGGATCGTCACCCACTCGCTGCTCTGTGAGCTGCTGATGATATAACGAAACAGCTTCGACATAGCGACAACTAAGCCCGCCAACTCCTCTTCCCCCTTGTCTTCCAGCGACCAATTGAACGCCTCAAGAGTATTGAACAGGAAGTGGGGATTGATCTGTGCCTGCAGGGCTTTAAGCTCTGTGCGGCTCTGCAGCATTTCTTTCTCGTATACAACCCGGATCAGCTCATTAATATGATAGACCATCTCATTATAGGAATGGTTCAGCTCCCGCAGCTCCATCGTCGACACCGGTTCAGGATTTGGCGTCAGCACACCGAGCCGGGATTTGCGCATCGCCCGGATCAGGTGGATAATCGGCCTGGTCAGCATCGTGGACAAGATGAAGGACAGGATCACGAACCCGAATACGGCCAGTCCGCCTGAGACCAGCAGGACGGTTCGCAAAGCAGATATTCCTTTGGTGACATAACTGACCGGAGTCAAGATGATGAGGGTCCAATTGGCCGCCTCCGAGTATTGCTTCACCATGACATATTCCTTGTCCTGGAACATAACGGTCTGTTCATTATTCCGGAGCAGACTGGTCAGATCAAGCCCGGAAGAGACATCCCCGATGCCGAGCAGCTGCCCCCGGTCATTGGCCAGCAGAATGGACTCTCCGTTCCCACCGCCGGGAGCCGGATCATTGAGTTGAAAGTATCCCCGCTGAATGCGGGCAATTAGATATCCGCCGGGAGAGAACCAGCGGTCGTACAGATTGACCCGGCGGATCGCAAGCACCGACTGGGCATTGTCCGGGTCGATTCCGATCCAGACCAGACGGCCCTTCTGCTTGTTGACCTCCTGAATATACCGGGAGTCAATTCGGGTATCCAGGCGTCCTTCCCGGATCGGGTAGACCTGACTGCCATCATTGGTATACAGCTCAAGCGATTCCAGTCCTGGCGTATACGCCTGGTAGCTTCCCGCAATCTGCAGCAGGGGCTGCCGCCGATTGAAGGTGATCGCCCGCCCGTTCACCTTGTCCAGCAGCAGCTGCTGGACATACGGATGCCCAGACACCTGGGCTGTGAGGCTGTCAATCTGAGTCATCAGCGCGTCCAGCCGACCGCCCGCCTGAACGGCCGTCTGCTGGATATGCTTCTCGGCATTGTTCTTAAGCAGTGAAGAAACTTGGTCATAGATGAAGAATCCGGCCACACTAAAGATGACCAGCACGACCAGAAAGAATCCGATAAAAATCTGATTGCGCAGCGTGTTAAGCTTCTGAAGCCCCAGCATCATCTCCGCCCTTCCCCTATAGCTTCAATCTTTAACTTTCACTCACAACAATGACTGCTTATATATGATTGCGTGCTCTGAATTTCCCGGGCGGCTCTCCTGTCCAGCGTTTGAATTGGCGGCTGAAATGGGCAATATCCCCGTATCCCAGCAGACGGGAAATCTTCTCCACAGACAGCTCAGGCTGCATAAGCAGCAGCTTGGCTTTCTTCAGCTTAAGCTGGGACAGATACTGACGGGGGGACATGCCGTACACGCTCTGGAACATCCGGGAGCAGGCGGACGGGCTGTAACCAAGACCCGAAATGACCGACTGAACCGTCTCTCCCGTATCCTCGTCCAGAGCCGCTTCCCCTTCTGCCCGCTCCGCAACTACGCGCTCCAGGCTTGCCGCAATGGTCTTTGCAATGCGGGATGAGCGCTGATTCGCCGGAGCCATGCTGCCCTGCTCCGACAGACAGCCGGTGATGGCCCCGAACAGCTCGAACACAACCGAGAGTGTGATCATTTTGGTCTGCAGCTTCCATTCGCCCTCATGCAGAGCAAGCGAGATGAGCTTATCCAGACTTGGCCGGATGGCACGGGCGAACGGACTATCGTGCGTGAAATCACGCCGCTCGTCACGAAGGAGCAGCTCTCTTAAGGCACGCTCGTCGGAGTCGAAGTGAATACAGTAGTAGGTCATTGCTCCCGGCCCCCCATTCCGGCTCTCATGTGCATCCTCCGGCTTCAGCAGCATGATATCACCGGGATGCTGCACATATTCCTTGCCATTCACGGTCATCTTCTGACTGCCCTCCAGCAGCAGATTAATCTCAAACAGCGGGTGTGTATGATGCGGGTAGGTCCACTCCTCTGTCACCTTGCGCCAGTGGGCGGCAAAGATTCGGAAGGTCGATTCCATATCGGGCAGCATCACTTCCTGGATCTGATACTCGTCCTCTGCTCTCATTGTCCATCTCCTCTCAAACAAGACTGCCAACTATTTGTTGATCTTTCGTCTAATGACATTCAACCATCCACCTCCAACGATTCTCCTACCTCCATCTAATAGCTTTCATTCTTGCTCAATTTGGATAAATACTCTCCGAGTATGGGTATAGAAAGCGCTTTAATACCTAGTTATTATGAACATATCACATTCATTTGTCATTGGATAGGAGGTAGTTAAAATGGATAAACACAAATTCTTCAACGCCCATCACGCCCCGGTCGGCGCGTTTGCAAGCTTTACACTTGGCTTCCCGGGGAGAAGCGGAGGCTTCGATCTGGAATTCGGCAGACCCCCTGAGCAGAATATTTATATCGGCCTCCAGGAGCAGGATGGGAACAGCTACCGGACCCTGCCCTTCTACGATCAGGCTGGGGATGAATCCACCCGGTATACAGCCGGAAATGAAGGCCCGGTGGCGGCGTCAGCGGATTTCAGCATCCATCCTTTTGATCAGGCAGAGATTCGGCGGACTTTCAGCGCGGGCACGGACACTTGGACGGCTGGAGATCTCACATTCCGCTTGTACTCGCCGTTTGATTCCGTGCCTGATCCGAAATCTGCGGATGAGGAGGAGCTGCGGTTTGCCCTGCTGCCGGCGGTGCTTGCGGAGATCACCGTGGACAATACATCAGGCGGGCAGACACGCCGGGCCTTCTTCGGCTTCCAGGGGACGGACCCCTCCACGGCAGTGCGGCGGCTGGAGGATACCACCGGCGGCAAGCTCTGCGGGGTAGGACAGGGGCGCCATACTGCATTGGCCGCCTGTGATCCGCGTGTGCGCAGTGCAGGACATTTTACAATCGAGAATATTTTGCAGCCCGAAGTCGAGGAGAATTTGCGCTTCGGCCTGGGGCCAATAGGCGCCCTGCTTATGGATGTCCCCGCTGGGAAGAAGGAGACTTACCGGTTCGCCCTATGCTTTTACCGGGGAGGATTGGTAACTACGGGAATGGATGCGGCTTATCTCTATACCCGTTACTTCGCCAATATTGAGGAAGTAGCAGCTTATGCCTTGGAGCATTTTGACCGCAAAGTGGAGATTTCCTACCGAAATGATGATCTTATCGCCTCCTCCGCTCTGTCGGACAACCAGAAATTTATGCTGGCCCACGCCATCCGCAGCTATTATGGCAGCACGGAACTGTTAATTTGCGGGGATGAACCGCTCTGGATCGTGAACGAGGGTGAGTACCGGATGATGAACACCTTCGATCTGACAGTGGACCAGCTGTTCTTTGAGTTGAAAATGAACCCGTGGACGGTTCGTAGTGAACTGGACCTGTTCACCTCCCGTTATAAATACGAGGACACCGTGCGCTTTCCAGGAGAGGATACGGACTATCCCGGTGGTGTAAGCTTTACGCATGACATGGGGGTAGCCAATTCCTTCTCCAGGCCAGGCTACTCGGCCTATGAGCAGCACGCCATCAGGGACTGCTTCTCCCATATGACCCAGGAGCAGTTAGTGAATTGGGTGCTTACTGCAGCGGTTTATGTCAATCAGACTGGAGATTTGGAGTGGCTGCAAGGGAATATCATCTTGCTTCAGCAATGCCTGGAAAGCATGGTTAACCGGGATCATCCTGACCCGGCTCAGCGAAATGGCATTATGGGCCTCGACAGCTCCCGGACGATGGGCGGAGCGGAGATTACAACCTATGACAGCCTCGATGTCTCCCTTGGCCAGGCGCGCAACAACATTTATCTGGCCGGGAAGTGCTGGGCGGCTTATGTGGCGATGGAGCGCATCTTTGCGGAGAACGGCCGGGAAGACCTGAAGCGTACTGCTGGGGAACAGGCCGAGCGCTGTGCACGAACGATCACGGCCCAGGCCACTTCTGAGGGCTACATTCCTGCCGTGATCCAGGAGGGTAATGATTCCCGGATTATTCCTGCCATCGAAGGGCTCGTGTTCCCGTTGTTCACCGGCTGCAGCGATGCACTTGATCCGGGTGGGCGCTTCGGGGATTATATTACCGCACTCCGCCGGCATTTCTACGCCGTGCTGAAACCGGGCATCTGCCTGTTCCCGGATGGAGGGTGGAAGCTCTCTTCCACCAGTGACAATTCATGGCTGAGCAAAATTTATCTGTGCCAGTTCGTCGCCCGACGCATCCTCGGTCTGCCACAGGACGAACAAGGGCATGCCGCAGATGCGGCTCACGTGGGTTGGCTGATACGGGAAGACAATGCATTCTGGAGCTGGAGCGACCAGATGATGGCAGGCACCGTCTGCGGCAGCCGGTATTATCCGCGCGGCGTTACAGCGATCTTATGGCTGGATGAGGAAGTGGCAAATGTAGAAGAGCAGATGTAAGCTGCTGATGAGGCCATAAAGAGACTCTTCCCGTGGCTGTAAGCTTAAGGTGTACACAGTACACCGTCCAAATCATCGTCCCTGCTTAAACGTAAAAAACAGTAAGCCCTCCAATCACAGGAGGCTTACTGTTTAATTAAGGAGACCGTATATTGCAAGCTCAACGACTAGCCTTCTTCTCTACTCTCATATCTTCGTCCCAAGCATCAAGAATCAGCTCAGGCTCCGCCTCAATAATATCCATGACTTCCATCCATTCATTTGCTTTAAACAGATCTATCATCTCTTTAAGCTCAGAACGGTCTATTAATCTTACTCCATTATAGCCAGCCAAAATCTCGCAAGCCTCGGTATAACGGCTTGAAGCAATCACAATCGACTTCTGGGCACCGTAGTAGCGCATCGAGCTGTATATTTCCTGAACAGCGCTTAGACCCACCGGATTGGATTCGGCATAACGCTTGGCCTGAATGACATTCCGGCTTCCCCCGCGGTCTGTAAATACAAGATCAGCCCCAAAATCACGGCTGCCAACGGTTTTATAAGCATCCTCATATCCCAGGGCCACGAACAACCGATAGAGATACTCTTCAAACTCCTTGCCGTCCTCCATCTTGTCAATATCCCTGATGCTTACCTTCATGGGATCAATAATGCCTTTTCGGTTGTAGATGCTTTTTCGCTTGACCAGCCCCCGAATAATCAGGCCAACGACGATGATGACCAGCAGTGCAGCGATATAAATTTCGTAAGAGCCGAACACGTTTATCCTCCTTTTGCCTGTTGACCCGTCCCCAGTCTGCTATATCAATCCGTTTGTTTCTTCCCCCGTCGCTCTATGGAATAGCTTAAAATTGCTCCTCCACACCCTAACAACGCGAGCCCTGCGGCCAGCCATGGCACATTGGGCAGCCCTGCATACGTAATCACAAGACCTCCCAGATAGGCTCCGCTTGCATTGCCCAGATTCAAAGCGGAGTGGCTGGATGTGGAGGCAAGCAGCGGGGCCTTGTGAGCCAGGTTAAGGATGCGCACCTGAACGCCTGGCATAATGCCAAAGGCGGCAACTCCCCATACGAATACGGTAATAACAGCCAAAACCGCATTATGGAGTGTGAATGTTAATACGGCCAGAATGATGCCTAGCACAGCAAAATTTATGATGAGGGAGGGCATAAGCCTCCAATCGGCCAGCTTGCCCCCCACAAGATTGCCTAGCGTAACCCCGATTCCGAATAACACTAGAATCCAGGTCACTTCATGCTCCTTGTATCCGCTGATCATTTCCAGGGCCGGAGTCAGATAGGTGAACATGGAGAACAAGCTCGCACATCCGAACGCTCCGGTAAGAAGCATCAGCAGCACCTGCGGATGAATGAGGCTGCGGAATTCCTGAACCAGACTGGACGGCTGGTCCTGGCGGATAACCGGAATGAACCGGATAATCCCGAGCAGCGAGATGAGTCCAAGAATTGTGATCGCTCCGAAGGAAGATCTCCAGCCAAGCTGCTGGCCGATAAATGTTCCAAAGGGAACGCCGATAATATTGGCTACGGTTAATCCGGCCAATACCATAGACACGGCGCCCGCCCGCTTGTCCGGCCGGACCAGCCGGGAGGCGATCAGGGAGCCGACACCCAGAAATGTGCCGTGAGCCAAAGCAGTTACAATTCTTGCTCCTATGAGCAGGAAATAGGTCGGGGCTATGGCTGAAAATGCATTCCCGGCGATGAAGATCGCCATCAGCAGAACGAGCAGCTTTTTTTGCGGCATCCGGTGGGTTAATACCGTCAGCAGCGGGGCTCCTACAGCCACGCCAAGCGCATAGCTCGTAATGAGTTGGCCCGCCTGGGGAATGGTCACGCTCAGGTCGTGTGCAACATTCGGCAGCAGACCCATAATAATAAATTCCGTCATCCCAATGGCAAAAGCACCAAGGGTAAGGCACAGCAGAGAAAGCGGAAACCGCTCTTGGTTCGGGGAGGGTTGAGGTTGGTTATGTACGGATAATTCCATGCTGTCTCTCCTTCTATTATATGTCTCTCTATCTGTAGGCAGTATACCACCTGCGTCAAGAGAGTGTGCCTGCGTTATATGTATGTCTAGCCCTGATACCTGGGCATCCTCTCTCACGGGCAGCAAGAAAACACCCGCCTTCCTATCAAGGGAAGTACGGGTGTCACCTTTACCACAATCTAATATGAGATGCGGCTGTATCCAGAATACATACATTGACCTCAACGCTATCGTTACTACCGTTACCGTTATTAAGATTTGGGCTGCTTACTTCTGACTGCTAAGCAGCTTATAGATCACCTGAGCGCTTTCCGCCCGGGTGGTCTTGCCTTTAGGCATGAATCGGTTGTTTCCTTGACCGTTCAGAAGGCCAAGGCCCGAAGCTGTCTTGATGGAATCCACGGCCCAGCTGCTGATGTCTTTGGCATCGGTATAGGCAAGCTCTGAAGCTTGACTGGCCTTTGTTTTGTTCAATACGTCGTACGCGCGAACCAGCACCACAGCCATTTCTTCACGTGTGATCACCGCATTCGGCTCGAACCGGGATGCAGTCCGGCCCTGAACGATTCCCGCCTCATTCGCGGCGGCGATCGAGCTTGCGTACCAATCGTTCACCGAAATATCCGTGAACCCGGCTGGATGAACCGCCTTTAGTTCCAGTGCCCGCACAATCAGGGCTGCGAATTCACCGCGGGTAATACTGCGGTCAGGTTCATATGCAGATTCGCTTGTACCCTTAATAATATGCTTCGCAGTTAACGACTGGACTGCCTTCTCGGCCCAGTGTCCGGCAGGAAGGTCCGTGAAACTCTTGTTCATTTCAAGCACCGCATATTTCGAGAAATGGTGAATCTCAGCCGTCAGGGTATCGCCTTTCAGCTTCCCGCCAATGTATTCGACCTGCCCCTTATCCGGCAGATAATACACGCCGATGTTGTTCTTATTCGCATTGGCCGCTACTTTGAATGTAAGCTGGAGCGGCACATCGAATCGGTTCAGCTCGGCAATTGCCTTACCGCTGCTGTTAATCAGGAGCAGACGGTAGTCATAGATCCGGGATGCTGCCTTCAACTTGGTCTGGCTGCTGTCCGCCTTGGATACAAGCGCTTGGGCAGCCTGATCACTCAGAGGCTCGGCCTGAAGCTGGATCTGTGCGCCAGCCGCAGCTGTGGCTGTGCCTGCTGTGCCTGCTGTGCCTGCCGTACTAGCCTGCTGAACAAGCTGAGACAGCACCTTGCTTGGAATCACAATCGAATCGCTGCCGAGTGCAACCTCAAGCGGCTTGTCACCAAGCAAGCTGGCTGCGTCAACAGGCAGAAGTATACGAGTAGAACACCCGGCCTCAATCTTAACCACCCTGCTGCCAGAAGTGATTGAGCGGTTTAAAGCGTCTTTAAGCTGCTGTTCGGTAACCGAAACCGATTTGTTATCTGTATCCTTGCTGCTTCCTGGATTGCTGTTATTTCCTGAATTCGTGTTATTGCTGCTGCCCTCACTTCCGTTGTTCCCACCATGGCCAGCACTTGTAACTGTAACTACACAGGATGCCTGATGACTTCCATCCTTGGTTGTCACCGTAATTGTAGCTGTTCCCGGCCTTAGTGGAGTAACTACACCGTTCGCATCCACCTTCGCGATAGTCTCATCACTGGATGTGAAAGCAACCGTCTTATCGCTAGCACCCTCCGGCTCTACCGTCGCCTTCAAGCGACCTGTAGCTCCCCCGGCCGTAAGCGTAAGCCTGCTTTGGTCCAGCTTGACTCCGGTAACAGCCACAGGGTCCGGATTCCCGCCAGCATCTTTGCGGGTGATGCTCAGCTCTAAGCTCTTCGTAGCCTGACTTGCTCTGCCTTTATCCTCGTACCATGGGAGATTCAAGGTTTCAGCTGACGGTTCAATATGCAGCGTATATTTATTGGAGCCAGGGTTAATCGGAATATCCTTCAATTCCACATTGCCTTGGGCATCCATGGCTCCCGGCGGAAGCGGCTGATCATTAATGGTGAACTTCACACCGTAAGGCACATTGGCCTTTAAGGTAAACTTGTTGTCCGTGGTTTCATAAGTGATATTATCCCCATAAGAGATGCGCGGCATCGTCACAATCATCGGCATATCCACCCACCTGAGGATATAATCATCGACAACCATCTGGTTGCTGCCTTCGTTCTTCACGGTTAATTTCATGTTCGTGTCTGTGGAGGAATACGCATAGTTACTGTAATCCTCTGTGTCATTAGCCTTCCGGTTATGGGAGGTTAATGCCTCGGTGGCCCAAGTGCCTCTGGTGTATTTATATTGGAGGGACTTGCCGGCCATCATCTTAAAGCTGTATTCCACCACATCCCGGGTGGTCGCACCACTCGGCACGTTTAGCTTGCCTCCGGCCTGGTTCCAGCCGTTGAAATCTCCTGCAATATAAATATCGTCTGTTGCAGGCGTATACCCAGGCAGGTGCACGCGAAGCTTGACGTCAACCATTACCAGCTTAGGCGTTACAGCCTGTTCATTGGAATATGCCCGGTTATAGGAGCTGTCTACGGCCGCAACTTTGTAGGTATAAGCTGTATCATTGCTTACCGTAAGGTCCACATAGGATTTGGCCGTTTTGTCCACGGTAGCGATCTTCTTGTATTCCGCTCCTCCGGCATTCCGGTAGATCTCATACTGGTATACAGTGTCATCCTCTTCAGTCCAGCTCAGCTGTACCCGACTAGATTCAACTTGGATCGGGCTCAGTTCAGGAGCCGCTGGAGCTGTGGTATCATTCTCGTCGGCCTGCACATCGACATAAGACGATGCAGAATCCGTGTACTTCTGACCATTATCCGTGGATATACGGGCAAAATAATAGTAAGTGCCTGCTTCTGTAGGCTCAAACACCGCCCAATATACCTTTTTACCATCAGAGGTATCACTCTTGTAACGCAGCTTCACTTCGGAAGCATTGTCTTTGGATGTCCCTTCTTTGTAGTATGCAAGCTTCGCAATAAGACCAGGTGCTTCTTTTCCGGTAAAACTCATGTTATCTGTGAGCCCGGGAATATCGAGAGTCACCTGAATCTCCGAGGTTTTATTCCCTGCCCCCAGCACTACAGAATTGGACTGCTGCGAAATTTCCACACTTTGAACAGGAAAAAATGGTGTTGCTGATACATAATCACTCAAGCTGCTTTCCCCACTGGAGGTCTTTGCGGTCACTGTATAATAATATTTCGTGCCGTTATTAACTTTTGTATCCGTCCATGAGCTGTCGGTTACACTTCCAACAACTTCAAGTTCGCCTCCCTCAAGCGGCGCACGATAGACACGATACTCAGCAGCACCCGGTACAGCATCCCAGGTAAGCGTTACTAAACCGTTGCCCGGGGCCGCTTTCAGGTTGGACACTACGGGCACATTTGTCAGATCAGAATCTGAAGTCATCATCATGCCGCTCATGGCTTTGACGGTCAGGCTGATCTTGCCCTGAACTACTGCAGCCGCAGCTTTGCTGCCCAACTGGTCTGTCAGGCTCACCCCGTCTGGCAGATATCCGGTCACATCCGCAGCTATCGAAGCATCCGAGCTGCCGCGGTTAATAACAACCAATCCTGCTGTACTGTCCGTCTTGCGGGCGTACGCAATCACATCGCCCTTATTATAAACAACTTTTAGATCGCCCGTACGGAACACTTCATTCGTATTACGCACTTCTGCTGCTTGTTTATAGGTGTTAAACAGACTTTCATACCGCCCCGTACCGCTGTATTGTCCGTCAGAACCCATCACTCTCTCCCATGGGAACGTTCTGCGGGAATCCGGGTCTTTGGTGCCCTCAAGCCCCACTTCATCCCCATAATAAATTGTTGGGGCTCCCGGATACCCCATCTGGAAAATAGCCGTAAGAGCCTGCTTCTGAATGGCCTGGTCCGTAGGGGGCGGCGCAATCTCCAAGTGCTCCTCTTCCCAATTAGGTTTATCGTACTTTGTGATGGAACGGATCGTATCATGGGAATCCACCAGGTTCAGCATCACTTCCCAGGCTTCCCTCGGATAGTCTTCGCGGATCGATTCCAGCGCATCGTTGAACTGCTGGGCGTTGCCGTTCATAATAAAGCTCTGTACGGCACCGCGGAAGCGATAGTTCATCACCGAGTCGAACTGGTCGCCAAGCAGGAACTTGGTGGCAACGCCCCACTCTTCGCCGAGAATGATCGGGTCGTCGATGCGTTCGCCGTTGGCGTCGCTGCGCCCTCCGGTTGATTTCACCGCCTGGCGGAACTTCTCCCAGGTCCCCGCGGATACATCCGGAGCCACATCAAGGCGCCAGCCGCGCGCGCCGAGCCATTCCCAGCGTTGGGAATTGGCATACTGCATCTTCGAAGCAGCCTCCGTATCGGACATCCCCGTCAAATCATGGCCGATCACCTGATCGCGGTATCCCTGCACGTTCCATTCATGGTTACCCGCCAGCCCATCCGCATCCCCTGCCGCGGCTTCCGGCGCATCAATGACAGGCAAGGAATCATATCCCCACCAGCCTTCATACTTGTAATGCCCATCCACCTTCTCATTGGTGACTTTGAACCAGTGGGTGAAATCAAAATCATCCGGGTACACATAATTCTTGCCTGTTGCCGGATTGATCTGGGAAGTGAAGGAATCGATGACTTCCTGTTCAGCAGCAGTTTGTGTTTTCCCGGCATTCATCCTGTCATAGACCTTGGACCAATATTCATAGGCCCCAATCTCCGGATATTTCTCATACCGGTCGAAATAGATCGAGTCATCGCCGACATGGTTGAATACGCCGTCCACGATCAGCTTGATGCCTTTGGCTCGGGCCTGCTTCGCGAATTCGGTAAATACCCGGTCCGAGGCTACCCGTGTCTTCTCATAGTCAAGTCCTGACGCAGGGTCTCCCGGGGTATTGTATACGGGCTCTCCGAACATCGGATCCAGATGCTTGTAATCTGTCGCATCATACTTGTGGTTGGAAGCTGCCCAAGCCACCGGATTGAAGTAGATTACAGTAACCCCCAGGGATTTCAAATAATCCAGCTTTTGGCCAACCCCTTGAATGTCCCCGCCATAGAATTCATTTGTCCAAATCCCGTCCGTGGTGGCATTCGGAAAATAAGGCTTATTCTCCGGCTTGGTCCGGTCAGGGTTCTCCGGAACATGCGGCCATTTCCCGGCTACCTGCTCCGGGGCTGGATCATCGGGAACCCCACCGTCGAAGAATTGAAGCTTATGACCGTTCTTGGTCGTTAAGGTCTCACCTGGAAGAGCCTCACCCCCGCGGTAGCCATCTACAATTTTGGCCCGGTTGTTCGACTGGTCCCCGTCAAAGAACCGGTCCGGGAATAACTGATACACCACCGCATTCTTCATCCAGTCCGGTGTCGTAAAGTCCTTCTTATAGACGGTTAAATCGTACGGAACTACACCTTCATCCGCTGTGGTTCCCGTACCTCCGCGCGCATTATCATCCCCATATTCCACTTTAGCTGCACCGTCAATAAGTATGAACTTATAATTCCAGACCCCAATGCCTTTAAAGGCCGACTTGGGAATGGTAACTTCCCAGTAATCCAGCCCTCCTACAGAGGTTGAGGTGTGCATATCGTAGGCTGAAGCAACGCCCTGCGGGTTCGTAAGTTCCGCCCTGGCTAACTGTACATCGCCAGCTGCCGCTGCAATGCGCAGGGTAAGGTCTTCGCTTTCTTCCTTAATCGCGCCAAATGGCTTTTTGTAAGTGACCAGGCGGGAATCGAACGCTAGCTTGCCCTTGTCAATCTTGCCGTCCCACTGACTGTCCGAAGGCAAGTAATTCGAAGTCAGCTCTTTCATTTCCTTGCTGAGATCAATGGAGAAGGTAACATCGGCAGGATCAATGGTCTGCAGAACAAAGTTGCCTCCAGTTGAGTTCCCGTATGAGGGAGTATTCTCCCACGTGTTCCCTAGAACCACCTTCATTTCGTACCGGCCAACGGGTAGGGTGCGCTGAAGTTCGAACACAGAGCCGTCAAAATGCGTATCCACGAACATCTGCCTAGCCTCTTCCGGACTCCATTCCTTCTCCTGGAACAGCTTCTGTATATCCCCTGTCAACCGTGGCCAATTCGCCTCAGTATATTTTGGTGTGTACTGCTGAATTCCTTGCACACCCGGAATATTAATGCGAGCCTGATTCAGGGCTTCATTCACATAGAAGTTAATTTTGGCTGCTTCCGCCAAATCAAATGAAAAGTTGCTGTCATTATCGTTGGCGAAACCTTTCCAAGTACCGCTTTTAACAATTTTAAATTCGTAATGCCCTGCTTCCAGCACCGTGGAATACTCATAAAAGTCGCCAACCAGATGTTTAAGCTGTGTTGCGCTTGAGGTATTATTCCACCCTTGGAAACTGCCCGCGACCACCCACTTGGATTTCGCCCCCGGCTGATCCACAAGAACATCCGGCTGCAGTTCCCCTTTGGCCGCTGGAGCTTCTGAAGCTGCTGGAGCGGCGGGT
>NZ_LT575476.1:742663-952099 GCF_900086655.1 Paenibacillus tuaregi | reverse complement strand
GGGTGCAATCGTACCCGCCACGGAGATTGTACTGTAATCACCATCATCTTCAGCACAGGTCGGGTCCTTGAAATTGATGTCTTGGGCTCCCTCTGCAGCAGTATATCTATACTTATAAGTCCCTTCAGGAAGCTCAGCTGATGTGAACGTGTATTGGTCCCCTTCAGCCTTCATCTCGTGCTTCACACTAAATTCAGGGTTATCAAAGGTCCCCGATACAGAGAATGCAGGCTTATAGGCAAGCTTAAGGTTCCCACCTGAATCCGCCTTGACGTTCTGTTCTTCCCCGGCAGGAATTCCGTTGACTTGTACCCTGTAGGTGTAATCCGTATCCGGAGTAAGACCGGTTATATCGGCAGTAAAAGTCCCATCGCCGTTGTCATCCTTTAACTGTGCGGCAGGGTCTACCCCTGCATTCCAGCTGCCTTTAGCCTCCACGTTCACTGCTGACTTGGGAAGCTTGAAATATATTTTTCCCGCGTCCGAGTAGGTTGAACCCGTTGCCCCGGGTGCTGCCTGATCTGCGAATACGGGACTTAAAGAACCTGCAACCAACTGCACCACCATAACCACAGCAGTAAACATGGACCAGATTCGTAGCTGTTTTTTTCCAATCATGAGCTTCATTTAAGACCTCCTCTGTTTAGTAAAATACAAGCAGATTTCATCAAAATTGGAGCAAACGTTTGCACAAATGACAGTAAACTACCCCCTATCCTTCTTAAAATGAGTTGATTTACCGCGACAGACCGGTAAACTGAATACATCTTATTATGAAAACGCTTTCTCGTCAATCCGGATATTAAATATTTTAATCGTTTTCGAAAATAAAAAAGCACCTGTCGTAAGTGACTGGTGCTTGCTTGCTTGCTTGCTTCATTCCTGCTATTTACGGTCAGTAACCGATCTTGATACTCTCCCCCTGGGCTACAACTCCTGCAGATCGCGTCAGAGGCAGCTTTTGTTCTGCAGAGAATCCGATCGTCTCCCCGTCCTTCAAGGTTACATCATTCTCGATTACAAAGCTGGCTATAATCGACATGAACTCGAATACATCACCGAGACTTTGCGCGGAATTTACTACCTCAAGCTCGTCCTTGCCAAAGCTCTGAAGTCCGGCTGTATAAGCCCCAACGCCGTTCTCACCCTGGTACATCCCGATGAATACCCATAGGACGACAGGGAGTTCACCGTCCTTCAACGCATGGGCCAAGTCCACATACTGCGAAGCTTCCATGACCATAGGAGCCGAATAGAACGCTATGGCTTGCTCCGTCTGCAGAAGTGCGCTCGCCACCTTAGTAAACAGCTTGTGTCCCTCAACAGGATCATCATACCCGAGCACCGACACAATGATATGGGCCTTATGCCGGGAGACGACCTGCTCCGCTTCCCGCCAGAGAAAGTTGTATTTGCAGTTCTCCTCAACCTCACGGTTCGGAATCGCTGCCGGCATATAACCGCAGACCACCTTCATGCCATCCACCTCGAACACCAGGCTCTCCGGGCTGGCTGGTGTTCCAGGGTCAAGGTTCCATTCCTCCTTTAGGTGGCGGTTAAAGGCATCAAAGCTGTAGTCCAAGCTGTCCAGCAGCACAAATCCGACAATAGGTCCGAACGATTTCTGCTCTCGTTCTTCTGCTGCCCCGTTATTCTTATTCCTGCGTAATTTATCGAATAATCCCATGAATGAATCCTCCCCTATCTGCAAAAACATCTCCAGTATCGCTGCAATCGCAATATGCTGGAGATGTCCACTGTTATCCTATTGCTCCTGACTACGGCTTGTCCGAAGAGAAGCCCACTTCTCCTCCAGCCACTTGTCAAAGCTGTCGCCCAGATTACCCTCGTATACGTCATATACGTCGATACGCATCTTCTTGAGCTTCTCCCTGAACTCCTCATAAGTGTGATCCTTCGGCAAGCTCTTCTTGATCCGCACCAGGAGCTTCGTGATGCCCGGGATCAGGTCTCCCGCTTCACGCTTAGGGATTGACACCTGCTCCCCATGCGCCTGAAGCTGGCGCTGAGCCGCTTCCTGTACCCGAAGCACAGGATCGTTCTTCAGAACTCCTCTCAGGACAGCGATGGCCTGCGGGTATTTTCCCAGTTCCTCCACAGCTTCGAGCCTGGCTCTCCAGTCCGAGGTGCGGTTAGCCGCCTTCTTCAGCTCATTATAATTCTCGGGTAGTTCTTCGTAACGTTCTTCGTTATTCAAACGGATCAATCTCCTTTGTTCACGTGTTCTGTAAGTATCTATTATATAACGATTTATGGGCCTCTGGATACTTCAACTTCAGGATCACCCGAATTACGCCCCCACCATACATTCATGTCCGATTCTTTTGCATCCATTCCACCGTCCAGTCGATCAGCGGTCTTTGTCTGAGCAGCCGCACCTCCGCATTCCCGACACGATGTACTGGAATATGATGCTCACGTTCATACTCCTGCCCGATCGTAAGGAAGTCAGCATCGTCTACAACCTGGGTGCTGTAGGTAACCCACTGCCTTACTCCGTCAATCATTACAGCACTGCCCTCCTCCGTGAATGTTTTGGAGGGAAATTCGGCCCGGGTCTCTGCCAGGTGCAGGGAAGTGTTCTTGTCATAACCAACTCCGATCAACAGCACGAACCCGTCCAGTTCGTACAACTTATCCACGGGGGAGTTTTCTCCAAAAATATTACTTAAATCGTGCTCCTCTGTAAGGTAATCCGCATGCCTGCCTACAGCGGCCACTGATCTGGCCGGATGTGAGCTTCTTCTTGCCCCAGGCCACTTTCTGAATATTTCGGCAACCACGCCCATGCCGATGGCCGGTGTGATTTCCTTGTCATAGGCCGGCCAATGCTCGCGAATAACCGGCCACCAATCCTTAGGCACATCTCCGTGCACACCTGTGGACGGATCGAGATTTTTCCACGTCTGGGACGGCATCATGAGTGTCCCTTCCTCCCCGACAATGTCCAGCAGCGCCCGGATTAGCGTCTCCGCTCCGCCAACAACGAACCCTAGACTGCTGAGCGATGTATGTACAAATATCACCTGTCCTCGGCTCACTCCGCAGGCTCTGAACTGCTTAATTAAATCTTCCCTGGTCAAAATTAATCCTGTGTCCTTGTTCTTCATACTCGTCTTCCTCCTTGATAGATAAAATAAAAACAACCCCGCAATAATAATGCGGGGTTGTTGTCTCAAGAAACAAACATGGCCCTTAAATTGATAGCTCAATCTAAGTCATATTCAAATAACATAAGGTGTATGCTTCCCATCATACAAGGAGCCTTCTGAAATTTCAATAACATAATCCTAAGCGGAGAGCTGGTTATGGAGTGTTTTTCCGGAGAAATTCCTCCATGTATTCCACCGACAAAGGTGGGCTATAATAGTACCCCTGACCGATTCTGCAGCCATTTCGGATCAGGAAGTTCTCCTGCTCCTGCTTCTCAATCCCCTCGGCAATCACCGTAAAGTGAAGATTAATCCCCATATCAATAATCGTTTTAACAATGGCGCCTTGATTAGAGTGGTAAATAATATCGTCCACAAAAGACTTATCGATCTTGATACGGTCAATCGGCAGATGCTTCAGCACACTGAGCGAGGAATAACCCATTCCGAAATCGTCGATCGAGAGCCGAACTCCGAGAACTCTTAATAATCTCAGAATAAGGGTCGATTTCTCTATATTCTGCACAATGCTCTCCGTAATCTCAAGCTCCAGATATTTTGGATTCAGGCCTGTCTCGGTCAGCACATCACATACCGAATCGACAAAGTGCTCATTCTCCATCTGTCTGACCGATATATTGACAGCCACCGGCAGCGGTAGAAGGCCCGCATCCTGCCACGCCTTGTTCTGAAGGACTGCTGTACGCATCACCCATTGACCTAAGGGCACAATAAGTCCGGTCTCCTCAGCCAGCGGGATGAACTCCAGCGGCGAGATGATACCGTACCGGGGGTGCTTCCACCGTAGCAGGGCCTCCATCCCAATCGGCTGCCCTGTAGCCAGTTCCACTTGAGGCTGGTAGTGAATGATCATTTCATCCTGCTCCAGCGCCCGGCGGAGTGCATTCTCCAGCTCCATCTTGCGGCTCGACAAGCCGATTAAATCGGATGAATAGAACTGATAGTTGTTCTTGCCGCGCTCCTTGGCAAGGTACATGGCGGTATCCGCATGTTTGATCAGGGTCTCCTCATCCACACCATCAGTAGGATATATGCTGATCCCTATACTTGCGGTAACAAAGTATTCCTCATGATCCACGATGATCGGACTCGCCAAAGCATCCAGCAGCCGCTTGGCAACCCCGCTTGCTTTACTCTTGTCCGTATCCTCCAGCAAAATAATGAACTCATCGCCACCCTGCCTGGAGACCATTCCGTCTCCTTGGACCGCGTGCTCGAGCCGCTTGGCTACCTTCTGCAGCAGCAAATCACCGACCATATGCCCCTTCGTGTCGTTAATGATCTTGAACCGGTCCAGGTCAAGAAACAGAACAGCCACCATCCGGTTCTGTGCCTGACCCAGAATCGTATTCAGATGCTCCCTGAGTTTATACCGGTTGGGAAGCTCTGTTAAAGCATCGTAATAAGCCATGAATTCAACCATCTTCTCCGACTCTTTACGCAGGGTAATATCACTTCCCATAACCTGAACTGCAAACCTGCCCTCAAAATGGATCGGTCTAGCCGACATTTCCACATGAATGCTTTTCCCATCCATCCGGTTAACCTCGAACTCTACCGTTTTGAGGCTTTCATAATTGTGCACTCTCTTCTGTTCAATCGTTCTAATCTCCTCCAGAACCTTTGCCGGGAAGATCTTCTCAATTGGCTGGCCGGTCAATTCCGAAGGGCAGTTCTCCCCAACCAGGCTGCAGCCGGCTTTGTTAATATAATCAATTCGCCCGCGGCTGATCACGGCAATAAGATTCGGTGACATTTCAACCAAACTCTGATAGCGGTCTTCACTTTCTTTCCGGTCCGTGATATCGAAAATAACGCTTGAGAAGCTTACCATATTTCCTCTCGGTCCCATCTTCGGAATTCCGCGGTCCTGAATCCAGCGAACTTCCCCATCCGGCCGCACAATCCGATATATGCTCGTCACGGTCTCTCCATTAGCAATCCGCTGAACCCGATCCGATATGATCGGCATATCCTCGAGTACAATTACCTTTTTCCAATGATCTTTATCTTGGTAAAAAGCTTCTAGCGGGTACCCGTACAGACGCTCGATTCCTGGAGTAATCAGCAAGGTATCTGTTTCCAAATCGTGGGACCAGATGGCCACGTCCAGGGTTTCAAAAATGTCTGAGAGCTTCTGACTATTCACCGTCAGCTCTTTCTTGGTCCGGCCCATCTCCCTCCAGATAGAGAAAATCACATAAATCGTAACGGCCAGCACAGACGTAGGCAGAACAATATCTATCGTCTTGTTGATCGGGTCAAACAGGATATCTACGGATGATCCCATAATAATGAGAATAATTAGAATCAAAACACCCTTATTATGAAGCAATTTATCTAGTATTTTCACGCTGCTGTCCACTCCCTGCTGCTAATAAGTCTCTAGATAAAGTGAACTTATGAAGGTTACCCTTAAGGGGCGCTGCGATGCCGAGTGTTCTTACGACCGCTGTTGTCTCCGAAATGCTTGAATTAGATATCAAAGTAGGGGCATTTCGGTGACAAAGGCGGACGCTCCGCTTCTTCAGAATCACTCGGCCTCTCCGCTCAGTTCAGTTAATTCTAAAGTTCAGTTTATATAGATGATATATCGGTAAGGGAGCACTTACTTTTCATCCATAAAATTTGGATCTATCGTATAGGGACGTTCACCCTAGGGATGATGCCCATGCGCGTAATGTTCGGTGAAAATAAAGTATTCATTACTCTGCTTTGGAAAATAGACTGTCACTTCCAACAGCTTATTCATGCATTCATAAAGCTCCTTCGTATTTGCAGATATACATAGTGATCCGCCGGTTTCAAATTCGAGTAGCTCCCCAAGTACATTCATCCTCCCTATGTACAAGTGCGATTCCGTGCGCAACAACAAAAAAAGCCTGGCCACCCCGTCCAGGCTTCGTTTTGACCCCATTTTTGAAAATCGGCCTCAATCTCATCACGGATTCAAGTCTGCAGGATAAAACCCTAGCTTTTTTAATGTATTCATATAAATTACCAATTCGTCAGTATTCATAATACTTTTTATATTCATTAAAGATTTCAAGCAACTTGAGATTACGGCTTTCCGCGGATTCTCAGACATTGCTTCATTCTGCACAAATTGTAACAAATCAAGAGCGTGCTGCTTATTATCGTTATTCGCAGGAAGTTTCTCAATCAATTTTTTTAAATTCCCAGTACTTAACATGAGGTCATTATAAGGGAAATCCACTTGTCCTATGCTAAGTAAAGACTGTTCAAAATCTTCAATATTAAAAAGCCGTATACGCTTATGTTGGAGTAATGGAAGTACTTCATCGACTAGATTAAAACAATAATTGCAAATATCAATCATGGGTTTGGGTTGGATTTGAACATTATTTATTTCATTGGCATTATGCAGAATCCCCGTTAAAAAAATTGTAGCATCCGCAATATAATCCAGGTATTCCGGATAAATCTGCTTCATCCTTGTGAAGAACCAATAGGCCCATTGTTGCCTAATCTGTTTTAAGAAAGCAATAATTTCATTATCATTGGAAACTAAAGCATCCATGAGCAATGCATCGACTTTTTTTTCTATGCGATAGTTCATCATAACTTCTAACTGACGAATAAAGATATCTTTGTTCGTTTCATCCTGTCCGATTAAAAGTTGATCACGATCCACATACATTTTTTCTTCGGAATAGACAAGTACATCCCTAAATAGTTCTCCTTTGGTTTGAAAATGTTTATAAAAAGTTCCTCTTGAAATATTCGTCTGGTCAAGAATGTCCTGGATTGATGTGGCATGATAACCTTGTTCAATAAAAAGACGAAGAGCCGTAATTAATATATCGGATTTTTTCACCTGCACCATTATCATCCTTTCTGTTAACATTATACACCACATACTCTCTGTTCAAATATATACCCTAAGTATATTTAGTGATTGATTTTTTTCACATTCAAGTATAATATAGACCCAGTGAACTTAAAGTATATTTTTATACTAAATGTATAAAAAAGAGAGGGGTTTATTATTTGCGAAGTAAGTATAGAAAGAAGTTTGTTGATATTTATTCATTTTGAATGCTTATTTACTTGGCACCCTGAACAATACAAGAAGATCATAGGAGGAAACCAACATGGAGAAAGAACAGTCTCTTCCAACGTTTAAGCGGAATGTACTTGTGATCGTTATGCTTGCAGGTGCATTTGTTACCATGTTAAATCAGACGTTACTCAATACTGCTCTGCCACAAATCATGAAGGATCTATCCATTTCCGCTAATACAGCTCAGTGGTTAACGACCGGGTTTATGCTTGTCACCGGGGTGTTGATTCCGGTTTCAGCTTTTCTAATAGAAAAATTTTCGACAAGAAGACTATTTATTACGGCCATGTGCCTGTTTGCGTTGGGGACATTGCTGGCTGCTGTTGCACCAAACTTTCCTGTTTTAATATTCGGCAGAATTCTACAGGCGGTAAGTGACGGGCTCATGCTCCCGTTAATGCAAACGATCTTTTTAATGATTTTTCCAGTTAAGCAACGTGGATCAGCAATGGGTATGGTGGGGCTGGTGATGGCTTTTGCTCCTGCAATTGGACCAACACTTTCCGGTTGGGTTGTTGGCAACTTTTCATGGCGGGCACTCTTTTATATGATTCTCCCAATTGCTGTACTTATCATCATTTTTGCTTCGTTTATGCTTGAAAATGTTACGAAAGTGACCCATCCGAAAATTGATATCATGTCCATTATTTTGTCATCCCTTGGATTTGGAGGATTGTTGTACGGCTTCAGCAGCGCAGGTAATCATACCTGGAACAGTTCAGAAGTGGTCATTGCTTTGATTATCGGTACGGTCGCAATTGGCTTGTTTGTTTGGCGGCAACTGGCTGTTGAAAAACCGATGCTTGAGTTCAGGGTGTTAAAAAACTGGACCTTCTTATTGACCTTATTCATCGGTATGGTCGTTATGGTGACGATGATCGGCGTAGAGCTTTTTCTTCCGCTTTATGTACAAACAGCAAGAGGCTTTACACCTCTGGAATCGGGTCTGCTGCTGTTACCTGGTGCGATTGTGATGGGGGTTATGTCGCCGATTACCGGGAGAATCTTTGATAAGATAGGAGCACGACCATTGGCTCTTATGGGTTCGGTTATCTTAGTAGGTACGACGTTCTTGTTCAGTAACATGACCGCTTCAACGCCATACATCTATATGATGGTGATTTACGCCATACGAATGTTTGGAATTTCTCTTATGATGATGCCAGTCATGACAGCCGGATTAAACCAACTACCTGACCATTTGATTCCACATGGAACCGCAATGAGTAACACGTTGACGCAAGTGGCTGCTTCCGTTGGAGCAGCCTTGCTGGTTACGGTTATGACGAACAATACAACGGCTGCGGTTCAGCAACAACTTCCCAATCCAATGATTCATGGGGTCTCAGTTGCCTTTACATTCTCCACCGTTTTAGCATTCTTTGCTTTAGCATTGTCATTCTTTATTAAACCGATGAAAATATCACAGAAAGAAGATACACAAGACGCAGGCAGTTCTTCTTCTGATAGCTAAAACGGGGCTGCACGCTGCCAAGCCTTATTTTGGCTCTAAGAGAAGGCATACATCATCTCAGAAAACTTGCTGAACCGCGAGTTCCAAGCGACACGTCCACGTGAGAAATGGGTTATGGAAGGAAGATTTCGGAAAGAAATAACCTTAGTTCGGTGGAGTACCGAACTAAGGTTATTTAGTGCTCTTATTATATCTGTCTACTTAACGAGGGGAACTTCACAGCGTGCTGCTTTTTTAATGATTCATGGTAATTGGGTTAGCTGGCGATTCTTCCCCGCTCTAAAGCTCCGTTTACTGGCTGAAGTGCTGACCTTGCTCCAGATCCGCGATGAGTCCAAGATGTGTGGGCTCCCAGCCTACACGTTCCCGAGTCAATGCGTTGGAGGACCTGTTGTCGGTCGTTATGAAGGGGCCGAGGAAACCGAAGTGGGCGTCTGCCTCCTCGCGGGAAATACTGACCGCCGGCACGTTCAAGCGGCGGCCTATGACCTCCGCGATGTCGCGTAGCGGCACCCCCTCCTCGCCTACCCCATGGAGGATCGATCCCGCCGGGGCGGACTCCAGCGCTAAGCGGAACAGCCGCGCCGCATCGAGGCGGTGGACGGCCGGCCAATGAATCGAAACGTCTCCGACGTAGGCAGAAACGCCCTTCTCGCGGGCGAGGCCAATGAGGAACGTGGCGAACCCGGCCAACGCCTCGTTGTGCACGCAGGCGGAGAGGCGAACGATCGAGGACCGTACGCCGCGTCCAGCCAATGCAAGCGCCACGTTCTCTGCGGCGCCCCGAGGTTCGTTATCGGTGACCGTATCCTGCTCCGTCCCGACCTGACCGGACGGGAGCGCGAAGGAGAGCGCCGCAGTTCCAGAGGTGATCACGAACGGCTTGTCGGTCCCCTCGAGCTCGGCACCTATGGCCTTAACGGCTTGCAAATCTGTCGCGATCCCGCCGGCATAGTCTGAGAAATCATGGACGAAGGCCAGATGAATCACACCGTCCGCAGCAGCTGCGCCTTCACGCAGGCTGTCGAGATCGTCGAGCGCGCCGCGATGGACTTCAGCTCCGGCTGCCGTCAATGCGGCGGCAGATTGGTCGGAGCGGGCGAGGCCGAGCACCTGATGTCCGGCATCAAGCAGCTCGCGTACCACCGCCTTTCCAATGAAACCTGTTGCACCTGTAACAAAAACTCGCATCTTCAATTCCTCCTTCATGTGAATACCCCCATTATAGGGTCCCCGCCGTCAGACAAGTTGCCTGTTTCGCCCGACTTCTTGCCTGTTTCGCCGGAATAAGAAATACCCCCGGCCTGCGGCTGCGGGGGAAGAGCGAGTGATTAGCCGATTCGAGTCATTCCTCGAACGGTTTCTGTTGAAGCAGGCGGGCGATGTCTCGGCCGGGCGGGCTGCCGAAGAAGCGGCTGTAGTCCCGGCTGAATTGGGAAGCGCTCGCGTACCCGACCAGCTGACAGGCGGCCGCCGCATCCAGGTGGCTCACCGCCATCAAACGTCTCGCTTCCTGAAGGCGCAGCGTCTTTTGGTACTGCAGCGGGCTCATCGCCGTAACGGCTTTGAAATGCTCGCGGAACCTCGATACGCTCATATGGACCAGTCCGGCCAGATCTTCGACCTTTATGGCTTCCGCGAAGTTGCAGCGCAGCCATTCGATGGCCCTGGACACGCGCTGCACCCCCGAGTCGGCGAAGCCCACCTCCGCAACGTAAACCCCAATTGGGCTGCGCAGCAGCCGGATCAACAGCTCCTCCATCGCAAGCGGCGCGAGCCACTCGGCATCGTCGGGATTCCCTAGAGAATTTATCAATCTGATCATTGCACTTACGAAGTCCAGATCGGCTTCAAACCCATAACCTGCGCTGCGCTGCCGAATGGGCGGCAGCCCCCGAGGAAACATCTTCAGGGCCAGCTCGCCGATTCGCTTCGGATCGAGATTCAATCCTGCCTTGAGAAAAGGCTCGGAAGGACTGCCTTGCAGAATCCGTAACGTGAGGGGAAGGGCAACGGGGAGCATGAAGATGCGTGGCTTGGCGAATACGTAGACTTCCTGCCCGACTGTGAAGGAGATCGCCCCCTGTGCCACAATGCCGAATGAGGGCGTGTAGAACGTTCTTGAGTCGGTGCTTGTTGTAGAGGAGCGCACAAGCGTCAAGTCGGGAATGCGCTGTCGAAAAATTCCGTCATGGGGGGTGTAGGTATCGATCAGACGAGCCAATCGGGCCGTTTCTGTTTCAAGACCTTTTTTGTTTCGGGACTCCGTTGGAAGCGAATGCGTCTCCGGCATGCTCATACGCTCATATACATCTCCTTGCTATGTTTATTTCCAGCTTGTATCGTTACTCCCTTAGCTACAACCATAGGATACCCTATGAACTGGCAGATTCGAGAGAATTCTCTTTCCAGCCATCTTCGTAAAGATAGATGGCTCTATATCTATCGTACACTTGGTCTGCTTCGTCCCAGACCTGAATAACCGCTTCGGCCTGATTGTCCTCAGTGTGAAGTTCAACCACTTTTGATTTATCCCAATTCAGGGTATCCACCCCTTCGAATGGAGCTACTCCCATCTTTCCATTCACTTCGGCCATTAATCCGCTCTCGACATGGTCACGAATCATAGTCTCCGCATACCGCTTCGTTACAGCCTTCGATAGATAGTTCAATATCTTCTCCTTGGTGTCATAAGGTGTGCACATAAACATAATATCGAATTGACCATTATCAGCTGAAGGGACAGCGATTTTCGGTTCATTATTCTTGTTACAGTCCCATGCGGAGCTGGACACAAATATATCATTGCGGAGTTTTTCTGCTTTTCTTCGAATTTGGAGTATATCTGAAGCTCTCGGCTTCTTAATTTGAGGTGCCTTTTGGTCTGGTTTTGCTTCTGCTTCTCCTTCTGATAGATCATTTCCAGTTGTGCTTCGAGGTACTGTCATATGGACACTTTCTTGTGACCTGCTGTCCGTTCCTACTCCCTGCTTTTGACCTGATCTACAGGCTGTTAAAATGACTGCTGCAATAACAAACAACAATACAGCTTTTCTCATGATGCTCCATATCCCTTCTGACTCTATGTATGTTTCTTCGCCCTGAATATAGATTCACTCGGCTTGTAATTAGTTCGGGATGTGAAGGTAGATTCCTGCTCGGGAGCAGCATACAGAAATAGTCGAATTGATAGTGTCACACCTCTGACCCTATTTGGCCTTATTAATATGAACCGAGAAACGGAGGGAATAGCGATGGCCCGGGCGTATCAGCAAAAGGGGGCTGCCAGTCATAGGCCGCCCCCTTCTATTATTTTGCACTTGCACCAAGCCCGCCAATATTTTGTACTTGCACCCAACCCGCCAATTTGCAGGCCGACTTGTCAGGTTCCCACATCTTCCTTCGGTTCCCGCGTGAACCCAAAACCAATCAGCGCGAACACCAGGAATACCGCACCCAGGAAATAAAACAAGCTGTGAATCGACACATACTGAATTCCATATCCGCCAAATACGGGGCCAAGCACACTTCCGACGCTGTAGTGAACCGAAGCAATAACTCCCGCCGCAGGCAGAATGGTCTTCGGTACAATGTCGGCGGCGTAAGACATGCCTAGCGAGTAGAACGAGCCTACCACACCGCCCGCCAAGGCGAACAAAAGGAACAGCAGCGGAATAAAGGCTCCTGCTGCCGGGATAAGCAGGAACAAAGCGGCTCCCGTGAATCCGCAGATCATCAGCACCTTTTTCCGGCCAATCCGGTCACTCCAGACCCCTAGAGGAAGCTGCAGGATAATGCTGCCCAGCCCAAAGGTCAGCAGCAGCAGGGAGATCCATTCCTTGCCGAGCGCAATTCGGAGCCCGTAAAGCGGGAAGCTGCTGTTCATCGAAGCCTCCATGACACCATACAGCAGCGGCGGGATCAGCGCGAACCATGCCAGCTTGTAGGAGCGGACGAAGCGGTTCTCCGCATTCTCGCCCGGGCTGGCTTGCTCCGGCATTTCATTCGGAATCCGAAGCATCAGCAGGAGAATGACCGCGTATAATCCCCCCGAGATCAAGAACGGTGCCGCTTCCCCGAAGGGAAGCAGATTAATGCCCAACGGCCCGATGCTAAAGCCAATCCCGTAGGCCATCCCGTACAGGGAGAAGAAGCGTCCCCGCTTATCCGCTGGACTGCTGCTGAGAATCCACTGCTGGGTGGCGAAGTGCAGCGAGCTGTCCCCCACGCCGACGAGCAGCCTCAGCACAAACCACAGGTACAGCGAAGAATTTACCGGGAACAGCAGAGAGCAGCCGGTCACCAGAATAAGCCCTGTTACAATTACTTTTTTATAACCGAACCGGACCACCGGCTTCTCCACAAAAAACATCGTACAGAAAATTCCGATATATAAAGCGGCCGCATTCATGCCGTTGAGATCCGATGACACGCCGTGACGTTCCAGCAGGATGGAAAGCAGCGGCAGAAGCAGCCCCTGGCTTGCACCCGATACAATCACGACAAGCAGCAGAATCACCAGCCGGTATTTGGACGACACGAGACGGGGAATAGAGATGGATGACGCCACAAAATCAACTCCTTTGCTGCAAAATCGGTTAAACGCTACAAACAACCCGTAAGCAAATCTTATGGATACGGGCACATTTATATAGTTTACCTGCTGTGTCAAATTACCGTAAAGCACATCGCGGTAATGCTTTAATGTGAAAATAGTGCCTTGCCCTTATAAATGCAGGCCACATAGCAAACCGGCGCCCTTCTAAAATGAAGAGCGCCGGTGTATTTATTACGGTTTGGTATTTGTCTGATTCATCACTTTACAGGGAGCTGCCTGCGGCGGCTGCAATGTCATGGAGCGCCCAGTAGCTGTCCGGAACGTCCTTCCAGTGGGAAGCAGCCGGTCCGTTCACTGGACTCCGGTGCAGTACCTTGTTCATGATTACGACAGCCTCCGCCCGTGTGAGCGGTGAGTTAGGCCGGAACGTTCCATCCTTGTATCCGTTAATGATACCAGCGCCCTGTACCTTGCGAATCTCCGCTTCCGCCCAGTTGCCTGCCGTATCCGAGAATCCATGACCGCTTCCTGTCCCGCCAGTAAGCAGGGCCGATACGATCTTCGCCATCTCGGCGCGGGTCAACGGGCGTTCGGGGCCGAAGGTTCCGTCCGTATATCCGTGCATCAGTCCCATAGTGGTGACTTTAGAGATCGCGGTATAAGCCCAGCTTCCTGGCTTCACATCCCGGTAGACTGCCTCTTCCCCCTGGCTGTCCCTAGTGATTACCCGGGATAGAATCGCAGCGATCTCCGAGCGCGTGATGCGCGCTTCCGGCTTAAAGGTCCCATCCGTATAACCTGTGATATAAGCAGGCTGCGGGTTGGCTACCGTCAGACCATCCGCATAAATCATCGTAAATGTGCTGAACTTCTTCACACCGAATTGGTAACCCATGCCTCCATTATTGACCAAAGGAACCTGCGTGCCTTTTACGAGCTCTTTTTGTCCGTCACTGTGTTCAATAAATACCGCCAGGTGATCCAACTGCGCCTGACTCAGACCACTTTCCCGCAAAGGCAGCGTCAAGGTCACATCCCGGCCCTGAAGATTGGTGTCGATCATCATCGGCCGCCCTACCACTTTGATCTCCTTGCCTCCAGCAGATTTGGTAACACCAGGGTCCTTGCTGATCCGTCCGAGAATAGCCAATTTCGCATCCTCTGCTTTGACCGGTTTAAGGTCCAAGACCAGATCACGGGTGAAGCCCTGCAGGGATTGAGCCGGGATCTGCAGACCGGCATTGGCGGTCAGAATGTTCAGACCGATATGAGCATCATCCAATAGCTTAACCACATCCTTGGGCAGCGTTACATTCGTCTCCGCGACTTCATCCTTAGTATCCGGAATGAATACGGTAACCGATGACATCCCTGCTGCAGATGTGCCATTGACAGCCGGCCTCACCTGATCCGCGGTAAGATTCATAACGTCCTTCTTGGTTCCATCCGCATTCAAGGTCCGTTCTACCACGAGGGTGGATACCAGCGTTCCGCTGATCCCGGAAATCTGCACATCAATTGGGATGTACTCTTTGCCAGGTGCGGCCGGTGGTGTGAGAACGGAACCCGAGGAGTCCGATGAACCTGATGAACCTGAGGAATCCGAAGAGCCCGAGGACCCACTCTGATCTTGACTAGGGGGCTGAACCACTGGCGTCGCTTCAATCTTGGCAGTAGCCGCACTTTCAACCGCTTCGCCTGTAGCTGGCGCCGTCTCCGTATGCGGCGTGACCTGGAACGAGATATATTTGCCGACATCTTCCGCTTGCAGGACATAAATACGGCCTGCCGCACCAGGAATCGCGGTATGGTTCAACGTCAAGGCCGGATCGTCCGAGCGATACCACTGGAACGTGCTGCCGCTCTCGGTGTCCCCGTTCACATCAGCGTAGGCATAACTTCCGGTCAAGGTCTGACCCTGTACCGGGCTCCCTGCCACCAAGACATCCGAGGCGGCCGGTGCTGCCGGTGCCGCGCCAATCTTGGCCGTGGCAGCACTCTCTACAGGTGTGCCCACCATCGGCTCTTCCGCACTGCGCGGGGTTACTTCAAACGAGATGTATTTGCCGATATCACCGGCTTGCAGAACGTAAGCCTGGCTCACCGCACCGGCGATCGGCATATGCTTCACCTTGAGCGCCGCATCATCTGAACGGTACCACTGGTAAGTAGTTCCGCTCTCCGCATCCCCATTCATATCGCCATAGCTGTAACTGCCGGTCAGCGCCTGACCCTCCACAGGTGTGCCCGTCACTTCAACGTTCGAAGCTGAAGGAGCCTCCTTAACAATCCGAGCCTGAGCCGCTGCAGAGTCCGACTCATTCCCCGCCTTATCAACGGTTCTGGCTTCCACTTCCGTAGCTCCAGCCTGTGTGATGAATACAGGGGTCAAGTAGTCTGTCCAAGAGCTCCAAGTAGCACCGTGGTCACCACTAATCCGGTACTGCGACTTCAGTATTCCTGAGCCCGTATCCGTACCATCTGAAATGGTGAACGTTACGTTCTGATAGGATACTTTGCCGGATGAATAATCCGCCGGCGAAGTAAAGTTAATACCCGGTGCCGACGGTGAAGTCCGGTCAATCAGCACCTGAGCTGGAGCTGCCGTAGACACATTTCCTGCCTTGTCATACGTCACAGCCTCAACATCCGTCCTGCCTTCCTGTGAAACAGGAATTGCGGCACTATAATCGGCCCAGTCACTCCAGCCGCCAGCGTTCAACCGTGTCCGGTACTGCGACTTGAATGGTCCGGTTCCCGTATCAGCCCCATCCTGAATGGTAAAGACAACATCCTCCTTGGTTGCGGCTCCAGAACTGTAACCAGCAGGCGAACTGAACTGGAACGCTGGCTCATTTGGTCCTATCGTATCAACTGTAAGAGTTCCTCCATAAGAAGCGGAGCTGGTTCCGCCGTTTCCATCATCAACCGTAACGGATAGATTGTTAAATGTCCCATTTGCGAGATGGTCAGCCGCAGCGTTCCACGTTAACGTGAAATTATCCGCCCCCGGAAGCGCAGTAGGCGCCCCGGTCACTGTTGCCGTCTTGGTGACACCACCGAGGGTTGCCCTGACGGTTACGTCACCCGCGTCTTTATCTGCGGCTTTTCCTGTTAGGGTAAAAGTCTCGTTTCCATTCCCAGAAGAGAGGATGTGTGTCCCGTTCGAATCTGACAATTCGATTTCCGGGATCTGGTTGATGATCACAAACGGATCACCGGATGTGCCCGAGCCCGAAGAGACGGACAGCGCAGATTTCAGATGAACAGCCGGCCGGACCCCATAAGACCTGTTAGCCCCGATCGCGGAGGATAGGCTGTTATTAGCAAACCAAACATAAAATTGATTATTTTTATGAGGAGTAATCAACCAGTACCTGTCGGGTGGTACGGACAAATATGGCCGGTAGTATCTTAATTCGAAATAGCTGAGAAGACCCACGTTCGCATTTACAATTCTCCCCGACTCATCCTGCTCATTGCCCGCTTTCCAGCCATAGTTCTGAATCCATAAACGGTCAGATAGGCTGTTAAAAAAATCCCTGTTGAGCCAGTATGCAAGGTTCTCGCTATTTTCCGGATCAAAGAGTTGTTTATTGCTGGAATCAAATGAACGCGGCCCCCCGGAATCCAGATCAGAAGCAAGGAGATATCCGGCATCCGGATCCAGAACGATCCAATTTCTCCCGCTGAAGCTCACCGTATCCCCAACGTGAACGGCGCTTTTCCATGGAACTATAGATGCCGCGCCCGCATACTGAATATCAAATGAAAAAGCCGAGACCACTAAGGCCAGAATAAGAAGTGCATTTAAATTTTTGAACCTTCGGTACATTGTTGATTTCCCATCCCTCTCAGGTTATGTATGATACTGCTCTAGCATTATACACGCTAAAATCGAAATAAAATACAATTTTCGACATGATTCGATAATTTTCTTGGTGCGCTGAGCTGTACCGGAACAACCGGATTGAGCCGCTGGTTCAAACCTCCGGGGAACTCAGGCACCAGTTTGAGCATCAAGCGGTTCTTAAACTGGTCAGTGGTCAGAGATCATGTAATCGTAGGTTCAGTAAGGCCACAGCCCCGCCCATCTTCAGACTGATCTTCAAGAGAAAGAGCCCTTCCCATACAGGGAAAGGCTTTGCCAGCAAAATCTATTGATATCAAGAACGCTGGTAGATCCGATACATGGCCATTTCCTCATCCATTTCTTTGGCAATACTATACGCCTCTTGTACACTCCGCTTATGCTGAATCATCTCGTAGAACAGCCGGATCGCAAACATTAAGGCCGCGTTGCCGTAAGGGTAATCGTCCGGGCCAATGTAGGTTTGGCAGCCCTTCTCAAGGAAGGCTTCCGCCAGCGCGGAGTCACCCAAGGAACAACCGTTCGCGAGAATGGTCCATCCTTGTATGTTGGCGAAGCGCCGGATCTCATCCGGGCCGAAATCGCCCCGCGGTTCATCCTTTTCGTAGACTTCCTCCCCAAGCTCAGGCATAAGCAATTTGCCCTCATCCCCGTGAAAATTTAGTACTATCATCTCCGTTCCCGGATAGATATCTTTGCCGGACAACACCTCAATAAGATCTTGAGGTCTGCCGATCCAGTATGTAATTACTCTTGCTCCAAAATACTCAAGTGCCGATCGAATTGCCTGTGTGTCCATATCCGAATCCGGCCCGCTTACGAGGGCTACTGTAAGTTCTGGCTTGCTCATCTCAGGGTCCTCTTGACTTGTAAAGCCAAGAGCGCCTCCTTTCATATCTTATTTTGTATGTAACTCCAACCAATATACCATGCACTTCATCCCTATAAACAATAAAGAGGCTGCCTCAAGCAGCCCCTGTGAATCTCATACTTTCAGTCTATTACTTTGAAAGCCCCGCGTTCACCACATATGGCCCGGTTCCAGGTGTGGAATGCTGATGGTCAGCAGCAGGCTTCAGATCAGGAACGCCGCCCTGAGCCTGCGGTTTCACCACATATTCGAAGCTGCCCGTACCGTCCGGCATCGGACCGCTCGCCCAGCGGCCTTCTCGGCTCTCTTCCCCTTCGGAGAAATTGAGGAATTGACGGGTAACTTCTTCAACCACGAGATCACGCGGGAAGGATGCCGGAGCGATCGGCCCGTCCAATTGCTCAATCTCTTCAATCGCCGCCAGCCACTGATTCTGGTGCATAATATCACGCGCAATCATGAAGGACAGCATGTCCCTTACACCAGGGTCTGTCGTCTGCTCGTACAATCTTACAACCTGCAGCAGGCCTTGGGATTCGGCATTCAGATTCGCCCGGAAATCCGCCAGCAGGTTGCCGCTGGATACAATATAACGGCTGTTCCATGGGAACCCGTTGCTGTCCGTTGGCGCTGCGCCCAAGCCGGATACAATCGTATGCTGGGGATTCATGCCGCCCAGCGCTGCCGCGATCAGCGGGTCCTTCGCCATCTCGTCCACCTGGTCAGCAGGCGCACCATCAAGCAGCTGGGAGATCATCGTACACAGCATTTCAACGTGACCGATCTCCTCGGTTCCGATATCAAGCAGCATGTCGCGGTACTTGCGTTCCGCCCGGCAGTTGAAGCCCTGGAACAGATACTGCATCATTACAGACATTTCGCCAAACTGTCCACCTAACACTTCCTGAAGCTTTCTTGCGTATGCAGGATCGGGTCTTTCAGGTTTTGCACGAAATTGAAGTTCTTTGACATGAAAAAACATATAGTAACTTCCTCCTTCGGGTGCGTGGTTGTTTGTTTGTCCGAGTATCTTTTACCCTGCCTGTGTTTATTCAAACAACACATCTCCCGATGAACAAGCTGTGATGGGTAACTGGCCCCCTCAGTGGAGTGATCATATTCCACCAAAAAAACCTTCAGTCCGGGGAAGTTGACTACGGAGCAGTCCCTTCTCCCTCTCACGACAGAAATTCCTCAGCACAAACAACCCGCCGCCGGATAACTCCAGCAGCGGGTTGGATTCAGGTTGTCAGGTTTATTTTCAAACCATAATCTTACAGATATTGTTGGTGAACTCCACCGGATCACTAACCGGCAGGCCTTCAATAAGCAGGGCCTGGTTGTACAGCAGATTAGTGTACAGCTCCAGCTTCTCCTGGTTGCTGGCATCCTTCGCATCTTTCAGCGACTTGAAGACTTCATGATTCACATTGATCTCCAGCACTTTATCCGCCTGCACATCCTGGCCGTTCGGCATCGATTTCAGAATCTTCTCCATCTCAATCGTAAGCTCACCCTCCGTGGACAGGCAGACCGGATGGGATTTCAGCCGCTTGGAGGCTTTCACCTTGGAGACCTTGCCAGCGAGCACGCCCTGCATCGCCTCGAACAGCTCCTTGTTCGCATTCTCCTCCGAATCGGATTGCTCCTTGTCATTGTCCGACTCGAGCCCCAGGTCTCCGCTGGATACGGACTTGAACTCCTTCTCCTTATAAGACTGGATCATCTTGACAGCGAACTCGTCGATATCATCGGTCAGATACAGAACCTCGTAGCCTTTGTCTGTAACCACTTCGATCTGCGGCAGCTTCTCGATCCGCTCTACAGATTCACCTGCCGCATAGTAGATATACTTCTGCTCTTCCGGCATCCGGGAGATGTACTCATCCAGCGTAACCAGCTTCTTCTCTTTGGAAGAGTAGAACAGCAGCAGGTCCTGCAGCACTTCCTTGTGCATGCCATAGTCGTTATATACACCAAACTTCAATTGACGGCCAAAGGATTTGTAGAATTTCTCATACTTCTCGCGCTCGTCCTTCAGCAGAGTCTGAAGCTGGCTCTTGATCTTGCTCTGAATGTTCTTCGCGATCAGTTTCAATTGGCGGTCATGCTGCAGCATCTCCCGGGAGATGTTCAGCGACAGATCCTCCGAATCGACCATACCTTTGACAAAGCTGAAGTAATCCGGCAGCAGATCGCCGCATTTGTTCATGATCAATACACCGTTGGAGTACAGCTCAAGACCCTTCTCATATTCCTTCGTATAATAATCGAACGGGGTGTTCTCTGGAATGAATAGAATCGCGTTGTAGACAACCGCGCCATCCGCTTTGATATGAATATGGGACAGCGGCTTATCGAAGCCGTAACGCTTCTCGTGATAGAAGTTCTCGTAGTCCTCGTCCTTCAGCTCGCTCTTGTTCTTCCTCCAGATCGGAACCATGCTGTTGATGGTCTGCTCTTCCACAACCTCTTCGAACTCGTTCTCGGTGCCTTCCTTTGCCTTTTGGGTGGTAACATCCATCTTGATCGGATAACGGATGAAGTCAGAATATTTCTTAATAATCGATCTCAGACGGTACTCATCCAGGTATTCATCATACTGGTCGTCTTCCGTGTTCGGTTTAATCTTGAGCACAATTTCGGTTCCTACCGTATCCTTGTGAGCAGGCTCAATCGTATATCCATCCGCTCCCTCGGACTCCCATTTAAAGGCCTCTTCACTTCCAAATGCCCGGCTCGTAACGGTAACAACATCCGCGACCATAAACGCAGAATAGAAACCTACCCCGAATTGGCCGATAATGTTATGTCCGTCCTTCAATTCATTCTCGTTCTTAAACGCCAGGGAGCCGCTCTTCGCAATGACACCGAGGTTGTTCTCAAGCTCTTCCTGTGTCATACCAATCCCGGTGTCCGAAATGGTCAATGTCCGGTTGGCCTTGTCCGCCTTGATCTTAATGAAGTAATCGCCTTGATTAAAGACCAGGGAATCATCGCTAAGGGCCTTGTAATACATCTTATCTATAGCGTCGCTGCTGTTGGAAATCAGCTCTCTGAGGAAAATTTCCTTCTGGGTGTAAATGGAGTGAATCATCATGTCCAAGAGACGCTTGGACTCAGCCTGAAACTGTTTTTTTGCCATGACTTATTAGTTCCTTTCTATATTAAAAGTAAAGGATGCTTCGGTGCACAGCCTGCACACCGCTGGCGTGTTAGCACTCTTCATTCATGAGTGCTAATTCATATTTTTTATATAACATGGTCCTAACCTAGTGTCAAGTTAAGGAAGCTGCGGATCAGTCTATGTACCGGGGAGCGCTGACACCATGCATAGAATTCCCGATTGGGAGCAAATTACATGGAAATAAGGTGAAGAAGGAGGGCATCCGCTTATGTTCCAGCTTCTCCGTCTGTTGCTCGGCTTCAGCCGCCAAATCAATCAAAATCGTAATCGGCCTGCCCACAGCGGGCAGACCTCTTTGCCCACAGATATCCAGCCAGGGGCCTTACCCGTGGATCTCGAAGACAAAATCTCTCATCTCCAAAACAGGATGGGGGGCAGCTCTGACTTTGTGATACGGAAGATAAGCAGCTCCTCCTCCGCTGGTCCGGCAATCGCCATTAGTTATATTGAAGGTCTAGTAGACATTCACAGGCTGTCCATCATAATGGAAGCGCTGGTTAACTCAAGCAGGAATGAACTAGGCGATTCCCTTAGAGCTGAAGGCTGGATCAAAGAGCATCTCCCCGTGGGGAGTATCCATATGCTGCATACGGAGAACCACCTGCTCCGCTCCGTTTTGGGTGGCAATGCTGTTCTCATGATCGATGGATTAAGGACGGCCTTCTCGGCAAATATCGCCGGCGGAGCAAGACGCTCCGTGGAAGAACCTTCGTCCCAGACCGTTATCCGCGGTCCCAAGGAAGGTTTTACAGAGGATATTGCAGTAAACCTCGCGCTGCTCAGGCGCAAAATCCGTTCACCTGATCTAAGATTGGAGTCCCGTATCCTCGGTCGTTACACCCAGACCCAAGTGACCGTTGCTTATATCAAGGGTGTGGCGAATCCTGAGGTCGTCCAAGAGATCTCCTCCAGGCTCGATTCTATTCATACGGACAGTATTCTGGAGAGCGGATATATTGAAGAATTTATACAAGATGGTGTGATTTCCCCCTTTCCAACCCTGTACAACACAGAACGTCCCGATACTGTTGCGGGAGGACTGCTGGAAGGTCTGGTCGCGGTATTTGTGGATGGGACGCCGTTTGCTCTGATTGCACCGGTGACCTTTTTCAGATTTATCGCATCCAGCGAGGATTATTACCAAAGATATGACATTTCTTCCTTCCTCCGGCTTGTCCGGTTCGCGGCGTTCTTTGTCGCCCTGCTGCTGCCTGCCGTCTTCATAGCAACAACCACCTTTCAGCAGGAGATGCTGCCGACAACCCTCCTGATTACACTAGCGGCCCAGCGGGAGAACACACCACTGCCCGCACTGATGGAAGCGCTGATCATGGAGCTTACCTTCGACCTGATCCGGGAGGCTGGGGTGCGTATGCCCAGAGCCGTAGGGCCGGCAATTTCGATTGTGGGCGCTCTCGTTCTTGGACAAGCCGCGGTCCAGGCAGGAATTGTGTCAGCGGCGATGGTGATCGTAGTGTCTTTTACCGCGATATGCAACTTTGTGCTGCCAGCAATCAATATGTCCGCTTCCATCCGGCTGCTGCGCTTTATGCTGATGATATTGGCGGGCAATTTCGGCCTATTCGGCATCCTGGCCGGAATTATCCCCATCCTGCTGCATCTGACATCCCTGCAGAGCTTTGGGATTCCTTACATGATGCCGCTGGCTCCATTCAAATTTGCGAACTTTAAAGATTTATTCTTCCGTGCGCCTTGGTGGAAGATGAAGAACCGTCCTGAGCTGATCGGGAAAGAGAACATGCAGAGGGCGGCGGACGAACCGGCTGCCTATGCCGAGAAAGCAGTGGATCACAAACGGGATTCACTGAAATAAGGAGGGCTCTAAAGTGGCACGTGTCTTACTCCTAACCATCTCCATAGTAATGATGAGCCTGCTCTCAGGCTGCTGGAACCGGATTGAGCTAAACCAGTTAGGGATTGTGAACGCGGCTGGAGTGGATTACGGAGAAGATGGTTGGAATATCACTTACCAGACCATAGTTCCTTCGGCTATGGCCTCAGGAACCGGGGGGCCAGCGGGAAATACAAGCCAGCCCGCTGTACATGTCTTCTCGGTACAGGCCAAGACCATTCATCAGGCCTGGAACCTAAGCAGCCTGGAGAACCCAAGGAGGATATTTGTAGCCCATAACAAGGTGGTCGTGATTGGAAAAGAGGCCGCAGAGCACGGGATCAGCGAGCTGCTGGACTATTATTTCCGAAATACCGAACCCCGGGAGACCGTGCTAATGCTGTTATGTGAAGGGCAAGCTAGTGAGATCTTGAAGCAGTTAAACCCGCCGGAGAAGCTCCCGGGCACAAGCCTGGCCGATATTGTGGATGAGGAGAAGCGGATGCTCGCTTACTTCCCCTCTACTAACGTTCTCGAATTTGCTTTGCGCATGAACTCCGATAGTAAAGGCGCATGGATGCCGATAGTCAAGCTGGCCGGCAGCAGGTCAGAACACCGTGAAACCGAGCAGCAGTCTCTTGAGGTGTACAAAATGACATCTCCACCCATCAAAACCGTCTTGTCAGGACTGGGTATCTTTCAAAGTGACAAGTTTGCAGGATATTTTAATCACGAAGAAGGGCTGGGCTTATCCTGGATCACAGGCAGAATCAGGAATACAGAGATCCCCTTCCCTTGTTCCCCTAATGCAAAGGATTCCAACAAGGCTACATTTCTCGTGATTTCCTCAAAGACTAAAGCAGTCCCTACGAAGGAAGATGACCATTATGTCATGCATCTTAAGGTAAACATCAAAGGCAATCTGGTTGAATCCGGTTGTCCACTGGATCTTTCCCGTCCGAAGGTCATCAAGGAACTCGAAGCCTACTTGACCAAGGAGGTTGAGAAAACGATCTTTAAGGCCTGGTCCGGGATACAGCGGCTTAAAGTAGACGCTGCAGGATTTGCTGATAAAGTGCACCGGAAATTCCCGTCAGACTGGCGGGATCTGAAAGACCGATGGCCAGAGGAATTGAATAGGATGAAATTGGATGTGCAAGTCCAGGCAAAAATCAAACGCCCGGGACTTATTCAGAAATCGTTCGACCAGCTCCAGAAAGAGAAGGAAACGAAATAGCCGGCAATACGTCCGGCCTGGTTTGCACCTTGTTAAAAAGGAGTTATGTGCAAATGAGCAAGAACAATATCGGGTTACAGGCGTTGGCTGTGACATTCTCTATGTTTCAGGTGGGAAGCACCACATTGTTCTTCCTCGGCAGCCAGGCCAAGCAGGATGCCTGGCTTGCCATGCTGCTTGGGGCTGCCGCGGGATTACTGCTTCTGGCCATGTACCTGGGGATTCATCATTTGGACGCAAGGTATGATCTATATGAGTTAAACAAAGTTTATTTCGGTAAAATCATTGGAAGTATCTTTGGTCTGGCCTTCATTGCTTACTTCACTTATGAGGCTTCCCGCAATCTCCGTGACTTGAGTGAATTGACGGTGGCCACTCTGTTGAACCGCACTCCCCTCTCGGTGGTCGCGGCTATCGCTCTTCTGGTCATTGCCAACTGTGTCCGCTACGGACCGAAGATTAACTTCTTAACCTGTATAGCTCTGCTCCCGATTATGATTTTAGGCTATGGAAGCCTAGTTGTATTAATCCTCACTACCGGTGTAGCTCATTTCGAATTTATGCAGCCTATCCTCGAGAACGGATTCAAGCCCGTATGGGATGCAGCCATACCGGAGATTATCTCTTTTCCATTTGGCCAAGCCGTCTTGTTCCTGGCCTTCTTCAGCCTCGTCACTGACAAGAAGAACCTAAATAAAGCTATGACACTGACTTACTGTGGAGTTGCAATTCTTCTGACTCTATTCAACCAACTGATCGTTCTTGTGCTCGGTCCGGAACTAGCTGCAATCTGCACCTATCCGCTTCTGGAGGTTGTACAAATTATTCAGATGACCCGGGTATTCGAAAGAGCCGATGCTCTCTTTACCTTAATCTTGTTCATCGGGATAGGAACCAAAGCCATCCTGTTCTATGCCGGGGCTGTGATCGGTCTTCAGCGGATTGCCTGGCTTAAGTACAAAATCTGGGTTATTCCTCTTGGCATCGTGATCTATGCTGTCTCCTTCATCTCTCCCACGTATACCGAGTTTGTATGGATAGGGCTCCATTTGACTGTAACTAAAGTATGGCCTATCTTCCAAATGGCTCTCCCTGCTCTCCTGTTCGTGGTAATGCTCCTGCGTAAAAAGAAACGAGCGGAGGGCGGGAGCAAGAGTGGGGGATAATAACGCTGGAGGGAAGAAGTACTCCCAGCTAACTCAAGCTCCCAACAGTTCCAAGTCAAACTAATCCTACTCCTACTCCTACTCCAACTGCTCCAGCTCAAACACTTTTACTCCAACTTCAACTGCTCCAATAACCAAGAGACCGCTGATCACTCAGCGGCCTCTAATAAGGAATGTTCTCTATGATCTAATGTAATTTCAGTCGTGAGAATGGAATTCCTGCTGATTAACATGTACCATTAATTTCAGCAGTACATTCACTGCCTCAGCCCGGGTAGTATGACCTGCCGGGTCAAATTGATGTGCTCCTTTCCCTTGAATCACACCAAGCCGGTTCAACTGTTCCACGGCGCCTCTTGCCCAAGCAGGAATTTGCTTGTCGTCGCTGAAGCCGGAAGAGGGGGTTGAAGAAGGCTTCAAATGAAGCGCAGCCGCGATCATGGCGGCCATCTCAGACCTGGTAATGGCAGCATCCGGACGGAAGGTACCGTCCGCATAGCCCTTGATGATCCCCGCCCGGACCGCCTGGGCTACAACCTGCTTAGCCCAAGAACCTATCTCGTCTTCATCCGTGAAGCCGAGAGCGGCCTCCACCTTCTCTGGCTTCAGCACGTTCATCAGCATCACTGCGAACTCTGAACGTGTCACCGTCTGGTTGGGACGAAAGGAACCGTCCGGGTAGCCTTTTACAATACCTGCGATGACTGCCTGTTTAATCCCTGGTTCGGCCCAGTGTCCCTGTGTATCACTAAAATAAACTTCAGCAGGAGCGCTCGTCTCTGGCTTGACCTCGGAGCTGCCACCTCTCACAGGAAGACCAGTGGCCTGGTCAACGGCAAGCACAGCATATTTCGTAAAATGGTTAACCGGCACCGAAATCCGGTTCCCCGAAATGGTTCCTGCTCCTGCCGTTGTCCATGTCTTCCTCACTTCATCATAATAGAAGATCCCTACCGTCTGACCGCCAGCCAATCTGGATGGATTAAAAGTAAAGACTAAGGTAACCGGCTTAATGAAATGATCCGGCACACTCTTAAGCAGCTCGAAGACCGGGCTGACGGCAATCTCCTTATTCGTCAGGAGGCTCCTTGAGTCAGAGTCTGTAAGCCTCTCAATTGTAATGCCTAATTCCTTACTGAACGCATTAGCCGGAATCAAGATGCTAACCGTATCATCCATGCTAACCTCCCCTTCTCTTCCCACGGGAACGGTCAGCTTCCCGTCTGTAGCAGTTAGCTTCTCCGGCGGTGGAACTGCCCCGGGAGTCTGGCTTGCGGATGAAGCCGGCGGTGCAGGTGTGGGCTCTACCGGTGTGGAGCCGCCTCCGTCTCCCCCATTCCCTCCGTTCCCCGGTTGAGGCGGTATGCTCACATTCCATTTGGCATACAGCGTCAAGTTGGCGTTCACCAAAACTTCCGTGAAACGATAGAACTGGGTAAGACCCCGGTCTGAGTACCAGCCTGCAAAGACATAGCCAGTTCGGACTGGCGCGGGTGGCTCAGAAGCTCTCTGGCCCCCCTTGACCGATTGGCTGCTGACCGCCGCCCCTCCCATGCTGTCAAAGCTTACCGTATAGGTAACAGGAGTCGGGTCAGGATCAGGCTGTGGATTCTGGTTCCCGCCTGCTGAACGGTTAACGGTGAGGTTATAGGTTCGGCTGGCACTTCCATCCGGGGAAGTTACCTCGATTCGGATGACGTTCGCCCCCTCCTTCATATCGGCAGCCGCATAAGTATACACGCTATCTGTTGCGGAGACATAAGCGGCCCCCGTCACTTTAACCGAAGCGTCCGCCTTCGCCTTGGCGAAGGTTACATTCAGCGACTTCACCTCGTTTGCGACATTCACCGAGTAACCCGTAACCACTCCGGAGAATGCGGGGGTGAATGTGTCTGCACCCTGATCCACCGCCAGGCTGGCGAGCTGCGCGCCAGAATCATCCGGCAAGCCCGGATTACCGCCCTTCTCTGTCACTTTCACTTTAAGCTCGGCACGAACATCTCGGTATACTGCGTTAATTATAGTATCGCCGGATTTCAGAGCGGTCAGCTTGCCGTCTTTTACCCGTGCCACCGTCTGATCGGCAGCTGTGTATTCGGCTTCTGTGCTGACATCCGCCGATTTTCCGTCTTTATAGTACGCTGTAAGCACGATATTCGCTGTATCTCCCGGAGCAAGTGTATATTCCGGCTGGCCAAAGACCAGCTTCTGGATCACCGATGGGTCAGGGTCATCTGGGTTGTTTGGGTTAGTAGGGTTGCCGGGATCGCTCGGGTTAGTCGGGTTAGTCGGGTTAGTCGGATTATCCGGGTTACCTGGGTTACCTGGATTTCCGGGGTCGCCTGGGTTGCCTGGGTCACCCGGGTTTCCTGGATCGCCCCCTTCTGGCGTCGTGACCTTAACCGTGGACGAAGCCTCCATGCCCTGGTAACCGGCATGGATCACGGTGCGGCCTACTGCAATGCCTTTGATCCGTCCGTTGGCGTCGATCTGCACCAGCTCCGGATGTTCCACTGTGTAGTCCACCCCTTCTAGCAGCGTCTTAGAAGTACCGTCGGAGTATTCCGCCCTGACTGCGAACTGCTGCTCTCCACCCGCAGCGACACTGTACTCCGGCTTGTCAAAGGCTATCGAAGTAAGCCCAACCGGAAGATGCGGAACAGTAAGCTCGAAGCTGATCTTAACGCTGGCCGATCCCCGGGTAAGTACAGCCTCCAGCGTAACCACCGCATCCTTCTGGCTGCTGTCTGGCCGGACAACCTGACCAGTCTTCGGATCAATCACATCCGGCTGTGAGGAAGTCCATTCCACAGCAGATCCGAACTGTCCTGAGGCCGGCAGGGTAAGCCTGCGTGTCACATGACCAGCGTCATCTCCCGAAGCGTAGCCAATGCGAAGGGAGGACTTATCCCTATTCACCGCCTCTTGGTCGGTCAGATCAGCTTCTTGTACCGTAAGCTCATACTGCCTAGAGTAGGTGGTGTTGTTCTTATGGACCTCCGCTGTCAGCGTAACCACTGCCGGTCCAGAACCATTAGCTGGCCGCTGAACCTTTCCGGTTAAGGGATCAAGAAGCCCACTGTCTGATGAAGTCCAGATCACATCTGTTCCTACCTCATCCGTTGCCGGGAGCGATACGTCCTTGGTCACATGATTGGCATCATCACTGCCGCTGTAAGTAATCTGCGGAGGGGAGTACACTTTCAGTACCCCTTTATTCTGGGTGACACTGTAGTTGCCCAACTTCCTCTGCGGATCAGACAGCTCCGGGGTAATCGGATACTCTCCTGGCGGACTGGTCTTGTCCGCGTCAGAACGGTAGGCCGCTGTAATAGTGTCACTGTTCTTGATGCCTGTTAATGTGCCTGACAGCTCCGGGTTATTATAACCTCCCCATCTGGACAGGTTAGACGGAGTCACAAGAAGCGGCGCCTTGGAAACAGTTAGTTTGCCAAAAATTACTGTAGTGCTGTAATTCGTGGACATATTCGCAGGACCCGTAACGGCAGCGGTGATATTATAGGTTCCTGCTCCACTGGTCTTGGTCGCGGTAGTAGTATAGGCCACTATCACTGTATCCCCGTTCTTAAGGCCAGATATCGTTCCTTTTAAAGACGGGATATCTTCACCGTATTCCACCATGACATTGGCTGGCTTGATGGTTAGCGGCGCTGGCATGATGGTCAGCTTGCCTGTGTTTTGGACTAAGGAGTAGTTCCTCCTAACCTCCGCAGGACCCGTGCTGCTGACCGTAATATCATACATGCCCACATTGCTGGCCGTAGTCGCGGAGGTAGAGTATTCCGCGTTAATCACATCCCCGTTCCTGAGGCCGGATATGGCCCCAGTAAGCCGCGGATTCATATCCCCGTATACTCTGGAGACATGATCCGGCGAAATAACGAGCGGCGCCGGCGTAATCGTCAGATTCCCCGGTATGTATGTGAAGCTATAGTTATTGGAGGACAATCCGCTCGCGTTAACCGCATAATTGCCCACGGGGCTGCCCACTGCCGCGCTGGTGTTGAATTTGATATTCCCTACCCCAACTGATGTAGGGGTATCACTTCCTGCGAGCCCATTAAATGAAGCCGTGAACCCTGGATTTTGCGACCCGTATGCACGAGACGCGTTATTCACTGTGACAGTTACCTTCTTAGGTGTAATCCGCAGCGCATTATAGCCATCCGATGCTTCATAATAGCCCTGTCCCTTGTAAATAGCCATGATTTTATAACTTCCCGGAGACAGATCGGCTGTGTAGTTCAGTCTGGCTCTCCCATAGGAATCGGTAACCGCGGAGCCTACCTCGGTGCCGTTTACTGTGAAAACTACCCGCTGTCCCGGGAAAAAATCCAACCCGTTTCTCAGCAATGCCAACAAGCTTACGGTACCCTTATACGTGACTTCAGCATCGGAAATCGACAAATAGGTTTTATAAACCCGCTGCGATCTAGCCACATAAGTGCGGAACAAGAAATCCTTCGAAGCCTCCCATCCAGGCCAAGGAGTATAGCCTTGGCCTCCTGCATAGGAGTCAGAGGATTTTGCTCCCCAGAACGCATGAGCATCCCTGTCTTCTCCTGTTGTCGTCGTCCGGATGGTGTACGTGTGGCCAGCCTGCACCTGTACCCCGTCTTTGAAGGTGATCAGCTTCCACCCTCCTCCGCTTGAAGAGGGAACAATATCCGCAACCGGAAATGTGGCCGTACCCAGCACGGGAGCACTTTCCTCCACGGTCTCCCCATCCAAAATCTGCACGGTAACCGTCCCTTCCGGGTACTCCTGTCCGCGGAACATAAATAGTTCAAGATCATGAAGCCAGCCTGTCCGCCCTGCGGTGAAGCTCTGTGCCGCATCCTCCAGAAATGCCCCTGTACTCATCGGTAGATTGTCGCCGGCTTGATCCAGCGGGTCCCGTGACCCTTCGGCACGTGCCGTCTGGAAATCCGGAATGAATGCCGTCGTCAGCAGAATCAATATTAATGGAATAAGCCATCTAGTATATGAAATCGATTGTGTTCGTCCATGCTGTTCCCCAACTTGCATAATATGCCTCCCAACTTAACCCAGTCATTTTGGTATAGTTCTAATCTACTATCATACGGATTACCTCCTTAATTCCTATTAACAAATGTTAATTCACATGAAAAAAAGCCCGGCAGAACCTTAAGTTCCACCGGGTTTCATAGATTTGCCTGAGCATTGACTTCCTATGCTTATCGAACTATTCCGTTTCTTATCGCATACACCACCGCTTGGGTACGGTCGTCCACTCCGATTTTCTGTAAAATCCGGTGGACATGAGTCTTCACCGTGCTAACGCCGATAAACAACCGTCCTGCAATCTCCTCATTGCGCAGCCCATAGGCCATCTGCTGAAGGACCTCCAGCTCCCGTTCTGTAAATGCTTCCAGCTGCTCTACAACCGGAAAGCCGGCGGCTGCAGCAGAGGCTGCAGTAGGCTTCAGGTCCTCTGCGCGGAGAGCCTGAGTCATCATTTTGGCTGCGGCCGATGTCCGGAAGACTGCCTCTCCCCGATAAGCGGAACGGACCGCATCAACCAGATCGGCGGGAGCCGCATCCTTCAGAAGATACCCGACCGCTCCATACCGGATGCCATCATACACATACTCCTCCGTATCGAAGGTGGTAAGGATAACAACCCGGCTGTCCGGCAGAGCCGCCATAATATCACGTGTGGCCTCGATCCCGCTGTACTCCGGCATCTGCACGTCCATAAGCAGCACATGAGGACGGGTCAGCTTCGCCAGTTCCACCGCCTCCAGTCCGTTGCCGGCCTCGCCCACGACCTCCATATCCTCCTGGGCATTAATAATATAGCTCAGCCCCTGCCTCACCAAATGCTGATCATCTACAAGGGCCACCCGGATCAGATCCGTACTCATCATTCCACACCTTCCTTATTTTCACTTGGGCTGTCCAGCGGAACCTCCACCTGGATCATCCAGCCATGCGGCTCGCATATCCCGGCGGAGAAGGAGCCGCCCTCCTTCACACATCTCTCTCTCATTCCCCTAATACCGAATCCTTCCGGGAGCTGGCCCGTACCATCCCTAAAGCTTCCATTATCCTTCACACTCATCTGGGCATACCTCCCATTATCCCGCAAGGTAACCTCCACCCGGGTTGCTCCGGCATGCCGGATCACATTCGTCAGCGCTTCCTGAAGCACCCGGTACAGAAGCTCTGCAATCTCAGGTCTCCATTCACTCACAGTCTCCGGAGCATCAAAGGCAATTAGGAGACCGCTCTGCTCCTGAACCTCTGTGATCAAGCTCTTCAAGGCGACAAGTCCCAGATCGGCATCGTCCACCGCCATCTGGTGTACCACCGACCGGACCTCTGTCAGGCAGCCGCGGGCCACCTCCAGCACCGTAGACAAGGTCCGGTCTGCTTCCTCCTGGCTCGCTTTCATGATAAAAGGCAGCGCCTGGAGCTGCACGATGACCGAAGTAAGCCCGTGTCCAATACTGTCGTGAATATCACGGGCAATGCGGGTCCGTTCTTCGAGCACCGCATATCTTAGGGAGCGGACCGTTGCCGCCTCAAGCTCCTGATGAGCCTGTTGAAGCTCACGGTGAGCTTCTTCCAGACGCATATGCATTTCCTGCAGCTCTTCATAATGAAGCGCCTTGCTGGCCTTGGCTTCCCTTCTTACCCGGATCGCCCATATGAAAACGAACACCAATACACGGGTAAGCGAGTAAACCAGAACTTCCTGGGACGGAACTGCATGAATATACAGCCAGCTACCGGCATCAACCAGGATGATCAAAGCTGCCATGATAAAGGAAACCCGGCCTGGAAGCCGCACCGCTGTAAAAACCAGAATATAATAGATCAGGACCAAGGAATAGGTGTAATCCCCAAATCCGATGCCGAGCAGCACCGTCATCCCCCACAGAGCCGCTATCGTCCATATCCTTAACCAGTTCGAATTCAGACTGCGGGCGGACCAGAGGAACGCCAAATATAAGACACAAAGAACTGCCCCATGCACAGCATGCGGCAGAGAGGAGAAGAACGTATTCTGCATAAACATGAATATGAGCAGCAGGCTGAAGATTAAGGTCCGGCTGCGGTTTTCGATAAATGCGGTAAATCTGACCCACACCGTGGAGGGGGACTGAGATGTCATACGGGTATCACACTTTCTGTTTTAATAACATAATTGATTCTAAGTTGAATTATATATTTCTCTAGTACCGCTGCCCCTGCAGCTGGCGGTATCTCAAATAGACATAACAGCGGCGGGTGCAGATGCTGGCGAGTGACACAAGCAGCAGTGCATTTCCGATAGGAATCAGCATGTCTGCGCTACCCATATATTTTACAAGCAAACGAAGAAGAATCACACCCACGAATAAAACGATGCTTCCTATTGAGCTTTGAGTCGTGATGTTTCCTGTTGATGGGTGGACACGGAACCGTTCCAGTTTTCCCCTCAAGAAGCCAATTCCTGTCCCGACTGCCGCTCCCATCAGATACATCAGAATATGGACAGCTGTAAAATCATGGGTTTCGGCAAGCGTTCCAATCGTCATATACGTGAACAGCGCCGGTACGATCCACATGTTCGCGGGGCGCACCTCTCTCTCCCGTCCAAGCCTCAGCAGTATGATTACCAAAACAATTAAATATACCGGTGAATCCATCATCGTGTGTCTCTTCCTTCCGTGATCTGTATTTCATGCTTTGAGTATAAGCGCAATACAGATAAAAGAAGTCTACCGCCAGGTTGAATTCCCAAAGGGAGTATCCACCTGGAGGTGGATGACACGGGTCAAGGGTCAATGGGACTAGTGTTAGATTCGGCGCTCCCGGCGGGCAACCTAACAAAAACAGAACACAGCAGAACACAAATAGAACCAGGGCAGACGGCTGTGTCTCCCTGGTTCTCCCACTACACATAGATTGGAGGGCGGCTATGAGCCTGTATCCTTTACTCCCGTCCGGTCCAGCTCTATACAGAACTTATAATGGCCCTGGTTATGTTCGAGCCATATTTGTCCCTGATGGAGCTCCACAATGCTCCTGGTGATCGACAGCCCCAGCCCAGAGCCGGACGGCATATCCTTGTCGTACCGGGAAGGCTCTACTTTATAGAAGCGTTCGAACAAATGACTGGCCGCCTCATCCGGGATAGGGGGCCCGAAGTTCTCGACTGACCATAGAACCCAATCTTCCCCCGCGGCCAGCTTTACCCTGATATCCCCTGGCCTTGTGGAGAATTTGAGCGCATTCATCAGCAGATTATCAAGGGCTCTGACCATCATCTGAATATCTATCTTCATGATGACCGGTTCATGAGGCAGCTCCTTAAACACCGTAATCCCCTGATCCTTGGCAACGGGCTCGAATTCCATAATCATCTGCTCCAGCAGGCTGCCCAAATCCACTTCTTGAAGAGATAAGCGCACATCGCTGCTCGTCAGGCGTGTGTATTCAAACAGATCGTCGATCCTCTTCTTCAACTGTTCAGTCTTGCGAAACGCATTGTCGATATACCGCTCCTGTTCTCCCTCATTATCGTAGGCATGAGTTTTCAGCAAATTCAAATACCCGATAATGCTCGTAAGCGGAGTCCGTAAATCATGGGAGATCGATGTAATGAGCTCCATCTTCGATTGTTCCAGCTGTCTTTCGCGGATCATCTGGCTCTCCAGCCGGTCTGCCATCTGATTGATATTACTCGCCACATCCCCAAGCTCATCCTCCCTTGGAAGCAGGATGCGGTAATCCAGATTTCCGTCGGCTATGACCTTCAATCCATCGGTGATCGCCTTGAAATAACGTACAATAGGGCGGGTGAACAAGAGGAAGAAGAACACGAAAAGGGCAATGAAATAACCAAAGGATACCACTTGTTCAAACAGATTTTTGACAGGAGAAACCAGGACAGTATCCAATAAACCGCTTACCAAAATAGCAAGCAGCAGGCTCGGCACAAGCGCCCACAGCATTTTGCCGCGGATGCTTTTTTTCGCATTCAGGAAGGTCCATATTTTATCAATCAATTTTATACCCCACTCCCCATACGGTTTTGATATACATCGGCTCCCTCGGGTTCGCTTCAATCTTCTCCCGCAGGTTCCTGATGTGAACCATCACCGTATTATCAGAGTAGAACACGCTTTGTTCTCTCCATGCGCTTTGGTATATTTTATCGATGCTGAACACCTGTCCCCGATGCGTTGCAAGCAGTAGAAGAATAGAGAATTCGGTTGGGGTCAACGGCACGTCCTTGCCCCGGACGGTAATTCTATGCTGCTCCTTGTTGATGCTAAATTCCTCATCAATGTGGATGATAGAGCTGTCCGCCACAGCATTCGGACCGGCAAAATTCTGCCTCCTCAACTGGGCCTTAACCCTGGCAATCAGCTCCAGCGGATTAAACGGCTTCGTCACATAATCATCCGCTCCAGTGGAGAGACCCGTTATCTTGTCTATAGCTTCCCCCTTGGCAGAAAGCATGATAATCGGAATGTTGGAATCCTCCCTGATCTTCAGACAGGCCTTGATCCCATCCAGTCCGGGCATCATGATGTCGAGAATAATCAGCTCAACAGACTCCTTCTTCATGAGCTCCAGCGCCTTCCAGCCATCCTCAGCCTCCAACACACGGTAGCCTTCATTACGCAGGTAAATATGGAGCACATCCCGGATCTCCGGGTCATCGTCAGCAACCAGAATCGTATTCTTCATTAAGATCGATCTCTCCTATGCATTTTGTTGGAGCGGACAGACATTCTTACAATCAGGACAATCATAACAAGCAGAAGTAGAATCCACAGAAATTTATATAAAATGAACTGATGAAATTCACCCTTATGGAGCACTGCGATGCCGAGTGTTCTTTAAGGCCCCTGTTGTCTCCGAAATGCTTGAACTAGATATCCATGTAGGGGCATTTCGGAGACAAAGGCGGACGCTCCGCTTCTTCAGAATCACTCGGGATCGAAGCTGAGACCGGTTATTTTTCAAATTTCATTTTATATAATTCCATAATTATACAAAGTCTCCTCAATATCCTGCATATGCTCTCCCACATAACTGCCTATAGTAAAAAGAAGGAGCGTCCACACAAACCCCGCAGTGAAGGAGAATCGGGCATACCTGCCAAAGCTCATTTTGTTGATTCCCGCAAAATAAGGCATCAGATGCCGGACGACCGGGATAAAGTAGCTGGCACAAAGGGCATAGCTGCCATACCTGGTCATCATGTTCTCCGAGAACCTGATGTATCTGTCCATCCTGGAATTGCGCCTCAGCTTATTCAATATAGGCACCCCTATACACCTGCCCAGCAAATATCCAACAGACAAGCCCGATATGACCCCCAGATAAGTCAGCAGAAAAGCGGGCAGCGGCAGCAGGAGCCCTCCGCTTGTCACCGCTCCTCCAGCCATCACCACCAGTTCATCGGGAATTGGCATTCCTACAATGCCGAGCCATAAAGCAAAGAACAATGCGGCATATCCGAAGTTATGAGCCAGCTCCAGCATTGTATTGTAATCCACGGTGATCCCTCCAATGATCTAAATTAGCGAAACTGCGAGCAAAGCGCAGCTGATCCCGATTAAGCCGCCAGCCAGGCAGTCGGAAGGGTAATGAACTCCCAGATAGACCCGCGATAATCCAACACCTGCCGCTAACGGCAGCAGAATAATAGCAAGAGCGGGCAGGGTGAACAGGAAAGGAACAACAATTGAAAAGACAGCTGTCGTGTGGCCTGAAGGGAAGGAGTGGTCTTTTAACGGCTTAAGAATGAGGTTCGTGTCAGGCAGAGCCAAGTAAGGTCTTGGCCTTCTGATTAACTTCTTCATTAACACCGCAGCAAGGTGGCTCACTGCTAACGCCGCGAAGCTCTGAATGCCCGCCGTTCGCCATGGCTCCGGCGCTAGCAGGGAGATGGATAACGAGCATGTCAGTGTAAACAACGCACCTCCCATATGGGTCATAGCAGCCAGGACGCGGCTCAGCACCGGGTGGCTGATCGACTGATTGCACCAGTTGAACACACGTTGTTCCCAGGTCTGCAGCCAGCGCCAGAATGGGCTCCACCGGAGCATGTCTTTTCTTAGCTTGGACAGCCATTTTCCAGCGGCAAAAAACGTTATTTCCGCAACGACAATTCCCCCTATAATGTCCAGCAGCACGTGCTGTTTTACGAATACGGTGGATATCGTCACAGACCATGAAAGCAATTGGATGAAGAAACGGGAAGCTCTGGAGAATTGATCCCGGCATTCCGACATGCCCTTCAGCATCAAATAACTGGTCAGGACGTGAATGCTGGGAAAGCAATTATATGCCCCGTCCGTTCCGTACACCAATCTGACCAGCCACAGGAATACGCCTGTACCCGAGGCATCGGGCCGGGTAATCATCGTCTGAAAGAAATAGAAGGTGGCATAGCTCACCAATAGTCCGAGACATAACGCAATCAATGTGCGGTAGTATGCACTCGCCTTTTTCATAAACAAGGCAACAAGCATCATGAGCACAAAAGGATACCAGAGCAGATAGGGAATGATAAATATCGGAACAAAAGGAATCCGATCATCCCATGACGTCCACAGGCTGGATACATTGCCGTTCCCGTGATTCAAAATTCCATAAAAAACATTTAATACTGGAATAGCTAGAATCCAGAGTAATGCCTTATAGCCTGCAAGCTTATTCTTCATTCCCAATCAACCCTTTTTCCGGCAAATATACACAAACGCTGGCGGAACATTCATCGGCACGAACTTGATCTCCTCGATGTCAAACACCTCTTCAAGCTGCTTTCTCATCTGCTGCGAATACTGGAAGGCGACGAACAAGCCGTTATCCTTAAGGGACGAGACAACCTGCTCCAATATGCGGTCCCGCAATTCCTGGGTAAAATTGAAGAATGGCAGCCCGCTAAGAACACAATCCAGCTGCTCTAGATTCTCCTTGTGGACGGCCGCTTGAATGTCACGGCAATCGGGATAACAGGCAAATTCGGGATAAAGGTCTGTTAATCTGCCCCTCATCTGGGAATCTGCTTCAAAGAGCAGCACCCGGCTTGACTCTTTCCTGGCAGACCGGATGTACCTCGTTATTGCCCCTGTGCCTGCACCAAGTTCCGCTGCGCTGTCCACCTCGTTCCATGGAATGGCATCCACCATTGTTTTGGCCAGAAATCTGGAGCTCGGCGTCACACTGCCTACACGCCCCGGAGATTGCAGAAATTTATAAAAGAACAAAAACTTCTCCTGGATCAAATCTTTATTTATCATTGAGATTATTCCTCCATAGGTTTGATTAGCCTCAATCCTAAACTAAAATTCTTTAGATTCTCTGGAGGAAAAACTGAAGTTTTCTTAAGAAGTTCATTATCTCTTGGCAGATTCTCGTTAGTTATGCCGGCTGTATGATGTGGTTTTGGCGATGAAATTGGTTAACATAGATAGATGGAGTTGTGTCAAAAAGTTCATTTCTTATACGTTTAATTTCAAAATCTTTTATGTCATAGTACCTGGTACTAATATTAAGTGCTATAATAAGATTATTATGTACATCCTAATTTAAAAGGAGAGGTTCCCCCTGAATTTTCAACAATGGATCGCACCCGAACAATATAATCTCACCTCAGAGATGGAAAACCATCCCTCGGACAAGCTAGCCCTAAAGTGGCTTAGCGAGCAGGGTGAATATGAAGAAATTACGTATGGCAGCCTGCTGGCTAAGGCCAATCAATTGGCAGGAGGCCTGCGGCAGCTCGGCCTCACCAAAGGCGACCGGGTCCTCGTTATGGTTCCCCGGCAGATTATTGCGTATGTCATCTACATGGCCTGCCTGAAGCTTGGCCTCGTGATCATTCCCTCATCGGAAATGCTGCGCGCCAAGGACTTGTCCTACCGCTTCCAGCACTCCCAGGCTCGTGCCGTCATTGCCTGGTCTACCCTGACCGGGGAAGTCGACCGCGCCTACGATGAAGGGCATCCGAATCTGGAGTTCCGCATCGCCGTTGCGGACGAGGCTTCTGCAAGCACGGCTGCGGGGATGTCCCCAGGCTGGCATAGCCTGGCACATCTTATGGAGGATCAGCCGGAGGTATTCGAGACGGTTCCGACCCACCGGGACGACACGGCGATTCTGGCGTACACCTCTGGAACAACCGGCAACCCGAAGGGCGTCATTCACAGCCACGGCTGGGCGTATGCCCATCTGCGGATCGCCTCCACCCTGTGGCTGGACATCAAACCCGGGGACATAGTCTGGGCGACGGCTGCACCCGGCTGGCAGAAGTGGATCTGGAGCCCGTTCCTGTCCGTGCTCGGCAGAGGCGCGACCGGGTTCGTGTACCATGGCTCCTTCCATCCGGGTCATTACCTGAGGCTGATTCAAGAGTATGGCATTGAAGTGCTGTGCTGTACGCCAACCGAATTCCGCATTATGGCGAAGCTCGAACATCTAAGAGATTACAACCTCTCTTCCCTGCGCAGCGTGGTTTCTGCCGGTGAGCCGCTGAACCAGGAGGTTATCGAGGTGTTCCGGCGGGTTCACAATCTTACGATCCGCGACGGCTACGGACAGACCGAGAGCACACTGCTCATCGGGAACCTGATGGACAGCCCGGTACGCCTCGGTTCCATGGGCAAAGCTATCTCGCCAGGGCTCATTGAGATCGTGGATGATGAGGGTAAGGTCGTACCGCCGGGCGTTGTGGGCGACATTGCCGTTCATGTGGACATGCCCGCCCTTTTCAAGGGATATTACAACGACCCGGAACGCAAAAAGAACAATCAGCGCGGCGATTACTTCATCACCGGCGACCGCGCCCGTGCCGACGAGGACGGCTACTTCTGGTACGAAGGGCGGGGCGATGATATTATCATCAGTTCCGGGTACACCATCGGGCCGTTCGAGGTCGAGGAAGCGCTGATGAAGCATCCGGCGGTGAAGGAATGCGCCGCAGTCGCCAGTCCCGATGAAATCCGGGGCGCGGTGGTAAAGGCTTTTATCGTGCTGATGGAAGGCACCGAAGGAACGCCAGGGCTGATCAAGGAGCTCCAAAGCCACGTCAAAGCCCTAACCGCGCCGTACAAATACCCGCGGAAAATCGAGTTCATCGCTTCCCTGCCTAAGACGAATTCCGGCAAAATCCGCCGGGTCGAGCTGCGGGCCCAGGAGTATGCGGGGAAATAAAGTTTTATATGGAATGAGATTAGCCCCCGATCCGGACGGATTGGGGGCTTGGTGGTTGAGGGGGTAGGCTATGAGGTTAATTTAAAAACACTTCCCATATTACTGTGGAAAATTCGTAGTTGCTGTGAAAGGCCAAATCTTCTACGATGCACTTTGCATAGCAGTTTATTGGAGCAAATCCTTTCTCCTCATACTCTGATATGCAATTAAATACATCTCATGTTACAGTTCAACGGAAGAGGCTGGAGAGCAATTAACTATATTTGAGCGATTTCAATACATCCCATGTTACGGTTCAACCCCTAGTAATATCAGGCCTTCAACTTAGTAGTAACCCTAATTCTACTACAGCCACAAGGGTTTCACAATTTTATCCCAAGTGAATTTGTATCTTCACAAAGATCAACACAAAATTACCAGAAACCTTGGTATATCAAGATTCCCGTGGTCCTTTAGCAATAACGAGGTTGGGAAAATGATACCGGGAAAACAACAACTTTATACGTTCCATCTATCCGTTTAGCAACAGAAGAGTGGCCCTTCTTGCCTCCGCTTCCCTAAGGACAGAAAAGCAAAAGAAAAAAACCGCAAACTTCGCGGTTTTCCCTCTACTCACACTATATGCCTACAACAATCTCAATTCTTCACAGCCTTGATCCGATAACATTCGCTCACAAAATCCTCCTGCACCGGCTTCAGCGGCAGGCCAATGTGAGTCAGTCGGTCCCCATTAAAGCTGGCTCCCAGCTTGTCGACATGGTATTCGATCTCTGGGTTAAGCCCGCTGAGCTTTAATCTGCGCAGCGGCTCATTCGGCTCGGCCAGGACGCGGAAGTAGTAAACTACCGCTTCTGTCTGGTCCTCGGAGACGAACATCCAAGCCGTCTCATTTCCATTTCCCTCGTAAGGGCTCTTCAGCCGGTACAGCTCGCCGTTCTGAATCAGCTGGCGGACCTCTTTGTATGAGCTCACCTGCTGCTTCACAAGCTCCTTCTCTTCCGGGGTCAGCTGGGTCAGATCCAGCTCATACCCGAAGTTCCCGGACATGGCTACATCACCGCGGGTTGCCAGCGACGTCATCCGTCCCACCTGATGGTTAGGCACCGCGGAGACATGCGCGCCCATCGAGCTGATCGGGTAGACCATGCTGGTCCCGTACTGGATCTTCAAGCGCTCCACCGCATCGGTATCATCACTGGTCCAGGTCTGAGGCATATAGAACAGCATGCCCGGATCGAATCTTCCCCCGCCGCCGGAGCAGCTCTCGAAGAGAATATGCGGGAACGCATCAACCAGCTTGCCCATCAGCTCATAGAGTCCCAGAATATAGCGGTGCGCCACTTCCATCTGACGTTCAGGTCCGTAGAAGGCTGAGCCGATCTCTGTCATATTCCGGTTCATATCCCATTTCACGTAGGTGACCGGAACCGAATGGAAGATTTGACTTAACGACTCAAAGATATACTCCCGAACCTCGGCTCTGGAGTAATCCAGAATCAATTGATCGCGGGCGGTCGTACGCCGCCGCCCAGGGGCGTGCAGACACCAGTCTGGATGGCTGCGGTACAAATCACTGTCCGGAGACACCATCTCCGGCTCTACCCATAGTCCGAACTGGAGTCCCAGATTGTTGACCCGCTGAGCCAGATCATTTAACCCATTTGGAAGCTTACGCGAGTCCTCGTACCAATCCCCCAGCGAGGAATTATCGCTATCCCGCTTGCCGAACCACCCGTCATCCAGTACAAACAGCTCAATTCCGAGCTGTGCCGCTTCTGTGGCGATATCTTCGATTTTGTCAGCGTTGAAATCAAAATAAGTCGCTTCCCAGTTATTGACGAGGATAGGCCGGTCCTTATCACGGTGAAATCCCCGGCACAGCCGGGTGCGGTACAGCTTGTGGTAAGTCCGCGACATGCCGCCAAGCCCTTCATCCGAATAGACCATCACGGCCTCCGGAGTCTGGAACGATTCACCCGGAGACAAAAGCCATTTGAAATCGAACGGGTTGATCCCTATCGACACCCGGGTTGTCGCGAATTGGTCCACTTCCGCTTCAGCCACAAAATTGCCGCTGTACACCAAGCTGAAGCCATAGACTTCCCCGCGCTCTTCATTCGTATCCGGGCGAAGCAGGGCCATAAACGGATTCTGCTGATGGCTGCTGGACCCTCTGCGGCTCTCGATCACCGTTGATCCCGGTCTCAGGGCTCTTCGCTGGATATGCCGCTCCTTCGCCCATGCCCCGCTGAGATACAAGCTCTCATACTGGTCGTCCGGGAAATCCACGCTGGCGCTTAGTGCCCGCAGCAGGCTGACCGGCTGCTTACCCGTATTCACAAATCTGACCGATCTGGCCACCGCGTTAAATGCTTCAAAGACGGTATAACTCAAAATAACCGTAACCCCGGAATGTGCATCCACCAGCTCCAGCTCCAGCGTCTGGGCTTCCTGACCAGACTCCGCATACACAGCGGGAAGCCCCTCTAGTTCGGGCTTACCCTCTATTATTCTGTGGGTCTGATATAGAAACTCCGTAATTCTTGTTCCGTCCTCCAGCTGAAGCTGGTAGGCCGGATGACGAAAATCACTTGTCCCGTACTGCGGATACTCCTGAGGAAGGGTGTCCAGCGAGATCGTTTTATCCTCAGGAACCGGATTAGGAGAGAAGGAGCAGCGCTCCACTCTCACCAGGATATCGCTTAGATTGCCCTGCCGGTTCAGCTTCTTCCCCCAATAAATATGGGCCGGATATCCCTGGACCAACTGGATGATATAACTCATGTCCTTGGATTGAAGATGAAACTGCTGCTGTTCTTGATCATAAAAAATTGCCACCTGCACCACTCCTAATCTATATCTGTCTCTTTATCTATGATTTCACCGCGCCGCGGACAACCCCGCTGATAATCCACCGCTGGGCCACCAAATATACTATAATCATCGGCAGCAAGGCCATGAGGTACGAGGCGAAAGCGTAATTGTACTGCACCCCGAATTTGGATTGGAAAATATATTGTGCCAGAGGCAGCGTAGCCATCGAAGGCTTGCTCAGTATAATCAGTGGGAGAAGGAAGTCATTCCACGCCCAGATACAGGTCAGAATCGCCACCGTTGCGTTAATCGGGCTTAAGAGTGGGAATATTACCTTCCAGAAGGTACCCCATACCGAGGCTCCATCCATCACTGCCGCTTCCTCCAGCTCCGCAGGGATACTTCTCAAGTAGCCGACATACAGAAATAGATTAAATGCAATTCCATATACGACATAGAGAACGATAAGGCCTGTCTGGTTGTTCATCCCGAGCTTGGAAACTTCCTTTACCAGGGGAAGCATAATAATAGGGAACGGTACGAACAGCGCACTGACAAAGTAGAAATAGAGCATTTTGAACAAGCGTTTATCCATATTGCGCGCCACGGCATAGGACACCAGAGAATTCGTCAGCAAGGTGAAAATCACTGCGAATACCGTAATGATGGAGCTGTTCTGAAAAGCATGAGAGAAGTTGGTCATATCGACCGCTTCTTTAAAATTGCTCCAATGCCACTCCTTAGGCCAAGCCAATACCGCGTCGGCCATCTCCTGCGGGCTTTTGACAGCAATCATCAGAGTCATATAGAGAGGAAACAATACGATGAGTGAGCCAATGACAAGTAAGATGGTCACCGGCCAATTGGTCCGTTTCATACTCATGACAGGCTCATCTCCCTTTTCTGCAGAATCTTAAGCTGGATCATAGAAATGACCACAATCACAATAAAATAGATGACAGAGTTCGCCGATTGATACGAGAAAGAGCCGCCCTGGAATCCATCGGTAAAAATCAGATACGAGATTGAAGTGGTGGACTTCGCCGGTCCCCCGCCCGTCATAGCTACGATCTGATCGAAGACCATGAGGAAATTCTTAAGTGCAAGCACCATATTAATGGTAAAGAACGGGGCAATCATCGGAAACGTAATGTGCCAGAACTCCTTCCATTTGGATGCACCGTCCAGGCTGGAAGCCTCATACAAATCTGCAGGAATCGTCTGCAGCCCCGCCAGATACAGAATAATGTTGAAGGCCGTGGCCTGCCATACCGTCACAATTACAATGCCAATCCACGCCGTATTCTCACTGCCTAGAATATTAAAGGCCAGGCCGCTCATGCCCGCTTTGGACATGACATCCGGCAGGATATTCGAGAAGAAGTAATTGAAGATGAAACCGATGATCAGCATACTCAGAATATTGGGCAAGAAGTACACGGCCCGAAGCGTATTTTTGAGTTTAATCCGTGAATTGAGTCCAACCGCAACAGCCAAGCTGATGATATTCACGATAACCGTAGTCAGAATCGCAAATTTAAAGGTAAATCCATAAGCACTATAGACCTGAGGGTCCTGAAATACATTTAGAAAATTCTTAAATCCCACCATCTTGTACGACGGGGAGAGACCATTCCAATTCGTGAAGCTATAGAATACCCCCATGAGCATCGGCAGGGTATGAAAGAAAAAGAAAAGCAGAAAAGCCGGGATTACCATGAGGTAAAAGGGTGTCATATTCTTTCGCATAGTAAGCTCCTTTGAGAGAGTAGGAAGGGGACGATAGCAGGAGAATCAACTCCCTCCTTCATCCCCTTCGCTCTCCGTTTGCTGATTATTTTCTACTTTCCGCTTTGGACCATTCGTCATCCATGTTTTTCAAGAAGCCTGCTACGTCTTTCTTCATGATCAATTCCTGCAGCAGCTGGTCCAGCTTCATGTTGCTTGGTGTATAGTGGTCCACAAAGTCTGCAATCTGGCCTTTGTCGAAGTAAGGTGCAAGATCACTTACCGACGGATCGTCCTGGGTAACCCCTTTCACCGCAGAGAACGTGTTAACCCCTTTCACATATTCCTTGGCATTCGCAGGATCGAGCAGGAACTCCACAAATTTCTTAGCCTCATTCGGATGCTCGGTGTTGGCTGAGATCGACAGCAGCTGGTCCACACCGGAAATCAGCTTGTTCTTGCTTGGATCATTCGTTGCAGGGTAAGGGAAGATCCCCAACTCAATGGATGGATTCGCTTTCTTGATCTCCGCGATAGCCCAGACTCCCTGCGCATACATAACGGACTCTCCCTTGGCAAAAGCTACGTTGGCATCATTGTAGCCCTTGCCGAAGCTGTCCTTCTGACCGAAGGTAACCAGTTGAAGCAGCTTGTCTGCAGCTTCCTTATACTCGCTTGTGTAGGTTGTCTTGCCCTCACTGTGTCTCTTGTAGAAGTCATTTCCTTGTGTGCTGGCCGCAAGCGCATTGAATGCAGGCTGGGACGTCCAGGCATCTTTAAACGAGAAGTAGAAAGGAAGCTTGCCGGCATCCTGGATTTTTTTGCAAAGGGCTATGAACTCATCCCAGGTCTGAGGAATCGTAAGGTTCATTTCTTTGAACAAGGCTTTGTTATAGATCACCCCGTTGGCGTTAACGCCGTAAGGAATACCGTAAGTTTTGTCACTGCCCGAGATATCGTGCAGGATCTTGACATACACATCCGATACTTTCTGCAGATTCGGGTCACTGGACAGATCAGCCAGAACGCCCGATTGCACTAGAGAGGCATGTACGTTGTCGCCCCCGTTGGCAATCACATCCGGGAGCTGACCTGAGGCTGCTTTGGTCATGAGTGCGGTTGAAGCATCTGGCGGATTATCCTGGATGACATGAATGTTAGGATTCGCCTGTTCAAATTTAGCAATCAGCTTATCAAAGGTGTCACGGGCTTCCGGCTTATATTGAAGAAATTGAAGCTCCACCTTGCCGCTGCCAGCCGAATCGCCGGAACCCCCACTGCTATCGTTACTTCCACAACCGCTCAGTAAAGAGAGCGCTATCAAAACTGCTGCCCCAACTTTCAGTCCTTTTACCATCTGTCATGCCCCCTCAGTTGTTGTCATTTGAATTGAATTAAGCTCTGTTTTGGTTTAGAATGAATACTGAATGTTTTTTTCTTCTGTCCCCCAGCCGTCTGCTGGGGCCTTTTTCTTTTTCTCTTCTCATATTCTCTCTCTAATGTATCCAGATGAAACCAAAAGCCGTGCCTGTAGTTCCATATCACCTCCTAATCAGAATTCAAAGAATGTGCTCACGAATTCACTGGATTACCGGTTTCCACAGCTCTCCCTAAGGACAAGCTCTGGTTCCACAGTGACTTGAATAGCAGCCTCGCGTCCTTCCAGACGTTCCAGCAGCAGTTGGACTGCCGTGCGCCCGATTTGAACCGGGTGAACCTTAATGCTGGACAGAGGCGGATTCACAAAAGCCGAGACTTCAATATCATCGAAGCCTACTACCGCCATTTCCTCAGGTACCTTCACGCCGCTCTCATGAAGAGCACGAAGGGCTCCGATGGCCATGGGGTCATTGCCTATGAAGCAGGCGGTTGGCCGCTTCGGCTTGCTTAACAGCTCTTTCATGGTTTCATACCCGCTTGCTGTACTCCAATCCCCGGTAACCACATACTCCGGATTATAAAGACCCTTCTCCTTCATCAGCTGCTCAAAATGCTTTTGCCGGGCATCCAGAAGTGTCTGTCCCTTCTTGTTCGGTCCCAGCTTATAAAGGTATTCATGACCGGTGATCATTCCTATTTCGCGGTGGCCCAGCCGGTAGAAATGCTCAACTACCTCTTCCACGGCCTGCCTGAAGTTGATTTTCACTGAATCGTAACCTCTGACATCCAGCAAATGATTGACCAATACGACCGATTTCCGGTCTGGAAAGATTCTCTCGATATCCTCTATATCAACAGAACCTACAATAATAAGTCCATCCATGTCCTGGAATGCGGAGGCATCAACATAATTCCCTCTTACCATTCTGCCTATATTAAGATTCAGTTCCTCGCAGCGTCTCTCGATGCTTTGGCGGATCTCGGAGAAATACGTATCCTCCTTCTCGTCATCCGGCGAGACCCACAGCAGCAATCCAACCTGCTTGGTGGACAGCTCGCTCTCTTTTTTCATTCTTTTGACACGGTGAGGCTTGTACTGCATCTTCTCCGCGATATCAAAGATCCGGTCCCGGGTCTCCTCCCCTACGGAAAGGGACGTATCATTATTTAACACACGTGAGACCGTTGCGGATGATACATTGGCTAATTTAGCTATCTCTTTAATTGTAGCCATTGGCTCCAGCACCTTTAGTAAATTTTTTAACTAATTATGAAGTAAGTATATCAACGCTTCACCCATCTTGCAAGCACTTTCATTAGCGAAAACATAGGAAAATCATATATTTTTATCGAAATAGGCCTTGATAATTGTTTTTTAACTAACAAAGAACGATATTTATAGTAAAATTATTACTAAATAACATCACAAATTTACTTAATTCCATGTGAAAATATCCTCCCTCCAGCATATATTCCCCTTCCTATTTCAGCAAAACCAGATTGTTTGCGGCTTTACTCTACAAAAAAAGGCTGCCGAGACTTTCTCGACAGCCTTAGGAGATAGCTCTCCCCTCTTTCACATGCACTTTATTCTCTACAAACTTCTAGTTCCTTACCTTTACTTACTCCTCAGTACCTTCCACCTGCTGCCGTTTCCCAATGCCGAATACGAAATACCCCACCGCCACAATCGCAATGAACGCAGCTCCTACAATCAGGGATGTCCGGGTATCCGGGTTGAACCACATGCCAATGATGACCAGGATCAGGAAGATAATTGTGATGTAGTTGCTCACAGGGAAGAATTTAGACTTGAACGGATGATTCGCCATCTCTTCCTTCCACTTGCGGCGGAACCGGAATTGGCTGAAGGCCAAGGCGAACCAAGGCACCATACCCGGGAGAACACTTGCACTATAAATGTACAAGAACAGCTTCGATTCAGGCGCGATATAATTGAACAGCACGCCAATCAAAAGCAGAGAGATCGTGGTGATCAGGCTGTTTCTCGGTACTCCGTTCTTGGAGATCTTGCCAAAGAATTTCGGAGCCTGCCCGTTCTTGGCCAGGGTGTACAGCATTCTTCCCGCACTGTAAATCCCGCTGTTGCACCCGGACATGGCTGCCGTCAGCACCACGAAATTAATAATTCCCGCAGCCGCTACGATACCCACCTTGGCAAAAGTAAGAACGAATGGGCTGCCAATGGTGCCCACCTGATTCCAAGGATAGAGCGTGACAATCACGAAGATCGCGCCGACATAGAAGATCAGAATGCGCCAGATAATGTTTTTGATCGCGTTACGCAGAGTAACCTTCGGATTCTCCGCTTCTCCTGCCGTAATGCCCACCATCTCAACACCTTGATAAGCCCCTGTGACGATACACAGGGCGAACAGAAACCCTTTTAACCCTCCGGCAAAAAAGCCCCCATGACTATACAGGTTCGACAGCCCGATCGGCTGCCATCCGTTCCCGAGTCCGAAGAAGATCATCGCGGTTCCAATGATCAGCATGAAGATAATCGCCGCAATCTTAATCAGGGAGAACCAGAATTCAAATTCACCATAGAACTTCACCGCCGCAAGATTCGCAGCCGCAATAATGGCTACCCCAGCCAAGGCTGGCAGCCACTGTGGAATGTCCGGGAACCAGTAGCCCACATAGATGCCAATCGCGGTCACCTCGGCCATGCCCACCGTTACCCACAGGAACCAATAGCTCCAGGCGGTCAGATATCCAGCGAGCGGACTGACATATTTATGCGCGAACGTGGCAAATGAACCCGTCACCGGCTCCAAAATCAGCATTTCCCCCATAATCCGCATTACAAAAAACATCACAATCCCAGCCAACAAGTAGGCCAGCAGCACCGAAGGCCCTGCCCACTTGATCGTACTGGCCGAACCCATAAACAGCCCTACACCAATCGTGCCACCAAGTGCAATTAGCTCAATGTGCCTGGGCTTTAGCCCTCTGGTTAATTGTTTTGACTCCACAAGAACGCTCCCCTTCAAATGTGTTCATGCTCTGGCTGTAGTTAAGGATTCAGAAACCGTTCTTTCTCCAGCATTACTGAAATTTTATGACAAAAATTAAGTAAATTCAACAAATATCCGTTAGGAAAAAGTGGGACACGCTAGTAAAGTCATACCTCTTTCACACAAAGTTCAATTGAACTTCATTCGGGATGCATTTTAAATGAAACTTCTTGATTTAGTTGACAATGTCAAATTATTTTGTTGACTATGTCAATCAATATTGCTAAATTAATGTTGACTTAGTCAATTAATGGAGGGTGAGGGTGTACCTAATGAGTTATGAATCTTCTTTAATTCCAATTGTCCGCAAATATAACCGATTTTACACAAAAGTGCTTGGGTTACTCGATAAGCACCTTCTGGCTAGCGACTTTTCACTTTCAGAAGCCCGGGTGCTTTATGAAATCGGGAATACGGAACGCTGCACAGCCAAGTTACTGATTGAGCAGTTAAGGATTGATGCTGGCTATCTAAGCCGGATGCTGAAGCATTTTGAAAAGCTTGGTTTGACGTATCGGGTCCAATCCGCTGAGGATGCAAGATCCTCCTTTTTGTTTTTGTCACCCGCTGGAAAAGAGACGCTCGCCAAGATGGACGCGCTATCTAATGAACAAATTCGCAAGATGATTATCGAGCTGCCGGAGCAGAGCCAGAGGAATATTGCCAGAAGCATGAGCATCATCGAACGGGAGCTGTCTAACAATAATGAAAGAAACATAAGTATTCGAACAGAGCTTAAACCGGGTGACATTGGTCTACTTATTCATATGCATGGTTGGATTTATGCCAGGGAGTGCGGATATAATCATGTGTTCGAAGCATATGTATGCAAGACGTTCTATGATATGCTCCTCACCTACAGCGCGGAGAAGGACCGTTTCTGGATCGCCGAAGTGGATGGAGAAATTGTCGGCAGTATTGCGATGATTAGCCATTCTGATGAAAAAGCACAGCTAAGATGGTTTATGCTCCACCCCGAATTCAGAGGCATGGGACTTGGTAAGAAGCTTCTGCAGGAGTCCCTTCATTACTGCAGAGAAAGAGGCTTCCGCAGCGTCTTTCTGGAAACGACGGAAGATCAAAAAACGGCCATCAGTATGTATACGAGAGCAGGGTTTAGAAAGGTTGCGGAACAAGAGAACAACGACTGGGGTGTCCATCATATCGAGCAGACTTATGAGCTCCACCTTCAGGAAGCTTCTTTACAACCTGCAGATTCAGCAGTTGAGGTGAATTGAGATGATGGACCTGAGCCGCTCATCTGAATGAAAATGCGGAAAGGGAACGGTCGCCGTCCCGGAGCTAATCCTCACTTGTCCCGGAAAAGCATGTGGTTGACAGCCGTCGTGCAACGTCACACCACGACACCGGGAGCTTCGGGCGGTGCGTTTATTTGCTCGGTGTGATTAAGAAAGACACGGGTTCGCTCCGTGTCTCTCCTTTTAGCTATCCGCTCTCTTATGTGCTCTTACATCAAAGTCCTGTGTGCAAAAACAGTTCAATCACCGTATCATTCTCGTCCGGCAGCCGGGCACCAGCCAGATTGATAAAGGCTCCGTTCTCAATGTCGGAGTACTCCAGCGCCATCCATGGCACCTCAACCTTAAGCTCGGTTCCGTCCCGCAGCAGTCTGGCCTTGCGGATCTTGCCTTTCAAGCCCTCGAAGTAGATAGGGCCGATTCCCCGGTCGTAGACATGGGCATATAACCGCTCCCCGTTCTGTGTGTACCTTCCCCACTCGGGTTTAGGCAGATCAGCGGCTTTACAGCCATATATACTGTCGCCATTCAGCCTCAGCCATTCCCCTACCTCATTCAGTACCTCCAGCGTCTCCCGGTTGATTTCGCCCTTCGCATCAGGGGCCACATTAAGCAGCAAATTCCCGTTCTTACTGACACATTCGACGAGCGTGCGGATCACCTGTTTGGCTGACTTGTAGTTCTTATCCGTGGAATGGTAACCCCAGTTATCGTTCAAAGTAATGCATGCTTCCCAAGGAACAGGCCGCCCCTTCACATCTACGATGCCTCCAGGCGGGATAATCTGCTCCGGCGAGAAGAAGTCACCGGCATATTCCTCCGGCTCCTCCGCCCGGATATTGCCGCCAAGACGGTTGTCGATGATGATATCCGGCTGGATCGAACGGATCATGCGGATCAGCTCGGTCGCCTTCCACTTCTCTCCCGTCATATCGTCGTAGGAGAAATCGAACCACATAATATCGATTTTGCCATAGTTCGTAAGCAGTTCCTTCACTTGGCCGTGCATATAAGCCAGATACCGGTCAAATTCAATTGGTTTATCCTTGGCCGCCTCATTATCCCTATCCGGATGGGCCTTATCCCCGTAGCCCGGGTAATCATCATGGTGCCAGTCGATAATCGAGTAATACAATCCAACCGCAATGCCCTCCTCGCGGAACGCATCCACATATTCGCGGACCAAGTCCCGTCCAGCCGGGGTATTTGTTGCTTTGAAGTCCGTCAGCTTGCTGTCGAACAGACAGAAGCCGTCATGGTGCTTCGTGGTCAGCACCGCATATTTCTGACCGGCGTCTTTAGCAGCCCGGGCCCATGCTTTCGGATCATACCGGGAAGCGTCGAACTCGTCAAAATACACCTTGTACTGCTCATAGCTCATCCGCTCATTGCCGCGAATCCACTCCCCCCGGGCCGGGATGGAATACAGCCCCCAGTGAATGAACATTCCGAACCGGTCCTGCAGGAACCAGCGGGTTCTCTGATCTCTTGTACTCATGCAGCTACCTCCGTATCCCTAGAAGTGAGGGGTTAATCTGTACTATATGAATGAACCGAAAGAACACAGCAATCCGTCTGAAAGTTTGCACAACAGATAAACCTAGAATATAGACCCGACAATTGGATATGACATAGACCACTATCAAAAGAAACAGCAAGTGAACTTTGAATATAAATCTGGCAAGGAACCGATTGCCGAATATGCTCACGAAAGCGCTTATGAAAAATCATTTACGAAGTATGATTATGAATTGACAATGAATCGCCAATGAAAATGCTAACGTTCAAAGCATTTGTTGGAACCCTAGAATCCGCTTGGGCCTTGCTGGAGCAGAGCAGCCTGACTCACCAAGCGTTCTGCTCCCCTCCCGTAAAAAATTCTTCTTGAAACCAAGCTATGTCAAGCATGGAACAAAGCCGCCGCACCAATGAGTCCAACATCATCCCTAAGACCAGCAGGCACGATCTCATACGTGCCCTGGTAAGCCTTCATCACCAGCTTATCCGTCTTGGCCCGCAGGGCCGGAAACAGCTGGTCGCCCGCCTTGCTCACTCCGCCCCCGATAACAATCCGGTCAGGATTGAACGTGTGAATCGCATTCGCCAGCCCGAGTGCCATATAATGCACCGCCCTGTCAACGACTTGGATAGCGACGGGATCAGCCTGTTTATGCGCTTCGAACACATGCCTCGCCGACACCGCTTCCCCGGAGGCCTCCGCCAGCTCCCGGATCATAGACTGGCGGCTCTCCATAAGCTCCAGCGCAGCTTCGCGGATCGCGGTCCCGGACGCATACATTTCCCAGCAGCCGTTGTTCCCGCATATGCAGGCAGGGCCATCCGGCTCGACAATGTTGTGGCCCAGCTCCCCGGCAAAAGAATTAGCGCCAAGCAGCAGCTTGCCGTCCAGAACAATTCCAGCTCCGATTCCTGTGCTGAACGTCACATACACCATATTCCCGGAGCCTGCTCCCGCGCCCCGGATATATTCCCCCCAGGCAGCCGCATTGGCGTCATTCACAACCTCGACGTCAACGCCAAGTGCTTCGCCCATCCACTGCTTCAGAGGAACATTACTCCACTCGGGAAGATTCGTTCCCTGAAGAACGATCCCGTCCCTGCTGTTCACCATGCCGGGTGAAGCCAGCCCCACACCGGAGATGGGATACCCTTTGGAAACGGAATGAATCATATCCTCCATACGCTGCACAACCTCTTTGGCAGTGCGGAGCCCTGCCGTCTCCATGCGCTCCCGGTTTAGAATTTCTCCATCCGCATTAAAAAGAGCGGCCGCAATCTTCGTTCCGCCCAAATCGATCCCCACTACATATCTGTCCGTGTTCTGCAATCTCTATCACCTGTTTTCTGATCTGTATGGATGGAACTTAGGACCTCGCTGGTTAGTTCGCTTCTGAGACAGTTCTTGGTCTGCCAGATAAATAACCTTGATTATGAATGAGCCTGCTCTACTCTCATAGCTTTGGTACGGACGGCCTCATTCGGAACAACTTGGCCTGGGGCACCTGCCTGCTCCCACAGACTCTATTCTGCTTTCTAACACGCTGGTCTGATAGCCCGGACATCCGATCCTTTTCTTCACGTTATACAGCGCTCAACACCATTCTCATCGGCTAACTTTTGCGTGAACGAAACCGCCCTGGTCTGTGGATGCCAAGCCAGATGTTCAGATATACCGGACCAGGCTGTCCGCCAGCGTCCGCAGCTGCACGGGATCAATTGGCGCAAGGCCCGAGCGGCCATACCGGACGGCAGAACCGAAATGCACTTCGGGAACCCCGGTTTGTTCAATGAAGGAACAGACTGTCTCCGGGGTCAGGCCGTTTCCTGCAAGGATGCACAGGGAGGTACCCTCGGATGCTTTCACAAGTGCTCGGATTTGAGGAATTGCCGCCGGTGCTGGCTTTAGCCCGCCTGAGGTAAGGATGCGGGTAATCTGTGGATATTGGCTCAATGTCTGTAGCCCCACTAGCTGATCCTCCAGCTCATCGAAGGCCCGGTGAAAAGTTACCTGCATGCCTTCCGCCAATGGAAGCAGCGCTTCGAGTGCCTGCTCATCCACAAGTCCTTCCTCCGTTACCGCACCGACTACAATACCGGCAGCTCCAGCCGCCGCAATGGCTTCTACCTCTGCCCGCATCGTCTCAAGGTCCAAGGCGCTGTACACAAAGCTGCGGCTGTGCGGTCTGACCATCACATGGACTGGAATGCCTACCGACTTCACCACCTGCCGGACCAGTCCGATGCCCGGCGTCAAGCCGCCTTCTGTAACAGCGGTAATCAGCTCCAGCCGGTCCGCCCCATTCTCCTCCGCCACCAGGGCGTCGTCGATGCAAGTGGCGATAACCTCCAGTTTCATAACAAACCCTCCTTATTCGATGAATGTTGGCAGTCCGAGATATGATAGCAGCAAAAGACATGATGACAGCGAGAATCTAAACCTGCCGGAAATATCCGCAGGCATAATCCGCCAGCAATCTTGCGCCATAACCTGTCGCTCCAGCCTCGGAATACCCCACATCCTGCTTATACTGCACCGTGCCAGCCATATCGATATGTACCCAGTTCATCGACTCGGCTACGAACCGCCTTATGAAAAGCGCCGCCGTAATCGCCCCTGCCATACCGGACGTGCCCACATTGCGCAGATCGGCATAATTGCTTCTAAGCTCCGCCTCATACTCATCCATCAGCGGCATCGGCCACAGCCGCTCGCCGTTCCGCTCGCCGATGCGGACTAGCTCGCGCGTCATGTCCGCATCGCCCCAGATGCCTGCGATGCCCAGTCCCAGCGCAGCGCCCACATTGCCCGTCAGCGTGGCAATGTCAATGGCCTGGGCTGCGCCGAGCTTCGCGGCGTGGATCAATGCATCCGCCAGCACAAGCCGGCCTTCCCCGTCGGTGTTCGCAATCTGAACGGTCAAACCGTTCGGATAAGCGATGACGGAGGACGGCAGCGTAGCGCGCGCATCCGGCAGATTGTCGGCTACGGCAATCAATGCCGTCACTCTGACCTTGGCCCGCTGGCGGACAAGGAGATCCAGCGCGCCGATCACAGCTGCGGCGCCGCCCATATCCATCCGGGCGTCGCTGATATCCGCGCCCGTCTTGGCGTTCATGCCGCCCATGTCGAAGGTGATGCCTTTGCCGACCAGGGCCAGCATTGGCGCATCCGGCAGGGCTTCATATCTCAGCTCAATGAGCGCCGGAGCGTGCTTGCTCCCGGCCCCTACAGCCAGCAGGCCGTTCATGCCGCGATCGATCAGCTCTTGTCCCTTGTACACATGGATCTGAACTGGCTGATCCTTGAACAGCTCCACCGTCCAGGCCACAAAAGCATCCGGGTTCAGAACACCCGGCGTCTCATTGACCCAGTCCCGGGTCAAATTCACAGCCTCCGCCCGCTGTTCAGCGACAGTGATTATCTTGCCAAGCTCGCCTGCGGACAGCTCAGGCCAATCTGCGGAGCGGATGTTCAGCTTCACCCTGCCGCCAATCTTGGTGGCGCTTCTGTACTTATCGAACCGGTACAGACCATGCAGCCAGCCTTCGATCCAGGCTTGGAGCCAAGCTGCCGCCTCAGGTTCGCCCTTCTGAATCCCTTCACTTCCAGCAATTTCATGAACGGCTGGGCGCTGCCCAGCTGTCGGATCGACCGCACTCTCCAGATACTCTGCACGTTCGGGATTCCCATAGTCCTGTGGGTTCTTCTGGGTTTCATCGGTATTAAGGACTTCGGGGGTAGCCTTCTTCGCACCATCAGAGCCTCTACCCGGATTCCGCACCAGCGTCCCACAGCCCCTCCCTTCCTGCAAAAGGGCCCGGGCCGCAGCCCCCCCAGCCCGGCGCACCTGCTCTAAGGTCACGGTCTGCCGGTCGCCCAGTCCAGCGGCCAGTACATCGGCCTCCTCCGCCGAGCGGCCATACAACCAGGTAATACTCCCCTGTCGTTTACGCCGCTCATTCATCGGATAAGCCGAGTCCTCTCCCGCATAGACTGGATAGATGAGGACCTCGTCCTCTCCGGTCAAATCTGTATATATTTGCATGGCGATTCAATCCTTTACCAATAAAGTGGGATGTGAACCCATCCGTTCTTACAAAGGCCTTCAATATCCAGATAAGCCTTTTCAAGGCTACATATCGACAATGTCTACCAAAGTCTTTCTATATCTACAAACCTACCGTGCCTAAATCCCCGTTTATATCTACATCTTTAAAATCCTACATTTGCAATCCGTCATTATATAAATGGCACGCCACCTGATGCCCAGGCTCAACCTCCCGGAACACCGGCTCCTGCTGCTTGCAAATTTCCATACAAGCAGGGCAGCGGTTATGGAACCGGCAGCCGGTTGGCGGGTCTACGGGACTTGGCAGATCCCCTTTTAAAATGATGCGTTCCCGCTTCTGGTTCGGGTCCGGCACCGGCACCGAGGAGAGCAGCGCCTGAGTATACGGATGCAGCGGGCGGTCATAAAGAGTGTCTTTGTCCGCCGTCTCCACGAGCGTGCCCAGATACATCACACCGATTCGGTCGCTGATATGCTCCACCACACTAAGATCATGAGAAATGAACAGGTACGTCAGACCGTATTCCTCCTGAAGATCCTGCATCAGGTTGAGCACCTGGGATTGGATGGAGACATCCAGCGCCGATACCGGCTCATCCGCCACAATCAGGCTGGGACGTACGGACAAGGCACGCGCAATGCCGATCCGCTGACGCTGCCCGCCGCTGAACTCATGAGCGTAGCGTTCGGCATGAATGCTGCTGAGTCCAACGGTCTCCAGCAGCTCCCGAGCCAGCTTATCCCGCTCCTTGGCGCTCAGCTTCGTATGAATAATCAGCGGTTCGGCCACCAGCTCTTTCACCTTCATCCGGGGATTGAGCGAAGCGTAGGGGTCCTGGAAGACCATCTGCATCTCCCTGCGCAGCGGCCGCATCTGATTGTCGCTCAGCTCGCTGATGTTATGCCCGTTGAACCAGACCTCCCCGCCGCTCGGCTTCAGCAGCCGGTTGACCAGGCGGCCTGTTGTGGACTTGCCGCAGCCGCTCTCGCCAACGAGGCTGAATGTCTCCCCCTTGCGGATCGCGAACGAGATCCCGTCCACCGCGCGCAAATACTTGGACGCGCCGAACCAGCCTTTTTTCACGGCAAAAGATTTCCGTAAGCCTCTAACCTCAACCAGCGGTGTATCTGCCATCGTCCTCTCCCCCTTCCGCCTTGTCCGTTTGTGTCAGCCAGCAGCGGCTGGTTCTCTCCGTCTGTCCGGCAACTGGAAGCAGCTCCGGCTCTCGCTCCAGGCATTGCTGCATCACATGTGCGCAGCGGGGTGCGAACTTGCAGCCGGGAGGCATAGCGCTAAGATCCGGCACATTGCCCTGGATCGATGCCAGACGGCGGACCTTCTGCCGCAGCTTCGGTACAGACTGAATCAGTCCTCTGGTGTACGGATGCTGAGGGTTCTCGAACAAGTCCTTCACACTCGCCTCTTCTACGACCCGGCCTGCATACATGACAACCACCCGGTCGCACATCTCGGCAACCACGCCCAGATCATGCGTAATCAGCAGCATACCCATGTCCTGCTCTTCCTTCAGCCGCTTCATCAAATCAAGAATTTGCGCCTGAATCGTCACATCGAGCGCCGTCGTCGGCTCATCGGCAATGAGCAGCTTCGGACCGCAGGACATCGCCATCGCAATCATCACGCGCTGCCTCATTCCTCCAGACAGCTGGTGCGGATACTCATCCACCACGTCCTCCGCCCGTGGAATCCCCACCTGCTTCAGCATGTGGATGGCATGCTCCCGCGCGCGCTTGCGGCTGTATCCCAGATGCAGCATGATCGGCTCTTCCAGCTGCCGCCCAATGCGCAGCACCGGATTCAAGGAAGTCATCGGCTCCTGGAAGATCATCGCCAGCTCGTTACCGCGGAATTTCCGCATTTCTTTTTCCTGAATCCGAGTCAGATCGGTACCCTCGAACCGGACAGCCCCACCGGCAATCCGTCCCGGAGTATCCTTAAGCAGGCGCATGATCGACAGGGAGGTGACACTTTTGCCGCAGCCGCTCTCGCCAACGAGCCCCAGTACTTCGCCTTTATTGATATGAAAATTAATGCCGGACACGGCCTTTACGCTTCCGCCGTCCCGCCGGAATTCCGTTGTCAAATCCTCCACTTCAAGCAATCTGGACGCCATGGCCCTGTCCCCCTTTAATTTTTCGTCTTGGGATCGAGCGCATCACGCAGTCCGTCCCCAACCAGATTAAAAGCAAGCACAGCCAAGAAAATCGCGATTCCCGGAAAATACACAATGTGCGGGGCAATACTCAGGTAATCCCGCCCCATGCTGAGCATCGCGCCCCAGTCCGGCTCAGTTGGCTTGGCGCCCATACCCAGGAAGCTGAGTGAAGAAGCTGCCAGAATCGCGCCGCCGATCTTCATCGTCACATTGACAATCACACTCGGTACGGTCTGCGGAAAAATATGCTTCCAGATCATCCGCGCATCCCTCGCTCCCATCGAGCGGGCCGCCTCCACGAACAAATTCTCCTTGGCCGACAGCGTTACACTTCGGATAATCCGGGCGAAGGACGGCGTGCCGAATACCGCCACCGCAATGACCACGTTGGAAAGGCCCGGGCCTAGAATCGCCACAATCCCAATAGCCAGCAGCAGGTCAGGAAAAGAAAACAGCACATCGCTGCCCCGCATAATCAGCCGGTCCAACCAGCCTCCGTAATAACCGCTGAGCAGCCCGAGCACAGTTCCCGCAACAGCCGCAATCAGAACCGAGCTTAAGCTGACCGCCAGGGTCAGACGCGTGCCGTCGATCAGACGGCTTAGAATATCCCGCCCGTATTCATCGGTCCCCGCCCAGTGCGCGGCTGACGGCCCGGTCATCAGGGCATCGTAATCCGGTTCATTCGGATCATACGGGGTGAGATGAGGCCCGAATATCGCGATAATTGCCAGCAGGATGATGAAGATCCCTGCAACCAGCGCCACCCGCTGCTGGCAGAACTTATGAATGAACTCCCTGACACGTCCCTTGGCCGGTTTCGCGGCAAGCGTAATACCGGCCCCTTGGGAATCGGTGCCCATAATCGTTGTATTGTTGTCCATCCTCTTCCCTCCTAGCTAGACGCATACCTGATTTTTGGATTCAGCACCCCATAAAGCAAATCCACAATCAGGTTGATCAGAATGAACTGGGTGGCGAACAGCAGCAGAAGCGCCTGAATTACGGTGTAATCGCGAAAAGAAATCGAATCCACCAGCAGTCTCCCAAGTCCCGGGATACTGAATACAGTCTCTACCATGACCGAACCGCCCAGCAGGAATCCGAACTGCAGACCTGCCACCGTAACGACCTGGATCAGGGAGTTGCGCAGCGCATGCCGCCCCACAACGATGACTTCCCTCAGACCTTTCGAACGTCCGGTCCGGATGTAATCCTCCCTCATCGTCTCCAGCATGGATGATCTGGAGAACCTGGCAAGCATGGACATGATACCCGCTCCGAGGGTAATGGAAGGAAGGATATAGGATTTCCAGGAATCCACCCCGCCCGTTGGGAACCAGCCAAGCTGTACCGAGAAGATCTGAATGAGCACCAGTCCCAACCAGAAGCCCGGTACCGAGATGCCGGAAATGGCCGTCAGCATTCCTACGTAATCCGGCCACTTGTTACGGTTCACCGCAGATAATGTCCCGATTAAGAGGCCAATGATGAGTGCCCAACCCAAGCTCATGAACGTAAGGATCAGGGTTGGTGTCAGCCGGCTCATGAGCATATCTGAAACCGGGAGCCCTGAGCGCAGCGAAGTCCCCAGATCGCCATGCAGCAGCCGTCCCATATAACTCAGATACTGCTGCCAGAGCGGCAGATCGAGCCCGAGCTGGGCACGGATGCCGTTAATTTCCTCCAGCGTCGCTTCCTTACCCGCGACCAGACGGGCCGGATCACCGGGGATCAGGTGGATGAACATGAAGACCAGTACCGAGACGACAAACATGAGTGGAATGACCCCAAGAAGTCTTTGTAGCGCATATCTTCCCAAGAAATGAGCCCCCTTTAGATTGAACAGGTACATAAGAGGGGCCGGTCTCTTCATGAACAGACAGAAACGGCCCCTTTCTTTTTCATACATAAAAACTGGCTTGCTACCGACAATAGCTACTTGTTAACCGCAGCTTCTTTCCAGCTGATTACTCCTGCTTGCTTTGTACTTCATACTTTACACTTCATACTTCATGCTTCATGCTTCTTGTTTCCTGATTCTTGTTGGGTCTCTTATTTCTCGTTTTGTTGTTACTAGTTTCTTACTTGATTTTTGCATGTTGTTTCGTTTGCTACCTGATCTTTACATCTTATTGCTTGTTTCTCGCTTGCTGTTTCGTTTGCTTCTTGTTTCTTGCCTCTTCCTACTTCAGGAACTGCCGATTCTCCTACTTCACCTCAGCATCACGAACACTGATCGAGCCGTCCGGGAACACTTTCACACCGCTGAGATTGGATCTTTGACCTGAGATAACCTGATCCACGCCCATGAATACCCACGGGGCATCTTCCCAGATGGTCTTTTGGATGTCGGCATAGATCGTCTTGGCTTGGTTCGGATCTGTTGCCTTGTTGGCGTCGGCGATCCACTTATCCACATTCGGGTTCTTATAATAAGCGGTATTCGATCCGGCCGGAGGGAACATTTCGCTGCTGAACAGTCCTCTTGTTGCCCCATCCGCATCCCCGGAAGAAGGTGACCAGCTCACATACCACATTTGGATTTTCGCCTGCTCCGGTGTTGCCGCAGAATTGATCTGCTCTGACAAAGTACCGCCCTCCATCGATTTCACGTCCAGCTTAATACCAACCAACGCGAGCTGCTGCTGGATGAACTGCATACCTTTCATTGTCTCGGAGTCATTCTCACCCCAGATTTCAGCCGTAAAGCCCTCCGGGTAACCGGCCTCAGCCAGCAGGCTCTTCGCCTTCTCCACGTCATAGTCATAACCGCTCTGCTTCGAGTAGTATTGCGTCTTGGAGGACATCGTCGAATCCAGCTTCGCGCCAAGACCAGACTTTACGACCTTGATATAAGCGTCTTTGTTGATCGCATAGTTGATGGCCTGGCGGACCTTCACATTATCAAAAGGCTTCTTCATCGTGTTCAGCGTGACATAACGAACAATCGTGGAATCCACTTTGTCGATCACAATATTGCTGTCCCCTTGAACCTCAGACACCTGCTCCGTCGGCATCGGGTAGATGAAGTCGGCTTCCCCTGTCTTCAGCATCGCAATCCGGGAGCCGTTCTCCGGCACCGGCTTGAACGTAATGCTCTCTACCTTCGGCAGATCCTTCTGCCAGTAGTCCGGGTTCTTCACGACCACAAGGCGGTCGCCCTGCACCCACTCCTTAAATTTGAAAGGGCCTGTGCCGACCGGGTTCTTGCCGATGTTCTCGGCCTGCTCTTTCAGCGCCTTCGGGCTGACAATGAGCGCCATCGCCATTTTGTTCAGGAATGCGTTGTACGGCTCACTGAGTGTAATCACCACCGTCTTCGCGTCCGGCGCTTCCACCTTGGTAACCTTAGCGAAGCTCTTGCGCATCTTCAGGTTGTTCTTCTCGTCACGGATCCGGTCCAGATTAACCTTCACCGCTTCGGCGTTAAAGTCGGTCCCATCATGAAACTTGATGTTCTGCTTGAGTGTGAACGTGTATACCAGACCGTCATCACTAATTTTGTAGGAGTCGGCGAGCACCGGAACGACATTCATGTCCTTGTCGAAACCCATCAGGCCTTCGTACATGGTTCTTGCCGCGGTGATCGAATGGGTATCACTCGTGTTGTGCGGGTCCAGTGTAATAAAGTTGGCATTAATGGCAATGACGATATCCTTCTTGTTCTTGGACACCGTCTGCGCGCTTCCGCTTTGACCGGTGCTTGCGCTTCCTGTGCCGGTATTCGAGCTGCCTGAGCTGCTTGAGCAGCCTGCGGCAACAACCGTAAAGATCAGCAGCAGCATTAGCATGGACCACATTTTTCCTTGAACCTTCATTCGCTTCACTCCTCAAAAATAGTTTTATAGAATCGCTCCAAGTCCGGTATGCCCAAGACACCGATTAGGAGATTATTCTTGCTTAAGATGAAGGCGTAAGCTCGAACACCGCCCGGCGTTCGCCTACTTCTGTCCCACCGTCATTCACAATCGTATTCGGAACAAGTCTATACAATCGCTCGATCGTCTCCTGGTTGCCATACCCGATGCGCTCCAGAATTGAAGCGATGATGCACGGCCACACCTGCTCGGAGCCGTCAGACACCTTGAGGGAAATGCCCAATCTCTCCTGTCTCAGGCCAATGCCGTAGACCCCTTTGGCGCCGCCCTTGGCAGCCAGGTTCGGGTCCTTCAGCAGCTCGGAGCAGACGAACCGGGTATCCGCGATCATGTCAGGGTACTCGTTCATGAGCCGGGCAATCCTTGCTGCGGCTTCCCGTGTCTGCGGGTCCTCAATGAGATCCGGGCAGGCCAACTTCAAGAAGGAGTAGGCAATTTTATGTAGAGGAAGGGCAAAGATCGGCAGACCACAGCCATCTATCCCCTGTGGGATCGAGCCTTCGGGCACCTCCGCGATATATGAGAGCGTATTCAAAATCTCTTTCTGCACCGGGTGTTCCGGCTTATAATAGGTGTGTTCATCCCAGCCCATATGCTTGCTGAGCGCAATGAGTCCTGTGTGCTTGCCTGAGCAGTTATGGAAGATCCGCCGTTTGGCTTCCCGCGCCTGATGCCTCTGGGCCTTGGCATCTTCATTCAGCGGATAGGTCTCACAGCAGTGAAGCCCTTCTTCCTTGACACCGGTCTTGCGAAGCATGGATTCCAGAGCCTCGATGTGGAAGCTCTCCCCCCGGTGGGACGCTGCGAACAGAGCCGCTTCCTGTCCGGTGAGCCCGTACACCTCATCAATTCTCCGCTTCATGGCTGGTATGGCCTGGAACGGCTTAGCGGCCGATCTTAAGAAGGTCATATGCTCCGGGTCACCCGCCGAGTATAAGATCCGTCCTTTCTCGTCTACGATGCTGACCGCCCCGTAATGCACGTTCTCCAATACACCGCCGCGATACTCCTCAACTAATGGTGTGAATCTCATCGTCGTCCCCTCCTTATGTGTCAAGCCCGTTCTTGAACGGTTCAGCTGCTTCCAAGGTACATCAATTTCAAGGTACATCAATTTCAAGGTACATCAATTTCAAGATCCGTCTATTTCAAAATCCATCTATTTCAAGGCGAAAAAACAATTCTGTGAAATCAATCCCGAGCCGATCACCACGCCCTGGTCATGCAGCTCAGACTTAAAGATCCGGAAAGCACCCCGCAGCGGCTCCCATACGTACTTTGAATAACACAGATCAACCACTTCATCGAAAATCTCCGGGAATTTGTCCGCCAGCTCCCCGCTCAGGATAACGCTGTCCGGGTTGTACATGCACACCACATTGTTAATGGTGATCGCCATGTACATCAGTGCGCGTTCAATGAGGTAGGCAGCCCAGCGTTCCCCTGCATGCTTGGCTGCGAACAGCTCCTCGATCGAGCGGATCGGCCGGACCTTGTTCGCCTCCGACAGCAGGGAGTTGATATTGATGTAGGTCTGAAGGCAACCGGCCTTCCCGCAGTCGCACAGCATGCCGTTCGGGTCAATCGTGGTATGGCCGATTTCTCCGGCACTGTTCGTTTTGCCCCGGTAGATCTCTCCCTCTACGATGAACGCGGAGCCGACTCCGTTCCCGAAGCCTAGCAGCACCGTCCGCTGCGAACCGCTTGCGGCCCCCTTCATATGTTCAGCAAGGGCCTTGGTCTTAAGCTCGTTATCCACCGCCACGTCATACCCGGTGATAACCTTAAGCTTCTCCGCAATAGGAACATTCCTCCATCCAAGCTGTACGGAGAAAATAACCTCTCCCGTATCGTTGTCCACGATGCCCGGTAGCCCTACGCCAACCCCAATGATCCGGTCACATTCGATGTCATTCGATTTCGTCAGCCGGACAATCTCGTCCCCCACCCGCTTAAGGGTAACCTCCGCGCTCTCCTCCAGGGACCTCGGATACTGGGCACTCGCAATTACATTGCCCTGCAAATCGACAATCCCGATGTTCACCTGATGGCGGTCCAGCTCGACACCCACAGAGAGCACTGCGGCATCCACCATTTCCAGCAGTGTCGATTTGCGGCCCAATCCCGCAGAGACCTGCTCAGATTCGAGCAGATACCCCTCTTCTGTCAGCTCCCCAACAATCCGGCTTACCGTGGTCGGGCTCATCCCAGTCTGCTTCGCGATGGAAGCCCGGGAGATCGGCTGCTGGTTCTTGATGATTTCAAACACCGTCAGCCGATTCTGGCGTTTCATGAAATCCTGGTCATGTTTTTTCACTATTCATCCTCCATTATTTTCACCAGTGAATTAATTAACGAGGATTTTGACTGATTTTTAATGTTTTTAACGAAATAATCCACTTAAAATATGTCGATTTTTATTTATATTCTCCAGTGATATTTATAATAATAGTCACAGCATTATATTATGTCAATATAAATAACATGATTTACAGATAAAACTTTTAATACTTAAATGTAAGCGGTTTAATATTGTTAAACTTTCGAATTTATGCTTCAACTTGTCTTTATCTATCATAAACCTAACATGTATATAACATAAAAGAACCGTTTTAAGCCTAAGAAAACACCATATAGGTTAGAAACACCTTCAAAAAAGGTACATTGTAATCCAGTGAGTGAATGGGCTAGGAGGGCCAGGTGAGATTTTTTAACGCGGGGAAATAAATAAGGGGCACGCCGATTCTTATCCAGAGAGTTAAGGAGCAAAGAAACACATAGGTAGGCAAACCTTTAAGTCCGTCTATGAAAGCTTAAGGAAATCTTTATCTTTTCCCCACTTAATCTTAAATTTTGTGCTTTATCTTTGAAATACAAGACAAAGAACAGCTCGAAATGAGGGATTGATAGTGAATACCAAAAGAATAAGCAGCAGCCTAGTGATTGCGGCGATGTTTGCCGCTTATATGTATATTGTAGTTAGGATTATTCTGTTTAAGTTCCACAGCATTGACCTGCATTTTATCAAGCAGCAGCTAAAGGCGCATTGGCACAGTCCTGAGATCATTATGGACCAGCTGACGGTCAGAGCGAATCTTGTTCCTTTCCATGAGATTTTCACGTATTTCGAACAGGCTACCCTGCACAGCTGGGTGAATTTTGCCGGGAATATCCTGATCTTCATGCCTTTCGGGATGCTGCTCCCGCTTCTGTTAAGAGGCATGTCGAACCCTTGGTCCAAGGTATTGATGCTGTCCTTCACCTTCAGCCTGGGGCTGGAGACCTCCCAGTTGATCCTGGCGATCGGTACGTTTGACGTAGATGATCTGATTTTGAACACATTTGGGGGCTTGCTGGGGTATGGAGTGTACCGGGCTTGGATGATGACGAGATCGCCGCAGCCTCGTAATCATGGAAAACCTGTTATGTAAAATGAACTTAAGAAGGTTCCCCTTTGGGGCGCTGCGATGCCGAGTGATCTTACGACCACTGTGGTCTCCGAAATGCTTGAACGAGATATCCAAGTATTCCTTACCGCATGTTTAAAATTTTGAGAATGATACGGGCCGCCCTAAGGATCGTTTGATCCGGGGTGGCCCTTTGTCTGTACTAAGGACGCTGCCGAACGAAGATTTCTTCCAGGCGCGTCCCCAATTAAAAACACAAAAAGAAATCGTCTTTTGGTAAATTGGAAGTATGGCCCACCATTTACCAAAGGAGCGGTTCTTTATTAAGGAGCTATATACACATTCAATGCTTTCCATTTTCCATCTACAAGCCTTAGATCTAACGAAACCCACTCTTTAAAGCCCGTATCCTTCGTTTCGTATTGATGTGAGACCCACACATGACCTCCCCAGAAATAATGAAGTCCCAGAGTAAATTTAGAACTATAATTTGCCGGTTCATAATTGCTGGATTTCATCCCGCGTCTCTGATTCCCCCCTCAACATTTGCAAAATTACCTACTAATCTCTATCTCTAGCAATGGCAGCTTTCTCCCTTCAAAGACCGTCGAGGCAATCTCTCCGATCCGCTTCGCTCCCATCCTTAAATAGAAATTCTCCGCATGGGGCTCACTATGGATGGTAAGTTTACGAACACCCAAATCTCTGGCAGCGTTCTGCATGTATCGCCAGAGAGCTTTACCGTATCCTCGTCCGATTTCTTCAGGCTCAACAAATAAGTCCTTAAGCAGCCAGCTACCATCCTCTTGCTCCAGGCCGAAGAAGCCCTTAATCTGACCCTCATCTTCTAAAACAAACACTAGAGAAGTTGCAATATACTCAGACGTAACCGTTAAGTCCTCCCGGCAGGCTTCCATGAACTCGTCACTATAGCCCCAATGGGCTTTAGAACGAAAGGATAGATCGCTTAGAACACCAGCTTCATGCATATTGGCTTTGCGTATGTTCAAATTGAAATGCTCCTTTCCCAAGAAATAACCCTCAGCTTTCTTTATCCATTTCTTTGAGCAGGCCCTGTCTTAGCTCCTCCAGAAATTTCAACTGCAGTTCACACTGATCATACATATTTTCAAAAATTAGCGATACATTTTGCGGAATTTCCGAGTACTTTTCCTTTTCCCGCTGCCCCTCTTTCATCTCATCATAGATACTTTGAATCGCCTGCTGCTGCACGCTCAAGGCATCAAGGATACTTTCTCTTGGTGCTTCATCCATAAAAGTAAGAACGGTATACAGGGCACTCGGAAAAACAACAGATGCTTTTTTAAACGAACTAATAAGCATGCTGTCAAACTCTTCCTTCCCTTTAGACGTAATGGAGTAGATGGCTTTCGAGCGGTTTCCTGTCTGCTCCAAATTTTGCAAAATGACCAATCCGTCTTTTTCCAGTTTTCTTAAAGCATGGTATATGGATGCGGGCTGCACGTAAGCCCATTTATCTGTCTTCGCTGATTGCATTGTCTGCTGAATTTCATACCCGGACATAGGACCGTATTTTAATAAAAGTCCAAGCACCATAACAATTGTCATTCCTCTTCGCTCCACTCCATATGAAGTTATGAAATACTAAAATTATAGTATTCCCTCTCTCAATTAGTATAAGTGAATTTATGCTCTATAACCACTACGCGATATTTATTCTTACATATATTTACTTTCTTCCTCTTTACACTCCGGTTGCCCTGTTTTATAATGCAGACATGAAGAATACTATAATTTTAGTATTAAATGTATAGTAATTAAGTCAGATTATATTTGGAGGTTTGTATGAGTACTATCTTTAGGACCCAACAGAAATCTGCTCTGCTGGTAGTCGGTTTAGCTATTTTCTTGGACATGTTAATTTACGGGCTTGTAGTACCTATCCTTCCTAAGTATGCGGCATCGCTTGGTGTCTCACAGTCAGAAATAGGACTACTATTCGGGAGTTATGCCCTGGTATTGTTTATTGCAACTCCAATTTTCGGGGCATTATCTGACCGGATTGGGCGCCGGGGTCCTATGCTGTGGGGACTGCTTGGGCTTGCGGCGTCCACGCTTATCTTTGCTTTTGCGGAGAATTTCGGGATGCTTATAACTGCAAGAGCTCTGCAGGGGCTGGCCGCTGCGGTTACTTGGACCTCTGGCCTCGCCATTCTTGCCGACCTCTATCCTTCCGAGGAACGTGGAAAAGCTATGGGGCTGGCCCTGTCAGGGCAAGCGGCGGGAATGTTACTAGGGCCAGCGCTAGGCGGATGGCTGTATCAATTAGGTGGCTATAAGCTGCCGTTCTTCCTTGCGGCCGGCCTTGCCATCGTGGATGGGCTGCTTCGTCTCTTTTTGTTACGTGACTTGCCGGAGAGGAAATCCAGTGATTTTGTGTCTCCTTTTGGTATGCTTCGCAACCGAAAAATTATGCTGATCGCAGGGGTCATCATTATTGGCGCGGCTGTGCCCAGCGTCCTGGAGCCTACACTGCCGCTGCATCTGCAGGAGAAATTTAAAGCTGAACCGGGTTACATTGGCATGCTGTTTATCATTCCTACCTTAGCCTACGGTGTAGCCACCCCTTTAATAGGTGCTCTATCTAGCAAAATGGGCAATATAAAAACCCTGCTCATTGGACTTGTTATGGTCTCCATCAGCTTGCCGTTAGCCGCCCTTCCAAACTCAATCTGGATACAAGCGGCGGCCTTGGCCCTGCTGGGAGTTAGTATGGGGATTGTACTTGCCCCCTGCCTTCCTGAGCTTGCCGACATTTCGGAACAAAGCGGGCAGGCTTCTTACGGCACCACCTTTGCCATATATAACACAGCCTACTCCATCGGCATGATGATCGGGCCGATCTCAAGCAGCTTACTTGCGGATTCCTTCGGTCTAAAGCTCTCGTACCTGTGCATAGGCGGTATTGCGCTTCTGTATATGCTGATCCTGCTGCCATTAACCCGAAAAACTGCTGCAGAAACAAACAGGCAATTTAAGCTTTGAGGCATCCATCGGTATGCCGTGTATCTCTAGATTCCTTTATAGTTTCAGAAAAAATACAGCCCGTAAAGGACGTAATGTCGTCCTTACGGGCTGTTTCATTGGAAAGGAATGATCCACATTAAAGGTCAGTGGCTCACACATAATTGTTTCCGATGATAATACATATTATGGTAATATTATTTTCAAGACATGAAACAGGGGATGTTTTGTCATGGGAAATACTATAATGAGTGCCATAATTATAACTATCGTTATTTCTCGTTATTTCTTGAGAAGGTGGATTGTTGGAACGAATGAGAAAGAAGAGCTTCCACGTATAGGCAGGAAAGTAGAAACATGGGGTCTGATTATACTAGCTCTCATAGGTATTACCACTTGTATTGTTCTTCTTGTTGAAGATACACTGAAAGGCAATACTCTAAAATGGTTTTTTATTTTATTTATAACAATAACGGCTGGTTTTCGAACATTTGTAGATTGGAAGTATCTACGAGATTCCAAAGAATATATGGTTTCACTTATTGTACTCATTCTCGGTGTAACTTTAGTTTTCTCTCTTCTCTAGCTGGTGGGCAGCCCAGGGCAATATTTTCTCGTCCATGGCTGCCGAGGTTTTAATAAAGAGGCCTGTTTTAGACTTTTTGATAACCTTGGTATCCAAGTGGGTCCTCACAGCCTTGCCGCCCCAGGCATCTCATAGCCAGTCATTTAGCCTTTCAACTCCTGTCACTCCTTATCCCATACCTGTCTGATCACAGATCGGAACAATTCGTCAAGCTGCTGATCCCGGTCCCCTTCAGCTGTCTCCATCCCGGATGCTGTCTGTTCGAAATAAGCTATTCGCTCCTCCAAGTAGTCGTTAATTGGATTGATCCTCGGCTCATAGTCCATCTCATCCCCTGCTTTCTTCCGCGCCAGCAATTCACCAATGACTCTCCTGAGCTGCGTTCCCTCCACTACTAAATCATCCACGAGACGGTCAAACTCCATCGGCGGCATGGTGCCGTGCTTCTCAATCCACTCGCAGGCCAAAATCGGACGGAGCACGTAGAAGTATTTTTTGATTTTAACCTGGTCGCCTTGAAGATAGTCCCGGTAGTTCCCCTTTGCCATATGCAGATAGTGGTACACACACGACTTTGGGGAAAATGTATATGCAGAAAGACGGCGGATTTGTTCGGCCACCGTATGATTCTCGGTGTACACGATCGGGGACTGAAGCCACTCGAGCAGCGGTGGGTTCGATTTGCGGAACAGCTGTAAGGCTTTCTTCAAATCCCAGCCGTTAATATCCAACATGTCACTAATCGGGCGTTCAATCACGTCCCGTTTCTCAAAAATCGATAAATACCACGAAACCGGCCTAATATAAATAAATCTGACATCGTAGTCGCTGTCCTTGGATGGGAAGCCCCACGCCCGGCTGCCGGACTCGCACGCATACAGGATTCGGACTTGTTCTTCCTGCTCAATCCGTTGTAGCTCTTCTAGGATTTGCTGTTTGATGTCGGTCATGTTGGTAAGCCTCCTTTTGTTCATTCATCAGGAAGAGCGGACCGTGGAAAAGATGTTTTCACGTCCGCCCAAATCCTCACTATTCATCTAAATCCATCCGATTAACCTGCTCCACTAGCGGAGAATACCCTTGTACCGATTGGGCGATATAAGAAAGCACGGTGTCGCTCCAACCATAGATGTAAAAGGTCTGCGGGTCGTGATCCGGTACCATCGCGTGCCGGTAAGGCGCAATATCGATGATGAACGCCTTTACATCCCGGTTGATCTTGGACCGGTATAGTCTTAGCTGCTCATAGAACGGACTGCCGCTGTTCTGCTGCTCATCGGTGATAATAATAATCTGGTCTACCTTCCGCCGTTCCCGGATCAGCTTGCGCACAGGCGCCCCCATATCGGTTCCCCCGCGAGCATGAATTTGCGACGCCTGCGTCAAGATGCTGTCCTTCCGCGAAGGCTTCGCGTCCACCACTTCTGTATCAAACAACCAGAACAGGGAGTTCCCCCGTGTCTTCTTATACATAGCAAGCGCAAATACGGAGCCAATCTCCAAATACTGCCCATTCATCGAGCCGGATATATCCAGGAAAATCGCTGTTTGCTCCCCAAGCTCAGGCAGATTGTTAAACGTCAGCTCAGCAGCTTCGCGAAGCGCATCGCGGAGCTCCGGGTGTTCTACTTGACGGAAAGCCGATGCCAGACGGAACGGCAGGATTTTGGCTTTCTTAAGTGCCTGCTCATCCGTTAGACGGTTCACAATGTAATCCACATTGGCCTGCTTCTCCAGAACTCCAGCCCGCTGGAGCGTATTTAGATGCCGCAGAAGAGCGAATGTTGGCATTTGGTAGAGCAGGGCTTCCCACACCATCTTGGACGGCTTGATCGCCCCGGTCACCGTTTCGTACGGCAGCTTACCGTGCTCAATCCACTTGATTTGCTCCTCTTCGTCAGTGGTTAACTTTAGCTGCTCCAGAGCTTCCACCTGTGGCAGCAGCGCCAGATTCGCCTCTAGTCCCCGCAGATACCGGAATAAAGCCTGCTGCTTCAGATCCTGCGGCTTCGGATGCGCCGTTGCGATGGCATCCCCCAGACTATATCCGCGGCCTCGACCGTTATATTTCATTGCCCAGTATTCAGACACTAGGGATAGAAAGCGGTTGACCTGGCGTTTGACCGCCCGGCCCCCTTCTCCGCGTCCCAGTCCTTTTAGTATGGTCAGGAAATCGGATAAATCCGAAGGAATGCGTACCACCTGCAGGAAAATCTTCGCAAACAGATCCTGACGGTACATAGAGAGAACGGCTAATCCGTACAAAGGCTGCAGCCGCATAAAACCTTCGTTGCGGGCAAACACAATTGCTTTAGCCATAAATTCCGGGCTGCCGGCCGCCATCTCATGGTGCAGCTGCTCTGCTCCCGCAAGCAGTTCATTTTGATCCGCATAGAAGGTGTTGCTCAAGGTGTTGGTCAGCAGAGTCTGCAAATACTGCTCCTCAGCAGACCTTGTGAATGCTGGGTAACGATCTTTATTTAAAGTGTCCGGTCTCAGCGAGCCGAATAATTTCTTAGCCATACTCATAATTAAAGCCTCCTTATCATACTTGGTGAGGAAAAAGCGGGATAGGCTTGCTGCAGGAGTCGAACCTGCCGTAAAGCCCAGGGTGTTGTCATTGGTCGATAAGCTCGAAGTAGCCCATCCCAGCGCCTCACTATATAAAATGGACTTGTATCCGAAATCCCCCGCTGCATATCATTTCAAGGATTTCGGAGATAACAACAGGGGGGCGTAAGAATACTCGGTATCGCAGCGCCCGAGAAGTATGACCTTCATAAGTTCACTTTATATATTTTGAAAAAAAACTGAAGCGAGGAAGTGAGATGAAAAGGTCGTTAGTGCCACCATCAGTACTTAACCCAAATAAGTCGAAGGAACCCTTTCTGGCGCCTCGCTTCATGATTTACTTTAAATGAAGAACCGAGGAAGTGGGTCGGAAAGGAACAATGCTGCTCTACCTACTGAGCTATTCCCCGTTAGGGGAAGTTGGACTCGAACCAACGACCAGCCGATTAAAAGTCGAAGTAACCCTTCCATGCGCCTCGGTTGTTCTTCAGTCAGCCGACGCTTGAATCGCGTTCGGCCTTCTGAAGCTATTGTCTCTGATTTCAGAAGCCGCGAACATGGCAAAAGTATTACGACTGGCATAAACTTTTCCATTTTGGCCCAATTGACTGGTACAATATAAGAAGTTTCTTTCTTGAACGGAGGATTATTGTGGCTAAGGAAAGCTTTGATAAAGAGATCCAATTCCTGCGCATGCTGGTGCTGACCAGCGGGGCATTTAATAGACAGCAATTTGCGGAACGGCTGGGCATTTCCGTACATACCTTTGATAAAACGATACGGCGGCTCAAGGAAGTGGCGGGCTCGTTGCATCCTTCTTCTCAGGAGCAGAGCCAGGAAATTTCCGAGACGCTGCGGTACAGCTATTATGACTCCACGGACCCGCTGCTGCTGTTCCTGTTCCGGGCCAAGTCGGTCAAGGAAACCGAAAGCCAGCGGATATCGCTGCTGCTTGGGGCCATGAATGAGCAGGCTCGGACCGCGATGGAGCTCCTGGATGTTTGCTGTGACAGTCTGCCTGCAGATCTTGCGCTGCCGGACGAGAAGACTATACGGTCAGATCTCAAGTATCTGGAACAGGTTGGCGTAATTCGGAGGGAGCCGGGACCTCGTCCCTATCGGTACCGCATTCAAGACGATCTCGTCCGCTGCTTAACCGATGAGGAGCTTATCGATTTGTATGATTTTGTGGATGTGATGGCGAACACCCAGGTGCCTTCCGTCCAAGGTTACCTGCTGCGGGATGGGCTTAAGAAGCATCTTCTCCGTAGTGAGATGGAGCCGCACGCAGCCGAGCCTTTTCTATATAAGTACCATTATTATTCGCGGATTCTGGACGAGGCGCATCTGTTCACCCTGCTCAGCGCCATCCGTCACCGCCGCAAAGTCCAGTTCCTCTACTTCTCCCCGAAGTCGGAGAAAAGCTATGCCTCCAAGAATACGAACCCGTTATTCGAACGGGAGACGAAGGGCAAGCAGGAGAAGACACTCCCGCTCAAGATCGTCTACGATCATCAATACGGGCGGTGGTATCTGCTCTCCTATGGCAGAGAGGGCATACGGAAATACCGCATGGAAGGGATCACACAGATCATGGAGGAGGATGAACCAGTAGCCGAAGATGTATTTGAGGCAAGGCAGGAGGAGCTTGCAGAAAGAACGCGCTACAGCTGGCTAATCGATACCGGGCGGCCCGTGAAGGTGCGTGCGCGGTTCTATAACCCAGGAGGGTCGGAGCCGAATTTTGTAAGAGAGCGGGTCCATCTGCAGGGACAATGGGGACAGATCGTGGAGGAAGAAGAGGCTTCCTTCATCTATGAGATCACGGTCAACGGAACTACGGAGATCCGCCCGTGGCTGCGCAGCTTCGGATCAAGCTGTGAGGTTCTGGAGCCCCTTCAGCTGCGAAGGGAAATGATTGCCGAGTGGAAGGAGATTCAGACCTATTATGAACCTGTTTGAGAAAATATTTAACCACCAGATCCTCTCCCGGCTGGAGGACTCCGGCACCTTCATGGTCACCTCGCACGAACGTGCTTGGTTGAAGACGATGCTGGAGCATCCCGCGGCGGCGGAAGCTTTTACGGAAGAGACTCTAAGTAAGCTGCGCGGCATCCTTGAGCCGGATGAGGTCATGGATATCTCTCACCATCTGGTGGAGAAAGCCAAGAGCAGGGAGAAGCAGGTGTACCATCCGCTCCTGCGGACCTTGCGCCGTCATATTACGGATAAATCCGCAATCCGTCTAACTTACGAAATCAAGGGTGGGCGTGTGAACACCGACCATACGGGGCTTCCGTACAAGCTGGAATATTCCATGGTCAAAAGAGAGTGGTATCTGCTCTGGTACCGCCTCCGGCATCAGGCCATGATGTGCACGAGGCTGAAGAACATCCGCACCGTCACAGCCGAGCCGATCAAAGCGTCCACAGCAGATTCCATCTTGGAGAAGGTGAACCAGCTCCATGACTCCCGGAAAAGAGAAGTTGTCGTTGAAGTGGTCCGGGAGTACAACCGGGAGCTGTCCCGTATCCTGTATGCCTTCTCCAGCTTCGAGAAGGCGGTACAGTATGACCCGGAAGGCGATACCTACCGTGTAACGATATGCCTGCCCGAGGGGGAAAGCGAGTATCTGCTTTCCAAGATTCGTTTTCTCGGGAAGAGGGTCCGTGTAGCCCAGGGGGATTACTTAAAACGGCGGATGCTGGAGGCTTCGACGAAGGCGTTGGAGCGGTATGGGGTTGGTTCGGGGGCGGAGGAGTTGTCGTCTTAGCCTAAAGTTCTCTTTTCATAAAGTGATTAATGGAAAGTCCATTTTTCTCAAGTTCTGGTTCGTTAGGCTCGTACCAATCTCTATGGGATGAATCGTGACTTTCCCTGATACAATTACCGAATGAACAAGTGCAATGCCCTTTCGCTGCTGGTTTTGATCTATAAGTAATTCTTACTGCTTCCTGAGCATTCGGAAACAAATCCGGCATATAAATATCACCCGCATCAATCCAATGGAAGCAATACTTCTTTGGGCATTGCATTCTCTTCACCCTTTCTACCTACCAATTTGACCACATGATTCTGTTTCAATTAACCAAAGTAGTTTGTTTTACTAAGACACCTTGAGATGATCATCATTAAATGCCTAACCAACCCTCAACCGATACAACCTTTCCGTAACCTCATCCAACCGCTCTTTGATCAAAATAGCCTCCGAATATTTCCCGGGAATCCCGTCATATCCGAAGTAGATCCCCGCAAGCCCTCCGGCAATCGCCCCGATTGTATCAGAGTCTCCGCCTAGGTTGGCTGCCTTTTGCACAACTTCACTAAAATTCTCCGAATGCAAAAGAATGTGAAGAACCCATCTGAAGGTATGTACAACATAACCGCTGGGCTCACAATCTGGCAGCTCCTGGATGATGTGTTCATAAGAGGTTCCCTTAATTTCGCTGAGGATAGCACTTCGCATGTCTTCACCCTGAAGCAGCCGGTTCGCTATCCGGTTATAGATCAGACATGCTTCACTGCTGCTCTCTTCGTAATGGGTCATCTTGGACTGCATTCGGGTTACCCGTTCCATGTCAGCTAGGTCTGTATAGGCTGCTAATGCAACAGGAAGGCATCTCATCAAAGCTCCGTTCCCTCCGCTCTGGCCCATCTCAAAGTCCGTCAGGAAAGCAGCTTCAAACCAATCACCTCGATAATTTTCAAAAACCCGACGAATGATGTTCCCAATATCCTTAGGCCTCGATTCGTACCACTCCAGAAAACGGCGCCCGATCGGCTCCATAGGCTCCGCCGGGTCTTCCAGTATGCCTTCGGCCACACATAGTGTCATCATCGTATCATCCGTAACCTCACCGGGTTCCAGCCTCCATACTCCCCCACCAACAATATCCCGGAGATACCCATGCTTAGCCTTAATCTCCTCGGGGGTCATAAATTCTGTCGTCCCTCCCAAAGCATCCCCAACGGCCACCCCGTACAATCCGCCCTTGATTCTATCGTACAGACGATCTTCCATCACTTTCATCCCTCTCCTCTCACTTAGAGTTAGTTACCCACAGTTGTGGCCCTTTACGATTGTTTTATCTTGATAGCGGCAAACGTGTCACATTCCAGTATATAGGCTTCTCCCATACCAGGCCTTGTCTCCTTTGCAAAGAAGGTAGCGAGCATGTGCTTATTTTCAGATACCAAAAAACTCCCTTGCCGTCTCCGTTGTCGCACTGGCCATCTCTTCCGCAGGCCTTCCGAGACACCGGGCTACAGTCTGCAGAATATGCGGCAGAAACGATGGTTCGTTCCGCCCATCTGACGGCTTGTCTTTCAAATCTCGTGGGGTCAGGAATGGGGCATCCGTCTCAATCATAAGCCGGTCCAGCGGAATCATCCGGACAAGCTCCCTGAGATGCTTGCCTCTTCGTTCATCGCAGATCCACCCCGTAATCCCTATGTAGAAGCCCATTTCAAGATAGGCTTCAAGCTCGCTCTGACTCCCGGTAAAACAGTGGACCACCGCCTTAGGGACAGCGTATTCCTTAAGAATCGCCGTGAAATCCGGGAAGGCATCCCGTTCATGCAAAAACAGGGGCATATCCAGCTTAGCTGCCAACCGAATTTGCTCGGTAAACCATGTTCGCTGGACGTCTCTCGGTGAGAAGTCCCGGTTATAATCCAGCCCGCATTCTCCTATGGCCACCACCTGCGGAAGTCCCGCTAGTTCTTTCAGCTTCACAATCGTCTCCCTGTTGAAGTTCTTGGCATCATGAGGATGTATCCCGGCTGTAGTATACAGCTTGCCTGGATAACGCCCGGCATAACGGGCGGCATCTATGCTGTTCCTCAGGCTTGTCCCTGTAATAATAAGAGGGGTCACGTGATTCGCCAATGCTTTTTCGACGACCTTCTCCCGATCCTGGTTAAATGACCGGTGCATTAAATTCACACCAATATCTATAATTTGATTATTCATGACTGGATAGCTCCTTCTTCTACTTCTGCGTCCCATACCGAGCAGCTCTCCGGCGGAACCCGGTCTGCAAGCCATACCTCATTACCCGCATAATAAAAAGTGACTCCTGACTGCTTCGCACTGCCTGTATCCACCTTCAGAATCACAAGCTCGCCCCGGCGGCTACCTGCGAGTGTGGCAAAATGGGTTCCCTCTGACAAATGAACATACTGCCTGCCCATGGGACGCAGCCCTTCTTCTATAATTGACGTCAGAGCCATCTTATTCGTGCCATGATATAACACGTTCGGTGGCTCACCTGGGGAATAGCTGATTTTATCATGACTGTGCCCGTACCTGGCTCTTATCCGGCCATTTTCGATTGCAAAACGCTGCTTATCCGAATTGCGGACTACCTGCTCTATATCTTCCTCAGTCACCCGTGACCACTTGGGCTGTTTCCGAATAGCCTTTAATATGGTATCCACAGGACACGAACCATCCTCAGAGTCCAACACCACACCAAAAGCCTCAGGCGCATGACGGAGCACTTTGGTCATGAATTTGCTTAAGCTTTTTTCCATCGCTTGATTTAACATTTTCTCACTTCACTTCCTATTGCTTCTTGCATTAAAATTCTTATGTAATTGGAATTATACCTGTTCCGGTTGGGTCCTGGTGGGATTTTTTGGTTAGACTCAAATGTTCCTATCCCTAACATGTAAAAGAGGCCTGAATCCTTAGCGGACCCAGGCAATTATCAAATTTTATAAGCATGATTGCTCGATAACCCGATTTAACTGTCTAGTTAGATAAGGTGAAACTTCACCTACCCCGGAAACGGCCTCGAACAGGGGAAAAGTATGCCCACCCCAAGGGCCTTGGGGGTCAGAGACTTGTCTGCCGATTCGCAGGCCTCCTGCTTCGTTGTAACGATTCAACCGTTCCAATCCTTGGACAAGCAGACCGGGCGGCAGCGCCTTATTCCTGCGCCGGGACCATTCTGCCAAGAAGGACATGCCGCGCAATATGTCATATTCAAAAAACCTCGGAAAACACGGCTTCAGCCACTCCGTACCAATGACATTCCCATTTTGTTTGGAACATACCAATTGATGTTCGATTAAATAACGGGCGCCTTCATCTAAGAAATGGGCCTCCTGTTCCGTAAATTCACGGTCGGTGAACCATAGGATAGCTTCAAGCGGAGGCAGAGTTGAAACGATAGAGCTCTTATTGGAATGCAGATAGGCATCTGGATCGCAGTTCAATCCGCCATCAGGCAGCTGGTGCTTTAAGAGCCATTCGCGAATCCAGGGCAGCTCCTTGTCCAAATCACAGCCGTAGGCCATCAGAATCATATAAAATACGGCAAGCTCACAGTGGCAGCAATCCATTTTGAGTTTGTCCGACTCACTTGTTGGATAGTCCTCCGCGGATATGATGAAGGTCGGCCATACCTGCTTTTCGAGCAAAAGTTTAGCCTTGGCAATTGCAGACTTGGGAATTTGCTTCACCTCTCCCATTTCATACAGAGCAGCCATATGCCACCAGGGCCCATCCCATTTTCTGCGGCTCATCTCCCCTCTCCCCTCATCCAAATCCGTAGTTGTCTCAAGAAATCGGATGGAATCTTCGATTGCCAGTCGGATCGTTTGATTTGTTGTTTTCATACAAGGGGTCTCCCTTTGGTTTATCGCGGATTAAAATCTGCCGTAATTATATCATTTTCCAGGAAAATTTTACCGAAGCAGCGTGAAGCAGGTGATAAAGACTCTTCCGCGTCGTGACCGTAAGCGAGTAGCTTTTATGCGTTTGATGTACAATGTGGAACGAGAACTCCTTCAGATGCTTTTCAAAAAACTCAATATACTGGACCTTCTCAATATGTATCATGTTGATGAACAAGGTATGCTCGTAGCCCTCCGTGTCCCGCGTGTCCTGCACCTTCAGCGGTGCAGAGAAGAACTCGTTCATCGCATTTAGCGGAAACAAGGGGGTATTGTACCGGGATACGTTCAAATACTCGAAGTTCTCCTGTTCATTCTGTTTATAAGAAATTTCATTATCCGCATCTTTAAAATATACGTTAAACGTCAGCTCATCCGTGTACCACCCGTATGCTATGCCCTTGCGAACCGAGCGGAGCAGCATGCCGGAATTCGGATTTTTCTTGATCAAAAAGGAAAACTGCGGGTTGGTGGATCTAACTTGCACAATCGCCATCTCAATCTACTCCTAACTACAAATTGGAAACATCGGGTGAGGTAACCTTGGGTTAACCCCAGCAGGTTGTTTCGTGTGGAAGACCCCCGAGGAAAAAGGGCGGATAGGTACAGAACTGCTCTACCCCTGAGCTATTCCGCTTCTTCAAGCGGAAGCTGGATTCGAACCAGCGACCTGTCGCTTATCAGGCGAAGTAACCCATCCATGCGCCTCGAGGATTTTGGCCGAATCAAATTTACGTTGGCCTTCTGGTCATATTTTCGTTTGTTTTGATGGAATCGAACAGGGTGGAAGTATTACGAGAGTGGGGAATTAGACTATGGGGAGGTATGGAAAATGGAATGATAGCGCTCATCTGTAGAGTCTGACACTTTCGGAGATAGTTGGATCAACAACTGATCCACATGACGGATGAGAGTATTGAGATGTGCCGACCCAATCGTCTCCACCTGAGACGGATGCCAATTAGCTAACAATCTCATGGCTTCAATTAAATTTACCGCTGCAAGGCTATATCCAGGCTGCTCATCTTTAGTAAGTTCCAATATGTATCTAACGAAAATTCACGTGGTGGAAAAATGCTCCCGTGCCTCTTCATGTATACAGCCTTGAGGATCGCATCTAAAGACCAGTTACACAGGATGAAGCAGGGTTTGGGCATATTGAGATCAAGAAATATTGCGGTAATGTTCATATAGGTCTGAACCAGATATAGCTGCTGTTCTAGCTGCTTCTTTATTAGCGGATTTTCTAAATTTTTTACTGATACTTCTTCATAAATGTGACGGTGTTCGTTTCCCATAAGAGTATTCTCCTAAATTTCGCAAGTATACGCATATGCGTACCGGTTCAAAATTTATTATATGGTACGTTTTTACGTATAGTCAAACTTATGGGGTGAACGTTCCTATGGCCAAGAAAGTTGTTGTCAAAATTCCAGAGCTACTACGACGTCGCAACATCTCACTTCGTGAGTTGTCCCGTCTTTCCGACGTGCGTCACGCTGCCCTAAGTGAACTTTCCAATGGCAAACGGGAGAACATCAACTTCTCTCATATCGAAAAAATCGCCGATGCGCTGGGCATCGACGATATTAGGGAGATAATTGATTTGGTTGAGTTGGAGAATAAAGGTATCTCCCTCTACAGTTAGACTCCACTAAGTCTCGTCTCTAAATACCTCCGTAACTCCTGATCCCTACAGTAGACGTAACACCCCTTCATACCGCGAGAAATGAGTATTTTATATATATTTTTTACAAGCTTAGTAAGTCTCTCTTGGTTCAATTTTAATCCTCGTTTTCCCATTGTATCCTTATACTGATCATAATCAGCGTATAACTCCATCGTCTCAGGGTTAAATTTCAAGTCATTACCGATAATCACGCCAACATAATCGAACTCTAACCCTTGAGAAGTATGAACACAGCCGATTTGGTCGATACCACTTGGATGAATGGCCCAAGTACTAGAGATGGATCGTCCATTCCAAGGCATTTGAAATCCGTGCTCTTCAATAATTACATCAGAGATTTCACCATTTCTATTGCCGTCTTTTTCTGCCGTCCAATTCCAAGCAAATCCAGCAAGCAAGCGAGCTTTAAAGCCATTACTTTCCTTGGCCTTAATAATCTCATAGAGCTCATTAGGTGTTTCAACCATAGCAAACTCAAAAGCCTTATGATCCCATCCATCAAAATTAGCTGTAGGACGGATTTGTAATGCATCATCTACCCAGTTCAGAAAGCCCTCTGCACCAGAACAACGAAATTGAGCTGTGAGGGTATATTGATAAATTTCTGAATGATACTCTTCAGCAATCCGTTTGATCTCCTGTATAGATCCAATATCGTCGGGCCGAATACGTTGAAAATCATCAATAAAAAATACATTTACTTTGGACGTTCTAATAATATCTTCGATTTGATTGTCTCCACGATATTGGTAAGCCCCTTTTCCTTTCAAACGATGTGCTTCATCGACGATTAAAACATCATAGAAATTAGCTGGCGTGTCATAGAACTGCCCTGAGCCTGAGAATAGCATTTTCGTTCTTACCTTATCCCGAGGCTGTTTTTTTGCCAGGGTCTCAACCATTACGGTTCGAAACGATGCGTTTGGGGCGATAAACTTTGCATTAAGTTTATGCTTGAGCAACCCACCAAGCGCATTCATGGAGATTACAGATTTGCCCGTACCCGGGCCTCCCTGAATAATAATAGTCTTTTTAACTTCTGTATCTTTTGCGAGACTAATAATTGTCTCATAAGCTACCTTCTGCTCGTCTATTAATACAAAGTCCGAGTTCCCTTTAAACAACCCATCAACATGATCGATTAGCTTCTTTGAAGGTCTGATTTTGCCATTCTCAATTAGATATAACAGATTAACACCATTTCCTTGACCCACATGCTTAAATAAGAATTCCTGCAATTTCAAACTATCATCCGCTAAGAATAAAGGAGCTTCCCGAATGATATTATGATATTGATCGTTTTTAAGAGGATCAGGGATAACCGGACGATAATTGTGAAGGTAGGCGCAAGAATGTGCTTTTAGATCGTGCTCTTCCACAGCTTCATTCATATCATTTATTAGCTGTCGATAAGACCATGCCTGATAAGATGGATGTGGGATCTCTCTCGTATTTCCTCCTACAAAGGCTCTCACTACATCTTCCCGGTCCGTAGCTTGTGCAGAGTCCCATTGTTTTAATTCTACAATCACAAAATTGTTATTCTTCTTCTCATCTTGTCCGGCAATAATAAAATCAATTCTCCTACTTGTGGAAGGAATATTATATTCGATCATTATGCCACAATTATCAGGAACCTTAGAGTTTCGAATGATCCGTTCCATAAACTGCATGGAATTATTCCAAGCTCTTTTTTCACCCGGACTTGGTTTCTTTCTCATATTTTTAATAAAGGCACTCTCGATTTCCAATGTAATTTGGTTACTATCTACTAACTCCCGAAATTTTAATGCATTACTGCTATAAATAATCATGGTGCTGTTCACCCTCTGTAGTCCGTATTTGTAGTTTATTTGATTAGACTATAGGAAATTATCCTGCTCTTAATCAAAAGTGAAAATTCTACTAGCTCTACCCTTTTTATATCGGATCAACAAAGTAATAGATGATATTTGAATAATTAGGGAGAACGGCGACAACTGTATTGTTATTAATGAAAGCAATGGGGCAGCGGCAAAAAGGGTATTTAAAAGCCATTTATAGGTGCTATGATAAGAAAAGCTTCTCTCCTTTGTTAATATCATTATGGAAAATATAGCTACACTGCTGAAGAATATAGATATTATAAGAAAGATGGCATTTGTCTTCTCGTACCAGGAGGGCTGGATTAAATATACAAGTCCCCCTACTAAGATGAAAAGCATCATAGACCAAACTAAAAGGATAGGTTTAAAAGGAGCATATAGTTTCGCTATATATCTCTCTATTTCTGTATCAGCGCCTATATTAAGAACCCTACACCGCTCTTTATTTAACTTTTCTAATTCAACCTCGATAAAAGACGATAAGGATACCAAATACAATGAATCCCCATGTTTAATGTAATCTAAGGCAATCTTCCGAGCATCATCACTCATATACATACTGTAATCGCCAAACTTCTCAATAAACTTCATCTTTAACTGCTCATGATTAGCTTGATGGATGATGGCATAAATAGTTGCCTGGAGTTGACTGTACACTTTAATTTTCTCATTCAGTTCAGCAACTTTTGTCTTCGTGCTCTGCTCAATCATTTGCTTAAATTCTTTATAAAGCCAAATGGTAGAAGTACCTAGTAATGTGATTACTAGAGTAAGAATTGGATTAGCCCCTATAAGAGCAGCTAGCTCTTTCCACATGTCATTTTCTCCGTTCTAAACAATGCATTTATTAGCTGTGGCAACCATCTGCGGAGGCAGTTCCTCCCGCAATCTCCACACAAAGCTCATTGGCTTGTTCCCTTCATGACGCACATAGTCCGCTTCACCTAAGAACACAAACGGAGACGTGTAACCGTTCTGCTCCTTGTATTCTCTAACAAACAAGGCAATTCGGTTGCCTGTATTACGGTGATGAATATAACGCTGGGCTGTCTTCGTATCCTCAGAAACACGACTTTGCGTCTGCCAGTGGAATAAACGTTCATTAATGGCGTAGTCCTCATATAGAGTTGAAGGAATGGCGAGTCCTCATATAGAGTTGAAGGGGAAAAGTCCTTATTTGACTTGTTAAGGGTAATAAAGAAAATGTCGGTCTTCTCAGCTTCAAAGTATTTCACGCCTTCACGAAAAGCGGGTGCCTGTACTTCATTCCAATAACCAAATGCAGCTAAAACTTGATCCATACTGTAGGTACAGTGGATATCCAGTGGACAAGTGAATGAAAATGCATTATTTTTATCCACAAAGTCAAGATGAGCCTCGTTGTATTTAAAATATCCACAATCTCATCTCTGAACTCTGGATAGGACAGAATAGCTTGAATACCCTCCTCTATATTGCTAAACCCTAGCTTGGAAGGCTGCATTCGGTAAAAAGTATAATAGAACATACTCAGCATGCGCCGCTCTTCATCGTTTTGCGGTTGAATGTCATGAGATGTGCCACGAAAAAGCCAATAATCTTTGTTTTTAATTATCATTAACCAGCTTCAGTAACAGGGAAGTTTTCTTTTTCTGAGATCTCCTTAGATTATCAAGGGCCGCCTCCCATATTTAACAATTGCACTATATAGTTTCCATTCAATATGAGTACCCCAAAAGTCGGTTGGTATAATTTGCTAGGATCTCCGGATTATATTATTATATGACAATAGTCCTTTTTTAGCAGCTATGGAATCATAGACAAGTAACCCTAATCTGAAGGCTCGATTCGATTCGTAAAGGGATGTAGTTCTGACATGCTCTTACTGGAACTTTCAAGTCTATCTTTTGCACCAGTTACCCGAGCTGGCTAATACAACAACCATGTTCAAATATAAGAGAGAAATGACATTTTTTTAGAGGAAAATTTGAAATTGAATTTTTTTAGATGGTTCTTAGAAAGACATAGTGAGGTCCCTGCTTAAAAGAAATAACCTTACGTTTTGTTGACTTATTGTAGTATTTCAATTATTGAGGCGTTATATATATCTTCCTTATGTTCAACAAGGGTGTTTATTAAGAATTATAAATTTTACATGAATTGACTGTTTCATCCACTTTATTTGGATTTTTACATCATGTGCAAACCCTATTCACTTAATATATATTGTTTTTTAAACGGTATTGTAGGTGTTGTGAACACACCGTGACCTAACAACCGCCTCACATCCATTTTTTTCGGCTGTCAGGCTGTTTTTTAATTGATGTTGGATTAGAACAACCCACCTACCCAAACACCTTAACCGCATTCTCCTTAATCTGCGTAACCATCTCAACAAGCCTTCTTTGGTTTGTGCTATCGAACAGAGCTTCACAAAACTCTGAAGTATATCAAAAGGCAGCTTGATGAGTTCAGATACATTGTCGATATAGCTGTTCTGCACGATATAATCAATAACCACAAATACGATTTGTGCCTGGCTAAGGGACTTTGTCGTTGATAAATTCAGAGAAGGCAACCATTGCAACTTCATATTCTAGCTTGGCAATCCGTTGACCTTCACGCTACGTCATCCCTTACCCTATACCTATCCATGATAAATATTCAGGTAGGGGATCACCTTGAAACTCTCAATCCAAAACACAATCGATCAATACGACAAACTCCTCTCTTTGACAGAAACAGAACTAGCAGACTTTTTCCGATACACTATGATGACCCCATTCGAAAAGATGTGGAATACCATCAACGTTCCTCTCAAAGCCAAACAACCTGATGGCTATGATGTCATCATAGCCACAAAAATGCTAGGATTTTTAGACGTGAATACTACTGATGCAGGATTACAAGCTCTGCGAAAACTAAAAGAAATCCAAGCCTTAAGAACCGCACAGGAAACTTTGCGAGAATGTGTGGACTACATGAGCAACAATGAACTTCGAATTAATGCAGAAGAATTAAAATTTGGTCTGTATATCGCTGACCCACACAAACTGGAATTACAGAAAGGCTATTGCGGGTTTGGGGGAATTCCGGGATTTATTCAGGTCACCATTTATCCTAATGATTATAATATCCCGAAAATCCCCGCCGTTATTGCTCACGAATTCCATCATAATATCCGTTTCTCTCATTTCAATTGGGATCATGGCAACGTTACGGTGGGTGACTATTTGATCATTGAGGGATTAGCCGAATCGTTCGCAAAGGAGCTATATGGAGAAGACTTGTTGGGTCCGTGGGTTACCTCCCTCGATAATGAAGATTTAGAATACTCCACGGAAGTCCTTAAGAATGCATTAGATGTTAAAGGATTTGCAGAAGTCAGCAGCTATTTGTTCGGCGACACCATTGCCAAAGAGCAAGGCTACCAGCCTGTTGGTTTATCCCCGTTCGCAGGTTATGCGGTTGGATACAGAGCAGTGCAGTCTTTTATGCAAATTAATAACGTCGGAATCAATGAAGCCACATTACTAGGTACAGAAGAGATCATCCGCAATTGTAGACTGTTTTAAATAACATCCCTCAACAAAAACAATGCCTAAAAATTCAACAAAAAGGCGGTATAACCATATGAATGGTCATTCCGCCTTTTTGACGTTCTATACCAACAAGTGCGCTACTATTGGTCTAGAGAACAAATTTTAGAAATGGTTGAAAAAGCTAGAAATCAACGGTTAAAATATGGCTTGCAAGATGATGATCCAACTACCAAAATACTAGGGCAAATAAATTCTATCTATAAATATTTGTTCCAAAAAATAAAACTAAACTGAGGAGAAGACAATGAATGAAGTAAAGGATTTTTATGATAATAAAATATCTAAAATTGACTTTTTCAGTAACTGTGGGGATGCTATTAATGCAACAATTAATGTTAATGTTTCGCAAGTGCGAAACTGGATTGATGTTGAAAAAAAGGTTAATTCTACTTGGGATAATGTCAGACTTCAAATAAGAAATCAATTAACCTCGACTTTACATGAGAACTGGCGAGAAGAATACAGACAGTGGAATAAAGTTACTATGGAGGCTAAATTATTACTTAAGGACGGAGTCCTTAAAAATATTTCTACGTTTATTGAAAGAAATAAGTTAAACAATTGTATATATGAAAGCGTTGAATGGGATTTGCTTACTGCAATGATGGAATATGCCTATAGCGCGTATGTAAAACCAGGTTTTCATACAGAATTGTTGGAAATATATAATTCAGGACATATACCTTGTGGTTGGAAAGGTAAATGGCCCCAAGGAAGCCTATTGGTATTCTAACAGCCTATACGTTGACTTTAATACAAAGAGATTGCTTATAAGAGGAATGAGAACTTTGGATATAAATAATCAATTATTAGAACATTATAAAAAATACATTGGTGAACCAGATTTAATAAATACAGAGACTATTTCAGAAAGTCTAAATATAGACTTAATCATTTTTCAAGCAAACGACCAAAGAGACTTTCATACTATTATAACGTCAGGAATGAGCTCATTACCTGCACAAGTTTCAGAAGATAATAAAGATTGGGAATATACAGAGCTCATCATGTATCTTCCACCATCATGGCCTGTGGCTAAAGAGGATATTATAGATTTTAAAGATTATTGGCCATTTGGTTGGCTAAGGAAACTTGGCAAGTTTCCGAATGAAAGAAGCACTTGGTTTTGTTATGGAGATACTATACCTAATGGGGATCCTCCTGAACCAATTGCAAATAACAATGATTTTACTGGTATGTTATTATTACCTCCACTTCGCGAAGATGAAGGATTTAGCTCGTTAATGTTAGGTAAAGATAGTACAATACAATTATTGGTTGTTTGTCCAATATATCAAGAAGAAATGGAATATCAACTATCCAAAGGCTTTGGGGCCCTTCTTGAAAAGTTTGATGAATATAATATAAATGATATTGTTGAAATTAATAGGTTGAATACGTGTAAACAGAGATAAAAATAGCTGACAAAATAGTGTTGGTACAATCTATAAAACAAATTGGAGGAAATACCATGGAAGCCATCTTACAGCATCTTAATTTTAGGATTACGGATGTTCCATCCAGAATCCATGCTTATTCTGAACTCGATTTTTCTATACGGACCCGACCAAACAGTTGGTCAAAAAAGGAAATATTAGGGCATCTGTGTGACTCCGCACTTACTAATTTACAACGATTTGTGCGTTCTCAATATGAATCTCAACCTTACTCAGCGTTAAAATATGCCCAGAATCATTGGGTGGAACTCATGAATTACCAAAACCTAAGTATTGATCATATTTTGGCTCTTTGGGTTATGTTGAATAAGCAAGTGGCTGAAGTCATTGCAAACATTCCTGAAGACAAGTTGCTGTATTTATGCGACATTGGTGAAGAAAAACTTGTTACGTTAGAGTGGCTTATAAAAGACTATGTTGAGCACTTGGAACACCATCTCGAACAAATTTTTAGTACATAACTGCCAGTTAACTTAACAAGAATAGGGGAACCATCCATTTCTTCAAGCGGCTGTGGTAGTTGACACCGGAGGCGAGGCGCATGATTCCGTCCATAGATACGAAATGCTTAAAACCATGAAACTGACCATGAAGCACGCCTTGGCCAATCGCCTTACGATACGAATGGAATCCGGGCCTTTTTGGAAGAACAACGGGCCATCCCCGTGATTCCGGGTATGAAAAACCGCCGAGTGCCCCCGAAATATGATCGGGACATCTACAAAGAACGACACTTAGTAGAATGTTTCTTTAATAAAATAAAAAAATACCGTCGTCTGGCGACTCGTTATGATAAGTTAGCGTGTACGTTCAAGGCATTTTTGACCTTGGCATTCATTGTAGTGTGGCTTGCTTAAGTTTGAAGACACGCCCTAATCAAAATAAAACAGTTCCTCAAACTTTTTATCCAAAGCAATACATAAAATTAAAGCTAATTTTGCAGTGGGATTAAACTGCCCTGTTTCAATAGAACTAATGGTATTCCTCGAAACACCCACCATTTCCGCCAATTGTGCCTGGGATAGTTCTTGCTCAGTTCTTGCCTCGCGGAGTCTATTTTTCAAAATCAATTGTTCACTCATATTAGCTACTCACCCTATAAAGGTATACCCCTAAAAAAGAAATTCCTATAATACTTCCTGCAATGAAATTTAATAAATGCATTTTCTTTTTAGTTACAGAATACATCCCCAGACCTTCACAGCCCAGATATCCAAACATCACGGCTATTAACGCGGAGTTTGTTTCCTGACGGTTAGTATACAAATTGAACACGGCTAAAATGCAAAAGATAACCAACATGCCGAAAAAACCACTTTTCCTGCCTTTATCAAAGACATATTCCTTACCTTCATCCCGTTTTTCATTTCTGCTCTTTTCTAAGATCTCTTCCTTTTTCATAAAAAGGACTCCTCTCAGAGTAATAAAATAATGCCAAGAAAACTTGTCACGTTTATTATAACATGCAAAGTTTACTTGGCAATACAGTTCACAAAATTTCCCTGGGAAACTAGACTAACGTTGAAGCCACATTACTTGGTACAGATGGGATCATCCGCAATTGCGGACTGTTTTAGACAAACCTCCCCCAACAAAACAATGCCCAGAGATTATTCTCTGAGCATTGTTGGTTAAAACCAATTTTTTTATTATCAAGCCCGTTGGGATGATTACTTTTTGCCATGATGTCAGCATTATAAGCAGGATTCAACTTCGTTACCCCTCAGATCAGCTTACGCCGATACCATTTATCCCCCCGGAAACGCATTCCAAAGATGGCACCGCGTACGCCCCACTCGGTAACCATGGCGATCCATACGCCCATGATGCCAAGATGGAATGGGATCGCCAGAACGTATCCCAGGATAACCCGCAGCACCCACATACTCAGCAAAGATGTCACCGAAGTAAAGTTCGAGTCGCCGGCCGCGCGCAGTGCCGCGGGGATAATGAAGCTGATGGACCAAAGGAGCGGCTGCGTCACGGATATGAGAACCATCAAGTTGAAGATATCGGGTACAATCTCGGCCGGCGGCGAGAACAGTTTGATAATGTACGGGAATAACGGCAAAATGATGGCAGTCAACATAATGAAAAATGCGGTGGACAGCCCGATGAATGACCTGATGAATTTGCGTGCATCCGGGATACTGCCGTTGCCGATACACTGCCCCACCACAGTTACCACGGCAATGCTCAGTGCGCTGCCGCCGATCTGGAACAGCATGGCAATCGAGCCACTGATGGCATTCACGGTGATGGCCAGCGTTCCGAGCTGCACGATAAAGGTCTGGGTTAAGAGCTTGCCGCCATTAAAGAACATTTGCTCCGCCGCAAACGGCACACCGATAACCATAATTTTTTTGAGAATGGACCAGTCCAGCTGCAGCGCGTGCCGCAGGCGATATTGCAGGGACTGATTCATTTTGATGATATAGACCAGTGAGATGATCATCCCGAGCACCCGGGCCGTGATCACGGAGATGACAAGCCCCATCACGCCCATATGCAGCACACTGATCAGCAGGATGTTCAGACCCAGATAAGTCAAATTCATAATAAGCGACAGCCCGAGGCAGGCCTTCGTTTCGGCCATCCCCCGCAGCGCACCCGCTACAGCCTGAAAAATAGCGATAAAAGGGTACGATATGCAGCTGCCGATCAAATAGACCCGCGCATTCTGGAACACTTCCGCATCAGCTTGTCCGAATAATACATTCAATACCGAGGTGTGAAAGGCGATAACGACAATTCCTAACATCACCGCCAAAATAGCCACTGCCGAGATCGCCTGCGATGCTGCTTTGGACACCATGTTCTGGTTCCCGCTGCCCTTGTACTGCGCCACAATGACGGTTCCTCCGGTCGCCACTGCGACAAAGACATTGATCAAAAATATATTCAGCGAGTCCACCATACTCACCGCACTCACCGCAGCCACACCTGAGGAGGCAATCATCGCCGTATTAATCAAGCTCATTAAAATAATAAAAGCTTGATCCACAAATATCGGGACAATAATCCCGATAATTTGCTTGTAATCAAGCTTGCTGCCCGTAAAATGCTTATTCAAAAAAGCATTTGTCTTTTGTTTATATATTGGAGCTATGGTACCCAAGAAAATCATCTCTTTTTCCGTATGTTGTCAACCACGTCGATTTATTATAACATGTATTTCTCCTAGGATGGGCCCTCTATGACAAGTTTCTCCTAACGCAACTAATTCACACTACTTCTGTAGTTTGGTTAACATCTCAAGGCATACCCTAGTCTCTCAACTAAGCGGGTATAATACCAGCCCTGGTTCTCATCACTCTGATTAAACCTGCTTTATACTTCATCGCCAAAGACTCTGATATCCCTGCGAATAGATATGCAGCTCCATCAAAAAGACGAGCCCCCCAATGGCTCGTCTCATTTGCTCATTTTTTAAGTTATATCAAACGAACTTTAGAATTCACCGATCTGAGCTTCGATCCCGAGTGATTCTGAAGAAGCGGAGCGTCCGCCTTTGTCTCCGAAATGCCCCATTGATATCTAGTTCAAGCATTTCGGAGACAACAGCGGTCGTAAGAACACTCGACATCCCAGCGCCCCTAAAGGGTAACCTATAAGTTCATTTTATATAGCTCTTTATTTCCCGATCATTCCCGACTTCTCCAGCATCCGGTACAAAAGGACGCTCGTCTCAGCCCGCGTCAGCAATTTCTGTGGACGCAGCTCCTTGCCGTAGCCCTTCACCAGGCCCTGCTGGATAGCCGTGGCTATCGCGGCCTTGGCCCACTCGCTGACCTCGCTACCGTCCGTGTAGGCGGATAGATTTACGCCCTCCCCGGTGCTGTTGCCAGACGGAGCAGTTCCGGTGAACTGAAGTGCCCGGATGATCGTCACGATCGCTTCCTGCCGTGATACCTTCTGATTCGGAGCAAAGGTTCCATCACTCATCCCATCCATGATGTGGTATGCGTGAACTGCTGCAACAGCTCCGCTGTACCAGCTTGATGGACTTACATCGCGGAACTGGGATGACTCTCCGCCGCCTTCTGGCAAGCCAAGCGCTCTGGATAACAGAGTAGCCAGCTCGGCACGGGTAATTGCGGCTTCCGGCGCGAACCGGGTGTCATCGATGCCTTGAACGATCAGTCTGCTGTTCATATCACGAATTTCATCCGCTGCCCAGTGCCCTTGCAGATCTGTTAGCCGGGCTGGCTTGGAGACCAGGACATACGCGCTATTCGTAAGACTACGAACAACGGCAGCCGGCTTCCCGTCAACTTTAGCAAATTTCGTTGGCACGGGACGCAGGCCCTGCTCCTTGCCATCCCACATTACAACGGTTGAGGCCGCTTGGGCAGAAGCATCCGGCAAATACATAATCTGTTCAACATACTGACCGAACGAGGTGATCTCCTTCTTCTCACCTTGACGAGCCACATAGACACGCCCCCCTATCGGGTCTGACACTAATTTAAGCCCGCTCTTACTCGCTGCAGCCTGTAGTCCAGTTAGGGACGCAAGCTCACCACGCTCCATCGACAGCTGGAGTTCGGCATCTTTGGGCCAGACCGAATCCGGCTTGACGACTTCAGCCAAAGGCAGCCGGTATTGACCGTGAGAGGTTGTCAATATTACGGTTGCGGACTTTCCGCTTAGGAGTCCAACAACCTCACCGGGAACCCGCAGCACGGTCCGATCGGCGTTCTTTTCCACCGAAACTGCTAAAGTCGCATTCTGCGCAGCGGGCAGTGAATCCAGCACTTTTCTCAGCGCATCCAGCTTCAATTCAATATCGATGTACTTCGCTTCGTTCGCGTCCTTCGCCAGCTTGGCAATTCCTGAAATTTCAGTCCCGTTCACACGTACATTCAATGAATCGTCGTCTTCCGGCTTGCTTGCCGAATTGGTAGGACTCGAAGGACTTGAAGGACTTGAAGCCCCCGCTCCAGACGAACCTGAAGAACTACCCGGATCTGGATTCGGGGTTGGACTGGAACGAACAACTAGAAGCTTATATGTTTTCATCGAACCATCCTGTGCTTTGACACGGATTACAAAGGTGTTAGTGCCCGTGACCAGAGAATATACATCTGTGACCACGCCGCTCTTGATCTCCGACTCGTTGACATAGATCACAGCGTGACTGTCTACGGAGGTCAGCAGCATTTTCAATCCATTCACCGCAGAATTGGCGGTTATAGAATAACTCGTCCTCTCCGGATCAAAATTAAAACCAAGCGTTCCCCCCACGCCCGTAACCTGCCAGCCGCTTAAGTTGTTATTGATGCTCTTGGGAATAATATTACTAATCTCAATTACCCGGACATTGGCGTTACCCGCCGTATCTGCCGCATAGATAGAATAGACCCCGTTCTTCTCAACGGTAAACCGGTCTGTAATTACCGTACCTTCCTTCTCAAAATACGATACCTGCTGATTGCCCGGCGCCCACTTCACCACGGCAACCTTGTTCAATTGTCCATAGGCCAAAGCTGTTACAGTGATGCTCACGCTTTCAAAGGTTGGCGTGATTGGGTCCTGGATTAGTCCAATCGTAGGTGGCTGATCGTAGGTAAATGTAATCTTTACCGATTGATCAATCGAAGTCCCGCTGTTCTCGTCCTTGGCAGTATAGGTTACTTCCTCTGCAGCTGTATTAATCACCAAGAACTTGGCTGTCCCATTCTCATCGGTAACAGCAGACACGGCTTCAATGTAAGACTGTCCACCGCTGGCTTCAAGCTTCACCTTCTTCCCGGCAAGGGGATGGTCATAGTCATCCTTCAGCGTTACAAGGATTTGCGCATTGCTGCTTCCATCCGCCCGCACAACGAGATCGCTTGCGGTAAGGGTCGAGTGAGTTGCGCTAACTTCCCCTGGAAGGAACTCCACAGAAGTCGTGGCGGTCAGCGGTCTCTCATTGACAAATGCTCTCACCTCTGCTGTCCCAACCTCCGTTGGTGCCGTCAGTCTCGCCGTATACGTGCCGTCCTCGTTATCTCTCACTTCGGTGACTTCACCTAATGTCGAATCGATGAATACAAAGGCTCCGCCACTTGTCAACGCCCTACCCTGCGCATCCTTCAACCTCACGGTGATCTCCGTGTGACTCGTTCCATCAGCAGGAAGCGTTGCATCTGCCGCTTCAATCGTGCTCGTCTCCTTCGACGGGGCTCCAACCACGAACTGTACACTGGCGGTAGAGGCTAGAGGCGTACCGCCAACACTTGCGCTCACCGTCGCTGTCCCAACCTCCGTTGGCGCTGTCAGCTTCGCCGTGTAAGTGCCGTCCCCATTGTCCGTTACAGGACTCACTGTCCCTGACGTCGAGGTAATCGCTACCGCGGCCCCTCCGGTCTTCAGTTCATTGCCGTATGCGTCTCGCAGCTTCACCGTTACCACGGTTTGACGCGTTCCATCCGCAGGCAGCACCGCTGCTGCCGTTTCTAATGTACTCGTCTCTGCCGACGGGGCTCCGGCTACCAGTTGTACCGCAGCCGTCCTCGTCAGCGGCTTGCCGCCAACACTTGCACTCACCGTTGCTGTCCCTACTGCCGTTGGCGCCGTCAGCGTGGCCGTATACGTGCCGTCCCCGTTGTCGGTCACAGGACCAACCGTCCCTAGTGTCGAGGTGACCGCCACCGTTTCTCCCCCACTTGTGATCTCATTGCCTTGAACATCCCTCAGCTTTACCGTAATCGGTGTCTGGCTTGAGCCATCTGCCACAAGGCTGGAAGCCGCCATGATTTCGCTCTCTGTCTCGGAAAGGGAATGATCGGCAATCATGTACGTTCGGAAAGCAAAATCATAACCCTCCCCTTCGCTGCTCCCTCTTTTGTAAACATCGCCACTACTACCGTACCAGCCCCAGCCAGAAGGAGTTCCGTTCTCTGTGGACACGACCATTTTATACATCGTATCCTTCTTCAAGTAAGGCGGTGTCCCGGAGAAGTCGACCGTCACCCAACTGTAATCAGGGTACCCCGAAACCGACTGTCCTTGTGCAAGAAGGGTCGAATCTCCTTCCCTATACAGATCTACACGAATAGCCCCTGGGGTACCTAATGAACCAGATATATATAATTCTATTTTATCCAAATTACCCGCAACGGCAGGTGTAAAGGTCTGAGAACGCGGATAGTCTTTATTCACCCAGACATTTCCGTCGTGCAGAGTCTGCTCCTGATCCAGCAGGGCCGCGTCTGCCGCAAGAGCAGCGCTGTTTATCGTGCCGAATATAAGGGCAATCACAAGAGCAATGGACATCCATCGCCTGCTTCTTTTAAAACTTCTCATTAATATTCCAATCCTCCATCCTTGTTCTCCGATACTAAATTGCTTGGCGTAAGGCCTGTAAGTGATATCCTGCTGATCTCGCCTCTGCTCATCAAGGCATCAAGCAGTAATATAGAAGTAGCCCCCAACAATCAGCGCTCCGAGCAAAAACAGACCAAAGTACCATTTGGTAAATCGAAGGCTCATTGTACTCCCGTCCCACCACAGCTTGGCATAGATCACTATGCCTAGTAGAAGGACACTAACCAGCGCAATCAGACCATTTTCCATCTTCCTATTTCAACCCTCCTATCATCTGAAAATTACGAACTCATGCCATTAAAAATAATCCAAAAGCCTTCTCTACCTCCATACCTACAATGGAGTATTTTTCGTTTCAAACCTCGTCTGCAAGCCATATTTCAGGTACTTCGTACCACAAAATTCCATTTTCCATCTGTAACAAGACCAGCCATTGCATTACAATAAGAGGTATGAAGGCTACGCGAAATCAGAGGTGTTCGGAAATTGGAAACCAACCATCCTATTGGAAAATCCATCGGCAGATCTGTGAGTGAAACAGATCCTCCCGGTGAGCAAGTGTTTAAAGCTGATCTAACATTAAGAGATTATATCCGTGGACCTAGGGGAATGGACCCAGACCAATTTCTCCCCCTTGCGAGATCTATGGCGGCTAGTGTCGGCAGGCTCCATCAGCAGATGATGATTCATTTGGACCTGCGGCCGGAGCGGGTGGGTATTTCCCCCAGTGGAAATGAGGCTTATTTGATAGATTCGGGTTATGCCGTTCACCGCACGGCCGAGGGCTACCCCTATCTGTCTGGCGGAGTTCTGGAATCAAGCTTGCCGTATTGCTCACCTGAGAACACAGGAAGAATGCACCGAAGTGTGGATGAGCGAAGTGATTTATATTCACTTGGCGTGATTTTCTATGAAATGCTGGCGGGTCGTCCGCCTTTTCAATCGGATCAGTCGCTAGAATGGGTCTACATGCATCTGGCTCAAAGTCCGCCGCCTCTGGCGAATCTTACACAGCCTCTGCCTGAAGGCCTGGAAGCGATCATTATGAAGCTATTAGAGAAGAATCCGGATAAGCGCTATCCCAGTTTGGGCGTTCTGCTGGCGGATTTGGACAAAATCGGAAGACCCCATGATATCCACCTGATCGAGCAGGGGCTTCGCGGGCGGGAACATGAAATGTCCATGCTGACTCAGGCTTTCTATTCCGCATGCCTTGGATCAACAGAGATGGTCTATGTCTCAGGTGAACCTGGTATCGGCAAAACAAGCCTGATTGAAGAGGTGCTCAGGAAGCAGCAGCAGGACAGGGATTTCTACTACATCACCGGGAAATTCGAGCAGCTCTCCAAGGAAAGCCCGTATTATCCCATTATTCAGGCATTCCGCGGATTGATGCGGCATTTGTTAGGACAGCGGAAAGACCAATCCATGCTGTGGAGACAGAAGCTTCAGGAAGCACTTGGGGCCAATGTCCATGTCATCGCGGATATTATTCCTGAAGCTGGGCTAATTCTGGCCAGTGACGATGTGCCTGCCTTAGAGGAACTGCAGGCGAATGAATCGAAGAAACGATTCATCTATGCTTTTCGCAAATTTGTTCAGGCCCTTGCATCGAAGGAGCACCCGCTTGTTCTATTCATTGATGATCTGCAGTGGGCCGATGCTTCCTCCCTCCAGTTGATTCACGCGTTGTTATCCGATCCCGAATGCCAGTATTTGATGATTGTCTGTGCATTTCGCCCTACGGAGACAGACCGGGCCAAGCTGCCGGGGTACGAGGCGGACGGAAGTATAACCGCCCAGGCGGTAGTCCGCCACATTCATCTGAGTCAGCTGGGACTAGCAGAGATGAATCAAATTGTGATGGAGACGCTTCATAGTCCTGCCGATACTTCTCGTTCTCTTACAGAGCTCTTATATCATCAATCGAAGGGCAACCCGTTTCATTTCAAGCAAATTCTGCTTCGTTTACAGGACGACCATATTCTGAACTACAATCATGAGGAACGCTGCTGGCAGTGGAATCTGGAAAAGGTTCTTGAGCAGGTTCCCCGTTATGCCATTCATGAGCTGATGGAGCACAAATTACACCGTCTGCCCGTGGATGCCCAGGAACTATTGAAAATAGCCGCTTGTGTAGGGAGCACCTTCCACCCTTCACTAATCACCTCCGTATACTATCAAGGCAGTGAGAATGTGGAGGGTATAGATTGGTCTGCTATCGAAGCGGAGGGGATGATTGTAGCTTTAGAAGCGGAGATGTACCGCTTTACTCACGATAATATCCAGAAGCTTATCTACAACGGAATAGATGACGAATCAAGGCAGGATATTCACATCCGTATCGGCCAGATCTTGTACGGCAAGAACGATGCATATGAGGAGAACTCTCTCTTTGATGCGGTGAACCACCTGAACCGGGGATCGGCAAGAATGAAGAATCCGCAAAACATTCTGCAGCTCGTCAGATTAAATCTGGATGCGGGACACCGGGCCAAATCTTCCACCGCTTACGACATTGCCCTAGGTTATTTCAGAAAAGGGGTGGAGCTGCTGTCACCGGGGGACTGGGACCGTGAGTTCGAGCTGATCTTCGAGCTGCACGCCCAGAAAGCGGAGTGTGAGTACCTATGCGGCAATTCGGCTGATTCAGAGCGGGACATCGACTTCCTGCTTGGCAGGGCACGCAGTCCGGTTGAGCGAAGCCGTGTGCAGATGATCCGGATTATGCAGTACATTAATCAAGGCAGGTATCATGAGAGCACCGCTCTCGGCCTTGCGAGTCTGAGGGAGCATCAAATCTATATCTCACCTCATCCGAGCAAATACCTGCTGCTCATGGAAGGCAAGCGAATTGAGGCTAATCTCGGCAAGGAATTCGGCCAGCTTGTCTACCTGGAGGAGATGTCGGACCAGGAGCGGATCAGTGCGATGAATCTGATCTATGCGATCATTCCCTCCACCTTCTTCACTAATAAAGAGGTGTTCTTCCTGCTGACGTGCCGGGCCATTCAGCTTACATTAAAGCACGGCAATACCCCCGCTTCTGCGGCAATTTATACCGCGATGGGGATGCTGCTCGGAACCGCATTAGGCAAATTCGAGAAGGGTTATGCTATTGCCAAGCTGGGTGTGGAGCTCTCCGAGCGCTACAATGTCACTTCAATTAAAAGCAACACCTATACCATGTTCGGCAGTGTGCTCTGCCAATTCGGCGGAAATGCCCGTGAAGGAGACTCTTATTTAATCAAAGCGCTTCAATACGGCTTGGATTCGGGGGATTACGTGTTTGCGAGCTATGCCATGGGTGCTCATGTCAATTCCTTATACACCAGAGCATCGTTAAGTGAATTGACTAGAACCCTTGCCGAATACATGGATGTGCTTGATACGACCAAGGATGAGTTCGTGAGGAAGAACTTTTACCTGTACCAGCAGGTCATCCTTGCCCTTCAGGGAAGGAAGCCCGTACCTGCATCCTTCAGCGGACCGGATTTCGACGAAGAGCAATTTCTGGAACAAATTCACCGGGAAGAGACTTCGGCCACCACCTTGTTTCAGTTCAGCACATACAAGACTCAGCTCAGCTATCTGACAGGCCAATATGCAGAGGCCATGGAATGGGCTGAGCAAGCGGAAATCTATGAGGATTACGCAACTCATTTGCCTCACTTGCCGGAATGCTTGTTCTATGCCTCGCTCGCCATCATGGCGGCCCCTTCCCGATCACGGGCAGATGCCCAAAAGTTAAACCGCCATCTTCAGCGCTTTAGACGATGGACACAGTGCGGCCCGGAGAATCATCAGGCCCGGTACGATCTGCTTCAAGCGGAATTTGCCCGTATCTCAGGAGAATGGCGGGAAGCAGAAGCGATGTACGATCAGGCCATCCGCACGGCGAGAGAGCTGGAGGACTTCCATGTGACAAGCATGGCTGGTGAAGCTGCGGCCAACTACTATTTGGAGTGCGGCAAAAGTAAGACAGCGGGGTATTATCTGCAGCTGGCAGTTGAAGGGTATAAGCAGTGGGGAGTGCAGCTGAAGGTATCGGAGTTGGAGGAACTCATTCAGCAGGTGCAGCGTCAGGAGAAACGCCTCCCTACTTATGAGCATACCTTGGCCCTTCAGGACCAGGAGATTGCGGCAGCGGATCAGGCCGCAGGGGATATCTCAACGCTTCGGAGTGTTCCTCATTCGGTGGACAGCATAGACCTTGCCGCAATTCTAAAAACTACGCAGGCCATCACCCATCAGATGACCTTGGACACCGTGCTTGCGGAGATCATGAATACCATTATGAAGCATGCCGGAGCCAGCAAAGGTGCCCTGCTTACAGGCACCGAGGACACGCTTGTGATTCAGGTCTATGCCGATTCAGGAACCTCCCCCATTACGTCATCTTCGGAGCTACGCGACAGCTCGCTGCTGCCGGAGGGAATCATCCGCTACGTGTTTCGAAGCCAGGAGGATATTTATTATAACGGAGGAGAGGAAAGCTGGCTGATTCACAACCCTTATATTGCTCAGCACCAGCCTCAGTCAGCGCTCTGTATTCCCGTAACCGTTCATGGCACGATGATGGGGGTTCTCTATCTAGAGAACAAGCTTGCCCAGCATGTGTTTATGCCCGGCCGCACCGCTGTTCTTCAGGCGATGGCGTCCCATGGCATCTTTATGTGTGTGCTTCAAAGTGCGCCTGAGCCTCCTTACGTGCAGCCGGATACCGGGGAGTCCGGAGAAGAAGAGCACCTTGGGCCTGACACCATTGAAGAACCGCTAACCGAACGTGAGCTTGAGGTGCTTGCCCTATTAGCCGCAGGGTTAACCAACAAGGAAATCGCCGAACGTCTGGTTATCGCTATTGGTACCGTGAAGGTTCATGTGAAGAATATTTTTGCCAAGCTCAAAGTCAATCGGCGAATCAATGCCATTGCCCAAGCCAAAGAACTCAGGCTGATCAGCGACCACACCCGGCGATCCGTTTGATCATGCTTTGGTATAGACTCAAAAAATCCACAACCTGTTGGTTGTGGATTTTTTTGAGACTTCAAGAATTAATCGGAGGTATAGCAACTGAACACCTACTTCATAATTAAAGCCGTAAATATCACCACATCCTGCAGAAAGTGAATCAGTAACGCCCAAAAGAAGCCTTTGGTCTCAATCATAGATTTGGCCAAGATCCAGCCTATAAAAGCAGCCATCAACACACCTGGAATCCCGCTTGGAGTTCCAAAGTAATGAATCACGCCAAAGGTAGCTGCGGCTAAACCCTGGGCCAAATACGGGGAGCCGCCATACTTGTTCACAACAGCAACAAATGAGAACCGGAATATAATTTCTTCGGTAAAAGCATTGGTGAGCGCAAACAAGAGGATAAGTAAGATCCCTGGGAACAGATCCAGGCTCATGCTTCCCCCATGAATCACCTGAAAGTAAATTACAATAGCCGTTACCGTTGTAATAACAACCGCAAAATTCAGCCCTAAGCTCTTCCACGACTCCTTCTGTTTGGGTGTGATGCCAATCCACGGCTCAGGCCGAATCTGCCCATCCCGCCTCTTCAGGTTCAAATAGGCAAGCCCCTCTTTGCCTGTCAGCCCATACACAATAGCAATAAGAATAAGGGCAAGGAATAAGACCGTGACTTGGTAGCTGAATTCCCGGTTGTACGCTTCCCTCTCAAACAACGTTAGAACCAGGGGCTGATTCTTTTTAATCCATACAAGGGCTGGCGCCATCGCAATCACAATCACGGAGATGAGCAAGATAGGCAGTGTTCTAAATCTGCTCTCATTCATATCTATGTCCCCTGTCTTCCTTGCTCAAAATGTTCAATGCATGCTCACACCATTCGATGGTCATGCGTATGTATCGTTCTCCGTAATCGAGCGTAAGCAGCCAAAGCTGAGCTTGCTTGCTTTCCATGCTATTTACCGCTGCATTAATTCCCGCTAAAACCTCTAACACCCCTCTGCTCCCTTCTAATTCCGCCTTGATGTAAGACATCAATTGGGGAATCTGACTCTCCTTCGCGACAAAGACCTTCATCAGCAGCTCATTGCGCATCACAGGCTCCTCAGGTGCCTGGGCGAGCCAGGAATCAAGCTGGTCACATCCCTGCTCTGTAACGCCATACACCTTCTTCTGTCTGCCGGAGGTTGTCTCTTCTACAATCTTCACAGCTCCCTCCAGTTCCAGCTGCTTCAGACTCTTATGAATATGCCCATAGGATTCATTCCAAAATAAGCCGATACTCTCCTTTGAAAACTTAACCAGTTCATAAGCGCTCATAGGCTTGATTCTAAGCAGGCCGAGAATGGCAAAATAGGTGGTGTTGATTCTTTTCACACTTATCCTCCTTTTTATATATCTTTAAGATATATAAGTCAAATCATACATCATACAGGCATAGACTACAATCCTTTTAGGAAAATAATTCCACTGCCCAATCTGAGTAAATCCAATATATAAATATTCTCTACTAGACCTAACCAAAAAGGAGCCATAGGCTCCTCTTGCGCTGTTAGATATGACACTGAGGTCATGGCTTCCGTTTAGCGATAACAGCATAGCTTACAGTTCTGGTCGTATTAGTTGGATTCCATGCCGTGAAGAACCATTGGTCCTCAGCAAGGGAATAGTTATCAAGGAGAAATCCTTGGTCATTTCCAGAGAAAATCCAGGAACCGCTAATAATATTGTAGCCGTTTCCGTTGATTGTCGTGCTTCTAAAGCTATTAGGAGGAAGCGTAACCGCAGAGAACGTAAAGCGTGCAAATCCATCTCCGAGTGGAGTTGAACGCAGGGCTTTTCTGATATTTTTAATCACATGGCTGCGCTTCTTCAATTTTCTGCCCAGCTTCGCTTCTGCTCTTTTGATTTTCACTAAGGTTGCTTTTCTCAAAGAAATCATCTCCTTAACTGGTTTACTATAGTTAATGAAGAGTTAGACGTTTTGGAATGGACAAAACCTCTGATGGATTGGCTGATTTTTCAAAGCGGCTGAAGCCAAAAAGCCCTTCCTTAGATAAGGAGGGCTTGGCATCGTTATGGCTTGTACAATGGAAACCGTAAATATGTAACTAAAGACGTTCTTTGCCGTCAAAATACTTGCGTGTCATCAGATTGTTCAACTCTCTAACCTATTAATGAAGTTAACCAAGCTGCTTCTAGGTGCCCTATCAGCATCTCACATGCTTGCGTTTGAAACCAAGCTGTCCCCTATCCATGGCCTTTTGGATATTATCGGACGCATTCAAGAATTTGCTCTTGGCCTTATCCTTATTGACCTCCACCGGTCCAACAGCTTGGGCGGTCTGAACCGCCAGGTCATGAAGAGGTGAATAGGACGTAGCCACCGTATAGATAAAATTGTTCATCGCATATTTCGTCCGCTCGGGAGACTCATGAATCTCCTCTTCCACCCTTCTTAACATATTGGCAATTTTGCTTTCGTCAAATTCAAGGTCCGGGCGGCTCCCGAGCAGCCAGCAGTAACAGCTCCAGCCCGCAGACATCCTCAGCTCCTCACCGCTGGCAATCCATTTATCAGCAACCTCTTGGGCGATATCTGTCTCAGCTAAAGTGACAGCAACCACATAATCAGACAGCATATAGAAATACGCGCCATCTATCCAACGGTCAAAATCCGCTTCAGTCATCACATCCGGGTCCGCAATTACACCGGCAAAATACATCGCGTCATAGTTCCCTGTGGCGTATAACTGCTCAGCCAGAGGCTGATTCTTCTTGATGAGCTTGGACATCGGCTTCATATGGCCAGTAGCCACACCAAAAAGCGGCTCCCTCGCGCCGTTGGATACATAAATCTTCTTGGTCCGTTCCTTCCCAAGAGCTTCGAGCTCCTGCATAACATTATCCAAATCCATTGGTTGATCACTTCTTTCTTGGGAATAGAAGCTGCGTCAGACTTTCTTTTAGTTCGAGTATACTAGATATCAAATTGACATTTCAAAAGGACGACATTAAAATAATTCCTTAAAATCGAATCAACCTAATCATTAATCACCTAGATACGGAGATGAGAATTCATGCAAATCCGAGAGATTGAAGAGAAAGACAATCAGGCCATGGAACAAATTATTAAAAGCTCATTGGAATCATTTGAACTAAACATGCCAGGAACCGCCTACTACGACCCCCAACTTGGCAGCCTGGCTGAGTATTACAAGAACCAGCCAGGCTCGAAATACTGGGTTGTTGTCACGGATCAAGATGAAGTTGTGGGCGGCGCAGGAATTGGTCCTTTTGGGCAGAATCCGGAGATTTGCGAGCTGCAAAAGCTGTATATCTCACCCCAAGCCCAAGGTAAAGGTTTGTCTAAAGAACTGATGAGGGTTGCTTTGGATTTTGCAACACAGCATTATAAATACTGTTACTTGGAGACTTTTGAGAAGCTGAAGGCCGCGAATTCCCTGTACCTTAAATTCGGTTTCCGCCAGCTTGAACAAGGGTTAGATGAATCCGAGCACAATGCCTGTGATGCTTGGTATATGAAGGAATTATGAAAAGGTTGGAGCCGGAAGCTCGCCTATTTTTATGCGGAGTAAGCTGTAAGGCTTCTGCCGTAAGTCCTTGCCATAGTGAAATCTTGCCTGCCGGTGTAATTGGTTCACAATGACATATAAGTATTGATCCGGACCAATGGAGAATGTATCCGGCCATAAAATTCTCGGGTCATGTGCGATGGTATCCATAGCGCCGTCCGGATATATTTTACGAATACTGTTGTTTTCATAGTCTCCGGCGTATACATTTCCTTGAGCATCGGTGATCATCCCGTCAGACGCGCCTTTTTCTCCCCAATACTCCACACAGCAGCACAGATCCGCATCCGGTATCGTTCTGTCTCTTAGGGCTTCGGTTGAGACCGCGTACAAATGGCGGCTGGTTAGGGGACAAAAGAATAAGACCCTTCCATCGGGAGAAATTGCTATCCCATCTGAGGCCAATCTAAAAGGTGAAATAGAGCCCTCTCTATTACGATTCATTAGAATCCTGCCTTCTACTTTCGGCAGCATACAGAGATCGGGTGAAGTTGTATCTGCCCCATTCAACCGTCTGAACGCAGCTCCATTGTCTAAATCTACGACAATAATAGCTCCCGGTCCTTTGGTAGAAGAATCCGTTATATAGGCGTAGCCTGCGCTGCCAACGCGATAATCAAACCTCACATCATTCAGATAAGTAGTCGGGAGGACAACATCTTCTGTAAACGTGTATATTTTTCTTATTGTGTTTGTTGTTAAATCTACTGCGACTAATTTGGCCCCTCCTTTAATCGGCTCCGAGAAGTTCGGAGCTCCTGTATCCAGCACCCAAAGTGTCCCTCTGCCATCCGCAACTATACTTTGGACACTTATGAAAGACGTTGTGACATTTGCGGGGCTCACCATATTCGTCTCCAGATTAGGATAAGGCTGTAGTTGACCCCCAACTATTTCCGCCACCGTAAATTCAACCTTGTCCCCCCATTTCGGGAAACAAACGAAAATACGTCCGGTTTCTGACACACTAACCCCTGTAGGCATTGCCCCATAAAATAAATAGACTGGTTCGATATTCCCGAAATGTTGTTCAACCGGCAGTAAAGGCTTCATCATGATCATCCTCCTCAGGGCGAGATGGAACAGAGAATTCCTTCTATAAATCAAAAATTCACTTAGGGTAATAACTGAAACCCGGATATTTCACTATAAATTGCTTTTCCTTACGCAATGCTTCCGTAAACTCCAGCCCAACATTCAGATTCTCCTGAACCAACAGATCAGGTGTAAGCGCTAACCACTGATTCAGTGAAACATCCTCAAAGCGGTCACTCTTAAACATCTCCAAGGCCCACACACTCTGATCGCCTGTGTTCTGGATATAATGGCCAAAGGCACGCGGTACATATCCAACGTCCCCAGCCCGGTAATCATAAGTACGAGCCGTACCATTGGGGGCCATAACCGTCATGCGGGCCGTACCTGAAATGTAATACTGCCATTCATCATTGTTGGGATGCCAATGCATTTCTCTCATTGCACCTGGCCTGATCTCAAGCAGCGATGCGGCAATTTGAGTGGAAATAGGAAAATTAGTTGAATCCACGATACGTACCGTGCCGCCCGGAGTTACAATCGGCTCTTGCGCAAATAACCGATGTGTAAATGTCTGGGGTACCGTACCCTGTGGGTCATGCACCTGCTGGCTTTGAAGTGGACCGGGAACCTCAGCTTGGAAAATGTACCGCTGCCGATCGGGGATATCGGCAAATGCGTTTGCTGAAACACCAAAATTCGCCGAAAGTACGTCCTTTGGCGTATGTGCGAACCAATCCGAGAGAGATAAAGTATTCAGGTCCGAGAAATTCCCGTCGGGGAAAACAAGTAAAAACTCGCAGCCTTCTTCCAGACCTTGAATGGAATGCGGAATTCCCGGAGGAAAATACCAAAGGTCTCCTACCCCAACGTCAGCAATGAAGTTTCTGCCATTCTGGTCAACTGCCGTAATGCGTGCCCTCCCTACAAGTACAAGAGCCCATTCCGCTTGTTGATGCCAATGCAGCTCACGCACACCACCAGGAGTCAGAGCCATATTCACTCCAGCAATCGTGGTCGCAACCGGAAGCTGCCTTGCGGTCACTTCCCGGGACCATCCGCCCTGATTTAACTGCATATGGGTATCGGAGAAAGAAAACTTTAGATTCGGAAGCGATCCAGCATCGGTGTCAGGCGGAACCAGCAAGTCGGGATTCTCAAGATCCCGCATGACATCGCGTGGTCCAAAATCCCACCAACCGGCGCCATCCTTCCTGATGGGCTGTGGTATATTCTCGTTCCTTGATTCAATTCCCAAATAAACTACACCTCTCGTTCTATTCATTAAATATTCGTCAACGCGCGCTAATTTAAGTTATGAATAGAATAAAGAGTTTAGAAATTGTCCTTATCTTCGCATTTATATCAGAACATACCGTTCACATTGGGGGAGTTCTCCGGTATAGGCTGTCCCACATCCCAAAGTTCAACGATAAGGTCGTTATGGAAGCGGAAGATGTGAACCACAGCCGCTCCAGGGTCCTCTGGATTCTGCCTAATATGAGAGTGAATCGTAACGAGATCCTTTTCTTGGAGAGCATGTTTAACCTCAAGGACCTTGTCCGGATTTTGGGCGGCGTTTTCTTCCATGGCCAGCATAAGCGAGTCAGCATCTCCACGGAAAAAGGGATTATGATGGCGGAAATCAGGACCGATATATCTCCGGTATGCTTCGCGCACTTCTCCCGATGCCACAAGCTGCAAAAACGAAACGGCTTTTTCTTTGCAAGAAGTTATCATTTTGGATATCATCCTTTCTTGGTGAGGGAGCGAGGATTACACTTTCAAATGTTATTCCCTGTATTACATCATCTCACCTATCGGTCTTTCCTAACCAGCAGAGCACTCTACATATGAGCTTCATAAAGGTTTTTTGACGGGAATCTCGAAGTATCTAAATAACGATAGAAGCGGGAGGTTATAAATGCCAAAAACATGACCGCCATAAGCTGGCGGTCATGTTTTTGTTCGAAAATCAGCACTATTTCGATAACAGACTCAACTATTTCATCTTTCCTGACCAATAGTGAGCTGTACTCCACATATACTACCTTAATTCTTACCGCCATAGCCCTTATAGGTAGCGTAAACTGCATCTGCATAGAGATTTGCCAGAATAGGGCGGCCATAAGAATCCGTAGCTCCCGGATACCAGTTATCTCCCCCGTTATAGTGTAATAATCCTTTGTATATATTTCCGAACTTAATAATCTTCTCATCTAAAATCAATGCACCCAAGCATACCTGATCTTGTTCACTGCTGTGATTATACGCACGGCCAAATTTCACACTGAATTGAGATAAATAAGCATTGCGTGTGTTTGGTTCTACCTGCATCAACCCGTCGCCGGCTGATGGACTACCTGGTAGACCTGCTCCAAAACTACTTTCTTTTTTAATAACAGCACTTAGCAATAAAGCAAAATCTCCGCCTTTACCAAATTTATTGTCCACATTCATTACATATGTCCATATATGGCTTGGAACCTCGGAAGGCTTTGTTACTGAAGGAGATGGTGAACCCGTATAAATTTTTACCGATGACATTTTGTCATTGACCGTGTCGCCAACCCAGGAAGAACTTGAAGTAAAGGTCCATTTTGTTCCTCCAAAATTATCATTCTGATATACTTCAACAGTCCAACCGCTAGGAACCTGAAGAGAGGACATCCAGTCATTCGGAATCCCGTTTGCATTCAACTGAGATAGTGTATAATTGCCTATTCCGAGTTTTACTGCCTTTCCACCATAGTTTATATCTGCATAGAACGTCACTCCGTTGGTTACCGGTGGTGTAGTTCCGCCGCTACCGCCTTTTTGCCATAAAGCAGCAGCATTGGGTGGTTCCCAGCCTACTAGAGAAGTATGTGACTGAAGACAAGTATAAGTACTGCCACTATATGTTACGGTGTCATTTACTGCATATGCAGTATTTGGAGCCCATGCTCCCCTAGCGGCCGCGCTCACTGACGGTATGGCTGCGCAAAATGTGGATAGAAATACAGCTAAAACTACCAACAGTGATAAGGACTTAAAAGAAAACCTTCTACCAGTCATTTTCAAACCTCCTTATATTTTTAGTTATCTGCAGATCGCCCATGAGACATCCCACGGGTTCTAACTGCAGTATTATCTTATTTTCAATTTTGAAATTAATTACACAGTTACTGTTTTTTTATAGTGTGAACATGCTATACGATAGATCCCTACCGACTAAAGCCCTGACTGCGATTGTCAGGGCTTTTATCCATTTGCACTGAATATGATTTCGCATATGCGTTCTCATGGTTGTGTGAGTGCTATCCTAAAACCAAGGTCGTCTATCTTGAAATCAGGCATACTTTTTCTTCTAACCGTAGAACCACAATTGTTTTCAACTTCAGCCCAACTGCCACCCCGAAAGACTCTATAGTTCCCATACCGCTCAGGATCATATAGATCCCAGCACCATTCCCAAACGTTGCCGATCATATCATAAAGTCCCCATGGATTAGGAAGTAGTCTTCCGACTGGTTGAGCTGAACCATTGGAATTCTCTCGATACCACGCAATCTTATCAATTTTTTCATACCGGTAGCCCTTTGTACCCGCTTTGCATACATACTGCCATTCTGCGTCTGTTAACAATCGAAAGCCATTCGCTTTTTGATTATATATAGTGTTCGCACTTTCATTTGTGATTGTGTAGCATTCAGTCCTGCCAAGTAATCTGGACAATTCATTACAAAAGAGAAGCGAATCTAACCACGAAACTTCCGTAATTGGCAGGTTAATCCCATTCGACTCTACTTCTTCTTTTCGCATGACAAAATGATATAACTGTCGTGTTACCGGATACTTCATTACATAGAAAGGGTCTATCTTTTCAGTCCATGTAATAACCTTTTTATCACTTACGCTTCCGGGGTCTGATAAAGTGTAATCCGAACTAAGCCATTTCTTCATATTAATATAATCGCGTAATTCAACGGCCCCCCCTTCTACGGGTACCATAGAATTCATTAAATCCGCTAGAAAACGCTCTCTGTCACTCCTGTGCTTTTCGATGGATCTTAACCTCCTGTCTATTGCAATATGTGATTTTATTCGTACAAATTGACCTCATTACATTTATCAAATAAAAACTCAAAGTCCTATTTTATATGTATAAAAAGAAGCAACCCATCTTGAACCATCTTCAAATGTCACTATTGCATCCGTATTACCATCATGTATATTCCATTCACCTTCAGCCCATTGTTCCGCTTATTTTTTTCATCATAAATACCTCCTTAACCTAACGCTGAGAACATACATTTGGTTCTAATTCGGGATGCTAAAATCCGTTATTTATTATCAATTTGATAAAAGCCCCCAGGCCAGGGGAGCTTCATCTGTTCGTTCTAAACTTATCTTACGGAGTCCGGTGAGTTGCCCACTCTAGCAGATCCGGTAAAATAACTCATCTCAACGGGAGAGACAGGCTTTAGTTTTGACCCTTTCGTCATTTTCTCAGACTCACCGTCCTGACTTTCAGCCGGGCATTCCCGTCGGTATCTCCCCTCCTCCAACTTCATGTCGATAAAATCGACAACATGCTGCAGAGAGGCGATTTGGCTGACGATATTCTCCCGATGGCTTCTTAATTGCTCAACCAGTTCAGGATATTCCGCCGGATCGGCATCGGCGGAGACCTCCAAAAAAGGCCGCATTTCCTCAAGCGGCATCCCTGTCTTTTTCAAGCAAGCTATCAGCCGGATTCTATCGATGTCTTCCTGCTGATAGACCCGGTGTCCGTTGTCCTTCCGGTTAGCCCGGGGCAGCAGCGCGATCTTTTCGTAATAACGGATCGTATCCTCAGAAACCCCGGTTAGCTTGGCGGTTTGTTTTATCGTAAAAGTATGCTCTGCCTTCATGCTGCTCCCTCCCGAAGATCGCTTTTTGTGTGCATTATACATCTTGGAGCTGGCTCCAAGTCAAGTCCCTTCTCCTTGGGACAACAACTTTGTTTTAGCGTCTTGACTTGGAGCCGACTCCAACTTATAGAATGACGCTATCTGGGGAGGTACCCCGATATAAGGAGGAGACGTACGATGAACAAAAACCAACGTGGAAATATCGCTTTGATTACGGGCGCAAGCGCCGGGATCGGATTAGAATTAGCGAGAAAATTGCTATCGGAGGACTGGCAGGTTGTTGCTTTGAACCGTTCCGACTTTCCGACGGACGATTTGAGTATTCAAAAAGCCATCAAGAGTGGGTGGCTGCGAATTTATAAAACAACTGATCTTGCTGATTATGCCAGCTTACGAGGGGCATTAGAAGAGATCAAAAGAAAAGAGCAGCGGATCGATATTTTGTTCAACAATGCTGGCGGATCCTTTCCCGAGCTGAGCTATTCGAAACAAGGGCGTGAACAGCATTATGAGCTGATGACGGTCGTTCCGTATATCATTCTGATGGAATTGAAGGAACTCTTAATAAACGGTCGCTTAAAAACGGTAATCAACACTTCATCATCAGCGCTAAAATTTACGAAGGAGTTTACTATCGAAATCCTGGAGCGCCCCAAAACCTTCCGCAAGCTGATTGGCCCTTACGCCACCTCCAAGCTGGCCCTTTCGCTATGGACTCAGGCTATCGCACCACAGCTTGCCCATGACGGCATCAAGATCCGCAGCGTGGACCCGGGAGGCAACAATACGTTAAGAAAAGGGAAAAAGTCTGGGCTTCCCCTATTGGTTAAACCGTTGATGAAGCTGTTCTTCTCTCCGCCGACCCACGGCGCCAATAAGCTGTACGAAGGTGCTCTCGGAGAACACCGTCATGAGTCCGGCGTTTTTTTGCTGAAAGGTCAGGTTGCGGAATTAAAGTTTAAAGATCAAGCATGGAACGTTTTGGAAAGAGTACATGCGATTTACGAGCACGAATTTGCACAACCTGGCTCTCACTCATTAACCTAATGGCTCATAAATCAAGGAAAAAAACGGTCGTACTTCAAGCTGGAGATGCATCCCCTTATTGTTAGCGAATGTTCTGAATGTTCTGCCATAACACTGAATGCTATAGCGCCATACATAAAGCGTTTAGCGTAAATATGTGGTACAATGGAGAAAAAACGAAACACTATTTCATTAGATGAAACAATCTGACAGGAGGGAAATTTACCAATGCCAATTAACTTTCATGATGAACAAAACAGGCAGACGTATGCGGCAAGAAACGCGGATGAATCTTGGATATCTCAAATAAAAAGTACAGTAGATGTATCGAATAAGCGGATTGCTGATATAGGTTGTGGAGGGGGGATTTACACAAAGGCTCTTATTAAGATGGGGGCATCTCATGTGGTTGGTGTGGATTTCTCGGATGAGATGTTAAAAGGGGCGGCTGCCAACTGTAAGGACATTCAAAACGCAACATTTCTAAAGGGTGAGGCTTACCAATCCAACCTCCCTGCAAATGAAATGGACTTGGTATTAGAAAGAGCATTAATTCACCATCTGGACGACTTAGATGCTTGTTTCAAGGAAGCCCACCGCATCCTTAAAAATGGCGGTGTTCTCATCGTGCAAGATAGAACCCCTGAAGATTGTTTGCTGCCCGGGGATGAACATCATATTAGAGGTTATTTTTTCGAAAAATTTCCCCGGCTAATGGATAAAGAGATTTCCCGCAGGTATGATTCCGATCAAGTACAGCAAGCGCTCAAATCGAGTGGATTTCGGTTGACCAACAAATTTTCACTTTGGGAAACAAGACGTATTTACAAGGATTATGCCGAGTTAAATAAAGACTTACTGCTGAGAACCGGACGTTCTATTCTTCATGAATTGACGGACGTGGAAGTTCAAGAATTAATATCTTTCATAGAAGAAAATCTCAGCGATAGTCAGCCGCCCATCATTGAGAAGGATTCGTGGACGGTATGGTTCGCGATTAAAGAGTAATATGATTTTTAATATACAAATTAGCAATCCATAAGAAACACTGGAAAAATAATAAGCTTATAATAAGCTTATTGAACAACAAAGAAATGCATGCGTATACTGACGAAACCGTAACACAAATCAAAACTAGTAAAGGAGGATGTTCATGTTTAAAAATAATTACACTTACAGCAGCTTTGGGGTCAACGACATCGCCAAGGCTATCGACTTCTACAGGAATACGCTAGGTCTCAAGGTTGAAGAAGATGGTTTTGGTTTTAAACTAGCTCTTACCGGTACCGAAGTGTATGTCATGCCCATGGGGCAAAATTATCAACCCGCCGCTTATCATGTACTAAACTTTAATGTTAGCAATATTGAATTAGCTGTCGCCGACCTAAGGCAATTAGGTATTGCCATTGAGAGTATTCCCGGAATGAAGCATGACGAACTTGGTATTATCCGCGGCAAAGCTGTGGGAGCAGGCCCGGATATGGCTATCTTTAAGGATCCGGCTGGGAACATGCTGGCGGTTTTAGAAATGTAGGGTTAACAACGGTTCCAGAAGTTTAAAGCAAAGGACCTCGATCTCCATTTAAACAGTGGAAATCGAGGTCCTTTTGTACATACATCGGGGTGTCGCTATTCTATTCGAACTCATTTGAGACAGCCTATGAAGCAGCTTCACTCCTTGGTTCAACATCATCTTGCACGCTTTCGGGCAACTACCGCTAACCGACCGTTTTCGGTTGAGTACTCACACGTAGACAGCACGATAAGCTTGTCGCCGTACCGGGGTGTCACACCGGTGTCGTAAAGAGCGAGTTTTTTGATGTTCTGAATATATGAATCAAACCCTGCAGGGGTTCCTGCCTTCTCAATCTGGTAGTATTTAAAAACGTTGTCCGATTTGCGGTACACCTGCGAGAGAATAACTGCCACAATCTCATACTCTTCTTTCTCGTAAAGCGTACTGTATTCAAAAGTAGCATGTTCCTTATAGTAGCTCTCTTCCTTGTATTTCATCAAACCGGCAAACATCATGCCGCTTTTCATATGATGTGCGTGAATCAGCAAAATGTTTGAATCGCTGCTGTGAATATCCAAAAAGGGAAGCCCGTTTTTGCTCGTCTTCTTATCAAAATCATGGTTGAGATAGAATTGGGCATCCTGTCGGTTCTGCATCACCGGATAATCAATACGGGTGCTGTCTATTCGCAGCCAACCGGTGATATCAGGGTTTCTTTGGTAAAGCTCTTGAAATTCAGGGAGCATGGCTGACCCATTCGCCTTGTTGATAACAAGTGAGGGTGCCGCAGCACCCTCGCTTGTTTTTGATCCTTTGTTCCAGACTTCTGCCAGTTCCCTCATCCGCTGCTGTTCAGCATAATCTCCCAAGAAAATTGTTGCGGCAGAGTAGAGAGAGTATAGCAACAGAAGAATGGAAAAGGCGATAAGAATTTTTTTGATTTTACTCATTTTCTTACCGCCTTTCCGGTTATTGAATGTGCTTGTTCCTCTTGTTAGTGGACAGACAGAACCCGATCACTACTAAAGACAGCAGCGCCAAAGCCAAATAGAAGTTTGGCGATGTGCTATGATCTTCTGTTTTCGGAACATCGTCCAGTTCGTTGTTGGTTTGGCCAGCTTCGCTATTGCCGTTGTCAACTGCAGCGTTACCACCTGTTCCGATGTTACCATCTGTTTCGGTATTGCCACCAGTTTCGGTGTTACCACCAGTTTCGGTGTTACCACCAGTTTCAGTGTTACCACCAGTTCCGGTGTTACCGTCTGTTCCGGTGTTGCCACCAGTTCCGGTATTACCGCCTGTTCCGGTGTTACCTCCGGTTCCGGTGTTACCGTCTGTTCCGGTGTTACCTCCGGTTCCGGTGTTACCACCAGTTCCAGTGTTACCTCCGGTTCCGGTGTTACCGTCTGTTCCGGTGTTACCTCCGGTTCCGGTATTACCTCCGGTTCCTGGGTTACCTCCGGTTCCAGGGTTGCTTCCGGTTCCACCGTTATTGCCGCCGGAACTTACCGGTTTCATCTGTACGTCGTAGCGTACGATGTCACTTCCAACCGAGATGGTTGTGCTCGTATACGTCTCATACCCGGCTTTTGTTACAACCAGATAGTAATCCGTATCCGGGAACACCATGTAGGCATAAGAGCCCGTTGCATCACTGTTCTGACTCGGGCTGGCATTATCATTCGGTGCAAAGCCCGGGATCGCAGGCAGCGTTACTTTCGTGCCCGGTACGATGTGGTTCGCTTTATTCTTAGGTGTATCCGCATAGTACAGCGTCACTTCCGCACCTTCGATTTTTGCGCCAGTCGTTGCGTCCGTTATTTTGCCATACGGGTCAACCAGCTGCTGCGAAATATTCAGTTCGCCATTCGCAGCGACATTCAGCTTAGCATCCTGGATGAGCGTCAATTCTTTGCCCATATTGCTGCCTGAGTCAAATTTATAACGCACTTCCATCGTATATTTACCGGTGGATAATCCTTCCACAGAGAATGTGCCGTTTTTTTGCAAAACGAATGCTTTCGGAACGCCGTTCTCCGAAATATATTTGCCATGCTCATCCTTCAAGTAAACATACAGATTGCCGGTAAAGGTGTTGTTAAGCAGTGAAGATTTCCCATCCGGCTGCTTGAGGAGCACGATACCTACGGCCGTGATTTCCGCCGGAATCAGGTTACCCTCGATAGTGGGATCAGTGCTCTCAATAAATGCCTTTTGTGTAAAAGGAATGGATGTAAGCACACCGCCGATATCAATCTTCTTGTCGTAGGTAATTGTATACTCCTCGTCTCGTTGGACTGGGTGGTAATACTTCCCTTCCGCATCGGTAGTGATGGTCTGCTCTTCGCCCGTTTTGACGTTCTTCACTTTAATGATCGCATTGGGAATAACTTCTCCCGTTGTGTTGTCCCGAAGAACACCTGTAAGAGCCGCCGGCATGGCGGTCACACTAGCCTTAGCCTCTTGGTATGGTACACCTGATGGGCTGGTGGCCGTGGTGGTCGCAATGATCTCGTGCTCCTTCGGTGTGGTTTCGGTCAGCTTCGGCGGTGTATAGGAAATCTTGGCTTTGCCGTTTTTATCGGTCGTCGCCCTTCCGATTTCCGTTCCATCCACTAGCTTAAATACAATCTCCTTGCCTTCCACGGGTTGTCCATCCATTCCGGTAAGGGTGGCTGTCAGCTCAGATGGGGTTTTACCGTCTCCAGGCACCTTCTTAGGGTTGGCCTCCAGCGCTAGTGTACCAGGAAGGTATCTAGCGTTCTCAAAAGGAGCTTGCACGATTTCATTCTCCTTGATGCTGCCTGTACGCACCCTGTCCGCCGGGTTGGTGGAGTAATTGTCAACGGTATAGTCCTTTTGTGTGACGGTGTATACCGTATCCTTGAGGATGCCCTGAATGGTGACGGTCTGTCCATGCCCCAGCTGGATTTTATCGCCGGACTTGATGTTTCCACTCGTACCGTCCGACTTGGTATAAGCATACGTTCTGTCTGCACCTGGTCCAGTGAATGTGACCGTGTACTCGAACTCCTTGCTCATGTCAGCGCCATTGCCAGTCACCGTATTACTGATCAATAGACCGCCAGGCAGGTCTTTGTGATTAACGAACTTGGCTTCGGAAGGCAAATCGTGCACAATTCGTCCAGCTGCCTTCAAATCTGCCGGGTTGGTATCATAGTCCTCGCCTGTGTAATCCGTCTGCACGATCGTGTAAGCAAGACCATCAGGTAGTTTATCTATGATGACTGTCTGTCCGTGCTTGAGTGTGAAGGAGTCACCGGACTTGATGCTTCCGCTCGTACCGTCTGACTTTGTATAGGTATACGTTTGACCTGCACCATAGTCTGCGAAGGTTATTGTGTAAGCAAACTCCTTATCCTTGTCACCGCCGCTGCCGGTCACGGTATTGCCGATCAACAGACCCCCGTATACCATACGGGTGTTGACGAACGGTGCCTTGTGGTCACCCCTCGGGGCGATCGTTCCGGTATACATACGGCTCGCCGGATCAATGGTGTAACCGTCACCTGTCGTGTAATCAGCTTCAGTAACGGTGTAGACCAGATCTTTGGGCAGTTTCGGGATGACCACGGTTTGTCCATGCTTCAGCTTGAACGTATCCCCGCTCTTGATCATTCCGCTGGTGCCGTCAGGCTTGGTATAAGGATAGCTGTCATCCTTACCCTCACCGCCAAAATTGATGGTGTACTCAAAATCCTTATTCTGATCGCCGGCGTTCCCCTCTACTTGATTGCTGATCGTCAGCTTGCCTGTAATAGGAGTTGGCACAACCAGCGGATCACCAGAGGATACTTTTACGCCGTCTACCCAGATGGGCTTGCCTGGAGTATTTCCTACATATACTTGATAAATCCTCGTAGTCGGCAGCCAGGTGTTGGTGTCAATATAGGTTTCCTTCAGTTCATAATAACCCGGATCTGGAAATAACAGATTGAGCTTCCCATCAATGCCTGTTCTACCCTTAGCTACTTGCACTCCGCTGTCTTTCTTATACAGCGTAAATTCTACATCCTTAAGCGGGTTGCCGTCGGGGTCCACTTTTTTCAGAGGCAACAGCGCATTGGAGCTTGAGCTTCCTGCTACGTCCGAATTGTCCAACGTGCTTTCGCTTTTGGCACTGACAGATTTCAATTTGTCATCGCCCATCAGTTTTACCTCGTTGCTCATCTTGTCGCCGGCTTTTGCCTTGGAAGTGTCAACTTCTGTCTGGTAGACAAACTGGTAGAACTTATTAGGGTCGTTCATTTTGAATTTCAGAACTGTCGTGCCATCAGCACCCGCTTCAGCTTCTACCTTAACTTCACTGTTCGGGTCACTAAGGTTCAGTGCAGCACCATCCCGCTCCAAAGCACCGCTCGCGGTCAGCTTGGCACGGTAGACCGCCATACTTGGCGATGTCAGCACGAGCTTTCCGCTTTCGTCCTTGCGCAGATTCATACCCGATCCCAGGGTATCCTGCAGATACACACCATTCTCCATGTTATATGGCGGATAATAGTTCACTGTCCATTCCAGCACGCCAGGAACCGGCTTGGTTACCGACTTGCTTAGCGCTTGAACAGGCACAATGACCTTGCGCTGTTCGGTGAGAACCTTTTCCACTCCGCCCCATGTCATGTGCAGGTCGGCTTTGTTATACAGCATCTGCTTGGTTGTTCCGTTTGTGGAGTATTCCTCCAAGTATTTCTCCAACGCCGCATTGGATGGTCTTGCCTTCACCAGAATGACATAAGGACTTTCCAGCTTGGAGAAGCTGAAGGTGCCTACGTTGCCGCTATGGGAGAAGCTCACCACATGAGCAGGGTTGTTCGGCTCGATAACTGCCAAGGCATTGTTTCTAACCCCATAGCCAGTACCGCTGCCATTGTCCGAATAACCTTTCCAAAGCTCAAAATCCTTCCCCTCGGAGAACGGTACGAACTCCCAGCCCTCCGGCAGGGTATCCACCAGGTTCACATTGGTAATGACCCGACTTCCGCCGTCTTTTGCCATTTCGACCGTGTTGTAACCCGGCATATTGACACCTAGGCGGAAGGTAACCGTCTTGGTTGTTCGGTCATAACCAGACAAGGTGTATTCGTCGCCGCTTGATGAGCCGTCATAACCGATATAGCGGTTAACGTTATTCGGGATATACCATGTGTCAGCCGTCCCATCGTTCTTAATAGGATAGGATGCTGCAAGCATGTCCTTGTTCAGCATACGCAGGTGAAGGTTGATAAAGTTATCCGCTGGTTTTACGGTTTCGCCATCAAAGAGCAAAGCCCGATTCAAAATCCCTTTCCCTACATTAATATCCTGCCTAAAGAGGATGTCAGGGTTGGTCTCAAGTTCACGGAAACTGAAGGATGCAGCCTTGTCGGTGGTGTATCCGGTCACCTTGATTAAATCCGCCACCACTTCACCGTTCACTGTCAAAGGAATCGCCTTCAAGGTCAGCCCGTTCGGACTCTTGAGGGTACCCTCGTGGTACTTCTTCCACAGCTGTGAGTTGGTTACATTTGCTTTGATTTTTGCAATGGTATCCCGGCTGACTTCGCCGGTTGCATCCACTGCGTTGTTCAAGACGTTCAAATCTCCACCATGCACCAGCACATCATATACCACCGCATCGGGCAGGGCATATTGTGGAGTCAGGCTGACTGTCCATGTGACGCCGCCGAGATTGAAGTCCTCCATCGATACAGAGCCAGCCTTGGTAAAGGTATGTGCGCCGATGGTAACAAGTGCCTCGTCAGTCACTGCGCTAGGTCTTGTACCTGTAGTTACATCATTGTTCTGTATGCCACCTGGTGTATCCGATTCCCAGTTGGCACGAGGGATGTTGGTAAAGCCCGAGCCGCTTAGCACCTTGGACTTTATCACCAGTTGGACTTTACCGTTAATATTCCCGAAGGAGTAAACGCCGTTTGCATCGGGAGTAATCGATTCTGGCCCAGAAGCATTACCATCTTCCCATTTCTGATAGGTCGCTGACACGAACTCAAGACCTGCGGGCAGCACATCTGTAATGGTGAAGTTATTAAGTCCCTTCTTACCATACGAGTTGACGGTGGTTGTCCATGTGATGGCTTCATTTGCATGATCATACACACCGGTGGCTTGAATCCAGTCAGGTGCAAAAGAAATCTCTTGGCCTGCACTTGCTAGAACAGTGTCGTTGCCCTGTTTTAATTGTACTTTGCCTTGCATGTCCCGATAGCTGCGTCCAAGATTCCCCGGCGGATTCTTGTACTCGTAATAGTACGCTTCCTTTGGAATCCATGTCTTGTACTCAACCTTCGGGTCTATACCGGTACCCTCCGGGAAGATGTAGCTCAGTTTACCGGAGGCATCAACATTCGGCTCTACCGCAGTGCCATTGACCTTGAAGGAACCCGGCACATAGATACCTTTAACATTACCAAAGCCAGTATTATAAGAGGATGGATCCGTAAAAAACTGTTTGCCATCCAGCGGCAGCTTGATTGTTGCATCAAACTTATCAAAAGCTGATACTGTTGACTGCCAGGTAACCGCTCCTTCAACAAATTGAGCGGCTTGAATTCCGCGATAGCTATACTGATCCCACCTGATCATTCCCGGTGAGGTCAATGTCAGGCTGTACGCGGCATCGACATCCGGGTTTTTCAGCTCGTAAGCCCCCCCGAAAATGTTGATAGGCTTTGAGTCGCCGTAGCCTATGCCTGTCAAATCCGAATTGGCGGTGGTTTCAAAGCCAAAGGTAACCGCTCGTCCCACCCCATTAAAAAAGCTATCGTCGCCATTAAACTCAATCCTGATACTATTCGGGGTGAACTTGACGGTACCAAGCTGTTTCATGCCAAATTCAGTCTGTGCCATCAAGGGTTTGGTAGCTGTTGGCAGGATGACTTCCTTGAAGTAGTCATCTCTCTTCAGCTCGATCCAGTCCCCCCGCTGAATGTACAGATTGGGATCCGCATTCGTCGGATCTGCAGCATCGCCATTCACCGGAACCTTGAGACCATCCGATTTGAGCGTGAATTGCTGTCTCCCCTGAATGGTTCCACCTGGTGCAATAACAGCAAGAGGATTCCCCTGCTTTATCTCCAGCGGAAAGAGTGCATTAGCCCCCATAAACACATCCGTTTTGTCACCTGGAACTGCCGCCATCGTAGCTACAGGGGCAAGCTTCGGTGCAGCAAGCCCATCTGGCGACTCAGTTACCGGAGGCTTAATCTTGTCCGGTTCAACCTTGTCCGGTACAGTCGTGTCTGGTGCAGTCGTGTCCGGCATAGTCGTATCCGGTACACTCGTGTCCGGCTTAGTCGTATCCGGCGCAGTTGTATCCGGTGCGGCCGTGTCCGCTGCGGCCGTGTCCGGTGCAGCCGTGTCCGGTGCAGCCGTGTCCGGCACACCATTTTCGCTCACTGTATCCGTCCCTGAACCGCCTGGCGCGGTCTCAGCATATGCAGAAGCAGAGAACACCACTGTCTGCAAGACAAGCACAATTACCAGGAAGAGAGATAATACAGATTTGCTTACACTTCGTTTTCGTTTCAAGCAGGATTCCCCTCCGTTTCCCAACATGTTGTCAATAGCAAGATCATCTGCCAATATGGTGCGTAAACAAATAGACTCATTTCTATTTGCTTGACTCAAATAGCCCTTCTTCGTCGTCAGAATCTTGCAGAATTCTTGAATGACCGAGTAAGTGCCATAAGACCTACTTCCGGCTCGTGACCCATGCTAAGTAACTTCCCCCCTCTCATTCGCTCATCAACACCAGTCATACACTGTGAAATTACATAGTAAGGCCAATTTACACGGTGCATCTCAACATTGTATTATCACGATCTCGACAAATTCTAAACAATCTACGACACAAATCAACATGAGGCTTATATCCCCAAAAAAGGACTAAAAGCCTAATCCTCTTAGTTGAGAATTAGGCTTTTTGTATTGGCTGATTTGGTGCTCCGTTAATGGTCAATTCGTTATGTTGACACTATGACATATTCACTGACATGTTCACTTTCTTCACTAGTTTACATAGTCTTCTTTTAAAATACCGTATATCTCTAAATCGACAATTCCTTTGCCTGCCCACAGTGCTGCTTGTCTTAATGTTCCTTCTTTGATGAAGCCATTCTTCAACAATACCTTTTTTGAATTCTCATTTGGGGGCATCACTTCAGCCTGAATTCTATTGACGTTGACATCCTTAAACAGAAAATCGACTAATATCGCAACCGCTTCAGTAGCGATACCTCTTCCCCAATGTGCTTCCGACAAAAAGTAGCCAATCGTCACCATGTTCACCTTTTGGTTAAAGTCGGCAGCTTCAATAATCCCAAGCATCCGATCGGGCTCGAGGCTGGCGAATATCCCCCACTTAACCCTTGACCATTTGTTATAATCTCTCTCGAAATGGCAATCATATTTTTCACAGTATCTTTTTATTATGCTTGGGTATGATGCCACAGTATTCAAACACGTTGTTATTGTTATAGATTTCAAAAACTTCCTCAAGATGATGATCTTCAATCTTTTTCAATATGTAACCATCTGATCTCAGATTAGGAAACTGTCCAAAAACTGCTTCAATGTTCATTTCGTCATCGCTCCACACGATTATTTATATTCTCTTCTTGATCGGTATGTATAAATCAGCTTAATCCCACCACAGATAAAAGCCTTTATTCCGCTCCATTTCCGCTTCTAAGGCTTCAATTGTTCCCGTACCTTGCTCAACCATATCTGGACAAAACTCATATATTTCATTTGCCAAGTCCTTTAAGTCTGTTTCCGTATTATTAAATTCTGCTTGCACCCAATCGCTATCAGCACCTACTATATGAAATGGAAATCGTTTTTCCCACTCTTTAAGTTTATTTATAACATCAGTAGGCGAAATGTCATAATTATATCCATTCGTTCCGCTATATCGTAAAATATCAAATTGATCAGTACTCTTGATAACAGAAACCTCATCTGGGGCTGAATTGAAATTGAAATTCATCTCACTTCTAAATAATAAAAAACCTTTATTTGAAAACTGCTTTCGTTGTTGCGTAATCAGTTTATTAGCTTCTTGTTCTGATAATTTAATCGAGATTCCAGAAAATGATGGAGTAGGCCCTTCAAACTCAGGAAGAGCTAATGGTTGTAATCCATTTTTTGAATATGACTTTAGTGTTACTGCGAATTCATGACTCAATCCTATTTTATTACTTAATTCTTTTTCTAATTTGTTCAATTTATCTCCTGAATGTAATGAGGTAAGCAAAATTAAAATGAATATTATTCGCATTGCCAGTTATCACCCTTTTAGTAAGATACATTGACGAATGTGTATTTGTGTCCTGATTCCCCCATCTACTTCGCCCATGTTCATTCACATCACAACGTATTACGCCGCAGCTCATAAAAATACTGCACAATCGGATGCTTTAGCTTCATTTGCTCGGACATGTTTACAATCCGCTTTTTCCCCATTCGTCTGTCCACCAAAGCTAGAACATTCAATACAATATCCTTGCTCTCAATGCTTTCCTCTATAGAAGTAGATAGAAATTGATTAGCCACCACGACAAAATTCGATTTACTTAAGGAAGCCTGTGCTGACAAAAGCTCCTTTGCATGCTCTGAACTTTTTCTGCTTCTGGCAATGACTATTAGACGATCCTCCGGCACGGTCCCCTTGCTGGCTTTTCTCACCGCTTCAATTTCGTCATGGGTGACAGGAATTTGGATGTCCGGGTCATTCTTAATTTCCAGCTCCGTCTGATACCATCTGATAAAGCTGGCTTTATCACTCATATTGAGCACGTTCTTGTTGTCTACCATGATATAACAAATCCCCGGTTTATCAGCTAAATAACGGTAACCCTGTGCACGGTATTCTACTTTTTCTTTTAACGCAGGACTGAGAAATCCCTCCAACTGCTGCTTCAATTTGCTCCAGGACATATAATCTCCTCCATATAAAAACAGAGGAAAGGCTCGTTGGCTCTGGATTTACATCCCTCTCCACTCATCCAATCCTCAAACTTTTCAGGTCTTTTTACTATTGTCTACACGGACTCTCAAAATCCTGGCAGCTTAATTTCCCTGTTCCTCCGGCTCATCCATCTTCTTGTTTGCAAAGTCATCCAGCAGCGCACGCACCTCACCTGTTGACTTGGCGTTCATTAAGCTGTTTCTTAGTTCACTTGCGCCTCGAAAGCCGCGAACATATATTTTGAAGAATCGGGCAAGAGGGCGGAACGAACGGGGTTCCACTGCCGAATATTGATCATGAAGATCCAGATGCAGCCTTAGCAGATCAAGCAATTCTTCACTGCTGTGAACCTTCGGTTCCTTCTCAAAAGCAAATGGATTATGAAAAATACCACGCCCAATCATAATACCATCCACACCGTATTGCTGAGCGAGCTGCAGGCCTGTCTGACGGTCAGGGATATCCCCGTTAATGGTCAGTAGTGTATCCGGCGCCACCTCATCACGGAGCTTCTTAATCTCTGGAATCAGCTCCCAATGGGCAGCTACTTTGCTCATTTCCTCTCTTGTGCGCAGATGAATGGACAGATTAACAATGTCCTGCTGCAAAATATGGGTTAACCAGCCACGCCATTCGTCTACGGCCGTGAAACCGAGCCTTGTTTTTACACTGACGGGCAGTCCTCCGGCTTTGGCAGCCTGGATAATATCCGCTGCGGTTTCTGGACGGCAGATCAGGCCGCTTCCTTTCCCATTCTCTGCTACATTCGCTACAGGACAACCCATATTAATATCTATGCCTTTGAAGCCTTCCTTCGCCATACCGATGCTCATTTGACGGAAGTATTCCGGCTTATCTCCCCAAATATGAGCTACCATAGGCTGTTCGTCCTCTGTAAACGTCAACCGCCCGCGTACAGAATGGTTTCCCTCCGGGTGACAATAACTCTCTGTATTCGCAAACTCCGTAAAAAATACATCCGGTCTGGCTGCTTCACTTACAACATGGCGAAAAACAACATCCGTCACATCTTCCATAGGAGCCAGTATAAAAAACGGCCGTGGTAAATCACGCCAAAAATTATTTGTCATCTCAAAAACCTCTCTATGCATACCAGGACAAATCTTTATCCTGAAGTAGTAAACCAATCTGTCTTTGTCCTTGTTTATTCTTCACTTAAAAGCATGCTAAATCAAATTATATCATAACCCCGGGAGAAGCATACTCAACCAAAAAGTTCAAAAAAAGAGGGGGGCGTCCCCTCTTTGATATTTTCGCCAAAAGATTTCCGTTATAGTTGTACTTCCGCACTAGTGACGCCACAGATTTCATAAGTATCGAGTAAACCAGCGGAACAAGCTAACGAAGTGCTCTCGTTAAGAACGGGCCAAAGATAGGCGATCACTTGAGTATTCCAATGGCCAGTCAACTAGCACCATGCGTCTTAAAAATCATTGGATGCACGGCCTTGCTTCAAATCTGAACGGTTTGCAGGAACAGGTTCGTAAGCGAACAGGCGCATAAGCGGAACAGGTGCACAAAAAAAACGACAGCCAACCATTTGGTCAGCTGCCGATTTGTCATAAGTTAAGTTAGCTCCCCGTTACTAAAGCAGCGGGTTCTCGTGTTTCGCTTTTAGAATTGACCAGCGACGCTCCACTTCGCGCTCGAATTCGCCAAGCATTTCTTTGTTTTCTTCCTTAAGCAGGTGTCTGGATTTACCCATATATTTCAACCAGTCGCCGAGCTGCACCCGTTTGTTCTTGTCTTCTGGGTTGTACGTGATGTTCGTTTCTCCCTGCTCTACTTCATACAGCGGGAAAAAGCACGAATTAACGGCCGCGCGCACAATGTTCTCGCCTTCTTTGTCGTCGGATTTCCAGTTCAGCGGGCATGTGATCAGCAGCTTACCGTAGACGGTCCCTACATTCTGGGCGTACCACTGCGCTTTTGCCGCTTTTTTCACAAGATCCTGCGGGAATGCTTCCGTGCCTGTAAATACGTACGGAACATGCGCCGCCGCCATCATTTGCACCGTATCCTTGTGATGGAACGTTTTACCCTGCTGTTTTTTGCCGACGCCAGAAGTACTGGTCATGTGGCCTAAAGGAGTCGAATACGAAAGCTGTGCCCCGGTGTTCATGTAGCCTTCATTATCGTATTCCAGAATGATCAGGTTATGGCCCCGCAGCGCCGTGCCAATGGCCGAACCCATCCCGATATCCATGCCGCCGTCGCCGGTCACCATGACAAAAGTGAAATCCTCGGGAACTTCGATTTCCCCCCGGCGTTTCTTCTCGAGGAACGCCTCTACCGTACCGGATAAAGTAGCCGGCCCGTTCTGGAACAGATTATGAATGAAGCTCTGCTTATGTGAATTATACGGATACCCCGTGGTCGTGATATAAGCGCAGCCAGTATGGAATAGAGTTACGACATTGCCTTCGATCCCTTTGAAAAATAGCTCCAGCCCCGGGAAAATACCGCAGCCCGGGCAGGCTCCGTGGCCAGAAGCAAAGCGTTTCGGCTTGGCGGCAAGCGACCGCATCGGCGGCACTTTAACGGCCAGCTTGCCCGTCGCCTCATCCACCTTGACGGTGATCAGGCCGGATTTAAAGCTGTCCCCGTTCATCGGCGCAATGACTGGCTGCAGCTTGTGCGCCTCATTGCCGGGCGTTTGCCCGTAATAGTCAAACGGCACCTTGGCGTAACCCAGCTCCATGGCCTCCAGCGCTAGGGCAAAGAAAGCTTCCGCATCATCCGCGTAATAATCTTTCCCGCCAAGACCAAATATGCGGGAGAGCACAATTGGCTGCGGGCCGCGGATTTCCTGCAGGGCCGATTTGACCTCATGTGTCAAATTGGCCCCGTTCGCGCCATAAGAATCGGCGCGTTCGCCAATCAGCAGCGCTTTGACACCCGTCAGCGCCTCACGGATTTCCCGTGCCGGGAACGGCCGGAGAATATTCGGGCTGATCACACCCGCTTTGATCCCTTGGGCCCGCAGCCGATCCACTACGTCTTTGGAGGATTCGGCCGCTGAATTAAGCAGGAACAAAGCCACCTCCGCGTCTTCCATGCGGTACAGATCAAGCGGCGAATATGATCTTCCGGACAATACTGCGTATTCCTCCGCCACTTCCTTGAACACCTCGCCAGCACGGTACATCGCCTCCGATTGCTGGAAGTGGTTGTTCATCAAGTCGTCGCCGTTCATATAAGCCCCAACGACGATCGGCTTGTTCTCGTCCAGCACGTGCGGGAATTCCGGCTGTTCGCCTACAAACTCCTGAACGGTTTCCCGGTTTGCAAAAATCTGCACCCGGCGCTTCTGGTGTGAGGTGAAAAAGCCGTCATAAGCCACGATGACCGGCAGGCGTACATCCTCATGTTCGGCGATACGCAGCGCCATGATATTCATGTCATATACCGCCTGCGGCGAACGGGCGGTCAGAATCACCCAGCCGGTGTTCAGGCCGTAGTAAAGATCCGAATGATCGCCACGGATATCCAGCGGACCGCTGACCGCCCGTGTCACCAGGTTCATGACCATCGGGAAACGGGTGCCTGCCTGCACGGGAAGCTGTTCGATCATATACAGGAAACCGTTGGCACTGGTGGCGTTGAATACCCGCGCTCCTGCTGCGGCTGCACCATAGCAGATCCCCGCCGAGCCGTGTTCACCGTCGGCCGGAATCAGCTTGATGTCGTGTTCGCCGCGCGTACGCATCATGTCAAGGTATTGAGCGATTTCCGTAGATGGCGTAATCGGGAAATACCCCATGATGTGATAGTTAATCTGGGCGGCTGCCGTGGCAGCCATTTCGTTGCCCGACTCGAAGACAGCCGTCTGAGCAGCCGGTACCTTTTTCTCCGTTGATTCTTTGGTTTGTACGGTCATGATCTGACTCCCTCCACAGTTAAATAGGGGAAGACCTGCGGCACACGGTGCTGCTCCGCATAATGCGGCTCCTCCAGCATGGCGGCCAAAGCGGTCGTCGGGCAAGCTTCCACACACTTCAGACAGCCCTTGCAGTACTGGTAATCGATGCCCTTCATAAACATCTGCAGGTTGCCGCGTTTATCCGGTTTCTGCTCCCATACGATGCAGAAGTCCGGACATACCGTATCACAGGCGGCACAGTTAATGCAGTCCTCCATCTTGTACTCCGGCAGATACCCCTGCCGGGAGCCACTAAGATCTTTCAGCACACTGTTTGCCGTGACGTTCAGTACTCCGCCGAGCTCCTGTGTCTCATAGCCGAGAACCGGCTGCGGTCTTGAGAAAGCGGTCTGGTCCATAAGCCCTGTGCCGTTTCTTAGGGAAAGGAACTGCACTTCGTTATATCCTCTGTCAAAAGTCCGCAAATTCGGTTCCACGAGATGAGGCAGCTTTTTCTCAAAAGTCTTGCGGATCACCTGTCTCATATCGTCCGGGTCAAGGAAGCTGCAAATGCGGAACAAGGCGCCAAGCATCGCTGTATTGACTTTGGTTTTCTCTTCAACGGCAATTCTCAGCGCATCGATCGCGGCCAGCGTTCCCTGCGTCATGTTCAGATCCGCGGCCACTTCGGAAAGATTTCGCGCTGTGTTCACAAGCACCGTCCCATCAGACCGTAAACCGCTTATCACATCTATTGTCTTATATAACGCTTCATGAAATACGCCAACTACATGCGGCTGCTCAATGGGGCTGTGATCGCGGATCTCCACCTGGGGATCGCAGAATCTTACGAAGCTCTTGACCGGCGATCCTTTTTTCTCCGAACCATAGCTGGAGAAATTGGAGCCGTTAAGCCCAGAGCCGGTTACCCCAGCTTCGGCCAGCATTTTTCCCGCCAGATTGGCGCCAAGCCCACCGATGGATTCGAGACGAATCTCGTAAAAGCCCAGTTCATTTTTTTGAGGCAAAATCGACACGTTCTCTCCTCATTTCTTCTTGTTCTATATGGAATGAATTAAGAAATCACGCATCTTTAGTTCACTCCATAATGGGTATTGAATCCAGTTTAAAAGAAGAAACGACCAGGGTTGGTGATATTAATCACAAACTAGAAAAATAGTGATTCTAATCACTAGTCCGGCTTTGGCAGGGGGGTATACTTCTGTCTGAAAGTCCAAATGCAAGGTGATCTTAATCTGACGATAACGACAAAGATAACACGAAATCGGGAGGAAAAATAATGAGTAACAACGAGACAGGAATGACCTTGAACCATCAGCCATCCATGTTCTGTTTTCAATGCCAAGAGGCATCCAAGGGAACAGGCTGCACCATTGTCGGGGTATGCGGCAAACCACATGACGTGGCGAATCTGCAGGATTTGCTCGTTTATCTGCTGAAGGGTATCGCTTTTCTCAGTCTGGATGTCCAACTGCCTGAAGGGCTTGAACAGCGCATATCGCTGTTTATCATGGACTCCTTGTTTGCAACCATTACGAATGCCAACTTTGACCGCGAGGTGTTTGTGGGGAAAATCCGGGAAGCGATTGCGCTCCGCGGCGAGGTGCGCGCTTATTATAACGAACAATATCCCGAAGGAACAGCCAATCTCCCTGACGCTGCTGTCTGGGAAGCGGATAACGAAGCTGCTTTTGATGAAAAAGCACGTACGGTTGGTGTGCTCTCCACCCACAACGAAGACATTCGCTCTCTGCGTGAATTGATTACTTACGGCTTGAAGGGGATGGCCGCTTATACGTACCATGCGCTTCACCTAGAGAAGGACGACAACGAAGTGAACCGGTTTATGCGCCGTGCGCTTGCTGCTACGCTTGACGATAGCCTTGAAGTGCAGGATCTGATCGCTTTGACGATGGAAACCGGCAAATACGGCGTAGACGCCATGGCGATGCTTGATGCTGCCAACACCACCGCTTACGGAAATCCGGAAGTTACGAAGGTAAATATCGGGGTGAGAAACCGGCCCGGCATTCTCATCAGCGGGCATGATCTGAAGGATTTGGAAGAGCTGCTGAAGCAGACGGAAGGCACCGGCGTGGACGTGTATACGCACAGTGAAATGCTGCCTGCCCACTATTATCCGGCATTCAAGAAATATGATCATTTTGTAGGCAATTACGGCAATGCCTGGTGGAAGCAGAACAGCGAATTTGAAGCTTTTAACGGACCAATTCTGATGACGACCAACTGTATCGTTCCGCCGAAGGATAGTTATAGGGACCGCATTTACACGACGGGCAACACAGGTTTTCCGGGCCTCCGCCATATCCCTGAAAGAACGGATGGGGCTGCCAAGGACTTCTCCGCGCTGATCGAGCAAGCGAAAGGCTGCCCTGCTCCAACGGAACTTGAAACCGGCGAAATCATCGGCGGCTTCGCGCATGCTGCTGTGATGAACGTGGCCGATCAAGTCGTCGATGCCGTGAAATCCGGCGCAATCCGCCGCTTCTTCGTCATGGCCGGCTGCGACGGGCGGATGAAATCCCGCAATTATTACACCGATTTTGCAGCCCAGCTTCCACAGGATACCGTCATCCTGACCGCAGGCTGCGCCAAATACAAATACAATAAGCTGGACCTCGGCGAAATCGGCGGAATCCCGCGGGTTCTGGACGCCGGGCAGTGCAATGATTCTTACTCCCTCGCCGTCATTGCCTTGAAGCTGAAGGAAGTATTCGGCCTTGAGGATATCAACGAGCTGCCGATTTCCTACAACATTGCCTGGTACGAGCAAAAAGCCGTTATCGTGCTGCTCGCCCTGCTCTATCTTGGCGTCAAAAATATTCATTTAGGCCCTACGCTTCCTGCCTTCCTCTCGCCTAACGTTGCCAAAGTTCTCGTAGAGAACTTCGGGATCGGCGGGATTACTAATGTGGAGGATGACATGAAGATGTTTTTGGGTGCTTGATGAAGGAATGCCCCACTCAACTGTGATAAATGTAATACCCGTCTCACTTATTTAGTATTATGATAAAAAGTTACATATCACGTGTCACCTTAATAAGCAATGACTCGAAAGAGTCATTGCTTTCTTTTTCACCAAATTGACCTAAAGCTTTGATCATTTATTGAAAAGAACTTTGTAACGCAAGTTTTTTTTGTAGATAGGTTTATAACTATATTCAATTGAATTTATTTTTTGGAAATTTTGAAAAGTGAAAGGAGAGTCGATGAAATGGGAATTGATACGGTTGTATGGAGCAGACTCGTTACGGGATTAACCCTATCCTTTCATATGATCTTTGCCACGATTGGTGTTGCGATTCCATTAATGACTTCAATCGCAGAATGGATTGGCATCCGTAAAAAAGATCAACATTATGTACTGATGGCCAAGAGATGGACGAGGGGATTCATCATCTCCGTCGCTGTCGGTGTTGTGACCGGCACAGCGATTTCATTGCAGCTGGCGCTCGTTTGGCCTAACTTCATGCAGCTGGCGGGCAACGTCATTGCACTACCGTTGTTTATGGAGGTATTCGCTTTCTTTTTCGAAGCGATCTTCCTGGGCATTTATCTGTATACCTGGGATCGGTTCCGTAATCCTTATCTGCACTGGCTGCTTAGTGTTCCTGTCGTGCTTGGGGCTGCCATGTCCGCATTCTTTATTACTTCGGTCAACGGTTTCATGAATCAACCGGACGGCTTCAAGCTGGAAGCGGGACATTTTACAGCCGTGTATCCGCTGCAGGCCATGTTCAACGAAGCGACACCATCCAAAGTATTTCACGTTCTAGCTTCCGCCTACATGACCGGAGCTGCGCTGCTGGCTGCCATCGCTGCGTTCTCCATTCTGAAAAAGGGAGCAACAGATTATACCAAGAAAGCTCTAAAGCTGACTATGAGCATTCTTCTAATATTCAGCTTCCTGACTGCGCTTGCTGGCGACACATCGGCCAAGTTCCTGGCAGAGCATCAACCGGAAAAGCTTGCCGCCGCCGAATGGCACTTTGAGACCGAAAAAGGCGCCGACCTGATTTTACTCGGCTGGATGAATGCGGAACGCGAGATCTTTGGGGCGCTGCATATCCCGCGTGCGCTCAGCTTCCTGGCCTTTGGCGATTTTAACGCGGAAGTGACCGGCCTGAATGAATTCCCTGCCGACGAACAGCCGCCGCTGGTGGTGCATTACCTGTTCGACTTCATGGTCGGCATTGGCTTAGCATTGCTGGCCGTCTCGGCGATTTACATCCTCTTGCTGCTTTGGAAAAAGCGAAACGAACTCAATCGCTGGATGCTGCGTGCCATCGTGTTCGGCGCGCCACTAGCGTTCCTCAGCGTTGAGTTGGGCTGGTTCTACGGAGAGATAGGACGGCAGCCTTGGATAATCCGCGGTTATATGCGAGTCGAGGAAGCGGCCACGACTTCACCGAATATTGTCATCTTGTTCTTCGTATTCCTGCTGTTGTACATTCTGCTCGGTACGATATGCGTCTTCGTACTGCGCCGGCTTTTCCGCAATAATCCAGCCGAGGTTGAGCTGGAGAAAGCCGCCAAGGCCAAACAAAATGCTTTGAAGGAAGCGGGTGATCTCACATGAGCTACGAAATCATAGGCATCTCGGTACTCTGGATTTTTCTCTACGGCTACCTGATCGTGGCATCCATCGACTTCGGTGCGGGCTTCTTCGCCTATTATGCCCGTGTCACGAACAAGGATCATCTGATCAACCGCCTGATCTCCCGTTATCTGTCGCCGGTCTGGGAGATCACCAACGTCTTTTTTGTCTTTTTCTATATTGGTCTATTGGGCTTTTTTCCAGACGCCGCGCATTATTATGGCTCCGCAATGCTCGTTCCGGGCAGTATCGCAATTATCCTGCTTGCGATCCGGGGTTCGTTCTACGCGTTCGAGAATTACGGCTCCAAGAAAAATATCGTATTTCTGTTCCTGTACGGTGCGACTGGCCTGCTGATTCCAGCATCGCTGTCCGTGGCGCTGGTCCTGTCCGAAGGTGGATTTATCGTGGCAGCGAACGGCATCGTAACGCTGGAGTATTTCAAATTGTTCACGAGTCCGCTGACGTGGAGCATCGTGGGTCTGGCGCTGACGTCGGTGCTGTTCATCAGCGCTTCGTTCCTGGCCTTCTACGCTTCCCGTGCAGACGACAAGCCGGCACTGAAACTTTTACGTAGTTATGCGCTCTTCTGGAGCACGCCGACCATCATCGCTGCCTTTACCGCGTTCCTGTATCTGAGCCAGTATAACAAACGCCACTTCCAAAACATGATGGATCTGTGGTGGCTGCTGGGCCTGTCCGTTGTTTTTTTCCTGATCACACTAGGACTACTGTACAAGGGACACCGTTACGGTTTGGCATTTATTTCTCTTATGCTGCAGTTTCTGTGCGCGTTCTTCGCCTACGGCATCGGACATTATCCATACATCCTCGATCCGTATATTACAGTTCAGAGCGGTGCGACACAGGAAGCCATGGGCATTGCGCTGATCGGAGCTTTTATTGGCGGCCTTGTGCTGCTAATTCCTTCGCTCGTGCTGGTGTTCCGGCTGTTCCTGTTCGACGCGGATTACGTAAAAGGAAAAAAATAAGGAGGGACCTCGACGTGAAGAGGAGACAACCACGAAGATCGAACAGTAAAACCGGACTTCTGCCAGAGCTGATGGCCGCGCAGAAGAAACGAACGGCCCAGATTCGGCTGATTTCGTTAGCGCTCGGCTCTGCAACGATCGGACAGGCGGTCTTGCTGGCAGAGGCGGTGCAACGCGTTTTCGTGGAAAAGGCCGCGCTGGTGCCGATGGTCGCCGTCTTTGCTGCACTGCTGGCCATCATGATCGTGCGCACGCTGCTGGCTTATGCCAACGGAAGGATCGGCTTACGGATTGCAGCGGACGCCAAGCGCGATCTTCGGTCGAGACTGCTGCGTGCGCTGGCCGCTAATCCCCTGACCTTATCCCGGCAGGGACAGGCGGGCAGCAAGATCAGTGTAATGCTGGATGCCGTAGACGAGGCGGACGGTTATTTTAGCCAATACACGCCGAAAATGATCGAAGCCTCCATCGTACCGCTGCTGATCCTCGCAGCCGTTTTTATTCTGCACTTTCCGTCGGGACTCATTCTGCTGTTCACAGCTCCGTTCATTCCGCTGTTCATGGCACTGATCGGCATAAAAACGAGGCAGAAATCGGAGGAAAAGTTTGAGCAGCTCGCGCAGTTCTCCGGCACATTTCTCGATTCGCTGCAAGGGTTGATCACGCTAAAGCTGTTCGGACGAACGAAGCAGAGGGAACGAGAGATCGAGCGCTCCAGCCTGTCCTACCGCGACGCAACGATGAGCATCCTGCGGATCGCGTTCAGCAATACATTTGCTTTGGAAGCAATTGTAATGCTTGGGATCGGCATCGTAGCGTTGGAATTGGCGCTGCAGCTGGTTGTATTTAAAAGCATGCAGTTCCACACCGCGTTTCTGGTTCTGCTGCTGGTACCCGAATTCTATAATCTGCTCAAAGTTATGGGTACGGCGTTCCATGGCGGCCGCACCAGCATGGGGGCGATCCGTAATATCGAAGTTTTGCTGGCAGAAACATCTGAGGCCCGGGAAAACAAGAACCCGAACGAAGGTCTGGAGGAGGCTGCTCCAGCAGGTGGGGACGCGACTGGTAAAGAAGCAGCGGTGAATATCTCTCAAATCCAGGAACGCCCGGGCAGCGGCGAGGAGCAGCAGGCAGCCGTATGCGGCCGACGGGATACCTGGAATCTGTTGTCTGGCCCTAATCTATCCGACCGCGAGCCTCCCGCCATTGAGCTTCGTGAACTGAGCTTTAGCTATGGTGAAGGAGCATTCGAACTGCATGCCGGTTCACTATCAATTTCACCCGGACAGCAGATCGCTATCGTTGGCAAAAGCGGTTCAGGTAAAACCACGCTGCTGCATCTCATCGCCGGCCTGCTGCCTCCTTCCTCCGGCGAAGTCTGGGTAAACGGGAGTCCGCTGACACCGGCTTGCGAAGAAGAGTGGTTCCGGCGTGTCAGCTACATAACGCAGCATCCATATATTTTCTCGGGTACCTTTGCCGAGAACATCGCTATCGGCACAGACCGTAGTGTATCCCGCGAGGAAATCGCCCGGGCAGCGGAAGCTGCGGGACTCGCCAGGCTGGCCTCCGAGCTGGAACATGGCTACGATACGGTTGTCGGTGAAGGCGGCCGCGGCCTGTCGGGTGGCGAGAAGCAGCGGCTGGCGCTGGCGCGCGCTTTCCTGAAGCGGCCTTCCGTGCTGCTGTTTGACGAGCCGACGACAGGTCTCGATTTGCACACGGAACGCATCCTGCTGCGCTCAATCAGCGAATTGTCGCGGAATGCGACCATGATTACGATCGCGCATCGGCTGCACACAATCCGCCACGCCGACATCATCCTGTTCATGGAACGGGGCAAGCTGATCGGCACCGGCACTCACAAGGATCTGCTGAACCGCCTGCCTCAGTACGCCGACATGGTAAATTCAGGACCTAAGGGGGGAGTGTCATGAGCGAATTGTCCATTTTTACGAAAGCAATGCTCCAGGAGCGCAAAGATATCTTGCTCTCCATTCTATGCGGCTTTTTTGCCGGTATTGGAGGAGTCGTGCTGTTTTCGACGAGCGGCTACCTGATCTCGAAAACGGTTTTCGTGCCCCCACTGTATACACTGATCATTTTAACGTCACTGGTCAAAATACTCGGGTTGGCACGGGCGGCGAGCCGTTACGGGGAACGTCTATTTTCGCATCGGGCCACCTTCTCGCTGCTGAGCCGCCTGCGAACCTCGTTCTTCGCAAAGCTGGTGCCGCTGACACCGCGGATTCTGAACCGGCAGCGCAGCGGCGATCTGCTGGCGCGCATAGTCGGGGATATCGAGAGCCTGCAGTTCTACTTCCTGCGCGTCGCTTATCCGCCGATCATCGTTGTCTCGGTCTTCCTGGCGACGGTACTGTTCACCTCTTTCTTCTCAATCTGGATATCACTGCTACTCATCGTTGGTATGCTGATTACAGCGTTCGTCGTACCAGCCATCGTACGAATGGGCCAACGCAAAGCGTACGGCCAGGTCCGCCAGCAACGCGCCGACTTCTCCGCCGAGACGGCCGAGATGCTTCAGGGCTTTATCGACCTGAAATTGTACGGTCGGCTGAAGCAGCGCGAAGAACAGCTGCTGGCCGCTTCGGATAAATTAACAGCTGCCCAGCATGATGATTCACTGCGGCTGCTGCGGGGCCAATCACTTCACAGCTTCGTGACTTTTTTCGTTTCCTGGGGTGTGCTAGTGCTCGGCGCCTACCTGATCGTGCAGGGCTCACTGGCCGGCGTGTTCCTTGCTATGCTGATTATGGCCTCGATGACCGTGTTCGACGAATCGGCGGCCATGGCGACGCTCCCAGCTTACAAGCAGGACAGTGAATTTGCGGCGAATCGGCTGTCCGAGACGTTCGAGGCGGACGGTACGGTAGAAGCTTCCGGAGAGCCGTCTGGCACACTTGAAGACGATACCGCCGTCTCCGTCGAATTGGACAACGTGTCGTTCCAATACGCGGACGACTGGCGGCCGGTGCTGAACGGCGTATCGCTTTCGCTGAAGGCCGGGTCGAAAACAGCAATCGTCGGCCCTAGCGGCTCGGGTAAGACGAGCGTATTGGAGCTGCTGCTTAAACTGCACGTTCCGACAGGGGGACAGGTCCGCTTGAACGGCACTGCCGTAAGCGAACTTCATACAGAAGACCTGTGGCGCCGGACGAACGTCGTGCTGCAGCAGGGACATTTTTTCCTGGGCACGATCCGGGATAACCTGCTGCTGGAGGACGAAGGCCTCGGCGATCGTGAACTGCTTGAAGTTCTGGAGCAGGTCGATCTGGCAGACAAAAAACCGGACGATCCCGTGCTGGAAAAAGGTGAAAACCTCTCCGACGGCGAAAAGCAGCGTCTGGCAATCGCCCGCGCATTGCTGAAATCAGGCCGGCTGTGGCTGCTGGACGAACCAACCTCCTCGCTGGACTACGTGACAGAACGCCGGATACTAAAGCTCTTGCTAGAGCGCGCGGCAGACGATACGCTCATTATGGTCAGCCACCGCCTGACTGGGCTGGAGCAGATGGACCAGATTGTCGTCATGGATCGCGGATGCGTTGTGGAGGCTGGCACCTACGATGAACTGATAGAGCGAAAAGGATATTTCTACGAAATGAAGCAACTTGAACAACAGCTGGTAGGGGATAATGGATGGGGAGAAGCGTAGCCTATACTTATAAACTCATAATGTTAACAAAAGGTGCACTGACGAAAGAACTTCTGGTTCATAATGAAGAAGTTCAAGCGCTCCACGGCTTCGATTCAGAATCGGACGCCAAAGCTTATCTGGAAAGTGAACTTTTCAATAAAGATGGCGTCGCCGGATTGAAAGAACTCTTGGCTGCAGATCCAGAAATTCGGATCTACGTCACCTATTAACCTCCCTTCTAGCAAACCGTGTATCTTGATGCAAAAAAACAAAAGGATGGATTGGAGTGGTCTAAACCTGCATAAGGACAATAACGAAGACGCCTTGAAATTTCAAGAGTAAACCAGCGATGGAGAGAAGATTTGGCTGCAATATCCTAATAATATTACCATTCATGAGATTTACCAAGAGTACCCTAACTGGGACATCGATGTGCCTAGAGAGCAAAATCTATTAGAAGCATACAACCATGTTATATTGCAATTTCCGTTATATTGGTACAGTTATCCACCTCTATTGAAAAAGTGGTTTGACGATGTTTTTGCTCACGGCTGGGCTTATGGATCAAAAGGTGACAGGCTTAAAGGGAAAAAGTTTGGGCTTGCCATGTCCATCGGCGATAAAAAAGAAAATTATCGGCCAGAGGGCCCCATCTCTTTTACCGTGGATGAACTGATCACGCCTTTCATAGCAAGTACAAGACATGAAAACTTGCTGAACCGCGAATTCCAAGCGACACGTCCACATGAAAAATGGGTTACGGATATTACCTATCTTCCATTCGGACAATCCTTTTGTATCTCTCGACGATCTACGACTTGTATAACAATGAAGTGATCGCGTACAAACTCAGCACACGTAATGACATTCGTTTGGAAACCGATACGGTAAAGAAAGCCATTTGTAAGCGGAAAACATGAGGTATCCTCTTACATGTAGTGACCGCGGCTTCCAATACACCTCCAGGCAGTACACCATGCTTCTGAAGCGTCATGGTATTCAAGCCGGTATGTCACGCAAAGGGAACTGCCTTGATAACGCGTGTATGGAAAGTTTTTTTGGGCTTCTCAAGAGTGAGGCACTCCATTTCCAACGGTTCACCAGCCAAAAGCAGCTCATTGACGAAGTCCACCGCTATATTCACTTTTATAACCACCAACGATTTTAGAAAAAATTAAATAACCTTAGTCCGGTGGAGTATCGAACTAAGGTTGCTTAGTGCTCTTACATTTAACTGTCTACTTGACGGGGGTAACTTCACCCCTCTCTTTACCATTTTATAAAGTTACGCCGAAGAGGCCAGCAATAGTTGCTATGGAAGCAATATTTCCAAGGGTATCCTTTAGAAAGCCAAGAAGCTTTTGGCCTTCTTTCTTATCACCTTTGTCATAAGCTTCCTTGAGTTTTTCTGCAAAAAATTCAAATTGAGCTCGTTGGCTGTCATTTGTTTTTTCTTGAATATCTTTTAACAATTGAGCAAATGCTTCTATTGCACCGCCCTCATTAAGATTTATTTGTTGTTCTACATTATCACCAGTGTTAACGTTTGTGTTCCCAGACACACTTCCATGAAAATTCACACTTTTATTGTTACTATTCATAGCTCCATCCCCCGCATGAATATGTAAATGTTCTACATGACCTATCCTTAATGCAGTTCTGAAAGGCAAGTTGCCCAGTGATGGATTATTTTGTTCACCAATTTTGACTGAATCCATTACTCGACTTATGCTTTGGCGAAGTTTCTGCTTATCTTCAAGCGATTTAATGTTTTTTTTTTATCTTCACGGACTATTTGTCTATACTCTGACGATATTTCAAAAGCAGGATACAAATCATCAACAGATACCGTAAATTCATGCCCACATATATCACAAGCAACTTCTTTGCTTAACAACACTTCTTTAACAGGGGCATCATCTATTTTTCTTGCACAAATAAACTTATCAGATGTACATTTAACTTCCCATACAATGCTCAATTCCCCTGATTCCACTAGGTCAATGAAATAGTCATATGTATCCTCTAACGAAGTCACTTGCGTGTAGTTCATTGCCGCAGTTGGATAGAACCTTTTAACAGTACTAAAAGCTAAAAGGTCCAAAAAATTATTAAGCTCCCTTTTCTCTTTTAAAGATACTGTCATGGTTTCACCCTTTTGCTATTAGTCAAGTAATTATATTATAACCTGATTTCGAACAAATTCAATTACCTCTTCAGTTGCGGGCGTAGTAAAGTATATGCTATCTGACGTAAGCCCAACTCTTATAGTAAAAGACTTTTCCACACCGTTAACGGGACGATTGAATTTAATAAATCCACCCTGATGCTGCAAATATGGACGTAACGTATCATAAAGCGGACGTCCCCTCAAATCACCCTCATTTACTCTTAGTCCAACCCTCTCCATACCATTTAAAATAAGAGCCACAAATGGAGTGGTTAGTAAGTGTTCTCCGAATATCTGAGAAGATTGTCGTAAGTTATTTACAAGTTCTGCCTCGTCTTCATCATCGAAGAAATTATTCAATGCATTAAGGATATCCATAATCGCCTTGGTATGCTGTTCTGTAAAATCCTCGAAAATAAACTCTGGTGTTGAAGTGGCATCAATTAGTTCACCTTCAAGTGCATTTGCAATGTGCTCTACATTGTTACCGTAAGGAGCAAGTATTTTCTTTTGCTCTAAGGTTACTTGTTGACCAATCATTCTTGCGATATGCGATGCTATATTGTTAGCATTTCGCGAATCGGTACGGACTTCAATCAGGTCAGTTTGTTGGTTTATAAAAACAGTCGTAACTTCACATTTAGGAACTACTTGAACATCTGTACCATTTATTTCTCTTCTGTTTCCGCTATTATACATATAGCGAAGGTATAATTCATTTTCATTGTCGCTTACAGATGCAGCTATTAATTCAGGTTCTGATGTAACATCACGCGGCATAACTTCGTTGATAGTCTCGAAGGGGTTTCTATGCAATCTTTCCAACATGCCTTTAAAGTCCCTTAAAGCTCCTTCATTTTCAATCCTGAACCACGTTACAGATGTCTTTCCAGCAAGTAACCTGTTTTTACATGGACCTAACCTTTCACGGTCTCCAGTGTTGATGACATCCCAAATTCTTGTTGCTAAATCGAAAGATGTGCCGGTTGTTTCAAGCATCATATCTGTACATATTTCTTTCAAGGTTGCCTTCGGTAATTTCAGAACATCAGGAAAAAAAACAATATCAGCGATTTGATGCATATATACCTCCAAATTATTAAGTTACTATCCTTTTTCAAATTCCTTCTATTTCTCGAACTATCGCTCTTAAGCTTCGTAAACTTCCTCTTGAATATCCAATCATCACTTTTTACACAGCCCAATGGAGTCCAAAAAGGCTTATGGCTGGACTATAAAGTTAAATGTGCATGACGATTCTTTCATTAATTAAATCCCTCGGTCCAGATTGTAATCACCGACCGGAGCCCACAGCAGCTCTTATGAATATGTACGTCCTTGATCGTTTCTAGATCTTTAGAACTATCAGCCCTCAAGATATAATATAAATTCCTTCTTGGTTTATTTCAATCTTTTTCCTTAATTGGTGATGACCTATTGTTTCCAGTTAAACTTAGGACACGTGTCCACCTATTGATGAAGGAAATGGCGAGGTGTTTGTCGAATATTATAAGGTCCTTCAATATGTACCTAATACACGAATAATATAAAATATTTAGTTCTGAAGGATTATAGCTAATTATGACGAAAACACTACAGATAATTGGACTGATATAATATGAGCATTCCTTTCTTAAAATGGGCCGGCGGGAAGCGATGGTTTACTACAAAGTATAGTGCTATGCTTCCTCGGAACTTCAACCGTTACATTGAGCCGTTTCTAGGTGGTGGTTCTGTATTTTTTCACTTAGAGCCATTGCATGCTTTATTGGGTGATGTAAACGATGATTTGATTACTACGTATATCAGTATACGAGAAAATTGGCAGGCTGTTGAAGATCTACTAATTCAACATCAAAGAAATCATTCCGAAGATTACTATTACGAAATAAGAGAATCATTGCCCATCGATATAGTTGAACGAGCTGCTAGACTGATATATTTAAATCGAACTTGTTTTAATGGGATTTACAGGGTCAATCGACAAGGTAGGTTTAATGTCCCTAAGGGTACGAAAGATACTGTTATCTTCGATTTTGATGATTTTGAAAATCTCTCGCGATTATTAACGAACGCAGAAATCCGTGTTAATGACTTTGAATTGTTAATTAATGAAGCTCAAACAAATGACTTCATATTTGCGGATCCACCGTATACGGTAAGGCATAATCAGAATGGATTCATTAAGTACAATGAAAACTTATTTTCTTGGAATGATCAAATACGATTGGCTAATGCCTTAGAACGAGCACGCGATAGAGGGGCCATGATATTAGCTACAAACGCAAACCATCATCTACTTAGAGAGCTATACGAAGAACGGGGATTTAATATTAGAACTGTCTCTCGTTATAGCTCGATATCAGCAGACCCCAATAAGCGTAATCAATATGAAGAAATAATAGTATACGCTAATATCCCAAGGGAGGATTAACTAAGTATGAATCAAATTGCTGCAAGCCTTACCTCTTTAGTAAATAATGTCGCAATTCAAGATAATCCACTTTCTGTTCTTAGAACTTTCATAGAAGCACAAGATAGTTACGAGCGGGCTAGACAGACCGATAGGTGGCGCTTCGTGGGTTATGTATTGGAACTAGGTTATGATTCCGCAAAGATTATTACGTCGGATCCATACAAAATTGCTGTTGGTGGTATTCCTAGGGGCTCCTTTTTGATTATGACTCCTAATAATCCGGGCAATTTACCTCTTCATTTTACCTTATTACGGGTCACTGGAGTTGCAACAACCCCTCTTAGTAATCAAGTTCAACAGACTTACTTTGAATTACATAAAAAATCAATGCCAGAGCTTGATGTTTGGACGCAAGGGGAGTTGCAGTGGGGTGCCCTAGAGTGTGATGTACTAGGAATGTTCTATCCAGATCCAACTGACCAACGTCGGCTCTCATTTTCTGGTGATGTAAATAATGTTGTAAGTGCTCACCGGTATAGAGTTTTTGCACCCGACGAAGAACTACAAAAACTAATTGTTAACGGAACTGTTAAGCCTGAACAACAATTTGAACTTGGCACACTGCGTACAATGGAATGCCAGCTCACTGAAGCAAGTTCTTCTCAGATTCCAGTTAAAATTTCTATGAGAGATTTTAAGGGCTGTCGTACATCGATGTTTGGTAAAACACGGCTAGGTAAGTCGAACGTTGTAAAGCTTATTGCTCAAGGTATGCTTGAATCCACAGCAACTGATAACAGTGTTGGACAACTTATTTTTGATATCAACGGTGAGTATGCCAATGATAACCCTCAAGATGGAAATAAATCAATTCGTTCGGCCTTTGCAGATAGATGCGAGGTTTATGCTCTTACTGAGCGGCCAAATACTCCATCCAAACCGCTCAGACTGAACTTCTACGAACAACCAGATTCATGTATTGAAATATTAGCCTCCATGTTACAACAGGATAAAAAGGAATCTAACTATATTCGCAGTTTTGCAAGTGTAAAATTACCATCTATTGAAAGTATATCGAGTCTACCCGATGGTGATAAAACTAGACCAATACGAAAAATTCAATTGTTTTGGGCTATTCTTAAAAAAGCAGGGTTCCATGCTGATGAAGGCCGACTTAAGGCCAAAGGACTCGTAAGTAGAAATGCTAAGCATTTTAATCCATGTTTTAATCAGAATCTTCGGAATGCTGCGTATAGTTCTTCCAACAGACAACCTGGAAACGCACCTGCCACATTGGATGAATTAGTATCTGAATTAGAAGTACTGGCTAAATTTCAAAGAGAGAATCCGAATCATCAAGCGCTGATTAGTAGTAGCGGAAATTCGATGTTTGATTCAGATGATCAAGCATTGCTTGATTTTTTTGCCCCAAATTCAGGATCTGGGCCATCTATTTTACGAACATACAGAGATTATCATTCATCAATAGCTGGAGATTTTCTCAATGAAATTCTCGATCTACTGGATGCAGGAAAAACAGTAATTCTTGATCTCGGAAATGCAACTGATGAAATTCGACGTTATTTTTCTGATATGCTTTCAAGAGCGATCTTCGCTCACCAAGAAAAAAAATTCGTTAGTAATTCTCTTAGAAATCACTATATTCAACTATATTTTGAGGAGGCCCATAACTTATTCCCGCCAAACGATAAGGATCTTACGGGAGTTTATGCACGTTTTGCCAAGGAAGGTGCGAAGTTCCATATTGGTATGGTTTACTCGACACAATCACCATCAACAATAAACAAAGAACTATTAGCTCAAACTGAAAATTTCTTTATTGGTCATTTGGCATCTGTTGATGAAACTAAAGCTTTATCAAGGGTACAAATAGCTTTTGAAGGTATTGAAGAAGACATATTACGCTCTAAAACTCCAGGGTATATGCGGATGCTAACGATGTCTCATCGTTTTGTAATTCCAATGCAGGCGAAAAGGTTTGAAGCTTTAACTCCCTTGAGTCAGTAAGTAGCTGTTAGGTTTAGGAGGTCATTATGCCATATAGTCAGGGAACTAGGCTACCAGGTGAGACTGCTTCAAAATTAGGACATTTAAATGTAGTAAATAGCGAATGGGTTAACTCATTAATACGGGATTTTGAACAAAGTACGCATTCAACTTCTGATCCAAGTAACACATTTTGGGCTGAGTTCACATCAAGCGATGTGGAGCCACTTCGAAATGTATGGGCAGTTGATGGATCTTTCGTAACGGTAACATCGGATGATTTTCCAAGAAGAGAAATCTCTTTTGTAAAAACTGCCTTACTTACAATGGACCGAACCAAAATCGATGCGATCGATAAAGATCATCCTCACCCGTTACACCTTCAGGACGTAATGACTGGAAGTGCAATATTCCATGCAACAGTATTTCCACTCAGAAATATAAGAACAAGTATTGGAAATAACTACGATACAGTCAGGCATATTATTAGGGACTCCATGAAGATCGACGAAGATGGAATATTTTTTGAAACCCTGAAATGGATCGTTTATCAAAAGTGGGATTCAAACCCTACGTCATCACCTTCATTTGGTTGCCCACATTGTGGTAACGATGTCCAAGGGATACCTTATGATGCTGATGAAGGAATCTGTCCTGAATGTAAAAATGTTGTGTTTTTATCTGACATGGTAGGTTTCCACCTAGATATGGATGAAGAAAGTGCTCCTGAAAGCGTCTCTTCTGCTTACATGTTAATTATGGAACTCCTGATGCTCTTTACTGTAATTAGACTCTTATGGGATCATACTGATAAACACTTATTGAGTGATACGTTATTTATCAAGGATGGTCCTCTTACACTCAGAAGTCAGTACTCAAAACTAGTACCTTCAATCCGAACATTTTTGGAATATGCAAAACAAACAGGAAGACCAGTTCATATTGTCGGTCAGGAAAAAAGTGGAAGTTTCTATGATCACCTTTCAACAATAGCAAGATTCGCTCCACCATCTGAACGTGGTGAAAACTTACATTATGCAGTTTTAACGCATGACTATGTAAGAAAAGAGGTTTACCGAACCCCAGACATGAGTAATCCATACGGAAAGAGAACAAATTGGGGGGAAAAGCTCTATGTTAAATTTGACCCAAGCACCTATATGGTTTTGAGTGTACCTACAGGAGCTTATAACGAGGATGTTGATTTTCCTAATGAATCAAATATTATCGGGCTTAACAGAATTCTGGCTACCTTGCCTAGTCTAGTTAGCCATAAGTATGAAGGAGCATTATTCCCAGTGGAACTTGCTAACGGCATTGCTTCAATGTCTAGCTATCCATCAGCAAAAATACTACAGAGGTTTGCCATGGACCCAAGATAATTATTGTCCACTTTCAAAAAAGGATCATACTCTTCTAACATGCAGAAGAGTATAATCCTTTTCGTTGTTACAGATGTTATTAATTTTCATTCTCGTCTTTATCATTAAGGTATTTTTGATGATCTAATTTGACTTCATAATCTTTAGTCTTAGGAAATGAGTTGATAAACTCAGCCGCGGCGTTACGTCTGTTCGAGTTTGCTTGTACTTGACGCCGTGCTTATAGTATTATAGGGACTCCTGAAGCACTCAGCAAAGAGTACTTTAACATCTTTAATTTCTTTCGCCAATTGGAAGTTGATATAAAGACGATAGGTTCTTTCATTGGAAAATAAACCATATCCCCCACAATCAGAGCATGATGTTCGATGAAATATCTAGTGACACTAGCTATTAGTTTCTTTTGCGAATGCATTAACAATTTTCTACCTGAAGTGCAGTTGAAACTGCATCTGCAAAGGCTGGCTTGTTTGTGCCTACTAATTTAGTGCTCTTGTATTCAATAAATTTATGGATCATCAGAGCCAATTGCTCACGAGTGACAGGTGCATTTGGATCAAACTTTCCACTTCCTACACCTGACACAATCTTATTATCAGCTGCCCAGGCAATTGCAGCGCCATACCAAGCATCTTTATCCACATCCACAAATGCTGATGTGTTGTAGCTCGTAAGGTCTGCCCCCTCCATATTCGCAATGACCTTGGCGACCATAGCTCTTGTCATTTCGTTATTCGGTTCAAACTTATTGTCACTTACCCCATTGAAGAACTGGTGAGCTACTGCAAAGTCTACGGCATCTGCATACCACCCTCTGCTTAAGACATCTGTAAACTCCACTTTATTGTAGCCAATAACAAACCTAGAGAATTGGTTAACCCTCATCTTTACTGTACCAGCCTCAGCATCATATAATCCCATGGCATGTTTAAGGTTTCCGTTCTTGTCCAGATCGTATACTACAATAGCGTTTGGATTCTCACCTTGGCGTAATGTGTACGGAACGGTTACGCTCGCTAAACCGCCTTTGAAATCTCGGATCTCTGCATCACCGCTTGTTACTGTAAAATCGAATATCGGTCTGTCTGCAATCCGCTCTTTAGTAACTCCGGACACGGCAAGCGTGCTCGAATCAACAACGCTATATAAGATGAACTCTTGAATTACACGTAAGGAAGACGTATGAAATGTTCCTCCGATCGCTGTTGCTCCCCGATTTCTTGAATTAAATGTATAAGGTTGAAGTCCGGTCACAAAGGCGAACGCTTCGCTTCTCCAGAATCATTTCACACTCTTTCCTATTGGTAATTCTTAAGTTCAACTTATATAGCAGATATCTTTACATCGGCCTTAGCCGCACCGGCAATTGTTTTTAGAGTTCTATCGTCAAACGTGATGGTTGTAATTGGTGATTCAATTACTAAATTTTCTACCCGAGCTTCGGCTAATGCTCTAATCGATTGGTTTGGAATGATCGTTTCAACAGTCTTGGCACTTGCACCAACTTCTACTTTAACCTGAACAGTGGTTTCTGTTGGGTTCGCTTTCACGAAAGCAATGACTTCTGCTAATGCTTGTTCAGTTAAATCTGCTGCAGCTATGCTGCCTTTTGAAGTTTGTATTACACGGAAGTAACGTTGATTTTGTTCTGATCTACTTTCGGTGCGCCTGTGTTGGAGTACTATTCCATTGTTGCTGCCTCCATTTCCAGGGTTATCAATTTACACCTTCTTTATAATCTGATGCAATAGAACCTATAGATAAAGAGCCCGATTTATCGCCATCCTTAAATCGATACACTGGTCTTTGACCATCTTTAGTAAAACTTGCCTCTGCAATTGCAAATCCTTCATTATTAGCACTAATATCGACACCACTTGGAGGCAATACATGAACAATATCCGGATTTTTCTTTCCATTAAGTGATATTTTTGCTGCACGATTTTTATATCCATCATCTGTAACAGCCCACAATACTTTTTCATAGGTATCATAGTCAAGAGCCATTGCTCCACCAATTTTTCCGTCAATATCAGCAATTTGTACAGAACTTCCATCTTTATTTAGAACATAGGCATATACATGACCATTATCCTCCAATGCCACAAAGAACACACCATTTGCAATTGCATTTGGATATTTAGCTGCATCAAAAACTTTACCCGTATTTTGGTCATAAAGCTTACCAACAACATCTGCGTTTGATACCCATTCTACAGCTTCAATCCCCATATTGGCAGAAACCTGTGGTAATGAGGCTGTTAAATCCCACTGCTGTAATGCAACTAAATCGTTGCCTTCTTTATGTGGATCAACTTTCAAAATCATATTAAAGTTAACGTCCTTAACATTACTATCACGTTCAGAAGCGATATAAACAAACCCATCTCCATCTACTGTAATTCCTTCTGCATCCGGACCTGCTGCTTTTGGATTGTTTGCATCTTTTTGGAATCGAACACGCTTACCTTTTTCAAAACCTTTTGCAAAACTTAACTCTCCATTTTTTGAAACGTCTAAAATCCAAAACTTACCTGCACCATTGTCAACTGCATATAATTGGCCTTCAAAGAAATCCAACCCTGATGAATCTTCTAAAAATGTTGGTTTTTGATCAAAAATTACAACTTTACCGTTACCCGGCCATTCAATAACATTAGTTACTTCTTTAAATTTATTGGGTGCGTTAGGGGTTGCTTCTTTTGTATTTCTATACTCAGTTCCAGTTAAATCAGGATACAATCCCCAAGTAGGGTTTGTATGATCTTTCCATGTTGTGCTGGCTATTAATTTCTCCTTTTCAAACAGACGTACAGAATCATTCTTTCCAAGTCCAAAACCTAACTTTTTCTCTGTCAATACCAAAAACCCATTTTTGGGGATAGTTGTGCCTTTGGGGATAACATATTGATGAGTATCATCACTGTCTTTAATTACGATTCCCGAAATATCTAAAACTTTTCCTGTTGGATTAGCAAGTTCTATCCAATCATATCCACCCTTTAAGTCATTTGACTGGATTTCATTTAATATAACTGGATTTGTTATCATATTTGCTTTTCCCTTAGTCGAAGTGGGAAATTCCATAAATTCGCCTGTTCCATCTGGATATCTTCCGAAAGATGCCAATGCTTCATCGCCTTTATAACTAGCATGCTCAGTCCATGAATATTCATCCAGTAACTTCCCTGCCTTGTCATATAAACGAATAGAATCTCCTGAACCAATACCAATTGCTGCTGCGAATTTACCTGCAACATAAGCATCTGTCTGATCATCATATACTTGACCATCCGTATTTGCATCAACTACAAATAATTCACCTGCTGGCAGTTTTGTTCCTTCCGCAAATTTCCAACGATGGTCATCAGAATTGTCACGAATTTCATAACCAGAAAGATCTATTTCTCCTGTTCCTAGATTAATAAACTCTACCCAATCATCCGGTGAAGAATTAATCTCATTAATTATTACTCTATGTTGAGGTAACTCTTCTTTCTCTACAATATTTAACATACCTTTGGTTGGTCCCTGATCAACAAATTCTCCTGTACCGTCTGAAACCCTTGAATATGTACCAACTGCATAAGCTGATGCCTGTACATACTGCATTGGAAATAATACTATGGATGCAATAATAAACCTGTTTAACATACTCATTGCTATTTTCCTGTTTTTCATTTCACCGCTCCTTATTCATTATATGATTTTATTAGACGCTTGCGAAACGCCACAATCACATTTGGACTCGTAAACTAAGCTTTATTCCGAACGTCATGGTAATAATGGAGTATAATGGTAAAATTTAAATGTACTTTATGTAATAAGTTTATTAAATCGGCAATCACTTTATTCCATCTCAAAAGAGATGGTGAGCCAATTTCCGATTATAGTGTAATATATGCCTTTCGACAGATTGATATAATGGATATGTTACAGCTTTCCCCAATCGTTCTGTGATGGCTCGTTATCTGAATGTAATTACACGGAAAACCGAGGTTTGGCGCATGATGATAACACTAGTATTTACAACAGGAACGTAGGGGGCAAGCTGCTGGGGCTGGAATAGAAGCTTGTAGACTGGAAAAACAGCACCATGACGTACGTCAATCACTTGTACATGCGTTCAAAGGTGATGTTATTATTGAGGAATCAAAAACAAAGGACAAAAAAACAAGATGCCGGAAGCTAATAGCCTGCATCTTGTTTGCTTTTGGTTGCTTTATTTAATTATCGAAAGGAAGCCGTCTCGACGCCGAACTTTTTGCAAAGCATAGTTCAAAATACTTCGGTACTTTTCCCAACCACTTATAAAAATACTAATGTTACCAAAACAAATATTGCTGCAACGACACTGTACACCAATATGGTCCCAGGAGATTTTAATATCCCAAGCAGCGTAGATATTGTAAAAGTCACTGCCTCTAATCTGATTGTCACTCTGCTTGAATCCGGAGCTTTGTCTGCTAGTACCCGTATCGATACTTACCAGATAAATTAGGAAATTTTCACGTTCATAAAAGGTGAACTATAATTATAATAAGTCATAGTTCACCTTATACTTTAAATAAGTAGAGATCGGAGGGAGAATAGTGAAACAAATAGAATTCGCACAAATGATGGTAACTTCGAAAGAAGTTTCAGCACTTGACCGCTTTTCCGTTGAACGTTACACGCCAATAGTGGTAAACGATAAACTAGTAATAGGAAATATTATAAAATGCATGATAAATATCCAGGCGATCCTTGCCAGACACTATCTCTACAAAAGGGATTTAGGAATTTCTGTTTCAACAGATTCTACATTCTTTATAACGGAGCATGCCAGTCAGGAATTAGAAATGCTTAGGTCAATTTTTGACGAAGTGTTCATTACCCGTAGATCCGATGGTTCTCCCGTTAATATTCAAGTCAGTCGCGTTAATGATTTAGCCTATGAGGTGTTTTTGGATCTGCTGTCGTACAATCAAATTAATGAACAAATACAACTTTTAACTCTTGAAAGAACTTTCACTCAAGATTTTTGTCATAAAGCTTACTTTGAAATTGAAAAAAGTGCAAGATTACCCGTCAATAGCGAGTATTTCGATTACCTAATTAAAGGTACTGATTCATCAAGCGTCATTAATCCGCTATTTGTCGATGTAAGTGGCTTTCGTCTGGATGAGATTGAACAAAATGATGTCGTACAACAGCTCGCTTCGCGGGTGAAGCATTTATACTTGTTAGTTTTCGAAAACAAATCGGATGAGATGCCAATACCCTTTTATAGTAAACAATTAAGATGGTGCCTATAGAAATATATATTATGATAATAAGGTTATTAATTTTGCAAAATATATAAAATGAACTTATGAAGGTTACCCTTTTGGGGCGCTGCAATACCGAGTGTTCTTGCGACCCCTGTTGTCTCCGAAATGCTTGAGTTAAATACCCAGTGGGGTTTCGGAGACAAAGGCGGACGCTCCGCTTCTTCAGAATCACTCGGGATCGAAGCTGAGATCGGTATATTCTAAAACTCATCTTATACAGAACTATGTTTGCTTCACCCCAAAAGAGAGGGTGAGCCAATTTTCGCTTATGGTGTAATGTATGCCTTTTATCTGAATGTAATCACACGAAAAACCGGGGTTTGGCGCATGATGATAACACTAGTATTGACAACAGGAATGCGCAGGGGGCAAGCTGCTGGGGGTGGAATGGAAGCATGTGGACTGGAAGAACAGCACCATTGACGTATGGCAATCGCTTGTACATGCGCCCAAAGGTGATGTTATTATTGAGGAATCAAAAACAAAGGACAAAAAAACAAGATGCCGAAAGCTAATAGCCTGCATCTTGTTTTCTTGTACTACTCTCTCTCCAGCAAGCAAACAGCTTCCACATGCACCGTATGCTGGAGCATGTCGGAGTTGTTTGGCATCTGTGTTAGTTGGTTAAAACCCTTTATTTAGAAGGGTTTTAACCATCAAGTATTATTCATTTTGTTTGAGTTTGATTGTTTGTTGACGATGTTCGTCAACAACGCGTCAACAAGTCCGTAAAGGTTTACTCAAAACAAAAATCCCTCCTCCGGCTTGTTTGAGCAAGTTGCGAAAAGGGATTTACCGTCTGAGTCCTGTATGTCTATTAGCACTATATCCATCACTCATGCACTAAATTTTAATAAGTTTTTAGCCCAAAGATGCTTACTCTGTAAGATACATGCAGTTGCTACTGATGAGAATTCAGATTTGGGTGATAATAACTCAGCAAGTTCAGCTAATCTATTCCTCTTTATTTCTTCTATTAGTGGACTTGCTGCATCTCTTTTCAGAATTATTTTTTCTATTTCATCAAGAAGTCTTTTACAGTAATTCCATACTTGTAACCTTGCGTCAGTTAGTAGAGGATTATCGAGGTGCAATAGTTTAATAGTTATTTTTGCTCTATAGTACTCGAATGTATCACTCGGAACTGCAGGTATTACTTCTCCGTTCATATCAAAAGAAATAAGGATTGAATCCTCGCGTACTGTTGGATCGAGAATTACTGGGATTTCATATTCAATATTGTCATTTGGAGTAGCTGCACATTGACATCCCTTAAACAAGGGAAAGTAATCTTGTTTACCTCTACAAACTCCATCTTTGTCCGAATTTTTTCTATTTGTTATTTCTCCTGCAGGTCTGTAATTCTTCCAGTCAAAGGCTAACCACCAGTAACCTTCGTCTATATTGCTAGTTTCAAATCCGTCCCAATTAAGAGCTTTAACATTATTTTTCGGTCTAAAATGGTCAACATCAAAGAAGGATACCGTTCTCTTTGCTTCAGAGTACCAGCATTTCCCGTGAGAAAGCTTAAACAAATCATCCTTTAACTCTCTCCATAAATTACTATTATCTTCTATTATTTTCTTTCTTTCTTCTTTTGACTTGACCGAACTTAATAACTCGGTTACAGCATTGGCTTTTTTTAACCATGTATCTGGTGGAGAATAGTTATCTACGTTAATCCAGCGCATTGCCTTTATCCTCCATGATCTCCCTAAATATCTCTTCCGTAATACGCTCCTGTTCACGAACTTCCTCGGGAGTTAACACTCTCTTTTTATTTTTTATATCCCGCTTATATAATGCTTTCAAGAATTTTTCATACAAAGGATCTCTGGTTGTCCTTGTAAAGTCTAAAGAGCCCAATTCAGCAGAAATTTTTTCAATCTCCGATATGTCATCCATTGTTTTATTTTCCTTAAACATCAATTCTCTCTTCTTGTTAATCTTATCTTGAGTCTCTAGATCAAGAGTAGATGTAAGTCCAAATAGTTCGCTCGTAAGTAATGCAGCAACACCCATTCCCTTTAGGTCCATATCTGGTTGTTTAGTTACTATTCCATCATCTTCACGACTAAAAATTGTTACCTGTTCTTTTCTCAACCCTCCAATAACAATTGGGTCGTGTGTGGAAATGATCACTTGGCTAGTTTCACTATTTCCAACAACATTCTTTAACAATTCAAGATATTCAAACTTCCATGCAGGGTTTAAATGTGTATCTGGTTCATCAAGTAAAAATAAAGATTCATCCTCTTTGGTGAATTTTAGTAAACCAAGTACAGTAATTAGTTGTTGTTCACCTTCACTTAATTCGTTAAATGTTAATTTAGTTCCGTCAGATTTTACAACTTTAATCTTAACTTCATATATTAAATCAGATAGATAAGTACTTTCTAAATTCTTGAAAAACTCGATATTACTTTGATATTTTCTTGCAAACTCAATTGTTTTTTCGTCGTCCTGCAAGAATAAATATGTCATTTCTTGTTTTTTATTAGAAAAACCGTCTGGAATATTTACAATATCCTTTATCGGTGCCAGTGAATACTTATAAAGGTCATTTAAAAATTTTTTCACAACGCCTCTTGCACCCCAGAATTGATCTAAATTTTGCCCAGTTTTTTTATTCCAAAATGGCTTCTTTAACACAAATAGTATTGACTCAAGCCCAACTATATCTAAATATCTTTTTAAGAAGTCTTTAGATGATTGATCAAAAAAAGAGAAGAAAGAAAGTAACACAAAGTGGCTATGAATCAATCGGGCATAAAAAAAAGGTCTTAGTGCCTTTTCATTCCCATCAAGTAACTCCCTATAGAATTTATTTTGGTGTTTATCAAAATGCTTTTCTAAACGATTACTTGGTCCAGAATAATACGCAAAAACGTGCTTCGGTATATATATTTTCTGTCCTTCCTCATCTATACTATGAAGGATAGACATCGAAGATTTTTTACCATCCAATTCAATATTGTACTTTTTATTTTTTGAAATAATCTGTACGTCATGATTGTTACAAATATAGTTTATTTGATAATCAAATGAAGGTAGAGATTTTAAGTCCAAATCCCGAAATATCAAAACCAATGCCTCAATAACGTTAGATTTACCACTTCCATTCTTACCAATTAAGACGCTTGTCAGTTCCTGCTCACAAAAATCGATCCTGAACTTCTTCAAGTTTTTAAACTCGTCTATATACAACTTATCTATTCTCATCTTTTGGCCACCAGATAAACTTCACCATCATTTTTTCTATCTTCGATAATATCCCCGATACCTACATATTCTTTTAATACTGCGTAAAATTCTTCAATTTCCATTTCAGTTTTTTTATATAGCTCTAATGGAGTTAGTTTTCCGCCGTTCTGGTTCAAGACGTTTAGTAGATCTTTGTTATCCAACTCGCTTACCTTCCCAACTTCAAAAGACTCATTTTTGGGGTAACCTTTATTCACGGTTTCACTTTCATTAATTTTGTTTTCCAAAGCTTCTATTAACAACTTCACCGAACTTCCTTCTGTGGCGTCATTAGTACCAAGTTCACCACGAAAGGCACGGGCGAGAATCGCTTTTTTCATTCCGTCGATTTGATCAATGACATCAATAAGTTCTTTAGTCTTATCCTCCTTACTCAGGACATTTACTAAGATCGAAACGATTTGCTTCTGTTCATGAAGTGAAGGATATGGCATTAGAATGTTTTCGACAAATTTAGATCTTACATTCCCTTGATTAACACCACCAGTCTCATTACTAAAGAATACATCTCTAAACAAATTTGATCGCAGAAAATACAATAAAAAGATTGGATCAACTTGATTAGGTTTCAGCGCTACAATTCGTTGGTTTAGTAACAATATCTGATCTTGATCAATCAATACTGCATATCCATAGTCTCGCTTATATTTGGTACCAGTTAGTGTAAGTAAAATATCACCCTTCTCAATTCTGGACTTATTAAGTAGCGATTCACCAAGTACTTCTGGGTCAATAAATACTGGATTCCTTTCTAGATCAAGTATACCGTTGTATAAATTACCCATCCTAATAACTTGATAGCCCTCTTGTGTGAATGACTTACTTTTAAAAGCATAACCCGCGCTAAACTTTGCTACTTCATTTAATTTCTTATTTTCCCAGCTATCCATTCCCACGCTATGTTCTACACGCCACTTCGCAGTGAGCTCCCCTGTAAAAGCCTTATGTAGGATAGCGGCTTTACGTGTTTCAAAGCTGTCTAAAGCATTTTCCGCCAATTCCTTTGCCTGATCAAGCTTAGCGAACATGCTATCAATACGGTGAACGATACGTTGTTGTTCGGCAATTGGAGGGAGTGGGAGAGGCATTCGTTCCAAATCATCTTTACTTACTTGTGCAAAAGTAGTTCCAGTCGCAACGCTATACAAATAATCTTCAAAGTTCAGTACGAAATAACGAATAAAAGAACCAGAGATGACATCCGACCGAAGTGCTGATACGCCACGTCCCAAGCAATATTCTCCATCCGAAAAAATAGGTCTACCTAATGTAGCCCGTATGGAAACAATAACATCATTTTCTTTTGAAAGCTTTGTGGGGTTCGTTGTATATCTGCTAACATAAGGATAAAGTTCTCCCATATCTGATGCACCACCAATTAATCCTGTATTGGATGCATCATCAGAATTGTCTTCACCTTTTGGGGATTGCCCCATTATCACACTTATCATTTTACCCGTTTTCGTCCATACCCAATTCATAGGCACTTCATACGGTTGCTCTTTCTCAGGCACTAGAGCCTGTTCCAATAGCTCTTCAACCGATAACTTCTGCTTCTTACTCTTAGCCATTAGCGACTAGCCTCCAATGACTTCAGTTCCTTTACTACGCTTAAGATCAACTCAACCGCTTCTTCAAGCTGCGCTACGACTGCTTCTCCACTCTCAATTGGGTCTGGTAGTTCATCATAGTCCAGAACGCTATCATCACGAATAAGTCCTAGATCAAGGCTGTTGCTCTTCTCACGAATTTGCTCACGAGTGAATACATTCCAACGTTCATCCTGTACATTGTGACGGTCTTCTGCCTTATATGCCGCGATAAATGCGTTAAAATGCTCTGCCTTAAGAGTGTTCGTTTTTCCGAACGACGGCATGTTGGTGCGCAAATCATAGATCCAGACTTCTTTCGTATTGTGCTTATCGGACTTACCACGCGTAAAGAAGAGCACATTTGTCTTAACGCCCTGAGCATAGAAGATTCCAGTAGGCAGACGCAAGATCGTATGCAAATTACACTTGTCCATCAAGTCGTTACGGATAGAAGCACCATCTCCGTCTGCAAACAATACGTTATCCGGAAGGACGACAGCTGCACGTGCATCATTGTTTGCTTTCAAACTGCGGTAAATATGTTGCAAGAAGTTCAACTGCTTATTGGACGTAGGATAAGTGAAGTCATCACGTGTCGCACGTTCGCCACCTTTTTTCGTACCAAATGGAGGATTCGTTAACACGACATCAAAATCCTTCATCGTCTTCCCTTGATTAGACAATGTATCGCCTAACTTGATCGGTCCTTCGATATCATGCAACATCGCATTCATCAAAGCCAAACGATGGGTTTCATGTACAAGTTCAGAGCCAGAAAAAGCCTGTTTACGCTGGAATTCCTGCAACTCTGGCGATAGTGCAAACAAATCATCAGTCTGATCCTTTACATATCGATCCGCCGCAATCATGAAACCGAACGTACCGCACGCAGGGTCATTACAACGCTCGCCCGGCTTCGGATCAACAAGCTTCGTCATCACGTCGATCAAGACCCGTGGAGTGAAGTACTGGCCAGCACCAGACTTCTTCTCATTTGCATTTTTCTCAAGCAAACCCTCGTACAGGTTTCCTAACCCTTCTTCCTTAGCCGAATACCAATCGAGTGCGTCAATCGAAGTAATGAGCTTCTCCAGGTTCTTGGGCTCATCGATATTCGAAGAAGCACCTGCATAAATCTCACGTACACGGCCTCTGGTATCCTCGCCTAAGTGGCTGAGTAGCTCCTTATAGAATTTTTTAAGCTCAATACCCTTTGGCTTGAGCAATTGGTCCCAACGGTATTGCTCAGGGATTTCTTTTTCCGTCTCGGTTTCTTTTGCCATCTTCAAGAACAAAATATAGGTAAGCTCCGTTACATACTGATGATACGTGATGCCGTCATCTCGGAGAACATTACATAAGTTCCATAGTTTAGATACGATCTCTTGGTTGTTCACGCTGATTGTCCCCCGTCTTCAAATAAGTACTGATTCAATTCTGTAATAATGGTATCGAGTTGCTCGCGGAAAATCTTATTCATGCGATTATAGCCGCCTTGATTCTTGAATGCACCCGTATTAAATAGATCACGATCCAATAACGGTTCGTGCAACAATACCGTTTCAATTCGCCCAAGCCAATCCAGCTCCATCTTACTAAAGGAGTGCTTCTCCTTCAACTTGGCAATCGCATGTTTCGTTCGTTCTGCTCGACTGACGAGTGCAGATCCAAGCGCTTCCTTACGAATAAAGCTAATAATATCCGCTGTAATGTCCTCATTAGACAGCTGCTTCCATGCGGTATTCAGCTGCTGTTCAGTAAACCCTTCGCGATCCAATTCCCATCGCAGGCTCTTCAAGCTTTCCCGCGTAAGATCACTTGGCCTTGTACAAACAACTTGGAGAGCGGCGATTTTGTTCATGTTGTTCGTAATGAATGCTTTAAACTCATCCAAGTAATCCTTAGGCTTTAAGCCTTTGCCATAACCGCGTTCATGTGAGACGAGCTCATCCTCTTTATCCGAAATCACTACGGCTCTTGGCTTACCTCTGCCGCCTTCATTCATGATATCAAAGACTTTCCGATTTTCAAGAACGTAGGCTTTGGCTTCCTCAACTGGCATGTGTTTGACTTTCTTGATGAACTGGTCAGGCGTATCACCTTGCGCAATGTCTCGGAAATGGGCTATGTTATCTTTAGTCATGTTCCGTTTCTTACGCTGCAGCTTCGCCACAATAAGATCAATTTGATTTTGCAGTTGCTTCTCGGTCGGCAACTTTTCTAATCCATCCAACAAATCATCAAATGATGTAGAAGGCTGAACAACCACTTGTTTCATCGTATTAACATCCTCAAGGGATTCATATACACCAACCGGATCATAGATTTCAAAATGCGTCTTGCCGATCTCAGGGCTTAGACGTGTTGCACGACCCATCATCTGTTCAAAGAGGATACGTGACTTGACCCGCCGCATGAAGACAAGAGTAGTAATCTTAGGCACATCAATGCCAGTCGTTAATAGATCGACCGTAACGACGATATTGGGATAGCGTTCATTCTTGAAGCGTTTGATCGCTTCCATGACTTTCTTAGGATTCCTGCCCCCGATGCTGCCTGTGATCTTCATGACCGCATCATTGTCTACACCGTATGGCTCGTAAATTTCTTTAAGCAGCTTAACGATGACATCGGCATGGCTATCATCCACGGCAAAAATCAACGTCTTCGCGTCACCCTCTGGGTTAATATCCTGAGCAATTTCGGTCAAGACGGTGCGATTAAAGTTCTCTGTGATGACTTGGCGGTTAAACTTCTCCACATCGAATTTTAACTCATCATCCAGTTCACCACTATTTGTAATTTCTCCCGTTACAGGATCGTAAATCGGGACAACTTCACCTTTCTGATAGGTAATTCCCTCTTTGCTTAGTTTTGTGACAATCGTATGCGGCGCATCATGATCGACAAGGTAGCCTTCAACCACTGCCCGACGGTAGGTGTAGTTGAACACTGGCTGACCAAAAATCTGCGTCGTTTGAATGGCAGGCGTAGCCGTTAAGCCAATTTTGACCGCATTAAAGTAGTCGATAACAGCACTATACTTACTCATGTAATCTTCCTGATTACGATATAGCAACTCGTCGTCGCTCATGTCCTTGTCTAAGATATAGCCGCGGTGTGCTTCATCTACAATAATAAGGTCATAGTCGGAAACAGCAGGAATGGTTTCACCCTCATTGTAGAGTACACGCTTAACCAGGCTTTGTACTGTGGCGACATGCACTTTGGTCTCTTTATCAATGTCTTTGTCGCTGAGCTCCTTAATGTTGTAGATGTTATCTAGTGTCATGAGTTCTTCAATTTTAACTTCTTTGAACACATCCTGTGCCTGTTCACCAAGCGAAGTGCGATCAACGAGGAACAAGATGCGCTGGAAACGGCCAGATTTCAAGAAACGATACAACATCCCCAATATCGTTCTCGTTTTCCCCGTGCCAGTAGCCATCGATAGTAGTACTTTATCCTGTCCATTGATAATGGCTTGTTCTGCGGCTTCAATCGCTTCAATCTGGTATTCGCGAAGGTTGAGGCCATCTGGGTCCCTCAACAAATCATAAGGTGTTGCGCCCAGGGCTTGATCAGCTGTATCCGTATCTTTGTTCAACAACTCAACAATGCCTTCGGGACTCATCCAGCCTTGAAGGGCTTTGGAGATGTTCGATTGTTTACGCACATCGAGGAACCAGATCCCCGATTTTGTCTCAAGCTGCTTCAAGTACTTCCGACCATTCGTTGCAAATACAAAAGGTACTTTATATTTATTCCAATTACCCACCTGATAAGTAGCATGTTCTTCACTTACGGATTGTGCATATTCCTTGCATTGATTATCGATTACAGATGGAATATCAGTGTACTGACGCTTCGCTTCAATAATGCCGACCATTTGAAGCCCAACGAATAAAGCGTAATCGGCATAACCAGATTTGCCAGATGCGTTCCGAGTCGGCCATTCCGCAATCGCATAGTTATGACCCTTTTGCGGACGTGTTCCTTTAGAATAACGCAGTTGAACCGTATCCGCTTCCCATCCTACTTTGCGTAGCTGCTCGTCGATAATATATCTCGTCTGCGCCTCTGACAGTTGAAGCTGCTGGGCTGCGCGACTTCCTCTTGTGGTACGTTCCTCGATTGTCATCGTCGACTTCGCTTGAGCTTGTTCGGCGAGTTTCGTTAACTCTTCAATCTTGGCTTCTTTCGTACGAAGGATCGCTTCATAATCAACCTTAGCTTGAGACTTTTCAAGAGGCAACACAAACCGTTGGGGACTATACTGCCAGTCTCCATAAGTTTGCATGAACCAAATGCTTAGCTCATGGGCCATGCCCATTAGAACTTTACATTGTTCAAGCGAATCATAGTTCGCATGCACTGCTTTATTCCGAGCCATACGCAAGCTGTATAAGATATCATCAATTTCGCGTGGTAGCAGTCCTTGGCCCTTCAGTAGCTTAATACGATTGGCATGCGTGTTGTCGTAGCTTGGAGGTTGGATGCCATCAAACTGCATCATGAGGTTGACAACCATTTCTCCTAGTAAGCCTAATTTAAACAAGCACGAGTTCGGATCCGAATAGAGATAATCTTCAGCGGTTCCGCCTATTTGAGCAAGTATTGCAAAGTTACTATCTAAAAATGAGAAATTAGACTCCATTCTTCTCCACCTCATGTACTGAATTTATCTCTCTCCGCATAAATCAGAGCGCCAATATGTCTTAAGCACTATTCCTATTTCGATATAAATATGAAAATTTCCTCTATTAGGAGATAAATCCCATCCCCCGTTATCAAAGCTAGATGTTCGATTAAATGTCTTGTGATATTAATATTAGTTTGTTTTGCGAATGCAATGATAGCCTATTCCTGAAAGGTACAGTTGAAACTGCTGTCTTTGAAGAATAATGCAAAACCCCTTAAAGCCTCATTAAATGCTAGCCTTAAGGGTTTCCCATTTATTGCGTTATTAAGAAAATAATTTTGAAGCATAACTGTTTATGGTACTCTGTTTGTCTAGTCGAACATCATATCTCACAGCTTCAGTATCTACTTATATGATAAGAGCAACTTATGATGGTAGTAGTTTTTTGAATGACCTGTCTATGTATACCGAAGAAACATATGTTAGTTGACTCTAATGATCTTATTTAAAAAGATTACTTACTTCGTGTAGTATGGCATAAAGCTTTAATATCTAAGCTAAATGCGGAGTAGCGATCTGGCCTAACATCGATTCCTTTCTCAGTCTTTCTCCAATGTAACAACAAACTACTTCCGATTTAACTTCTTATTTCGATTTTTCATAATCTTTAATGTAAGGAAAGAGTCTAAACTGAACACGATTATTCACTATAAAGTTTTCATTGAAATGGATTTTTATGTTTTTACCTTTGTAGATTTCAAGTTAAATATATGCGTAGTTCTTTTCGAGGTGTACATGAGACACAAACCCAATAATACATCTAACCTGGAAATAAATCTTGTTCACTAATATTTCCAAAAGCCGTACAGGAATACGTGATTCTCTACCTTTTGTTATATCCTCGCCTTAGCCAAATAGAATTGCCGTTCCAGAAATCTCGTCTACTAATCCACCTGTAGGACTTGCTGGGCAGACAGCGATATTCATAAGTGTTCTAACTTCATTAGCAACCTTAACCGTCTGAAATAAAACTATTTACATACTTAATGTATTCTGGATTTACAGCCTCGATTCTAGTAATTAAATCCCTATTTTTTATTTTACTTTGAAATAAATAAGAAACAGCGACTAGTGTGTCACGAAAAGTAAATACTTCATTTTTAAATAAATAATTCAATAGTTGCCTGATTTTTGATCCATCGCCAGAAATAAGTTTTTTAGCCTCCATATGTCTATAAACCATAAGATATAGTACAGTGAATTGTGAAGGATTGAAAAAAATATAATTCCAGTTTTTTATCAATTCGAACAAGTTCTTTCTATCAATATCCTTCCACTTCCCTGAAAAAATTATATGATTAAAAATCTTCGACGAATCCTCACCATTCAATGATATATATTTATCAACCAAATTCTTATACATTTCTAGATCGATACCATATTTCTTTTGGGTTCGACAAAGATCTCGAATCAATGCTATTAAATGACCGTTTGCAATAATCTCCTTCACCCTATCATCTATCACCTTTTCATTTGAAAAAGAACTGCCATACTCAGCCCTAGCGAATTCGTACAAGGTTCTATACTCATCTGGTGACAGCATCTTGGTTTTGGATGTATTAATTGTTAGTGAATCTTCCCATAAGAAATAACTTATTTCATTGAGTATTGAATTATTTTTCTTCCTATCTGCAGACCCATCTAAATGAATGAAGTACATATCATCAACATAACGTAGCAACTGTAGGTTCTCTCTATTAAGCATGTGTTCAACTTTATTATCAAAATCAATTAAGAAGAATTGGGATAGTATAGAGGATGCTATTGAGTAATGAATCTGAGGCAAACTGTCAAATCCAGCATTTTTAAAGAAATACTCTAAATCACTGACTATTGTCTGTGAACCTAAAATTCCCCTCAATTTGCTAATGAGCGAGGAAATCCTAATCGAATCAAAAAAGTTTTTAAGATCAATCTTTAATGCGGATTTGTCAAAGTACCTCTCGCGCTCATTTTGGAACTTATTATAACTTTCATTATAAGAAGAATTCATTTTAATTTTATTTATTGGTGCATCATGAACTAGTTGACCTGAATAAAACGAAGTAATTCGATCTCTTGAAAAATTTAATACATCTTTTCTATTCGCATATAAGTATCCAATTGTGAATACCAGATAATTATAATACAGATAATGTAACGGGTGTATTAAATACATATCTCTAGGTGTAAAGTAATCATTTTTATATATAAAATCCCTAACCTTTGAAACGTCATACACATCACAAAACGTTTCAATTGGCATTGAAATTATTTTAATTATCTCTTTCCTACTGTACTTGCTTAATTCGTTTACATTCGCGATGGTTTGTGGATTATACCCTTTCTTTTTTGACATTGACAAGGTATATATGTATGCAAGTTCGATAACTTTGTTTTTATTCACATAATCCATCCTTCAAATATATATCTTATAATTGCCATTGCTGAAAGTAACATTACGATTAGATTGAAGTACCATAATAAGTTATGTAGTGTGAAATCCTTAATTTCCTTCTGTCTTGTTTTCTTACTCTTCATTATTGGTTCTCTTTGACCCATCTGTTCGGCACTGTCAGTATCTTCGCTGTTTTGTACGTCTTGTGCTCTTCGCTCATTATCAATAGGATCATGGTTTTCATTATTTTTTAATAGGACCTGATACTCATCCATAATTATCTTGAAGTCTGACAAAACCTGTATTTCATCAGAATTATTATTGGAACTATTTCTCTTAATAATAAGTTCCTTAAGCTTCAATATTAAGTCCTCAATATCAAGCTGGTGATAGTGCATTTTTAGAGCTCTTTCATTAAAGTTAATACCTGCAATAAAGTATTGTAGGAGGATAACATAAATCGAGAAAATACCTGCGAATACACTGTAACTCTTACTTTCAAATACACCATTCACTTCTTTTCCTCCAAGGGAAAGCAAAACAAAAATTACAGCCTCAATATTAAGGAAAAGAAACATGAAATTCCACTTCTCGGCATAGCCTTTAAGTCTCTTACTCATTGCTATTCTGTTATTACGAGTTTTGTTCAAGGTGTTAATCTTTTTCTCCACTTCGGAATAAATAGTTATGTTTTTATACTCTTTTTCCAATATTAGACCCACCTTTTAAGCATCAATTATTTTTATCAAAAAGACAGTCATTCAGCATGGTCGTATCTTTTTGTGTTTCCAGTAATGATCGTATTGGCCTATTATCATCAACAGTAACCTCATAATACCATATAGAATTAATATGGATAAGTATGATTGTCGCTGGCTATCAAGGATTTAAGTTACCCCTTTTTTCCAAAAACCTTGAATCGGTTCGGTTTACATACAAACAACCGCCTATTTCAAAGATCTAGGCGGTTCCAAACTAAGAGAGTATTTCGTCAACAATCAGTCAAATCTACAATTTCTAAACCTCTGCTTATATATCTTCCTCTTCTGTACTTATTCCCAAATCAGCACCGCCCTTTCAGCCCTCTGTACATTTCTCACTAACAAAGCCACCGCTTCCACATGCACCGTATGCGGGAACATATCCACCGGCTGCACCTCAACCGTCCGGTACCCACCGTCCTCCAACACCCTTAAATCCCTAGCCAAGGTCGACGGATTACAGCTCACATACACCACCCGCTCAGGCTTCATCGCCAGGATCGTATCCAGCAGTTGCGGGTCGCAGCCTTTACGCGGTGGATCAACCACGATCACATCCGCCTCAATACCTTGCTCTTTCCAGCGGGGAATCACCACTTCGGAAGCTCCTACTTCAAACTTTACATTGCGCATGCCGTTAAGATCCGCATTAATCCTTGCATCATCTATAGCTTCCTTTACAATCTCAACTCCATACACCTGATCCGCATGCTGGGCAAGGAATAGCGAAATGGTCCCGATGCCGCAGTAGGCATCGATTACGGTCTCTTTGCCGGTGAGTCCGGCGTACTCTACGGTCTTGCCGTACAGCACCTCGGTCTGTACCGGGTTCACTTGGTAGAACGATCTAGCCGAGATGGCGAACTGCACGTCTCCAATGTAATCGTAGATCACATCACGTCCCCAGAGGGTACGGGTCTCATCACCAAAAATAACATTAGTCTGCTTCGTGTTCACATTCTGGCAGATGCTTGCGACATGTGGAATCTGCTCCCGGATACTGCCGATCCAGGCATCGACGTGCGGAATGTCCCGCCCGTTGGTGACAAGGACCAGCATCATTTCACCCGTGCGAAATGCCTTCTTCACCACGACATGACGAAGCAGCCCACGGCCCGTCTCTTCGTTGTAGGCGCTGATGCCCAGGCTGCTGCCGATTTCTTTGACACGGTTTACTACATCATCGTTGTGCTCATGCTGAATCAGGCAGGTTTCCATATCGACGATGCGGTGGCTGCCTTTTGAGTAAAAGCCCCCCACTAGAGCACCGTCCAGCACTCCGACAGGTACCTGTGCCTTGTTACGGTAACGCCAAGGATTGGACATTCCGAGGGTAGGCAGGACGACAATCCCGTCGCCCGGATCGCCAACACGGCTACCTGCCGCGCTGCCATGAACCCCGCCTGTGCCAGCGCTCTCTACTCCACCAGCCTGGCCAACCATACGGCCACCCGCTACACTCTCGCCACCCGCAGCAGTCCCATGCTCGTACACATGAATTCCCGCAGCAGATGAGCCTACCCCGCTTCCACTCCCGCTCACGCGCAGCTTCCCGATCCGCTCCAGCGCATCGACCACATGCTGGCGCTTCCAGGCCAGCTGGCCTTCGTAGCTCAGATGCTGCAGCTGGCAGCCGCCGCACTTGTCATAGATCGCGCACGGTGCCGCAACTCGGTCCGCGCTGGCCCGCACGACGTCAAGCAGCTTGGCATAGCCATACTGCTTCTTCGTCTTGAGCACCTTGACCCGCGCTTTCTCGCCGGGTAAGGCTCCAGCAACGAACAAGGTGTAGCCGTCGGCACGGCCTACGCCTTCACCGTCATGGTTCATGCCGATGATCTCGATTTCGAGTTCATCGTTCTTCTCTACAGGTAGGCCGGCAATTACGGCCGACTCCTGCTCTCCCCTGCGGCCAGCCGTACCTCTTCCTTGTCCAGTATCTCTACGCTCACCGCCACCTGCATGACGTTCGCCTCTCACCCCTGCTTCCGAACCCGAAGCACTCTTATATCCGAATCCGGTATTCCCGCGCTCACGCTCACTGCCCTTCACTCCCGACGGACCACGCCCGCTCGCTTTTCCGCTCCCAGACCGTCCGCCCTGCTGCTTGTTCATCCTGCCGCTTCACTTCTTTCTCAAAAGGTTGATATCCACTAGCCATATCTATATTACAGACCACTAAAACGAAAGAAAGAACAACCATCCCGCTGCCGTCAGGGCCAGCCAAGAGGCGTTCTCCTCCATCTCGGTCATTCCATTCCATTTGTGACTTCCTTTATTTTACCACAAGTGTGATGCATGTATGATTATACCCAGCACAAAAGAACTACAAATTCCTAAACATTAAAACTGATCGCTTAATTATCTGCTCAAGCAGCTATGCCGTCAGTTAGAACCATCTCTAAATTCTCTGCGCAAGCAACTGTTATCCCGTAAGCTTACTTCTCTGCTTAAGCAACTGCTACGCCGTTAACCAAAAACCAACTAACCAGCTAGCTGCTCCCTTGAACATCGTGCGCACGGCTCCCTATGCACACGGCAGCGTGGTCCGTTGCATGCTTGGATAGCTGATCGGCCATTTGCTTCACACAGCCGAGCTGTACCTCCAACCCAAACCCACCAACACCTTAAGCAAAAATCCGCAAATGCTGCGGCAGCATCTCGAACACGCCCGGCAGCTCGCCCCCGAGCTCGCCGTCCAAGTTGAGCTGCACCATGCTCGGCGAAGTCACTTCCATCCGGTTCGTCTTGAAATAGACGACGTGCGGGTCATTGAAATGCTCCCCGCGCAGCGCCAGCGTCATCAGGCGCAGGAACTCGCCGAGGTTGCACTTCTTGACGGCGATCACATCGAACAAGCCGTCGTCGATAACCGCGCCCGGCGCCAGCTTCTCGAACCCGCCAACCGAGTTGCTGTTAGCGATAAGGAACAGCATGAACTCGCCGTGCATCTGCGGCTGGCCATCGGCCTTGATGAGCAGCTCGGTCGGCGACAGGCTGGCCACCTTCTCGATGCCCTTCATATAATAAGCCAGCTGGCCAATGCGCGTTTTCAGTCGGCTGGGCACTTCATAGGTCAGCTCGGTAAGGGAGCCCCCGCCCGCAATGTTGATAAAGTGGCGGCCGTTCGCCTTGCCGATATCGATATATCTCGTCTTGTTCTCAATAACGAGATCACAATAATCCTCCCAGCGCCGCGGAATGCCCATCGCACGAGCGAAGTCGTTCGTTGTCCCGAGCGGGAACACGCCAAGCGGCGGAAGGTTCTCCTTGCCGGCCATGCCGTTGACGACTTCGTTCAACGTGCCGTCCCCGCCGGCGGCAATAATAATATCGTACCCGCGGTCCACCGCTTCCGCAGCCTCACGGGTTGCATCCCCTTCGCCTTCCGTGGCGAAGCAGGACGTCTCAATTCCTGCCCGGTCAAGCCGGTGCAGGACGTCCGGTAACAGGCGACGCATTTCTTCCCGCCCAGAGGACGGGTTATAGATCAGCCTAGCTCTCTTCATATATTGTAACGCCACCCGTTTATCATAATGTCAATGACTTCATTATAGTGAATATCTGCCGTTGAATCCAGTCATTCAGCATCGGATGCGGCAGTAATGCTTCCCCAGAGTAGCGGTACTTCAGCCCCTCAAGCCTGCCAGGAATCGCCTTTTTCGTAAAATATCCCCCGCTTAAGAACAGCGGAGCCACCAGCACGTCCATGCCGCGCTCCTCAGACCAGTACCTGGTCTTGGCGGCCAGACTGTCAGGGTTCAGCAGCGCATAATCCGCATGCTTCACCCCGCCAATCTCGCGGACATGCTCGGCAAGCGAGCTGATCCCGCGTTCCCAGTGCTGGCGGAAGCCGTCATGCACGCTCCCATGGCCGACCAGGAGCACCACTTCTCTCTCCCGCTCGGCAGATATCGCTTTGATCTTGTCCCAGACCATATGCGCGATCACCGGATCATCATCCACCGGCTCGCCAAAATGTACCCTAGCCCGCACCCGAAAAGGCTCCAAATCCGTCTCCTTCTCCGGGAACGGCTTCACCCCAAGCGCATAAGCTATTTCATCAATATGTGTACTGCCGGAAGAGACGAATAACGGAATCACAATAAGATCCGTAACGCCCTCCTCCTCCTCCAGATGGTCTATTCCATCCTGAATCAGTCTTCCTTCCACAACCTCAAGAAACGAAGCCGCTACCGGCATTTCTGCCGGCAGTTCCAGCTTCGTTACAGAGTCATCCACGAGCCGCACCCAGGCGGCATCGGGGGAGCCGTGGCTAATAATGAGTACACCCGGCTTCATTTGACTTAACGTCCCAGTCTTTCCAGAGACATTTTATATCCGTCATTCCCGTAATTCAAACATCTCTTCACACGGGAAATGGTGGCCGTGCTTGCACCGGTCTCCGCTTCAATCTGATTATAAGTGCATCCTTTGCCCAGCATACGAGCAACCTCCAGGCGCTGGGACAGCGACTGAATCTCGTTAACAGTACAAAGATCATCGAAGAACACATAACACTCCTCGACATTTTTAAGTGTAAGAATGGCCTCGAATAATTGGTCGATACTTTTATCATTCAACTTCTTCAGCTGCACTGATTTATCATCCCCTACGGTTACTGTACCCTCATTGTACTTTGCGGACGTATCCTTTTCAAGCATTAACGATTTCACGCAGTACAGAAAAGAACCGCCCAATTCCGCTTTTGCCTCAAAAACCGGGACATTCGTCTATACCCTGCGTTAGCCTACCACATACATTGTATTAAGAATTGGAAAAAATAACAAAGGAATGTGATTTCCATGCCACATTTTCAGCACCAGCAGCGGAGTGTCGTTCCGCCGGGCTATCCGTACGGCGCTTCCTCCTACCCAGGCCTTACCCCTTATGACCCCTCCATCCCTTTCGAGTCGTCATCACTCGTTCCGTATACAGCTCCGCTCGAGAATGCAGCAGCCCCAACAGTGCTCCCGGCGGCATCCCCTGCGAAGAGCGGCGGCGGACTCTCCCTGCCCAAGCTTGGAGATCTTAAAGGCATCATTGACAAGATGGGCGGCATTGACGGGGTCATTTCTACCATGGGCCAGGTACAGAAGGTCATGCAGGGCATCCAGCAGTTCGCCCCGATGGCGAAACTGTTCATGGGTCTGCTGCCGGGAGGCAAGGGCAAGACAACCGGGGCCAGTTCAGGTAAGCTGGACGAATTCAGGCCGAAGCGCAAGCGCTCCAGAAGTTCCAAATCCGGCTCCAAGAAAAAGAAAACCGGCTCAGGCACCGGCTCGCGCTCTTCCTCCAAAAGTCAGACCAGCAAGAAGAACCCCCGCCGATAACAGATATCGGCGGGCTTTCCGCTTTTACGAGGCGCCGCTTGCACGCCAGCCGGTGTTTTATAACATATATCGTCGTGCTTTCAGTTATCTTAAGTACCCGATCGCACCTGGTACACTTCGCGGCGTCCGGAGTGGCATTACAGATTACAGACTGAGGTTCACCACAGGCGCCCACATTAAAGGACTCTTTCTCAGCTTAATTTTAGATAACTATAGCATTAAACTGACTAAACAAGAATCGAACGCCAGATCCTCAGGACAAGCATCAATCGCGTCCAACCTCCCCCTGCTATTTAAACCAGCCCCGCCGCTGAAACCATAGAATCATCCAGACGCTCAAAGCCAGCATCACACCCAGCACTACAAAATACCCGTACTGCGTATGCAGCTCCGGCATATTAATGAAGTTCATTCCGTAGATACCCGCAATCAGAGTTAGCGGCATGAAGATCGTGGTGATGACCGTCAGGGTTTTCATAATACTGTTCATTCGGTTGGAATTCAGCGAGATATACGAGTCGCGCAGATCCGCCGTCATCTCCCGGTCGGCTTCAATCATATCGGTCAGCTTGAGCAGATGATCATATATATCCGTAAAATATGCCCTTGGCTCGTGCTCACCCTGAATATGCTCGGAGTTCACAACCCGGTACATCAGGTCCCGCATCGGCACAATTGTCCGTCTCAGCTTCAGAAGCCGGCTGCGCAGGTCGAACACCTGATTCATCAGATCTTCCACCGATTCGTGGCCGCCTCTGTTCTCTAACTCATCCAACTCGTCTTCAATAGCAAAGACGCACGGGAAGTACAGGTCCACGAGCTCGTCAATGACCAGATAGGCTGCGGCCATCGGCCCCCTTGCCCAAATTTTCCGGTCATGCGCCCGCTGCATCACCTTGTTCCAGGCATTGTTCACCTCGACCAGGTCCTTATGGTGGTAGGTCACCAGGAACCTGCGCCCAATGAACAAATCGACCTCGGTCGTATCCAGAGTATCTGCTTCCAGCGAATGTACGACCATAAACTCCATGTCCTCGTAATAATCCATTTTGGGCCGCTGAAGCACATGGAGGCAGTCTTCTATGGCAAGCGGATGAAAATGGAAGAGCGTATCCAGCAGGGCTGACTCCTCCTTGGTCGGCTCGTTAAAATCTGTCCAGACCCACGCATATTTGGGATTGTCCAGCTGATCCAACGGGACATCCGCTTCCACCTGATGCTGATGTGTGATACCCAGTGTACGTATCATGGCTTTCGCCCCTTTTATCGTCGTTAATCTTCCCGTTTCAAAATCTATTCCATGTTCAGAGGCCGATGCCCGTCCCCCGATCCTGCCGGGGGTACAGCATTGGCTCCCTGCGTGCCGGGTCAGCATTGCTTTTGACTGTCTGCCGTAGTACTCTGTTGTGCACACCACGTTAATCAGTTATACACACCAAGCTGGTTCCTTGTACACAGTACATCAATCCGCCATACACACTTATACTAGCTTATTCACACCACTTTAGCCGCTGTACCCCGCAGACATTCACTCATACACACCCCGTTAATCAGCTATGCACGTCACATTCCGGCTTGTACACACCATGTTACTCGGGTTATACACATAACATACTGGCTTCTACATACCACGTTAACCGCTATGTACCCACATACAGGCTTATACACACCGCTTTAGCCGCTGTACCTCGCACGCATTCACTTGTACACATCACCTTAATCAGCTATGCACACCAAGTTGCTCCTTATACACAACATGTAATCGGCTATGCACCTTGCATACTTAACTTATTCACATACGTTTATCGGCTGCACACATCCATACACCCACGCATAGCACGTTAACCGCAATACTCTCCACATCCTCGCTTATTCACACCACTTTAGCCGCTGTACCCCGCAGGCATTCACTTGTACACATCACCTTAATCAGCTATGTACGTCACATTACGGCTTACCCACAACACATGAATCAGCCATGCACACCAAACTGCTTCCTTATCTACAACACCTTAGTCAGGCTATGCTCCTCATGCACAACTTATCTACAGCCATTTAATCGGCTGTCCATACCCATACTCCCTTGTGCACACCACGCTTCCCAGAGTTCATGCCACTTTAACAGACCCCACAAACTAGTACCAAACCACCTTATCCAGTTTTGCACAACATAACAAACCGCAAACCGCCATACCGGACATCCTGAATGCCTGCTGCAAAAGGCTCTTCAAGGCTCGCAGCCCCTGACTTCCCTTGACTTGTGTCCCCTGCCTCTTCCCTAATACCGGGCTCACCGCGCCTCTGCAGCCCTCATAAATCTCCCCACGCAAAAAGCCAACCTCTAAAGTTGGCTCCTCGTTGTATGTTCAGCTCGATGCTATTTATCTATTTTAGAAAAGAACAGTAAAGATCAGTCCCGAGAGTACCGCCGAAATTGGAATGGTGATAACCCAGGAAACTACGATCGTTCCAGCCACGCCCCATTTCACTGCGGAGAAACGCTTGGCAGAGCCCACACCCAGAATTGCTGAGGTGATTGCGTGTGTAGAGCTGACCGGCAGATTCGTGAGGGTTGCGGAGAAAATAACCGAAGCTGCGGACATATCCGCTGCGAAGCCATTGATCGGCTCGATTTTGAAAATCTTCGTACCCATCGTCTTGATGATCTTCCAGCCGCCAATCGAGGTTCCCAGCGCCATGGCGGTAGCCGCAGAGATTTTAACCCACAGAGGGACATCCATCGTGCTCTGATACTTGGCTGTGACCAGGGCGAAGGTGATGATCCCCATCGCTTTCTGGGCATCGTTCGTTCCGTGAGTGAACGATTGAAGTGCCGCCGTAAGAATCTGCATCGTCCGGAAGCCTTTATTCACGGTATGTGGGCTCTTGGAGGCGAATATCCATTTGAGTACTGTCATCACGATATATCCCAGGGCAAAAGCAATCAGTGGAGATATTAGCAGTCCTTCAATAATGGTGCTGAATCCGCCCCAGTTAACCTTGTCATGACCTCCGCCCACGTACACGGCTCCAGCCAATGCCCCGATCAAAGCATGGGAAGATGATGAGGGAATCCCGAACCACCAGGTCACCAGGTTCCAGATAATTGCCGCGAGCAGGGTGGCAATCAGAATCTCCAGACCGTTATCGAGCTTTGTCGGATCGGCAACCTTGCCTCCGATCGTCTTGGCCACCCCCGTGAACATTAACGCCCCCAGGAAGTTCATCACGGCAGCCATCAGAATCGCCGTTCTTGGCTTGAGGGCACGCGTGGATACCGAGGTGGCTATCGCATTCGCTGTATCGTGGAATCCGTTAATGAAGTCAAAGGCGAGTGCAAGCACGATGACTACAAGCATGATAATAAACATTGTATCCATGGTATATCATTGCACAGAGGATACCTGTATACGGAGGTATTCTAAGAATCAAGCCGCCTTCTGCAGGCACTGGCCTCTATAACTAAAACGGAAGCCGAACTTGAACCCTCCCCGTAGTACCGAACCAATCCGCGCAATTCCAGCCTCCTCCATGTGTTCGAATTATGAATTGCGCATGATGATCGATTCCAGCATGTTCGCTACATGCTCACAGGCGTCTGTCGTCGTCTCCAGGCGTTCGTAAATTTCTTTTTTCTTAATCAGTTCAATCGGGTCAGGCACTTTCACGAACAACTCTTTAATCGCAATGCGCAGCAGCTCGTCCCCTTGGTTCTCCAGGTCATTCAGACGGATCGTATGCTCCCGGATGGCCAGCAGCTTCTTCTGGGACAGCAGCCGGATCGCCTTCTGGATTTCATAAGCGGAGTTCTTGAGGATTTCGGCAAAATTCACAATATACTCATCCGGCTCACTTAAATTGTACATATAAAAACGGGAGGTTGTGGCCTCAAGACCGTCCAGCACATCATCCAGCGTCGTAGTCAGGTTCATGATGTCATCGCGCTCGATCGGCGTGATGAACGTCTTATTAAGCTCAATAATAATGGTGTGGGTGTAATTGTCACACTGGTTCTCGAACGCCTTCATTTCCTTGGCGAACTCTTCCACATTGTTAAACTTGGACACCTGCTCGGCGAAATAATCCGCCGCCTTAACAACAGCCTCCGCCATATTCTCTAACGTCTGGAAAAAGATATCTTTCTTTTTCACTCGCATGTGAAGTCCCCTTTTCAATAAGTCTGCCGGCCTGCAGAAAGACCTATATGCCTGAACCAAAGGCTGTGTGACCGCTCCTGCTGTATATATAGGTAATGTTTCTTCTAGAACGTCAAATCCTCAGTCCATGCCAAATGACTCGGCCTTCCCAGATCCCACTTGCATGTCAGCGAGATAACCTTTGTTATCTTACCATAAAGCTATATCCGATTGTAAAGTAAATGTAATATTTACAGCAAACAATTTTATCCCCAGTTTTCATAGGATTGCCCCAATTTTCCCACTGTAATCCCTATCAATCCTATATCTTACATACACGCTTCAGATCACCCTGTCTGTCACTTTGTAATTGTAACGTGACTGCTGAAGCCTCCGGTATTCGGAACGATGTTGAAATAGGTCTTTCCCGGGTAGAGCGGGACCTCCGCCCCATCCTTCACGAACCGGATCACATCGTTCTTCTTGCGCACCCATTGTCCCTGGATCAGCTTGCCCCGCTGAAGCAGCATCGCCTTGCCGCCGGAATTCAGATCCACACTAAGCCGGCCTACCTTGTCCAGCGTCTGATGGTCCGCGCCGATGATGACCACATTCGCGGCGGTAAGCCCGGTCCCCGTATCCAGGTCCTTGTGCGGCTTCTTGCCAACATAGCGCTCATACAGCCTTGTCTTCGCGTTGTAATGGTAGGAGACCCGATAATTGTTCAGCAGAAACTTGATCTCCACCTGGGATGCGGTCTCCCCCTCTACAGGATCATCGGCCTCACGGAACGTGTAGGCGGGCACCTGCTTGTCCACAAGCCCGTATCCCCGTTTCTTCGCTCCCGCCCGCAGCTTCTCCACACTTGTGTACAAGTTATGCGGGGCCTTCCTGGACTTGTCCCGCCAGAAGTAGGCACCCGCATTGGAGATCTCGTCCAGATCCTCCTTATGCAGGCTCTGGATCAGGGCGTAAGCGTCCGTGCTGCCTCCGGCATGCACAAGCACGCCGTGATAGCTCTCGCCGAGATCAATCAGATACGGCCGGATGCTGCGCACCGGCCCGATCTTCTCTACCTTCTCGGCGCTCTGATAAATGGCGACCAGGCGTGTAATCCCGCCCTCTGCCAGCACCTCATACACGATGTCCGCGTCCATCAGCCCGGACTGAGGCCGTGCCGCCGGGGCGTTGTTGATCATGACGGCCAGGGGCCTCGTCTCGAGCGGCGCATCCACCGGCTCTCCGGTCAGCGGCGATACATACGCTGCCGGCTGGGTTACCGCCGGCTCGGCAGGGGCCGGATTCTCCCCCGTCTGCACCGGGGCGTTCGGCGCTGCCGCCTCGCCGCCGTTCTGGCAGCCAGCCAGAAGCACTGCAGCCGCTGACAGAATCAGCAGCATTTTATTCAGAGCACGAATCTGCATGAAATACCTCCGGGAAATCTTATTTGACAACATTATAATTGTAATCATGCCCAGGTGGAAGAATTAAACTCTACTTACACCTCCTATCCAGAATGAACCAGGGCCTGACCGCCCAAACAAGTGCCTCTGGACAAGCGATCGCACCAAGCAGAACGAGAAATAAGGCACAGACCCGCTCAGCGGTTCTGCGCCTAAGTTATTCATTGATGTAATCACTTGTCCAAATCCATTCTGCCGAACTGCCAGCAGTTCAGACTCAGCGTTCCGTACTGATAGTCCTGGAACAGCCGCTTGGCATGGCGGTCATTGTCAGCGGCACCCATCGCGTAGAAGAGGGGAATGAAGTGCTCCTGGCCATATTCCGGTACGGCTTCCCTGGCGTGGGGCGCTTTTTTCTCATAATTGAACAGGGCCGTCAGGTTCCACTGCTCCAGATGGGCTCCAATCCAATCATCGAATTCGACTGCCCAAGGCTCCGCAGAACCCTGTCCAAGCAGACGCAAATTATGCACCGTGCCCCCGCTGCCGATGATCAGCACATCCTGCTCTCTGAGACTCTGCAGCATGCGTCCAATCTCATACTGCTCCTGCGGGCACCGCTTGGAGTCCACCGACAGGCTGATCACAGGCACATTGGCCTGCGGGTACATGATTCTGAGAATCACCCAGGCCCCATGGTCCAGCCCTCTGCCCGTAACAATCCTGTAAGGCAGATTTCCTGCCTTGAGCAGGCTGGCAATCTCCTCGCTTAGCTCGGGACTGCCGGGTGCCGGATAGCGGATCTCGTACATTTCCTGCGGAAATCCATAGAAATCATGGATGGTCTCGAGGTCCTGATCCCCCGTCAGCAGCTGATCGGGTGAATCGAAGTGGGCCGAGAAGACGGCAATGGCTTTCGGCGCAGGCAGGGATTGCCCCAATCTCTGTAGAAACCTGGTGTATTCATTATCCTCCAAGGCTAGTGTAGGCGAACCGTGTGCAACAAAAAATGCGGGTAATGTCACGATAATGCCAACCTCCTTGCGCCAAAAAATATAGGTACATCTTCATTGTATCGCTTCCCGCAGCAGAATACCACATATCCTGTAAGGTCCGTGCTTACGGGTTCATTATGATCATTATGGCCCGATCTCTAACCATATAACAGCCGCCTAGGATAAAGGACATGCACCCTTGTATTAAGCCGCAGTCTGCGGGGCCACAGCGGTACGGTCCAAGATGCCAACCAAAACCCACAGCACAACAATTCCTCCGGCGGCAAGAAAAGCTGAACCTCCCGCATGAACAAGACAAGCGGCAAGGAACGCTGATCCTAATCCCAAATGGATTACCCGCATATACTTGTTTCTCACACGTCTGATCAGGAAGCCGTACACTCCCCCGGCCAGCAGCAGGGCAAATGCCGCTATCCCGGTGTATATCGCATCTTGATGGCTGCCTTTGATCAAGAAATAAATCCCATGCACCACAATCAGAAGCACAGCCAGGTAACCGGCATACGTATGCACGGCGTAGAACAGGTTGGCTCCCTTACGCAGCCATTTACTGGCTGAACGTCTTTTCTTCTTCAGGCAGATCCAGGCAAAGCTGATAGCAGAGAGAAACACGGCAGCCGTACCGAGATTTTTATAGATTCCCTCTGCCCCATGGTCCGGATGATTCGGTCTGCCTGGGGCACCTGCTGCGTCTTCGGGCTGCTGCACCGAAGCTGACCCAGCGGAAGCGGAAGCTGGAGGCTTCATATGAGCAGGCCTTGTCTCCTTAAGCCCGACAACAGCATACAGGATCAAACCCAAGGCGGCTAAAGCAAGCAGCACGGCGGGGATAAACACTTTTCGGCTTTTATTCATAAGGCATCATTCACTCCTTCAATCATTACTCTTAGCATGCAAGATCAGCTTACTTAAGTTATCTGAAATTAAGCTGAGAAAAAAAGCCTGCCTACCTGAAAATATGCTGAGAGTGGTAAAGGCACAGTATATCCTTTCCCTTTGCCATGAACGCCACCGGCTTTTGTTTTTAGCGCTTACCGCTATCAACCTTCTCTCTGCCCGCTAATTCCTCCCCTTCCTTATCATCAGCAAAAAAAGCAGACGCCCACCGCCCAACTGCCGCGGTACACGCCTGCCCTCTTCATTACCCATTAGATCATCCAATGCTGCCAATCAGTCTGTACAGCCTCCTGCTCATTCAGCCAATCCTTAGTCCGCTTAAGCAGTTGGCTCCGATGGTCCCCCACCGAGAAGGTATGGTCGCCCTGAAAGATAATCTCCTTGTCGCATCGCCCTTCCGGACGCATCCAGAACACCTTTTGGAATAAGAAGGCATAGTCCACAGGAATGACATCATCGGAGGTGCCGTGAATGACCAGCACATCCCCAGTGAATTTAATAGCCTCCTGGAAGGGTTGAAAGATTCCCAACGACTCGAAGAAGACTGGGGTGAATTCATACCCCAAATAATCGGAATGCCCGTATTTCACCGCATCATCGTATACCTTGCGTTCCGTGATCTTCACAATATCGTTGAACGGGTAGCCTACTGAGGACCACATCACCAGATTCTTCACACGCCGGTCCCGAACTGCGGTCAGGAGTGCCACCGCTCCCCCCAGACTGTGGCCAAGCAGCGTAACCCGCGTCGGATCGACATCACCCAGATTGAGCACATACTCCAGCACTGTGCGCGTCTGGTTCACCATGGATTCTAATCCTTCCCGGCCGTAGTATCCCGTGCTTTCACCACACCCAATATAGTCGAAACGGACCACTAGATAACCTTCTGCGGCCAGTTCACGGGCCGTCTTCACGAACAAGCGGTCAACGCCGATGCGGCTGCCGACGAAACCGTGGCAGATCACAACCAGTGGCACCCTGTCCTTGCAGCGGCCGCTCTTCTTAGCAACCTCAGCCGGGTAATGGACACTGGCCGTTATCTCTTCATTCCCATGATGAATCACAATTTGTCTCTCCATAATTGCAGACGCCTCCTTGTTCCGGTAAAACATATATACATAAATCCGATAAGTTTAATATGAATTAGTTAAACTCATCTTAGCATCACCGGAACAAGGTGTCAATCCTTACGGTAACGAAAGCTTGTTATTCATATGAACGGCGATACATTGCATGTGTCTCTTCCTTGCCATCCCACTCGTTCAGGAACGATTCGTTCCCATGCTTAGACAGGTCCAGCTCGTCTCCAGAGCGGCCGGTCAGGTCAGCCTCATCCGCGAATTCCACATTCTTGCCAATCACCAAGTTCCGGTCGGAATCCGTTCCTCTTATCGCACGGATATCGCTCACCGCCTCGGGATCGCCTCCGAATTCCACATCCTCATGGTCCTTGACCACTTCGTCCATCACTTCACGTGAATTGCTGTTCAGCAGGTAGCGCCGGGTAAGCTCCGATTTGAATTTGCTCATGTCTGCATTCTCCTTGTCCCAAATTGAGGATGAATTGAATTGAATTGAATTGAATCCAATTCATTTCACCTATATAAAATGAACTTATGAAGGTTACCTTTTTGGGCGTTGCGATGCCGAGTGTTCTTTAAGGCCGCTGTTGTCTCCGAAATGCTTGAACCAGATATCCAAGTAGGGGCATTTCGGAGACAAAGGCGGACGCTTTGCTTCTTCAGAATCACTCGGGATCGAAGCTGAGATCGGTTAACTTTTAAAGTTCATTTCACCTAGTGTGAGAGACAAGGAGTTATTTTATTCCGCTTCCTCCCAGCGGACACAACGCCAGCCCGGTTCGGTCCTCTACTCTCTGAGATCAGCCGGATTGGCCACAATGCCGTGGAACAGCAGAGACAGCATCTGCTCCGACAGGGTTCGCATGTTCATGATGTTCTCAAGCTTGCCGGATTGAAACAGAAATTGTTTCATGGAGATCAGGTACATCACGAGCAGATGCGGGGAGATGTCTTTTCGAATCTGCCCCATCTGCTGTCCTTTGAAAAGCGCATTTTCAAAGGATGTAATAATGTGCTGCTCGCTATACTCCCTGATCTTCTCGGCGATATGAGGGTAATCACTCACCAGCTCATTCAGGAACAGCATAGAAATGTCATCCATCTTCCGGTAATGCAGCATCTTATGGAGCAGCTCAAGCGTATCCTTCGACTCATCCATCATCTTCTTAAAATCGCAGCTAGCCTCATCTACCAGATGATCAATGACTTTTTGCAAAAGGCCTTCCTTGCTGCCAAAATATTTATAGATCGTCATCTTCGAGACGGGCACAGCTTCAGCGATCTCTTCCATCCCCGTAGCGGCGATCCCCTTCTCATAGAACAGGCGCTGGGCCGTAAGCAGAATTTGTTCTTCTTTTGCCTTCAATGGATATTGGCTCCCTTGGATTTATTCAACTGAATCGGTAGAAGTACCGGATGAACCTTCCGCCTTCTATCCTTAGTTTATTAAATATAAGAAGCGAAATAAAGACCGAAGGGCTCCTTCCGGGTACAGTGACAACCAGCAGGCAATAACAATCAAGCCAGCACTGCAGCGCGCGGAGGGGCCGGACGGACCCGCTTTTCCAAGGGAGCACCCACTGTGATTCTAAACCTGCATTTTTATAGCGGCAGGTCTCTTCTCTTGAACAGCACCACGGCAAGGATGAAGAACAAAGCGCCAATGCCAAGCAGAACCCACAGCTGTCCGGTCCATTCCGCACTTCCCTTAACCAGCTCGCTAGGTCTGAACAGAGAGAAAACCGACAGATTCCGCATCCAGCCGGTCTGCTCGCTCAACCTTCCAATCAGATCAAGACAGTACGAGCCGATCACGATCACGCCGGATATCGACATCGCCCTTTTCTCGTCATTCGATACCGAGGATACGAGAAAGCTTACCCCGCTCAGTGCAAAGAACATCAGGAAGCCCATTAGATTGAGGCGAAGAAAATTACCTGCATGAAAAGCCCCAGGATCAGAAATGAACAGCAGATTCCCTGCAAAGCCGGCCAGTGTGGTTGCTGCCATAATAATGAATAGACCAGTAATCAGCACGGCGGCCTGGGTACTTGCCACCTGGGCTCTTGTCGTTGGTGTAGACAGCAGATATGCCATAGAGCCCTGATCGACCATGCGGGCCATCAGCTGGGTGGAGATCATGAGGCTGAAGATAGACAGAATTATGATAAAGATCAGTCCATAATATTCCCCCGAGAGGAACGACTCCAGATCCCCCATTCCATTCTCAAGCCCAAAGGCCTTGGTAATTCCGGAAGGGATCGACTTAAGCAGGTCGTTCATAACCTGAGTGTGCTCCGCAATGCTCGGGTACAGCCAGAGCATCAACATAATATAGAAGGCCGAGCCCAGCGCATAACTGCAGATGCCCTTTGCGTTGTTCTTAAGCATTTGTGCATAGAGTGAGAGATTCATCTACTGATTCCCCTTCCGGTCATAATAATTCATGAAGATCTGCTCCAGACTCTGGGTATGAATATCAATATTTCGGATCTTATACTTTGCCGCCTCTGCCGTAAAAAGATCATAATTGCCCTGCACCGCCACACTTACACGTAGATCAGAATGCGACTCGATCTCAAGCATCCCCGAGCTTGCGAACCGCTCCGCATCCTCACGATTATGGAAGACTACCTCGAAGATCTTCCGCTGCATCTGCTGGAGATCATGAATATTGTTGATCGCTACCAAACGGCCGTCCTTTATAATGGCAGCCCGGTCACAAGTAGACTCAATCTCCGGGAAGCTGTGCGAGGACATGAGAAATGTCGTGCCCCTCCTCTTCTCTTCAAGCACAAGCTCAACAAATACCTTTTGCATAAGCGGATCAAGCCCTGAAGTGGGTTCATCCAAAATAATGACATCCGGCCGGTGCATAAACGCGGCAACAATGCCCACCTTCTGCTTCATCCCCTTGGACATCTTGCGGATCGGGGTATTTACATCAAACTGTAGGCGTTCAATAAGCTCCTCACGTCTGGCTGTGTCCTTTAACCCCTGCATCCGGCTCATAAAGCCCAGAAAGGACCGGCCAGTCATGCCCTCCATAAAAGCAATCTCTCCAGGCAGGTATCCCATGAATTTCTGTACCTTCCCCTGCTTCTCCCAGGTGTTCAGTCCGTTGACCTCTACCGATCCCTGATCCGGCTTCATAAACCCCATGATGTGACGGATCGTGGTGGACTTTCCTGCACCGTTCGGTCCAAGGAAGCCAAATACCTCCCCACGTTCTACAGAGAACGATAGATCAAATACACCCCTGCCATTTGCAAATTGCTTGCTTAAACGTTGCACCTTCAGCATGGCTAGCCCCTCCCAGGGTGATATTTACCGAGCGGGATATCACCCATAAATTTTATACTCTATAAATGTAATAAGTACAGTATATACCTGCATCAAAAATAATCAATACATTTTTGTACTATTATATATAATTAAGTACATTTCGATAAAATATATCTGTGCATCCTTTTTCCAGCTAGCAATCGTGGCCTTACCATTACTTATTGACATTAAGGCACGGAAGCGGCAGCACATAGCTGGAGTCTGTCTCGTTCATAATAACTGTTATCAGTTCGGCAGGTATTCCTGACATCGCTTTACCGGGAAAATTGTACTGATTCGCAAGAGGCAGGGTTCCTGGTCCGCAGCCTGTTATTCTCGTATCCCCTATCTCAAGATAGCTTTTTTGTTATATATGTAAAAATTTGTGATTCAGATTTCCTGCTTTTTCGACTTCAGAACACTTCCCTGGTCCCTTGTGAACTTAAAGCGCCTTAAGTATACTTTGGGCAAGAATAACACTGGATTTCCGGTAAACTTACTTAACCGGTACGATCCTGGTCTATTGTTGTGAAGTGTTCTGAATGGTAATAATAGGATTTCATAGCCGAGTCACCTAGAAAATAAGTGTATACAGCAAATATACACGAAGAGGAGAATTTAAAAAGCCATGTACATCCACGAAATGATTAAGGAAACTAACCGCTTAAGGGATTATATGACCCCGGAGAATGACGCTTACTTTGGGGAGATGGTCCGAAGCTTGCGTTCAAGCTCCCTGGCGGAAGCCAAAGGCGAGGAAGTGCTGCTCAGGCTGGCTAAGGAGATCCTGGAAGCCCAGAACCGAAACCGTCCGATTCAGGAATTATATGGAGACAGCCCCAATGCCTACTGCGCCCAGCTGGTCGCGGATATGTCCATCAGACAGCCCCGAAGCATGAAGGATAAAGTGAAATATTACGCAATGATTCCCTGGGTGGCCCTCACCTGGGTGTTCTTCATCATGATGCTTACAGGCTTCTTCAGTAAATGGTTTGGCGGTGATCTTACTTACACGCGCATTAGTACCGCAACCCTGCTGATTATCGCCGTAGGTTCAATCCTGCTTATCGAACTAATGACCCGGTTCCTCAAGCCCGAATCCAAGAAGGGCAGGCCTGCCGAGCACACCAAACTCACCCCGAGAGAGATGGGCATTTACATCGGCATCATGGGCGGCATTGTGGTCGTTGGGGTTCTGCTCGTCATCTTCCTGCCGGCTTTTGTCGTATCGCCTTGGGACAGCCTGATCATCTTCATCGTAGGCCTTCTCGGACAGCGTTTCTTCTTCCTGCGCAAGCCGGGACGCCCAAGACAAGCATCGGGTGAGGCATAGAAAGACCTTTCGGAAATGCTTACTTGTTGCTAGTTTGCTTGTGATTAGCTTGTGTGATGCCCTTATAATGTGATGGATTGCGATGATGTTCTATCATGCTGTGAGGTGCTTGTAATCTGTGATCTTGCTTGTGAATTGTGAATCGTCTGTAATGTTTTGACGCTGCGATATTTGTAATAACATGATGTGACTTGCGCTGATATGATGTGCTTTTGATGCTGTAGTGTGCTTGTGGTGACATGACGTACTTCTAATGCTGTAGTGTGCTTGTGATGACATGAGTACTATTGATGCTGTAGTACGCTTCTGTGGTGACATAATGTACTTTTCATACTGTCTGTTACTTGTGGTCTGTGGTGTGCTTTGTGACCTCTATATGTCGGCTTGGTTCTGTGTCCACACTCGTCCATATCACAGACCGGGCGCTTAGCTTTACGACGCAATGAATAGAGCCTGCTGTTAAATGGGACTGACCCCTTAACGGCAGGCTCTTACTCTTACTCTTACTCTTCTCCTTGCTTTTAACTCCTACTTTTACATTTACTTTTACTACATCTTAGCTTCCACTACTTATCCCGTCATTCGGTTCCAGGCGGTCATCCTAAATTAACAGATTAAACAAATTCAAATCACGGTTGAGTTCCGTGAAGGCAATCCCCTTGGCTCTCATGCGCTCAATAAGCGGCACATAGTCCTCTTGATATGTCAGCTCAATACCGATCAATGCCGGCCCATTCTCTTTGTTATGCTTCTTCGTATACTCGAAGCGGGCAATATCGTCATTCGGCCCCAGTACATCCTGTAGGAATTCCCTTAAAGCTCCGGCGCGCTGAGGGAAGTTAATCAGGAAATAATGCTTCAATCCCTCGTAAATTAGCGAGCGTTCCTTAATCTCCTGCATCCGGTCGATATCATTATTGCCCCCGCTGATTACACACACCACCGTCTTGCCCTTGATTTCCTCGCGGTACAGGTCGAGTGCGGCCACAGGCAGTGATCCCGCAGGCTCTACGACAATAGCGTTGTCGTTATAGAGCTCCAGGATCGAAGTACAGGCCTTGCCTTCCGGAACGGTCACGACATCATCAAGTACATTGGCGCAAATCTCATAGGTCAAATCCCCCACACGTTTCACGGCCGCTCCATCGACAAATTTGTCGATCGATTCCAGAGTAACCACCTGCTTCTCCTTAAGCGCTTCGCTCATGGAAGCTGCCCCCAGCGGCTCCACTCCGACAACTTTGGTGTTGGGGCTGACCATTTTCAAGTAAGAACCGATCCCGGCAGCCAGCCCACCCCCACCAATAGTCACAAAGACATAATCAGCCGGAGTGCTCAAATTCTCCATGATCTCCATACCGATAGTCCCGTTCCCGGCAATGATCATCGGATCATCAAACGGATGCACGAACGTCATGCCGTGATCGCGGCACGCTTTGATCGCCTCCGCATAAGCGTCGTCATACGTATCTCCGGTGAGAATCACCTCAACATCGGCTCCGCCAAACCGCTTGACCTGCTTCACCTTCTGATTCGGTGTGGTGCTTGGCATATAGATATGCCCGCGTATCCCGAGCGTGTGGCAGGACAAAGCGAAGCCTTGAGCGTGATTGCCTGCGCTGGCGCACACAATGCCCTTCTCCCGCTGTTCTTCAGTCAGGTTGCGGATCAGGTTATAGGAGCCCCTGATTTTGAAGGAGCGGACAACCTGGAGGTCCTCTCTTTTCAGATATACCTGGCAGTCATACCTCGCAGACAGCGTCTGATCCAGTTGGAGCGGTGTGCGGGTCACCACTTCCCTTAGCACATGATGTGCCCGTACAATGTCTTCCATCCCTACAGCAGGGTTCTCCCCTTGTGCCATTTCTCTCTCCTCACTTCTGTTTACAGATATAGGACTTCAAGGCGCTAACGCCGAGCCTGTACATACATTTGAAGTCTAAAATACACTTATCTCGGCTTTTGTTCAAGCCCTGTTACAGGGGATGGTCAAATTATCTGCAGTTCAGGCAATTGGAAATTTAAGGTCAATGGATTAATACAGCCGCTTGGGCTATTATACAAGTAGATTATACCGCCCTGTCAGGGCGGACTCTCCATCACACTAGAATAACAGGGGAACCCGGATGAATAATAGGCAAAGAGAAATTTTGCGCATGCTCTTAACCGAAGAGAACAGGCTGTGGCTGGTTCAGGATTTTGCGGATGAGATAGGATGTTCTGAGAAGACCATCCGAAGCGACCTGAACATCATAGAGGAATTTTTGGACAGAAACTCGGGGGCCAGTCTGATCCGGAAACCAGGTCTGGGCATTTATCTGGAGGTCGAGGAAGCTGACCGCGCCGATCTTATAGACCGTCTGTACGCCGGGGAGATCTTGACCGATCACAAGTCCGACGAAGAAAGAATCCTGCATCTGGCTTACCGGCTGCTGATGAACGCGAAGCCTGTGGCCATTCAGGATCTAGCCTCAGAATACTATGTGAACAAAGCCGTTATCCGCAAGGATCTGGATCAAATCAGGGAGTGGCTGCGGCGCTTTGATCTAACTTTGATCTCCAAGCAAAGGGTTGGCCTTGGGGTTGAAGGCTCTGAGAAAAGCAAACGGACCGCTCTTGCACGCCTTGATCAATTGATCGACAGTCCCGAGCTCACAGGGCAGATGCTCAGGAAGCAGTTCGAGCCGCACGAGGTATCTGCGGTCTATCATGAATTAAGGGCACTTCAGAAGCAGCATTCGCTTCCATTTACAGATGAAACCTTTGAAAGCCTGATCCTGCATATTCTGTTGATGATCAAGAGAACCAAGCTTAAACAACCCATCTCTCTTCCAGACTTAGAAATTGACACATTAGAGGAAAAAGCGGAGTTTGCTTGGGCAGAGGAGTTTTTGGAGGCGCTGAAGCCGGTATTTGCCGTTCCTTTTCCAAGGGAGGAAGCTGCTTATCTGGCCCTGCACCTGCTAGGCGGAAAATTCCACTATCGTGAGGAGAAGGGTGAGGGCCTGGAACGTAAGCTGGTGGATCGGGATCCCCACCTGTCCAATCTGGTGGCCCTGCTGATCCAGAGAATGTCAGAGCTGAACCGGATTCAGTTCTCCCAGGACGAGGTGCTGATTCATGGCTTAAAGGTACATTTATACGCAACCCTGAACCGTCTTCGCTACGGGCTTCCCGTGTCCAATCCTATGCTGGCCGAGATTAAAAAGATGTATCCTTATATGTTTGACCGGACCATCGTGGCCCTGGGGGATCTGCACGATTTGCTGCAAGTCTCCATACCTGAGGAGGAAGCAGCCTATCTGACCCTGCACTTTCAAGCCTCGGTTGAACGGCTGCATCAAGGCGTACCCGATCCCAAAAAAGTCATCATTGTATGCCACATGGGCATTGGCATGTCCCAACTGCTTAGATCAAAGATCGAACGTAAATTTCCGTCCGTACAGGTGGAAGCCTCCATGGCTAAAGCGGAAGTCCATAGCTATCTGGCGGATCACAAGGTGGACTTGGTCATTTCCACAGTTGATCTTCCAAATCTGCAGCTTCCACACATCCTGGTCTCTCCCCTTCTGGAAGCCAGGGATGAACGAAAGCTGGAGCAGAAGATTCGGCAGCTGGATGAACCGGGTCACAGAGAGGAATCTGCCTTCCTGAAGTACACAACGCCATTCCTGGTCTTTCTCCAGCAGGATGCTGAACAACCTGAACAACTGATTGCCAAGCTGGCTCAGGTGCTGACCGACAAGGGATATGTGGAACCTGGGTATTCGCAGAGCGCACTTGCCAGAGAAAAGTTGTCCTCTACAACCATCGGGGGAGGGGTTGCCATTCCCCATGGCAGTCCTGAGCTGATCCGGGAATCGGCCATTGCGATTGCCACGTTGAAGCAGCCCCTCATATGGGGAACTGAGAAGGTGCAGCTTGTCTTCATGCTTGCGGTACAGAATGATGAACGGGAAGAAGTGAGGCAGCTGTTCAGGGAGCTATCCCTGATCAGTGAACGGCCAGCCTATGTAGGGACATTATCTCAAGAGACCCATGTGATGAGCTTCCTTAGCAAGCTGAAAGGTGAATTTTAACCGGATAATAGTAGCTGATGAGAAGGCGGGACCCGAGGGTCCTGCTTTTTTGTGCAGGCAAAAAAAATGATTTTTTCCGGAAGTTCCGGTAAAAGATTAGTCTGATAACGGCCTATCTGGTGTTTATACTTAATTATGTAAGCGGAAACAATTAAGTTAAAAGGAGAATGGCCATGAAAATATTAGCGATTACCTCGTGTCCTAACGGAATTGCACATACGTATATGGCTGCTGAGAATCTTCAGCGGGCGGCGGCTAAGCTTGGCATTGAGATGAAGGTCGAAACCCAAGGGTCCATCGGGGTAGAGAACCAGCTAACCGAGCAGGAAATCCATGAAGCGGACGGAATTATTATCGCAGCAGATAAAAAGGTTCTGAAGGACCGGTTCATCGGCAAAAAATTGCTTGAGGTTGGCGTGCAAGAAGGCATTCGTCATCCAGAGGAGCTCATCCAGCGTGTGATTAGTGGAGACGTCCCCGTCTATCGGGCACAGTTGAGATCGGCTGAGGATATCAAACAGGAGAAGAAATCTCGGCAGAATCCGGTGTACCGCCATTTGATGAACGGAGTAGGTTATATGGTGCCGTTTATCGTAATCGGAGGTCTTCTTATTGCAATTGCCCTGACTCTGGGCGGACATAAGACGCCGGGCGGGCTTGTGATTCCCGACGGCTCGTTCTGGAAGACGATCCAGAATGTCGGATCGGCCGCATTTACCTTCATGGTACCGATCCTGGCCGGTTTCATCGCCATGAGTATTGCGGACAGACCGGGTCTGGCTCCCGGTATGGTCGGCGGATTTATCGCAGCGAACGGCAGCTTCTATGGAAGTGAGGCGGGAGCTGGTTTTATTGGCGGGATTATCGCTGGATTCCTGGCAGGCTATGTTGCGCTCGGGATCAAAAAGCTTAAGATTCCAAAAGCCCTTCAGCCTATTATGCCTATCATCATTATCCCGATATTAGCTTCCTTGATTGTAAGCTTAATCTTCATCTTCCTTATTGGGGCACCAATCGCCCAGCTGTTTGAGGCTTTAACAGCATGGCTTGCGGGCATGCAGGGAACCAGTTCAGTTCTGCTCGCCCTGATTCTCGGAGCTATGATCTCTTTCGATATGGGCGGGCCCGTGAACAAGGTTGCCTTCCTGTTCGGTTCAGCCATGATTGGAGAAGGCAACTACGAAATTATGGGTCCCATTGCGGCGGCCATTTGTATTCCGCCTATCAGTATGGGCCTTGCGGCTATGCTGAATAAGCGCAAATTCGAACCTGCCGAGCGGGAGGCTGGCAAAGCGGCCTTTACGATGGGGCTGTTCGGAATTACCGAAGGGGCAATTCCTTTTGCAGCCCAAGATCCGCTCCGGGTTATTCCAAGTATCATGGTAGGATCGATGGCAGGCTCCGTCATCGCAATGCTTGGGCATGTCGGAGACCGCGTAGCCCATGGGGGACCGATTGTTGCCCTGCTTGGTGCAGTAGATAACGTAGTCATGTTCTTCATTGCTGTTATTGTCGGTTCAGCGGTCTCGGTAATCTTGATCAGTCTGCTGAAGAAAGACATCGAAATGGCTGGTCCGGTTACTGCCGAAGGAGCCGAGCTTAATCATCCTGCGGCGTCTGCTGTGGGGACTCCTGTAGCTCCAGCTCCTACAGCTTCAGCTACAGCTTCAGCGAATCCGACAGTTCCTACAGCTCCTGCTCCTGGTTCCCCTACAGCCACAACTGTATCGGCCTCAGATCAAGAACAGACCGGAGATGAAGCGCAAGCTGTTCAGATTGAGAAACTGACAGATATCATGAACCTGGATCTGATTAACCTGGATCTTGAGGGAGCTTCTCGGGATGAAGTGATTGATGAAATGATCGGGGCATTGGATAGAACCGGAGCAGTAAGCTCTCCCGATGATTTTAAAAAGGCCATTCTGGCCCGCGAAGAAGAAAGCTCAACAGGCATCGGTATGAATATCGCTATTCCTCACGGTAAATCGGACGCAGTCTTGAAGCCAAGTGTAGTATTTGGCATTAAGCAGGACGGGGTCGACTGGAGTAGTCTGGACGGCAGCGAGGCCAAGCTGGTCTTTATGATTGCCGTACCACGCAGCAGTAAGGGAAATGCCCACCTGAAAGTGCTTCAGATGCTCTCCCGCAAACTGATGGACGATCCTTTCAGAGAGGCGCTGCTTGCCGTGAAGACGAAGGAGGAAGCTTACCGATTGCTAGACGAAGTACGATAATTTAACCGGGTTCCGGGTTGATTGCCGATCAAATCTATAAAACTCAAAGAGACTCCCCGCCAATTAGGGGAGTCTCTTTGGTATACTTTGAAGGACGTAAGATACTCTAAAGTATTACTACGCTACGTTATTTATGAGATACATTATTAAAGGGTGCTGTTATGTAATCTAAGATGCTAAACTATTTTATCGATATGGCTGCCTGGAGGGGCTGACTGCCTTTTGACTTCCACAGTAGGTCCAACAGCTGAGCGGTCTTCCTTGTCCTTGGCAGCTGGGTCCTGCTTGTCGCTGTTCTTCAATTCAGAAGGAGATTCCTTTGAATTCACCTGCTGCACTGCAGCTTGGGTCCCCTGTGTCACTTGAGTATTCTCTGCCACTTGGGTGTTCTCTGTAATCGCTTGGGCCTTCCCTGTTGCTTGGGTGCTCTCTGTCACCTGCTCCTTGGCTTTATTAGCTATATCGCCCAATTTTCCATCCAGATTTGCGGCTTTTTTCAACAGACTTGCCGACTTCGCCGGGTCATTGTGCTCCCAAGACTTTGCCTCTGTCCGCAGGATGTTTTGTGCTGTCTGAACAGGTTCGAATTTTTTCAAATCATTTTTGGCAGACACGATGCTGTTCATCACGTACGTCGTGTAGGCCTTCTTCTGCTCCTCAGGGGTCTGCTTGTCAGGATCCTCAGTTGTTGGAGCTTTCTCGGCTTCCTTCTTTTTCTTGTCTTCATCCATACCGAGTGCTTTACGCTGCTGCTCAAGAGATTGCTCTGCTATTTTCTGTTCCAGTTCCTTGATCTGCTCGTCTATCGAGTCAGTTTCTGCCTTAATGACCTTTGGATTGACCCCATTTTTGACCGCATTACTCATATAATTGGTACGTCGTTCAATTAGGGCCTGCTTCTGCTCATTCAATTTGTCAATCAGCTTCACTTGCTCTTTGTCCGAATTCTTCATATTTGAGTTTAGCCGCTGTCCCATGGTAATCGTGCTGCGCTGCGAACGACCATGGTCGTTCAACCCAGGTGTCGGGTGCGGCCCGGGGGTAGATATTCTCATTCCACTTTCAGCCTCCTATTTTGTAATATATTGTACTAAATAAATACAATTTATATATCGGCCTTTTTGTAGATTTTGTTTAATGTAAAATAATCGAGATAGCGCTAAACACTAATAGCAATGCCATAATAATATTAAACGGTTGTTTATGCTTTACTAATAACTCTTGAAAAATAGAGCCAAATAGCCCCCAGCTCAATGAACTGCAAAAGGCTCCCCCCGCACGTTCAGGGAGAGCCTCTCTTATTAATTAGGCTTTATTTGTTTATTCCTTTTAACCTGATTAATAATCATTCCTGTGAAGACCCCGATCCTCTGTGATGAAGTCCTCGCTTTTAGTGCTATCTCTAGTCTGTTATCCGTTCTGTTTCCCCTATAAAAATCGGCTACTTCAGCGCCTTCGCGGCAATATCCGTACGGAAGTGCTTGCCCTCAAATGTGATCCGCTCAGCCTCTGCGTAGGCTTTGCTTCTGGCCTCCGCGATGTCGCGTCCAAGCCCCACCACGCCAAGCACTCGGCCTCCATTGGTGGCCCAGCCGCCGTCCGCATTTCTGGCAGTTCCTGCGTGGAACACCAGCGCTTCCTGCACCTGATCCAGGCCGCTGATCTCAAGCCCCTTCGGATAGGAGGCTGGATATCCTGGAGAAGCAAGGACCACACAGACGGCAGCCTCCTCACTCCATTCAATCTCCACCTGATCCAGGGTGCCGTTGACCGCAGCAAGGAAAATTTCAAGCAGATCACTCTTCAGCCTCGGAAGCACGACCTGGGTCTCCGGGTCTCCGAATCTGGCGTTGAATTCAATCGTCTTCGGTTTCCCGTCCGGTGTAATCATTAGACCCGCGAACAAGACGCCTCGGAACGGCCGACCCTCAGCTACCATCGCCTTGGCGGTAGGCTTAATAATCGTCTCCACTGCCTCTTCAATGATCGAATCCGGAATGTGCGGCAGCGGAGAGTAAGTCCCCATTCCACCGGTGTTCGGGCCCTTGTCCCCGTCAAACACCTGTTTATGATCCTGCGCTGCCGACATCGGCCGCACCGTCTCTCCATCGACAAAACTGAGAATCGACATCTCCTGACCGCTCATGAACTCCTCGATCACGACCTGGCTTCCTGCTGATCCAAAAACTTGACTTACCATAATATCTGACAGTGCCTTCTCCGCCTCTTCCCGGGTAAACGCTACTGTAACACCCTTCCCTGCTGCAAGTCCGTCTGCCTTGATCACGATCGGCACAGGCTGGCTGCGCAGGTACTCCAGCGCAGCTTCATAATTGTCGAATTTCTCATATGCGGCCGTCGGAATGTTGTATTTGTGCAGCAGGTCTTTCATGAATGTTTTGCTGCCTTCGATATGAGCCGCATTTTTGCGTGGTCCGAAGACAGGAATGTTCTCCTGTTCAAAAGCATCTACGATCCCATCCGCAAGCGGGTCATCCGGTCCAATGACAACGAGCCCTACCTGCTTCTCCTTGGCAAAAGCCGTCAGGCGGTCAAATTCGCCTACCTGAATAGGCACTAATTCCGCCACTTCGCCGCTCCCGGCATTGCCTGGAGCGCAGTATATGGTTCCGGCTTTAGGACTCTTCGCAAGCGCCCAGCAGATCGCATGTTCACGCCCGCCCCCGCCAATTACCAAAATATCCATACCAAAAATCCCCCTATCCGACAGCAGAGCTGCGGTTGGTTATTATCATGACCGTCCCATACAATTCTTCCTTGAATTAACCAAGTATCAGACTATCAGGCCATCTATATAAAACGAACTTATGAAGGTTACCCTTTTGGAGGCGCTGCGATGCCGAATGTTCTTTAAGGCCGCTGTTGTCCCCGAAATGCTTGAACTAGATATCCATTGGGGCATTTCGGAAACAAAGGTGGACGCTCTGCTTCTTCAGAATCACTCGGCCTCTCCGCTGAGATCGGTTAATCTTTAAAGTTCATTTTAAATAACAAATCTTCACTTGCTCAACCCTGGGCCCAGCAATCCATTTAAAAGCTAGCCGTAATTTCCGGTCTATTGCCTAGGCTTGGCTCTCACAGCCCCTAGTGTTTAAAGTGACGAACCCCTGTGAACACCATGGCGATGCCATGTTCATTCGCAGCTTTGATCGATTCCTCGTCTCTCACCGAACCCCCTGGCTGAATGATCGCCGTGATTCCCGCTTTCGCTGCTTCTTCGACGGTATCTCCCATCGGGAAGAAAGCATCCGAGGCCAGTACGCTGCCTTTGGCCTTCTCTCCGGCTTGTTCAATAGCAATCTTCGCCGCACCGACACGGTTCATTTGACCTGCTCCGACACCTACGGTCATACTATCCTTGGCGAGCAGAATCGCATTGGACTTCACATGTTTCACGATCTTCCAACCAAACAGGAGCTGCTTCAGCTCATCTTCTGTCGGTTCGCGATCCGTTACCACCTTCAGATCGGAGGCATCGAGGGAATGAACATCGCTCTCCTGCACAACCATACCGCCATCAATGGAAGTGACGATGAACTGGCTCTTTCTGCTTTGTCCTGATTTCAATTCTCCGACCTTGAGAAGACGAATGTTTTTCTTCTTCGTCAGCACCTCCAGCGCTTCTTTCGTGAAGCCTGGAGCCAAGATGATTTCAAGGAAGATCTCGCTGAGCAGAACCGCCGTGTCCTCATCAATCATCCGGTTGGCCGCTACAATGCCGCCGAAGATTGACGTAGGATCGGACGCGTGCGCCTTTTGGAAGGCCTCCAGCACACTGCGGCCAACTCCCACGCCGCATGGGTTCATATGTTTGACCGCCGCAACTGCAGGCTCATCAAATTCCTTCACGATCTGCAAGGCTGCATTCGCATCATTAATATTGTTGTAGGAAAGCTCCTTGCCATGCAGCTGTTCAGCCGTTGTGATCGTATCCTCCGAAGCCAGCGGCTTGCGGTAGAATGCGGCCTTCTGGTGAGGGTTCTCCCCATAACGGAGGTCCTGAATTTTCTCATAAGTCACAGTAAAACGCTCAGGAAGCGGATCTCCTGTCACGTTCGACAAATAGTCAGAGATCAGCGCATCGTAAGCTGCCGTATGGCGGAACACTTTGGCGGCAAGACGCTTGCGGGTTTCGAGAGTCGTGTCACCTTGAGCGCGAATCTCGTCCAACACCTGAGCATAGTCCGAGGAATCCACAACAACGCTGACAAAAGCATGATTCTTCGCAGCAGAACGAAGCATCGTAGGCCCACCGATATCAATATTTTCGATGGCATCTTCATACGCTACATCCGGCTTGGCAATCGTCTCTTGGAAAGGATACAGGTTAACGACCACCAGATCGATATAATCCAGTCCGAGCTCCTTCATTTGAGCCTGGTGCTCATCGCTGTCACGGACAGCCAGAAGGCCGCTGTGTACAGCAGGGTGAAGAGTTTTTACGCGTCCATCCAGTATTTCCGGGAATCCGGTTACGTCTGAAATTCCAATGACAGGAACCCCTTCCTTTGCGAGAAGATTCTTGGTTCCTCCAGTCGAAATAATCTCCACTCCCAATTGCGACAGCTCACGGCAGAACTCCACGATACCTGTTTTATCCGATACGCTGACCAGTGCTCTTTTGATACTCACGATTGGCTCCTCCTTTGATTTGACAGCATGTTTTGTCTTAAATCATCTTCTGCATCAAGGTTCTACAGCATGTCTGAACCCGCCAGCAGCAAGGCCACACTCTTCCAATATACGGCAATATTTCTCGGGAAATATCGAAACTGAACAAAGCGTCGATTCCAAGCCTCATCAAGGTTTCACCATTCCCGCCAATTATACAAAGACGTCAAAGATCCTTATCAATCCCCTGAATCATCCGGCAAGCTGCCTGCGGGACTTTAGTTCTCTACGATCACCTTACGTCCCTCGAGCCTTACACGGCCTTGAGCCAGCCAAGTGACCACCTGGGGATAGACTTCCTTCTCCACGGTATGAATACGGTCTTCGACAGACTGAATGCTTTCCCCTTCGTAAATCTCTACGGTTCGCTGAGCAATGATTGGCCCGGTATCCATACCGCCATCCACAAAATGCACGGTTGCTCCGGTCACCTTCACGCCATAATCATAAGCTTGTCCTATAGCGTTCACACCGGGAAAAGAGGGGAGCAGAGAAGGGTGAATATTAATCATCCGACCCGCATAAGGTTCGACAAGTACTGAAGTAATCAGACGCATATAGCCGGCAAGTACGATTAGATCAATCCCGCGCTTCTCAAGCTCGGCAGCAATCTCCCTTTCGTAATCTTCCCGGCTGGCATAGCTCTTTGGCTGGAACAGAAATTGTTCCACCCCTGCTTTCTCGGCCCGTCCAACCACCGGAGCCTGTGGCTTGTCACAGACGAGCAGCGCAATTTCCGCGCCGCCCAGCTGCCCCCGCTCTGCCGCATCCACCAAGGCTTGAAAATTCGTACCCTGGCCTGAAGCAAATACCGCGATCCGGTAAGAACCCATTACACTTCAGCCCCTGTAAACGTGACGATTTTCTCACCTTCGGTAACTTTTCCGATGATATAAGGAGTTTCCCCTTGTTCCTTCAATACTTGTACAGCCTGATCCGCCTGATCTGCTGAGACGATCATCACAAGCCCAATTCCCATATTAAACGTGGTGAACATGTCGCGGTTGTTTACTCCACCCTTTTCTTGAAGCAAGCTAAAAATGGGCAGAACCGGCCAAGAACCGAATTCGATATCGACATTCACGCCCTCCGGCAGCATCCGTGGGATATTCTCAATGAACCCACCGCCGGTGATATGAGCCATACCTTTAACTTCCACCTGCTCAATCAGCTGAAGCACAGGTTTGACGTACAGCTTGGTTGGTTCCAGCAGCACATTCCCAAGCATCGCACCGTTCAGCTCATCCAGCTTGTCTTGAAGGCTGTATCCCGACTGCTCCAACAGCACTTTGCGGACCAGGGAAAAGCCATTGCTGTGAACTCCGCTGGACGCCAGTCCGATGACCGTATCTCCTGCCTTAATTGTTCTTCCGTTAATAATCCTGCTCTTATCGACCACACCCACGGTGAACCCGGCAATGTCATACTCGCCTTCACTGTACATGCCTGGCATTTCCGCTGTCTCGCCGCCGATCAAGGCGCATCCCGACTGTGCGCAGCCTTCAGCAATACCGGCTACAATCGCTTCAATCTTCGCAGGGATGACTTTGTCACATGCCAGATAATCGAGGAAAAAGAGCGGCTCCGCGCCCTGAACAATAATATCGTTCACGCACATCGCCACGGCATCGATCCCGATGGTATCATGCTTGTCCATGGCAAACGCCAGCTTCAGCTTCGTACCGACTCCATCGGTGCCGGATACGAGCACCGGCTCCTCGTATTTATCCTTGTTCAGGCCGAACAAGGCCCCGAACCCTCCAAGATCCGTCATCACTTCAGGACGGAAGGTCCGCTTGACGTGTTTCTTCATCCGTTCCACTGCTTCATTGCCTGCCGCGATATCGACCCCGGCGCTTTTGTATGCTTCAGACACGTAAGGACACGCTCCTTATGGTTTAATTGAGGTTCTGAATAGAACCACCTGCTGTATAATTCATGCTGTTGGTGTTAATGGTTAAGATGGTGAAGTATTCAATGGGAAATAGTAGATTAAAAGCCCGCTCCGCCAACGGATCATCCTTACGATCGCTGTTGCCCTCAGATTCCTTGATTTGAACCGTTATTACGGTAGAAATCCGAGGGCAAAGGCGAGCGCTTCGCTTCTTCAGGACGATTCCGTTCGCTCCGCTGGGTTGTTCATGGAGATGAGACAGCATCCTCTTTAGCCTGATGCTTAGCCAAAAGATTTTGACTTAACTCCCAGATTAGCTCACTCTACAGACGGGCAATAACTTAACCCATCAAATCTAAAGCCCGCTCCGCGAACGGATCACGGTTAGCTTTCCAGGTCTAGACACGCCGCTCCGCCAACGGATCATCCTTACGATCGCTGTTGCCCCCAAATTTCTTGGTTTGAATCGCTTATCACGGTAGAAATCCGGAGAAGCATATGCTTTCGAAGCAGCTTTCTTTCAGAAAGCTTTTAGGCGAACGCTTCGCTGCTTCAGGACGATTCCGTCCGCTTCGTTGGGGTGTTCAGGGAGGATAACCTAAAGATTATCCACCCAACAGCTCCCTAACAGCTGCAACCGAACTGCTCTTCCCCGTTGAAATCCGTACGGGTTGGGTAATCGTTATCGAAGCAGGCCATACAAAGCCCGCCTTTATAATCGTTCACGTTGTTGCCAGCAACCGCTTCAATCAAGCCTTCCGGACTGATGAACTCCAGCGAGTCCGCGTTGATCTCCTGACGGATCTCTTCGATCGACTTCGAGGAAGCAATCAGTTCTCGGCTGTCCGGCGTATCAATGCCATAGAAGCACGGATTCTTGAATGGCGGAGATGTGATCCGCACGTGTACCTCGACCGCACCTGCTTCGCGAAGCAGGTTCACAATCCGGCGGGAGGTCGTGCCCCGCACAATGGAGTCGTCGATCATCACAACGCGCATGCCCTCAACAACACGGCGCACGGCACTCAGCTTCATCTTCACTCCCTGCTCGCGCAGCTCCTGGCTCGGCTGGATGAACGTGCGTCCTGTGTACTTATTTTTAATAAGACCAAGCTCGTACGGAATCCCGGTCTGCTCCGCGTAACCGATCGCAGCAGAGATGCTAGAGTCTGGAACACCCGTGACTACATCCGCATCCACGAATGACTCTTGGGCCATCCGGCGCCCCATTCTTTTGCGGGAGGAGTGCAGATTGGAGCCATTCAGATCACTATCCGGTCTTGCAAAATAAATATATTCCATCGCACACAGCGCCTTGCGCTGCGGCTCGGCAAACCGGTCCTCATGGAGACCGTCTTTGTCCAAGATCAGCAGCTCACCAGGCTCAATGTCGCGAATAATTTCCGCGCCGATCGTCTCGAATGCACAAGTCTCAGATGAGAACAGATAAGCGTCCCCAAGCCGGGCCATTGAGATGGGCCGCAGGCCGTTCGGGTCGGATGCAACGAGAAGTTTGTCATTTGTCATCAACAGGAAGGCGTATCCCCCGACGATTTGCTGAAGGGCATCTTTGGCCGCTTCCACAAAATCCTTCGGTGACCGCGCAATCAGATGCGCAATGACCTCGGTATCACTCGTTGTCTGAAAGATCGAGCCGCTTCTCTCTAATTCTCGGCGGATCTTCGGCGCGTTGACGATATTACCGTTTGTCGCCACCGCGAGGTCCCCATCGCGGTATTTGAATACGAGCGGCTGGGCGTTCGTCAGCTTGCTGTCCCCACTGGTGGAATAGCGGACATGGCCGATCGATCGGTCACCGATAAGCGAAGCTAGACGGTCCTTGTCGAACACTTCCTTCACCAGGCCCATGCCGCGGTGGTAATTGAAGTCGCCACCGTCTGTGACACAGAGTCCGGCACTCTCTTCCCCGCGGTGCTGAAGCGCGTGAAGCCCGTAATAAGAGAGACTTGCAGCATCCGGGTGACCGAACACGCCAAAGACGCCGCACTCCTCTTTTAACTTGTCAAAAACTCCATCCCGTCCAGAGCCCTCGTTGAAATAGTCTCCTGTCCATAACCCTTGCGGTATTACTTCATCAGACATGGAATAGCTTCCTCCCAGACCTGCTTCAAGCCCTCCACCGGTTTGTTCAAGGCCGAAGCGCGGTTGATGTCAATTACAAGACTTGTTCCTTCCACACGGCCGATCACTGCAACCGGAACACTGCGTTCCGAAATGAATTTCTCAAGCTCAGCTGCCTTCTCAGGTGCAGCCGTCAGCAGAATGCGCGATTGCGATTCACTGAACAAGGCCACATCAGGACGAAGGTTAGTATCGAGGTTAACCTTGGCACCTAGTCCGCCGCCGCTGATGCAGGATTCTGCAAGAGCCACGGCCAGACCGCCCTCGGACAAATCATGTGCAGACTGGACAAGTCCCAGTTGGATTGCCGCAAGCACCGTATCCAGCAATCTGCGCTCCACGTTCAAATCAAGCTCTGGCGGACGGCCTTCCGTTACGCCATGAACAGCACTTTGGAATTCACTGCCGCCAAGCTCTGCCTTGGTCTCTCCCAGAAGGAAGATCACATCTCCTTCTTGCTTAAAGCCTTGTGTTGTGATGTGGTCTACATCATGTACAAGACCTACCATACCGACAACTGGAGTCGGGTAGATGGCGCCTTTGGCATTCTCGTTGTACAAGCTGACATTACCGCCAATAACCGGTGCGTCCAGCACCCGGCAGGCTTCAGCCATGCCGTCAACGGCTTTTTCCATTTGCCAGAAAATATCCGGCTTCTCCGGACTTCCAAAGTTCAAGTTATCCGTAATGGCCAGCGGTTCAGCACCGGAGCATACAATATTGCGCGCTGCTTCACTCACCGCAATGCGGCCCCCAACTTCAGGGTCAAGGTAGACGAAACGTCCGTTGCAATCCGTTGTCATGGCCAGACCCTTACGGGTTCCGCGAATGGTCACTACAGCAGCATCCGACCCCGGACGTACGGCAGTGCTCGTGCGCACCATATAATCATATTGCTCGTAGATCCATGCTTTGCTGGCTACAGTTGGGGAAGCCAGAACCGTCTCAAGCGCTCCGCCAAGATCCGTAACTTCAGGGTAACGCAGGGTATCCACGTTGGCATTCTCTTCATAGTAAGCAGGGACTGCAGACGGTTTGTTGTAAATTGGGCACTCGTCAACAAGCGCAGTTACCGGCATATCTCCAACCACTTCACCATGATGGAACAGCTTCAGACGTCCGTCGTCTGTCACCTTGCCGACCTTGGCACAGATTACGCCCCATCGTTCAAAAATCTCCATCGCCTGGGCCTCATCCTTCGGCTCCACCACGAACAGCATGCGCTCTTGGGATTCCGAAAGCATCATCTCGTATGGTGTCATGCCTTCTTCCCGCTGAGGCACCTGGTCAAGGTACAGCTCCAGGCCATTGCCTGCCTTACTTGCCATTTCCGCACTGGAGCAAGTTAGACCTGCTGCGCCCATATCTTGAATTCCCAGCACAATGCCGGAATCAATCAGCTCCAGACACGATTCCATGACCAGCTTCTCCATGAATGGATCGCCGACCTGAACAGCCGTACGCTTCGCTTCAGATTCTTCCGTTAATTCCTCGGATGCGAAAGTCGCACCGTGAATTCCATCACGCCCGGTTGGAGGACCTACGTAGAACACCGGATTACCTACACCTTTGGCGACACCACGTTGGATTTTGTCATGGTCGATCAGACCGACACACATTGCGTTAACGAGCGGATTGCCGTCATAACTGTCGTCAAACATCACTTCGCCGCCGACAGTCGGAATTCCGATACAGTTCCCGTATCCGGCAATCCCGGACACCACATGCTCGAACAAATATTTTACCCGGTCGCTCTCCAGCTTCCCGAACCGCAGGGAATTCAGTACCGCTACCGGTCTTGCACCCATGGAGAAAATATCGCGGATAATCCCGCCCACCCCGGTTGCCGCGCCCTGATAAGGCTCGACAGCAGAAGGGTGATTATGGCTCTCAATTTTGAACACCACAGCCTGGTTGTCGCCAATGTCGACAATCCCTGCTCCCTCACCCGGTCCCATTAGGACTCGGGGTCCTGTCACCGGGAAGCGGCGAAGAAGCGGTTTGGAGTTTTTGTAGGCACAGTGCTCGGACCACATTACGCTGAACACACCAATTTCCGTATAATTCGGTTTACGGCCGAGGAAACCGCAGATCAGCTCATATTCGCTGTCAGATACACCCATCTGTTTGTAAATTTGCTGTTCGGCGATTTGCTCCGCCGTCGGTTCTTTAGCGGACAACTGCTGCGTCATGTCGATCCCTCCATGTCTTCAAAATGGATGTAAACATTCTTTTACCGTCTTCTGATCCCAGCAGACTATCCACTGCACGCTCCGGGTGAGGCATCATGCCAACTACGTTACCCTGCTCGTTAGAAATGCCTGCGATATCGTTCAGCGACCCATTCGGGTTGCTTGCGTACGTAAATACAATTTGGTTATTCGCCTGCAGCTTGGCCATCGTCTCGTCATCACAGTAGTAATTGCCTTCACCGTGGGCGATCGGAATCACAATTTCTTCACCCTTGGCATACTCACGTGTAAAAGGATTCTCGTTGTTCTCTACGCGGAGCACAACATCATGACAGAGGAACTTCAGCGACATATTCCGGCGCAAAGTGCCCGGAAGCAGGCCAGCTTCGGTCAGGATTTGGAAGCCATTGCAGATGCCAAGCACGTATTTGCCCTGCTCCGCAGCCTTGGCGACCTCCGCCATAACCGGAGCGAATCTGGAAATGGCGCCGCAGCGCAGGTAGTCCCCGTAAGAGAACCCGCCCGGAATGAGAATGCAATCATATGCCGATAGATCGGTTGCTGTATGCCATACATAATCAACAGGTTCGCCAATCGTATCTTCAACCGCCTTGTAGCAGTCAATATCACAATTGGAGCCCGGAAATACCAGTACTGCGAATTTCATGTTGGTTAGCCCTCCAGTTCAAAGCGGTATTCTTCGACAACAGTGTTTGCCAGCAGCTTCTCGCACATTGCTGCCACTCTCTTCTCCGCTTCAGCACGGTCGTCCGTGTTCAGCTCAAGCTCGATATATTTTCCGATGCGCAGGCTTTCGACTTCTTGAAAACCTACAGAATGCAGCGCGTTTTGTACGGCTACGCCTTGTGGATCCAGTACGCTTTGCTTGATAGTAACATAGACGATTGCTTTCACTTGAAATTCCCTCCGGAAGGGTTATCGCCGAGGGCCTGCCCTCTGGACACCCGAAAAATTTGATAAAACCCGTGTTTTTGACAAAGGGCTGCGCCCTCTGTACTCCTCTTTGTTCCTACCCTCCCAAACCTCCCTGGAAGGGAGGGCCCCAAGGGCTTTGCCCTCTGGACACCCGAAAGTTTGGTGGATACTGCTGCTTCGGTTCTCTTGTGTTGCAATGATAAATGAGCCGCTTGCCGTCCCTTTCGGGACCCGCTTTACTGTGGTGCTTCGTCTTTAGCAACTTAACTTAAATGAAACCTCTTGAATTCGTATAAGGACGGCCTGCCGAGCACCTATCTAAAACCAAGAAATGAGCTAGATTAGCTAGCGGAGTGTGCTTGTTGGATGCAGTTGGATGCACTCCGCATACAACCTACTTAATTAAACGGGGTGTTGAGCTCTTCAACATAACCGATTAGATTACTCCCTTTCTCTCTGCCAATTGCTGATCGGCACTCCATGTTGAGTTAGTCTATTGATAGCTTACAAAGTGAGGGTGGAACGGGAAGGGAGGTTAGGAGTCGGAGAAGCGTCAGCGTTCGCCTTTATCCCTGGATTTCATCCGCATTCGGCGGTTATTCCAATAAGGAAATCCAGGATAACAGCGATTGGAGACCCTAACAACCCTGTACGTGGCTAGTCCCTCACCCCTTTATCTTATTAGACTAACGAAAAAAGTCTTTTTGACGACAGCAATTGTCTTCTACCCGATTACTCCGTGAGACGGCGGTAAATGTTCAGATAGCGGCGGGTGGTCTCTTCCACCACATGCGGTGGGAGAGGATCAGGCTGGCTGTTCTTGTCCCAGTCCGTGCCGGCCAGGTAAGAGCGGACCGGCTCCTTGTCCATGCTGTCGATCTCGATGTCCAAGGCATAATTCTCCTTGGCCCAGAAGCGGGAGGCGTCCGGTGTGAAGATCTCATCAATGAGAATTAGCTCCCCATCAATCAAGCCGAACTCCAGCTTGCAGTCTGCCAGGATGATTCCACGCTCCTCGCAATAGTCACGTGCAAAGCCGTAAAGCTCTAGGCTCTTGGCCTTCAGCTTGTCCGCCAGTTCGCGGCCTACCAGCTCCTGCATCCGCTCGAACGGGATGTCCTCATCGTGACCCACATCGTTCTTGGCCGCCGGGGTGAAGATCGGCTCCGGCAGCTTGTCATTCTTGCGAAGCCCTTCAGGCAGCTGAATTCCGTTGATCGTGCCGCTCTGCTCATATTGGCGCCATCCCCCGCCGGTAATATAACCACGGACAACACACTCAATGTCGATCCGCTCGGCTTTGAGGGTAACCATAATCCGATCCTTCAGCAGCTCTTTATTCTTAATGATCTCTCCCAGCTTCTCCACATCGGTATGCACCACATGATTCTCGATCAGATCAGTTGTAAGCTTGAACCAGTAAGCACTAAGCCGGTTGAGCACGTTTCCCTTTTCAGGAACCGGCGGTTCCAGCACATAATCGAACGCGGAAATGCGGTCGGTCACGACGATCAGATAATGCTCCCCTAAATCGTACAGTTCGCGGACCTTCCCTTTATAGAGCAGCGGTGCGTCGACGTAATCCACTGCCGTGGACACAGCCTGTGATGACATATAGCCGTCCTCCTCTTCCCTGATCTGTAACTAGTCTATAAGTCTAAGCTTCTTAAAGATCGTATCCACGTGCTTCAAATGCCAAGCTGGATTGAACGCATCCTCAATCTCTTCCTTGCTCAGCACCTCGGTAATCTCAGGAGTCTCTTCAATAATGTCACGGAATTGACGCTGAGTCTCCCAGGCGAGCATCGCACGCGGTTGAACGGTGTCATATGCCTGCTCGCGGCTGAAGCCCTTATCAATCAGCTTGGTCATGACACGGCCGGAGAACGGAACCCCGAAGGTGCGCGCCATGTTGCGTTTCATATTTTCCGGGAATACCGTCAAGTTCTTAATGATATTGCCCAAGCGGTTCAGCATGTAGTTGATCAGCATGGTCGCATCCGGCAGAATGATACGCTCTGCGCCGGAGTGGGAAATATCCCGCTCATGCCACAGCGTCACGTTCTCATAAGCGGTGATCATATGCCCGCGGATGACACGCGCCAAACCGGAAATGTTCTCACAGCCGATCGGGTTGCGCTTGTGCGGCATAGCAGACGATCCCTTTTGACCCTTAGCAAAAGCTTCCTCAACCTCACGGAATTCGCTCTTCTGCAATGCGCGGATTTCAGTGGCGAATTTATCAAGGGAGGTCGCGATCAGTGCCAGTGTAGCCATATATTCAGCATGGCGGTCGCGCTGCAGCGTCTGGGTAGAGATCGGCGCGGCAGAGGTGCCGAGCTTATCACATACGAACTGCTCCACGAACGGGTCGATGTTGGCATAGGTGCCCACCGCCCCGGAGATTTTGCCGAACTGCACATTTGCTGCCGCATGACGGAAACGCTCCAGGTTCCGCTTCATTTCCTCGTACCACAGCGCCATCTTCAGACCGAATGTGGTCGGTTCCGCATGAACGCCATGCGTCCGCCCCATCATTGGAGTATCCTTGTAAGCAATGGCTTTATCTTTCAAAATCCCAATGAAGTTAATAATGTCCTTCTCAATAATCTCATTGGCCTGTTTTAACAGGTAGCCCAGTGCGGTATCCACCACATCGGTAGAAGTCAGCCCGTAATGCACCCATTTGCGCTCTGCTCCAAGACTCTCGGACACCGCACGTGTGAACGCGATTACGTCATGGCGGGTCTCCTGTTCAATTTCATAGATCCGTTCAATATCAAAAGAAGCGTTCTGACGAAGCAAAGCCACATCAGACTTCGGGATGACCCCCAGCTCCGCCCATGCCTCAGCTGCACAAATTTCCACTTCAAGCCAGGCGTTGAATTTATTTTCTTCCGTCCAAATCGCTCTCATTTCCGGTCTGCTGTAACGTTCGATCATTTCTGCTGATTCCTCCAAATTTTGGTTTGCTGTATAAAACTCACAGCCTCTTCTACATTATCGCATAAGAGATTGATATGTCCCATCTTCCGCTTGGCCGCCGCCCCGCTCTTGCCATACAGATGAACCTTTGGTACTACGGAAACAGGATTCACGCCCTTCTGTTCCTGATCCTTATTGTCCGTCCATTTCCCGTCCATAAGCCTCATCTCAACCTCATCCATATGTTCGCCAAGCACATTCACCATCACCACCGGGGTCATAAGGGAAGTATCCCCAAGCGGCAGGTTGCATACCGCTCTGACGTGCTGCTCGAACTGGGAGGTTCTGCAGGCTTCCATCGTGTAATGTCCGGAGTTATGAGGCCTTGGAGCAAGCTCATTGACATATAACTCACCGTCCCCTGTCAGGAACAGCTCCACCGCCAGCAGGCCTACAGCTTCAAGCGATTCCGCAATCCGGGCAGCCAGCCGCTCCGCCTCCTGCTGTATACACTCGTCCACTCTGGCGGGAACAATAGAGGCATGCAGGATATTATCCACATGAATGTTCTCTGCCACCGGGAACGTTCTTATCTCACCACGTGGACTGCGGGCTGCAATGACCGACAGCTCCTTGTCAAAACGGATAAACTTCTCAAGAACCAGCTCTGTACCCGCCTTCATTAATGTATCAAAAGCCTCGGCGATCTCCGCTTCAGAGCGGATCACCCACTGGCCCTTCCCATCATATCCGCCTGTTGCCGTCTTAAGTACGGCCGGCAGGCCAAGCTCCTTCACCGCAGCCTGCAAATCCTGAAGACTGACGATCTCCCGGTAAGGGGCAACCGGCACGCCTGCGGCTTCAATCGCTCTCTTCTCACGCAGCCGATGCTGGGTCGTATACAGAAGCCGGCTTCCTTGCGGCACATACGATAAATCCTCAAGCAGAGCGGCAACCTCGGAATCCACATTTTCAAATTCATAGGTGATGACATCCGAACGTGAGGCCAGCTCTCTAGCTGCGGACTTATCCCCATAGGAAGCGGTGATTTGATCCGCAATCTGTCCGCAAGGGGAGTCTTCCGTGGGCTCCAAGGTAACAAAACGGTAGCCGAGATTGGTCCCAGCCAGAGCAATCATTCGTCCCAACTGTCCTCCGCCCAGGATGCCGATGGTTGAGCCAGGAGCAATAACCTTGTCCGGCTGCAGCAGGTTCTTCGTCATCATTTCGTCTCTCCCAAATCAAAGCTGCCTTCCAAGACCTCTTTCTGAATCCGATCCCTGCGTTCCTGCACTCTCGCTGCGACGGCCGGATCGAACGCTCCAAGCATTTGCGCGGCGAGAAGGCCCGCATTGGTGGCTCCAGCTTTCCCGATCGCCACCGTGGCCACCGGGATTCCTCCCGGCATTTGCACAATGGACAAGAGGGAGTCAAGACCGTTTAGGGCTGCGGATTTGACCGGCACGCCGATGACCGGCAGAACCGTCTTGGCCGCTACCATTCCTGGCAGATGAGCGGCTCCGCCCGCTCCGGCAATAATCACTTTAATTCCGCGCTGTGCAGCGGATTCCGCAAATTCAAACATCAGATCCGGAGTACGGTGCGCCGAGATGACTCTTTTCTCATACGGGATATTCAGCTCATTCAACACTTCGCATGTATGGGACATCGTCTCCCAATCCGACTTGCTCCCCATAATCACTGATACCTGCGCTGTCATGTTCCAACCCGCTTTCTATTAGGATAATCTATCTATGCAGCCCAGAAGTTATACCCTTCCCATCCGGGACTGCTTATTTCATTAAAAAATCCGGTACCTGAGAAAATAACGAGTATTTTCAGGCTACCGGACTACTGGAGGACATGAATAAGGGACATCTGCACTTTGCTTGGAGCACATACCCTGCCCACAAAACAAAAGAAGGTCTGTTCATGCCATCGACCTTTCCCAACACGTCACTCGTAGTCCGAAAATTTACGGTTTTCAGGTAGAAACTTCCGGGCCTTATTCCCGGCGATATACGAGAGCATTATGCAGCGCTTCTTGCGCTTTCTTCTCTCCTAGTTTAGCAATCTGACCTAGGGCTGTCAACCTAAACACGAACAATAAAAAAAGGTAAAAACTGAACGTTCGTATTTTACAATAAATCACAAACTTATAATCCGTTTTATTGCCATAAAAAAAGAGAATGCTCCGTAAGCATTCTCTCTCCATTACGTTATTTAACTACAAGCACCGGAATCTGTGCATGCTGAACCACATTGTGGCTGACGCTTCCAAGCACAAATTCCCGAATGCCGCCGAGTCCCCGGCTTCCAATGACTATGGCGTCACAGGATTGCTCTCCCGCATAACGAAGAATAACCTCTGCCGCAGCGCCTTGAGCCAGCTCAACCTTTCCGTTCACACCGGCAGCTGCCAGGCGGTTCCTCGCCTCGTCGGCTGTCTTCTCCGCAAGCTCGTAGAATTCCATATTAACCGTATCAGGCACAGGTGCGAACCCTTCAGCAATATAGAACCGCGGGAAATCATACACGTGTAGTACAGCCAGCTCGGATTCAGGGGACAGCTTCGCAAGCTCGACAGCTTTGTCCAGCGCTTTATTTGATGCTTTGGATCCATCGTACGCAACCAGGATTTTGTTGAACAGCATGACAAGCACCTCTCTCTAAATATATATATTATTAAATAAGTACATAATAAACCCAAATGCGGTAATAAGAAACTATCTAATTCTTATGCTGCTTATTATTCCTACCTTAGAAAATAGACATACAGCACCGCATTGATGAACAGCAGTACCGGGATTCCCACAACAAAGCTGAGATGTTTCGTCTTATGCCTCCAACGGTACATGGCGATCAGCACCCCAAGCGCCCCGCCAATCAGTGCCAGCAGGAACAAGGTTCGCTCAGGTGTCCTTTCCTGCCTTCGGCGAGCTTTCCTCTTATCCTCAGACATCACAAAATAACCAATTAAATTAATGATAATAAACCATATCCCAATTACCAACCTCATATGTATCCACATCCCCCCAATCCTGCTCTGAGCAAGCGGGTAATCAAATCTGCTTCTATTATAGTTCCAAACCGGCTGGAATAACAAACCTTGCATCCTGTTCTCCTTTATTGCAGAACCTGGGGCTTATTTGAACTATTCTTGGATCATTTTCAGATCATTTCTGCCTGACCCCCGATTATCCCTGGCTTAATCAGGCAAAAGCCCCCAATCCGCTCAAAACGGGATTGAAGGCTTTATCCAACAACTTGCAGCACACTTATGGCGATTTAACTCAGCTTGGATTTCGGTTACAACCTTCTGGCCAATCTTACAGCTTCGGAACACCGTTCAGGCTGGGTGGGCGTTCGTTCTGCTTTTTTGGCTTGGCTTGTGTCGGTTCTTCCATGATGCTTGAGTTGTTCTTTTGATTATTGATCTTTCTTGGCTCGTGATGCGGCATGATCAACACCTCCGAACTTAATGTTCCTGTGGAAGAGCCGTTTTATGCGGGATTGTCGGGCAAAAAGTTAGCTTGGCCCGGGTTCTATTTGCCTTGTTTTTGCTCCATGGCCGCTTTGAGCAGTTCCCCCAGATTGGAACCTATCGATTCTTGTTTGGCATACTGCTTAACCAGCTTTTGCGCTTCCCGCTTGTTCATATGCTTGCTGTCTTTGTTCATGGTTTCGGTGATGCCACAGGACAGGCATTGGACGTATAGCCCAGCTTTGCCCTCTTTCATCTCCATCTTCTTATGACACTGCGGACACCGCCGGTTGGACAGCCGCTTCTCGCCAGAGCGCTTGTATCCGCAGTCCTCACTTGGACATACCAGCATAAGCCCGCGCTTGCTCTTCTTCTCAAGCAGCCGGGTGCCGCAATCCGGGCAATGACTGTTCGATACATTGTGTGGCTTATACGAGGCATCGCTCTTCTTAACCTCTTGCACAAGACGTTCGGCCATTTCACGAATACCTTTCAGAAAAGGTTCCGGCTGCCCCTGCCCTTTTGCAATCCGCTCCAGCTCATTCTCCCACTTGGCGGTAAGATCAGGGGTCCGCAGATCCGCAGAGACAAGCTCGATCAGCTGCTTTCCTTTTCCGGTTGGATGTAGCGAATTGCCCTGACGCTCGATTGTATCAGAGTTGACCAGCTTCTCGATAATATCCGCGCGGGTCGCTGGTGTGCCAAGGCCGTGCTTCTCCATCTGGGACAGCAGGGCAGCCTCGGTGTAGCGTTTGGGTGGAAGTGTTCTTCCCTTGGTAATGATGACGCGTTTAACCTGAACCTCCTGCCCAACATGGAGCTCAGGGAGCGTCCGTCCCGCCTTCTCCTCATCTGCGTCATTATCATCAGATTCATTCTCGTCGAACCCTTCACCATCATACACAGCGTGCCAGCCGCTTTCTTTTATCGTTGTACCTTTGGCATGAAGCGATTCCTTATCAATTTCAACCGTGACATTAACGTTGTCGTATCTGGCAGCCGGATAAAACAAGCTGATAAATCGTCTTACGATCAAATCATACAGCTTGCGCTCATCCGAATTCAGAGCATTCAGGATTACTGTTTCTTCCGTAGGAATGATGGCGTGATGATCGCTCACTTTGCTGTCATCCACAATCCGCTTGGTGAGCGGTAGAGGCTTACGGAGCAACGGGCGTGCCAGAGCAGCATACGGACCCACGGCAATGCTCTCAAGACGTTCTTTGAGTGTACTCGTCATATCGGAAGTAAGATAGCGGGAGTCTGTACGCGGGTAGGTCACCAGCTTGTGCTGTTCATACAGCCTCTGCAGCACGTTGGAGGTCATTTTGGCCGAGAAGCCGTATCTGCGGTTAGCATCACGCTGCAGCTCGGTGAGGTCATAAGCCAGCGGGTGAGGGATCACCTTCTCGCTCTTATTCAATTTGGCAATCCGTCCTCTGCGTCCTTCGAGCTTGCTCTTCAATCCTGCAGTCTTCTCATCGTCAAAAATTCTGGAATCCCCGCCAGGTGCGCGCCACAAGGCTTCAAACTCGCCTAAATCACAGGCCAGCTGCGAATAAGCGTCTGATTTGAAGTTAACTATCTCATTCTCCCTATGCATAATCATGCCAAGAGTAGGCGTCTGAACCCGGCCCGCAGAGAGCTGGGCACTAAATTTCACCGTGAGCGCCCGGGTTACATTAAGCCCAACCATCCAATCCGCTTCTGCCCGGCAGCGTGCAGACTGATACAGGCGGTCGAATTGGCTGCCCGGTTTCAATGAGGCGAAGCCCTCTTTAATAGCCTTATCGGTCTGCGACGAAATCCACAGACGCTTAAATGGCTTGTTCCACTTCACCATATCCATGATCCATCTGGCCAGCAGCTCACCTTCCCGGGCCGCATCCGTCGCTATGATTAGCTCGCCCACATCCGCACGTCTCATCAATTGTTGGACAGCCTTGAACTGGTGATTCGTCTCGCGCAGGACCTTGAGCTTCATTTTACCCGGGAGAATTGGGAGATCCTCCAGATTCCAGGTTTGAAATTTATGATCATAATCCTCGGGCTCGGCAAGTCCAACCAAATGTCCAAGCGCCCAGGTAACTATATATTTAGGACCTTCAAAATGGCTCTTATGCTTTTCGCGGCTCCCCATAACTCTGGCTATTTCCCGAGCTACCGAGGGCTTCTCAGCCAATACTAAAATTTTCATAATAAATAAAAGCTCCCCTTTCTTCTTAAACTTATTATAACATCGATGGTCACCCGTGTTCGACCCGCCTGGTTTTGAATCACGATTAGATTTTAAAGTTGAACAATTAGATTTATAAATAACTCGGGAACGTGAAATGTTGTTTAAGGTCGCAGTTGCTCCCAGCTTTCTTGATTTCAATTTATAAGACAGGAGTCCGGTCACCAAGGCAAACGCTTCGAATCTACTGAATATTTCACACTTTGCTTATTAGTAATTCTTAAGTTCAGCTTATAACGCGCCTTGCCTTTCTTGAAATTGGGACAGCCGGTACTTAAGATAAATTTAACAAGTTTTCTGCTAATTTTAGTACCAGGTTCTAGTACCTTGTGTTATAATCAAATCAAAATTAATCAAGGAGTGATTCTGATTATGAAATCTGCTGCACGTATTTCCGCCATAGGCTCCTATGTACCTGAGCATATTTTGACTAACGAGGCTCTTGAAAAGCTTGTCGATACTAATGACGAATGGATTGTTAAGCGCACAGGAATTCGTGAACGGAGAATTGCTGCAGAAGAAGAGTTCACTTCCCATATGTGTATTCAAGCTGTCGAGGATCTCGCTGCTTCTTATAAAGGTTCTCTGGAAGATATTGAATTGGTTATTGTAGCCACCACCACCCCGGATTATCCGTATCCGAGTGTGGCCTGCATAGTGCAGGACCATTTCGGCCTCCTAAATGCAGGAGCTGTGGATATCAATGCAACCTGTGCCGGGTTTGCCTATGGGCTGCACATGGCCAATGGTTTGATTTCAAGCGGGCTTCACAAGAAAATCCTTGTTATCGCAGGAGAGACCATGTCCAAGGTTACCAATTATGAAGACCGCAGCACATGTATACTTTTCGGAGATGGGGCAGGGGCAGCTATTGTGGAGTATGATGCAGAGCATCCAAGCTTTGACGCGGCTGTTCTCGGTAGTGAAGGCTCAGGCGGCAAGAACGTGTACCGTGCTGGTCTGGCTACAGCTATAGGCGGTATGCCGCTTGAAGGTGAAGGTAAAATTTATCAAAATGGGCGCGAGGTATACAAGTGGGCTGTGCGTACGGTACCTGAGGGGATTTCAAAGCTTCTTCAGGATTCAGGGACAACTGTAGAGGAATTGGACTGGTTCGTGCCTCACAGTGCCAATCTTAAGATGATTGACTCCATCTGTGAGAAGACAGGCATTTCTGCTGAAAGAACCTTAACCAGCGCAGAGTATTATGGAAATACCTCAAGTGCGACGATTCCTCTTTCACTTCAGCTTGCACAGCGCCAGGGCAAACTGAAATTCGGGGACCGTCTTATTCTATTCGGATTCGGGGCCGGGTTAACATATGCGGGTCTTATGCTTAGATGGGGCGTTCAAGAATAACGATGTTTGTTCACCATAAAGAACAATATCTTCCTGACCATAATTAACCGAATGAATAATTAAAGAAGTTATCTGCCATATTATTTAAGGTGGATGGCTTCTTTTCTTTTGCGTGCATCAAAGCCTAACAAATGGGGTATAAATAAAAGCAGACCTAACACCTAAGTATCCATCTTGGAGTGGATTAACAGCCTTGTAACATTGTGGAATGGGTAGCTTAAGCAAGTTGGCAACAATTTTTGTAAATTGATAACTTAGGTGTTTAAACAAGGCCTGATGGGTTAATAGTAATCAACAACAACAATCAACATTAAGGAGTTGACAAGCATGGGATTCTTATGGTCATTAATTATTGGTGGTATCATCGGTTGGTTGGCAGGTCTGATTATGGGCCGAGATATTCCAGGCGGCGTGATTGGTAACATTATCGCTGGTTTTATCGGAGCTTGGCTCGGTTCGCTGATTTTAGGGAACTGGGGACCACGAATCAGTGATTTCTATATCGTCCCTGCCCTCATCGGCGCGGTAGTTCTTGTGTTCATCGTAAGCCTTGTTCTTCGTTCGTTTGGCCGCAGTCGTTCTTAATTAATAACGACAGCAGACAAAACGTCAGAGCTTATGCTCTGGCGTTTTGTTGTGCTTATGTGCATATCTTAATAAAATGTGGATATTGTTTCTTAAGCCAAGCATGAATCCCCTACTTGCCCACAATACTACTCTAATGAAGAAAGCATACTCACAAGCTGTGGGGAACTGCTGTGGGGAACTGCTGTGGGGAACTGCTGTGGGGAACTGCTGTGGGGAACTGCTGTGGGGAACTGCTGTGGGGAACTGCTGTGGGGAACTGCTGTGGGGAACAACAAAAAAGCACTGCCTAAGGCAGTGCTTTTTCTTATTGCTTGGCGGCGTCCTACTCTCCCAGGACCCTGCGGTCCAAGTACCATCGGCGCTGGAGGGCTTAACGGTCGTGTTCGGGATGGGTACGCGTGGAACCCCTCCGCCATCGCCACCAAACATGANCATACCAGCCTCACTGCTTGGACGGACATCCATCAGTCCGCGTCACTACCCTGCTGCGTCACCCCATCGCTCATAACGGATTACGGTGGTACAGGAATTTCAACCTGTTGTCCTTCGACTACGCCTTTCGGCCTCGCCTTAGGTCCCGACTTACCCTGAGCGGACGAACCTTCCTCAGGAACCCTTAGGCTTTCGGCGGATCAGATTCTCACTGATCTTTTCGTTACTCATACCGGCATTCTCACTTGTGTACGCTCCAGCGCTCCTTACGGTACACCTTCAATGTATACACAACGCTCCCCTACCCCTGATGCAAAGCATCAAGCCATAGCTTCGGTGGTGTGTTTAGCCCCGTTACATTTTCGGCGCAGAGTCACTCGACCAGTGAGCTATTACGCACTCTTTAAATGGTGGCTGCTTCTAAGCCAACATCCTGGTTGTCTGTGCAACTCCACATCCTTTCCCACTTAACACACACTTGGGGACCTTAGCTGATGGTCTGGGCTGTTTCCCTTTTGACAATGGATCTTAGCACTCACTGTCTGACTCCCGGATACAAGTCTGTGGCATTCGGAGTTTGACTGAGCTTGGTAACCCTTGGCGGGCCCCGCACCCAATCAGTGCTCTACCTCCACGACTCTTCTTCCGAGGCTAGCCCTAAAGCTATTTCGGGGAGAACCAGCTATCTCCGAGTTCGATTGGAATTTCTCCGCTACCCCCACCTCATCCCCGCATTTTTCAACATACGTGGGTTCGGGCCTCCAGTGCGTGTTACCGCACCTTCACCCTGGACAGGGGTAGATCACCCGGTTTCGGGTCTACGTCCACGTACTTAGTCGCCCTATTCAGACTCGCTTTCGCTGCGGCTACGGCTCTTCACCTTAACCTCGCACGGGAACGTAACTCGCCGGTTCATTCTACAAAAGGCACGCCATCACCCCTTAATTGGGCTCTGACTTCTTGTAAGCACACGGTTTCAGGATCTATTTCACTCCCCTTCCGGGGTGCTTTTCACCTTTCCCTCACGGTACTGCTTCACTATCGGTCGCTAGGGAGTATTTAGCCTTGGCAGATGGTCCTGCCGGATTCATACGGGGTTTCACGTGCCCCGCACTACTCGGGATCCGTCTCGGAGGGATTAGACTTTCGGGTACAGGGCTTTTACCTCTTCTCGCGGGCCTTTCCAGACCTCTTCGCCTACCCTAATCCTTGGTAACTCCATGTGAGACGTCCCACAACCCCAGAGAGCAAGCTCTCTGGTTTAGGCTGTTCCGCGTTCGCTCGCCGCTACTGACGGAATCACTATTGTTTTCTCTTCCTCAGGGTACTTAGATGTTTCAGTTCCCCTGGTCTGCCTCTTCACACCCTATGAATTCAGGTATGAGTGACTACCTATTACAGTAGCCGGGTTTCCCCATTCGGACACCCCCGGATCAAAGCTTGCTTACAGCTCCCCGAGGCAGTTTCGTTGTTCGCCACGTCCTTCTTCGGCTCCTAGCGCCTAGGCATCCTCCGTGTGCTCTTAGTAGCTTAACCATTGCTCGGGTTGGTTGACCAACCTTCGCGCTACCTTAGATACTTCACTTGTTTGCACAAGTTTAGCTTAAAGGAATTCTAATTTACGCAATTTCGTTTCGTTATCTAGTTTTCAAGGATCAATTCCAACCTCGCGGCCGGAAGAATATCATATCAAATCCTCATTCGCTTGTCACCAAGCAAGTTTTGGAAGCAATATGTGAGAGTTGAACTCTCAAAACTGAACAACGAGTGAGGTGTTGCTATTGAAGCCATTGGCTTCTC
>NZ_LT575476.1:587663-740163 GCF_900086655.1 Paenibacillus tuaregi | reverse complement strand
GGAACAGGATACCCGTAGTTACCGAAGTCAGACCCGTGCGTCCTCCCTCAGCAACACCGGCCGTACTTTCAACATAAGAAGTTATCGTACTCGTACCCAGCACCGCGCCTGCGCTGACGCCGATTGCATCGACAAGCATGGCCTTTCCGATCTTCTTCTCGCCCTCTTCCTTGTTCTTCATCAGTCCCGCACGGGTAGCCGTACCGACCAAGGTTCCGAAGGTATCAAACAACTCCACAAAAGTGAAGATAAATACGATCTCAAACAATCCAATTTTGAAAGCCCCTGCCAGATCAAATTGTCCAACAGCCAGGTTATCAAAGGTTGGAATCCAGTGTGCGCCGGACAATCCCTCTGTATGAGTTACTCCCATAGGAATACCAATCAGCGTTGTGAGAACAATCCCGATAAGCAGCGCACCTTTTACACGAAGTACCATAAGTATTGCAATTACAATCAATCCGATCAAGGTTAGCTGAACATCATGACTATGAACAATGTCCCCAAGAGCGAAATTCATGCTGCTCCCTGGTACCGTCTGCGAAGCATCTTTGACGCCCGAAAGGTTGGCAACCATCAGATTGCTCATTTTAAAACCAAGTATGGAAACAAACAAGCCAATTCCGACGGTAATCGCGGATTTGAGGCTTGTCGGTACTGCCTTAATCAGCAGCTGCCTTACCTTGGTCACCGTCAGGATCAAAAAGATAATACCTGAGATAAATACCGCACCAAGCGCAGCCTGCCAAGTAATCGCCCCGTTAGAGCTTAATACAATCGTCATAAAATAAGCATTCAAACCCATACCTGGAGCAAGCGCGATTGGGATATTCACGAACAATCCCATCAGTATCGTGATCAACCCGGCACCAACCGTGGTAGCAAAGAACACGCCGTCAGCAGGTATTCCAGCACCAGTGGGCCCGAGAAAAATATTGTTCACGACAAGAATATACGCCATTGTCATGAATGTGGTAATTCCCGCAATCACTTCTGTTCTTACGTTCGTACCATGTTCCTTCAACTTAAAGAACCGATCCATTGTAGAAATTCTCCCCCTTAAGTATGAGTCATCAACGACAAAAAAACCGGGAAACTGTGTCCCCGGTTCTGAAGCTCATGGAAAGGACGCCGTGCACAAGCCATGGCTCTGCCGATCAAGAACAGGAAGCCCTTGTCCTTGTGCCTGTACAAACTAATAAGCGCCCAATCTTTCGTAGCCAGATCATTACGGTGACCTCGTAGAAACAACCGGGCCAATCCCCGGAATTATACGAAAAGCTGGTTATAGTATTGTCGAAAATTCTCGTTGTAACTCGCATAAACGCGGTTTACCTGATTTATTTTAGGCTTGAAGCCGAGTCTTGTCAATAGAAAATACGAATGATATTTATCACACCCGGCTTAATGTTCGTGTTTTACCATTAGGAGTAAACATTTATTACAATTCAATTAATTTTTGAATTACTCTCGCGACTCCACAACATAAAAAAGAGCAGTCTCCCTATCCAGGAATACTGCTCTTTGACTAAACTTTATTCCCACTCAATCGTAGCCGGCGGCTTCGATGTGATATCGTACACGATCCGGTTCACGTTATCCACTTCATTCACGATACGAACCGAAATTTTCTCAAGCACGTCCCAAGGAATACGTGCCCAGTCCGCAGTCATGCCGTCGATTGACGTTACGGCGCGGATACCTACAGTATAGGAATACGTACGTGCATCACCCATAACCCCAACGCTCTTCATGTTCGGCAGAGCTGTGAAATACTGCCAAATCTCGCGGTCAAGGCCCGCCTTGGCAATTTCTTCACGCAGGATATAGTCGGAATCACGAACAATTTGCAGCTTCTCTTCCGTAACCTCGCCCAGAACCCGGATAGCCAGACCCGGACCCGGGAACGGCTGTCTCCAGACAATCTCCGTAGGAAGGCCGCACTCTTCACCGACTTTACGAACCTCATCCTTGAACAACGCTTTGAGCGGCTCCACCAGCTCGAAATCCATATCTTCCGGCAATCCGCCAACGTTATGGTGGGACTTAATCGTATGAGCTGTTGCTGTACCGCTCTCTACGATATCAGTATAGAGCGTACCCTGAGCCAGGAATTTGAAATGGTCAAATTTCTTGGACTCCTCGTCAAACACATAGATAAATTCGTTTCCGATAATTTTACGTTTCTGTTCTGGATCATCCACACCAGCCAGCTTGGACAAGAAGCGTTCCCGCGCATCGATCTTGACAACCTTCATGTCAAACTTGCCAACGAAGGTTTCCATAACGCTCTCAGCCTCGCCTTTGCGGAGCAGACCATGGTCGATGAACATGCATGTAAGCTTGTCCCCGATCGCTTTATGAAGCAGGATCGCCACAACAGAGGAATCTACCCCTCCGCTCAGAGCACATAACACATTGTTGTCCCCGACCTGCTCGCGGATGTCTCTGATTGTATCTTCGATAAACGTCCCCATCGTCCAGTTGCCTTCACAGCCGCACACTTCATAGAGGAAGTTGCGGATCATCTCGTTCCCGTGTACTGAGTGGCGAACCTCCGGGTGGAACTGAACACCGTACAAGTGACGTTCCTTGTGACTGAAGCCAGCAATTGGAGCATGTTCGGTAACCGCATCGATCTGGAAGCCTTCAGGCAGCTCCACCACGTGGTCACCATGGCTCATCCATACCGTTTGCTCCGCATCCAGACCTTTAGTCAATGCGGAATGCTCAGCGAAGCGAACATCCGCTTTCCCGTACTCCCGTTTGGCGGCCCGTTCAACTTTACCGTTCAATTGGTGGGCCATCAACTGCATTCCATAACAAATCCCGAAGATCGGCACGTTCAGGTTGAAAATCTCAGGGTCCACTTGTGGCGCATTCTCTGCATACACACTTGTCGGCCCGCCGGAGAACACAATCCCTTTAGGCGCAAGTTCGCGAAGGCGCTCAGCAGTTGTGTTATACGGCAGCAGTTCACTGTACACACCAAGATCGCGAATCCTTCTGGCTATTAACTGGTTGTACTGTCCCCCGAAGTCCAGGACGACAATCATTTCATTTGGCTTATTCATTTCCGAGCCTCCCTCAATTCATGGGTCTTATTATACGAAACGACAAAACGGCTCGTCAAGGAAGATCGGGTTCCGATTTTGCCCATACTGCGGCCATCTTGCGGCACTGCCGTAGAAATGCCAGGGTCGCGGAGCGATCCAGATCCTTCCCTCCATATTTTAAGGCTTCCCATACGTTTACAAACTGGTCAAGCCGTGTCCTCTCTTCTAGGCAAAGCCCACTTAGATTCTGGACATATTCTCTTCCGGTAAGTCCTGGCGGCTTACGGCCATACCTTGCGTAAAGGCAGTTCCACGTATAGTCGGAAGTGCGCAGCAGTTCAACGCGGCCAGGAAATTGCCCTCTTCTCCAATAAGGCAGCAACGCTGCTGCCCAGTACGCTGTGAGATAAGGCCGGTATTTCCAGAGCATGAAGAACAGACTACAGACCAGACCGCCTACAATCAGCTCCAAAAGGTACTTGAGCATCCACAAGGCGATTCCAGAAAAGAAAGCGCTGGCTGACTTTAGTCCTTGGCCGGCAGCCTGCATCCATTGGGCAAAGAAGTGATGGGGCGAGCGTCCACCGCCTGCATTCTCTAGAGCAGCTGCCCCCTGAGGTGCTTCAAACCCAGGAGTCGGATCGAAGGGAACCCAGCCTACCTCGGGAAAATACACCTCGACCCACGAATGGGCATCGGCGTAAGACACCGCGTACGCGTGGGTGTTGCCGGATTCAGGTTGGCCTGAAGCGTACCCTTTTACCCATCTGGCGGGTATGCCCTGGGTTCTTAATATGACCGTCATCGCCGTTGAGAAATGGTCACAGTAACCTTTTTTCTGTACAAACAGAAAGTCCGCGGCAAAATCGCTTCCAACAGGAGGAGCGCTTGTCTGCAAGTCATATCTATAATTGTCCTTTAAGTATGTTTCCACCTTTTTAACTGAATCATAACGGTTTGTTGATCCTTTAGTCAGATTAGCCCCAAGCGTTCTCACCTCAGTAGGCAGGGAAGCAGGCAGCCCAAGGTATTTGCCTTCAACATCAGCGGGATCATCCCCACCGGATGCTCTAAGGAGCTCCGGGGCAGCGTACTGATCTCTAACCTTGAGCGAATATCTCGAAAGGGACTGACCAGGCTCATCATAGAGGACCAAACCGGAAGAAGGGAACGCCTGAAGATCATGAAGCGGGAGCTTGAAATTGCCGACTACTACTTCTTTTACCGCTGTGGGAATCCCGCCGCCAGCCAAAGGGACTTTACCGCTCTGGGGTTCCTTGAACACTATGGTCTGTTCGAACTCCCTTCCCCTTGGGCGGCTGCCATCACGGACCGGAACCTGCCCGTTAACGTTCAGCCTCTCCATCTGCGGGTCGGGCTCTTCCCATCCCCTACCGGTGTATTCGCTCTTGCTCTCTCCACGAAAGTAGGTCGGAAATGGGGAGATGGCGGTGAACAGTTCCTCATTTCTGAGCGTCAGGGGCCCGCCGAGTTCCCCGTCATCACTGCCGTATCCCGACAGGTTATAAATCACTCTAGCGTTCGCCGGCACGGCCGATTTGGTCCACGCCTCCAGACTGGCCATAACCTGCTGGAACGAGAAAGCCCTGGCCGACTGAACAGGGAGAGCATGAACCAGACTGGCAAGCCCGAGAATACTCCCCAGTACAATCGATATGACTACCGCAAAAACCCGGACAGACGGGAACGCCTGAAGTCTACTCTTGTTTCCGGTAACGGTATCGGTTTCACCAATAACTGCCGGATGTGGATTCACAGGAATCTCATCCTCTTCCTGAAGCCGCAAGACGAACAATAAAGCCTGCAGCAGCAGCCCAATCAGCACAGCTCTAACCAGCCCCGAATAAATGCTCAGGCCCAGACCAAGCTCCAGGCTGAGCAGGTAGAGCAAAGTAGCCATAAAGAACAGCATAATGCTCTGGCGGCTAACAGCAAGCAGCTGAACTGACACGACAAGAAGTGCCCAGCCCAGCAGCAGCACAAACATTCTAACTTCTGGACTAAGCCCGTTCAGTCTGCCCGTGTCCGCCACACCGGATATATCCTGGGCTATCATTTGAAGAAACACCTCAAGCCACCCTATGCCGCGGCTGCCGCCGTATAAATAAACCATGCTGGTCACACACAGCACTGGTGGCAGAAGGAATTGAACAAGTCCAGGCAGCTTAAAACACCCCAGTATTAGAAGGACCACGGTAAGGATATAAAAGAGATTCAAGGACCTGCCCGCTTCCGGCCCAAGCAGCTTGGCAATCGGCTCCAGCCACTCCCGGAACAGTCCAAAAATAAACAGGGACAATAGCGCGTGTTCCCCCGCCTCTTTGAAGCTAAGGATGGTTTGGCGAAAGGATTTCTTAAGCCTCGGCATATTCCCACCCGCCTCTGCCGTTCCCGCCAGCCACGATGTTCTTAAGCGTGGAGGAATTTAAACGCCTTACCTCTACTCCTGTATGACGAAGCTGCTCTATCAGTTCCCTGGACTGGTCGGCTGGATCAGCCGGAAGCTCTCCCTCTTGCTCGTCCCCCGTGATCACAATCTCCAGCTTGATCCCCCTTATAGCTGCAGATGCAGCCGCCGCGGCAAGCTCACGGGTTAATTGTCCAACGAGGCATGTAATCTCCGCATGGATGTTCTCCTGAACCGTTTCGATCAATAGATGATGCCCTGGTGTCCAGGAAACGAGCTTAGCTGCGGCAAGCCACTCCATACCCTTATCTTGGTCAGGCTCACAGGGGTAGGTCATCCGTCCGTCAGGACCTCCAAGGACAAGCCTGGCCCCTCTCCCGCCTTCTGCCTCCCGCCGCAGCAATGAAGCGGTGTAGGAGACGGCAGTCTCGAACTCTACAGCACCCGGTGAGTAGCAGGCCGGGTCTGTAACAAGCAGAAACACCTGCATCACAGGTCCGCTGTCTTCGGATTGGCGGGCCAGCAATGAGGACTTCCGGGCAGAGGATTTCCAGTGAATGCTTCTCCATGAATCCCCCTGCTGGTAGTCCCTGATTAGAGTCCCTCTCTCCCTGCCCTCCGGCCCATACAATGACGTGGTTCCGTCTCCTTGTTCCAGAACCCCTGGTTTCGCAGGGAGAACGGCGGTCTGGGGAATCACGGTTAATAAACCGTCAGCCTCCACGAAGAGAGAGCGCTTAAACCAACCGAACACATCCCCACAGGTGATCTGAACCCGTCCTCCTGAGTATACTCCCCTCTGAAGAGAGCTTACTGCTGCTGGCAGTATGACATGGCGGCGGAAGCCGGTGAACATCCGAAGCCCTTCCATCTTCCCGGCCTGGTCGATCAGCGGATCGGAAATCTCGATCCAAAGTGGAGGGACTCCCCCCACAAATCGAATATCGTAGCTTACATATCCTGTGTCGCCAGTTGAAGGCCGGGCAGGGAGCCAATGTCTGCGAACTTGGGTCATACGCGGCCTTCCAGCCTGTACTACGGCTCCCTGAAGCATGATCAGACCGGTTACAACAAGCAGAAACAACATGGAAGCCCCTCCATACGAGGCATAGGCTGTCATAAGCAACATAGCTGCAGCGCCAGTCCACAGCCACGGATAAAGCGAGATCCTCATGACGAAGCCCTCCTCACTGAGCCTCGGGATACCGGCACAGGAGTGTGCGCGAGAATCTCCCGAATCAATTCCTCACCGGTTGTCCCAGACAACTTGCTCTCTGGAGTTAACGTCACCCTATGTGAAAGAACGGCAGCCGCTACAGACTTCACATCATCAGGGATCACAAACATTCTTCCATGAAAATATGCATAAGCCTGAGCGGCTCCCATCCAGGCCAGCGTTCCTCTCGGGCTGATTCCAAGCGATATCCGCTTATGCCGGCGGGATGCCTCCGCAATGGTAACAAGATAACGCTTAATGGATTCCTCCACCATAACTCCCCTTACCTGACGCTGCATTCCCGCCATTTCCTCAGCGAGGAGGACAGGCTTCAGGGCTTCTACCAGTGAACCGCTCTGGTGCCGGCCGAGCATGTCCATCTCATATTCAGAACCCGGATATCCCAGCGTTATGCGCATAAGAAACCGGTCCATCTGTGCCTCTGGCAGACGGTATGTTCCTTCGAACTGGAGCGGATTCTGGGTAGCCAGCAGAAGAAAAGGCTTCGGGAGCGGATAGGTCACCCCGTCAACGGTTACCCGGCGCTCTTCCATAGCTTCGAGCAGTGCAGACTGGGTCCGGGGGGCCGCCCGGTTAATCTCATCGGCAAGCACGATATTCGATAGAATAGGACCCGCTCTGAACTCAAATTCCCCCTTATGTGGACGGTACACCGACACACCTGTAACATCTGAGGGCATTAAGTCAGAGGTGAATTGAATACGTCCAAGCGAACCTCCCATACTTGCAGCGATGGCCCGTACCAGGGTTGTTTTGCCCACACCAGGAATATCTTCAAGCAGAACATGTCCCCCTTGAAGCATTGCGATTAAGATAAGCTCGATCTCACGCCGTTTACCAAGTACAACCCGGTCGACCTGATTAACCAGGCGTTCCAGCAGGCTGGAAGCCTGTTCGTGAGACAAGCCGGTAGAATTCAACAAGTCCAATACCTCCTCTACTCCGGTAAAAAATCTAGTAACTAGTGTCACCATATTGTTCCCGAAATAGACGTCAAAGAGATGTTGGCAGCTTCATTTACAAGGCTTTGACCCTGTAATAATCACGGTCTTTGGTCACTGAAACGATAGGGTGCCCAAGCAGGCCGAGCAGGCTGCGGAGAGGAACCCATACGGTATCGCCCCTCGTTTCCAGGGCAAACGGGACCCCAGCTGATCCCTGCTTTCCAATCGTCATCTGCTCAGCAGTGTTTGAGTCCACCTTAATGGTCAATGTCTTTTTCCCCCAGGTAATTACCGCCGCCCGGTTAACACTGCTCCATTGGACTGAAGCCCCGAGACGTTCCATTGCTGCTCGAAGAGGCACCTTATACCTTCCTTCAGACAACTCGTATTCCCCGTACCCCATTTCAGTCTCTACGCCCCCTGTGCTCAGAACAAGCTGCCGCCCCTCCTGAAATAATGCTGCGTTCGGGACTACATGGTCCTCAACCCATTTCTTTGTTGGCTTTATTCTAGAACCCCATACTCCGTTAGCCTTAATAGAGAACTGAACAGGCTTAACCTTGGAGCTTAGAGATTGAAATTCGTATCCGTGCGACTTGTAATATTCAATGATGCGTGGCAGCGCCTTTATCGTCTGCTCATGTCCAGCCCCGTCATGCATCAGCACCACGATCTGATCCTTCAGCTCCGCCAATTTAACGTTGCGGATCATCTCAGACGAAGGCACCCCTTTGCGTGAGGAATCCCGGGTATCCACATCCCAGTCAAAAACCGCATATCCCCCCCTCTTAAGGAGACTGAAATAACTGCTGTCAAAATGACCATACGTTCCACCCGGCGCCCGGACCAATGGGGTCCTTGAACCCGTGATATTCCGCAGGATTTCCTCCGTTTGTTTTATTTGTCTCCAGAATTCGCTAAAATTGTGGTAGAGCTTTTTGTACACGTGATCATAAGTATGATTTCCAAGAGCATGTCCACCTTCTGATATGCGTCTGATTACTTCAGGATACCTCTCTGCCTGCTCACCAAGCACAAAAAAGGTGGCTTTGGCCTTATTCTTAGACAAGATCGCCAGCACTTGGTCCGTCAGTTTGGTTGGCCCATCATCAAAGGTCAAATACACAACCTTCTTCTTGACCCCGGAACTGGAGGATACAGGTGTCGTTGATAGGGCTGAACCAGAGGAGGACAGCGGCTTAAGATCGGCAAGACGACTTCCTGGCAAAATTGGTTGAAACTCTTCTTGTGCCGAAGCCGTAGAATTCCAAGAAAGGTTTAATGATGGATGAAACGCTCCGATAAGAAGGATCACTAGTAGAAATGGCACAAAAGTCCGCTTAATAACGTGCAGAAAGGTTCTGGACATTGTAGATAACCTCCATCAGTTCTATGAATGATAACTGCTTTTGATAGATTATATGGAGGCTTCCTCGGAAATAGACTTCTATCTAAATATGAAATAATAAAATAGAAACAGGACTTATCTATCCTCTTAATAGATAAGGTTAGGAGCTGGAGAAGAAAATGATGGACTTCCTGAAGTACCTCGAAACTTTATTTGAATCCCATGGATATTGGGTTCTCTTTATCGGGCTAGTTCTTGAATTTATCGCACTGCCTTTCCCGGGCGAGACCACGATGGCCTATGCCGGATACTTGTCCTATAAAGGTCTGCTGGCTTGGCCTTTGCTCATTGTAATTGCGTTCTTGGGAACCACGATTGGAATCACAATTACTTATTGGATTGGACGAAAAGCGGGATTTCCTTTTATTAAAAGGTATGGGAAGTGGTTCCTCCTGCCTCCGAAAAAGCTGGATACAGCACGGTACTGGTTCGAGAAGTATGGCTACACCTTGATCTTCATCGGCTACTTTATCCCGGGTGTCCGTCACATTACCGGTTATTTCTCTGGAATTATTTCACTGCCTTTCCGCAAGTTCGCCATATACGCTTATTCCGGAGCCCTATTCTGGACTGCCTTGTTCATCGGCATCGGCAGGATATTCGGTCCCCAGTGGAGCAAAATGTTCCACCTCGCAGCCACGTATTCCGCTGCAGCCGGGATCGCCCTTGTGATTATCATCCTGGCTGTCGCCCTATTCCGGTACCGCAGATCCATTAAAGAGTTCATGATCCGGCGTTTCAGCAAATCCAAGAACAAATCAGAGACCTCTGAGATTGAATAACATTCTGGTTACCAGGGTGAAGCACAAAATAAGGCCATTCCCACGGTCATATCATGACATGAGATGGCCTCTATTTTTTTATAGCTATATAAAATGAACTTATTAAGGTTACCCTTATGGGGCGCTGCGATGCCGAGTGTCCTTACAACCGCTGTTGTCTCCGAAATGCTTGAACTAAATATCCAAGTAGGGGCATTTCGGAGACAAAGGCGGACGCTCTGCTTCTTCAGAATCACTCGGCCTCTCCGCTGAGATCAGTTAATTTTTAAAGTTCGCTTTATATAGATTGAATCTTGGTAAGCCTTAGGCTTCTCACACGCACTGTACTTGAGGATGAAGAACTCTCTCCCCCTGCTAGCTGCCGCTAACCTCCTGAAGCACTTCATCCACATGGCCGCGCACTCTGACTTTGCGCCATTCCTTGACCAAAATGCCCTCTTCATTAATCAGAAAAGTCGAACGCACAATTCCCTCAAACTCACGGCCGTACATTTTCTTAAGCTGCCATACTCCGAACATCCGGCTGACTATATGTTCTGTATCCGCCAGAAGCGGGAAAGGAAGCTCATGCTTGCCCGCAAATTTCACATGGGATTTCAGCTCATCCCCGCTTACGCCGATAATAACAGCCCCCTTGGATGCAAAATAAGAGGCGCTGTCGCGAAAATCACAAGCCTGCTGTGTGCAAGCAGGAGTCATATCCTTGGGATAAAAATAGATAACCACCTTGCTTCCCCGAAACTGGCTTAAAGTTACGGTATCCCCTTCTCCACCCACAGATGGAAGCGTAAAGTCAGGAACTGGCTGTCCCAGCTGTACCTGTTGATCTATCATAAGAAGCCCCTTTCTTTTTTAACCTGTAACAATAAACAGGAAAATTGATTGTACATATAAAAGAAATTATAATGTATATACCAATTAGGCTAAAGAGCAACCATGGTTATTGAAGGGACGAACGTGATGACGAAAAAAACAAAGAGGACGATTATCTGGTCTGCCGCTGCCGTATTTATCATCATTCTTTCTATTGCAGCTTGGTATTTCATTGCCATCTATAACCAGGTTAACAACTTCCACAAGGTCGGAGAGAATTCTCCGTTCCATCAAATTGCTCCAACCGAAACGAAGGTGAACTCCCCTCCGAAATGGGAAGGCACCGAACGTGTAAATATACTCATGATGGGCGTGGATGCCCGCGGATTGAAGAAGGGGGAAATCCCCCGGTCCGATACGATGCTTGTAGCCTCCATAGATCCTGTGCAGAAGAAAGGCTACTTGTTCTCTATCATGCGTGACACTTATGTCGATATAGCCGGGCAGAAGAAGCAGGACCGGATCAACACCGCGATTACGCACGGCCCGGAGTCTGCAATGCAGACGGCCTCTGATCTGCTCGGAATTCCAATTCAATATTATGTCTACACCGACTTCCAAGGCTTTATCGCCCTGGTTGATGCGGTGGGTGGCGTTGACTTCAATGTAGAGAAGGATATGCACTATGTCAGTGCGGCTGACAAACACGAGTACGATATTGATCTCAAAAAAGGGATGCAGCACCTGGATGGCAAAACCGCCCTCCAATACGTCCGCTTCCGGCATGATGCCATGTCCGATTTCACACGGACAGAACGCCAGCGCAATTTCCTGAAGGCTGTGGCCGAGAAGATGAAAACCACTACCTCGATCATGAACCTGCCAGGCATTCTGGAGAAGATCAATCCGTATATCGATACCAACATGACCGTGAATGATATGTGGAAGCTTGCCTCCGTAGGCTATGACAGCCAAATGAACGGCAGCGAACAGATTCCTCCGATGAGTCTGCTTGTTGAGAAAAACACCTCAGCGGGAGCTGTACTAGGGGTAAGCAGTGAGAAAAAACTGAAGGAATATGTCCAAGATGTTCTGAACGGAACCAAAGAGGATAATAAAGGTACTAAAGATGCCAGAGAAGGCACCAAAGATACTGAAAACACTAAAGATACTAAAGACAGCAAATCTGGCTCGGCCTCCGGCGGCCAGACCTCGGACAACAAGTCTTCGGCAGCCAAGTAAAATATGTGAAACGGCAGGCTGCCTAATCAGAAAGGAAGATTAAGTCATATGAACCGCAACCAATCCGAACACTTATACCAGGAGGCGCTCAAACATATCGTTGGCGGCGTCAACAGTCCTTCCCGCTCTTTCAAAGCGGTGGGCGGCGGTGCCCCTGTGTTCATGAGCCGGGCCCAGGGAGCCTACTTCTGGGATGTTGACGGCAATAAGTATATCGATTATCTGGCCGCATACGGCCCTATCATTACCGGCCATGCCCATCCGCATATTACCGAGGCGATCACCCGGGCGGCAGCAAACGGCGTGCTCTATGGTACGCCGACCGAGCTGGAAATTCAGCTGGCGGTTAAGCTCAAGGAGGCCATTCCCTCCATGGATAAGGTCCGCTTTGTCAATTCCGGTACAGAGGCGGTCATGACCACAATCCGCGTCGCCCGTGCCTATACGAAACGCAACAAAATCATTAAGTTTGCCGGATGCTATCATGGCCACTCCGATCTGGTACTGGTCGCGGCCGGCTCAGGCCCTTCGACGCTGGGCATCCCGGACAGTGCGGGCATACCGACCAGCATCGCACATGAAGTGATCACGGTGCCGTTCAATAATCCGGATGCACTCAAGGATGCACTGGACAAATGGGGCGAGGATGTTGCTGCCGTGATGGTTGAGCCGATCGTCGGCAACTTCGGTATGGTTATGCCGGAGCCCGGCTTCCTGGAGAGCCTCTGCAAGCTCGCGCGGGAATACGGCGCCCTCGCCATCTATGACGAGGTCATCACCGCCTTCCGCTTCCATTACGGGTCCGCGCAGACTTACGCGGGCCTCGCGAACCATGATGCCATCAAGCCGGACTTGACGGCGCTGGGCAAGATCATCGGCGGAGGCCTGCCGATCGGCGCATACGGCGGCAGCAAGGAGATCATGGAGCAGGTGGCTCCCCTCGGCCCGGCCTACCAGGCCGGTACGATGGCGGGCAACCCCGCCTCGATCTCGGCAGGCATCGCCTGCCTGGAAGTGCTGCAAGGCGCGGGCGTCTACGACGAGATGGAGCGCCTTGCCGTACGGTTGACGGAAGGCCTTGGCGCTTCCGCCGCCCGCCACGAGGTGCCGCTTACGATCAACCGGATCCGCGGCGCCTTCTCGACCCACTTCTGCGACCACCCGGTCACGAATTACGATGAAGCGCAGGACACCGATGGCGAGCAGTTCGCCGCCTTCTTCCGGCACATGCTGGAGCAGGGTGTCAACCTTGCCCCATCCAAATATGAAGCGTGGTTCCTGACCACGGCTCATACGGATGCGGATATTGATTTTACGCTGGAAGCAGCGGACAATGCGTTCCGCAAGATGAAAGCATAAGCAGTCTGAACATGGCAACAGCCCGTCCGGCAATAGCTGGACGGGCTGTTGTTCGTGTCGGTGCAAGTGGATGGATGCTCTATGTTTTGGGTTTTGGGTTTTGGGTTTTGGGTTTTGGGTTTTGGGTTTTGGGTTTTGGGTTTTGGGTTTTGGGTTTTGGGTTTTGGGTTTTGGGTTTTGGGTTTTGGGTTTTGAGCTCTGGGGTCTGGGGTCTGGGGTCTGTACATTATAGGATCTGTACATTAGGTTTTGTGCTTTGGGGTTCATGATTTGGACTTGGGCTTGGAACATTGAGCTCGGAGCATTGCATAGATTTTCTATCACGTCAAGGTGATCTGGGGCTACAGGCTGTTCCCTGCTTATGTAATCTACTATTAATTTTCTATCACTGGCTACAGTTTGTATTTCTCTCAATACATGATTGTTATCTTGTCTACTATTTGATTTGTTGTTTACTCCATACTGTCATTTTAGTCAAGCTAGCTGTCCATGTGTTAAACATTTAATGGTTACGCAGCCTTACTGCACCGCATGAAGCCCCAGCGCGCGCTGTGGCATTGCATGACGGCGGTCAACCACTTCTTTGTTGGCCTATCACTCAGTCTGGTCTGCTTTCTTGATCTGGTCTGCCCCTTTATTGGTCCGTTACCCTACTTCCTCTGCAAGGCCCCCTTCCCGCTCTTACATCAAATAGACTCCCGCCGGGGCAGGAGCCTATTTGATGTGATTCTTTTAAGAGAACGAAACAATTATTGAGCTTTCAGCTTGTCAAACACCTTTTCCTGCACATTCTTCGCAGCTGTGTCCAACTGTGCTTTGCTGTCCATATCCTTCTTGGAGAAGGTCTCTTGGATCACGTTGGACATCTCCGCATAATAATCCTGTGTGCCGAATTGAGCCTCTGGCTTGCCATCAAGCAGTGCTGTGATTTCCGGATTGTATTTATAGATATTATCGTACTTGTCATAGATGGCCTGTGTCTTCTTGCCGAAATCGGAGTCAGCTTTGAAGTAGTCCATCAACTGAGGCACATAATACTTGCCGTTGGTCTTACGTTCTTGAATGTTGGCTTCCAGTGCTTGAAGACCTTTTTCAGAGAAATAATCAAAGGTGATGTAACGGAACGCCATTTCCTGTTCGTCCTTGGTTGCATTCGGGTTAATTACATAATAATTCCCGCCTAGGATTCCTGTATGCTTGCCGCCCTTCTCGGCTGCTGGCATTGGATAAGTCAGCACATCCTCAGGCTTCATGCCTCCCTGATTCAGCGCAGGTTCAATCACATCAGCAGCTCCAGCCATAACCATGGCTGTGCGGCCCTGCTGGAACGTATTAACCGCGTCTGCCCAGCCAAGCGCCCAGTCCTTCGGAATGGCGTTTGCTTCATATTTCAGCTTTTTGTAGAAGTCCAAAGCCTTAATCCCCGCTTCCGAATTGAAAGTTGCGGTTACCTTGCCGCCTTCATTCTTCTCAATCTCTCCACCAGCTTCAAACAGGAAGTTCGTCCAGTTCCAGCCAGCTTCGTTGCCCTTGCCCATTGGGGCAATGCCCGCCACGCCCTTGGCTGGGTTAGCCGCATTTTTGGCTGTATTCAGCATATCGTCCCATGTCCAATCCACCGGTGGCACCGCTACAGACTTGGCATCGAGCAGCTTCTTGTTCAGTACGGTAGATACGACATAACCATTATAAGCAAGCCCGTAAACTTTACCGTTGATTACAAATTGATCTTGAAGCACAGGGTTCATCTGATCTTTGTACTTCCAATTATTATACAGGTCCGTAATATCGGCTACCCAGCCTTTTTCAACCAGGAAATTCGCTTCGGTTGCAAAGGTATTAAAGATCGTCGGGGCCTCATTGGACGCCATCTTGACACCGATCTCTTCAATCTTGTACTGCCAGTCATCCTTAATGATCTCCACATTCGGATATTCCGCTTGGAAACGCTTGATCTTATCATCCTCCTGAGCCCGCATGACCTTCAAATCGGGTGTAGGATAATGGATTTTGATCGTAATCTTCTTCTTCGTGATATCTTCGCTGCCGGACGTATTACCCGTATTAGAATTGTTGTTGGCTCCGGAGCCCTCCGCTTCTTTCTTCGGTGCCGTACCCCCGCTGCAGGCCGAGAGCATAGTGCCCAGGAGAAGCATACATAACAGAACTGCTGAGAACTTGCGCATTGAAACTCCCCTTTTCGCTATTTGTTAGTGTTCAAGGCTTACCGCCCTGCTCTCTCATCATATTGAACATCCGTTCTTCACACGAGGTGTATTCCTATGCCCTTTGTGTGTGCAATTACGCTTGCTTGGCGTGGATTACCCTTTGACCGCAGACATGGTCACCCCGCGCATAATGAACTTCTGGAACAGGAGAAATACAGCGATAGGCGGTACCATAACCAGGAACAGTACGGCAAACTTGATGTTGGTATCGAGCGAGCGGACATTGATTACGTATTTAAAAATCGCTGTAGCCAGCGTGTACTTATCCTCGGTCTGCATTACCAGTGATGGCCAGAACCAGTCATTCCATGCGGCGGAGAATATAAAGATCGCCAAGGTAGAGAAGATAGGAATGGACAGGGGCATTGCGATCCGGAAGAAGCTGGTCAGATCAGAAGCTCCGTCCATCTTCGCCGCCTCGAGAATCTCCATATGAATCCCGTCGAAGAAGTTCTTCATCAGCAGGAAATTGAACGCACTTGCTCCCGCAGGGAGCCAGAAAGCCCAGTACGTATTGAGCATGCCAAAATCTCTTAAATTCAAAAAGCTCGGGATCAGGTAGCTGGCTGCCGGTACGAACAAGGTCATCAAAAAGAAGAAATAGATGGCCCGCTTGTACGGCACATTCAGCCGGGAAATGCTGAAGGAGGCCAATCCAAGCACAACAACGGTCATGAACAGGTTGCCTGCGAACACAAAAATCGTATTTTTCAAAAAGCCCAGCAGGTTAATATATTCCCAGCCTTCCTTCAAATTTGACCAGTTCCAGGAGTCCGGGAAAAAGTGCGGCGGAAAGCTGTTGACCTCCTCATTGGACTTAAGCCCGTTAAACATTGTCATCAGAATCGGATACAGCATAGTTACGACCATACCCGCAATCACAATCAGCATCAGGCCGTATACCAGCTTGTTCATTGGCTTCTTCAGGTCATAGGAGGATAGAATTCCTCTATCATTGGCTGCCATCTTAGTATTCCTCCTTGTTCAGCTTGAACTGAATAATCCCCAGAATGCCAAGTACTATGAACATAAGCACCCCGAGCGCCGAAGCCGCACCGTAATCCTGACTGGTAAATGCATACTTCACAATATGAAGCGCATAGGTCAGGGTCGCTTTGTTCGGTCCACCGTCCAGCAGGGCCATCTGGGATTGGTAGGCCTGGGAGGTACCGATAACCTGAAGAATCAGCATCAAGATAATAAGTCCCTTCATGGACGGAAGGGTGATGTACCGGATACGGTTCCATACACCCGCCCCATCAATCTCAGCGGCCTCATACCAGTCTCGCGGTATACTGAGCACAGCCGCAAGATAAATCAGCATGGCAGAACCAAACTGCTGCCACGTCTCCATAACAACCAGGGAGATCATCGACCAGGCACTGTCAGAAATAAACGATATCGATTCGGTACCGAATTTCGAAAGAACCGCATTCAGCGGTCCTACCGGGTCATACATCCATCTCCATACCCCATAGAGCACGACACCCGGCATGACATAAGGCAGATAAGCGGATATCCGCACAAAGCCCTGGAATTTACGAAGCTCCGAAATAGCAATTGAAGCGGCAATAGGCACCCAGAACCCGATAATCAGACACAGGAACATGTAATACAGGGTGTTCTTCACGGCCTTCCATGTGTCCGGGTCGTTCAGCACCTGCTTGTAATTATCCAATCCTACAAAGCTGCTTCCTTTGACATAATCAATATGGAAGAAGCTGTTGACAATCCCCTTAAAAATAGGCATCCATAAGAACAAGGTGAAAACCACAATCGCGGGGACCAGAAAGGCGTACCCCCACAAATGTTTTCTCCACCTTCCTGATCGTGCCGTATAGTCCGGTTTTGTTAGCTTCTGGTATGTGGCGGTTACTTCCGGCTGCTCCATCTAACTCCCTCATTCCCCTTTTATTTCGGACACGGGCTGAACCTTATCCAGCATCCCGGTTCATTCCTGTGTCTTCACTCATTGTAGATAAGAAGGGGGGAAGTTCACATGTGTATATCTATTTGAATCATAGTTATTTTTACTTCTTCAATTCACTTGGGCTCATGCCATAATATTTCTTGAAAATCTTGCTGAAGTGCTCTGGTGACTCATAACCGACCTTCTCGGCGATCTCATACCGGCGCAGGTCTGTATTCAGAATGAGCGAGCGGCTCTCTTCCATCCGAAGCTTAATGACGTACTCCCACAGGTTATATCCCGTAGTCTTCTTATAGAGATAGCTCAGGTAGTTGGGACTGACATGATTCTTCTTGGCTACTTCATGTATGGTAAGGCCCTTCTGGGCATAGTTCTCCTCGATATACTGCTTCGTCTTCTCAACAATCCAGTTGCTCTGCTTGCTCATTTCCTCTTCAGAAGGGTCGCTGGAGTAGACATTCCAGTTGAAATCACCATAGTAAAAGACATAATGGTCCCCATGCTTCTGGTTCCAATGGATGGCCTTGCCCGCCTGCTTGTTCAGAATCTCCAGAAATTCGATCCCCTTCAGAATCTGGCTGATGCCAATTACACAGTGCATCCCCAAATATTTATGAATATGATAATGAAGGCTTCGCCCGATCATCTCCAGCTGGTTGATTTTGTTAATGCCTGGCTCCTCATACTCCTTCTCACTCCACTGTACAATCACACTGATCTCCCGGCTTGACGAGTAGAACGACGTGGCATTCCATTCCTGCTCCATCAATTCCTGAACAATGTTCAGCGCCGCATACCTGAACAGCTGGAGATCCCTAGAGGAGAAATGGCCTTCAGAGCGGGAGTTCGGATTCATCTGGAGTTTGATAATGGCATAATAAGGTCCATATAATCCAAGTCCATACCCTTCGTTTGCGCCGAGAGGGCCATCAAGCACAGCAGCAGGGTTCTCCAGCAGCCGGTTAAGCTGTTCTGTACTGGCGGGAAGAGGTTCCTCCATATGAAAATGCTCATCCATATCCGCCATAATCTCCTCTAACCCCGGAATCGGCTTATCCATCTTAAGAAGCACATTGCGCACACTATCTAGAAAGTGCTCACTGTTCAGCGGTTTGATAAGATAGTCTTTGGCTCCGAGCCGCAGAGCCATCTGGGCATATTGGAAATTCTCATGAGCTGAAATGATGATCGCCTGCAGCCGGGGTCTGATCATTTTGGCCTGATGCATCAGCTCGATGCCGTTCATGGCCCCCATCTGAATATCGGTCACCAGCAGATCAATCTCTTCCATTCGTATAAAATCCAGGGCTTCATACCCGCTATGGGCTGTATACACCTGTTGTATGCTCAAACCTGAGGACAAGAGCAAATTGTGCAGGCCTTTGCAAATCAGCGGCTCATCATCCACAACTAATACATTGTACATGGGATTCCTCCTTTGTCTTCTCTCATGTTCTATATCTGGTCGGCAGGGAGAATGATGGTTACCGATGTTCCACCTTCTTCGCGTCTCATATATTTGAGACCATATAGAGGACCGAAATGAAGCCGGATGCGCTGATGGATATTCCGAATGCCATAACCCGTGGACGGATCATGCAACTCGTCATTCAGCAGCCTGTCAATCGCCGCATAGTCGGTCATCTTATACCCGTTATCCTCAATCCGAATCAGCATATTCCCCTGTTCTCTCCAGGCCCGGATGAGGATTACCCCGTCATCCTCCATATTCTTGACCCCATGGATAATGGCATTTTCAATCAATGGCTGCAGGGTAATCTTCGGAATAAGCTGCTCCAGCGTATCCCCGGAAATATCCCAGACCACCTTGAAGCTGTAATCGTATCGCATCTGCTGGAGCTTGATGTAGGCCTTGGCATGCTCCAGCTCTTCCTCGAGCGTAATCAGCTCCCTGCCGCGGCTGAGGCTGATCTTCATCAGCTTGGACAGCTCCTTAATCATTTCTGCCGATTCCACGTTGCCTTCAAGCGAGCTTTTCCAATAGATGCTCTCCAGCGTGTTGTACAGTAAATGGGGATTAATCTGCTGATATAAGATTTGCAGCTGCGCTTCCTTCTCACGGATCTCCATCTGGTACTGATTCTGAACCAGATCGTTCAACCGGCGGGCCATATCATAGGTGGATGTAATCAGTACACTCACCTCATCATTCCTGCCTCTGCGCGGGGTCACCGGTACGGAATGGCCTGGAACATATTTGCGTACGAAGAAGGCCAGCCGCTGAAGCGGCATCATAAGTGATTTCCAGAAATAAGCCATCACCAGCAGCACGACCGCAGCGTAGACGATAGAGATAAGCTGGATCACCTGTTTCATTTCGTTCTGCTGCTGGAGCAGGGCTTTGACAGGAACCCTATAAATGAGCTTCTGTTCCAGCGCATGATTATAGTTCATGACATAAATATACTCAGACGTGATTACATCCACTACGCCCTCCGGCTTCACCATATTCTGGTTCACTTCCTGCAGCTGCAGGAGGGTCCCAGTCTCCGGTTCTGTGGAAGCCAGTATCCGGTTGTCCCAATCGGTGAAGTAGATATTGCCGTCTGGCAGGTCTACCGTCTGCAAGGACTCCCCAATCTTCGCATCCATCTTGGTGACCACCAGCACACCGATAGTCTCGCCCTTGGAGATATTATTGATTGCCCTGACATAAGCCAAGGTGCTCATCTTCTCGTTGTCCTGCGAGTTCATGCCCTCAATGATTCTCAGGTAGCCTTTGCCCTTCTTGGCAATAGCCTCGTCGAACCATTCCGGCTTGTCTTTGTTCGACACGAAATAAACACCCGATTTCTTAACCTGAGGATAATTCGGCGCGAAAAAATAAGCATCATCCGGATCATACACATACAGTGAATAATAGATCGGCTCCCGCCCGTCTGCAGCCTGCGAGTAGCCGTTCAGAATCTTCTCGATTTTCTCGTATTTCTTCACCCGCTCATACACCGAATCAGACACATGCACATCCAGCTGCTGGACAAGCGGGTTCTGGATCACGGTGGAGGTCACTTTATTTACGGTATCGATGTCCCGGTTGATCAGCGTAAAGTTCTGCTTGTTCAGCTCCACATAAGCATTGGTGACATGATGCTTCAGAATCTGTTCCGCCTTCAAATTTCCGTAGGCATACAGAATGAAGATGGGGCTGAACATGATCAGCAGGAGCAGAATAAGCTGCTGCTTCACATTCATTTTTGACAGCGGATTCATAAATCCTGAATTCAACGGCTCACACCTCCGGCTGAGTTAAATATATCAATTAAAATCAGTGCGGACATAGGCATTTCTACGGAAAGTATGAGTGTATGTAAGCACTTTTGTGCAGGGCCTTGCCTACTAACTAGATTATAAGACTTATCCGGTAAAAAAAGGGGGACAGATCACTGCTCTGTCCCTATTAAGTGAAAAAAACAAGCAGGGAGAGTTCACCTCCCTGCTTGCCTCTTGCCTCCCAGCTTGTTCTTTCACTTGATCCTCTGCTTGTGCTTCTTATTCTTCTGCCTGCCTTTGAGCTCGCTCTTCGGCTTGTTCTTCTCTTGCTACCCACTTGTTCTCTACTTACTCTTTTGCATGTGCTGCTTCTGTTTGTGCTTGTGCTTCCGCCTCTGTTTCTACTTGCTCTTCTGCTTGTGCTGCCTCTGTTTCTACTTGCTCTTCTGCTTGTGCTGCTTCTGCTTATACTTGTTCTCCTGCTCTGCCTCTGCTTCTTACACTCCTGCTTGCTCTCCAGATTCCGCTCAGCTCAAGCTACCCCAGTTATCCCTACCAGTTCGGCTCACAATACGGGCTCCAGGTCAAAAGCTGATCCTGCAAAAAATCTAAGTCAGCAGCTCATCCACGCCCGAAACTACTTTATCCGCACCAGGCAGCAGGTCCGCTCTGCCAATTCCCACTACACCCATTCCGGCTGCAATCGCCGCCTGAACACCTGCAGCCGCGTCTTCAAAGACGACACATTCAGCAGGTTCAAGGCCCAGCTTCCGGCAGGCAATCAGGAACACTTCTGGGTCCGGCTTCGCGTTGACCACCTGATTGCCATCCACAACCGCATCGAACAGACCTCTGATGTTCAGCTTGCTCAAGATGAATTCCGCATTCTTACTTGCGGAACCGAGTGCAATCTTGACCCCTTTGCTGCGGAGGTCTGTCAAATATGCTCTAACTCCCGGGAGCAGCTCAGACTCATCCAAGCGGGAGATGAATTCCACATACCTCTCGTTTTTGGAAGCGGCCATTCTCTCCCGCTCTTCATCTGGTGCATCGATTCTGCCAATTTCAAGCAAAATATTTAAAGATTCCATCCGGCTTACACCCTTAAGCCGCTCATTATCTTCTTCTGTGAATTCAAAGCCTAGTTCCTCCGCAAGGCTGCGCCAAGCCAGGTAATGGTATTTAGCTGTATCCACAATAACTCCATCGAGGTCAAAGATGGCCCCTTTCATCTGTTCAAACATTGTGTCTCTCCTCTATTTGGCAGTTATACTGCTAATTTATACAGTCAGGCTCAGACTCTGTCCGTCCCGTAATCCACGTCAACAGCTTGATCCTGCTGACAAATCCGCCGCTCACCGAACACGTCAACCGGGAGTTTGCGGGTGTAAACCGCTTGTGGAATTACCGATACTCTGCTCTTGCTGACCTCAATTTGATACTGCTGCCCCAAGAGAACCACACAGAAGCTGATCTTCTCCCACTTGGCCGGCAGCTGCGGCCGGATATGCAGTACTCCTTTCTCATAATGAAGTCCCGCAAACCCAAGCACTGCCGCCATCCAGGCTCCCCCGTTCGCAGCCGGATGTGTACCGCCAATATATAAATCCCCGACATACTGCTTCGAATCTCCAGTCAAGTCAATGGTAGCTGTGCGCATAAAATAAGGATATGCCCAATCAGGGGAACCGATATCCGAGGCTACCAGCGCGTATACACATGGGCTAAGGCTTGAACCATGCTCTGTACGCGGCTCGTAATATGCCCAGTTGGCTTTTTTGACTTCCTGAGGAAGAACCTCCTTGAACAGATGAAGCATGAGGACCACATCCGCCTGCTTGATAATCCGGGTAGTGGTGGCAATGCCATTCCCTCCGCCCCAATATTCATTCGGATGGATCACCCGGGATTTCACTTCATCCAGGGAGGCATCCTCAAGTTGGAAGTATCCATCGAACTGTTCAACAATGCCGTCCTCTGCGCCAGGCTGCGGAACATACAGCTGATCATGCATCTCACGGATATGCTCAACTGTCGGTCCCGGCTCTCCTCCGGCAAGGATCTCCTGAACCAGTTCCGGATAATCAGGCTGCAGCAGCTCCATCACCAAAATGGCCGTTTCAAGCGCACGCTTGGCCATATAGTTCGTGAACGCATTATTATTCACCCGTTCATGATACTCATCAGGACCTGTAACATCCAGAATCTCATACCTCATCTTCCGTGAATTGTAATAGCCATAGGAATAGAAGAAGCGGGCACACTCCCAGATTACGCGGGCACCTCCCTCAAGCAGCAAGCGGATATCCCCGGTAAAAGTGTAATACTGCCATATGCCATGTACCACGTCGGCGCTGATATGCACCTGTTTGTCCCTGAAGTAGGTTCTCATCTTTCGTCCGGTGAATACATCGCTCACATTAAACAGTGTGCAGGCATCCTCACCGCTGTCCTGGCTCTCCCAGGCATAAAAGGCGCCCTCAAACCCATATTCCGCTGCCTTGCGCCGTGCCCCCTCCAGGGTATGAACCCGGTACATCATCAGGTTACGGGCTACCTCCGGCTGGGTGAAGAGGAAGAAGGGCAGCATGAACATTTCGGTATCCCAGAATACGGCGCCTTTATAGACCTGCCCGGAGAGCCCTCTTGCCGGAATGGACACCTTTTCCGAATCATAAGGGGCAATAATCAGCAGCTGATACATGCTGTACCTTAAAGCGAACTGGGCTTCATCGTCCCCTTCAATCCGTACATCTGACAAAGCCCATTTCTCGTCCCATTTCCGCTGGTGTTCTGCCAGAAGTTGATCGTATCCTGCCTCTCGCGCATCTCTGGAGCTGTTTAATGCAGCCTGCAGCGGATCTGTCACCGGGTCGAGGCCCGTAAAGATCGACACATATTTTACCCATTCATAGGTCTCCCCGGCCAGACAATCCACCGTGATTCTCCGGTATATCTGCTGATCTTCGCTCACGATTTCCTCAGTGACATTATTTGTGGCAATACGTGAATCCGCGATTGTGTTTATGTGCGTGTCTGTGGCAATGCGTGAGTCCGCATTTGTATTTGTTCCTGCGTCTGTAGCAATTCGTGATTCCGCGCCTGTATTTGCGCCTGCATCTATGCCCATGCCTCTTATATCTCCAAAATTGCTCCACATGCTTTCAGCCACCACAACCGTCTGCTTCAGCTCTTGTGATACAGCCTTCAGAGCGATGCACACGCCCGCTTCAACCGCTTCGGACCCCTCCAGATGGGGGCCATTAATATCCCACACGTCCCCATCGATTCCTGTCTCAATCACGATGCGGCAATTCCGGGTGCAGCTGAGGGACATTTTACTGACCAGCAGCGGCAGCTGAGCTAGACTGGCAAAGCGCTCTGAACGGAACGTAATCATATTGTCTGAAGCTCCACCGGAGCCGGTTGTATGCATCTCTGAAGCTTCTCCCACCGCAAAAGTTGTCGTACGGCAATGCACAGCCTGCCGGATATCCAGCTCCTGCTCGTGATGTACAGGAACGAGGTTCAGTACACTAAGCTGCTCATCATCTGCATAGATTCTAGTTGCCAAGCCGTTTGGCACATTCACAGGCTCCCGCCATTTGCCCGGGACCTGATCATACAACCCGGCAACAATCGTTGCGGTCAGCTCCTGCTTCGTGAATTCCTCCAATGTTCCGCGGTAGCCAAACCGGCCATTTCCGATCATAAATTTATTGCCATTAACCTCCGCAGACTTCGAGGTATATCCCGTCTCCCTAACCGTCCAGCTCATGATACGATCCCCCTCTCTGCAGACGGAACCTCAATAACCACTCCGGACTCATCCACCGTATGCAGCTCACCATAGATCCGAAGCCGTACGCTTCTCCCCTCAGATAGAGAGCGCACTTTAACCTGGGTTCTCTCCACGGTAACCTTGAGCGTTGTTCCCTGGTAGACAATGTGGAAGCTGAATTCTTTCCAGCGATCTGGCAGGGAAGGGTTCAGCACCAGATCCTCCCCATCCGAACGCATGCCTCCGAACCCATACACCACATTCATCCAGGCTGCAGCAATCGAAGTGGTATGAAGCCCTTCCCGTGTATTCCGGTTGTAATTATCCAAATCCAGACGTGTGGCAAACTCAAAAAAATTGTATGCCTCCTGATGCTTCCCAAGCTCCGAGGCCAGAATGGAATGAATCGACGGCGAGAGCGACGACTCATGAATACATCTCGGTTCATAATACTCATAATTCACACGCTTCTCTTCAAGCGTAAACTGCTGATTATACAAGAACATAAACATCAGCACATCGGGTTGCTTAATCATATCGTAGCGGTACAGACGATCGTAGGACCAGTTCGAATACAGCGGAAAGTCCGTAACCGGGATACTGTGAATATCCAGATGCGGCATATCAAAGAACCCGTCATGCTCCTCGTAGATCCCGCTCTGCTCATCTTTTGGAATCCGCATATGCTCAGCCAGATGCTTCCACTGTGCAAGCTCATCTTCTTTAAGTTCTAGCCGAACGGCTAATTCGCTGAATGCGGCCCCTGCCTCCCTCCTCATTTCCTCTACCGATTCCAGCGTATATTCGAACATTTTTTTGGCCAGCAAATTGGTATATGCGTTGTTGTTGACCATCAGCTGGAATTCGTCAGGTCCCATAACCCCATAGTAGCCATATTGGCCGGTCTTCTGGCCCCATTGACCCCGGGTCGCGTAGAAGCGGGCAATCTGGATCAGCATCTCAACGCCTTTTTCATACAGAAAAGCTTTGTCTCCCACGATTTTGACATAATGCCACAATCCGTAGGCCACCGCAGTACCAACATGAAGCTGAAGATTGGAGTGCTGCCAGAGGTCACAGCTTTCTGTGCCGTCAATAGTGGCAATCGGGTAGAAGGCTCCTTCACAATCCACATCACGGGCACGCTGAAGCGCCTCGGGCAGGGACTTGTATCTGAACTCCAGGAGGCTTTTAGCCGCTTTAGGGTTATTGAAAATATAAAAAGGAAGACAGTAAGACTCGGTATCCCAAAATGCTAGCCCCCGGTACGCTTCGCCGGTCAGCCCTTTGGCCCCGATATTGAAGCCAGGATTATCGCCGTGATAGGTCTGGTACAATTGGAAAATACAAAACCGGATGCCCTGCTGATTCTCCTCATCCCCATCAATTGTGATGTCCGAAGTCTCCCAGATGCGCTTCCAATAAGCATGCTGGTCCTCCAGTGCGGTCTCGAGTCCCGGAGCTGTATGCTTCAGTGCTAAATCATGTCCCCTAGTCCACAAGCTGTCTAAGTCCGTCTGCAAATTCTTCTCTGTGTAATTCACCACCAGCTTATCGAATACCGCCACCTGCCTATGTTCAAGGCGGAGGGTCAAGTCCTGACCGATGAACAGTTCATCTTCGATATCCGCCGAAGCGGTCATGGCATCGGAATGAGCTTTGTAACTGGCATACAACCGGTTCCCTGTATTGGCTGTCTCGCCGATCATAGCTCTAATTCCGTCACGGTTGCCCTTGCCGAGACACTTCCAGAACCCGCGTCCCTGGTCCTCATGGATTACCGAAAAATCCAGACCGGTCCGCAGCTGGGCCGTACCTGAGAAATTCAGCGGAGTCAGCTTAATCCGTTGTCCCCCCAGATTAGAAGCGGTCATACTAACCAGTCGAGTGAATTCCAGCTTTATAGACCTTCCACCCTGCAAATGCCAAACAAATTCACGTGAATAAGTCCCCGTACGAAAATCCAGCCTTCTTCTATAATCAGATATCCGGCTAGTGGCAAGATCCAGAATCTCTCCATCAATAGTGATTCTTGTATACAGCCAATCCACCGCATTCACCATAAAGCGCAGTGACCTGATAATTCCCTTGTAGTGGGCGCTGACCTCCATCTGTTCGAACAGGCCATTGAAGTAGCTTCCTTTTAGACTGTCACCGCTATAGCCCTCTTCCGGGTAGCCCCGTACGCCCATATATTCATTTCCCAGCGAGAAAATAGATTCCGAGACCCTGTTCCGCTGCGGATCAAAGCCCTCTTCTACGATCGCCCAGGGATCAATTTTTAAGTATTTGTCTGCAATTTTAGGCATGCTCTCCCTCTCCCTTTGTCAATATCTATGTCTCCTCCACAGACTATCCAAAAATGCGGGAGTACCCAATGTGCAGCGTTATCCAGCTTATGTGTGAAACTACGTATCTTCAGAGCAATAAGGAGTTCATCAAATTAATTTATAAAATCTGGTAACTTTCCGGAGGATTAAGCGTCATAGAATTAAATGCTATAGAAGTCGGGCTATGGATTTACATGCCAGAATCATTTCACACTATTACCCTTTGGTAATTCCTAAGTTCAACTTGTATCGATTCTTTCATTCATTAAAATTAACCAGAATAAACCTATGGAGGTATATCGTGAAACTGAGGAATTTTAAACATTTTTTTCTCTCTGCTGCCGTCGCAGCTATGCTCCTGCCTGCATCCCTATCCGCAGCGGACGGATTGTCGGTAGGTGATCTCGCCCCGCGTCCGGAAACGGCTGTACAAATACAACCGGGTGAGGGCTCTTTGGATAAGCTTACTTTTACCCAGGGAGGCACCCCTGTCTTTGTCTCCAATGCACCGGAAGCTCTATACGAAGGCAACCGCTCAGACGGCTCGGACGTTGTGCAGGTCAATACCACGCTCTACCGTGACCAGATGAACGGCAGCTTCCGTTTCTGGTCTGCTCACACTAATGCCACTAAGAAAAAGGTATCTTTCTATATGCATGTAAAGAATCCTTCATTAAGCCCGGTTAAGCTCTATATCAAACGTAAAGGATATTCCAGCGGAACCTCGGCCGATCCGGTCACATCCTTAAAGGCTGCAACAGAACAATTCATGAAGCTCCCTGAAGGAACAGGCGGCACGCTTCTTGCGACAATTCCGCCAAAAGGGTCTTATACTCTTCCTTATTCGACTTCCGTTGCTCCTTATCAAGTCATGAATTATATCGGAGACTTCAGAGCTGTAAATGTAAAGACAGGACAGAGCGCAGCTGTGATCGTATCGGATGTTGTGACCAACAACGGGGTCTCCAAGGTGAATGAATATGCTGCCAGCACCCGGATTGCGGTGACCAACGGGGACGATTACCGGGGGCTTCTGAAGCACTCGGCACGCACCGTTGATGTTAAGCTGGAGCTGACGCCAGAAGCTCCAGCCAAATACATGAAGGTCAGCGATTCCGTGCCTTATGCCTATCCCGGCGAGCAGGAGCCGCTTATGACCAGCTGGAATGTAGAGGGGGAGCCGCTCAAAGCTCCCGTTGAAGTGGTGAAGGGCACGAAGAAGCGGGGCTCTTACTGGTTCACGGATTTGACGTACAAATTCGAAATCAAGAACTCCTCAGGGCTCGCCGCTGTCCATACGCTTTACGGCGGGGCACCCCGCAGCGAGAACACCGGATATGTGCATTACAAGATTGATGAAGGAACTCTTCATACCTACAGCTTTGGTGCCCGGCAGACCCGTGTCATCAGTGACAGTACCTCATTCACCTTAAAGACGGTGATCCAGCCGTTCATGTCCGTGCCTCTTGGACTCTACTTCACTGCCGAGTAAATCAAGACTTTCTTGCTCTCGCCTACGACTGTTTCGTGCGTCCCAATAAAAAAAGCAAAAGAAACCGTTTCTTGGTAACATGGAGGCCAGCCCCCATTTACAAAAGAAACGGTTTCTTTGAATATTCAATATACTATGGGCCAACCTTGCGTTCCGCCTGGTTGCTTGATGCTTACGGATTAATGAATGCTGCCTTCAAGTGCGGGCTGTACTGCACATCCATGCCCAGCCCTTGAGCAATCAGGGCAAGCGGCACATAGGTCTTGGTCTCTTTGCCCACTTTGTTCAAATAGGCGGGAGCTGCTGTAGCTACACTCTGGCCATTCACCTTAATCGTCTTGGAACCCACAGGAATGACAACCTTGCGGGTCCCACTGCTGATGGTCGCGCTGCTGCTGCGGTTGTCCCAGGTTGAGGATGCGCCAAGCGCATTCACAATATCTTTAATCGCCACAAAAGTCTGACCGTTCTTCACCACCGGTTTGTACGGTGTTACGATCTCGCTGCCTTTCACAATTACCGTTAGAGGCACATCGCCGTCAGTGGTCGAAGGCTTCAGATAATCACCCCATACAGCCTGGGCGAATACTTTGGCAATCACTTCATATCCGGATTGATTGGGATGAATATCCTTCTCCAGAATATGTGTGTATGAAATCTCCCCGCCGACAAACTCCTTGGCGATATGGGCCACCTTCACCTTGGCCCCCTTAGCGCTGAGCTCCGCAGCCAGAGAGTCCACTGAAGCGGTAAACGCATCCGCTGCCTTCTCCAGCCTGTCATATACGGCTGCCCCAGCCAGCTTCGGTACCGGCTGGTATTGATCCGCAATTACAATCTGCGCATTCGGATTCAGCCCGGCCAGATCATCAAGCGCCTGACCGACATTCGCCTTGTAGTCCGCAAGCAGCTTTGTCACACTTGTGTCCAGTTGGTCCGAGGACGCAGATCCGCTGACGGCAGCTTCCATGACCTGGGCTACATCATTGCCGCCGATTGTAACCGTAATCAGATTCGCGGTCTGAAGATCAGACTTAGCGGCCGCAGTCCCTTGGCCGAAGGAAGCGGCTCTCGGGTCGACAAGGGCGGGTTGAATCTCGTCCGGGGTCAGGGTTCTTCCCTCTTTAATGGCCCGGATATAATTCTTAAGACCGCCTGTCTTAAGGCCAAGAATGCCGTAATTCACGGTCTGGGTACGCCCCCGGAACCAACCCTGCTCCTGAAGACGGTCTACATATCCGTATGGCTTCGGATCTTTCTGGGTAACCATTGCCGGCTCAAATCCGGCCGTGATGGAGTCCCCGATCGCCACAATTTTGTAGCTGGCTGGCTGGCTGCCCGGCTGCCCTGTCCCTTCGTTCGCAGCCGAGACTGTGCCTGTACCCGCAATCATAATCATTAAAGCCAGCATGCCGGATACAACCGGCCATTTCCGATTTCCCCTTAAAATCACTACATACACTCCCCAGCAGTCTATATTAAAATGGATGCCCGTGCAGCCAATCTACTCTTCCCGATGAAAGCCCGGTCAGCTGTCAACTCAGTCTTCTTTATCCACCTTTTCTGTCTTTTCCGTCTTTCCCGTCTTCTTCAAATACTCATCATAACGCCCGTCAACTTCCTTGGCCATACTGCGGTATTTCAGTGTCTCCTCCACAATCGGATCATGCTCGGTCTGGACGCGGATTTCATATTTCGGAGAGAGCCGCCGGCGTTCTTCTTCCTTGCGCTCCTCCTGCTCCAGCTCCCCACCGGTAAGCAGTTCACTAAGCTGACGTTCCAAATCTTTGTCCTCGCTCATCTGAATAGCCCCCTAACATAGTTTTATAGCCCCGTTGCACCGGCCGTCTCAATCACTTCCAACAGCTCCTTATGAATGTGGCCATTGGTGGCAACCATGTGACGAACGCCCAGATGATACGGGTTCCCCTTAGTATCTGTAACCTTGCCTCCGGACTCTTGAACAAGAAGTGTACCGGCAGCAATGTCCCAAGAATTCAAGCCCACTTCATAATACCCGCTCATCCGGCCGGCAGCCACATAAGCAAGATGCATAGCTGCAGAGCCCATGGCCCGCAGGCTGCGCGTTCTCGTGGACAGCGCTTCAATGCCCTTCATGTTGAGTGGCAGCGCAAAATCACGCTCAGGGTTAAATCCTATGGCAAGCACACTTCCGGCAAGATCCCTGTCTCCGGACACGCTTGTCGGATTACCGTGCATGTATGCCCCTTTCCCTTTCTCAGCCACGAACAGCTCGTCACGGATCGGATCATAGATCACCCCTACAATAACCTCTCCATGATGGGCAAGAGCTATAGATACACAGAAGCAGGGAAAGCCCTGTACAAAATTTGTCGTCCCGTCAATCGGGTCTACGATCCACAGGTATTCCGCATCCTCGTATGAGGCCAGCGCTTCAATAGATGCATCTGGGCCGGGTTTGACCCCTTCTTCCCCTAGAATTTCATGGTCTGGAAAATGGGTCAGTATCAGCTTGCGGATCATCAATTCCGCACCTTTATCCACATCGGTAACCAAATCCTGTGGAGACAGCTTGGTGTTCAGCTCCTTGTGATTACCGAGTCTGGTCTTGATCCACTCTCCGGTCTTGGCAGCTGCGTTAATAGCTACGGCTGTCGGACTTTTACTGCTGACTGTATAAGGAACTTGGTCTTGATCATGGCTCTGGTTCTCAATCGGGTTCAAATCTCTCACTCTACTTTCTGTTGTATTCTACTAAAATTTTCCTTATTCCATCCTCTACGTTACTTGATTCAAGAGCTCCCCGTCAATCACTCCTATAATAAAAGGGTGTCTAACCTGATCCCAGTCAATCGTTCGCCCAGTCTTCATGGGACAAGCCGGCCCCCACAAGGAACAAAAAGTCCGCCCCCGGCGGCTTAATATTCATTACCCGGGAACGAACCTTCATTCAACTTAAAGCTTATGCTCCGACGATATTGTAACCGCCGTCTACAAAAATAACTTCACCAGTGATTCCTCTGGACAAATGGCTGAGCAGGAACATCGCCGTATCTCCAACTTCAGCGGTTTCTGTCGTTTTGCGAAGCGGCGCTTTCTCTTCCACCTGCTTCAGGATGGAGTTGAAGTCACTGATGCCCTTCGCCGCAAGGGTTCGAATCGGGCCAGCTGAGATCGCGTTAACCCGGATATTTCTAGGACCGAGGTCATTCGCCAAGTAGCGTACCGCTGCCTCAAGACCCGCCTTCGCCACGCCCATGACATTGTAGTTGCGCATAACGCGTTCCGATCCCATATAAGTCATGGTCATAATGCTTCCGCCTTCGGTCATCAGCGGCGAGAGGCGCTTCGCTACTGCAACGAGGGAGAACACGCTGATGTCGTTCGCCAGCGCGAAGCCTTCGCGGGACGTGTCCGCAAATTCACCGGCCAGATCCTCCGCCTTGGCGAAAGCGATGCTGTGCACGAGACCGTGAAGCACGCCGAACTCGCTCTTCAGCGTGTCCGCTAGCTTGTCGATCTCCTCGTCCACCGTAACGTTGCACGGCAGAATAATTGCCCCCGGAATCGTCTCGGCAAGCTTGCGTACCCGGCCTTCCACGCGTTCACTTTCATATGTAAATGCCAGGCGTGCGCCTTGAGCCGCGAGACTTTGGGCAATCGCCCAAGCGATGCTGCGGTCATTAGCCACACCCATAATAATAATATTCTTGCCTTCCAATAAATTGCTCATATTAAGTAAGTCCTCCTTCAGATCGCGGCATCCCCCGCTTCTTACGTCCAACTTACCTTATTTTCCCGAAGTTTTCAAGGTTCACGCCCGCTCATGGCGCAATCTCTACAGAAGCTTCATCTATCACACGAACACCTTCACTTGAGTAGAATCCCAAATCTTCCATCAAGGCAAAAAGTGCCCCGTCCTTCAGCTTTGCCTCCAGCATCACGTCCACTCGCTCCGTATAGGGAGCGATCTTCCTCAGAAAGTCGAGAAGCGGGCCTGCCTCAACATGATCGGCATGGCTCCGGGAGTCCGATGGACTCTTCGGGCTGGAAGCATGAATTTTAGGCGGAAGCGGATCTTCCGGGTCCGAACCCGCTTGGGCATAGGGGCTCTGCCAGGTCTTAAGAATCCGGGGCCACAGATCGGCAGGGTCCTCCCCTTCGTTATTGACCCATTGATGGTGAATATCCAGAACCATCGGGATGCCGAGCTGCTCGCACAGCTCCAGGGTCTCGGGCGTGTTGAAGGTTTTGTCATCATTTTCAAAGGTCAGTCTCTCTTTAAGCTTGTCCGGCAGGGCCGTCACGTTCGCCTTAAAGCGTTCCCCTGCGGATTTCTTATCCCCATAGGCTCCGCCGACATGAATATTGTTCTTCGCCCTGGCAGACAGGCCCATCGCATCCAGCATCCGGACGTGATGCTCAAGATCCCGGATGGAGCTCTCCAGCACCTCGGGCCGCGGTGTGCTCAGCACCGTAAAGTGATCCGGGTGGAAAGATACCCTCATCTCATGCCTCTTGACATAATCGCCAATCGCGGCGAAATCGTTCTGAAGCGCCGGGAAAGGGTCCCAATCCGCCAGTTCTCCATGAGTTGCAAGCGGGATTAGCTTGGAAGAGAATCTATAGACCTGAATGTTGTACGCGCGATTGTGCTTCAAAAGCCTTAGCGTATTATGGAGGTTCTCGGCGGCCACATGCTCAAGCTTACGCAGAGCCGCTTCCCGGTCGGCCAGCTTCCCAAAGCTCTTAAACGTCATGGTTTTGGAGGGAGAAGCATTCTTAACAACTGTAGACATGGCCACATATCCGAAACGGACGATCATCAGTAACCCACTTCCTTCGCACTTCGTTCTATATAAGATGGACGGAAATCTTATTCTTAAATCATCTGATATAGTATGCTCCAATCCATAAACTCTAAATAAAGAACCGTTAGTCCAGAAGGACTAACGGTTCTTTATTTAGCTGTTATTCCACATTACGGAGAATAATCAAACACCATATTTGTATTACCCCTCATGCTCACCGAAAAACATTTCGTAAGCCAAAGCGGTCTGAATACGCGATTCTTCTTCAGTAAGCTGACGGACAAGCGACATTTCCACTTCAGTCACTTCATCCCCGTTGAAGTTAATCTCGGCTATGCAGCCCAGCACCTTCACAATCGCCACAGCCTGGTTATCCGGCGTGTAGGCGATCACCTTTTGCCCTGTCGGGAACACCCTTAGGCCGGACTTGACCATTTTGCCGCGGCCGTATTCGAGAAGCTCATACAGCTCCTGCTCGCTCTTGAACTTACAGACGGAATTGAATTCGGTTTGGAATCCCATAATTAATTCACTCCATTATTAAAGTCCAGATTCTGTCTGATATCGAAGCGCTCCTGGGCCAGCTCAATCAACCGGTCAAGAAGGGTTTCATAGGAGACCCCTGTCTCCCGCCACAGCAGGGGATACATGCTGAACGGAGTGAAGCCAGGCATCGTATTCACCTCGTTGATCAGCAGACTTCCGTCTGCCTTCAGGAAGAAGTCAGCCCGGCACAATCCACTGCCTTCCACCGCCTTGAATGCTTTCACGGCAAGATCGCGAACCCGGTCAGCCACCTCAGTGTCAATCGCCGCAGGGATCACCATTTGAGATTTGCCGTCAAGATACTTGGCCTGATAGTCATAATACTCACTAGAGGAGACGATCTCTCCCGGCACAGAGGCTTCCGCTTCCTCGTTGCCCAGCACACCGACCTCAATTTCACGGGCTTCCACGAACTCTTCTACAACCACTTTGGTATCATAGCGAAGAGCATAATCTACAGCCTTCAGAAGCTCCTCCTGATTGGCCGCCTTGGATATGCCGACACTTGACCCCAAATTCGCAGGCTTGACGAAGCAAGGGTAGCCAAGCCGCTGTTCGACACCCTGAATGAGGGTATGACTGCTGCGTTCCCACTGGGCCCCTGTGAAATAGCAGTATTTGCACTGCTCAAGACCCGCATCCCCGAACAACTTCTTCATAACGGCTTTGTCCATACCTGCTGCAGAGGACAACACACCGGCACCGACGTAAGGCAGGGACGCCATTTCGAAGAGCCCTTGAATTGTGCCGTCTTCGCCGTATGTTCCGTGCAGAAGCGGGAAGGCCACGTCGACCTCCGCCTGCCCGGAAGCCAGCTTACTGAACAGCTTCTGAATAGCTGTGGAGGTATCGCCAGCACCGTCCTCAAGACGGAGCTTCGCAGCGTCCGCATAAGGAGCTGACAGTGGGGAGCCTACTCTCCACTCCCCCTGTTTTGTAATATAGAAAGGAAGCACCTCGTATTTATCGTAGTTAAATGCATTCATCACAGCGAAGGCCGTTTGCAGCGACACCTCGTGCTCGCCTGACTTACCGCCGTAAATCAAACCGACGGTTAACTTATCCTGTCCCATGGTTAACCTCTCTTCACTTAATTATGATCAGAACCGGTCAGCAAGATGGAAGAAGCGGTAAACCGTATTCTCGGTCCATGCATAGGAGTCGCGGTAATCCCAATACCTATGTTTGCTGCTTACAGTATGGGCGTTGACCAGAGGCATTCCTCCGGCATCAAACGCGGTTACTATCGTGCTATGCTCGTAGGCTCCGTTGCCGTCCCAGTCATAAATAATCACATCGCCGAGCTCCAGCTGCTGCGGACGTTCGAGCACTTTCGCGCCGAGCCCGCCACTGCTGAGGTAGCGCTCCAGGCTGTTAGCAACGGACCAGCTGTAGCTCCAGGCTTCTTTTCCGCCGACGTATCCCTTGTACCACCAGCCCGATTCTCTTTTTCCAGTATAGTTTATTGGGGCTCCGCCTGCAAAGAGACTTTGGGAGATGTAGTTCGTGCAGTCCACCGCAAATTCCTGGAATTCCGGGTTGGCGCTGTTCCACCAGCGGTCTGCATAGGCAGCAGCCTCCGCCCGGTTATACTGTTTGACACGGCTTTGATTAACAACCCCAAGGACTTCCCTGTTCAAATAGGGCCTCGAAGCGGATTTGGGAATTTCAAGATCGGCATCCATCGCAGTATAGGGAATTCCGGTCTGGGGATGGCGCTCGGCCACGCGAATGTCCACACGGATAATCGACCAGCTGCCATCATCACGCTGCAGGGTGAGCCGCTCCTGGTCAATGCGCTCCTCTTTGTGTGTAACTCCACCCTTCTCATAATAGATCGTACGGTGAAGCTGAAGATCCACCTGAACCTCATCTTTGCGGTTCTCCGTCTCCCGAAGCAGCTTGGCCCGTGTCTCGCTTCGGATCGGAACCGCCTTTCTTTTGGAATACCAGTCTGCAAGAAGCTGCTTTCGTTCCCCGCGACGGATCAGATACTCAAGATCCGTGACCAGAGTCGGTACCGAGGAAGGGCGAAAGTCAACCTCATCCTTGTTCTGCTGCTGTATATAAGCGGATAATGCACCTTTCCACTCGTCCGCCATGCGTTCAACCTCCTTTATACGGCGCTTCGGCCAGAGGGGGTAGATGCGCAAATCTCCCCTCGCTATTCACTTCCTTTCTTTATATATATGAGTTGAAAACTGGCAGTATGTTCACCCGGCAAGATGGCGGTTTCAACCCGCCGATTTCCGCGTCCGGCCTGTGTCCAAAACCAATAAAAAATACTTTACTCACCACAAAGTAAGCGGTATAATTATTTTAGATATTATTTTGAAATTACGTTTCATCTAATGAAACTAAGTCGAAAAAGCACGGCTGAACCATCTGGAACTTATGGTATCCGACAATTTATACTATGAATGAATGGAATCTGCGGCGGATTGCCTGTCAGCCAACATCGTTGGCAAGGGTACCTTTACCCCATTCAATCCTTACCAGCCCCAGCCTTAGTCCACTGCTTACTTCGCGCAAAACTATTAGGAGGTCATCTTCATGCCAATCAAAGATCAGTACTCTGCTGCCCGCAGTCTTGAAGTGGGTGGGAAATCCTACCGTTACTATGATCTGCAGGCTCTGGAAGCCCAAGGCTTCTCCAACGTTTCCAAGCTTCCGTTCTCAATCAAAGTGCTGCTTGAAGCCGCTGTAAGACAATTTGACGGAAGAGCTATTACCGAAGAGCATGTCAAGCAAATCGCTGACTGGACCGAAGGTCAAGACAGCAACAAGGAAATTCCGTTCATCCCTGCGCGCATCGTGCTTCAGGACTTCACCGGCGTGCCGGTCGTTGTCGATCTGGCAGCTATGCGCGACACGGTGAAGAAAGCCGGCGGCGATCCGAAACAGATCAATCCGCTTGTACCCGTCGATCTTGTTATTGACCACTCCGTAATGGTTGATGCTTTCGGCACACCAGAAGCTCTTGAATATAACATGAACGTAGAGTTCGAGCGTAATGAGGAGCGCTACCGCTTCCTTCGCTGGGCACAGACTGCGTTCAACAACTTCCGTGCCGTTCCTCCGGCAACAGGCATCGTACACCAGGTTAACCTGGAATACCTTGCTTCCGTTGCGGCGACTAAGACCATTGACGGTGAAACGGTTGTATTCCCGGATTCTCTCGTTGGTACGGACTCCCATACCACTATGATCAACGGCCTTGGGGTTGTAGGCTGGGGTGTCGGCGGTATTGAAGCCGAAGCAGGCATGCTGGGCCAGCCGCTCTACTTCGTTGCTCCTGAGGTTATCGGATTCAAGCTGACTGGCAGCCTTACTGAAGGCGCAACGGCAACTGACCTTGCTCTTACGGTAACTCAAATGCTCCGCAAGAAAGGCGTTGTCGGCAAATTCGTGGAATTCTACGGCCCGGGTCTTGCCAATATCAGCCTTGCTGACCGTGCTACCGTTGCCAACATGGCTCCGGAATACGGCGCAACCATCGGTTACTTCCCTGTCGATGACGAGACTCTGAACTATCTGCGCAGCACAGGACGTCCTGACGAGCAGGTCGCTCTGGTTGAAGCTTACTATAAAGCTCAAGGCATGTTCCGTACCAGTGAGACAGCAGATCCTCAATTCACAGATTTGATTGAACTGGATCTGGCTTCAGTTGTACCGAGTCTTGCGGGTCCGAAGCGTCCGCAAGACCGCATTGAGCTTACAGACATGAAGAAGAACTTCACTGAAATTATCCGCACTCCAGTGGATAAAGGCGGCTACGGCCTGAGCGATGAGAAGATCGCCAAATTCGTTGACGTGAAGCATCCGGATGGACGCGAGACCAAGCTGGGCACCGGTTCCGTGGTTATCGCAGCCATCACCAGCTGCACCAATACTTCTAACCCGAGCGTTATGCTGGGCGCCGGATTGCTTGCCAAGAAAGCGGTTGAGCGCGGCCTGACCAAGCCGGCTTATGTGAAGAGCAGCTTGACTCCGGGCTCCCTTGTGGTAACAGAGTACCTGGAGAAAGCCGGTCTGATCGACTCCCTGGAGCAGCTCGGATTCTACGTTGCCGGTTATGGCTGTGCAACATGTATCGGCAACTCCGGTCCGCTTCCAGATGAGGTAAGTGCGGCAATTGCGGATAACGACCTGACGGTTGCAGCTGTAATCTCCGGTAACCGCAACTTTGAAGGACGTGTCCATGCCCAGGTTAAGGCCAACTATCTGGCTTCACCACCACTGGTTGTAGCCTATGCCTTGGCCGGAACGGTCAACATTGACCTGCAGAACGATCCGCTTGGCCATGACCAGGAAGGCAATCCGGTGTATCTGAGAGATATCTGGCCAACATCCCAGGAGATCAAGGATGCGATCGGCCTGTCCGTCAGCCCTGCGATGTTCCGCAGCAAATATGAAAATGTATTTACCCAGAATGAACGTTGGAACTCCATCCCTGTGCCGGAAGGCGAATTGTACGAATGGGATGAGAAATCCACTTATATCGCGAATCCTCCATTCTTCGAGAAGCTTGCAGACGGCCTGCAGGATATTGAAGAAATCCGCGGCGCGCGTGTGCTTGCCCTGCTTGGTGATTCCGTAACAACGGACCACATCTCCCCTGCAGGTAACATCACACCAACCAGCCCGGCTGGGTTGTATTTGAACGAGCATGGCGTAGCCCGCAAGGACTTCAACTCCTACGGCTCCCGCCGCGGTAACCATGAAGTCATGATGCGCGGTACATTCGCGAACATCCGTATCCGCAACCAGGTTGCTCCAGGTACTGAAGGCGGCGTAACGAAGTACCTGCCAACGGATGAGATCATGTCCATCTATGACGCTTCAATGAACTACCAAAGCAATGGCACCAACCTGGTTGTACTCGCCGGGAAAGAGTACGGTACCGGAAGCTCCCGTGACTGGGCTGCCAAAGGAACCTACCTTTTGGGCGTCAAAGCGGTTATCGCCGAGAGCTTCGAGCGTATTCACCGCAGCAACCTTGTTGGCATGGGTGTACTTCCGCTTCAATTCCAGGAAGGCCATGGCTGGAAGACGCTTGGTATCGATGGTACCGAAACGTTCGATATCCTGGGCATTGACAACGGAGTGAAGCCAGGTCAAGTGCTGAACGTAGTGGCTACACGTACAGACGGAACCCAGTTCGAGTTCCCTGTTGTAGCCCGCCTGGACAGCATGGTGGATGTGGACTACTACCACAACGGCGGTATTCTGCAGACTGTGCTTCGCCAAATGATCAGCGAATCCGCAGCGAAGTAATCTGCTTATAATCAGTTGCAGTTATACTGCTTCAAAAAAGCCTGCAGCCACGGGAACCCGTTCCCGAGCTGCAGGCTTTTTCGCAATTAGTAAAAAGAACCGAAGAAACACATTAAGCCCCGCTGCCCATCCAGTCAGGATGCACAGCGAGGCTTCTTCGTGAGATGTACAAGCGGCAGCATGGACTTATCTAAGCTACTCCCCGAACAAGTCCGTAGATAAATATCTTTCGCCGGTATCCGGCAGTATCACAACGATAGTTCTACCCTTGTTCTCTGGACGCGCAGCGAGCGAGGCTGCTGCAAAAGCTGCAGCTCCGGAGGAAATCCCCACCAGCAGTCCCTCGCTGCGGGCAAGCCGGCGTGCCGTCTCGAACGCATCTTCATTCTTGACCCGAACAATCTCATCCACCACCTGTGGATTGTAGTTATCCGGGATAAATCCTGCGCCAATCCCCTGAATCGCATGGGGGCCCCGCTTGCCTCCCGACAGCACTGGGGAATCGAATGGCTCAACGGCTACAACTTCAATTGCAGGATTATACTTTTTAAGCACTTCACCGACTCCGCTGATCGTCCCTCCTGTGCCTACACCGGCCACAAAAATATCCACTTGTCCGTCCGTGTCCCGCCAAATTTCTTCTGCTGTTGTTTTCTTATGTATTTCAGGGTTCGCCGGGTTGTTGAATTGCTGTGGAATGAAGGCGTTCGGAATTTCTGCCGCCAGTTCTTCCGCTTTACGAATAGCCCCTGCCATGCCCTCGCTGGCCGGTGTCAAGACAAGCTCGGCACCATAAGCATTCATGAGCTTCCGGCGTTCAATGCTGAAGGTCTCCGGCAAGGTGATAATGAGCTTATATCCAAGTGCTGCTGCCGCAAAGGCGAGCCCAATCCCCATGTTCCCGCTGGTCGGCTCAATAATAACAGAATCCTTATTAAGCAATCCCTGCTCCTCAGCACGCTGAATTAAAGCAAAGCTTGTACGGTCCTTAACACTTCCAGCCGGATTGAAGTACTCCAGCTTAGCCAGTATTCGGGCCTGAAGTCCCTCCTTTTCTTCATAAGCACCTAATTCAAGCAGTGGGGTATTCCCAATCAGCTCTGTTAAATTCTTCGCAATCTTCGGCATAAGTATATTCCTTTCACACAAAATATCATTTCCCACCCGATTAAATCGGATTTAACTATATCTAATATACGCCTATATTTAGGGAAAACCAAATTGTATAAGATGAACTATTGATTTACATGTAAGCCATGTGAATGTTCTTCCGTCCCACTTCTTGCCTGTCGGTATTTCTTAAGTTCAACATTTGCAGCATTATCTATTTACAAACCAAATTATAACTGTTATATTTAAACTATAACAGATAGTTAGGAGGCCGCTATTGTGATTATCGAGCTTGATATGCAGTCCGATACCCCCATATACACCCAGCTCATCAACCAGATCATAGAAGGGATTGCCAGCGGCCGACTTCAGCCCGGAGAGGCTCTACCTTCAGTGAGAAGCTTGGCTTCCGATATCGGCATTAATCTGCATACCGTCAATAAAGCCTATACCCTGCTCAAGCAGGAAGGCTTCATTCTGGTCCATCGGCAGAAGGGGGTTGTGGTCAACCCGGATGGGATGCCCTCTGTCACTCCAGAGTTTTTGGAGCAGCAGCGCAGGCAGTTGAAATCCATTATTGCCGAAGCCATATGCAGAGGAATGACGAAGGAACAGCTCATAGATATCACAGGCAGCATCTATAGCGAACTTATGCCTGATAACAATGAGAGGGGCAAGTAATATGAACTGGCTTTCTATTATTATTCTGATCCTGATGATCGCCGCCGTCTCGGCAACCATGATCGCAATGCCATTTCTAAGCCGGAAGACCGTCAGCTTCGGAATTTCGGTCTCTGAGGAAATGTACTACAGCAAGGAAGTGGCAGGCATGCGCAGAGCTTATGCTTGGACTACAGGAGGCATTCAGGCTGTTCTATCGATTGCCTTTGCTCTGTTCATGTCCTCGGGCCAGGAGGGTACACTGGCCAACATTATTCTTCCTGTGTATGCTGCAGCGATGGTTTTAAGCTCTATGCTTATCCAGCTCTATTTTTATTTCAAAATGAAAGGTTATAAGGCTATGCATCCCGCTCTGCCTTCTAAGCAGGAGAAGCTTGTGATTGATACCAGCTTCCGCACGCATAAGCTTGTCTATTCAAACTGGTGGTTCATGCCTCATCTGCTTATAATTGCGGTCAACGTTGTGGTTGCCCTGATGAATTACGACCTTGTGCCCAACATGATACCGATGAAATACAGTATGGATGGAGAGGTCATAAGAAGTGTGGAGAAGTCGCACATGTCTGTTCTTTTCCCCAATGTCATGCAGGTAGTTTTGCTTTTACTCTTCTACATGGTTAACCGTATTATTTCCAGAAGCAAGCAGCAGCTTGAGCCGGGCAAAGGCGCGGCATCCTCCCAGCAGAATGTGCTGTTCCGCCGTAGATGGTCCATGTACAGCCTGGTTTCTGCCTTTACACTCATCCTGATGTTCTCATTCATACAGCTGAGTATGTTCTTGCAGATCAACAACCATATTCAAATGACCGTCATCATGCTGGCACCAGCCTTGATGATCCTATCAGCTCTCCTGCTCTCCTTCCAGACCGGACAAGGCGGCAGCCGCCTGGACAACAGTCCTGATAAATCGGGAACTATGCCTGTCAATGATGATCACAACTGGAAGCTCGGCAATTTCTACTACAATCCGAACGACCCTTCGCTCTTTGTTGAGAAGAGAATGGGTGTGGGCTGGACGATGAACTATGCAAGACCGCTTGCTTGGTTGATGTTGGTGGCACCATTTGTAATTATAATATTGGTTATTACTTTTCTGGCTCCCTAAGCCAGAGATTATTATACTTCATACATTTAGGAGGAACCCATGATGACGAAACGTCCAAAAATCCGGTACACTGCAGTTACCGCTGCCCTGTGTCTTAGTCTATCCGTTCCAGCTGCTGCTGGGGCAGCCAAGAGCGCCTCATCCGTTGCACCGGTCAGAGATACAGCCGCCAAGCTTGGCGCAGCAGTAACCTGGAATCAGAAGTCCCAAACCGTCACGATTACTAAAGGTGACAGCACGCTAGTTCTAACTGTTGGTAAGAAAACGGCTGCGCTGAATGGCAAGCAGATTAATTTGCCAGATTCTCTTCGGGTGGTTCGCAATCAAGCGCTCATCAATCCCGATGCGATCATTCAGCTGCTTCAGGATGCTCCAGCTGAAGAGAAGCCATCTGTGGAAGAGGGGCTTCCTGGGGATGCATTTGTACAGGCGCTTAAAACCGGTGACGCAGATGCTGCTGAGAAATGGATGAGTCCCGCGTTCAAGGTAGCGCTGCCCAAGCCTCAGCTGAAGGAGCTATGGAAAGGATACGCCCAAATCTATGGCGCTCCTTCCACCCAGCTGTCCAGAACGGTAACGCCTAACGGAGTGCACACCAATATCACCTATTCGTTCCAGACTCCAGCTGCACCACTCAATTATACTCTGCGTATGAATAAGGCTGGCCAAGTGGACGACCTGTTCATCGCACCGGGTGGCAGCGTGGCCTATACCAACCCGTCCTACGTGAATCCGGCTTCCTACACGGAAGAAGAGGTTACCCTTGGTGAAGGCGTATTCGCTCTGCCAGGCGTGTTGACCAAACCCGTATCCGGGGGGCCCGCTCCTGTGGTCGTACTGGTGCACGGCTCCGGGCCTAATGACCGGGATTCATCCATTGGCGCAGCTAAGCCGTTCCGTGATCTGGCGAATGGTCTGGCAAGTCAGGGGATTGCGGTACTCCGTTATGATAAAATTACGTATGAGCATACTTTCAAATTTGCCGCTAATCCTAAAGCAACCATCAAGCAGGAGACCGTGGATGATGCCATTACCGCCGTTAGATACCTGAAATCACGCAAGGACATTGATACGTCCCATATTTTCGTAGCTGGTCACAGTCAAGGCGGATTCGCTCTTCCGCTCATCATCAATGCGGACAAGGATGAACGGAATATCAAAGGCACCATTATGCTTGCTGGACCAAGCAGTACGTTCATGGATGTGGCGCTGGAGCAGCAGCAGGAATTGATCCGCCGGATTAAAGGCCTTGGCCAGGACACAGCTCCTTATGAACAGAGTGCGGCAGTATGGAGTGCGGCAGCCAAGATGCTGAATGACCCGCAGTACTCTCTGGATAATCTCCCGGCCAATTTCCCTCTGGGTACCCCTTACTGGTGGTATTCCATGAGAGATTACAAGCCAACGGACATGGCTAAAGGGCAGAAAGGCCCACTTCTCATTCTTGCCGGAGAGAATGACTATCAGGTTCCGATGACCCAATTCAACGCCTGGAAAACTGCCCTCGCTGGCCGCAGTGACGTGGAATATAAGTCTTACCCGAAAGTGAATCATCTTCTCAGCGAGTATGACGGGGTATCCACAAGCATGGAATATGCCCAACCATCTCACGCCTCCGAGACGATAATCAATGATATCGCGGCATGGGTGAAGAAAACCAAATAAGCTGTTTTTGAAATAAGCCGCCCCGCTAACAATAGGTTTAGCGGGGCGGCTTAGGTATATGCATGAATTATTCCAATTTCAGACGGCGCAGCTTGGCGAACATAACCAGTGTCAGTGTAAGTACAAAGGAGACCAGAATTATATTCAGCATCGGGATAATAGAAGATACATTAAACAACAGCGGAATGATCTCCCTGAGCAGCCCAGCCGCGCCAATGCTATAACAGTAAGTACCTAAAGAACGAATCATACGGCTTCCCGGTCCTTCGGGTGTGTCTGGATGCAGCAGGAGCCTCTTCCCTCTACGGACCATATACCCGGCCACAAGCAGAATGCCCCAGAAAATCAGCCATAGGATCAACTTATTCCCTCCTTATCTTCGTTGTTCTAACGGTCCGCGGGCCTGCATGTTTAGCCCAACCAAAAAAAGACCCCTGGCCTCTGGCGGCCGGCAGGGGTCTTTAAAGTTTCCCTCAATTGCGGATGATCAATGCATCATCAGGCCCATCTCGCGGGCAGCCTCAATCAGGATGGGGCCAAATTCCACAAGCGTCTGCGGCGAAAGGCGGCTGACAGGCCCGGAGACGGACAATGCGGCCACACTGGCACCCGCATGATTGAAGATTGGTGCGGATACGGCAGCCGCGCCCGGCTCACGTTCCTCATAGCTGGTTGCGTACCCTTTCGCGCGGATCTCGTCCAGCTGACGGATATAATCCTCACGGTCCACGGAAGATGGCCAATCCGGGCTGTTCAGGACCGCCTGCTGCGTAGACGGATCGGCAAATGCAACCAGTACCTTGCTTGAGGCCCCAACGTAAAGGGGCAGCCTGGCCCCTACAGGTGCAACCCGGCGTATGGCCTGGCTGCTCTGCACTGCCTGAATTCGAATCCGCTCGGTCCCATCCAGCAGATACAAGCTTACCGTTTCACCGAGCCGATCGCGTAACAACTCCATCTGCGGCAGAAGCAGTACGGCGGGATCATCGCTATGCGACAAATGGGCTGACAGCTCCCAAATCCGGAGTCCAAGGCGATACTTCTCTGTTGCCGAATCGCGAATCACGAACCCTTTCTCTTCCAGCGTTGTCATCAGCCTGTGCACAGTGCTCTTGTGCAGGCCGATCTGGCTTGAAATTTCCGTAAGTCCAAGATCCGTGGCTTTGGTAAAACACATTAATATATCAAGTGCCCTCTCTACGGCACGTACAGTCAGTTTGCGGTCCTCCATCAGGAAAGCCTCCCTATCGTTTCACTCCATGAAACCTAGTTACATAAAATTATACTAGAAACAACGCAGTCTCGTCTATATTTTTACTATGGCATAGTTTCTGGAAAAGTCCATATATTTCCCCGCCATTGACTTTGCCTAATCCTCATCATACGATAAAATATAAAATCATTTCTGGATATATAAGATTTAATACGCCCCTACCGGGTAATCACCATAAATATTAACTCAATTGATATAAGGAGGGGAATGCATGAACCCGATGACAACACGGAGCGATGCCCCCCACTCTACTGGAGCTACCGGAGTATCCAAGGACACGCAGACCGCGCTGCTGACCCCGCGTTTTATTAAATTAAAGCATGTGCTGGTGGCCCTGCTGCTGTCCATCGTTTTTTTTCTTGTGTTCTGCTTTATTGCTCTGCACGGTTATATTGCCTGGGTGCTGTCGAATCCGACGGTAGCCCCGCTGTATTCTAACCCCATGCTGGCCAAGGGCATGAAATATGAAGATGTTAATTTTCCTGCGATTGATGGAAGCCGTACTATGCAGGGGTGGTATATTCCGGCCCCCGGGTCCAAGAAGACCATTGTGTTCAGCCATGGGTACGGGGCCAACCGGGAAGAAAGCTGGATCCCGATGTATGACTTGGCTCACTTTGCCCACCGGCTGAACTTCAATGTTATTATGTTCGACTATGGCTTCGCCGCACAGAACAGCAAGGAAGTGGCTACAGGGGGCAAGAAAGAGACCCAGCAGCTGCTCGGTGCGATAGAGCTTGCCAAGCGAAGGGGTGCCAAAGAGATTGTAGTATGGGGCTTCTCCATGGGTGCAGGCACAGCCCTGCAGGCCGGTCTCGTCAGCAAAGATATCGACGCCATGATACTCGACAGTACCTTCCTGCTTGAGCCGGATACGCTGTACCATAACATTCGGCAGAAGATGAACCTGCCGCAGCATCCCTCTATTGAGATTCTGGAAATGCTGCTTCCGATCCAGAACGGAACCAGCCTGCGCCAGATTCCTTATCAGGAGGTCAAGAAGAAGAACTATCCGTTCCCAATCCTGTTCATCCACGGTACCGAGGATGAGAAGGCTCCTTATCCGATTGCGGAGAAGCTTGCGTCCAATCAGACCAATCCGGTATCTGGTGTCTGGATCGTAGAGAAGGCACATCATGAGTTGATTTTCAGGGAGCATCCAAGAGAGTACCTGCGCCGGGTATCCACGTTCCTGGGGCAGGCCCAGGCAGCCATGAAGAACAAATAACCGCTTATAACCTGTACCAGGCCCGTTAAATTTAGGCATAGCCAACCTCCCCTTGGCATAACTTCTATATCGAGAAGTTCATTTTAGAGGGGGTACACCTTTTATGCTCTATATTTACGGGCCTTTTTTGCCTGTTCGCATTTTGGAGGAAATCCGGTTCTGGAAACAGCAGGAGGATGAACATACCGATGTCATTAAGGCGATCGTGCCTAACCTTGAACAACCTTATGTACAACTGCTGGATGAATGGGCCATCGTGTTCAAGGAGACCGAGAAGGCGGCGAACGATCTGCTCCAGCACGCGATTCAGGTTCAGGCGAACCCAGTTCAGCCGGAGCTGCTGAGACAGATTGAACGCCTGCTGGATATCTCGTTCCAGCAATCACGAGAATGGATCCGTCAGCTGTACCTCATGCTGGACCAAAGTGCAGCCGTCAAGACGGTTCCGTTGGCCAAGACCGTCATCCTACATATCATCCGCGAATCCGAATACTTCCTAGGTGTCCTGGAGACACTGAACAGCCCTGGGCAGATTGAACATAGCGTTCACCATCCAGCCGTCCTGGACCCATACGCTCAGGCATTCATACGCAGTGAGGCTTCCCCCGGAACTCAGGAGCCATCTGCCGAGCCCTCCAGCCAGACGGCCGATGCAGGTAGGGTAAAGGCACAGCCGGTCCCCATCGGCGGTCATAAGCTTCCTCCCCTGCCTTATCCATATAATGCGCTCGAGCCTCACATCGACGAGACTACCGTCCGCATCCACCATGACAAGCACCACCAGAGTTATGTGGACAATCTGAACAAAGCGGAGACCAAGCTTGCAGAGGCGCGTAAGACCGGCAACTTTGACCTTGTGAAGCACTGGGAGCGGGAGCTGGCTTTTAACGGGGCCGGGCACTACCTGCACACCATCTACTGGGATACGATGAATCCAAAGGGAGGCGGCCGCCCTCAAGGTGAGCTGGCTGACCAGATCCGCCGGGACTTCGGAAGCTATGAGGCCTTCCATAAGCAGTTCACCAAAGCCGCGGAAGAGGTTGAAGGCGGCGGATGGGCGATTCTGGTATGGAGTCCGCGCAGCCACAGACTAGAGATTCTTCAAGCCGAGAAGCACCAGAACCTGTCCCAGTGGGATGTCGTTCCTCTGCTGCCGATAGACGTATGGGAACACTCCTATTATCTCAAGCATCAGAACGAGCGGAAGAAATACATTGCCGACTGGTGGAACGTGGTGTACTGGCCTGAAGTTGCCTACCGCTACGGTGAAGCCCGCAATCTGAAATGGCAGCCCTTCTAATCTGGGCAAAATGCCAGAGTTATAGAGCTGCTGAGTTATAGAGCCGCTGAGTTTCAGAATATCGCAGTTTAGTTCCGCAGACCCCATCTTCCATACATTATTGTCATATGCAAAAAGGAGCAGCATGCAGAAACCTCTGCAATGCCTGCTCCTTTGTCTTTAATTCAACCTGCTGATTATGACTTAATCAGTGACAGGAATTCGGCTCTGGAAGCCGCATCACTGCGGAATGTGCCGCGAACGGCGGACGTAACTGTCTTGCTTCCCGGCTTTCTGACCCCACGGGCGCACATGCACAGATGCTCACCTTCAACTACCACCATAACCCCTTGAGGGCTAAGGACCTCGTCCATAATGTCGGCGATCTGTGAAGTGATGCGCTCCTGTACTTGAAGCCGCCGGGTAACGGCCTCAACCAGACGGGCAAGCTTGCTGAGGCCCGCTATCCGGCCGCTCGGGATATACCCGATATGCACCTTGCCGAAGAAAGGCGCCATGTGGTGCTCACATTGACTGTAATAGACGATATCCTTAACGATGACCAGTTCCTCGTGGTTCTCTTCAAACGTAACCCCCAGCACATCACGCGGGTCCACCTCATAACCGCCGAAGATTTCCTCATACATTCGCGTGACCCTTGCCGGAGTATCCAGCAGTCCTTCACGCTCCACGTCTTCGCCAATCAGCTTCAGGATCTCACGCACATGGTGTTCCACCTGTTCACGGTTCTTGCCGACCTGGGTATTCAAATAATCCTTAACGCCTGCCATGGAAGCAGCCCCCCTTCGCTCTATAGTTCTTTATAAAATCGATGATACCCCTTATTTCTTCTTGCGATTCATCGGCGGCATTCCGCCTTGATTCTTCATCATTTGCTGCGCACGCTGCATTTGCTTGCCGTTCAGGTTGTATCCCATCTGCTTAGCCATTTTCTGAAGCATTTGCGGGTCGCTCTGCATCTTGGTCAACTGCTTGCGCAAGTATACGACCCCGATGAAAAATCCGCCGATCAAGCCAACGATAAGCGCAATAACACCAACGATATAGACCACGGTCGATCACCTCTAAATTCTGATTCTCTTATGCGTTCAGACAAGCAGACGCACTCACTAATAATATCATTCTTCAGCCCTGTGAAGCAAACAAAAATCAGGCGAGAACCGCCTCAATAAACAGGGTCGTCTCTGTTGCCAAATCCACTTCCTTGACCTCCATGTCATCGCCCGAACCACGGATTAACCGGACCACAGGACGCCCGGGCAGCCCGCGGTGCTGCCTTACGACGACCCCTGTCTCTTTCGTAGACAGCCTTACGGAAGTACCGTTAGGGTATATAGACACGATGCGTGTGAATTCTATGAGCACACTCCGGTCCAAATCATGTTCCGATGCGGCCATCATCGTCTCGCAGGCCTCGTGCGGCAGCATTCTTTTGTCCATACTGCCCGTCCCCTGACCAATCAGATTATCGTACCGGTTCGCAACCGCGACGATTTTGGCATACAAGTGAATCTCTTCATCAGTAAGCCCTCGTGGAACTCCACTGCCATCCGGCTTCTCATGATGCTGCAGAGCCGTGTGCGCTACCAGCAGGCTGAACTCCCGCTTCTGCTTGATCAGATCGAACCCGCGCCAGGTATGATGGAACTTGCCCGTCTCTGCGGCAGCCCCCTCCGGCACAGGCACAATCTTGCCGATATCATGCAGCATCGCCCCAATCGCCAGGTCCTTGAGCTGACTATAGTTAAGCCCTATATTCAGACCGATCAAGGAGGCAAGCAGGCACACATTGACCGCGTGAAGATATTGGTTATTATCCGCGGTCCTTATATCCGTAAGCTGAACAAGCACCCCTTTGTGATCCAGAACCTCGTGCAGAAGCTGATCAATGGACAGGCTAAGCTTCCTGGTACTCCATTCCTTGCCTGAACGCACGGCCTCCAGCGTCTCACTCATCTCCCTGAAGATCACCTGTTTGGTCTGTTCACTCAGCACATCCTCAATCTCCACATCCTCATACCGCTCATCCTGAATGTAGATCATCGTGACCCCGATCCGGTTCAAGGTGTTAATCATAAACACCGTTAATTGAACACCGCTGGACAACAGAACTGTCCCATTCGCAGAATATACGGTTCTGCCGAGATACTGACCCGGTTCAATGTCTTCGATGCTAACGTACCTCATGTTATCCCCCCGTTATCATTCGCCTTCGGAACAGCAATCATTAATCTGTTCTAGGTACCGGTGAGGGATTCCCATACTTGGAATCTCCGGCAAGGGAGGTCTTAAGCAGCTTCTCCCGCGCCCTTTCAATCCGGTCTCTGACGGCTTCGTCCTGCTCGGCCTCCGCAGCTTGGCCCAGCCCTTCCATGGCCTCGCTGCCGCCTATCCGGCCAAGCGCCCATGCAGCCGTCCCTCTCAGTTCCGGCCGTGGGTCCTTAAGCAGCACTTCTATTATCTTCGGTACGGCAAGCCGATCTTTGAAGTTACCCAGCCCAATTAACGCATTGCGCTGGATCGGCTTCTTGCCCCGCCAAGCTGCCGCACTCTCACCGAACCGTTCCTTGAACTCCCGGTTACTGATATCCAGAAGCGGCAAGAGCAGCGGCTTGGCCACCTCAGGATCAGGAAGAAGCTCCGGCCGGTGGTTCCAATGCTTGCCCCGATTCTTCGGGCATACCGTCTGGCAGGTATCACAGCCATACAGCCGGTTGCCGATCTTGAGCATGAATTCCTCCTCTAGCAGACCCTTGGTCTGAGTCAGGAAGGAGACGCACCGCTGTGCGTTCAGTTCCCCAGGGCCCACAAGGGCCCCCGTAGGGCACGCATCCAGGCACTTTGTGCATTCCCCGCAATCCTCAGTCACCGGGGTATCCGGTGGAAAGGGAATATTCGTAATCAGTTCACCCAAGTAAATCCATGAACCCCACTTCGGGGATATAATCAAACAATTCTTCCCCTTAAAACCTATTCCCGCACGCTCCGCCACCGCACGGTCATTTAAAGCACCGGTGTCCACCATGCTCTCAATTCTCGCCTCAGGCACCCTGAGCCGGATGAATTCCTCAAGCTTCTTCATCGCCTCCCGGAGCACATGGTGATAATCACGGCCCCAAGCAGAACGGGCAAGAATCCCGCGATTCCTGCCCGGTTCAGATTTTGGCGGATTCTCCATCTTGGATGGATAAGCCACTGCTATCGATATAAGCGAGGCCGGATTCTCCAGCGACAGCTCAGGATAGATTCGTTTGTCGATATCGGGCTCTTCAAAGCCCGATTCGTAGCCTTTCCGGCGCCGGTCAAGCAGCACCTCTTTTAAAGATAAGAAAGGGTCCGCAGCAGCGAAGCCTATATCATCAATGCCAAGGGATGGCGCAGCCTCCTGGATATCACGCTTCAGCTGCGCCCAGGATATGATGTCATCCTTCCTGGAGTTGTTCTGCGGCTTCATTAGCCATCACCTCATCTATTTAAGACATAAACCGGATATTGCAACATAATATTGAGAGAACCCCGGGTTAAGCCGGAGTTGCTATCTATAAAATATATAAAATGAACTTATGAAGGTTACCCCTTAGGTGCGCTGCGATGCCGAGTGTTCTTTAAGGCCACGGTTGTCTCCGAAATGCTTGAACTAGATATCCAAGCAGGGGCATTTCGGAGACCAAGGCGGACACTTCGCTTCTTCAGAATCACTCGGGATCGAAGCTGAGATCGGTTAATTCTAAAGTTCATATTATATAACGAATAATTTACACATAAGACGTATGAAATGTAAACTCGCCTGTTGGACGTTCTTAAGTTCATGCCATTGTTACTCAGCCCTGCTTCTAACACCTCACAATAATAGAAAAGCATATCTATCCGGCAAATGCAATGCACGGAAAGATATGCTTATAAAGGGATAAATAATTCGACTTAATTCTATGATCTCGATAACGTATGCGCCGCCGCGATTCCGAGTTTCTGGAAAGCCTCGAGAATTTTTCCGGCGTAGCCCATGGCTTCATAAAGCGGCATTGCAGCGAGATTATGCTCGTCTCCCGCGACCATAATGCGGCTGACCTTGCGCTGCTGGAAGCGCTGCTCCATTGCGGTTACCAGATTCTTGCCTACCCCTTGACGGCGGTAATTTGGATGAACGGCGACCCTGTAGATGCAGCCCAAGTTCTGGTCAATGGTGCCGATTAGAACGCCAACGATCTCTCCGTCCGCTTCCGTAACCATGATCAGCTCAGAATCCCAAGAGAGCTGCCGGGCAAATGCCCGCTTCGTATCCTCATAGCATTCCTCTGACAAGGCAACCTGCAAAAGCTCCATGACCTGACTGGCGTCACTCAATTGAAAGGAACGAACCCGCATGTCTATATCTCCCTTTTCCTCACAAGATGGGTTAACGTAAAGTAAAGCGGACGCCTGTCCACTCCAGGAAGTTTACATTAACCGAACATACACATGACAAAAACCGATAAAATAAAGCTTCCTTGACCATTAAACCACATTTATCGCAGCAAATCACCTGTTTTCTTCTGAAAGCGCTTAATAGGAAGCGTTTACATTAATATCATGCTTTTTGCTCATATCAAACAGGGCTTCTCTTATGAAGAAGAGCCCTGTTATACGGAATTATTTATCTCAATTATACACCTGATCCGAACAGCCAGAAATGACGGATTTTACAGTCTTGTAAGCGCATAAGCCAAGTTTAAGCCGCGGCAGCAAGAGCTCCCCCCGCTGCTCCAGCCAGCACAATCACCCACGGAGGACATTTCCAGAAATTAAGCATGACAAACAGAATCATAGCTAGGACAAAATCTGCCGGCTCTCTGACTGTAGAAGTCCAGAGCGGATTATAAAAGGCAGCGGCAAGAATTCCCACTACAGCAGCATTGACCCCTATCAGGGCTGCTTGGGCCCGGGGGTTTCCCCGAAGAGTACTCCAGAAAGGCAGCGCTCCGATCACCAGCAGAAACGCGGGAAGAAATATCCCCACAGTGGCAATAACCGCACCTCCCAGGCCGTAAGCCATCATCCCCAAGTAAGAGGCAAATGTAAAAAGAGGACCCGGCACAGCTTGAGCTGCCCCGTAACCGGCCAAAAACACAGACTTGCTCACCCAGCCTGACCCTACAATTTCCTGCTCTAACAAAGGCAGCACCACGTGGCCCCCGCCAAATACCAGAGCACCTGATCGGAAGAAGCTGTCAAACAAGGCGAGAGCTGGACTTGCAATTGCTGTCCGAAGCAGTGGCAAAGCCACAAGCAGAATGAAAAGGAGAATCAGACATCCCGCTCCTGCCCTACGGCTGATCGGCACTTTAAGCTGCCGCGTCTTCTCCCCTTGGCTATCCTCCCGGTACAGCCAGAGCCCTGCCAGACCTGCTGCGGCAATCACCGCGACCTGGCTGAAAGGATTCTGCCACAGCAGGATCACAGAAGCCGCCACAGCGGCAATCGTGGCCCGTTTCGCGTCAGGGGCCAATTTCTGCCCCATGCCCAATACCGCATGAGCCACAATAGCCAAGGCAGTAATCTTCAGCCCGTGAATCCATCCCGCTTGTGATATATCCATCCCCTGAAGAAGAAGCGCAAAGAAGACTAGTGCGATAACGGACGGAAGCGTAAAGCCGAGCCAGGCCACGATTCCCCCAAGCAGGCCTGTCCGGATCACCCCGATTCCAATCCCAACCTGGCTGCTCGCCGGACCGGGCAGGAACTGGCAGAGTGCCACCAAATCGGCGTAATTCCGTTCATCCATCCACTTGCGCTTTTGAACATATTCGTTATGAAAGTAGCCAAGATGTGCGATAGGCCCGCCAAAAGAAGTCAGTCCCAGCTTGACCGAGACCAGCAAAACCTCAAAAAGCGCCGCACCTCTGCCCTTTCCCCGGACTGCTTCCCCCCGGTCTTTCTTGTACATGAAAGCATCTCTCCCCCACGGATTGGCAATTACAAAATCGTCTCCTACCAACAGCATGCCAGAACCACCGGCCGATATCCAGCCCTTTCCATACAGCCCTATTGATTTAGTCAAGATTATCATGTTTAATTATAAGTGAGGCATCCGTACATAGGTGCTCTTTTGTATGTTTGAATACCAAAAAACATTTCAGGAGGGATTCACAAATGGCTCATCAACTGCCAGCATTGCCATATGCAGCAAACGCACTCGAACCACATATCGACGAACAAACTATGAACATCCACCACGATCGTCACCATAACACATATGTCACTAACCTGAACGCTGCACTTGAAAGCGCACCTGAACTTCAAAGCAAGAGCGTTGAAGAACTGATCTCCAACCTGGATGCAGTTCCAGAGAACATCCGTACAGCAGTACGCAACAACGGTGGCGGACATGCTAACCATAGCCTATTCTGGGAAATCATCGGACCTAACGGTGGCGGCAATCCTACTGGTGCTATCGCTTCCGCAATCGACAGCGAGCTTGGCGGTTTCGACAAGTTCAAGGAAGATTTCGCTAAAGCGGCAACTACGCGTTTCGGCAGCGGCTGGGCATGGCTCGTTGTTGGCAAAGACGGCAAGCTTGCGGTAACCAGCACGCCTAACCAAGACAGCCCAATCATGGAAGGACAAACTCCAGTTCTGGGTCTTGACGTATGGGAGCATGCTTACTACCTGAAATATCAGAACAAACGCCCTGACTACATCGCTGCGTTCTGGAACGTAATCAACTGGAACGAAGTGAACAAACGTTACGAGGCTGCCAAAAAATAATTTTCAGTCTACCCAAGGACCGCAAATGCGGTCCTTTTTTTATTCGCTTGGCTGTACGTCAGTACGGCAATTTTACTGGTTGGATTCAGGCAAATTGGGTAAAGTAATAACAACTCTTATATGGATAAGGAGGTTAGATGATGACTACCAACGATCCGCAAGAGCTGTTAAAGTCCAAGCATGAAGCCGACAAGCATAAGGCGCAGTTTACTAGCTTCGCCAGAAGTGTCAGCGGGGATACCGGTCATGTACAGGATCAGGAGATCCTGGATCAGAGCCGGGTGCCTGATGAGCAGAACAAGATGAAATCTGTCGAGAACCGGATGATCTGACTTTCGTAAACCGATCCGTCCCACGAACACAAACAAACAGCCTTCAATTCTGCCTGGCACTTTCCAGGCGGGAATGAAGGCTGCTTCTATATAGGCTAACTTAAGAATTACCAATAGAAAAGTACTGGTTCAGGATTTTCAGAAACACATTGGGAAAAGCCAGCTTCTCCATATCCTCCCGGTTAATCCAGCGCGTCTCCAGCGGCTCGCCTTCCTGAGCCGCGGCAATCTCATACACGGCGTCGGACTCCGCAACGGCGCCGAGGGCCGCCAGCGCCCCCAATTCGGGGGACTGGCGGAAACGGTACACGCGCAGGTTCCAATGAATGTGGCTGAACGTATGCTCAGCCTCCATATAAGGCCCCTGCGGCTGCGCGTACACCCTTGCGGCGGCAAGCGCGCCGATGAGCCGGTCTTCGGCCGGCCCATCCGGCAGTCCGGCGCCGCCGGCCGGGTCCGCTGCCGCCAGAATATGCGGCAGCTCCCACATGCGGGCGAGCAGGCCCGTGGCCGGGCGCTGCCGCACCAGCACGCGGCCTTCGTCCGGGCCGCTGCCTTCCACAAGCGCGGCCAGCCGGTATTCCGGCCGCGGCTTTTTGGCCTTGGTCTTGACCGGCAGCTCGGTCTCCATGCCTGCCAGACGACCCTGGCAGTGCTCCATCACCGGGCAGGTCAAGCAGTGCGGAGACTTGGGCGTACATACGAGCGCGCCCAGCTCCATTAGGGCCTGATTGAAATCGGAGGCCCGGCCTTCGGGAATCAGCTCTTCAGCCAGAGCCTCCATCTTCTTCCGGGTTGTTGCTTTCATGATGTCCTCTTCAATCAGGAAGTAACGGGACAGCACCCGCATCACATTCCCGTCCACAGCCGGCACAGGCCGGTTAAACGCTATGCTCATAATAGAGCCGCGGGTATAAGGGCCAACCCCTTTAAGAGCCGAGACGGCTTCCAAGTCATCAGGGATACTTCCCCCATGCTGCTCTACTACCTGCCTGGCGGCCTGCTGCAGATTGCGGGCGCGGGAGTAATATCCAAGCCCCTCCCAGCATTTCAGCACATCTTCCTCAGGGGCTTCTGCCAAAGCCTTAACCGTAGGAAACTTCTCTATAAAACGGTGGAAATACGGAATGACCGTGTCCACCCGGGTCTGCTGAAGCATAATTTCCGACACCCATATAAAGTAAGGGTCACGGTGTCGGCGCCAAGGTAAATCACGCTTGGACCGCCCGTACCATTCCAACAATTCAGTGCTAAAGAATTTTTTGATATCCTTGTTATCCTGCTGCATCCGTGTCTCCTCTATCGTTCATCTGATACGCTTTCTGGCGGTATATATTCAACAATAACAAAAGCCGAGGCCAGCTGTCTCTCATGGGTGATACTCACATGTATTTTATAGTGCTGCGGGCTGCCGCTAAGCGTAAGGCGCTCCCACGCCCCTTCGGAGAGCTCAGCCCAAGGCTTCCCGGCCGCATCCGGAGTAATCTGGATATCCTGGAAGCCCAAAGTCCGGCCGATGCCGCAACCAAACGCCTTGCTTACCGCTTCCTTGACGGCAAAGCGACCCGCCGTATACTCCGCCAGGCGATTGCGGCCAGCGGCACTTGCCCGCTCCGCCTCTGTAAGGACCCGCTTGAGAAACCGCTCTCCCAGCGGTCCACCCGCAAGCGCTTCGATACGGGGAATCTCGACTACATCATGGCCAATGCCATAGATCAATGTGACCCCTTCCTTCCGTCCAGACTATATTTCCATTGTACCAACTGTGCCGCATCCATGCGAGTCTTTAGTCCGGGATGTGATATAATGGTAGGCGATACCACCAGATAAGGATGTGAGCTTGAATGCCGATAGATTTCAATATCCGGCTGGATGAAGCGAACCTGCTCAGGTGCACCCGTTATCCCTCGAAGGAGGCTAGGCCGCAGAGCCTAATTATTCTGGCCCCCGGCTTCAAGGGTTTCAAAGATTGGGGCATGTTCCCCTATGTTGCCGAACAATTCAGCCGCCAGCATGAAGTCATTACTTTTAATTTCTCCCATAATGGCATTGGCGAAAGTCCAACAGAATTCACCGAACTTGATAAATTTGCCGTCAATACCTACGATCGCGAGCTTCGAGACCTCGAGGCTCTTCATACCTATATCCGGCAGGACCCGTCTCTGTCTGCCCTGCCCCTATTCCTGATCGGACACAGCCGGGGGGCCGGGGTTTGCCTGGTCTATGGCTTTGATCACCCGAGAACGTTGGCCGGGGTCCTGTCCTGGAACGGACTTACGAAGCTGGATCTCTTTAACGAGCAGCAAAAGAAGGAGATGCGTGAGCAAGGCCGCAGTCACGTGGTTAATGCAAGAACCGGCCAGCGGATGCCGCTGGATGTTGTTATTCTAGAAGATCTTGAGCAGCAGAAGGACCGTTATCATATTATGAACCGCATCGGCCTGGCCGATTTCGCCGTAGCTCTGATTCAGGGAACGGAGGACCATCTGTTGGAGGGCTCCCGAAAGCTGGTTGAAGCGAACCCTCATATTCCTTGGATTCTAATTGAGGGAGCCAATCATACCTTCAATACGACCCATCCCTTCCAGGGAGCGAGCCGCCAGTTGAAGGATGCCATTAATGCCAGCGAGCTGTTCATCTCCGATGTGCTCCGTAAGCGGGGATAACCTTGACTAAATGTTCTCATAACATGAAGAAGCCAAGCACATTCAGTTGTGCTTGGCTTCTTCGGATTAACACTCAAGAAGTTAAAATGGTTGTTCCTATTAAAGCTCATCCTAAGCAGTTTTCCATACCAGGCTAAAGGGCGTCCGAAGCTCAGAGCGTGGTATGGCGTTGCATAGCGGCGGCTGTCAACTGCTTAATTTGTGTTGGTACCCGGTTCAGGTGCTTTGCCCTGTAGAGCATCATAAAGTGCTCCTAACAAGGCCCCCGTCTTATCCTGGCTGTACTCCCAGAACAATACGCCGCCAAGTTTCTTATCCAGTACATATTTTCCTTTTTCCGTTAAGGACTGTGGATCGTCATAAGACAGAAATTCCTTAGTGGTCGGGTTGTACAGGTAAGGCGCCTTGGCTGCTTCATCCCAATGACGGATAAATCCATGCTCTTCGTTATATTTCGTAAGAATATCGTTGTACGTTGGCGTTTCCTCGCTGCCCTTGGCTTTCTGATCAAGAATATTCTCTCCGTCTGCTTCTACGTCTGTCCATTTGTGAGCGTAGAAAGCAGCTCCGATCGCAATTTTGCTTGCTGGCACGTGATTATCCAAGAACATCTGCACCGTTGAATCCACGCTTCTACCTGCATAAAGATTTGTGTGGTGAGCAGTTTTCTGCACCCATCCACCTGCCAAGTCATATGTCATGATGTTCAGGCTGTCCAGGAGCGGAATGATCTTATCCAGCTCGACCCACTTCGGATAGTCCGATGCGGTAGCCGCACAAATGGTCAGCTCATAATATTTGTTGTTCTCAAGGCCCAACTTGTTCAGCCTCTCACGAACCATTTGAAGAAGAAGTGTGAAGTTCTCCTTATCCTCTGGGCTTGCCTTAATCAGATCACCCGCCGTTTGTGTTGGATACTCCCAGTCGAGGTCCACTCCGTCCAGATTGTATTTCTTGATATGCTCGATCACACTGTTGACAAAAGTCTCCCGGGCTGCTGGTGTCGCTGCCGCATCCGAGAACCCATCTGCGCCCCATCCTCCAACAGAATTCAGAATCTTCAAATTGGGGTTCTTGGACTTCAGACTGCTTAAATAGGCATAGTTCTGATCATCATGGTAGTTTCCTTGGAATGGAATGAGCTTGTGATCTTTATCAATATGGTTAAATGCGTAGTTCAGGTGTGTCATTTTGGCTACATCTACCGTATTCGCATCAGACCAGTCTACCCAGCCGGGTACATATCCAATGATCCGCAGAGCTGGATCAATCTTGAATTTAACCGTTGTACTGGCGCTTTTGCCATTCTTGCTGGCCGTTACGACTAACGCATACTCGCCAGCATCCGTGATCCCTGTACCTTTCACATACGTCTTACCATTCAGAGTCGCTGTACTGGTTGTGCCTGCCGCATCGGTCCAGTTCGGCAGAACACCCGAAGTGTACGTCTTTCCTTCCACTACGTTCAATACCACAGGTGCTGCTGGTCCTGATGGATCGGTACCTCCACCGTTGTTAGAACCACCACCGGCTGAACCGCCGTTATTGCCCGTTGATCCACCAGTCCCTCCATTATTCGAACCGCTTGTGCCGGAACTAATAGAGCCGCTTTGAGGTCCGTCTACTTTACCTGGCGCTGTTTCAAATGAAGACCCTTTACCACCCTCATTTACAGTAGCATGTTGAACTTGACCAAAACCTAAAACTTTCACGGTTGCATTCAGAATTAATTTAGCAATGGTTGCATCTTTGCCAAGATGAATGGTGTTGCCGCTGCCATTAACTGTCATGCTTTCCACTAAACCTTTAAGAAACTCTACCTTAATATTCGAGGCCTCCATGGCCAGTGTGCTAAATGCTCCTGTTAAAGTAACAACAGAACCCGTTGGCAATTCTTTTGCAAAAATTACTTTTATAAAACCAGCACCGGTTCCTGCTTCCTCGAGCTTAGCGGATGATACTACATATGTCTCTTGGATAGATGACGTACCTTCAGCTACTATTCTTACTACTCCGCCTAATTTGTTTACAATTAGTTTAGTTAGAACAGTATTCACTAGATGGATGGAGCTCTCCCCACCGCCATTAACCGTTGTAGTCCCGTCTACTTTGACATTTTTGAGGGTAACATCCCCATTCTCAATGCCCTTGCCAAGTAACAGGTTCCCGCGGATTACCGTGTTCTGAAGAGTAGTTCCTGCCGCATTAATGGTCACATTGCCAAGAACCGTTACCGTTCCTGCCGCTGGACCGTAGGTGCCTGCTTTATCATAAGTCACGGTCTGGGCATTCGACATCCGACTTAACAGTACGACCCCTTCAGCACGGGTCAAATTAGCATTGGGGCGATACGTTCCATCTTCATATCCCTCAATAACCCCTTTACCCGCCAAGGTGCTGACCGCATCTTTGCTCCAGCTTGCGATAGCAGCAGCATCTTTGAAGCTGTTTAAGTTCCCCGTAGAAGCCGCCGGGTCAAGCTTAAGTGCTCTAGCGAGCATAACAGCTGTTTCCTGTCTGCTTACCTTTTGATCAGGACGAATCGTCCCATCGCTGTAGCCGTTGACATAACCAGCCTGAACAGCTTTAGCAATTTCCGAATGGTACCACTTATCGCCCTTAGTATCGGAGAAGCTAATGGCTTTCTCTTCTGTAAAATTAAAATATCTGTTAATAAGCGCAATAAGCTCTGCGCGAGTAATCGAATTATCGGGCTTCAATGAACCATCAGCGTATCCTTTAAGAAGACCATGACTTTGCCATTCAGCAAGTTGAGTCTCGGCCCAGTGTCCTTTAATATCCGATGATTGAGCCGATGCTTTTCCTGTTAATGCAAACGATGAGAAAATGAGTGCAGAACATAGTGAATAAACGATTAACTGCCATGCCCTAGTTTTTTGAAGCGCTTTCATATTACACCCCAATCTATCATTTTTGTACAATGCCATATAAGAAACACTGCTGCTTGTTCACCTCCACTATAGAATCTAGCGGCATTGTGTATATAAATTCATTCCTTTGATAGGAAATGAATTTAAACCATACTTAGCGGCACTTCATAAAGGAAATTGTTAAATAAACCGATCAGGGATTTAGAAGATACTCGAGGAAACTCTGTAATGTGGTTATGTCTCTTGAGGGTGTAAGCGGACGGATTGCATTTCATACCGTTCCATCCATTTAGTAGTAATTATATGCGAATTACAGTGACCTACTAGGGATGTTTTCTTACAAAGGAGGGATATAATTATCTAAACAAGCCGCAATCGACCAATTAATGGGCGATTTAGAATTATTTTAATCTATATTTTTATACAGATATAACAATCTTGTTATATGCTTAGAAGTTAACTGCATAAAAAAACAACCCGGCATATCATGCACCGGATTGTTTATGTTATAAATCAAAGTCTTTCATATCATCAAATACCCGGAATCGGGCTGCGCTTGTGCTCCGTTCTGCGGTAGAACTTTTCCAGACGCTCACGGGCCTCGTCGCTGATCTGCTTGCCTTCCAGATAGTCGCTGTTGTCCTCATAGCTGACGCCAAGCTCTTTTTCATCAGTCTGACCTTCCCATAGTCCGGCAGTCGGAGCTTTGTCCAGGATGCTCTTCGGCACGCCAAGCTTAGCTGCAAGCTGTCTGATCTGCCGTTTGTTCAGCGAGCTGAGCGGGGTTATATCCACCGCGCCATCCCCCCATTTGGTATAGAAGCCAGTCAGGGCTTCCGAGGCATGGTCGGTACCAACGACAAGCAGATTCAGTTCAAAGGCGATTGCATACTGAACCACCATACGGGTACGGGCCTTCACATTCCCTTTCCCCTGATAGCTTATATGCCGGGACAATCCAATCTTCTTCAATCCATGCTCCACTTCAAGTGCAATTTCATCTACGGCTTCTTCAATATTGGTCTCCATCGTTTTGGTTATCCCAAATGCCTCAGAAACGGCGTAGCTGTGGGCGATATCTTCCTGTGTGCCATAAGGCTGGTACACTCCCAGAGTGATATATTCCTTACCTTCTTCCTTGGTCAGTTCATCCGTAGCCTGTTTGCAGAGCCCAGCGGCTACTGCACTATCAATACCACCGCTGATAGCAATCAGCAGGCCGGACGTGCCCGAATTCTTTACATACTTCTTAAGAAAATCCACACGCTTGCGAATTTCCTGGTCCACATCAATGCTCGGCTGTACCCCGAGACGTTCAATAATTTCCTGTTGTAAACTCATAATTCCTCACCTCTCTGCTATCATTAACGATCCATTCCCTCACTATGTAAACCAATCGGCTTCCAAGTAAACCAAACGCCCCGCAAAATCGGTTATCCGATCTGCAGGGCGTACATATGAATTATTACCGGCAGAAACGATCAAACGCGCTGGTCAAATCAGCCGCAATTTCCTCCGCAGAACGATCTTCGATTTGGTGGCGTTCAATGAAATGAACGAGCTCTCCGTCTTTGAGAAGTGCGATGGACGGCGAAGATGGCGGATAAGGTGCGAAATACTCACGCGCTTTCGTGGTTGCTTCTTTATCCTGACCTGCGAACACCGTAAACAGGTGATCCGGCGTAATGTCGTTCTCAAGCGCCTTGGCTACTCCCGGACGGCATTGTCCCGCAGCACATCCGCAAACCGAGTTAATAACTACCAGTGACGTCCCTTTCAAGGCAGGAAAGCTTGCTTCCACTTCTTCTGGCGTACGAAGCTCTTGAATTCCCAGGCGAGTCAGTTCATCCCTCATAGGCTGAACCATATCTCTCATATATTGGTCAAAAGACATGGACACGTTCTTTCACTCCTTAGCTTACTAATCTTAAAATAAGTGTTTGTTGATAAAGATAATTTTATTATACATCCCGGACCAAGGAAAGCAAATTTACGTTAATACAGCCCACTTTCAGGCGTCCCCCGCATTATGGCCCAAGGGCTTCATAAATTTAACCGAAAATGTGGTTCCCCTGCCCTCATCGGACTCCACTGAGATCATACCGTTGTGACGCTCAATAATGCTTAGACAGAGGGCCAGACCGAGACCTGTACCCTGCGCTTTTGTTGTAAAAAAAGGTTGAAACAGCTTCTCCTGCTTCGCCGGCGGAATCCCTGGCCCCGTATCCGTGACGCGAAGCTCTACTCCTCCAGGAATATTGCGGGTCTCCAGGGTCAGCTGCCCCTTGTCCTCCATCGCCTCCATCGCATTGCGGGACAGATTGAGAATCACCTGCTTAATCTCTTTGTTGTTAAGCGGAAGTGTTGGAAGATACGGAGCCAGCTTAAGTTCTATGCTCTGCCCGCGGAGATTCGCGTCCGCCCACAATAAAGGACTTAATTCATGAATGATATCATGGAGCTGGCACTCTTCTTTATTCACACTCCGGCTCTGAGCCAACGAGAGAAAATCGTTAATAATCCCGTTCGCCCGGTCCAGCTCGTCCATCACAATGCGGTAATAATGGTCGAGTGAAGGCGGACTCTTCTCCTTCATCAACTGCAGGAATCCCCTGACAACAGCCATCGGATTGCGGATTTCGTGAGTAATGCCTGCCGCCATCTGACCAACCAGACTCAGACGCTCCACATTGCCAAGCTCCGTCCGGAGCGTCTCAAGCTCCGTGATATCCTGAATGATGATGACAGCACCGAACGTTTCATCCGTGTGCCCCCGCTTGATAGGAGAAGTGCTGGTGTAGAACATCCGCTCTCCCACCTGCATAAGCTCACTCGTAGTTTCACGATTGCGGAGCGTCCTTTCGGCCCTGGCGCCAAAAATTTCGATATCAAGGCCCTTAAGCGTCTCATTCAGCATTCTGCCGACCAGTTCTTCCTTAACCGCCTCGGGATGCTCTGTCCGGTAGAAGTTCAGAAATGTATCGTTGACCGATACAATGCGCCCCTGCTGATCCAATAAAAGAATGGAGACCGGGGCTGCATCCATCATCTGTTGAAGCTTCTCCGCCTCGCGGAAATACCGCCGGGACAGCTGAGTAACCTGCATCTGCAGACGTTCCTTGTCGAGGGAGCTCTCTATAACAACCAGCAGCAGCCCCCCAATAACAACAGCTGCGGCTATATTGACGATGCCAAACAAGATAACCGTAAGGTCCATCTTGTAGGATAAGGGCCATGTCAGAAATGACAGGGAAGTTGATAAATATTGTCCGGCCAGAAGGAAGAAGGATAACGTAATCAGCTTGGCCTGCCTTCCTCCACGTTTGAATCTCGCGGATGACAGGAGAACCATTGGATATAAAACAAGGCCGGTATCAAGAAGGAAGCCGATCCCTTTGAAAGGAGTAATTAGAATATAGATGATCAACTGGACTGCGGCCAATATAAGCCCGTCCCGCAGTCTGCCGTACAGCATGCCAATAAATAAGGAAGGCAAAAAGTAATTTAGAGGTATAATACCGAATAAGTAAGTTGAGAAGGTTGAGCATATCAGAATACTAATCAGACAAGAGCATAGAAGAATATTGTAATAGGAGTTCCTCTCGGGTCCAGCATTCTGCACAGGGTGCGGTCTGCATCTTTCAAAAATCAGCGGGAAGAGAAAAGCCGGCGAACACGCAATGAGCACTTGAAGCAGAATTTCCTTTACAGCAACCACGTTCTCCCCCCTTAGCAGTGCAGACTCTGCTATTGATTAAAGCATAGGCGACAATATTTTACAATAACATGTTAGGCAGCAGAGGTTTGTCTTTTATAGGGATTTCCTATTGGGTAATTCCCCACGTTTTGTTATTCGCCTCCGGCCTGTTTAGGGTATACTTAGATTCAGGAAAAATTGCGGAAAGGAAGACAACATGAAGCGTTATGAAGTGATTGTTATAGGAGGAGGACCCTCTGGACTGATGGCCTCGATTGCGGCGGCTATGCAGGGCGCCTCTGTTCTACTTTTGGATAAAGGGGACAAACTGGGCCGTAAGCTGGGCATTTCCGGGGGCGGGCGATGCAATGTGACCAATGCCAAGGAGATTGACGAGCTGATCCGGTTCATTCCCGGGAACGGCCGGTTTCTGTACAGCGCCTTCGCAAATTTCAACAACCGGGATATCATCCGCTTTTTTGAAGATCTTGGGATTGCCCTTAAGGAAGAGGACAATGGGCGCATGTTCCCGGTCTCCGATAAAGCCAAGACCGTGGTCGATGCCCTGATCGGACGGGCCTCCTCCCTAGGTGTCGAGATGCGCACACGTGAACCGGTCAGAGAAATTCTGTACGGGCCCGAGGGTGTGAAGGGCGTTCAGCTGATCTCAGGCCAAACCCTTAACGCTGCGAGCGTTATCGTGGCCACCGGCGGCAGATCGGTTCCGCACACTGGATCTACAGGAGACGGTTATCCCTGGGCCGAGGCGGCAGGACATACGATAACCGAGCTTTATCCGACAGAAGTGCCTATCGTATCCAAGGAACCCTTCATTGCCAGCCGGGAGCTTCAGGGCCTCTCCCTTAGAGATGTCGAGCTATCTGTCATGAATCCCAAAGGCAAGGCGGTGATCTCCCACCGCGGGGACATGATCTTCACACACTTCGGACTGTCCGGGCCGATCGCGCTGCGCTGCAGTCAGTTCATCCGCCAGGTGAAGAAGAAGTTTGGCGTGCCGGAAGCGCTGCTGCAAATCGATCTCTTCCCCGATTATTCTGCCGGGGCACTGGAGCAGGAGCTTCGCCGCCTAGCGGCCGCTGAGCCCAAGAAGGCCCTTAAAAATGTGTTCAAGGGCAAAATTCCCGAGCGGCTGCTCCCGCTTCTCTTCGGCCAAGCCGGACTGAACGGGGATACCACCTTTGAACACCTGCCGAAGGAGCCCTGGGCTGCCTTCATTACGGTGCTTAAGGCATTCCCGGTCAAAGCTAGCGGCACACGGCCTTTTGAAGAAGCTTTCGTAACCGGAGGCGGCGTTCATCTCAAGGAAATCGAGCCGCGCACGATGGAGTCCAAGCTGATGCCCGGCCTTTATTTCTGCGGCGAAGTCCTTGATATCCATGGCTACACAGGCGGTTACAACATCACCGCCGCGTTCACAACTGGGTATACGGCGGGATATCATGCGGGAAGCAGTGCACACGCTAATTGAAACCGAAAAATTCAAACAAGCCAGCGATTCACGCGCTGGCTTGTTTTCTTTTCACATGAAATTAGTAAGTCCGCTGAATAGGATAGACCGTTAGCTTGCTCCAAATGCCCTGCCAATGCTTCTTGCTGATACGCTGCTCGTAAACTCTGGCTCTGTCTTTCTCTTCTGTAAAATAAGGTGTTGGTTTTAAGATCAGATTTATGGCATCCTCAATTCCCCAAGGGGCGGCTAAAACCACGTTATTATGCTCATCTAATGTTAGCCCTAATGCCGTGGCCGTTTCTGGGAATTTAGAGATCGCATCCACGGACGATGAATAAGGCGGGATATTATTTACTAAGTGCATTCTCGCTTCATTCTTAACAGACCAAGGAATATCCGGATGAATGCTTTTAAGCTTCATTTCCAACAGTTTCTCAACTTCTTCATTGAGATTCGATTTATCGTAGTAGATGACATCCACATCAGGCAGTGGGGTTCTATCCACAAACCCATGAAGTGTATCCCATATTTTAGAGCGGACAAAACCCGCACAGATCCACCAGTCAGGCAGATTCAGCGATTTGGCATGTCTGAGTATCTCCATCATCCACGGGTCATCTTCCACAAGTTGAATAAGGTCCTGCTGGCTCTCTATCTTCAGAAGGATCCTCTCCTTCCCGTACCGAGCACCATCCACAGCTCAGCAGCCACCCACCAGCCGAAACCAAAACCAAGCACAAGGAACAGCGGAGCAGCCCACCAGACATGAAGCAGCGCAACTCCTAAGGCGGCACTGATAACCAGCATGCAGGGCAGAATCAGCCATCTTAGCGAGGGCGCCATGGCCTGATATATCATTCCGTCCTCAACAGGCAGCATCTTCATCAGCCGGGAAGAGAAGAACTGCCTGCAGTACCCGTTCATCCAGTAAGCCAACAGAACAACAAGGGCAAAATAGACGAACACGTTTACTGGAAAAGGGGGCAGAATACAGGCCACTATGCTGAATAACGCAAATTGAGCATACATCCTCAGGTAAACTCCGCTGCGGTAAAATGATTTAACAACCGCCTCAGCAACCCGGACGGAGGCTTTCCGCGAGCGGAACAACCGGTTTGAGGCTCTGAAGATAAACGGCTTTGCCTTTTGGGTACGAGGCTTGTCTACAGATGCTGAGAGAACGAACGCTGTCAACCGGGTCATTTGCCGTATATCCTCTCGGACATCAGCAAGAAACGTGCCGGACATTCGGAATCTCACGATGATAAGCCCGGCTGAGAGTCCCGTGAATATGGCGGCTCCGAGATATGTCCACACCGGAGTAACCTGCAGGAATATACTGGCTCTCATGTATCCCGCAGCAAGCAGCCCGACTGCCGTGTATTTGACAATATTCCTGGTCCAGCCTGATAAGACAACCTGAACCATCTGCAGCACCAGCATCTGGGCAGCTTTGAAAGCCGCTGTCAGCATGTACAAAAGCGCAATCTCCGGTAATTTCAGATGAAAAATTCCGAAAAGCACAGGGGTCACCACGAGCACAGCCACCGCAGTTACGAGTCCTTGAATAAGTAGACTAGCTGTGCAGCCAAGACGCAGGATGCCCATCTGCCATCGCTTATTTTGCCTGAGAAACAGCATATCCGCAGCTTCCTGATATAAGATTAGTCCTCCCGACACATTTAAGAACATCATTAAAATCAAAGGGATAAGCAGAAATGGAAGGTGGACCAGCCATGCCGGATGGCTCGACAGCAGCTCATAGTAAAGCTTCGCCAGCAGCAGAATACCTGGAATCAGGATATACAGCGCTACAGTAAGATCAACAACTGAACGGATCACTCCGATCTGCTTCCGGATGTGGTCTATCCACCTGCGCTTAAATATCCCCCAGACAGTACTTCTACAGCTTACTTGTGTATAGGACACGTCACTCCCTCCCCTATGTCAGTTTGTCAAAGCAATCGAACAGCGTTCCCTCCGGCAGGCCGCTTGTGTCCCGGATATCCTGCAGGCTGCCGCTGGCGGCGACCTGCCCTTGCGAGAGCAGGATGAAGTCATCGCAGATCCGCTCTGCAGTATCCAGCACGTGTGTGGACATCAGCACTCCGGCTCCCCTCAGACGCTCTTGCTCCAGCAGGCCAAGGAAATCCTTGGTCGCTCTGGGGTCCAGACCAATGAATGGCTCATCGACAATATATACGTCCGGCCGGGTCAGAAACCCAATCATCAGCATCATCTTCTGCTGCATGCCTTTGGAGAAGCTGGCCGGGAGATGATGCCGGACTTCCTGCATTCTGAACTTGTCCAGCAGGGAATCCGCCTTCTGCTCAAAAACCGTCTCTTCAATCCCATAAACAGCAGCGGCCAACCCCAGATGCTCCCATAACGTCAATGTTTCATAGAATACGGGCTGTTCAGGAACATACGCATATTTCCCGGTGGAACCGCCGAATTCAATCTTCGCCTTGGAATGTGGAAGAAGCCCGAGTATCGTCTTCAACGTTGTGCTTTTTCCGGCCCCATTCGGACCAATGAGCCCCGTCAGCCTTCCAGGCCGTACCAAAATATTCATATCCCGAACCTTGGGGTTGCCATCCTCATAACCGGCCTCCTCAATATGCGCCTGAAGCACATAGTCCTGCTCCTCTTTGTTGTCCATCCTTGTGCACCACCTATGTATAACTAATTGTGAATCTGTCAATCACCTTGAATATCTATATCATATAGGAATATACGTGTACTCTTCTATAAAAGATCCAATTTCCCCGCAGACCAAAAAGAAAGGCAGGCTCCTCTAACGAGGCAGCCTGCCCTTCTTCTGGTTATGACGGGTTCGTAATATGGTGCAGTGCCTGAGCACACTCATGCAGGTGGCGGGAGTAATCCTCCACCATGTTCTGAATCACGTCTCTGCCGACATCCACGTGATCCCCGTCCCTCTCAACGTCCACAAGACTGACCTTGATCTCACGCGGATCCATATAAGAACACTGGAAGTCAAAGGAATAAAATTGATGCCCCGCTGCATCGATATGTATCCGCAGACTTTGGGGTTCCTTCGCATCCGCCTGTACCTGTGCGCTGTCCCCCGGGTTCAGGAACTCGGGCAGCTGCTGCTGCCAGGCATTGACCAGGATATTCTGATCCACCTTCAGCGGTTCATTCATCTAATACACCTCCCCTTACTGTTAAGGTGTGGAGGCGTACCCTTTTTTATACTCCCTCTTGGCTAACCTCCCCGCCGCAGGTGTTATTTCCCCGCAGTCCAGCGCCTTCTTGCCAAGCAGTTCATCTGTCCGGATGCATTTAAGCCCTGTATACGAGAGCTCCACCAATACCTGTTTGAGCCCCTCAAGCATTTTACCCGGCGCTTCGATATCCGCACCCAGCGTATCCCCGCTATCATGCAGTACAATAATCGACCCTTCCCTTATTCTGCCCATCAGCCTGCTCTTCAGCTGATCCGCGCTTATACAGGCTCTCCAGTCCCCTACCATAACCGACCACAATACGATCCGGTAAGAGTTCTTCAGGATAAGAAGATCGCCCAGGTTAAGAAGGCCCCAAGGTGGTCTGTAGAAGGTTGGCCGCTCCCCTGTGATCTGCTCGATAATATCTGCTGTCCGGTCAGCCTGCTTGTGCCGGCTTGTCCAAGGGGACATCAGCCAATTGGTCTTATGGACATAATTATGAATTGCAATTTGATGTCCTTCCCTATGCATTCGCGCAATTAATTCCGGATACTTCTCCGCCTTGCTGCCAAGGACAAAGAAGGTTGCCTTGGCATTATGCTCACGCAGCAGGTCCAAGAGCTCTGGTGTATAAGCGGGATGAGGCCCGTCGTCAAACGTAAATGCTACCCCTCTATTGGACGGGCCTTCGGAAATTACCCCCAGCTTGAATATCCGGGTCAGAATAAAAGGGAGCAGCATATAGAAACCCGATGCGGCTAATAGGAGAATAATAATGTCCGGCATCAGGATACCGCCTCTTGGCCAGGGATACATGCAGCTTGATCAGCAGCACGCTCCTTCAGAGAGGCCTGACTGATGATTAGCATGACTGGGGATAATTTCTCCGAGCCTGCCTGAATCCGCCGGTTTCCTTCAGGATGCATGGTTCTTAGAAGAAGCCGGAGATACATTTTGAAAAAGCTGCGCTGGAAACGTGCTTTTATAGGATGCTGTTCAAAGCCCATTCCATGAATAATTCCCCGGTGCAGAAGAGTAATCCCGGTTAAAGCTTTAATCTTCTGCAGCTCCGGCTGCCCGATCATATCCAGAGTGATCTGCTCTACAGCCTTCCTGAACATACGGGCAGTCCTAAGTCCGGCGCGGTCGGAGCCAAGTGTACGTACCATCTGCAGCACCTGACGGTTATCCAGGTGAAGCTCTCCAATCCACTCCCCTTTGTCAATGCGCTGGCCATCGTAACATTCTATTGGCTTGCCCTGGTGCTTCCGGATAACCAGCTTGCATATGCCATACCTTCTGACAGATTCGCTGCGGTACTTGGTCAGCACATCAAAGAGATCTTCCCATACCATCCACAGGGTTTGAAACGAATTTTTGATATAAGTTGCCGTCATTTTTATACCTGCTTTCTTGTTCAATTTTAATTTAAATCTCTTAAATCTCTTAAATCTCTTAAATCTCTTAATCCCTAATCCGTGGTCATTTGCCCGCCAAGATGGCAGAAAGCCGCCGGATATGAGCTCCCACGAGCTTGGCCATCCTGCCGCCCAGGCTTGGGCCAACCCATACCAGACCTATTCCGGCAAGGATCGTATAAATGCTCGGTCCCAGCGTACCGACTTTGAATCCAAACAGCTCACCCAGCACAGGTAACACCACCATCAAACAAGGGGTGATATAGAGCAGAACCCCGACAAACAAGCTAATCACACCTAGCACAAACATAAACATTAATCCCAGGATGACCCTCCAGCTGCGCGCATCCATGACATCGTCCCTGACCTTTTCCCATAATCCCCCTTGAGCAGGGGGGCTTTCCGGCACAGGGTCGATGGTCAGGTCAAGATAGACCTTAGCCAGAACTCTCTCATGCCTTACAAAAATAAACCGGGACTGCATCACATAATACAGAATAGGCAGGCCAACTAAAGTGAAGGAAAATCCAATCCCAGCCGTGATTCCCATCAGATAGAAACAGAAATAGAATACGCCCTTCACAAAGATGAGCATCAAATAAGTGAAGTTTCGGACATGCCTGTGAACTGACATATTAATAACCATCACTCCTCCTGAAGTCCATATATAAGCTGAACTATAGAATTTTGGCGAAGTAAGCACATAAAATGTTCATGGTTGCCTTGCTTAAATTCTATGGCCTAGTTCATCTTGTGTAATAGCCTGGAACTTATCAGCTTTGAACCTATGCTAGCTCTGCCGGTGTCAAACTGAACAGTGCCGTTATGTCATATGACAACTTTCTTTTACGGATTCCGGGCTTTTGCGCACACAAAAAGACGGTGTCAGGGACAATTCCCTGCACCGTCTTATAAAATTCATCTGTATTAGTTCTTGAGACTAATTACCTGCATCGTCATTTATGCAGTTCTGTTCATCCTGCACAGTCTCTAGCCATCTAACTTGAACGCCTTCTGTACCGCTTCTTCCCGGTTGCGTACCCCAAGCTTGGCATAGATGGTGGACGCATAATTCCGCACAGTTCCATCGGACAAATAAAGCTTGGCAGCAATCGACTTGTAGCGCAGGCCTTTAGCCAAACACTCCAGAATCTCCATCTCCCGGTCTGTCAGCCCGTATTCGCCACCCTGCCCCTCCTTACCAGGCTGTTCCGGGATATCGGGCTGTGACCGGTACCGGTCAATCAACTCATTGGTAATATCGGGGGCGATAATCTTACTCCCACGGTATACAAGACGGATCGTTTCAAACAGTTCCAGCGGCTGTACAGACTTCAGCATATAACCATCTGCTCCCCCGCGCAGAGCCTCTATAGCTTTGCCGGCTTCATCAAAGGTCGTTAGAATCAACACCTTCATATGTGGCCAAGCCGTCTTAATCCTCCGGGTAGCCTCCGCTCCATCCATTCCTGGCATATTCAGGTCCATTAGAACCAAATCAGGCATTACCTGCCCGCAAAGCTCAAGCGCGGATTGACCGTCCCCAGCAGCTCCTTCGATGACGAAGTCCCTTTCTCTTCCCAAGATCATCTTTAGACTGTCCTGAATATACGTCTGATCGTCGACAATTACGATCCGGATCAACTCCTCCATGGAGCCTGAATCCCTTGGCAGATTACACGTAACTGTAGTGCCCTCACCCTGATTGGAATAGATATAAAGCTGGCCCTGAAGGTTGGTTACTCTCTCCCGCATAGCCTGAAGTCCGAAGCCTTCCTGCAGATCGTCGGCTCCAAGCCCATTATCTTTCACTTCCAGCCGGATCTGTCTGTCCTCCACATGAAGGCTCACCTCAATACGGCTTGCCTGCCCATGCCGCACCGCATTCGTCAAGGATTCCTGAAGACAGCGGTATAATGTCATTCCCATCTGCTTGGGCAGTGTGATATCTTCACCATAACTTTTAAACCGGACCTCCGCTTTCGAGAAGCGTTGAAAATCACCGGCCAGCTTCTCCAGTGATTGCACTAGAGTCAGGTTGTCTCCCGAGCTTCCTGCCTGGTGCAAATATTGCCGGACTTCATCAAGACTTTTTCGGGTAAGCCCCAGCAGGGAGTCCATTCTTTTCCTGCCTTCCTCAGACTGCACATCCGGCCGCAAAGCTTCAAGCCCCATCAGTATGGACGTGAAGGCATGTCCCATCGTGTCGTGCAAATCCTTGGACATACGGTTCCTCTCTTCAAGCTGGGTCACATGCTCCATCTGGGAAGTGTACTGCTCCAGAACAGCATATTGATCCCGGATAATCCCACTCTGCCGGTGATTCACGACAAACAGCTGAAAGGCAAAGCCCAGTGTATATGCCAGTCCAAAAGTTATCGAAAGGGCCAGGACACCGTCTGCATGGGCAATTTCATTCAATAAAAACGGAAACAGAACAATAACCACCGGGCCGCTCCAGCGGTATGACTTGTGTGCGCTGTTGCTGGCAATCATGAACGCGGGGGCCAGAAAGATCGAGTAGGACGCCGGAAACAGGTACGCCAGAAACAAACACAAGCTTCCGGTGATCACGATTTCTGCGATTAGATAATAAATATAGTGCAGCTGCAGACAGAACCAGGGAGCCGAAAAAGCCAGTATTCCCCATAATAAAGTTACCCATAAGGGAATCGGAGCAGCCCCATATTGCGAGCATGCTGTAATTAATATTGATACGAAGAAAATGATCCGCAGTAAAAAGACCATCCAATCAAACCAAAACCACTTTTTCACAAGATTGTACACATCCATCTCCTCCAATACACCGGCAGCTCTCCATGTAGTATAGCTTAGCATTCCAGCAGCTTACCAGTTACAAAACGTCATATGACTCGCCATGACATTTATACAGTCAAACCGATAAAGATTGATGCACCGATCGGCATTCATATCTGGCTCCCGATAAAAAACAGCCTCCGGTGTCATCCAGAGGCTGCACAGATGGTACAATTTTCAGTTAGCTGAGCGGGCAGGTTTTGCCTCAGACTCTTCGGAGCCCGGCGGCTTGTTATGAAGCCCAAGCACACTGATCGTCCCGATGATGGCGATCACCGCCATAATGATAAAGAGCAGATGAAGACCACCTTCCAGGAAGTGTCTCAGTGTATTCCACAGCTCTTTCGGCAGGTCAGCCACCTCTTCCGGAGACAACAGCTTATTGATATCGTTCTGAGAGACCATGTTCCCCTGCTTCCGGCTGGCTTCTGCCGCATCGGCAATGTGCTGGTTGATCAGCACACCGAACACCGCCACCCCGATCGTCTGCCCAAGCGATTTCACGAAGGAATTCAAAGCCGTAGAGGCCCCTCTCAGGCTGAAGCCTACGGAGGATTGGGCAATAATGGTGAACACCGTAAAGGAGAAGCCGAATCCTAGCCCATACAGCGCATTCCACAGCATCAGCACATACTCAGGAGTCTCATCCGTAACAAACGCCATTCCCCCGGCTCCAACCACGATGAACAGCAGACCGATGATGGAGGTAATACGTGAGCCATGGCTGACGATCCAGCGTCCGCCGATCACCGATCCGACAAGCCAGGATACCGACATCGGTGCCAGCAGCAGACCCGAGCGCGTTGCATTCTCCCTAAGCACACCTTGAACCCATAGCGGAAAGTATGAGGTAAGACCGATCAACAGCGCACTCGCCAGCAGACTGGCAATGTTGGAGTAAGCTATGTCCCTGTACTTGAACAGTTTAAGCGGAACAAGCGGCTCTTCGGCCCGCTTCTCCACCACAAAGAACAGCACGAGCGACACTACCGCAACCGCAAAAATCACGATAAGCAAAGGGGAGTCCCATGCCAGCTGTTGTCCTCCGGCCGCAAGCCCGAACAGCAGTGCAGCCACCCCTATGGTGAAGGTGATCGCGCCCGCTATATCGATTTTGACTTTCTTCTTCTCAATATTCTCGTCCAAATATTTAATAATAAAGACCAGAGACAGAAGTCCAAAAGGGATGTTGAAACCGAACACCCATCTCCAATTGAACGCATCCACCACATAACCCCCGAGCAGCGGACCCACAAGGGAAGAAATCCCCCATACCGAGCTGATATAGCCCTGAACCTTGGCTCTTTCTTCAATAGAGTAGATGTCCCCGATAATTGTAAAAGTCACCGGAATGAGCCCTCCGGCTCCAATTCCCTGAATCGCTCTAAATATAATCAGCTGCTCCATGCTTGTGGCGAAGCCGCAAAGCAGCGAGCCACCCAGGAACAGGACCGATCCTACCACAAATACCATTTTGCGGCCGTACAAATCACTCATTTTCCCGAAAATAGGAGTCGTTACGGACATCGTGAGCAGATAAGCTGTAAACACCCAGCTCAGCAGCTGCGCACCGCCCAGCTCCCCAACAATTCTTGGACCCGCAGGTCCGATAACCGTTCCCTCAATTGCCGCCAGAAATGTCGAGAGCAGCAGACCGGCCAGAATATAACTGCGTTTTAATGAAGATGGCACTGGCTAGTTCTTCCTTTCTGTGTGAAACCTATAAAATTTAATTATAAGCAACGATCGCAAGTACGTCTATGCCCCAATTACAAAAAAACCATCCAGTAAAGTATCACGTGATGGTTATCGTCGCTAAATTCTAAAGTTCATTTTATATAGCTAGTTGCTCCCCCATCCTCTATACTCCCTCCTAAGCAAGGCATACAACTGCAGGTCAATATAACCTTCTCCCTGCTCATTTCTCTGATATTCCCTCAGCAGCCCCTCCGGTTTGAAGCCCAGCTTGTCCAGTACCCGTTGGGAGGCCTTATTCTCCTCCAGCACGAGCGCCTCAATCCGGTTCAGTCCCATGACGGAATAACCAAATTTCAGGATGGCTGACAGTGCCTCAGGCATATAACCCTGTCCCCAATAAGACTTGCCGAGGTCATAACCGATTTCCCCCCGGTCGGCCCCGGACAGCTGCCATATGTTGAAACCGCAGCTCCCAATTAATCCGCCCGTTTCCTTCAGTTCAATTCCCCATCTTAGGGTATCCTCGCTTTCAGACAATCCGTTGAGCAAATCAATCATATCCCTGGTCTCCTGAATGCTCTCCAACCGGGTCATATTCAAGAATCTCACCACGTCGGAATTGCCCCAAATCTGGAAGAGAGCTGAGGCATCGCGATCTTCCAGCTTCCTCAGCCGCAGCCGGCTTGTTTCTAGATCAGGGATTTCCCCTCTACATCTGTACACGGCTTGACTACCTCCCTCACCCGAACGTTCTCACCATTTATTATCCATAAGGTAACCATATTCCGGTGCAAGAAGTCAAAGCCTTTTCATGAAACAAACAACAATATTCAAGCTGCGATTTGCTTGGAACAATTTAGGTGATACTATAGACACTATACGGGGATACTATGGTGGAATCCCAGGTGTTGGTCAGAGTATGACGGACAAGAGCCACAGCAAATTAGGACTTCGGGCATCAACCAATTCAATAAAGAACAATAGTTTGGAGGACCATCATGGTATACACAATATTAATTATTGTGCTGCTGATTATTCTGCTCGCCGTCAGCGGCATAACCCGGTTCGGCTTCCGCCAGATTACCCAGATGAAGCTTCAGACTTCAGATGGCTTATTTGGCTTCATGGAACAGATGGGGGTATACTCAAGAGAGAAATTTCATGCCCTGGTGAAAAGAGAGGCGCGGGTGACCTCCCGCGACGGCCTGCTTCTTCATGGCTACGTGCTTGAGCCGCATCCGGACTCCAAGCGCTGGATGATCATTGTTCACGGCTATACGGCCTCACTTGAGGTTGCGGCGCAATTCATTGGAATGTTCGAGGACAAAGGCTTTAATATTCTGCTGATTGATCAGCGCCGTCACGGCCGGAGCGAAGGGAGCTATACCACCTACGGGTATCAGGAGAAGTATGATATTGAGACTTGGGTTAAATGGGTCACCGATCATTACGGGGAAGATATCACCATTGGACTGCATGGCCAATCCCTAGGTGGGGGAACCGTATTGGAATACTTAAGCATCGCCCACCCCAGCGTCAAATTCGTTATCGCTGATTGCCCTTATTCTGATCTAACCGAGCTTATCCGCCACCAAATGACGGTGCTGAACAAAGTTCCGGCATTCCCGTTCATGCCGCTCATTGATCAGCAACTGGAGCGCAAGGCTGGATTCCGATTGGCCCAGGTGAGTCCAATTAAGGCGGTAAGATCAAGCTCTCTGCCAGTTTTATTTATTCATGGCTCTGAGGATACCTATGTTCCTACTCATATGAGTGAAGATATGTATGCGGTCAAGCCAGGTCCCAAGGACCTGCTTATTGTAAGAGGAGCTGTACATGCCAACGCTTACGGGGTTGATCCCAAAGGCTATACCGATAAGGTACAGCACTTCATCGATGAGGTTCTAAGAGCCGCTCCCACCCCGGAAACGTATCATACCGAAAGCGAGACTTCCGCGCTGACACATTCCCGCTGACACCATTCCTAGATGAGGAAACGACTTAGAGCCGCACTGGCTGCTTGATATCCAAGCTCAGGGCGGCTTTTATATGAATTCTATTCTCCATTCATGGTCACTCTACAGCATATCCACGGATCATTTGGTGCTGGGCCATAACGATATACTTGTCCAATCTTTGGCTAAGTTCCAGCACATTCGCGCTGGTAAAGTCCCGGTCTCCAGCCATGGCCGCCAACTCATATCTCAGATTCTCGATCAACGCGAGAAGTTCCTCGTTTACCCTGCCGCTTCCTTTGTTATGCTGCTCATGCGGTTGATAAGCTTTGGATGCCATAATTCTCACCTTCTCTCTTATCATTACAAAACTATCATACCCCATGATGCCAAAAAAACATATTTTACAAAATTCAAAAAAATTAGCATTCTTTGTCGGTATATTTTAACTTCAAGTAAATGTCAGACTATCACATAATTGTATCCAAACATATACAAAAATAAAAGAGCACTCTCTCGAGTGCTCTCTAGACATGTAAGGTCTATCCGCCAACACCATGGTTGTGCAAAGCCTGAATGCCACCTTGGGAAACTTGTTCAGTAGCAGCAACGCCACTAAATACCCCAACGGCCAAGATCAATGACAGAATAATCTTCTTCATCCTGACTCACCTCCCCCGGTTAACACCTTATTAAGTTAGCAAATGATGACTAGCTCTCAAAGATGGAAGATCAGGGTTGACTAAAATGGATAATATTCCCTGATAGGATCATCATACAAGTAGACTCTACTTTTGTAAAGCAAATTTCATAGGATCCTTATACAATCCTGAAACGGCGGGTGCTAAAGGGATTGTTCTTCTCCTTGTTTCTTAATTCTTCCATCATATATTGATACTCACTTTTATGCTGCTCGGAAGCGTACGCCCTATATGCTTCAAACAGGGTGATACACTGAATGACGTCCCAGTCATTGTTCAGGATAAGGGCCAGTCTTAGTGCGAATAAGGTGCTAGATATGCCTTCGGCGTATTGATTCTTCCTGAACTGGTATACCGCGAGCTCGTAACGGAGTGAGAAATGCCTGTCCACTTCAATCGGATCTTGTTCATTGAAATCATAGATGACCTGAAAGATCTGCTCGATAATATCATCTGCATAGAAGCCATATTTGTTAGCTGACTCAATAATGGTCAGCATGCCTGGAAGAATCTCGCCCGGGTGTTCGAGCAGGAAGCTGCAGTACTCAGGTAGAATGGAAATATTGCCTGTCAGCATTTCGAGTGTATAGGCATTGGCCTGTGCCCATAACCTGAACTTCTTCACTTCCATCCAGCCTATTTCATTCAGATCCTCGAACCAGCTTAAATCGGCGTAACCGGTGACGTATTTCTTTGCCTTGTCATACAGTTCCTGCTTCTGAAGAGCAATCGTCTTCAAGAGATAACCTTGTCCGTAGTAGACAACCAAATGGCGCTCGGTGCCAAGCACCTGCGGCTCCCTCTCACGGACCTTCCTTTGTAACTGTTCGCGATATACAGCTTGTGCCAGAGCTCTGAGTTCATCGGCATACTTCTCGACCTCCCTCCACTTATGGAGGGTAAAGCAAACGTTCGCAAGCTTCAGAATCGCATCAAGCTGATAGTTCTCCGGAAGTCTCCTGCGAAAGGGCTCGAACCGGATAACCGCTCTCCAGTTCTGTTCCGCATCAGGTCCCTGATGAGCCATGAACAATCTGTAATGACTGATGGCAAGACGCTCGGAGTGACTGTCCTTCTCCATTTCCGCAACAGCTTCATAGAATAAGGCGGATTCTTTAATCTTGCCTTGATGGTACAGCTTCTCACCTATTTCGAATAACAGAGCAAGGGGCTTAGCGGTCTCAAGCAGCCTGGAGATCGCGGCATCGATACAGTCCCGTTTACCAAGCTCTGCACATCGGAGCAGGTAAGGCTCAAGCCGCCGTCGTGATACCTTGCCGCCCGCAAAGCATTCATCCAAATATAAATGATAGAACCACCCTTCCGGGTATCCCAGCGTTTCTGTGATGATATCCAACTGTCTTATAGCTATAGGCTTAGGGGGAGACCCGTGCAGAATCGCACTTAGACTCCCCCTGTTCATTCCGGAAAGATGTCCAAATGAGGTGAGTGTATAACCGGAGCTGAGCAGATGATCCTTGATCTCTGAACGAATTGCATTCATAGACTCCATTCCACACCTCCTGTGATTTGTATTGATAATAATAGCAAAATTACATATATTTGACAATTGGTTAATTAAAAACAAAAAAAAGCCATCCCTACTAGTTATTCACCGGATAAATTAGGAAATCCTTCCGGTTTAGAATAAACGGGATGTCTTTTTCAGATCGAAAAAATTTTCTGATGCCCTTCGGCTCCTCGGCTCCAACTTATCTTGATTGCTCTGCCTCAGGCTGGAGAACTTCACTGCAGAGCTCCTTCAGCACGCCCTTGATCTCCTTAAGTTCCTCAAGTCCGGCACCGGTAATGGAGTATTGATCATCATGCGGGGTCAGAAAGTTCTCCTCCGTCAGACGCTCCAACTCCTGCTTCACCTCTCGCTCGGCGACCTTATAGCCGTGTTTCTCCAGGATCAGCAGCGTATCCCCCATATTAATATCCTCCAGACTGGCATTATGGAGCATGTGGATACGGATAAATAAATTTTGCACATCTGCGCGCATATGTACCTCTCCTTCCGGTGTGAGATAATTCAGATTGTACTTACCCCCAATTGAGGAATTGGAAACACGCCACTGCGGCTTAAGCCTTACCGGGCCTGCACTCTGAGACTGCAGACAGCCTTGACAATCAAGTTCAAAAAAGCTCTAATTATATGATCAGATGTGCACGAAGGAGGAGTTCCTGTGTTTCAAACAAATGAATACAGCGGCACACGCCGTGAACAATACGAAGCTGTGCTGACCCAACTTAAAGGGCTTATTCAAGGTGAGCCAAGCTATATCGCCAATCTGGCCAATGCCTCGGCTCTACTGGGCCAATTTCTGAAAGATGTGAACTGGGTAGGCTTCTATCTCTATGATGGAACCGAGCTCGTGCTCGGGCCGTTCCAAGGTCTTCCGGCCTGCATCCGCATCCCGCTGGGCAGAGGCGTATGCGGAACCGCCGCCGGGGAGCGAAGAACGCTCGTTGTTGAGGACGTCCATGCATTTCCGGGCCATATCGCTTGCGATGCCGCTTCTAATAGTGAAATTGTGGTGCCCATTATCAAGAATGATCAGCTTATCGGCGTGCTTGATATTGACAGCCCGCTTAAAGGCCGATTTGATGATACGGACCGCGAATACCTGGAGCAATTCGTCCAGGTGTTGGCCGGGGAGCTGCAAATCGCACTCTAAGCCTGACTGGAGCTAAATCAATTGAAGCTATATCACCTTTCATCTAACAGCAACCAGTCCTTGCTTTTGCGGCGGTGCTGCTGACACCTCTATTCATCAAGGGGCCGTCCTTTTTTGGGGACGGCCCCTGATTTTGTTCAGGAATTCAGTTCAGTTTGTGTTCGAAAAGCTCCGAGAACGAACGCAACAATGGTCGGCATCGCTGCTCGGGCTGCGGACCGCTGACCGTATATTCATCTCCAATCTAGCCGTGCCGCCCGGGGGCCAACAGACAGCACGGCGCTAATCTTTTGAATTCTTGCAGCAGCCTACAGACTCAATCTTGTCTAAGCTAACTGTAATCATCCGGGCGATGGATAATCGTTAATCCCTCGACATGGCGCTTGCTCATGATTTTCTTCTTCTTCCGGTTCTCCTTCGACTCGAACACTATATCAAAGTCGTACTCCTCCGGGTACAGCTCCTCCTTGGCAATGTAAGGCTTCAGGCGTTTATGGTTGATCCTCAGCTTTTGCTTCTGCACCATTACCCCTAACATCCCGCGTCCGTCTTGAGCTTCACAGATAATACCAACCCGGCCCAAGGAGGTCACCATGACCGCATCTCCGATTTCAAAAGGTTTCCTTGCATTCAAAACAGGCGGTTTCTGCGTTTCGGAGGCAGGTTCTTCCTGGGGAGCGGACTGGGAACGCCCCTGTCTGTCCTCTGCTCTCTCCCCTACAGGGGCGGTGCTCACACTGTTCTCCTCTGACACATGGGCACCGATTCCTGCCGAACCAGCTATGGCCTCATCGTCCACAGCCTGCTCATCCGGGGAATGCTCTTGCATCTCCCATGTGCAATCCGCCTCTTCCCCTGTCCGTCCTTCCAGCCGCTTCTCCAACTCCTCCTCCTGGCCCAATTTCGCTCCCACGTCATCCTGTCCCTCCGATTCCGCGCAGTCAGCATTCTGAAAGCTGGCAGGCTCTATCGACGGCACGTTTTGCGTAAAAGTCTCCGGGCTCGCTTGGCGCATCGGCTGGCTTAGGAGCAGCTCTCTGGAGCGCTTCAGAACCTGGGAAGCAATGCCCAGCTTCTCGGCAATCTCAATTGCGTAGCTCTGACCAGCCAGGCCGATGGTCAGCCGGTATAGAGGCTGGAGCGTCAGCGGATCGAATTCCATCCGCGCGTTCTCGAATCCCGGAGTAGCCGCAGCGAAGGTCTTGAGTTCGTTAAAGTGCGTAGTCACGAGCACCGAAGCGCCTTTGCGGCTGAGCTCCTCCAGGATCGCAGTCGAAAGTGCGATGCCTTCCCCCGGATCTGTCCCGGCGGCAAGCTCATCTATCAGCAGCAGCGTTCCCGGGTCAGCGGCTTCCAGCATCCGGACCAGGCTGCTGATCTGAGCCGAGAAGGTACTGAGAGACTGTTCAATGCTCTGGCCGTCTCCAATTACGGCCATAATCCGGTTATAAATACCGAACCGGCTTCCGGGCCCTACGGGAATGAGCAGACCTGACTGCACCATCAGTGTCAGCAGCCCCAAAGTCTTGAGCACAACCGTCTTACCTCCGGTATTGGGTCCGGTAATAATAAGGGTTCTGAAGCTTCGTCCAATTTCGATGTCCAACGGAATCATGCTCTCCAGCAGCTTAGGGTGCTTGGCGCCACGAATCCGGGTATGCCGCTCTTCACTCAGTTCTACCGAAATGCCGCCAATCGACACAGCAAACTTGGCTTTGGCAAAAATAAAATCATACGTGCCTGTGATCTCAATATTCATGCCGATCTCTGCGGATTCCCTCTCCACCATTTCAGACAGAAGGCTCAGCACCTTCGCTTCTTCACGGGCCTCATCTCCCTGAAGCGCCTCCAGCTCGGATTGAAGGCCCGAAATTTCGTAGGGCTCCACAAACACGGTCTGCCCACTGGTTGAATAATCAAGCACACTGCCCTTCACTTGGCGGTAGTACTCCTTCTTAAGCGGGATTACATAACGCCCGTTTCTTACGCTGATCAGGTTCTCTTGAAGAATCGCCTGATGCCTGGACATGATGCCCTGGATCTTTTTCTGGATACGCTCTTTCACAACTCCGATGCGCCTGCGGGCCTTCTCCAGTTCCCGGCTGGCCTCATCGGTTACTCTCCCGTGCCGGATGCAGCGGAGTATCTCACTCTGCACGGCGGGAAGCTCTCTGAGCGAGGCGGCATAGGAACTGATCGTTGGAGCCAGATCCCCCTTGCCCGCCATATACTTGCGAAGCTGTGTACAGCTGTGCAGAAAGGTGTACACTGCCGTCAGGTCGTCTTCTCTGAACAGGTATCCCGTCCCCATCAGGGACATGACCAGCTCAATCCCTTCCAGCGAAGGCAGCGGAATGCTCGCCCCCTTCTCAAGGATGTTCTTGGCCTCCTGAGTCTCCTGCATCGCCCTGTAAATCTGGGGAAGCTGGCTCATCGGCTGCAGCCCGCTGACCTTCTCCCTCCCCGCATAGGATACCGCATAGCCCATAATGTCCTGCTTGATATGATCATACTCGAGTGTGGTTAATGTGTACTCTTCCATGTGTGTACCTCCTAATGTTTTATAAAATAAAAAAAGAGGGCAAAGAATGCACGTGTGTCATTCTTTGCCCTCGGTAAATACCTGTTTATTCCCCTGTGTGTAAAGCCAAAAAAACCGTGCTGAAAGACAGCACGGTTCACATACATGGGAAATAAACAGCCATAAGGCGCCGTTTGATGTACCGCGTGTTCTTAACTAAGTCACAGACCGCAGAAGGGTGCAGGAAACCAGGCCCCCGCTTAGAGCAAAGCCGGGCCAGATCGTTCTTCTCACAGTCTTATGAAATTAATTAGTTAAGAACATTCACCAACATCAAGATTTCCCCTTATTTTAGAGAATGGAGTAGAATACACGCCTAGCTTCCGCCAGCGTCCACCCTACTCCTATAATTTAACAGCAACCTCTGCCTCAGTCAACCCGGAAGAAACCTAACTGAAGCTTAAGCCTTCCTCCGGGTGCAGCGCATGGCAAGCCGGGCTCTCCTTCAGACGTTCCCGCTCCATCTCCGCTTCCTTGCTGCGCAGGTATTTACGGCCCCTCCAGCGGATAAGGGACAAGGCTCCGCGGAAGTACTCATCCGTGATCATGCAGGCGTAGATGGCAACCACACCCCAGCCAAGGGACACGCCAAGCAAGTAAGAACAGCCTGTCGCGATCAGCCACATGGATATCAGCGAGATATTCATGACAAAGCGGGTGTCACCCAGTGCGTTAAGCGCATCGCCCAGCGCCATATTGAGCATTTTTCCCGGCTGCAGCAGCAAATTCATCCACAGCAGGGACACGCCGATCGTTAAGATTTCCGGGTCTGAGGTGAAAAGGCTCAACAGGTACTTGCCAGCCAGCAGCAGCACCAGAGCATTCAGCATGACGAGGGGCATACCAATTTTCAAGGCACGGTATGCCGCTGAGTAAGCTTCCTTCGTACGCCCGCCCCCGAACAGATGGGCGATCTGAATCTGGGTGGCGAGCGCAACGGAATAACCCAGCAGGAAGCAGAACGACTCCAGAGTATTCATGTAAGTCCGGGCCGCCAGCACCTGGGTGCCGAGCATTGCCAGGAAAGAGAAAATCGCCAGCTGGGAGAATACCCAGCAGCCCATATTCACACCCAGCGGCCATCCGATCTGCATAATTTCCTTAAACAGCCTCCGGTCAAAAATCCGCAGGTCGGAAACGGTAATCTGACGCTGAAAGGTCCCTACATAGATGAACAGCAGTACCAGGGTGGCGATCAACCTGCTGACCAGCGTCGAAATGGCCACTCCGGTAAGTCCCCATTGCGGAAAGCCAAACGCGCCAAAAATAAACCCATAATTCATCACAATATGAATGATGTTCATCCCGACAGCCGTATACATCGGCCCTTTGGTGTTCCCGGTATTGCGGATTGCTGTGCTGAGCGTAGACATAACCGCCGTTAGCACCATGCCTCCGCCTACAATGGAGATATACACTCTCGCCAGAGGAACCAGTTCCTCTGGCATCTGCAGCACGCGGGCGATCGGTCCCGGCACGATAATCAGGATCACGCTAAGCACAGCACCGATTAAAGCGGTCACCTTCAATGAAATGATGGAAACGGTACGCGCTTCTTCCTCCCGATCGGAGCCCAGCTTCTGGGCAATCAGGATTCCTGCCCCGCCGGCCACCGTCGCAAAAAGAGTGGTCAGCGCATTGAAAAGCTGATTCGAGAATCCAACCACTGCCACGGCGTCATCCGACAGCCGGCTGACCATCAGCGTATCCACGGCTCCAAGCAGAAACTGGAGAAACAGCTCAATAAATATGGGCCATGATAGGGCCCATAGGGTAAATTTGTCTTTTTGCAAACTGCTCACTGTGTTAACACCTTCCCGGTAAGTTCTGTATGTAAACAAAATTATAGATGGTATACTGGGATGGAAGTATCAGTATTCAAACTCAAAGTATCAATTTTCCAACCTGAATTTCTGCCGAGATGAGGTGCTCTATATGCCGCTTCTGCAATTTAATATACCTCCGCTTCCCTACTTCATCGTCAGTGGACTAGCCGAGCTGGCTCCGGGCAGCAAGCATCCGGCAAGACGCAGCATCGGTGTATTCGACCTGCTTGTTGTGGTAGAGGGCTGTCTGTATGTGGGCGAGGAGGACCGTCACTATGAAATTAAGGAAGGCCACTCGCTTATACTCCGGCCTGACGCCTATCACTATCCCACCATGGCTTGTACGGAGGTGACTCGCTACTACTGGATTCATTTTCATACCAGCGGGGAGTGGAGCGCCGCGGATGAGACGGGCGGGGCGGATATGAAGGACAAGAGCGCAGAGCCTCCTCTGTTTCTCCCCTTCTATTCCATTACACCCTTTTCGATCCGGGTCCCCCAGTTCACAGAGCTGCTTCAGCCGGATAAGCTGTATGCTACGATGCAGGAGCTTACCCAGATGAACCAAAGCATTCATCTGCCCAGTGTAAGACTGCGCCAGCAGGCACTTTTCCAGGACGTCATCCAGCAGCTTTCGGACACCCTTACGACGGAGGCGCCGTCTCCCCAGACAGCCTGCGCCGAACGCGCCGCCGCTTTTCTAAGAGCACATTACCAGGAGGAGATCACATCCAAAGTGCTCGGGGAGTTTATGAATTTCCACCCGGTATATATTGCACGCTGCATGCAAAAGGTGTTCGGCTGCTCCCCGGCAGCCTACCTGCTCAGGTACCGGATTGCCCGGGCCAAGCTGCTGCTGCTGCAGACCGACTTGTCGGTTACACGGATCTCTGAAGAGGTGGGATTTAACCACCCCGCCTATTTCACCTCCTCTTTTGTCAAGCAGGAGGGGTTGTCGCCGCGTAAATTCAGGCAGCATTTCTCCTGATATATTTTATATTTTCCAAACCTTTACATCTGCCTGAGCAGCTGCTTTAGCAGCCTCCATCTCTTATGCGAAAATTAAGATATCGGGTAATACTATCTATATAAGTGGACTTAAGGATTGCCAGTAGAGCAACAGCGGCCTTAAGTGGCCCTTCACACTGGCTGCCTTACTTGTAAATCCAGCAGTTGAACTTATACAGATCGCATTTCCTAAGAGGGAGACCTCGGAAACTTTATCTGCCATCTGTACGTATTAGAGATTGTCAACCAACAAATTCAGAGGTGGTGAATCCGGTGAAGAGATCCCTGCCCCATACTAAAATAACTATTGTTCTATTCTTGCTGCTGTCCTTAGGAGCTCTCTACAGCCCTTCTTCCGCCCATGCCGGATATCTTGATGACTTCTTCAGCGGCGTTCAGGAAATTACTGAAATCCCAGCCGAAGTCAATCAATTGAAGCAGGAATATAAGAAAACAGTGAATAAGCTCGAAGAGGCCCAAGGTACGGTGGAGGCTTACCGAAAGCAGAACGAAGCGTTAATGGAGCAGAACAAAAAGCTCAATCAGACCGTACAAGCCCTGACTGAGGCAGAAAAGGACCGTGAGGCCAGTTCCAAACGGATTCGCATTCTGGTAATCACAGGAGCCGCTCTGCTGCTGGGCTACTTCATTCTGCTGCGTGTTCTGCGGGTGGTTCTCCGGCGATAGAAGAGCCAAGGTGCAGCAGCCAACAGCCAGCAGCCGCGCCATTCACAATAGATAAGAGGAGGCCCAGGTGGCATGCAGCTGATTAATGAAACCGAGACCGGACACTCCGGTGGACAAGCCGTGCGGTTCGTGCTTGAAGAGGATGAGAAGGTACACGTGCTTCATCCCCAGCAGATTATTGCTTTTAAGGGGCCTTCCGCGAACCGGAGTGACCGCCTGATGAATATGAAAGGCATGTACCGGAAGAAGAAGTTGATCCAGGCCGACCTGCGGGGAACCTGTGAATTCATTGCGGCTCTTCCCACCGGTTACAGCATGAAGCCCATTGCCCTAGCGGAGGGGGACGATCTGCTGTATGACTTCCGCCACCTTTTCTTTTATTCCGAAGGAATTACGATGCAGACCCGGATTCTGAACGTTAAGAATATGCTGATTACCCGGGATGCGGTAAAGATCAAATTCTCCGGCAGCGGACAGATCGGCATTCTGACGGAAGGCCAGGTCTGCGAAGTAGCTCTGGACCCCGTTGAGCCGCTGTATGTGGATGCGGGCAGTGTGATCGCGTATCCCGAGAATGCCAAGTTGGAGCTATCCGTGTATGGCAACCATCTGGCCAGCCAGCATATGAGCTACCAATGGAAAATGACCGGCCTAGGAAAGGTCATCCTCCAGGCCGGACGCCAGAGCCACCGCCTGGAACAAGAACTGAAGGATGATGGCCTCATCAAGCGCATCCTGCGTGAGGTCATTCCGTTCGGGGGCGTTATCATCAAATAAGCAAGCCGCCTTGATCATCTCAAGACGGCTTGCTTATTTGCTTTCGTTCTATATTAAATACATAAGGGATAAGTAATCCTAAAGAAAGGTGAGCGGGCATTCGCCTCAGCGGGAGCGCTTCTTCCCGGCGTTGATGTTGTCCACATCAAGGCCTTTCCAGATATTCGGCATCTCCACGTCTTCAGGATGCTCGAACACCAGAAATGCCGTCGGCAGATAGCGTTCACCATACTGGGACGAAGGTTTGTTCACAACCTCATTGTCCTTCACCAGCACCGAGGAGGAGCCGCCATCCAGATTCGCGGCAATCACAGCCCCGTGCTCCAGCATAATCTGCTGCACATCGTACAGATTCGCCCCGATGCTGTAGCCCGGCTGGCGACCGTCAATGACAACAAAAATTATTGCTCCGTCCTTGCGCTGGCCCATGGCCGTCCTTGGGGCAATCCCCCAGCCCTCTGCCGCATTCTTGATTAGTCCCTTGCCGTTAACAATCATGCGCGGCTGGAATGTTACCGCCTCCTGGAGGCCCAGACGGGACAGCTCTTTCAAAGTATAGTTGCCCGCGATCATTTTGCCCTGCTTGTCGATACCCACAATCTGCGTGGACTTCGAACCGTTACCATTGTAATACAGCTTGCCATCCACCACGACAACACCGATGGGCTTGAAGCCGTTGCCATGTCCATTAGGGTCCACAAATCCGCCGCCGTTCACGCCGGCAATGGCACCAGTGCGTTTCACCATACTGGAGACCTTCTCCCCTGAACCAACCTTCCCGGGCACTCCTAGCCGGATCTTAGTCGGATCGTTAACAATCATGACGTAACCTTTGTAGCCGCTGCCCGAAATATTCTCAATCTCCACAAGCGGCTTGTTCTTGTCGATTCCTGTCCGGACGATCTGGTGCGTATCCTTCTCATCCCCCATATGCTCGAAGCGGCTGTTGTACTCGGCCACGCGCTTCTTCAGCTCATCCTCACCAATAATAAACTTGGCCCAGCTTCTATGCTGAGTGGTGATCAGGGTATCCGCAATCATATATCTGAGATTCTGGGCTGATGGGGCGAAATACAACCAGCTTCCACCTGCAATCATCAGTACTAGCAGAGCCAACACAATTCTTGAAAACACACGGAAAAAGCCCGCTTTCTTCTTCCTCCGCTTGCCCGCAGCCTTCTTTTGTACACGTGCACTGGAACGGCTGGGTAAAGTTCTTGGTTCCACCTGAATTCTTCCTCTCTATGCATCCTATCTATTTTTTTTGAAAATATGTTCTTTTTCATCATAATAGACGAAAAGCCGAGAATCAAAGTTTCAATATTTTCATTTTTGGACCGATTCGGCAAATAAAAAAAGACTGCCGGTACTGGCAGTCCTAAGCCCTTACAGAAGCTACTTAACCCCAATCCCTTGGGCTCTTCTGTACCGCATAATTTTACGGAACATCGTTTTGTCCTTAAGCTGATTAAAGATATATGGGTCCGGGCTCGTATTTACCTCAATGATCCAAGGCTTCAATGACTTATCGAGTCCGACATCCACGCCAATCTGTCTGAAATGCGGGTATGTGGAGTTGTAGGCTTTAGCCACCTTCTCCCCAAATTGATTCAGCTCCTGAATAAGTGAAGTCAGCTTCGGTCCCGACACATGCTGGGCAAGCAGCACCTTCGTCGGCATCGGCGTTCCGCCGCTGTGATAATTGGTTACGATCTTACCTGGATGTGCTGCTCTTCCAATCTGCCCTGTAGTCTCCCACTTGCCCGATGGGTTCCGTTGAACCATAATCCGGATATCAAACCTTCTCTTGTTATGCTTGAGCAGATGAATCCCCTTCTGGATAAGATAGCTGCGGCTGCCGATGAGTTTTTTCAGGCTCTTGTAAAAAGCGTCAAATGAACTAAAGCTTTTGGTAGAGAAATTGTACTGGTACTTATACCGGTCTGCCCCCTCCAATTCGGCACGGATGACCCCATTCCCTTGGGTACCGCTCTCCGGCTTGACATAGACCATATGAAAGCTGCTTAACATACTCTTCAGATTCTTCTCGTTAAATCTCCGGGTATCAGGAACGAAAGGTTTTACTTGGGGATTCTTCAACAACACTTGGGTCTTGACCCACTTACTTTTTATCGCCCGGATCAGTTTTTTCTTACCACTCATCTTGCCATCCTCCTCTGTCTTTGCCCGGATCACATCCGCGTCCTGCCGGCTGCCCTACCCATCAATTTCGTACAGAGCAAAATCAATATCAAAAGTATCGTATGCGGAGCTGTACGGATTGGTCTGAAACAAGGGCCTACTAGGTGGGAATATGCGGGAACAGAAGAAGGCCGCCTGCCAGGGTACTAAACCTGCACAGACAGCCTCATAGTTAGAGGGCTTCAAACTTTTCAAACTCTTCTCAATCTTGATTCTGATTGTAGGTGGAATGACTTCCACAATTACCTGGATGAAGGTGGTTCTAAAGCTTGGGCAAGCTGGATGAGGCGGCGAATCCCTTCGCGAATCTCTCCCTCATTGACGAAGGAATAGCTGAGCCGAATATGGCTTCGCAGCTTACCCAGCGGGTCATGGGCGCTACCGGGTGAGAAGACGATCCCCTCCCGTTGGCATCGCGACAAGAGCTTCTCCACCGTAATTCCCTTCTCAGGAAGCCGTACCCATAAGCTTAATCCGCCGAGCGGACTCTCCCACTGCCAATCTGTTGCACCTAAGGCTTCCTCCATGACAGTCTTACGTATATTCAGGGCTATTCTTAGTTTCTCTAAATGGCCGGTCAGCCGCTCAGAAGCCAGGTAGAGCAAGAACACCTTCTGATTGAGCAGCGGAGCCCCGTTATCCATCTGCATTTTGTACCGCAGCATCAGGTCCATCCGGGGCGGCTGCGCACACATTACGGCGATCCGCAGGCCCGGCGCCGCGTATTTGCTGAAGCTTCGAATGTACAGTACCCATCCTTCCGTATCATAGGCTGCAACAGGCAGCGGCGGAGCTTCACCGAAATAGATATCACGGAACGGGTCATCCTCTACAATCAGGCACCGGTACCTCTCTGCCAGTTCAACCAAAAGCTTGCGCTGCCATACAGGTACCGTGTATCCAGTAGGGTTATGAAAGGTCGGATTCATGTAAAATACCTTGGGGTGGTAGCGCTGCATCAGATCCTCAAGACAGGATAAGTCATATCCATCCGAACGGATATCGACAGGGACAATCTGAGCACCCCGGCCTTCAAAGATGGGGATGGCCGCATGGTAGGTTGGCCGCTCCATAAGCACGTAGTCCCCCGCATCCACAAAAGCCCGCGCCGCCAGGTCAATCGCCTGCTGTGCCCCGGTTGTAATCAGCAGATCCTCGGCAGCCATATGCAGCCCGTGGGTTCCAGCTAAGTAAGCTGAGAGGATCGACCTCAGTTCCTCATCCCCCTGAACCGAGGAGTAGGTTCCCAGCACCTTCGGATATAAATCAAACACCTTCTTGGCGTACTCTGAGAAATAACGGTTCGGCAGCAGTCCCGGATCGACAAGGGCCTGGGCGAAGGAAGGAGGAGTTTGCCTTAAGGAGGCCGAGGAGAATTGATCCCCTTCACCTGAATCCGCCTGGTGTATACGCTGATTCACCGGGAGTACATAATAACCTGATTTCTCTTTCACATAAATGCGGCCGGTATCCTTGAGCAGCTGGTAAGCCCGCAGCACAGTTAATCTGTGCACTCCCAATTCTTCAGCTAACAACCGAACCGATGGAAGCTTCTCATGCTCCCCCCAGAAGCCGGTGGACAGCTTACCCAGCAGGTAATCGTGCACCTGCCGAAACAGCTGTGGAGAACGCTCCCCCGCCTGTATACGAAGCTGGTCCTGCCATACGGTTGGTCCAGCCAAGATAGCATTGGTTTCTGTCGTAGGAGCTTTGACACCGGTTTGGGTGCGCGGTTTAGCCCCGGCATCCACGATAACTGCCGCCCGATTCGATAAATCCTCGGGTATACGGCCTTGTTCAGGCTTTTCAACACTTGAAGCCTTTGACACCCGGCTCCGTAACAATTCCGCCGGCTTGCCCCTTTGAGAATTTGATGTCACGCTCCCTCTCCTCCCTCCATTAGAGAATATTCTAACGTTACGCCAGCCTACATCTGGTCTATTCATCTCAATCTGTTCTATCTTCTGTCTTCTATAATAAAACAAAAGGAGGATATGTTTATGGTTTATTTGGCTTTTTCGGTTATGTGCCTGATCTTTGGCACTACTTTTCTCGCAATCAAATGGGGGATTGATGCGGGACTTCCCCCATTTTTCGGAGGGGGACTACGATTCTTCCTCGCCGGTCTGATCCTGTACAGCTTCATGCTGTGGAGAGGAAGAGCCACCCTGTCCCTGCTGCTGCGCAAAGAGATGATGCTGACCGGACTTGGGCTAACCTTCGGCACCTTCGCTTCCCTGTATTGGGCCGAGCAGTATGTGTCCTCAGGAATAGCCGCCGTCCTGTCCGCCACAGGCCCCATCATGATTCTGCTGCTCGGGTCCGTTACCCTCCGCACCAAGGTCAATCCCCTCGCCCTAGCCGGCTGCCTGCTTGGATTCGGAGGGGTGCTGCTTCTGCTGCTTCCCGGAGTGGCGGACCCGGTTGGCCCGCTCTGGATTTCAGCTTGTCTTATCATTCTGGTTGGCGAGGTGTTCTATGCGGGCGGGGCGCTCTATTCCAAGCAGGTCGCGAACCGGTTTAAGGAGGTGTCCCCCATTGCGCTGAATGCAGCCCAAATGATGTATGGGGGAGCAGGTCTACTGCTGATCTCCTTATTTACCGAAAAGGTTCATGGAGACTCTCTGCTGAATCCACATGCTCTGTACTCCCTGCTCTACTTGATTGTCATTGGTTCTATGGTGGCTCACAGCCTCTTTTACTGGCTGGTTGTGAAGACCACTCCGCTCTTCCCTTCCACATGGCTCTATATCTCTCCGGTAATCGCACTGGCGATTGGTACCGTCTTGTATAAGGAACCGGTATCCTTGACTACGCTCATAGGCGTACTTGTCATCCTGACCGGTCTCATACTTGTAAATGCTCCGGCACTCCGGCAGCTGCTGAGGCGGAAGCCTTCTGTTCCGAAGGCTGAGCAGCTCCAAAGTTAATTTTTAATCACTTCATACCAGAAGCCCGCGGCCAAGATGGCTCGCGGGCTTCTGGTATAGTTATGGTCATATGGCTTTTTATAGTCAAAAATAGCTTTAAGTCACATGACTTTGGAGCGCCTGGAACTCTGCGCATGGGCTGAACGCACGTCTCCCCGGCCGAGATTGCCCAGGCAGTGGGTTATAGAGGCGTCCCCATAAATTAGCTTGGCTGTAACAAGGATGAGAATCACATACAGAGCAATTGGCGTCAGAGTATACCACAGCGGAAGTTCACCTTCAACAATGAGGAAGGCCACTGCACCGCTGCCGAATAAATGCCCCAAAGTGAAATTATAAATAAAATGAGCGGCAACCGCCGGGTAAATCGATCCGCTCTTCAGGTATACATAAAGGAACGTGGAATTCATGATAAAGATCAGAATCGCGTATATCCAATCCAGTCCGTTAATTGCATGCATTAGGATCGCCGTCACACCGGTGATCAGAAACATCGGGAGAGGCCCGAGACTTTTCAGCTTAATGGCAAAATATCCACGCAGCAGTTCTTCATAAAAGGCATTCACGAACCAGCCTGCTCCGGTACACAGAAGCATAGGCACCAATTGGGCATTCTCGAAATAATGCACATTAAAGTAAGCCTTGAGCACACCGCCTTCGTCCAGGCTTTTTAAATAGACTAAATGAAGCACCAGGGTCATAACGACCGCTGTTACCGAATAGATCAGATGCTTGCGGTTCCACCCAAGTCCAACCAGGCGCACAGGCATCCGCTCGACTCTCCTTAAGTACAAGGTAATCAGGCCCAGCTCAAGCAGACCTGCCGCAAGATTAATAATCCCGAACAAATAAGGATGCTCGGGCCCGTCATATTGTCCGAGCCCAAGCGGGTATAGAATAAGATAGTTCAGCAGCAGGCTCATCAGGCACAGCAGAATCAGGCCCTTATAACCGCTTATTTTGTTAACCATCCAGGTGTTCCTTTCTTATATAACATCTTTGGTGTTCACATTCCTGATTGTCAGAAACGCTGTGATCACCCCTACCAGCCCTAGAGTTATAGGAATCGCAATAATATCGCTGAGGTTTACGCCGCCGTTGTTTGAAGAGATTAATCCCACAACCAGGAAAGATGAGATAATTGTCGCCGGAGTAGAGTACTTTCTCATCCCGAAGAATAGGGGAATCAGGCTGATCCCGCCAGCAGACAACGAAGTGATCAAAACCTTTATAGAGGTTTGAGCAAGTATAGTTGACGTTAGCGGCTCTTCAATAATATTGAAGAAGCGGTCCACTACAATGATAAGGGCATCAATAAAGGCAGTGGACAGAAGTATGGTAACCACCGTAAATACAAATATGATCATCAGCTTGGCAGCAAGAATTTTCTTGCGGCTGATAGGATACATGAACATCAGTTGGATCGTCTTCGCTTTATACTCATCGATAATCATCCGCGACATAATTGCGGATGCGAAGATCACAAAGGTTACCTTGACTATAGTCCCGGCCATGTCGAAAAGTCCCTCATACGTTTGCAATAAGCGATCCATCTCTTCTATTCCACCATAATAGACTAAGGAGAGAAAAGCAATGATCACCAGATTAGCGATAATCACACCTTTGATATAACCGCCCATTCTGTTCTTCTTCAGTTCTAATCGGATCAGCTTAAGCAACGCCTTCACCTCCTTGAACAAGCTCCATGAAGTAATCCTCAAGTGAATTCTTCTTAATCGTCAGTGATTCAATATCCACATTCTCATTCACCAATCCCTTGGCCAGTTCCCCGCGGGACATTCCGTCTGAATAAATACGGATAAGCTGTTCGTTAACCACTTTGTAATTGAGGATGTTCAGCTTGCTCTCCAGCACATAAGCTGCCTTTCTGGAATCACTTGTTGTCAGCTCGATATATTCCGTATTCATATCCCGGATAGAACTCATCGCCACTTCCTCTACGAGCCTCCCGGAACGGATGACCCCGATCGTATCGGCAATCTGCTCAATCTCGCCCAGAATATGGCTGGATACGAGCAGGGTTATTCCGAACTGTTGGCTGAGCATCTTGAATAGATCACGCATTTCCTTAATTCCCACCGGGTCCAGCCCGTTGATCGGCTCATCGAGAATCAGCAGATCAGGTTTGGTAATCACCGCTCTGGCAATGCCCAGACGCTGCTTCATCCCAAGGGAGAAATCCTTCACCGGTTTCTTCCCCAGGTTCTGCAGGTTCACCAGTTCCAGCGCATCCTTCACCGCTTTCTTGTCGTAGAATCCCATATACTCGCAGTGCAGGTCCAGATTATCCTGAGCGGTTAACCGCTCATAGAAGAACGGATACTCGATAATGCTCCCGATCCGCTTAAGAACCTGGAAAGAGTCCTCGCTTAGCTTCTCCCCAAACAGTTCAATTTCTCCCCCTGTCGGCTTGATCAGGTTCGTAATCATCTTCATAACGGTTGTTTTGCCCGCTCCGTTAGGCCCGAGGAATCCGTAGATTTCCCCTTGTGTAAGCTTCATGCTCACATCCTGGACAACATCTTTGCCTTGAAAAGTTTTGGTCAAATGGCTGGTTTTAAGAATGTATGTCATTTTTCCTGTCTCCTTCGTTGATTCTCTTAGGCCGTAGCAGCACCGCAGCCGCTGGTCTCTATACTTACATTTTAAGGAGCGGAATTCTCTTTTTTATTAATCGATTCTTACATAATTCTTAAGTATAGATAGCTACACTCTCATCCTGGGGATTCGGATACTGAATACTGTGCGCTTATACGGTCTGCTCCTCAGGGAGATGCTCCCTTCCAACTGTTCCACCAGCCGCTTCGTGATTGTCAGTCCCAATCCGCTTCCCTCATAGGACTTGTTTCTCGAATCATCCAGGGTGTACATCCGCTCGAACACTTTGTCCTGATCGCTCTCCTTGATGCCCCTTCCCCGGTCCCATACTTCAATGACAATCTCGGATTCCAGAGCCTCCACATTCAGCCCGATGATCTTTCCTTCGTTTCCATAGCGGATTGCATTGGAGATCAGGTTATTCATGACCCTGTTCAGGGCCTCCTCATTAGCCAATGCGACTACTGGATTCTCAGGAATCTTAAGACTAACCTCCATCCCTTCCGTCACAATCAGGTCGTAGAAGGAGAGAATACTCCGTCGGCACAGCTCCCCCACATTGACCGGGGATAACGGCAGCTGCTTGTCTCCCGATTCAAGCTTGGCCAGATCAAAGAACTTGTTGATCAGCTCCAGCACTTCCTCTGCCTTGCCATGGACCTTACGCAGCAGCTTGTCCCGCTCTGCATCAGTCAACCGCTCGTCCTGTATCACAGTCTCAATGGAGCCAAGTACGACCGTAAGCGGTGTCTTCAGGTCGTGCGAAATGTTGGAGAGCATTTTGCGCATAGACTGCTCCAATTTTCTCTGGGTGATGCTCACCTGATAGGTGTCATTAATAAGCCGGTTCATATCATTAAGAAGCTGCTGAAGATGCTTATCGTCCGTGAATACCAGCAGACTCGAATTACTGTCCGACTCCTTCAGGCTGCTAAGAGCTTCATGAATCTTGACTAAATCCCTGGAGCGCTGCCTGTTCTTCATCATTTGCAGAACAAGCCCGGCTAAGAGAAGCGCCACAAATACAGATAGCAGCGCCACCATCTCAGAATTCCCCCAGCTTGTAGCCGATTCCCCACAGAGTCACGATATATTTCGGATGTGAAGGATCGTCTTCAATCTTCTCCCGCAGTCTCCGCATATGTACATTAATGACGTTCTCATCCCCGTAGTAGTCTTCGTTCCAGACAAATCCATAGACCTGGGACTTCGTGAAGACCCTGCCAGGGTTTGTCGCGAACAGCTTAAGAATGCCAAATTCCTTGGCGGTCAGCTTGACTTCCTGCCCCTTCTTCGTTACTGCAAAATTGTCCAGGTCCAATGTAAGCTCCCCCAGATGAACGAGCCGGCCAGCAGCCGCGTTCTGCCGTTCCGCCACAGCAGGGTAGCCTGCCCGCCTAATGGCCGCCTTCACTCTTGCCGCCAGCTCAACCATCGAGAACGGCTTGGTAATGTAGTCATCGGCTCCAAAGCCGAGACCGAGGGCCTTATCCACATCGCCATCCTTAGCAGACATGATCAGAACCGGCACCAGACTCTGGTTCCGGATCAATTGAAGCACATCTGTACCGCTACGCCCCGGCAGCATCAGATCCAGGAGAATGAGATCATAGCTGCCCTGCTTAAAGGCAGTCTCGGCTTCAATCCCGTCGAACACCGCGGTTACGTCATACCCCTCCCGCAGCAGATAGTCTCTGACCATCTCGCTAATCGACAGGTCATCTTCAACTAACAGCACTTTATTACTCAATATTTCCCCGTCCTGTTCCTATGGAATACCCGCTCTTTTAACCTTAACACTCCACTGGCGCATCCCACAATATGGAGTTCAAAAAAATAAGGAGCTGTTGGTTTTACGATTTCTTGAATTAAAAAGAAGCCGTCCTTGGGAACATGGAGGTATCTGGCAACCATGACAAAGGAAGGCTTCTTTTGTACATTCAATATACCCTGCACCAACCGGATCTGCCTATAGGCTAATCCGCGATACTCGCTGGTGCGCTTGCAGCTTTCTTGGATTTACCATTAACAAGCCAGATGCCCATCAGCACCATCCCCATGCCAGCCACCATAAACCAGGTAAGGCTTTCATGCAGCACCAGACACCCGGAGATAACACCGACGACCGGAACCAGCAGCAGCGAGATAGAAGCCTTGCTGGCTTCAACCTTGGACAAAATATACGACCACATGACAAAAGCGAGAGCGGAGCCAATCACCCCAGCGAATACAACGTATACGACAGGCATCAGACCCCAATGACTCTCCCCATGCTCGAAAGCGAAGGAATACAGCAGCAGCCCTGCGGCCCCAGCCACCATCTGCCAAGTCGTAAACTGAAGCATATCACATTGGCTCAGCTTTTTCTTGATGATCAGATTGGACAGCGCCCAGGACAATCCGGAAGACACCGCGAGCAGCATGGCTCCCGTGGTTCCCCCAAGATGCGCATCCATGGCGATGAACAGACCGGCAATCCCCACGATAACGCCCACCAGCTTGCGAAGCTGCAGCCGTTCGCCGGGCAGCCAGTAGTGAGCCATCAACGTCAGCCAGAGCGGCATGCTGTACGTAAGCACAGAAGTCAAGCCTGCGCTGAGATCTACCAGAGACAGCTGGATAGCCAGATTGAAATACATCGTCTGCAGCAGACCACAGATCAAGTACCACAGCATGTCTTTCCCGCGCGGAAGCGGCACTTTCTTGAACCAGCATACCAACAGAAGCACTGCGGCTCCTAAGGCAAAGCGGTAGCCTGCAAACAGCACCGGAGGGAACACATCACCCGCCAGCTTCATAAATACCCAGTTGTAACCCCAAATCAAACATAAGAGACCAATTAAATAATTCATGATATTAAACACCTCTGGTAACAACCATACACCAATAGGGCAGGTTAGGCCAGTACCAGAGCATGGGTATTTTTAATCAAGTGCACGCACAGTCTGTCGCTCCACGATATGGTGAGGAACCGTTGTATGCTTGGCAGCCTCCCCGGTCTCGATCATATAAATCAGCTTCTGGCAGGCCTCACTTCCCATCTCAATAAGCGGCTGGTTCACGGTTGTAAGCGGCGGAACAACCATTTCCGCCAGTTTCACGTTATCATAGCCAATTACCGATAAATCATCGGGAACCCGGACCCCATGCCGGGCAGCCATGGACAGCACCCCAATAGCCATCTCATCACTCGCAGCAAACACCGCCGTGCAGCCGGGCGCTTTAACGAACAACTGCTCCGCAGCTGCGCATCCGCTGTCGAACCCGAAATCCCCATAAAACATATATTCCTGCCGGAATGGGATATCATGGTCTGCTAGCGCTTTCATATATCCTTCAATTCTGGGAAGCCCTGCAATAGGGTCAGCCTCGCTGCCACTGATCATGGCGATATGCTTATGGCCCTTATGAATCAGATATTCCACAGCCTCGTAAGCGGCACGCCGGTCATCCACTTTAACATAGGGCACGGAAGGGATCTCTGTCTCCGAGGAGACCAGCACCACAGGAATTCTCATCGCTTCCATAGCCTGATAATATTCTTCCTTAAGCACCTCACTAGAGAATACAATCCCGTCCACCTGCTTCTCCCGAAGCACCTGCAGACATTTCAGTGTCCGCTTTCCGTCTTCATCTGTGTTGCATACCACAACACTGTAATTATGAATATGGGCGAACTCCTCCACCCCGTGCAAAATTGCAGAGGAAAAGGAGCTGGATACGTTAGGGAACAGAACACCGATCGTCTGGGTGCGTTTATTGATAAGTCCCCGGGCAATAGCGTTCGGCTGATAGCCCATTTCCTCAATAGTACGCAGCACCTTCTGCTTGGTCTTGTCCGAGTATCCTGTCAAGTTGTTCAGAACCCGGGATACCGTCGCAATAGACACATTCGCCTTCTTGGCCACATCTTTAATCGTTGGATTCATATATGCATTCCTTCTTACTTCATCTCTATTCTTTTCATTCATCCCAGCCAGCAATGATACGGGCCTACATCCTGAATTTTCCTGTTCTACTCAGCATACCTCATTTTGTGATAAACGAGAATAGACTATCCCTATTCTGCATTTGACGGCTTGGATCGGTAGAATTCCTATGATTAAAAAAGCCTGCGCCCTATCCATCCGAAGACATCTAAAGGCGCAGGCGTATCAGCTATAAGTCAACCATTGCTATCCCTGAAGCTTGTAGACCCTGGCTTCATAAGGACGCAGCTCGAACTGCCGGATATCTGAACCCGGTTGAACATCATAGTTGCTGATCAGCAGCTCTTGGCTTGAGAAGGTGATCTGCTCAGGCAGCTCGAATTTAGCCGGTTCCTCATAGAAGTTCAACACAACCAGCAGCTTGTCGTCTCCCAGCGTACGAAGATATGCATAAACCTGCTTATCTTCCTCACAGAGAATCTGGTAATCGCCATAGACGATGACTTCATGCTGCTTGCGAAGCTGAATCAACCTTCTATAATAATGGAAGATCGAATTCGGATCAGCCATAGCCTTCTCCGCATTAATCTCCTTGTAATTCGGATTCAGGGTAATCCATGGAGTACCTGTAGTGAATCCAGCCTGAGGCCCGCCGTTCCACTGCATCGGAGTCCGTGCGTTATCCCGGCCTTTGCTGTAGATGGACTCCATAATCGATTTCTCATCCTTGCCAGCCGCGATATATTCCTTGTGCATATTAAGAATTTCGATATCCTTGTAATCCTCAATCGATTCAAAACGCACATTGGTCATCCCAAGCTCTTCCCCTTGATAGATATAAGGGGTGCCCTGGAGTGTGTGAAGCAGAGTTGCCAGCATCTTGCCGGACACGTTATGAAGCTGTGGATTTGAATCATTCCCAAAGCGGGAGATCATCCGGGGCTGGTCATGGTTGTTCAGGTACAGGCTGTTCCAGCCGTTGCCCTGAAGAGCGGTCTGCCACTTGGTCATTACCCGCTTGAAGTCGGCCAGTGTCCATGGAGTAACCTCCCATTTGCCGGTCGGCCCGCTGTCGATGCCCATCAGCTCGAACTGGAACACCATGTTCAGCTCTCCCCGGTCCTTGCCCACGAACAAGGCCGCATCTTCCGGTGTCACATCAACCGTCTCTCCGACGGTCATCACGTCATATTTCGAGAGCACCTCACGGTTCATCTCCTGCAGGAACTCATGAATGCGCGGACCGTTGACGAAGTTTTTGCCGCCAAAATGATACTGCCCCTCCGGCCCTTCGGCATCCGGCAGCTCCTGCACTTTGGAGATCAGGTTGATCACATCCATACGGAAGCCGTCGATGCCTTTATCCAGCCACCAGGTCATCATGTCGTAAACTTCCTTGCGGACCTTCGGATTCTCCCAGTTTAAGTCCGGCTGCTTGCGGGAGAACAAGTGCAAATAATATTCATCCGTCGTCTTGTCATATTCCCAGGCGGAGCCGCTAAAGAAAGAGCCCCAGTTGTTTGGCTCCCGTCCATCCTTGCCGGGGCGCCATATATAATAATCACGGTAAGGGTTGTCCTTGGACTTGCGGGACTCTACAAACCACTTATGTTCATCGGAAGAGTGATTGACCACCAGGTCCATAATCAGCTTCATACCGCGTTCATGAAGCCCGTGCAGCAGCTCCTCCCAGTCCTCAATCGTGCCGAACTCATCCATAATAGCCTGATAATTGCTGATATCATAGCCGTTATCGTCATTCGGGGATTCATAGACCGGGGAGAGCCATACCACGTCGATTCCCAGCGTTTTCAAATAATCCAGCTTGCTGATAATCCCCTGAAGATCGCCGATCCCGTCTCCGTTGCTGTCCATGAAGCTCCGGGGATAAATTTGATACACAACGCTTTCTTTCCACCATTGTCTCTCCATCGTTCATTCTCCTCTATCCATATATAGTTGTCTCTCCTAGCACCATAACAGGCTTATTTGATAGCCCCCTGGGTAATTCCGTTGATAATCCATTTCTGGGCGAATAAGTATACAATCACCATCGGCGCAAGTGCCAGCAGATAAGAAGCAAATGCAAGGTTGAAGTCGGTGCTGAACTGTCCCTGGAATACATACTGCACAAGCGGAAGGGTATACGAGTCCTGATCGCCCAGCAGAACGAGCGGCAGCAGGAAGTCATTCCAAGAAGACAGACAGGACAGAATTCCGATGGTGGCATTGATTGGAGCCAGCAGCGGGAAAATAATTCTCCAGAACGTTCCCCAGGTCGATGCCCCGTCTACCGTAGCCGCTTCTTCCAGCTCATAAGGAATGGAGCGGATATAACCTACATACACAAATACATTAAAGGCCAAACCGTAAACCACGTACAGAACAATCAGACCCGGGATGTTGTTCATGTTGAGGTCGGTGGTTTCCTTCACAACCGGAAGCATGATGATCTGAAACGGGATAAACATCGCGCTGATAAAGTAAAAGTACAAGCCCTTGAAAAACTTCTTGTTCATGTTTCTCGCAATAGCATACGAGACCATGGAATTCGTCAGCAGGATGAACAGAACCGAGACAGCTGTAACCACGGCGCTGTTCTTAAAGGCTGTGAAGAAATCCGTCGCCTCAATCGCGTTCTTGAAGTTCTCGAAGTGCAGCCCCGTCGGCAGCGCGAACAGCGAGCGGGCCATCTCCTCCGGGTTCTTAAGTGCAATGCTGACGGTAATATAGAGCGGGAATAGAATGAGCAGAGATCCCAGCGCAATAAGGGCAGTTACCGGCCAATTCGTTGATTTTCTCATCACATTTCCATCTCCCGTTTTTGTAGAAATTTCAGCTGCAGTACGGAGATAACGATGATCACAATGAAGTAGATTACCGCGTTCGCGGACTGATAAGCGAATTCTCCGCCTTGAAATCCGCCTGTATAGATCAGCAGCGAGATAGACTGGGTTGCTCGGCCCGGGCCGCCGCCTGTCAGCGCTACGATCTGGTCGAAGACCATGAGCGCTCCCTTCATTGCCAGCACCATGTTAATGGTGAAGAAAGAAGCCAACAGCGGGAAGGTGATGCTCCAGAACTCTCTCCAGCGGCTTGCACCATCCAGGCTCGAGGCCTCATACAAGTCCTTGGGTATGGTCTGTAGGCCAGCCAGGTACAGAATCGTATTGAAGGCGATCCCCTGCCATACCCCTACGATGACGATTCCGATCCAGGCCCAATTCTCATTCCCGAGAATATTGCTGGACAGAAATGAGCTTCCCAGCTTACTGCCCAGAACAGGCAGCACATTCGCAAAGATATAGTTGAAGATGAAACCGACAATCAGGACGCTCAGGATATTCGGCAGAAAATAGACACCGCGGAAGAAGTTTTTGAACTTGATCTTGGCGTTCAGCCCAAGCGCAATCAGCAGACTCAACACATTGATCAGAATAGTGACCACAATGGCGTATTTGAATGTGAACAGATAGGAGTTCAGCACATTCTCATCCTTGAAGATGTTCGCATAATTCTTAAAACCGACGAAATCGAAGTTGTCACTGAAGCCGTCCCAGTTCGTGAAGGAGTAATAAATCCCACGGATGGCCGGGAACGTGTGAAAGACAAAGAACAGCACGAGAGCCGGTATAGTCATCAGATAAAAAGCAATTCGGCGCTTTGCCATAAGTAGGACCCTCCCCTGAAAAAACGGGAGAAAGGGACTGCTAAACCTTTCTCCACTCATGTATGCTCAATTATTTACGGTTAGCGACTTTGTCCCACTCGGTATCCAGGGAGTTCAGGTACGCATCAACGTCTTTCTTTTGCAAGAAGCCTTGGATAATCGTATCCACCTTCATTGCACCCGGAATATAGTGGTCGGCGAAGTCGGCCAGGTTGCCCTGCTCGAAGGATGGCTTAAGATCGGCCACACTTGGGTCATCCTGGGTCACACCCTGTACAGCCGGGAATGCCTTCTGCTCCGTGATGTACTGCTTCACATTATCCTGCTGAAGAAGGAAGTCGATGAATTTCTTGGCCTCTTCCTTATGCTTTGAGCTCTTGGATACTGTCAGCAAAGTGTCCACGCCGGACACCAGCTTGTTCTTGGCCGGATCATTGGTAGCCGGGAACGGGAATACGCCAAGCACAATGCCAGGATTCGCTTTCTGAATTTCCGGAATGGCCCATACGCCCTGCAGATACATGACAGACTCCCCTTTGGCAAAAGCCACGTTACCGTCGTTGTAGCCTTTACCGTACATATCCTTCTGACCGAAGGAGATCAGCTGCAGCTGCTTGTCAGCCACTTCGCGGAATTTGTCTTTGAAGGTTACTGTTCCCTCTCTACGCTGCTTGAAGAAATCAAGTCCAACAACCCCCGGCTCCAATCCGTTGAATGGGATCAGCGTTGTCCAGGAATCCTTCAGGGTCAGGTAAAATGGGGTTTTGCCCGCATCCTTGGCTTTCTGAGCCACCGTCATGAACTCATCCCATGTCTTAGGCACCTGTAGGCCAAGCTCTTTGAACAGAGCTTTGTTGTAGATGACCCCGTTCGCGTTCGTTGAGAACGGAATTCCGTTCAGCGTGCTTAGCCCGGTCTGAGCCTTGAGCATTTCAAGATAGGCTGGCTGAATGTTCTTGGTCAATGGATCACTCGTAAAGTCTTCAAACTGACCGCTCTTAGCCAGTGTGGAATACGTATCCGTCGCACCCAGTCCGATTACATCCGGGACCTGCTTTTTGGCCACGCGGGTCTTTAATACGGTCTCCGCATCGGGGGGATTAACCTGGGTTACCTTAATGGTTGGATTCGCAGAATTGAATTTTGCAATCAGCTTGTCAAAGGTCGCTTTGGCCTCGGTCTTATTCTGGAAGAACTCAATTTTGACCGTTCCCCCGGAGGCTCCGTCATCGCTCTTGGAGCCGCAGGCGCTCAGCATAGACACAGCTAGAACACTAGCTACCAGTGGTAAAATTACCTTTTTCATTTTCATCATGAGATCCCCCTGTATATAGTTGATGTATGACTGAGAGTGTGACAGAGAAAACGTTTACCTTATACTTAAAAAAAATAATACTCGGAAGTCCTACCTGTGTTCCCTTATTAACGTTCGTTCCTATTCCCCAGCTTGTGAGCTTAAACCGCTTTCACAACGCGGTTTGAAAAGACCGTCTATTCAGCGCTCAAATCGTATTCATCAAATTAAGAGCAGAAGCTGCCTTGATCCAACACCGCCTTCATTAATTGATTAAAGTAAACGTTTACTCTTTACAAATAAAAAAATGGCATCTAACCAGTTCCACGCTTTTTATTGTTAATGCTAGGATGGTTGCAACCTTACGTAAACGCTTACTTAGAATATAATCGTGTTCGTTCTCTTTGTCAATATTCACTCAAAAAAAATCTCCTACCCATTTCCTGGATAGGAGATGATCTTCATCCTTCAAGAATACTTTGCCCGATATACTGGCCTTCGCGCAGGCCGCCCGGGCAGGCAAACATCCCGCTTGCGACATGGGATGTATATTCGTTCAGCTTGTCGCTGGACTGCATCATGCGCAGCATTGGGATGAACTGCTGGTCGGGGTTTTTCTGGTAGCTCAGAAACAGCAGCCCTGCATCCACATTCCCTGTACGCGGGTCGATCCCGTTGGTATAGGAATATGCCCTGCGGTGAATGCGCTGCTTGCTCATCTTAGCCAGGTGAACATGGGAAGTAGCCGGCATCTGTGTGGCATCGGCGGCGTCGAACTCACCGGACTTCCCGTAAGCTGCACCGGACTCCTTGTATCTTCCGAACGTATCCTCCTGGTCCTTCAGAGAAGTGCGGTCCCACACCTCCAGCAGCATCCGGATCTTGCGGTAGGCAAGATACGATCCGCCTTTCATCCAGGCAGGCTCCCCTTCTCCGGCCCATATGACCTCATCATAGCCTGAGGATGAATCATGCTCACTGTTGGCTGTGCCGTCCTTGAAGCCGAACAAATTGCGCGGAGTCTTGCCAGGTGTGGCGCTGATAAAGCCTTCCTGCAGCCATTTCACCGTCGCATATCCGGTGGACATGCGGATCAGATTACGCACAGCGTGAAACGCCACCTGCTGGTCTTCCGCGCAGACCTGAATGCATACATCACCGCCGGACAGGGAAACATCCAGGCTCTCGCGGGGCATGCGCGGAATATCTTTAAGATAGCGCGGAGCTTTGGCTGCGATGCCGAAACGGTCCTTGCCCTCTTCCCGGAAGAAGGAAGGGCCAAAGCCAAATGTAATAGTCAGCTTCGCTGCCGGAAGATCCAGCGTCTCCCCTGTATCGCTTGGCGGAAGCAGGGCGTTGTCCCCCGTCTTCATCGTTCCTCCCGAGGTGCTGAGGTCACAAAACTTGGTCCAGTCCTTGAACAGACGGATCACGGATGAACGGTCCGATCCGGTGAGCTGGAAGCTGGCAAGGTACATATATGTCTGCTGAGGTGTAACAATTCCGGCTTGATGCTCTCCGTATAAAGGGATACGCTCACCCTCGGCGGAAGCGGTCTTCGCCTGATCCGGTTTGACGATTCCTGCGATCGCCCCTACACCGGCCGCGCCAAGAGCAATTCCTGTCCCCGCGATTGCCGACAGCTTCAGGAAATCGCGCCGTGACACACCTTCCTGCTTTGGTTTGTGTTTCATATTCTCTCCCCCGCCGCTTACAGAATGCTTGCCGTCTGGGTCATCAAGGTTGAGAGCAGGCTCAGCTGGTCACTGATCTTGCGGATTTGTTCCGTGGACAGCTTGTCATAAGTTACATATTGTCCGTCTTTCTGGTGCCCGCGCAGAAGCTCCTCCGTAGCCAGGAACTGCTTATCAATCTGGCTGGCCAGATCCGGATTCTTCTCATTCAGAGCCGGGATAATAGCCAGGTATACGGTCTTGGACCCGTTCACATTGGCAGCAAGATCGACCAGATCGGTACGGGAATAGATTTCCTCTTCCCCTGTAATCTTCGAGGTCGCCGCTTCATTAAGCAGCTCAATTGCTCCAGCAACCATCATTTTCGGCTCAAGCTTCAATTCCTTAATCTTCTTCTGAAGCTCTTCTGTGTCCTTGATCAATTGATCGGCATATTTGTCCTGACCGGCCAAGGAACCATCCTTCCACAGCGCCTTCTCAATACGGTGGTACCCTGTCCATGTCTTCTCATCTTCAACATCAGCCAGGCGCGCATCGATCTTCGGATCCAAATCGCCAAAGCTCTCCGCAATCGGCTCAATGGTCTCGAAGTAGACACGTGCTTTGATATACTCCTGTTTGGCCTGTTCCACATTGCCGGCCTTCACTGCAGCAGCGAACGCTTTGGTGCCTGCGGCCAGGTTGTCGGCCTGCTCATCCACAAATGCTTTGTAATTATCTACAGCTTTGTTCAAAATTTCAGACGTATTAGCTGTGCTCGGCTTGGCATTCTTAAGCTGCTCAAGTGCCGTGTTCAGCTTGTCGGCGTTACCTTTCAGCGAATCAAAGTCAATTTTATCGTAAGCGGACGCTGAGAAAATCGGCATTTCATACTTCTCAACCTCGGTGTATTCAAGTGGAAAGGTCTGGCGAACCGTATTCTCAAAGCTCAGCCACAGGTCGTTAATAGATTTACCAAGCCGTTTAACCTCAGCGGCATCCTTCTTGCCGATCGCCTCCTGAAGCTTAGCCACTTCCTCTTGCAGTTTCCCTACATCCCCTGCAACCGCGTTCTTGCTGTCAGATTTGTCTGCCGGCTGCTGGTTCGCAACCTGTGCTGCAGGTGCGGCTTCCTTCGTGTCGGCCTGGCCGCAGGCACTTAGCAGGAGCACACTGGCTACTGAAATTGAAGCTGCTGTAGTAAGACGTTTGAACATAATTAGAATCCCCCGTTATTAGTGGTGTCTGAAGCACCGATTATATAGTTTGAACCTTTGTGCGTTTACTGGATGTACGATGAGCCAGAAGCACTACTACGGCAACCAGCACAAAGATCAGCTGTGGAAATGTGCTGTACCAGGAAGGATACAGACTGATGCCCGCATACTCCGGCAGATATTCATGCACCGTTGATGGCAGAACGCCCGCCATTTGCAGACTGTGGATGCCTGAGCCCATAAATTTGAAGCACAGATAAAAGACAATCACGCTTGAAGCAAGAAAAACTGGTCTTACCGGAAGACGGGTTCCCGCCTTTACGATCACCACGGCACACAGTGCAAGTACCCCAAAGCCAGCGGCTATCCCCCCAGCCAGGGCCGTGCCCGGCATCTTGCCAACCATGCCGATCAGGAAGATTACCGTCTCCAGGCCCTCACGCACGATAGCAAAAAACGCAAGCAAGGCTATGGAGAACATCTTCCCTCCGGATAGAGCCTTGGAGCTCTTGCCCGCAAGGAACTGCTTCCAGCGCTGCACATCGGCATTCCGGTGCAGCCAATAGCTCACATAGAGCAGCAGGAAGCTGGCCAGAACCCCGGTCCAGCCGTTGATCAGGGAGTTATTTCTCCCGAATGCGCTGGAAGTCAGGAAGAAAGCAACGGCGAAGCCAACGCCGATGCAGGTCAGCAGCCCGGCGGCCGATCCGCCGATAACCCAGCGGCCCGCCTGTTTGGACCCTGCCTTCTTCGAGTACATCAGCAGCGCTCCTACTACGAGCAGCGCCTCAAGACCTTCGCGGATCGGGATCAACGCCGCGTCAACCCACGTATATTGGGCATCCGCAAGCGGAACCAGACCATCGATCATACGGTCGATGACGGTCTTCACCTGCTGCCGCTGCTCCGGGCTTGCGAGATAAGCGTCCAGCAGAACCAGGTCTCTCTCGGTGTTGCTGTACACCGTGGCCGATTTGCTGACGATATCGCCTTCAACCGTCAGCCACTGCTGCTGAAGCAGCTTCACTTCCGAAGCGGCCTCCGTCCATTTCTGCTTTTCTACCAGATCCGCGGCCCCTCTAAGCTTCAAAATATATGCGCTTAAGGTCATCTTCTGCTTGCCGTCATTGCCGACATAAGCCCCATCGCGGTAGTTGATCAGGGAGAACTCCAAGGTTCCCGCCTTCTCCAGCGCTTTGCCGCTGTCCTTGCTCAGAATGGCCAGCGAGATCCCCGCGATCTGCCCTTCAATTTCCAGAGACATATTCAGCGAATTACCCTTCACCTCGGCCTTGTTCGCATTCCACCATTTCTTGATGGGACTGAAGGCGGCTGCGGCCTGCTCCAGATCTCCCTTTTCAAGATAGGTCTTAAGATCATCCGTGTGCTTCAGCACATCCTCAATCGTGGTTCCCGTCTTGGCTCCAGCGGCTGCGGCCGATACCGGATGCACAGGCAGCAGTACGCTTCCCAATACAACACAAACACTGAACACCATGAGAAGTACTCTATGAATGCGCCATCCTGTGTCCTTCATGTCCCCAGCTCCCCGTTTATAGCAATCGTTTCGATTTCCAAAATTTAAATGATAATGATTCTCATTATTACGAAGGTAATTATAAAAGAGAAAGCCCCGTATTGTCAATACAATAGGGGCTGGGGCTTTGGCCTATGACTGCGACTGTGAAGCCAACGGAAGAAACACGTTAACTACAGTGCCTATATTCTCTTCACTATGAATCGAGATGGTCCCGCTGTGGCGTTCAACCAAATTTTTGGCGATAGACAGGCCTAGTCCTGTTCCTCCTGTTTTCCGGTGTCTGGAGGAATCCACTCTATAGAACCTTTCGAATACCTTGTTAAGCTCCTCCTTGGGAATCCCTATGCCATAATCCTGTACTGTGATCAGACAACCCGCCCTGCCTGTGCCGGATTCGGTATGGGCCCCGAATTTCAAATCCACTTCATTCCTGCTGTACTTCAGCGCATTATCGAGCAGGATCAGCAGCAGCTGGCTGATTTGGGAAGGATCGGCCTCAAGAATAAGCTCCCCTGCCTCGTGTTCCACCTTTATTCGCCGGTTGTATACCTTATTAAGATGACCCGCCGTACTTTGGGCCAGCTTCACAAGGTCCATCCGCTCTGGAGCATGTCCGGCTTTATTCTCGGTTGAAGCGAGATTCAGAAGCTGCTGGGTCAATCCCTTCATCCGGACGGCTTCCGAATAAATATGATCCGCCGCTTCCCTGCCCTTGGCCTCGTCCTTCAGCCCCCACCTGCGAAGCATATTGGCATATCCCTCAATAATCGTCAGCGGTGTCTTCAGCTCATGCGATGCATCCGAGACGAACTGCTGTTGACGCATAAAGCTCGTCTCCAGCCGGTCGATCATCCGGTTGAATGTCCGCCCCATCATGCTCAGCTCATCCCTAGCTTCCGGCTTAACGGGAATTTTGCGGAACTCCAGACTTTGTTCGATCACTTCCATGGTGGAGACCATGCCGGAGATTGGCCTGGATATCCACTTGGACAAGTAGCTGCCTCCCACCAGACTCAAGCCTATCGCCCCCAGGCTGGCAAGCGCCAAAATCCAAATCAGAATGCTGATATTATTCTGGATTGATCTGAGATTCTCGGCCATTTCTATAGTACCGGCCACCTGACCACCAGATATGATGGGAGCACGAACAGCAAGGACAATCCCTGTGGTCTGATAATACAATTCGGACTCCGGCTGGCTTACAGCCTCTTTCTCAAAGGGAAGAATGTCATTATCGTTCTGAATCATTTGGCGCTGCTTCCCTTCATTGTCCAATACCCGGACAAGTCCCTTGTCAGGCAAATAGCTTTCCAGCCAGCCGCCCTCCCCGCCTTTGAGAAGCTCTGCCGCATCCGCCTTGCTCAGTATATTCTCAACCCGTTCCATCAATAGATCCTTTTCGTTCTGGGTTGTAATCCGCATAAAAGAGTAGAATACCGTTACGTTAAAAGCCAGCAGAATCCCCACCAGCCATAAGGTGGTAAGAAGAACAACCTTCTTTTTTATACTCATTCTTCCGTCTCCCGGATGGAGTAACCTACCCCGCGATGAGTATGGATCAGCTTTCGGGTGTAGGGGTAGTCCACTTTTTTGCGCAAATACCTGATATACACATCGATCACGTTCGTGTCTCCCACGAAATCATATCCCCACACCTTGCTGATAATCTGCTCCCGGGTCAGAACCTGATTGCGGTTCTCCATCAAATATACAAGAAGCTCGTATTCCTTCGGAGTCAGCTCGATGCTGTCCCTCCCGCGGGTCACCTTTCTCATCAAAGGAACTATCGTAAGATCCCCGATGGAGATCTCAGGGAACTCCTCCTGAGCATCTGTCTGCCCGGCAGGCTCCCCGATTCTCCGGTTGCGGATGCAGGCCCGGATTCGGGCAAGGACCTCCTCAATTTCAAAGGGTTTGGTAATATAGTCATTGGCCCCGGAATCAAGCCCGCTCACCTTGTCCGGCACAGCATCCCGTGCGGTTAACAATATAACAGGGGTAACCTCATCTGTCTGGCGAAATCTCCGCAGGACTTCCGTCCCGCTAAGCTCCGGCAGCATAATATCCAGCAGAATGACACTCCAGGTGCCGCTTAATCCAAGAGCCAGACCTTCCCGGCCTGTGGAGGCTCTAGCCACTTCGTACCCCTCATAACTAAGCTCCATTTCGAGCAGACGGGCAATTTTGTCCTCATCCTCAACAATCAACACTGCCTCTTTCATCAATCGTCATCCTTTACCCTGGAATAGCTGCATTATATCCATACATGTGCAAGCATCCCTCCGCCTTGAGAGCGGAAGGATGATATGTGAGATTCTATTCGATTGGTCCATGCTGATTGGCCCATGCTGGATTGATCCATGTTTAATGCTTCCATATATTTGTAATCGCGCTCACATTCTTACTCTCCCCAAGTGGAGACAGACCATACATGTCCTCCATGGTGCGCAGCACACGATAGTGGCTGACATTACCTGAGTACTTGCCGGGCAGAATCCCCGCGCCATAAAAGAACAACGGAATATGGTTAGGCTTCGCAAAATTATCCTCATCCCAGGTGACAATCAGCAGACTGTTGTGATCCCGGCTCCAGGAAGCGTAAGCTCCCAAGTTGCTTTTGAGCCAACCGTCAGCATCCTTCACTGTCCCGTCGTGCATATCATTTTGAAGAGCAGGAACGACAAAAGATACCGTTGGCAGCTTGGAGAAGTCCTTCGGGAAGTCTGTCAAGGGACGGTTCCATGCAGCTGGAACATTGGTGAACTGGGCCCAGGGGTTGTGCTTGCGGGCGTAGCCTCCGTAGTAACATTTGGAGAATCCTACACTAGGCAGATCTTCAGAGTACCCGGTAAAGGTAAGATGCCGGGCCTTAAGCTGACTGGCTAGATTCTCAGTTCCGAATGGGCCTTTACAGGCATCATTCTTAATCCCCTGGGTCGAGCCTGAGAATAACGTCAGGTAATTCGGCTGGCTGGGGTGGGTTATTCCGTGAGCATCCGTGAACAAGGCTCCCTTGCTGATAAGCGAGTTCATAAAAGGAGCCATCTTGTTATTCACAATCTGGTTGTAGGAATGGTTCTCCTCCACGACGACCACGATGTGATCATATTTGTGAACAGCAGCGGCCCTTGTATTTCCAGGGCCCGTCAAGACGGTACCTGCCGTTGCCTTCACCGGGACATACCACGACACCGCGCCTGCAATACATCCTATCAGAAACATAAATGACAGAATCATTTTTATACTACGCTTATTGGTCATAGATACGGGCCGTTTCCGGCCATCATCCTCCTTAGGTTTTACCGCGTAATCTGGGCTCTGCTTGACGGCTTGTCCGAAGCCGGTTTGGGCCAGACTTTTATTTCAAATCTTTCATAGACTTGAATGGCTAAAGTCTGAAGAGCCTGCATCAGCTTGAATTTACGGAAAATCGAGTGAACAAATGCCGCCAATATTATACCTAGAGCAGCTCCTGCAATAACATCCGTTGGGTAATGAACTCCCGTCCATACCCTTGACACGGCAATAAGGGCGGACAGAACGAGCCATATTACCCCTTCCTTCTTCCGGTAGCCCCATATTGCGGTAGATACAGCAAAGGCCAACGTGGCATGATCACTTGGGAACGAAGCGTTAGCGGGATGGGCGATTAGCTGAATAACATGGTGACCTGCAAATGGACGGTCCCGATACAGAAAATGTCCGAGCGCCGCACTGATTCCCACGCCCATACAAGCCGCCAGAAGCGCCTCCGTGATCATTCTCCGGTTCGATTCCATCCTTATAAACCAATATACAATTACCCCCAGGATTAATATATACTGCGCATCCTCCGCAAGAAATTTCATGATTGGGTTAAACATAGGCACACTTGCGGCCAAATGGTTGATCTTCTCAAAAACGGTATAATCCAAATTCACAGGTAGCCGCCTCTTTTCTAATTCACTCATTTCGACACAAAGATAAGCCTATCATCCCAATCTTATAGCCAGATGAGAGAATTATGAGAATTGAATGAATATCCGGCAGCCCGGCAGACAAATACACAAGCGGGGGGCGGGTTCGCCGCATATCTTGGACTATATGAAATCCAAAGTCCCACATCCAATTTTAGGAGGGAATGAGCTAGAGTGACTACTGCCCTGCGTGACACGCAGACCCACATTGATGTGCTGATCCCAGCTATTGAGAAGGATCTGGTTACCCTGCCTTTTGTCATTGATGGCCTGCGTAAATATGTTAACCATCCGATCGGCACCATCTACATCGTGTCCCCATCCAGCACTGCCATCCGCCAGTTGTGCCGGAAGAAGAACTGCACCTTCGTAAATGAGAACACCGTCCTGCCAATTACGAAGAAGGATATCCATTACCGCTCCAAAACCTGGGACCGCTCAGGCTGGCTCTTTCAGCAGCTGCTGAAGCTCAGCGGGGATAAAATCTGCCGGAACCGGCACTTCCTGGTGACTGACGCGGATACGGTTCTGATCCGTCCACACACCTTCTTCCAGAACGGGAAAACCGTATTCTACTACCGGAAATGGAGCCACCCCGAGTACTTCCGCATTCATACCCGGCTGCTCGGTCAGAAGGCCGCCTCACCGAAATCTTTTGTCAATCACTATATGCTGTATGATTCCGTCAAGCTGGCCCGAATGAAAAGAAAGATTGAATCCAAGTGCGGTCTAAGCTGGCACGCGGCCATTCTGGCTAAGCTGAACCGGAAGAAGCAGTTCGGCTTCTCGGAATTTGAGACTTACGGCAATTTCGTATACACCAACTATCCCGGAACGGTCCTGCTAAAGCCCACATTGAACAAAGAGTTCAAAAAGTCCATTCATGCCGTTCCCGCCTCACTCCGGCAGCAGCTGTCCGGATCGTACCGATCTCTGTCTTTTCATAAGCGAGGCGGGTACTCCCTGCGTTCCAAAGCGACCAAACAAACTGTAAGGCCGCCTATCTTACCTCTTCAACTATAACTATAGGAGGTGCTTACACTTGAAGCTAATCCTGCTCTCCGGCGGCTCCGGCAAAAGACTCTGGCCTTTGTCCGGTGAAGTCCGCTCCAAAGCTTTCCTGAAGCTGCTTCCTGCCCCGGATGGGGGCCGGGAATCCATGCTGGAGCGGGTAGTCCGGCAGCTCAAGGCTGCGGACCTGCTGGAATCTACGCATATTATCACGCATTACAGTCAGCTTGATCTCATACGAAGCCAGACCGGGGACAGGGTTCCCATTCTGACCGAGCCCCATAAACGGGGAACCCTGACGGCGATTGCCCTGGCTTGTGCGCAGCTGCAAGCTCAACCCGGGGCTGACCCGGAAGAGGTCCTGTTGTTTATGCCGGTCGACCCCTATGTGGAAGCCTCCTTCTATGACCGGCTTCGGGAGCTTCCTACCGTACTGCGGACTTCCGGCGCAAGCCTGGCCCTTCTCGGAACGCGGCCAGCTTCCCCTTCAACACAGTACGGATATATCGTGCCGCAGGCTGGGGAGCCCGGTCTCCCCTACTATCCGGTTGCCCGCTTCGTAGAGAAACCGGAGCCTGAGCGTGTAGATCAGCTGCTCCAGGAGGGGGCGCTGTGGAACTGCGGTATATTTGCTTTTACGCTCGGATTTATCACCCGAACCTTGCAGGAATATGGGCTTCCCACCGACCCTGAGCAGCTGCTCGAGCGGTATGAGAGCCTGCCTGAGACCAGCTTTGATAAGGAGATTGTAGAGCATACACCTGGCTCCATTGTTGTTCCGTACGAGGGAAGCTGGGAAGACCTCGGAAGCTGGGAGGCGTTCACGCGGCATCTGGGCGGCAGGCAGCTCGGTATCGGGAGCGTTTCTGCAGATTCCCTGAATACACATCTGGTTAGCGAGCTCGACAGGCCGATCCACATTATCGGTCTATCCGACCTTATCGTGGCCGCAAGCGAAGCTGGCATTCTCGTCTCCTCCAAAGCTGACAGCAGCCGCATTAAAGAAATTCTTCCGGGAGACTCAGCACACGGAAAAGGGAAGCCATTGGGCTGGGGAAATCTTGAACTGCTGAGCCCGCAGGAGACAGATGGACAATCTGAACGCTACCTTTATCGCTTGAAGATTCTGCCCGGCTGCCGGTATACCTACGATTCTCTTCCAGGACATCAGACCGGCGTCAAACACCTGTGGATTATCCTATCTGGGGCAGGGTTTGCGAAGATAAGAGGACAAGACCGGGAGCTTGCCCCTGGCGTAGTTCTAAGCCTGGACGACAGGGAGCTTGAGTATATTCAAGCGCGCCAATCCGGGATTGAGGCCATTTGCGTGCAGATGAATTGAACTTTAGAGGCTGGCGGGAGCGGGCGCTCGTTCCCGGAGCTTTTTTTTTCGATCACAAACCGAACTCTTGAACAGAATTAGGAGGCCGTCTTTAATGGCGGCCCCTTCTCTTTATGTTCCTGTGTCATAACATCAGCTGCTCTAAAGCTGCTGTGCTGGCTGCCTCACCTAGTACGGAAGCGGAATAATCGGTTATAGCTGAATATTCCCGTACGCCCTGTCTCTTATCTGCTAAGATCAATTTGAAAATACCGGAAGATCACAACAAGCTGATCTGCCAAAGGAGAGGGCTATACATATGAAAAACAACGGAATCCTTATTGCCGACGGGTTTGAACTTGCCTACCGTATTGAGGGGAGCGGCCATCCCGTACTCGTAGTCGGAAGCAGTCTGTATTATCCCCGGCTGTTCTCCAAGGCTATCCGTGAGCACTTGAAGCTGATCTTTGTCGACCACCGTGGATTTGTGAAGCCCCCGGCGGATATGAAACCTGAAGATTACGGAATAGACCGCATCCTGAATGATATCGAACGATTCAGGCAGGAGCTTGATCTTGAGCGCTTCAGCATTCTTGGCCATTCTGGACATGCCTTCCTGGCTGCGGAGTATGCAGTTAAATACCCTGAGTATATCGATAGGGTCATCTTGTTGAATTCGGCCCCGACGAACAGCCCGGCGCGGCAGGAAGAGAGCCAATCCTTCTTCTCGCAGACTGCCGATCCAGGCAGACTGGGCAAATTTGAGAAGGATATGGCGCTGCTCGCGAAGGATTTGGAACAGGAGCCGGAAAGACGCTTTGCCCACCTTCTGATCCGAATGGGGGCTCAAAGCTTCTATGACTACCACTTCGACGCGTCCTACATGTGGGAAGGTGTTTACACCAATATGCCGGTAATTGACCATTTATGGGGAGAAGCCTTTGCGAACATCAATCTGTATGACCGGCTGCCTATGATCTCTAAGCCTGTATTCCTTGGGCTTGGCAGGTATGATTATCTGGTCGCTCCCCTGACACTTTGGGATGGAATCGAGCACAAGTTGGGGCAGATTACCAAAGTGGTCTTTGAGCGAAGCGGCCATAACCCGATGTTTGAGGAGGCGGTGCTTTTTGACACGGTTCTGCTCAAATGGATGAATACCCCCGAATAATTCACGTGGAATAAGCTGACACTCTTACTAAAATAAGACCGCTACGGTCCAGCTTATGATAAAGGTGACGCTTATGGAAAACCCGGATGATATAATGACGTGCCTAAGATTCACAGATGAGGAACACCGCTTCCTGCATGCCGCCGTACCCCCCATTTACGAGACAGGTCCGTTCTTTTTTGACTCCTATGATGCTTACGCCGAAGCAGCCAATAATGAGATGAATCACTATGTCTATTGGCGGGGAACGAATCCAACGGTCCAAATTGCCGAGAATATGTTGGCTGAGCTGGAAGGCGGAGAAGCTTGCAAATGCTTTGCATCAGGGATGGCCGCGATAGGCGCTGCCCTGCTGTGCAGTGTCGGTGCTGGAGACCATGTAATCCTGATTGGGCATGTCTATGAGACTTCGGTGACGCTCGTCCAATATCTGGCCAAATTCCATATCACATATACGACAATCCACTCTGTGTCAGTTGAGGCGGTTGCCTCAGCTATCGAGGACCGGACTAAGGTTATCCTGATGGAATCTCCTACATCGTACACCTTTGATTTAGTGAATATCCCAGAGATCACACATCTGGCAAGGAGCAGAGACATTAGAACCATCATTGACAACTCCTGGGCCACCCCGCTCTATATGAAACCACTGCGGCTCGGTGTTGACATTGTGGTTCATTCGGTATCCAAGTATCTTGGCGGGCATAATGATCTGGTTGGAGGGGCCCTGATCGCCTCCCGCGACATCATTAGCCGCATGTTCACTGAAGAATTCCAGCTGATGGGGGCATCTATGGCTCCTTTTGAAGCCTGGCTGTTGATTCGGGGACTGCGTACGCTTCCGCTCCGGATGAAGGCTCATGAACAGAACGGACTTGAAATTGCCCGTTACCTGGACAGCCATCCCGCTGTTTCCAGGGTAAATCACCCGGGTCTCCCCTCCCATCCGCAATATGAGCTAGGACGCAAGCTTCTGCGTGGTTATTCGGGACTGTTCAGCTTCGAGCTGAAAGCGCCCGGCTATGAGGGGATACGCTCCTTCATGAACAAGCTCAAGCTGTTCCGTATCGGTGTGTCGTGGGGAGCTATGGAGAGCCAGATCATCTCACCAAATTACGGCTACAATGAATCAGCGTTAACGAAACAGCAAATGCCGTTGTCGCTGGTCCGGCTGGCTGCCGGGCATGAGCCGGCACAGCTCTTGATTCAAGACTTGGAGGAAGCACTGCGGTATTCATAGCAGAGACAGGTGCAGACAGGACAGGTGCACAAAATGCCGTTCCCACACAAGCCTTCCCTTATAAATTGATCAGAGCTCCATCTAAATCGATCTCGGATGATTAGAATCGGCTGGCTTCCGTCTCCTTAGCACGGCTGCTGAGGGGCCGGACACTTTTCTCCTCACGGAAGAAAAGCTTCATCAGCGGGGGTGTGACCAGGGTTGTAACGAGCACCACAATCACGAGAACCGACATCATCTCAGGAGCCAGCAGCCCTGCCTCCTGACCAATCGCCGCAATAATGAGTGCGACTTCACCGCGGGAGACCATAGCTGCCCCGATCCCCAGCGCGCTTCTCCAGCCGAAGCCGGCAGCCTTGGCACCCAAAGCAGACCCTCCCAGCTTGGTTAGGACAGCCAACACACTTAATCCCGCAATAAGGCCCAGCTGAGAGGAAACTCCGTCAAAATCCACATTTACCCCGATACTTGTAAAGAAAACCGGTACAAAAAAGGCGTAACTGATCGTCTCCACCTTCCCGGTAACCTCATGCTTAAAGCCCGTCAGGCTGATGGATACACCTGCGATATAGGCTCCAATGATGGCGGCTACCCCGGCATATTCGGCCAAATAGGCAAAGCCGAAGCAGAGAATCAGCGCAGCCGAAATGACCGTCTCCGAGACCTTGAGCTTTGCAAAGCTACGCATGACCCATGGGACAAGTTTCCAACCGCACAGAATAGCAATTGCAAAGAACGCTATCTTTTTCAATATGACCAAGCCCAAATTCACATCCCCGCCCGCCAGACTCATCAGAAAAGCCAGCGCAATAATGACAAGCACATCATCAATGACGGCCGCCCCAAGAATGGTAGTTCCCTCCCGGGTCTGCAGCCTGCCCATCTCCTTCAAGGACTGTACGGAAATGCTTACACTTGTCGCCGACAGGAGCAGACCGAGGAATATAGCATGAAGGGGAGCCATATGAAGAAGCAATCCGGCTCCATAGCCCAGGGCAAGCGGGGCTGCAATTCCGGCTATCCCCACGTAGGCCGAAGCCTTTCCCGTTCTCTTGAATTCGTCGGTATCTGTCTCAAGCCCCGCGATAAACATGAGCAGGATCACACCGATTTGGCTGATTTCCTCTAAAATATCCGTTCCCTTGATGAGTCCCAATACGGCTGGGCCTAACACAATGCCGACCAGCAGCTTCCCAAGCACAGCCGGTTGTCTGAGCTTCACACTCAGGTCCCCAGCCAGCTTGGAGGCCAGCAGAATCAACCCGATTTCAAAAATTAACATGATAAATTCCTCCCTATCATCGAGCACAGTATTGAATTTTTTGCAGCATACAGTCCCTTGCGGATACAACAAGAGCCCGTTACCACGGGAACTGTGAATAGACACAGGTATCCCTTGGTGACAGGCTCCTCCACGAACTGCGTATAAAATTTTGATGACTTCCTCTAATTGAGGTTATTCCAGACTATATAACACACCTAATCCCTAATCGGAAATGTGATTGACTATTTCACCGGGGGTCCCAGCATTCCTCATTCCACTCCAGACTCCGGAGCAAGCGTGCCTTCCACAGCTCGGTCACGAAATCCACATAATGCTCCTGGCGTACAATAACCTTGTACTCATGGCCCGCGTAAGCGTAGAAAAGAACATCGGTGTAGTCCTTATTATCATCGAACACATGCTGGACCAATCTAAGCCGATCCAAGTACGGCTGCTCCTGGTGAAGCTTGATGTTGAACTCGGTGTCACTTCCGTCCCGATTCTCCGTGATATCCAGAACCTCAGCATCAAATTGATAATTTATCATAAGACACAACTCCCTTCCTTACATCAAGTAACGAAGATAAATGTAAATACTGGACAGCACAATGGACAGCAGCATTAAAGGCAGCCCCATCTTGGTGTAGTCTATGAACCGGATCGGATGCCCTTCCTTGCCGGACAGGCCAGCTACGATCAGGTTCGCGCTCGCCCCGATCAATGTTCCGTTGCCCCCGAGGCATGCTCCCAGCGCCAGGCTCCACCAGAGCGGCTCCAGGTTCTGCACTCCCATCTGCCCCATCTCCTGAATCATTGGAATCATGGTAGCCACAAACGGGATATTGTCCAGGAATGCCGACGCTATGGCGCTGAGCCAAAGAATCAGCATGGAGGTAGCCAACGGGTCTCCCCCCGTCCACTTGATCGCGCTTGCCGCCAGCTGTGCAATGACCCCCGTCTCGACCAGGCCAGATACGAGCACGAACAATCCAACAAAGAAGAAGATCGTTGTCCACTCCACCCGGCTGAGCGCCTTCTCCATCGTGTGCTCCCCGGTCAGCAGCAGGAGCAGAAATGCGCCGGCCAAAGCTACCGTTGCAGATTCAAGATGCAGGGACTGATGCAGGAAGAATCCGAGAATCGTCAGCCCGAGAATGACCAGGCACTTGCCGAGCAGCTTATGATCGGTGATCAGCTCCGAATTGTCGAGCTTCATGAGACTTTCCTTCAGTTCCGGCGTGGTCTGGATCTTCTTACGGAACATCCAGACCAGAATTGGAATATACGCGAGCATAATAATGACCACGATCGGGGTCAGATTGGAGATAAATGACATGAAGGTGAGCTCCTTCACCGCAGAACCGATCATAATATTCGGCGGGTCCCCGATCAGCGTTGCCGTGCCTCCAACATTGGAGGCGATAATTTCGGTGAATAGAAACGGCACCGGATTCACCTTGAGCTGCCGGGTAATGCTGAACGTGACGGGCACCATAAGCAGGACGGTCGTCACGTTGTCTAGGAAGGCGGAGCCAAATGCGGTGATGAGGCCGAGCACAATCAGAATGCGCACCGGCTCGCCTTTGACTTTTTTTGCGGCCCAAATGGCAATATACCTGAACAACCCGGTCTCTGCGGTGATGCTGACCATGACCATCATACCTACCAGCAGTCCCAGTGTGTTGAAATCAATATGATGCAGGGCCGTCTCCTGGTTGACAATCCCAAACCCGACCATGAGCACGCCGCCCAGCATGGCGACGATGGTCCGATGAACCTTTTCTGAAATAATCAGTGCATAAATAACTAGAAAAATGCCAATTGCCCAATAAGCCTGCTGTTCCATAATTCCCTCCCATGGAGTTGTTCCTGTCTTCCTGAGCTCTCCTATATCAAAAAAAGACAAAAAGAGCCCGCTGTTGGCAGGCTCCTCCGGTGATCTCCGATATTTAAGTCCCCGTAATTATAACAAGGGCTGCTTGAACTTGTAAAGGTTAATCCTGCGCAGCTTCTCGTTTCGGACCTCCAAGGCCAAGCTTCAGGACCAGCGGTTTGATCGTTAGACCCTGCACAAGCAAGGAGAACAAGACCACACTGAAGGTCAGCACCAGAATGCTGTCTCTTCCTTTAAAACCCGGAGGCAGGCTCAGGGCCAATGCGATAGACAAGCTGCCCTTCAGACCGCCCCAGTTAAGCACGGATTTCCAGGCTCTCGGGAAACCCTTCATCATGGAGACACTCGCGTACAGCGCCAAGGTCCTTCCCGCCAGTACGATCAGGATCGCAAGAGCGATCATGCCCCATTTGTCCGAGAAATCTATATTCTTGATCTCCAGACCAATCATCAGGAAGATCAGGGAGTTGGCAATCAAGGTCACGACATCCCAAAAGGAGTTGATATTGGTCGCAGTCGTCTCCGACATGCCGATTCTCGCACCATAGCTGCCAAAGATAAGCCCGCTGACCACCACGGCGATAACCCCGGATACATGAAAATGCTCGGCGATGAAGTAGCTTCCAAAGAACAGCAGCATGGAGAATGCGATCTCGAGCGGATAGTCGTCATAGAACCGGATGAGCTGGGAGAACAGATAACCCAGGATGGCTCCTACCGCGATGCCACCGAGCGAGAACTTCAAAAAGAGCAGCAGGCCGCTTCCGAGACCAGCCCACCCCATCTCCATGTAGGAAAGCAGGTATACTGAGGAAATCTGGAACAGCACCACCGCAATCCCGTCATTGAACAGAGATTCCCCTTCGATAATGGTGACAACAGACTTCGGCACTCCTAGTGACTTGAAGATCGAGATGACACTGATCGGATCGGTCGCACTCATCAGGGAAGCGAAGGTGAAGGCTACTATCAAGGGCAGACCAAGCAGATAATAGCTGGATAGCGCGATAATTAAAAAAGACAGCAGCGTGCCCCCAAACGCGAGCGCCAACACAGGCTTGCTCTGTTCTCTAAGGTGGGAGAACGGCAGCTTCAGCGTAGCGTCTCCTAAGAGAATGGGCAGAAACAGCGAGATAATGATCGCCTGGAAAATGTGAGACTGCGTGATGTAAGTCTCCGCCTCTTCCAGCACGGGAATATGTGTCATCCCAAGCAGAAGACCCACGATCACGAGAGCAATCGAATAGGGAATATTAATCTTTTTCGCAATGGCAATAACAAACATGGAAATAGCCAGCAGAATAAGAAGCTGGATGAAAATTTCATTGAACATGTGCATACGGTAAAGCCCCCTTTGTTCCTTGATTACCAAATAACGGATTTCATGGAGCAGTATATTTTATCATAACCAAGTCTGCGGCAAATCAAGCCTGCCGTTTTGGAGCCTGGTCACAGCGGGTCAGCACCGATGCAAAAGAAGACAAAAGGAGCCCGCTGTTGGCAGGCTCCTCCGGTTAATCTCCGTTATAAATTCATGGTCATTATAACAAGTACTATAGTGCGGTGTAAAGGTGAATCTTGGGAAACCGGACGTTCTTTCCTCGGACGCTGCCGCATATATTTTAGACGGATTCATCATATGCAGGATACTGCCGGATCGGAGTGAATCAATTTGACCGTGAATAGACCCATTACCGTGTGGGAGGAGCATGCCTTCTGGCTTCCCATTCTACAAGACCATGCTATATTTGTGTTTGATTATCTAGCCCCTTACGAGCAGCAGTGGATTTCAGCGGCCGAGCACTACATCAGGTCCTTTGGAGGCTTGATCGACAGGCTGAATGAAATTCCAAAGGACGAGGATGTCACATCCGAGCGGATGATCGCTTTTGCCAAGGAGGCTTGGCCGGTAGCCAAAGGTTATTACGACCTGGAAGGAAACCTTCAGAGCCAACGGATCAATAATGCGGTTCAGGTCAGCCTGTCGCCCACCTACTTTAATGGTACTCTAAATGAGAATCAGGAATATCTTCGCCTGCTTTCTTATTATGTACAAGGCCAAACCGCTCCTCCCCTATCCCTTGTACAACTGCTTGATCTGTGGCTGGACGATCAGCTCGGCCATGCGATTCTGCTGCGAAATTCCCTTGATCCCATCGAGCAGGAGATCATCCAGCGCATCGACCTATACTCGGCTAAATTCGAGAGCTTCATAGTTCAGAATCATCAGATGAAGGGTTATCTGCGATTCTCCCCGCCCGGAATCCGGCGGCAGCAGCTCATGGCTCATGAAGTGGGGGTCACGGTGCTGGAGATGAACAGCTTCATCAGCATGGTGGTGTCCCGTTATCAGAACTCAGAGGTGCTGAACAAAACAACCCTGCGCTTCCTGGAACACCATTTCCCGGAAACATGTTATTTCATCATTCAGCTGAGCGCGTTCGCCCCCGAGCTGCGGAATGTGGCGATGAACTGCTCGCTTCAGAAGCCTTCTTTTGTCTAAGGTAAAATTGGGTCTTGGAGGAGCTAAGGACAGGCGACTTGAGACTAGAGATTTGGCACTTGGCAGTTGCACTTGAGTTGAGATTTGGAGTGGGGAATAAGGTAATCTGTTAAAAGATAAAGAGGCCGTCCTAGCCGGACAGCCTCTAACTTCGTTTTAATGTTCTATTGGGGTTCCGTTGGCCTCGGGAACAAATGCTACTCCCGTCCATGTTGTCTCTAAACAACTAGTTAGAGCGGGGTCTGAAGGCTCCAGGGGAGGACTCTCAGGAACCAGGAACCGCACAGTTCTAAAGGGATCATTGCTTCAAGTATGATGAGGCTAATACCAAACCTCGCTACTTCATCTCCTTGCCTTCTTCCTTCTCCTTGTTCTTCAGCATAAGCTCGATCTCTTCATCGATTGTCGACTGGCGCCCCATCTTCGCTTCCCGCTCGGCCTCGGCCCAAATCGCCCGGTCTTTGATGCGGTCCACCGCTGTCACGAAGTCACGGTCCTCGGATATGGTCCGATTCGTGTTCAGTTGGGTCAGCGCCGCTCTTGAACGGGAGATGAGCTCATCGCGCCTCTCCTTCGCGGCTCTCAACTCCTGGTTCGCACTTGCATACCGTGCCTTCAGCTCATCCAAGCGGCCTTTGAGAGACACAGCCTCCTCGGCCGCTTCCTGTATTCTCCGCTCACACTCGTGTGCCTCGCCCAAAAGCCTGCGTGCCAGTTCCAGATTGTCCTGCTGCACGGCCAGCTCCGCCTGCTGTCTCGCCAGTCCCCGCTCCAGAGCAAGCCTTTTCTGGCGCTCCGTCAGCATTAACAGCTCGGACTCCCAACGGCTTACGTGAATGTCCAGCTCCCGCAGTTGTTCCTGAACCGCCTCAATATACCTGAGACTGATCTCCTCTGGGCTGTCCTCTGACTTTTGATTGGAAAAGAGACCCTTAAGACGTCTAAACACTTCCATGCTGCTACCCGCCTTCAACTATATTAATCTTCGCAATACTGACGTTCATACGCCTTCTCGAAGGAAGGACTGGTCAGGAATTCCCCAGGGGCCCCATCATCACCATACTCGTATACAAAGTGATGACCGCTCGGAATGACCCGCCCAAGAACCTTGACGGAATGTGCCCCGACTTGGTAAACGGAAGGAAACGGACAGCAGTACCAGTATGAGGTCTCCTGGATGAGCCCTTTGCTGAGCAGATCCTCTACGGTTGTCTCATATTCTCTTTCGATCTCCGTGATCACACAACCCTGCCAATGTTCGGTTAGATCCTCGACTGCCTGCTCCCACTCACCGGCCCGGCGGATTTCTGGAATCGCCCGCTTGGAGGTCACCTTCCAGATATCATTGGAATCGAGCTTGCAGGTGCGGTAATTTTCTATAGGGGTATCCTGAATAATTTCCGGGGCTTTAAGTCCCTGAGCGATCACAATATAGTTGGATAGAGCCATCCAATACTGCTTCTCGGCATCTTCATGGCTTTCCACGGATACCCGCCTGCCGCCCGAGATAATGCCCACAATCGCATCACCGGACTGCTTGCGGGTACGGGCCTCTTCATACAGGAGGATTACATTCTTGAAGCGGTCCTTCTCCTTACGAGCGGCCTCGACCTCATCAGCGACCAACTCCTCCATCACAGCTGCGGCACGGCGCAAACCTGCTAGGTGTTCAACTGGACAGGGACTTGGCCCTTCCAGCTGCCCACCCAGCCGGATCGGCAGCAGTACACGGCTGGAGCCCGGAAAAGCTGCTTCCTGTCTTGAAGCTATGATAAGATCCGGGATCGCCCCATACCAGATGTCCGCCTGGTCATGAGTAATCACGGGAATCGCCTTCCGCGCCCCTTCCGGGCCGGACAGAGCGTCCCCCAGCATAGCATCCGCCATCATCTGTTTGCTTCGGGCGGCCTGCATATAGGCCAAGGCAAGCGGGGATGTACAGCCTGCTAGCTCAACATGAAGCTCGTAGACCTGTTCGCCCAATCTTTTGTAACTCTCAAGATGTTCGATCGGACACTTCTTCTGCCCGGTAAAGCTCTCGCGGATCTTATCAAATAACCCCATCTTACTCCAGCTCCTCATAAATAAATGAACGTTAAACTTCTTAAAGTTTATTACGTGAATCTTAAAGCTTTGTTCCAGCATATGGAATACCCAATGTAAATTCTAACAGTAAAACGAGGGCTGGATAAGGGGCCAGGAAAGATTTTAGTTTAAACGAATTTCCCTAAAATTCGATAGCAGTGTTGTTTGATGCTTCTGGTAATCTTCGTGTGGCTCCAGCTTTTTAGATTAGGCAATAAAGCTTCTATCTCCGACCAGCTGATGAGCTATTCATTGTTAGAAAGTTGGTTAGTCCTTGAAGAAGAGTCTTTATTCAAAGCCAACATTAAAATCATTGCAATGATACAAGCGGTACCTATCCATTGGAAAATTCCAAAGTATACTTTTAACCAAAAGACAGTTGTTATAACAGCAGCTAGCGGTTCTACGCTTCCTAAAAGGCTTGATTCTTGAGGTGAAAGGCTCTGCAAGCTTTCTATATAGAACCAAAATGCAATCATCGTACCAAAAATAATAATAAAAACTAATAATAAATACGCTTCTAGCGTTAAGCTATTAAAGTCCATTTGCCAAGGCGGATGAATAAAACTTAATGCAGAACCACCGATAATCATAGCCCAGCCAACAATGACAAGTGAATCATATTGCTTCAATAAAGGCACGGCATATAAAGTGTAAAATGCCAATGCAGCGCCAGAGATTATTCCCCATATGATTGCAAGTAACGGCACAGACAGCTGAGAGAAAGAGCCGTTGGTTAATAACAAAAAGCAGCCCATTAAAACAAGCGACACAGTTAATACATCTTTTCTTGTTAGAACAGATTTCTTGCTTAATATTAAGTAAATAATAATCATGACAGGTGCCAAATATTGCAATAGCGTTGCCACCGCAGCATTGCCACTTTTTATGGAGACCATGTAGGTGTATTGAACCCCAAGCATACCGATCAATCCAAAAATCATCAATTGAACGGCTGATCTTCTATTTTTCCAGACCCCAAGGATTTGGGAGCGGTCCTTGCCAAAGAATTGAACCGTTAAGAGTAATATACCTGCAATGAGTAACCGGGTTGTTACAAGCCAATTTACATCAATTGAATATTGTTGAAAAAGCTTCTTTGCAACCGTACCCCCAATCCCCCAAAATATCGCTCCTGTAATAACAAGAAATAAACCTTTTCCTCTGTTCATGATTGATTTCTCCCACCCTTAAATATAAATATCGTGTTGTGATATTGTAATATTAAGTGGAACAACCACGAACCGATACTTGAATCGAATCAAAAAGTATAAAAATATTGAGGTAGCACTATGCAAATCAGAGATTTTATGATTGACCAAAGTTTAAAAGAATTAACAGAACACCGCACAGTTGTGTTACCGGTTGCGTGTTACGAAACAAAGATTAACCAAAACATAAATGGATATATCCCCCTTCACTGGCATGATGAAATTCAATTTGTTCAAGTCGTAAAAGGAGAAGCCATCTTTCAAATCAATGAAGAAAAACTCACGGTTCGAGAAGGCGAGGGACTGTTCATAAACAGCGGCTGCCTGCACATGGCCATAGATAAAGGTGATTCGGGCTGTGTTTATATTTGTCTAAATGTTTCTCCACATTTTGTTTTATCCCAAGAACTTTATACAACCTATGTGAATCCCTACATTAAAGCGACCAATTTCCCCTTCTTGCACTTAGGTGCAGAGGACAACTGGGAAATAAACATCTTAGATGCTATTGTAAGGATCAATCAATTGATACAGCAAAAGCCACCCTACTATGAAATCGACGTAAGCATTCAGTTATCGTTAATTTGGAAAAACTTAATAATCAATGGGGTTAAATTAGAGTACGAGCAAGCGGAAGTGTTAAAGAATCATCGAATGAAACAAATGCTAAATTGGATACACACGCATTATGCTGAGAAGGTTCTCCTGGACGATATTGCACGTGCCGGTCAGCTGAGCCGTTCCGAATGCTGTAGATATTTCAAACGAATTTTGAAGAAAACACCCTTGAACTACGTAACCGATTACCGAATTCAAAAGAGCTTAATTCTACTGCAGCAATCTGAATCTAGTGTCACAGATGTTGCTTATCAAGTAGGCTTTAACAGCTCAAGCTATTTCATTGATCAGTTTCGAAAGTCGATGAATATGACACCACTAACATACAAGAAATATAAAAAAAGTGATTAACAAAGGCCCCGTACAATCACCCTCTGATTGAACGGAGCCTAAGTGGGGTTTCAATCCGTAGCCAGCAATGAATACAGATTGAGATCGGTGAACTTCCCTTTGGATTTCTCCGACTGCCTTAGAGTTCCTTCATAAGTAAAATGCAATTTCTTAAGCACCTTAATCGAGTTGACATTCTCAGGTTCGACTTTGGCCTCGATTCTATGAAGGTTCAGGCCATGAAAAGCATATTCGATTAAGCAGGATAGAGCCTCGGGGATATAACCCTTGCCCCAATAATCTTTATGAAGGTCATAACCGATTTCGGCTTTAGCATTCTCAAAGTCCAAGGCATTGAAGCCGCAAGATCCAATAATCGTATTAGATTCGGACTCGATGATAGAATAACGGATCGCCTGATTCTCCTTAGCCAGGTTGTCAAGCAATGCAATCATCTGCTTGGCCTGATCTTCATTCGTGAAAGGTTCAATGTTCATGAACCTGGTTACCTCAGGATCGGACCAAATTTCGAATAAACGCGCTGAGTCTGACAGCTCCATCTTTCTCAGCATTAATCTGTTAGTGTGCAGCTCTAAAATCAATCTGCTTCATCTCCATTTCACACGTTTATAGGTTGTACAGCTTCTCAATTCGTGAACGGTCCACCTGAACCGTGATCTTCAATCCATCGATATATTGTTTCAAAATCTCTCCGTTCTTGTCAATTGCGAACTGCCCCGAAGAAGCCGAAGGGTCTTCGAATACCGGCTTAAAGGGCCTTATTGTAATTGATTCCGGCGCTTCCTTGAAGCGGTCCAGCACCAGTTCCACAGTCTCTGTCTTCCGGTCCGGATAGATACCTTTACCTCCGATAAGATGTGCTTTCTCTCCGTAATTCCCTTCAACCTCAAAGAACAGGCTGTTCTTCTCCGCTGCAGTAAGTTCATGATCGGCATGAATCTTCATTCTGAGAATGGTCGAGATTGGGGAGAACTCTATCTGTTCAAGAGTTACATCCAGCCCGTTCAAATGCTTCGTGTCTCCGGATTGTACTATGACCCGATCCGAGTTTTTCCGGACAGGGAGCGAAATAACATACGGCTCCTTGATGCCCTTCAAGGCGATCTTTACCGTTAGATCAAATTCATCAGGCAGATGTGCCGAATTCGCATTAGACAGGTCACTGTTGTTTAACACTTGAAACAACGCTGCATCCGGATTAGAGGACGGCCCCCACTGGATCTCCGGCCTGTATCCTCCCGGATAATCCGCCGTGGAAACACCGTTCACGAGCAGGTCCACATCTTGGATAGCTCCTGCCTTATTCCTTGACTCCTGTGAGTTATCACTAGATGAATCCTTCGACCCGGTAATTCCCGTCTGGAAATTTCCGCCTTCCCGCTCAACAGGAAACGACAACAGGGTTCCGTCAAACACTACCTCACGAATATTCAAGGTAACCCCCTCATGGGTATCAAAAGCATTGGAAGCCGCGACAAGCCCCTGATCCCCGGCCGTCCGCAATCCTAATTCATCCGCAAGCTTGAAGATTCCCCCAACCACAGGGAGTTGCTTGAATGCCTGAGCCATCGCGGGAGATACGAATCCGCTGCCCAGGATGGCGATCATTGCTGCTGCCGTAATGGCCGCTGCAACCCTTCCGGGTCTCCGTACCGGCTTCCGGGTTCTGTGCCCGGCAGGCTGGGCAAGCTCAGCTAAAGAAGCATAGACCTGATCCTGCCGCTTGCGGATAATATCAGGAACCGGGGTTTTCAGCTGAGCCTTGGCTGATTCCCGCAGCTCCCTCTCCATTTCAAATAGACTCATAGGACAAACCGCCCTCCTTTCTCTTCTTCACCCAATCCGCCAGGATGCCTCGTGCCCGGTGCAGCCTGGCCCTTACAGCGCCTTCTGAAATACCCAATACCTCGGAAATTTGTTTAATCGGCAGATCCTGATAATAAAATAAGTGAATGACGATCCGCAGGTTTTCGTCCAACCGGTTGACCGCCTCCTCAAGATCTATCTTTTGATAGTCCTGATAATAAGCACCAGCTTCGCCAGACGCCTCTGGAAGCTCGTCCATAACTACGGTACGCTGCCGGTTCCGCAGCAATTGATTGCATTCATTAATGAGTATCCGGATGATCCAGGTTTTGAAAAATTCCGGTTTTTTCAATGAGGTCAGCGACTTATATGCTTTAAGTGTTGCTTCCTGCATAGCGTCTGCACAGTCTTCATCACGTCTAAGAATGGACTTTGCCAAGCTGTACAGCCGGGGCTCCAATTCCCGTATAATCCGGACGAATGCATCCAGGTCCCCCCGCTGCGCTTTCTTGACTTCGAGTTCCATCGTCCACACTGTTGCTTTCATCTCCTTTAGAAGGGCCCTCTATGGATTAGATGGTTTGGCAGCCTGAAATGTTATATTTCGGTGCAAACCGATAATCCGAAAGACTTCCCGGTTAAAAAACAAGTTGAATCATTGACACACGGGAGCGGCCTAGTTATGATGTATTCTAAAATGACCATATGGTTTTTTCAAGAACTAATTGGTCATTTATGTTCATATTTTCTTAGAAAGTAGGTTGTAACAAACATGTCCATCGCTCTAGCAACCCCCAACAACGATGAAGACAAGCCATTCTCTATGAAAGATGTCATGGCCCCGCTTCTTGCTGTCATTATCGGGACCTTTATGGTCATTCTGGACAGCACGGTCGTTAATGTTGCGATTCCCACGCTGGTTGATTACTTCCATAGTTCGCTCCATACGATTCAATGGTCTGTAACCGCCTATACGCTCTCACTGTCCGCCGTAATTCCCCTGGCGGGCTGGATGTCAGATAAATTTGGCTCAAAGCGGATATTCCTGGTTTCGATTGGTCTGTTCACTATCGGGTCGGTTCTATGCGCATTCGCCCAAACTCCGGAGCAGCTGATTTTTTTCCGGATTCTGCAGGGTCTGGGCGGCGGTATGGTATCCCCTATTGGAATGGCCATGGTCTATCGTATTGCTCCTGCCGATCGGCGGGGCTCCATTATCGGAATGTTCGGTATTCCTATGCTGCTTGCGCCAGCACTGGGGCCAGTACTCTCCGGTTGGCTGGTGGAATATGTGAATTGGTCGTGGATATTTCTGATCAACCTTCCCATCGGCATCTTAGGCATATGGATTGGAAAAAAACATCTGCCCTCGTTCCAAGGACATGAGGCTCCATCCCTGGATATTACAGGCATGATTCTGGGCCCCCTTGCCTTTGCCTTGATTACCTTTGGCGTTAGCGAAGGGGGCGTAAGCTGGACTTCAACCCGGACCCTAACCGGCTTGATCGCCGGGGGAGCCTCACTCATCTTGTTCGTGATTTCCTGTCTGAAGAAAAAGCAGCCTCTGCTTGAGCTAAAGATATTCCGATCCTCCGATTTCACACGCGGCATTGTGACATCCTGGATTATGCAGGCCGCCTTGTTCGGCACCGTGCTGCTGTTCCCGCTCCTGCTCCAGCAGGTCAAGCATTACTCGCCGCTGTCCACAGGGCTTATCCTGCTGCCACAGGCAGCAGGCTCCATGATCTTTATGCCTTTGGCCGGCCGTCTCTTCGATAAGGTAGGGGCACGCCCGCCACTTATCGCCGGAATGACACTCATTACCGGTGGGTTGTTCGCTATGTCATGCCTGAAGTCCGACACGCCACTTGCGATTCTGATGGTCACCTTATTTCTGCTCGGCTCCGGCATGGGTCTGTCCATGATGTCTTTGAACACGCATGTATTAAATGCGACTCCGCGCCACCTGGTGAGCAGGGTCACTCCGCTTACCAGCGCTTTGCAGCAGGTGGTGGTTTCATTTGCCATCGCAGGGTTTACCGGCTACCTGGGGTCCCGGATGACTACACATATGCATAGTGTTGGCGCAAAGACAAATTCGCTGGAATCCGGCATAGCCGCCTTTGGAGAAACCTTTCTCCTTGCTGCATGTGTTGCTTGTGCGGGGCTTGTACTAAGCTTTTTTATCCGCAAGCCCAAACCTGAGGTTCAAGAATCCACTCGCGCGTAACTTCATCACTGAATAAAAGGAGGAAGCAGCATGATCAAGTGGCTATTTCATTCCAATACACTGGTCTCGATCCTTGTCCTGTCCTTATTGCTGTCACTTATCGCAGTCGGGTTATGTCCCACGAACATTCCTATTCACTTTAATGGGGGACAAGCGGACCGGTTCGTCAATAAATATCTCGGCTTGTTCCTGTTTCCGGTCTTGATGATCCTGGGGCTGGCACTGCACAAGATGAAATACAAAGCGGCCTGGACAGTATATATCTGTTTCGCACTCCATCTCTACCTGCTTTACAATGCATTAATTTAAAGGCAAAATTATAAAGTTACAGAGAATATTTAGGAGGTTTTTTGTTTGAGATTGTGGGAATTCGTTCTTATTTTGCTTGTTGTAGGTTTATCATTCATGTTCATATGGAGACCCAGGCTGATTCGAAGTCTGCGGATGTACGCAGCCCCTCTTCTCGGTGCTGCGGGAATTGTACAAGTGACGGTCGAAGGCTGCAGATGGCAGATGATCCCCGCCTATGTGGGGGCAGTCGTGCTGGCCGCCTGCATTCTATGGGGGAAGCCGGAAGGAACCAAACGCAGCCGGAGAATTGGAGCTGCCTCCCTGGGGTCTGTTCTATTCCTGATCTATGCCGCACTGATGACTGCACTGCCTGTGCTTCTGCCCGTGTTCACCTTTGAGAAGCCGACCGGCTCCTATCCAGTGGGAACCACTGTATATCACTGGGTTGATTCACAGCGGGCCGATGAATATTCGTCCGATCCGAAGGCCCGCCGCGAGCTGATGGTCCAGATCTGGTACCCTGCCAGCCCAAATACCGCTGGACCGACAGAGCCTTATAGCCGCCATGTGGGAGCAGTTACGAAAGGCCTCGAGAACGCACTATCTTTTCCGGCATGGACGCTTAGCCACTTGGGCCTGGTCAAAACGCATGCTTATGACGATGCCGTTCTGTCCAATGCCGAGAAGCGCTATCCAGTGTTGATCTTCTCCCACGGCATGACGGGCTTCCGCAATCAGAATACGTTCCAGGTCGAGGAGCTCGTCAGCCATGGATATATCGTAGTGGGCATCGACCATGCTTATGACGCAGCGGCGACAGTCTATCCCGATGGAAGGGAAGTCCTGCTGAAACCAAACAACCTGACGGGCTTCGATCAGCTTGACGGACATATGCCGTTATGGACAGGCGATGTGTCTTTTGTGCTGGATCAACTTGAGCTCTTGAATAAGAAGGATACATCAGGACGGTTCACCGGCCGCCTTGATCTGGGCCGCATCGGTATGTTCGGGCACTCTTTCGGGGGGGCAACGGCGGCACAAATGCTGATGAAGGATTCTCGCATCCAGGCTGCTCTTAATATGGACGGGACGCTATACGGGGAGCCGATGCCGGAGACAGGCTTGGGTAAGCCTTATTTGCAGATGAGTGGGGCCAAGAGCATCGATAGAGCCGTGTTTGAAAGCTCGCTGGACCAAGCTGTCGCCAAGAGTGGAAGAAGCCGGGAATCGTATGAAAACTCGTGGAATGAGACGGTGAAACGCAGGACTAATGCCTTAAAAGGCGGAGGGTATTCTATGACTATTCCACATACCTCCCATATGAGCTATACGGACTTCCATCTGTTCTCCCCTCTTCTGCAAGAGAAAGGCGAGAAGCCGCGGGAGGTTCATCACATCGTCAATGAGGTAAGCTTGGCTTTCTTTGATCGATATGTGAAGGGCAGCAGCGCTATATCCATGTCAGACCTGTCCAAGAAATACCCGGAAATTGGCCTGACTCAGACCGCCGGCGGAAAATAGTACTCATCTTAGAAGACGATATGTTTATGGTGGATGGCTGTTGCAAAAAGCTGTATGATAGATACGATTTTCAAAGGAGGCAGCAATACATGAGTATGCTGAAGGAAAAGATTCTACAATCCGCCATCCGCCTCTTCGCCGAGAAGGGGTATCAGTCCACGTCCATCCAGGATATCGCCGATGATTGCAGCATCGCCAAAGGCTCTCTGTACAAGCACTTTAGCTCGAAAGAGGAACTGTACATTAATATATTGGAGAAACGCCAACAGGCGATGGTTGAGGCTGTGGATCGGATCAGGAGAATGCAGCTGTCTCCAAGAGACACCTTCTTGGAGGAAATCGCATATCAGTTCGATTTCTATGTCGAGCACGGATACTATATATCAAGAGATCACAATGAGCTTCCACCCGTCAATAATGAAAGGATCGAAACCGTTATTAATCAGATCCGCAGAAACATGTTCCTGTATTACGGCGACATTCTGAGCCGCCACTACGGGCCGGTTATCGAGGATTGGAAATGGGATATGACTGCTATGCTGAGCGGTTTGATTCGGGAGTATACCTTTCATTTACTGTTTGGCCATAAACCGATGAAGAAGAAACAGCTGGCTCTGTTTATTGCCGAAAGGATGGACGATCTTATGCAGGGTCTGCAAGCCCGTTCGTCCACCCCCATACTGACAGACAACCTTATGACGGAATATCTCCAAGTTGATCTTAAGAGGCTGTATGTCTCTTTAAAAGTTCGGAGTGACGCCCTTATAGATATGGTCTTGTCCATCATTCCTGATATAGCAGCGCCGAATCAGAGAAAAAAAGAACTGCTTGAGGTTGCCTCCATGCTGAAGGACGAACTCGCCAAAGAGCAGCCGAGGAGCTTCCTGCTGCGGGCTCTGATACGCGATCTCGAAGCTGAAAGCGAGCTTTCCTTCTACATGAATCAACTGCAGCAGTTCATTTAAAAGACCCAAAACATCCCGCTGCGGAATCCCCTCGCAGCGGGATGTTCATTTAGTTGCTTATTTTATCTTCAGATTCATCTCCAGGTCTTGGATATACTCTTTCACCACGTCACCCTTGTCATCTACCTTGAACTGCCCACTCGTGGCCCCCGGCTCAGCAAAGACTGGCTTGAACGGCTTGACCGTAATGGATTTCAGGGCTTTTCCTTGCGTATTCAAAAGGAAGTCGTTGTACATCACTCCCTTAGCTCCGTTCTCATCGGTGCCTCTTCCGCCGGAGATCGTGTCGATCCGCTTGCCTTGATCATCATAGAAATCATACAGGATAGTCGAGTTCGCTTCCTGCCCCTTTACGATCAACTGCAGGCGTGTTGATTGGGAGGTTACGCTGGCTTTCTTGAGTGTCATGGAGAGGTCGCCTGACTTTTTGGTCAGATTCGGGCTTAGCTTCAGGGCACTTCCGGCCTCTTTTTGCACCGGAATGTCCAGGGTATATAACTCGTTCACACCCTCCAGCTTAATCTTCGCTGTAAGCTTGAACTGATCGGGCAGCGCTTTAAGGCTGGCTTTCTCTCCAAGCCAGGTGGCATCCGCCATACTGATCAGCACCTTGTCCTTTGTGGAACCGGCTTCCCAGCTTAAGCTTGGCCGCTCCCACAGATTGCTGCCGCCATACGTATTTACCGATACTCCGTTAATAAACAACTCAATTGTTGAAATTGCGCCCTTTTCCAGGATGCGCTCGTCCTTCTGATCATCCCACTTCGAATCGGTGATACCGCCAATGAGTCCTTTTCCATCCCTTTGCACTTCAAGAAGCACCACGTTGCCGTCATATGTTACCTTGGAAATTCCAAGTGAAATATTCTGGTGGCTGACACTCTTAACCCCAGCCTTGTTCGTGTTGACAGAGGCGGGAGCAGATTTGGTTGTGGATTTTTGAGCTGGCGCAGCTTGCGCCGCACTCCACACGCCACCTCCCACAAGAGCTCCAGTCAGTACAGCGGTAGTCATCACTTTATATATGGTTTTCATCTTATAGTTCCTCCTAATGGTTAATACTTCTTCTCTCTGAGGGCCCTCTATAAGATTAGATGGATGTGTACTCGCAAAAGTTATATGGCTCAACAAAAAGACTGGGAATGGTCACTGGGTAAGGAAGTCTAGAGCATCCCTCCGCATCGTTGGTGCGGCTGATTTGGTGGGTGCGCCCACACGCACAAGCATCTGGATCGTGACCCCATGGGCAGCGTAATCCCGGTGGATGCTGTTGTACTGCTGCTCCATCTCCGGGTATTCCTCCAGCACTTGACTGACAGGCTGCATGACGAGGCCGAGACTGTGTGCACTTAGAATTAGACGGCTGTAGAGCATTCCAGCAAGAACCTGCTGGGTTCGGCTGTTACCTTCTGTAAGGATCATGGCATAGGCCGGAGTATGCCCGGCAGCGGCTTGGGTGGATCTGATCATCATATCCGCAGAGGCCTGCTCATTATTAAGAAAAGGAAATATCGTAATCAAGCCCTGCATCATGTGCTTCATAAAGCCTGTCGTTCCCTGCCCTTCCAGGGAAAAACCATAACGGTATCGGTTCTTCTCATATTCATTCGCCCGGAATATCCGGCGGGATTCCTCATTAATCCGGTGTACACCGGCCTCAATCGCTGTTCCTGTTACAGCGTATTGTCCTAAGCGTTCTACGTTACTTGAATCCTGGAAAATATGCAGAGCAACGCCCGCTTCTTGCCGGGCCCTCTGCAGAGCATCCGCCTGCCCTGGTGATAACAGGTTGGCCTCGTACGGCCCCCGGTTCGTGTCAGGCAGGTACATGTACGGGTACAGCGGATTCTTCTCCGGCGGAGCTTTCGCCAGTGTGACTTTGGCAACCGGCTTGGCACTCATGCTTGCCTTCAGGTCCCGCTCATCATATTCCCCCTCCGGGAATAGGGCAATGGTAGTCTTATATCCAAGCTCGGCCCCCGCGATCCTTATGTACTCCAGAAAAGTCCCTTGGGAGACCATCGTCTGACGCGCGAAGGGGTCAACTTCAGGGGTTAAACGCTCCGCATCGGCATACAGCCGGAAGACCATGTGATCCTTCGGGTCAAGGACCACCTTCCATGGCTGCATATTATGTCCGTTGGCAGCCAAGATGCCATGCGAAACAAGCTTGACCCTTGGATCGCCGAATTGCTTGGAATAGCTTTTGTTCCAGGGCTCCAAATAACGGGATGGGGCAAAAACCCCACTTGTAATAAACAGGATAGCCATACAGATGGCAGCCACGGACAGAATTATAATCAAGATCATTAACATTTTCTTGTTCACCGCTTTATTAATCATTCTCACTTCCTCTGGTTCTATCGCTCAATAGACCGGATCAACAGATCAAAAGCACCGGATACAAGCTGTTCCGGGTCTGCCTGATGGTAAATCTTGATATAGCGATGCTTTTTCTTCGCGGTTCTAAAGACACCGAGCACACAGGCCCACAGAACGAGGGCTGTATTCACTGGATCGATATCAGCACGGATCACACCTTGCCTCATGCCATCTTGAAGTATGCCGGTCAAATAACCGAGAATCCGCTCTCCCAGCCGATAGCATTCCTCCCTGGACTCCTCCGGGATACTCTGGTCGAAATCCATCTCCCCGTTCTCATATTCCATAATGGCATCGAAGTACGCGGGATACTCATTGCTGTATTCGTACAGAGTGCTGGCAATTTGCCGCAGCCGCTGCAAAGCTGATTCGCCGCTGGTTGTCGTATGTGGGGACAGCATCTGATCCAGCAGCTTGTAACCCCGGGCCATGATTTCAAAATAAATCTGTTCCTTACTGTTGAAATAAACGTAAACCGTTCTTTTGCTGAACTCCGCTTCTTTAGAAATGTCGTCCATCGTGGCTGAATGATATCCTTTGCTAAAAATGATTCGCTCCGCCGCATCGATAATTTCATTTCTGCGAACGAGCTTCTCTCGATCTTTCCGTTCTTTCGTACCGATAACCAACACCTCCTCAGTAACTATAAGTACAATTAGTAAACTATAGGTTTACTTATTGCCATTTTAGTATACCTTTAAATTCAAGTCAACTGGGCGGGAGTTAGAAGGAATCATGCGAAAAGCCGCAGCTCCTTATATAAGGACACTGCGGCTTCAGTTCAATAGACGGACGTAAGCTGAAATTAATTAAAGTTTAGAACTCCATTCAGATCCACCAAGCCTAAATGATAGGCTTTTTGTATCGCTTCATAACGTTGGCGCGCGAATAGGCTCGCCCCATTTTGCTGCTCGTAGATTCTATTATAGTCCACTTCTTCAGACGGTGTGCGGCGGGCCAGATTAGCGTGAAGCACCTGATTTCTCTCCATCGCGCTCATAAACTGCTCAAAACTCATAGATTGGGACGAACGAGTCGGGATTCCCCTCTCTTCATTCTGTACCCGATTCACAATTGTCAATTTCGTATACGCGGCAAATTCAGGTGTAAATTTTCCATCAACAACGGCGCTAATTGCCATAGAAATACCTCCTTTCCGTTGAGCTCTGGAAGGACGATAGATCCCTCCATAAGATTAGATGGATGAGATCCCTAAAAGGTTATATTTTCCTGAGAAAAAGTGGATCAGCTCATTTAACCCAGCTTTCTTTACACCTCTCCCAAACATACAGATATGTTTAGCTACAACAACCATTGCTCGTCAATAAAAGATAACCACGAAAAAGAGCAGTTGCCTCATGGCATGCTGCTCCTTTTTGACATACTTATCGGACGTATACCCACGTATAAAATTCCTTCAATCGTTATAAAATAGCCAAAACTAACGAAAAGGGGCTGTGGAAAATGCTCCGTTTTTATATGTTTGTATTATTGCTCACACTTAACCCCTTTGAAAATAAAAACTCATTTCCCGATCCCTCCCTGCCCATCGTGGCAGATCAGGGGGATTTCGCTATCGAGGTTTATCCTTCTAACCACCGTTTGGTTGTAAGGATGAAAGACCGCACAATTAAAAAATATACAATCGCAGTCGGAAATCCATCGACTCCAACCCCTATTGGAGAATACCAAATCGTATACAAAGGCAAGGACTGGGGAGCTGCGTTCGGGCCACGCTGGCTGGGTCTGAATGTTCCTTGGGGAACCTATGGCATACACGGCACGAACAAGCCTTATTCCATTGGACAACACCTCAGTCACGGATGCATACGTATGCGTAACCGTGACATCATGGAATTGTTTGATATGGTCCCGGTCGGAACCAAAGTCACGATCTATGGTCATGTCCTGGGTGATCCCTTGCAAGATGCAAGGACACTTGCAGAGGGAGACGTTGGCGCAGACGTTCAATTAGTTCAATCCCGACTGAAAAGTGCCGGATATTTTACCGGTATTTGTAATGGCAAATTTCGCTCGGATACAACCATAGCCCTCAAAAAGTTCCAAAAGGATCACGAGCTTGTGCAGAATGGAGTCATCTCATCCAAAGTATATGAAAAGCTTGGGCTCCTTGAATAATTGGACCGCCAAATATTAGGATTCTATCCGACTTCTCGTCCTCATTTAGCATCACTAAATCCCTTGAAAAGATTCAAAATGTTCCGAATTCCGGGTCTGATAATCACTTAACAACCGCTGCATTTTTTCCACCGTGTCGTCTTGGTGGAGAACATGAAGTGAAACGGTCAAACTTGTATCGTTCAAAACCTGAAAGGAAACAAAATCAAAATTCAAAATCCCGAGATTCGGACACTGCAGCACTTTGGGTGCATCGATGGCATCAAGAACCTCCTGAGAGTCCCAATATTCCTGAAACTCGCTGCTAGCTTCGCATAGCGCCTCGAACTGCCCAGACCACCAAGAGTCGTCAGCGTGCCTGGCATACTCAGCATGAAATTTTGCGGCGATCCGCCTAGCATGCAGCTCCCATTGATCCCCTTTGATATAACGAAAACGGGGAGAAGTAAACGTCATCCACACAAAATTCCTAGTTGTTGAAGGGATCGTCGTTATGGATTACCCACGGTTGCTTAACGAAGGCTCTATATAAAAAACACTCCTCTAACAGCGACCCCGATTCCTTTCCCGCTGCAAAGCTCTCCATCCATAGGCCGAGTGCGGCTATGTTCTTGAACGAGCTGTTCGCTTCAAGAAAGCACGTCTACCCGGATACCTGCTGCAGAGGTTCTTCATGAGCGCATTTCTTGGTGCCAGACGGCCAAAGAACTCGCTGCAGAAGAAGACAGACAAGACCAAAGAGCAGAACGAGGAGACCGAGAACAAAGAACACTACTTCCACGCCGAATCCTCTGATCAGTAAACCACCGGTCAACGGAGCCGCGATCATGATCGTGCTGGACATCATGTTCTGGATTCCGAAAATCCGGCCAGTCATGTCTTCCGGCGTCTCTTTTTGCAGCACGTAATTGTTGGTTACCATAAACAGACCGTTGCCGATCCCGATCACAAGACCCAGCACAAGGCTCCAGATCTCCGGGGAGCCGGGTCTCAGCAGCCCCATTGCGCCAATAGCAATTCCTATCAGGACAATGCCACCTCCGATCCCGGTGCCATAACTGATCCGGTTCCGGCGGTTCAAAATCATAATGGTAGCTGCGGCACCCACTCCGGTGGAAGAGACCATCCATCCCAGCAGGGATTCGTTATCCGGCGCAATCTCCCTGTAAAGCGTGGGGAACTGAAAATCAATCATAAGAATAACCAGGATAACAGTCATATTCACGATCAGCGTGCTGAGCAGAATCCGGCGCTGCAGCAGCACCGCCCAGCCCATCTTCCATTGTTCCATGAAGCTGAGTCTGTGCTCCGTACCGGCACCCCCATCCGAACCGGCCTCAGCCTGCGGAGCCGTAAGATTCTCCTCAATACGGCGCAGCGTAAACAGCAGCAGACAGGATATGAGGCGGGTCGCGGCGTTCACTAGAATGCACAGCTGCGGGGAAATCACGGTCAGGACGACTGCCCCCAGCAGCGGGCCGGCGATTTTGGAAAATTGGTTGACAAGGCCGTTGTAGGAAGTCGCCTTCAAAAGCTGGTCTTCACGGACCACCTGGCGTGTCAGCGCCTGATGTGACGGGACGCGGAATACGCCCATGGCGGCACGCAGCGCTAGAAGCGGCAGCAGCCAGGACATGCCAGGAGCAAACAGCAGCAGGACCGTCAGGACGGTCTCGGCCGCATCGGTGAACAGCATCAGGTTGACCTTTTTCCAGCGGTCCGCGACGACCCCAGCTAGCGATCCGAGAAGGATGCCCGGAAGAGCCATCATCACTGGAATCAGCGCGATCATTAAGGGGTCCGCCTGCCAGCGGTAGGCGACCAGAACCTCAATCGCAAAGGCATCGAACCATTCGCCGAACGAGGAGATAGCGTAAGCCGTAAACATTTTGGCATAGATACGGTTGGCCCAAACCGATTTGGCGGACGGCTGCGGCTCAGTAACAAGGGCTTGAGACATCAAAAATTCCTCCGTTAAGTAAGAATGTGGTACTCTCACTGTAACGAAGGAATATCAGAGGAACATCAGACAGCGTCCAGAATGCTTTCAATTTTTTGTTCAATCAGCGCTTTATAAGCATCCAGTTGAACATTCCGGTTATATTCGGCGTATTTCGCGGCAAATTGGCGTTGAAGCTTGGGCTCCTGTACCCGCTGCTCCAGAAAAACCAGCGTCTCCCGGATCGAGCCGACGATCAGCGGCACGTTATGTGTCATCTCACCGACCTCAATGCCGTAGTTCAGGGCAGTCGCGGCCTCGGAGCGTTTTCCCTGCCGGAGCAGCAGTCGCCCTTTAAGACCGTGATACGCGCAGATTTCCCGCAAATACGGGGTTTCAGCCAGCATCTGTTCGACTTCGCCCGCGCAGCGTTCGGCTTCAGGCACGTTGTCTGCCCCCAGATGGACATACATTTCCGCCATTTTAATATGGACGTTGAAAATGTCCAGGTCTCCCCCCGCTTCGCGAACAGCCTCGTATGCCACCTTAACCCGGGCCAGGTCCTCTTCGACCCGGCCATTGTCGGTGTACAATCCGATAATATTCAGAAGCTTCAGCTCCCGCTGATGGTCTTCCGGACCGATGTTTGCGGCGATGGTGCGCTCGAAGTACTCCAGACATCTTTTCGGCTCATGGTAAAAGTACAAATAAAAGTGCAGCAAATAGTAAAGCTTGCTCGAAAGCGGATATTCGGTATCGTTCAAAAACCAGGCGATATCCGCCTGTACGTACCGGATAAAGATCAGGTGAGACGGCGGCAGCTCAAAGCCGAGCAGGTCCTGCTGGCCCGCCATCGTAATCATCGATTTACATTGGCCATACAGAAGGTATTTGTTCATCAGCTCCCGCATTTGAGCCTGCAGCTCGGTATCCTGCATCGAAGGATTGCGGAGATCCGGTTCTTTGACTGTCAGGCTGTAGCCATAACCGCGTACCGTGTTCAGAAAGATGCGGGTGCTCCAAGGACGCAGCTTTTTGCGCAAACGGTAAATATGGTCGTCGACCGTCCGCTCCACCGGATATTCCAGCGGCCATACCCTGTCCAGCAGCTGTTCCCGGCTGAAGGCCTGACCGCGGTGGCTGTATAAAAATTGCAGGAGCGCATATTCTTTGGCCAGCAGAGGAATGCGCTCTTCCCCGTAGCTGACCGTGTATCCGCTTGGATCAAAATCCAGCTGGGCCATTGCCCTCCCTCCTTCTTTCTACCGAGCTTCTCGGCGATCGGATTTCTAATCTTTTCTGTTATTTAAGCATATCCGTAATTCGCCGCACAATAGGGCAGCGGGGACGACTTAACGGCATGAAGGGGTCGGGCAGAACTGTAAATCAGGGGGATTTGTCCCTTTTACCACACTGACGTAGGATTTTCTAGCCCCTCCTTGGTTCGGAAGCGAAGAACAGGCTTTTTTGTGCATAAAAATACTCCTCTTACAGAGTCAGGTTACTGTATTTCACCTTCCTGCTGCAAGAGGAGCATATCAGCTTAACCCATAAAACTGTGGTCACGCCAGTTTATACTAAGTGATACTATCTCTTGTTTCTCCGGTCGAAAGCAGCCCCAAGTACCGCTCCTACAGCGACACCAATCCCTATTCCGGCTGCAATATTCTTCATCAATACTCCGAGTGCGGCTCCAATTGCAATCCCTAAAGCGAGCCCGCTTCCGTAAGTCTTTTTCATGGGTGCTCCTCCTTATTGCCAGCGATTCGATTGGGTACCTAGCCTATGAACCCCTCAAACGGTTTCACTATACTGCTCTCCCTTTCCTGGTAGCTAGTCAAGTCAGCGCACATTCGCCCTTAGAACTTGTAAGCCTGCATAGCTTTGCGGACTTCCTTCCAAGTCGGGCGCTTCCCGTACATAAGTACACCGGTACGGTAGATCTTCGCGGACAGCCAGCCGAAGAAGAAGATCGAGATCAGAAGAATCAGCAGCGACAGGCCGACTTCCCACATAGGTGTATCACTAAGTCCTGCCCGGACCAGCATCGATACCGGGGAGGTGAACGGAATATAGGACGCTACCTTCAGAATCATCGAGTTCGGCGATGAAGCGCTGAACGTTCCGATGTAGAAGGAGGCCAGACTGATCATGGTGATAGGCATAACTGCCTGACCCAAATCCTCGGTACGGCTGACCATGGAACCAATCGCTGCGAAGAGAGTCGCGAACAGCAGATAGCCCAGTATATAGAACAGCAGCCCGTAAACCAGCACGCTCAAATCCAATTCGTTAATATTAATGCCAAATTGACTGAATGCCCCTTTATTGTGTGGAAGCATGATGTTCACGGTAATTACTACTGCAAAAACAGCGATCTGCAGAATGCCGATCAGGAACATGCCGATAATCTTACCGAACATCTGTGTGACTGGCGCTGCACTGGTAATCAGGATCTCCATGATCCGCGAGCTTTTCTCAGAGGTGACCTCGGATGCGATCATATTGCCTGTGGTCACAGTGGTCATCCAGAACAATACCATCATGATGTATACAAAAATATAATTAGCTGTGTTCATTTTCCCTTTGCCAGAGCTTGCCTGTGATCCGCCCGATTCGCTCTTGACCTGCTGGGTGTCAATCTGAATCGGCTGATTCAGCGAGGCTACCTGGTCTTCAGTCAATAATCCCTTGGTAATATACTGGGTCTTCACAATCTGAAGCCCGCCCTGCAGCGCGGACTGAAGGCTCATGCCCAGCTCGCCGTCCTTGGAAGTGTACACGGCTTCAGGAAATTGTCCTGCCGGTGCATCCTTGAACTGCAGGTATCCGTCAATTTTTTTATCCTCAATATCCTTGCTCAACTGCTTCTCATCAGCTTTTTCATATTTAACAATCTTAAAGCCGATTTTATTCTGCTGCGAAGCATACTGCTCAAATCTTAACGCGATTTCCGACTGGCTGCCGTAGACCAACCCGATCTTGGTCTGGCTGCTGCCGCCATCATCCCCGGTAAACACTTTAATCAAATAAGGCAAATTAATCCCGATTGTCATTAATATAGCTAAGATCAGCGTTGTGACGACAAATGCTTTGGTCTTCACCTTGTTCCAAAATGTAAAGCCAATTACCGTACCCAGCTTATTCATTGGACTCACCCACCTCTTTAATGAAGATTTGATTTAGTGTTGGTTCCTTGATCTCGAAATGCTCCACTTCAGTTTGACGCATGGCATGGGACAGAATTTCTTGCGCGGCAGTTGTCTCGGTGATATGAATCAGATAACCGCGTTCATTCTTCTCCACCTTTCTAACACCAGCAATGCTCTCCAGCCCGCTAACATCGCCAATCGTATTCAGTACAATCTGCTCCCGTGGATAACGCTTCTTGATCTCCCGGATATTCCCCTGCAGCACGGTGTTCGACTTATGCAGGATTGTGATCCGCTGGCACAGCTCTTCGACATGCTCCATGCGGTGAGTGGAGAACAGGATGCTGGTACCGTTATCCCGAAGTTCTTTGACCGTGGACTTCAGCACTTCCACATTGACTGGGTCCAGACCGCTGAATGCCTCATCCAGAATCAGAATCTTCGGAGAGTGAACCACCGCTGCGATAAAGCCCATTTTCTGCTGATTCCCTTTGGACAGTTCCTCTATCTTCTTATCGTAATACTCAGGCACCTCGAATCGGTCCAGCCAATACCGCAAGCTCTTGTCAGCCTCCTTGGCGGACATTCCGCGTAGACGGGCCAGATAAATAATTTGGTCGCTCACCTTCACCTTCGGGTACAGACCGCGCTCCTCCGGAAGATAACCCATGCCGTGCTGAAGCTCGCTGCTGTAGTCCTTGCCGTGATATTGAATACGTCCCCCGTCCGGATAAATGATACCAAGCACCATACGCATGGTCGTAGTCTTGCCTGCCCCGTTGCCGCCGAGCAGCCCGTAAATCTCGCCTTCCTTCACATCCAAGGACACCCCATTAACCGCCGTCTTCTCCCCATACTGCTTAACCAGATTATCAATAACTAGTGGTTGTGCCATTATAAATCTCCTCTCTTCCATTTGATCTCTTCAGGCAGGTTGCCTTTCATCCATAAGGACAAAATATCCTCAAGCTCCAGCCCCCGGCTTCTCACGATAGTGACACCGCGCTCTGCAAGCTGATCTTCCAGTCTGGCCTGGTTCTGAACCAGAAGCCGCCAGGTGGATGGCCCATCTTCCTCAGCTTCAAGGATATCCTTAAGTCCCTCAAAATTCCCCTTGTCTCCGCGGACCCAGATCTCCCGCCAATTTCCTAAGAGGACATCCTTCTCCACCATGCCCTTGACCTGGCCTTGATGGACCAGTGCGATATAATCGGCGAGCCGCTTGACCTCATCCACAATGTGCGTGGACAGCAGAATCGTCATCTCATCCTCCTCCATCGCGCTGCGAAGCACTTCGATCATATGCTTCCAAGCAAAGGGGTCTAGTCCAGATGAAGGCTCATCCAGCAGCAGCAGCTTCGGCCGGCAGGCCATTGCGGCGGCGATTTCAAATTTGCGGCGCTCCCCTTTGGACATTTTGCTCAGCTTGCCCTTCTCCGGCACCTCAAACTTCCGAAGCAGGTCATCAAGCTTCCACTGATCCCAATTGGGATACCAGCGTGCCCGGAATTCTGCAGCTTCCTCAACGGTTTGGAAATTCTCATCAACGATCGGGGCTTCAGGCACGTACCCTATGGACTGCCTAAGCTGCGTGGGCAGTACCCCGGCGACTGACTCTCCGAACCATTTGATCTCCCCTTCGTCCGGGTGAAGCGTCTGCAAGATCAGATTCATAATCGTGCTTTTGCCTGACCCATTGGGCCCTACCAGCGCCACCACATACCCGCAGGGGATATCCAGATTCAGAGGACCGATCGGCTTCCTTCTGCCCTTCTTGCGGATTCCGTTCAGCTGTACCGCCAAGCCTTCTGTCATTTTCCCTCTCCTCCTCCAGATTCACCGTGATATTTCTTCTTCAATATTTGTAAAAATAAAGCTCTCAGCTCATCTTCCCCGTACTGTACTGAAAGTCCGACATCTACCGCCGCTTCCACCGCTTCCTGCACCACAGCTTTGCGGTACTCCGTCCGTTCCCCCTGATCCACCTTGGCTACAAACGTGCCTGTTCCCTGTCTGGTCCGCAGGAAGCCTTCATTCTCCAGATCCTGATACACACGCCGGATAGTGATGACACTGCAGTTCAAGCTGCCGGCAAATTCACGGATGGAAGGCAGCAGAGTCCCTTCCTCGATCTGCTCACTGACAATGAGAGAACGGAGCTGTGTCTTGATCTGGTGGTACAGGGGTTCAGCGCTATTTTCATTAATTTGAATGGGAATCCACACCTTCCGCACCTCACCTTCAGTTCTCTATATCAACTGGAGTGAACCAAAGATTACTGTAATCTCTCTTCTTATCAGAGTTCTATATGATGCGAATCCGGATTAAGGTCAATCCATACGTGCACGATAAAGCCTCCTTAGGTTCATCCCTATGTCCATTTTGCACTTCTTACCCGCTGACAGCGGGGTTCCAAGGTAAGCTGATCTATCAGCATCCCGCTTAAAGTCTTATGCCAGATCCCGAACTGCCAGCTTCCTGAGTATGATTTTGCTGTTTATACCAATCAGCAAGCCTCCTATGATCAAGCTTCCCCACATCACCGGAGATAGTAACCCGTATTGTTTTGCATAGTCCATCACAAATCTGACCAAATTACCGCTAAATGCTTCAACAATAAAGGCCAGGCTGGCTATAATGCCGTTAGCAATAAAACTCACCCACATATATACAATGCCGCGCTTCAAGAACTCAAAGTACATGTATCCACTCGTGATCATTAACCCGTATCCTATCCAGGTTAAGGCGAAGGCAACGTATGCACTGAAATTTGCATCCCCCCAAAAAGGGGCGGAGAGCCATAACATCAGCCCGAAGAAAAAGCAGCTGTTAAACGAGAAGGCAAAGATGGTCTGAAGCAGCCTGGCCTTAATTACAGCGCCAAGGGGAATCGGCAGCATTCTGTAGTAGTACAGCATTTGAGTATAGGAATCATCCTTCAGATACCGGAAAGACCGCCTGCAAAACGTGAATCCCGCAAGCGGAACAAGCAGGAGCAGCATGAAATCACCCAGCGGATTTATAACGTGTTTGACGCGATCTTCTGAGCTAAAGATAAAGCTCGTAGTTAGTCCCATATACAGCATGAAGAGTACGTTCCATATGAGGTAATACCGCCCTGTCTTCAAATCTTTCAAGAAAATATACCAACCGTCTCTCCAAGTACCCAAGGTTAATCAACCTCTCTCTATGTTGATGAATAGTGATTGTCTGAGTGTGTATACACATGTCTTATGTGTGCTTAGTGTGTATATCTTTATACACAGTATAATGTCCATAATTAACCATGTCAACGGCATGCCGCCAAAAAATAAAAAAGACCGGCGGTTCCCCGTCGGTCTCTTCAAATCACTAACACTCTCAGTTACTCATTTTAGGTCCCAAAAATGGCGTCAATCATCGGTTTCGTGTGTCCTCCTGGATACATCACATACAGAAGGATATATACAGCTACCCCTGTAATAGCAGTGAAAAACCAAATTACAGCAGTCGTTCTCCCCCACTTGCGATGCTTGGCAAATTTCTCCTTAAAGGCCAGCACAAGGGTGGTCAAGCCGAATACAGCGGCCACCGTTGCAAGCACAATGTGGAAGATCAGGAATACCCGGTAGTAGATCTCCAGGTCAGCCGGGCCACCCCAGTTCGTATTCCCGACAAAGATTGTTCGTGATGCATAGATGATGAAGAAGATTAACGCTGCGACCGCCGCCGCAATCATCACCTTCTTATGGGCCTCCCTGCGGCCCTTAATAATCAGTCCCCAACCAATAGCCACCAAGATCGCACTGATTACGATAAAGGAAGTACTGATTGTTGGAAACAGCGTAAACATATCCATCTTAAGTTCATCCTCCTGTTCGACTTACGGCTGGCCCTGTCCTATAGTTGTCCGAGGACCGGACATCAGCTCGTCTTCCCCATCATCTTTATTCTCCTGCTTATACCAGCTCCGGAACACGTATGCCAGCATCGAGGCAAAAATGATCTCCTGAATAAACTTCATGAGTATCCCGCCAACCTGCTGATCCACGTGGGTGTCAAGGTAGGCGAAATAGCCCGGGCCTCCAAAGGTCTTAAGCAGAGCGGATGGATCTCCCGTTACACAATAGCCCATTGCCTTCGCCCATACCGCCGGATCATTATAAGTTGCATACAAGCTGGTTGAAGAGAAAATAATCAGACCACATGCCGGTGTAAGCAAGACCATGTTGATTGCGATGTAAGCCATTTTCCGCAGACCCTTGATCTCCGAATGCTCCGGAAGCGGATTCACCAGTGTCCACCACATCAATACCGCAGCAATGAACAGAACTACATAATACAGCCGGTGAACGCCGAAATGAAGCATGACATAATCATGTACAGCCGGGATGTGGTAGAACGAGAACAATCCGTTGAACAGCACAGCGGCTACAATCGGGTGCGCAAGAAAGGATAAGCCCTTCAGCGGGTTCACCCTCAGGATTGCTCTCCACATCCAATCTGGAATTCCCAGCATCAAGAGCGGCGGAGCGATCAGATAAGTCAGCGCCATGCTCAGCATATGGAAGCTGAACATAATGTGCCCCAGCAGGCTAATCGGTCCGCCCTGAGCCAGATACAGAACAAGCATTCCGGCTGCGAAGGCCATCTTGCGGCCCACAGGAACGGGTTTGGCGTCCTTAAAGCGTTCACTAAGAGGCCCCACCAACATTAGATATCCTGCGGTTATTAAGAGAATTACAGCCAGGAACAACGGGCTCCATAAGTCTCTGAAGTTAAAATACTCTAATCCCAGCATACCAAACCCTCCATCTCTGCTGGCACGTATTTACTGTCGATTGTGTGACAAATGTCTCACAGTACAAAAAAGAGGGGGCTGTCTGCCAGCCTCCTCTCTATTTTACCACCAAACTAAGTATAAAGCTGTTAATACTGTTGCCCCGGCTACAAAGAATCCAAATGCCAGGAACAGGATTGGAATCAAATGTCCCTTATCCTTCATATGCATCCAGTATCCAAGCTGGACAAGAACCTGGAGGATAGCCATGACGACAAGCAGAATGATGGTGAACGATGTATTCACGCCACCAGCAGCCACCGTAGCGAATGCAATCAGAGTTAGTACAATGGAGAAAATAAACGCGATAATATGTTTCTGGGGACCTTCCGTGCGGTGTCTGTGTCTTACCGCGCTCCCCTGATTCGTGTTATGCTGCGACATGTCTTAACCCACCTTTCCAAGGAGGTATACGACGGTGAAGATAAATACCCAAACCACGTCGATAAAGTGCCAGTACATAGCGGACACATACACCTTAGGCGCAGTAACCACCGTAAGGCCCTTCTTCGCAAGCTGTGCAATCAGCAGGGATATCCATACGACACCAAACAATACGTGGGCTCCGTGGAACCCAACCAGCGTATAGAACGCCGAACTGAAGGCACTGGTGGTCATACCGAACTTCTCATGATTCACATATTCGTAGAACTCGTAAATTTCGAGTCCCAAGAATCCGAGTCCAAGAAGCACAGTAATTCCGAGCCACAGGGAGAGGGCTTTCCTATTCCCCTTGTGCATGGCTTGAATAGCAAATACACTTGTCAAACTACTTACCAACAGGATGAAGGTAGCTGCGGCAACCGTAGGCAGCTGGAACAGCTCATTAGCCGTTGGCCCATCCGCGGCCTGTTCACGTAGAGCAAGGAATGTCGCGAACAATGTGCCGAAGAGAACGGACTCACCGCCCAGGAACAACCAGAATGCTAGAATCTTATTGCGGCCTTCCAGCGTAGCTTTCTCCGGCTCATGGGGAAGTGCCGACGTTACTTGCTCAGCATGGGGTGCACTCATGCCTTAACCCCCTTCTTCTCAGTAGTTTCCTCCGGATCAATGTGCCAGCCATGATCGTCGTACAGCGAACGGATCACCATACAACCGAAAGTGACCACAAGACCGATGCCTAATACAACATATTGATGATACATAAATCCAAGACCAGCTACGAAGATACCTACCGACATCACAAACGGCAGTATGGATGCGGATGGCATATGAATTGGACCCACCGGTTCGGCTGGCGTCATCTCCGTATGTCCAGCCATCTTCTCTTTCCAGTATGCATCCAGACCACGAACAAGCGGAATCTGCTTGAAGTTATACTCTGGAGGAGGTGAAGGAATCGACCATTCCAGTGTACGGCCATCTTCCCAAGGATCGTTAGGCGCATTTGCCGGCTTGGTTGATGTAATAATGACATTCAGCAGGAATACCAGTACCCCAACGGCCATTAACAGCGCACCGATCGTACTTATCAGGTTCATCGTATCGAAGCCCTGATCCCCCCGGTACGTAAAGATCCGGCGCTGCATTCCGAGAAGACCCAGGAAATGCTGCACGAAGAAGGTCATATGGAAGCCGATAATAAAGAACCAGAACCCAACTTTACCCAGCTTCTCATCAAGCACACGTCCGAACATTTTAGGCCACCAATAATGAAGACCCGAGAACAAACCAAGCACCAGACCCCCTACAATAACATAGTGGAAGTGGGCTACTACGAAATACGTATCATGGAACTGATAGTCCGCCGGAGCGGATGCCAGCATGACCCCGGTAACTCCACCCATAACGAAGGTAGGAATGAAACCGGAAGCATAGAGATTCGCGGCGGTGAAGCGGATCTGTCCACCCCACAGCGTAAAGAGCCAGTTGAAGATCTTGATCCCTGTCGGAACCGCGATCAGCATCGTTGATATGGAGAACAGGGCGTTAGCCACCGGTCCCATACCGGTTGTGAACATATGGTGAGCCCATACCATGAAGCCCAGGAAGGCGATCAGGATCGTTGCAAACACCATGGAGCTGTAACCGAACAGGCGCTTGCGCGCGAACGTTGGGATAACTTCTGAGATGACACCAAACGCCGGAAGAATAAGTATGTACACTTCAGGGTGTCCGAAAATCCAGAAGATATGCTGCCAAAGTACCGGGTTACCTCCGTTGCCCACTTCAAAGAAGTTGGCGCCGAGTATCCGGTCAAAGCTTAGAAGTACAAGTCCTACTGTAACAGCAGGGAATGCAAACAGAATGATAGCGGAAGTAATAAAGGCCGTCCAGGTAAACATCGGCATCCGCATGAAGGACATGCCAGGTGCGCGCATTGTAATGATCGTGGCCAGGAAGTTAATCCCCCCGATCAGTGTGCCGAGACCTGCTATCTGCAGACCCACCGTATAGAAGTCTACCCCGTGCGATTCACTGTACATGGTAGAGGACAGTGGCACATAAGCCGTCCAGCCGGCATCCGGCGCCCCACCCATGATCCAACTGATGTTGAGCAGGAGTCCCCCGAACAGGAAGGTCCAGAAGCCAAGCGAGTTCAAGAATGGAAAAGCAACATCACGCGCCCCGATCTGAAGCGGGATAACCGCATTCATCAGCGCGAAGATGATTGGCATTACGCCAAGGAAGATCATGGTCGTACCGTGCATGGTAATCAACTCATTAAAGGTCTGAGCTGATACAAAGTCGTTCATTGGTTTAATAAGCTGCCAGCGGATCATCAAGGCTTCGATCCCGCCGATTCCGAAGAATAAAGCCCCGGCAATTAAGTACAGGATACCAATCTTCTTGTGGTCAACCGTTGTTAACCAATCCATCAGCCCTGTATGGCGCTTGACACTGTGAGCGTGAGCCAAGGTTTGTACCCCCTTTAAAAATTCCTATCCGAAATGCGCCGTGCGGTAAATCATTGGGTCTTTAATTTAGAATTTGCCAAGTAATCGGCAATGGCGTCAATTTGTTCATCGGTCAGCTTCAGGTCTTTCTTCGGATTTGGCATTTTGTTCCCCGGTTTTACAGCCTGAGGGTCTTCGAGCCATGTCTTCAGATTCTCCTTGACCGTTCCATCCACACCGTTGACCAGAATCCCGGCAACCGATTCGCGTCCGCCGATTCCTGTCAGGTTCGGTGCGGAAGGTCCACCCTCACTGCCAATCGCATGGCAGGTCAGACATTGGTTCTTGAGCACTTCGGCAGTTGCCTGTTCAGCAGGCATAGCCACCGGTTCCTTAATCGCTTTCACCCAGCTGTCGAAGGCAGCCTGACTAACCGCTTTGACTTTGAATTCCATAAGACCGTGGGATTGTCCGCAAAGCTCGGCACATTTGCCCAGGTACACGCCTTCCTTATCCGCAGTAAACCAAGCATTGTTGATGGCTCCCTCCGGATTCGTATCCGTCTTGCCCGCAAGTGACGGCACCCAGAACGAGTGAAGCACGTCAGCGGTCTTTAATTGAAATGCGATTTTCTTGCCGGTTGGAATCACAAGCTCCTGTGCGGTGGTTACCCCGTATTCAGGATAGTTGAACTCCCACCAGAACTGGTGCGAAGTTACTTTGACCTTAACCGCGTTCTTATCATTCCAATAGTTCTCCCCGTACGCGAATACCTTCTGCACGGTTGCGATCCCCAGAATCAAAACCAAAATCAAAGGGATTACCGTCCAGAGCACTTCAAGCTTGAAGTTGCCTTCCACCTGTTCCGGGACGTCTGTCTGTCCGGATCTGCGGCGAAAACGTATCCAAACATAAGCCGCAATACCGAATACAATAAGCAGAACGACAATCATAATGGTTATGGAAAGCTTCATTAAATCAAATTGCCCCTGTGCCACGGGTCCCTGAGGCCTAAGTGCCGACAAATCCTCGCGACCACAAGCGGACAACAACAGCATCAGCCCCGCAAACAAAGGAAGGAGCCGTTTCACAGCCTGCCACCGTTTCATCATTGATCTACCCCACTTTAACGTTTGTCTTCCGATTCATCACAAGTACCTCTTCCCCAAAATCAGGAACCAATCGACCTGCTTTATCACGGAAACTGCTATCCTGTCAATTCGAACAATCACTAATTAAATATATGATTAGTACACACTTTTGTCAATGATTCAAGGGTAGTTCACAGAATGTTCAAAATTGCAAAAAGTCGCGCCGCTGCTGGGTTTGCAAGCGATTTCAGATCTGTCTTTTTGCCCATGTCTATGATTTGACAGGGAGCCTCGCCCCATATTCAAGGTCAGAAATTGCTAGTTTCAAATTATGACATATTTTTTAAAATTTCATCTCTAAGACTATGAAAACATATGAAAAAAAGAGAGTTGCCCCTCTTTTTAATCAGTCAATATCTGAACCCCGTCCTTGAGTATGGCAATCGTATGCTCGAACTGAGCCCCTAAGGATCCATCGGCCGTTCGGATCGTCCAGCCGTCATCATCCCAGAAGACCGCCCCTGTCTCCCCTATGGTCAGCACCGGTTCTACAGTAATTACCATACCCGGTCTCAGCAGCGTCCCGGTTCCCGGCGTGCCGACACTCGGCACATTCGGGGGCTCGTGCAGATGACGGCCTATTCCGTGGCCCACAAGCGGCGTGACTATTCCAAGTCCCGCAGCCTCGGCTACCCGCTGAATCGCGCAGCCAATATCCCCTGTCCGGCCTCCGGCATGGGCTGCGTGTATTCCTGCAAAGAGCGCATCGTGTGCCTTCTCCAGCAGGTTCCCGGCTTCCGGCGCCGGGCGTCCCACGGCATAAGACCAGCCGGAATCGGCCAGCCAGCCATCCTTATTCACTACAATGTCGATGGTCACAATATCGCCGCTCTCCAAAGGACGCTTATCCGGGAATCCGTGGCATACCACATCATTCACCGATGCACAGGTAGCGTATGGGAATCCCTGAAACCCCTTTTGTTCCGGTGTGGCCTTATGCCTGCTCAGGAAACTTTCCACAAAAGCATCCACTTCCAGTGTGGTAATACCGGGGGCGAGCAGCTTCCCGATTTCCCGGTGGCACTCGGCCAGGATCCTGCCTGCTTCACGTATCCGCTTAATTTCCTCATCCGTCTTCAGCTTTCCCTTCAATGAACAACCTCCCTTACCAGCCTCCTCTTGGGAGCACTTATCTATATGTATGCCGGACATGAAAAAAAACCGCCTGTCTGCAGGCGGTTTT
>NZ_LT575476.1:578040-587535 GCF_900086655.1 Paenibacillus tuaregi | reverse complement strand
TTGTAGGCCGAAAAGAAAAAAAAACCGCCTGTCTGCAGGCGGTTTTAGGCTTAAGCTTATATTTGGTAAGGCTTTATTTCTTCATTTAACTCCGGCTGTTACGAAACGGACGAATTCAATTTTCCCATTTCGTGCTCAACCAGATGTGTCAGTTCTTCTTCATATCCACCCATTATGCGGTATTTACGGACATATTCCTTCACAAATTTCTTAGGATCTTTGGGCCGGAATATCCGTGTCATCTCCAGCAGACTTTCTTTTACTTCGTTATGACCTTTCGTTGCCATAGTAATTCCCTCCCAGAACGCTTGTAGTTAATGCTCCGATTTTGAGAATGCCGAAAAGATCTGCAAGTAACATCATATGGTGGTTAGTGTGCGCCGGCGATTGTGGTCATAAGGGTGAATCTTACAGCCACCAGGCAAGCTCTGGCTAAAAAAAATAAGCCCCAGCCGTCCGCGGTTCACAGGAACATAACTCTGCCTTCCGGCAGGCATCTGACACTTTAAATACCCGATCACAACCCTGCTGAAACAAGCTGGGCAGCCCCTTGGGTGCTTTAGGGCGGTCTGTCTGGTAATGGATCCGGGTATCGAATTACCTCCTATCCGTTTCCATTGTATCATATTCACCAAAGCGTTTCAGCTTTCCCTGTATCCACACAATATTTATTACACTCCCTTAATACAACGAAGTGTTTAAATCTAATGTTAATTCCATATAGTTTATTTATCGGGCAAGCACTGGGTTAAGATAAGACTAAACGGGTAAGAAAAAATATATTTAACTTATTTTTGTCTAACCTAATCTCGTCTAACCGTGGAGGGCCCTTTGAATACTGAGTATACCCCTATTCTAATTTCGGCCGCAGCTTCTATTCCAAGCTTTCCCATCGGGGAGCCAGAGGAGACCGATACGGACACCCGCCTCCTTGATGCAGCACATCAGGCGATATGTGGAAAGTTTCCGCGGATGCACAGCTTCCTCGTGGTTAGAAGCGGCAGGCTGATTTATGAGAAATATTATAATAATTATCATCCCGCTTCCCTGAACGATCTCAGGTCCGCAACGAAGAGTTTCATGTCTATTTTGACAGGAATTGCAATTTCACGGGGAGAAATGCAGGAATTAGACCATCCCGTATGGAATCAAATATGCAAATTCGCCCCCAACCGGCCGGACCCGCTGTGGAGCACCATTACCCTCCGTCAGCTTTTAACCATGACCTCGGGGCTCTATTGGCAGACCGGCTCTAAGCTTGGGGAGAAATTCATCCACCGCTTCCACCGGAGCCAAAGCTGGGCCAAATTCATTTTGCGCCTTCCCGTTCAGGAGGATCTGCTGGGAAAGTTTATATACCGAAGCCCGGATTCCCACATGCTGTCCATCTTATTGACGGAACATACCGGAATCAGCGCATTTGAGTATGCCCGGTTCCATCTGTTCGGACCGCTCGGCATACAGCATGCCGGATGGTCGACCTGTTCCGAAGGGCATACTACAGGCCATATCGGTCTGTCGCTCACCTCACGTGACATGGCCAAGTTCGGACTGATGTGCTTAAGGGGCGGAACATGGAAAGACAGGTGTATCGTACCCGGGGCCTGGCTTCAGGAATCCTGGACCCCCCGTTCGCAGCCTTACTACAGTTATGGACGTTATGGCTATCAATGGTGGACCGACACCGAGAAAGGCGTAGACTTCATCTACGCCCATGGACATGGGGGACAGCAGATCATTCTGATCCCCGAATTGGATGCCGTGGTCGTATTTACAGCCGACAGTAAAGTGAGCCGCTTCAGGAACCCGCGTCAGCTGCTTGGAAGCTATGTGCTTCCAGCCATGAAGATGAGCCGCCAGGGGAAATAAGCTGCCAGATGCCAAGAGGAGGAAATGAACGTCATGGATTCAATTTCACCGAAAATTATGATTCTGTATGCCAGCTACGGGGATGGCCATTATCAGGCATCCAAGGCGATCGAAGCCTGTTTTCATCATAGAGGGGTCCACAATGTCGTACTCATTGATCTTATGGCGCTAGCCCATCCTCTGATTAACAACCTGACCCGTTTTATATATATTCAAAGCTTCAGAACCCTCCCGGCGGTCTATGGCTGGGTGTATAACATCACCAAAGATATGCAGCCGGATAAACCCTTTGCTAATATTTTGCACTCCTTCGGTATGCGCAAGCTTGAGGAAATGATCCGGGAACATGAGCCGGATCTGATTATTCACACCTTCCCACAGCTGGCCATGCCCAAATTAATGAAAAAGACCGGGCTTTCCCTCCCGATCGTAAATATCGTGACTGACTTCGACCTGCACGGCCGCTGGATTCACCCCGACATCGACCGGTATTATGTTGCTACAGAGGATCTGCGTCTGGAGGGAATGGAGAGGGGCATTCCTGCTGAACGGATTATTGCCACCGGAATTCCAATCAAGCCTGATTTTGACCAGACCCATCAGCCCGATCCTGAAGTCATTCAGCACTTGGACCCCACGAAGAAGACCGTTCTTCTTATGGCTGGAGCTTATGGGGTTATGCAGGGCATCCGGGACATTATCCAACCGCTGCTGGATAGTCCGAATCTTCAGGTCATCGCGATCTGTGGCAAGAATACCGAGCTGGAGCGGGGGCTGAAGAGCATGTTCGGCGGACACCCGGGACTACAGGTATACGGCTTCGTTCATCAGGTTGCCCGCTTGATGCAGATCTGCGACTGCATTATTACGAAGCCGGGAGGCATTACCTTGTCAGAGGCGCTGGCCAGCCGGCTTCCTGTATTCCTCTATCGTCCGGTTCCTGGCCAAGAGCGGAACAACGCGCTGTATCTTGAGAGCAAAGGCATCGCCTCAATCTCCTATGATCCGAAGACCTTAACCGGACAGATCAAATCGCTATTTGCGGGCGAGGAGCTGCTTGAAGAATGGAGGCTGAAGATCGATGCCCTCCGTAAACCCAATTCCGCGGAACGTATTGTAGGCGATATTCTGGAGATGTGGTTCTCTACGGACGCCAGAACGACAACCTGGGCTCCATCCGACACCAGGCCTCTGCCTGTTGGGGCCCATTAACGGCTTCGTGTGCATTTAGACGCGGTTTCTCTCCCCCAAGTTCTGGATTTACCGCAGCTGCATACATTGTAGAGGGAAGGACAAGTGGCGTGAGCTGCTTCCTTCACTGACTATGGAAGAGGGTGCGTTGCCTTGTCACCATTCAGATCCTCGACCGGAATACCCGAGAATTTGGCCGGCTTTCTGTGTTATTTCATCCCACTGGTTGGCGGCGCGGTAATGCTCGCACTGGAGAAGCGAAGCCGCTACGTCATGTTTCACGCGCTTCAGTCCATTATGCTGTTTGGTTCTCTTATTGTTGGCTGTACAGCAGCGGGATTCGTTCCCTTAATCGGCGCCTTTGCTATCCTGATCCTGCAGCTCACTGGCGTAGTCTTATGGATTGTTCTGATGCTGGCTTCCCTGCAGGGCAGGTTCTATAAGGTTCCTTATATTGGCGACTTCGCTGAGGATCAAATGCGGAAGTTGTGAGCTGCCCTAACTACCCTGAAGTCTGTGGCGGGAGTCCAGATGTTCATACCCCTGCCCCCTATTTGATTACTTTCCGCTGCGGACATCCGTACGTACAACACCGATATCCGAGGCGTTAATTGCAATCGGATTCCCTCCTTGCCCGGTTCTGGCTGAAGAGGACTGACGGACAGTTACAGAAATCCGTTTGTTTTTAAAACTCCGTTTCACCTGACCCATCTCGGCTCACCTCCTTTTTTTCTGACCTGCCTTTGTCTTGTTACCACCCTTGCCCTCGAAAATCTTCACATTCAGCGCATTGCTGGCAAGCACATTTCCACTGTCCGCGGAGGCCTGCGCCGTTTGTAATATGTTAATCACGATGTAGCGGTTCTTTCCTACTTTATATTTGTAGGTTGTAACCTTCGTCTTGAGCATCCGTCCCTTCACCTCACTCCCTTCATGTACCATTCATATGTGCCGGGAGGACCGGCAGTATCAGCAAGTACCAAGCTGTAATGCAAAACAGGCTTATCTCCCAGACCAACGCCAAATACAAAAAAGCCGCATCATCCCGAATATGGGATAATGCGGCTTTTAGCGTTGTTGTACTGCATTTTACGCGGCGGAAATATCCTGATCCCCCGGCTCATTCTGGGCACTGGACTTACGATCTGCTGAATTCCGGAGTCCATTAAACAGCAGATTCATAATAATTGCCGTCACACTGCCGGCAACAATCCCGTTGTCCACCAAAATACGAAGCCAGCTTGGCAGTTGGTCGAACAGCGTCGGCACCGTGGTCACGCCCAGCCCCATACCCACGGAGCAGGCAATAATCAGAAGATTCTCATACCGGTTCAAATCGACCTGATCGCCCAGCATCCGGATGCCGGAGGAGAGCACGAGCCCAAACAGCGACACCATGGCTCCACCCAGCACCGAGGTTGGAATGATCTGAGTCAGGGCGGCAATTTTCGGAACGAAACCGATGACCACCAGCAGGCCGCCAGCCACCACAATCACATCACGGGTTTTGACCCGGCTCATCTGGACAAGACCTACGTTCTGCGAATACGTGGTATACGGGAACGAGTTGAACAATCCACCGAGCATAATAGCCAAGCCTTCGGCCCGGTAGCCCTTGGCAAGGTCCTTGGAAGTAACGTCCTTACCCACGATTTTGCCCAGGGCCAGAAATACGCCGGTTGATTCCGCCACACTGACAATAGCGACCAGAATCATCGTAAGGATCGCGGACAGATGAAAGGTTGGAACTCCGAAATACAGCGGCTGAACCGCATGGAACCAGCTGGCTTCCTTCAAGGCTGTGAAATCAACCTTGCCGGCAATCGCGGCAACCACCGTTCCAATAATCAGTCCCAGCAAGACAGAGATTGAACGGACAAAGCCTTTGGCGAAGCGGTTAAGCAGAATGACCAGCAGCAGTACGCCGAAGCCAAGTCCGAGATTCAGAGGACTCCCAAACTCGGGATTCTGACCCGGGCTTCCGCCACCGAGATCACTAAGCGCGGTAGGAATCAGCGTTACCCCGATGATCGTTACCACAGAGCCAGTGACCACTGGGGGAAAGAAGCGGATCAGCTTGCTGAATACGCCTGCGAACAAGAACACAAACAGCCCTGAAGCGAGAATCGCCCCATAAATGGCCGACACGCCCATCCCTTTCTCGGTCCCAATCGCAATCATTGGCGAGATGGATTGAAATGCACAGCCGAGCATCACCGGAAGCCCGATACCAAAATATTTGTTTCCCCATACCTGCAGCAGCGATGCCACCCCGCACGCCAGCAGGTCAATAGCGATAAGATACGTCAGCTGCTCCTGCGAGAGATTGAGCGCATGTCCAACAATCAGCGGTACGATGACCGCTCCGGCATACATGGCCAGCACGTGCTGAATACCCAGTGAGAGTGTCTGAACCGGGTGTCTGTTCTTCTGAAAAATCCGTTCTCCTGCCATGATCCAAGTTCCCCCTATGAATTAATAACCTCTTCTGCAAAAGTGACCGTTCCGTTCTCAAGCGAAGCGATGCGTACGAGCGACTCCACCTGATATCCCGCCTCCTGAAGCAGTCTTCCCCCCGGCTGGAACGCCTTCTCAATAACGATGCCGATACCGGCCACGGTAGCGCCGATCTGCTCCACAATGCGGGCGAGACCGAAGGCGGCTTCCCCGTTAGCCAAGAAATCGTCGATAATCAGCACCCGGTCTTCGGGGCAAAGAAACTTCTTCGACACCGTGATTTCATTGGTCTCCTGCTTGGTGAAGGAGTACACCTTCTCGACCAGAATGTTGTCCCGCAGGGTGAGCGACTTATGCTTCCGTGCAAAAATCATAGGCACACCCAGCTCAAGAGCCGTCATAATGGCCGGAGCTATACCTGAGGATTCAATCGTCAGCACTTTGGTAACCCGCTCACCGGAGAACCGGCGCGTGAACTCCTTGCCCACTTCTTTCATCAAGACCGGGTCCATCTGGTGATTCAAGAATGAATCCACCTTCAGCACCTGGTCACTAAGGACAATCCCTTCCTGCATAACCTTATCTCTCAACAGCTTCATTTCTACTTCCCCCTCATGTTCTTTGGACTGCAAGCCATCTTTCTCCGGTTGAACCCAAAAAGCCCATCCCCCGCAGTCGGGGAATGGGCCGTTAAATCAACGAAATGATCCATTCCACCTATATAGCAGGAATAGATACAACGTTTTTCCCCGTAGTCCGATCATTTCCGGTGATCTGGTAGAAACGTGCAGGCCCATTCCTGCACATATACGAGAAGATATCCATCATCCCCTTAATGAAAGGGGAATGAAAATAGTAATTTGGTTTCATTCAATGTTAAAAAGTATAACTAAAGACCGCCTAGAAATAAAGAGGTATTTCGTGGCGATTCCAAAAAAAATCAAATTTCGACAAACTGATTCTTATCGGCCGCATTCTTCCATATAGAAAAACTGTTGCCCTTGTCCTGCATTCATGTACAATAGACAGCGTGAATCGGAATTATACCTTATAAACGACATTATCTCATTGGATTGCTAAAGGAGAGAAAAGAATTATGGGTTTTATCAAGGAATTTAAGGAATTCGCTGTCCGGGGCAATGTCATTGATCTGGCTGTCGGGGTCATTGTCGGAGGCGCCTTCGGCAAAATTGTAACCTCCCTGGTTAATGACGTGCTTATGCCTCCAATCGGCAGAATCCTAGGCAACGTGAATTTCAAGGATCTTTATTATCCGCTGGATGACGTAGGCTCTCCCTGGCCATCCCTGGCAGCGGTCACCGCAAAAGGCAAATCCGTCATTGCCTACGGACAGTTTATTAATACATTAATCGATTTTCTGATCGTATCCTTCTGTATCTTCCTATTGGTCAAGGGCATCAACTTCATCCGTCGCACGGAAGAGGCTAAGCCCGAGCCGGAAAAGACGACAAAGGAATGCCCTTACTGTCTGTCCGATATTCCCGCTAAGGCTACGCGGTGCGCTCACTGTACCTCCATCGTTGAGGCAGAGGGCCAGCATGTGGACCGTTAGCTGTTAGGACATCAGACTGAAGGAACAGGAGAATCAAAAAAAGTCTGCCTGCAGGCATACCATGCCCGCGGACAGACTTTTTTGATTATTTTGCACCCAGCCTCTATAAAAGCTGCGCTGCTTAAAGAGGCTTCGACTGCGGAGGAAGCAGATTGGAAATCACCGATTTCAAATTCCGGTCATCCGCGTAGGTCTCCTCCCCAGTATCCAGGCTCTGGATACGGATTTCTGAATAATCAGCATCTCCATTCACCGGCTTGAAGATCAGTTTTTCCCGGTCGGACAGCCTAAGCTGGTACCCCATGTCCGAGAACATGCTTAGGAAATCCTCTTCCGTCGGCGCTTTGCCTTCAGCAAGCAGGATGAGTCCACGCAGTTCCTTTGTTTTCTCCGGATGAATCACATTAAAATGTACGATACATTCCATGGCTAACACTCCTTAACCGTTATCCTCTATAGCTTGAACTTAAACAAAAGGCCTGAGCCTATTAGGGCTCCAGTCGGTTAACCTAGATCTGTTCAGATCCACAGTGAGGGCACCACTTGGTCCCTTTGGCAAGCGGAGCAGCGCAGATCTGACATTTGGTCATCTCGTCGGTATCCGGATAGCGCTCCTTCGCCTGCTGAACCGGTACTTCCACATCAAGACGCGGGTCCTCCGCAGGCTCAGGATTCAGAACATTCTCCTTCCATGTCCGGATGCGGCGGTCGAGTTCAAGCTGCCGCTCGCGCTCCCTCTCAAGCTCGCGCCGGCGGCGCTCTTCTTCTTCAGGACTGATCACTTCCTGCTTAGGAGCGTATTCCGGCTCAAGAATAATCGGATCGATATGAACTGCCTTCTCCTGGTACGAGGAAGCTACTTCTTCACTGGCAGCCGTCTCTGTCTCCCCAGCCGATTTCCGGGCTGGAGCTCCCTGCTCTTGATTCTCAAGTTTCTTCCCGCAGAACGGACAGAAGACCGCTTCTTCAGGAACTACCTTCCCGCACACGCAGAGACGCTCATTGCGCAGAGCGGCGATCTTCAGTCTGACCTCATCCTTCTCCTCGTTAAGAAGATCACAGGTCTTGGCCAGATCCATCATTTCCTTCTCTGCCTTCGACATGTCCGATTCGCGGTATCCTTCGTAGAAAACCTGGCCCATACGCTGGAAGTATATCCCCATTTCACGCTCAATATTAGAAATTTGATTATTCAGCTTGCTGATCTCAACCGCGTTCTGGGCCTTTTCTGTCGCTTTGCCAGCACCTTTTTTAATCCGCTGCAAAAAATCCATAAACGTTTCTCCTCCCATTTCCCTTTAAACCTTCCCGAATTGAAAGGCGGCATTTGGTACCTGAATGTCTTATATCATTCACTATGAAATGAAACGGATATCCATGTCAAATTTCATCCGAAGTAATTGCTTCGGCTCCCCATCCCACCTATCCGTATTGGTCCAGGAACTTCATTCAAACCGTTAATTACATTAAATTATAAATAATTAACCCAGTATATCATTCATCCCGTATATCATACCAGATTTCCCCCATTCAGGGAAAACGGCTGATTCAAAAGCTGCGGGCCGAGTGTATTAAAGTATAAAAAGGCCGGGAGTGAATGCGATGAATCATGCTAAAACCCGTTATTATGTATCGGTCACTCATAATTTGATCCAAGACGTGCCGAACGAATCGGCCGAGTATGAAGTGGATCTGAGCGACGAGCAGCTTGGCATACTCCGGGATAAGCTGGATGATCTGGCCAAGGAGGACGAGCATACGCTCAAACGTGCGCCTGTCCCGTATAAATCAGCTGACAAGGACCAAGCAACCGATGACTACAATGACAAAATTATCGACGTGTATGCATTCTTACATGAGATCGGGGATGAGCGGACACGGAAGGCTATTGAAAGTCTCGGGGTGCTTAGTAAGCTCGAGAACGCGGACTATGACCATCCGGGATACGGCGATGGTTCCCCGACGAATAAGTAAACCATATATTAAAAAATGCAAATCACCGGGTCACCTTCAATATTAATTGAAGTGGACCCGGTGATTTGCATGTCCGGGAAATTCCATTTCCCTCCTGGCTTCCCTAGGAGGGAGGCCTGCGGCTGCCGGACAAATTAGCCGCTTGGCCGCGGGCCCGCTCCGCCGTATGGCTGCGGATTCGCTGCACCGCCTCGGCCGCTCCGGGAATACCCGGCAGCAGCCGGGCCCAAGCCCCGGCATCCGGTGATGCCTCAGGCGCAGCGTCCTTCTCTGACGTCAAGGTGATCTTGACGTCATGAAACTGCGGACCGGGCACATGCAGCCGGTCCTGCTCCGCTGCCTCGGCCAGCCATTCGGCCAAGGCCGGGCCCGTATGCTCCGCCGGGGAGCCGCCCTGCCCCCGGCGGCCTGCAGGCGCGGGCAGCTCGGCG
>NZ_LT575476.1:329307-577787 GCF_900086655.1 Paenibacillus tuaregi | reverse complement strand
GGAGCGCGGCCCTGCGCCCAAGGCGGCTCGGGCGGCAGCAGGTCCGACGCAAGGGAGGGCTCGCCTCCCTGAAGCAGGGCAGCCAGCTCCAGTGGATGCGAGCTGAAATAGTTCACAAGCGTCTCCTCCAGATCAGCTCCCGAAGCCTCCAGCGGCAGTGTAACCCTGCATGGCTCTTGACCTTTGGAAGCCGCCGCCTTCTTATTCTCCCGCTGCTCCTCAGTCGGAAATGTCACGCGGAGCTCGCCTTCTGAAGCTTCTACCCGATCTTCCTGCTGTAACGCCTTCTTCATCAGAACCCCCTCCTTCCGGTCAACGGACTCTGGCTGTATGCCAAGTTATAATCTCATCCGGTGTTAAGTACATAAGCCAGTTTCGGCCAGGTAGACAGGTTTCTTAGCGAATTTCTTGCTAGTCTCCTACTGGACACTTGCTGGTTTCATTACCAGCTTCTTTCCGCCCACGGCAACTCACTCAGCCAAAGCCCTGGAATCCAGCCGTTGTTAACCCCAGTCTCCGGCCTGCAGTGTAATCAGGCTCTGCAGCTCCTCGCTTGTCATCTCGGTCAGCCACTGTTCGCCAGAACCCACAACCTGCTCTGAAAGCGACTTTTTCCTCTCGATCAGTTCATCAATCCGCTCTTCCAGCGTCCCTTGGCAGATTAATTTATGGACTTCCACATTCTTCTCCTGCCCGATCCGGAACACCCGGTCTGTTGCCTGGTTCTCGACAGCCGGGTTCCACCACCGGTCGAAATGGATCACATGGTTGGCGCGGGTAAGATTCAGCCCAACACCTCCAGCCTTCAAGGAAAGAATGAAGACGGGAGACCCCTTGCCCTCTTGGAACATGCTCACCATATGATCCCGTTCGTTCTTGGCTACCCCGCCATGCAGGAAGAATGGGGCTGTTCCGTATTGATCAGTCAACTGCTTCACCAGCAATTCACCCATCTGCACATACTGGGTGAATATCAGCGCCGCTTCACCATTCTCCCGGATAATATCCAGCAGTTCCAGCAAGCGTTCCAGCTTGCCGGACCGTACCGAGGCGGCGCCCGTTCCAGCGGGACCCACCAGACGGGGATGATCACAGATCTGCTTGAGCCGGGTCAGCGAAGACAGCACCAGCCCTTTGCGGGCGATGCCGGTGCTCTCCTGAATCCGGGTCATCAAATCTTCGGTTACCGCCCGGTACAGATTGGCCTGTTCCACGGTCAGCGGGCAGTAAGACTTGATCTCGATTTTCTCCGGAAGATCCTTGCGGATATCCGGATCACTCTTGAGACGGCGCAGGAGGAAAGGAGCCACAAGCTTTCTAAGCCGCAGCAGTTCGACTGCCTGCTCCTCCCCACCCCCCGTGTACTGTCTGCGGAATGAAGCATAGGTTCCGAGATATCCAGGGTTCAGAAATTGAAAAATCGACCACAGCTCGCTAAGCCTGTTCTCCACCGGCGTGCCCGTCATGGCGATCCGGTGGGGCGCGCTGAGCTTCATCACACTTTGGGCCTGCTTGGTGCTGAAGTTTTTAATATATTGGGCTTCATCCAGGATAATCGATTCCCACTGCGTCTCCCGCAGCTCCTTGGCATCCCTTCCGGCAAGATGATAGGTCGTCAGCACAACATCGTGCTCCCGGCAGGCATTTTGGAACGGTTCGCCATGAAGCCTGCCCGTCCCGTGATGAATGTATAAGCTAAGCTGGGGCGCGAACCTGCGCAGCTCCCGCTGCCAGTTCCCCAGCAGCGAAGTTGGGCATATGATAAGCCTGGTTCCCTCCACATGATCGCTGAGAAGGGTGGTGATGACCTGAACCGTCTTACCCAGACCCATGTCGTCGGCCAGCAGGGCGCCGAACCCCAGTGATTTCATTGTGGTGAGCCACTGGTAACCTCTCTCCTGATAAGGACGAAGGGTTCCTTTTAGAGAAGGGGGCACTGGACGGGTCTTAAGAGTTTTCAGAATCCCGCCTTCCATCAAGGCGGCCAGCAGGCCGGTCGTCTCGACCTCTTCCACATATAACCCCTCGTACCGCCCTTCCTTAGGCCCGTCGTTGGCCAAGTGCATAAGCTCTTTGAAGGTCATGGCTCCCTGTTCATTCTTCTTCATATAACGGAGAACCTGCTTGATCTCCTTCACGTCGATCTCGATCCATTCACCGCGGAACAGAACCAGCGGGGCCCGGGAAGAAGCCAGCTCCGCTAACTCCTCAGGAGTCAGCTTATGTCCGTTCAGCACCGCCTCCAGCTCGAAGTGGACCACCTGCTCCACCCCAAGCTGCGGCTTCTCTGTGCTCCCTGCCTCAGCAGGGTCCCAGCCTGCGGTCTTCAACCGTACTCCCGCTCTCCGCCGGCCCTCCTTAGTCCACCGGGATGGCATCTGTACGGTTACTCCCTGTTTGCGGAGCAGCGGTACGGACTTGCTCAGGAACGAATATACTTCTTCCGGACGAAGCCGGGCGCAATCCGGACGTGGGGCTTGCATGGCTCCTGTAATTTCGGGAGACACTTCTGCGGCTTTAGCCAGTCTGATCAGCAGGTTCTCCTGCACCCCGCTGTACGTTCTCCCGCGAATAACCATTTCATGATCAGGCTGATTCCAGATCAATGCGGCAGGGAGCAGCAAGGAAGCATCCTCTGGCACTTCCGCCCAGAAGGAGAGCTTCCATTCGCCCGGGGAGCTGGAGCTGTCCGCTGCAGCTTGCTCATGAGGCGGCTCCAGCCTTAGGCAGAGCCGGAACCCGCCTCCCGGGGCGGGCTCGTCTTCGGCCGAAGCGCTCGGCAGCTCGCCGCCTACCTCAATGATCCCGCCAGTCAGCTGCTCGATTTCCGGTGCAGTGCCCTGAATGTCCACAGCCCGGTCGCCGCTCAGCAGTCCTTCCCACCATAACTCTGTCAGTGGAGAGACCCCTCTGCGGTATTTACCCTTGACCGCATTCAGCTGTTTGCCAAGCTCTTTGGTCCCTTGGCGGGTCTCATAATCGATAAAAGCGGTAAGAAACGAGTACAGCACCTGAATTTGCCGGCCCTCAGCGGAGAACTCTTCATCTTGAGGCCCATGCTGGACTGGGGTCAGCCCGATAGGCGGCATTGCGCCAGCCAGCAGCCTGAAGCGTTCCTCGTCCCTTGCATCATCAAGACAAGGGGTCCATACGGCCCGCAGTGCAGACTGGGTTCCCCGTCTCCGTGCCCCAGGAACCGCCGCTGGTCTCGCCGACGGAGCGATAGCGCCGCGGAGCATGAGCTCCAGCGCGAATTTCGCTGCACCGCTCCAATAGTTCATCTCGGCGCCTGGAGTTACGCCTTTGGCTATCAACTCGGCCTCCTCATAGTTCAGCAGCATCGGCCAAGCCTCTTCCGGCGATAACGCAAGACCCTCCAGCGTTCTACCGAACAGCCCTTTCCGCTCTCCCCGGCGTACAGCACCGCGAAGGGCAGGCGCGGGCCACCGCAATTCGGCAAGCCGCAGTGCGGCATGCTGGAATGGACGCGCCCCATAGGACAGCTCCAGCCTTCTTAGCGAAGCTGTCCACGCATCCACCCTTGATTCCGATGCCTCTCCCGAGAAGCAGAAGAATATATCACCGAGCCAAATTCCATACAGAGGTTGATTCATTGCTTTCTCCTGTCTGTTCACGATTGCATAACCGATACACCTGCATTACTAACATATTATACGAAAAACCATAGTTTTAAAAATGATCCTGACCACTCCTCTTGTAAAAATTGTCCATGAAATCCGTCTTGCCGGGTGAAGCCCCGCATATGAATCTGAAGAGGGGACAAGAGCAAATCCTACACGATCTTACGGAACAAAAGCATCCCGGCGTGTGCTTCTTCCCTACTTGGGTATATTCATTATAGTAACCATTTAACAGGAGGACCCTTCATGTATACAAGAAATCAGTACAAATGGTGGAACATCCTGCTCTTCATAGGCGTTCTTGCTGTGAATTTCCTTGCCGAGACGCTTCCTCTTGGTGGCCACACCACCGGGGATATCTCAGATATGTATCCTACTCCGATCACTCCAGCTGGGTACGCCTTTGTCATCTGGTCTGTCATCTATCTTCTTCTTGCCGGGTTCATATTCTATCAGGCGAAGCGCACGTATGAGATACGCGACTCCATCCGGGCTATAGGCATATGGTTTGCGGTGTCATGTTTTTTTAATATGGCCTGGATTATATTATGGCACAATCTGTACATAGAATGGTCTCTAATTGCCATGTTGGGTCTATTCTTCAGCTTGTTTATCATTTACCGTCGAACCCGCTCCATTACGTTCCCTACACCGGGAGAGACCTGGTTCGTCCGGCTTCCGTTTAGCATTTACCTCGGTTGGATCAGTGTTGCTACCTTGGTCAATATCATGGTTGTTCTCTCAAAAAACGAATGGAATGGCTTTGGCCTATCCAGCCCACAACGTGCCATTATTATGCTGGCTGTCGGAGCAATTCTGGCTGTCATTCTCAGCTACCGGCCCCGGGATGGCATGCTCCCGCTGGTCTTCGTCTGGGCTTACATTGCCATTGCCATTAAACAGCAGGATACGAGCAATGTGTACCTGACCGCAGGCACACTGTCCCTTATCCTCTTTGTATATGCGATATGGCTTCTGTTCATTCGGGCACGGGAACGGGATTAACTACATTCCTGTACGCGGATACCGTCACAAATCCTTCCCCTATCTTGTCTTTATGTATATAAAATGAACTTATGAAGGTTACCCTTATGGGACGCTGCGATGCCGAGTGTTCTTTAAGACCGCTGTTGTCTCCGAAATGCTTGAGCAATATATCAAAGCAGGGGCATTTCGGAGACAAAGGCGGACGCTCCGCTTCTTCAGAATCACTCGGGATCGAAGCTCAGAGAGGTTAATTTTTAAAGTTCGTTTTATATATAATGGGAATTTCATAAGTTTCTGAATTTTCCTAAGGAAGCGGAGGTAGTTGTTATGCGTATATTTGTAGCTGGTGCAGCCGGAGCGATCGGACGGTTGATGGTGCCCGCCCTTGTCCAGGCCGGACATGACGTCGTGGGGATGACCCGAAGCCCCGGGCACGTTGACACGATCCGGCAGCTGGGGGCACAGCCCGTGGTGGCTGATGTATTCGACCGGGAGCAGCTTGAGACGGAGGTCCTTAGAGCCCGGCCCGATTGTGTAATTCATCAGCTTACCTCACTGGGGAACCGTGATTTCGCGGCGAACTCACGGATCAGGATCGAAGGCACGCGGAACCTTGTGGATGCAGCCCTCAAGGCAGGAACCCGTAAAATGATTGCCCAGAGCATTGCCTGGGCCTATGAACCGGGTCCTTCGCCTGCCGCTGAAGAAGTTCCACTCGATCTAGATGCTCCCCTGCCAAGACAGGGAACCATCCAGGGGGTAGCAGCCTTGGAAGAGGAAGTGTCCAGGATGCCGGAATCAGTCATTCTCAGATACGGCATGTTCTATGGACCAGGCACTTGGTTTGAGCAGAATGAATGGATGGCGGAGCAAGTCCGCCTCGGCCAGATTCCTGCCCAAGACGGGATTACTTCCTTTGTCCACGTCGAAGATGCTGCACGGGCTGCCGTGCTTGCGCTGGATTGGCCCCCGGGAGCCGTCAATATTGTTGACGATGAGCCTGCATCCAGCCGCGAATGGCTGCCAGTCTATGCTGATCTTCTAGGCGCTCCGGCCCCCACCTATGAACCCGGAAGCCCCCGCGGGGAACGGGGAGCTCTGAATACCAAAGCCCGGCAGCACTACGGGTGGCAGCCAATATATCCAAGCTGGCGCTCCGGATTCGCAGAGAACCTTAAATGAGGTAGTAGATAAAATCACCAGCCACAGGCAAGGAGATAGGTTTTAGGTTTTAGGTTTTAGGTTTTAGGTTTTAGGTTTTAGGTTCTTTGACCCAGGCATAAGCCTGAAGCTTCCATCCAATTTAAATAAGACAGCCCGGATCTTCGGGCTGTCTTATTGTCTTCCTGAGCTTATTTCTTGAGTGCAATAACCTCAATTTCAACCAGTCCATCCTTGGGCAGACGGGCTACCTCAACCGCGCTGCGCGCCGGATAAGGCTCTGTGAAGAAGGAACTGTAGATTTCATTAACTTTAACGAAATCACCGAGGTCCTTAAGAAACACTGTCGTTTTAATTACTTTGTCCATTCCGGTTCCCGCCGCTTCCAGGATCGCCTGGACATTGCGCAGGGATTGCACAGTCTGTCTCTCAACCCCTTCGGCAAGCTCCCCGCTCGCCGGATCAAGACCAAGCTGCCCTGAAGTGTAAATGAAGTCTCCGACCTCAACCGCCTGAGAATACGGGCCGATGGCGCCCGGCGCATTTGTAGTGGATACCGATTGTTTGTTCATGGAAATCTCCCTTCCCTCTCTGCTTCATAATTAACGGGTAAATACAGTGAAAATGTGCTTCCAACTCCCTGCTTGCTCTGCAGCCGGATGCAACCTCCGAGCAGTGCCGCCAGATCACGGCTGATGGACAGACCGAGTCCCGTCCCTCCGTACTTACGGCTGATTGACCCGTCAGACTGCTGGAAGGCTTCAAAAACGAGGGAATGCTTGTCCTCCGGAATTCCAATTCCGGTATCGGTCACCGCGAATACAATCCACTGTCCCGGGTCCTGACCATTTCCCCGCTCCTTGCGGATCTCCAGCTTAACTTTACCCGCCTCTGTAAATTTAAACGCGTTAGCGATCAGATTCCGCAGAACCTGCTGCAAACGCAGAGAGTCCGATTGAATCGACTCCGGAAGGTCTTGATCAAACCGGATTTCGAAATCCAGCCCCTTCTGCTGCGCAAGATGCTGAAATTGCAGCTCCATCACCTCGGCAATTTCACGGATGCTGACCTCATCGATCACGATCTCAAGACGCCCCGCCTCTACTTTGGATAAATCAAGAATATCATTAATCAGCTGCAGCAGCTCTTCGCCTGACTTATGGATAATAGCGCCATAGGAGGGATTCTCGTCTTCCTCATGCGCAGGTTCGGATTCCTTAATAATTTGGGCGAGATTCAGAATACTGTTCAAGGGTGTACGCAGCTCATGGGACATATTAGCAAGAAATTCAGACTTGTATTGAGAGGCCATCAGCAGCTGATTGGCCCGCTCTTCCAGCTTAATCTTGGTTCTTTGCAGCTCTTCTGTCTGCTTCTTCAATAGATCATTGGTATACTCCAATTCCAACTTTCGCTTTTGCTCCAACTGAAAGTCCCTCAGCATTACGGCGAACAAGGCACTGAGAATGACCCCAAGCGGAAAGAGCAGCGGCGCTAATTCCAGCATGTACTTTTTAAAAGGAATAACGCCAAAAATACTCACATTCACTGTATTGAATATGTTCACTACCAGAATCGTAATTGTAGCTTTAACCACCAGTCGAACCGTACTCCGCCGCATCCATATATTAAGCCCCGCGCAAATGACACCCAGCAGCGCAAGATTATAAAGCCCTGCTAGTGCCGCCTCATTCACCCCGAAGGTGAGCCGGACCAGGCCGATTCCTATCCCGATAATCATAATTGTCCAGGGCTGTGAGTATACAACGGTTGATATCAGCAGAGGCACAAACCGGAGATCGAATATTACATTGTCGCTTAACCGAAATCCGAACCGCATACAGATCCAGCCAGCTAGGATCATGAGAACTACCGAAGAGACATATTTAACTTTGCTTGAGGTCCGATTAAATAAATACTTATACGCGATATTGGCTAGGTACGCTACGCTAATCAACATCCCCAAATTCATCAGGAACATGTCCCTAAAGCCCATTTGCTCACTCCTGTTGGTAAAACCTTCAAAGTTAGAATATTATAGCTGGGAATATGCTGTCATTTCCTGTCTATCATAGCACGAAGATAAGAGTTAGAGATAGCTTACAGCGCCAGATAAAGACGCAGACCTAGATGGTCTGCGTCTTCCGTTCAGGCTATGCAACTTTTGCCCTTATTACTCGCGTCCCCGGGCCCATTCGTGGAACTCGCGCTCTGCCGCGTCCTTGGTGTGGCCGTACCGCTCCTGAAGCTTCCCGACCAATTTGTCCTTCTCGCCTTCAATTTTGTCCAGATCGTCATCGGTCAGCTTGCCCCACTGGATTTTGACTTCACCCTTAAGTTGGTTCCATTTACCCTTAAATACGCTGCTATCCATCTTAATCAACTCCTTAATCATCTATTGTTTATCTAGCTCGCGGCCTTATCTTAGAGATGAAAAATCTATGTACTTATTACCCTCGCAGCGTAGCTGTGAATCCTTGACTTGCTGGGTCAACATGAGAAAAGGGCCCCATTCATGAGCCCTGTTCATTAACCCGCATATTCAGTTTTGCCTTTCTGCCTGTTTCGATAGTCCTCCACAAACAAACCGGAATAATAAGGGTCCCACTGGGTTCCCCGGCCCTCTTCAAGGATCTGAATGGCCTTCTCCACGTCCAGCCCTCTCCGGTAGGGACGATTGGAGGTCATCGCGTCGAAAGCGTCCGCCACAGCAATAATCCGTCCAAACAACGGAATTTCCTCCCCCTTAAGCTGGTCAGGATAACCTTTCCCGTCATACCGTTCATGATGGGATCTAACTCCGGGAAGGAACGGTGCCATGGCATCGGCGGGTTCGATCTGCCGTAGAATGCTCTCTCCCATAGCGGGGTGCTGCTTGATCTGGTCGAATTCCTCCTCGGTCAGACGCCCTTCCTTCAGCAGAACTGAATCCCGGGTCCCAATCTTGCCAATGTCGTGCAGCAGAGCCGATTTACGCAGCGCATCCAGCTTCTCCGCAGACAGACCTGCAAGCACTCCAATCTGCACCGCATAGTCCGCAACCCGTAGAGAATGGCCCGCCGTGTAGGGGTCTCTCGCATCCAATGCAGCCGCCAGCGTTGCAAAATAACTCTCGATCAGCTGGTTGTTCAGCGCCGACTGCTCTTTAATCCCGCTGAGCATGTGATTGAAGCCGGACACCAGCTTGGAGAACTCATCCGAGAACATTTCGCTTGCATGCGTATTTAAGTTGCCTTCCTTCACTTCAGCCATACGCTCATACAAGTGCTGGATAGGAATTTCCACATCCCTTGTCAGCAGCCAGGCCCCAAAAAAGGCGAAGCCTAACGACACGATCAAAATATATCCTGCCCATCTCCAATACTCTCCCCCAGCCCCATCCAGATTGCCGATCCTGAGCTGTACGGCAAGTCCATACAGCAGCAAGGGGAAAGCGCCAATCAGAAATGCGCCCCAACGGAACTTCTGCTTGATCGAGATAAGCACTTGCCCGCCAAGCGACAACTCCTTGCCGAATTTACCTATACTTCTCCGTTGAAGCTCCTCCAGCACTGGTCTTATGGCATAGGAGGTTAGGAAAAATTCGATCATCGCGTGCATCGCCGCCACCAAGAGCGCACCCAGAACAGCAAGGACAAGAAAACCCTGTGGAAACGAGAGCACTCTGGTATGAATCAGCCACAAGGTTAGCAGTACCGCTGGTACAGTTAATCCGAAAAAATGCGGCCCCAGTATTCTTTTGACTGCCAGGGAAGGAAGCTGATGAAGGCGGATATACACCTGCTGCAGCTCATTGTGGCTAGCGACATCCTGATGAAACACATGTTTGATCGGCCGGATGTGCCTGGAGAAGGACGTCCATTCCAAGCTGACCATGGAACATAAGGAAATCCCCAGAACAATAACCAACCAAAGGTACTCTCTTGGGGAAATCTCCAGCGTAGTAAAGATTATCAGACCGCCAACTCCAGCGACAGCCGTAACAGATCCAATAAAATAATTGAGCATCAGACGTGAAATGAACGTTCTGTATATCGTCAAGACTTTCGCCGCTCCTTTCTCATCTCAAAGGACTACTAAGTCATTATCGGCATATTCTACCAACAAATTGACAGCAGCATTTGACTTATTCATTCGTGCCCTCCCTGATCCCCTGGCCAGAATCCGGCTGGTTCAAGAGGTGGGGAGATGGTCTAATAAATTTAGTAGGAATTAAGTAAACTAAATCACGAGGCAACACATTTTAGGAGGTGGCCATGGAACTCACTGCCTTAACCAGCTCAATCATCATCCTGCTGGCCAGCCTATTGTTGATCGGCGTATTTGCCACCAAATTCTCAAGCCGCTTCGGCTTGCCCGCTCTGGTCTTCTTCATTGCCGCGGGGATGATCCTTAGCAACTTCCTCTATTTCGACAATGCCTTTATTACCCAGCTCGTCGGCACCTTCGCCCTGATTGTCATCTTGTTCGAGGGCGGCATGCAGACCAAATTCATTACGATCCGGCCAATCCTTCCAGCCGCCCTGTCGCTGGCAACGGTCGGCGTGCTCTTCACAACAGCAATCATCGGCGTCAGTGCCATGCTTATTTTGAATGTGCCTCTTGCAGACGGTCTCCTGTTCGGGGCAATTGTCGGCTCGACGGATGCCGCCGCAGTATTCTCTGTCCTGGGTGGCAAGAACATCAAGGAGCGGCTCACTTCCACACTAGAGGCCGAGTCCGGCAGCAATGACCCGATGGCCGTCTTCTTGACCGTCACATTGATCGAGTGGATTCAGCATCCGGAGGGGCACAATCTTCTCCGACTCGTCTTTTCGTTCGTCATGGAGATGGGGCTCGGACTTCTCTTCGGCCTGCTCCTGGGCTGGATTTCCGTTAAAGTTATTAACAGAATCAACTTTGACTCGTCCGGATTGTATCCGGTTATGGCTATTGCTTTTGCCGTGTTGACATACGGATTGACCTCAGCCCTGCACGGCAGCGGACTTCTCGCTGTCTACGTCATGGCTCTGGTGCTTGGGAACAGTGATTTAACCTACCGCCAGTCTATTCTTCAATTCAACAAAGGCTTCGGTTGGATTATGCAAATCACCATGTTCACCCTCCTCGGGCTGCTGGTATTTCCGGGAGAGCTCCCTGCGATTATGCTCCACGGACTCGCACTTTCCCTCATTCTGATGTTCATCGCCCGTCCAGTAGGCGTGTTCGCAAGCACACTTCTAACCAAGTTCAGCTTCAAGGAGAAGCTTGTTCTGTCCTGGGCGGGACTTCGGGGCGCCGTACCGATTGTACTGGCGACCTATCCCCTGATCAGCGGCCTGCCCGATGGCCGGATGTTTTTTAACGTAGTGTTCTTTGTCATTCTGACCTCCGCCTTGATCCAAGGTGCAACCATAACCCCCTTTGCGGTGAAGCTCGGGCTTGTCGATGAACGGAGCGAGCAGTCTCATTCACTTCTGGAGCTTGTTTCGCTTGGCAAAACCAAATCCGAGATCAACCATATCCATGTTCACGCAGGCATGGTCAGCGTAGGGGAGGAAATCCGTAATTTGAATCTTCCACCCAATGTTCTCGTCACCGCAGTTATCCGCGGCGAAGATATTGTTACTCCTACAGGAAATACTGTAATCCAGGAGGGGGACACCCTCTATATTCTCGGTCCAAAGGCAGACAGAGAGCGCATCAAGAAGGTCTTCCGGTTCCGCGAAATGCCGCTGGCACCTGCGACACCAGAGCCTGAGCTGATTCCGGGCCACCCCGAGCCAGGCAAGGTGGATAACAGCCCGCCTATGCCTCCCGACCCCGGGGATACCGATTAATACTCTCTGAAAGCAAATAAGCCCGTCCTAGGGGAAAATCCCCGGGGGTGGGCTTATTTTAATTACGCTGAGAAAATATCTCTATCTTTATGGGGAATTATCACCCCGATCAACTTATCTTTTACTCTTGGCTTTCTTATTCAGCCACAACAGCCAACCGCCAAGTGCAAGGATACCTACCGCCAACAGAATATAGAACGCAATGGTATACAGCTCGTCTTCTGTCATATTGAACACCATCATTCTCCCCTTTCCAAGTTTCCACGACAGCTAAAAAACACCGTATGATTAAATAAACATCCTAGTCTATTTCTAACCTAAAAAGCCGCTTTTCATAAGTGAGCTTGCGTTTTACATTCAATTGACGTATAATATATATTTGAGTTGCAAATCCTCATATATGTAGTTCCTCAGAAAGATGATAACTCTCCTTATAACCTGGTAGAAATTCCTATTTGAACTAACCCTAAGAGTAAGAATTTTGGAGTAATTCTGATTCACACTGGCGCGGTCATTGGAGCCGCAAGGACAAGAGAGAGGTAGGGCTTTTGTTGTTTTGGAAAATGTCAGTTATGATCTGAGCAGGAACATTGCCATGTCTTTACCGTGTACATAAAGGCATAGGTTACAATATAACTTACGCATAACCAAAGCGAGCGCCGCAGGATTCCCTGTTCGGCGCTCGCGTCCATTCTACTGGTCCTTCCCGGCCTATAGCTGCTGCGTACAAGTTCGATGGGCAGTCGGCATTATCTGCAAGGAATTATATAAATGGCTATATTTCCTACTTCTTACTTATTTGATCACTACCAAATTACCCAATCTTACTATTTCGCAAAAAATGAGAGCGTTCCTTGGCAAACTCACGCTTGTGCCAACCGGGTTCGTAAGATTTTAGGATTGAGTATCACCATGTATACCCGCCTCCGGAATATCAACAGACAAAAGGTGCCTCAAAGGTCTAACGAGACCTTGGGGCACCCTTCTTGATGCTTAACCTTGTGATGGTTGACTTGGCGTCTATCGCGCACTTAGGTTGTCCCAGTTTCGCTGGAACTGCTCATACATCTCTTCCTTATTGATTTTGCCGCCAATATAAGCCTGCATGCTGCTTGCGAACTCAGGTGACATGCCGTTCGGGAACCGGAACCAGTTCCAGGTCAGCGCCTTATCTGCATCTGTATACCAGAGAACTTCCATACCCAACGCCCCAAGATCCTCCTCCTTGCCTTTAATATTGTCAAAGGCCGGGATAAACTTGAACTCTTTGGTGATATATTTCTTGCCCGTCTCCGAGGATACCAGCCAATTCAGGAACTCCTTCGCTTCCTTCTTGACCGGCGAATTTTTGTTTACCACCCAGTTATTCGGCACTCCTACGAACAGCTTATCGTTACCCTGCTCATTGTTAATCGGCATGGGCAGGATGCCCAGGTTCAGCTTCGGATTGATCCCGTCAATTTGCACCTGGGTCCAGTTCCCCTGCTGCATCATAGCCGCCTTGCCGCTGGCAAGCATGGTCACCTGGGTATTGTAGTCCGTGGTCAGCGGGTTATCATTCCCGTATTTCAAGGTCAGATCGAATAGGTCCGACCACATCTTAACCACCTTGTTCCCCGCAAACTTCTCGGTTCCTTCGTTAAGCCCCTTGATGAATGCGGCAGGGTCTTTCTGATAAGCAAAAGCCAGATTAATATTATGATTCCCCAGCACGAACGACTCCTGATACCCGTTGGCAAAAGGAACAATACCTGCCGCCTTCAGCTTCTTGGCCGCTTCCTCCAATTCACTCAAGGTCACCGGAGGCTTCTCGATCCCGGCTTTCTTGAATAAATCTTTATTATAAATGAACCCGTAACCCTCCAGGTTCATCGGCTGACCGTATAACCGCCCGTTCTTGGTCATCGGCTCCTTGGCAATCGGCTTTACATCCTTCACCCATGGTTCATCCGACAAGTCTTCCAGATAATCCTGCCACATATCCAGCTCCCGGTATCCGCCGATATTGAAGATATCCGGCTCCTTACCGGAGGAGAACTTCGCTCGGAGCGAAGCTCCGTAGTCGCTGCCTCCACCTACGGTTTGAATGTCCAGCTTCACGCCTGGATGCTCTTTCTCATACTCTGCTTTGAGCCGGGCCATGGCCTCAGATATTTCCACCTTGAACTGAAAAATGTGTACGGTCTTGACCCCGCCGCTCTCCGCCCCGCTGCGGCCACAGCCGGTGGCCGTCAAGGCCGTGAGAAGCAGAAGCGCAAGACCTCTCGCCCATGATTTCATATCATAACAACCTCCTTTTCAACCGTCCTATCCTGTAATCGTCCCATGGTTTAGCCTTTAACGGAGCCTTGGGCAATTCCCTCGATAATATATTTCTGCATCGCCAGGAAGAAAATGACAACTGGCGCAATGCCCAGAACCAGCCCAGGCAGGGCCAGATCCCACTGCTTTGTGAACTGGCCGAAGAAAGCGTAGGTTGCAATAGGGATCGTCCGCATCTCTGGACTTTGCAGGATCAGGGACGGCATCAGATAGTCATTCCAGATCCACAGCGTATTGAGAATGATGACCGTCACAATAATCGGCTGCATAAGCGGAAGCACCAGACGGAAGAAGATGCCGAAGGTAGAGCTGCCATCCACCCTGCCGGCTTCCTCGATGTCGATAGGCACAGTCTTAACAAAACCATGCAGCAGGAACACCGTAATCGGAGCGCCAAATCCCAGATAACACAGGATCAGCCCGGTGCGTGTATCCATCACGCCGAGAAGGCTGACCACCTTGACGAGCGGAATCATCAAGGATTGGAACGGAATCACCATCGCCGCCACAAACGCCCCGTAGAGCAGACGGTTGAAGAGGGTGGGCTTGCGCACCATCCGGTATGCTGCCATGGAACAAGTCAGCACGAGCAGCAGATTGCTGAGCACGGTGATCAGAAGTGAATTGCCAAACGCCTGCGGGAACATGGTTTTGGTCCAGGCCTCCGAGTAGTTGCTCCACTTGAACGCGCTTGGCCAGTCTGCGGAATTTGTCAGAATCTCACCGAACTCTTTCACCGAGTTCACCAGCAGGAAGTAAAAAGGCACCAGAAACAGAAGGCCAAGCAGGATGAGGATGACCTCAATCACCACATAGGAAGAGCGGTAGCGCTTAATCGTATTCATTAGACCTCCACCTCCCTGCTCTTCGTTGCCCGTACCTGAAGAATCGAGATGATCGCGACAATGACGAAGAAGATGATCGCCTTCGCAGACCCCATTCCGAAACGGCTGATGTTAAAGGCCTCATTATAAATATTGAGCGCCACGGATTCCGTAGACTTGAACGGTCCGCCCTTGGTCAGCGACAAATTTAGATCAAACAGCTTGAACGACCAGGAAATGGCCAGGAAAAGACACACGGTTACCCCTGGCATAATGAGCGGTACGATAATATGCCGGAGCACTTGCTTGCGGCCCGCCCCATCCACCTTGGCGGCTTCAATTAAAGACCCCGGGATCGCTCCAAGCGAGGAGATGTAGATCACCATCAGATACCCCGAATTTTGCCAAATAAATACGATCACGATCGCCCAGAAGGAGGTGCTTTCCGTTCCAAGCCACGGGAGATTGAAGAACGGTCCGCCGATGGACTGGAAGCCCCGGACGAAGATGAACTGCCAAATGAAACCGAGCAGCAGGCCGCCAATAACGTGCGGCATGAAGAAAACCGTCCGCATCACATTGCGGGTGGCCAGCGGCTTCGTAAGCAGGTAGGCAAGCGCGAAACCGACCACATTCGTCAGCACCACGCCGAGCACCGTGAACTTAACGGTGAACCAGAAAGAGTTTAGAAAGTCAGGGTCTTTTGTGAAAATATGAATGTAGTTATTAAGCCCAACCCATGTGACATGTCTGGAAATTCCATTCCAGCTTGTGAATGAATAGTAGAGTCCCAGAAAGAAAGGGACCGCCACAATCAGGAGGAAAAACACCGCGGAAGGTCCGACAAATATGAGCTGGTAGAGCCAGCTTGACGCTTTCTTCCGTTCCATACCTATCACCTCTCGTTATGTACTCTTTTGTCCCTTTTATTACCTTCTGAGTACACTTTTGAATCGCCCAGCCCCCTCAAGTCTGGGTTGTCTCCGGTCTCATTTCCTTGAGCTTATGGCGGACAAACCAATCAGCAGCCCGCTTGGTACGCCAAAAGAAGCCGCCCCTAAGCCGGGCGGCTTCTGCCAGTAATTATATAATTAGCGGCGGCTGTTCAGCTGCTCCTCCCTCACTTCGGGAGAGCCGCTGCGCTCGACGCGGGCTTTTTCTTTTCTAACGGTATCCTGCACCTGCTGCGTCTCTTGAACATCACGCTTATGGACCTCAACCTCACCCGTTACCACCGCGTTCTTGTTCACTTCCACCTTCTCCTCGGTCACCGGAATGCGGATGGCCTCCTCCTTGCCAACCGGCTGATCAGACGCACCATCCTGGACAGGCTTGCGCTCAATCACAACTTCTTCATGGCTCACAGGAACATTGATCGTCTTCTGCTCCTCCACAACTTCCTTGCGGACCTGAACCTCTCCCGTCTTAACCCGGTTCTTGTCCACAGACAGCTGCTCCTCACGAAGCTGCAGCTTGTCGGCTTCCTTGTCCGGATATGCAGAATCGGCTCTAGAGGAAGGCTCAACTGTATCCTTCTCATTATATACCGGCATTGTACCTGTGTCCGTGGCGCTTAAGTGTGTTCCTACTCTGTCCTGAGTCTGTACCTCAGCGTCCGCCTGATCATATCGGCTGTAGTAATGCGCGTTCAGCGAATGATTGTCACGGAAGATTTGATACACTCGGCCTGCCTGACCCGGCTGCGCATCAACCATAACCAGAATGCGGCCGTCGTTAATCATGGTGTCATATTCCTCAGCCTCATCCTCTGGGATGCCCAGTCCAACAAGCCCGCCTACCAGTCCGCCTGTGCCCGCACCAACGGCTGCCCCGGTCAGCGCGGCGGCAATAGGACCAGCTGCTACGATAGGGCCGATGCCGGGAATGGCCAGCGCCCCAAGCCCCGCAAGCAGTCCCGTAACACCGCCCAGAATTCCGCCGGTTGCCGCTCCTGTTGCAACACCTTCTGGAGCTTTAGTGCCTGTCTCATCGCTTATTGCCGATACATCACGCTTATCCTTGGCCACGATGGAGATATCGTCTGCTCTGAAACCCTGACGCTTCAGCTCTTCGATCGCGTTCGTAGCTTCTTGTTCGTTTCTAAATACGCCAACAATTTTCTTAGTCATGTTGATTACCTCCAAGTTGTTCGTCATGTTGTAGTTCATCCTGCGAAACGTAATATGTAATTAACCAGCCCCCTGAGGGATAAACAGGATATTCTTATGTTTTTGAGAATATGCAGTTATTCCCAGGTGGATTGAAGCTGCTATATGTAAATCCCCTTTCTGACACTTCCAACCCTGCATATAGGACCTCCCACAGCCTTTTGAACAACCCAAACAGGCCACCCGGTTGAGATGGCCTCGTTCGACAAGCTGCTTCCAATTCACTTTGCTTTCACATATCACCTGTTCCCATGCCATTAACATTTATCTGTGTCTGCTTACTTGCTCATCATGCAGACGACGAAGCTCGGCCTCTTTGTTCTGGGCAATAGAGACGGTATCCTCCGGGTCGGCTGGAACGTCCTTCTCATTGTACCAAGGCAGGGTCCCCTGATCGGTTGCACTTACGTGCGTGCCGAGGACGTCCTGATCTCCTACCTGGCCGGCCTCGTCATTACGGCTGAAATACTGTGAATTCAAGGAATTGTTGCTGTGGAACACGTGATAAATATCGTTCATCTGCTCCGGCTCGGCGTCAATGAGCACCAGAATGCGGCCTTCATTCACCTGGTTATCGTACTCCTTGGCCTCTGTCTCAGGCACACCAACACCAATAAGCCCTCCAGCCAAGCCCCCGGCTCCCGCTCCAATCGCGGCTCCCGTTAAAGCAGCCGCAATCGGCCCGGCTGCCAGCAGCGGACCAACTCCCGGAATAGCCAGCGCGCCAAGTCCGGCAAGCAGCCCGGTCACTCCCCCAAGCACCCCGCCTGCGGTCGCACCGACAGCCACACCCTCAGAGGAATTCGTACCCGTCTCCTCGGAGATCGATGCGGCGCGTCTTGTATCTTTTGCAACAATCGAGATATCCTCTGCCTTAATGCCCATGTCCTTCAATTGCGTTATCGCATTTGTTGCTTCGCCCTCACTGCCAAATACACCTACAACTTTCTGTGTCATAGTATATTTCCCCTCCAGTATGGACCATTTATGAGATAAAAGGGCTCATACGATTTTGTACTATGTATTTAACCATCACTCTTTAGGATAAACAGGCAGGAATACCTGTGTGATCACTGAACATCTCTGAAAATTAACCTGAAGAACAAGGGCCAGGTCGCTGTCAGAGAAAATTAAGGTCTCCATAGCCGAAGCCCCCTCATTCATCTGCGTGCATCCACTCCAGTTTGGGTACCGGGCAGCTGATTCCGGTAGTTTCATAGGATGGCAGAAGCGCTATGGACTCTTCTAGTTACGTTGGTCTTTCTATATATGTTTGGAGTTCACAGATTCTTGGGTGAAATCCCTTCCCCCTCATTTCCTTTTTAGGTGATGGTAAGAAATGTTTAAATAATTGTCTCCAAAACGCGCATTTTAGTATCGTACCCAAAAAACACAAACTCAAGGAGGCAGTACAAAATGAAAAAGATTATCGTAGCAGTCGCATCCCTTGCCTTGATGCTTAATGCAGGTGTAGCTGTATCTTCAGCTTCCGCAGAAACAGATGGGCACAAAAAACCGGCACAACATAAGACCCAGACAAAGAGCACGCATAAGACTCATGCTAAAAGCACCCACAAGAAGCATACTCTGCACAAAAGCTCCCATGGCAAAGCTGGGACACTTCACGGCAAAAGTTCAAGCCACGCCAAAAAAATTGGTGGGATGCACACAAAGAGCATAAAAGCCAAAGGTACACAAATGCCTAAAACAGGTTTTGGCGGCGCAAGCGAACAAATGGAATAGGAAGGACGGAAGAGGGGATTTTGGTTAGTCCTCTCTTTTTTTAAAAATGAATAAGATCAGAATAGCTCGTTTCTTGACCGGAATTTTTTATGTATGGTGCTGTGCGGGTTGTTCCACTACACCGAATTCTCAACCTCAATCTGAACCCAGACCCATTAAGGTACAAACCGAGACTAAGCTGCCTATTCCAAAACCGGATAACACCCGGGATTTTAATTTTGAATCCTTTAAGGGAATAGTTCCTTACGAGATCAGCATTCCCTCTGTAAAACTGCAAGCCAGGATTGAACCTGTAAGCTTTTTGAAAAACGGACAAATGGGAGTTCCCCACAACACCGACCGGGTCGGCTTTCTAAAAGGAGTATTACCTGGCAATGTGGGAAATGCTGTTATGGATGGCCATGTGGATACCTATACAGGCCCCGCCGTATTTTATCCATTGAAAAGGCTAAAGCAGGGGGACTTTGTATATATAAAAAATAACAGAGGGTGTAAAATCCGTTTTACCGTTAAATCCGTGAACTATTATGCTACGGCGGAGGCACCCACTGAAGCTATATTCGGGCCATCGTTAAAACGTCAACTCAACTTGATTACCTGTGCAGGAAGATACAGCAGAAGCCGACGCGAGCATGAGGGAAGACTTGTGGTCTATACGGAACTGTCCGGGGTGGAAGCCGCCTGCAATCAACAAACCAAAGACACTAAAGGGACTTTGAAGCCTAACCCAATAAATACCCAGGGAGAATAGACATCGTGTATAGGATTTTGAAATCTCTCCTCATTTTTGCAATTGTTACTTGTCACACTTATGGTATCAGCAGCCTGCCAGCTGCCCGTGCGGAATCATCTGAGAAAGAACAGATAACCCTGATGCTTCAAAATTTATTTGAGAACCGGGCCAAGCTGCTTTTGGATCAGAACAAAGAGCTTATTAAGGACTATTATCTCCCAAGTGACCGCTACAGTCGTCACGCATTTCAACATGAGCTTGACCGGGCTGAGTATCTGCAGACCTGGGCTCATCACCGGCGAATGAAGTTCGTGAACGCTGAATGTTCAATCCGAATTATCCGCCTCAACGTTACCGGCGACACAGCTAAAGTCTCCCTGGCGCAGTCCCTAAAAGTAAGTTACGAGTATAAGGGGAAATATCCTGGCCAGCATGACTTCGGAATTGGAACCCGGCACGCGATCCGGCTTAAGAAAGTAAACCAAAGCTGGCTGTTGGAACGTGAGTGGTATTCTGATCCGCTTGAAGAGAACCCGAAGCTCATCCAGCAATGCGATACTGATTTCATTCCCGGAAAGGCTCCGGTAAGCGTACGGGCCCATACGAAGTACAACCGGCTCCGTGCGGTTGAATATGCTAACAAATATGCCGGCCTCGCTTGGGGAGCCGGAAATGAGCATCGTTACAACCGGAAGTACTTGGATTATACGTCCAAGGGTGGAGACTGCACCAACTTCTCTTCGCAGGTCATTGGCGACAAGGAGGAAGGCGGAGGCTTGCGCATGTGGAGGGATTGGCGTTACTTCTATGGTAATGGCGGCAGTCAGGCCTGGGTAAGAACGGACAGCTTCAAAAGCTTCCTGGTTCACTCTGGATATGGAACGGTTGTTGCCCATGGAGACTTCACGAAAATTGTTAAATTTTCGAACAAGCTTCAGCAGCAGGGAACTGAAGTATATAAATTTCAGCCGGGAGATCTTATTGCCTACCAACTAAATGGGGATATCGACCACTTCTCGGTTATTGTCGGATTTGATCAAGGCGGTTATCCGTTAGTCAACTCACATACCGCGGACCGTTATCGCGTTCCCTTTGATTTAGGCTGGGATAAATATACCAAATACCAAGTCATTCACATTCGCGATTAAATAGCTATAGCTTGTTCTTAACCGCCCTACAGCTGTCATAAGCTTTATTGGACAGCCTTTTGGGTGGGGAGGACAAGAGTTGAAATTACCCTTGCTTGTTAAACAAACCCTGATGAGGGCCGGGGCCTTAGTAGCTGTCAAAACTATTGGCCTGGCTGGTAAAGTTTTCATCACAAGAAGCCTGGGGATGGAAGGATTAGGACTTTATCAACTGTCCTACTTCTTCTATGCCCTGATCTTAATGATTATCTCTGGCGGAGTGCCCACGGCACTGGCCATTTACACTTCCGGTCACCCTAATGCAGGCTGGGGCCAATTTAAAGGCTTCTCGATGGTTCTGCTGCTTCTGGGAGGCGGGGCCAGCCTTATAACCTTTCTGGAGTCGTCTTGGATCGCTTCCCTGCTCGGTTATCCCCAGCTGGATGTGGTCATCCGCTGCTTGGCCCCGTCTTTATTTGCCGTCCCGTTACTCGGTCTGCTCCGGGGTTATCTTCAAGGGCTTGAACGTTACGGGATCATTGCCTGGTCTGAGATTATTGAGCAATCCGTACGCATTGGCTCTTTAATGCTGCTCATCCCCCTGTTCATTCCCTCAGGCCTGGAGTTGGCTGTAGGTGCGGCGGTACTGGGTACCGCGCTTGGAGCTATAGCTGCCTTTGCGTTTCTTACCGCAGCCATCCTGTTCAAATTTCCGGATAAGTCCCCTTCACCATCAACGGATTACAGAACCGGATTTATGACCATCGCCAAGGTTTCATGCATCATCAGTCTGACCCGTCTGCTTGTCCCCGCCTCTGATTTTGTGGATTCTCTCCTGATTCCCCAGCGGCTGAGAGTTGCGGGTTATTCTTCACTTGAAGCGGTGCAGATGCTCGGGGTGTTTACTGGAATCGCTCTTGTGGTCGCTTATATGCCAACACTGTTCACCGGGGCAATCACACATATTTCCACGATGAAAATCTCATCGGACTGGACCAACCGGAAGTACCGCCAGTTCAATAAAAGAAGGAACTACACAATAGACTTGGCCTGGGTATGGGGGTGGGCCTCCAGTTGTTTTATTTTTTGTTTTTCACCGGAAATATCCGAGCTGCTATTTGGTGTTCCCAGTGCGGAGCCGTCCATCAAGATGCTTGCGGTGATTCCGCTTCTGGCAGGACTTAGAGAGGTGACCACCAGCATATTATGGGCCAAAAATCAAAAAAAAGCCCCATTTCTGGGACTGGCTGTAGGAATTGCAGCTAACTTTACGATCCTGTATGCGGCTGTCGCAGTGCCGGGGATGGGTTATGCGGGCATAGCTCTTGGAACAATCACCCTTGAGCTGGTATCCACCTTGTGGAACTTTAAGGTACTACAGCTTTTCAGCTATATTAAAACCCGCTTAGCGTTATATGTTCGGGACATTGTGTTTTTTGCAGCCCTCGCCTTGCTATGTATAGGAAGCTATAAATGGCTGGTCCCACCTTACGGTATTATGATAGAACTGGCTTCCTACCTGCTCTGCTCTGCCCTCTATTTTAAAATCCGGTTTAAACGTCTTCTATGAGCCGCTCCAACTTTAAAGAGCCAAATGAACTAAACTAGCAGACCCATAGGTCGGCGACGTTAGCCCATGTTGATAATCAAAGCAGCCCTGCTGGCATATTGAACGGTCCACCATCTGGATCACAGTTCATATCGCCATTCAGGGCTGCTTTATTTTCTTAAAAGTCTCCGAACGACACTCCAGAGAACGATACCGGTCCTGTAACGCTTGCTGTATTCAGCAGAACATTAGAGCTGTTGTTTGTGACCACCAGCAGATAGGAATGGTATCCCTGAGGGGCGTTATCCAAATAAGATATGTTTACCGGAGTTATGGCCAGAGCGGATAACCCGGAAGCACCCACGTTAAAAATAGGCTGTCCGTCTCTATAGATCGTAAATACCACATTAGGGACTCCCAAAGTTGTCTGGAAACCTACCGTTGCATTCAACAGCGCACTGCCTCCATTGATGGTATACAGTCCAAAGTTAGCCAGTCCCACCGGATCGGATGGACTTAGAATGGGGATGCTGAGTGTCTCAGTGCCCGTGGACGCAACTGAACTTCCTCTGTCTATTATAACTGCCATGATTACTACCTCCCTTCTATATTTACATAGTATGAGAGACTTATGGAAACGATTGGACTCTTGAGTTTCAAGAGGAATAATGAGGCTGCTCCCCTTACCATAATCGGACTCATCGTTCTCCTGCTCAGTCTCTGGGTGGACAAAAGGACATAAATCATATATTTTATTACTTATTAAAAGTATTATTATAAGTGGTCTGGGGTGATAGCAAACTAAATGAGTCCAATTACAAACAATACAATGCAAGTGAAAAAGATGAACCTGGAACTGGTTCGGCAGGCGCTTAAATCGATGAAGCAGGGCACGAAATCTATGGTGGCACAGGCTACAGGCTTAAGCGTAGCCACCTGTGGGAACATGCTTAATGAGCTGCTGGATACCGGTGAACTGTTCGAGCTGGACCTGGAGGAATCTAGTGGCGGCCGTCCGGCGAAGCTGTACCAATATAATGTGAACTATAGTTATATTGCCTGCATGATTATCCAAGCTGGAGTGGAGACACATTCCCTTAATTATAGAGTGGCCAATCTGGCGGGGGAGACCATCTCGGAAGGCGGCCTGGAAGCGGCGCAAATGAACGCAGGAGTGATTGAAGAGGAAGTTGATAGACTCCTCTCACTTTATCCGCAGATCCGGGCTGTAGGAATCGGTGTCCCGGGGGCTGTATATGAGGGGGTTATTAATCTCTGTGATATTCCGGAATTGGTCAATGTCCCTCTGATGGACCGCATTCATGAGAAACATAACATCGGGGTCCTTATAGAGAACGACATGAACTCAACGGTATATGGCTTCTACCGCAAACAGGAATACGAAGAAGACAAGTCCGTAGCCGTTGTGACATTCGTCGAAGGCTCTTTTCCGGGAGCAGGGATTATGGTCGATGGGCATATTCACAGAGGGAATACGCGGTTTGCCGGAGAGATCTCTTTTTTACCGTTTGGCATGTCACGCGAGGAGCAGCTGCGACAACTGCACAATCGCGATACGTTCCCCCATCTGTCTGCTTGGGCCATATCCAGTTTAATTGCAGTTATGAACCCGGAGACCATTGCCTTGACGGGAAGCCTTATCCAGCCGCCTGACGTACAGATGATCCGGTTGGAATGTCTGAAGTATATTCCAGAGATGCATGTGCCTCAGCTTACGCTGCTGGAGCATCCAGAAGAGGACTATATGTACGGGTTGATCACAATGACACTGGAAAGTCTCTCCTATTCCCTTCAGCTTGTGGAGAAACGGAGATAGCCTGAAGTATATGACAACAGATTACCATGATAAGAGAGGATTGGAGAGATACCATGAAAACAGAAAAACAAAAGATGCTGGATGGGGAACTGTACCTTGCTTCCGACCCTGAATTAACACGTGAGCGGGCCTATGCCAGACGAATGACACGTCTTTACAACCTGACCACCGAGATGGATGAAGAACGCCGGAGCCAGATCCTCAAAGAGCTGCTGGGCTCCACGGGAGAAACCGTTAGCATGGAGCCGAATATCCGGTTTGACTATGGCTCCAACATTCACGTTGGCGAGAATTTCTATGCTAATTTTGACTGCACCATCCTGGATGTGTGTGAAGTACGGATCGGGGATCATTGTATGTTCGGACCCGGTGTTCACGTGTATACGGCCACACATCCTGTGAATCCATATGAACGGATACAAGGACCCGAATACGGCAAACCTGTAACTCTTGGCAACAATGTGTGGGTTGGTGGCCGGGCCATTATTAATCCAGGCGTAACGATTGGAAATAATGTTGTTATTGCTTCTGGAGCGGTGGTGACTAAGGATATTCCGGACAACATGATTGTTGGCGGCAACCCGGCTAGAATTATAAAACAAGTTGAAGTGTAACTTGAACTGTTAGCTAGAAAAAGGCGCAGGTCCCATAACCGGAACCCGCGCCCTCTCTCTTATTTAAACACCTCTACGCCATTCAGAATAAGTCTGTGTGTAATGGCCGCACTCAACGAATCCGATACGGAACAATACTTCAACGTTCCAAGTTCAATGGCCTTCCAAATCCGGTAATCGGGAATATCGCCGTCCACCTTAAAGATCAGCTCGATGGATTCAAATCCCTTTGGAGGTTCCTCCTTGCGGACTCCGTTCGTTACAATCTCCAATTTATCGATGGAAGACAGGAAATTCTCCAGAATCATGGTTACATCAATACCAATACAGCCCGCCAAGCTTGCCAGCAGGACTTCCACGGGCGAAGCGCCGTTACCTTCCCCTCCCCATTGCGGCGTTGCGTCCATGTTCACGTTGTAGCCGGAAGGACCTGCTGCTTGAAAAAACTTCTTACCCTGCCATGTTGTCGTTACTTGCATATGGATAACCTACTTTCCTATTACGATTTTTGATATAAATGACAAGCTGTATAACGATTCTCGGATACTTTAAGCCATTCTGGCTCTACGCTGCCGCATTGCGGCATGGCATGAGGACAGCGGGTATGGAATACACAGCCTGAAGGCGGCTTGCGCGGGCTCGGCACCTCCCCGGACAGAACAATCCGCTCTCTTCGATTGTCCGGATCCGGTTCGGGAATGGCTGAGATCAGCGCCTGTGTATAGGGATGGAGAGGATTCGTGAACAGCTCCTCCGAGGGGCCGATCTCCATCATTTTCCCCAAGTACATAACCCCTACGTGGGTGCTAATGTACCGGACAACCGACAGATCGTGGGAAATGAAGAGATAGGTAAGGGAGAGCCGGCTCTGCAGATCCTCCAGCAAGGTCAGAATTTGAGCTTGTATCGATACATCCAGTGCCGACACCGGTTCATCAAAAACAATGAATTTAGGCTCAAGAATCAGTGCCCGGGCGATCCCTACTCTCTGCCGTTGACCGCCCGACAGTTCATGCGGATACCTTGAGGCATGTTTGGCGGTCAGCCCTACAACCTCGAGGATATCATTCACTTTTGCCACAAGCTCTGCAGGCGCCAATTTATAATGGGTACGCAGCGGCTCCTCCAAAATACGACGAACGGTCCATTTCGGATCAAGGGAGCCGAACGGGTCCTGAAATACCATCTGCATGTCCGTCTTAAGCCTTCTCATGGCCTCCTTACCGAGCTCTGTAATATCTGACCCCTCGAACAGGATGCCTCCAGAGGTAGGCTCTATTAACCTGAGCACGGTTTTGCCTAGAGTGGTTTTCCCTGAACCCGATTCCCCCACGATAGCGAACGTCTCCCCTTTTTCAATGGCAAAGGATACCCCATCGAGTGATTTGGCGGCGCCAGTAACCCGGCCGAACAGACCCGTTTTTACAGGATAATGCTTCTTTAAATCGTTGACCTCAAGAATGGGCTGCATCCGTATCCCCCCTATAGAGATGGCACTTGCATAAATGCTGATTGCCGAAGTCGTAAAGCGCCGGCTCTATGCTCTCACATAAATCCATTCTGGAAGGGCAGCGCTGGGCAAACCGGCAGCCAGGCAAATATTCCGAAGGATGGGGAACCTGGCCGGGTATCGCCTTCAGACGCTTCATCTCACCCGAGAACTTGGGCATCGAGTTCAACAGGCCGATTGTATAAGGATGCTTAGCTTCCTTGAACAGCGTCCGGATATCCCCCTGCTCCACAATTTGACCGGCATACATGACGGCCACCCGGTCACACATTTCAGCCACAACTCCAAGATCATGCGTGATAAAAATAATTGCGGTTCCCCGCTCCTTTTGAAGCTTCTTCATGAGCTCAAGAATTTGCGCCTGAATGGTGACGTCCAGGGCGGTTGTCGGCTCATCCGCGATCAGAATATCCGGATTGGAGGCCATCGCCATCGCGATCATCACACGCTGCCGCATGCCTCCGGACAGCTGGTGCGGATAGGCCTCCATAATTTGCTCCGGTGCGGATATGCCCACTTCCCCGAGCAGGGCAACCGCATCTTGATGGGCTTCTCTTTTACTTTTTTTCGAATGCTGCCGTATCGACTCGCGAACCTGGCGGCCGATCTTAAAGACTGGATTCAACGCCGTCATCGGCTCCTGAAAGATCGTGGCGATCTGATTGCCCCGCACCTTTTGCATTTCGGATTCGGACATGTTCAGCAGACTCTGTCCACGGTAACGAATATCTCCCTCCGCCACCTTGGCCAGCCCCTGGGGAAGCAGTCCCATAATGGATAGCGAGGTCACACTTTTTCCACTGCCGGATTCCCCGACAATGCCAAGCGTTTCTCCTGCCGCTAGTTCCAATTGCACCCCGTTTACTACCCGAATCGGACCGGAACCACTGGAGAAGTCGATAGACAATTGATCTATTTCCAAGAGCTTGGTCATAGCGGCCTCCCATGATGAATTAAAGTAGGTAAGACCCCCTGCGCCCTTCGGCTCGGAGGTCCTTCTTCTTATTTGTACAATGAGCTGAAGCGAATAATCTCATCCGGGTAGAAGATGTACCCTTTTACATCCTTGCTGATGCCAACAATCAAATTGCTTTCATACAGGTACGCCCACGGTGAATCCGCCGTAACCTGTTTTTGGACCTGCTTGTACAGCTCCGAACGCTTCGCATCGTCTGGTTCGACATTAGCCTGTGCTAACAAATTATCAACGACCTTACTGCTGTAACCTGTATAGTTGGAAGCACCTTTGCTGTCCAGCAGGAAACCGTAGTGATACGATGGGTCATTGACCAGCGAAGTATATTTGCCCAGATAAGCTGCTGCTTTCTTATTATTAATCAGCTCGCGGTATTGGGCTGGAGCTACTTTGTTAATGTTCAAGGTGACTCCAATTTTCTCAAGCTCCGATTTAAGCAAGACGGCAATATCTTCATAGTCCTGAGTTGAAGAGTTTACGGTTAAGTCAAAGGTAAATCCTTTCTCATAACCCGCTTCCTTAATCAACTGCTTGGCCTTATCCAGGTTGTAGGAATACTCATATCCCTCGGATGTGAAATCCGGAGATTTGCTGGAGATGGAGCTCTTCAGCGGTGAGGCTTGTCCGAAGGCCACATCCTTAATCAGCTTGTTCTGGTCAATCACATAGTTTATAGCTTGTCTCACCTTCAGCTGGTCGAATGGCTTGAAGTTCGCATTCATGCCAAGGTATACAATCCGGTTGGAGGATTCCGAGCTGATCGTGAGGTTGTCTTTCTTCGACAAGCTTTCCACGTCTTTAGCCGGAATGTCGAGCGCTACATCAACTTCACTTTTCTCAAGGAACAATTCACGGTTAGAAGCCTCTGCTACATACTTAACGATCACCTTATCAACCTTTGGAGCACCCTTCCAGTAGTCTTTATTAGCAACAAAGACAGCTTCGGTAGCAGGGTCCCATTTCTCAAGTTTAAACGCCCCGGAGCCTGCTGAATGCTGAGTCAGGTAATCATCCGGTTGGCCCTTAGCAACAGATGGATCGACGATCGAGAACGTAAAGGTAGCCAGATATTTCAAGAACAAGTGATTAGGAGCACCAAGCTTAAATTCAACTGTTTTATCATCAATTTTGGTCACAGACTTAATATTTGCCAGCTTATACAGGCTTCCGCCTTCGCCTTTGGATTGAACCCGCTCAAACGAGTATACAACCGCATCGGCATTGACAGGTTTACCGCTTTGGAACTTGGCCCCATCCCGGAGGGTGAACGTATAAGTCTTCAAATCATCGGAAACCTTCCAGGATTCAGCCAGTGAAGGAACGACTTTGTCGGTACGTCCCACCGTTTTGCCACCGGCTTCCTCCGTTGCGCTTGTTACCAGCTGATCATACAGGGCAAATGCGTAGGAGGCTGAAGTCAAGTCTCCGGCATCATGCGGGTCCATCGTCTGGCCTGCACCTTGCGAATAAGCAATCGTAATTGTTTTTCCAGCCGCAGAATCAGCCTTGGGCGCTGTATTGCTGCTTGCGGTTCCGCTCGGATTGGAGCTTTGTGCACAGCCCGATGCAAGCACCAGTACCAGCAATGCTGAAATAAGAATAAGAAATTTACTTTTAATCATGTCTTCCACTCCTTCTCTATATTTCTATTTATGTCTGGAAGATTGGCGGTGCGGATCAAGAACATCGCGCAGTCCATCTCCAAGTAAAATGAATCCGAAAATCGTTGTAGCAATCGCAGCTCCCGGGAACACCGTCATCCACCACTCGCCCGAAATAATATAATCACGGCCATAAGAAATCATGGCCCCCCATTCTGCTGTTGGAGGTTTGACCCCCAGCCCCAGAAAGCTCAGGCTTGAGGTAATCAATACGGCTGATCCCAGGCCAAGCGTAATTTGTACAACGACCGGCGCCAAGGCGTTCGGCAGAATATGCTGAAAAATAATCGCTGACTGCCGCACCCCCAGCGCTTTGCTGGCTTCAATAAATTCCTTCTCCTTGATCACAACAGTCTGGCCGTACATCAGACGGGCGAATTCCGGTATAGCCACGATGCCGACCGCCAGCAGGGCGCCAAATAAACCGGGTCCAATCGATGCTGCAAGCGCCATAGCCAGGATCAGCGATGGAAAAGCAAGCAAAATGTCCATGATTCTCATGATGAAATTCCCGGTCTTTCCTCCAAAATAACCGGCGATAGCGCCGAGCGGAATTCCAACCACACTTGCTATGCCTATCGCTACCATCCCGGTCCAAATTGTGACCCGCGCCCCGTACAGAATCCGGCTGAAAATATCCCGGCCGAAATTATCCGTACCGAACCAATGCACCATATTCGGGGACTGCAGCTTGTCTTCTGTTCGTATTTCATCAGGTCCAAACGGAGCAATCCATGGGGCTACCAACGCCAATATAACCCATGCCAAAACTATGATTAAACCAACTAACAACAATTTCTTCGCTGTAATCTTCCTCACGAAGCTTATCCATGGCTGCCTTAATGATCTATTCATATCTCACCCGGGGATCAAGCACCCCATATAACAATTCAACAATAAGATTAATGAATCCATACAACACGGCACTAATCAGGGTCATCGCCTGGATAGGCGCATAGTCTGCCGAGAGAATCGATTCCGTTACATAATTTCCGATTCCCGGCCATACAAAGATCGTCTCCGTAATGACCGCTCCCCCAAGCAGTGCGCCAAATTGCAGTCCGATTACCGTCAGGGAAGGTATCAAGGAATTAATAAGACCGTGCCTGTAAATGACCGCTCTGTGCGATAATCCCTTGGATTTGGCCGTTCTCATGAAATCCTGCCGGATGACCTCCAGCATGCTCGCCCTGATCATCTTCGTGACTATAGCCATCGTGCCCATGCTCATGCAGACCGCTGGCAGGATCAAATGCTGGAGTGAGCTTTTCAGAGCGGCCATATCCCAGCTCAGCAGGCTGTCCAGTACATACAAGCCTGTGATATGCGTCGGTGGATTCAGGTCTCCGCTAATACGGCCGATTGGCGCGGGCAACCATCCAAGCTTGGAGTAGAATAACGTAATAAGCAGCAATCCAAGCCAGAAGATAGGCACCGATGATCCAATAAAAGACAGCACTCTCGCGATATGGTCAAAAATAGAGTTCTGCCGGGAGGCTGCTGCAATGCCAAGAGGAATCGCTATGATTAAAGCTACGAGCATGCTTGCAAGCGTAAGCTCCAAGGTGGCCGGGAAACGGGACACAAAATCGGATACGACCGAGTGCCCCGTATGCCAGGCAAACCCCAAATCGCCCCTGAACAACTGCTTGATATAGTCCCAGAGCTGAATATAGAGCGGCTGATTGAATCCGTACTCCTCCCGTACCTTGTTCACAAACTCGGGAAGCGCTTGTTCCCCTGTTATCATAAGCGCCGGGTCCCCTGGTAAAATTCTTGTTAAGATGAACGTGATCATGACGATACCCGCGATACTTGGGATCATCATGGCTAATCGTCGAAGCGCATACTTTAACAACTCACATGATCCTCCTTCTCAGCTGTCTTCAACCTGTCATATCCCAAGCAATCCAAAAAACTCAAAATGAACGGCCTGCGCTGCCAATTCATCCACCGCAAGCTCAGGCAGGTTGGAATCCGAAGGGGTAGGTCCGAACAGCCACCTTGCAACAATTCCCTCAATTAAACTCATCAGGAGCGCTGCCCGTATATGTATGTCTGACGATTTCGGCAGCATGCCCAGCTCGACCGCCCGTTCAATATTTCGCCTGAACGAATCCTCCATTTCGATGCGTGTTTCCCGGAACGCATTTCGAATGGCTTCCTCTTCCCCGTTATCCATGAGCAGCAGCTGCATGAAATACCGGTGTTCCTGTGCAAATCTAAAAATGTCCGCCAGCAGGCGCTGCGAACCCTGAACCATCTCTTGGACAGAGCCGCCCCCAGTCCGGTAACCTCTCTTGATCACTGCAAGCAAATCTTCCCGGCCAGCCTCAATGATCTCAAGGGCTATCGCTTCCTTGCTCTTGAAATACCAATAGAATGTGCCCTGCGCAACTCCGGCATCATTAACGATGTCTGAAATTTTCGTGTTCTGATATCCATATCTGGCAAATCTCTCAACGGCAATATCCATCAATTGAGATTTTCTCGTATCCCGGAGACTAGACTGATTTGCGTTTGCGATGGAAATCACTCCCTCCAGATTGACTGGTCAGTCAGTTATTTTCATATCTTATAGGTTTAGTCGGTTTTTGTCAACGAATAAATCCGCTTAATCTGACTGATGTTCTTGGCTTTGAAATACAAAAAAAGCCACCTTCAATTTGGAGATGACTTTCTGGATTTGAAAGCATGCTGGTGAAGGGAATTGAACCCCCGGCCTACGCATTACGAGTGCGTTGCTCTACCCCTGAGCTACACCAGCTTATATATATAATTATATAACATATCGTCTGTTTTTCAACCTTGAATTAAGGCATTAAAATGAACCAAAGAGAGAGGCTTTCACAGCTTCTCTCTCACCGACCGCAGCTTCTGCTCTGAAGAGGAAGGCTTATCGCGACGGTCGTCGATTTTGATGGACGTGGAGACCCGACCGGCTCCAGCTTCAAAAGTCGCTTCGTGAAGCGCCGTTATGGCCGCAAGGATACGGTCAAGCGGTCCCTCGATAATCGTGCTCATGGATGTGAGCTGATACTCTACCCCTTCCTGCTTCTGCAGCACCCGCTGCATCTGAGCCACATAAGTGCTCAGGCTGGTGGAGCCTGTGCCTATAGGAATAATAGTTACCTCAGCAATAGCCACAATCAACTTCTCCCTTCTCAATTGGATTATCCCGCTATTTGTTCTCATTTAATTTTAACATCCCTCTTTCATTTTTCCAAAGACCAAGCTGAAAACCATGAAAATTTACACCCCAAATACAACCAATTTTCTTCAAAATCCCGCAAAAAATTTTTGTGAAATTTCTTTGAATCGGCTCATCCCAAGCAGGGTGCGGGAAGGCGGTTATCTCTCGAAAAGTCAAGCCCCTTTTTCTTGGCGTTTTGGATTTTCAAACCCTATTCAAACACTATATATTGTGGTAATGTAAATAAACCGAAACCAAATATAGTGTGAACAGGCTTTTGGCAAGCCAGACGCTTCTGTGGGCTTATTGTTCTGGAGGATCTCATGATTCTACCCGAAACCACGTATTCCCCGACTTCTTCTGCAAGTGTTCGGCTTTCAGGATATGCCTGTTTTCACGACGCCCTCCTTCTCTTGGGAAGACACGGGAGTCCGGATGCACTACATACAACAATTCGAAAGCCCGATTGCTTTCCTACCTGCACGATAAGTATCAGCAGTGTTGCTGGAATGGGAGCTTCTTTCGCATCCGTATATACAAGTATATCGAGGGGAGAAGTTGTAAATGGCACTATTGAATCCGGTTCTTGGCAGACAAGAAAGTATGCTAAGTGAAGTTATACAGCTTGGAGATGACATTCGGGGCAGCCTCGATCTGGAGATGCTGCGGGAGAATGCCAATTTGAACGGAGAGAGCTTCTCAGGGAAAATGAGCAAATTCGGCAGTGAATATGCCAAGTGGTATGCAAAGCATTTTGTGATGCCAACACCGCTTGTGCAGGCTTATGAAGACAATTGGGTCTATATTCATGATCTTGATCAATACGCCATTGGCACAACGAACTGCATATTCATCCCATTTGATAAACTGCTTCGGCAGGGCTTCAATACGGGCAACGGAAGTGTCCGTCCGCCGAATTCCATCATGACCGCTATGGCGCTGGTGGCGATTATTTTCCAGTCCCAGCAGAACTCCCAGTATGGCGGCGTATCTGCGAACAAGCTGGACCATGACCTGGCTCCTTATGTGGCCAAGTCCTTCTCGAAGTATTTTCTTAAAGGCCTGGATTACTTCGAGGAGCAGGATCCAAACATTACAGGCGCAGAGCTTGGGGAAGTCCACATGAGCCGCCTGGATCTCCAGGAACGTTATCCAAAGGCCTTCCGTTATGCTCTCAAGGAGACGGAGCTTGAGACGCTGCAGGGCGCAGAGAGCCTTATCCATAATCTGAATACGATGTCGAGCCGGGCAGGAGGGCAAATCCCTTTTACCAGCATTAACTACGGCACCTGCACCTCACCTGAAGGACAGCTTGTCATCAGCTCCATCCTGGCGGCTACTTTAAGAGGGCTTGGCAGCGGGGAGACCCCGATCTTCCCTATCCAAATCTTCAAGTGTAAAAAAGGCATCAACCAGGCGCCTGGAGAACCGAACTACCCGCTCTTCCTGAAAGCGGCGGAATGCTCGGCACATCGGCTGTATCCGAATTTCGCCAATCTGGATGCCCCACTCAACCTGGCTTACTACGATCCGGCCAACCCGGATACCGAGTTCGCAACGATGGGCTGCCGTACCCGGGTGCTGGCCGACCGTTTCGGCCGCAATCACCTGTCCGGCAAAGGCAACCTGTCCTTCAACACCTTGAACCTGGTGAAAATGGGGATTGAACATGGCACAGCGCTCGGGCGGCGCAAGAAAGCCGATGAAGCAGGATTTTACCGGGAGCTGGACCGCTGCCTGGATATCGCCCTGGAAGGGCTGCTTCACCGGTTTGAGATCCAGTCCGCCCAGAAAGCCAAGGCGTCCGACTTCATGATGCGCGAAGGGGTATGGGAAGGCGGCGAGCAGCTTGATCCGGAAGCTCCTGTGGGAGATCTGCTCAAGCACGGAAGCCTGTCCATCGGATTCATCGGATTGGCAGAGTGTATGAAAGCCTTGTACGGCAAACATCATGCCGAGGATGAGCAGGTCTATCAAAAGGCGCTGCAGCTGATCCAATACATGCGGAGCTACTGTGACCGCCACAGCGACAGGCTGAACCTGAACATCACCCTGTTCGCCACACCGGCTGAAGGGCTGTCCGGCAAATTCACCAAGCGTGACCGTGCTTTCTATGGGGCAATCCCCGGTGTAACGGACCGGGAATATTACACGAATTCGTTCCACGTGCCTGTGTACTATCCGGTGACCGCGGCCACCAAAATTAAACTTGAGGCCCCGTTCCACGACCTGTGCAACGCTGGCGCCATTTCCTATATTGAACTGAACGGGAATGCCCGCGCCAACCCGGAAGCATTCCTGCGCATCGTCCAATATGCCCTCGATCAGCAGGTAAGCTACTTCAGCATCAATCATCCGATTGACCGCTGCTCCGCCTGCGGGCATGAAGGCATTATCGGGGCCACCTGCCCTTCCTGCGGAAGCCATGAGAATGATGTACATATCCGCAGGCTCCGCCGGGTCACCGGCTACCTGACCGGGGATTTCCAGACCCGGTTCAACGGGGCCAAGCAGGCCGAAGTCAGAGACCGGGTTAAGCATACCCCATGAATATTTGCGGATATTCCCCGGAGTCTATTAATGAGGGCGAGGGCCTCCGGGCCGCCATCTTCATCAGCGGATGCCGGCATTACTGCCCGGGCTGCTTCAGCCCGAAGACCTGGAATTTCAATTACGGCGAGCCCTTCACGAAGGCCAGGCAGCTTGAGATCATCGATGAAATTAAGAACAATCCGTTATTGAATGGAGTCACGATTCTTGGCGGAGATCCTTTCTTCTCTGCGGAGGAGGTCAGCGGCTTTCTGGATCTGCTGCGCCTTAAAGCCGGTCCCATCCCGGTGTGGATTTACAGCGGTTATACGTTTGAGGAGTTAACCGCCCAGCCCGGTTCGGCCGAATACGCACTGCTGTCGCGCTGCGAAGTGCTTGTCGACGGGCGTTTTATTGAAGAGATGCGCGATCCTTCCCTGCGTTACTGTGGGAGCTCCAATCAGCGGCTGATTGATGTTCCGAAGAGTCTTGCCCAAGAAAAAGCTGTTCTCTGGAAAAGCCGCTTCAGCTCTGGCTTAGAGCCATTTTCACCTTGAAATGAATACAAATAACGGCAGCAAAGTCTTTAATTCTTTCTTTATCGCCATGACTCTTTCTAGTATAATTGCTTCTTGTGGTCCTTTTTTGAGCGGCAAACCTAACCAGCCAAAAACAGATGATCCATTGCAGCCAGTTTCAAACGATGTAATCTGCAATTTTACTCTATAAATTTATATTTCAATAAGAAAGTAGGGATTTACTTCTATGCCATCCTTCGTCACTAAACCGAACAACCGTCAACTCGCTTTCGACAGCAACCGTCTAGGTATTTATGCGGACCGCATTCTTGAAGGGCTCCCTTCTTTGGATAAAGAACGCCTGCTGCGCGGAGTGACCTCCAAGCTGCGCCGTGATGAAGTCACTGCTGAGGAGATCAGCAACGCGTTTACCATGTCCTCGCTGGAGCTTGTAACCAAGGAAGAACCGGACTGGAAGTTCGCCGCTGCGCGTTCCCTGCTTACGACACTGTATAAGAAAGCTGCGTTCAACCGCCGCTACAAAGCATATCCGGAAGAACCGTACGGATCATTCTATCACCTCGTAAGCGAGCTGACCAAGGCTGGCATTTATAAAGAGGAGCTGCTCGAAGTCTATACCAAAGAGCAGATTGAAGAACTCGGCGAAACGATTGATCCTTCGCGCGATCTGCTGTTTGACTATATCGGGCTGCTTACCCTTGCTGAGCGCTATCTCGCTAACGATTTTGACGGACGAGTTATGGAGCTTCCGCAGGAACGCTATATGATCATCGCGATGTTCCTGATGCACAAGGAACCGGCTGAGACGCGTATGGAACTGGTCAAAGAAGCTTACTGGGCCATGAGCAACATCTACATGACCGCAGCGACGCCAACCATGTCCAATGCCGGTAAAAAAGTAGCCGGACAGCTCTCCAGCTGCTTCATCGATACGGTCGATGATTCCCTGGAAGGCATCTTCGACTCCAACACTGATGTGGCCCGTCTGAGCAAAATGGGCGGCGGTATCGGCGTATACCTCGGCAAAGTCCGGGCCCGCGGTTCGGATATCCGCGGCCACAAGAACACCAGCTCCGGCGTTATCCCTTGGATCCGCCAGCTGAACAATACCGCGGTCAGTGTTGACCAGCTCGGCACACGTAAAGGTGCGATCGCCGTATACCTGGATGTGTTCCATAAAGACATCCTGGCCTTCCTTGACCTGAAGCTGAACAACGGGGACGAACGGATGCGCGCGCATGACGTGTTCCACGGGGTCTGCCTTCCCGACCTGTTCATGGAGGCAGTAGAGAACCGTGACGAGTGGAGCTTGTTCTGCCCGCATGAAGTGAAGAAGACCATGGGCTGGAAAGATGCGAACGGACGCCCATTGGGACTTGAAGACTTTTATGATGAGTCCTTTGGTGAAGGCTCCTTCCGTGAGAAATATGAAGAAGCTGTGGCTCATCCAACGCTTCCGCGTATTACCGTACAGGCTATCGATATTATGAAACGGATTATGAAATCCCAGCTGGAGACCGGTACCCCGTACATGTTCTACCGTGACACAGTGAACCGGGCCAATCCGAACCGTGCGCATGGCATGATCTATTCTTCCAACCTCTGCACAGAGATTATGCAGAATCAGTCCGCTACAGTGGTTGAACAGGAAGAGCTTGTAACCAAAGACGGCCAGACCCGCATTGTCATCTCCAAAATCCCGGGTGACTTCGTAGTCTGCAATCTGAACTCCATTCACCTGGCACGTGCGGTTCCGGCCGGCGTTCTGGAGCGTCTCGTACCGATTCAGGTCCGCATGCTGGACAACGTCATCGACATTAACAACATCGAAGTGCTGCAGGCTCAATACACGAACAGCCAATACCGTGCCATCGGTCTGGGGACGTTCGGTCTGCATCACCTGCTGGCTCTGGAAGGCATCCGTTGGGAATCCGACGAAGCCGTAGCCTACAACGATGCTCTATATGAGAAAATCAACTACCTGCTTGTCCGCTCCAGCATGGAGCTGGCCAAGGAAAAAGGCCGCTACGCCAAATTCGAAGGCTCCGACTGGGATACAGGCCACTACTTCACCTACCGTCATTACACCGACGGAACCCGTGAAGGCAAATATGTAACTACTGAAGAGTGGCGCGCTCTTCAGGCTGAAGTGCATGAGCATGGTGTGCGTAACGCCTGGATGTTCGCTATCGCGCCAAATGGCTCCACTTCAATCATTGCCGGATCTACAGCAAGTATCGATCCGCTGTATGAACTGTTGTCCTATGAAGAGAAGACAACTTACAAAATTGCCAACCCGGCTCCGGACCTGTCCGAGAAGACAATCTGGTATTACAAAACCGCATTCCTGATTGACCAGAACTGGTCCATCAAGATGGCTTCGGCCCGTCAGCGTCACGTGGACCAGGCGCAAAGCTTCAACCTGTATGTGCGCCCTGACATCAAAGCGACTGAATTCCTCAGTCTGCACCTGCATGCCTGGAAAGCGGGCATCAAATCGACGTATTATGTGCGCAGCCGTGCGCTGACCATTGAAGAATGTGAGTCGTGTGCATCGTAAAATCCGAAAGAGCCTTCGAAGGCTTTTTCCAACCCACCCAAACCCTCCCTTCCTAAGGGAGGGCCCCAAGGGCTTCGCCCTCTGGACACCCGAGTGGGGAACGTGAGAGTTTGAGAGACGGTTGTGTGAGGCTTCGTGCTTGGATCGCTTGCCGTCCCTATCGGGACCCGCTTTCGGATTGGATGTGTCTAGTTACCTGTTTCAATCGCTTGGGAGCCGGGCTTTTATGACCCGGGTGAGATTCGTGCTAGGAGCCGCTTGTCGCCCCTGCGGGGCACGCTCTACTTAAGAGCTCCTGCGGCTGGATGTTGGTGTGAATGCGGGCGGGTTTACTTTACGACGTGGCTGCGAGGCGCTCTCCCTTCGGGATACGCTTGGGCTTGGTGCAGGGCGGCCTGGGAGTTGCTTTTGTGCTTAGCTTGAGACGACGTGCTGCGAGACGCTCTCCCTTCGGGATTCGCTTGGGCTTGTGCGAGGCAAGAGCTTGAAATGATCTTGTTGGTTTGGCTGTAGCGGGAGCGGAGTGAGCGGAACGAATCCGGAGAAGCGACAGCGGTCGCCTTTATCTCCGAGTTTCTACCGCAACGGCGGTTCCAATCAGGAAACTTGGAGATAACAGCGATCGGAGGATCGTTGCGCTCTCGGAGCGTCTACCACGCACAAAGTGGCAAGCTGCTAAGGAGCCCCTCCTCGCACCAAAGCACTATCTCGCTGGCTGAACGCAATATTTTAAGGAGATGATTGTAATGCAATTACAAACAATTTTTAATACAGAGGCACCTAACAAATCTACGCGCATTATTGGCGGAGAATGCTCGGGTATCCTGAACTGGAACGATATCCGGATGCCGCATATGTATAAGCTGTATAAGGTTCTTCTTCTCAACCACTGGATTGCAGATGAGATCCCGATGTCCAAAGATGCGCAGCAGTTCGCACGCCTCGATAGTGAAGAACAGCGCACGTTCAAGATTAACATCTCTCTGCTGGCTGTGCTGGATTCCATGCAGACCATGTTTGTGGGCGACGTGAAGCGCTATTTCACTGACTCCTCGCTGGAGGCGATCTCCGCGATTATCGGCCAACAGGAGGTTGTGCACAACCAATCTTACTCCTACGTGCTGTCCTCTATCGTATCCGAGCAGGAGCAGAAGGAAATTTTTGAATATTGGAAGCATGATCCGGTACTTCTTGAGCGCAACAAGTTCATCTCGGACATCTACCAGAACTTCCGTGACAACGCTACGCCGCAGACATTCTTCGAAGCCCTGGTAGCCGACCTGATCCTGGAAGGTATTTTCTTCTACAGCACCTTTGCCTTCTTCTACAACCTGGCACGCGACCAGAAGATGATGGGCACAAGCCAGATGATCTCTTACATCCAGCGGGACGAGAACCAGCACTGCTATTTCTTCGCCGAGGTGTTCAAGCAGCTGCTTGCGGACTATCCAGAGCTGAATACGAAGGAGAACATCGACTACGCATACCGTACTATCAACCGTGCGGTTGAGCTTGAGACCAACTGGGCGCATTACACCCTCAAAGAAGTAAAAGGCATCGATCTGAACGAGCTGTCTGATTACATCAAATACATCGCCAATAAACGCCTGACCCTAATGGGTCTGGAAAAAGCTTATCAAGGTGTGGATGTGAACTGCATGCCTTGGATCAAGCCTTTCTCCGATGAGGCTCTCAATGCAACCAAGACGGACTTCTTCGAAGCCAAGTCCCGTAACTACGGTAAAGTTGGTGACGACAACGGATTTGACGATCTGTAAGAAGGAGTATGAACTCCTGAACAGATCTGAATAGATAAAGAAAAAGGCGTGCAGCTTGCAAGAGCTGTACGCCTTTTTTGTTTATGCAATTTTGTGCATGACTTTGTTTATGCAATTTTTGTATGCATTTTGTGTACTTTGTGCATGCAGTTTTTGTATGCCCTTGTTTATAACCTTTCTGTTATAGAACCTACCGTTATAATCTCTACTGTTTTGTACCTATGTGAAGTATATCTTTTGCACATAGCCTTTTGTAAATAAATCTATTGTACAAAAGCCAGAGGCTAGAGATTAGAGCTATCTAGTCCTGTTTAGGGTCGGCAGTGATGAATTGGTACAGCCCTTCAACCTTCTCATCGGTCAGGTCGCCACTGTTGTCAAACACCAGGATAGACGAGGCTGGAATGTTCCAGTTCACTTCAGGCACAAACTCCACACGTTTCTTGAAATTATCCCAATGGTTAAGCTTCCATGTGTCGCGCTCCGTGGCTCTTTCGATAATCCGTTCTTTCTGCACATCCATATCGCTGAGTGTCACCACAACCACCTTAACATCCACTTGATCCAGGCTGAGTCCGGCAGCTGACAGCACTTCCTCAATCCAGGCCTTGTTCTTCAGCTCGGAGGTGAACGGTGAGATCATGAATACACTCTGCCCAGCGGCCAGGTTATCAATGCAAATATCTTTGGTTGTGTCATACTCCAAATCACGCAGATGCTCTTTGTAGAACTCCGAGTCCCGGTCATTCTTATCGAGATGATTCATCTCCAGAATCTTCTCCACAAATCTTCCACCTACTGTATCTCTATCTAAAAAGGCAGCCTGAATCCGTGCGGACAGCTTGCGGGCCACCGTAGTTTTGCCTGTACCTGCTACACCTACAAAGAAAACCAGTTTTTGCATGGTTATGCCTCCAGTTCTGATATATTCATTTGTACATTTTAACACAATGAAGGAAGCAAGTGTAGCGCGGTGCCCAAGCTGAAGGTCACTAGGTCACTAATCAGCCAATCCATGTCCAGTCAATTGCTTCTCTTCTGTCACCTTGACCATGCCCCGGGCTTGTTTGTTACGTAGTGTGTAAATTACAGTTAAGATTAAGCTTACCCCTGCAGCAGACAAATAAATATTACTGAACACCGCCGCCCCGGGGTAAGGATGGAGCGGATTCCAGCTGCCTGCAGCCCCTTGGTCCAGGATGCGGCTTAAAATCGCAGAGACTGCGGCAAACGTAATAAAATTCAACATGGACATCAGTCCCATGCCAACCCCCGTCTGTTCAGGGGGCAGTGTGCGGGAAATTGTATTCGACAGGCCAATCTGCATAAATGTAACCCCGACATTTCCAAATATTATTATAGCCCCAATCAGCCAAGGCAGACTCCCAGCGGTGAAGGACAACAGCATATAACATAGAATGAGCAATCCAAAAGCAACATAGATTACAAAGGAGTTGCCCCTCTGATCGGCGAGTCGTCCTCCCTTCAGTCCCAAGATGGCTGAAGCTGCTGCACCCGGCACCATCAGAAAACCGATAATTCCCGGATCAACATGGTTAACCCGAGAGAAGAGCTGCGGAATCAGGAAAGGCAGTGAGATCGCACAACCATTAACAAGAACGACCATCAACAAGCCAAATACATAATTTTTGTTCCGGAACAAGCGGGGCTCCACGAAGGGTTCTGGTACACTAACAATCCGCAGAATAAACAACAAGAGCAGGATCAATCCTCCAATCCCGAACATCCATCCCCCATTTGTGATCGCAAGCAGCAGCAGGGCCACCATTCCGGCAAGCAGACCACCGCCCAGCAGATCCATCTTCTTCACCACTCCACCTTGATCATCCAAGTATTTTCGGTAAAAAGGAAGTGTCAGCAGCGTCAGCAATGACAGGCTGAATAACCAGCGCCAGTCCCCTACACTCATCACCACACCGGAGACGACAGGGGCAGCTGCATTCCCCATGGCCATTCCAATTGCAGAGATACCCAAGGCCCGCCCCCTGACCTCAGGCCGGAAATATCTGACTGGAATAATCATGGCGGCAGCAGGGATTACCGAGGAACCGGCCGCTTGGAACAAACGCCCAAGCAGAATCATAATATACGAATTGGCGGTCAATCCTATGGCTGAACCCAGAGCGAATACAATCAGTCCGAAGGTGAGCAGGTTTTTAAATTTATATTTATCCGCTAATTTCCCATAAATCACCGAGCCTATCGCATACATTAGCATATAGATCGAGGTTACCCAACTTACCTGGGCAGTGGACAGCTGGAAATCACGCGCAATTTCCGGCAGGACAATATTGAATATTGAGGCATTCATAACCGAAATAACCAGAGTAAAAGCCAAAATCCGAATCAGCTTTTCTCCCGCTGAGTGCTTAAGTTCAGTATTCATTCTCTCTCCTTCTTTCTGCTTTAAAATGGAAAGCTAAGACTATAGAGCAGCGTATTCGCTTCTCCATACAGTTCCAGCCAGGCTCAGGGCAAAATCTCCAACTCCTTATCTAGCAGGGACCTCCAACTGTCTGTTAGTTAGTACTAACTAACATCAATTCGATAAAAAAATCTAGGGGGTTAATCCCCTAGCGAAAACCAGTACACTCTCCTGAATAAATTCATCCAGCGGTGCCGTACTAAGCGACCGTTCCGGTCTACGGCTGTCCAGAAAAGCGCCGTGGTTCATCCACATAAACGCAAGTGCCAGATGCTCAGGCGAGGTCTGAATCAACTTGCCCCGTTCATACATCCCTTCGAAATATCTCGTAAGAAACTCCTTAAGCTGCCGGGGGTGCTGATGCAGCCTCTCGTGCAGGCCCGGAATCCGGGCGGATTCCTTTACCCCAATCTGAATCAGCTTTGTATTACGGTTCATAATTTCGTGATAGGTCCTGCTGACCAAAAGCAAATCTGTCTGCAAGTCCCAAACGAGCTTCTCCTGAAACAGAGTCTTCATCTCTGGTCCATAATGAAAACGGTCCACCGCAGCCTCCAGCAGGTTCTGTTTGGAGCCAAATTGCCTAAACAGGGTCATCTCGCTTAAATTTGCGGCCGCCGCAATCTCCTTAGTGGTAACCCCGTTATAGCCTTTTTCCGCGAACAGATCAATAGCTGCCAGAAGCAGTCTGTCACTACTGGACCAAGATTTAGTGTCCATTTAAATTCCTCCGGTCAGCAACAGATGTTAGTGATTACTAACATCATCATAGACGTATTCCAAGTATTTGTAAAGGGTCAAAAAGCCCCTGTCTACATATGTTCAAGAACCTCTCTAGAATTCATTGGAATAACCAGGTTTTTCCCAATATCAATTCTAAGAAATGCACTTCAACATAAGTCAGGGACCTTTCAATTCGTGCAGGAGCATTACCTGCTAAATCCCTCAGAACATTCTGCTGTATAACATCTGCATTGTATCTTCACGAAACTACCAATATTGCAACGGTACGCTGTGGACCTCATCGCAAACAACACACCGTGGGTGCTGGGAGCTAAAGCCCCGGGCAACCGGGCAGCAAGACCTCATACCCTCAACACCATACCACGCCCCGGGAGCTTAGGCTCCCGGAGAGCCCGCTGGTTATGAGCTACCCTAACAGTAGAACCTAACACCTTGCTTTGTAATCCGCTTAAGCCAGACCCTTCGGAAGCTGGTTGTTCTCCACGCGGAGACGGGTTTCCTTAATGAGCTCAGCCGCGTTATCTTCCAGCCGGATACGCAAATCCTCAGCAATATCAAAGCCACCAGCCTCTGTGCGGGCCACCTGGTTATCGACAGCATATACACCGCCCAGAATATGGCGTGCGCCCAGCGCGGCCAGCACTGGCTTCAAGGAGTAGTCGATCGACAGCAGATGCGCAAGGCTGCCTCCGATGAACAGGGGCAGGATAACTTTGCCGGCCAGACCCTTTTGCGGAATCAAATCAATAAAGGTCTTAAGCACTCCCGTATAGGAGGCCTTATACACCGGGCTTGCGATAATAACCGCATCGGCCTGAGCCACCAGGGCATTGGCTTTAACGATGGCCTCGCTCTCAAATTTCGTATGTATCAGATCCTCCGGTGGAAGCTCCGCGACGTTGACGTGATGGACCTCAATGTTCTCTTTCTTCAAAATCTCCTCAGTCAGTCCGATGATTGCCGATAAACGGGAAGTTAACGACGGATTTCCGTTGATAATCGTGACTTTGAACATCATAACATGCTCCTTTCTTTTCCTGTTTTTTAAATTCCGACATACAAACTATGATTTAAACAGATGCTATCAAGCTTTCTCCGGATTGTCAATAAAATCACTTTTCACCTCCCCATTGTACCTGCTGGGTTCCCTTTTTCCAAGGAACCTTCAGATGGGCAGATGCATATGGATGAGCAAGAGAATAACGAATTGTAGAGGAGATTATTTGACCATGATAAACCCCGTATATCCCTATTACGGAAAAAAGACGGTGTGCATAGAACAGAAGCTGAGCTTCCCTCCCCAGCACCAGCCCGTTCAGCCAGGCTTAGAGAGCCTGATGAACCCAAGACCCATCTCCGAAATCCCGGAATACTGCGGCAGCGGCAAGCTGCTCGGTAAAGTGGCTGTAATCACAGGTGGAGACAGCGGGATTGGACGTGCCGTAGCGTATGCTTTTGCCAAAGAAGGAGCCGATATTGTCATTGCCTATCTGAACGAAACCTCTGATGCGCTGGAAACAAAAAACCGGATTGAGCAGCTCGGCAGACGCTGTATTCTGATGGAGACCGACTTAAGGTTTAAGAGCAACTGCTCCTCGGTTATTGACGGGACGATCCTGCATTTTGGCCAGCTCGATATCCTTGTGAACAACCATGGGGTGCAGTACCCGCAAAGCAGCATTATGGATATTACGGAGCAGCAGCTGTACCATACGTTCCAGACGAATATCTTTCCGTTCTTCTTCCTGGTGCAGGCGGCACTGCCTTATCTCCGCAGGGGGGCAGCCATCATTAATACAGCCTCCATCACGGCTTATCGGGGGCAAAAGGAGCTTATAGACTATTCATCTACCAAGGGAGCAGTCGTCTCTTTTACACGTTCCCTGGCCCTATCCCTTGTAGACCAGGGCATTCGGGTCAACGCAGTAGCACCGGGTCCGATCTGGACACCGCTTATCCCATCCAGCTTCTCTGCGGAGGAGGTATCCACCTTCGGCACGAAGACTCCCATGCAGCGGGCCGGTCAACCGTATGAGCTCGCCCCGGCCTATGTGTATTTAGCCAGCCAGGATTCCTCTTACGTAACCGGCGAGACTATTCATGTCAATGGCGGCGATATGGTCACTACCTGATCATGGATGATCCTGTCTCCTTGTTAAAGACCCATATAAAGCACACAGACCGGGGGTCTTGTTAAAAACCAAAAACCTATCATAAAGCTCACAGATCGGGTGATTCGCTTATGTAAATGGCTCAGGCTGTACATTGTACCAACGGCATCCGCCGGGTGGGCTCACCTTCGAAGAGCAAGGCCAAACTAAGATCGGCCCTCTTAAGCCATCCGTCTTCCATGTAAAACTTCTGGGTAATACTTCTGGCTTCCTCATGTCAACCTAACGCTAAGCTCCAGGCCCCTGCCTGCGGCTTAGCTTCGAAGGTAAAATCCAGGCTTGGCCCACCTCTATGCGGTGCTAAACGGAGGACCTGTAGGTATAGAATGCGCATCAAACAGCCCGCATCCATAGTAAAGGGATACAATCGAAGGCAGCAAAGCTTCCTCTTTCCTCTTCTATCTGAATGCAGGCTTAATGAATAAGACAATTTCTCAAATTAATAATTTATACCATTAATTAATTGTTGCCCGTGGAACAATTCAGTTCCACTTCCGCCTATAAGTTCATCTTGCGGGGTGGAGAAAAGTGCTGAGGAGCGGCGACTGCTAGGCAAAACGAGAGAGCAGGGCGGGGGATCTGCAAGGCTTCATCAAGCCTTTCCATCCTCGGTTGCGTTATTCTTGCAACTATCTGGGTGCTCACCTCAGCAGGAGACATGAAGGTTAAATGGACAAGACACGTGGGACTAGAACGTTGGGAGTTAATCGAATTGCTAACTCCAGCAACTTGAGATCTTCTCTTCGTGCATTTCACCTCAAGTCTATGATTAACTGAATGCTCAACCAACAGCAGGGGACGTGAGGGCAGGACAGGCAAGACACGTGGGACAAGATCATTAAGCGTTGACCAAATGGCTATCTCCAAAACCTAGGAACTTCTCACTCCGTCCATTCACCTCAAGCCAACGTTTAACCGAACGCCCGGCCAACAGCAGGAGACGTGAAGGCAGGACAGGCAAGATAGGCTACACATTGGTCTAGATCATTAAGAGCTGACCGCGTGTGAATAGCATGCTTTCAGTTGCCATGTCTGTGCTTCGTTATACAGCGCCGCAGCCTCCGCCGTTATAGATGCTCGATGATGTCCCCGGCGAGCAGCGATGCCGGGTGGTTTCTCGCGGCGGCGGCCCGTTCTCCGGCCAAGCCGTGCAGATATGCGCCGAACGCCGCAGCCTGCACGGCGCTAAGGCCTTGGGCCAGCAGACCGGCGATGATGCCGGTCAGCACATCTCCGGCTCCCCCGGTGGCCATGCCCGGGGTGCCGGTGATGTTCACAAAAACGCGGCCATCTTCAGCCGCGATGACCGTGCGCGCGCCCTTGAGCACGAGCGTCACCCCGTGCTCAAGGGCGTACCTGCGGACCAGGCCGATCCGGTCCCGCTGGACCTCGGCCGTGGAGATGCCCGCCAGGCGCGCCATCTCGCCAGGATGCGGCGTAAGAACCACCGCCGCATCCCGCCTTGGCATTGCCGCGGGGCCACCGGCCGCAGCAAGAATGTTCAGTGCATCAGCGTCTAGTACCAACGGACGCTGGGCGCGCTCCCAGAGGGCGAGCAGGAAAGCCTGCTCGCCGCTGAAGCGGCCAAGCCCCGGCCCGGCGGCGAGCACGGTGCGCGTCTCGAGCAGCCGCAGCACCTCTTCCGCTGCGGCTGCGCTCCAGCCGTCGGCCCCGTCGCCGACAGGGGCCAGCATCAGCTCGGGCACCGCGCCGAGCACGTGCGGAGCAACCCCGCCTGGCAGCGCCCAGGTGGCCAGCCCGCAGCCAGCCCGCAGTGCGGCCTTGGCGGCCAGCAGCCCGGCGCCGCTCATCTGGGCATGGCCGGCGGCAAGCAGTACATGGCCATAGGTGCCCTTGTGCCCATCCGGGGCACGCCTCCGCAAGAGGTCAACCCCCAGCTCACTGGAGAGCACTTCTTCCGTGAGCAGGTAACTACCTGGCGACTCAGAATCTGCCGCCAGACTGCGCGGGATGCCGATGTCTCTAACGATGACATCGCCCGCTGCTCCGGCGCCCGGATATTGGGTCAGCCCGGCCTTCAGAAAGGCCAGGCACACCGTCATCCGGGCCTGGACACACGGCTCGTAAACCTCGCCCGTATCTGCATCCAGTCCGCTTGGGATATCCGCGGAGATGATGGGCAGACCGGAAGCGTTAGCCTCTTCAATCAGCTTGGCATAGCTCCCCCTGGGTGCCCCTGAAGAGCCTGTTCCAAGCAGCGCATCCACAATCCCGGTATACCGGCTGTAATCGATCGGTTCTTGACCAAATACGAGAGAAGGAAGGCGCAGCGCCTCTGCAATCTTGTACTGTACCTCGGCCTCCCCCGTCAGCTGCTCCGGCGGGGAGGCATACAGCAGGGTAGCACGAACCCCGCTGTTCATGAGGTGCCGGGCCGCCACAAGCCCGTCTCCGCCATTGTTGCCCTTGCCGACCAGAATGAGCCAGTGCTCCCGGGAAAGCATCTCAGTCATCTTTTGCCCGGTATTCGCGACTCCCTCGATCCCATTCCCCACTAAGGCTGACCACTCCCCGTAAGCCTGTTGTTCCATTCGGGAACCCGCCTCTTCCCTTACCAAGCTATGCCGAACACACCACCTGACCACTTCATCCGCAATGGCCTTCCCTGCATTCTCCATCAGAGATAACGCCGGGATGCCCACCTCCTGAATGGCCCGTTCATCCAGTTCCCTCATCTGTTTCGCGTTTACGATCCGCATAATTTCTTCCCCCTCTCGCTCGAACACAGCTGATTCACAGCGTCTATAATCTTCACTACTTGTATATTAACCTTCCCACCCGTCAGAACCAAGCCCGCTAATTCACCATCATTTAACTTTGGGTTTGATTCGTCTAAGACAGAATATAACATGGCAAAATGGGGCAGCAGGCAAATGATGCCTGTCACCCTTATTATCTAGCAGGCATCCCTAAACATGCCATTAACCAAACTTTTTATATTCTTTCGTGTTTATAATAAACTTTTCTAATCTACGGCTGTAATCAATTTTCAAGCTTCATAAATGTAAAAAGACCGATTCTCTATTCGAGAGAACATCGGCCTTTCTGATCTTATAAATTTATTTCCAAATCACCTAGTGCCTACTAAGATTAGTCTTTAGATGCTGAGGAGTCATTTCATTGTATAAAGGTTCTCACATTTTAATTGTAACTTCACTGACAGGCAAGCCATTAGAGCAGGTCCCGATACAACCGGATTTCTTCCTTCACAACCCGGAATCCAACAGACTCATACAGGGACAAGGCTGGCTCATTCATTGTTAAGACATCCAGCTCAGCGTAACCATGTCCGTGTTCCCTTAAATATTGAACCGCCTGGTTCAGCAGAAATCTGGCGACTCCCTGATGTCTCCATGGCTCACGGACGAATACGTCCTCTATCCGCCCATTGTCCCCGTCCTGCCAAACCATCACACTGCCTGCCAGCTCGCCCTGCTGGCGCACGTTCAGCATGGTCCAAAGCGGATACTTCATCACTTCCACGAGTCTCTCCGCCCGGAGAGGGGCATCCGGCCATATTTCGCTTTCTACACGCAGATACTCTTCTTCCTCACCATTCTCCAGCTTCGATAAAGAGAAGAAGGCGAAACCCTCCGCAAGATCAGCCGGGGCAGAAGCAGAAGGCTCCTGAAGGTTGCAGCCCATCAAGTACAACCGGGTTAAAGGTTCGAAGCCCTTGTACTCCTCAAAAAACTTCAGATTGGCCGTCTCCGCATCATAATTGCCCACACAGATATGTGTCCCATGTTCCGGCGGCAGGGTGCTTTTTAGCTCAAGGGCACGTTGATACAATTTTGTATAGATTGCATCCAGAAGGACGTAATCCTCCTGCCTGTCCGGCAGCGTTTTGATATTAACATAGATGCTGTGGTTGCTCTCACCGCCAAAGTCCGAAGGAACCACACTAATAATTCCCACCTGTCCCTTGGCAATCATGATACCATCTTCTATGGCACAGATCACATTATCCCAGTTAGACTCCTCCCCAACCCACCAAAAGACAACATCACTATGTGTGGTCACCGTGTGATAAAGTTGACCCAACATTCCCATATCTTCAGCTTGAAACCCGCGAATTTCCCAGCTCATCTTGTAGTCCCCCATCTTCGTTTGATTTGATTCTATCATTCTGGCTGCCCAGTGACAGGGGAACAATTTGCTATAGCTGATTTGTAGCACGGATTAGCCTTTTATCTCGGTGTTTTTAATACGATCGGTTTATTGGTAGAAAGTTTATTGGCTTATTGGCTTATGATCCCAATGCTTCTGGTACAACCGGTTTGTCTGCTCATTGGTTTATTAGCTGGTGGTTTACCAGGCTGGTTGCCCGGTTGGTTTGTTGGGTTTGAGGAGCTGGCCATCTGATTTGCTCTGTAGAATCGTTTCCTTAGAAGCTTTGATCGTAAGCCCTCCTCTTTTAACTGAGTTGAGCAGTTCGGCCATTTTATTTGATGGAATAACCGATTGACTGCCAGGCTGAATTTTCGTTAGTCCCTCGTTGCTTCCTTCTTAGCCACCACCGGAACCCAAAGCTCATTACGTCCTTCCTCAGGCGGCAGGTAGTTCTCAATAGCTGGCAAGTAGGCCAGATCGTAGCTGGAGGAAGGCACCCATTCCGTATATAGGCGTTTCCATATTTCCTGAATCCCTCCCGGATGACCCGGCGCATCGAACACCGCCCAGGTGCTTGCAGGATACTCGAACTTGACCATGCCTTCCCTTGGCTCATGTTCAGACGTAATTGCCAGAATATAATCAAATTCTTCATTCTCCCCGAATTCCCCGTTCGCGCATATGCCAAGAATGCCTCCGACCTCATGACCCTCTTGACGGATGTTCCACAGTTCTTCGAACACTCCTTGGCTCCGGGCATTGTCCCATATTTGAGGAATGATACTAAATGCATTCTCCGTATTTACCCGCTCAGAAATCCCAACAATACGAAACGGTTTAAGTTCAACCATCCGGTAATTCATTTCCACAGCCCCTTTTATCGAAATGTGAAAGGCAATCTTGGGATAAGCCTTCAGCGTTGTCCCCACCTTTCTCGCCGCTGTAGGTGTAACCCCGTGAAGGCTGCTAAACGCGCGCGTGAAAGCTTCCGGGGAATCATACCCATACTTCAAAGCGAGATCGACGATCTTGATATCCTGATGCTGGAGTTCAAATGCCGCCAGAGTCAGGCGACGGCGACGGACATATTCTCCGAGCGGGACCTCCGCAATGAAAGAGAACATTCTCTGAAAATGATACACGGAACAGCAGGCCACCCTGGCCGCTTCCGCGTAGTCCACCTCGTCCATCAAATGACACTCAATATAATCAATAGCCTCGTTCATTCTCGAAATCCAGCTCATCTGCCGTAAGACCCCTTTCACTCTCAATATAACGGAAGCGGTTCATCCAAGCCGTGCAGTTCTTGCACAAAATTGCAAGCCGCCTGTAGTTCTTGTCTCTTTGAGTGTACCATACCCTTTCCAAGTGAAATATGAGCGCCTCCGGCTGCCGATATGGCAAACTAAAAAGGCCCGGGAGCTAGTCCCGGGGCCCGTTTCTATATTTTAAATTCCACTGTTATCGGCAGCAGCCTACCTCAGATTCAATATCCTACGGTGAACCGGCTTCTTATGAAATGTCCCTCATCCGCCTCATCCAGCAAGGCAACCGCGTAATCCTCTACCGAGATACGGCTGTTATCCAGCTCATCGGTAACGAGCTGATTCGTTCCAATCCGGAAGTTGCCTGTGCGTTCACCGGGTTCAATAACTGCCGCCGGACTGAAATAAGTCCAGTCAATATCTGAATTCCGGTAGATTTCATAGGCTTCAGCGTGAGCTCTGGCAATTGGACGCCATTCCTCCGGGAAAGCGGGCGTATCCATGAGCATGACTCCTGGCTCCACCTCAAGGCTTCCTGCCCCGCCCACAACAATCAGCCGCCCGGCGCCCCCGCGTCTTACTCCTTCAACCAGGGTCCGCGCGACTTCGGACAGTTCATCTTCCTCCCCGAATTTAGGACCGAACGCGCTGATTACCACATCCTTGCCCGCCGCCGCTTCCGTCACAGAATCGGGAACCAGAATATCCCCGGTCTTGAGCTGCAGCTTCTCATGCTGCTTGGACAGCTTCTCCAGCTTAGATATATCCCTCAGCACCGCGGTTACCTCATAACCTCTGCGGAGCGCCTCCTCCAGAATGCTTTTGCCAATCGTTCCCGTAGCTCCAAACAAAGCGATCTTAAGCATATGTAATCTCTCCTTCTCTATATTCTTACAGGTGAATTTCTGCACTATTCACGGCCAGACCCATGCGCAGAGTCCTTCTATTATAATTATCCCCCAGAGTGAATCCAAAACGCATTCCATTTATTTTCCCCAAAATAAGAAGATCCCTCTCCACTTGAAGAAGGATCATGTTCTTAATCATTTACATGATTAATATTAGACTTCGAGCCATTCTCCGCTTGTGCCAGTTGCCTCCCAGGTTCACAGCTGTCACAGTGCATCTATATAAAATGAACTTATGAAGGTTACCGTTTTAGGGCGCTGTGATGCCGAGTGTTCTAACGAGACCCCTGTTGTCCCCGAAATCCATGAACTAGCTATCCAGTTGGGCATTTTGGTGACAAAGGCGGACGCTCCGCTTCTTTAGAATCACTCATCTCTCCGCTGAGATCGGTACATTCTAAAGTTCATTTTATATAGTCGTTTACTTACTTTCCTACAGCTTGGATCTCTGTCGTCCGTCATACAGCGCAACACCATGGGCGTTGCTTTTCGCATACGGTGTGAGGTCTAAATCTAGCCCGCCTTCCCCAGCATAAAGCTGAGAATAAGAATAATAAATACGGTGGCTGTAATCGCCACGAACCGGTAATCCTTCTCCTGCCAAAAGACAAACAAAGAGACGAATACCCGCAGAACCGGTGTCATAATCAGAAGCAGCAGTCCTGTCTCTATAATCGCCACCGACTTAAGCTCAAGCAGCCCCTCCCAGATTGCGGCGAAGCCGAGCGGATAAGTATCATCCGGGTATCCGCTGACCCCAGTGACCAGCAGCTTCACCAGCCCGATAATGATAACCGCCGCGGCCACAACCACGCCGATTCTCAAGATTTTGCTTATCGCCAGCTCTACATCGGCAATCCGGCTGGGCGTCTCTTCGTGATGTGGATGCTCAACCGTCATGTTAACCCCTCCAGCCTTGATATAACATTTGCCCGGCCACATAGATCATAACCGGGATAAACAGCTTGCGGATCGTCTTGCTCTTCATCCGCTGCATCAGCCTTGAACCGATGGTAGCTCCAATCAGGACGCCAAGAGCCACCGGCGCAGAGATTACAGGATTAATATCGCCTCGCAGCAGGTAGATTCCCGCACTTGCCGCTGCCGTAACCCCCATCATAAAGTTGCTGGTTGCGGTGGATACTTTCAGAGGCATTTTCATAAAGACATCCATCGCCATAACTTTAAAACTGCCGCTGCCGATTCCCAGAAGCCCTGAGATGACCCCTGCACCGTACATGACGCTGAAGCCCTGCGGCACCTTATCCACGTTATAAGCCACAGTTGTACCCATAGCTTTGTCGTAGTATTCCCCTTGAAGCCCCAGCTTCCTGGCTACCGGATGCAGAGGGACATTCTGGGGAACCTCCTGCTTGCCCTTCTTAATCATGGCATAAGCCGAATAGAGCAGAAGAACAGCAAAGATGACGTAAAGAAATTTGGGAGCGACGATAGCTCCAAGGAACGCCCCGGTAATCGCCCCTACCGTAGTAGCGATTTCAAGAAACATCCCCACTCTCAGGTTGGTGATACGGTCCCGGATATAAGCAACCGCCGAACCGCTGGAGGTGGCGATAACAGAAATAATACTGGCTCCAATCGCATGGTTAATGTCCACGCCGAACAGCAGGGTCAAGGCCGGAGTGACCACGATTCCGCCGCCAAGTCCCAGAATGGAGCCTACGACTCCCGCCAGAATAGCAATAAAAAAGATCTCGATTACTGTACTTGTCAATTCCGCAGCTCCTTTGTATGTAATAGCATTGCGGTCCAAGCCTTTAAACTGGGCAAGCTAGGGCCGGATCCTGAGGTACATGCCTTGGCCTTCCGGCTGGGTATAAGCGAAGCCAAACTGCCGGTAAAGCTGATCGGCCGGGACATCGGCGATCAGACTCACATACGTTTTGTCTGGAGCTGACTGATTCAGGTGGTCCACCAGGCGTGCAAAGATCATTTTACCAATGCCCTTACCCTGGTAGTCAGGTCTCACCGCAACGTCTACAATCTGCATATGACAGCCTCCGTCACCGATGATTCTTCCCATCCCGATCAGCTCGCCCTCCGCATAGACCGTGACCGCAAAATAAGAGTTCGCAAGGCCGATGGCGGCCCCCTCCTCACTCCGCGGACTCAACCCGCAGCTAACCCGGAGTGCGAGATACTCTTCCACCCCGGGCGGCTGTTCGCGAACCTCCAGCTCTGATAAGCTCAAGTTCATGTTCAATGCCGGTTCACTCCTTTCCCATTAACTAACTTCATTCGGAAGCTTAAATGATTTGGACCGGTGCTCGAGCACATACAGACCTTCATCCGGGGTCCATTCGGCATAAGCAATCTCGTCAAAATTGTTATAACCGCATTGCTGAAGCTCAGCCCGCAGCCAGTCTTCGTCCTTCTTCAACAGCTTCAGCCCTTCCTTATCCACTTCCCCGTCCTCGATCAGACAATAAGAGAAGAAGGCATCCTGCTCGGGCAGCTTCAAATCCTGGCGAGTCACCTGCTCATAGTCGGACTTCTTCATTACACTAAGCGTACCGTTGGCTTCAAAGATAGCATAAGCCACTTCACGCATGAAAAAGACATTCTGCTGGCGCAGCAGCATTCGCAGCTGGTCGAAATCCAGCTTGTTCTTGCGCAGCTCCTTCAAATCAACCTCGCCGTGGCGGATCAATATGGAGGCTTTGCCATCCAGAAACCCGCGGCCCCGCTTGAAGATCTGGGTGATTTTTTCAAAGGCAAAGGAAAGCACGGCCCACAGTGCCAGCGCATACAGCAGGTAAGAGAATTTCACATCCTCTTGGTAAACGGTATTACCTACAAGCTCGCTCAGCATAAGCGAAGAAACAAAATCAAACGGGGTTAGCTGGGAAATCTCTTTCTTGCCCAGAATCCGTGTCATGGCCCAAAGTCCGATAAAACCGATCACAAGCTTCAAAGTAATATGCTCAATACCCACAAGATCTCCTCCATTATAGCCTATTTGAATGCCGGGTGTACTTTTTGCCCAAGGTACTTGCTATATATATACCCACGGAGACATGCGGAACCGCTTGTATTATGTGCCGGTCTTGTGCAATAGTGGAGGTAGAGAAATAGGGTATGGGAGGGACGATGGCAACATGTCCCCTATACCGGTTGAAGGAGTGATCCTCTGGTGTCTCTTACGCAAGTCTGGTCATGGGTGACCGGGCACCCCACAGGGCCTTATCTGTCCGCCTTGACCGTCGTTATTTACATAGCACTCTATTCCGCGTTCCGCCACCGGACCTGGCGCATGGAACAAGCCCGGCTGGAAAGGCTCCGGCACAGCCTGGAGCTCAGCGCCGCCGCGCTCAGTCCTCTGCAGCGGGCCGCGGAGCAGCGCGGACGCGGCCTGTCCGAGGAAGCGCGGGCACAGCTTCAGGACCGCCTGCAGGCCTGCAAGGCTGCGCCCTACCTGACCGCTGATCTGCAGGCCCAGATCAGCGCTTACCTGGCAGACGGGGACGAGGCCCGTCTGCTCCTGCTGCACCGGGCGCTCGATCGCGAAGCCGCCCGGCTAATGGACGAGCGCGCCAGGCTGCTGGCCCGCACCGAGCAGCCCGGCTGGGGCCTCTCGCTGTGGCTGCAGCTTCGGGCGATGCTGCCCTTCGCCTTCGCAGCCGCGGCGGTCCTGCTGACCGCCTGGCTGCTTCAGGCACTCGGCAGCGCGCCCGCGGACGGCAGCAGCGAGGCTGGATGGCTGCGCACGGCCATCTGGGCCCGCTTCGCCTCCATCCTGTTCTCGCTGCTGCTGCTTGGCCCCGTGCTGCTGGGCAGCCGCCGCCCCGAGCCGGGCGGCGCTCTTCTGCGCCTGCTCTCCATCCTCATCGCCCTGCTGGCGCTGATTCATCTCGCAGGCCTGGAGACCGCGCTGTACGTGCTTGCTGTACAGCTGATGCTCTTCGGGCTCGGCTTCAGCCTCACCGGCAAGAAGCCCCGCAAAGCCAGGCCCTTCGCCGGCCATTATGACGATGATGTAGTACAAGCCCATCTTTCGGGCGGCTCAGTCGGGGCCGCAGATGAGGGGCTGACCGAACCGGGCACGGCTGATTCTTCCAGCGAAGAGCCTACCGGGAGGAACTGAGGCATGCCATAGTTGTTATAATATCTTTGCGCAGCGTGGCGCTTAATTGTTGGATTGTTATATAAAATGAACTTATGAAGGTTACCTTCCCGGGTGCTACAATGCCGAGTGTTCTTACGACCACGCTTGTCTCCGAAATCCTCGAAATAAATATCCAAGTAGGGGCATTTCGGAAACAAAGGCGGACGCTCCGCTTCTTCAGAACCATTCGTCCTCTTCGCTGAGATCGGTGAATTCTAAAGCTCATTTTATATAGTTAACTTGTCAGAACACATAAAAGCCCCGCAGCTCCGGGGCCTGATACTAATCAGGCTCTTCGAAGCTTGCGGGGCTTTTCATTTCCCTTTATTCATATCTGCGCATATCAGGAACCCATCGCTCGCTATATAAAATGAACTTATGAAGTTTACCCTTTAGGGGCACTGCGATGCCGAGTGTTCTTTAAGGCCCCTGTTGTCTCCGAAATGCTTGAACTAGATATCCAAGTAGGGGCATTTCGGAGACAAAGGCAGACGCCCCGCTTCTTCAGCATCACTCGGGATCGAAGCTGAGACCGGTGAATTCTAAAGTTCATTTTATATAGATTTCTAATTAGTCCCTCATACGGCTTATCTATCTACCGGGACCGGACTCGCGCAAAGCTCTGTTGGAAGCTTTAGCTCCTGCCGAAGCCTTCGCTCCAGAGGAGGCACTCGACTCATACCGCTTACGTTCCGTGCGTTCCACCTGTACAATCTGTCCCTCGTGAACCACGATATTCAGGGACCCAAACTCCATGTCGCTTAGCAAATCGGCAATCCGGTTCAGCCACACATCGTCGACTTTTAATGGTTTAGCCATGGCCTGCGCCTCCTTAATCCCGATAAATTTTCTCTCAATATAAAATGAACTAATAAAGGTTACCCTTATGGGGCGCTGCAATGCCGAGTGTTCTTTAAGGCCGCTGTTGTCTCCGAAATGCTTGAACTAAGGTAGCCAGTGAGGCATTTCGGAGACAAAGGCGGACGCTCCGCTTCTACAGAATCACTCGGGATCGAAGCTGAGAGGGGTTAATTTTTAAAGTTCGTTTTATATATCAATCACCGCTTGATTCTATCAGTGTGCGTTCTTGCGTGTGAACCAGCCTTTTAACACCAAAGTCACCAAGGCCAGAATCAGCAGCAGCGAAGCTACGGCAAAAGATGCCGAGAACTGGTACTCGTTATACAAAATTTCCACATGCAGCGGCAGGGTGTTTGTCTCTCCGCGAATATGTCCCGATACGACCGATACCGCACCGAATTCGCCCATCGCCCTCGCATTACACAGAATAATTCCATAGAGAAGTCCCCACTTGATATTAGGCAGCGTAATCTTCCAGAATACGCGCCATCCCTTGGCACCGAGTGTCACTGCCGCCTCTTCCTCATGCTGCCCCTGATCCTCCATGAGCGGAATGAGCTCTCGGGCAACAAACGGGAAGGTAATGAACAGCGTGGCCAGCACGATCCCCGGCAGAGCGAAGATCACTTCGATATTGTTCTTATCCAGCCATCCGCCAAGCCATCCATGTTCCCCGTATACAAGCACATAGATTAACCCTCCAATAACCGGAGATACCGCAAAGGGCAGGTCAATCAAGGTAATCAGCAACTGCTTGCCGCGGAAGCGGAACTTGGTAATGGCCCATGCGGCAGCCACACCAAAAATTGTATTTAAAGGCACAGTAATCACGGCAACGAGTAAGGTCAACCTTAGAGCAGACAGCGCATCCGGGTCCACAATCGCCGCCAGATACACATCCCAGCCCTTTTTCAAAGCTTCTGCCAGGACAACAATGAGGGGAAGAACGATCAGCCACAGAAGGACCAGAGAAGCGAGAGCGATTAACGTCCACTTTACCCAGCCTGTCTCCTTCAGAGACCGGGTTCTTACTTGGGTACTGCCTGCGGGACTCATAGGTACAGAACCGGCCATATTACCTTCCTCCTTTATCAGATATGTTCATTCGAAAGTGTATGCCTGCCCTCTCTTGGACGACTATACACCTAGTCCGTTTGCGGTTAACGTGCGGTTTTACGAAGCCGATGCTGCAGCGTATTGATGATAAGCAGCAGCAGGAACGAGATGAACAGCAGCAGCAGAGCTACGGCAGTGGCTCCCGCATAATCGAACTGTTCCAGCTTCGACATGATCAAGAGCGGGGCAATCTCGGTCTTCATCGGCATATTCCCCGATATGAACACCACCGAGCCGTACTCACCGATACCCCGGGAGAAGGCCAGAGCGAACCCGGTCAGCAGAGCCGGGTACAGCTGCGGAAGGATCACGGACATAAAGGTTCTCACCCTTCCAGACCCCAGCGTGGCTGCGGCTTCTTCCACCTCGGCCTCCAGATCCTGAAGAACTGGCTGAACCGTTCTTACTACAAACGGAATTCCAATGAACATTAACGCAAGCGTGATGCCGATCGGCGTATAGGCCACTTGAATTCCCAGCGGCTCTAAGAGGGAGCCGATCCAGCCTTTGTCGGAGTAGATCGCGGTCAGCGAAACTCCGGCTACGGCCGTTGGCAGCGCGAAAGGAAGGTCAATCATAGCGTCAAATATGTTTTTGCCCGGAAAGTCGTATCGAACCAGCACCCAGGCCAGAAGCAGGCCTAGCACAGCATCAATCAGTCCCGCAGCCGCAGCTGTCAGGAAGCTGACTTTAAATGAGGCCAGCACTCTGGCGTCTGTGGCAATATCCCAGAACTTCCCCCAGGTTAGTCCCGTAGAGTTCAACAGCAGGGCTGATAGTGGAATCAAGACCACCAAGCTGAGATAAAGCACAGTATAACCCATAGTGAGCCCAAAGCCGGGAAGCACTCCCCGTTTGGCAGCTATCGTCTTCATGATCGTTTCATCCCCTCCGTTGTCCGGTCGGTATTATTTGCTGGGCACGTAAATTTGGTCAAATACGCCCCCATCGCTAAAGTGCTCCTGTTGTGCCTTGGCCCATCCGCCAAATTCATCAATAGAGAAGAGCTTCAGGTCTTTGAAGTTGTTCTTGAATTTCTCCTTCACACTCTCCAGCGTCGGACGGTAGAAATTCTCTGCTGCAATGGTCTGACCTTCCTCAGAGTACAAATATTTGAGATAAGCTTCGGCCACTTCACGGGTTCCCTTCTTATCCACGTTGGTGTCAACCACGGCAACCGGCGGCTCCGCTAGAATACTCTCCGACGGGTACACGATATCCAGCTTGTCAGGACCAAGCTCCTTGATCGATAACAGGGCCTCATTCTCCCACGCGATCAGCACGTCGCCGATTCCGCGTTCCACGAATGTTGTCGTTGCCCCGCGGGCTCCCGTATCCAGAACAGGCACATGCTTGAACAGCTCCTGGACGAACTCCTTCGCTTTGTTCGTGTCATTGTTGTTGTGATGCAGGGCATAACCCCATGCAGCCAGGTAGTTCCAGCGCGCCCCGCCTGAAGTCTTAGGATTCGGCGTGATCACCTTGACGTCACCTTTAATCAGATCGTTCCAGTCCTTAATCCCTTTCGGGTTGCCTTTACGCACCAGAAAGACGATCGTAGAAGTATAAGGCGAACTGTTCTTCTCGAACTTGGTCTGCCAGCCCTCTTTAATCAAGCCCTTCTTCTGAATCGCATCAATGTCATATCCGAGGGCCAATGTAACCACATCGGCCTTCAGGCCATCGATTACCGCCCGGCTTTGCTTGCCTGAGCCGCCATGTGACTGCTTAATCGTAACCTTCTGGCCCTTCTCCTTCTCCCAATAGGCAGAGAATGCCTTGTTATAGTTCTCATACAGCTCACGGGTCGGATCATAAGACACGTTCATTAATTCCACAGTATCCGAGCCCTTGCCTGAGCTTGAGCCGCAGGCGGCTGTCACCATAGACATAGCCAAGACCAGACTTACAACAATCCCCTTCTTCAGAGCCTTTTTCAATCCCATCACTCCCCTTTAGTTCGGTAATCTTGTATTCTTCTCTACTAAAAAATGACCTCGACCCGCGTCACCTTGCCCATTCATGATAGTTATATGAACGACAAAGAAACGCTCTTTGCCATAAGTCAAACCGAGCGACTGCCCGTGCCTGCAAGGCCATTAGAGCGTTCCTCCGTTCGTACGGTGAGAACCTAATTTAATTATTCCTACCTGTTTAGTAAGTTATGTTTGTAATTGTAATTGCATTACACATTCATTGTCAAACCTTTTTTGCGTCAATCCGCTAAAATATTTTCAGGTTTTCTCCTACAGCAAAAAAACACAGCCAGAATTTGTCCTGACTGTGTTTTTTATAATTCACCTTCACATCAAAAGCCATAATTCCATGCGGCCAATTAAAGCCGCTTAAACTTGGGGATTGTTCGCGAGAGCCACACACACCGGCTTGCTTAAGCGAAGCTCATACCCGGTCTTTTTAGGAATACCGGTCTCAGAATCCAGGCGGAAGCTGACAAGGTTGTTGCTGTTCTGATGTGCGGCGATCAGATGGCCGCCTTTGACAACGAGGAAGTGACGCGGAATTTCTCCCCCGCTGGATACCCACTGGGGATCGGACAGTTGGCCGGTTTCCTGATCGATCCGGTAGCGCACAATACTGTCGTGTCCGCGGTTGGAACCATACAGATATTTCCCGCAAGGTGAAATGCCCACCTCTGCCGTGGTAGACTCGCCGCTGAAGTCCTCGGGGACGGCTGAAATGTGTTGGAGAATCTCCAGATCACCGCCAGCCTCATTCAGAGAGTATACCGTGACGGTATTATTGAGCTCGTTAATTCCATAAGCCCACTTTCCGGTTTGGTGAATCTTAAAATGCCTAGGACCAGCACCTGGCGGAAGTTTAATTTCCTTATGAGTGACCAGCTTGCCATCCTCAATGCGGTAGATCACAATTTGATCGAGCCCCAAATCCGATACATACGCGAATCTGCCGCTGGGGTCTACAACCACCGAATGGGCATGGGCCGCTTCCTGACGGTCTTCCCGGTGCCCACTGCCTACGTGCTTGACCCGGGAAGCCAGTTCCTTAATCGCTCCGTTTCGATCCAGATGATAGCTGCTGATCTCCGCACTCCCGTAGTTGACCAGATACAGCTGCGATTCCTCACCTGGAACATGGCATATGTAACATGGGGAGTGGCCGCCCGTTGTTTCACGGTTAAGCTCGCGAAGCCGTCCATCCTGCTGGTCGATTTCATAAGCTGCAATCTGGCCTTCCTCCATTTCACCAACGGCATAGAGCCGCGTTCCTTCCTCATTGACCACGACAAAAGAAGGGTTCTCAATCCCGTCTGTGCTGTGGACCAGACGAAGCTCCCCGCTCTCCTTGTCCAGGGCCACCAAGTGAATTCCGCCATCCTCTGCTGAGGAATAGCTTCCTACATACAGCAAAATCTCGTTTCCATTCGCCTGAATCGCCATGCTTCTCAAGTCTCCTTTTTGTACATAAATTCGACTACTCTACAAGGGTATTAATACTCTTATAACGTCTCCTGTCCCAGTTGGTCCGCCCCGGGCTTTCCCTGCGTTGGTCATGAGGTCCTTCTGTGATTGTAATATAAGAAGGTTATTTTTTACAGTAAAACGCAAATGCTGCCCGCCTTCCGCTGTGCAGCTGATCTTTAGGGCGGACTGGTCTTTGTTTCTGCCCGCTTAATGTATATACCCGAAAATTGCCCTTTCCTCATAAGTTCCTGCCAGTCAAGCCTCTACAGATGAGCGGATTGGCCTGTCGGAAGCCGCTCAACCTCAGTAATCAGAAATGATCCGGGCTCCTTATAGTTCAATCCCAGCATAGGATTGTGATATAATATAAAGACATGAGCTTGCCAAAAGAGAAAGGGGCCTGAATTTATGCAACTCAGTCCTTCATACTTACAAATTGCTGCTACAGTGGGCACTTTAATCATGGCCCTGTTAACTATATTCATCCGGCTTAAGGCCAGTAAGCGGCCGGTTACAGTTAAGAAGATCATCATGCCTCCGGTTGGCATGACCACCGGTTTCTTCATGTTCATTGTACCGGCCGTCCGGATTCCTTGGCTGTGGGGGATTGCGGCATTTGCTGTCGGCTGGCTGCTGTTCTCTTACCCACTCATCCGCAGCACCAAATTTGAGGTTATTGAGGATCAAGTGTACGCCCAGCGTTCGCGGAGCTTCATCGTTGTCCTGCTCGGCCTGCTGGCGGTCCGTATGCTTCTTCACGAATTTATTGAACAATACGTCTCGGTGCCGCAGACAGGCGCGCTTTTCTTCCTTCTTGCTTATGGAATGATTACGCGCTGGCGCTTGTTCATGTGGAAACATTATCAGACCCTCCTCAAGGATCGAATCCCTGTGGAGTAACGGATAGATACAAACAAGGGGTTATCCTTAAATGGATAGCCCCTTGCTCTGTGTTTATGAGTTTTGTTTGTGTTCGAAAAGGCTCCGAGGACGAACGCCCACTTCCATCGCTGTTGGTTTCCGATTTCTCGAATTAGTTCCAGCGGATGAAACCCAAAACCAAAGGCGAACGCTAGCGCTTGGCCGCGGGTCGTTCGCCTCTCCGCGGCTCTAGCGAAATCCCCCACCCAACAACAAACAAATCAGGGCAAAAGAAGCCGCCTCCTAGTATATAGAGGTTACCGGAAAACTTATCTGATTATCCCTACTTGACAGGTAAGCTTTCACGCTCTCATAATCGTTATTAATTTATAGGCTCAAGGAGGAGGATACATATGAGACAACGGAGAATTGATCACGTTGGAATCGTGGTGCGGGATATTGAGACTTCCACCCGTTTCTATACGAGTGTGCTGGGGCTGGAGCTAAAGGGCACTTTACTCCATACGAACGGGGTATTTAAACTTGCTTTCCTCGGCTATGGAGGAAGTGAGGAGACCGAAATTGAGCTTATCCAGGGCTATAGCGACAAGTTGCCTTCGGAGGCAACCGTGCACCATTTTGCAATCACTGTGTCTGATATTGAAGAGGAGTTTCGGAGAATTCAGGCGATCGACGGTGTTGAATTTATTGATACAGAAATAACAACTCTACCCAACGGACACCGTTACTTCTTTATTTATGGACCTGAACGAGAATGGATTGAGCTGTTCCAGCGCAGTTAACCTGTAGTTACAGAGACAACATTAAAATACGCGGACGAGGTGGCTCTGCGGAATGTTTTCAAGAAATCCAAAACCAACTGCTTGACAGGTCTCGTTCATGTCTGCGATGGAGCAACGTTCGCTCTCGAAGCGTTTGAACACAAACCGGACTCCACAAAAACAGGGGCCGTCTCTTGACGGCCCCTTGCTGTGTTCACACGATAACCTATTGATCGATCTGAACACCCTTCTTGAGGGATTTCATATCAGCATTGTTGTTTACGAGTTGGGGAAGCATCTTAGTGCTCTTCTCCATCTCAGACGAACATAGAGGGCAAGCAGGAGTATAGTCAAACGCAAAATTATCCCTCATCCATCCGTTGCAACTATCATTGGTACAGGACCAAATCGGCGTGATCTCCTCAGGAATTTCTTCTAACGTTTTCTTCCGATAATTCATGATTATCCTCCTTTTATTCCTTCCTACCTCTCAAGAAAAAAAGAAAAAACTGCCCTCAACGCACACGTTAAGGGCAGTATGGTTTGCGTTACAGTTTTACAACGTTTTCAGCTTGCGGTCCACGGTTGCCTTGTACAACGTTGAATTGTACGCGCTGTCCTTCGTCAAGCGTCTTGAAGCCTTCGCCAGTAATAGCGCTGAAATGCACGAATACATCGTTGCCGCCTTCAACTTCGATGAAGCCAAAGCCTTTCTCAGCATTAAACCATTTAACTGTACCTGTTTCCATTTGGGGTAGCCTCCCTAAAAGTAGAAAAAAATTAATATGCTCCTTTTTTCCGTAAAAAAAAATTCACACATTGAAAAAAGTTCCAACCGTAGCAAGTGACACTCTTTTCAATATGAGAATATCGCTTCAAGACTTAACTTAACCTAATTATAATCCTTTTTCCAGCAAAAAGCAAATAATCACCCGCACCTTATGGTAAAACTGGAAATAAAAAGGCTCCTCTTCAGAGCCCTTCAGCGAAGTGCGATTATCCTATCCATACGGCTGGAATCTCCGTTGATTAGGCAGAGCTGGGCATCAGCTTCTGCGGGGGCTGCGGCATCGGTCTGCCGAACAGATATCCCTGGGCGAGCGAGGCGCCATAAGTACAGCAGAACTCAAAATCTTCACGTTCTTCAATTCCTTCAGCAAGCACCTGACCGCCAAAATCCCGGGCCCTCTCAATGATGTTCAGGATCTCCTGCTGTTTGCGGCGATCTTGGCTGCAGCCATTGACCAGCCCCCGGTCAATCTTAACGTAATCCGGTTTAAGGCGGGTCATTTCTTCCAGTGTGGAATAACCGGACCCTACATCGTCCAGAGCTACCGAAATCCCGTTTCTCCTATATTCGGTGAAAATGTCCAGCAGGTTCGTCATATTATGAATCTGCTCTGTCTCCACTACTTCAAACACAAAGTCAGCTGGATTCAGCAAGAGCCTCTCGATTGCTGCAAAGGTATGGGTAAGACAGTATTTTGGATTATAGATGGAGGACGGAAGAAAATTGATGAATCTTTTTAAGCCGTGGGGAAGATACTGCGCGCTCAGCTCAATGGCTGAGATACGGGCGGCCCGGTCAAGAAAGGAATGAAGACCAGCCTCCCGCGCAATCTCGAACAGCTCGAACGGATTGAATGGATACTGGATTTGCGAAGGACGTAGGAGAAATTCAAAGCCAATCACCTCTTCCGCAGCACTTACGATGGGCTGCATATGACTGGTGAATCGCTTACCGACAATAATATCAACGACATCATTATGTTTGAAGCGAGCCTCCATTTGAGGCAAGGATGCCCATACCCAACGGTCACTCTGCTTACTAGAACCTTCAATGTTCACGTAAACTTCTGTCTTGTCCGCCAGCGCAGACCGGCGTACAGACTGAAGCAGCTGAAGCAGTTCGGCTCTTGAGCAGTATGACACCCGGCAGGCATCCGGATCACAGATCGGGGTGAACCCGTCTTGTCTTAACAACGAAACGAGCTCGGCTGATGCCGGGCGCAGTGAAATGACTCCCTTATCCTCAATTGGCCCCTGAACGCTGCAGCTGCTACAGATCATAAGAATCCCCCTTGGCACTTTTTGCCGAATTATGTCGAGTTCATTATATCACGCACAGGACATAATACCTAGGTCTTGACAACTATTTTTCGTAGGTAATCTAAGAACGGAGTCCTCCTTTTTCAAGGCTAGTGCATCAGTGCTAGAACATAAGAAAAGCCCGGAGATTGTCCCGGGCTTGATGGATCTTATGTGTATTACTTGTCCGCTGTCCATACCTGTCTGTCCGAACCCTTGGCTGCAAATTCAATCCTGGATGGAGTAAGCTTAATCACCACATAATCAGGATCATCAGGTCCGCTAAGATAAGGCTTGAAGTCGTCCCTCCATACCTTTGACTTTAAGTCCTGAGCATCACTTACCGATGCCTCCCCTTCAATCTCCACCACGTCCCCCGTTCCTCCCTGCTCATAGCCTAACAGGAGGGCCGCCTTCGGGTTATTCTTAAGCTCCTCCACCTTGTGTGTCTTTCGGTCAGTAGCCAAATATATGCTGAGTCCCTCATGGTAGATGGCCATATAACGAACCTTGGGGCCACCGTTCTCAACGGTTGCCAGTGAACCAAATTTGTTAGCCTGTAATGCCTGTTCGATCTTCGATTCCAACTGCTGACGATCCACGATTGTCTGCTCCCTTTCTTTAGTAAATTAAAGACATGGCATAACTATGGAAGCTTCATCCATACACCACACAACGTTAGTGTACCCTGTTCCCAGCCCGCTGAACCGTCTTCCTTCCTTTACAAGATCGCGGGGGTGGGACTATAATACTCCTAGCAGTACCACCCGCTTAACTTCATAGACCCGGGGAGCTGGAATTCGGCCGGCTGAGAGTGTATCCCAAAGATACTAACCCGTATACCTGATCTGGATAATGCCAGCGTAGGAACGAGAAAAGTATGGTTACCCATTCTTTCATACGCATACAAGGCGTCCTGTCCAGGGCGCCTTGTCTTTATTTATGTGGAATTAGACGCGGCTTCCCCGCTCTAATTCTGTATGCAGATTCATGTTATTAATTAGGCTGTTGGAGAATAAGTCGGGATTCAAATTGAGGTAAGGAGAGATTCAATTGAACAAGAAAACCTGGGGCCTGCTCCTGCTGATCTGTCTGATCGTGATGACCGCGGCAGGCTGCGGAGCTTCGAAACAAACGGATAATGCGGACACCAGCACCGGTAAGACCGCAACACCCACCGAACCGGCCAAGCTGAAAAACATCAAGGTGGTTCTGGACTGGACCCCCAATACGAACCATACAGGGCTCTATGTTGCCAAAGAGCTCGGTTACTATAAGGATGCTGGACTAAATGTGGACATTATTCAGCCGGGAAGCGGCTCTGCGGATAATATGGTTGCTTCTGGCGCGGCGGAGTTCGGTGTCAGCTATCAGGAGAGCATTACCCAGGCCCGAACGCAAAATGTGCCTCTGGTCTCCCTGGCGGCTGTGATTCAGCACAATACGTCCGGCTTTGCGGCACCCGTTGACCGCAAGATCAAGTCTCCGAAGGATTTTGAAGGCAAGAAATACGGCGGCTGGGGTTCACCAGTAGAACAAGCCGTAATGAAGTCCATAATGGAGCTTCAAGGTGCCGACGTCAGCAAAGTAACCAACATCAACATGGGGGATGCTGACTATTTCACCGCCGTGAAGCGGGATATCGACTTCGCCTGGATTTATTACGCCTGGACCGGAATTGAAGCCCAGCTTCGCGGGGAACCGCTCGACATGCTGTATGTTAAGGACTACTCCGAGAAGCTCGATTACTACACTCCGGTGATTGCCTCCAGTGAGAAAGTGATCTCGGGTGATCCGGAAATGGTTAAGGCGTTCATGAGCGCCACTTCAAAAGGATATCAATATGCGATTGACCACCCGGAGGAAGCTGCCAAGATTCTGCTGAAGGCCGCGCCGGACTTGGATGAGAAGCTGGTCATGGCCAGCCAGAAATGGCTCAGCCCCCGCTATAAGGATGATGCGCCGCGCTGGGGAGAGCAGAAGGAATCTGTCTGGAAGAACTATTCCGACTGGATGTATGAGCACAAGCTGCTCGACAAGCCGCTTGAGGTAAACAAGGCCTATACGAACGATTATCTGCCCGCAGCCAAATAAATAACCAGGAAGGAAGATTACAATGGCAAATACGCTGCTCAGTGTTCAGATTATTCCCAAGACTCCAGGCGGTGAAGACGTGATCCCCTATGTGGACCGGGCAATTGAAGTCATTCAAGCCTCCGGTGTGAAGCATCAGGTTAACGCCTTGGAGACGACGATGGAAGGGGAGCTTGACGAGCTGCTGGATATCGTTAAGAAAATGAATGAGGCTGTTATCGAGTTCGGCAGCCCAAGCATTATTTCCCAGATCAAGATTCTATACACGCCGGAAGGAGCGAGTATGGATAAGCTGACGGAGAAATACCGTCCGTGAGAGCATGGTTTAGAACTGTATGGCCGCCCCTTGTGGCGGTCATCTTGTTTATCATCGTCTGGCAGGCGGCGGTTTCCACGCTTGGCATTGACAAATGGCTGCTCCCGGCTCCTTCCGACATCGCCAGAGAAGCAGCCGTGAATCCAGAGAATCTGTGGGTGAAGACGATGTCCACACTCCAGCTGACGGTTCTAGGGCTGGTCATTGGCGTGGCGGTTGGTCTGATTCTTGCTTTTGCCCTTCATTTTATTCCGTTATTGAAATCAGCCTTCTACCCACTAATTATTCTCAGCCAAAACATTCCGACCATCGCGCTGGCTCCGCTGCTTGTTGTATGGTTCGGCTTCGGCCTCACCCCGAAGCTGATTATCATCACCCTGGTCTGCTTCTTCCCGGTGGCGGTGGCCGCCATAGACGGCCTGTCCAGAACCGACCATATTATGCTGAATTACATGCGTATGATTGGCGCAAGCCGGGGACAGATTTTCCGCAAGCTGGAACTGCCCTACGCGCTTCCCTCCATCTTGTCCGGGATTAAGATTGCTTCCACTTATAGTGTCATGGGAGCGATTATTGCTGAATGGATTGGGAGCGGCACAGGCATTGGCCAGTATCTGATGATGCAGAAGTCATCCTTCAGGACAGACCGGATCTTTGTGGCCATTATGATTATTGTCCTGCTGAGTCTCCTGATGTTCACGCTGATTGTTCTGCTGGAGAAATGGCTGATCCGTTACAAGCCCGAACAAACCAATAAATAAGGAGTTATGAAGATGAGCGATGTCACAATCCAAGAAGGAAGGCCAGACACTCCCGCGCTGGAAATCCGGGGCATCTACAAAAGCTTCCGGGAACGCAAACAACAGCTCCCCGTTCTCCAAGATGTCTCGCTGTCCGTGGCTCCGGGTGAGTTTGTATCTATCGTGGGGCCTTCCGGCAGCGGCAAGAGCACCTTATTCCATATTGTCGGAGGCCTTGAGAAGCCCGACCAAGGGCAAATTCTGCTGCAAGGGACCGATGTTACCGGAAGCAAAGGGCATATCAGCTATGTGCCGCAGCAGCCTGCGCTCTTCCCGTGGCGGACGATCGAGGACAATGTGATTCTTGCGCTTGAAGTCGCCGGCGTACCGCTGAAGGAAGCCCGCCAGGAAGCGAAGAAGTGGCTCGTCCGGGCCGGCCTCGGTGGCTTTGAGCAGGCTTACCCGCACAAGCTGTCCGGCGGCATGCAGCAGCGGGCCTCCTTCCTGCGGGGACTGCTCAGCCGCCAGGAAGTAATGTGCCTGGATGAACCATTCAGTGCACTGGATGCCTTGACCCGCAGCGATATGCAGCACTGGCTGCTGGATATGTGGGAGGAGAACAAACGCTCCGTCCTGTTCATCACCCATAACATTGAAGAGGCTCTTCTGCTGTCCGATACGGTATATTTGTTCTCCAGCCGGCCGGCCTCCGTCCTGCATTCGGTGAAGGTTCCCTTCCCCCGGCCGCGCCGGGAGGAGCTGATCGAGGACCCGGCCTTCAACCGGCTCAAGCGGGAACTGACCGGCTACATGCGGGAAGAGCAGCGCAAGATGCGTGAAGGGAGCGTAGGATGATGCAGGCTTTAATCGATGCCCATATTCACCTGGATATATATGAAGAGCCCGACCAGAAGAGACTGCTCAGCGAGCTTGCGACGAGCGGTGTTGAATCCGTCATCGCGGTATCCATGCACCTGGAATCGTGCCGGGAGAACGAGGCCCTTGCGAGGCAGTATCCAGGCGTAGTCCGCCCTGCGTACGGCCATCATCCCGAGCAGCCGGTTCCTGCCGAAGACGACATCCGCAAGCTGCTGGCCTGGATGGAAGAACGCGCAGGCGACATGACCGCTGTCGGCGAAATCGGCCTCCCCTACTATTCCCGCCTGGAGGCGTTGGAACGCGGGGAGACCTTCGAGCTTGAGCCGTACATCCGGCTGCTGGACAGCCTGCTTGCTTTTGCCGCCCGGCATGGGAAGCCGGTAGTGCTCCATGCGGTATATGAAGACGCCGACCTCGTCTGCGATCTTCTGGAGAAGCATGGCATCAGCAAAGCGCATTTCCACTGGTTCAAGGGCGCTTCCCATACCGTCAAACGTATGGCGGACGCAGGCTATTACATCTCGTTCACCCCCGATCTCCTGTATGAGAAGGAGATTAATGAGCTAGCCAGGGTCTATCCCCGCCATCTCGTGATGGCTGAGACCGACGGGCCGTGGCCGTTCGAGGGACCGTTCCAAGGGCGGATCACCGACCCAGCTATGACCCGGGATGTTGCTGCTGCCTACGGAGCTATCCATGGACTGACTGCGGAAGAAGCAGAGCTGCTGCTGTATGAGAACACCCGCCGGTTTTACGGATAGCACTTCCCGTATTCGCTGTGGCAACTTCATCAACGTTGTCTGGACATTACATAGAAGCCGGTATTCACATTCCCATTTAAGTTGAACCTGAGAATTACCAGTAGGCAAGCGTGTGAAATGATTCTGGAGAGCGGAGTGTTCGTCTTTATGATCGGAAGAACATTTCGCACGGCTGTCACACTTGTAATTCAATAGTTCAACTTATTCGGCTTCTTTTCAGTCCTGGCCATCTCCGATTTATACACAGTGTAAGATTCCGTTTATATCCAGTTTAAAAAAGTGCCGAATAATACGGGATATCTAATAAGATATACCTGATCTAGGAGGCGCAAATATGAGATTATTTGAGATGATTCTCTTGCTGTGTACCGCTTCTTCCATCATAATCTACTTCTTTGGCAAAACAAGGCTATCCATCAAAGCTCTTTCGGGCTGGGTATCATTGGCCATACTTGCAGTCCATCTTCTTACCGAAGGCTATCGTTGGCCTTTGCTTCCCCTATATTTCATCGTTCTGCTCTTCTCGGCCTTGTCCTTATACCAATACTATAAAAAGCCCCCTCTTAAAAAGAGGCGGCCTGTTCATACGGCATTAATCAGCAGCATTTTAGCCGCCGTTCTCTTTATATCCGGTGGTTTAATGGTGCTGTTCCCTTTCTTCCAGCTTCCCGAGCCGACCGGGCAGCTAAGTGTCGGCACACAGACGCTCCATCTGATTGATAAATCCAGGCAGGAAATTTTTGCGGCCGACAGAAATCCAAACCGAAAAAGAGAGCTGATGGTCCAGCTGTGGTACCCGGCCGAAGCAGTCTCTGGTGACCCAGCGCCTTTCATATCCAGCGGGTCCAAAATGATCAAGGCCGTTGCGCAGAGCATCGGCATGCCAGCTTTTTTATTTAATCACCTGAATTATATTCCTTCAAATTCTTACAAGGATGCGGCCATCGCAAAGATTAACAGCACCTACCCGCTCGTTATTCTAAATCACGGCTTCAGCTCATCCCGGGTGTACCAGACTTCATATGCCGAGAACCTGGCCAGCCACGGGTATATCGTCGCATCCATCGACCATACCTATAGTACGGCGGCAACCGTATTTCCGGATGGAAGAACAACATATACGGACACTTCGCAGGATATGCTGGATACTTCGGACACTTATAGGGACAAGCTGGGAGGAGAATGGACCAAGGACATTCTTTTTACGCTGGATCAACTAGAGAAGATGAATAAAGGCACCGTACCAAGCATTTTCAAGGGAAAAATCGATCTGAATCATATGGGGGTATTCGGACATTCTCTTGGAGGAGCAGCCTCCTATGATGCTGCCTATGACCCCCGTATCAAGGCGGGAATGGATCTCGATGGTTCGCTATTCAATTACCGGAACAAACATGGTTTCAACAAGCCGTTTATGTTTATGATGTCGGATCAGGGCTTCAACATGTACAAAAGGGTGATCGACAAGCAATATTTCTCCGATCAGGAGCTAAAGGAACTGGATACAACCCCTGGGCAGTACAAGCGGGATGTGGACAATATGAAGGCGATGTTCAAACATTATCAGCATGTCGTTCGGCAGGGAGGCGAAGTGGTCTATGTGCAGGGCACCAAGCACAACAATTTTATGGATCAGCAGCTGTTCTCCCCGTTGATTACGCGGCTGCTAGGGATTACAGGAAGCATCGACGGCGAGCGGTCCATCGAGATTGTGAACCGTTATGTTCTGGATTTCTTCGATAAACATCTGAAGAACACAGGGGGAGATCTGTTGACGGGGCCTAACCCCAATTATAGGGAAGTTAAATTCATTTCATCCACCTTCAGCAAATTGAACCAGACCTGATCAGTCAAACAGCTCCCGCATCATTTTGTCCTTATTGTTCAGAAATTCCTTCATGATAACATAATGATCCGTCTCCTCCAGGGCCCGGACTTCCATTCCTTCCGCCGTCAGGTTATAAATGATGGAGTCCGGATAGGCCATCAGAATTGGAGAATGCGTGGAAATAATAAACTGGGAATGGTTCTGTACCAGTTCATGAATCCGTGCCAGCATGGCCATCTGCCGCAGCGGGGACAGCGCAGCTTCAGGCTCGTCCAGAATATATAGCCCGCGTCCCCCAAAACGGTGGGTGAAGGCGGAAAAAAACGATTCCCCATGGGACTGCTCATGCAGGGACTTCCCTCCATAGGAATCCCGGATGGGCGGACTATTACCTTCTTCTCTGTCCAGCTCATCCATGTTCGTCGCCAGGTTGTAATAGCTCTCCGCACGGAAAAAGAACCCGTCCTTCGGCTTATTCCTCCCACGTACGAGACGGATATATTCATGCAGCGGGGAATGGGTGGCCTGGGTAGTGAAGTTAAAGTTCTTTGTTCCCCCCTCGGGATTGAATCCACAGGCTACCGCCACCGCCTCCATCAAGGTGGATTTGCCCATTCCGTTTTCCCCCACAATATATGTCACTTTAGGATGAAGCTCCAAGCTGCTCAACGTCCGGACAGCCCCCACATTGAACGGATATTCCCGGGTGCTGGGAATCCGGTCCCTAAGCAGTTTGACACTCCTCACATACGCATCCGCTTCATAAATGCTCATCCTTAATCACCCCCGCTGTATTTTGTCAGCCAGCTTTCACGCCACCCGGAGAAATCCTGCCCAGTTACCTCTTCTACGGTCCGGCCATCTAGGCTATAGAGTGCATCTCCAACAGGTTTATCCGATTCACCCTGGCTTCCTGCTGCGATGTATCCTCCAACGATCTTATCCCGGACAATTAACAGAGCCGCTGTCAACATCTCCCCAGACTTGAGTCGAAACTTATACTCCTGTTCCGGGCTGCTTACGATGTATCGCCTGATGGTGACTTCGTTACCGACATACTCTGCGGGGTCCGCCTGTTGCAGCCCCCAAATCATCATCTGCGGCAGCTGAGCCAACTGCTTCCGGGACAGTTTATACTTATAGTCGCTTCCGAGCCGATCCTTAACCGCATAACCCCAATCCGCCAAATAAGCCTGGTCCTTCTCCGGTATAGAGATAGATGCAGCACTTGGACTATCACTGCACCCAAACAGCGGCAATGTGATGAACAGAAGCACGAGGCTGATTTTTAATAAATTCATCATTTTCCTCCCTGTGCGAAAGGTCGATAGAACCCTCGGGATTAAAAGCTGCCCAGGATAAAGTCCCCCCTATTATAGCGCGAATGAATTCGAATTTACATTATGTTCCAACGACAAAAAAGGACAGACAAAAAAAGGATCGGAGTCCTCGCTCACGATCCCATTTGTTCATATAACAGTATTCTGCTCCGCCGTTTCTCCAGCCGGCGCTGGGCTGTCTTGTTATACAAGAATTGAATCACATAATAGGAGATAACCCCAAGCACCGCCCCGAAAATGCTCATACCGATCAGAATATGAAGCCCCCCGTGCAGAATATCCCTTACAGCCGTGAAATCCCCCTTGAAAATATCCACCAGTGAAGCCTCATGGATGATACCTTTATTGTGCCGCGGCCCATGAATCGGATACACCCAGGAGCCAAGCTTCCGTGCAAAGGGCATCAGCAGAATGGGAAGAAACGTCAGCTTCCCGATTACATTACCGATAATCGCAGCCGGGACCGAGCCGCCTGCAAGCTTAACTACAGGGTAAAAAATCAGATACACCAAACAAGCGGAAGAGATAACAATCATCTCCAAAGCGAATCCAATCGAAAATCCGAGAGATACTTTTTTGACGCCGCCGGGTGTACGGAGCAGCTTAAGGAAATTCAGCTTGAAAGCCCGGTATATTTTATTGAGAATTTGCTTCTTATTTGATGTCATCTTATTCATGGCAGACTCCTTCTGTCCATAACCCTTATGGAGATAATAAAGATTATACCATAGAAGAAGCTGCACTTCCTATCCGGTGGATTACAGTTCTGTCATAAGAGCGGCAACATCCCCGAAGGCCCCGCGTTATAGGTGCCCCATAACAAAACCCGGCCTCAACCGGATATTCCGGTACTGAAGCCGGGCTTATATTGATGAGGCCAGCCCGCTCACTCAAGCCTCAAACACGATTTCCCCATTCATCATTGTAAAAATCACCTTAAGCCCCCGCAGGTCCTCTTCGGGTACTTCCAGCGGATTTCGATCAAGCACAGCAATGTCAGCATATTTGCCCGCCGCAAGACTGCCCGCTTTATCTTCCAGGCCATGATGATAAGCAGCATGGAGTGTCCAGGCCTTCAGCACGTCAATCACAGGCATGCCGTTCTCCTTGAACCATCCGCCGTCAGGCGAACCATCCGGGAACAACCGGGCAGATACCGCATACAGCGAATCAGGAATGTTCGGATACATCAGCGGCAGATCAGTGCCCATCGTTACCCGGACACCTGCCCGCTGCATCGATCCGTAATTGTAGAACAGTCCTTCCCGGTCCTCCCCCGCAAACTCTCTCATATAAGAGCTGTCATGAGAATCGTTCATCAGCAGGATTTGCGAGTAGACTTCCGCTATGATGTCCTGCTCGGCCATTCGCTTCAAGTCATCCGGATGGCTGAGCTCCAGATTGGCGATGGAGTGTCGGAACTTCCGGCCGGACTGCTGCCTGCATGCCTCCAGAATCGACACCGCTTTACGCACGGCGGCATCCCCTTCTGCATGAATGCATACCTTGAAACCGCGGCGGTCCGCCTCCAGTGCAGCATCATGGATTTTTCCGTAATCAACCGGCTTCAGATTGGTCGTATCCGGACGGTTCGTGTATGGCTCAAGCAGGTCTCCGGTGAACGCCGCAATAATTCCGTCAGTCATCAGCTTATATCCCTCGAACCGGATGAAATCCCCTTGATATTTCCGGGACGCTGTTTCGCCAAAGTCAAAATCAACAGGCCGCGCGTTCGGCTGGGAGGAGAAATGAACCCGCAGCTTTAGATTTCCCTCAGCCTTCAGCTCCTCAAGCACATCCAGCATGCCCAGATAATCATCAAAGGCGATGTCCCGGATTGAGGTAATTCCCCGGCTGGCCAGCTCACGGCTGAATTCAGTGAACTTGCCTTTGATGAAGTCCTTGCGGCGAACCAGCTCCTGAAGCAGCTCCGCCACAGCCTCCGGATTGCATGCTTCCGGCGAGAAGTGGTACTTCTCCATCGCCCGTGTATTCATCCAGCAGTAATCCCGGTCTGCGTTGAACAGCATAACGGCACGGTCTGGATACCGCTCATCCAGAATCTCGGAAGCCGGCTGCTGCTCCCAGTCTGAGGCGTCCCAGCCATGGCCGTACAAATCCGCACCCGCCTCGTGACGCCCGGATTCCTGCTCAAGCATGTCCAGCGCTTCCTGAACAGAACCGCAGGCAGACAAGTCAACACCAAGCGTAGTTAACACACTGCCGGTGAAGAACGTATGATTATCATGGAATCCGGCCGTAATCAGGCCGTCCCCGAAATCCCTGACGACCGTGTCCGGGCCGACCCAGGCTCCCTGATCTTCCTTCCGTCCCACTGCTGTGACAAGCCCTTTCTTCACCGCCACAAATCCTGGAATAACCGCGTCATCTTCACCGGTGAATATATGATTCGAGATTAGAACAAAATCCGCATAAGTTGAAGTTTCCATAACCGTGTCAGCTCCTATTTAGAATATGAACCCAGCCACCAGGAATGCGGCGGCAGACAAGACCATCGCGATAATCGCATACGGCAGCGTAGACATGCCGTGCTTGTACAGATCAATCTTACCTGAAGCCGAAACGACAATTCCCGCATCCGAATAGAAGCACGCGTTACTGCCCCAGATCCCAGCTGAGATCAGAGCGCCCAGCGTCAGATATACGTTTGCACCGGTTGCCGTACACAGCGGAATGATAATCGGGATCGCCATAATGTACAGCGCCCAGTTCAGAGAGACGAGGAATTCGGTCACTGCGAACACGGCAAAGATAATAAATGGCAGCAGATGTGCTGATACCATCGTTCCCGTCATGCCTACAATGTATTTGGTGAAACCAATCTCATCTACGGAGCTGCTCACGACGAATGAAATAACCAGCAGGATAATAAGCATGAGCATATCCTTCATGCCCACCATCATCGTATCGATATACTCCTCGGCATTGAAGATACCTTGGGCGATGAACACAATGGCGGTAACCACGACTGTTGTAATAAGTCCCAGCTGAATATTCATGTCGAAATAAATCGTGGAAGCAATCAGCACAATGATCGGAATGAAGAAGTTAATGATTCTTGCCGGCTTCTTCCCGGCTGCGGGAGCCTCAGGACTCCCTTCGGCATCTGCCGCCTCCACAGAGCTGTCGGTTTCTCCTGCTGCCTCAGGGGATACAGATCCGCCTGCCGCAACACGCTCATAAGCCTTCTTCATAGGTCCAAATTTCGGAATAACACCAATGATCACCAGCAGCGTAAGGATGATGATCAAGATCGGATAGAACAGGAACGGTACGATCTTCATATACTCAGCCATGCCCTGGTCCGGCGCGGCAAACTTGTTGGCTACGAGCAGACCTGCCACGAAGATCGACCAGGAGCCAATCGGATGCAGCGCGCAGGGTGGTACGGCTGTTGTTCTCAGCACCAACGCGTTCATTTCACGCGGCGTCTTGAACTTGTCGTTAACCGGGGTCATACAGGTGCCCACGGTGAGAGCGCTTAAATAATCATCGATAGAAAGAACAAGAGTCATCAAATACGTAATAAACAGGCCCATCTTGCTGCCTTTAGCCTTCTTCGAGGCCCACTCGCCAAATGCCGCGGCAACACCGCTTCGCTCAAAGATCGCGATCAGACATCCGAACAGCAGAAATATAATAATCAGCGACAGATTATCAGGGTCCTTTAGCTGGTCAACCAGCTTGTCATTATAGACGGTCAGCGTCTGTGCTTTATATTTCATAAACACAGCCATGATGCTGCCCCAGAGAAATCCCTCAAGAATCTTCCGCGTTGTAAGCACGAATAAGAACATCAGAACCGGAGGAATCAGAGTCCAGGCTCCGTAAGTTTCCGCACCCTTCGGCGCAAACAAGCCTACGATGATAAATACAATCAGAATTGCTAAATATACAACCGCATTTTTATTGAAAGCGAGCCTTCTCGTCTTGGAATTGTCCATCATATGCGCCCCTTTTGGCCGGTATAAATTCGTTTATTGATAAGATTGCCCATATCCGAAGGAACCTTGGACCAGACAGGTCTGAGCGGCAAATTTCGAAGCCTTGCGCAGGCCTTCACGAATCACTTTTTCTCCCGGAAAACTGGCGCGTGTCCAACCGTTAGCTGCCAGATGAACCAGGAAAGCGGTTACAAAAGCGTCTCCGGCTCCCATCGTATCCACGGGTACCACATAATCAACGCCGCCTTCATAGAAGCGGCTGCCATCATAGAATAGGGAGCCCTTCGATCCTCGTGTCACCAGTGCGGCTCTGGCTCCAAATCCAGTTACTTTCTTAAGCATATCCTCAATCTGCTCGGTACTTAGGCCGCTGCAGGACAACAGAGCGAAGTCAATATGTGGACAAACCCGGCTCAAGTATTCATCTGAATGAAACTGATCTTCATCCGAGAAGTCAAAAGATACAACGGCATCCAGATCCCGCAGCTTCGGAAGCTCGGATTCAAGCCGGGAGAAGCAGCTGGAGTGAATAAGTTTGAACTGGCTCAAATAACTGAGAAAATGCCCATCCAGCTCAATCGGCTGCTCGGTGGATATGCCTCCTTCATTCCAGTCCACGAAGACCCGGTCCCCATCCTTCAAATTCACCTGGCAATACCCGCTAACCCCTTCCCGGCTGATACAAGCCGAAGTGTCGATTTCCAAATCGCGTAGAGCATCCTGGATTACTTTCGCCGCGGTGTCTCTTCCGAAGACACCCAGATAAGCCGAGTCAATTCCGAGCTGTTTGGCATAAACGGCAAAGTTCACCGCATTGCCTCCGGGATATAACGTTTTGGTATGCAGATACTGATCTACCACGTTATCTCCAAATCCGATCACCCGCATGTCCATTCCCCTTTCTGTCTACCTCTTTCTTTCTACCTCCATCCGGGAACAGGGGGTGGACCGTCATGCTGCCGATAAGGACGGATACTCCCGCTGTTCCCCTTGGAGTGTGCAGTTCGTTATTTACGAATTGATCTTAATATTCCACAGTACGATAGTATCTTCTGGTGCTCAGCGGATGATTGCGCTTGGCTTCCAGCTGGACACTCACTCTTTCGAACAAGGAAGCAATAATGAGCGGCGACAAGTATTGGCGGAATTCCTCCCCGATCCCCTTAAGCTCATAGTCTTTGGTATCAAATATTGAAAGCTTCTCCGTATATTTCTCCGCAAACCGCTTCACCCGGTCCATCAGCGGACGGCTCTCATCTTCACCTGTCATCAGAATGATGCTGGTATCCTTCTCCACCAGTTCAAGCGTGCCGTGGAAGAATTCAGCCGCATGGATCGACTTGGTGTGGATCCACTGCATTTCCTCCAGCACACACATGGCATAGGAATAAGTCTCTCCATATACGCTGCCGGAACCAACAAGCATATGATACTTCTCGTCTTTATACTGCTCTGCGAAAGCCTCTGCCTTCTTCTCTGTAGCCGCCTTCACATCAAGCAGCACTCTTGGCATGGTCTGAAGCTGATCCGCGAACTGCGGGTACTGAGGGAAGTCCCCATTCTTATGCATCAGAGCAAACACTAACAGATAGAGCTGAAGATAGATGGAATCGGAAGCGGTATCATTTTCCGAATAGTTAACGAGCTTGTAATCGGACAGATCCGCCAGCGGCGTGCCCAGCTCCCCAACAAGACCAATGGTTGTGGCGCCCTTCTCTTTGCAGAACTTGGCGGCGGCCACCGTCTCCTTCGTCGTACCTGACAATGAGGATAGAATTACGATGGAATCCGGTCCGAACTGCTTGTGGTCATACAGGACGAACTCCGCGGCAATCTCGGCAAAAACAGGAATCGTAGATGTCGTCTTGATCATATATTCGAACGGATACATGATGGCAATCGAGCCGCCTGATCCAATCAGAAAGATGTTTTTATATCCCTTCTTCGATACCTCATCCACAATCTGCTCAATTTGACCTCTAAGCCCGACCGCCCCTTGGGTGACCTTCAAGAAATTCTCTTCGCTAAAGTTAAACATCCCAGCTGCCTCCTTTAAATATCAATCCATTCATAAAGATTACATGTAATCGCTTTAATGGTATATACCATATTGATTGGTATATACCATTTATGAACTTAGTATAGTACCTGTCTCCCTAAAAAGTCAATACTTTTTAGACGATTGGTATATACCAATTTTTCGAATAAGGACTTACAGTGTCAATTCTGTGTAAAAACTCACGATATCGCCTCTTGTGATGGACTGGGAGAACTCAATGCTCCGGCCTTCTGTATCATAGGCTACGGTCTCCAGCAGCAGGCAGGCGCTTTCATTCTGAATCTTCAGCAGTCTGCTCTCCATCTCGTCGCTGATGGAAATCCGGGTGTACTGCGTGGCCTTGTGCAGCTTGATGGAATAAACATCCTCCAGCACTTTGTACAGGGATACGTTCTCGTTCATATAATCCTCAATCCCCCGGCAGTAACGATAGGGAATTTGCGACAGCTCAATTGCAACGGGAATGCCGTCGGCCAGACGAAGTCTTTTTAAGGAGAATAACTCCTCGCCCTCTTCGACATCCAGCATCTTGGCCACAGACGGTTTGGCTCTCTCCACCTTCATGAACAGAGTCTCCGTGGTTGGCTTCATCCCCAGATCAAGCATGGATTTAGAGAAGCTGTTGAAGGTGAAGTCCATCTGAATCTTGCGGTTCGAGACAAAGGTTCCCGCCCCTACAATTCGCTCAACGAACCCTTCTCGCTCCAGCAAAGACAAGGCATGTCTTGCCGTCATGCGGCTGACTTTGTGCTGCTCTGCGAGGTCCCGCTCCGAGGGCAGCTTATCCCCCTGATTCAGCCTTCCACTCTCAATATCCTCCACAATCATCTCTTTCAGCTGTCTGTAAAATGGAATGTTCTCTTCCGTCTCATGGCTTCTCATATACTTACCTCGATATCCGCGGTTTTGAAAGTCAGCTTTCATTATATGAAGGATTTGAAAAGATTGTCAATTGAAAGAAGCGGGCCTGGCGGCACCGCTTCCCCTGCTTATTTCAGTTCAAAGCCCTTCTTCTGGAGGAACTCCCGCATATGCAGACGCAGCGGCTGGGTCATCTTCTCGGCCATCAGCTCGGACCAGGCCGTGTCCTTCTGGCCGCCAGTCCGCTCGCGAAGATAGCGGATCATCGTCTCATCATATATGCCGACCTGCTCAGCCGTCTTCCCGGCATCATAACCGTCCCAGTGGAGTACTGCCGACACTGGAAGACGCGGACGAAGTCCCGGCTCCTGGTCGGGATACCCCAGGCACATGCCGAACACCGGATAGACCAGATCCGGCAGGCCGAGCAGCTCGGACACCTCCGCAATCTTATTGCGGACCCCGCCGATGTATACAATGCCAAGGCCCAGCGACTCTGCCGCTACAGCCGCATTTTGTGCGGCCAGTGCCGTATCTACGGTAGCGATAATGAAATTCTCGGTAACATCCTCATAGGATTGCTGATCCGGACGATGTTTCTCTGCGGTATATTTCAAACGGTGCAGGTCCGCGCACCAGACCAGGAAGACTGGGCACTCCCGGATGTAGGCTTGGTTGCCCGCAAGCTCGGACAGCACTCTTTTACGCTCCGTATCCGTAACCGCAATCACACTGAAGGCCTGGACATTGCTTGAGCTGGATGCGGCTTGTCCGGCGCTGATAATCTGTTCTACCATCTCTTTGGAAAGCGGCTTGTCCTTATACTTCCGGATAGAACGGTGCCGCTTCAAGAGCGATATTGTTTCGTTCATGACATCTGCACACCCAATCCTTTAAATATAAACGCTACGGTCTGATCCGCTATCTCCAGCGGATTCATATCCGATTCGCCGATAATTGCGTCATAGTTGTACTCCCGCTTATGCGCAAGAGCTACTCCCATTACCATCAGCAGCGTGTAGCTCAGGGAGTCAAAGTGAAAGATTCCCTGATCTTTCCCTTTCTGAAGCAGCTCCTTGACCTTGGTCCACACCGGATTCAAATACTTGTTCACAATTGCCTTACGCGACGAATTCATGGTCATCTCCTGCTGAATGATAAAGCTGAGTTCCTTGTCATACACACAGCTGAAGTTCACGGTTTCTTCAATGATCGTACGCAGTCCGACCACCGGATCGCTCAGTTGGTCCTCTAACTCGGATATCATATTACCAGAGAAGAAGTGCTGAAAAATCGCCTCAAACACCTTCTCCTTCCCGCCAAAATGATATGAAACGAGAGCCACATTCGCTCCCGCATCCTCACAGATCTGCCTTACCGTTGTGCCTTCAAAGCCCTGCTTGGCAAACAGCTTTCTGGCAGACAATAGAATTCTTGTTTTGATATCGTTATCCGCTTGGCTCATCACTTCAAGTCCCCTCGAATCATTCTTATCTTATTATGAGACTTTGAAACCTCCTTCGCAAGGTCGGTATGCAGGGAAAGCCTGCGTCTGGCCAGGCAATACGGCCAAGAAACACAGGCTAACAAATATAGGAGACACGACTCTATTCGGGCTTGCTGGAAAGCTTATACGGCTGGAACTGCAGGCTCCGCACTCAGCTCCTTATTTTGCTCCAGCTTCGGAGCCCGCTTCAGGGTAACTGCCAGCAGGCTGATTCCCACACTAACCAAGCTGATTACCAGAAGGGCCAGCACTTCAGGCCCAATAGCCGGCCCGCCAAATTGCAGGTTCATCAATCCCTCCACCGCATACGAGGCCGGAAGAAACTCTCCGATGGATTGGTACGTGCTGCTGAGAAGTTGACGAGGCACCATTGCTCCCGAGCTGACCAGCTGTACCGACAGCATCGTTACATTCACGAGCATACCAGCCATGCCAAACACAATCAGGAACATTTGGGCAAACAACATGAAGGTCAGCACGAACACACCAAGGAACATCCATAAGCTCAGGAACCCATGAGCGGCCTGACCGCCAAGGGCCATTACAAGCGAAGAGCCAACCAGAGAGACAAACACAGCGGACAGCACGTTCAGCAAAAGGCGGGCTCCAAACAGCTTCCATTTGGAAGTGCCGGGCTTCATCATCATCACGCCCTGCTGCACATTCATGCCCATAATCATGGCCCCTACAAAGGAGGCCAGCACGAGCATCATAGGAACCATCTGATTGTTCATACCGCTTACGGGGTTCGTAAAAGTGATTTGAGATTCTACGCGGCTTGTTAGCGCCGTTGAGGCCTGACCCGCCTGCTCGGCGGGCATTCTAAGCTGCTCCAGCACTGCCTGAGTTCCCTTGGCAGCGGCTCCTGCATTTACCGATGCTGTAATGGAATTCGCCGCACTCTGCATGGCGCCCTTTACCGTAACCGGGTTGGATTCATTGATGGTGTATTTCAGCTCGGCTTTCTTGCCCGGTGTCTGAAGCTCAGCACTGAAATGCTCCGGTACAGTCACCACCATCTGGACTTCACGGCGGTTCAGACGATCAGCAGCCTGCACACCATCCATCTCCACAATGCGGAAGGGAAGCTTGCCTTCCAGCTGTTTCTCCAGCGACTGGCCGAATGCCCCATCCTGATTTACAAAAGCGATTTTGAAATCCTTAACCCGCTCATTAACCCCGTCATATCCAGTCATCCAGACCAGGCAGAAAATAATCTGGAACGACAACGCCATCACGATGCCCACGATCGTTTGGGGCTTCTTGAGTAAATCCTTGAAAGTTTGCAGCATAAATTGATTCTCTCCCTCTACTCCACACAAATTTGATTTGATTAAAATAAATGATTTAGTTTCTGTTTAATCTAATGTTTAAATCATATGTTTTAATCATTCATTTAAAACAACTGTTTAAATATAGAGCAGATTTCGACTGCTGTCAAATCTTTTTTCTGTTATATGGGCAAAAAGATACACTCGGAACCTTAATTCTCTCTCCGAAAAGCAAAAAAGCTTCGGAACTAAGGGGGAGCCCCGTCCGAAGCTTTCATTCTTCTATTAATCGCATTTATTTGCATATGTTTCAGGCTTCTTGTTGCCCTAAAGCTAATTTCAAGAGAACATCTATTCCATTCATACACTGCAAAAAGAGCAGGAAGCATGGACAAAGGAGCCAGTCCGGGATATCGCCTCAGCGTGTGAAAAAGCCCCTGACTCACCACCTAAAAAAGCTGCCCTTCAATCCATTAAGGCAGCTAAGGCAGCCTAAACAAGCTTACGGGGCGTAAAGTTGGATCTCTGTTTTACCCGATCGCCTCTATGAATTGAACCGCCAGGTACACCGCAACCGCCCATATAATCACTGCCGACACTTTATTAATCACCTTAAGAATTTTTCCGGCCCGGTCCAGACTTCCCACCCAGTGGCCTGCCAGAGCCAATGCGGAGAACCAAATCCAGGATAAACCAATGCATCCAAGGGTAAAGCCCCACTTTGCCTGTCCCTCATACCCCAGGGCGTTCGTACCGATGACACCGACCGTATCCATGATCGCATGAGGGTTGAGCAGAGATACAGACACCGCGAACAGGATTTGCTTTCGGACAGGAAGCTTTTCTTCACGGGAAGCCGAAGGACTAGCCTCGCTCTTCCATATGGACCATCCCATATACATCAGGAATATGACCCCGGCCGCGAACAGCAGCAGCTTCAGCCAAGCCACAGACAACAAGAGCAAAGACACACCGAACACGGAGAGCAGGATCAGCAAAGTGTCGCACAGGGAGGCGGCCACAACCACAGGCAGGGCCAACGGCCATCTGGCGGCTGCAGCCCCCTGGTTAAATACAAACACATTCTGCACGCCAAGCGGCAGGATCAACCCCAAAGCCAAAATAATTCCGTGAATAACCGCTTCGATCACTTTTTTGTTCCTCCAATACTTAAGCTGGGAGCAAATGCCACGGGTAAATTCCAGACTCTGGTCATTATACACGCCCGGGCAGGCTCCTCTTTTGCTCCCCATTGTACCCTGTCTTGCTGATCCTGCCTCCAGCCATTTGGATGGAACATATACCAACCAAATTGTATACTGGATGTAACAAGACCAGGCTCAGGAACCCACGATAATAAAACGTAAGGGGATGAGCGCACCGGACTCATCAGAAATGGAGGGCATAACATGCAGTCAAATTCATGGAAACCAAACCGCCAGTCCGAGCTCCCGCTTCATCTGCAGATTAAACGGCATATCCGGGAGAAAATCGCCGGTGGCGAGTGGCCCGCGGGCACGAAGCTGCCGTCCCAGCGCCGCCTCGCGGATGCCTTTGGCGTCAATCGAAGCACCGTGGTTACGGCGCTGGACGAGCTGGCCGCCTCCGGGCTGCTTGAAGGCAACCGCGGCGGCGGCACGCGGGTGGTGAGCGGCGCTTGGGGCGTTCTGGCTGCGGCGAAGCCGCCGGATTGGAACGCCTACGTGCGCTCCGGCAGCCACCGCCCGAATCTGCCGGCGGTGCAGGAGATCAACCGGGCAGAATTCCTGCCCGGGATCATCCGCCTCGGCACGGGCGAGCTGTCGCCGGAGCTGCTGCCGCAGGCCGGAATGCAGCGCCTGCTGCGCACGATGGCGCGGCGCACCAGCCCGAGCCTCGGCTACGGCGAGCCCGGGGGCGACCCGCAGCTGCGGGAGCTGCTCTCCGCGCGGCTCCGGGGGCTCGGCATTCAAGCCTCGCCCCGCTCCATCCTGATCGTCTCGGGCGCCCTGCAGGCTCTGCAGCTCATCTCCATCGGGCTCATGCCGCCTGGCTCGTCCGTCCTGCTTGAGCGTCCATCCTACTTGTACTCCGTCCCCGTCTTCCAATCGGCAGGCATAAAGCTGCGCGGAATTCCTATGGACGCCGAGGGAATACGCACCGAGCTGATCGCTCCCTATGCCAAAGCCTCCGGCGGAGCGCTGCTCTACACGATCCCTTCGTTCCATAATCCCACAGGGCTCGTGATGAGCAAGCAGCGCCGAAGCAAGCTGCTTGATGCCTGTGCCGAGATCAGTCTTCCGGTGCTTGAGGATGACGTGTACAGGGACCTGTGCCTGGACACACCCCCGCCATCGCCGCTCAAGGCCCTTGATGACAAAGGTTTGATCCTCTATATGGGGAGCCTGTCCAAAACGGTAAGTCCCGGCCTGCGTATCGGCTGGATCGCCGGACCCGAGCCTGTAATCGACAGGCTCGCGGACTTGAAGATGCTGACGGATTACGGCTCCAGCCAGCTCTCCCAGTGGGCTGCGAGAGAATGGCTCGCCAGCGGCATGCACGAAGAGCATCTGGATAAGCTTAGAAGGAAGCTCACCCAGCGCCGGGATGCGGCAGCGGCTCTTTTGCATAAGCATTTTCAGGGACTTGCGCAGTGGCAACTTCCCGCCGGGGGGTTCTATATTTGGATGAGGCTAATTGAGCCAGTAGCGCCAAGGGTTCTGTTCGAAGAAGCCCTCCGACAAGGGGTGCTTCTGAATCCTGGTTACCTGTATGACCCGGAGGCGGCGGACTGTCTCCGGCTGTCCTATGCCTATGCCTCCCCGGAAGAGCTGAAGCAGAGTATCCCTATACTGGCTGATCTTATTCGCCGTTTAAGCGGACAAGCTATTTAAGTTGAACTATTGATTTAAAGGTAAGGCAGCCATATGATAATGTTTCATCCGATCGCTGCTGCTCCCTGATGTATAAGGGTGGAAGTTCAGTTACAAAGGCGAATGCTTCGCTTCTCCCGAATCATTTCATCCTCTTGTCTATTGGGAATCCTTAAGTTCAGCTTATATAACCAAAGAACGCCAAAGGAAGATCACCATCATTAATCAGGAAGCTTGTCAACAGTCTGTTCCTAGACTGGCAGTCGCTAATCCTCGTTCCCTGAACGTCTTTAGCGCCACCGTCAATCGCCGCCAGCTTCTTACATCTCCTCAATAATGAGATGACTTCATAGGAATCGGGAGAAGCATGACACCGCAGGCCTGAACCAATCGACCTTACAAAAAACCTTCAAATCCGCATGCTGGCTTGATTTGAAGGTCATCTTTTATCCATATTCAGGTATATTCAATTATTCCGGCAAGAACAAACCGGCTCCGGCGCCTATATTTCCAAGTCCACACTGCTGCGGCAGCGATGAAGCCATAGAAGACCAAATTAGATATCCCCAGAAACACAGGCGTGGACAACGTAAATACCAACACGGTTCTGACAGCCGCCTCAAGCAGCAGTATAACGCCCCAAACCGCGGTCATCATATTAAAAATACGCCGGATCTCCCGATGCTGGAAACCGGCCTCATACCGCGCCGCCGTATCAGGAGATACAAAGCGCCGGGCCAATCCGTAGATCAGAGGCTTGCGGAATAAAAGAGACAGCAGAAAGACCACTCCTACAGCTCCGGTCACGAAGGAGCCGCGGATTAACAGCAGATGCTCGTCCCCACCCAGCAGCGCAAGAAGAGCTGCAAGAACGAATGACCCAAGCATCAGCGCGCCAAAGGTGTCCAAGCGCCGGTTACGGAACAGATAGATCACATTTTCAATCAGAGGCAGAAAAGCGGCCACAGAAAGAGCCGTAAAGCTGGAATAACGGCTGGACAAGATGAGATAGACCATCCAAGGCAATACGGCATTCAGCAGAAGTGTAAACAGCAGTTGCGGCCCCCATGACCGCCAAGCGGAAGCAGGATTCATTCATTCACCCGGATTCGTCAGAAATCTTACTCCTGTCATTATATCCAGGTCCCTGCCGCCAAGCTAAACAATTATTGTAAGGTCCGGAACAATAGGGCAAATACATCCTTGGCGTCCAAGGATGTTGCCCCTTCCCCCGCCACCACATTCTGAACGCGGAGCCCGTACCCGAAGATCATGAACATGCTGGCCATCTTGGCGGCATCGATGCCTGCGGGAATAGCTCCTGCCTGCTGGCCGGTCAGAATCCAGCGCTCAGCTGTTTTGAGGGAGAATTCATAAACGTCCCGCAGAATTTCAGAGACTTTGGGATTATCCGCCTGGCTCAGCAAATAGGTAAAGATGGTGTTCGTCACGTTCTCCTTATCCGTACTTTCCATCATTCCCTTTGTAATCGAGAGGATCGGCGTTCTGACATCCCGTTCTCCCGCTTCGGACACCGCCTCCTCAAACTGAAGATTCATCGACTCCATCTTGGATTTTAAAATCAGGCCGAACAGTTCATCCTTGCCGGATACGTAGTGATAAATCGCCCCCTTGGACAATCCAGAGCGCTCAATAATATCCTGAAGGGTTGTCTTTCGGCAGCCCTTCTCCCGGATCAGTTCCTCTGACGCGGAAAGAATAAGCTGAAAGCTGCTGTTCGGTGGTGTAGACTCGTTCATACAGATGACCCCCATAGAGTTGGATGAATCAGAAGCGGTGACCGCGGTTAATGTAATTCCTCTCCTGCCGGCTTACACCTGCAGCCTGCTGGAATTCATCCGGATATTTGATAATAAGATAAACCGCTCTTCCCAGCATAATGCCGGAGAGTGAGAACAGATAAGGAACAAACATATAACTTCCCGTTAGTTTCACTGGAATATGAAACAGCTCCGTAAATCCGTATTTAATGACCAGCCTCAGCGGAATAGACAACAGCCAGATGCCCAGGGTTACCACGGAGCCCTGCGTCATCCAGACCCCCCCTTGCTCAAACACTCTTACAAATCTTCCTTGGTAAAGACCAACAGCTGCTCCCAGTCCGAGACCGATCAGTAGTGAGGCAGTTTCACCCACGCCGACCGAGAGTTTGGCGGCTAAATATCCGCCGTATAAGGCAAGGATCAGGGGAACTGTAACTATGCGGGCCGACACAGGCCGGGGGGCAAGCTGTCTTTTGCCCATAATAATCAGAACCAGAAGTGCAATCCAAACATAATCCATCGAATTTATCTCTCCTTTATTGTATACCAACGGTCGGTTTGATTAAAGGGCAGGTATCTGGTCTTCCTGTATTCGCCCCTGCCGACGTACAACCCTGCGATAGCTTATATACATATACAGCCTCCAGAGGAAGGTGAGCAGCACCAGAACTCCAACGTACTCCGCAAGCATCAATTCAATATCAGGACGGTGCTGCGCATCCAGAATCGGATGACTGTGGAAGACCCGGTCACGGACTGTGTAACGAATGTAAGGCAGTGTGAACAGAAAGATATAAAACAACACATTCGACTGAAAGCGGACGGTGCCATCCGGGAACGCCTTGAACCGGGTGGTCACAATATACGGCAGTGCAAGCAGTACGCCGAATCCCAAGGTCCATACCAACTGCTGCATGGTTCCACGTTCAATCATCCGGTAGGCAATCCAAGGCACGGGGGCAAACAACAGCCAGTCCCCGAACAACAGCTTGAAGCCTCTGCCTTGAACTGGTCTTCTGGTTTGTAAAAACTGCTTCAGCGTCATCCAGATAATTAACGCCCATACCCCGTATCCTATTAAATCCCATTGCTGCTGTGTCATATTTGTCATCTCTCCTTGTTTATCGTATTGTTCTTCAAACCAAAAACTCCAGACCGACCAACGGTTTATTGAAGCCGGATTATGACTTTTTGATTCCTTTTTTGCATATGGAAGACCGAACTATTGGATAGTATCATTTACCCTACCCATGTTATTCCCCCTCGATGCTAACTTCTGCATTCCCGGCCTGGAAGGTACTTCTCTTTAGAACTCGGGAGATATTTCTCTCTAGAAAAGCACCAGACCGACGGTCGGTTCCCGATTTAATCTTACGATACCGACCGTCGGTCTGTCAACAATTAAATTCTAATCTCTCTTCTCTACTTTGCACACCTCTCCCTCTAAACCGTCCCGGCCTGCTTCAAAATCAGCAAATGCAGCACTCAAGTCGTCCAAACTGAATCTGTCTTCTAGCATACAATGCAGTATATTCCAAGAAGGAGTTGATAGATTAAATGGCACAGATATTGGCTTATGGTACAAACGTTCCTACTCCAATTACGGATGGCGCGGCAATTACGATTCCACTGACCCCTGCCGGCCAAGGGATCTCCCTGGTAAGAATCACTGTTCCTCCAGTAGCAAATAACCGTGTGGAGTTGGTAGCCACTGTTGGTTTCCGTGGAGATGCGGGAACAGGAAGCGTACTTTTCCGTATCTTCCGTGATGGTCGTGAAATATACTATGCACGGCAAGGCTTTGAAGCCGGCTTCGAAAAGTACTATTTGACCACACAGCAAGCCATCGATACCAATGTTGCTGCGGGAACCCATGACTATGTTCTTTCCGTTGAGCTTCTAAACGCTGGCACAGCGGCTACGGTCATCGGCCCGATCACCTTCAGTGCTCTGGCGATTGAGCCTTAATTGCTCTTAGCTTGAAATCTGATAACAGGTGGTTTAGTGAATCACCGTCCTTACAACAAGAAGAAGAGGAGCCCTGACATAGGGCTCCTCTTCTTCCATTTCAGGTTTCTAGCTTCAACCTAAACTTCCCAATTTAAACACGAAATCTCGTCTTGCTTATCGAAGCCGCTTGCGGCTTCTGGCGTAAGCATTACGCTTTTTTCAATACCTTAGACTACATCGTAGCCTTGATCCTCAATCGCTTCCTTCAGCTTATCCACGGATACCTTGCTTTCATCGTAATTGACATCAACTGTCCCCGAAGCCAGGTTGACCTTACCTGAAGCGCCTGCCTCTTGAAGCGCTCCTTCTACTGCTTTTACGCAGTGCTCACAAGACATACCTTTTACATTTAGAGTAATGCTTGACATACCAATTCCTCCTCCTGGATTATTTCATCAGCTTATTCACCGTAACCAGCAGTTCATCCATAACTTCCGTCTCTCCGGCCTGAATCCGCTCGATTACACAGCTCTTCAGATGCCCCTCAAGCAGCAGACGTCCCACACTGTTCAGCGCCGATTGGATCGCCGCGATTTGGTTCAGGATATCATCACAGTAAACATCCTTCTCTATCATTCCCTTAACTCCGCGGATTTGCCCTTCAACACGGTTCAGGCGGGTAATCAAATTACTCTTCGTCTTCTCAGAATGGTGGCTTTGGCGGGTATGGTTGCCAGCTGCACAACAGTGGTCTTCAACTACCGGATTCTCTTGTTCTGGCATAGTCCCTCACCCTTCATATCAGGTTTGTAAGCTTATTCTAGCATACCCCCTAGGGGTATTCAAGCAGCATCTCCGCTTACCGTGAGTATGCCATTCGTTCTGTCTCCAGTCAATGCCAAAAGGACGCCTCGTTCAAATCAGAAATTGAACGGGCGTCCTGGTCTTTTATATCTATTTATAAATTACAATAATTCCTTGCGTAATTGCTCTGGCGACTTCGGTGACAGCAGACCGAACGGAATATCAAACACCGTTAAGGCTCCGGTCTGTCCAGCCTTGGACAGCTTATAAGCCGCACGGGCGTACGCTACGAGCACGCTCGCCGTAAACTCTGGATTGCTGTCCAGTTTAAGTCCGAACTCAATGATCTGTGTGCTGCTCTCTCCGGTCCGTCCGCTGCGCAGCACAGTGCCGCCGTGCGGCATGGCCGAGTGGTTCGCCTTCAACTCTTCCTCGGAAATAAAGTTAACCGTGGTATCATAATCAGAGAAGTAGTTCGGCATTTCTTTGATTTCCCGCTCGATCCGGGCAAGATCGGCTCCTTCTTCTGCAACGATGTAACATTCGCGCAAGTGCTTGTCCCGTGTGGTCAATTCCGGATTCTCCCCGTTACGAACACGCTGAACCGCCGATTCCACAGGAATCGTATACTGCACACCGTTCTTCACACCCTCTACCCGGCGGATCGCGTCGGAATGACCTTGGCTTACGCCCTTGCCCCAGAAAGTGTATTCCTTCCCTTCGGGAAGAATAGCCTCAGCAAGAAGACGGTTCAAGGAGAACAGACCCGGGTCCCAGCCTGTTGAGATGACGCTTACCTTGCCACCCTGACGGGCTGCTTTATCCACACTTGCATAATATTCCGGAATTTTGGCGTGGGTATCAAAGCTGTCGACTGTATTGAAGAGCGCCGCAAGCTCTGGACCTTGCTCAGGCAGGTCCGTTGCAGACCCTCCACACAGCAGAAGCACATCAATCTCACCTTGGTAATTCTTGATTTCAGACATATGTACAGCCTTCACACTGGCTTTGACGCTCCCTGGATCTCTTCGGGAAAAGACCGCTTTAAGCTCAAAATCTGGATTTTGACGCAGAGCCATTTCTACACCGCGCCCCAGATTTCCGTATCCTACAATTCCAACTCTGATAGTGTCTGACAAGTTTTGTAGCCTCCTTATTTATTAAGCTTCTATTATTGTAGCTTAAGGAGCAATCATTTTAAATAGTTTACACATTCTCTGATTCACAAATTGGACATAAAAAGCCACCGCCAGATTAGAATAAATAGCCCGTTGTAGTCATGCTAATTAGGCAATACTAGGATAGAATGAAGTTTAGCCTGCGAGAGGATCGGAAGTAGCGACACCAGAATGGCTTAACCTCCGTTTTTTGTGATATTTATAGACAGTTATTCCTTACTCGGAACTCAACTACAGCTGCAGAGAAGGTGAATTTGCATTGAAAATTTGGACTAGACATACATGGATCACAGCAGTTCTTGTGCTTTGTATGTGTTTTATTCTGTATCCCGGGCGTACTTTCGCCCATGCCTACATCGTCAAATCAACCCCTGCCGCCAATGAGGCGCTTGATCAATCCCCGGACACCGTTACAATTGTGTTCAACGAGGCGATCGAGAAGGTATTTCACTCCCTAACCGTGACGAATACTGCGGGAGAAAGGGTTGATCTCGACAACTCCCATATTGATGATAATAATCCGGCACGGCTTGACGCCGGACTCAAGAAGAATCTGCCGGACGGGATCTACACCGTGAGCTGGCGGGTCGTCTCTGCAGACGGACACGCGATATCCGGCGTCATTCCGTTCATTGTAGGAAGCGGTGGCACCGCTCCGGTTCAGGAGGCTGATTCCGGTGCCAAGGCGCTTCCCGGGCTTGATCAGACCCTGATCCGCTGGCTGCAGTATACAGGTCTGTCCTTGTATTTGGGCACACTCTTTTTCCATCTGTTCCTGCTCCCTAAAGCCAAACGCAAGGAATCCTACAACCTTGGCCGGAGCCAGGCGGCAATCATTGTATCCTTTGTACTGACCTTCTTGGGGGTCGTCCTTAGCCTGCCTCTTCAAGCCAAGCTTGACGCAGGGGTGACCTGGAGCGAGGTGTGGAGCAATAATGTGCTTGGGGAAGCCTTGAGATACTCCAGCTTCGGTTCGATTTGGTGGACCCAGGTGCTGCTCCTGCTTGTTCTGGCTGGTCTGACCTATGCTCTGATCCCGAAATGGAGCCAGGGGGAGAAGCCGGTTTTTGCAGGGCTTGCCCTGGGAACTATCCTCTGTATGTTCGTTGCCAAAGCCTTTATGGGACATGCGGCGGCAGCCGAGCTTGAGAGCGTGGCAATCGGAGCCGACTTCATCCATCTTGCGGCGGCTTCCCTGTGGCTGGGCGGGCTGCTTGCCTTGGCTTTCCTGCTTCCTGCTTATGGTGCAGGCGAGCCGGACACCGCAGCGCGCAAACAGCTCTATTGGGGGACAATCCGCCGATTCTCCGTTACCGGTGCAGTATGTGTGCTGCTGGTGCTCGGAACCGGACTATACGGGATTAAGATCTATACCCCAACCCTGTCCTCCCTGTTCACCTCGATCTATGGTCAAGTTCTGCTGGCCAAGATCGTACTGTTCATAGTTATGCTGGTGTTTGCCCTGACCGGATTCCTGCGGGGAAGACGGATGAACCGGGAGCTTGGACCCGCCGTATGGATCGAATTCTCTGCGGGGATTGTTACGCTGGTCTTGGCTGCCATTCTGTCCAACCTTCCGACAGCACTCTCCAATCCGGGCCCTGTTCATCTGGAGGATAAGACACGAAGCGGTCATACCGTGATGATTGACATCTCCCCAAATATCATGGGCAAGAATGAGTTCAAAGTTACGGTTCAAGACCCTGATGGCAAGCCGGTCAACGGCATTGAGGCGACCTCGCTTAAGTTGACCTCGCTGGAAATGGAGATGGGGACCCTGGAGATTAATATGCCGGGCAACACCTCTCCGGTTATCAAAGATGACCTGATCACCATGGCTGGACGGTGGCAGATCAAATACCATGTACTTTTGAAATCACTCGACTCCCTGGACGGCCTGGTTAACTTCACCGTTGGGAATCCAAAATAAGGATTTGCTGATTCTGCTCCAGCCATTGCATGAAAATGAAAATTCATATATAAGGAGACTTCTGAAAAAATGAAACGAATCTACTCCAAAGCTGCTGCCATCTTCACGTCCGCGTTAGCCGGAACCCTGCTCTTCTCCGGTCTGGCGAGCGCCCACGTTACCGTTAAGCCTTCAGCCTCGAAGCCAGAAGCTTATGAGACCTACACGATTAAAATTCCGGTTGAGAAAGAAATTGCAACAACTAAGGTTGCCATCAAAATTCCAGCCGGTGTGGATTTCAAGAACTACCAGCCTGAACCGGGCTGGAAAGTGGAGACGACCAAGGATAACGCCGGAAAAGTTACAGCGGTAACCTGGACAGCTGAGGGTGCTGGCATTGAGCCTGGTCAATTCCAGCAGTTCAACTTTGTGGCGAAGAATCCCGCCAAAGACACATCCATCGCCTGGGATGCCTATCAATACTACAAAGACGGCAGTGTAGTGGAATGGACTGGAGATGGCGGAGAGAACCCGCATTCAGTGACCACGATAAGTGAATCGGCGGAAGGAGCCGCCGCTGCAGACAGCGGTCACGACGATCACCATGCCGCAGGCGGAGACAGCACGTCCGGCGGTACATCCGGCACATCCGGCACGACGGGCAACACCAGCGCTACGGGCAGCACGGACACCACAAGCAGCGCCGGTAACGAAGCAGCAACGGGTCAAGCTGCTGCCTCAACATCAACAGATAACAGCGGATCTTCCACCGCCCAGACGATCTCCATCGTCCTGTCAGCTGCTGCTCTTCTCGTTTCTCTGGCGGCGCTCTGGATCTCCATCCTGTTCGTCCGGAGAATCAAACGCTAAGCTGAACGATATCCAAGTCCCATACATCAAAATACAAGAGGTTATCCCGTCCACATATGGCATGACAGGATAACCTCTTTTTTTGTCATTCATCATGCAAGCCGGAGTGTACGCCCACTTCTCCCAGCCTCCAAGTCCTGGTCTGCTTCAATCTGAGGAAGCAGAAGTTTTCGCACCGTACGAAGCTCCCAGCTCCCGATATGGCGTTGCATGGCAGCTGTCAACCCCGAGAGGTTTGTTCGGCCGATTTTAGTAAGAACTTACTGGTACCCTGCACATTTAAACTAACTGTACAGCTCTTTGAGCTGGGTGTTCAGCCATTTGGCGTTTTGCACCGCCCGGGAGTCCTGCAGGACATCCCCCGGTTTACTGCCCTTGCCTATGAGATATCCCTCCAAGGGCAGATTCACAAAGTCAAAGGTATACTTGAGCTGCTGGATAAGCGGCAACGCTTTGATATATGGATCGTCCCCGCCAACAACCACGATATAGGCTTTCTTTTGCGATATCAGTTCCTTGAAGTTGTAATCCGGACTCCGGAGACTCTGGGACCAGCGGTCAATGAAAGTCTTCAGTGTGCTGGAAACCCCATACCAATACACCGGTGTGGCGAAAATGAGAATATCGTGCTCCAATATCTTCTGGACTAACCGATCATAATCATCCGGCACAGGCTGGAAGCCCTCCGGGTCATGCCGCTGGTCGATAATCGTCTCGATATGGCTCTCGCTGAGCCCGTACTTATGGTGACTAACCCCGTCCACCACCAGATCTACCAGCTGTTCTGTATTTCCGCCTGCCCGCGTACTTCCCAGCAGTACTGCAATGCTCATTTTTTGACGACCTCCAGTAATTACCATCTTATAATCCTATGGATATACTACGACTTTATGCACTTCATTACAATAACATTCTGCCCCGGTAAATCATTAAATCTATTTTCATTTCTCCCCGTCACCCAGTCTTTGTACAGAACCTGTTCCCCGACCTAAGTCTAGATCAAAAACCGTCTGAGGGCCGTTTTGAACAAATCGTGCACAAGGTAAGATATAGACATAAGTTACAGTAACGGTGCAGCGTACGACACACGAACTGAGGCTGACTATCCAAATCCATTACCGAGAGGGAGATTTACATTATGAATAAATTATACAGATCCAGAACAGATCGTAAAATCAGCGGACTTTGCGGCGGATTGGCCCAGTACTTCGGTGTCGATCCTACCGTAATCCGTCTGGTGACAGCGGTAGGTGCTTTGTGCAGCTTCGGTACCTTCGTTCCCATCTACATCATCGCTAGTCTTCTTGTTCCTAAAGAACCTGCAGGCTTCGGATTTCATGACTACAACCATACGTACTAATTTCACTTAGCCATAAACACTATATTAAGGGAGAGATCAACCATGAGTATCTTTGAAAGACTTGCCAATATGACCAAAGCTGTTGCCCACGAAGCCTTGAACAAGCTGGAAAATCCCGTTCTGCTGATGAACCAGTACCTCCGCAATCTGGAGGAAGATATTCGCATCGCCGAGCGCCGCCTGAATGAGCAGCAAAGCGCCGTTAAGGTGCTGGCATGGCGGAAGGAAGAGGCGCTTCGCTCAGCTGAGCAGTCCGCTCAGACTGCGGAACAAGCACTTGCTGGCGGCAATGAAGCCGCTGCCCGCGAAGCGATCGCTGCCAAGCTGCAGTTCACGCAGCAGGCTGAACTGCATACAGCCCAGCACCAAGAAGCGTCTGTACGCATACAGGAGCTGGAATTCCAAATCCAAAGTGCCAAGGAAGAATATGAGCGCCTCAAAGAGAAACGGGCCGAGCTGGCCGCACGGGCTCAGAAGGCGGAAGAAAGATCCGGAAATATCCGTCCAAGCTTCAGCTACGGATTGGAAAGCGGCACGGCCGCCCGCGGCTTCGAGCGGATGGAAGAGAAAATCACGCAGTGGGAAGCAAGCCTCGATGCTTCAGGCCGCACCTATCCGGCTTCCAGCAGCCCATTTGGCACAGGCAGTCCAGCCGTTGATGCCTCCGCTGTTGAGGAAGAACTCCGCCGCTTGCAGAGCAAGAAATCGCAAGCCTAACATCATCACAAAGAAAGCCGGGTGAGAGCAATATTGCTCTCTTCTCGGCCTTTTGCTTTTAGGTTAAGACTTCTCGTTCTTGCCCGCCTTGAATACCTCACCAATCGCTCCGATACTGCCAAGTGCATCCACCGTACTTGTTGGCAGGAACACTTTGTTGGCTGGCCCCTTGGCCACTTCGGTCAAGGCCTCGAAGGAGTAGTAGGCTAACACGTTCTCATCCAGGCCCGCATTCCGAAGCAGCTCGATGCGGTTTCTCTCCGCTTCGGCAACCACCTGAATCGCTTTGGCCTGACCCATTGCCTCCAGCTCCTGCGCCTGGCCGAGACCTTCTGCTTCACGGATGCGCGCTTCCTTATCCCCTTCCGCCTTGAGGATCTTACTCTGCTTATCCCCTTCAGCCCGAAGGATCATATCCTGCTTGGCCGCTTCCGCTTCCAGCACGATGGCCCGCTTGCTCCGTTCGGCCTTCATCTGTTTGTCCATCGCTTCCTGAATATCCAGCGGCGGTTTAATATCGATAACCTCTACCCGCTCAATGCGCACGCCCCATTTCTCGGTGGCTTCATCAAGCGCCAGGCGAATCTCGGTAGATATTTTTTCCCGGCCGGACAGAGTCTCGTCAAGCTCCAGCTTACCGATAATCTGGCGCATGGTAGCTGTCGTGATATTACGCACCCCGTAGACATAATCTGAAATACCGTAAGTCGCTTCTTCCGGACCTACCACCTGATAGAAAATAATCGTGTCGATCTGTACCTGCACGTTATCTTTGGTAATTACCGTCTGGGGCGGCACATTCGCCTGCTGAATCCGCAGATCGTGATAAATGCGAACCTGATCCATCACCGGGATAAGAATATTCAGCCCCGGCGTCAGCAATCTGTGGAATTTCCCCAGCCGTTCAACTACGCCTACCCGCTGCTGTGGTACGATCTTAACCGTTAATGCGATGAATATAACGACAACAACCAGAAGAATTACAATAACTGCCCAAGTCATTAGTGTGTCCCCTCCCAACGTTCCACTTCAATAATGGCATTGCCGCGCTTCACTACAATGACCTGTTCATTCAGGCCGATGAACTGATCGGACACTGCGCTCCACGTGTCGCCCCCAATTTTGACAATGCCGTACTGGCCCTTGTCAATAGGTTCAATTACAATCCCCTTCTTGCCGACAAGCTCGGTACCGGTGTCTTGGAACCCTCTGGATGTGCGAAACCTTTTGGCCAGCGGCTTGGTAAACACTGTTAACACCAGTGCGACCGCACACCCCACGATGACCTGCAGCAATATGTTGTCTGGCGTCACAATCGACACCAGCATAGCCGCTGCTGCTCCCAGGCTTAGCCACAGGAGATAGAAGGTCAGCGTCATCATTTCCACCACAAACAGGATCCCGGCAGCTATCAGCCAAAATACCCATGCATGCATACGGCAGAACCACCACCTTTCCGCAATATACTCATTATATACGGAATATCCTGGGAAAAGTATCAAAAAGAGCACGTATCCCTTATCAAGGGGACGTTAAGATAGACAGATGCCACCCGATAGTCGCTCATGGAACTTGATTGGACTCAGACAGTGAGGCCCGCAAGAGATCTTTTTAATTCCTCTGCAAGACTTTCCAGCCGGGCAGACAAGGCCACAAGCTGCTCACTGACCCTGTACTGCTCAGAGGACATGGAAGCGACCTCCTGGGTAGATGCGCTGGTCTCTTCAACCACGGCGCTTACGCTGGCGATAGAGTCGCCAAGAATATGCTGGGACTCGGCTAGTTCCTTAACCGAGAGAGAAGAGTGCTCAATATGCTTATAGAACTGCTCCATCTCTTCTTTAACATTCGCAAACAAGGATGATGCCTCCTGAACCGAAGCAAGCTGTTCATCAAAGAGCGGGGAGACCTGGTTCAGTACCTCGACTGTACCCGCAATATCCTGCTGGATCTGCTCGGTGATCTGGGAAACCGACTGAATGGACTCATTCGAATGTCCGGCCAGAGTACGAATTTCCTCCGCAATCACACTGAATCCTTTGCCAGCTTCTCCAGCTCTGGCCGCCTCAATGGATGCGTTAATCGCAAGAATGTTCGTCTGCTTGGTCATTTCGACCATTGGGGCTAAGATGCTCCGGATGGAATCTGTACTCTTGGTCAGCCGGTCCGAATTGAGCTGAATCAGACTGGTCATCTCGGAAGCGGTCCCCGTCTTCTGCACGAACTCCTTCATATACTCCGTTCCTTTAATGCTGACTTCAATGGCCCGGCCAGCCGAGGCCTCCATAGAGGTGTTCGCGGCGTCCACTCTGCTCATCTTCACTCCCATATCCTCGGCAATTTGACTCTCCCGGTCCGCTTCGGCAGCCAAAGATGCCGCTCCCTGAGCGATCTCCTGGGTCGCTGCGGCGATCTCACCTGCTGCCTGGGACGTGCTTCGGGAAGCCTCTGCAAGCTCCTCAGCGGTATCCAGAACACTCCGGGCTGTCGCATTCGTCTGTTCCACCAGGCTGGAAATACGGGACATCATTTGATTGAAGGAGTGACCCACATGACCAATTTCGTCCCGGCTTCGGAAATAGGCCCGTACCTGAAGATTGCCCTTCTCGCCCTCTTCCATAAGCTTGGACAATTGACGCAGCGGCTTCCCGACCATCCGGATCATATAATAGCCAATAAGCAAGGCAAGCAGAACGGCAGCAATAACTACAATTAAGGTGATCATTAGCAGGCGGTCAGCTGCACTCAGGAAATCACTGACAGGAGCATAGCCAAGAAGCGTCCACCCTGAAGTCGCCAGCGGCTGAAATACAACCAGATTCTCTGTTCCCTGCTCATCCGCTGCCTTGAATGATCTATCTTTCCCTTGAACCTGGACGGAGCTTACTTTAATAAATGAAGGCTTCTCCAGCAGCTTGCTGTTCTTGGCATGTACAATCTCGTTATTTGGGGTTACAAGCCGAATCTCACCGGCATTGCCGATCTTCATATTAGAGAGGACCGTACCCAGTGCCGATTCCTTAATCTCGATCAGCAGAATATATTCCGCCTCAGGATGCTGCAGATTCTTGAGCAGTCTTCCCATCGTAAATTCCGGCTCACGAGTAGTCCCGAAGAATCCCTTGTTCAAGGTCGGAACCCACACTGGTTCCCCGTCTGCCTTTTTGATCCGGTCGAGTCTGGCTTGCACCACATCGTCTGAACGCACCCCTGCAGCCCCCGATTGAAAAGACAAAGTGTTTCCTTGGCCGCTTCCAATCAGCTTCACACTGGTCAGCTGGTCATCCGACCCCGTGAGACCATCCAGCCTTCTCTTGATACGTTCCTCGGCTCCGGTTCTCTCAACTGTGCCAACATCGGGCTTGCTTACAGTCTCAAGATCAGATCTTAACATCGGGTCCACCGCTAATTGGCGTGACTGCGCTTCATACTGGGTAAAGAGGAAATCCAGCTTATCCGCAGCCTGCTTAACGGCCTCTGAAGAAGCTGAAGAAACCTGGTCTTCAATAATGCCTTTGGATACTTGATAGGAAATCAGGCCAAGACCCACAGATAATGCAACGATGGTGAGAAATACAACCAGAAATAGTTTTGTTCCCACAGACCTCCAGCCTGCTTTGGTTCCGAACTTCAAATTCGACCCCTCCATCTACTTGTATAATGTTATCTAGATCTGCAAATAACTTACATTGTATGTAACCTTTTGCTCAAAGCAAAGGCACAGTACCATAAACGGGACTGTGCCTATACAATTGGAGTTATACTTCCTCTTACGCCGTGAAACCCGAGTACGCTATAAATCTATACAAAACCACCGGGTTATCCCTTACTCGCCCCGGACGTCAATCCGTCCACAAGCAGGCGCTGCAGGAAGATGAACAGAATGATAATCGGAATAGCGATAAATACCGAAGCAGCGGCGAACAATGTAAAGTTGCTGTTCTGGCTTGTGTTAACGATATCCCATAACCCGACCGCAAGCGTCCAGTTATCCTTCGTCCGCAGAATCAGACGGGCGAAGATGAAGTCCACCCAAGGGCCTACGAACTGGGTCAGTGCCATGTACGTGAGCATTGGACGGGACAGCGGCAGGATGATCCGGCGGAAAATCGTGAAGTTGCTGGCACCGTCGATCCGGGCCGCTTCATCCAGCGATCTTGGAATCGTGTCGAAAAAGCCCTTGGCGATGAGTGTTCCACCCAGCGGAGCCCCGCAGGCATACACGATGATTAGAGCAATATGCGTATCCAGAAGGTTAAGTTCCTTAAGCAGCAGGAAGATGGCAATCATACTCATAAAGCCAGGGAACATCCCTAGTACAAGTATCGTTGACAACGCTGTCTTCCGGGCCCGGAAGCGGAACCGGGATACTGCGTAACTGGTCAGCAGAGTAAGGAAAACCCCAATAATCATCGAGAAGGTAGCAATCTTAAGTGTGTTCATGTACCACTGTCCGAACATAAACGTATCGGACGTGAAGAGCTCTTTATAGTGTTCCAGTGTAAAGGTCTCTGGAATCAATGACTTACTGTACAGCGATTTACCCGGTCTGAAGGAAGCGAGTACAACCCAAAGCGCGGGGTACAAGGCACAGATGGCCAAGATGACAAGTATGATATAGCTGGCAATCAAGCGCAGCTTGTTCGCAAGTTTACGTCCGATCATTGGATCATATCCTCCTCTTGGAACGACTTCGTCCGGCGGTAGTTATATATCGAGAAGGAAGCAACAATCACGAATATAATGATGCCTACCGCAGAGGCCATGTTGTTCTTATTCTGATCCAGCGTAAGTTTATACAGCCAGGTCACAAGCAGATCCGTCGAACCGGCGTACTGGTAATCCCCGTTAACCGGATTCCCGGCGGTCAGCAGGAAGATGGCATTAAAGTTATTAATATTGCCCGCAAATTGGGTAATCAATGTAGGTGCCGTAGTGAATAGAATCATAGGCAATGTGACAATTCTAAACTTCTGGAATCCGGTCGCGCCATCCACTTCCGCAGCCTCATACATATCCTTAGGAATGGTGGTAAGCACACCCATGATCAGGAGCATGGATACCGGGATACCTACCCACATATTAACAACGATAACCGTAACCTTGGCCCAGAATGGATCCGTCAGCCAAGGAAGGCCGCCAAGTCCGAAGTACCCAAGATACTGATTGATCGGACCGAATTGGCCGTTGAACAAGTTCTTCATGACAAGCAGGGAGATCAGCTGAGGGATCGCATAAGGGATGATCAGAATCGTTCTCCACATCCCCTTGAATTTGATGCCCTTTTGACTTACGAGGAGAGCTACCAACAGCCCGCCAAAGTAGGTGGTGATCGTGGACAGCACCGCCCAGATAATGGTCCAGGTCAGTACCCCATAAAACGTATGACTCCAAGTGCTCAGTGACACTAGATTGGTGAACGTCTCAAAACCTACCCAGTTCACAAGCTTAGCTGGCGGAATATGATCTGGTGCCGCATAGTTCGTGAATGCCAGCAGGACCATGAAGATAATCGGCATGATCGTAAAGAACAGGATCCCAATGGCTGGAAGCACCAGAAACACCTGAGCGAACTTGTAATCCAAAATATATCTAACCGATTGTTTGAATGTATTCGGTGTATTTCCGTTGTCTCTTAACTTACCGATCCGGTAAGCATCCTTAATGTTCATGTAATAAGCAATTATAAAAAGTACAAAAAAGAGCAATGTAATCAAGCTTTGAATCATGATGATAATAGAATGGTCACCTTGGATAAGCTTGGAGACCATAATTCCCGAAGGAGATTTCACTTTTACGAATCCTGTAGGCGTCTCACCCAACGTGGTGATCCCCCAGAACGCAAAGCTCAAATAATTGATAAAGTAGGCAATTCCCAAAACTTCAACCAGCAAGAAGATGGCGCCTTTGATATATTGGCGGTTATATATTTGTCCGAGTCCCAAGCTGAGTATCGACAGTATAGCGGCTTTGGTGCGGTGACGACGATCCATGTGCCTTCAATTCTCCTCTCCCGGCGATCGGGGAATGACCCGCCGCTTATTGCGGCGGGCCTTGTCATGCTTCAATCCCCAATTCACAATTCCAATTATTTCTTAGCGCCGTTATTCAAATCTTTGATTTGTTGTGCTGCTTTATCCAGGGTTGCTTTTGGATCTTTGCCGTTATCCCAGATTTCAGGAAGAGCGGCGTTAACCGGGCTCCATACGTTACCCATTTCAGGGATGGATGGCATTGGCTGAGAATTCTTAGTCTGCTCAGCAAAAGCGGATACGAACGGATCGTTCTTGATTTGATCGGACTCAAGCGCTTCATTGTTCGTTGGAACAGAACCTACTTTCTCATTCAGGAGAAGCTGGGCATCCTTAGACGAAGCAAACTCGGCGAACAATTTAGCCGCATTTGGATATTTGGTGTATGCATTGACATACCAAGCTTTGATACCGGAGAAGCTGATCGCCGGTTTGCCGCCGATACTTGGGATCGGTGCAACGCCGAGCTTATCGCCAAGAGCAGTCTTGTATGCGGCAAGTTCCCAAGGACCGTTAATGTCCATAGCCACGTCACCAGCATTGAACAAGCTGCGTTTGATATCTGGAGTGATATCACCGCTCTTCACCGGAAGGATTTCTTTCAGGCTTTGATACACTTTCAGGCCTTCAACAGCGCCTGCATTGTTGATACCGATGTCATTCTTGTCAGTGCCATCTTTACCGTAGATGTATCCGCCTGTAGTAGCGATAAACGGATAGTTAAAGTACATGTTGCCAGTTTCCCACATCAAGGCGTATTTCTTTTTTGCTTTATCTGTAAAGGTTTTGCCGAAGGCTAGCACATCATCGAACGATTTTGGCGCTTCTTTTACCAGAGACTTGTTGTAGTAGAGGGCATAGGTCTCAGCTGCTCTTGGATAGCCGTACAGTGTGCCGTCGTAAGTTACCCCTTTAACGGAGTTCTCTGTGTTATTTTTAGTGGTTTCTTCCGCAAAAAGATCGTTTGGCAGAATCAAGTTTGCGCTAGCAGCTCTACCCAGGTTGTCATGCGGGAAGATAACAACGTCAGCCGCAAGTCCTGACGGACCGTCCTGTGTCAATTTGGTTACCTGGTCTGTTGGTGCCACTTCTTCAATTTTCACTGGAACGTTGTATTTTGCAGTAAATTGCTTAGCAATTTCATCTGTGAATGATCTTTCGTCCTTACTTTCCCAAATGACAAGCTTCGCCCCGTCCTCAGGCTTTACTTCAGCAGTTGTAGTAGTTTTCTGTTCTGTTGAAGTACCTGTGTCAGCTGGTGTCTGCACCTGCTCAGCAGCCTTCTTAGGTCCGCAAGCCGTAATGGATACAGCCATGGAGAATGCAGCAAGCAAAACCGCAAATTTCTTGATCTTCATAAAATATAACCCTCCCATATTTGGCGAACAGTTTGCAGGAATTAAGGCCAGCGCAAACGATTCCACAAAACGCAATAGCACGCCTTGCCTTAAACATGAATTCGGTGATTCACAAGCCCTTTTGCTTGGAAGCGCTTAATCCCTGAAGACATCATACATCACTTGTCAGGCTATGTAAAAACGTTTGCACAACTTGTTTTGCTGGCTAATTTGCTTATTACCTCCAGTTTCCTTCTAAATACTCTTGATATCACAGTATATCTCTAAATTCATGGTTGATATTCATTCCTGTAATCCCTTACATTCATGTGCAAATAAAATAATAGCACTGTAATCTACTTTGGATTCTCCTGTGAAAATGCCCACGCTTCCTGGTATTTCAGGGATTTTCTTACTTCCCCCTATGCAAAGGTTTGAATGATTCTTCGTAAATCATATTGTTTAAAATAATATGGACATGCTATAATCCTGAGCATTGAAAGACAGCGGCCTTTTTACCCAAGGATTCCTGCATTCTTTCAAAACAAAAAGGCGCTGTTACCCGATAGGTACATCCTCGGCTCGATTGTAGAGACAGGGATGTACTTTTTTGCACATTTTGCACATTAATTATGTATTGAGGGGGAAATCAGGATGTTGCTTGAAGCAGTCTATCACCGTCCAAAGCTGAACTGGGCATATGCCTACGACAAGGAAAACATTCACCTGCGAATCCGCACCAAGAAAGGGGACCTTACCCAGGTTTATGCTTGGACAGGCGATAAATATGCCTGGGACCGCACCCGCGAGCTTGTACCTATGCGAGTCCTTGCATCAGATGAATTATTTGACTACTGGGAGTGCAACGTCAAGCCTCCATACCGGCGTCTGAAATACGGCTTCCTGCTGCAAAAAGGCAGCGAGAAGATGTGGATGACTGAATACGAGTTCACGCCAGAAATGCCGCCTAACCCGGATCGGCTGTTCGAAATTCCTTACATAAATCCGGCTGATGTATTCACGCCGCCTGCCTGGGTTAAGGATGCTGTATTTTATCAGATCTTCCCGGAACGCTTTGCGAATGGGGACGCCAGCAATGATCCGGAAGGAACGCTGCCTTGGGGCGGTAAACCGGAACGTGACAATTTCTTCGGCGGCGACCTTCAGGGCGTCATCGACCATCTGGACCACCTGAGCGAGCTGGGCATCACAGCTATTTACTTCACTCCACTGTTCGCGGCCACCACCAATCATAAATACGACACCGAGGACTATATGAAGATTGACCCTCAGTTCGGGGATGCCGAAACGCTGAAAAAGCTGGTAAAGCTGTGTCATGAGCGTGGAATCAAAATTCTGCTGGATGCCGTATTTAATCATTCCGGGGGAACCTTTGCCCCATTCCTGGATGTGAAAAAAAATGGCGAAGCGTCGAAGTACAAGGACTGGTTCCATGTAAACAGCTTCCCACTTGAGGTCAAAGACGACATTCCAACCTATGACACCTTCTCATTTGAACCACACATGCCAAAGCTGAATACCGGGAATCCGGAGGTTAGGGACTATCTGCTGGGTGTTGCTGAGTACTGGATCAAAGAAGTCGGAGTCGACGGGTGGCGGCTGGATGTGGCGAATGAGGTTGATCAGAGCTTCTGGCGTGAATTCCGTAAAGTTGTGAAAAAAGCCAATCCCGACGCCTATATCCTCGGCGAAATTTGGCATGAGTCGTCCCCATGGCTGCAGGGAGATCAATTCGATGCGGTCATGAACTATCCGTTCACCTTCGCCGTGACCGATTTCATCGTTAATGGCACACTGGATGCCAGCGGTTTCGCTAGTGCGCTTGCCGTGCAGCTGTCTCGTTACCCGCAGCAGGCCAGCGAGGTTGCCTTTAACCTGCTGGACAGCCACGACACTGCGCGTCTGTTGACTCTGTGTGACGGCAACAAGGACAAAATGAAACTGGCCGCCGTTACCCTGCTCACTTACATGGGCACGCCTTGCATCTATTACGGTGATGAAATCGGTATGGATGGCGGACCAGATCCAGACTGCCGCAAGTGCATGGTCTGGGAGCCAGAGAATCAGGATCATGACATGTTCGCATTCTACAAACGTCTGATTCAGATCAGAAAAGACCTTCCGGCTCTGCGGTCAGGCTCAATCAAGTTCCTCTCCGCCGGTGAAGGCGAGTCCAAGCTCGCTTACGAACGCTATCTGGACGGCGAGACGGTCATGGTGATGATCAACAATGACAGCACGATCCAATCCATCGAGGTGGATGTCTATGAGAACTCCTGGAAGGATGAGTTCACTGGACAGACCCTCGAAGCTCAGCGTGGCAAGCTGTCTGTAAGGCTTCCTGCTTATGGATTTGCTGTGCTGTCTTCAAAATAATGGAAAGCCGCCGCAGGGCGGCTTTTTTGCGTCTATTGAGTGGGGAGAGTGGAACAAGTCTAGGGGAACGGCTTGTCCATCTCCGGCCGCTTCTTGTCCGCCCTTTGCCTGGATTAGACCAGGCGGTAGCAAAGGGCTACCAAAGGCGGACGTAAACTCCTCCGATTGGACAAGCCTTCTCCCCTGTTCCTTGTTCCCCAAAACCCATCTCAGGCTGGCGCAAAGAAGTCCGTCTGCGGCGGGGAGAGGCGGGAAGTAGATCGCCTGCTGGGATGCGGGAAGTAAGGGGGGGAGAGTGGAACAAGTCTGGGGGGAACGGCTTGTCCATCTCCAGCCGCTTCTTGTCCGCCCTTTGCCTGGATTAGACTAGGAGGTAGCAAAGGGCTACCAAAGGCGGACGTAAACTCCTCCGATTGGACAAGCCTTCTCCCCTGCTCCTTGTTCCTCATTCCGCGATGCCCTTCATAGATCGGCGCAAAGAATTCCGCCTGCGGCGACCCTCGTTTCCCGTCGTATGATGACGATTTATGAAACTTTTACCAGGCTGTCTGCGTTTAACTACATGGAGGCGATTTACATGAAATCAAAACAAATTACAGCTGGCATTCTATCTTTGGCAATCGGATTGACATCAGCCGGTATGGCAATGGCTGCACCCGCAGCAGGCGAAGCGAAGGCTTCAGCCAAGCAGGCGCCAAAGGTTTCCATTAAGGCTGGAGACAAGAAAGCGGCAGAGCAGAAAGTTACCGACCAAAAAGTTACAGACCCTACTTCGATCAAAAGTCTTAATCATAAGACAACTATCCCCCTGCTGGTAGAAGCTGAGAAAAGATACTTGTACGCGATGGCCGGTGGCTCGGGAGAGAAAGAAGAGGCTTTCAATTACAACGGGAAGGAATACCGCTATTTATCCGCGGATATCGATACCAAGGAAGAATTGCTGAAGTATCTGATGAAGACGTACACGAAGCAGGCTAGTGAGTTTTTCATCAAGAAATATATCGTTGAGCATGATGGAAGACTCGCCCAACTGAACGCGGACGCAGGCAACCAGCTTGAATTTGACCGGGCAACCGCAAAAATGATCAGCATGACCGACACCAAACGGGTATACAAGGTTAACGTGCCTTCTAAGGATGCAAAGGTGAGCTCCAAATATATCATGGTTAAGTTTGCGAAGGTTGGCGACTACTGGAGAATAGACACGGCTCCTCACCTTATTTTTTAATGCTCCATCATATTGAGCTATATGTATCCGATTTAGACAAGAGTTCTGAATTCTGGGGATGGTTACTAAGCGAACTCGGCTATTCCTTGTACCAACAGTGGGAGTCAGGATTCAGTTGGAAGTACCATGAGACTTATCTCGTGTTTGTGCAAGCACAGACAAGGTTCTTGGATATTCCGTACCATCGCTGCAGGGTAGGGCTGAATCATTTGGCATTCCATGCCCCGACCCGGGAATATGTGGACAGCCTGACAGCCAAGCTGAAGGAAAAGAACATTCCCATTCTTTATAGGGGACAACATCCTTATGCGGGTGGTCCTCAGCATTATGCTGTTTATTTTGAAGATCCGGATCGGATAAAAGTTGAAGTTGCCGCACCTGATACGGCCTGAACTTCGCACCTTCCCCGTATGCTGTGGCGTACAGGGAAGGGCTTTTTTTTTGAAATAATCTTGATGGCTGCCAAAGTCGTCACCCTTACTATTCATCATACAGCACCATGATGGATAATCCGGATACCAGCACCGAGTCGCTCGCGGCTTCCAACCGGGCAAGCACCTCTGTACCGGCTCCCCTGTCATCAACAACCACATTCCACTGGCCTAAGTATGCAGGCAGAAGAACGCGGCATGCGGCCTGATTTCCGTTATAAATAACGACAATGTTCCGCCACGAATCTCCTCCTGCATGCTCTCCAAGCCTAAAAGCTACGATATTTCCTTCTGCCCGTAGAATCTGCAGATGGCTCTCCACGGCTTCCCTTGAACTCAACCGGAATGCTGGATGCTCCCGGCGAAGGAAGATTAGCCCTCTGTAATACTCGAACACCTTCTGGAACCTGATCTTATTGCCCCATCTGATCTGATTAATACAGTCGGAGCTTTTATAGCTGTTATGGTCCCCGAACTTGGTTCTCAACATCTCATCACCGGCGTGAATCAGCGGAATACCCTGGGAAGTTAGGATGATGGCGTTTGCAAGAATCGAGCGCCTGACAGCTTCATGAAGCATGATGTCTTCTCCCGTGCCGATTCCCCGATAAGGCTCCGACAAGTTAACAGCCTCCGCAACCGAACCTCCATTCCGAAGCTTCCCGTCCTGCATTTCAAGCAGACCAAGCTCGTCTTTAAGTCCCTGGGTTATTAATATTTTGTCCCACAGAATCAAATTATCATGGGCGGTAACATAATTGATGGTCTCAACAGGGCTGGCGGCAAACGTGTGGATGGAGCCCTGTACACCTGTAGCAATATCCCCTTCTTTTCCGGGCGCTCCTGTCGCAAACCCTGCACCACTGCCGTCACTATCTCCCTTAATGGCCATTCTGAAATTATCGTTAAATACGCTGTACCCCCTGCCGCGCTGCGTTCCCTTCAGCGTCTTGCACTCCTGCGGAAGGGGAGTCCGGCTCATGTCCCAAGGCTCGCCATAAATCAGAATCCCGGAATCCAGCTCATGCAGCATTCGGGCAGCCTCACTGACCGTTTCCTTATCCAGAAGACCCATGAGATCCAGACGAAAGCCGTCAATTCCATATTCCGCTGCCCAGTATCTGATGGAGTCAAGAATGTATTTTCTGACCATGGGCCGCTCGGAAGCCATCTCGTTCCCAACCCCGGTCCCGTTCGTACAGCGGCCTGTGTCCGTTGTCCGGTAGAAGTATCCAGGTACAATCCTGTCAAAAGGTCCTTCGTCCGTAGAATAAGTGTGGTTGTACACCACATCCATAATTACGCCAATCCCTTGATGATGCAGGGTCTGTACCAATTCCTTAAATTCTCTGATTCTGGCTGCCGGGTCATGCGGATTCGTGGAATAGGACCCCTCGGGGACATTGAAGTGCTGCGGATCATAACCCCAATTATATGACTGTTCGGATATGCCTTTCTCTTCGTCATCCAGCTCGTTCACTGTGGCAAAATCACTGCACGGAAGCAGCTGGACATGCGTAATCCCCAGCTCCTTCAAGTGCCCCACTCCGCTGGGCAGGCCTCCTGCCGTAGATGCTCCAAGCTCGGTAAAAGCTTTAAACTTGCCTTTATGCACGAGTCCCGAGTCATTGGCCGTAGAGAAATCACGGACATGCAGCTCATAGATGACCGCATCCGTCCATTGACGCAGAGCCGGCTTCTCCTGTGGGTTCCAGCCCGGAGGGTCCGTAGACCTCAGATCGATGACTGCAGTTCTCTGCCCGTTCGCGGTTACGGCCTTGGCATAAGGATCTGGGGCAAGAGAAGCCGTGCCATCCGCAAAATGCAGCCTGTACAAGTAGTACCACCCCGCCAGATTGCCGCTAACCCGGACACTCCATACCCCACAGGGGGAACGTTCCATCCTTAAGCTCTGCCCATCTTCATGCTGATCAACCAAACCGGCCGCATTATATATCCCGGGATCGCTGAATAACACCAGACTTGCCTTGGCGGCAGTCGGCGCCCACAATTTGAACTCCGAAGCAAACGGTGTATACGTCAGGCCCAAGTCATTACCAGCATAATAATAACGTGGGTCGTCCAGGATATGCCGCATCGTAACCACACAAGCACGATAGGTTCTGCTGGACACATGATACAGGCGGGCCGGATCTAATTTGCCCGGAGGAATCAGCTTGACCGTAAGTTTCTGCTCTCCGGATAACTCTGTCTCAACCGGCACCAGCTGCCCGCTTTCCATGTCCATTAATTCAAGGGTAGCTGCTTCCTCCCTGTTCACAGGGCCACTAGCAACCACAGTCAGCATGTCCGGGGCATCCGCCAATACGGCGTGGAATCTTGGGGAAATGTCCACTTCCCCACGGGAAAAGTATACGTTCTTGTCGCCCTGAAGCAGCCAGACTTCCACCTCGCCCCGCCCCGCCGGCAGCTCAATCTTCCAGGGCTCCTCCTGATCGGCCCAATCGCTATAAGAAAGACTCATTCTCGGGATAACATGGACCGCCCCAGCCGGAAGTTCAATTGAAACGGTGGCGAAACCGTCACCGTCTATTTCGCTCCAGGCATAGCTGTTCCCCTCATGAGAGTCATACCATACCCACAAGTTCCAGTTCTCCAGGTTCTGGTCATACCGGTAATAATGCAGCTTGAATTGATTGACGTTTCCATTCCACATGTGCTCACATCCTGTCCGGCCCCGCCAGGCGGTGGAGTACGCTTACCTGTAAGAAATTTAATCCTGAGCATCAGCATTATTCAGGCTATAGGAGAGTACTGAACCCGGCCCCCTGACATCCGCCTGGCCCAGTCCGTGCTTTCCGCCAATCCGGCGGTCCCACTCGCCCTCACGGGAAAATTATGCAGGCAGAGCCGCAAGCGGCCGCAATTTTCCTTAATGGGCTCAGCTTACAGCTCCGGATGGTTTATAGTATGCAAGGCGGACCAGCCGGGTTCCCTGCTGGTGATGAACGCCAATGAATATGTACACCGGATGACGCGGGCTTAGGATATGGAAACTTTAATTAACACCAGGCGCATGATCCGGCAAGTAGCAGATGAGCGCTATCCCCGGGCCCTGTTTCCAACGCCCGGTGTGGCGTTACATGGCGGCTGTCAACCCTAACGAATTTCGCCATAGTGAACAACTTTTTTTGTAACTTCGCTGAAATTGTCCGCTTTTAGTGCTGCGATATGGACTCTCTATTTACTTTACAAAACCTTTCGATTAAGATTACACTATAAAAAGCAAACGGTTCCACAAGGAGGTTACCATGGCTGTAACCATTAAGGATGTTGCCAAGAAAGCCGGAGTTTCACCTTCTACCGTGTCCCGGGTTCTATCCAACCATCCACGAATCAGCACTCAAACCTCCAACAAGGTCAAAGAGATTATGGAGCAGCTCGGTTATCATCCGAATATCATGGCGAAAAGCCTGGTTTCGAAGACAACCAACAGTATCTGTATTATTCTCCCGAAGCCGGCGGAAGAGCTCTTCTCCAATCTGTTCTTCATGGAGCTGATTCGAGGAATTGTGACTCAGGCCAACCGTTCCGGATATGATGTTCTTATCAGTTCCGGCGCGAGCGAGAAGGAAGAGGTTGAGGCTGTGGCCCGACTGCTTAAGGGCCGTCGTGTAGACGGTGTGATCCTCCTGTATTCCCGCAGCGATGACCCGGTTATCGAGTTCCTGCATTCGGGCGGATACCCTTTTGTCATTATTGGCAGAAGCAACGACCATCCCGATGCCTTATCCGTCGATACGGATAACGTGCAGGCTGCTTATGATGCTACCAAGCATCTGATTTCCATGGGACATGAACGCATCGGGTTTGTCAGCGGTCCCCCTAACCTTACGGTCTCCCAAGACCGGATGAAAGGTTACCAGAACGCAATGGCGGACGCCAATCTTGAGATTCGCTCCGATTGGATCGTAGAGGGTGAATTCCTTCAGGACAGCGGCTACCGCGCCATGTCCTTCATTATGAGTCTTCCTAATCGGCCAACCGCCCTGGTGGTAGTTGACGATATGGTCTCTTTTGGAGTGCTGCGGGGCCTTCATGAACTGAACTTCAAAGTACCGGATGATATATGTCTGGTCAGTTTCAATAACATTACGTTATCGGAGCTTTCCACACCACCGATCAGCAGTATTGATATCGGGATCTATCACTTGGGTTATACGGCATCCCAAATGCTGATCCAAAAGATCCAGAATGGTGAAGATGCCACGTACCAGACCCGTCAGATCATTCCACACCGTCTGATGATACGGGAATCCTCCATGCTGTCACTTCCAAAAAGGTGATCTGAAGGAGTACAAAAATAATTGAAGCTGAAATGCTTCATTTATTTTTGGTCTTTTGTTCAAACGTTTGCGCTAATATGGGGAGGAATTTATTATGGCATCAATTCAAGCTTGTTTATTCGACCTTGACGGTGTTCTGGTCGACACGGCGAAATATCATTATCTAGCCTGGAGACGTCTTGCCGAAGAGCTTGGCTTCGGATTCACGGAGCAGGACAACGAGCGGCTCAAAGGGGTATCCCGGACGGCCTCGCTCGAGATTCTGCTTGAAATCGGCGGACTTCAGCTGGATGAAGAGACCAAACAGCAGCTAGCGGAGCGCAAGAACACTTGGTACGTCGAATCCATCAGCCGGATGGACGAATCCGAAATTTTGCCGGGTGCCCTTGATTTCCTCAAGGCCTGCCGCAGCAAAGGAATCAAGGTTGCTCTCGGGTCCGCCAGCAAGAACGCCATGCTTATTCTGAACAATACCGGCCTTACGCCTTATTTCGACGCCATTATCGACGGAACCAAAACCTCCGCTGCCAAGCCGGACCCTGAAGTCTTCGTCCTCGGTTCCGAGGAAGTGGGTGTACCTCCTGAGAACTGCGTGGTGTTTGAAGATGCCGAGGCTGGTATCGAGGCCGCCATACGTGCGGGCATGCGCAGTGTCGGTATTGGAAGCCCTGAGAACTTAAGCCGTGCCAACCTGGTGGTTCCTTCTCTTCAGCAAATGACAATCGACCGGTTGGGTGAGCTGTAAACCAACCAGTAACCGTCTATAGGCAGCATGATCGGGGGCTGGCTGAACCAGTCTCCGGCTTAACCCATATAGCTATATCAGTTCACAAATTTCCAGTTCGACGTAAAAAGGAGTCGGTATACGTGAAACAATATTTAAAAGTTGACGAATGGTCTATCATTGAAGAAAGCTTTGACCCGAATCACCACGAAATCTCCGAAAGCATATTCAGTATCGGCAACGGATTTATGGGCCAGCGGGCAAACTTTGAGGAGCAGTACAGCGGCCCGTCCCTTCAGGGCAGCTACATGGCCGGAGTCTACTACCCGGACAAAACCCGTGTAGGCTGGTGGAAGAACGGGTATCCGGAGTATTTTGCCAAAGTCCTGAACTCCACTAACTGGATCGGCATTGATGTCTATATCGGTGGAAACGCGCTGGATCTTGCCAAGTGCAAAGTAACCGAGTTCCACCGTGAGCTCAATATGAAGGAAGGCCTTCTAATCCGCAGTGCCGTTGCTGAAATGGAAGATGGCAAAATGATCAAAATCGACTCCACCCGCTTCGTAAGTGTGGCGCGCCATGAGATTGGAGCCATCCGTTACTCGGTAACCCCGCTGAACTTCTCCGCACCTATCCGTTTCACGGCTTATCTGGATGGGGATGTGCAGAACAAAGACTCGAACTATGAAGAGAAGTTCTGGAGCGAAGTAAGCAAAGAGGTGGCTGCAGGAACGGCTAACCTGACACTCAAGACCAAAAAGCTTGATTTTCACGTTACGTCTGTAATGACCTACGATGTATTCAAGAACGGCGGGAAGCTGGATATCACCCCTTCTACTGTAGAGAAGGAGAAATACGTCGGCAACGATATCACCGTCCATGCTGAGCAGGGTGATGAGGTAACCATTTATAAATATGTGGCTAACGTCACTTCCCGCAATCATGGGCTGGGACAACTGGTGGAAGCCGGTACCCAGGCACTTGAAGCGGCCAGAACAGCGGGATTCGATGTTCTTCTCTCCGAGCAGGTAGCTGCTTGGGCAGAGAAATGGAAGGGAAGTGACATTATCATAGAAGGTGATGTGTCCGCGCAGCAGGCGATCCGGTTTAATATTTTCCAATTGAATCAGACTTACAGTGGTGAGGACGACCGCCTGAACATCGGACCGAAGGGCTTCACCGGGGAAAAATATGGCGGCAGCACCTATTGGGACACCGAAGCGTACTGTGTGCCGTTCTATCTTAGCACCGCGGACTCTTCGATCGCCCGCAATCTGCTGATCTACCGCTACAAACATTTGGAGAAGGCCAAAGAGAACGCGCGCAAGCTCGGCTTCAAGAAGGGCGCGCTGTATCCGATGGTGACCATGAACGGGGAAGAATGCCACAACGAGTGGGAAATTACTTTTGAAGAGATTCACCGGAACGGCGCCATTGCTTATGCTATTTATAACTATGTGAATTATACCGGCGACAAATCCTATCTCGGCCAATATGGCCTTGAGGTTCTGGCTGAAATCTCCCGCTTCTGGGAAGAGCGTGTCAATTACGCGCCACTGAAGGATAAATATGTGATGCTCGGCGTTACCGGACCGAACGAATATGAGAACAACGTCAACAACAACTGGTACACGAACCGCATCGCTGTATGGACGCTTGAGTACACGCTTGAGGTGCTGGATTACCTGAAGGAGAACGAGCCTGCCCGTTACAATGAGCTGGTGGAGACTTTGAATCTGCAGCCGGAAGAGACAGCTAAATGGAAGGATATTATCGCCAAAATGTATTATCCGATCGACGAAGAGCGCGGAATCTTCCTGCAGCAGGACGGCTTCCTTGACAAGGAGATCATTCCGGTCAAAGAGCTTGCGCCTGAGAACCTTCCAATCAACCAGAACTGGTCTTGGGACCGTATTCTCCGCTCCTGCTTCATCAAGCAGGGGGATGTGATTCAAGGGCTCTACTTCCTTGGACATTTGTATGATCTGGATACGAAGAAACGCAACTTTGATTTCTATGAACCGTTGACGGTGCATGAGTCCTCCCTCTCCCCATGTCTGCACTCTATTCTGGCGTGTGAGCTTGGTTATCAGGAGAAAGCTTATGAAATGTACCTGCGGACAGCACGTCTGGACCTGGACAACTACAACAATGACACCGAGGATGGCTGTCACACAACAAGTATGGCCGGCACCTGGATGTCTGTGGTCCATGGCTTCGGCGGCCTGCGTGTGCAAAATGACGAGCTTGTGCTCAAGCCGTTCATCCCAGGCCACTGGAAATCCTTCTCGTTCAAGGTCATGTTCCGTGGTGCCCGTCTGAAGGTCAGCGTATCCGACCGAGACATCACGGTTTTCAACGAAACTGAGACTCCTGCGGCAATTCGGATCTACGACCGCGACTATACTGTGAGCGGACTGGGCATGATCCAGGTGGAGAATGCGATGGTTTCTTTAGAAGTGTAAGAAGCTCACTGGGGAGCTCCGCAGAAGCGTAACAACCCTTTGAGGAGCTCCCCTGTCGTAACGTTCCTGCGATCGCTGTTGCCCCCAGATTCCCTGATTGAATATGCAGAGAAGGAATCCGGGGGCAAAGGCGAACGCTTCGCTTCTTTGGAATCGTTACGTCCGCTCCGCTATTCGGGGGAGATGTACACCCCAACTGCAAGCCTCCCACCGCTTTGTTGGGTGGAGGATAGTAAAGAAGCGCTTGGGCCGATGGCTTTCAGGCGCTTCTTTGAGTTGTTGGATGAAGGGGCTGGGAGCATGTGGGGGTAAATACTTTTAGGTGACTCATTGAGGAAAGGCTTGATGAGCTTAAGGGCTTGAAGGGCTCAAGAGTCTAAAGAGCCGGAAGAGCTGAAGAGCGTTAAGAGCCGGAAGAGCCTAAGAGCTTGAAAAGTCTAAGAGCTTGTAGAGTCTAAGAGCTTGAAAAGTCTAAGAGCTTGTAGAGTCTAAGAGCCCAGTGAGCCTGGAGAGCTTGAAGGGTCTAAGAGCTTAAAAGGCTTACTTGGAGGAGCTCCGCTGCCGTAAGCTGGCCGATTTCCGGATACGTCAATTGCCCTCTGTTCATCGTGACATGCTCCTCATCCCCTTCGTTAATGATGTATTAATTCATAATAACGATAATTACGATCATAATTATGACTATTTTTATCAAATGTTATTTGAAGAGGTGCCCAAAATACTTTTTTATAAACCAAGAACCCTGACAATATGCTGTCAGGGTTCTTGGTTTATGCTGTTGATATCAAATTAGGAAGTATCACAATCCAGAATTCAAGGAGGTTTTTTACCATGATAAAGTATCCACACTCCAGCACGATCGGCAGCACGGGCATCCGTCCATTTCGTATTGACATCCCCAAAGATTCCCTCGATGATCTTAAATTCCGTCTGGCCCGGACACGGTGGCCAGAAGTTCAGACTGATGCCGGTTGGGATTACGGCGTGTCGCTTGACTATGTGAAGGAACTGGCCGAATACTGGGAGAAAGAGTATGATTGGCGAAAGCACGAAGCCCGCTTGAATGGGTATCCTCAATTCATCACGGAGATTGACGGGGCCCAAATTCACTTTATGCACGTCCGCTCCCCTGAATCGGATGCGCTGCCGCTAATTCTTACCCATGGATGGCCAGGCTCCATCGTAGAATTTCTAGGGATAATCGGACCGCTAACCGATCCCCGGGCCTATGGTGGAAATCCGTCTGACGCCTTCCATCTGGTGATCCCGTCGATTCCCGGCTATGGGTTCTCTGGCCCCGCCCAAGGCACTGGCTGGAACACTCCGCGAATTGCCAAAGCCTGGGCGCAGCTTATGAGCCGATTGGGCTACACCCGGTACGGTGCCCATGGCGGTGATGCAGGCTCGCTCATCTCTCGGGAAATGGGAATTCAGCAGCCTGAGGGACTGCTGGGCATTCATGTTATGCAGCTCTTCTCCTTCCCTTCAGGTGATCCAGAAGAAATGATAAATCTGTCTGAAGATGACCAAAACCGCCTGAAGGTGTTAGCTAATTTCCGTGAGCGGGCTGGATATAATGCAATTCAGATGACCCGTCCGCAGACTCTTGCGTTCGGGCTCGCCGATTCTCCTTCTGGGCAGCTGGCCTGGATTGCGGAACTGTTCAACGGGTTCGGCGACACCGTTGATTCCGTGGACAGGGACGCTTTTCTGACCAATGTGATGCTGTACTGGCTGACGAACACCGCAGAGTCCTCCGCGCGCCTGTATCATGAAGACGCCCATCAGCCGCCATCAGCCTTGCAAGGACCAAATAAAACAGCAACCGGCGTAGCCGTATTCGCCCATGATTTCCAATCCATGAGACGATTCGCCGAGCGCGATAATACAAATATTGTGCATTGGTCCGAATTCGACCGGGGCACACACTTCGCCGCCATGGATGCGTCCGATTTGCTCGCCAGCGATCTGCAGTCATTCTTCCGCCGCTTCAGGTAATCTAATCTGCGTACGCTTCGGTAACTTAGCCTAGTTAGGAGGCAGTCAATGATCCCGGATATCTCCCCTCAAATGTATAGTCACTCTAGTTCGCCTCAACCACCTATTCTTGGTACCGGTGCCCTGAACCGGGCGCTTCTCGCCAGACAAATGCTGCTTGAACGGGCGAAGCTCCCAGCTCTTGAAGCTGTTGAACGGTTAGCCGGTCTCCAGGCGCAGAGTCCCAGTGCGCCTTACTTCGCCCTGTGGACCCGGCTGGCCGAATTCCGGCAGAAGGAGCTTTCCCGTCTCCTCCTGAACAGGAGCGCCGTCCGCATAGCGCTGATGCGATCGACCCTTCATCTGGTGTCCGGGCGTGATGCCCTGTACCTGCGGCCCCTGCTGCAGCCCGCCTTGGACCGCAGCCTGAGCGGCAGCTTCGGCAAGAAGCTGACCGGCATCAACCTTGACGAGCTGGCAGCCGCAGGAAGGGAACTTGTGGAGTCCGGCCCAATATCCCTCCATCAACTAGGGCAGCAGCTTAAGGATCATTGGCCCGAGGCTGATCCCGCCGCACTGTCGGCTGCGGTTCGCACGCTTGTCCCGCTTGTGCAGGTTCCTCCCCGTGGGATCTGGGGAGAGAGCGGCCAGGCGCTGCACACCTCCTCCGAAATTTGGCTTGGGCAAGAGCTTGAGACCAATCCTTCCACGGAGCGAATGGTTCTGCGGTATCTTGCCGCCTTTGGGCCAGCCTCGGTCAAGGACATTCAAGTCTGGTCAGGACTAACGAGACTCGGCAAGGTTATAGACCGGCTTCGTCCCCAGCTCGCCGTTTTCCAGGATGAACAGGGCACCCTCCTCTACGATCTCCCAGGCGCGCCGCGTCCGGAACAGGACACCCCCTGCCCGCCAAGATTTCTCGGCGAGTTTGATAACATGCTGCTGTCTTATGTGGATCGTTCACGCATACTGGAGAGTTCTTACCGAAGCCGCGTGTTCACCGTGAACGGCATAATCCGTTCTACGGTCCTGTTGGATGGTTTTGTTGCCGGAGTCTGGAGAATTAAGCGGAAGCGCAGCGAGGCTGGGCTGGTAATTGAACTTTTCAAGCCGCTTACGTCCAACGTAAAGAAAAGCCTTGCAGAGGAAGGCGAACGTCTGCTCAGGTTTGCGGAAGCTGATGCCGTATCTTACAATATACAGTTCAAAGAGCCAGTATAAGATGAGGTAGTTAATTCGTGTTTAGATATAGGTTAGTTGCTGCTCTTTAGATGCCAAAGTGACGTTAAAAAATCATAGGACAGTAATGTAATAACGTGACTTGCGAGGGATGAGAACGCCGCCCTGGCTTCCGCCTCCGTGCCCCATAACCGCATACTACAGATAGAATTAAAGGAATACAGCGCTGTACATATCGGGCAAGAAGTATACCCTTGTGAAAAAACAAGGCACAACACGAGAGGAGGAACCCCCATGAAGCTGGATCGGCTGCTGGCCATCACAATGACTCTGCTCAATCAGCCGCGCGTCAGCGCAACCGAGCTGGCGGAACGCTTTGAGGTCTCCTTAAGGACGATCTACAGGGATATGGAATCGATCAATCTTGCGGGTATTCCCGTTGTCTCCTATCCCGGATCTGAAGGAGGCTACGAGATTCTCCCCGGCTACCGGGTCGACAAGCAGGTGCTCTCCCTGGATGATCTCTCGTCCATTTACTCGGCTCTGCGCGGGGCAAGATCCGCCACAAGCGATTCCGGGATTGATGGGCTCATGGACCGGATCGGAGCCATGCTTCCCGGCAGACCGACGGAGGCTCACACCGCCAGTGTAGACCTGGACTTCACTCCTACGCCAAATGATAGACAGAAGATTGGCCCCCTTCAGCAGGCAGTCAAACAATTGCGTGTAGTCCGGTTCAACTACCTGGACAACCGTGGGACGGAGACGGAGCGGACCGTAGAGCCTATGGGACTTTTCCTCAAAAATTATGTCTGGTATCTGTACGGGTACTGCCGGATGAGATCGGCCATTCGGGTGTTCAGGCTTTCCCGCATCCTCAAGCTTCACCTCCTGGAGGAGCCGTTTACCCGCAGAAGCTTTACCCTTCAGGATGTAGAGCGCCAGTTCATGGGACAGGCCGACTATTCAAAAGTCAAAGCTTCCCTCCAATTCAGCCCTGAGGTCAGAACTAGGGTCCGTGACGAATTTGGATTTGATGAAGTACTCGAGAACCCGGACGGGTCCCTGTCGGTTACCGCCCATTTTTTCTCTACCGAGCGGGCTATCCAGATCATCCTCAGCTACAGCTATCACGTAACGCTTCTAGGGCCGCCAGAGTTAATTGTTGAATTCAAAAGACATATCCAGCGGTTGACGGAGAAGTACAAGCTATAAATTGTGTGCACGTATAGCCGGACTGACTGGTCCGCGCATAAATAGAAAATACCCGGGACCAAATGGACCCGGGCATTTCTATTATTTCAATAGTACTGCTTCAAGCATCCTATTTCAACAACTCAAGTACCGTCCGGGAAACCCAGAATCTGTTGTCAATCAGCAGCGTTGGAATTTCCAGTGTCTTCTTCTGCCCGTTCACCAGGGCATAATTTTTGTTCACAGCAAGCCGGATCTTGGTCCCATTCTTCTCAATGACAGCGGTTGGATAAGCCTTGTCCGAATTGTCAAACTTCACAGCGGCCCCAAGCGCGCGGATGTCATGTCCTGTGGCATACAGCTTGTTATTCAGCTCATCTAGATTAAGACCGGTAATATACTGCACATATTTGTTAACGTCTGTATTCTGAATTACACCGCTGTGAAGATAGTCAGCTGGCTTGAAATTGTTCGGATGGTAGGCATACAAAACCACTTCCTCCGAGGTATGGTCCTCATGAGCGAACGAGATTCCAGCCTTCTCCCCCAGCTTGCGGCCAATAGCCCCGGAGAAGTCACCCTCTTCCTTCTTCAACTCCCCCTTAATCTCGGCAAGCTCTTTGCTGCTCAGTCCCGACAAACCGTACCACTGCTCCAGCACCTGCTTCAGATTAGAACCATCCTTGCTGATCTTGCTGCGGATAGCGTGGTTGGTCAGCTTTGCCTTCTTCATTACGGCGCCAAACTGCTTCGCCGAATCATAGCTCGACAGATACAATCCGCCGGTATTGTGATCCGCCATGGAGATAACTGCGGTATTCCCATCCTTCTTTGCAAAATCCATAGCGACCTTTACCGCTCTATCGTAGGCCAGGGTCTCGCTGACCATACCAACCGGATCATCCTCATGACCGAACGTGTCAATATCGCTGGCTTCTACCATCAGGAAAAAGCCATTCGGATTCTTGGACAGAATCGACAACGACTTGGTTGTCATCTCTGCCAGACTCGGCTGCTGCTTCGGATTGCGGTCGAAATCCGCATCCAGATTCCATGGCTGGAACAAGCCCCACAGCTTATTGGACTGTGACTTGTCCATACCGCCCTTGCTTGTTACATAATCATAACCTTGTGCCTTCAGGGCCTTCGTCAGATCCAGACCGTCCGAACGGCCGCCACCTTCCTTGCCTTCCGGCTTCAACAGAGCGGCACCTCCGCCCAGCACCACATCTACGCCGCTATAAACCATCTGCTTCGTAATATTCTCTGAGTCATTCCGGCTTACTGCATGCGTAGCAAAAGCGTCGGGGGTTGCATCATCCAATGTGCATGTAAACACAAGTCCAGTAGACTTGCCGGCCAGCCTGGCAGCCTCCATAATCGTCGGCACCGGCTTGTTAGCTTCGCCTGATTTCGTGCTGGCGATTCCTGGCATAGTTACTTTGGCCGGAAGAATGCTTAGCGACTCAGACACCGCCTTATGGCCTGTCGCATAAGCTGAAGCCGCCGCCCCCGAATCCGTCGTAATCGAATCGGATGCATAGGTCCTTACGAGACCTGATGCATATTGATCGACGGTCAGCGGTGTTCCGCCGTTATACCAACGGGTCATGCTCGTTATGGTATTGCCCATTCCATCCGGAATAATCATAATTACATTCTTGACCGCGTGCTTATCTGAAGCGGTAGCGGACTCCGCATAAGCTTTCGGGTTCCCCGCCCCTGTACCGGATAGAAGCACCGAACCAACCAAAGCTAACATCCAAGACTTTCTCACGCTCATCTTCATCTCTAGGCTCCTCCTGTTAATCCTATCTTGTGTAAAATATCTAAATTACGTTCGAATACTGTCTAATCATGTCATAGTAATGTTAGCTAGATATTAATGGAAGTCACTAAGATGATTATCTAAATGTAAACTGGCTTCCTCCTGTCTTCGTTAAATACCAAAAATCCCGGCCTGCAAATGCAGACCGGGATTTCTCTACCTATTGGAATACTATATAGAATACGAACTATCTTCTTACGCGTGAGCCACGTCAAGATCCACATCGCTGTTGAAGACATCTTTGTCGTTCTCGCCGAGGATCTTACCGCTGATAACGCCTGCGGTGATGGAGTCGTTCACGTTTAGAGCAGTACGTCCCATATCGATCAGCGGTTCAACCGAGATCAGGAGACCCGCAAGTGCTACCGGTAGGTTCATAGTGGACAGCACAATCAGGGAGGCGAAGGTAGCTCCACCGCCGACACCCGCAACCCCGAAGGAACTGATGGTAACCACCAGAATCAGAGTCAGGATGAAATCCCAGCTGAACGGATCTATACCCACAGTTGGCGCGATCATTACCGCCAGCATAGCTGGGTAAATCCCCGCGCAGCCGTTCTGACCGATAGTTGCCCCGAAGGTAGCGGAAAGGTTGGCAATCCCTGAGGATACCCCAAGCTTCTTCGTCTGTGTCTCCACATTGAGCGGTATTGTAGCCGCGCTGGAGCGTGAAGTGAAGGCAAATACCAGAGTCGGCAGCACTTTGCGAACATAGCGCACCGGATTATAACCAAACAGTGCAAGCAGAATCAGATGAATAATGAACATAACAATGAGAGCCACATAAGAAGCGCCCACGAACTTGATCAGCTTCACAATGGAATCGGCGTTTGTGGTAGCGATCGTCTTGGTCATCAGCGCCAGAATACCGTAAGGCGTCAATCTGAGCACCAAGGTCACAATCCGCATAACAACAGCATATACAGCATCAATCAGCTTGCGGAAAGTTTCCGCCTGCTCAGGCTTCTTCTTATCCAATCCAAGCACCGCCACTCCGATAAACGCGGAGAAGATAACCACCGCAATGGTGGAGGTCCGGCGTGCTCCAGTCATATCCTCGAACGGATTCGTAGGGATAAACTCCAGAATCTGCTGCGGAATCGTAAGATCCTTAACATCCTCCAGCTTCTGTTCCAGCTTAACTCCCTGCTGCTGCTCTTTGTCGCCTTTTTGAATCTCGATAGCCTTAAGATTGAAGCTAAGGCTCGTTACAATACTCACGGAAGCAGCAATTGCTGTAGTAATCAGCAGCACCGCGATAATCGAAGCACTGATCTTACCTAGATTCTGCTTCCCTTTAAGATTCATAATGGCCGAGATAATAGATACCATGATCAGCGGTACAACCACCATCTGGAGCAATCCGACATAACCGTAACCAATTATATTGAACCAGTCCGCAGACTTCGAAACCACGTCGGAATCCGGCTTGGATACGAGCTGCAGAATAACCCCAAACACAACCCCAAGACCAAGACCAGTAAATACCCGCTTGGTAAATGATACGTGCTTCTTCTGAAGCCAGAGTAGAATTCCGACCAGAACCAGCATGACAACTACGTTAATAATGACCCAGAATGTAGTCATATTTACGCTCCCCCTCTTCAAATGTAATCTTCTGTATGGCTTGAACCAAGGTGAACTGTAACAGGGACTTTCCGTCTACCTGTCCTCAGTTCATCACCATTTCGTGGTGTATTCGTCCTCAAACCCGGGCCTTTCAGCCCCTCCCATGGCTTGAAGAAGAAACTGCTGGATTATTGTAACATAATCTCGACTAAATTTATAGGATTAATTTCTGTATACTTTTGACTAAAATGGACGAAGTACTCTCCTACCCCGTATTACCCGATTTCAGCAGGAATCATGCCGCAAAAAAAGACCTCCGAACCATAACCAGCTCAGAGGCTCAGAGGTTCAGAGGTTCAGAGGTTCAGAGGCCTTATTCCATATTCATATTCCTTTTCTTCTATTCACTTGATTTCCATCACTTGATTTCCGTGCGCCTGAACCAATATACGCTGAGCAGCAAAGACAACGCAATGGTCAGCAGCGCCACCACAATCAACTGCCAGATTTGATATGCCGTAATGTTCGGCGATGATGCAACTGCGATTTGGCCTAGAATCGTCTTCTCGTAAATGCTCCGGAAGATCTCACTCTTCATCGCAACCGCCTGCAGGATGACATACAGGTTGTATAGTCCGAAGAACACCCCTATGGTAGCCAGACTGTTCTTGAACAGCATAGAGATCAGAAAAGCCACCGCCCCCACGCCCACGTAAACAAGCAGACTGAGCGCAAAGGTTCTGAATATTATAACCCCCGCGCTTGCCTGGGTCGTTCCCCCAAATCCGTTCAATCCCGAATTAATGAGGGTGGTGAGCAGAGGCATGATCACACTCAGCAGAAGAATCACCAGCAGGTACACAATACTTTTGGACAGAAGAATCCGCCCCCGGTTATGGCCAAAATAAATATATTTCTTAAACCCGCCCGACTTGTATTCCCCCGAGATAAAGCTGGCTCCCAGCAGCCCGATCACAATAATCAGCGGGAACATGAGCTGAATCTCAAATACGAGCAGCATCATCCGCTGCCCGGAATAAGTTCTGAACCAATATGAAATCGCCAGCGACAGCAGCGTCAGAAGAATCACCATAATATAGAGGATTTTGGACGATTTAAGCTTGTACAGTTCAGCTCGGATTAGATTTCCCATGGCCTCATTTCCTTTCAAGCAGTCCCATATAGTAGTGCTCCAAATCCTGTCCCTTACAGGAGATCTCCTCTACTGAGATTCCGTTCTCATACAGGACGGAGGCCACCCTGCCGGACTCCGCATAATAATCATATAACAGCACTGTACTGCCGACGACCTCGAACCGGTTGGTATTCAGCTTGGTGGTTAACACCTTAAGGGTATCCTCCACCGGCCTCGACTTGATCGCCAAATACTGCTTGCTGCGCTTATTCAGCTCCTCAGCCGAAAGCTCTTCAATCAGTGTATGATTATTGATAATGCCATACGTAGTCGCTATCTGGGCTAACTCGGTCAAAATATGGCTGGATATCAGGATCGTGATCCCGTATCTATGGTTCAGCTCCAGCAGCAGCTCCCGCATCTGGGCGATCCCGACCGGATCAAGGCCATTAATCGGCTCATCCAGCACCAGCAGTTCCGGGTCACCAAGCAGTGCCATGGCAATCCCCAGCCGCTGCTTCATGCCCAGAGAGAAATCGGCCGTTTTCTTGCTGCCAGCTTCCTTAAGTCCCACAATCTCCAGCACCTTGTCAATCTCCCGCCGATCCTGAATTCCCTTATGAATCCGTTCCATCTCCAGATTCTCATATGCAGTATGGTTCAGGTAAAGCGCAGGGGTCTCAATCAGCCACCCGATCTTCGCACGCAGCTGTTCGATCCGCCGGGGATCTGTCTCTCCGAACAGCTCCACCGTCCCGCCAGAGCTTGGAATCAGCCCGGCCAGAATGCGGATTAGTGTCGTTTTACCTGCTCCATTCATGCCGATGAGCCCATAGATATCCCCTTTACGGATATTCAGGTTGAGGTCCCTCAGTATTTGATCTTGCTTATATATTTTACTTAATTGATGTGTCCTCAATATATAATCCGGCAATGTGATCCCCCCCATCTTCCGAAGCTATGCGTTCTTATTCGCGGAGAATTCCAGGATCACCCCGATGACCAGTCCCGCAAGCAGACCCCACAACAACTGGTTTATCATCAGGCCAATCACGAGTCCCAACGCCACACATACCACCATCGTCAAGCCTTTTTTCGTCCGCATCTTAATTCCTCCATTCTAGGTTAGCATTAAGGCTTCATTCTCCGTACCGGCCTGAGTCCGGTACAGCTCCGAGTAGACACCGCCCAGGATCATTAGCTCCGCATGTGTACCCCGCTCGGCAATTTCACCATTCTTCATAACCACAATGAGGTCAGAATCTTTAATGGTTGACAGACGATGGGCGATGACAATTCGTGTACAGCCTGCCGACTTGAGATAATCGGAAATCCGCGATTCATTAATGACATCCAGAGAGCTGGTTGCTTCATCCAGAATGATCAGCTTGGGATGATTCAGCAGCGCTTTCGCCAGAGCCACCCGCTGCCGCTGACCGCCCGACAGATTCATCCCCATCTCGGAAATCACGGTGCGGTAACCCATTGGCATAGCCATAATCTCCTCATGGATCTGGGCGATCTGGGCTGCCTCAATAATCTCCTCCATGGTCACCTCTTTGTTCATGGCAATGTTCTCGTAGATCGTTTTATTGAACAGCGTAATGTCCTGGGGAACAATCCCCATCTGCCTGCACAGCTCTTTGCGGTCGAGCGCCCCCATTGGAATTCCGTCGTATAGAACTTCCCCGCTCACCGGAGAATATAGGCCTACCAGCACTTTGCCAAGTGTGCTTTTGCCGGAGCCGGAGGAACCCACAATGGCAACCTTCTGACCGGCTTCTATATGAAGATCAATATCTTTGAGCACCCGTTCAGAATGGGCGGTATACGAAAAGCTGACTTGCCTTAATTCAACGCTTCCTTTCAATTCATGCTGAACCGGATTATCCGGTACCCTCTCCGGCTGCTGCTCCCAGATGTCGTTAGCCCGCTCTAGATAGGTCGTGGCCAGAAGGTACTGGGTGTATACACCAAACAGGGAGGTGCTGAGGCCGAAGAAGGTCAAGGATAAGGCTTGAAAAGCCACCACCTCACCGATCGACAGCTGTTTGTTGAACGTGAGGTACATCCCGGCAACCAGGATCAGTATCGGTCCGATCGTCTGGAAGGTGCCGTTCACTGAGTTGTACATATTTTGAATGACAGATCTCTTCTTATACTTATCGAGCACCTGCTCAAAGCTCCCGTCCCAATTGGCATACACCTGATCCTCCATGCCAGACATCTTGATTGAGGAAATGGCAAACAGGGATTCAACCTGAATCGACTGGGACTTGGTCTGCATCACAATCTCATTGTTAATGGAGTCGGCAATCGACTTCCGGGTCAGAGCCATGAACAATACGTTGAGTGCACAGATGCCCACTGCGGCAAGCGTAAGTACGGCAGACTTGCTGAGCATGTAATACAGAATGAAGACCATGGCACCAAGATCGACAAATCCCCCGATGAGCTGGGTAGTCAGAAGCTCCCTAAGGCCATTGATACTCCCCAGCCTGTAGATCAAGTCCCCTGAGGTGCGGACATCGAAGAACTTAAAGGGCAGCTTCAGCAGATGCAGGAACGTCTTGGACACGAGTTCCCGGCTTACAGCCACATTCAGCACAATATAACTCATTCCCCGGGCCAGCAGCACGAACAGATAGAGCAAAGTAATCGCACCAATCCCCAGCAGGTAGGCATTTAGCCACTGCACATCGGTAGCCGAAGCCGCCTTGTCGATGATCATCTCCACAAAGCGGGGAATCTGAAGCATAATCAGGTAGCTGACAACCGAGATCAACAGGGCGGCGAACATCAGCCGCTTCTTCTCAAGCAGCATCTTAAGCACGTGAAGCCATGGGCTTCTTCGGGTCCTTTTTCGGGGAACATAGTCTTCTGTAGGAACAGCCGTCAACACGTAATTGGTGAATTTCTCTTCGAACTCGGCATCGGGGATTTTGCGGCTCCCACTGGCAGGGTCTACGATCAGAACCCCATCCTTGGTGAACTTCTCCACCACAAGAAAATGCTCATGGTTCCAATGCACAATCACCGGCAGCTGGAACTTCTTGAGCTGTTCCACATTCGCCTTGTACATCTTCGATTCGAAGCCCCGTCCGGTAAACAGACTCTGGAGCTGCTTCATGGACAAGCCGTCCCGGCCTACCTCAATGAACTCCCGGAGGTCAAGCAAAGTCTCATGGCTCTTGTAATAGTTCAGGATCATCGCACAGCAGCACAACCCGCACTCGGTCTGCACCATCTGGCTTATATAAGGAACATGCCTTCTCCTTGGTATTCGCATCGTATCTTCCTTTCGGACCCGGGAGGGCGGAAGTTAGTGGTAGATTTCCATGGCTAACACGGAAGGAAGCCTGTTATTATTCAGACGCAGCAGGGTGTAACCGATCCCGGTTAATCCCACCATGAATGACAGCAGGTCAAATGCGTTGCTCAGCCCGCAGATCACGCGGGACGCCTTAATCTGTTCCAGCGCCCGCGCAGCTTCCGTGTGGGCAGTGCGGAACCATTCAGCTTCGCCGAGAGACTTTCCGGCCGTCACCAGAATATCCAGGTTGCCGAATACCCCATGGCACAGGCTGTGATCGAGCCGCAGAGAAAAGCCGTCAGAGAGCAGCTTCTGGATTCCGAGACGCAGATCCGCCTCCAATCCTGGACGATCCTCTGGATCTGCAATCCTCAGCATCTCAGCTCGGCTGAGCGCAATGCCGGGAGCGCCATGGCACCAGTAGACCGGATCGGCCTCTTCCTCCTCTCCGGTTCTTAGATCGCGCCAGTTCCTATTCTCCTGGCTGTAATGCTCATTCTCTTGCGTCAGCAGCCGAAGGGCCAGGTCTTTGTAACGCTGGGGCTGATCTTCCTCTTCCAGACAGGCCGCCAGCTTAAGTAAAGCCAGTGCCGCACCTGACCAGCCATGGGACAGCCCCGCCAAAGCAATTCCCTCCCGGTCCTTGATCCCTTGATATAGATACTCACCCAAAGGTTTACAGATTTCAAGCAACCTTGAGTCCTGTTCCTGGTCGTAAATATTCAGCAGCAGGGTCACAAGTCCCGAGACTCCGGATACATAATCCAGCTCATGATGCCCTGTTAGATCGGTCTCCTTCAGAAGATAATCCAGCTGTTCCCCGTATTTGGCATATGCCGCCATATCGCCGAACATCCGGTATACAGTGTAATAAAGATAAATAAGAGAACCCACCCCGTTGAAGGAAGAGAGTGCCGCCTTCATTCCGGCCCCATCCAGCTGATCCTCAATACCTCTGAGCCCTGCTTCGGCCAGCTTGAAATAACGGTCTTCCCCAGTCTCCTTGGCCAGAGTGTACAAGAACAGAATGACTCCACCGCCTTCATAGAGAAAATAGTTCAGCGCCCCGAGTCTGAGCCGCTCCTTGTCAATCAGTTGGGCGAGCCAGGTACAGGCAGTCCCCTCCTTGTTCCACACTGCCATGCGGGACAGGCGATCTCCGAGTTCCCTTGCGTACTCCACATAATTGGAACCGCTCTTGAAATAAGGAATTTGGCGGTTCAGCCTAGGGAAGCTTCCGGCCGGCTCCTTGAGCCAATTGTTAGTCACGGAGGTGGAGATCGACGAGCGAATGAGAAAGAGCTGGGTCTCCAGCTGGTCCAGCGAAATCCGGTCTAGACGGTTCATAATAATATCCATAAGCGTAAGGTTGAAATACTCTGGTATGCTGCCCTCGTTATTGCATTCCAGGTCCCTGGAATTCATGGTTGTCGTAAAGTACGGGATGTCACACTGGAACAGAGCTGAAATCTCATACTCTCTCTGAAGCAGAATCTTCTGATTCTCCTGATCCTTCCTCGTCTTCAGTTTGGATAGAAGATTCAGCCGGTCTGCAGCTGACTTTAAATAGACCGGATGTGAGGACGCTTCAAGGAATTTGGCATAAATACTGGTCGGCTTCAGCACCTGTCTTACGATTACCGGATGAATGGCGCAATACGAGGTTAGACCATCTTTGAATTCCTGTTTATGCTCACAAATGAGCCGGTATCCGTCTTCGAAGCCTTCCAACAGATCCTCGATATAAAGGTAAGGCTCCACCTTCTCCCCGTTCAGTATCACAAAATTCGAGGCCCTGCCTATTGTGCCTGGCAGCCGCTCAAGCTTGATTTCATCGGTGAAATTGTTCAGCACCACGAACATTTTCCAGAAATCCGAGGTCTGTTCCTCCATACTGGACATCGCACTCATGTCGAAGTCAAAGATGCTGTTCTTGAAATTCAGCGGCAGCACCGCCGTGCCCAGCACCGACTCGTTAATCATCCGGTTGAATTCTTCCACCAGGCTGCCGGTGTGCGGCGCTTCCATGGTCTTGTTCTCAATGAGGGTTTCCAGATCCACGATATACGGGTGCTCGCCTGCGCTAATGAGATTCTCAAAGTGAATATCCGTAGCTCCAATCGTATGGAGCAGTGCCAAATTAACGCCGAGCCGGTAATAATAGGCTGCGACCTCCTGTGTGCTGCCGCATTCCGCGGCTTCGACGTAGTCCTGCCAGCCGTAGCTTCCACGATCGATGCTTGTGACGTAATGAATACGGGTCCGCAGTCCGCCCTGTTCGTTCATGAAATCCACCAACGCGTTCCACAGGCAGTCCGTGGACAGGCTGTGCGGTTTATATAAGAATTTCCCGGTATCTGTAGTGATACTGAGAACTTTTTGTCCATCGTTATGGGTATCCCCGGAGGTAATCCGGATACGGGTTATCTTGGCAAAATCCTTTCCAAAGTCTGCTCTAATCCGCTCCTGGTCCTGAGCCAGACGGGTTAAAGCTTGACCCATGAGCCTCAGCCGTCCTTGGATCAGCTGAAGGATCAAGTCGTAAAGTACCGGGTACTTATTCAAAATTTCAAAGAACGGCTCATGATTTAAAAATTGGCTGTGATAATATTCATACCTCTGTTCGGGGGTGTCCCCCTGCAGGAGGCCAAGTATTCTTTTCTCGTTGATTTCATAGATTAAGGTCCGGATGCTTAGTGAGGATAACTCACTTTCCAGAGAGTCTACAATCTCAGGAATAATGATCTCCTTCTCCACTTGAAGCCCGCTTTCTCGTTCCAGCCGCTCCAGCAGCCGAGCAACCTCCTGTTGGAACCCGCTGAGGAATCTCGCAAAAAACAAATGAAACGCCTGCCTGTCCCGATTCGGATGATCCCAGGCAACCTCGAAGTCCGCCAGCCCTCTAACCCACTCATTGTCCTTCATCTCAACAGCCATACGAATCCTCCCTCTGGTAACTGGAATTGGAGATTAGGCAGGAGAGCCAGTGCTCCCCTGCCTAATCTGAGTCTTACGGAATTAACAGGATTTCGTACAAGCGGATGTAGGGCATGGAGTTGCATTCATGGTGAGACCAATAACCGAGATGACCACTGTGGCTACCGGTGTCCAGCCGCCTTTGACATCCTCGTTACCCGCCAACAGTTCAAGCTCGTTCTCCTCGATCATTCCGGAAATCTGATTCAGTTCTGCTCTCATCATTCATTCTCCTCTCATGATTTGAAATATTTATATATAGGGGGTTGCCCGCCGATATATCAGCTTCTATTCCAGCCAGAGAAACTCAGGAACCACATCTGGCGCATACTGCCTGAGCATCGAGTATCCAAAACCTGTGATGCCAATCATCAGGCTTAGCGACCAGCCGCTCTTCATGTTCTTCTGATTCCACTCCTTCGACAGCACTTGGTCAAAGAGCTCTTGATAAGCCATGTTGGATTGGTTCAGCAGCTGGTGGTTACCGGTTAACTCTCCAGCGAAGCGGAGCGCGGCCAGATTGCCGAGATCCCCATGGCAGTAAGTCGGGTTGTTTCCGATACCGTACTTCATCGTGGTGTGAACCGCAGTCTCAATCTCCTGCTCAAGCTGGCTATCCGAGTAGCCCGTCTTAAGCAGCAGCAATTTGCTGACCAACATTCCAGGGGCCCCATGACACCATCCATGGCTTACCTTATCCCGGCGGTCTGACACGAACCAGTTGCCATCCCCGGCAGAGAAGAGGCTCCGCTCGAACCGGAGGGCTCTGCCCAAATCCGCCAGAATCTCTTTGTCCCCGCACAGGGTATAAAGCTTGTGCATATATGTGATAATTCCGGCGCTGCCATGGGAGAAGCCCGAGTAGGACTTATCCCCGACGGAAGGCCAGAAGATCATCTCTTCCTGCTGCCTCGCGGACCGCATCAGTTGATCGCGGCTGGCCATAGCCAGCTTAAGCGAGGCTCTCTTCAGTTTTTCATTCGGCGTATTGTACATCGAGAGCGCAACGGCCATAGCCCCCGCTGCTCCACCGATTACATCGTGAATCTCATCCTTCAGAAGCACCTGTCCAAGGGTGTCCATATGAGCATTGATGAAATCAATGCTCGTCTCATCCCGGTATAGATCGGCCAGCTTGTGCAGCGTATACATAATGCCCGGGAGGCCGGTGAAAGCTCCGATCGAGTAAGGCTGATCCTTTTCCAGCGTCTGCATGATGCTCTTTGGCATCTCCATGGCCTCAAAGGCGGCTTCCTTGAAATCGGCCCGGCCGGTAATTTTACCCAAATATCCGAGGAACAAGGCTATGCCGGCATTTCCGTTATATAAATCAAACCCCAGAACATCGGGCTTCCATATATTCTCCTCAAAGCCCTGAAGGCTCGTGCTAATCCAGAACTTGTCAGGGTTCCCCGCATCATTCCTGCCGCTGATGCTGCTGTCCAGAATGTGCTCACCAATCTCCTTCGCCACCTGGAGCCAGCGTTCGGGAGTCAGCTTGCGCGGGCCGGTCCCCAGCTGAACACCGGTAAGATCGGCTTCGTCCGTTCTTTTATTGAAATAAGACATCTCGATGAACTCATTCTGTCTGTTCAAATCACCTAGGGAAAGGGACTCCAGCTTCTCCAGCACCGCACTCATCGAGCTTCGCTCCAGCAGATCCTCACAGGCTTCGCCGCGTGAATTAATCACCCGGGTATCATTGATATCCACGGTAAAATAAGGGATGTCATTCTGGTAGAGATCCTCATACTCGGAACTGACGATCCACTTCTGAACCTCACTCGCCTTAAGGGCCACCCGGTGAAGGATCATCCGGCGGTCGGCCTCATATCTCATAAAATCAGGATGTGCGGCGATCTTCAGAAGCTGTCCGTAGAAGGCTGTCGCTTTCATAATCAGGCGGCTTCTCATGGCCGAGAAGATCATCTTGACCTTATGCTCGACCTCCCGCTTGTGGTTCATGATCCATAGATACATTTGGCTGAATCCATCCTTCAGATGCCGGACGTAATCCTCTGAGCTGACAATTCTCCCTTCAAATACGGGATTGTTGGACTTCGGTGTGATGACACTGTCCTGCCTCAGCACCTTGACGAGATCCGTTTCAATTCCATCGATGAACAACGACTTAATAGGAATGGTCTGCTCTTCATGAACACTTAAACCGCCAAGGTCAAAGCTGATTTCATCGGCTCCCGATCTCTTGCTAAGGACCGTAGGCAGAAGACTGATCATATTGACGGAAGAATTGATAACTTTCCTTGCTTTGATATAACCGCTGTGCTCCTCCTTCTTCTCTCCCTTGGCCACCGCATGGAAGATGGATTCCATATCAATCAGCATCGGATGTTCCCCCGACGCAATCAGGTTCTCGAAATGGAAATCGACGGAGTTCAGCACATACAGCAGGCATAAAATTTGACCTGAGCGGACATAGAACCTCTCAAGCGCCTGGTAATCCGGGCACTCCTCATTCTCGATAAATTCCATCCACCCGCAGTCCTGCAAGCTGTACACCCGGCTTGTCCGAAAGTCCAGAACCTTCCCAGCCTTTGCCGCCTGATTGTTCAGCCAGTGAAGCAGCTCATTAAAGCCTATTTCCAGCTCCAGGCTTCTAGGCTTGTACACCAGCTTGCTTCCACTGGTGAAGTGCATGATCGATACTGCCTTGCCACCCTTGTGACCATCGCCTGCTCCTGTATCCAGCTTGACTACCCGGCCCATCGGCTCCTTCATGAAGAACACAGATTCCAGGCTCATCTTCTCTGTTGCCGTATTGTGCAGTACTTCAAGAGTAAAATTAAAGTAATTTCGTGTGGTAATACTCAAAACCTCAATTAGAGTGCTGTATTCCTCGTATATGCTTAGTAGGTAACTTTTATCTTTAAGAAGGACATCGGCAAAATAAGTTAAGCGTTCCTGGGACGTTGCCCCTTTCAGCTGCCCGCTCATCCGCGCCGCGTTTACTTCCAGCACGATAACCCGGTAGGCCAGCTCGAACAGGCTGTCCAGAATATGTTTTACCGTATGCTCAGTAAACAGGACTGGATCCTCTACAATTTCCATTTCAGCAAGGCGCGATTGGAACGGGCCAAGCTCATGACTTACAACAGGAAGGAAGAAATGACAGAAGGGGACATAACGTTCCAAGCGGTCCGCATGAGTGATTAGATATTCAGCCAGCGGCTTATCCATCAAAGCAGCAAATCTTTCATGAGGGACCGAAACCAGCTCCTGCTGCCTCTGCATAGTTTCATCAATCAGGCATTCAAGGCTTAACTCACCAATCATATGTAATAATTCTTGTAACTTATCCTCGTTCTCTATCTCGGGAAACAGACCAAGCCAGTAATTCACAATATCCTTGCCGGTAATTTGAACGGATTCTGCTGTGAGTTCCATGTGAATGCCTCCCTTTGTTTTGACATTGGCATAAGGCAGCTGGTCGGTCTGCCCTATGCCAACGACTTATACGTAAGACCGATAATTATTTCCGGCAGTTATTGATGCATTCTACGGTTGCAGTACATACTTGCCCTTTGTCACCTAGAGCATAGCTGGCACCCAGACAAGCCAGGGTTGTCAGAACAGTTCCCCAGCTGATTGCGCCTACAACATCATGATCTTTAATTTCTTCCAGCACGTTTCCTGAAGGATTCTCACCTTCATACCCAATTTTGTTTCTCAATACCGGATTTTTGAGCACAGCCATTTTCATAAATAATCCCTGCCTTTCAATTATTTTTGTTGGATACAATTTCTAATTTGTACCCTACGCCGATACTAGCTTATAGATTTAATCTATGTAAATGCTTACATTGTCCTGGTTTCCAGTAAACTTCCATTTTTATTCTTGGAAATGTTATAGCCTATGTACTATTTTCAGAATTCCATGAAAAGCTGTGAAATTCACAGCAGGCCAGGCTGGCCGCGTGATAGCTCATCTGATTTGCTAACTTACTAAATATGGTAATTTTTCAGTACATAAGGACCATTTTTCTTTACTTGCTCTCTCGCTAAAACACGATCTGAAATCTAAAAATTACATTCTTCTAATAGTCTTATTCCTTCCTTAGTTCTTTCTTTTTCATAGAATTCTTTACATTTCAATGAGAACAATTCCCTCCTTCTTCCATATCGAATTTCATTTAGAAAGAAGTAAATAACAAGAATTGACAACCCAAATCCTCTATGGTATTTCTAAATAGCACTATTTTCATAGTACGTCTCTACTAAATTCCTGAGGGGTTAAGGCATGGAAATCAGAAAGGCATTGCCCGAAGATGAGCCTTTTCTATATGAGGTGTTTGTCTCGGGAAGATGGGATGAAGTGAAGACATGGGGCTGGGGAGAAGAAGAAATTCAATCCTTCTTGTTCATGCAGTGGACCATGCAGATTAATTCCTATCAATTGCAGTACCCACAGGCAATCAACCACATCATCTCCTATGATCAAAAGCCTGCCGGAAGAATGTTAGTCCAATCCGACACCAAGAGCATCCGCCTCATTGATATTTGTCTGCTGCCCCCTTTCCGCAACAAAGGGATTGGAAGCGCCCTACTCCACGAACTTCAACGCCAAGCAGGCAGCCAGGAAATTCCTCTATTTCTTTCAGTCACTCCTACGAATCCAGCCAGAAGACTTTACGAACGTCACGGCTTCCTGCCGTGCAGCCAGACCGAAACCTATTGGGAGATGGTATGGAGCAATCAGACAATTTCATAACGGAAGGAGATTTATCATGAGTGAGCCGTATTTGGGTGAAATCCGCATGTTTGCGGGCAACTTCCCGCCGGCGGGTTGGGCCTTCTGCAACGGAGCCTTGCTTCCGATCAGTGAGAATGATACGCTCTTCGCGCTTATCGGCACAACCTATGGAGGCGATGGGGTCAACACCTTTGCTCTGCCGGATCTGAGCGGGAGACTTCCTGTTCATACGGGACAAAGTCGAGTTGATGGCATTACTTATCTTCTGGGACAGAAGGCAGGTGTGGAGGCCGTAACTCTGACAACCAACCAGCTTCCAAGGCATTCCCATCCTATTAACGCCAACATGAGCAGCGGAGAACTCGTAGACCCTACCAACAACGTGTGGGGACTTAGCAGCAGCATGAAGCCGTACAGCAGTGCTGCTCCGACTGGCAGCATGAGTCCTTCGGCTATCCGTCCTGCCGGAAACAGTCAGCCGCACAACAACATGATGCCATATCTGCCGATCAGCTTTATTATTGCGCTGAATGGTGTCTACCCTGCGCGAGACTAACCATTAATTTTATAGGGGGGAAATTCAAATGGCAGAGACTTTTTTAGGTGAAATCCGTGCCTTTTCCTGTAATTATGCACCCAGAGGCTGGGCGGAATGCAACGGGCAGCTTCTTCCAATCGCTACAAATCAACCTTTGTTCTCCCTTCTTGGGACTACCTATGGCGGAGATGGGGTTAACAATTTTGCGCTGCCTGATCTGCGCGGCCGGGTTCCTGTGCACCCGGGAAATGGAATCACTCTTGGACAAGCCTCTGGGGAGTCCGCTCATACCTTGACTACACAGGAGATGCCAGCCCATAACCATCTGGCCATGGGAGATGCCACTGGCTCCACATCCAATGATCCTTCCGGAAAAGTATGGGGTAAGCCTTCTTCCGCAGACTATGCGGCTGAGCCGAACACAACCATGAGCCCAGCCGCTTTAGGAACAAGCGGCGGCAGCCAACCGCATACCAATATGCAGCCGTACAGTGTTCTAACCTTTTGTATTGCAACTACCGGATTTTATCCGCCAAGGAATTAAGGAGGCCGATTATGGATCAGTATGTTGGGGAAATCCGTATCTTTGCGGGGACCTTTGCGCCTAAGGGCTGGGCCTTCTGTGACGGGAGTATAATGCCCATTCGTAACAACACACCTTTATTCTCGCTCTTGGGCAACACCTACGGGGGGGACGGGAAAACGACCTTCGCTCTTCCCGATCTTCGCGGCCGGGCACCTATGCATCAAGGGCAAGGCCCTGGCCTTACGCCAAGGCCTTTGGGAAGTCCAGGGGGAACGGCTAGTGTAACTCTGTTGACAACAGAAATGCCCGTCCACACCCACATTCCTGCCTGCCAAAATGCAACCAACGGGGTTGCGGAGCCGACGAATGCGGTATGGACGAAGACGGCAGGACGGGTGGGACCTCCTGCTTATTCTGTCTCGCCCAATCAGAACATGAATCCACAGGCAGTTGGCGTCACCGGGTCAAGCCTGCCCCACAATAACATGCAGCCGTACCTGGCGGTGAACTTTATCATCGCTCTAGAGGGGGACTTCCCTCCACGCGGTTGAAGATGCGCAGCATGACCTGACCCCGAATTTGGGCTCAGGTCATTTCAAATTCGGCATAGTTGGGAATCCCAGACCATTTAATGTCTGGGATTCCCAACTATCTAGTTATAGGGAGGTAATATATGAAGAGAATTTCACAGTGGCTGATCCTTGTCCTGTTCGTGGGGATACTTCAACCATTTGCGGTGGCTAATACTTCTGCTGATGGCAGTGGAACAACAGTTGCTAAAAATCCGGTAGCCGATCTGAACTTCAGTTATCCGTGGAATGCGGATCCCGGATCGGTTAAAGATGGGCAACCCTATAATGATAAAGACTTGTATTTTGGACATTTAAAGCAAGATGGACTAGATACAATTGAAAGGAGCGTACTAAAATTTGATTTAGGGAGTGTACCCGGAAAGATTACTCAAGCAATTTTAAAACTTAAAACAAGAGAGCAGGTTTTTCAACCCAATCAATATATAGAAATTTGGGGCTCAAATAATGTGGATTGGGATGAAAGCTCTAATACTTTGCCTGAGTATGACAAAACTAAATCTCCTGACAATTACGTACAACTCAACCCCGAGAATACTCTTGGTGATAACTCGAAACCTCAAACTGCAGATATAACAGAAATCGTTAAAAAATTCAGAACCAATGGATACGTCACGCTCATTCTGACAGGCAATGAATCAGACCCAGTTAGTACACGCATTTCTGCTTATGCCAGTGAAAACAATGACTCAACCGTCCCAATACTCGAAATAACCTACGCCGCCAACGAGCCGCCAACGGGTTCCATCTCCATTAACTCCGGCGTGACTCTTACCAATTCACTTCACGTCAATCTGGATCTGTCTGGAATTGACCCGGATGGAGACCCGTTGAAAATGCGTTTTTCTAACGATAATCAGATCTGGTCAGATTGGGAGGAATTCAGTTCCACGAAATCGTGGACCCTTGCTGCAGGCGACGGAACCAAGACAGTGTATATGCAGCTGAGCGACGGAACAGAGACGGTCTCCTTCTCGGACGATATTATTCTGGACACCACCCCGCCTACAGTAAGCGGAGTAGCCAATGGTGCCGTATATAAAACAGACCAGACTGCTATCTTCGCCGAGGGGACGGCCACGCTGAACGGAAGCGTGTATACCTCAGGAAGTTTAATAACCAGGGAAGGAAGAAACACCTTAGTAGTTACCGATCCGGCTGGAAATACAACAACCTTGAATTTTATCATCGATAAGACAGGCCCAACAGGAACCATATCTATTAACAATGGGGCGGCTGCAACGAAGTCCACCACCGTCAGCCTCACTATCACAGCCAGCGATCCGGGAGGCGAGGGTGGCTCTGGGCTTGACAAGATGCAGTTCTCCCAAGATGGGGAGACATGGATCACACCTGAAAGTTACTCTACCACTAAGAGCTACACCTTAACGGACGGTGACGGAGCTAAAACCGTCTATGCCCAGTTTACAGATAGGGCAGGGAACATTTCCGGCATCGTGTCGGATACGATCATGTTGGATACCGTAGCCCCTGCGGTTCAAGGGGTTACTGAAGGAGGCATCTATAACACGGCTCCTAAAGCAACTTTTGATGAAGGAACCGCTAGCGCTAAGCTCGATGACCAGAACTATCTCAGCGGCACACCGGTTAGCACAGACGGTCCTCACAAGCTGGTTGTAACCGATGAAGCCGGGAATGCAGCCACGATCAACTTCTTCGTTGATACGGTGAAGCCGACCGGTACAATCGTGATCAACGCCGGAGAGGTGTACACCCGTAATTCCAAGGTTACGCTGACTTTAACCGGGAATGATCCCGGCGCTCCTAACGCTTCTGGTGTGAAGCAGGTTCAATTCTCTGCGGATGGAATCAGCTGGAACACGCCGGAACCTTATCAATCGACCAACGAGTATTCTCTCACTGAAGGAGATGGCTCCAAAAAGGTGTACGTGCAGTTCATCGATGCAGCAGGGAATATTTCCGAAGCTGTCTCAGGTGACATCATTCTCGATACGACTCCACCAACAGTAACCGGTGTATCCGATCAGGCATTCTACAACAAGTACCCTACTATTTCTTTCGAGGAAGGTACAGGAACTTTGGATGGACAGCCGTTCACAAGCGGCACAGAGGTTTCCGCTGAAGGCAAGCATGTCCTTAATGTAAAGGATGCTGCGGGCAACAGCACCATCATAACGTTCACTATAGATACCAAGCCACCGGTAATTAGCGGGGTCGAAGACGGCAAGTTCTATAATTCCGATCTAACTATTACGTTTGATGAAGGCACCGCCCTGCTTAATAACGAACCGTTCACCAAAGGCTCGACCATTCAGAAGGAAGGCCGCTATACGCTGGTTGTTACGGATGAGGCGGGGAACAAAGCGACCGTGAAATTCACCTTGGACAAAACACCGCCAACCGGCTCGATTGTCATTAATGGGGGAGCAGCCTATACAGGCTCTAAGGAGGTTACCCTGACTCTCTCCAGCGAGGACAATATGGGCACAACACAAATGCAATTATCTCATGACGGCCAGACATGGGGCAGTGAGGAAAACTACACTACCTCCAAAACCTGGACCCTTGCAGATACAAATTATGGGACCAAGGCGGTATATGTCCGGTTTAAGGATCAGGCAGGTAATGTAAGTGAATCTTATCAGGACACCATCGAACTGGTTCAAGCTCTCAGCACCAAGGAAGATACAGTCCTGAACTTTAGGGCCAAAGATTTCAACTTTGACTCACTTAAGAAGATACAAGTGGTTAATCTTCCGGAACACGGAGTCCTTAAGCTAAGCGGGACAGCGGTAAAAGCCGGGCAAGAGATAGCCGCTGAAGATCTAACCAGCCTAACCTTCGTGCCGGATGCAGACTGGTACGGCTCCACCACCTTCAACTGGAAAGCAAGCGGTGGTGGAACGTATGATCCAACCATACGGAATATCATCATTGAAGTCACTGCGGTCAACGATGCCCCTGTCGCCAAGAATCTTCAGTTTAAAGCTACTGGCGGGACAGAATACTCCGGCACACTGTCAGCCTCCGATGTCGACGGTGACAGCCTTACCTACGAAATTGTGAAACCTCCGGCTAAGGGCAAGCTGACTCTAACTGACGCCTCCAAAGGAACGTTCAAGCTCACCTTTACTGCGGATGACTATGGATCATATACCTTCACTTACCGCGTTACAGACGGTAAAGATTACTCCAATGAAGCTTCTGTGACTATAGAGGTTTCCCCTGTTCCTTCTACTGGTGGAGGCTCAAGCGGTGGCGGTGGAAATGGAAGCAGTGGTGGTAACGTTAACGGCAGCGGTGGCAGCGGTGGAAGCGGTAGTGGTAGCAGTAGTGGAAGCACGCCACCGGTTGTCTCAAATCAGGATATTCTGATCAACGGAGTCTCCTTGGGACAAATGGCAGCCGCTGAGGTCAAATCCGAGAACGGAAAGCAGATTACCCAGGTGTCTCTGGATGAGACCAAACTTCGTGCCCATTTGGATAAAGAAAAAGATGGAGTCATCATGACCATTCCGGTCAAGAATAACTCAGACTCCGTAGTCTCCCTGCTGAATGCGCGTTTATACAACATGCTGAAGGCCAAACATGGCACCTTGGTGATTCAGACAGAAACAGCAACCTATACCCTTCCGGCAGACCGCATTCATCCAGAGACCGTGGCAGACAAGTTCGGCCCGGATGCACAGCTCCAGGACATCCAGATCCGGATCGAGGTAACCAAGCTGCCTAAAGACACAATTAAAGTAGTTCATGTAGGAATCGGGCAAATTATCCTGATCAGCCCTGGGGTGGAATTTACAATCAAGGCTGTATATAAGGGAAAAGAGATTGCAATTGACCGCTTCCCGGGTTATGTAGAGCGGATCATCGCTCTTCCTGAGGGAGCCATGCCTGTAAGGTTCTCGACAGGCGTGGTTATTTCCACTCAAGGCAAGCTCACCCATGTTCCGACTAAAATTATTAAGAAAGACGGCAAATATTATGCGGTAATCAACAGTATGAGCAACAGCCTATACGCCGTGATTTCCCATAAAGCCACCTTTACTGATATCTCTAGTCACTGGGCCCGAACCAGCATTGAGAACATGGCATCCAGATTGATTCTCCAAGGAACGAACGGCACGAAGTTCCTGCCGGATCATTCTATCACCCGGGCGGAATTCACTGCTGTTATAGTCAGGGCTCTTGGGCTCAAACCCGCGGATAAACCGTCCGCATTCAAAGACGTTAGCTCCAGGGACTGGTTCCAGGAGGCGGTATCCACCGCGGTGAACGAAGGGCTTGTGCAGGGTGATCCGAACAATGCCTTCCATCCGAATTCCAATATCACTCGGGAGGAAGCCATGACCATACTGGCCAAAGCGATGAAGCTGGTCCATATGGATACTTCTGTTTCGGATACTCAAGTGGAGGAGCAGCTTAAGCCGTTCGGAGATAAGGACATGATCTCTAACTGGGCCAAGTCTGCTGCGGCACTTACCATCCTTCATGGCATGATGAAGGGGGATGCGGGGAAATTAAATCCTGGTCAGAACATGACCCGGGCGGAGGCTGCTGTGATTATGGAACGCTTCCTGCAAGCCGCAGGCCTGATCAACAGCATGTCCGACCAATAGAAGACAGAGTAGAACATCTTCGAAATATCATAAAATAGATAAGATGAAGGCCCCGGACTCGAATCCGGGGCCTTCATCTTATCTATTTTACCATTGTCGATTGGAAATCAGAGACTACTCGGCACTGGGCAGTGCCGGAATTCAGCGTTTCTTTCTCTATCCTTCATCATAACGCCTAGCTAGATCGCCTGTTTGCCGATATAGATCAGATCCGCAAGCACCAGCGCAGAGTACTGCGGTGCAATCGACTTGCCTGTCTGGGCTGCTACCCCAGCCCCGAACGCTGTCAGCCTTACAAGCTGCTCTTTCTTGCTCTTAGCCTGTTGGATCGATACCACTTTATTTTGCAGCTTCTTCACTTCCGCTTGCTTGGTAATCCACTTCTTGGATGCTCCCAGATCCACCAGCTCGTCCAAGTGATCCACATCAATCGTCTCTGTGAGTGTAAACAGCTGCGTGGAGATATTGCCTGCCTTGTCCGTGGCAGTTACCTTAAGTGTGTGCTTGCCAAGGCGCAGGGTCCACGGGGCAATGCTGGACGGATCGGCCACAGATTTGCCATCTACGGTATATTCCGTCTTGGCCACGCCGCTAACTGCATCCACGACCTGCGCGCTTGGAAGCGCCGCATCCGTCTGATAGAATGTCGTTCCGGCTGGAAGCGTAATGACAGGTCCCTTTTTATCAATATTAACAACAATGGCTTTGGCCGTCTCCACGTTTCCTGCTTTATCAACAGAACGGTATTCTATGCTGAATCTGCCCTCTTCAGACAAGGTTACAGGCTCACTCACTGGCGTCCATTCCCCGCCATTCACCCTGATCTCCGTCCGCGCTACCCCCGTGCCTTCATCCGTTGCGGCAAAAGTCAGCGTGACTTCGGTCCGATTATACTGCCCCTCCCCAATCTTACCGTCTCCTGCACTTACTTGTGTCACAGGAGCAGCCGAATCGGCAGGCTGCACATCCTTCTCCGACACAGGTTTTAACTGATAAGCGCCTTTGAAGACCGATGAGATTCCCGAGATATTTACTACCGTACCTGCTGGATACTTCTGCATAAACGCCTCAGCACTTATGCCGGTTCTTCCATCCACCCGCACATGGGTAGCTGCCCCGCTTGAGGACAAAACATCGAACTCAAATGATCCGGCTGGCGCCGCTGTTTTATAGTTCTGGATGGTCACCTGCTGCAAGGTAACGAACTGGCCCTGATTGCTCTCGGACAACGCCGTTTGTATAACTGGCTCGGGAAGCTCTGCCGTTCCCTTTTTCTCAATTAGAACCGGATTCTCAAGCTCAATCTCCCCGTTGTAGACCGTCTTGGATGCGCTGACCGAGACCTTGTCTCCAGCGTGATAGCCGGAGGCATTCTGGAACACATAAATCCCGCCGCTGCTGTCCTGCAGATAGAACCCCTGGCCTCCGAACAGGCCCGGCTCTGTAGTAATGACACCTTCTACCGTGACCACAGTGCCATCTGCAGCTTGCCGGGCATCAGCAACCGGAACAACCGTTGGTACCTGAGGATGGTCGCCGGGCAGCGGCTCAGCCGGCACATTGGCAATCGTAACCGCTTCAGTTATAACATTAGTGCTGCCCTGCTTCAATCTCAAGCTGGCTGCGCCCAGGGAACCAGGCTTCATTTGTACTGTAAGCTCCATTGCGGCATGACCGGACGCATTGCCTGTCAAGCTGAACGGCGGGCTGTAATTATAATCAGACCAGGTTCCGTTTGCATTCTTAAATCTGGCAATCTGCTGGCCTCCAGCCAGATAGATTCCCACCTTCAGGTCGGACAGCACCTGACCCGGTGTCAGGCCATCCGCAGTTACGCGGATTTGGAACTCCTGCTCGCTCGGCAGCTGCTTCTGCTTCACGAACCCGTAGACCGGCTTCGGATCAGGAATTTTGGATGAACCGTAAGAACCCGGCTTGAATGTGGATGGATCATACCATTTGTAACCGGCTTCCGGAGCAGCCCATGGCTCCGGCTTGGGCTCCGTGGAATCGGCCGGATTCTCGAAAGGCAGGAGCTGTGTAGGCTTGTCAAGCGTTAATCCCGGCACTTCCCCTAGACTCGTGTAGCTCTCCTTATTGGCAAGCCACTCCACGGTCTGAACCAGGAAGGTGGCATCGTCCACTTCCTTAAACCCGTCATAAGTGGTTTTGGATTTGCCGTTCTCCTCGCGCACGTACTTCGGCGAGGCATCTTCTACAGGTGAGGAGTCCCCGATAAAAGCGGCCTTGCCCAGGCCCAGCTTGGAGATTGCCGCAAAAGGCCCCTCCGCACGTCCGCCTCCATTGTATACGCCGCTGTCCACTGCATTGCCCCAAGCTGGGACACCCGTTGGGACATATACAAGCCCCTTGGCCTTCTGTGGGTCCAGGATAGCCAGAGTAGAGCCGGCATGAACCGCCACCCGGGCAACCCCTTGGGTTATGCCAAAGGACTGGTCTGGGGTGACAATATCATTGGCGTTGACATCACCCAGCGCATTATAGCGAAAACGCAGGCCAAAATTGTCCGCCAGCCAGTCGGAGCTTTCAATTCCCTGCATCGCCGGGGATGAGGCTTCCTCGGCATTCATGCCCTTGGCCGGATTGCTCCAGGCACCGCGCCGGTAGCCATTGAATACCTCGGAAGAGTCCCAGCGGTTCTTGTTTCGGTCCGCATTATAATGGTCGGCAATGAAGAACACCCCGCCGCCTTCACGTACGAACTGAAGCAGCGCTTCTTGCTCCGATTTCTTATATGGAATATTTGCTTCTCCGATAACAAATACATCATAATTCTTCAATTTATCATAAGTAACGGCCTGCTCCCCGAAGGTATAAGGCATAGATCTTTCCAACGCATCCACGGTAAATCCATCACTTCTCAATCCATTGGCAAAATCAGAGAATGCGCCGTCAATAACCCAATCCGCCGCACCGGCAGTCTGGGCATGGGCGTTGTCGAACAGCACCTTCTTGCCCTGCCCATTCGGAAGCGGGACTGCCGCTGTGCTCAGGTCTAACCTGGAATCCGTCTTCCCCGCCCCTTCTTCGGCAACCGCTCCACTCTCAGAAGTACCCGGTCTAGCTGAGCTATCCTGGGCAGTGACTGGAGTTTCTACAGGATCTTGAACTTGAACTTGGCCAGCATCAAGATCAGCTGCCTGCGCAGGTACCGTTCCGGCCACCGCTGCCTGCGGCAGGAGTACAGCCGCTCCACTTAATGCGAGCGTGCAGGCCAAGGTAACACTGAGCAGCCTTTTTCTCCAATTGTTGTTCATACGTCATTTATTCCTCCTCTGATTTGGGAAAATATGTTGCCTCTCTATCATACAAGATAATCGAAAAATGAATGCGCTTTCTTTGTAAAACCAACATAAAATAGGAGTTTTGGTTCACTCAAAATAGTTCAAGGTTAATGATAGGCACAACATCTATTTATCTATGAAAATATATAAGCTGACCTTGAGAATTACCATTAGGCAAGCAGCCCTAAGAAACATATCACACGGCTGCCCAACGGGTATATCAATAGTTCAACTTATATAGAACATTTTCATCAAAGGCTGGTGCATAGAATGTCGAAGGGCGATTTACTCATCATTGGCGGGAATGAAGATAAAGAAAATTCGCGGGAGATCCTTACTAAGTTTGTCGATATTTCCCGGGAAAAGAAAGGACCCATCGGGATTCTGACCACCGCTACCGAATATCCTGAAGAACTGGGTGGAACCTACTCCCGGATTTTCAAGGAGCTTGGGGCTTCCGAACCGGTCCTCTTCCATATCGATACACGTGAGAAGGCCGAAGATCCCGAGGCAGCTAAGCTTCTGGGCAGCTGCAGTTCCCTCTTCATTACTGGAGGGGATCAGGTCAGGCTCACCAGTATTCTTGGCGGAACCCGGTTCTATGCTGAATTGAAGGACCTATGGCAGCACCATGGTCTGCTAATTGCAGGGACGAGCGCAGGAGCAGCTGTCATGAGCCGACATATGATTATGTCTTCAGTAGATATCGAAGACGAGACCATTGTGGAGATGGGGGCCGGTTTTGATTTCGTCGATGACGCCATCATTGACCAGCATTTCTCACAGCGGGCCAGATTCGGAAGGCTCATGACCGCCATTGCTCACAATCCTCAAATTATGGGGATTGGAATTGACGAGAATACCGCTATTTGGGTAAAAGAGGAGGGCCAGTTGTTCGAGGTGCTTGGAGAACACTCTGTGACCTTGTTTGACGGCAAAAAGCTCACTTTTGTGGATACCACATCACATGGTGACAACCATGACATCACGATTTCTGGAGTGAGGCTTCACTCCCTAGCCAGAGGTTACACTTTCGATCTGATCAATCGTGAGCTGATAAAAGCCGCAGGAGGAGAACAACATGAAGATTAATAAAATCAAATACTTATCCGGTCCGAACCTGCACAGCTACAAACCGACCATCTGGATTGAGCTTGATCTGGAGGATCTTGAGTATAAACCCTCAAATATGATTCCCGGCTTCACCCATAAACTGCTGACCGTTCTCCCTAGTTTGAAAACGCATACATGCTCAAAGGGATACGCAGGCGGTTTCGTAGAACGGCTTGAAGAAGGAACTTGGATGGGACACATCCTTGAACATATCGCCTTGGAGATTCAGCATTTGGCGGGCATCCAGGTGAAGCGAGGCAAGACAATTACGAGCGAGACCCGTCCCGGAATCTACTATGTAACCTATGATTATCGGGAGAAGGAATCCGGCATTCAGGCCTTCTATGGCGCTATGGAGATCGTTGAAGCCATTCTGGAAGGCAAGGAGCACATTGACGCGGAGCCTCTGATTGCCAAGACAGCCCAGCTCTACTATGAGAACAAGCTGGGGCCCAGCACAGAGGCGATTTATCAGGCCGCGCTGGCCCGGCAGATCCCTGTCCAGCGGGTAGGCAACGATAGCTTCCTTCGTCTGGGCACCGGCAGAAAACAAAAATCTGTCCAGGCTACCGTCTCCAGCCAGACCTCTTACCTTGGGGTTGAGAATGCTTGTGACAAAGAGATGACCAAAAGCCTGCTTGAAGGCGCGGGGCTTCCGGTGCCGGGGGGCGTGGTGATTGAGAAACGCGAAGAGCTTCAGGCAGCAGGTGAGCAGGTCGGATACCCGGTTGTGATCAAGCCTGTTGACGGGCGGCAAGGTAAAGGCGTAGTGACCCATCTCCTGAATCTGGAGCAGCTGCAAAGCGCCTATGATTATGTAACGGAGGAGCACAAGGATTATACCCAATTCATTATTGAGCGTTATTACAGCGGAGATGATTACCGCTTCTTGATAGTGGACGGTAAGCTCGTGGCAGCCAGCCTACGGCTTCCTCCCTCCATCACTGGCGACGGGGTTCATACGATTCGTCAGTTGATTGAAGCCGAGAATGACAATCCGCTGCGCGGGGAAGATCATGAGAAGCCTATGACCAAAATTCCGCTTGATCTGGCCGGGTGCTGTCTGTCCAAGCGAAATCTCAGCCTGGAGGATATACCCGCCTTCGGAGACACCATCCAGGTTATCGGAAATGCAAACCTGTCCACTGGCGGCTCAGCTATAGATGTTACCGATCAGGTCCATCCTTCCTACAGCCGATTGGCTGTCCTTGCCGCCCAGACGATCGGCCTGGATATCGCCGGGATTGATATGATCAGCCCAGACGTGACCGTACCCTATGAGGAGGGACATGCTGTCATCCTTGAAGTTAACGCCGCCCCAGGCATCCGGATGCACCTTTATCCTTCCGAAGGAACCAGCCGTGATGCCGGTGGAGCGATAGTCGACTATTTATTCAAATCCCGGGAAGAATCCGCGATTCCCATCGTGGCTGTCACCGGAACGAATGGCAAAACAACCACAGCCCGGCTAGCCGCCCATCTGCTTAAGCAGGAGAACCGCCGGATCGGACTTACCCATTCCGACGGAGTCTGGATTGACGACACCTGCATCGACACCGGTGACTGCAGCGGGCCAGGCAGTGCCCGGAAGATCCTGTCTCATCCAGAGGTGGATCTGGCCGTTCTTGAGACCGCCCGGGGTGGAATTCTGCGTGAAGGACTTGCCTTCCGCCACTGTGATGTCGGGATTGTCACCAACGTGGCCGAGGATCATTTGGGACTTGATGGCATCGAGACCCTAGAAGACCTGCGCAAGGTAAAGCGGTTAATTCCAGAAGTGGTTCTACCCGGTGGAACCTGTGTCCTTAACGCGGACGATGAGGGCTGTGCCGCGATGGCCGAACACACCGATGGCAAGGTCGTCTACTTCTCGCTGAATGCGGGCAACAAGCTGATTCAACAGGCGATCCAGGCAGGAGGCACGGCCTGGTATGCCGATCATGATTGGCTGGTCTGCTCTTCTGAAGGACATACGTGGAGATTCCTTCCGATCAAGGATATCCCGATCACCATCAACGGATTCGCCCGTCATAATATTGCGAATGCGCTTGCCGCACTGGCGGCAGCTCACGCTCTAGGAAAGTCCATTGCTGAACTGCGCAGCAGCATCATTACCTTCTTCCCGGATATGAAAATGAACCGCGGACGTTTCAATCTGTCCATGATCGACGGGCGTTATGTAATCGCCGATTATGCCCACAATCCGGCTGGTGTTAAGGCCATCTACGACACGCTGTCGCAGATGGGCGTGAACCGCCTGATTACAGCGGCCTCAGCGGCCGGCGACCGTCCGGATGAAGCGATCGGTGAGATGGGCAGGCTGATTGCCGAGAACTCGGACCTGTTCGTCATCAAGGAGGATGGCAACCTTCGGGGCAGGAAGCCTCTTGAGGCGGCTGGCTTGCTCCGTGAAGCCGCATTACAGAGCGGCATGGAGACATCCGCAATCCGGATTGTCCCGGATGAATATGAGGCCTGCCATGCGGCTTGGCTGCTGACAGAGCCCGGTGATCTCCTTCTCGTGCTGCACGACAATTTCGATCATGTTGAGCGGTTCCTGACTGACATCAGCCAACCGGGGGCAGTAGAGCAAGCCAAGCCAAAGACCTCAACGCTCTTCCGCCATAAGGTGCAGCGATACAGACCAGCGCAGGGAGAGGAACGCTTTCTGCCTACTAAGCGGGGGGTTTAGGCATGAGTGAGGTTTTGGTAACGGTTAGCCGGGGGGCTAACCTCGAAAGTGTTCACCGCGGTTCCATTGCGGTAGTCGATCTGCAAGGAAATCTGTTGTACTCGGTAGGCGATCCGGGCAGATCCCTGTATGCCCGCTCCGCCTTTAAGCCTATCCAGGCTGTACCTTTGGTGGAATCCGGCGCAGCGGATCATTACGGGCTTAATGAGCTTGAGCTCGCAGTATGCTGCGGTTCCCATAATGGGGAACCCATGCATACCAGGACGGTGCATAGTATTCTGGACAAGCTGGGATTCACCGAGGAGGCCCTGACCTGCGGAGTGCAAACCCCTTATATGAAGTCAACCTATGAAGAGCTGCTCCGCAGCGGGGGACACCCGTCCCCTATTCATAACAACTGCTCCGGCAATCATGCCGGTCTCCTGGCCTTGGCGAAATACATGGGAAGCAACCCGCATCTGTACCGGAACCCGGACCATCCGGTCCAGCTCCGGGTGAGAGAGATGCTTAGGGAACTAGCCGGGGTTCAGGAGGATGAAATCTCCTCAGCTGTGGATGGATGCGGCATCCCCACATTGATGCTGCCCCTGAACCGGCTGGCTGCCGCCTATGCACAGCTTGGTGATCCCAGTACGCTTGCCCCCGAACGAGCCTCCGCTATAAAGCGGGTGACGGGGGCCATGGTCGCCCACCCGGAAATGGTCAGCGGAACGGGCGAGTACGATTCCGATGTCACCCGGGTGCTCGGCGGCAAAGTGATCGCCAAGGTTGGCGCGGAAGGGGTTCATTGCACGGCCCTGCTCAACCAGGGCATTGGAATTGCCCTGAAGATTGATGACGGGAACAGCCGGGCCGCATATCCGGCCGCCTTGGAAGTGCTGCGTCAGCTCGGGGTGCTGGCATCCGGGGAACAGCAGCTTTTGGATGCCCATTTAACCCCAGTGGTCCGCAATCATTTGGGCGAGACCGTTGGCCGGATCGAGCCTGTCTTTACACTTCATAAGGCATAGCTGCTGCTGGTCCCACTGAATACTGCTCACAGGTAGTTGGGCCTGCTTTCAGATATCGGTGAAATTCACAGCATGCTGTTCAAAACACAAAGCTATGCTGCACTTCCGCTTACAAACAAAGACACTTCTGAGCTCAGCCTGTTATGCAGGCGCACACTCAGAAGTGTCTTTTTATTTTGTAAAATTAAAGGTGCTCTTCAGCTTCTTCACTCCTGCGAATAACAGATCGTATTCTTTCTTAACCTTGGCATCATCAGGCAGAACCTGCACATCGGTTGGAGTATGAAGCGCATAGACCTTACCGCCCTTCCCCGCAAGCTGCCAGATCGGAATCTGTCCCTTGATCTCTTTCTCGCTCGCTTTCCAGTCCTTCTCCGGCCAGATTCCGATCGTGAATACAATGCCTGAAGCGGACTTCTTCGCAGCCTTGCTGATAAAGTCTAAGCTTGCGTAGCCGTCTTTCCCCACCGTTTCTCGAACTTCATATTTGTCAGCCCAGCTTTTAGGAAGCTTTAGGGTGAAGCCATACTTGTCATTTCTATATTGGAGATTTTCCACCAGGTATGACTGCCGGGTTGAGGAAACAGCCTTCAGCTTGCTGATCTTCCCCTTCAGACGTTGGATAAGCGCAAGTGCCTCTGTCCTTGTCACTTTGTCCTGCTGCTGATAACCGGACAGGCTTAGACCGCTTTTGCCCTGTATTAATCCCTGATCCATCAGATACAAGATTGAATCCTCTGTGCTGTAGTTGTGACCGGTGGCATTTGCCAGATAGACGGCTGCTTCAGCCCTAGTAAATCCCGCGCCAGTGCTTGCAGTCTTCCAGCCCAGTTTCTTGGCATAGCCGAGATAGGCAGACGCCCAGTTTCCCGTGCCCTTGCCCTCCTTCAGATCAGCCGGATGATAAGCCCGGATCAGCATGGCCAGGAACTCGTTCCCATCCACCGCCCTATTCGGCTTGAATGTACCGTCAGGGTACCCGGTTATCAGCTTGTTCTGAGCTCCCCAACGGATGCTGGAATAACCCCAATAGCTTTTGGACACATCCTTGAACGATATACTTGAAGCTTGAGCCGATCCGACAGCAGCTCCTCCTAACAAACTGAGTCCGAGTACGGCAGCAGTGGCAGCTTTCTTATACGAAGACATATTCATCCAACTCTCCTTCAGATTTGGAATATCTTACACATACCTGACAGATATTTCTCTCTAAAGGTTTCACTTTACTGGAAAATGAGTTGGGCTGCTGTCTTATAAAAATAAATTATTAGACTTACGTGGCGACGTTGAAGGGTACAGTTAACACAAAGATGACGCTGCCGGGATGATGGTAGCCTTATTTTCTTAGATCATAATTGGCTCTTGCCTCTTCGACAGACCAGTAATTCTCCCTACCCCACTGTCTTAGTTCTCTCATCGGCTGGAGCAAGCTTTCCCCCAAAGGAGTAAGCGAGTATTCGACAGCTGGGGGCACGGTTGGTGTGATATGGCGTTGGACCAGCCCATTCCATTCCAGCTTACGCAATGTTTGAGTGAGCATTTTTTTTGAAATACCTTCGATTCTTCTTTCCATTTCCCCGTATCGAATGCTTCCGTTTTCCAATGCATAAATGACGAGTGCCGTCCATTTATTGGAGATGATTTCGAGAACTCTGCTATAACCGCAAATCGTCAAAGAGATGTCGGGTTGTTTTATTTTGGCCGAAGATGTCAAATGACTGCCCTCCTATGCACTTGAAAGTTCCCAGGACACTTTAAAGTGCCTACTTACATAAGTTTAGTTTATCCATTATTGTATGTCTATGCCAGTAAAAGAGAAACCATGGTTACTCACGGTGTGGTTATAAACGCAGTGAGGGCTTGCAAGCCAACAGCAACCTCATAAGCTGGCAAAGTTGAACATAAACATTACAAAACTTCGAATTAATAGGAGAAAATAAATATGCCGAATATTAATAAAGCCCGCCCCAAGCTGTATGTGATGGATAATGGTCGTATGAGCATGGATAAAAATTGGATGATCGCCATGCATAACCCAGCTACGATCAGGAATCCTAATGCACCAACACAGTTCGTGGAATTTCCGATCTATACGGTATTGATTGATCATCCAGAGGGGAAAATTTTGTTCGATACGGCTTGCAACCCGAACTCCATGGGCAGTGAAGGACGCTGGACCCAATACACTCAGCAGGCGTTCCCGTGGGTGGCGAGCGAGGAATGCTACCTGCATAACCGGCTGGAGCAGCTCCATATTAGACCTGAAGAAATCAAATATGTTGTTGCCTCTCATTTGCATCTGGATCATGCCGGGTGTTTGGAGATCTTCACGAACGCTACGATTATCGTCCATGAAGATGAACTGAATGGCACGCTGCAAAGCTATGCCCGTAACCAAAAGGAAGGGGCCTATGTGTGGGCGGACATCGATGCTTGGATCAAAAACCAATTGCAATGGCGGACCGTCAAACGCAATGAAGACAGCCTGGATCTAGCTGAAGGCATCAAAATTGTTAATTTTGGCAGCGGCCATGCCTGGGGCATGTTAGGATTGCACATTGAAATGCCGGAAACAGGCGGCATAATCCTCGCTTCCGATACTATTTATACGGCAGAGAGTTATGGTCCACCTGTCAAGCCACCGGGCATCATATACGATTCGATCGGCTACCGGAACACCGTTGAAAAGATCCGTACACTAGCTGCCCGAACAAATTCCCAAGTGTGGTTCGGGCACGATGCGAATCAATTCAAACAATTTCGCAAATCAACGGAAGGATATTACGAATAGGTAGAAGTGATTCAGAGCCTCCAGAGATGAAGCCTTCATAGATAATAAGAGAGGTTTATAATTCAATAAAACAGCGACAATCCGGGACTTTATGTTCTCGTCCACGGTTGTCGCTGTTTCCTCTCTCTAATACATGTTCTGATCCTGCAATCGAATCAGTACTTTGCCAAAACGTTCTCCCTCCTGAATGACGATTTTGCCGGACGGATAGGCCTGCTCCAGATAGCCGACAATGATCTTCCGATTCCGCTCGTCAACAGGCAGGTGGTGGTGGCCAAGCCAAGTCATTGCTTCCTGCAACGCTGCTTCTCTGGAGACTTCCGTCGTTTTCCCTTCGTGCGTGATCAACGATTCGTATGCATAACCTTTAAGATACAGCAGATGCAATAAATATCCCATTTCCGTAAGTTTCGAATGGTAGGGTTGACCGGTGACGAGCGGCCAAACCTCCTTCACTAGGCTGTGCTCTGTATGAAGTACCGGCATACTGATATAACAGAACTTTCGAGCACACTTAAGCACCTTCTCCACGCTCTCCCAATTGTGAACGACCGGACTCATCGAGACAAAGACGAGATCGAAGGCCTGGTTCCAGCCCTTGGCCTCTACGTCAATATCTTCAAACGGTACAGGAACAATCTTCACCTGATCTTCGGCGAAGCTCGAGATGTTTTCTTCCAGCAATTCGATCAGCGGGGGAGAAGTCTCTACGGCGGTTACACGGGCCCCTCGCTCCGCGAACGGCACTGCGAACACGCCTGAAGCGGCGCCAATATCCAGAATGGAGCTGTTCTCGAATTGAACTCCTTGTCTTTCAAGCCAGTTCATGATTCGTTTCGTTCGTTTTTTTCCCTCTTCGCTAAGCGATTGTTCGTTGAAGGTCTTGGCCTTATGGTCAAAAGACCTGGTAGGATCGATTCCACTCTTCTTCATCCTGTCGATTTTCACATCGGACTCGTCTTTCCACACTTTTTCCCATAGAGCTGCATTAAAAAAATCGTTCATGAGTATTCCCCACGCTTTCCTTATGATTTATGAAATTCCCAAACGAACGGTGTCATTCATCCAGCCGCCTGTTCCTGCTCCGGCGATTTTTCTTTACGGATGAAGAGACCGAGCACGAGCGCAACGAGCGCGATGATGAAGCCGAACCAGAATGCGTTGTTGATCCCGGCTGCGAGTCCTTTGGCGATTTCCGCCGGAGCCTGCGGATCGCTTGCACCGCTCAAATACTGCTTCTGCCCGCTTGACATAATACTGATATACAGGGCAGTGCCAATTGCGCCGGAGACCTGCTGCAGTGTATTCAGGATCGCTGTCCCGTGCGGGTGCAGATGGCTTGGTAACTGGTTAAGTCCAGCCGTCTGTGCAGGCATCATAACTAGCGCGATGCCAATCATCAGCGCAATGTGAACAGCTATAAGAAAGCCAGTGCTCGTCGTTTCGTCGAAGCGGGTAAATTGCCACAATGAGATGACGACAATGATCAATCCTGGGATGACCAGAACACGCGGCCCAAACTTGTCAAACAGCTTGCCGGAGACCGGGGCCATGAACCCATTGATAATCCCGCCAGGAAGAAGGATCAAACCGGACTTGAATGCCGTTACCAGAAGTACGCCTTGCATAAACATCGGGAGCATGATGGCGGATGAGAAGAAGGTCATCATAAGCACAAACAGCAGCACCGCAACAAGGGCAAAGGTCGGATATTTAAATGCATGTAGATCCATGACAGGCTGCTTCAATATTAGCTGTCTCCAGATGAATAGCACCAACGCTGCACCACCCGCTACGATCGTCCATATAACTTCCGGCTGCGACCAGCCGTGATCCCCTGCACTGCTGAACCCATAGACAATTCCGCCAAAGCCGATCGTCGACAATACTATAGATAAGAAGTCCACTCGCGGATTCGTCACTTCCCATACATTCTTCAAGACAACGGCTCCTATAATAATGGAGAGCAGCGCAAACGGTATGACAAGGTAAAACAGCCAACGCCATGAAAGCCCGTCAACGATTAAACCTGATATAGTTGGACCAATCGCCGGTGCGAACATGACGACGAGCCCTAACATCCCCATTGCGCCTCCCCGCTTTTCTGGTGGATAAATGGTCATAATGACGTTCATGACAAGCGGCAGCAGCATGCCGGTTCCGATCGCTTGGATAATCCGCCCGACAAGCAGCACCCCGAATTCCGGCGACACTGCCGAGGTGACCGTTCCCACGAAGAACAGGCCCATAGCCGACAGAAATATTTGCCGTGTCGTGAACAATTGCTGCAGGATTGCAGTTACCGGTACAAGCACACCAACGACGAGCATGTAGGCGGTCGACAGCCACTGGACCGTTGCCGCAGATACTTCGAACGATTTCATCAATTCGGGAAGGGCATTGCCCATTAGCGTCTCATTCAAAGCGGCGACGAACATGCCGATAATCAGGGCAAACATGATCGGGCCGCGCTTATTATTAGTTGTCGTGCTCATTTTTTCTCCCCCAATTCTCTGTATTCAGTTATTGTTGATGACCACAGCAACAAACGCGCCTGTCTAAGCACGGTAATAGCCTGATGCAGTCGGGAAGCTGCATCCCCAGCGTTATAGATTTCCGAAATGTGCGTTTTGCCAAATTCATCAACGATGATCACCCCGTCTTCCGAGATTCCGCATCCGAATGCCTGCGGCAAGTCGAACAGAGACACTTGTTTACGCCTCTTAAATATGACTATTAATGATCCATAATATCCATAATTAAAGCACAAGAGGCGTATCACTTCTTGTTTCACTTATGGGTACAACGCTTGAAAGCTTCATCCAGTACCGACTGGATCGTGTGTTCCCGCAAATATTGGTACAGTTGCTGTTCAGCCCCGTACATAACTTTCTCAACCCAGCATTCCTTTTTTTCCGGATGTTTCATTTCCCGCTGTGCAGCCTCCTCTTCCGCTAACAACCGATGCTGCCGCGAACTCGAATTGGAGCATACGAATAACTTCTGTCTTCCTTCAATCACTTGAATCACATCAAGAAACGTAATCTGCTCCGCAGGCCGTGCGAGCTCGTAACCACCGTTCACTCCTGGCACAGCACGTACGATTCCATCCTGCCTCAGCTTGGACATGATTTTGGATAAATAGCTTTCGGAAACGCCAAGTGTCCCGGATAATTCCTTGATCCCGATGTTATTGCAACGCTCCGAGTTTCCCAGATGAATTAAGGCGTGTAGGGCATAATCTGTACTTTTGGAGAACTGCAAGTTTCCCCCTCCCTTCTCATGATTATCACTAATATAGACTTATTATATCCATAATAGATGATCCAATTCTAATTTGCAATGAAATTCTTGATAACGAACATTTCACAGTCTGTCATACATGCAAATCATTAACTTAACTTATATAGATACTTTATGGTCACCTTGAAGGTGCCGAAGCCGCACACAAAAAAGATACCGCCTGCCTAAGGGCACAGCGGTACTATTCAGTGTATTTTTTATTAGCAAAAGGTTGCAGACAAGCGAGCAGCATCTGTACAGCTCATTAAGCCCCCTATACTCCCGCCTTATCCATCATGCCCCGGGCGATCCACACTCCTGCTGCACCTGCCTGGGCAAGCCCCCGGGTAATCCCGGCGCCATCCCCTCCGCAGTACAAGCCCTTGATCTCCGTCTCCAGCGTCTCATCCAGCTTCGGGCGGGCGGAGTAGAACTTCGCTTCCACTCCGTAGAACAAGGTATGCTCTGAAGCAATCCCCGGTGTAACCTTCTCCAGTGCCTCAACCATCTCGATCAGGCTCTTCATCGTATTGTAAGGAAGCACAAGTCCAAGATCACCCGGCACAGCCTCCTTCAAGGTCGGCTCAAGGAAGCCTTCCGCAATTCGACTCTCTGTGGAACGGCGTCCACGGATAATGTCGCCGTACTTCTGCACAATAACCCCGCCGTTCGACAAATCGTTGGCCCGCTGACAAATTTCACGGGCATACTCATTCGGCTTGTCAAAAGGCTCTGTGAACTTATGGGAAACTAGCAGAGCAAAGTTCGTATTCGAAGAGCCGAGTGCAGGGTCTTTGTAGGAATGGCCGTTGGCAGCCATAACCCCGCTGTGATTCTCTACAACCACATGACCTGAAGGATTGCTGCAGAAAGTCCGCACCCGTGTTCCCACCGAAGTGTTATAGATGAATTTCCCCTCATACAAATGTTCATTGATCTCTCTCATGACCACATCGGAGGTCTCTACCCGCACTCCAACATCCACCTGATTGTTGTACATTCTCAGACGGCGCCTCTTCAAAATGTCTGTAAGCCATGCCGAGCCATCCCGTCCAGGAGCGATCATCACCAGGTCCGCCTCATGGACCTCCCCGTTCCTCAATGTAATTCCGCGCGCCCGGAGTTCCCCCGACTCATCCTTGACCGTCAGGATATCTTCCACCTCGGTTTTAAAGGCCATATCGATACGGGTCTTAAGATACTCATAGATCGATTTAAGAATCTCCAGATTCTGTTCTGTGCCGAGGTGGCGCACCTGCGCCCTCAGCAGCTTAAGCCCAGCCGCATATCCGCGCTGTTCAATCTCCCGAATAGCCTGAGTCATCGGATCGGTAATTTGTGGTGTTGCCCCGTGCTTCAAATTAATACCATCCACATATTTAATCAATTCGAGCACTTTGGAGGGAGCCACATAATCCGTCATCCATCCGCCGAACTCGGTTGTGATATTGAATTTACCGTCGCTGTACGCTCCAGCGCCCCCAAAGCCTGCAGTAATCGAGCAGGCCGGTAGACATCCGGCGAACTCCTTCTTTCCGGCAGCCGGCGGGCAAAGCTTAATCTTCTCTTCCAGGATCGGACAGCGGCGTTTATAAATATCATGCCCTTTATCCACGAGCAGTACTTTCCAATGCGGAGCCTTAAGGCTCAATTCATAACATGCAAAAATCCCTGCCGGTCCGGCACCTACGACGATCACATCATATTTACTCATGGTTCCTCCTAAGGTGTGGGTATCGTTCAAATGCTTCTCTAATTCTTCCTAAACCTAAATAAAAGTTAAAATTCCACGAAAAAAAACCTGACTACATGAATAGGTATGCGGCAGCACCCTATTCGTAGCCAGGAATTTATGGTCCCTTGTAGAAACCCCCAAACCGTATTATCGGGGATATACGAACAGTAACAGCGATAAATTTTCAAATTCATGATGTTGAACAAGGCAACAAGATGAATATAAAACAAAAACACGAATGTGTCAAATTAATAATCCTTTAATGTTCGTGTTTTGTGCATTAATTATATTCGTATATCTCTTATATCAAATAAATAATAGTAAAATGCGAATATTAAAAACCCCTTATCCGTGCTGTGCGAACAGGCTCCAGATAAGGGGTGGGAATTGCAATAGTTGCTGTTAGTTGCTGTTAGTTGATTTTAGCTGCATTTAACTGTATCTAACTTCGTGTAGCTATACTATACTCACTGATTTAACCCAAGTAGCGCAGTCGATCGTACTTATTCCCAGACTTCAGCTGTTTAAAGCCATATGAATCGGGACGGATGAAGTTAATCGGATGAAAAGAGACCTGTCACTCTTTGTTACTAACCTGTTTGGTAACAAACTCAAATTCGAGATGACCTGCACTTAACCGGCTCCCGGACGGGATGCTGTAGGCCTTGCTTAACAGAGCTGTGGCCTGATTCGCATACCGTTTAGGATCAATAGCCAATGAAGAGGCCTGGCCCTTGTCTTGACCCTCCTTGCCAGAGGAGGGGCTTTTAACTCCTTCAGATTTGCCAGCATTAGAAGTACTCGCCGAGTCTGCCATACCTGCTGCTCCCGTCCCTATGTCATCAGTTCCAGCCTTACCAGCCTGAGATACCGACTTCGCGTCGTCTTTCCTGCCATCGCTGTCCGTTTGGGTGACCGATTTATCGCCTATATCGGCATTCCCTGCCGATGAACCGGAAGTTTTATCCGCTTCCGTGCCGCCCTCGGTTGAAGTGCCCGGATCACCCTTTTCTGAAGTCTTCCCGGACTTACCGGAGTTCTGCGTGCTGCCTTCAGAATCATTACCAGAGGTCTTCTCGGCACAGGAATGACTTAACTTATTCAGAGGGAGAGTCTGCTTCTTGGCCTTCTCATCCCCCGTGTCCACCACTACGGAGTCCGCCGTGAAAGCCCGGCATTCCTCCGCGGATTGAAACAAGAACACCAACCGGGTGGCTTCCTTGCCGTCCTTACCCATCACCTGCTCCGCATAAACCGCCCGCTCTGGAAGAAGGGGTTCTATCTCCTTCGTCCCCTGCTGAACCGGCTTGTCCGGCACATTGGGAACCACAGCTACAGGTTCCTTCTTGTCGAAGGCCCCTGTCAGCTGGAGCGTTCCCCATATTCCTGCCACAAGCAGCACCACAATCAGGCCGAACAGGAGAGTTCTCTTTCCCCGGAACATCCGGGCCAGCGGAGAAGCCAGCTCCTGCTTCGCCCGCTCATAGACGGGCTTCAGCACACGGCCAGCCTTGTCAAAGTGGTCCTTCCAGTTGGCCCGCTTCTTAAATGCATCCCGGTCATGCTTCCGGAAATAGGACATGATAGCTGCCTCATAAGCAGGCGCAAGCTTGCTTCCCCGAAGATACAACGGCTGCCGCTCGGACCACTGGAAGAACCGGTAGATCGTATCCGGCCCGGCCGCGTAAGACCGCAGCCCTTCTACGAGACCCGCGTAATCCATGGAATCATCCGCGCCGCCTCTGTAATAAGCCAGGGTCAGACGATCAAACTGGCCGGCACCAACCTCGGCGCGCAGCCACCGGCGCCCGACCCGCTGGACTTCGTCCATCTCCTTGGGCTTCAGCTGATCGAAGACCGGCACATCCGGCTCCGCCTGACCAAACCAGGCATACAAGGATTTCAGAACAGCCAGCTTCGACTTCATCTGGGCATCCAGCTTCTGCGGGCCAAAATCACCTGTCCCTGCCCAAGTGATAAATTCCATACTTAACAAGGCTTCTTTGGTCAGCTTCTCCATATCCAGCAGGGCCAGCAGAATACGCCGGACCGCTGACGCCAGGTCGGCCATAATCCCAACGCTGCCATGGCCGCCGGCTTCCCCCTGATCACTCAGTCCAGGCCGATCCAGTACGTCCCAGCCGCTCAGCTCTTTGGCCTCGGGGGCCGTATTGCTGTTATTAGCCCGCTGTCTAGGCTGTCGCTTATTTTCCGCCCCGGTCTCGCGCTGATTCGCTCCCTTGAAGGGCTCGCGCTGTCCATCGACCATGGCTAGAACCTCACCCGCCGCGGCCGTTATATCCTTCGCCTGCTGCAGCCTGCTGGTCACTTCTGAACGCGCAAGCTCACGCAGCCCTTTCTTATCCCATACACCCGGATAGAACCGATCCCATTCCTGAATCACGCTGACTACTTCACGGACATTTCCAGCTGAACGGAAGCGGTCCTCGATATACGGCACAAACAGGAGTGCAGACAACTGGTCATCCTTAAGAACCTGGTCAAAATAAGCCTTGCGCAGGGATGGATGGTTCTCAATCAGCGCATTCAGCTTACTGAAAGCCGCTGGCTCCTTCCGGGCGTTGGCTGCTGCCCGAATGAAATATTCCACCACCCGCCGCTCATTGTTCTTCGGATCAATCCGGTAGTAGTCCTTAATACATTCGGCTATCGCCGGATCAGGCACCCTCCCCGATTTCACCGCATCGAACTCACGGTCGAACCGGGCAAGGAACAGATCGTTCAACCGCTCCTTAGCCGCCAGTGCCCCTTCGGGACGGAGATACTCCAGTATCCCGCGAAGCACGGATATTTTATGGCTCTCATACAGCCCCTCATTGCCGCCTTCCACCTGGTACAACACGCTCAGTTCATGATAGCTTGTTATGGACAAAGCCTTCTCCTGGCCCATGTCCCGCAGCATAATATCCGAGAACCAGTGGAAGTCCTCAAGCTGCTCCTTCCGGCCCAGCAGCTCCCAGGCCATATCCAAGTAAGGCTGCTTAGTCCAATCCAGATCCACATTCGTTACCCGGCCTGAAGCCAGATCGAACGTATAGTCCTTCTCAATACCACGGTCACCGGGACGCAGACTGCCCCGTTCAACAAAAGAAATATGGATTCCCTTGCGGCTCTGCGGCTCCTTCGCATAAGACACGAAGCCGAGCACTCTTCGAACCGGATGCGGCAAAGCCGAATACAGCAGCTCAATCAGCGGCAGGGCAGCCTCGGAGATGTATGCAGCCGGAACGTCCAGTGCCACGTACACTTTACGCCCGCCAGTTACGGCCGACAGAATTGCAGACAGCAGCTGCTTGAACATCGGCTCCGAAATCTTAAGCTCCTTGAGCAGCTCATACGGATTCTCTATCACAGAACCCGTCTCCATCCGCCGGACGGGAAGGCGATCCAAGGCCGGAAGCTCGTCACCCTGCCCAATATCATATTCCCGGGCAAAATCGGCGTGTAAAAACATACCGTAATCCTGGACCAATTCCTCCAGTCTGGCTGCGGGAATCACATAGTTATGGGAGAAAAAGGCGCTGCGCAGACCTGTGAAGTCGGCTGGCTGAAACAGACTCCGGCCCAGCACCGTATCCCCGTTGTCTGTATGAAAGAGGTGTACGGCTTCCGGGTAAGCCGCGCCGTCCTTCTCCCCGCGGGCCGTCAGTTCGGCCGGAGCGTCATAGACGCAGAACGGATGCAGCACTTTTTTGATCCAACCCGGCTCCAGGCCCCCTGATCTGGCTACGGTGTCGAAGCCTTCAGTCTGACGAAAAATCCCGCGCCGCTCGCGAGTGTACATCTGCTGCTGAATAGAAGCGGAGTGACTCACTTAAGCCTCACTCCCCTCGATATAATTCAGTTTGTACAGCAGCCAGACGAAGGGCTCATCCACGCGGATCGGGCTCACCACGCCTTGCAGCTTCTGGTTAACCGGATTGCTTCCAAGCGCCGATACGGCAAAATAGGCTGTGTCTTTGAAATATACGTCCATCGTGCCCTTGAACGGCCGGTCCACCTTCTCAATCAAATGCCGCACTTCACCATCAATGTTCTCGAACTCCGTCAAATTCAGCGTCCGGCGATGCACCGCATTGTTGAAAATATTGCTGTTCTTCTTGATATACTCCCCTTCCTCATCCGCCAAAGCCCGCAGCATGTCGCTCTTCGTCAGCACGACGGCGGTGGGAATATCAGTCTTCCCTTTGTCCTCATAAGCGATAAAGTCACCGAACAAAGTCAGTACCACATCACGGGGCTCGTCATACTGTGACACCCATTCTCCAGGCGTATCCCCGTGCTTGATGCGGAGCTTCTCACGGATCGACCGGATTTGCAGTGGATCGACCATAAACAGAATCCCGGCGGAGTTCTTGATATGCTGCCCATGCAGTCCAAGATAATCCTGATCGACCATGCCCTCCCCGGCAACATCGAAGAATACCAGCGTAAGCGGCGGCTTGGACTCATCCTTGAACACGAATTGGAAAATAAATGGCTCCTGCATCTTCTCCTTCTGCGTGGAAGCCAGCAGATCGCCCCGCTCGAACAGCGGCTCCTCATACGCGGAGCGGAACTTGCGGCTGATCTCAGCCGTCAGCGGCATGCAGGCCGCTCCGAAGTGATCAGCCGTCTCATGCTGGAGCGTGTGAATCAGTGACGTCATGTACACAGATTTCCCCGCCTGCGAGGCGCCAATGATGGAGATGATGTTGCTCGGCACCTTTCCCGCTGTAACCGGGAGTTCATTATGGCATCTCGGGCACAGTCTGCGCCGCGTAACAACGCCGTATCTGTCATTAAGCCCGATCAGCACATGGTCCGAATAAATGCGGTGCTCCTCGTGAATATCCCGCGGATGCAGAATGGCCTCGATGTCATACACCGTATCGAGCCCAAAGCGCTCCCTGTATTTATTCAGCTCGTAGTCCTCACCGAGAGCGTAATCCTCATCATCCTCCCGGTGATGCGCAGCGCGGAACACCACCTCTTCCGGCGAGAACTTGCTGAAGCAGTACGGGCACACAATATCGTAATAAAGCGGCCGCGGTGCCGCTTGAGGCTTCTTTTTGAATAAATTGAAAAAACTCATCGACTTGTTCCTCCTTCCCTTCCCAAGGCTATTCCGGAATCAGCACATACATATGGCCATATTTAGGCCCATCCGTGAAGAACAGCCGGACATGATCCTGCTTGCCAACCTCAATGACCGGAAGCACATTTCTTCCTGCAGCAAAAGGGGTGACAAACGGGTAAACGGTACCGTCCTCCCGGTCCGCCGGATACCCTCCCTGCTTCTTCACATAACAGAGTACATCCTTGGCCACCGGGACCTCGGCGGTCACCGTGATTTGTACGGTTTTATATTTGCTGAACAGACCGCTCTTCTCGCGGACCGAGTAATAAATCTTCGCCTTGCCGGTGCTGGCCACCGTCCGGTTGGCACCGTCATGCTGCCTGGCGAGCAGGGTATCCCCCTGCTCAGACCAGCTGGCATACACGGTATACACAAGCTGACCGATCTCTTGAATCCGGTCGTGATAGCCGTTATTGGCCTTGTACTCATCCCGGGTATACAGCCGCAGCTCCCCGGCAGGAGGCACGGAAGTCTGGTAATCCGCTCCCCCGCTTCCCGCTGGAGACTTGTAGATATACACCGCCTGGATTCCCTCCGGCCAACGCCAGCGCAGTGTACACCGGTCATCATCAACCCGGTGGGTCAGCTCGCCGATCACCGGGAACGGGACCGGGGCAGATGGCTCATCCTGATCGATAAACCGCATCGTTCTTCTCCTCCTGTGGCTCGTGCTAGAATGTGACGGTTTGCTATGCTCCATCATGCTCGTCATTGGATACATGCAGGCCTGTTTAGGGCGTTGATGGGTTTGTGTAAGCTTGCTTGTAAGAAATTTGCTTCAAGATCTGCTTATAGCCTTGCTATAGAGCCTGCTACCTTGATGCAAAACCCGTTAAAGTCTGTTACAGAGTTTGCAAGTAGCTGACTAAACAGGTTGTTTCAGAGCCCTGCTATATAAAATGAACTTATGAAGGTACCCTTATAGGGCGCTGCGATACCGAGTGTTCTTTAAGGCCGCTATTGTCTCCGAAATGCTTGAACTAGATATCCATTGTGGCATTTCGGAGACAAAGGCGGACGCTCCGCTTCTTCAGAATCACTCGGGATCGAAGCTGAGAGAGGTTAATTTTTAAAGTTCGTTTTTTATATACATAGCCACTACAAAAACTAAAACTACAACAGACCCTTCCTCTATGCTGCTACTTGGTCTACTTCTGAGCCGCTTTAAGTCCTGTTTCAGAGCTTGCTGCAGCCCTCCTTCTTGATCTCCTGTTAGAACCCTCTGCTGGAGCTGTCCTTCCGTCTGCCTCCGAATCCGTCCGCATTTCCAGCCTGCCCCGGCCGTACACGGCCTCCGGAAGCTTTAAAATGCTCCTTAACCGGAATAATCCAGGCAAACAAAGTAATCACTCCGGCAAGAACCAGATCAGCCCAGAGGCGGCAGAGCATGTCAGCGGACCCGTGCCCGCTTAGGCCAAATTCCAGAATCAGGCCGGCCAGCAGACCCGAGACCACCCCGCCGATGCCAAAGCTGCGGGCGAGATAACGGTTATCGAAGATCAGGCCGAGCGCCAGCCCAAGGGCTGCCCCAATAACAACAAGAGCCACGATTCGCAGAATCATATAATATGTGCTGTCTGCCGCAGGTCCGGTCCGCTCGGTCACCAGGGTCCGTTCACCGAGCGTATCTTTGTCATAGATTTGGCGGAACACATACTTAAGATCTCCGGCCTTAGCCACATCGCTATATGTTCCTCCGGTCTCTGTCGCAATTTCCTTGAGCAGATTTGAACCCGCGGAATCAACCAGGTTCAGACCGACCGTATTCACTTTAATCTGCTTGCTTTTGTAATCCGCTAGGGCTGTCTGCAGATTAATATTACTAACTCCATCCGACAACAGGATCACCATCGTGTTCTGATCCGGCGTGCCTTCTGCCGTAATGTGCTTCATCGCATCCCCTAACGCAAGCCCGATGTCCGTCCCCCCATCCGTGGCTTGGATGCCATCAATCGCTGTCTTCACTTCATCCTTGGCCGACTGGGAGCTTAAGCTGACAAACGGCTGCACAAGGGTGGCTTGATCACTGAATGTGAACACAGCAACTCTCTTGTCCCCATCCATCTCATCCACCAGCTTTTTGGCGGCATCATACCGGTCATTATTCGGGTCATTCTGTTTCATGCTGCCCGAGCTGTCCATAATCATGACAATATCCTTAACCTGCTTGACGCCCCCGCCGTTCAGCTCATAGACAAATTCCAACGCAAGCCCGGCCACAAGCAGGATGCCTAAGGTTGCCGGGACCAGCAGCTTCCAGGAAGCATCCACATAACGCTGCCGCCACGACATGCCGTTCAAGCGCGGTTTAATCATTTCCGCCACAAGGCAGAACAGCCCTACACACAGAGCCATAATTCCAAAATAAAGGCCAATCACAACGATATTTGGCCATCGTCCACTCAAATCACCCAGCAGCCATTCCCCAATGGCGAAACCTACAGCGCCCCCGATCAGACTGAACAGTGTGAGGAGCAGATTGAATTTTCGCTGCATTGTAACCACGCACCCTTTCTATTTATTATTTCCGTGGATACCTATGGCAAATTGTTATGTCACCACAGAGCGTCCAAGCAGCTATCTTAGCTCCGGCAGGTCCTTCGGATCTATCCCGTGGAACCTGTATCCGTTCTGCAGATAAGTCTCGTAGTAGATTTTGCCGTTGCGGTAGAACATGAGATCTTCCAGATGAAAACCACCCATCAGGCACAGCTTCTCTACCCCGCTGGTACGGTTCTCATGGACCATACCCAGCTTGTAGATCCGCGACGATTCATCCGCATCCATCGCATACTTCATAAATTCACTCCCGGCATCCCCGAAGAAATACTTCTCCTCATACCGGTGCTCATGCGTGTAGTCGAACAATCTGACATTAATGACGGCGTGTTCCTCCAGTGTGCGGTAGAGCTTCTTGAACAGCTCATCCTTGGAGAGCACCTGCTTGTTGTCATACTCCACGGCAACATTTGCACGCCGAAGCAGTTCCTCCTCGAACGTCTGCGCGAACGGTCCACTTGTAAGAATATCTCTGCGGCATACCAGAATCATCCGCTCCACCAGGCTGTGAATCCCGCCTTCCATAAGTGCCGCAGGGCTCCCCATATACCGTTCGTCGAACCAGATGTCCGCTCCCCGCCGGGCTTCAAGCTCCGCCATAACCTCCTCGGTCACCCGCTCGTAGTACTCCATTAGGTTTTGCCCGATATAGTCATCGGCCAGCCGGATGCTCTGCACGGCGCTCCCGCGCAGCGTGTCTTCGAGCTCCTCCAGCTGTCGCGTCTGCATTCTAAAGCCAGCATGAAGGCGGTCCAATTCTGCCTCAAGGCGGCGGGCCAGCTTCAGCTGGGTATCCAGCAGCAGGATATCCACCTTCAAGGTATAGACCACGCTGATAAAATGCCGGATAAAGCTGCGCACATTGTGCTTATCCATCATCGGCATACGAGGAAAAGATTGATCCTGGACCAGGCCCTGATAGGTCTGATCCAGCTCAGCCTTCGCCGATTCAAGCTGGCCGGCCAGCTCACGAATCCGTGAGCGGTAGACCTCCCGCAGGCTGCCCGGCGCCCCGGCATCGTCCGTCCACTCCGCAAGGTGGAATAATCCCACCTGCGGGTGGAGATTCCGGCTGCGGCGCACGGTAGCGTCCAGCTCCTCGTCCAGCCGGAGCCCGGCCAGTGCGCTGTCGACCTCCCGCTGATAGTTATCGCGGAAGAACAGCTCCCCGCCGCCACCGAACAGCGCGGCCTCCGCTTCGCGAAGCGTCATTGTCCGCAGCGCAGCGAAGCTGACCCCTTGGGTCATGATGCCGTTCATATCGGCAAGCCGCGACTCGTCAGGGACGATCCGCCGCGCCTGCCCGGCCAAGGTGTCCGCATCCAGGCCGAAGAAGGCCAGCTTCTCCGTGTTCTTCCACTCCAAGGGGCCGTTCATCCGCCGGATGAGCTGCCTGTAGAAGTGGTAGAGCACGGTCAGGGCAATGGACTCATTCGGCCGCTTCACCTTGGCAAAACCGGCCGAGACATAGCCCTGCCGGCCGGATTCGGTCATAATGTTATTTTTGAAGGAGGTGTTATTGTATGCTGCGCCAGACACGGACTCATACTGCGAATCCTTCCGCTGCCGGTTCTTCAGCAGGCTGATCTGGCAGATGATCTCATCGTTGTCCCGCATCCCCCCAGGCGGCGTTACCCCCCGCTCGTTCTTGTCAGACAAAATATAGACCAGATCAAACAAAGGAGACGCCGGATGACTCACCGGGATGGAAAGACCGTCCTCGGTCATTAAGAGCGGGGCCGTAAAGGTATAATCGGCCTGCTGCATCAGCTCAAGCTCCCGCAGGAAGGCAATGCCCGCAGCCCCGGTATAGCCGAAGGCCTCGGCATCCTCCCGCTCGCTGACCAGTGTGAACAGGTCGGTCTGGACCGACTTGAAGGACTGGCCGAAGATCGTATTCGCCAGTATAGTTACCTCCGGCACGAACACGTTTAGAGGATCTCCTGCCTGTGTGATCACAGATAGATGAATCCGGTCGAAAGAAGAGTACAATCTGCCGTAATCTGCAATTCGCTGGCTCACCTGCCGCAGGGCCCGGTTAAGCTCCAGAAGCGGCTGCGGCTCCCGGTAGAAGGCGCGGTACAAGTCGGGACGCCGGGTCTTGGGCCCGGCTTCTTCTGGCACCGCATACCTGGGCTCCGGCACCCGGTAGCGAACTACGCGCGGATGCTCCTGTGCGGGCGGGACAGGCCTTCCCTCTCCATAAGAAGGGGAAAAGGCGGCCGTTACCCCTGCCGCCGATCCCTCCTGTGAAGTCAGATGAAAGTACATCACCCCTGCACTGTTATCCCATTTCTTATCATGAATCCGGATGACCGGATCAATCGCCTCCGCGATTCTATCCCCGATGAACAGGTAGACCGCGGGATAATGAATGCTGCTCGGATCATCCTGCTTGCGGCTTAAGCCTTCCTCCGCCGCAGCGTAATCGGCTGCATACTGCTCTAATAGTTGTCTCATAAGCTATTTCAACCTTCTGCGGATATCGTTCAGCTTCGTTGTCATCTGCTTGTAGAACTGGTAAGCTTCCTCCCCATTGGCAAGCTCCACCCGCTCGTACTCCAGCTGATCTCTAGCTTCCAGGAAAGCCTCATACAGCTCTTCCAGCTTCGACAGGAGCGGAGTGATGTCCTCGGAGGCGGTCATTTCCGCATCCCGGCGATCCGCTTTGCGCATCAGGGTGCTGCGGCTCTTCTCGTCAAGAGCGCGGAAGCTGCCGTACACTTCAAACTCCGCGAAGTTCCGGCTCTTCATCAGATTCGCGAACGGTTCCCAGGCTTCTTCCTCCGGATCACGGTCATATACGTAGAGCGCACCCTTCTTCGCAATCGTTCCGGTATACAACGCCTCAATGAACTGATCCAGCCATTTTTCCTCATCCTGATGCTGTCCAAGCAAAGCCTCAAGGGAAGCCGCCTGCTCCTGAATCACCCGGTACTTCTCCAGCTCTTCACGGACACGGGCCAGCAGCTCAGGGGAACGAATCAGGTTCTCCTTGGCCATATCTTCATTAATGCTGCCGAAAATATCCTTGCTGCCTTCCCGCTCTAATCCTTGGGAGAGCAGCCTTCTAAGCTCGGAAAGAGCACGCTTGACCTCTCCCAGATTCGGCTTGTTCGAAGAGACCTGCATATCATAAGGCCGGAGCGTTTCGGCCAGGTTAAACGGCCGGGTCAAAACAACCTCATACCGGTTGCTTGTATTCTGGTCGATGTTCTTCTCGGTAATTACCTTCAGCTCAATGGCCTTGTCGAACTCGGCACGCACCCGGGCATTGTAAGCCTGAACACGGGCATTCGAGTACACATCGCCCCACGACTTCTCAGGAATCGGGGAAGGCAGATACGTCCAGTTGTTCTTGTCCGTCTGCACCAGGTGGCGCCCAATGCCTTCCTTATCCAAAATCGTGCGCTCATAACTCTCCTCATACACCTTTAGCGGGGTATAGACGAAGAGCGGCACCCCGTTCTTCGTATTCAGCCAGAAAATCCGGTTCTTCACTTCACTCTCTTTGACCGTAAAGTGAGACTTGCCCACCGCGTTGTTCTGATAGTTCTTGATCCCCTTGAGGATGCTTGGCGCCTGAACCGGCACCGACACAAAGCCCCAGGACGGGAAGTACAGGTTGCCTGAGCTGTTGCTTAAATGGAATACCGGAACGGCCTCATCATCCAGCTTGCTGGCGATATTGCGTTCTACGAACTTCTCGATCGACTCATCCTTGCCGTATTTCATCAGCAGGAAGTCCTCCATCGACTGGGTGATCAGGTCCCCGAACTTGTCGGTAAGGAACTCGGAGATGGAGCTGACAATGTCAATTTCCTGCTCCTTGATCCACTGGTTGGAATGATCTAGCAGTTCCTGGGAGAAATCGCGGATCAGATCATCCACATCCTTGGAATCCATCAAGTTGCCAACCACCTTGGAAATGTCAGGCACGCTGACAATATTCCAGTAGTACGTTTTGTTCCCTTTGTGATCCTCCTGCTCTTCTCCATTGAGGAGGATGTCCCCGTTTTTGGCAAAAATCGAGTTCAGCGCGTTCAAAATTTCCGTAAACACGTTGTAAATCCGGTTATTTTCCTTATTCAGCAGGTCATACAGGTCCTCGTAAAATTCAATCATCTGCTCTGTGCGTTCCACATCGGCATGCAGCCAGTACTCATTAATCTTCGCTTCAATATAAGCGTTCTTCTTCTTGTCCTTGGACACGAAGGCGCTCTTGGCATCGCCCAGCTTCTCTTCCGACTGCTCCCTTGCCGCCTCAATGTCCCGTGGGATGCGCGTCAGGTTCTCCCGCAGCGTCTCAATATAGGACAGCAGCATCTTCAGCAGACTGAAGCCCTTCTCCGTATAGATCAGACGGGAGACATAGAACGGTCCCTGCTCTGGATGAAGGAACAGGCGGCGGATCTGATCCGAGAACTGCGAGACTATTTCGCCAGGCAGCTGCTTTTTCGCCTTGATGTACTCTTCACGGGCGCGGGCCAGGAAGTTCTGCTCCAGCTCCGTATCCATATTCACAACCTGCTGCTTCACCACGTTGGTATAGCTGAGGCGTTCGGAGTTCTGATAGCCCGGAAGCGGCTCGGGAACGCGGGACTCGAATGTTTTGACCATCGTATCGAGGTCAATACCGAGCTTGCGTGCGAACTTCTCCACATCGTCCTGGTTCGGCGCTTTGTGGAACATTTTCTCCATTTTGCCGAACAGGCGGAAAGCCAGATAAGTGGTCATTTCCTCAATCGGCAGCACCGCTGAGGAGGCCCCGATAATGTTGTACTCATAGTTCGCCGGGTATACCTTGTTCATCTGGGCGATATTCGTACGGATGTTGCTGATATAGTCATGAATGGCAAATTCCTCGCCAGACTGCTTCTCCTCGCTCGCCATAAAGTTCGTTATGTTCTCTGCCGTAACGTTCATGCAGTAATCATAAGCGTTCTCCAGCAGCTTGCCTTCGGTATTGGTCGCCGAAATCAAATGACACAGGTTGAACGGCGGAAGCGGGGAATTAACGGTCAGAATATTCCCGTACTGCTGGCGGAACCGTTCACCCCGGCTGTCCACGTTCATCCAATAGTCGAGCTCTTTGAGTGCGGCGTAACCGTTCTTTTTGATATATTCACGGGTATGTTCACTTAGCGCCTTGCTGGCAAGGTTGATGTCCGGTGTGAAAAGATACCCCAATGTATTCACGCGGTCGATGCCGGCTGAGCCATGATCCCGCTCGATAATTCCCCGGACAATATAGGCAATGTCCAGGAACGTTCCGCTGCCTGTACCGCCGGAAAGTCCGGTGAGCAGGAACACCATCAGCTTCTTGTTAGTACCTACGGAGAGCGTCTTGATCTTCTTGTCGATCGCCTGAACGACCTGGTTGATCTTGGTGAACAGCAGCAGTCTCCCTGCCTGGCGTACCCCGGCAGCTCCATTCATGCCATCGGTAATGCTCAGCTCGGGCGACAGCCATTCCGTAATGTAAGGTTCCAAAATGCTGCGGTTCTGCAGCAGGCCGCCGATTTCAGCGTTCGACAGAAGCACGAACTCATTGATTGGATCGAGGCCGATGCCTTTGTAGCGTTTGCCCCGGTCCTGCTCGTTCGTCTCAAAAGCCAGAAATTCCACATTGTTCGGCTTCTCTTGACGCTTCTTGGAGATCGGGTCCTCAGGCAGCTTGAATCTGCGGTTAATCTGGTATTTCAGACGCAGCAGGGCGTCGATCCCGGTACCGCCAAGGCCGATGATCAGAATCGGATTGTCGATGGTATCTACACGAATCTTCTCACTGACGATACCTCCGCCGAGCGAAACGTCCAGTTGCTGAATATGTTCTCTTACTATCGGTTTCATATGTTGACCCCCTAAAGTGGCCGGAGCAAACAAATCATCTCTTTCTGTTTGCTCCGAATAATTGAATTCATTAGTTCGATTTATGGTGAGTGCGATATAAGCACGTGTTGATGAGTAAATTACGTTTCTGGTGAAAACAGGTTGCAATCGGCCACCCTTCTTCGTGCTAGGCCGTTCTGCAATGAACATCCCTCTATGTTCGGAGGCCGCTCCGCAGATGGATCATTCTTAAGCCTGCCTAGTGATCTCATAGCGAATGCTCAGCCTTCTACGTCTTAGGCCGCTCCGCGGATGAATAATTCCTATGCCTGCCTATAGTCGCCGGAGATCTCCAGCTCTAGAGACCGCTCCGCAGATGGATCATTCTTACGATCGCTGTTGTCAGCAGATTTCTTTGATTGTCCACTTAGAGTGGAAATCCGCTGACAAAGGCGACCGCTGGCGCTTCTTCAGAACGATTCCATCCTCTCCGCTGGGCTAGTGCGATACTGTTACATGCTCAGGGGAGGGAATCTCCGTCGCATGCGGGACTTCCCTTGGAGGTAAAGGGGTGATCCGGTTGTGATTCATCCACACTAGCCTGGTTACCCCTGTCAGGGGCTACCGTCGCCAAGAATCTCACGGATTGTTGGCCTTTGCGCCCCACTATCGGTCCCGCCGCCTCAGGAGGGGGCCATCATCCACAAGAACACTCCCTTTGTTAACCCCAGCGATTGTCACTTCGTTACCAAATGCCAGGCACAGCCTCCAGCCACTCATGGAGACTAGTCTTAAGTAACTGTGCTGCCCGAACCCTAACCGGACTGAAGGTAGAGCCAATTCAAGCTGCAACCATCTATCCCACAAGGCAAGTCAGGACAAGCAAAATGCCAGTTTCTATAGAAGCTCTAACTTCCAAAAAGATGTTCAAAGTTTTGATCCCATAGTAATAACGATCAAAACGCCACTTTTGATACATTTACCCCAAACAAACCGCCTGTTAAATTTGGGAAGCTGCCTTCTATGCTCTAACCCAGCGGAGCGGCCGGAATCGTTCTGGAGAAGCGAAGCGTTTGCCTTTGTGACCGAATTTCTTCCTTTTAGGTAGTATAATCAGGAAATTCGGCCACAACAGCGATCGGAAGAATGATCCGGCAGCGCAGCGGCCTTAAAAGCTCTTAAAGCTCTCGGCACAACAGAAATCCCAATTTAACAAGCCTACACCAGATATTCCAGCAGGATCGTCTGATCCACCCCGATCAGCGGGATTGTGAGGCGGTCGCCGCTCTTCAGCTCAAGCCCTTTGCTGGCGTCGACGGCGCGGCCGGATTTCTCAATTGTATTCGGGCTGAGGTTCTTCAGCACGATCCGGTCGTTTTTGCCTGGGGTGAAGACGATCTTCTCCGTCTCCCGAAGCTCAGGAGCCAGCTGCAGCAGCTGGTGGAGGTTGAACTTGCCTTTGAAGGCAGCCAGCTTCTTGTACTGCGGATAAGTCTTCTCCCCGGTATTCTCATCCCGGATCTCGATGACCATCTGGCCGACGAAGCCCTGGTTCGCCCGCTGCCACATGCGGAGCAGGAAGTAGGCCGCCGCCAGAAGGACTGCAAGACCTACAGCACCAAGGATCACGTACAAGGTAGGAAAAGGTTTCTTATCCTTGTCTCCCGGGCTTGCCGTTGTTCCGCTGCCCGCCGCTGCACTCTTGGTATTGATCTTGACGGCAGGGGTCTCGCGGTAGAAGCTCTTTTCTTCGGCGCGTACTTTAATCTCATAATTATGCTTATCCGGGATCTCGAAGGTGCCGCTGAAACGGTCCCCCGTATTACCCAGCTTGAGCTCAGAGGTCTGGCCGGTATCCAGGTCCTTCACGACCAGAACCGCATTCATATCCTTATACAAGCTGTTGTTCTGAACTTTATTCCCGGCGCTGACCAGGTATGAATTAATATCAATCTTGTCGCCCTTGCTGTAGGTCTTGGATGGAACCGGGTCCATCGTCAGCTCCATGTCATAGTTGAAAACAAGGTTTATATCAATCTTGTCCTTAGCCACCCCTTTGACCTTCAGCTTCCAGTCACCTTGGTCCGGTTTAAGAAGCTTGATCAGAGAGTAGGTTCTGGACTTCGATACCATAACGTTGCTTGACGGGATAGCCACCTCTTTGCCCGAAGGGTCATACAGCTTAGCTTCGACTGGCTTGGAGGACATAATCGATATATTCGCCTCAAGCACATTCGCATTCGGCACGTTTACCGTGACATCCTGATAGCTGCCGTTCGCTGTAATTGACTGAATAGGAACGATCTTCAGCTTCAGGTGGCTGGCAAAAATCTCACTCAGAATCTGCGGCAGATCATCCGCGGTATCCGTTACAAAGGACTTGCCCCCGGTCTTCTGAGCAATCGCTCCAAGGCTGGCTTTGTTCAGTTTGCCGTCCGCGTTAAGCCCAATTGTATAGACCGGCACTCCGTTTTTCTTCGCTTCATCAAGCGCCTGGTTTAGCTCTTGGTCCGACTGTTCCTGGGTTCTGCCGGAGGTTTTATTGAAATCATTATTGCCGTCCGCAAGAAGGACGATCATCGGCTCGTGGGACGGGTCCGCCCCGTCCTGAAGCACCTTGACCGCCTCCTTCACCCCCACCGCAATATCGGTGTAGGCCCCACGGTCCAGCCCGTCAATGAAATGCTTCAGGTCCTCCTTGTCTCCCGGGGACTTGATCTCAAGCAGCGCCTTCTCGCGCTGAATGCGGTCTGTGTAGGCGACTACGCCTACTTTGTCCCCTTTTGCGGAGAGCATATCTATGAACATTTTCATGGCTTCATTGCTGATTTTGTTGCGGTCGCTCTTGTTCATCGAGTTGCTGTCATCCACAACCAGTACGGCATCGATATGTGAGGATTGCTGGGCTGCTTCCACCACTGGAAGCCCGCTTGCAAAAGGTACGAGCAGGGACAGGGCAAGCAGCAGCGCTAAAGTTAGTTTTTTCTTTGGAACCATACGGGTACTCCTTCACTTGAAATCGGAATAATACTACTCTATGGAACAGGTCTTAAGATATTATTAAGAAGATATTAAGATAGCGTTAAAATGACGGAAACCTATTATAATACGACATAACACTTACTATTTCTACCATTACTATGCCTTTATGATATAATTAAACACCGCAAAGTTCAAACCATTATGTCTCTTCGTGCGGCTTTTCGCCGGGGATCTGAACTTATTTGAAGTAGGAAGAGAAGCCTTTTATAATGACGGGAAACACCTCTTATCCATAGAAAGGATTCGGTAATATGATTGCATACGGATGTTTGGGAATTTTGTTTCTTTTTGTAGTGATCCGGATAATCCTCTACTATACTCACCGCAAGCGTCCCTTTCCCCGCGAGGAAATTGACCGTCAGGTGCTGGCCCTCATTAACGACAGGCAGGAGCGCTCATGATGAAGAAAATTCCTGTCCAGATCACTCCGCTCAAGCGCACCAGATATGCCTTTCAACGGCTGAGGGTATGCCGGAGCTGTCATAATTTCACGGTTCTCTGGGAAAAAGAGTGCATGCACTGCGGCAAATCAGCCTTCATACCTGTAGAACATATGGCGGTTCGCCTCACCAAGCGCTCTATGCAGACGGAGCGGCTGGTCGCCCTGTTCCTGACCCTGGCTGGCGTGCTGTTCAGCTCGACCTTCCAAGAAATCGCAATCTGTCTTGGGGGCGGGCTGGCCCTAACCGTGCTGCTCTGGATCGTACAGCGGCAGATGGTACAGACGGAATCCCCACGCAAGCTCTCCAAATGGTTCAATCAGGAGCAGGACCGGCTGATTCAGGGGCTCCGGCTTAATATCGAAGCAGCTGTCAGTATCCGTCCAGACAATGAGCGCCTTGCTTACGAGATGCTCCGGGAGATCGGGACGCTGGTTGACAGTGACCGCAACCGCCTTCAGCAGCTCTCTCTGCTGCGCTCATTCATCCTAAGACGGGATATGGACCTGCAGCTTGAATCGCTGCTGCTGTTCCACTTTGACGAAGGGCTTGCGGAGTACATCGGCGAAATTGCCAAGATCAAGCCTGAGCTGATTAAGGAACGGACACTGCTGTATGTGCTGGACCATGAAGCGGAGTTCCTGAGCATGCCTGGCGGCAAGGAGATCCTGGCTGCCACAGTAGGCGCCATTGTCCGGATGAAGCGGTATGTGACGCTGTATCCAGAGTTCATCCGCAGGTATGCACGGCTGCTGCCCAAAGACCGTTTTTTGCGCCTGTTCCGGATCGTTACAACAGACCCGCACCTGCAGTTCAGCAATCTGGCTGTGGAGGTTGCCGAGATTTATAACAGCAAGTACCAATGGGACCCTGATTTTCAAAATACAGATAAGAAACTTGGACATAACGTATGAGACTATTTCTACTGACGATCAAAAATGCGCTAACCCTGCGTAATCTGATGATTTTATTGTGCAGTGTAATGCTGGCGCTAATTGCGGTTAAGGGCTATTATATCAATCGGAAAATGGCCTGGATTGCGGAAGCTGACCGCTATTACAAGAGCAAGAACCTGGTGGCTGCCGAGGAGTGGTACCAGAAAGCCTCAAATAACCGCTGGATTGAATACAAGGAAGGTGAAATCCGTACCCGGCTGGCCGAATTGGCGCCGATCACAGAAATCAAGTCAAGACTGGCCTCTCTGGATGGAGCGGCTGTCTCTGCTGATCCTGATTCCGATGAGGATTACACAAGAGTCATCCAGGCTTATTCGGACCTGTCTGTCCTGCGTAATAAGTATATGAAGACAGGGAGCCAATATAGTCGTTATTACAAGCAAATCTCGCTTTCCTATCAAGTCACCGACCATTTTGCGGCTAAGCTCAAGGAGTTCGAGCAGCGCTTCACCCGGCAGATGGACAGCAATTTGGAGCAGCGATCCTATGCCAATGAGTCGTTTCGCGAGCTGCTGATGCAGCTCCCAGCTGGATACTACGGTAGCGAGGCCAAACGGACGGCCAGCCTGTCCGCCAAATTCAAGAAATATGACAGCCGGAAGCTGTCCCAGCTCTCTGGGCAGGGCATGTTTACCAATATGTTAAGTGAAGCCCTCTCCCTTCACAGCCGGTATCAGCAGCTGAATTTAAAAGCTCCTTGGATTAAGAAAACCGCAGAGCTGCTGGCGGATCAAATGCTGCGGGCCGATCTGAAGACCGGGAACTATACAGCGTTTGCTCAGCACGGGCGGGACTTCGTGAATTTCGTGGAGTCCGCGAAGGTGAAGTCGCCGCTGACCGGCTATATCTCTACGCAGTACAGCCGTCTGATCAAAAAGGCAAAGGCGATGGTCGCGCGGGGGGAGTTCCAAGAGGCAATCGCTATTTATGAGGCGGTGTCCACATACAAGAACACCTCGGAGGAGATCGCCGCAGCCAAGCTGGCCTGGACCAAAGCGGAGCCCATCCGGCTCCTGCAGGCGGCGGACAGCAGCCGGAACTATGCAAATGTGATTGGCGGTAGCGGTAATTACGGGGCGAAGGTGTACGCGGCTGGATCAGATGAGACGGGCCGGATCTACTATGCGGCTATGGATGCCTCGGGCCAGACCCGGATGGTATCCAGCAGTGAGCTTGTGCAGGGCAGAAAGATCAAAGGCCTGTCCTTCGAAAAACAGCTGAGCACCAGCACCATGCCGGTAATTCTGGTAGAAGGCGAATCCTCAACACGCCTGGCCTACTACACAGCCTTCGGTGTGGAAGGGGGCCAGAGAATCAGCAGGCTGTTTGAGTTCGAAGCAGACGGATACCAAGTCATGAAGGACGGCACCTTGCTGGTGAACAACCCAGAGGGGAATGGAGCGGGGGGAACCGCGGTGTATGCCTGGACGGGCAGCGCCTACCAGTACCGGGAACCTGTGAAGCCGGAATCTGAATATCAAGATATACGGATCGAAGATCTGCTTCAGCACCCCGGTGAAAAGGTGAGGTTCAGCTGCAGCATTGTCAGCATTACGGACAACGGGCCGCTGGCTGTACTCGGAGACAGCTATGTCCTGCTGAAATCAAACAGCCTGATGAGTGTCGGAGACACAACTGTATCAGGAATCCTGGCCGCCCAGAATGAGGATGTCACCTTGGGCGGGCAGACGCTCTCGCTGCCGGTGTTTGAGGTGGCTGCGGTGGAGTAAGAATACGCCGGAACTATAATTAAGATTAAAAAAGCCCTCATAGACGGATGTGAGTCCGTGTATGAGGGCTTGCTTACTTGCTTGGCCCATAACCTGAAATGTCCTTGCGAATTTTCAAACAATTAGGCTGCAAAAGAGTCCCGCCCTGTCTACTCTAAGTTGAACTTAAGAATTATCAATAGACAGGAGTGTGAAATGATTCTGGAGATGGGACATTCTATTGGTCAGCTTTTATTTTCTCCGGTGTATCCACCCACACCGTTTTCTCCTGGAATGGGGTGCGCTTGCCTGTAAGATCAGATACGTCCGGCTCGCCGAGATAAATGAAGCCAAGGACTTTATCCTGCGGACGAAGCCCGAAGTGCTCGTTCATCTTCGTATGATAGCACGGGTCCCCGGTTCTCCAAACAGCGCCAAGGCCCAAGCTGTGAATCTCCAGCAGCATGTTCTGGATCGCGGCGAAGACGGCCCCATATTCCTCAATCTCAACTACGCCTTTCTTGTCACTTGGCGTGACGGCCACGGTGATGATCACCGGCGAGCGAAGCGGTCTGCTCTGCGCGGTCTCCACCGCCTTGCGGGCTTCCTCCGAGTTCGGGTCCTCATATTTCTCAAGCGCAATGTCCGCCATGGCGTTCCCGATAAGCTGCCGCCCTTCCCCTCTATGTACAAAGAATTTCCACGGCTCGGTCAATCTGTGGTTGGGCGCCCACGTACCCGCCTCAAGAATACGCTCAATCGTTTCTACGGGAATATCCTCCTGTTTGACTTTCCCGATACTTCTTCTATTTCGAATCGCTTCAGATACATTCATGCATGTTAACCTCCCATCAAATTTAAAATTCCTAAGGTCATCCATGAACCCTTCCTTAACTTCATACGTATAAGGGTATAGGATTTATTCCGCATACTATCTTATTGTAGCAAAAAATTCCACCCATTTCATACCAGAGCAAGCTGCATCTATTTTTATTCTATATAGAAGGGAACTCGTCCACTTCATGAACAAATGGCTAAAGACCATTCTTTTTCTTCTGGGTTCGGCATTCCTCACCCGTCTTATTCCGTTCTCCTCCTGGTTCAGAACAGTGGACACCATGGTGCATGAGTTGGGGCATGCCATTGTCACCCTCCTGGTATCCGGCCGCGTGATGCGGATTGAGCTCAATGCGGATCACAGCGGTGTTACGTATTCCCTGCTGTCCACCGGCTGGAGCTCCATTCTGGTCTCGCTGGCAGGCTACACCCTAGCCGCCCTGTTCGCCCTGCTGCTCTTCCTCGGTTATCAGCGGAGAAGGCAGGCGGCCGGGCTAATCGGCCTCATGGGAATTGCCCTGCTGATGATGGTGTTTTTTGTGCATAGAGGATTCGGTGTCTGGTGGCTTGGCTTATTTTTGCTGATCAGTGGAATCATCTATTTCCTGGGTCCGGCTGTGCGAAACTTCTATTACCTGCTGCTGGCTTTCCTGTGTCTCGAGGAGTCAGTTATGGGGCCCCTCACGCTGGTTCTTGCTGCGATCCGCAGTCCCGGAGAGGCAGGCGACGCCGCCAATCTGGCACGAATGACCCCGCTGCCCGCCGTGCTTTGGGCTATTCTGTTCCTGATATTCTCCCTGTGGTGCGCCAGCATGTCGCTCCGGCTGTTCTGGAGCAGGCGTCCGGCCCAGCATGGAACTGACAGTTCTACAGCATATGAAAGAGCATGAAGAGAAGTCTCTTTATGCTCTTTTTACGTTTTACACAGAACAAATGTTATACATACATTCCGTTAATAAAACAACACTAGAATAAACGTAAATACGTCGATAATAGTCGATGAAACAGGAATGGAAGGAGTCTTTACATATGTCATCCAAAAAATGGTTCGCCGCTGCTCTAGCCGCCCTTTCGGTCGGAAGCTTTCCCCTGCTCTCCTCGGGAGCTCATGCCGCAGAATTAGAGTATACGGTGAACGGCCAAAGCACAAAAGTAAGCGTCTATGAGGATTGGGATAGCACCAGCGGCACCCTTTCGCTGACCGCCAAGCCCAAACTGACCGGTAAATATACACTGAATCAGCCGGATCTCGCCAAGGGCATCAAGTTCGGCATCGGCTCCTCCCTTACCCATCTTCCGGGGGACCCGGATAATGTGTTTTACACAACCGCCGACCGCGGTCCTAACGGAGAGGTTGACGTCAAAGGCACAACGCGCCGGACGTTCCCGCTGCCTAATTACACACCAACCATCTACAAAATCCAGCTGGACCAAGATCAAATCAAGGTGCTCGAGACCATCCCACTCAAAATCAACGGTAAAGACCCGGTCACAGGCACAAGCCAAATTACCGGGCTGCCTAACCTGAAATCACGGGATGAAGTGCCTTATGATCAGGCCGCTGAGAACGTTATCTCGTACGATCCTTACGGTCTGGATGTGGAAGGTCTCGCCTACAATCCCAAGGATGATACGTTCTGGATCTCGGATGAATACGGTCCATACCTTGTCCAAGTGAAACGCGATGGTACACTCGTGCAGCGTCTCGCTCCCAAAGGAATCAGCGCTGAGCTGAACACACCGGAGCTTCCACTGAAGGACGTGCTGCCAGCTTCCTACCTGAACCGCCGCCAGAACCGCGGAGCTGAAGCCGTAGGGGTTACACCGGACGGCAAGTGGCTGTACATGGCTATGCAGAGCCCGCTCCGCCTTCCCGATAAGAGTGTGGACAATTCGCGCACCCTGCGGATTCTAAAGCTGGACCTGGCCACACTTCAGCCTGTCGCGGAATACGCTTATATTGCGGACGATGCGAAGCAGTTCAAGGATCTGAAGCAGGGAGATATCGTCATCTCCGACCTGAACGTGATCAACGAGAATACTCTGCTGATTGACGAGCGGGACAAGAATGCGGGCGACAAGGCCCAACTGAAGAAAATCTATCAGATCGATCTGTCCAAAGCGACCAATATCCTGGGGCAGTATGACGATACAAGCAAGGCAGGCAAAACATTGGAACAGCTCACACCTGCCGAGTTGATCAAATCTGGCGTTACTCCGGTTAGCAAGAAGACGATTCTGAATGCGGTAGACTTCAAATACCCTAACGAGAAAATCGAAGGGATCTCCCTTGTTGGCGGCAACAAGCTGGTCATTGTTAATGACAATGACTTTGGTGTGGACAAGCCGGACTCCAAGGAGAATGGAACCGACCTGTGGACCTTTGAGCTTCCTTACACGCTGAAGTAAAATAGCTCGGATCACCTTACTAACCAGACTTACGAAAAATGGGCCTGCCCTCCTCATGCGATCATGAAGGGGCAGGCCCATTCTCTGTTCGATGCGGGGAGGTTGGATGAGGGGCCCCCCCGAGGGAGCTCTTTAGCACACGCCACTCAGAAGGCTGCTCCTCTCCCTATTCATAATCGAGCAATCTCACGAGGATACTTCATTCCTAATTCAATGCAAAGACCCTTCAGCTCCACGGTTAGGCGGACGCTAAAGGGTCTTCCCTGTATGTGCATTCCTGTATGAGCTTTCCTGTATGGCTCTCCAGTATGTGCATTACTGTATGAGCTTTACTCTATGCGCATTACTAAATGCCATTAGAGTATATAAATATATGCCGCGGTCTGTCTTTTCCTTACCATGTGCCTGGTGGCACTCCGCGGCACTCTATTTTCCCATGTTCAATGGTCCGTTTCCTGGTGTTCTGACTGCTCATTGCTCTAGTTTCTAGGGACTCAAGCCCTCGTGGTCCAAGCTCTAATGCTCGGCTCCTTCTGCCCGTATTTTGACACCTCAGTCGTATGTCCATTTCCGGTCAACCGCATTACGGTCTCGCAGCAACCTGTGCCCCCACTTCCGCCAACAAATCAGAGGTAAGTACATGAAGTGCTTTAAGATCCAAAGCGTCATTATAAATAGAGGTAATACGGTCGCGGTAGTCCTTAACCGTCTCCAGAAGAGCGATCGCTTCCTTCATGGAGCGGGTGTAGCGGTCTTTAATCTCCGCGATTTCTTCCGCGTACTTCTCATCCGTTCCCTCCGCAATCGCAAGCTTGTAGACGTCGAGGATCGTATCACCTTGCCGGGATGGGAAGTGCTCATGAGGCGCGGTACTGTCGAATATGGCCAGGCTGAGCTGCGGGAAGATCAGCATATCCAAGCTGTTCGGGTCGAAGCCGCAGTGGTAGATTTCCGTGTCGATACCACGATTTTTGGCCTCGGCGGCGATTTTTTTGAAGAGTGTCGATTTTCCTGAGCCTGGGCGTCCTTTTACAAAGATCCGGCTGTTCAGGTCCTGGGTCAAATTCAGGACAAAATCCATCGCTCCCTGCCAGGTAGCTGCTCCAAGAAAACGGTGAATTTCTCTGCCGCTGCCCGAGGCTCCTTCTGCCGAAGCCAGATGCTGCTTGACAAAATCCTCCGCCAACTGATCCGCCTTAGCCCGGTCCAGGTGATCGATATAAAATTTTTCCCACTCATCATGAATCCGGAGCGTCCGGTTGAAGGTATCATACGCCTCCTCATAAGTCAGAGCGATCTGCTTATCCAGCTCGGCCACTTCCTCCGCGAATGGCTCAAGAGCTTCGGCATCCAGCAGCTTCTCCATGTCAATATAGCGGATTTCAGCTCCTTCAAGCACCGCGTCCGCCCCCCAGGCATTGCCGTCCACTACGCCAATCCGCTGCTCCTCCAGAATGATCCCTTCGAGCAGCCTGCTGTCCAGCGGCTGGTGAATATAGTGCAGGATCAGATTTCTGCTGCTCCAAGCCGCAGCCAGTTCTTGAAGCACCCGTGCATTTCCCGCCCCGGTGCGGCCGCCAAGAACATAGATCGTCTGGAGGCCCTCCAGCACCGATTCAAACAACGTATATAATCCAGCAGCTGTATTGCCGCGCGCAAAATAATGCTTTTCCTTGTCCGCCATGTAGTCCAACACACTCCTTTTCGTATAAAAAGAAAATGCTTACACTATAGGCTATGCGCGGCAGCCAGTCTGTGTGTATGCCTATTTTGGAGCGTCATAAAAATTTATAATTTGCAATCACAAACTAGTTACATGCCTCACTTCTCTAAGAACAAAAAACACCCCTCAAAGCCAAAGGCTTCTTTGGAGCACAGTTAATGTTAAGTATAAATTGGAAATATCTCTAGCAGCCGAGAAACCTATTAAATCTCACTTTTCGATGCAAAAATCTATGGCTTTTTGCTGATTTTATACTCCTGCAAAATATTACAGATTCTAACCAGGATATTCAGCCCCTTGTCCGTATCGGTGGGTTCATTGGGCAAACCGAGTCCCCAAGTCTTATATTCACCTTGTTCCGTACGGACAAATCCGGATGCATATGTGTCGTCACCCTTAATCTGGTCTAAGGCAAGTCCGTCTACATAAAACGCTGCTGTTGAAATTTCCTCGGCTCCAATGAAGAAAACAGGGTATTTTATATGTTTCAAAAACTCTTTATTCATAGGCTGTGCTGCCTCTTCAAAATACTCCTTGGAAACGATGAGTCCATCAAACGTTCTGCTGTTCTTTTGATTTAGGTCGTTAAATCCAACGTTCACATAGCTTACACGTGGTATGGCGGGATATTTGCTGTTACCTAAGACCGCTACCGTTAAAGCGATGGTAGGTCCGTTGGGAGTAGTATGCTCCAAATTGGGTTCTTTGTTATTGGTGCAGCTCACCAAGAAAGAAAAGAATAATAATAAGAACAAACAGAAAGTTTTATACATAAAGATATTCCTCCTGTATTCGGAGACCCCTTTTCGATGTAGTACATACACAACCTGTCTTAGACTACTATTAAAAAAACAAGGATTAAAATAGATAGAATTATAAAAGGTCTCTTGTTTTGTCTTTTCTGAGCTATCCAGGTTCCATAAGAAGAGACAACAGCGATACTTGAGAAAAACAAAAAAAATAATATACCCTCTTGTGAAAATAAAAAGGAGAGATTCTCAGTCTTAAAGAAACCTGCAATCAAAGGTACAATATAAACGGGGATGGTTCCAACCAATACAAAAGCTAAAGTTTGCAGCCAAAAGTAGTACTTGTTTATTGAACGTAATATGATTACACATATAAGGTAAAGGAATATGCCCACTGTGAAGAATGCAGGAGCAGTCCATATAATGAATCGCCCCATATCTCTCGTAGTCTCACCATATATAAATCTGAGTGTGAGTAGATAGATTAGTGGTCCTATTAGGTAACTAACGATAGCTACCCAAATATAGAAAAAGTCTGAACGCTTCATTAAAGCATCCCCTTTCAAACAACGCCGAACGGCCCTTCCCCTACTCACAAAGGAAATGTACATCAGGCCGTAAAATTGCGGCTCTCCTGTCCTCAGATGGTTGCTCTCTAAATGTTCTGTTATTTCCTAAAATCTCTTAATAAATTGAAAGAGTGCATAATATATATAAAGAGAAATGCCTCTACTTGGATATCTAGTTCAAGCATTTCAACAGAGGTTGTAAGAATACTCGGTATCGCAGCGCCACAAAGGGTAACCTTCATAAGTTCATTTTATATAGATTCTATAAACTTAATGGATTCCGTCCCCCTACTGCCCCACCCGGCTCCGGTAGCTTCTTGGCGAGATGCCCGTAATTCTCTTGAATACTCTGGAGAAATAGAACGTATCTTTGTAACCGAGCGATTCCCCGATTTCTTTCACAGACAGATCCGTGTTGAGCAGGATGTTCTTGGCCTCCCCGACCTTCAGCTGATGTAGATATTCATTTAAGGGGTAGCCTGTATACTCATGCACGATTCTGCGCAGCGTCGAGACCGAAATATGATGCCTTGCCGCAAGGGCCGCAGGCTCCTGGATAATATGCAAGGAGCTGGCCAGGTCCTCGATCACCTTAATCACGAGGCTGCCCCGGCTCCCTGCATGGGTGCGGTCGCTTTGAGTCGCAAGCTCATACATGAAGGACTCAATCATCAGGGAGGCACGGTCCAGATTGCTCGGCATTCCGCTTTCAATCAGCATAAAGGCCACCTCCATTTTATGAATGAAGGTCTCATCAATGACAGCCTTATTCACGTAAGCCGGATGAGGCAGCCAATTTTCTATCCATTCGGTGAGCCTGGACCCATCCAAGCTATAATAATACTCATCCCAATAACCGCCCTGGTCCGGTCCATAGTTAAACACCGCGCCTGGATACAAGCAGAACCAGCTTCCCGCCTCCACCCGCTGCACCTCACCTTCGTTGACCTGATAAAATCCAGCCCCCGCAGTGATCATCACAAAAGCCCAATTCTCAAATTGGGCATCCCTGCGCTGAGGTGTCCGGCCGGGTAAGTGACCGGCACTTATCACAGTAAGAGACTTCACCTTCCGCTTGCTGGCATCCACAGCCGGATTGAATACCCTAATCGGGTCAGAACTGATCATATAATCCAGATATTTTGTCATCCTGAACATTCTCCCTCGCACAATCAGTGTGCTAAATTGGAATCAATGAATATATAAAACAAATCCGTGCTGCATACATTAGGATTATTGTATCAGAACCCTGCGGACCAAGAAAGGATGTAAGCGCAAACAATGAGTGAACTGAAAATCGGTCTTATCGGCAACGGTTCCATCTCTGAGTGCCACCTGCTCGCCTACCAAGCCAATCCGAAAGTCAAGCTTTGGGCTGTCTGTGACTTGAACGAAGACAGAGCCAAAGAAACAGCCAAGAAATATGATATTCCTCATGTATATACAGATTACAACGAGCTTCTGGCGAACGCCGAGGTTCAGGCGGTAAGCATATGCACCTGGAACAACTCTCACGCGGAGATCAGCATCGCGGCCCTTGAGGCGGGCAAAAATGTGCTTTGTGAGAAGCCGCTGTGCAAGACGGTGGAAGAGGCGCTTAAGGTAGAGGATGCCGTGCGCCGGACCGGAAAAATGCTTCAGGTCGGTTATGTCCGCCGCCACGCTTCCAACATTGCGGTACTCAAAAAATTCATCGATGCCGGAGATCTCGGCCAGATTTATTATGCCAAAGCCAGCATGCTGCGTCGTCTCGGCAATCCAGGCGGCTGGTTCGCCGACAAGGAGCGCTCCGGCGGAGGTCCGCTAATTGATATCGGCGTACATGTCATTGATCTCTGCTGGTATCTCATGGGCAGACCAAAGGTTAAATCCGTCAGCGGCAACACATATAGCAAGCTGGGCAACCGCTCCAACATTGAGAATTATGAGTTCTACCAGGCTGCCGATTACGATGCCTCGTTCAATACGGTAGAGGATATGGCCAATGCACTCGTCAGATTCGAGAACGGAGCCTCTCTGTTGGTGGACGTGAGCTTCTCCCTTCATGCGAAGGAGAACTCGGCCCAAGTGAATATTTACGGGGAAAAAGGCGGCGCCGAAATCGAGCCCGAGCTGCTGATCGTGACCGAGCAGCACAACACCATCATCAATGTGGCCCCGCAGATTACGGAGCCCGGCTTCAATTTCCAAGGCGCCTTTAATAACGAGATCAATCATTTTGTCGACAGCTGTCTGGGCCTCATCACGACCAACAGTCCAGTGGAAGACGGCGTGGAAATGATCAAGATTCTGAACGGAATTTACCAATCCGCAGCAGAGGGCCGGGAAATTCATTTCTAAATCCGGCGGCAATTTCTAAGAGACCCTAATTCTATTTCAACGCAATAAGGAGGCAGGTGCTTAATGAGTTTTACGAACAAAATCGGTGTCATTGTCGACAGCTTTGGCGTGGGCGTTACAGAAGGTCTTAAGAAAGCCAAAGAAGTTGGCGCAGACGGTGTGCAGATCTATGCCGTATCCGGGGAAATGGACCCGGCGGCCCTCAGCCCCGCCAAACGCAAGGAGCTGCGCAGCTATATTGAGGGATTAGGCCTTGAAATCTCCGCGCTGTGCGGGGATCTCGCCGGACACGGCTTTCAGGATGAAGCCGCCAATCCGGAGAAAATCGAGAAATCCAAGCGGATTCTTGATCTGGCTGTGGAGCTTGGAACAAATGTGGTTACCACCCATATCGGAATCGTGCCAGACGACACCAGCAGCCGGATTTACGACTCCATGCAAAGAGCCTGTGAAGAACTCGGTGTTTACGCCAAGAGCATGAACGCCTACTTCGCCATTGAGACCGGCCCGGAGCGCTCTGCTCATCTGAAGAGCTTCCTCGACTCGCTCAGCACCAACGGTGTTTCGGTTAATTTTGACCCAGCCAACATGGTTATGGTCACCGGTGATGATCCGGTTGAGGGTGTAAAGCTGCTTAAAGACTATGTGGTACATACCCATGTGAAGGACGGCAAGCAGCTGCGTCCAGTTGACCCGAGAGATGTATATGGGTTCCTCGGGTATGGAGCCATGAGCCATGAAAAGATTGCGGAAATGGCCGCATCGGGTGCTGCCTTTGAGGAAGTCCCGCTGGGTGAAGGGACGGTAGACTTCCCAGCTTATTTCGCGGCCCTCCAGGAAATCGGCTACAAAGGTTATTTGACCATCGAGCGTGAAGTCGGAGCTAATCCGGAAGAAGACATCCGCAAGGCGGTAGCATTTATCAAGTCATATAAGGGGAAATAGTCATGAAACTGGGAATTAGTTCATACAGCCTGTATCAAGCCTTAGAAGCAGGAGAAATGGATATTTTGGAGATTATGGAATGGGTAGCTGGAATCGGAGCAGAACACATTGAGATTGTTCCGTATGGCTTCACGTTCGAAAACCCGGAGCTGGAAGATCAAATCCGTGAAAAAGCGGCCTCTCTAGGAATCGCGATTTCCAACTATGCTATCGGGGCCAACTTTGTAACAAGCTCCGAGGAAGAATACGAAGTCGAGATCGAGCAGGTCAAGGCTGAGGTGGACCGGGCACACCGGCTTGGCGTCAAGCTCATGCGCCACGATGTCGCTGCACGGACAGATACCTCTATCGCAAGGTTCAATGAAGACTTGGGACGCGTGGCCGCTGCCTGCCAGCGGATTGCCGACCATGCGAAGCAGTACGGCATCACAACCAGTCTAGAGAATCACGGCTACTATGTTCAGGCCAGTGACCGTGTGCAGTCCGTAGTTCATGCCGTAAACCGCCCCAACTTCAAAACCACCCTTGATGTGGGCAATTTCGTGTGTGTGGACGAGAATCCAATTACGGCGGTGAAGAATAACATTCCTTACGCCTCCATGGTTCATGTCAAAGACTTCTATATCCGCCCGGCCTCCCGCAACCCGGGAGAAGGCTGGTTCCGCAGCGTCGGCGGCTCTTACCTTCGCGGGGCCATTGCCGGACAAGGCGATCTGGACCTGTATGAGATTCTCAGGATTGTGAAGAACTCTGGCTATGACGGGTACATCTCCATTGAGTATGAAGGCATGGAGGAATGCCGGAAAGGGACCAAGATCGCTTTTGACAATGTTGCACGGATTTGGAACGAGGTTTGATCAAGATACTAGTAGAGTTGTAGCTTAGTACAGAAGAGCCTTGAGGCCACCTTGAAAATAGGCCAGATCTCCTTCATTATTTAACGGATCAATTGTACGATGACGGGAGCTAGGATAAGATCAGACCATTACATTCGAAACACAATTCATTCTAACGCCAAGACCAATTCAAGCAGGGTGCCCCATAACGGGAGCACCCTTTTTTGGTTACTTATTTATTCTTCCTCAGTGCTGCAAGCTTATCGCCGCACACCCAAAGTCAGAATCTCACATGGACCTGCGAGAACAGACAGCCCATTGGCCACATTGCCTGTAAGCGGCTGACCCGCTTCCTCTAAGATCGTCGTTTTGTAAAAATACTGCTGAGGAATCTTGGAGCTCAGCGTGAGCTCGGACTCGTCTTTGCTCATGTTATACCAACGGAGCAGGAGATCGCCGGTGTCCTGATTCATTTTCAGAGAAGAGAAGGCAAGCTGCGCACTCTCCCACTCAAACGGGGCATATACCGGCTCAACTGGCCCGCCATGCACTTCAGTTTGGACTGCTGTCCACGGAATTTGGAACTGGTATGCCTCCGCGTAAGCTCCTGTACTGAGACCGTCTCCAGAGTGAGGAATCAGCTCCAGCTGGGCGGTATGCTCACCAAGGCACTGTGCTTCCGGTGTCGGGAACAATCCCCAATCCCCAAGCTCGCCTACCGAACGAAGCAGCGTGATGGCAATCGTGTTGCGTCCATCGCGCAGCACCTCATATTCATTCAGGCCAAGATTGGCAACAGTAAGTCCCGCGCCTTCACCGCTGACATCCACAAATGCCTGCTGATGCTGAGTATTGCTCGGATTCTGCCATTCCGGCGCCGGCTCGTTATCCCGCTGGGCAATTTCAAACATCGAATCTACCTGGTGCACGGATGCAGCCACATCGGTTGGGAACAGAGCGCGAATCCGGTGATCTTTGGCCGTATTCTGAATAGTGGTGTCGATCCGCAGACCTTTGCCTCCCCGCTCCAAGCTCAGAACGGTACGAAGGCTAACCGTCACAAGGCTGCGGCTTCGCTTAGCCTTCCGTTCAGGATAATACACCAGCTCCCGCTGCTCCTCATCCAGCTGGGCATCCGCCGACTCCGGTATCGCCCACTCATGCTTGATCTCTACACTTGCACGGTATGGAGTGTTCTCAAGCACCGTCATCTGGGCTTGAAGTCCCTTGGTGGTCAGCGGTGTCTCGCCTTCTGGCTGTTTGTACATATATTCGTTCCCGATATCCCCGGTGTCCTCGTAAATCCCCATATCCGTGAAGGTGCGTCCGCTAAGCTTGTCGTGCAGGCTGAATGAGCCGTCATCCGCAATTTCCACTTTCAGGTTTGCATTCTCCAGAATGCGTCCGCCCTGAAGCAGTGCAGATTCTGGCACAGAAGCTGTGTCAGCCCCCTTCAGGTCCTGCTTTCTTACCCAAGCGTATGCTTTAAGTCCGAGGGCCGGAATTTGTTCCGCTTCAAAAGTCAGACTGACCTTACGGCACATGTACGGCTGGCGGAACTTATCGTCAGGCAGATCATAGCCGAATAACAGGCCCAGATCCTCCACGGAAGCATCCAGCACCCGTCCCTCAGCATCCACCAGCACCCGACCGGATAAATCGACATCCTTCATACGGCGGGCAGTCTCTTCCAAGCCGTGACCATCGCGCAGATAGAGACGGGCGGCATCAATTTCAACACACACAACGCCCGTCCGGCTCCAACCGCTCGTGTTCATCACAACCAACGGAAGTGGGTCCTCCCCATAAGCGGAGAAAACTGTCGTATCCACAGCATCCGCAATGACTTGCTTGCTGTCGTCAACAATGGCCTCGGCGACATGGCGGCTTTTATCAAAGCGCGTCACCATCTCACGGTGCACCTCATCTACACTGCATCCGCAGATGCTGTCGTGCGGGTGGTTCTGCATCAAGGTTTTCCATGCATAGGTGAACAAATGATGCGGATATTCCTTGCCAAGCACATGGGCGAAGGAGGCAAGCGGTTCAGCTACTTTTTCCAGGATAGCCTGGCCTTTCTGATTCATCTGCTTCAGATAGACCCGGGCGGAAGCCGTATTCACCAGCGTTCCCCATCCGTCGTTGCGCTGACTTCTCAGTTCACCTTGTACGGTGGACAGATTGGATTGGTCAACTGCTTCATCCAGCGCCTTCAAATAATCTGGGAAGTTGGAATGAATAAACTCCGTGTCCGGATACAGCTTCCGCGCGGTCTCAATCGCCTCCGGCAGATCCAATTGAACCGGCTGGTGGTCACACCCATTCATATAAAGCAGTTCGCCTGTAGATGCGTATTTCTCCGCATCCGCCAGCTTACGGTCCCAAAACTCGCGGGCTTCCTGTTCATCCACCGGAACTTCATTTCCGTTGGAGTACCAGTTCGCAAACAGAATGCCAAGCACCTTAGAGCCATCCGGCCCTTCCCAGATCAGCTCGGAGAAGGAAGACTCATATTCACCTTCCGATACGGTGTTGTTAAAGCCCGTCGGTTTGACGCCGCGTCCGAAAAAGGCGTTGTTAATGCCAGATTGCTGCATAAGCTGCGGCGTTTGGCCTGTTAGACCAAAGGTGTCCGGGAAATACCCGATTTTGGCTGGCTGCCCGTATCTGGCAGAATCCTGGTGTCCGATCTGCATATTGCGCACATTCGCTTCAGAGCTGGTCAGAAAAGCATCCTGCAAAATGTACCAAGGTCCGATCAGCAACCTTCCGTCTGTAATATGCTTTTGCAGCCGCTGCAGGTTCTCCGGCCGCACCTGAAGGTAATCCTCAAGAATAATCGTCTGTCCGTCCAGGAAAAAGCTCTTGAATTCACTGCCGCTGTCCAGCTTGTCCAGCAACGCATCCATCAACTGGACCAGGCGGACATGGTGCTTCTCGTAAGGCAAATACCATTCCCTGTCCCAGTGGGTATGGGAAATGATATGGGCTTTGCGTTGTTTATGGTTTGGGTCCAAGGTGAAGACCTCCCTCAAATTTGTAATTCGATCCCTCCCAAACCCTCCCTTAGCCAAGGGAGGGCCCCAAGGGCTTCGCCCTCTGGACACCCGAAATGGGAATAATGTGGGCGTTACTGAGGCGGAGCTTATCGGCTTGGGATCGTGGATCGCTTGCCGTCCCTATCGGGACCCGCTTAACTTGCGGTGTTGTTTAGTTACCTGATTCCGTTGGTGGGCGGCGCAGAGTTTGGAGCACCCGGGTAGCTGGCGTGCGGTTAGCCGCTTGCCGCCCCTGCGGGGCCCGCTCTACTGGTGCGCTCCTGCCTGGGGCGTGGGGGCTGCTGCTTAATGCCTCTTGCAGAACATTTGTGCTGGGAGGCGCTCTCCCTGTGGGATTCGCTTGGCTTGAGTGCGTATCCTCGTGAGAGCTGCTTCCCAGCGTTTTACTTCTACTGCGTTTGGGGAGACGCTCTCCCTGTGGGATTCGCTTGGCTTGAGTGCAAATCCTCGTGAGAGCTGCTTCCCAGCGTCTTACTTCTACTGCGTTCGGGGAGACGCTCTCCCTGTGGGATTCGCTTGGCTTGAGTGCGAATCCCCGTGAGAGCTGCTTCCCAGCGTTTTACTTCTACTGCGTTCAAGGAGGCGCTTTCCCTGCGGGATTCGCTTGGCTTGAGTGCGTATCCTCGTGGGGGTTGCTTCCCAGCGTTTTACTTCTACTGCGTTTGGGGAGACGCTCTCCCTCCGGGATTCGCTTGGCTTGAGTGCGAATCCTCGTGGGGGCTGCTTCCGAGCGTCTTACTTCTACTGCGTTCAGGGAGACGCTCTCCCTGCGGGATTCGCTTAGCTTGAGTGCGAATCTTCGTGGGGGCCGCTTCCTAGTGTCTTACTTCTACTGCGTTCGAAGAGGCGCTCTCCCTACGGGATTCGCTTGGCTTGAGTGCGAATCCTCGTGGGGGCCGCTTCCTAGCGTCTTACTTCTACTGCGTTCGGGGAGGCGCTCTCCCTACGGGATTCGCTTGGCTTGAGTGCGAATCCTCGTGGGGGCTGCTTCCTAGCAATTTTATTGAGTTACTTGGATCTTGACCTCATCTGGGCGGTATACGCCCAGCAGTGCACCGCGGGAATCGACCGCGAAGAGGACCGAACGCTCCTGCTCCAGCAGGAACGAATAGGTGCAACCGGTATCCGGGTCCTTCACTTCCACCTCGGTGTCGAGTGCATACTCGGACACGAAGGTGAACAAGGCCCCGTCTGCGTAGCTGAGCTTCCGGCCGTAGATGCCGGGAAGCTCGCCGCCGCGCAGCCATTCCAGGCCGCGGCCTACTCCGGCGGCCTCAGCAGCGAAGCGGTACAGCGCAGCGGTAGTACTGCTGCGCTCGCTAAGCTCCACGGGCAGCGGGCTCCAGATGAGCCGCCCGCCGCCCGTGCCCAGAGGCACGTTCACGACCGAAGCTCCACCGGAGCTTCCCAGCGCTTCGTGAACGGGTGCCTCTGCGGCCACCTCGGCGATCCGCCGGTGGCCGAACGAGACCGGCAGCGCTTGGCCGTCCAGCACAAGCGCTTCCTCCCTGCGCACGTTGCGCAGCTCGTGCGGCCCGAGCAGTCCGCTCAGGCGGCCGGTTGGACGCCAGTAAGCGTCAATGCCTAGCGGGCCCGTGGCGAGCAGCACGGCCCCGGTCTCCTCGGCGATGCGGATCAGCTGATCCATCGCCGCATCGTCGAAGTTGTGCGCGCTCGGCAGCACAACCAGCTTCGCCGGGTTCTGCCGGAGATCATCCAGATGATACTCCGAGACTCCGCGGAATGGAATTTTCAGCCTATAGGCCAAGATTCGGGTCAGCTTGGTCGTCGCATCGAACGCCAGCTTCCGGTTGGAGAAATCATTGGAGTAAGGAAAGACCACTGCGGCTTCTTCCAACCTGCGGTCTTTGAACACATCCCGTATGCCTTCAATGAACTGACCGAAGTCATAGGACACATCTGCCTCCGGCTTCTCTGTCCCGTCTGCCCGGAGTGCTCCAATGTGAGACTCATTAGCGTTATCCATGTAGAAATTCGTGTTCCATATCCAATGAATGGCTCCTGCTCCCCCAGTAGACAGCGCGTACGTATATTTCCGCTCCAGCAGGCTCCGAAGCTCCTGTTCGCTTCGCTTCGCCCGTCCGTCTGGAGTCTCTACGTACATGATCCCGGTCTCCTGAACCAGGTTCGGCTTGTTTGCCGTTTTAGCGAAGATGCCATCCCACAGCAGATAATCATTCAGCCACCAGGAGTGGACCGTAGTGTAGTCCACCGCCTCCTCATAGAAGAATGGGGATGGGCGCTGGGCGCCCAGCGCCTCATCCTGCCCGACGGTCACCATATGGCCTGGGCACAGCTCCTTAATCGTACTGTACAGCTGTTTCGCCCAGCGGTTATGCATTTCCATGGAGAACAGACAGTAGTCAAGCCAGCGTGTGCCTTTCTTTGCCTTATGCATATCCTGCACATTAAAGTTAATCTCGGCACTCTCCGGAATTTGAGCTGACTGGAAGTCAGGCAGCTGCTCCGGTGTCATATTCCAGCGCTCCTGAAGCACCTCAATCCGGCCGTGCCGGTCTTGAAGCCAGTCCTGATAAGCCTTCTGCTCGAACCGGTCATGACAAGAGCTTGGCCCGTCCGAGAAGATCCGGACGGGATCGAACATCGAGGGTTCATTAATAAGATCCCAATCTACATTTGTTGTGTGCGTATGACGCGATACGATGGAGCGGATAAACCGCTTCTGCGCCTCTACGCTTTGAGGGTCAAGGTACGGATTGACCCCTTCCCAGGTTTCCGGGGTAAAGGAGAAAAAGGTGAAGGTCACCTGTAAATCATGTTTTTTCGCCGTCATAATGAACGCGTCAATCGCGCGCAGCACGTCCTCTGAGACATGCCCATCCACCTGCATCATGTTCCGGTAAGCGGTCCAGATCCCGGTCCGGATCCAATTGATGCCGGCTTTACGCATCTGCGCCATATCCTGATCCCACACCTGTGGATTCGGGAGGAAAAGGAACTTCCGCGCCACATCACTGGTCATGTAGGTCATGCCCACAACCGGCAGGGGGCGTCCGTCTTTGATGAAATAGTCCCGGCCGCTGGTTACAGGCTCACCTTCGGCAAGCAGCTCAGGTGCATGGCCCCAGAAGCCCTGCCGAAGAATCCGCACCTCTCCAGATGTGGATTCAGCCCGGCATTCCACCCGGTAGAATCCGCTCTCAATATCCATTGGGATGGGAAGCCGCACCTGGCGGAATTCCTCATCCGCGGTAAGCTGAGTATGCCCCGACCAGGTTAGAGCCGGGCTGCTCTCGTGCTGCACGGTGATGTCGAACTTCCATACTTCCGGCCCTGCTCCAGCTGAAGCCGCATCCGAATTGACCTGGATGTCATTGGCAGTTCCGGCCTCCTGGGCAAGAGATTCTTGATCCGAATTATTCGTTCTCTGATGTGCTCTGTAAGTCTCTGCCCCCCTCACTTCTTCAACAGCCTGTAGACTCCGGACAGCCTGAATCTGAAGGGCAAGCACGGCCCGTTCCCCCGGCTCGTAGGAGGCATAGTTTGGCTTAATCCACATTTCGGTGACGCCCTTGGCCGTGAAGGAAATCCATTTGGCTAACGCCTTCACGCCTCCCTGGGCCCAGAACGCATCCTCCAAAGGAACGTTGACAAACAGCCAGCGCGAACCGGCGAATCCGCCAAGTGTGTTCTCCCACAGTACGGCAGGAGCAGCGGTCTCCCGTTTGTCCTTCGTCAGACCCTTAAGCAGCGGATAAATCCGTGTGCTCATGGGTCCGGACGAGCCCATCTGATGCGGCAGATCGCTGGTCTTGGTCGTATGCGGCACCAAATTCCAAGTATTCGCTGTTGGACGGAACAGCGGCTCCAGCCCCTCAAACAAAGGAATTGTATCCAGTGACTTAAGGGATTGAACCCGTGCACTGTCAACCTGAAGTGCTTCGTGGATGTACAGCTCTTGATGGTAGGCTGTCTGTTCCGGTTCAACAACCCAAGCCCCCTGCTCTCTTCTAACCGGATGCTTGAACGGGGCACCCCCGATGCTGATCAGATTGCCGCCTCTTCTTAAATATTGGATAATTCCCGGCCAAGCCGACTTCGGGAAATACGGGGCATGCAGGTTCACCAGGCATCCGCCTTCAAGCCCGTGAAGAGCTTCAGCCAGCCCCTCCGCATGAACCAACGTGCCCAAATTCTTTAACTCCTGGATAGCTGAGTCATCTCCTTGGACAGCCTCCCCACTTCCGCTTAGGCCAGCCGGCAGACTGGCTCCGGGGAATCCCGGGTCGCAAAGAATGATGATATCTTGTCTCATAGAATCTCTTCCTTCATCGCGGTATAGACGAGCTGGGAGAACAGACTGTTGGACCAGGCGAACCATTTGCGTGTGAAAATCGTTGGATCATCCGCGTGGAAGCCCTCATGCATAAAGCCGGTATCCGCATCCGTTGCCTCCAGAGTCGCAATCATCTCCAGCTTCTCTTCCTTGCTGCTCGCCGTCAGGCCCTGCATCGACAACGCCATGTGCCAGATGTAGTCCTTAGGGGTATGCGGGCTTCCGATTCCCTTAGCCACCTTGCCCTCGAAATAGAACGGGTTCTCTTTGCTAAGCGCAAAACGTCTTGTATTCTGATAAATTTCATCCTCAGCGCCTACATATCCTAAATAAGGGATAGACATCAATCCTGGTGTGCCTGCGTCATCCATCAGGCAGTAATTCCCGAAGCCGTCAGTCTCATAAGCATAGATCGGTCCGAACTTCGGATGACGGTAAATACCGTACAGCTTGATGCCATGATCCACATCCGCTTCGAGCGCTTTAAGCTCTGCCAGGAAGCCAAGATCACGGTATACCCATTCCGCGAACTCCTGCATCTGACGCAGAGTCACCACAGCAAACATGTTCGCCGGAACATTGTAATGGAAGTCGCAGGCGTCGTCACTGGATCTAAAGCCGGACCAGATCATTCCGGTGTAGTTCACCGGCATACCCATCCCGTTGTTGCGGATGGAATCCTCTGGAATGCCGTTGTTGCGTGTAAACCGGTAAGGAGACAGCTCGAAATGGCGCTGCTCGGTTTTGAACAGATCATAGATGGTCTGCATCGCCTGTCTGAATTCCAGATCAAAGATATCGGTAATTCCAGTTTCCTTCCAGTATTTATAAGCCAGGCGCATAGAGAAGCACAGGGAGTCCAGTTCGAACTTCCGCTCCCATACCCATGGCGACATTTCCGTAATATCCACTTTGCTCCAGTGCCAGTCATTCGCCAGCTCGTTAAAAGCATTCGCGTACGGATCAATCAGGATATACTTGACGTGACGCTTGATCAGTCCGCCAATAATACGCTGGAGGTCTTTATCTTCTTTGGCAAAAGGAATATAGTGAATCACCTGCTCCACCGAATCTCTGAGCCAGGACGCCGGGATGTCCCCGGTAATGACAAAGGTCGTTCCGTCATCGAGCAGTTTAGTAGTAGTCTCCAATGTATTTGGGAAGCAGTTCTTGAACAGCTGCAGCAGCTTCGGCCGGTGCTTCAGCTTCTCTTCCGCTTCGGCCAGCACATCCTGAATAGCCTTGGGCAGAGTAAGCTCCGGCATTGCGATCTTCGGTAATCTGAATTGTTCCATATGATCTTCACTCCTTGGGGGACTGTTGTTTGACATAAATAGACTTATCCTTACTCTAATGGATGAAAGCATTTTCAAACAGACAAAAAAACTAATATGACATGGACAAATCAAAGAACCTTATGAAGCAAAAGCATGGCACATACGCAAGAGTATAATTGTAAGCTGGTCTTAAGGCGGGGTTCTGTCAATAATCGGGTTCTATTAATAATTTGGAAGGAAAGGGAAAAGTGCTATAATTTAAAATGGAACACGGTCACAGATTAGCCCTGTAATAACCATTTGAATTCATATGGAGGATGATCCTAAGAATGCAGACAAGAACTTTAGGCAAAACAGGCTTGCAAGTTTCCGCTTTAGGTTTGGGTTGTATGGGCATGTCGGACTTCTATAGTGGACGGGATGATGAAGAGTCCATTCACACGATCCACCACGCACTTGAGCAGGGGCTAACCTTTCTGGACACAGCTGATATGTACGGGGTCGGCCGAAATGAGGAGCTGGTCGGACGGGCTGTTAAAGGCCGCCGGGATCAAGTTGTTCTAGCTACCAAGTTTGGCAATGTCCGGGCGGCTGACGGGACTATGCTCGGGATTAACGGGCGGCCTGAGTATGTCAGACAAGCCTGTGAAGCCAGTCTGAAGCGGCTCGGTGTGGACCATATCGATTTATATTACCAGCACCGCGTGGACCCGAATACGCCGATTGAGGAAACTGTGGGTGCAATGGCCGATCTGGTGAAGGAAGGGAAAGTTCGCTATTTAGGATTATCCGAGGCCTCCGTGAAAACAATCCGCAAAGCGAATGCAGTTCATCCCATTACCGCGCTTCAAACCGAATATTCACTATGGAGCCGTGATGTCGAGGATGAGATCTTGCCGGTATGCCGTGAACTTGGTATTGGATTCGTGCCTTACAGCCCGCTTGGGAGAGGATTTCTTACGGGTCAAATCAAGCGTTTTGAAGATTTGTCGGAGGATGATTATCGTAGAAATTCACCTCGCTTCCAAGGCGAGAACTTTAAGAAAAATTTAGAGCTGGTGGAGCGAATCCGGGAGATTGCCACGGAGAAAGGCTGCCAGCCATCCCAGCTCGCGCTTGCCTGGCTGCTGGCCCAGGGAGACGATATTGTTCCCATCCCCGGCACCAAGCGCAGAACAAATTTGGATGAAAATATCGGTGCGCTCCGAATTGTGTTGACCGATGAGGATAAAGCAAGAATCGAAGACGTGGCCCCACGGGGAGCTGCAGCAGGCCAGCGGTATCCTGAAGCATCGATGAAAAGCTTGGATCGCTGAACCCAAGGCGAGTTAACCGTCCGAGGGGGAAAATGAGGTCGAGAAGTTCCGCCCTACTAGATACTAGCTCCAGTGTGTGCTGTCAGCTTAGAATTACCGGAGTGTTTTGGCGATTGGGATATGATTGAGCTGAATTTCAATTGGATTGTATTTACTTATAACAAGTGCCCCAGCCAGGGATAACAGCTATCCCGGGCCGGGGCACTTTAGGTGAATTCAAGAAATTAACTATCGGGCTATCGCAGTCCTTGATCCATTTAAACATTAGAGCATCTAAGCAAACCACGTCGAAAGTTCAGTCCGCACTGCCCTTCTTCCGTATGCGGTGACCCAAATGACCTTAACAGATTTGAATTAAAGGGTACTAACCGAAGGACGAATTAATACCGCTGAAGCAGGACTTCCGCTTCATCCTCATTCACCGGCTTGCTCAGAAAATAACCTTGAATCAAATCGCAGCCGCTATCTTTTAAATACGAGAGCTGCTTGTAGGATTCCACGCCTTCAGCAACGACTTCAAGACCCATCTTATGCCCGATCGCAATGATCGCTTCGGTTAAAGAACGGTTCTTGTTCTCCTCCGGCAGGTTATCGATGAATGCCTTGTCAATCTTGAGTGTGGAGATGGGTAACTGCTTCAAATAGCTGAGTGAAGAATAGCCGGTTCCGAAATCGTCCAAGGCAATCCGCACCCCAAGGGACCTGAGAATCTCCAGCTTATCGATAATCGGCTCATACGACTCCATAAAGATGGACTCCGTAATCTCCAGCTCTAAAAACTGCGGAGCAAGCCCCGTATCCTCCAGGATATCCAGTACCGTAGTGACGAACTCTTCTTGAACCAGCTGGATTACCGAAATATTCACGGATATCCGGCATTCCGGGTAGCCTTTATCATGCATCGCCTTCATGAAAGCACACGCCGTAATCAAGGCCCACTCCCCGATCGGGATGATTACCCTGCTGTCCTCAGCCACCGGAATAAACAGCCCCGGCGGCACCTTGCCCAGCTCCCGATTATGCCAGCGGAGCAGAGCCTCGAAGCCGTCAATCTGGCCGGTGACCATGTTCATCTGCGGCTGATACTGGAGGATGAATTCATCATGGTCCAGAGCATTCCGTAGATGTTTGTCAATGTTCATCCGCTCCAAAAGCGCCGATTGCATGGTTTTGTCATACATGGTACACAGGCCTTTGCCGGCTTTCTTCGACCTATACATGGCCACATCCGCATTTTTCAGCAGCTCCTCCGTATCCTGCCCATCTTCAGGGTAACAGGCTACGCCAATGCTGACCGACGCATACAGGTTGCTGGAGTTAATCCGGATCGGCTGTTTGAATTTGCGGATCACATTCTCGGCGATTCCGAGCACAGCGCTCCGGCTCTCGAGCCCCTTAAGAAAATATACAAATTCGTCCCCGCCCAGCCGGAACAAGATTCCCTCGGCTGGCAGCAGTGAGGCCAGTCTTTGACTGACCTTCCGGATCAGCTTGTCTCCGGATTTGTGCCCCAGCGTGTCATTGATGAATTTGAAGTTATCCATATCAATGAAGAATACAGCCGCTTCCCCCTCCGGGCTTCTGAAGAAACGGTCCAGCTCTTCCAGCATAAACAGCCTGTTCGGCAGACCACTTAAGGAATCATAATAGGCCAGGGTGTGAAGCTCCTCATGAACCTGCTTCATCCGGTGAATATCCGTATTTGAACCCGCCAGACGATAGACTTGGCCCTGTTCATTGAACAACGCCTTGCCCCGCCCAAGATACCAATTATAAATACCATTATCCTGCCTTAAGCGGTATTCAACTTGAAAATGCTCTGTGCGCTGTCTGATATGCCTGAGTGCGGCAGACCTTACCCTGCCCCGGTCCTCCGGATGAATCTTCTGAAACAGCAGCTGCATATTCATTTCAGGCCGGTCGGCAAATCCAAGCATTTCCTTAAGACGTTGGGATAGATACAGATGCCCTTTCTCGTAGTCCATCTCCCATATTCCGTCATTCACGGCGTCGACAATCAGCCGATAGTTTTCTTCACTAGATTTCAGCTCATTGTAGCTCTGCGTGAGCCGAAGCTCGTAATTCTTCTTCTCCGTGATATCGACCATGGAGCCTGCGAACCTCAGAATACGGCCGTCCGATTGTCTAATGGCTTTGCCCCGCACTTCAAACCAAATGTAATCCCCATTTTTCTTACGCATGCGGTACTCAGTCTTATAGAACGGGGTCAACCCCTTCAAGTGCTCATCCCTGGCCTTCACCACCTTGGGGGCATCCTCCGGATGGATCAGATCCCACCATTTGTCCTGATGTCCGCTAACCTCCCCGGGAGCATAACCCATCCGTTCATACCAGCTCTCCGAGACATAATAATGCCCAAACGGGTCGACGGTATCCCAAATCACGGCATCCGATCCCAGCGCGGCCGCTTCAAAGCGCTTCTCATTAAAGTGCAGACGGCGCAAATAATATCGCAGCACGAGGAAACCAATAGCCAAGAGCAGGACAAACGCGGCTCCGGATAATGCGGCAGGGCCAGCCCAGTCCATAATTGCCCCTCCTTTAAGCCAGTATGCTGTCTACGGAAAACCTGAGTAGATTAGCTTAGGTATTGTCCATCTTACTTACTAAAAAGTTCTAAATATAAGTATAACAAATAAACCCTAGCGGGTTTGATTTCTAAATCAGAAATGTGAAAATAAAAGAGTCACTACTCCTTGTGAAAAGAGGTTGATAAGAACCACCGGCCCCGGCTTCAGGAACGGCAGACTTCGAACAGCAAAAGACGGGCTTGTAACCCGCCCGCCTCAGTCTCATTTATTTAAGTTAAACCTGCTCAGGGAGAACAATCCGATATCATGCCGGGTTGTTCCCGTCTCGGCCAGATCGGCCAGGATCTCTCCCACCACACTCGAAAATTTGAAGCCATGTCCAGAGAAGCCTCCGGCAATCCAGACATGGGAATATCCATCATAGCGGTCGATAATGAAGTCCTCGTCCGGAGTCCGTTCGTACTTACAGACCACGCCCCGCTTTAAGGCACCTGCCGCACCGGGGATGTAAGCCTCCAGGGCTTTTCTCAAATCGCCCTCATCTTCTGGATCACTGCCGAACGGCAGATAAGGCTCTCCCGGGCTCCAGACCTTTCCCCCGTCATGGCGTCCGATTTTGAGACCAGCCCCGGCAATATTCGGGAACCCATAATAGCCTCCCTCCGGGGTGTTCAGGGTGAAGCCGGGAAATCTTCCCACGTCAAACTGTGCTCCAGCGGTCCCGAACCAGCCCACCGTCTTGCGGACAGGTGTAATTGGCAGGGTTACATAGGGCTCCAGCGTCTGAAACCATGCTCCTGCACTAAGAATAACCTTGGCTGCATGAAATATACCCATCTTATCGGTATGTACGGATACGCCTTCGCCCCGCTCTTCCAGCCTTACCACCCGGGTATTGGCCAAGAGCTCAGCCCCTGCTTCCCCGGCCGCCATGCGGTACGCCGACACACAGCGCTCGCTAAGCAGATAGCCCGCGTCCGGCTCATACAGCCCCATATAATCCTCGGGTACCGTAAAACCCGGCCAGCGCTTGTGGATTTCTACCGCATCCAGATGCTCGATCCGCAGACCGAGCCGCAGAGAATCCTCAAGCCGTTCCCTGTACGAGATCACCTGTGGGGAGCTTAGATTTATCACCCCGGAAGTGACCAGCAGGGTATCTCCGCTCTCCTCCTCCAGCTCATTCCACAGCTCGTGAGCCCGGATCGCCAGAGCTATGTAAGACGGCCCGCCGTGATAGGCATGCCGGATGAGACGAGTATCACCGTGGTGGCTCCCTTCCTTATGAGGAGGGTCAAAGGCGTCAATCAGCAGGGTGCGTATCCCCCGCCTGGCCAGATGAGCCCCGGCACTCATACCCATGGAGCCCGCGCCGACCACAATGACATCAAAGGTTGTTTTGATTCTCTTCCCCTCCCCGGCTTCCCACCTGAAGCGTGCTGAAGCGGTCTACCCCAAGCTTCGCCCACTCCGCCAGAAATTCAGCACTAAGCGGCAAGGCCCTTTCGTCCAAGTCAAAGGCCGGATGGTGCCATTCCCTGCTGCCGGATGTCCCCATAAACACAAAAAAGCCAGGTATCCGCTTCTGATAATACGCGAAATCCTCGCCCGCCGGCGAAGGCTCCACCTCCACCACAGCCAGCCCCGCATTCTCGGCGGCAGAGGTGGTCAGCTTGGCAAGCGCAGGATCGTTGTGAACGGCCGGCGGCCCCTTCACCCACCTAAGCTCTGCCGTGGTTCCGAGCGCCGCGCTAACGCCGCGCACCACTTCTTCGAACCGGGCCAGCACCCGGGTCCGCACCTCCGGGTCAAATGTCCGGATCGTCCCATCCAGAACAGCCTTATCTGGAACAACGTTCCACGCTGTACCGCTGTGGAAGCGGGTCACACTGACCACCGCGCTCTCCAGTGAGCCTACATTCCGGCTGGAGATGGTCTGAAGCGCCGTGACAATGTGCGAAGCGGCCACGATCGGGTCACGGCCATTCTCCGGCACGGCGGCATGCGTGCCCTGGCCCAGCACCTCGATCACGAAGCCATCCGCCGCAGCCATCAAAGGCCCCGGACGGATGCCCACCGTGCCGACCGGGAGGTCCGGCTTGTTATGCATGCCGAAGATGGCGCTGACTCCATCCAGCGCACCGCTTGCCAGCACCAACTCCGCCCCTTCGGCCCGCTCCTCCGCAGGCTGGAAGACAAGGCGCACGGTGCCAGCCAGTTCATCCTCCCGCTACTTAAGCAGGTAGGCGGCTCCCAGCACCGAGGCGGTATGAAAGTCATGTCCGCAGGCATGCATGCGGCCCGGGATTTTGGAGGCGTATTCCAGCCCCGTCTCCTCTTGAATCGGCAGGGCGTCTATATCTGCCCGCAGCGCAATCACAGGGCCGCCCCGCAGGCCTCCCACTTCGGCGATAACGCCGGTCTTGAGACCGTAGTCCAGGATACGGATTCCGGCCTCTTTCAGCCAGCTCCGGATAGATTCCGTTGTCTTATACTCTTCATGCGAAACTTCCGGATATTCGTGAAGCTGGCGGCGCATGGCAATAAGCTGATCTTCAAGCAGCATGGTTAGACCTCCTTGATCGTTCCTTCCGAATGTACGGCAGCTGCTTCCGTAAAAGCCTCCTTAAGCAGCTCATAGGAGCGGACCCGCTTGCTGAAGTCCTGCAGTGCCGTAATAATGATATATTCGGCCACACCGTACCGTTCTCCTACCTCAAGCAGCTTGTGCCTGACGGTTGCTTTGGAACCCTTCGTAACTTCCGCCAGCCGCTCCTCTATAGTGAAGGGCTCCCCGGCCTGCCTGCCGAATTCTTCGGCTTGCTCGAGACTGCCCACGGTCGCCTTCCCGCCGCTCTCCAGCGTCACCCGGTACAGCTTCTGTTCGCTGGCCAGACTCTCGGCCTCAGCATCTGTATCCGCCACAATGACAGGCAGCGCAATAATCGGCTGAGGCTTGCTTCCGCCTGCATAATTGAAGGACCGATGATACGCGGCAAAGGCGTCCTCAGCCACAACAGGGTCACTGTTGATGAACAAAGCGAACACATAAGGCAGCCCGAGCTCTGCGGCCAGCTCCGCGCTCTGCACACTTGCGCCAAGCAGGTGAATCCGTGCGGGCTGTCCCGGCAGAGGAGTCGCCCTCAGTCCGAAGAGCGGATGCTCCTCACTCAGCCGGTTGTACACATACCCACTGAGCTCCTTAAGCTTATCTGTGAGTGAATCCCCAGCTGCCGGATTCCCCTGCTGGAGCGCCCGCGTCGAACGCGGCAGCCCTCCGGGGGCGCGGCCGATCCCTAAATCCACCCGGCCCGGTGCCAGGGATGCCAGCACATTAAAGTTCTCGGCTACTTTATACGGGCTGTAATGCTGAAGCATAACGCCGCCTGAACCGATACGGATTCGACTCGTCTTGGCAAGCAAGTAGGCGATGAGCACCTCTGGCGAGGAACCCGCTACCTTGTCCCCATCATGGTGCTCAGACACCCAGAACCTCTCATAACCCAGCCGTTCGGCGGCTTGGGCAAGTTCCACAGTATGCGAGAACGCCTCCTCCGGTGTCTCGCCTTCAAACACCGGGCTTTGATCCAATATACTCAGCCTGATCCCCAATGCTTCTCCCCCGCTTTCCTTCAAGTTAGATGTCATAAGTAAGCTCCGGCGTAATCCGACTGAGAAATTGCCGGGTCCGCTCCTCCTTGGGAGACCGGAAAATTTCATTTGGCTTCCCTTCCTCCACAACGACCCCGCCGTCCATAAAGACCACGTGACTGGATACGTCCCTGGCGAAGCCCATCTCATGAGTCACCACAATCATGGTGATCCCCTCAGCAGCGATCCTGCGGATCACCGACAACACCTCCCCAACGAGTTCCGGGTCCAGTGCCGATGTCGGCTCATCGAACAGGATCACCTCAGGTTCAAGCGCAAGCGCCCTGGCTATGCCAACCCGCTGCTGCTGGCCGCCCGACAGCTGGCTTGGATACATATCCAGCTTATCGCCAAGCCCTACCTTTTCCAGCACCTGTACGCTCTTCTCCCTCGCCTCCACCTTTCCAAATCCCTGTACAATGACAAGCCCTTCCATGACATTCTCAAGGACGGTCTTGTGCTTGAACAGGTTGTAATGCTGGAACACCATGGCGGTCTTCCTGCGGAGTGTCTGGATATCCTGCTTGCCGGGGCGCTTGCAGTCCACCTGATAACCGGAGATTTCGACTTCTCCGCTGTCCGGTTTCTCCAGAAAATTCAGACAGCGAAGCAGGGTCGTTTTGCCGGAGCCGCTTGGCCCCAGAATAACAACTACCTCCCCTTGCTCCACGGATAAATCAATTCCTTTCAGCACTTCCTGCTTGCCGAATTTCTTCGTAATATTACGGACTCTTATCATGCGACACCGCCTCGGTTGAACGTATTGATCTTCCTTTCAATTCGGGCCGTTACCCGTTCAATAATTACGGTTAATCCCCAGAACATTAGAGCCGCCGCAATATAAGCCTCGAAAAACTTCCAATTCGTCGAAGCGATAATATTCGCCCTAGCATTAATCTCCGTAATGGAGACGGTAAAAGCGAGGGTAGTACCATGCAGCATGCCGATCACCTCGCTGGACAGATTAAGCAGACTGACCGCCAGCGCCTGCGGCAGAATAATCCGGCGGAACGTCTGAATCGGCGTCATGCCGACCGAATAAGCCGCCTCCACCTGCCCGCGGTCCACCGCCTGGATTCCAGAGCGGATCACCTCGGACATATAAGCTCCGGCTGTGAGCGAGAAGGCAATAAAGACAAAATATACAATTGGAATGGATGCCGCTGTGAAATCAAAGCCGAACTTTCTGGCCAAGGCATCAATCAGAATCGGCAGCCCGTAATATATCAAAAACAGATGCATCAGCATCGGTGTGCCTCGGATGACCGTCACATAGGCCGAAGCCAGCTGCCGGAGCACGGGCACCCGGTGAATCCGAACCAGCGCTACGGGCAGCGCAATGATGAAGCCGCCAATCAGCGAGACGGCTGTAATAAGCAGCGTCAAGGGCAGTGCCTTGAACAGGTCCAGAAATGCCGTCAGGATAAACTGCGGGTCGAGTTGAATAAGCCCTCACCTTCCTTTCCTGTCTGCCTAATGCTCCGAAAGAGCTTGAAGCTGGTTCTGGCCCTATAATGGTTCTCATGTCTGTGAAGCCGCCGCTCCGCCAAGAGGAACAGTTGCTCCAGGATCATGGCGATCACAAAATAGATCAGCGACAGGGCGATATAGGTTTCAAAAAAATGCATCGTTGTACTTCCCAGCGTCTGCGCCTTGCCGCTGATATCCATGGTCCCCAGCGTATAAGCCAGCGAGGTCTCCTTCAGATTCGCCAGTACCTTATTGGCGAAATTAGGTACAGAGACAGCCAGAGCCTGCGGCAGCAGAATCCGCCGGAAGGCCTGAACCTTGGTCATGCCTACGGAATAAGCGGCCTCCATCTGTCCGCGATCCACCGCAGCTACCGCGCCCCGGATAATCTCGCAGATGTATGCTCCGCTGTTCAGCGCATACGTCAATATAACAAAGGCAAGAACCGGCACTCTTGTCACGTCAATAGAGACCAGCTTTAGAATCTCAGGAACTCCGTAATAGATCAGGAACAGCAGAATTAGCACCGGAGTTCCCCGGAAGAAGGAGACGCAGAGTGCGGCCAGGTGCTTAAGCACCGGAACATTATACATGCGGGGCAGAGCCCACAGAAATCCCACAATCAGTCCGAACCCCACCGACCCTGCGACAATTAACAAGGTGATTTGCACATAGGCAAGCAGCTTGGGAATAAAATCAAATACATACGCGATATCAAACGTGTTATCCACGCGACTGATGGCCCCCTTCTTGTCCCCCCTTGCGTTCAGGTAGACTTAGTCAGCTTTCAGCTCCTACTTGCTTTTCGTAAAATCCTCACCCAGCCACTGCACACTCAGCTTGGAGAGAGTTCCGTCCGCTTTAACCTCCTTAATCGCCTGATCCAGCTTATCCGAGAGCTCCTGCTCATCTTTACGCAGAACAAACAGCACATCAGACTGAGTCAGCGCTTCTCCGACAGTCTTGAGCTTGTCGCCATTTGGCATGTACTTGAGCGCAAAGTCGGTGCTGACCGTGCCCGCCACCCGGCCGGTCAGAATCTGGTTGGTTCTGTCATTGGACGGTGCATTTGTATAGACAATATCAATCGCATTATCATGCTCCTTGTTGTACTCCTGAAGAATATAGGCTTCGTTGCTCGTCGCGGATGTCAGAATCTTCTTGCCTTTGAGGTCATCAATGGACTTGATGTCCGTATTGGTCTTCGGTACAACCACCTTGTTGAGGAAGATGCTGTACGGCTCTTTGTTGAACAAATATTTAGCTTCACGCTCCGGATTCTTCTCCATTTGGTGTGCAACGAAGTCAATCTTTCCGGTCTCCAGACTCAGCAGCAGGCTGGAAAACTCCATCGTCTTGAATTCAAACTCATACTCCGGAAGCCGCTTATCCAATTCTTTGACCAACTCCACATCGTATCCGGTCAGCTTTCCGTTCGCATCGATGAAGCACACATTGGGGAACTGGGTTCCTGTTCCTACAATGATCTTCTTGACGTTGCCGCCCTGCGCATTCGCCGTTGCCCCTTTGGAGGCTTCCTTCGTGTCCCCACGGCTGCAGGCTGCCAGCATCCCCGCCAACAATCCAACCACTAGTAACAAACCAACTTTTCTTCTCATAACCTCACCCTCCTAATGTAAGCTCATCTTTAATCTGATAATTCCTATTAAGTTAATAAGATTTATGTTGAGGATTACTTTACACACGTCTTTTACGATCGTCAATCCTTGGAGTAATAGGGTTTTTCTATATGGATATAGAAGAAATAAAACCGCTGAGTGCAGCGGTTTGTTGCCCATCAAAAAATCCCCTCCGGATTAGACCGGAAGGGATCTTGATTAGCAGCCAGCACGAATTCTTAATAAGCCGCTTGATTAAATTTTACGCTTGGGCTGACAACGGGCCAGGCAGACCTGTTACTTGTGCAGATCCGCGACCGTCTCTTGCCAGCGGGCAATGACCGCAGCAGGGTCATGCAGAGCGATCTGAACCCCGCCCAGAATATCCGCATACTGGGCGGTATCCGCGCGGCTGGAGACAACGCGGGCCTCGAAGCGCTGCCGCGGATGCTTGGCGTCCGCCAGCGCTTCAAGTGGACTTAGCGCAAGCCTGCTGTACATGGCCGTTCCGGCATAGAAGACGCACAGCGTGGCCTTGCCGGAACGCAGGATGTTGCCGGTTGTGACCGTACCGGACCACAATCCAAGCCTTAGCGTGTCTGGCGAGAGGGCCACAATCTCGCCAACGCTGATCATGGCCACATGCGGCCAGCCATCCTCTGTAACCGTCAGCAGCATCATGGCCTCCTGCTGCTTCGCAGCCAGATTGCTGCCATCCAGCAGCTCGTAGAGCTGGGGTGGAATTCTGTTTTTGATATTCATCGCATCTCCCCCTTAGCCTTAAGATATGCCTTAATTGTTCTCATCCATGAAAGGCTTATTCACAAAATAATACATGAAGCCCATCAGCAGTACGCCCCCCACCAGATTGCCCAGCGTGACCGGAATCAGGTTGTTCACCACACCCGCAAACGATATGGTCCCCGGATGGTTCAGAACCAGCGCAATGGCAAACGTACACATGTTGGCGATGCTATGCTCATAACCGGAAATGAAAAAGCAGAACACAAACAGCACCATCGCAAACATTTTCGCCCCGTCACTGTTCAAGGACATCGGTATGAAAAAAGCCAGGCAGACCAGCCAGTTACACAAAATGGCCCGGAAGAACAGCTCCATCGTAGGAGCATGCATTTTATGGTCAACCACGCTTAGAAGAAAACCATTCACCGAAGAACTGTCGAACAAGCCGGTCAGGTAGATGAGTAGCGCGAAGGCGCAAGCTCCAAGAATGTTGCCCAGGTAGCTCGAACCCCAAAGTTTAAGCACCTGAGACCACCTTAACCTTTTGCGCAGAGCCCCGTATGTATAATAAAAGGTGTTGCCGGTGAACAAATCACCGCCCCCGTAGGCAATCAGAATAATCGCCGCCGGGAATGTAATGGCCGCCATCGGATAAGTAAGCGGGGATTTCTCCATGTAAAAGAAATTGCCTGTCTTGAAAGCGACGATGACTCCGAAGCCGATAAACATGCTGGCGAGCATCGCTCTTGCAATATACCTGATCCAGCTTTGCTTAAATATTTTGTACTTCTTAAGTGCCAATTCCTCCACTTTTAATAGTGATTCCGTCTCCACGATTCGTCCCCTTCCTAATGCTGAATGGATAATTTTAGCCCATTTACCCGTTTCCCGTACTATAACACAAGTATTTCATTTTGAAACCGGGTCCATTCGGGAAAAAATTCACGTTTAGATATTGATTTTTGAGAATGATCATGCATAATATTAATTAAAGGATCTCATGATAATGATTCTCATTATTAAAGAGAACGCCGAGCATCTCATTCTCGAATTATTTTCACACAAAGGGGTTAAGTCCATGAGAACAGCCGCAGCGCAGAACAGTCAACGTATTGATGAGTACCTGGACCTTCTTAATCTCGCAACCAGCCTGGGAGATCAGAAGTGGCAGAAGGAAATCATCCGCAAGCTCTCTTACATGTACGAAGCCAAGAAAGAACAATAGAACTGTTGTTATCTCCTTGAAGGCGTCATGCTTAATAGGAATAAAATAAGCGGGGGCCGTCTTTTGGACGGCCTCCGATTTTTTAAGTAAAGTCATTCTCTACTCTATACATAGTAAATTAATAGGCCCATAAAAAAGTCGTGCAGGAACCGCTTAGTCATCATTCCCTTCATGCCGTTCCCGGAGCCTCCGGAACATGTCCTCAATCCGCCGCAGCTCATCTTCCGAGGTAATCGGCCGAAGAATGGAGAACCCCATATTCGGATCGAGGGTTGTAACGTTCTCCAGACTGTACAGCTTGTATTTCCTCCTCTTTGGAGGAATCACCATATAGGCGGTATGCGCCGCTACCGGAATAAGGCCGCTCTTCCGCAATTGGCTCTTCGTACGCAGATCCGCAGGCACTCTGTCTGCAGGATAAGTTCTCATGGCAACCCACCCCCGCTTAAATTTTTTAAAATCCCCCTTAAGGCAGATCATCCAGGCCTAGTACGAGGCCCAGCGTCACTTTATGAGTTAATTACTTTTGAATACGCATCTACGATTAGGAGTAACCATAATACCCCAAATTCAGTGGCTGCATAATCATCCTTAGTCTAGTCCTCTAAATATAAAAACTGCAAGAAAGTCCTCTCTCTGAGATAGGCCCTTCTTGCAGGTCTGTATCGTATTGTACTTAACTCAGTTTACTTCTGACTTATAAGTCTTCTGCAAGCCTCCTCAGCTGCTCAACCATTTGTCAAAAAAGTCCGCGTAACCCGCCTTCATCACACGGCTTGAAAACTTCTCAAACGCATAGCTGCGGTTCTCGTTCGAAACCTTGTAAGGGACGGCTGAGGCCATGTTCACCAGTTCAAACCAGTTCATCTCATTGCCGGCAAACGCATGGGTCGAGCTGATATGCCCATAACAAGGATGCTCCGGCTTAACCACAATTTTGCCCATGGCCATAGCTTCTGTCAGCGGCATGGCAAACGTATCGAACTTGGAGCTGCTCCAATATACCTTGCTTGTATTCATCAATTGAAATACCTCATCCTGAGATAAGGCAAACCTGAGCTTAATATTGGAGGGAATATCATATTTCTTCATGCTTTCCCGGTAGCGCTCCCCGCCAAATACCATAAACACTTCCTTGTCGGGATTCCGGCGCGCATATTCCAGCACAAGATCCGGGCGGCGGTTCTCCTCATCCCGGCCGATCCACATAATCCGGTTGTCCACGACCTGGGCGGGATCAAAGTGCTTATTAGCAATTTCCTCGTTGAATCCAATCGGAATTACCGTTACATCCGTAATACCGAAGTTCCGGTCCATCTCACGCTTTAGAAATTCCGTCTGCACAATAGCCTTGTCCACAATAGAGTAGAAAGGCTTCATCATTTCATAGCCGGTGAGAGCCGGGTCCGGGAAGCTGTGCGGAAACAATACACTGTTCTTCAAGAACATGTTCAGAAAAGTAAAACCCGACACCGTGTAGATCACATGCTCAATCCCCTGCCCGTAGATCTGGTCCAGTACTACGTCATAGTTGACCAGGTCCCCCTTCTCATGCTCATATCCAGGGAGCCAGTCATGACCGCTTACGTGCCGCTCAGGAGAGATAAACACAATCTCCACCCCGAGCTCATGGCCAATACTCCGCAATCGTTCGGCAAATACCCGCGGCCCCTGTGCCTCCGAAAATTGGATTTTGCGCATCACCAATCCTACCTTTTTCATTCACCCACCACCTTATCTGTATAGTTGCTAGGGTATCCAATTGTCTCTGCCTCCCGCCGGTACAGACACTCCACGCACTTGGCTAAGCTCTTCACAGTCTCATGCCACTGCGCTTTGAGCAGGGGGACTGGCCAAATCGCCTTTCCCCGCTTCAGATCTGAACGGATCAGAAGCAGCATCCAGACCGAGAAGACCGCCGCGAACAAGCAGTATTCCTTCCTCAGCTTTCCTCTATCCCACGCTTTACCATGGCGGGACGACTCAGACGCGTAAGCGTTCAGCGCCTGCTCCCGAAGTATTGGGGTCATTTGCTTCGGAAATAGCGGATGCGACATATCCAGCACGTGATACAGGTCCCAATATGGCGTATTCAAATGCGCATGCTCCCAATCCAGAATGAACAGCTTGTCCCCTGCCAAAGCATAATTGCCCAGATGAAGGTCCCCGTGGCACAGCACCTGTGAGGCTTGGAAACCAGGGGTGGCAGCTGTCTGTAACAGCTCTGTCATCTCCTCTGTCAGACAAATGCCCGCAAGGCCAAGCTCAGTAAGCAGTTCGCTTACTTCTTCCTGTCTCTCCCGAAGCTCCTCCACAATCGATTCAATCCTTGGCTTCTGTCCCGCAAACGGCAGGTCGGCAGGCCAAGCCGTCTGTGGAAAAGCGTGCCATAAGGCCATCTCCTTAACAACCTTGAGCATCGTATCCGCATCAAACTCATGACTAAGTGGTCCCAGATCCTCGAATATAGACCACCCCTGCCCTTCCTGCCGCGGTCCTGATCTGGCCAGCAATCTCGGATAAATAGCCGGAAGCCTAGGCAGAATATGTTTGTAGACCCAGCTCTCCCTGCCATCTTGGCCTGGATGCGTTAGCGGTTTAAAGATATAGCTCCGGTCAGGAGCTGTGTAGAAGCGTTCCACCAAATTGCCGTTCATCCCTTGATAAAGCGTCTCGCGCTTATGAATATAACGGCTGTCCAAACGACCGTCCGATGTTATGAAATCCCTCAGATTATCCATGGCTCCCTCATTCAATTGAAATTAATGATTCGAATGTCAGCTGTGTGTAAAAAATCCGTTAACTTGCTGTTAATTCACTATTATCTCAAAGCCTTCCGCGCTTGTACACCAGGGCCGGTTCAAGATTCTTCAGGATGAGCTTCGGGTATATGAACTCATAAGTAATCCTTAAATCTGCGGGGTTCGCCAAAGCTTAGGAAGCCTGGACAAATTACATATCTTAGAGGAGGTTGCAGCTATGAATTTGAAAGGGAAAGGCTGTCTAATACCGCTCATTGGGATCGCTGCGATTGTGGTGATTATCGTGATCTTTATGATCAGTAACTACAATAAATATGTGAGCGCAGAGGAGAATGTGGATCAGAAATGGAGCCGGATTGAGACAGATCTGCAGCGGCGCTATGACCTGATTCCCAACCTTGTGAACACGGTCAAGGGTTTTGCCCAGCATGAGAAGGAGGTCATCAAGCAGGTGACCGATGCAAGGGCCGAGCTTGGAGGCGCCCGGACGGCGGACGAAAAGGCCGCAGCTAATGACCAGCTGCAGGGCGCTCTGGGACGGCTGCTGGTCGTGGTCGAGAACTACCCGAACCTGAAGTCGGACGTCCACTTCACGCAGTTGATGGACGAGCTGGCAGGCACTGAGAACCGGATTGCCGTAGCTCGCGGAGATTATAATGACGCTGTCGCGGAATATAACAAGATGATCAAGCGATTCCCGGGTCGTCTGGTTGCCGGAATAATGGGCTTTGACGCCAAGCAGTATTTCCAGACCACCACGGAATCCCGCACCAATCCGCAGGTCGATTTCGGGACCGATGGGTCCACCTCGCTGCGCTTCGGCAATCCTCGCCATGCAGATGACCTGGCTACCGCGGCGGGTATGCGGGCATGAACGGGCCAGTGAAGCGGCCGGGGGCACGGCAGGGTAGCCTGCCGGGAGAAACGCCATGGCGGGCGGGTCCGTGGTTAGCGAGCTGGAGGTGGACGCGGCGGAATAGTCCCGTCCCGGCTGGCTTGAACCAGCCGGAGGTGCGCCAGACGCGAGCCGTCTCACAGCAGACCAGCCTAAGCCAGGTTGGGCTGCAGCAAGCAGGCCTGGGGCAGGCGAACTCGGAGCTGGTCGGACTACGAACGGCAGAGTCGTGGCAGGTCGACAAGGGCCAGCCCCACCAGGCACGCATCAGCCGGAAGCAGGCTGCACTGGCGGTCTTGCGGCAGGCGGGGCTGCGGGCGGCAGAGTCGCGGCAGGTCGACAAGGACCGGCCCAGCGTCAGCTCTGGCGGCGGCTCTGGAAGCCGCCACCTCTCAAAGCCGCGCCGCTTGCTCCGCTGGCCTGCCGCGCTGACAACTGCTCTGCTCGTCCTCCTGCTGCTCGGAAGCGCGGCGGCCGCTGCTGCGAACCTGGACATTCCTGAGCCGTCAGGCGATATCTATGTCCAGGACTTCGAGGGTTTGCTCGCCGCCGATCAGAAGGCGGAGCTCAGCAGACTGGGCCGGGCGCTCGAAGGCGCCACCAAGGCCCAGGTCGCCGTACTCACCGTACCTGACTTCGGCGGAGCCGATATTGAGCAGTACGGGAATCAGGCTTTCCGGAAGTATGCTCTCGGGAACAAAGAGCTGAACAACGGGGTTATGCTGCTGCTCTCGATGGGAGAGAGACAGGCCCGGATCGAGGTCGGTTACGGCCTGGAAGGCGCGATTCCCGATGGTAAAGCGGGGCGGATTCTGGACAGCACGACCATCCCTTACCTGAAAGAGAACAAACCCGATCAGGCCATCATCCAGACTTATAAGGCCCTCTACAATGAGGTGGCCGCCGAATACGGAGTCCAGGATAAACTGAACCCGGAAGCCGTGGTGCTGCCCGAATCTGGAGCAGCGGCGGGGCAAGACGGCGAAGGCGGATTCTCGATTCTCTGGATGATCGGAATTGCCGTGCTGATTGCGCTGGACTTTATCTTTTTCCGGGGGGCGATTACGCTGACCCTCCTCTCCATGCTGGGCCGGGGAGGCGGCGGCTGGGGACGCGGCGGCGGAGATGGAGGCGGCTTCCGGGGCGGAGGTGGTGGTTCATCCGGTGGGGGCGGAACGAGCCGGAGATTCTGACTCCACCCATTGTATAAGCAGCGCCAACCTCATGGATAACACAAAAAGAAACAGCCTGTGTCAGATACTCAGATCAGGCTGTTTCTTTTTATGCTTCTGAAGAGCTCTTGAACACTCTTAATCAACACTTCCAACAACCCTAGGCGCTCATTACAAACACATTATTATACCGGGCTAGCCTCTGGGAGCCCACAAGATGATCGAAGCCCCGATCATACATATTGCCGCACCAAGCCAGTCGTAGATATCCGGACTTCTGCGGTCAACGACCCACCCCCACAGGAGGGCCAAAACAATAAATAACCCTCCATATGCGGCATACACGCGGCCGAAGGAAGGAAACCGTTGAAAGGTCGGAATGATCCCATACACAACTAGAATTAAGGCGCCGACCAGCCCGTACCAGCCGGGCTTCGATTCGCGAATCCACAGCCAAATCAGGTAGCCCCCGCCTATTTCGGCCAGGCCTGCAAGAATGAAAACAACCAGAGATATCAGCATGCCAAGACGATTGCTCCCTCCTCTATCGCAGTTAGTTGACTCAACTATACTCCCATTTCTATCTTATGAAAATAACCAGCCCGCCTGGTCGGTGCAAAGCCGGGCATACCACCTACCAGCTTGTTCAATTCTTGGCGAATCTGCTCCCTCCCGCCGGCTTGCGATACTCCCTGTTTCGACAGAAGCGCCAATCTTACCTGAAAGAAACAGCTGCGGGCACAGGGGGAAAAGCTATCCATCTGACTTAATAAGACCGTTTTATTAAGAAAGAAATCCTCTTTCCACAAGCAAATCCTCCGTGACCTTCCACAGCTTGCGCTGCATTGAGGCGTCTCCCCCGGGCGGCACGGGTTCAATTGATTTTCCGGTTCCAACGTTAAAGTACCCGCCTGTCATGTTCTGATATTCGGGCTCCATAATCAAGCGGATGATAATATCGGCTCCTCTTCGCGGATCTCCAAGACGAAGAACCTTAAGCAGTCGTTCTAATAAAGGGGCGAACCAGAGCTCTCGTCCAAGTCCGGTAACGTTAAATCCCGGATTAAGCGCATTTGCGCTGATTCCCGTACCCTTCCATCGTCGTGACAGCTCAGCAGTGAACATAATATTCAACAATTTGGTTTTTCCATAAATGGAGGACGAGCCGCGAGCAGAAAAAGGGGTTGTATCCGTTAAATCCCCAGGGAGCTGTAAAACTCCGTGACGGCGTGAAGCTTCGGAGGCAACATTGACAACTCTGGCCTTGCCTGCATTCTGTAGAGACGGTTTTAGCATATGGGATAACAGCCATGGTGCTAAATAATTGACAGCCATCATTTCAGGAAACCCCTCGGGTGTTGTACGGGGCTCAAAAGCATGGATTCCGGCATTGTTCAGCAGCACATCAATTTTAGGGTAAGCGGCGGTTATTTCACTCCCAACCCGTTTAACATCCTTCAGCAGAGATAAATCCCCATAGAAGAAATCAACTTTTGCAGATGGAGATCTCATCTCAATCTGTTTTCTTGTGGCTTCAGCGCGCGCTTTCTTCCTGGCCGTCAAGACAAGGTCAAACCCACGGCCTGCCAATTCAAGCGCGACAAGCTGTCCAAGACCACTAGTGGCCCCTGTTATGACAACCGTTGCTTTATTAGGCATCGTCATTTCTCCTTCATGTGATACAATTTTTTTGAAGCAGCTAATCCAAACAACAGAAGAGCTTGAGTATTTAATTGATATATGTCCACTATATTAATTTAATTGATATATGTCAATTAAATTTGAGCTGTTTTTTTTGATCTAGAGAAAGGTGATTGAGGGTGAACTATAAAGAGTTGAAGGATATACCACGGGGAGATCTGGAGTTGGAGTTGGGCGAGCAGCTTAACGCGCTCATTAGTGCCTTACATGCCTTGAATGTCAGAGCCGCAGCGAACTTTGACTCCTCCTTACAACCTGCTGCCTTCCATATTGTTCGATGGCTGTATTCTTATGGCCCAACGAATGCGGCAGCCTTAGCGGAATCAACGGCAATGGACCGAAGCTCGGTCAGCCGCCTTGTCAAACAGCTCCAGTCTTTGGGTTATGTGAACAGAGAGGCCTCTCCAAATGATGGACGTGGAATTGTGATATCCCTTACCGAGCTTGGACAACAAAAAATAACAGATGCGCTTAAGGAGAAAGAATCTGTTTTCTATGAGCGGATTTCGGAATGGAAGAATGCGGAGCTTTATGATTTCATCCAAATGCTCAAACAATTTAATGGACTCAATCGTCATTAAGGATGGAATCGTATGTGCCTGCGGGAGGCAGCTGATCACAAGAATCGGCTGTCTCTTTGCTAAGCTAACGGGCAGGTTTCTTCTGTTCATTCGATACTATTAGCCTGAGCGGCTAGTTTTTTTGAGAACATATGTTCCACAAGGCATTCTAAATAAGTTATACTAGTTAACGGAGTTTAAGAAAACATGGTTATCTGCCATGCTGCACGAAATTCACAGAATGGGGTGAAAGTTATGTCAAAATCAACAAACCCTCCACAGATTAAGCTTGAACCTTGGTCAGATGCCGACCTTGGCTTACTGCGGCTGCTCAATGCTCCCGAGATGACGGAACACCTCGGGGGGCCGGAGACCGAAGAAAAGATTTTAGCCCGTCATAAGCGTTATCTTGAGATTGAAGGTCGGGGGACTGGTCGCATGTATGCCATTGTCATGCTTCCGGAGCGTAAACCGGTTGGCAGTATCGGCTATTGGAACAGAGTATGGCAGGATGAGCATGTGTACGAAATCGGCTGGGGTGTGCTGCCGCCATATCAGGGCAAAGGCATAGCAACCATGGCTGTTGCGGCTGCAGTTGCTCTTGCAAGGAAGGAGCAAAAGGTCAGATATGTTCATGCCTTCCCTTCGATTGACAACCCGGCGTCCAACGCGGTATGTAACAAGCTTGGCTTCTCGTTCCTCGCGGAATGTGACTTCGAATACCCGCCAGGAAGCCTGATGCGATGCAATGACTGGAGGCTGGACCTTCATTCTGCAACGTAGCTGATCCGAAGACAATGTAATACAGAACTATCGAGAATGCCGAAACTTCTGCTTCCCGATCTCCTTCCAGGAATAGCAGAATAGTCAGGCTTTCTTTCTCAGGCCCCCCCGGTATTAATACTTAGATGAAGACTATTGGATATTCAATATGTCCATCATGAATGTCCGTCATGAACGGAGATAAAAAGAGAGGGTCTTGGCTTAAACCCAAGGCCCTCCTTACGTGTACTTACTTCCGTATTGCTTCATAAACAAATGGCTGATCTCCATTGGTCGGCGCTTGACCGTATTGGAAATCGGCTGATACCACCACGTCTGAGAATCCAATACTCTCCAGAACAAGTTTAAACTCTTCCACACCGTACCAGCGTAATGCAAAACGTTGTAATTCAGTTTGAATAAGTCTGCAGAACTTGCCGTTAAAAAAGTACGGACCTTAGCACAAGCTCCCGTACTTCCGATGTTTCATTTGACAATACGGCAATTAGAACTGTATAGTACTAATATGAAATCAACAACCAAACTATCCAACCGCGACGTTGCCCTGCGCACAGCTGGCGAGCTGTTCCTTAGTAAAGGCTACCTGCTTACCAGTATGGATGATATTGTGAGTGTCAGCGGGGTATCCAAGACCAACATTTATTATTATTTCAAAAGCAAAGAGGAGCTTCTGTCCGCGATTCTCAGCGGTATGATTCAGGAGTACGGCGACCTCATTGAGAAGGCAGCCGCAGACACAAGCTTAACCGTACTTGAACGTCTGCAATTGATGCTGGAAGCGCTGATGGCGCAAAACGGCAATTGTCTGGCCGGATGCCCGTTTCTGACGCTCTACGCACAGACACCGCCGGATGCCCGGGACATTCGGGCACAGATTAGCGGCTTCTTTAGGGGGCTGCGCGGTCTGTTGGAGCAGCTGTTAACCAAAGGCGTCTCAAACGGGGAATTTAGAAGAAATTTGAATATCAAGGCTACCGCAGCCATGGTGCTGTCCTTGATCGAGGGAGGGTTGTTCCTCACCCATGCCGGTGACGACCATACCATCCTGGATGAGGCTGTCTCTACTTTAGCAGATTTGCTAAAGTAATTTTTTTAATCATTTTTAGTACTATATAGTACTAAAAATGAAATTTGTATTGGGGGAATTAGATTGGCTTCGATATTTATTACTGGTGGTACAGGATTCATCGGCAGGCATATCCTACGAAATCTGGCTCAGCAGGGTCACGAGCTGCGATTGCTTGTAAGGTCGCAAGAGCGGTTTAAGGAGGTGCTCAGGCAGTTGGGAATTGCGCCCTCCCCGGCAGAGCGCATTCATCCCGTCGTGGGTGATCTGGCTCTGCCTGATCTCGGACTTGAAGCCGCCAGATGGCAAGAGCTGGTCCGGGAGACCGAGGTCCTTATTCACGCTGGAGGGCCTATGGATATCCAGCTTGGTGAACAGGCGGCACGCGACGTATTTCTGCAGGGCACCCGGGAGGTGCTGAACCTGGCTCGTGAGGCCCACACCCACCATGGGCTGCACCAGTTCATCCACATCGTCGGTTTCAAGAGCCCGATTCGCGGGAATTCCTTGGACAATCCGGATGAGGCCCGAAGGGAGCTTGCGAAGGAGCCTCCCTATGAGCAGATGAAGATGCTCGCAGACCTTGAGGTGCGGCTGGAAGCCAGGGAGGCTTGTTTTCCACTGTCCGTGGTACACCCCAGCGTTGTCATCGGGGATTCGGTAACCGGCAGCACGGAACAGACCGGTGGGCTTGGAATTCTTGTGCATTCTGTGAGCCGTGGACTTTTGCGCCTTGTTCCAGGCAATGCACGGCATTGGCTTCCCCTAGTCCATGTGGACCATCTTGGTGCCTTCGTCGCCGCGCTCGCCGCTGAGAAGGATATATCTGCCGCAGAAAAAACTTACTACCTGCTCGATAATCGTAAGTCAAGCCCTTCCATCAAGGGTTTGGTGGGACAGATCTCCAAGGAACTGCTAGCTCCTCGGCCCATCGGCTCGCTTCCTCTTCCCCTGCTGCATAAGCTGCTTGGAGGAAGAGGAGGCCTCGGGAAGAAGCTCGGCATTCCACCCGAGTCGCTCTCCTTCATTGTGGACCTTGACTATCCAGCAGATCCCGTAAACGTGATCTGTGAGCGCCATGATTTAACGACTTCCGTTAATTTTTCGATACTGCCTCACACCATTGCCGATCTGGATTTCCGCCTCGCCCACATTACCGAAGGCCAGTATACAAACAAGGCTGCTGGCTATCGCCGCGGACGGCGGGGTTCCTTGGCCACGCTGGAGAAATCCGGCAGCGGTGACCCCGTGCTTTTTCTGCACGGAACGTTCAGCACAGCCGACTGCTTGATTCCACTGGCTGAACATTGGGACGGCGTTCCGGTATGGCTGGCCGACCTGCCGGGCTTCGGACGGTCCCCCTATCATCACCAAGATGACGTGATCAACGGCTATGTGGATGCAGTAACCCAAACCATTATGTCCCAGGCGGCTCCTGTAACGCTGGTAGGCCACTCCTTGGGAGGACTAATCGCAGCCAAGATGTTGGAGCGGATTCCCGAGCGCCTGAATGCCGTATACCTGCTTCAGCCCGCACTCCATCCTGCTGGACGCTTGCTTCAGTATCCGGCGCTTACGCGGGCAATGCTGAGAACACTGACGGGCGAACGTCTGAGCCGCCAACTAATCAGCCGGACCTGCTTCGAATCCGAGGATCAAATTCCGGAAGGATATATCTCTCATACCCTGGATGAGCTGCGTTCCACAAGGGTCCGGGCAGTTACAGCCAAGGTTATAGCCAGCCTTACAGAAGCCAAGACTTTTGATCTGCACCCGGAAGCTTGGCCCAAAGATAAAGTATCTATTATCTGGGGAGATAAGGACCGGATCTACCACCTGCCTGACCGCTTCCGCCAGTTGAAAGCACATACGCTTCCCCTTGGGCATCATTTCCCATTGTCACACCCCGGTGAGACGGCCGCATTAATGCAGGCCCCTTGTCCGGAAAATGAAGAACCCGCTCTAAGGGGCTAGAGAGCTGAAAAAAGAAGCTGTGTGTTGTGGGTGTGTGTACGATCATCCTCCATCCAACGCCCCTGTCAATTTGGTCTGCCGTCCGGCAGCCCTGAAGCAGGGGTTTCCTTTGTATTTTTGGGTCCCCGGCTGCCCTTGGTTGTTCTTGGTTGTTCTTGGTTGTTCTTGGTTGTTCTTGGTTGTTCTTGGTTGTCCTTGGTTGTTCTTGGTTGTCCTTGGTTGTTCTTTGTTGTTCTTGGTTGTCCTTGGTTGTTCTTACTTAACCTTACTTGTCCTTACCTGTCTTACCCGTCCTTACCTTTCCTTACTTATCCCTGTCTGTGTCCTCGTTTGGCCCTGTCTGTGTCCCCGTTTGGCCTTCTCTTCCCCTCTCTTCTCCTCTATTCCCCTGCTATCGGCGGCTCGTAATTCCACCCAATCCATCCTATACTGTTAAAGAGCACATTTTGCGGGATATACCGGCAAAAGCCCGCATGAAAGGAAGTGCATTATGTCACTTCAGGAAGTTACAGAACAAGAATTGCTTGAATCACTTCAAGACAACAGCAGCGCTAAAGCGGTCTACTTTTATACAGGATTATGCGGCACCTGCCAATTGGGCGAACGGATGCTTGAGATTGCCTTGGTGGCAGCTCCCTCGATCCGGGTGTATAAAATAAACATCAACTATGCCCCGCTCCTTAGAGATAAGTGGAAAATATCCAGTGTTCCCGCGCTTGTGCTGCTTGAGCACGGCGCCCCTGTACAAACTGAATATGCGATGCGTTCCGTCGATCATTTATATACCTTGCTGACTAAGCATTTCAGCAGCCCGAAGTAACAAAGAATTACGGAAAGGAAATAAACATGAATTTTCAGTTGACCCAGCGGATTATCAAATTGTTGTGCGGCCCACTCTCCTATGAGCAGGGTGAAGCTTACTATCTGGACAACCGGGTTACCTTCCGCAAGTATGATGATGACCTCGGCAGCTTCGAGGCAGTCGTCCGTGGACATGAGAACTACGACGTTCACATCGAGATTGACAGCAACAGTGATGTGGAAGCCAAGTGCACCTGCCCCGCATACTACTCCAGCTTCCAGTACTGCAAGCATATCGCAGCCGCCCTGCTGCACATCCGTCAAATTGAGAGCGGCGGAGAGTCTCAGATCCGCTCAAGCAATTCAGAGACAAGTGTGCAGCACCAATTTGGGGCCGCAAGACAGCGCGTGTTCCACTTCGAGGGCATGGAGAGAAGCTGGAGTACCCGGGCAAGTTCCGAGCCGGACACCCAATTGGCCGGCGAGCTGCTCGGGCTGTTCCGAGACAAGCCCCGGCGGCCTAGCGGGACACGAAATCTGTTCGATACAAGAGAGCAGCTTCAGGTGGAGTTCATCTGCAGACCTTTTTCGTACAGCTACAATAAAATGATGCTTGGTCTTGAGATCAAGGTTGGCACCGGCAAAAGGCTCTATATCGTCCAGAAAATCCGCGATTTCCTTGGCCGGATTGAACGCAGAGAGTCGATGATGTTCACCAAGCATTTCAGTTATGTGCCCGAGCTCCACAGCTTTAAGCCAGAGGACGATGCAGTGATCCGTCAGCTGATCCAGATTCACCAGCATGAGCAAATCTACCGGGATACTCTAAACAGCAGCGGCACTTATGGAGGTAAATCCGGAGGAGAACGTCTCCTTCCTGTTCCCCCCTCCTTCTGGGAACCACTGCTTCCACATCTTGCCTTGGTCCCTACAATTAAATTCATGCAAAATGACCGGACATATGATGGACTGAGCCTGTCGGCTGAAGCAGTGCCTATCCGGTTCGAATTCGATAAATCACCGGATGATGGCTATCAATTGGACATACAGGGCCTGGATGAACTAACTATATTGGACGCTTATGAACTTGTCCTGACGGAAGGCAGGCTGCTGAAGCTGCCGGCGGCCCAGTGCAAGCGGCTAATTGAGCTGAAGAACATGCTGGATAGTTCACGTGATCCACAAATTCGGATCTCGCCCCAGCAGATGGAGCCTTTTATGGAGAGGGTCGTTCCGGGGCTGATGAAGCTGGGTGAGGTCCACATTGCTGAGGCGGTGTCCGGCCAGATCCTGAGGACTCCGCTTAAAGCCAAGCTGTTCCTTGACCGGGTCAGGGACAAGCTGTTGGCAAGTCTGGAATTCCATTATGGGAACATTATGATTAATCCCGTGGATGACGGCAGCACCCAAAGGGCAGAGGGCCGGATTCTAATGCGCGATGGCGAACAGGAGAGGCGAATTCTTGAGCTGATGGAGATGAGCGCTTTTGCAAGGAGTGAGAGCGGTTATTTCATGGAGGATGAGGACGGGGAGTATGAATTTCTTCAGCATATTATGCCCCAGCTTGAGAAGCTTGCGGAAATCTATGCCACTTCAGCAGTCAAGGTTAGAATTATTCAGCCGAGTGCTCCGCCCAGAATCCGTGCCGATCTTGATGAACGGACGGACTGGCTGGAGTTCTCCTTCGACATGGGTGGAATTCCTGAATCGGAAATCCGCAACCTGTTGAAATCGCTTGGAGAAAAGCGCCGATATTACAAAATGCCAAATGGGTCCCTGCTGCCCTTAGAGTCAGAGGAATTCCAGGAAATCGTCCGGCTGATCAATGAGGTCGGCATCCGGCTTGGTGATCTTGAAGGGACTCAGGTTCGCGTCCCTGTGGCCCGGGGACTGTATCTTCTCGATGCGCAGGAGCAGAATCGCTCACTCGTCCTCGGCAGATCCTTCCGGAAACTGCTGGACAACATGAGAAATCCGGACAATCTGGAGTTCGACCTACCGGAACGCCTGGAATCCGTACTACGGGATTATCAGAAATACGGTTACCAGTGGATGAAGACATTAGCCCACTACCGGTTTGGCGGAGTTCTGGCCGATGATATGGGCCTCGGGAAGACGCTTCAGGCCATCGCCTTCATTGTTTCCATTCTTCACGAAGCTGAGCATTTAGATCTGCCGGTTCTGGTCGTGGCTCCCGCTGCCCTAGTGTACAACTGGCGCAATGAGCTTAAGAAATTCGCTCCAGAAGTGCATGCCCTTATCGCGGACGGTACCCGAACCGAGCGCGGCAGGCTGCTCCGGAGCGCCTCTGGGGCCGACGTGGTCATCACCTCCTATCCCCTGCTTCGCCAGGACAAAGACCTGTATGCCTCAAGGCCGTTTCACACCTTGATCATGGATGAGGCCCAAGCCTTCAAGAATCACGGCACCTTAACGGCGCAAGCGGTAAGAATGCTGCAGGCCAAATACCGTTTTGCCCTGACAGGAACCCCGATTGAAAATGGTCTGGAAGAACTGTGGTCGATCTTCAGCTCCGTATTCCCGGGACTGTTCCCGAACCGTCAGGACTTCAGGGAACTGCCCCGCGAGACGATTGCTAGAAGGGTACGTCCATTCCTGCTCCGGCGCCTGAAGACCGATGTTCTTCGGGAGCTTCCAGAGAAGATCGAGACCGTTCAGGCCTCAGAGCTTCTGCCGGAACAGAAGAAGCTGTATGCCGCTTATCTGGCCGAGCTTCAGCAGGAGACCTTGAAGCACTTGAAGGACAAGGATCTGCAGAAGCACCGGATCAAAATTCTGGCCGGCCTGACCCGGCTCCGCCAGCTCTGCTGCCATCCGGCCCTGTTCGTGGAGGGTTATACCGGAAGCTCGGCCAAATTCGAGCAGCTGCTGGAGATTATCGAGGAGTGCCGGAGCGCCGGCAAGCGGATGCTGATCTTCTCGCAATTTACTCAGATGCTGGGCATGATCCGCAAGGAGCTTGGATATCAGGGTGTGCCCCACTTTTATCTGGATGGCCAGACTCCCGGCAAGGAACGGGTGGAGCTGTGCGCCCGCTTTAATGAGGGCGAAGGCGATCTGTTCCTCATCTCCCTCAAAGCCGGGGGAACCGGCCTTAATCTGACCGGAGCTGACACCGTGATCCTATATGATCTATGGTGGAATCCCGCTGTGGAGCAGCAGGCGGCCGACCGGGCGCACCGGATCGGGCAGAAGAATGTCGTGCAGGTTGTCCGGCTGGTGACCGAAGGAACGGTCGAGACAAAGATGTTCGAGCTTCAGCAAAAGAAAAAAGACCTCATCGATGAGGTCATCCAGCCTGGGCAGGAATCCCTGTCCTCCCTGACGGAGCAGGACATTCGGGAGATTTTGGACATTTAGCTGTTCGCTCTCCGTGATGCCAGGCGCATATTTAGTTAGATAGCAGCAGCCCATAACTGAGTCAGCTCCTCCTCCCGATTAATTCAGAGGGGGAGCTGTTTGCTATGTCTGTGCTTTTGTGGAGACAGCTCTCCCAGCTTAGCATTCTCTGCCACAAAGCCCCCTGCCTTTGATTACATTGTTTGCATTGTTTGCATTGTTTGGTTGTTTACTTGTTTGCATTGTTTGCTTGTTTTGCATTGATTGCATTGTTTACTCTGTTCGCTTTGTTTGCTCTGTTTGCTACCACGTTCTGCATATAGCCCCGTCCGCCTCTAGGCAGTGCAGTCTAACATGCGAAGGATTAGCCAACTTTTGATACACAACAATGGCTGGCCAAAGGCCGAACCATTGAGCGCACCCGAAGGTATAGTATTTTACTTTTTTAGCAGCCGCTGCAGCTTGGCATCCAGAATAGCCTGATTATCGAGAATATCAGTGAGCATCTCATAGATAACCTGGTTGGACACCTCTTCGGCTCTAAGGCCCTGCACCCGCTTGGCTTGGCGGAGCTGAATCTCCGCTGCTTTGACCCTGATCGGGTCTGCAGGAATATGGAAATGGTTCTTCTGGCTCGGCTTCTTGCCAGGGATGGATGGCTTGGCAGCAGACTCTGAGCTTCCGGTATGCTCACTTGAAATCGATGCAGCCGTCTGCTCCGTCCGTTCAGTCTGTTCAGGCTTGAGCTGCTGCTCCTTTTTACTTGACATCAAGTATCACCACCTTCAGTTCAGCATCACGGTCAAGCCCAAGTGTCCTTACCTTGAACTCCCCAGGCTCTTCACTGCTGATCGTAATTTCGGCTGTTCCCTTAACAGACTGTACCTGCTGCCGGATTCCAGCCACCTCAATCGAAATGGGCTCTTGGTAATCCCGGTGAACTTCCCCATTCCAGTCATGGATTGTAATATGAACAGTCAGATCTTCTGTGCCGTCCGCCGGGATGGACTCCTTATCCGCCTTCAGTTCAGCCAAATAACCCGTGAATTCTCCCTTCACATAACGGGTGAACAGCAGATTCTCATTCCCGTAAAGCTTCTCGTCAATCGGAACCAGGAATTCGGACTGAACTTCGCCGGACAGTGCGCTGAGCCCCTCTACCCTTCCCTTCGAATCAATCTGGGCATAATAATTAGGCAAATTCAATCACCTCCCACGAGTAGAAGTTGTAGGCATACTCGAAGCTTAAGCTGGAATGCACACCAATCTTGTTCGAGTCGATAATTCGTGCATTAAGATCCGTCACCGTGTATTCTAACCGGTTGCTTCCCAGCTCAGTCCGGGACTGGAATCCAGTAAAATGCACATTAATAAAAGCTTTACTGACATCAACAGGATCTATAATAATTTCCCTGTAATTAGTATCATCAGGTATGCTTCGGTCCCTGCGTAAAAATCCAGTACCTCGCTGTACTTTTTTGATTCCCACACCTCTCCACCCCGATCCATCGTTAAATTGAAGGTTTCCCTTATCTGATCTTAAGGAGATGCCGTTCACCTTCTCCGCCTGTGGACTATCCCCGGATAGTCTGGACTGCACTGAGGCGTTCAAGTAAATGGTCTTGTTCCCGTTACGCTGGGCCAGCACCAGCCGGTCCTTGCTATCGTAGCTGCGCAGCCCTTCCTTCCACTGTCCTACCGATGGCTGGACGGTAATGGCATGCTCATAAGGAATATCCACATAGAGGTACCCCCAATCCGGAATCGCATAGGTGCCCGCCTTGACGCGGAAATAAGTCCCCGCCGGCCCGTTCATGACGATAATCTCCTTCTCCAGCGTGAGCACTCCGCTTCCGTTGTCGATTACGTTTCCCTCCGCTATAATGCTCAGTCCCTGCAGGCGGGCATTCACGCCCCAAGGCCGAATATCTTCGAGCGCGTCTTCTCCAGCGCTGCCATGAAATCTGCTGTAGACGGACAGGCAGGACAGCACCGTCCTCGCCGAGCTTCCATGCGCGGTGACCGTCAGCTTCACATAGGTTGCGTCCATCGCTTTAGTGAACGGGATGAAGCTGAACGGCTCATACATTCCTCCGCTGAATGTATAGACCTGTGTCCATGTATTCCCGTCCGCGCTGACTTCGATATTAAAGCCCTTAGGCAGGGTGCTTATATCCGAGCCGACCCAAGAGCCGAAGGACATGCCCTCCACCTGGTTGTGCAGCTTCCCCAGTGAGATGGTAATAGACTGGGGCAGAGCGGCCTCTTTGGGGATCGACCACAGGTGATTGTCCCCCTTGCTCCCCCACTGAAAGGTATAAGGCGTCGTGGGCACCCCACTAAGCTCCCCTCCGGTGATCGTCACGGATTTGTACTTGGCTATATTAGAGCTCAGTCCTCCCGAACGCAGATGCTGGCGTTCAATGGAGTTCTTCGCGATTTTGTCACTTAGGATTGCACCCGCAGCTACCTTGTCACTGGTAACCGCCCCGGCGGCCAGCCCCTCCTTGCCGATCTGGGGCGCGTCGCCCGGCTTACCGGTATGGCGATGGCCCTTGGTATCGCTGAACAGGGCATCCGTGGCTTCAATATTCTCATTTTGTGCAATGCGTCTAACTGTATCTGTTGCCTCAAACGTCTTAAGTCCACTTGGCAGTTTACCCATCATTTCACACTCCCTTCTTAGGCTTCCAGACCTCCAATTGGTTCCAGTTCTTGTTCATCGCCTCAAGCTGCTCCCAAGTCAGCTTGGCTTCATCCAGCTCTTCCCACCGGAGATAGGTGAATTGATAATTAATTCCCAAATGAGCGGGTACGATCTCCCGGACCGCCGCTTTCACATCGTCCAGATTGGCCGGAATTCCTCTTGTGCCGATGAACGTAATGACAACTTCATATTTTTCAAAATTCTCCTGCACATCAATCTGCCCGTTCTCAAATGAATCGACCACAGACTTGATTACAGGCACGGTAACCGTACCGGAACCGCGCAGCTTCGACTTAATTAATGAACGCCGCTGATCCTCAGGCTTGCTCTCCAACACAGGAATTCCACAGATGGCCTCCCATCTGGACAATCCCCATGTCGCGGTCTCCACAAAGAACTGGTTAAGCAGATCCCGTACCTTCTTGTGGTACTCCATGATCTCATCCGACTCCTGCACAAGCAGATGCTGGACGATCTTGGAATCGGCATAATACTTGGGCAGGTAATCCTGCATATCCTGCTTAATCTCCCTCGGCATCTCACGTAACAATGAATTTCACCGCCCCGGGCACAGCCACATGGTCATCCTCAATTTGCAGATTGCCTTCCACTCCGTTTAGGGTCAGACTATCAAAGTCAATCACAGACTCGATATTCAAAAGCAGTCCCAGCACACGCTTGTGGCGTATGATAGACTCCCGGAAGGCCAAGTCCGCCAAGTATTCGGTCAGCTCCTTCGCAAACCTTATCTTGACCTCCTCAAGCGACGCGCCGCTCAGCAAGGTAAGACTGGCGGCAACCTCAATTTTGACTTCTTCCGCCGGACTTACGGTAACCTTGGCCCCTACCGGCCTGCGTTCCTCAACCGCAACCCGAACCTTCTCCACAATATCAGGAATCGGTGCCCGCTTATCATCCGACAGCAGGGCAAGCTTTACGGTCCCATTGCCTTTCCACACCGGAAACACCCTTACATCGCCAACTCCTGGCACCTCAAGTGCCCACTGTCTGTAGTGCCAGACATTTCCACTGGTAGCGGGTCTCCGCACCCGATCCAGATACCGGCCCAGCAGCGACTCATCGGACTCCAGATCTGCCCCGTTCACAAAGGCTTCCTTATTCGTCACCTCAACAATTCCGCTCAGATTACCAAGTACAAGCTTAATCTGACGGGCAGCCACATTGCCCCGGCTTCCGCCGAGAACCGCCTCCGCAGGGACCTGCAGCTTGCCAGACTTCATTGTACCGGCCTTTGTCGTCACGAACAGAACCGCTTGCTCTTCATCTGTAGAAACGGCCGTTCCCGCAGGAATCACAATATTATCATCCCCGCTGAACTCCAGAGTCCCTTGTGCTTTGACACTTGGTCTCCGGGTAAGCCCAAGCTCCGCAGCCCTTCGTTCAAGATACTCTGAAGGCTGCTGCGGACTGGCGAAGCCGAAACGGAGAACATTATCCAATTCTATGTAAGCGTGAGCCATCTCGATGGCTGCCGGTGAGAGCAGATCATAGGTGATTGCTCCCTGGCGCTTATCAATATCGTCCGGAATCTGGGCGAGCATCCGATCCAGAATTACATCCTTGGTTTCTTTCTCATACACGGCTAGATTGTCACCTCCTGTTCAATGATTCCATCACGGGTCTGCACCTGAAAGGATACATACAGCTCATCCGCCTTGCGGACGATCTGGAAGCGGCTTACCGCCTCAATCCGCTCATCATAAATCAAGGCTTCTGTAATCACCCTGGTAATTTCGCTCTTCAGCAGTTCTTGGGATATGTCCTGTCCCAGCAGACTATCGAGCTCGCAGCCGTATTGGCCGTTATAGATGAGATAGCGGTAACGGGCCGTGATAATCGCCTTGCGGATGAATTGTCTTAATGCTTCCATGCCGTCAATCATATGCCCGGTGAATTCTCCGGAATCGAAATCCAGGGCATAGGTCCGTGAAGACCGCGGCTCCGGTTGAACAAGAACAAACCGCTCCTCTTGCTTTCTTAGCGGAGACAATGCCATCAGTACATCACCACCCGGTCCAAAATAATATAGGTCTGCCCCTGCTGAATTCCTGCAACCACCACCCGGTCGTCCTTCTTGAGTTCGTCTATGAATTCAAGCTCCGCTCCCTCCACCGTCTGATCCGCATCCTTCAATTCGAGACTGGTGAAGGACAAGAGATGATCATGCGGACCCGGCGGCATCTGAGCCATCGTAACGCCCACCTTCAGACCTGTAGGCGGAGCTGGCAGGGGCGGACTGCTTGCGGAGAGCTTCATGCCTCCACTGCTCTTCAAATTGACCGTCCGCTTGTGCTTCGTCAGTGACTGTGCAACGATCAGGTCATCCTTTTCCAATTCCACGTTCATATGATCCACTTTAATCCTGAGTTCAGGAGGAGCATTTGTGACTGTTGCCAGCTCAATGGAGACGTCCGAGTTATATCCGATCGCCCGGATTAACTGAACAAGCTGACTTGCTCCTGAACCTTCAATTCTCTCCATGGGCTAGACCTCCTTAGACTCCTTGTATTCCATCTTCGGCAGCTCGTCGGTGGCCGACAGCGTCAGCGACATTTTGTGGACCCCGCCCTCAAAAGAGTGGTCGTCGGAGGACACATAGTACCCACCCAGAATCCCTGTCATCGACTCCTTAACGTACACCGCAGAGCCGGATACCACCTCATCAATGCCCAGGCATTCAACATGGGCCTCATCGTCAATGGTGCCCATATCCTCCAGAAGCTGCTTGGCCCGCTGCTCCATCTGGGATTTCGTCATGCTCTGGTCCGGCTTCTCCAGATGCTGCATGATGCCGAAGCGCTGAATCAGCCCGGCATCCATCGCACTTGCTGTCAGCTCCTTCTTCTTGCTGTCGCCACCAACCACCTTGATCTGGGTCTTCATTTCCTCAATCGATTGGGAGTAGCTGACACCCAGAATGTTAACCCCGTTCTCAAGCACCCACTTTACCTCCTGCTCCTTGCGGGGGAGAAGATGAAGCTTGCCTTTGCGGGAAGTCAGATAGAACTGCTCCCCTGTCTGTTTGCGGGTCTCGTTAATTGCCATGATCATCATTTCGAACAAGGTTTTGTCCCGAAACACCAGCTTTGGAATGACAAATCCGGTATCCTTAATCTCCCCTGTGTCTATCGAGAAATCACCACACAGCTTATTCACCACGGCAGACGCTGTCATCCCGCGAAAAATCCGGGTGTCCTTGTTCTTCGTCAAATAAATGTTCTCGTCATACGCCGTCAGTGACATCTGCCCCTGCGCATCAATCTGGTCGGAGAAAATAACACCCCGGAACAGCTCCTTCTTCTCATTCAAAATCAGCCTCAGCTCGTTTCCCTTCTGGGGCCTTTGAAGACGGCTGCGCATATCCGCGGTATTGGACATCTCCACCACCAGCTTCCGGGAAGCCTGCTTATTGTCCCCAGACCACTTAACCGACTTCACAATCGGATCGAGAAACGTCTGTACCCCGCCTTCGATATAAGCGACACTCCAGCTCATGAAGGAATCACCAGCTTCTGTCCGGGATAGATCGAATTCGGATTCTTCCCAATGGTCTGCCGGTTCAGATTGTAGATCTCATTCCAGCGGTCACCCTTTCCAAGTGTACGCTGAGAGATTTTCCACAGCGTATCCCCCGGTATAACCACATAAGCCTTCGGCGGGACGCGCGAGTCAGGTCTCACGTCCCGATCAACAACAACCGCTGCACCATGATCCGTATTCTCAATCTGGCGGAACTGAACCTCCTCATACTGCTTCAGCTCCAGATCGTAATACACATCCCCCGGGCTCCCCGCCCGCTCACTATACTGGAACGACCGGATCGTCACCTGCTTCTTGATCTCCGCTCCCGTGATGCTCAGCCGGATGGGACGGCGTGCCGCTATCCAGCCTTCGATCAGCTCTACCGTTTTCCAGGGGGCTTGTAAATCTTCGTATTCGCAGTAGCCGGGATGATAATCGCGTGGGAAGAAAGAGGAGAAGGAGTACACCTTCAATTCCGGGTCTCCGATGACCGTATATTCACCTAACTGGGTCACCTTCACATCCTCGTATCCATGCGAGCTCTTCACCGAGATCTGCTCCGGATTCACAGGCAGCCATAGCCGCTCCTCCATATCCAGCGTGGACAGCCAAAATTCTAGAGACGCCATCAGGCCATCAGCCCTCCTGCACTTTTAATTTCACGGGCAAGGGCTCTGGCAATGGCATCAATATCCGAGTCCTGCCGGACGTTAAATGTGTTGCCCGTGATGGAGATGGCCCCACCACCTGCCCCGGAGGCAGCCGAGTACTCCCGGTTCTCACTAGCCGTCATAATGCGCTCACCTTTATGAAGCCGAGCTTGCATACCGTCATAAGGGACATAGTCGAGACCGTGGTAATTGCTCTGGAGCGGCGCGCTGCCTGAGGTCGCTTGCCCTGCGACACCCTGCTTGACATTCATGGTGGCCGTCACGCTTTTGTCTTCCCCAAAGAATTTGCCAAAGAACGAGGATACTGCTGTAGATACGGACTCCACCAGATTCAGAATTCCCTGCATGTGATATTTGAACAGATACGCCAGACCCGCAATCGCTACGCCGACCAGTGCTATTACAGCGATAATTGGCAGGAACGGGGCAACCGCAGCCCAGCCCGCCACCGCCGACGCCCATAAGGCTGGTGCCAACAGGCCGAGGATCACAGCAGCCATGCCAGTAATAGCCGGCACCAAGATATCCGCCTGATTCGTAATGAACTCAATCACGCTGACCATCGCTTCCCCGAATGGCATCAGCGCCTCGCCAAGCGGGGCCAGCGCCAGGGTAATCCGGTTCTGCAGCGTGGCGAACCGGTCGCCGAAGCTCTCCACCGAGCTGGCGTGCTTCTGAATGCCGCCGTCTGACGCGTTCATGGCATCCATGATGCCCTTGAACTCCACCTGGCCTCCGCGCAATGCAGTCACCAAGTCTCCGCTAACCGAGGCGCCAAAGGTTTCCGTGGCAATCCGGGCGGCTTCCGTCTCTGTAGCTGCGGTGCGTATTTTATCCGCTACTGCCGAGATGCCGCCTGCAGGCAGCCCCTTCTTCAGGGCATCCTCGATCGGGGTAAGCCCCTGGCTTTGCCATTTGGCCATAAGTACCATGGATTGGTCGAAGCCCACCCCCATCTGCTTCAGCGGCTCACTGGACTTACCCATTTTCTTCATCAGATCCCCCATGGAGGTGTCACCGGCCCGGCTCGCCGCAAAAAACTTCTCCATCATCATCTTGCTGTCATCCGTCGCAATGCCCCATACACTCATCGCTTTGGCCGCCGACTCTGCAGCGGCTGCGCTGTCTGTTCCGGTAAGCCGCGACGCATCCAGAAGCGTCTTGGTCATGCCCTCCAGCTTCTTGCCGGTCAATCCGGCATCCCGGTTCAGAATGCCCATCGCCTTGCCTACCTCGGTCAGGCTCTGCGGAACCTGGCCGCCTACCGTTTTAAATGAGCCCACCAGAGCATCCATATCCATCGACGCAGCACCTGAAGATGAACGCAGCACACCAAAGGCCTCGCTGTACTTCTTGGCAGCTTCAATTGATTGGTCCTTGACCAGTGTGAACAGGCTGCTTGCCGTTCCGGTTACGGCGGAGAAGGCACCTTTATTCTTCTCTGCCATAACATGGAACGGATCATTACCAAGAGGCTTGCGCAGTTTCTGATATCCACGCTTCAGGGCACCCGGCGGATTATCGAACTTCGTCTTAATCCGGTCGCGAATGCTCAGCGGCTCCTTCTTGCTAAACCGGCCCTTGATCCGCTCCATCAGCCCCTTCTTCTCCGGGGCTACCGCCGGAGCCGCAGACTGGGCCGCAGCTGCAGCTTGCGCTGCCTTGGCCGCGGCGCTGGCTTTCTCCCGCGCCTCCTGCATGGCCTGCAGCCGCTCCAGCTTGCGCTTAGCCTTGCGGCCCTTCCCCGATGCAGCCGCGGCGATCGCCGCCTTCATCGAAGCCGCTTCAATCGCTTCGGCCTGTTCCGCTGCCGCCCTGGCTGCCTTCGCCGCCTCTTGCTTCGCGGCTTCGGCCCGGATGGCATAGGCCTTCTTAACGGCCTGCTTCCCGCCGCGGACCATCTCTATTTGCATGGCGGCGGCCAGAGCGGGGCCTTTCGCTGCCTTCTGCCAGCCCTCACTGATCTTGCTGTACACGCCCGGCTTTGAAAGATTGTTTGTCATTTCCGTGATCTTCGCAAGCAGCGTTCTCAGCTTCTCCGCACTAGATAAATTATTGCTCAAGCATCTTCACCTCCCGCCAATCCGGCTTATCCGCCTCTTCTGCGGGCGGCCAGCCGCTCTTCCCTCTTCTGCGCTTTCTCTTCCTCCTCCAGCTGAAGCAGCATCGACGCGTACATGAAGCGTTTGACCCCTTCTTCCTTGTTGTACACTTCATCCGGCGGAATATGATGCCGCTGGAAGATCAAATGCAAGAGGAAGGCTTCGCCGCCCGCCTTGATCAGTTTTTTATTTCATCGTCGTCGCTGTCGAAGCCGCTGATCTCCAGAATCTCTGTGGACAGCTTCGCAACTTCGCCCGCCAGCAGAAGGCCCAAAATCGCCTCAGTCGGAGTGCCGTACTTGTCGATGAGCTCCTTGGCCGACCAGTCTGGAATCAGACAGGCTTTCTGGATCACCAGCGCGCCGAACTGCTCTTCATCCAGCACCTTCTCCCGCTTCTGTCCTTTGCCTGTATAATGGGTGCACTGCTCCTGAATCCGGTTGATCGTCTTTCCATCAAGCGCCTGAATTTGAAAATCCACACCAAGCCGCTTCATGTGAACATCCTTTTGCGGCTTGCTATCAATACTTAGCAGGGCATGAAGCACGCTGCTCTGTCTGTTTTCTGCAAGAGCCATAATTACATCTCCTCTATATAGATTATTTGTTCCTAGGCGGGGCCAGATCAGGTGAGGTGCCTCAACACACCAAGAAGGCGGATCGGCACCTCTCCTGTAGAGCCGCACCCGGGGTGTCTGCTAAGCCCGGCTGCCGGTTAAGCCAGCCTATTCCGGATGAATAACATCCAACAGTTCATAACCGGTGAAGTTGAACGGAAGCTCCTCTTCCACCAGCGAGCCCACTTCGAAGTGAACGAGCGGGATTTTGTCGAACATAACCCCTTTAAGACGGACACGATAAGCCCCATAAGACTCCGGGTCCTCCAGCTTCAGAATCAATTCAGTAATAAACGTTCCCTTAGAGTCATCGGCAACCTGGCCGATCAGCTCCACAAACTCTGACGTCACCTTGTAACCGGAGATCGTTCCGGTTCCGTTTAGACCCGTAACCTTGTGTGCGGTCCAGCGGGTACCCGAACGTTTAATTTCCTCCTTTGTGATTTCCACATTCGCCTCGGCTGTTTTGATATTGGTCAGCCACTGCCCGTTGTGATACACGTATCCATAAGTTCCATTAATTACACGGGTTGCATCCAGCAAAATAAATCCCTCCTAAATAGTGTTCTGAATATGATCAAATCCTGATTTCCGGCTATATAAAATGAACTTATGAAGGTTGCCCTTATGCGGCGCTGCGATGCCGAGTGTTCTTACGACCGCTGTTGTCTCCGAAATGCTTGAACTAGATATCCACTAGGGCATTTCGGAGACAAAGGCGGACGCTCCGCTTCTTCAGAATCACTCGGCCTCTCCGCTGAGATCGGTTAATTCTAAAGTTCATTTATATAGACTGCTCCTGGTCCTATTCCTGTCTCCTGCTCCTCTTCCTGCTCCTAAACCTTCACCGTCAGGAAAATCCGTTCCATGCTGTCAATCTCTGTAAAGCTGATTAGCAGGAATACGCTATCCCCTTCCGATTTGCGGTCCGGGTCAAGTCCCACCACGATATCGGTAAGCACATTGTTCAGCTCAAGACGCTCCAGATAAGCCTTGACGGCAGCAATTAGGGCAGCCTGACCGTCCGCATTGTTATCCAGCTTGCCTATGTAGGAGTCCGCAGCCGTCTTAGGAATATCAGTTGCTACCGCCTGCCGTGCGCGGATGGCGCGAATTTTCTTCTTGCTGGTAACGAGCCCCTGCTCTACCTTTACCTTTTCCCCGTCATGAACAAGCACCAGTGAGCCTTTCTTAAGAGCTGTGGTCACTTCACTGTTCTTCAGCCGCTTGACCACATCCGTGGCGCGTACTGGAGTATACGTGATCGACTTATTAATTCCTGTACCGGCAATTAAGCCCGCAATATACGGTGCATATTGGGAAGAGCTGTACAGCTCGCCGTTGATGCTGGCGCCAGTAATCAAATTCACCACATAATCATCAGCAAGCCGGTCTGTCCGGGCGTTCCCAAGCTCTGGATTCAGATCATCTGCTGCGGTTCCACCAAAGATGGTGAGGAAGTGTTTACCTTCCCCCCGATTGCGGATGCACCAGTTGCGAGTGTTGTCCTGCTCCTCCGCCGAGAGCTCTCCCGGGAATACAAATACATTAAAGTTGCGGGATTCAAACGCATCTCTCAGCGCAAGATACACCTCTGCATCGCTCTTGGCCTTGGCTGGTGCGGCGGGCACTGTGTAGACCAGCACCTCTTTGGCTCCACCTTGCAGAATAAGACGAATAGGAGCCACATTGGCGATCCCAAACTTCTCTACCGCCTCAACCTCTTTCTCAATCGTATAAAACTTGCCTGCTTCAGCCGTGCCATATTGGAACAGCGGCAGCGCAACGGTGCCTCTGGCCCCTCCCTTGATCTGGGCCGCAGCGGCCTCCACGAAATTAATATAAAGACCCGGCCGGACTGGCAGAGTAATCGGATCCCATGTTCCACCCATATTAATGACCACCTTTCAAATTGTTGTGCATTCTGACTTCCACACGCTTCAACTTCGTAAATGTCTCCACAGCCACCGGCTCCCGGTACTGGATTTGAAGCACCGCGCTGCAGCGGACAAGGCCGTTCTCCTGCTCTTCCGCGCTGTCATAAGTGAAAGATTCCGCCTTAATTGCTTTCCCTGCTGAACCAGCAGCGGGAATAGACACCTGCTCGTTCATCACGTACCGGCTTAACGTGTCCATGCCAACTACCGCTTGCCGTGCGTTCTCCCCATAATGAACGACCGTATACTGTCGCTGTACCCAGGTCTGGGACAAGCTCTCGCCCCGGCGGATATCCTGCTTCAGCATGATGACGAACTGGCCTTTTTTCCGCTCGGCAGGCACAGGCTCCTGATAGGAGTGAACCACCGCATCCGGGAATTTGGCTTTAATAACCTCCGCAATACCGGTAATCTCTTCGGCAAGTGACATGATCTTTCATCCCCTTCGTTTACTTATCCCTGTTAGCCACCCTGATTAACTCAGGCGGCCTAGGCTTAGGCTCCCCCCCTTTCAACCTTCATGCCACCGCGGCTGCCGCAGCTGCAATACGAATTATAGAGCCGGCTCAAGCGATCCGGGGAGGATGAACTTTTTTCACCAAGGGTGAAAACATTTCACCCTATCGCAAGACCCAGAGGATTGATATACTGAATGTACTTGTAAGTATCTGGTAGAGAACGGCTGGGAGGATTGTGGAGTGAGTGTAATCCGGATTATGCTTGTGGATGACGACCCATTCTGGAGGGAGAATATCAGTGCCGACTTGGCAGACGAGCCCGACATTGAGGTTGCGGCGATAGCCGCAACAAAAAAAGAAGCCATCGAAATGGCTTCCAGGCTGGATATTGACATTATCCTGATGGATATTAATTTGAGCGAGAATAATCTGGATGGCCTCGAGGCCGTGGAGCAAATTCTGCGGATGCCTGGCAAGGACCAGGTGAAGATCATCATGCTTACGTCAATTACCGATGCCGAGGTTGTCATGAAGTCCTTCAGACTCGGCGCACTGAACTATATTAACAAATCCAGTCTGCAGGATATGCTGCACGCTATACGTGAAGCCCACCTCGGACGCGCGGCGATCCATTCGGATGCTGCCCGCATTATGCGCAGTGAGGTTCAGCTCATGGAGCTGACGTCCTCGGAACGCGAGGTGTTCGACCTCCGCCGGAGCGGGCTGAGCAAGCGCCAGATCTCGGAACAGCTGCACAAATCAACGAATACGATCAAATCGCAATTGCGCAGCATCAAGAATAAGCTGACTCACTTTAAGATGGATGCGGATGATCCAGATGGCTAGCATCCCGGGAGTGTCTTACTTCTCTGGCCAAAGGTCTGTATTTGAATCCGGGGAAGTGCAGCGATAGTGTAACTCCAGGTCCGTATTCATTAACGCTCGCGAGCATTTTGCCCCCGTGTTTGGACATCACACTGGAACAGTAGGATAGGCCCAAACCGTAGTTAAGCGCATTCTTTTTGGTGGTAAAGAAGGGTTCAAAGATCTTGCTCAAGTGCTCTTTAGGAATACCCGCACCATTGTCCCTAACCTCAATCCTAAATTCCCTCCTTCCCGCAACCGTTCTAAGGACTATTTCCCCTCCGCTCTCCGGAAGGGCATCCAGAGAATTACGGATCAGATTAGAGAGGGTCTCCCGGATATGAACCGCATCACATACCAAGGTTCCTTCCGCTTCAATCCGGGCTGACAATTGAACCGGCCTGTTCTCCGTTAACGTCTTGGCCGAATCAAGCACCGACTCCATCAGCTGCCCGATATCATGTGCTTCCTCATCCAGAACTACATCCTCGGCCTTCTCTTTGATCCGGTTCACCATATGAAGCAGATGTCTGGTTAACGTATGTACCTGTTCAATCGTGCCCGCTGCCCGGGAGGACTGTCCTGACCGGATAAGCGAGCTGCATTTCTCCGCCAAATAGTCAATCTTCTGTATCTCATTCTTGATCGAGTGATTGAGTATGGATACCCCCATCGTCAGGGTCCGTATCGAGTGATCCAGCCGCTGGCGTTCAATCCTTAGCTTAATGCCAAGAAAGCCGTTGCGGATCGAGTAAGTGAGAATCAACCCGACTGTCCCCAGAATAGCTATGAAATTCGCCTGCCACATCCCATTGCTCTCTAGATGAAAAGACCACATACCCAGCTTTAGGTTATCAAAATTCACATAGTCCGAAGTAAAGGCCCACACCATTACGGTAGGGAATATAAGCATGGCCCGCTTCAGACTCCGCCTACGCTCGGGGTTCGTTTCCAAGAAATAAGCCGCATAATATCCAATGCAGCCCAGCAGGACATACATGCCATCCCACCATCTGAACCAGGCTAGATTGAAGGCGTTCCAAGGCTCGGTGGCAAGATGGTTGAAGATCATGATGAAGGGACCGGGGAGCAGCACGAGGGAGCAGATGAGTTTGATCCGGTAAGACAAACCTTCATTCAACCAGAGACCGCCCATGAAGAATACATAGGGAACCAGATAAAAATAAATATGCATGGCTACCACTGTCGACCCATACAGAATCACATTGAGGACGGGATGCAGCCATGCCGCGCCCTGAATGAAGGGCATAATCGACAGATGCATGGAAAAGGCAAAGCTCGCCGATCCCCCTAGCAGGACCGTGAGCCCGACCCAGACATTGCTCCTTGTTCGGGACGCAAGAATAATGATACCCAGCGTCCACAACGACAGAAACATAAGAATATAAATAATCCTCATCCGGCTTCCCCCAAGCCCCTTCCATCTATACTCATTAATTACCTTATCATACATTAAATCCCTTATTCAGTCAGCCACAAATTAGCCTGTAATGAAAGTTACCCTATTCGGGGCGCTGCGATGCCGAGTGTTCTTACGACCGCTGTTGTCTCCGAAATGCTTGAACTAGATATCCACTGGGGCATTTCGAAGACAAAGGCGGACGCTCCGCTTCTTCAGAATCACTCGGCCTCTCCGCTGAGATCGGTTAAGTCTAAAGTTCATTCTATATAGTGCGCAATTTTAAGAGTATTAATATATAAGTATATGAGGTTATTCAAAGGGTACTAGCGGATGAACTATTCATAGGTACGCCAAGACGCTTTCAATACTACGAAACGTGCTTGAAAGCGTCTTTGGGATATGAGGTCTGATGTTATCTAAATTATGTAGTTACAGGTAGGAGAAGTGATTAGAAATATAGTACATAGTACAAAAGTAATAAAGCATAAAATAAAGTTGTTAGAACACCACAGATTTTTCCTGCCATAGCTAATCCATTGTCCGCGCCATATCCAGCATTATTGTTTCTAAGTACTGAATTAGCAACGACCACTGCAACCATTCCTAATAGCAAACCGAAAAATGGGATGACTAGAGAGAGTATGCCCAGCACAAGCGATATAACTGATTTTGGGTTATATCCCCTTTTAATGAACTGATCCATAAAAGGCAGCACTTCTAAATCTCATAAAATATCACAGTCTGTTATGTTACATATAATATACACACTTTCTCAGCAAAATCCAAAATATAACAAATAAATCCCAAAACTTTCGACTAATTTAAGTCAAGCCCCGCAATGACTTGATCAAACATTCCCCCCGCCAAAAAAGTGGAATGGGTGGCTTTGTACTGAGGTAAGGATATCCCCTTCTCTTGAGGACAATTTCCAAAAGGACTGTGTCAGCGGCTGTTCTGTTCCTATTAGTATGCCGCTTTCTTAGTTAACACCACACAGGTGTATATCCGTTAGTTCCTTCCCCCTTAAATTATAGAACCAATTACTTCATATAACCCTTCTCCCCATAAGGCTGAAGTTCGTTCATCCACTTCTCTTTCATTTTCTTAAGCGTGTCCTTCATATCCAGCCGGACGCCCTCTTTCTCCTTCACAGTCTCAAGCACCTCGATCACGAAGTTCTCCTTACCCATCTCCGTCCATTCCTTCTGAAGCTCTTTGCACATATGAGAACCCATATTTAAGGAAAACTCCTGACCGTTGACTGTCTTCAAATTGGGCGTGCTGTCCAAGTAGATTTTGCCGTTCTTCTTGTTCCTGATTTGGTATACTCCCGCTTCGATCTTGATTTCCTTGGCGAGCATCTTGAGCTCTTGCTTACGATCCATTCCATTCTCCCCCTGTTCCGAGGCCGGACCGGCGAGCCAATACTCGCTTCCATCCGGCAATCTGTTCATAAACCCATACTCAATCAAATAACGGCGCAGCTTCGCATAGTCCTCAAAAGCCGTCTCCAGAATCCCGTTGACTTCCTTCTCACTGTATCTTCTCCCCGGCTCGAACCGCTTGGACAGCTCGTTAAGAATAATCAGCTTCTGCTTCTCACGCATGGAGAAGCTCTTCAAAGGGCCATCCGTACCCTGTGGGAAATATTTGTCCAGCACCTTGTCCCGTTCGGTCTCCGTAATCCGGTATCGGTCATCCTTGCTGCTGCCGGTCTGAATCTTAAGCGGGGCGGGAGCATGCTTATCCCTTGTCCGCAGCAGCTCCATCACCGCGAGGAATACTTTGGCCTGCCGTTCCTTCTCCTTAAGCACGAAACGGTGATTGCGAACGGTGGAGGTGCTGCCAATGCCGAGTTCCTGCTGCACTTCCTTGTCACTCTTCCCCTGATAGAACAGCTTCAGCAGGTTGCTCTGAATCCCGGATAAGCCCGTGTAGCTCTTGTCCAAGCCAATCAGATATTCAAAGGGGGAGCCATGCTTCTTCCTGATATGTACGCGGACATATTTCTCCGACTCATAGAGAACATCATCCTCCGGATAAATAATTCCCTTCTCAAAGCAGCGTCCGCAGCAGATACATACGAAATGGTCCTCCTTCTCCATGTAACCCCGCTCCAGCTCCGCCAAGGTAGCATTCCAGATCAATTCCGAATCAACCACGAACATCAACTCATTTCGTTTGTTTATTAATAGGCATTTTATTATCTTGTCTAATTTATGTCAATCTATGTTGCAGCATTACTGCCTATCCAGGCAAAAAGGCCGCGCCTGTTGATGACCAGGCGCGGCCTTAATAAATTCTCTCTATCTCAATTCATCAGCTGTTCAAATACCAGCAGCCGCTTAAGCACCACGGAAGCCTCTGCCCGGGTGGACGGTGCACCCGGTCTAAACAGTCCTCCGCTGCCTTGAAGCAGCCCGGCCTTTGCAGCGGAATCCACAGAAGAAACCGCCCAGGCAGATACGGAGCCCTTGTCCTTGAATACGTTGATTCCATTCCCGCCAGCCGGAGCCTGTTTATTGAGCAGGTTCATAGCCGAGCTCAGCATCGCCGCCATTTCTTCACGGGTTACCGCCGCGTTCGGCTGGAACAAACCGCCCCCTGTGCCTTTAATCAGCCCTGACTGGTATGCCGCTTCAATCGGAGCGGTGTACCAGACGCCGGTCTTCACGTCGCGGAAGCTTGAACTCATTCTATCCAGCGGCAGTCCCAGAGACCGGACCAGCAATGCGGCGAATTCGGCACGGGTAATCCGCTGGTTCGGGGCGAATTTCTCTGCGGTAGTCCCTTTGACCAGCAATTTCGAAGCCAGCAGTTCAATGTCACTGCGTGCCCAGTGTCCGGTCAGATCGTTGAAGGATTTCCCGCTTGATACTATCCCATATAGACTTGCATGGGTTGTTAGAATCCGTACAGAATACCCCTCACTGTTCTTCATCAGAACAGCTGGCACAAACACAAGCTGTCCGTCCGCATCCAGTGTTACGGCAGACCATCGCTGCACATTTGTTCCCGCTGGCAGATCAATCGTACGGGAGGCATACTCACGTCCGAAGTCCTGCAGGACAAATTTCTGCACCTCGTTCGTCAACGCTACCTCGTATTCAACCGGGCGGATCAGGTTCCCTGCAGCCGCTCGGGAGACTGCCGCGTTCCATAGCGAGCTCTGGGAAGCATCGGCCTGGCTAATCGTCACTTCCACCCGCCAGCCGGCTCCAGAGCTGCCAGTCCGTTCCTTAACTGCACTCTGGTTAAGAACCGATAACGGCAGGTCGAAGCTTCCGACAGGAGTAATCAGCTCGGCTACAGCCCCAGCCAGCCCCGCCGCCTGATGGAGCACATCCGCCGGATAGGTGATCTTCCAGGTGTCCGCGCTATCGTTCAGACGGACCTGCCAGACAGCGGCCCCGGAAGACATCCGGCTGACCGCGCGGCTTGCCGTATCTGCACTCACATCCACCACTGCCTGCTGGTGCCCATTCACCTGGCTGGTCTTCACTTCACCAGTGGCCGGCACGTATTCGAAGCCTGCTGCGGTACTGTTAAACGTGCCTGTTCCCTCAGGGGAATCTGGGGTCTCAGGTACTGCCGGAGGGGTCGGCGCAGGAACACCGCCGCCACCACCTGCTCCGCCAGAGCTGCTGCCCCCTCCCCCTGAGGCGCCACCTCCACCGGCTGAGCCGCTGCCTGGGCTGCCGCTGTCAGTCCCCCCGGTGCTTCCACCGTAGGAGCCGCCCGGGCTGCTGCCGCCTGAAGTGTCTCCTGAAGTGCCTCCTGAGCCGCTGCCTCCTGAAGATCCGTCTCCGCTGCCGGAGCTGCCAGAGCTGCCACCACCGGAAGATCCGCCAGAGGAGCCGCTACCATTATCCGGGGCCGTCCCCCCTGTGGAACCTCCCCCAGAGGAGTTCCCCGGAGCCTGAACCGGATCATTAAAGTCCAGAAGGAAGGTCCCCGCTGTTAGATCTTTATCAACACCGGCAATATATCCGGCCTTAATCTTAATCGTAACGACCGCATCATCAGCATTCGTATGGCTTGCGGCTGTGCCGGTGAACCGGATCAAGAGCAGCTGGTCACTGCTGCGCATGACCTCATAGCCAAGTCCTGCCGGCAGCCCCTCCAGCACCACTCCCCCGGTCATATCCTGCACAAAGGTTCCGTGGTCCACATATACGGACTCCGTCTTGGACACGGTCCCCTCATTGGTCAGGTCCTCTTCAATCACAGGCTGAAGAACCGACAGCACAGGTGCGCCCGTGTAGGAAGGTACGGTGTGAACCGGCACTCCGGTTACAACAGCTTGGGCATTGCCGGCTGAATCCTTGGCGATCAGATAGATCATATAGTTCTGATCCGGCAGCAGCTTGTCCATATACAGAGCGGATTCAACGCCTCCCGCAATAGTTACCGGGGTCATCTCCTGCAGCTTCTGTACCGTTGGTTTCGCCTCTCCCTCCGCTACTGGCAGGGCGTAAACAGCAGCATTCTCATCCGTCTTAACCAGCAGCCGGACGGAGGTATCCGTGACCACGTCCACCTTCGGATAACCGGGTGCAAATACAGGCGGAGCCGTATCCGAAGGCTGCACCTGCTCCTTGGTCGTAAAGACAACCCGCTCTGGCAGGCTGTTCACATTCCCTGTTGTATCCACAGCCGCAAGATAGACCGCATAAGCTGTATTCGGCTTGAGATCACCGAAGGTAAGTGTGACCTCTGTATTCGCGGAAGCATCCGCCGACCCGGACTGCCTTATCTCCTGTACCGTTGGAGCGGCGCCAGAAGCCGGCTGCACCTTGGCGTACACCTTCGCGGCCTCATCGACTTTCACCAGCACCTGGGCCGATATGTCTGCTACCACACCCGCCTTCGGATAACCTGCTACGAAAGCAGGAGCCGCCGTGTCGGCGGTCTGAATTCCCACGGCATTCCACGCTCCGGTCACAGCCTGAATAATTTGTTGTCGCAAAGCCTGGTACTCAGGGTGAGCCTTCACATAATTCTGTGCGGCACTCTCATATCCGTTGGCCGCATCCCGGAAATCCGAGTTGCTCACCAAATAATTGGTCAGCACATCGTAAGCCATGGAAGCCACCGCATCCTTAGCCCCAGCGGTACCCAGATGAGGCTCCAAATTGGCTACCATCAAGTAGCCTGCATGATTCGGAATACCGCTGTTGGTATGAACACCGCCATTATCATGGCTGTCATCATTCGGAAGCACCACGTAATTCTTCATATTCCCCGGCTGCGGAGACAGCAGGGCGGTATCAGATGGGTTCTTCAAGCTGCGCAGTGCCCGGCCGTCTGATCTAAGGTCTTCGCCAATCAGCCACCACTTCGTATCCTGCTTGTCCACATCGGATTCAATTAAGGCGCCCATCAGATCCGAGAAGGATTCATTCAATGCTCCAGATTGGTTCTGGTAGGCCAAGTTCGCAGTCTGCTCCGTCACTCCGTGAGTCATTTCGTGGGCGACTACATCAAGACCGCAGGACAGGCAGTCAAAGCCGCCCCGGGATGATCCGCTGCCATCGCCGTACAGCATATAACCACCGAACCAGGCCGCGTTATCCCAGCGCCCCCCGTAGTTCGAGCTGCTCCACAGATCAGGAATGTGAACGACGGAAGTAATGGAGCCTCCCGCTCCATTAATGCTGTCCCTTCCGAACTTGTTCAAATAATAATCATAAACCTTGCCTGCGTTATAATGGGCATCCACCGCCTGCCGATCCGAGAAGGAAGTACCGGAACTTACTACATTGTTGTAGTAAATCCCGCCTTGAGCATCGGTCCCACTGTATGCAGTCGTGAAGATCCCCCGGTCCGTATCGGTATACCGCTGCCACATGATTTTGGTAATATCCGACAATTGGTACTTACCACTCTGTGGATCTTTATAAATATTCAATGATTTCGTGTCCAGATTGTACCCTACACCTGATCCCGCCGCCTCATTGGCCGGATTCATGCTTCTTGCCTGATAGGTGGTGCTGTACCCGTTAATGACTTCCCCGGTGTTGGCATCCACATATCCGGTCCACTTGCCCGGATGGGGGATAAGGTACATCAAGTTCACCTCATAAACGAGGCGATAGACCTCATTCACCGGGTAAATCATCAGCTTGGCTGAGGGCCCGGAGATATTCAGCATCATCTGCCCGGAAGCAGACGAGCCGGTTCCCCAGCTGATGGATGTCCCCTCCTTGTCCTCAACCCAGCCTTTCATCGCGGCAATAGCCTGCCCGGAGCTGATGGCAGCCGTCAGATCGTCCGGCATTACCTCGTTCTCCGATTCTGTTCGGCTGGCCACCTCCTCAACCTGCTGATTCTCATCCAGATGGACGCGAACATACTTGCCATACACTGGAATGCCCTGAACCTGCTGCTGATACAGGAAATGGGTCATCTGTGCTTTATCCTTTTTCTTGCTAAGAAGCCGCAAGTTGCGCTGCGGGTCCGACAGCTGAGTAAGCTCCTTGTTCTCGTCCAGGAAGCTCATAACTGAGCTGTCGCTGCCAAGACGAGGCGAAGTGATATCTTTATAAATACGGGACTTATCGTCAACAGCAGAATTTTGCCTGTTACTTCCATCCTCCGCCGGATTTTGCAGAGAGTAGGCCTCTGCCTGGGCTGAGACCCGGACAACCCCTATCCCCCATGCCCCGTTCGTAATACAGACTACAGAGAGCATGGCCACCAACATTTTGCGGATTCTATTGCTGCTCAACCGCCCTACCTCCCCTATTTCCTGTTGATAGATTAATAGACGATAAGTTGAGTTCAACTTATATTGCTATAGCAGACTAAAGTGCCTATCAATGGTTATATCGGGTGTTTAACCATATTTTTGTAGAAACATCGACAATAAACTTCATAATTCGACATCATCAAAAAAATATAAAGCCCGAGCCTGGATGAACAGCATTCCTAAGACGCAGCGCCTTGCAGACTAGCTTCCGGCGCTTACGTCTCGTACCATTCATTAACCTATCTCGGGCTTGTTCTATCTCTACTATACTACATTAAAATCTATTATTTGTAGATCACACTTCCAGCTTCCTTAAACTCCTTGGACTTCAATTCCATCCCTTCCTGAATCGCTGCTTCGCTGTCCAGTCCATTCTCCCTCGCATACTGGCGGATATCCTGGGTGATCCGCATGCTGCAGAATTTCGGACCACACATGGAGCAGAAATGCGCCGTCTTGGCCCCTTCAGCGGGGAGCGTCTCATCGTGGTACTCCATCGCCCGCTCCGGATCAAGCGACAGATGGAACTGATCTCTCCACCGGAATTCAAATCGTGCTTTGGATAGCGCATTATCTCTGTCTTGAGCTCCCGGATGGCCTTTGGCCAGGTCGGCGGCATGGGCAGCGATTTTGTACGTGATTACGCCTTCCCGCACATCCTCCTTATTAGGCAGTCCCAGATGCTCCTTTGGCGTGACATAACAGAGCATCGCGGTGCCGAACCATCCGATCATGGCTGCGCCGATGGCCGAAGTAATATGATCATAACCCGGGGCAATATCTGTGGTCAGCGGTCCAAGCGTATAGAAAGGGGCCTCGTCACAGATTTCCAGCTGCTTATCCATGTTCTCCTTAATCTGATGCATCGGCACATGCCCTGGCCCCTCGATCATGACCTGCACGTCATGCTTCCAGGCGATTTGGGTCAGCTCGCCAAGCGTCTCCAGCTCCGCGAACTGGGCTTCATCATTCGCATCCGCGATACATCCCGGACGCAAGCCGTCCCCAAGGGAGAATGCGATATCATAGGCTTTCATAATTTCGCAGATTTCCTCGAAGTGGGTATACAGGAAGTTCTCCTCATGATGGGCCAGACACCACGCCGCCATAATAGAACCGCCACGGGAGACAATGCCTGTCAGCCGTTTGGCAGTAAGCGGAACATAGCGAAGAAGCACACCCGCATGAATGGTGAAATAGTCCACGCCCTGTTCGGCCTGCTCAATCAAGGTATCCCGGTACACCTCCCAAGAGAGGTCTTCCGCCTTGCCGTTCACCTTCTCCAGCGCCTGGTAGATCGGTACTGTGCCGATCGGAACAGGAGAATTACGGACAATCCACTCGCGGGTAGTATGAATGTTCTTGCCGGTGGACAGATCCATGATCGTATCCGCCCCCCACCTGGTCGCCCAGGTCATCTTCTCCACTTCCTCCTTTATAGAAGAACCCACCGCGGAGTTCCCGATGTTCGCATTGATCTTCACCAGGAAATTACGCCCGATAATCATCGGCTCACTCTCCGGGTGATTGATATTGCTTGGAATGATGGCGCGGCCGCGAGCGACCTCGTCCCGGACAAATTCTGCGGAGACATTCTCGCGGATGGCGATATACTGCATCTCCGGGGTGATGATCCCTTGGCGGGCGTAATGCATCTGGGTGACGTTGCGTCCCGGCTTTGCCCGCAGCGGACGTTGTCCGTTTGAAGGGAACTGCTGCATATTGGCTCTTGGATCATTTTCCAGATAACCGTTGTCCTCCGGCTTGATCTGCCGTCCTTCATACTCCTCCACATCACCACGTTCCAGAATCCAGGAGCGGCGTCCCTGCGGCAGCCCCTTCGTAATGTCCGTTACCGCATCGGTATCGGAATAAGGGCCGCTCGTGTCATACACACGGACTGGTGCATTCTCATGACTTCCATAGCTGTCCGAAGTTGGACTAAGGGCAATCTCCCGCATCGGCACACGGATGTCTGGGCGCGGTCCCTCAATATATACCTTGCGGCTGCCCGGAAGGGAAGAAGTTTGAATCTGCATCGTTTCTTTACTCATAACAAAAAAAGCCTCCTCTTTGTGTATCCGAGAAAGGCCAAGCGAGTGTATGGACAAAACAAGACCGGTCTTATTTCACACTTGGAAGCACCGGATGGCTGCTGCATCCTGCCCCATTACAGAGCCGGAATATACGCGCATCGTACCGGTACAATCATGTGTTTATAAAATAAATGGTCTCTTGAAGCGGACAGCTTCGTCCATTTCAATTCCTCCGCTGGCATTACCCAGATCAGGTATAACGGTCGATAGTGGAATTCCTATCCTCTCAGCCCAAACCTTGAGCTCCCGCTTGATATGCAGTTGTCGGTACCATCTTAACCCAATTATGATAGATTTACAACGATAGAGTCTGGAGTGCTTCAAACTGGGATGGTTGAGGGTCTGTATTGCTTCAAGCTACGGTGACTGAGAGATTCCGTGTTGCTGCCAAGCCAAGATAACTGGAAGTCAATACTGCTGCAAACTAAGGTTACTGAGAGTCCGATGCTGCTGCAATCCCGCCTTCAACTCTCTATCTGGCCATTTTCCCAGCTAGCTTCCCGCCTCTCTTCCCAGCCCTCTTCTATTGTATGTTTGGAAGAATAGAGGTATGCTTTTAAGCTGAATAAAAAGATAAAGGTGAATGACATGGGTGAATCCATTTACAATACACTTCCCGCGGGTGCGGCCCGCCGGAACATACCGGAAGCCCGGATCGCCGCCGAGCGGACCAGCCGTGACATCGTCGGTCCAGGAGAACCCGATGCGGCTTATTTCCGCACGCTTGAAGCAAACGGTATTCTGCTGAATCCACCGCAAATTTCTGCTGTCCGGCACTTTCAAGGGCCGCTGCTTACGCTGGCCGGAGCCGGATCAGGCAAGACCTCCGTTCTTATCTGCCGGACGGGCTATTTGCTCTCGGTAAGAAGAGTCGACCCAAGGGAGATCCTGCTCCTGACCTTCTCCAGCAAGGCTGCGGCGGAGATGAGAGACCGTATCGCGGTTCTTCCGGGCATCCACCCCCACGATATCCGGCTGCTTCAGGCCAGAACCTTCCACTCCTTCTTCCTTCAATTGATCCGCAGACAGGGAAATGAACTGGAAATCTGGAACGAAATGCGCAGACAGCATATTTTATTAAAACAGATTATGCGGGAGATGGGACTGCAGGACGCCTATCAGCCGGAGACGCTGTTATCCGTCCTCTCCTCCTACAAAACGAGTCTAACCGACATTCAGGATATACCTGAAGACAGTGTCACCGAACGGGAGATCAAACGGATTCTCCTCCAATATGAACAGTGGAAGCTGGATCACGAGAAAATGGATTTCGATGATGTCCTGATCCTGGCTTATCGCATGCTCAAGAATAATCCCGCTCTGCTAAAGACACTGCAGGACCGGTTCCGCTATATCATGGTAGATGAGTTCCAGGATACGAACCACCTTCAATATGAGCTGGTAAAAATGATTGCCGCCCCGCAGAACCATCTCATGGTGGTGGGAGACGACGACCAGACGATCTACTCCTTCAACGGGGCGCGCAGCGAGTATATTTTAAAATTTGAACAGACGTATCCTTCCGCCAAGGTGATTACCTTGGATATTAATTACCGCTCGGGAGCGCGGATCGTTGGTCTCGGCAATGAAGTAATCCGGCATAACAAACTGCGCCGCAGCAAAACTCTGCGAGCCGCCAAATCCGGCGCAGGCAGCCCGGTGTACACCCGCCCGCTGTCGAGTGACGAGGAAGCCCGCCATGCGCTCGACCGGATTGAACATGAGGTTCTCACTGGAAAACGGTCCTACGGCGACTACGCCATCCTCTACAGATCATCCAGCAACAATCGGGCTATCCTGGAGCAGCTGATGATCCGGGAGATCCCGTACATTGAATACGGGGATGGCCAGCTGCTCTATGAGAACGCCCTGGTTCTTCCGCTGGTGGACCATCTAAGGCTGGGGCTGAACCGCAGGGACTTTACAGCCATGGAAAGTGTGCTGCCTACGCTCTACATCAATCGGGAGCGCGGCATGTCCCATATTGTGCAGCAGGAATCCCAGCGGGCCAAGAAAGGGCCGCTTGTTCATCTGCTAACCCTATCCGGCTTGAAGGACTTTCAGCTCGCCAAAATCAAAGACAGGCTTCAACTGATCCGAAGCTTGTCCTCCATGCGTCCTGCAGCTGCTATCGCAATGATGCGCGAGAAATTCTACAACGCCTATGTGGAAGCGGATGAGCGCAAGCTGCTGACCCAGCACAAGGAAATGATCAAGGAAATGCTGGACGAGTTGGAGGCTTCGGCAGAACGGTTCGACACGGTGGCAAGCTTCCTTGGCTTTATTAGCGATGTGATTCAGAAAAGCCGGGAGCGGAGCGCCGACAAATCCCAGGAGCAGGGAGACCGCGTGGCCCTGATGACCATTCATCGCTCCAAGGGACTCGAATTCCCGGTCGTTATGCTGATCGGAGCCATCGAAGGCAGTCTCCCGCACAGCTCGGCCATCGAGGCCGACCGGATGAACGATACCGCCTATCCTGAGGCGGGCGGAGCGGGCAAAAGCGCAGCAGCCCTTGAAGAGGAGCGGCGGCTCGCTTACGTCGCGATCACCCGCGCCAAGGAGGAGCTGATCATAAGCTCCCCCGCGAAGTACCGCGGCAAGAAAGCGGCCGTCTCCCGCTTTCTGCTCTCGGCCTTCGGCGGCGACGCAGCCGAAGGCGCCTTGGCGG
>NZ_LT575476.1:0-329116 GCF_900086655.1 Paenibacillus tuaregi | reverse complement strand
TGCGGGCACGGGGGCAGCCCGCAGCCGCAGCCAGGCGGCGGGGCGGACGCATACCGTCGCCGCCTGGCTGTGCCAAGGTCCAGGCTGCATCGCCTGGACCCGGGTGTCGGCGAGGGATGAGCACCTCGCCGCGAAGCCCTGCCCCCTGTGCGGGAAGCCCATGCACAGGGGCAAGAAGGACGTGCCGGTGTAATTGTCCGGCACGTCCCGGCCCTGCGGGCAGCGGCAATCAGCACGCTGCCCAGGATGTCATGGTTCCGGGCGGGCGACACATCTGCGTACCGCTCCGGAATCGTTCACCGCTGCGCACTACGTGCTATCGCCTGAATCCGCCACGCTACGCACCACATGCCGTACCGCCCGGATCGATACACTGCGCTCCTGGTGCCCTCTCCCGAGCAGCTGGCATGCGGCCAAGCTATCGCTGCGTGGCACAGCTTGCGCTCTACCCTGCCAAGCAGGAAGAACCACAACAAGCCCCATGATGCAGAATGCTCTCCCTTGCATCATGGGGCTTGTTCAATTACTGCAAACTCCCGACTCCTCACAACATGTCCGGAGGTTCCCTTACACAAAATCCCGCAAGACTTACTTTACTTGTATATTCCTGCTAACGCCTGTTAACTTCAATTTCGGCCAACTCTGCTAACTCTAATCTAATTTCCAAAGCTTCTAACTTTAATTTTCTGCTAACCTTCTTACTTAAATAGGCTCTGAACTAGCCGCCGCGCGCACTTAGACTCAGTCCAAGCTTGTTAGAACGTCCGTTCACTGCTCATATTTCCTCAGCACAATCACAGCATTATGACCACCGAATCCGAACGAATTCGATAACCCGATTTGGAGGGATGCGGCACGCGCCGTGTTCGGCACGAAATCCAGATCATAGCCCTCGTCCGGCTGATCGAGGTTAATCGTGGGCGGGATAATACCTTCCCTCAGACTCTGAACAAGAGCAATCGCCTCCGCTCCCCCGGCGGCGCCGAACATGTGACCCAGCATGGATTTATTAGCCGTAACCGGAACCCTCAAAGCGCCTTCGCCAAGCAGCTTCTTAATCGCTACGGCCTCTGCCGCGTCCCCAACTTGAGTGCTTGTGGCATGTGCGCTGATCACGTCAATATCCTCTGTGGTAATTCCGGCCGAGCGAACTGCGCTCTTCATCGCGAGGTAGGCTCCGGTTCCCTCGGGGTGCGAAGCCACCATATGATACGCATCCGAACTGGCTCCATACCCGATGACTTCTCCGTAGATCTGCGCTCCCCTTCTGAGTGCGTGGGACAGGGATTCCAATACCAGGATACCTGCACCCTCACCCATGACAAAGCCGTCGCGGTCTTTGTCATAAGGCCGGCTGGCCTTCTCCGGCTCATCATTTCGCACAGAGAGAGATTTCGCGTTGCCGAATCCGGCTAATGCCAGCGGATTAACCGCAGCTTCCGTCCCTCCGGCAAAAATTATATCCGCCTCCCCGCATGCAATCACGCGGAAAGCCTCACCGATCGCCGTATTTCCAATTGAGCAGGCAGTTACCGGTGACAGGGACGGGCCCATGGAGCCGAGCCGGATACTGATCATGGCAGCGGCCATATTGGAGATCATCATAGGTACCAGAGTCGGGCTGACCCGTCCTGGCCCTCGCTCATTCAGAAGCTCCACATTGTTCACCAGCGTCTCAATTCCCCCGATTCCCGAGCCTACATACACACCGAGACGTTCCCGGTCAATCTCCTCCAGCTTAAGGCCGGAATGCTCCAGCGCCTGCTCCGCAGCCGCAAGTCCCAGCTGGCTGAAGCGATCCATTTTTCTCGCCTCCTTACGTCCCCAGCGTCCTTCCGGATCCAGCCCTCTGACCTGCCCTGCGATCTGTGTCTTATAGGCCGATACATCAAAGGAATCAATCCTGCTGATTCCAGACTGGCCTTCCTTAAGCCCAGACCAAAATGTGTTTAGATCATTGCCTAGCGGGGATAAAATCCCCATTCCTGTGATCACAACTCTTTCCATATACCCTCTCTCCTTTACGTTAAACCGTAACTTCCTACTTTAAAGTCGTCTTAGACCTCCGCGTCCATTGCTCTTCTTCCATGTAGCGGCCTCCTGTGATCTCTGCGTTATAGAGGCATGCAGCTCTTCCAGCTGATTGCCCGCATTCCTGTCTTTCACCGCAGCTCTCGTCACCCGGGCGCCAGCGGCTTCTAATGATCTATATCCACTTGCAGCGTAGTCTGCCGGTAGAGACTTTTCATTGAACTGCATGCCCGTCCTGAGCAGTCGTTCATGTTATTTATTTTATCCTTTGTTTATCCTATTACAAGTTTCTGTTTATCCTAGTATAATTAACACTACAATAATACAGAAAGGACGTCTGCCATGAAACCGGAAGCCCGTCTTGAAGCATTGTCCGAATTTCTCAAAACCCAGCGCTCCAAAATCCATCCCCATACCGTAGGGCTCCCGCCGGGCACACGGCGCAGAACCCCGGGGCTTAGAAGAGAAGAGGTTGCCGCTCTTGCCGGGGTCAGCACTACCTGGTACACGTGGCTGGAACAGGGGCGGGACATCAAAGTTTCCCCGTCTGTGCTGGACGCCATTGCCGGTGCACTTCAGCTCAACACCGATGAGCGGAAGTATCTATATGATCTGGCTTTAGAGTCAAGCATGCATACGAAGCCTGCGGATACCGGGGAAAATCCGGCCATCAGCCCGTCCCTGTCCCGGATTCTTCAGGAGCTGCGGTACTGCCCCACCATCATCTCGGACCGCAGATGTCACATTGTGGGCTGGAATGCGGCGGCCGCCCACGTATTTCTGGATTTCGAGATGATCCCCGAGCAGGAACGAAATATGATCAAGCTGCTCTTCACCAAAAAAGAGCTGCGGAGCCTTGCCGTGAACTGGGAACATTTCGTGCGTGGATTTCTGGCCATCTTCCGGGCCTACTATGGCCAGTATGTTGCGGACCCATGGTACTCGGATTTTGTCCAGGATATGACCCAGAACTATCCGGACTTCCGGGATTTATGGAATGAAAGCGCGGTGAGCACTGCTCCTGAAGTGCTGATCGAATTCCGCCACGCCAAGGTGGGCAAGATGCTGTTTGATCTGACCTCCCTTCAGGTCCAGGGTCATGCGGATCTCCGATGCAGTGTATATACTCCTGTCCAAAGCTCGAAGACGGAAGCCAAGCTGGCGCGGCTGATGGAGGGCACCAGCCAGGGCTGAAACGGGGGTTCCGGATTCAGCCTTTGGGGCGATCATCCTGATCATCGTCCTAATGATCTTCCTAATGATCTAAGGTTACCAAGACGGCAGTATTAAGTCTTAGGGGACTCCAACACGCGGCGAAGCAACATATGCTTATTCTCAACGCACTAGACTTGAAACAGAAACTATTGCTAATCCCTTATTACAAAAGAGCGGACCCGGTCTAATGAAAGCCCATGGTCCGCCCTTTTCTTATTATTTATTTGTAAATGTCACGAAAATACGTCCTACGGAGGATAACAGCTAAGAACTAGGCAGCATTTTTTCGTAAGTATTAAACATGCCATTCCCGCCCACGTAGGTATACCCGCAGCTCGGATAGAAGAGGTTCAAACTCTCATTGTGCGCTATACAGTCTAGACGTATTCTGTCTTTACCATCATAGGCGGCACCCGTCTCCACCCAAGCCAGGATACTTCGACCGAGGCCTGTCCCCGCATAGCTTCGGTTAACCATTAACCGATGGAGATAGATAGAGGTACCAGGATCTCCTTGATGATCAGGATTATTATAATCCTCGGCTGCCTCGGGACCCAGCTCCCACAATTCCCGGTCCCAAGCGCTTGGCTGCTGCTGAAGGAGCACCATTCCTGCCAGTTTCCCGTCCTCCCGGTTCCTGAACAGAATTACTTCTCCGCGGTCGATCGCAGCCGGAACATTGTGATCGTCATGGCCCTTTAGCAGCCCGCCCCATTGTGTGCTTCCCTTGCTATGAAGCCACCTCGCTGTAGCAAGCATTAGGCCCTGCACGGCTTCCGCGTCCCCTATTTCGGCAACGAAGGCCCTGATGTCAGAATTTAGATCGGCTTGCATAATGCGAATAGTCATGACAGCACCTCGTCTGAATAAATTGGTGCACCTATATTAGCAAGATGACGGAGAGGACGTCAAATCTTGTTCAATCAAACACTTGACACCTTTTGGTTAATTTTGTATATTAAATGCAAACATATGTACTTACACGGAAGCACCGGTAAGATTAGGCGAATCGCCTTTCTTGCCGGTGCTTTTTTGTGTATCCAGATGTTTTAGGAAGGAGCGTCATGGTTGTTAGCCGGTAACCAGGTTAAGTAATAGGTTATCTCCAACCTGCCGATCCAGCCCGCAAGCTCGCAGTTTTTAGCGTTTCACAAATCCAAGGAGGATGATGATGTAATGAACATGAACAAGAAAATTGCCGCAGTGGTTCTAACGGCCGTACTCACGGCGGCTGCTCCAGCCGCAGCCCTCGGGGCATCTCTTCAGCTGACCGATACGGTAAAGACAACGGTTGAGAAGACCGCAGCTTCCGCAGATGCGGCCCTAAAGAGCCGGATAACATCGGCGTATACGGAGCTCGGCACCCTGCTTTCCCAAGAAACTGCACTTGATAACACAATTAAAGGCGTGCACTTTGCCAGTGAGCAGGCTCTGGTAGCCGTTCGCAAGGAGATCAAACTTATCGATGCCAACAAGGTTGCGGAGCTGACATCAAAGGTACAGATGACCAAGGACAAATACAAGCCGTTATTTGTGCTCTATAGCTCGGTCAGCGGCACGAAGAAGGCGGGAGAGTTGAAGATTGCTGTGCAGCTTGCCCGGGAAGATATTCGCCTGAAGGAGAAGCAGCTGAAAGCGGCTAAGGACGAGAAGGCCCGCAAGATTAAGGGGGTCCGATCTACACTTTCCGCCATTACCGGCTTGAAGCTGCAGATTAAATCAGCTAAAGGCGCTGCGGATGTCCCTAAGAAGCGTCTGTCAGCGGAGTGGTCTGATTTCAAGCAGCTTGCAAAGAAAGGAGAAGCCAAGCGGGCCGCCGACTCCTTGGACAACCTTGTGTCGCTCACCCGGCGGATTCTAGAGCAGAAGAAGGGGATTCACGCCCTTGAGAACAAGATCAGCGGGGTTATAGCCACGGCCAAGCAGCAAATTTCCGCCGCTAAATAAGCGGAATTTGACCTGATAAAACAAAGAGACCGTCTCCCAAGCCATCCTAGATGGCGTTTAGGGACGGTCCCCATTCTATGGTAAACTTGGCCGGGCCGGGTTACCAAACTCATTTGCACAGCTGAATGGTCCTGCGCCTGTGCCCCTCTCGGGTTCCCTGAATGTATATAGGCTGAGGCTGGAACCCATTCCTAAAGGCGATCGCTGCCGCTTTATTGGGACCACTCATGCTTGCCGGCTTTAGAACGGCTTCATGCCCAGAGTATCCATCTTCTCGCCTATAACATTCAGTCCCATTCTGGCCGTGATGTCCCGGTAATGGCCTGCCCGGCGCTTGATCGGACTACCGTCCACCTCACCCAGGTTCGCTTCAAGTCCGTTAAGCACCATGACACTCACTCCGAATCCTGGAGGAACCAATCCCTTGGCGGTCTGCTCCTTGTCCGGTTTCCATTTGCCGACCATGACATCATGGGCTGATGGCTTCGGCGCTTGCGGGGTCAGCCAGAAGATTAGTGCAGTCATGAATCCGAGCTTGCCGTCCTCGGCAACCGATTCAGGGTTCTTCAACAGCACGTTTTTATCCCCGTAGATAATAGAGCTAATCAGACCATAATTGAAATTCCAGCTCATCATAATTGGACCGCGGCCATAATACCGCTTGCCCGCAACACCCGGATACAGCTTGGCACTTGCCGGGTCCACGAAGGCGGACATATTCGCCCCGGTTCTGCCAGCAATGTTCTGATTCCAGAACAAGCCCCATCTCAGCTCGCCTCCCGGAGAATCGGCGGCGCCCCCGCCAGTCTCATGAGACAGATTCGCCAGCAGGGCAGCCAAATCCCGCTTGCGGTCCCGATCGCTGCCTTCCTGCAGAAATGAGCCGAAATCCACAATTTCGGTTATGACCTTCTTTTTCAAGTTTGCCGATTTATTAAAATCATCGGTCCTTGCGACCAGGGTTTCCTTCTTAGTCTTCTTATCAAGACGGTAGATTTCCTGGACACCCGGGCTTCCCTCGCGATAGCTCACCTTGTATTTAATATTGGCCACCGCCGTAACCGCGCCGATCAAATTCTGATAGGCATAGTAGTCACCCTGGTTCGGATCGTTGTACTCTTTGCCTTCAGCAGCCTTGTGCCACTCGGGCGAGCCGAGCCTGTACGGGAAGAGCGCTTCGTATTCCTTCTCGGGAAGGACCGCCTTGACTGAGGCTATCGCGTTGTCCGGCAGGAATCTCGGATCAATCCCGTTCCACAGCTGTTTGATCTGCTTGTCATTCAGTACACGGCTCTGTCCAACCCCCATATCCCCCTTATTAAGGGGAGCGCTTTCAGATTTGGCTGCGGCAGCTGTCTTTGTGGAAGCAGCCGCTGCTGCAGCGGAATCAGGTGCCGCAAGGACTTCCAGCGGGGTTACCAACAAGGCCGCACCCAATGCAGCCGTTAATGTGCGCCCTACAATTTTTTCTGAAAAAGGAAGCTTCCATTCCCTCATGCACATTCTCCTTTGGCCAAGTTAATGGTAGGTATGAATCCATCTTAGGTGGACTATTCATGTATATCTAGGGATTCATCCATATATTCCATCTCATTATAGGGATTAGAATGGGATATTGTATGGTCGCACCCCACTACATAGGCTTAATTAAAGGACTCTCTAATTTATACTGGGAAAGTTATGGCATATTACAAGCGTTTGTCTTAACAGAAAGCATCTTCAAGAATACAAAAAAGCTGCCGGGATCTCCGGGCAGCTTGCTTCTATTCAGATGACATTCACCTTTTGCTTGTGACGGAACTCGGTAGGCGTCTGCCCATATTTCCTGCGGAACACCTGGGTAAAGTGACGCATGTCCTGATAACCGATGCGCTCTGCAATCTCTGCAAGACGGAGCTGCGGGTTGAGCAGAAGCTTCTTGGCCTGCTCCAGCCGAAGGGAAATGACGTAATCCTTATACCCTTGGCCTGTCTTCAGCTTGAACAGCTGGCTGAAATAGGCCGGGTTGAGATAAACCACAGAGGCCACCTTCTCCAAGGACAGCTCTTCACTGTAATGCTCTTTAATATACTCAAGGGCATCTTCGATCGACTTCTCCCCACTGCCCTTCACCGGCTGGGCGGATTGAGCTGCCGAAGCCTGCCTCATTTGCAGCACCAGCTCAGGGACCGCCTTGAAATCCTGAACAAGCGCGGACATGGCAATATGGAACGGCACCTTCAAGTAATGAGTCAAATGCCCTTTAATCAGACTCTTAAAGTCATCCAGGCGGTTCTCCTCATCCAAGGAGGCTAATCCCAGTAGGCAATCCCGATCATAGCTGATGACCAGCCCTCTGCCATGAGTGTCAATCAGCTCCGAAAGGACATTTTCCACAATAAAATGCTCCAGCGCAGGATTCATCTCCGTCAGCTCAAGCTGTACCATAATCAGATTAAACTCTGGATACTCCTGGATAAACGGACGAATATCCAGACTCCCTGTGTCCAAACCCGAAGCCAGTCTTCGGAAGACGCCTTCATGCAGAAGCTTCAGATTTCTGCGAAGCTTCTCCGCTTCACGGACCCGCTCGCTCTCCTGCCAAATCTCCTGCTTGAGACTCTCAATGAGCTCAATCAGACGCTTCTTGCCGATTGGCTTGAGCAGATAATCCCTTGCTCCCAGCCGGACAGCCTCTTGAGCGAAGGAGAATTCCGAATGTGCGGAGATCACCACCCATTTGACGAGCGGGTAACGGTGCTTGGATATTTTCATGAATTCAAGTCCATTCATGCCTGGCATCAGAATATCGGTCAGCACAATATCAATTCGCTGGCTTCCCATAATCTGTACAGCCTCCATCGTTGAAGCCGCGAGATGAACGTTATCCTCCGGACACATCTGCTCGATCGTCCGCTTAATCCCCTCCCGGATTGCGCGTTCGTCATCAGCGATCAGAATATTCATGCTCTTCTCCTCCTTGGCTGTGTGGCAGTGGGATGACAATGGTCACGGTGGTGCCCTCTCCGGGCATGCTGTAGATCCTCAGGCCGTACTCCTCCCCGAACATATGCTTCAGCCGCAAATGAAGATTCTGCAGCCCGATTCCTCCCGGCCCTTTCCCCGACGGGCGCCGCTCATCCAGAGAAGCAACCAGCTTAGTTAACGTCATCTGCTCCATCCCACAGCCATTATCGGCAATCATAATGCCCAAGTTCTTCCCATCCTGGCGGACCATCACGCGGAGAATCCCCTGCCTGCTCCCCAGAGATTCGAGCCCATGCTTCACCGCATTCTCGATAACCGGTTGAAGGGTCATCTTCGGAATCCGGATGTTCATCCAACGCTCATCTGCGTCCATCTCCACCTTCAGCCTGCCCTCCAGCCGGAACTGAATAATAGTCAAATAATGGCCGATTTGCTCGAATTCCTCCCGGAGCGTAACTTCGGCGCCCTCTTCCCAATGGCTGCTGTAACGGAACATATGGGAGAGGGACAAGACAATTTCGCCCAGCTCTTCATTGCCCTCCCCGTTCTCATCCAGCATCCAGTAGATCATATCCAGGGTGTTGTACAGAAAATGTGGATTCACCTGGGACTGCAGCGCGTGGATCTCCGCATTCTTCTCGCTGACAGAAGAAATCTTCACCCTCTCGATCAGCTCCTCAATCCGTTTCACCATCCGGTTGAACGAAGCGACCAGGATGTTGATTTCCTGATAAGATGTGACATTCAGTTCCCCTCGGAAGTTCCCCATTTCCACCTGTTTCATTTCACGAATCAACCGCTTCAGAGGGGAAGAGAACGTTTTGGACACAATGGAAGCAATGAGAGCGGATACAATAATAAGAATGGAGACCACAATGAACAGATACCGCTTCATCTGCATCAGTTCGACATTTAAATCCTTATCCGGCGTGATGCTGACAACCGACCAATCCGTAAAAGGCAGCCGGGAGGCAATCAACAGATGCCCCTCATCCTGCTGCACCTTCACTTTGCTCTTGTCTCCGAGCTCAGGAATCTTCACCTCAGGAGCCTGCTGCGGAGTGATTGTAGTCGGCACCATCCTTCCGTCCTGGGAAACGACATACACATTCGTGTGCTGTCCCAGCTTAAGATTATCCAGAGCCTCAAGGATCGGCTTTGGATTCGTCTCATACAGCACGATGCCGATACGCTTGTGCTCGTCGAGGTCAAAAATCTGCCGGCCGAAGGCAAATACCGGCCGGCTCTCATTCTGATCGATCAGCGAGTGCGGGAAGACGCCAAGCCAGACCATTTTACCGGAGGATTCCTGAATTTGCTTATACCACGTCTGTTCCTTATAATTCGGGTCTACCACATTAATATAGTTGCCATAGTTATATATCTTGCCTTTATCCGTAATTACATGGATACCCACCAGATCGTCCCGGGAATAAAAAATCGCCCCGATCATATTCGTGATCGACTGCTCTGTAATATATGCCATGGCCGGCTCCGTATAATTCTCATTCAGCTTGCGGACCATGTCGAAGTTGTTGCTCAGCGTCTTCGACAAGCTGTCATACCCCTTATACAGCAAATCGAATAATCCGACGGTCTGTGACACGTTCTTCTGAGCCAGGTCACTGATTTTGTCATGATACTGCTCGGTATTCCGGTTGTAATAGAGCAGGCTCACCACGAGCACAATGCCCGACATACAAAATAAAAACAGCAGGAACAACCTGTGGTTTATGGAATGAAAACCTCTTCGCAAGGATTATCCCCCTCCCCTCCAGATGTCCTGCTGCTCACCTGTCTCTATTATAGTAGGGCTGGGCGCACCCGACAATTCAATAATTTTATCCTTTGACCGCCCCAGCGACCATTCCTTTCGTAATACGCTCGGATAGGACGAAGTAGATCAGGATAACCGGCAGTGCCCCCATGATCAAGAATGCCCCGATATTTCCGTAATTGACAGAATACTGGCTCACGAACGTGTATACCCCGAATGGAAGGGTCTTCAGCTTCTCGGAGGAAATGAACGTCGCCGCCATAATATACTCATTCCAAATCGTAATAAAGGTCAGAATACAGACCGTCATCATCGGCGGAATTGAAATCGGAATAATGATGCTGCGGAAAATCCGGTATACACTGGCCCCATCCACAAAAGCGGACTCCTCGATTTCATGCGGTATGCCTTTCATAAATCCGCTGAGAATGAACACCGCAATCGGGGTGGAGAAGGCTATATATGGCAGAATCAGAGATAAGTGCGTGTTCAGAATGCCCACATTTTTGAAAATAATCATCAGCGGCAGCAGTGTGGCCTGCAGCGGAATCATCAGACCCATCATAAAGACCAGCAGCACCGCGTTGCCATAACGCCAACGGAACCGTGAGATCGCATAGGCTACCATGGCGCTAAGCAGAATCACGAAGAACATGGTTACACCGGTGACAAACACGCTGTTGCCCAGGTACTTCAAATAACTCCCCTGCTCATAGGCCTCTGTGTAGTTATTCCATTGAAGCGCTTTGGGTAAAGCGAAAAAGCTCCCGTTCATAATCTCCTCGTTGGTCTTCAGCGAGTACAGGACCAGCCAGAACAGCGGATACAGCTGGGTGACCACCGGAATCGCGAAAAGAAGATACACGAGGCCTTTTTTGACATATTTCATTTTCGTGCACTCCCTTTCTATCCGACTTTTTTCTCTATACGGCTGAAGATGAGGTTAATAACCAGGGTAAAGGTCAGACACACCAGCACCAGGAAGGTGGCAATTGCACTGCCATACCCGTATTTCATGGACAAGAACGAGCTGTTGTACATATGGGTGGAGATGACGTCTGTCGCATGTGCCGGTCCGCCACCCGTCATGACTACAATCAGGTCAAACGCCTGCAAGGAGCCGATGAACGCGAGAACTACCGATATTTTCAGAATCGGAACGATTAGCGGCAGGGTGATATAGCGGTCTGCCTTGAAGCCATCCGCTCCGTCGATCTTGGCAGCTTCATAAATCTCACTAGGCAGGTTCTGAATTCCCGTAAATTGAATAAGCAGGTGGTAGCCGAAGTACTGCCATAAGGATACAAAATACAGACAGAACATCGCGATATTCGGCTCGGTGAGCCAGTTATGCGTCCAGCTCTCCAGCCCCAGAGAGACCAGAACTCCGTTCAGCATCCCGCCCATCGAGGTTGGGTTATAAATGGTCTTCCACAGCTGCCCGATAATCACGACCGATAGAATAACCGGAGTAAAATAAATAGATACGAGCGTATTCCCCCTGCGGACATAACGGTTCAGCAGAATGGCCATAAGCAGACAGAATGGAATTTCGATAATAGATGCGGCCGCGTAGAGCAGAGTCCGCCGGACCGACGGCCAGAAGACCGGGTCATTGTAGAACATGTTAACAAAGTTCTTGAAGCCGACAAACTTCGCGTCTGCGATGCCGTCCCAGCTTAGGAGTCCCGTGTAGAACGAGACCAGGATTGGCACAAATACAATACACACGTAAAGAAGCAGACAAGGCAGCACGAAGACGGCTATAGTACGTCCGGGCACTTTTAACACATTCACGATTTTCGCCCCCTTTGGTGTAAAAATAATGCGAAGAAGCGCGGGGCCTCTTCGCATCGCTTAGGGATAATCCCTCTTATTTGTTCGCTTCGAATGCGGCCTGGTGCTCCTGTGCTACCTGGGCGGAGTCGGCTTTTTGTACGAACAGATTCTGGATGCTGCTCAAGTGAACCTGTGCAGTTGCCGGGTTCATCGTGTTATCAAAGGCCAGATCGCCGCCTTTGATGTTGTTGAAGAGGGAAGCCACTTCAATAGCAAGTTCGGAATAACCAGCGGCTTTAAGGTCGCCGTCCACCTTTTGACCAAGTCCTACGGCATTCTTAAGTTCAAACTGTTTCTTAGGCAGGTTAAGCGCGAAATAGTTGAGGAAATCCTTGGTCTCTTGCAAATGCTCGCTGTTGGCTGACACGGCAAACGCACTGCCTGGAGCCAGCATGAACTCGTTCAGATCACCCTTGCCATCCACGGTAGGGAACTGGAATGCGCCCACTTTACCAGCTACGGAAGAAGCATCAATGGCACCGGTCTCCCAAGTTCCGATCACCCACATTGCAGCCTTACCGGACTTAAAGATATTACCGCCTGCGTTAGCATCAATAGAAGTCGCGCCATCCGGGAATGCTCCGGCCTGGACAAGATCTTGGAAGCGGTCCACCGCAAGCTTAAACGCCGGATCGTCAAATTTCTTCTTACCGTCAACTACATCTTTCAGGAATCCAGGTCCGCCGTTCGTGCGGAGCAGGATGTTCATGAACAGGAAGGAACCCGTCCAGGAGTCTTTCTCTCCAATCGCAATCGGTGTGATTCCTTTAGCTTTAAGTGCTTTAACATCAGCCAACATTTCGTCAAATGTGGTTGGTACTTTGTCGATTCCCGCTTGCTTGAACAATTCTTTGTTGTAGTACACAACCTCGATGTTATTTCCATCCGGCAGGGCGTACACATTGCCGTCAAAGCTGTAGTAATCCAGCAGTCCGGGTTGATAGGTATCCTTCAGCCCATTCTTGTCGATCACATCATTCAGCGGAGCGAGCAGCTTCGCGTCCACGAACGGCTTCATCTGTGCCGCCGGATTCACGATGGTAATATCCGGAACTTCCTTGGATGCCGCCTGTGTCTTCAGCTTCATCTTCTGCTGGTCCGTATTTAGCGTATCCAGCTCGATTTTCACGTTCGGGTTAGCTTTCTGATATTCTTCTACGATAGCATGTGTCATTTTATAAGATGGGGTCGACGGGTCTGGTTGAATATTTTGGAAAGTGATAGTGACTTTCTTGTCGCTTGGTTTGTCTCCTCCTGAAGAAGCAGTCGTGTTGTCAGTACCAGAGTCAGTTTTAGCTCCGCCTCCACATGCGGCCAGGCTCAAAGTGAGTGCCCCTGCGAGAATCATGGAAAGCGTTCTTTTTAACGGCTTTTGTACCATTTTTTAGCCCCCTGTTTTTTTGAAGTATAAGCTAATTATTAGGGATTAGAGCGCTTCCAACAAGCTGTGAATTTAAGGAGTAAGGTTTGTTTTTTTTAGGTTTGTGAGGGAGCGCCTGGGAAGGTTCTTCCGGGAGCCGCTCCGGGGCGGATTGTCCTTACGATCGCTGTTATTCCCGGATTGTCGTGAATTAGATAGGTTGTTACAATCCGGAATAAAGGCGACCGCTCCGCTTCTCCAGGACCAATTCCACCCATTCGCTGGTGCGAGCTAGCTGACCCCTTTGATACAGAATAAAAAAATAAAACCTTGGGGGGCTGTAAGGGGGATGAGCTGAGGTAGGTTGAGATCCTTAACGGTAGACCGAAACCTTAGGATTATAATCTGAAAGCTAACCACGGTCTTGAGGACGTATATATTTCAGGTCCAAGTTATTACTATTCTGCAGTCTAATGACCTTGTGAGCATGTATTTGCAATTTGGCCTCTAACTGATCCCGGCGGTTATCCTCAAAGTCACGTGTCCATGCATACATCATTTTCAGCATCTTCAAATCCGGCTTATAGTGACACTCCTCAATCCCAAGATTCTGTTTAAGGAATCTTATCAAAATTCTAATTCTGCGCTTCCATAGAGGAGGATCAAGAAAGATAATGGTGTCTGCCATCTCATATAAACATTGATAGGATTTGCGATCCGTGCCTTCGAATATCCAAGCTCCACGTTGATCAATTTCCTGAATAACCTCAACCTGCTGTTCTGGTGTACGTTTGAAACGCTCTGTTGCTGACTGGTGATGAACAATACAATCCAGCTCATACCACGGAATCTTCAGTTCTTCCGATAATCGCTTGGCTAAGGTTGTTTTGCCGCTGGCAACAATCCCAACGATATAAATTTTCTTCATATGTCCTCCTTACTGAGCATGCTGGAGAATTCGGCAGATCAACCAAACAAAGGCCCGATTTCTTCACGAAACCGGGCCTTTGTTTGGTTGTCTATGCTTATTCATTTGTTGCTTTGAACTCTGCTGCGGTGCAGCTATATAAGATGAACTTTAGAATTAACTGATCTGAGCTTCGATCCCGAGTGATTCTGAAGAAGCGAAGCGTCCGCCTTTGTCTCCGAAATGCCCCTACTTGGATATCTAGTTCAAAGGATTTCGGAGACAACAGTGGTCGTAAGAACACTCGGCATCGCAGCACTCCCAAAAGGGTAACCTTCATAAGTTCATTTTATATAGGTGTTTTTAGAAATCCCGGCTTTTCTTCTTCGGGGACAGCATCAGGAAAGCTCCCGCAAGCACCAGCACAAAGGCCATCAGCGGTTGTCCCAATACCGTATGATTCAGCATGGAGCCAATCGAGAATACGGCAAAGAACAGAATTGAAATAACTGTCAGGATGTTAATCGGAATGAGCAGCCACTTGTTCCGGCCACCGAACCAGTAAAGCTCGAACAATCCAACGGCTGGAGCAAGGATAAAGCCCGGCCACATGGTTCCCCAGCTGTCAAACAAGGTAGCGATCTGACATACCAGCCCTACGGTGAACAGAATACCGCCCGGAACAAGCAGGCCCACACCCTTGCGTCCGGTCATAGTAAAGTACAGCCAATGCATCAGCAGGCCTAGCGGAATGATAAATAAGGTTGGCCAGAAATACTCAAAGATAGTCCCCGGCCCCATCGAACCTGACTTATTCAGGAACAAATAAGCTCCCAGAAGGATAAATACAGGTCCAAAAATCGTCTTGGTATTCATACGTTCACTCCTCGATCATTTAATCTCTATTGTCAAGGATAGCACGGCTGGAATTTTTTAACCTCCATCTAAAGGGAAGATTCATCCTGGACCAAGGTCTAGGATAACTTAAGTTACCGGTTCCGGTACTTAAGTTACGCTTGAGGTATTCCTGCAGCTGACCGAACTAGAGCCAAAAAGGTTATCCCGGGAAGCAAGCCCAGGATAACCTTTTTGTAAAGTGACTCCGTGTTTTATTGATTAGGAACCGTGATGCTGCCAGATGGGGCAGATAACGCATTTACCTTGGTGTTCTTGTCGATTGCTTTGGAGAGCACATACACCTTGTAGGTGCCTCCCTTCACACCCGTAACGTTCAAAGTTCCTGTTGTCCCGTTCACATCCTTCGCTTGCGTAACAGCCTTGTCTTCCACATTAGACGCGGTGACCTCGATGTCGCTCGCGACAAGCGCAATCGTATAGCTCGCAATGTTGGCATCTTTTGGATCTGCATAACTTACATCCAGCTCATTTGCACTCTTATATACTGCGGTCACTTTGGTGACTGCCGCCACCGGCTGCGCCGTAGGCTGGTCCTGCACCGTGAATTCCGCCGACGGCTCGGACAGAGCGTTAGGAATATCTGAGGAGTTGGACACGGCCAGCACATAAACTCTGTATTTTCCAGCCGAGATTGGGCTGCCTTGAGTGCTGCTATATGTCAGCGGGATCCTCAATTCTCCATCACTGCTCTTGGTGAAGTACACGTTATTATTAGCCTCATTCAAATTGAAGCCAGATGATGAAGGAACCACAAACACCCGGTACTCCTTAACAATAGACGGTGTCGCGGATGGTCCGAAGCGGACAAGAACCCCTGCTGCCTTGCCGGTACCGTCCAGGTACACCTCGCCAGTCACTCCAGTCGCTGGAGCAACCCTAGAGTTATCGGCCAAAGTAATTGGGGCTGATCCCGGGGACAGCGCGCTGGCTCCTGACCCCACGGACAGGACAAATACCCGGTACTTCATTCCGTTACGGATGGTATTGCCATCTGTATCCTTGGTTCCGGAAGTCAGATCCTTGGTCACGGCTCCCCCCGTTTTGGCCACGGAAGTATAATAACTGCTTGCAACCGCTTCGGATTTCGTAAAATTACCGGCATATTGATCTTTGACTACATAAATCCGGTATTCCGAAATGCCGCTCTCATCGGCTGCTCTATCGAAGGTTACTCTCAGGTCGCGTCCGTCACCGTTATCCTTAATATCGGCTGCGGATACGTTCGATACTGCTCCTACACTGCCTGTGTTGGTCAGAGTAATAACAGATGAGGCCGCCGACAGGGCGTTGCTGCCCGAGTAATATCCACCACCCACGGACAGGACGAAGATCCGGTAAGCTACCCCGTTCTGAATGAGGTTGCCGTTCGTGTCCCGTGTGCTTGCGCTGAGAACCTGACTGAGATTATAACCGGTCTTGCTGACCACGTTATAGTAGCTGTTCGCCACCGCATCCGACAGCCGGAAGCTGCCCGCGTATGCGTTATTCACCACATAGACACGGTAATGGGCGATCGTGGACTCATCGCTGACCCGGTTGAACGTCACCTTCAGATCAGAGCCATTGTTGTTGTTGCCTACATCACTGGCGCTCACACCAGTCACCGCGCTTACGTTGTTCTTGTCAGATAGCGTAATTGCCGGAGAATAACTGGACAGCGCATTGGTGCCGGAATAACTGCCGCTTCCCACCGATAGGACAAACACACGGTAGCTTATTCCGTTGCGAATCGCGTAACCGTCAACATCCCGTGCATCGCTTGGGAGCACCTGATTGATGTTGTAGCCGGTTTTGCTAACATAGGTATAGTTGGCACTGGATACCCGGTTCGCATCGTACAGATCGAAGTTCCCGGCGTTATTGTTTCTGACGACAAGAATACGATAATGGCTGATATTGGACTCATTGCTCGCCCGGGTGAAAGCTACTCTTAAATCACGGCCGTCGTTATAATCATTAACATCATCCACACTGACATTGGTAACCGCATTGATGTTAGAGTTATTCCACAGCGTCAGGGCAGAAGACACGGAAGAAATCGTATTCGAATAACCGTTAGCTCCCACGGCTACCACGAAGAAGCGGTAGGTCGTCCCGGTCGTAATAAGGTAGCCATTCACATCTCTGGAACCCGAGTTCAGTGTCTGGCTGATGTTGTAACCGTTCTTGCTGATAGATGTGTAATTGCTGCTGGACAAAGCGTCCGCAGTGGACAACGTGAAGCTTGAGGCGTTCTGATCCCGGACTGCATAGACCCGGTAACCGCTAATGCGGGATTCATCTGACACCTTGTTGAAGCTGATCTTCACATCACGTCCATCGCCGTAGTCACTAACATCATTTACAGCTGTGATGTATGGCACGGTTACCGTACCGCTGCCCAGCGTAATCGCAGGCGATCCTGCAGACAACTGGCTTGGCGATACACTTGTATTGCTGCTTACTGCAAGCACATAAATCGTGTATGATACCCCATTCCGGATCAGTTCGCCGGAGGTGTCTCTGGCCGATGAGCTCAGAGTCGTTGTCAGCGTGGAAGCACCTGTTTTGTTCACCGTTGTATAGTTCGAGGAAGACATTCCGTTGGCAGTGGACAGGTTGAAACTGCCCGCATTCTGGGTCTTGACCACAAATACGCGGTAATTTGCAATATTGGATTCATTTTGTGCCTTCGTGAAGCTCACCGTTAAATCACGGCCGTCACCATAATCAGCGGTGTCCGTACCTTTGACACCTGAAGCAGAAGTACCTGCTCCCAGAGTCACAGCCGGAGACGCATTCGACAAGGCGAATTGGCCCTGCTTCCCGGCAGCCAAAACATAGACATTATACGACACTCCTGAGCGAAGCAGCTCACCGTCAGTATCCCTTGTCTGTGCGGTCAAATTCACCGACCGGTCCGAGCCCTGAATTCCTACAAAGGTGTAGTTGGATGAGGATGCCTGCTTTGCGGCGTTCTCATCGAACCAGCGTGCCTTGTCAGACTTCACCACGAGGACACGGTAGTGGCTTACCAGCGACTCATTTGAGGGCTTCGAGAAGCTTACATTGAGATCCCGGCCGTCGCCATATTGGCTGACAATCTGAGGTGTTACATAGGTTACCGGACTAATCGTAGATGGGTCATCTACCGGAGGCTGATCCCCGTTCGTAATGTACACGCTGCGCGCGGAGCTCTTCCAATCCACCTTGGCGCCCAGAGCCGTGCTGACAAATCTGACCGGAACCAGAGTGCGGCCTTTGACTGTTTGGGCCGGGACATCCAGTGTCACCTTCTGGTTATTGATCGTTGCTGTCTTAGACCCGATTTTCAATGTGACTGTGGTGTTGCCCTTCTCAGCTCTAACAACTCCCGTCTTACTGTTCCAATCTACCGAAGCGTCAAGCGCTTCAAAAATAGCCCGCAGCGGAAGCAGCACTCGTCCCTGCTTCTCGATCGGAGCCTGGTCTGTGGACAGCCTGATCCCATCCATATAAATACGGATTGGTGAAGCTGCACCTTGGGCCTGCGTCTGCCATGCAAATGAAGAAAGCATAGCCATGATTGACAGCAGGGAAATCACTTTTTTCATAATATCCTCCTCTATCCACCTTAGTATAGAATTAGCTCCATAAGCGTCCTCACCCAGCCAGCCAAAATGGCAAAAACTAGCCAGGAAATCAGCCTAGGAAGACACTCTACGCTGTATAGATTTTCCTGTTCGAATATTTGGACGCAGATGGTGTGGGAAAAGTTTCCTTGACCAGCAAAATATTTTTGCCCCTGGCCATCAACACAAATTTCCGACTCTCTTCTTCCCGTTAATACAATTTTTTCCTGGCAAATTCTAACTGAATTACTGATAATAGCAATGTACATCTGATGGAATTTTGTACATAATTTATTTCAGAATTTGGAGGATATTACAGCAATGAAGATGAGCAAATTCACCCGGTGGCTGATGGCTGCCCCCCTAATCTCGGCTTTGGCCTTCCCTACGATCAGCGCCGCAGCCCCGCAAAAGGCCGTTTCGGACGTATGCACATTTGAAGTGCCAACCTATGACCTGGTTGTTTCCAAGGATGCCAAGAAGAACAGTACCTCGATTGCATATACCTGCCAGACAGGTATTCTATCCATCGATGTATCAAGTAAAGCTGAAGATTCCTCTGTCGTTAAAACGGAGGACGGCTTTGGACATATTGATGTCACCGCTCTTAAACCCGGCAGCACGGACGTCCTGGTATCCGTGTACGGATACGGTGAGCCTGCGCGGATCAAGTTCAATGTAGCCGCTGAGTCAGATCAGGGTACAGAGACTCCGGAAACTCCAGCGGTTCAGGAAGACCCAGCGATTCAGCAGCTCCAAGACTATATTGGTCAGATGAAGAAGCTGGTGAACTATGAGAACACAGCCGTCAACACTTATAACAAGTATCAGTATGTAAGCAGCAAGAACCGGAAAGAGGCTTATTACGCTTTTGCCAACACAATTGTTCCGAATTACACGAAGTTTGTTGCTGGTATCAAAGCAATGAAGACCCCGAATGCAGATCTGAAACGCATCAACGCGCTGTACATCAAGGGATCTTCCTACCAATTAGAGGCGCTGACTTTGATGAAAAAGGCTTTGTATAACACCAAAATAGACAGCAAGCTATACAAACAGGCTAACGCCAAGCTGGCAGAAGGAAGAAAGCTAATCTCCCAATTCAGCTCAGAATTTGAGAAATATACGAACAAGCTCTTGCAATAAGTTTGAAGCAAAAGAAGAAGGAGCAGCCCAAAAGTCATTTGACCCAGGGAGGCTCCTTTGTCTGTTCTAAGAACGCTGCGTTAAAGAAGATTTCCTCGAATCGCTGTTGCTTCCGATGTTAGCGGATATATCCCACCTCCCCCTCAGAAGCATCTCCTACCGGGTAAGGGAAGTAGCAGCCTCCACCTAAAGCAAGCTTAGGCTGCCCGCTTCAAATTCAGCAGAATCACTCCTGCAATAATAAGCAGGATGCCCCCAACCGTGTACCAATTCACGGCTTCTTTCCATATCACGATGCCAATTATAGCTGTAGCTGCTGTCCCAACCCCGGACCAGATGGCGTAAGCGACCCCTAGAGGGATGGATTGTAGAGACAGGGACAACAGATAGAAGGCGGCCCCAAAAAACACTAAAGTCCCCAGAGAGGGAAGCAGCTTCGTAAATCCGGCCGATGCCTTCAGCAGAGAGGTCCCCGCAAGCTCACTGAGTATAGCCCCTGCCAGAAACAGATAGGTTTTCATTCCATGTCCTCCTTACTTTTATCATTAGAACCCGGTGCATGGATTCCGTTCAGCAGCAAATCCACAAGCTCCGCTAAGGTTTCTTGAACGCCCCTTTGTCTGCCGCCCTCGCTGTCCATGATCTGGTACATGCCTCCGACATATGCCTGAATGAACAATTCTGGATTAAACCGGCGGAACTCTCCGCTCTCCATCCCTTCCTGGAACAATCGGCGGATATTATCCCAGCCCTGGTTCAAATATTCATCCAAGGTTGCCCATCCGGCCGGATATTTCCTCCTGAGCTCATCCAATACTCCCACTTGGGTAAAAGAAAAACCCTGCGGAAGCACAATCAGCAGCTCTCTCAGCCGCTTGGATAGCGGCATGTCATGGTTGTCCAGCAGTCTCTGCTCCTCGGACCTCATATCTTCAATGGACTGCTCCACCAGATACCCAATAATAGCTTCCTTCGATTCAAAATGCTGATACAGAGTTTTGCTGCTGATCCCAAGGCTTGCAGTCAGATCCCGGATGGAGAAATGCAGTCCGCGCCGGGCAATCTCCCGTGCAGCCGCTTGGGCAATCTGATTTTTCATATTCTTATTCTCCTCTCCCCGTAAGAATGAACCTCCTTGATCCCCCTGCTGCAGATCAACCCCGGGAGAAACACCAGAGGATAGATCATCAGGAACAGATTTGGCAGCCACCACAGAAGGTCGTAGTCCCCCCGTATTCCCCAGAAAGCGACAGCCTGAAGACCCGAGCAGAATGTTAAGCTTAAAGATATCACCGCAAGCATCCTGCTTGCCGCCTGATTCACACTTCTATTGAGATAATACATACTAAGCAGACCCGTAAGAGATATGAATAAATCCAGAGGCAAAAATGATAGATTCCAAGACACCATCAATTCGTCCTGATAGTCCTTGTACTTGTACTCTTCAGGAATCACCCCAAACAGTACAACCATCCAATAAACGATAAACCCTACATCTGTAAACCACATCAAATACTTTAAATATCTGTTCATCACAACCCCCAGAGCCTGTTAATTGATTATTCGGAAATCAAAGAAAACATTTTGTTTTATTTGTTTTCTACATTATCAAACCTGACCTGAAGAAGTCAAATCTTCGCGTCTTCAGGGGGACGATTCCAATATGGAAATAGAGGGATGTACAAAAGAGAAGCTCAGATCCGTTTAGAATCTGGGCTTCTTTTTTGACTCTTTATTTTCTTCCATAATCGGCCTTAATCTCGCCCCATACCTGGGTCTCCCACTTCAGAAGCTTATTCTCGTAGTTGTTGGACTTAAGCCAGGCTACTGCACGGTCCACCAGCTCCCATATCTCCCGGGTCGACTCGTTCCTTGCCAGCGTCGTTGCCACCTTTTTCTCCCGGACCCACTTCAGAGCCGTTCTGGAATCACTGTACACGGTCATCTTGCTGCCCCTCTGTTTCAAATAGGCGAGCGAATGAACGATGGCCAGGAATTCCCCCAGGTTATTCGTCCCGTTAGGAATCGGTCCCCGCTCAAAGATTACTTCACCTGTCCGGGTGCTAACCCCCCGGTATTCAATAGGTCCCGGATTGCCCTTGGTTCCCACATCTACAGAAATGCTATCATAGTCAATTTCCGCCTTAACCGCACTGGAGCTGCTGCCTGAAGCCTTCGCCTTCTGGCCACCCCCGCTCCGGCCTCCCGCCGCAGACGTGCCCGACTTGCCCCAATGCTTCTTCCAGCCGTCCCGGAAAGCCTGTTCTGCTTCGGATTTGGAAGGGTAAGACTTGTACTTGGCATCCTTATAGGCTTCCACCTGAGCTTTGCACTCCGCCCAAGTCGCGTAAACTCCAGGAGCTGCACCCTCCCATACCACATAATATTTTTGACCCGCCATAATGTCCCCCTCTTGCAATTTGCATCTTTCCGTTATGTCCAAGCCCAGAAGAAACCGTCCCGGTCCCAGGCGACCCGTCCGCCGTGCTGTTTGCGGAACGCCTTCTTCACTTCCTTGGCCAAGGATACGTTCCCATTCTCATTCCTAAATACATACTGCTCGCCAAAATGGCTCCTCACATATTCGATGGCTTCCTCCTGACGCAGAATGCCCCGGTGCCGGATTTCTTGGATCATCCATTCCGCTATTTGCTGCTCTGAAGACTCCATGGTTTATAGCTCCTTACTTTCTCATGTCATTAAGAAATGTGCTGAACATTGAATTCATATATATTGCATGGTATCTGATTTGGGGACATCAATCAATGGCTGGGCTGGTGTCATTTCAGGGCATTTGTGAATAGGCTGAATCATCAATATTATTGGAGGTTCTTACGTATGATGAGAAACTTGAGCACCGATTCGTATGTCCGGCAGCCTTATCCCTACTATCCGTACCCCTATAAATACAATTACCCGCCGTTCTATCCTTACCCATACCCTTACTATCCTTACCCTGTTTATCCGCCTTACTTCGGTTATCCCTACCCTTTCCCTTATTATGGAGGATATTTCGGGAACTACTCTGGACACGGAGACGGACACCACCACGGACATGGAAGATGGCAGGAGCCAAGGGATTTTGAATTGAATTTCCAATCCAAAGCTAAATATGGCGGCAAATACGGCCTGGATGCTCATGCGGATGCCCAAGTAGGTGGAGGCCAAGACCTTACCTTTGACGCCGCTGGCAATCTGGGCGGAGAGCATGGCATCGGCATGCAGACCGCCGGGCACTTGGGCACCCAGGGAGCGGGCTTTCAGGCCGGTGGGCATGTTGGCGGAGACAATTACGGAGCCAAAGGCCACGCCGACGCCAGCCTGAACCTGGCCCAGGGGCTTCAGGTGGATGCCGGGGCCAGTGTAGGCGGCCAGCACGGCGTTGGCGTGCAGGGCGACGGCTATGTCGGCGCCAAAGGCATTGGCGCCCACGCCCAAGGCCAGATTGGCGGCGAGAATTACGGAGCCAAGGCGCACGCCGGGGCTGATCTCAGCCTGAAGCAGGGATTTGGCTTCGATGCCGGAGCCAATGTCGGAGGTAAGAGCGGCTTCGGTGCAGGCGCCAGCGGGCATATCGGCCTCGGCAAGGGCGTGGGATATCAGGTCGGCGGGAAGGTCGGCGGCCAGCACGGGGTCGGTATCCACAGCGATGCCCATCTTGGCGGCGGCAAGGGCGTAGGCTTTGACATTGGGGGCAACCTGGGTACCCACAACGGCCATGTAGGCGTTCAATTCGGCGGCGACAAGGACAAAGAGGACGAATAACTGCCTCACATCATTAAGTTGAGCTATGGATTTACAAATAGCTTCTCCGGAATCATTTCACAACTTGTCCAGGGGTAATTCCCAAGTACAACTTATAAGCGTATTCTCCACATGCAAAAAGGACCGGGTGACTCCCGGTCCTTTCCTTTTCTTTCGGTTATTTCAGGCCTCCAACTTTTCCGTCACCGGCCAGGCCCTTAAGCAGCGGCTCCCAGGTCAGGCCTTCTCCACATATTTTTTTGCGCTGATCAGAGATGTTTTGCAGGGAGGCATTGCGTTGAGCTTCCAGAGCGCGGACTGTTTTCAGGTACAGATCCTGAATTTTGTTCTCCGAAGAACTAGCTGTGTTGGCAATTTGTTGTTTATAGCGCGCAATGTCCTTGGCAATCTTCGCGGTAAGCTCTTTATACAGCTTGCTGATCTGCTGCTGGGCTTTGGTTTTGCTGATCTTCCCGCGTGAGTAAGCATAAATAGGGCTTGTAATATAACTTGTGCTGGAGTTCTTCATCAATGCATACATCGGACTGCTGATATAACTGTCAGATACCGTCTTGTTCAGCGCATAGGCTGGACTGCTTAACAGATTAGGACTGATCGCCCTTTTATAATCCCCCATATAGCTGCTGAGAGAATTCTCATTGATTGCCCGGGCGAAGGTGCCCATCGTACTGCTTAGTGAATTCCGGTTGGCCTCCCGGGTATAGATTCCCATAGGGCTGCTGAGTGAGTTCGGATTGATATTGCGGGCATACTCATTCAGCTCCGATCTGAGATCCCGATTATCACCATAGCGCTTCTGCAAGTCTGCCAAATCGGCTTCCAGCTTTTCATTCCACTTGTTCTGGTCTTCCAGAACAATTCGCTCCAGTTCAGCCAATCTATCGTTCTGGGTCTTCAAATATGTATTGTACGTTTGCGTTTGCTGATCCATATAGTTGTTATAGGCAGCGACCGTCTTTTTATTATACGCCTTATAATTGCTCCAGACCTGGTTGATCCATTTGCTGTCTGCAGCCTGAACCGGGCCTGCTGGCATGAAGATTACCATCATAAGCAGCAAGCATAAGCCTAACAGCATTCCTTTTCGTAAAAAACTCCCCTCGCACTTGTGCATTCCCTTCATACTTCATTGCCCTCCATCCGTCTTTTATGTCAATCAGAGGTATTTTATCCAATGACTTGGTAAGTTCCAATAGTCCGTAAAGTCTACAGTCCCTTCGAACTAATTATTCTTCCTTTTACAACTATTACTGTAATTTAATTTCAGTTCCTCATATTGTTCTATTTGTTTCTTTTACATCCTTCTATCATTATAAATTTACATCCGCTTTACCCTAACTTATTGAAATGTAAGCGTATAGCTTCTTTTCGGCAACTCATAATCAACCTTCGTTCAATAATTTTGCATTTGGCTTAAAAAAGTACACAAAACCCATATCTCTTTTGTAAAATCTCGATTAATATAGGGAGTGCATTAACAGAATTACAGAATCTTACTTACGAGAGGGATGAAGAATTTCGTGAAGAAGGGGTTAAAGAAACAACTCGGTAAAGTCGTTACATCTTCCTTGGCTCTAAGCCTGCTCGTGCTGCCGCTTCACAGCGTGCCCGCATCCGCAGACACGGCGTCCGCAAGCTCCCCGCTGAAACTGAGAATCATGGAGACTACGGACGTTCACACCAACCTGATGTCCTATGACTACTACAAAAGCGCGGATGCGCCTACCGTAGGGTTGGCCCGGGTTGCCACACTGGTGAAGGAAGCCCGCAAGGAGGTTCCTAACACCCTGCTGGTTGATAATGGCGACCTGATTCAGGGAACACCGCTGGGTACATATGAGGCTCTTGTGAGCCCGGTTAAGCCGGATGAGACACATGCCGTATATAAAGCGATGAACCTGATGGGCTACGATGTGGCCACCATGGGAAATCACGAGTTCAACTACGGCCTGGACTTCCTCGATCAAATCGTCAAGAAAGCCAGCTTCCCGTACATTAATGCAAACGTATACAAGGATGACAAAGACAACAATCCTGATAACGATGTAAACCGCTTTAAGCCTTACGAGATTCTGACAAAGACCTATAAGGATGAAGCTGGCCAAACCCAGACGCTGAAGATCGGCGTACTTGGCCTGGTGACTCCACAGATCACAGAATGGGACAAGGCAAACCTTGAAGGCAAGGTAATTACGAAGGATATCGTGGCTACAGCTGAGAAGTTTGTTCCTGAGATGAGAAAAGCGGGCGCGGATATCGTCATCGCCATGGCTCATACCGGCTTTAATGCGAATGCCAAAGCTAACGTTAAGGACGAGGACGTTGTTCTTCCGCTAAGCAAGGTTACCGGAATCGATGCCATCACCTTCTCACACACCCATAAGGTATTCCCGACGGCCACAGACAAGTCGCTGGATGCCCTGTTCAAGGACTCCTCCGGCAAAGTCCTGCCTGCAGTGGACAACGTTAAGGGAACCATTAACGGTGTACCTGCGGTGCAAGCCGGATACGGCGGCAGCAATCTCGGTATTATCGATTTGACGCTGGAGAAGAAAGACGGGGTATGGAAAGTTGCCGCCTCCCAATCTTCAACCAAAGCGATCTACGATGCCGCGAACAAGAAATCCCTGGCCGAGCCGGACCCTGCTGTAGTTGAAGCAGTCAAAGCTGAGCACGAAGCTACGATTGCTTATGCCAACAGTCCGATCGGAACAGCCACTGCACCGATCCACAGCTATTTTGCCCTGGTTCAGGATGATCCTTCTGTACAGATTGTTACCAATGCACAGAGAGATTACGTTGCCGATTATGTGAAAAAGAACCTGCCTGAATATGCGAAGACGCCGATTCTGTCTGTAGGTGCTCCATTTAAAGCGGGACGCAACGGTCCGGAAGAATATACGGATATCGCTAAAGGCCCTCTGGCAATCAAGAGTGCCGGTGACCTGTATCTATATGACAATACGCTGAAAGCGATTCTGGTAAAGGGCTCCGTCGTTAAGGAATGGCTGGAAATGTCCGCAGGCAAGTTCAATCAGATTGATCCTGCCAAGAAAGAGGAACAGCCGCTTCTGAACCCAAGCTTCCAGGTGTACAATTTCGATGTGATTGACGGTGTTACTTATCAGGTGGACGTTACTAAGCCTGCCAAATATAACATTGACGGAACTGTAGCTAATGCGAACAGCAGCCGGATCGTCAACCTGCAATACCAAGGCAAACCGGTTGATCCGAACCAGGACTTCATCGTGGTGACGAACAACTATCGCGCAAGCGGCGGCGGGAACTTCCCTGGCGTTAAAGGCAGCAAGTATGTCATTGACAGCCCGGATGAGAACCGTCAAATTCTGATGGATTACATCACTGCGAACAAAAACATCAATCCAACAGCAGATAACAACTGGTCCATTGCTCCTGTACAAGGAGATTTGAATGTCACATTCACTTCTTCCCCTAAAGCCGAGCAGTATGCCAAGCTGACCAACAATATTCAGTACACAGGCAAGCTGGACGAGAAAGGCTTTGGCGTCTATAAGCTTGACCTGAGCAAAGCCGTTGCCCCAGTAACAACACCTGAGCAGCCTGGTACTTCCACACCTGCTCCTGGCACAGACGTGCCTGCGGCGCCTGGCTTCAAAGACGTTCCTGCAGACCACTGGGCCCACAGCTATATCAGCGACCTGGTTGCGAAGAAGATTGCCACTGGCAAAACGGCGGCTTCCTTCGATCCGAACGCGCCAATCACACGCGCTGAGTTTGCAAGCCTGCTGGTGAAGGCTCTGGACCTGAAAGCCAAAGGCAAATCTGTGTTCAAGGACGTATCCGATAAGAGCTGGTTCGCTGGAGCCGTTATCGCCGCTTATGAGAACGGCATTATCAACGGAACCAGCAAGACCACCTTTGAGCCGAACAAGCCGGTAACACGTGAAGAGATGGCTGTTATGGCCAAGCATGCAATGGATGTTAAGGCTGGCGAGAAGCTGAAGGCCGCTGCTGAAGCGAAATTCGCAGACAGCGCCAAGCTCAGCGCTTGGTCTAAGGCTGAAATTAACCTGATTGTGGATCGCGGAATCATGAACGGGCGCGGCGGCAACAAATTTGAACCTGCAGCCTCCTCCAGCCGTGCGGAAGCAGCCAAAGTTGTGGATATGATCATCACGAACATTTCCGTACAGCTGCTCGGAATCAATGATTTCCATGGACAGCTCGATTACAAGAAAGACCTTAAAGATGCCTCGGGCAAAGTAACTGCCACTGTAGGCGGTGCCGACTATCTGGCTGCTTATCTGAAGCAGTATAAAGCCAAGAACCCGAACACCCTTCTGGTTCATGCAGGCGATGCTGTAGGGGCAAGCTCCCCGATTTCCGCCCTGCTGCAGGACGAACCAACGATTGATTTTCTGAACCGCCTTGGCTTTGCTGTAGGCACCGTGGGCAATCATGAGTTCGACAAAGGACCTGCGGAAGCTCTCCGCCTGATTCACGGGGGCAAGAACCCGAAGGACGGCCATGACTTCGCGGGAGCCAGCTTCCCTTATGTGGTGGCGAACGTACTGGATGAGAACGGCAAGCCGTTCCTGCCTGCTTACACCGTTAAGGAAGTAGGCGGTGTAAAGATCGGATTCATCGGTGTGGTTACCAATATCACACCTTCTATCGTGAGCCCGGCTGGTATTAAAGGCCTTACCTTTACCGATCAGACCACAGCCGTCAACAAAGCTGTAGCTGAGCTTAAGGCTCAAGGCATCCGGTCTATCGTAATTCTGGCCCACGACCCATTCGCAGGGTCCAAGGATGCCCCAACCGGTGAAGTTGTAGACCTCGCGAACACGGTAGACGATGAAGTTGACGTGATTCTGGGCGGCCATGACCATGGCGGTCTGAATGTCGTGGTAGACAACAAGCTAATCGTGGAGTCCTACTCTTACGGGGTGGCCTTCTCCGATTTTGACCTGGAAATTGACCGTGCTACGCACAACATTGTGAGCAAGAAAGCTACCATTGTGGATACCAAACATGAAGGAATCACACCGGATGCGGAAATCACCAAGATGGTTGCTGACTATCAAGCGAAGAACGCTCCGGTCCTGAATGCACCTGTCGGCAAGACAGCTGCAGCTATCACCCGTACTACAAGTACGGCTGGTGAATCCGCACTGGGCAACCTGATTGCCGACAGCATGCGCGAGACCATGAAGGCCGACTTCGGTTTCATGAACTCCGGCGGCATCCGCAACGATCTGCCGCAGGGAACCATCACCTATGGCAACATGTTCGGCATTGAGCCATTCGGCAACGTGCTGGTGAAGCTGACGCTGACGGGGGCCCAAATCAAAGAGCTGCTGAATCAGCAATGGGGAGCGCCTAAGACCCGCATCGGGCAAGTCTCCGGCCTCACTTACAAATACGATGACAGCAAGCCGGATGGCTCCAAGATCGTCGAAGTGAAGAAAGCCGATGGAACACCACTCGAAGACACCAAGAACTATACGATTGTTGTTAATGACTTTATGGCTTCCGGCGGAGACGGATACACTACCCTGACTAAAGGAACCAACCGTGAAGTTGGGCCAGTGGATCTGGATGCGTTTGTTGATTATGTGAAAACTAAATTTGCAGGCAAAGACATTGACGCAAAGATTGAGAATCGGATCGTCAAAGTGAACTAATTCAATTCCTTATAGTGAAGAACCCCCTCCGGGAGACCGGCAGGGGGTTCTTGTCTTGATCATAGGTCAATCTGAAGCACAATAAACAATCAGCCCGAGCATTACAATAATCGCCAAATGAGAAAAATACCTGCACCGCAATCTTAAGGATAGTTTAAGAAGTACGAAAAGGTGTTTACAAGAATGGAGTACGAGAGTATGATAATCATCGGTTTTCAATTTCCATATATTCGCTGAAATCTTACAAGATGCGGGGGAACCGTTCTAACGGATTGAATCGATCCGGGGGGTGAATCCTATTACAAGGTAGGGCTACTCAAGGGCCCGAATCCGACAGCTAACTCCGTAAGCGTTATTTGAGAAGGAAGGTGGATTCAACCATGACCAGAATATTTAAAACCTGAGTATGTATGATTAGACTTGTGGACATTGTATAGTTCGTAAAGCACTTGGGTTTATGTCTTAATTTTTACCATACTGGTGGTGGAGAGAATGTCTTTAAAAAGATTTTTAATCGGGCGTCCCCTGAAATCAACAGAACTGGGCGAGCAAAAACTAAACAAAACCAAAGCTCTGGCCATTCTGTCCTCTGACGCCTTGTCCTCCGTTGCCTATGGGCCGGAGCAAATCCTGCTTGTCCTAATTACAATAAGTGCGGCAGCCTTCTGGTATTCAATACCGATTGCCGTAGGTGTGCTGGTTCTGTTAACCGCACTAATTTTATCTTACCGTCAAATTATTTTTGCTTATCCGCACGGCGGGGGAGCCTATGTGGTATCCAAGGAAAACCTTGGAACGAACTATGGTCTAATAGCCGGCGGTTCACTGCTGGTGGATTACATTCTGACCGTAGCCGTGAGTGTGTCCGCAGGAACAGATGCGATCACCTCCGCTTTTCCCAGCCTGCATCCTTATACGGTAATTATTGCGATTATTTTTGTATTATTCATCACGACCTTGAACTTGAGAGGGGTCACGGAGTCGGCCTCAATTCTGGCCTACCCTGTATACTTGTTTGTTCTAGCTCTGTTCATTCTAATCGGGGTCGGCATATTTAACATCCTGACAGGCCATGTGCCAGCTGAGCTGCACGCTCCAATCGGAACCCCTGTCGCTGGCATCAGCTTATTCTTGCTGCTGCGGGCTTTTGCATCAGGTAGTTCTGCGCTTACGGGGGTTGAGGCGATTTCGAACGCCATCCCGAACTTTAAAGATCCGGCGCCGAACAACGCCTCCAAGACGCTGCTGGCTATGGGAACCCTGCTTGCTGTGCTGTTTTCGGGAATTGTATTCCTGGCTTATTATTACGGGGTAGCCCCTAAAGCTCAAGTCACGGTAGTTTCCCAAATCGCGGAAATGACATTTGGCCGCAATTTCATGTACTTTTTTATCCAAGGAACTACGGCTCTGATTCTTATTCTGGCCGCCAACACGGGGTATTCCGCATTCCCGCTGCTGGCTGTAAACCTGGCCAAAGACAAATTCATTCCAAGAATGTTCACGGTACGAGGAGACAGGCTGGGGTATTCCAACGGAATTATCATGCTGGGAGTCTGCTCCATTATCCTGATTGTCGTATTTAAAGGACAGACTGAGCACCTGATTCCACTGTATGCGGTCGGGGTATTTATTCCATTTACCCTATCCCAGACCGGAATGATGCTGAAATGGCTGCGCACCAAGCCCCAAGGCTGGGTACCGAAATTTATCATCAATACGATCGGGGCTTTGATCAGTCTCACCGTATCGCTCATGTTCTTTCTGACCAAATTCAATCAGGTATGGCCGGTATTGATCTTCCTGCCGCTGATTATTCTGTTCTTCTACCGGATCCGGAAGCACTATGAAGCGGTAGGAGACCAGCTGAGATTAACCACCTGCGAGCGGGCTGTGCCAATTGAAGGCAATGTGATTATTGTACCTGTTGCAGGGATTACCCATGTAGTGGAGAACTCGCTGAACTATGCGAAGTCACTATCCCCTCATCAGATTATTGCAGTCTATGTACCTTTCGAACGGCATGACGAGGATGAATTCGAAGCCAAATGGGAGAAATGGCAGCCGGACGTACGCCTTGTTACCCTCTACTCTCCTTACCGGAGCATTATTCATCCGCTGCTCAAGTTCGTGGATACCGTGCAGCGAAAGGCCAGTGAATCGAATTATCAGGTTACTGTGGTAATCCCCCAATTCATTCCGAAGAAGGGATGGCATAATATTCTCCATAACCAATCCGGCCTGATGATTCGCACCAAGCTGCTCTACAGCAAGAAGGTCATTGTTACCACGGTTCCTTACCGTCTGAAAAAATAATCCACTCTCCACTGCGTCCCTAGGGACTTAGGGAGTTGGATAGAAGTGAAGGCCCTCTTCCTGGGCTTCGTAACGGTGATTTACGCACCTAGGAAAAGGGCTTTGCCCAATCCTCATGCATGTTTAAGGCATCCAAGCATAAAGATCGCCGGGCCACACACCGCGCACTAAGGTGACGTGTGCAGCTTTCCCGGGAACACCAAAAAGGCACCCTGAGTAAAGGGTGTCTTTTTGGTATGAAGCATGGGGGATCTATGTTGGGGAATCTGATTGGAAGCTCTTCTTATGGGTCTAACCTGTTGTTCCTAGCCCTTGATTGAGCCGGCTACCATACCTTTCATAATCTGCTCCTGAAGAATCAGATAGATAACAATGGTCGGGATTACAGCGATCGCCATCGCCCCCATGGTAAGGGCATAATCTGTACCGAAGCCATCCGAGAATAGAGACAGACTCAGCGGCAGCGTCTTCAGGCTTTGGGAATTGATAAATACCAGGGCGAACGAGAAGTCGTTCCAGAATCTTAAGAAAGCCAAGATCGAGATCGTTGCAATAATTGGAGTACTGAGCGGAAGAATCATTCTTCCGAAGATTCCCCACCATCCTGTGCCGTCAATCATGGCAGCTTCTTCAATTTCACGCGGAATGGAAGCCATGTACGCCATCGCCAGGAATATCGCAATCGGAAGCTCAAAGGCTGTATACGGCAGAATCAGCGCACCATACGTATCCAGCAATCCGATCTTCTTCATCATCAGGAACAGCGGCACCAATGTGCTGTGAATCGGGATCAGCAGGCCGGCCAGAAACAGTGCGACAACTACCTTTTTGAATCTGAAATTGAATCGGGCCAGCGCATAAGCAGCCAGTAGCCCAAGAATAATGGTCAGGGCCACAGCCAATATGGTGACAATCGCAGAGTTCATCATCGCTCTACCCATATGTCCGAGATCCCAGGCGCGGGTGATGTTCTCCTTCATCCATACAAGCGGAAGGCCATAAGGACGCTTGAAGAAGTCCTCGTTCGTTTTAAAGGCACTGATAAACAGCCAGTACAGCGGGTACAGCGTCAGTATGGCATAGATCAGCAGGGGAAGCCTGACAAGTCCGGCAAGCGCTCTGCGCCAAAAATTTTGGGTAATCGGGGTCTTCAGGGCGGTTCCCGTGTTTCCGGCAGCCGCGGAATTTCCGGTTGTCTCTAGTTTCACGTCCCTCCCTCCTTCTGTTAGCTTGCTTTTCTTCGGGTAACGATGTAGTTAATTCCGATCAATAGGGCACTAATAATCATAATCATCGTGGATACCGCGGAACCGTAACCGTAGCGGTAAACCTTAAATGTGTTGTTGTACATGTATGTCGCAAGCAGTTCTGTCGATTGGGCCGGGCCTCCCCCGGTCATCACGATAACGTGATCGAAGGCCTTAAGGCTCCCCGAAATACAAAGTACCATGGTAACCACAACCGTCCCCCATACCATTGGCAGGGTTACATGAAGCAGCTTCTTCCAGCGCACAGCTCCGTCAATCTTGGCCGCATCGTCAATTTCTGGTGAAATATTCTGAAGAGCCGCGATGAAGATCACCAGATATGGACCAATGTTGGCCCAGTTGATCGGAATCGAGATCGCATACATATTCACCTTCGGATCGGAGAGCCAGGGGCGGGCCCAGGAGCCAAGTCCGATGTGCTCCAGGATGTAATTAAGGATACCGAACTGGGGATTATAGATATATCCCCAGATCAGTCCGACAACTACAGTCGAGAGAACCATCGGCATGAAGACAGCCGAGCGTACAAGCCGGGTGAAGAACGTATTCTTAAGCAGCACGAGCGCCAGCAGAAGTGCGATGGGAATCTGTCCTAGGATCGAAGAGACAACCAGGATCAGGTTGTTCTTAAGCGCTCTCCAAAAAATTGGGTCCTCTAAAATCACCTTATAGTTGTTTATCCCTATAAATTTGGCTGCACCGAGTCCTTTCCAATCATACAGGCCATAATATGCGGACCAGAAGATTGGCACGATTACAAAGACCAGAAACAGCAGCAGCGCCGGGAGCAGGGCAATTGCTATAAAACCTTTACTTCGTATAGCCGTTGGCATGGCCAGCCTCAGCCTCCTTCCTTAATGCAGCGGCTTTTACGCCCTTCTATGGTGTGGCAGATCTCGCTTGCGCATCCTGAAGCTTCTGGGCAACTGCATCGACCGAGCCGCCCATCATAATTTCCTGAAGACCGTTATTGATAGCCTCCCCAGCATCTGCAGACAGGTAGGCATCGTAGACTGGTGTGATTTTGGATTTCTTCACAAGCTCAAACGCTTTGTAATACAGGGAGCTAACTTTGGATTTATCCACTTGGGTATCAAACATAACCATGGAGTTGCTTTCAGCAATTGCCTTCTGTGCATCGGGTCCGCATATTGCATAGATCAGCTTTAGTGCGGCTTCCTTCGTTGCGCCAGTCGTACGTTTGCTTAGGGCAAGACCACCGCCTGCGCCGCCGGAAATCGTGCCTGCTTCACCCTTGCCATCTGGGATCGATGGAAGTGTAGTTACCTCAATGTTCTTCATCTGCTCTTCACTGGAAGATGCCGCAAGGTTCGTCAGAGTCCATGCTCCGCTGATCATCATAGCCGCATTGCCTTGAATGAAGTACTGCTCGGCTTGGGTATTATCAATACTGTTGGCGCCTTCTTGGAAGGCCTTGTTGTCCACCAATTGCTTGAAGTATCCAAGTGCTTTAATGAACTCAGGGTCCGTGAATTTGGCTCCCTTCTGGGCAACCGCATTCTTGAACCACTCTGTACCCGTGACGCGGTCAGCCAGAGAGCCCAGAATCGTGGACTGTGCAACCCATGTCGCTTTGTTACCGAGCGCGATCGGAGTTACTTTGTTCTCATTAAACACCTTAATGGCGGTCATCATTTCATCCCAGGTTATAGGGACTTTCACTTTATGCTTGTCAAAGAGCGACTTATTGTAATAGAGGATTGAAGTTGCGGACATCGAGATAGGGGCAGAATAAATCTGGTTTGGCTCAAAAGAGTACGGTTCAAAAGCGCCCGGAAGGAACTGGTTCTTCCAATCCGCGTTCTTGTTTACCAGCTCTGTAATCGGCTGCAGCAAGCCCGCCTTGTGCAGCTCGGACGATTGGCTGCCCGCATAGACGAAGAATACATCCGGCAGTTCGTTGGCAGCCGCCACAGTACTTAGGCGCTGACGGTAGCCGTCCACTGGAATGGCTTGAGCATCAAGCTCAACATTCGGGTTGTCCTTGGCGAATTGGTCAATCAGACTTCTTACGGTTTTGGCTCTGAGGTCATCGCCAGCGAAGTTGTGCCAGATGGTCAGCTTCACCTTTCCATCCTTGGACGCTTCGCCCTCAGCATTCTTGGTGCTGCTGCTCTCCCCGCAAGCAGTCAGGAACATGGCCATCATTAGCAGGGCAAGACCCAATGTACGAATTTTCTTCATTCGTCATCCTCCTCAATATATCTAGGGCTAGTTAGGAATGCGCTTCCATTTGTGTTGTAAGCGGTTAAATGGATTAATACAAGTATAAGAGAGGAGGAATTTCGTCCATAGGGGAGATAATTCAGACTATAGAGGGACAAAATTCAGCTTTTGCCCCTAAATTCCGAAGGAGTCTGGCCCGTAAACTTCTTGAAGAGCCGGTTAAAATATTTAATGTCCTCATATCCGATCTGATTGGCCACTTCACTGATTTTAGCCGGTGTCTCACTAAGCATGGTCATGGCGCGGCGCATTTTGGCTTGCGTTACAAACTCAATATAATTCTGGCCAGTCTCACGCTTGAACATTTCACTGAAGTAATTCGGATTCATGTGCACATGCTTGGCTACCTGAGCCAAGGACAAGCTCTGATCCAAATGCTCATGAATATAGGAGATCGCCCGCTGGACGCTGCTTGTTCCCGAGAACATCCGGCTGTACTGCTCCATGATCACCTCGCAGTGACGTAACAGTACCTGCTCGGGATGGCTCGCTAACTTTCCCCGGTCCGACTCCTCGCGATAGGGAAGAGGGTTCGGATAGCCGATCGACTGTGCTGCCCGCTCCAGCCAGCGGTAGCCCGCCACTAGCAACGACTGAAGATAGGCCTGGACCGAGCTTGGCGTCGCCTCGCTATCCCCCTTCACCCGGGTCAAAATATCTGTGATTCCGCGCCGAAGGCCATCCCGGTCCCCGGATTTAAGCAGGGAGGCAAGCGCTGCTTCTTCCTCCATCGTACATACGATGCGCAGACCCTTGCGGTCTTTAATGTCTTCATAACGTACGATAGGCTCCTCACTTAGGAGCCATACATAAGATGAGGCTTGAACAGCCGTCTCTAGTGCCCCCTTCAGCTCATCCGTATCCTTCGCTGGACTTCCGCAGGCTGCAAAGATCCGGCAGCCAAGCATGTCCTCCGCCCGACGCAGCGCAGACTGTACCCGGTGCCATCCTGTATGCCCGGCTTCTTCCCGAACCAGGAAGAGCAGAGAGCCGGCCCAGTGCAGCCATTCGCCGGGGAGCTGCTCGGCCAGGTTCTCTCCGATTGCACTGTAGAGCTTATCCTCCACGACTGTACTCATCTGGTCTCCGACCTCGGCCACAGATATCATCCAGATCCGGAGCACATCCTGGCCTGCGGTCAGCCGGAGCTGCGGGTATCTGCTCCACAGCTCCAGGGCTGCGGCCTCATCTGGGGATGCGGCAGAGGCCAGCAGCCGCCGCAGGAAGCTGCGGTTCAGCACCTTCATCTGCTCCTTGCCCATCCTGTCCTTCAGCCGCCGCTGTTCAATGCGGTTCTTGGCATGTGCAGCAGCCCGCAGAATCTCGTCAGGCGGGCTGGTCTTCAGCAGGTAATCGGTCACTCCTTCCCGCAGGGCCTGCTGGGCATAGACGAAATCATCAAAGCCCGAAATCACGATGACCTCGGTCTCAGGGAATTCCTTCTTCACTTCCGAGGCCATATCAAGTCCGCTCTTTCCGGTCATCCGGATATCGGTAAATATAATCTCAGGCCGCTCCTCAGGAATGCGCGCCAGTGCCTCCTCAGCTGAAGCCGCAGGTGCAAGTATGGTGTATCCGTGATCTTCCCAGCGGATGACCGTACTTAGTCCAGTGCGGATAATCACCTCATCATCAACAATCAATACCTTCATCCGATTCTCCCCTTCCATGTATGCTGCCTGGTTGTAAATAAAATCACCTGATCTGCTCTCTCTATCTGATCCGGGCTCAAAGCTCTTAGTTCGGCTGCTCAGCTCGGTGTAACGTCCTGGGAAGGAATCGTGAAAGAAATCCGGGTCCCTTCCCCCTCCGTACTCTCCATATGAAGGCCGGCTTCTTTGCCGTAGTGGAGGACAAGCCGATTATGCACATTACGCGCCCCATAACCTCCTGATGACGGCTTCTCCCGGTCCTGAACCGGAGAACCGGTCAGTTGGCTCCGCAGCGACTGCAGCCGCTCGTCTGGCATGCCAACTCCATCGTCCGCAACCGTGAAATGAAGGGAATCCTCATCTGTCTGCCTGATTTCAATTTTGATTGTCCCAATTCCATCTCTCTTCAATATGCCGTGAAGCATCGCGTTCTCAACCAGTGGCTGGAGCAGCAGCTTCAGCATATACCGGTCCTGAATCCCGGGGTCGGACAGCACCTCGAATCTTATTTTGTCCGGATAGCGGATGGACTGAATGTTCACATAGTTCTGCACATGCAGAATCTCCTGTTGCACCGGACAATATTCCTGCCCGCTGTTCAAGCTGAACCGGAGAAAATTACTTAAAGAGCCAACCATGTCAGCAATCTTGTGATCCTGGTTCATCAGCGCCAGCCAGTGGATAGAAGACAGCGTATTATATAAAAAGTGAGGGTTAATCTGAATCTGAAGCGCCTGCATGTCGGCTTCCTTCTTGAGTGACTCATTCAGCTTGACCTCATCGGTCAGCTTGACAATCCGGGAGCTCAGCCGGTTATAACTGATGATGAGCTGGCCTACCTCGTCAATGGATTTAACCGGGATAGCTGGCAGCGGCTCGTCCGGGCTTGCCTTCTTGAGAAATTTCGTGAGTGTGGACAGTGGATTCGTAATTCTCTGGATCAGGAAGAGTACAAGCGCGATGACAAACAGAATCGCAACGGTAACCGCGATAGCCGTCAGGGTAAGAAAATAATGATTCTGTGACCGGTATTCTTGGGAAGGAATGATCCCTACGAGCTTCCAGTTCACACCGGACATCTTTTTATATAGAATAGTCTTCTTGTCTGAGCCTGTTCCGTAATCCAGATACCCGCTTGCACCTCCTAGAGGTTTCAAGTCAGGGTAATACCCGGTTATAGGGTGATTAATCCCCATATCTGATGGGCCTGCGATAATCCGGTCCTTCTCGTCAAGAAGAAGCACAAACCCGTTCTTCTCCAGCACGGCCTGCTGGATCTGTCTGGCGATCACCGCCTGGTTCAGGTTAATCTGAACCTTGCCGATTTGTTTGTACTTATCCAGGCTCCGGATCGGTCTCGCCAGAGTAATCACCTGACTTACGCCGTCAGAAGTCCACTGCCGGTGAACATCCGACCACCACTTGGGATGGTCTTTATAATAATCCGGGACTGTCTCGGTAATATCCTTGAATTCAGACCGGATCAGGGATTTCTGTGAGATTGACCTTTTCTCCCCCATTGAATCAATGATAATGTTCGCCACATAGGGCTTAGAAAATGCCAGATTGGTCAAAAAGCTGATTATCGTGGTCTGCTGCCGCAGATCATAGACCTGGGACTTTAGGTAATCTTGAACTCCGCTGTGTCCAATCAGAAAGAGCGACATATTCTCCGCATCCTTAACCATAGTATCCAGGTATGCCTCAAGCTGGCGGAGCGTGTTCATCCCCGTGATGATCGCCTTCTCTTCAGTCAGTCCCTCAGCCATTTTGTACGAGAAAAAGCCAAGGGACATCAAAGGTACGAGTGTTGCGATAATAATAAGCAGAGACAGCTTCCTCTTCAACGATCTCCCGAGCCAATTCTCCATTCTCCCACCTCTGATCAGTTGCCTTTATTCAAAGAAAACTCCGTGCGTCCAGCCAAGTCATGCCCTCTATAACCAGTTGAACAAAAGGCCCGACTAGTAAGCGCTTGCACAAAATTCTATGAAAACATAACAGCTTCGTCTGGCCCAACTTATAGGCTATCGTATCATACTTTTGAAAATCCGGTACAGCCTTCTCCGGGCCGCAAGTCAGGTGATAATTACCATACAATCAATGATCCCCTCTTGATCTAGGCAAAAATAAAAGAGACTTCTAGACGAAGCCCCTTCTTCACTAAACCTATAATCCTTATTCGCTTGCCATTCATTCCATGTTCAGACCCAGCGCCAAACTCTGGCCCTGCTCTTTAATGACTTTCGCGGGATATTCATACACCTGCGGGTCCTGCTCACAGACCCGAATCCACGCATCCACGCATTCCTCGTCAAAATGGGTGCCCCGGTTCTCCACAATCATTCTCATCGCCTCTTCATGGGTCCAAGCCTTCCGGTAAGCCCGCGTCGAGGTCAGCGCATCATACACATCTGCCACGGCAACGATCCGGGCCAGCAGCGGAATCTCATGTCCCTTCAGCTGGTCTGGATATCCGGTTCCGTCCCACTTCTCGTGATGCGAACGAATAATATCCAGCTCTTCCTTCATGAAGCCGAGCATCCGGCACATGTCATAACCTTTAACTGGGTGAAGCTCAATAATCTCCCGTTCCTCCGGGGTCAGCCGGCCGGGCTTGTTAAGGATCTCATCGGGAATATGGATTTTGCCGACATCGTGAATGATTGACCCCTGTGACACCACACGGAGCTGTTCGGGAGACAGCTTCATCTCCTCGGCAAGCTTCATTGCATACATCGTAACCCGGAAGTTATGCCCAGCTGTATAGGTGTCCTTCTCTTCCGTAGCATGAATGAGAGCCCGTACACTCGGGGACAGGCAGCTTGTGATCCGTTCCAACGGATCCGTTGTGAACAATCCCTTAAACGCCATGCTCCAGGAACCGTTGGCCGCATACTGCCGGATCAGCCCGATCATCATGACGATCATGGAAGCCAGCAGCAGGAAATGGTACAGCCACCAGCTCATTCTCCAGGTCTCACCGGACACCATAATATACTGGGCGAGAATCAGCCAGCAGCAGCTGTATATAATGGCCATCTGAAGAGGGAACCGGGAATACCGGTAGGATTGAAAGTAACGGTATATGGTAATCAGATTGAGCAGCCCAACCAGAACAGTAACCGACCATTTGACCGACTTCTGATCCAGGGGGATGAAGTCCAGCCAATGCGGGTTCATCAAACACACCACACCGAGTGATATGATCAAAATCAGCCAGATGGGAATCAATCTTCCCCGAAGACCAGACAGCTTGGTGATCACAGCAGAGTCTGAAGACATCGATGACAGCCACAGCCAGAAAGTTGCCAGCAGCGTGCTGGCCTGGGCCGCTACCCCGGATAAATGTGCCGCATGAATCATCAGATTAGGCGTGGCCAACCCATGTACGGTGAACATTTCCGCCAAAGAGATGAACGCAAGGGCCAGAAAGCTCACTTTAATATTTCTTACACGATGACCGGCGATCCCGACTGCGATGGCAACTAGAGTGGCCAGCAGGGCTACCGAGGTAACAATATAGAAATGCCCCTCCGGTGCTATCAATTCCATGTCCCAGAGAGCGTGCGCCTTTAAATACTCAAAGAGCACAAAAGGCACAAATACAGACAGCGCCGGACCGAGAATATCACGCTTTCTCATCCAAAAGTCCCCTTTGATTCCGTAGGTAGGTAATTAGTCTCATGTTCTCCCAGTGTATCACAAATCTATGTGAAATGAACAAAGAAATAGTTGTGGAGACACGCATTATTCATGTCCACGCTCATGAGAATATCATCACAGGTGAGAAACATATCAATCCCGACAAATGGAGTCCGCTTATTTACAACTTCAGACATTACTTTGGTCTTGGCCCGTCCTTGGGTAAGTCCTTCCGGGCAGGAAAATAACTACATCCAGCCCTCTATCTCTTCGGCTGCCGCCTGATCCTAAGGGCCAGACAAAAACAAACAAACCTGATCTCCTCCCCTTCCCGGGTAAGATCAGGTTTGTCTGGAACCTGCGAATTGTGATCGAGCCTTACTAAGCATAGTATTCTTGAAGCAGGGCCCGTGTCTCTTCGACGCCGTTGTCTTCAGCTGTTAACATACCCTTCTCGGCCCAACATTCTATGCATTTTTCTTCACAATCACACATATGGGCGTCTTCGCAGGTGTAGCAGAACTGAAGCAAGTTTCTTGTCATAACTTCGGGGTTGACTGTTCTCATCTGAATCACTCCTTATCTTCTTTACGAGTTAAATATATCACAGGCCACCGAACAACATTGTGATTTATTTCACAATATGAGGTAAATCACAATTATTTTTTACTCACCAGCGAATCTCAGAGAGAAGACCCAGCAGCTCGCCCTTCTCCGCCTGGCTAAGCGGCCACTCCGAGGTGATCTCCTGCCTAATCCGTTCCATATTCGTATAGCCCTTGGCTAATCCGTTAAGCCGGGCCGCAAGTGTGGAGTTCAACAGCTCATGCCGATCCGGATACAGCATCCCCAGCTTCGCTACCGCGCTCGGATAGCGGTGAAGATAGTACTTCTGATGCCGGTCTTCAGCCAGGTGCCAGCTTATGCAGGATGCAACCTCCGTCTCCGGCCTGGCCCTGCCAGACTCCACGATCTCTTTAGCTACCCGGTCTGCTGCCGTCTTCTGGGATTCATTCATGCAGAGCACCAGGGACATGTACTGCCGTCCCTTATAATCATTAATATTCACGGGATTATGATGCTGCCAGAATACACGCAATATTTCCTCAAAAGTGATCCGGGCCGGATCATAATCGAACTGCACCGTCTCAGAATGGTCTCCCATGTTACGATAGGTGGGATCAGGCGTGGTTCCTCCCGCATATCCCACACGAGTCCGGATGACTCCCGGAAGATGGCCGAACAAAGCCTCCGGGCTCCAAAAGCAGCCCATACCGAGAGTCGCTGTCTCAATCTGCGGCGGATTAATCGTGGCATGGACTTTGACGTCCTCATCTTTGATCTTCCATTCCCGCTTATTCACGCCTAACAACCTCCTATGTAGAGCTCCTATTGCGTATTCCGCTTCACTGGACCGTCCGTCACTACAGCTATTCTACCCAATTTTACCACAAAACAAAGGCACCTTAATCAAGGCGCCTTTGTCCCGCATAGAGGGGTATGCTGATGGAGGGGGTTGGTATTGAGTTCAAAATACTAAGGAAGCGTGACTAAGAAAGGCTTCACGGTCTTCGCGAATGTGTAACTATTCGATCCATCCCAGTTGATGGACCATGTCATGGCTCCGCGGATATCCGGATATTTGGCTACAGGCTTGTAGCTTCCGCAGCCGCTGCCTGTTGCCAGGCATCCAAGCGCATTGTTCACAACAGAGGCGGACACATAACCGCCGCCTGCCGCAGAGGAGGTTGCCGGTACGCCAATACCCAATTGGGAAGGTGCAACCCACTGCAGGGTCAGGTCAGACAGAGCTGTCAGGAAGTCAATCGTGCCTTGGGAGTAACACTTGCCGTCACGTCCAAGCATACAGCCGGAGTTATAGTACTGCACGTTAATAACAGTTGTAATATCCTTCAGGTTTTTATACAGCTGCATATACGAGGTGTTCTCGCTCTGCATGTCAATCGTTTGTGGAGCCATAGTCAAAATAAAGCTGGAACCGACCTTCTGCTGAAGCTGACGAACCGCCGTGGTCAGATTCGCCACGTTCATCCCGTTCTCCAGATCGATATCAATGCCGTCCAGATTATATTTTGTAATAAGGCCGTACATGCTGTCCACAAAGTTGGCTACGTTCGGGGAGGCACTGTTCAGATTGATGTTCCCCTTCTCGCCACCTACCGAAATGATTACTTTCTTGCCTTTGGCCTTCTTGGCTTTGATATCATTAATCAGATCCTGGTCTGTGTAACCGCCAAGTGCGTTAGACAGGGAGGAATCCACGTTAAATGTAACGCCGCCCGGTTTGGTCAGGTCCATTTCCGCAAAAGACAGCACAATAATATCGTACTCATCCGGCACATTAGCCACCTTCACGTTTGCTGCCCCGTTTATAAAGTTCTGCCAGTAGCCGGTCACGACATGCTTCGGCAGCGAGCTGTTACCACCGGTGCCCGGGGTTGTTACCGATACCGAGGAGCTTGGCGCAGAGGCGTTACCTGCGGCATCCTTGGCCACAACCTTAAAGGTATAAGCTGTGCTTGCCGCAAGACCGCTGATGGTTGCGGAAGTTCCTGTTACCGTCAAAGCAACGGAGGAACCTTGGTATACATCGTAACCTGTAACTCCCACGTTGTCGGTTGAAGCTGTCCAGGTCAAGGATACGCTGGAAGAGGTTGATCCGCTAACCGCCAGATTGGTTGGAGCCGTTGGCGCCTGGGTATCCCCGGTACCTGTGGAAGCGGTCTTAGCCGTAATTTGATTGCTTGCGGCAGACAGATTGCCTGCGGCATCCTTTGCCTTCACCGTGTACGTATACGTAGTGTTCGCACTAAGTCCTGTATTGGTATAAGTTAAAGTAGTTCCGTTCACACTGCCGACGAGCGTGCTTCCCTGATATACATTGTATCCGGTCACACCTACATTGTCCGAGGAAGCTGACCACGACAATGTAATGCTCGAGGTCGTTGCTCCTGTTGCCTGCAGATTGGATGGCGCCGTTGGCGCCTGAGTGTCCTGGTTACCGCCAGGAACAAGCTGCCACAGGGCAGGGACATTCGGCGGCTCCCATCCGATCAAGGATGTGTGCGGCTGAATATCCTTGTAGGTGCTTCCGCCGTAGGTGACGGTATCATTCAAGGCATACGACACATTAGGCGCCCAGGCTCCCCGGTCAGCAGCCGAAGCCATTGACGGAATCAGCCCAAGGAACATGGTTGCAACGACCATAAGCGACATCGACTTACGCGTTCGTCCCAGCAATCTTTTCTTCATAAAATCCCTCCTAGATTTGTGTGATGGGTCCTGCCACGATTCCGGTAAGTGGATCACCTCCCTCAAGGATTAACGGCTCTTCAAGCAAGCCAGATAAAGTGTAAAAAAAACCGAAGAAATGCAAGCATACCCTATAGCTGCCGTTGGCAGCGCTTACAAATCTGTCGGTTTTTTACAATATAGCATCGAATCTAGCAGATCTGTAGGGCTAAATTCTTATAATAAGGGCTAAAATTCTATTATTCTATCCCTTACAGTGATACGCTCCCATACGTAGAAAGATTAAAGAAAAAAACGGGTTGTCCCTCAGATCACTTTCGTGACCTTGGGACAGCCCATTCTAATTTTGCTAATCAGCTTTGTTTATTGTCTGCTCCGGTCCCCGTCCTCCAGCATATCGAGCAGCAGACCGGCGAGCGGAGCAGGGAACTGCGCGTTTTGCGCCGCCGTCAGGAAGAGGCCGACATCCTTCTGCGGAATTTTGCTTTGGGAAACGGTTGCTGACTTCTCGGCGATCATTTTGCCATAGCTTTGATAGATTGGAGCGGTAAACAGAGTGCTCGTAAGCATGTTGACCGCCGCTTTGGGATCGACCCCACCGCGCTCGGCCATTCCTAGTGCTTCCTCCAGCGAGCGTGCGGCGGAGACGATCAGGAAGTTACCGATCAACTTGACGAGCACGGCCGTACCGGCTTCTTCGCCGAAGTCAAAGATCCCTCTGGCTCCCATCGCCTCCAGCACTGGCCGTACTCGCTCCTTCGCTTCCTGCGGTCCCGCTACGGGAATCCACAACTGCTTGGCAATGGCCGCCTCAGGCCGCCCAAAGATGGGCGCCTCAACATATATAGAGCCGTGCCGCGCGTGCAAATCCGCTAGCTTCCTGCCCATATCCGGCGACACTGTACTCATCGACACATGAATGCCGCCCGGCCCCAATCTCTCCAGGAAACCCTCGCTCCTGACGACGTCTTCCAATGCTTCATCGTCCCATACCAAGGTGACGACGATGCCTCCGGCCGTCACGGTGTCAGCCGGACTATCCGCCTGCAACGCCCCCTGGGCAACGACCGGCTCCGCTTTGCCTGCGGTGCGATTGTATACGGTCAGCGCATAACCGGCTTGGAGCAGATTGGCTGCGATGGGTAACCCCAGCTGGCCGAGTCCGATAAAACCAATTTTTCCTCTCATGAATATAACCTCCTTCTGGTTTTAAAACATGACGTTTACGTCATGTTTTAAGCAAAAAAAATTAGTCACGATCATTGGCCTCGAGCCACTGCTCGAAGCGTTCGATATGAGACTGTAGTTCAGCGCGGAACTGCCCAAGCGCTTCGAGCTTCTCGTCTGTGTCAGCCATATGCCGGCGCAGCAGTCCGAGCACCTTCCGCTTCGGCTGTACTCCGCTTGGGTCCGTGAAGTAGAGCTCGATAACGTCCCGAATCTCTTCGAGGCTTAAACCCAGTTTTTTCAACTGATCGATCTTCCGCAGACGGGCGACCGTTTCTTCCGTATAGTAGTGATGACCGTTGCCCTCACGCTCGCCTGAAGGAAGCAGTCCGATGCTCTCGTAGTAGCGCACCGTGCGCTGGGTAACCCTTGCCCGCTCTGTCAACTCGCCGATGCGCATGCGGTCCATGATCAATCATTCCTTCCAAGATAAAACATAACGTTAACGTCACGTTTTCATGATATCACTTTGATTGAGCGATGTAAAGACACCTGAATTTCGCTCTACTTGTAAATCAGCCAGTCTATGCCTCCCAAGCAAACTCGCCCGACCCCCACCAAAAAACTTGCCGTTACATATGGTAAGGTTCACCGCGAATGATCTTGAACTATTCTGCTCAGTTAGCCTAATGGCGTAATTTTTCATTTAGATCTAACACTTTATTTTCTCAGTCTACAACTTAATTTTCTCGGCCTATTACTTTATTTTCTTCTAACACCTATACTTATGAGCAAATGCAGTCCTAACCCGTTAAGGCAAAATTCAGATGCTCTATAATAGCAAACAAGATCAGGCCAAGAAGGTCTGATCTTGTTGTGTTCTTTTAAGCTTCTATGACTTGAATGTACGGATTTTGCCATCATCATGAGCTCTTGAACAGACTACACGGAGTGAAACTCGAGTACCTGGCACCGTCCGTCCATCAATAGGCGAGGTTTAGCCCAACCGCCCATTGGCTCAGCTGTGAGCTAGAAGCCCAATCACCAGTGCAGCCAGCCCAACTATAGCGATCACCAGTTCCATCATGGCAAGCGATTTTTTGGCTAGACGGACCGCAGTCAAATTTACAGCGCTATGCAGCGGGATGAGTACGAACACAAGCCAAGGATTAGCGGCTGCAAGCAGCGTACAACCAATATGGAAGGCGCTTGCGGAGATCCTCTCCACGATCCCCCACACCGGACTGGCATTAACGGTTCCCTGGGCTTCAAGCATAGCCTTGGCCTGCAGCGCCTTCTCATCCGTCCGTTTCGCAAGCGAGGCGATCGCCACAACTTGAACCATCGTATACAGAACCTCAACGGCGGCCCAACCCTGACCTATCGATAGCGCCCATGAGAATCCTGATCCTGTAAGAAGAAGCAGGCCTAGACGGACACCTTCCTCCAGCGGGCCGGAGGAACCTACAACGATCTGCTGCGCCTTCTCCTTCGGCAGCCTCATTGCGACCGCACTTACCGGACCGCGCAGCATTAAAGCGATAATCCATCCTAGGGCGCCCAAACCGAAGGCTGCCCAGACCAACGGGGTTCCTGAATAATGGAACACCACCCAGAACAGAACCGGTACAAGCACATATACCGGAAGCAGCGGAAGGGTTTTTTTCACCTGCAATTCCAAAGTATCGTTCTGCGTATTAAGGTTGGTTGTCGTCATTAGTATCTTCCCCCGTCTTCTGTTGCTGATTTTCAGCTCGCCCCGGAATAATAATGGTGGACATCATTCTTCTGCGCCGGCCACGGCCCGGCACCCTGCCCGAATACCGTGCCATCTGCGCCCGGATATCCTGAAGCATCTGCACATACTCCTCATCAGTAAGGTAGAACTGCGTCTGCCGGAAGGATACCCCGTCCTGAATCAAGTTGTATTCCGGCTGCTGCAGATAGTCACCGAAGTCGGCGATCAAGCTTGCCGTGAACTTCATGAACATCTGCATATGCTCTTCAGACGCTGCCTGGGTCACATCCTCGGGCGTGCTGTCGGCCCCACCCTTAGCAAGCGAATATACCTTCTCGACCGTACCCCTGATCTGATTCTGCTCCACCACTTCAATCAGCTTGGCTTCCCGAAGCTTGTTCAAATGGCGGTACATCGTAGCCTGCGGCACATCGGACAGCATCTCGGTGAGCTGCTGCGTTGTCATCTGTTTCCCTGTAATCAATGTCTGGATAATCCGCATCCGGATAGGATGCATGATAAGATCCATTTTGGAATTTCCCACGCTAAACTGCTCCTTTATTATTATCATTATCAATAATGATAATAATAAACCACGGCATTGTCAATGCCGTTTCTTACAAGAATACATCTCTTACATTGTTTAAAATTCTTATCCCAGGACAGCGCGCTAACCCGCTTCACCCTCATCTTTGCCCGGGGTTACTGGTACGTTTAGAAACCTCTCTCCTTCAGCCGGTATTCCTTCGGGGATATGCCTAAATGAGCACGGAATACACGGTGAAAATAAGAATAGCTGGAGAAGCCGCAGGTCTCCGCAATATGCTCCAGCGTCATATCGCTGTATTTCATGCGTTCTGCGGCCGCGTTAAGCCGGATCTGCGTCGCATAACCGATCATGGTCATTCCGTAATAATCCTTGAACAGCCGGACTGACCGGGAGAGACTTAACCCCGCGTACCGGGCCGCTTCCTCCAGCTTGAAGGTCACCGTGGCATGCTCCTCGATGAACCTCTTCAACCGGAGTGCGGCAAATACCGTCCGGCTGGAGTGTGTGTTCTCGGCGATGGCGCGGTCAAAATACAAACACAACCCCCGCAGGAGATAATCCATAATCTCCACATTCTCCTCGAGCGGACCCCGCCGCTTCTCGATAATCAGATTCTGCCACAGCCGAAGCAGCTTCTCATCCACCCCAACCGCGCTCACCACAGGTCTTTCCTTACGCCCCCACCAGCTGTCAATCCAATCCCCTTCACAAAAAACATAATAATCCCCGCTGGACACCCTCCCATCTATCTCGGATTCCTTCACTTCCAGATCATATTCATCCCCCGGCTTCAGCAGGATTAAATCGCCTGCCTGAACGTGGTACTCCTGTCCCCGGCAGATCACTCTACAAGAGCCCTCCGTCTGAAGGCGGAACAAATAGTTGGTGAGCCCGCTGCGGCTGTTCTGGGTAAATGGCCTCGAATGATAGGAATAATCACATATCAGCAAGCTGGTTTCCATAAGATCCCTACCCCACTTCACGAAAATATAATCAAATAGTTCAGGTTCTGAGTAGATTGTGTATGTTCATTTTAGCTTATATTCATGTATTCTGGTATCAGATAAGGCACTTATTATATTCCATAAGGATGAGGTGTTGAAATTGAGTAAACCAGGTATTGGACTGCAGTTGTATACGCTTCGTGAAGAGACAGCCAAGGACTTTCGCGGCACACTTCGCAAGGTAGCGGAGCTTGGTTATGAAGGTGTTGAATTTGCAGGTTATGGGGATCTGTCCGCAGAAGAAATGAAAGCGCTCTTAGATGAGCTTGGACTCAAGGCCATCAGCAGCCATGTGCCGCTGCAGGCGATGAAGGACAATCTCCAGCAGGAAATTGACTACCTGAAGACCATTGGAGCCAAATACATGATCTGTCCTTATCTTGCCCCGGAAGACCGGCCAAAGGGTGAAGGCTGGCGGGAACTGTTCTCTTTTCTCCAGGAAGCCGGTACGGAGGTCCGCAAGCAAGGGCTGGTCTTCGGTTATCACAACCATGATTTCGAATTCCAGGACCATGTCGGCGAGCTAACGGCATTCGATGCGCTGTTCTCGGACACAACACCGGAGGCGGTTCAAGTAGAGCTTGACGTATGCTGGGTGCAATTCGCAGGCCAGGACCCGCTTGCCTATATCAAGAAATACGCCGGACGGCTGCCGCTGCTCCATCTGAAGGATTTCAGCAAGGATGAGCAGGGCCACATGGTCACTCTGGAGCTTGGAAAAGGCTCGGTGGATCTTCCCGCTGTGACTGAAGCTGCCATAGAGGCCGGGGTAGAGTGGTTAATCGTTGAGCAGGACTTCTGCCAGAATCCGCCCCTCACCAGTGTTGAGAACAGCCTGAACTGGCTTAAAGATCATCATTTGAAGGTATAGATATAGAGACATTAATTTATCATCTGAATGAAAAAGGAGACTTCTGTCCAATGAGTAAAATTAGAGTGGCTGTCATTGGCTGCGGCGCAATCGCCCAGCGCCGGCATATTCCTGAGTACGCTGCAAATGCGCAGGCGGAGCTGGTGGCTTATGCCGATCCCCGGATCGAGCGGGCCCGGGAAATGGCGGAGATTTACGGCGGCAAGGCTTATGCCAGCTACGAGGAGCTTCTTGCCAATGAGAAGATCGACGCGGTAAGCATTTGTACGCCGAACTACTTGCATGCGCCAATGGCGGTGGCTTTTGCGGAGGCTGGAGTGCACGTATTGGTTGAGAAGCCTATGGCTACGACTGAAGAGGAAGGCAAACAGATGATCGAGGCTGCCCGCAAGAACGGGGTGTATCTAATGGTCGGCCACAACCAGCGCCTTATGCCTCCGCATGTGAAAGCGAAGGAAATTCTCGATTCCGGCAGACTTGGGAAGGTATTGACCTTCCGCACTTCCTTCGGTCATCCCGGGCCGGAGGCCTGGAGTGTGGACGGCCGCGACAGCTGGTTCTTCGAGAAAGATCAGGCTATTCTTGGAGCGATGGGAGATCTCGGGGTGCACAAGTCCGATTTCATCCGTTATTTGCTGAATGACGAGGTAGCTGAGGTTGCCGCCTTCATCGGCACACTGCACAAGGAAGACACGGCTGTGGACGACAATGCCACCTGCTTGCTGCGTATGAAGAGCGGTGCCATTGGGACGTTAGTGGCCAGCTGGACCCAGTACCAGGGTGGAGACAACAGCACGGTTCTCTGGTGTGAGAACGGTGTGGTTAAGATCGGCACAGTGAGTGGAGACGAGGTCATTGTGGAGTTGACTAACGGCACGGTAGAGACCTACAAGGTCGGGGCGATGGCAACCAATGAGAAACAGGTGCCGAGTGGTGTGATCGATGCTTTTGTGGAGTCTATCCTCAATCAGACTCCGCCGAGCATCTCCGGGGAAGAAGGCCTTCGTTCGCTGCAGGTCATTCTGGCAGCGTTCGAATCCCAAGCTACCGGGCAGATTGTAAAGCTGCAGCCTTAATAACTTAATAGGGTAATCTGATTAAGCAAACACAAACCAAGCATAGAGGGGCCGTCTTATAGGGACGGCCCCTGATTTTGTTTAGGAGTTGGGTTTATGTTGGAAAGCTCCGGTATTTTTGTTATCTCATCTGTAAAAATACTAATTTACACGCGGTATTTGCGATTCATAATATCCTTAACTGTGTCCGTGATTCCCTGCTCAAAGGGGGTTGCCGGAATCGGCCCTACCAGACTCTCATACTTCTTACCGCTAAGAACAAGCGGCTTCTCGGTCAGATAGAGCATTTCTACAATTTCTTTGAACACGGGTATGAACAATCCGAGGATGGACAGTGAGACTCTGCCCAGAGCAATGACAGGCTTCTTCTGTCCGCTGGCCCGCTGGGCAATCTCCACAATTTTACGTCCTGAAATCACTCCACCCCCCGGAATGTGCCAGTTCTGGCCGTAGGCTTCCTCCCGTTCAGCGAGCTCTACTATCATTTTTGCCGCGTCAGGCAGATAGACATACTCCCTTGGAATACGCATATTTCCGATGAATGCCGCAGGCTTCCCGGCAGCAATCGCCTCCAGGGTGCTGCCTAAATAAGAAGCCTCGTTCGCGGTCGGCCCATAATAGTCCGGCAGCCTGACGATCATCCCTTTTACCTGGTTCCAACGCGGATCAAAGAACATCTTCTCGAATGCAAGCTTGGTTTTTCCTTTCCGGGTGTGGGGACGCTTGGGATGATTCTCATCAATAGGGTGATCCGTCGTCCTTCTTCCATAGGGATATATTCCGTCCACCGCAACCACTTTAATCTTGAGCTGGTTAGCTGCCCCCATAACTGCCTCCCCCAGAGGGAGAAGCTGTGTCGTCATTTGGTTATACGGAATGGATGCCGCATGAAAGATCACATCAGCCCCCTTGGCTGCACGAATGATGCTTGCGGAATCAAACACATTTCCCTCAGCCATAGAGAGAAGCGCCGGGTTTCCCAATTCCTCCGCCATGGCCCGAAGCTTAGGGAGTGACCTTCCGAAGATCACTGTCTCGACCCCCCGCTTAATTAGTTCCGCTGTAATCACTTTTCCTGTTCCTCCAGTAGCTCCTAGAACAACCGCCTTCTTTAACATAAAAAACCTCTCCTTTATCATTAGTTTGTATTTATTAATTGGTTTATTATTGATTGATCAATAATATGTTCAGCAAACACGTTCAACCGCACAGTCATCGCTGCTCCTTCTAAAGCGTAATGAAAAGCACATGATACTTTAAACATGAGTGAACTAGATAGACTGACAGACCAGATAGATAGGTAGATGGTTGCCTTGTAGTTGCTTTGTTGACTGCTTGATTGATTGGTTTGTTCGTTGCTTTGTTGGCTGCTTTGTTGATCGCTTGATTGGTTGCTTGTTGCTAGAAAGAGATTTATTATTGATTGATCAATCACAATTTGAAATAAGCCATACAGGCTTACTTATCCATAGCCATAAGCTCCGGTAAGGATAAGGACATGGAGATATTACACAGCATTCCCCTCGCCAGGAATAACAGGGTCCGCTCCTCAGGGCGATCCAGATCGGCCTGCTTAAAAGCGCTAAGAACCATCTCCCGCACATCTGAAAATCCTTTTCGCATAACCTGCACCACGACCTCTTCTTGAATGGTCTGTGCCTGCATTTGCAGCAATATTTCACTCTTGTTCGATTCCATGATCTGCGCGTATGCCTCAATCAGCTCCTTCTCCAGCTGCTCCCGGCTTGCTCTGCCAATCACACTACGGAAGGCATCAAGGACGCGGGTCCATGAGACCTCAAGCGCTTCGACCAGAAGAGCCTCCTTGGTCGCGAAGAATCGAAACACATAAGGCTGCGATATTTGGGCGCGCTGAGCCACCTGGGCTGTCGTTGCCCGATAATATCCCACCTCGGCAAATACTTCAATGGCTGCTGAAACGATATCGTTCTTACGGTTGGCTGAGGCGGCTGAATTTCTGGGCATAATCCCTCTCCTTTGCTTCATTGTACAGAATTTATTCTGTAATTGATCAATCACTAATCATAATTTACATCACTTCCACTTTTATTTCAACCCCTTATTTGAAATTAATACGCTTATAGAAGTTGAATTAAAGAAAAGTCAGAGCCTAGGCAAAAAGGTGAAATGATTCTAGAGAAGTGCAGCGTTCACCTTTGTGAACAGATCTCACCTGTATTGAACTTGTTAAATCAAAAAATCCGTGCACAACAGTAATCGGACGAGCCATTTCACGAGGATGCCTTCATCTATACAATCATGTGTTCAACTGATTTAAAACCACAAAAGCCCGGATTATACCGGGCTTCTCGCGGCCTACCATTGTCACATCTTCAATTTCTTGATGTTAATGATATACATATTTTTCAGTGGGTAGCTTCCCCCGGAATATTTCCGCGCGCCGGATTCGAAGTTCGTATACAGCTGGCTGCCGAAGAGGGCAATTCCTTCAGACATCGGCGGCATCGTCAGGGAGCTGGTCTTCTTGCCCCAGGCTCCCCGGGTATAGATCAGCAGCTGGCTGGAATTGTTGCGTCCACAGGATTGGCTGTAGATCGCCCGGTCCTTCGTGATAGCCATGCCCTGGATGCGATCAGGAGTCACCCATGAGAAGGAAGCCTTCGGCTTCGCATCCAGTTCATCCTTGCTGTTCAGTCTGTAAGCGTACACCCGTCCCTTAGGGCCGGCATCACACATTTTTTTGCCAATATCTTCACCGTCCATGTATTCCCCTACCCACAAAAATCCTTCGGCATAGGTCGCATAGGAGGCCTTGTGGCTTAAGGCATAACGTTTCATAACCACATTGCTGTAATCCTTCTTGCTGGACAATGTGCTTAGCGGAATCTTGTAGACACTTTTCCCCGAAGCGATCCACAGATTGCTCTTACTCACGGCAAGTCCCCCGGCGTGCCCCGTATGCTTCTTCGTGCTCGATTCATAGAGATACAGGGTTTTAATCCGCTTCTTGGTTGTTGTGCTTGTAATGGCGATAGATGTGGCCGTGCCTCCACTTCCACCCCAGTAATGTGACGTAATAACCCAATTCTTGCCGGGTACAACCGCAAGCCCTTGGGGCACCCACTCCTTATTCCCGGACAATCCCGGGATAACTGGCCCCTGCACAGATACCTTCTTGAAGGAACTGTATTTGTCAGCGGCGTCCACGGCACCAGGCTTCCAGCCTCCAAGCACCCCCAACATCAGGACCACACCTAACAAGCTGGCCACACTTTGTCTTATCCATTTCTTAGTTGTCAACAAGTCCTCTCCCCTTTCATTACTATATTTAAGCGGAAGAGGCGCCATTTAAACAGCACATAAGGAACTATGTGCAAGGAGCTGTGTGTAAGGAACTATAGAAACAAATGGCTTGGGACAGACTCATGTAACGGTACCCTTATCATGCAAGAAGCCCTTAGTTTAATCCAACTAAACTACATGGCTTAAAGCTGTATCATTTCGCTTGAACAGCTTCCAATCCGAGGGCCAGCGCCCCAGCCAGACCTGCCTTACTGCCCAATCCAGGCGGCACAATATAAGTATCGATCTGCTTGAGGATTGTGTCTGAGCTTACATAACCGTTCAGATTACGCTGGACTTCGCTTCGGATCATCTTGAACAGATGTGCCTGCTGCATAACGCCCCCGCCCAGAATGACCTTCTTCGGTGAGAGCATCAGAATGGTGCTTGTCACCGCTTGTGCGATATAGTAGGCCTCCATCTCCCAGGCAGGATGGCCTTCTGCCAGCTCATGGCCTTTGACCTTCCAGCGCGCTTCCAGTGCCGGTCCAGCCGCCATTCCCTCTAAGCAATCTCCATGAAATGGGCAATGTCCCGCAAAAGTATCCTTAGGGTGCCGTCTTACCAGGACATGTCCTCCTTCCGGATGGACCAGTCCATGCACCAGCCTGCCTTCAGCATATACGCCAACCCCTACGCCGGTGCCGATCGTATAGTAGACGCAGCTGTCAAGGCCCTTGGCGGCCCCCCACTTCGCCTCAGCTAAAGCTGCCGCATTCACATCCGTGTCCCAGCCATAGGGAACAGCAAACTCCCGCTTGAGTCTCCCGATAAAATCATAATTTGCCCAGCCCGGCTTCGGGGTTGTTGTAACATATCCATAAGTTGAGCTGGCCGGATCAATATCAATCGGCCCGAAGGAACCGACCCCTATCGCCTTCACCTGCTTGTCTTGAAAATAAGAGATCGCCTGCTCCAGAGTCTCCTCCGGGTGCCTGGTCGGGAAACTTACGCTATCTTCAATAATGCCTTCTTCACTGCCAACTCCGCATACAAATTTCGTGCCGCCGGCTTCAATTGCTCCTATACGCATCCTATCTGCCTCCTCTTTGAACTCTTCCCCTATTGTACTAGCTCCCGCTCCTTCTGTACAAAGAACGAATAGAAACAGACTGCCCTATCAGGCAGTCTATCCCCTTCCTTACTCTGCTGCTATTAGCTCCGGAAAGACAGCGTGCTGACCTCAAGTGTGTGAAGCTTTAGGCTGTCATCTGCGGCAAACAATCCGAGTCCCTGCGCCTCCGCGTCCGGGAAGACCAGATCCGTGATCACGGCCTGACCACCACCGGCGAATACCTCAACAGAGGAACGGTCCACATAAATCAAGATGTCCAGCCGGCCATTCACGGGATCAACCTTAGCGATATGGCGGCCTGCGAAGTCCTCATGAAATTTGGACTGGCCTGACCGGGTCCGATCCACATACAATCCACCCAGCTCGGGGTCATACCCGACGAGGGTCATCTGTTCAGCTGAAGAACGCACTTTGAAACCCCACTCTTCCTTGGCTTCAATCTCCGCTGAGATCACATAGCTTTCCAGTTGAAGCCCGGACAATGCAGCCTGCGCCTCGCGGACCGAAGCCTGATGAAGAGAAACGACCGGGCTCAGGAACTGCTTCAGTTCACGGATTGGCCGCTGAACAAGGGTAACCTTCCCCACTCTTGTCTCCAGTGCAAGTTCCCTGACCAGCGTCATCGCACCTCTCCAGTTCTCCAGCGGTGTAATGTTCGCATATCTCCAGTTGCTCATCCAGCCGATGAAGAGACGACGGCCATCCTCATGCGGAATATCGGACCAGCAGACTCCCGCATAATTATCCCTGCCTTGATCCAGCCACCGGATTTCAGCAGAGTCCTCGTCCGCAGTGAATGTTCTGCCATCGAATTCCCCCGTAAAGTACTGGGTGCGGGAGCCTTCGCGGATTCCATCCTCATTGCCGATGCTCACGAGCATAACCCACTTCGTCCGGGATGGTTCACCATCCACAGCCAGAGGGAACAAGTCCGGACATTCCCAGACCCCATCGTGATAACCGATGCCTTGACCGAATTCACTCACAAAGGTCCAGTCCTTCAAGTTCGGAGAGTTGTACAGGCATACCGTCTGTCCGCAGGCCAGGATCATCACCCATTGCTCAGATGGCTCATGCCAGAACACTTTAGGGTCTCGGAAATCCGGGTATTTCTCATCGGCCAGAACCGGATTCCCGGCATACTTGGTCCACGTTCTTCCCGAATCCGTGCTGTAGGCCAGACTCTGGCGCTGCCGAGCCTGATCCGTACCCGGTATCACATCATGATGGGTGAAGATAGCCACAAGTCCAGGCTTGCCACCGAACAGGCCGGAGGTATCCTTCCAGTCCACGACCGCGCTACCGGAGAAGATCATCCCGTGTTCATCCGGCGCAAGTGCGACAGGCTGCTCTTCCCAGGTGACCAAATCCCGGCTGATCGCATGTCCCCAGTGCATCGGGCCCCAGGTCGTTCCCTGGGGGTAATGCTGGTAGAACAAATGGTATTCTCCTTCGAAATAGACCATGCCATTCGGGTCATTCATCCAGCCCTTCTGCGGAGAGAAGTGATAGGCCGGCCGGTAATTTTCTGTCGTACTTATGTTCATTTAATTGCACCTCTTGGGAAGTTTAGTTTATTTCTTGCTTCTGTCATACCCGGATTGCTTGATTTGCAGCCATTCCTTGAGGCCTAGACGATCCAGCTCCTTCAGGTATTCCGGCCACTCCTCTTCCACCTTGCCGTTCTGGTACCATTCCGTCCGCTTTCTCAGCACATAAGCAAACATGTCGGTCTCAATTGTCGTCAGACGGTCAAGCTCATCAAGGGAGTGGAACACTTTAGGCATGTTGTTCTCGGCCTGCATGTGGGGAACCATAACCTTCTTAAGAATATCAAGTCTCCATGCGGCGTCATCCGGCTTCGTAGTGACCTTGCCATAATACTCATCCAGGATGGCCAGCGGTCCGCCAATACTGGTCTTCTGCCGGACTTCCACAGGAGCCGAGCCTTTCAGCGGAAGATGCTTCAGCATGTTCTTGGATTTATCAAATTCAAAAATGTTCTGCTGTTTGGTATCGCCATAAGTTCCCCAGTTATCCTGGACCGATTGCAGCGGATCATAGAGCTGATCCACCCATTTGGCCGTAGCTTCAAGCTGCTTGTTAGCGCTCGTGATCACCATTTTGCCCCGGTCAAAGCCCATTCCATTCGTTCTGGCCACATTCACATGCCCATCTGGCCCTGCAAGAGGTGGCATCACATCATACTTGTCATTCATGCCCGTAATGTTGGACTTATCCCATGTGAAATAAAGACCATAACGGTTGTCCTTGCCTTTAGCCAAATAAGTATTCCAGTCCTGCTGGGACGATTCAATATCAATCAGGCCATTCTGATAGAGGTCATGGATGTATTTCACCGCTTCTTTGTAACCATTCTCCGCCGGGGTAAATACGACCTTGCCTTCATTCGTCACAACCGCATGGTCGCCATTCTCGCCGAGTCCGAAGGAGCCGTACAAGAAAGCCAAGTCTTCTCCGCCCGGCTTGTCGATGAACGACAGCGGGATCTCATCCGCCTTCCCGTTCCCATTCGGGTCCTTCGTCTTGAAGGCAATCAGGACCTGCTTCAGCTCCTCTGTGGTGGTTGGCATTTTCAGCCCCAGCTTCTTCAGCCACTCCACATTAATCCATGGAAGATCGTCCACCGCCTGGATCGCTTCCTTCCCTGTTCCAAGCTCCTCAATCCACGGGAAGGAATAAATATGTCCGTCTGGAGCTGTAATCAGCGATTTATATTCGGGCGCCTCCTGAAGCACCTTCTTCAGATTCGGCATATATTTCTCAATCAAATCTTCAAGCGGGATAATCACGCCGTCCTTGCCCAGCTTGAGAAGGTCATAATCCGTATATCCGGCATCAAACACCGCATCCGGCAGATCACCGCTGGCGATCGCCAAATTTCTTTTCTCTATAAATACATCATTCGTATAGTTCTTCCAGTTAATATGGACACCGGTCTTCTCTTCCAGACGCTTGTTAATCAGCTTCTCATTCGGGTCTGCCGGAGCGAGCGCCGAGCTCTGCGTCAGGAAATTCAGCGTGACCTTGCCATTATTCGCACCAGATGCCCCTCCTTCCCCTGTCGAAGTACCGCTGCCGCTGCAGCCGGACAAGAGCAGCAGAGATGCAAGAACGGATACGGATACGGTTTTTACATTTTTCATACTATGACCTCCATGTATATATAAGGTAAAAGACTCTTAAAGCCATAAACCTAGACCACCCATTATTTCAATGAACCTACCATGACCCCTTTCTCGAAATATTTCTGGAAGAATGGATACATCACCAGCAGCGGGAGGCTTGAGATTACAATAGACGAATACTTGATCATTTCAGAGAGACGCTTCAGCTCCGCCATGGCCAATTGGTCGCCAATCATGCCTGAAGCAGCCTGATTCTGAATCAAGATCGATCTAAGCACCAGCTGCAGCGGGTGCAGATTCGGGTTATCCAAATAAATCATGGCATCAAAGTAAGAATTCCATTGGGCTACGAAGGCATATAAAGCGATAACGAAAATAATCGGTTTGGACAGCGGAAGCACGATTTTGAAAAAAATCAGCATATCCGTAGCCCCATCCACGTTTGCCGCCTCCTTCAGCTCTTTAGGGACTCCCTGAAAGAAGGTTCTTGCCAGGATGATATCCCATACATTCACTGCCGCAGGGACCAGAATCGCCCATACGGTGTTCAGCATGCCCAGGTTCTTAACGAGCAGGTAAGTAGGAACAAGCCCTCCCCCGAAGAACATCGTAATTACGAACAGGGTCATGAAGAACTTCCGGCCAACCATCTCTTTCACGGACAGGGCGTAACCCGCACAGACAGAGACCGTTACAGTAATGAGCGCAAAGCATACCGAATAGAATACCGCGTTGCCAAACCCCCGGAGCATTGCCGGGTTGGTCAGGATCATTTTGTAGCCTTCCACACTCCAGTCAGACACATGAAAGGAGATTCCTTTATTCAGGAGCACGGTTGGATTCATAAAAGATGCAAGGACCACGTATACCAGGGGCACCACGATGATCAGCACAGCCAGACAAAGCAGAATATAATTAATGGCTATAATGACGCGGTCAAGCCGGGAGTGCTTGATAAGCATAAGACAGCTCCTTCCTTAATAAAGTCCCTCTCCTTCATTAAGTCTCTTGACAATGAAGTTGACGGTGACGAGCAGGATGACATTGATCACGGAGTTGAACAGGCCAACCGCCGCGGAATAAGCATAGTTGCCGGACTGCAAACCTATTTTGTATACATAGGTAGGCAGGATTTCAGATGTCGGCAGATTCAGAGAGGTCTGCATAAGATAGGCCTTCTCGAATCCGATGGACATGATGCCGCCTGCCGCAAGGATGAAGACGATAGCCATGATCGGCTTGATCGTCGGCAGGTCAATATGGCGGATACGCTGCAGAAGGTTGGCCCCATCCAGGCTGGCCGCGTTGTGCAGCTCCGGGTCCACGTTAGCCAGAGCGGCCACGTAGATAATGGAAGCCCAGCCCGCCCCCTGCCAGATGCCGGACAGAATATACACCCACCTGAAGTATTCAGGTTCTGTCATGAACATGACGGGTTTGCCGGTAATTGAAGTGATCAAATGATTGATCGGTCCGGTTGGAGACAGGAACACGAACAGCATCCCCACAATGACAACAACCGATATGAAATTCGGTGCATACAGGACAAGCTGCACGTTCTTCTTGACGGCTGATTTGCGCAGTTGATTAAGCATTAAAGCTAGAATTATAGGTACCGGAAATCCAAGAACAAGCCCGTACAAGCTGAGCTTCAGCGTATTCAGCAGGAGCTGTTCAAAGTTGGGAGCACTCAGGAACTTCTCGAAGTATTTGAACCCCACCCAGTCGCTTCCCATAATCCCCTTGATCGGGCTAAAATCCTTAAACGCGATAATGGCCCCATACATCGGGACATACTTGAAGATCAGTGTAAGAATTAATGCCGGAGCCAGCAGCACATACAAGAAGTAATTCTTCCTTATGAAATCCAGCTTGTGGTGAATCGCCCTCCCCTTCTTCCTCTCCGGTCTAACCGTTCTTTTCTCAACTTCTACTGTGTTTTGCAATCCCCCTGCCTCCCATCTTCATCTAGAAGTTTACATTTGCATAAAAAGAAAGGGTTTTCATTTCGTTCTGCTTTTACAATTTACCAAATAAAGCGGCAATTCGTCAATACATTTTGTAAAATATTATTTTAACATTTGACCAAGATATTTTGTTCATAAATCGTTTAGTGTTTAAATTTCTATAGTTAAATCTCTAAATTATTTAGAAATCACCTTGATTTATAATATATTCAGAACATTTTCCTGTACATAAGGGTAAATCAATCAACCCACAAAAGTAAACATTTGTAAACTAAGATCATACTTTTGCGAAAATGCTGTTATTGTCATTATAATTTGTGCATTTGTAACATTTTGATTGCTATTTGAACTGAACTATAATACATTTAGCTTAGACCTCGTTATTAGTAAAGGTGGAAATCATAACTATGGGAAAAGAAAAGGTAACCATTCAACATATTGCGGATTCGCTCGGGATCTCCCGCAACACCGCATCCAAAGCACTTAATGGCAGCGACAGCATCCCTGCCGAAACCCGAAATAAAGTAATCAGAAAGGCCATAGAGCTGAAGTATAAGCAGTTTGCTTATGTGGAGTCGGACAACCTTCTTCCGAAGAATCCTGGCAACATCGCTCTCTTCACCTGCAATCTGCCGAACAGCTCTCACTTCGGTTCCTTCCTGATCAGCGGGCTGGAGAAAAGAATAAGCTCGGAAGGATACAACTTGTCCATCCACATCATCCGGGAGACAGAGCTCAGCACCCAATCGCTGCCTAATAATTTCGAGACCTCCAAGGTAGACGGGATTATCTGTATTGAAATGTTCGACAAAGCTTACAGTGAGCTTGTGACCAGCCTGGGGCTTCCAACGATCTTCATCGACTGTTCTTCGGATGTCTTATACCCGGAGCTCAAAGCAGACCTGCTGCTTATGGAGAACGAGCACAGCACCTACTATATCACACGCAAACTGATCGACAGCGGTCTAACCCGGATAGGCTTCGCTGGCGATTACGACCACTGCAAGAGCTTTAATGAGAGATGGGCAGGCTATCAGAAAGCATTAACGGAATCCGGGCTGCAGCCCGAATTGTCTTCTTGTATTGTGGGGGAAGACCGGTTATTCTCGGACAGCTGGGTAGCCGGTCAGATTGAACACATGAATGCCATGCCGGACGCATTTATATGTGCGAATGATTTCATTGCGGTTCAAGTGATGAAGGCTCTAAAGAGTAGAGGCGTACAAATTCCCGATGAGGTTCGGATCTGCGGGTTCGATGACGCACCGGAGTCACGGATTGTGGAGCCGCATCTTTCCACGGTGCATATCTACAACAATGAAATGGGTGTCACGGCTGCCGAGATGCTGTTATCCCGGGTGAAGAATCCGGCCCAGCCTTACCAAATCATTCATGTGCGGACAGAGCCGATATTCCGCGAATCCACAGGCAGCCTGATTGCCCGATAGATTACGGTGCATATAAGCACAATCAACCTGCAAGCATAAATAAAAGACACCCTTAAGGTGCCTTTTATTTGCATATAACAAAGCGCTTTCCCCGCCGGTACATAATTGATTGGCGCCTGCTGGGTAGTTACAAGGTCAACGGGATCTCCTTCACACCCCTGACCACCATCCCCGGGCGCCATTCCAGCTCATCCGGGTCCGCATTCAGCTTCAGATCAGGATAGCGGCGCAGCAGGCTGCCGATCGCAATTTCACCCTCAAGCCGGGCCAGCGGCGCTCCGAGGCACAGATGCACCCCTTTGCCAAAGGCGAGATGCGGGCTTTTCTCCCGGGTAATATCGAATTCATCCGCATGCTCAAATTGCCGCGGATCATGGTTAGCTGAATTTAGCGCAATAATGACCAGCTCGCCCTTCTTAAAGCTCTTCCCGCCGAATTCGAAATCCTCACTCGCCCAGCGTGAGGTGCTGAATTCGACCGGGCCATTAAATCGCAGAGACTCCTCTATGGCAGTATGAATCAGCTCTGGCTGGTTAACCAGCAGCTTCAGCTGGTCCGGATGCTCAAGCAGGGACAGAATGCTGTTCCCGATTAAATTCACCGTGGTCTCATGCCCGGCAATAATCAGCAGTGTAACTACGCCGTACAGCTCCTGCTCCGTCAGCTTGTCACCCTCTTCCTCGGCAGCAATGAGCTGACTGATCAGATCCTCACCCGGCTCCTCCCGGAGACGGCCGAACATCTCCCTCAAATATAAGATAAATTCATCCATATGCCGCTGCATCTCACTTGCGTACTCACCGCTTGAGCCTTCTATCAAGGTGGTTGACCACACCCGGAACTTGTCGCGGTCTTGGGTGGGAATCCCCAGCATTTCACATATCACGATAATGGGTAGAGGAAAAGCGAATTCATCGATTAGATTCACATGGTCCTTACCCTTCCAAGCGTCCAGAAGCTCATCTGTAATCTCTTGAATGCGTCCACGCATTCCCTCAATCATAGCTTGAGTGAACGATTTCTGCACCAGCCCCCGCAATCTCTTATGATCCGGGGGATCAGAGAACAGCATATTGGTGGTAAAGACACTCTGATGCTGCCCGGGATTACCTGTTATTTTGCCATAATCCTTGACCAGCCTCGGGTCCTTAAATGCCAGAACCGCATCTTCATACCTTGTAATCATCCAGCCCGTTCTCCCATCCGGGAACGCACACCGGTACACAGGGTCCATATCCCTAAGCTTTGTGTACAGCGGATAAGGATTCTTCGTAAAAGATTTGCTAAATAGATTCGTAAATAGAGAACTGTCCACGGCATCATGTGAATTCAACGTTCATTCTCCTTTCGAAATCCTTGGATGGCCAGATCTGGGCATTTTCCAGCACCTGGTATTTCAAGTATAGCGGCCGGGAGTAAGCGGATGCAAAAAAACTGCCCAGATAAGGACTAGTCCTCTGTCGTGATCATAAATAATTGCTTTACTCGAACCTCCAGCACTCTATATTAGCGCTCTTCTCCTACAATTTGTAACTTTTCAGCAATCTATCCCGTCGTTATATACAAATACTGTAAATAGGAGTGTGTTAAAATGAGTTGGATAAAAAAATTCACTGCCATTCTTGCAGCCGCCACGCTAATCACAACCCTTTCCATACATCCTGCTGAAGCCAGGAGCGCTTCGTCCTCAATCCCCAGCACCCCCGTAGTTCTCAAAATGAATGATTACTATGTAGCCTACACATATCCAAAGGCCCCCTATATCGACAAGCAGAACCGGCTGATTGTGCCTCTAAGATCGGTCAGCGACCTGCTGGGAGCTGAGGTGTCCTACGATAACATAACCAAGACCGCCACAGTCAAGCAGGGACAGGATAAGGTTGACATCATCATTGGCAGCAAAAAAGCGCTCGTCAATGGACAGCCTGTCATGATGGATACCGTGGCTGTGCTTGATCAGGGCTCCGCGCTGGTACCGGCGCGCATTCTGCTGGATACCTTCGGCTACAAGGCCGCTTCGGTGAACCATGTCATCACCCTGAAGGATGAGCGGCTCCTGGGGAGCGAGAAATTCAAAATCACGCTCGATGACGACAGGGAAGGGATTAGAAGAACCTCCGATTCTAACGCGTTCAAGCCGCTTCATATTTCCTTTTCTTCCGCAGTGAAGAACAATGTCACGAACTTCAGCTACTCGGTATCGGCCAAAAATATAACCGGAAAATCCGTTTCCGCAGGCCATGAGGATCTGCACTCCATTCTGATGTTCAAAGGGGTTACCGTCACAAGCGACTCCGACAACGAAGTAAAGGGAAGAAGGACCCGGCCTGCTGTCAAGAAGGACGCGGTTATTACAAGCAAGCTGAACAACCTCGCGGGAATGGGGCAGGACCTTGTCCCTCTTGAATATATTCTAATCGCAGGAAGGACTTTGAACTAAGTGCAGCTTCTGTCCAAAGAGCGCACGCAAAGACAGGAATTCGTAGAGCCCTGATGTTAAGATCAGCTACAAAGGAGGTGATGCGGTGTGGGTTGGCTGAATCGGATGAACCGTGCCATTGATATGATGGAGAAGAGGATGGAAGCCCCTTTTGATATTGGGGAAATCGCCAGAGCCGCATACTGTTCAGCTTTTCATTTCCAACGCATGTTCCATATGCTGACCGGGATGACTGTTGCGGAGTATACACGAAAAAGAAGATTGACCTTGGCCGCGCAGGAGTTAGCGAGTTCCGGTTCCAGGGTGGTCGATATTGCGCTAAAGTTCGGTTATGAATCCCCGGAATCCTTCTCCAAAGCATTCCGGAAGCTTCATGGCATTTCCCCCTCTGAAGCGCGTAGTCCTGGAGCCAGTCTCAAGGCCTTCCCCCGCATCTCCTTCCACTTATCACTGAAGGGAGATCAGGGAATGGAATACCGAATTGTGGAAAAACCCGAATTTAGCATTATAGGAAAGGTGGCTCAAGTCACAATCAAAAACGGGGAGAATTATCAGATTATCCCGAAATTGTGGGACACCTGGAACGCCGACGGTACCTCTGACAAGCTGCTTGCATTAGGGAAGGACAAGGACCTGCTCGGAGTCTGCCTTGATATGGAGCACCAACAGGAACAGTTCAATTATATGATCGCTGTGGAAGCCGCTGACACTCCGGTAGACAATGAATTTACGATAAGAACAATCCCCGCCTCTACCTGGGCAGTGTTCACTTCAGTTGGTTCGCTGCCTAATGCCATTCAAGACGTGCTCGGGCAGATCTTTCAGGACTGGTTCCCATCCACTGGTTATGAACACAGTGGCGGGCCCGAAATTGAAGTCTATCCTATCGGCGATATCAGATCAGATAGCTACCGTTGTGAGGTATGGATTCCTATTATCAAGAAATAACTGGAAGGCCGGTCCCGGGAGGGGCCGGCCTTTGCTTATCCATTTCCTGGCTGCGCTCCTCATCAATCTTGAGCTTTAGAGGCCGTATATTAACTCTCCCTGCGGCAGATGTTAATTCAATATGACATGATACACCTGATTAACGGGTTAGAGGCCTAAATATTCAAAAAGATGCCATTTACCTATTCTTCAGCCAAGGTGAAAAATCGCCGGCATTATGCTACAATACTTGAATTGTAATAGCTTAGGGAGGGTATTTGAATCACCATGCTCATAATAGGTATCGCCGGCGGCACCGGTTCAGGAAAATCCACGGTTGCCCGCTCTGTCATAGACCGCCTCGGATCAGGCAAAGTCACTTTTATATCTCAGGATAATTACTATAAGGACCATTCGTATCTGAGCATGCCTGAACGCGAAGCGATCAATTATGATCATCCGTTCGCCTTCGATAACGAGCTGCTTATCGAACATCTTGTTCTTCTCAAGAATGGGCAGTCGGCTAACGCCCCCGTTTACGATTTCACGGTTCACGCCCGCTCCATCACCGAAACGGTTGAGCTCAAGCCCAACAACATCGTCATTCTGGAGGGCCTGCATGTTCTCTCTGATGAGAAGCTGCGCGACCAGCTCGACATTAAGGTCTTTGTTGATACCGACCCCGATGTTCGCATCCTGCGGCGAGTTCTTCGGGATATTGAAGAACGGGGCAGAACGATTCAATCCATCCACCAGCAGTATCTGGCTACCGTGAAGCCGATGCACGAAGCATTCATCGAACCTTCCAAGAAATACGCCGATCTGATTATCCCCGAAGGCGGACAGAACGAAGTCGGCATTCAGCTTCTGTCAGTCTTAACCGAGAAATACCTCACCGGAGATCGGACCTGGGGGGACGCTTAGGGCTGGTTGGACAAGCTTGACGCAGTCCGTATAGCTTCAAGTCAGAAGGGACGTCCACACGGGTGTCCTTTTTTGGAACTATTTTTATTATGGTGAAGATCTAGCCTGGGCAGGGGGAGCTCACGATGAACATAGAGCCGGATGATTCAAAACAGGTTGTCCTGCAGGTTGGGGCAGCGTTAAAAAAGCTTCGGAAGGAAAGGCAGCTGAGTCTTGAAGATTTATCAGAGCTATCGGGTGTGAGCAGGCTTACACTCGGAAATATAGAACGCGGAGAGACCAATCCAACCATCGGCATGTTGTGGAAGATTTCGAGAAGTCTCTCGATCCCGCTGATGGCACTCTTCTCAAACGAAAACGGGGTGAATCTCTCCCGTGCTGGAAAGGGGCTTAGAATTCCCGGTGAGGGCGCCAAGTGGGTGATTGAACCGATATTTCAAAATGGAAATCATGAGATGGAGATGTACCGGTTCTATCTTCAGCCGAACAGCTCATATTATCCAGAGACCCATCACCATAATACTACGGAGTTTGTAACCGTAATGTCCGGTTCTATATCCATTCAAGTGAATAACGAGTCATACACCTTAAACCAATATGATTCTATCAGCTTTCCCGCAGACGGCACCCATTCCTATATCAATCACACCCATGAGGTTGTTGTTCTTCATATTATCCTGAAATACGGGCACTAACACCCCGTCCTAATCTCATGATTTACATACCTCCTCTATCCACCATATGGATAGGGGTTATTTACATTTACAGATAAATCCATAGACAAGCCCCGATTTATATAGTATATTTTTCTTTATGTTAATTTATGTATATCATAATATACATCATAATATTATGCACTAATCCTATTAAAGTGCGGGCAGGATGGAGGGAACAGCCTTGGAATCAACCGATCAAATAATTAACAATCCGGAAGCACCGTTAACTCAAGGCCTTCGTAAATCAGTTGGTTGGATCATGATTGTAGGGATCATTTTTGTAGCAACTAATTTAAGGGCTCCTTTAACCTCGGTCGGCCCGTTAGCAGGCCTTATAAGGGACAGCCTGCATATCTCCAATACATTAGCAGGTCTAATTACCACGCTGCCCCTGCTCGCTTTTGCGCTTTTCTCGCCTTTTGTGCCGGGATTGGGACGAAGATGGGGAATGGAACGGATGATTTTAATTTCCGTCACCTTCCTTACTCTGGGCATTATGATCCGCTGGCTGCCGGGTGCCCCCGCTTTATATGCCGGTACGGCTGTGCTCGGCTTGGCTATTTCTGTCTGCAATGTCCTGCTGCCCGCTTTTATCAAACGGGAATTCCCCACAAAAATTGGCTTATTGACGGGTGTGTATTCCATTTCCATGAACCTGTTTGGAGCCATTGCTTCAGGCATCAGTGTGCCGGTCGCCGTGGGATTAGGTCTAGGATGGCCAACCTCATTAGGCATTTGGGGTGTTCTAAGCTTGGCATCTATAATGGTCTGGTTGCCTCAATTGAAGCGCCGGGGCATCCCATCAGGAGCCGCTCCCCTTCAAGCGGATAACCAGGATGTAAGCCTGTGGCGCTCCCCGCTTGCCTGGCAGGTAACCTTGTTTATGGGCCTGCAGTCCACAGTGTTCTATGTGCTGATTGCATGGCTTCCCGAGATTTTGAAGCTGCAGGGAGTAGGCTCTGATCAATCGGGATGGCTGCTCTCTATCATGCAGTTGTCACTGCTTCCGTTCACCTTCGTTGTTCCCGTCCTCGCGGGCCGTATGTCCAGTCAGCGTCCACTGGTGATCATAATGTCGATCCTACTCCTGATGGGTACCCTAGGATTAGTCTATGGAAGTTCAAATCTTATTGTCTTGTGGATCATCTTACTGGGTATCGGCGGAGGATTTGCATTCAGTCTAGCCATGATGTTCTTTGGTCTGCGTACCCGGAGTGCGCATCAAGCCGCGGAACTATCCGGTATGGCCCAATCCTTCGGCTACCTGCTCGCCGCTGCGGGTCCAACCCTCTTCGGTTATTTACACGATGCAACCCAGAGCTGGACGATTCCGCTTCTCATCCTGGTGGGCGCATCGGTACTGCTCTTGATCGTGGGTCTGGGTGCGTCCAGAGACCGGTATATAGACTCTGCCAAGTAACCCTCTTCCGAATCCGTCACAATTAGATCTGCAGCCAGGAGGAGCTCTATATGATATGCTTCACAACCCGCTGTTCAAAAAGAGCCGCATTCCATAGCTGAATGCGGCTCTTCCTTTATGCTTGTCCTTCTTCTTCGGCTGTTTGCTCTACCTTGGTCTCCTTGACCTTGAACTGGTCCGCGTACGACTTCAGGCTGTCTGATAGACCAGCCAGCCGGCTTGAAACGGCGGACAACTCCTCTGCCGCCTTCTTCTGCTCTTCGGCGCTGGCTGCTACCTCTTCCGTCATCGCGGATGTCTCCTCCGTAGCCGAAGCAATGAAGCTGAGGTGCTGTTCAACCTCCTGGCGAATCGCATGCATGTCGGCTGTCCGGTTCGCCAAACGCTGAGCCAGCTCTTGAACCTCCGCCGAGATACGGCTGACCTGGCCGAACACTTCCAGACATCCTGCAATTTGCTGCTCCTGCTCCTGAACAGAGGCCAGATTCTCATCAAAGTGTTCACTCATCCGGTTCGTCTCATTCACGAAGGACTCCAGAATGGTATCGATCTCCTGGATGGATTCTTCAGATTGACGGGCCAGCTGACCCATTTCCCCGGCCACCACGGCAAAGCCCTTTCCGGCTTCTCCCGCCCTGGCTGCTTCAATCGAGGCATTTAAGGACAGGATCTGGGTCTGCTTTAAAATATTATGGATCTGCCCGCTAATAGACGAAGCCAGCTGGGACTGATCTGTCAGCGACTTGGACATCAGACGCAGCTCGCCGACACGGCCGGCATTCTCCCGGCCTTTTTCAAGCAAAAGCTCGTGCTCCCTTGTCACCTGAGTCTGTACTTCAGATAGCCTTTCTGAAGTATGGGCAAATTGATGGACGTATGTTCCAACCTCATCCATGATTTGTCCTAGGCTTTCCGAGCGCTTCACAGATAGTTCTGTTTCTTCTGCCTGATTCATCGACCCAATGGCAATCTCTTCGATAGCCCGTGACAGCTCCTCCGTCTGGCGCTGATTGCCAAGAGCGGTCTGAGCGATATTGGACGAGGATTCCTGCAGAGTTCCCGCCCCTTGCTGAATGCCAAGAACAATTCTGGTCAGCTGGGACACCATCCGGTTAATCAGTACACTGACATCCCCGAGTTGATCCCTTGTGTATCGTCTGGACACCACGTTCAGATTGCCATTAGCCACCTGGTCCAGGCTCAGCTTAATATCACGGACCTGTCTGAGAATTCCGTACAGCAGGGCTAGCATGACCACTACGGATACCGCCAACACGACTCCAAAGACAGGGATAACCGTCCGGTAAGAGCTGGCCAGCGTATCCGAGGTCACTTTACTTACCGCTTTAGCAGAAATATCAATGCCGAGATAACCGACAATCGTTCCGCTCGAGTCCTTGATTGGAGAGAAAGATGACAGTAACTCTCCCCATGTTGGATCATTCACCAACCCTGTGGTAACGACTTCACCCTTAAGAAGTCCGTCCTCCACCTTTTTATCCGAAAACACCATATCATCGCCATAAGCGCTGTATTCTTTATCATCCCAGCCTGCTCCGTCCACCGTATACATCCAGCCTTTGGAGGTCCGGTTGAACATGTACACATACAAGGCGCCGGATTGCAGACGCACCGTGTTAATCTCATTTCGCAGGCGCTTATAGTCGCTGCTTTGTTCTGAAGGACTTGCGTACAGTCTCTCGATGACATCGGATTGCTTGCCAAGATGGCCTGCCGTATTCACGACCAACTGCTGATTATTATGCTGCATCGTGGACAAAGAGGCGTTCTCACTTGATGTCTTGGTTGTCCATACGACCAGCCCCCCAATGACCAGCAGAGGAATCAGCATAATGGCATACAGCTTCAGCCTGAGATCGACTTTAAGTTCTCTTGTAGTTTTCAACATCCATCCCCCCTTTTGAAGTACTTAATATTTATCGAAATTAAAGGGAATGAAATGAAGAGCTTTCAGCGGTTTTACTGAAAGTTTCATAATTTGGAAAAAAGGAGAGAGTTGTTGAAGGGGATATGGTCTAACTAGAGATATTTACCCCCGAATATGACTCATGGAGGAAGTATGAATGACATAAGTTGAGATATAAGATTCGTAACCCGAGAACAAAGATATGAGAGGGATGATGTGTGTTGTTAAAAGGTTCAAAGTCACTCATGATGTTAGCTCTAGTGATGGTTTTGATTCTGAGCGCTTGCAGCGGAACGAAGGACACCCCAGCAGCCGCGGATAAGCCTGGAGAAACGAAAGCGGAACCGCCGAAGGATGAGCCGGTTACACTCCGTGTGTTCTCCACCTTTGGGGGAACGGATGCGGGACGAGCGGCTTTCCAGAAAGTCCTTGATCATTTTACAGCCAAACATCCTAACGTGACGATCGATAACGATGTCATGTCTGCGAACGATAATGGATTCCGCACCAAAGTGAACACGGATATGAACAGCGGCAATGAGCCTGATCTGTTGTTTTATTTTGTAGGGGCGGATGCTGAAGGGTTCGTGAAAGCCGGTAAGGTCATCCCGATGAACGAGCTGCTGGATGCCGATGCTGAATGGAAGAACGGCTTTAAGCCGGATGCGCTGAAGCTGGTCCAGCAAAAAGACGGCAATATTTATGCCATTCCATTAACCGGGTTCTATGAAGGGCTGTTCGTGAACAAAGCCATTTTCGAAAAGCACCAGCTCGAGCTTCCAACCGATTGGGCTAGGCTCAAAACCGCCGTTAAAACGCTGGCCTCCAAGGGAATTACCCCTATATCCGCGCCGTTTGACCAGTCCCATTATCTTATTGAGAACTCCATTCTCAGCGCTGCAGGACCAGAAGGGCACCACAAGGGACTTCTTAACGGCATAGATCCAAATTGGGGGAAAGGACTGGCCGGTCTAAAAGAGCTTTATGACTTGGGAGCGTTTCCAAAGGATGCGGCAACGATTGACCTGAATATGGCTATGAACTACTATTCCGAAGGCCTTAGCGCTATGATCATCGAAGGCTCTTGGGCGATTAACAGCATGTCTGAACAAGTCCGCAATACAACAACCGTTCTCCCATTCCCGGCCATTTCCGGTGGTGTCGGAAGCGGCAAAGACATTATTGGCGGTTTCAGTACAGGGTTCTATATGGCGAAAAAAACCTATGAGGATACGAAGAAGAAGGACGCGGCCGTTGCGCTGCTCAAGCATCTCACTTCCCCGGAGAGCATCAAGATCATTGCTGAATCCAACGGCGGTACACCGGCAGCCAATGTCGAGGTGACCGGCCTTCCTCAGGTGGCACTGGATGGATTCAAAATGGCAGCGGATGCCCCAACGATTAACGCACCGATTGATACACAGGTCAGCCAGGAGACCTTCACCACCATCCGTGAGAACATTCAGCCGGTATTAAAGGGCTCAAAGACACCAGAGCAGGCATTGGAAGAAGCGAAGAAGGTCGAAGAGAACAATAAGAAATAAGCCTGCTTCACGCCGCTCATAAGGTCCTTACGGGCGGCGTGATCATCTTCAATCCGCAAGTAAAATAAAGATCAAAGGTGATTGAATGAAGGGTGATAAGAAGTATATCTTTTTATTTTTGCTGCCGGCGGCGATCATGATGACCACGTTCGTGTACTACCCTTTCTTTAAAAGCTTTTACCTCAGCTTCTTCCGTACGACAGGCTTCTTTGACAAGAAATATGTGGGGTTAGATAACTACGAGCGGCTGTTCAGCGATGGCTTGCTTGGAGCCGCAACCCTGCACACCCTTGAAATTATGCTGTACGTGATTATTTTTCAGGTTGGCCTGGCCCTGGTTCTGGCTGTTATGGTCGACAGCATCAGATGGGGTAAAACCTTTTTCCGTACCGTATTCTTCTTCCCGATCGTGATCTCGGGCGCGGCGATTTCGCTCCTGTTTGTGTTAATTTATAACTTTCAATTTGGCCTGCTGAACGGAGCTCTCGAAAGTCTTGGATTCGACAAGGTGTTATGGCTCAGCGAGAACAGCGCCCTTAAATCGGTCGCAATCCCGACCGTCTGGCATTATGTGGGGTTCTACTTTATTTTGTTCCTGACCGCCATGTCGAAAATCCCTTCTGATTTCTATGAAGCGGCCAAGCTGGAGGGGATAACCGGGATTAAGAAGACTCTGTATCTTACGATTCCGCTGATTCTCAGCGATATTAAAGTCGTCTTAACCCTGGCCATAACCGGCACGCTAAAGGTGTTCGACTTTGTCTGGATTCTAACAAGAGGCCAGAATCAAACCGAGGTGCTTGGAACTTACATGTACAAGAAGGCATTGATTGATTTGAACTTCGGCTATGGCTCGACGATTGCCGTGTATATCGTTGCATTCGGTGTCATCTTGTCCATTGTGACTAACCGCCTGCTGAAGAAGGAAGAAATCACTTATTAAGCTGTTATAGGGGTGTAAGGGATGCAGCAAATCCAATCGGTTATACCTAGAAGACGGGCGACCCGCAGCACACGCTTCAATGGGGGGACTATCTTTACTTATATTTGTTTGTTCTTATGGTCGCTCACAACCATCTATCCATTATTTTGGCTCGTAAACAATTCATTTAAGCTATCGAGAGATGTGATGAACAACTCCTTTACTATCGCAATTTCTCCGGTTCTCACGAACTATACAACGGCTTTTGACCGGATTAATATCGGGAAAAGTTATGTGAATAGCTTGATCATGTCGGTCAGCACGGTACTGCTTGTCTTGATCATGGGAGGGCTTGCCGCCTATGTGATCGCCAGATTCCGCTTCCGCGGCAGATCTGTGCTCTACTCCATCCTGGTCGCCACGCTCCTGATCCCCTCCTTCTCCACAGTCGTTCCTGTATACGAGCTTCTCATCAAATGGGGCATTGTGAACACGTACTGGGGGCTTATCCTGCCGCATACCGCGTCAAATCTCACTTTTGCAATACTGGTCATTTCCGGTTATATGGCAACGATACCGAAGGATCTGGAGGATGCTGCATTTATGGATGGGTGCAATCGCCTGAACATGTTCTCGCGTGTATTCCTGCCAATCTCCAGGCCCGTATTTGCCTCTGCAAGTATTTTCGTATTCCTGTGGGCATATAATGACCTGTTCTCGGCGCTGATCTTTGTCAACAAGGATAGCGTGCGTCCTATTGTAGCTCTCCTTAGCGAAATTAGCTCACAGTATGGAACCGACTTTGGCCTTATGGCCAGCGCGGTATCGATCACCATTATTCCGATCCTTGTCGTCTATCTGTTCATTCAGCGGTATATTGAGAAAGGGCTAACCGAGGGTGCCATTAAGGGATAATGACACTCAGCAAGGTTCGTGGCTGACAGATTAGCTGTAATAAGTGCAGCTGATTGTGAAGAACACTGGCAATTAACTCGGCTGTAACGTTTACAAAGCTGGCTAATTTCATAAAAAGCCCCCTGGGAGGGGGCTTCTGAACACTCTATTATAAAGCTCTCTAAATTTTTAGCTTTCTCATATTAATCAAATACACATTCTTAAGCGGATAGGGACCACCCGCATATTTATGAGCCGCTGACTCGAAGCTCGTATACAGCCAGCTTCCTGAGAAAGCAATGCCCTCAGCCATCGGCGGCAGCTTCGCTGTGCCGATCAGCTTGGAAGGGGCAGCCTTCGAATACACGAGCAGCTTGCTCGGAACATCCCTGCCGCACGATTGGCTGTACACAATCTGGCTGCCGTTTACAGCGACGCCCTGAATCCGGTCGGGTGTAGACCGGCTGTAAGCAGGCACGGGCTTGGAGGACAGGTCATCGGAAGCATTCAGCTTATAACCGAAGATTCGCCCTTTTGGGCCGGAAGCACAGGTTGTTCTCCCGTTGTCCTTACCGTCCATATACTCTCCCACCCAGAGTACTCCACCCTCATAAGTGGCATAGGATGCCTTATGCTTCACTTCATATCCAGTCATGAACACCCAGCTGAAGTCCCTGCGGTCCATAAGAACACTTAAGGGAAGCTTATAGATTGTATAACCCGACACAATCCATAAATGCTCACGGCTCACCGCAACGCCCCCCACATTCCCGGTATGCGGCCGCAGAAACGACTCATACAGATAAAGGGTTTTGACCCGTTTATGTGTTTTCGTGTTCGTGATAACAATGCCTGAAGGCTGGTTAACCGTCTCCTTGCCTAAGTAGTGGGAGGTGATCATCCAATCCTTACCCGGAACAAGTGCCAGTCCCTGCGGCACCCATTCCCTGCCCTGCCCGATTCCCGGGACCAGCGGCCCCTTCACTGAGGCGGCCTGGAAATTGCTGATCTTGTCTGCCCCCTCTGCCTTGCCCATACTCACTTCTATGAACATACCGCAAGCCACCATGATAACCAGCCATCCCGCAAGCATCCGCTTCATACAACTCTTCACTGTCAAGCTCCTCTCCCTTTTCACGGATATATCCAGCCCACGGAACCGTTAACAAGACAATAACCAGACCCTTTCCCAACCAAACAGGTAGTTTTAGGAAGCAAATAAGGAGGGGCGATAATCGTGCGGCAAAAGAAAAAGACACCCGCCATGAAGACAGGTGTCTGATGAACTGGCATATCAAGAGTTTCTTACTCTATACATACCTTATTTGAGAATATCACCTTAGTGTTGGCCTAAGCCTGCCATTCGGGGCCACACCCCGTACTCCGCTCCATGTCGCGATGCACCTTGGCCGCTTACCTTCCGAGAATGATCAGCGCCAGAGTGGCCGCCCCCAGAAATAAGCACAATGGAGAGAACAGCACGGTATCCCACCGGGCAAATACACTTTCCTTATGAGCTTTAAAAAATCCTACCCACCGGAAATCCCCCACCGCCCGGGCGATAAACACTAAACCCACGAGCCATCCTCCTATCCGAAGCAGCACCGGCGGGTAAAGTACCGGCCGCACGGCACCAAGCTCCAGCACAAGCCAGGCCGCAATCGCCAGCAGCAGTGCTACCAGTAATGTGGCGGATTTCGAGGGACGAAACAGCGGCTTCCCACCCTGACTTGGAACTGCAGCAGTCATTCCATGGGCGCCTCCAAGCACCCAATAAACATGTATCGCGCTTAATAGAAACAGAATCAGACCGGTAATCCAACTCAGAACAGCTGCCATTGGCTTTCAGTCCCCTTTCACTCTAGGGTATTCATGGATAACGAACAGATCACTATCTCTGTGACCTAATATAGGAACCCGCTTCTCCCGTCAGCACTTAACCCTAATTGCCTACGGTGTAACATTCGCTAGTACTTCTCAGCTCACCTGCTGAACAGAAGGAAATGGCTCACCGATTTATTAATTACTCTGTAGTCCATTTATGCCCAGCTCATCTTCCCAGCTTCTCTTGCAGCTGTCCGAACAGTTCCTTCGTTCTGAGCGGGTCTTTCTCATTGTAGAATACATACGTATCCTTAAGTTTAATCCGAATATATGGAGGGTTCTCCCGGTAAACATACAGCCTTGCCTTGCCTATTCCCTTCAGATGGAAATATCCCCTTGCATGCTGTTCGGTAGCTTCCCCATTAGTTCTCGACCCGGTTGGCATATGTTCAACCAAATCCAGTTGCTCAACCTCCGAGAGATTGAAGTCGAAGGAATACAGAGGATAACTGATTTCAACCTCCCGGTCCGGCTTAATGCTTAACACCGGCGGATTCAACTCGGAGAGGATCATCATGAGAGACACACCAAGGACTACGACCGCCAGTAAACCAGCAGATCCCCATACGATGAGCTTGCCGGCTACAGTTGCTGTATTCACGGTGTCTCCTATCCCTACACGCTTGGTTACAAATACGCTCTTGTCATAAGGGTTATGATAGATGATTCCGTTAGCCCAGTATTCGTCGTCATCCGTTCGGATGACCTTACCGTCCTGAGATAGGACCTCTTCCTCCTGCTTTTGAATTCTACGGTAAACATAAACAAGCAGGCCAACAGGAACCAGGGTGGCCAGCACAATCAGCGTAATCCAGAAGCCCTCCATAGCTTCATTCGTATTGGCAAGCAGCAAGTAGATAAGCAGAAAATGTATATTCTCGGCGACAGCCAGAAGTATCCATAGATAGGACAAGGCTCTGCGTCTGGCCTGATTCAGAGCCAGATTCACCTCGCTGTTCTCACTATATACCTTGGCCTTCGTCCGACGGGAAAGGACCGAAATAAGCAGAAAAAGCCCGGTTATAACGATACCGCCGGATAATACACTCACAAGCTGAGTGTCCTTGCAAAGACCCACAAGCAGCAGGGCCGCCCCCATGGCAAAAGGGATGATGTACAGCCACAATGGCGCGGAGCGCTGATTCTTCAACCGGGTGGTGCGCAGATCGCCCAGTATAACCTTCTTCTCACCGACAAACCATTCATGTTTCCGTTTCAGAGCCAGGGTCTCCCGGAACGCACGGCGAAATGGAGCGCCCATAAGAAAGAAGAACAGGGAGAACCAAATAAAGAAATATAGGACCTGATAAAAAACCAGATTGAACATGAACACAAACGGTACAAGACCTGCAATCATCCAGATGCTGTTCCTGGCATACCGCTTGCCAAAGCTTGCCCGTACCGCTTCAATCTCGGGGCATTCCAAAGCATGAGGCGGCAGCGTAACAGCGAACAGCATGCCGTTCTTGTACTTGGCCTGCGGTTTATACGTCGCGGAGAAGGTGAGGAAGCTAATCAGCGCGCTCGATAGCAAGATTACAGTCAGCATTGAATATTCCTCCTATCCAGTACTTTAGGCTTGCCGATAAGTCATTCTCGAGAAAATTTGATCACACAAAGCTTGGAACCGGGATGGCTCAATCCCTTGGATTGCCGCCTGCGCAATAATTAATTGCAGCTGCTGCTCCAGCTCTGTAGAAGGCTCCGGGTCACTCCTTAGCGAAGCATTCACTTTGGCCCCGTGCCGGCGGTCAATCACAATATAACCTTCCTGCTTGAGCATCGAATACGCTTTGTTTACCGTCATCGTATTGATCCCCAGTTCATTCGCGAGCTGACGGACAGTCGGAAGCTTCTCATGCGGGGCCAATTCGCCTGTGGCAATACCGATGACAATCTGGTTGCGCAGCTGCTCGTACAAAGGCGTATCTCCATCCAGCTGCAATGAAATTACCATGTATTTATTCACCCCTATGTATTACCAGTTATTCCATTAAGTATTATGTATTATAATACAAATAATACTTAAAGTCGACTCCTCATACCAGCACACAGAGACATGAAAAGGATACCCTGGTGGGTATCCTTTTCATGTCTCTGTGCATTGAGTGAAGAGTAAGAGTGCTTACCGGCCCAGAATCCGCTGACACATGGTCATCACTATAAATTCATCAGATACACTTGGTTGAGCACTAATACCGTCTATTGAATCTCAACCATATTCACAAAAGGCAGCTGCTGGATCAGCGGAAGCAGCTGACCCGCATCAAAGGCCGCGGGCAGCCTTGCCGTGATTTCCATCATAATTTCGGACGTTCCGCTGAGCTTCTCTGTATGAAAATTCAGCAGGCTGATTCCCTTTTCCTCGAAAAGACCCCGGAGTTGCTCGATACCCTCCGGTTCATTCTGAATGCGGATACAGAGCTGCTCTGTCCGGGGCACGCCCAGCCAGCTCACCCGGCTGCTGTGAAGCAGCTTCTGCGCAATCAGGATCAGCAGCGTGACCCCGATGCCGACGATATACATCCGGGAGCCAATGGCCATGCCGATACCGGCTGTTGCCCATATCCCTGCTGCGGTAGTCAGCCCCTTCACGGTCTGCCGCTGAAGGAAGATCATACCCGCTCCGAGGAACCCGACGCCGCTGACAACCTGGGCCGCGATCCGGGAAGGATCAAGCGCTATGCCATCCTGCCCAAGCAGGTCCTGAAACCCGTACTTGGATACAATCATCATTAGCGAGGCCCCTATAGCCACCACAAAATGCGTGCGGATTCCGGCCTCCTTCATCCGGCTCTTGCGTTCGTACCCGATTAGCATTCCGCATAATCCGGCCAGCACAATCTGAATTAAAAAATCAAACTCCAAAGTGACTCACCTCCTGCCTCTAAGTTAGTTATTACCCAAAAGGGGAAGAGAAGAGGCTTGGAACAAGACAATCTATATAGACTTACACCATGTAGCGGTGGACACATACTATTGAGCATAACGAAGCAGCCTTACCCCAACTTAGCTTGGAATAAGGCTGCTGTCTAACTTTCACTTCATTCCGGCTGCAAAAATCAGAGTTCTCTGCTGCTTCGATACCGCAACCATAACAAATAGATAAACAACGCCACTAGTAGATTCGATGGCACTATCAATGGCTGCATAAGATTGCCAATAGGAAGCGAGAGTCTAGCAGGGCTTGCAAGATTCACTTGGTTGCAGTCTTGGCATTTCTCCGGATGGACTCCTCCGGGGACATGCCTACAATGCTGATCTCAGTCGGCACTTCATATTTCATCTGCTGCACGCATCCGGCATAAACACCTTTAAGAGTTATTTCATGTATGTTTTGACCAGCTCATAACACCGCTTCTTGGTCATTTCTGCTTGAGTTGCTGTGAATATAACCGGCTCTAACGTGCCGCCTTCAAATTCCTTACCCGCTTTCTCTGCTTCTTCATCTCTTTGTTTGATCCATCTGCGCTGCTCCGTCTTCAACTTGGCCATATCTTTCTTAGACAGCTGCTGTTTTAAAGCTCCATAAACCTCATTCAGCGCTTGATCCCAACGTTTGAACATTTCAGAGGAGGCTTCTCTCATCGAAGCTGTAGATCCCTCGTCAAACATTTTCTCCAGATCGGCCATACCCTTCTCTACCGCGTCCAGCTTCTTAAGATATTTCTGCTTGGTCTTGATAACGGATTTAGGCTTAGAGACAGCGGACACGACTTCGTGCCGGATGTCCCTACCCGGTTGATTTACCGCTTCAACAAGAATGGACCCGGTGTGGTCCGCATCGCCGGTTTGATTCGATGGATTCGTTTGGTCAGCATAGTTTGTTGAGTTTGTTGAGTTTGTTGAGCTCGTTGGGTTTGCTTGGTTTGTTGAGTTAGATGAGTTGATCTGACTCCCTTGGCTTGCCCCCTCTGTTGAGCCGCTTCCGCAGCCGGACAGCACGGTAAGGGTCAGCAAGGCAAGAATTAATGTTTTTTTCACATTCATCACCTGTGGTCTAAGTATTTTTCAGCTTTGTTCCTGATGGTTAGACGCGGTTTTCTCATGTAAAGTTTCACTTCTTTACCAATTATGTGAATTTTAAAAGACTGCAAGCGCCTGCCCAGATCAGGGCAAAAACTTACAGTCTAGAAGGACTTAGGATAGCGCGTTAATATGGATCTGCATGAAGATCAGCATCAGGCTTCGTCCGAACCCATCTGGTAAAAGCAACCTTTAGACCCGCGCTTGTAGGCGCGCAGAGGAATGGCCCGGCCTGCCAATCCACCTCGGCCAGGCGGCACACCCGAACCGTCTGCCATGGATGCTGCTCTGTCCGGGCTCTAATAATGACCGCATCCCGCATCCGCGAGGCCCGGATTGTAACTGTCTGTCCCGCCCAATCCGGCACCGGTGCCAGCGACCAATCCGAGAAGCCATCCGTAACAACGGCGCCTACATGCGGAACACCATCATTGATTTCAACGCCCGCCTTGATCCATTGTCCTGAGTGACTCCACAGCATCAGCCCGGCCTGATCATACAAATGATCAAATCCCTCCAGCTGAAAGCTCACTTCCACGGCATCCTCACCGTTCCACGGCCCCAGAAGCGAATGGCCATTATCATGCACAAAATCATACATCGTCTTCTGCCAATAATCGCTTCCTTCCGAGGCCTCAACCACTAAACTCCCATCCTTCTCAATATAGGAACGGGGTGTGTCCGACCATACGCCTTGTGACCAAGGTATCTGCTGAAACATGTCTTTTGCCTCCTTAATTATTAAAATGGTGTCTATCCTCATAGACCATCGGATTAGCTCCAGTTCCGTAACAGCTGATGGCCTTTTTCTATATTGCCACACTCGAATCTGTCAGTTCAAAATACCATTCCAGAAAGGAGTTAAAGCTTCTCCATTGTGGAATCAATTTACCGGCACAAAAATCCTCCATCTGCTGCCCCAATCCTAAAGCTACTACCTCGTCTGTATTCTTATTATAAAAAAAGCCGAACTCCCCTTCAAAATTATCCAGCGGAATATATTCCTCAGGCAGGTTTAAAACGTTATGAGTTCTCTCCATGCCAAGCCTATAATCCGAAGAATTGATCATAAACCAACCAATCTGATAGATTTCACGCCGTCTGCTAAAGAATGTCGGCCCATCCTCTGCATGCAAATAAAATGCGGCAAAATCTGAATGCAAATCGATGCCTAACTTGGTTAATGCGTGTTGATACTCTTCTTCGATGTCTTCAAACCACCAATTTTTGCTTTTGCAATAATTGACCACTTTTTCCGATAACATCTCAACTGCTCCCCGCTATAAAATAAACTATCCGAATGATTCCCCCTCAGTATATCACATCGCCTTTCCATATCATTCCATAAGGGTTATTATTCTATATTCTAGCATGCTGTTTCTATATATTGATTTCTGATTCAGATTGAAATACGATAACATTATAATGTTATAATGTATTTCTATCAATCTTAGATACAGGAGGACGTGATATGAAGCTTCGTTTCACAGGTGATACCGCCGAACTCTTGTCCGGTATACAGTCACTCTCGCATGATCTTGGCATAAGTCTGCAAGAGGACGGCCTGCCGGTTCGGGTTCAGCTGTCGGCGGGAGATCTGGAGGTTGGACGTGATCAAGATCAGGCCTACATTCGCTACGGACAGAAACACCAGTTCTTCCGCGGACTTGGCCTGCTGATTCAGCACAGCCAGGAGAGCAGCGTATTCCACATCCATGAGAAGCAGCAGTTCGATCAAGTTGGCCCGATGCTTGACCTGTCCCGAAATGCGGTGCTTACCGTGGACGGCTTCAAGTCCATGCTGAACAAGATGGCATTGATGGGCTTGAATACCGTCATGCTGTATATGGAAGATACTTATGAAATCGGGAACGAACCGTATTTCGGGTACATGCGGGGACAGTATACTGAGGCGGAGTTAAGAGAAATTGACGATTATGCCGACCAATTCGGGATAGAAGCCTTTCCAAGCATCCAGACGCTGGCCCACCTTGAAGAGTTCCTGAAATGGGAGCCCATCAAGCATTACCGGGACACCAAGGGCGCCCTGTTGGTTGGAAGTGAGGCGACGAATCTTCTGATCGACAACATGATCGAAGCTGCAAGCGCCCCGTTCCGCAGCCGCAAAATCCATATCGGCATGGATGAAGCCGAAGAGCTGGGCCGGGGCAAGTATCTGGATCTGAACGGATACGAGAGCCGGTTCGACATCATGGTCTCCCACCTGGGCCAGGTGCTGGCCGCCGTCCGCCGGCGCGGCTTGAAACCAATGATGTGGAGCGACATGTTCCTCAAGCTCGCTTCCGGTAACGGAGACGAATACTATGACAAGGACATCTCTATCCCGGAAGACATGGCCCACCGCATCCCGAAGGACGTGGATATGGTGTATTGGGATTACACCCATATGGAGCCGGAGGATTACGAGAAGGTCATCGCCAATCACCGGCCCCTGGGCTGCAACCTGGTATTCGCCGGGGCTGTGTGGATCTTCAATACTTTTGGCGTGAACTATGGCCTGTCCCTGAATGCCTCGGATGTGGCCCTGCAGGTGTGCAAGCAGGAAGGCATCCGCGAGGTCTACGCGACCATGTGGGGCGATGACGGTAATGAAGGAAATCCATTTGCGGCCCTGCTGGGACTGCAGCTGTATGCAGAGCATGCTTACTCCGAGCAGAAGCCAACCCAGGATCAGCTCGCCGAGCGGGTAAAGTTCTGTACCGGCATTGACATGGAAACCTTCCTGCAGCTTAAGGATCTGGATGAGGTTCCGGGTTCAGAGCCGAACAACAGCAAGCAGAGCAACCCTTCGAAGTTCCTCCTGTACCAGGATGTGCTTCTGGGACTGTTCGACAAACAAATTGAAGGGCTGGAGCTGAACAGCCACTATGCCGATCTGGAGCAGCGCATCCACAGCCGGCGTAATCCCGAAGCGGCGCTGGACTACTTATTTGAGATGCCGGAGAAGCTGGCAGCCGTACTCAAGCAGAAGAGCGAGTTCGGCATTGCACTTAAGCGGGCATATGATGCGAAGGATGCCGGGACACTTCGGGCCATGGCGGTGAACGGACTGCCTGCCATAGCCGAAACGGTGCGCGAGCTCCGGGCGGCACACCGCACACAGTGGCTGCGGATGTTCAAGCCTTTTGGCTGGGAAGTCATCGATATCCGCTACGGAGGGGTGCTTACCCGCCTGGATACCGCAGCTGTCCGAATCACGGACTATGTGGAAGGGCGCATCCCGCGCATTGAGGAGCTGGAGCAGGAACGACTGGTCTACAGCACGGCCAACCGCTTCAACCACAAAGGTGTGGGCTGGTGCAGCTACTATTACCGCATGGCCTCGCCGAACGTCTTCTACCATGTGCTGAATCCGTTCTGATTCTGAAGCAGCAGGAGTGCCGCTCGAGGACACATGAATTCAAAGAGCTGCCAGATGAACTGGCAGCTCTTTGAAATTGACATGTAACAAAAAGATGCACCCCCATGAATTTCCCCGATTACCTCATAGGCACCAGAGATTATTGTAAGGGTGCATCTTTGCGTCAAGAACCACAGTACCTTCTTGACCCCGGGCTAATCCACTTTAAATTTATCTAACAGATCTTGAAGCTCTTGCATCATCTTGCCCAGTGACTGTGCTGAGCTTGCCACCTCTTCCATGGACGCAAGCTGCTGCTCACTTGCAGCGGCAACATTCTGCGAACCATCCGAAGCTTCACCGGCGAGATGAGCCAGATCCTCAACGGTCGCGCTGATCTGCTGGGAGCTAGCCGACATTTGCTCGGCAACTGCCGAGACTTCCTGAATTTGAAGCACATTTTGCTGTATTTCCGTGAAAATGCCTGTAAAGGCGTGGCCTGCCTGCTCAACCCGGGCTGTACCTGATTTCACAGTCTGTACTCCGCTCTGAACGGACGCGGCGGCGTCAGCTGTTTCGCTTTGTATTTTCCCAATGATATCACGAACCTGCTCTGCGGATTGTCTGGACTGCTCAGCCAAGCTTCGAATCTCAGCAGCAACAACCGCGAACCCCCGGCCATGCTCTCCAGCACGGGCGGCTTCAATACTCGCGTTCAAGGACAGCAGATTCGTCTGGTTGCTGATGTCCGTAATAACTTTGATAATGTTCCCGATCTCCTCGGAGCGCCGGGACAACTTCTCCATAATGGCTGCCGTACCCGAAAACATATGATCCACCTGGTTCATTTCCTGAACGGCAAGCTGGATCGTATCATTACCCTTCTGGGCTCTCTCAGATGTATTTAAGGTCGTATCATGCAGAGAGGAAGAAGATTCCGCTATCCGCTGAATGCCGGCTGCCAGCTCCTCAAGTGCTCTTGCGTTCTCTTCCGTACTTCTCTGCTGGGCCGCTGCTCCCGCGGCTACCTGTTGAATTGTTAACGCAATCTCCTCGGATGTCCGGCTCGTCTGATCAGCACTGGAGGCCAGCTCCTCTGATATGGAAGCCACATGCAGCGCATGATCTCTAACTTCTTTAACCATGCCACTAAGCGTTGTACTGGTTTCGTTCATACTCGCCGTCATTCTTCCGAACTCGTCCTCTGATTTCACCTCAAGCCGGTGCGTAAAATCGCCTTGGGCCAATTGTTCCGCCATTTGGTTGACCCGCTTGGTCTGTGCCGCCAGATAGTTGGTGAACAACACAATGACGATAACAACCAATGCAATTCCCAAAAGACTTACGACCAGGACTTTAATGATCAAGGAATTGACCTTGGAGCTCATTTCTTTGTCAGGCAGCACCATCGCTAGGACCCAGTCCGTCTGTGCCAATCGCGCATAGTACACATGATTGCTTCCGTCTGCTCCTTTGTATACGGTATTTCCCTTTCCTTGTTCCAGCATGGATTTGGCTAAGCCTGCCAGCTCGGGGTCCTTATTGTCTTGAAGCTTTTGCTTCATGATCAGCTGCGTATCCGGACCAGCCAGATATGTGCCATCTTTATTGATCATAAAAGCCCAGCCAGTTTCACCTAATTTAGTGTTTTTAATAATATTCTGAATTGTATTTAAGCTGATATCACCTGTCGTAACTCCAATAAATTCGGCCTGATCATTAAATGTTGGCACTGATGCCGTCACCATCGTAGACTTGGTCTTGTCATCGTAATAAGGCGCGGAATAGGTAATGTCTTTGCTTTTCTCAGCAAGCTTGTACCAGTCTTTGGATGGATAATCATAAGAAGGATCACTGTAATCATGAATGACCGAAATGGCATCCCCCATATGATAAGCATAAGACGAGAAATATTTCGTATCCGGGTTGTAGGCATATGGCTTAAGATAGATTCCCACTCCAAATGTGTCTTTGTTCACGGCAAGGGTATTTTTAAGCAGGTGGTCATAATCTTCTAAAGTGAGCTTCTGATATTGGCTTTGCAAGCTTTTGGCTACGACTTCAGTAAGACTGCCGTGAGCCACCAACCCCTTCTCAATACTCTGTTCCGTTGTATGCAGCTGCCCATTCAGTTCTTTCTCTGTCTCCTCGGTCAGCAGCGAGCGGGCGCTTACAAAGACAATACCTGAAATGACAGAATTAATGATTATCAGGAAAGGCAAAACCAACAGCAGCGTTTTTACCCTAATGCTTTTAAGTCTCATCTATCAAACTCCCTTCAATAGTATTAATTTATATATCGACATATATCGACAAATTATTTACTTAATTAAAGTGTTAAATTATAGTAAAACAGCCGGATAAGTATACTATAACTACAACTAAAATAAGAAGGATGGTGGTGAGCATGTTTAACAGAATTATAAGCCGGGGGGCTGACCCAGGGGATTTCAGAAGCATCCTGCTGCTTGGGGCACGGGCTCTTTCTGCTATCACCTTGGGGAGGATTCCATCGGTAGAACGCATCAAACGGCGGCTCCAGGAAGAGGTAAACCAGCAGGCGATGTTGAAGCAGCGGGCCTGAACTAGACACCACACGAACACCAAAGAAGCCCGAAATCCCAGGATAGACTTGGGGGGCTTAAGCTGTGAGAATACTATTCCTAAAGAATGTGATGGAAGAAAGGCTTGATCCGGGTAGCTGCATAAGTTAGCTATGGGCTGCTGGGCGTTGAGAAGGTAAAAACATGATCCAAAAAAAATAAACAGGCGTAAGGAGAACTTAACAGCTGCATGGCTGCTTCCTCCTTACGCCTAGTTTTTATCGTACAGATTTAACTTTTCCAGCTATGGAAACGGTAAGTTTGTAAACCACATAGGTTAGGACGGCATAGACAATACCATAAAGGGCCCACGCATCCAGATTGGCTTTAAGCGTGGTTAGGTCGCTGGCAATAAATAAAAGCGGAAGTAATAAAGCTATCCCTAAGCCTGCGTAAATCTTCCCGCCAATTCGGGCTAGCAACAGTCCAATTACGATGGCAATTAACGGGCATACGATAAAAGTTGGTATAAGCGGATTAAGGCCTGATAACCAGAGATAAATCACTTTTAGCACCTTCAATACACGTTATTGAGGGAAGGTCTTCCCTTTCCCACTATACCCTCTCCCGAGCCAACAGTCACCACAATGCTAGTTGTATCCAGCTGCCTTTAAACCTGCTTGAACTCTATCCAATCCACCTGGATGCCCGGTTTGGTAAGGATCAGCTTCAGCTCATACAGGCCTGCTTCCAACTCCACTTTAATGAGCTTCATCGTAACCCATTTGCCTTCGGTTCCATTGGTCTGAACCGTTGTTACCAGCTGTCCGTTCAGGGTGACATTGCATGCACTCTGGGCAAGCTCTGTATCCGGGGACATGACATGGGCAAAAATCCGGTATATCCCCGGCTGCTCCACCTTCATGTAAGCCGGCCCGTCTGCGGCAAGCTTAATCTGTGCGCTTTCGGTCAGCGATTGGGACTGCCCAGGCGTTAGATCGGAATTCGCCGCGATGGAAGGAATGTTCCCTTCCAGCACTTGATCGCGGGAGAACACCGGCGCATGCATCAGGAACTCACAGATGTTCATCGCGCTGCGCTGCAGCTCGCCACGTGTTAAAGTGCCATTCGCCAGGGACTCTATTGTGTTGTCGCCCCAGACATTGGTCTCGGCCCCATAGTTGCTGACAACCATATACAGATCGTTCTGGGCACGGACCATCCAGTTCGTGTACTTGCGGTCGGCTGGTCCGCCATGAACAACATCGTTCATAATGGCCCACCAGTCGGTCATAACAATGCCCTTGAAGCCCCACTCCCCACGAAGGATTGTGGTGTTCAAATCATAGTTGGAGGCAGCCCAATGCCCGTTGACCGGATTATATGAGGTCATGATGGAATTGGCCCCGCCCTGCTTCACCGCGATCTCATAACCCTTGAGATAGATCTCACGCAGAGCGCGTTCTGACACCACCGCGTCCACCTTGCTGCGGTACTTCTCCTGATTGTTGCAGGCAAAATGCTTCAGTGTCGCATTCGATCCACCCCGCATAATTCCGCGTGTGCACGCCGTGGCGAACACTCCAGTTACCAGCGGGTCCTCCGAGAAGTACTCAAAGTTGCGGCCGTTCAGCGGACTGCGGCGGATATTCATCCCCGGTCCCAGCAGTGTATCAATCTGGTTGCGGAGCAGCTCCTGGCCTTCCATCACATACAGCTCCTCAACCAGTTCAGCATTCCACGTTGCGGCCAGCAGTGTGCCAATCGCCACCTGAGTCGCCTGGTCCCCGCTGTCCATCCGGATACCGGACGGACCATCCGCCGTACAGCCCACCGGAATACCGTAGCTGAGCAGGCTGTCACTGACCCCGCCGAATGCAGACGCCGTCCCCGGAGTGACGAGCGGGCTGCTCATGCCTTCCCCTCTGACAATTGCCGCCAAATCCTCGTCGCTGAGTTGGGCGATGAAGGTCTCCATGCTGATCTTTTGCTCCAGTACATCTCTTAAGGTATGTCCTTGGTTCCCGGTTTGTTCCAGCGCCTTTGGAAGGTTCTTCTCAATCCGCTCGGCCATGGACACCTTCTGTGTTGGCACTTCCTCATAAGTCATCTCATAGGAACCATCCTGCTTACGGGCACCCGGCTTCATCCGTGTGTAGCTCTCCGTCGGAGCCAACGCCTCCTGCAGCTGCTCCACAACCTTAAGCTCATCCACCACGTATCCGCTCTTGCCGTCCACGCGAATTTGTACAGCATTCTTCACGCTATTCCCTACATAAATGTTGTACGTGCCGGCCTCCAGCACATAAGCAGATGGATGTCCAGTGACCCCACCATCATCATAAGAGGCCATGGAATCAACAGGGAAACTGAGGATAAGACGCTCGGAATTCCCTATCGCAACCGGTTTCGATTTTTCGAAAGAAATTAGAGCTCTGGCCGGTTGACCCAGCTTGCCCTGCGGGGCCTCATAGTAGACCTGAACCACTTCTTTGCCTGCAAATGTATCCCCCACATTGGTCACAGTCACACCAATTTCCAGGTGGGCTTCTCCATCCTTAGTGACCAGCTTGGCTTCTTCCGGCTCTATCTTAAACTCCGTATAGGACAGACCATAACCAAACTCAAAGTGGACTTTATCCGGACAGAACGTCTCAAAATACCGGTACCCCACATAAATATCTTCCTGATACAGGTTCTGCAGCTCATTCCCATAGTTCCGGGTTGACGGGTAATCGTCGATGGAGTAAGCAATCGTATCCGTCAGCTTACCGCTAGGATTCACATCGCCAGCAAGCACATCGGCAATCGCATTGCCACCTTCCATACCCCCATGCCAAGCGTAAATCACACCTGCAATCGGGTGGACGTAGGATTCATCCAGCAGCCAGCTCATGTCGATGATATTCGAGACATTCAGCACTACGGCTGTCTGTTCAAAATGTGCCGCCACCTGCCGAAGCATCGCCTTCTCGTCTTCCGTTAACTGGTAGCTTCCCGGCTCATCCGCGTTATCCTGGTCCTCACCCGCTGTGCGGCCGATCACCACAATCGCTTTGGACGATTTCTTTCTTGCTGCCGCAACCAGCTCATCCGTCAGAGGCATTTCCTTCTGATGCCATGGCTCAGCCGCCCAGCCGCCACCACCGTTGTCGAACGGGTTCTGCTCAATCCACTGCTCATACACAGCAGCCAGCTCTTCATTGACCTGAATGCCTGGTTTGCTGCGAAGCCCGTCCAGCAGATTCGTGGTATAAGGTACATTAACACTACCACCGGACCCTGTACCAGAGCGGTAATAATTCACCTGGACCCTGCCAAAAACTGAAACGCTTTCGTTCTTCCGGATCGGAAGAACCCGTCCATCATTTTTCAGAAGCACTGCGCCTTCGGCTGCAACCTTCCTGCTGAAATCCGCAAATCCTTCTAATGGAACTCCAATTTGATGTGAGCTCAAATAATCTCCTCCTTGCAGTTGTGTGACTATATTATAGCAAACCTGGTGTAGAAAAAGATGGTAAATTCGTGACAAGGTTCGTCCAACCTGTCTGATTTTGACCATCCAAAAGAGAAACCCGCTTCAAGAGCGGGTCATTTTAATTAATTCTCAATTACTCAACGGGAATGCGCGGGCTGATTTCTTTTCCATTCTTATCCTCAGCAACGATCCAATATGCCTCTTTCTTGAAATCCAAGGGTTTATACCGATGGTAGGAGCGCTCTCCGGTAAGTTTCGATTCATAGAATTTATCCTCCTCGACTTTTCCATTTTTTGATACCAGTCTGATCCAAAATGATCCGAGTGTCGCTTTGCTCACATCGTAATAAAGCGTTGTCGTGACCGGTGAACTCACGACTTTGTTTATTATGACTGTACCTCCTCCACCTTTGATAGGCATGGACTTATTCATGGTATAGATAACCGTATCCCTCTTGATCTGCCCCATGGAAACACTGACATCAAACACCCATGGCTTATCTATTAAATCTTTCATGTCTTTCGCTCGGAAATCATAAGAAACCTTAATTTGAAGCCGGTCATCCTTGGGGAAATCAGGCAAAGAGTTTAGAGGGATATCTCCCGATATCGTGTAGACTCCATTGCCCTTCTCTCCAAACCCCTGGTTAAAAAAGGGATGCAGGATCTCCTCTCCATTAACGAAAATATTGGGAGTCAGGTAAAGCACCTCGTTCATGTTCGCCTTCCCTGTAGGCTCCAATGTAGCACTGATCAACAGACGGTCTGTATCAACCAACACTTCATTCAAGGTCAACTTGCCATATTTGTTCTCGGCAGTCTCACCAACGGCTGTCTTATAATTCGATAAATCTGGCGGATTATCGATATTGATAATACTTTCAATTAGCCGGGAGATCAGCGGCATTTTGGCAAGGGCCGTGCCGCCTAACGGGATAATTAGACTTACTGCTAAGATAACAGCACTTACCAGTCCGGCCCACTTTATCATCGACCGCGGTTTACGTTTAGGGAGCTTACGGAGCACGCGTTTCTCCCATCTTTTCCGCTCTACGTCCGTTAGCCTCTCTTCCTCATATGTCGATACATCCATTCGCACTTCGTTTAAATCTTCATAAAGGGACATCTACTACACCTCCTTATTTGAAATGAACAGCTGTCTCAGCTTCTTACGTCCGCGAGAAAGCTTGTTGTGAATCCTGGTCTCTTTAACCTTCATCTCTTCGGCCATTTCGCGAGAGGGTACGCCTTCCAAATAGTACTTTACGAAAACTGCCCGTTCCACTGGGGATAAGTGATCCAATACCTCGTCAACATCTTGATACAGTGACATCGGTTCCGCCTTATATAAATCATCCGTTATTTCTGTATGGGTAAATTGCTGCTGGTTTCTGACCATTTTGCGTTGATAGTCGATGGCACGGTATTTGGCAATTGCCGCAATCCACTGCTTGAGCGTATTCTTCTCAGGGTCAAATGAGTTGATATTCTGCCAGGCTGCCAGCAGCACATCATCCAGGCATTCTTCGTACTCCTGCTGGTTGAAGTGGACATAACGCCTGATAATGGCTGAGAGCAACCCTCCATAGGATTGAATAATAGAAGCGATTGCTTTCTCATCGCGGTTTCTGATTTGCTGCAGAATGTCATCTTCGGAATTTGTATTCAAGAAAAGCCTCCTTCCCTACTTTGTTCCCGGTATCTATAAAGTAATACGAGTAAAAAGGCTAAAACCTATCAGCAACAAACCCTTATTCAAAAGGCTGTTTCAAAGAGCTGTCCTCGAAAGAAGCTTAGTTGAACCATCAAACTTATTAACCCTAATATTCCAACCTTTATTGTTGATCCTAGAATATGCTCTCATATGTGCAAAAGCACCGACCCGCGTGGATCGGTGCATTGCCCTGATATGATGCAAATCTCTCACTGCGGTAACTACGTTTCCGCAGCTTTGTTTTTCCCCAACTAAAGACACTTCTGCCTCATCCTAATCCCATGCTTATTGTAGATAAGCTTTGGCCATCGCAAGTAATTCATCCTTGGTAACTCCCTTAGTGGCCTCAATATAATAATTAATGTGGAAATCACTATTAGGAATATTGTAAATAAACCGAACTCCCTTACTGCCACTTTCGTATTCAGAATACAGCATTTCGACACCGTCTACCGTAATTGTCTTGGCTGTTGGCTCCTCAGCAAGATGTATTCTTAACATGTTGTTCGTTCTTATTGGCTGAACAAGTATAGTCTGTCCTTCCCCTTTATACCTGGCAATCATACTCCAATTCTCTTTGGATACATCAAGCATTTTCATAGCATATTGCTGCTTCGAGTTCCGGGCTTCCTGCTCCAATTGATCTGTTAACGCAGCTTCTTCTTGATCCGAAAGCTGATTAGGATAATAACTCAAAGAACTTCCAACAAAATCGTATTTATCCTGAAGCTTATCAAAAGTACGTGCGCCAGATCCCTTCAACTCATTACGAAGCGAAGCTGAATCTGAAAACTCAAGCCTTGAACCCCTGACCACATGCAGTTCTCCTTCGGAATTATCTCCTGCCATATAAATTGCCGCTGCTTGGCCCGGCTTCAACAAGTCTTGTCCTAAACGGTTTGCTTTCAAGCTGCGCACTTGCTTTCCCTTCGTATTATTGGGAATCGCCGATTTCTCAAATTTCTTCTCTTCATAGACAACATCACCTTTGCTGTTAGTCAGTGTGCTCAGATGGGCAGCCGCAAAGGCCGATGAAGCTACCAGCAGCGATCCTATAATTACAAGAGTACTTATTTTATATTTAGCAAAAAATTTACCACGGTTATTCATCTTGTCTTCCTCCAATTGATTCATCACAGATTTAGTCACATCTATCCCAGGAACGTTGATATGATTAAATATGGTTTTGAGATCTTGATTGTTGTCGTGATCCATTCGACAGCCCTCCTGTAGTTTGAGCATGATACTTTCTAAATTTAGCAGCCGTGCGTTCGAACTTTTTGCGAAGACTGGTGCTATTTTGCCGCATAATTTCACCAATCTCTTGATAGCTCTTATCTTCCACGCAGCGCAGGATCAGCAAGCTACGTTCCTCAGGTGTTAGCTTGGACATTACCCGCAGAACATGCTCGTTGTAATAGTTATCCTCTATGACTTGATCCACATGTTGGTTATGTTCATCCCTTCGATACAGGAATGGAAGATACTTAACAAGCCTTCGCTTGCGAATGATGTCAACGCAGTTGTTAGAGGCTATGGTATACAACCAGGCTTCAAAAGGCTTTTCAAGCTTATATTTACTTAAGTGCCTGAATGCCTTAATAAAGACTTCCTGTGTACTATCCTCAGCTTCTGCATAATGTCCTAGCATATGGTAACAGTACAGAAAGATCTGTCTCTGGTATCGATGCATGAGCTTTTCAAACTGAGAAGTATCCCCGTTGAGGATGTCCGTGATAATTTGGTGTAGGTCAATCTCATCCATTTCCCCACTCCTTTCCTGGATAGTTCCCTTTAAATGATAGACAAAATCAGAAGTATCAGGTTTCATTAGGCGCCCGTTGAACCCTTTATATCCTTTACTACGTACGAGCCTAGTCCTAATGTGACAGTTGGAGAAAATAAAACTTCATTAAAAAAGACTACCCCGGGAGGGTAGTCTTCCTAGTAAAGCTATAATAACCTAGATAGAGGTATACGAAGGTTATACATTAGTCGATCAGCTGCTCATTGGCCGGATGATCCTGCGCTGGAACAAAAGCGCGAACGACCTGTACTGTTGCGGTATAGCTCTTCCCATTGTAGGTGGCCGTAATCCGGGTAGTACCTGCCCGGTGTCCAATAATGTTGCCTTCCGCATCGAACTCCGCAATCTCTGGATTCTCACTCTTGAATTCACAATCTTGGGTTACATTATGAACCTTGCCTTCCGCGTCTTTGAAGTAGGCTGCGGTATCAATCATAGTACCTGCAGAGAGGGAATACTCGTCTGATTCCAGATAAAATTCCCCTGTCCCTATAACCGGGCCCCCAGCAGCGGTCACTGTCAGGGCAAGAATGGCTTCATGCCCCTCATAGGCAGCTGTGATGCTCGTAGCTCCGGCTTTAACTCCTGTAATTTTCCCTTCCGCATTCACGGTAGCAATAGAAGGGTCCTGACTGGAGTAAACTACACCATTTGTCAGCTCTGAGGTGCTTCCATCGGCATACTGGCCAATAACCTTTACGGCTGCTGTCTCTCCGGCTTTAACCTGCTCTTCACTTCTCTCAAAAGCTAATCCGGTTAAATTATTGTTCTTCTTAGCTTTGATCTTGATAAGCTGTGTTTTGGATTTCTCCGCATCTCCAAGTGTTCCCGTTATAACGAAGCCCCCGTCTGGGGTATAAGTCCCTTGACCCACACCGTTAAGATCAGACCCAAATATGAATTTACTTCCTGCCTCACCGTTCCCATCCACTAGCTGCACCTCATGTTTGAGCTGCCGTGCACTTCCGGCCCCCTCATAAGTTCCTCCGATCAAGGCATACCCCTGACCAGTAGAGACCACCTGATTCAAGGATTCGTTAGGCGCGAAATCGTAAGTTTTCCCCCAGATGACTTCACCCTTTAAATCGGTCTTGATAAGCCGGGTCTGATTCTGCGCCACATCGTTTAACCTCTCGGCAATAATATAACCATGATCTCCAGAAGCAATCACCGAGGTCGCTCTGCTCTGGTCTCCATTTTTGTAATACTTAGTCCAGACCTTTTCTCCCTGATCGTTGATCTTAAGCGCAACCGAATAATCTCCTGGCCCGGAGAAATAAGGATCGACATTAACGCTCCCTACCGCAACATACCCGCCATCCTCAGCAGGGATAATATCACTCAAGGACTGACTTTCATCAAAATGGTATGTCTTAAGCCAAGTCTTATGCCCTTGGGCATCGGTCTTCAAGATATAGGCATCAGCTCCTGAAGCCCCGGCCCATCCACTGGCATAGCCAGTCGCCAGAAAGCCTCCATCTGAAGCTTCGACAACGGCATTTCCATATTGATGCTGGCCGCCTTCGTAAGCTACTTTCCATTCCACCTTACCTTGTGGACTTAACTTAATTAGAAAAACACTGGACATCCGGGCTATGTCTGTTGACCCGATCACAATATAACCACCATCTCTGGTCTGAACAGCTTTGCTGGCGCTGTTGGTCTCACTGTCCCCGTAAACAGCCTTTTGTTCCCATTCGACCTGACCTAAGGCATTGGTTTTAACGATGTATGCCTTGCTAACCCATGTCGGATAATAGCCTGATTCATCTAACTCAGTGATTTCACCTGCTGTAATATACCCACCATCCGAAGTAGGGCTTACCGACTTCCCCATTGAATTATCCCCGAACTCTTGGGTCCATTCAATTACCGGCTGGACCTCTGAACCGGCAGCTGCTGCAGGATTTCCCAGACCTGCCCCTACACTGAATGCAATGACGGCACTCGCTAGCAGACTCGTAACCTTGCGTGGAATTGACCGTAACAAAGACATTACTCCTCTCAAGCGTATAGTTGGATATGAAATATAAAGATATTCATATACACCAATTATTAGATAATTTTGGAATAATATCTATCCAACTATGAACTTAACTTTTGGAAATAAGTCGTTCAGGAGTAGTAAGAAATTTCAAATTTTGGTATGCAACTTTTGTCGGAGGATTACCCCTATGAACCCGTATGTATTGAGAAAAAGTGGAGCTAAGTCCACAGAGTCTTCGTTACATGCTGCTTTCACGGCAAAAAAAGAGACCTGGGTTCAATCAGCATCCAGGTCTCTCTTTTAAGATATAAGGAGTTAGTCTTTAAGCAGAGTCACATCTCTTATGAATACAAGTCAAGCTATGGGCCGCATATACTGCTAGACGGCTGTAGAAAAGCCCATGAACACGATACTCTTTTTATCCCAAGCTTACCTGCGCTTATTAGCGAACGAATACCGGCCCCACATCAGGAGATAAATCAAACATAAAAAGATCAGATAGTCATTCTGGAAAAACGCTTGATGTGTCAAATTAATCAAAAGCAGGTGGTAACCGAGCGTAAATAAAAACATCACTAAAATAAAGGTATGCATATTTCCGTTTGTTAGGTCTGATCTTGTTTTTATTCTAGCGGCAATATACAACACTGCACCTAGCAGAACCGCATAAACTATATATTTATAGTTTGTGTCTGGAAAGTAGGTCTCAATCGTCATAAATGCGCCTATAACGACCAGTCCCAGCAATAAAAATATCCACTTTTTATTTCCCATGACAATCTTCTCCCTTCTCATATGAGATTATCAGACAAGAAGAATAGCCCGAAATTAAAAAGTTAACACGTGCTCTCCGATAAAAGTTTGCTCCAAACCGTTAATTTTCAAGTTGATACGGCATCCCGCCCGGAAATGCAGCAAATGTGCTCCCGCCTACTCACCCACCTGAGCTAGCAGCCGCTCCACCTCACCAGTGTAGAACCGGTTGCCGTTGCGCTTATCAAACTTCCCGGCAGCATCGAAGGCCAGTTCAGTGTAAATCTCCGATAATCGCGACACATCGTTTGCCGCCCCGGACTCTGTAATATAAGCGGGCAGCCGCACATTGAACTTCACCTGCTCGCGGGCCAGCCGCTTGAACAAGACAGCCGCTGCACCATCAAAGACCATGCGGAACATCGGGCTTTCATGGTTATGCGTCAGTGGGGCAAACGACTCATAAACCTCAAGTCCCCGGAAGGGATCTGCATGGGTCAGATATATCATTTGCAACCCTGCGGCTTTGATGAAGTCGCGGTTGCCTTTAATCAGCCGGAAGCTCTCGCGTTCCAGCTTGGCTGCCTCATCCTGCCGTCCGGTACGATACAGCGGCATCAGCAGCTTGGGATAGGTGACATGTGGCACCTCAGCACAGGACATTCGGCCGCTCATGATCTTTTTCGCCTCAACCCGCGCCCGCTCATCATCACCCAACATGAAAAAATATTCAACAAGGGCATCCTGCTCACAGGCCTGGCAGTTGCTCAGCGAATCACGGTCAACCGGCCTCCACTTGTCCATATATTCCCCGGCCTTCTCAAGCTCTCCCGTCAATAGCGCCATTCGGAAACGATAGTAATCATACGTTCTCTCGGAATGACCGGCCTTCTTGATACGGAGCTTGAAATCCTCAAGCAAACTATGAATCTGCCCTAGCTGAATGTCCGGGAATGAAGGAAGATCATCGAGAATCCATTTGTAGGACCATAACAGGTTATGCAGATCATACTCGAACAGCTCAGGGTGTTTATCGTATTGACCTAACTGCCAGGAGAAAGCGACCAAGGCCTTCATAGGAAAACCGTTAAAAGAAGCGGTATTCACCAGCATGCTTCGCGCTTCATACCCCTGTTCGATATCCCCCGCCGCATCGGCGACCCGGATCGCCTGCTCCAGCAGAGCGATCTTGGCCGGAGAATCGGGCAAATCCATCGCTTCGTCCAGCAAATCTTCAAATTCAAGCTCCATACTCATTTGGTATCTCCTCCATTATTCATAGACAATCCCAGATCTATAAACCGCAAAATGCCTTCATTCAGCACCTGCATTTCCTTCCGGTTCAGCGGATAATGTCCCATCATCAGCGCATTCACGTACAGCATTTCGATCGCTGCCCTAAGAATCTCGAGATGATTGGAGCCAAAGATCCTCGCAATGACCTCATTGTCCAGATTCAAATACAGTGTGGAATAGACCTGCTCCTGATGAGAGGCGCCCAGACTGTTCAGAATCGACGACAGCTCCGTCGTGCTTACTTCTTCAGCAGCAATCAAGTTCCGCAAATCGGAGGATTCCTTCGACAGGGTGAACAGAGAAGGAAGTGCGGCAGGCTTGAACCGCTGAAGCTGAACCCGGCAGCGGAATGGCTGCAGCGCAATATCTCCCTCCCGGATCAGCTCATAATACGCTCTTCGTTCGTCCGCTGTAAGATCGATAAAGGAGAAGGAGACCTCCTCCGGCAGCAGCCGCTCGATCTTTCTCCCAGGATATAGTCTCTGCAGGCCCTCCAGCAGCCCAGCGTCGTATACATACCCCCCGTTGATCACCGGAAGCGATTGCGCCGCGGCGACATGCATAATCTGTCTGTATTCGTCCAGCGTCAACGTAAAATACAGCTCTTCATTCTCGTCCAGCAGTTCCCCAAGATCCCTGCGGCCATAACTGCTCTCGAAAGGCAGCCACCGGTGGATCATCCTGAAGAACGTCTCATCCTCCACTGCCAGCGCCTTCATCGACAAGGCGTGCAGCTGAATGATGCCCTTGAGCCGTTCGGGGTCCTGGTCTGCCAGGTTCATCAGTTCACGGCGCAGTGATTCTCCAAGCTCAGTCCGGACCGTCTCCAGCTTCTCATTCTCGTAGAAATGCTCCCGCGAAGCGGTTGGCTGAAGCTCATCCGTCCAGAGGATACATTTGACGAAAAAGGCCCAATCCGGAAGAATGTTCTCCGCCGATTCGGAGACGAGCATATACTTCAGATATACGCGGTGTGAGCGTTTGGCGCTCAGATTGACGGAGTAGGGCAGAATATAGGCAATTCCAGAGGTCCGGCCGGAGGATGAAGATAAAGGAATAAAATCATGAACCTGCTCCCCCAGCAGCTGCTCGCCAAATTTCAGAACTTCCTCCCGTCTTCCCCGGACAAGGGACAAGTTGTTCATCCAATCCGGATGCGGAATATTGATCGTTCTGCTAACTCCCTCCGACTCGAGTACAACGGGGTAAGGAAGGAGGGCGCCATAATCACCAAACCATTCTTCGAGATTGGCTGGATCGAAGTATAGCTCGCATCCCGGCTTGCACCGCAGATAGACTTTTGTGCCGTATGACAGCTCGTTCTCCAATTTACGTATACTGTATGTACCATCCGGCTTCCCCCGCCACTCCAGTGAAGGTCCTCCCTTGGCCGACCGGGTTAGGAGCACAATCTCGTCACTAACCATGAAGCAGGAGAGCAAGCCTATGCCGAACCGGCCGATAAACGAAGTCTCCCCTAGCAGCTGCCCGTCTTTCCGCTTGGACGACTGCCCGATCATCGCCAGGAACTCATGGACATCCTCCTCGGTAAGGCCTATCCCGTTATCCTCCATGGCCAGCGTTGCACCGTTTCCTGTTCCGATGACTTCCGCCCTCACCTGCCCTTGATAAGAGGAATCCCTCTCCCGCATGGCGGTAATGGCGTCAACGGCGTTCTGCAGCAGCTCCCGCAGGAACACCTTGGGACTGCTGTATAAATGATTGGATAATATATTAATCATACCGCTGAGATCAACTTGAAAACGAAATTCTTCCTGTGTATGTGAATTCATTAAGCTTCCTCCTTTTCCCATATGTTTATATAAATTTTACCATACTTATACCCCGAAGGAGAAAGAGACGGGCTCTCAGCGATGAAGAGACAAGAAATAGCCCTGCCCGTTCCAGGCTCCATCCGCCCTCCTCACCTCGGACTTTCCAGGTTCCTAACAGTTGACACCTGCATAGCTGCGGCACATACAATAAACGTGTTACAATTAATTGGTACAACTATCCAAACGGTGTGTCCGTTAAGATCAAAATCACGGGGGCATCTATTATAATCGGGAGTCTAATAGACTCGAAACCTCGCCATAGTATGAGAGGACCTACATGTTATTTATTATTTTGATGACCGGTGCCATCGTGAATGCCGCATTATGTGCTGCCTCAGGCGCCATTCTACTTATGGGAATTGTGTTCTTCCTGATTGGGCTGCCTGAATTCAAGCAGACCGGAAGAAGCAGAACCTGGGATATCATCAGACAATCCCTCCCTATCTTGTTCACACTGCTAGCCATCATTACGTACATGATTATCACCTACTGGTGTGCGCACACCGGAGGAACCTTGGCATTCTCCCGCTCAGCCCCGGCCAATGTGCAGCTGGGTCAAGCCAAGAAGCTCCTCACATTGGGATTCCTGCACGGCGTTTACAGTCTAATCACATTCAAATGGGTGCTGTCCGGCATCATCGGGAAGCTGGGTCTCGATAGGCGGCATATATGGGGGATTGCAGCTGGCGCTATCCTCACTGCCGCAGGCGGCGCCGCCGCTTGGCTGATGCTGGTGCCATGAACAGATTTATGATTAAGGCCCGTGATGTAGACGGCAAGGCAGACATATGAATCAAGACAGAAGCAGCTATATTCTATCTAAAAAAAGAGAGGGAGCATCTATGTTGTATTTCAGCGCCTGCCTCGAGCCCGGAATGGGAACCTATTATTTCGAGGTTGATCCAGACGGAATCGCCTTTAGACAAATGGTCATGGAAGAGGATGGGAGCCAAGTCGTCTCCAACCGGAAACACGAGCAGTTTCATTTCATGTTGGCCGAACATCCCATCGATGTCACCGATCCCTACTACGAGCCGATCCCTAAGAGCCTTTTTGAAGAGCTGTGGGCCCGTTCCCTCGAAACCACCTTGAAGGAATGGAACGAAGTTAAGCTGGCCCTGTCCATTGGCATGGAGGTGGAGGGGGAGATCGAAGCTTTTTTTCCACAAGGCACGTTGGTAAGTCTGTTTCAAGATCAGGCTGTAGGCTTGGCGGACACCGCTGCCCTGGACCAAGTCACTCCCCGGGAACGGATGTATCCTGGATATAAGCTCACTGCAACCGTGAAGGGCTATGACGAACTGAATCAGTGGGTGCTCCTGGATCATGTAAGTAAACATAACAAATAAATCTATATTCGGAGGCTTACCAATGGACCAAACATGGCTCGATCAATTAACGGAATGGCATGAAGCAGATGAACATCAGCGGATCGTTGACACCGTTCTTGCCGTTCCTGAGGAAGAACGGAATTATGAAGCCATCAGCCGGTTGGCAAGGGCTTATAACAATCTGGGTCTCTATGAGGAAGCTCTTGAACAATTTGCAAAAATAGCTGAAGCCGGACAGCAGGACCCGCTGTGGCACTACCGGGTAGGCTATGCCCTTTATTATTTGGGCAGGTATGAAGAGGCAGCGAAAGCCTTTGCCACCTCGGACAAGCTCGAACCCGGCGATCCGGATACCCAATGGCTGCTGCAGTCCAGTCTGCGGAAAGCAGAGAAGCAGCGGAAGCATGAGCAGCGAATAGCCGCCAGACGGGCAGCTGCGCTCACGAATCAGGTCGCCGACGAAGACAAGGTTCCTTTCTCAGGCATGTCCCTGAGCGACTTCTGGGAAGACAGCGATTATGCCAGGAAGGAATATGTTAGCGATCCACCAACGGATGAGTTGATCGCCTCAATAGAAGAAGAACTAGGCTATAAACTCCCGGCATCCTATATCGCCTTGATGAAGCAGCAGAACGGCGGAGTTCCGAAGAACACCTGCTTCCCAACCGAAGAAGCGACCTCCTGGGCCGAGGATCATATCGCTATAACGAGCATCATGGGCATTGGCCGGGAGAAAAGCTACTCCCTCTGCGGGGACACCGGCAGCCGGTTTATGATTGAAGATTGGGGCTATCCCGATATTGGGGTCGTCATCTGCGATTGCCCATCGGCTGGCCATGATGTGGTCATGCTGGACTACCGGGCCTGTGGTCCAGACGGAGAACCCGAAGTGATCCATGTGGACCAGGAGAGCGACTATGAGATCACCTTCCTGGCCGACAACTTTGAGGCTTTTATCAGAGGCCTGGTCAACGAGGAAGAATTCGATACCTCCGAAGAAGATAAAGAAGCGGATCTTCACAGGGTAGCGCACGGTAAGTTCTCCCCCTTACTGGAGGAACTGTGCGCCCGGGTCACGGAAGTGGATCAGCTCCCGCAAAAGATCCGCCACATCTGTACCCAGATCGTCGAAGAGAAAGGCCACTTCTCTTTCCATGCCGATCCGCTGTCCTATCTAATGTATGATGTGCAGTTCTGGCTTTATACAAAGTCCTACCCGGATACCGGACGCCAGCAATACCTAGATGTGTATAAGGACATGATTGCCTTTGGCGGTGAATTCGGCCAAGGCGGCTATGCACCCGCGTGGATAACCGACTGGCTGGATCAGCGTAAAAGCGAAGGACGCATCGTACAGGATCATGGGCGGCTCCGCTTCACGGATCAGGCCGTGACCGAGTTGATCCAGCAGTTGGAGAAGGCCTGACTTCGTTCAGGCGCCCTTCGATATTCTTCGGAGGGAGCCGGATACAAAGGAAGCCCACGTGATACGCGGGCTTTAGATTGCCAGGAAATCCTATCTTTTGAGGTAGGGCTTCTTTTTTCTTTTGCCAAAGAGGTTTGAGCTCTTAAAACTAGGGGGATCCCTTGCTTTATCAAGCTATCTAGAATGGTATCACTATCTTCTTCATGATAACTAGATGACTTCCATACAAGTTAGTAATTAGTAATTAGTAATTATGTTTCCAATCGTAAAGGGCTAAAATAACCGATGCTATAAAAGTCAGAAAATAGAATAGGCCGATTAACAATAAAATTATTACGATTAAGGTGAATCCTATTTTTTTTATCATTCTTTTCAAGAAATCCCTCTCCTATTTTACAGGAACTGGTATAACTTACTTTTTTAGAATGATAATTCAATGGGAGGTAATTGTCTATGGAGTCTCTGCTACAGTATTCCGTTGTTTCAGCCTTATCGCTTTCGGCTTCCTATAACCTATCCCCAAATCGCAAGCAGCTGCTCCAGCCCCTCCCTGAGCGGCGGCTGGGCTGCCCGGACCGCTCCGGCCAGCTTCTTCGGGTTTCCAAAGATCCGGCAGAGCACCAGTTCTATCTCATGGTCCTTCTTGCCCTTCAGCGCTTGGATCAGCGCCTCCGCAAGCTCCGGACGGTCGATAGTGATGTTCTTGACGTGCCTTCCTTCCTCATTGCCGCCAAGTAAGATCGACACAATCACAGGCATATGCTCCGCTTTAACGCCATGTGCCTCAATAAACGCCTCTGCATAACCGTCTTGCACCATTTGATGCTCGGTATCGACCAAATCCATATAACGGCAGACCAACGGGAAATAAGATTCACTGTACAAGCCAAGGCCCATAACGGCATAAGTGCCTGGCATGACTGATTTCTCGCTCGGCTCCACGTCTTCATACCACGCAAACTCCTCCATAACGGCATCCGCATATTCGGCAAGCTTAGGGTACAGATCAGGATAGCTCAGTGCATTGGCAAAAAACTGGTGCATCTTGGACTTCGCCAGCTTTTTGACAGGCAAGAAATGCTTCTGGCTGCTCTTCAGCTTCAATTGATAGCCTTTGGGGAACCCCTGCTGCAGCAAGCCGATGATATAATTCAGCGCCTCATCGTAAGCCTGCTCCTCTTCGGACAGGATGCGTATTTCAATCATCTTCGTCACATCATTGTTCTTGCCTTCCATCCGCTCCCCGCGGTAAGTGCTGACGAATTTCCCGCTGCCCGTGTTCAGATAAGCCTGAGCTTGGTCAGAGCCCAATTGAATCGCAAGCTCCAGGTATTTCTGCCGGGTATCCGGGTCGGAGGAGCCGACCTGCAGAGCCACATACAGGAAGAAATCCAGTTCCCCTGGATCTACAGCAGCGAGATCCGTCCCCGCCTTAATCACCCACTCCTGTCCATAACTTCCGGTAGGTTCAAAATACTGCGGCAGGAAATGCTCCTGCGCCCAGTGTTTAAATGCCGAAGTATATTGCCGGACCCACTCATCCCTGCGTTTAGGGAATTTACGCAGCTTGTCCGCCAGCTGGCGGATCAACGGGTCAATCTCCTGCTCCTCCTGCTTCATCAGGTCCGGATTAACCAAAAGATTGGCGAAGAAGAACAAATCATGGTCACCCGGCAGGACGGGCAGTTCAGACCATATCTTCGACTTTATAAATTGGTCCAGTGCCTTTCGAAGCTCAGCCAGTTTGGACTCATTTACCAATTGGCGGTGAAGTGTGAGCACAGACTGTTCCCGTTCGAATTCAAACACGATGTTAAACCGGTAATCGAAAAATTGGGGGCCGTATTCCTCCGAATGGAACAACTCATCCATACGCCCGCATAGTGCCGGGAAGAACTCTTCCGTGAGCTGTTCATCGGTCAATTCGACAATGTAAGAACCCGCCTCGATCTGATAGGAGCTGTCGCTCCAGGAGAATGGTTCATAAATGTCAATGTGGATTTTCCCTTGCGCCCAATTGAACTTGCCTTTTCTCCAGGCTACCCGCAGATAATCCTTCATTCCGGCCTGAAGTCTGCTCCGGTTCTTGACTTCACCTCTTTGATGTTCCCTGGCGTAAATCGACTTGATTTCATCCCATACCTCATCTAGAAAAGCTTCCACAGCCTGACTCAACAGCAACCCCTCCTAATCAGAAATGTTCATTCGAAAATCACATCCAGTTTCACACGAAGTATTTCTTAAGCTGCTGCCCAAACTCACCGTTATAATTAAATTTTCGGGGGAAGCTAGCTTTGTTGATACACCGTTGCAGTCAGCATATCCTCAATACACAGGAACATATAGAAAATGCCCTCCCCATCGCCGAAGTCGGCCCAGTCAACCTGGGCAATGAAGCGCATATGCTTGGCGCAGCAGGGACATTTCGGGTACTCTGCATCCTGAACCCAGCCCGGGTGGCCCCCAATTTGGGAGTCGTGCTGGGATAGAGCCCACTCTGCAGCATAGTACGGCGAGCGCGGCGCTGGCGACAGAGCCAAAGTCCCCCTCACCTCACCGATCCCCTCGCTGCTGTCCGCTGCCAGGTCAAAGGCCGGCAAATAATCCGGCTTCTGGTTATACCGGCTCCATATCGGTGCGCCAAGGCTATCCAACTCCATATACACGGTGCCGAAGCACCCGCAGCGCACACAGGTCTGAACCCGCAGGCGATCCTGCGGAAGGCTGAGATACGCCAAGGACGGGTGGGAAGTATCTACGTCCATCAGGAGGGTCAGCTTCCCACCACACCATGGACAAGCAGAGGCACTAGGGGTCAGGAACTGATCCCCTGATCCTGATCCTGATCCTGCTCCCACTCCCTCAGCATTAGTGTCCTTCAGCTCTTTCGTGATTTCTATCGCATAGTTCAGGTTGTGAACCAAATCGCGCCGCTCTCCGTCCGGGGTAAGTTCCCAACCCCCGTATAGAGCGTAACTCTCAGGAGCAGCATACAGCTGCTTCGTCCACTCCGGCGGACTTCTCCGCCATTTCCGAAACGCCTCGACCACCCGCGGATCCCCGATCCAGCCTAGGATCAGCAGGATATCATTGCGGTTCTCTTCATCCCAATCCACTTGTCTAAGCAGGCGGTCCCGCATTCCCGAAGGTGCGTCCTTGTACAATATAACGGGATAATATATCCCATGTTCCATAAGGTCCGGCAGGACCCCAGCAATGTTATCATTCCGGTAGCAAACCAGCGATAACAATATATTCTCGGCGGTGTCCTTGCCTCCTTCAGTCAAATGCTTCACGGCATACTCCTGCATTTTCACCGCCTGTTCGGCCGTTAGATCCAGGTACAGCTGCTCCCTGCTCAGCGGATATGGAACATATTGAACCAGCGGGTCATACGACGCCTTGGCATGCATGATTTTTAAGATTTCCACCGGGTCGGTGAGGCCCTCATATAAGTTCACCGTTCTGCGATGCTGTTCAATATAAGCCTGTCTCTTCTGACGCTCCTGCTCCTGATGGCAGGGCATGCAGTAGCCGCCTGTTTTGGCGGCGGTGGCGGGCAGGATGGTTGACTTGCAGCCTGCCGTTTCGCAAGGAATCCGTTCTGTCATCGTCGTGCCACCTCCGTTATTTCTACTTCCTGCGATAAGGCTCCAGGCTGGCTCTGAACATGCCTCTCACCTGGGACAAGGATGCAGGCACCGCCCGCTCCACTTCGTCCATTGAAGCAAAAGCAAACTCTTGCAGCCTCCGGCTTATATTAGAGCGGATATAATCATCACCCGTCTTGTGCTGCAGCAGCAGCCGCTCATACACCTCAAGCAGTGCCGGTTCCGGCACATTCGATAAAGCCTGTATGGCGATACGCTTCACCCCGATATCCGGGTCTTCCAGAGCCTTGGTGAAATAGGGAAGCGCATCCTCTTTGCTTGTTGATTTTCCAGCCTGATAGATAGCCTGTAAGCGAAACTCTGCAAGGGGATGGTTGAACAATGGCAGCATAAGCTGAAGCAGATCCACTCCGGCATCATCCAATATATAAGTCATAAAGCGGAATGCTTCTATATTCGTTTCGAGCGGAAGCAAGAGAACGATCTCCTCAGCAAAACGCTGATCTCCCTGCGGCATGTACCATCTAATGAGCTGAAGGGCGAACAGACGGGCATCGTTGTCTTTTCCGTTCAGCTTCTGCCGAAGCAGCGGCTCGGCCTGATCGAACCTCATCTTGGCCAGAACCTGCAGCGCCCACTGGCTTACTTCGCCAGATTCTTCACGACACTGTTCTTTCAAAAATGCGGCCATCTCATCGGTAATCTCCGGCAGTTTGAGCATGCCCTGCAGCGCCTCGATCCTAACATGTTTATCCGCCGTGGATGAATACAGGCTCTCTAATTCTCGTTCGTCGCCTCCCCGGCGTAAGCCGAACCAGGAGCTGTCATAGCTGGCAATCGTCTCATCGAGCCACCGTTCATACCAATCCAGGAAGTTCTGTTCATAGGTAAAAAAGGACCGGTAGCTGTCCAGATCCAAATAAACCACCTTCCCCCGGTGTTCCCCCGTAACAACCAGCATCGTCTCGTAGGTGCAGCCCTGCTCACCGATATTTAGCAAGCCTTGGAACATGCGGGCTTCGTATTGATCGTATTCCTCGTCACTCAAGGAGTCGAGATTGGTCTCGTGAAGCTCTGAGTGGCCTCCAGCCCCGCTCGGTCCCACCTTGGGGTGCAGGTGAGAAGGTTGTGCAAGCCCGTCAAGCTCCATAGACTGCTTCTTGCCGAGCGGATGGATGCCATAATACGGCCCGGCCCCACCGTTTCCAATCCCGGTTAGAAAAGCCGCATAATCTTCAGGCAGAACAACCCCATGTGTCTGCTCGAACTGCTGCAGCTCAGCTGGCTGAAGCGGTTGCTTCATCTTGTAGCGGTGTGATCTTGCCCCGAATACTTGATAATCCGGGTCGGCCTCAGCCGCCAGCTCGAGCTTCCGGCGAATCCGGTTTAGCTGTTCCTCATACATACATTCTTTTCCCCCTGCTCGCGTTCCCGAATTTAGCGTCCAAATATTTTTATGTATATAAAATGAACTTATGAAAGTTACCCTTTTGGGCGCTGCGATGCCGAGTGTTCTTACGACCACTGTTGTCCCCGAAATCCTTGAAATAGATATCAAAGTAGGGTATTTCGGAGACAAAGGCGGACGCTCCGCTTCTTCAGAATCACTCGGGATCGAAGCTTTCGCCCCTCCATGCACACTTGCGAACCGATTAGAAGCGCACGCTTGAAAATCGGTTAGACAAGTGCACAGAAGGCGATTTACTATGAAGCATAATTTACAATCACTGCTTCCCGCGTATTCTCATCGTAAGCGATCCACAACTCATCGCCAGTCTCCACCCCGTATACCGGTTCAATCGTCTGGCTGATGTGGTAAGTCGTTCCGTTTCTTTCCACTGTGATCTCAGCTAGCGGCCGTTCGCCAATTGTTCCAGTGAATCGTACCGAAGTCACTTTTGCGGCCCCCTGCTTGCCTTTATGCAGACGGGCTTCCCTCGCATAGTCATCTCGTCTCATCACGACCGGAATGACCACACCGGCTTGCACAGGAAGACCTTTCGGCACGAAGAGGCTGTTGACCTTGCGGATTCGCTGCGGCCCTTCGGTCATCATGATCTCTAGAATCATAAGCTGCCGTCCTGCAATCGAGACCGGGTATTCCTCCACCCTGAGCACTTCTCCCTGCATCGAGATCTGCTCCGAGCCTGCCAGGCCGTCACCGTTCCCATAGCTGTGAATTCTCGCCGTCCCTTGAATCAGCGCAAGGTTGGCCCGCTCTCCTACACGGTATTCAAAACCGGGAGGCTGCACGACCGGTACCGTATAGTCCCGGCCGTTCGCCGTAAAATGAAGCTGGAGCACTTGACTGCGTTTCACCTTGCCGCAAGGTTCGATACGCCGCAGCTCAGCATTTCTGATCACTTCCAGCTTCTGTGGTTCCCGGATATCCTCCTGCGTAACGAATACAGCTCTGTTCTTGCTCTTGTTGTAGCTGATTATCACCGGGTCCCCAACCTTGATGTCACTTAAGAAGGAGATCACCTTCTTGATCTCAACCTCTTTCATCTGTCCGTCGTCCTCAAACTGGACGGTAAACCTTACCTGCGGCTGGTTGTTCACTTGGAGGCCGGTCTCCTCCATCCGGACGATCGTCCCCGGAATCTGTTGCCCTTCCGCGATTTTTCGGGCTCTTGCTCTCATCAACAGGCGCGGAATCATACCTAGCCCGACGAACATAAACAATGGGATGACCAGCCATACCACCCAGTTGATGATCAGTGCGCCGCCCTGCTTCACATAGTTCCAGAAGCTCCTCCAGGAAATTCGGTCTCCGCCTTCCCCAGCCATCCAAAGTCCGACCTGCTTGTTCGTCACGATCTTGATGTCATGGTTCTTCATTTGGTAAGAACCGGCCCCTTGATCTTCATTCACGAAGTAAAGGTTCTCCTTATCCAATTCTTTATGAAAAGTCATGTTATCATTCTTCAGAGCCTCATACGAAAACTTGCTCAGGAACCCGGTGACATCTGTAAATTTACCGGTTTTCTGATTGAACACATAACCAAGGACAGTGCCCTTCAATTCATCTTCCGCTGTCGATCCGGCAATCAGCACCTCCTGGTCGTTCAGCAGGAAAACCCGGGATTGGTACACCGGCTTAGGCGTAGGCACCGCGGCTCCCCATCTCTTCTCATTGGCGTTATAGAACCTGGCTTTTCCAGGGTAATCGCCATCCGTTCGAATCAGCTTGGCATTGTCAAAGCCAAAATGCTTGGCAAATTGGGCTGCGGCCCGATCCTCCGCATCAAAGGTGTTCTCATCCTTATTCTTTATCAGCACGGAAGGCTTGTTGTTCTTATCCAGAATTCCGCTGACAAAAGCAACTCTATCATCTTTCAGGCTCACCTCAAAAATCGGGAGCGCCTTATCGTTCGTAAAGCTGCCGTGTACATCCGTCACCCGGACAGGTCTCGCCGGGAGATGACCCGGGGAACTTAGAAGAAGCTTTCCAACCTCCCCCCCTTTCACTTGGGCCATGTACAGAGCCGAGCCGATGGTCTCACCGGTAATAATCAATCTTCCACGCCATGAATACACACCCGAGCTCATCGAAGACGGAATATGAAGCGTACCCTGGGCTAGCTCATCCACCTCACCCGACGGGCGGAAATAATTGAGCTGAAGCCCCAAGCTGTTGTCATAGGTTGGTACGATGACACCTCCCTGCTGATAAGATACAGCACCAAGCTCCCCGTAAAAACTGGAGCGTATTGTAGTCTCTTTTAACAATGTCCCGGTGCTTGCGTCGAACAGATGCGCCCTATAATAGGCTCCATCTTTCTGATCGGAAATCCCTACCACCTTTCTCCCCTCATCCAGGAAATAGATCCCTTTCATGGACGCCAGGTGGTCATTGATATTCGTCATGTAGCGGCTGTAATCATTCCATACAAACCAGCTAAGCAGGATAGCCGGAACAAAGAACACCAGGTTTATGAGTGATATCGCACGTGTTTTCATCTGTCTTCCCCCCTTCCATACCTGCAGAGCTTGCCTTCCCAGCTTTAGCTCAGATCATGCCGCCTGCACAGATCATCATAAATAGTCCCCAAAATAGAACTCCACTTGTTCCCTGCACAGTCCATCCTCGCCCCGCCAGGTGGCCATTGACCTAAAATCTGTCCCCCGCCCGCGCTCTTTGCGGTAATCGTCCTGAGATTGCAGAAGTCCGGCATATCCCCAAATTTCCATCACGAAATCCCGCTCATATTGGTTGGAGGCGAACACATCCTTCCATCGTTTCTCGAGCTGCCTAGCTGCGTCTTTATCGCCGCAGGCTTCTACGGCCTCAAGCATCCTCTTCAAGATCTCCGTGTCCTCCCGGCTTATCTCGAAATCCTCTTCCCTGGCGAGAAACTCAAGATCCATCAAGCAATAAATCAGCCAATTTAAACGCACGCCTCCCCATTTCACCCGTTCAAAATTAAGCACGTTTAAGTCTTCATCGATATATTGTTCTTTTGCCATCAGTTGTCTGGCGGTGCAATCACCGCAAATCGTATAACTCAGCCCAGCGACCGGCTGTTGTACATAACTATGTATGGGTAAATGATGCGTCAGCGCGTAGCTGGACAAGGCACTCCGCCAATAGACCTTACGTGTTGACAAGCTGTGCAGGAATGCGCGTACCACCTTGTCTTTTGTGATACTCCGCTCGTGCAGCTCGCTCAGCCTCTGAACGCATTCGTCATGCGATATCGTCACCGGGTCGAACATGACTCCCTTGCTTTTGGCATATTGGAAATCCTCGTCCGAGCAAATGAAGCTCCCCTCCCGCCAGCGGCCGGAGCTCCAATGGGTGTTCATCAATATTTTCTTAGCCTTGGGGTCCATCATCATCGTCATCTGCCTCCTGTTCATTTCTGATCCTTAATCTACTTAAAACCTGAGATCAACCCTAAATCCTCATATCTCGCAAAAATCGCATACCCTATGTACCAAATCATAATTAACTCTATGTATGGGAAATCTATACAACTAGAAAACTATCAAATTTGAATTTCTAAATCACTACAATATGTGACCCAACTTTGCTGCAAACCGCATACGAATTACATGATAACCCTCTCCTTATCTTTATGTTATATTCTTTCACCCACATGCCTTTCCGCTAAATGTGCTTAAGCTAACCCGTTAGGCTCGATCGGCTTGCTAAGCCAGTGCTCATCGGTCTGCACATGGTTCTTCCGGACAAACTTGGCAACCGAGCGTTTGAAATCCTCATAAGGAAATTCGGAGGCCAGCCGGACCACATACCCCTCTTGCTCACCACCACACTTGGACTGCTTCGTATAACATGCCTTAGCGGCTTCCTCGCTCCATATCCCGCGGTATAGAATAGGAACATGCGGAATCCCCAGCTTCTCCGCCCACGCCGTGGTCTCATCCCAGGAGAGGCAAATATTTCGGTCATCCCATACCGAGAAAAGCATGTAATAACCAGGCAGAGACGTGTAGTGTAGTGAATGCTTGGCGTACACATTTTCCCCACACAGCCGATACCCTTCCGGAATCATATACCGGATCCCTCCATGCAGCGTCTTCACATAATGACGGGAAGAGTGGTCCTTACTGTCGAGCGACCTCGCGTGAATGAAGTCTTGATACATCGTTGTATTTTCCCCGTCCATTTTCTCGGTAATGACAATCTCTTTCCCGGCAAAATGGTCCGTATCCCGAAGTATCCGGTCATCGTCCGTATAACTTCTGGACCAAGGAAGATGCATCGTCTTTGGATATTTAACTTTCATAACTTAAATCACCTCTATTTGGCGTACGTGTCCGCTTCCGCGAAGAAATACAGCTCTGCCAACAGTTGATCGCCGAGCAAATGATAGATCTTGGATGCTCCGGCGTCTCCTCCATGCAGGATCTCCATGTGGAAGCTCACCATGTTCACCACATGTAAAATAAAATCGTCGCCGTACCCCAGCCCCTTCAGCACGTGGCAGGCTATTCCGGCGGAAACATGCTCATGTCCGAAATATGAATAATATCCCCGATTTGGCTTCCAGACCTTGCAGAATGGCTTGCCGGCATCATGAAACAGGGCCGCCAGCTGCATCTCAAGCAGATGCTCTCCTTCATAAAGGGCATTGATATAATCTAATACGGCATGTGTATGCTCAGACAAGGTTTTGGAATGATATGGATTCTCCTGGTCGTAGCCCAGCATCACATTGAAATAGGGAGACCTCTTCAGATAACCAAATAGCTGATCATGACCCGGCCTCTGTGCAAGAAGCTGCTCAAGTTCAGCCCGCTCCATTCCGGTGTTCGCTGGCGTATGCACGATATGGAGACTGTCAAAGCCTTCAGCAAGCACCGGAAACTCGAAGTTCTTGGTGTACTTCTCCAGCACCTTGTCTTCAATCTTCCGTTTTCTTGCCTGTACCCGCTCTCTGGCAATTTCATAGGGAGTTATACAGGCATGGCACTCCACGGACACATCCCTAAACCGCTTCAGAAATTGAATCCGCCGGTCCCGCGCAACGTTCGTGGCGTCAAAGACCACGTTTCTTCCGGAAGCCAAGGCCCGCTCAATCTCAGCAAAAGCTTCCTCAAAGATCCGGTACGTGTTCTTCTGCCGGGTTTCACTTCCGAACAGCCTCTCCCGTATGGCATCCGTCGCAACGAGAACCGCTCGTTCACGTTTACAAATTTCCTTCGCATAATGGCTCTTGCCGCTGCCCGGGATACCGGCCAGCATATGAATGGCACTCATCTTCATCACCTCCTTTCAGGTTCTACAGATAATATAACGATATAATATGAACTTACGAAGGTTACACTTCTCAGGCGCTGCAATGCCAAGTGTTCTTATGACCCCTGTTACAGAATCACTCGCCCTCTCCGCTCGGATCAGTAAATTCTAAAGTTCAATTTATATAGAGAGCCCCGGCCTAAACAAAAATCGGCGGACTAATGGATTAAACACATTAAATCGCCGATTCTTTAGAGTATAAGGCTTAGTTTGCTTGATTTCGCCAAATTTACGTGTCTTTCCCAAGCTGTCTCCAGCTTAAGTGTACTATTTATTGTTTTGGGGGAGCTTGGAAGGCCGAAGACATCCTCCGCTACCAGCTTAGAGGCTCCTGATTCTGCCACAGCATCCAGCGGTCCGTTTCCAGAATGGCCGCCGTTCCAATGCTGTACTCGCTCTTCTGGCCGCACTTCAAATCCAGTAAATGCAGCATGCCCCCGTACGTGCCGACGGCAAGCACCTTTTCATCCACCGTTAATGTCATGCCCGAGATCGTACTGCCTACAAAATAACGCCAGATCTCCTGACCCTTCCTGTCAATGAACCTAAGATAACCGTAAGCGTCACCAAGAATATAACCTTCCTGCAGAGATACTCCCGCATAAACACGCATTTCCTCGTTGGTCAGCAGCCACTCTTCCGGGCTGCCCCACTCTCTCTTTTGTGCGGCCTCCGCCAAAGGCACTTTAAAGGTCGCCCCGTTGTAAAAGTGGCACGCATTGAACCACACCTCACGGCTGTCCTCCGAGAAACGGGCAAAGTGCGGATAGCTTGAGGCTGGCTCGTAAGCATATACCGCTCCGCTCTGCAGGTCCTTCAATTGATGTTCACTGCTCTGCGAGCCGTAGGCCAGCCATCGGCCATCGGGGGATATGTCACCGTGTGCCATATCCACGATCGTATCCTCGCTCTCGTACTCTCTCAAGTCGGCAAGCTCAGGATGGAGCAGTTCAACCTCTACCTCACCCTCACCGCCGCCTAGCAGATAAATCCCGTATCCGCATACGAGCATCACCCTTCTGCCCCCGTCAACAGGAATCACCTCATCCATGTGCCTTTCTGGATGCTCCCCATCGGCCAGAGATTCCAAATCCGGGAGAGCCGCTTTAAGCCTGCCCTGAACATCCTTCCAGCGAAAAACAGCGACCTGCTCCCCTTCCGTATCGCCAGTCATACCTTTCACCACACGAATGCCTTGTTCATTCACAAGTGCCACATACGCGCCGTCCCGCGAGCTGCCGGCATAATTCGCTCCGGTAATTTCGGTCAGGTCCCCCGCGTGAGCCCTGTAGAGCGTTCCCCCTGGACTCCCGGAACCGGCGTGCACCAGTAAGCTGCCATCCTGTAAGAATGCCAGCGGTTTCACTGGCTGCAGCTTATCGGGAAATTCGGAGGTAATCGGCCAAGAAGCCGGCGGAATTTCCTCACGCAGCTTCTTCGTTTCCCCACATCGGTTAGCTTCGCGAATCATCTGCAAGATGTCCCCCGCAATGCTTCTGCGCTGATCCTCCTCCGGCGGCTTCAAATTCTCCGGCCATCCTGTTTCATTGCCGACGCGCACGTATTCATTAATATCAGATGCGTATCTAATCCCTTCAGCCCGCCAGCGTTCTGCAATTCCCTTATTCAACCAATCCATATATATGATTCTCCTTATATATCGCCACATTCTACATATCTCTTCATGATACACTGGAAAAGCCAGGAAGAGAAAGGTACAAAATATGCAGAAAAAAGGGGAGTAATGGAAGGCTAGTGAGCTCTCTGGGAGAATATTTTCCCATTTACAGGTAAGTATAAAGTCCTATACGAAGTTAACGATCCCGGTGAATCATATATTTCAATAAATGCTTCAGAAAAGCAATATTGCGTGGTATTCCCCTCAGCGCTTCCATAGCAAGACAGTAGTGTTCCCACATCTCTTTGGTCGCGCCTTCCAGACCGAGGATGGATACAAACGTGGAGTTGTTGTTCTCGGCATACCTTCCTCGCCAATGAGGTTTTTCCAGTGGAGCGTATCCCCTGCAAATCAAACAAATATCTTCAATTTAGGTCTTATAAAAACTGTATGTATCCAATTGCTTTAATGTCATATATTTGAGGTTTGTATGGAATATCCAAATCCTTCACCACTTCACGAATGCTTATGTATTCTTGGTTGACCAGCCGAACCCACGTCACCTACATCCTTAAGTAATACTTCTAAAGGTTTTGATAGCTAGGAGTAACAACAGATTGCTCTATAACACTAGCGGTTCGTTTCAACTAACTGAAACAACTATTCAAATGACAAAAACATACATAAAATTTGATTGTGGTGATCGTTGACAAATATGTGAATTTTTTCTCAAACTATTGATTTATTAGTAAGAAAGTGGAAAAATAACAAAAGAAAGGAGGTGGAAAAAGATGGAACAAATGAATAATGTTACACCGCAAAGTGGTTGGACTTGTTCTATTAGTTGTGCTGGACCCTGTTTCGTTGCTTGTGCAGCTGGAGTAGAAACAGGGCCAGCAGCGTTGGCTATTGTCACTGGCTCTTTCTTATACAATAGCTATGCTAATTAATGATTAATAAGGAAATTTAAGAGATTTAATATACTTATATTTTGTAGGAGGCATATAGAATTAGGAAACGAATCTTTTTGAGTCGGCTTGATTCTATATGCCCTCTTTATAAAGTACCTTAAGGGGGGATTATTATGAGTGACAGAGGGTTCTTCTTTACTACAAACAAAGGAAACTCATACTATTATGATGACGATACAAGCAATGTGAAGTTCCAAGGAAACTATGAAAAAAGTAATTTCATCTTTGGAAATTCACAGCTACAGGAGGCTTCGATTAATAGGAAAGAATTAGAGGATTATCTGGATGACAATAGTGGAAGTCAATTAATTCTTTTAACAACACAAGCCTGTAATATTAGATGTACCTACTGCGTATATTCAGGAAACTACGAAAACCAAAGAAGCCATAAAAGAGAATTCATGAGTGTGGAGACCGCTAAGAAGGCGGTTGATAAATATTTAAAAAATTTTAAACAAAGAAAATTTAAAAATCCTTTCGATAATCCACTCATTGCATTTTATGGAGGAGAACCTTTTCTTAATTATGAATTAATCAAAGAGGTAGTGAGTTTCACAAAAGAAAAATATCATAATAAAGTCCAATTTTCTACTACAACTAATGCTATATTACTTAATGATGAAAAAATACATTTTTTAGCCAAACATTCTTTTGCTCTATCGATCAGTTTAAACGGAGACAGAGATGAACATGACAGAATGAGAGTATTTAAAGATGGTTCAGGTACCTATGATATTGTAATGAGGAACTTAAGTAGAATTAGAGAGTTGTATCCAGATTATTTTAAAGAATACTGTCAATTATTAATAACTATAGATACAGGTTCAAATTTAATGAAACTAAGAGACTTTCTAAAAGAAAATCAAAGTATATTACCAAAAATCGCAAGAATATCGCAAGTTGGTACATCTTTTACAAATTGGTATGATCAATATTCAGCAGAAGAAAAGGAGGAGTTCATCAACTCGTTTAATAAACTAAAATCAGTTTATATTGATCAAGTTAGATCTCCGGATGGCATAGAAGCAGATGCTTTTCTGAAAATATTATTCAGTGTACCCATGTTCTCCATATTGAATCGTTCTAGGAATATACCCTTTCAAAGTAGACGCCCTGCTTTTCTGCCATATACCGGAGCGTGTGTACCAGGAGAGAAAATAGCAGTAGATACAAGTGGCAATCTTCATGTGTGCGAAAGAGTGAACCAAACTAGGTCTATTGGGGATGTTGATCATTGGTTAAAGATATCTTCAATAATGAGAATGATTGAGGACTATCAAAGAAATATAACGAAGGATTGTCCTAATTGTCCAGTTCATAGTCTTTGTGATATATGCTATGCAGGGGTATTGGACGGAGACGGAGAATTTGACAAATCTTATATGGAACCAAATTGTCAAAAAATTAGAACACATATTCAAAAACAGTTTGCTGAGATTTGGAGCCTTATGGAAGAGGGTATCTTGGCGGAAGAATTAATTCCAAACTTTTAACTCTTAATAGAAGGGGACTAATATGAAATTTCTTATATTAAAGTCTAATTGTGCAATCGTAGTGGGGAATAACGGCTCTTTCATTTACGATATAGCCAATAAGGACTATTATTCTCTTGATGTTCATCATACTGAAATTCTCAATAAAGTAAAAAAGGGGATGTGCATTGAAGAAATAAAGAATGAGTTTGACGTGAATGTGGTAAATGATTTTTTTAATAAGCTAATAGAAAGCAATCTTGCGGAGTTGGCAGACTATTATTATGTTGAGGAAGTAACCCGAATTGGACATGCTAGACCTGTTAGTAATATGCAACTTAATACCTGTTATATTGAGTTACCTTCCTCATGTGAGGTAAATTGTAAAAGTTGTCGAAGCTTAAAGCTATTTAGTTGCCTAACTTGTAGTTGTCCAACTGTAACAAGCCCTGAGTTAGATATGGAGTTTTATAGAAGCCTTCTATCTGATGTATTGAAAATGTCAGTACAAACATTAATTTTTCATGGTGGAGACCCATTAACTTTTGGAGATTCCATATTAGAACTTCTTCAATACACGAGAGAAAATGCACATGAAAATGTGCGTATAATTTTAAAAACTAATGGTCGGTTACTTGATACCAAGATGATCCACCATTTTATAAAATTTAAAATCAATCCGTTGTTTGTTTTAAGATGCACCAATGAGAATAACCACCAAATCAGTATGTTAGAAACGTCACCCGAAACTTTTCAGGTGTTCTTTGAAAATAAGCTTGAATATTTTTGTAATGTTGTAATGGATTCTCCAACACAGCTGGAGTCAGTTATTCAAAAACTCAAGAATTATAACTTTAGTAACATATCGACAAGTCTTTTAATTGATGAGAAAAGTAATCTGCAAACTTATGCGAGGGTACAATTTTCAGATAAACTTTCTTATAACTTTATGCTTAATAAAAACTTACATCCTTGCTTGATGGGTGTAATCGCCATAACTGCAGATAGAAAGGTAATTCCGTGCCCTTCAATGATTAAGCATCCATTATTAGATTTGGGAAAGTCTCATATTCTAGATTTATTTCAATATCCAGAAATATTAAATGAATTTTGGCGTTTTTCACTTGAAAAAATTGAAAGGTGCAAGGCCTGTAAAATACGATTCTCTTGTGTCGATTGCAGAGCTGTAGAGGAGTTACTAAGCAATGATTTATATAAGAAGGAAATTTGCTATCTTGGACATTCGAACTGAAGCTGATAAAATTCTTCCTTTGATGACCAATATAATTATTGTTTTTTTTGGAGTTTGATAATAATGTTACTTAATTATATGAATTTTATTTTCAAATACTTATTTGGCTCTAAGTTAATGTTAGTCAGCATTTTACTATTATCAATTTTAACCAGTATTATTAATCTGTTTACACCTTATGTAACCAGTTTGCTTTTTGACTCTGGCATTCTAGGCTCCAACATTTACCTAATTGTTAGTATATCTTTTTCCCTACTGTTTCTGAGCATAATTAAGTTTTTTATTAAGTATTTTGGTCAAATCCTACATGCTCAATTGTCTGTAAAATTCACTACATCTATCAAAAAAGATATGTATTCTCATCTGCTTCGTTTGCCAATGAGATATTTTGATAATAACCACAAAGGTTATCTGCTCTCAAGGATTGATGAGGTCGATGCTTTGTCAGTATTATTCTCTTCCGCCATCTTTGACTTTTTTGCAGCTTTAATAACTGCAGTGGGTGCGTTTTATTATATTTTCAATAAGAGCTGGATATTACTGATGATTTCACTTGCTTTTTTGCCAGTATTTTATTTTTTAACTTCAGCATCACTCAAAGGGATTTATACAAAATCTAGAGAATTATATGAAGTGAATGCAACTACAAAAGGGAAGTTGCAAGAATCAATTGAAGGTATACAGGAACTAAAGCAGCTCAATAACGAAGAAAGAACATTTAAAGACTTGACAAATCAGGTGAATAAATTAGCACGAAAAATCACTGAGCAAAGTAAATTTGCTGCTATGGGAACGGAAGGAGTATCTTTACTACTAAACATATCTCAAATTATCATTACTCTAACCATAGGGATACTTATAGTACGCAGACAGTTGTCTATTGGGGATTACGTAGCTCTAACTCAATATGTAATGCTGCTCTATGCTCCCGTACAGTTAATTGCGGGATTTAGCTTGACAATTCAACCTGGATTAGTAGCACTCGACAGAGTAAGCTCTATTTTGAAAATGGACACTGAAGAGAAAGAGATAGGAATTAAAATTGAAGAGCTAACATCTATTCAGTTTAAAGAAGTATCGTTCAAATACGAAGGAGCAACAGATTACGTTCTGAAAGGGATTAGTTTTACATTAGATAAAAATGAAATTTTAGCAATTCAAGGAGCTAACGGTTCTGGTAAATCGACGATAATTAAGATATTGCTAGGATTGTACAGAGAATATGATGGAATAATAGAAATAAACGGAATCAACTTTAAGGATATTAATATAGAATCTCTCAGAAAATGCATAGGAATTGTTTCGCAAAATGTCATTTTGTTCTCTGGTACACTTTTGGAAAATATAAAAATGGCTAATCCAAATATTAGCGTAGAGCATCTTAATAATCTTTTGGATATTTTTCAGGATAAAATGTTTAAGGATATAGATCCTTACTCGATGGTTTTAAATGAGAAAGCCAACAATCTCTCTGGAGGGCAAAAACAAAAAATCGCTTTATTAAGGGCATTTGCTAAAGATCCGGATATATTGATTTTTGATGAAGCCACTTCAAATTTGGATACGGAATCTAAAGCATTTTTGGAAGAAGCTATAAAAAAAATCTTTAACAATAAAATGTGCATTATCATATCTCATGAGGAAAATAATAACTCCATTGCGGATAGAATAGTGGAAATTGTGGATGGAGTGCTAATTGAAAGGAAATACAGTACTTCTTTATCCACGGGAAGTAGCTGATGAAATGCTTCGCAGGTAACTATGCGAATGATGGTGAGCTTTTGGATCGTTACAAAATAATAGGTTTAAAAGCCTCTACATTTAAATTGATTACTTGATACAAACATTTAGAGACTAGAACCATTTAGACTAATAATATCAATGTTAAAAAAGTACTCCTTTAAAAACAAAAGAGATTTATAAGACGTCTCTAGGTTTATATTTTCATTCTAAGGAAAAAATATCTGAGTAAAGGATGTTTATAGTTCTTTCTGTTGGAACAACTTAAAAAATGAAAGACACTATATTAAAACTAACTGCATAGAATAAAAAGAAGCACTCAAATCCAAAAGTTCAGTTTGAATATGCTGTTGATTCAATTACTGCCTGCTTTCAATGCACAAATAAATACCAAAGTTTTAATCGCCTAAATTTTTCCTGCAATATAATTACTTAATGACTTAGACAATTGTTGGCAAAAAGTTACTTTTCATATTTCCAAATAACAATTAGTAGTGATAAAATAAGGAAAAAGGTGGGATGAGCTATGAACTCCAAGTTGATTTTTATAATTGCAGTTGTGCTCTATGCTATAAGTATTACATATTCACTGATGACGGGATCCTCAATATGGCAACTTGCATCCGTCTTTGTAGTTTTATGGTGCTCGTATGTAATTATTAAAAAAAAACAAAAAAATAAGAGGTAATGCAAAAGGTGGTACTATCCCCTTAAGGTAGACAGTAAGAAAAGTGCTCATGTTAAAATGGGCTCATTTCTGTTTACCGGAGGGGATTTTTCGTATGCCAAGCAAAGAAGGGGTAAACATTGAATCGATATGGTTAAGAAACGAAGAAAGCCCCATCGGCTAGAGATTCCACATCCGAGAGAACCGTCTTAATCCTGCCCTGCACTCCCGGAACCGGCGTGCACCAGCAAGCTGCCATCCTGTAAGAATGCCAGCGGTTTCACTGGCTGCAGCTTATCGGGAAATTCGGAGGTAATCGGCCAAGAAGCCGGCGGAATTTCCTCACGCAGCTTCTTCGTTTCCCCACATCGGTTAGCTTCGCGAATCATCTGCAAGATGTCCCCCGCTATGCTTCTACGCTGGTCCTCTTCCGGCGGCTTCAAATCCTCCGGCCATCCTGTTTCATTGCCGACACGCACGTATTCATTAATATCAGATGCGTATCTAATCCCTTCAGCCCGCCAGCGTTCTGCAATTCCCTTATTCAACCAATCCATATATATGATTCTCCTTATATATCGCCACATTCTACATATCTCTTCATGATACACTGGAAAAGCCAGGAAGAGAAAGGTACAAAATATGCAGAAAAAAGGGGAGTAATGGAAGGCTAGTGAGCTCTCTGGGAGAATATTTTCCCATTTACAGGTAAGCATAAAGTCCTATACGAAGTTAACGATCCCGGTGAATCATATATTTCAATAAATGCTTCAGAAAAGCAATATTGCGTGGTATTCCCCTCAGCGCTTCCATAGCAAGACAGTAGTGCTCCCACATCTCTTTGGTCGCGCCTTCCGGACCGAGGATGGATACAAACGTGGAGTTGTTGTTCTCGGCATCCTTGCCCACGGGCTTTCCCAGCAGGTTCGCATCCCCCTCCAAATCAAGCAAATCATCCTTAATCTGAAAAGCAATGCCCGCATGATAGGCGAATTTCTTCAGACCCGCAATTTCCTCCTCCTTAGCCTCAGCAAGAATAGCAGGCATGACCAGAGAAGCCTCAAATGCTATGCCGGTTTTGTAAAAACTTATCGTATTCAACTGCTCCAAGGTTAACGCTTTTCCTCTGGAATTCAGGTCCATCATCTGTCCCATACAAAGGTCTTCTGCCTTCTGCGCCGAATACTGCATCAAGGCAAGCACGGTCTTGGCATTGAACTGATCAAGCGATGTTTGTTCCTGAATCGCCTTCTGAATCAGAAACAGGCCGGTTAATTCGGCCGTGGCGGTATCATTCACGAGATGCAGGGTCGGACGCCCTCTACGAAATAACGCGTTATCCTGGGACGGCAGATCGTCGAAAATCAAAGATGCCGTATGCATATACTCCATGGATCTCAACAGCGGCACGATTGCCGATCCATCCAGTCCATATTCGTTCACACCCATCACCCAAATCAATACAGGCCGCAGACGTTTCCCATCCCCTTCAAGGCTGTAATTAGCCGCATCAATAAGCGGCCCTTTCATCGGTGGCATCCCGTCATGCTTCGGTATCGGCAAGGTGCGGTTAATCTGATTCTGGGCCATCTTGACCGTCTCCAGGAAGTCCTCTTGTTCCTTCCGGTCGTTTCTCAGAGTGGCAATCACCTGGTCCCTAAGCAGCTTGTCGAAGAAATCCACGTGATCTGCCCTTCGAACCATCATCTGGATAAGACGATGAAATTCCGAATTTCGAGGAGTAAGCAAGTTCATGATTTCATGATATTTCTCAGTACCCATCCTGTCTTTAAATCGTTTCAGACCATTGATGGCGCGGTTTAGGATAACCTCACGGGTCTTGGCATCGGAATGGTACACGTTATGAATCAGATGCGAGATGACCGCCCAGTATAATTCAAAGGGATTTATCAGATCCACCCGCTGATCGTGGTATTTTAAATAGTAGGTATAGGGGGTTACCGCACCGTCTCTCATGTCGTCAAGCATATCCGCAAAATCATCTGCCAGTTGGTTATAGATGCCATAATAGAAGGTCCGATCCTCAAAGCCCTCATCTACAGGGGCACTGATTACGGAACGGGCAAGCAATCGGGAAGATGAGGATTTCAAAATGATCGGTATATAAAGCTCTTCATTCGAGTAGTTAGCATTCGTCAGATCCTTCTTGCGGTCCAGCTCCTGGGAATGAAAAAACACATAGGATTGCTCAAAAAATTTCTGCCTGGTCTCCGGCTTCTGATAGTCCTTAATATACTCAAAAGCATCCCTGAGTTCTGCATGGATGTATTGCATCATATCCACGTTATTTCCGGCCCACCCCTTATCTACTTCCGGTACAGACCCGGTAAGCAGTGTGGTGCGGATAACAAGGGAATATTGTTCTTTCTCTTGAGCGGTTAAGACCTGCGAATCCAGAAGATCGTCAATGAAAGGATAGGTAAGACCATAGGAATAGCCCAGCCTGATAGCTTCATCCAGCTGCCTTGAGCGTTCCTCAGGCGGCACTTGATCCCCCATTTCTTCAATGACATGCAGGACAACCCCCAGAATAATCTTCAGCAGCTTGCGTTGAGCTTGCTCGGCATCTAGCTCCTTCGGTAGGTTTGAGGATACAGTCTTAAGCTTGCTAATCAACCAGATTACGGTGGTCTCTATGCCTTCCCTCTGTGCCCAGCGGTAAGCCCCCGCCAAACTCATGTACTCTGGCTGGCCCCCCTGGTTTGCCATGGTGGAATGAACCAGGTGGCGTTTGATGTTAGCGACTAAACGCTTGATCCTGATCCGGGTATCAGGAGAATCCAAAACCTGGCCCAAATCCCTCATATAAATATAGGACACACTTCGATCCAGGTAATCATCCAAGCCCCCTGTCTTCTCAAGCCAACCTAGATATCTGTGGTAATCCCGGGGATCCGGTTTATTCCTTAAACGCGAGGCAACCGCCCATAAACGGGGAGATACATGGTCTCTTTTCCACAACTGGATATCTCTCATCAGGGTAGGCACATAATTCTTTTCCATGACCTGTGTATAAAGGAATGCAAAGTACTGAGCCGCCTTCTGCTCAGCCAACTGATAACCCTATCGACATGATCGATAAATTCGACATTCATTCGGTGTATGACCTCATTTTCTATTAGATGTAATACCTATATGCTATATGGGAATGGAGGTTTCTCCATGGGCAGGAATGATCGAATTCAAGTTCAACTAGGCATAATCATATTAAGTCTTAGTACGGGAAAGATTCTTCTTAGTTACGAAATTTTTATTGCAGGATATGACTCCCTGTTCAATACGTGCTCTTTTTGGCTATTGACATACATAATGAAGTCTTATAATAATAAAGCTTGCACTGTATCACTTATATTGTGAATTTTATTACAAGGAGTCGCCGACTATGTGGTTTGTATTTGCTTTATTAACAGCTTTAGCTTGGGGAGGTGCGGATCTCTTTTATAAAAAAGGCAGTGACAGTCATGACCGGTATAGTCATATTAAAATCGTCATTGTGGTGGGCCTCGTTATGGGAATTCACGCCACGGCTTATATGCTCATTCAGGGATTAAGCTTTAATCCCATCGACATGCTGCGCTACCTGCCCGTCTCCGCACTATATATCCTGTCGATGACCCTCGGTTATATTGGACTAAGGTATATGGAGCTGTCCATTGCATCTCCCGTACAGAATTCCTCAGGAGCCGTTACGGCCATTCTGCTCTTTATCTTCTTCACTCATGATCTGAGCCTCATTGAGATATTGGGTATAGCAATAATTACCTGCGGCGTTGTTGGCATTGCAGTCTTGGAAAAGAGAGCTGAGCATGAGGCGCTTCAGAATCATTCGACACAAATCGATAGAAAGTATCAAATCGGCTTCATGGCTATTACCTTTCCGATTCTGTACTGCCTGATCGATGGGCTCGGCACCTTCGCCGACGGCATCTATCTGGATGAACTGAACCTGATCAGCCAGGACGCCGCCCTGCTCGCTTATGAATTCACTTTTTTCATCTGCGCCGTACTGGCATATACATACCTCAAGTTTGTGAAAAAACAGCCGTTCAACCTTTTCCGGGAACGTGTCAAAGGTTATGCGGCCATCCTGGAAACCACGGGGCAATTCTTCTATGTGTTCGCCATGTCCAGCAATGCCATTATTGCAGCCCCTCTCATTGCCTCATATAGCATTTTCTCCGTCATACTATCCCGGATATTTCTCAAGGAACGGCTGAATGCCAAGCAATACGCCGTTGTGATGATCGTGATTGTGGGAATCGCTTTGCTAGGCCTCGCGGATGAGCTCTAGCAAACAGAAAGCCCGGCCATAACGGCCGGGCTTTCATTGCGGGAGCAGATTTTGGGATTACAAATTAAAGGTTGTCATAAAACGGTTGATCAAGGCTGCGGCTTCTGCACGGGATACGGCGCCCTTCGGATCAAGCTTGCCGTTGCCCTTGCCGGAGATCAGCTCATTGCTTACAGACCACTTCATGGCATCAATTGCCCAAGTGGAAATTTTGCCCGAGTCTGCGAACGGGGACAGGGATTGGTTAGCATTCATATTTAACTTGTTAGCCTTGGCATAATTGAAGAGGATCTGTACAAGCTGTTCCCGGGTAATTGGCTGATCGGGAGCAAACTGGCTGCGATTAACCCCTTGGACGATGTTATTCTGACTTGCCCAAGCTACCGCATCACGGTAATAAGCATTTGCATTTACATCCTGGAAGTGATGGGATGCTGCCCCTGCTTCAGGCTTACCTGCTAAACGGTGCATCACGGTGGCCAGCATCCCCCGGGTCATGGTGGTGTCTGGACTGAATTTATTGGCTGCTGTACCCGTGAACAATTCATGCTCTACAACATAGTTAATTGCTGAAGCTGCCCAATGATTCGAAATATCACTAAAAGTAACAGCAGGTTTCTGAGGCTGCTCAGGCTTTCCAGGCTGCTCTGGAAGCTTCTCGAAGGTCACCACAACTTGGTCCGAAGATTTCAGGCCTGTCAATTGAGTGAGTGCCCCTTTCGACACCCCGTTGACCGTAACATCCTTGACCTGGTAGCCCTTGTCAGGTGTAATGGTTACACTTCCATTTGAACCCGCCGTAACGGTTCCCCCGCCGCCTGGGACGGACACATTCGGCTTGTTGGAGCTGCCGATGCCTGGCGCACTGTTGTCTGACGGGCTGCTGCCGCCTGATGGACTATTGCCTGACGAGCCACCGCTCGGCGGGTAGGCTTTTACAATAAAGGTGTACGGCTTATCCATACTTTTACCTCCACGGGATACCGTTGCAGTTAACGTGACACGCATATCTCCTGTGCCAGCAGATGGACGGGTAACTACCGCTTTATCGTTATCAAGGCGAATAACATCCGTGTTGCTGCTCTTCCATTCAATCTTGGTTCCGTGAAGCCCTTCCGAAGGAAGAAGAATGTCGGAAGTCACGGCACTTGTATCCCCAAGGGTTGAAGTTATATTGGCAATTGTATCGTTCATGGCCTGCTCGTCACTGAGCGCTGCAACATTCACAAAGATCGGGTTGGAATAAAACCACAAGCCTGTATAGTTACGGTCATTAATATTATTGAAGCGTTCCTCGTTCTGCTCTGGCGTTACACTGCCGCTATAATCGAAGGACTTATCCTGCACAGGCTCGCCGTTAACGGTGTAGCCAGGTACGTCTGTACCCAAATTCGTACCCCGCAACCGGTAGTAGCGGTTAGTGTCCGCTGGCACCTTATACGAAACCGTATAATACCCTTCCGCATCGGGCTGTCCCCAGTCTTCCTGGGTAAAGCGTTTAATGACTTTTGTCGTATCATTGGTGGTATTACCGGCGTATTGGCTCTCATTGAGCTTCCCGGTCACTTCTCCAGAGATCAGATCGACATGGTCAACCTTGATATTATTCGTAACTGAAGTATCATGCGGGCTAATTGGCGCATAGTTGTTGTGCTCCGGGCTCTTGAAGCGGATGCTGATGGTTGTAAGATCCCCTTCGGTCACTTGCAGATTCCCACCCATTTCGGCCTGTTGGCCATTACCAGCAGCTTTAAAATCAAGCGCATTGATAAGATCGCCATATACGGCATAGGATTTACCTGAACGCATTCCCGCTACAACATCTTTAAAAGTATTGCCCTCGACCCATGTATAATTTCGTGAATACTCACTAGGCCAGTAGCCGCTTGAATAATTGCGGTTGCTGCTCACTTTAAAGTGGAAATCGGAATTCGTGAAGTTCCAGAAACGGCGCCCTTCACCGAGCAGAGCGTCCCACATGCCTCCGACCTTAGCCACCATAACGTCTGCGCCGCCGTATACATCGGCCAGTTCCGATCTGTTCTTACTGGCGGACATCTGGTTGCCCGGCAGCCCTTCCATGCCAAACACAATGCCCGGAGCAAGATCATTCATTTTGCGAATGTCCTCAATAGTGACTACACCTGAGCTGTCCCCATTGTGTCGGGACGGATGGTTAAGCAGCACGTAGCTCTCTGGATAATTCGTTTTGAGCCAATTAATGGCTTCAAGAGTTTTATTTTTATCGGGCTTCAATGTATTCTTATCTGGTCTAGGCCCCCACAGAGCCTCCTCATCTGAATGGAACACTCCTGGGGTAGTATCGTAGCTGTACAACCACTCGAATTGATGAATAGCCTCAATAGGTACTTCATCACTCTTGGAATCAATAATGCCCACAGAACCATGATCCAGACCCATCATGTCCCATTCAAAACCGGAATAAATGAACTTACCCAGGTATTTTCCAGCAGCTTGGAGCGCTTTAAGCTTGTCCTGCTGATCCTTGATCGCTTCCCAGCGTGCCGTCTTCTTGTCGTTTCCGTCCGGATCGCGCGGCGAGTCACGCAGATGGTCAGCTAACATGAGAAAATCAAAAGGATTGCCGTAAGTCAGGGATGTAACGGTCTCGGCAGGCTTCTTATCGAGGTCCTCCCGAAAGGCTGCATCGAGTACATTTTCCAGCTTCATAAAAGATTCGGAGGCATCACTCGATTGTATGGTGTGCGTGTGATATTCACCGGACATCCATTTTCCCGTTGAGTTGGTGGAAGGTATGCTTTCTGCAGCAGACACCGTCGCGGCACTCTGTGTAAGAATCAAAAAGGTAAACGAGGTACAAATGAAAGACTTCAGCTTGCTGTTCATCTAGTTACATTCCCCTTTAGATACATTTTGATAGAGTAAAGTATATAGATGAACTGTAAATTCACATGTAAGAAACTTGTCGAATTTTGTAAATATAATCTTTCTTGTATAAGAGAGAGATGCCGCTTGAGAGTGTTTTTATGCCTTTAGTAGAGGACTAGAGGGCAGTACAAATAAAAAACGACCGATGGACGTTCGGTCGCAATACTCGGACATAGTTATATTATAAGAGAGCCCCTGTAAAAGTTACTGCCCCGACTACGTTTGCAGAACCACTCGTGACTAGACCCATTAATGAGTAGGTTACACTGCCAGTTCCCGGGGTCAAATCGACGTGATCAATACTTGTTGAGCCAAAAGTGCCATTTCCGGCCCGTCCGTCATTTATGCTAAATATAATCGTTGCACCTCTCAAAATTTGAAATTGTAGGGAAGAGTCGCCTATAGTGTTCTGCCAGCCTATGATTCCTGTCAGCCAGACACGCCCTCCTGCTGGAATACTTGTTATTGTTATAGTTTTCAAAGTGGTAGCCGTACCGTTTAAAGCGATGGCTGAGCTTCCCGTAGTATTTGGTGTATTTTCTGAGACCTGAAATTGTTGAACTAATCCGTTGGCCCCTGTCACTCCTGTCACCCCGGCCGTTCCTGTTGCCCCGGTCGCTCCCGGTGGGTCCAATGCTCCTGGTGGATCTGACGCTCCCGTCACTCCGTTGACTCCCCCAGGACCTGATCCTTTTACAACCTTCTTAATCTTTAACTTACTAATACACCTCTTTGCTGTATGAAGATATAACAAAGAATTGGTAACTGCTTTTTTAGCATGCCTTATTCTTTTTCTCTTTACATAACTCTTCGCTTCTTCCAGCTCTTTTATCGCCGCATTTACTTTATAAATGCATATCCTCCGTGATCGTGCCTTCTTCATCCGACCCGCTTCCCAGCCCGGCGATTTCCAATCGTTCTCATGCTGCATAAGTTATGAAATTTATAGTTAAGACTAACGGTCACTCGTTCTATCTCATGCCTTGCACGTTTAAACCTGCCATGCCTTATTAAACATTTTACCTTGCGAAGCTGCACAATCGCTTTGTTTAAGGTGCGCATACGGTCCAGATTATTCATGTATCCACAACCTCCCATCTGAAATAAGAAATACTGCATTCCAAGCTGGTCCGCCGATTCAATAAACCAAAATTACCTTTTTAAAAATTCCATTATTGCCCTCTTGAGACCAATGTACGAAAACAATACTCTAAGCGAACACGGCATATAACTACTTCTAAAGAAGTTACCTTTCAGCTGCTCTTAATTCAACTGATCAGGGACGGGGAATCATATTACCTACATCAAGCAAAAACCCGGCCATACACGGCCGGGTTTCATTATTAAAAATCGTCTGATATATTCATTCGCTAAGATTACCCCATAGCCTTGCGGACATCATAATCCGTTAAATCGATGTCCAACTCCATGCTGAGCGCCAATTTAGCCATCTGTCCTCCGATAAAAGGCCCCATGGTCAGTCCCGAAGCTCCGAGTCCGTTCACTGCGAGGAGTCCTTCCCAGCCTGGAACAGCACCGATAACTGGCAGAAAATCGGCCGTAAATGGGCGGAAGCCCACCCTTATCTCCTGAAATGTGCTCTCCGCCAGACCAGGTGCCAACGGAAGGCCTTTGCTTAAAATCTCGTGCATACCGCCAGGCGTGATCCTCGTGTCGTAGCCGTCAACATCGTTCTCATGCGTGGCCCCAATGACAATCTTCCGCTGCGCAAAAGCGAGCAAATATTGATCGGAAGGCGGCATCACCACGGGCCAACCGCCCGTATCCTGCCCCATATCTGCCAGCTCCAGGTGCATGATCTGTGCTTTTTGATACCGCACCTGAAAATCTACGCCTAACGGCTTCAGCAGCTGTCCCGCCCAAGCTCCCGCACAGACGATAACTTTATCGGCCGGGTAGCCGCTTCCCCCGCACAGGGCGCCTGTTACACGGCCCGCCTGATACTCAAGCTGGGCGTCCCCATGCCTAAGCTCCGCCCCGTTCCTTTGTGCCGCTCGAAGCAAGGCATTCCGCAGGGCCCGGCCATCGACACGGGCAGCGCCACTGACATGAACGGAAGCATACTCTTCCGCCAATAGTGGGAACAGCTCTCGTGTGCCCTGTTCATCCAGCAAGCGGATCTCTCCAATTTCAGGCGCGTCTTCCAACCGCTTGTGCGCCCGTTCCTCCATTTTGCCGAGCTTATCGGGATCTGTGTGGATGCTGAGAGCCCCCACTCTGGCATAGCCGGTATCGGTTTCCCCTTCCCGTTCAAGCTCCTCAATTAACCGTGGATAATAGCGTGCTCCAGCCTTCGCAAGCCGGTACCAAGCCTGATTGCGCCTCTGTGACAGCCAAGGGCAGATGATGCCAGCCGCTGCATCCGTAGCCTGACCTTCATCCTGCCGGTCGATCACAAGAACGTCCGCTCCAAGCTTAGTCAGATGATAGGCGGTGGAGGCGCCAGCAATTCCGGCGCCAATAACAATTACTTTCATGATAATTTCAATCCTTCCTTCCATCGCTCTTCCCATTCTCTCACCATTATAACGGTATAGACTGGGCTAATGAAAAAAGCGAACTGGCTTATATCCTCCGAAAACTGTACAATCTGAAAATGAAATCTTGAATAAAGCGAGGATCACGTCCATGAAAGCATTACGATCTATTGTCTTACTGCTGCTGAGTATACTGATTCTGGCTGGCTGCGGGTTGACTGCAGAGAAGACACAGCCCTCCCACAATCCCACCAGCTTTGAGGCGGTGGCAAGCTACATCCGCGAGCACCACCAGCTGCCGGACAATTTTATCACCAAAAAAGAGGCAAGGCGCCTGGGCTACCCACAGTCCGGTAATCTGAACGAAGTTGCGCCTGGAAAGAGCATCGGAGGGGATGTGTTTCAGAACCGGGAAGGGAAGCTGCCCCGAAAAAAAGGGCGGACCTGGTATGAGGCGGATATCAATTATACAAAAGGGCCGCGGGGCAAGGACCGGATCGTGTTCTCAAGCGATGGCTTAATCTACAAGACGGAAGACCATTACGAAACGTATCAGCAAATGAAATAATGCTGAGGAGAAGTGGAGGAGTTCCTATGCACAGCATTACTTTGGATGGCAGCCAACTACATACCCGCGAAGAGCTGCATGCGGCTTTGAGAGAAGAGCTAGAACTGCCCAGTCATTATGGTAATAATCTGGACGCTTTGTGGGATTGCTTAACCGGGTGGGTGAACATGCCCGTAACCATCCGGTGGGTGCATTTTGAGGAAAGCGAGAAGAAGCTGGGGGAGTACAGCCAGCTTGTGCTTCAGCTTTTTAAAGATGCTGAAGAGGAAATTCCAGGCTTTCAATTGTTAGTTGAATAACAAGAAGACAAGAACCGCTCTTTCCACATGGGAAAGGGCGGTTCTTCGATGATGTGTATTAGAATCCCACAATTAATTTAGTCAGCTTTAATAGTTGTCTGATCTGGTCTTCATTGTGTTGTTCGGAATGCAGCATATGTTATGTTCCGGAAATTGTCGCTGAATCAGAACCGTTGAGCATGTGTATCATCTGCCCTAAGCTGCTCCGCCGGTTTATCTGCCACGAACCTTGACGGGCTTCACTTTAACCGGTGCCGAATCCGGGCTTGCCCCTAATCTGTTCTCCGCAGTCACAACATAGTAGTAGTGCTTGCCGTTCTCCAGACCTTTGTCCGTAAAGCCCGGTGTCCGCAGGTTCCATGCTATGGTTGTGTATGGACCGGCACTCTTCGCGGCCCGCTTCACGGTGTAACTCTCCGCTCCGCTTGTCTCGCTCCACTTGAGTGTAACCTGCCCATTGCCTGCGACTGCCTTCAGGCCGGTCGGAGCCGCCGGAGCTGTTTTCACCCCAAGATCGTAGGTTTTGATGTTTGGCAGCTCATCCAACGTAACCACGTACTCATGGTTGTAGACCTTCTTCAGATGATCAAGTGAATTCGCATTTCCATCGAAGGCTCCCCACGTCGTGAACCAGCTCCAGTCAGCATGATACACGGGCAGCAGGTCCGGGTCCGGAATGGCCCCGTTCTCCGTCATGGCCACAAGCTTGCGGTCTCTTCCAAGCGATATCAGCTGATCGTATTTGCCCATCTGTGGACTGTAATCCCCCGCAAGAGGATAGGAATCGTAGCTGACTATGTCCACCACATCGTCTCCCGGGTACCAATCCGGCGACATGGAATTCCATACCCAGATCAGGTTGTTCAGGTGATGATAATTGGTTAACCGGTCGTAAAGGATACGGTATAACTCCTTGCAGGGCTCTGCTCCCTTGGCCCCCCACCAGAACCAGCCTCCCTCCGCTTCGTGGAGCGGACGGAAGAGTACAGGAACATTCGCATCCTGCAGCCGCTTCAGCTGAACGGCTATCGCATCGATATCCCTGAGAAGCAATGTGTAGTCCTCAGAGTCCGGGTGATCCAGCGCATACTGAATGTCGAAGGTTGTGGAGTCGGTGTAGAATCCCCTCCACCACTCTTTACCAGGCTGATTGATCAGATCCTTCGGCGCGTTCCAATGCCATACGAAGCTTACGATCCCCCCTTGGCGGTCCCAATCTATCGCCTTTTCAATCTCGGTGGTCGCAGCGCCTAGCTCTACCCGGGATGGCGAGTAATCCATCAGATCAAATCCAACCATGGCCGGCTTCTTCCCTAGGTTGCTCTGTATCCATGCTACATTGGAGTAATCCTGCTGTCCTGACAAGATCTTCGAACCGTAGCTGTCAACCAAATAGCTCATGAGCGACTTCACCGCCGAAGAAGCCCCAGGATTGACTAAGGCTTTGGATACTTGATGAGCGGCCGGAGCAGCAGCCGGCTCAATGGCAAAGTAGTCGATTTCATACATGCCCCATCCCTTATCGAGCCGGATTGTATTTGTTCCTTTGTTCAGCAGTGCCTTGGTCACTGCCATCTCGGTAAAGCCTGTAGTTTGCTCAAAATCAACACTCCCCGCCGCTGTGCCGTTAACGAACAGATACGCTTGCTTGTATCCGTACGGAGAATGATAGCGGATCGTGATTTGATACAAACCGGCACTCGGAACCGACACGGCTACCGCTAAAGAATCTCCGTCATTGTCGAAGCTGGTTACATATCCGGTGCCGGAGTATCCCTGCGTATCTTTAGCTGCAGCTGTACCGGTTAAAGTACCGCTCTCTGCCTCGAAAATCCGTGAGCTCTTCGCTGATGCGGACATCGGAACGATCGCTAACAATAATGAAATAATGATTAACAGGACGCTTGTTCTCTTCAAAATTTTATTCCTCCCCTTTCATGGTTGGTCTCCCTACGAAGTACCAGTCTTTGCTGCTCCCTAACTTTTAGGCATAGGTTCAAATCCTCTTGTTTCGTCACACCACCTCCTTTATTGATACCGCTTTCATTTTTTCGCTTTTAAATTGTCTCCGGCCAACTTACCGAAAGATCAACCCGAACTGGTAAACCGGATTTAGGTTGGTCTTTAAGATAAACCTGGCGGCCTGCTGCCAGCCGAAGGCCGGTAACAAGCCGCCGTTGAAAATCTGTTTCTAGTCTCTGCTTGCCATGTCGATGATCATAGCCAAATAAACCGGCGCTGTTCTTGTTATGAACTTATTTCTCAGTTAGTGGACCACAGCTTGATCCGGTTTTGAATATGCTTCGTGTAAGCCTCTTCCATATCTTTAACTCCGGCCTTATCCAGCTCTGCCATGTACGCATCCCATATCTTGTCAAAGTTCTCTGGCTTGGCCATAACCGCCTCTGGAATACGCTTCCAAGTAATATCCTTCATCTTAGCACCCAGAATAACGGCAGGGTCGTCGTTAGGCAGAGACATCGTGTAAGCCGCTCCATAAGCTCTCGGCTTGAATTCTTCCTCTTTAGGGAACAGATCCTTCCAATGCTCCGCCTTATAGGCCTTCAAGGTTTCCTTCTCCGCCTTGTTGTAGGTTGCAGTCAGCATTTCCGGATAGTTGCGGGTGAAATAGTTGCCAGTCGAGTCCTTGATGCCATCGCCATAATGGACCATCATGTTCCAGTACAAGCCCATACCGGACTCTTTGGTGAACGCCGCATTGTCGTTGTCCATCCGCTCCTGCACAGCGGGAATGATCTTCCGCTTGCCATTCTCTACGGTGTAGTGCTTTCCTTCAATTCCCCAGTTGTTCAGGATCTGCCCTTCTTCTGATGCCAGGAAGTCAAGGAACTTGATCGCGCGTACCGGGTCCTTACACTTGCTGGAGATCGAGATTCCATACCCTCCGTCGAAGCCGGCCGGCCAAAAGCTCGTATCCTTATACTCCTTGCTCATTGTGACCGGATAGTGACCGTAGGTCTGGTCGAATTTGCCGGCCGCTTTCAGCGCATTCTGCCCGTCGCCATAGTCCCATTCCGGGTCTGCCAGGCCCAGCACCCTGCCTGAGGCTATCTTTGCCTTAAACTGGTCCGTCTTTTGCACGAAGCTCTCCGGATCAAGCAGACCCTCCGCATTCATGTGGTTCAGCCAGCGGAAGTAATCCTTTTCTTCCGGACGACGGAAATGGTAGGTAGCCTGGTGTGTATTCTGATCAATGTAGTATTCCCCGTCGTTGGGGCCCCCGGTTGTCAGGAATGCCGAGTTCGTCACCTGATACATATGCCAATCGTCTGCATTCAGGGACAAACCGATATTCTTGTTCCCGTTCTCGTCTGTCGGATGCTTGGTGATATAATCTTTAATCACTTTTTCATAATCCTGTACCGTGCGAATCTCCGGATATCCCGCTTCCTTAACAACACGGTGCTGGAGCTCGAAGCCTTCGTCAGCCTTGATCTTCTTCTCATCAACGGCGGACCATGTTGGGATGGCATAGATGGCCGGATCATCCAGACTGTACTTGGCCCGCACAATCTTATCGCCCAGCATTTTCTTGATGTTTGGCGCATGCTTGTCGATAAGATCCGTCAGATCGATGATGGCGCCAGCATCAACCAGCTTGCCGACATCCGCCTTGGCGGCGATCAGATCCGGATAATTGCCTGTTGCAGCAATTAATGAAATTTTCTGTACCGGGTCTCCCACAGCGAACTCAGCATCCAGGGTTACGCCGGTTTTTTGAGTGATAACCTTGCCGACTTCGTCCTTCATATTATTCCAATTCGTACTGGGGTCTTCGGAGAAATAAGTGAGTGTGATGGGCTCTAAGCTGTCCCCGTTACCACTTGCTGTATTGCCCTCGCCCGAGGATGAGCTGTCATTTCCCCCGCAGCCTGCAAGAGCGCCCACTAAAGTCAGTGACACAAGCAGTGCTGTAAACATCCTTTTTCGTCTAGATTTCATGAACATGCGACCTCCCCATATGAAAATGATTTGTATAATACAGGCGGTATACGTGGATACACCTGTCTGCACCCGTTTAACTCTTGACCGCACCCAGCGTCATGCCTTTAACGAAATATTTCTGCAGGAAAGGATACACGATAAGAATAGGCACTGTAACAATAATCGTGATGGCCATCTTCACCGATTCCGGCGAGACCTGTGCCATCCGCTGGGCCATATTGGCGGCGTCCTGGGAATTGGTTGCGCTTGTCGTGGTGCTTTGCAGAATTTTCATCAGCTCATATTGCAGGGTCGTCAACGATTCATTGGACCCATTGAACAGATAAGTGTCGAACCAGGAGTTCCACTGTCCCACTGCCAAGAACAGCGCCACGGTGGCAAGTGCCGGTTTACACAGAGGCAGAATGACGCGCCAGTAGATCGTAAAGTCATTTGCGCCATCCAGCTTAGCCGACTCTTGCAGGGCATAAGGCAGGCCGTCGATAAAGGAACGGATCACGAAGACGTTGAACGCGCTTACGAGTCCCGGCAGAATGTAAACGGCAAATGTATTAATTAGATTCAAATCCTTCATTAGGATGAACCCCGGAATCAAGCCCCCGGACACATACATCGTCACGGCAAGAAAGACGGAGATAAATCTTCTCGCTTGAAAGTCACTCCGTGCTAGCGTATAAGCCAGCATCGAGCCGCTGACTAGGCCCAGCACGGTGCCGATGATGGTCCGCAGAACAGAAATCTTAAATCCGGTGATCAGCCCCCCGTAGTTGAAAATCAATTCGTAATTTTTGAAGGTAAATTCCCTCGGCCAAATGGTAATTCCCCCTCTAACGGTATCCACCGAATCGTTAAAGGAAATCGCCAGCACGTTTAGGAACGGATAGATGGTTAGAACGGTCACCACCGTCATGGAAAGATACACAAATATCCCCAGGATGCGGTCTTGTGGTGATTTTGCTTTAAGCTTGCTTGTTAATCTGCCGACAGATTTGGTGCTTCTGACAGCCTCCATATCATCCTTCCTCCCTACATGATGCTTTCTTTGGTAAAACGCTTAAAAATTCCGTTAGCCGCAAACAACAGGATTAGGCTGATCACTGAATTGAAGATATTGATTGCCGTCCCGAAGGAGTAGCGCCCCATCCCAAGACCATAGTTAAGCGCATACAAATCAAGCACCTCAGAGTAGTCGATGACCATGTGATTGCCCAGCAGGAATTGCTTCTCAAAGCCAGTCCCAAGCAGATGTCCGATAGACATAATCAAGAGAACAATGATGGTTGAACGAATCCCCGGCAGCGTGATATGCCACATCTGTCTGAGCCGGCTGGCACCATCCACCCGCGCAGCTTCGTACAGCTCAGGGCCAATACCGGAGATGGCAGCCAGATAGATAATGGCATTCCAGCCTGTCTCCTTCCAGATGTCGGCACCGGTTACAATTCCCCAGAACCAATTCCCCTGGGCCATGAACTGGATCGGCCTATCAATAATGTGCAAGCCCATCAGGATATCGTTCACGACACCGCCGTCCGTCGAGAGCATCTTGGTGACAATGCCTGCCGCAACTACCCATGATACAAAATGCGGCAAATAAGATACGGTCTGTACGAATCGCTTCATAACCTGAATCCGGACCTCATTGAGCAGCAGAGCAAAAACAACCGGTATAATAAAACCGGCGACCAGGCCCATGAGGCTCATGGCAAGTGTGTTCCTGAGTACCTGATAGAAATGCCCATCCTGGAACAAGGTGCGGAAATGATCCAAGCCGACCCATTTCTGATCAAAGAAATTAACGCCCGGTCTATATTTCTGGAAGGCCATTGTCCAGCCCCACAGAGGCAAGTACTGGAAGACAAAGACCCAGAGAACAAACGGAATGGACATGAAGTACAGGTATTTCTGATTTTTAAATACCTTCCAGGCATTCTTCTTTTTCTCTTTGTAAGCGCCTTCCCTTTCTAGTGTTGCCGCTTTCATAATTCCTTCCCTCCCTTGAATTCCATCATAGATCAGAGAGAAGGCTCCGCCCATATCACGGATTTCGGAGAAAATCATCTAGAAATTATGGATTTTTATAATCCGATGGGGAGCGGCCCTCGTACCTTTTGAATTTGCTGTGAAAATAGTTCACGTTCGTGTAGCCGACACGCTCGGCCACTTCGTATACCTTCATCCCCTGACCCAGCAGCTCCTTGGCCTTCTCAATGCGGACTCTGTCCAGATAAGTGTTGAAGTACTCCCCGGTCTTGTTCTTGAACAGCTGCCCCAGATAGGCTGTGCTGTAGTTGAGCAGCCCGGCTAATGTGTCGAGTCTCAGGTTCTCGGCGTAATGCCTATGGATGAAGCTGATCATCTTCTTCAGCTCCTGCTCCTTGCCTCCCGGCCCGGCGTCCTCTGCCAGTGCAAGCAGGAAACGGTGGGTCTCTTCCAGGAGATCGTCCAGAACCTCATATTGGAGAATCCCGTTCAAGAAACGGGACACGGTCTCGGCTCCCATCAACTTCTTGTGTGAGCCTTCGGTCAGCTTATGAATGACCGCGTTGGTTAGAAAAAAGAAGGATTCCTTGACAACCTTCTCATCCTGTCCTTGTCTTAGGAAGAATGCTGCCGCCTCGTCCAAGAGTGGGCGTATCCCCGAATGGTTTCCAACATCCAGACTGTAATACAGGCGGAAGATGATCTGCTCCGTTATCTCTTCGGTGTCGCCGTCACTAGACAGCCAGTCTGGCTCTGGCAGAGGATAAGGATACACCGGAGGGTTTGGCCCCAGCAGCCGGTCCTTCTCACCGAAAAACGCCTGTTGAATCGATTCCTGAGCTTTTAAATAGGAATGGCAAATTTCTTCAGGCGAAGACACCACTCCTCCGGTAGCAGCTGTAAACCGCAGCCCGTTCGCCGAGCTCCGGAGCTCCCGGTACAGCTTCTCCCGCCGCTGCCTCCCGCGCAGTGGCTCCTGGAGAAGAAGGATAGCGTAGGGGGGACGGAGGATTACGGCCCCCCTGTACTCTCCTTCGATGAGCGGTCTCCACACCTCTGAAAGCCGGTACAGCGCATCAGCACGGCCTGCTTCGGGAACCTGCGGGGTAACGGCAATGACCTCATAGCTGCTCCACAACAGACCAGCTTCTTCAGCCATGCTTACCAGCTTGGCCGGTTCTATGGCTTTCTCCTGGGGATCAAGCAGCTGATGCAGCAGCCAACCCGGGTTCACCGCCTCTACGAATGGCTGCGCCCGCTTCATCCGCTCCTCTTCAATACGCTCACGCACCCGCTTTAAGTTGGCTGCCATTTCTTCCGTATCCACAGGTTTCAGAATATATCCTGTCACTCCGTACTTAATGGCCATCTTGGCATACTCGAAGTCGGCATATCCGCTAAGAATAATAAAGTGCATCTGATGGCCGGAGGTTGTCAGATTCCGAATCAACTCCAGCCCATCCATTAGCGGCATACGGATATCGACAATAGCGAGGTCCGGAGTTTCCTCCTTAATGACTTCCAAGGCTTCTTGTCCGTTGGCTGCCGTGGCTGTAACGGTAAACCCCAGCTGCTCCCACGGAATCAGAGTCTGAAGACCTTGACGAAGCTTAGGCTCGTCGTCCACAATAACTACCTTAATCAATTGGGCTCACCTCCTGGAATAACAAACATAATGCAAGCTCCGAAGCCAGGTTCACTCTCGATAACCAAGGCGCTTGATTCCCCGTAAAGCAAGACTAGCCGGTCGTTGACGTTCTGCAGACCGATGCTCTTGTCCTCATGCTGCTTAACAGGTGAGGCAAGCTCCTTCCGTACCTGGGCAAGACGGCCAGCCGGGAACCCTGTCCCGTTGTCACATACCCGGACCCGGACACCTTCCCGGATCTCTCTTACTTCCACCACAATGACACCACCTTCCGCCCGGTTATCCAGGCCATGGATGATCGCATTCTCCACCAAGGGTTGGATAATCATCGGCGGCACAGACAGCTCCTCCAGCTTCGTATCCGCCTCCAAGTGGTACTTCAAGCGGTCTTCGTACCGGAACTTCTGAATATCAAGATAACACCGCACCCGCTCAAGCTCCTCGCGCAGCGAAATCCTGCCGTTGCCCGCCTCCAGACTGCTGCGCAGCAGCTTGCTGAGCAGCCATACCGCCTCAGCAATATCATCCTGTCTGCGGATATGGGCCTCCATCCGGATCGATTCCAGCGAGTTGAACAGGAAATGGGGATTAATTTGACTTACCAGCATCTTGAACTTCATCTCATTCTGTCTTTGCTCCACCAGACTCTTCTGACGGTTCGTCTCCTGGACCTCATCTACCAGCTGGTTTACGTTTCTGACCAGCGCGTTAAACTGCCTGGACAGCACGCCGATTTCATCTTTTCCATCGATATGAAGAAACGTATCCCAGGAGCCTGCCCCCACCTTGGTCATATGCCGGCTCAGGCGGAGGAGCCTCTTGGACAGCAGCGATGCTGAGGCATAGATCAGCAGAACTGCAAATACAAGGCTGGCCGTGATCACGACGATGCCGAGCCGGATGACCTGATTGGCATCACGGGTAATCTCGGATACGGAAAAAATAGAAATAATGCGCAGCCCATTCCAGCTGTTCTGCGGATTCAGCCTGGCGATAACGACCTTGGACGCTTTGCCGCCCAGCAGTGTATCGTAACTTCCCTCCTGCCCGTTAAGTATGTTTTCATCAGCATGGATCTCTGAAAGATTCTTTCCGAACATGCCTGGTTCATTGGAAGCCACAATCCGGTTCTTCGTATCCACGATTAAAGTAGGGAACGATTCCTGGTCCAGAATGGAGCTAAGCGGCTGCTTGCTCACATTGATAACCAGCACCCCTTTTCGTCCCAAGGAATCCAATGAAAATGAACGAATCAGACTAAGATAGTCGGTACCGCTGCGTTCATCCTTAATCAAATTCCAGCCTGCGAGCCCCTTCTGCTCTATGGCCTCCTTGTACCAGCTCATGTTAGTGATCGTTGGGTCAGGCTGAATAAACTCCCAGTTGTTAAGTGCTCCCGGATTAACCGCATAGACGCGGATGCCGGAAATTTCTTTGTATAACTGGAGATAGTCGCGAATATCCGTGTAATCCCGGTACGTCTTCACGACCTCGGCATAGCTGCTGTACTTTTGACTGGCCACCCGCTTCATGCGGTTGTCGTTGGTTAGTCGGTAGGAGATATCCAGCGGTACGTTGATCAATTCTTCCATACGCTTCTGGACACGCTCCACATTGGTGGAGATTTGCTTAAAAGCGTCCTTAATCACAATCTCACGAAGCTTCCCGATGAGAAGCAGGCCGCAGAGCAGTAGGGGAAGTACGGCTGCTGAAATAAACGTAAATGCAAGCTTCTTCTTCATCTTCATGTCATTCATGATGCGGATAAAAAGCATGGTTGACCCTCCCCTGCCAAGTTTGCCTACTACATGCAAAATGCCCCTTTTTGAATAAAAGGGGCATAACTTTATCGATTGTTCAGGCATTACCTGTTCCTGGACTATACGTCAGTCACCTTTCAGGATGTTACCGCCCGGAGTCTGAACCATCCGCTCTCATAGTCTTTCTGTTGGTAGGCAAGGGTCAGACCTAACTGCATAAGTCTGTCTCCTCCGTGGATTGACGTTTCTCCGTTATTTCCAGGTTGAACTTCGTATTCAAGTTCCGGATTAAGTCCGTCAAGACGCAAGCTCCGCAGAGGCGCGTTCGGTACAGCCATCACTTGGAAATAGTAGACGACAGCCTCCTTCTGGTCTTCCGACACAAACATCCAGGACGACTCGTTCCCTTGGAAAGGACTCTTAAGCCGGTACAAGTCCCCCTTCTGAACTAAACCGCGAATCTCCTTATAGGCTGAGACTTGGCGTTTGACGATCTCTTTCTCTTCATCGGTAAATTTCGTCAGATCCAGTTCATATCCGAAGTTCCCGGACATAGCGACATCTCCCCGGAACTCCAGAGGTGTCATCCGTCCAACCTGATGGTTCGGAACAGCCGATACATGTGCCCCGATGGCGCTAACCGGATACACCAGGCTAGTGCCGTATTGAATCTTCAGCCGTTCCACCCCGTCGGTGTTATCGCTGGTCCAGGTCTGAGGCATGTAATACAGCATACCCGGATCAAAACGTCCGCCGCCGCTGGAACAGCTCTCGAACAGAATATGCGGGAATGCGGAGGTGATGCGCTCCAGCAGCTCATACAGTCCAAGGACATAGCGGTGGGCCGTCTCGGATTGGCGTTCCGGTGGCAGAGCGGCAGAACCGATCTCCGTCAGAGCACGGTTCATGTCCCATTTAACGTATGAGACCGGCACCGTTGTGAAGATGGCGGAAAGCGAGTCGAAAATATAATCGCGCACCTCCTGGCGGGTGTAATCGAGCACCAGCTGCCATCTGGCTTCACTGCGTCTTCTTCCCGGAACATGCAGGCACCAGTCCGGATTCTTCCGGTACAGCTCGCTGTCCGGTGAGATCATCTCAGGCTCGAACCAGAGACCGAACTTCAGGCCCTGCTCGTTAACGCGCTGGGCGACATCCGCCAGTCCGTCCGGCAGCTTCCGGCGGTCTTCATACCAATCGCCGAGCGACGAATTGTCGGAGTCCCGCTTGCCGAACCAGCCGTCATCCAGGACAAACAGCTCAATGCCAAGCCTTGCTCCTTCTTCCGCGATCGAGACCAGCTTGTCGGCGTCGAAGTTGAAATAAGTTGCCTCCCAGTTGTTGACCAGGATCGGCCGTTCCTCGTCCCGGAATTTCCCGCGGCAGAGCCGGGTCCGGTACAAGCGGTGATATGTACGCGACATGCCTCCAAGGCCTTGGCCAGAGTATACCATGACAGCCTCAGGTGTCTGGAAGCTCTCGCCAGGACTAAGCAGCCAAGCGAAGTCAAACGAGTTCAAGCCGATGCTTACCCGGGTGGAGCCGAATGAGTCCACTTCCGCTTCAGCTTCAAAGCTTCCGCTGTACACAAGGCTAAAGCCGTATGCCTCGCCATGGCTTTCCGTGGTCTCTGGAGTGACCAGAGCGGCAAAAGGGTTGAACTGATGGCTGCTCATGCCTCTTTTACTATCGATCCGGGTCTCACCTTGATGAATCGGCTTGCGGATAATGTTAGCTTCTCTAGCCCAGGCTCCCGTCAGATACATCATCTCTAAATCACTCTTGCCGGAGAAATCGACACTGGCGCTGAGGGCACGGCGAAGCCGGAGATTGTTGTCCCCCGCATTACTCAAACGGGCTGAACGGGTGATCACGTTTCGATCTGCAAAAATCGTGTAGCTAAGAATGACCTTCAAGCCTGAATAGGCATCCTTTAATTCAAGCTCCAGTGTCTCCGCTTCGGCATCATCCTCGGTATATACAGCCGGAAGCCCTGATAACGATGGCTTTCCCTTCAAAATCCGGTATCCTTCGTACTTCAGCTCCGTGATCCGGGTTCCATCTTCCAGTTCTGCCTGGTACGCCGGGTTACGGAAGTCCCCACTCCCGTACTGCGGATACTCTTGGGGCAGCCGGTCAAGTCCGGCCTTTGCCGGGGTATGAATCAACAGATCATCCATCTGCTCCCGGTGCTTCAGCCTGCCTCCCCAGTAGACATGCAGTGGATACCCGTCTACGATCTGAATCATATAACTCATGCCAGGCGACTGCAGATGAAACAGCCCGGTTTGCTCCTGAACAAACACGCCCATGAATATACATCCTCTCTCTTTAGAAGTGATCCTCTACGGACATTACTCTCTTAAAAATCACATAGAAGACTGCTTCTCCATAATATGGTTTAAAGCTTGATTCGATATGACAACGTAATGGTTGAGTCTTCGAAAACACTATATTATATTTTAAATACTGAGTACATGGCATGGTGCTCACTAAATATGGCACAATGCTAGATACGAGATAGAAGGGTAAGGGGAGACTTGCCGTGATTGAATATTTGCCGCGCAGCAAGCATCATTCGGAACTATATCTGACCCAATTTGGTGTGGAGAATTGCATACCTGGGCATTTTTATGGTCCGGCCGTAAGGGAGCATTATTTGCTGCATTATATTTTAGACGGGGAAGGCGTCTTCGAGGTGGGTGGAAGGAGGTATCATCTGAAAAAGGGACAGGGGTTTCTCATCTGCCCGGACATCATTACTTATTATCAGGCTGATGCTCTAAATCCTTGGTCTTATTGCTGGGTTGGATTTCATGGGACATTGGCTGAATGGCTCCTCAAGCAGGCCGGTCTTACGCAGGCATCCCCGATCCTGCACTATGATCGGGATGACATGATCTATCAATACCTGGAGTCGATGATCGAGTCGAAAGCTTATGTTAAGGCTCAAGAGACCAGACTGACCGGGCTGCTGTACATGCTGCTATCGCTGCTTGTGGAGTATGGCCCGGCAGTTCCCCCAAGTGAGAAGGAGAGCCGGGCGGAGATTTACGTGGAGAAGGTGACGGATTTTATCGAAATGAACTATGCCCAGAAAATTACGATTGAGGATATTGCCCATTTTATTGGACTAAATCGAAGTTACTTGGGCTCGTTGTTCAAACAACAGATGAATGCAAGCATTCAGGAATATCTGGTCCGCTACAGAATCAACAAAGCGTGCGAAATGATGGAGAATGCCGGGCTGTCGATCGGCGATATCTCCCGCTCGGTTGGTTATAACGATCCTCTTCTTTTCTCCAAAGTGTTCAAGAAGGTCAAGGGTATCTCACCTAAGCATTACCGGGCGGAGGTCCGCTTCCAGCTCCAAGCGGCTGAACCGCAGGGACAGACCCGGGATTGAAGTGAATTAACTGTGGTTACTACACTTACGGGAAACCGTTATTTCACCCGATAGTAGCCTCTGCAAAATTCAGATTTATTCGGTTTTATGAAATTGCTTGGCCCTAAGCTACAATTATGCATGATCAAGATTGTCATATTGGAGAACCCAATCTACATAATAGAAGGAGCGGATTTGCTGTGTTTGTACTACACCATGTGAAATATAAGGACATCCTTGATATCGACCATCTGGATATCCCCTCCGGACAGATTACCTGTATTGTCGGAGAGAGCGGGAGCGGCAAAACGACCCTGTTAAAGCTGCTAAATCACCTGATCAGCTGTGATGAAGGTGAGATATGGGTGAATGATGTCCCCATTTCCGAATGCGATCCTATTGAGCTGCGCCGAAACGTCGTTATGCTGACGCAGAGTCCTACCATTTTCAAAGGGTCCGTACGGGATAATTTGCAGATTGGGCTTGAATTCTCGGGTAAGCCTGCTGCCTCGGAGCATGATTTGCTTGAAGCACTGGAAAAGGTCCACCTGCGAAAAGAGCTGGATAAGGATGCCGAGTCTCTATCCGGGGGAGAGAAGCAGCGGCTGGCCTTAGCCAGAGTGCTGCTGATGGAACCCTCCGCCCTGCTGCTCGATGAACCCTCCTCGGCACTAGATGAGGATACTGCACAGTTTGTTATGGAGAAGCTGGCCGAATATGTCCGTCCCCGGCAGAAGACCATGATTATGGTCACGCACTCGAAGGATTTGGTTGCGGCCTTTGCCGATCATGTCATTGAGGTCAGTAAGGGCCAAGTTATTGCACGAGAGGCGGTGTAGCGGATGACCGGGAATGGAAGTATAGATCTGTCCTTTTGGCAGCTAGCTGCGGCCTATATCTTCATTGTTCTGCTGCTTATCATTGTAAAAATCAGAGGCATCGACCGGGAGAAGGAAATCCTCGTGTCCTCGGTACGCATGACCCTTCAGCTCATTCTTGTCGGGTATATCCTGGCATATGTGTTCAAGCACTCTCATCCCTTATACACGATTGGGATCACGGCCATTATGCTGATCTTCTCGGTATATAACATTTATAAGCGTACCAAGGCGCCATTATCCGGAGAGATGAAAAAGATCATCGCGGTCTCCATGGTGACAGGTACTGTCGCCAGTCTCGGTTATTTTATCCTTGTCGTCTTGTGTGTATCTCCCTGGTATGATCCGATGTACGTGATCCCCATCGCGGGGATGATCATCGGCAATGCAATGACGGGAATTTCACTTGGCGTAAATCACTTGCTTGACGGGATGAGCTCCAAGAGACACCTTGTGGAGGGGGCTCTTATCCTCGGTGCCACGCCCAAAGTGGCCTCCAAGCCGATCGTCAATCAAGCCTTCGACGCCGCCATGCTGCCTACGATTAATTCCATGGTGGGCATGGGCATCGTCTTCTTACCCGGCATGATGACCGGGCAAATCCTTGGAGGCGCCTCCCCTGTTGTCGCGATCGAGTATCAAATCGCCATCATGCTGGGGATTGTGGGCAGTGTATCGCTGAGCGTAATCCTGTTCGTGCAACTGGGGTACCGGACGTTTTTTAATTCGAGAAGTCAGATGAAGGGGTAGTACCTCACTCTCTCCCATCAGCAAGGGGAAGACTACCGATCTAATCACATTTATTTGAATTTCAACGTCATTAGATATGCAACAAACAAAATACAACAACCTGTTATAAATGGAGCAAACATATGAGCATCAAATAGTAACCCGGCAAGAATGGGGCCGATGATATTGCCTAAACTCATGTAGGCATTATTCATCCCCGCCACATACCCTTGTTCGTTTCCGGCCAGCTTCGATAGTTGGGTATTAAGAGCTGGGCGGAGTATAGCTGTAGCAAAGAAAATACCGGAGGTGATCAGGAAGATACTCCAGAAATCCTTAACAAAAATAAGCACGATATAAGCACATGAGTTGATCAGAAGAGCGCCTTTGATCACCATTTTCTCACCAAACCTCTTAATTACTCTGGCCACCATCAATGCCTGCATGGCAACGCCAATAATAGCGCCTGTCGTCAGAATTATGGCAATACTTTGAGGTGAGAACTGAAACCTTTTCGTCACATACAAACCGAGAACCGACTCATAATTAGCTAGCCCAAAGGTCATCACCAGGACGAGAATAAAGAGGATGGCGTACTTGGATTTCAAGGATCTCGCATATTGCTTAACGAGTGACTCCTTCCGCGTAACCACTTCCCGTGCGGCTCTCATTTGCTCCTTCGACAGGCTTTCGGGCAGACATAACATTGAAAAGACGACTCCAACCACAGCCGCACCTGCCGCCACATAGAGTGGAACCCTCGTTCCATACCCTGCAAGAATCCCCCCAAGCCCAGGTCCAATCACAAATCCGAAGGACATGGCTGCGGCTAACAGGCTGTTCCCTTTGGCACGCTCCTCCGTTGTGGTGATATCAGCTACATAAGCCATCATTGGCGGCACAATCAAAGCTGCAGCCACTCCCTCCAGCAAACGGGATGTATACAGCATCCACAGCGCATCTCCGACAGCAAAGATAAATTTAGCAGCGGCAAAAACAATGACGCCCGTAACGATGAACACTTTTCTTCCATAACGGTCAGACTGCTGCCCGGTGATTGGGGATAATAGGAACTGTGTAACCCCATAGGCAGCTACTAACAGTCCCATCGACTGCCCGTTAGCTCCAAATTCCAGGATCAATTGTGGCAGAATGGGAGTAATCAAACCAACCCCGACCATAACAATGAATATATTGATCATGAGAATAGCGAGTATAATTTTTTTATTTGTTAATTTAAACATACTGATTCCTCCTTACTTTCTCGCAAAATAGCAGGAAACTTCAATGGTGTAAACGGCATTTTGTTCGCCATACAAAAAGCCCCCTTATCCATTTCTGGACAGGAGGCAGACAAGAACACAAACAAAAAGATACACGGCTCCCTTTAAAAAGGAGCCTGATCCTATTGTTGATATATAAAAGCCCGCACTAATCCTATCCAAAAAAATCGTAAGGTTACGATATTTCTTATATGGAACAGGATTAGTAGATCATTGGCTTAAGGTCACCCTTTCGGTTCTTATTCCTTACAACATATCATAAGGGGAAAGACTAAGTACCGGATAAAACTTTTATAGCGATTCTTTCTTGCTGGTATTCTTAATGTGATGAAGAGCCAATAAGTTGCTCGGCAATGCTTTTGGAAAGGGATAACGTATCAATTTCAGCAGGCATCGCATTGATATTAAGGGTTTGTACATAATCTCCGCCGCGAGTTCCACCTGCGAACGTTGCGAATCCTGGAAAGTTGCCGCCATGCCCCCAAATCGTAATACCATTCTTCAGCTTTGTTCCAAGGATCCCCAAGCCGTATTCACCTACTGGAATTTTCACCCCAGTTAACATCTGATCTAAAGTAGCTGGTTTTAATAGCTTGCCACTAAGTACAGCACGAAAGAATGTATTCAGATCATCCGCTGAGGAGATTATAGATCCCGCAGCAGATGCCCAAGAGGGATTCATTTCGGTTCTATCTATGAATTGTCCGTCGAGTATGAAGTATCCTCGAGCATGTTCACCTGGAATAAACGAGTAATCGTCGGGCACATAAGTGCTCGTTAGATTAAGGGGAGCTATGAAACGTTTCCTAATATGTTCCCCGTATGTTTCTCCAGTAGCCTTCTTAATAATCATCCCTGCCAGTACTGTATTCGTATTGGAATAAACCCATTTCTCTCCAGGCTTAGAGATTGCCTTCATGTTCAGCCCAGTACGAACTAATTCATCATCAGAAAAGGAATGTAACGGGTTTGGGAGTAACTTATCGAGAATATCCTTGTGTTCCGAATAGTCAGGAATGCCGCTTGTTTGGTTTAATAGTTGCCGAATCGTGATATGCTCCCCTTCATACTCAGTACCTTTAACAACATCAGGCAGCCATTTTTCTATCGTGTCATCCAGGCTCAGTTTTTGTTCATCAACAAGCTGAAGAATGACCACTGCAGTAAACGTCTTTGTTAGACTACCGATACGGAAAGTAAAGTTCGTCTTAACCGGATCAGTACCGTAAATGCTTGCTTCACCAGAAGCATATGACCATTTTGATCCTTTGTTTGAGGAAGCTACAATTACGCCCGGTATATTTTGATGGTTAGCAGCTTTATCGATAAGTCGCTTGGCTTTGGTCTGCGAATCTTGACTGTAAGTAGTAACGAGGGGATCCGTCTGCTTAGCAAAACCAGTTCCTGATAATGGCAGTAATAGAGTTGCGGCAATCATTGTCGATACAGTGAGCATAGAAATTTTGTTCATTTCGTTTCTCCTTTTGATTAAGTAATCGTCGTATTATTCATTCATTTGTGATGGAGTGACCTTTTTGATATAGAAAAAGATGTCAAATGTCTTGCCGAATGCAGCGTCTACAAACAAAGGTATTTGAGGTCCCAATGTTGTTACTCCGGCAAGTAGAGGACGGGTTTCATCTAACCAAGTTTTCACCGAACCGCTTGCTTTGCGCAAGTCTACAAAAAATTGATCATGTTTGACTTGTCCGACGGTATAGTTAATGCTTTTGGGGTCATCGACTTTAACCGTTCCATAAGGACCGAATTTGCCACTTTCATTAACAACGTTATATGAACCTGAATGGGTTGAAGTCCCGATGGATACGTATTTGTCACCGTAATGTTTAGCCAAATGTTGTCCTGACATCTCCGGATATACGAATGGAAGAATATTGGTTTTGGCTATATGTCCGTTATGACCCCATACCATGGTTTTCCCCCATTGTTCTTGTGTCCACTTCGCATTTTCATACATTGCAATATCATGTCTTAAGAAGAACTCCGGCGTTTGTTCAGCTGAAAACATATGAATAAATTGCTCGATAATACGGGCGCTATGCAGTGCCCATTCGTAAGCTTCTTTTTGCTTGCCGGCATTAGCTTTATTTTTTTCCAACAGCTCAATAATAGACCGGGCATTGGAAAGATGCTTTTCTTTCTCTTCTTTCGACAGTTTCTCAAAACTTTGCTCATCTTTTGTTGCGGGAATAAGCTCTTTCATTTTGTTATTTAATTGAGAAATCAAATTCGGATGATATTGCTCGATATAGTCCGAAATTTTGTTAAACACATGTTCATCTAATTTCTTTTGATCCATCCCGATTATACGTACTTTGTTGGGATGTTTGGGATCGGCATTGTAGTCACGAATCCATTCCAACATTTGCGTTATTTCTTTATTGTTAAACCAGGGGCTAAGAATTTTGCTTGGATGCCCTTTACCTGTAAGAACATATTGATCAAGCATCAATGCTTGCCCCCAGTTCTCTTCTAAGACAAGGTTTGTAAACCCCAATTCCGTAACCAAATACTGTACGATGCGGTGTTTCATCGTGAATATTTCATGCATGCCATGAGAAGCTTCGCCTAAACCAACAATAGGAGCAGATCCTATCATCTCTTTAAGTGGTTGTAAATCTTCCAAAGAAGCACCAGGCTCTGTTGTTGTTAATTTGCTTGCATTCTTCTCCAGCCACTGTAATGGAGTCTGTTTGTCCTTCACGGCAGTTTCAAGCTTAGATGCAGGCGTATTGCCCGCACTGGATGATGTTGATGGGTTTCCTACTGTGGAACAACCGGCCAAACTTATACATATTGTAGTAAGCGCCAACCTCGTTAATAATTTCTTGTTCATTTGTTTTCTTTCTCCTCCTCAGGGTTATTGTTTGACATTCAGTGCAAAGCGATTTGTCTCCCCGAGTATTGCAGTATAATTGTCATACTGCCAAGATGCCGTTATGTCACCATGCTGAATTACTGTCATATAACGGCTTATTGCCATTACTTTCTGGGGACGAACGACAGAAGCTTGTTCCTTGGATGAAAGCGCTACAAACGGCGGTAGAGGAGGCGGCGGGATCGGTCATTTTATCGGATAATGTCATACTGTCAAGATGATGTTGTGTCACCATGCTGCGTATTACTGCCATATGAACGGCTATACTGAGAGTTAATTAGAAAATAAGGGGCCACAACGAACCCGGCTGCCCCTAGAGTAAGCAGCACGATGATCCACCATCCTTCGTCTAAATAAAAAAACGGCCCTGACTTAACCAAGTCAGAGCCTGTTCCCCTTTATATACTCTCCTGCTTTAACGCATGGATAATGTTCTCCTTCTTCACTTTCGTGCTGGAATATAACATAGCCGAGCCAACCATGAGAAATACCGCGGCAATGGCAGTAAGGATGCTCATCCAAGGAAGGGCAAACTGGTAGCTGAATTTGTTCGCCCATGCCCTATAGATCATATACATGACGGCGATGCTGATAGGAAGCCCAAACAGCAGGGACTTCGCCCCATAGAAAATACTCTCGTAGTTCATCATTTTGGCAAAGCCCTTAGGCGTCATTCCAACCGATTTCAGCATGGCGAATTCCCGCTTTCGTAGGGAGATGCCCGTAGAAATTGTATTAAAAATATTCGCAATAGAAATCGCTGAGATTAACACGATAAATCCATAAGAAAAAACAGACAGTAAAAGAACTTTCTGTTCATCGTTTTTTCTCACTTGAAACACATTATAAACCTGCAGCCCCGCCTCTTTCATTTCTTCGATGTCCTGCTGTGTCTTCAAAGGCTCTGTGCTGTTCAGATAGAGATAGGTCTGTACGGGTTCCGCGCTTTTACCCTTTACCCACTGGTTCATAACTTGTTCCGAGACGATGAGATTTAACCCACCTACGCCTACTGGTTCCAATCCCATAGGAGCTTGATCGGTCAAAGCTGCAACGGTCACTTGGCCTGCACTCGTCTCTTCCCCTGTGTTCTCATCAGTTTCAACCAAGTCGAAGCTTTGGCCGACTTTTGCATGAATGGCCTTCGTTTGAACATACTTGCCTGTATTCATATCTTTATAATGAATCGTATCCAGCACGATGGCAGCGGGATGATTCGGGTCTATTAACTGCTTGTAATCAGCGCCGACCGCTTTGGCATAGGCTCGCAGATTCGCATCATTTAACGCATGGATCTTCATGTCGTAAGGATATTTCCCATTCTGAAGGTTACCCTGATCCTTCTTGACCGTCTCTTGCAATTCATCCGCAATGGAAGATTCCTCGACCAAAGCCTTCTTATAGAACTCGTGAATCTCGCTGTATTCGGTCACACCTTCAAAGGATGTAATCGACTGTAACAGCCGGTCGTCTATTCTTTTTCCATTTCCGTAGGCTACTTGAATATCGCAGTTGACACCTTCCCCCGAGAGATCCAGCGACTGCTTCAGACTGGATGTAAAGAAGGATACCGTCAGAAACAGGACGATGCTGATGACGAGCGAAAAGACCGTGGCATGATATCTCCGCTTGTTTCTTTTCAGATTCTTCAGACCGATCTCCCCTTCGATCCCGAAGAGCTTGCGAATGAGCTTTGATGTTCTTACCGCTTTGCCCGTAAGCTTTATATCATCGGTCTGGCGGATCGCATCCATGGCGGAGATCCTGGACGCTTTTACAGCGGGGAGATAGGTCGAAATGAAAATCGTCAGCATGGAAACCGCACAGGCAATCAAGACGGATATCGGTGTAATGATCATTGTCAGTTTTTCCGTAACCCCTAATGCCCCCTGGATCATGGAGTTAATGAATATAAAAGTAACCCCAGTCCCGGCAAGCCCGCATATTACCCCAATCGGAATGCTGATCAGGCCAATGACGACCCCTTCGAAGAACACCGAATTCCTCTTCTGCCTTCTCGTAGCCCCCACACTCGCAAGCATCCCTAAATGGCGGGAACGCTCCGAGACGGAGATCGCAAAAGCATTATAGATGAGCGATACTGAACCCACCATAATGACTACCATAATGATGGCCGATAGGGAGATCAGCGTGCTGTTCGTAGCCCCGCTTTTCGACACACCATAATAATGAAGCAAATCGTGATTAAACTCTACGGATTTGATGTTGTTCTGCTTAGCCAAGTTCTCCGCATGAGTGAACAAGGAACGGTTTACCTTACCCAGCTCAACTGCCGCATCGACCCGGTCGTTCGCCCCCATCATGTTCTCATCGGCATAACTAATAAGGGTGTAACCCGGGGCCCAAGCCGGTTCCCACACGGGACGTTTGATAAAGCCTACCACCGTGTACTGCCTTATCTTCTTATTCTGGAGGGTTTCGGTCAGTTTGTCGTCCGTCATACGCAGTGGTTGGGTCTGATTCAACGGTTGATTGCTGCCATCCTCAAATCGTTCCCCGACATTCAGGGTTAGACGATCCCCGATTTCATACTTTACTTTTGCGTTCGATGCAAGAGCTTCCGAGATAACAACTTCCTTGTCTGTCTGCGGAAGACGGCCCTTGCTTGGTACAACCCCAAATTGGGTGAAACCTTGGGTATTATACTCCTTGATGAACAAATACGGCCTGCTGCTGATTTGTCCCCCTTCAAAAGGGGCATAGCCAAGATCCCTAGAGACCGCAACCGTCCCGGTTGCCCCATCATTCTGGATCGCTGCAAGCTGCCCCTTGTTTACATCTCTATACAGAACGTGCCAGTCCCCGTTCTCGATCATGGTCTGCCTTTTCATCAAATCCAAAAAAGAAAACCCTAGCGTTGAAACGGCCGTCACCATGGCAACCGAAATGATAACACCTATGATCGTTACAAGCGTTCGCTTCTTATTCTGCTTCAAATGCCGAATCGTTAGCTTATTGACAATATTCATGGACGGATCACCTCGTCTTTGGCAATCCTTCCGTCTTCAATAGAGATGATCCTGTCGGCTTGCAAAGCGATCCGTTCGTCGTGTGTAATCACGATCAGCGTCTGTTGAAAGGTTTTGTTCAGCATTTTCAACAGGTCGATGATCTCTTTGCTATTCTTGCTGTCCAAATTCCCGGTTGGCTCGTCCGCCAGCATGATTGCAGGGCTGCCAATAACCGCTCTCCCGATTGAGACCCTTTGCTGCTGCCCGCCGGATAATTGATTAGGCAGATGCCTCAAACGGTGCTGCAAATTCAAAGTCTTCACCAGATTGTCCAGCAGCTGCTTATCTACCTTTTGTTTATCCAGCAAGAGCGGCAGCGTAATATTCTCTTCCACCGTCAGGACGGGAATCAAGTTATAGAATTGGTAGATCAGCCCGATCTGTCTGCGCCGGAAGATCGCCAGCTGTGTTTCGTCCGTGTCATACATGTCCGTATCCTCTACGAAGACTTTGCCGCCAGTCGGCCGGTCCACACCTCCCAGCATGTGGAGAAGCGTCGATTTCCCCGATCCGGACGGGCCAATAATCGCAACGAACTCGCCCTTTTGGACCGAAAAGGAAACACCGTCAAGCGCCTTCACCGCGGATTCGCCTGTGCCGTATATTTTAGACAGATGCTCAATTCTTAAAATCTCCATAGCCATACCTCCTAACAGTTCTGTGAGCATTACTTCTGATTCGACTTCACACAAAACTCACTTCGGAAGATCAGGCTCTCCCTAAATGCTTAATTCCAGATATATACCATCTCTCTAAAGCCAACATCCCATAGGGTTTCATTCCCCTCAATGGTGATCGTAAGCTCCTTGGCCTAGGAGAGGTAAATTGAGCTCATAGCTGGCTCTTGGCGCTGGCCTTCTGCAGATATAGAAAAGAACTCTTCTCCATCAACGGTAATCCTGATGCTGCCACGCAGTTCCTTTCCATCGGGAATTCCATAATTCAAGAAAAAATATACTTCCTCCTTATTGTCTAACGAATATGTATACGTTTTCTTGTTTTTACCTTCGGTGCTGTATACATTATATTTGGGTTTCACGTCTTGACCGCCAATCTTAAGACTGGACGGTTTAGTTGCTGTTGCTATACTTCCAGCACTATCCTTCAATTCGTTGATCGCCACAAAAGGGCCCATGTCTTTGGTGAACACTTGGTCAAGCACTCCGAAGACCCCCCACACCCCAAGCATCAAGACCATACCGGAAATGCCCGTTGCAGCGATATTTCTCCAGATATTTTGGGTACGAAAGCCAAGCTTGTACGCCCCGAATCCGATGGCTGCGCCTATTGAGTTCTGTATGACGTCGTTCATGTCGAAGCTGCCGAGGAAAGTTAGGGCCTGAATGGTCTCAATCACGAGAATGGACAAAATGAACAAGGCCATAAAGCGAACAAAGTTAGTCCGATATAATAGCGGAATCAATATGCCAAAAGGAATGAAGGCTGCGATGTTCCCGAGTCCCACCAAATCCATCACCGTAGGATGTAGAAGATCAGATAGGCTTGGCATCCTGAAGAAATCCTCCGGTAAAAAAATAAAGGTGTACTCCTTGATTAGACCTGCCTTACCTACTCTGCCGAAAGCGAAAAACAAAAAATAAAGAATAAAGAGGGTGTAGAATATCGTGATAGTGAAAATAGTTTTTCGTTGCTGCTTTGAATCCATCGTCTTACCTCCATCGTTCATCTGATGAATATCATTTTATATGTCTAAAATGACTCTCAGGTGACTATGAAGGTGACAGTTTAGTCACTTATGGTTGGTTAAATCACTTGTTTATACAGCTTAATCCGAAACTCCGTGCCCTGCTGGCTGTCGCTCGTTACATCGATCACACCGTTCTGGCTGGCAATAATGCTGTGGGCCATGGCAAGACCAATCCCAATGCTCCCCTCGCCAGCATTCTTCCCTCTATAGAAACGTTTGAAAATATACGGCAAGTCCTCCTTGGGAATGCCTTTTCCGTTATCGGTGATCACAATTTCTGTAAACAGTGCATTTTCTGAAAAAGAAATGTTGATACTCCCGCCTTGATCCGTGTGCTCCACGGCGTTTTTCAAAATATTGATGATAGCTTCTGCCGTCCAATTGAAGTCGCCCACAAAAGAGACATGGTCATCACCCTGAATCGAAACCGTCTGTTCCTTAATATCCATCGGAATAAGAACCGGCTCTAATGCCTTCTGGATAAGCCTTTTCACCGAAATTTGATCCTGTTTGAACTGGATGGTCTGTGCGTCGATTTTGGAGAGCTTTAGTAAAGAAGAGACGAGCCAATCAATCCGCTCCAACTGGATACGGATATTGTGGGTGAACTCTGATCTTTTGGCTGGCGGCAGATCAGGGCTGCTTAACAAATCCGCCATGACCGTCATCGAGGTAAGCGGTGTTTTGAGCTGATGAGAGATGTCGGAAATGGCATCGGTCAGTTTCATTTTATCCCGCTGTAGAAGCGACCGCTGCTCCGATAGCATGAGTGTCATTTTATAAATATCATTCTTCAGAATGCTAAGCTCGCCTTCCTGATTATCACGAACGTCCAGGGAATAGTTGCCGCTGCTAACCTGACGTAAATAGGCGGAGAGCTTCTCCAGCTCGCGATATCTCCAACCCGTGAATACCAGAATGCTGCCCCCAAACAGCATGGATACAACGAAGACAAATATCGCCGCGACGGACGAAAAGAAGGCAGCAGCTGCGGCCGCCGTTATACCGATCGAGCCCATGACGGCCAACAAAATTTGAATCTCCCGATTACGCAGCATCTAATCCCCCACCTTATATCCCAAACCCCGTACGGTCCTGATTATCGCCGGCTGCTGCGGATCATCCTCTAACTTCTCTCTCAGCCGTTTAATATACACGGTTAGTGTATTGTCGTTCACGAAATCACCGGCCACATCCCAAATCTGCTCCAGAAGCTGATTTCTTGATAGAACCTGTCCAATATGGTTGGCAAAAATCAGCAATAAGCGGTACTCTAACGCGGTCAACGATACTTCAGCCCCGTTCTTATACACTTTACCTTCCAGCGTATTAATGCGGACATTGTGCAAATCAATGAATGGTTTGGACTGTGACGGCTTATGGTATCTCCGCAGGACAGATTTGATCCGCGAGAGAAGCTCACGAATACGGAAAGGCTTCGTAATGTAATCGTCGGCCCCCATATCCAGCCCCATAACCACATTGACCTCATCATCGATTGCCGTTAAGAAAATGACCGGAATATCACTCCGCTCTTTGACCATTCTGCACAAATCATAACCGCTCCCATCCGGAAGCGATAAATCAAACAAACATAAAGCGAGTTGATCTAGTTCGTCATCCAGCACCTTTCTAGCAGAAGCAGCATCATAACAAAGGACGGTGGAAAATTGATCCTGCTGCAGCGAATATTCCAGACCAGACGCGATCGTTCGATCATCTTCGACTAATAAAATCTTCATCTCAGTCACCCTAACTGTTGTTTTAAGAATAATTAATATATAAATAAAATGAACTTATGAAGGTACCCTTATAGAGCGCTGCGATGCCAAGTGTTCTTTAAGGCCACTGTTGTCTCCGAAATGCTTGAACTAGATATCCAAGTAGAGGCATTTCGGGGACAAAGGTGGACGCTCCGCTTCTTCAGAATCACTCGGGATCGAAGCTGAGATTGTTAATTTTTTAAAGTTCATTTTATATAAATTGAATTACAAGTAAGACAGCCGTGTGAAATGTTCTTCCGATCGCTGTTGTTCCCAGACTTCTTGAATTGAATTTATAAGGTAGAAGTCCAGTCACAAAGGCGAACGCTTTGCTTCTCCATAATCATTTCACACTATTGCCTATTGGCAATTCTAAAATTCACCGTATCTAATCTGTATCTAATCTTGAACTTAAAAATCGAACGTCTTCCCTATACGGTAACGATCATATTAATCAACTGCTGCTCGATTCCCGTAATTTTATGATTTTTTCTGTAACAAATATATTTTTCAATTTCACAGTAGCTGAATCCGGTCTCTCTATACTTACCGATCCCTAACTTGCCCATATCGGCCTCCGGCAGCAGCGTTACCCCCATACCCAGCTGACACATCGTAATCATCGAATCCAAAGCGGCTATTTCCACATAATCAGACCTGGATATATTATGGTCTTCGAGTAACTGGTCGATGATCTTCTTGTAATAACAGTTCTGAGAGGAAATAATCAGATTCTCACACTCTAAAATTTCCTGAAGAGGTCTCTCCGCATGCTTGCCAACCAAGACCAATTTTTCGGTGCCATATTTCCTGTAATGGAGGGCTGCATGGTCCATTTTTCCAACCAGAAAACCAATGTCGATCACCCCGCTTGCAAGATCCTCCTCAATCTTGGTCGTACTTCCTGTTCGAATGGTCATCTTCAAATCCTTGTATTTCTGATACAAGTTCCGCATGGCCTGATCGAAATGGTTTGGATGTTTACTCCCCATGAGTCCAAGCTTCAGCACCGGACTTTCCTCACTCATCAACGTACGGGTCTCTTCCCACATGGAGATGATCTTCTTGAACTGGGCATAGAGCTTCTCCCCGTCCCCGTTCAACTCCATCCCTCTGGGTCTCCGGTAGAATAGCTCTTTATTGAATTCATGTTCGATTTTTTTAATTTTGGCGGTCATGTTCGATTGCAGCTGATGCAGCTCCTTCGCAGCCAAGGAGATACTCTGATGCTCGGCCACCGCGACAAAAGCTCTCATATTTTCAATATCCATGACCTCATTCTTCTCCCATCTTAAATATTGATATGTGTATCAAATTTAAACATTTTTAATGATATATATTACGTATTATACTGCTGTTGAGAAAATAAGGGGAGGGACTGTTATGAGTGAACAACGTCTAAAAGTAGGCATTATCGGAGGGTCCTTGCGCAACCGGTGGGCCAGTTCCACACATATTCCGGCTTTGCTTCAAAGCCGACATCACCAAATCACCGCCGTTGCCACAACCAAGTTGACCTCCGCCCAGGAAGCCGCTCAAGAAATTGGCGCTGTGGAGGCCTATGATGATTATTCCAAGATGCTGGAGTCCGATCAGGTCGATATGGTTATTGTCAGTGTAAAAGCTCCGTATCACAAACAGATCGTACTGGACACCATCCAGGCCCAGAAACATGTTTACTGCGAATGGCCGCTGGCTGCAAATCTTGAGGAAGTCCATTCGATTATGGAAGAACTCCGGCATTCGCCAATCCGGCATGTGATTGGTCTGCAGTCTCGGCAATCCGAAGAAGTGCAGCTTGTGAAGCAAATGATAGATAACCAAGAGTTCGGAAAGATTCTATCGGTCCATATGAAGGTGTCTACACAGGCTAAGGGCAACTGGGTGGATCAGGGCAGCAGTTATATTTTAGATAACAAGAATGGGGCAACCCTGCTCAGCATCAACGGAGGACATGCCTTGGACATTGTAACGTTCATCTTTGGACAGTTCACCGAAGTTCAAGCAAGCCATCATACCCATTATACCGAAGCCCGCATCATAGAGAGTGACGCCAAAATCGAGAAGAACACCGCGGATCAGTACCTGATCCAGGGCAAGCTTAATGCCAACATACCGATCGCCGTGCATCTGCAGGGAGGAGCCTACCCTCAATTTCTATTGGAAATTCAAGGAGAACACGGAGTCATTCGATTGGGCCAGAATCAATCCATCGGACACCCTCAGTATGGACGACTGCATGTATCGGTGGCTAAGTATGATTCCCCCCAATCCATCGCCACCAGCCAGCCTGATGACTTCATCGTGGTCAAGGAGGATCAGGAAAAGTCCCCTTTTACCAACGTGTTTCGGGCACATCAATCTTTTGCGAAGGATATCCTGACGGGTACAGCTGGTACGCCTGATTTTTATAGTGCTTCGGCGCTGCATCGGTTGATCGATACTATTGAGATTTCAGCGCGGACGGGGGAGAAGGTGAGGATGACTGGGGGGAGCGAACTTGGGATAAATGAAGCTTGAGGATATACAAGTAAGCCAGCTATTATGGCTGGCTTACTATCCCGAGTGCCCGACGACTTGTTTAAAAACAACAATTGGCACCCCATATTAACCAACCATCTTTAACCCAATAACAGCAAAGATAATTCCCAAGATAGAGCCGATACGAAGCCAGCTTTTTGATTCCTTAAAAAAGATCATTCCAACAATGGCAGCTCCCACTGACCCAATCCCCGTCCAAACCGCATAAGCTGTCGCCAGCGGGATGGTCTCCATAGCTCTGATTAGCAGCTGGAAGCTGAGGACGAACCCGCCTATAAGAATGATATTATTAGTCCAATTATAATCCTTTGCTACGCGTTTAATGCCGATTACCCCGACAATCTCCAACAGACCCGCCGCAATAAGCAACATCCAGTCCATCAAGCCTCACTTCCTTTTCCCGACAATTTCAATGCAATGATGCAGGCTAACAACAATAAAATGAAAGCAATCCTCTCTAGGCTAATCGCTCCGCCAGACAGCAAGACTTCCATCATCGTCGTGCCCAAAGTTCCGATTCCTGTAAATACGGCATATACCGTTCCAACCGGCAATGTTCTGGTTGCCCGAACAATTAACTCAAAGCTTGCCAACACGGCGCCAAGAACGATAAGGCCAGGAATGGCCTCATATTTGAACCCGCTTGCCCACACGATCTCCAGCAGTCCCCCCAAGAGCACATAAGCCCATGCTCTCGGCTCGCTTACCTGCTTATACGATTTAGCTGTCATTGCCGTCCCCCTCCTCTAAATGGCTTAAATAATAATCAACAATTTGCTCGATATGATCCATCACATCGGTATCCATTCCGTACACCTTCGCTTCCGTCCCTTCTTCAGGGCGGATCAATGACCAATACCTGTCAATGAGCTGCTCGTCTTGCTGGAACCATTCCATGGATATCTCCAGGATTTCCTCCGCAAGCTTCTGAGAAATGATAGAAGAAGGAGGCTCATGCATATTCTCCTTAACCTTTCGAATCAGCCTCGCCCATTCCATGCTTCGGGGATCGTTCAAGCTGAGGTTCGGCAAGTTTTTAATAATTTCAATTTCGTGCTCTGAAAAGTGCTGGGCAAGAAATGTCTCTCTAATTTCAGAGGGGGATTGGAGCGCCTTAATAAAAAGAAAGATATCCTCCGATTCGATCTCCCCCTTCATTTCCAAGGCATAGCTTGCGATTTGCAGCAGCTTCTCCAGCTCATCCAGGCGATTCTTTTCTTTCCTAACTGCCGCCAGCTCAAAATCCAGATAATCCTTCCAGCGGTGCCCCTGCTGCGAATCTTTCCCTGCGGACAACATTTCCTTGATGGTTGCTAGTGTAAAACCGAGCTCCTTCAATGCAGCTATATGCTGGAGCACTTTGATCTCCTCATTGGAATAGTACCGGTAGCCCGATTCAACTACCTTTGCAGGTTTCAATAAACCGATCTCGTCATAATATCTCAGTGTTCGAATAGAAATGTTGGTCTTCTTGGACAATGCACCAATGCTGTACATCATGGCCTCACCTCTCAACAACAGTATATAGTCTCCAGTTAACGTGAGAGTCAAGTCTTTTGAGGATGGATTTGCAGGGAGACGGAGGGCAAAAATCCACAGCCAGATGAGGCTGCGGATTATGTAATCGATACGTTGTTTCAACTATGGTAAAATCAGGGAGTCATAATCAACATAAGGAGAACCTATGAACAATCCGATCCATATACTCGTTGCCGAAGACGACAACGACATCAGCCAATTGCTGTGCAGTATCATTAAAAAAAGCGGGTATATTCCGCAGCCCGCCTTCTCAGGTACGGAAGCCCTGCTCTATCTTCAGCAGCGTCAATGGAGCATGCTGCTTCTTGATCTGATGCTGCCTGGAATGACAGGTGAAGAATTGCTGCACCAAATTGAAGGGCGTGACGATATGCCCGTTATTGTTATTTCAGCCAAAGGTGAACCCAAAACCAAGGTGTCCGTCCTGCGCGGAGGGGCCAGCGATTTCATTACAAAACCTTTTGATATCGAGGAAGTCTCAGCCCGAATTGATTCTCAACTGCATTTGTATGCCCGCATTGGGCAGCCCGCTCCCCCTAACGTGCTGGAGCATAAAAGCCTTGTGCTTGATCGGGACGCCATGACGGTAAAAGTAAACGGAACGGAGCTGAATCTCACAGCACGGGAGTTCGAAATCTTAGGACTGTTAATGTCAGCCCCAAAGAAGGTGTTCACGAAGGCCAACTTATACGAGCGGGTATGGGGGGAGAACTTCTATGGAGACGACAACATCATCAACGTTCATATGAGCAATTTGCGGGGCAAGCTTGCCAAAGAGGCTCCGGAATGTGAGTTTATTGAGACGGTATGGGGAATGGGCTATCGCCTCAAGGCTTAAGACATTCTTAAGTTTTGGCTTTAGCTTCTCTTATGATTTCATTTCTATACTTGGTCTATCACACAAAGGAGGCCAAGAGAAACATGCAAGAGTATGTTCTAAAAACAAATAACCTGTCCAAAAAATTCAAAGGCCATCAAGCGCTCGATAAAGTCAACTTGTCCATTCGCAAAGGTGCAATTTACGGATTTATTGGGCAAAATGGCGCAGGAAAGTCCACGTTAATCCGCCTTGTAACCGGACTCGCTTTTCCGACCGAAGGATCACTGGAGCTGTTTGGTGCAAGCGGAGAGCAGGCCTTGATCCAGGCTCGCAAGCGGATGGGTTCGATCATTGAAAGCCCCGCCCTGTTCCCCCATATGACCGCTCACGAGAATCTGGAGGCAAATCGGATCTTGCGGGGCATCCCCGGCAAGGATTGTGTTCCCCGAATGCTGAAGCAGGTTGGACTGGAAGGGACTGGTAACAAGAAAGCCAAAAATTTCTCTCTGGGTATGAAACAGCGGCTGGGTCTTGCGATTGCGCTGCTGGGCGATCCCGAGTTTATCATTCTGGATGAGCCAACCAACGGCCTCGATCCGATGGGCGTTATCGAAATGCGCGAACTGCTAAAGACGTTAAACCGGGAACTAGGCATAACGATCATGATCTCCAGCCATATTCTTAGCGAACTGCATTTGATGGCTAGCCATTACGGGATCATCCATCGCGGGAAATTGCTGGAGCAGCTGACTGCCGATGAATTAAACGAAAGATGCCAGCAGTACATCTATATCCAAGTAAACGATCCAGGCAAGGCGGCCGCAGTCATACAGAATGAGATGGGAACGGCCGATTTTGAAGTGATGCAGGACGGAGCCATCAAGCTGTACAGCCAAATGGAGAAGCCGAGTCATTTGTCGTCGGCGTTATTCTCGGCTGGGCTAGAAATCGAGAAGTTTATGCCGATGGGCGAAGACCTGGAGAGCTATTTTACGAAACGGATCGGGGGTACTCCTCATGTATAATCTGATCCGGGTGGAGTTATTCAAACTCCGTAAGAATCGTTCGTTCTGGACGCTGCTGATCGCGCTTACCGTCCTATCGCTTGCCTATCCTTTGCTGTATTACTTCGATCACCGCTCAAGCGGGAAGCCGCAGTTTACAGGCGCCGAATTCCTGCTCACCTTCCTTTCGAGCAATGCCTATGTCATCAAATTCGGCGTGGCGGTATTGGCCGGCTTCTTCATCTCCAACGAATATGCGACCGGCGTCATGAAGACGATCGCATCATCGGGCAATACAAGAGGACGGCTGTATATGGCAAAACTGACCGTATTCGCAATCGGGGCAGCGGCAATTTCGCTTGTTTTCCCTATCGTCAGCACGGTCGAAGTCACATTGCTTTCGGGTTTCGGGCAATTGCCAGAGGGCAGTGGGGCGATATTCCTGCTGCGGGTGCTCGTTCTAACCATACTGTATACCGCAGCTTACGCGGCCATCGGAGCACTGTTTACCGCAATTCTTACCGACAGCGGTAAAACGATCGGCTTCTCTATGATCTTTTTCCTGGTCATCGATGTAGCCTTGGCAGGCATAGGCTCAAAGCTGAAATTTGTTGAAACGTTGTACAAGTATTCTATCTTCAAACTGACTGGCGATATCGGCCGGCTCAACATCGAAAGCGGGGATTGGCCTGCTCTTCTGATTGCGCCGATACTGACGATTGCTGTATCTGCAATTTTGGGCATTCTCGTATTCCGGAGAAAAGATATTAAATAAGAGACGGAAGGGGAGAGCTTGTTGCTTATTCTGATCATGATTTTGGTGGCGGCTCTCCTGCTGATCCGCCTGGTGATGCTGCGGCGGGAACTGGGACGGATGACAGAGCAATTGCGCAGCTATAATGAAGGAATTACCGGAAAGAAAATCGACGTGGCACTCTTTGATCAAAAGCTCGAAGAGCTTGCCGGACAAATTAATCGTCAGTCCCATTTGATCGTCGAAGCGGAAGCTCAAAAGAAACGTATACAGCGGGAGTTTCGACAAGCGGCTGTAAACATGTCCCATGATATCCGTACCCCTTTGACCTCCATTTTGGGATATATTCAATTGCTGGAGGCGGATAACATAACGACAGAGGAAAAGCGTGAATATGTAGGGATCGTCAAAAATCGGACAAAGCGTCTGCAGGCGCTGCTTAACGATTTCTTTGAGCTTGCCGTTATTGAATCACCGGATGATTATCTTAAAACTGAAAAGATTGAAATGACCGGCCTGATTTCCGATATTCTGGTCGGTTTTTACGATCTATTCAGTGAACAAGGAATAACGCCGACCATACGATTAACAAAGGAAAGAGTAAACATCTACGCCGACGAATCGGCTGTGCGCAGGGTAGCAGAAAATTTGCTGGTCAATACAGCCAAATATGCTAGAGATCAGGTCGAAATCAGCTTTGAACGGCAGGGGGGTTCCGTCTCATTGATAATTGTCAACGAGGCGAAGGAACTGGCCGGGAGCGATGTCAGCCTTCTGTTCGACCGGTTCTATACCGCAGATCGCGCCCGATCCGCCCAGACGTCGGGACTAGGTCTCTCCATCGCCAAAAGTCTGATGAACAAGATGGGGGGAACATTAACCGCAGAGCTGCAAGGGGATCAGTTGCGGATGACTTGCCGATGGGACGTATATAACTCCCCTTAGTGCAGGTGCCGATCCATTTATAATCTTCATCCATACCGTCTTTCTCTGCAGTTTTCTGATCCCCCTAGAAAGATCCTAAGAGACCCTCCCCCCTCTTTTCAAAAACTTCTCGATCCGGTCTTTAAAATCATCCCGAGCATTCAGAACTACTCCATAATCTCCCCTTCAGGTCTGGTATAAATAAAAGCCTGTCACATAATCGAATTGCCATTCGTCAAACTAATGAATACAACATTAAAGTGAAAAGGAAGCGGAAAGATGAACGCACAGGAGCATATAGCGAAACAATTTGAGGGGAACCGCAAGCACCTTCTCGCGGTAGCCTATCGGATGCTGGGGTCCTGGAGCGAGGCAGAGGATGCGGTTCAGGAAGCTTGGCTGCGGCTTAGCCTGTCGGATTCCAGAGCTATAGAGAATCTGGGCGGTTGGCTGACCACCGTGGTCTCCCGGATCTGCCTCGACATGCTTCGGACACGCAAATCGCGGCGTGAGGAGCCTGTGGAAGTCCAATCGTCCCATTCCTTCATGAATCATCCAGACAGTGATCCCGAACAAGAGGTTCTGCTGGCGGATTCGGTCGGACTCGCAATGCTTGTTGTGCTGGGCAATCTGAATCCGTCTGAACGTGTCACTTTTGTCCTGCACGACATCTTCGCCATCCCCTTCACCGAAATTGCCTCTATCCTTGGCAAATCCGAGGCGGCCGCCAGGCAGCTGGCCAGCCGTGCACGCCGCCGGGTGAGAGGAGACAGCCCGGAAGAAGACAAGCCCGCGCTGGCTTACCAACGCGAGCTGATCGAAGCCTTCCTCGCTGCGGCTCGGGATGCCGACTTTGACCGGTTGCTGGCTGTACTCGACCCGGATGTCGTGCTCCGGGACGACCGTCAGGGTGGAGGATTGCGCGTCACTCATGGGGCGCAGCATCTGGCCCAGCAGGTGGCCGGACGGATCCAGGCTTCACAGCCTGCTCTGGTAAACGGCTCCGTCGGGGTAATCGTAGCCCCTGGAGGGCGGCTGCAGTACGTACTCCAATATGCCATACGGCAGGGAAAGATCGCCGAAATCGACCTGATCTCCGATTCCAAACGCATCAGCAGACTCGATTTAAAACTGTTGGACAATTGAAAACCAACCTAACAAGGAGGAATCATCAAGGTGAGCAATTACAGAGTAGAAGAGAAGGACGCATTTCGTTTCATTGGATTTCCAGCCCTGCTGAATGAAGAGGCTGTCATTCATGCCGATAATTATTCAGCTCCCAAGACCGAGTTCTTCATATCTGCCATTCAAAGCGGTAAGCTGGCCCTGCTTCACCCCCTAGCAGAGAGCAAATATGGATATGGGGTAGTAGCCGCGAAGGATAACGGTACGTTCTACTATGCCGGTGTCCTGACCACCCAGCCCCTTGTAGACGGAACGGAAGAGGTGTTGTTTCCCCAAAGCCACTATCTGATCCTAAGCGGTCAGGGCGGGTTGTCCCGCCTTGCCTTCGACAAACTTGAAGACCAGGCATTCGCAGAGGTACTTACTGGCGACTTCCCTTACGAATACAGCGGAGGCCCGATTGCCGAAGTCTTGTTAAACGGAAATCCGGCCGACGCAGAGGCCGAAGTGTGGATACCGGTAATCCGGAAATTATAACATTCATAGTCTCTCTTCATGTTCCGGTTATGTCTTTGAACACACACAGAGCCTTTGACCCTATTTGGGTCGAAGGCTCTTCTTTTCCATATATTCAGTGTCATCTCTTTAATATAAAACAGTGAGTTATGGAACAGGAGTATATAATATACTAAATATAATCAAATATAACTACTTATATTCAAAATTGTACGAATTGTGTAATATTTTACTTTGAAAATCAATCTAAACATCATTAAATAATACAAAAACAATTTTTCCTGTGTTACTATCATTTACAAGTAATGAACTTTGAACATGGGGGAGATTTTGTTGAAAAAAGTTTTGTATGGAGTATTAAGCTTGGCCCTTTTGCTTACAACTATGGCTGCACCGGTTCAGCCGGCTTTTGCAGCAAAAGACAAAACCGAGATCCTGATCTCTGCAGCTGCCAGCCTTAAGGACAGCCTAAGCGAAATTGAAAAAAATTATGAGAAAGAACATCCGGATATCAATTTAACGTTCAACTATGGGTCTTCCGGTACACTTCAGAAACAAATTGAGCAAGGGGCTCCTGCAGACCTTTTCTTCTCAGCTGGCAAGAAGCAAGTAGATGCCTTAGTTAAAGAGGACTTAATTTCAGATAGCAAAACGATCCTGCGCAACGAATTGGTGATGGTGGTTCCCATCGATTCGAAACGTACATTCACCACAGTGAAGGACCTGACAGGAAATGATATTAACAAGATAGCCATCGGGCAAGAGTCTGTGCCTGCAGGACAGTATGCCAAAGAAACGCTGACTGCCCGCAAAACCTGGAACGCTCTGCAGGACAAATTTGTCTATGCGAAGGACGTACGTCAGGTATTAACCTATGTTGAAACTGGAAATGCTGATGCCGGTTTTGTCTACAAAACCGATGCGCTCACCTCGAAAAAAGTGAGGATCGCTCTTCGAATTGCCTCTAATGTACATACGCCAATCGTATATCCTGCTGGTGTGGTAAAAGGGAGCAAGCACAGCAAAGAAGCAAAAGCATTCTATGCCTATCTCCAATCCAAAGAGGCAAGTGGAGTCTTCAAAAAATTCGGATTTATTTTGCCATAAGAAACGCTGGTTAGGATAAAATAAATATTATGGACTGGATAGCATTTTTTGAACCTATTAATCTCTCAATTCAAATCTCAATAACAGCAAGTGTGCTTGTTTTCCTATTATCTGTCTTCATCGCCTGGTACATGGCGAAGGCGCGATTCTTTGGCAAAAGCATCGTGGAGGCAATTCTGCTATTGCCGCTCGTGCTGCCGCCTACTGTAATCGGCTTTATTCTTCTGGTCGGCTTTGGCCGAAAGAGCTGGATTGGCAAAATATACGAGAACTTAATCGGCCACCCGTTTGTCTTTACATGGGAGGCAGCTGCCATCGCTGCCGTTGTCGTGGCCTTCCCACTTGCTTATCGTTCGATGAAAGCCGGATTCGAAAGCATCGATCATGAGCTTGAAGATTCCGCCAGAGCGATGGGAGCCACGGAATGGCAGGTCCTCCGTTACATCTCCGTCCCATTGGCCGCCCGCTCCTTGACGGCCGGGTACATCCTGGGTTTTTGCCGCGGCCTCGGGGAGTTTGGTGCAACCTTGATGATCGCCGGAAATATTCCTGGGAAGACCCAGACAATTCCGACAGCTATATACGTAGCTATGGACGGAGGAAGCATGCAGTTAGCATGGGCATGGGCCGGGTCCATGATTGTTTTCTCCTTCCTCATGCTTCTACTATCGAACCGCTTCGCCAAATAAAGCTTAAACAAATTGCCCGTTATCAACTGACCTAGTGTCAGTGACGACGGGCAATTTTGACACATATGTTCATCTGAGATGCTGTGTAATGAAGAGCGCAGCTCGGTCCAGGGCTTGATCGGCTTCTTCGAGAATGCCAGTGAACGCCTGGAAAACATGTGGGACGTCGGCGGTAACGTCAAGGATTACATCCACGCCTGCTGCCCGTGCACGGTCGGCTAACTGAGTGGAGTCGTCAAGAAGGAGCTCGTTAGTTCCAACCTGCAGCAGGAGTGGTGGGAAGCCGGTAAGATCACCGAACCTGGCAGGACTCAAAAGTTCATGATTCGGGTCCTGTCCAGCTAGATACATCGCATCCGTGGCTTTAAAGCTCTCACGGGTGAAGAACGGGTCGATCCCCGCCTTGCTATCCATACTTGCTCCGGAGTGCGTCTTATCGAGCCCCGGCGAGAACGCCGCTATCGCTGCTGGCATCGGCAGACCTGCATCCCGGGCCATCAGGCAAGTCGAGACAGCGATGCCGCCACCGGCAGAGTCGCCAGCAAACACAATAGACGTTGCCTGGGCTCCGTTGTCCAGAAGCTCACGATAGGCTGAGAGAGCATCCTCAAGAGCCGCAGGGAATGGATGTTCCGGAGCCAGACGATACTCGAGCGAGATGGACCGGATGCGGGTCTTACTGACCAGATTCGCGGTAAGGGACATGGCTGTGTAGGGGGAGCCCATAATATACGAGCCGCCATGGAAATATAAAATGATTCCTGGACGGGTATCCTGGTCGGGGTCAACGATCACGCCGGGCCGATTCCCCAAGGTCGTCGGTGTGGTCCGCACGTCCTCAGGTACTTTCATAGCTGCCATCATGGCAGCGAAGTTCGCACGCATTTCCTCAACAGTTTGTGGCTTGGTGGGCTCAGGGCGGCGCAGCATTTCATCTACACTTCTACGTTGTTCTCTAGACATATGATATTCTCCTTCTCCTTTTTTAATCGCTCTCTACCGTAATCTCATCCAACGATCCGGCTTATTCCTAGTGTATGATATAATTGTGACAAAACTTGTCACTATATTTCTTGGGAGAGTGAATATATATGGGAAAGTCGAGGCGCCTGATTGAATTGATGATGGCAGTAAATCGGAAGCGGAGATTCACCGTCAAAGAGCTTGCTGAAGAATTTGGTGTGTCTACCCGAACCATGCTGCGCGATTTGCAGGAGCTGAGTGGAATGGGAGTGCCTCTATACTCTCAAGTTGGTGCGGGAGGTGGATACCAGGTTCTTACAGAGCGAACCCTTCCACCGATTTCATTTACGGAAAATGAGGCCTTCTCCATATTCTTTGCTTCCCATGCTCTTCGGCACTTCAGTTCGCTTCCCTTCGAAGCCTCTGCAGAATCCGCACTTCGGAAATTTTACAGGTATTTATCGGATGATGTGAAAAGCCAGATCGATGAGATGCGGCATCGAATCGACTTCTTTACACATACACGCCCAGAACGGGCTGGCTACCTTGAGATATTGCTCCAAGCGTCCATTAGAAAGTTGCCCGTAACCATCAATTATGGAAATCCCGAGTACGGGACCAGTGAACGAACGATTCAACCCATCGGAATCTACGCCCATGAGGGATATTGGTTTTGCCCAGCCTACTGCTATTTGCGAAAAGCCTTCCGATTATTCCGGGTAGACCGGATAGGGTCGGCCGTTTGGGCAAATGTTGAAGCGGTATCGCCTACAGTAGACGTTGCAGAGGTGGATTTAACGAACTGGGGACCTCATTTTTACAGCAAACAAGAAAGCGTAGATGTCAAAGTGAAGCTGACGGCAAAAGGGATTGAGTTATTCCGAAATAAAGGCTGGATTTTCCCTTGGGGAGAAATCCATCGCTCCGAGGATGGCACAGGCATACTACAGTTGGAGATCTTCCCCACAGAAATCCGATTCTTTGCTGAATATTTCTTCTCGTTCGGCGCTGAAGCGGTCGTGATCCAGCCGGAAGAACTAAGAGAAGCTGTCAGAAGGAAGCTGGTCCGTGCTCTCGAAGAGTATAATGTCCCAAATTCCTAGTCTCCTGATTTCAGAAAAAAGTTAAGGGGCTTTTCCATTGTCCGGAAAAGCCCCTTTCACCGATTCAAACACCTTCTGAATCAAACACTTTGGCCCATTGAGATAGATTCAATCATTGCCGCCTTAAGCAACTTGGGAGGATTTTAGTTACGTCAGATCTCCTCCTCTGCCGTACTCCTTCTTTATTTATGACGTTTACGACGTTTATGACGCTTGGCGGCTCTCCATGGCTTGCGGTTCCGCTGAACCTGTGGCGTACGGAACAAAGAAAGTAAGAATAAAACCACCCGCTGCAACTAAGGTCAATGCCCAAAATGCCGCCTGAATTCCTTCATGCATATTGAACGGAAAAGATACTGGGCTATAATCTGCGGTAATTGTCACCATGGTGATGAGCAGAGCCCCGCCCATCGACATGCCCAATGTACGTATGGCCGTCGTCATCGGCGAAGCGTATTTCATCATTGAGCTTGGCAAGCTCGCCATGGCAAAAGCAGTAATTGGGGTCATCATAAAACCGACCCCGGTCATAAGTAAAGCATATAATCCAATCAGCATTTTATAGGAGGCATGAACCGCCAAGGCTATCGTTAATAAAGCTGTTACGGTAGCAATCCCGAAAAAGGCGATCCGGATTAAATAGCGGCCGCCGAAACGGTCGTAGATCTTACCCGCAATTATTCCCGACACCCCCATAAGCAATGCGCCTGGAAGCAGCATTAGCCCCGATTCTCTAGGCATTAACCCTCTGACATTTTGCGCATATATGGGGAGCAGCAGTTCCACCCCGGCCATTACTATGAATAGGACTACGCCTATAATCGATGCATAAGTAAATCTCGAGTAGCGAAACACGTTGAAATCAAGCAAAGGGACAGCCAGTTTGAATTGACGTTTCACAAACAAGAAGGACATGACGAACCCTACAAGAAGGATGGCCATCGCAAGCAGAAGCCCCCTTCCCTGATCGCCAAGGATGCTAAATCCATACAACAGGCTGCCGAAGCCTAAACTCGAATAGAGAATAGACCTCCAGTCCAATTTCGCTTTGTGCGTATCCCAGACATTTTCCAAACCATAATAGGCAACAAACAGGTTCAAGATCGCAACGGGCGCAACTCCGTAGAATAAGATTCTCCAGGAATGATTCTGAATCACGAAGCCGGAAATCGTTGGACCCAGTGCAGGTGCGAGTCCTACAATGAGGCTGGCCAGCCCCATCGCTGCCCCGAGTTTTTCCTTTGGGAATACCATGATAATTGTATTCAGGAACACCGGTACCAGCAATCCGGCGCCTATACCCTGAATAATCCGTCCACTCAGGATCAATACAAAGTCGGCGGAGAAGCCGGCAATTAGCGTCCCCGTCGTAAACGCCCCAGCCGAAGCGAAAAACAGGGCTCTCGTTGAGTATTTTCCGATCAGGAATCCCGTCACAGGAATAACAATCCCCGAGACCAGAAGATAGACGGTGATCAGCCATTGCGCCCGATTGACCTGGATTCCAAGGTCAAGCATCATTTGGGGCAAAGCCGTGTTCAGCATGGTTTGCATTAACTGCGCCAGAAAATTTGCGATGATTAGAGAAGCGACAATGATTACGGGTTTTCTTTTCATAATCTGCCTCACCATTTCCTCGTTATTAAGAGGCTGTTAGCTGAGTTAGAACATGTTTCGGCAATACCCCCGGTGCTTTATGAATCGGGTTACCGTCTCTGAATATAATGGTCGTCGGTATGCTCATGATCTGAAAATTGTCAGACGTGATCGGGTTCTCATCTACATTCACTTTAATCACTCGAATCGAGCCATTGGCTTCCCTTTCAAATTCCTCCAGGACGGGAGCAAACATTTTGCATGGTCCGCACCAAGCTGCCCAAAAATTCACTACGGTTACGCCTTCTGCCAGAAGCATCTCTTGAAATGTAGAATCTGTTGCATGTTGAATTGCCAAAATTATGATCATCCCTTCATTTATTTATGGATATAACGGATTTTTAATGTCCATTATATAACTAAAAAAATTTGTGCTACCAATCTCAAGTCAAATGCTTTTTTCATCCTCCCCTTAGATAAATTGCAGAATAAAGTTTACAAACAATTGTAGACTTTATGGGTCTATAATATATTTCATGCTGTCTCTTGTCAACACATTAATTCTTGCGACCATCGCCAGAGATAGGCAGGAATCCATGCCATGAATAAGACAAAGCAATCAGACTGGCCTCTGTAGAGGGAAAAAGCTCGCCGTTTCTACGACGAGCTTAGTTCTTCATATATCGATAATAAGAAATAAGAAGTATCCATTCATTATTCTAGTCATTCAATAAGGTTTTTCGTTGACTGATACATCTTCTCTGCGTACAAGTCTATCTCGTCCCGGGACATGCGTAAGCGGGCCTTAGAAGTACCGTACCCGATTTCCTGTTTGCCCTCAGATAAATCGTTGAAAATCCCATCCGCGAAGGCCTCTAGCGGTTCTCCTTGCGTATGCAGTCCTGCCCCACCTAAATCCGTATTTACCGCCGGAGGAGCAACCTCAATAACTTCGACAGCCGTTTCGGAAAGCTGGTGTCTTAAGCTAATAGTGAATGAATGAAGTGCGGCTTTGGTTGCGGAGTAAATTGGAGCTATCGCAAACGGTGTAAACGCCAGCCCTGATGTGACATTCATGATCGCAGCGTATTCTTTTGCCGCAAAATAAGGAGCGAACAGCATGGACAGGTGACAAGCAGCCTCAAGATTTGTAGTGATTTCCTTACTGAAATAGCTCCAATTGTCTCTCACATTCGCTTTAAGCACATTATAACGCAGTTGAATACCCGCATTATTCACCAACACATTTACGTCCGGATAGTTCGCAGTTACCCAATCAAACAACGCTACCCGCTCGGACTCTATTTCCAAATCGCATACACGAGTGATGAGATTGGGGACTTTCTCCCCCGCCTGTTGAAGCACATTTTCGCGTCGGCCGCAAACAATTACTTGATTCCCAGCTTTAATGAACCGTTCTGCAAACGCTAGCCCGATGCCGGAGCCTCCTCCGGTAATTAGGATTGTATTACCTGTAAGCTTCATGGTCGTTCCTCCTCAATTTGTTGAATATAGCGATCAATCTTTGCATCGATTCCTGGCAAGTATTCGGTCAACAATGCAATCTCATCCAGAACTCTTTGCCTATGTTTTCTCATCATGTCCAGCCGGAGCTCAATCGTGGCCTCTCCTTCTACGATCCATGCCATATACTGCCGAATATGGCTTATGGGCATATGTGTGTTCTTCAAGCAAATCACAGCCTGAAGGAGCGCCATTTGATGTTCTGAAAATAAGCGCCTGCCCGCATGATCCCGCTCGATTAGCGGCAGCAACCCTTTTTTCTCATAATAACGCAAGGTTGATTCGGGAATATTGTATTTGGCTGAAGCTTCGCCGATAGAATAATACTTCATGTGGAGTCCTCCAAGTTCTAACACTTTGATTGTCGACATGATTAATCATAAAACTTAAACTATGGTTTAAGTCAACAGGGAAGTTTCATGAGAGAACTTGAGTTGCTGCTTCAGTGCGGACAGCTCTATTTATGGGTTCGAATCCTGATACTTATCGATATACAGCGTCCCGTCCAATTGGAGCTCTGCGTAGAATACTTGGTCCAAAGAGTGAATGCCCTCTTTCTTTAATTGTTGGCCCAGCCAGGCACCGGAGACACCCATCTTCATCAGATTTTTCTCTACGATTTTACCATCAACAATAAGCTCAGTTGGGATTCTGTGAATAGGCGTAGTGGCTGCTTGTATATCCTTTTTTGTTGCGGGCAGCAGCTCTTCTTTTTTCAACACGCTGAGTTGACCGTCAGGTTCTAGGATGGCAAATTCAACTTCTTCGGGTGAGAAGATATCCTTGTTCCGAAGCAGCATGCTTAAATCGTCGATGTTGAGGTGCTGCTTAGCCAATGCCCTTTCCAGAATCTTACCTTGTTTGACAAGAATCGTAGGCTGGCCGTCGAGAATCTCACGCACTTTGACGGAGCGCAATCCAATCCATGCAATGATGAATGCCAAGAGTGACCATAAGACAAGGCTGGATATTCCCTGCAGCAGCGTGATGTGTCTGTTGACGATAATTTCCGCCGTGGTGGAGCCGAAGGTGATCCCTGTAACATAATTGAAAAACGTTAGATGTCCGACTTGTTTCTTACCAAGCAGACGTGTCAAAACGAGTAGAGCAATAAAAGATGCTGCTGTACGAAATAGAATTTCCCCATACGTCATATGCCAAGCCCCTTGTATAACAGATGGTTTTATATTGGCCTTTGCTTCCATCGGCTATTCTATGTTTAAAGGCAAATTTTTATTGTGGTTGGGCATGCTATATAAGCTTCTCCAGAATCATTTCACAACTTGCCTATGAGTAATTCTCAAGTTCAACTTATATAGATTCATTGTGTGTGAAAGGAAGGAGCTGCACGACAAGAACATGGATCATCCCTATGTAATTCTGCCGGAGGAACAAGCGCCCCATGGCATAGAGCATTGTGAAATTTGCGAACTATCCAAGCAGCGGAATCGTGTCATTTGGGGAGAAGGAAATCCGAAGGCTCCACTTATGATGATTCTGGATAATCCCGGAGCCCGGGAGGATCGGGAGGGAAATTCTTTTCTATGCGGTACCCGGGAGACCCTCCAATTCGGCATGAGGGAAGCCGGAATAGATGTGAACGATATTTATGTCACCTATCTGCTAAAACGCCGGCCGATGCACGCCTACAATAAACCCGAGGCCAGAGCGGCGTGTCTCCCCCACCTACAGCTGCAGCTCATTCAGAAGCAGCCGCTTGTATTATTTGGATTCGGTAATGTCGTGGCGGAATCTCTATTCCCGGATGAGGAGAATGCCAGTGTCAAGGAATTACGAGGCAGCTGGCATGAGTTTCAGGGTATGCCCATCAGCTTCACCTATCACCCGCTTGCAGTAAGAAGACGGCCTAATCTACTTAGGTTCTTCATAGAAGATTTGAAAGCCTTGAAGATGAAGTGGCAGGAGATTCAACATGTCAGGACATAGCATGCTGCTTTTTTGAGATCTTCCCGTTAGGGACAGCATGAGAATCGTATCCCAATTAACGGCCAGACGGCTTCGTCTTCACCGTTATGGAACGGATAGGTCAATATATAAAAGTTTTGCGGGATTTAACGGGATTATAAAAAAAGCGGCAGTCTTGAACTTCTACGTTCAGGCTGCCGTTTTTTTGAGCCAAGCGTCTGTTTAACGGACATTAAACGAGCATACACGCGGCTACAAATGGAATGTTAAACAAATCTGTTCCAGGAACATCTCGGGAGAATAACCGCGCTCGTCTTTCTGAAAGGAATAAGAATCGTTGCTTAAAGCCATTAGAAGCATATCCGCTTTGAAAACGCTGTTCGGCACGGGCTGTCCGGGTACTGCCATCTCGTTGAATAGTTCGACCAACAGCTGATGCAGTTCGGCATATAGAGGGCTCTGCGATCGCGATCTAGATCGATTGGTTGGTGCGGATTCCTCAACTCCTGCAAGCAGCTGATATTTCTTCTCCCTAAACTGGATAAACAAGTCGAGAAGCCCTTTCAATCGCTGGCTTGGCGGATCTGTCCGGTATTGCTTCAAGTACGCATCGATATTTTCGAAGAGGAGAACGATATTCTCTTTCATTAAATCGAGACATAGTTCGCTTTTATTGCGATAGCGGCGATAAAGCGTTCCTGGACCGATCTGCGCCTCCGCGGCAATTTGGTTCATGCTGACTTGTTCGACCCCATTTTGTTCAAAAAGCCGAAGTGCCGCATCCAATATACGTTGACGATTCTCCGCCGCATCGCGACGTTCAGCCCGAGAAGACGGCGGCTCTAAATTAAACACGATATATCACTTCCTACCCTGATATGGTTCATCTCCTTGACAAACGGAGACGTCTCCGTTTAATATCAAATGGAGAGGTCTCCGCTTAATGTTATCATACTAAAAAAGTGCTTACAACACACGCACAATTAAGAGCAAACTCCTAACGGAATTGCTACAAGCGGTGTCATGTTATCGACATTGCGGGAAGCGGCGGATCGAGATTATACGCTTTCGGTTGCTGACCGCGATTAGGCACTCGTTAAGGCAGAAGCCCCGTAACACAGAAGGCAGAAAGAAGGCTTGTTTCTATGCCGATTTGGAAAAGGAATTTAATCGTTTGCTGGTTCGGGATATTTGTAACCGGTGTGGGCATGAGTCAGATTGCGCCCGTATTGCCGCTTTTTATCAAACATCTTGGTGTGACTGATCCAGGTGCAGTTGCCCGATACTCCGGATTTGCCTTTGGCATTACCTTCATCATCTCAGCTATCTTCTCCCCCATTTGGGGTGCGGCTGCCGATAGATTCGGGCGCAAGCCTATGTTATTGCGGGCAAGCCTGGGCATGGCGATCGTGATCGGCTGCATGGGCTTTGCACATCATGTGTACGTATTGATTGGGCTCAGATTATTGCAAGGAGTAATAACCGGGTACAGCACAGCCTGTACGACATTAATTGCAACTCAGACGGATAAGGAACACGCAGGTTATGCACTAGGTACCCTGTCAACAGCAGGCATTGCCGGTTCCCTGCTCGGACCCATGATTGGCGGTTTCATGGAGGAAAACTTCGGTACGCAAAATGTATTTTTTATAACAGGCCTGCTGCTGCTGATCGCCTTCATTACAACCGCCTTATTCGTAAAGGAAACATTCACACGCGAGAATAAACAAGTGCAGAGCGCCAAAGCGATCTGGACTCTTATTCCCGAGAAGAGTTTGACGATCACCCTATTCGTGACCTTCTTTGTATTATCTGTGGCGCTATATTCGGTTGAGCCGATCCTCACCGTCTATATTACCCAGTTGTCCCACAATCTCAGTCATGTTGCTCTAATCGCGGGAATCACGTTCTCGGCCTCGGGACTGGCAAATATCGTTGCTGCTCCAAGGCTGGGAAAGCTGTCTGACCGGATCGGGGCGCATAAGGTGATGTTGATTTCTCTTATCACAGCAGGAATCATCTTCATTCCGCAAGCCTACGTGAACAGTCCCTGGCAGTTAATGATCCTTCGTTTCCTATTAGGACTCACAGCGGCTGGGCTGACCCCATCTGTCAATATTTTGATCAAGAAGATTACGCCGTCTGCTATTACGGGAAGAGTGTTTGGTTTTAGCATGTCGGCAGGGTATTTAGGCGTATTTGGAGGTTCCATCTTAGGCGGCCAGGTGGCAGCCTTGCTAGGCAGCAGGTACGTGTTTATAGTTACGGGAGCGCTGCTGCTGATCAATGCGGCGTGGGTTTATTTTAAAGTGTATAAGAAGCTTGAGGGCAAACGGTTATCATTCTAATAACTTAACTGAAGGAGTATGTTGATTATGCAGATTAAATGGTACGGCCACTCTTCATTCCTGCTGACTTCAGATGCCGGAACGAGAATTCTCATCGATCCCTACTTTAAGTTTCTTGGCTACCGCATGCCGGTTCCGGTTGAATCGGATATTGTCGTGGTTACGCATGATCATGGCGATCACAATAAAGTTAACACCGCATCAGGCGATTACTTGCTTGTGAACGAGCCAAAAGAATACAGCCGCGGCGATGTGAGCATTAGCGGGTTCAAGACCTTCCATGATAAGGTAAACGGTCAGAAAAAAGGGCCTAATATTATTTTCCGCTTCCGGATGGACGGACTGACGATCTGTCATTGCGGGGATCTGGGGCATCTGCTTACCGAAGAACAAGTCAAAGATATCGGCAAAGTCTCATCGTACCTGTAGGAGGAAGGATGACCCTCGATGGGCCAGAAGCCGCTCAAGTGATGCGTCAATTGAGAGCGACCGTAACCATTCCAATGCATTATAGCACGAAGGCTTTGGGAATCCTCGGAAGGATCATTTCCGCTAAGGTAGACAAATTCCTTGAAGCTGCTGGGACACGGACAACAGACGTAGAGACGTTGAACGTAACCAAAGAAAGCCTTGCCCAATATGCTGGCGTCGTTACTATGCAGTATGAATAGAAGCATAACTAATTGCCCGTTATCACCTGACAGAGTGTCAGTGACGACGGGCAAATTGTTTTAAAGAGAACCATCTATATTCCCCTTGACCACACAAACGCCGCGGAACTGGTCCATAACCACAAAGGCGAACGCGCTGCTTCTCCAGAGGCATTTCACAACTTGTCTAGGGGTAATTCTTAAGTTCAACTTATACAAGTTTTTTATTGTTATGAAATAAACTGAAGCCATATATATAATCCGGTTAATACAATAAACAGAGTTGGTATCGTCAGAATGATGCCGATTTTGAAATAGTACCCCCACGTAATCTTAATGCCTTTACTGGACAAAACATGAAGCCATAACAAGGTTGCCAAAGAACCAATAGGTGTAATCTTGGGCCCAAGGTCCGAGCCGATGACGTTCGCATATACAAAGGCCTCCCGAATTGCACCCTCCGCATGTGTTCCTTTAATCGCTAATGCATCAATCATTACCGTAGGCATATTGTTCATTAGCGACGAAAGCACAGCCGACAAGAAGCCCATACCAAGCGTAGCTGCATATAACCCCTGAGACGCCATGGCTTCAATAAGTGTCCCTAACCGGTCCGTTAAGCCAACATTTCGCAAGCCGTATACAACAACGTACATTCCAACAGAAAACACAACGATATTCCATGGCGCACCCTTAATCACACTTTTCAGCTCGACGGCTTCGCTATTTCTAGCCATCAAGATAAAGACAATCGCAGCGATTCCAGCAAAAAGAGATACAGGCAAAGAAATAATTCCGCTTAGAAAATACGCAGCTAAAAGGACGCCCAAAATAACCCATGACAATTTGAACATACGCAAGTCTTTAATGGCTTCCTTAGGCTTTCTGAGCTCATCCACGTTATACTTACCTGGAATGCTCTTCCTGAATAATAAATAAAGCACCAGAATACTGGCCCCTAAAGAGAACAGATTGGGTACAAACATACGAACCGTATACTCTATGAACCCAATATTAAAATAGTCGGCAGACACAATGTTAACTAAGTTGCTAATTACGAAAGGCAGTGAAGTGGTATCCGCAATAAATCCGCTGGCCATAATGAAAGGCAGGATCATTCGGTTATCAAACTTCAGTGCCCGAACCATAGCTAGGACAATCGGGGTTAATATTAACGCTCCCCCATCATTGGCAAATAATGCAGCTACCACCGCTCCTAGAACGATCACGTAGATAAACATTCTTATTCCATTTCCCTTGGCGGCTCGTGCCATGTGAAGCGCAGCCCACTCGAAGAAGCCAATCTCTTCTAGAATCAGCGAGATTAATATAATGGCCACAAAGGTCAAAGTGGCGTTCCATACGATTAAGGTGACATCCTGGACATCCTTAAAGCTCACCACCCCGCATACAAGGGCAAGGACAGCACCCCCAAGCGCAGACCATCCAATGTTAAGCCCTCTAGGCTGCCAAATCACTAGAAGAAGGGTAATCAAAAAAATAAGTGCAGCAGTGTAAACCATATATTCCTCCTGTTGTAAACTCAAATGCAGCAATCATTGCTCCGTTAACCAGTCGTCCCCTCTAGGTTATATTCCAGCCTAATCTATACCACCTGCTAACTGACTAGTTGATCTTAATAACTATATAATATCTAAGCTATTATTTCGAAAAGAAAACCTTGGATAAGCTAAACCAATCATGACTGCAATTAAGTCCCCGAATGCCAAAAAGACCCTGCCAGCAATGATAAGCCAGCAGGGTTTTCGATTTTGTACAAAACCGGGAACTGCAATCCTACAGCCTAGCTGCCGGACAGTCCTCATTGCCCGGTTGAGATTTCGGTTTAATTAAGTAACTCTTTTATAGTTGAAATCCAACGTTTCACTTCTAAACGCTCTTCGCTTCTAAGGCAAGCAAGACCATAAACCACTTCTTCACTGTAGCTTAAAGGAACAAAGGCGATCTCGCTATCCTCTCCAATCACAAAGTCGGGCAGAACCGAAACGCCAAGATCACTTTTTATCATGGTATGTACTGTATTTATGGTGTCTCCATAGGTATAAATGGAATCAGGACAACTCTCAGTAATTTTCCTGTTCATCCTTTTCAGGGTTGGAGGGGATTGGTGCTCGTCAAATAAAATGATCGATTGATGATTTAATTGCTCGATATCCAGCTCACTTTCATTTGCGAAAGGGTGATTTTTGGGCAGCACACAAACATAGGTCCCTTGAAGCACCGGATAAAAACAAAAATCTATGTCTTTCCCCAAATTATCTTCCGAAGTAAATATGATATCAAACTTTTGGTTTAATAAATCTTCTTTCTCCCTAGTCAGATTAGATTTTTTCAACTGAATTTGAATCTGCGGGTATTTTTCCTTAAATCTCCTAATAATGTCCGGCAAGACCTTCTTCTCAAAAACAGTCTCCGTGTATCCGATAACCAGGGTGCTTTCATATTTTTCCGAAAGCCGTTTTGCTTTCTTGATGGATTGGTCTAACCTAAATAGAAGTCCTTCCATATCCTCGTAAAAGCTATTGCCGGCTAGAGTCAAATGAACAGTCCTTTTGTTGCGAACAAATAAAATGATTCCCAACTCATTTTCTAAACTTTTGATGTTGTGGCTTACAGCAGGTTGTGTCAAATTTAATTTCTCAGCCGTTGTTGAAAAATTCAGTGTCTCAGCAAGAGAAACAAAACACCTTAATTGCTGAATATTCATTTGAAACACCCTTTTTAGTAATAAATCCTTTTTATAAATCATAACATAGGGTAATTTCACACTAGTGTCAACCTATGCTATTCTTTCCTTGTGAAAGTTATCACTAAGGAAGAAGGAATAGACATGCGTTATATTGTAACAGGTGTAGATGGTCAACTAGCAAGCCGTGTGGCAGAAACAGTTCTCGCAGAAGTAGATGGTCACAATTTAACCTTCACATGTATGAAGAAAGACAGAATTCCCAAAGATACGGTTCAACGTTGGGAAAATGCCGGAGTCAAAATCTTTGAAATCAATTATGATGACATTCCATCCATGGAACGGGCTTTCAAAGATGGTGACCGCATCTATATTGTCTCTGGCCTTGAAGTAGGCAGAAGAGTCCAACAACACAAAAATGCGATTGATACGGCAATCAAAGCAGGAATCTCCCACATCACGTATAGTTCATTTATCGGTGCAACAGATCCTAATTACGCTCACGTATTTGTTACTCCAGACCATACAGCAACTGAAAACTACTTAAAGTCAACAGGTATTACCTACAACGCAATGAGAAACAACTTATATTTAGAAAACTATCTGACTATGTATACGATGTTGGCACTAATGTCAGACAATAAATGGTTGAGCACCGCCGGCGAAGAACGGGCTACTTTAGTTCACAAAGATGATTGCGCAAGAGCCGCAGCCGCAGCATTGCTCGGAAAGGCCAAAGACAACGAGGCTTATAATATCGTAGGATCAGAGTCTGTTTCCGTAAGGGATTTGTGCAACCTCATTAAAGAAGTTTCCGGTAGAGACCTGGAGTATATTCCTGTGAATGCGGAGCAATATTATGAACATCTGGAGAAACTGCACATTCCCAGAGAAATTACCGGAGATTTCTCCCGCTCGCCTGTTCCATTCTGCGGCGATGATCTTGTGACAACCGATGCCAGCATTAAAGAAGGGCTTTTAAATGTACATTCCGATGCCATTGAAACTTTGACTGGACAAAAACCAAAAACAGCAAGAGATATTATCGGAAAATATAAATATATTTGGGAGAACAATATCCAAAACTGGCGGGATATGAAATAAAACCGTTCAAGCAGGCAGTTATTTAAATAAGGAGAAATCCATATGCAGCCGAAAGAAGCTTTAAAAGACTTTGTTGGAAGTCATATGATTTATACTTATGAAAATGGTTGGGAATACGAAATCTACATCAAGAATGACCATACCATTGATTATCGTATCCATAGCGGCATGGTTGGGGGCCGTTGGGTGCGCGACCAGGAAGTTGATATTGTAAAACTAACAGAAGGCGTTTATAAAGTATCCTGGACCGAGCCAACAGGGACCGACGTATCCCTGAACTTTATGCCAAATGAAAAACGAATGCACGGTGTTATCTTTTTCCCAAAATGGGTTCATGAACATCCAGAAATTACAGTTTGTTATCAAAATGATCATCTCGAATTAATGAAAGAATCGCGCGAAAAATATGAAACTTATCCAAAATATGTTGTGCCTGAATTTGCTGATATCACATTTTTGGAAAACGCCGGCATGGACAATCAAGAACTAATTTCCAAAGCGCCTTATAAAGGGATGACCGACGACATCCGTGCAGGAAAATTGAAATAAGTTAATCCAAAAACGAGTTGCCGAGATAATTCGGTCAAACTGAAGAAGAACAAGGGTCGGCCTCTTGGCATGCAAGAGGAAAGAAGCCTTACTTTGTCCTCCAAATATCTAATCTCTACATTTAGTCTGAAAGTTCACTCTTTAAAAGGCAAAAACCCGCTCAATGAGCGGGTTTTTAAATATGGAGGCGAGGGGAGTCAAACCCCTGTCCGAAGGCAACGCCACATAGGTGTCTACGATGAAGCAGTCACTGCTGCCGACTGGCATAAAGATGATATCCCCACTTTTCATATCTACCTGGATTAAATAGTTCAAACTTCAACTCTATAGTTTAAATTACAATTCCATAACTGTATAATTGTTATAACAATTGAATAAGATGAAAAGGAGGAAATCTAATGAATAGGATGGTTGAGATGGAACGAAAAGTGACCAAGTTTGGCAACAGCCTCGGTATAACCATGACTGATGCTTTGAAGCAGATTGGGCTGGATCAAGGCGACACAGTCAGCATTGATGTTAGTCCAGCCACAGGAGAAATCATTATTAAGAAGTCAACAAAGGTCTCCTTACCTGAAGGAATAAGTGCGGACTTCATGGATACTTTGACGGATGTCATTGAAGAATACGATCAAACACTTCGAGGACTTAAAGACAGATGACATCCATCCGCTATTTATCCGTCCAAGAAGTAATAGCAATCAATGTAGCCATGATACAACGATATAGTCCGGGGGAACATATTGGAATCAAAGAACCTGGATTACTCGAATCGGCTGTCCATCGACCTCAATCTTCTGCCTTTGGCGAAGATGCTTATCCTACTATTTTCGAGAAAGCCGCTGCTTTGTTTGAATCCCTTGGCCAAAATCACCCTTTCCACAACGCAAATAAACGAACTGCTTTTACAGCACTGGTTGTCTTCCTACGCTATAATGGCCTGCACTTCAAGATGGATCCAAAGAAAGCCGAGAACTTTGCAGTGGATATGGTCAACCATCAATTCGACCGTCAACAAACAGCTGCCATCATTGAAGCCCACTGCATCACGATCCCCAAATCATAAAATGCAAAAAAGCGACCTTTATCGGTCGCTTTTTTTATTACTTCATATGGAGGCGAGGGGAGTCGAACCCCTGTCCGAAGGCAACGCCACATAGGTGTCTACGGGTGTAGTCACAGTTTTGATGTCACCGATCTAGACGCCCCGTAACCGGCTTCCAGAAAGGTCAGCCTGATTGTCTTCTTCAGCACACCCCAGGCGGAGATGTGACAGCGTATCCCACTAAAGTTGGGCCCTATTCCCGGCACATGGGCGATGCAGGGGTAGAGCTAGCACGCAGGTTATTAAGCTGCGAAAGCTAAGTTGTTGTTTTGTTTGCCGTTTAATTGGCTTTAGCGTTGATGAAGCGGACGCGTCCCCACTACCCGCTACCCATGCTCGAACTACCCCCGTCGAATCCATAAACGCCCCCTCAATAAGAAAAGGGTGTTTCTTCGGCATGAATGAAGTCCTGCTTACAAGCAGTCTCAAGTTAAGCCGAAATGGATTAACGGATTAGCGAGCACAAGTGCTGTAATCCTTGGTACATCAATTAGTATAGCATAACATAATGCCTAAATGCTTATGGACTTGTTGGAAAAGCTCACAGCCTCACCAAACGGAGGCATTTCCCGGAAACTAAACCAACCAAAGGTACTCCGCCAACTAAATTCCAAGTCCTATCCCGGCAAAAGAAGCTACCTCGCGATCTTCTGCTTCTCCCGCAGCGCACGCTGGATATCACGCTGAGCATCCCGCTTCGCGGCCGTATCGCGCTTGTCATACTGCTTCTTCCCTTTGCCAAGGCCGATCAGCAGCTTCGCATAACCGTTGCGGATATACACCTTCAGTGGCACAATCGCATAACCCTCCTGCTTCGACAAGCCGAGCAGCTTATGAATCTGCGCTTTGTGCATTAGCAGCTTGCGCGTACGTGTCGGGTCTTCCGGGTTACTGCGGTTGCCCTGCTCGAACGGACTGATATGCATGTTGTGGATGTGAATCTCACCGTTCCGGATGGTCGCAAAAGCATCCCCAATGTTCGCCCGCGCCATACGGAGCGATTTAATCTCCGTCCCGGTCAGCACCATGCCCGCTTCAAACGTATCCTCGATGAAGTAGTCATGGGAAGCCTTCTTGTTCTGGGCTAGAACTTTCCCGTCACTTTTCTTACTACCCATGTTCTCACTCCTTCAAACGTTCTATGAATCCCTTAGGCCTTAAACATGTTACTTATGTCAGAAGCCTAAAGTAATTCATGCAGGTTAAATTATTGTATCAAATCTCCCCCGTCTAAATCAAGCGCATTCAACATCTATCTTACATCGGGCATCCTGGTACCCTCATCCTTCTGGCAGAACTATCTCTCTGTATTATCAAATCGAAAAATGAGTTTATAACCATCAAAAGTGTCCCCATATTCCTCCACATAATCACCCTTACAATAGTTCGATATCGTTTTCCTCCAGAATTTCTGCCCTACTACATTCTTCTCAGTAGGATTCGTAAACAGCTCTCATTTCTCTTTAAATTGCTCAAACACGCTACCGCCGCTTTTTCGGCTATTCCCCTGCCCTAAACGACTGAAGCAAGAAGAATTCATTCACAAAATAATCAGTCCCCTTATTACAATGGGGCGGCGTAGCGATTAAAATAAAGCCTGCTGGTATATCATCCACCCAAATTAAGAAAGGAAATAACACGTTGGGCTTTTCCCACCATATATTCTGGATATCATATTGATCACTTAATGTCTTGATCTGATCACTATCTTCATAAATGCCATAGCGATTCGGATGATTACCGTAATGACCGGATAAATCATACAGGAATAAGGGATATATGTTCTTAATTATATATGCTTTATCTATGGGAGTTAATTCCACCGTAATCCTGATTATAAAATACTCCTTTTAACTATAAATAAAAACGAATAAGACCCAATCAATTAAACCTCCGTCAACCTTTAATCTATATACACTATGTACAGCTGCAATGATCTATAAAAAAACCGCCAAGGTATTGTCTGTATATTGTGGACAATACAATCTTGGCGGTTCATGATGCTTATTTCTTTTTCTTCCTCACAAAAGCGGCTGTCGCGTTGTTGGCAGCGCCCTTACTCTTGCCGCTGCCGCCTTTCTTGCCGCCCTTGCGCTTCTTGCGCTTAGGCGTTTCGCCCTCGCCCCCGGCTTCACTGCCGCCGGGGCTGAAAATCCCGCTCGCGGTCGCATGCTTCCGCCGCGAGCCTGCGCCACCGCCCGTCGCTCCCGCAGACGGGCTGCCGCCGCTGTAGCCGCCCTTCCCGGAGCNGAAGCCGCATCCCCGCCGCGGCGCTTGCTGCGCCCGGCGCCGGCGTTATCCCCGGCAGCGAAGCTCTCGCCGGGGCCGCCCTTACCGCCGCGGCGTTTATCCTTGCCGCGGCCCTTGCCCCCGCGGCCTGCGAAGCCGCCGCGGTCTTCCCTGTCGCCGGCCTTGCCTCCGCGGCCGGCGCCAAAGCCCTCGCCGCGCGCTCCACCCTCGCGCCGGCGCGGCTTCATATCGACCATCTCGAAGTCGATCGTATGGTCGTCCATGTTCACCCGCACGACTCGGATCTTCACCTCGTCGCCGATGCGATAGATCTTGGAGGTGCGCTCGCCGATCAGAGCCATGTGCTGCTCGTGGAAGTTGTAATAGTCATCTGTCATTGCGCTGAGGCGGATCAGGCCTTCCACCGTATTCTCCAGCTCGATGAACATGCCAAAGCTTGTCACACTGCTGATGATGCCCGGGAATTCTTCTCCGACCTTATCAAGCATGTACTCAGCCTTCTTCAGCGCTTCGGTATCACGCTCGGCCTCTACGGCCACACGCTCCCGCTCCGAAGACTGCTGGGCAATATCCGGCATCCGGCTCGCCAAATACTCCTGACGCGCTTCTGTGAGCGCTCCGCCGCCCTCAATTACCTCCCGGATGATCCGGTGGATCACCAGATCGGGATACCGGCGGATTGGCGAAGTGAAGTGCGAGTAATACTCAGCCGCCAGGCCGAAGTGACCCGTGCTCTCCGAGTCATATTTTGCCTGCTTCATGGAACGCAGCATCATCGTACTGATGACCGTCTGCTCCTTCGTGCCCTTGATGTCTTCCAGCAGCGTCTGTAGGGCACGCGGATGTACCTTGTTGCCTTTCCCCTTAACCGAGTATCCGAAGTTGGCGATGAAAGCCATAAAGTTCATCAGCTTCTCCTGATCCGGGTCTTCATGAATCCGGTAGAGGAACGGAACCTTGAGCCAGTGGAAATGCTCGGCTACGGTCTCATTCGCAGCCAGCATGAACTCCTCAATAATCTGCTCGGCAATGGAACGCTCCCGCTTGATAATATCCACGGCCTTGCCGTTCTCATCCACGATCACCTTTGACTCCTCGAAGTCGAAGTCTACCGCTCCGCGCCGTATCCGGTTGTCCCGCAGCTTTAAGGCCAACTCCTGCATGTCCTTGAAGTTCTGTACCAGATCGCTGTAGCGCTCAGTCACTTCCGGGTCCTCGTCCTGAAGGATTTTGCGCACGTTGGTATAGGTCATCCGCTCTTTCGTACGAATCACACTCGTGAAGATATCATGCTTCACAACCTTCATCTGTTCATTGAACTCCATCTCACAGCTCAGTGTGAACCGATCCACCTTCGGGTTCAAGCTGCAGATCCCGTTAGACAACCGATGCGGCAGCATCGGAATAACCCGGTCCACCAAATACACACTGCAGCCGCGGTTATACGCTTCCTGATCGAGCTTGGAGTTCTCCCGCACATAATAACCTACGTCAGCAATATGAACGCCCAGACGGAAGTTGCCGTTAGGCAGCCGCTCCACATTGACCGCATCGTCCAGATCCTTAGCATCTTCGCCGTCAATGGTGACAATAATCTTGTCCCGCAGGTCCCGCCGGTTCTGCTTGCGAATTTCCTCTTCTTCTATCGTATCCGGGGCATCCAGCGCCTCAGCCAGCACCTCTTCCGGGAACGACTCCGGAAGCTGATGCTTGCGGATAATCGAGAGAATATCTACTCCCGGATCATCCTTGTGACCGAGAATTTCGATAACCTCCCCTTCCGCTGCCGAGCGGCCTTCCGGATAGCGCACAATGCGCACCACAACCTTCTCCCCATCTGCCGCGCCGTTGAAAGCACCCTTAGGGATAAAGATATCTTTGTTAATCCGCTTATCGTCAGCAATAACAAAGCCATATACCTCGTTATTTTGAAACACACCGACAACTTGGGTTACGGCCCGCTGTACAATCCGCACGACCTCACCCTCAAGCTTGCCGCCGCCACTGCTCTTTGATGTTACCCGGCCAAGAACAATATCTCCATTCATGGCACTCTTCAGATCGTTGGCATGGATATAGACATCCGGATGCTCCCGGTTCTCAGGAATCAGAAAAGCAAAGCCTTTGGCATGCACCTGCAGGCGCCCACGCAGCAGGCTCATCCGCTCAGGAACCCCGTAGCGGTTCGTCTCGGTCAGTATGATTTTGCCCTCTTCCTCAAGATGGTTAAGAAGCTTCAGGAACTCCTTGAAATCAGCCGCGTTGCTGATGCCAAAATGCTTCTCAAGCTCTTGATATGTCATGGGTTTATAGGCGGTCTCCCGCATAAAATTAAGTAAATCTGATTCCGTTATCATCGTTTCACCTCGGGATGGCTTGTACACAAGCTGTCGTAATCTTCCTGAATTACCCTTCTTGTATATACCCTAGTATACACGAAATCAACCGACTGCATCCGTTTCCGTGTAAAACGGTGTCTGCTTCGGCCGCTTCATACCAGGCATGTTATTTATCATTACCCAACCAAGCTTCATACGCACAAAAAAAGCCCCCGTTTTCACTGGAAAACGAAGGCTCTGTTACACATGTTCTACTATTTAAGAATGACGGCTACTGCAATCGACAGGATAAAGAAACCTGCAGCCATGACTATGGTCAGACGCTCAAGAACAAGCTCCATTCCGCGAGCCTTAGCTTTACCAAACAGGTGTTCAGCGCCCCCGGAGATGGCACCGGAAAGACCCGCGCTCTTTCCCTTTTGCAGAAGAACAACCGCAATCAGACCGATAGAGAAAATAATGAGCAGCACTTTCAATAAGATATCCATTCAATCCACCTCCTAAGCGTGATCACCATCTATGAGAACCTCCCCATTCCCAGATAAAGGAAACCAGGGAGGCCAATATGTACACATAAACAGCATTTATAGTGTACCATAGCTTACCTGCGAAAACAATATACATCCAAGCCGATCATCCTTCCGTCATTCAGCCACCAAGATCACCGGTTCTGTCTGCAACTCCACATTCCCAGCTACCGCTCTAGAAATCATACAGGAGCCTTCAGCTTTCTCCGCCAGCAGACGGGCTTTACGTAACTCCTCTTCCCCACTACCTGCCTTAAGAACTATCTGAGGTCTGTGAATGATCTTTTCATATGTGAAAATATTGTTCGTGACGTCCACCACCGCCTCCGAGGCCTGCGTCAGGCTGACGGTCTCTATGCCCGACCGCTCCAGCACCGCAGCCAACGTGATCAGGTAACAAGTGGCCGCAGCTCCGAGCAGCATTTCATCGGGATTGGTCCCTACACCCGGCCCTCCCATTCCTTCCGGGATGGATATCCGAGTCTTCAAATTCCCCGCCTCAATCGTTCCCTCACTGTTGCGGCCGCCATTCCATGTACCTTCAAGCTTGAAGATGTGTTTCATCGATATGCCTCCTTACATTTTCATTTTTCTCTCTACATATTTTCTTATTTTGGTTAATCTCTAATCTTCATTATCACTCATACCCTCGAGGTTTGCATTCAAAGCTCAAAGGTTGGAGCCGTATAGACAAAGAGACCCCAGCTGCGCACCCATTCGGGCACCTCTGAGGTCTCTAAGCTATGTCAGAAACGGAATGGTCCGTTTCTTATATGTTTTTCAAGTTGTAGAAGGATTTCAGACCGTTGTATTGAGCAAGCTCATTCAACTGATCTTCAATGCGGAGCAATTGGTTGTACTTCGCAATACGGTCTGTACGGGAAGGTGCACCTGTTTTGATTTGGCCAGCATTCGTTGCAACCGCGATATCCGCAATTGTGCTGTCTTCGGACTCACCGGAACGGTGGGAGATTACAGCAGTATATCCGTTGCGTTTAGCAAGCTCGATGGCATCGAAAGTTTCTGTCAAAGTACCGATTTGGTTTACTTTGATCAGGATGGAGTTACCGATGTTCTCTTCGATACCTTTAGCCAGACGCTCAGTGTTAGTTACGAACAAGTCGTCACCAACCAATTGGATTTTGTCGCCCAGTTTCTGAGTGAGCAGCTTCCAACCTTCCCAATCGTCTTCGGAGCAGCCATCTTCGATGGTGATGATTGGGTATTTGTCTACCCAAGAAGCCAGAAGGTCTACGAACTCAGCGGAAGTGTAAGATTTGCCTTCGCCTTCAAGCTCATATTTACCGTTCTTGTAGAACTCTGTGGAAGCTACGTCCATACCCAGGAATACGTCTACACCTGGTTTGTAGCCGGCTTTTTCGATAGCTTCGATGATTGTAGTCAAAGCTTCCTCGTTGGAACCAAAGTTAGGAGCGAATCCACCCTCGTCACCTACTGCAGTGCTCAGGCCTTTGCTGCCCAGTACGGACTTCAGGCTGTGGAAGATTTCTGCACCTGTACGAAGAGCTTCCTTAAAGGAAGGAGCGCCTACAGGAAGAATCATGAACTCTTGTACGTCAACGTTGTTGTCGGCATGTGCGCCACCGTTAACGATGTTCATCATTGGAACTGGAAGTTGTTTTGCGTTGAATCCGCCAAGGTATACATACAGCGGCAGATCAAGAGCATCAGCAGCAGCGCGGGCAACCGCCATGGACACAGCCAGAATCGCGTTAGCGCCCAGCTTGCCTTTGTTCGGCGTGCCATCCAGGTTGATCATCAATTTGTCGATACCCAGTTGATCAAGCGCGTCCATACCGATAACTTCTGGAGCTATGATTTCGTTCACGTTCTCAACAGCTTTCAGAACGCCTTTACCGAGGTAACGGGATTTGTCGCCATCGCGAAGCTCAACAGCTTCGTGTGCGCCTGTGGATGCGCCGGATGGCACGATCGCACGGCCAATAGCGCCGGATTCCAGATATACTTCAACTTCAACTGTAGGGTTACCGCGGGAGTCAAGGACTTCGCGTGCATATACGTCAGAAATAATAGTCATGTTAAAGTCTCCTTTTTATTTAAAATGTTATTTCGATTTACGGCTGGCAATCATGGATTGTCCGGTCATTTCCGCAGGCTGCGGAAGTCCCATCAGATCCAGGATGGTAGGGGCCACATCGGCCAGAATGCCGCTCTCACGCAGAATCACGTCTTCGGACGTCACAATGAACGGTACCGGATTTGTGGTATGTGCAGTGAACGGACGGCCTTGCTCATCAAATACCATGTCGGCGTTACCGTGGTCAGCAATAATAATAGTGACCCCGCCTTTAGCCAGTACAGCATCCACGACTTTACCGACACACTCATCGGTCACTTCAACCGCTTTGATCGTCGGTTCAAGCATACCGGAGTGGCCTACCATATCCGGGTTGGCAAAGTTCAGGATAATCGCGTCGTGTTTGTCCGACTCAATCTCCTTCACTGCCGCTTCCGCAACCTCGTAAGCGCTCATCTCCGGCTTCAGGTCATACGTTGCCACCTTAGGGGAGTTGATCAGAACGCGAGTCTCCCCTTCAAGCTGAACATCCCGTCCACCGCTGAAGAAGAAGGTTACGTGCGGATACTTCTCGGTTTCGGCAATCCGCAGCTGGGTCTTGCCCTGCTGAACGAGAACCTCACCCAGTGTGTTGTCGAGATTCTTCGGCTCATAGGCTACAAAGCCTCCAACAGTCTCGCTAAACAGTGTCAAGCATACGAAGTGCAGTCCAACCGGGAACTTAGGACCACGGTCGAAACCGCGGAAGTCCGTGTTGGTGAACACTTGGGACAGCTGAATTGCACGGTCAGGACGGAAGTTCAAGAAGACTACGGAGTCTCCCGACTCAACCAGTCCTACGGGGTTACCGGAACCGTCTACGATTACTGTCGGCTCAACGAACTCGTCATAAACCGACTTCTCATAGGATTCCGTAACTGCCTGAATTGGATCCGTATATTTTGGTCCGTCTCCATAGACGATGGCACGGTAGGACTTCTCCACCCGCTCCCAACGCTTGTCGCGGTCCATGGCATAATAGCGTCCTTGAACGGTTGCGATCCGTCCAACGCCCACTTCTTCAATCTTAGCCACCAGCTTCTGAAGGAAGCCCTTTGCACTGTCTGGGGCCACATCGCGGCCATCCAGGAAAGCATGGATATACACTTCGTGCATATCTTCCTTCTTCGCTAGGTCCAGCATAGCAAACAAATGGTCAATATGACTGTGTACGCCGCCATCGGACAGAAGCCCATAAAGATGAAGCTTCTTGCCGTTTGTCTTGGCACTGCGCACAGCCTCAACCAGCGTTGGGTTCGTAAAGAACTCACCCTCGCGGATCGATTTGTCAATCCGGGTAAGGTCCTGATAGACGATCCGGCCGGCACCGATGTTAAGGTGTCCTACCTCAGAGTTCCCCATTTGCCCGGCAGGCAGGCCTACCGCTTCCCCACATGCTGTAAGCGTGGTGTTCGGGTACATCTTAAGGTATCTGTCGTAATTCGGTTTCTTCGCCTGGGCAACCGCGTTGCCTTCTTCCGTACCGCGAAGTCCGAAACCGTCCATGATGATCAGTGCTACAGGTCTTGGTGCTGACATCTTACTTTGCCCCCTCGACAAGTGCGATATAAGAAGCAGGCTGCAAGCTTGCACCGCCTACGAGCGCTCCATCGATATCGCTTTGTCCCAGATATTCCTTCACATTCTCAGGCTTCACGCTGCCGCCGTATTGAATGCGGATTTTGGATGCTACATCTGTGTTGTACAGATCCGTTACAATCGAACGAATGAAGGAGATGACTTCATTCGCATCTTGTGCGGTGGAAGACTTTCCTGTCCCAATCGCCCAGATCGGCTCATAAGCAATAACAACCTGTGCCGCTTGCTCAGCGGAAAGGCCTTTAAGAGCGGCTTCAGTCTGAACCTTAACCACATCTTTAGTCTGGCCAGCTTCACGCTCTTCCAGCTTCTCACCCACACATGGGATCGGTGTAATGCCGTGTTTGAATGCAGCATGCACCTTCTTATTGACGATTTCATCAGTCTCACCGAAGTAAGCCCGGCGCTCGGAATGCCCAATAATGACATAATCCACGCCAAGTTCTTTCAGCATTGCTCCGCTGATTTCACCGGTGAAGGCACCTTCATCTTCGAAATGCAGGTTCTGGGCGCCGATTTTAATCGAGGTTCCCTTTGCCGCTTCCACCAAAGCCGGAAGGTTGGTGAATGGAGCGCAGATTACGCTCTCTACGCCTTCTACTTCCGCTTTGCCTTTAACGTCCGCAAAGAATGCTTTTGTTTCGGAAACGGTTTTAAACATTTTCCAGTTCCCTGCAATGATCGGTGTTCTCAAAAGGCTCACTCCTTGTCTGGTATTTCAGTTTTACTTATCGTTCAAGGCTTCAACGCCTGGAAGCTTCTTACCTTCCATGAACTCGAGGGAGGCGCCGCCGCCAGTAGAGATGTGGTTCATTTTGTCAGCCAGGTGGAACTTCTCAGCTGCCGCTGCAGAGTCACCGCCACCGATAATGGTGTAAGCTTCGGTCTCCGCACAAGCTTCAGCTACCGCACGCGTACCGCCAGCGAATGGTTCGATTTCGAATACGCCCATAGGTCCGTTCCATACAACCAGCTTGGAGTTCTTGATTACATCCGCATACAGCTCGCGGGTCTTCGGTCCGATATCCACGCCTTCCCAATCGGAAGGAATACCGTCGATACCTACAATATCAGTGTTCGCATCGGCACTGAAGTCATCGGAGATGACCACGTCAACCGGAAGCAAGAAGTTCTTGCCAAGCTTCTTCGCTTTTTCGATGAAGCCCAGAGCCACGTCCAGCTTCTCTTTATCCAGCAGGGATTGTCCTACTTCATAGCCTTGGGCTTTGAAGAACGTATAGGACAGACCGCCACCGATCAGAACGTTGTCTGCAAGAGTCAACAGGTTGTCAATAACATCGATTTTGTCTTTCACTTTAGAACCGCCAATGATTGCAGTGAAAGGACGTTCAGGGTTGGAAAGTGCTTTGCCCAGAACGGACAGCTCTTTCTCCATCAGCAGACCGGAAACGGCAGGGATCAAGTGAGCGATACCTTCGGTCGAAGCATGGGCACGGTGGGCCGCGCCAAATGCGTCATTCACGAATAGATCGGCAAGCTCCGCAAATTGTTTTGCAAGCTCAGGATCGTTCTTCTCTTCACCTGGGTAAAAGCGGACGTTCTCAAGCACAAGAACATCGCCATTGTTCAAAGCATCAACTTTAGCTTTAACTGCTTCGCCTACAGCCTCATCCGCTTTGGCTACCGGTTTGCCAAGCAGCTCGGACAAGCGCTCTGCAGCTGGTGTCAGACGAAGGGAATCCACGAACTCACCCTTAGGACGTCCAAGGTGGCTCGCCAGAATCACTTTTGCCCCATTCTCGATCAGGTACTTAATGGTTGGAAGTGTCTCCCGAATGCGGGTATCATCTGTAATCTTGCCGTTCTCGAGCGGCACATTGAAATCCACACGCACAAACACGCGTTTTCCATTTACTTCGACGTCACGTACACTTTTCTTGGTCATCTCCACGTTCCTCCTAAATAATCTTTGCTGTATATCCGTTCATGTGCATTTGGTACAAGGTTCTCTTAAGCATGGTTATCTCTATATATTTATCATTTGTATAAGTATGGGTTATTCAGCATGAACCAAAGAGGAGTCCTTAAGTTCAGGTTGCTCCTCTTTGGAATTAAATTTGGATTTGTCCGGTCTTATTGAGCTTTCTTAGCAAAGTACTCAAGAGTACGAACCAATTGAGCTGTGTAAGACATTTCGTTGTCGTACCAAGCTACAGTTTTAACCAACTGCTTGTCGCCAACGGACAGAACTTTAGTCTGAGTTGCATCGAACAGGGAACCGTAAGTGATACCTACGATATCGGAAGATACAAGCTCTTCTTCAGTGTATCCGTAAGTTTCAGGATCGGAAGCTGCTTTCATAGCTGCGTTAACTTCGTCTACAGTAACTTTCTTCTCAAGAACAGTTACCAGCTCAGTCAGGGAACCAGTTGGTACTGGAACGCGTTGTGCGGCACCGTCAAGTTTGCCTTGCAGTTCTGGAATAACCAGACCGATTGCTTTAGCAGCACCTGTAGTGTTAGGGATGATGTTCTCAGCAGCAGCACGGGCACGTCTGAAGTCACCTTTTGCATGCGGAGCATCAAGTGTGTTTTGGTCACCTGTGTAAGCGTGGATTGTAGTCATCAAGCCTTCAACGATACCGAATTTGTCATTCAGTGTCTTAGCCATTGGAGCCAAGCAGTTGGTTGTGCAAGATGCGCCAGAGATTACAGTTTCGGAACCATCAAGAGTCTCATGGTTAACGTTATATACGATCGTCTTCATGTCGCCGGTAGCTGGAGCGGAGATAACCACTTTTTTAGCGCCGCCTTTGAGGTGAAGTTCAGCTTTTTCTTTAGTAGTGAAGAAACCTGTACACTCAAGAACGATATCAACGCCGAGCTCGCCCCATGGCAATTCTTCAGGGTTGCGGTTGGCAAGAACTTTAACTTCTTTGCCGTTAACTTTGAAGAATCCGTCATGAACTTCAACTTCACCGTTGAATCTGCCTTGTGTAGTGTCGTATTTAAGCAAATGAGCCAACATTTTAGCATCTGTCAGGTCGTTGATAGCTACTACTTCAATACCTTCCACGTTTTGAATACGACGGAAAGCAAGACGTCCGATACGGCCAAATCCATTAATACCAACTTTTACACTCATTGATAGTTCCTCCCAAATTTCGTTTTTTTTATTTATTCAAGACAGCATTAGCCGTCATGAGTAACCCTATTTATCTTATTGCATCATGAACTGTGGTCAAGCCAGCTGACAAGCTCCTTAGCTGCCGCTTCGTCCGTCACCAGAATATCCTCATGGCCAAAACGCAGCACTGCGTGAATGGCCTTGGCTTTGCTTCGGCCGCCTGCGATTCCGATAACCACCTCTGTGGAAATGATATCTTCAAGTCTCAGACCAAGCGTCAGCATCTTGTGGACAACCATGCCATCTTTATCGAAATAGTAACCGAACGATTCAGCAAGAGCTCCTTCCTTCTGAATCTCCTCAAGCATGGAGGCATCCAGCTTACGCCTGTGGGCCATTTCCATAGCATCCCCGATGCCATGAACGACAATTCTTGCCTTGCGGATCAAAGCCACGATTTCCTGTGTGTTCGGATCGCTGACCAGGGAATGGTAAGCCTCTTTGCCTAGAAGATCGGGTACGTGCAGCAGACGATAGCCTGCGCCTACGCGTTTTGCCATAGTAGAAGCAATGGTGTTGGCCTGGATCTCCAGGTTCTCTCCAAGTCCACCTCGGGCTGGTACGAACCAACTATCCTTCAGCGGCGCCTGGGCCGGCATAGTCAGCTTCTCGGCTACCTCGGCAATGGTTGTGCCGCCGGTTACAGCGACCACATCCCCCTCCTCCATGACCTCAAGGAGTGCCTTGGCTCCCGCCCGTCCAAGCTCTTGCTTCGTCTCCGGGGAGACGTCCCAATCGCCAGGAACGACGATGACCTTGCGAAGCCCATAGGCTTTGCGGATTCTCTCTTCCAATGCGGCAAGACCGAGCAGTTCCTTAACCAGGGGCTCCAGCATCTCGACCAGGTTGCTCCCAGCTTCGCTGATGGCCATCCCGGTATTCTCAATTTCAATCAGTCCCTGTGCTTTAAGCAGGTCTGTCTCAGCCCGCAGCACCCGCTCCGTCATATTAAGGGAAGCGGCTAGCGTCCTGCGGCCAATCACTCCGGCAAGCTTGATCTGATGAAGAATTGTGTATCTTTTCTTGAGAACATCCATGAGATCAGGCAGAAGCTGCTTTTGGATTTCCAATATATTTCGCATGCTTTCACTCCTGCTCGACATTCATCTCATCTTCATCAATAAACGAACCAGCTAAACAGCCAGTTGGCCTTAAAATGTCCCGGGTTAACTTTTTAAGTCCCACCTACATTCTACCCAATTTCCCCCTCTCTTGCAAGTCTGACGACCGTATAATTTACCTCGCTTGTCTTGTTTATGCAAAATGCCTGATCCATCAAGCACTTCAGCGGTGTAATGTAGATTAAGCTTGCAATTTAATTAGCGATATCATATAATCATTTTTGTTACTCTAAATTTGCGCCCGTGGTCCAATGGATATGACGCAGGCCTCCGAAGCCTGAGATCGAGGTTCAATTCCTCGCGGGCGCGCCATAATTTTGGTAATTTCTGAATACCTTTAATATGTTTAACCAAACCCACCCGAAAGCGGGCCTTTTTTTTATAATTAGTTTGACTTTCTTTGACTTTATGTTTGAAATTGTTTATGATGTGGTTATTATGGAATGAACTTACTGCAGAACAGCGGATTTTGAAGCTTGATTTCCTAAGTTCATCCATACTGCTTAAGATTCCATAGCCAGACAGCCTACATATTATTTTTGGCTTGTCCCCCCGTTTTGACCTCATCTTTTTGGTCAATGATGTAAGGGATGGAATGATGCATCAACTTAATTCTTTTATCCAAACACTTTTAAGGAGGGTTTTCTAATGAGCTATATTCCTATGGTTGTCGAACAAAGCAATCGCGGTGAACGTGCTTATGACATTTATTCCAGACTTCTTAAGGATCGTATCATCTTCCTTGGAACCCAGGTAAATGACGTGGTTGCCAACTCCATTATTGCGCAAATGCTGTTCCTCGATGCTGAAGACCCGGGTAAAGATATTCATCTGTATATCAACAGTCCAGGCGGCTCGATCACAGCCGGTATGGCTATTTATGATACCATGCAGTTCATCAAGTCGGACGTCTCCACTATCTGTGTGGGCCTCGCGGCTTCCATGGGTGCATTCCTGCTGAATGCCGGAGAGAAGGGCAAGCGCTTCGCACTTCCGAATAGTGAGATCATGATTCACCAGCCGCTGGGTGGAGCCGAAGGTCAAGCTACGGATATTGAAATCCGTGCCCGCCGCATCCTCAAGATGCGCGATTCTCTGAACAAGATTCTGGCTGAGCGCACAGGCCAGCCGCTTGAGCGAATTGAGAAGGATACCGACCGTGATTACTTCATGAGCGCATATGAAGCCAAAGACTACGGTATTGTCGATAAGGTTATCGAGAAGACCGGTCCGCAAGGCGTATAATTTCTGGTTAAAACAACAAGCCCCCGTCTTCGCTAAACAGCGAAGCGGGGGTTTTCATTTTGATATCAGCTTAATTTGACTCTTCCTTCTTATTTAAACGGATTTGCTCCCTTGGCAACTAAATCACTAAGGGCAAAATCATACTGAACGGTTCCTTCAGCAAAAGCGGTATATTCATAAGGCTGGAAGTAAATTGTCAGGGTGTTTGGCTTCAGATAGAAGTTTTTGTCCGAAGTCAATCCTTTAAAGCCGCCCAGGTAGCCGCCATTTGCTTTCAGCTTCTTGCCAAGCTCCTGATTCAGCTGCTTCTTGTAATTCGGATTGCTCTTCAGCAGATCGCTCATGCCCAGCTGCTTGCCATCCTTGAGCGAGAAGGTGAACCCGTCTGTAAGGGTTAGACCATGCGCCCCTCCTGTATAAGAACCCTGCGCCACCACGAGACTCAGTACGCCTTTTTCATTAAATGTAACGATATAATTGCTGTCATACTCATACTTGTTCTCTTGTGCTGTCCGCTTCTTAAGCTCCTTCTCCGCAGCAGCCACGAACTTGTCCATGTGGGTTTTCAGCGTGTCATTGATCGCCTTCTGGACAGCTTCATCCGCCAGCCCGCTAATTTGCGGGTACTGCAGCTTGGCCGTTGCGCCTTTGAAGGTTTTGTCTACCGTTACAGTCTTGATCTGAATGGCATTCTCCCTACGCGCCCCCACGCTCAGCTGCTTGGTCTTCGTATCCCAGTTGGACTGCAGCCCCATATAATCATTAAGCAGCTTGTAAGGTACGTATAAATGACCTTTGATCATCTTGTGGCCATATTCATCTGGTAGATAGTACCCGTTGAGATTTGTAGCTGCCGCATCTGTAGATACAGCCAAGTTAAGCTTGCGGTATCCATCCCCAATGCTGTAGACATGGGACTTGGCATCATAGGTGAATTTCATCCCCACTGTATCACGCAGAAAAGTAACCGGAACGAACACCCGTCCTCCGATCAGCATTCCTTTGTCCTTGGACACCTTGCCGTTCCACTTCAAACTAACGGGCACCTGCGCCGTCTCCGCTTTCTTTACTACCGCCTTTGTGGCATACCCTGTTCCAGCCGGAACCGCGGCACCTCCTACTAATATAGCTGCTGCCAGTAGCCCAGCACTCCATTTCATTCCTTGATTCATCAAGAATACTCCTTTCTTAGTTGAATATCCGGTTCATTACCCATCGTTCAAGTACATTCGTCTTTAACACACTTCATAATTATAGGTATCCAAGGGGATTAAAGGGTAACAATGTACATTACACTTTCTTTCCATTCGAGGACGGACCATGACATTTTTTTAAACATTATGTAATTTTTTAAGCAGGTATTGTTGTTTCAACATAAAAAAACACCCTCAGCTCTTGGCTTCGGGTGCTTGGATGGCCTACCTGCTCAATAGGAACTGTATCAGTTGAACTATTGATTTTACAGTATGGCAGCCTATGAAATGTCCCTCCGGCCGCTGTCGTTCCCAGACTTCTTGATTAAATGTTCTAAGATAGGAGTCCGGTCACTAAGGCGACCGTTGTGCACCTTCGGAATCATCGAACACTCTTGCCTATAGGTAATCCTCAAGTTCAATGATACAGCACCTCTCATAAAATGAGCTTCAACCTGCCGGATATCCGGTGCTGATCTGTTACAAATACCCATACCCCAGTCTATGAAGCTGCTCGGCCATCACCTTGTACCCTCGCCCATTCGGATGCACCTGGTCGATGGAGAGCAGCTCCCTGCCCCTTCTGGTAAAGATGGGGAAAATATCCGCGAAGCCGTAAACCTGGTTTGAGAACTGGGCAGCATACCGGTTGAACTGGGTAACCCAAGCATCCCCCTCCCTCACCTCTGGATGGGGATTGTACAGACCAACGACGCGCAGGATATACCTGCTGCGGCTCCCCTCCTTGATGCCATAGACCGTGCGGACGATATCCGTAAAATTCCGTTTGCACTCGGCCAAAGACTGACTCAGAATCTGGGATTCCCGCGCAGGAGTCCGCCGAATTGCTTTTGCGGCTTGGATCAGGTCATTTCCACCAATGGAGATGGTTATGATATTGGCATCTCTTAGTGCCTGCTGATAGACCGGATATCGGAGCCGCTGCTCAAGCTCACCTGAGGTCAGTCCGTTAACACCCAGGTTCTGGCTGTACACCTGAGTACGAAGTGTGCCTTCGGCCATCCGCCGATATGTGGGCACGAACCCGTTGCCGGGCAGAGCCCCGAATCCGGTAGTCAAGGAATCCCCTATCGCCGTATATAGATAGCTCACCCGTATCGCCTCCTATACATATGGTTCATCTTATGTACCGGTATCCCAGCAGGCAACGGGGAGATGTCCTTAATGGACATAAGCCAAAAAAGCCCACCCTTAAGGGCGGACTTCTTAACTATATAAAATGAACTTATGAAGGTTACCGTTTTGGGGCGCTGCGATGCCGAGTGTTCTTACGACCACTGTTGTCTCCGAAATCCTTTGAACTAGTAACCAAGTAGGGGCATTTCGGAGACAAAGGCGGACGCTCCGCTTCTTCAGAATCACTCGGCCTCTCCGCTGAGATCGGTTATTTTTTTAAAGCTCATTTTATATATCTTCAATTATTCACGGCCGCTTTTCAGCTCGGTCCAGAATCGGTCATACACCTGCAGGGTATTTCCCACATCCTTGAGCCATTCGGTCCGTTTCATTTCATCTTCGGACAAATTAATCATTTTGTCGTCACGATATTCTTTGCTGTGGAATTCCATCGCTTTGGCATTCGGGTCACTGTACCCGATCGCTTCATAGTTCTTCGCACTGACCTTCGGATCCATCATATAGTTGATGAATTTCTCAGCCAGCTCCTTGTTTTTGGCATCCTTAGGGATAGCATAGTTATCCGCGAAAATGGTACCGCCCTCCTTAGGTACAACGTAGGCGATATCCTTATTTTCCTTGGCTACAAAAGAAGCGTCTCCCGACCACATGGTGGCGATCCAGCCTTCTTCCTGAATCATCTTCTGCTTGATGGTGTCCGTATCAAAGGCAAGCACGCTAGGCAGCAGCTTCTTCAGATCTTCAACAGAGGTCTTGATCTGTGTCTCGTCCGTGGAGCTGTTCGACCATCCGTTCTTCTTCAGGGACATTCCAATCACTTCCCGGTTATCATCGAGCAGCAGCACTTTCCCTTTGTATTTCGGGTTCCACAGGTCCGCCCAGCTGGAGATCGGTTCTTTCACATATTTCTTGTTATAAGCAATCCCGGTAACTCCGGACATATATACAATAGAATACTTATTGCCTGGATCAAAAGGCGGGTTCTTGAGCGACTCCGTCAGATTTGCGAAGTTAGGAATGTTTGCCATGTTCAGCGGTGCAAGCAGGTTCTCCTTGATCATCGTGGCCACCATATAATCGGATGGCTGAATCAAATCATACCCGCCTCCGCCAGCTTTGATCTTAGCCAGCAGATCCTCGTTATTCGCAAAATTATCGTAGTTGATCTTCACGTTGTTCTGCTCTTCGAAATCCTTCAGCACCTGAGGATCGAAGTTATCCGCCCAGCTGTAGATATTCAGGGTCTCTTTCTTCGAACCGCAGCCGGCCAAAGCCAAAACCACCAACATGGCGGTTAGCAGCAGACTTACAAGCTTTAACTTTTTATTCAATTCGTTATCTCCTCTCTTCCCATTACTTCTTCATGTGTTAGAACGGCAGCATTTTCTGTTTCTTCTGCCCCTTGCCCCGATTCAGCATATACTGAGCCAGGAAAATCAGCGTTACACTTACCAGGATCAAAATCGTACAGAGCGCGTTAATTTCCGGGGAAATACCCCGCTTGACCTGCCCGTAAATATAGATTGGAAGGGTAGTTGAGCTAGGCCCCGATACAAAGAAGCTGACCATGAAATCATCCAGCGACATGGTAAAAGCAATTAAGGCTCCTGAAATGATGCCTGGTGTAATTTGGGGCAGGGTCACGTGGCGGAAGGTCTGCCACGGGCTTGCTCCGAGATCCTGTGCCGCCTCCTCCAGCTGCTTGCCCATGCCGGCAAGGCGTGAAGACACCACTACGTATACATATGACATGCTAAAAGTGATATGAGCAATAATAATCGTTGTTTTGCCGGTATCGATCTCAAGTATCCGGAACAGCACCAACAGGGACAAGCCCATGATAATGTCAGGAATCACGATCGGCAGGTACATCAGCCCATTCGTCCCAAGCTTCAGCCTTCGGCTGGATCTGCGGACAGCAATGGCTGCGAGTGTCCCCAGCAGGGTAGCCACAATTGTGGATACAACAGCAACGATCAAGCTGTTCTGCAGGGCATCCATCACGTGATCATTATCAAACAGCGATACATACCAGTCGAATGTAAAGCCGCGCCACTCCGCAGATAACCTGGAATCATTAAATGAGAACAGGATAATAAACAGAATCGGCACGTAAATAAAGATCATCATCAACAGCGAGTGAAGGCCAAGCCATGGACTTTTCTTGCTTCTCATGCCCGTCCCCCCTTCACCGATTCATATCTGGAGGTCATCGCCCTGTTAAATAACGCAATCAGGATCAACGAGGTGATCACAAATATCACAGACAGCGCAGCACCGAACGGCCAATTTCTCGCCCCTAGGAACTGCGTCTGAATGATGTTGCTGATCATGGACGACTTGGCGCCTCCAAGGATATCCGTCACCACAAACATTCCCGTGGTTGAGACATATACAAGCACCGCACCGGTCGTAATCCCCGACTTGGTCTGCGGCAGGGTAATATGCCAGAACGAACGCCAAGGGGAAGCTCCAAGGTCGCTGGCGGCTTCCAGCAGCCTCCTGTCCATCTGCTCGATGGCAACATAAATCGGCAGCACCATAAATGGAATGAAGGTATATACCATTCCTAGAAGAACCGCACCTTTGGTATACAACATCTGCATCGGCTCAGAAATCCAGCCAAGATTCATCAGCAGGCTGTTCACCACACCCTGCGTGCGCAGCAGCAGAACCCAGGCGTACGTCCGGATCAGAAAGTTGATCCAGAACGGAATGGTGATGAGGGCAAGCCCCCAAGCCTGTCTGCGTGGGCCCGATCTGGCGATGTAATAAGCCAGCGGATAGCTGAGCAGCAGGCAGATTACCGTTGTGGCTACAGATAAGACGATTGTATCCCAATAAATCCCCAGGTAAAGAGAATCAAAGAAGACTTTGTATGCATCCAGACTAAACGTATAGATCAGGTTTCCATCGGCATCTCTTTGCATGAAGGAAATTCCCACCACAATAAGCATAGGAATAACAAGAAAAATACTCAGCCACAGCAGGACTGGAAGCAGTGCAAATCCTGATTTCTTCATGCGCCGATATTCACCTCATCTCCAGGGCCCCAATCCACCCCGAGTCTTTCACCGATCTCCCACGGACGCTCGTCCGTGAAGTCCAGCGCGATACTAACCGTCATCGGCTCATTGTCCAGCTGGACAATGACCTTGTGAATGCTGCCAAGGTACAGCACGTCTTGAACCACTCCGGTCCGCTTCGCCGCGGCCGTATCCCGGGTTGCTCTCAGCTTCTCAGGACGAACGGCGAACAGCCGCCCATCCTGGGAAAATATATTATTCTCTCCCACGAATGTTGCGGCAAACAAGGTAGCAGGTGTTGCATAAATTTCCCGAGGTGTCCCAATCTGTTCTACTTGTCCATTATTCATAATCACGATCCGGTCAGAGAGCATCATCGCCTCTTCCTGGTCATGGGTAACATACACGAACGTAATGCCCAGGCTGCGCTGGAGCTGCTTCAGCTCTGACTGCAGGTTCTTCCGAAGCTGGAGATCAAGCGCACCCAGCGGCTCATCAAGCAGCAGCACTTTAGGCTTGTTAGCGATAGCCCGCGCAATGGCGACACGCTGCTGCTGTCCACCGGACAGCTGGTGAGGGAAGCGTTTGACGAGCGGAGTCAGCTGGGTCATCGCCACCGCTTCTTCAATCCGCTTTGTGATCTCGGTCTGCGGCAGCTTTTTCATTTTCAGCCCGAATGCGATATTGTCCTCCACCGTCATATGGGGAAACAGCGCATAATGCTGGAATACCAGATTCAAGTCCCGGCGGTTCGGGGGAAGTGCGGTTAAGTCCGCTCCGTCCAGCACAATCCGCCCTTCTGTTGGTTGTTCAAAGCCGGCAATCATCCGGAGAATTGTCGTCTTCCCACAGCCGCTGGGCCCGAGCAAGGTCAGAAATTCACCTTCCTTAATCGTCAGGTTCAGCGGATGCACAACGACTTGTCCGGCAAAATGCTTCTGGACATCAATCAATTCAATCATGTGCATCAACTCCTTATTGTTCAATTATGGGTTCCTATGTAGCTTACATGCTATTGGCGAACGGGGAATCCCGCGGGGTTCCCCTCTCTATATACAATCTGAAAAAAAAGCCATATCCCTAGGGATGGCTCCTATTAGTCTATCATTTTTTTGCATATTCAATATACCTTGTTTTACCCCTTGATACAACACCTTTATAGGTCTTCAGGCAGGAAGATGGATAAGATGTGACAAAAAACGCCCTTCCCCATTGCCCGGGGAAGGGCGTTCCTGTAAATCTTAAATCTGTTTAAACCCTACTATTTAAGCTCGTACTGCACGTTCAGGGTTGTTGTTACTTTAATCTGACCAGGTTCAACCGCACTATCGGCCGCAGAGTTTGAAGCAGACTTCTCCATGACAAGGTAGTTCTGTTCATACATAGGTGCGCTGCTTACCCCTGCTTGGCTTACGCTGAGAACTGCGCCCATTTGACGCTTCACACCTTTGGCGATGATCCCTGCCTTCAGCTCTGCATTCGCCAACGCTTTGTTAATTACCTGTTCTTGGTATTGATCCGGGTTCTCAACGGTAAAGCGCACGTTGTCGATCCGGTTCGCCCCATTCTTCGACGCGTCATCCAGAAGCTGACCAATCTTGTCGAGCTGACGGTATTTCACTTGAAGCGTATGGGAGGCATTATAGCCCTTCAGCTTCTGCCCCTCCTTGTCATTGTAAGTATAGTTCGGCTGAACATAGAATCCGGATGTCTGGATATCCGCAGCATCAATTTTCCACGTATTCTTCAGCAGGTTCGTAAGCTTCGCGATCTGAGCTGCAGTAGCCTTCTGCGCTTCTTGTGCCGTCGCTGCCTGAGCTTCTACACCGATGGATAGATAGGCAATATCCGGCTTAATAAAAACTTCCCCGCTGCCAGTCACATTAATTACATTACGCTGTACTGCCTCATCCGCATAAGCGCGCGGCGCATCAGTCAGCAGCCCGCCCACCGTAGTACCTCCAGCCAACAATGTCCCTGCAATCAGCACTGATCCTAGTGATTTCACCCAAATCTTCATGTAACCCGCCTCCATAATTAAATTTTTTTTGAACCTGCTATAAGTTGAACTAATGATTCCCAAGTAAGGCAGTCGTGTGAAATGTTCTTTAAGGTCGCTGTTGCTCTCAGATTTCTTGAATTAATTTTATAAGGTTGAATTCTGGTTACAAAGGCGAACGCTTCGTTTCTCCAGAATCATTTCACACTCTCGCTATTGTAAGTCTGGAGTTCAACTTATTAAGACCTCTTTAACTTCAGTCTAGACGTCTTTGGTAAATTTAACTATTAAACGGAAGCTGTTTTCCAAAGGTTGCAGTGAAAGAGGACAGCTCCAAAATAAATTTGCAGCACAAAAAAGAGACGGTCCGTCTGCCTCGGCGGCAGCCAGCCATCTCTCTGTCATGCTTGTCCATCACGTTATTACTGGTTCTCCAACTCTTCCTTGCTGACCAGACTGACTAAAGCGTTTGCAGCCTGCTCCGCATCCGCACCCTCGGCGCTAATGTAAATTTCCGTTCCAGTGCTGATGGCAAGGCTCATAATGCCCATGATGCTCTTGGCATTTACCTTCTTGTCATCCTTCTCCACGAACAACTCAGACGAGTATTTATTCGCTTCTTGGACAAAAAGCGCCGCAGGTCTGGCGTGAAGACCCGTTTTCAAACGGACGGTTACCGGATGTTTGACCATGAATCCTTACCCCCTATACGTAATCAATATGCAGACTTATTTCCGCATATTACTGAGGGAATGAACCCGGATATACAGATATCCGCGTTCATCCCACTTGAAATTTATTTTAATCAGTATACCATAGGCGCTATGCCTCACACTAGGTGTAGCGATTCACATGCCCCGAATTTTTTCGGCGAGCTCGTCAATCTTGCGCAGGCGGTGGTTCACGCCGGACTTACTGACTGTGCCTTTAAGCATCTCGCCAACTTCCTTAAGGTTCATATCGGGATGAGCCAGCCGGATCTCAGCCACTTCCCTGAGCTTCTCGGGCAGCGACTCAAGTCCCACTTCCTTCTGAAGCAGCTTGATATTGTCAATCTGCCGGATGGCCGCACCTATGGTCTTATTGAGATTGGCCGTTTCGCAATTGACGATCCGATTCACGGAGTTGCGCATGTCCCGCATAATTCTCACGTCCTCGAACTTGAACAGCGCCTGGTGGGCACCGATAATACTAAGCAGTTCGATAATCTTCTCGCCTTCTTTGATATAGAAAATAAAACCCTTCTTCCGCTCGATACAGCGCGCATTCAGATGGAACTGGTTCGCCAGATCCACCAAAGCCTGGCAGTGCTCCTCATACATAGAGGCAATTTCCAGGTGATATGAGGAACCCTCCGGATTGTTCACAGACCCCCCGGCGAGGAATGCTCCTCTCAAGTATGCCCGCTTGCAGCAGTTCTTACGGGTCAGCTCCGGGTTAATTCCCGGTGTGAAGATAAATCCTTCGGACACGATCTTGAGCTTGTTCAGGATCTCCTGGACATGCGCGGGAATCCGCACGATGTACACATTGTTCTTCTTCAGACGCATCTTCTTGCGCACGAGCAGTTCTGTATGCACGTCGAAATATTTTTTAATCAAAGAATAAATCCGTCTTGCTATCGCGGCGTTCTCGGTGGATATGTCCAAAATGACCTTCTTGTTCGAGACCGAGACGGAACCGTTCATCCGGATTAACGCGGATAACTCGGCCTGCTCACAGCAGGGCTCGGCTTCAATCATGGTCAATTCCTTTTTGGTTTGTGCCGCAAATGACAAGGGACTCACCTCTTTCGTATACTCCAGTTTTGCACCAGCTGATAAATGTGATGACTTAGCTTATCCGCATCATGGCGCAAATATCTGCGGAACAGCACCAGGGTGTCCGCAATCATTTTGTAGCCCCTGCCCGTGACGACATCCCAGTCGACCTTAACGGGTCTGGCCCCTTTCTCAGCGTAGAAATCCTGCACTTGAGCAGGAATTTCACCATCATTAACGATGACATAATCAAATAAATGATGACCCACATGCTCGTATACAGCCTCAAGGTGATCGCTGACGGCATATCCGTCGGTCTCCCCGGGCTGGGTCATGACGTTGCAGACAAAAATCTTGATGGCGTCAGAATTCGCCAAAATCGCTTCGGCCAGCTTGGGAACGAGCAAATTAGGAATAATACTCGTATACAAACTGCCCGGGCCAATCAGAATCGCATCGGCCTCCAGTATCGCCTCAACGGCCTCAGGAAGCGGCTCGACCTCCTCCGGCTCCAGGAAGATCCGCTTGATCCTCCCGCCCGCCTCGGGAATCTTCGATTCCCCGGTGACAATCGAACCGTCGTCCATCTCCGCATGCAGCACAACCGCGTGCTGCGCCGCCGGGAGCACACGTCCCCGCACCGCAAAGACGCGGCTGAGTTCACGGACTGCAGTCACAAAATCACCCGAAATATCGGTCATGGCCGCAAGAATCAGATTCCCCAGGCTGTGGCCGGCGAGTCCCTCCCCTGCCGTGAACCGGTAGCTGAGCATATCGTATAATAACGGCTCCACATCGGCAAGCGCGGTCAGGACGTTACGGATATCCCCCGGGGGCGGCATCTGCAGCTCACTTCTCAATATACCGGAGCTGCCCCCGTCATCGGCTACAGTCACAATAGCTGTTATATCTAGAGGCTTCTCTTTGAGGCCGCGGAGCATCACGGACAGGCCGGTTCCCCCGCCCATCACCACGATCCGCGGCTCTCTTTCACTTGCAGACCGGTCTTTCAATTCTCATTCACCTCTTAAGGCCGATCACGGTCGGAATCCCGGTGGCTAACGCGGACCGTTTCCGTCTCGCTCGTACCAAGCATACGGCCCAAATATTCGGCAATCGCGACCGAACGGTGTTTACCGCCGGTACAGCCAATTCCGATAATGACCTGGCTTTTCCCTTCCTTGTGATACTGCGGCAGCAGGAAATGCAGCATATCCAGCAGCTTCGTCAGGAAGACCTGCGTCTCAGGCCACTTCATTACATATTCATATACGTCGCTATCCTGCCCAGTGTGCGGGCGCAGCTGCTCAATATAGTGCGGATTGGGCAGGAAACGCACGTCAAATACCAGATCGGCATCGATCGGAATCCCATACTTGAAGCCAAAGGATGTGATATTTACGGATAAATTGCTGCTCTCCAGATGCGCAAATCCAGAGATGATCTTCTCCTTCAGGGCGGAAGGCTTCATATTGCTCGTGTCGATCACTTGGGTGGCCGACGTCTTTAGTTCTTCCAGCATTTTGCGTTCCAGACGGATACCGTCAAGCGGCATGCCCTCCGGAGCCAGTGGATGCCTTCGGCGGCTCTCCTTGTAACGCTGTACCAGTACGGAATCGGTGGCGTCAAGGAACAGGATTTCACACTTAATTGTAAAATGATCTTTGATATAGTTGAGAGATTCGGATAGTGCCGTGAAGAATTCACGACCCCGCAGGTCGATTACAAGCGCCACCTTGGCGATTTTCCCGTTGGACTGCTCAATGAGCTCAGCGAACTTAGGGATAAGCACCGGCGGCAAATTGTCTACACAGAAAAAACCGAGATCCTCCAAGCTTCGTACGGCGAGTGATTTCCCCGCACCCGACATGCCTGTAATAATGATCAAGTTCGCAACCGAAGTTTGTTCCTTGTCCGGCATCTGATTTCCCTCCCTCGCAATCTTCTCTATATATTAACCATCTATTCTTCCAACCCTTAGTGCAGGAACAGACCTGCCGCACCAATCATGCCCGCATCGTTGCCGAGAATGGCAGGAACGATATCCACGCCTTCTTGAAGAGGCTCCGGTGTCAATTTGGCATACACACTGCGCACCTCATTGAACAGGATGTCCCCGGCTTTTGATACACCACCGCCAATAATGAAGCGCTGCGGGTTAAGCACTGCGCTTACGGCTGCAAGCGACTTGCCGAGATAGAACGCTGCACGGTTTACAATGCGAATCGCCGCTTCATCCCCGGATTTGGCCGCATCGAACACATCCTTGGCCATGATGTTCTCCACTTGGGACAAGGATGTGCGGTCTCCGCGCTCAACGGCATCCTTCGCCATCCGGATCACGCCAGTCGCGGAGGAGACGGTTTCCAGACATCCCATTTTGCCGCATCCACATTGAATCGCTTCCAAGTCAGGAACCACGGACATATGACCAAGCTCACCGGCCAGACCGGCAAAGCCCTGGTAGATTGCGCCATTCACAATAATTCCGCCGCCAACGCCTGTACCGAGCGTATAGCATACACAGTTGCTTACCCCTTTGCCGGCACCGGCCCATACTTCCCCAAGCGCCGCCACGTTGGCATCGTTATCTATACGGACTGGCTTGCCAAGCCGCTGCTCCAGAATGCTGCGGATATGGAGATCCTTCAAACCTACATTCGGCGCAAAAATAATGATCCCGTCGCGAACATTCGTAAACCCGGCAACCCCGGCGCCAACACCCGCAAGCTGATCCCACTCGTACGGGGACTGCTCAACAATGAGACGTACATACCGCTCGATGTTGTCAACGACGGCATCCGGACCTTTCTCAACCTCCGTCGGTCCTTCATAAGTATGAAGCAGCTGGCCTTCCTCATTACAGATGCCGACTTTGATTGCTGTTCCGCCCAGATCGACACCAATGTAGATTTGTTCAGACATTTTACAAGCCACCTTTTTCTCTATAAAATAGTTTGCTCCTACGTACCCACTATAAGCGAACCCACAGCTTCGGTCAAGAGAAGAGGGGCTTTCCTAAACCCCTTGTCAGCAAGGCTTTTCTAGATAGAGCAGGCTGGTTGGAAACCCTGAATTTCCTCTAAAAATGACATATAAAAGCGCCCATCTCCCAGCATAGGGATCAAGGCGCTTAGCCATGCTTCTGGATATTGCTGTAAATCATTGGCCGGTGAATTCATTCAGCTCATCAGCAGTAGGCTACTGGGATAAAATCCTCTTCTGTCCTTCCAGCTCGCGAATAGGAGCGATATTCTGTGTAAATTCAAGCGTGCCAAGATACTGGCCCTCACTGCCGCGTACCGCAAAATACCGGATATAGACAAATTTATCTTTCACCGGGATCCAGAAATCCTCGGCATCCTTCCGTCCGGCCTTGAAATCAGCAAGCAGCTCATTCACAACATGTACACTTTGTGGCGGGTGACAGTTCTGTACGGTGCGGCCAATAACCGCCTTCGTTCTGGCAAAAATCCGTTCCTTGCCGTGCGAGAAATACCGGACCACATCGTTCTCGTCAATAAACGTGAGGTCCACAGGGAGATGGTTCATGACAGCTTCCAGCTGCTGAACCGACAGGATGCCCGTCTCGAACCGGACGAAGCCGCCTGGAACACCCTCTTCCTCTGCTTCCGCACCTTCTGGAAGCGGTGCCCGCTCGGGCTTCCATTCCTGCTCCGGCGCCGCCAGGCAGAAGCCAATCTGATCGCTCTCTTTGGCGATCTTGACCCATTCATCCTCGGTCAGCTTCTCCAGTGCCATCGGCAGGAGAATGTTTTCTTCCTTAAAAATCATCTCATTCACCTCGGTAATAGTCCGCTCCAGTGAGGTGAGAATATAAGCCAGGTCTTCTCCTGTAGTGTGGTCCGCGAGCAGGGCTTTGGTCTCCTTAATCAGCATCCGGATGCCATCGTCCACCCCCCACATCACTTTAGTCGGGCCAAAGATGCCATACTTCTCGAGATAGGGGAACAACAGATTCTCCTTCCGGCTGTAGTGTTTATCGAGGTCCATCAGCAGATTCAAATCCTCCAGCAGCTTCAAGATGACCGCAGGATCGTCCCCCTTCTTCAACCGATCCACATGCAGTTGAAGCTTGAAGTTGACCAGACGTTCAATCTCCCGGTTCTCCATCTTGAATGTATGAACCGGATGGCCCGGCTGCTCCTCAGGCTTCGATGAGCGGTGAATTTCCTCAATGGAGCCCTTGAATATAGCCGTGTGCACAGAGCATAAGCGCTGCACCTCCGTAACCGGAATCCCCTCTTCCTCCATCAAGGCATGCTCCATTGCCGAAATTTCAGCCACAGTCACATCTCCCACGGCTTGTTCAAACCGGGCTTTAACCTCCTCCACACTCTTGCCCTGATGAAGCTCCTTAATAATCTCCTTAAGCATGTCTTGACGTTTGGTTCGTGCGGCCGCTTCTGTCTCCCGGTTATTAATCAGCTCGCTCATCTCAATTTCCCCCTTGGTTGTGACTTATACTTTGTCATGCATTGCTCTTATCTCTACACAATCACTTCATAACCCTTGGATTCAAAGGCCGCAATAATGTCTGTCAAAGGAATTTTCCGCATGGCCGCTCCCTTTGGAATCGTCATGAACCTGCCTGCGGTCTGCAGCATTCCGGGCTTGGCGATCTGTGCAAATCCAAGTCCCACCATAATGTCTATAATCTCCGGGTCCGCTGTGCACAGATCGAACAGGCTGGACTGGAAATGAACTTGTTTGGTCATAAAGAACTTCCCCCATTTCAGGCGAAGCAGGCGGCATACCGAAGCTTTGCCTGTACCTTGATATAATTGAGAATTCCTCTCAATTCAAAATTAACACGCTTAAGGAGGAGTGCTTGTGATTGTAGTCACAAGGAGCGGACTTTTTTAACATTCTATTGATTTGGAAAGTGATTTAGAAAGTTTGAGGCCCTGAGCCAACCGGTTTACCCCCGCTTGCAGCAAGCTTAGAATGACCTTTTGTGACTGCCTTGTTTCTCGCTCCCTGGAACTTCGTGGTATAATGCAGTCAAATTTGCGGCAGAGCCGGAAAGGAACCTGATTGTGGCTATTCAATTGTTATATGTTGAAGATGATCCCGAGATCGGAAGTTGGGTCAGCCAGGACCTGAAGGACCGGGGATACGAGGTAAAGTGGCTGAAGAGCGGGGAGGGCGCCTTGGACGCGGCGGCGGATGCCCACCTGATTATTCTGGATGTCATGCTGCCGGGACTTGATGGATTCACCGTGGGCCAACGGCTGAAGCGCAATTATCCGCAGACCCCTATTCTTATGCTGTCAGCCCGTTCTTCCATTGACGATAAACTGCAGGGACTCCAATTCGCGGACGACTACCTGACCAAGCCGTTTCATCCGGATGAGCTTACAGCCCGGATTGAAGTGCTGATCCGTCGGAGCGGTTCCCTAAGCGATCTCCCGCTGGAGCTGGGGCATCTTCGTGTCTACGAACGTGAGAACCGGATCGAGCACAAGGACACGGGAGAGGAGATTATACTAACCGGCAAGCAGTTCCAAATCTTCATGTACCTGATCCGGCATTTGGGCCAGATTATGACCAAGGAACAAATTTACGAAGCTGTATGGGGTGACCCGTACCTTGATGGCGATAAAACCTTGATGGTCCACATCCGCTATTTGAGGGAGAAGATTGAGCTCGATCCCGCTGAGCCCAAAATTATCGAGACAATCCGAGGGATCGGATACCGGGTGAGGGCATGAAGTTCCGCAGGTTTCCCAAATTCCGCTCCTCTCTCTTGTCCCGCTACTTCCTTATTGTTCTGGCGGCACTCCTGTTTGTTCCCGTGGTGATTCCACTTAGCTTCCTGGCAACCTGGCTGATGAACAGCGTTGTCACGACCAGCCAGGAGAAGGCCAACCCGAATTATATTAATTCCGGCTATTTGACGGCTAACTGGCATGACGCAGCCAAGCAGCTTGCCGACGCTTCACCGGACAAAATTAATCAGCGCCTTAAGGAATACAAAAAGAAATATCCTTTTGCCACCATCTTCTGGGTGGATCACAGCGGAGAAACGCATCAGCTGCCCCCTGTCTTAAGGAAACTTCCGGTTCAGTGGTCTTTAGAGGATACGATCCAGTACATGAAAAAGGGCGGCAGTGACGACAACTTCTTCACCGTGGTCGCGTTCATCGGAGATTCTCCTAACAAACGGCAAGGCTTCATGGGGATTGAGGTGCCGCGCTCCTATTTCATAAAAGGCGCCAGCGACAGTTCAAGCTTCAGTCTGTTTGGAATCACACTGCTCCTGCTGTTTGCTTTCTTCGCGGGGCTCTCTTATCTGTTCTTCCGCGATATTCGCAAGCGGCTGCTTACCCTGGAGTCAGCGATGCATTTCCCTGGCGAGGACGGCCTTCCTCAGAAGATCCACACAGGCAAAGCCGATGAGATCGGAATGCTGGAGCAGTCGTTCAATTACATGGTTGACCAGCTTCGGGAGAGCCGCATTCGTGAGGTCGAGGAAGAGCATCTGCGCAAGCGGCTGGTCAGCAATCTCTCCCATGATCTGAGAACTCCGCTGACCGTGATCGGCAGTCACTTGTATTCCCTGAAGAAGGAGAACCTGTCCGAGCAGGGAAGCCAGTCCCTCACCCTGATGCAGGACAAAATGCGTGACCTCGACCATCTGATCGATCACCTTCTCTCCTACAACCTGCTGACCAGCGGCAAATATGCCATCCATCCGAAGTCTCAGGATATTCTCCGGATCGTCAGGGAGAGCGCGGCCGCCTGGTATCCCCTATGGGAACGGGAAGGGCTTGAGCCTGATATTGATCTGGATGGCGAGTCCCTAATCTGGCCCGTCGATGAACAGGCCTTCCGCCGGGTTCTGGATAATTTGTTCCAGAACATCGTACGGCATGCCAAGTCAGGCCGCTATATCGGCCTGAGCGTAGAGTGCAGTCCAGGCAGACCGGCGGAGCTGGTCATCCATGACCGCGGTCCCGGCATGCTCGCCGAGAGCAGCACTAAGGGAGCCGGCCTCGGCCTCGCTATTGTTAAGCTTTTGCTTAAAGAGATGGCGCTCAAACTAGATATTGACAGCACTACCGAAGGGACCCGCATGCGGATTCACCCTTGATGCGATGCGGTAAGCCTACAATCAAGACCGGAAGCGTGATTCGTCACGCTCCGGTCTTTTTTTAAACTAAATTTAAACTCGGTGGACACCGGCTTTTAAACTAACCGATTTATGCTGGTTAACGAGGTGAAGAGAAGCCATGAGCGAATATGTAATCAAAACCAATGGTTTAACGAAAAGCTACCGCGGACGGAATGCCGTCAGCGATTTGAATCTGGAGATCAAGAAAGGGGAAATTTACGGTTTCCTCGGTCCAAACGGGGCCGGCAAGACTACAACGATACGCATGCTGCTCGGACTGATTCGTCCAACGAAGGGAACTGTCCAAATTCTCGGAAAGAACTTGAAGAGCGACAAAATTAATATACTGCGCCGGGTCGGATCGCTGGTGGAGTACCCCTCCTATTACGGCCATCTGACTGCGGTCGAGAACTTGGAAGCCATCCGCCGGATCCTGGATGTTCCGAAATCACGCATTGATGAGGTCCTTGAGATTGTATCCCTAACCAAGGAATCCAAACGGGCGGTGAAGGGCTACTCACTCGGAATGAAGCAGCGCCTGGGAATTGCGTCCGCTCTGCTAGGCTCCCCCGAACTCCTGATCCTCGATGAGCCTACGAACGGACTTGATCCATCCGGGATCCACGAAATCCGCGAGCTGATCAAGCAGATGCCGAGGGAGCATGGGATCACGGTCCTCGTCTCCAGCCATTTGCTCGGTGAGGTCGAACAGATGGCCGGAACCGTTGGCATTATCCGCGACGGGCGGATGGTCTTCCAAGACACGATCTCCAATCTGCGGCAGAAGGCGGCCGGCGGAATAGACATCAGAGTGTCGGAAGCTGAATCCGCTCTGTGGCTGGCCAAGGATGCCGGAATTACCGGACAGGCCCAGCAGAATGTGCTGCATGTGGAAGGCCTGGATGACAAGCAAGTTGCTTCCCTGGTCAAGCGGCTCGTTGACAACGGACACTTGATCTACCGCGTAGAGGAGAAGAACAAGTCGCTCGAGGACATCTTCATGGAGGTTATCGGGGAGGTGAAGTCCCTATGATTGGCCGGGCTTTATCCGCTGACTTCCTGAAGATACGCGGCAAAGGAATCTGGTTCCTGATCTTCATTGCCCCCATCGGGCTTGTCGCCATGCAGGCGCTCAATTTCGGACTGCGCTACGAGTTCATGGTCGCCCGCGCCAACGGGAACTTATGGATGTCGATCATTAAGAATATCTTCCTGTTCGTTCCCATGGCCCTGTTCATGGGCAGCACTCTGGTAAGCTCAATGCTTGCTGGCGTTGAACATCAGCTGAGCTCCTGGAAACAGCTCCTGGCGCTGCCGATCTCCCGGACCACAGTGTTCATTTCGAAGTTTCTGGTATGTGTATTCCTGCTGGCCATCTCCTGCCTGGTGCTGTCGTTGGGAGCTCTCTTGCTTGGACTGTGTCTCGGGATCAGCACCCCGGTTCCATGGGCCGAGCTGCTCCGGTTAGGATTCTTTCCTTTCCTTGGCTCACTGCCCGTGCTTGCGCTGCAGCTGTATCTGTCGCTTACATTTAAGAACCAGGCTCTGCCGGTGACACTCGGTTTGGCTATGGCCATATGCTCCCTGTTCACAGGCCAGCTGGCTGATCTCATGCCGCTGAACTGGCCTTCCCTGGCTTTTGCGGCTCCAAACTATATCGTCTACTTATCTGCCGGGGTTGTTCTCGGCCTGCTCATTCTGGCCGTGGCCCTGGTACATTTCAACCGGAAGGACGTGAACTAAATTGAATACATTCATCCGGGTACTTTCGTCCGAACGGCTCAAGATGTCCAAGTCGAATTTGTGGCTGCTGACTTTGGGCAGCCCCTTGCTTGCCCTGCTGGTAGGGCTGCTGACTAATTCCGCAAAGGATGCTTCAGGCTACATGGTGCTGATGTCCACCATGTCCTTGTTCCATGCCCTGCTGTTCCTGCCCATTCTCACCGGCATATTCTCATCTTTCATTTGCCGGTATGAACATGTGGGAGGCGGCTGGAAGTCCCTGCTGTCACTCCCTGTATCGCGGACATCCGTATTTACCGCGAAGTTCCTAATCGTGGCGGCTCTGCTGGCACTAACCCAGCTGCTGTTCCTTGGAAGCTTCTTAATCGCGTCACAAGTCAAAGGCATTCATGAGCCTTTTCCTTGGGCCATGCTTACCCGCAGCATTATAGGGGGCTGGGTAGCCTGTCTGCCGCTGGCGGCTCTTCAACTCGGGTTCTCCTTGCGATGGGCCAGCTTCGCTGCCCCGCTTGTTGTTAATGTTATTTTTACAGTGCCTAACATTCTGGTCATCAACTCCGATAAAATAAGACCTTTCTATCCTTGGGCACAGCCTATTCAAGCCATGATTCCAGCAAGTTCAACTAACATCGGTTCTTTTGGGTTTAATCTCTCGTTTGAGAGCCTGATGATCACGGTCGTTGGAAGCTTTGTTCTGTTCTTCGCTGCAGGGCTGATCTACTTCAACCGCCGGGAAATTTAGGGAGGGACCTTCCGTGAGCACAATAAGGAGGTTCATCTGCTGCTGCAAAGCAGCATTACGCGGCTGGACCGTACCTTCCCTTCTCCTTCTCGCTTGTTGCCTGTCTTCGCTGTCTGCTCCAGCTGTTCAAGCTGTTCAAGTAGCCGGAGGAGACAGCAGGCCCATCGTAGATTCCAAAATCGACAAGTTCATGGAGACCGCGATGAGCCAGCTGCATATTCCCGGAGCAGCTGTAGGTATCGTAACAAAGGATCAAATCGTCTACTTGAAGGGCTACGGGGTTACAGGACCTGGTCAGACTCCCGTTACTCCGGAGACTTCTTTTGTCCTCGGGTCAACGACCAAGTCGTTCACGGCCCTAGCTGTGATGCAGCTGGTTGAAGCAGGCATGATCGACATGAATGCTCCTGTAACCCAATACCTGCCCTCATTCAAGCTGGCGGATAAGTCAGCCGCCGGGGTCATCCGGGTTCGCGATCTGCTTCACCAGGCCAGCGGACTCAGCGAGTATGACGGACGGGTCGGGATGATGAATGGCAACAAGCCGATTCAGGAACATCTGAGGGATTTAAGCACGGTTTCCCTTATAGCGCCGCCTGGTACTGCCTATCAATACTCTAACTTGAACTATAATATCCTGGGTGGAATTATTGAGGCAGTGAGTGGAGAATCATATACCAATTATGTACACAAGCATATCTTTCAGCCACTCGACATGAAATACAGCTTTGCTTCCCCAGAGGAAGCCGGAAGCCATCTGGCTACAGGGTACCAATCCCTCATGGGCTATATGATTCCTACGAAGCAGCTTCCCCACACAGGGACGGTTGCATCGGGGTACTTGATCTCAAGCTCCAGGGACTTGGCCCACTACATGATGGCCCAGATGAACCGGGGTAAATATATGGGAACGTCTATCCTTTCTCCGGGAGGGGTAGAGCAGATGCATGCGCCTGCCACCAACATGGGGGGAGGAGCCTCTTATGGCATGGGCTGGACCATCAAGAATGGAGTAACCTTCCATAATGGGATGACGGAGAATACCTATTCCATGCTGGTTATGGATGGAGACTACGGGATTATTTTGCTGACGAACGCACTGGATTACCTAATGCCCTATGACCGGATAGCGTTAGGTCTCAGCCGTATTCTTCATGGACAGGACCCGGAAGTGGAATCAATCCCATCGGTCAGCCAGACTTATATAAAGGCAGATTTTGCCCTTCTAGTAGTGCTCGCCTATCTAGTCTGGACCTTGAACGGGTTGTTCAAATGGCGGACCCAATATCAATCATCACGCCGGTGGCTGTGCATACATACGGGAATCGTTGGCTTGGTCCACCTGATCCTTCCTATAGCCATACTAATCTATGTTCCCAAGGTGTTTTCAGCTCCATGGCCGGTTGTGCAGACATTTCTCCCTGGCTTAGGCCACGTTCTTTATTATCTTCCCATGCTCCTGATTGCCCTGGGCGTGCTGAAAGCGGTGCTGATGTTCCGGAGATGGGCCTTGGCGAAGAATACAAGTGCAGGCACAAACTCTTGAGGACATATCCTCCTAATTGATACGTATGATTCAGACAGTTGAAAACTGATATTGTTCACTAACAGCCGGGCATGTTTATTGCCCTGTCACTATCAAGCTATCTAAATTCATTTAGAGGAGATCATTCATATGCTGTCTTTAAAAAAATCATTCAAACTTGTATTAACCCTAACTGTCGGCTTAACGTTAATCCTTCCCGGCCTTTCTTCAGCTGCCCCAGCCAAAAATCAACAGCAGTGGATCCGGCAAAACAGCCATGAGATTAAATCCCTGGTATCCGACGATTACCGGGATTTGGCCTTCCTGAAGCCGCTGCTTCAAGGGAAGACCGTAGTGAGTCTCGGGGAGAACTTTCACCGGGTAGCAGAGTATAGCAGTGCCAAGACCCGGTTGATCAAATATCTGCATGAAGAGCTCGGGTTCGACGTGATCGCGTTTGAATCGGGCATGGGCGATGCTGCCGCAGCTTGGAACACCAGAAATAAACTAAGCCCGGAAGAAATGATGGCCGGCTCTATCCTTCAGGTATGGCATTCCCAGGAAACCCTTGAGCTGTTCAAATACATCCAGCAGCAGAGCAAAGGGAAGAGACCTCTCTATTTAGCCGGTTATGATATGCAGTTCACTTCTTATTACTTGACCAACTTTATTGCATCAGGGCTGTATAAGATCGATCCGCAAAGAGGCAAAGACTTCGCTGAAATGGAAATGAAAGCAATCACCTCCTATTATGGAGTGCTTAACAAATACGGGAGCTTCTCATCTAAGAATGACACATATAACAAAGAAATAAAACAGGTTATTGATCTCTATGAACCCAAATATAAAGAAACGATCAAGTATATTCAAGAACACCGTCAAGAGTTCGCTTCTAAATATCCGGACAATCCCAAAATGACGGATATCATCATCCGTTCCCTGAGAGACCATATTAATTTTCTGAATATGGCCGCTCAACAAGATGTAACACGCTCTTATGAATTCAGAGACAGACTGATGGTGGACAATCTGGAGTGGCAGATGAAGAACTTATATCCCGGCAAAAAGGTGATTCTGTGGGCACATAATGACCATCTGGCCAAGAATACGTCCCAAATTCTAACCAAAGAGAACGGAAAATGGGTTCGCAGCTTCACCAGCATGGGCGAAATGCTCCACAAGAAGCTGAAGGATAAGCTCTATGTTGTTGGTCTGTATATGAACCAGGGCTCGGCCTCTACGATTTCCGCGAACAAGCCTTTTACCATCAAACCTATGCCTAAGGGAAGCCTTGAGAATCTAATGCTCAGCAGTGGGTATAAGAACACCTTCATCGACTTGTCCAGACAGAAGAAAAATTCGTTAAATGCCTGGATGTTCAAACCTATATATGCGGCTGAAGATGGCATGACGGCTGAGTTCATTATGCCGAACCAGATGAAGTTCATTCCGAGAGACCAATATGACGGCATTCTTCTTATTGATAAGGTAAAGTCGCCCACACCTGTTGATTTCTCCAAGCTTGCAGCTCCTTCATCGAACTAAGGAGCACATGAACAAGGCCACCCGGCAAGGGGTGGCCTTTGTTTGCGTTTTAAGAGTTCGGTTTGTGTTTGTTCAGAATGACAGCCGTCATGCAACGCCATACCGCGCGCCGGGAGCTTCGTGCCGTGCGCTTTAATAACGAACACCCCCTTCCCATCCCTATTGGTTTCGGATTTCTTTCTTGATTTATTTCCAGGGGATGAAATCCAAAACCAAAGGCGACTGCTAGCGCTTGGTCGTGAGTCGTTCGTCTCTTTGCCGACTTTGGCGAAATCTTCCATCTCAAAACAAACAAATTAAAGCAAAAGAAACCGTTCTTTGGTAAAATGGAAGTATGAGGAAGCCGATACAGGTAATTCTCTCAAGTTCAATTTTTATACTAGAAAGTAAGGATGGTCACCGTTATGACATTAAAAAAGTTGTCCCTCCTGCTGGTTACTGGACTCGGCGTGGCTGCAGCAGCTATTGCTATTTTTGCCGCTCCGGGACTGCAGCCGCCATCTGTTCAGGCCTCTTCGTCGTTGCCTTCAGCAGCAGGAAGCCCCTATTCTGAAGACCAGATCAACCTGTTAAGCCATCGGCAGCCTCTTGAGACCCATCATAGCGGTCTGGGAGCCTACACCGGCGAGTATACCAGCTCACCTTTGAATGGCAAGAAATTGACCTTTACGATCAGGAACAACAGCAGCTCATCCGTATATATGACGATTAAGCGAAATCAAGTGAAATTTATAGAGGATATCGCCATCTCACCAGGCTCGAGCAGAACCCAGGAATTTAAGGAGCTTGCTGCTGAAGGTATCAGCGGCAAATGGGATATGTATATTTACACGCGGAACGGAGACTTCGTTGATCTCGATATCTCGGCAGAGCAGAGCTGATCGGATAATCAGACTTCAGTACTTGTCCGCTTCCTACAATAAACAAAGAAGCTGTCCCAACGGCCATGGAAATGGAGGGGACAGCTTCTTTGTTATGTGATTTGACCCTGCTTACTGGTCCAGCGTCTCGCTCCAATCGTGCACCATTGCGCCTTCCAGGAACTTCTCGCAATCCATCGCGGCCATACAGCCGGAACCGGCTGCAGTGATGGCCTGGCGGTACTTCGTATCCTGAACGTCCCCACAGGCGAACACGCCAGGGACATTGGTCTCGGTCGTTCCCGGCTTTACCACAATGTAGCCGTGATCATCGGTCTTGATCTGACCACCGAGGAATTTCGTATTCGGAGTATGACCGATTGCCACGAACACCCCGTTCGCCTCAATAAGTTCCTCTTGTCCGCTCTCATTGTTGCGAACCTTCAGCCCTTTTACTCCCTTGTCATCGGTTACCACTTCCAGCGGCGTCCGGTTCAGTGCCCATTTCACCTTCTCATTCTCCCGCGCGCGGTCCTGCATGATCTTCGAGGCGCGGAGCTCATCGCGGCGATGCACCAGAGTCACCTCAGAAGCGAAGCGTGTCAGGAAGCTGGCCTCTTCCATGGCTGAGTCCCCGCCGCCCACCACAATGATCTTCTTCCCGCGGAAGAAGAATCCGTCACAGGTGGCACAGGTGCTGACGCCGCGGCCCACATTGTCCTGCTCCCCCGGAATCCCGAGGTATCTTGCCGAGGCTCCGGTTGAGATAATGACCGTCTCCGCCTGCAGGGCATCCTCTTGGCCTGTTACCTTAACGGAGAATGGCCGCTTGGAGAAGTCGACTTCTTCAACCCAGCCGCTTCGGAACTCAGCGCCGAAGCGTTCCGCTTGCTTGCGCATGTTGTCCATCAGTTCCGGCCCCATAATCCCCTGTGGGAACCCTGGAAAGTTCTCCACTTCCGTGGTAGTCGTCAGCTGTCCGCCTGGTTCCAATCCCTCAATCACCAGCGGCTTCAAATTTGCACGAGCCAAATATATGGCTGCCGTAAGCCCAGACGGGCCGGTTCCGATCACGATTGATTTATACATTATGGATAACCTCCTTGGAATTGGTTTCTCCTGCTTCAGATATTCTTATACCCTTTTGCAACCCTTGCATAAACATTAGAGCCGATCCCGGAATGCGTTATGCTATATAAAATGAACTTATGAAGGTCACCCTTATGAGGCGCTGCGATACCGAGTGTTCTTACGGCCGCTGTTGTCTCCGAAATGCTTGAACTAGATATCCAAGTAAGGGCATTGCGGAGACCAAGGCGGACGCTCCGCTTCTTCAGAATCACTCGGGATCGAAGCTGAGAGAGGTTAATTCTTAAAGTTCGTTTATATAATTAAAATAAATAATATAAATACCAATTAGACCGAAGGGAAGATTCTCTCCATCTTCTCTTTAATTCCGCATACCTCATCCACACGCCGGGCATACTTGCTTGCCGTGGAAGCCGATACCCCATACCGCTGTGCGACCTCTTCATAAGTAATTGTCCGGCGGTGCATCTTCGCGGTCAGATACTCCAAAGCGGCTGCCCAGCCCGCTACCGTTGTAATAGCAGGAGTCTTGGGATACTGGCGGGACAGGAAGTCGACCCATAAGATCTCCAGATCGTACTGCTGCAGCAGGTTATAGCGCGAATCCATGCCTTGCAGGGCGGTGTCCACCACAGCTTGCCATTCGTCCTCCCAGACTGGAAGATCAGAAGAGATGATCTTCGGATCAACCATCCGGACTTCCTCTTGATCGCGGACCGGCACGCTGTCCTTTACACCCAGACTGCGAAGCACGTACAGCGCCACGCTTTTCAAATACTTCTCTTCTTCCGGCTCCATCAGGAACGCCCGCAGTGCTTCGATAACTTCCACATCACCAATGCTGCCGAAGGCCTGAATGACCTGCAGCTTGGTTCTCGCGTCTCCATGGCGCAGCGCCCAGAAGAAGGAGGAGCGGATCAGCGGGTCTTTCTTCATGCCGTCCGGCACACCTGAATCCTGCTTCTCCCACAGCTTGAACTGCTCCTCAAACGGCAGATGATAATGATAGCTGACCTGAAGACGTTCCCCGCCGGTAAGCTGCTCCTCTTCCAAACGACTTAAGTAGAATTTCGGAATTTCAGCTGCCGGATCGAGCTTCTGTACATGCTGCCAATACTTCTTGGCTTCCGCATAACGGCCCGTATTATATGAAGCCACTGCGGCATAATGGAAGAGACAAGGATCAAAGTTCACCTCATCATCCTTGATGAGACGTTTGAAATGGCCATAGGCCGCTTCATGCTCACCCAGGATGCCCATCGTGGTAGCCAGCTTGAACACATGCTCCTGGTGAAAAGGAACAATGTTGCGCAGCTGAAGGGTCAGCTCGCCCAGCATCTTCTCATCTCCCTGGTGCTGATAGAAGATCGCCAAGTTGCATAAGCCGTGCAGATTGCCCGGCTCACGTTCAAGCACGTCGTCAATCGCACCTTGGGCCTTGCGGAAGAGGCCCAGATAATAGTAGGCCAGCGCCAGATTGTTGCGCGCCGCAAGGAAGTCCGGGTTCTTATCCAGAATCTCCTCCAGCAGCTTCGCGGCCTGCGCGAACTTCCCTTCTTCGAGCAGCGCCCGGGCACTCTCGTGTTCGATCATCCCTTCACGGGCTTTGATGGAGCTGAGCTTCATAGGCCGCTCCAGCTCATAGTGGAGGAGATCCATCATTTCCTCCGCCTCGGCCAGGAACTGGCCGCTGACATCCTGTTCCAAATATGTGATTAAGGCCTGTTCAGCCGCTTCAAACTGTTCCATGTTGGCATAGTTATTCGCCAGATAGAAATAACATTCCGTCATGGACGGGTCCACATGCTCCAAAATCGAAGTCAGAACGGCATTAGAGCCTTCATAGTCCCCCATCTCGGACAGAATTCCCGCCATATTGCAATGATTAACCGGGTTCTCCGGTTCATATTCCACAGCCTTGCGAAAATATTTCAATGCCTTGTCGTAATGATAGCGGTCCAGTGAAGAGACGGCTCTCTCAAAGAAAAAGCCCGCATCCATGCGGATGGGCACCACTTTGCGCGGCACACCGCCATTTTGCTGTTTTTTCTCTTTCAAGCAAGGCACCTCCTTCAAGTATCCCTAAAAGTCTCTCAGGTATTATACCATAGAGAGGCCTTTCGTCCCATGATAAAAGAAAAAGCGGGATCTAAGATCCCGCCGACTCACACGCCTATGTCCGGACAACCTCATCAGCTAGCTAATGAGCTCCAATTTCCTTTTTGGACGTATGCAATTGAAAGTAAAATTATGGAGAACTATGAGAAGCGCCCTCTCAGATCCCGCGGTCTCTGAACAAGGTGGCAATCGACCCACCGTCTCGGATGATTTGGATAGCTTGGGAGAGCATTGGAGCTACGGACAGCACATGAAATTTCTCGGGGTGCTGCTCAGGCAGGGCGATCGAATCCGTAATCACAACTTCACGGATGTTCGGATGAATGAGACGCGACATGCCGTCAGCCGAGAAAAGTCCGTGGGAGGCACACACGAATGCATCCTCCGCCCCCCGTTCCTTGAGCCCTTCGACCACGTTCACAATCGTGGAGCCAGTGTCGATCAAATCCTCAATGATGATCGGGGTGTGCCCTGTAACCTCTCCAATCACATGGGTGATCACCGATTGGTTATGGGCCGGTCTCTTCTTAATCATCATAGCAAAGGGGGCATCCAGGCCGCTCGCCAGCTTCTCAGCCATAGAGGCCCGACCGGCATCCGGCGAGACCACTACCGGGTTCGTAATTCCCTTCGACTTCAGATAGGTGGTCATAATATCCAAGGTCGTCAAATGATCGACCGGAATGTTGAAGAAGCCTTGAATCGCAGGCGCATGCAGATCGATCGTAACCACACGGGTTGCCCCTGCAGTGGTCAGCACGTCGGCAACCATTTTAGCGGAGATCGGTTCTCTTGGGGCGGATTTACGCTCCTGCCGGGCATAGCCGTAATAAGGCATGATAATATTCACTGTCCGAGCGGAAGCCCGCTTGGCCGCATCAATCATAACCAGAAGCTCTACGAACATCTCGTTAATCGGATGGGAGAGCGACTGTACCAGGAACACGTCCGAATTCCGGATGCTCTCTTCGTAATGGACGTAGACCTCGCCGCTTTTGAACCGGGATAGCTCAATCTTGCCCAAAGGCACGCCAAGCCGCTCACAAATCTGTGCCGCCAGCTTCGGATTGGATGAACCGCTGAAAATTTGCAGCCTGGTTTGCATGGGAACCTCCTCTATCACTTCGCAGTTATCTGAGATGATTTGATGTATTCGCTTACTTCTTAAGTATACAACAAATTTTCCAGCCCGCAAAAGCATCCCCGCCTATCTAGCAAATCTCCCCTTAAGTGAATTTTCAGCCACCCCCTATAAAAATGAACTTATGAAAGCTACCCTTTTGGGCGCTGCGATGCTGAGTGTTCTTACGACCACTGTTGTCCCCGAAATCCTTGAAATAGATATCCTGTGGGGCATTTCGGAGACAAAGGCGGACGCTCCGCTTCTTCAGAATCACTCGGCCTCTCCGCTGAGACCGGGAAGTTCTAAAGTTCATTTTATATAGTAGCAAAAAACTCTCCATAGCCTCATAGGCTAAGAGAGCTTTTCACGGACAGGAAGGGTTTCAAGCACGATCCTTGAATCTTCATCTACACGAAGTTTCTTGTGTCATTATTCCGGCCGAATTTATAAGAGGCTATCAGGAAGAACATCAGCCCGAATGCAAACAGAAGCATCATATTAAACCACAGGCTGCCAAGCGAAGCCCCCGACTGAAGCTTCTCAAAGGATTCCAGCACCCAGTTCTGAGGCAGGAAATCGGCAATCCGCCGAACCGCATTCGGCATGATCTCGAGCGGAATGAAACACCCGGAGAGCAGACAGGTTGGCATTACGATAAAGTTCTGCAAGGCTCCCGCTCCCGCACTATTCTTGGAGAAGGCTACGACAACCAGGGAAATTCCTACGGAAGTCAGAGAGAACAGCCCAAGAATAACCAGCATCGGTCCAATTGCCATTCCTACATTCAGCTTGAACACATAAATCAGGAAGAACAAGGCGACAAGAATCTGAGCGAACATGACACAAAGGTTCACGAATATATTCGAAAGCACGTAAGTTCGTGCACTAATCGGTGAGGACAGAATCCGGAAATAGGTCCGGTTCTCCCGGTTCACCAGAATCAGCTCCGACAAATTCACCGCGGATGTCATCATGAACATAATCAGAAATCCAATAGATTGATAGGACATGCGCTTGGCCCCGGAGATATCGGTAACCGTATTTACAACAAGCTTGAAATTGGCAGACTGAAATCCGGCATACAGCTTGTCGAACTTCGGCTGGTCACTGCCCGCGATGCGGCCGATGGCCGAAATATTGTCCATATATTGATTCAGCATCGCTTTAATATAGGACGTAACAGCGGCCCCTTTTGCCGACTGGATCCCAACATGTCCCGGCTTACCGGAGCGCAGACCTTCGGAATAACCGCGTTCAAGCACGATTCCAGTATCCAGATTTCCTGAAGCCAACTCATTCCTAAGCTCGCCCGCATCCATCTCCACCAGCTTAACCTCTTTCAGATTGCCAATCATACGCACCGTGTCAGCTGCCAGCCGCTCACTACCGTCCCCATTCACAACCCCGACCCGCAGCAGAGGCTGCCCGGCCCCCCCATACAACAGGGTCGATACCAGGATTCCCGCCACCGGCAGACCGAAGAACAGCACCCAACTGGACTTCTTGCGGAACGTTCTCTGGAGCGTGCTCAGCATCAGCCATACTATATCTTTGATCATCCTAAAATCCCTCCTTACGCCGCATGAGCACGGCAGATACAGCTAGAAGCAGCACCGCGAGGCCGATATTTAAGCTGATGGCAGGCCATGCGGCGGATACAGAAGGCTTATACACCATTTCAAGAAGCGCCCGATTCGTCCAATAGATTGGTGACATCCGGGTAATATAACTGGTCACACTGGAGCCTGAGGCATCACCAACAGGGAAGTAGGCACCTCCGAAGAATGAGGCTAGCTGTACGAACAGCATGATCAATCCGCTGGATGCGTTGCCTTTGAACAAATAACTTACCCCAAGCCCAAGGCTTACCGCCATGACCACCTCTGTCAGCAGCAGCAAGAGCGCCAGCCACAGATGTTCTCCCCAATAAGCGCCGAACGCAAACTTACTGACCAGAACCACAATCAGAACACACAAGAAATTCTGAACAATACTGCCAAGCACTTTCCCCGCAAAAACTTCACTGCGCCGTACCGGTGCGGCGGCCAGACGCGGTGCTGTCCCCCTGGTGATCTCGCTGCGGATCAATCGTACGGCCGACATCGCGCCCCACAGTCCGACCATGACTGACATCGCAAGCGCATAATAATCCATGGAGCCTGGCTGCCTGTTGGCAAGGATAGAGGTCTCCTTAATGTAACCGCTCCTACTCTGGCTATCGGTATCAAACAATTGGGAGACTTTCGCAGGCTCGATCTTGGCTACCGCCGCTGCAGCGTTGTATTTGTCTGTGAACGCCTGCAGCATACCTTGAATCACATTGCCTTCAATCGCGCTCCGGTTGTTCCCATATAGCGAAATCCCCGAATCGCTTAGTTCCATATAACTGGCATAATGATTCTGCCGGATTTCCTCCACTCCGTTCATCCCGCTCTTCAAGCTCACGAACTCGATGCCCGACTTCTTCATCTCTCCGGTGAACGTTTCGAATGCGGTGGACAGCACCCCGCTGCTGCTGTTCTTCACCAGCACCTTCATCTCGCCCAGACTTACGCTATTAGTAAAAGCATTGGAAAGCGCCAGGCCTAGAATGAGCATCAAAACTAGGGGAAAAGCAAGCATAAACACCAATGTCCGCACATCCCGGAAGTCCTGCTTGATCTCCTTCACGGCAATTGTCAATATATTCCTCATGGTCCCTACCCTCCTCTACACGCGGGCTAATCCCGCAAGTTGCGCCCGGTCAGAGTCAGGAACACCGTCTCCAGGTTCGGCTCCTGTTCTTCCACCGCCCGGATCTCTGCTCCGCTGTCCATCAGCTGTTTTAAGATACGATTCAGGTTGTCTACCGCGGCATCACTATGAATGCGGATCACCGGCTCGTGATCATCCAGCTTTACTGTACGTACGCCCGGAATCAGACGGAGCTGATCTTCAGCCACCTCTACCAGCGACTTCACTTCAATCCGGATATCCTTCACATCTGTAATCGTAGCCGTAAGCTGTTCCTTCGTCCCTTCAGCAATGATCTTGCCATGATCCACGATAGCGATGCGGGAACAGATCTCCTCAACTTCCTCCATGTAATGGCTGGTATAAATGATCGTACATCCGTCCTCGTTCAGCTTTCTAACCGAATTCAGAATGTAATTTCGTGATTGGGGGTCGATCCCCACCGTAGGTTCATCCATAATAATCAGCTTCGGTTTGTGGGCCAAGGCGCAAGCGATGTTCAGCCGTCGCTTCATCCCGCCAGAGAAGTTCTTCGGGTAACCTTTGACCTTGTCAGCCAGGCCCACGAACTCCAGCGCTTCCTCCGTTCTGGCTTTCAGCTCTGCTCCCCGTAAGCCATACAGCCCGCCGAAAAAGCTGACATTCTCATAAGCCGTCATATCCTCGTAGATTGCCAAGTCCTGTGGAACAATCCCCAAATTCAGCTTGGCAAAACGGCTCATCTTGGCAATGTCTTTATCCAATATCTTAATCTCGCCGCTGGTTGGACGCAGCAGGGAGGAGATCATGTTGATCGTTGTGCTCTTTCCAGCGCCATTCGCCCCGAGAAAGCCGAAGATTTCCCCCTCGCCAATCGTGAGGGACATGTTGTCCACGGCGATGAAATTGCCGAATTTTTTGGTAAGCCCCCGAATCTCCAATACGTTCATTCACGTTCACTCCTTAAAATCAATATAAGCTTAGTTAACGTCGGTACCGTTATTTCCTGTCTCCATCATAAAGAAAAAGGATGCCCTTATGTCAGTGCATAAGTTCATCCTTTGAACATGAAGAAATTCATATTTTTGAGGCCCCTGTGTTCATATTTCCTATGAACATATTCACACTGTCCCATGGGGAATCAGAGTAGTCACGCGGAAACCACTCGTCCCATCGGCTATCACTGTGCCCTGGACGGCCGCAGTCCGCTCCTCCATGCCGATCAGCCCAAGACCCTTCACAATCTTCGGGTTACCTTGACCATTGTCTGACACAACCGCTTTAACCAAGCGGTTCAGCACACGGATCTCCACATGCACCGCCGTTGCCTGCGCATATTTGGCCGTATTGGTCAGGGCTTCGATTACATTCGCCTGAATAATCTGCCATTGCAGCGGAGTAATCACTCCCATATCCCCTTCATGCACCAACGTGGTCTGTAGACCCGAGCGTGAACCGAAGCTCTCTACAGCCGCCTTAAGACGGCTGAATCCCAACTGCTCAATCGGTGGCTTGATATTCTTAAGCGTGAGCCGGATCTCCTCGATCCCCTCTTTGGAAATTCCAATAGCATTCTGAAGAAGCTCCTCGGCTTTGTCCGGGTGAGACATGAGCAGCCGCTTCGCAGCCTCCATCTGAATCAGTGCACCCGTCATAGCATGTCCGATCCCGTCATGGATCGTCTGCGACAGCCGGTTCCGTTCCTCCAGCTTCGTCATATACTCGGACGTCCGGATAAGCTCCTGATTCTCGCTCAGCATCCGGGACAGCCGCTGGCGGTCCGATCTTTGAACTTCCGCCTGCTCCTCCAGCTGAATAACCTGCTTCATATAATGCCGGACTATGACGAAATTACAGCAGCTTAGCAATGCCACAAATAAGTAAAGCCCAATCATTGTGAAATCCCTCAGGAATACCGCCGGAAGCAGAGCCACGGGCAGAACCAGCAGATCGCGCCGGACATGAAAGGAGGCCAGCTCATAAAGGCTGAAAGGCAGCAGAAGCAGCACATAGATATCCACACCTGCTGACATGGCCAGCACACCTGCAATGATGCACACAAGCAGTCCCTGCTTCACTCTCGGGTCCTTTAACGTGTGAAGCAGCAAATTCATGGATATATACAGCACGAAATAGAATACAAGCCACAGCGAAGCATGCGTAGTCCCGAAATAAGAAATGTATACCACGAAGAACAAAACACAGAGCTTGTTCCCGACTGTCCATAGTTCCATATCAAGCCCAACCTCCCGGCATTAGCGGACCCGGCCCGTCAAATAATAGATAGCAATTTGCGTACGGTGCTCTAGCAGGGTCTTGCCCAGGATGGAAGTGATATAATTGGCGGTTGTTCCCTCCGAGATAAACAGCTCTTTGGATATTTCCTTATTGGAGAGCCCGCGGGCTACTAGGGACATCACGCCCAGCTCCCGCTCGGTAAAGGGGCTGGGGTCAAACGGTAATCCCTTCGTCTCTGATTGCCCGTGAACCTCTTTCTGGCCAGTACTCCCTTGGGCATAGTCAACCTCCATCGACGCTGTCGTGCCAGCTCTCCCCGGCCCGCCTGCCGGAGCAGCAGTCCTTTTTGTCTCCACCTTGTCCCCAGAACGTCCTTCTGCCGATTCGGACTTGGATGCCGTGTCTACCGGCCGGAGCAGGTCCATTGACGATTTCAGCTTGTCCAGCACCACATCCTGTAACACGTTGTTTCCGCTATGTACGCTCTTGATCGCATCCCGGATGCGTTCGGGATCATTATTTTTGAGAAGATAGCCCTTCGCCCCGTAGCGAATGGCATCGAGTATGTATTCATCATCATCGAACGTGGTCAAGATCATCGGGCGGGTCTTGGTCTCAAGGGTCAGCCTCCTTGTAGCTTCCACCCCGTTCATTACGGGCATCCGCACATCGAGCAGCGCCACATCAACATCCTGACTTTTGCAGAAATCCACCGCTTCCTGCCCATTCTCCACTGTGGCAAGCACATCAAAATCCCCAAATGTCGACAGAATGATCCGCATGCCTTCCCGGATGAATGAGTTGTCGTCCGCAATCAGTACTTTGATTTTCACTATGCTCCACTCCCTTGTGGGGATTATTGTACATGATGACAAGCGCGTATTGGAAGAAGAAAAGCTACTATATAAGTTGAACTATTGATTTACACGTAAGGAAGCCGTATGAAATGTTCCGTAGGGTCGCTGTTGCTCCCCGATTTCTTGAATAAAATGTATAAGGTTGAAGTCCGGTCACAAAGCTTATGCTTCCGATGTAGCTTTCTTTCAGAAAGCTTGTAGGCGAACACTTCGCTTCTCCAGAATCATTTCACACTCTTTCCTATTGGTAATTCTTAAGTCCAACTTATCTTACCTGCTTTTAACGGACTTTTCATATGGCCCACCGGCCATCCAAGCAAGCCCCGGTCCACGAAGGCCCATTATCCATACTCAAACCCACGAAATCAATCGAGGTTGTTAAAATTATAATTCGTAACTGTAAATCTCCTTCTCATTCGAAAACATCTCAAGAAGGTAGTTATGGAATTCAATACGATCTACCTTCTCCTCGTCATAATTAATTACAATAACAGGGCTGCTATTTAATATTCCGGCCGCTTCTTCGTTTAGAGTTATTTCTGTACGAGTAGGTGTGAAGTGAAATTTTGAGATGCCGCCATATATTGATTGCGACTCATCATTATAAGTAATATGAACCTCATCGAATCCGGCTTCGATATCTTCCTCACTAGGATTTAGTGTTTTTTGTAACAAAATATATTCGCTTGTCTCGAACTCATCATCAGCAAAGCCAATCATTAGCACGTCAATTTCTTCATCAATTTGTGCATATAAAAAATTAGCAGTCAATGTTGTAGTCATTTTGCCTCCTAGTATTATTTTTATAGTTTGCATACCATTAAAAACATACAAAAAAACCGTTTCCGCAGCTCACGCCTGCTAAAGCGTTGATCTGCGGGAACGGCGGCCATCATATGCACACACCTTGCCTACTCATTCAGCGGCAAGCGGTATCATCGTTCGGCGGCGGTTCTCGAAGGTCGCAAGCTCACGGAATCCGACCTCATACAAGGTCTTCCGGGCTTGATCCAAATTCTCGCTGAGCTTCTTCGGATCATGCGCATCCGAACCTACCGTCAGCGGAATGCCAAGCTGGAATGCCTGCTCCAGCATTCTTCGGCTGGGGAACATCTCCGCACAGGCCTTGCTTAGGCCCGAAGCATTCAGTTCCATAGCAACACCGGCCGATTTCACCGCTTCAAGCGCCGCCTGCTCCAGCGCAAGCAGCTCTGAATCCTGCTCCGGCTGCGGCTTGTAGCCGAATCTTTTGATCACATCCAAATGCCCCATAATGTCATAAAATCCAGTCTTAGCGGCCTTCTGAACAGCATCATAGTACTGGGTGTACACAGCCAGAATATCTTTGCCCTCCCAATTGTGGGTCTGCCGGAAGTCCGAAATATCCCATTCCCCGAGAAAATGCACCGATCCTATCACGTAGTCCCACGGATAAGCCTCCACGATCCGCTGGATCTCCGGCTCCCAACCCTCAATGTAATCTCCTTCCAGGCCAACACGCACGTCAATCTGCCCGAGGTATTTCGCCTTAAGCGAGAAGCACTCCTCCACATAACGGGAAAGCTCCTCCATCGGCATCGCCATCTCAGGATAGTATTCGGCTGGATTCACATGCAGCAGCGGCATGTGATCGGACAACCCGATTTGGGACAGCCCGATCTCGATGCCCCGCTGTACGTATTCCTCCAGCTCACCCACCGCATGGCCGCAGCGGACATGATGGGTATGATAATCAATCAGCATGCCGGATTCCCTCCCACTGCTCTAATCGCGCCGCGGACGCTCATGACGGCGGTCCAGCTCGCTCATAATGTCATCCAGAGGAAGGTTCCGCTCACGCAGCAGGACAAGCAGATGGTACAGCAGATCGCTGACTTCCAGACGCAGCTCGTCATTGTCCCCATTCTTGGCGGCAATGATCGACTCAGCCGTCTCTTCGCCAACTTTCTTCAGAATCTTATCGATGCCTTTTTCAAACAAATAGGTGGTATAAGCCCCCTCAGGGCGCGTTTCATAACGCTCCTTAATGATCTGCTCCAGCTCACCCAACACCGCAAAACGCCCTTCCCCAGCAAGGGAAGTGGACGGGGCGGCTGGGCTCACGTCCCCGGCCTTCGCCGCTGAGCGGTAGAAGCAGGTATCCTCGCCTGTATGGCAGGCTGGGCCGTTTCTTCTCACCAGCACAAGCAGGGTGTCCCCGTCACAGTCATACCGGAGATCCGAAATTTGCTGGGTATTCCCGGAGGTGGCGCCTTTGTGCCACAGCTCCTGCCTTGAGCGGCTCCAGAACCAGGTTTCCCCAGTCTCCACAGACTTGGCCAGTGACTCACGGTTCATATACGCGACCATAAGCACATCCTTGGTGGCCGCGTCCTGTACGACCGCAGGCACCAGCCCGTGTGCATCCCACTGGATCGTCTTCTGCAGCTCCTCAAGAGGAAGCTGCTGCTCTAAAGGTTGACTCATCGTATCTCCACTCCTCTGGCTTTCAAATCTTGCTTCAAGTCCGGCACCGCAATCTCCTTATAATGAAAAATCGTTGCCGCCAGTGCCGCATCCGCCTGACCCTCCGTGAACACATCATAGAAATGTTCTTTGTTTCCGGCTCCACCAGAGGCGATAACCGGTATTCCGACCAGACAGCTTACCGCCCGGGTAAGCGGGAGATCGAAGCCGTCCTTCGTCCCGTCCGCATCCATGCTGGTCAGCAGAATCTCACCCGCCCCGCGGGACTCGGCTTCCTTCACCCACTCCAGGGCGCGGATACCGGTAGGCTTGCGGCCGCCATGGGTATAGACCTCCCATTCTCCCCAGGCGTCATTGAACTTGGCATCAACCGCCACCACAATACACTGGGAACCGAAGCGCCTTGCTCCGTCGGAGATCAGGTCAGGATTTACAATTGCCGCCGTGTTAATGCCGATCTTGTCGGCACCCGCCCGCAAAATCCGCTTCATATCCTCCACTTGGGAGATTCCGCCACCGACCGTGAAAGGAATAGAAATCTCCCCAGCTGTCTGCCGCACCACTTCAATCATCGTCGCCCGGCCTTCGTTCGAGGCTGAAATGTCCAGAAAGACAAGCTCGTCCGCCCCCTCCCGGTCATATAGAGCAGCGAGTTCCACCGGATCTCCAGCATCCCGAAGGTTCACAAAATTAACACCCTTAACCACCCGTCCGTCCTTCACATCCAGGCAAGGAATTATCCGCTTGGTCAGCATACTTCTCTTCCTTTCTGTACCGTCTCTATATTCATTTCATACTTCATTGTTAGGCGGCCTAACAGCAAGGGTATCTAATTAGTGCCTTATGAGGCAAATGTCCATTCAGCCTGGACCTGAGCCTTGTTCGCCCCCAAAGCTTACCTCAGCCTCAGCCTAGCCTTTCAGCGCTTGAATCGCCTGAGCCAAGTCCACGCTGCCTGTGTAGAGCGCTTTGCCGACAATAGCCCCTCCGATGCCTTGATCCGCATAAGCAGCCAGCTTGATAAGATCCTCCTGGACCGTTACGCCTCCTGACGCAATGACTGTACGTCCCGAAGCCTGTGCAAGAGCCCGGATCGCATCCACGTTAGGCCCCTGCATCATGCCGTCGCGGGAGATGTCCGTGAAAATGAACGTCTGTGCCCCCTTGCCAGCGAGCTCTTTGGCCAGCACTTCCGCCTGGACCTCTGAGGTCTCCAGCCAACCGCGTGTCGCCACAAATCCATCCCTGGCATCGATCCCAATGGCAACCTTATCGCCATACTGTCCAAGCACCTCCTCGGTGAACTGGCGGTCTTCAATAGCCGCTGTGCCAAGAATCAAGCGGCTAACGCCAAGGCTAAGCAGCCGCTCCACATCCGAGACGGTCCGGATTCCGCCGCCAACCTGGACCGGCACCTGTACGCTGCGGGCAATCTGCCCAATCAGCTCATCATTCACCGGGTGCCCGGCCTTAGCTCCATCAAGATCAACGAGGTGAATGTACTCTCCGCCCTGGGCCTCCCAAGACTTGGCGACCTCCACCGGGTTGTCATTATAGATGGTCTCGCGGGCATAATCCCCCTGTACAAGACGGACACACTTGCCGTCCCGGATATCAATAGCCGGATAAATGATAAAAGAAGACATGTACACTTCCTCCTATAATCTATGAATGAAGCCGCCCATGAGGCGGCTGATTACTGCTCGTCTTATCTAAAGCAGGTACTCGTCTACAGAAAGGTGGCGGCCCACACACGGTGAGGCATAGAATAAGGCAAGCTTTGCCAGATTCTGATTTCCTAATTCTGATTTTCGAATCCTCATTCCCGACATCGCTTTCCAAAGTTTTGAGCCTAAGCTCGTTGTTCCTGCTCAGACTTAGCCGGCCTGTCCCTGCTGTCCGCCTTCTGCAAAAGTAAGAAAATTACGCAGCAGCGACATGCCCATCTCTCCGCTTTTCTCCGGGTGGAACTGCATGCCGAACACATTCCCATGGCCAACAACCGCGGTCACCGGATATCCGTAGTCCGTTACGGCAAGCAGATCCTCCTGACGCTCCGGCAGGACATGGTAAGAGTGCACGAAATAGACGTGCCCTTCTTCCAACCCCAAGAACAACGGGCCGTCACTGTTCACATACTCCAGCTTGTTCCAGCCCATATGCGGCACCTTGAGAGAGCCGCCCTCGAACCGCACTACCCGGCCGGGCAGTATGCCAAGACCCTGGTGATCCCCGTGCTCCTCGCTGGAATCAAAAAGCAGCTGCATCCCTAAGCAGATACCAAGCAGCGGCTTGCCCGCTGCGGCAGCCTCCCGAACGACGCGGTCCAGCCCGCTCTCACGAAGATGCTCCATCGCATCGCCGAAGGCCCCTACACCCGGCAGCAGCACACCGCTGGCATTCAGGATGGCCGCCGGGTCACCGGTCACAACGGTCTTAAACCCCAGACGCTCACAGGCCTTGCTGACACTGTGCAGATTGCCCATTCCATAATCGACAATGGCGATGGTCACGGGTTACAGCACTCCTTTCGTTGAAGGCACGCCGGTCACACGCGGATCGAGGCTTGTAGCCTCATCCAGCGCACGCCCAAGCGCTTTGAATACTGCCTCAATCATGTGGTGTGTGTTCTGTCCGTAATGCACAATGACATGAAGCGTAATGCGGGCTTCCAGCGCCAGCTTCCAGAGGAACTCCTGCACCAATTCCACGGAGAAGCTGCCAACCTGGGCTGAAGGATACTGCGCACGATATTCGAAGTGCGGGCGGCCGCTGATATCAATCACAACCTGGGCCAGGGCTTCATCCATGGGTATGAACACGTTGGCATAACGCTTGATTCCTTTTTTGTCCCCGAGTGCCTCAAGAATTGTATGGCCGAGGCAGATGCCGATGTCCTCTACCGTATGATGATCATCGATTTCGATATCGCCCTTGCCATCTACCGTAAGATTGAACTGACCGTGCTTCGTGAACAGGTCAAGCATATGGTTCAGAAAAGGAACGTCCGTCTCCAACCGGGACTGTCCAGTCCCGTCGATTGCGAATTCAAGCTTGATATCCGTCTCATTTGTCTTCCGGCTGATACTTGCTTGGCGTGCGCCACTTGCTCCGTTTGTTGTCGTCATTTTTATTCGCCACCCTTCCTATATGACTTCGCTTCCTGCTGAAGCCTGATCTCTATCGCTCTTGCATGGCCCTCCAGCCCTTCCCTGCGGGCAAGCTCTATAATTGTATCCCCGTTCTCAAGCAGGGCCTGTTTGCTGTAATAAATCATGCTCGATTTCTTAATAAAATCATCCACATCCACCGGTGAAGAGAATCTGGCTGTGCCGTTGGTCGGAATAATATGATTCGGTCCCGCAAAATAATCCCCTACCGGCTCCGAGCTGTACGGGCCGAGGAAGATCGCCCCGGCATTCTCCACAAGACCGAGATAGGCCATCGGCTCCTCGATCATCAGCTCCAAGTGCTCCGGGGCGAGCCGGTTAATAACCTGGATTCCCTCCTGGACGGAATCCACTACCAGGATCACGCCATAGCGCTCTATGGAAGCGGCGGCAATCTCCCGCCGCGGCAGCTCCGCAAGCTGGCGCTGCACTTCCGCTTGGCACGCCTTGGCGAAGTCCACCGAGGTGGTGACGAGAATGGCAGAGGCCATCTCGTCATGCTCGGCTTGGGACAGCAGGTCGGCGGCCACATAGGCCGGGTCGGCGCTGTCGTCCGCCAGCACGGCGATTTCGCTCGGGCCGGCGATGCTGTCGATGTCGACCGCGCCGTACACCTCGCGCTTCGCCAGCGCGACGAAGATGTTGCCCGGCCCGCAGATCTTGTCTACCGGCTCGATCGTATCGGTGCCGTAGGCCAAGGCCGCAATCGCCTGGGCGCCGCCGACCCGGTAGATCTCGCTTACGCCGGCCTCTGCCGCGGCGACGAGGATATACGGGTCGATCCCTTCCTTCCCACCGGTTGCCGGCGGTGTAACCATCACAATCTCAGGCACACCCGCCACTTGAGCGGGAATGACATTCATCAGCACCGAGGAGGGATAAGCAGCCTTGCCACCCGGCACATAGACACCGACCCGCTTCAGCGGCCGGATAATCTGGCCGAGAATACTGCCATCCGGCTGCAGGTCCATCCAAGAGCTGCGCTTCTGTTTCTCATGGAAAGACCGGATGTTTGCCGCGGCTGCGGCGATCGCTGTTACGAAGGAGGGCTCTACCTGGGCGTAAGCCGCCTTCAGTTCGTCCCCAGTCACCCTGAGGCCGGAAGGTGCCAACCTCATGCCGTCAAAACGTTCGGTGTACCGCAGCAGGGCGGCATCGCCTTCTTTTTTTACATCGGATACAATTTGCCTTACAGCCTCATTCTGCTCCGGCGATCCGTACTCCACCTCACGCCGCAGATCAAACTCCTCTGCCGGAAGTATTCTCATTTGCTATTCCCCCTCGCCTCGCTAGACTACACCAATCACATTCTGAAGCGCGTCACAGATGCGCTGAATTTCCGCATTTTTCATCCGGTAACTCACCCGGTTCGCTACCAGGCGGCTCGTAATATCGAAGATACGTTCCATCTCCACAAGCCCGTTCTCGCGAAGGGTCTGCCCGGTCTCTACCATGTCCACAATCCGGTCGGCCAGCCCGATCAACGGCGCAAGCTCGATTGAACCATTCAGCTTGATGACCTCCACCTGTTGCCCTTGTTCCCGGAAATACTGGGAAGCTATGGCCGGATATTTGGTCGCCACACGCTGTTGAATCCCCGGCTGCCAATCCGGGAGTGCGATCACGGACATCCGGCAGCGGGCGATCCCTAAATCCAGAAGCTCGTAGACATCCCGCTTCTCTTCCATCAGCACGTCCTTGCCAACAATACCAATATCAGCCACTCCGTATTCCACATAGGTTGGCACATCCACCGGTTTGGCCAGAATGAACTCCATTCCCACCTCAGGTAGTGGAATGACCAGCTTGCGGGTCTCATCCACATCCAATGGGATGTTAAGCCCGGCTTCCCGGAACAAGGCGGACGCCTTTTTGTATATTCGGCCTTTCGGCATAGCTACCTTTATAATTTCTGCCATATAGGATCAACTCCTCCTCTCTACACTGTTCATTCCTGTATTTAAAAGACTTACAGGCTCTGGCTTTACGTCTAATCAACCCGTAAAGCTGATAACATCGGCATATTTCCCTGCCGCTTCCGTCAATGCAACCAGGTCATCCTGGGTATGCACATGTCGGGTGACCACGATGCCGCCGCTGCTCCGCAGACGGCTGGCTTCCTGAAGGGCTGCTTTACGGCCCTCCGCGGTATACTGGACAAGTACTGGCAGCTCCCGCTCGGTTTGGATTCCATCGACACCATCCAGAATCCGATTGGTCTTCAGTGCGAAGCCTGTTGCCGGCACGGGTCGGCCAAACTGCTGAAGAAGGTTGTCGTAACGGCCGCCGCTGCATACCGGGAATCCCAGCTCTGCTGCATAACCTTCAAATATAAGCCCTGTGTAATAAGAGAAATCGCCAATCATGGTTAAATCAATCAGCACGTGTTCAGCCACACCGTAATCCTCAAGCGCATCCCATACCCTGCACAAATGGTCGATCGAATCCTGAGCCAGCTTACTGGAGCTGAGCTGCTTGGCCTCGCTGCATACTTCCCGGCCCCCGCGAAGCCGGAGGATTCCCTGAAGCTCCTCCTTTTGCTCGGCGGATACATCCAGCCTGGACACCGTCTCGCGGTATCCCACATAATCACGCCGGAGCAGACCCTGCTTGAGCAATTCCCGGGCCTCTTCAGCCCCAGGCACAGCTTCCTCCAGCAGTCCATTCAAGAAGCCCACATGACCAAGGGCAATTTTGAATGTGCTTACGCCAGCAGCCCGCAGAGACGCTACAGCCAGTGCTACAACCTCAGCATCCGCTTCCGGGGAGTCGTCACCGACCAGTTCGACCCCAGTCTGGAAGAATTCCGACTCTCTTCCCGCTTCCTCTTCAATTGCACGGTAGACGTTCGCGTGATAGGACAGCCGGATAGGAAGCGGCTCTTCTTTTAGCAGTGAAGAGACAACTCTCGCGATCGGGGAAGTCATATCAGAACGGAGAACCATCGTTGTTCCCCGGTTGTTGAGCAGCTTAAACAGCTTCTGGTCCGAAGTGGAGCTCGCCACACCCACGGTATCGTAGTACTCCATGGTCGGAGTCATAATCTGGCGGTACCCCCAGCCCTTCATGCAGTCCAGCACACTTCGTTCAATCGCACGCAGGCGTTCCACCGCATATGGCAGATAGTCCCGGACGCCGGCTGGTTTCTCAAATCCTTTCGGTTTAGACAACCCGATCACCTCTTGTCAGCTTCTTTTTATATTTTATCATGGTAAAGCACTACCATGCTACCAAATTAAAGAATATGGGATATCTTATCATATCCTTCCTTACAGCGTCAATAAGTTTCCCCTATTCAGGGCTAGTTGCACCATGAATTATCGAATTCTATGCGGACTGCCCTTATTTTACCATGCTGCCCTCAAGGGTAGTAAATTACTCCAAACTGATCTCTTCTTAAAATCCTTTTACCGTAAATTATTTTTATTTATAAAACGATTCTCCCATCTCGCACGTCATATAGATATACTGCGTACCGAACCTAATTAAAGGAGGCCTAACGGTGGAAGAGAAACAATGGGCCGCCGAAGCATGCAAAGGGGACGAGAGCGCCTTCCATGCGCTCATCGATAGTCAAAAACGAAAACTTTACGGTATTGCCTTCAGTTACCTGCGCAATGAGGCGGACGCGCTAGAGACCGTGCAGGAGACGGTATACCGTGCCTGGATGAAATGCTCGAAGCTTAAGGACCCCGATCATTTTGTCCCTTGGCTGTTCCGGATCTTAATTAACTGCTGTATCGATGAGCAGCGCAGACGCAAACGGCAGAGGTCTATGCCCATGGAGCCACACGGCAGCAGTAGTGAAATGGTGAATGTATATAAGCTTGATCTGGAGGAAGCGATGGACCAGATGAAGCCCAAATACCGGCATGCTTTGATGCTCAAATATTATCAGGAGATGACGGTTCCTGAAATTGCCAGAATTTTGGACAAACCGGAAGGAACGATTAAGACCTGGATCCATCAGGGGTTGAAACAGCTTCGTGGACAGATGGAACGGGGAGGGGAGGTGTATCATGGCTGATCAAGAGGAAAAAATGCTTCGTGATTATTTTCAGGAAGCCCGGATTGCTGAGCAGCACGTCAGTGCATTCAACCTGAATGATGCCGTGAACCGAGGCATCGAGCGGGCCAACCTGGCTCGTCAAAAGAAGGTATACTTCCGCAGGTTCGGCTCTGTGGCAGGAACCTTGGCATTCTGTCTAATGATTGTTCTAATTTTTCGTATAGGGCATTCAGGAACCGTGCCCGCGGCAAATATCCAATTCACCGCACCCGACTATGTCACCGCTGCAATTCAGGGCAACCCGGTATGGCTTACGGCTGCCAACCATGGGCTGTATCAGCCGATGAGCCAGACCGTGGAGAAGGACGGTTATAAATTGACGGTGGATGGGGTGTTGGCTGACAATTTGCAGGCCATTGTTTTTTACAGAACGGAGAATGTGGCAGATGCGGAACCGATCAAACTGAGATTCTTCAATGTGAAGGGTAAGTATACTATTCAAAGCATACCTTACAATAACTCGGTTCCTACTGAACAGGTCAACGCTCAGAAGCAGGGATTTCTGGCATTGAACTTTCTTGGCCTTAATACGCCCGGCTCCTTCAACTTTGAAAGCAGTTGGAGCAAAGGGAGCAGCACAGATACCCAGACTTTAAGTCTGCCTATCGTACTTGATACCACAAAGTTCAGAAGCCTGGTCAGAACCGCCGATTTCAACCAGTTTGTAAGTATTCATAACCACGGCTTCCAAGTGAAGAGGGCTAACCTTTACCCGCTTAGCACAGAGATCACCATTGATTATGACGCTGACAACAACAATATTATAAGGTTCATCTCCCCTTCCCTGATGCTGAAATCGACTCATGAAACTTCAGACATCAAGTATCTGTATCACTTGGTCAACAATAAAGGCCCTTACCGGGTTTATTTCGATAGTATTTACTACGATCAGTTCTTACAGTTGACCTTTGCGGCTAAAGGGATTGAAGAGTCGCTTGGAAATGATCTTAATATCGTCATCAATACCAGTGAACAGAAGCTTATCTGGGCCCCTGATGAGCGTCTCCATCTGAACCGCATCACCCAGACCGGGGAGGTTACCGAGATTTCTCTCTCGTTCTCAGCTAAGAACAGACCTTCGCAGGAGCAGACCCCATTATTAATAAGTGACTTTATGGATGCCAACAGAGAGCTGCACAAGCTGGTAACTAATCCGGCATCAGCGACGGAACTGCCAACCGGGTATATCAGTGTTAGGACCCAGGCTCAGGATGAGCAGGTCTACCCTGTTTATATACAGACCGGAAAGTATGCCGAGCCATTGACTTTCCGGCTCTCCCAGTATCCGGGCAATGATTATTTACAGTCATTTTCCGTAACGGGACAGTAGTCAGCAGGGACCTTAAGAAAACAGGCACACGAGCGATTGTCTTGTACTTTGGGCAATTAGAAGAAGGAGCACGTGAATTCTCACGTGCTCCTTCTTTTTGTCTACCTCACTATTCCGTTTGACCCTCCGCAACCAGGGCCTCCTTCTCCGGACTCTTCCGCTGCAGCACCCGCAGCGGGTTACCGCCAACGAAGCTGCCCGCTTCAACGTCCTTGTGAACAATGGAACCTGCGGCCACGACAGCCCCGTCCCCAATCGTTACACCCGGAAGAATTGTCGTATTGGCTCCAATCAGTACTTCATCTCCGATCACTACCTCGCCCAAGCGATATTCCTTAATCAGGTATTCATGAGCTAGAATCGTCGTATTGTAACCAATCACCGAGTTGCGGCCGATCGTAATTTTCTCTGGAAAGAACACATCCACCATCACCATCAGGCCAAAAGCGGTATGCTCCCCCACCCGCATGCGCAGAAGCTTGCGGTACATCCAGTTCTTTAGCGGAAGAATGGGGCAGTACCGCGTCAGCTGAATGACAATGAAATTCCAGACGCCTTTCCAAGGACTTACCGTCCGGTACAGCTGCCAAAGTGCATTCGGCCCTTCTACCGGATAACGGGTAACCTTCCTCACTTCACTTCAGACTCCATTCCGAGCACACCGTATAAGTCGGTCATGTCGTTAAGAATATAATCAGGTTCATATTTCTTAAGTACCTCTGGGCCCTTCAGTGACCAAGCCACAGCAGCGGATTTCACCCCTGCCGCCCGTGCAGACTGCAGATCAGCCGGGCTATCCCCCACCATCAGGGTTATCTCGGGATTGGCACCCAGCCGCTTGATCGCGGTAAGCACCGGCTCCGGATGCGGCTTAGGGTGCTCCACATCGTTCAGCGTGACAATTTCCTTCATAAACTTCAGCAGGTCAAAAGTTTCCAGTGCAAGTATGGTTGATGGCCTTATCTTGGTGGTGACCACACCCATGGTGATGCCCTTCTCATGCAGTCGGGTCATCACTTCGTGCACATGGGGGAACTCCTGAACCAGCGCATCATGATGCAGTTTATTGTAAGCCCGATAGTCCGTGACAAGCTCAGCCACATCCTCTCTGCCTGTAAACTGATGAAGCTGGTGCTCTAAGGTCAGTCCCATATAAGGGATCATCTGCTCACGGGTAATGGGGGACTCTGGATAATGCTTATTCATCACATGAAGAAATGAGCTGATAATCAGCTCATTCGTATTTACAATCGTTCCATCCAAATCAAACAGTACGGTTTCAATCATTGGGTGGCTACTCCTTTTTATCCTCTGGTTTGATGCTTTCTTCTATCTCTCTCTGTTTATCCGGTTCTGCAGAAACAGACCGGTCTGCTGCTGTAGAATGATGAGTCTCTTCTCTCTCGGTGAGTTGAGACTCAGGCAGATGATCATCCCCTATTCCCTTAGTCCGGATAATCGGGTCACTATAACGTGCATCAGCCTTTCCTGTCTTACGACGGTAAATCATCAGTACAATGGCCGCGATGATGATGAGAATCGCCAGCAATTGAGAAATACGGACATTACCGTATTGCGGGTCCAGCGCTCCAGGTTCGAAGCCTAGAGCCTTCATTGGCGCCCACAAAGCATCCACGAACGATGCAAGCCAGTCCGGTCCTTTGAAGGCCAGGCTGTCCGTACGCAGTCTTTCGATAAAGAATCTTCCAATGGAATACCAAATGAAGTAGGACATAAACAGCTCGCCGGCACGAAGGAACTTCTGGCGCCGCAGCACGAACAGCAGGACTAAGCCAACCAGGTTCCATAACGACTCGTACAGAAAGGTCGGATGGTGGAATACACCTTGAACATTCATTTGATCCACAATAAAAGACGGCAGGTGCAGATGATCGCGAAGGAACGTCTCTGTGGTAGGACCGCCATAAGCTTCCTGGTTCACATAGTTGCCCCAACGGCCGATTAACTGGCCGACGATCAGCCCTGGCGCGCAAATATCCGCGATCCGCCAGAAATTATAGCCTTTACGCCTTACATAAATGACGGCACATATAATAGCACCAATCAGTGCACCATAGATGGCTATGCCGCCCTCCCAGATTTTGAACACATCCCAGAGGTTGTTCTTATAATCTTCCCATTTAAAGGCCACAAAATAAATCCGTGCCCCAATAATGGCAGAAGGCACTCCAAACAGCACGAGATCCATGAAGAACTCAGGCGGAATCCCGAACCGCTTCCCTTCCCGAACGGCAAGCAGCAGGCCAACAAGAGCCGCTGTGCCCAGAATCAGGCCATACCACCGGACATGAAGCTCCCCAATGGAAAAAGCGACCGGATTTAATAACAACGTTTCCATCCACACACGCTCCTAATCCAAATCGTCTACATCTTCCGCAATAGTCTCGGTGAGTTTTGTAGTGAACTGCAATGCGGCATTATAGCCCATCCGCTTCAGTCTGAAGTTCATAGCGGCCACTTCAATAATTACAGCCAAATTTCGCCCTGGACGAACTGGAATTGTAGCAAGCGGCACGTCGGTGTCGATAATTCTTGTTGTCTCTTCATCCAGACCCAGACGGTCGTACTGTTTCTCCTGCTGCCACGCCTCGAGGCGGACAACGAGGGTGATTCTCTTGTTATTACGGATCGCTCCCGCACCAAAAAGGGTCATTACATTAATAATACCGACACCACGGATTTCAAGCAGGTGACGGATTAGCTCAGGGGCTGACCCGTGAAGCTGATTATCCGAGGTTTGACGGATTTCAACGGCATCATCGGCAATTAGACGGTGGCCGCGTTTAACCAGCTCTAGTGCGGTTTCACTTTTACCAATCCCGCTTGAACCTGTAATCAGCATACCCACCCCATACACATCTACAAGCACCCCGTGAATGGTTGCCGTAGGAGCGAGCTTACGCTCCAAGAATCCGGTAATTCGGCTCGACAGAATGGTTGTAGCCATACTGCTGCGTAGAATTGGGATTTCTCTTGTCTCCCCAATCTCCACCATCTCTTTCGGCACATCCAAGCCTCTGGTGATAATGATGCATGGGGTAATCGGGCTTTGACATAATCTCTCAATGCGATCTTTGCGTTCCTTCTCTGGCAGCATTGTATAGAAGGCGAGTTCAGTCTTTCCTAATATTTGTACACGTTCCGATGGATGATACTCAAAATATCCTGCCAGCTCCAGGCCCGGACGGTACAGATCATCTACAGTAATAGCCCGTTTAAGGCCCTGCTCTCCGGATAGGACCTCCAACCCGAATTGATTCACGAGCTCAGATACTTTTACCTTTTTAGCCATACGTGTTCTTCCTTTCTACCTGTCGGCCACACTGAAGTTCTCTACTCTAAAGTTCTCTACACTAAATTGGGATAAATGGAATAACTTCAGTACATTGTATTTATCGTAAAGGATATTGCCTGGTAAATCAATCGCTCCAAGGGACACAGCATATCAACTATTCTCACCCGCGCCCGTTCCCGGTTACAAAAAAACCGCCCCGAAGGGCGGTTTCGGCTTGATTATTCCTCTTAGTTGAAGAATACGTTCAATTCCGAGTCTTTATCAAAGATATGAATTTTGTTCATATCGATAGCCAGTTTAACTTGATCTCCCTCACGGGTTCTGGAGCGTCCATCTACGCGCGCGATTACAGTGTCATTGCCAACACCGCTCAAATGAAGCTGCATTTCGTGACCGATGTTCTCAGTCAGGAATACACTTGCATTAAAGATAGTATGCGGGGAAGCTTCCAGGAATACAGGCTCTTCATGAATGTCCTCAGGACGAATACCCATGATGACCTCTTTGCCTACATAGCCTTTTTCTTTGAGAGTAATGGCTTTGCCTTGTGGTACTTCAACGTCCAGACCGTTTGCTTTGAAATGAACAGCACCGTTAGCTTCGGAAAGTGTGCCTGTAACAAAGTTCATGGTTGGGGAACCAATGAAACCAGCAACAAAGATGTTGGTTGGTTGGTTGTACAGTTCTTCTGGGGAAGCTGCTTGTTGAATAATACCGTCATGCATAACGACAATACGATCACCCATCGTCATAGCCTCGATTTGGTCATGCGTTACATAGATACAAGTGGTTTCAAGACGCTTAACCAGCTTAGTGATCTCAGCACGCATCTGACCGCGCAGCTTTGCATCCAAGTTGGAGAGAGGCTCATCCATAAGGAAGACTTGTGGATCACGGACAATCGCACGGCCCAGGGCCACACGCTGACGCTGACCACCGGAAAGTGCTTTCGGTTTGCGGTCAAGCAAATGAGTGATGTCTAGAATTTTAGCTGCTTCACGAACACGCTGGTCGATTTCTTCCTTCTTCACTTTACGAAGCTTCAGACCAAACGCCATGTTCTGGTATACGTTCATATGTGGATACAATGCATAGGACTGGAATACCATTGCGATGTCACGATCTTTCGGTGCCACATCGTTCACTACGCGGTCACCAATGTACAATTTACCTTCAGAAATCTCTTCAAGACCTGCGATCATACGAAGTGTTGTGGACTTACCGCAACCGGAAGGACCAACCAATACAAGGAACTCCTTGTCTTTGATGTCCAAGTTAACGTCCATAACAGTAGCCTTTTCAGCTCCAGCGTATTTCTTGTAAATGTGCTCTAAGCGTACACCAGCCATGAATAATTGCCCCCTAAGCATTTTTTATAATAGCAATAATGTAATCGGATACATTTCTATTCTTATATTAAACTAAAGGCCAATAGACCGCCATACACAAACTGCACAAAAAACCTATTTCCTTTTCGTCACTTTACACAATAATAAGGTCAACTTCACAAGAACTGCATCTTGAAAGCTGCGCACATCAAGTCCGGTCTCCTGCTTGATCTTATCCATGCGGTACAAGAGCGTATTGCGGTGAATGTATAACCGCTTGGCTGTCTCACTAACATTGCAATCCAATTGGAAGAACGATTCCAGTGTGGACAAAGTCTCATTATCGGTAAATACCGTGGAGCTTGCATGAGGTACCGTCTGATCCAGGAACTGTCTGCGCTGCTCATCAGGAATGCTGTAGATCAGCCGTTCCAAATACAGTGCCCATGGTAAATGAATATGCTCTGTCAGATGAAATAGACGTCCAAGCTGCAAGGACTCTCTTAATAGGGATACTGCGCTGGTTAGAGATTGCAGCGGTGTAATGGGGTCAAGAACAGACAGATGAGAGGTGCCGCCCCACTCGTTGGAAATCAGTTCATAGACCCCCTGGCACAGGTCATACAGCATGCCCCGTTCGGTATCCTGCCCTTCATCGCTCTCTTCCTTAAACCCATTTAACAATGATTCTCCAACCAAAATCAGCCACTCTCGGCTGCCTGGAAGTGGAACCAACGTGATATCTCCGTCAAAATAACTCTGCAGCAGCTTATTCAGCTGTTTATAAGTAAGATCCCGGTGTGTCCGGTTCTCATAACTTAGGAGAAAAGGAACCATGGTACCGGTAAGCCTGGACTTTAAATTAAGCTGGTCCGGAATTTCCTCATGCAAAAGTCCTCGATCCAGCTGTGCTTGAATCCATTGGCCAAGCCGGGTATTTCGCTCTTCTTCATCTCCAGGGGATGAGGCAACACTACTGAATCCCGCTCCGCGGGCAGCTTCAACCACAAGCTCAATCAGCCTGATTTCCGATTCCGTAACCACTTTGGCATCCATTTCAAACCCGGTTATACCGGCCTCTGACTGATCCCAGGGAATGAATAAGCGTTTTCCCTTGATTACCGCAGTAGTACCTGATACCTCACTACCTGCCTTCGCGGCTTTAGCCCAAGAAGACCATTCCTTAAGAGATAGATCCCTTTGCTCTACAGAATCCCCTACAACTCGTTCAAGCTTCTCTCTCACTAATTGTATGTCCATAATCAAGACGCCTTTCTAAGCTATGTCATTATATAAGCTAAGCAAGATGATTACCTCTTATTGTAGCATATCCCATCCGGCCACTTCACCTGGCTGCTCGGTGCCTAGTGCTTGTTGCTTGGTCTTGTTGGTCAAAACCTCCTTGCCTCCACCCGCATAGCAGGTGGTTTTTTTCCCACGCTTCGCATGCTTAGCTGGTTAAAGCCAATAACAAAAAGACCGTTAATCTTAATAGGATTAACGATCTTCATATGATGAGCCATGAAGGACTCGAACCTTCGACACCCTGATTAAAAGTCAGGTGCTCTACCAACTGAGCTAATGGCTCTTACTGGTGGAGGCTGATGGATTCGAACCACCGAACTCGTAGAGAGCAGATTTACAGTCTGCCGTGTTTAGCCACTTCACTAAGCCTCCAAGATATTAGAAAAAAATAAAGTGGCTCGGGACGGAATCGAACCGCCGACACGAGGATTTTCAGTCCTCTGCTCTACCGACTGAGCTACCGAGCCATACAAAATGGTCAAAAAAAATAAAGTGGTCACATTATGCTTCCCACTTCACTGTGGAAAATTCCAGTTTTAAATGAATGGCGGAACTGACGGGATTCGAACCCGCGGTCTCCTGCGTGACAGGCAGGCATGTTAGGCCTCTACACCACAGTTCCGCAATATTCATAAAAGTGGTGCCGGCGAGAGGACTTGAACCCCCAACCTACTGATTACAAGTCAGTTGCTCTACCAGTTGAGCTACACCGGCACATATGGTGGAGGCTGAGGGGATCGAACCCCCGACCCTCTGCTTGTAAGGCAGATGCTCTCCCAGCTGAGCTAAGCCTCCATATGTATAATAGCGGCGGAGGGGATCGAACCCCCGACCTCACGGGTATGAACCGTACGCTCTAGCCAGCTGAGCTACGCCGCCATATTCAAACTTTCCTCTAATGCCCGTCCCTCACGTTCATGTTATGGGAATGGCGGAGAGAGAGGGATTCGAACCCTCGCACCACTTACGCAGTCTAACCCCTTAGCAGAGGGTCCCCTTATAGCCACTTGGGTATCTCTCCAAAGCATCATCAAGGTATTAATCCTTGAAAACTAGATACGAAACGAACTTGCGCACCCTTCTAGGAACTGCGTCCTTCGGGTATTTTTGGATAAGCCCTCGACCGATTAGTACTGGTCAGCTCCATGCATTGCTGCACTTCCACCCCCAGCCTATCTACCTCGTCGTCTTCAAGGGGTCTTACATACTGGGAAATCTCATCTTGAGGGGGGCTTCACGCTTAGATGCTTTCAGCGCTTATCCCTTCCGCACTTAGCTACCCAGCTGTGCTCCTGGCGGAACAACTGGTGCACCAGCGGTGCGTCCATCCCGGTCCTCTCGTACTAAGGACAGCTCCTCTCAAATTTCCTACGCCCACGACAGATAGGGACCGAACTGTCTCACGACGTTCTGAACCCAGCTCGCGTACCGCTTTAATGGGCGAACAGCCCAACCCTTGGGACCTACTTCAGCCCCAGGATGCGATGAGCCGACATCGAGGTGCCAAACCTCCCCGTCGATGTGGACTCTTGGGGGAGATAAGCCTGTTATCCCCAGGGTAGCTTTTATCCGTTGAGCGATGGCCCTTCCATGCGGTACCACCGGATCACTAAGCCCGACTTTCGTCCCTGCTCGACTTGTCAGTCTCGCAGTCAAGCTCCCTTATGCCTTTGCACTCTTCGAATGATTTCCAACCATTCTGAGGGAACCTTGGGGCGCCTCCGTTACGCTTTAGGAGGCGACCGCCCCAGTCAAACTGCCCACCTGACACGGTCCCCGTACCGGGTTACGGTACTAGGTTAGAACTCCGATACGATCAGGGTGGTATCCCAACGGTGCCTCCACCGAAGCTGGCGCTCCGGTNTGCTCTTAGTAGCTTAACCATTGCTCGGGTTGGTTGACCAACCTTCGCGCTACCTTAGATACTTCACTTGTTTGCACAAGTTCAGCTTAAAGGAATTCTAATTTACGCAATTTCGTTTCGTTATCTAGTTTTCAAGGATCAAATGAAAATTTGTATGGTGGAGCCAAGCGGGATCGAACCGCTGACCTCCTGCTTGCAAGGCAGGCGCTCTCCCAGCTGAGCTATGGCCCCATATTTCACCCCAAAAAATGATGTATGGCTCCGAAGTCTATTCTGATTACTTTCCGGGGACCCCGGTGATACATTACTTTTGGTAGCAATATGGTGGGCCTTAGTGGACTCGAACCACCGACCTCACCCTTATCAGGGGTGCGCTCTAACCAGCTGAGCTAAAGGCCCTTAATTTGTTAAATTGTAACCCATTAGGGTTGCGCTTGGCGACGTCCTACTCTCCCAGGACCCTGCGGTCCAAGTACCATTGGCGCTGGAGGGCTTAACGGTCGTGTTCGGGATGGGTACGCGTGGAACCCCTCCGCCATCATCACCAAACGCATGTTTGAAAGAGGTTTGCTCTCTCAAAACTGAACAACGAGTGAGAGGTTGCTTTGCGATGCAAAGCGGATACGGCAGCTTGCGCTGACCGCAATATTTGAATGCTTCCGTCGCAGGAAGCGATTCTCCNCATACCAGCCTCACTGCTTGGACGGACATCCATCAGTCCGCGTCACTACCCTGCTGCGTCACCCCATCGCTCATAACGGATTACGGTGGTACAGGAATTTCAACCTGTTGTCCTTCGACTACGCCTTTCGGCCTCGCCTTAGGTCCCGACTTACCCTGAGCGGACGAACCTTCCTCAGGAACCCTTAGGCTTTCGGCGGATCAGATTCTCACTGATCTTTTCGTTACTCATACCGGCATTCTCACTTGTATGCAGTCCAGCGCTCCTTCCGGTACACCTTCAATNCAGTCCCAGTGTGGCCGTTCACCCTCTCAGGTCGGCTACGCATCGTCGCCTTGGTGAGCCGTTACCTCACCAACTAGCTAATGCGCCGCAGGCCCATCCATAAGTGACAGATTGCTCCGTCTTTCCCAAATCCCTCATGCGAAGAACTTGCGTATCCGGTATTAGCTACCGTTTCCGGTAGTTATCCCAGTCTTACAGGCAGGTTACCTACGTGTTACTCACCCGTCCGCCGCTAACTCTCTGGAGAGCAAGCTCTCCATCAAGTCCGCTCGACTTGCATGTATTAGGCACGCCGCCAGCGTTCGTCCTGAGCCAGGATCAAACTCTCCATTAAAGTGTTTGACTTGCTCATTTTGAAACTGACGAGAATTTTAATTCTCATTCGATCAAAGAACCGAAGTTCTTCAATCTTGTATCTCACTCGTTGTTCAGTTTTCAAAGATCAAACTCGCTTTTGTTCATCACCGCGTTGTTTCAGCAGCGACCTTTATAATATATCACATTGCTTCTTCAGTAGTCAACACTTTTTTTAACCGATTTTTCTAAGTTGTTAAAAGCGCTTGTCCCCTCAAAGGAGCGATTTATAATGTAACACAGATGCCAAGCAACCGTCAATCATTAAGTCCATGTTAATTTTATCCCTATTAGGAGAGCAACCCCAGGCAGTCCTAACAAAAGTACAGTACTCATAGTTATCGGATTCAAAGGGATATACAGATCGGACACAATACCTGAGTAATTCACCACATAGATACCAAGAGCAGCAAGAACAACATGAAGACCGAGCTTGGTCAGCCAGCTGAACCCGAGCTTTCTTGTTACCAGTATATATACGATTAAGATCAATGACGCAACTAATACACCTGTAAAAACCCATCTCACAGTCATTACGCCTCCTTCGTATTCACATAATTAATATGGCATTCCATAATAATTCGGACCCCACTGGGATTCCTTCTTGGCCTCTTTCAAATGGATCTGATATCGCCTTTCAGCAGCCTCCAGGGTATATACCGCAAAATCAATCTCGTCCTCGCCTACAGCCTCTTGGAAAGCCATATAGGCTCTCTCCCACTCTGCCTTAGCCAGACGGATTTCCTCGTAAATGTGAGCCTTGCGCTCGTAATCATGATCTGCTGCCCGCTGCTTCTTCATACTCTCGGTCCATTTTGTCCACCAAGCCACTCATACCCCTCCCTCTGTACAAACAGAATTCAACCAGCCCTGTCCGACTGTTCATATTCCGTATTCCATACATATCTGGGAAAGGACAAACTTAGAACCAAAAAAAGAAGCCTCCTAAGAGGCTTCCGTCATTACACATTTATTTCATTCATTGATTAGAATTGTGCTCAGCTAAGCTCCCGCCGGCCCTCAAGCGCCTTCGATAGCGTTACTTCATCCGCATATTCTAAGTCTCCACCTACCGGCAGCCCGTGAGCAATCCGGGTCACACGGATGCCAAAAGGCTTAACCAGCCTGGAAATATACATAGCTGTAGCTTCACCTTCAATGTTCGGATTCGTCGCAAGAATCAACTCCTGTACCCGCTCATCACTAAGACGGCCGAGCAGCTCCTTAAGGCGGATTTCATCCGGACCAATCCCTTCCATGGGAGAAATCGCCCCTTGTAGAACATGATAATAACCGTCAAATTCTTTCGTCCTCTCCATGGCCACTAAGTCCTTGGACTCCTGAACCACACAGATCACAGAAGCATCTCGGGTCTTATCCTGACAAATCCGGCACGGGTCTGTGTCCGTGATATTGCAGCAGACTGAGCAATAATGAAGATTCCGTTTTACACTAACCAAAGCTTTAGCGAAATCCACCACATCGTCGTCCTTCATGCGCAGCACGTGAAAAGCCAGTCTGGCTGCCGTCTTAGGCCCAATTCCCGGCAGGTGCGTAAATGCATCGATCAGCTTGGCGATCGGTTCGGGATAATACAATATTCGTGTGCTCCTTCGATAGTGTAATTAGAACAGTCCTGGAATTTTCATACCGCCCGTGAATTTGCCCATGTCCTGATTAGCCAGCTCTTCCGCTTTAGTTAAAGCGTCATTAACCGCAGTTAATACGAGATCTTGAAGCATTTCCACATCATCAGGATCTACAGCTTCCGGTTTAATATTGATGGACAGCACCTTTTTGTGGCCGTTCACTTGAACTGTAACCACACCGCCGCCGGAAGTTCCTTCGATCATTTTTTCGCCGAGCTCTTCTTGAGCTTTCAGCATTTGCTCCTGCATCTTTTTAACCTGCTTCATCATTTGGTTCATATTGTTCATGGGAAACGCTCCTTTAGATTAATTTCAAGCTATGGATGTAACAACAAGCAATCGCAGGTGGATGTACTCCTTACCTGCAAATCACTCTTTTATAACAACAAGGTCGTCTCCAAAAATATGAAGAGCCTCATCTACCCAGGGTTCTTTACTCGCCCCCGTGTCCTCAGGACCCGGTTCTAATTGAAAAGGTTCAGGCGCAGCATTAGACCCTGCTCCCTCAACCGCTTCGTTCCAATCCTTAAGCATCATGCTGACCAGGCGGAATGGTCCACCCAGCTGCTGTTCCAGAATCCGTTCAATCACTTCCTTATTGGCCGGCTTCTCCGTGGTCTCCCTGTGGATGTCGTTCTTAAAAGCCACCAATACGGTGTTGTCCAAGACGGAGACAGGCTCCCCATTCATGAACCAGGCATGGATGGTCACCTTCTCCTCCTTCACACGCTGGAGAATCTGATTCCACTTATTCTGAACAGCTGTAAATTCCGGAGAGTTACGCTGGGCAAGATAACGGTCCAGGTTCGCTGGAATCTTGGCAAGATTCGAGATTCTTGGCGCCGGAGATCTGCTAGCCTGAGGACGAGAGCCCCCTCCAGATTCAGAACCTCCCCCACCTGCCGGTATGCCATTCTTAAGCGCCTGATTCAGCTTCTTCTCAAGCTCGGCAAGCTGACGTCTAAGCTGCCCTACCTCGGAAGCATCCGCATTTCCGGCAGATGCTCCTGCTGAAGCGGCGGCCTGAACAGACAGGCCCGGAGCCTCACCCTCAGTAATACTGCACAATTTAAGCAAAGCCACTTCAAATAACATCTGCGGCTGCGCAGCATATTTCATTTCCGTCTGATAATGATTCAACGTGTCGATAATACCGAACAGCTGCGGCTTTGTAAAGGCTTTCGCCATCTCTTCGAACTCCCGCGCGTCCAGAACGCGCTCTGTCATGTGTTCAGCCTTTGGCACCATCTTGATCATCAGCAAGTCGCGGAAATAATACATCAGGTTCTCCATACACTTGTCCGCGCTCTTACCCTCCTGCATGAACCCCTCAATAATCTGAAGCATTCCACCAATATCTCTACGGGACAAAGCTTCAGCCAGCTCGGCAAACTGCCGCGAGGCAATCCCTCCGGTCATAGCTAGAACCTGCTCATAGGTGACATGCCCGTCGGTAAACGAGGAAATCTGATCCAATATGCTTAGCGCATCTCGCATCCCGCCATCGGACAACCGTGCAATATACTGAACAGCCTCGTCATCGGCCTGAATATTCTCTTGTTCGCAAATCTGCTTCAACCGGTCACTCTGTTCTTCCAGAGAGACCCGGCGGAAGTCAAACCGCTGACAACGTGATATAACCGTGGCCGGAAGGCGATGCGGCTCCGTTGTTGCCAGGATAAACATCACATGTGGCGGCGGCTCCTCCAGCGTCTTGAGCAGCGCGTTAAAAGCCTCCGTTGTAAGCATGTGAACCTCATCTATGATATACACCTTGTGCCGGACTTCCGTCGGAGCGTACTTCACTTTCTCTCTAAGATCGCGGATCTCCTCGACCCCGCGGTTGGAAGCTGCGTCGATCTCAAGAACATCCATGACCGCTCCCGCCGTAATCCGTCTGCAGGCTTCACATTCATTACACGGCTCAGCTGCCGGTCCCTTCTCACAGTTCACGGCCTTGGCCAAAATTTTGGCAGCACTCGTCTTACCGGTTCCTCTAGGCCCGCTAAACAAATAGGCATGGGAAAGCCGGTCTTCCCGGATCGCATTCTGAAGCGTCCGGATGATATGCTGCTGACCCACCATATCTTCAAACGACTGCGGCCGCCAAGCGCGGTACAGCGCGATATGTTCCACTTGCGGCACCTTCTTTCGGACATTACGTTAATAACGCTGGTCACATACTTTTATTATACTATACTCCCAAGGAGAGAAAAACTTTTAATCCCCAAATCCAGCCATTCAGGCATAAAAAAACATCTCCGCCTATCGGCAAAGATGTGCTTGTTGTTTATGGATGTACCGTGCACCTATTATTGATCATTGCGATCCAAGCGGCACCCTTGCAGAACAACTCGGGCTAGGCCACCCTCCGGCACAAGAGTGGGACTGCTTATGGCTGCTTCCTTCCGGACCTGACCAGGTTCACAGTTACTCATTGCGGAGGACCCAGCCGTCAACATTGACTGCAAGGACCAAACCTCACATCGACAAGACCTCTAATAGGAATTCAACCTCGCTACAGCGGATTGCGAGTTACAGGGCACCGCTACCTCCCCGTCTAGCACGGTGAAAATAAGTATATCTCAAGCCCGTCCAAAATGCAAACGGTTAGAAGAAGTTAACAGATTGTCCACCTAATCCGGCCTGTTGTGTTGGAACAACATATACCCGTCATTTCATCCGGTCCTTTCCCTTTTCTTCCATTCACTGCTAGACTTTTGATATAATTTAATAGATTTACCTGGTGTTAACACAGCCACTCACTACAGCTGTAACTCAGAAAGGTGGTTATTTTCGAATCATGAATACATTTAAAAAAACCAAGGCGGTTCTCTGCCTGGCCCTCGCCCTCACATCGTTTGGTGCGATTGGTTCAGGAGCTGCACATGCCGCCGGCAAAGTAAGCATCCTGCTTGACGGGTACCCCCTACCGTTCCCTGCTCAGCCGACAGTCGTAAAGGGTACGACACTCGTTCCATTCCGGGCGATCTCCGAAGCACTGGGCGTGGCTGTCATCTGGGACTCAAAGACCAAAACGATTACTGCAACCAGGAACAGCAGCGGAGCATCTAAAAAAGTCATACTGACTCTGGGCAGCAAGAATGCGACAGTGAATGGACAAAAGGTAGCCGTGGCGCTTGCCCCACAAACGATCAACGGCACAACCATGATTCCCCTGAGCTTCTTCAGCCAGCAGTTCGGTGCCGGTGTGAAGTGGGACGGTTCTACAAGCACGGTATCTATTGTATCTCCACGTGAGAAATTGTATACGCTGGCCTTCTATGCCCAAGGGGCATTTAGCGAAGCCTCGCTGATTCCAGACTTTAATGCGGTTGGATTCGGCTGGAGCCGCATTGATGACCAAAGCAATTTCACCACAACGGGAAAAGATTTCTGGTGGCCTAAGCCGGCCGGAGATACCACACCCGAGAAGCTGGTGACAGATGCAGCTGCTGCCGGAACCTCCCCTTATCTGCTTGTCTACTCGGGAGATGCCAAGGGCGAGCTAACCAAGTTGGTGGAGGATAAAACCACTCGTAAGCAGGCCCTAACCCAGATGGTCGATACCGCAATTCAGAAGCAGTTCAAGGGAATCCTGCTGGACCTCGAAGGCTTAGGTCTTACAGGAAATCCGCAGACTGTTCAGGCTTCCTATAACAATCTGGTCAAAGAAGCCGCAGACGCTGCCCATGCAGCCGGCCTCAAGCTCTCTTTAGCCCTGCCGCCGCTGAACGGGTCTTATCATGGCTATGACTACAAGAGGCTCGGAGAGCTTGCGGATGAGCTTATCATTATGGCCTACGCCTATACCAACGAGAAGCTGCCTCAGCCTGCAGACCGGGTGGATAAGGCTGTCCAGCTCGCTCTGAAAGAGGCTCCTAAAGACAAGCTCGTACTTGGAGTAAACTTGTACAGCGAGAATGAGAATACCGTGAATACCAAGGTAGGCCTCGCCAAGCGTTACGGTTTGAAGGGCGTAGCCTTCTGGAGACTGGGGCTTGGCAAACAGGCCGTATGGGACAAACTTAACCAGACCATCACGTTAAAGAATAATTAATATCCCTTACCTAAAGAGCTTAATTACCGCCTATTAATTGCCGTTAACGCGTAATCCCTACAGGAACGCACTCATCTTTATAAGCTCCTAATTAAGCACCCATATAAATTGAACTTTAGAATTAACCGATCTTCATGTATTTTTAATAAAATGCACAAGAAAAATCCCCTCTGACTCGTCAGAGGGGATTTGCATATATCGATCAAGCTGCAGCACAGAAGATCGTATTAGATTCCGTATTTCTTCTTAAATCTATCAACGCGGCCGCCAGCATCAAGGAATTTCTGTTTCCCTGTGAAGAACGGGTGGCAAGCGGAGCAGATCTCCACGCGCAGATCCTCTTGAACAGATCCAGTTTCAAACTTGTTGCCGCAAGCGCAAGTAACAGTTGTCACGTGATATTTCGGTTGAATAGCTTGGTTCATGACATTCACCTCTTTCCGCCCTGAGTCTCATGCGTACCCAGAGTTATAATAACCAACTCTGATTGTATCATAATTATGTCATCAATTGCAATCGCTTATTACAAATCAGCGGGCGCTCTTCTTAAACCGTCTAAGCTCGGCAGGAGGAACATGAGAATAAGAGCCCATGACCACATCCGGGAGCTCTTCCTGAAAAATTTCAATGGCCTGCTTCATGCCAAGGACCTCACCGCGTGCCTTAGGAATCAGCTCTAGATAACTTTCTGGATCAATATTAAGATTACGCCATTGGATCAGCCGAAGCTTGGTCCGCCGGGCAAATTCGATCATCGCCTCAATCTCCTCCTCACGGTCGGTAACGCCCGGGAAGATGAGATAGTTAATCGAAGTATAGACGCCCTGCTCGGAGGCGTAGCGAAGAGACTTCTCCACATTAGCCAGCGTGTAGCCTCTCGGCTTGTAATAAGCATTATAATGGTCGTCCAGAGCACTGATCGTACTTACACGCATCAGGTCAAGGCCGGCATCCACAATGCCCCGAATGTGATCGGTTAGACCTGCATTCGTATTAATGTTGATGTAGCCCATATCCGTGGTTTGACGAACCTGACGGATCGCGTCAATAATGAGCTTGGCTTGCGTGGAGGGTTCCCCTTCACACCCCTGCCCAAAGCTGATAATCGACTCTGGCGTCTTCAAGTGTTCCAGCATTACTTCCACAATTTCCTCGGTGCGAGGACGAAAGTTCATCCGTGTCTGCGGGGAGACAAACCCACTGTCATCCGGCTGCTCGGAAATACATCCGAAGCACCCTGCGTTACAGGAGTAAGAGACTGGAACAGCCCCCTCCCAGCGGTTCAGAAACGTATTGGAAGCCGTTAGGCACTCGTAACCCAGCGCACAGTTAGATAGATGCTCATACAGGCGATTCTCCGGGTATTCCTGCTTGAGACGCTTTACCCCCGCTTTAAGCTCAAGCGGATCGCAGTTGAGCGGATTCCATTTCTCCGGATCATCCGTCAACCGGGCAGTGACGTAGAATTTCCCCTCACTCCAAACCACGGCTGAATATCCGAAGAGTGGCAGCTTATATTCCTTATCTGTCTTGATGTAACCAGGAAGACAAAGCCGGGTATACCCCTGCGGCAGCAGTGCGCCCACAGCCTGGACATTGCCCGGCAGAGGCTGCATCTCCCCGCTTTCAGGGTCCATACCCACCGGACGGGTGCTCGGAAGGCCCACCAATGTGGCACCATCCGGCAGCGGAATCAGTTCATCCTCCATAATCTCAACGATCATATCTCCGCTGCGGGCTAGACCATACAGCGAAGGATGATCGAATACATTGCCTTGTTCATCTGCATATACCAAATACATTGTGTTCTCCCTCTTTGCTTGAGACCAAAACGATGGGGTCAAGCCGTTAGTTAAGTGTTCATCGGGGACGGAGTCTGGCGTCCGGAACGACGCGCAGTGCTGCCGGGTGAAGATGGCGTGCTGGCCTGGCCAGCCACGTCGAATGAAGCCAGGAATTCGGCATTCGTCTTCGAATCACGCAGTTTTTTGAGGAAACCTTCCACAAAATCATAGCTTTCGTTCATATTTTTACGGATCGACCAAATGGTGTCGAGTTCTTCCTTCGTCAGCAGCACTTCTTCGCGGCGGGTACCCGAGCGGCGGATATCTATCGCCGGGAATATGCGCCGTTCTGCAAGCTTACGGTCCAAATGAAGCTCCATATTACCGGTTCCTTTGAACTCCTCGTATATAATATCGTCCATCCGCGACCCCGTATCCACCAAGGCTGTAGCCAGAATAGTCAGGCTTCCGCCCTCCTCCACATTCCGCGCTGAACCGAAGAACCGCTTCGGACGATGGAACGCAGCTGGGTCAATCCCCCCGCTGAGGGTACGGCCGGATGGCGGAACCACCAGGTTGTACGCCCGGGCCAGCCGGGTAATACTGTCCATAAGGATGACCACATCCTTCTTATGCTCCACCAGGCGAAGGGCACGCTGCAGCACAAGCTCAGCCACCTTGATATGATTCTCGGGCAGCTCATCGAAGGTGGAAGCAATGACTTCCCCCTTAACGGAACGCTGCATATCCGTAACCTCCTCGGGGCGCTCATCAATCAGCAGCACAAACAAGGAGATATCCGGATTATTCGTTGAGATGCTGTTGGCGATTTCCTTCAGAAGCAGGGTCTTCCCCGCCTTCGGAGGCGCAACGATCAGGCCGCGCTGGCCAAGCCCCACCGGAGCAAGCAAATCCATAATCCGGGTGGAGAGCTGGGTAGGCGAGGTCTCAAGCGACAGCTTGGTCTGTGGGTACAATGGTGTAAGCGCAGGAAAATGCAGGCGCTCTGCCGCCTGGGCAGGATCTTCTCCATTCACCGCATTGACCTGAAGCAGACCGAAGTAACGCTCGTTCTCCTTCGGTGTACGGCATTTGCCGGATACCAGATCCCCTGTACGCAGGTCGAATTTACGAATCTGCGAAGCAGAGATATAAATATCCTCCGTGCTTGGCAAATAGTTGATCGGACGCAGGAAGCCATATCCTTCCGGCAGTATTTCAAGTACGCCTTCCATAAACATCAGTCCGCTCTGCTCCGCCTGGGCGCGCAGAATGGCAAAAATCAATTCTTTTTTCTTGAGCTGACCGTAATACGGAATTTGGTACTGCTTTGCAAGCTTGTACAAATCCGTCAGCTTCTTTTCTTCCAGATCGGAAATTTGGAGATCCATTTCATTAACCACCTATTCAATTTATAATTCAACGTAAGTTGGATGTATGTGTCAGAAAGTACCAGAAGTTGTACTCGAGGGTAATAAGAAGTTCCAATCTGAAGTGATGGAGCAGGATTCTATGAAATCTGGATTCTATGACGACGTCTTAAGAGTTATAGAATAGTTATACCCGTAGTGGGGGGAGTTATGCGGACAAAGAAGAAAATATTCCAAAAAGGGGTTCTCACTTCTCACTATTTCAACGTTCAGAGAGGATCAACAGTTACACCTGAATTTGTATTCACAAGTAATTTCTCTTGTAAAAATGCGGCAGAGCTCTGAAGAGCTGCCCCCTTATGAGGCCGGCTAACTTCAGGGCTCCGCCCCAGTCTAACAGGCTACTCCGCCTGACGCCACACATCCGCACCAAGATCGCGCAAATTGGTGACGAGATGGTCGTATCCACGGTCGATGAGCTCAACACCGGATACTTCCGTGATTCCTTCATCCACAGTCAGCCCGGCAATCACAAGAGCAGCTCCCGCTCTAAGATCAGCCGCTCTCACCTTGGCTGCATTCAGCTTGCCGCCTTCAATGATCGCACTTCTTCCTTCCACACGGATCTTGGCACCCATCCGCACCAGCTCCGGCACATGCTTGAATCGGTTGCTGTATACGAAATCACTAAGCACGCTAACCCCTTCCGTTTGAGTCAGAAGACTGGTCATGGGAGACTGCAAATCTGTTGGGAAGCCCGGATACACCAGCGCCTTCACATCAGCATGTCCATACGAGGCGGCTCCGATGACCCGAATGGATTCATCAAGCTCTTCCACACCTACACCCATTTCAATAAGCTTAGCTGTTAAAGCCTCCAAATGCTTGGGAATAACATTATCAATAAGAACATCCCCGCGCGTAGCCGCGGCGGCAATCATATAGGTTCCCGCTTGAATGCGGTCAGGGATGATGGAATGGCGGCAGCCATGCATTTCCCGAACGCCCTCAATACGGATCGTCTCCGTTCCGGCACCCTTAATCACTGCGCCCATGGAAACTAGCAAGGTGGCCACATCAATTATCTCCGGCTCCTTGGCCGCATTCTCAATAATTGTAGAGCCTTTGGCTCTGGCTGCTGCCAGCATGATGTTAATCGTTGCACCTACACTGCTGACATCGAGGTATATCTTCGCACCGCGCAGCTCCTTGGCATGAAGGTGAATCGAGCCATGCTCATTGGTCACGGTGGCGCCCAGCGCTTCAAAACCTTTGATATGCTGGTCAATTGGGCGGGGCTCAAAGTTGCAGCCTCCAGGGAGTCCGATTATGGCTTCGCCAAACCGTCCCAGAAGAGCCCCCATCATATAATAGGAAGCCCGGAGTTTCTTCACAGGCCCATTTGGCATAGGAATCGACTTAATAAGACTTGGGTCAATCTTGATCTGGTTTCCGGACCAAGTCACGGATGCGCCCAAGTCTTCAAGAATTTCAGTATACACAGCGACATCACTCAACTCCGGCAAATTATCCAGAATAACTTCTGATTCCGCTAAAATTGCCGCCGGCAGAAGCGCTATGGCGCTGTTCTTCGCTCCACTGATCTGAACGGTTCCCCTGAGCGGGCGGCCACCGCTGATCATTAATTTTTCCATCAAAGTGAGGTTCCTCCTGCAGGCAAAAATGATTCTGACAATTCCTTTCCATGATACCACTTCTGCCTTATAAAAGCATCTTTGTCTCTATATCGGCACAAAAAAGAGGAACTCCGCCCTAGGCGGAATCCCTCTTCTGTGACCGATTTATATTAAGCTTTGTTGTTGGATCCGAACTCGCGGATTTTGCCGATTACTGTCTTCTTGATTGCTTCACGGCCTGGAACGATGTATTTACGCGGATCGTAAGCTTCAGTTTGTGCGGCAAGCACTTCACGAACAGCTTTAGTGAACTCGATTTGGTTCTCAGTGTTCACGTTAATTTTGGAAGTACCCAAAGAGATAGCTTTCTTAATATCATGAGTAGGAATACCTGTACCGCCATGAAGAACAAGTGGAACCTTCACAGCGTCGCGGATTTCTTCCATTTCAGCGAAACCAAGTTTTGGTTCACCTTTGTAAGGACCGTGAACGGAACCAAGTGCTGGTGCCAAAGTATCAATACCTGTTTCTTTCACGATACGAACACAGTCGTCAAGCTTCGCGTACATTACGTCAGCGACAACGTCATCCTCTTGTCCACCAACGAGACCAACCTCAGCCTCAACGGAAACGCCTTTGGAATGAGCATACTCAACCACTTTCTTCGTAGTTTCGATATTCTGCTCGATTGGGCCGTGGGAAGCATCGATCATAACAGAAGTAAAGCCAGCATCGATTGCTTCTTTACATTTGTCAAAGCTTGATCCATGGTCCAGGTGAATGGCTACAGGAACTGTAATCTTCATGTCATGGATAAGTCCTTCAACCATCTTAACCACAGTATAGAAACCGCTCATATGGCGGGCAGCACCTTCAGAAACGCCAAGGATAACTGGTGACTTCTCTTCTTCTGCGGCAGCCAGAATCGCTTGTGTCCACTCCAGGTTATTGATGTTGTATTGACCAACAGCATATTTCCCCTCAAGTGCTTTGTTCAACATTTCTTTCATAGATACTAATGGCATGGTTCATCCTCCTAAAGTTGGCTTGTCTATTCTTTACCCGATTCTCACACCTGCTTATTATACCACATTACGGGAAAAATACTAACCAACCTTTAGGCCATAATCGTGACAAAAAAAGGACTCCGTTACCGGAGTCCTAAATTACTGCGCCGCCCTTAAGCTGCATATTTACAGCAATCCGCATCTCATCAATATCAAACGGTTTCGTAAAATGCATCAAGGCGCCGAGTTCCGTAGCTTCTTTAATCATATCCAGCTCGCCATAAGCCGTCATCATGATGACTTTGGTTTCCGGCTTGACTGCTTTAATATGTTTCAGGATCTCCAGACCATCCATTCCGGGAATCTTCATGTCCAAAAGCACCAGGTCCGGCGATTCACTGCGGACAATTTCTAGAGCCAGCTTGCCATTTGCTGCTTGGTACGTCTTGTATCCTTCACTGCTGAACACTTCCATCAGCAGAATCCGGATACCATTCTGGTCATCAACGATCAGAAGCTTCTTATCTTCCACGAAACAACCCTCCCGAAATCCCTCTAATCATCTCAAAATACTGCTATCCGACAGCTTGATGTGTAGATATTCGCTTAAGAATTTGAAATTCCTGCTAATTTCGGGAGTATTTTTTCATTTTTGTGAATATATCGAATCGATATTAAGAATTGTGGGTGATGGATGCCTTCACGAACTCACGGAACAACGGTTGTGGACGGTTCGGACGGGAAGTAAACTCTGGGTGGAACTGAACAGCCAGGAACCAAGGGTGATCCGGGCACTCTACAATTTCAACCAATCTGCCGTCCGGGGAAGTTCCCGAGATGCGCAGGCCTGCCTTCTCAATAACCTCACGATAAGCATTGTTGAATTCATACCGGTGACGGTGTCTCTCGTAAACCAGCTCATCGTTATAGCACTGTTCTGCAAGAGAACCCGGCGCAAGCTTACAAGGGTACAATCCAAGGCGCATCGTTCCGCCCAAATCTTCAATATCTTTTTGTTCCGGCAGAAGATCAATAACCGGATACTCGGTAGCCGGGTTGATCTCGGAGCTGTTCGCACCTGTCAATCCCGCCAGGGAACGGGCATGCTCAATCACAGCAACCTGCATTCCGAGGCAGATGCCGAAGAAAGGAATCTTCTTCTCACGCGCATAACGGATCGTGCTGACTTTCCCTTCAATCCCACGGTCTCCGAAGCCGCCAGGAACCAGGATACCGCCTACGCCACCAAGCATTTCCTCCACATTCTCATCGGTCACTTCTTCCGCATGAACCCAGCGGATCTTCACATCCGCGTTGGCATCAAAACCTGCATGGGAGAGGGACTCAACCACACTCAGATAAGCATCGTGCAGCGCGACGTATTTGCCCACAATCGCGATTTCTACCGTCTTCTCCAGCTTGTTGATGCGGTGCACCAAATCTTCCCACTCGCTCATATCCGGAGCCGGAGTAGTCAGCTTCAAGTGGTTGACCACAATCTCGTCCAATCCCTCTTCGCGAAGGTTCAGAGGCACTTGATACAGCGTATCTGCATCCCGGCATTCTACAACCGCGCTGGCATCAATGTCACAGAAGAGGGCGATCTTCGCTTTCATGTCGGAGGACAGCTCATGCTCCGTGCGGCAGACAATGACGTTCGGTTGGATCCCGATGCTGCGAAGCTCCTTCACGCTGTGCTGGGTTGGCTTGGTCTTAACTTCACCCGCAGCCTTAATATAAGGAATCAGGGTTACATGAATGTACATAACATTCTCGCGCCCGATGTCACTCTTGATCTGGCGGATGGCTTCCAGGAACGGAAGGCTCTCGATATCGCCCACGGTACCGCCGATCTCTGTGATCACGACATCGGATCCAGCTTCGCGGCCAGCACGGTATACACGCTCTTTGATCTCATTTGTAATATGCGGAATAACCTGAACCGTTCCCCCAAGGTACTCCCCACGGCGCTCTTTACTGATGACCGAAGAGTAGACCTTACCGGTTGTAACATTACTGTTCTTAGACAGGTTAATATCAATGAAACGTTCGTAGTGGCCCAGGTCAAGATCCGTCTCAGCCCCGTCATCCGTAACGAACACTTCTCCGTGCTGATACGGGCTCATCGTTCCCGGGTCCACGTTGATATATGGATCGAATTTCTGGATTGTAACTTTCAGCCCTCTGTTCTTAAGCAGTCTCCCCAGCGATGCGGCAGTGATCCCTTTGCCCAGGGAAGAAACCACACCCCCGGTTACGAAAATATATTTTGTCACAGTCTTAAACCCTCCTATAAGTAGTCCAGTAAGTAGTCCAGAAATTCTAAAAACAGTATGGTACAGCTTGTACTATGGTAACCCATTCAGATGGAAATCATCTCGAAAAAGCCACATAAAAAAACAAAAAAGTGACACCCGAACAAGACGGGGCACTTTTCTAATTTTGATCATATTTATAGGTCTGAATCATAAGCCCATGCAATAGTTTACCCGTAACCCTGCCCTCTGTCAAGTCAGGCAGCGGAGCGATTTCGGATACTTAAAGCAGGCATAACCGCCGGGTAAAACGTCTATTTGTCGTCGTCTTCCTCAAGCTCTTCATCCTCAAGCGTATCGGAATCCTCGTCCTCTTCGTCAAGATCCTCATCATCCAGAATCTCTTCGTCTTCCACATCAGCGTCATCGTCATCATCCGGGAACAGTTCATCTTCCCCGTCCTCGTCAACAGCATCGTAATCCTCATCGTCGGAATCGTACGTTTCTTCCTCTTCCACGAAGTCATCGTCCAGATCGTCATCCTCGTCATTAATAATGCGCGGACGTTTGGCGTTAGCTACCGGATCCTCGGAACGCTCAATCGGATACCAACGCTTCAAGCCCCAAAGGTTCGTACCGACACAAGCGAAACGCCCGTCGATATTAATCTCCGTATATAGCTGGGCAATGGCTTCATTAATCTCGGCTTCCGACATACCGCGAAGCTTCGCAACTTCGTTCATTAGATCACGGTAATAGTACGGCGTATTAGCCGCTTTCAAAATCATAAAGGCCAAGTCGACCATCGGAATCTCATGCACTTTCTCCGGGTCAAACTTCAAATTGAGCGGTGTACTCACTTACACACGTCCTCTCACACAATGTTTCAAGCAGAAGATTGAGGGAACCCCTCACTCATCCATTCTGTTCTTTATCACACATAAGTAAAACCTATTTGGAAGCAAAAAGCAAGTTTATTCTATACGCCGAAGCGGTTAAATTCGCATGTCCTTGCATGCTGCAGCTGGAATTCACCAGTTTGGCATCGGAGTTGTGTAAGGAGAGCCGAGCTTACGAATTAAAAGCAGGAGAGCACCAGAATCAAAAAGAAAAGAATCACCAGAATAATAGCAATTAAAGAGCTAAGTTTGGTAAAACGGATCGCCTTCTCGGATACTTCAGGCTCTTCCGCATACTTCCACCGCTCACCCCAGAGGATACTCTGCTCGGGATTAAAGTACGTCCATATCAGCAGGGCGAGTACGGGAAGGAACACTATAAACAGAAACATAACATCACCAATGGTAAAATCCAAACCTATCTCCTCCCTAATGACATCTTCGATTACTTTTATTGTAAAATAGTGTAAATTACATTGTCCATTCCAATGAGTCATGGACAAACATTGAAAAGACGGAGAGCAGCGCCCTCCGTCTTTTTGACTGTATCCGCTCTCTGAAGAGTCTTGAACGATCTTCAGAAATCGCAAGCTGAAAGCCGTTTACAGGCCTTCCCCACATCCTATGTGCTTTTCCTTGGTTTGACACGGTAATTGAGCACTTTATGCAAATAAATCACCCTGGGTGCCGGTCCCAACCTGGGGCTATTCAGCCTATTTCCCTCTATACAGGGCAGGCTCCCACTCCGGTTCCCTCTGCTGCTCATACAATACTGCAACCAACACGCTTTGTCAGAAGGGACTGCTTGCATGGACTACTCCCGATTCCTCCATTTTATTCAGGAACAGGCCGGAGCGGCAGCACACAAAGGACAACGGACGATTATCCGCTTCGCCCGCCCGGCGGCTTACCGCGAATGCTTAAAGCTGCTTAACCGGATGAAGCGTTCAAATCAGCCGCTGCGCCACATCCGCAGTTCCTCTCTGCTGCACGCTTTCATCTGCCCTTTTAAGGTGACCGACCTGCCCAGCGGCTGCAGGCACGGCCTTTATATTGAACATGACGCCCAAGTCAGCGTACATGCGGTGCCCGCCAGCGGACTGATGAACACACCTGAAATTCCTTGGGGTGTCCGTCATATTCAGGCGCCTGATGTATGGTCCTCCTCAACCGGCTACCAGGTACGCATCGGGGTTATTGACACCGGAGCCGATTTCAGCCATCCCGATCTCCGCTACTCCCTTGCAAGAGGGGTTAATCTGCTAAATCCCAACATGCTGCCCCATGATGACAACGGGCATGGTACCCACATTACCGGGACCATAGCTGGCTCCGGTGGTATACAAGGCATACTCGGAGTTGCCCCGCGCGCAACAATCTATCCCGTCAAGGCCTTTGACCATAATGGCGCGGCGTATGTATCCGACATCATTATGGGTATCGATTGGTGCGTCCGGAATCAGGTGGATATTATCAATATGAGTTTTGGTATGAAATCCAAGAACAAGTCGCTGCTGAGTGTAGTGAACAAAGCTCTTCAGGCCGGTGTTGTAATTGTCGCCTCCGCAGGCAATGACAATAAAAGCCGCAGCGTTGATTACCCTGCGCGCTATCCCCAGACCATCTCCGTAGGCGCGACAGACCGGAACCGCCGGATTGCCCGCTTCAGCAACAGCGGACCACATGTCGATATCTATGCGCCCGGGGAGAAAATCTACTCCTCCTGGGTTGGCGGCAAGCACAAGGAAATGAACGGGACGTCCATGGCGACTTCACACGTCAGCGGGGCTATCGCACTGCTGCTCGCACTCCGGCCGGGTCTCAGCCCTACCGAGATTAAGCAGCTGCTCCGCAGGACGGCCCGTCCGGTGGCCCCCGGCAAAAAAAAGGCCGTCCGGGGCAGCATCTCTCCGGTTGAGGTCAACGCACTCCGGCTGGTGAAGCGGGGGCTGAAGTAGGATGAGCTTCGAATGAGCAAAGCTCGGCATGGCCCCAATCAGGGACGCCCGGCGAGCGCTGCACGGTAAGTCCGCTCTGCGGGTCGCTCGTTGAGCGTCGGTGTGGTGCTCCGGGGTACGCACGAGCGCTGCGCGGTGTGGCCGCCTGTAACCGGGCGGCCTCCAAAAACAGCAAGGCCCCGCCCGGGAAATCCATGGGCGGGGCCTTGCTGTGGGGTCGGCGGCGGACATTCACGCCGCCGAAGGGAAAGCCCGCCGCGCTAAGCTGGCGGGCTCCCGGCCCTGACCGGACATGAGCCGGGAATCCGGCTACATGCGGTCCGGGGCCTCGACGCCGATCAGCGCGAGTACACGCGCGATCACGCGGCGGGTCGCGCCGAGCAGCACGAGGCGCGCGGCGGTCTGCTGCGCGTCTTCCGTGATGACGCGCTCGGCTCTATAGTAGCTGTGGAACAAGGAAGACAGTTCATACACATAACGCACGAGACGGTGAGGCGCGAAGTGATTCGCCGCTGTCTCCACCTCCTCAGGAAGCTCGCCGATCTTGCGGAGCAAGTCGTATTCGTGAGCAGCCGTGAGCTTCGTAAGGTCCGCATCCACCGGACCTGGAATGGCGATACCTTGCTCCTCAGCCTGACGGAAAATACTGCAGATCCGGGCATGCGCATACTGAACATAATAGACTGGGTTCTCATTGGAAGTGGAAACCGCCAGATCCATGTCGAAGTCCAGATGCGAATCCATGCTTCGCATGGTGAAGAAGTAACGGATCGCGTCCACACCAACTTCGTCCATCAGATCAACCATCGTGACCGCTTTCCCGGTCCGCTTGGACATTTTCACCTTTTCCCCGTCCTGGAACAGGCTGACCATCTGGGCAATCAGCACCGTCAGCTTGTCCGGGTCATTTCCAAGCGCAGTCATAGCTGCCTTAAGACGCGGAATATATCCATGGTGATCGGCACCAAAAATATTGATCATGCGGTCATAACCGCGGTTGTATTTATTGCGGTGGTAAGAAATATCCGGGGTGAGGTACGTATAAGTACCGTCATTCTTCACAAGCACCCGGTCCTTGTCATCCCCGTAGTCGGTCGTTCTCAGCCAGACCGCTCCGTCTTCCTCATAGGTCTGTCCCTTATCCTTAAGCTCCTGAAGGGAAGCTTCCACCTGTCCGCCTTCATAGAGCGAGGTCTCGCTGAACCAGCTGTCAAAATGAACACGGAAACGCGACAAATCCCGCTTGATCTTATCGAGCTCCTTCTCCAGCCCATACTTGCGCAGGAAGGCCACACGCTCGCCCGGGGTGCGTGACAGCAGAGCATCGCCCTGCTCTGCCACAAGCTCCTTGGCAAAACCTTTGATGTCCTCGCCGTGATAACCATCCTCCGGCATTTCAGCAGGCTGTCCAAGCTCCTGCAAATAGCGGGCTTCAATCGATTTGGCCAGATTGACAACCTGGTTTCCCGCATCATTAATGTAGTACTCACGTGTAACTTCATAACCGGCATAGTCCAGCAGGTTGCAAAGGGCATCCCCTACAGCCGCCCCGCGGGCATGACCCAGGTGCAGGCTTCCTGTTGGGTTCGCGCTGACGAACTCAACTTGAACCTTTTGACCTTGACCGAGTGAAATGCGCCCGTATTCGTCCCCCTGCTCATAAACCTGCTCAAGAACAGGATACAGATAGCTTTTGCTCAGAGTGAAGTTGATGAACCCTGGACCTGCAATCTCCGCCTTCTCAATGGAAGCGCTGCTGTGATCCAAATGCTCCAGGATCGCCTCAGCAATCTGGCGCGGGTTCTTCTTCGCAATCTTGGTTAACTGCATCGCCGCATTTGTAGCGAGGTCCCCGTGGGCTTTCTCCTTCGGCACTTCAAGCTTGATTGTCGGAATGTCTTCCTTGGCGGCAAGCCCTGCCGCCACAATAGCTGTGGTTACGGCCTCCGCCACCTTCAGGTTAATTTCTTCTAATGGATTGTGTGTCATTGTCTAAGCTTCCTCCTGTATATGTAAACTGATATCGAAATGACCCGCTAATTCATCATAGACATACAAATCATAATTCCACTTGGCGGTCCCTGATAATCCATCCAGGCTGAGGGAAAGCTCCCGGGTATCCGTGGACAGGTTGAACGAGGTATACGCCGCCCGGTAATGACCCGGAAGCTTCTTCCCCGCTTGAAATGTCTGGGAAGACTCTACCGCCCCGTGACGGATCAGCTTGAGCTCGCCCGGCGAGATTTTGACCATCACCCGGGTCACTTCCTCCCCGCTGGGGCCTTGGCCCAACTCTTCATATTTAATATAAATCGCGCCTCCAGCACGGAATACCTGCCCCTGGTAACGCTGAACCACTTCGTTCTCTTCTTGCAGGCTGGTCACTGTAATAGCCGCTGGTTTATGATCCGGCATTCTTCTTGCCCCTATCTGCTGAATCTATTGTACTATATATCGTTCATTCCATATACTATATCCAGTTCGTCCGCTCAGTTCAATGGCGGCACCGTTAAAATGCGTTTTTTCTCCCAAAAAGAATCCCTCAAACCACACAACCCTCCTTGGGAGGTTAACTCCTAAGAAGGGCTGTTATCCACTTGCAGACTAAATCTCTAATTGCTTTCTATGCGCTCTAGGCGGTCTATGCATCAGGCAGGGAGAACTTCTTGTTCCAGGATACCCCGCCGTCGTGGGTCACATACACCGCTGTATTGGAGGCATTTGTAACTGCCAGCCAACCGGTCTTGATTGAAGGGAAGGAAATTCTTGCATCAAAACCTGGAAGAACCGCAGGTACGTTGCTCCACGATTTCCCGCCATCCAAAGAGCGTCCGACGCCCACCTTGCCACCGGCTGGTGATCCACCTGCCAAATACGCAGCCGAGCTGCCGATGAGCTGCATATTGCCCGGATGCCCGCCTGGACTCGCTGGACCCTTCTTCACCAGTGCGGGTCCGGTACCCGGAGCCGGTCCTCCCCCAGCAGTGCTCTGAGCGATAATCCGTTTCCAATGTACCCCTCCATCATGACTCGCGTATAAGGAATACGATACCTGAGACATGCCAGACTCCCCATAGGCCAGAGCCCAGACCTGGCTGCCTTCAGCATACAATTCTCCTCCGAAAGCCGTTCCCGATGGAATTGTCAACACGGTAGCCCAGCTTGTGCCTCCGTTCACCGTCTTATGCAGTTTATACCCAACTCCCGGATGAACGGTTAGCGTAAAACCTTTTAGGGCTGATTTGTCTGTAAATACCGCTGCTCTGGTGTTGGCAGGTGTCTTGATTTTGGTCCAGGAGGTGCCACCATTCGAGGACTTGTAAGCCCCGTTCGAGGTATATCCTATGATATACTGCCCGTCCTGGGCATCCATCTTCTTAAAGACTTGCCCCGAGGTATTCAGCACCTTCCAATGAGAACCTCCATCGCTGGTGGCAATCAGCTTTGCCGCCGCTTCAGGCGAAGTTCTTGCGAGCGCAAAACCTGTCACATTGTTCGGGAATACGATCTGGTCAAACTGCCACTGACCCGTATAAATTTCCTGCCAGTTACACCCTCCGTTGGAGGTGCCAATAAGAAAACCGTTCCCGGCGGCCCGCCCGGTGGTATCACTCAAAAAGTTAACATCCGTAATATGAAGCGGGTCTAGAGTCTTTGAAGCATGCTGCTTCTGAAGCTTCTGTAAGAGACCGTGGTCCCCGGTCTGACAAGGGGCTGAGGAAGCTGCTTCCGCCACAGTTCCCTGTGCCGGAGCACTTGTCCCCAATCCCCAAGTTAAAGCCAAAGCCGCTGCAAGCAAGGCCGATCTGAACGTTCTTTTAGCCATAGCCAGTCCCTCCTTAAGGTTACATGCAAATCTAGCGATAACTTGGCCTTGATGCAAAGGCCGTTGGAGTCTGTATGTATATTTTTACCCATTCTGATTATAAATCAATATTTAATTCGCATGATGGCCTGAATGGAAATTGGCGGTATTACTTCTAATGAGAACATTTGTTTGGTATACTGTTATCGATTGTAAGTTTTTAAACTGGGTTCACAGCTTTTCATTTTGGCAAATTATAAGGGGGTCTGCCACCATGCCTGAAACCAAATATGAACATATTCAGACCAAACAGACCCTGAATCGGGTCAAGGAAGAACGCATGCCGTTCAATTGGTCCATTAATCCTTACCGCGGCTGTGCCCATGGCTGCAGCTTTTGTTATGCCCGGGCATTCCAGTCCTTCATAGGAAGAGGCGCGGAAGATGAATTTCAGCACCATATCGTGTTAAAAGACAACGCCCCCGAGGCTCTGGAAGCTCAGCTATCGCGTCTTGCCCGAAAGTTCGGGCAGGATATCGAAGCCATGCGCAGGCATGTGGGGGAGGTCACCATCGGAACGGCCACAGACCCGTACCAGCCTATTGAGGCCAAGTCGGAACTGACCCGCGAATGCTTAAAGCTTCTGGCCAAATACCGGATCCGTACCAGTATTACAACCCGCTCTCCGCTGGTTCTCCGAGACTTGGATATCCTAACTCAAATGAGCGACATATCCGTAAATATCAGCTTAAATACTCTGGATGTCGGAATTATCCGCAATATTGAACCCGCAACTCCGCACCCGGAGATGAGACTGGAGACCGTGCAGCAGCTCACCAGGCATGGAATTTACGCTGGCATCTTCGCCGCACCTGTGCTGCCACTGCTCACCGATTCTCAGGAGAGCCTAGATGCCCTGCTTGGCGCAGCCAAGAAACATGGAGCCAGATTCGCCATGGTCTCGCTGCTTCGCCTGTCCAAGGACGTGAAGAGCTGGTATCTCGCCACTCTCCGGACCAGTTATCCGGAGCTAGTCCCAGCTTACACCCGGCTGTACGGGCAAAGTCACTATGCGGACCGGCAGTATATCGGCCGGTTCAAGATGATGTCGGCAGCCCTGCTCCACAAGCACGGATTGTCCGGTGTGCCTGGAGGAGGAGAACCTGCTTCCTATACAGGCTCACAGCCAATGGACAGCCTAAGTCCGAAAGAGTACTCGCTTTCTGGCCAAGAGTTGGGTTCTGATTTAAATTCTGATTCGAGTTCTGGCCCGGACTTGAATCGCAGAATTCTCAAGCCCACGGCCGGCGTGACTCAAGCGGAAATTCAGCTAGAAGCCGAGCAGTTGTCTTTTGATTTTTAAGCTTAGAAGCATAAGCGCTTTCTGAATCCAAACGCCAAGCTCAAAACAACATGATCCGTTGGCCAGCCGCCCGTCACCCGGCCCGTTAAATTACCGTAATGTAGGCTCAACCTGGGGGCGGTTTGGCGGTTTGGCGGTTTGGCGGTTTGGCGGTTTGGAGATTTGGAGAGATACAGACTACTGCGGTCTCCATTCGCCCTAACCGAACCGTACGGATATCCTACACATGGAGCAGCAACTTGCAAATCCGAAAAAACGCCCTGCCCTAAAAGCCATATTGGCCTTAGGGCAGGGCGTTCCTGTCTTTAAGATTTGCGTTTCGCGGTTACTCCGCTATTTTACAAAGCCAAGCAGCATTTCACGGATCAGCTTGGCCGCAACAATTTGCGTCTGTTCCGTTGGATCGTAGATCGGAGCGACCTCCACGAGATCACAGCCCACCACGTTCACATCAGAGCCAGCAATCAGATGAACCGCTTCAAGCAGCTCCTTGGAGGTGATCCCACCCGCTTCCGCGGTACCGGTACCCGGAGCCGCCGATGGGTCAAGAACGTCAATGTCAATGGTGACATAGACAGGGCGGCGGCCAATCTTAGGCAGGGCCTGCTTCAGTGGAGCAGCCACTTCAAATGGATAGAAGTTGATGTTCTCCCGAGCATACAAGAACTCTTCCTTGGAGCCGGAACGGATTCCGAACTGGTAGATGTTCTTGCCGCCCATCAGCTCGGCCGCCTTGCGGACTGGTGTAGAGTGGGACAAAGGCTCGCCCTCATAATGCTCGCGCAAATCCGCATGCGCGTCGATATGAATCAGAGCCAGGTCCGGGTATTTGGCATAAACCTCCTGAAAGATTGGCCAGGAGACAAGGTGCTCCCCTCCTAGACCAATGGGGAACTTGCCGTCGTTCAGAAGACCGCGAACGTACTCTCCGATAACTTCAAGACTGCGGGCCGCGTTGCCGAAAGGCAGCAGCAGGTCGCCTGCATCGAAGTAGGTCATATCAACAATGCTCTTGTCGAGGTATGGGCTGTATTCTTCCAAACCTACAGAAGCTTGACGAATACGGGCAGGACCGAACCGGGAACCCGGGCGGTAACTAACCGTGAAGTCCATAGGCATCCCGTAGATCACCGCTTTGGACTCTTCGTAGTTGTCGGAGCTGCAGATAAATACGTTGCCGGAATAAGCTTGATCCAGTTTCATATAAACAGCCTCCTATTTCACCAGATCTTCAACGAATTTAGGCAGCACGAACGCAGCTTTGTGCAGGCGCGGTGTGTAGTATTTCGTCTCGATCTCAGGAATTTGAGTCTCGTCCACTTGCAGTGGATCATGAGTTTTACTTCCCATAGTGAACGTCCACAGACCACTTGGGTAAGTTGGGATATTCGCGCCATAGACACGAACGATCGGGAAGATTTCTTTGACGTCTTTGTTAACCTTTTGGATCAGATCGGCCTTAAACCAAGGGTTGTCGGTCTGGGCAACGAAGATCCCGTCATCCTTCAGAGCTTCATGAATACCTTGGTAGAAGCCGCGTTCAAACAGCGGAGCCGCCGGGCCCACAGGTTCCGTGGAATCGACCATGATGACATCGTATTTATTTTTATTTTCGATAATATGCATGTAACCGTCATTCACCAGCACCTCTACACGAGGATTGTCCAGCTCGCCGGCGATTTCAGGCAGGTATTTCTTGGAGTATTCAATGACTTTCCCATCGATTTCTACAAGTACAGCTTTCTCTACAGCAGGGTGCTTCAGCACTTCACGGATAACCCCACCGTCACCGCCGCCCACTACGAGCACGTGCTTTGGATTAGGGTGTGTAAACAGCGCCGGATGAGCAACCATTTCATGATAGACGAATTCATCTTTGATCGTAGTCATGACCATGCCATCTAGAACGAGCATGCGTCCAAATTCCTCAGTGTCAATCATCGCCAAATCTTGAAAATCCGTCTTCTCCGTTACAAACGTTTCCCGGATCTTCGCTGTAATGCCGAATGCCGGTGTCTGTTTCTCAGTAAACCACAATTCCATCGTATATACCTTCTTTCCGTCAGAATAGTGTTTAGCCGCCATATAAAGCCCCTAACCAAAACGGGTTCTCCAGTTACACTTCTTGCGAAAGCTTCACTTCCTATATTGTACCAAACAAAATGTATAATAACACAAGATGGGCAGGGATGCGACTTATGTCAGCAGGGTGTGAAATCTTCAGCAATATATGGATTGGAGAGCCTGATGAACAGCGGGTTAAACCCTACAACGGCATCTAATTTTCTTTGGTCAGATGGATATGTTGGATGAAAGAGGTTTAATTAAACTTAAGACAGTTGATAAACAGGACTACAGCAATCCCCAGCAAGATGATACCGCCGATTCTGTGCAGAAACAATGAGGATCGACCTGACTACACATCACCATCAAACAGCTGCCAATTTGAAAGAATCTATGATACTTTCGGAGCTATGAATAACCACATTTTTCATCCACCCTCAAACAACGGCGATAACAGAACTGCCAAAGAAACATGACGGTTAGCTGAGAGCTAATATTCCTGATATTCTAGATAAAAATGGACGTGGAGGTAATATTATGTCAGCAATATTAAAGGTTACGGGCTACCTTATTTTAGTTACCGGTTTTATCTTTGGTATTATACGCGGCGAATTTCTACTGACCCTGATTACCTGGTTCAGCATGTTCACATCAGGCATCATCTTCATCTCCCTAGGCATGATTCTTGATCGGCTCGCGGAGAATAAAACGAAATTGAACACAATTCTGAATAGGCTTGACTATGATCCATCCCTTAACAGTATCGGGAATTCCAAGTCATCGCTAAGTTCTCTGGCTGGATACACCATGAATTCCAAGGGAGAATAGGAGCGGGGCAGAGTGTTCATGCAGTTCTTTCTACAACTTGGCCACCATAGTTATGGAAGTTCCTACCACGCCGACCTCCCGAAAGCCAAACTTCTTATACAACCGGACCGCATAGTTATCGGGGTCCACACTTAACGAGACCTGTTTGATCCCCTGCCTGTGGACCTCATCTAGCAGTTTGCTCATTAGCGCAGTTCCCAACCCTTTGCCCCTGTAGGCCTCAAGGATAGCCATGCCAAGCTCGGGGGTCTCCTGATCCACATAACCGAACCCTTGGCTGATCTCATCAAACAACCGGCATGTGATGGAGCCTATGGATCGACCAGCTTCATCCATGGCGATATATCCGATGTCGCCCTTGCGGCCCCAGCCTTCCACATACTTAGCTAATGCCGGCTCCTTTAGAATGTCTCTGCTCACAGGAGGTTGCCCTGCTGGAACATAGATGGAAGCATAGAGCATCTCCCATAGAAAAGGAACATCCTGTACGTTGACAGCTCTAATCATATAATTCATCATTTCCTCCTATTCCTACTGAGTCCAGTCTGTCTTAGGGCTCCCGCAAATCTTTATAGTAAATCACGGTAGCATCCAGACTTCCCCCGGCTGACATAGCAAACCCGGGAATACGGCCTGCCTCGATATAACCGAGAGACTGATATAAAAGATTGGAAGGGTCTCCTTCCCTAGTATCGAGCACCAGCAGTGTACGACCTTCCTGATGTGCCGCCTCTTCGGCGGTCAGCATCAGCCGCTTGGCCAAGCCGTTCCGGCGGCTTGCCGGGTGAACCATGAGCTTGGCGATCTCCGCCCGGTGCAGCGCATTCTTCTTCCCTGCCAGTTGAAGCTGGACCGTTCCTATGATTCGGCCATCCTGAACGGCTGCCCACAATTTTACACCCGGTTCATTCACCTGCCTCCAGTAAGCATTCGCTTCCTCCACTTCAAGCGGTGGAAGAAAACCAACGGAAGCTCCCTCGTTCACAACATCAATAAGCAGTCTGGAGAGCTCATCAAGCTGTTCCGGTATTGCCGAGGTTAATTCAAGAATATCTATACTTGACCTCATCACATTCACTTCCTTCTGATTGTGATATTTGAATTGACAGCTGGAGGCTTCCTAGACCCGTTGGCCACCATCACATCTCCACATGCCTTAGAGTACAGAGCATAAAACTTCATAGCCGGATCGATCGTTTGCCAGGGGTAATCATCCCGTGCTGCTGTATCCTTAACTATGTACACCCTTCTGTGCCTGCCGCCAGGCCCGATTAAGCTCCGCTACGCTCGCGTAGCGGTCCTGACGATGGGTCTGGACGGCCTTCGCTGCGACCTTGTAAAGCTTCTCCCCAGCTTCCCATTTCTCCAGGGAACGGTCATGTTCTCCGCCGAGCAGACCAAAAGCTACCGCGCCCATAACGAACACATTCGTTATCCCATCAATGGTGGCATCAAGCCGGAATTCTTCCGGAGCCATGAAACGGCTGGAGCCCCACAACCTGCCCATCCGATTCACAAATGCTCCCTTATGATACAAGTCTATATCACAAACCGTGGTCTTATTAGAACTGAAGTTGTAAAGGATACTGCCATCATAAAAATCCACGGCCACATATCCCTGACGCTCGACATGCTCGTGAAAATCAAAAATTTCATTCTCCGAACAGACTCTCTGCATGATCGGCAGCTGCTTATATCTGTAATAAGGGGAGTCTGGATGCTCCTACTTGGCAGGTGGAGGAAACGACCAATGCGGATGGAGATTCTCCCCTTCATTCCATTCGAACACGGCAGCGTATCCTTGACCGGCTGGTCCATGGCCGCACAGCTTGATTAAAGCAGGATGATCTAAATCCTCATACACCCTAACGGCCTGCTGAAGTCGGGCAACAGCCGCCTGAACATCTCCAGAATACGCTAGCGTGGGAGCTCCGGCGTATTTGATGAATTTGTTCCCGGATGGAGTCGTTACGCCAAACGACAAATTGCCGGAGTCCTGCTGGTCAAACACCGCAAACACCTTTCCCAAAGCCACCAGCCATGCAAAATCGTGGGGCGCCCTAAGCTGCCAGGAGACGCCGTCCATAGAGTAAGTTACCGTATGCACAGAATCCTTCAAAGAAACCACTCCTTATTGGGCTCAGCCATTTCCGTCTACAGACTGTAATCAATACTCACCCTCCGCCCTTCTGCGGAAGATAACAGCATCGCATCCATCACCAGCTGCACCTGATGACCTTCCAGGAAAGTGGGGACATCCCTCTGACCCGAAGTGTCCGTCTTCGCTCTGGTCAGCGCATGGTAGATTCCCTGGGCCATCTGGGATAATCCGTTATAATATAGATTTGCCGGTGAGGACAGAGACTTAGGAAGATGACAGGTGGGTACAGAAACCTCCCGGTAATCGCCGCCGGTACTGATCCAAATCTCCCGGTCGTTCTTCATATGCAATGTCCCTCGGGTGCCGAAGATCTCCATTGACCAACCGTTCCCCTGAACAGCCGGATAGAACAATTCCATGGCAAAAGACACTCCACTCTCAAATCGCCCTAAAGCGCTAAAAGCATCATCGGCATCCCGGATTTCGGTAGCGTTATTCCCTTCATATCTTGGGACATGCGTATTTAGCTCGGCGTAGACGGTAGTAATCCGCTCTTCCATCCACCACATCAGAGAGTCAATCATGTGTGAACCTATGGCATAGAGCATGCCGCCACCGGATGATCTCCTTGCCTCCCATCCTCGTGGGGCAAAGACCAGGCTCTGATATCCTGAGAAGCTCCCCTGATACTTGATGTGCTGAATCTCCCCCACAGCCTTCTGACTCAGCAGTTCCTTGATCCGCTGTCTCACCGGGGTCAGCCTCCATTGAAAGTTAACAAAGCCTTGCATTCCCGATTGATTCAGGCCTTGAAGCATGCTCTTGGTCTGGTCAGCGCTGAGTCCGAGAGGCTTCTCACACAGAATGTTGACCCCCTGTTGGAGGGCGGCCAAGGCCATTTCACAATGTCGGTCCGGCGCTGATGCAATGGTGACCAGATCCAGGTTCTCCTGCTCCAGCATTTGACGCCAGTCCGGATACAGCTTCACGGCCGCAAGGCCTCTTTCTGTCATGTCGGTGATTCCCCGGTGTACACTGGCCACCGATTTCACTTCAAAGCCTTCATGCAGGGCGAATATAGGAGCATGTACCGACGCTCCAAATCCTGTGCCTATGATACCAACCCGAATTTTAGCCATACGGTCTTCCCTCTCCTTCCACTTGAGCATTCTTACCTGACTGTACTCCGTCCCATACCAATGATCAGAGCAGCGTGGTTGTGACCAACCATGCACACAGACCAACAAGGAGCGCGATCCATCTCCTTTGCCAGGGAAATGAACGGTTAAACAGGAAGTATAATAAAGACAGCAGAAGCGAGAACACGTATATCGCGTAAACAAATAACATAAGAGGAAGGGACGCAAACAAGGTGAGTTCGCTGAGCAGTTTATTTTTAAATAGATTAAACCCCACGACCAGCACACTTCCGGACACAGACAGGATAAGAACAAGCTTATATAAAAGCTTGGCTCTGAACTCTTTAACCAGAGGATCCATAGTTCACCTCGTTCCTAATGGCGGTCAATACCCCTAATTTCCTAATCAGATGATGACGAGGAATCTGCGTTCCTGGCGTTCTAACGAGGTTTATTTCCGGCCAACTCATCCAGCTTATTCTCAATCCGCTCCTGCCTTTGGCTGCTATCTCTGGAGATCCTTGACCGATTTCTAAGGGTCCTGACTAAGACCACAATCAGTAAGGCAGCCAATACTAGGAAAATTAAGGTAATCACCGCGCTCTCCCAGACAAAGCTCATATCAAACCACCCTCCTCCTCAGACTCTTTTTCCAGTATGTTATGCTTGCTTAACTTGCCTACTCCCAGCCCTCGCTTACAAACCACATGGAGCTGTGATCTCTGCGCACTGCTTCAGCCACATAAGGTATGGTATCCACAGGAAGCTCATGAATGTTGAACCACCTAAGATCCTCGCATTTATGGGGCTCGCAGTTCATGATTTCTCCTTCCCAGGCGTGGACCTTGAGGTAAAAGTCCACCCACTCGGAGCTTCCATTGCGTCTGTGCATCACACCCACAACCTCGATCCCGGACGGGTCAATAACCACTCCGGCTTCCTCCTTCGCCTCGCGGACTGCCGCGACCTTTACCTCTTCTCCCCCATCCATTCTACCTGCAACAACACTCCACTGCCCATCGGCATACCCTGTTCCAGCCCGTTTGAGCAGAAGGACCTCCGTTCCCTCATTGCGATAAAACAGAAGCAGCACGGCTCCATAAATAATAGGTTCTGTCATCAAGCTCCTCCACCATTCCATAATGTATGTATAATTTCTTGTACGCCGCCGAATCCATTGTGCTTCACCGCCTAGTTACAGTAAGGCTTTGATAACAGCAAGATACTCCCGAATCAAATTCATCGGCTTTAAATATAGCGGGGACTCTCCAGCCAAGCCGTATACCTCGTTGTACCCTAACGATCTTGCGATATACTTCGCTCTGAACATGTGAAAATCACTAGTCACAATCAGAATCTTAAGGCTCTTCCCGCCCCGGCCCTGGATGATCGTTTTGGAGAACAATAGATTCTCCTTGGTGCTGGTAGAGCGGTCTTCCAGCAGAATGCGTTCTTCGGATATTCCCCTATCCACCAAATACCTCTTCATGGCCTCCGCTTCCGTGATGTCCTCCCCCGGTCCCCTTCCGCCCGATACAATCACCGGGACGGCCTTATGCTGGTTCAGATAGGGTAGACTGGCATCCAGACGCTGCTTCAGCGTTAACGACAACTCCGTTCCCTTCAGCCCTGAACCTAAGATAATCACATAATCCACTCCTCCCGCAGGCTCGTCATGTGTCCCAAACCCAGAAAAAACGAAAGCTTCCACGACTAGAAAAGAAACCGCCACGAGTACCGCTGATGCGGTCACTGCCCTCCGCAGAATCACATGCCGCTTCCAATCTATCATCCGCACGACCAACACAATTAGGGCAGCCACACAGATAAACGCGGCAGTGAAGTTCTCTCTGAACAGTACGGCAAGGATCAGACAGACGACCGCAAGGGGAACCTCGATGTACAAGTTCGGACGCGCATCTTCAGGCCAAAATTTCATCCTTATTCCCCTCCACACCGTGTTCATTCTGCTCTACGATAGCACACGACCCAGCCTGATTGGTCATCCTAGGCTGGGTCTTATAGTCACTTCCAATATTATACACCCCTCGATGCAAAAGAGGTAATTCCATAGGATTAGATAGCTAAAGCTTCATTAATTCACTCCGGTAGTTCAATATATTCAGAAACTCTCGATTTCAAAATCTCCACGAGCTCTTCATCCATGAATGGGTACTCGTCAGGAATATCCAATCGGATGACTTTTTTGCCGTAAAGCTCTGCCCCAAATTTCTCTTGAAGCCTACGGGCATGCTTTTTCTCCATGACAAAAATAAGATCAGCCCATCCAATGTGACCAGCCGTCACTCTGATTCTTGCACTCTCTTCCGTGCCCGCCGATCTGACCTGATACTGATCATGCCGGCTAAATATTTTCTCAGCTGTCAGGCTTCTCCACTTATTGCGACTGCAAACAAATAAAAGCTTAATTCCAATCAACTCCAATGAGTAGAAATTAGAGGAAGAGATCTTTCAGCTCCTGATCACTTGAATCGAACAACTCCAGCAGGGCTTGATAAGGGTCGCCGGATAGACCCAGCAGCTCAGCAAAAGCGGGTTCCGTCTTAACTCCCCCAGCCTTCAATCTTATCACATCTTGCTTAAAGTCCTCCCCGTATAGCCGCAGCATCCGGTGCTCAATAAGCATGTGCTTATATCCATTCTGCTGCCTGGTAGGCACAGGCTGCCCAAAAATCTCTACAGGCCAAGCCTCCACTTGAAAGTTTGCTTTTATCCGCTTAAGTCCGTTCACCGATCTTCTAGACAGAGTAAATCCGTGGTAATGCTGAAAGCTCTCCATCAGCTCTTGTTCAAACCGGTCAAGGTCATATATCTCGCAAATGATATCCAGATCACTGCCATCCACCTCGATCCCTAGCGGAATCGTGCCGACTAGAATAGGAGTATACTCTTCCAAAATTTTAAGAAATCGGCCAGTCTGCAGGATTTCATATACTTGTCTCTGATTCTCGCCACCCTGCCGCAGATAATCTAGATTTAGCCAGTTGATAGGCTCCGCCCGATTCACGTTAGATACCCCCTTTGCTCAAAGTATATAGATGTGTGTACACAGTACATTCAATGAGCAGCACATCCCGTGACCCTGCACCTTCGTGTTAATTCAGGGCCGGGCGTCTTTGAGCTTATTCCACATTTCATTGAAGAAATCAGCTCCTCCCAGGAGCCAGTAGCGCTGGGCCTTCGGGACCCTCTCCATGAAATCCTGGTACAGCCCAGTCCAGCCTTCAGGAATGTAGTGCTCAAAGGACATGGGTTCTGGGAACTGGGAGCAGAGCAGCCTTTCATCAAAATTTACATAAATCGCTGGGATAAACTCAAGCACTTCATCAAAGCTGGCAAAAGCCTCCCTCAACGCCTCCAGAGTCTGTGATAGTTCAAGGGAAGTTACACGGCAGTCATCGATCCGATTCAAGAATTGCTCCGCCGTTGTTTCGTCCAGCACTTTAATGCCGAAACGGTCTTCCATCTCCACGTTCAGGAACCAATACTCCCTCTCCGAGACATACCAGCCCCATGTTCCGTGAAATGTCACTCCCACAATAATTGTTTGTGCATACTCAGGCATCAGCTTCATGTTGTATCTCCTAACACAATGGTTTTCACCTACTGGACATCTGCTGAATATCTGCCGACAAGCTTTTCAGCGGCAACACCAGGACATTACCAAAACTGGTTAATAGTCCCCTACACTCTCGCACTCCCCTTGCCGCAAAAATTCATCCAGCGTATACCTCGTGGAACGATCCGAAGGGGTGGAGTCCGGACGAAGGCATTTGTGGTACCGGTTGCTGCCCGGCACGGCCTTCTCTTCCTCCTCCTTGGTCATTGGTACCTCTACCATAATGCTGTCAATCCGCTCAGGCACCTTCTTCTGCCACTCGTAGAGAGTTCTGAACGCCTGCTCCATGTCTGCCGGATTCTTGGAGGGGATGGCTACCCTGAGCTCCTGAACCATGCAGTCTTCACGGTGAGCGCAGCCATAGGCCCCAAAGAAGGAACTGCCAGAGCCTGAGCTGTAATCAATCCGGTCAGGGGCCTGGAAGTTCTGTGCCAGCAGCTCCTCCTTATATTTATCATGAAGGTTGTACATTTTGCTGTTAGTATAGGAACGCGGGAATTCAAAAGGATCGACTTCCCCGCTTCTATTATCTACTAGGACTCTAAATACAGTTTGGTAGGAGTCATGAAGATGTCCGGTGACCTCATAGGCGAGATATCCGCCATGCATGAACACCTTGTCGATTGTGACACTCTCGTGGTATTTCTCCTGAATGAAGGCTTGCGCCAGCTCTCCCGCCTTCTCCTCACTGACCGGGCTGTAGCTGTACCAGACGAAAAATCCGACGATGAGAAGCACGGGTATAGCAAGGATTACACCAGAAATAATGGTTATAGTTCTAATGGATTTCATAAGTTCAAAACCTCTATTCTTGCATGCATTGTACAGTTCTCTACTTGAACAAGCGCTTTTGCCCGCTCAGTTATTCTCTTATATCCATGATGGGATGCCCCATGCCTCGGTTTGCCGTCACTCGATTAACATGAACTCCCCGATCTCCAAAGTGTAAAGAAGCTGATACCATTCAAGCACAACCGGAGGGACCCGCTTAAACTTGGCGTCCACAAACAGCTGCAAGTCCGGGATCACCTGATTATACTGATCCTGGATGTAATCAACGATAGAGCTAAGCTGGGTATATGCATCTAGGCCCGAGAGATCAAATCCCTTGTCCGCCAAAGAGGCGAATACCGGCTCGCTCAACAGATACAGCTTGGAGAAGTCGACGGTCAGCTTCCGGTTGCTGACATCAAACTCCTCTTTTGCGTGTTTGAACCGGTTAAAATAATCGCCTATGCCCATATAGATCTGATGCCTATACCCTTCATCATCCGTACACCAGATTTCAGCACGGCACACATCACATATGATCAAGCCCACCCTCCCGTGTCTTGAACCCGTGTAATGATACATCCCTCCAATCTGGTTCCGGCAGGCCAAGCAGTAGGCCGGTGTAATCTCCGTGTCCACCACCACACGCCCATTATTATAGAATTTGACGTTCACATCCAGAGCAGCGATTTCATCTGGATCGGTTAGCTTGGAAATTCCCATGTTACCACCTTTTCATGATCAGGAACGAGACCTGACTTCTAATTTTCTTTCTAAAGAATCGGGCTGGCAGTTGGCTTCATAAGGGGCCGCCCAGCTCAGAGTGGATGTCCCGGAGCCTCCACCTACAGGAGCCCCAATACAGCTTGCTCACATGCCGCCAGCCACATCCCCATTAATGAGCTGATGCAGGGTTTGGAATAACATCCGGTAGTACTCCCGGGAATGGGGAGCAAGGTCTTCCCTACGGATAGTCCGGACAACGCTGGGCAGAGATGATGTATCCATGTCCACGATCCGTCCTTCCGAACGAATAGTGTCACGGCGCCCCTCCAGAAGCTCCTCCAGCTCGTTGACCTGAGCGAGGAACAGGGCTGATACTTCACTGAGCTGACAGCGGTATTGATCAAGGGGCTTGTCACATTCCAAGATATAGACACGGCTGAACTCCCGGTCGATCAGCTTATCCGAGATCAGACTCTCTTCGGCCGCAGACCCGCAGTACACCAGCTCTTGAAAAGAAACCTTCAAGCCCAGTTCTTCCTCCAGCTCACGAACCCCTTCCCGGGCGGTCTCACCTGCCATAAGATGCCCCGCACAAGAGATGTCAAGCATGTCCGGATAGGTATCCTTGTTCTTATGTCTTAACTGAAGCAGCAGAGCAGGACCTCCTTCGGCTGCCCTGTTCAATACCCAGCAGTGGAATGTCTGGTGCCACAGCCCTTCCTCATGGGCTTGTGTACGGCTCGCCGTTCCAAGATGGTTCATCTCTGCATCATAGATGTCCAGCATTTCATCGGCCATGGATAACCGCCCCAAGTCTGACCAGCACATCTTCCCAGCGGTGCTTCATTTCTTCCCGTGCTTCCATGCCGGGAAGCTTCTCTTGATGGAAGCTGATGGTCGTGTTCTCCCCCTTTGAGATCGTCCGAATCTGTAAGATGGAGGGATGGCTCCAGGCTTCTTTTTTCCAAGTCAAACGCAGGTTAACAAGCTCGTTCACTACACGAACTTCACCGGTTATTCCCTCATCGGTACGATACTTAGAGCCGGGGTGAAGATCAAGTTCCTGATCAATTCCCCCAAGCCAAATCTCCATCCCCTCCGGTGAAGCAATCAACGCCCAAGCCTCCTGAACCGGAAGCACAAACGTGCGTCTAACCCCCACTTGGAAACCGCTTGAAGCCGTCTGCCCTATAATCCGCTCACTCATTCATTTCCCTCCCATATTGATGTCTGACTTGCTGGCTGGGTGGTTGGTTGCCTTACCCTGCACAAGCTGACTCTCTAACGTCTCTCCATGTAAATAAACGGGACCTCCTGGCCATTCACCATACTGATAACGGTCCGTTTCGACTCAAACCCGCAGCGTTCGTATACCTTGATGGCTCTATGATTAAACTCCGCCACGGCTAATCTGAACCTCACCCCGTTCGGATTGACTTGCTTCCGTATGAACTCCAACCCTTCAGCCACAAATTCAACCCCAAGTCCAGCCCCCGTTAGGGAAGGCTTAAGTCCAAGTCCAATATCAACACATGTGTCATCTTCGTATATACCGGCCTTATATCCGCTAGAAAGCCTTGCGGACTCCCCGCTGCAGAAGAATCCGGCAGTCTGACCGTCTGGGCCGAGAACATGCCAGTACTCGCCGTTCATTAACTCGTCGATCGTCTCCTCACTGTACTCAAAATTATAGAAATCGTAGGGCGGCGGATACACCCACTTAGCCATCTGCTCCGCTGCAGCTTCATCCATCGGCTTGAATAGGTATGACATTCAGGTCCCCCCTCATGCTCTTGATTGAAAAACCAAGGTCTCAACGTGTAGCTCTGGTGCAAAATCAACATTATGGCCGAAATGCTTATACAACAAGGTTAATCCATTTTAGACTTCCAGTAAATAACTGTCATCCTAGGGCAGCGGCGTTGGGAACCGCCGGGCTCATGATTTCTGATCTGCAGCCTAACCCCCATATCAACTCGCCCGGTCCGTCGTCAAAGGTCAAATAAACTGTTCTGTTTTTGAACCACCGCTACAAAACAACAGCAAAAAAGCGCAGAACAACACCCGTTCTACGCTTAATCTAAAGCTATGCTTCCACCTATGTTTTCTACTTGGAAAGTCCCCGATACCTTGCGGTTCTCAGCTCCTGGGCATACTCCTTCAGCAGCGGCATCTGCACATCCGCCGCCTCCTGAATGGCCCGCTCGATATCATAAGGGACGCGAACCAACTGAACGCTGAACGGGGCGGTCTCCCGGCTTCCATATTCCCCCTCTAATATAGCGTACGAAGCTTGAGTCATATCAAGAGGGTTGCCCACGCTTCCTGTATTGAACAACATCCTTCCCTCCAGGTGCTGCAGATAGACATTATGGATATCGCCATACCCGACCACATCGGCATCCCGCGGGTCCTTGCACAATTCTGACCCCGAGAACAGCGATAGGCGGCTCTCGTAGCTGTCCCAAGGCTGAATGCGCTCATACAGGCTCCTCGGGGAGGCGTGGAACAGCCGGATATACCGCCCGCTCATCACAAATTCGATGGAAAAGGGCAGTGAGCCCAGATATTCAAGGCGTTCCCGGCCGAGCTGCTCCTGATGCCAGTTGAGGACGGGTTCCGAGGTTTCTTTTCCAATAAAATCATCCCAGTTCCCTTGAACCACCCGTTCACAGTTCTCACGCACCAGATCCACGGTCTCATGCCCGCTGGGCCCCTTGCCAATCAAGTCTCCCAAACAGTAAATAGCGCTGACCCCGCGCTGACGTATATCTTCCAAAACGGCCTTAAGGGCCGGTACATTCCCGTGTATATCGGATATAACCGCGATTTTGTTCATTTTGTCTACCTCCGCTGCTTGATAAGGCTCCTCACCGCTGGAGTCTTGAGAACTCCGGCCCGGACCGGGGCCCCATATAAATGTATACCCGATAGAACAGAATCAATAGACCGTGTTCTCAGTTCGTATCCCCCAAATACCGCGGCTCAGTCCGATGGTTCTTCAGCTGATCTGCCAGCGAGCGTGGATAAACCCGGATATCGCCCAATTGGTCAAGGTTTATCCATTCCACGCCAATTTGTGTGTCGTCGGGGATTGCCCCATTCGCCGGCTGATCCCCGCCTACGATGCCGCATCCGAAATAAAACTCCACTTGATGCAGGTCAGAATCCCATTTTGCGAACTCATGGTTCCGGCCGATATACTCCCGGACTGCAATCAGATCCCCGGCTTCAACACGGCACCCAATTTCTTCAAGGCACTCCCGGATCACCGCTGCTCGCAGGTCTTCGCCCTTCTCCTGACCCCCGCCAGGAAACAGATAATAGACTCCCATATGGTCCTGATTCTTGGTTAGAAGAACCCATTCCTGCTCCACAATAACGGCTCTTGCCGAATTTCGAATTGGCTTCATAGATCGTTCTCCTTGGGATAGTGTTTAATTTTGCTGTATAGATGAACTACCAATACGAATGCGCCGAGAAATACAGAATAAAAGTTCAATACGTGCAGTACGTAAAATGTTCCTACGATCGCTGTTGTTCTAGAGTTTCTGGATTAAACTATTTAGGTAGAAAACCTAAAACAAAGGCGACCACTGCCGTTTCTTCGGAATCATTTTACTTTCTTTACTGCAGACCCATAGACCTTGACAGACAGCCTCTATGACCCCGGTTGATGCGCCACAATATTAACGAGCTTGCCGAACGGGTCGCGGACATAGAATCTCCGCACACCCCAAGGCTCGTTGGCAGGGCCATACTCGATCTTGAACCCGGCTCTTTGCATACGGTCGTATGCGGTATCCACATCGTCTACCTCAATGGACAGATCCGGCGTGGGTGTATCCGATCCGCCCTGCGTGGCAATGTTCACCTGAATGCTCATCTCTCGCTCTGAACCATAGGTGGTGATCCAGCCATGATCCATAAGCACGTCCAGTCCGAGCACATTCCCGTAAAAGCTCTGGGCAGCGGCAAGCTCCTCCCCGTTCGCTGAAATATTGGCAACAATCCGCTTAACCTTCATTCTTCTCACCCCTAAAACTGGCTTTGAGCAGTACCGGCATACATCCTAAGGGTTATTAGCGATGACCCCTCATCACATATGATGTCTATCTATTATGCTATATAGACTGAACTAATGGGGAATCGTCTTACTTCACACTTTTGCCTAATGGTAATTCTTAAGTTCAACTTATATAGCCTTTTTGTCCAAGCTCACTTGTCCCCGGAAAAGGTAAGCCCCTTCTTCTCTAGAGCGGCACGGATCAGCTTCATAGCATTAGGCCCGATTCCGTGCAGCTACTTAATTTCATTCTCGCTTATTCTGCTGATCTGCTCAAGGTTCAGCAGTCCCGCACTGGTGAGCGCCCTAACAGCAGGCTTGGCCAAGCCTGCCGGGAGATCATTGGACACAGGTGCTTTATTCTCATTCATACGATTCAGCCCCCGCCTCTTCTTCGTATTGATCCTCATAAAATATTAGACGGTTCCCAAACGGGTCCGTTACACGGCACTCTAAGGCCTGCCACGGAGTGGATTCCAAGTCGGGCTTCGCATACTTGTATTCCTTTTCGACAAGGTGTTGTTGAAATGTCTTGATATCATCCACCTCAATCCTTAACGCGGCGCCAGGACAACCGTCCCCATGGTGCTCACTCAGATGCAGCTCAATGCCATCCTTAGAAATCTGCATGTACTGCGGGAACCCCGGCTCATACGCATATTTCCAATCCAAGGTGAAGCCCAGAAAATCTATGTAGAATTGCAGAGCCTTCTCCTCGTCGAATATCCGGAGAACAGGGATGATAGAATTCAAAGCCATTTTTAAAATACCTCCTTGTTATCTTTTGATCCATGTGGTTCTGATGTATCCTACCTTCATGCCTGCCTGCTCCATATTCCGGTGGCTTTGGGACAAGAAAGCGCATTGGCCCACCACAAGTCTGCAGCTGCTGCGGCAGCTTCCATAATCCTGGTTCTTAGCAGGCTCCCCTGCAGCCCCAAATTTCTGAACTCCGGCAAGGTTGCAGCCAAAGTAAGGGAGGCCACGTCCCCCTTTATATACATAACTCCCGCTGCGGCGGGAATGTCGTCCATATAAGCCAAATAAAATTTCCAGCCCGGCCGGGGATACAGCACTTTATTGTTGGCTGCCACAGGCGGAATGCCTTCCTCGGGCAGCCCAAAGCTGCGGCAGTGAATGGCTGCGTAAAGATCATATTGATCTTCCTTCAGTTCCTGCACCCGGATACGCGGGTTCTCGGGCGGCCCCGTCAAATCCGCCGGGTTCATATATAAAGAGGTGTGATATCCCGCAGGGTATAGTCCATGATCATGCAAACGCTTTAGAATCTCTTGATCCGCCAGGCCCGGGACAATCTCGAGCTGGATGTTGCGTTCCCGGGCCTGGTAGAATTCCAGGATCGGATCGATCAACTCTGCATCCGCCCCGTTATTCCTTTTACCGTATTAAAACTGCCCCAAGGCATGCTTCGGCTGTAGTAGCAGATGGCCTGGCCGAATTGTTGAATCTCAATGCCTTCCGGGTTACCAGGTCTGTCTTGTATAGCGGACATCCGGTCTGACATATAACGGATCTCGGATTGTTCTATCTCCTGAATCAAATCCAGTGAAGATCGAATGTGAAGCATTTGCGTCTCACCCCTCATGTTAGGTAGATAGGTCGCATACAGCGTACGAATGCAGGTGGTTTTCTACTTCAGTGTTTTAAAAGAAATAAGTCATGAGCTCCTCATCATATCCTTGTCCCTCATACATTAGAGCATTCTTCTCGATCCCATACGTAACAAATCCAAAATTTCTGTACAGCCTGATGGCCGCAGCATTCGTAGTAACGACGGCCAGATTAACTTGCTGTAAACCTTCCAGCCCGCTGATTCTATCAAACAGCTCCTTGAATAGCGCCGTGGCAAGTCCCTGGCCCCGGTAGTCCAGCGACACATATACACCCCAGATCATTCCTTTGTGCCGGAGCTTCATGCCCTGCTCTCTTTTGAAACCAACCATCCCTACCAGCTGATCTTGGTCATTGAATGCTCCTACGATAAGACTGCCCGCTATTCTCTGTTGAATTTCAGACTCGGACAGCTGGACAGCATCCTCATAGGAGGCTCCGAACGCTTCTGGATTCGATTTCAAAGCCTCCAGCCGGAGTGCCCAGAACGCCTTAGCATCTTCTAGTTCCACACTTCTAATATGAACCATGGGGTCGCTCCCTTCAATAAACCTCAACCGTATTCGCAGGCAGCTGCCGGATATGCTGAAGATATTCCGTCATCCTTGCAGCCTCTTGAGCAGGATAGACATATCCAAAATGCTAAGGCACCTCAGCAGCCAGCTCCGGAATAAATCCGTGGTCATAAACAAGGAAATCATTCCGGATACCGATCCACCAGTTAACCATTTGATCCAGCGAGGCCCAGCTCGTATGCTCAAAAATCAGCTTGGCGTAAGGCAGCTCATCCGGCAACCTGATCCTTACGGTCCGGCTCCTGAGCCACGAGCAGATCCCCGAACTTCTGTATCCACTATCTTCTTTCCTGGCCTGCTATAATCCTCCCTTAGAAGTAAAATAGCCCCTTCCATAGATAACTTCTATCTTAGGCTGGGGCATCTAATCTCGTGACTTTTTTTGGTTATGATGTAAGGACTAGCGCTTGTTCTAAAAATCTACAGCATATTTAAGCAAGGTATGTGTGGTTAATCCCGTCCTGTCTATACCATTTCTGCGCTTCTCATTCCGTACCTCCCCAAATTCCTAAGCTTTAGGTAATTGTAAGACTATACGCCTATTTTTGATTTGTCTTTTCGTCAAGATAAATATCAAGGGCCCGTATCCCCCGCTTGGCAAGCGCAATAAATAAAAAAATCGCATAAATTCCAGCCACGATCAGAACCAAATACAGACCAAGCATAATCAACGGCATCATCTCAAGTACTCTTATAGACTCATTCATTTGAACCAGCCTTTCTAGTGGGAGGTATTATTTTTCCTTTGGTTTATACTTAGCGCACTTATCGAGCCAAACACCCACACGAGAGCTAATGCAAACATGATCCTTGTTGAACTTCATCATGAATGATCATTAATCCAGAGACTACCGCGAAGCCAGCCAGTATCTGCACGTACTCCAGATATTTCCTAAACATAATAGGAAGAAAGAACAGGATGGCGCATCCTAAAAATATAAATGGCTCCACGGCCAAACTTCCCAACTGCTATCACTCCTTAAGATCCTCAATCTGCTTCATATGATGCCTGTCATGCCAAATGAAATCTTTTAAATAGCTCTCCACGCTGAACTTGTTTCCATCCGCATCCACATATTCCTCTGTGAATTTGGAGGGCTCCTGATCCCTAATTTCAGTCACAATAGATGATCTGAACTGTCTGGTCAGCTCAATAAGCTCTGGCTTGGTGAGCTTGCTGCCTGCCTCCACTGCCTTGCGGTTGAACTCGTTGTAATCCAAGTGACGTAAGGTCAGAGGCTGGCCCTCGGATATAGGCTTGATTGCTTCCTCCAGAAAATATTTATCCCACAGGTAGATGTGACACACCACATCATGAATGGTCCACTTCCCCTCTCCCAGGGACACATTCCAATCTTGATGGGCAATCCGGTCCACAAAGCCCGACCATTCCTCAAATTCCACCAGCAAATCATCTTTTAGAGTCATGCTATTTGCCTCGCTTTCTTTTTAATATAGATAACAGACTAAGCATGTATTCCATAGTTGCAAATAATAGAGATGCCGTAATTCCAAATGCCGAAAGAGACCTTACGCCCTCCCAATTCCAATCCACACCACCAGGTAACGTTACAGCAGCACAATATATACACGTTCCAAGGAATCCGGCGGCAGCATAAGCAAGGAGTACAGTAATTAGTTGCAGCGCCTTGCTTCTAATATAGAGACGGTTATACAATGCTCCCATTGCGACAGAAAAGGACAGCCCTATAAGAAGAATAGGTAAGGAGCTATAGATCAGACCCCCCTTAAAATAGAAGCTGAAGTCATACGTTTCATTCGCAAAATATAAACCTGCCATTAGCGAAAATATAATCGGAGTTAGGAATGCTGCGGCAAATTTTGTTTTAAGAGAGCTTGTCATCTTAATAACCCCTAGCCCTTCCTAGGGAACCCGTATGCCAGAATTACAAATCCAATTAAGAATAGGAACCATACGAAGAAGTTGTCGAAAAGACCAGGGTACTTCAGGGGAACATTAAAGATGCTTCCATGGGACGCATGAGCCGCAGCAATCAGCGACCAGGATATACTTGCCGTAATTCGCTCAATCGTGTACAAAATTGCACTTACCGCCATAAATATGGAACCTAATATTTTGTAAAAGTTATTGCCCATGTAGTAGGTTTCTCGCTCCTCCCTGAAGGTGATATGGTTGGTCCAAGGGTATAACAGCTACCAGAGCTTTATGTACCCCGCTTTTCTTAGGTAAAGCTCTGAAAATGGGTTCAAATCCGAGATCGGCTCATCCAGAGAGAAGTACCCGAGCTCAAGGCTTTCATGATCATTGATCCTAGGCTCATCTTCCACATCACGCACCTCGAACATTGCGATAACATTATAAACCTCGTCTCCGTTAGGGTATTTGTAGTACATGTCTTGTCCTGAAAAGATATTAATAAAAGTAAGCGCATTCACTGTTAATCCAGCCTCTTCAAGTAGTTCCCTTCTGGCGGTATCCTCGAATGATTCCCCCGGTTCCATGGAACCTCCAATAGTTCCCCAGTCTAGGCTGTCTGTCCGCTTTTGGAGCAATAATTGACCCTCTTTGTTGAAGACTAGCACGCATGAACCCGGCATAATCAAGGGCCTCGAACCAACCTGTTCCCTTAGATCCATGATGTATCCCACTAAATTTCCTCCTAATTGTTGGTTGTCTTCTATATATATGGAACACAACCTTTTCTAAATAATGAACCGGGGATCATTGGTATGTCTCTTATGAGAACGCTTGAATGGGCGTAGAAGTTGGAAGTAATTATTCCAATTAGCCAGTTAAGCTCCAGAAAGTTCTTGGCCACCGAATATAAGCAGCTAGTTTATGAAGACAGCCTCATATTCCTGCTTTGCACACGAACTATTTGTTATTTCCTGCGTTTCTTAAGTAAAGGAGATGATCAAAGTGAGTTCAATAATTGCTGGCATTCTTATCATTGCTGCTGAGGTATTTACGATCATAAAAAAAGGCTCTACCAAAGATTCCCACTCATCGTTCCATCGTTGGGTACTCGGCATCTTAATCATACTTTTGGGTGTAATCATTATCCTGTTGCATCTTATTAGATAGGCTATCACGGGAGGAGGTTATTTCTTCATACTCTCTTTTTAGAATGCTCATGTAAATCGTATCTGAATAACGTCCATGAATAAAATTCCTCTCCCTCAATCTTCCTTCTTCCTTAAACCCGCACTTTACGTAGCATCTATACGCTCTTTCATTGAAATCGTGAACTTGCAACTGCAATCGATTTAAATTTAATCTGTTAAATACAAACTCTTGCAGTACTTTTATTGCTTCAGTACCGTATCCCTTGCCGAGATATTTCTTAATTCCAATCACGATCCCAAGCTCGGCCGATCTATTCTTCCAATCTAATCTGAATAAATCAATTTGACCTATATATTCTTCAGTATCTTTTAGAGCAATTACAAATCCTTTCTGCTCTGTTGTTCCCTCAAGTAATGAATTCAAATATTGTTCTGTTCCATTTACGGTATGTGGGAATAAGAAAACATCTGATAAGTTATCAACGATTTCCGGGTCGTTGCACCACTGTCTCATTGAATCTAAATCTTCCTTCTGATATTCTCTCAAAATAATTCGATTTCCAAGCAGCCGGGGCATGGTGACACATCCTTTAAGGTTTTATTGTCAAATCGTCGGGTTTTTATTGCACGTAGTCCAAATCGTAGAGATGCATTAGAATTAAGCGCCCAGTATCTATTTCGAAAAAAGTTGGTGGTTTACATTTCATTTCAAACTGTAACCGCATCATCCTAAGTGGTAATTTCTTCACATGAGTAAATTGCCTTATGCCAGTTGTATTAAAAGATCCAAAAAAGAAAAGCTAGACTAATTAATTCAGCCTAACTTTATAGTGATTTAATGCCTTGTTCAATTGATTTCCCTATTCTCTCTATATGTAACAATATGCTCACTTTTAAAAAATCCTTTGTTATTTGTTTCTATAACTATATATTACCCACGCAAGAAATACTGATAGACTAATGCCAGCAATCAAAATGTATTGATTGAAAAATAAGGTATTTGTGTATTGGTTAATCCAGCCAAAATGATAAACTGCTGAGTCTTCATCATTTGTAAGTCCTCTTAATTTTTCTCTCAATAAATTAACCTTAGTAACTTCCCCTATTATAACTAGAGTTAGAAAAACTAAGGAAAGAACAGGTATTAATATTATTTTAGGTTTGTCTGTTCTCTCCAACATTCTATAAATTTCTAAATAAGTAAGGATAACTAGTATTAAGAAAAATGCTACTCCAAAGGTTAACACTATAATTCCGGGGTTACCATTTGCTGATATACCACGATCTGGTCTTACTTTAAATGTAGTAATATCCACAAGAATTATAAATAGAATATTAATCATAAGTAATGCAATATAGACAACTTCTTTTTTATACATAACACCATACCTCACTAGATTCTCCCGCTATCTAATCATTACGCTCGACTAAATAGCGGAGAGAATAAAATTACTTATGTCTGTGGAATAGTAAGTATCATGCCAAAATCATTTACATTATTAGCCCAGTTCAGCCAGACTGTATGAGTGTTATATACTGCCCATTGTCAGGATCTTTGATACCAAAATAAGTAACACCTGATTGTTCCTTATAACCATTACCTGCTACAAAATGATAATTTGTATAAGAATCATCGCTTACAAAGTAATTATATCTAATACCTACTGGATGATTAGAGTAAATAGCACTTTTCCTACCCATGACTGATGGTACCCAGCATATTGCCAGGCAGTATACTTATTTCACATGTTTCCACCAAACTCCCGCACATTCCGGAACAGTTGACCACTGATTCTCTGCAATCTTCTTTGCCAGCTCTTCTCCAAAAAAGAACTCCGTGCAGTTCTTCGCCTCTTCAACATCACTAAATTTATAATCCATGCGTATCCACTTATGCTGAAAACCATAGTCCTCCTCAAGAGCTTTGTAGTAGTTCGTCAAGAACGCTGGAGGATTCGGGGTTTCCGTACCCGTACCCATAGTTTCAAAAATAATTATCGTTCCATTTGGCCTCAAAACACGATAAAGTTCTGAAATAATAAGCTTTAAATTCTCTTCCCAATCCAGGTTATCCGTATTTGCTAAGTAACAGATACTCCACCCCGAAACCACTACATCAATGGAGTTATCCGCAACGGGGATTACCCTATGATCAGCTACTACCTTTGTCCAATTACGGACAATTCCTTGTTCTACCAGATTAATTTCTAATAGCTCCAGCATAGAAGATGAAATATCTGTGCATATCAGTGATTTTGCATCCTTAGCAAGAACACTGGATAATCTGCCTGAACCGGCCCCTAAATCTAGGATATCCAGATCCTTGTAATCCCTAATCCCCCTTATTAGCTCTGAGAGCTCGGGCTGCTTACTAATCATTAGCTCATAAGTATGGGTTTGATTCTGATAAATTTGCTCATGCGCAGTCACTGTGAATCACTCCTTTTTAATTAACATGGAGGGAGGTATTCGTATTTTATTATGTATATTCGTGGAGGTTGATGTGTGTTGTTCTCCCTAATTTCAGGCAAGCGGGTTCATTCCCGCTTATCCTTCAAGTACTCTTCTAATAAATCAGGGGAATACCGTTTTTGACCTGGATTGTCACGTACCTTGCCCCATAATTGTGCGGCAACTTTCATGCGGTCTTTTATCTTTTTAGTCCGGGCATCCTTATTAAAATCCTTAACGAAATTGTTCCACTGATAGGTTCTCTCTTCTAAGCTGGCAAGAGGCTTCTCTCCTTCATAAATTTTTATCAAATCAGCCACTGTCATTTCCATGTCGCCCAAGCGTTCAGCCTCCCTAAGGGCTGCTGCCATTTCTTTAGTGAAAGAGAATTTCTTTTTGTTGTAATACTTTGCAAAAAACTCTCTTGCCATCTGATTGAATTTAAAACCATCCGGAATCAGTCTCGTGTCCAGCGACAGTTCCCTAAGTTCCGTTTTCTTTCTGACGCCCGTGTTAACTAACCGTCTGTCGGGGCTTGCTTCACCAGCCAACAAGTTCTTTATCCTTATCTCCAGCTCCGCTTTTGTCCCAAAGGATAGAAGTCCATGTTCTCTGCATATGCCCACCAATTCTTCTTTATACCAATAGTGCATTTCAAATTCCTGCATCGTCATATTTTTAGAAAAAAGCGGCCTTTGAGTTCTGCTCATACAAGTGGCCTCCTGAATTTGATTCGCTTCAACTGCCTTTAAGGTCGTTTGAAACTCTTCGAATATAGTTTTAGATAGGTACAGAAGCTAAACTTTTGCAGTTACATATAGAGATTCGCAAGGAAGTCTTTGGATATTTCATAAATGACATAGATGATGATGCTTACGTTGATCAGTACGCCTAACAACACTTTAGACAATTCATCCCGATCTCTTCGGAGAAGGATACGATTAATTTGGAATCCTAAAGATATACTTTCGCCAATTAAATTCACTGGCCATACTATTAAAGGGTATAAAGCTACACATTAATACATTCAAAAATACTCCCAGTATAAGAAATAGAACCATAATAATAATTTGCACTACAGGCCATAGCAATATAAGGGTGGTAATAACAGATTTACCTTCTATTATGTATCCCAGCGTAATTCCTATACCAATCAGTAGAACGATAAATACTAACGAGTACCCTATGGGTACGGCTTGATGACTAAAAAATCCCCCATCGAATCTATTAAAAACTTCTATACCTACTATAATGCTCAATGCTGTAAGAATAATAAGTATCGCAATCCTCAGAATGACTGCTGATTTATTCATATTCCACTTTTTTCCTATGTAATATTTGTAGTAACTATTTCAGCTTCACTAAAATCTTTGTACTATCCGGCAGGCTACTTCCATTACCTGTTGTTTACCACACCGTTAAATGAGTCCTCATGTCGTTATCATCAGTTATGTAATCCAGATTGCTATACCCTCTTACCTTTGCATTCTGATGCAAGCTTTCAAGTGTGCCCCCATCTTTGCAATAGACCGTAATATAAGAGCTATCAATAACTAGAAGCGCAAGCTGACAAGCGCTATCTAAATATTCCTTATACGTCCTCACCTCTGCTCCTGCTTTCCCCTTAGGAAAAGCTTTTAAATCCTGAAATATTAAATAATACTTGTTGTTCTCAATAATATCTTTAAGATGCCCCCCATCCATTCCTATAATCTCACGTGAGAATAGCGGGTTATCTAGTCTCCCCCCGTCTACTAAATAAGACTCTTCTCCGCCAATGTACCAATCGAATCCGGCTGTATCTAAGGGTTTTAATATATCCCCAAGGAAACTTCCATAATCATTTGGGATTTCAAATGTAATGCCCCTTCTCATTACCGTACCTCCTTTCCCGGTTAAGTTCGGACAAATGTTCCTAAGCCTTTCCGTCCAACCGCCAACCCAGTCATTCAATCCCGTACTGATCATAAAACTCTTTGATTAGCTTATCCTTTTTCTCTTTCCCCACTAATAACCATGTCTCATCTTGCAACCTCGTGCTTATTAAAGTTCTTGCCATACTTATCCTAATATTCTCTCCTAACGGGGTAGCATACAAATCACTAGAGCAACAAAAGAACACGGAAACAATGACCCTAAAGTTCCTAATTCCTCTTTTCATGCTTCTCGCCATCTATAACATATTTCCTCAAAATACTACGAACGTAATCTTGTAATCCTGCCCGTACTTCCAGGTGGCTCATCATCCACTTCACCTTTATGTCCAAGCCGCTTTCGCCATTCAAATAAGTTCTTTACGCATGTATATGGCTATTAATGCTTTGCATCAGCTCCCGGTATCTCGATATCAAAAGGTTTAAACCCATACTTAGTGTAGAATGCTAACCCTCTTGAATTCGTGTTATGGCAGGCTAACTGCATCATTTTGCATCCTAAATTGTTTTTAGCTTTATCAAGCATTACATCTAGTAAATATCGTGCTGCCCCTTGCCCCCTGTACTTAGGCGACACGATTACATTACCAAGCCAACCGCAGCCTTCCTCCGCATCATAACCATATATATTTGCATAAGCGACGACTTCATTCGTCCGATTATCTAGAATAACCGTAGGTTCGAACCGACCCTCTAATAAATTTAATATTTGGTCTGGAGTTAATGGATAAACAAACTTAGGGCTTACGTAGCTTAATTCCTCTTCGGTTTGCGGAAAAGAACAGATGGTTTCTAAATCTTTATGGTCAAGACTTCGGTGAGAGTACATTTTCCCCCTCCTCTTTAGGCGGTTAAGTTTCCCATTCTTGGGCTCATGAGCCTGAGGACATATGGCCCCGGCGTTCATGAAATTTGATTTTTTTACTCACTACTTATTAGGATTACTTCCATTGTGTTCGTTGTTAAATTCTTGAGCAGCATTTCGAACATCACGCATATATTTGCTTATCAAATCTCCGAATAGAAAAATAAAACCGCCAATTATACATAATGAACCTAACCAGTAATTGAGTGATAAGTTCATCTCATAGTCCTGTGGACTATATAATCCGGCAGCCGCTGCTTGGAATGCAGCCCGCCCAAGTTGAACTGCAAACTCTTCTACTATTTTTGAAACGGTAATAATAATGATACCTAGAAAGATTGATATTAAAGAGAAGATAACTCTAATATGTTTCATAGATTTCCTCACCTTTCATTTGATATCTTCGGGGGAAGACGATTCCCGCATGTCTAAATCGTCTTCTCAAAAATATACAGCCCTCCTTCCTCACCAACCTTAGAATATCCGCACTTTGTATAGAAATGGTGATTTTTCACACTCCAGCTAGGTGTGTCAAGCCACCATTTGTTACAACCTGAATAGATTCCTTCAATTTCTTCAATTACTCTCATCCCAAGTCCTTGATTCTGAAAGTTCGGATCAATAAAAATCCGACCAAGATTATGTGCTTCACTACTTTCTATTAATATCAAAACTCCCCCTATTATTTCCCCATCAAGGAGCACCTTAAAATACTCACAATTTTGCATCATCTCTTCTTGCCAGCTTGGCGAATCATAACCTGATGGGCCACCTATTTCGTTATTATTGAAATGTTTTGACTCTTCATCAAAGCTGGCCTTTTGTATCTCAGCAAGCCTTTGTGCATCATCTTTTATTGCTCGTTCTAATATCAGCATTAGAAACATCTCCATTAATGAGAGTTATATTACACTTATGACTAGATAAAAAAAGCCCTCCTGAAACATTTCTTTCAGATGGGCCATATAAGTATGTTCATAATTCCTAGACGGTATATATCTGTCCAACCTACCGTCATTTTTTCTTATGATAGTGATAGCCTGTGCACAGCCCTTTTTGCTTGGATTTTGCAGAGCATTTATGCCCGCCATTTTTATCCGTTCTTCCAGAATGAGCGTAAGCAGCAGATGAAGTTCCTACTAGTAAGGCAAGCGAAATGACAATCATAGCAACTTTTCTCATAAATCTTCCCTATACCTCCCTATACTTTAGGATCGATACATTTCCACATCATTCTACAACAGATTCCATAATGTGGGTATAGTGGGTTGCTCCGATCACCAATCTCCCCCAGCACCCACTCTCGTAAATCCCTTAAATCTGCTCCCCTGAAAAGTCAATTCCCCCGTGTCGCCAACCACCAGGATTCCATAGTCGCTTGACTTAACCTGCAGCTCTTTCCGGGTGTGATCCTCGAATTCGAACGTTATAAAGTAACTGGTGTTAGTGCTTGAATCACCAGACCCTCCCCACACCTTGGTCCTCTTATCTACAATTTTACACTGCCTTGTCAGCAACTCTGCCTGATTGTTTGAAGTCCAGGTGCTTATTCCCTTAATGATGACCGTCAAGAATCCACCAATCACTAATATAAATATAGTCCCTAAAAATAACTTGAAGAATAAAGGCACCTCACTCATGAAATCAAAAAAGCCCATTTCACCAAAACCGTTCATAACCTCTCCTTTTGGGCTTGAATCCGAGAATTCTTTTCCTTGGCCCCTTATTGTGATAGCTCATTTTTAACATCGGGCAACTATCATCCAGCCTCATTCCATTATTATACAATTGGAAGTTAGGGTGTGACAGCCCTAATTATATAGTTCTATCATTAGCAACCCTCATATGCCTTTCTTAACCCCCATATTTACACAAATTATTCTCTTCTCCCCCACGACCGCTGGTCAAGCAAGCCTAAATCAATTAAAAAAAGAGACAGCCCTCCTCCGAGAATCTGCCTCCAACCTTGTGGTCCTATCTTATCTAGCTAACTATTCAGTGCAATTCCCCAATCTAAAGATCTAAATAAGTCCTAACCCCTAATCTTTGCTCAAATGCTCCCGAGCCATCTCCTTAATTACGGATCCAAGCTCGTCTGAAAAGCCTTACTGCTCATCCCCACATATTCTTCCCCAACCTCGGTGTACCTCTTCAACTGTTCTTTACTCAAATACTCTGCCGGATTCGTGCCAAGCACCTCCTATTCAACTCACTGTTACTTTATCGTGATAACTTCTCTAAATAACCTCTCATGGTCTGGCTTCCTGACCTTCTTCCGGCAATGTTCCAAGCCACAAACATAATGAGAAAGGCCAATGGAAGCGACATCCAATATCCCAACGCCAAAAAAAACACAGGCATGAACAGAAAAGATAACATGAAATACTTCCAGCCCCCGCTGGCATCCGGTCCCGATATCCACACGATAACTTCGATGTAGTTATTCATCCAGTAATATAAACCATACCCCGTCGCAATATAGGGGATGAGCAGCAAATACCAATAATCGAGTACCCACTTGGCATACCTTATGATCCTCATTTTGGCTTTCGTCAGCCGTTCACTCATATTTCCAGCTCCTCAACATCGTCTAGCGTTAATCCTAAATCTCCTAATTCCTAATTTCTATATCCGCGAAAAAAAAACCTCCCACTATCTGTACATAAAACCCCAAATGAATAACTCACCTAAACTTTCCCATACTGGAAAATAGCCATAATTCCTAATCCGAGTACCTGCTGATTTTGAATCCTGACTCACATGGCCATACCAGATCGCTGTGCTTATCCCGTCACCAGTCATTAGCCACAATAGACATACTCAACCGCACCAAGAATGAAGGAGGCACCACATCATGGAGCAGCTCACACGGAGCAGCCGCCCGTCCCGCCGGGGCTGGAGGTTGTTCTTCAAAATATTCCTGACCACCGCCCTACTAGGCATCTGTACGATTATAGGCACGCTGATCTATCTCGCTAATACACCACTGCCAACGGCTGATTCAGATCGAAACTCCCGCCTGGTCGATGCCAGCGGGAAGACTATTGCCGCCTTCTCCTCCGGCGCCCGGAACCGGATTGGCGTGAAGCTGGATCAGATTTCCCCCTATCTTATCCAAGCCACGCTGGCCGTAGAGGACCGCAACTTTTACCATCACCTCGGTTTTGATATCAAAGGTATGGCCCGTGCCGTACTGGTAAACATTGAGCATCTGGATACCGTGCAGGGAGCCAGCACGCTGACCCAGCAGCTTGCGCGGAACCTGTATTTATCCCACGAGCGCACCTGGACCCGCAAAGCCAAGGAGGCGATGTACACCGCCCAGCTCGAAATGAAATACAGCAAGGACGAGATCCTGCAAATGTACCTCAATGAGGTCTATTATGGACGGGGAGCTTACGGCGTTGAAGCCGCGTCCCAGATGTATTTCGGCAAACCGGCAAGAGCTTTAACCTTGGGCGAAGGCGCGATGCTCGCGGGAATTCCGAAGGGCCCGACGTACTACTCGCCGTACAACTCCATGAAGAATGCCAAGGACCGGCAGCGAATTGTTCTGAAGACGATGGTTGAGACCGGGGCGATTTCCCAGAGAGAGGCCGACAGTGCTTATGCCCAGCTGCTCGATTTCAAGCCCCCTTCCCAGCGGACTACCGGAGATGAGGCTCCCTATTTCCGCGATTATGTACGCAGCATCGTGGTGAATCAGCTGGGGATTAGCGAGAGCCTGCTGGAGCACGGCGGGCTGACGATCTACTCCACCTTGGACATGCAGGCACAAAAGGCAGCTGAAGACGCCGTGAAGAGTGAGACGAGCGGAAGCCCCGACCTGCAGGCGGCCCTGATCTCAGTGGACCCGCGGAACGGATACATCAAGGCTTTTGTGGGAGGTGCGAATTATGCGAAGAATCAGTATAATCACGTCCTGGCCAAGACGCGTCAGCCCGGCTCTTCCTTCAAGCCGATTATGTACCTGACTGCCCTCTCTTCCCGCAAAATGACCGAAGCCAGCATGTTCAACAGCCAGCCGACGATGTTCCACTACGACGGGAACCGCAAGACCTACAGCCCGCGCAATTTCGGGGAAAAATATCTCGGCGAGATTGACATGCGCCAGGCTATCGCTGCGTCCGACAACATTTATGCGGTCAATACCCTGTTGACCGTAGGGGCCAAACCCGTCATCGACATGGCCCGCCGCATGGGGATCGACAGCCCGATGGAGCCGGTGCCCTCGCTCGCGCTCGGAACCTCGCCGGTGAGCCCTTTTGAGATGGCATCCGCATTCGCGGTCATCAGCAACCAGGGCAGAAGCGTCCAACCGACCGCTATCACCAAAATCATCGACAGCACCGGCGACGTTCTCTACGAGTATAAGTCGCCAGTCCAGGAACAGATCGTGGAGCCCGCCGCCGCCTATGTCATGACCCACCTTATGGAGAGTGTGTTCGAGACGGGTGGTACGGGCAACCGCGTATCGGCGGTGATGAAGCGCCCGGTCGCTGGCAAGACCGGCACCACTCACACCGATGCCTGGCTCGTCGGCTTCACTCCCGAGCTGTCGACGGCAGTCTGGGTCGGCTACGACAAAGGCAAAGCGCTGGCAACGGCAGAATCGCGCAAAGCCGCGCCAATCTTCGCACAGTTCACGGAGAAGGCGCTGGAGAACGTGCCGCCGAAGATTTTTCCCATTCCCGATGGGGTAGTGAGCGTCTATGTTGACCCGCAGTCAGGCAAGCTGGCGACGAATGAATGTGCAGAGAACCAGCGGCTTGAAATGTTTATCAAAGGGACAGAACCAACAGAGTACTGCAGCGTACATGGAGGTAAGGGAGCGCCTGTACCTGAACCGAATGAAGGGAAAGAGTCTAAGGGCCGTTCCTGGTGGGGAGATTTGAAGCGTTGGTGGATGAATAAATAAGCAAGATACAGATATTGCCTCTTGGAAGCTGGTTATATAACATAGGGATAATACACAAAAATGACCGGACCCTGAAGGAGGCATTCCACGCATGAGCACCAACCATACAGATAAAACCGGGCGGGCGGACAAGTCACCTGATCCGTCATTTGAACAACCATTTGATACGACAGCACCAGTATCTGATAAGACACCACCCGTACCAAGCCAACCATACAACTCAGAGACAGCGGGGCTTTACCCGCTGCTACCCGACTCCCTCTACCGGCTTACCGCCCTCGAAGCGGCTCCTCGTCTGCTTGGGCATACGCTTGTCCGCAAGACAGAGGATGGGGAAATCCGCTGCCGGATCATCGAGACGGAAGCCTACGGCGGTGTTGAAGACAAGGGAAGTCATGCGTTTGGTGGGCGCAGCACCGCTAGAACGTCCATCATGTTCGAACCCGGAGGCTGTGCTTACGTCTATCTGATCTACGGAATGTACAGCTGTCTGAACGTGGTGACTGGTAAACAGGGTGACCCTCAGGCCGTGCTGATTCGTGCGGTAGAGCCGCTGACCGAGCTGGATCAATTACTGATGAGGAAATACAGACAGATCAACTCGCGCAAGGCAGCAGACCTGAGCAACGGCCCTGGCAAGCTCTGTCGTGCTTTACGCATCGACCGGAGTCTGAACGGGCTCAGCATGCGGATTCCCGGCGAGCCACTTTGGCTAGAGGCCGGAACCCACACACAGGACTTCGAGATCGTGGAGTCTCCCCGCATTAACATCGATTACGCGGAGGAGTATGCCGCCAAGCCTTGGCGTTTCAACATCAAGGATCATCCCTATGTCTCGGTTAAGCCCAAATCGGTGGCTATAAATGGCACATTCCAGGAATTGTTGATCAAGATCAAGTAGGCAAGCGTTAGCCCTAACGCCTGACCTGCATTTTTAAGATTCCGCCGGGATCACTGATTCGGGATTTCAAGACCTGGTCCCACATTGAAAAATGCTTTGGTACAGCGAAATTGCCACCTGGCCCATCAGAGATTGGCTTTTGAGGGGAGCCAGATTTGTGATCTTAGGACACTTAACATAGCCAAAAGAGGGCTGCTTACACAGCCCCCTGATTCATTAATTAATCCGGCATTATCCATACAATTTCGGCAATACGAACAAAGAATTTCTTATGTCTTTCTTCAAGCACCACATGATCTTGTTTGACATCAAGGACGCAACCATCGAGCCTGCCACGGGTCGTTTCTAAAATAACTATTTTTCCCATCAGGGACATTAAGGCTTCAACCACGCAGGAGTCAACAGGGCTAACTACAACAGGACAGGGCTTGTGGTGTCCATAAGGTGCGTAGGGCATTCCAACCGGGAACTGATAACTATTCAACGAACGTACCTCCTAATGTTTTGATACCTCATTCTATGCAGATGCCTATAAAAGTTTTGGGCTCCTGCCCAGAGTTCAAAAAACAATCGTGCCAGAACCTCCGTACCAGAACCTCTCAGTCCCTTCTGCTGACCCTCGTTTTGTTCCGCACCGCTTGAGGCTCCCAGCGTGCGATGTGGCGCTGCATTACGGCTGCCAATCACGCCACATTCCACGGCCCAAGCCTAATCAGCAGTCACCCCCAGCAGGCTCTTCTGCCTGCCAAATTCACCATTTGTCCAAAATAATCCATAAAAATGTTTATAACATTCAAATAATGGTTTGAATATATGTGTAGAGTGAGGTATACTGATCTCAAACAATCAAACGAACTTTTGAATGATTCTGAAAGGAAGCGAATTTCATGAAAACTCAGACCGATGACAATCGCTTGGAAGTATGTGAAGTTACGTGTGAACATGAAGAAATCACCTCAAAGCTGCGGAGGCTGCTGCAGGAGGAAGAGATTGTGGGCATGGCCCAAATCTTCAAGTCCCTGTCAGACCCGAACCGGGTAAAGATTGCTTTTCTGCTGGATCAGGGCAAGGAGCTCTGTGTGTGCGATATCGCAGCCCTGCTTGACTGCTCGGTTGCCACAGCCTCCCATCATTTGCGCCAGTTGAAGGCTGCCCATATTACCAAGTCCCGCAAGGAAGGCAAGAATGTTTACTATTCCTTGAAAGACCATCACATCCAGACTCTGATCACAATGACACTCGAACACCAGAGGGAGAAGAGTGACCATGAATAATTCTTCTGCTAAAGCCAAAGCCGAATTTACCGTACAAGGCCTGTCCTGTGCGAATTGTGCCCGCGAGCTTCAGGACGAGATCCGCAAGCTGGAGCACGGCGAGGACGCCGCACTGCATTACAACAGCAGCAGACTGATAGTAAATCCCAGCATTGACCTGACTCGTGTTGCCAAAATTTTAAAAAGCGATGGCGCCTCGATTGTCCACACCCGCGCGCCAGGCTTATCAACCATCGGCACAGGAGGCCTGTCCGAGCAGATGGCCTCTGGCCGGGCTGAAGGGCCGCAAAGCCCTGGGCAAGCTGGACTTGAGCATCCTAAGCAAGGTCACAGCCATGCCCACGGCCACGATCATGCAGGCAGCCACAGTCATGATGGCCATGACCACACCCATACAGACAGTCATGGACATGATCACGGCCACGACCATAGTCATGGAGGGCATGGCGGCCAGCTTATCAAATGGCTGCTCAGCAGCGCAGCCATTCTGTACATTGCCACCTTTGTGCTTGGTAACGTGCTTCCTTCCTCCGGACTCATTGTTTTATACGCGGGAGCCATTATACTGAGCGGATACTCCACATTCTGGAGGGGACTTAAGAACCTTCTCAGATTGAAATTCAACATGGATACCCTGATGACTGTCGCATTGGTAGGTGCGGTGATTATCGGGGAATGGAAGGAAGCCACTCTGGTAGCCATTCTATTCGGACTGAACGAGCTGCTCGAAGGTTACGGCATGAGCCGTGCCCGCAAATCTATGGAAGCTCTTCTGAGTGCCGCGCCTAAACAGGCGGTCATACTCCTTGGCGACGGCAGCACCAAGACCATCCCGATCGAAAGTCTGAACGTAGGGGATATTGTCATCGTCCGTGCCGGCGAGAAGATCCCTTCGGACGGAACGATTACCGAAGGCGACAGCGCTGTGAATGAAGCTGCGATAACCGGTGAATCCATCCCCGTCTCCAAGAGTACCGGTGACACGGTATTCGGCGGAAGTGTCAATACCGAGGGACTCCTCAAGGTCAAGATCGAGAAGGCTTACCAGGATTCCTCGCTTTCGAAGATTATGCACCTCGTTCAGGAAGCACAGGACACCAAGACACCAACCGAGCTGTTTATTGATAAATTTGCGCGTTATTATACGCCGGCTATCATGATTATTGCCGCACTCGTGGTTCTGATTCCGCCTCTTCTGCTCGGTGCGCCTTGGATGAAGTGGGTATATGAAGGACTCGCCATTCTGATTGTCGGCTGTCCTTGTGCCCTGGTTCTCTCCTCGCCAATTGCGCTGGTCAGCGGAATGACCCGCAGTGCCCGTATTGGCGTGCTGGTCAAAGGCGGCATTCACCTGGAGCAGCTTGGCAAGATCAACATGATCGCTTTCGATAAGACGGGCACTCTGACCGAGGGGCGCCCGGCGGTTATCGAAGAAGCTATCTACGATCATGAGAAATTCTATGCCATTGCCGGAGCCATGGAGCAATCCTCCCTTCACCCGTTGGCTCAGGCTGTGGTCCGAAAGGCAGAAGAATCGGGGACTGTGGAATTTGAACAGGTTAGCGGCCTGCTGACCATCCCTGGCCAAGGCATTCAAGGGGATATTGGCGGGGTCCGTTACTGGGTTGGAAACGAGCAGCTGTTAGAGCATGTCTCCTTATCCGAAGACAGCAAGCGGCTCGTGCAGTCCGATCTGAAGCGGATGAAGGAAGCAGGGTTGACCATCGTTCTGGCAGCAGACGCTCAGCATGTGCTTGGAATTGCCGGGCTGGCCGACCAGATCCGGCCGGAGAGCCGGGATGTTATCACCAGACTGCACCAAGCCGGAATTGAGCATACCGTGATGCTGACGGGTGACCACGAGGGTACGGCCCGAGCCGTGGCGAAGATGACCGGGGTCAGCGACTGGTATGCCGGCCTGCTGCCAGAGCAGAAGGTCGACAAGATCAAGGAGCTTGCCGCCAAGGGAAGCATCGCCATGGTCGGCGACGGCATCAACGATGCCCCGGCCCTGGCCACAGCCCAGCTTGGCATCGCCATGGGCAAGGGAACCGACAGTGCCGTGGAGACCGCCGACATCGTGCTGATGCAGGATCACCTCGGCAAGCTTCCGGCCGCGATCCGGATTGCCCGTCTCTCGAACCGGATCATCCGCTGGAACATCGCGATCAGCCTGGGGCTGAAGCTGATTGCCCTGCTGCTGACCATTCCGGGCCTGCTGACGCTCTGGATCGCGGTCATGTCCGACATGGGCGCGACCATCGTTGTCACGCTGCTTGGACTTACCGTCCTGCTTGGCAAAGACAAGGACGTTTAGCTGCTCCGCTTTCACACCGCGAAGCTCCCAGCGCGCGGTGTGGCGTTGCATGACGGCTGTCAACGCATGCGGCAGCCTGAACCCATTGCGAGGTTCAGGCTGCCGCTTTATTTTTTATCGTCACTCTGTTCCAAAACCGATGAACGTACGCCGCATAAGCGGACACCTTGGGCGGATGCTGTCCTAAAAATGCTTGTTCACTGACCGAGTACCCACCAGGCTCTACAGCCAAGGAAAGTCTCGTCGTCTTTGCATGGTGACGCTGCTATAGTACACTGAAATAAGGTTGGGCTTCAGTCAAATCCTCTAATTTCGAAAAGGAGCGTCATCCCTATGAATCATCAGCAGCTGATTGAGCTCGGACTTGGTTATCCCGGTACAAGCCTGCGCTATCCTTTTGACCCGGAGCTTCCGGTATTGTATGTTGGCAGCAAAATGTTCGCCCTGCTCCGCACCCATGAGGGTGTGGAGTCGATTAACCTCAAAGTTGACCCTGACGAAGCCTGGGTTCAGCGGGAGAGCTACCCTGGAGCCGTACTGCCCGGCTACCATATGAACAAACGCCATTGGAATACCGTTGTCCTGAACGGACAAGTCCCCGATGAGATCATCGCCTCCATGCTCCTGGAATCGTATCAGCTGGTCGTCTCCAAGATGCCGAAGGCTTCCCGCCTTCTCCTGTTCCAAGGTGATTCCCCTTCATCCGTTTAGAGGTGGAAGTTAAAGCGGACTTGGCGCTTCCTTCATCTCCAATAAATATAATCCGGGTAACGCTGCCTCCCGGAATAACAGCTGTATTACGTTCAGATTCGTTCAAATTCATTCGACTGGATACTGTTCCTTCTGGCTCACTTCGGGCCTACATACATAACATAAAGAAGCCTTACCCCGGTAAATCCCGGAGTACGGCCTCTTCATTTTATAAGATTACGATCTCACGTGTTATATGGTTGCGATCGTTTTATATGGTTGCGATTCTCACGTTCTATATTGCTATAACCAATGGTACGCTGTTTAAATCACCCGATCAGGGTAACCTTGTCCCTTATACTAAACGTCCAGCGCCGTCTTCAGCTCGTCCGACGAACGGTTCCACCACTCCTCGTTATGCGTGGTCAGCAGCGTGCGAAGCGCGCGCTTGTCGTCTGGACCCAGCTCATCCAGCATGATCCGGCGCTTGATGGCATAGTCCAGCTTGTTCACATGGTCGGCCAGGATCTTCCACCCACGCTTGGCTTCTGTGTCAATCCACATTTCGCAGGCTGTCGCACCGCCGTACACTTGTCCTTCCGGCGTACGGTCTACCGCAACCCATACCAGCCATACCTGGCGGCCATTCGGTACATCCTCCTTGTTCGCGGAGAACTTGATCCCCCGCTCCACCTTGCTCTTCGCGTGCATGGCTCCGATATCAATCTTCGCCTCACCACCATCAATAATAACAGGCGATACACTGTTCAGATCGATCGAGCCGGCCCCGAAGCCCTTATGCTTATTGCTCTTCTCGCTGCTGCTGATAATATTCAAGGCAATCTGCTTCTTGCCTACCTGATTTGGATTATCCATAATTCCCTCCATATATGGGCCCACGCGGCCCTGATCTGTCACTCATCTTATAATTTTAATTTTAACTAATAATCTCCCGGATGCAAACATATACATGCCTTAGATGCTTGTCAACGGGAGGTATCCAAGTTTATGACCCCACTACGATTCAGAGTTATTCTCATTTCCATGCTCAGCCTCATCATAGTTGGCGGCGCACTGTGGTTCAGCTTCACAGCCGCTCCAACGCAGCCTTCATTTGGACCAGAATTGGGCAAGCTTCAGGCAGGCCAGCCCCCGGCACCCGAGAGTATCGGCACTCCACGTACCGAGCAGCTTAGCGACCGCGTAGCCGAATACCACATGGATGTGACCCTGAACGAATCCACCCGTACTCTCTCGGGCAGCGAGAGTGTGACTTGGACACATCCAGGCACGAAGCCGGTCAGTGAGCTTTACTTCCATCTGTATCCGAATGCGTTTGAGTCGGCCGATACAACCTTTATGAAGGAATCCGGGGGCAGACTGCGGGGGGACTCCATGCCGAAGGATGGCTGGGGCTCCATGAAGCTAACTGAAGTCCGGACTACGGACGGCATTTCCCTGCTTCACAGGCTTCAGTATGTCCAGCCTGATGACGGCAACCTCAAGGACCGCACTCTTGTCAAAATCCGCCTGCCCCGCCCAATTCAGGGCGGAGAGAGCACGACCCTGCGGATCAATTTCGAGGTCCAGCTGCCTAAAATCTTCGCCCGTATGGGAACAGCTGGCGACTTCGTCATGGCAGGCCAGTGGTTCCCCAAGCTGAGTGTATATGAACCTGCCGGCACAAGAGGCCGTGCTTCGGAAGGCTGGAACCTTCATCAATATCACGGAAGCTCGGAGTTCTACTCCGACTTTGGAATTTTTAGTGTCCGCATTAATGTGCCAAGCTCTTATATCGTAGCGGCTACAGGATTTCCGACCAAATCGCCCGTCATCAAGGCAAACCGCAAGATCTATCAGTACTATGCCGATGATGTTCATGACTTTGCCTGGTCTGCCTCACCGAACTTCGTCTATGCCGAGGAGCCCTTCTCCTCGCCGGAGGTCCCCGGTGTCCGGATCAAGCTGTACCTCGATCCCGCTCACAAGAACCTGAAGGACCGCTATTTCTATGCAGCCAAGGCAGCATTGTCCTCCTACAGCAAGTGGTACGGGCGATATCCCTATTCTACGCTCTCTATCGTCGTCCCGCCGGCAAGCGGCAACGGGGCTGGCGGAATGGAGTACCCGACCCTGGTCACCGCATTCGGGGCGTCTTCCGAATCTCCAGGATATGAGCTGGAGAGGACAGTGGTCCATGAGATCGGCCATCAATATTTCTATGGCATGATCGCAAGCAATGAGTTCGAGGAAGCCTGGCTTGATGAAGGCTTCACCTCTTACGCGGAGGACAAACTCATGGAGAGTGCCTACGGGGTTACATCCACCCTGCCGATTCAATCCAGCTTCGTGAATCAGCCTGCAGCCCTGCCGAAGGAGGCTTGGAAGTACGGCTCCGCCGATGTCTATGCCCAGAATGTGTATACCCGCGGCAAGCTCGTGCTGCTTGGCATTGAACGCCAGGTTGGGACTCCCGTCATGAACAAAATCATGGCCAAGTACGCCGCCAAATTCCGCTTCAAGCACCCGGCCACAGTGGATTTCCAGCGGACGGTTGAACAGGTGACAGGACGCTCCTGGAAGGACTATTTCAATCAATATGTTTACAGCGGCCAAATGGCTAATTTCGCTGTAGACTCCATTACCGTGAGCCCGATTACGCCAAAAGACCAATCCGGCCCTCTATATGAATCGGTTGTCAAAATCAGCAGACTTGGCGGAACCTACCCTGAGGTTCCTGTCATCTTCAGCTTCAAGGATGGCCACATCGTTCGCAAAACCTGGAAAGGCGACGAAAGCCAGATCGTCTATAAGCTGCAGTACAAGCAGCCGTTAGCCTGGGCTATGGTTGATCCCGGCTATACCCTGGTGCTCGAGAACAAACATATCAACAACTATCTCAAGTCCGAAGTGGAAGAGAAGACGGGGACCCGTTGGAATCTGGGCATAACCAAGGTGGTGGAATCACTGCTTGGCTTGCTCTCATGGTGAGGTGACAATAGATGCGATACATTCGCGGTGGATGGCAAAGTACCAAAGCTCAGTTTCCCGTTGTAATCATTCTCTTTCTGTATCAGCTGCTGTGGGGCGTCTTTCTGTACCGCCTGATTAACTCAGCCATCATTCCGCTGCTGCAGCGCTATCCGGACCCTGCCCCGAGCGAGCTCAGCCGCCTGCTGTTCTTTATCGAGGGGCAGCTTGATTTGAAATACAGCCAGGAGGTACACCAGTACCTCTGGTTGCTGGCAGGCATGCTTCTGTTGAGATTGGTGCTAACCCCGCTGATTCAAGCGGGCGTAATGTACGGACTCCGTCCGGATACGCAAGATGGAGCCGGTCTGGTCTTCTTTCAGGGAATCGGGCGGCTGTGGAAGCCGGTCACCCTCTTTTATATCATCGAGCTTATTCTCGTGATGGCACCGGGATACTGGCTGTTCCCCAAGCTGCTTGACCTGCTTGTAAAAGGGATTCAGAGCGGAGGCTCTCCTCTTCTCTATGCTGCTATGTATATTCTCGGCTGGCTGATTTATGGCTATTTGATTCACCAGCTGCTGCTGTTCGCTCAGTTTGGGTACTTATTCGGTGCCGGAATCTTCTCGGGAATTCTGATCTATCTGCGCCGTTTTCTTCCAGCGGTCGGCATCTCCCTCCTGCTGGGAGCGGTCACCCTTCTGCTGTTTGGCAGCTTCAGCACGGCTTCCTGGATCTGGACCGGATTTGCGGCTCTAATTCTTCAGCAATCCTATCCTTTCATTCGCAGTCTTCTCAGTATTTGGCATATATCCTCGCAATATCACCTGTGGGATGAAAAGAAATAAAGATGTCATAACTTCGTCCCATCCCGCGCTGCTCAAGGCCTTCACCGTTTGGTGAAGGCCTTTTGTCTTTCAATTTACGGGAAATCTCGCAATCGGCCATTGCCAAAAGATACCTACCTTGTTACAATGTGAACTATGACAGTAACAACATTGTAATTATTTTTTGGTCACAGCAGGAGTTTCGACATACATGTCGTATACATTATTATGGAACGAGCTAACTAAGTCGTTTCATATAGGTGCCAAGATGAATAAGCCGAATTCCCTGCACCGGGAAACGGGGGAACCACTTTGGGTGAATTGATCTCGCAACGGAGGGATCATAGGGGACCTTCAACCGAATCCTTAAGCTAACCTCGCAGGCATTGGAAGGAGTTTAACCGCTTTTGAAGAAGAAACTTGCAGTAGCAGCAGTGTCTATGTCCATTTTGTTCTCGATGGGAGCTGGAAGCGTTTTCGCAGACTCCAAGCTGGACAAAGTCGTAGACAAGGTCATTGGTACAGAGTATAAGTCGGGTGGAACGTCCACCAACGGTTTTGATTGCTCAGGCTTTACTCAGTATGTATTCAACAAACTGGGAATAGACCTTCCTCACCAATCGGGCTCCCAATACAAGATGGGTAAGGCCGTACCGAAAGATGAATTGAAAGCCGGAGATCTGGTATTCTTCAATACTTTGGGAAATGGTGTGTCTCATGTCGGCGTATATGTCGGTGACGGGAAGTTCGCACACGCTTCATCCAAGAGAGGCGTTACCATCAGCAAGCTGAGTGACAGCTACTACACCAACCGCTACGTTGGAGCCAAACGCATTATGAGCAATGAGAAATTTGAAGCCGTTGCCGATTCCTCTACCGACAACGATGACGTAGAATAAGTTATCCCTTGCTTGGCCCGCAATGATTCTTGCCGGAATCTTGCGGGTTTTTTGTTTGCCTTTTTAACAATTCTGTTACTAATTATTAACCGTCCCTACAGGAAATAAACCGTATACATATGTTTTTCTGACAAAAAAAGTGAGTTCTAACTTGCCAAAGCTTGGACGCTTTGGTACAATAGGCAAGGAATTAGTAACAACTTTGTCATTATTGTTGTCATTTGTCGGAGCGTCACTCACGAACCAGCCCAGAAACTCCAAGATTCGACATCATTTGCCTGGAACGCTGGGATCCTGAAGTCTCGATTCTAATCGAGCATTCAGATTAGGTGTACTAAACCAACAAATCAGCCGAATTCCCACACACCTGGGAAACGGGGGAACCAGTTATGGGTGAATTGATCCGCATTATAGGGATCATAGGGAACCTTCAACCGAATCCTTAAGCTAACCTCGCAGGCCTTGGAAGGAGTCTAACATCTTGAGAAAGCAACTTACAGCAGCCGCAACGAGCTTGGCTCTATTGTTCAGTCTAGGAACAGGAAGCGCTTTTGCCAGCTCTACCCTTACTACTACGGTAAAGAGTGTTTATGGAACGCCATATAAAACCGGAGGTATGTCTACCCGCGGTTTCGATTGTTCCGGATTTACAACTTTTGTGTTTAAGAAGATGGGCGTAAGCCTGGCCCGTCAGTCTAAAGCTCAATTTCATCAAGGTTCGCCGGTGATGGCGAAGAGTCAACTTAAAGCGGGAGATCTGGTATTCTTCAATACCCTGGGTAATGGGGTATCCCATGTTGGAGTATTTCTTGGAAACGGCCAATTCGCGCATGCCTCTTCCTCAAAAGGTATCCACATTGACCGTCTCAGCAGCAGTTACTACAGCAAACGCTACGTTGGAGCCAAACGCATTCTTAGCCAAGCGAAATATAAGAAATACGCTGTAAACCTGTAAGTTCCACTCCCTCAAATGGAGCTTACGAGATTGCCTTGCTCACTCGACCACAGACGATTCTTGCCGGAATCGGCCTGTGGTTTTTTTGCACCTAACTCTAGAACGTTGCCACTGCACAAAAGGTTTCAAAATAAAAACCTGCCGACCAACTATTTTATTCCAGCCCTGCTTATCATATATATACCCACTCTTTTAGGGGATAAACGTCCCATAGATGAGTTTCTGTAACTTTTTTCTTATTTTTTAAAATGAGGTGATCTCCATAACTCTTAACAAGCATACGGATTTCTATACCGTTCCTATGAGCGAGTCCCACGGTCAGCAGATTTGCTCCTGGGTGTATGAACCTCCCTATAATATTTACGGCTTTCTCCCTTGGGAGCAAATGAGGGCCCTAGAGATTGAGTTCGGTGATCCAATGCTTCGGGAGGAACAATATATTTCGGTGTTGACCGCAGCAGGGGAGCTTGCGGGGTTCGCGCAAATTTTCCCCATGTCGAACGTCTCCCGGTTAGGGCTTGGTTTAAGGCCTGATTTGTGCGGTCAGGGCCTGGGTAAGTCGTTTGTACGTACCGTGGTGCAGGAAACCCTTGTCCGTCGTCCCGAGTCTCCGGTTGATCTTGAGGTTCTAACCTGGAATGAGCGGGCCATTCGGACCTACCATCAAGCCGGATTCCGCATTACGGATGAATATGAACGCAGAACGCCAGATGGAATGAGGAACTTCTACTGTATGGTCTATCAGGGAACGCAGCAGAAGTGAATTTGACAGGCTGAAAGAGAAGTCATAAATTTGGCACAACTTGTTTGTTTTTTTGACACAAGTGCTATGATCAAACAAGATGTTCCGTTATAATGGGAGAAGGTATCTTACATAGGAGGGACGATTGGAATGCAAAAGTGGATCATGAGCGGTTTGTTCTTTATCGCGTGCGCTTTGGCCATCGTGCTCATGTTCACCCTACCGGGTAAAGAACAAGTGGCACAAGAGAATAAGCCTACCATGCCTAAGGTAACAGTCAACGCTGGCACAGCTGAAGCTACCGTTAAAGCGAACTGTATCAGCTGTCACGGCGATCAGCTCGAAGGTAAGGTTGGACCGAATTTGCAGAAGATAGGCTCACAAATGACGAACGAACAAATTTTTACCACAATTACCAAGGGTAATGGAAACATGCCATCCTTCAAAGACAAACTTAAGCCTGAGGAAATTGCCAACGTGGCTGAATGGCTTGCTGCAAAAAAATAAACCATCAAAACACGCCCCCTTCCACGCTGTAAGCGTATACCTGAGGGCGTGTTTTTTCATTTCCATACATATATTTGAGCTATCAGTCAGAAAGCGCGCTTATCCGATAGCAGCCAGTCTCTGGCTGCACTATACGCGGCACTGAACACGTATATGCCCGTCATTCCGAAAGACGGCACAACGCTCCCTGTCCTAGAGTCTGTGCAATGCGGCCGAAGTAGCGGGGAAGCTGCACCCATATTCCGGCCCCGCCCTGGCATGCAAAGCAGATGCCCTGTTAAATTAGGCCTCTTATTGAAGCTAAGAGGTTTAAGTTAAGGCCTTAGAGCCGGCAGCTACTCGCCGGACAGGGCTTTATCGTAAGCCTCATTGTACTGCTGGGCTTCTTTTATATCCACGGCTGTAATGCCGCCTGCTTCCCAAGAGGTCAATCGGAGCGTAACTGTCTTATGGTCAATAGTGATAAACGGGTGATGATTGAAGGCTTCCGAAATCGCAGCAACCTCATCCACGAAAGCGATCCCTTTCATGAAATTGGAGAACGTAAATTTGCGGACAATCCAACGTTCTTCCTCCATCTCCCATCCTTCCAGATTGACTAAATGCGCTTCCACTTCTTGAGGTGTAAATGGCATCCTATTTCCTCCCTATTCTCTACAACGTCCGAGCCACTCTGGCATGACTTAAATCTGGCTTTCCTGCCGATTCCTCTTATGAACTGCGACCATCTTCCTGTCCAAATACAGGGCCATGCGGCCCTCCCATATCCAAAGCAGAACTTAAGGACCAGACACTAACCTTCTCAGGCTATATTAACATGACAATTGGCTTAAATCCAATCTGGGGCTTGGGAGGATTAGATCAAATGAACGGCTGCCAATTCGTCATCTCCCGCCAGCACATTAATCCGGTGCAAATGGACATCGTGCATGACGACTCCACTGCCTACCTCAATGACCGGCTGCGTTCCCAATCCGTAGAAAAGGTCCTCCGCCAATGCCTCATGAACCTCGTGTTTGTCTTCCTCGGACAGCCGCTCCCAATCCAATGGTTCCATTTCAAAGAAGACGTAGCTGTCTTGAATAAGCCCTACGGCTTCCGTTAATTCTGCCAGAATTTCTCCGTAATCTCTAGCGTGTTTCACACCCATCTCATCTCTCCGCCTTCCTTGATCTTATTTTCTAAGACCACTCTATATATTATAACTGAAAATTCATCTTAAAAAAAAAGGTAAATCTGTCGATAAAATAGGTAAACCGTTTCTTACGAACGTTCCCGGGGAATTCCCTCTTCGTTCTGTAAGCAAACCGTCTTGACGGAAGGATGCCGAAAAGACTGAAAGGACTCAATTCTATCTCATGGACGAGGTGTATTAATGGAAATATCAACGATTATAGGACTAATACTGGGCCTTGTGGCCGTTGTTGGCGGTATGATCCTCAAGCATGCGCCGGTAATCAACCTGGTCAATAACCCGGCAGCTTACGTCATCATTCTAGTGGGAACAGCAGCCTCCCTCTTCATTGGATTCCCTGCCGCAGAGCTGAAGAAGCTTCCTAAGCTGTTCAAGATGCTGTTCGTGAAACAGAAAATGATCACCAAGCTCGAACTGATCAGCCTCTTTATGGAGTGGGCCTCCATTACCCGGCGTGAAGGGCTTCTTGCTCTGGAGAGCAAGGTGGAGGAAATTGACGATGATTTCCTTCGCGGCGGTATGCGGATGATCATCGATGGAAACGACCAGGAATTCGTGAGCGACGTGCTTGCGGAAGATATCGCCGCCACGGAGGAACGCCACCGCGCCGGTGCGTTGATCTTCTCCCAAGCGGGGATGTACGCACCAACGCTAGGGGTTCTCGGTGCCGTTATCGGTCTGATCGCGGCCTTGGCTGATATGAAAGATATGGAGAAGCTCGGACATGCGATCGCAGCGGCCTTTGTTGCGACGTTGCTCGGGATTTTCACAGGTTATGTACTTTGGCATCCAATCGCTAACAAACTGAAGCGTCTTTCGAAGAAAGAAATTGAGATTAGGCTCATGATGGTAGAGGGGCTTCTCTCCATTCAATCCGGTGTCTCCACGATTGCCATCCAGCAGAAGCTCGCTGTATTCCTAACCCCGGCTGAACGTGCGCAGCTCCAGGAGAAGGAGGAGAATGCCGGTGAGCAAAAAGAATAGACACGAACCCCACGAGGAGCACGCCGATGAATCCTGGCTCATTCCTTATGCGGATCTGCTGACTCTGCTGCTGGCGCTCTTTATCGTATTGTACGGGATGAGCTCCCAGGACGCGAAGAAATTCGAACAGATGAGTAAGGCTTTCAGCATCGCGCTGAACGGCGGTGTAAGTGTACTGGACAAGAGCTCTGTCGACGGAACAGATAATAATACTCCTCAGGACAGCTCCGCCCAGCAGAGCACCCAGAGCATGACGATGAGCAAGAACCGCAGTGAGCTCATGCGCCAGGAGCAGCAGGATCTGGAGCGTCTCAAGAAGCAGATGGATCAATACATCAAGAACAACGGACTTGCTACCCAGCTTAACACCAAGCTGAATCAGTCTCAGCTGACCATTACGATCAGTGATAAGGCGCTGTTCGCCTCCGGGGATGATACAGTCAAGCCTGAATCCAAGGAACTGGCCAAGGCGATCTCCAAGATGCTTGAGGGCTTCCCGGACTATGAAGTCATTGTCTCCGGTCATACGGACAATGTTCCGATCTCCAATTCTGAGTTTGAATCGAACTGGGATCTGAGTTCCGGCCGTGCTCTTAACTTCATGAAGATTCTGCTGCTTAACGCCAAGCTGGACCCAAGGAAGTTCGTCAGCACGGGTTATGGAGAGTATCATCCGATCGCTTCCAACGCTACGGATGAGGGACGTGCGAAGAACCGTCGTGTTGAGGTCTCCATCCTCCGTAAATATCAGAACAATACACAATCGGGTTTAACCACACCTTAATACAAGAAAGGCCTCTTGGATGCTCTACTGAGCTCAAGGGGCCTTTCTTAACGAACAGGGCTATAAGTTGAACTATAGAATAGATGTATGCAACAATCTCGGTTGCTTTGGAGCCATTCTTACTTACCCGCATCTCCTCTTTAATAAAGCTCTGAGCAGCGAACTGGTGTATAGATCCACGTATCGAGAAGTTGCCTCCCCTCTCCAAACCACTACGTAAGAGAATAATTGAGCTGGCGCCCCAGCTCCTCTTTCTCCTGCGGGGTTAGCTCACGCCATGTCCCTACCTTTTGACTTCCCAAATGAATATTCATGATCCGAATACGCTGCAGACGCTTTACCTCATATCCCAGGGCACTGCACATCCGGCGAATCTGACGGTTCTTTCCTTCGGTGAGGATAATGCGGAACACCCTATCGGACATCCGGGTCACTTCACAAGGAAGCGTCATCTCCCCAAGAATTTTCACCCCCTGAGACATAGCCTTTAGGAAGCTCGGAGTGATAGCTTTATCAACCGTAACGATATATTCCTTCTCGTGCTTACCCTCCGCACGTAATATCCGGTTCACGATGTCCCCATCATTGGTCATCAGAATCAATCCCTCGGAGTCCTTATCAAGCCTCCCTATTGGAAATATCCGCTTCTCATGCCCGACGAAATCCACAATATTACCACGTATGTGCTGCTCAGTTGTGCTCGTAATGCCGACAGGCTTGTACAAGGCCAAGTAGACATGCTGTTCTTTATCCTTAAGAGGCCTACCCTCCACACGCACATCATCGCCCTCATCCGCCTGGCTCCCGAGCACAGCAACCACTCCGTTAATGGTTACCTTACCGGCTTCAACCAGCTTGTCTGCCTCCCGTCTGGAGCAGAATCCGGACTCGCTTATATATTTATTAATCCGCACAGCCACACACCTCTTCTATACTTGTCTAACACTACCCAGATTTATATGTTACATTGCACATTTGCCCGCGGCAAGATGACCGTCACCTGGGTTCCTTTCCCCAGTTCACTTTCGATCTCCATCTGCCCTTTATGGCTCTCAATAATCCGCTGGCTGATCATAAGACCAAGCCCGGTTCCCGTTTCTTTATTCGTAAAGAACGGTTCACCGATCTTCGCTAAAGTCTCCTCGGATATGCCTTCTCCTTCATCCGTAACCCGGATCATGATCCGATCCGGTTCAGATGACCAAGTCTTAAGGTGGATCGTCCCTCCATTTGGCATCGCTTCAAGTGCATTTTTAAGCAGATTAATGAAGACCTGCTTGAGTTGATTCTCTTCACAGTGGACAAGCAGCTCCTCCACCACGAAATCCGTTGAGAATTCCACACTGTGCAGATGTGCCTGGCTGTCGAGCAAGGAGATGACATCGCCCAGAATATACCTGATATCCTTGACCTGGAAGTGTACAGCCTGCGGCTTGGCCAAGATCAGAAATTCACTCACAATCAAATTGATGCGGTCAAGCTCTGATAGCATGATATCGGTATGGCGTGAATTCAACTTCTCTGTCTGCTGCTGAAGCTGCAGGAATCCCCGGAGAGTGGTCAGCGGATTACGGATTTCGTGCGCTACACCAGCGGCCAGCTGCCCCACGGTAGTCAGCTTTTCCGACCGCCGTAGAAGCTCCTCCATCTTATTCCGCTCGGTCATATCCCTCGAGATAATGACAAAGGCCGTTATTTGCCCATCCTCGTCAAAGATCGGGGATTCACTGATGCTGACCTTTACTTCGGTTCCACTCTTGGTTGTCCGAACCGTCTCGGCAGAGAATACCGGGATCCCTTCGTTCAGCTGTTTCTTCCAGCTCAGCTCCTCCTCACGCCGTGATTCCGGCGTATTGAACAGGCAGGTGCCCTGAATCTCATCGCTAGTCCAGCCATACAGCTGTTCAAAGGCTTTATTTACCCGAATAATTCGCCCCTCTGGATCGGTTAAGTGTATAGCATCAGCGGTCTGGCGGATAATTGACTCCAGGTGCTCTTTTACCGAGCGGTTCTCATCGTTCATTTCTCTGAGGTCCTGCGTATACTGGGCCAGGTTGCCGGCCATCGCATTGATTCTCGCCGCCAGCAGCCCAAGCTCATCTTTACGTGAGACTTCAAGCTGGGTCTCAAAGTTCCCGTCGGCCATCCCGTTAACCTTCAGCAGAATATCCTGAATCGGCCGGATGAGAAGTCCCGCCAGAATATAACTTGCAAAAATGACGATCTCCAAGAGAACCAAAGAGATGGAGATCTGGCTGATCATCTGCTTGGAGAGCACCGAATGGATGGAATCATAACTGGAGATAATCCGGATAACATAGGTGCGATTCGTGCTATCTTTTATCGGAATAAAGCTCTTAATGACCCGCTTTCCATCAATATTCACATTATATTGTGCACTCTGCCCTTTCTGGATAGCTTCTTTCATTTGCTTCAGATCCGATTCAGGGCTCGGGTACTTATAGGTTCCGAAGGCAAGCGGAGTGTCTTTCATTTCAGCAAAAAGTCCTTTGTCCAAAGACAGCCCTTGATTCACAGCTTCGTCAAACCGGTTCAGATTGATACCGGTAATATCCAGAATGTTGTTATTCGTCTCCATGGTTCTGACAACAATCCGCTCCGGATCGAGAACTTCAAAGAAATTGTCCATCTCCGTATTCCGTATGAATGGATCTATCAAATAATTGCTTGTGCCGTCATAATAATATCCCCATTTCACAATGCTGTCCGGCATGGACGTTGAATATTCAAAAGGACCGGACCAGAAGTGCTGGGACTTATGCCCTTGCTTTACAGTCACGGGCTGCATGCTGAACAACTGCCGGAAGGCCACATACCAGTAGCCCCATTTGTTTGTGGATAATCCGACCTCCCTAGGCTCGGACGACTCCCGGACCACAACATCATTCGGAGTCTCTACGAATAAGGAGATTCCAGTCACTCCAGTCTTCTCGGCCAACTTCGCCAGCTGTTCCCGGGTCACTTTATTAACGTCCGGATCCAATTCCTTAGCAGCAATGATAGCAGCTGATTTTAACCGCTGCGTCATCTGCTTCTCGATATATTCTGAGCTGAATCTGCTCTGTTCGACTGCAATGGCAATTTGCTTGGCGGTCAGCATAATCTTATTTTCACTGTCTTTACGCAGATTCTCCTGAGTGGTAAAGTAGCTGAGGATAATATTCAAAGACAATAATACGACGGCCAGAAATGATATAATAATGGATAATTTCGTTTTGATGGACAATTCGCGGCTCACTCCTCGGCCTGTTTACCTTGCCGATATTTGGAATAACTCTTCTAACATCATACCTTTAACGACACTTTTTGCAAAGACATTCGACAAGCAAAGCTATGAACTCTAACCACGATTAGACTATATGGATTTAGTTACCCACAGATTGGTTATACTTATACCCAAAAATTATAAACCTGTGCATAACTCTGTTGATAACCCATGACTTATACACATATTTACACACAGCCTGTTCACAAACGAATGCCTGTTCGCAGCATAACCGGGCGCTAAAGAAGAGAGAAGGAGCATATTTGCCATGACTTATACCGATGAATACTGGATGGGGGAAGCCATTAAGGAGGCCAAAAAAGCTGAAGCGATCGGGGAGGTTCCGATTGGAGCCGTCATTGTGCGGGATGACGAAATTGTAGGGAGAGGTTATAACCTGCGTGAAACTACGCATGACCCGACAGCCCATGCAGAAATTATTGCCATACGTGAGGCCAGCAGCAGGCTTGGCTCATGGAGGCTCTTAAACTGCAGGCTCTACGTAACTCTGGAGCCCTGTCCCATGTGTGCAGGGGCGATTGTACAGTCGCGTGTGCCCCATGTGCTGTATGGGACTGCCGATCCCAAGGCTGGCTGTGCCGGCACCCTGATGAACCTGTTGCAGGAGTCCCGGTTCAATCACCAGACGGAGATGACAACAGGAATACTGCAGCCAGAGTGTGCCAGCCTACTGACGGACTTCTTCCGCAGACTGCGGAGAAAGCCACCTGAGAGCCCGTTAAGCTGAGTATTTGACGGACCTATACTCTGTCTGAAACTTGAATGACCTACATATAGAGTGAAAATAAAGAACCCGTGCCATGGCACGGGTTCTTATCGATTACAATCTTATTGAAGTCCAGCTCCGCCGAACTCTTGTTGAAGCTGCTGAATCGTAATAGTATCGGTTGGGATACCAATTTCGAATTTCTGCTTTTCGTTGATTTTGGAGAATGTGCTCTTGGATTCGATCGCAATCTTCACATTATTCTGGGTATCCGGATCGTTGATTTCCAGGTTCGCATTCAAATTCTGATATGCAGGAAAATCATTTTTGTCGATAGCCGTATTCACTGTAAACTGGTTGATCTTCAAGTGGTTCTTCATCTCGTCGATCCCTTTGCTCAGTTCAGCTTGGCTGCCGGACTGGATTTCTTTCTTCGCTTTGTCAATATCTTCTTTAGTCAGACCTTGGAACATATCACGATAATCATCTTTGCTCATGATATCCAGGACTTTAGGAAGAGCTTTGTTTACGAAGATCGTAACAGCATCCTTCACATTATCGTTAGTTACGTTGAACTGTACCACTTGCTTCGCGCTGAAGCCGTCAGGCAATGCGGCATCCTTAGCGTCCACATCTTTGAAATATTTCGCGGAGTCGTACTCGGCAAAAATGGCATTCGCCACTTCGGAAGCAAACTTCTGGGTCTTAGCAATATCCACTTTGCTTAGATCAGCTTCCCCGCCGCTTTGCGCCGCCAGTTCCTTATAGTCCAAAACCAGGAATTTACCTACTACGCTGTCTGGAATCGGGAAGAATGGCACTTTAGGAATTTTAACATACATCTTTTCCTTAGTTACCACGAAAGGAATCGTAATAGTTGTAGCTACGTCCCCTTTAAGTTTCACTTCAAGAGTAGCTTCAGTCTGCATTGGGTCTTTCTGATAGATCTGGCTGATGTTAATCTCAGCATCTTTCAGCATATTAACGACAGATCCCACCTGTTCGTTATTTTGTGCCAGCTTTACAGACAGATCTTTAATTTTAATCTCATTTTTAACTACGTATGAGTCCATCTTCAATGCATTAGAAGCAGCACCTTGCAGAGCCTCTTTCGGATCTACCTTCTTGGTACCACATCCGGATAAAACCAATACTACTGACAACAACAGTGTCAGCGTCAATCCCATTATCTTGCGCATGACTTTCTCCCCTCTTCAATTCCTCAGAAATTGTGACATTCAATACAATGATATAACATTTCGAATGGGAGAGAAACCCTTTTTTAGGATTAATGAATATCTTTTTTCTTGAACCGTCCGCCTTTGACATCATGGATGTTGCCAACTGCCAGAAAAGCACGCTCGTCGTAATGGCTTACGATTTCCTTGAGCTTGGCCTCCTCCAGACGGGTAATCACACAAAAGATAACCTTTTTCGGGTCTCCTGAGAATCCGCCCTCGCCAGCAAGATAAGTCACGCCACGACCTAGACGGCTAATAATGGCGTCCCCAATTTCATCTATATTATCACTGATAATCCAGACTGATTTCGATTCGTTAAGGCCATCAATCGTAATATCTATTACTTTGAAGGCAATATAATAAGCAAGTATGGAGAACAATGCAGCATCCCAGCCAAACACAAAGCCGGCGCCGCCGAGAATGAATACGTTGAGAATCATAATAATCTCACCAACGGAGAATGGGGTCTTACGGGATATGAGGATGGCTATAATTTCTGTACCATCGAGTGAGCCTCCGGCACGAATGACAATCCCTGTTCCTAAACCGAGCAGGATCCCGCCGAATACAAAGGCTAATGTGGTCTCTTGGCTAATGGCCTGAACCGAATGGAGGAGAAAGGTTGAGCCGGACATAACAATAATTCCGAGTAGGGTGGAAAATGCAAAGGTCTTACCGATTTGTTTGTAACCAACGATGAGAAAGGGGAGATTAAGCAGAAATAAAAACAGGCCCAGAGGCAAAGTTGTAAAATGCGAGGCAATTACGGATATCCCTGTGATTCCGCCGTCCGTAATATCATTCGGAACCAGGAACAATTCAAGGGCAACCGCGTAGCATATAGCACCTATGATAATAAACAAGCACCTCAGGAGGATACTTGCCAAAGACCGCTTGTTATGCTGGCGCTGTGGCCGAGGAATCAAGCCGGTAGTTTCTTCAATCTTAAGATTTTTCATGAGCTCATTCATAGCATCACGTTCCTTTCAGTTCAAATTATCTTTTTCCTCATCTCTCCATTTCCTAGAATACTGTCCAGCTATTCACCCATTAACCCTATTACTATTATGACATTAATCCTGCTCGATGTCTTGCTTAAATCGTTTTTTTTCTCAAAAATGACTTAATTTGCCCGAATTCGGGCAAATTAAGGGGTTTACTAACCCTGTGGGTTGTTATGGTCCACATGGTTGCGATTCTTTACTTTTTTCGAACCAGATAACGGCTCAGGGCCTCCCGAACCTTCATCTTTGCGACGGCGGCCCGTGTTCTCTTGAACTCCACGGACCGGGACCGATTTAGGCTTGTTCATCGTATCTCCCTCCCCTTAACGGTATTTGGCTGAAGCTTTTTTAATGTACCGTGAAATGGGACAGAATATTCGGCTGCATGCCACAGCCGACAATTAAAAAGGCTCATTCCTGGATAGGAACAAGCCTTAAATTTATATCTTATGTATCTCAATTAAAAGTTATGGCGGAGAGAGTGGGATTCGAACCCACGTGGGCTTGCACCCTAACGGTTTTCAAGACCGCCCCGTTATGACCGCTTCGGTATCTCTCCAGGTCAATCTAATTCATCACGATAACACGTGACAAATTAGATTATATCACATTCGTAATGAGCAAGCAAACTATTTTTTCGGAGAAATAACAGTTAGCCCACCCATGTATGGACGAAGCGCTTCCGGTATCTCCACACTGCCGTCTTCCTGCTGATAATTCTCCAGAATAGCTGCTACGGTACGACCGACAGCCAGGCCGGAGCCATTCAGCGTGTGTACGAATTCGGGCTTTGCCTTAGCTTCAGGACGGAAACGGATATTCGCACGGCGGGCTTGGAAATCCTCGACGTTCGAACAGGAGGAAATCTCACGGTACATGCCGCTTTCCGGCAGCCACACCTCAAGATCATAGGTCTTGGCAGCGGTAAAGCCCATATCCCCTGTGCACAGCGTCAGAACCCGGTAAGGCAGGCCCAGCAGCTGCAGAACCCGCTCCGCATTCTGGGTCATCGATTCAAGCTCATCATAGGATGTCTCGGGATGGACAATTTTAATCATTTCCACCTTGTTGAATTGGTGCTGGCGAATTAGCCCCCGCGTATCCCGGCCGGAAGCACCCGCTTCGGAACGGAAACAAGAGCTGTACGCAATATACCTGCGCGGCAGGTCTTCCACACTCAGGATCTCATCTCGGTGATAATTCGTAACCGGAACTTCTGCGGTAGGAATGAGATAATACTCGGTGTCACGAAGCTTGAACAAGTCTTCCTCAAACTTAGGAAGCTGTCCTGTTCCATACAAGCTGTCACGGTTAACAATATACGGCGGGAGCATTTCCTCATAACCATGCTCGTTGCTGTGAAGATCCATCATAAAGTTGATTAGGGCACGCTCCAGACGGGCACCCAGTCCTTTGTAGAACGTAAAGCGGGATCCTGTAACTTTGGCGGCCGCCTCAAAATCCAGAATGCCGAGGCTAAGGCCCAAATCCCAATGCGCCTTCGGTTCAAAATCGAATTTGCGCGGCTCACTCCAGCGGCGAATCTCCACGTTGTCTTCTTCTGAGGAGCCCACGGGAACGCTCTCATTCGGAATGTTCGGAATGGCCAGTGTAAGCTCATCAATCTTCGCTTCAAGCTCCCGAACCTCTTCATCCAGAGCTTTAATCCTGTCGCCTACCTCTCTCATCTCAACAATAAGCTCGTCGGCATCTTCCCGGTTCTTCTTGCGCTTAGCCACTTCCGCGGATACCACATTCCGCCGGTTCTTCAGCTGCTCACTTTCCTGAAGAAGCTCACGGCGCTTCTCGTCAAGCTTTGGGAAATCAGCAATAAGGTCGAGAGACTTGCCCCGCTTGCGAAGAGCATCCTCAACCCGTGCATAATCATTTCTTAATATTTTTACATCTAACATAACTAGTCCCTCCCTGGGCGGCACCTTGACTGATCAGAATGAACCTCTTTCAGAGGGCCAAGTTTTAACCAAACCCACCTTCACACGAGTCCAATCTGTGTTGAACAGGACCCTGATCTTGTCCCGCTAAAATTGAACTACATCCGGACGGAATTTCACATTCCAGCCAGATGTAGCCTGTGTTTCACCTTATTATAATATCGCAAATCGAGGTTTAACTAGATTGACGGACCATATCCGCAAAATATTGATGAAGAGAGAAGTCATCTGTAAGCTCTGGATGATAAGAGCTCACCAGCATATGGCCCTCTCTAGCCGTAACAATTTCATTACGGTAAGTCGAAAGGACTTCAACGCCTTCCCCAACGGAAGTAATGAGAGGCGCCCGGATAAAGACTGCACGGACCGGGTTATCGATTCCTTTGACGTCCAGGTCAGTTTCGAAGCTTTCACGTTGACGCCCAAAAGCATTACGGGAGACCCGAATGTCCATAAGCCCCAAGTGAGCCTCTTCCCCACCTTCGATTTCCTTGGCAAGTACAATCAACCCGGCACAAGTACCGAAGAGCGGTTTCTTCTCGGCAGAGAATTCACGAATAGGCTCGATGAACTCATACCGTCTCATCAGCTTGCCGATGGTCGTGCTCTCCCCCCCAGGAATGATCAGTCCTTGAATATCCTTCAGCTGATGGGTTTGCTTAACAGCAACCGCCTCAGCCCCGGTCTTCTCAATGCTCTTCATATGCTCAGCCACAGCACCTTGAAGTGCCAGCACTCCTATTTTCATAACCTTCATCTTCCTTCTATATCATGCCCAGCATGGTAATTTGCCGAAAAAGCCGGGGCTTACCAGCCCCGGTCACTCATACGTTCAGCCGCAGTCAACTTGGAGATTTCAATCCCCTTCATTGGTGTACCGATGTTCTTCGATACTTCGGCAATCAATTTATAATCAGTATAGTGGGTTGTTGCTTCCACAATGGCACGTGCGAATTTCTCAGGATACTCGGATTTGAAAATACCGGAGCCCACGAACACGCCGTCTGCACCCAGGTGCATCATCAGAGCCGCATCGGCTGGAGTTGCTACACCGCCTGCCGCAAAGTTAACCACCGGCAGCTTGCCGTTCTCATGAACTTCAAGCAGAAGGTCATATGGAACTCCCAGGTTCTTAGCTTCCGCGTACAGCTCGTCCTTTGACATATTGCCAACTTTACGGATTTGGCTGTTGATTAGACGCATATGACGTACAGCTTCAACAATGTTGCCTGTTCCTGGCTCACCCTTGGTACGGATCATGGACGCTCCTTCACCGATCCGGCGAAGAGCCTCGCCCAGATCTTTGGCGCCACATACGAATGGAACTGTGAATTCACGTTTGTCGATATGGTACACCTCGTCAGCAGGTGTGAGAACTTCACTCTCATCGAGGTAGTCCACGCCCAGAGACTCAAGCACTTTAGCTTCAACGTAGTGACCGATACGGGCCTTAGCCATAACCGGAATGGAAACCACTTTCATAACCTCTTCAATGATCGTTGGATCGGCCATACGGGCTACTCCGCCTGCCGCACGAATATCCGAAGGTACGCGCTCAAGCGCCATAACGGCAGTTGCGCCGGCAGCTTCAGCAATTTTTGCCTGCTCCGCATTCATAACGTCCATAATGACGCCGCCTTTTTGCATTTCAGCCATACCTCTTTTAACACGAGATGTTCCAGTTTCCATGTCCATACCTCCCGAATATATAAACAATTTTATATCTATATGACAGATTATACGCCAATTCATATAGATTTAGGTGAAAATTCGCCTTTGATCTAACTTGTTATTTTACAAGATAAGCTTTAATTACACAACTGCAGGAATTTCAAATCCCCTAGAGAATTTAGAACAAATTCTTAATGGAATTGAACAAATCCACGAAGAACTGGCCTATTGCGCGAAGCAGGAGCTTGAACCATCCAGCTTTCTCCGTCTCCTCGGCGGTAATCAGATTCACTGTCTCCTGAGCAGGTGCGGCGGTGTCGTCTGCCTTGTAGGTGTACGTAATCGTTCCTACCTTGGTGCCCTTCGGCAGTGGAGCGGTCAGCTGGTCCTTATCCAGCCATTTCACCGTGGAGGTGACCCCTTTCAGATCCGAGCCCTTCTTCACTACAAAGCTCACGGCCTTATCCGTTACCACCGGAACCTCGGTTTCCGTAGCTTTCTTGACACTGACTGTCTCGGCACCCTTGATTGTTGTTTTTGGCGCGGCGACCTGCTTGATTTCAAAATTATCAAACCCATAATCAAGCAGCTTCTTCGTCTCTACGAAGCGGGATTTCTGCGACTTCGCATCGGTCCCCATCACCACGCTGATCAAGCGCACTCCGTTGCGCACTGCAGTACCAGTAAAGCAGTTCCCCGCATTCTCGGTATGCCCTGTTTTGAGCCCATCCAGTCCTGGATAAGCATATTGTCTGAAATTGACATTCGACTTATTAGCTTCCAGCATCCAGTCCAAATTGATTAATGGCGTTTTATCACGGCTGCGGAATTTATATGATTGCAAAGTAGTAAAACGGGTAAAGTCAGGATGATCGGTTACAATATACTTCGCCAAAGTGGCGGCATCTTTCGCAGACATTACAGTTTCCTTCGGATCGCTTGGGCGGAAGCCCTCCGGCATATCTCCTACATTCAGACCTGTAGAATTTGCAAAATAGGCTGTTTTCATGCCCATCCGCTTGGCTTCCTCGTTCATCATCTTCACAAAGTTCTGCTCTGTACCCCCAACAAGCTCAGCAAGAGCTACGGTTGCATCATTGGCAGAGGCTATAGCCATAGCAATGTAAAGTTCTTCTACCGTGTGCTGATCCCCTTGAGCAAGGAATACACGTGAACCAATCTGCTTGGAGGCATTCTCTTGTACTGTGACAACCTGATCCCATTTCAGCTTGCCCTGCTTCACCTGCTCGGCCACAATGTATTCCGTCATCATTTTGGTCATACTGGCTGGAGGCATAGGATCGTCACCGTTAACAGAATAGAGAACCTGCCCAGTGGTTGGTTCCATCAGAATGGCAGATCTAACATTAAGACCCAGCTTATCGGTAGGACCCTGATTCGTTTTTGCAGCAGTCTTGCTTGGGGCTGCAATAGCTTGTCCTTCAGCAAGGGTCAAAGCAGGAATTACGGATAAGCACAACATATTAATCATTAAAATCGACGTGACACTTTTACGAAGGATACGCCGTTTAGGATTCGTGTTCAGTTCTTTAGATTTCAAGTTACCTTTAAGCTCCCCTCAATATCGTTCAATACTGTTCTATTCTAACACAGGCTATGCCGCAAAAAAAAGACAAGCAGGACGAAAACGCCCTGCTTCCCACCGGAATACTATGAATTTCCGAAAATTACAAAGAATAGTTCGGGGCTTCCTTCGTGATTTGTACATCATGCGGATGGCTTTCACGTAGACCTGCTCCAGTGATGCGTACAAATTCCGTCTCTTCACGAAGCTCGTCCAGATTAGCCGTACCGCAATAGCCCATTCCAGAGCGTAAGCCGCCGATCAGCTGGTGAATCGTATCAGACAATGGTCCTTTGTAGGCAACCCGGCCTTCAATCCCTTCTGGGACCAGCTTCTTATCATCGTCCTGGAAGTAACGGTCTTTACTGCCCTGCTTCATGGCAGCCAAGGAGCCCATACCCCGGTACACTTTAAAGCGGCGGCCTTGGTAGATTTCTGATTCCCCAGGACTTTCTTCCGTTCCTGCGAACAGGCTGCCCAACATAACCGCGTGAGCACCGGCCGCAATCGCCTTAGGAATCTCGCCGGAATACTTGATTCCGCCATCGGCAATAATTGGCACCCCATATTCTCTTGCTACGGTTGCACAATCATAGATCGCCGTGATCTGAGGCACCCCAATCCCGGATACAACACGGGTTGTACAGATAGAACCAGGTCCAATCCCTACCTTAACTACAGAAGCGCCAGCCTCAATCAAATCGCGGGTAGCATGACCAGTAGCCACATTACCTGCAATAATGGTGAGCTTCGGATAACGGGCCCGCAGCTCCCGTACCGCGTCCACAATGTTAATGTGATGTCCGTGAGCTGAGTCCACCGTAATCACATCAACCCCAGCATTAACAAGAGCCTCCGTCCGCTCGAAAGTATCCTTGGAGATCCCCACAGCCGCACCGACCAGTAGACGCCCCTGAGCATCCTTCGCCGCATTCGGGAACTGGATCGCTTTCTCAATGTCTTTGATCGTAATCAGTCCTTTGAGGACATTATTCTCATCGACCAATGGAAGCTTCTCGATCTTATGCTGCTGCAAAATAACTTCTGCCTCCTGAAGAGTCGTACCTACTGGTGCAGTAACCAGATTCTCATGAGTCATGACATCCTTAATAGCCGTATTGTAATCATGGATAAACCGCAGATCGCGGTTCGTCAAAATACCAACCAGCTTCTCGTGCTCATCTACAATCGGCACCCCGGAAATGCGGAACTTGCCCATAAGCCGTTCTGCATCAGACACCAAATGATCCGGTGTCAAGGAGAACGGGTTCGTAATAACGCCGCTCTCCGAGCGCTTCACACGATCAACCTCTTCAGCTTGCTTCTCCACCGGCATATTCTTATGAATCATCCCAATTCCACCTTCACGGGCAATGGCAATAGCCAATGCTGCTTCGGTGACCGTATCCATTCCCGCACTGATCAATGGAATATTGAGCTTAACACTGTCGCTCAATCGCGTGGACACATCCACTTCCTTTGGCAATACACTGGACTTTCTCGGAATCAGGAGCACATCATCAAATGTAAGACCTTCTTTAGCAAATTTACTTTCCCACACCAGGGTTTTCCTCCTCAGCTCTATTGTCCCAGCGGCCTAATCCCTATCTCTGGAAGGCCGAGATCTCTTCTTACGGGAATATATTTGTACCATCTTAGCAAAGGGGATATGGGCTGTCAACACGTAAGGGCCCATAACCACCTGGCTTATACGTTAAAAATTGCTAATCAGAAATTGTTCTCTCTATCCTTACTAAAAGCCTTTACTGATTAAAATCCTATACCAAGCTAATATCTGCAAAAATCCAAATTATAAACAAAGAAGCACTGCCTTAGGCAGTGCTTCNGGGTTTCCCCATTCGGACACCCCCGGATCAAAGCTTGCTTACAGCTCCCCGAGGCAGTTTCGTTGTTCGCCACGTCCTTCTTCGGCTCCTAGCGCCTAGGCATCCTCCGTGTGCTCTTAGTAGCTTAACCATTGCTCCGGTTGGTTGACCAACCTTCGCGCTACCTTAGATACTTCACTTGCTTGCACAAGTTCAGCTTAAAGGAATTCTAATTTACGCAATTTCGTTTCGTTATCTAGTTTTCAAGGATCAATTCCAACCTTGCGGCCGGAAGAATATCATATCAAATCCTCATTCGCTTGTCACCAAGCAAGTTCTGGAAGCGATACGTGAGAGTTGAACTCTCAAAACTGAACAACGAGTGAGGTGTTGCTATTGAAGCCATTGGCTTCTCATGAATGTTACCGTTGCAGGTAACGATTCTCCATAGAAAGGAGGTGATCCAGCCGCACCTTCCGATACGGCTACCTTGTTACGACTTCACCCCAATCATCTACCCCACCTTCGGCGGCTGGCTCCTTGCGGTT
>NZ_LT575475.1 GCF_900086655.1 Paenibacillus tuaregi | reverse complement strand
CCCCCGCCAGTAAACCCTCCAAAGGTAACTTCTGACATGATCGCGGCATATATCACACAACCTACGATAATGATGATCCCCTGCAAGCAAACCGCCGCGTAATCCATTACGAACCTTTTTCCGGTTCCTGATATGGAGTCATGGATAAACGTTGAAATTGGAATAGGTGCAACCGCTGTATAAATGAGTAGTTCAAACAAGCGGCCAAAAACAATTAACATGATCACGATTTTTACGCCTTGCAGGACCCACTGGAAAGGCATGAGCTTTATCCAATAAAGTTTTTTATCAAACCATCCCATATTTTCGTATTCTGCTTCCATCTGCGACCAATTGACCTTATATAAATCTGCATTCGATCCCTTAGCTCCGACCAAATTTGTTAGGTAAGATGAAATATGGAATATAACTTCCAATAGATCAAAGATATGCTCCATGACGAATTTTGCAAAAACCAATTTAACCAAACAAGAGACTACCGTTTCCCAGCGAACAAATGAGAAGTTCATCGACTTGTTTAAAAAATCGAGTAAAAAATATAGAGTAAGCAAGCTATACGCAACTGGAAGGATTGCTTGATGTATCTCTTTAATGATTACATACAGCCCTGGGTACGATGATGGTCCCTGATTTACAAGTGATGTTACCTCTCCGATGATAGCCGTAAATCCATTAAAGGCTTCCTTAATGTCATCTATTGGTGATGCCATTCCAATTTACCACCTACCTTTATAAAAAAGGGGCTATTTCAAATAGCCCCTTTTTTTTATTTTTATAGCCCGAACAGCGACAGGGATTGAGTGATTCCGAATACCAAGAAGCCTGATGCCAGCGTCTTCATACCGCGAACCTTGCCGTCTGCATCATCATTCTTGAATCCAAGTGCTAACTGTACCGCCCCAAAGAAAGCAACAATGAGGCCGATCCGTCCCAACCAAGTAGCAACAACATCAATGACACTATCGAGTTTATCCATGCCGACCGGATCAGCAGCATATACGTTTGTAGCTGATAGAATCAACACCAAAGCAATGCAAGCAGATTTCACCAGAGTATTACTATTAAATAGATTGACAAACTTGGTTTTAAGGTTAGTTTTCATTTAGACATTTCTCCTTTAATTAATTTAGTTAGTGGTCAAAACTTCATTCATACGCCGTTCAACTTCTTCCAACTCAACAACATCAATTACTTCAATATCTTCCTTCCGTTCGTCCAGGTCTTGATTGGGTACACGTAAATTGAACACATCGTCAACTTCATCCCTGATTTCGTATGACCCACCCACCCCCATTCTAGGATCAAAGTAATTCGCGTGATTCGATTCATAAAGCAGCTTGTAATTTGGATGTGACTCTAACCTAAACTTTTCACTCAGGAACGGGGCGATGCCGCGGACAAACAGAATGCAATTTTTATCCGGCATTTGCGCTATTTCATCTATGGTCATCAAGTCACGGCCAAGACTGCCGTAATTTATACTCGATGAACTGTTGCGTCCTCTGGATCGGCTTGTATTGCGCGTGTCTATGGTCTGTTTTCCTAGGCCCTTGTTAACCCATTCCAAGGTTGAACGCTCTTGGCCGCCTAAAAACAAGATGGTATCGCAGTTCCCGACAATGGTTTCCCATGTATTCTTATACAGCCCTTTGAGTTGAGTCATATTCTGCAGGATGACGGAAACGGATATATTTCTGCTTCGCATAGTAGCAATTAATTTGTCAAAGTCGGGTATTTGACCGATATTTGCAAATTCATCCAGCCAGAATTTTACGTGAAACTTCAAACTGCCGCCGCTGACAAAATCAGCTTGATAATACAATGTATCGAATAATTGAGCGTACATCATGGCAACGATGAAATTAAAGGTCGTATCGCTGTCCGGCACAAGAACAAAGAGCGCTGTTTTTTCATCCCCAAGCGTATGAAGTTCAAGGTTATCTTCGGATAGCAGCCGTTCAACATCTGCGATTCCAAAGGGTGATAACCGAACTCCGGCAGATATCAAAATACTCTTCGCCGTTTTGCCAGCAGCTAATTTGAAAATGTCATATTGTTTGACTGCAATATGATCGGGACTCTCTTCCCGAAGTTTTTCAAAAAGAAAGTCAAACTCGCTTTTAAACTCTTCGTCATCCTCCTTCACTTCTGCCAGCCTTAGCATGGTGAAAACAGACTTGAAATTGTGTTCAAAAAGAGGTAGTTCATAAAAGATATATAGGAATATGGCTTGTAGTAAGGCCGTTTCTGCTTTCTCCCAAAACGGATCGCTTCCACCTGTCTTGCTACCGTTTGTATTTTTGATTAGGTTGTTTATTACTTTTAGAACATCACTCTCCTTTTTGATATAGGCAAACGGATTGTATTTACAGCTATTCGCCATATCTATTAGGTTAAAAACCTTGATCTTATATCCAAGCTGTTCCAAGGCATATCCAGTATCCCGAAGCAATTCGCCTTTTGGATCGGTGATCACCATACTTGTATTGCCTTGCAGAATGTTCGGCTTTACGAAAAATCTGCTCTTACCTGTACCCGCGCCCCCGATCGTCAAGATATTAAGGTTTTTTCTGGATTTATGAGTATCGAGACTTAGGCGCTCCGTATTGGTCAATATGATGTTTTGGAATTTATCTTTGTGCTTAATTTGGTTTCTGGCCGCCTTACCTGCCCAGCTCGCAGACCCGTGTTCTTTCCCGGGCATTAAATTCTTCTGCGTGGTCGCCTGGTAAAGTACGTACATCGTGACGGCAATAAATTCAAAGAACAGAATCCGTAACACTTGTTCACTCGGCCAGATAAAAATATTGGTCTGCATACTGTTTAAAGCATCAGCAAGCAACTGTTCTATGTCGGTAGTCTGGATGTTAAAAGGTGTATTTGAAGTAGTAATTACGTGGTGTAAGTGTAATGTGAAGTATGCGAGTGCAATGTAGGCAAGAAAACTAATGATTATTAAACTTTGGACACGTTTTTTTCGTTTTTCCTGATCGTTCATCGCCCCCCTATCTCCTTATTTTTGTTTTTTGCCGGAGCAGCTTGACGTTGGGCATCCATTAAGGGCCTGATCTCTTGGCGTCGATCTTCCAAGCTAAGCCTAGTATTTATTCGCTCGAACATATCCTTGGCAACTTGACTTCGATCTTCAGGAGAATGCCCTAATTTGTCGGAGAGCGTCTCGCGTCCCTTTACTTCCTCCTTTTCTAAGTCAAGATCATTTGTTTCCCGTTTGAAATTTATTTCATCGACCTTAATTCCGTAGCTTTCCGCTAATTGCCGATGTTGTTCATTGTTCAAGTCCAGTGTTACGCTTGGCACTTTGATTCGGGAATCATCAATAACCTCATACTGGCCTTTCGTTTTTTCATCAGGCTCAACCTTTTCTTGCAATTGTCCCTGCTCTTGTTTTTCGGAAGCCGGCTCCTTATGAGGTGATTCAATCAGCTTTTCATCCTCCAGACGGCTAATCATCGAAGCAGCTTGGAAATAGTCCATACCAAGTTTTTCTTGGAGCTTAGGTATGTTAACTTCCCCTTCGTCTTTCACCAATCTGACGGCCGCCTGATATCGTTCCTCTTCTCTTCTATTTGCAGCTTCCAGTATTTCATCTATATTGACTCCTTCACGCTCTGCTAAATCCCGTTGAAAGCTGACACCTATATCCAAAACGGCATCACGTACTTTAATTTCATTATTTTGAAGAACTTCATAATCAGGAGTTTGCAGAATACTGTCTTCATCCCGGCGAATCAATCTTCTCTGATTATTGGGCTGTTCAAAATCGTTAAGATTCACCCCTTCTTTGGCGGCAAGATCGCGCTGGAAGTCAACATTCATATCTAGGACTGCATCCTTCACCCGAATAGTATTGTCGCCTACAATTTCATATCGTTTTTCAGCTTCTTCCCTTGAAGTTAACTCCTTTTGAATCAAACTTTCCAAAATGCTTTTCACACGATTTTCTTCACTTTGCTTATAGAAAACTGAATGCTTTCCTTGATCGTTAATAACTGCATACGAGATCGCATATTTCTTAGCCTTCTCAGCGAATTCCTTCAAATGCTGTTTATCAAGATCAAACATTTTTATTTCATCCTTACTCCGAAGCAATCTTTGTAAGGATTTCTGCCCTGCTCGATCACCTTGTTCTTTTGCTCTGTTGATCAGAAAAACCAACAACTGCTTTACAGACTCATTTGTCATTTTGGCAGTTTCGCGTGAAACATCCGAAGCCATCCGCGCTACAATCGTTGATACATCGCCTCCAACATCAGACATGCTAACCCTCCTTAATTGTCACTTCTTCGTCATCGTCAAGTTCTTGCATATCAACCTCCAATGCCATTGCAATTTTTCTAATACTTTCATGAGTTGGATATTTCCGATTTCCCTGTTCAATCTGAGAAATCGTCGGTTGTGGAACCCCTGATTTTTCGGCAAGCTCCATCTGGGTCCATCCCTTCTGAATTCTTTTCAACTTGATCTTACGAATATCTTGCACCTCCTTGATTCCATTATATTCGTAAACGAATAAAAATGCAACATTATATTATTCTTTTTGTAATAATTTTTTGTTGCAGGATTCATTGTCCTTTTTTTCTGGTATGATCTATATAACTAAATTCTTAGGTGTGATGGATAAATGGATTTAAGCCAAGAAATCGGCGCTAATATAAAGAAATATCGAAAAGCGATCAACATGACAACAACTGAACTAGGCGCCCTTTCAGGCACTTCCCAAAGCACTATAAGCCAGATAGAAAAGGGCCGTTCCACCAATATTGAAACACTGATTCACATTTGTACGGCTCTTAAAGTGACACTCTCTGAGTTGCTTCCTGCTCATGTGTTGTTCACTGGGAATGACAACGCAGATAGAAAGCAACTACAGGGTGTCCTTGATGAATTGTCAGATAGTGAAATAAAGGCCGTGCTAACCATGTTAACCACGGACATTATTCCTGCTCTGAAAAGCATCACTCCCTTTGTTAAAATAATTGAAGGTTTAGACCCCAAAGAACGGGACCTATTAACCACTCTGTTTTATTCGTTAGCGAATAAGTGACAACTTCATAGTACAAGCCACATGTCGATTAAGGGAGGTTTAAAAAAATCATCCTCCTACAATCACACAGAATTTGTTAAAATTTGAAGGTTATTAGGAGACATCTCTTGTCACCTGTTCTACACACCTGCGTGAAACTGCTACAACTTGTATATAAATTTTCCCAATGCCCATCTATAGCAGCTCAAATTATGTATACAAAAAACAGCAAACCGACGTAATCCTGGTTTGCTGTTTGTATACATAACCAACGTTGCCGCAGTTCGTACGAGCACGCGTTGCCGACTTTCCGCGGCGAAGATTTGAATATGATTTGGGACCTATCACAAAACTTTTAAATGATATGTAGACAGATAATAGTTGTTTAATTTTGTTATAAAAAATATAAGAGCCTCCTACAGTTTAATGTGTAGTAAGGCTCTTTAAATTTGTTTAACTCTTATTGAACTAAGTGAGGGTTTCTTTGTTTTTTTCAAATGCTTCACTTTAGTCCAATGTGGATAATACAATGGATACAAAGTCATCTAAAACCTTTGGATCGGTTGATAATTTAGCAACTTGTGTAAGTGAATATCGCGAATGGTTCAGATACTTGGCTAGAGCCTCTATATCTTTTTGAATCCCGATTTCCCCTTCTTCTTGAGCACGTACTAATGTTTTATAAAAAGCCTCTTCTAACCTTTTTATATCACTATTGAAAAACTCCGCAATTTCCGTGTCATGAGGTATTTGTGAGATTGCACTATCCAAAATAAAGCATTCTTTTCGTTTTTCATCATCCTTTAAAGCGTTTATCACCTCATAAAAAACGTTACTTATTGCTTCTTTAACTGATCCTGGACGTTCCAAATAAGATATTACCGTAGCTGTCTTTTCATTTATATAATGTTTTACTGCGGAAATGAAGAGATCTCTTTTTGAACCATAAGTGTCATAAAGACTTTGCCGAGCGATGCCAAGTCCTTTAATTAGTAGTGGCAGTGAAGTCCCTTCATATCCATAATGACCGAATACCTTCATGGCCTTATGCAATACTTGTGTGGTATCAAATTCCTTGCTTCTTGCCAAATTGAATAACCTCTTTTTTTCCTATCATACTACCTTTTTTAGAACGTATAGTCAAGAATAGATAGGTTTAGAAATTATCCATCCAATTTGGGATTGTAATCAAGAAATCGGACAAATTCATTTTAACGAATCAATGAACACTAAAGGATTCCAGTAATCCTTATAACGAGTAATAAATCCATCTTTTGTCTCTACTACACTAATATATGTTTGGTTGTATGGTTTGCCTGTTTCACGTTGCTTACCAACAGAATTAAGCTCTGCGATAACAAGTTCAGGATCTTCTGTTATATGGAAAATAAGATCTGTAAACACTACTTCAAAGTTTTTAGGGAAACTCTCCATATAAACATAAATATCCCTTTTACCTTTCATCCTATCTGGATACCCTTTCGGAGCGTATGGAAATTCTAATACCCCGTCTTCAGCCCACAGATTGATCCAAGCCTTAATATCTCCATCAGTTAGATGTTTCAGATGGTTTCGAAATACCTCTTGTGCTCTTTCCCGTATTTCTTCCGCTGTTAACGCTTGATTTTCCATTGATTATTATCTTCCTCTCTTTTCATTATTGACTAATCAGTCCGGAAATATCAAAAAAATAAGGTTCTGCATTTAAATAATTTACAGTTCCCTCTTCTGACAAATCCATCTTATCACTATCTAGACTGTTCAGTCAATAATTATTTCGATTTTTTCTGCTCTCTTCCACTTACGCTCATGCTTTGAATGGAATTACGACGCACCTGCGTGAAACAGAAACAAAGTGTATACATCTTCGTTCCCTGGCTAACAGCTGCAGCTCGAATTTTGTATACGAGAAGCAACTAACCGGCGAGATCCAGGCTGACTTTTTGTATACAGAATCAGCGCTGCCGGCGAGATCCGGATTGAAAATTTGTATACAAAAAAGCACGGCTCACCTATTAAGGGGCCGTGCTTTTTTCATTCGCCTTGAGCGAGTTTTTCTCTTATCTTGCGTAATTGGCTTTTTATCGTACTGGCCGACTTATAAAGATACTTGGCAATTTGATTTCGGTTCATTCCCTTTTCATTCAGATCATATAACTCCCTTTCAATTGGGGTTAAAACACGTAACTTTCTCTCCTTCGCGAGTGCAGATGTAATAACCTCGGATACGTCCGCGTGTAAAGCTATTCGGTTTGCGTAAGCATCCCGGATCGACGAGACAATATCTTTATAGGATTTTTTGTAGATGAAATTGTCGGCTCCTTTTGTGAATGCGTCAATTATGATTTCCTCGTTTTCTAATGAAGTAAGCATGATTACCCTTGCCCTGCTATTTTCTTTGATAACCTTTGCTATTTCCAAGCCTTCCAGACCTTCAGCTAAGTGAATATCCAGCAGTACAACATCAATTTCATGATCATGAAGTATATCCATGACCCCATCCATCGAAGCAGTCACTCCAACTATTTCAAAATCAACTTCCTCGCGAAGATCACGGGATAAGTTTTTTTGCCAGAAAGGATCATCCTCAACTAACAGTATGTTGATCTTTTTCATGTAAAGCCCCACTCTCCTTACCCCTTGTCTCATTTCTTAGGGAATATTAGGTGAACGCTAGTACCCTTTGTTTCCTCGCTTTCAATGTTTAATTTACCGTTATGTTTCTGCATGACCAAAGTACAATAAGTTAGTCCAAGTCCGTGATTATTACTGGATACCTTAGTCGAGAAAAAAGGAATTGTCACTTTTGCTAGGAGCTCGCGCGGTATGCCGCGGCCATTATCTGATACAGTTATTATGATGTTCCTTCTGTTCGTTTGGGTGTTGATTTGGATACGGCCAGTATCATTACAGTTCTCTTTTACTCCTTCCAAAGCGTTCTGAATCAAGTTGACAAGCACTTCTTTGACATGGACCGGATCGCACATAAGAACGCCTTGATAACTAGGAGATACTTTGATTTTCTCCCTTATATCCGGGGTCGGCGCAGTTAAAATCACGGCTGATTCGATCAAAGCCGAAATTTCTACAGCCTGCCTATCAATGGAAAAGTCCGCTACCTTGCTACGAATTTTATTTACCATTGCAAGCATGTGTTCCGTGGATTCATTTATGCTGTCCAGCGTTTCTTTTTCCTCTATGCCAGTTTCTCTAAGCTTATCTGTCAAATAACTAATTTTTGTAGCTTCATTCTTTATGGTGTGATTTATTAAAGTAGTGCCGCTTGTCGCTACGTTCATCGTTTGAGTTAGCATTTGGTTATGAATCTTTATCCGAACGCCCAAAGCCCCATTTAAAAAAGAGGAGCCTAAGAAAATAATGAAAGCCAAGCCGACGACGTATGGCATGTAACGATGAAGCTGTAAGGAATGCGCCCATACATCTGCACCATACATAAAGATTAATGTACCAAGTTGGGCAGGTACAAATATCAACATGCTCGTCAGCCTATTCTTCTTCACCAAGCTGTTTGTCTCGATCAGATAGGAGAAACAAAATAAAAAACAAGAGAATAAGACATAAGGAGCAACCCACAGAAACAGACTGAGCCGATAAGCGAACGAAAGGCTGCCTTCAGATAAATTAATGATCAAGCTGATACTTACCGGAATGAGAAAAATGTAAGCTAAAATGGTTTTCTGCTTTCTTGAAAAGAGGTTTGAAAATACTACGGAGTACATGGTTAGAAAATACATGCTCAGGGAATGTCCGATAAACAAAGCTGAAAACCGGATTATGTGTAGGGTAGTTTCTAGGATGTGTGGAATCTGCGGACTTTTTTCTAAATAATTAGCTAGGAGTCGCGAAAAAGCTCCTGCCGCGCTGGCGAGTGAAAAATATACTAACCAACGTGTTCCTTCCTCGATGCGATTGTAGGTGTAAATGATCAGGCCACTTACAACCAATACAATCAACATGAATAGCATATGGTCATTCCTCCTGTGCAATTAACTTTTCTAATTCCAATGGAGTATGACAAATGAAGTTAGGGGCTGCGTCTTTCAATAATTCAGGTGAGTCCCATCCCCACGTTACAGCAACCACCGTAACGTTTATTTTTTTACAGGCTTCTACATCTCGTAGTTCATCTCCAATGTAGAGCATTTCATTTAATTTAATTCCATGCTTCCTTCCCAAACTTGAAATAGCCTTATGTTTTCCGAAAAGATTAGAGGCTGAATGAATGAAATCAAAAAACTTCAATTGATGATGGTCCAGAAAAAATTCGATGTTCTCTTTTGTATTGGATGATAAAATCCCTAGTGTAAACCCATCGGCTTTCAATTTAAGCAAAACATCTCTAATTCCGGCCACTGGCTCCAGGTGAACGATGGCATTCTTATATTCCTTCTTCCCCTCAACGAGAAGAGCAGGCAATTTATAGATCGGTACTTTTAATGCTTTCAGTCTATCCGGTATAGACATATCTGAAAGCTTGCCTATTTCATCGTCTTCAATTTTTCTTCCTCCGTACTTCCCTCCCAATTCATTAAATACCTGAATCGCCAAAGATTTCGATTGCACCATTGTGCCGTCAAAATCAAAAATCAAAAATGGTTTCATTAATGTTTACACCTTTCTGTTTTTATCTCTCCGTTTCTCTTGGTGGCCGATTTCGTGTGGAAGCAGAAAGCAGCATAGTACTCCTACGTTTCAGGGAATTTTCCACCTCTGCTAATTTGGACAATTTCCCCTTCTCTGACTCAAGCCTGTTTTTTAATTGCACAATTTTAGTATCGTAGTTCTCCAAATTCTTTCGATATTCATTGTGTTCAGATTCATTAATGCCCATTTTTTCTAGCTGGATTTTAGCCTTTTGAAATGTCTCTAGTTCTGAATGATACTTCTTCTTAAGGAGAACTTTTTTCAAGGAGGCCGCTTGGTATTCTTCATAAAAAGGCTTGTATTTGTTAAACGTCTCTATGGACCGATAAGCAAGATACAAAGTTTGTCTCGATTGTTCTGCATCTTTTATAATTGACGTTATATTTTTAATTTGGTTACGGGTATCTGCTTCCAAGTTCTTAAGATCGTCTTTAGACTTTAATCCAAGGTCGGTAATAAATTTCAGTTGATTAGTCAATTTCGATATCTCTATGTCAGCGCTGAAATTTCGTCTTACACGATAATTACCTTCACGATCGGCAGCGTTACGGTTTGCCAACGTCCTAATAAGCGCTATGGCAAGAATGAAATTGACTGCAAGAGAACCACGTCTATATTTGTACTGCTGTGCCGCATCTCGAAGTTGCTTTCGGGATGTGCTATGTCTAAACTGATATTTAAACTTCGTAGCCGCATCATTGAAATTAAAGCGTTGAAGCGTTAACCGTTCTTTGATCCGTTCCTCTGTATACTCAGGCCCCAAGGTTTTTCCCCGAACTGATCTCTCCATTCCGGGAGCTTTGAATGTCATATACTTAACGTGACCTTGCTTCATGATGTAACCAAGTCGCTCCATTTTGATCATAAATTCATCGAAAGATTTAGATTCTTTGATGACAGCATCAATATCTGCTCGTATATGTGCTTTCCACGAAGTACCCTTCTTCTCTTCATTCCATTCTTTATAAGACTTCGGTACAGACTTTTCATTAAAGGGAATAATGCTCAAATTGTATTCACGAGCAACTTCATCTGAAAAGTCTCTGGCGTCTTGCAAACTTTGCTTGCAAGCATTGAACTTTCTTCCATCCAATGCGACCGAATTTATGATGATGTGATTATGGTAATGGCCTTTGTCCATATGAGTGCTAATGATGAACTGATATTTGTCGCCAAACATTTTTTCGGCCCATTTTAAGCCGACCTCATGCGCTCTATACGGATCACTGATTTCTTTTTCTTTGAAAGATTGAATGAAATGGAATCCGAGCGTCCCGGCTTCTTTATTGAACTTCTTCTTATTACCGATCATCTGTTTATAAGCCAGCCTATCATTGGAAGCACAATTTACACCCGTCACCAAGCAACCATAGTCAGTTTTTTTATCATTAACGATATATTTCAGAGAACGGTTTAAAGTTTTCCGTATTGTTATCTGCTTGACGTATGGCAAAGAAAATCACCCCTCGTCGTAGAACTTTTCAATCTGACTATAAATTCCTTCAAGTTGTTTTTTCAAATATCTGATTTCATCTTTAGTTACATACTCCACTTCATTTGCTCTACGTGCTATTTGATTTATGTTGTTTCCGATCTTATTTATCTCGTAGACCAACTCTTCGACGCTAGAAAAATCCCTCTTGATAATATAACCTTCCAGCGCCATTTTTCTGAGGTACTTACTTCTGTCTAATTCTGCAATTGCTGCCTTTTGATCAATGCGATTCAATTCGTCAGCCGTACAAAAGAACTTAACTTCCTTGTCTCTGTAGCGATTCTTAGCCAATGTATCACCTTCTCTTTATCAGGGGTATTAGGGCACAGCCCTAAATCATCGGGGTCTTAGGGGGAACCCCTAACAAGCGGTTTTTCGGAAGTGTGGCTACACTTCCAATGCTTGCTATCCCTTAACACCAAACGAGATTAACCATAATTTTACCATTTCTGCCGACTAATTAAAAGAGAAAGACGGCTTTATTAGGCTTTCCTTACGAAGCGTTTTAACTCCGTTGCCGCTCTCGGTCATGGCTGCCCAGACAGGCTAGCACAGGGCTTCTCATTGTAAAGGCTTCGCCTTCCTCCACTTTGTTCCGGCCCCTTCGGGATACAAAGAGCCTCGCACCCTGTACTATCCAGCCATTGCGGCCATGCCCCTGCCGCTCTCACTTCGTTAAAACAAAAACAAAAAAAACCACACCCAATTTAGATATAGGTGTGGGCTAGGCTATCTCTCCTTATCATTTTCCTTTGACGGAGAGCGCTTCTGCTTATTGTGCTGATTTCTAACTTCATCAATCCTATGAGACAAAGATTTTCTATAAGTGCCTGGATACTGCTGTTGAATCTGTGTTTTATCTCGGTTCAGACTTTCCTTCAATAGTTCAATCATCGGCTTATGATCCATTAGTTCAAAACCAATTCTCGAAGCCTCATACCATTTTTCTCGGTCGTCATTTGTCAGGTCAAGTCTATGCCCAGCTTGCTCGGCCACGATCCGAAGCCAAAGTCTTTGTGTTCGTCCGTTCCCCTCAATAAATGGATGAGCAGCATTAATTTCATTTACAATCGGAGCAATTTTTTCAGCAAATTCATTCTTGCTCAGTCCTCGTAAATAGTTCTGCTGCTTTAATTTAGCGAATTGTTCATCCATCCAGGGTTTAATAAATTCCGGTTTAGCAAACGGCGCGGGCCCCCGACCAGTAGTATAATCTCGTTGCTTTCCTGCCCAAGTATAAACATCTTGAAACAAATGATGATGAATGGCTAGGAAACCTTTATAAGTTAGTTCTTGCGCTTGTTTAGGCAAAGGTTGCCGTATACGTTCCACGTTAAAAAATAGTTCTGCTTGCTCTAATAATTTTTCATCCCGAACATCAAGTTTGTTTTTGAAGACTTCTGTTCCGGGATAAAGATAGGATTCATAAATCTTTTGTTCTGGATTAAATTTTCGGGATGATGGCAAAGTTAATGTTCTCCCTTCTCCTTCTCCTTTTCCTTAATAAAACGTCCGATCATTTTAATTCTTTTCTCTGCCTCGTTGATCCCCAATTTATCCAATCTCGCTACAAAGGATTCAATATCCTTATCGGGAACGACACCCTCAATAAAATTATCTACTTTCACTTGTTCTGTTCTCCATGAAATGTCATGTGGCTTGCTGGAAGTAAATCGGTTTCTTAAATCCTTGCCTATAACTTTTCCCATAATCTTAACCCCCTCTTTTTCTTGCTTGCACGATTTCTCTTGCCTGATCTATAGTATACCCCTTCTTAAGGTAAAAGTTCTCTTCGACGTATTCTATGTGACGGTTTACTTTCTCCGGCATTGTTTCAGCCGACCAATTCTCCTGTATGGCTCTTCGCAAAAAATTCAAGGGCGATTTAACAGGCCGTGGAGATTGACGCATAATGAGCAGAAGCTCTAACACACGTTCAAACGGTAAAGGCTTAAGAAGCTCGATGACCTCAAAGCTTGGATAGGTGAGAGTGGCAATTTGATAGGCTGTTGCAATTGCAGAAATGTTTCCGGCTTCCATGAAGACACACTCCTTTATTGTATAGAGGAAAGGCTTTCTAAAGCTTCCCTTCTTTCCTGTTTACTTGATTTTGTGTAAACACGTGTGTAATTAATATTGGAATGACCTAAAATGTCAGCAACCCTTTGGAGAGAGTACCCTGCTTCTACAAGATCGTGCGCCAGTGTATGCCGCGGAACATGTGTTGTTAAATCAGGAATGCCCGTTTTTTCACCCAACGTATGATACAAATATTCAATGCCTTGCTTCGTTAATTTTCCATCACCACGCGAAGACGTGAACAGTTTTCGGGTCTTTGGATTTCCCCGTTCGGCTATCCACTCCTCTAACGCATTACGTAAATCCTTGTTCATTTCAACTCGCCTAGCCTTACCACCCTTGCCGTCTCGCACAAAAATGTAACCACTCTCGAAAGATATATCTTCAGGTTCCAGGTCCTGTACTTCACTTAGCCTTAATCCTGCATGAAGCTGTACATAGACGATTGCTCTATTTCGCGTAAATTTCCAGCGATTCTTTTCTGCCACCTTATCGTCATTAATAGCCCGGAGCAGCTTGTTTCGTTCGGCACGTTCTAACCATCTTGGGTCTTGGTCAAAGTCCGGTGCAGTTTTTTGCGCCTTAACCTTTAAAGCCGGATTACTCTGTATCTCTCCCAATTCACATAAGAAATTAAAAAATGTTCTGATTGATTTTAGTGAATTATTTACGGAGCTTATCGAATATTTTTTAGGCGGCTGCTTACCCCTTTGATAAGTCGCTTCATTCAGAAGATACTTTTTCCAGTCCTGGAGATCACGACCAGAAACGAGTTCAGGATAAAATTCAGCTTTTCCTAATAACTGATTGTGCCAACTTATGAAGCTTTGTGCCACGATCAAGTAACGATCAACTGAATGTATACTGAACCCCTCTTCCTCCAGCCATTCTTTATAATTGTTCAACATAGAAGTCATTCGTTTCACCCGACTTTATCTATTTCTCAAATGGTAGTTACCAGTTATCACCTGTTGGAACCTGTTCAGCCACTTTACGACATCGACAATGATACACCTTGTAATCTGGATAGATTAACTTTGATGGATGAATACAATAATGTATGTGCTTACCTGTAGCTCGTTCAATAAGCATAAGTAGCTTTTCCATAAAGCTGGTTATCTCCTTCATGTTTAGTCCATATATGGTCGATTACTTTATAAGGTCTTGGTAAAGTTCCAATGTTGATTTATCAATACTTTGTGATTTTTCATAGTGATGAAGCAAAAAATTTATGACTGCTGCTTCATTTCTAAACTTGTTTGCACTCATAAAATCAATGAGTCTTGTTTTCGTTTCCTCGCCTAAATCAACGGATTCTTTGCGTTGCCGATCCTTTTCCCTTTGATCTTTTAACCGCTGATCTTCCTTGTATTTTACAAAACTATTGTGACTTTCGATCAATTTTTCAATCACTTCATAGTGTGTCTTAGAGCGGAAGGGTTCTTTCAGATCATCTACTTTGGCCTTTAATTCCTCTGGTACTTGTATAGGGGTTCTGACTGACACACGTATACACTCCTTTTTATTGGCCGCGTCCGATCCGCATAAGATGAATAAATTTATGTATACAGAATCGTCTTCCGGATCTCGCCGGCACTTGATTTATTGTATACAAAAATCGAGCTGCAGCTGAACGCCAGGACGATATTTTGTATACAAATTTTAAAACGACAATTGCCTTTCCAATAATTCCGCTTTTTCTCGATAAAGCTTATCTTTCGGTAAAGTAATTTTTTCATAATGATCATCGTAGAGGGCCAGCAAGTAGGCTATAACCTCGGAGTCAGAATTATAATTCAAATGTCCACGCAGAACCCTTATACGGGACTTAACACCACTACTGCAATCTAAACGCGGCCGTTTATCAGCAGAAGTTTTTCGCGGCATTTTCACCTCTCCCTTCGTGACCCAAATAAGAAAGAATATGACCCTAAATATCAATCAAATGACCCAACAACAAAACACATTTCAGTTCAGGAATTTACCAACCCTTCTCAACAAGAAAAGTTATGTACCGAATTTATACTTCCATAATAACATAGTTATGTATTGAAAATCAATGGTTTTGAGCGATTTTTCCATACATAACTTATCTTATGTACCGAAAAAATCCGCCCAGAATTCAAGGCGGAAATTTATGTCTTAAGCAGTTTTATTTTGAAATACTTGAACAGTAAATTAATTAGGATCGGGAGAGCTAACATAACCAGAACAAAAATCTTGTCATCCCATGCCCTGATTGTGCCTGAAAAAAGCACATAACCCATCATGCCATAAATCGAAAGCCTAACGATTAATCCTAGCAAATTCCTCATAGGATATAAAACACTTGCAACAGCCACAATGATTAAAATTTCCCGTAGGGAATCCAATATAGCCCTCCCTTCCAGCGGCATTTTCTTACACCGATTATAACATTAATTACTAACTTATCCTATCGCATGCAGAAAAAAGTTGTTGTGCCGCAGGTGCGGCCCAGCAGGTGAAAGGATAGGTCTGCCTGTGGATAACCTCCTAATATCTTTCAAATAATCCACAGAAACAATAAAAGGTAGCGAGCTAAAGCTCGCAGTTATTGAAACATCCTCCCCACACCCGCCCCTACATTTAACGGCGAACTGTTTACGTCGATAAATCGCACCCGTAGCACTTGACGCACGGCGAAGCCGGAGCCAGAATGGATCGTGCGGGGTGGACACAGTTCACCTTATCCCGTAAGGCACATCAAAAAAAAATATGCCTTGGGGATAAGATGCACAGAATGGCTCGGCCGTCACGCATTGGGGAACGGCTCCCAGGAGTTGTTTCTGCCACGCCGCAATATGCGGCTCGCTTACTTATGGGGGCTTGCCCCCGGATTGGTTACGGTCCCTATGACCAATCCGCTGCCACAGCTTTTTCAGCGACTTCTCAAACCGTAGTCTACTCTCCCTTGAACGGTTTCCAGCAAGGTTCTATCGAGCATGTACCACGTACTATTCGGAACGGTCGCACACCCTCGATGGAGTCACATCTCATACGGGTGGCGCTTCGTTTTTGCCGGGATGTCTGCCCCCGGTTAGGTAGGCAGACTTGTAGTATGAAGCTTCACTTCGCGCCCAGCATCCGGCGCAAGTGGTCACGGCCAGTACGTGACAACCCCCGACAACACCAAACCACTAGCCCCCGGCTCGCCTCATGGTTCAGGCAGGTCTTTTAACGTGGTCTCCTGATCCCACCAAGTCGGCGAAACTTACCTTGGCTTGTTCCTTATTTTGGCAATAGGAAAGCAAGCCCTCAATTACTATTTTTTCAAAAATAGACTGAGCGCCTTTTCTTATTCGGTTTTTCTATGTATGTCTAGCTGTGATAAATAAAAAGGACCCTGGCCTCCTTTAATAAAGGAAAACAGGGTCCCACAAATAAACACGCCTAATTAAATACACCTCTTGAATCGTTCATCAAAAAGAGTATATAATAGAAGGACAAAAGTCATTGTGAAAGCGCCTGTTTCGCCGATCTACTAAATCGGACGGGGCAGCATCGGTGTTCCCAGCACCGAGCCGCTGAAACAATGGCTATTTTAGTTATTAACATTACAAAACTTTCGCCTTTATTCTAGCATAATCTACTAGATATTAATACAGTTTATTAAAACTGTATAACTGTATGTACGTCTGTACATACGTATGTACATCTGGCTGTACACATGTACATACGTATGGATGTACATACATATGTACATATGTACGGTTGTACATACAGATGTACATATGTACAGGAATACAGGTCTAATTCCTGTACATACAACTGTACAGGAATACATGGTGTTTATCTTCTCTCTGTTTCACTACGATATCTCCGCAATAGTTCTTCAATAATCTGAACCATGTCTTTGTTTATCGTCAGGGCATGAACCTTTAACCATCTGTGCAGTTCAGCATCAAGCTCAAATGTGGCCTTCTTTTTCCCGCTGATCTGTACAAGTTCATTGGCCGGGCTATTAGCTAACTCCGCATCTTTGATTATTTCAGCCTTGCTTTCTTGCGCCCCTGCCGGGGAACGCATAAGGTTTTTGAACTTATCTGCTTTGGTGGACACGATCCTTCAACTCCTTCACAAACTCGATATATGGTTCAAGAACAGTTTGGTCGGACTTTGTGCTATCCTGGATGCCCTCAAGAACAAATTCCTTTATGCGGCTGCGGCGTTTGATAATATTATCGAAAACCATTTCCCCGTACTCTTCGCGTGCCTTTTCAACAATAGAGTTATCTATACTTGTACGGGAATCACTCATTGCGATCAGGATTCCAGCCAGAGCAAGCCTTTCGTTCGTCCGCTGTTGAACAATAGCTAAAGTTTCAAGATAGCGTTCTAAGGCTGAATAGCAGAACGGTTCTGTCTGTAAAATTACCACAGCGTAATCACTTGCAGTAAGCCCGTTAATTGTTTGATCACCAAGGTTCGGAGGAAGGTCAATTAAGATGTAATCGTAACGCTCTTTGACCATATCCAGAGTTTTACGGAGGGCTTGGGTAGCATCGCCTTTATAGTCACGATATAGCCAGCGACTAAATGTAGAAAGGATGTCTTCTGCTGGAATCAAATCTAAATTGTCAGTTATCCTTACAATATATGGAGTTGGGTTCTTTTCCTGAATGGCTTCCAAAATCGTCTGCTTCGTGAAATCATAAATATCACGGCGTGTAAGAAACTCGGTCAAATTACCTTGGCTGTCAAAGTCAATAGCCAGGACTTTAGCTTCCTTAGAAAGCAAATGTGCAGTTATGGCACAAGCTGTCGTCTTCCCGACTCCACCTTTCTGTATGCCGAAACTAATAACAAGGCCCATCACGACACCTCCGATTAATAACAAAACTGTATAACTGTATTATATCATAAGAACAAAGATAAGAGGAAAAAATTTCGCTGGGTTCCTGTACATACATATGTACAACTGTACGTACAGGTGTACATATGTATTCCTGTATTTACAGGTTTAAGGATGGATTAATAAGCGTAAACTGATCCAGTTACCTGCCCGTGTGCGAACATAGAAAGTGCCGTTGATTCGTTTGCCGTGCTTATACATAGGCTCCATTCCTCCTTATATTTTAAGCTGTTTGCAGAAGTCCGGGTCAATCTGCCGTAGCCTTTCTTTTGCGGTCTCTAGTGCCAAATACGGCATTCTAAGCTGATATCCGTATCGTCCCATAGCTTTGAGTTCTTCAAGTCTTTTCAACCGAAAAATGTAACTGTTCCAAGCGTATTCCCATTCTTCTACGGTTGTCATTGTATACACTCCTTTTGACTGGCCGTGACCGATCGGGGCCAAATCACTCTATTTATGTATACAAAATTCAGATCCGGATCTCGCCGTCTATGACCTTTTTGTATACAGAATGTGAGCTGAAGCAGCTCTCCAGGTTCGTTTTTTGTATACGCTTTTGGGCGAACTGCCCCCAATCGGGGAAGGGGCCCCGATTGGGGGCCGCGCTTCCTCGTAATTAATCTGTTCCCTCAAACGTAACGCCTAGTATATAATCAGCAGCTTTCTGTGCCTGCCCTGCCGCTTGAACAATCAACCGTTTATCATCCTTCAACTCCCGCAACCAACTACCCACATAAGCAGCGCTATTGTCTAAGGTACTATTATCAATACCTGCCACTCCGCAAAGCATAGCTGCTCCAATTTCTGCGACCAGTTCTTCCTTGCTGTAACTCTCGTCACCAAAGGCGGCAAGCTCGGTTATACCTGAACGATTCAAGCGTTTTGCATGGCCTGTGCTATGAACATGCTCGTGGAACAGGGTGCTATAATATTCTTCTGCCTTTGCATAATCACAGATTGGAGGAACGCTTACCGAGTCCGTTGACGGCCGATAGAAGGCCCGTCCAGAAGCGAAGGTCACTCGTGGTGCATCTTTGTAACCTTCACAAATTTTTTCTGCTGCCTCGATGGGATCATGCTCAAATGTCTGGTCATCCCGTTTACTCTTCAGTCCTTCGCATTGCTTATTGATATCGAATACATTGTAATAGCGCAAAAACGGTATTTTAACTTCCTTACCACTGTCTTCATCTTCCTTTTCTAGCCAAGTCCAGAAAACAACAATATTTCCTTTCTCGCCTTTTTTGACAGTACCCCCGGCTTCTTTAATTTGTTTGAAGGTTGCGTATTCTCCCGGTTCCAACAGCATTGTATTAATTCCACGGTAGGACTTTTGTGTTTTCCAGTTAACGGCCGCCCCCACTCTCCAAGGTCTGCGCCAAGGAACTATCCCCTTCTCTAAAAGTTGTATCATTCGGTTTGTTATCATTTCATAAATTTTTTCGCTCATTTTAACCTCTCCTTATGTGTTATAATGGAGGGGCGAAGGGTCCAAAATCTTCGCCCCGGTCGCTATTGCTCCCTTAAGCAATGCGGCCTTTTATTGTTTTGGTTGGTTGGCATTGCATCCAGATAAGCATTTAATAGCCCATCTAGTAACTGCGATTGCTCCAGAACCTCCGGTGCGGCCAGTCCATATTGCCTGGCTAGATTGTGCATTTTTTTCCTTTCGGTTTCGATTTGTCTTAATAATTCCTCCAAGAAATCACCTCACATAGCAGCTTTTTTGAATTTTGACTCCGCATGGCATCGGGTCCCGAAAGGGCGATTTTTTCGCCTTTTCTTGCGAAGCTTGGGAACAGGAGCATAGCCGGATGGTCAAGGGATCAGCACAAAAACTTTTTTCTTCCGCTTTGATTCTTTCGATGGAAGAAAAAAGTTTTTTGCCCCTTGACGATCTGGCTACGGCACTTAGGAAAAAACGTGTTGGGCCGGGGACCCGGCGCGTTTTTTTCTTAGTGCCGTTGCTACCTGTTACCATGCGGAGGCAAAAGGCGAAAAAGCGTTTCAAATAAAAAAGAACCGACTTTATGCCGGTTCTAACCACACCATCCTGGTTCACTTGAAGCCCTGAGAACGATGATGAAACGGAGCGAAGCGTAGAGGAATCATGGTTCTTGCTTTGCTTCGTAGAACATGATGGTTTGCGAAGATGGAGCGATAGCGGAACGGAGAAAACCATGATGTTTGAGCATTACCCTAATGGTTTTTCTTCCAGCGAGTCCCGTTAAGAATCACAATGGAACCCGGACGCCCTTTCCGGGGTCGCTTGGGATTTAGGGACGGTGAACCGGGGGATTATAACACCTGTTTTCTTTACCTTTTCTTGCTTTTAAGGTCTATGTCCATTAGTAAATTGGGTATACTATTGATAATTAGTAGAAGGGAGGATTTGGAATGGAGATAATATTAGTTCTAGCCGTGTTGTTCCTTATTGGTTGGTGTCATGCAGTTATTTTAAGATGTAAGCATGGTTCAGCGTACAATAAATACGTATTTTTAACGGCTCTATTGGTGTACATCGCTGGAAATTATATTCAATCCCAAACGTTCGATAATAAAACAGTGTTTAGTTTAATATTCGCTATTTATTCCTTGATCGCAATTCCATACCACTTGTGGCTAATGATTTACACGACCAAGCAAAAGAAGAGTGCAAAAGAATAGTCCGTTCCTAAGCATTCTTGTAAACTTTATTTTATTTTGTCGGTAAATTATATGATTACCCTACTAATTTTTAATACTTTTCTGTCGTTTTCTTTATACTATAATGACGTTGAACCGTTATCCTTCATTTCGAAGTAATTCATTTACCTTTATATTTTAGAATTCAGCTCATCAAGAAAGAGCCCTACCCATATCGGATAGACCTCTTTAAAGTATATTTCTTGGTATAGGCAGATAATCCCTATTAGCAGATTCCCCATCCTTTTTGCAGTGCCTCGGCAACAAAGATGACACGCCGGGCCTGGTGCTTAACGGCGGATAGTCCATTAACGTCGAAATTACCGCTCATGTCTGTAGTCAGACTTGTTCCGTAAGGATTCCCTCCCGCAAGGACTACAGAAGAATCCGTATAACCTGGGGCAACGACAATCGCTCCCCAGTGATACAAGCTGGTATACAGGGACAAAATTGTCGCTTCCTGCCCGCCGTGCACATTGCTGGCACTCGTCATGGCGGAAACAACCTTATTCTCCAGCTTTCCTTTGGCCCATAGTGCACCAGTTGTATCGAGGAACTGCTTTAACTGGGCGGCTACGTTGCCAAAACGAGTCGGAGTGCTGATGATGACTGCATCGGCCCAGCCGATATCATCTAAAGTCGCAATGGGTACTTCTGCGGTTTCTTTGAGGTGGGAGTTCCAGACCGGATTAGATTCAATAGCTGCTGCTGGCGCCAACTCTGCGGCTCGAATGAGTCGTACTTCTGCTCCTGCTTCTTTGGCTGCTTCTTCGGCGGCCCGGGCCATTCTGTAGTTCGTTCCCGTGGAACTATAATAAAGAATTGTTAACTTCACTTTGCTCATCTTTTCTTCCTCCTGTACATATGTAGAAGCTCTCAATAAGCTTCAGACAGATTGCGGTCTCGAAACCGAATTCCGATAGCTTGAATAAATAGTACAAGAACAGATGCATGTGAGTAGCATTAAATAAGTAGTTAATCGAGCTGCTTTAAATCTGAATGCGGACTAGCCCAAAGTAAGTGTACTGTCAGTTATTTCTGATATAGGCCGCTCCATTATCCAGTATGGAGAGAAGCTAGCGCCTGCTGAAGAGCAAGCGGATTGAAGTACTCACGCCACAGACTAATGCGTCCATCAGTTACGCGAAACAGACTGATATAAGATTGCCGGTAAAGATGTTCACTCCCAGCCACGATCCCTTGCCCATCCATTTCGGCCGTCAAGAGTCCAGGCTCATAAGAGGGATAAATCCGTATATTATAAATACTCCAGGTTGCGTACATACCGCCTTCTTTACCAATGAACTGCTCCAGCATATCAGCGAGTGTCTCTTTTCCAACAACACGTTCCGGTACCCCTGGTAGAGCAAACGGGGTTTCGTAGACGATATCATCTGCCATCAAGCCGGCCATTACTTGAACGTCCTGCTTCGCCTCCGCTTCCAAGAAACGGATAACAACCTCTTGTTCCTTCATGTTCTATTCCCCCTTTCCTTAGTTCTGGTTAAGGACTATTGTAAGTATAGCTGGGTCCCATCGGAGGGTATTGAACAAAATGCGTTAGTTTTTGGCTAAAATGCGCACGAGAATTACGTGAGTAATGTTCAGTAATAAACATTAAGAGTTGGAGTTCAGTATTGTGAGAATCCCCCCGTCTCTCTTATGAAGTAAACAAAAAACGCTGATAAAGTGATTTCTCACTCAGTCAGCGTTTGGCATACTGCATCGGTGTCAAACCGGTTATCCTTTTGAATAACCTAGTAAAATGACCTTGATCAGAGAACCCGAGCTGGACCGCAATCTCTTTTATTCCGAGTCGGCCGCAGTGGACTAATGTCTTTGCACGCTCTATCCGCAGTGCAATTAAATATTGATGGGGTGTTAAGCCCATTTCCTTTTTGAACACCCGAACAAATTGAGACAAACTTAAGTTAGCGACAGTTGCCAGTTCATCCAGAGACAAATCCCGTTCTAAGTTCGTATGCATATATTCGATAATGCGGGAGGTTTGAGTATTGCTCAATTTGTCAGGCTTGATGCCTTTCCCAAGAGAAGGCGTATAGTGTTGTAGAAGATGTACCGCTGTCATATTCGCCAGGGAATCGAAATATAGCCTGCCTCCACTCCCACCGTTGTGCATTTCTTCGGCCATCCATCTGCTCAGCTGTAGAAGCTTCGGGTCTTGAGTAAAAAGACGGCTAGCCAATGTTAAATTGTTAACTTTGCCGAAACCTGATTGCTCCGCTATCTCATCAAGGAAGGAAGGAAGAATCTCTATTTTCAAAAAGGAAAGGGGCTGTTCCCACCTGCAATGCATCTGCGTGTGAATGGGAATCACCTGTAAATCACCAGAACGAGTCAGGTTATTCCTAATCTCATTTTGTTCGAGTGTATGGAGTTGCACAGGTCTGGCAGTACCCAGTATGGTAATTAGGTGCTTGGAAGACACCGTATCGTCATAAGCTTCATTGGGAGAGATTTGATGCCATTCGGTCAGGCGGAATGATGTCCATCCCAAATAATCACTCGATCGTATCGGCTTACTATCGATTGAGGAAAATCGTCTCAAATTATGGTTTGTCGTCATCTCCCGATCCCTTTCCGACTAAATTGTATCTGTTAAGTAAAAGTATAGCACTTATCCCGCCAAAGGTAACAGAATGCAAATCTATAATAATTTCGGTTTGTTGGTTTCCAGATTCGGTGATGCAAAAGTAGAGAGGCCCAGCCCATCACGCTGTTTCTCCCTACTGACATTTATAGGTCGTGTAAAGTGCCCCCGCCGGCTTGCTAACGCATAAGCAGAGTTTGAATTTCTTGTCGCAGGGGTTCGTTCCCTGCAATAATTCCGATGGATCCCCAGGTAAATTCCTGTCCCCGGATATCCGTAACGCTTCCCTTGGCCTCCTTAACGATCAATGCGCCAGCCATCCAGTCATACAGCTGTTCCCCATATTCCCAGTAAGCGTCCATTCGTCCACACGCTACATAAGCGAGTTGCAGCGCTACAGAACCCAGCAGGCGTACCGCGAAAGCTTCAGGAAGCAGCTTCCCAATACTCCAGATCGTTAGCTCCGTATTAACAGGGTCCTCCACAATCACGGCTGGAGGAGCGGTTACGAGCAGGGAATCATGGACTCTGGTTTTACGGGCAATCTGGGTAGGTTCTCCGTTAAGGAAAGCACCTTGGCCGTGGAACGCATGGAAACATTCATCTCGGTAAGCATCATAGACGAGGGCATAGGATGGCTGCCCATTCTCCACCAGACACAGGGACATTCCCCAGAAGGCGCACCCCTGGTGCAGGTGCATGCCCCCATCGACTGGATCAAGCACCCAATAGGCTCCTCTAAACTCAGGAGTTTTCTGCTTTTCGAATACAAGTTCCGCATCAGACCAATGGACTGCTGGATAACGGTCCAGTAAGAACTTCTTGATCTCCTCTTCGGCCCACTCGTTGGCAGCCGTGAATCGTTCAAACATTTCCTCCCTGTCGGCAGGAGCTTCCCTGTGACTGTAATTAGCCAGAAGCTCCTTCCCTACAAATGCGAATACGTCTCTGATTTCTTCGTGATTCACTATGACCATAACTGATCAGCTCCTTAGTTTAGGTGGGATTAGTTTACTGCTGCCTTGGCCTTTACTGGTTTTGCTTTAGATGCCTTCAATCGAACAATTAATATAAATGTAACGACTGACAATGCAATCACACAGAACATGGCTAGGTTATAAGCATGGATGTATGAGTTCACTGCACCCCCGTCAGTTGAGCCCCCCTGACCGGATAAGGAACTAAAAAAGAGGGAGCCTATAACAGCTACACCCAGTGCATTTGCCGTCTGCATGAATGTACTGAGAATACCTGAAGCCGAACCCGCAAACTTACTGCCAACGCCCGACATGATGGTGGCCATGAGCGGCGCTCCGACGAGCCCTTGACCAAGGCCGGCAAAGAAGAACGGGACAAGGAACAACTGCCAATTCAAATCAGCGGCAGAGGAAAAGCCAATAAAGGCGATCGCAATATAGGATACCAAAGAGACAAGCGTACCCCACCGAAGCACTGGGATTCCTGCTTTGGCCCATTTGGGACTCAGCAGCGAGCCTAGGAAGAAGGCGACACCAATCGGCATAAAGGCCAGAGCGGATTGCATCGCAGTAAGGTGAAGTCCTTCCTGCAGAGCCAATGAGGTAACCAGGAAGAAGCCGCTGTTTCCGACTTGAAATGTCAATATCGTAAAGACGCCATAGCGGAAGCTGTGCTCCGAGAAAATGGACACAGGCACAAGAGGTGCCTTGCCGCTACGGATCATCCGCTGTTCATAGAAGAGGAACAGGGTAAAGCAGAGTATAGAACCTGCGAAGCAGAAGAACACCCATAAAGGCCATCCGGCTTCACTGCCTACGACAAGAGGATAGATGAGTAAAAGCAGGGTTAGCGTGAGAATTAGGATACCGACCAGATCAATTCCCTTCTTCTCAGTTGAACGGGATTCTCGGACCAACGGAATAATAGCCAACACAGCCAGAATACCGATAGGTACATTAATAAGGAAAACCGAACGCCAGCCGAGACCCCACAGGTTGAGATGAAGCATAACTCCACCAATGATCTGGCCTGCAACTAAGCCAAGGCCGCTTACCGCCCCGTAAAAACCAATGGCTTTGCCTTTCTCTTCAGCAGGAAAAACCACTTGTATGATGGAAAGTACTTGAGGAATCAGTATTGCGGCCCCTATACCCTGAAGAACCCGTGAGAATATTAGAAAATCAGCACTGGACGACATGCCGCAAAGGGCCGAAGATATGATAAAAATCAGCATGCCGGTGATAAACATGGTTTTCCTTCCGAGCCAGTCACCCAGCCGGGCACCTGTAATAAGCAGAACGGCATAACTTAGCACATAAGCAGCGACAATGAACTGGATTTGTGTACCGTTCGCATGGAGCTGCTCCTGGATGGTCGGAATAGCGACATTGACAATAAATGAATCAAGGATGACCATAAATGTCCCGAGCAGCAGTACAGCCAGAGCCCACCAACGTTTTGGATCAGTCCCCTGTCTGAATTCCTGAGTAATTGTTTTCACGTATAACCTCTCCTTACTATGCTTTAGATTATATGTTGTATTCATAAATACCACTAATAATGCTGCAAAAAAAGGGAACACTTATGTGTTCAAGTAATCCCTATATGGTTCGATGATCTGTTCATAATTTTTGCCGTATCGGGTATTGAGCTCACGGCCAAAATCTTTTTCAATCTGCTCCATAATTAGATCATGGTAGAAGCCGTTCTGTAGCATTTCGATGAGCGATGGGTGATCGGTCTCCAGTACTGACAGCTTATGAGCGCTGCCGAAGCTACCAAGCAAGGCGGAACCCTTATCACACAACAGTGAGAACTTCCGGGATTCAAGACCTTGCCATTCCTCGCTACGCTTGTGCACCAGAACATTTCTCAAGTTGGTATGGCATTCACCAATCGAGATGAGTGTGACAGACACCCCGCGGCTCTCAGCCTCTAGCAGCCATTCTTCACACCAGTGCAAGTCTTCAGCCCAAATATCGGCGACGATACTTCTATGTGCATTGGCGACCAGACGCTGAATCGCTATTCGAATGGGCCCATCTCCCTGCCAGGTGTAGAATGAGGTACTTTTTCTTGGCGGTGATTGCATCTGCTTCAACAGGGCTTTAGATGTCTGCTCGAAATCAGATTGCAGCAGCCGGACAAGTTGCTCAATGGGTACCGCATCATACAAAACTGGATCGGTCTCGATGACCCGGCACATTCCTTTATCTGTCAGGGAGCGAAGTGCCGCATATACGTTCGTCCTAGAAACGGATACGTGCTTGGCGACCTCATATCCAGAGAGATTCGGCTCCTGGTGCAGTGCGTAATAACAGCGAGCTTCTAAGTCGGATAGACCGATTCTACGAAGTTCTTCGATCAATAGGTGGTACCTCCTCATCTCAGTTATGTTAGTATTATTAAATACTACTACAATTTTCGGTAATGTCAATATGAGTTTGGATATTAATTCTCACTCGGTATTTTAATGAGATCATCCTACGGAATCAAAAACCCTGAGCCATTAACAGATACATTATCTACCAAAACCCACCACAAAGACGTTACACCATATTTCTTTCCCTCAAAAATATTTGATTCACTACCTTCGCTTAAAATCAAAGACCCTTGATTCAGCGATATTTCTGATCAAGGGCCCCATTTAGTTGCGCATTATCAAAACCAGATTGGCAGCTTAATTCTTGCTTGTTAAAACCGACAAAATACTATCAAGTGAGCGACATTATAATATAAAGTTTACAATTCTGAACGCCTTCAGAGCGATTGAAAATGAATATTAGGGTGATTGCCCTAATTCCAAAAGAACGGGCCTTAAGAGCCATAGAAAGCCTGTAAAGGATAGGGCTGTGAATAGGACTTGCATCGCGTTCCGATTTAATCCTGTCTATGCTACGATATTAATGCGAGTGACCCGGAAAGTTTCTCGCTTCAAGCGTCGATTGCCCCGCAGCAATCGGCTTTTTATTTTCAATAACGCAAGCGTTATACTGGTTAATCAAAATGTCTATTTCTTGGGATTTAGACAATGTTCGGCTATCTAAAATACCGTATTCAGAAACAAAGAGGCAAAGCAGTTCACGCTCTCTCTCTATGTTCATTCTTAGTTCGTACAAATTCACACTATCAGCCCCTTCGGCCATAGAATGCAAAAAGGTAGACCAACCTTTCACTCCGGGTCTACCTCTTTATGATTGTTCGGTTTTATTCCTCTACCGGTTCTATGGCCATCGTTTAAACGTTCGGGTTTAGCGTGTTGTTTTACTGTTTATTCGACACCTAGTATGGCAGAAAACGGAATCAGTTCCCAACTTTCATTATCGAGCGCAACTTTGACGTAATCCAACCGCGGCTCCATATGTATGACTACACCCTGTACATAACGATCCTCATAATCACCAAAAACCTTTAAACAAATGGGAGTCCGAGAATAAAAAGAAGCATGAAGCTGTTGTTCAATTGCAGTTTTCTCTTGCTCGTCCAAATTCGGTTTAATCTTACGACGGCTTTCTCGATCGTATGCAATCATTGCTTCCCGGTGTTCAGGCAAAATGAATTTACTACTCCACAAATTAATCTTTTCCAAGAAAAACACCTCCAAAATAGGAATATATGTTCCTATTATGATGGTGTTTTTTTGTTATTGCAACACACAACATACTGAATGAACTCAATTAGTATATTGCTCCGAATAAACGTGAACACTAATTAACAGAATCTAAGAATCATAGTGCCCCAGCAGATGTATCCAAGGAAGCCAGTCATTAATACGCCAATATAAAAGCATTCCTCGATCACAGCACCTACCTTCCAAATTAACTTTACAACTTTTGGGATCGGCTCGGGAACATATGAACTGGTGTAATATTCATATTCAAACTGAACTTTTTTCGACAGATTCATACACCCCTTTACAAAAAGTAAGCACATTCTATCTATGGAAATTATATCTTACTGAACTTATAAGTTCAATACAGACTATGTAAAACGAACTTTCAATAACCTGCCAAGCTTCGAGTCTTTAACCTAAACTTTTATTGAGGTGTATCTGATGGAAATAGGTAAAGCACTCGGGGACAAAATCCGACATTATCGTTTAAAACAAAACTTAACGCAGGAGCAACTTGCAGAAGCTATTGATACATCAGGAACTTATATTGGCCGCTTGGAACGAGGAGAGCAAAACGTCCAGCTTTTGACTCTCGAAAGGATAGCTGCTGCGCTAGACGTGAGTATCTATGCCTTCTTTACGGGCGATCAATTTGAACAATTGAAGGATTATGAAGCGATCTGGGACTGTGTTCTTTTATTGAAAAATCAGAGTGTCGCCGATCAACAGCGAGCCTTCCGGGTTTTAAAGGAAATGTTCACTCCATAAACTGTATACAAAATCAAACCTGGCGAGCTGCTGCAGCTCGTTTTTTTGTATACAAAAAGTTCATCACCAGTGAGATCCGGAAGTCGATTTTGTATACATAGAAAAAGAGCAGCTTCCCGGATCAGGGGAACTGCTGCTTCAAAAATGTATACGATCTATTCAGCTAATGGAATCGGTTGTCTCTCTTGTTCAACTGAATCCTGTGGTACTGGTTGCTGTTGTTTCAAATGGTTAAAAGTACCCTTCTGGATTTCCTTGATTACGTCTTTGAGATTAATTCCGTGATCATTTAGAATCACAATGGTGTCTTCGATGTTCTTAACCTTAATTTGATGCTCGGTATCCTTAATTTGTTTGGAAACCCTCTTAAGTTCTTCCTCGATTTTCTCTTTTTTCTTAATCAACGATTCTTCTCTTTCTAGTAGCTTCAATAATTTTTTTTCTTCATCCATCATCAACAAAACCTCCTAGCAATCATAATAATCATGCTTATAGCTGTTCTGTTTATATAGAAAGATTAGAAGCACCAAAACCACGATAACCAAACCGCTAATAACGACATTGAAAGGTAAAGCAGGTTGCGAACGTTCTTCTTTCGTAGGGGCAACGATTGTTTCCTTTACCTCCGGTTCTTTTATCGAAGGACGATCTGATTTAGGGGAGAGCGATTGGTCCATCTTCTTTATAAATGTTTCTTCATCAGGGACAGCTTTAGTAGAATTCGGTTTTAATGCAATCTCCAATTTAAAAGGTATGCTTGAAGTCGTGTTCTCAGGCACATTGATTTGCTCGGGAGCCTTGATATCATAATTATTTGCATTCTCACCAACGATGTTTATAAAATCGACTTTATAGTTTCCGGGCTTTACTTCTCTTTGGTTCAAATATTGGTTTATCTTATCCAGCCGCACCATGCTGTTTTCCTTTGCATCAGACATCAAATTAATAAGAATGGTACTTTCAAATCCCTTCGGGACTTGGGCTGAAAACTCAACATTCAATTTTTTCTGTTGGGAAGGTGAACCCGCTGGAGGGTTAACTGCTTCTTCCGCATGTGTTATTTGGCTAATCCCGGTCAATCCCAAAAACGCGATGACAACAAAAAAAGCAATGATCTTTCGTTTCATCATAAATCACCTCACTTAAACAATAATGGTCGTCTCGGGTACTTAAATCCCTTATAGCTGTTTATGACAACTCCGGTACTACCCGCACAATGAACATATAAATAATTCCCCTTTGAATCTTTCCCGATAAAAATCCCGATATGATTGACCCCACCTTGACCCGGTATATTTTTAAATATCAAATCGCCGGGTATCATTTCGTCTTTACTAATAGAGTATGTTTTGCCCCATTGGTAAGAGGTTCCTCCTGCTGAAAACGAAGTCCCTAATCCAGCCGTTTTAAAGGCCCAATCTATAAACCCACTACAATCAAGGCCATATGGCTGTAATGTGCCTGTGGTGTTATCTCCGGGGGCAGTTACCATAACTGGCGTACCCCACTTACTATTCCATCCAGGACCGCTTTTTCCACCCCAAAAATACTTTACCTTCCCTTCTAAAGTGATGGCCGTTTCGATAAGCTGCTTCCTTGCCTTATTAATATCTCCACCTATATTTTTTATGATTTCGGCTTGTTCTTCAGGAGTTAAGCCCCCACCCGGCCCGGGTTCGCCCCCACCTCCAAAGTTACCTGCAAGCTCAGGAAACTGTTCCTGAATAGCGCCGGAAGTAACCAATCGTCTAGCCCATTCTCGTTGTTCCTCATTAAATCCGATCTTGACAAAGATATCTTCCATATCGTACATATAAACCTGAACTATTAAGCGTGTACGAGTTTCATCGTGACATGAAGTTTCCCCTTCCTCATTGGAGGAACACACAGAAACCGTATATGTCTCAGTCTTTGTTTGGATTTTATTGAATTGATCAAAAAGCGAAGTCATGTACGATTCATGTTTATCCGTAAAGGTTAAGTCTTGCTCGAACTTAACGGCCACAATCGCGAAAATTTCAACCCAACTAACCCGGAGCATTCCTTCTTCGTTCATGTAATCTATTCGCACATCGTCATAACCACTGCTTCTGTATGATTCAATTTTTTGGGTAAAGGCATCATTTAATTCCTCTACAACATCCTTGTATTTCTTCGCTGTATCTGAATCAGTCATAAAGAATGATCCGGCCGAACTGGCCGAACCGCCTAAGCTGCTTGTAACAGACAAGAGCAAGAAAAAAACTAAGCCGACAATAGCACCTATGACCATTACTTTCGGGTTCGTGACTACTGCCATTGCCATTTTCTTCATTGCTTGTGCTGCTACTCTCTTTAAGGCTTTAGAGGAGAACGTTTTTTTGATTCCACTTTTGATTTTGAAAGCATATTTGTTTCTTGGGACAAACTTGCTGTTCAAAGTTTTTAGTTTGTTGACCTGAGCTACACCGCCAGCATTTGTTGTCTGCATTCCTTTAATTTTCTTTGCGGCATAAATGGGACGTGTTCTTCCACTCTTTCTTGCAGAAACCTTTGTTTTCAGGCGATGGGCTGTATGCACCGCCTTTTTCGCCCGTTTATAATGCGATTTCGTCTGATCTACTGCTTTTTTGGTTGTAAGGAGAGAATCAACCCCGGAATCAATCTCTTCGGCATGGTACGGATCTACTGTTCTAATTAAAGATTGCGTAGTTTGCTTGGGAACCTGTTTAAGACGCGCCTTTAAATTCTCCCTAAATCTAACGCGAATCCCTCCTGTAGCATCGGAGGGAATCGCAGAAGTGATCCGATTCAATTTCAGATTGCGTTTAAGGTTAGCCTTTACATAAATTTTCTTCATGCAAGCTTCTCCTTGGCTCTCGTTACCTCGGTCACTTCTTCTACTTTCGTAGTCATCATGTTGTATAATTTCGTGTTCCTCGGGAATTCATCTTTGAAAGGAATAATCCCGTTCCCTACAAATAATAGCCCTTGGCCGCTGTCTGCATTTGTCACGTAAGATAATTGAGTGTCCGATATATTAAGCAGTTCCGCAAGCTCGTTACGGTCTGATGGAGCCTGGTTCAGCATCATGAGGAAGTCTGAATTAGAAAGCATCCTCCGGGCAAGCTCCGATTTGAGAAGGTCCTCGACGTTCTGAGTAATCCCCGTTGGTACACCACCCCATTTTCTAGCCCGCTTATAAAGCTCAAAAAGGAAGTTGGCCGAATACTCATTGGCAAAAAGCAGATAAATTTCGTCCATATAAATCCATGTGCGCTTACCCTTGCTACGATTCAAGGTGATACGGTTCCATACTTGGTCAAGAACAATAAGCATTCCCATCGTCTTAAGCTGCTTCCCCAAGTCCTTAATGTCGAAGCAAACAAATCGGTTATTAATGTTGATATTCGTTTTATTGGAGAATACAGACAAATTGCCTTTAACGTATAATTCTAACGCTGTAGCCAACTGTGTAGCCTCGTCGTCGTCTTGCGCTTTTAACTGCTCATAGAAGTTGTAAAGTGTCGGTACATCTTTAGGATCGAAAGTCTGTAAATAATCGTGATAAGTGAGCTTCAAGCAACGGTCAATAATAGACTTTTCCCGCGGCGTAAGACCATAACGGCCACCGACAATAACTTCGCAAAGAGACAAAATAAAATCCGATTTCAGCAGAAGTGGATCGTCTTCGTCCGCATAGTCCATTGTCATATCCAGAGGATTGATATAATTTTTTGATCCGGCAGAGATATGGATGACCTCGCCTTTAAAATTGCTTACGAGCCTTGTATATTCTCGCTCCGGGTCAATAATAATTACATCATCATCCGTATTAAGAAGTACATTGATCATTTCACGCTTTGCCGCGAACGACTTACCCGATCCCGGCGTTCCCAAAATAAAACCATTGGGGTTCTTTAAACTCAGACGATTGAACATGATAAGATTTCTGGAAACGGCATTCAGGCCGTAATACATCCCGTTTTCCTGAAAAAGCTCCTGATTGGTGAACGGCATAAAGATGGCCGTGCTCTCGGTTGTCAAAGTCCTCGATGCCTTAATTAAATTTAGACCATAAGGAATACATGAGTTCAGGGAATCTTCCTGCTGATAATGGAGCGTCCCTACTTGGCAGAGAAACTTGTTAGCAATCGCAACAATTTCTTTACCGTCTTTATTCAAACTGTCGAGATCATCGGCAAAGTGTACGATAACAATGTTCGTCAAAAACATCTTTTGATTTTTATTAATGAGGTCATCCAGGAGTTCCTTAGCTTCTTCCAACGAATGTTTTAATTCATGTGGTATGAATGCTTCCAGATAACCGTTTTTCAAGCTTCGCTTCTGATACTCGATCTTGTTGGCTTCCATGCCCGTAATCTGCTTTTTAACGATCCTTAGAGCCTTGTAGGAGTCCACCGACTTGATATTCATGCTCAACATAACATTGAAAGAGAAGTCAGATATGTCACTCAGGAACTTGTCATTTAAAAAAGTCGGAAGGTCCTTTATATAAATAGCTCTTGCGAATTTATCACCAATGATCATGTGATCGCGTTTAAAGGTCAGCCCATCTGGTGCAATCAAATCTTTTGTTCCCAAACCCTTTCGGCCGTGTTCGGCCGGATCATAGCGAAAATGCCCTTCCTGTCCCATTCTGTAAATATCGTGAAGCAATTCCAATCGTTGGTCCAAATCTAGCCCTAAAATAGAACTTCCCATCCGCTTAAATACGTTCTGCGTTTCGCTTTCCATTCGTACAAAGGAGTTTCTTGCTTCCTCAACATTCGCTGATTCAAGGGAGATAGTAATAAACTTCTCTTTCTTGATCTCATTCTTTCCACCAATGATTTTCTTTTTAAGCATGGCATTGTATTCAGCCCGGAAAGGTTCAAGTTCATCTTCCCTGCTCTTAACGATAAGCTTTTCTTCAAAATCCGCTTTGTCAAAATTTTTATTCACAATAGTAACTTGAAGATCAATTGAGTTATCAAAGAAATTCAGGAATTCACAGTATTTTGCAAAGACTTCTTCCTGGTCCTCCTGCTTTCCAACTTGGTAATTGATATCCCGAAAAGAGAAGGTTTTAGAGTATCGGTTCTTTCCATGTTGTAAAATTCCATCCTCATATGCACGTTGGTAGGGAATAGATTGTTGTGTGCTTTTCGGAATCCTAACCTTCTTTTTTGCTTCTTTTTTTCTTTTGAACAGCACGGCCACTCTCCCCCTTTTCCTTTTCCTTCGTATTGGACAATACTTCAAACAAATTTACAGTTACGTATTTCCGCTTTTGCGGATATATGATTTCCTGTTGAATGACCGACTTGATAAACTGTTCAAATGTCATCCCGTTGTAGGAAAAGTACCCGATCATAAACAGCGGCATGGCTATAAAAATAACTATCCAACTTGCTGTATCCGGCCCCACGATATCCCGGCCAAACCAATAAAGAGGAACATTAACAACAATCGCAATTAACGTACAGACCAATTGGCGCAAATTAAGGCCGAAGAAAAGCTTCTCCTTATACGTTCTGATTTCTTTTGGAATGCGAATTTCTATCATATTGGTCTCCCTTCTGAAAGATCGGAGCGCGGCCAACCTGTATACAAAATTGGATCTCCTGGACAGTGGCCGGCTCACTTTTTCTATACAAAATTAAGCTACTTATAGGCTGCGACTTATTTATTTGTATACGTTAGAGCCTAAATATCAGGCTCCCGTCAGTTTTCTAGCCCAAGCCCCCGATTTAATAACTACAAGCAGCAGCGCTAAACAAGATAACATTCCTTTCCAAAGCTCAATGTCTCCCCCGCCAGTAAACCCTCCAAAGGTAACTTCTGACATGATCGCGGCATATATCACACAACCTACGATAATGATGATCCCCTGCAAGCAAACCGCCGCGTAATCCATTACGAACCTTTTTCCGGTTCCTGAT
>NZ_LT575474.1 GCF_900086655.1 Paenibacillus tuaregi | reverse complement strand
GTACGTTGGCGTTTCCTCGCTGCCCTTGGCTTTCTGATCAAGAATATTCTCTCCGTCTGCTTCTACGTCTGTCCATTTGTGAGCGTAGAAAGCAGCTCCGATCGCAATTTTGCTTGCTGGCACGTGATTATCGAAGAACATCTGCACCGTTGAATCCACGCTTCTACCTGCATAAAGATTTGTGTGGTGAGCAGTTTTCTGCACCCATCCACCTGCCAAGTCATATGTCATGATGTTCAGGCTGTCCAGGAGCGGAATGATCTTATCCAGCTCGACCCACTTCGGATAGTCCGATGCGGTAGCCGCACAAATGGTCAGCTCATAATATTTGTTGTTCTCAAGGCCCAACTTGTTCAGCCTCTCACGAACCATTTGAAGAAGAAGTGTGAAGTTCTCCTTATCCTCTGGGCTTGCCTTAATCAGATCACCCGCCGTTTGTGTTGGATACTCCCAGTCGAGGTCCACTCCGTCCAGATTGTATTTCTTGATATGCTCGATCACACTGTTGACAAAAGTCTCCCGGGCTGCTGGTGTCGCTGCCGCATCCGAGAACCCATCTGCGCCCCATCCTCCAACAGAATTCAGAATCTTCAAATTGGGGTTCTTGGACTTCAGACTGCTTAAATAGGCATAGTTCTGATCATCATGGTAGTTTCCTTGGAATGGAATGAGCTTGTGATCTTTATCAATATGGTTAAATGCGTAGTTCAGGTGTGTCATTTTGGCTACATCTACCGTATTCGCATCAGACCAGTCTACCCAGCCGGGTACATATCCAATGATCCGCAGAGCTGGATCAATCTTGAATTTAACCGTTGTGCTTGAAGTCTTAAAGCTCTTGCCATGAGTCGCAGTGACAACCAGAGTATAGTCACCCGCTTCATTAATGCCTGTGCCTTTAATATATGGTTTACCGTTCAATACAGCCGAGCTGTAGGTTCCCTTACCATCGGTCCAGTTCGGCAGTACACCAGAGGTGTATGTTGTTCCTTCTGTCACGTTAACCACTTTTGGAGCATCAGGTACTGTATTATCCACTTCGTACGGTTTACCCTGGAGTCCGTTATTCAGAGCTTCCAGCAGGGCCCCCGTCTTATCCTGGCTGTACTCCCAGAACAATACGCCGCCAAGCTTCTTATCCAGTACATATTTTCCTTTTTCCGTTATGGACTGTGGATCGTCATAAGACAGAAATTCCTTAGTGGTCGGGTTGTACAGGTAAGGCGCCTTGGCTGCTTCATCCCAATGACGGATAAATCCATGCTCTTCGTTATATTTCGTAAGAATATCGTTGTACGTTGGCGTTTCCTCGCTGCCCTTGGCTTTCTGATCAAGAATATTCTCTCCGTCTGCTTCTACGTCTGTCCATTTGTGAGCGTAGAAAGCAGCTCCGATCGCAATTTTGCTTGCTGGCACGTGATTATC
>NZ_LT575473.1 GCF_900086655.1 Paenibacillus tuaregi | reverse complement strand
GCAAGTTCGTTTCGTATCTAGTTTTCAGGGAGCAAACCTCATTTCTATTCCGAAGCAAGCCTTCGGTTAGAAGGAACTAGCTTTCAGCATTTGGCGATGCTGAAACCTGAATTAGTTTTTCTGAAGTCAGAGATTCACCTGAGATAACTCAGAGAGCAATGACTCGGAAAATCCCGTTTGGTGGCGATGGCGGAGGGGTTCCACGCGTACCCATCCCGAACACGACCGTTAAGCCCTCCAGCGCCGATGGTACTTGGACCGCAGGGTCCTGGGAGAGTAGGACGCCGCCAAGCATACATATTCCCTGATAGCTCAGTTGGTAGAGCACTCGACTGTTAATCGAGTTGTCACAGGTTCGAGTCCTGTTCGGGGAGCCATGCTCTCATAGCTCAGTAGGTAGAGTGCATCCATGGTAAGGATGAGGTCACCGGTTCGATCCCGGTTGAGAGCTCCATTTATTTTACTTCATGTAATAAGTACATAAGTAAAGATAAGGCCCGTTGGTCAAGGGGTTAAGACACCTCCCTTTCACGGAGGTAACAGGGGTTCGAATCCCCTACGGGTCACCACTTTCATTAAACAGCTTCAAGTGGGGATGAGAACCCATTAGGGTTCGTCGGAGCAATAGCTTCGTTAGCTTCGGCATCGTAGTCTCATTCGTAGAATGAGTATCCCCTACGGGTCACCACTTTCATAAATGTTCTGCATAGAACAGTTCCTTAGTGGAAGACTTATACATATGGAGGCTTAGCTCAGCTGGGAGAGCATCTGCCTTACAAGCAGAGGGTCGGGGGTTCGATCCCCTCAGCCTCCACCATATTGTCATTACATGGACAACTTGTCCTTTAGAAGTAATGGGGATTAGCCAAGCGGTAAGGCAACGGACTTTGACTCCGTCATGCATAGGTTCGAATCCTATATCCCCAGCCATTATTACCCCAAAAAGTGAAGTGAATGTTTTGATTCAGATTCCCATTACTTTTCGTGGGTTATGGTAAACATTTGAGCCATTAGCTCAGTTGGTAGAGCACCTGACTTTTAATCAGGGTGTCGAAGGTTCGAGTCCTTCATGGCTCACCATTTACCCTGTATTAAAGGGTAGGTATGCAAGACATGTGCGCGTGTGGCGGAATTGGCAGACGCACTAGACTTAGGATCTAGCGTCTTTGACGTGGGGGTTCAAGTCCCTCCACGCGCACCAGATATGCGGACGTGGCTCAGCGGTAGAGCATCGCCTTGCCAAGGCGAGGGTCGCGGGTTCGATTCCCGTCGTCCGCTCCAT